>JACKHM010000001.1 GCA_020638995.1 Planctomycetaceae bacterium
ACCCGCATCACGGGGCGGCGGGAGTTGACGTTGTTTTCAAAATCCGCTGGCCACCGCCGCTCCCGTGCATGCGATGGTTCGTCGAATCAGTCGACTATCAGGAACAGATCGAATCCCCGACATGCGGGTATCCTCGAATCCGGCCGAACGATCTTTAATGATGACAATTCCTTAGCGGTAATCATTCGTGAATCGTTGCCGTCGACAAGGCAAAGTGCTTCACCGTCATGTTCAAGAATCCCTTTCTCCGCGATTGAAAACGCCGCTCTATTTTGCCTTAGCACAATTAACGAGCGACCATCAACGATCGAAGGATGCATTTGAGTCTACGCGCTGTATGGGTCATTCGGGTGGAAGCGTCAACGCAAATTGGAAAATCGCCTTGATTGCGGCATCATCAGTGCCGTGTAGTTCAATCATCTCATCAACGATTCTGGCGGGGTCGCTCGCATTTCGGCGTAGCCATCGCACCGTTGCGCCGGCGAGAAGCGCCGCGACGCCGCAGCCGACGCTCTCACCTGTCAGCTTACCGTCGAGCCATCCACCACGCCACCAATGAAGAAATCACCCGGCCGCGACGAGAGATTGTCCAATTTCAAAACGCCGACTTCGCGGCTCGGGTGCCTTGCCTGGTTATCCGCCTATCGCGTGTTGGTATCTAACTGCAGTGCGAATGGAGGCCAAGATGGATGCGAGACAGCAGATTAGGAAAATCGAGAACCAACGATTGAGCGGATTTCCCAAGAGCGATGCACCGACCAAAGCCGTGAATGCGACAATGTACACAGAAGTGGGGATTCGATCGAGTTTCGATTTGCGTCGCAGGTGAATCATGCCAGCAGAAATCCCAATGTATGCAAACAAAAGCAGGGGAACGCCGAACATAAGCAAGATTGCCACGAAATCGTCGTTCATGTTTCCGGCGATATCGTGATAGCAGGAGAGACCGCAAAGAACGGCAGCGACGGAACCAAGACCGATGGTGCCAGCCGATAGTATGCCGACCGCGACAAGCGAGATGGAAGCAACTGGAGTACTCGTCGATGGTGGTCCGTAAGGATTCATGTTTGGATTGCGTCTCGTCAGAGCAGATACGGCAAAGGTCACCGGGTTGCGGCCAGCGACGTTGATTTTAGAACTGGCTCGGCCCGCAACTCCCGTGTACCGCCTTGTTCGTCGAAATCCGATGCTGGGATGAAGCTCTTCCGCGACTCAATCGCGACATCCTCAGGATTCCACCTCGACAGCATATGATTCTAAAAAGCCACACTTAGAGCAGCAGTACGTGACAACCGCAAGTTTCTCAGCCTTGTCGTAGCTCACGAGTTTCCCGTAAAGGCCGAGTTTGAGCTCCGGCGTCCCACGGATCCATTGCGGGACGACGCCAGCCTGCCGACCAGTGGGTGATCTTAGTGTCGCGTCTTTCATGAATCCGGCATCCATTTGAGCACCGCATTTTATACAGGTGGGGGCATCTTTCATCGTGGTGCGTCTCCAAACGGATTTCGGTGATTCGAATAAAGACTCGTTCGCACTTTAGCCGTCAAACTTGGCACGAAAATCAACTGTGCGAGTGGTTTTCTCTGAAACATCGCCGCCCCGGTGTCATCGAACCGTCCGGCGACGTTGAATGTGGCGCGGGCAATTCATCCGACGAACGGTAAAGTTAACGTGGTGCGAGGAGTTGATTCTGATGTTCAAACCAGACAGCGCCGAGCACTCACGTTCAACGCATAGTTCGTTGGGGTTTCGGCGAAAACACCATGCCAGCCGAACTTGACGCAACATAGCACATCGCCCAGGTGACGCCAATCATTTCTTTCCAGCACCGTCAGCCATCGTCAGCACGATTTTCTTTCGGCCGCGCGCCCATTCGTAGTTGGATGTCGTCACGTCGTCACAGCAAGCTCCTATGAAGTTCGAGAAGGCGTTGGCATCGCCAACAGATCATTCGACACGGTCGACATCGGGGTCGATCCCCATGCTACGGAGATGCTCGCGTTGTAAGTCGGTCAGTTGTTTGCCGATCCCGTCAAAATCAGTTTCAATGTCGAAGCGTCGACCGTCGCGAAACGCATAAATAATCGCGAGCCCTGATTTCTGCAAAGCCTCACGTAGCGGAGAAGTGTCGGGCAAGGTCGCATCGATCTGGGACAGCATGTCCGATAGCCGATAGAGTTCGGTCTCGTCTTCGGGAGTCATGAAACCTGTCCCAACGAACGGCAGCGGTAACGGGGCCGCCGCCGAGAAACTATGATTTCAAAACCCGCGTCATCGGCGGCTCCCGTTCACCGCATGGTTATCCGCCATTTTGCGGAACGAGATCATTGTACACGATAGATCAATGATCCAACTGGAATATCGTTGACCGTTAGTTTGGGAAACAGTAGTGCCATTACCTCACCGGGTGGCACCTTGCGAGCAAGTTCAACATTCGCATTTGCCGTAATTGCATTGCCGTTGGGTTTCAAGATTTTGACCTTTGGTGAGGAAATGGGCCACCACGGATCAGGATCTTTGTTGAAGAACACGGCCGTGCCACGTCGTTCAATTTCAAATACGTCCGATACAGTTAGATCGTCCCGATGGTGACCAATGATCGATGCGCTTCCGTTTTGTGATTCGGAAAGAAGAACGACAACCCGATCGCCGGGCACAACGCGAAACATCAGCCTCGCCGTAGTGGCGGAGATGGTTGCTTCGACTTCGTTTCCGCCATCGATTCTGACGCCAAACGACCTGTTGTGTCGTTGTTCGGTAACTGTTCCAACATCCTTTGTGCTCTCGTGCATGCTGGAATCTTGCGGCGGATAACGTATTGCAATCTAACCGTTGGCAGCGGGGGAGTTGCGTGTGTGGCTTTGTAGAGGGACTCGCTGCCGACGGTTAGATTGGGCGTTGAACGAAGCCGACGGAGCGAGAAGTGCAGCCTGACTTTCTATGCGAATGCCACTCGCTTCGCGGCCCAGACGATACGCAGTTTAACCGCTCGCTTGCGTGGGCGGCAAGCAGAAAGCGATCTGAACTGCGGTTTGCTCGCCAAGCGATCGTGACGAGCGTAGCGATGGTAAGGCCAATCGTTGCTGTGGCGCGCAGCCGGTTACGGCGACCAACGTGGATTGTTTTCGAGGAATGTCAGCTGAATCTCCTGAGTGTGTTCTGACGGGGCCTAGCCGTCGATTGGGCCTAGCCGTCTGGTTCATAAGGACTTTGGCGTGTTCGGGGAGAGGAACGCAGCCAGGGGAAGTTCACCAGCGGAGAATGAGTCGCACTCCCTTGGAACACCTCCCGCCAACTGGGACGCGACGTGGACTCGACCAACGCCATCGGTTGTTCGCAACGCGGACAACACGGGACGCTGGCCACGCCTGCCACGTCTTGTGAATGTTCTTCTGGCTCTTGCTCCTCCGCCTTCACTCCCAACAGTTCCCGGCAAGTGTCGAGGTACCACGCACACCGGCTGCCGTGATAACCTCCGTAGCGGCGACAACGCGTAAAACCTTTGGGCAGGATGTGCAGCGACCAGCGACGCAAGAACTCGACGCCGGGAATCGTGTGTGCAACTTGCGGATTGCCTTGCGACTTGTCCTTGCTGCGAGCCGAGAACGTGACTTGATCTGCCTGCTGACTAACGATCCGCGCATCGGAGATCGGGCCCCCTGTCATGTAACGCGTCATGTACTTCAACACCTGCTCCGGATTACTGCTCCCAGTCGGCGGGCCGGAGATGAACACGTTCCAGTCGGACTGACGCAGGGCCTTCAGCCAAGCACGCCGCACTCGGCTGTCGTGTAACTGAGACCATTCGTCAGGCAACTGTAAACTTCCCTTCCGCAATAACATCCCCAAGCCGCGGACGAACCGATCGCGAAACGTCCGTCCGAGTTGTTTGATGTCCACCAGGAACGGCTCGCGGCGATTGGGAAAGCTGGCGTCCTGGGCCACAACCCAACACGGATCGTTGTCGGGATTCGCCGAAGGACCGGCTCCCGGAACGAGCGCATGAACATGCGGATGATGTCCCAATTCTTGATTCCACGTGTGCAGCACCAGCACCGCAGCCGGATCGATGCCTTGTTTGAGCAGTTCATGACGCAAGGCTTGCCACGCACTGCGAAATAGCAAGCGATACAGCGCGCGGCGATTACCCAGGATCAGCCGCGAGAAGCGGTCCGGCAGTGTGAAGACCACTTGAAAGTAATGAATGCCGGGCAAGATCAACTCGCGCGTCTTGTCCATCCAATCAGCGCGTCGAGCCCCGGCACACAACGGACAATGCCGGTCGCCGCACGAATTGTAAACCTCGCAACTGGTGCCGCAGGGCCGACACACATAGGTATGCCCGCCCAACGTCTTGGTGCGGCACAGCAGCAACTTCGAGAGAACACTCTTGATCTGAAAGGCGTGGTTGCCCGGCCCCATTAAGAAGCGCGGAGCAAATTCCCGAATCAAGTCGATCACTCGCGGCGACGATTGCGTTTCGCTCGCGGCCGTCGTCCCGAACTGCGTCGCTGAGCCTTCGGTGGCTGTTGAGTCTCCGTGGAGGGCGGAGAGGTTTCTGCTACAGCCGACGGCGGTGTGACGGTGGGCGAAGTGTTCGCGTCCGTTTGTGTTTGCGAGTCGGCCACGTGGCTGGTCGTACTCTCCGGCATCCGCTCGGTCCACTGTGGACACTGCCGCACCGGCAGCCAATCGATCGGGCTGGGTGAACGCTCGAAGTGTTGACGCCGCACGTGCAGATAGATCATCGTCGTGACGAAACTGGAATGGCCCAGCAGCTTGCTGATCGTCAGCACATCGACTCCCGCTTCCAGCATGCTCGTGGCGTAAGAATGTCGCAGCGTGTGCGGCGTGACGAGGTTCTTGATTCCCGCCAGCGCCGCCGATAGTCGACACGCTTTCTGAATCGTGGCCGACGAGAGTGGTACGTCCGGTGTCTTCCCAGGGAAAAGATAATTGTTGGGGCGACGGAGCTTCCAATACTCCCGCAGGGCGTCGAGCAATCTTGGCGAGGCGGGCGGGCACCGAACGGCAGGACGCCGTTTGGTCGGTCTTTCTTTGTTCCCTTTTCCGGAAGTAATGCGGATCTGAGCCCGCTGCCCGTCGACGTCGGCCACTTTCAGATGCGTCGCTTCCGCCAGCCGCAACCCGACCGCGTAACAGGTCAACAGTACGGTCCGGTGTTTGGGATTCTCGGTGCATTGGATCAACCGCGAGGCTTCCTGATCGGACAACACGACGGGCAGTCGCTTGGGGCGTTTGCCGAAGGGGATGTGTTGGATGGCCCACGGCTTGCCGAGGGTGACTTCATAGAGAAAGCGTAGGCCACAAACGGCTTGATTGAAGGTGCTCCACGACGCTCGCTTCTCGTTGACGAGATAAATCTGGTACTGGCGGATTTCCTCGAGGCCGAGTTCTTCCGGTGTTTTGCCGAAGTGTTGGCAAAACTTGTCGACATGCCAGGTGTAGGAGTCGATGGTGCTGGCGGCGAAGTTGCGGATTTGCATGTCCTGGATCATGCGGTTGATGGACGGATTGCGGCGGCGTTGGAACGGCGTCATGAGAAGTTCTCCTGAGTGGATGCAGCTTGGAAAAACGATCGACCGTACAACAGGTCCTTTGTTTCCAAGCTTGTCACACCAGGAGCCGCAGCGCGAGCAGAAAGTGGAGAAAACTCTGTCGCCGTTGCTTCCCTCGCGCGCACAATCCGCTTGGCGCACAAATCAGCTACAACAACCCCAAAGCAACACCGAGAGCTTCTCGCATGTCTTCGATAGAGCGCGCCCTTCACCCTTAGCACGCCGCCAGCGGAGTCGGCTTAGTTCAACGACCAGGATGACCGAGCGGCGGCCAATCATCCAACCATCAGTGAGGACCGCGACCGCCGCTTCGGTCCATCTGCTAGTTCGTCGAATTCATTGAGGTTCGTGCCGAATTGTGATTCCAGGGCAACGTTCCTTCAGCTGTGCGACGCCGTCGTCGGTTACAAGTGTATCAGACAGATCCACCGAAATCAGATCATTGATCGACGCAATGGCGGGGATCGATTCATCGGTGACAGTTGTGTGATTAAGACGGAGGATTCCGAGTGAGCCCACCTTCGCCAGCAAATCCAGTTGAGAATCGGTGATATCGCAATGCGTCAAGTGGATCATTTCGATTCGTTCGAGTCTCGCAATGTTCTGAATTGACGCGTCCGTCACGTGTGCCCTAGCGAAGTCAATGCTCTTGATCGTTTTGTACTTGGCTATTTGTGGTGAGCTGACCGGTGTAGAGAAGGCAACCCAATCAGGATGACTGTGGTCATCAAACGACACATAGTATGCGCCCATCGAACGCAAGTCCGACTCGATCCGAAGGCGATTCCGATAGTCGCGCGTTGTGACCGCGGCGACCGAAAAGACAATTGCGAAGAGGGCGATCGTCAATAACGCAGTACGTATGCTATATCGCACGGCATGTCCATTTTCGACGAACGTCCAGATTAACCGAGCCGACGCGGTTGATTTACCATTTAGTTGGATTGCGCCGTCGGCTTCGGTTCAATCAATGGTTCTGTCTTCTTTGTGCCTGCGGCCTGTTTGGTCACAGGAATTGACGGTCCAGTTTGGGTAAACGGCTGATCACTAACCTGCGCGTGTGCAGATCCCTCCAGGTCGGCAGGGAACACGATAAACGTCCGTCCCTCGACCTGAAATGTTGTCCAAGGAAGTGGCAACGATATTGGGTCGCCTGGTTTCGGAAAGCTGGCTGCCATATGAAAACATCCATTTGTCTTGTCAATCTTAACCCATGTGATGAACGGCACGTAATCGCCATCTCGCGGAGAGGCAAGTAGCGCAAGATGTTTCGAAAACGCCAGCTTGTGTTCTAATTCGCGGACGCGTTGTTTAAGCGTCTCAATGTCAGCAGCCTCGTTCTGTGTATTAGATTCTCGTGCAACAACGGCTGGAGTTTCCGCGACAGCGTTTGAACCACCGTAAAGAATGACGATCGCAAGAGTGCCTAATCTAGCATGTAAATGTAGCCATCGCATTTGCAATATTCCTCAGTTGCTTGAGTACACGTCGACGACAATTGATTGACAGAACGCTTCGCATCAGCGGGCCGGCGCGAGATGCGTTGACTTCAAGGCCGACCCGACCGCCGGCTCCGTTGCATGCGATTGTTCGCCGCGCCATTTCGATCAGCAATCGGGTGATGTCACGGAATTGAACGAAGTCATACGATATCAGGGCAATTCGAGACAGGCAATCAGTGCGTGCGGTAGGGGGAGTACCATTCATTAGTCAGCGATCTTATTGCACAAGTACTCTGCGATCTGGCGTACGAGTGTCTCGGATTCTGAATCTTTGGCAACGACGATAAAGCCCGACCAGATGTCCCATTCAAGTCCGACTGTACGTTCGCCATCAGAGTAATCGCGGAACATTTCGTCGAGTCCCAGGACAAGTTCAGATGTGGGTTTTAAGTCAAACGTAGTTGCAAGTTCTTTGCAAAGGCGCGGGTAGCGTTCCGATTCGACCTTATAGATATCGAAGGTCAAACGATTGCTGGCATCTCGATGGAACGTGTCCTTAGAGTTGGGCATGACCAATTACTCGGAACCTACATCGATTGAGCGGCGAACGATTGGGATAACGGCGGGCGAGCGATGGAGCTTGACTTGTAGCCGGACGTGGCCGAGCCCTGCCGTTGATCCCATTGTTATGGCTTGATTAATAGCTGTGATCGACCCACGAGACAGTGAAGTCGGTGGTTCGCTTTAACGGATTGAAGGCCTCGCTTTGTTTCAGTCTGACGGTCAATTCGGTCATTGCGATCGCGTATTCTGTGTTCGGGGCGTGACCGTCATCTGATTCGCCCGCTTCGTAATAATGGTCGCTGTATAGTTCACTGTCGAAGCCGTTGTCGTCGGTCAAGTCAGCGAACCCTTGATACGCCCAATCGCCAGTATTGTCTCGCAATTCGCGAACGCCTTCGTCTGTGCGATACTCGCACCCTTCAGCACGTTGCCTGGCGCGATTTTCGTTGATCACTGCCAGCACCGCTTGATCATCGGTTCGGTCGAGACCGCAGCATTCGGCTTCGATTTTTAAGCCAAATTCTTCGTCACGCAAGTCTTCTTCGGTCAAGTCTGAGATATTGTCGATTCTTCGTGTTTGCCGGTCCCAATTTGATTGGTACGCATGAAGTGTCTGGGCGAACTGTTCGAGCGAATTGAGGCAGAGCATGTCGGCATCAATTGCAAAAGCGTAGAACGTCTCGTTTGGGTGCTCGCGCGCGAAACGTTCGATGCTGGTGCGGCAGTGTTCGAGCAATCTATCTACGTCGAACGACATTGCAGTTTCCGTTTAAGCCATAACGTTCGAGGTAACGGGGGGCGAGGAGACGAGCTTGACTTCAGGACCGACTGCGCCGAGCCCTCCCGGCGAGTAGATTGGAGTCTTTCGAGTTTAGGTCGAAGTGGGATTCACTGTTGGCCACTGGGTTTCCCGTTGTGGTGTCTCAAGATTACGACCGTGCTCAATTGAGTCTCCGCACCCTCTCAGAACCGGACGAGCGCGGTTAACGCATCCGGCTCCCAGCTAACACTTGTCACCAATCTTATCATACCGCTCGGCTCATCGCGATCAGATCCGTCAGCCGCCGAGGGCTGGCAAGCTCGTGGCGGTCAGCGTACTTGTGAAACTCGGACCAGTTCATCGAATTCGACTGCGAACGGCGATTCAGCCAGCGATGGGCCAGCCACTTCGCCATACCGCGGAACTTCATCAGCCACGGCCAATTATCATTGATGCCGTAGTATTGATAGTGGCCGCGGAGCTTCGCATTCAACGTCTCCCACATCTCCGACAACGGGGTCGACAGGTGGTGGTGAAACCAATCCTTTAACGCACGCACTTTCGCCTTGAACTTCTTCTTGGCCGTCCTCCGCTTCAACTTGAATCTTCCCGCGCGACTCCTGCCGCAGTAATGCGTAAAGCCGAGAAAGTCGAACGTGCCGGGAGTCCCTTCACCCAGTCGCTGGCTATCGCGCCGGGAAAAACGGCCAAACCGTAGCAGCTTCGTTTTCTCCTCGGCCAGCGTCAGCGAGAACCGGGCCAATCGCTTGGGCAGCACGTCTTGAAAACGTCTCGCGTCCGATTCCAACTCAAACGCCGCGATGAGTCGAGTAGCCCGGGGGAATCGCACCCCCAGGCCCTCACGGAACCGGACGTGAACCTCTCGGCTCATCCGGCTCTTATTGTCCAGCCGCGGGTCGGACTCCGTGAGACCACAACGCAAACAGCTGAGGCTCTCGCTGAGCCACACGGCCCAGCCAGTGAACAGCCTGACGCTGATGGTAACTAAATCGTTTGAACTTGCGTCGCACCCAGTACACAAGACTGCGTTCCAGGCTCCGCAAGACGGGTGTCAGGGCCGATGGATAATATCGACCATAATAATTCACCCAACCACGTACGAAAGGATTGACGAACTTCGCGATCTCCTCCAGGCTCTGGTTGTTACGGGTTCCCCCAATCCTCCACGACCGAATCGTGGCACGGATCGAGTTCGCCGCCTTGTTGCTCACACCAGGGAGAAAGCTGATGAACAGCTTACCCCACCGGTTCTTGGCTCGACGTGGACGAAACGTGTAGCCCAGGAAGTCGAACGAGGTATGTTCATGCGTGCCGCGTCGGTCATCGTCTTGGCAGTACACGATCTTGGTCTTCTCAGGATGAAGCTCCAAGTGGCATTCTGCTAGACGTTGTCGAATCGCCGCCAGCAGTGCCTCAGCCTCTTTCCGGCTGCGGGCATGCACGACAGCATCGTCGGCGTAGCGCGCGAATTGAACGTCCGGGTAGTTACGCCGCAGCCATTCATCGAACGCATAATGCATGAACAAGTTGCTCAACAAGGGACTGATTACAGACCCTTGCGGCGAGCCCTTCGTTCGTTCTTCGAGGCGTCCGTCTGCGTGTTGCACCGGAGCTCTCAACCAGCGTTCTACGTAAAGTAGAATCCACGGAACATCCGTATGATGCCGTACCGCTCGCATCATTAAGTCCCAATCGAGATTATCAAAGAAGCCTTTGATATCAAGATCGATCACCCAGTCGCGACGCCAACAACGACGACGCGTTACCCCCACCGCATCCAACGCCGACTTGCCGGGACGATACCCGTACGAGTCTTCGTGGAAGTGTGGTTCGACTTGCGGTTCAAGCATCAACTTCACGACCATCTGAGCGATCCGATCCGAAACGGTCGGAATACCTAGAGGTCGAGTCTGACCCGTGTTGCCTTTCGGAATCTCGACGAGGCGCACCGGAGGTGGGAAGTAACTGCCGGACGACATTCGATTCCAGAGCTTGTAGAGATTCCCCTTCAAGTCTTTCTCGAAGTCCACCAGCGATTGACCGTCCACACCGGCCGCTCCGCGATTCGCCTTCACCTTCTTGTACGCGTCCCAAACGACTTGTTTTGGAATCGCATACGGCTTTGCTTCTGTCATGAACTCCTCCTTTGCAGTTGGTTCAATTCATTAGCTGAACAATTCAACTCCTTCGCTCCACGTCCGTTACAGACGCTTCATCACTACTACGAGTTGATCCGTCCCTGTGCCTCGCATCGGTACTCAGGTCCTTGTGGTTCTGCCACTTGGACCGCTCCCTTAACATCGAGGCGACAGGTTCCCAGGTTACGCACACGAGCCTGAAACGGACTCACGCCACCTTTACGCCGGATGCCGCTCTGGCAGTAAGCGGATTGCTCCAGAGCTTATCCCGGATTAACGATCACCTCCCGGTTTTGACATCGTTCCTACGCTTTCGACGGGTCATCAGTGGTTCATTTGCATTCGTCTTTCCGTTTCACACCTGACAAGGTCAAGCCTTGCCTTTTCCGTAACGCTCACGACCATGGCTCTTAACCACAGCCGCTTACGGTGGTTTGCAGCCTGCCTCCGCAGACCGGCTGCGAGGGACCTACCCTCATCTCGCACGCAAATTGCCTGGCGCACAATCATCGGCATAGCGAATGAGGTACGCCTCGCCTTGCAGCCGTGGCCGCACGTCTCGCTCGAACCATAGGTCCAAGACGTAGTGCAGATACACGTTGGCAAGTAGAGGTGACAGACTCGAACCTTGAGGCACGCCTTCGTCCGTGTCCCAGCGACGACCTTCGATCATCACACCCGCCTTCAGAAAGCGCCGGATCAACCACAGCATGCGAGGGTCTGTAATCCGATTGCCGAGCAACTCGACGAGCCGCTCGTGACACACATGATCAAAGAAGCCAGCAATGTCTGCGTCCGATATCCAGTTCACTCTCTTCGTTGCGATGTTCTGACCGAGCACACTCAATGCCTGATGGCAGGAGCGTCCTGGGCGGAAGCCGTACGAGGTGTCGCAAAAGTCCACTTCGTAGATCCGTTCCAGAATCATCACGACCGCCCGTTGAACGATCTTGTCTTCCACGCAGGCGAGCCCCAGCGGACGCGTCTTGCCATCGCCTTTCGGGATGTCGCGACGCAGGCTGGGTTGGGGTCGGTAGCTTTGACGATGCAATCTGGATTCGAGGTCGAGCAGATTCTCCTGCAGCTTCTCCTCGTATTGATCCACCGTCACGCCGTCGATTCCCGGTGCCTTGTCTCGCTTCAGCTTGCGGAAGGCGAGCCACAACAGGTCGTACGTCAACAGCGTATAAAGGTTGTTGAACGTCGCCGTGTGATCGTCTTTCGCTCTCTTGGTGATGCGATCCAGCCGAGTTAGCACCGAAAAACCGTCACTGTGTACGGTCGATGCCCGGTCTGCATCGCGTGTTAGCTTGGCGGCCTTCCCTCGACCGGCATTACCCGGCGTGGTTTCACGCGATTGGTCTTCGCGCTGCTGCGGTACTATTCCGCCATCCGACTCCCTGAACGTCGTTTGCCTTTCTTGTCGTTTCGACTTGTCCGGCATACTCAACCTTCCGTGATTGGTCTTCGCGTTAAAGTTAAGAACCTCAGGGCCTCACTGGTTGCCTTGACGACGTGGTGTGTAGCGCGAATGGGCCTTGGACTCCGGGTCTTCCCGCAGCACTCGCCATGACGCGTTGCGGGATGTTGCCTTCAGGCATGAACACACCCTGGGCAGGTTCCAATAGGTACAAAGATTTCGGAGCTCAATACCATTCAGGGCGGGCCAGCTACTCCCTACCTTTCATCCTCACTACCTTTCTGTGTACGCTTCAACCAGCGACTTCGACGTTTGGTCTTATACGCTGGCTGCAACACTCGATACGGAGCCCTTGGCTAGAGGTTACTCCGGCGGGATCTCCCCCCGCTCGTCTTCAAACCATTTCCAGTTCGCACGTTCACCGCATTGTTCTGCGAGTTTGTGCATTTCGTTGAGAACTGCGAGTTGCCTTTGGCCAAGGCGAACAAGCGGGCGTTTGGACCGGATGAATTGTAGTGCTTCGTCTGGCGTCTGCGAATGCCCAAGATGCAAGAGCACGCCCGCCGCCATCAGACCGGTACGGCCGTGGCCCTCGGCACAATGAATGTAGATGTTGCCGGAAAGTTTCGATATCCGGTCGGACCATTCGTGTAACTGGCCAGACGATGGCACGAACCCATCGAGTATCTGGAAAGAATGATACGTCAATGATCGCAACGCCTTGGGCTCGTTGAATTCGCAGGTGAGGTCAACGACATGGTCAATGTCATTAGGCAGTTCGCGAGAAAGTAGGCGGCGGCCAATGGATATGTTCTCGGTGAGCGTGTTGAACGCGGGCTCGCGTTTCACGATCCGCACGGCGTACCAGACGGCCCACAGATAAAGCAGATAAGGCAGCAGCACGAGTTGTGTCATCGGAGACAAAAGACCGCGTTCCGACTTGCCGTAAACTCTTGGCCCAAGGCGAAGGTATCCGAGCGACACAATTCCGAAGCTGACAGCAGGCCAAAGTAAGAGAATTTGCCACCCGCGTTGAGACACGGGCAACATCACGAGCAGCACGGCGACAGTCGCGAATAGGATTCCGTACTTCATTCGGTATGCGGGTCCCTATCGCAGAACGATTGAGGTAACGGGGGGGCGAGGAGAGGAGCTTGACTTCAGGACCGACTGCGCCGAGCCCTCCCGTTCACCGTTTTGATATGCTCTTTTTGCGTGTTTCTTCGACAACAGCGTAGGTATGGAACTCTGCGAGTACTTGATTCATCGGAATAAACCCGCCACGCGAGACTGTATCACTGGAAATGATCGCGATTTCTTTCAAAGTTGGCACTGGATCGAGCCCAAGCCGTTCGGCGTCGACGACGAGATTAGCCAACGCGAACCATGTATCTCGGTAGTCTGACGGGCAATTGGCTAGCGAAACTGCCGCCACGCCAAGCCGCAAATAGCGGGCACCATCTTCTCCAGCAAGTCGTTTTCTCGCTTCTGACGCGTAGCAGTCAATAGCGTTGGCAAGTCGTTCATGATCGCGCGCACCGATTGCAGTTCTCAATGTGTCTCGATATTCAGCCGAGCCATTCAGATAAAGCTCCAGCCAAGCCTCCACAACCGCCGGGAAATCGGGCGGCCATACGTGATGGGCCATCCGAAACCTCGCGTCCCAAAGATCCATCTCTTTCAAGGTCGCTGCATCGATCATAGGGCTTGGAGCATATCGCCTGCCGTAACCGGGCGGCGACGAAAGGTTTTCCATTTCAAGACCGCCGGACTTCGCCGCTCCGGTTCACGGCTTGGTTCGTCGGATTTGTTGCGGCATTTGACTTACCAGTGGTATCAAAGCCGTTTCGAGTCAGCCAACACTGCGGGTTCGCATGAAAGCATCGAACGACCGTTTTGCATTGTATCCGTATGCTGATGCGATATCAGCAATTGTCTTCCCGTTCTTATCGGCGATGTTGGGGTTGGCACCAAGTTCGAGATAAACGCCAACCACCGTCCAGTCAATTTCGTCGAGATTCTGTTGAATCGTTCCGTCGATTGCCATGTCAACGGCATGGTGCAAAGGCGTCTGGCCGTATTCGTCCTGAATGTTCACGTCTGCACCTGCTGCGACAAGTGCGCGGACAATTGCGCCGGTTTCATCATTCTCACCGGCGCACGCGATTGCAGATGACCACGCGCGACCGGGCTTGTTCGGATCTGCGCCCGCGTTAAGCAATCGTTCAACAGCAGAGAGGCCTTGCCGCCACACTTCGTGGACAAGGGCGTCTTCCAGTGTTGCGTGTACCTCTTCTGTCATGCGATCCGTTGATCCGACGAACGACCACGATCACGGGGACCGAGGAGTAAAGTATGAATTCAAAACCGATTGCGCCGAGGTCTCCCGTGCATCGTCTGGTTCGTCGGATTAGCGGCACTCACGGGATTGTCGAATTCAGTTGGGGCACATTGTAACCGGGTTTCATTTATGCAGCAAACACGAAGCCGAGGTCATGACGGACGACAGCAGGCGACATGAGGAAAGGAACGCCATCTAATTCGCCCGCTGTTGTCGGCCAAACACTATCCAATTGATTGCGGCAGCGATGAAAGTTCCAACGGCGGTACCAATTCCCAGCGTTTGAAACCTAAGCAGGAATAAACCCCAAAACGTCGGCGGAGAAGACCACAACACACACATGCGAGGTGACAATATCCATCCGAGAAGGGTTCCAGCACAAACGAAGGCCAAGGTCCGATACCGGCAATCCGACTGGTAGCAAGCGAAGGCAATAATGAGGAGCGCGGGAGCGTATTGGACCAGTAATAGTGTCAATACAAGGGTCGCGTTCGGAAATGCTGCGATGATCCCAAGCAGCGTACAGAAGATCGTTACATTTACGAGTAGACGACGTAGCGTGAACTGTGACCATGCCGACTGATTCGATTTCTGAGCCTTGGGCATCAAATTGGGCGATTCTTGCATTTAGATCACGCCGTCGATATTCGCTCCCATTGTCGTCCGACGAACGGTACGGATCACCGGGCGGCGGGAGCGAAGCATCCATTAGTGAAAGCCAACCACCGCCGCTCCGTGTGCATCCGATGGTTCGCCGCAAATTGCAGCGGGTATCGCCGAGCTCGTGCATCAAGGCTGAGTAAGTCATAGCAAAGGCATTGATGGCCACCAAACCGCAACATGCGATTCACTTAAGTTAGCGGTGGTCATCGAACAAACCATGTGATTGATCAAGTTTTTCGGAAATCGAGTCCGATGATTCATCCAGTCGACGGTTAGTAAAATAGAAAAGCGTCCCGACGATCTCACGCAAGATCAGAGTTGCGATAATTGAAGTTGCGAGCACTGCAAGCGGAGCGAGACCTCGGAAGGCAAACCAGATCGCTACGTTGGTGATCAATACCGCCGGAATCCAGATCATCGCCTTGGTTGTTGGATTCATCGTCAGGACTCAAGTGTGGGACAATTCAATCGATTGACCAATCGCCAGTCGGCGAACGACTGCAATCACCCGGTCGCGACGAGAGATCGTCCATTATAGAATCGCCCGACTTCGCGACTCGGGTGCATTGCTTGGTTCGCCGCCCTCAAAACGCAATCCGCGGGTTGATCACCTAAGAGCGCGGTCGCCGCATTATGAATCACTTCTTTTGGCCGATGCGGATCAAATTACCATCCGGATCGACAACAGCAAATTCTCGCATTCCCCACGGCTTATCCTCAAGGTGGTCGATGCGCGGAATACCAGCTTTCGGCAAATTGGCCTTTGCGAACACTTCGTATATTTGATCGACGTCCTGCACTCGGATGTAGCAACCCGCCGATGACTCAGTCGGGTCAAGCTCTGAGTCCGTGAAGAAGTGTATTTCCACCGAGTCACGGTTCAGAGTTGCGTAGAAATGGGGTGCACCCCAGATCTTGCCGTCAAATCCGAGTTGGCGATAAAAGTCCCGTGTGTCTTGCACGCATCGGCTGGGCAAGATCGGGATTGCAAGGTCAGGCGGTTGCATAATTGTTGTTTTCAGATTTCAGCCGGCGAACGACAGCCGTAACGGGGGGCGAGGAGTGGAGCTTGACTTCAGGACCGACTGCGCCGAGCCCACCCGTTCACGGCATTGTTATCCGGTGTTTTCGGTTTCCATTGGAGTAGATTGTACCAATTCTTCGTGACCAGAGTAACGCGATCGAAGTTCGGAAAGCCGCCGGTCAGATCGTCGCGCGCAATGTTGCAAGAGCAAGCCAATAACGGCGGGCGAGCTGAGCAGGCCGAATGCAAGCGGCGGATAGAGCAATGCGGAAATGTGCATGAAGTTGTTGTCGATGAATGCGACGATCACGGCGACTATGGCAGTTGCGATGAGAAGTGTTCGCAAGCCGAATTGAAACGGACCGGTTCGATGGCGACGCCAATATTCGGTAATGATGGTTGTCGTCACGAGCATCAAAATCCCGAGCGCGACATCGCCAACAATCGCCCACGATTGCAGATTGCGCCAATCCATCGCGGGACGCTTGATCGTAGGCAGTAGTTTTTGTGTCTCCGGTCCAAACATGGCCCGAAAAGTGACCGACACGTCGACGCGTTCGTAGTACGGGAATGGCCAGCCACGGCGGAGAATGTCGGCATCCCAGATTTCACTTTGGGTTGCTTCACGCAGGTGAAAAGGTCCGCGCGTGCGAAGGTTTTGCGCAAGCGACGTTGCAGCAACGATGACGACGATCGCAACGGTGAAGGTAGGACCAATGTTACGACGCGGTGGATTCATACATTGGTATTCGCCGTGTACGCCACGAGATTGCCAGCAGGTTGGGCTGGAACCGGATAACGCTTGGCGTAACCGGGCGGCGGCGGTTGGCGTTGACTTCAGTTTCCGCGTGATCCGCCGCTCCGGTTCACGCCATTGTTCGCCAATCTTTCGACAACAACTTTGCGGGAATCATCGCTGATCCAATGTGCCGGTAGTTTTGGCTTTTGCGTCATCTGCATCCGGGAGTTGCCGACGATATCCGACGAGATAAAGCTCGGTGTCTTTGGGGGCCTTGAACTCTTTGGGGAATTCCTTGCCGGACAGATCGTAACATACACGCATCGCATCGGCGTTCTTGATTTCATAGATGGCGAGAAACGTCTTGCCCTTGTTCGGACCAGCGGTGCTCGTAATTGTCATTCGTTTCGGCGTTGTCGTCTCGTCCAGAGTGAACGTTCCTTTGTCCGAGTGATCTTCACCAACGACGGTAACTTCGTACTTGTCTTTATCGATTCTCAGCGTAATCGCGTTCAGAGCAGGTGGTGGCAACAAGACGCCTCCGAGCATTGCGCCTTTTGGCTTCCAAACCCCATCGAATTGGAACTTGCTGTTGCCTTGAGCGGATTCTGCACCTTTGACGTTCTTGGAGTCGTCGCCCGCGAAGACTGGAGTTGAGACAAGACAGAGAATCACAACGAGAGTGTGGCATTGCATCGTGTCACCTTGGGTTGAATCTGCGTACAGACATTGTTGGCGAACGATCATGATAACGGGGGGCGAGGAGACGAGCTTGACTTCAGGACCGACTGCGCCGAGCCCTCCCGGCGAGTAGATTGGAGTCTTTCGAGTTTAGGTCGAAGTGGGATTCACTGTTGGCCACTGGGTTTCCCGTTGTGGTGTCTCAAGATTACGACCGTGCTCAATTGAGTCTCCGCACCCTCTCAGAACCGGACGAGCGCGGCTAACGCATCCGGCTCCCAGCTAACACTTGTCACCAATCTTATCATACCGCTCGGCTCATCGCGATCAGATCCGTCAGCCGCCGAGGGCTGGCAAGCTCGTGGCGGTCAGCGTACTTGTGAAACTCGGACCAGTTCATCGAATTCGACTGCGAACGGCGATTCAGCCAGCGATGGGCCAGCCACTTCGCCATACCGCGGAACTTCATCAGCCACGGCCAATTATCATTGATGCCGTAGTATTGATAGTGGCCGCGGAGCTTCGCATTCAACGTCTCCCACATCTCCGACAACGGGGTCGACAGGTGGTGGTGAAACCAATCCTTTAACGCACGCACTTTCGCCTTGAACTTCTTCTTGGCCGTCCTCCGCTTCAACTTGAATCTTCCCGCGCGACTCCTGCCGCAGTAATGCGTAAAGCCGAGAAAGTCGAACGTGCCGGGAGTCCCTTCACCCAGTCGCTGGCTATCGCGCCGGGAAAAACGGCCAAACCGTAGCAGCTTCGTTTTCTCCTCGGCCAGCGTCAGCGAGAACCGGGCCAATCGCTTGGGCAGCACGTCTTGAAAACGTCTCGCGTCCGATTCCAACTCAAACGCCGCGATGAAATCATCGGCATAGCGAATGAGGTACGCCTCGCCTTGCAGCCGTGGCCGCACGTCTCGCTCGAACCATAGGTCCAAGACGTAGTGCAGATACACGTTGGCAAGTAGAGGTGACAGACTCGAACCTTGAGGCACGCCTTCGTCCGTGTCCCAGCGACGACCTTCGATCATCACACCCGCCTTCAGAAAGCGCCGGATCAACCACAGCATGCGAGGGTCTGTAATCCGATTGCCGAGCAACTCGACGAGCCGCTCGTGACACACATGATCAAAGAAGCCAGCAATGTCTGCGTCCGATATCCAGTTCACTCTCTTCGTTGCGATGTTCTGACCGAGCACACTCAATGCCTGATGGCAGGAGCGTCCTGGGCGGAAGCCGTACGAGGTGTCGCAAAAGTCCACTTCGTAGATCCGTTCCAGAATCATCACGACCGCCCGTTGAACGATCTTGTCTTCCACGCAGGCGAGCCCCAGCGGACGCGTCTTGCCATCGCCTTTCGGGATGTCGCGACGCAGGCTGGGTTGGGGTCGGTAGCTTTGACGATGCAATCTGGATTCGAGGTCGAGCAGATTCTCCTGCAGCTTCTCCTCGTATTGATCCACCGTCACGCCGTCGATTCCCGGTGCCTTGTCTCGCTTCAGCTTGCGGAAGGCGAGCCACAACAGGTCGTACGTCAACAGCGTATAAAGGTTGTTGAACGTCGCCGTGTGATCGTCTTTCGCTCTCTTGGTGATGCGATCCAGCCGAGTTAGCACCGAAAAACCGTCACTGTGTACGGTCGATGCCCGGTCTGCATCGCGTGTTAGCTTGGCGGCCTTCCCTCGACCGGCATTACCCGGCGTGGTTTCACGCGATTGGTCTTCGCGCTGCTGCGGTACTATTCCGCCATCCGACTCCCTGAACGTCGTTTGCCTTTCTTGTCGTTTCGACTTGTCCGGCATACTCAACCTTCCGTGATTGGTCTTCGCGTTAAAGTTAAGAACCTCAGGGCCTCACTGGTTGCCTTGACGACGTGGTGTGTAGCGCGAATGGGCCTTGGACTCCGGGTCTTCCCGCAGCACTCGCCATGACGCGTTGCGGGATGTTGCCTTCAGGCATGAACACACCCTGGGCAGGTTCCAATAGGTACAAAGATTTCGGAGCTCAATACCATTCAGGGCGGGCCAGCTACTCCCTACCTTTCATCCTCACTACCTTTCTGTGTACGCTTCAACCAGCGACTTCGACGTTTGGTCTTATACGCTGGCTGCAACACTCGATACGGAGCCCTTGGCTAGAGGTTACTCCGGCGGGATCTCCCCCCGCTCGTCTTCAAACCATTTCCAGTTCGCACGTTCAACCAATTGTTCGCCCCATTGCCATGAACAACGAGCGTCCACTCCGCAAAAAAAAATGCAACACAAACACTTTATCACATCGACCCAGCGATAGACACGACTCACTTTAGGGCCTCTTCTATTTGTTTAAAGGCGTTATAGGGACCTCTCGCTATCGCACCCCTGACGACAGTAAACCTAAACTTGCCGCAATAGAAAGTCTGCTGGCCGAAAAGGCAATCGCCAATCGATCTGGGTTCCGGATCAATTGCGGGAGTGTCATCGCTCGCGACGAAGTGGGCAAATGCGGGGATGTCGGACGTTGGGTCCATCAATCGTCCATCGGAATGGAAGGATTGTGGATCGTGTGCAAATGCGGTTGCAGTTGCTGAAGGCCATTGCACCCACCACATTGCGAGGGCGATCAGGCCAGTAACAGCCAAGACGGAGCGCAGACTGAATTGAAAGTACTTCCCTCGGCGCATCGTCACAGACCTCCTTTGTCAGCGATTAGCCCGTTGTGGCGAACTTTATTAATTCACCCGGTGGTTACCGGGGATAAAGCCAATATCTCGGGTTTTATCCCGGTGGTTTGCCGGGTTTTACTCCCTTTATCTCAGGCTGGGATAAAAGCCTTTACCCCAGGGTATGCGTCGGGATTCTACCGCCAACTTAGGGGTACTGCAAGCATTTTGCATTAAAGACAGTTGACAGACGTTCAGTGTTGGGTATCTTCTGGCCAAGAGATCTGTTTTCACTTGGGAGGGCTCCCCATGAACGTGAAGAAGTTCTGCTTGTTGTTGCATGAAGCGCAAGTTGGGAAGAATGACAAGACGTGGTTTCCTCGCTGGATACGCCGGTATGCCTCGATGTTCGAGACCTCCCAAGGGAAACTTGTCGTAACCGAGGCAAATGTCATTCGATTTCTACAGACGTTGCGAGATCATGGAACTCCGGCCTGGCAGCGATTACAAGCAGCTCGCGCGGTCGAGTGCTACCGCGATCTCGTATTGAAAACACAACAACCAGCGTTCCACGACATCCGTAAAACATTAAGCCGGTTGGCAGATCGGGAACGGGACAAGGACCAGCCAAGCGGCATTTCGCAGCGAGAAGTGGCGCGCATCGGTCAAATAGATCCACGAGAGCCGCCCATCGTGCAACAGATGCGGCGAGAGCTGCGATTGCGGCGCAAGGCGATGGAAACGGAGAAGGCGTATGTCGGATGGGTGCGACGGTTCATGAAGCATTGTGGGTCGGAAGAACTACAACAGTTCGGCGAACCTCAGATAAGATCCTTTCTGACGAAGCAGGCGGTCGAAGGAAATGTGGCCGCTAGTACTCAGGACCAGGCAAAGAGTGCCTTGTTGTTTCTGTATCAATCCGTGTTTGGTCGCGAGCTGGCGTTTCTGGATGTGACTCGGGCGAACAAGCCGGCACGTTTGCCAGTAGTTTTGAGCCGAGCCGAAATTGGACTGCTGATGCCAGAATTCAGCAGCGTGAGGAAGCTGATGTTCGAGATCCTGTACGGTGCCGGGTTGCGTCATGCCGAGTGCCGTCGCTTTCGCGTCAAAGACGCCTGCTTTGACGAGGGGCACATCGTGGTTCGTAATGGGAAGGGGGACAAGGACCGGATCACCGTCCTGCCGGAGCGTTGCCGCGATACGCTACGCGCGCAGATTGAGACGGTCCGCCGCCAACATCAACGCGACCTGGATGCCGGTTTTGGCGCGGTTTATCTGCCGCATGCGTTGGAACGAAAGTACGCCAACGCGAAGTATGAATTTGGCTGGCAGTGGGTATTTCCTTCGCACCAGATGTCGAAAGACCCCCGGTCAGGAGCCATTCGTCGTCATCATGTCGGCGAAGATTTTTTTGCCAACTATTTTAAGGCGGCGGTCGACCGAGTGGGTATCGTGAAGAATGCCGTGCCGCATTCTCTGCGTCACAGTTTCGCGACACACCTTTTGGAAGATGGTGCGGACATTCGCACTGTGCAAGAACTGCTCGGACATAAAGACGTTCAAACGACCATGATCTATACCCACGTCATGAACCGACCGGGAATCGCGGTGAAGAGCCCTGTGGATGCGATCTAAAAGTGCGGTTGTGTGCCAAGCGTTGATCGATTCGGCGAAGAATCTGAATCGATGCCGGAACAGCGCAAACATTTTAAGTACGATGTCCCGTTCGGGTGAAACTCGAAATAGGAACCCGCGACCGAAGTTCCGGCACGGGCAATGTTCGCTCGTTCCTGCCTACCGATGGTGAATAATCCGGGAACTTTGTACCTGGGGTCCCGAGGAAGCAGCGATCTTCGCGGTGGCTGCTGTCTTCGGTCGATTCTTACTGCCCTCGTTTCTCAATCCGTTCGCGTCTCAATACAAATGATCTCTTTCATCGTGTGAGCGTACAGGCGCCCCTTCGCATAGGTCAAAGATGCCAGCGTCCACGTCTCGCCGCCAGGGCCCAGGTCGTTTACCGCAACAAGCGACTCCGGTGAAAGTTGCTTGATTTCGGTATCGATGACATAGACGGTCCCAGTCACAACCGGCAGGAAGAGGTAACGCCCCACCACCGTCGGACTTGCCGCCGAAATGTGCCCCCAACCGGTTCCGTTGTGGCCTTTGTCGCCCACGGCAAAACCCGCCGCGTTGAGAGGTCGATTCGTTGGATTGCCCTGGCCCCACAATCGGACATCCTGCTCGCGTGACGTCTCACTGGGCATGAGTTGTGCGGGCAACTCCAGGTATTCCACTGCGCCTGTCTGGACGTTGACGCGGCCTAGATAGTGAACATTGTGCGCCAGAAACCAATGCCAGTCGCCGACGACGAGGTTAGCCTGATTCGTGTTCGGGTGGCCCTTGCCAGCCCGTACTGCAACGCCCACCTGCTTGATCCATTTGCCTTCCCCGGACTGATACTTCCATAACACGGCACTCTCGTAGAGCGGCTGCTCACGTAGTAATTTGCCGGACGCGGCGTCAATGACGATATGATTGCCGCGATGGAAACCGAACACATATCGCTCGTTCCACTGGCTGCTAAAGGATGGGTCGTATCCCTCCAGGTCAGTGCTCCAGAGAGTTTTCCCTTCTTCACCGGCAGCCAAGCTGGTAAGGCTATGGCCGTAGGGTTTCTCCAAAGGGCCGTGAGGTCCACCGCGAGCGTGCGAGACGGCGAGCTTCCCGGCGGCGGTCATGCCCACCATCGGCGTGTTGTGTATCGAGGTGCCAACTTGCTCTCGCCACAAAACGGCTCCCGTTCGCTTGTCGATACCGTGCAGATAAGTCCAGACTTCTCGTTCATCGACGCCATCGGGTACTCTCGCTCCCGCGGACTGTTTGCCCGGGGCTGCCCACTTCTGCATCTTTGCTCCGGCTTCCTTGTTTGCGACCTCAACATACAGAAGCGTATCGCCGACGAGATAAGGCTCTGCTTGTCGATTATTGTGCTTGAAGCGCGGCGTCCACTCGCGAAGCCAGATCCTATTTCCTTGCATGTCGTAGGCTCCCATCGAACCACAGCGATTAAAGAACCAGACATGCTCGCCGTCGGTGATCGGCGCAAACACCGTTCCGTCGGTGAATCCTCCCGCAAGTGAAATGCAGGCACTGCCCGGCAACGTCACCTGCCACAGCACTTCGCCCGTGTTGGCATCCAGACAGAAACCCAGGATGTCCTTAACTCCTTCTTTCTCTTCCACGGCCTTGATCGGAACATGAGTCGTCACGAACGCCCGGTCTCCCCATATCGTGACGTTGCTCATTCCTGCCTCCGGCATCGGAGTTCGCCAGCGGATACTCTCGTCCCGCGTGGCGCTCCATTGCGTCGGTGGCGAACCTTCAGTCTGCCAATTCCCGTTGGGCCCAGCTGCCTGATGCCAGTTGTGGTCAGCATGAAGCGGTGAAAGTACGGTGACGAGAAGAGCGGTAGCCCACAAGAAGCGTTTGACTTGCATCGATCGTAACCCGTTCGACGAGGTGAAATTCAACGCGGTTAAAGTTGGCGATTTGGTTGATTGGTTGGCGCAATCCGTTCTCCCGTTGGTCGAACTCGTGCTGTGTCATCCTCAACCGACTGCGTGATCCTCGGGAAGTGAAACGGCATAGTTTTCAAGTACCGGGAACGTAGTTCAACGTATAGTATCCCACATCGTGAAGGAGCGGCATTTTGCTTGCCGATCGAACGCCAGGCAAGTGCAGTTCGTGGACATGGCCTTCTTGCAACCCATCGATGTATAACCGCACACTTCGATTATCGGAGCCAACAACAGCTCGCGTAATCGTGGGCTTCGTATGATCGACTTCGGGGCTGCCGTAACTGGCCTGATAGATGTAGCAGTACGTTTGCAGATCATACGACGCGACATCGGCCGCCGAATTGTCGTCGACCTCTTGAGTGAACGTCAGTTCGAAGCCATCCGGTTTCGCTCGCATTTCGTGGACCTCAAACGGAACTTTTCCCGTCCATACCAGGCGATCAAGCGCGTAAGGCTTGTTGCCGCGCGAGCCCCAACCACGATTCGTCCCGCCGACGAACAACCCGTTGTCCGTCATCTTCAACGAGAGGGAGCCGGAACCAAAACCGGCTCGAAATGGAAAACAAGCACCTTGGTAATGCCCGTCGACCTGTTCGAGGAATACGCGCATCACCGTACTATGCGTTTGATCGCCGACAAAGAGTTGGCTTTCGAACGGGCCGAACTTGCCACCGGTCATGTCACAAGCAATGCCGCTGGCCGATTGGCCCATCTTTTGATAGGGGAAGTAGACGGCAGGCGGTTCCAGCTCAGGAATCTTCTTCGCTTCGACCATCATGCGGCTTTCGCTTTGCGGGTCGACCGGGCGCGGGCCGATCGCTCCGCGTGTGATCTCGTACCAGTTGTTGCCACCCGGATGCCCTTGGAAAGACCCAGGCTTGAGATGTTTTAAGCTACAAGTCCCGTTCCACGGTCCTTGATTGTCAGTATAGAAGACATCGCCGACGGCGTTCATTCCGATACCGCCAGGTGAGCGTATGCCGCTGCACGTGGGCAATAACTTGCCGTCCGGCGTGATGCGAACGCACCAGCCGCGATACGGAGCGTTGCTGCTGAAGGAACCCGTCAGACAAAGAACGACCCACATGTTTCCTTCGGCATCGGGGGGCGAACCGAAAGCGTACTCGTGATAGTCGCCCGTGATCTCCCAGTCGTCGTTTACCGTCTCGAACAGATCCGCCTTCCCGTCCCCATCCTCGTCCTTCAATCGCGTCAACTCACAACGCTGGGTGGCGTACAGCCAATCGCCGACGGCGTGAATACCCAGCACTTCGTGTAAGCCCTGCGCAAACGGCGTCCATCGGCCGTTCGTCGGCGGATCGGCAAACGGCTGGTCGATCATATAGATGTCGCCGCGGCGCGTCGACACAGCGAGCTTGCCGTTCGGCATCAATTCGATGCCGCCTGCTTCGAGGTTGATATGATCCGGAATGTCGAACGGAATCAGCCGATAGTAATCGGCCTCGTTCGTGGTCTGCGAATAGCCGATACCGACCGCAGCCATGACGCCGAAGGATACGGCACAGATCACCGAGAATTTGTAGAGTGATTTCATAAGGCAGTCATCAACTTCCAATCGAGTGTGGTACAGAACGCTACCAAGCGTATTCTTGCGTGAGTGTTGCTTTGCCGTTTGTAAAACTGATCGGAACAAGCAACTCGGCCTTGCCGACCGACTTGCGTATCCGAGCGTCGGCACTCAGACGGACGCGCCAACTTCCGTCGATGGTGTGCCAGCCGTCACTGGTCGATTCAATCGAGTCACCCACCGCCGCCCGATACCACAGAGCATCGACTGGCTTCGCCGCGGCCAGCGTAAATGTACGACGGACCGGCGTGAACTGAGTATTTGAATCCGGAACGATCGTGTCAGCAACGCGTACATCCACGACATCATAAAGGAACGTCGGACGTCGCCCTTCGCCGAGACGATATCCTCGAAATTCATAACCCAATTCTTTCGCCGTCGCCGTCGGCCATGACGCATCCGGGCTGTCGAGCACCGCGAACGAAACACCTTCGGGCAGCTTCAAGATGTTGTCACCCAAGGGTGGCTGAAAACCAGGGCCGCGTCCGATCCAATGCTTTGAGGCATCCATGAACGCGCCGTGCCAGAGCATGGCCAGTCGCAGACCATTCGCGTCAAACGCTTGATTTGCCTTTTCAGGGTAACCGACGCCGATCGCTCGTGGACCAGCACCTTCGATGAAATTGCGATAGATAATGGCTTCGTCGAATGCGGCGAGGATGATGGGGTTCGCCCCCAGCCCAACCGGCGCAGCGGCTTTGTCACCATCGCTGAGAAATTCCCAAACCGAGTGGATTTGGGTTAGGGCCTTGCCGTCGAGCAACGTCGGCAACAAGACTTGACCTTGCGGCCAAGCCGCAGGCATTCTGGTGCCGGGGCGATACTGTTGCGGATTCAGCAGGTACTCGTGGAACCAATTCTCCTTCAACCGGCGAGTCATCGTAGTCATGTTGATCGATTGAATTCCAGTCGCCTTTTCATTTCCCCAAGTGTGGCACTTGATACACGAGAACCCTTCAGCGCCGACCAATTTTCGGCCCGCTGCCTTGAGGTGTCGTTCGTCAATGTCTGTTGCCACGCCATGATCAGCAACGTCGCGATCTGCCTGACCAAGCGATGTTACGAGATGACCGATATTCTGCGAGCCAAAACGCGGCATCCGTGTGAACATATAGGGCCGGTCCTTCGCGCCATTATCGAAGACTTGCTTCAGCCACGTCGGCTGAAGCTTGGAACCAACGCCGGTCAGATGTGGCGGTATGCGGCCTTCGTCGCCCATTTCTGGTTGGTCGGATTGGAACAACGCGTTTCGACTGCTTTCGACGCCGCCCAAGTCCCCACGCTGGTGACAAGCCACGCAATTGAAAGTAACCAGCGTCGACGCGATTGATTCCGCGGGCGTCGTCACACGGAGGTCGCCGGCTTCGTTTAGCAATTTGATCGCCGCATTAACGGACGCGCGCTGGTAGTCATTCAGGCCAAAACTGGGAACGCCACGAGTCGATCCGTCGATGCAACCGCGTTTGCTGGTCAGTTCGGCAAACGGCTTCGCCTTCGGTCGTGGACTCAAGTTCTGATTCTCAATCCGCAACTGATGGCAGTTCGCACAGCCGATATTGACAAATAACTCCTTGCCCTTCGAGGCCAAGTCCGGATTCACCTGAAAACGGTCGTTCGTCTTCGACTTTTCGTCTGGCCCGACGAGTGCATATTCCAAAGCACGGCGATCGAGGCCTTTCCCCTGAAACTCGACTTTCAATTCCTGCTCGCCGCCACCTTCGAAGTATTGCACTTCAAGTTCGTGAATCCCCGTTCGCAATGCGATCTTACCTTCTTGCGAAGAAAACGGATGAATTCCATCGACGGTCACGACTTCATGCCCGTTGACGATTAACCGAGATCCGTCATCCGAACCAAGATGAAAGACGTAGTTGCCATCTTGTTCGACGCGAAAACGGCCTTTGAACACGATCCCAAAACTATTCTCACGCCCCACGTTCACATCAAAGCTGGCCGCGGTGCCATAACTCGTCGGCTTGAGCGTCCGAAAGTCGGGAAGCTTGTCCCAGTTACCTTCGTAGTAGGCATATTCCAACTTTGATTCTACTTCCAGATTGCGAAGCAGGTACGATGCGATCTCGCGAGCCTGCGTGTCGTCGAGGTTCATGTGCGGCATCCTGCCGGAAGGACGAATCAACAGCGGGTTCTTGAGAAACTCGGTCAGCCCCGGCAAGGAATACTTCGACTCCATTTCCGGCAGCGGTACAGAAGATGGAATTGGCGCCGACCCCTCGCGCCGCGGATCATGACAAGCAACGCAGCCTATCGTGTGAAACAAGTGCTCACCACGTCGGATGGCCGGAGTGACGGGCCCTCCTTCGGCCAACAGATCGGTCGACGCGAGGAAGTGTGTCAGTGCTTCGATCTGCTCCGCTCTCTCTGATGCCGAAGACTCGGAGAACAAGTTTGGCATGGTCGTGCCCGGTTTCGTCCTTTGAGGGTCAGCGAGGAACGATCGTAGAAACTCGGGGCGCACCCGAAAGCCAACATGGTCAAGAATTGGAGCCTGCTTCGCTTGAACTCTCGATCGGACATTGGCCTCGGCCTGATGACACGACAGGCAGTTCAATTCACCGATTAAGACTTCGCCTGCCGCGGCATCCTCCAAACCCTGTGACATGAATCGCTCGACCCCAGGAATGATGGGGTGACTTGCCGCTTGCCCCATTGGCACAAGCCAGTTGGCCCCCACGAAACACATTGAGAAAAACGTGATACGAATCTGAGAGGGCATTGAGTTTAGCAAGGCGATGGGGCCCCGCTCCGGTACGTGTGCGTGGAATTAAGGCGGCGCAAATTTGAACTTAGGTTAGTTGCCGGGGCTTCGATCGGCAAGGAATCAACATGCGTAGTCCAAAACTCGAGGCCAATCCGTTATCCTATTCGCACCACGCCCGCGAAGTTCCCACCTGCAACCGAAGAGGAAACCATGAAGCCAACGACGACGTGCTTGATAACGCTGTTGTGTATCTCTTTACTTGACTTGGCAGCGGCGACGGAGTTGACTCGCTTAACTCCTGCGACGTGGGACGAGTACGCTCCTGCGGGCAAAGAGGTCGATTGCATCTATGGCGACTACGTCCTTCGCAATGACAAACTCGTTGCCGTCATCGCAGAACCGCTCGCAACTCGCAATGCCAATATGACGGTGCGGAACAACGGGGCGATGATTATCGATCTGACTCGACGTGACCGACCGAACGATCAGCTGAGCACGTACCACCCCAACGGCATGCAAGCTTCATTTCATTCCCCAGATCGCGTCGCGATCAAGGTCGACGGGAAGGCGGCGAGCGTCGGAAACGACGAGGTGTTGCAAGGCCGCGATGTACAGTGGGAATGCTCAACAACGGTCGCCTCTGGTTTGGAAATCACGGTTCAGTACACACTTGAACAAGGCGCGGATGCTCTAAGAGCGTCTACGATTATTCGCAATCCAACGCCGGAAGCAATCGAATTCGCCGCGAGCGACTACATCCGCGCCGATCGAACTTTTGAATTTGGCAACGATCCGGCAACAGGGCTGTTTTGGGCGCACGACGATTGGTTTGCGCAGGCCTATGGCGTGATCGTCGACGGATGCAGCTTGAAGGCGGGTGGCAGCCGTGGTTCGGTGCTGGCAATCGAGCGAGACGGCAACGACAAAGTTTCGCTGGCCGCTGGCGAGTCGACAACCATCTCGCGGTCGATATTTCCGGGCGGAAGCTTGCTCGAGGTACGAGGCATTGCTACGCGGTTGGCTGGTGTTAAAACGCAGGCGAACACCATTCGCATCTCCGACAGTGATGGGCCCGTCGTTCACGCAAAGGTAACCGTGTCACTCGCCGGAGCGAAATATGGCTCTGCGCGTACCGACGAAAAGGGCGAAGTTCACGTTGCGATTCCGCAAGACGCTGGAACATTCGCTTATGAAATCGATGCGGCCGGAGGTCGCCAGATCAGCGGGATGCGCGAGGCACTGGCTGAAGATGAAGTGCTCTCATTCAATATCGAGCCACAAGGATACGTCGTCGCAAACATTACGGATGAATCGGGCGAGCCCATACCATGCAAAGTCGCGTTCCATGGCGTGGACGAGACGCCCACACCGGACTTTGGTCCAGACAGCGGCGCGGTCGCGATAAAGAACTTGCACTACAGTCATAACGGCAAGTTCCGCCAACCGATCGGGCCCGGCAAATACGAAGTCATCATCAGTTTCGGCCCCGAATACGACGCGGTATTTAGGACTATTGAAGTCAAACGCGGTGAAACGACGGAACTTTCCGCGAAACTTAAACGGGTCGTCGATACAACCGGTTGGGTGAGTAGCGATTTTCACAGCCACTCGACACCCTCCGGTGATAATACTTCGATGCAGGTTGGCCGTGTCTTAAATCTGTTGTGCGAAAACGTCGAATTCTGTCCCTGCACGGAACACAACCGTATTTCGTCTTATATCCCGCATCTCCAACAACTGGGCGTCGAGCATTGGATGGCCACGTGCAGCGGTATGGAATTGACTGGCAGCTTACTTCCGGTGAACCATCAAAATGCCTTTCCACTCAAGTACACACCGCGCACCCAGGACGGCGGCGCACCTGTCACCGACACGAACCCAATCGCGCAAATCGAACGGTTGGCCTTTTGGGATAACAAGAGCGACAAACTCGTCCAGGAAAACCATCCGAATCTCTACCAGATCATCGGCGACAGGGATCTGAACGACGAGCCCGATGGTGGCTTTGAAGCCATGTTCGGATTCATGGACGTGATCGAAGTCCATCCACTCGAGACGATCTTTACGAAACCTGAAAAGGACGAGAAGGGACGCCTCTCGCGCAATCCGATCTATCATTGGATGCAGATGCTCAATCTCGGTTATCGCATCCCCGGCGTTGTGAACACCGACGCTCACTACAATTTTCATGAATCCGGTTGGTTGCGGAACTACCTGAAGAGTTCAACCGACACGATTGCGAAGATCGACACTATGGAGATGGTCCACACGTCCGAAGCCGGCCACATCACCATGACAACAGGCCCGTTCATGGAGGTCACAATGCGGCCTCGAGCCAGGTCGATCACTCCGGTCGGAATCCCGGGCGACGACGTCATCGCGCCAGGCGGCAAAGCAGCATTATCGGTTCGCGTCCAATGCCCGAACTGGCTGGACATCAACCGAGTGCAAGTTTTCGTCAATGGTCGCCCGCAGAACGATTTAAATTTCACGCGACGAGACACACCGCAACCGTTCAGCGACGGCGTGGTCAAGTTCGAATCTGACATTCCGCTAGAACTGGCACAGGACGCTCACATCATCGTAGCCGCCGTCGGCGAAGGCATCACACTCGGTCGCGTCATGGGACCGTTGCTGGGTGGCGCAAAGCCGCCTATCACCGTCTCGAACCCGATCTTCGTCGACGTCGACGGTGATGGATTCAAGGCGAACGGCGACTTGCTCGACGTACCGCTGCCCCTTTCAAGCATGTGAAACCGATCGTCGAATGCTAGAATAGGGACGTAACGCACCCCCAGCGAGTGGATTTTATCAATGACTTCGGTTGATTCTTTTCCGTCACCCTCGCATCATCACCCCAAAGCTGGTGAGCCTGCTTGGGATTTGGCTCTCATGTACCCGCTTCAAGGCGATTGGTCTGTCGATAACTATCTGGCACTAGATAGAGGCATGATGGTGGAATACAGCGATGGATTCGTGAGGGTCTTGCCGATGCCCAGTCTTCTGCATCAATGGATTGTCAGATTCTTGTTTCTCGCAATGGAAAGGTTTGTCTCGCAATATGGCCTCGGCGAAGTGTTCTTCGCCCCGCTGCCGATTCGGCTGACAGCCACAAAGTATCGCGAACCAGACATCGTCTTCATTCGTCCCGATCGCGTACGGTCGATGAAGGGACAACCAGACGGTGCCGATTTGGTCGTTGAAGTGGTTAGTGAGGGAAAAGAGAGCCACGAACGCGACTATGTGGAGAAGCGGAGTGAGTACGCCGCCGCAGGAATTGGCGAGTATTGGATCGTAGATCCTGAGGCGAGAGCGATCATCGTGTTGGTACTCGACGGTGATACGTATTCAGAGCACGGCGTTTTTCGCGGCGAAATGTTGGTGACCTCTGTCTTATTAGATGGTCTAGTCGTTAGCGTCAACGAAGTCTTTGCGAAGTGCGACGCTGACTATTGCTAATCAACTCGTACTTCATGTTCAGCCACATCAATTGGCTCGCATGTGGTCACTTACTTACGGTTCCGGCGATCATTTGAAACGAAAGGGCGTTTGCCGGTTTCAATCCACGTAAAGATGGCTACATCACAACGGAGCGTGATGGCTACCTAGTCGATGTAGATGAACTCGCTGGAGTTGAACAATGCGAGACAGACGTCCGTGAACGCGGCAGCCAAGTGCAGGTCGATGTTCTGCGGACACTTCAAAGGCAGAGCAAGTTGCTCACGCGGACGAGCTTCCTCACGCAAGTGTGTAGCTTGCTGCGTGACGAACTCCAACAGCATCGTCTGCTCCTCCACTCGCGGTTGACGAATCAAAACGCGGCGAAAGGCATCGCTCAGAGCTTGTTCGTCGATGTTGCTATGGCGTGCTAAGACACAGCCAGCGAGTCGCTGTGCGGCATCAAGCGAAAAGGCCGAGTTCAATAGCAGCAGCGACTGAGGAGCCGTCGTCGAACGTCCTCGCTGGGCGCAACTGGCGTTCCCGTCCGGACGATCGAAAGCTTCGAAAATCGGATAGCGCAAATTGCGTCGAGCAAACAAGTAGATGCTTCGGCGATAATGATCCGCTTCGCGCTCACCAGTCTGCCATTGATTCTTCAGCAAGGTCTCCACCAGTTCCTTGGGCAACGGCGGCATTACACCGGGGCCGTGAGTGCGAGCGTCGAGAGTATCCGAAGCGGCGAGCATCGCATCGCGAATCGACTCGCCCGCTAGGCGACGGCGAGGAAATCGTGACAACCACAAGTTGCTCGAATCGCCGTCCGATACTTTGGCCACACTCGCCTGCCGATAAGTTGCCGAAGTCACGATCAATCGGTGCAGATGCTTGAGACTCCAGTTTTGTTCAATTAACTCCGTTGCCAGCCAGTCCAGCAGTGCCGGGTGCGTGGGTTCATCACCAACAATTCCGAAATCGCTGGGTGTGCGAGAAAGTCCCACTCCGAAGTGATATTGCCAAATGCGATTTACGATGACACGAGCGGTCAATGGATTCCGAGCATCGACGAGCCAAGCAGCGAACGCTGCCCGGCGTCCCTGGGGTGAATCGTCTGGAGATAAACCAACCCCTTCGCTTGACCAATTCGCAATTCGTGGAACGCCAGAGTTCACTCGCGGCCCCGGTCGCTGCCAATCGCCTCGCAACATCAGGTAACTAACAGGTGCAAACCCGTTCTCGTTTTTAAGAACACGAAGCGACTTGTTCTTCGCTACTCGAACCGCCGGGTCAAAGATCGCTCGCATCCGATAAAAATCGCCCTGGCTAATGGGGTCGTACTTGTGATCGTGACATTGAGCACAACCGACTTGCAATCCAAGCAGCACGCTACCAACGGTCGATGTCAGTTCATTCAGCACCAGATGACGCCGCTCTTCCTGTGAATTCATATCCGGCATATCAGGACCGGCTAAACAGAACGTCGTCGCAATCGCGTTTACGTTGTCTCCCGGAGCAAGTTCGTCCGCTGCCAACTGAAGCGTGACGAACTGGTCGTAAGGCATATCGGCATTCAACGCGTCGATCACCCAATCGCGATACTTCCACGCATCCTCTCGTACTTTGTCGTGCTCGAAGCCATCGGTCTCGGCAAATCGAGCCAAATCGAGCCAATGTTGGGCCCAGTGTTCACCGTAGTGATGTGACGCCAAAAGTTGATCGACGAGTCGTTCGTAGGCATCGGGCCGCCGATCCGCCGTGAACTCATCAACGGCTTCGATCGACGGAGGCAAGCCAAGCAGATCGAAGTACAGCCGACGGATCAGTATGACTTGATCGGCTTCAGCCTGCGGAACGAGCTCTTTCGCCGCAAGTCGCTCGAAGATAAACCGGTCAATCGCATTGTTTGGACGCCAGTTCGCGTTAACATCCGGAACCGCGGTCCTGGTGAGTGGTTGAAACGACCAGTGATCTCGATCCTCGTCGGTGATTGGTGTCTCGGCTTTAAGCGAATCATCAGCGCGGCAGTTGTGAACGCACGATAACGCGCAAAGAAGGACTGCAATTGGGAACCACAGAGGGCGTAGAGAAGCACAGAGTCGTGTGATTGGAAGGCTTCTCATCTCTGTGCTCTCCGTGGCCTCCGTGGTCCTCAGCAGGCAAACCACGGTCAACTCAACACCGCCTGCACGACATGTGACTCGGTGGGCCCGGTTAGCCGCTCTTCCAATCCGTGATGCAAGACGCTGAGATACTTGTGGTCGATGCCCAACAGGTGCAGGATGGTTGCGTGGAAATCTCGTACGTGAACTTTGTCTTCGGTAGCTCGCAGTCCGATCGCATCGGTTGCTCCATAAGTTCGCCCTCCGCGGATCCCAGCTCCCGCCAACCAATAGCTGTATCCCCACGGACTGTGGTCTCGGCCCTTGCCTTGCTCGCTCATAGGCATCCGTCCGAATTCTCCGCCCCAGATCACCAGCGTGTCGTCGAGCATGCCGCGCTGACGTAGATCATGTAACAAACCGGCAATCGGTTTGTCGGTCTTCTCGCAATGTTCGGTGTGATTCTTCAGTACGTTGTCGTGAGCGTCCCAACCAACGGTGCCTCCAGCATACAGTTGAACAAAGCGAACACCGCTCTCCAACATCCGCCGAGCCAGCAGACATCGTTGGCCAAACTCCTTGGTCCGAGGACTATCAAGTCCGTAGAGCGAGTGCGTTTGCTCGGTTTCCTGGCTGATGTCCACTAACTCGGGCGCTTCAGCCTGCATCCGGAACGCCAACTCGTATGCCGACACGCGGGCGGCGAGTTCGTCGTCGCCAGCTCGCTCAAGCAAATGGCGCTGGTTCAACCGTTGAACCAGATCGAGGATGTTTCGTTGTTGCGGCGCGGTGATTTGTTCTTGGGGGCGCAGGTCAAGGATCGGCGCCGCACCGGGCCGCATGGTCACCCCTTGATAGGTTGCAGGCAGAAAGCCGCTTCCCCACGCCGGTGGACCGCCCTTCAACCCGCCACCAGGATCGGGCAACACAACGAAAGCGGGCATATTCTGATTCTCGCTGCCAAGCCCGTACGCTACCCAGCTACCGACACTCGGCTTACCCATTAAGATGCTGCCGGTGTTCATCTGATACACCGACTGCGGGTGGTTCACGCTGTCTCCGTGCATGCTGCGAATCACGAACAAATCGTCTGCACACTCGGCGAGGTGCGGCAGGAAGTCGCTGATCTCGATGCCTGAATCGCCGCGTGGTCGAAAAGGTTTGATCGGACCGAGCAACGGATTCTTCGCGACGTCGCGACGGGTCATCACTTGGCCAAAGCTCTCGGGCAGCGGCTGGCCGGCGAATTTAGTTAGTTCGGGCTTCGGATCAAATAAGTCAACTTGACTGGGGCCGCCGTGCATGAACAGCCAGATCACACGTTTGGCTCGCGGCACGAAGTCCGGTTGGCGTGGGGCGAGAGGATTACGAGCGGCCTGAGCATGTTCGGCAGCACACAAACCGGCAAAGGCCAGCATCCCCGCACCGCCTCCCGCACTCCGGAGGAAACTTCGGCGTGATGGTTGTGAAGGAGAACGCATCGCAACAACTCACAAGACGGGCGTTTGGGCAGGTTTGAACGCTGATGATTATAGCGTGGAGCGGGACGAGGTCGCTAGCGATAATCGCAGTCTGCCTATCGAGAGAATGCCCGATGTCGAACGAGAAACTTCCAAATCAAAGGTAAAGACGACTTCCCTGCGGGATATTCTTTCTTCCCTGGAGATTCCCTGCTCGATACTCCGTATTGCCCCCAGCCATCTTCGAGGCCATGTGCCAAGGAGCCGACAAGAAAAGCACAGAGCCGACCCTTGCGAGCCGGCTCTGCGTCAGCGAGCTGCGTTGCTGAATGACTTACATGAAGTTACAGTCCATGCCGAGCCGCATCTTTAGTTCGTCGAACTGTTGGTAAAATGTGTCGCTCGAAGAATGAACGTGTTCGGCTTCGGTGATGAATTTGATGTCGTCTCGGCAACGAACACCGTACGATTCGAGAATTCGCTCGAACTCGTCCAACGGATTACCGTAAACGATCAACAGCTTGTGTTCGTCGAATTGCACCTCTTGCGGGATACCTGGGTTCAAGACAGCGATGCCTGTGCAACCGTCGTTAACCAGCAAGTCTTCATAGTCGTAGAGAGTGCTCTTCAGCACAGGCACGTCGATGTGTTCGCGATACAAATCGGTGTGCCCACCACTTTCGCGGCTGTGGCTTGTTTCCAGTACAACATCGACTTCGACTCCCAGCGGATCAATCAGTTCCATGAAGATCTCGAACAGGATCTCGTTCGATGCAGCGGCCATAATCACCGGCACATTGCTCTTCGCCTCTTCGTCGTGGTAGACGTCGTGACGGTATCCTTGCTCCGGAATAACTTGCAAATCGTACGATGGACGAACCGCATCAGTCAACCGAAATTTACCGTAACGCTGGACGCCGAGGTGGGCTTCCAGCTCGTCCTCGGACAATCGCTCGAAGCTGCTGTTGTTGGCAGTCTGGTTGGGGCCGCGCTTGATGGCAGCGGCTTCGCCTTCCTCGTGGAAGACATTCTGAAAGAAATTTTTTAGGAAACCCATCTTCGTCCTCGGTGGCTGTATCGGCGAGCGGTGTCAGGGGGACGGCTTGCCCGTGCTAGGGATTCTTGTTACTCAAATCGTAGGTTACGCTTTCGGTCGCTAGACAGAGGCTTTTTTCCAGGAAGCGAATTGGTTTTAGACCAAGTCCCACTCCATCGACATATTCGTTACAAAGCGATCTGTTGGCTTGCTGTCATGCGACTCCTGAACGCCATCCCTTGCACGGTCCAATGTGGTCCAACCAAGCTCGCCAGCGGATTCCAGTGCTGGACGAAGTGACCTGTTATATGAGAAGTCTAGCACCGGACTAATCGCTGGTCGGTCTAGTTTGTACGCTTCCGGCGAGATTTTCGCGGCAGCAGTTTGCCAGACCGTTAGATCGGGAAAGGTCAAGCGATGACTTTGGTATATATTACGCGAGCGGAATCGCAGATCGTTTGTTCAAGAATTCAAGGAAGGATGCTGCTGTGTTGCTGAGCCAACTCTACCGGCCAACTTGTTTACAAGCATTACTAGCGAATGCGTTAGCGGTGACTGTTTTTATCGCAGCTGGCTGTGGCCAATCTCAGTCCACGACATCCGTCGTGGCTGAGCAGCCTCTCAAATCTGCACCCACCACCTCAGCTAGTACCGAGAACTCCTCGGCCGATCAACAACCGAGAAAGCTTGTCCGTGAGTCCTGGGAAATAGTGCTGGTCGGCGGTTCAAAAGTTGGTTACTCGCACTTTGAGGAGTTCGAAACGCAAGTTGACGATCGATCCGTTCGAGAGCTGGTCAGCAGCAACGAGATGTCAATGCAGCGTTTCGGCCAGACGGTCACGCAAAGCATCGAAGCGTCAAGCGTCGAAACGCAATTGGGGCAAGTGTTGCGGTTTGGTACGAAGATGCAAACTGGCCCTACAGCGTTGACGATCAAAGGCGAATATCGCGACGGCAAGATGTTGATCGAAACCGGTACGCTCGGAAAAACACAGACTTCTTCGTTGGATTGGAATCCGGCGTGGGGAGGTTTCTTCGCAGACCAACAGTCGCTGAAGCAACAGCCCATGACGGCGGGTGAACAACGCACGATCACGGCGATCGTCCCGGGAACTGCTCAAGTTGGCGAGATCAAGATCACTGCGAAGAAACGGGAATCCACTCAGTTGCTGGGGACAGAGCGCGAACTTCTGCGAATCGAAAGCTCCTTAAACATCGCGGGTACACAGATCACATCAATTATGTGGGCCGACGAGGCCGGCGAAGTCTTGAAGACGGCAATTCCAGGATTGAATCACGAAACCTATCGCGTGACGAAAGATGTTGCTCTCCGACCGGCCGATAAGAGCGAGTTCGATTTGGGAACTCAGACAGTCGTCAAAGTCGATAGGCCAATTGAATCGCCACACACGCTGTCCAGGGCTGTTTATCGTGCTCGTCTCAAGAGCGGTTCCCCGGCAGAGGTCTTTTCAAGTTGCAGATCGCAATCAGTGAAGAAGATAGACGAACACACGGCCGAAATCACGGTCAAAGCGATACGCCCGACGAGCGACAAGGTCGCTATAACCGATTCTGGGGATCCTACCGATGGTGACCTTCAGCCGAACAACTTGATCCAAAGCGACGACGGGGCGATCATCAGTCTCGCCGAACGCTTTACCGAGGGAGAAACCGATCCGTGGGCGTTGGCAAAGAGGTTTGAGGCTGGCGTCCGCGACTATGTCCACAGCAAAAACTTTTCACAAGCGATTGGATCGGCTGCGGATGTGGTTCGATCGCGCGAAGGCGATTGCACAGAACATGCCGTGCTGCTTGCGGCACTCTGTCGAGCGAAGGGAATCCCGGCCAGAGTTGCAATCGGGCTGGTCTACTACAGCCCAGTGCAAGGCTTTGCTTATCACATGTGGAACGAAGTCTGGATCGCGGACGGTTGGGTGCCGATCGATGCTACTCTGGGACTTGGCGGAATAGGCGCAGGGCATTTAAAGATCGCTGATTCAGATCTGAGTGCCGCAAGTCCGGTCAGCGCGCTGCTGCCGGTAGTCGAAGTTATTGGGCAGTTGGAGTTGGAGGTGTTGTAAATGGAATGAACGATCACCGCTTAGGCATTATGATCCATGAGATCACAGACATAGGGGGTGCGATTGATGGAAGCATTATTATGGGGAATTCTTGGTCCCGAAAGGGTCGCGATCGAACGGCGTAGCCGAACGCTTGGCTTGGGTGCGGCGGTTCGCGCATTCAATGACTTGGCAGTTCCCGGAATGGGCAATGTCTACTTCGGCAAACAGCTTGTGCTCGCCGTTCTGGGGATTGCCGTAGCGCAGCACATTCGAGAACGCGGCGGAAAGGCGCAGAATATCGAGACTGCGAACGCCGTTGAGGCGCTCGCCTGCTTTCTTGCATTCGAACAGAACAAATGGAGCAGCGACATTCGGCTACGCGGCGTGTCGAAAATGTCTGGGAAACCTGTTCCGACCTTTGAGGCAGCGCGGAAAAGAAATTTCTATGTGACGCAGCCGATGCGCATGGCCACAATTCAGCCGCTCAGGGAAATCCATCTCGTCGAGGCCAGGGCAGAACGATTCAATGCATTTGCAATCGCTGAGAGAGGGCAGAGCCTCATAGACCAATTCTGCGACGAGTACCCGCAGGTCTATCACTCTCGGAACGTGTTTCGGAGGCTTTGTGACTGGGCATCTGGTGACTCTCGTAAGCTGACGAGTCTCACCGAAGCACTTTCCCCATGCCAACCGCTTCCTGACAACGTGCGTGCGAAGCTTCGAACCTACATTGTGGACGGAGATGACCACGGAGCGAAGCGTCGCAAGGCGGTGTTTGAGTGGGTCAAGAGTTTCGGCTGGCAGCCAATCGAGTTGACCGCTGGTCGACCCGCACAGCTAGACGAAGCTCACTGGAACGACATTGAGTCGGGCGCGGCGTTCTTCGCGGTCCGCGATGCTGCGATCGCGCTGCTGGATGCCGTGGAAGAACAGATGGGAGATTCGAGCGTTCCCAAACTCTTCCTCGGCCAGGCGCTTCCAGATAATCTGAAGCCGTGGATCGACGATCTTGGACGTCTGGCGCAGGCATTCATCGACCGCAGCTATGATCCCTCGCCGGCCAACGATGCATCCCGATTCTGCCGCGAATGTCTTGAGACGGGTCACGTCATCGAGAACTTGGTGGAACGCGACGGTCGTGTTCTGAAACTCGTTGACGGCGCTGTGATTCCGGGCTCTGCTTTCCGTGGACGGGCGGGTAGTGGGTTGGAAGTGAACTCAACGGAAGAAGAGGAGGAGTCGGCGGAAGCTCACACGCACGAGGCAGGCACTTTCGGCTCGTTCTCACCGCGAATCTGGAACATGCAGTTGCTGGCGATGGACTTGGATGGTTCGCTATCGGATTACCTGGAAACCCTGAAGGCCGAACAATGAGCAGAAAGCGACGATTGCCCAAGCCGCCATCGCTGGCTCAACACTTTGAGGCCCCGGATGATTGCTACGGCTTCTTCGGCTGGGTGTGCGGTTACTCCGCGGATGCCGCATTCCTGAATGATGCCCTGGAGCGGTTCACCCGACAAACTTCGGCTCAACGGGCCAACGAGGGAAAAGTCTGGCTTGCGGGGATGCTCGATCCAACGAACCCCTGGATTTCGCCGGTCGATGCGCCAGGCTTTGCGCACCTTCGCATCAAGAATGTCGATAAACGGCCCTTCAGATTGCTACACGCCAAAGTGGCTCTCCTCGGATTTCGCGCCAAGGACGATGCGGAACAGTGGAAGATTCGACTCATCGTATCCACGGGCAATTGGACGCGGAGCACGATGGAGGAAAGCCTCGATTTGGCGTGGCGCGTGGAGTTGGGACGACAGGACCTTGGCGTGAATTCGGACGAAGTGCGAGCCGTTCGCACCGACATCAACGCCGCATGGAGCATGCTCCGCTGGCTGCGCGAGCATTTTGACACTGATATCCTTTCGGCTACTCCCGCGCAAAGGTTGGATACCACAACTAGCGATGCCTACAAACGGTTCGAGCAACTCGCTGCCTCAGTTCGTAGTGCCAATAACACGCCGTCCCGCTTCTTCCACAACCGGAAGAAGTCTTTGCTGGAGCAGCTTCCCGCGAAATTGAAAGCGATGCAGATTGGCGTCAGGCGGAATTACGTCGCAATGGGTTCAGGCTTCTTCCAGACGCCGACGGATGGCGAGAGCATCCCTTCCGTACTCACGAGGATAGTGGGGAAGCTGCAAGATGAAAGCGTTCTAACGCAGAATCCGGGAATTGATGTGTTCGTTAACGATCGCAATTGGCAAGCGGTGGCAAACGCACTTCCTGCATTTGCAGATAAGGGCTGGACGGTCCGCAAAGCTTACAAGCATGAAGACATCTTCGGCGAAGGAACCGCTCGCGATCTTCACGCCAAGTTCATTCTGAGTGGCAACGAGAAACAGTCCAATAATTGCACGAGTCCCTGGCTTTATATTGGTTCCGGCAATCTGACGGAGCCCGGCTTCCTCAACGCAAGCTCGCGGCACGCGGGCAACCTTGAAGCCGGGGTCATCTTCGGCACGAATGACTTGTACTGGAGGCCTGCCAGAAACTTACCTTCTGATCGCGTAATCCCGAACATTCTTCCCGTGCGCTGGGATGACGCCGATATCTTGACAGTCGAACACAAGCCCGAGCCGGGGCCGCCGTTCGAGCAACGTAAGGTTGTCTGCGTGGCCCCTCCGGTATCGTACTTGTTCTGGCGTGGAACCAACGAGACCGGCGTGCTGTCAGCGCCAGAGGATGCCAAGAGCAGTATCGCGGTGCTTGACGGAGTGGGGAAAGAATGTGATCGAGATCCAAACGGGAACTACATCTGGCCTGGAAAGTGTCCCAATCAAGTTGTGGTCTGTTGGCAGACGGAGGACTCTCAAAAGAACTGCGCACCCGTACCGGTGCTCGACGAATCTGGGCGAATCTCCGGTACCCCGCTACAGCCCATAGAAGTAGATGACGCTTGGCGGCAGCTAGAGAATTTCCCGATGGTGCCCGACGATGTGGACGACGAATATGTGCAAGACGGGGAGATGCTCTCTGCCGGCATGGACACAATCGCTACCCCAACAAGCACTGTTGGCGCCCGGTACCCAATCAGAACGATGATGGAACTCATCGAGAAAATCGCTGCCCAGCAGACTGGAGTTAGCAAGTCGGATTGGACGGCTTGGTGTCATCGGTTCGAACAGACCTTGATCCAAGCAGCCGACAGTCACGCATTGAACGAGTTCAAGGAATTGAAACTGAATCCGCTCAGCCCGCTTCGTCATGCGCCGTTCAGGCCGACTTTCGCGGAAACAGCGGATTCAGCCGAAGGCAAACGCTACGAAGATGCCTTGTCCCGAGTTGAAGATGCCTGGGGTGTTGCAGACATGGCTGCCATTGGAGGTGTGAATCATGGCCAGTAGTTTCGAGGGCTGGAAGAAGGTGGCCGAGATCCTGCGCAGCCAGGGAAACGGGTGCGAAACTCACAACGAGAAACCTGCATGGCTTAACGCAGGACAGCGCGCCAGTGTGCGCGCGGTCGCGAAGCGAATCCCTGAGAACGGAGTGATCATCGCCGATGAGGTCGGCATGGGTAAGACTCGCATTGTGGTCGCCGCAATCGCCGCGGTTGTGGAGGCTGGTGGAAGGGTTGCGGTTGTGGTTCCTCCCGGGCTCGGATTCCAGTGGCACGAAGAACTCCGAGACGGTTTCCAGTGGCACAATGCAGTCCGAGGGGTTGAATTACCCGACGCTCCGGCAATCCTACGAAGCTATTGGTCATATTTGGAGGCATGGGCGCCCGAACAGCCCGAGCACCACAAGCCGTGGTTTAATGAAAAGGTAATCGTCGTGTCTCACAGATTCGCGAACTGGCGAATCGGCATGAAATCGGATAATTGGCGCAGGGCACTGCTTCCAGAAGTGTATGCTCAATGGAGAATGCGGCAGGCACGAGCCCCTCGCTTTTACAAGGACAATGAAGTTCTCAAAGATCCCTGGGTCAAGAATGCTGCGAAGAGCATAGTCGAAGCTGTGCCCCTAGCTGGAAATCACCCCGGCCACAGTTTTCTGAACCATCTCGCGGACAACTTTAACTGGACGGGCACACTCGACGGTGATTATGGACAGGGAACGGAATTGAGAGCGTGGCTTGAGAAGACGGTGGGCCTGGGCCTGGGTGTGTTCGACCTGGTGGTCATTGACGAGGCGCACAAATCCCGCGGTACGGATTCGGGCCTTTCAAGGCTCTTGGAAACCGTCCTCTGCACTAGGGACGCGCATGCGAGAAGGATTTGCATGACGGCAACCCCGGTTGAATTGGACGTATCACAGTGGAGCGATCCGCTGCAACGTATCGGATTGGAGCAAATCAGGCGCGACTCGCTGAAAACAACCATTGACAAGTATGCCGAGGCGGTCCGCAAACTTCGCCAACGCTGGCGAGAAAGCGAGCAGGCTCGGGAGGAATTCTGCAGTGCGGCGTCTTTGTTTCAGAATGCTCTACAACCCTATGTGCTTCGTCGAGACAAGCGAGAGGACGAGCATGTGCAGAAGTTCCATCAAATCGCTGGTCCGATTGCACATTATCGTCGCGAGTCAGAGGCGATGGTTGACACAGCCACACTTTCTCCTGAGTGGAAGCAGGCAGTCTGTGGTGCCGAAGCATTATCGCTCGTCACCAGACAAGCCGATGATGATGCGGCGACGCAGCGACTGCGGCTTACGTTGGGCAACGGTCACGGGATTGCGACGTTCCTTGACGAGTCGAGACGGGACGCCCAGGCCGACGCGAAACAAGAGGCGTGTGAAGATCAACGAAATCGAGACGCTAAACCTGGGAATCCCAAAGGTTCGGCCGAACATAGACCGGACAACAAGCGACGACAGAGAGCTGAATGGTGGGCCAGCATTGTCAAGCAAGGTCTTGGGAACAAGGGCAACGCGCTGTTCGACCACCCGGTGCTGACCGAAGCAGTTCGTACGATCGAGAAACACACTTCAAAGGGCGAGAAGGGTGAGAAAGTGCTTGTGTTCGGCCGCTTCACCGAGCCGATGCGGGCACTGACCAATCTGCTCAACGCCCGCGAAATGCTGCGACGGGTTTATCGCGGCGAGCCTTGGCCGCAGAGAAAGGTTCACGAAAGTGAGGGGCCAGCCGTTCGCAAGGCGTGGGAGCAACTGAGAAACGAACTCAAACTTCCGGATCTTGACGAAACCGAGTTGGACCGCAATCTCGATGAGCAGTACAAACGCCTGGAACAAGCTCGCGAAGGGTTTCGGGAATCGTTGATTGAGCGTTTGGAGAAAGGTTTAGACGAGATTGGCGTTAAGCCGGATAGCCAATACCACGCCGCACACAGCGCGCTTAGCCGAAGCGTCACAATCGCCGACAATGATGATCTCGCTTTGGTCGCACGCACGCTTATTGAACTTTCGGGAGGCGCCAGCCGGAAATCATTGGATTGGCTGGATGATGTTCCGCCGCGCGATCTGGCCTTGGCGTTTCGCGAACTCATTGATTCGGCGGCGGACCGCGATGACCCCGATGCGGATGAGGATGCAGACGGGAAGATCGACGAGACTGAGGCGGCAAGATTTTGGGAGAATCTCTTAAAGCGTATCAAGGAAGAGTATGCACGAAATCAAGGCGGATTCGCGAGATTCATGTATGGGCAGACCGAGCCTTCCTCGCGGCGGCTGATCCAACAGGCGTTCAACCGGGCCGGCTGCTTCCCGATGGTACTTGTCGCCCAATCCTTGGTGGGCCGAGAAGGGCTCAACTTGCACAAAGCGTGCAGAACCGTCGTGCTGCTTCATCCGGAATGGAACCCCGGAATCGTGGAACAACAGATCGGTCGGGTCGATCGCGTGAACAGCCACTGGTGCAAACTTCTGGACGAAGCCGCTAAGTCAGGCGTGTCAGCGAATGAGTGTCCACACATCGAAGTCATCGCCATCGTCTTTAAGGGCACGTACGATGAACACAATTGGACTGTTCTTCGGCAGCGATGGGACGACCTACGTGCTCAGTTGCACGGAGTCGTCATCCCTCGGCCGAACGCCGAGGATGATAGCCAAGAAATGCGTATTTGGGAGAAATTAGAAAACCAAGCTCCATATTTTAGTCCCAGCAAGAGCAGGGCAGCTTCCGATCACGTCTGAATGGGAGGTTGAAACGGTAATCTTTGCGGAAAGTTGTCCGCGTCCGAATTCGTTTTTTCGCGAGCTGCGGAGCATTAAGCCGTCCCTACGCTTCTCCCCTGCGCCAAGATATGCCCTGCACGTCGGCGCAACTTGGAATCTCAAACGAGCTCGGCTAAGATATCTCTCGGCAGAACGAATACCCATCAGAAATCCGGACACCTGAAACATCCACCTTTTTGGTGAGTGTTGTCAACCAGCGTTTCAGTGCGGTTCGGCATCTAGTCTTATCCTTGAGGTGGAGTCCTACGATGGCTGATCAGAATCCCAACTCAGAGCAACCCGGCCCAGAGCGCAAAGGAACGCGAGTAACATTCTTGGACCAAACGGGGGCCAAGTCAGTCGAAGCTGTGATCGCGGATACGGTGACCGTGAAGCGAATTCTGCCGAATATCATCACTAAGATGAACCTGCCGGTGATGGGGCCGGACGGCCAGCCGATGAGCTACAGCCTCGATCACAAGGAAGGCGGCAAGCGGCTGCGCGAAGACCAAACGCTAATCGAAGCAATCGTCAGCGATGGCGACCATTTGATCGTCTACCCTGAGATCGTCGCGGGTGCTCGATTCTGGCTCTAACTCTGGTCTCCACTTCTCATGCGCGAATCACCTCGTATCCGGCGACTTCGAACCGACTTCAAAGCTTTGGAAAAGCTGCGCGAAGACAGTTCAATCATCGATTTTGAAGTCGCGACCTCCACCCACGATGCACCGCCAGAGTCGTACGCCATCACGTTTCGTGGTAAGGGCCTGTGGCGCCCTGATAGTTCAGTTGACATTCTGATTCGCGAGCAGCACGTCGTTCACATTCATTTGGGAGCTGCCTACCCCCGAATGATGCCCGACTTGGCGTGGAAGACCCCGATCTTTCATCCAAACATCTCTGGGAGCGGTGTTGTTTGTCTCGGCGGATATGGTACGCACTGGGTTCCGAGCCTGAATTTGGACGAACTCTGCGTCATGTTGTGGGACATGATTCGATACAAGAATTTCGACGTTGAAAGTCCGTACAACCGGGAAGCGGCGCTGTGGGCAAAGACGCAGCGGAAGATTCCGTTTCCGGTAGACGATCGTCCCTTACGAGATCGTGTTGCGGGAGTTGCTCTAACCAAACAAGACGCGGCCAAACCACCAATAACGGCTGCTCCTAGAAAGGAGTCAGAAATACCCGATGTGCTCTTTATCGATGGCGAAGAGGTTGTGGAAGCCGAAGTCGTCGAATCGAACAACGAAGACATCCTGTTCATCGAATAGACGCAAACCGGCGAGAGGCAGATACCGTTCTCCGATAAGTTCGTAGCGTTCCACTCTCCAACCCTGCTCCCTCATGATCGAACCGCTACCAAAAACACTTCCTGTACTCAGCGGCTCCCCGGACTGCAGTGTCATTGGCACGATTCATGACGACGCCTTACCGATCTATATCCGAGAAGCCACACTCGAACAAATCCTCGACTACTCTGAACGCGATCCGTCACAGGAGATCGGAGGTTTTCTGCTCGGAGGCCTACACGTCGATGGGAGTGAGTACATCGAGATTCGGCACTTTTTGCCAGCCTTCGACGCACGATCTCGTGCAGCGTCGCTAACCTTCACTCACGAAACGTGGGCTCGACTAACACGTGACGTCGACGAACAGTTCCCAGATGAAGTAGTGCTCGGATGGCACCACACACATCCCAACTTTGGCATCTTCCTTTCAGCATACGACCTATTCATACATCGTCACTTTTTCAGCGAGCCATGGCAGGTCGCGTTAGTCGTCGATCCGCATCGACAAGAGTTTGGGTTCTTTCAGTGGCGGCACGAAGAGGTTGTCGACTGTGGCTTCATTTGCGTGGGCGAGGGATTAGGGATTAGGGATTAGGGATTAGGGATTAGGGATTGGAGGTGTCATGCCGGGATATCGAGAACTTGCTGTTTGGCAACGAGCGATGGATTTCGTCTTGGAAGTGTATTCCATAACAGCAACCTATCCGCAATCGGAACGGTATGGCTTAGTAAGCCACACTCAGCGTCCAGCAGTGTCGGTTGCCGCCAACATTGCGGAAGGGCGTGGCCGCGGGACAACTCGCGAGTTTCACCGATTCGTTGGGATCGCATTGGGATCGGTGGCGGTGCTGGAAACGCACATCCTGATTGGTGAAAGATTAAAGTACGACTCCGCCTCCGGCACACAGCGATTGTTGCCCGAGTCGGGCCAAATCACACGAATGCTCGGCGCACTAAAACGATCATTACGGACAAAACTAGAAGCCCCGCTAAAGAGTCTTCCACCCTCTAATCCCTAATCCCTCTATGCCAGACGAACAGCTATTCATTGACGACGATGACCGCTACTCACGCTTGCGTCTCATCGCTTGGTGGGACCAGGATAAGTTGGCTCAGTCCAAGATTCTCGTCGTGGGTGCCGGAGCGCTTGGTAACGAAGTCCTCAAGAATCTCGCGTTGCTGGGTGTGGGGCTTGTCTACGTCGCCGATTTTGACGAAATCGAAGAGTCTAACCTGACGCGCTCCGTCCTCTTTCGCCACAAAGATTGTGGCCGCCCGAAGGCTGACGCCGCTGCGGATGCCGTCCGCGACATCAATCCCGATACTACGGTCGTGCCGATGCTGGCGAATATCATGACGGATGTCGGGCTCGGTTTATTCCGCGATGTTGATGTCGTGATCGGATGCCTGGACAATCGCGAGGCGCGTTTGTGGGTAAATCGTCAGTGCTGGAAGGTGAACACGCCGTGGATCGACGGCGGAATCCAAGAGATCAACGGAGTTGTGAAGGTCTTTGCACCGCCCGACAGCGCGTGCTACGAATGCGCGATGACCGAAAACGATTATCGCTTGATCAATCTCCGCTACAGTTGCCCACTGCTGCGGCGTGAAGACATGCTGTCTGGGAAGGTGCCCACCGCGCCGACGATCTCGTCGATCATTGCCGGAATGCAGGTTCAGGAAGCCCTCAAGCTGATTCACGGCCTGCCAGTAGAATCCGGTGTCGCTTGCGTTTTCAATGGGATCACGAACCAGTTTTACAAAACGGCGTTTCAACGGCGAGAAGACTGCCTCAGCCACGAAACCTATCCAGAAGCGGTCGAATTGGCTCTATCCGCCCATATAAATACGGCCAACGACTTGTTTGCAGCGCTCGCCGCGCAATGCAATTTGGAAGGTCCAATGCAATTGGAGCTGGATCGTGATTTGGTCGTTTCGGTATCTTGCGCAGATTGCCGGACCGAACAACGCATTATGAAGCCACAGCAACTTGTCGGTATGCAACACGCAACTTGTCCCAAGTGTGGGCATACTGCTAAACCGTCGCTCCAACATTCGATCGCAGCCGACTCCGAGCTAGTACACGAAAAGCTGGCAGAGCTTGGCATTCCGCCGTATGAAATCGTTCGTGTTCAGACGACAGCCGGTGAAAAACTCGTGCTGCTGGCCAAAGACAGATGAGCAACGACCTCGAAATCCAATTTGGCGAACTCGAAGAAGCAGAGCCCGAGGTCCGACTGCGTCCCGATGGGAACAAACATTACGCGGTCGCGCCGGTCTATGCTCCCAGCCCACAAGAATTGCCAGTCTTCGTTGATCTCGATGCCATGCAGGACATGGAAGCTCATGCGTTGGACAATACGGACGTGGAATTGGGTGGCGTGATGCTCGGCGGACAATACGTCGACGATGCAGGACGCCCGTTTGTGTTGGTGACTGACAGCTTGCGGGCGAAGCACTACGAAAGCACAAAGGGAAGTTTCAAGTTCACTCACGCCACGTGGGAGCAAATTACTCGCGAGCGTGATGAGTTTCCCGACGACGTGCAGATGGTCGGTTGGTATCACACGCACCCCGACTGGGGCGTGTTCCTGTCCGGGATGGACGTGTTCATTTGCGATAATTTCTTCAACAAGAAGCTGGACGTCGCGTTAGTCATCGATCCCTGTCGCCAGGATCGAGGCTTTTTTCAGTGGACAGGAAATGTTGAACAACGCGTGCGGCGGACGGATGGATTCTATCTGATCACGTCGCGCTTTCGAAAACAGGAATTGGATGAATACGTAACGTACTTGGGAGGGAAGGTTGCCATGTCAGGCGATCCGAGGTTTCGCGGAGTGTCTTCTGGTTCTGCGCCCGTCGTCAATGTTGCCGGACAACCGCCTTGGCAGACCGTGGCGGTGATCGGCATGTTAACCATGCAATTCTGTTTTCTAATGCTGATAGCAATGCGTATGCTCAGCCCCGAGGCGCATGAGGAGAAATCGCAACTGTCAAACGAATTCACGGCGTTGGCAGCCAGCATTGAACGCTTGGGCGAAGTCAACCGACGCGAATCAGAGATTGACGCGAAACTCGAAGTCCTCGATCGGGTCGTCGCCCAATGGGATGGAACGCCCGAACACATGCTGCGTTCGCTATCGGACAAAACGAGTGAGACGAAGGAATTGCGAGAAGGCTTACGAGCTCACGAGGCTCTCGAACGGGAACTCGATGCGAACGTAGTCGATTTGAAGTCGCAACTCGACGACGCCAAGGGCCGAGAGCGTTTGCTGGACAAGGAAATTGCAATTCTGAAGGCAAAAGCACGTTCCGATCAGGAGCAGCTTGCTAATTTGGAATCGCGGCTCGCCGCACTCGAGACACCGGTTGAGTCCACTCCATTGGACACCGACGCCGCAGTCGGAACAAAATGGGATTGGAGATTGATCGCCGGAATTGCCGTGACGGTGGTCGTGGCGATCAGCATTGCGGCTTTCGTCATCCCGAAACGTGAAACCGACGCAGAATCCGAGTCCGAGGAAACCGCAGGCTGAGCGAATAGCTTTTGAACGCCTGTCTATCGAAGAGGAAGTGACGCCGTGCCTGACGATCGTGAACAACGACTGATCGCCGAACTAGAAGCGCTCCGCGCATTGAAGAAGTCCAGTACAATCTTTGACTTTGAAGCAAGCGGTGAGACGCCCGACCGATATATGATCCTATTTCGAGGCAAAGGGATCACGCGTGACACTTCTGCCAACGCCGAGATAGATACCGTCGAACTCCACAAGGTCGAGATTCGGTTGCCCTATTCTTACCCACAGCGTTCGCCTGACATTCGATGGACAACTCCGATTCTCCACCCGAACGTCTCGTTCAGCGGCTTTATCAATGTCAAGGACATTGGCCTGCCGTGGGCACAAGACCTCGGACTTGATGTCGTGTGCGAACGACTTTGGGACGTGGCACGACTGGCTTATATGAACCTCGACAGTGCCGCCAACTATTCGGCGAAAAACTGGTTTGAAGACGAATGTACGATCGAACTGCCCGTCGACCCACGCCCGCTGCGCAACAAGAACGCGCCGGTCGGCTCGAATGTCATACGTTATCAGCGAAGGGGCACGTCCCGCACGCCGGTAGTCGAACCACAACCTGGACAAGATGTCTTTTACATCGGAGAAGAAACTCCAACGCCAGTTCTACCCAAGCCAGTTCGCCGTATGCCGTCGCGTCGTCCGCCGCCAAATGACGACGATGTGATTTACATTGGAGACGAATGATGGCAGTAGCCAGAATTCAGGATCCGGTTTCTCTCTCCTGACTACTGGCCCCAACTTCTCCCCCATGGAATGCCTCCTGCTCTTCTTTGCACTGCTTGCCTTCGCCACGTTTTCCATACGTGCCGCGGCCGGTGAGAGCGCGGGAGGTAAACGGCGCAACAGCTATCTACAAGTGGCTCGACAATTCTCGGGGCGATTCGTACCGGGCGGATGGTTTTCACAGCCTGTTGTACGGATTCGCTACGGTGACACTTTCGCCACGTTAACCGAGGCAACTTTGCGGGTTCCGCATCCGATTCGTTGCACACAATTCAGAATCAAATGGCCAGATCCTCGTTTCGCGGCCGAGATATTTTCTCATGGTGTGCAGACTCCTCCGGTGAGTGCTCGCATGTTGAAGCAAATTGAGACCACAAACGCCGAGTTCAATGCGCGCGTGAAGGTGTTTGGAATAAGCGAAGGCGAAACACACCGGTTGCTGAGCGATGGTGTCCGCTGGCAAATCATCGAGCTTGTGGAACTCGTGCGGGACGATGATCTCTATCTCTCGATCGCCGACGGCTATCTCACAATCCACACCCCCAAGTTGCTGCGATCGTTCGCGATGTTGAAGTTTTTTATCGAGCAGGGTCTCGCTTTATACGATCAAGTGATGATCACGCGAGCTGTCGGCATTGAGTTCATCGAGAGCGACCAAGCCACGACGTTGGAGCATGTGATCTGCAAAGTCTGCGGCGAGGAGATCGCCGGGCACGAGATGGTGTATTGCCAACGCTGCAAGACGCCGCACCACAGCGATTGCTGGCAATACGCTGGGTCCTGCTCAGTTTACGGTTGTCAGGAAAAGAACTTTCGTCGACCACAACCGGCTCCTCGGAATTTGCCGCACTCAAAAGGCGAGGGCGAGCAGCACCTGAAAGACGACACGAAAGGCATCTCCTCGTGAAAGACGGTGCGGGCTTTGCCTTCTTCGTGCTCCTAGTTCTGACCGTGATCGTGGTCGTGGTGGTCTCGCAAGTACGTTCACAGAATGATCTGAAGCGAACTTACCAACGAATCGCGCAAAGGTTCCAAGGACGATGCAATATCGTCGGGTTGCGGGAGCGGCCAAGCATTAACTTCGTTTATCGCAACGCGTACGCTTTGTTGGACATCTATTCGACGGGCGGCAAACACAAGACTTACTACACACAATTCCGAATCAGTTGGCCCGACAGCCACTTTCGTTGCGAGGTCTACCCCGAGGGCATTCTGTCACGACTGGCGAAGTTCATCGGTATGGCCGACATCGAAATCGGCTCGCCGCAATTCGATGCGGACTATGTCATTCACGGTGTCGACGCCCACCAACTTCGTGACTTTCTAGCGATCGACGTCCAGCGGACGATTGACCGCCTGCGAGCCCTTTGCGGCAACTATGACATCTACATTTCCGTCGGCGGCGGCCAGTTGCTGATCAAGAAGCAGGGCCTAATTCGTGACTTTGACGAATTGGAATCATTCGTGTTGTTGTCGGTCGACCTGTTCGACCAAGCCTCGCAAGCTTCCGCGGAGGGAATCCAGTTTGTCGAAGCCCAGCCAGAAGCGAAGCTCAGCCTCAAAGACGCAATTTGCCAGATTTGTGGTGAAGCAGTAAAGCTGGACGCCGTTTTTTGCCGCACGTGCAAGACACCGCACCACAAAGATTGCTGGGAGTATTACGGCACATGCTCGACCTACGGTTGTGGGCAGCGGCGATATTTGGTGCAAAAGAAGAACTGACGCCGAGAACGGAACCGCAGAATGCCGAACAAGGAATGTCCAATGTCTAAGTACATTCCTCTTCCGTTCGTCCTGGGACATTCCTTGCCCGGCATTGGATATTCAATCACACCATAACAAGAACGTCGCAACCTACTTGATCGTGATCGTCGTCAACTCACGCTTTTCCTTCTGGTCGCTCAGCACGATGGTCTTCTTCTCGACTTTTTCGTACTTGTCACCAAAGTCGCGATAGACGGTCACATAGACCTTGCTCCGAACCTGCGTGCGGTTGGCGTCGTTGCCGAAGTAATTCGCCATGATCTTATAACTGCCAGTTTTGGCTTTGGGCAACGTGTACATCTCGGGGCCCAGGCCTTCTGTCACGTCGCGCGTGACGTGCCCGCCAATGCGGGTCGTCGGGTGGCTATAAAAACACTCTTCTCCAGTCGGCTCCAAGACGTGCAAGTCGACGTCCGTGCGATTGGTGTTCCACATCATCGTGATGACAAGATCAGCTTCGTTGATCTGCGTCTGCTTGACCAGCGACTCCAGCCGCGCCTTGGCATACTCGGGGGCGTGGCTCGACAACTCGCCGCGGTCGATCCGCCGCAACAGCCGCAAGTACTCGACGCCCGCGATGTCGCGGATGTCCTTGTAACGGTCGTGCCAACGGGCGTTTAACGTCACCTCGTAGTAGACCATCGCCAAATCGGCACGATCGATGTCGGCGAGGCACTGCGCCATCGCGATGTACGATTGCGGTTCGTAGGGCCGCATCGAGGCGACTCGTTCGAGCAGCGGGAACACCTGTCCACCCAGCCCCCATTCGATGGCCGAATAAGCCACATCGCGGGTCAGCACGGGATCGCCGGGATTCTGCTCAATCAAGCTGCTCAACGTGCGGAGTCCATCAGCGGCACCGTACGCATCGTAGTTCAGCTTGGCTCGCGCCGTAATCGTGTCGTAATCCAGCTTGCCGCTGTCCAGCTGCCGAAGGAACTCTTTGGGCAACTCGCCAGACACATGCGACTTGCAGACCAATCGCGGCGGTGCGACATCGAAAGCTTCTTGCGGCAAGCGTTCGATCACCAATCGCAAAGCAGTGGGTAATTGAAACTGGAAGCCCGCGGTGTTTTGCAGTTTGTCGAGCCACTCGACGACGCCCGCCTTGGCATCGGAAAGCTTCCCTGCAAGTTCGTCGAGCTTTTTCGTGATCAAATCCGCAGGCGGAGTGCTGCGTACGACAAACAGATCATCCTCGGGTTTGATGTTAAATCGTTGATAGTCAGCTTCGCTGTCCAGCATCAACAGCGAACAGGTTTGTCCTGTCACGCGGAAGTGCCGAGCGTAGGCGACCGAGACGTCTTCGAGCGAACTGCCCAGGTCCTCCAACTGACCGACGGCAAGCTGGCCATAAGCCCGTGCGGCAAGCTCCGATTCGACAATGCGTTCGAAGGCCACGGACAACTGCGTCACCTCGTCACCGCGTGAAACTTTGAGCATCGCTTTCGCATCCGGCTCGCCGCGTCCAACGATCAACAGCGACTGGCCGGGATAGATGTGACGCGGTCGTCCCGCGACCAACAAATCCGATCCTCCAGCCATCGTGACATCGAGCAGGTTCCACGGGCGGCTGCGATGTGCCGTAGCTGCCGCCGTGATTTCGTCTTCGTTCACGATCGAAAACACCGCGCCGCCGGTCTCGCGGGCGAGATGTTCGAGCGTCGCAGTAGAAGTGCCGGTCATCCCGGTCGTGTAGGCGAACAGCGTCTGCTCGGCGGCGATACTGCTGCGCAGTTGATGCACGTTCATCTCGCCCCACGTGACGGCCCCGTCGCTGAGCAGGAACAGATCGCGAGGCGCGGCCTTGTCTTCGCTCTTCGCGGCCCACGACGGCGAACTCGCCTCGCGTAGCGCCTGTCGCAGATCGGTGGCGCCCTCGAGCGACAACGAATAGCAATACTTCATCAGCGAGTCGACGTTCTCGGGCGTGTTGTCGACTTCGGCTTCCTTCCACCAATGCGAATCGATGTTGAAGAACAACACGGAGAACGACTTCAACGTGTCACGGTTCTTTGTCAGTGTCGCCTCCATGAGATTCAGCCAGACGTTGAACTTGTCGGGCCGCGAGCTGAGCGAGGTATCGACCATGAACGTCGCCCGTTCAGCGCCCGATTGCGTCTGGCCGGCGTCCAGCTTGGGCGTCACGCGGGCCGCGAAGAAATCGCCCGCTTGCGGGTCTTTGCCCTTGAGCAGTACGGGTCCGGTTCCGGCGAACCGCACCGTGATCGAATTGTCGTTGACTTGATCAAAGTGGTAATACGCTCGCCCGCTGGAAACGAATGGCCGCGTCGTCGGTTGAATGTCGGCGGTCGTACCCGGCAGCGCCGAGACGTTCAAGTCGACCGTACACTGCCCGGCGTCCGCGGGCATGTCGAGGCGATAGACGAGGTCGTCGCCGACTTGTTGCAGGTTGACGTCGTAGCCAACGACGATGCGATGCAGCTTGTTGGGCATCAGCGGGAAGACGCGAGCGTTGAACATGCCCGCGCCCGACCATTCGACCAGCGCCGGGTCGACGCGGCGGCGCACCGTTTCGCTGTAGGCATGAGCCGCCTTCTCGCGTGGCACAATGCGGGCTTCCTTCACCTTACTCCAGCTACCTTCACGAGCTTCGAGAATGCCCTTAGGGCTCAAACCGGCGGCGCGAACCAACTCGCCGTTCAGAAACCCTTTGCTCGCCAACTGATCGACTTGCGGGCGGTACTCGTAAGCCGATTCGCCAAACGCGAAGTAATACAACGACGCATCATCCGGCAGCCGCAACTTGAAATTGCCTTCCAGCTGCCGACCACGGTTGTTGAAGTAATACAGGTCCAACAGCACCCGCGCTCGAAATCCGTCCACCATCACATTGGCCTGCATACCTTCCATCAGGAGTTCATCTTTGTCGCCGATGATCAGCCGGGAAGCGTTGGGCGTTGCTTGAGCGCGCCGCCATGTTTGCTGCGGGGCAACGGCGTGTAACTCGCCAAGTTCATGCGAGTCCGTGACGAGGCCTTGTTGCGAAATCTGCTCGCGGCGTTCCATCGCTTCACGCGTTACCGCCAGTTCCCGCCGCCGGATATTGGTTTCAGGAATTGCGTCTTTTGCACGGCCGTTGATGACGGAGCTCTCCGTCAGTTCGCTTTCGGCAACCCTCGTGGTTGCAGGCCCCGCTGCAAGATCCTCCGACCTCCTATTGTGAATTGCATCTACCTCCGTAATGAGTAAGTCAGGTGAGAGTTCTTGCTCTGCGCTCACGTCACCAATAACTCCTCGCAGTCTTTCGGGCGTCGTTCTCGGCTCTGGATTGGGTGGCGAAACCCGACCCTCACGACTTTGTGGATCGACACGGACTGACGACATATCGGCCCGTAGCCCCTTGCCACCGGTCAGCCGTCCTTGTTCGATACTTTCACGCAAGCGTTCTGCTTGAGTTGGGTCAGCGAGTTGAATTGCCGGCACGCCGTCGATTGGGGCCGCCTGTTGAATGGCATCCACTGGCGAGGACGAGGCACTTCCTTGGGCACCCGCGACGGTTGCAGAACTTAGAACTCGCCCTGGTCGCTCGTCAAATCCGAACCCAACGTCGAAGCCTTTGATATCGAGTTCGGCGACCTCCATTTCGGCAACGTCCGGGTGGTGGAGTCCTTCGTTCCGTCCCAATGGATCTAGCGTGATCTGGTTCATCTGGATTTCGTTGTGGGGTGTAGCTTCATCCCATCGCTCGACGTCACCAGTGACTGCACGATCATTCAGCTCGCTCAGTTCAGATCGCAACGACGCAGGAAGGCTGCGGTAGCTCATATGTTCATCTAAAGGCTCCGTGAGGACTCCGTTCATTGGAGAACTACTCGGAGTTGCCTGCGCCGAAGGATCGATAGCCACAGCACGACTCAGAGGCGACCGCGAGTACTGAATGGACGGAAGCAGTAGTCCCACCAACACCAAAGCAGTGAGACTACCAACCGCAATCGCGAACCCATGTCGCCGCCAGTAGCCCCCGCCAGGCGTTCGCCAAGCAACTTCGACGGACGAGTGTGCCGACGTATCCTGGATCGCTTGTCGCTGCTGGTCCGTCAACGACTCCGGCGTCTCCGTTTGGAAGCTATCGTGCAATAGCGAAATCGATTGCTCGATCGACGCGACCTCTACCTGCAATTCTGGCGAAGCGGCAATCGCTTCTGCAATTACAGCACGCTCGGCGTCGCCGAGTTCACCAAGCACGTAAGCCGTTAAGCGAGGGTCGTCTGAGTTGATCATTATGCGTTCTCCCAAAGTGGCCATCACGCTCCGCGTGATGAGCCTGGGTCGTTGAAGGTTGATTTGTTATCCGGCTTGTATTGCAATTCGACTCCTTAGCGGTGAAGCTCGTCACGACGGAGCGTGACGGCTACTTTGGCTCATCTCGCAGAGCGTGACGGCTACGTTGTCACTCCCAACTCAACTCGCAACTTCTTGATTGCCGTATGAATCAAATAGCCGACGTTCGTGACCGACAGTTCGGTCACGGCAGCGATCTCCTTGTAACTCAATCCATGCTGAAACTTCAGCCGCACGACTTCGCGCTGGTTCTCGGACAGACGGTCGACGAACTCCAACACGCGAGCGGTCGTATCTTGCTGTTCCGACAGGTCGGCTTGATCCGTCCCGCGGCTCGGCTGAACGATCGTTTGCTCGGCGGTCATCGATTTCATACGCGACTCCTTACGTCGTACATCCAACGCCCGGTTTCGGCAGACGGTATACAACCACTCGACGAGATGTCCATCGAGATGATCGCGGTCCTGCTTGCACAAACGCAGAAACGTGTCTTGGGCGACATCGCGACCACGCTCTAAATCACCGACAATTTGAGCGGCATAGCGCACGAGCGGACGCTCGTATTGCTGGACGATCGCATCGATCCAGTCGCCGGTCACACTGTGCTGGTTACTGCTCATTTCTGTCCGCCAGAACTGGCCTCAGTGGATAAGACGAAGCAGCACCATGCTTCTTAGGTGGAATTTCTGAAAAAAGTGCGAATTGCAGGAATTGTAACGGATCGCGAACAATTCTTTGGTCGCAATGACTAGCTGGCGCCTCTTGCCCAGTTCGAACTACCGGCCTCGATGCAAGACATTCCGTGGCATTTCACGTCTGGGACTCTAGCAACACTCTCCCCCGCTTTGCTAACGTCGATTGCGTGGGGCTTTTTACATTCACCGGGAGACAGGAGATTCGGAATGAGACGTATCGTGACGCTAGAAGTTTGTGGGGCATCGTTATTCACTGTCGCTCTTCTGACGGCGGGCATCGGTCGTGCGGAGACCAAGTCCGCTGCCACGATTATCTCGCCTCAGGCGAACAGTATCGTGGGGCGAGTCACGGAGGTGGTCTACGAGACGACGCAACCTGGAGTTCCCCTGGTGTTGGTCGCCGCGGACCAGGAGAACACGGAATGGTGGGTACAACCGCTGGCAAAATCGCCAGAACCGGGACGACATACGGTCAAAGCCTACTTTGGCAACTCACAGACTCCGCAGGGAAAACCGTTTCTCATGATGGTTATGGTGGCTCCCAATGAAAGAACCGCCGAAATCATGACGAAGCAGCAAGTATTTACGCAGCTGCCGAAGTACCTTCTGACCTCGGAGCCCGTCCGAGTACTGCGTAAACTCGAAGCCGAACCGACAGCTGAGTTGGTAACAGCACCCGCCACGGTTGCTGCGGAGTTCGTGCAAGTTGAAAATCGATCCTTGGTCGCACGTCGGCAAGAACTGAGAGGCCGACTGCAAGGCGACATCGACCCCGTGATCCTGGTACGGGCCGTAGCGGACAGTATGTGGTGGGTGCAAGATCGCGTGAAGCGCAATGCGAACGGTGACTTTACGGCCTCAGTCCGCTTTGGGAACGAGAAGACCGCCGCTGGGAGCGAGTTTCATGTGATTGCTGTTACACCGCGATCAACATCCGAAGCTGCGTCGTTCACGGTCGGCCAAAGCATGAAGGATTTGCCGGATGAAGCGATCCTGTCAGATCAAATGACGTTCGTGCTAAAATCCGATGAATTGATCGGCGCAGAGTGATCGCTCGTCAAACGCCCTCGCAAAAAACCAAACGAGCGCGTGGTCCTGACAACTGACTGCCCCGTCGTTGTCAAAGTACCACGCGCCCGTTGCGAGGGGGGCACGCTCACTGAATCCAAACTATGCGAGCAAGTTCAATCCGCCTGCCGCTGCTCCACCGAAACGAGCAGAAAGCGAATGCAACCGCGATTGAGCACTTCGCAGTTGATTGCCGGTGCTGCCTGGTCCAACCAAACCGATCAGCTTGTCGAGGGCACCATCGCCAACTTTAGCAGCGGCGTTGAACAGCCCAATCGATCGATGCGACATGACTTGGCCTTGGCCGAGCAAATCGATCTTGTTGATCACCGTCCCGAGCTGACCGCCCAGCCCGCCCAGCTTGTCTTTCAAGACCGCGATCTGCTCGGACGACTGCTCGGAAAGTGTTTTTAGTGCCGTCGTGACCTCATCCAACTTCTCAAGCAACGCGTTAGTCTCGGTTTCGTGCTGCGACTTGAGATCGTTGAATTGCTTGTTGAAGTCGTTCTTCAGATCCTTGACGGTATCTGCCAACTTCGAGTCACTGTTCGTGCTGACTTCCTTGATGACTTCCTTCAACTCGGTAACGGCTGTCGAGAGGTCGGCGGACACGTTCGTCACCTGATCACCGAGTTGCGAACTAATGTCGCCTAACTTGCTATCGACATCGTCGAAGCGGTTATCAACGCTATCTCTCAGGTCGTCGATCTTGCGACCGTTTTCTTCGGACGTGCCGAGTGCTTCACTTACGCGAACGGCAACTTCCTTAGTCTGCGTGGTGAGTGCCTCAATGTCTTCTTTGTTGTCGCTGCCGCCGAGGGCTTTCGCCAGTTTTTCGGACAGTGCGCCAAACTTGTCGTTCAGATCGTCAAGTCGCCTAGCATTTGCATCCACTTTCGAGTCCACACCCGATACATCAGACGCGACTCCCTTTAGGGCTTCGCCAAGACTCTTGAACTCCTGCTTTAGGTCTTCGATCTTGCTTCGGTTCGCAGCATTTGCGTTCGAGTTGCTGTCGACCCGTTCCTTCGTGTCCGACAAACGACTTTCAAAGCCCGCAAGTCGCTGTTCAATATCTTTAAACTTGCCGTCAGTTTTCGATGACTCCTTCTCAAAACGCCGTGAAGCGTCTCGATTGCTATTGGCTTTGACATCGCGATTGTCAGTGCCGCCCTTTTCCGATCGACTCCCTTCAAACTTCTCTGATCGATTGCGATCAGATTGATCCAACTCATCTCGATCAGCCTTCTCAGATCGAATTTTCTCATATTTCTCTGATCGACTCTTGTCCGCCTTCTCCGACCGATTTTCGTCAGCTTTGCTTACTTCGCCGCGGCTGCTGTTCTTGGCGCGAAGAATCTGTGAGTAATTACCGCGTGAATAGCCGTACCCTGAAATGCTCGACATGTCGAACCTCCAAAAGATGTCGGCGGCGAGTGGGACGCGCGCAGTCCGAAACCGCGTCATCACCAAGTGTACTCACTGCCCTGCTGCCCTGATTGATTGCCTCAGCGAATGCTGTGGGAGGTAAGATGTGTTCTGCCTCCAATTAAACAAATAGGTCGATTTCCCTTCGAAGTCAAATCACTGGCGAAGAATTGTTTCTGTCGTTGCTGTTTGCAAGTCGCTAAGATCATGATGATTGCAGTACGCCCCGGTTTTCCAAGCTTGGAGCCTCCAGATGAAGATTAGCGACATCGCGACTTTCTTAGTCGAAGTCCCGCAAAAACACCCAATCGCGCCCTATCAATCCCGATATCGAGCCGCTTCCAAGACAGGCGCTCTGCTCATTCAAATTAAATGTGACGACGGAACGATCGGGTGGGGCGAGGCGCCACAGCGTTATCTCGGTGATCAGTTAACTGGAAACGAGAGCGTCCTACTGCGCGAGCAACTCATCGGTCGCGACCCCACGGCCATCGCAGCGATGCATGACCATTGGGGACTCGATGGCGGCTATATCCAGAGCGGCGTGGAAATGGCAATGTGGGACATACTCGGTAAGATCTGCGGTCAGCCGTTGTATAAATTGCTCGGCGGCCTCGTCCGCGAGCGAATCGAGTTGGCCTGTTGCATGGGGCTTCGCCCACCTCACGAAGCGGCCGAGATTGCCAAGCTCTACGTGTCGATGGGTTTTACGACGCTAAAGACGAAAGCCGGTCGGGACCCGGCCGAAGATTTGGCCTTTGTGAAGGCGATCCGCGATGCCGTCGGCGATGAGCTGCAACTGAGGATCGATCCAAATACGGGTTACTCGCCTGAGGTTGCCGAGCAGCTGGCGAAGGATCTCGAACCCTATAATTTGCAATACTTCGAACAACCGATGCCAGCGGACTTACTCGAAGATTCGGCCCGGATTCGTAAAGCCACCTCAACGCCGCTGGCACTCAACGAATCAGTGACCACACTGGCCCAAGTCCGGCGCATCCTTGAACTCGATGCCGCAGCGATCCTGCTGCCCGACACTTATCAATGTGGCGGACTTTGGCCGTGCAAGTTGATTGGCGATTTGGCGGCATCGGCAGGCGTCCCCTGCGTAATGCACTGTGCACACGATTTGGGACCAAAAACTGCGGCAATGTTGCATTTGGTCGCGGCGACACCCAATTACTCGCTGGCTAACGACTGTACGTACTATGGCCTGGAGGACGATGTGATCAAGCATCCGTTCGAGATTGTTCACGGACACATGCTCGTGCCGCAAGGCCCTGGTCTGGGAATCGATATCGATGTAGAAAAAGTACGAAAGTATCAAGTCTTGAATACAAGTTCTCCGTGAGAGATGAAAGGAATCTTTGATGTCTGAAGTAAAAGTAAACATCCGTGACAACGGTCCGCTGCTGGTGGAAGGCCCGTTCAAGTTAGTGGATGCCGCCGGGAACGAGTTCCAGTTGCCTGCCGACAAGCCAGCCTTCGCCCTTTGTCGCTGCGGCGCTTCGGCGAACAAGCCGTTCTGCGATGGAGCCCACAAGGCCGCAGGGTTCGACAGCGCCATCCGGTGCCCGTCCAGCTGAGAGTTCTCGCCTTAGACTTTCGAGTCAAGGAAGACTTCGGAAGTCCTTGGCCATCGCACTATCGACAAGTTTTCCCCATCGACGGGTCGAGTGGTTTTGCCTGAAACCGTTGGCAAAATAGGCCAGTTATAACGATCGTATGATGGCCCTTTCCATGCTCGGATCACTTGTTACTTTGGATGCTCTCGCACCCAGGAAGTAACTCTGTAAGTGAAAAGGAAGTCGCCACATGGACGACGTCTCGCAAATGGATCGCCAGCAATTCACGGAACGACAAGACGCCATCGCTGACACCGAACTGGATGCCGCTTCCCAGCCATTCGTTGGCCAGTGGAACCAGTTGGTGAGCACGACCAATTGGGAAAAGGGCCGCATCATTCTTGACTGGCGAGATGCACTGGTCGAGGCCCAGGCTCCCGCCGTCGAATACTCGGACGAGGCATGGAGCCGTCGTGTCGGCAACGTCACGGGGCAACACGTAGGCAGACTGCGACGAGTGTACGAACGCTTCGGTAGCGTCGCAGAACAATATGATTCGCTGTTCTGGAGCCACTTCCAAGCAGCACTCGATTGGCAAGACGCCGAGATGTGGCTCGAAGGTGCCGTGCAAAACTCGTGGTCTGTATCGCAGATGCGACGAACACGCTGGGAAACCCTGGGCGCCGTCGAAGCGGATCGACCACGGGACGAGGACGTGATATCGAGCGAACTCGATGAAGATGTAGAACCCGCTTTCGACGAGGGATCTGAACGGTCGGTTTCATCGAGGACCGGCGATGTGCAAAGCTCGCCGCTGCATGAAGGCCCAGACTTCGGCGATGACGACTCGGAGCACAGCAACAAGGCCAGGACCGCAGAAACGGGAGCGTCGATCTACGCGGACGACGATTCGCGCGAGACGATCGAATTTGTCCGTCCGTTTGAGAACCTCGGCGAGCTACCGGATGATCTGGCGGAAGCATTCGATGCATTCAAACTTGCGATCTTGCGGCATAAACAAGATAGCTGGGAACAAATCTCGCGGGACGATGTCCTAGCGAGCCTCGACGCGTTGAAGGAACTAGCGCTCGCACCATCGGCAGACGACTCGCCGTTTTGATCTTTTAGAAGGATCGACGTTTTTCCAGATGTTGATCTGCCGACTTGGCACCCAACCCTGCCGTGACGCTGACTCCAATTCCACGCAGCAGGACCGGTCGAGCTCACCATTCGTTGCTAAAGAGCACGCCGGCGACGGCGGGACCGGTTGGTCCTTCGCCAATCGGGCGCCTGCATGAAACGCACCAGCGGCGGCAAAGATGGCGTATTTCACACGCCCTACGATCTCGTGGCACACCATCTCCTTCCGGCTTTGCACGATTGGACGTGAGTGGAGTAAAGTAGAAGGTATCCGTTCGGCCATGACTTCCGGAACTACTGACGAAACCGGGAGTCTCCTCAAGGAAACTATGAGATACCCCGCGCATGTCGCTTTCGATACCTGATTTTTGGAAACTAGTTCTGGAAAGCAAACTGCTGACGCGAGAGCAGTGCCAGCATTTGGCAACGAGCTATGGCAGTTCACAGGGAGCAACTGCCGACGTCAATGCGATGACGAAGTGGCTAGTTGGGCAAAACGTACTCAGCCGCTACCAGGCCTCGATTCTGCTGGCTGGAAGACCAGGCCCGTTCGCTTATGGCGACTACAAGATTTATGATCGTGTCGAAAGCGGACGCTTGGCAGGTTGGTTCCGAGCGGTTCATGCGGGGACCAACCATCCGGTGATGTTGAAGTTCCTTGCCGGTGCTGCCGCGCAGAATGCGAATCTGTGGGCGTACGCAAAGGCAACCGTTGCGGCGACTGCGCATCCGAATCTGGTCCGTTATTACGAAGCCGTTGATCTCAAATCTTACAAGTACCTCGTCACAGAAGACCTGCGAGGCCAAACACTCGGCGAATGCATTCACAACTCGAAGGCCCTACCGGCCGACGAAGCTTCTCGGCTCATGCAACTCGCAGCAAACGCCCTGTCCCACTTACACCAGCAAGGGCGACCGCACGGAGATGTTCGCCCCGCAAACTTGTGGCTGGAAACGACCGGCAATGTGAAATTGATCTACGAACCGGATGTCCCGGCAATGGCTCCGAACTTGTCGCAGCCCGATGAAACTTTACTCGCCAAATCAGACTACTTAGCGCCCGAGTTCATGCAGCCTGGCAAAACACCCGACTACTTGACGGACGTGTATGCCGTCGGCTGTTCGCTTTATGAACTGATCGCGGCAAGACCTCCCTTCGCTGGCGGCAGCTTGGCCGAAAAGATGCAACGACATGCGACGGAAGCCATTCAACCGCTCGACGCGGTCGGGGCACCGCAAGCCGTCGGCCAGGCCGTGGCATACATGATGGCAAAGAACCCAGCCGTTCGTTATCAGCAAGCAACCGCAGTCGCCGAACAACTAGGCCAGTTCATCGGCGCAGCAAAAGCGAACTACAAGCCTGTCGCCTCGCCAGCTACCTCACAGAACTACGAAGCCTGGCTGCAACAAAAGCCGTCGACCACTACGGCGCAACAGCCTGTCACCGCGCAACAGCCTGTTGCCGCACAATCGCAAGTTGCCACGCCCGCAACCAAGCCAGCGGCGTCAGTGGCTGTTGCTGCCGCACCGAAGAAGGCGGGTGGCTCGGCATCACTGGCAGCGCAGCGAAAGGCTCAAGCCAAAGCCCGTCAGAAAAACCAGCTGATAATGTTCGGCGCAGCGGGTGGCGTGGCATTGGTCTTGTTGATCATTGGCGGAGTCGTACTTTCAAACATGGGAGGTGGCGACGATCCTGCCGAGGAAGAGCAAGTGGCCCAAGTCGATCCAGCCCCCGTGCCGGTAGTGCCCGACGAATCTAGTGGAGTCGAAAATGACAATACGCAAGTCGAAGCAACGGAGAGCGGTGGGCAAATCGTGGAAGATGACGGCAAATTGTTGTGGGCATCTCCGACTCAAGGCCCGCCAATCGACTTGAAATATGTTCCCAATGGGGCACGCATTTATCTCATTCTTCGTCCAGCTGAAATGCTCGCGAAGCCGGAGGGCGAACGTGTCTTGAAAGCGTTGGGGCCGGATTTCGAAGCAGCTCGCAAGGCCTGGGAGGCAGCCGCAGGAGTGGCCTTGGCGGACGTTGAACATTTGACGATTGCGGGTTATCCAAATGCTGGCCAGTCACCTAAGTTCTGCTCTGTCGTGCGGCTGCGCAGTTCGAGCAGCCAGGATGCATTGCTTTCCAAATGGGGAAACCCGGCCGCAGTCGCCGATCTTAGCTCTGTCTATCAAAAAGGAAGCGTCGCGTACCACATTCCTAGCGATGGGAACAATCAAAGCTTTGTGATGGGGCCCTTGGAGCCCGAAGTTCGCGACGTGGCGACTGGCGCGCCCACGCTGATGCAACGTGAACTCGGTCGACTACTTCAAGCATCAGACACAGAACGTCATGTCACAATACTTTTTGCGTGGGATTTTTTCCGCGGAGATGGAAAACTGCTGTTTGATGGCGAACGTAAGAAGGGACTCGATCAACTGGAGTGGTTCTTTGGTACCGGCATGAAAGCCGGAATGGCCAGCCTACATTTCGGCGAACCTTTCTATTTTGAACTGCGAGCCCAAAACGACGTGACGATCGACCCGGTGACTTTGGCGGGGAACCTGCGATCGAGGGTCGACGAGATACCCTTGAAGATGGAAGACTACTTGATCACTCTCAATCCACCACCGTATTGGGCTCGCATCAAATCGCGAATGCGCGATATGGTTTATGAACTGCAAGCTCAGACACGAACCGGAGTTGATGGCGACCAAGCAATGTTGAACACCGTATTACCTGGAGTTGCCGCGCACAATCTCGCCTTCGGTGGCGAAATGTTGCTGGCACTTGCTCCGGGTGGTTCGACGGCGATGGCCGGATCGGTCGCGACCGCAAAGCCGACCCCGAAATCGATCGAAGAGTTACTGAATAGTCCGATGACACTGTCCTTTGGCAGCAACGACATGGTCATTGCGATGCAGGAACTCGAAGGGGCGGTGCAGGATACATTCGTCGGCCTACCGTTCCCTTTCAAAGTCACCATCATGGGCACGCACTTGCAATTGGAAGGCATTACCAAGAATCAAAGAATCAACGACTTTGATATGAAAGACGCCAAGCTGGCTGACATCCTTACGTCGATGGTTAGTAAGGCGAATCCCGTAACGACCGTGAAAGACCCGTCCGAAACGGACCAAAAACTCATTTGGGTCGTAGCCCCCGATCCCGACAACCCATCCAACAAAATCATCTTGATCACAACCCGCAAGTCTGCCGAAGGGAACTATACCTTGCCAGAAGTATTTCGCCCCAAGTAGATGAATCGGTAGAATTGTGGTCAGTCAGGTGGCAACCAACATCTCGGAGACGGTGTGGAACCATTCTCAATTGCTTGCACAACTTGCCAAGCTCGTCTACGCGTGCGTGACGAGTCTGCAATCGGACAGATTCTAACCTGTCCGAAGTGCGGCAGCATGGTGCTGGTCGAACCTGTGGCCAGCGCGAACCCAGGTTCTAACGATCCGGAAGCATCGGGCGTCTTCGACTCGTCGGCGATGCACCAACCGGATTCGCTGGTGGACTCGGTCGCAGCGAGAACGGCGCTTGAAGACGCCGCGGACCGGCAGGAGAAACCGCCCAAGTCATCGAAACGAGCTTCACCCGATCTGACGGAAACCGTCGAAGATCTATCGGTGCAAGCCAAATCGCCAGTGCCGTCTGGCGAGGGGCGGATTGCGAGCGGAGACGCTGGCGATTGGCTCGGTACATCTGAGGGATTCGATGAGCCAAAAGACGAGATCGCCTCTGGATTATCGCCCCCGCCGCGTCCGACAGTCGACGCCGCACTGCTCCCCAACTCCGATTGGACATCCGCATCGACCGTCAGATGGCGCAACCGTGTCTTCAGCGGCATAGCGGCCGTCGTTGGAGTCTTTCTCGCGCTCCTACTATTCGTCGCCTTCAGCGGCAGAGAAGAGCCGCCATCCGTTGCGATACGCCCCAATCCGCCACTTCCTGTTTCTACGAATACAATTAACGATCCTCCGATTTCCGCTGCGGAGGAATCATCCGACAACACCAACACCGATACAGAATCGACAACGACGGCGATTGACGAAAACACGCTCGACGATGCATCCTCCGACACTGGACCGGAGATGACAGTTAACACGTCACCCGACGCGATCATCAAAACTCCTGATTCGGCATCGACGACGGAACGGGCTGCCGTCGTTGACGAGCCCGCGAAGCCGCAACCGCCGAGCGACGAACCGCCTGGCTTAAGTCCCAAGCCTCCTTCAACGGATGAAGCATCGACCACCGAAGTGCCTAGTCCCCTGTCAGAGACACTTCGTGAATTTGGCGTGCTGCTGGATGAAACCAAAGACGCGACAAGCGTCATGCCCCCGGTTGATGCAGAATTGCCGCCTGAGCCCGAACTTGAAGTATCGGGAGCTGAACCGGCAATACGCCGTACGGGACCTCGCGTCATCGAACTTGATGATCGCTTGCACGACCCCATCGCACAGCTCCAATTCGACGCGGTACCGTTGGACAATTTCCTCAAATTCGTCTCCGACTACAGCACAATACCGATCACACTTGATGCCGATATTTTGAAGTGGGTCCGCGTCTCACCAACGACACCAGTCACACTTGCCGCTCGTGAATCAAGCGTTGGCGACGTACTCACTCAAGGCCTAGAGCCACTCGGACTCGAATATCGAATCGAAAGCGACCAGCTGTTCATTACTCGTCGTCCGAAAGAAGAGAGCGGGATTCGGACGGTGACTTTCAAAGTCGAAGACCTGGTCAGCGACGATCCTAATCAGCTGAAACAGCTCGCCGATCGCATCATGAATTACGTTTCGCCAGAATCCTGGTCGAGCCGTGGAGGAATTGGAACGGTTACGTTTCACCGCGACGAACTCGTCATCGAACAGTTCGAGACCGTCCAATTCGAGATCCTCGCATTCTGCGAGCGACTTCGCGTTGCGCGAGGTCTGAAGACTCGCAGTCCGTACGATCCCTCTATGTTCCAGCTTGCCACTCGCAGCGAACGAGTCAGTGAGAAACTTGCCACTCCGATCAAGTTGACTTACATTCGGCCTGCCCCACTGCAACGCATTGTCGACCGCCTCGCGCATACGTCCAAATTGCACATTCTTATCGATTGGCGCGAGTTGGGGTCGGTTGGCTGGAGCCCCGACGCGGAGGTCCGATTCTCGGTGGCCGATCAACCGCTTTCGAAAGCGCTGAACGATCTCCTGGAACCGATGGATTTAGCGTGCCGAGTCGTCGATGAATCGACGTTACAGATCACGACTCCGAACGTGCTCGATTCGCGACTTGAGATCGAGTTCTATCGAACGTCCAAACCATCGGACGGGGGAGCAGCGATCGTACGAGCTGCTCGCGACGCCTTAGGTCCGGCAAGTTTTCGTGAATTCGGAGGAGGTGGAGAACTCGAGTTCGATGAACCCAGCAATTGCCTGCTGGCTAGTCTCAGTCAGACGCAACACATCGAGCTCCGCGCGTGGCTGGCAAAGCATCCCACCGCGCTAACCGATGTTTCATCTACGAAGACCACTACTCCGACGTCGGCTGTTGGATCCCGTACCGTTCCAACTTTCGGTCGAGCGTCGAGCGATTGATCCCGAGAATTCGCGACGCTTCCCGTTTGTTCCAGTTAGTCCATTTCAGGGTGCGTCGGATGTGATCGCTTTCAATCACTTCGATAGCAACCGGTTCGTACCGGAGCATCGGATCTTCGCCGAGCCACGCGCGAGGCGCAGCAGTCGACATCAACCGAATATCCGCTTCCAGGATCTCGACGCCATCGGCCAGGACCACTGCGCGCTCGATGACATTTCGTAACTCACGAACATTGCCGGGCCATTCATGACGTGTTAACTTCCTGATCGCCCCTTCGGACAAGGCGATCTTCCGATGTCCGATTCGCTGGCAACATCGTTCCAAGAAGTGGTTCGCGAGGGTCGGGACATCCGACAGATGCTCACGCAACGGCGGAACGAGAAGTTCGAGGATTTGCAACCGAAAGAAAAGATCCTTTCGAAAGCCGCCCTCGTCAACCGCCGCTTCCAATTCACGATTCGTCGCGGCGACGACACGCACATCGACCTTTATGTTGGCATTGCCGCCGACCCGCTCGAAAGGATGTCCTTCCAAGACTCGCAGAAACTTTGCTTGGATCGAAAGCGGCATTTCACCAACTTCATCCAGAAACAAGGTGCCTTGATCCGCCTGTTCAAACTTGCCGATCTTTTTGTCTGTCGCGCCGGTGAACGATCCACGCTCGTGTCCGAACAACTCACTTTCCAGAAGACTCTCGGTTAGCGCCGCGCAATTCAAACACACAAACGGCTTGTCGCGGCGATTGCTATTGAAGTGAATCGCCCTTGCCACCAACTCTTTACCCACGCCGCTTTCGCCGCGTATAAGGGCCGTCGCATCCGACGATGCGACACGCGCGATCGTATCTCGAAGCGATTGCATCGCGCGGCTGTTTCCGAGTAAGTCGCTTTCGATTTCGAGCAATCGGCGTAGCGACCGATTCTCGTCACAAGCCCGCTCTAGTTCTCCAGTTAACTGATCCTTTTCACTAAGGTTAGGCAGCGTCATCCCAAACTGGTCCGCAACTGCGAGCGTGTATTCCAGTTTTTCTGCGTCTAACGAATTCGTCGTGTCGAGCGAATAAAGATGCAAAAGTCCGCGAATCTGTTGACCACAACGAATCGGCGCGCAAATAACGCTCTGCGCATGCATATCGCTCAACGTCTGAAACTCACTCTGGGTCGACGCCGAGCCGAGATCGATCGCCAGGATCGCCTCTCGCTCGGTTAAAGCCAAGCGCGACAGAGTCGTCGAGACTTTGTGATACGGAGCGTCCTCCGGAGCTCGATACGACATAACTCGCAATTCATTCGGATCGGTATGGTTGGTCGTATCTGCTGGAAACAACAACACGGCACCGATATCGGCGCTAACGGTTTCAAGCAACCGTTCTAAAACGGTTTCGGAGAGCTCTCGCAAGCTCGTCGCCGAAACCATCCGAACGACCAACTGATAGAGCCCTGCGATTGCTTCCCGGACAGAGGCGTCGCGAGAGTCGGACCCAAGATGGCTTTCGGTCAAGTATCTCGACGAGGATTTACGCTCGATAATTTGCGGCTCGGCGTCTTCATCCGTATCACCGCTCCGCGGCCTATCCGCGTCTGTGCCCGTACCACCGGCTGGTTGATCGAGCGGCCTGGAAATATCCGTTGTGAACATCAATTCAAGTCCGCCAATTCGGATCACATCTCCCTCATGAATTGGGACTCGTTCTACGATTCTTTCACCATTAACACGCGTGCCGTTTCGACTGTTCAGATCTCGAATCATCCAGTAGCGGTCATCGTAGGAAAGTTCGCACTGGCGACGACTACACTTTTCTTCTCGAAGGATAATGCGATTCGAGGGCTCGCGTCCAATCGTTGTGACGAGATTCGCTGGCAGACGAAAGATATCCCGCCAGACACCACCGTCGCGTGCAACAAGGAAAGCCTCGTCACCGTTATGCTCGACGGGTATGGCTTCGTCTAAGGCCGGTGGAGACATGCGATGATTCGTTTTCGAGGACAAGAAACAGGCCTGTTTAAAGTACGAGATTGCCGCATGGTCGGCAAGTTAGCTTCGCTGTTACTCTCAGGATGAACGCGTAAGATCGTTCGTCAAGAACTTGCCGGTTCGGCAAGGCTTGCGACTGCCGCGTCAATCGAAATCTCTTGGCGTTTACGGTTCAAGAAGAAGCTGACGGCTTGATATCCGGTGCTTTCTAACAGCCGGAGCGCGTCACCAAAACGATCTGCGACCCGCCCCGGCTCATGTGCGTCCGCTCCAATACAAACAGGAATACCACGATCGGACATTTCAGCAAGCATTTTTGGAAAAGGGTTCATTTCGGCGATCAACTTATTAACGCCGGAAGTATTCAACTCCATTGCCATTCCAGTCGCCGCGATTCGGTCCAACGAGCGCCGGATATCGTCCATGATCTTTGTCGGCTGCCAATCCTCGGCGGTCATATTCTTGATCAAATCTGGATGAGCCAAGCAATCAAACAACCCGGTCTCGGCAGCCTCCGCGAGCAACCGGAAATAGGTTCTCTGCACCTCGGTCGCGTCAGCCGCCCAATAACATTGCCTGAATTCGTCGATCTGAGGGTGGACGGAACCGAGAACATAGTGAAATTCGGCCGAGCTAAGTTGCCGTTCGAGCCACGTTTCATATCCCGGGAAATAGTCCGCCTCTAAACCGAGTCGCACGTCCACCCGACCTAACCACTCATCGCGTGCCAGAGCCACCAGATCTACATACTCGTCGATCTGGTCCGGTCTCATCCGCACGCCTGCAGAGAATCCGTCGGGCATCGGATTGTGACAAGTCACGAGTAAGCCACGCAAACCGCGAGCTTCCGCGACCGCTGCATATTCACTCGGCGATCCGATCGCATGCTTGCAAAGCGGTGTGTGGGAGTGGGTTTCGAATAGCAGACGCTCTGACATCAACTTCTCCTTAGGGACGGTCGAAGTTTCCCGCACAACAGGCAAGGATAGCCGGAATACAACTATCAAGCGAGGGCGGATCGAGCGCCATCCCACTCTACAAATCTTCTGAGATTCGCAGCAACTGATTGTATTTTGCCAAACGCTCGCTACGTACGATGGAACCGATCTTGATCTGCTCCGCAGCCACGCCCACGGCGAGATCAGCGATCGTCGTATCCTCGGTCTCACCGCTGCGTGCGGACACAACAAGCGAGTAGCCCGCTTCGCGTGCGACGGTGATCGCCCGAAGGGCTTCGGTTAACGTGCCGATTTGGTTGACTTTGATCAGAACGCTGTTTCCAACACCAAGTTCGATTCCCTTCACGATGCGATGCTCGTTAGTCGTGAATAGATCGTCCCCGACTAATTGAATTCGATCGCCGAGTCGCTGCGTTAATGCCTGCCAACCCGCCCAATCCTCTTCGGCCAAACCGTCCTCGATACTCGTAATCGGAAACATATCAACCCATGCTTCGAGTCGATCGATCATTGCAGCGCTGGTCAGAGTTGTGCCTTGTTCGGTAATCAAACGATAGCTTCCGTCGTGTTGCAGGAAGTGCGTTGCCGCAACATCCAGGGCAATTGTGACGTCCTCCCCCGGACGAAGCTCGGCTGCCTCAATCGCCCGTGCAACAAACTCGACCGCTTCGCGATTACCTTTCAGCCGCGGGCCATAGCCGCCTTCGTCACCTACCAAGCGTCCTTCGTATCCCGCTCGCGTCAACAGGTCGCCCAAACGCCGATAGACACGCACGATCCATTCCAGACATGTCGCGTAGTCAGGCGCGCTCACCGGTGTGATTAAAACGTCCTGAAAGTCGAGGTTTCCACCCGCATGGAGACCGCCGGAAATCATGTTGGTCATGGGCAGCGGCATTGCCGGTCGCAGGGGCTCGCGATCGGTGTTCGAACAGGAAGACCGGACCAGATGGTTGATGTGACGATACAACGGGACTTGCCGCGACGCGGCAGCCGCGTGCGCGGTCGCCAGCGATACTCCTAAAAGTGCGTTGCCACCCAGCGCTGACTTCTGTGGCGTTGCATCTTGCTGCAGGAGGATTGCGTCGATCGCTTGTTGATCAACCGCATCCATTCCCATCACCGCCGGTCCCAGCTTCTGATTGACGTTAGCGACCGCTCGCTGAACTCCCTGACCGTCATAGCGAACACAGTCCTTGTCGCGCAACTCCAACGCTTCTGCTTGTCCGGTACTTGCCCCCGATGGCACGATCGCTCGGCCACGTACTCCGTTCTTGCATGTAACTTCCACTTCAACCGTCGGTTTACCACGGCTGTCAAGAACTTCGCGGGCGAAGACGTTTGAGATGTGACTCACGGTGAAAGTTCTCCTTGAATCGCCGCATGCAAGGCGGATACAACTGCGTCGACCGATGGGGGCGATTCCAATAACAACTCGCGAGCCGTTTCTCGCACCAAAACACGCGTTGACTCACCGAGGTAATCGACCGGGCTTTTGCCGTCGACTCGAGCCAACAGACACGCAGCAAGGTTGGTCGCGGCGCGACTTTCAACTGACTCCATTTCATCGACCGGCGCGAGGCGTGTGAGCTCCGTGCGATAGTTATCGAAGAAACACTCGATCAAGGTGGCGTATTCAGAGAAACAACGACCCGCGTGAATCGCCTTTAACGCGAGATGACTTAAAAAGAAACCGATGTCAAACGCCGGATCGCCAAAGTGTCCAACTTCAAAGTCAACCAGCGTAATTCCTCGTTCGTGAACCAGCAGATTCTTGGGGCTGAAATCCCCATGCACCAGACAGCAAACCGAATCGTCCAGGGATCGAATCAATCGTTCGACCACAAATAACAGCTCAGGATGTACAGTCGCGATTTGTCGATAGTAAGGATCCACTCGCAAATCGGTAAAAAAGGTTCGATCGTGCAGCGATTCAGGCAGCTGACGACCTCCCCAAGTGCCACCATGCAGTCGGCCCATCAACCAACCGCACGCACGTGCCACGTCTGGATCGACTTGGCCACACAACAATTGCTGCTTCCAAGTCACATGGTCGGCGACAGCGGACATGCCGAACAGAAAGTTGTCACGGTCCGAGAATAGAATCTCGGGTGTGGATGCAGGAATAAGAGGTTGTGTCGTTGAATCGGCCAGAAGCCGCGTGCAGACCTGCATCGTTTCTAGTTCACGCCAAATTCGACCGACACCGCAGAACCAAGGCGCCGCGACACGAAGTTGTTCGCGAGCCTGTTTGATAACAAAGTCGGTCTCAGTCGGGCAGGCTACGTACAGCACGAGGTTTGACACGCCGCCGGGTAACTCGTGAATCGACACCGGCTGATCGTGAGCAATGATCTTTCGCCGACGAAGGTAAGCCTCCGCATTCAGTGGGTCGATTAACTGCATGGCGGCAGTATCAGCGTGATGTTTGTCGCGGTCAAGGCACGGCGTAATCGGGCCAAGTGTCGAGACTCAACGACCACCGGCAACGGTTCTCGCCCAAATCTCGGCAACTTTTTCGGGTCCAGCACCGTAACTGCTCACGAACAGCGTGTTAAAGTCTTCGCCTGCGCGCAACCCGTCCAATATGGCGCCAAAGCGTTTGGAATCCTTCATGAGGCCCGTGATGAACGCATAACTCGCCACGTCTGCATCTTCAGGAGGAATCTTCCCGGTCATAAAGTCGCTCGGTTTGGTCATCTTTGCTGCCGCTTCACGCAGTCCGGATTTCCAAGCGACGACGCGCGGGTCTTTTGCGGCGAGACGGGCTGCTGCGACGCGAGCACATCCCTCCGAGAACCAGCGAGGAGGATTATTGAGGCTGGCGATGTAGGTCCCGGCCAGCTGTTGCGCCACCAAACCATCGAGTGTGTAAGACGCATCATTAGGTGGTATGAAAGCACCATATGCATCGACAATGGAGAAATTCCAATGCCCTCGCCACTCTTTCGGCAACTCGCGTTTCTCGACCATTTGGCCGAACTCGCTATAGTCGTAACGCTGTTTAAATAAGAACAGGGACATGCGGCCCTTGATCAGCGGTTCATTCGGCGGAGCTCCAAAGATAATCGCAACTTTTGGCGCCAGCTCCTCGGCCTTCGTCCCATACTCTTCGAGCGTCGCCGGGCCCACGTTGCCAAGCACGAAAAAGTTCTTCGTCTCGAGTTGATCGGCTTTAGAACCAGCCATCCCGAGGTTCCAGTTCGTGAGGGCCAACTCCATCCGGTCGGCGCTTAGTTGCTCGTGTGTCGAGTTTTGGGCTTTGGCAAGCGCAGCGACTTGGACAACATCCATCCTCGCATTCGGGCCATCAAACGCGGCGCCTTCGGCAATCCACTTTTCAAACTTTGCGATCACCTCATCCGACAACGGTTCCCGGCCCATCGGCATGCGAGGGTCGCCGCCTTCGCCTTTGATGCGTTGAACGATCAGGCTGTTCATCGGCTGACGTGCGACAAAGGGTGGCCCGCTGTCTCCGCCACGAATCATGCGCTCGAACGATGTCATATTGAGATTGCCACGCGCGTTCTGCGCGTTTACGTGACAACCGAAGCAAGCGGTGGCAAGTACCGGCGCGATATCACGGGCGAAACTGACGCTCTCGTTACCAGTGGCGACAGCCACCGTCGGGGCCGGCGTATTTCCTCCCGCCGCAGCATACATGTTCAAATTGTCTTGTGGATTCGCGCCGTCAAAATTAGCCCCCTCAGTAATCCACTTTTTTAACGAGGAAAACTCTGCGGGCGTCAGGCTGCCACCTCGCGGCATGTCGCCGCTCTCGATCACCTCGACGAGCCGGCTACCCGCGGCATCATTCGGGAAGATCACCACCCCTGCGGCTGGACCACGCATCAGTGTCGCATAATTCACCATATTGAACTCGCCACGAGTTCCATCGACGTGGCAGCGACCACACTTGGCCACAAGCATTGGCGCAACATCTTTGACGAAACTCGCACCGCCACCGCCGGGGGTAGGCGTCGGCATCGCTGCTGCCGGCTTCAACTCCGGCAACGGAGGCAACTCGATACCTTCCAGCTCGAGCAAAGCGTGGGTACGAATTAGTTTTTTGTGGACGTCCTCAAGCGCCTTGAGCAAATCTGCGTCGCCGCTGGCGGCAAGTTTTTCAAAGCGTCCTTGGATCTCGGCAATGCCTTCTGCGGATGTCGCAAACTGATCTCGACCAAACAGTGTGTTAACTTTATTCAGCGCAACCGAAACTGCCGTCAACTCCTGCTGTTGCTCCGGCGTTATGACTGCCCGAGCGGGGAGCGAGGTGAAAAAAGCCATCGCAATCGTGATCACGCAAGTCCACATGGCCAGCGAAAACTCGCTACTGCGACGACTATTGCGGTGACAGCGACCGATTGTCGCATGAGGAAAGCTCATTACTTGGAAAGTGATCGCCGCGTTTCGTCGCTGCGGACAAATGCTCTTGTTCGCCGGCAGGTTACTAGAAATCATGTCCGTCCTTTCATCGATTGCGCTGGCCCAATTGGAGGGTTGATTCTGGATTATAAGGCAACACAGCGCAAGGTAACAGGTTTGTCCCTGTAAATGGAAACTTGTGCGGCTGCGAAAGAACGAACCAAGCTGGCAAAAGTACTCACGAAAACGCCGTTATTTGCTCCCATGACGGCGTCGCGACACCGATCCTCGCGGGGTACTTCTCCGGCTGCGATATCCGTACTCGATGGCAAACCACTCGGCAAAGCGTTCTCGATCCTGATAGCTTCGATTCCGATTATCCAGTAGATGACCCAACTCGTGGATAAGAACATTGTTGAGGTAGAAATCGCGGATCGTTCCAGGCGTCCAGGTCAGCTTCCAAAGCCTGCCCCCTTCGTGCTCCCACTTGCCGCCAAACAGCCGCGTCTCATTGTACTCTGCCGGTCGAGGAGGCCGACCGAAGTATTCAACCAGTTCAGTCTCGACGGGATACAAATATAAAGCCGTTCCCCACTGCATGCCGTAACATGGAAAGGAACGCTTCTTCCGCGTCATGCGACTGAACTGCACGACTTGAAGTGGAACCGTGAAATTCCGAGGCAATTCAGCCAGTCGCTGGCGGATATCGTCCTCCGACACGACGTGCCGATAGCCGTCGCCTGGCTCTTGCACAACAACGTCGTAGGATTCCGAATGTATATCGTGCGGCTCGTACCAGTCTTCAGGCGGAATGAACGGTCGCCGATTCGAATCGACCAGGCCCCTTGATCGCTTTGCCACGACAATCGATTTTCGGATAGCCTTTGGCAACGCGGTCGTGGAACGCCGCGAGTTGCGGTTCTTTAAGTTCGCAGTTGGACGTCGACTCATAGCACGCGACCTCACAGGTTTGCAAAGCGAGGTTCCTTGGGTGACACCAAGAGACATCCGTTCGGAAAGTCGCCACCAAGTCGGTCCGTCAGTCGAAAGAACCCGGGAATTGACCGATCTCAAAGCCCACAAAAAGCCTATGGCGAACAGCAGTGGAAAAACTAGTGAACACCGTAAGTCGCCTATATAACGCACTTTACGACTCGGCGTCATCGACTTACGTCGATCAAGCGGACTGGCAAATGGGCAATTTGGCGAGTCGAGTGAGAGCCAATTGGGCCCTCGTTTCGCGAGTGACGCCGGCAAACGAGAGCTGCAACTACGCCGAATCCATTGCCTTGCTGCAAATCCTACTGCTTTGGTCTACACTTCGATTCCAGACTCCACCGGTTCTTCAAAGGAGCGAACGAATGCCCAATCGCATCTTATTCAACATCGTGCTAACACTCGTCCTTGGCTCCACCGCCCTGGCTCAAAATCGTCAGAGGCGGGCTTCGGACTATCCACCACAACTCGAAGGAGCCAAGGTCGAAGTGTACAAACAAATCGGCGATGTTGAGCTGAACATCTACATCTACAATCCAACCGACCACAAACCGAGCGACGAGCGACCGGTCGCAGTATTCTTTTTCGGGGGCGGCTGGAAGTCTGGAACGCCAAAGCAATTCGAACAACACTGTAAGTACTTGGCGTCACGCGGCATGGTTGCGATGACAGCTGATTATCGCGTTCTCTCACGGCACGGAACAAGAGCGAAGGATTGTGTAGCGGATGCCAAGTCCGCGATTCGCTGGATACGAAAGAATTCGGAGCGTTTGGGCATTGATCCGAATCGACTGGTCGCGGGCGGCGGGTCTGCGGGTGGCCATTTGGCTGGCTGTACGGGCGTGCTCACGGGGTTCGAGGAGAGTGGTGAAGATCTCGAGATCAGTTCGAATCCCAACGCAATGGCCTTATTTAACCCCGCGCTCGTGCTGGCTCCGATTGAAGGCGAGGACCCGCTTCCGGCTGACACAATGCCGACGCTTCGCGAACGTATGGGTGTCAATCCGCGAGAACTCTCGCCATATCATCACGTTCAAGCAGGTGTCCCGCCGACGATCATCTTTCACGGCAAAGGCGATACAACGGTACCCTATAGGACGGTCGAGCAATTCACCGGGGCGATGAAGAAATTCGGAAATCGATGCGAACTCGTGGGCTACGAAGACCAGCCTCATGGCTTCTTCAACCATGGCCGCAGCGGAAACAAGTATTTCGACGCGACACTAGCTTCGCTCGATAAGTTCCTTGTTTCTTTGGGTTATCTCCAACCTAACAACTCAGCCGATCCAAGATAGATGGCAGACGGCACCAACCGCTACAACCGCGCCGAACCACTGCAAACGGGGCTTAAGAACTGCAAACTGCGGGCTAGAAATCTCAAAAACGCGTATACAATAGGAAGTGCGAGCGTTGCTCCCTCGCGTGTTATCGACGGCAGTTCATCCTCATTCTCCGGCTAATCGAATGATCAAGCAGTATTTCTTTATCGCCATGCTGTCGATGATTCCGGCGGGAATCATCTTGTACTTCCTCATTCAATTGGGAAAAGGCCTCTTGGGGATGGTTTCTGACCGAACGCTGCATAAAGAACTCGACGAACTGGCAGCACACGGCGAAGCAAGGCGGCAAGCTCGTGAGGCCCTGAACCAGAAGCGGCTTGATAACGGATGCACACACGAATTTGACGGTGCATTGGGTGGTTTTCCGCCCGATGTCTGTCACAAATGCGGACTTGCTCGCACCAAGCCAAACGGTCCCTGTGACCATGTCTGGCGTGCAGGTGAAGGCGGTGCACCGAACAGCCGATGCGAGAAGTGTGGGCGGCAATACAACCCGTCGAAAGAACGCGGCGCGTACGCCTGAATCACCTAAACGACGTTTCGACATGCGAATTCGTTTCACCTTTTTGACGCTGGTAATCACGGCGTTTGTTGCTTGCCAAGTTCACGCCGATCCGTGGATTCGACATACGATCGATGGTTCGTCGCGAGGTGCAGATGGGGTTCGCACGTCTGACGTTAACGGCGATGGTCTGACAGACCTGACGACTGGCTGGGAAGAAGGCGGAGTGATTCGCGTCTATCTCAATCCCGGCGCGGAGAAAGCCAAGATGCCCTGGCCGGCGGTCACGGTGGGCACCGTCAAGTCACCTGAGGATGCGGTCTTTGCGGATGTTGATGGAGATGGAGCGGTCGATGTCGTCAGTAGCTGTGAAGGCAAAACGCGTCGCATTTTTGTCCATTGGGCCCCAACGAATCCAAGCGACTACTTAAGCGAAGAGAAATGGCAAACGCAGTCGCTGCCATGCGCCGAGATCGACCAGATGTGGATGTTCTGCTTGCCGATGCAAGTTGATGGAAAGAATGGCGTCGATCTCGTCGTCGGTTCGAAAGGCACTAACGCATCGATTGGCTGGTTGCAAGCTCCCGCGAATCCTCGCGATGTCGCTGCATGGACCTATCATCGGTTGTACGATGCGGGCTGGATAATGTCTTTGATCGCCCGTGATATGGATGCTGATGGTGACCTGGATGTGTTGGCTTCCGATCGCAAGGGACCGTCGCGCAGTGTGTTATGGCTAAGAAACCCAGGCCCGACCGAAGCAGCAAACAACACGCCATGGACAGTGAACCGAATCGGGGCAACCGACCGTGAAGTGATGTTTCTCGGCGTGGGCGACAATCAAGGCGAATTTGCCGGCAGCATTATCGCCGCTTGTCGAGGCAGCGGATTCGCCCTGCTTTCTCCTCCGGATTGGAGCTTAACTGACATTCCCATGCCGGAAAACTGTGGCACCGGTAAAGGAGTTGCCGTCAGGGACATCGACCTCGACGGCCACACAGACATTGTCTTTACATGCGAGAATGCAACGGGTGACAAATCCGGCTGTCGTTGGCTAACTCGCGACGCTTCTGGCCGATGGCTCGATCATGAAATCAGCGGCCCGGAAGGTGTCAAATTCGATCGCATCGAGCTTCTGGATCTCGACGCAGACGGTGACCTCGACCTCATCACTTGCGAAGAACGAACCAACCTCGGCGTCATCTGGTACGAGAACCCAGCACGTTAAGTCACCGCTTACTTTCGTACATCGAAGCACGCGATGTTGTTGTTATCGCGAAGATACAGTAGGCCGTTCGCTAGTGCAGGTGCCTGTCGCGTCGAGTCGATGACAATGCTTCTCCCAATCTCGTCGTAACCGCGGGGTGAAATTCGCGCGATGATCAGTTCGCCTTTCAGAGACGACATGAACAGCTTTCCATCAGCCGCGATGAGATTCCCTTTGCCAAACCGCGTCTCCTGCCACATGCGTTCTCCGGTAGAAGCATCGATGCAGGTCAAATGGGTAATTGGCCCAGCACCACCGACGTTGTCCATCCCGTACAGGTAACCGTCAAGCAGGATCGAGGTTTGCCACTCGTTGCGCAAGACGCTTCGCGGGCCTTGCGACGACCAGACTTCTCGGACGGAAAACTTCTCGCCGTCCCGTTCCAAAGCCAACAAGACGCAACCGTGGTTCTCGCCGGAAGACACGAAGACTTTTCCGTCAATCTCAATCGGCGTCGCAATGTTACAACTAAAGTCCGTCACATAAGGGTAACGCCACAGGATCACACCAGACTTAGGCTCCAGTCCCAGCACGGCACTGCCGGAGTGGACAACGACTTGTTCTCGGCCACCAACATCAAGCAGCGCGGGTGACGAATACCCTGTCGTTTCGTTTCCGGTTGCCCAAGCCAATTCACCCGACGACGCATCGTAAGCAACAACCGTCGCATTCGGTGCGCCGACCGTCACGATCACTCGGCCATCCACGACCAACGGCGAACACGCCATCCCATAATCCGCGGTTTCCGCTCTCAGTTCAGCCACGGAGTCGTGCGACCATAAGATGCGACCATCCTCGGCACTGAGCGCGACCAAGATACCTTGCCCGGTGAACACGAACACCGAACCTTTGGCAACCGTCGGCGTTCCTCGCGGTCCATCTCCCATGGCATTCTCGTAGGCAGAAGCAACAGGCGTCTGCCAGATCGAGGCACCGGTTGCGGCATTTAAAGCAACAACGAATTGCCGCCCTTCGCGTTGGACCATCGTAAACAGTCGTCCGCCGCTGATCGCCAAGCCAGACATGCCGACGCCGCCTTTGATACGCCACACTTCTTTCGGCGCACCAGCCGGCCACTTGTCTAACAGTCCACGCTCAGCGGAGATCCCATTTCGATCAGGACCAAGGTGTTGCGGCCAATCATGTTCATGCGCTGTTGCGACACCATGAAGAAACAGCAAGCCGATTAGCGACAAACAGGCGATGCATGCTTGGATCTGATCGGAAAGTCGTGAATTAGAGCAGTGCGTCAACATCAACGTGATTCCCTTCGACCAATACAGTTGTCACTTCTTCTTGTTACGTTTCTTCTTCGTGTTCTCGGCCTTGCTCTCTCTTCCGCCGCGAACCTGATGATCCAACGCCGCGAGTTCTGTTGCTTGCCCCAGATCACCTTGAGCCGTCATCCACTTGTCAAGCTGCGTCCGCAATTCGGCTTTGATATCCGCGAACTTTGGATCCTCGGCGAGATTGTGCCATTCATACCAATCCTCCGTCACTGCATATAGCTCCTCAGCTGGACGATGGAAATAACGATGCACTTTGTGAGCAGCATCCGCATCGCCAGCGTTTGCCTTCTCTTCCCACGATCGAAACGCCGCGGAACTGGTACACGCATTAGTGAACTCCACGTCCGGCGTGAAGTTCACAATGTACTTGTATCTCTCCGAACGAATCGACCGAATTCCAAAATGCGTTGAGCCGTTGATGATCCCGCGCGTGGTCATCTCGCCGTACACGAAATCTTTGTGTCGAGTCTTGTCTCCCGACAGCACGGGCAACAGGCTTCTGCCTTGCAACGCCTTAGCCGGCTTTCCGCCCGCCGCGTCCACAAACGTCGGCAGGAAGTCAATGTATTCGATTAGGGCTTCGCTGAGCGAGCCAGGCTGAACGTGGCCTGGCCAGCGGACGATACAGGCACTTTGCAGGCCCGTGTCGTAACACGTCCATTTTCCAAACGGAAAGCTGGAACCTTGCTCGCTGACAACAATCACCAGCGTGTTGTCTGCGACGCCATGCTTGTCGAGCAGCTTGAGGCACTCGCCAACCTGCCAATCGTAGTAAGTGATTTCCGCAAGATACGCCGACATATCGCTTCGCGTCTTTTCCGTATCGACAAAGTACGGCGGTAGTTTCACTTTCTCGGGTGGGTACCGCGACGCATCTCCCTTATTCCACGGACTGTGCGGTTCATTCGAGCAAGCGAATAAACAGAACGGCGTATCGCTCGTCGCACACTCAGCCATGAACGAGTCTATCGCCTCCAAGTCCGGATTGTTGTCGACTGCGGAGTACTCAAATGGAAACACGTCCGCCGGCGAAATATGACGCTTGCCACTCAACGCCACGCGGTAGCCAAGTGGCTTCAAATAGTGAACGACGCTCTTCGTGCCTGCTTTGACGAACGTGTGATTTGGATAAGCACCACTCTTCACGGGATACAAGCCCGTATAGATATTGTGCCGCGTGGGCGAACACATCGGCGCCGACTGAAAACACTGCTTAAATCGCATCCCTTCACTCGCCAACCGATCGATGTTTGGCGTATGAGCTTGTCCACCATAACACCCGATATCACGAAACGTGCAATCGTCCGCGATGATGAACAGGAAGTTTGGCTTGGGCGAGGTGGCGGTCGCAACCGCGCTTAATAAGAGCACAAAGAGCAACGAGCGTACAAGGTGCGTCAACATGAGGCAGCTCTTTCCTACGAAAAATGCAAATGAAGTATGCGTCACGCGAACAGACCGTCAATGATCTGTCCGGTCGAGATCGGCGTTGGGCGAGTCAGTCGCGGAAAATGAGTTCGATGCGGATCAATACCCAGTGCGTGATAGATCGACGCGGCCACATCCTCCGGTCCCCAAGGTCGAGTCCTTGGCTGTCCACCGATCTTGTCGGTCGCTCCAATCACGGCGCCACCGTTGACTCCAGCTCCCGCCATCAAAACACATCCCGCAGCGGGATAGTGATCGCGTCCAGCGTCTTTATTGATCTTGGGCGTGCGGCCAAACTCGCCCATGACCACGACCAACGTCGTATCGAGTAACCCGCGTTCGTCGAGGTCGTCCAGCAAAGTCGACAGCGACATATCAAGCTGTGGCAAGTTACCAGGGCCGCTATACGAATGCCATTTGTATCCGCTCGGTGCGTTCGGCGGTGCGGTGGCGAAGGACATCATCGAGGAGAACAGCAGGTGATGGTTGTCCCATGTGCCGTTGGTCTTTCCGTTTCCGAATAGCCCGCCTTGCACTGCTTGATTGATCGTGACGAAGCGAGCACCCGCTTCGATCAAACGTCGACCTAACAGCACTCGCTGACCGTAGATGTTCGCTCCGTACCGCTCACGCAGCGATTGCGGTTCTTCATCCAGATTCATCGCCTTGGTCATTGCTCCACTTGTCAGTAACGAAACGGCTTCGTCGACAAACTTGCCGCTGGCCTCCAAACCAGAATCCGCGACTTCGGCAAGTTGCCCGAGATTGTCAAGCTGAGACAACATCGCTTGCCGGTCTTCTAAACGGACTTTTTCAAGATTCAATTTGCCAAATGCCGTGCGCGGATCACACGGATCATCCTCGATATTGAAGGCCGCTTGCGCGGCACCGAGGTATCCTGGTGGATTTGTATACCGAGCCGCGAACGGAATCCCAAAATGAGCAGGCATGCCAGCGAACTTGCCGCCGTACAAAGCCGACACAAGACATCCGAAATTGGGAAAGTACTGTCCCGCCGTGGGAGGCATCATGCCGCTGGCGACGTGCTGCGAACCAGTACTGTGCGAACCACTCTTCCCCTGCCACGAACGGATCAACGCCACCTTGCCCATTCGCTGAGCCATGAGCGGCATTTTCTCGCAGATCAATGTCCCCGGCACGTCCGTGCTGATCGGTTTCCATAATCCACGGACTTCGACCGGCGCATCGGGTTTCGGATCAAACGTCTCGAAGTGACTTGGCCCACCCGCCAAAAAAATGAAGATGCAAGAAATGTCTCGCCGGTGAGAATGTGTGTCCGCAGCGCGCAGATATTGTGGCAGGCTCAATCCATACAAACCAACACCAATCTGAAGTGCTTCCCGGCGGGACAGTTGATATGTCGATCGTGCATCTCGACAGGGCATGGTTTTCTCCGTTCGCGTCATTTCACGTAGCTGGTGGAGCTTCATTGTAGGTCAAAAGGATGAGAAATACGACAATGCTTGTGCGCGTGTACGACACTTCGTACATCCTTTACAATCACGATGCCACATGAAACTACTCCAGGAGAAATACGACATGCGAATCGCCAGCGGTGGTGTGCAGCACGAAACCAATACCTTTGCTTCAACGCCGACGACACTCGCGGACTTTGTGCGAGACAGCGACTGTGGCCCTGAGCTCGCCGGTGGTGATGTCATTTTTGCTCGCTTCCGTGACACGGGAACGATTCACGGTGGCTATATCGCCGGAGCGGAATCGGTCGGAGCCAAGCTGCTGCCTCTTCTGTGCGCCAGAGCACAACCATCGGGAATTGTTGAGCAAAAGTCATTCGATACGATGCTCGATTGGTTCATCGGGCGTCTTCAAGCGTTGTTACCCGTCGATGGCGTTCTGCTCGATCTCCACGGCGCCATGGTTACCGAACAGCATGAAGACGCAGAAGGCGCCTTCATCGAAGCCGTTCGGCACGTCGTCGGTGGCGATGTGCCAATGGTGGTTACGCTCGATCTACATGCTAACATCTCGCCGAAAATGGCGAGGCTGGCGGATGTCATCATCGGTTTTGATACTTATCCGCATGTCGACATGTACGAGCGTGGCGTGGAAGCAGCGACGTTGTTGGCTCACATCATTCGAGGCGAAATGAAGCCGACACAGGCATACCGACAACTACCGCTACTCACGATGCCACCGATGCAATGCACACTTAGGGAACCCATGCAAACGCTGATGCAGCGGGTTCATCAGCTTGAGCAAGAACCAGGAGTCATCACGGCGACCGTATCCATGGGTTTTCCCTTCGCCGATATCCACGACGCCAGCGTTTCAGTACTCGTCACGACAAATGATGACCAGCAACTTGCCGACCAAAAGGCCGATGAAATTGCCAGTTGGTTATGGGACCTGCGTGACGAGCTGCAACCTGATTTAACGTCGATCGAAGAGGTGATGCGTTTCGCCGATGAACACGTAAACGATGGCCTCGTGATTTTTGCCGATGGTTCCGATAACCCAGGTGGCGGTGCGCCATGTGATGGGACGGTGGCGTTGCAAGCCATGATCGACGCCAACTTCGAGGGCGGAGTGGTTGGTGTGCTATTCGATCCCGAAACGGCCAAGCAAGCTCACGAAGCTGGCGTGGGCAAGACGATTCACGTGCGACTTGGCGGCAAGACGGACGACAAACACGGAGCGCCGGTTGTTGGTGAAGCCTACGTGCGAGCATTATGCGACGGTACTTTCACGTATCACGGTCCCATGATGCGAGGCGTCGTTGACCATCTGGGACCCACGGCTACGCTCGTGATCGGAGGCGTTGAAGTCGTCGTCGCGTCGCATCGACGCCAATGCTTGGACGCCGAGATGCTACGCATTGCCGGCATCGAACCAACACATCGTCGCTTGCTAGTGGTCAAGAGCGCCGTGCACTTTCGAGCCGACATTGGTGCGCTAGCAACTAGCATCTTCGATGCCGACACGCCAGGCATTCACCGTCCCGACTTTAGTTTGTTCGAGTACCGCCACCTTCGTCGACCGATCTATCCACTCGATCGCAAGGCCGCTTGCCAAACAAGGATAAACCTCGTTCATGAATAATGAGGAACAACAGACGGTCTTTGACGTGATCGGCAACACGGGATTCGAGTGCTTAGTCTCGGCATTTTATCGCCGGATTCCGAATGATCCAATTCTTGGCCCACTATATCCTGACCAAGATTTTGCGGGTGCCGAACAACGCTTGCGCGACTTTCTTCTATTCCGCTTCGGAGGGCCAGCCGATTACATCGAACGACGCGGCCACCCTGCCCTGCGCATGCGTCACGCACCGTTTGCAATTACGCGAGCCGTCCGTGATCGCTGGGTGGAGTTGATGGAAGCGGCACTCTTGGAAGCTCGGTTACCACAGAACGCCGCCAGGGAACTGAAACAATTCTTCGACGAAGCTGCCACATTTTTGATCAACCGAGGATAGCTTCGTCTACCGAGGCTCGCAACGATCCGCCTCGCCAAACAGTGCAGCCAAGGACAATTGAAACCCCGGAAGGACTTCACCTCCGTTCAATGAACCATCGGCGTTGACCTCGGTAACAACACTTGGAGAGGTATAGGACTTCGCCGTCCGCGTCTCGGGATCGACATACCAAATCAATCTGACTCCAGACTCGAAATACCTCACCAACTTAATTTCCATCTCGCGTTTGGTGTTCGTGTCTGACAGCACCTCTACGACGAGGTCGGGCACGAGCGCCGGAATTGGGCGACGAGGCATCTTTACCTTGGGCCAGCGTTCCCAACTTATAAACGAAACATCAGGTATCTTGACGATGCCGGGAAGTATCTTCATCGAACCGTCCGCACCGAGAACTTTTCCGACATCATTTCTACGAAGATAGATGTTAATTTCCGTCGCGATCAACAAAGCCAACAGCGACTCGTACCACCCCATTGGTTTCTCCACCAAGACCCCATCTTCGAGTTCACACAATCGATCTTCGTGAGCGTCCAGCCAGTCGACATCGTCAGGCGTAGCATAGCCGGGGGGCGGGACAACGAGAATTCGCTCCGCCGGAATATCGCCCAAGTGATGCTGCAGATCAGCCATCGTCCAGTTCGATGGCAAATCGGCTTGACGCATTCGTGCTTGCGACGAAGTGAGGGCCACATCCGTGGATGAAGTGCCTGCGTTTTGCGAATCGGTTGCCATCGAGAACACTCTCCCTTCCCGTAGTGTCGACCGACATTATCGCCGCGTGGATACCAACAGTCAACGAATCGCAAGCGACTTCAGACCGCTCGCGCAGCCCTGTAGATCTCTTCCAGACAAGCTTCGACGCGGTCGATGTGCGTGCGAAACGAGAGGATGCAGATCCGAATCACATACCGCCCATGCAGTCGCGTGGGCGTGAGCAGCACTCTTCGCGAAGCATTGATGGCATTACGGAAGCGGGCATTCAGATCATCATTTTGCTCGTCGGTGAAACCTTCGCGGACGAGCCTAAAGGCGACGACGGTCAGCTGGGGATCGGAAACGACTTCGAGCCTGTCGTCCAATTCTGCATCGAGTTGCCGCAGACGCTGAGCCACCAACTCCGTGAGATCAAGCTTCTCGTTCAAGTTACTGCGAAACGGTTCGATACCGTGCAACATGATCGGCAACCACACTCGCAGCGCCCGAGCGGATCGAGTCAGTTCGGGCGAGATATCTGACAGGTCGAAGAACTCCTCGTCCGGTCCCGGCATTAGGTACTCGCCTCGCAACTGATGAGCTTGACGCAAATGACTTTGGTCACGGGCCAGCAGACAACCCGTTCCATATGGCATGAACAAGGCTTTGTGCGGGTCGAGCGTGATCGAATCGGCGCGTTCGATACCCCGCATCAGTCCCCTGCCCCGTTCGGTCAACATAAAGAAACCACCGTAAGCGCCGTCGATGTGCAGCCACAAATGCTCTTCCGCGGCCAGATCCGCGAGACGCGCAAGGTCATCGACGGCCCCGGAGTTTGTCGTGCCCGCGTGACCGACGATCGCGAAAGGCACAAATCCATCGCGGCGGTCCTTGCTGATGTACTCGCGCATTGCATCGACGCATACGCGAAATGCCGAATCGACCGAAATCGATCGCACATTCTCAGGCGGCAGACCGGCGAACATCGCGGCCTTGCTAACCGAGTGATGAGCTTGATTCGACGTGTAGAGTGTACCTCGCGAGAGTTCGCCTTGGAACTTACAGCGACGCGCCGTCACGATCGCCGACCAAATCGAAAGCGATCCGCCGCTGGTGAAGAATCCGCCAGCGGTGGCCGGATAGCCGACGATGTCGCTGAACCAACGCAACACTGCGACTTCCATCTGCGCCAAGCCCGGTGCCCCGTTCCAAAGGCCCACAAAGCGGTTCACAGTTCCCGAAATGAGATCCGCCACAGCTGCGTGAGGCACTCCACCTCCGGGCACGTACGCGAGGTAGCCCGGGCCGGCCGAGTTGACTCCATACGGGAGAAGTTCATTGAATAAGCGACGCAAAACAACCGCTGGTTCAGTGCCCTTATCCGGCAGGGCTTCCATAACCGACCTCGCGATCGACGCGGCACCTTCAAACTCCCAAGCAGGCTGTTCCGCGAGTGAATCTATAAACTCTCGCAAATGTGACATTACGAGACTTACCAGCTGCTGCAACTGCTCGCCTGACAACTCGAGCGACCGATCGACACTCGGGTCTTCATCGAGTTTGCTTTCCATTTCGAATGAGCTCATTGCAACTCAACATCGTCGAGCCAAGTTTCGTGCAATTCCGTCAGACGCTGCACGAGTTCCGGGCGACTCTTCGCGAGGTTCGTCGTTTCGGACGGATCGTCTGCGAGATTGACAAGGAAGCGGGCGTCATCGGCGGTCAGCGGTGCTTGATTACTAGTGTCGTTCGGGTTACCGATCAACTTCCAATCACCGTCCCGCACTGCCCACTGGGGCTTGCCGCCCAACCCCCGTCCCGACTGCCAATGAAACACTCCATGGGTCGATGTCGCGCCACTCGTCGTTAGCACATCAACGAGACTTCTGCCGTCAATTCTCCGCTCGGGAAGCGGAACGCTACAAAGCTTGGCGATCGTAGGCATCCAGTCAACCGACACGGCCAGTTGATCTCGTTGTTCGTTCTGGGGAACTGTGCCGGGAAAACTAATGATTGCCGGGACACGAATGCCACCCTCAAACAGGCTGAACTTTGCACCGCGATAAGGCCCTGCGTTTCCACCTCCACCAAAAGTCCGCTCTTCGGTCGAATGACCATGATCCGATTGAAAGATGACGACTGTATCATCCGTCAAACCAAGACGTTGCACACAATCGAGCAATTGCCCGATCTTCTCGTCCGTCGTCGAGACGAAGGCCGCGTACTGGCGCCGCGGCTCTGGTAGGTCGGCATAGCGCTCGCGCCATTCATTCGTCCCTTGCAGCGGGTAATGTGGCGTATTGATGGGCCAGTAGAGAAAGAAGGGACGTTCTTGATTGGACTCGATGAACTTTGTCGCTTCTTCGACCATCAGATCGGGGAAGAATTTCCCGTCCTTCCAAATCTCTACACCGTTTTCCCATAAGTCGTGACGATTTGGTCCTTGCCAGTAGAAGTAGTGCGAATAGTTATCGATGCATCCGCCCATGTGGCCAAACGAGTAATCAAACCCTTGTCCGTTAGGCATTGTTTCGGGAATGTAGCCCAGATGCCATTTTCCGATGTGACCTGTGGCATAACCTGCCGTCTTCAGCATTTCGGCGATCGTGACCTGGGAAGCTGGCATCCCTTCGGCACCCTTTCCGGAGCCTGCATTACTTGGCAAACCAGCCCGCTGTGGATAGCGTCCAGTCAGCACAGCAGCTCGCGAAGGCGAACAAACGGGTGCGGCCGAATAGAACTGAGTGAATCGAATGCCGCGTTCGGCCAAGGCGTCGATGTTCGGCGTAATCAGATCCTTGGCACCATAACAATTCGCGTCGATCGTACCTTGGTCATCCGTGTAGATCAGAATCACATTCGGTTGACGGGCGTGAAGCGTTAAGCAACAGGCCGCTACGCTAAACAGGTAACAAATCACGAAGCGATTGCAGATCATCATGTTTCTCTCGTCCAGGAGCTATCACAGACAACACTTGTCGAACTTATGTTCGCAGTTGCCCTTGGCGATTCGACTGCCACATCTCGCCGGTTGCTACATCCAGCGCCGTTAACCAACCGCCGCCAAAACAATAGGTATCAATACAAACCAGGTAACCCAAATCAAGGATCTCGCCACTGCCTTGCGGTGTGTGTCCTACCACTGCAGTCTTCCCGGAAGCATGACGCCCCGGCAGTGATTGAACCACATGTTCCCACAACAACAATCGATCTGGTTGTTGCGAGAGCGAAAGAGTTGCATCATAGTTGGCGTGTACGAAGATGTGCGAATCCGTTTCGAAGTAGCGTTTTAATCCCCGGAGGAACACTAGGTGCTCGAATGGGATCTGGGACAACGATCCCCCGTAACTCTCGACGGTTTCGCGACCTCCAACCCTGCACCAGTGATCGTAGACCTCGGTGGATTCGAGTGCGTCAAGCATCATCGCCTCATGATTTCCCAACAACGGGATCAGCTGGCACCGTTCCACCAACTCAATTAATTGATCGATAGCACCGCGGCTTTCCGGGCCTCGATCCACATAGTCCCCCAAGGTCACAATCACATCATCTTCTGTCGGATCGATCACTTCGATCAACGCGGCGAGCGCTTTGGCACAGCCGTGAATATCTCCAATGGCAATCGTTCGTCCAGGCATAAACTCTCGTATCTCCTTCACGCAAGTGAATAACAGTAAGTCAAACACGCGCACCTCGCAAGCAAGGCGTCAGCGTGGCAATTGGGGCTAGATTCGTCACGCACTTGACGATACGTTCGACGATCTACACCATTCCACGAAGGAACTGCAATGAGCAACTACGATACAGATGTCGATGCATGTCGCTCTCGCCAACTACGCTTGATCGAGCAGATGCAACACTTGCGCCTTGATGCGGTGATTGTGACGCAGACCGAGCATATACAATGGCTGGCAGGACCGCGATATCCTTGGCTGATGCAGGCGGCTGCCGTACTTTTCAGAGACGGGTATTTGACCTTAGCGGCTCCGAAAAAGCCATTGTTAGATGCTGCGGCTGACGAGACGGTAACTTACGAGGCGCAATGGCACTCGACGTTGCGAAATGATCAGCGTCAGGCTTGCATGGAGTTGCTGGAACAAGCTTTGGGCGGCAAACTGAAAGGCGTCCGACTTGGAGTTGAGTTTTCGTCGTACGGACGTCATGTCACGTTCGGCGAACGTGAATTGGTTGACATCGAACCCGATCTGTATCGTCTTCGGCGCCGCAAAGATGCAGACGAACTGGCTCGCATCCGCAAGGCAATCGCTGGTACGGGAAGGATGTACGAACTCGCGAGAGAGATCGTTCGACCTGGTATCACAGAGATCGAAGTGTTCAATCGGTTGCAGGCGACGGCTGTCGACGAGTTCGGCGAGATGCTCACCGGAACAGGCAATGATTATCAATGTGGCTCGCGAGGTGGCGCACCACGTAGCGGTCGAGCCGCCGAGGCTGGTGAGCTGTACATTCTCGATTTAGGCCCAGCATTCCGCGGCTACTTCGCCGACAACTGCCGCACGATCGCTGTGACTGAGGCGAACGATCAGCAGCAGGAAGCCTGGAGCTTCATCATGAAAGTGTTTGAGCATGTCGAGCAGACGGTAAAACCAGGCAAAAGCGCGAGGGAACTGTTTCTGGAAGCACAAACGATTCTTGACGATGCACCGATTGGTGTGTTCAACCATCATCTGGGTCACGGCATCGGACTGTTTCCTCATGAAGCCCCGCACCTGAATCCAAACTGGGATGACATTTTTGAAGAAGGTGACGTCTTCACTGCCGAACCCGGCTTGTACGCCCCGGAATTGCGAGCGGGCATGCGGATCGAGAACGACTACTTGGTGACCGCCAATGGCGTTGAATTGCTAACACCCTTTCCACTTGAACTATGACGGTGTACTACGCGACGTGTGTTTCCGCATCGCAGCACCGTTTTGGGCAGAGCACTTGGCAAATGATCGCCACGTTTTTTTTTGCACTGATCACTCGGCGAGTGATCGCCACTAGTTCCAGGACGGATCATCTGGGACATGCTTCAAGTCCTTTGCCCCGGTTAAGATTTCCAGGTTAATCCGCCGAGCGATACGTCCCCATAGCTCTTCCACATCACTAAAGACATCTTCTGCGGTTGCAGGTGCATTCAGCCATCCGCCCGCCTCCAACTCGTCTTCTAGCTGCCCTCCACCCCAACCGGAATAGCCATGAAAGACGCGCAAATCGCAAAATGGCTCCTGGATTAACGAATCCATTACTTCACGTCGGGCGGAAAGAAAAACACCCGGGAGGATACATTGCTCCGCATACTCCTCGCTGTTGTGGATAGCAATCAACGGTCCAGGCACCGGTCCACCGAGGTACACCGGCATCTCACAGTTCCATTCGTGCCCGAATTCTGGGGTCAAAACGTCCGCGAGTCTTTGCTCGCATGGGCGATTTAATACCAAACCAAAAGCGCCTTCTTCATCGTGTTGGACCATCAAGACGACCGAACGGATAAAGTTCGGATCGTCCAGATGCGGTGAGGCGATAAGAAAGTGGCCTTGTAGGGATAGCATGTCTAACTCCAGTTGTGCGGCATTGGAATGGTGCTTCGATTATACACAACGCGAAAGACAATTCACTCAAGTTCACTAAATTGATGAGATGCGAACAGGATGCCGAATTCGATCCAAGGGGGCACTAAAAACTTCAGTACCCAGACGAACTCACGGACGACGAAAGTAATTCGATGAACTGCCCCAAGTGCATGGTGTGCGACATAAAGGTTGCCACGACAGCATGCCGACTTGCGACTCGCTCGGACACAAAGTCCGTCAAGGTTCGGACACGAAGGTTGTCAAACGGGCGGGTTTGAGACAAAAAGATTGGCAACGTATAACGAGTTCGCCAGTTAGGAACTCACATTTCGTCACCTACTCAATCACGCCAAGTTAGTACTGCAATTGTGCGTTGTGCATGCGAGTTCCCAGCAGCAGGCCGTAGTTGGTTGCGTGCAAAGTATCATCCTGCTGAGTTTCTGGATGGGTAAACCCTAATGTTGCAAAAATAGTTGCTATGTGGCGAGGGCTTCGAATATTTGCAACACGCGTTGCTTGAGGTTCTTGCCGGTACAGAATGTTAGCATCAGCTTGCCCGATGGAGTCGAAAGTCGACCGGCGCGTTGAATGACAGTACGGCGGATCGCTTGCGAGTCGTTGTGCGTGTCGGAGGCTCCAGTTGCATTTGCAAGTCACGGGTCAAATTGTAGGCGAACAAGCTCGCTAACAAATACGTCTCGTTGCCACAGCGCTTGCGAACGGGAATGTAATCCATGTGGCACTGCGTCTTGAGTTCGCCGAACACACCTTCCTGCGAACCGCGGCCACTGTGGTAATCGACAAGATGCGCTGCCGTCAGGTCCTTGTTCGTCACGATGACTTTGAATTCATAACCGTACTCGTAAGGCTCAAAAAGATCGAGCTGCACGGGCCCCTTCTGTTGTTGCTTGGCACGCGTGCGGAACATCACGAAACGACAACGACGTGGCCAGGACTTCGGCTTCCATTGTGTCTCGAAGTAGGATCGCTCCTCGTCCATCACAGACCACCGTTGGCGGCCTTCGATCAGCCGCTTCAACTCGACGAAGCGTTCGAACGGAACGCTGATCGTATACTGGATGTCTTGCTTGGTGAGCGCCGTCACAATCTCGTCACTGAAGAACGCACTGTCCATCCGCACTTCGATGACGACGCCCGGCAGACGATCTCGCACCTGCTGCACGCATTGCAGGATGAATTCTCTGGCTCCGTTCGAATCATGGACGTTGCCCGAGCGATGCAGGAAGTCGAACACTTGGCCAGTCTGAGCCAGCGTGCAGAACAGCGGATAGTAGCTGCGCGATCCTTTCTTCTTCTTGTTGAAGCCGACCGCACTTCCTTCGGCGCGGCGTTTGGTCGACTGTACCGAACCATCAAAGTCGAGCGTAACGCGCGGCAACGCCAGCGAACCAAGCCGTTCCAACACCATGTCGGTTAACAGTTGCCGCAGTTTGTCGACGGATTGCCGGTCCGCTTCTTTCAGCATGCGGCTGATCGTGGCAATATCCGGCAGTTGCTTGAGCCCCAAGACACGCTGCACCAACGGATCGTCTTGGTAATGAGCGGCGTCACGCAGTTCGCGATAGCCGAGCAGCACATGGACGACAAGTTGCATGAAGAGGGTTCCACGACCGTAGATCTTACCTGACGGCAGATGGCGGAAGCATTTGTGCAACCGATTGTTGAACGAGATCACCTGAAAGAACTTCTGAATCACGACCAAGCCAGCAAACGAAGTGAGCCGATGATCTTCGAACCGCAATTCTGGCACGGCAGTCGCTTTCGACCGCACACTTTTTCTGCTACGCTTCACGCTCGTACCTCTTTGGTTTCACGTTGTTTAGTTTTGGCAAACAAACAATACCAAAGAGGTCTTTTCGTTTGTATGGGCAGTTCTTTTCCGTCAGCCCAAATACGGAAAAGAAAACCGCAACCAGGACGTGTTGCCACAGTTCACGAAACGTGAACTCTACCGACGCCACCCCGACAAGCAGGAAACACAGCAAAACCAACCGTCACCCTCTTCACGCAGACGGATTTTATGCAACTCCAGTGTTAACACACCCGTAATCGTACCGGGACGCCTGTGATCGTTGATGACATGGCCGTCATCGCCTTTGGCCGCAACGATCGTGGCATACCGCGGCTTCATGGAATCCGACTCACAGGCGGCGGGGACGTGACCGCAACCAATCATGCCTGGAAACGTGATGACGTCGGCACCTTTGTCCCCTCACCGGCTGCTTACAAGGGACGCGTGTATCTCGTCCGGGATCGTGGAGAAGTCGAATGCCTCGATCCCGCTACCGGCAAGACGATTTGGAGCGATGCGTTTCCCAAAGGCCGAGCATCCTTTTACGCATCACCGCTGATCGCGGGCGGGTATTTCTACGCAGCGCGTGAGGACGGCGTTGTGTTCGTGGTCAACGTGGCTGGCAACAAGTTCGAGCTACTTGCGGAGAACGACATGAACGAGCCGGTGATTGGATCGCCCGAGCCCGCCGTGAATCGCATTTTCCTGCGTGGCGAGAAACACCTGTTCGGCTTGACGTCGTCGCCATAGGCCCGTTGTTGCTAAATGGCGAACTAATTCTTCTCCGGCTGCGGTGGCAACTTCAATTCGGCTTCGCTCACATCCACCGGCGCGCCGTCTGGAGGCACTTCGACATGGGCGGTCCAGAGAATGGCGTTCACGATCGTGCGCCGGAATGCTTCGAGTTGAAAGTTGCGATAAAAGTGCCCTAGCGTCGTCGCGTACGATCGACCGTCACCGGGCCGTTCGTACGCCCAGCCGACAACGACGTTCTGGCCTTTGGCCGTCACCTGCAATAACGGCGTTGCTCCTCTGAGCGTGGGGTTCAGGTAGTACTCGTCATGCAATTCGTACTCTTTCCAGCCACGGCAAATCGGATGTTCTGGATCAAGCTGCTTTAACAGCGACGCTTCAGTGCTCAGTCCGTAATTCGACACCCAAAAACCACCCAAGTAACTGGCCCAACGTTCACCCAAGCGATCGAGATTCTTTTCATAAACCGAAGACGCCCAGTGGATCGTCACCAAACCGACACCGTTTCGCATCATCTCGTCTAATTGGCTGCTGCCAGAACCGTCCAGCAGAAACTCGGCTGCCGGGCTGGAGTACACCACAATCGTTTTGACGCCTTCCAAGGATTTCGGGTCTTGAGGCCAACCTTCGGAGACAACTGTTTCGACGCCCTCGGTGTTCTGCAAGCACTTGGCCAACATCGCGTTGGTGTGCATATACATGTGGGTGCCCCAGGGATGATCCGGCGCCTTGCCGATCAGCAGGATCTTTGCTGGAGTGTTCTGCTCGGCGTAGGCCGAATGGCAAGCGAACGCTAAGAAGCCAAGAGCGACCATCAACGCGAACCGACCGTGTGTTGTTGTCATGTGTTGTCTCCATAAATAAAAATATACCACGTCGAACATCTGGATATCGTGTCGCCGTGATTGCCAACGAGCCGCTTCACTGCCGGCGCAAGCTTGAGCGTGTGCCCTACGATTCACGGTTAGCTTTTGCGATACTATTTGAATCCCAGGCCACCATCTCGTGTCGGCCCCCGACATTCCCGTAACGAGCAAACCATGCACATTCGAATTTACGTACTGTTGGCAGCCCTTACGATTGGCATTCATGGCACACACACCGCAGAGGCCGAGGACTGGCCGCAGTGGATGGGGCCTGGTCGTAACAACGTCTGGGCCGAGTCCGGTGTTCTCGAAAGGTTCCCCGAGGGAGGGCCAAAGGTACTGTGGCGAACGCCGATCGCGGGTGGCTACTCCGGACCGGCTGTAGCCGACGGCAGGGTCTACATCACGGATTACGCGACCAGCGACGACGTCAAGGTCGCCAACTTTGAACGCAAGAACTTCGCGGGCGGTGTCGAGCGCGTTCTGTGCTTGGACGAGCGGTCGGGCGAGATCCTGTGGAAGCACGAATACCCGGTCGAGTATTCCGTTTCTTACCCAGCCGGTCCACGCTGCACAACCACCGTCGATGGCGACAACGTGTACACGCTGGGGGCGGAAGGAAACTTGATCTGCTTCGTCGGAAAAACCGGCGAGGTGAAATGGTCGAAGAACCTCCCCGCCACATACAACACGAAAACGGCGTTGTGGGGTTATGCTGCGCATCCGTTGGTTGATGGCAATCGCTTGATTACGCTTGCTGGTGGCGATGGCACGCACACCGTTGCACTCGATAAAGAGACAGGCGAAGAAATCTGGCGATCCGGCACGGCCTCGGAACAAGGTTACTCGCCGCCAACGATTATCGAGTACGCGGGAGTGCGGCAACTGATTCTGCTCAGTCCAGATCACGTTCGCAGCGTAAACCCGATGACCGGCGTTGAGTATTGGTCCGTCCCGTATGAAGCATCAAATGGTTCGATCATCATGTCGCCGGTACTCTGCGGCGAGTATCTGTACGTCGCGGGCTTCTCGCAACGAAGCTTGTTGTTGAAACTGACGTCCGAGAAGTCTGGAGTGACCGAAGTCTGGCGCGACAAGCGTAAAGATGCGATATCACCAGTCAACGTGCAGCCGTTTTTTGAAGATGGCGTTTTGTACGGATTCGACCAGTCGGGCGATTTGGCTGCTGTTGCGATACCGTCAGGAGAGCGGCTTTGGGAGACTCCGCAACCGTTGGCCGAACGGCGACTTGGTTCCGGCACGGCTTTCATCGTGAAACAAGCGGATCGCTTTTGGATGTTCACGGAACATGGAGAGTTGGTTATCGCCGAGATGGACAAAGACGGATTCCGCGAACTCGATCGAACCAAAGTGATCGAGCCGAGTAACGTGGCCTTCGGACGCGATGTCGTCTGGAGTATGCCTGCCTTCGCCAACAAGCATGCTTACATCCGCAACGACAGCGAGATCATTTGCGTCGATCTGGCGGAATGATGCGTCGAGGGACTTTGTACGTCCCGGTGTATAGCACGGCGATTTTGACGGAGCCCAAGTGAGGGGTTTAATGCCGAGGAAAATCGAGTAGAACGACGGCTGATAATTAGGAACTCGGGGATGAACGAGCAACATTGGAATGATCTTTGACAATTTGGTGTTGTAGAAAGCGGCTGTGCTCACCGTCGGCGCAGACCGTCAGTTCGGATGCCGCCTTATGAATCGACGTAATCGACGTCGCTACGCAGCCCGCTTCAACGTCACGACTGGCAGATGTCGACGCCCTTCGTGAAAGTCGACGTGCAGGGTGAACTGATCGCCGGGTTTGCCGGCGACCAGTGTCTGCGGCTTCGCACATGGCGAACCATGTGGCCAATCGGAACGTGGTTCGATGCGAGGCTGATGATTGGCAGGCCGACGTGTGAAGTAGACTTCGTTGGGGGTCTTGCCTTGAAGTGTCAAGCGCGGTCGGTATTCGTTATACCAGTCGCGGAAGAGCAAGAGCTCGCGTCGGAAGGTGCCGCGTTGAAGCGGCACCAAGATTCGTCGCGTGGCTTCGTCCTTCAACGTTTTGATGAAGCGTTCAATAACGGCGATGCTGCCGTGCTTGCCAAGGGCTCCGAAGCGAGGCGTGATGCCATGTCGCTGGCACCAATTGCGATAGCCATCGCAAGGCCAAATCTGACTCCCTTTGTCGCTAATCAAGTACTTGGGAGTAGCCTTGGCGTCATGAATCGTTCGACCGAGAAAGGCGCGAACGTCTTCACTGGTTGGTTGCTTGGCGAAAGTGGTGACTCCCATACAACGGCGTGAATAGTGATCCAGTACGACAGCAACCCACCAACAAAACGGCCAGCATTGCGGCCATGCAAAGGGTAGCCAAGTTGTCCAAAAGCCGCCAAGGATCGGTACGATTGTCAGATCGACGTGCCACACGTGATTGCGATACATGGCGGTCACAACGCGTTTGGTTTCCGAAGCGTCGGGCATCACAGAAGCTTCCTCCGGTTGCTCGCTGTTCGAGTCCGTGATGTCTTGGCAATCGCCCGGATCTCTAACCGGATTCTCTTTGAGTAATCTTCCCATGGTCGTCTTGCCGAGATGTAAGCCGGCGCGACAGAGCGTCTCGGCGATCTTGACTTTCCCCATCGTGGGACAGACGGTCTTGAGCCGCTGCACGGCGTAGCGAACGAAGTCGGGGAATTTGTTGACAGGCGCTCGCAATTGCACGAGCGTATCATCGTGTTCGTTGACACGCTGCAACCACGAGGCGATCGTGGCTGGTGTGACCAGAAACTTGTTGGCAGTCTGCGTAAGCGACCAACCGCGAGCGGCTTTGAGTTCCCAGATTGCCATTCGTTCAGTTGCCATGTAGTGTGGTCGATTCCGAGCGGGAATCGACTTCATGCGAGCCGTGATGATTCGCAGCTGTTCGCGTAGTAAAGCGATTTCCTGGTTTGCACGATCGAGTTCCGCTTGTTGCCGCACGTGCGGGTTGATGCCGTCGGCCGCCCACCCGCGCGTGTACGAGGTCGCATATTGAGCGAGCGAGATGACATGCAATGTGGCCGCCTTGACGTGTTGGTTCCAAGCCTTCGGCAGGGGGATGGTGGGTGCTTGATGCGTCATGAGTGCCACTCTTAAATGGTGCGACACTGATGATAATCACGTAGGGGTTATGCCGTTCCTTAACACCACTCTGGAGGAGATTATCGCCTGCAAAACCCCACCCATTGTGGCTATAAAGAATCGCTGGGCTAGTTCACCATCTCCGGCCAGGAGAACTGGAACACGGCCGATTCGATTCATTACCGGGTCCTCATTTCGTCACGTTGACAGGAGATTACACTTTCATCTTCAGGGCGTGTAACCGCTTTTGAACGCAGGTCGAATGCCGCACACTCGTAACCCGACGCGCCAGTGAGGCAATTATGTGCTCTCCCGCTGGCGCGTCGAGTTACTGAATTATTCAGGCTAGTCGAACGAGGGTCTGCGAAAGCGCGAGGTTACTTCGTGAGGGAATTACACATCGAATCAGGTGCTGCGATGCGTTTGTTCATAAAAGTTGTCTCAGCTTTCGTCGGCTATCTGCTGCTCGTCGGCAGCGTGTCGGCCGCGCCACCGGTTTCGCTGCAGGACGCGGACAAGCAACTGGTGATCGACCGCCGGGTGATCGAGCGGGCTGAGGGCGTCGAACTGGTACAGGGGCGGATTGAAAAGCATCCGGCCAATCCGTTGTTTCAGGCCGATCGGCCGTGGGAGAACTCACTCAACAACCTCTATCCCAACGTGGTGTTCGACGCCGAAGCCGGGCTGTTCAAGCTGTGGTACAAGTGCGTGCTGGCCGATGCCGACGCGATCGCGAAGCTGGACCCGCCGCGGACCGTTCACGACGTGGGCTGGCTGCTGCTGTACGCGACCAGCCGTGACGGCCTTGCGTGGGACAAGCCCGCGCTTGGGCTGCATTCGTTCGGCGTTTCGACGGCCAACAACGTGGTCGCCCGCGACACGCCCAATGTCGGCGTGTTTCGCGATACGAACCCCGACTGCCTCGCAGATCGCCGCTACAAAATGATCTACGACATGGGGCTGGGGCAGATGAAGGTCCGCTTCTCGACCGATGGGTTGAACTGGTCGGAGCCGGTCGCGGCGGAAGGGCTGGGAGCCCGCGTCGGCGATACGCACAACAATGCGTTCTGGGACCAGCGGCTGAAGCGGTACGTGTTGATCTCGCGGCTGGTGATCGGCGAGCGGCTGGTGGCGCGATCCGAGAGCGACGATTTCATTCACTGGCAGCCGGCGACGCTGGCCCTGCGCTCGACGCTGGAAGAAGGCCGCGGGCGGCAGACGTACTGCATGCCGTCGTTCGCCTACGGCAGCGGCTACATGGGGCTGGTCATGATGTACAACGTCGGTACCGATCGCACGGTCGATTGCGAGCTGGCGTGGAGCGAAGACTCGGTCTCATGGCGGCGGCTGTTTCCAGGCCGGCCGTTCATTCCGCGCGGCGCGGGCGACGCTTACGACTCGAAGTGCATCTACGCCGCGGCCAACTCGCCAATCGTACGCGATGGGAAGTTGTGGCTGTTCTACGGCGGCGACGATTACGAGCACACGGGCTGGAAACGCCACTGCCTGCCGTGTCTGGCGACGCTGCGGCTGGACGGCTTTGCCGGGTATCGCAGTGTCGACTTTCGCTCCGCTAAAGATCGCGAGACCGGGGATGCTGCAATGCCGACACTCGTCACACATCCATTGCGAGTCACGCTGGGCGAACTGACGGTCAGCGCCGATGCGGCGGGCGGGTCGCTGCTGGTGGAAGTGCTCGCCGCCGAGAACGATGAAGTGCTGGCGACAAGCGAACCGCTCACGGCCAACGCCACGGACGGCGATCTTCGCTGGACCGGTGACTTTGCCTTCTCGTCACTTGGCGAGCGCGCGGTCCGACTGCGGTTCACGCTGGACGACGCGACTCTGTTCGCTTTCCGCGGCGCGCGGCCGATTGTGGGGCAGGTTCTAAACCTGCCAGCCGCGAACAGGCACGTTGAGAACCTGCCCCCGAGGAAGCCGCCGGCCAACCCGGTCGTTGTCCAGTTCGACCGCGGCACGGAAGGTTGGACGGCGATCGACAAGCTGGAGCACATCGCCGACGGCGGCGCAAGCGGCGGCTTTGTGCGGAGCTCGCGCGAAAAATACCAACCGTATTTGCTGGCCGAAGCCGCGGCCTCGGGCGGCGCACTGGTCGGCAACTGGCCGGAACATTTCGGCGGCGACGGCGTGCGAATCGCCTTTCAACAGCGGGCCGCCGCGCCGCACGTTTGCAGCTCGATCGAAATCTTCGCCCGCGACATCGCCCAATGGTCGTTCGACGGACTGCCCGCGGCAACGGCCGAGTGGACCGAAGCCGCCACCACGATCCGCTTCGACTGGACCGACGAAGAAGCGAAGGTCGCCGGCTGGCGTCCGGCGATCAACGCTTTTTCCTGGCAGGAGACGATCCGCAATGTTGGCCGGCTGGTGATCTTCCCGCGCGTTCGCGACGAGTCGCTGACATTTGACATCGACGAGGTGACGCTGACGCCCGTAAGCGAATCGCGTCATGCCTTCATCGTTAGCGGCGATCCGCAGTATCTGGCCGAGCACTCGGCCCGCGACAACTGGGCCACGCACGACTGGCACACGCGCTGGCAGAAGAAAATCCGCGCACCCGATCGCGAGAGATGATGCAGCCGCGCGATCAGTACCGACTTGATCCAGCACGAACCGTTGTGGCCCTGGCAAAGGAAACTTAATCATGAAAAACGGGCTCCCGAAAGACACCACTCTCTCGAAAACGGCGCTGGGACGGTGGCCGTTGTTGGGTATCGCGTTGCTTCTGGGCGTCGCAGAGCTGCTGATTGGCGCGGCGCCGATCGCTGCTGCCGAGTCGGTCGACGGCGTCACGGCGAGCGTGAAACAGCCGGTTTATCCGGTGCTCATTCGCAATGAACACGGTCCGCTGCTGCGTGTCGTGATCGAGGTTGCGGAGAAGCAGGAAGTCGCCTTCCGGGATCTGACGGTTTCGCTGGCCGGCACGGATGATCTGGGCGATCTTGATTCGCTGGCCCTGTTTTTCACACATGACCAGGAACCGTTTTCCCCGGCGGATCCCGTGGGCGATCCGCAGCCGCCCGCGGAAACGGTCACGTTCCGCAGCGAGCAACCGTTGCGGCCGGGCAAGAACGTCTTCTGGCTGTCGTGCCGGCTGAAGGACACAGCCAACCTGCAGCATCAAGTCGTCACGTCCTGCACGGCGATCGCGACCTCGGCGGGAACGCTGAAGCCGCGTGAAGACGTGGCGAACTCGCGGCATCGCATCGGTGTCGCGCTGCGCAGGCACAACGACGACGGCGTCCACACATACCGCATTCCCGCGCTCACGAGGACGCCCAAAGGCACGCTGCTCTGCGTGTACGACATGCGGCGGCGGATGGGCCGCGATCTACAGGAAGATATCGACATCGGCCTGAGCCGCAGCACCGACGGCGGGCAAACCTGGGAGCCCGTCCGCGTCATCATGGACATGGGCGAGTTTGGCAGCCTGCCCCAGGAACAGAACGGCTGCAGCGATCCGGGCATCATCGTCGACCGGCAGACCGGCGAAATCTTCTGCTTTGCCGTCTGGATGAACGGCAAGCCCGGCAAGCACCAGTGGAACGACGACGGCTCGGAGCCGGGTTTCGAAATCGGCAAGGCCGCTCAGTTCATGCTGGTTCGTTCGACCGACGACGGCCAAACGTGGTCGAAGCCCGAAAACCTGACGCGGCAACTCAAGGACGAATCCTGGTGGCTGCTCGCGCCGTCGCCGCAGTCCGGTTTCTGCCTGGCCGACGGGACGCTGGTGATGCCGGTTGAAGGCCGCACCGGCCGCGAGCGGTTGGCCACGTTCGCGACGCTGATGATCAGCCGCGATCACGGCCGGAGCTGGAGCGTCGGCAAGCCGGCATTCGAGGGGGGCAATGAATGCCAGGCCGCACAGCTTGGCGACGGATCGATCATGCTGAACATCCGCAACGATCACGAACGCTTCCGCGCGGTCGCCGTGACGAAGGATCTCGGGCAGACTTGGCAGCCGCACTCGACCAGCCGCAACACGCTGATCGAACCCAACTGTAACGGCAGTCTGCTGAGTGTCGCCTTTCGCGCCGCGCAAGGACGTCCGTTCGCCGACCATACGACGACACTCGGCGACGGCCAGCAGCACCACGTGTTGCTGTTCGCGAATCCGCACTCGCAGCAAGGCCGCACCCATCACACCGTGCAAGTCAGCTTCGACGACGGGCTCACCTGGCCGGATTCGCATCACTGGTTGCTGGACGAAGGCCGCGGCGCCGGGTATCCCAGCCTTACGCGCGTCGATCGCGGTCACGTCGGGATCGTGTACGAAGGGAGTCAATCGCATCTCGTGTTCGAGAAGCTCGCGATCATCGATCTGCTCGAGCCGACGCGTCGGCATGCGTCGCGAGACGTGTGGCAGCGTGAGGTGTCCCGGGAAGGGAGCGAGTATCTGGAGCGACGCTGGCAATCGCCGCCGTTTGGTGCGCAGAGTTTCGATCTGAACGGACTCCGGGCCGGCATGGGTGCGCGACAAGAGCCGACGGTTCCGGGAGTCAAACTGACGAAGCTCAAGGTGGGGGACGTGCCTTGTGAATGGGTCATAACTCCTGACGCCGATCCCGACGTGCGACTGCTCTATCTGCACGGCGGCGGATGGGTTTCCGGGTCGGGCGGGAACTATCTGCCGCTGGCGGCGGAGATTTCAGCGGCCGCCCACTGCGCGGTGCTGTTGCCGGATTATCGCCTGGCCCCCGAGCATCCTTTCCCGGTCGGGCTGGATGACTGTGTCGCCGCGTATCAATGGCTCGTGGAGAACGGTCCGTCCGGTGCGAGTGCTGCCAAAGCGACGTTTATCGGCGGCGATTCGGCGGGAGGCAACTTGACGCTGGCCACGCTGCTGGCCTTGAAGGACCGCGGTCTGCCGCTGCCCGCGGGAGGCATCGCGATCTCGCCGGCCACGGACTTCACGCTGACCAGCCAGGCCCTGAAGTCCGTCTACGACCCGATTATCAGTTCGCGGACCATGCCCGAATTCCGCGATCGCTATCTGCCGAAGACCGACCCGCGCAACCCGCTGGCCTCTCCGCTGTTCGGCGACTATCGAGGCCTGCCGCCGCTGCTGATCCAGCTCGGCCAGCACGAAATGCTCCGTGACGACGCCATCCGGGTCGCAAAGAAGGCCCGCGCCGACGGCGTCCCCGTAACGCTCGAAATCTGGCCGGGCATGGTCCACGTCTTCCAGATTCGCGGCCTCCCGGAATCCCGCGAAGCGATCCGACGCATCGCGGCGTTCATGAACCCCTAAAAAACTCTCCGACATTGCGCGTGCCTTGAGACGTTTGGAAGACAGGAGTGCTAACCGCCATGACATTCTTGAGTTTTCTGTCCGAGTTCCCGGTGCTGAGGCGGTGGGAATGCAGCGTGGAACGAGAATTCCGGATTTGCTGATCTCTACTCCGTGACCGTGGACTTTGAGAGGTGCTGATGACGAACAAATCTGGCGCTGTTTCGCTGCGTTCGGCGAGAATATCGACGGATGTTTGCTCGGGTGGCTCTTCAACTCCCGCTCGACACCAGCTTCGCACACTTCCGGCAACTCAGCGCTCGATTCGCCTCCAGACGTGAATGCCGGGCCGCGAGACGTTGGACTTCGAGTTGCTGTGGAATGTGATTCCCGTAAGGTCAAAGAATCCGAACGAACAGTTTGCTCTTTGAAAAGTTGGATTTAGTCTGAGCTCGCTGGTGTAATCTCAGCCGAGGCGACGCCGAATTCGGCTGCGCGGTAATCGAATTCGGAAGCTATCTGCGGGCCCGATGCTGTCGACGCGGACCGATTGCGCCGAGATACTCGTGCATGGTCCTGGTCAACGACTAGGCCGCGTCGCGATAGTAGTACCGTAACATGCCGCCGTGCGCTGTGTCACAACATTTTGCACTTTTCAACGCGAGTTCTCGCGCAGCACGGGCGGCGAGCCTCCCAATTCTCTCCGTTCAGTTGATCTGCGTGCTGCTGGAACGAATATGGAGTCATGGAAAACACAACGCGAACGCAGAAGAAATATGACCATCGTCTCAAGGATCTCGTTCGTTCAACAAGGGACATCACCTGTGCTGTTCGACACGGCGTACCTCAATCAACTGCACGCAGCTGGTTGAACACGCCCGCCACCCAGGTCATCACGATCGATGTCGTACACTTCGACGCGATCGGCCTGCAGCAGGAGGTCCTGCAACTTCGTGCTCGGCTTCAGAAGCTCAGTGCACTGCTGCGGGTTGTGCTCGTGGTACTGAAGCTGTCTGGCTACTCATTGAATCGTGCCAGAGTGCCCGATGGAAAAGAAAAACGGCTTCTACTTCGTGCCATCGAGCGGTCTCGTCCAACGCTGCCATTGCGATCGTTGCTGCGAGTCATACGCCTTTCGCAGCCCCGATATCATGCCTGGACTCGCAAAGAGCAATGTGAGTTGGATGACAGTCCCTCTTGTCCTCAAAACATGCCGCATCAGCTCACACCGGACGAGGTGGCCGTTATTGAAGACTTCGTAACTGACGATAACTACCGGCATGTTCCAACCGGAACGCTAGCCATACTCGCTCAGCGAATGGGTAAGGTGTTCGCCTCAGCAAGCACGTGGCGTCGGTTGGTCCGTAGTCACAAGTGGCGACGAGCTAGGCAACGTGTTTATCCGGCCAAGCCAAAGGTTGAGATCCGAGCATCAAAGTCCAACGAGATCTGGCACATCGACACTTCCGTAGTCCGGTTGCTTGATGGTAGCAAAGCCTATCTTCACGCCGTGATCGATAACTACTCCCGACGCATTCTTTCCTGGAAGGTGGCCCCTACATTCAATCCCGTTGCCACGGTAGAAATTCTGTTAACCGCTTCGCAGGGGATGGTTGACGGAAAACCGATGCTCCTGGCCGACGGTGGCGTTGAGAACTTCAATCGTGCAGTCAATGAACTTGTCGAATCGGGATTACTCCATCGCGTCCTGGCCCAAACGGAAATCACGTTTTCCAACTCAATGATCGAATCCTGGTGGCGAGTCCTCAAACACCAATGGCTATTCCTCAACACACTTGACTCGGTCAGGACAGTCGAGACGCTGGTGGCGTTCTATGTCCAAGAGCACAACTCAAGCCCGCCACACTCTGCGTTTCGCGGGCAGACGCCGGACGAGATGTACTTCGGCACTGGAGGCAACATCCCGACAGAACTTGAGACATCGCGGAAGAAGGTCCGCGAGGCGCGCGTGGAGGCCAATCGGAAGCAAATGTGCCGTGCATGCAAACCACCGGACGTTATCGCAAAGTGAACTGATTGGAAGCGTAATCGTTCACCAAGTCGTGATCACGGCTGCGCGAACTCTGGCCAAACCACTCGTTCGACCGGCGAATACGCCGTAACCAGAGCGTGCGTTCAGTCTTCATGACCGATCAGGGGAACTGTTCATGCACTCACGCGAGAACTCGCGCTGAAAAGTCCAGAATGTGGTGACTGACAGCAGGGTTGCTTGGTGGAGATTGTGAATCGATTGCCGTCATACCAGCCGCGCTTGAGCAATTGCGAGTCGTCAAAACTCTCGCGAAAAAGCACGACCGGTGTTTCCTCAAGCGGCTCAGCGGCACCGGCATGCCCGAGACAGCTCCACAGAATCAAACAACCCGCGATTACGACGACGCATGGCCGCATGTCATTTCTCCAAAGAAGAGGGCTGCCAAAAGCAAGGCCTGTCAGCGAATCATCATATCCGATGCATCCGATGTCCGTGCGCCGATGTTCGCACAGGCTGCGACGAAGCATTCAGCATCGCTTGCCGCAAAACGGTGAGATACAATGATCGACGCACTTTTGTGTTCCGCGACGTGACGCAGGTTGGGAGCATGCTAATGAAGTTGATCGCATTCGCAGGGCCGCTGGCAATGACTGTAGCAACGGTCGCGATCGCCGATACGGTCATCAGGGACGTCTATCGGAAGCTGGCGTGGCTGCACAAGCTTCATTTGCCTGTGACAACACGTGCGAGGTTGGCTGGTTAGCTTTTGCCGCCTACTTTCATAAGTCAGGCAGTTTGATCCGTGCGGTTGGCGCCGTGCGTCGAGGCTTGACGCGGATACCTCACAGTTGGGCCTTGTGGTCGGCGCTCGGTCGCTATGCGCGCGAGGCAGAGCAAGATGCCTTCGAGTGGGACGCGGTCATCCCGTCGACGGCACCATCGGCGAACTTTCTCCATAACGTAATGGTCAGTCCGCGTGGACGGCCTGTTCTAATCTCCGCAGCATACTCAAGACCTTTTATACCAGACATTTCTTTACGGATTAACGCTCCTTCCGCTTCCATCTTCTCGATCATTACATTCGTCGCAGCGGTGATGCCTTCAACATGTTGCAGTGGGTAGCACGACTGGAGAGTGCAACAGACGCCAGCAATTTCGGTGACGTCGGTCATTCAACTCGCACGTGTTAGCGGGTGAGATGGTTCACTCTCGTAAATAGCGGAATGGAAATTGAAAGCAATGTTTTTTACACGAAACACATTGAGTTGGCGCGTCGGTTCAAGCAACCTGGCCTGCCGTGGGAGCCACGCGTCGGGCACTATGTCTATGACGCGACCGGAGCCGTTCAGCCCACTTCGCCACTCCAAAACGGCGTCTACTTCTTACTCAACTACGACTGCTTCATGCGGAAAGTTGTCGGCGTCGAACGCTTTCAAGAGGTCATCACCTGGCTGCCGACGTAGGACGACGCTCGACAGATCTTGCGGTTGTCGCAAATTCCCGATGCGACAATTCAGCGCGAGCTGGTTGCGACCGAAGCGTTCGAGCGCGGCATCGAATTGCTGGTGCTCTATGAGCTCGTCGCGAAGCGACTTGAGACAACCATGGCCCCTTCTCGGGACTCGTCGAAAGCGGTTGCCGTGAAATAGTTCCCATGGAGAGTCGCTCGTCTCCACTGGCGTATCACATCGCTTGATTGCGAAGTACGCCCAAACGAGTGATATCGACGGGCCCGGACAACGGAGTTCCTTTGAGCAGCGACCACTTGTCGTCTGCCGCACGATAGAGCAGCGGCGGTGGATGCCCTGCGTTGCACAGTGCAAAGGCCCTCGTGGAAGCGAAGTAGGTACTCATCAGCGTCGACGCGAAGCCACCTTTTTGCGAAGCGTATTCCAGGCGACAACTCATGTCGCGGACGGCGCTTGTCTGCTGAATTGTGTTTACGTTGCGTTTCATCAGATCCCGCATCTCGCTAGCAATCTCCGAAAATAGAGAACCGAATCCACAAACATCGGCGAGTAGCATGCGCGTGATCCGACCCGAGGCGCAAGAAGACAAGAGGTGCAAATCACCACCGCCTGCTTCCGCAGAACTCCGTTGATCGCTCCAAATCCAGACGTCGAGTCCAGGGCGCCGTAAAAAGTTGTTCGTCGAAGCGTGGCCGCCCCACACTTCCATACAGTTCATCTGCTGATGTTCGGGTTCAGAATTCACAGCCGCCATGTCGCCTATTCTTTGGTTAGTCCGCAAAGCCCCTTCGATGCTCGCGTCGATGAATTCCAACGCAAGCCCGAAAGCGGTATTCATCATCCGTTGGCGTCGCGCCTAGGAAACAGTTGCCTGCCCGGCCAGAACCCAGCTGGCAAAGTAACGGTTGTCGTTGACCCAGTCTTCCCGCGAATAGTTGACCACCGAACTGTCGGTCTCGCGGACCTCCAACCGACTTAGTCGAAACCCCATTTCGGTAATCTCCGAGAACAACTGGTGGGACAGATTTTCGACGGTGGTGGGGCGCGAGAAACGTTTCAACTTGAGCGTTTCGCCCGTCCGCTCCATGTGTCCGATGAGCGTGTCGTAGAGTGGGTCGTCTACATGAATCAACATCCCGTGGTCGTATTCGGACTTCAAAAACGGCTCGATCTTACGGTCGAAGTCGGCGAACAAAGTCGTCAATGCGCCGGTCCGTTCGACTTCAAAGAAACAGGAGATCCCGTATCGGTGGCCGTGCAGGTTGCGACACTTGTCTTGCAACTCTTCGTTGCGATGAGCTGCGTAGAACTTGTACTCTTTCTGAATGATCATGCTGCTGGTTCCTGAACTGGTTACGACCCAAGTCGGCTCTGGCCGATGAGCGATAACACTTCGGCGCGACTGGACTGATTTTTCTTGAAGATGCCACGCAGGGCGCTGGTGATCGTTGAACTGCCGTGCTTCTTCACGCCGCGAATCGACATGCAGGAATGCTCGGCTTGGACGACAACGGCCACTCCAGTCGATTGCAGTTTGTCTTCGATCATGTCGGCAATCGTCTGCGTCATCCGCTCTTGCACCTGCGGTCGTCGAGCGACTTCTTCGACGACGCGAGCCAACTTGCTCAAGCCAGTAACGCGGCCGTGCGGGATGTAGCCAACATGAGCCACGCCGGCGAACGGGAGTAAATGATGTTCGCACATACTGGTGAAAGGAATGTCTCGCACCAAGACCAGTTCGTCATACTCTTCCGCGAATGTCACTTCCAGGTGTCGTGCCGGATCTTGTTGAAGCCCCGAGAACATTTCGGCGTACATCTTGGCCACTCGACGCGGAGTCTCCAGCAAACCGGCCCGGTCGGGATCTTCGCCAACTGCCCGCAAGATCGTTCGTACCGCCCGTTTGATAGCATCGAGATCTACACCGTCAGCACGCTTGGCTGGCTCCGTGTCGAGGCTCTCATGTTTATCAAGCCGCATCGCGTGCCGTTTTCCGTTTGTGATGCGGGTAAGTTCCAAAACCGCTGCCATTTCCAACTCCTGTTTGAGAAACATCTGCGTTACAACCTCAGCACCATAGGCGCAGTCAGGCGAGTGCCAACTACGAAATCTGAATCAGGCGCAGCGGATTCAGGCTGGTCTGATCGTCAGCCCCGACAACGATGCATAGGATAGGGTTCTGCTCGCCGTCTTCCCCCCAACTGACATGACGTAAGTTTGAGCGACCTTTTGTAATCCACGGCTCGCCTGCCGGTCCAAGCAAAAGAAAGAGGACTCTTTGAATGCCCGAAGGTCATATGATCCATCGTGTCGCCCGCGACCACAACCGACTCTACCGAGGCCAACAGTTGTCGGTCACTTCACCTCAAGGTCGTTTCCAGGCCAGCGCAACGAAGCTTGACGCAAAGACGCTCGAACGCGTCGACGCCTACGGAAAGCATCTCTTCTACTGGTGGGCTGGCGACCAAGTGCTGCACATTCATCTGGGCTTGTACGGCAAGTTTCGCAACCACCGCTCGCCACCGCCAACTCCACGCGGGGCGGTTCGCTTACGGGTTATCGGCGACACGCATGCCTTTGACTTGAATGGACCGACGGCTTGTGAGCTGATAACGCCAACGCAACAAATCGCGATCGCTGATCGACTCGGCGCCGATCCGCTTCGCAAGGACGCTGATATCGAACAAGCCTGGAGCCGCATCAGTCGCAGTCGTTCGGTGATCGGCAAGTTGCTCCTCGACCAGTCGGTGATCGCAGGTGTTGGCAATGTCTATCGTGCGGAGGCTCTATTTGTCAATCAACTCGCCCCGGAGCGAGCGGGACAGACACTTGACCGCAATCAGTTCGATTCGCTTTGGCAGACACTTGTCGCAATGCTCCGCATCGGTGTCAAGTACAATCGAATCATCACGGCAGACCCGGATGAAGTCGGCAAACCACCCAGTCGTATGAACCGCTCCGAGCGATTGCTGTGCTACAAAAAGGAATGCTGCCCGCGCTGTAAAACCGCGATCAAGTCGTGGGAGCTTGGAGCTCGCAAGATGTATGCTTGTCCCGCATGTCAAGTCTAACTTGCATTGCAGTGCGATGGCCGACCGGTCGCACAGAGCTCCACGCTACCGGTCGGCTACTTCGCGGACTTGTCGCCAATCGCGCCACGAAGTGTTTGTGCGAAGCCTTCAAGATGTTGCATGTTGTCGCAGTAGGCAGAGAACTTCATTTGCTGACGAAGCCCATCGCTCAGTGCATAGCCTCCGACAACGAAGGCGACGTCCATGCCGAACTCGTCGTACAGTTCGCTGTAACCGGCAAGGAATTCAGATTCGTTCGCGATATGTGAACAGCTTAGCCAGAAAAGCCTGGGTCGCTGCTGCTTGATCGCGGCGGAAAGAGTTTCAAACGGCAAGTTGTCACCCAGCGAGACGGCGTTCCATTTGGCGTCGCGCAGGACGAGTTCGGCCATCGTCGTACCAAGACTGTATTGATCACCCGATGTTGCGCCACCGATCGCGAGTGGGGCATCCGCTGGCGGAGCGGGGAGGATAACCCTCAACTCGTGCAGCAACCTCAGCGTGATTTCGCAGCCACGCCGTTCCTGGTAGACCTCAGCTTCACCGCATGACCAACGCTCTCCGATCTCGCGAAACGCCGCTGCAAATACATCATCACATAAGACGCTGACGCTGTGCTCGGCGAGATACATGTCGACAGCGATTTGACGACAAACTGCGTCGTCCCCAGCAATGAGAGCTTCAACGAGTTGCTCGCGCGCACGCTCGACAACTCGCGTGGTCTGCCCGCTTGTCGCCGGAAGTCCTAGAGCCTCGGGGTTTGCAAGCTCGTATTTGCCAGATCGAACGAAGTCCAAAATTCCTGCCATGGTGATCCGGCGGTGACCGCCCGCTGTGTACTGAGTCGGAATGACTCCCTTGTCACACCAGCGTTTGACCGACGATTCGCTGACATTAATGGCTCGAGCGACTTGTTTTGGAGTCAGTAAGTCTCGCATCGGAGCTTCTCTCTGAGGTGGACGGTATGGATGATTTTATTTCACTTTATGCACATTGCCATTCTAACAAGGCAATCCCAATTGCAAATGTCATTTCTGTAAGTAAAGGCTCACAAAGGACTTTCTGGTGCTAGGAGAATAAATGAACGAAATGCACGATTTTTACAGTTGTGCAAGCCGATAACATACGGTACAACCAATAGAACGATTTGCACGAATTTAATCCGCAGTTGCAAAGGGATAGAAAACGTGACCACGAACACCCTCCCCAATGTTCAAGTAGGATCGAGTTCGGATGCGAGTCCAGAGCTTCGAGAAAGGGCTCTCACAATCCTGCGCACTGAAATCGACTTCATTCCGAATCCCGAGTTCAGAACGGACGACTTCAGTGATACTAAATTTGTCGATGCCACGCTGGCCGACCTGCAATCGTCCTCGAATGCTCCTGCGGATCTGCCTGCTCATCTCCGCCGCATGTGCGACTCGGACCTCCTCACCCACGAGCAAGAGACGGCGCTCTTCCGCGAGATGAACTACCTGAAGTTCCGAGCCAACAGCCTTCGTTCGCGAATCGACCCGGACACCGTAGACGATCGTGCAATCAAGGCAATCGAGACATTGTTACAACGTGCTCAGACCATTCGCGATCACATCATCCAATCCAACACGCGGTTGGTCATGTCGATCGTCAAGAAGTTCGTAACGCCTCAACAATCATTCGATGAGATGCTGAGCGATGGTATCTTTACGCTGATGCAAGCGGTCGAGAAATTCGACTACGATCGCGGCTTTCGCTTCAGTACCTACGCCTATCGCTCGATCGCACGCAACGCTTATCGAACCGTTACGACGGCACGTAACGAAGAAGCCCGTTTCACCCGCGACGCAGAGGAATGGGCGTTTGAACAAGAGGACGATCAAGCAGCATCGGGAATGGCTGACCAAGTCTGGGGCAATCTTCGAGAGCTGACAGCTTCCATGCTGGAGCAGCTTGATCGTCGAGAGCGATTCATTATCCGCAGTCGCTACGCGTTGGGTGCCCATCGCAAAGTGCGTACGTTTCAATGCTTGGCCGACAAACTCGGAGTCTCGAAGGAACGCGTACGCCAACTCGAGCAGCGCGCCGTGGCGAAGCTGCGAACGATGGCCGCCGAATTCGACATAGACGACTTGTTTAGTGCCGCGATGGCATAAGCTAAGCGGCACAGGTTTTACGAGTGCAATCATGGTGACGACTTACGAAAGACAGCTTCACTTACCCGTTTCAGCGAAAGAGGCGTTTGACTGGCACGAGCGATCAGGAGCCTTGGACAGACTGATTCCGCCTTGGGAAAGTGTGTCGGTGCTGAATCGAGGCGACGGAATTCGTGAAGGCAGCGTTGTCGAACTGGCACAAAGGCTGGGTCCACTACGCTTGAAATGGGTCGCGAAGCATCACGGCTACGAGCCTGGGCACGCATTCCGTGATACGCAAGTTTCCGGACCATTCGCCGCTTGGGATCATCTGCATCAATTCCAGGCCAATGGGGATGGCAACGGAGTCCTGACCGATCACATCGAGTATCAAGTGCCCGGTGGATTGATCGGACGTTTACTGGGCGGAGGCTTCATCAATAGGAAAGTGCAAACCATGTTCACATACCGACACAACACAACAAAAGACGACCTCGCAGCCCACGCCAAATATAAAGATGTCGGAACGATGCACGTTGCCGTCACCGGTGCCTCGGGTTTGGTAGGCTCGACGCTCGTGCCGCTGCTCACCACGGGCGGCCATACCGTCACGAAACTGGTTCGCCGCGAGGCTGCGGAAGGCGAGGCGAGTTGGGATCCGCATAGCACGTTCGACGCTTCTTCCCTCGATGGCATCGACGCTGTCGTATCTCTGGCAGGTGAGAACATTGCCGCGTCGCGGTGGAGCACGAAGGTGAAGGAACGCATCCGTTCGAGTCGAGTAGACGGAACGCGAAGCCTATGTGAATCACTGGCGAAGATGAAGTCTCCGCCCAAGGTGCTGATCTGTGCCTCGGCAATTGGCTTCTACGGTGATCGTTGCGATGAGGAGTTAAACGAAGAATCCTCCGCCGGCACAGGCTTTCTCGCCGAGGTCGCGGAAGAATGGGAAGCTGCAACGAAACCGGCTCGCGACGCTGGAATCCGCGTCGTAAATCTTCGTTTCGGCGTCATCCTCAGCCCGAAGGACGGAGCACTCGCCAAAATGCTGCTCCCATTTTCGCTCGGAGGTGGTGGTCGCGTCGGAAGCGGCAAGCAGTACTGGAGCTGGATTTCCATTGACGACGCGGCCGGTGCGATCCATCACGCGTTAATGACAGATTCATTATCGGGGCCTGTGAATGCTGTGTCGCCGAATCCGGTTACCAACGCAGAGTTTACCAAGTCGCTGGGCCGAGTGCTTCGTAGGCCGACCGTGGTGCCGATGCCAGCTTTTGCCGCTCGGCTCGCGCTCGGTGAGATGGCTGACGCTTTGCTGCTGGCCAGCACGCGCGTTCTCCCAACAGAGCTGAATCGGACAGGATATGAATTCCGTCAGCCGACGTTAGAAGTGGCTTTACGACATTTGCTCGGCAAAGCTTAGAAATACGGCGGACGGCTTCGGGAAGTGGTTGTTGGTGCCACAAGATGTAGGGTGCATGCAATGCACCAATCGGTGCTACGGAATCGAGTGCAAACTGAATTCGAACCAGAGGTATGGTCTTCATGAATTGCAGCATTCGAGAACCGTCGCCACCGAACTGGATGCGTCGAGTCCTGTTAGCCGCAGGCTTGTACAATTTGTTGTGGGGTGCGGCGGTCATTGCCTTTCCGTCTGGTATATTCCAATTCGCGGGAATGGAATTGCCTCGATACCCGCAAATCTGGCAATGCGTCGGCATGATTGTCGGAGTCTATGGAATCGGATATCTCATCGCGGCTACCGACCCATTGCGACACTGGCCGATCACATTCGTCGCACTGCTTGGCAAGATCTTCGGTCCGATAGGGTTTGCGAACGCCCTGTGGACGGGATCTCTTCCACTCGCATTCGGCGCGACGATCATCACCAATGATCTAATTTGGTGGGTGCCATTTTCGGCAATTCTTTACCAAGCTTTCAAGCGGCACGCCGACTCGTCGACCACGACCACCGCCGATCTGGCTCGAGCGTTAACCAATGTCGACAGCCATCGAGGCTCGACTCTCTCGGCCTTATCGTGGAAAAATCCAACATTGGTCGTATTTCTCAGACATACAGGCTGCACGTTTTGTCGGGAAACCCTCTCGGACTTGAAAGCTCAACGCCAGACGCTTGAATCCCGAGGGATCACATTGGCTCTGATACACATGAGTGATCCCCTCGAAGCAAGTCGGACAATGTCCCGGTACGGACTCGACTCCGTTCATCGTTTCAGCGATCCGCAGTGCGAGTTGTATCGAGCCTTCGGGCTGCGACGCGGGTCGTTTCAGCAACTGTTCGGCATGAAGGTCTGGTTTCGTGGAATTGCCGCGGGGATCTTCGGAGGACATGGCGTTGGTCGAATAGTTGGGGACGGATTCCGAATGCCCGGCGCCTTCTTGCTGAATCGCGGCAAAATCGTATCCCAATTCCAAGCCCAGAGTGTATCTGACCGCCCCGACTACCTGGCGATAGCGGGTCTATCCGATGTTGGGCTTGAGAAACCGTCCCTCTCATTAATAGGTTTAAGTCATGACTTGGCAGCAAAACTCTGAACTCGATTCGATTCACCACGTAGCGATCGAAGTCGACGACGTGAAAGGAGCAATCGCCTGGTATGCGGACAAGTTTCGTTGCCAGATTTCTTACGAAGACGACACTTGGGCTTTGCTGCAATTCGGCAACTTGAGTTTGGCGTTGGTCACGCGTGGCGAGCACCCAGCTCACGTTGGTTTCGTCACCGAGAACGCAGCAGAGTATGGCGAACTGAAGACGCATCGCGATGGAGCTCGGTCGATATACCTGGCGGATCCGGCGGGCAACGCCGTCGAATTGCTCGATGCCGACTCGGTCAAACCGACAGTTACCTCCTAACGAAGCGAGACCGGCATGATTGCGTTGCTAATGATGCTCCAGCTCGTTTCCACTTTGGGGATGGTTGGCGTCATTTGGTTTGTACAGGTGGTTCACTACCCGCTGTTCGGCAAAGTTGGGATCAGTGGCTTCCGTGATTACGAACAAGACCATCAGCGTCGAACGACCCTGGTCGTGGCGCCGTTGATGCTGACAGAAGCTGTCACGGCAGTCGCTTTGCTCTGGCTGCGACCGGATATCATACCGGCATCCCCGGTCGTCGCCGGGCTCGGGCTTGTCGCAATACTTTGGACATCAACATTCTTCTGGCAGGTCCCGGCTCATGAACGGTTGGCAAAGTCCTTCGATTCAGCAACGCATCGCAACCTCGTTCGCTCGAACTGGCTCCGCACCGTGGCATGGTCTGCACGCGGCGTGCTGGTTTGCTGGATGTGTCTGCGGCTGTTGTGCGCAAGTATGGACACATTAGCGCATCTTCCGTAGCTTTCAGAGCAGGAAGGCCGGACGAAACAAGTTCTCAAGCTAGAAAGACGTCGCGATGACAGTGACTTTGCCGACAGACGGCCACAACATTGAAGAGTCGGCATTGAAATCCAATCGCGTACTTCGCTTGTGGCCAGCAATCTCGATTTTGTTGCTACAGCTTCTCGCGCTCGTGCTAACCGTCACACCCGCCATCAACAACGCGACGCGGTTTGGGTTTATGATGCTTGGCCCCGCTGTTTGCGTTTTGCTATTCGCTATTTGGCTGGGCTTCTTCAGCCGACTGCTTTGGCGGGAAAGACTTGCGATCCTCGCGGGAATGATTGCAGGCGGCATCTTGGCCAGTCAGGTCATCGACACGACGATGGGAGTCACCATGTGGATTTACGGCGTCCCGCTCGTCATGGTGCTGACGACCGTCACGCTTTGGATCGGGCGACGCTGGTCTCCTCCCAAGAGAACCGTCACCGTCTTGGCCGCGATTGTCGGCGGCTGGAGCGTCTTCCTGGCCGGACGGATGGACGGTTTCGACGGGAGCTACTGGCCGGAGCTCCGCTGGCGTTGGAGCGAAAGCAGCGAAATTACGTTTCGCGCGACTCAGCATCCAACGACATTGTCGGCGATGTCGAGTCAGCGGATCTCGAAGTTACTTCAGCGGATTGGCCAGGTTTTCGCGGTGCGGCGCGAAATGGCCGAGTGCTTGATACAACAATCGCGACCGACTGGAACGCGTCGCCGCCGCGCGAACTGTGGAGAATTCCCGTGGGGCCGGCATGGTCCTCTTTTGCAGCCGTCGGTAATCGACTGTTTACTCAGGAACAACGCGGTGACAGCGAAGTTGTCGTCTGCTACGACGCCGATTCGGGCGTTGAGATTTGGCGTCATGCCGATGTAGCGAGGTTTTCGGAGGTCGTTTCGGGAGCTGGTCCGCGCGCGACGCCGACGTTTCACGATCGTCGGCTCTATACGCTTGGTGGACAGGGTTTGCTGTCCTGCCTGGATGCAAGCAGTGGCGAATTGCAATGGAATCGTGACCTTATGGAAGAGTTCGAAGCGCCTCTGCCAATGTGGGGCTTCTCTGCTTCGCCTCTTGTGATCGACGATTTGGTGATCGTGTATGTGGGAGCCTCGAATGGTCGTGGCCTTGTCGCTTTCGATCGAAAGACAGGTGAATCCGAGTGGCAAATTGCCAGTTCGGGAATGAACTACAGTTCGGCACAACTCGTCACTCTCGTGGAGCGACCTCTGATTCTTTGCGCCAGTACGGCAAAGCTCGTCGCAGTCGATCCTGCTACCGGGACGGTGGCCTGGGAATACGAGCACAGTGGGCAACGCAGTATGGCGATCGTCCAACCACAGCAAATCAGTGCTAAGAGTGTGATCGTTCCGTTTGGGGATGGCGGAGGCGTCGCCAGGATCGACTTGCAAATGGTGGATGATGTTTGGCAGTTAACCGAGCGTTGGAGGTCGAATAACCTGAAGCCATCGTTCAATGACTTTGTGTATTACAATGGACACTTGTACGGATTTGACCAGCATATTTTTACGTGTATTGATGCGGAGACAGGTCAGCGTCAATGGAAGCGCGGACGCTATGGATTCGGGCAAGTGATTCTGTTCGCGGAGCAGGGCTTGTTGCTGATTACGGCGGAAAAGGGCGAGCTTGTTCTTTTGGAAGCAAACCCTAAGCAGCATACCGAGTTGACGCGGCTTGAGTCCCTGTCAGGAAAGACCTGGAATCATCCCACCGTAGCTCGCAAACGACTTTTCGTCCGCAATGGAGCGGAAGCGATTTGCTATGACCTTTTGGTGGGTGCTGAGTGATCGAAACGAGCCAGTTACGCCGAGTCAGCACGTTCTACAGCGACACTTTTGAGCTTCCACTGCCTGCGGCTCATCGATTTCCGATGGAGAAGTACCGGCTGCTTCGCGAGCGGTTGCAGACCAGCGAGTTCCGTGAACAGCTTGAATTCCGCTTGCCGGATGCGGCGACCGATCGAGAACTCTTGTTGGTCCATACCCCTGACTATCTGGATAAGGTGAAGCAAGGCACGTTATCGCCAATCGAAGAACGGCGTATTGGCTTTCCTTGGTCACGCGGGATGGTCGAGCGATCGTGTCGATCTACGGGGGCAACACTTGGGAACACGGGAAAAATAACTTCGGCGAAACCAAAGTAGCCATCACACTCCGTGGGATGATTAGCAGAAGATATAGCGAAGTTGTTTTTCCCGTGTTCCTTGGTGCCGCGCGAGCGGCGCTTCGAGACGGAGCGGGAGTCCATCTAGCTGGGGGCACGCACCATGCATTCTCTGATCATGGCCAGGGATTTTGTGTCTTCAACGATGTGGCTGTTGCCATTCGCGTGCTGCAGGCCGAAAGGTTGATTCAACGCGCCATCGTCATCGACTTGGACGTTCATCAAGGGAATGGTACCGCTGCCATCTTCGCTGATGATCGCGATGTCTTTACATTCTCGATGCACGGCGAACGTAATTTTCCGTTCGCCAAATGCAATGGCGAGCTCGATATCGCCCTGCCTGACGGCACAACCGACGACCTGTATCTTGCAGCTCTCCGCGATACTCTGCATGACCGACTGCCACTCGCCACTGCCGATATAGTTTTTTATCTTGCTGGCGCTGACCCGTATGAACACGATCGACTGGGCAAGCTGAAGCTCACAAAAACTGGATTGGCCAAGCGGGATCAGCTGGTCTTCTCGGTCTGCAAGCGTCACGAGACTCGGGTAACTGTCGTGATGGCGGGCGGTTATGCTCAGGTGGTTGACGATGTGGTGGATATTAACCTGGCAACGATACGGGCCTTGATCGAGTCTTGAGTACCTGGATGAAGCGAGGGTGTAAAGTCAGCTTTGCCGGATCCCTTTGTTGGCAACTAATGACACGTTCGTCTATATCGAGTCGCAGTCACATGACAACGACATTTGGCAAACGCATGAAAAAAGCCTCTTGCCGCAACGAGTGGCAAGAGGCTTTTTTTGATCTTGAGCTTCGGACAGAATCGTATTAGCGGAAGCGACGAGCAACTCGCTTGTCGCATTTACCTTGGCAAGTCGTGGTGACGTAGTGAGTTGTGGCCGACGTAGTCGATCCGACTTTAGACGCCTGTCTAGGGGGCAGAAGTACGCTGTCAATCACATGAATGACACCATTCGATGCATCGAGATCGATCGTGACTAAGTTAGCATTATTAATCTTCGCCTGCCCGCCAGAGACGGAAATATGAATTTCAGATCCCTCGAGCGTCTTCGCCTTCTTTGCGGCGAGAGCATCTTCCGAGTAGAGGCGACCAGACACGACGTGATGCTTCAGAATCGCAGCGAGTTTGTCCTTATTCTCGGGCTTCAGCAGCGTTTCAACGGTGCCAGCAGGCAATTTGGCGAAAGCTTCGTCCGAGGGCGCGAAGACGGTGAAGGGCCCCTTGCCGGAGAGAGCTTCGGCGAGCTCAGCGGCTTTCGCGGCGGCTAGTAGCGTCTTGAAGGCACCCGCCTTATCAGCTGTAACTACAATGTTGTCGCTGGCGGGAAGGATCACATTGTCGATGACATGGATGATGCCATTCGAACACAGGATGTCGGCTTTCATGACGTTGGCCTTGTCGACCGATACCGTGCCATCAGCGACTGCGATATCGACTCGCTGACCGTTCAACGTCTTCGCACCTTTTAGTTCCACGACTTGTTTCGCGGCGATTTGTCCAGACACGACGTGATAGGCCAGCACGGCTGTGAGTTGATCCTTATTCTCCGGCTTCAGCAGAGATTCGACCGTGCCCGCGGGCAACTTGGCGAAAGCCTCGTCGGTGGGGGCAAACACGGTGAAGGGACCTGAGCCTTTTAGCGTATCGACCAGGTCAGCGGCTCGAAGTGCCGCAGCGAGTGTTTTGAACGAACCTGCCTCTACGGCTGTGTCCACGATGTCTTTGTCAGCGGCCTTGACCATCGAGTTGGTGGCCAGCACGGCTACCGCGATGGAAGCTAACAGAAATTTGATTTGGCGATTCATCATTGATTCCTTGAGTGATTGTGAGTTGTTGACTCGTTAGTTGTTCACACCGGAGAGGAATTGCCAGTGGCCACTGCGTTTCCTGACATGCAAGTACCTTAGCGCCGCGAACATGAGTGACAACCTCGGCGAAGAAAGATTCCGGCTAATGTGAAACGGAGCAGCCCGCAGAGGTCAACCGCCCAGATTTGCTCGCCCGACGACAAGTTTGTGTCCGGCCGAATGGACGATCTGTGGCAGATACGTCAGAGCGTTGTCGGCAAAACTGTTGCCGATTGTTAGCAGTCGCACAGTCTTCTGATCGGCCCGAACGTGGGAACCAGCAAGGACCGGAAGCAGCGTGATCGCGAGCGCAATCAGCACGTTCAGACGACGACTTTCAGGGCGACGTTTCATGGTGTGGTCTCTCAAAGGACTCGGACGGGGCCGGGAGTTCCGATACTAATACCGCGGTGTCAGGAGCCTTGCCGGAATAGAAAGAAACATAGTGCCTGTCCCCGATCACCGTGGCGTTTGCGTTGCCCGAATCAAATGTAACCTTGCTACCAATCGCGACTGCCTCGGATGCGGGCCAGTTGAGCGGATGGTCAAAGATGTCTTTCGGATCGACGACTCGGCGGCGGAGGATGCCTCGGCCACGTTCATAATAATAGTTGCTCAGCAAACCGGTTTCGGGATCGAGGATCAGGCTGGGTGTGGACGCCAGGACGTCGCCGATGTTGGTTTGCTTGCGCGTCCAGGTTGCGCCGTAGTCCGTCGAGACCATCTGGAATTGAGCAGGTCCGCCTTCCGTCCGTGCGACGGCAAAAATCCTGCCATCACCGAGGTAGACAGCGGCGGGCTCGGTCGGCCAGTCCGTTTTCGTCAGCCCGGACTCGATGGTTGTCTGCGTCCAGGTGGCGCCGTCGTCGGTGCTGGTCATCATGCCCCACGCGTGAACGGGCTCGTCGTTGTATTTTCCGGCAAACCACAGAGCCATGAGTCCCACATCGGGGACCGTAAAGACATCGGTGATCTGCATGGGTTGTACGGCGAGTTCTGGCGTCGCCACGAGCTTGAACGTCACCCCGTCGGTGGTGCGGTAGAGATCGTGGTTCCAGTCCTTTCCGATGCGGCGGACCCAGAGGAGCATCGCCCCTGTCGAGTCCAGTCCTTTCCCAACGGTAACCTCGCCATAACCAGGCGTGTCGGCGACGACGGTTTCCTCCGTCCACGTTTTGCCGCCATCCGTGGAAGTGCGAGCGTAAACGGCGCGAGCGTCCTCACCGATCGAATGTGCCGAGCCTCGACTGTAAGTACAGACCAGCGTTTCGCCGATTGCCTGGATCATTGGCCATGAGTTGTAGCCGCTCCCATCCTTGACGACGCGCGGCTCCGCAGGGTCGGCAAACAGAGGCGTGACCTTAACGACGGCCAGACCAGTCGGACGGGTAAAGGTGTCGCCAGGCAGGCCAGGCTCCCGCTGAATCCGCACCCACAGGGGAGCATTCGGAACGACTTCGTACCACGTCTCCAGAACGATGGTCCGCGACTGAAGTGGTTCAGTGGGAAGTGCAGTCCGCACGGGCTTGCCCAGTGCATATCTATCCGTGAACGGGACACCGTCCACCAACTGCGACAGATGGACTCTATAGACATCCTCAAACTCGGAACTCGTCCCCTTGTCCGTTGTCGTAACCACGATCTCAACCCTGACCGCAACGCAATCGCCTGGCAGGCCGTTGACGATACCGGCGACAGACTGGCCCGTCGTGCCACCAGATAGCGACCACACAGGTATATGCGTGGATCCGCTCGACATAAGCAAGAGCGAAGGGTTGCCCGTCGCGATCGACAGGTCGTTCGCAGTCAGGTAGAGCGGCGACGACTCGCGTCTGTCGGGAATCTGCTGCTCACCTCCTAGCGTTCCATCCCGGTTTCCAGCACGAGTGGTTTCCGTGTCCGCGCCTGCTGTGACCGCGATGGACATCGTGGCCAGTACGAGGACGAATAAGCCTCTCACAATCTTCATGTTCTTCTTTCGTCTCGTTCTCGCCAACGGCTCCAGAAATCAACCTGAAGGGCGGACTCCAACGCTATATGCCGGACACAAGCTCCGCATTCACGTGCCCTTCGTTGAGATCAACCCGTTCGGGCCGGCCCTTGTGCATGTAAACGACTTTCGTGTGATCCAGCCCGAGCAACGCCAGCGTCGTGGCGTGGATGTCGTGTACATGCATCCTGTCTTCGACCGCGTACAGACCAAGATCATCCGTCGCGCCGATCGTCCGGCCGCCTTTGACGCCACCGCCAGCCATCCACATGGTGAACCCCGTCGGATTGTGGTCGCGACCGTCGCCTTTTTCGCTCATGGGTGTGCGGCCAAATTCGCCACCCCAGATGACGAGGGTCTCGTCCAGCAATCCTCGCGACTTGAGGTCGGCGAGCAGTCCGGCGATGGGCTGATCCACCGCACGACAGAGAGCGGGGTGTTTGGTCTCGATGCCCGAGTGGCTGTCCCACTTGCTACCCGCGCCGCTGTAGAGTTGTACGAAGCGCACACCGCTTTCGACAAGCCGCCGGGCGAGCAGGCAGTTGCGGCCGAACGTCGCGGTGGGTTCTTTATCCAGTCCGTAGAGTTTTCGAGTCGCCTCGGTTTCGTGGCTCAGATCGACTGCGCCGGGAGCTTCGGCCTGCATCTTGTAGGCCAGTTCGTAACTACGGATGCGGGCTTCCAGCTCAGTGTTACTTTCGCGACCGGTGTTGAAGTCGTGGTTGAGTGCGCCAAGCATGTCGAGCTTGTCGCGCTGACGCTGGCGATCGACGCCTTTTGGGTTGTCGAGGAACTTGACGGGCGTGCCGTCGGACTTGAATTCGATTCCCTGATACGCGGCAGGCATGAAGCCGCTGCCCCAGTTGCGGACGCCGTTCACCACGGTCGCCCCGCTGTCTTTGATGACGACGAAGGCGGGCAGGTTCTGGTTCTCCGTACCGAGCCCATACGAAGCCCAGGTACCGAGCGACGGTCGGCCACCAAAGATCGAGCCGGTATTCATCTGGCAGACGCCGCCAGCGTGATTGATGCCGTTGGAAACGCAGGAATGGAGCACCGCGAGATCGTCGGCGTGCTGAGCGACATTGGGGAACCACTCGGAAATCCAGAGGCCACTTTCACCGTGCTGTCGCCATGTACGCGGGCATTCGAGGAGAGGCGATCTGGCTTCGCCCGCGGCGGTGAGGGGAGGTGTGAAGCTGTCGGGCAGGGATTGGCCGGCGAGTTTGTTGAGTAATGGCTTACGATCGAACGTGTCCAAATGGCTAGGTCCACCTTCCATGAAGAGGAAGATTACGCTCTTCGCTTTGTTCCTATGATGGGGCAACGGCACGGACGGAGCCGCACTGCTCTCAAGTGCAGCGAGTGCGATCGCGCCGAAACCGCAACCAGCCGTTTGCAGGAACTCGCGGCGGGACGCAGGGAAATCGTATCGTTGGCAGCGCATGGCCTGGCCTTCAGTGGAGGTAGAAGAATTCGTTGGAGTTCAGCAGCGTCTGGCAGAGGTCAGTCATCGCCTGCCGCCGAGGGTCGTTCGCTTCGAAATCACCTTCGACACCGCTCCAGGTGAAGCTTGGGCTCGGCTCGTCCGTGGCACGCCAGACAACCAGGCCATCTTTCCATCTGCCCGGATCGGCGTTGAGCCGGTCGTCGGAAACGTAGCCGGACACGACACGGAGTGCCTCGATTTCGCCGTCCCATTGGCGCGTTGTGCGACGTACGCTCTGACCGCCGAGGACAATCGGATAATCGCCCCCGCTGAGACCAGAGAGGTCGTCCATACGCACGGTGGCGGACTGCGCAGCAGCGTCCGGCATGTCGAGGTCGCGCAGTGTGAAGATGACCTCGCGACGCGATCCGGCAACATGCACGACGAGGTGTTGTCGGCTCTTCAGCGGGAAGCGAATGTCGGACACGACGATCTGATAGCCGATGTTCCCATTCTGATCCTCGCCGACCAGTTGCATGAGGAGATTGCGTGGCTAGTACCGCGACTTCACGCCGGTGACGTCGATGCTCCAGCCGGGACTTTTCTTGTCGCCGTTCCAGCGCGTGACGAGCGTGCGAGTTTCGGCGTTCACGTCGATGCTGTCGAGCTTCACGACGGCCTCGACGGTGAAGTCGTCGCCTTCCCGTTCGCTTGTCTGCACAACCAGTCGCTCACGCTCGCTGTTGATCCTGATCAGTCCGGGGGGAGCCTCTTTTTTCTCTGACTCGAAATCGTCACGCTGCGATTCGGTCGTGCGGATGCGATTCTTCAGGAATGCTTCCGCCGTCTCCCTTTCCCAGTCGCGGGGCGCGCGCCCCAGGACCGTCAGCCATGCGTCGTCGATGGTCTGCACGCGGGAGGCCAGTTTGCGGGCACGTGCAAGACCCCAATCGCCGTTGAGCAATTGCAGGGCCTGCGTCGGCGTGGTCGTGCTCTGTCGTTCGGACGTGCTGGCGAAACCAGCCGGCATGTCGAGGGCGAATAACAGTTCGTCCGGGCGGTTGCGTATTTTGCGAACGTAGATCGAACGCCGAACTCCATTCCCGTCAGCGGCGGGTCCGCCAACCGTCAGGTCCAGTTCACCGCTGACTGCCAGCATCGCGTCACGCACCTGTTCGGCGTCCAGGCGGCGCGGATGGAAACGCCAGAGAAAGTTATTCGCCGGATCGACCTTTGCCGTCGTCGCATCCGGCTCGCGGCGGGCGGTCTGACAGTACGTGGCGGAGAGCATGATCTCGCGATGCAACGCCTTCAAACGCCAGCCACCGTTGAGGAACTTCGTCGTGAGGTGGTCCAGCAAGTCGGGATGCGTGGGCTGGTCACCCAGAGCTCCGAACTCGTTCGCCGAGGCCACGATGCCGCGGCCAAAGTGATACTGCCACACGCGGTTCACGATGACGCGGGTCGTGAGCTGGTTGTCAGGACGCGTGATCCAATCGGCGAGCACCTTACGGCGACCGGTGGAAGTTTCGGTGGGCGCAATCTTCGGTAACTCCGGAGCGATGATGGTCGGAAAGCCCGGCGCGATTTCGATGCCGCCGTCTCCGGTGTCCAGCGTGTTGGGCGGAGCTTGCGGACCGGCATCCGTGGCGACAAAGGCCGCCATCAACGGCTTTGGTTTCAGGTGATCGAACTTCGCGAGTTCCGCCTGAAGCGCCGTGTATTCGGCCCTGGCCTCGTCGGTCGTGAGGTCGTTCGTCGCGTTGAACTGACCGCGTGCGAAATTCAACTGACGTTCGCAGAGCCCGGCCAGTTGCTTCTCCAGTACTTCGCGCTCGTCTGCGGGCTTGAGCGTCATCGCCTGCAGGTCTTCGGGAAAACTCCTCCGCCACGTTTCGACGTGTTTCGCGATCGCCGGTGCGGTGAGCGCGTCGAGTCTGGCTCGGAGCTCCGCGGTAGCGGTTTCCCAATTGGCCTGTTGTTCGTCGAAGGCATTCTTCTCAGCGGGCGTGGCCAGCTTCAGGTCCTCTCGCCAATGCACCGGCGTGAAGAAGGCACGCAGGCGGTAGTAATCCCTTTGGAGGATGGGATCGAACTTGTGGTTGTGACAACGTGCGCAACCCATGCTGAGGCCGAGGAAGACCTCGCCCGTCGTGTCGGTCATGTCCGTAAGAATCACGTCCCACTGGCCGCGCACGTCTCGCAGGTTGTATTCGTAGACCGGATGACGTAGATAGGCGGTGGCGATCAACGTATCGGAATCGTCGGGCGCGATTTCGTCGCCCGCGAGTTGCTCGCGCACGAACTGGTCATAAGGCTTGTCGTCGTTGAGCGACTTGATCACGTAGTCACGATAACGCCACACGGTTGATCGATAAGCGTCCTGGTTGTAGCCATCGCTTTCGGCGTAACGCACCAGATCCAGCCAGTGCTGCCCCCAGCGTTCGCCATAGCGAGGGCTGTCGAGCAACTGCTCGATCAGGAGGGGCCACGCGTCAGTGCGGTCGTCGTTCACAAATGCGGCGATCTGCTCCTGTGTGGGCGGCAGGCCGTGCAGATCGAAATACGCTCGCCTGACCAGTTCGCGGCGGTCAGCCGGTGGCGCGGGTTCCAGGCCGGCTTCATCCAGTTTGCGGGCAATGAAATGGTCGATCGGTTTTCTGGCCCAGCCAGCCCCCGATTCCGTCGGAATATCAGGATTGCGAACGGGCTGAATCGCCCACCACTGGCGATCTTCGTCGGTGATATGGTCGCTATCGTGTCGAACGATCACCGAGTCATCACCGCCGGGCCACGGAGCGCCGAGTTCAATCCACTTCACCAGAACGGCGATATCCTTCTCTGGCAGCTTCCCTTCAGGCGGCATTTCAAGGGACTCATACCGCACCGCAGAGATCAGGGTACTTTCGTCAGGCTTGCCCGGAAAGATCGCAGCCTCACCGGATTCGCCGCCCTTGAGCATGGCCGCCCGCGAATCCAGACGCAGCATACCCTTCTGGCTCTCGGCCCTGTGGCATTCAAGGCAATGCTGAGCGAGCAGCGGTCGCACATGCGACTCGAAGAACCTGAGTTGTTCGGTATTCGCCGAATCTGCGGCCGCTGTGAGCGTCGGAAACGCAACCACCACCGCGACCAAGAAACAGCGACCAATCATCGATACCTCGAATTTGCCTGCAATTGCATCCAGAAGAAATATCTGAGGATTATACTCTGTGCGGTGCCTCATTGCTGCACTGCGGCAATTGGTCCTGACTCGCTGATGTCAACGTCGCTTCCGGCCTCAATGTTCGACTGTTGTTCCGCCACCCCATCGCCTCCATTTCCTCGCGGTCGCGATGTACTTATCGCACGTGCTAGTCGAAAGGTGCCGCGCTTGAACATACCTTTCAACAGCGGCATCAGAGCTCGTCGACATTGTGGGGTCTCCAAAGCCACTGACACGCACAGTCCTGCTGGTTCCTTTCCGTCGGTGGAGATGTACGACGTCGTGGCGGACCTTCCGTCTCGTTGGGAGTAGCAGATTCTCAGGAGATCATTCTGCCAGACTTGCAGATCAAACTGGGCATTGAATCGATCCATTTTGCTTACCGCCGAGCGCCACGCAACAGCAAAGTCGAAGAGGCGACTGCTTTCCATCAAGGGCCACGACACGAGTGGTTCGCACTGTGTCAAATTCGGATGCGGTGCAGCAAACCAAGAACTGCTGAAAGAAGTTCTTCACGCAGCTACCATCGCGGCAATTGGCCGTCTCCAACGAACGTCGAAAGACGATCGACGCGGATGATACGATGGACGCACGTCAGGTATGGCCCACGACAACCATCACCACCGGCACGATTGTGGCTCGTGCATCAGCCACATTCTGGCCATGTCGAGTTGCAACCTCTGATCCGCTCCCTCTAAAATGCGATCAACTGAGACTCACCGGCGATGCATCCGCATAGCCAAACCTCACCGTCCTCAGCCAAGCGTCTCAGTTCAACGCACAATCTATTCGTCCGAGGACAGACGAATAGATTGATATTCGTTCTGCCACAAACGGGCGCCAGACATGGATGACAAGTACTTCTCGCGAACAGCTTGCTGGCACAGAATGGAAGACCGATTGGTGGTTCATGACAGCTTCAGTGCGCTCGCCCCGCGAATGATCACGATGGAACCGTGGCACGAAGTGACCTTCATGGCTGCCGATGGAGAACACACCGTCGATGAATTCGTAAATCACATGGCGGCTCAGTACGAAGATGGGGAACCTGTTGGCCTCCGACAACAAATACACGGAATTATTGGCACGCTGATTGATGAAGGGATTCTGCGCATTCATGATGAGCCACAGGCGATACGTCCTTACTTTGCGGAAGAGTATTTCGAGAAGGATGCTGAAATCCGAAAACAACAGCTGCAGGCTGACGGCCTTATCGACTGAAACCGAAAACCGAGGAAGTGGCAGAATCGGGTAGCCGGGAGTGTTTAGCTCCCGGCCCCCACACCACGCCGGCATGCGGGTCCGCACCGGGCGGTTCAGGCGGTGACTAACGAGGAAGACGGTGCTCAGATGCTTTGCCTTCCGGGTAATGAATGTTGACCCAAAGTGCCTTTAGCGAGATGACACCTTGCTCGGCGAGCCAAGCGTTCGTCATTCCCGTGTGAGTGCTGAGCGTGCGGGAGAGTCGCCAATAACCCTTGCGGCTGAGCCCGGCGAGAATGGCTGACCGCTCGTCTGTTCCCAACTTCAGCAGTTGACGAATACGGTTTCGCGGGCGACGCCACATCAATCAAATGTTTTTCCCGGACTGAGTGCGAGGCAGATTGACCGACTTGCGCGGTCAATGTACCGTGGCCCTAGACTTACTTGGGTTTCGAGGGGGTATCGATATGTCCGAGGCGTTTACTTTCGGCGTTCGTCAGAGTTGCCAATCGCCGCGTTGGTGAGAAGGCACTGCATCCGCTCCCCCGCCATCTGGTCGTGTTTCGAGCTCATAGAATCCGCAGCCAAGAAGTGGCGACTCCTCAACGGCTCCAAACTTCTGCCCGACATCCTTCAAGGAATCAAATTCATCGACGGAGTCAAACAAAAAGTCGCCGCCTAACAACTTCCCATCCACAACATTTGACAATAACTCGCTTAAAGACTCGGGCTGCTGGTAGCCTAATTGCCCGGACATAGATCACTGCTTTTCAGGACGCTCACTCAGATACTCTCGGACGGCAGCGGCGAGGTTAGCGCCGACCGCTCGATAGCCCATGGCCGTGCTGTTCTTGTAGTTCTAGATCGTCTCTAGGCACAGACTGACGGTGTGTGGGTTGCCGTTCATGCTGACCCAGTTGGCACTGATCTCTCGCCAAAGCGGGTGATAACTCGCTCCGGTCATCTTGGGTTGGTTACTCATTGGGATCAACGGCTTGATCTTGCTGATTCGCGCATATGCCAAATCAATAAATCGGTCGCGCAGGCTGATCATCGGCTCTTGCAGCATCTCTCGTGGCAGGATGTAGAAGAAACTGGGGTCGCCGGGGGCTGGATTGTGCAAATCCAGGAAAACATCCATGCGATCTTCCTCGATCAGGCCGCCGATCACCCGCTGCGCCGCAATGACCTCATTCCAGTGAGGCTTGGGCGACCAGTCCCGATTGTGATCGTGGGGCAGCGAATTCTTCCCTCCATTGCCTGTTGCGGTGTTGTCCACGTCCATGACGGGAACGATAAATATTTCCGCGTGCTGCCGCAGCCATGCCGCTTCCTCGTCGTCGCCGCATAGCCATTCGCCAAAACCTTGCGCCACCCAGCTTGAACCACTTTCCCAGGCATGTTGTCGAGCTTGAACCCAGACGCCAAATCGCTGCTTGTTGGTCCGCTCGCCTTCCCGTACATGCAGCATCGGGACTGGTCGATCTTCGCGCGAACGGCACAACTCGGTGGCCTTTGCGTGAGGAGATCGCTCGCTCATGGCTTGCACGAACTTCGTGGCAGTGCTCGGAGTGTAGGGTGGACCCCAAGCAACGAACACGGATGCGTTATCCGGCTTGAGAGTGTAGATTATCCATTCGTCCTGACGCTGGCCGTTCTCCGTGTGTAGCCAAGTCTCACCGTCAGTCGAAAAGGTGGCTTGAGTGGGCATCGCCCAGGAAGACGATAACGGCTTTTCCTTCCCGACTGTCGCCGTAGAGCCTCGCAATCGCAGCGTGATCGTCTCATCGGGAGCGATCCCGTCAACACGGAAGTACCACCAGCACGGCCAACCGCGCACAGGATCGCCCCCCGGCATGAAGCTGATGCTCCGTGCGGCCTCGTCGATCTCAAGAACGCGAACGGACGCTCCTTCAAATTGCGAGTCAACCATTAGTGAATCAGCAGCTACGCACAAACTCGGTTCAAGTGCGAGCCCAAGCGCGACCCACGACGCGACAATCACCGGGCGATACATGCGAAGTTCTCTCAAGAGTGTTTACGTTGTAGCTGCATAGCTTGAATCCGCCTGCAGTTGGCTAATGTTCCGAATCCACTTGCAGAACGGAGGCAATGACGGCGTAGGCTTTTTGGCGTTGCTCGTCCGGGAAGTTGTGATCCGAGTCTGGGTGATCGATCGTCAGATGTCCCTCTCCGCCAAGCAGATTGTAAACAGGCCGAGCGGCCGCAGCACATTCATCGACACTCTTCCAGCGGAAGTTGCTGTCGTGCAACGGCGCATTCACAAAGAGCGGACGCGGCGCGAGGGCACCGAGAAGTTCGTGGAAGTCGAAAGGAATCGCATCGAGGTGGCCGCGATAGTCGGACAGCCGGGGCATGTACCGAATCTGGCACCAGCCCTTTCCAAAATACCAGACGCTGATGTTGCCATCGTAGTAGTCGCGATACGAGTCGAATCCGCAACTGCTCGCGATCACCGAAATGCGTTCGTCAAACACGGCGGTGTAGATGGCGTTGTGTCCTCCGAGGGAATGGCCGATCGCACCAAAGCCCTGCGTGTCGTCAACGAATGGCAGTGACGAAAGCAGGTCAAGCCCTCGCGAGTTGTCCCAGATGGCCTTCATTGTCCCGCTAACATACCCAAGGCCGCCCAGATTGGGCCAATAGTTGGCCAAGTGCGGATACGATGGCGAAAGAGTCACATAACCGCTTTCGGCAAGTTCCGCAGCGTACTGCCGTCCTGCGCGACCACCCAGGCCCACAACGACCTTGTGGCCCACGATGTTGTCTGTGGGATGCAGGCACAGTACGCCGGACGCCTTTCGCTTTCCGGCAAGCACGTCGTTTGGAATGCAGAGGTAGGCGGGCGTCCGCGAGTCGGGCTCTGACTGATAGGTGATCAGCCGCCGCGTGTAGGTCCCGACGTTAACCTCTTCATCGACTTTCACGTCGAGTGGAATACGTCGTTCATCACCCGGAAACTCACCCATGACCGTCTCCATGCCGCGTAGAATCTCCTCGCGACGCTTCAACCACTCAGCGGACGTCCGTACCGGCTGGATCTTTCCATCCGAATCGTGGTACTGAAGCAGATTGTTTCGGTCGAGCCGCGTCTGCGCTTCCGCGTACGTCAGCGACGTTCCGATGACCGCCAGAACGATCAGAGTGCGATAAATGGCCATGGTATGTTCCGTTCTCGTTCTCAGATGCGACGAATTCGGTTGCTGAATGAGGAGTATCTACTGACAGATTTCTGCCACTTCCAGAACTGGCTAAGTGCAGCGAGCAGTTTAAAGAATCAAAGCGGCCAACGCCAAGAAATAAAATCGGCCCGTGGAGGAGGGGCAGAATCCTCGACGAGCCTGGCGCGGCGGTTCCCGCGCGTCCAAATGGGGATCGAAAATACCTCCAGATTGCCGATCACACGTCGGCGAAATAACCGATACCTATAAGGGTGGCATTTAGCCTCCAACCAGCTTCTGCCACAGACGTTCTTAGGTCTGAAGGAGCAACGATGGCATGCCCAAGGTCATTCGCCGTTACCGCCGGAATTTGCCCGCTGCTTGCAGTTATCGATACCATGCCTCTGATTCTGCTCGGCTGTGTCACTGTCCTGGTCGCCTTGTTCATGACGTGGCGTCCCGTGCCGCGGTCGAAGTGATGACACTCGGTAAGTGGATGTGTTACGATTAAGGTCGGATCGCCCTGTAGTAGTCTCCCATCTCACTTACTTTATCCATCTGCCCTTTCAACGACCCCCAATTGAAGACCATCACGCCTGTAGCGGGTCGGCGCGTACCGTGATCTATGACGGAACGCACCTGTTCGATCGAAACCGTCTCGCCCCAATCTGAAAGTTGCACGATTGGCCAGATCCGATGACGTTCAGTTGGCTCACCCTTGATACTAAGATGCTTGCCCAACCAGGCAGTCTGCCGGGATATCCACGACGGGTCGGCAGCGTGCCCGAACCGAGCGTGGTACGGCATGATACTGAACACATCGAGGTACTCGGCTTGCGCTTTTAAGTCGATCGCTAGTTTGTTGCGCAGGGCACCATCGAATTCCGTGTCAGTCCAGGGGCAGTGAAATGTGCCGAGCAGTGCTTCCGGCCGCGACTCGTCGATGATCTCGCGAAATTCGCGGACCCAGTCGGTAAAGACGTCGCAGCGCCATTGCACCCACACGTCGTTGTGCTGGCCGAGTAACCTCCGGGCAAGTTGCGGTGTGGTTTCGTTGGGCAGTTCCGTCTTCGTCTGTTGCCGGAACTGCGCGACACATCGTTCGCAGAAGCATGTGTCGGGCATGTCGGGTTCGGCCCGTTCCCAACTGGCGTGGCTGTGGTGGTAGTCCAGCCAGATTCCGTCAATCTCGAACTTACTCAAGACTTCACGGAAGGCGTCCATCCGAAACCGACGATAGCCGGGATGGGTCGGACAGATGCCCTGCCAGCCATGCGGCGGAGGACTGACCTTGCCGTCGACACCGATGGGAGCCGCATCGGGATATTCTTTCAGATAATCGGCAACATGCATCGTGTTGAATTCAGCGAAAACCTTGGCACCCTGCGTCTTCAACAAGGCTATCCGCTCGTCGGTAATGCCGCCGGAACCCATGAAGATGGCGTTGACACCGAATTCCTGTAGCGTGCCGTGCTCCAGTAATTCGACCGGAACACCACCGTAGATTCCTCGGATGGCTATGTGCGGTCGTTTGTCCTCTGCTGCTACCCAACAAGTAACAATACACAGACATACCAAAACTAATGGCATACATTCGATTCTTGTCATCGTAGCCATCTCCTCTTGCGATCAATCACGGGAATGCGGGATGTGCTTATCGGCTTCAGTATCAACTGAAACGACTCGTATTCGGCTGTTCTCGCCTAGCAGGATCGGCGGCAGAATCGGCAACTGGCCAATGGCGGAGGCGAGTAGATCAGAGAACCCAGTCACGCGGTAACGGCATTAAAGTTCGTACTCTTTGCGGTAGGCCCTTTGGAGGTACTGGTTAGCTTCGCCCTTCTTGAATTCAAGTTTGTCGCCGTCCCACTCAAGCGTTTCGCCGGGAAAGTACATGCCGACTACGCCCATGCTGATCGTGGCGGTCATCGGACCGGCGTAGCCGAAGTTCGTGCCGGTCGTGCCGCGATTGATCTTCTCGCCCTTGCAAGCCATCACCCATTCCTTGTAGTGTCCTTCGCTGCGCGGCAACGTGCGCTCGGGTCGCTCGTAATCTTTGTCAAAAGGCTGGCAAAATCCCGCGTGTGAACCTCCCAGCATCTTGCCCTTGTCGCCGATGAACAGGCACCCGTTGCCGTCGAGCTTCATGTCTGCGGGCATGTCCTCAGGCCGCTCTGGCTTCTTGCCGCCGTCGTACCAAAACACCTTGACTGCCGGGCGATCATCCTTTGCCGGGAAGCCCCACTCCACGATCGACCATGTAGGGAACGATACCTTGTTGAATTCACTGCACTCCGTCTTGACGTACGTTGGCTGGTCGAGATCAAGAGCCATGAAGGCCGGGTCCATGTTGTGACAGGCCATGTCACCGATGGCTCCGCAGCCAAAGTCGAGGTAGCCGCGCCATTTGAATGGATGAATGTTGGAACTGTACGGCATCTCGGGTGCCACACCCAAGAACGCGTTCCAGTCGATGTGAGCGGGGACTTCCGCTTGCTCCTTTGGCAGCGTCACTGTCTCGCCTTGGGGCCACCAGTTTTGAGCACGGTCAGTCCAGACATGCACTTCCTCGACTGTCCCGATGACGCCGCTCTTGATGCACTCGATGGTCGATTCGAGACCGCCGCCCGAGTGACCCTGGTTCCCCATCTGTGTGACGACGCCATACTTCTTCGCTGCGTCTCGCATCGCGTAGCACTCTTGGATGGTCCTGGCCAGCGGCTTCTGACAGTAGACATGCTTGCCGAGTTGCATTGCGGCGAGAGAGACCGGGGCATGCATGTGATCGGGCGTTGAGACAACCACTGCGTCGAAGTTTTTCGCCTGTTCATCAAACATCTTGCGAAAGTCAGAGTAGAGTTTCAGGTTTGCCGAAGCTTCATGCTTGACCGTACCAGCCGCGCGTTGTGAGTCGACGTCGCACAGCGCGCCGGGCAAGGCACCAGCCGCGACCACCGATTTGAAATCCCCGCCACCCATTCCGCCGCAACCGACCTTTGCGAAGTACAGCGTGTCGGACGGAGCCGATCGCTTGTCTGACTTGCCCAGACAATACGAAGGAACAATCGTAACTGTTGCGGCTGCGGCAACGGCGGAAGACAAGAATTGGCGCCGAGTGTGTCTTTTCATTACCAGGCTTTCAGGAAGTGTCTGAGGTTTGAACGTCACCGTTTTCTTTATGTCTCGCAATGTAGCCAATCGCAGACACGAACGCCAAGAAATAAAAACGGCCCGTGGAGGAGGGGCAGAATCCTCAGCGGGCCTGTCTCGGCAGGTGGGGCAGAAACCTGTCCGAGGTTCGCTCATTCTACCAACAGCGACGGGGCCACCGCAATCACCCGGATGCCTGTTCGCCCTGTTCGGCATCCATTTGTGGCGATTGAGACTGCAAGAGTCCGGCGAACAAGGATCGGAGTTCCCGAAGATGATCGCCGGTGGCTGTATGAACGACGACGCATTGCTTTCTATCCACCGCCTCAACTCGTTTAACACCGAGTCCGTGGCCCTTGAGGCGTTTCCGAGTCTGGGAAGCACTCAGTTGGACGTAGAGTTTGTCGGGTGTGAGTTCAGTCATGGCGAGCAGCCTTGGTTCATCAGATTCTATCCGCCGTGCCGGAAATCGTGCGGTTGGTTCTCGTCATGTCTTGGGTGCCGCTAGGTATTTCGGCGAATTGGCAGACTTTGAGGGGCTAGTCGTCGACGGTTTCGGATGTAGCTGGGCGGCGCGGCAAGTCGGTCACGAGGAAATCTCGCATGCCGGACTTACGCGGCCCCATTGAAGCCTGTGTGCCGGAGGTTGACGATGGGTGCAGAGAAGGCGGCCTTCGTCGTCTTGCCGTTGAAGACCACAGTGACTTCACCGAAATCCGCCTGAGTTTCACCAGGGCGATGGCTCAGCGGCACAAAGACTTCCGCCTGACGATGCTTCCAAGCTCGCACTGCATCCTTCACGATCGTATGCCAATTGGTTCCAAACCCTTCTAGAACACGTCGTACCGACGTACGCCGGAAAAGTAGCGCCGCGGCGCTGGCGAGACAACTCGTCGACGGCGCTCGCTGGAATCCGATGGTCTTGTTACTGGATAAACAGGGCGCAGCGATCGCAGGAAACGACTATCTGCCGATCAACATTCGAGGCAATGCAGGTTGGTTGACGCTAACGGAGGCTCGCCGCGGATTGCTTGTAGTGACCGAGCTGGTCAGTCAAATGCCGATCGTCGATGTTCCGGTGTGGTATATTGTCCATCTGCTCTAATAACGACCTATTGGTATAGGCATACTGCCGCGACTCTCTGGATCGGTTCAGCCATGACAGAACTTGAGTACTCGAAGCAAGTGTTAGAGGCAATTCGACAAGAAGCCTTGCAACAACCCCCAGCGGATCTCAATGAGCGGCGAAGAAACAACGCCGGCAAGATGATCGTTGCCATACTGTTGGGCCGCCTTACCGCGCATGGCGGTGAGACTGTACATCTAAAGCACACGCGATGGCGGTTCTGAACCCAAAAGACTCTGACGCGGTCGCCAACTTGGTAGCTCGCAACGCCCAACTAGAAAGGGGCCACAATGACTCCTCGAACTATCCGGATTTTGATCGACAGCTTGGTGCTATCGGCCCTGCTGTTAGTCCCCCGCAGCGTTTGGGCAGCGGACATGGAGACGGTGACAATCACTGCTGACCAGAAAGGCTTCGTCCTCGATCCATCCGGAGATCGATTCGTTCCTTGGGGGCACAATTATGCCTCGGTCGATATTATGGAGCGACTGGTCAACGACCCAGAGCGTGTCGAGCGGGAGTTCGCTGAGATGAAAGCCGCCGGCACCGCCGTTGCCAGAATCCATCCTGAAATGCCATACATCCTGAAGGGGCCGGACCAGGCCGACCCCCAATCGCTGGACCAGCTCAAGCGTCTCCTCAAGATTGCCGAGGACTCGGGCATCCGCCTCAAGATTACCGGCTTGGCCTGCTATAAGATCAAGGATCGCATGGCTTGGTACGATTCGATGAATGAGCAGGATCGGTGGAAGATACAGGACTTTTTCTGGGAAACCATCGCCCGCACCTGTGCGAAGAGCCCGGCCGTCTTCGCATATGACTTGGTCAACGAACCCGGCGCGATCGGCCCGCGAGCCGAAGGGTGGTACCTGGGTAGAATGGGCGAGGTTGAATTCTGCCAGCGGCTCAGTCTCGATCCAGGCGAACGCAACGGTGATAAGATTTTTCGCGAGTGGACAAAACGAATGGTCTCCGCCATCCGCAAGCACGACCAGACTCACTTGATCACGATGGGAATGCTTCCGTTCCCTGGCGCTTACAAGGCCGCTGCCGAACAGCTCGATTTTGTCTCACCACATCTGTATCCCAAAACCGGCAAGGTCGATGACGAGATCGAGCTTCTTAAGAAGTTTGACTGGGGTAAACCCATCGTCATCGGCGAGACCTTCCCTTTGAGTTGCGGTGCAGACGACGAACGCGATTTCCTCCTCAAGAGCCGCCCTTTCGCTCACGGCTGGATAGGCCACTGGCCAGACGAATCGCCCGCCAAGCTGGCCGAGTTGAAGGAGGCCGGCAAGGCCACGATCCACAATGCGATCTGGCTTTCCTGGGTGGAACTCTTCAAAGAACTCGGCCCGCAGATGACCGGCGAACCATCACGATGAAGCAATTGCATCGCGATCGCGCCAGTGAAGACAAGGGACCGAGAGGAAATGACAAATGAAAAAACGCCCTTGGCTCGATGGCTCGAACCAGGGGCTTAAGGGTTACAACAGGTTGCCCACGCGCTCGGCAAGTCCCTGTTTGCCGAGGACGACGTTCAGGTGGCCGGGCGAGGCGATCTTTTCGAGAACTTCCGGCTCTCGCAGTCGCATCAGCGTCGGGTTGTCAGCCAGCAGCTTGGCCGTGTTGGTCTGGCCGAGTATCCATCGGCGTTCGCCCAGTGCCGCATGTTGTCAGGATTGGAGACCGCTGCGTCGTACCGTGCCCGCAAGACGAGATAACGGCGCAGAAGCTGAGCACCGTCGGTTCCCGGCTTGCGACCGAACAACTTGGACAACCAACGCAACACGTTAGGCGGTTCTGGGAGGTACGAGTTTGTTAAACCTCAAACCACGACTCTTCGACTTGGCGGCCTCTTTCGAGCACAGGTACCGCTCCGCTTCGATCTGCTCGGTGAGTTTGTGCTGCTCGAAGCTGCCGGCATCTCCCGACGCCTTGGCTGGCCCTTCAGCGTTTTCGCGGATCTTGTCGTCGAGGTTTTCGGCCAACTCTCTCACCACTTAGCAAGTGAGGAAATGTGTCCCTCTATTACTCAACTACTCCGTAACGCGGCGATTGAACCGCTCTGTGATAGAAGAAGGTCTAGATTTCCGAAATCGGTTATAGATGTGTACTTCAGCCTGCTTGGCTAGGCCTCTGTCCTCGTGGTACCTTGGCTCGCAGTCAACAAGCCATGAAAGCCTATTCATTACATCCAACGCGACATTCATGACACCGTACGAGATACTTGTCGAAGCAGTCAAAGAACATCCCGACAGAAGCTTTCGGGATCTATGGCGAGATTTTAGGATTTGGGAGAGTACTCGTGGCTATTTCGACGACCCCAGCGCCTCGTCAAAGCAAACGCTCGAATGGGTGCGGAAACTTGACGAGCTTGTTGGACAGCTTGACGAGTTCGAGGGAGCCGCTAAGGAGAACTGCTTGAACGCATTGGAGGCAGCCTTTGTGGCATTCGCTCGATTAGACCATTCGGACGAGCTATGTGGCGCGATTCAGCGCTGGCGCGAGTGGCGACTAGCGGAGAAAGTCGCTCGTGGTTAAGTGATCTATTGCCAGCCGATTTGCTGAGTTGTTTCAGCAGGCTTAGAAGTCCCGGTCGCGAAGATCTCGCCCGGCATGTCGGTTCGCGTGCGGGTTGATGTATCTGCCACCGTACACACGCTGCCTGACGTTAGCAGCGTGACTTTCAGCCTCCGATGGCGAAGCGAAAGCACTCATTTAACCGGAATGCGGCCAAACATTTCGATCACCTTCCCGCCAGGAATCGTGCTGCGGCACTGCGCGTCCAAACATAAAAGGCTTGGCGAAGGCCACTCCGGCGATAAAGCCACCGATGTGAGCGCCGTAGGCAACGCCGGTATCCATCCCGCCGAGCACTCCCAAACTGCTAATCACTTGAAATACGAACCACATCCCAACGGCCACAAAACCGGGCACTTGCGTCACCACGCGGAATAGCAGCACCGTAACGCGTCGATGAGGATGTAATAAAAGATACGCTCCCATCACCCCTGAGATCGCTCCTGATGCGCCGAGGCTAGGTACCGTAGACGAAGCGTTGGTGGAATTAAGTAGCACATGTGTCAGTGATGCCAGGAGGCCGCATAGGAGGTAGAAAAGTGTGTACCGCATGCGACCGATGTCGTGCTCGATGTTGTCACCGAAAATCCAAAGAAACCACATGTTACCCAGCAGGTGCGCAATTCCACCGTGCATGAACATCGACGTCAGCAGTGTGAAGTAAACGGGGATCGGAGTTCTTTGCAGGCCAGGTTGGACTACCTCACGCGGTCCCTCGGGCGTGTTGACGAGAATCGTTTCGTCCGGGGTGACCAGGTCAGTTCGACCGATGATTTCCGCTGGCACGGTGGAGAAGGCAAACGTGAACTCTGCATTCGATCCCATGTCTTGCAGAAAGACAAACACAAGTACATTGATCGCAATCAGCATGACGTTGACGATCGGGAACGAAGTTCGATCCGAATTATCATCGCCAATTGGAAAGATCATTGTCGAATCCCTGCAACATTGAATGACCCAGCAACGTCAGCTCAGAGCGACCAATCTAATCTTTCGATCGTTTTCATAACAACAGGGCGAGCAACGAAGTGCGTCGGTAGATCGGGCTAATGAGTTTTCCATCGTGAGAGTTGCGGCGCGTTGTCTCGCCATCCACATTGACGAGTTGATCCGCGAAGGCGTCGTGCCGACCAAGCAGAACTCGCCCGCCTTGGGCACGTGACCGACGCAACTGTGCCTTCACGAAGAAGGTTAGCTTTGACTGATTGTAACAAGAAAGTCGATCGCTCAAGCCAGTGAACGAGCCAACCTCCGTCGGGCGGTTCCATCGCAGCGGCGGAGATGCAGATGCGTTCGATTGCGGTGGGGCGGACTGAGGAAAACAGAGCTGGATGTTGACGATTCTCAGCTGTCCACGCTGGGGTTGGGTGCCGAGTTCCTGTTGGCAAGACATGGGTGGCGGAACACGTCGGATAGTAGCTAGGCCCCACGATGCCGCCCTCATTTCGCTCCGATCGAGGAGAATCCAAGAGGCTCCACGATTCTTCTTTCACAAGCGTCTGAAGTGAAGTAACGTCGACGAACGCCTTGTGGATATATTTGTCTAGTCGCGTGCGGCCGAGTCCAAGATTTGACTCTACAACTTTGATGGCACCTTTCCACTCGGCTTCGGTCGTTGGCCCACCAACATCTGCAGCGTTGACGAAGTAGATGTTGACTAGATGTGCCCGAATAGCATTCTCATGGCGTAACAAATAGAGGTGAGCGATCCGATTCGCATATTGATAAAACGTGCTCGTCCAGTCTACTGTGTCGATAGAGCTAGGTGAAAGCGTCTGCTGTACTTCGCGCATCGACTTGCCGGCCAGTTGGTTTTTCTGTCATCGCATCCAATCAGTCAGGTATTCGGCTCAGCGTATCAACTCGTTTGAGAAGCGTTGGGATTCTGTTTTCACCATGCATGCGACGGATGGAATCGGCGGCAATATGTTGATCGATTCCCGCGGCCGAGACGAATAGCGGCCGTTGGCTCGTACCGCGAAACACTTCGACCTCGCTGGTCGCAGTGGCAAACCGCGTCTTGGCAACTCCTATGATTGCCAAGGACTCACCTAACGTATTGCAATCTAACCGTTGGCAGCGGGGGAGTTGCGTGTGTGGCTTTGTAGAGGGACTCGCTGCCGACGGTTAGATTGAGCGTTGAACGAAGCCGACGGAGCGAGAAGTGCAGCCTGACTTTCTATGCGAATGCCACTCGCTTCGCGGCCTAGACGATACGCAGTTTAACCGCTCGCTTGCGTGGGCGGCAAGCAGAAAGCGATCTGAACTGCGGTTTGCTCGCCAAGCGATCGTGACGAGCGTAGCGATGGTAAGGCCAATCGTTGCTGTGGCGCGCAGCCGGTTACGGCGACCAACGTGGATTGTTTTCGAGGAATGTCAGCTGAATCTCCTGAGTGTGTTCTGACGGGGCCTAGCCGTCGATTGGGCCTAGCCGTCTGGTTCATAAGGACTTTGGCGTGTTCGGGGAGAGGAACGCAGCCAGGGGAAGTTCACCAGCGGAGAATGAGTCGCACTCCCTTGGAACACCTCCCGCCAACTGGGACGCGACGTGGACTCGACTAACGTCATCGGTTTACCCAGGATCAGCCGCGAGAAGCGGTCCGGCAGTGTGAAGACCACTTGAAAGTAATGAATGCCGGGCAAGATCAACTCGCGCGTCTTGTCCATCCAATCAGCGCGTCGAGCCCCGGCACACAACGGACAATGCCGGTCGCCGCACGAATTGTAAACCTCGCAACTGGTGCCGCAGGGCCGGCACACATAGGTATGCCCGCCCAACGTCTTGGTGCGGCACAGCAGCAACTTCGAGAGAACACTCTTGACCTGAAAGGCGTGGTTGGCAGCCATCTGCGCCAGCGCATGCTTCGGCGCGAACGTGTAGGCGGGGCCGCCCGCCTCGTTCCAAGTGTCCGTGCGTGGCAGCTTGCTCTTGGTGCTCGAAAACAAAGTCTTATTGGCCATGGAAGAAGGGTGAAGGGTAAAGTTTGAAAGAAAGCCGCTCTTCGGGTTAAATCGAGCAAGCGGAGAACAATGTTATGAAGAGCGATTTGCCGGATCGAACATTCGCGTTTGCAGTGAGAATTGTGAAATTATGCCAGACCCTCGAAGAGTCAACGGGCGTTGCTCGGACACTGAATCGCCAGCTTTTGCGATCAGGGACTTCGATCGGTGCGAATGTTGAAGAAGGTCAAGCGAGCCAAAGCCGAGCCGACTTCGTGGCCAAGTACAGCATCGCTTGCAAGGAAGCCCGCGAAACTCACTACTGGCTTCGCCTGCTCGCGGAGACCGAAGTCCTGCCAGCGGAACGTCTGTAATCCATCACCGAGGAATGCAACGAACTAATCGCAATCCTCACGACGATCATCAAGAAGTCTCGGTCGAATCCGTGACGGTTTTAACCTTCACACTTCACCATTCCCACTTCAAACTTCCAGCCGGTAGACGCCACGAATCGAATTCGCCTGGGCGGTGGTGAGAACTCCCATTGCGACCAAGCCCGGCATTCGACTCAGGGCATTTAAACAGTCTTCAGCAAACTCGCAAGCTCGGAAGCTCCGTGCCGCAATACCGCTCCCTCCGTCTGTTCACTGAACTCCATCATTGCAGCGTGCCGTGCCATCTCATCGACAAGAACTCCCTCGACGGTGGTAGCAGGCTCAAGTTCTCGTCGCAGACGTTTGCGGTAATGTTCAACACGCTCGCCTTGCAGGGCCTTTGGCAGCAGTTTTTTTGAAGTCAGGCCGTGTTGCAGGGCGTTAGCGCGGGATGCGCTGTTTCCTTCACTGCCAGTTTCCGCCATACTTTGGGCTTGCATTTCCATCGGCTCGTGCTCCTGGAACGACATCTAAACAAGTTGACACATAAAGGGTACCCCAGTGTACCCTATTTGCAAATAGGAGTTTTGTTGCACTTTTGAGTTCCCGCCCTGGATGTACAAGGAAATCGCGGGTACCATGTCGTACCCTACCCTTCAAATCAGCTCCTTTTGGGTACATGTGTGGCAAATTCGAAACTCAGCCCCGAACTACAGGCACGTCACGAACGCCTGGCACAAGTCATTGGGCGGCTCACCGAACGCGGTCAGACGCAACGCCAAATTGCGTCCGCGTTAAATGTTCCAGCGCAGTACCTGAGCGACGTAAAGAACGGCCAACGCACGATAACGGAACCCTTTGGCAGGCGGATTGCAGAAGTTTATAAGGTAAGTTTCGCTTGGCTGATGGACGGTGAAGGGCAGGAATCCATACCACAGTTCAGCGCCGCACCAGGCACTACGACCTCAGGAGTAACTCTTCCGGTGCTGTCGATGCCCGTAGAAGGCGACCCAAGGGAATCTTCGGATTGGGATGGCAGCCAGATCATCGTGGCCGGAGCCGCCGCTGCAATCGCCTCAGGCTCTAAGTGGCCCTACGTCCTCCGCTACGATGGTGATGACAGCAAGGGAAGACTCGCAACTGGCGACCTCCTTCTGGTTACCGAGACGGGCGATAAGCAAGGCGAACTCATGATCGTCAAGGGTCGAGGATCGTTACGGATAGCCCGGAATGTCGATGGCGATTGGCACTCACTTCAAGGTCGGCTGCGCCTGCCCAGGAACTTGGACTTTGTCGGTTCGGTCCGAGGAATAGTGTGGGCACCCTTTCGGTGATTTGGCACCGGCCACTCGTTACGTGCCGAGTAGTCTCTCGTCGTAGCCGCCTGTATGCACAACCGAACGCCCTAACGTAGGCGAAGTGTGCTGGCCCAGCGATTGTGTGATGGAGCTTAAGTGAGGGATAGATTGGCGAGCAAAATCGAGTGCAAAGGTGCGGACAAATAATGAACGTGTGAACGCGATAGCTACGCTTGAATGATCTTTGACAATTTGGATGTCCAAAATCACGCGACGTCCACCATCGGCGCGGACTTCGAGCCCCCGCGACGATCGGTGCGTTCGTGGATCGTGTTACGCGACGCGCTGCAACGTCACGCCCGGTAGGTGCTTCCGCCCTTTGTGGAATTCGACTTTCAGCTTGAACCGGTCGCCAGGCTGCCCAGCGACCAAGGTTTGTGGTTTGGCACAGGGCAAACCGCGTGGCCAATCCGTGCGAAGTTCGAGACGCGGCTGCTGGTTGGCAGGTCGCCACTGCAATTAGACTTCGTTCGGCGTCTTGCCATTGAGCGTCATGTGCGGGCGGAACTCGTTGTACAACCCCGCAATCAAACGCCCATGATACCACTCTTGAAGTTCTCTATCCGTGGCATCCTTGGTTTGGTGAGCAAGTGGTCGTCCATCAAGTCATGGATCGGCGTGATCGAACGGTCTTTCGTTGCCGTCTCGTGAGCAATTTAGCGGCGAAGCCTCGTGAGGTGCCGCAATGGATGTTTGACCATGCTGCCTGTTGTGTGATGCAGGCCGGAGAGCAACCTCGGGTTTCCGTGATCGCCCTGCGGCGATTGGTTCGGCTTCTTCGGCGGTGTGTGCTAGAAGATCAGCATTTCCCTTTGGCGAAAGGAGATGCTGATGAGCCGCGTTCCACGGACTCCGACGTCGCAAGCGCAACTGGACCTGTTCACGCCTCGTCCCAACGTACCTCGGTGGAGCCATCTGCCTCGGGCAACACGTCAGACGATCAAGAGGCATCTAGCCACGTTGATCCGCCAGCACGCCGCTCGATTGCGAAACGGAAAGGAGGCTGACCATGAGCGATAAGATTCAATCCCAACATCGCGAGCGAAAAGCAATTCTCTACGTGCGGCAATCGTCGAGTTTTCAGGTGCAGCACAACGAAGAAAGCCGCAAGTTGCAGTATGCCATGCAGCAGCGTCTTCACAATCTGGGTTGGGAGCAGGTCGACGTCATCGACGAAGACCTGGGCCGCAGCGCGGCGGGCGGCGTGGTGCGCAGCGGATTCGAGCGGATGGTGGCCGACGTCTGCTTGGGCAAAGTCGGCGCGGTGGCGGCTCGCGAAGTCTCGCGGTTCGCCCGCAACAGCCGGGACTGGCAGAAGCTGGTCGAGGTCTGCCGTGTCGTCGATACGTTGCTGATCGATCAAGAGACGGTTTACGCGCCGCGGCAAAGCAATGACCGATTGTTGCTGGGATTGAAAGGAAGTTTGAATGAATACGAACTGGACCTGCTGCGGCAGCGATCGGTCGAGGCGCGTTATGAAAAAGCCAAACGCGGCGAATTGATCGTGGCCGCGCCGGTCGGTTACTTGAAGACAGGAACGTCACGGGCCGGCGATCTGCGTTTGGAAAAAGATCCCAACGCGCGAGTTCGTGAAGCGATTGAACTAGCCTTTTCCAAATGCTTCGAGCTGGGCAGCGTGCGGCAGACCCTGATGTGGTGGATCGAGGAAGGACTGCAACTGCCGGTCCGCAACGACCAGGGCGAACTTTCTTGGAAGCGTCCGACCTATGCCATGCTTTATCAGATCGTGACCAACCCGGTCTATGCCGGCGCGTATGTCTACGGCCGCACCGAACACAAGACGCACTATCAAGGCGGCGAGCTGGCACGCACGTCGCGGCGAAAATCACCAGACGAGTGGATCGCATTGATCCCCGATCATCACGAGGGCTATGTCGCCTGGGACGACTTCGAGCGGCTGCAAGAGATGATCACGTCGAACAACCTGCATCAGGGCAAAGGCGCGGCGCGGAAGGGGTCAGCACTTCTGGGCGGCTTGCTACACTGTCGCCGCTGCGCCCGAAAACTCGTCGTTTCCTACACCGGAACGAACCACGATGCGCCACGTTATTGTTGCCACCGTGGATACCTGGATAATGGTGAAGCGAAATGTATTTCGTTTGGTGGAGTGCCAATCGATCGAGCGGTCACCGAACAGATCTTTCGCGTCCTGGCCCCCGCCGCCATCGAGGCCGCCGTGCTCGCCCATCAACAACAATCTGAACAACGAGACGAAGTGCTGCGTGCGCTGGAACGTGACTTGGAGTCCGCACGCTATGAAGCCGCGCGGGCTCAGCGTCAATTCGACGCCGCCGATCCCGAAAACCGCCTGGTCACCGCCGAGTTGGAACGCCGCTGGAACTTGGCGCTGGAGCGGGTGGCCGAAGTGGAAAGCCGGATCAGCCGCCACCAGCAACAATCCGTATCGGATGAAGAGGTCCAGGCCGACGAGTTCGCCCGACTTGCCGAAGATGTCGAATCTGTCTGGAGCGATCCCGCCGCTGACATTCGCTTGAAAAAGCGCATCGTCCGCTCGCTGATCGAAGACATCATCGCCGACTTGGATCGCGAGGCCAGCGAAGTCGTGCTCACGATCCACTGGGTCGGCGGCGTGCATACCGAACTACGAGTCCCACGCCGTCGTCGCGGCACCGCTACCGCCACACCGGATTCGACCGTCGAAGCCATTCGCGTGCTTGCTCGTATCTGTACCGATGACGTCATCGCCGGTTTTTTAAACCGCAACGGTCTCGTCACCGGCCGCGGCAACCGTTGGACCCGCGAGCGCATCACGTCGATGCGGCAGTATCACAAGATCGCATGCTACGACCGACAGACGCAGCAAGACGAAGGCTGGTTGAATCTGACAGAAGCAGCAAAGATTCTGGGCGTCAGCAACCGAACGTTACGATTAGCGATCGAGCGAGGCGACATCGAGGGCCAGCATCCCTTACCGGACGGCCCTTGGGTGATCAACCGCCGGCAACTGGAAACACCCCGTGCCAAATCGGTCGCTCGTCAGGCGAAACAACGCCAAGGCAACCCCGCGGTACCAAACCCCAACCAAAAAACTCTCGGCTTTTCCAGCAAATAGAACAAAGTGGCATTATGAAGCAAGGCAGTACCAATCTTTGAACAGCGAGAGTTCGCGACAGAACCGCTTGCGTTGAAACGGCAAAAGCAACCTGCGCGTCGCTTCATCTTTCAACGTCTTGATGAACCGCTCGATGAGGGCGATGCTGCCGTGGCTCCGAAGCGAGGTTTGATTCCGCGTCGCTCGCACCAGCGTTTGAAACCTCCGCACCAGAACTGCCGTTCTTTGTCGCAGATGATGTACTTGGGCGTCGCGCCCGCGTCGTAGATCGTTCGCCACAGAAACCGCCGGACGGATTCACTCGTCGGTTGGGTGGTAAATACCGTCGCCCCCGTGCAGCGTCGGGAGTGATGATCCAACACGATCGCCGCCCACCAGCAGAACGGCCAGCATTGCGGCAGCGCGAACGGCAACCAGGTTGTCCAGAATCCGCCCAGCATCGGCACCACTGTCAGATCGACATGCCAGACGTGGTTGCGATATTTGGCCGTGACGATGCGTCCGGTTTCCGTGGTGTCGGACTTGGGAGATGTTTCTTCGTTTTCGTTTACGACTGAGGTGGCCGTTTCCGACGCGTTGGGATCGGTCGCGGGACTTTCCTTGAGTATCCGCCCAACCGTGGTTTTGCCGAGATGTAAGCCGGCGCGACAGAGCGTCTCGGCGATCTTGACTTTCCCCATCGTGGGACAGACGTTCTTGAGCCGCTGCACGGCGTAGCGAACGAAGTCGGGGAACTTGTTGACAGGCTGCGTACGCGACCAACCGCGAGCGGCCTTGAGTTCCAAGATTGCCATCCGTTCCATGGACTTGTAGTGCGGTCGACCGTGTGCTGGAATCGACTTCATTCGAGCCGAGATGATTCGCAACTGTTCATTGACAACAGCGAATACTTGCTGCAGGCGGTCGACTTCCGCCTTTTGCCGCACGTGCGGGTTGATGCCGTCGGCCGCCCACCCGCGCGTGCACGAGGTCGCATATTGAGCGAGCGAGATGACGTGCAATGTGGCCGACTTGACGTGTTGGTTCCAAGCCTTCGGCAGGGGGATGGTGGGTGCTTGATGCGTCATCATGAGTGCCGCTCTTAAATGGTGCGACACTGATGATAATCACGTAAGGGTTATGCCGTTCCTTAACAACACTCTGGAGGAGATTATCGCCTGAAGCCCCCACCCAGTGTGGTCGTAAAGAATCGCTGGGCTAGCTCACACTTCTTCCTCCTCCTATCTGACACATCGTGGGTGGAACAACCGACCTCGTGATGATCCATATATCAGCAGGAATAACGCTCCAACGCCGTATGGCGATCAAAGAACTGGCCCCAGCATCGCGAGGGCATTGTTCCACACTCGACGAGGAATCGACCAGGTAGCAATTGCTTCTCTCGAAACCGGATTCGAGCTATCGATGTACCGTTGCTGACGCTCTCTCATCTTGGACGTGAGGTCTGGGTCGTAGAACAGAATGTTGTTTTCATAATTCAGCTCAAAACTGCGCCGGTCCATGTTGGCCGAACCGATCAGCGTGATTTTGTTGTCAACGGTCAGCGACTTGGTGTGCAGCAAACCGCCTCGGTATTCATAGATCGATACACCCGCCTCGAGCAGATCCGCGTAATAGCTGCGGCTCGCTCCGGCCACGATCCAGGAATCATTCCTCGCCGGAAGGATCATCGTCGTCGTCACTCCGCGGTAAGCCGCCGAACGAATGGCACCTTGAATCGAATCATCGGGCACGTAGTATGGCGTCGAAATCACCAGTTCACGTCGTGCGCTGTAACACAGTGCCTCGAAAGTTTCGGGCATCGCGGAGTAGCGGTTGGTCGGCCCTGTTCCGATCACTTGCGCGGGAAACCCAGGTTCCGGTGCAGCGACAGGCTGATTCAGTAAGTTGTCGATATTTTCGTCGGTATAAGTCATCCAGTCGCTGGCAAACAGTTGCAAGTTCTGTCGCGAGATCGGACCTTCGAAACGCATTACGGCATCGACCCAGGGGGCGTACTTCGCCTTGACCAGAAACTCCGGATCGGCGCAGTTCTGGCTGCCGCAATACGTAATCCGTCCGTCAATCACCAGGATCTTACGATGATTGCGAAGATCGATGCGGCCGACCAGAGGTCGCAGCAACGGGTTGCCGATCGGCAAGGCAACCGCCAGGCGAACGCCCGCATGCTTCATGGATTGCCAATGTTTTGAACGGATTATCGCACGTGAGCCAAGATTGTCCGCCATGGCTCGGCAGACCACGCCACGCGCAGCCGCTTGCTTGAGCGCCTCGACCACCTTGCAGCCGTTACTGTCGGTCAGCCAGATGTAGAAGAGCAAATGAACGTGTTCGGTCGCCGCGTCGATGTCTGCGACCATCGACTCAATCGCGGCATTGGAATCGGCCATCAACCGCGCCGAATTGCCCCCGACTGGTTGGAAACCGCTGATCGATTGCCCCAGATGAAAAAGATGCTCATAGGTTTTGGGGATCGACGCAACGAGGTTCGGTTCGTCCCCGGGCACAGCTGGTACTTTCCCGGGCATCTCCGTGAGAATTCTTCGCAGGCGAGCGACTCGTCGCCGGCCGATATTCACCTCTCCGAATAAGATGTAACACACAATTCCCAGCACGGGCACCGACGCAATAACGGCAACCCAGGCAATGCGAGAGGCAGGGTCCCGGTGCGGACGCAGCATGACACGCAGAATCAGTACAAATTCGACCAGGATATGAACGGCGACAACAACGAGTGATTCCATGAACAGGATCCATAGGTACGGAAGACAGCCGAGATTCAGAACGGACCGACGCGGACCTCCAACAACGTCAGAACATCATCCATGTGGATCGCATTCGAATACTTCACAAGATCTTCTTCATATCATAGTTCTCCATTCTTGGTTGTTATTCAAGCCATCCAGACTAAGCCACCCGGCCGCGCCAGGTTCTGTCGCGAATTGCCGTGCTCTGAGTCACGACATTCTGGAGTTTTCAGCGCGAGCTCTCGCGCCGCACCGACCGCCAGCTGCCCATTTAACCTTTTGATTGATCCGCGTGACCCTGGAACGAAAATGGGGCCATGGGAAACACAATATGTACGCAGAACAAATACGACCACCGTCTCAAGGAGCTCGTTCGCTCAACTCAAGACATCACTTGTGCCGTTGGACGCGGGGTCCCTCGATCAACAGCACGCAGCTGGCTAAGGGCGCCGGCCGCCGAGGTGATTTCGATCGATGTGGTTCAGCTTGATGCGATCAACCTACAAAAGGAGGTCCTGCAGCTTCGAGCCAGGCTGCAGAAGCTCAGCGCGTTGCTGCGGGTTATGATCGTCGTGCTCAAACTGTCAGGCTACTCACTGAATCAAGAGAGAGTTCCCGACGGGAAACAGAAACGCCACTTACTGCACGCCATCGATCGGTCACGTCCAACCTTGCCATTCCGTTCGGTGTTGCGAGTTATACGCCTCTCACAGTCTCGATATCATGCCTGGACTCGTAAAGAGCAATGTGAGTTGAACGACAGCCCGTCCTGTCCCCAAAACATGCCACATTAGCTCACGCCGGACGAGGTGGCCGTTATTGAAGACTTCGTAACTGGCGATGACTACCGACATGTCCCAACCGGAACGCTGGCCCTTCTCGCTCAGCGAATGGGCAAGGTATTCGCCTCAGCAAGCACTTGGCGTCGATTGGTCCGTAATCACAAATGGCGACGAGCTAGGCAACGTCTTCATCCGGCCAAGCCAAAGGTTGGGATCCGAGCCTCAAAGTCCAACGAGATCTGGCACGTCGACACTTCCATAGTCCGGTTACTTGACGGTAGCAAAGCCTATCTTCACGCAGTCATCGACAATTACTCCCGCCGCATCCTGTCGTGGAAGGTATCTTCAACATTCAATCCCGTTGCCACGGTGGAAATTCTGTTAACCGCTTCGAAGGGGATGGTTGACGGCAAACCGATGCTGCTTGCCGACGGTGGCGTTGAGAACTTCAATGGTGCCGTCAATGAATTTGTCGAATCGGGACTGCTCAATCGCGTCCTGGCCCAAACGGAAATCACGTTTTCCAACTCGATGATCGAATCGTGGTGGCGAGTCCTCAAGCACCAATGGCTATTCCTCAACACACTTGACTCGGTCAGGACAGTCGAGACGCTGGTGGCGTTCTATGTCCAAGAATACAACTCAAGCCTGCCACACTCGGCGTTTCGCGGGCAGACACCGGACGAGATGTGCTTCGGCATTGGAGGTAAAATCCCGACAGAACTTGAGACATCGCGGAAGAAGGCCCGCGAGGCGCGAGTGGAGGCCAATCGGAAGCAAATGTGCCGTGCATGCAAGCCACCGGTCGTCATCGCAAAGTGAACTGATTTGACACGTAATCGTTCACCAAGTCGTGTTCACGGCTGCGCGAACTGCGGCCAAACGACCTATTCGACCAGCGAATACGCAGTAACCAAAGTAACCAGAGCGTGCGTACAGTCTTCATGTCCGCTCCGGGGACCTGTTCAGGCGCTTACGCGAGAACTCGCGCTGAAAACTCCAGAATGTTGTGACCGGCAGCAGCGAAAAACACAACGACGCATGTCACAGGCATACGTCCCAAGAGCCACATTTCATCGACGTGCTTTAGGAACACCTTGGACTACATTCTCACCCACTCCTCGTTGGTAGGTAAAGTCTATGGTGCAACGAAGCCCATTGCATTTTGGCGAGTTGGAAAACCAGTAGGTGAGGTTTGCAGAAGCGACTGACCGTCAGAACACACAACAGTCAACAGCGAGGGCAGTTGCGCCGACAGCCACTCCCAAACGCCCCTGCGCACCATTCCTACCCATCGCTCAGCTTCAGAGTCCGCCTATCAAGCCCGCTAAGATCGCACTCACGTCAACATGCAATCGGCCACTCGCTGACATCAGACGAGCGGGTGACCTTTCAGATAGTTGACACAAAGTCTTACATCGCCAGGACATGGCGAGGTCGAGCGGAGCCCCGTTCTCTTCACAGTTTCCACAGCGGCGCAACATCCGCTGCCAGCCTGTCGAGAAGTTCGCTCAACTCTTCCTTATCCACAGACCGAATCTCGTTACGGTAAATGGTGGAAAGTTCCGCTTCGCCCGTGATTCGGAAGAAGTCGTCGCAGCTCCCAGTTCGCGACGGCGACGAATCAGCGGTCACTCGATTAGGTACCAGCTCCTTGAGCTGGGGCTCCGGAGAGACACCTTTCCAGCGGGAATCCGAGGCCGTGCTGATCGACGACTCGCCTTCTGCTCCGAACCGATTGGTGAGATAGTTGATGACGATCAACACGTCCAACGGGCTTAAGAAGCCATCTCCGTTGACGTCATAGAACGGGTTCGTTGCGTCTGTGGGACGCGACGTCGGAAGCTTGCGATCGGCGTTCAATAGAGGACTAGATGGCAAATTCAATAAGTTGATGCCGACCAACACGTCGAGTGGCGAAACCACACCGTCGTGATTCGTGTCCACGGGATTCGCGAGATTTTGCCATGGGAAGGCGTTCTCGGTTACCGATAACACAATCGATTCCACTAGACTTTTTGAAGGTGATCCAGAATCGATCGCAGTAATGTCGATCGGAACGGTTAACTCGTTCGCTTGCGAGAGGAACACGCCACTCTTGAGCTTCAACTTCATATCGACGATCTCGAATCGAGCATCGTTGACCGTCAGTTGATGCAGATCGGCGGCATCTTCGTCGATTACCGAAACCGTTCCGATGACCGCGCCGGACAAGTTTTCCGGCACTTCGACCATGTCGAGGGTGATTTGTGTCGGAGCTTCGTTCAGGTCGCCAACAACCACGTCGAAGGTTCTGCTCGCCGAACGTGCGGGCGCCCCGGAATCGGTAACGCTGATCGTAAGCGAGTAGGAAGCAATCGCTTCATGGTTCAGCATCGCGGACGGAGCGAGTATGACGTGTCCCGTGTCATCGATGTCGAAGACGCCGTCGGCATTTCCCGATGTGATCGCATATGACAACGACTGGGAGGTATCTTGATCACTCGCAACGACGCTTCCGACCACTGTGCCACCAGGGCTGTTCTCGTCAATTGAGAACAATCCAGCTTGAATGACGGGATCGAACTCGTTGACATCGTTAATCAGAACGGTCACGGTTTTGCTGATCGACAGCCCCGGAGTTCCAGAGTCTGTCGCTATGAGCGTCAATGGGAGCGTTGAGTTCGTCTCGTGGTTCAGGCTTTGTCCGCTCTTGAGCTTGAGCTGTCCGCCCACGACCTCAAAACGCGAGTCGGAAACCGTCACCGTGTGTGTTTCCCCGGCGTCGGGGTCGACGACCGTGATGTCGCCTACAACGGCACCTGCCGCGTTTTCGTTGATCGGTGTCAGAGTTGCATTGATCGCACTGGGCGCTTCGTTCACATTTGCGACCGTAATGACAAACGACTGCGTGCGCGACAAAGCGGGCGAACCGGAATCGGTTGCAGTGACCGTCAACGGAATCGTCGCGGTAGCTTCGTGGTCGAGCGCCACACCTGCCTTCAGCTTCAGTTGGCCGTTGTTCACTTCAAACCGAGCATCGGAGACGGCGAAGGTGTGCGAGTCGCCAACATCCGGATCAACCACCAGCACGGCGCCAATCACGCCGCCCGCGACATTCTCGTTGATGGAAGTCTTGGAAAGCGATATGCTCGTCGGCGTTTCGTTAACATTGAGAACATTGATCACGAAACTTTTCGTTAAACCCAACGCGGGGGTTCCAGAGTCCGTTGCCGTGATCATTAGCGACACCGTAGATGCCGATTCGTAGTTAAGGCTTTGCCCAGATTTCAAACGCAACAGGCCATTCGCAACTTCAAAGCGGCTATCGGAAACGCTCAGCGTATGTGTGTCACCCGCGTCCGGATCGACGACGCTTGCCGCGCCGACCGTGCCACCAACGGCGTTTTCGGCAATACTGGCGTTGGACAGCTGAATGTCCGTGGGTGCTTCGTTGGTGATCAATTCTTTGAGAACCGTGATCGTTACTGACTTTGTGAGGCTGCGCTGCGGAACCCCATCATCTGTCGCAATGAGGTTCAGCGTGATGGTCGGTTCGGTCGCTTGATCGACCGACTGTCCTGCCTTTAGTTTCAGGATACCGCTCACGATCTCGAACCTTCCATCCGACACCGTAACCACATGCGAATCACCGGCATCAGGATCAACTACGGTGACCGTACCAACGGTCGCTCCAACCTCATGTTCACGGACTGCCGCTGCTCCCAGAACGATACCAGTCGGCGCTTCGTTGACATCGTTGACTGTCAGCGAGACGAGTTGTGAGAAACTCTGCGCGGGATCAGCGGCATCGGTAGCGGTCAACGTCAGCATCAGCGATGGCTCGCTCTCGAAATCTAGCGACATGCTGTCTTTCAGTTTCAAACGGTTATCGATAACTTCAAATCGATCGTCCGAGACTGAAAATACAGTCGCACTGTTGGCATCAGGATCGTCCGCCAGAAGGTTGGCCAGCACCTCACCGCTGGAATTCTCGTTAACGAACAGAATCGTCAACGGCGGTTCGTTGAGATCATTAACATCGATAGTGAATGCCTGAGTAAAGCTGGATGGCGGTGTTCCCGAATCCGTTGCAGTTACGTTCAGCGTGATTTGAGAACTCGCCTCGTAGTTCAAACTGACTCCCTGCTTCAGCCTCAGTTTTCCGGCAACCACCTCGAAGCGAGGATCTGAAACGGTAAACGTGGGTGTCATGCCGGTGTCGGGGTCGTCGACCGACAATCCGCCGACCTCGGCACCAGGGGCATTTTCGTTCACAGAACTATTGTTCAGCGAAATGCCGACAATTGGTTCGTTAACGTCGACGACGTCGATCGTGAATGATTTTGTTGCAGAAAGGCCAGGACTTCCCAAGTCGGTGGCGGTCACCTCCAAGTTAATCGACGCGGCGGCCTCATGATCCAGGCTTGAATTGTCTTTCAACTTCAGGAGACCGCCAACGATTTCAAAGCGGTTGTCTGATACCGAAAAAGTGTGGAAGTCACCCAAGTCTGCGTCACTAACGGTGACATTACCGATCACGCCACCCGCAAGATTCTCAGCAACACGATCACCGTCGAGAGTGACGTTTGTAGGAGCTACGTTCACGGAGGAAACGCTGATCGTAAACGTACGCGTAACGCTGCGGTCGTCGGCTGTGCCGAACTGGTTGTCCCAGCCCGCGTCCTCGACGGTCACCGCGATAGTCGACGTACCTAACGCAAGCGGTGTCACGCGAAGTTCGCCCGTGGTAGGAAGTGTCCGCTCGTTGTAGTTGCTAACAGGATCAGCAATCACCCCTGTGTTGCTGCTCGTAGCTGAGATACGCAAACTCTTGCGATCGTCATCACCCGAGTTGATCCCGGTCAGCGTGATCGATTGCTCGCCAGAACCGGGCAAGATGCGACGGTCCGAGATCGGGTCTAACGTGGGCGGCGTGTTCAACGTGACGTTGACCAGTTCCTCTCGCGTCGAGTCATCCTCAGTATCGAACGTATTGTCCGGTCCAGCGTCTCGCAACGTGAGCAGGATATCACCGGAACCGTAAGCGCCACTGAGCGGTGTGAATGTCAATGAGCCGCTCGTTGCGCCGGGAATATAGGTGACTTCCAGCGTCTCGAAGAAATCGGTTGTCGTGCTGGTCGCCGTGATCGAAAGCTGTTGCGTCGGTTCGCCAACGCCCGGCGAAATCCCCGTCAGCGGCACTGACTGCGAACCAGGATTCGCGTTCAAAGCAATTGGTTGCAACGGGTCGAGTGTCGGAGGGTCGTTATGTTCGGTGACGGTGATGGTAACCGTTTCAATCACGGATGTCTGGCCGTCATCAATAATAACAGAGATGATGGCGGTTCCGTGCTGGTTCATATCGGTCACGAACTGCAGTTCGGCCGTCGCAGCATCCGGGTCCCGTACCACCTCCAATTCCGCAAACATCGTGGAGTTATCAGAAGATACGCTGACGGTAACCGCTTGCACTTCATCCCCGCCAGCAGTGATGTCGGAAATGAGAATGGTCTGACGAGGTTGATTCTCAAATATGGACAGGGACGTTGTTTCAAGTACAGCGGTCGGTGCGTCGTTCACAGGCGTTACGTCCACATTGAGAGTCGCGGTCGCCAAGCCATCGTCGGTCGTATCAAGTTGACCGTCAGAACCCGCGTCTTGCAATGAGATGGTAATGGTCGCCGGACCGAAAGCATTTGGCGACGTTTGGAACGCGAGCGATCCGACTTCGGCACCGGTAACGTAGCTGACAGTCAGATCACTGATTAGGTCCGTATTGCTTGCGACCGCCGTAACACGCACCAACTGGTTCTCCCCGCCGCCTGCTGAAATGCCCGTCAATTCAATGGTTTGCATATCGGTGATGCCATTGCCGTCCGCGTCGAGATCCTCCGCGATGACAATGTCCGAAATGGCATCGATGGTGGGAGCGTCGTTCATGTCTTGAATTACAACGACATGGTCTTCGACCTCGCCGTCCAAGCCCAGACCGATGGGTCCTGCGACTCCACTGGTGCTGATACGGAATCGCGAATAGGTCTCTCCTAAAACAGCATCCGCCGGAACGTCGAACATCACGACTCTGCTGCCCGTGGTTACAGCCAATCCATTCGCGACGACCTCGCTGGGATCAAACATGCCGTTACCATTGAAATCGATCCAAGCGTCGAGGGTCGCCCCTGCGTCCGCCTCTCGTACTTCGATGATCGAGGTTGCTGACATGCCGGCAATCAAGGTCCCAAAGGAAACACCGTCTTCGTCCGTTCCGTTGTCCACACGATCTGCCTCGGCATCGCGTTGTGAGCCGAGTGTCGGGCCGATTGCCAGATGGCGTGCTCCGTTGGCTGATAACGTCGTGGCATAGGAATCCGGGGCGCTGCCAAAGTCGAGGGCGCCAGTGGCCAGCGCCGTCAGGACCACGTCATTTCCGTCGCCACCCGCGTAGCTGAGACGGAAGAATCCGTTGCCACCCACGGTAACGATCGAATCCTCTGGCAAGCCCGCGAATTGCCCGGTCAATTCCGAATCCGCGGACTCCAAATTGATTAGTACAATCGTGCTGTCGACCACAGGTGTGAAGCCCAGCGTTAACGCGAGCGTTGCATTTCCTAAATCAACTGATCGAGCCGCGCCAGTCACATTCAGTTGGTCATAACCGGTGCCTGCCGCCGTTCCGTTCAATTCCATCTGTAACGTCGTACCACCGGCGAACAAGACGTCGCCGGCGATATTCAAAGTTGTCGGTCCCGTACCAACTAACAAAACGCCGCCGTCACCGCCGCCGTCTAGACCTGCATCAAGCGTTCCATCGGCGCGCACGGTCCCACCGTCCAAGACGAGCGTCTGCGAGAGACCATTGGGCAGTTCAAGTGTTCCCGCTTGTGCCGTGACCGTTCCGGCCGTCGTGCGATTGTCGAGTTGCAAGGTGCCTGTACCGGCCTTGATCAGATTGAAGGCGCCTGCGATCGGTTGTGTTACGACCGTGGTTCCTGTGTGCGACACAACGGTATCGGCATGGAGAGTGACAGAACCATCGAGAGTAAGTCCCGCGGACGTTTTTAGCAGACCGCCGCTCAGTTGCACGGCGCCATTGAGCGTTAAAGCACCCACTCCGTCGACAGCACCGAGCGTGATCACGGACCCGGTGAGAACTGTGTCGCCCGTCAATTCAACATCACCAAAGGTGAGCGGATCGTCGCTTGTGCGGATCGTGCCTTGTACCGTCGTGGTTCTGGAAGGAGTCGTTAACCCACCGTCGAAATCGAAGACGTCCGAAGAGCTGTCGCCAAGTGTTACGCCGCTGATCCCTTCAAGCATCACCAGCCCGCTAAACTGGGCTCCGCCGGGTAACTCAAGTCGGAAGTCACCGCTCGCGCTAAGCGTCGTTCCCGTCACGCGGCTTTCCATGGCCAAAACGCCTCCCCGTTTTGCAATGGCCACGTTCGCGAGCTGCAGATCTCCTGCTGTACTACGCACCAAGTCGTTGCCGCTGGTCGCCGCGATCGTGATCTGACTCGTCAAATTCTCGTCTTGCGCCCCAAAAACCAGTGTGTTGTCACCACCGCCCAAGTCGATGGTCATCGAATCCGTGGGATGGATGAAGGTCACCGACTCGCTGGACGAGACACTGCTGATCATGGACTTGTTGTTATTGGACGTGCCTGCATCGGCTAGCGTGATGACGTCGTCCCCACTGCCAAATGTGAACGTGCGGTTCGTGGTTACCGTCGTATCATCGATGGGTTCGAGGCCGGTATACCGAATCGTCTTGGTGACCGGCATGTTGTTCTCTTGCACGACAATCCGAACCGTCCCATCGTGCGGGTTGTCGAACTCCTGAGTTAGTTGTCCGGTCTCCGCGCTGGAAGAGTAGACGTCCATAACGTCAAAATCACCGTTCCCATTTCCGTGATAGGTCAGGCCCGGCAGAGGTAATCCTTTGTCGTCGACTGGCGTCGGGATCACGGAGGCATCGACGCGGACGCTGTTGTCGAGATTGTCTCCCTCCACCAGGATCGACGAGACGGAAGCCTTGGCGACCTCGCCCACAACAACGCTGCCAATCCGCGATACGATGTTACCGTTCACCAATGAGATCTCTAACGGTTCCGTCGACACGGACAGACGCAGCGGATTGCCTGGTTCAAGAATTGTGACTTGATAGTCTTCGACTTCTCCATCTGGGGCCGCCCCGGTTGGTGACAAGCCTCCTGCGATACTCAATCGGAATCGGACGTAGGTATTGCCGGGTACTGCCACGTTGGGAATGGTGAATCCGAGTGGCGTCCTGCCGGCAGAAACGTCCACGCTATCGAATATCTTCTCGTCCGCGTCTGACCACACTCCGTCTTGATTGAAGTCGATCCAGGCATCTAATTTGGCCGCCGCGGACGCCGTCACGATGACACCGCCCTTGGTGGCAACTTGGTCAACGATCAGACTCGACACAAAAGCAATACCGTCCTCGTCCGAGCCGTCTTTGCTTGCCGGCCCGTCTGGCTGCCCGTCCGCTTCCGCATCCCGCGTCGCACCCAGCATAGGGCCGACTGCGCGATGCACTGCACCGTTTTCAAACTTCAGCGTTCCGAATGGCGCGTCGCCATAATCTCCTGCTCCGTAACCTCGAATCGCAAAGGTGTTTGGCGATGTTGCCGTGTCGTAGACGAATCGGACATCTGTCGAATTCAACACGCCAGTCGAATCGTTGGCAGCATTGCTGAACGTGCCGTTAAGCTGAGGAGTTTCCAGGAAGACCAATTCTTCCGCCACTAGTGCCTGGTAACTCAATTGATCGTAGACCCGAGCGTCCCCTAGCGAGATTGCAGCGGCGCTCACTCGTCCGAGGTTATTCGCGGCAGAACCTTGCAGCACAAACCCTGCATTTCCGTCAAATGTCACGCTGCCGCTGACCGTCAGCTTGTCGGTCGTGCTAGGCGTTGGAGCCAACAGGCCATTCGATTTGAGATGGAGGTTGCCAGTGATCGTTCCCTCGCCGAAAAGCGATGCGTCTTCGACCATGACATTCGAGGTCACGCTGCCGTTCAAGGTCAAAGAGCCGCCAACGACGTTGGTCGCTCCGGTATAGGAATTGTCTGTCGATAGAGTTGTGTCAGCGGACGTCGTCAATCCACCGGGTCCGGAAACAGGAGCCGCGAACACAATTTGCCCGCTACCCGTAACTCGGAGATCAGTGGCAAGCGAAACTGTCGCAACGTAGTTTTGGTCGCGGGCGATGATCGATCCGCCGTTGATAGTGACCGGACCATTCGAAGTCAGCGATGCGAGTGGCTGGTTCGAGCCAATTGGTCCATTGAAGAAGATGTTGCCGAAGACGACCAGATCCACGTCGTTCGCCGTTTCGCTGACATCTTCATCGGCCGCATCAACACCGCCCAGCGTCACATGCGAGCCGGACAGAACTACGTCGCCGGCAAGGATCAAGCTGCCATTAAAGGTTTGTGCCCCCGTGGTGGAGACATTTCCTTTGAGTTGCGTCACCCCGCTGATATGAAGAGAATCGAGCGGGGTGTTCCCACCAATCGCGTCACCCAGCACCACGGAGCCTGCGTCGATGGTCACACTCCCGGCGGTCATTGCTTCGACCGTTGCCGCGAACAGGACTGCCCGAGCTTGAATCGTCGTGTCAGTGCCGACTCTTACTAGCCCTAGGTACTCTTGGTCGCCACTTGTCGTAACCTCGTCGGAGGAAAGCAAGATTTCCGACGCGTCAATACTCAAGCTTGGCAACAAGTCGACGACTGGTGCGCTCCAATTAACCGTTTGAACATTGGCAATCGACAGATCCGCACCGAACTCAGAACTCAGCGACATAACATCTAACTGGGTGAATGCACTTGGCCCGCCTTGAATCAGCAAGGACTCCGTCGGATTTTCAAACAAGACCGTCGCAGTCATCGCCGACAGAGCGTGAGATACCGTCAGTTGACCGCCTCCCGCGGCAGCGACCTGGGCTCGCGACGCAGCGTCGCCAAAAGTTAGGACGGTGTCGGCGGATTCAAGGGCAGAGTGGACCGTCGTTGCATTTGAATAGAATACCTGCACATCATCCGCTACCACCTGGCCTGCGGTCGCGGTCGCGAGATCGGCAAACAAGTCTGTCAGCGGCACGTCGCCAATCAAGGTCAGAGAGTTTGTGAAATCGTCCGCAAAGTGGAGAGCGACATTGGCCGACAAGCCATCGAGATCAATCGTCGCCTGCGTGTTGGCGCCGGCCGCTTCAATGGTTAGTAGGTCGAGATCGCCATACCGCAGTTCACTCGCGGTACCAAACAGTCCATCGCCGCGAACCGCATCTGCACTGATTGTAAATGGACCGCCAGTTGAGTCGGAAGAATCGACGATGCTGAGTACGTTACTGCCTGCTCCGCCATTCAGAATGACTTGCATGTTCTCGATGAAGTTGACCGTACCGCCAGCGATTGCGGCGCCGTCGCTGTCAAAAACAATCTGGTCGTCCCCGTCACCGGTGTTGATCGTCAAATTCGCGGAATGTCTGAAAAGCAGTGTCACACCATCGGTCGAATCAATACGCAGAGCGTTGCCCGGCCAGTCTCTCAGCACGGTCTCCGCGGCCGAGTTGCCATAGTTCAACGTCAAGTTATCGACGTCGAGTACCGAGGCGATCAACTCGATGTTGCTGAACGAGACGGACGCGTTTCCGGAAAACTCAATGATTCCCGTCGTGTCGTTAACATTAGAGATCGACTCCGAACCACAATCGCAGTTACTTAGAATGAGCTGGTCCAAGTCACCCCCGCCTTCAAATCGAATGGGGCGGTCAAATCCGCCGTCGATGTAGTCGACGGTCAGGTGGTCCGATCCGTCCGCAGTGTCGATGATGATCGCACCGTCGAACTCCGCCAGCGGCACGCGGATGGTCTTCGTGCCAATACCCCGCGCCAACGAAATGTCACTTCCCAGGAAATTGGATGATTCGACATCCGTGATCGTAATAAACTCGGAATCCGTGCTGATTGTTAGATCGTCGTATCCTGACGTTCCCGTGAAGTGCAGGTCGCCATCGACGATTGTCACTGTCGACGTAGCTGTGACCGGAGTTCGCGACGGCACAATTGTCAGCGGATGATCTTCCACTTCTCCGTCAAGAGCCAGGCCGGTTGGTGCGAGGTTGCCAGCGGAGCTGATGCGGAAGCGTGCGAACGTGTCTCTCGCCGACACGCCCGCAGGAAGCGTGAACTCCAGCAAGTTGCGTCCGTTGACAACTGTCTTGTTTGTGAAGATTTGTTCCCCGACACCACTAAAACTACCGTTGCCATCGAAGTCAATCCAAGCGTCGAGCTTGGCTCCCGCATCCACGTTGCTGACATCAACGCGCACATAAGCCTGCCCGCCAGGTGTGGCTTGCACCTCGCCAAACAACACACCGTCTTCGTCGTCGACCGCTTGGTCAGAATCGTCCGCCGGCAATGCCACACCTGCATGCGGTGGAAAGATGATCTTATCGATGAACGCCGTGTCATCCCCGTTCGGGTCAAGGTCGATGGAGTCCTTGTAGTATTCCCAACTAAACTTGTGGACTCCAGCGCTAACTGCAAATATTTCCGTAGTGAATACGGTCTCTACACCTGACCACCGCTGCTGAATGGTGTCGTCGATGTAGAAAGTCAGGAAATCGAAATTCGGTTCAGACGATACAAGGCGGTCGAACTGGATGTTCCCTCCCACCAAAACATCGAGCGACACTTCCAACCGCGTTACCTTAACATGCGAGATCACTCCTGCCCGGGCACTGTAAGTACCATCTGAACTCGTTGAGGAAGAAATCGTCCAGGCCGCGTCGCCCACGCTCTGCCAGGGAAGTTCAGTAAAATCTCCCGACTCAAAGCTTTCGATTGTAGTGGACACTGCTTCTGTATCGATGTTCGTGCCCAGAACAGGACCGCCAACGATGTGGCGGGCACCATTCGGCAACAATGTCTCAGAACCAGGCGCATCGCCAAAGTCGAGATTGCTTTGAATCGTGACTTGATAATCTTCAACTTCGCCATTTGCTACGGAACCGGTGGCCGCCAAATCTTCGGCGGAGCCCACACGAATGCGGGCAAATGTTTCGCCGACCAAGGCCGTTGCTGGAATGTTGAACACATGCAACACGTTGTCGGTGCCGCTGACAAGAACATTGGTCGCAATCTGTTCATTCGTGTCAAAGTCGCCATCTTGATTAAAGTCAATCCAGGCGTTGATGAACGAGGCTTTGCCTGCTGTATTGGTAACGAGCACCGACATCGAAGCTTCCGTCTGGCCGATCCTCAACGTGTCAAACTCAACTCCGTCGTCCTCATCGGGCTGGTTGCCGTTCATCTCCGCGTCGACGAGTTCGCCCAACCGCAGTGCGCTCAGCAAGTGACTTGCCACACCATACGATACTGGTGCATCGCTAAAGTCCGAGGCCTGCGAAGTAACTGTCAACACAACATCGTTGCCATCGCCAGCGGCGTAATTGATCTGGAACCACCAACCGCCAGCTTCAAACTGAGCACCCTCAGCGAGTGTTTGGCCAGCAGCATCCGTGAAATTACCCGAAATGGTCGACCCGGTATCGGCTTGGAAGATGGTGAACGTGTCGTTGACCACCGGTACGAAGCCGAGCACCACGTTGAGCCCTGCGCCGCCGAGTATCGCGGTATGGCCCGAGCCCTCCAACTGAAGTTGATCATACTCGGTTCCGACAGTTCTTCCATTGATTTCAATTTCCAGCACGCTGTCGGACAGATCCACGTCGTTGGGTATCTTCTGAATTCCTGGAGATGCCCCCGGAGTATAAGAGCCGCCAGCTTCGACAGTGACTTTGCCCTTGGGATCTCCCTTGCCGCCCAGGTTGGCGGTCCGTTTGACCACGACATCAGAAGCGATCGATCCGTTCTCTTGCAGCTTGAGCGCACCAGCCTGGATCGTCGTCAGCCCCGTGTAGGTATGATTGCCAAACAGTTTTGTCGTTCCAGCGCCGCTATGCACCAGGCTCAAGACGCCGCCGCCAGTCTGTGAGATGATCCCGTTGACCGCGCCGGCATCGTTTGCTCCCAGCGTGAGCGTGGCATTGTCTGCCGAGTTCAAAGTGATCGTCTGCTCGAACGAGATCGCTTCACCCACGAATTGAGCATCGCCTTGAATGACAACCGAGTCGCGGAAAAGCTGTGTGTCAGCCGTAACGTGTACGTCGGCGCTAAACTGTGTTCCGCCTGCGGCATCGGTCGCCAAAGAAGCCAAAGTCGTTCCGCTGCCGATATCGCCATTTAGCTGCGTGCTGCCGGTTCCTGAATTCAGTGTCAGCGCGAAGGAACCATCCACTCTGCCATTGACGACGATATTGCCGTCCGGAGTTCCCTGTGAATCGATGGTCACATCCGCGGCGAGCTCAACCTCGCCATTCAAAACCACTCCCGTCACATCGATATCACCGCCCAGGCCGATAGAACTTCCCTCCAGCGTGACGCTGATTGGCGCCGAGACACCTTGTGGAACCGTAAGCGACGCTCCCTTGACGGTCAGGGCACTGGTTGGTTGCTTGAACGTCGCCGCGAACGAGTTCAGGTAGAGTACGAATTCATCGGCCGCCGTCGTCGGATACAGTTTGGCTGCAGCGCTGTTCAGTGACGCGTCCAGGGTGAGTGTTGGTGTATCGAAGTTCAACTTCACATCGACTAGGCCGCTGAAGGAGATCGTCGGCGAAGTTCCATCGACGTTGACCACGACGTTGCCACCATCGGCACCGTAGTTCAGTTGGGTTGCCGTGACGGTGCCTGACTTGGTCAACGTCAACTGGTCGCGGGGTGCAGAAGCGTCTGACGGGCCGCCATCGAGCACAATCATCGGCAGCGAACTGCTGGCCTGAATATCAATCGCATCGGTGCCAGCCGAAGTGGAAATATGAACTTCATTCGCAAACGAAGTCTGGGGAACCGTAATCGTGTTCGTTGCGAGACTAGCACCGGTGACTGCAGCGAATGAAACATCGCTGTGGGTCGCAAACGTGAACATCACACTGTTGGCGTCCGCCGTGACAGAGATTTGGTCGTTGCGGTCGCCAAAACTGGTAACCAGCAAATGGTTGTTACCATCCGTGGTGAACTGGACACCACTGATTGGCACTAAGAGGTCTTCAACTTCACCTGACTTTGCCAGCGTCAAAGGCCCCAAGTCGCCATCGCTGACCAAACTGAGTCTCGCTCGTAGAACCGTTTCCCCGATCACAGCATCGGGTGGAATGTTGACACTGAAACCGTGCGAGCCGTTGGCAGAGATTTGCACGCTATTGACAACAATCTCAGTGGCATCAAACGTGTTGTTCTGGTTGAAGTCGATCCACACGTCGGCTTGTGCCGTTTGACCGCTCGTCAGATTTTGTACGTCGAGTATGACTTGCCCCGTGCCACCTTGGCGAAGATTGGACGTGCGGACTCCATCCTCGTCGCCGGTCGTCACGACGCCAGTGCCCGTTGGCAAAGCATCGTCTTCCAAACGTACCGCACCAAGTTGCGGTCCCCGCGCGGCATGCTGCGCTGTGCCATAAGCAACAGCATTGCTAAAGTCATAGCGGATTGTCGGCGTAGAGACCTTCGCGACACTGGCTCCGTCCTGATCGACGATTCGAACCGTAACCAAATCGCCGTTGGGGTTGTCGGACACATACTCCGTGTTGTAGGTCCACTTCAGCAAACCGCTGGCGTCGGGCACGCCGGAACGGGTCAGCACCAACGGAACCGTCATCCGGGTTCCGGCGAATGCATTTTCGATCAACAGGTTGCCTTGAAGCATGTCACCAGAAAAATCTTTGACTTCGCCGGTATAGGTTCGCACGGGGTCATTCAACTCGGATGGGGACTCAACCAACGTGAGTCCTGTGGGTGCGAGATTGTTCACGACAAAGCGCTTGCTGGCGTTAACAACATTGCCTTGTCCGTCATCGACCGTGACCATGGCCAACCATGTACCCGACAAGTTCGGAGTCAAGTTCGGCACGGCGAGCGACTTCACGCTGCCATCGGGAGCGATCACTTCCCACGAGATGGCTTCGTGCTGGTCCTTCGCGCCGGCATAATTGACTTGTGCGGCTAGCGTGACCGATTGTCCGTCGTTGATCGGAGCAATATCCAAAACGCTAACCGTCGGTGCGACCGCCGTGACATTCAGGTCAAGCGTCACAGGTGCGGAGGCCCCGCCATCGTCGTCCACTGCCGTCACGACGACGTTGTAGGTGCCAGCTCGGGAAAAGTTATGGGTAATTGAAGTGAGCGGATCGAGTCCCTTTTGTGTCGTTCCATCACCCCAATTGACCGTCAATGTCACGACATCTTTCGAACCAGGATCAGTGACTTTTACGCCCGTCATTGTAAAGGTGCCGACTGGAACAGGAGCGTTTACGGCGTCCACGGTGACCGTCGGCGGGACGTTCACCACGGTGATCTCTAACGAGCGGCTGCTGGCAAAGGGAGGTTCGGCAATACGGGCCTGGTATTTAACTTCTGACGGTTGCAGCACGCGGTCGTAATAGCGAACTTCGTCAACCAGACCTGTGAACGGAGACGCGCCCGTAGCCCCCGCTGCCCAGCCTTCCGTTGACCCAGTTCCCAAGTAATACGAATAAGTGTTTGCCCAACCAGTCTGCGTAAAATCTGTGCTGCCGACTTCAGCGCCATCCAAGTACATCCGCTGCGTGGTGCCATCGTAGGTGATGGCAACATGATGGAAGCTGTCATTGTCAACACGAACGGTCGTGGCAATTACGTCCGCGGGATCATTTGAGAACATCTTGCCGCGCAGCATACCGTCCGAGCCGACATAAAGCGCCGGGGCGTTGCCTGTGACGTCACCTTGCTGGCTCAAAATGACGCCCGCCTTATTCGCAGGCGTTTTGAACCATGTTTCAAACGTGAACGAGGTGTTTGAAGTATTCCCGGTCTTGGGGAAAGGGAAGACGTTGTCGGGCAATTTAACGGCATCGTCGACACCGTCAAATAGAAATGCCTTGCCTTCGATCCCATCGGCATCTTTGATCCCGATCGCGAAAGAGGTTCCGTTCTGCAGCACGCCGTCCTGCTGAGTGCCACCGTCCGCCTTGGCATTCCCTTCCGCACGCCAATTCAATAATGGTGGGAAGGAATCAGTCACCGCCGCAGTGAATGAGTAGGTCAAATTATCGGCGGGGATGAAGCTGACGTCACTACCAGAAAAGTTCAACAGCTCGCCTTCACATTCATTCGCATCGCCGCCAGCTTCGTAACATTCAAAGATGTCGTCTGGTGTCGCAAGAATCGACCAACCGTATTCACGCGTGGCACTCGTTGACGGCGTGGCAACTAACGAGGCCAGATCAAACGTGAGCACATCTCCTTCCTTGATCGTAGCGCCGTTGATTGTGTCGAGACTTCCAAGCGGAATGAGAGTACCGTCACGATCCGCACCCAACGGAGTGTTGAAGTTCACACCGTTAAGCTGGCCGGACGTGAGTTGAAAATCGGGCCGGACATTGACGGTTATCGAATCTTCGTCAACCGCGCCCTGTGGATCGATGGTCTTTTTCGTGACCGTATAGGGCCCGGCGAAGAGCGGAGTGAATTCAAAATCGGGACCAGCTCCATTGGCGATGGCTTGGCCTGTGATTGTGGTGACTTTCCACTCATACGACAGATTCTCCGCATCCAGGGCGGAATCGGCGCCTTGCGCGAGGTGATAGAAATATCCCTGCCCTTCCGACTGAAATTGCGACCCCGGTGCGGGTGACTTGAACTGGAAGACTTCGTTATCGCCGTAATAAGAATCGCCGAATTGGATGCGCAACGGATAGTAGTTTCCAGCGATCAGATCAATGCTGGCCGTGACTGTTTCCGCGCCGTGGATTCCACCGTTTTTGATTAGCGCGTTACTCGTGGTGAAGCCGGAAATGTTGCCCGCATCCGCGGACAACGCACTCTCACCCAACCACACAAAGCTGCCATCATCCGATGTGGAGGAAAACTCCCACGTCCCGGTCGCATCCGCCAGAAAGTAGCCGGACCACTCGACTGAATAGCGATCGCGACTGTCATCGCTAGGGACATAGCCATCGGTCGAAAGGCTGCCGTCGAAGCGAGCATATCCTACGGTTCCCGCCGAAATGCTCGAGATGTTGCTTGTCGTTCCCGTTATCTCTGCTACGTGCGTATCGAAGAATCGCGAGTTATCTTCAAAATAGCCGTTAACGAGTCGCCAAGATAACCCGTCCGTCCGTACTAGATTGCCTTGAGTAGCAAGAGAGATCGATTCCGTCACAGGCGGAACATCGGCTTCGACCGTCAAGCTGATAGATTCGCCCGCATCAAGTGTGACCGTGCATCCATCGGCAGTGCAGAATGACGGTAGGCCAGCAAGCGGGATCTTGGTCACTGGCGCGACATTCTCGACTTGGATGATCGTCGATCTGGTGGTTGTGGTCACATCATCGGCTGCCGTCACTTCCAAGATGTACTCGCCATCATCCGGGAATGTGTAGCGGAAGCTACCGGTGGTCAGGCCCGGCACCCGCTGGACGGTCTGGAGGTTAGCGATCTGTCCGTGATGCCGGTCGAGTGCATCCACGATCTGGGAACCGCCGACTTCGTCAAACGGATAGTAGGCAACCAGGTTGGGGGTCGCCGTTGAAATGCGACGCCCGCGATCGGCATTGATTTCTTGCTGGCTGCGAGCGCGATTAAAGATGCGCAGTTCGTCGATTGTGATACCGGGGGTGCCTATCCGGAGTGCGGAAGTTTCCTGGGGCTGGAATTGAAAGTTGGCACCGACGGGTGTCTCGCCCAATAGATTACCGTCCTGGTATAACCGCAGATTCGAGCCGTCAAACGTCAATGCAAGGTGTGACCAGACACCCGTATTGAGGCGCGCCTCGACACGAACGGACTCCGATTTGAACGCGCCGTCCTCAGTTCCAAGCAAGCTGCCCACAAGTTTTCGCTGTCCTGCCAGACCTGAGATTTGCCAGTTGAAGCCCGTTGAGTCCACGGTACTAAGCAGCGGCACAAAAGCGATGTTCGCATCATCAACGCGGACGTTCATTTCGACGGTGAAGATTGGTGAGGCAAAGTCGCTGGTGGTCGAGATCTGCAAGGGGCCTGATCCAGACTTAAACTGCAACGCATTGTCGTACAGCGCCGTGCGATTGCCGAAGGGATCGATCACTGTGGCATAGGGTGTGACGGTGTCCGCCGGGTCCGTGACGGTGACGGATGCCAGAAGTTCGTCCGCAGTGCGCGTTGTTCCTTCCTTCACACCAGCAATTTCCGCTGCAAGCGTCACCGTTGGCGGTACGTTTCTGACAATTCCAAACTCACCAAACAAATTATTGCCAAAGACACTCGGCCCGTTTCTTTCGGCCGATTCAAGTAGGACACTGTTGGGAGCGAAATTGAGAATGCCGTCGTCAACATGCAATGCGTCCAGTTCCGTGAATCCGGCGAATTGAATGGCCTGCGTTTCCTTGGAAACCGTATGAGGTATGCGCAGCTTTTGCAGTGTTTTCGATAAGTTCGCGACCCCTTCCCATGTGCCAGAGATCGTCATGCCAAGATTCAAAACACGCAAGTGACCGTTACCGATTTCCTCGCCCACTAACGGGTGCGGGGCTGCCGCGCGCACAGGAGTAATTGGAACCAAGGTCGGTGGTGTGTTGTTAACGCCACGAACTCCATCGAACAGATCAAGCTGCATCAGATTCGTGAGGTATTCCAGTCCCTTCAGATCACGGATGCTTGTTTCAAAGTCCTTGGAACGCCACGAGAGATACCCGATAGAAGCCAACTCGGAAGCGCGCAAGATCGCGCCCGGTCGTTTGCCGAGCGCCAGTTCGATGGCGCGCCGCAAGTTTGCGTCGGGGATTGCACTGGCGGGGATGATTGGATCCAGATCTAGCTTGGGCTTAATCAGTTCTTCCGTCTTGACGTCCTTGCCTACGACCGACTTCTTCGTGTCTCCCGTCGTCGCATCTTGGATTTCCCGATCTTCGCCAATCAGAATGTCATCGCCACTGCCGCCAACCAGCACGTCTCGATCGCCTTGACCGACCAGCACGTCTTTGCCATCGCCACCATACAATCGGTCAGCGTCCGGCTGCGTCGTCTTTTCGTGCGTCTGCCCGGCCACCGGCGGATTGGCTTCCAGCGTGAACTTGGCATCGCTCCCGTCAGAGGTGTAAACCCGCAGAAAATAGCTGCCCGCTTCAATCGCACGTAGCGATACCGCGCCTACGCCCTGACGCAGCGTCCGGCCTTCCTTGTCGATCAAATCAACTCGTAGCTTGGGAATCGCATCTAGGCTGAAGTCGTTTTGCAACGGGGGCACGGCGTTCGCATCGAACTTGGCGGGCAGCACTCGAAAACCGTTGTTCTCTCGACCGTCGCCCAATAGGTTGAAACGGAACCACTTCTCGGTGACGTTCGTTTGCAATGCATACGGCGGTCCATTGTTCGAGAACGAATAGACTCCCAGGCCGGTGTCCGCTAGAAATTCGCCGCTGCCGGGAACACTGTCCGTGCTGATCTCGATAAAGTCTTCTGGCAGCGGATTCGCTTGCGGTCTGCCGTAGATGGCGTAGATGGCTCCCGCATCGTCACGCGGATTTGCGCTGTCGACGAGCGGCGCGCCGATCAACAAATCGTGAATGCCGTCGTAATTGAGATCGAGATTGGGCGACCTCATCAACTGACCAAAGCCGTCGCCGGTCGACTCGCCGATCAACAGCAAGTCGGCTTTGTCGAAGGTTAACGACGTGGTGCCGGCGGCGATTTTGTCCGTCACGGAATAGAACACACCGACGCGTGCATCGAGTTTGTCACCCGGCTTCAGTCGCACTGCCAGATCGATCTTGCCGTCGGCGTTGAAATCTCCCGCGGTACCGGAAAACGGTTCACTCGACACGCCCGTCACCGAAAACACGGGCGTAGCAAGACTGCCGTCAAGGTACACATCGAAGCGATTGCTGCGCCCGATGCCAACATCCGACGAGTCATTTAGATTCACGTCGCCTAAATTCGCCGGTATGCCGACCGTGTTGCCACCGGGCGCCAACACCACCCAACGCGTACCGTCGGCTCGCTCGGAGATCAATGGCGATTGAACGGGAGCCGCTGGAGCGCCCGCTTCATAAATCGGATCTCTCGGAATCACTACTTCTTGCGGAACAGCAAAGAAAGCGGAATTGGCGCTTAGTACCGATGAAAGGACTGCCACGTACTCGCTACCGGTGTTTTCAAAGTACCTCACTTCAACGTCGTAAACGACTCCTGCTTGTAGTGTGACAGAGCTGGAGCGGGTCTGTACTCCATGCGTACCATCGTTGTCCACGTACAGCACTTGTTTTCCGTTTTCAGTGATCCTGAGCGAACTGCCGTCGTCGGACGTAGTGCCGAAATCATACACGCCTGTTCTGGGAACCTTGAACTGGGTTGTAAAACGGTAGGCGTAGCCATTTTTTCCAGAGTTCACACCAAGCACAATCTGTCCATTAAATCTAAGTGCGAAGTGATCGCTATTGACCGTTCCACCACTGCTGGGAATGCTATTCACCGAACCGGGGTTACCAGGATAATACTCGCTTTTGAAGCGGGGATTTCCGGCGACAAATTGGCCCGCCAAGGCGCTACTGCTGCGATTAATCGTAACAACGAGACCCCCTAGAGGGACTTGAGTGCTACCTAAAGTCAACGGCGTGATCACGACACTGTCGATGAATTGATCCGTGTTCAGATCGATGGGCGGAGGATTGCTGCCACTGAACGTGGTGGTCTTGATGATGTTGCCGCCTGAATAGACTTCAGCTTTGTAAATAACCAAGGGAGATGTTTTGGAGATTGCCAAATAGCGGCCAATGATGCCCTTCGTGCCTAAATCGATTCCTTGTCCACCCGTCGATAACAGTGTCCTATCCGGTACAAGCTTTGCGGAAACATGACCGCTAGATTCAAATAACATCATCCCGCCCAGTGCCTTGATCTTCAGCGCGAGCAACTCGGGGCGTTGATTCAGCACCGCTTGAATTCTGTTCACGATGTTGGAGACGGAATCGGACATCTTCAAATGCGGAATGGTGATAGTTGTCTCACCGATCACATCGTCACCAACCACAACCTCAAGCGTTAATTCCAATTTCTCCTTAATCGCTTGATAGACGACATCGGGAACATTTAGCCCTAAGTCGCTTTGACTCGGCGGCCACGGAATATTCACTGCGACTGGCAATCGATCCTGCTGCGCTGCGTTCAAGCCTTCGATCACATACGCGTCCAGCCCACCGGCGCCACCGCCAGGAATCACTGCCACCGACAAATCGGTGGTCATTCCTTGCTCGGCGAGGATGGTTGTGATCGGACGAATGGCACTGATGCGTAGGTTCCCAGAATTCAGCAGGAATGGTGTGTCCCCTTCCACTTGGTGAATTGCCCGCCCCTTGTTCTTGAGCGTTTCCCCGGAGTAAATCAGTCCGGCCAGCCGATTGTCACCGGTTGTGAGATGACCGACTTGCGCATTGTTAACCGTCAGCAAGAGGTCGCTGTATTTCGTGTTGCTGAACGAGCCGACATTGAGGGTGGCGTTCTTCGCATCGTAGGTCTCGCTCGCGAACAGCTGCGACCGGTTGACGCTGATCGAAAGAATGGACGTCGCAGCGTCACCTTTAGTTATGTGGCTACCGATGATGCCCGTGGGATTATTGATTGTCTCGTCCCAAACGCGTGGATACTCCAGTTCGCTGACGTAGTTGTTTGCTCCTTGGTATTGCCTGAGCTTCGGTCCGCCACGGACGATGATGACCTCCACGTTCTGTTTATCTTGTGAATTGCGCAAGAACGCCAGATCGGCATACCCGTCACCATCGACGTCACCAAAGGTCTGAGCAGGTTGGCCAATCGCACTGTGGTCGAACACGATGTCGGCGGCTTCGCGAACATTGTCCAAGCGGTCCAGGTCAACAGGCTGGAAGAACAAGTAACTGTACTTCTCACCCGATGCCAGGAAGTCCGGTTTGCCATCGCCGTTGAAATCTCCGTTCAGCGGCGTGATGCGCGAGATCTTCTCGCCGATCACATCGCCTGCCAGTCCAAACGAGTTCGACAGGTCCGGAACCAGATCCAACCGCAAGCGAAATCCTCCGTCCGCATTGTCGTTTTGCGTAACGACGAGGATTTCATTCAAACCCTGCTTCAGCGGTGCATTGTCAGACGATAAGAACCCGACCGGAGTATCAAAGTGCTGTACATCTTTTAGCAAACTGTCGGGACGCAGCGTCAAACTGGCGAATGGTGCGCTGGCATTCCCACTGCCATTCTTTGCCCTGGCGATCTCGATCCCGTTGATAAAGATGACCGCGTCTTGCGTCAGTGACATTTGCAACCGAAGCGACGTTTGCAGTGGTGCTGAGACGTCAAAAGTACTACGGAAAAAGCGAACTCTCGCTTTGGCCTCCAACGGTTGGCTTGCGGGAGTGAATAACGGTTCTTCGTCATCCTTCAGCGTGGAAATTGTGGATGCGACAGCGGGACTGGAAAACGTCGATAAGGCTGGCAACGGCGAGATGTCATCCAGTGAAGTCCGATTCACGACACTACTGACTTGCCAGTTCGTCGTGTTCGAGAAGTACGGGCCGCCCAGCGACTGCGTGATATCAACTCCGGTGGCTGGCAACGGGTTGAAGAACGGCGAAGCAAGTTCGTACTCGTAACGCTCGGACGGCTTGCCAAACACGACCGCAACACGGCCATTCCAAGGCAGGAAGTCATCGTACTTGCCGTCCGAGCCGGTACCGGTCGGCCGGTTGCCAAACAGTTGGTCCTTGCCGCTGCCACCATACAGCAAGTCATCTCCCTGGCCACCGACCAGATAGTCATCATCGTCACCGCCATCCAGCGTATCAGCGTAGAAACCGCCGAACAGTGCGTCCTTCCCCTTGCCGCCGTCGATCGTAATGCGAGCCAAGGAACCTGCTCCCTGCTCCAAGGCGCCTTCCGCAATGCCCCAGTTCCCGGCGAACAGCGGTGTGTCATCGTCAGGGTCGCCATCCTGCTTGACGTTAAACTCGGCATCGGCATGGACCACATCATCACCGGCACGCGTGGCGAAGAAGGTCGTTTCGACATCGCGAGTTTGGTAGAAGAGATACTGCAACCGATACTCGGAGCCGTCCTCATTCAACTCGAACTGTTGCTTCCCAATGTCCCAAACGCCGGCCGCGAACTCCCAACGATGCAGGACCGTGTTGTACTTTATCGCCGCCATGTCCGGCACGGCGTGAAACAGGCGATCTTTGTCGCCGCCCAGGAACAACACGCGATCGTATCCGTCACCGCCAATGAACTGGTCGCTGGCCGTGAGTAACTCCGTGGGGGCTTCACCATCGAAGAAGGTTGCCAGCGGACCACTCACTGTCGGCAAAAAGTCGGGAATGACCTGGAAGGTGTCGTTGCCGTCGCCCCCGAACAGCAGGTCGGATGCACCTCGATCCTGGCCGCCCGTCAACACATCCGTTCCCGCCTCGCCAAAGATCCAATCTTCGCCGCCGCCGCCGCTGAGCACGTCGTCGCCGGGACCACCCAGCAGCACGTCGCGCCGGACTGATCCGGGGCCGTCGATGATCGTGGCAAAGCTGGTCAGAACGTGCGTCGTCGATTCATTACCATCAAAATTGAATTGCAGGTCGTAGATGGTCGGACGCAAATCGTCCGTGATTTTGAGCCAATAGTCTTTGTTCGCGACCAAATCTTTCAGCGCCGCGTGAAACTCGCCCGACACCGTCGGAACCGTCACATCGTTTGGATCGTCGTAGATCTCAAACTTGAATTGGTCCTCTTCCGTACTCAGACTAGCGACGGTGATCGTCGCGTTTGCGCCCGGTGCTTCGGTCAGTTGGAACTTATACCAATCGACATCCTCCGGGTTGTCGATCGTCAATTGCACAAAGGTTGCTTCGCCATCTTTCTTTGAATTGACGCTGCCCAGGTCGAAGGCATTTTCAGGAATATCATTCCGCTTGGTACCTTCGGTCATGTCCGACAAGATCGCCTTGCCGTTGCGATCGATGATCCGATCATCGCCCGCGCCGCCATTGACCCACACCGATTTTTGCACCGTGGGGCCCACGATAATCTCGTCATTTCCGTCCAAGGCATCAATGATGATTGCCAGGTAGTCGTCTTCGCGTGGAACGGTCGGATTCGGTTTGCTATTCTGCTTCGCGGCGGCAACCAATCGAACCAGCTCCTCGTTCGTCAAATTCTCATTCGCTTCAGCCCGCTGTGACAGTTCGTCAACGATATTGACGATCGCGTCCGCGGCATCCCAACTCACGGCGCCAATGGCAGTCGCCGCGGAGAAGTCGAGTTTGGCTTGGGCCGCGAAGCTGAAAGCGCCGTTATTTTCTGTTAGCCGCGTGATCAAATGGGTTCCGGTCAAATCGCTGCCCGGCTCGGTGACGAAATCGACATGGATCTCGTCGTTTGCGTTGCTGCCGCCAAAGTACCACACCTTGTTCGTACTCTTGGCGTACTGAGCCCAATCCGCGCCCGCGAGTCCGCCGTCCAGCGATTCGAATCGCGTACCGTCGCGCCGAAACAGGATGTCGTTGCCCGTTTGACCGTGCAAGAAATCGAGTCCCGTGCCGCCAAACAACAAGTCGTCACGGTTCTGGCCAAGGATGCGGTTGAATCCAGTGTCTTCGAGGGGAAGTTCCGCGCCCATGGTGATCGCGACCGAGGTGCTGCTGGCCGGAATCGTCGCCGCACTACCATCAATCGAAACCACGCTGAACACTTGCGGCGCGACCAGATCGAACGCACGATCCCGTGATTTCTCGGTGTCGACGGCGATGGTAATTGTGGAGATCTTATTGCCATCGGTCGCGCCATCCGCCACGCCCGTCACCGTGACGGTCTGCGACAGATTCCAGTTTGCGCTGGTGAACGTGAGCGTTGGCTTGTCGAGGGCGACCTCCGTCGGGTTCGACGCGACGACAGACAAGACGACGTCAGCACCCGGCGCAGGCTGCTTGTCGAGACGAACGGTAATTGTGGCCGTGCGTGTCATGGCCTCGTCCACGAGCAGGCTGTGCGATTCGAGGCCACCGTCGGGTTGCTGATAGATGCCAAAGCCGCCCATTGGATTGAGCATCGAAAAGTTCTTGGCATTGATCAGATTCTGCGCCTTGTCCGCTCCGGGCACCAGGAGCGGATTGGGAGGCAGTGTCCAAGCGTAAAGGAGATTTTTGCCCTGCCCGCCGATCACGTCATCGGCGCCCTGACCGGCGAAGATGATGTCGAGATCGACTGACGAACCAGTTCCGGCATCGCCCCACAACCGATCATCGCCATCGAATCCGAATAAGATGTCGCTGCCGCTGCCGCCATCGAAGCGGTCTCGTCCAGGAGTCCCTACCAGCAAGTCGTTGCCGCCACCGCCATCGAAGGCGGTCGTCCAGTCGGTTCGGATCTTGCCATTCTCGTTCTTTACCAATTTGGCCAAGTCAATCGGCGCCCGCGTCGTGCTGCCGGTGATGTCGAGCGGAGCCAACAGGCCCAAATCGCCGTAATCTGCTTTGATCAACCCAAAACCGACAATGTCATCGCCGCCCAACGCCGAGACTTGGAATTGCTCTAGTTCGGGCTTGCCCGTTTGCGGATCTGCCCAGATGACCGTCGTCGACTGAGTCACACCGAATGTCGTGATGTCGATGGCCAGTTTGGGAATCGCATCCTTTGTCTGGCTAATGCGGATGACATCGCTATTGTTCGTGCCGCGAAAGACGACGATGTCGGTGGCGTTATCATCCGGCACGTCGTTCGCTTGGCGGTTGCCAAAGTGGCCGCGGATTGGTTCGTCGTTCGCTCGCCCGTCCGACAACGGAATGATGAACTTATCGATTCCCGCTCCGCCGTACATCACATCCTTTCCGCCCTGGCCGTCGATGGCATCCGAGTCGGCGCCACCCCAAATCTGATCATCGCCGCCGCCGCCAAAGAACTGATCTTCGCCGTCGTCACCCAACAGCAAATCCGCCACGCCCGTCGTCAGCGCCGCGGTTCCGGTGATCCGAATATATCCGCTTCCCATCGCATCGCCGAACAACACATCGTTTCCTGCGCCGCCGACAGCCAAGTCGCTGGTCGTGCTGCTGCCGTAGAAAACATCATTCCCCGAGTCGCCGAACATTTGTTCGCCGTTGACGAGGAAGTTGCCGAACATGGCTAGTTGATTGGTCGGCAATCCGGTTGTGGTTGTTGGCGCATAACCATACAGCTCGTCACTCCCTTCACCACCGAACAATCGTTGGTAGATGAGGCTAGTTGCCGAGTCGCCAAATAACTTGTCCGAGCCGTTGTCTCCGTAGACTTGATCGATGCCGTTGTCGCCGTGGACGATGTCATTGCCGCTTCCTCCTCGTACGACATCGTCACCCGCGCCGCCATGCACATCGACGTCGTGTCCAGCGCCGGCGTCGAGATAATCGGCTTCGTCACCACCGTCCAAGGCATCAGCACCGCCGCCTCCCAACAACACATCGATTCCCGCTCCGCCGAGCAACTTGTCATCGCCATCGTTCGCGCCGCCTTCGTATCCGTTTGCCAAGACCTTGGGTGTCACGAAAAAGGTCGGCAGGTAGGAGATTGTGAAAAAGTCTTTGACATCCGCGTCATTGAATCGCGGCGGTAGTTGGAAGTTGATTCCTTGCCCGCCACCATTCGGATTGCGATCAAAGAGGGCTGGATCATCGAAGTCGCCGGCCAAGTCGCCAAACAGCACGTCGTCACCATCACCACCGGCGAGTATGTCTTTGCCAAGACCACCCACGAGCAAATCATTGCCGCCGTCGCCGCGCAGATCGTCATTGCCTGTGCCTCCGTAGAGCCGATCATTGCCCTCGTGTCCATTCAGCTCGTCATTTCCGCCGCCACCATACAAGCGATCGTTGCCGGCAAAGGCATAGATCACGTCATCGCCGTCCAGTCCGTCGGGTTGGGCCGAGTCGCCATACAAGATGTCGTTGCCGATACCGCCCCAGATGCGATCGTTGCCGGTCCCACCTTCGGCTTTCTCGTCGAGGTCTTCAGTCTGAGCGAGATCTTGCAAGAAGACGTACAGCAAGTCATCACCGGCGTCACCAAACAGCGAGTCGCTGTTCTGACCACCAACCAGGATGTCGTTGCCAGCACCACCACGAAGAATGTCGAGCCCCGTGTCGCCGAACAGCAAGTCCGCGCCGTCTCCACCCTCGATTTCGTCTTCGTCCGAACCGCCTTCCAGCCGATCGTCGCCCGCGTCGCCAAATATCTTGTCGTTGCCGGATTCGCCCTTGATCAGATCGTTCCCAGCGCCGCCGTGCAACGTGTCGCCGCCGTCACCTCCGAGGATCATGTCGGCCCCGGCGCCGCCATCGATGAAATCCTGACCTTCTTCCCCACGCAATTCATCATCGCCTGCATCACCTAGTAGTCGATCGTTGCCTTCACCGCCGCTGATTTTGTCGTCGCCATCGCCACCGCGAATGGTGTCCTTGCCATCGCCTCCCAAGAGTGAGTCGTCATCGGCACCGCCATCAATCGTGTCATCTCCGGCACCGCCTTCGATGGAATCGGTCCCGCCTCCGCCCAGCAATTCGTCATCGCCATCGCCGCCGGTGATCGTATCCTTGCCTTCACCACCTTCCAGCCTGTCGGGGCCGCTGCCGCCAGAGAGTTGGTCGTCGCCCTTGCCACCCTTAATCGACGTACGAACGGTCACGCTTTCTTCGATCGTAATGACGTCGTTGCCTTCACCCGCATTTCCGGTGATGGAGGTGATGCCGTCAAACGACTGTGTCACACCAAAGGCGGTGACCAGAATATTGTCGGGCGTGGCGCCTGCCTTAATGATAAACGTCTCAGCCCCATCCTCCGTGTTGATCTTGCTCGCGTCTTTCACGCCGTCCGCGCGGTTCTTCGCGCGGTCGCCAATATTCAGTTTCAACTCGCCGCCAACTTTGGTTGCCAATGTCGGCACGACGGGCCCCGGACGTTCTAGCTCGAAGCTGGCGATCTTTACGTCCTTACTCCAATCCGCCGTAATGCACAGCGGACAGGGACCCAACGATACGTCCGCCATGACTCGCGCGGTTAAGCCACCCGAGACGTCGAAGATCAGAATGCCAGGCACCTCGGCACCCAGAATACTGGCCTTCAGTTTCGCATTCTCGATCAGTTCACCAACGCGCACTTTGCCATCGTCGTTGTTATCGTGCAGATTGAAATCGACGTTAGCGAACAAGCCACCGCCAACGCTCGCCGCTACGACTCCCAGATTCACACCGGCAGACAGCGTCAATCCGGCTTCGACCGTCACCTCGGGAATGTCGGGTCCCGATCCGTCAGGGTTCTCGTGGTCGGTCAGGAAGAACCCGTCGAACACGTCGATCACGTTATGCGTGTTCATAAACTTGCGAATGCCCGACGTGTCGAAGCCAAACGCCAGATCGATCGTTCCCTTAATGCTGCCGCCAAGCTCAATGTTGATCGCGGGCAATGGCGGCAAGGGGAACTGCTTACTGATGGTTGCCTCCAGACCGAATTTAGGCAGCTCCAAATACAGCAGATCGATATCTTGGCCCATCAAATATTGAAATGCGGAGCTAGGATTGCTGAGCAGCGGGAAGCTGACATTGAAGGTACCTTCCTTGAACGACCCGGCCGACTTGGTGAACTTGGCAGCTTGGAAGTTCTTATCCGCTGCTTCTTTCGAGGCCTGCTTCACTTTGTCGCCCAGCCCCTTGGCCACGTCCTTGACTTCCGTCACGCTGATCGCAGGTATGCGCGGGGCGGCACTGCCGCTTAATGGATTCGCTTCGCGCAAACTCGCCGTGTTAATCTCGAAACTACCAATCGACAACCAGCTGTCCGCGCCAAGGTCCGTGGGAATGGAATCGACCAGCGACTTGAGTTGCTGTACGGCATCGACGAACTGAACGGCTTGCGCTACTTTTCCGCCGAACAGACGAGCCATGTCCAACATGGATGTTGGCGAGCCGGCGAGATCGCTGATCACCGGAATGGGATCGTTCAGCACTTTGAGGACGGGATCCAGAGGCTTCAGGATCTCTTGGACTTTTTTGAGCGATGCGCCCGCGAAATTGTTGAAGAACTCGCCCAGATTGATTTCAACATTGTTGATCGCAACCGCGTCCGGCAGACTCGGGAACTTTGACTTACTACTGCTCGACGTGCTCTGACCAGCGACTGGGTCTTTCGGGTACTTGAAACGCCAATCGAGATTCAGATCAGCACGAATCCCGGGCATCGCAACGTCACCAAGATTCGATTGCAATCGGAAATTCAAGCTGGCGACGCCATCGACGCTGAAGTCGATCGCCTTGCCTTTTAACTTCGAGAATTCGGGAATCGTCAGCTTCGTGTCGGCAATTTTCTGTCCGTTCGCGTCCAACTTGAAGCTGCCGCCTTCTTTGACAAAGTCGTCTTCGGCATCCTTCAGGTCGACTTCAAACTTGGCTGTGAAATTGCTCGGCTTCAGTTTCGTGACGTCCCCAAGAGCCGGCTGCGACTTCGGTGCGGCAACGATTTCTAGGATTGCTGTTGCATAGGAAGCGTTGCTCACCGCAAGCTTTCCCGGGACAACGATGGCTTCAAAGACTTCTGAAAACGTCTGCGACTTTGCGTCGCGAGACAATGCGACAAGTTCGCTGGCTTTTTTCCCCGCGGTCACGCGGAAGGTAACCCGTCGAGTGACCGGATCGTAAGTGATTTTCTCGTCGGCCGCCGTAGCAACTTGTTGGAAACTAAACCGCACATCCGCCAGATCTGCATCGGGCGACTTCGGCACGATGACTACGGGTCGCGCTGTCTGCTTGGTGGCCGAGTCCTTCTGCGTGCTTGTCAACGTGGCACCGGTTGGCGTCAGAATCGTCGTGCCATCGCCAATCACGCTCAACGCGAAATGTTCGTTGAACGACGCCGATTGCTCCTGATTGGTGCTGGATACGGCTTTCTTCAATGCATCGGCGGTCGTGGCGATGGTGCCGTCTGCCTTCTGCTGCACAAACAACGTGATCGCGCGATTGTCAGCATCAAACTCAGCGCGGACACTATCCGCCGTCTCAACGGTCTGGAATCCGATGGTGACCCCTTCCACACTGCGATCGACTTTTTTCGAAGTGACCAGCAGCGGATAGCCGGTTGATCCATCCGCACTCAAGACGCCGACTCGCGCGCCCGGCAAATCCTTGGCGCTCATCCCCAGAAAGCCCAGTGTGCCGTCCGCGTTAAAGCCGGGCGTTGAAACATCCAACCCAATCGTAAACTCTTTCGTCAGTCGGTTGCCTTGTGCGTCGTTGACGATGATCGGCAATCCCTGATCATCCGTCATGCCGGTTTCGATAAAGAAGCCGTTTTTGAGATCGATTCCCACGATCAACACAAAATCGATATTGATATTGCCGTCGATGGGCGCGTCGACTTTCAAATCCAATCCCGGGACGCCGATGTCAAAGTTCGGATTGGTGCTGAATGCGATGTCCTTTCCTAAATGCATCTCGAACCGGACACCGTTCGGCACGCCGCTGTCACTCTTGAGCACGCGGATGCCGACGTCGTCCTTCGTGAGCTTTCCATCCGTTGTCCAAAGCGGCTTTGTCTGATCGTCACTGTGCGCGTCCTTCAGCAGATTCACGCCTTGCGGCCCCAGACCCGCAAAGATGACTTCTTGAACTTTGTCGGTCAGATACTCTTCCGCGCCGTTCACAGCGCGCAAGCCCGAGGTGACTTTCTCCTTCATATCGACCAGGAATTGAGCTTCGTCTTTGAGCTTGTCACCGATTAACGGCAGGTCGATGCCAAACACTTCGCCGTTCATGGCGTTAATCAACAGATCGAACGCTCCCTCCCAACCACCGACCATCGCCGACAGATTCTTGAGACCATTCTTGCCGCTTAAACTAGATATCCCGCCGGTAATTAGTTTTGTAAACGGCGTGGAGCCGTCATCGTTGACGATCACTTTGCCGTCGGGTGTGACGATGTCGATCGACGGTTTGAAGCCGCTGGTGAGGATGTTGCTGAGCGAGAAGCTGAATTGCAGGTGTGGCTCGTTGGTGCTGAGTGCTCCAGTGATTTGACCATTGGCTAACCGTTCCTTGCCAGTCACCAGCGTTGGCAAACCTCGCAACTTGATCGGCAAATCGGCCAGCACTTCGCCGTCGAGCGCTTGTTGCAAAGTTCCTTTGAGGTTCGACGTATCGATCCCAAAGTCTTTCAGTCCGAACGATGCTCCTGCCAGCACTTCGAATTCGCCAGTTCGCACGACTTCCGGAGGAGTTTCATTTTCAAGCACATCGTCATCGAGCGTTACGACGGTAACGGTCTTGTCTTTTGCCTTCTTCAACGCCGCCGGCAGCTTGGGGTCGGTCGTATCAAAGCTCAGGGTGATTGTTGACATTCGTTTGCGGTCCCGAATATCGTCGTCAACACCTTTGACGAAAACTGTATAACGCTGACTTGTGGCGGTGAATGTCATGGTGCCCGCGCCGCGGAAGTCGGCGTCGGTGGGCAATTCGCCCGCGGGCTTGATGGCGAGCAAAGCTTCGTTGGGGTCCGTGAGTTCCAGACGAATCTTGGCTTGCTCATTACCCACCAGTGGCACGCCCAACGACACGGAAAACTTGTCGTAGCACTCACAGTCTTCCGCGAACGCACGGCGGCCGTCTGATTCGATCACGGTCACCGGTCCTTGGCTTCCAGCAAACTCGTTCAAGTAACGGCGACCGTCCGGGTTTGCTTCCGTCGATTCCTGCAAGCCAATCGTAAATGAGGCACCTCCAGGTGCCGTGGCCGCCTGCCCGGAAGGGAATATGTGGGCCGAGCCGTCACTGATCTCGATGCCCACAGGGCCTAAAGCAGTCACCAGATTGATATCGGTGGCATCGGCATCGGCCGAAAGCACGACACCGGTGCCCACTTCTTGCTTCAACAACCAAGGAACGGCTCCCAGCGTCTCAGCCGTAAAGCCCATCGGTGCAGCATGCAACGTAACTTGCCGCGCAGCAGCATTTACCTCGATGATGCGGAACAGGTCAGTCTCACTGCCGTCTCCGACGCCGCCACTGGCGCCGGTCAGGCTTAGCCAGCCACCATCGCCAAAGATCGACATATCGAACGGAACTTCGCCGTCCAGCGAGATCGTGGTCTCGGGGAATGTGATGACGTTGTCTGTGACCTCACCGACTCCCAGAGATGTCGTGGCCACCAGGCCACGGCGTTTCAGTGTCCAGACCGTCGACGTGTCAACGAGTGCGTCGGGGGCAACGGTCAGTGTTAGCTTGCGATTCGTAATATCGACCGCCGAAATCTTGAACAACTCAGGTTTGCCATCCGTATCTGGGCGTCCTACCTTCGATCCGTCCAGCTTGATCCAATCGCCAGCCACAAACAGCGTCATATCGCTCAGTGCAGGTAGCGTGATTTGCTTGTTTGCGGCATCGACGGCTTCCAACGTGTGAGCTGCGGTGCCGCTCGGTGCTGGAAGTGGGTTGTTCGTGTAGAGAAACGGCTTGGGACGGAACGGATTCGTCAGATCAAAACCAAGCGACAGCGTGATCTCGGCACCTGCCTTGACGGTCAAGTTCCCGGTTGAATTGAAGTCCACAATGCCGCCCAGCGATTTTATCGCTTCGATGCTGGACAGATCGATGTTCAGCGGCAACTCTTTCTCGAACGCCGGTGTGGCGTAAGCGATGTCAAGCCGTAGGGCCGGCTTCTTGCCGACTAAACCGGGAATCTCGCCCGGATCGTACGAAAACCGCACCGCCTTGGCACCGATTCCCAACCTGATTCGTTCCGCTAACTCATTCAGCTTCCCGAACGGGTTTGCCTCGAATTCGATGAGGAAATTGTTGAACTTTAGTGCCAGGTCCAACGAATCGCGGAGATTGATGTCAAGCAGTGGAATGCTCTGATTAAATAGCGGCAGATCGAGATCACCCACATCCAACGACTTCAAATACTCCAACCCCATCTTCAAACCCGATAGGATCACATCAAAGTCGATGCTTTTGATGCTTTGCAGCTTGTTTTTGAGATCCAAGTTCAAGTTCGGGAACTCGATTTTGACGTCTTTCAAATCGGTCAACTTCGGAATCGAGAGACTGATTTTGGGTAGCGTCAGTGTGGGAAGCTCGAGACCTGGAATCGGATTCGGCAACGTAATCGGAAGATCGAACGTCGCCGAACCGTCGATCAGCGGTCGGATGAGGTAACGCTCCGAACTCTCTGTGAACCCTAACGATTCAAATGCGGGGATTTCCACGCGGTGAGCACGTCCGTTATTCAAATAGAATGACAGGCGATTGCCGCGGTTGCTGACCGACACGACCGACCCCGTCAACTTCTCCTGAATTCCCGTAACCAGTTGATCGATGTCTTGATAAGCGACCGTTCCATCGAACGCGATGTTGACGGGCGTGGTGAGGTCGTCACGTGATACGGTCATGTCGAGCGAAGCATCGGCAGCCAACGGGAACAGCGGCGTCAATACGATGCTTGAGTAATGTACTTCGTTGCGAGTCAACCCCAACGCCAATGATTGATCGATCGTGAGACGGTTGCCTGCTTGAGGCTTGAGTTCGATTACCACTTCGTCGGCACTATCACCAGGCTTCGCCAGCGCCACGCCTGAGAAGGTAGTATCCGCATTCAGCTTTGCGATTAACTCGCTCGCGTCCCCTGCTGAACCGATCGGAATCTGCAGATCGTTATCCTGGCCGCGGACTGTAATCGTCACAGTTCCATTCGGCGTCAACGGATTATGCACGCCGTTCGCATTTGTAAACGACACATCGCGCTGTGCAGTCAGCTTCGTCCCGAGTTCTACAATGGCCTTCGAAGCTTCCATCAGCGTGATGTGCCCATCGAAGACGGGACCGGGATCGTGGATTGCCAACCCTGCCCCCAACTTCGCCTCACCGTGCGCATTTGCGATGCTCAGTTCCAGGCTTCCCAGACTGGCGGTGGCTTGCCCGATCGTCGCGTTCAGATTTGCACCGGCGTCAATTTGCAAGTTTTGAATGAAGACGTTGTCCATCAATGACTTGCCATGTAACGGACGACCAATAATCGCCAGCGGCTCTCCATCCGCCATCGACATGCCGGTACCTGCGATGCCGAGCGCGACGGCGCCCTTCGACGTTCCAAGCGACTCGACTTTCAGCTTTCCGGCGCCGGCGTTGCTGTCCGTTTGAGTCTTGTCGATCAGTTTGAAGCCTGTAAGATCTTCGTTGGCCGTCAGTTCATACTTCGCGGCGAACAACTGACCGGCATCGCTGATCCGCGTAATGATCTGTCCCAGGGTTGTGGGTGGTTCGTCGATCGCCCAATCAAAGCTCCCCGCGCCGGCTGTTGGTGTAGGGGAAACGGTCAGTTCACCGCTGGCCGCGTTAACCGATTCAATTTTGAATTGGTCGGTGCGATCATTGCCGTCCGTGCGATTGATAATTGAGAGGATCATGCCCGGCGTTACACCGGCTAGGTTGGGTTTCTTTGTGAACGTAATCTTGTTCGTTAAATCGGCATTCGCATCTTCCGTGACTTTGGCTTTAGTGCTCGAGGTGATGGGTACAACCGATCGGTCAATGTCTACCTCGAAAGTCGATCCATCCGCCAGCGTCACCCTGAAGTCCTTGCCGGCCGCCGACATCAACTCCCCGCCAGCGTTCAAGGAACTGACTAGTTTGTCAGAGCGAAAGACGATCGTGCCATTGGGCTGTTCGTCCGCGATCTTGTCCGCGTCAATTGAACCAGGCCGCTTCAGCATGACGATGAAATCGAACTGAGCGTCGACCTGAGCGGACAAACCCAGATTGCTTTCTTGAATTCCGAACTGAGCAAGCTCTCCCAACTCGACGTCAAAGTCCAAGACGGTGTCGGGAATTGCTTCAATGTGGCTAAAGTCGATCTCGAACTGCAGCCGCGGATCGTTCGTGCCGTCGCCATCAAAGTCGTCGTTCTTAAATCCGACTTTGTCACCGATTCGGTTGGCCAAATCCTGCACGTTCTTGAACGCGGCACTTCGCACGTCGTTGGCGATCTGCTTGGCGGTGTCGACAACACCACTCTCGGAGTTCTCAGCGGATTCACGCGCCTTGTTGAGTACCTCGGCACCAAAGGCTTCTTCGAGATTCAACACTTCGCCCAAGGTCTGGCCATCGGTAAATGGGATTTCGGTTTGGAATACTTCGGACTGACTGATTTGCCCGAAGTAACTGCCAAGTTTCTCCACAACGCCGAATAATGCAGCATTACCCATCGCGCGGAAGTCGGTCAGTTCGGGTGGAATGACGACGTAAACATTGGGGTCGGCCGCGTTTGGCCCCGTCGCGGTAAGATCGAACTTGCCGTCAAACAGGTCGTCGTCTTTGATCATGAACGCAGCGTTGTCGACGACCATCGAGTCACCGATCTGCACAGACAATGGCAAAGTCAGCCGGACGCTCTTATCGGCAGTAGTATCGGTTTTCAAAGCAAAGATGTTGGCGACGTTTGAAGCCGTCGTCCGAAGGTTGGACAACGAGAACTCGTATTCCGCCGCAGCCCCACCAAAGTCCATAGGCAGTGCGACATCAAACGCGAAACTTGCGCCATTAACCTGCGCGCCGGCGATTCCAAGGGACGCCTCGAATGCATCGAGCGTTGACGTTGCCTTGGCGACAATCCTTGATCCAGCGTCCTTTGTGCCATCCTTCAAGGTGAACGTGACAACCTCACTGGGCGCTCCGCCAATCTTCGATAAATCGATCTCGACTCCTACGCCGAAGTGCAGTCCAAAGTCAAGTTGCGTGGATAGTGTGCCGATGGATGCTTCGACCCCCGCTGCCATCAATTGTGTGCCGTAGTCCGTTTCGAATTGAAAACTCTTGGTGATATCGATGTCGAATTCGGCGTTGAACTTTTGATTGAGAACAGTTGGCGCATTCGTCATGGCTCCCAATGCACCCGCGGAAATTCCAGGTATCCCTGAATTGAACAGTTTTTGGAAATCTTCCAAGGAAGGCTGAGCACCATCCAGATACCTCTCGATCGGTGTAACAATCTGTTCATCGACGAGCTGTTTAACATCCACAAGTTCGTTGATTGACTTGTCGAAAATCGGGATGTTCGCGCTCAATAACTCCGATTGCTCCAAATTGGAGGTGAATCCAGACAGCGACTCAAACGCTTCCTTCAGCGAGCGCCGCTCCAAATCACCAAGCGTCGTCAGCAACATCCGCTGTTCGAGCGACTCCAGGTTAAGCCGACGTTTCTTCAAGGCCGCTTGGCGACGAGATCGTTTACTAGCCATGTTCAAAGAGATCCTGTCTGAGAAGGCGAAGGCACGGGTCGCTGATCGCGGGAAGGCTTCTAGAGTGAGGCATTGGGGGGACGTAAAAAAAGGCGTTACCGGTTGCTCGCGTTTGTCGATAAGCGAGACAAGCCATTAACGCCTTTTTCTGATCTGGTAATTTGTCAATGATTCTGATCTACCACACTGCAAAACACAAATATATTCCTTGGCGCCGCTCTGGCATCCGTTGACTGACCGTCGCTTGATTCAAAACACCCCAACATTGGTGGATCGAATATCGCAATTCGGTAATCGCGTCCGCAACTCCTGAACGGCGCTTTCTGACAACCGGTCGCCAAGCGACAACATCGACAGCTGTTGCATCGCTGCTAAGTCATCGACGCACGCGTCAGTGATCCGAGTTTCTTGCAAATCCAGCTTGTGCAGGCTCTTGATCGATCGAAGTGCCATCAAGCCGTCATCCGTAATCGCCGTTCCAAGCAATTCAAGGTGGTCGAGCCTCGGCAAATTGGAAAGCTTCGTCAATCCTTGATCCGTTATCCGAGTCGCGCCGAGATTCAGCCAGGTTAGCTCCTGAAGGTGCGAGATCGCTTCCATCGCGGAATCGTTAGCGGGTGTATAGGGCAAATGCAAACCCCAGAGCTTTGGGCAACGCTCAAGATGTGTGAGGCCGGCACCTTCGACTTGTGTAAAGATGAGGGAGAGGAACTCCAACTGTTTCATGGATGCCAGATAGACCAAGCCGTCATCTGTAACTCGTCTGCCTGAAATGGTGAAGCGATGAATATTGTTCAGAGTACTGATCGCTTTGACCTCGTTGTTGCCGACGAAAGCTCCGCCGACCGTCAAGTCGGTAAGGTGTCGGAGTTGCTGAATTTGCTCAAGGCCCTGAGGGCTCGTCGTCTCATAGAGCAACTCGAGGTTTCGCAGGTTGGGAAGCGCCGCGAGGTACGATACAGTGCGCTCCGTAAGGTCCAAGTCGATGAATACGATTTTTTGCAATCGCGGAGCGTGAAGCAGACGAACAAAGTCTTTGTCGGTTAATTGCAGCGCCTTGTGAAACTCGATTCCGGACAGATAAAAGTCCTTCGTCGACAATTGCTCACTTTTCTCAATACGGTCAATGCGATCTCCCTCTAAGACATAGACTACCGCGCCGTTGTCTAGTGCCCACGCTGCAAGACTCGGATCGCCATCAGAATCGGCGTTTGGCGTAGCTTCTTCTGCAGGGCGAGGTTTGACGTAGGCCCTGACGACGGTGCGATCTTTACGAGTGATCCGGAACTCGGCGGTCTCCAGCTGAAGTCCCGAAGCGTCGTTCTCGACCTTGATGCTGTAGTTCCCCGGCGCCAACAACTGCTGAACACTGTCGCCATGAATCGAAAGGTAGTGAGTCGTGTTTCTGTTTCGGTCCTCGATCGCCAGCCGTTCACCTTCGATGCGGGCACCGATCAAATCGCCGTTGATCTCGACGACGAGTGTACCTGCACCCGAAGTATACTGCAGTACAAATGCAGTTGCCGCCGCAATCGACGCGACGGCCAAGATGCCGATAGCGATCAACGAACTCCGCGATCGAGCAGCACTCGGCGGTGCGCTGACTTGCGAACGAAGTTGCAGCGAGGTCACGGTATCGGTCATCGCCAAGTGCTTAGAGACGTCGCTCGTATGCTGCAGCATATTGTTGAAGTTCGAATTGGCGTCGACCTTGCATAAGCTTGCTAAATCAGCTTGCTCGACAAACGACTGCAACGCATCGGCGAATTGGCTTGCGCTCTGAAATCGATCAATCGGGGCTTTGGCGAGCGCTCGGTCGAGAATGGCTGAGAGCTCGCTGGGTACGTCCGAGCGCAACTCCATCATCGCGATCGGGCGTTCGTGTTCGTGAGCGATCAACTTGCGAAGTGGCGAGTCGTGCTTGTCGTCGGAAAATGGTGGCCTGCCGCATAGCAGGGCGTAGAGCGTGCAGCCAAGACTGTATATGTCAACGCGATGGTCGACCTCCTTCACGTTCAAGGCCTGTTCGGGGCCCATGAAGTCGACCGAACCCATGACCTGAAAGTCTTTCGTGAGCTCGCCAGCCGGAATGGGCGTGGTCAGTCGGGCCAAGCCCAAATCCAATACTTTTACTTGCCCCTGATTCGTCACCATTAGGTTCGAGGGCTTCAGGTCACGGTGGATCATTCCCAGGTCATGCGCATGTTGAATTCCAAGTGCGGCCTGACGAACGACTTCGCAGGCATCACTTACTCGCAGCGGCCCGTGACATTGCAGCAGCTGAAATAGGTCGCGACCATTTACGTACTCCATCGCAAGATAACGCTGCCCGTTCACCTCTCCGGCATCGGTGGCGTGGACAATGTTAGGATGATCCACTTTGCCGACCGCCTTCATCTCGCGGTCGAACCGCGCGACGGCCTGTTCGTCATGAACAAGCCGATCCGCCAGCAACTTGACCGCAACCATCTTCTCTAGACGCGTGTGCTCTGCCTTATAAACACATCCCATACCCCCTTGGCCAAGCCGTTCGACTAGACGGTACTGTCCAAGAGTTGTTCCTACAAATTGCGTTTCTTGATTGATCAAAGTATCTCGCTGTGGGTTACCTTGATCACAGAGCGATCCAACCGACACAATATCGCGGACTCGTTCGAGTGCGGTCAGGAGCACCGGCTCGGAATCGAATGGCCCCTCGGCGCGTCCTTGCTTCACAGCACTAACAAAGGTGTCATCGATCGGACTCAGGCCGCTCAGCGTCGACTGACATGCCGAACACATGCTGATATGGTCATTCACGATCACAAGCACGGCGTCGTCGCTCAGACCTGACGCATAATCAATCAGCTCTTGCTCGTTAGGACATGTGCGGTCAATCATTTTCATCTCCGCGACCCACCACTCGTTGATGCGTTAGGTTCGCCAACTTCTAAAACGATTTGGCCTGACACGGAGCACGCGACCTCTTTTCACGATGGCACGCGAGCTTCGATTTAAGTTATTTGACTCAGTAGACTTGAGGCACAACCAAAAGACGCATGCGGATTATTTCAATCGACCAACTCACGAAGGCGGCGGATGACTCGTGATTTGGCTTGCCAGACTGAAGCCACCGAAATTCCGAGTTCATCTGCGACGGCGGCGGGCGCGATGTCGTCCATTGTCGAACGCCAAAAGGCGAGCCAAGTAGTCTCCTTAATCTCGCCCCGAACGATATTCAGCGCTCGGTGCATTAAGCCACCGAAGCATTGGTCCAATTGGCTTTCGTCCAGCTCGCGATCCGGCACACCCAGGAGTTGCAGATGCGCATCCGTTCCGCCTGCTGCGGTCGGCTTATCGGCGCGAACACTGAAATGGTCGCGAATCTTGTTGCGAGTAATCGTATACAGCCAGGCGCGAAACGACCCATTCGCTTTGGACCTCTCGAAGCCACCAATGTGAGTCACCAGCGAGCGAAACACTTCCTGCAAAATATCTGCCGAGTCCTCGGCTTGCAGACCGCTTTGACGACACCAGTGGTAGATCAGCGGTCCATAGAGCTCCGTCAGACGGAACCATGCCGCCTGATCCTGTTGCCTTACCTGTTCCAGCAAAGTGTATGAGGTCGCAGCTGAGGATCGATCGGAGTGCGGATGATTCAATGCGTTCACGTGGAGTCGCAGCTCAGAATTATGGATGTCGTACGTATCGCCGAGTGAAACGATTACACCGTAACTAATCCGCCTTTCAGGCTTTACTCGCATTCAGCTAAACGCGGCCACCATACTCCCATTCACAAATCCAAAAGTCAAGGAACCGCGAGAATCACTCAGGGCTTTTAATTTGTTGATAACGCACAGTTCTTGACGGCATCGAGCCCCAAAACGTCAGCGGGGAACAACGTAAAGGACGCCACACTCACGCTTCGGGTTCTGGTAACAAACTCGTCGCCAGTTGCAAAGGCGAATTGCCCTGAAGTTTCCGCCACGTCGCGATCGCAGTTTACCGTTGCTGGTCCACCGGACAACGAATAGAGAACTTGCTCAAAGTGATTGTAAGAGTTCCTCCCTGTGCAACAACGATGTCACGGCAAATCACCCGCTCAGCCACCTGACGATGAAGCCAATGTCTCCTCTGATTGCAGCAGATAGAACGTCGCAAGATACGACAATGCACCAAACGCGCGCGCTAGTAGCACTGCTGCTGAAAGAACATTGCAAGCACTATGCCGCTTTCCGTTCGTAGTGCTTCAGCAGTCCACCCAATCGTAAATGGCAAACGCTCTCTCCGGCAGGGGCTTTGTCGCTTTCCGGTTCAGGCCAGTTGCCGGTCAGCGGTTTATTGTCCAGCGATTGATGAGGCCGGACAGTCTGATAAAAGTCGACGTACTCGGAGATCAAGTCGTTGAAGTGGTCTTCGCCGAACACGATGAAATGCTCCAAAGTTACTTGCTGGATGCTTTGAATCCAATGTTCGATGAATGCGTTCATGTTGGCTACACGCGGGCCCACCCAAATAGCATACTTGTAAACCGAACGATGCCGAGTTTCCACAGGATCACCGGGACACTAACGATCATGGTGACCAGTAAAACGGCGGCTCGCATTCTGATTGTTGACGACCACCCCTTGATGCGAGAAGGCATGGCCACTCAGACTTCCAACGAAGCGGATGACGTGGAGGCAGCGCTACAACTCGTCCGCGAGCAGCACGCACACTGTCGCTCGGCGGCGTCATCGCGCTCCGTTGGCCTTCAGGGCATCATGACAATTCCGCAACCGTCTGCATTCGCCGCGTTGCTCAAGGGCCACGACGGCGAATGTCCGTGTTGCAGGCGGCAATTCGCGGACGGAGACGGTTAGTTAGCCCTGTCGCGATTCTTCGGAGCCCTGGCAAGGTCCCAACTTGAAGCCAAATGCGTTAAGTGTTTAATACCTTACGCAGTAACGCGGGCAATGGAGCAACCGAGACTGCCCACGCCCCGCGCCATCATTCTGACACGCCAGGGTCAGCGTCCGTCGCGCAGAAACTACTCGGGTCGTGGACACCGCTGGAGTTTTTGACTGCGCTGATTACAGAAGTCGCGATGACGGAGCGCACGAAGCGAAAGCCAGAGTATCACCTTGGTCGCTCCCTATTAGGGGGCAGCAAATAGCTCAATAGTCAAGATGGCCGCGCGCATCCAACCGCTCAAGGTTTGTTTCGGGACGCGAGCTGGAACGGCACATCCTGGCAAGCAGGCGCGGGGTTGGAACTAGCGCTGCGATGAAGACTGGTCCTGGGCTGGGCGCTCAATCGGTCGACCGTTGAATGCCGTGATGCCTTTGCGCGGCACGACGAATGCAACGTATGGGCGGTCGCCTTTCTTGACCAAGTCGGCGGCGATGAATCGGCATTGGAGGTCGCCGGTTCGCTTCAACTTGCTGAAGACTTCATATCTCGCCGACGAGTCGCCTCCCAACGCCGCCAACACGAAACATCTCTCGAAATCGACGGTGGGCACGACGCCCAGACGCCAGTCGCGCCACAGCCGGCTTAACGTTGCCTGATCGTGAATGACGCCGTTCTCAGGCAACGGATTGCGCTGTTCTATTCGCAAATCCAGTTCGCCGTGCCAGGATACGATGATGGGAGCCCTTATGGCCTCATCGTCGTCGAAAAACCTTGTTCGACTCTCCCGATACTCTTGCTTCAAGCGCGCGGCCGCACCCGGCACTTGCTGAGTCGCCGCGTTTTGCGCGCAAGTCACGTCGGACGAAAGCAGGCCAACCAAGACAACTGCGGCTTTCAATAACATCTGGTTTAGCGCAGCTGGCTCAGAAATACTTCGTTTCAAGTTCGGCCAAGATACTGCCCAACCTCGCCGGTGCGTCGCCGTGGGTATCAGGCCAAGAAGCATTCTCAAGGTCGCAGATAGGGCTGTCCACGTCATGGTTCGAGTCGGCGTCCGAGCACGACAGTGGCTGCAATGTGGACACACGTAAGTATATGTCCCAGTCTTCGCCACAGTGCCATCGGCCATAGTGTGCCACTCATGCACGACCGGGATAAGCAAGGCGCAATTACCGCAAGGTCTCCACGTATACTTATCCACCGGGGGTGGGACGTTACTTTCACCCAGATTCATCGACGAATCCTCCCGCGGCACAAAGGCCTGGCCTGCCTAACATGGCAGTTGATTATGGGTTGAAAGTGCGATGCAGACAACGCGACCCGCCCTTGCAACAACCGGTATTCGGAGATCCGATGCACGAACGTGCCTCGGACGCGTCGACAACAGGGTGCAAGTAGTCTTGGGACAATCTTCTTCCGGCGCGGCTATCCACGACCGACAGCAATTTCGCGTTGATCTATGCTGCTCCTATCGTGTCAAAATGATAGCGCAGGGCAGAGGCAGTCTGGGTTGCTTCAGTGGTTGCGTTACTGCGTAAGGACTTAAACTCCGCAGTCATTATCGACTCTCACCACATGCATTGAAAAGTAAACCTACGGTGCACATCAAAGTGTGGCCGCGGCGTTCCAGCCGCGCCGGATTCGCCTTGGTGCTCAACTTCCAGGCGGAATTTCAACCGGAAAAATGCGGCGAGTGCGCTTCGTGTGAGGGATCTTGGAGAAATCATGCGTGTGAATGCCAGCCGCGTCGACGTTGTAAATGGAACCGGCAATCGGCTCGAAGGCGGCGCGAAAGTGAGCTGCTGACTTGACGCAAATGTAACGCATCTTCGCACAATCAATTCCCAGGCTGCGGGCAAACGCCTGGTCGAACGGCTGCTCGCGAGAGCAAACGACGACGACGGATACGCCTTCAATCTTGACCCACGCGGATGTTCCCATGCTGCCCGTCAGGCCGGCGAACATGGGGCCGTCGTACGCAAATGCTCCCTCGGACAACGCGATCACTTCCGCCTCACCTTCTATCGGAGCGCCTTGAACCGGCGAAGACTTGCCGCCAAGGCGAATCGAGATGCGACTGCCGACGCCGGCCGCGTGAGCTTGTTTCGCGACTTCCGGGTCAACCATGTACAGGGCCAACGCATCGGTCAGTCCCATCTCCAAGAATGTTCGGAGGACTTCGGTCGAATCGCCAGGTGATCCGCCACCGGTGTTGTCTGCATGGTCGGCAAGAATGATCGGGTAGCGGCCGATCCGTTTTCCGTCGGCCAGCGCGTCGCGCACGGTCAGCGGCGGTGAGTACCAGCGCTCGCGGTGATCCCAGATCCAATCGCCAAGTTCGTTGGCCAATTGCTGAGCTAGGGCGCGGTCATTGTTTGTGACCGCGATGACCGAACTGCCGACCTCCAGCACATCCGCCCACGGGAACCCCGTCGCCACCGTCATGCTGACGACACCCTCGCGCCGTTCCATATCGTGCAGGCGCTGGATCACTTCGGTCATTGGCGGCTGGGCGGTGATTTGACAGCGGGTACTCCAAAACATCGGCAATTGACGAATGGCCATCGTGGGCCGAATCTCGCCACGAATCGTCCGCACGACAATCTCGCCCGCTTCCTGCCCGCGCTCCGCCATGTCGATGTGAGGAAACGTATCGTAGCCCACAATCGCGTCTGCAACTTCGACTCGCCACTTGGAATGGTTACCGTGCAGATCCTGTGGCACGCCGATGGGAACATGCGGACCAACGACATCGCGGACTGCGGCAATCACGTCGCCGTCGCCGTCATCAATGCCGTCGACAACCATCGCGCCGTGCAAATCGAGCAAGACCCCATCGACCGGCCCGGCCGCCTTCAGCCGCTCGATCAGCTCCATTTTCATCACTTCGTAATCGGCGCGACGAATCAATCCACCGGGAAAAGCCGACGCACGCAACAAAGGGACCAGTTCAAAACCGTATTGCTCTGCAGCCGCAATGAAGCCCCCGGTTGGTGCATTGGCACCTCGAAAGCGTTCGAGGATCGCATCGCCTCGAATGATTCCACGATCATGTTCAAAATCGTTGAGCGTCGTCTCGGTGTTCACGCACGTGCTCGTCTCGTGAATAATGCCGCCTGTCGCGATTCGCAAGGTATTGTCCTTTCTCTTGGGATCTGTCCAAAAGGTGTGACGATGGACTCTGAACGCTTGGTATGTTCTACCGCGGGTGCCTCACTATCGGTAGTTCGGATTTGCATTACCCAATTCCTTGACGTGTTTGTGAGTTGCCCCCATTCGGCGAGCCTCCGTACCGACCCAATCCAACCCCTTCCTACCAGGAATGACTATGGCCACTTCGCCAACTAGCTGGCTGCGCGCAACCGATTGCGAACCTGGACCCGCTTTGCAAGTGCATGACCTGCCTATTCGTGAAGCGAAGCTTGTCGGATCGTCAGACCGGAAATGGAGATCGCTGACGGAGACGGTTAGCCCTGTCGCCCATGATCTCAGGGTGCCTTCGCTGGGCACTCAGGCAAGCCGGGTTTTTGCGATTTTCCAGGCCTCGCGGTTTTCGATTCTTCGGAGCTATGGCAAGGTCCCAACGTGAAGCCAAATGCGCCAGGTGTTTAAGACCTGTGCGCGCAACGACCGCCGCCCATTCGCCCCGGAGTTGTCGTCAGGAGCGCTTTCGGCCTGCCAAGACCGGCCAACTCGAACCTGCTGTTGTCGATGTGACCCAACGCATGTTCGGATCGCCCGGTTGATCGCCAACTTGGCAATCGCGGGACGACGGACAGGTTAAGCAACACGCGTTGCGCCAGAATGCGGGTCGGGTGCAATCAAGGGCGCACTACTTCAAGGCGGCAGCCGCCTGGGCGTCCCAGGTGATCAGGCAGCTGGAGAGTGCCTGTTGAAGTTTGGCGACTCCGGCAGCCGTCACGTTTGTCTTTCGCAGATCTACGATTCGCAGTTCGTGGCATCGTTCGAGGTGGACCAGACCGGCATTGCTGATTGAGGTTGAGGAAAGTCGCAGGTCGTTCAATTCTGGCAGGTCGCCCAGCGGCTCAAGGTCGGCGTCCGCCACTTGAGTCCCGATCAAAATCAACGACCACAGTTGGGGGCAACTGCGCAACTCGCCGAGACCCTCGCAGGTCAATTGCGAATTCGTATAGAAGTTAAGTACACGCAACTCGGGGAGCTTGCCGACCAGCGGCCAGATCTGGCCTGTCAATAAATTCGAATCGATGTTCAGGGTGTGCAGCTGGGCGAGTGAGGGCAACACTTCGAGCATCTCAGCGGTGACCTTCGATTTACCTTGAACGTAGAGTCCACGCAAGCCCGTGTGTCGGGACAGTTCCTGCAGGACGTTTGTATTCATTGAGGGCAAACTTGTCGCACGAAATAGTTCCAGTGTCGAATGGCACTGTCACATCTGGGGCGTCGCGCGGATTGAGATAGGCGTGGACGGAGGTTGTTTCTAAAATCCGCCAAGCTTGAGGATTGGTCTGGTTTCAAGGGCCGTCCTTGGTTAATAAGACGTTGCCCTCCTTGGTCTGCGTGGCGTTGAGACCAAGGAGGGTTTCTTCATGTCATCGGTACCAGAATTTGACGACCGACGCAGCAGCCGTTTTCAAAGCATAGTCAACGCTTTTCTCAGCCAGAGCGGACTCCCTTTTGCGCACGTCCTGTCGGTCGAACGCATCGAACGAGTCTTTGCCAAACATGGCAACCTCTTTGCCGCCAGCGCCATCTATTCCACCGCAGTGATGGTCTGGTCCTTTCTGGGACAAGTGCTGCGCGACGGCAAGGAAGCTTCCTGCCAGGCCGCCGTCGCTCGCGTGGTCACGTACTGCCAGCAACAAGACACCGAGCCGCCCACGGCAGACACCGGCGACTATTGCAAGGCGAGGGCCAAGCTGTCTGCAGCCGCCTTGCGTGAGTTGGCCCAAGAGATCGCCGGTGAAGTAGAAGACCAAGCCGCACCGACTTGGCTGTTCAAGGACAAGTATCACGCCAAGCTCATCGACGGCTTCACGTTCACGATGCCCGACACCCAGAAGAACCAGAAGAAGTTTCCGCATCCCAGGACCCAAACGCGAGGCGTCGGGTTGCCGATCGCGCGCGCCGTGGCCATCCTGTCGCTGGCGACCGCCTGTGTGATGGACGCGGCGTATGGTCCTTACTCCGGCAAGGAAACCGGCGAGTCGGCCTTGATGCGTACGCTGCTGGGGAGCTTGTCGAAGGGCGACATCGCGGTGATGGACCGCTATTACTGCTCCTTCTGGATGATCGCCATGTTGCTCTCGCAAGGCACGCAGGTGTGTGCTCGCAAACATCATCTGCGGCATTCGGACTTTCGCCGAGGCCAGCGGTTGGGCAAGTACGATCACCTCATCGTCTGGACGCGACCACAGCGGCCGACATGGATGGACGAAGCAACGTACGCTCAGATTCCTGCCACGCTGATGCTGCGTGAGATCCGCTACAACGTCGTCGAGCCTGGCCGTCGCACGCGGAGTATTGACGTCATCACGACACTGGTGGATGCAGACGAATTCACAAAGGAAGAGATTGCCCAGTTATATGGTTTTCGCTGGAACTCAGAGCTGGATATCAGGAGCATCAAGGACTCGCTGAACTTAGGCCACGTTCGTTGCAAGTCGCCCGAAATGGTCGACCGGGAATTCTGGACGACATTCCTGGGTTACAACTTGATTCGCATCACCGCAGCGGGAGCGGCATGGTTGCACGATAAACAACCGCGTCAGATCAGCTTTGTGAGCACGTGTCAGTATGTGTTGTCGTCTTGGATGTTGTTGTCGTGCGGATTGGTTGCCGCCAGGTGCTTGTGTTCGCTGATTGCGACGTCCCTATCTCAGATTGCGTCATGTGAAGTGGGCAACCGTCCCGGCCGTTTAGAACCTCGCGTGCTCAAGCGCCGCCGACACGGCTACAAACTGATGCAACAACCCCGACACGTCCTTCGCAGCAAATTGCGTAAGAAATGTACATGAACTAACTTGCAACGTGACAGTGCCATTCGTTCCAGTGTCGGATTCTCACGAAGTGATTCCAGCGCGGTCCGCACCTGCTCTTCTGTAAATCCAGGAGCGTCAATCGCAAGACTCGTGATGTTTTTGAGTGCAGCGAGTTGACGCAGCTCGTCGGCGGGAACATTCGCCTGCGTCAACCTCACATCCGTTTGAAACAGTGGGATAAAGAATTCCTTCTTCAGATAGGGGACATATCCACCACTAATGTTCCCGACACCTGCGACCCAATCGGCTGCCGCGATATCGGCGGCGTAATGTTCGCGAAGCGTGGGATGGACCAGTGTAATGCGAGGCAACGCTTGAGCTACTTCGAGATACTCGTCGGGAGTGAGTCCGCGGCCCGTGACGCTGACCACGGCCAGTGTCGGAGAGTTTGCAAGTTCGCGTAAGGCGTCTGCGGATAGCTTGTTGCCGTCAAGAAACACACCACGCAGATTGGGACATGCGGCCAGACTGTCCATCGCGGTCGAGGTGATTCTGGAATCTGCGAGAGTGAGGAATTTCAAGCGTGGCAGCGCTTGCAGCTCGGCCACTGCCGCGTCGCTGGTTGTGGTGGAATTCAGTTCCAGAATCTCCAGGGCTTGCAACGTCAGCAAGGGAGCGAGCGTGGTTATGTTTAATAACTTTTTCGTGAATTGGATTTTGAGAATTCGCAGGCGCGTCAGTTTCCCAAGGTGCGTCAACCCGTCTGACGTCATCGAACAACCGCCCAGGTCGAGGGACTCCGGTCGCGGCAGTGCCGCCAGATGCGCGAGACCGATGTCTGTAATTTCCGGGTTGCCCGCGAGTCCCAGGTCATCGAGTGTGGATCAGCGTGCGATCGCCTCCAGTGCTTCGTCGGTCACACCGCTGCTGGAGAGACCCATGCCCGTGACTAACTGCAGATCGCCGAGTGATTGCCATTCTTCCGGCGTGATCTTCGTGTTGACGTTCGCAAGGGTGATGGCCGTGATGAAGAACGGCCCTTCCGGAAGTTCGGCAGCCGTTTTCACGGATCGCCTGTCACTCAAGCTGAGATTCCCGCCGTGAGCCAGCACCCATTCGGCTACGTGCCGTTCGGGATCGACATTGCCGAGAGGCATTGCCGGTTCAGGTGGCGCGACGTTGGCAACGTCCGGTGCGAGTTGATTCAGCCGCAGGACGTAGGCCGTTTGGTTGCTGTTGAGTGTGACCAGATGGCGGCCGTCGGCGGCCCATTCGATCCACTCAATGTCGCCGGGAGCGTTCCATTTCCAGACCGTATTGAAGGTGGCGACTTCCAGCACGATCACGTTTTCGTCGGTGGCGCAGGCCAGATGACGGCCATCGGGACTGAAGGACAGCCAATGGAATTTTCCGTGGAGCCAGAGCTTCATGGATTGCAATTGTTCGGGCTGCGGACCGGAGATGTCTTCCAGGATCAATTCGTTCTGCTGGTCGCGCGAGTGTGCCAGGAACCGTCCGTCGCGTGACAGGGCGAACGCGTAGCCCCCCCGGTCTCTAACGCCAGACACAGGGATCCTTGCCAGTAGTTCCGGTTGAGTGTCGAGGTGGTGAACCAGGAGCAGCTCGTGTTTGGTGAGATCCTTTCCAACTTCGCCTGGAACGTAGGCCGCCAGCACGTGCTGGTTGTCTGCGATCATGATCGGGCGAAGGTTAGAATACGTCGAGCTGAGTTCACGCTGGCCAATCGGGAGCTTCCACTTTTCCTTCGGTGGGCTCAAGGAAAGGTTCCAGCCGTTTAATTCACTGGGCCGTCCGGCAGCTTCCATCACGACCAGCAATCGACCATCGTGGGATGTCTCCCCAACGGCACGCGTGGGGCCGAACGGAGAGCCTGATGGCTTCCAGACTTTTCCGTCAAATCGATACAGTTCAGCACTCGGCACGTCTGGCCACCAACTCAGGGCAACGTAGGTATCAGGGCCCGCTGGCAGAATACGTCCAGCCTCGCGGTTGATATCCACGAATGTTTGAGCATTGGGACTCGGGACCGGAGTTCGCCCCGACAGGTTCCATCGTTGATAGCGTGGGCTGTAACGACTGGCCCGGTCGAAACGGCTCAACAGAAGCCGCCCATCGTCAGGATGCAGCGTTGGCCGCCAATAACGAGTCGAAAAGGCCGTGTTCAGATCCCAGGCAGACTGTTCGACCGGTTCGGCGCCTGACAAATTCCAGAACCGGACAAAGTTCGCGCCGTTTGTGCAGACGGCTTGATTTCCGTCGGCGGAGAACGCGATGCTGGCATGGGCGCCTCCCTGACCTTCGGAACTCACGGCAGCAATACGTTGTGGCTCGGCTCCATCGATTCGATACAGCACCGCTCCGGTGTACTTGATGGTCAACCAACGTCCGTCCGGAGAAAACTGACTGCTGTTGTTCGGGAATGAGTCGGCAATGAAGCCAGCTTTCTGCGGCGTGGCTCCCGCAATGTTCCAGATCTGGAATCCCTCCGTGGTTTGAATAGTAAGTCGTTTCCCGTCGGGGGCTACGGCGCTCAGCTTGTCACCAGCGGCGAGTGGAATGGCCAGTTCCCACTGCGCGTTGCGGATGGTCGCCCGCCGCAACTTGCCTTCCATCGACACATAGACCGCCTGATTCGCATCATTGGCGAAGAGAAAACGGGTTTTGGTCTGCGCCTGAGGCGACGTGGAAACGGCTTGTGTGATCTCGCCGCGTTTCCAGTCAGCCGTGTGCAGACTGAACTGATTGGAACCTTGCACCGGAATCGCCAGCGTGCGTCCCTGTTCCAGAATCGTGCTACGATAATGCGTTATAGGATTCGTAATGCCTGATTGAACCAGCCGCACTACATCCGGTTCGGGGCCATTCAGCGTGAATACATGGATATGTTCGCTTCTCGGCATGACCACCAGTCGCTGACTGTCGGGCGTGAACCAGAGGTAAGCCTGGTCCCAACATTTCACCCCCAGTCGCCACTTGGCGGTTTGCGTTGCCAGATCCCAGACGATGAGGTTGTCGGTGTTGAACGTGCCGTCCGACATCGCCAGCGTTGCGGCCAGCTTGCCATCGGGACTGATCGCCGCTGCCACCGGCGGTTCCCAGTGTCTGCTCGCATGCGAGCCGATGACCGCGACCAGTTCCGGCGGCTGCCACTCAAACCGCTCCTCCGCCGGAATCGCCGCCGGATCGAGGTTGTCGAGCGGCGAGGAAAGAAGTTGTTGAGCGAAACCCGGACCGTCCCAGGTGATTTTGCAATTGGGCAGCGCCTTTTGCAGAGCGGCGACTTCAGCGGCAGTGACTTCGGTTTCTTTGATCTTCAATGTCGTCAGGCTCTGGCTGTCCAGCAAAGGTGACAGGTCCATGATCTTCGTATAGCTGGTATCCAAAGATTTCAGCGGCATGCCCTTCAGAGGCGTCAGGTCGGTGACTTTCGAACCGGAACAGTCGAGCCATGTCAGCGGCATCCCCTGCAGTGGTGAAAAATCAGTGACCTTTGTGCCGTAGCACGAGAAGTTTGTTAATTTCATGCCCTTAAGCGGTGTCAAGTCGGAAACCAAATTGTGACCGCAGGAAAAAGTGGTGAGCGGCAGTCCGTGGAGAGGAGTCAAGTCAGTTATCCGATATGAACCGCTGATACTGAGCTCTTTCAGCGGCATTCCTTGCAGCGGCGAAAGGTTCGTAACTCGCGTGTTATTCATGTAGAGCAGCGTCAACGGCAGCCCCTTTAAGGGAGACAGGTCCGTCAATGCTGGATTACCACCGCAATGCACGGTGGTGAGAGACATCCCATGCAAGGGCGACAGATCGGTCAACTTGCCCTTGAACCCGCCATTGAAACTTGCGCCACCACAAGAAAAATTGTTCAACCCCACCAACGCACGAACCGGTGAAATGTCAGTCACATTGGCCGTGGAGAATCCGAACCCTGTCACGACTCCGGTCTCGATCTTCGGTGATTTATTGAACAAGCCACCGGTGACCTTTCCGTCAAACTCAGGATTGAGTTCCACCAGCTTCCTGGCCACTTCTTCCACCTGCTTTTCCGCAGGCATGGCTTGCACATCCTTGATCCACTTCTGGAAGGCCGGGTTGTTGATATCAGTGATCTTGCCAGGAGTGGCGCTTGGGACAGCGGCATTCGGTGCTGCTGGCGTCGAGCGCAGGTTGATGTTTCGATACCAGACTTTGCCGGAATAGCCCTGCAGTACGATGCGACCGGGGCCGACCTGGCTGTACTCAGGCTCGCTGCCAAACCGTGGCAGTTTCGCCACTCGCTGTTTCCAGTCTTCGCTGCCACGCGTGTAGCTGACGACCTGCTCGCCATTCAGCCAATGTTCGACGTCGGCTCCGCGAACTACGATTCTGGCCTGGTTCCATTCACCAACCGGCTTCGTCGTGTCTTTGCCGGGAGCATACAGCCCGAATACCGAGCCGGCTGATGTCTCGGCCTTCCTGCCGTTCGGGTGTCCGATATTGTCAACAATCTGAAACTCCGGTGCGACAACGAGCAACCCATCCGTTTGGGACGAGATCGTCCTGCCATGCCACCCGTAGAAGACGCCGCCGTTGGCTCCGGCAGAGATCTTCCACTCCAGTTCCAGTTCAAAGTCACCGTACTCGGCCACGGTCGCGATCGAAGATTTGCTGCCTGGTGCAACAATCGCGTCGCCTTCGATTGTCCAATCGGCAGGGACCGCGTTCCCGTCGATTGACTGCCAACCAGCGAATGTCTTGTCGTCAAACAGCGCAATGGTGCGTGCCGGGACACTGGCTGAGCCGGCTGAGCCAGTGGCACCCGGCCGGTAGTTCTTTACGACGGCCAGGCTCCACTTCATCTCCCCGATTGGCTGAGAGAAGAACAATTCATTCGTCGCAGAGACATAACGCGGGGTGCGACCGACGAGAATCCTGCCATCGACTGTTACTGGTTTGAAGTCTGCAAACGGTTCGCTGATCGACTGGCGAGTACCGGTCCAAATCTGTGTTTCCACATCCCCGCCATGACCATACCAAATCCGCAGGCCATCGTCAGAGAGAAACGGCCACGTGATAGAGATGCCATGATCCTTCTCGTGCATTCCCGGAATTGATGTGGGCGGCGACCATGATTCATTCACGGATGATCGTCTGGATGACAGAAACTGAATATCTCCGAGAGATCCACTTTGCACGACGAAGTGGAGCCCGTCCGCAGAGAGTAATGGACACTTCGGCCTCGGCACGTCACGCAGCACGGGAATCGGCTGCATTTGGGGAAACGGGTCATTAATCGAGCGACGACGAGAAAAGTGCAGTATCGCGTTGTTCCTGGGAACGGCGACGATTTCCAATTCATCGCCCGAGAGCGTCGGCATCCCACTGACGGAAACTTCTTGTATCGAGCCGAACGGTGAATTCAGGTCAGGACGCGACGCCATCACAGTCCGCGACTCGAGCCAGGTTTGTCCTTTGTTAGCCGTTTCCCAGTACAGCCTCAATCCGTCACGCGATGGCCAGGGACAGGCGTTGTATTCGCTCGTGTTGAGTTCCGCGATCGGCACGACGATTGCACCACCTGCACCGGGCGAAATGTCGGCGCGAACCCACTTTGCCCCCTTGATCTGACCGTGGTGTCCGTTGCCGGATGAATCCTTCAGGACGTCGCCTCTGCCTTCGTCAAAGCGATAGAGGGCGATTGAATCGGCATCCGCCTGGAACTGTTTGTCGGGAGTGAACGCCGCGTCGTAGCGGGCTGATCGCGAAACGAGAACTTGCGAAATCGAACCTCGAAAGAACCTCGACAGGCTTAGGCCGTCGCGAACACTCGCAGCAGCGCCGAGGTAGAACGAATTCAACTTTGAACGCACCAGATCGCGTGGGGTCTGCTCAAAATCGATTGTCTGGAGGCCGCTCTGCAGCGGCTTGCCGTCCACGTACATGCGGACTTCGTGCCCATCCCAAACTAATGCCCCGTGGTGCTCTGTCCCGTACAAGTCTTTCCTCGCCCCGGTGCGTTCGAACCGGTAAAAGACGCCATGCACGAAACGGTTGTCATCGACTCCGAACCACCACGCCGCGTTCGAGCGATCGACCATCAACAAACCCGCCATACCTGTTGTGGGGTCGTCCGCGAAAATGACGGAAGCAATCTGGGCATCCTGATCCATTGAGTCAGGAGCTTCGCAAGGCAGTGCCGTAAACCACGCCTCAAGTGTCAGCGGATTCTTCAGGTCAAACGGAAACGACGGAAGTTCGACGTAATCGTCCTTTCCGTCGAACTCAAGTGCGAAGCTCTGAGGCGTGGGATCGGTCGGCGGTTCGACATTCGGTAGTGGCTGGAGCGGCCTTTGACCGATCACGTTTCCGTTGCTTACCACCTGGACTGTCCCGTCCAGCAGTTCAATCCTGACGACGATGGTCTCGCCTTTCTTCAACGTCAATGACTTGGTGTCGAACTCGAATTCGTTGCGTTTGACGTGCAGGATGTGCTCGCCGACCGTGAGTTTGATATCTTGCGAATCGGTGCCTTTCAATACGTATTCGGTCCCTTTGATCGTGAGTTCAACCTGCGGGTCCATTATCTCCACTCGCAAAACTCCGTTGGGCGTCCGGAAAAACATCACAACGACCGTCAGTAACAACACGAACGCGGCACCGCCCATTGTCAACGCAATCCGAGGCGGTACTCGTGACGGAAGGTTTGGAAGCACTTGCGGTTTCTGCTCCAACGACCCGGGTTGAACTTCGGCGGTTACGGGTGCGTTGAGCGTGATCGTGGGCTCAAGAGTAACTTGTGTATTCGTGGGCGAGTTTGCACTGGTTGGTGTGATGTCTTGGAAGTGCTGGGTGAGTCGGCTATCGGAAGTGTGTTCTCCAACGCCGTCGCCCGCTGCACCGGTGATCGCTCCCAGCGACACGTCGGCATCGGCTATGGACTCGCGAAGTTGCTGGATGACTTCTCTCATCGATTGCTGTCGCGCGTCCGGTTGCTTGGCGAGCATCCGCTGATAAACCGCGTCCAATGCCTCGGGAACATCTTGTCGGAAGGCTCGCAGGCTGGGCGGCGCTGCCTGCATGTGAGACACCATCTTGTTCATGATGGTGTCGCCGGTGAACACTGGAGAATCGGTCAGCAAGCGATACAGCGTGCAGCCAAGACTGTAGATGTCGGCACGCGCGTCGGCGGTGCGTGTGTTGGTGGCTTGTTCGGGCGCCATGTAATCGACGGTGCCCATGATCTGGCCCGACTTTGTTAGGCCATCATCCGCCTCGCGGATATCGGTCAGCCGCGCCAGGCCCATGTCCAAGATCTTGACTGTGCCTTTCTTGTCGACCAGCAGATTCGCTGGTTTGATATCGCGGTGAACTAGGCCTTCGCCGTGAGCGTATTCGAGTCCTTGCGCGGCTTGCATAATAAACTCCACGGCGGTAGCGACGGGTAACGAGCCCTGCTGTTTGACGATCTGGCTGAGGTCTTGGCCCGCGACATATTCCATCACCAAGAAATGCGACTTGCCATGCTGACCGGCGTCGAAAGCGGTGACAATGTTCGGATGCAGCAGCTTGGCCGCTGCTTCCACTTCTCGATAAAAACGGTCGATAGCATTCGCGTTGTCGAGCGAGCCGCCGGGCAGGACCTTGATCGCGACCTCGCGTTTCATGCGACGATGAATGGCTCGATACACCATCCCCATGCCGCCCGCACCGATCTTGTCGAGCACGACGTATTCACCGAACACCAGGCCGCGCGTCTTCCCCTGATAGACCGCCGTGGCTTGGAACTTCGTCAGCTTTCCCGAGCGAACCAGTGCCTTGGCTAACTCCTGAGTGTCACCACGCCGGTCGATAGGCAGCGACTGAACAACTTCGGCAACTTCCTCTGTGGTCAGGAGTCCCGAACTGGACAGATCAGCAAGTAGTTGTTGCATCGCCACGGGGTCAGGCTGCGGATCGGGAGGTAGTGTCGAAGGTGTTGCCGAGTTCTCAGGTCCCACTTCGCGGATGAGTTTCACGACACGATCTCGGTCAGCGTCATCACAGGCTTCCGGACTCGTTTCGCCTTGCCGCAAGCCAGTTACCAGCGTGTCGGACTTGTCGTTCAGCAGCGCTATCGTGTCCGAACATGTCTGGCAATGTTCGATATGTTCGCCGATGTCGTCGACCAAGTCTCCCGGCAATTGACCGGTGCTGAACTTCGACAACTCATCGGGCGGAGGACACTGTTTGCCGGTCTGATATTTGGTCATGCTGTTACTAACCACCTCGACTTACAGATCACCCAACTCTTCGCGCAACCGGCTGAGCACTCGGGATTTTGCGACGTACACCGCATTTACACTGACTCCCAACTCGCTCGCCACATCGGTGGGCGATCGTTCGTCCACGACAACTCGCCAAAACGAATCCCACGTCGCGGGCTTGAATTCAATGCGAATAAGCTCCAAGGCGCGTCTATACAACTCGCCGAAATCGTCTTGGCCGACTGTCTCGAGCGTTGCCTCGTCGCCGGACAACGAAGCCATCTGCAATTGGCCATCGGTGCCTCCGACCGGTTGTGTCGTTGCGCGTTGTCGGCGAATGAAGTCTCCCAGCTTGTTGCGAGTGATCGTCCACAGCCAACCGCGAAAGGTATCGCCGGGCGACTCGTGACGAAAGTCGCTAACCTTTTGAGCGACTGTCCGAAAGACTTCTTGCACAACATCATCCGCATCCGCCTGTTGCAATCCCGCTCGGCGACACCAATGCAATACGACCGGCCCATACAGCACCGCCAAGCGATGCCAGGCATGGGCCTGCTTCAACTTCAACATCCGGATCAGACTTCGCGAGGTCGAACTCGAATCACCATCGCTGGTCTTTCCACCATGTACATTGCCAAGATCTTTCATAAAAATCGCCACGACACGTCATTTGACGTAAACCTTCGGAGCCAAACAAGATAGCCTAACCGTCGTGTCGCAGCGAGTGACCACAAGACCTGACCTGCTTCCAACCGAGGCCACTTCGAGAGAAGGACATCCAGCATGATTCCGACACTCGCAGTTCGGCCCTTTGCAAACCGTCCTGGATCTAGTCGCATTTCTGAGCTCTACACGCAAGATTCTCCCGCCCCCCGATAGGCCTCGTGCCTCGCCCTAAACTGCGGAGGAGGCGCGCACCTCCGGCACTTGTTAAGTTACGTTAAGCGGCGTCGGTGAAAATGGCCTCTTACAGGTTAGGGACGTGCCAAAAGTACAGCGCGTAGGCACAACTCCCTTGCGAGTCAATTTAATACAGGCCGCCTCCCCGACCCGAAACGCGATTTTGGCGCGCAACCAGGATGATGCAACCGAGATTTCCTTGCGCGCTCATGACAAAAAGAATCCTGTGCGCGCAACGACCGCCAGCGAGTTGCGCCAGGAGTTGTCGTCAGTGGTCAGTTCGGTCGTGACGCTCTACGCGCGCAGGACGGGAGACCGATGCGCGCAAGGAATTCCGCGAAAACCGTCCGGTCTTTTCGACCGGGACTGCCAACTGCCCTGCGGAGTTGAGCAAATACGCAGAGGCACCGCAAGCGAAGTGTGTCGCTGGCCGGATGAAACGGCGGAAAACATATGAGTCGGTGCCTTAGGCACGATCATGGTTCCTTCCTCAGGCTGTCGAACGATTTCTGAATCCGGCTGCTGAGTTCCGCAACCAGGGCTTGGTGTTCGTCGCGAGCGGCGACGTTGGTGTTTTCATCGTCGTCGTTCGCGTGGTCGTAGAGTTCCATCTCGACCAGTTCGTGAGTTGTGCGGTCTCGCCACTCAATGTACCGAAATCGATCCGTACGGACCGCGTAGCCCATGTGATTCCGTAGCTCGTGCAGCCGCGGGAACTGGCTGAAAGCGGCATCCTTAACTTGTGCCGACGCGTCGTCCAGCAGCGGCTTCAGGCTTATGCCTTCCAGCGACTCCGGGATCGGCAGCCCAGCCAGATCGCATAGAGTCGGATAGACGTCGACCAGTTCCACCAGCGAGGACGATTGCTGACCGTTGGCGCTCACTCCGGGCGCGCGAACCAGCAATGGCACTCGCGCATCGATCTCGTAATTGGTCTGCTTGCACCAGCCACGATGCTCGCCCAGCTTCCAACCGTGGTCGCTCCACAAGACGACAATCGTGTTCTGATTGAGGTCGAGCCGTTCAAGCTCGTCCTGTAGTCGACCAATCTGGGCGTCGATGAACGAAACGGCGGCAAAGTAACCGTGCTTGAGTTCGCGCTGTTGAATCTCCGTTAAGGCTTCATCGAACGGCGATGGCGCGTCGGCGTAGTCCATGTAGTCGCACAGTTCGTAGAATCCGCCGCGCGAGCGATTGCCGAACGCGACGGCCGGCGCGCCGCATGGCAGAAAACTGTTCGTGGCCAGCCGAATGTTGTTCCGGTCGTACATCTCCCAGTACTTCCGCGGCACAACAAACGGCAAGTGCGGTCGAACAAAACCGGCGGCGAGAAAGAACGGCTGGTCACCCTGCGCCAGATCGCGAAGCGCTCGGATCGCCTGGTCAGTGATCGCGCCGTCAATATGCTGGCTGTCGTCCAGGTCAACGACTTCGGTGGCAACTGCCCGAATGCGGTTGATGGCAGCGTCATTCTTACCGTCGGCTTTCATCTGTTGGCGGAATTCAGCGAGGCGTCGCTTTGCATCTTCGGACCACAGCTGTGCCTGTTCCGGCCAGTGGTGCGGTTCGTCCCACGACACGTGATCGGGAAACGGGTTGTGGAATATTTTGCCAAAGCCGAGTGCCCGGTAGCCGTGCTTGCGGAAGTGTTGCGGAATGGTCACAGCGTCGGGGATCGTCGAGCGGAAGTCGGTGACAAGGTCCCAGACGCGAGTCGAATCGGGACGCAACCCTGTCATGATGCTCGCTCGCGACGGGTTGCACACCGCCTGCTGACAATAAGCTCGTGAAAACGTCACTGCCCCTGCCGCTATACGATCAATGTTCGGCGACTTGATTGTCTCGACGCCGTAGCAGCCGAGTTCACAGCGCAGGTCGTCCACGGCAATGAACAGGACATTCGGCCTTCGCGGTGTGTCCGCGTTCGCTGCTGAGGCGATCTCATGCGGAGCCGGCATGGCGCCCAAGAACAGACAGGCGACTAAAAAAAGATATCTGCTCGAAATCATAGCTGCATGGCCTCGTTCCATTCGCGGGTCATCGACTCAAACGACCTTTCTTGATTCCCCACTGATGATTAATTCGCGCTAGGCCATTCGCTCCACCAGCGTTTGAATTGTCGCCACGGGCTGTGGAGAAACTTGGTGCTGTTTCTCGTAGCATTATGGAGTTTTCGGCGCGAGTTCTCAACACTCAGCCCCATCAGGTTGCGGCGTGGTTCCCACTCCACGCGGGCTGGCGACAGGGCAAGAATTTGACCACTTTGCAGCGCGCAGTCGAATCCGCACCTCGGCTCTTTCGCTTCGAGACTTCGGTCATCGCGACAGAGCCCAGTTCCGCAGGTCAGGTTTGAACCTTCGTCGGGCGCGACCCTGCTGTCTGTCACGACATTCTGACATTTTCTGTCCGAGTTCTCGACAGCCGGCGAGTCTGAATGGCAATACTCGCCGTGGTTGACAGAATCTGGCAGAATCGAGGCATTTCCACAGCCACTCGCACTCAACGCCGCTACGACCATCGCCTGAAGGAACTCGTCCGAGCGACTGGAAACACCGAAATTGCCCTTGAAAGTGGAGTCCCCAGATCCACAGCCTATGACGATCCCACGCAGAGGTCGTTTCCATCGATGTCCATAACGCTGATGTGCATGAGCTCCAGCGGGAAATCATTCAGCTTCGGCGCCGAAACGCCAGGCTCGTCGCCCTGCTGCGACTGATCATGACCGTCGTGAAGGTCACTGGCTTCTCGCTGGAAAGGGTGAGAATCCCAGAAGAACAAGACAAGCGCCGCGTGCTCCGGGCCATCGATCAGGCACATGGGCAGTTTCCTCTGCGTACTGTTCTCCGGGTCATCGGCCTGACGCATGGTCGCTATCACGCATGGTCAAAAGAGCAATGTGGTCTCGTCGATTTGGAATCCTGTGCGAAGACATGGCCTCAGCAACTGACGCCAGCTGAGGTCAGCACGATCACGTTCCGAAGAAACTGGAAGCCGCTCGCTTGGCTGCTCGACAGACACGTCTCAAGGCAAACAGAGCAATGCGCTGTCAGACGTGTGAGCAGTTGGTGGCGATCAGTAGTTGAACCGCCGTTGAATGGGACTTGTGAGTGGCTTCCGGATCGAATCCAAATGCGGCATGCGAGATGCTCAAAACGCGACAGCACAGAGCACGGCTAGTCCGACAGTAGTCGTCGATGCCGATCCTGTGCTTTCTCACCGAGCGCCTCGCCCACAGCGACACCAGCACCGATCTTTGTCCGAGAACTCGGACAGAATCATTCAGAATGTCGTGACAAATAGCACCGCAAATCATGAAAAGTCGGAGTGGGAATCGATATCTACCGTTCCCGCTGAGTTTAGAAATCGTCAGCGTTCGTTGCCATCATTGTGGCTTGCGATGTACAGCCCGCGGTTCACTGCTTGGAGGTAGAGTGCGAGAAAAGTAGATGCGAAACGCGTCAGCGGCCTAATCTCCCCGCCAGACGCAGCCAGCCCACGACCATCCGACTCCAAAACCCACTAACAGATTTGGCAACTCGGAATTCAACCTTCCGGCTGAGCGCATTTCGTGTATGACGATCGGAATCGTCGACGAGACCGTGTTGCCATAATTCTTTAGGACGATCGGCATGCGATCTTCGGATAGCTCTAATCTTTGCTGGAGTTGTTCCAACATTTTGTAGGTGGCTTGATGAAACAGGTAGAGACCAATGTCAGATTTCTTCAGTTGAGCCGAACTGAGGATGTTGTCGACTAATTTTGGTATTGCACCGACCGTAAAGTTAATGAGACTTGGTCCATCCATATACAGGTCGCTCGGCCAGCGTTGGCGGTGACGTGGTCGATGAGCATGCTTCTGCGAGCGCGCGCCACCTTTCGTGACGAGCAACGTGTCAGCACCAGTGCCGTCCGTGCCGAATTGAAACGCTGACAAGGACGGTTTATCACTGGCATCAAGAAGTGTCGCCGCCGCCCCATCACCAAATATTGTTCGGAGGCTGCGATCTGTCGGGTGAATGTACTTTGAGTACGTTTCCGCCGTTATAAGGAGCACTCGCTTGGCAGCTCCACTTCGAATCAATCCGTCGGCGAGAGACAAACCATAAACAAAACCAGAGCAGCCAAGATTGAAGTCGATCGCTCCCGCTGACGTCGGCAACCCCAACCGTTCTTGCATCAAGCAAGCGGTCGTCGGCAGAGGGTAGTCTGGAGTCTGCGTGCAAAACAAAAGAAAGTCGATATTCTGCGGGTCGACATCGTGCTCCTCGAACAGTTTTTGAGCAGCAGCGACGCCGAGATCGGACGCACATTCATCCTCCCCAGCAATGTGTCGTTGGGCGATTCCCGTCTTGGAGTAGATCAAATCCAAGTCCCAGTTGGGAAACTCGGCGCGTAGCTGATCATTCGTTTCTACCTTCTCGGGTAGGTAGATGGAAATCGGTCCGATCGCAGCGTATTTCACGAGAGCAGAGTCTCAGCAGTGGTCGAGGGTCAAAAATCATGCACTGATGCCGGTCGTTCGCCACGATCTGTTTGGGGCCAGTTCAGCGACGAATGCTCACAATACAGAGGCAGTCTAAACCGGTCAATTGCAAGTTGCTAGCGATATTTCAGCCCTGTGGAAAAAGAGGCAAAAGATAGACCTATCTGGCGTTCGCGATTTGTATTGACGCTACATCGCAACTCACTATACTCCGCCACTCGATGGTTTGGCTTCTCGATTAATACGCGCGATCTGCGCTTACTCAATTCTCATCATCACCTCGTACTTCAACTCGCTTGGTCACTCCACCCCCCCTTGGATGATCGGCCCACGTTGAGGAAACGCCTGGACAATCTAAAGAGGCACATCGTGGAAGAACGCGAGACGTTTGTAGACATTCATTGTCATTTGGTGCCTGGAATCGACGATGGTGCAAAGTCGTGGCAGGAGTCTCTCGCGATGGCACGCATGGCAGTTGCGGATGGCATCTCGACGATCGTCGTCACGCCACACCAACTCGGCGGTTACGCACACAACTCCGGCGACTTGGTGCGCCATCGCACTATTGAACTTCAGCAAGAACTCGACGCACACAATGTTCCCTTAAAGGTATTACCTGGGGCAGACGTGCGTATCGATAACGGCATGATCGAAGGTTTGAAGAATGGTAGCGTGCTGACGCTTGGCGACCATCGTCGCCATGTGCTGCTCGAACTGCCACACGAAATGTACTTCCCGCTCGAACCGGTTCTCGATGATCTTGCGCGCATCGGAATTGTGGGCATACTGTCGCATCCAGAGAGAAATCAGGGGCTATTGAAGCAAGCCTCGATCGTCGAAAAACTCGTCGACTACGGCTGCTTAATGCAAGTCACTGCTGGAAGCTTAACAGGCACATTCGGGCCAAGCAGCCAAGAAATGGCAGAATGGATGCTGAACGAGGGCTTGGTTCACTTTCTTTCCACAGACGCCCATGGGCCGCGATCCCGGCGACCGCTCCTTGGCCGAGCGTTCGAACATGCGGCGAGAATGGTCGGAGAGCAAGTCGCAATCGACTTATGTTGCCGAAATCCCGCCGCGATCGCAGCTGGCGAAGAAGTGGAAGCGATCCGCCGAAAACCTCAACGCGGTGTGCTAGCAAGTTGGTTCGGATGGCGAAAGGCGGGTTAAGTTGCGGCGATCACGACTGTATTTGCTGACGCAATCGATCCTCGTAGCGTGGCTGCTGTTAAGTCCCGGCACGGCGACCCTGTCTGCGCAGGCGCGGTGGCCGGATGAACGGACGACAGGCGTTTTTCATTGCCACGCGGACTTCAAACTAGATCGATTCGATCCGCTGTGGCGTCAGATGGCGACACTACAGCAAGATCTCACGAAAGACTTGCGTATCGCCCCTGCGAGCGAGCCGATTCACCTGTTTCTGTTCGAGCGGAAGAGCACCTATGAAGATTATCTGGCGTTGCACTTCCCCGGCGTGCCCTACCGGCGAGCACTGTTTATCAAAGAACGCGGTCCCGGAATGGTATTCGCTTACTTAAGTACTGACTTCGAAACGGACGTTAGACACGAGAGCACACACGCCCTGCTGCATGCAACATTGCCATTGGTACCACTATGGCTGGACGAAGGACTCGCGGAATACTTCGAGGAACCCGCTTCTGAACGAGCGGACAACAGCCCACACCTATCCAAGGTGACCTGGGCAGCGCGCTTTGGACAAACCCCCGATCTCGCCGAGTTGGAACAAATCGGCAGCCTTGCAAGCATGGGGGCGACGCAGTATCGACATGCCTGGGCATGGGTTCACTTTATGTTGCATGGACCAGCCGAGGCACACGACGAATTGGTTTCGTTCTTGTCCGCAATTCAGTCGTACTCCCCACCGGGAGTCTTGAGTGACCGCCTTCGCCAAAGAATACCTGACTTGGACGAACGATTTCGTGAACACTTTCGAACTTGGAAATAGAAGAAACCTAACACTATTGGGAGTACCGAAGCCATGAAACTTTTTAGCCAATTGCAGCGATTGATGATCGTCGGAGCGACACTGGGCCTATTGATCCCTCAACCTGCGTTTTCCGGTGATCCGAGCAGTTCTGGACCAATTCGCGACGTTGCGTTGCAGCAAGGAGGAGTGTTGCGAGGTGAAGTCCGATCTCCTCAAGGCCGCGTGTCGGCAGGCAAAACGGTCTCGATTATCGCCGACGGCCAACTCGTCGCAAAGTCTTTAACTGAAACCGACGGCAGGTTCACGGTTAGCGGGCTGCAGCCTGGTGTCTACGCCGTTGTCGTAGGCAGCGCCCCGAACGTAATTCGCGTTTGGGCAGAAGGCACCGCGCCGCCGGCTGCAACGTCGGACCTGTTGCTGGTGGAACAACAGTCGCAAGTCGTCCGCGGCGCACATGGGGGACATTTGCCTCAATGGGATCACCCGATATTAGTAAGCGGGCTCTTAATTACGGCTGGGGTAATTGGCGGAATTATCGGATACAACTTGCGAGACGCTAGCTAGTGATTTGCCGCAAGCAGAAGTTAGGGTCGCGCTGGCAGTGCCAGTATTTTCCAGGTTGAATCGCGGGGCGCGTTTGCACTGACACGGCCAGCGACACACAACTCGACAATTGAGCTGTAGTAAAGCACGGTATTCTTTCGGCTCGAAAGTAGAATGTGCCAAAACGACGCAGTAGCCTCGATACCGATCGAGGCTACTCTCGTTTCTTGCCGGAACCAAACTCGATGCGTCGACGTCCCACGCACGTTGAAGTCAAACGCCAGGAGTGATCGAAAACGCCCACTTGACTTTGCGTGTTGGGCCGATTTTAGCAACTGAAATTGTTTAGCTGAAACTCCGGCGCACGAGGAGACGATCCTGACTTTATAAGTTGGTAGATGATGTGTCCAAGTCGCCAGCACAATCAATCCAAACAAATAAGCATTCAGGGTCCAGTCAAATGAAGATGCTCAAAGTACTCAGGGGTTTGGCCGTGACGGCTGCCACGTTCGGCATACTCATCCCCATTCCAACCATCGTCAATGCAACCGAAATCGGTGCGGCCAGCCGGCAAGGCGAAGTCGTGCGTGACTTGGCACTAGGTGCCGGAGGAGTCATCCGGGGACAAGTCGTCAACAAAGACGGGCTCCCGGATCGGGGCGCTGACGTTTCCGTAATTCGCAATGGCGAGACAGTCACGACCGTGAAAACCGATGATCAGGGGTCGTTCGCCATCGCCGGGATCTCTGGCGGTGTCTACGCAATCAGTTCAGGGAAAGCCACTGGCGTCGTTCGCGCCTGGTCGCACGAGACCGCGCCCCCGGCAGCTTCACAAGGCGTTCTGCTTGTCCCCAGTGACATCACAGTCCGCGGTCAAAGCTGCCTACACGACTGGCTACATCACCACAATCATACTGGCCTGACGCTTGGACAGGTTGGATTGGGAGGACTGCTAGTACTGGGACTAGTGGGAACGATCATCGCACTCACCTTGGACGACGCAAGCTAAATTTCGACTGTTATGATGAGGGAGCGGGTGGATTACACTTCCGCCCGGGGCGGCTTCCTCAACTCGCCATCTTCCCCAACCACACAAATACGCCTTCTATGTCAACTAAGCTGTAGTCGTGACGCAAAACAGTCCGATGATACCCAGGCAACGCTAAGAAACTGACGTGTCTCTTCAGTACAGGGTGACTCGAAATGAAACTGTTAAAATCACTGAATACGCTAAGTGTGGTTCTGGCGTGTGCCGGGCTGCTTATTGGGCAGACTGCACAAGCGGCTAGCCCGCTCATTCGGGATGTTGCCTTGCAGCCCGGCGGTGTTCTGAACGGGCAAGTTCTGAACGAGCTAGCGGTGGCGCAGGGCCACGCCAAGATTGCGGTAGTACACAAAGGCAAGGCGCTAACCGTCACGGAGACGGATCGGGACGGTCAATTCGTTTTGACGGGGCTTGAGCCTGGTGTCTATGAGCTTCACCTTGCCGAAGGCGGAGGCGCTTATCGAGTATGGGCCCCACAGACCGCACCGCCTGCCGCCGAGCAAGCTGTACTGCTTGTTGACGACAGTCGTGTTGTTCGTGGAGCGCACAACGGTGGTGGGCACTTTGGGTGGCTGGCAAACCCTTGGGTTCTCGCGGCCCTGGTTGCACTCGGCATCGCCTTGCCACTAGCACTCGACAACGATAGCGCCAGCTAATCGCACCCATCAAGTCCATCGAAGAGCTACGGCCTTGCTTCACGGCAAGGCCTTTTTTTGTTCTTGTGGAAAATTATCAAATTTCTGCCAAAGATTCGAAGGGTTGCTCTTTTTCTAGATCACTGTATCCGCTACGATCCCGCCGCAAACATCACTGCAAAGACGTAAGTCCGTACTCATCGCAGCTCTTCCTGCTGCAAACGGACGCTGGCAACACGATGGAGCGGGTCAATGAATCCAAAGCGACGTACATGTTGGGCAGTCTTCGCCCTCACCCTCATCACTACCGCCATTCCACCGGAAGCGGTATTGGCGCAAGAGCCTGTCAACCAGACGGATCTCGTTACGCGTCCTTCAAGTCCAATGCCAATTAGTGACATCGAACTAATGAGGGGCGGAGTTCTGTCCGGTCAAGTCTTAGATTCTGCCGGTCGCCCCATGTCCGACCAAACCGTTGTCGTCGTTCAGCCTAACCAGGAACCAATTGCAGCCCGATCCGATCACGAGGGCCGATTCCAAGCTAGTGGCCTGAACGCCGGATTGTGCGCTGTCCGGTACGGAGAATATGTCACTGCGTGCCGATGCTGGAACGCAAACACGGCGCCTCCCGCTGCGACAAACCAGCTACTCCTGACTCCGAGCAAGTCAATCCAACGTGGACAAAGGCCAATTGCAGACCTATTCACGGGCCCCGTGCTGATCGGTCTGATCATCGCGGCGGCCGTCGCCATCCCAATCGCCGTTCACAACTCGAAAAAGAGTGCGAGTTAAGCCATCCCGGCCAACGCAGCACAGGAAACCACAACGCGACAAACTCCGCGCAACCTTCGGACTTGGCATGAAATCGCATTTGGAACTACTGGTCGCCATGAACTTTCGAAAGACCAAGCACCTGCCATTGGCATTGGTTGCTTGCTTGGCGCTCGGATGTAATCGTGCAAATCTTTACCAGGCCTCCAGCCTACCGGCGGATCTCGCGGCGCCCAGCTATACGTCGCTTCAAAATGTTGACCTCTCGCGATTGGCTCGGACGGTAAGTAATAGCCAAGTGCTTTATGCCGGGGACGAGGTAGAAGTCACGGTCGTGACCGGAATCGAAGAAAAGACACCGACTGCCTGGAGAGGTCGGATTTCCGAAGACGGAACACTCAATGTGCCTCTGATTGGCCCTGTTCATGTCGCTGGGTTGGAAGTCACCCAAGCGGAGCAGGTCGTCCGCCAAGAGAGCATTCGTCGTGGTAAATATGTGTCGCCAAATGTGACTCTCGTCCTGACAAAACGACGTACCAATAAAGTTGCCGTTCTTGGTGCTGTGAACAGTCCCCAAACCTACGAACTGCCTGCCACCAGCAGCGATCTTCTAACAGCCATCGTGCAAGCAGGCGGTCTCTCAAAGGACGCCGGCACGATCATCGAGGTGCGTCATCCGCCTAGCCTCGTCGAAGTGCCACTCGCAGAGAACGAAACTGGGTACTCGACCGAGTTGGCTAGTATGCGAGGAAGGAGGCAAATGGTTCGCACCCCACCGCGAACGGTTCACGTCGATTTAACCGAAGCCGCAAACTCCGATTTCGGTGACTACTCGCTGCCGGACGGGGCGACGGTGATGGTCATGAAGCGTCCCAAGCGATTCATTCATGTCCTGGGCGTTGTAAACAAACCAAGTCAATTTGAAGTGCCGGACGATCTTCCTGAACCAAGACTGCTGGATGCATTGGCACTGGCCGGTGGCTTGAAACTGCCTGTTGCGGATAAGGTGCATGTCATACGTCAATTGCCTGATCGTACAGACCCCATCGTCATTGAGGCCTCGTTTCGTGCAGCGAAGAGAGACCCGACTTCCAACATCGTGCTCACGAATGGTGATGTGGTAAGTGTCGAAGAAACACCAGCCACAATCGTTCTCGGGACTATACGCGACTTCATAAGAGTCGGTACTTCTATACCATTGCCAGGAATTTAGAACCTTCGTTACGTCGCAAAGCGTGACGCCGCAACATGAACCAATACCATGATTCGAGGCCTATGCCTCTTTCTGTAGACCAACCAGCTATGCATGAGCGAGAGGCCGGCGCGGCCGACGCCGTCCAAGCAGTACTGCGATTGTTTCGCGTCTTACGCCACCGCAAAAAGTATGTTATCACCGCGGTCATCGTCGCGGGACTGCTTGGTGGTTGGCATTACTTGACGGCGGTTCGCATTTACGAGGCAAGCGCCTCCGTATTGATCACGTTTACGGGAAGCGACGTATTCAATACATCAATGTCTTCGAACGGGAATCCCGATTCTCAAATTACAACCTACGAGCAACTGTTCGTTAGCGACTTGGTTTTGGAGGGTGCGGCGAATCGGCTCCAGAGTCTGCCATCTGAGGCAAGAGTCGATTTTACCGCAGTTCCCAGAGACAAGTGGCGCCGGGTTCTGCAGAACAACCTTACTGCATCGACGATCCGCAGGACAAGTATCATCGCGCTTACCTACCGCTCAAAGTCTCCCGCTGCGGCGGAAGCAGCGGTCGGCGCTCTTGTCGATTCCTATCTCGAGTTCATGGAAAAAAATCATCAAGACGTTTCGGTAGAGATTGTTTCTATTCTGGAAAAGGAGCGACTCGCAAAGGAGGCTGAACTCCGGTCGCAACAAGAGCGACTGCTTGAAGTAAAACGGCTGGCTCGTGACCTCGGGACTGGAGGCGAATCGAAAGTACTGCACCCGCTTGTGCAGCGAGTGGTGAGAATCAATGAAGAGTTATTGCAAGTACAAACTCATCGTCTCCAGAACGAAGCTTCGCTTACAGCATTGCGGTCAGCGGTTCAAAACGGGAGTGACTTGCGGCAACATCTTATCAACCTCGAAGAGGTCGTAGGAAAAGACCTTGTGATGAGTGCCATTGGTATCACGCCAGAATCCGCGTCGCTGGCAAGCCAGATCGAGCGTCAAGCAATGCTCGACCGCGCGAAATTGGAAAAACTCCGCGAACATCTTGGACCTACACATCCAAATGTAATAGAGCTGCTGCGCAGCCTTGAGGGTGCCCGCCACCACAAGGAGCAATTTCAAATGCTAATCAACGGTCCGATCGTTGGAGAACGCGCACGCCAGTTGGGTCCGATGCTGATTACAATGGCTGATGAGAATTTGAGCAAAATTCGAACCCATGAAGCCGAGCTCGAATCGCAATATAAAAAGACCGAAGCGGAGGCGATGCAGCTAAACGGACAACTCGCAGAGCTGCAAATCGTCGAAAATGATGTTCACCGGCTTAGTGGACTGCATGATATGCTCTTGGATCGGATCGCGAACATCGACTTGAATCGTAAGGGTGATGATGTCCGAGTCTCGATTGTGAGCGAACCGAAGGCAAATCCAAGCCCTGTATCTCCGCGTCTACGCGTCGTCGCACTGCTCTGTTTGTTTGGTGGATTCGGGGTGGGAGCCGCGATCGCATACGTGCTGGACGTGCTTGACGATCGTTTCCGCTCTCCAGACGAGCTGAAGGAGCAACTCGGGATTCCTGTCTTAGCAATGGTACGGAAACTTACTTTATCCGGTGACGGCGGCGCCGATTCGTTGCAGGTGCATGTTGCCTCAAGCTCTGTTGAAAGCGAAGCCTTTCGAACTCTTAGAACGACGCTCGCGTTTGCGGGGCAAGACTTACAACGAGTTGCAATAACAAGCTCCGAACCCAGTGACGGTAAGACGACTGTATTGGCAAATCTAGGTGCATCCTATGCGCAGGCAGGAAAACGGACTCTCCTGATCGACTGCGACTTGCGTCGTCCCGGGTTAACGAAACTGTTCCAGCTTCGCGGTACAACCGGTGTCTCCAACATCCTAAGAGACCAGGGGGACGTCGCAGCAACCGCGACAACGTGTGTCCAGGCGACAGGTGTCGACGGACTTGAAATACTCGCTTGTGGTCCCAAACCACCCAATCCTGCGGAGTTGCTCAGCAGTAACCGTTTCATGGACCTAGTTGCCTGGGCCGAAGTCAACTACGACCAAGTCTTGATCGATTGTCCACCGGTGATGGCGGCGAGCGACGCGGCAATCGTCGGGCGACTCGTCGACGGCATGGTGTTGGTCGTTCAACCTGAGAAGAATCACCGTCGGCTCGTACTCCGGGCTGCGGAGCATTTGCTCTCGATGCGAGTGAACTTGATTGGAACAATTGCCAATCGCGTTGGTGAAGACGCGGGCGGCTATGGATATGGTTACGGATACGGTTACGGGTACGGCTATGGTTACGGTGAAGGTTACGGCATGGACGACTCGGATGATGAGGAAGTCTCCGAAGACTCATTCGAACAATCTAGTGACCATGTGACGCCTCGCCGTGCTGCATAGGCACCCCACATCGCATGAAACGAGAACCTTCGAAACAACAACGGCTCGTACCTATCGGTACGAGCCGTTATTTGCTCAACCGCACAGAGGCGTAATTCAGTTGCCGGCCTGCGCCGTATCAGGCTCCGGTTGCCGTTCACGCTCGCGAAGTTTGAGCACGTAAGCAATGATCTTTTTCTGCTCCTCATCAAGTATTGATTCGATCTCCTGGTCGCGTTTGGACTCGATTTGAGCAATCTGCTTCTTCAAGTCGTCCAGCTGCTTTTGGTAGGTGTCCTGAATCGCATAGATTTTGGAACGCTGGGACTTTGTGACGACGACGGTGTAACCTGGAGGCAGCCTTCCCGCCTCATCATCGCCCACACGCGCAACAGGCGCGGCATCTTGCGCCATCGCTGTTGTGAACCAGATCGCCGATACAATTCCCACTGCGAAACCCACAACGACAACACTTCGCATCAACTTTTTCATCACAAATCTCCTGATAGAAACAACCTCGGTTCTGCCTCGTGCCACCTTAGATAACAACGCATTCCTTATCGCGTTGCGAAACGCTCAGTCGTAACAAACATCTATTCTGAGAAATTGCCGCTGAAGAACCTGCCAAGGTACCCCTCCAACTAGAGAATGAAGATCTTACGGTTCTCGAACCCCGTTTGCAAACAATTTTTCGGATTTTTACGTACCCCCACGTACTCCTACCTTCATTCACGGGAGTCAACCGGAACTCATGCGTGTTGGGCAGCAAGTCCTCGGTCGAATGCCTAGCCGAGACGTACCCCTGTACCGTCGTGCTAGCGGCATAAAGTGATTGCTCTATGTCACTTGTGGCGATTTAACTACGATCCCACGATGCGTATTCCGACGACCGTCACCTTTTTCAGAGCTTGCATCCAATGCCCGGGTATTTGAGGAGCGTCGAAACACAGCTTAGCGCTCCGTCACCGCTCGGAATGAGTGTCATAGCTTAACTCATCACAGGGTCGACTGACATCATTGCCGGACAGGCCAAACAACTGCGTTGAGCAAGACCGTCAACTTAATGCGCAGCGCTCGAAGCCGACCACAAATCGATAGGAACTACTGAAAGCATTGCCATGCCACAAGCCAGAGTACAAGGGACTCTCGAACGCAGCACTTGGTACGACCGATTGACCGCGGCGGTCGATTGCGGAATCGCATCAACGGTCTTGATCGCACCGCTGTTCATGGGTGGCCGGGGGCCGGTGGGTCGATTCGTCCTTGTTCTTCTCGTCTCGATCACAGCGCTGCTATGGTGCGTCAGGCAGTGTCTCAACAGCGAAGCTGTTTGGCGCAAATCTGGCGCGGAAGTGCTACTTCTAGCAGGCCTCGGATTTCTTCTTCTGCAATTAGCTCCGTTGCCAGAGTCGATTCTTTCACTTCTCTCAACTCATGTTTCTGAGTTATTACCCTTATGGACGTCGGCGTCAGAGGCAACGGTCCAGCTCGGCCTCTGGGATCACGCATCACTTCATCCAATGGCCACGCAAAGTGGTCTTGCCACTTACGTCGCCTACGCAATGTTGTTTCTCGTCACCTTCCAACGGTTGGAACAAGTTCGAGATGTGCAGCGTTTACTGCGGCTAATCGCAGTCGCAACATGCCTCCTGGCAATTGTCGGCTTGACCCAGTTCTTGTTCGGCAACGGCAAGTTTTTGTGGGTCTTTGAGCACGTCTCGCGTGACACATCGCACGCGGTTAAAGGCCCGCTTCAGAATCAAAACCATTTCGCGCACCTTATGGCTTTGGGCATTGGGCCACTCTTGTGGTGGCTTTCTTCGATGCAAGCGGCAACAACTCGGCACGTAGAGCAACGAGGATTCAATAGAGTCCAAGATTCTGCAAAGTACTCGCAGGTACTTTGGATCGCACTCGGCGTCGTGACCTTTGCTGCACTTTTGACGTTTTCTCGTGGAGGTGTCATCGCGACCATTCTGTCATCAAGCGTCTGTGTTACTCTGTTGTGCTGGAAACAACTGCTCCCTCGTCGAGTGGTCTCTGTTGTCGCAGTAATAGCCTGTTTAATGGTGGTATCGCTCTCCATCCACGGGTACGAGCCGCTGGCGCGAAAGCTCGGAACTCTTCAGGAATCGCAATCGATTGACCAATTGTCACATGCCCGTTGGTCCTTATGGAAATCACACTTCCAAGCCATCCCAGACTTTTGGCTGCTGGGCTCTGGCGTAGGCACCCATCGAGATATCTATCCGACCTACCTTAGCGAGCATTTTGACGCCGAATTCACACATGGCGAATGTGGCTATCTACAACTCTTGCTTGAAACAGGTATCGTTGGGGCCGGATTATTCCTCGCAGGATTGATCATTGCATTCCGTTGGGCTCTCGTTCCAATACTCCACAGTCGGAATCGCGAGGTCATTGCATGTGCTGCGGCAATCGTGCCGGGCCTTTTGGCAAGTGTCGTCCATTCGTTCGGCGATTTCGTTTGGTACATTCCTGCCTGCATGACGACGACGGTACTACTGTTGGCGGCCGCGTGCCACACTTTTCACGCTGCGGTGTCGACCCAAGGTACCGACACTCCAACGCCAGCCAATGTCGCGTTGCGTCCTTTCGCCGCGCCCCGTCTCGCATGGATCGGCGCTGCGATCGTGTGTACGCTAACGTCAGCTGTGGCAACAAGACACCTGCTGGGTCCCGCAACTGCGGCATCCGCACTCTACGAATACCAGCGTCTTGCGAAATCAACAGGTATCTCCGATTGGCAACCGACTACGTTAGAAGACATGGCAGCAATGTCTTCGCTTCTGGAAACTGTCGTCGACAAGAGTCCCAACGACGCTCGAGCACAATCACATCTTGCGGGTCTCTACTTGCAACAGTTTGATCTTGCTCAACAACGTGCTCAGAATCCCATGCCGCTTACACAGATTCGCGACGCCGCCTTGGCCTCGAATTTTGGTTCGAAGAAGGAGTTAGATAACTGGCTTGACCGAGCGGTCGGCGAGAATCGCCATTTCTTTGATGCTGCCTTAAGACACGCCCACCAAAGTGTACGAATCTGTCCGCTCGAAGGCGAAGCGTATGCGTTGCTCGCTCGTGTCGCGTTTCTCGAGGGACCAGACGCGAACCGAAAGCGCGAGTACATTCAGCAAGCGCTGCGAGTCCGTCCGTTTCATAGTCGAGTACAGTTTGTCGCCGGGCAAGACGCGCTTCTGGCTGGCGACGTCGAGACCGCGATTTCCTACTGGAAGAAGGCCTTCCACGGAGAACGTGGTGTGCAAAACGAGTTGGTCCGAGAGTTGACTGCCGTGATTCCCGCACAGCAGTTATTAGATACATTTGTGCCTGACCAACGTGGCTTGGAGGCGTTGTTCAATCACTACCAAAGGGCATCCGAAACCGACAGTGCTAAGATCGTCGCCACCTACTACACGAGCTACCTTTCCGAGCATATCCAGAACGAATCGGAACTGAATGAATTGGCGACATTAACAAAACTATCGAGCCTTCACGAATACTTGGGGCATACCGGAGAGGCCATTCGGTTCGCCAAGGATGCAGAAGCGTTGGCACCTTCCGACTTTGCTCTCAAATTGCGACTCGGAAAGTTACTGGTGGCCAGCAACCAATTTGTCGAAGCGCAGGCCGCATTGAAATGGTGCGCGCGCCGTCAACCTGACCACCACGAAGTCCACGATCTATTGTCGACCGCGAACCGAGGCTCCGTTCTTCGACAGGCCGATGCTTCGGGTTTGCCGCAGGAGATTCCACAATTCCGTCAGTGAGGCTACGACGGTGAACATTTCACCAACCTGCGTGCGATGGCTATTTTGAGGAGCATTCCGATGAAGATTCTCATACTCGCTGACAACTTCACGCCCGAGATTGTGGCAACGTCATTTCGAACGCACGAGCACGCAAAGGTTTGGCTCGAAGAAGGGCATGACGTGACCGTCGTGACATGCGTTCCCAATTGGCCGCTCGGAAAAGTCTTCGATGGATACAAGAACAAGCTGTACCAGGAAGAGTGGATCGATGGCATTCGCGTGATCCGATTGTGGTCCTACATTACTGCGAATAAGGGATTCTTTAAGCGGACTTTGGACTACGTCAGCTATATGGTGATGGCAGTTCTATTTGCGTGGCGATATCCGAAATTCGACGTGATCTTGGCGACATCACCACAGTTTTTCACCGCTCTAGCCGGTTATCTTGTGTCTCGGCTTAGACGTCGGCCTTGGGTCTTTGAGCTGCGCGACCTATGGCCAGAAAGCATCCGTGCCGTAGGTGCAAGCAATAGCCGTGTTCTCGATCTGCTGGAAAATTTAGAACTGTTTTTGTATCGCAAAGCGGATCGAATTGTCGCCCTGACGAATTCATTTCGGCGGAACCTTGTTGCGAGAGGAATCGAGAGTCGCAAGATCGACGTAGTACCCAATGGAGTCGATCTACAACAGTTCAATCAAGATCGAATCAGTTTCGATGCACGCGAGCAACTTGGGATCGCGAAAGACGCGTTCTTGGTAGGGTACATTGGGACAACAGGAATGGCGCATGGCTTGGAAACGGTGCTGGATGCCGCGGAGTTAAGTCGCGAGCGACAAGATGTCGTCTACCTCATCATGGGGCAAGGTGCCAGCCGTGCTCAACTGGAACAATCCGCTCGCGAACGCCAACTCTCGAACATCGTTTTTTCTGATTCGGTCCCGCATCGCGACATTCCCAGCGTCTACGCCGCGTTGGATATGTCGCTGGTTCATCTTCGTCCTGATCCGCTATTCAAAACGGTCATTCCATCGAAGATATTCGAGGCCATGGCGATGGAGTGTCCAATACTGATGGCAGTCGAGGGTGAGGCGGCCGAGATTGTCGAGAGGACCGGCAGTGGAATTTGCATTTCATCAGGCTGTCCAGAATCTCTCGCTGAAGCGGTACTGAAAGCGGCAAGCGATCCTGGTGGGTTGGCAGCATTCGGGCAACGAGGGCGTCGCGCGGTGACTACGTCATACGACCGCCGCGTGAAGGCACGAGAAGTTTTGTCCACGCTGCTATCCACGCGTGGACAAGTTTCGCATCGACGTGCAGCGGCCTAGAGTTGGCGATTGGCATCATAAGGCCCGCTAGGATAGCAGTCTGTTTGGCGGCGGTTGTGGCCATCACTTTCCAAGTGATGAGCAATCATTGTTCGAAAGCCGACGACGCACAATGCAATGAGTAACTACGCCGACATGACCGACACCCTGACAGTTAGCGGAAATGGTCCACTGCAGCGCCAGATCAATCGTTGCGTTTCTAACTCGACGCCATAGTCCGGATGGTAGGGTCGCGATTCAGTTACCAGCGAGAGTGGTCTATCGGCCTCAATCTGAACTTTGACTTTCACGCCTTCTCGCACCAAATGCCAACCGTTTTCTGCAGACTGGACATCCCAAGTTGGTTCTAGTAAGAATCCACCTTCCGCGGTGTGAACTCCCTTGCCTACAAATTGATCGACGATCGAAAGTTCACCGTTGGCGCGCACATCCAGCAACCGTGTGTGTGCCGGCCGACCAGGAAGATGATCGTAGCCAGTGTGAGATGCTCGTGCGTGAAGACCCAACTCTTCGAATGTCACCGAGACATCTCGCGGTCGAGCACGCCGCCCAACGCGGAATATATGCCACACTTCGCTCGAATCTTCCTGATCAATGCACACCGTATTGTGCGACGCTGTCGCGCGATCATAAAACCGGATGGAGTTATTGTCGTAACTATGACACCCCGGGTCCACGAACAACCGGATTCCGCGATACGAGGCTTCCAAAGTCAGTGTGTCGGCATGTGCATGTCCGGGCTGATATCTCGGCCCGACCTCACCAACGTCCCAAAACACGGTCCAAGGATCACCGTGCCAGGCCACGACACCGGAATGCTCAAACCAGCGGCCACCCTTCGGTTCTCCGGCGTCTGTCTGTGGAGATATTCGCCTGCCGAAGGAGAGGTGAGGCTCAACCTCAACGGCGGCACCATCATTGAATTGCGCGACTCGACCGTCGGGATGTGCTAACCAGCGGGCATACTCCGCAGCAAGTTCCCACGTTTGCCACATCCTCTCTCGGACACTTTCTTTACTTAGCAGCGTTGCCAACGCCATCCAGTCATCCATCACTTCGAGGTGATAGAATGGGCTGCGTTCAAAGTGTCCTCCATCGGCAAGCATTTGCTCATCGGCCTGCGACAACGCGATTCTAGTTGCCAACCTTTGCCAGCGAGTCGCAGCTGGCCCCCAAAAAAACTGTCCAGCCCATGCTAAACCAACGGCATCTCGCAACAAGTGATTTGCTCTCAGATCCCACTCGATGTTTTCGGCAAGATATTGCGCCTGCTGATAGAGGCAATTCAGAAAACGATGCTTCAATTCGGTCTCGTGCTTCCAAAACGACTCGGCAAGCGAGAACCACAGTCGAACCCACCATCCAATTCGCGTAGCCACTGCATATGAATTCCAGGCGAGATCCGCTACACCAGGCTGGCCCATCTGGCACGCATCAAGCCAACTCCGAAGTACATCTTGCAGCATCGAGTGAGCTTTCGACGCAAGTATTGGATCTTCCTTGCCCAGTTTCGATAGCTCATAAAGCCAAGCGTGGTAGTGAAGCGTGATCGCCCAGAGTCGATCCTCCAGCTGATGCCCCAATCTCCAATCGGGAGAGCGGATATCGAAGGCCTTTGTTTCGTTTACGAGCGTCAATTCACCGCGTTCGAGTTCAACGACGAGTTTACCGCCAGACAGGCAACCGCGAGAAAACTCTGGCATGTTCGAAAACGCATCAATTGTTCGACAAAGGCTTTCGGCATCTGTGGTCACCGTGGACTGAAACTTGTGCCGATTGGGGAGCTTGCCCGCAAGTACCCGACGAAGTCGCCATGCGATCTGCGAAGCACGCAGATGCCTTGCCGTACGAACGACTCGAAGCCAAGAGTCGAGGGGAGCAACGCGCAGACTCATTACCCCGCCATCTTGATAAATTCGTCCGACACGGAAGTGGCACCTTCCCAACCTAACAGGTCGAGTGGTACGCCCTCCCGCAGGCTCTGCACGGCTAGAATCGCTGCCAGAGTTGTCGAGCGAAGGTCTTCCCACGAGATTGGAGCCTCGCCACCACGGCGGATCGTGTCAACAAACGCAACTAGTTCATCGCTGTGCCCTTTGTCCTGTCCACCTTTCCACAGTTTTCGCTTCTTGCCGCCGAACCAACCTTCAGCTACTCGAAAGTCATCGATGATCGCCACTCGACCGCCCCCGATCACCTCGACTCGCTCTTTCGGACAAGCTTTGTCGCCGCCAGCGAGGTATGCCACATTCGAAAGAGAACCATTTGCATGACGCAACGTGATAAAACACTGGTCGTCGGTTATTTGCGGTGCGAGCGGCCCACCAATCGACTCGGCAAACACACGCACAACCGGCGAACCGGTCAGATAAGTCGCCAAATCGATTGCGTGACAAGCCTCGCCGATGATGCGTCCCCCACCGAGTTCGTCATCCTGTGTCCAATGATCTGCGGGAATCGCACCGGCATTAAAGCGAATCGAAACCGTGAGCGGCTCGATAATGTTACTCAGAAAGTTTCGCACCGCCACAGCGGCTGGTGAAAAACGGCGATTGAAGCCGACCATTACAATGGGCGTGTCGTTTGGGCTGGCGGCTAATGCGGCCTCGATCTCAAGTAATTCGTCAGTTCGCATGCACAGCGGTTTCTCGACAAACACATGTTTCCCGGCGCGGATACCGGAAAGCACTTGCTCAGCATGTTGATGATGCTGGGTGATTACAAAGACAGCATCGGTACTGTCGTTATTGAACACCGTGGTCGCGTCGCTGGTTGCTGCGGCAAATCCAAGCTTCTTACCAACATGAGCTGCGGAACCACCACCGGCAGAGCAAATGACTTGCGGACTGACGTCGGCGAGCTGACATAACCTAGGCAGTAGTACCATGCGGGCGAAGTTTCCCGCCCCCAGGCAACTGACTCCAATCGATCCCGACTTTGCCTCCGTCTTCAGCGAAATCGTGTTCGCTAGCCGGCTTGACCCTGCTTCGGGATAGTCCAACAAAATGCCGAGGTAGGGTTGTTCACCCTTTTCAATCAAGTCGTACGCCTTGGTCGCTTCGTCGATTGCAAATCGGTGAGAAATCAAGGGACTGACATCAAGCCGCCCACTACCCATCAGATCCAAGACCGCCTGCATGTTGCGCTGCTGTGTCCAACGAACATAAGCCGCCGGATAGTCGTGGCCTCCTTCTTCATATTGCGGGTCGTAACGGCCCGGTCCGTACGAACACGAGACGACAAACTCGGCCTCTCTGAAGTAGAACGGACGGCGATCTAACTCCAAGCCAACGACACCGACTAACACAACTCGCCCTTTCTGACGCACGGCATTGGCCGCCAATTCAATCGGCGCGTTCGATTTCGTCGAGGCCGTGATCAGCACAGCGTCAGCTCCGAGCCCACCCGTCAACGTCTCGACCTCGGCAGCACGAACCCCAACTCTTGCTTCGGTCGCGCCCATTTGTTTTGCCAATTCGCATTTCGCGGGATCCAGATCAGTGCCAATCACTCGGGCTCCGGCAGCCTTCAACAAGGCCACGGTGATCTGCCCGACCAACCCTAGGCCGACTACTAAGACCGTTTCGCCAAGGGTGACTTTCGAAAGACGCACACCTTGCATGGCGATCGCCCCTAAGACCGTGAATGCGGCCTGGTCGAAGTCTACCCCGTCAGGAATCTTGGCGCACAGGTTCTTCGGCACGCAGACAACGTCCGCATGCGAGCCGTTGGACGCAACTCGATCACCCGGCTTGAAGTCTTGGACGCCGTCTCCGCACGCGATCACCACACCCGCAGAGCAATATCCCATCGGCATGGGATCGTCTAGCTTTTCGCGAACTTGTTGAAGGGTAGTCCAGATACCTTCCTGACGCATCTTTTGCAGCGTGCGACGCACTTGATCGGGACGTTCTTTGGCTTTTGCAAATAACGACTTTTGAGCTAAATCACGAGCCGACTTTTCCGTACCGGCGGAAATCAAAGAACAACGGCTTGCAACTAACACATGCCCCGGTTGCACTTGAGGCCGCGGGAGTTGGGCAATCGATAGATCACCATTTCGCACATTTTGAAGTATTTGTTTCATCGGACGCGGACCTTGCGGGTACGTACTAAGATTGGGTGTTTGGTGCGAAGCAATCGCCGGAATTAAGCAACCCTTTTCGGTGAGTATTCGCTAGGCACTTTTTTCTCGCTTGCTGCTTTCTTTTGTCCGACGACGATTACTTTGTTCTTGACTCGCAACAGGAACGATAAGCATTGCACAACCGGTGTCGCGACGCGCACTCCGAGTTTTGAAGGGATTAACTTTTCGAGATAGAACTCCAACGGAAATGAATGCTCGTGCAACTTGTGAGCGTTAATGTGTTCGAGTTCGACTTGTCCGAAAAGGCGTGTTAATTCGCCGGTCGAAAAGATCTGCTTATGACCGAACGGGTGATTCGAATACATGATGTTGAGAAACGTGGGATAGCGGCCACCGGTTAAAGCGTAGGTTGCTCGACCGGCGCGGTAATAGAAACTGTCCCGGCAAGGAGTGTCGATCATCAGCCAGCCGCCTGGTCGCAACAGGTTGGCAGCGGCAGTTAATGTTTGCTGCGGAAAGTTGACGTGTTCAATGACGTCCCAGAGCGTAACCAGGTCAAAGGACGCGCGATGTTGCTTTTGCCACTGTTGATTCTCGATCGGTGTTTTGTGGACGGCGAAACCATGCGTTTGTCGGCAGTATTGCGCGCGGCTGTCGCTGAGTTCGATGCCTGTCACGTCGGCACCTTGTCGGGCTAGCAACGAAAGAAACTTTCCACCTCCACACCCCACGTCAAGCGCCTTTGCTCCGTTCAGATCGACGTATTTATCCGCCAACTTTGCCTGTCGATCGAATCGCTCTTTATTCGATTGCAAACTCGACTCTATGTAGCGTGTTGTTTCGTCGTCGAGAGCATCAATGTCTATCTCTGTGTTGAGTTCGTCGGTATCGTCAAGGAAATCGGTGAAGTGATAACCGGTTGGCGAGACATAGACCGTGGCGTTTTTCAGGCGATATTTTACCCTGCCATCCGTCGCAACAGTTCGTTTGCAATCGTCGATGTTTTCGTGCATTTGACTTTTGCTCCTACGCGGTCTCGCGTACTTCAATCGTAAATCTCAAGGTCGCTTGAGGCATTCTCGCCGATTGTCCAGCGATACATCTTTTGCATTTGTCGAGCAATCTTTGGCCACGCGTATTTGTTTTCCACGAGCGTGCGCCCGCATCGCCCCATCATTTGTCGTTCTTCAATCGAAACGGTCATGACGCCTCGCAATCCGTCGGCGAGAGCTGCGACGGACGCGTCTACCACTGTACCGCAATTGTGCTCTGCGACTTCGGGGAAGTTGCAGCCAGCGGAGATTACCACGGGAAGCCTTGCGGCCAGCGCCTCAAGGATCGTCAAGCTCAGGCCCTCGGAAACGGATGGCAAGACGAGCGCGTCGGCGTGAATCAGCAAATCACACTTGTCTTGACCGAACATTGGCCCCGCGATCGTTACCGATGATTTAAGCGGTTCTGTTTCAGTTTCTTGTTGAATTGTCTGAAGCATTCCGCCGTCAGGGCCAACAAAAACCAAGTGCCAGTCACGGTGTTGCTGGCACAAGCTTTTCCATGCGGGAATTAGGTTCGCAATTCCCTTAATGGGATGTAAACGCCCAAGAAACAATATAATTTGCTTGTTCGCCGGTATTTTGTACGACGTTAGTAATTCATGTCGCGGTCTCACTGGTACATCGAATTCTCGTGTGTCCACGCCGTTTGGGATGACGACAATCGGCCGTTTGATATGTGATCGAATGCCGTCAATCTCGCCTTTCGTCAACGCGTGGATACACGCCGAACGATCCAAGTCCTTATCTTGGAAAAGCACACCGGCCAGCCGCTTCTTCCATCGCGAGTGTCGCAACGCCGAATCCATGAAATAGCCGTGCGAAGAAAAAATCACCGGTTTTCCGGCCTGGTGAGCGAAAGTAGAACTGTAATGCGTCGGCAATACCCAAAGATTGTGGTTGTGAATGACGTCAAAGTCGGAAACGCTTGCGGCAATTCTATGCCGCAGCTTGCGGGAGTATTGAAGGCGAAATGCCCAACGGCCAGGTTCTACGACTCGCCTGACTTCTTCAGATGTAGCAAACTCCGAACAGCCTCTTCGTCCGGTGTCCGCGACAAAGACCGTCACGTCCGTGCCTTCGTCAACTAAGGCGGATGACAATTTGCCAACCGTGCTGGCGATTCCGCTGGCCGGAGAAGATATTCCGCCAACGACAAACATCGAGCGCAGGTTTGATGGCGGCGGATTACGCGGAGCCCGCACGTCACAGGTGATAGGTTGGTAATCTGTCGAGGTCAGTTGAGCTTCGGGCACGGCGAGTACTTCCAAATGGAAAGTCAGTTATTGAATTCGTGAATTGCAGCAAGGATTTGGCGGGCGCGGTCAATCGCTTCATGTCCATCCGACTGCACTCGGCGATAGCTGGCAGCGGCGATTCTTTCGCGGGCTTTTCGTTGACTGATGTAGAATTGGGCTTTCTCCATCATCTCGTCAGGGCTGCGAAAATACTCGCATTCCTTTCCCTCGGCAAACAATGAATTGAGATCATCCGTGTATTCCGAAAGCATCATTGTCCGAGTAGCCGGTATTTCAAAAGCGCGTCGAGTGTACGTGTCGTTGTTAATCTTGGAGAGAAACACCAAGCCAATTTTGGCGCGATTCAAAACGTCGTTGTAATCCGAGCCATAGACAGGCGCGACATGACCAAGTTGCTGAGAAATTCGATCGTATATTGGCGACTTGTGCCAATTCGATCCGAACAGACCAAGCCGAATTCTACCGTCGTTCAGCAATGCCTCGATATACTTGTCTCGTCCGTCGTCTTCCCAATGTCCGATGAACGCAACGTCGAACTGCTTATCTTCACTCGATTGATCGTCAACGGGAAAGTGCATCTCACGAATATAGTACGATCGCAACAAGTCGACCTTTGGACAACCGTGATCTCGATAGTGCTTGATATCGGATTGCCTGTACGCGAAATACTGGTCGTAGTCTGGTATTCCGGCGCGAAGATGACGCCACGCGTACTTTGGATAATGGTCACTAAAAGCATTATCGTTGTTCATGCCGACAACGATCGTGCCGCGACTGCGAAGTTCGGAGAGAGTTTCAGGAAGTACCATCTCGCCGCGAACAAGCAATACTGCGTCGGCGGAAAACGCGGCCGCTCGATCAAGAAGACTTTGGTTAAGACGTTTGACTGCCGGTCCCCAACGGAACTTGCGTTGCAAGCGATAAGGGATCGCGAGCAATTTGCTCCGACGAAGCCCATCGTGTTGGTCAAAGAAGACACCTTCTTTGAATTCCGATGCAGCAACGCCGAGCTCACGGAATCGATCCACAAGAACCTGGCCATACCAGAAGTATTTCCATGTTTCCGAGACCAATAGTTTCATCGCGATTTCCACAAATGCAGGTTAAGCTGCGACTTCCTGAAGATACGTTCGCCAGCGATTGGCCCATTGCTGAGCGGAATACGGTGATGCCATTTCTTGGCTTCGTTTTCCCATGGCGGGAAGGCTGTCGTACTGCGAGTGCATCCATCGAAGCGCGCCAGCCAATTCCGCGGCGTCGTTGTTGGAAACAATCTGCCCGTTGTAACACGGGCGAACAAGCTCGACTGCCGAACCGCATGCGTTACTGCAAATTACGGGAAGTCCAGCAGCGCACGCCTCCGATACGACCAACGGCCATGCATCCCGCCGACTCGGGAGAACGAAAACTCCGTGCGAACTAAAAAACCGGGGAAGATCTTCCGGCTGCACGAAGCCATGTGACGTTACGCCTTCGATTCCATTGCTCTGTTCCTCGAGTTCGCCTTTTCCACACAACGACAACTCCCACGGATTCGCAACTTGCCGGCGGTATTGTTGATAGGCGTCAAGCAAGATATCCACGCCCTTCGTGCGGTTGATCCGTCCGACAAATAAAAACTTACGCGGCCATTCAGAGTTTTGTGTTTCGCGTTCCGCGTACGATGGTGCCAATCGCTGGAAATCAATGCCGTACAAACCGCGGCGAATCTTTGTCTCCGGAATTCGAAAGTATCTGGCGAGTTGCCAGCCGCGCTCACCGGGAACGATCACCATATCCATACGATTCAGAAATCGCCGAAGAACGAATCGCCCGATTCTTTGTCGGAGGCTGCTTTCGAAAGGGTTGTCGCTCGCCAGCACGATTCGACAGTTTGAGAAATCTTTCTGAAATGCAAGGCGGCGGAATCCTGAAAAGGACCATCCCGGCATGCAAATAACATCCGGCTTAAACTCGTTGGCGATATTTTCGATACAGCGCCCGTGAAACTGTTCCGGATCAAGATATCTGATCGGCAGATCGTCAAACCCATCGATGCAATACGAGTTGTTGGCCAACAGACTTCCGGGTTTGCCGGCAACGATCAACAACTCGATCTCAGGGTCGGCAAGCAGCTCCCGCCAACACGCGGCCATGTAACCATTCACCTCGGTCCAACCAATCAGCAATTTCATGACTTCTTCTCTCCGACAACCATGAGCATGTGGCCAAACCAAGATTTTGGCAGGGTCCATCGAAGACAGCGATCGATCGGTCCTCGAAATCTCCTGCGGTCTTCGACCAAACGATAAAGTCGCCGAAACGGGGATTCTTGCATCGCGGTCATCGGCGTATTGAGATAGGTGTGATGCTTGCAATGAAAGCCGGCATCTTCCAACAGGCTCTCTAGTTCTTCACGCGAATAGCAATCTTCGAAGAATGGTAAGGCTGACTTTTCTCGGTAGGTTTTGTAACGAATCCGCATTTTTCGATAAGAATTCAGCGCAGGCACTGAGATCAGAATCACGCCGTTGGGCCGGAGAACACGCGCCGCCTCGGCGAGAATTTGACTTTGGCCAGACGTGAAGTGTTCAATGACACCGAGAGAAACGTAAACATCAAACGACTCATCTTCGAACGGCAGTTCCCGAATATCACCGTGTACAAACGGCGTGTCCGGAAAGATGTCCGTCAGTGAGTTGATTGTCTTTTCCGCATAGTCCAATCCCCAGCAATCGTAGCCGCGAGCCCGCAGCGCAAGGACTACTTGCCCAACGCCACAACCGGCTTCGAGCACCTTGGCCCCCTTTTTTACATAGTTTTTGAAAAGGGTTTCGTAGTCACGGGTGAGCCTTCCTTCCAACGCGTCCTTCCAATAATCCTTGGCTGACGTTCCATCCCATATTTGATCCCAGAATCCGTCAGTGGGAGCCTTCCAATGGCGCCGCAGACGGAGGAAGCCATTCGGTACAATGGGAATTGAGTCCATCAGTGAGAGATCGATTTGGTCAGGCACAACGTCGCTCCGATCGGTTTGATTTCAAGACGCCAAGCAAGCCCAACACATCGCGAAATCGATGAAGCCAGCGATGCTCGCGCATGGCGCGATGGTAAGCATTCGCCGCAAGTTGCTCGCGCCGCTGATCGTCGTTCACCAACAACCGCGCGAGTTCGATCATTTCGTCAATGTTGCGGTAACAAAGTATCTCGTTGCCGACATGAAAGTGTTCCGCCAGATCCGGATTGAACGTCGTTAGATAAGCTCCGCCGGCACCAGGAACTTCGAAGTCGCGTCCTTTGAGGGTCGTCAACGACATCGAATAACCGACGCCACCCATCCCCAGGTTCACTTTGCATTGGCCAAAGAACTCGGCCATTTCGCTGAACGGCACCATGCGAGTGCCCCAGCCGGGTCCTCGGACTTCAACACGTAATCCAGCCCGCCTTAAAGCATCAACGTAATCAGGTCGTAATCCATAGCGAGCACCCACGAAACCGACGTCGTGTTTCTTGGCGCAATCGACTTTCGGAATTAGGCGTGGGGAAAAACCTTCGCCCATAAAAACGGGTCTCGCACCGACGGCAAGATACCAATCGCAACAGGGACGCGCGCTTGACCAGATCAAATCGAATTCGGGCGCAATGTCCTTCATGCCCGAATCTTGTCCGTGAAAGGTTCTGCCTGTTTCGAAAACCTGCTTGCAATCCAGCCACTGATTTACTGTCGGAATGCCAAGTTCCTCGCGAATTCTTTTTGGTATGTCGCGCAAAATGATTTCACCACTGCATGGCATTAGTATCCAATCGATGGGCCGCTTTCGATTCGTTTCTTTGAGGAACTTAAATAGTGTTTCATTCAATTCCGGTAGTCGTCGCCTTGTGTCGTTGCTTCCCTCGTAAAAACCAAACTTCTCCCAATCAAAAATACTCACCGGACCTAGCTGTTCTAACTCATAGGCCATTCCCAAGCCCCAATTGCGAGTGAGACCGACGTATACCGAATGAACCTCACCTTCTGGTCGCGGTTGTATTGGCAAGCCCTCAAGCCGCTCTTGCATCGCTCGTTGGACGTCGAAGGATGAGTAAGTGTTCGCGGACGACCTGTTGTTGGCTCCGTATCGCTCTTCGAACATTCGGTATCGCTGCAGAACTTGCGTGCCGCGAAGGTGGGTCCAAAAGCGTCGTATCGGGCCGTAGCCCAATAAATGATTTCGCACTCGTTGATTAATCGAAAACTTGCTCAAGCTGCACATTCCTTCGCTTCGGAGGGTTGAATGGCATCCGTGTGGTTCGACACGGACGAACGGTTTAGGTTGGTTCGCCAGTGTTCGGTAAATTCAGACATCGTCGTCGGCGTAACGCCATTTTCGTTCCACCATTGAAACAGCGCGGCGTAAATCTCAAACTGCCGTTTAATATCGATCGGTGTTTTCCAGTACGGACTCGTGCCGTCACACAACTCGGATGAATGCGTCATCAGGTTTAAGTGTGGAGCAACGGCTTTCGCGTCGTGACAGAGCCGCAGGAGGTCTGACGTCGAGCCGCGCGGCAAAATTCTCAGCCATCGTTCCGACTGGCTTCTGCCGAGAACTTGTCGCACGACACTCCGTAGATTGGACCACCGAAGCCGTTCGAGATGTGAATTCTTGAGCACAGTGCACGGGATCTCTAGTAAGCCTGCGGTATCGCGAAGATGAACGTCATTGGCGGTAAGCCAATACGGTTCCCGCGGGAAGTCAGAATAGTTTGGTGCTCCCGTCGAGGACCAATCGATTCCTGGCGTCACTGAACTGTCAGACGAATACCCCAACCGTTCGAGAATTCGAGCCTGCGTGGGGCAGAACCCCCAGCGTCCGGCACGATGACTATGGATTGGGCCAAAGTGCTCCGTAAGCGACGACGTGATCCGCTCGAGCTTTTCGGCGAGAATATCCTGCGGGTAGCTGTTGCCGACCGGATGAGAGAACTGCTTTTCGATTTCGTGATGCGGCTCAATCTCCCATAGATGCGGATGGGCGCCAATTTCGCAGTTCCCTTTCGATTGAAGATCAAGCAGCGTGTCGATAGAGCCAGGATCTTTGGAGACCCAGTACGTTACGAGATAGGTCGGTCGAATTCCAAATCCGGTACACAGTTGATGAAATTCTTGTAACGCTGCAATGTTGCGCATGTCGCGACTTTGGCTGTTTGCCCAAACATTATCCGGCTCGACGTCGATCGTCACAAGTCCCGCAATCAAGCTGCTGCTCCTTTCGAAACAGGCCTAGCCAGGCAGGCAATGATGACTGGGCTACTCATGCGAGTGCCGTACGGAGAGACCGCGTCTTCAATCTTGATCCGCAGATTGGTGAAAACATTCAGTGCCGCAGCAATCCACGACAATCTCAGTCTCCGTAGCCAGGAGTTGATGACGAGTTGGCGCAGATGTAAACCCGTTCCCAATGTTCCGACGACTGGCACCATTTGCGCCACTTCCAACCCATGTTGCTCTAAGATGTATCTCAATCCGTCCTGCGTAAAACGGTAGTAATCGCCGCCCGACGCCGGATGATGCGTCCAAGTTCCGTGCGTGCTAATAAATAGAGAACCATTCGGCTTCAGCAGACGCTGGATCTGAGCCAAATAATCTTGAAATTCGGGAATAAGATAGATGACTTGCGTGGACAATATCAGATCGGCAGAATTGTCTTCGAGAGGAATCTCGTCGCCAGGTGAAACGACGTAATCCGCGTGGGGGTTGTCACAAGCATCGACGCCGATGTACTCGCATTCATTGGGGAATAGTGGGCGATAGGGTTTGGCGCCGCATCCGAGATCGACGATCGTTGATGAGCCATTGACGTTTTCGCGGACACACTTTGCAACTTCATTACGAAGTCCGTGGAGCAGACAATAGTCGACGTCCCACAGCCGCGGTTTAATCCGCCTGCGCGATTCGAACGTGTCGGCATAAAGTCTACGCAGCACGGGCCGTCCCTTCCCAATTTTCGTTTACCACCAAAGACAGAATTTCCAGATGCTGCTGCACCATGCGGATTCGGTCATATTTCGTCTCGACAACGTGCCGAGCGATTTTGGTTATCTCATCATTACGCCGGTCATCTTCGACGAGCGTTTGTGTAGCTGCCGCCACGCTTGCTACATCGCCAAACGGTGCGAGAAAACCAGTACGACCGTCGACAACAACGTCCCGTACCCCACGCACATTAAAACCAACGACAGGAAGACCACTCGACATCGCCTCCAAGACGGCTAGCGGCAGCCCTTCGCTTTCGCTCAGTTGCCAGAATATGTCGCACTCGCGCATGATTTCAGCAACATTGGTTCGTCTTCCGAGAAATTCAGCGCAGTCAAACACACCTAAATCTTGGGCGTACGATTCGAGGTAACCGCGCAATGGTCCATCACCGACAATCCTAAGGCTGGCTCGCGGAAAACGCTCTCTCAAAGCCGCAAACGCTTCAAGCGAAAGATCGACTCGTTTGACTTGCGCCAACGTGCCGACGACGCAAATCGACGGTGCTTCAGAACACCGTCGTGATTGAAATGGGAACGCTGAAATGTCGATGCCATTTTCAATAGATTGAAATCGTGAAGATGAGCAGCGGAAATGATTCGCTGCTGCATCACGCAGTGGTTCCGATACCGTGATTGCCCGTTTGCCTAAACGATTGAAAGCCCAACATTCTATTTTCCTTCGCAGCATTGCCTTCGTGCCCGACCGAGTCAGATCGCCATAGCCGTGAATCACATGCACGGCTGGGATCGTTGTTCCTGAGACAGCCGTTACGATGCTCGCCGTGGCATTGTGAATTTGAAGCACATCCGGCTTAAATGTTTCGAACACTCTCCTAAGTTGCTGCGCCATCGGCCAAATGCTTCGTGGCCATTTAAACTTGCTCCGACTTGTTATCGACTCGGTGAAAACCCCCTCCAAACACTCATCCGTGTATTCGTTGTTCTCCACAAGTGAACATATCCCGACACCTCTACCGGCTTCGCAATACCCTCGCGACAGTTCCAGGACAACTCGTTCCGCGCCGCCTCGGCGCAGTGAGTGGACGACATGCAAAATGCGATTTGGTTCAGAGGTGTATCTCTGAGAATTTGACGGGCTGTAGACGGCTTCTGAGTTCATCTAATTGACCAAGCTCGGCTCATGTGTCGCGAAAATCGTCAGCCAGTTTGTTCAGCACTAGCATTGGTTCCGACGGGGCCGCGGAAGGTACCACCACCACTAGCGCGGTGTCAACGTGGATTAGCGATAGAAGACAAACATTAGGCTTACCAAATGTCTTCGACGTTTGGTAAGCCACGATTCTCATGTTTGCCTCCTTTGCTAGCCGAAGCCACCGATTCCGGAATTTGTGAGTCCCAGCATCCAATATGCAGCGTTGCCGAGTAGAAAAATGACAAGAACTCCGATAATCAATTGCTGCAAGGGTACCCCGCGAACTTGACACACTGTCGGAACGAGTAACACAGTTCCGACGGAAACGTAGGGCGAGTGAATCGCCGATGCCTGAATCCCTGCAAGAAACAAGAGAACCCCCAAAAACAACGGTGGGCTGATTACGGACCGTTTTCCAGCGTCCCATAGATACATCGCGATGCTGCAATAAATGGCGACGTTGAAAACATGCTGAAAGAAGTCGGGCACCATGTATTCGGGATGCGCGACATCGAACACTTGGTACCACGGCCAAGGCCCCATAACTCCTCTGATGAAACGAATCGGAAGGTCCACCAGCGAGAAAGTCGTATAGTTCCTTCCAAGGTAGCGGCCAAACGCTGCGCTAAAAATTGAGTTGAACGGCCCGGACAACACGACATACGCCAAGACGATCCCAGCCGAAATTTTAAGAAGAACGAAAGCTGACGATTTGTAGCGATTCGAGAAGTAACAAAAGGCGCTCGTCAGCAGCATGGCGATGAGGTAAGGAGTTCGATGACAATACCCAAGAAAGGCTGCGATCGGTAAAACGATTACCAGCGACCAGATATTGTTTCGATAAATCATGACGAGGTAGAGACCTAGGACAACTGCGGTCTGTCCGAAACTATCTCGCCACATGATCGTGGAAATGAATCCGAACGGCTCGAACGCCACTAGGCCTAAGGCAAGCACTGCCTGCTTTCGAGTCGCACCACACATAACTGCCAAATCTGAGACAATGACCGCCGAGTACAGCGTGTGAAGTGTGTTCCACACTGCCATATTGATTGGATAAGTGCCAGTAAAATGGTAAAGCAATGCCATATATGCGATTAAGTACGCGTTCTTGTTTTCCGTGCGGAAGTTTTCCGGCAACCCGGCAAGAAAACTTTCTTCGCGCCAGTGGATACTCAAATACCTCATGCTTTCGTGCAGCCACTCGTAATCCCAAAGGTAATTGAACTCCGTTGGGTGGAGGAAGTAGTCTGGATCAATCACCAACAAAAAATGAGATATGCCAACCGCAATTCGCGCGACGAATGCTGTGACGAGAATGATGCCTGCCCCAGCAAGCAGTCGGTCTCTTAGGTCAATGTGATAGAGAACACCGATGCCTATCACACTTGCGAACACCGTAACGAAAAAGCTCTCAATCGGCGTCCCATCCCCGCCGAACAGCCACATGACACACAACACGACGCTATGGGAAAGCAACAATGGGGCGAGTAATCGCCCCTGCTTCAACCTCGGTCCTTCCTGGATACCAGGCCTGATCGAGCCGAGCGCGCTCAATCGATGATGATCAAACTGAGGATTGTTCGAGAAACTATTTGTCATGTTGTGACCCTCGCGAACCGATTGCCTAGCACACGGATATTCTGGCGAAACGCAATGTTCCACTCCGCATCCAAGACGAGCGTTACGACAAATAGTAATGATCCTGCGGCGCCAATTTGGAACGACAACCCGATCCAAGATTCGGCTTGCGGGCCAAAGAGCGCCCAGCCAGTTCCTAGAAGTACACAAACGATTGTGCTCCGGCTGCCGGTCTTAAAAGCTTCAGACATCGGCATCCCCAATCGTTGCTGCACGGCATGGGCGACACCAAACATCGTGATTCCGGCGGCCAACGCACCCGCGCCGGCGATGCCGGCTAGTCCAAAAACTCCCGATAGCACAACCAAACAAGCAACACGAAGGATCGAATATGCTGTCATCCATTGCGCCGAGTCGCTTGTGAACCCGTTCGAGAGCAAGATATTGGAAAGCGAAGTCATGCGGGTCATGAAGAGGCAACAAATCAGGATAAGCATTGCCAACCCGTGTCCCGCGTACAGGTTTTCTCCAACCCAGAGTCTTAAAACTGGTCCGGTGAAGGCGAACGCAATTCCCAAACCAATGCCCGTAAACGCGTTAATCACTGTCAGCAACTCTCGAAAGACCCGCAGGCGTTCTTCAGTCGTACGGTTGGTAAAATGAGCCAGGCCAGCAAAAGTTGCACTTGCGACGCGTTCAACCAACATCGGAACGAGGTTTAGGAAGCGACCGGTGAGCACGAGGACCGTTGCGGCTTCGTTGGATACCGCAATGGCCGCGGCCGGTGCTTCCAACCGGGAGCAAATTGATCCAGCCGCCTTGGCGCCAAGAAGCTTATACGAAGATCTCCAAAGTTCGCTTTGAGCTTTTCGAGACACGAAAGGCCTAGGGACCCCCACTCTCTTCCAATTGGCAGCAACATAAAAACCATTGCCAACTAAGTACGTCAGCGCTACGGCCAATGGGCCAAACGCCAAAGCTGCAACACCCCACTCGTTGGCTAGGCCGACAATGATTGCCACGGGGCACGATGCCTGGGCGACGATGCCAACGACACAGGGAAATGTCGTCTTTTGCCATGCCTGCGGAACCGCACCAATTGTGTACGAAACGATCATCGTCCCGTTTGCCAGTGATGACAACATGATTGCGTTTGTCAACGCGGCTTTCTCTAACGATGCCACACCAAACATGGAGCTGATAGCGAACGCCAAGCCGCTACCAACAATGAAGACGCCAATGCCCAATAGCGCCGCCATAAAGATTCCAGTTCCCGCGACCTCGGCGAATTCAGAGGAGTTATTATCAGCGATGGCCGCAGCGAGCCGCTGTGTTACGACGGTACTCAGTCCTGATTCGACCAGCGCCAGCATTGCGATGAGGCCGCCAGACGCCAACCATGCCCCGTACACCCCGGCATTAAAGAAACGCAGGTAAATGGGGACCATAACAAGACCGACGACAATGCTGATTCCCAGAGTCGTTATGCCGTGCACAAGATTTGCGAACGCCGCGAGACGCTTGTTCATTCGTTTTGACTCTCAGGCACTTTTTCTGCACGTGGATGACTCCTCGAATCCATACGCCTGCTTCAGCGCATCGAACACGCGACGACGATCGGTCATGAATTGGAAGAGGTTTCGTGCTCCTTCGCTCAGCTTGTTGCGAAGAAGGGCATCGTTCTGCACTCGATGAATGCCCTCGAGGTATCCGTTAAAATCACCGATTTCGTATACCATCGCGTTGGATTCGTGGACGAGCACGTCTTTGTGAACGCCGACATTAAAAGCAACGATCGGCTTGCTCATCGACAATGCTTCGAGTAACGTATACTCGGTTGAGGTGGGCCAGACCGAAGGCAACAGAACGGCTCGGCAATTGCGAGCGATCTTGTCGCCACCTGTGTTCCAACGCACTCTTTCATCGATGACAATGTTCTTACCAATAAACGGTCGCACTCGATTCACAAAACCATCGTATTCCGTCTTGCGATGGGCTGGCACGAGCGGAAGTATAACCAACTTAATGTCTCTCGCTTCTTGAATGACACGTTCCAGAACTCGCGAACCTTTTTCCGGACGAAATTGCCCAGAGAACAAAAAATAGTCACCTTCTTCAACCTCCTCCGAAGCCGAAGTAGGGTGAGCGTAGGGTAACGGGCAACGGACGATATTTTTCACGCCCATCCCTTCAAGCCATTTATCCATCTCAGAGCAAGTGGAAAGTGCGGCGTCTATTAGCGGAACGTCGAGTTTCCAATGAAGGTATCGGGAGACGGCTTGAACGGCTCGCGTCTTCCAAGGTCCGCATCCGTACCGAATTGCGTTATAGAAATTTCCTCCACTACACCGATTGCATGCACCCGCAGTAAGGCAATTCATCTGTCGTGCACATTCAGCGGAATGAACAAAGTATTGAGTCACTATTCGCGCCCCATAGCGCTTCGCTGTCTGCAAGAGCAGCCGCGAAACATGGTAGCCAAGTGAACAGAAGTGAACGACGCTTGGCCGATGCTCGGCGAGCAGTTTCTCAAACTCATTTACCGGTTCGAACGATACAAGATGCTGGAGCGCAGGAATCGCACACTGCGGCTGACGCATAATTGTCAAGCGACAATGGTCGGCATAATCCGGCGCATCGTCACGGACGACAGGTGAAATGACCGTCACGTACGCACCGCTTTCAAGAAGGTGTCTAACAACGCACTGTGCGACACGTCCACCCGAGGCGGTTGTGCAGAATTCGTCTGCAACTACGAAAACATGCTCATTTTTCATTAATCGGAACTCGTCGGCCTAATCTGCTGAGGCAGTAGAAATCGGTTTTCGGCCAATGACAAATCCGGATCGCGACCAAATCGACAGCGCCGGGAGACCTAGGGCCTGGAGATAGAGGTTTGTCATAGTTTTTGTCATCAGAAAGGCGGCGGACCGCACATAGTTGGACCATTTGTATAAAACGGGTCGTTCATCCCGGACAACTACGCTCGTGAAGCCCGCATCCTCGAATAGCAACTTTGTTACGCCAGAATTTGCCGCCCATTTGTGCGTGAAATCATTGCCGAGATCGTAGCTACCGAGCAAGCAATCGGTGAACGGTAGCCGAACTATCAGAATCCCATTGTTTGCCAACGCGCTAAACGCCGAACTCAATAGGCCTGGCACTTCGCTTCGATCGACGTGTTCGAGGAAGTCAAGCATCGTGATTACGGCCAAGCCGCTGCGATTCCGCAACACTTCCGTGACGTCGCCAAGGTTTGCTGGCAGTCCAAGTCTTCGAGCGAGCTTCACGCGTCCAGGATCGATATCAAAGCCTTCAACATTTCGAAATTTCATCGCGCGAAGGAAGTAGAGAAAATTACCGTGCCCGCACGGCGCGTCTAGAATGGGAGCGTCCAAGTCTTGTGGCATAAGGTTGCGCAGGAAGTGTGAATACCAGCGAGCTTGCTGTCTAAAGCTGGCTTCTAGGGTTGAGATGTCGCGGCTCTCGAGTCGCTGACTCTGATACGCATAGTGCCTTAGGTCTACGTCATGTGCCAACTCCGCCTGTGGAGTTTGCGTACCGCACTCGATAGTAGTTGCCGGATATTCTTTCATCAGTTGGGTACTCGTTATGAGCTAATCAGGGTCCTGGCTATGGTGTCGGAACTATCGTACTGGCGACTCGAATACGCGACGAGAGTGAATCCCTCCGGACTGTCAGACGGTGCTCGAAACGCGTGTGCAACACCAGCGGGAACATACAAAGTCTGCGGCTCATCCGCAGACAGCAACATTTCCAAGTATTGGTTTTCCTCAATGTCGTATAGCGAGACGTTGCATTTGCCTTGTATGACGGTAAACCACTCATCCGCGAGTCGATGAAAATGATTGCCACGCGTGGCACCCGGTTCCGCAAACACGACGTAGACCTCACCCTGCGAGGCTGTCAAGTTCTCTTCGTCCCCGCTGATAACCTTAAGCAACCAACCGCGTGCATCGGAAACATGGTTCCGAGGGATCGTATGGATCTTTTTTGTCATCGTCTCGGTAATTTTCCGATTGGGGTAGAAGGTTGAATGTCGCGGCTAAACTCAAGTGCAATCAAGCGGTGTGCTGTCTCGCAGGAGTGTAGAAAGAAACCATCCGCTCGATGCCCGCCGTAAGGCTAATCGAAGGTCTCCAATCAGTAAGCGTAGTGATTTTCGTGTTCGCGCCGACAATGTAACGAGCTTCGACGTCTGGGGCCGTGTTGGCTCCCCACTTGAGCAGTCGCTCTGAACTTTGAATCTTCTTTACAACTTCTCCAGCAATCTCGCGGATGTTAACGGGGACGCTTGAACAGACATTATAGACGCCCGAGACGGGAAGCCTGTCGCATTCGCCTGTAGCGATAATTGCGGCGACTACGTCGTCGATGTATAGCATGTCTCGGATCTGTTTACCGTGCGAGAGGTTAGCGAACGAGTTTTGTGACAGGCATTGTATTAAGTACGGGATGAGCCGCTGTGATGACTCACCGACTCCATAAACGCCGAACATACGGAGGTTAGCGAATGGGATCTGCAACTCTTTCGCGAGAATTTCACCACATTGCGACGCTGCTGCCTTTGCCGCTGCGTAAAGGGAGCGAGGACGTAGCGGTGTAGATTCGTCGATGGGCTGCTGCCGCCCTGTGTCGCCGTACTCAAATGCGCTTCCAGTATAAACGAAGCGTTTTAGGTTCCACTCCTTTGTCACGAGAAGCAGGTTGGTGGTAAAGCTGACGTTGCCGGAGATGATTGACTCTGGTGATTGGATTCCCCGACTTACACCGGCAGCTGCGAGATGAAAGGCGACTTCGTAAGTCCGGCCATCCAAACACGACTTCAAGTCTTTTACGTCGGTTGTTCGGCTGGCAATCACTTCCGCGCCATACAAGGACTCTTGAATCGCTCCGTTGAGGTTACGCACCAACGCGCAAGTTTGAACGCCCTGTGAGACGAGCTTACGGACGAGAGCAGAGCCAATGAATCCTGTTGCTCCCGTGACGAGTGCTGACCGAATTGGTGTCATACAGTTTTTCCTAACAGGCGGGTAGCTGATCTCATTGAGCCTATGCACACCAATCGAATCCCCTGTGAACTCCAATAGACTCATGCCTCCTCCGCCAAGCCTTCCCGTCAGGCGGCGTTACGCTATGAACGGGATATCCGGGCGCAATGCATTGCAGGTCACTCATTCAGATTCCGTACTTGGTGCAGGAGGCATACTCGCCAAATGTTACGCCACCGCAGATAGTGCTGCTTCGTAAGTGGCCCAGGGCAGTCCTGCACCCTCGGCGTCTTCTTGATATTGCATCAGTTGCTGGTCCGTAATCGTGGTCATATTGCTCCCATCATGAAACGCTTTGTACCAGGACACGGTGTGGTGAACGGTAGCTGCGACGTCCCAGACGGTACGCCAATTCAACTGCATATTTGCTTTAGAGCAATCGAGCTGAAGAAGCCCGGCCTCGTGAGGTTGCTCACAATCACATGCAACGACAGTCCCGTGTCCCCACTCTCGCACTAACATGTCAGCAAGTGAACGTACCGTGGTTACAGAAGTAGCCGCAGGCCCATAGTTCCAGGCTTCGGCAAAACACGCGCCATCGCTCTGCAGAAGCCTTGTAGCAAGCAATAGGTAGCCTGATAACGGTTCGCAGACGTGCTGCCAGGGTCTCACCGCATTCGGGTAACGAAGCGTCAGGGGATGGCCGGACACAATGTTGGTGACAAAGTCGGTCACAATCCGATCTGCGCCCCAGTCACCTCCCCCGATCACGTTGCCAGCTCGGGCAGTCGCAAGTCGAACTTCACTGTCCTGAAAAAAGGAACGTCGATAACTTGCAGCCACTAGCTCTGCGGCGCCTTTACTGGCGCTATACGGATCGTGGCCACCGAGTGCGTCAGTTTCGCGATAGCCCCACACCCATTCACGATTCTCGTAACACTTGTCTGTCGTGACGACAACGCACGCTCGAACTGATGGTGTCGCACGAACCGCCTCTAGTAGATTGACGACGCCGCCAATGTTGGTGTCAAAAGTCGTCTTCGGATCCAAGTAGGACTGGCGGACCAACGGCTGCGCGGCCAAGTGAAAGACAACTTCTGGCGAAATCTTCTTGATGTGTTGCGTCAGAGTCGCCGCATCGCGAATATCCACCGTACTGTGCCTGACTTGTTGCATCAATCGCAGCACAGTAAATAGATTTGGAGTCGAGATCGGTGGCAAGCCAAGACCATGAACTTCCGCGCCCAGCCGCGACAGCCAATAACAAAGCCAAGAGCCTTTGAAACCCGTGTCACCGGTAACCAGAACGCGACGCCCATGGTACGTGTTATGAAACATTGTTTGTCGGATTTCCATTCGATTGAGTCAGGCAGCTCGGAGCGCAAAATGCTGATCGGTTGTCACAGGGTCACTCCAGACTCTCCAGGGCGCCCTGCCGCCATTCCAGAGTGACTCGAGTTGTTGTTTGTCTCGCAGCGTGTCCATCGGCAACCAAAACCCGGAATGCCTAAAGGCTTGAAGTTGACCATCTCGAGCGAGCCTTCCTAGGGGCTCTTTCTCCCACACCGTTTGATCGCCCTCGATGTACTCAAAGACGCTTGGCTCAAGCACGAAAAAGCCTCCGTTAATCCAATTGCCGTCACCTTGTGGCTTTTCATCAAACCGAAGGATCTTACCCTTATCCCCAATCTCCAATCGACCGAATCGCCCGGCAGGTTGCACCGCAGTCACGGTTGCCATTTTTCCATGTTTTCGATGGAAGCTGATCAATCCGGCTATGTCGATGTCTCCGACGCCATCACCGTACGTCAGAAGAAATGTTTCATTCTTAATGTATGGCGAAATTCGTTTGACTCGCCCGCCGGTCATTGTATCCTCGCCCGTATCGACCAAGGTGATGCGCCACGGCTCCGCACTGTTCTGATGAACCGAAATGCTGTTGTTCGCCAGATCCATGGTGACGTCGGATGAATGAAGCAAGTAGTTTGAGAAATACTCCTTAATCAGATAGCCCTTGTAGCCGAGGCAGATGACGAAGTCGTTGATTCCGTGGTGGCTGTAAGATTTCAGGATATGCCAGAGAATCGGCTTTCCACCAATTTCAACCATTGGCTTGGGCTTAAGCTGAGTCTCTTCGCTGAGTCGAGTTCCAAATCCACCTGCCAGAATGACGGCTTTCATATTTTGAGTTCCTCTCATCGAAATACCGCAGATTTTTCCGTCGACGCCACCCAGCAAAGGAACAACTGTCGGCGTATCGGGGTGGGATAGTAACTTAACCGTTCTATTTGAATCAATAGCGTTTCGGTGCAGTGCGCGGACGCCGACTGCCGATCGTCAATCACTTGCAACCCCGTTCACGGGCAACGACATCTCGACGTTTACGGAAGGTAATTCACGCTGCAGAAAGCATCGACTGCGCGCGGTACCATTCGATCGTTCGGCGCAAGCCTACTTCAAGACTCGTCGATGCGCGCCAACTGAGCAGTTCTTCTCCTCGGCTGGTATCCAGGCAACGCCTGGGTTGGCCATCCGGTTTGGAGGCGTCCCAGATCAAATCACCTCGAAATCCGGTCAACTCGGCAATCATCTCCGTCAGCTTCCGGATCGTGATCTCGTGACCTGACCCCAAATTGACCGGCACTGGTCTATCCAGCGTTTCTGCCGCGCAAACCAAAGCTTCGGCGGCGTCGTCCACATACAAAAACTCGCGAGACGCGTTTCCTGTTCCCCAGCACGTAATCGACTTCTCACGCGTCTTGACGGCTGTGACGCATTTTCGAATCAACGCAGGAATGACGTGTGAACTGTTCAGATCAAAGTTATCGTGTGGACCATAGAGATTCACTGGTAACGCTACGGCACTCCTGAGTCCGTACTGTCTATAGTAGGCGTCTAACATCACGAAGAGCGACTTTTTAGCAACTCCGTAGGGAGCGTTAGTTTCCTCAGGGTAGCCATCCCAAAGCGACTCCTCTCGGAACGGCACAGGCGTATGTTTCGGATAAGCGCACACGGTGCCAGCTTGCACAAACTTCCGGATCCTGCGGCGACGTGCTTCTTCAATCAGGTGCAACCCCATCGCCATGTTCGCAAAAAAGAATCTGCCCGGATTATCGCGATTGGCCCCGATCCCACCCACTTCGGCTGCAAGGTGGATCACTAGGTCCGGCTCAAAGTCATCGTACATACGTCGGACCGCATTTTCAGTCGTAAGGTCGTAATCACAACTGCGGGGCACTCCGATATTAGTGCAGCCTCGCTCCCGCAGTTTGTCGCACACAACCCGTCCCAAGAACCCAGCGCCACCGGTTACTACAACCTTTTGCCTCACCCAATCGATCATCCGTACCCTCCTAGCTGAAAGTGAGCGGAACTTTCCGCCATTTTCTATGAATCATCCTCGAATACATGCTAAGCCGCGATTCGCGTTTGTTTATGACCCGCGTCGCGCAATGTTTTCTCACGTTCAGCCAACTCCAAGTCGGCTTCCACCATCATGTGAGCCAATTGCTCAAAGCTCACCCGTGGCGTCCAGCCAAGCTGAAGATTTGCCTTGCTTGGATCGCCTAGTAGCAAATCCACTTCTGTCGGACGATAATAGCGAGGATCGACTTCGACAAAGTCCGTATAATCAAGGCCAGCATATCCAAAGGCGGTTTCCAAGAATTCTCGTACCGACTGTGTTGTTCCTGTCGCAATCACGTAATCATCCGGGGTGTCTTGTTGCAGCATTAGCCACATGGCTTCGACGTAATCCCCTGCGAATCCCCAATCGCGTTTAGCGTCGAGGTTTCCAAGATAGAGCTTGTCTTGTAACCCGTGCTTAATGCGACCAACAGCACGAGTAATTTTCCTTGTAACAAAGGTTTCTCCGCGCCGGGGCGACTCGTGATTGAACAGAATTCCGTTACTCGCGTGAATCCCGTAGGACTCTCGGTAGTTCACCGTAGCCCAATAAGCACACACTTTTGCGGCACCATACGGGCTTCTCGGATAGAAAGGCGTTGTTTCCGTCTGGGGCACCTCGATAACTTTACCATACATTTCACTGCTCGATGCCTGATAAAAACGAATGTCCTGTCGTGTATACTTCATCGACTGGCGGAGCGTCTCAAGTAGCCGCACCACGCTAAGCCCAACAATGTCGACCGTCTCGACAGGCATATCAAAGCTAACTCGTACATGAGACTGAGCAGCGAGGTTGTAAATCTCGTTAGGCGCAACATCGTCGAGAATTCTTCGAAGGCTGTTTGTGTCTAAGATGTCCCCATGGTGAAGTGTCAGACGACTGTTTTCTCGTCCATGAGACTCCATGAGATGCTCAATTCGAGCCGTATTGAAACTCGATGAACGACGGATCAGGCCATGAACGTGGTACCCCTTGTCCAGCAACAACTCTGCAAGATAGCTGCCGTCCTGACCAGTAATTCCAGTGATTAAGGCGACGCGTGACATTGATAATCCTTTTGCATGGTCTGAGCATAAACTTAGTCATTAAATCGGATCGCAAGTGCTTCTAGGCGGCTGGCGGCCACGCCCTGTTACTTTCTCGCGAGTTTTCCCCATGAAGCACTACTCTTGGTTCTTCCTTCCAAACACCGCGAGTATCGATGACTTGCTTCCCCTGCAGCAAATTTACGGGTAACTCGCAAAATGGCTTGTGATCGGTGAGCAGCAAAACGATATCACTCTGGCGCAAGAGTTCTTCCAGCGAGACCAATGTGACGCCGGAACAGTGCATCGGCCCGGCATACGGATCACAAGCCAAAACCTCTCCGACACAGGCTTTCTGCAACTGGATGACAATCTCCAAACTGGGACTTTCCCGGAAGTCGTCTACATCGGGTTTGTAGGCCAATCCGAGACAGCCGATGACGGGTGATTCGATCTCTCGCGCGAGCTTTAGAACTTTGTCGACGACGAATTGCGGTTTTGAGTCGTTCACCATCCGCGCCGTCTTGATCAACGAAGAGTGATTTGGCGCCGCATGCGCGAGGAACCACGGATCAACACTGATGCAATGGCCACCCACACCTGGTCCAGGCCGAAGGATGTTGACGCGCGGATGCCGGTTGGCAAGCTCGATGACTTCGAAGGGATCAGCACCGAGGTCGTCAGCAAGCATCGACAGCTCGTTCGCGTAGGCGATGTTGACGTCTCGAAAAGCGTTTTCCGCCAATTTTGTGATCTCGGCAGCCACCGCAGTGGTTGGCAATACTGCACCCGTTACGAATGTTTCGTAGAACTTCTGCACAAGTTGAGTACAAGCCGGTGTAACGCCGCCGACAATTCGGTCATTCTCTACCGCTTCGATCAGAATCCGTCCTGGCAGCACGCGTTCAGGGCAATAGGCAACGAAAACATCCTTCCCTACTTGAAGGTGTTCGGGAATTGCAAGCGGGACAACCGTTTCCTGAGTTGTCTTAGGTGGGCTAGTCGACTCTAGGATGACAAGATTTCCCTGACGAACGTATGGACGAACGGCTTCGGATGCCGCTCGGACGTATGACAAGTCCGGTGATTTGTCCGCATTGAAGGGAGTCGGGACGCAGATGAAAAAGACATCGGCCTCTCGGGGTGTTGTCGATGCCTGAAGCTTGCCGGCTCGTACGACCTCTTCGACGAGTTCGCCCAGACCTGGCTCGTGAATGTGAATCTCTCCACGATTGATCTTCTCGACGACTTCGACTCGCACGTCAACGCCATGCACGTCATAGCCCTTTCGAGCCAGGATCGCGGCTGTAGGAAGGCCAATATAGCCCAGTCCCATAATGCAGATGGATTTGGGAGTGGAGATTTCAGAATTCAGATTTGGCATGAACGGGGCATCTGGGATTGAGGGATTGCGTACCGTAGCTTCGTAAAATGTGTTAAATGATTTGTCGAGTTGGCTCTTCACGCGCGGTGTGAGGGCGACTAGGCGGCAATTCGGACGGCGGAACGAGACTCCCAACTGCGTTGAACGACGAGTTCCATAATCCGGTTGGCCGCATCGCCATCACCATATGGATTTGTTTCGATCTGACGTCGGGCGTACTCCGATTTGTCTTTCAATAGGCTCGACACAGATCGCACGATGTTACTGCAGGAAGCGCCCACGAGTTCGACACCACCCGCGTCGATCGCTTCGGGACGCTCGGTCGTGTCTCTCATGACAAGAACAGGCTTTTTCAACGAAGGCGCTTCTTCCTGAACTCCACCCGAATCCGTCAGGATCAAATACGATCGGTCCATTAACCACACAAACTCGGGATACGAGGCCGGCGGCATGAGATGAACATTTGCGATCGCCCCCAGTGCGTCCTGGACCGGCTTTTGTACGTTTGGATTGAGGTGTACTGGATATACGAAATCGACATCGGCAAACACCTTGGCCAGAGACACGATCGCTTCACAAATCTGAGCAAATCCACCGCCGAAGTTTTCGCGACGATGGCCGGTAATCAGCACCATTCGTGGACGAGCCAGCATCGAGTATTTGCCAACCCAGCGATTACCTGAAGCGCGTTCGCGATCAATCGTCCACAGTAAGGCATCGATCACGGTGTTGCCGGTCACATGCACTTGGTGACGCGTCACGCCTTCATCTAGTAAGTTTTTGGCGGCCCCCCGCGTCGGTGCACAGTGCAAGCTAGCGGTCAAACCCGCAACGCGACGATTGAATTCCTCGGGCCAAGGCGAATACATGTCACCCGTACGAAGCCCTGCCTCGACGTGAACAAAGGGAAGTCGGTGGTAGAAGGCCGTCATTGACGCAACCATCACGGTCGTGGTGTCGCCCTGTGCGACAATGCAGTCGGGCGCGCAGTCGCGAACGGCGCGATCTAAACGCTCGATGCACCGAGCGGTTAATCCGGCTAACGTCTGATTGGGGAGCATTAAGTCGAGGTCTAGATCAGGCTTGATGCCAAAGTAGTCGGCAACCTGCGCGACCATCTCACGGTGCTGTCCAGTGAAACAAACGATCGGGTCAACATCAGCGCGGCGATGGCACTCTTGGATGACCGGGGCCATTTTGATGGCTTCCGGGCGTGTGCCGAGCACAAGCAGAGGTCTGGTTGCGTTCATTGTGCCTTCCGTGGCAATTCACTCGCACCAAGTAACTCATGCACTCCGTGCATGAGGGTCACCACAGGTCATATACCGGTGACGATCGTCGAATCGGTGATCACTCAGGTGGAAATTAATACCCCGAGGACTCTGCGGAAACAATCCCAGAATTTTGCAACGCTAGCATCCAATCGGCGAAAGCAAGTCGATGTTGACAGGAGAATCTGCCCCACCTATATGTCCGCCGCACGACGACTCACAAGAGTCGCAGTTCTTCTCTGTATCGAATCGCGAAGTCTCGCAACCGCATTTCCGGTTACAAGTAGCTCTTATGGTTTTTCCATCCTTGTTGATCGCGTTCCTATGCGCGACCGCATCAGCTTATGCCCTGACGTGGATCGCTCGGACGGTAGCGCCATATTTGGGGTACGTCGATCGACCGGATGGCGGTCGCAAACGACATGGCAAGGCAACACCGCTTCTGGGAGGAGTGGCAGTCTACGGAGCCTTCAGCGTTACCCTCGCGGCAGTATTGATGTTCCTTGTGCCGGAGTGGCGGCAAGACACCTCAATTGATCTCGCACTGTTGGTCGCGTCCGGAGGCCTATTCTGTCTTTTGGGGCTATGGGACGACAAACGACCGTTGCGTGCTCGCGATAAGTTCCTGCTCCAGATTCTTGCGAGTCTTCCGTTTGCAATCTGGGGACCGCAAGTAGAGACCGTAAGCGTAGCCGGGTTCCATTTTACGCTCGGGCCGTGGGCGCTGATTTTTTCGGTCTTCTGGCTGGTGTCTTGCGCTAACGTGGTCAATCTCGTCGATGGGCTCGATGGTCTCGCATCCAGTGTGGGATTCATCGCCATCAGCACATTGGCAATTGTGTCCTTTGGCGGCCGACCGCCGATCGTCTCGCTTGTCGCGCTGACCTTCGCGGGTAGCATTGCCGGGTTTCTGATTCACAATTGGCCACCCGCCAAGATCTTTCTCGGGGACGCTGGCAGCCTGACAATCGGCTTTATGGTTGGCGCGGTCGCGATCGAGTCTTCCAATAAAACAACTGCAGGATTTATGCTCGTGTTTCCCCTAGCCCTACTTAGTGTTCCGATTTTCGATACTTCGATGGCGATCCTTCGCCGCAAGCTCACAGGTCGGGGTATTGGTGAAGCGGACCGTGGCCACATCCATCACCGGCTCCAAGACCGCGGACTAACGAAACTTCAAACTCTGCTAGCAATTGTTGGTATCTGCTCGACCATGGCGGGAGCCTGTCTGTTGGCGAGTGTGTATCGACAAGATTTAGTCGCAGTGGTGATGTGCGCCGGTGTTCTCGCTCTGATTATCGCTGGTCGCATTTTTGGCTTCCACGAAATGATGCTGGTCTTTCGGCACTTCGAGATATTTCATTCGACAATTTCGGAAGCAGCGCGCGACTTGAAAGTGCGGCGAATGGTCGTTCACCTCGAACACTCGGAATCGCTCTCGATCGATGCACTCTGGGACACGGTCGTATCAAAACTAGAAAGCGTCGGCGGCTCGTCTTTGGACTTGAGGTGTACGACCGAGAGTGACAACGACGACATCTTGTTTCGTAAATGGCAAGCCAGCCATCCATCGAGTGGACTGACCAGAGACTGGCAGTTCCAGTATACGATCGTGCGCGAGGACGGTTTATGCGCTTCCTTCGCCGCAGCGGGATTTAAACGTCCGGGAGAAACACGGGAAGGCCTGGATCAACTTGTCCAAGTGTTCGAGGCTTTCTGTCGCTACCTTCCGGATATCGAGGAGGTGCGAAACGAAGATCAATCTGCCCGCGTTCACACACTTCCAACTGCGGCATCCGACGAATTAGTACAGACCCGACGCGCTGCCTGACGACTTGTTCAAGGCGTTTCATCGCCTTCTTCTTGTTCCACCCTCAAGTCTTCCGACCTTAGTCCTTCGTAGACATGGTCGACCGCTAACGTAGCATCTGCACTCGATAGACGCGTTGCGGCACCGATCCCGTCTGTATACGGGTACGACGCTTCTTGCTCGTAAGCGGCAAAGAATGATAGTCGACTTGTAGCACTTGCGCACGCCGCCAGGGATTCACGAATGGTTGCACGCGATTCGAATACCTGAGCGCGGGCCGATGCCGCATGATCAAATACAGATTGCCGTGTCGGAAGCGACCCGGTGGTGGCCCATTGCGTATCGATGATTGTCGTTGCGTATTGCAAGTCGACGTAGTAGGCCTCCTGAACGGTCGAGGTGCTATTCACACTCGGCGCATCATGCAGCTTGCTGGGTGTGGCGTGAAAGCTGGCATCGAGTTTGGCGACCAGCGCGCTTGACGCTGCGTTGGCTTGGCTGCCGTTCCAACGGTAGAGGCTGCCGTCAGGTTTGATGAAGTACCATTGTCCGCTGGCCGATGTCATCCACTTCTCGCCGAGCTTTGCCCAGTTTGTATAGTAGTTACCGGTTGAACGGAGGCCGAGTTGCTGGTCGAGTTCATAGGCTTTCTTCGCCAGCGTATTGCCAGACGCTGAGCCATTGCCTGAACTGTTTTCTCCTTGGCCGGTGTCTGTCGAATTATCTCCAGTGCCTCCATTCGTGCCACCCGTCGATTTGCCTTGGTCTCCAGAACTTGAACCGCTGTCGGCAGGTGGATCGGTAAGTAACTTCGGATCTTTGTGGAAGCTGGCGTCGAGTTGTGCAATTTTCGGGCTGTTGATAGCGCTGGTTAGATTGCCATTCCAGTCGTAGAGTGACCCGTCTGGCGTGATGAACACCCAGCCAAGCTTGTCGCTCTTGAACCATTTCTCGCCCTGACCCGCCCAATTCTCGTAGTATTTGCCGTCTGTCTTGAAGCCATATTGCGAGTCCAACTCGCGAGCTCGTGCTGCCAAGGTTGACTCCGCACCGGAGTTCGAGTCGTTGGCGCCGCTGTTCGTATCTTTTGCCGATCCACTTTCGCCGCCAGTGCCCCCGCTCGTCGTCTGGTCACCCGTGCTGGCATTCTTACCACCGCTGTTCGTGTCCCCGCCGGACGAGACCGGTGCCTTGGCATCGTAGAGCTTGCTCAGGTCGTTGTAGTAGCTCGCGTCCAAGGTTGCGACCAGCGTTCCGGTGGCCTTCCCCGAGCCCGCCCACTTATAGACCTGACCATTGGGCCGCACAAAATACCAGCCGTCATTTCCTTGCAACCACTTCTCGTTGGTCCCACCCCAATTTAGATAATCTTTGCCAGCAAACTTTAATCCCTTGGCTTGATCGAGATCGTAGGCTGCTTTAGCAATAGGATCGACTTGCGATTCACCTTCACCCGCGGAGTTCCCACTGCCGGATTGAGCGCCCCCGCCGTTTGTCGTCGTCAATTCGATGCTGGCTGAATAGTGACCAATGCCGCCCGTCGTACTGAGCGAAAACGTGTATGTCTTGCCTGCGATGATATCGATCGTCAGCACGTCGTCAGTAAACGAGCTGGATCCTGCGACAAGAAGGGCGTCAAGCTTCAACTCGTGAGTCGTGTCGAAGGAGAACGTCGCGCGGCCAGTCTGGGCCGCTGTGAACGTAAAGTAGTCGGCATCACTCATTGTGCCGATGATACCTGACAACGACATGTTATCGGCCAAAGTGCCCAGCGAGTATGCCGTTGCGATCGTCGAACCATAGTCGTCCGCTGGCATCAGCGCCTTGATCGCGGCTTCAAGGTTGATGAGGTGATAGCTGGCGCTCGTCGCAGCGTCGTACACGATGCTTGCCGTGCTTCGCAAGTGATCGTAGATCGTGTCCTGGGTGATATTCTGAAAGCCCGCAAACTCCATCGCCTGGCGAACGAGCACACTCGCGCCGGCAACATACGGAGAAGCCATGCTCGTGCCGCTGGACGTTCCAAAATCATTCGGATTGCCATCGGCTCCAAAGACATGGTCGGGAACCGTACTCGTTATATTCCTTCCGGGAGCCGCCAGGACGCGATCACTGCGTTGGCTGAAGCCACTGATTGATCCGTTGCCATCGACGCTGGCAACCGGTACGACGTAAGGGCTTGCGGCCGGATAACTGAGGCCCGCGGTATTGTAGCTGCTGAACGAATTGCCCGCCGACACTGCGATGAAGATACCATCCGCCTCGAGTTGTGCGAACTCATCTTCAAGCGTCGACCAAGCGGGAACGCTGTCCGCGTTCCAAGTCGTTCCCAGCGACAAATTGACCGTCGTAATCGGATTTTCGAAGTCGTTGCGATGCACGTGCACCCACTGTAAAGCCTCTTCGACCAGACTGAAGTAGCCCGCACCGCTGTCATCGAACACCCGCAGACCAACCAGGTCAACGCTCGAAGCGACACCGCGATGTGTGGCATCCGAGCTGCCAACGATACCGGCAACGTGCGTGCCGTGGAATCCAGACGGCCCATCGTCGTACGGGTCGGCATCTCGCTCGGCAAAATCGTATCCCCCGACAACACGATAATCGGCTCCGAAGCCGCCGCCCAAGGCAATATGGTCCCAGGCGATACCGCTATCAATGATCGCGACCGTCTGGCCCTGTCCGGCAAAACCATAGTTACCGTAGACGTAGTTAACTCCGGTCAAATCATGGACATCTCCCGTCGCCCCGGTGACGGTGCCCGCGTGGTGAGAAATCTGTTCGTCTGCTACGGTTTCGAGTTGAAAGTCTCCGATCGGATTGACTGTCTCTGCGGGAGCCAACTCACTGTAGTGCTGCTGGAGCCGCTGCTCCATTCCTAGCGAGACATCGCTTAGAGGCTGGGCAGTGAGTGCAAGCCGTTCTTCGAAGGTTTCGTATCGCGAACGCCGTTGTAGTGCGCGAGATCGATCGACTGGACGCATGACTGAATCTCTTTGGGGCTGTGGTCCCGAATACGTGGAACTCGCGTCGACTCGCGACCTCGCTATCGCGCAACGCCAGTCGACTGCCCGGAATCGGGCGGGGTGGGGAGGAGATCGTTCAGCGGCACGCGTCCTGGTGCCAGCTTTAAAAATATAGGTCAGCAAATCACGACGGCCTGCCTCGGAAGTCAAAAACCAGTCACAAGCTGGGAGAATCTGCACCTAATCCGATGCACCTGTCACGGGACGTGTCTACATATTGCAACATGCGTTGCGATAGGTATTCACAAAGCGGCGAAGACAGAGCCAACACCTCGCCAAAGATCCGTCAGATTGGCTCGACTCGAAGCCAGAACACATCCGACATTGATAGAGAGAGGCTGGACAGTTAGTACCAATTCATGTCGAAGTCAGCGCAAGGACATGCGAACGTGAACCAGACAGGATTTCTCAATTTTGCGTATCTTACCCTACTGTCAAAGCCTGCTCACGAGCGGGAGGTGTTTCGGGTAATTCGGCAATTGACACCTGCTTCCATTGTCGAAGTCGGCATCGGGCAAGGTGTTCGCGCCTGCCGCATGATTGCTATCGCGCAGCGTTATCGTCCAGACGAGCAAATTCGGTACACCGGGATCGACCTTTTCGAGGCACGCTCGCAAGTCGCAACAGGCCTTCCGCTGAAGGAAGCGCACCGACGCCTCAAGGCAACGGGAGCAAACATCCGCGTAATCCCGGGCGATCCACTTTCGGCTCTCGCAAGAACGGCAAACGGTTTACAAGGCACAGACTTGATGGTCATCGCTGCCGATCAAGACACACAGTCGCTAACCAATGCTTGGTTCTACGTGCCGCGAATGCTTCATGAAAGTTCACTGGTGTTACTCGAAGACACCTCCGGTTCACAGCAGCGCTTCCGCAAGCTGACGTTCGGACAAGTGGAGAAGTTAGCCACATCAAGTGCTAGCACGCGCCGCGCCGCATAAGTCGTCTAGTTGATCTTGCGGGCTGCGTGGTAATCCAAGAAAGTACCGTAGCCTTTCTCTAGTCGCGTTAGTCGGAACAGGCCACCGCCTTGCCCGCACGTGCCATTCGCATTCAAGCACGATATGTCTCATCGTCACACATACGCTTTCGTCATGCTGATCGCCCTCGGCGGTTGCTCGCAGCATCTTTTTCCGACGTTCCACGGGTCGCATGGATCAGCTTCCGCGAATGCAACGTATCCGACCGAGAATCCAATCTTCGTGCCGGTCAGCGATCACGAATTTGTTTGGCATCAGGTAGTCGACACGATCGACGACTATTTTCAAATCTCGCTGGAAGAACGAGTTCGTATCGTCGGTGGAGTAATCACCGAAGGCCGAATCGAGACCGTGCCACTTTCCGGGGCCACGATTCTCGAACCGTGGAGAAAGGATTCGACAAGGGGATACGAAAAGCTGCACGCTACGTTACAGTCAATTCGACGGCGAGCCTCCGTTCGCGTAATGCCGGTAGCTGCCGGTTATTCGATTGAGGTAGCCGTCTATAAAGAATTGGAAGATGTTGATCGGCCTGAACACTCGACCGTCGGTGATTCGACACTCCGTTACGAAGGTACCGTCGTCCGTGACAAACAAGATCAAGAACAAACTTCCATTACGCTCGGCTGGATCGCCATTGGCCGGGACACGACGTTGGAGCAGGAGATGCTTGCAAACCTGCAAAGCCGACTGGCCGTATCGTCGCCGTTAAACACGTCATCATCGATTGGGCTGCCGACTCAGATCACCCTGCCACAGATTCAATGACTTTGTTCTGGCCATCACTTTCGATGGCATGAGCAATCGCTCGACCTGGGTTAGTCAGGCCGGGGCTCGTCACTTGGAAAGCGACGGCCACATTCGAAGTCTCAAATGAACGGCCCTTTTATCGAGTTTCTGATGGCGTCGCGTTCGTCGACATTGTCGGCGTTACAAGTGAAACTCTCGCTGCCGTCTTTTTGGCGGCGGGCAGCTTGATTGTAAAACAAGTTCCCTTCCCAACTGTGCTCTCGACGCGGATCTTGCCACGGTGAGCGTCGATAATATCGCGACACGACGACAAACCGAGCCCCGTACCACCCTTGCCAGTTTCATCGGGTCCGACTTTCGTACTGAAGAAGGGATCGAAGATGCGCCGCAACTTTTCCGCTGGAATCCCTGCTCCGTTATCTCGCACGATGAGATCAACAGTCTGAGCGGACTCGTCGTGTTCGACTTTGATCAGCACTTGCCCCCGTTCCTTAATCGCCTGCCTGGCGTTAATCAACAAATTCAGCAGCACTTGCTGGATCTGGTTCGCGTTGGCGATGACTTCGGGAACCTTGCCCAGCTGCTTATCGACTTGAATCCGATACTTGTTGAATTCACGCTCCAACAATACCAGCGATTCCTCCACCAAACTGCATAGGTCTGTTGGCTCGAAAGCGTCGCTTCGGTTACGGGCAACGCCGAGCACCGAATTGGTGATTTTGCTCGCCCGCTGACCGGCTGCAAGAATTTTCTCGAATGCCTTTACGCGTGATGCGTCGTCTTTGTAGCGCAACCCCAATTTCGCGTAGTTGATGATCGTCATCAGCACATTGTTGAACTCGTGCGTAGTCGTACTAACGAGCTCGCCCAACGCCGTCATCTTTTGCGCTTGAGCGAGTTGCTGTTTCAGAATCGCAATCTGCTTCTCCAGGTCTGGGGTGGTTTCGCTCATATTTCTCAAGGAAGTTGGCAAAGTGCGAGTTAGGTGAGTCGACGGCGTCGTGACAGCACATGAACAGTTTCGCTCGCTTACCCGGTCGCGATGTTCTTCCTGTTCTGCGCTACACGAACAACTTAAATCTTTGTGTTGTTATCACTTAGGTCCTGTTGGGGTATCGTCGATTCGAGCTGGGCAACTGTAACTCATCACGATATAATCGCAGCTCGTCGTAATCAGCCACGGACTTGGCTAAATGGATAAGCTGGGATGCACACCGTACAACTACTCGAACAATGTTGTGACGTCGCGAAACTTCTGGGCTATCAGATTCGCCACGAGTGGCTCGGAGGGAGCGGAGGCGGCGCGTGCGAGTTCGGAGGTCGGAAATGGATCTTTGTCGATCTCGCCCTGAATGCCGATGAGCAACTGGCTCAAGTGACCGATGCGCTGCAACTCGATCCAGGCCTGCATCTTTGCCGGCTCAACAGTACTTTGGCGAGACATTTCGGTGTCAAGCGAGCGGCGTGAGAGTGCTGGGAACTTCAAGTTCGGAAGTTTTACCCAGTGCGATACCAAACACGTACAAATTGGTGCCAATAGCTGGGCATCTCGCCGCTTGTTCCGAGGGCTACATCCGAAGTTCCTTCCTCATAGCGACTCCAGATGTTTGGCAGGACAACGGTCTCGACATTTACGATCTTGATCTCGTATTCCTTGATCCACGAGTTAGCAGCGGCGAGCGCCGCCTCAATCGACTCGTATTCACCGGCCTTGAACAGACGCGGTTCGGATATCATCTTGGGCACAAAATCGCGGAATTGGATCACGGCAGTTCGCTCCGATACAGTCCGTGCGTTTCGATGTACTTTTCTACAGCTCGCGGCGTCCGATAACGAATGCTTCGACGCGCAGCAACACGGCGCCGCATTTCAGTGCTGCTTAACTCCACAATTGGCATCTCGACTTGGTGTTCACGAATCTCGTCGAGTCGAGCCTGCCCAACAAGGTGGCTAATCACGGAAAAATCCGGTTCAGGCGATCCGGCGCGTCGCACAACCAGGGGGACGGCCAACTCGCACAACCGATGCGGCTCGCGCCATGTCGGCAGTTCCTTCAGCGAGTCTGCTCCCATAAGAAAGAACAACGAACTTCCCACGTACTGCTCAGCTAACGCGGCCAGCGTATCAACGGTATAGCTGACTCCCCCGCGGTCAATCTCGATGGTCGATACCGCTAACTGTTCGTGCCCCCCAATGGCAAGCCGTAACATTTCGATACGATCTCGAGCCGAAGTCATCGTCCGGGATTGCTTATGGGGTGCCACAGCTGCAGGGACGAACAATACCTGATCCAAAGCGCACTGCTCGCGGCAAGACTCCGCCAGCAGCAAGTGTCCAAAGTGAATCGGATCGAAGGAGCCGCCAAAGACTCCAAGTTTGTTGGTCATTCGCGATCGGGAATAGGAAGTAGGGATTAGCGAGCGCTCGCTTGTGGAACGGTGTTTGCCATTGGTATGGTAACGGGCGAAGTTCGGAGGGTCGAGAGTCGAGAGCCAATCCTTCGAGTCCCTGATCCCCCCAATCCGCGACCGCAAATCCCCAGCCGTTCCATGGCCAAGCAGCAGGAACTATTTGACAGCGAACCGGCTCCGTGGGAGCTCGACGAAGGCGATGATCGCCTTGTCGCAACCATTGTTCTTCCGGAAGCCCCGTTCGGTCCCTTCGATTACACGGTGCCGGAATCTTTCCGTTCGACGCTCGCGCCGGGCATGCGCGTTCGAGTGCCGTTGGGTCGAGGTAATCGGACGGTCGTCGGCTATTGCGTTCGCGTCGACAACCGACTTGCCAAGGACCTGGGTTCACACCGCCTGAAGGACATCCAATCGCTCGTCGACCACGCACCTCTCTTATCACCTTCGATGTTGCGACTGACCGAGTGGATGTCTGAGTATTACCTTTGTCCGTGGGGGCAGGTCTTGGAAGCCGTAGTTCCAGCGGGAGTACGTCATCAAGCCGGTACGCGCGAAGTGACTTATCTCAGCGTCCCCACCAGCGTGGCGGCGCGACTCACGCAGCTTAAGTTGCCTCCTAAACAAGCCCAGGCGCTCCGGATGCTGGCTGCATCAACTCGCCCCCTGACCATCTCCGATTTATCAACCGCGGCAAAATGTACCGCCGCGCCAATCAAAGAGTTGCAGCGCAAAGGATTGGTACGAGCCGAAACCTGTCGCGAGTTCCGAGTCCAAAACGAAAAAAACTCGCTCGATCGCGACCAACAACTGAAGTTGAATCGCGAGCAGCAAACAGCTTTGGACAAGACCTTAGATGCGTTGAACTCACAGCGTGCCGAAACGATTTTGATATTCGGAGTGACGGGCAGCGGCAAGACGGAAGTCTACATGCAGGCAATTCAGGAAGTTGTCTCCTTCGGTCGACAAGCAATCGTTTTGGTGCCTGAGATCAGCCTCACACCCCAAACTGTTTCCCGTTTTCGCTCGCGATTCGATCGCGTCGCGGTGCTCCACAGCCACTTAACTAATGTCGAACGCAACGCACAGTGGCGTGAAATTGCCAGCGGTCGTGTGCAAGTGGTTGTTGGAGCACGGAGCGCGATTTTCGCTCCTACTCCGCATCTTGGCTTAATCGTTATCGATGAAGAACACGATTCGTCTTTCAAGCAAGATAGCCTGCCGCGCTATCATGCCCGAGACGTAGCTTTACAGCGAGCCAAGATGGAAAGCGTGCCAGTCGTGCTTGGTTCGGCGACACCCTCGCTGGAAAGTTGGCACCGCGCGAGGCAGGGCGAATTCCATTTGGTCGAACTTGAAAATCGCATCCTCGATCGACCCTTGCCTCACGTGGGTACAATCGACTTGCGGACGGAGTACCAAAGCAGGACTTCACGGGGAGCAATTAGCCGTCCACTGCATCAATCCATGACCGCCGCCTTGAAAGACAAGGGGCAAATCATTTTGTTATTAAATCGCCGCGGTTTTTCCACCAGCATTCAATGCCCATCTTGTGGCGAAGTCGTGAAGTGCCCGGATTGTGACATCGCGTTGACCCATCATCGGGAAGGTGAAAAGGCTGTCTGCCACTACTGCGATCACCAGATCGCCGCACCGCCCATCTGTCCCAATTGTCAATTCGAGGGCATTCGCTATGCAGGACTAGGCACTCAGCGACTCGAAGCTGAAGTTCGCGCTCGCTTTGGCGACGCACGTATCCTGCGAATGGACAGCGACACGATGCAAAAACCAGGCAGCCACGAACAAGCCTTTGCGCGTTTTCGCGCCGGCGAAATCGATATTCTCGTAGGCACTCAGATGATTGCCAAAGGTCTCGATTTTCCGAATGTCACATTGGTGGGTGTAATAAACGCGGACACGGCATTGCACTTTCCAGATTTCCGCGCCGCAGAACGAACCTTTCAGTTGGTCACTCAGGTTGCAGGTCGCACGGGGCGTGGTGAACGCGGCGGACACGTGCTGGTCCAGACATTCAGTCCCGAGCATCCCGCAATCGTGGCGGCAACTCGCCACGACTATCGGATGTTCGCCGATCAAGAACTGCCGATTCGCGAGGAGTACGGCTATCCCCCTGCATCATCGATGATGCGCGGCATTATTCGCGGCCCGAGCGAACGCACGACGGAGAGTTTCGCGGAACATCTATGCGACGAAATTCAGCGCGGTATCGACGAGCGATGTCCCGACGCACGATTGCTCGGCCCCTCCCCTGCCCCGATCAGTAAGCTGCGTGGCAAGTTTCGTTTCCATTTCTTATTGTTCGGTCAGGATCTCGACACGCTCCGTTCGATCGTGCGTGAAACAACGGCCAATACCAAGCCGCCGGAGGACGTCCAGTGGGTGATCGACGTTGATTCGATCGACATGCTGTAGTGCCACGACTTTAATACCCTGGTTCGAGTTTCTCAAACTACGTAGAATGCCAACGCAAGTTGTTTTCTAGCATGTAGACCTCGCAAGCCAACCTCATGGGCTATCGCAGTATCAAACGCGCACTCGGCGAAACAAATCTTGAGCGGAAGTGCCGTGTGTTGTTTGGATTGTGTATCGCAGCTTTAATCGCTGGCACATTTGTTTGGGTTTATTACCAAGCACAAGGCGTCGTACTTCAAGCCACTCGCACCGAGGGACGCAATGCCTTGACGAATCAACTTTTGCGTCGTCACTGGGAAACGTGGGTGACTGAATCAAATCCAGGCGAGCGTGAATTCCTCGAAAAGATCCTCGATGATTTCACGTATCGCGAGTATCAAACCGAAGTACTCGGCCTCGACTCAATCGAACTGATATCACTGACCTCCACGACCCCGACAGACGAAGTTGAATTGGCTCTACTCCGCGAGTTGAAGAAGAGATTTGACGCACGCGATCAGTCCGTCGATGTTCCGGGTGCTAGTTCTGGTGAACTCGGCGAGTTAACCACTTCGCTCAAGGGCGAAACCTACGAAGAACGACCCCTCCCCGAGAAGAATGAGTATCACTACTACGAACCCGTGTACTGGGGCGCCCGGTGTATACTCTGCCATCAGCCAGCCATTACCGGTGCTTCTGCGGCAGGCGATATCAGTAGCGCCTCCGTGCCGGGCCAGCCCTTTCGCGTCGTAAAAGTCGTGATTCCATACGAAGGAACGAAGCAAGCGCTCCTGAACGCCTGGACGGGGCTAATCGGCGTCGGAATTCTGACGGTTTTTCTAGCGATGATTGCGCTCTACGTCATCGTTCGCTATGTCATTGTTAAACCATTGAAGCATCTCCGTGACGTCAGCGAAGAAATCAGCCGCGGAAACACCGCGTTACGCGCTGAAATCCACACACACGACGAATTCGAGGAATTAGCCGACGCATTCAACCGCATGCTCCGTCATATGACCGAGGCTCAAGAGGAGTTGCGCAATGTCAACGCGAACCTCGACCTCAAGGTTGATGAACTAGCTCAGCTCAATATGCGGTTGTACGACATGAACCGGTTGAAGAGCGACTTTCTGGCAAACATGAGCCACGAACTGCGGACGCCGCTAAATAGCATCATCGGGTTCTCCGACGTACTGCAGGGAATCGAATCGCTGAACGACAAACAACGCCGTTATGCCCAGAACATACAGAAATCGGGACGCGTCTTGCTGGAGATGATCAACGAGGTGCTCGATCTAGCAAAACTCGAAGCCGGCAAGATGGAAGTGAAGCCAAGCGAGTTTCGCTTGGACTTCGTGCTGAGCGCTCAATGCGATATGGTCCGCTCACTGACGGAGGTGAAAAACATCGACTTGGATTTGATCGTCGACGAGAACGAACCACCGGTTTACCAAGACCAAAGCAAGATACAGCAGATACTCACAAATCTGTTATCAAACGCCATCAAGTTCACGCCGGAAGGCGGTCGGATTACGGTCTCAGCTCGTCATTTGCCAGGCGACAAGCTTGAACTCACGGTTGCAGATACCGGTATTGGAATTGCTGATGAGGACCGCGAAGTCATCTTTGAAAAGTTTCGACAAAGCAGCATGGTGCTCAACAACGACGGCCTGACACGCGAACATTCTGGGACAGGTCTCGGACTGTCGATTGTTCGCGAGTTATGTAAGCTACTCGGCGGCGATATTTCTTTCGAAAGCGAACTCGGACAAGGCAGCACGTTCAAAACGATATTGCCCTGGAATCTAACCGACAAACCGGCCTTCAGTTCGGAACTCTCCGAGAAACTCGGCGAATTGGTCAAGCCGCACTCGACGGTGCTACGTCCGAAGACTGCATAAAGAGAGGCACGAGTTCGCAAAGCGACTGTCCAATATCAAACAAGGAATGTAGAAGGCAGTAGTTGGACGCCATTACCTCAAGCATTGGACATTCCTTGTTCGATACTGGTTATCCCTCTTTCTCTTTCCAAATTTACAACCAGTTCAACTATGACAAAGTCTATTCCTCGTGTTCATCTCTTCACCGACGGAGGTTGCAGTGGCAATCCAGGCCCCGGCGGTTGGGCATTCATCTTGCGGCATCTTGCTTCTGGCAAAGAGATGGAAGAGTCGGGCGCCGATCGAGACTCGACGAATAACGCGATGGAACTGACGGCAGTTGTCCGTGGACTAGCCGCACTCAAGACTCGCTGCCACGTCGAGCTGTTTACTGACAGCGTTTATGTGGGGAAGGGACTCACTGAATGGATGCCCAAATGGAAGGCGAATGGGTGGCGACGTCGCGAGGGTCAATCTTGGAAGCCCGTGAAGAACGAACAGCTCTGGCGCGAGTTGGATCAGTTGGCAGCAAAACACGAACTGGTCTACACAAGAGTCGCTGGCCACAGCGGACATCCCGAGAACGACCGATGCGATGAGCTCGCGGTCGCGGCCTACCAGAAGTATCTGTGACGGCGTGGTGCAAAGGTTAGGACTCTTTCGGCCAAGAGAGCTGTCAAATGAGCGGGCGAGTGGGCGAAAGAGATTTCCGAGCCCGATGTTTCCGCGTTAGAATTTGGAGATGAACACCGCCCCTAACCATTCTCCTGACGAGCAACTGCTCACCCCCATTCAATACCTCAAGGGCGTCGGGCCCCAGCGCGCGGAATTACTCGAGCGACTCGGATTGCGTCGCGCGATCGATCTTCTCTTCTTCTTCCCTCGCGACTATCAAGACATGAGTGAGTTGCGGGCGATTCCACAACTCGAAGAGAATGTCCCGATCAGCGTCTGTGGTGTGGTCGACGAAATCGACGAACGGAACACAGGCACGGGCCGATCGATGCTGGGAGTGTTGATTCGGCAGGAGACACAGTTCCTTCGTGCGCTTTGGTTTAACCAACCGCACATGAGACAGAAGTTCTCTGTCGGGCAGCGTGTTCTGCTGTCAGGCAAACCGCGGCTGAACTCGCTACGTTGGGAGATGACACATCCGCGTGTGGAGGTGCTCGCTGCCGGAGAGGACCCGCCGAGCGGACGCATCTTGCCAACTTATTCGCTGACGGAGGGACTTACGCAACCTGCGCTGCGGCGGATTGTTGGCGAGAGCGTCGAACGCTTCGCCGAGTTCGTCGAAGAAGTCTTGCCGGAGTCATTTCTGGCCGAGAAGAATCTTCCCACGATCGCGACTGCTCTGCGGCAGATTCATTCGCCCAGCGACAACGAACAATTGAACCGAGCCCGTCATCGGTTCATCTACCAGGAGTTGTTGTTCATGCAACTTGCCCTCGGACTGCGTCGCCACAGGTTACAACACGACCAGCGTTCTCCTATCCTCTCCGCCACAGCCAAGATCGACGCTCGTATCCGCCGCCTGTTTCCGTTTGAATTGACCGCCGACCAACAACTGGCGATCGCTGAGATTTCGCACGACATGCAATGTGAACACCCGATGAATCGGCTGCTGCAAGGCGATGTTGGCAGCGGCAAGACAGTCGTAGCGGAGTATGCGATGCTGCTGGCGGTAGCCCACAAGCATCAAGCAGCTCTGATGGCCCCCACCGAGTTGCTCGCGCGGCAACATGTTCGAACACTCGCACGCGATCTACGCGCGAGCCGCGTACGGATTTCCCTGCTGACCGGATCGCTTTCGGCCTCGCAGCGGCGAGCGGTATTAGAACAGATCGCTGCCGGCGAGATCGATTTGATCATCGGAACGCACGCCCTCCTCCAGGCGAGCGTACAGTTCCAACGACTCGGTCTCGTGATCATTGACGAGCAGCACCGCTTCGGCGTGAATCAACGTGCCGCCCTACGACAAGCCGGGATCGATCCACATTATTTGGTCATGACCGCAACGCCTATTCCGCGCACAATTTCGATGACACTGTTTGGAGACCTCGATGTCTCGACACTCAAGCAAACGCCTCCGGGACGCCAAGCGGTCCACACATACTTGGGAGAAGAAGGTCAACGCGAGAAATGGTGGGAGTTCTTTCGGAAAAAGCTGCGTGAGGGTCGGCAAGGGTATGTCATAGCGCCGCTGATCGATGACTCGAACGACCTCGAAGTCCTCAGCGTCGAATCGGCTTATGAAAACCTGTCCAATGGCGAACTCGAGGCCTTTCGCATTGGTGTGCTTCATGGACGGCAGACTACCGACGAGAAGGAAGCCGTCATGCAAGCCTTCAACGACGGCGAACTGCAAGTCTTAGTTGCCACGTCGGTCGTGGAAGTCGGCATTGATGTCCCCAATGCCACGCTGATGACCATCGAAGGCGGTCAGCGATTCGGCCTTGCACAGCTTCATCAACTGCGAGGCCGAGTCAGCCGCGGGTCGCATCCAGGTTACGTCTGTGTCTACGCGTCGGCCAAATCGGAAGATGCACTCCACCGATTACAAGCGTTCGTTCGGACGAACGATGGCTTCCAACTGGCCGAATCGGATTTTCAGATGCGGGGGCCGGGCGATTTGTTCAGCCTGAAGCAACACGGCCTGCCCCCATTTCGCATCGCCGATCTCACGCGAGATGGCGACATCCTGGAAGAAGCGCGAGCCGACGCTCAACATTTGCTCGGTGCGACGCCAAACTTGGATACCGAGGCCTGGCAACCGGTCAAACAGCGAGTGTTGCTGCGTTACGGAAATGCAATGGATTTGGGGGACGTTGGTTGATCGTCCAGCGGCATTACTTGGTCATCGAGTGAGTAAAGCAAGACGGCAAAGACTCCGACTCTTCCAAACTGTTGCTCGTCTTGGATGAACCCGCGGTGGATCTTCGGGTAGGACTCGTCTTGAAACTGCCTTTCAAGCGACTCCAAGACTCGCCGAGCACAGCGTTCTCGTATGGCAGTATCACCGTTTACGACAAACCACGCTCCACCTGACGTTTCGATTTGCCAGAGTTCAGGTGCCGAAAGACTTCCCGGTGCATGTGTCTTCAAGGGCCACACTTTGTCTTTCGGTCGGTCGATTCGATACATCGAAGTCAACGGCAGAACACAATAGTCACGTAGCAAATCGGTGGAGTTTTCAGAAAGTTGATCGGCTTCGAGTAATCCGCTCCGGACAAAAACCGGCGAGTCTAGCAACCAATCACTTTCATTGACGTACCGCACCGCATCGCGCCAATTCTCAGCACGGTCGCCAAACAAGCGTCCATCGTACCGAAACTGCTCAATCATCCCGCCGGAATAAATGGCGGAAGCGATCACCAAGCTGGCGACGAGACCTTGCAGCCTCGAATTCCCCCACACACCGATGCAGATGCCAGTGAACAGCACCGGAGCGAGAGCCACGCCGATTACATATCGCCCGAGGTACAGCGGAGCCACCTTGGTGACTGTGAGCACCCACACACTCGCCAGCGGAACAACAAACCAAGCGAGCAGCAACAAAGTGGCCGTCACGCTCCGCCGTGACGAGCCTCTCTCATTCGACTCGTTTTTGAAAGCAACTTCCGAGCACGATTCGAGCGTTTCACACTCAGGCTCGTCACGGCGGAGCGTGACGGCCACTTTGAAGACACCAACGATCAGGCACAAAGCTACTGGCACTACAACGTAACTGTCTAACGAAAGCCAATGTACGGGCAGCAACAGAGATGTATCGTTGACGAACGATGCCCATGTGCCTCGACGTAATCCGATGTCAAACATATGAGCGATCGCCGGGACGATTAAGACAGCAATACCAAGGAGATCCACCGCCTGTTTCCGAAGTGGATAAGTGACAACAGAGCTTCCTTTATGACGGCAGGAAGCTTTCACCAACGAGAACAGAATCTCGCCGGCGAGAAGCAGAATTGCTGTATAGTGCAAGTAGAACATTCCCGCACTCGCGGCAACGAATCCCAGCCGCCACGACATCGAGTCGCGATTTTGCAACTTCCAGAATAGACACAACTGCGCGGCGGCCAACAGTTCAACACAGGCGTAGGGTCGAGCTTCAGTCGCATAGAATAGAAAGTTGTGATCCGTTGCTGCCAAGGCCGCACAAGTGAGGGCCGCTACACTTGATCGGCTAAACTCAAACGCCAGGCTGTATCCCAAAACAACCAGCCCAACACCGGCAACCAACGACGGCAGCCGCATCGCCCATTCACTCATTCCGAAGAGCGATGTCGCGGCCCAAGGCAGGTAGAAATATAGCGGACTCTGATTGCCAATCTGAGCACGTTCGACGATATGACTTGCGCCATCTAAAACCACCCAGGCCGAGTGCAGTTCGTCGAGCCACAATGATTCGTTGATTTGCCACAAGCGCAAAAACGCGGCTATCGCAAGAATCGGCAGCAATACCCAATGGTCTCGCAACGATAAAGTGCGAGCGGCGGAAAGCTCATCCATTGGATCACGCCTAACTCTGCGGCGGCACGGGCCAGTGCCGGCCGCGCTGGAGTGATAGCGTTCGGTCGGGCGGCCCCATATCGGAACTTGCTGGCATCCCGACCAATTGACCGGAACTCACCCAACCCAAGTCGTCACCATACAACTCGCCGATGAGTAACCTAGTCAATTGCTCACGGACGTCTGCGTGTTGCGAAGACTCGCTCAGGTCGATTCGTTCGTGAGGGTCCGCCTCAAGATCAAATAAATGCGTTCGATTCCCATACGCATAGTAGATCAACTTGTATCGTCCGGCATGAATCATCCGAGTCGCTTCCGCGCGTTCGCCATATTCGCCGTACAAGTGCTCGCGGCGTTGCTCGCCAACCATTGACAATCCGTCCATCGACTCGGGTCTGCCAATACCGGCCAAGTCCAACAAAGTTGGCATCACATCTTGCAAACCGACGAGCCGGTCGTCGGTCCGCCGATAGCCGACTCGCTCGTCTCGGTCACATCCCACCAATAGCATTGGGATGTTCGCGGCGCCTTCGTAAAACAGTCGTTTCGCCCACATCCCGTGGTCACCGAGCATGTCACCGTGGTCGGCAGTAAACAGAATGATCGTGTTTTCGAGAACACCTTCCTCGCGCAGCGTCCCGATGACGACTCGCAATTGGTGATCGATGTGTGTGCAGAGCGCAAAAAAGGCGCGGCGAGCAGCCTGAACGAACCTCGCGTCGTAGCGATCACTATCAATCAACCGATTGTTCATCCGCGCCGGCATTTCGTGAGGTGGGCACTTCCAAGTCCCCGAAATCGGCTCGCCGGGATCGATGTCGCGATACGTATCGAGATAACATTGCAACGGTGTTATGGGTGGATGCGGATGCGTGTAAGAGAGATACCAGAACCCAGGCCGCGTAGGATCACGACGCTGGATCATTCGAGCCATCTCGCGCGTCGTCCAATTGGTGACGTGATGCTCCTCGGCTAAATGCCAGGGTCTCGAAACGTAGTCGTTATTACTCATACCGTGCAAGAACTGTTGTCCAACTAGCCCTTGCTCACCGAGATAAATCTCGTAGTCATCCGTCGGCCCATATTGAGGGCGCCCCTCTTCGCTCAAAATCACGTCGTCGAATCCCACACGAGCGCGAGGCGGATACACGTGAAGTTTGCCGACTGCGTATGTCTGATACCCGGCGTTACGAAATGTCTCGGCGATCGTGGGAATATTCGGCATTCGCAGTTCGGTCTGAAAGCTGCGGTCGCCGTGCGTTCGCGGCGCGGTTCCAGTTAATAGCGAGCGTCTCGCTGGGATACAGACCGGACACTCCGAATAGGCATTCGTGAATCGCGTCCCGCTGCGTGCTAATTGGTCGAGAGTCGGCGTCTGTATCGCTGAATGACCTGCCACGCCCAGCAACGAAGCAGGCCAATGGTCTGTCGTGATCAGTAATACATTCGGCTGGTTGGTCGGGTTCACGGCACGTGGTGACTGTGCCTGGATGGGATCATGAATCATGAGGGTTCATAACCAAGGTTCGGAGACAGCCAGCGTTCGATCTCGGCCAACGGCACGCCCTTTCGCTGTGCATAGCTCTCCGCCTGATCCTTCGAAATACGATCGACCGCAAAGTAACGGGCGTCTGGGTGTGCAAAGTACATACCGCTGACGCTGGCCGCTGGCAACATGGCAAAATGCTCCGTCAACGAAACGCCAGTCGCGGCTTCAGCGTCCAGCAACTCGAAGATCGTACGTTTCTCTGTGTGGTCGGGACAGGCGGGGTATCCCGGCGCAGGACGGATGCCTCGATACTTCTCGGCAATCATGTCTTCGTTGCTGAGCGATTCGTTTTGATCGTAGCCCCACTCCCGTCGAACCTTCTCGTGTAGCAATTCAGCAAACGCTTCGGCCAACCGGTCGGCAAGGGCCTTTACCATGATCGAGTTGTAATCATCGTGATCCGCGTCGTACTTAGCGCAAAGTTCACTTGCCCCAAGACCAGCGGTGACACAGAAAGCTCCGATGTAATCTTGTCGGCCGGAATCGACCGGTGCGATGTAGTCGGCCAAGCAACGGAAGTCACGTTGACCTTTGCGTTCCCACTGCTGCCGAAGCATGTGGATGCGCTTCAGTTCCTCGCTGCGCTGCTCATCTTTGAAAAGAACAATATCATCTCCTTCAGAAGCGGCCGGCCAGAATCCATAAACAGCGTTGGCCGTCAGTAACTGGTTCTCGATGATGTCGTTCAGCAATGAAGTCGCGTTTTGGAACAACTCGCTGGCAGCCTCACCCACCGTCGGATCATCCAAGATCTGTGGATACTTGCCCTTCAATTCCCAGGTCATAAAGAAAGGCGACCAATCAATGTACTTGGCGATTTCGGCCAGCGGATACTTCGCCAAGACTCGCGTTCCTAAAAACGAAGGCTTATCGATCTCCACAGCCGCCCAATCACACTGGAATCGATTTTCGCATGCTTCAGCGTACGGCACCAACTTCGCCTGCCGCTTCTCATACGATTCGACAAGTTTCCGATGGAGTTTCGTATTCTCTGCGATAAACGCGTCGCGTCGTTCCTCGCTGAGGAGACTTTCGACGACGCCTACGCAGCGAGAGGCATCCAGGACGTGGACGGTAGGCTGCGCGTACTGTGGCGCAATTCGGACTGCTGTATGCTTGGCACTTGTGGTTGCGCCGCCGACGAGCAAAGGAATTGAAAAGCCTTGCCGTTGCATCTCGCGGGCGTTGTGGACCATCTCGTCGAGGCTGGGCGTAATCAGCCCCGAGAGACCGATCAAATCGACCCCTTGTTCGACAGCCGTCTTCAGAATCTTCTCACATGACACCATTACACCAAGATCGATTACCTCGTAGTTATTACACCCCAGCACAACGCCAACGATGTTTTTGCCGATATCATGGACGTCCCCTTTGACCGTCGCCATCAGAATCTTGCCGCGGGCCGATTGGGCCTGAGTGCCAGCTTCGATTTTCTCTTGTTCCATAAACGGCAACAGATAGGCCACGGCCCTCTTCATGACCCGGGCGGATTTGACAACTTGAGGCAAAAACATCTTTCCCGCGCCGAACAAGTCACCGACGACAGACATCCCGGCCATCAAAGGACCTTCGATGATTTGCAAGCAGCGATCATAGTGCTGGCGTGCCTCTTCGGTATCGGCCTCGATAAACTTGTCAATTCCCTTTACTAGAGCGTGCTTCAATCGTTCTTCAAACGGGGCTTCGCGCCAGCCGAGATCTTCTTCTTTGGACTTCTTGCCGCTCTTGCCTTTCAACCCCTCTGCAAAATCCACGAGGCGTTCCGTGGCGTCATCTCGCCGGTTCAGCAGAACATCCTCCACTCGCTCCAGCAGTTCTTTGTCAATCTCTTCGTAGACCTCCAGTTGTCCGGCATTGACAATCCCCATATCCATGCCAGCGTGAATCGCGTGGTACAAGAATGCGGAATGCATCGCTTCACGGACGACATCGTTGCCACGGAACGAGAACGAGATATTGCTCACACCACCCGAGACCTTCGCGCCCGGACACTCTCGCTTGATCAGCGCCGTGGCTTCAATGAAGTTCACGGCATAGTTGTCGTGTTCATCAATCCCGGTGGCGACCGTAAGAATATTGGGATCGAAGATGATGTCTTCGGGTGGAAATCCGATTTCGTTTGTCAGCAGGTCGAACGCCCGCTTGCAGATGCGGACCTTGTCATCCGTCTCGGTCGCCTGGCCCTTCTCATCGAACGCCATCACAACCGTGGCGGCACCGTAGCGACGAACCAGCCGTGCTCGACGAAGGAACTCCTCCTCGCCATCTTTCAGACTGATCGAGTTGACGATCGCCTTCCCTTGAACGCACTTTAGCCCCGCCTCGATGATCTCCCACTTCGAGCTGTCGATCATGATGGGCACGCGACAAATATCGGGTTCCGCAGCAATCAAGTTCAGGAACCTCGTCATGGCTTGGACACCGTCGAGCAAATCGGCATCCATATTGATGTCGATGATGCTGGCACCGCCGACTACCTGGTCGCGAGCGACGTCCAGCGCCTCGTCGTACTTGTCCTCGTTGATTAATCGCTCGAACCGCTTCGAGCCGGTAACATTCGTCCGCTCGCCGATCATGATGAAGTTCGTTTCGGGACGAAGCGTCAGCGCCTCCTGACCGCTCAACCGAGTGCGTCTTGCAATCACCGGTCGCTGGCGTGGCTTTACGCCTTTCACCATCTTGGCAAAGGCTCGAATATGATCCGGCGTCGTGCCACAACAGCCGCCGAGCACGTTTAACCAACCGCTCTCCACAAACTCACGAAGCGTCTCCGCCATCATCTCGGGCGTCTGGTCGAATCCGCCCATTTCGTTCGGCAAGCCTGCATTGGGATGGCATGTGATATAGACGGGAGCAATTCGAGACAGCTCTTCGACATAGGAACGCATCTTCTCGGGCCCCAAGGCACAGTTGATACCAACGCCCGTTAGATCGAAGTGAGATACGGAGTTCCAGAAGGCTTCGATCGTTTGTCCCGATAGCGTCCGTCCCGCGTCGTCCGTGATGGTAACTGAGGCAATCACCGGCAATTTGACGCCGTAGTCGTCGAAGTATTTCGAAATCGCAAATAGACACGCCTTCAGGTTCAAAGTATCAAACGTCGTCTCGGGGAAAAGAATGTCTACGCCTCCTTCGACCAATGCCGCCACCTGCTGGTAGTAAGAGTCAACGTGTTGGTCAAAAGTCACCGCGCGGTAACCGGGGTCTTCGACTTTGGGTGACATTGACGTTGTCTTTGCGGTCGGTCCGATCGAACCGGCCACCAACCTCGGCTTGTCTGGAGTGAGTGCCGTAAATTCGTCTGCCGCTTGACGAGCGCAAGCACAAGCCGCCAAGTTTATTTCGCGGACCAATTCCGGAGGCAAATCGAACTCCTCCATTCCGATGGGGCTCGCGCCGAAAGTGTTCGTCTCGATGATGTCCGCCCCAGCCTCCAAGTACATCCGGTGGACTTCGATCAGCTTGTCGGGGTGCGTCAATGCAACAATATCGACGAAGTTCTTGAGATCCTTGTGATGGTTGGCAAAGCGCTCGCCGCGCATCGTGACTTCATCAATGCCCAGCGAAAAGATCATCGTTCCCATCGCACCATCGAGGATCAGGATCCGTTGGGCAAGGAGTTCTTCAAGCTGTTGGCGGGTATCCACGGACGTTGCTAGCGACATGATTTTCCTAAATCGAGGCGGCGGACGAAGAGCGACAAGCAACCAGGCAACTGGGCCAACTAGATGACCGCAGCATGCTGACCGCCGAACGCTGCTGAAGGTTCTGGAATATCCCAAATAGCCAAATTTGCCGCAATATCGAAGCTCACCGCAGTCAACCGCCCAACGACGGCGAATGTCTCGGGCAATCTGGCTTATCTAACCGTTAAAGTTTACCTCAGACTAAAGATCACTACGACCGGTACCGATAAACGGAGGTACCACCAATATTACCGTTACATGGGATCTTGCCATGAGTACCGCTGCGCACGAACCGCGTCGTGTTGGCGCTCGCCGAGCTGAGCTTTCCGCCACCAGCAAAGTGACACCACGCCGCAATGCATCGGAAGTCCACGAGACGAATGGGATTCGATACGACAGCGATGAGGTACCGGTTCTCATTCGGCTGCCGAACTTGAGTTCCGTCAGCACGCATGAGCCCCACCGCACTGCAACGACACAGCAGAGCAAACATCGCATTGATCGTCCAAGCAAGGGCCATCAACGTGCATCACAGCCGGCGAGCCCGAAGGTTAGCAAGAAGCCGCTCCCACAAGAGACCGGTCGCAACAAGCTAGTCATTGCGGGCGTCGTGGGGGGAGTTTTGGTGCTGGCCTTGCTATTCCTCTTTAATGGCGGGAACACCAACCAACCGGTCGAGCAAGATGGCTGGGGCAACGAGGATACAGATCTGTTAGTGGAACTGCCCGTCACATCGTCGCCGGATGAAACCGAAACCGCACTTGCTCCGCCACCAGCGCTGCCAGAGTTCGAGTACAGAGCATCTGAAGCCACACCCACACAGTTTACCCGTGAAGAATCCGAGCAAGCCCAACTTGAGGTCCCCTACTTCGATGCACAACCGCAACTTCAGGTGAATCCAAATACTCAGGGTCTGCCCATCACGGGTTGGCCCTCGGACGAGACTATCGGAGCGTCAATTGGCGCCGAGTCGAAACCGGCCGATCTATGGCCGGGTGAAGACCTGTCGCTTGAGCAAGGCGGAAGTCAGTACCCGCGGACAAACTCGCCTAGCGAAGATGACTATCAATCGAGTATGTATCCGTCAGACACAGATACCTATCGAATGGGCAAGTTGGATACTGATCGTCTCCAGTCAGTTCAGGGCGATCGTAGCGGCATCCTGGACGGTAATATCGCGATTCCCGACACCAAAAGCTTTTGATGAGCGAGCCAAAGATGAGCGCACGAGACAAGACGTTTATTGACGCCTATGGCCTTGAGCTAACTGACCAATTGGAAGACATCTACACTCAACCAGCACATCAGAAGGACGTTCCCGACCACGGACCGTCCCCAAAGACTGCGCCGGAGCATCAGCCGCGAACTTATCGTTTTGATGGCGTTGCGCAACGCCGCGCATTACGTGGTCCGCACTTCGATATGCGGCGCGTCGTGGCAAGAACGGATGACGAGACGACCGCTTGGGACACGTTTGATATGGGTGTGATCGACGTGGGCGCCGCCTGGGCGACAGCATCCGCTGCCGCGAAACCAGACGCGGAGGAACTCGTTCCGACCGTCCCAATCGAACTCGCAGAGCCACCCGCGGTGGAAGCTGAGGAGACAACAGCCGAACCATCTCCTGAGATTGCAACTCAGGTAGTTTCAGAACCCGAGTTGCCAGCCGCTCGCGAAGAAGTCGCTCCAGCACCCGAATCGGTTCCCGTCGCGGAGGCCACATCGCCAGACATCGCGTCTGCTTTCACAGGCGTTGAATCCACCGAGCCTTTCGCGCCCGTGTGGGAAGTCGATCGATTTCAATGGCCCGCCGAGATTGAACAGCTATTCAAAGCACAAACCGAATACTTCGACTACGCCGGTAAGAAATTGGTTGCTGCGAGCCGCGAGGGATTGAATATTCTCGCAATCACATCGACTCGGCGCGGCGAAGGTAGTACGACGCTGGCGCTGTGTCTCGCCAGAGCAGCCGCGGGTGCCGGAGCAAAAGTCGGGCTACTCGACGGTAATCTGAACCGATCGGAACTGGGCGAGAAGCTTGGTGTGGACTTTGGTAATGGCTGGCAAGCTGCGGCGGCATTTGAACAACCGTTAGCTGAGGCTGCGATCACGGGACTGGAGGAAGGAATCACCTTATTCCCATCCGCTGCTGGCCCCGGATCAGATGTCAAATCACTGGCTGATGAGCGAGTCGGCCAAGTATTTCGCACGGCTGCCTCAAGTTACGACCTGCTGATCGTCGATGCCGGCACGGCGGACCTCGGGACGAATGTCGAAATGCTCGACGCAGCAATCGTGGCCCGCGACATCCGTCATACCACGGAAGAAGAGACCCTGGCCGTGGCCACCGCTCTTCGCAACTGTGGGGTCAAAGCAGTCGGTATCGCCGAGAATTTCAGCAGTTTGAACAGCCAACGCGCCGCAGCCTAGAACGGCTTGCGAGCTAATACCGTTCCGCAATAAAGGCACCTGCCGCGTCTTGCGTTGTTAGGTCGCCCGCAATTTGAGCAAGCATGCTTGCTGCCGCCGATCTTGCCATCCAATTTGCCGTCACGCAGATCGATCTCTTCAATTTTTGCGATTAGCTCTTGCTCGGTCACGCCGAGTTTCTCGCTCAGCAACTCCCACATAGCTGCACACGACAAGGCCAATGCATCGATCGTCGCTTGCGTGCGATCGACATCATGTCGAACTTGATCGGCGCGCCGAGTGGCATCGGCCGCAGACGTCTGTGCATCGTGAATCTGTGACTGCTGAATCAAGTCCCAAAGCATCGCGTGATCTCCATATTTGTCGGAGGAGGTAGATTGTAATGGTAAGCGATTCGGAATAATGCCGCGAATCTTAGCTTACCGCTACTTTTGGCCGACGAAAAACTAGTCGCCCGCCTTAGCGATGGTAGCTTTGATACCAATCGACGAATTTCTTGACGCCTTGTTCGATCGATGTCTTGGGCTGAAAGCCGACATCACAGACCAAGTCATCGACATCCGCATAGGTCGCCGGAACATCCCCGGGCTGTATCGGAAGCAAGTTCTTTTTGGCAGTTCGCCCGAGTGCTTGCTCGATCACCTCGATCAAACGCAGCAGTTCAACCGGCTGATTGTTGCCAATATTGTACAGTCGGTAGGGCGCCAAACTCGTGCCGGGATCAGGCTTACTTCCGCTCCATTCCAGATTCGGCGCCGCAACATGATCTGCAGTGCGAACGACGCCTTCGACGATGTCATCAATGTATGTGAAATCACGCTGCATTTTTCCGTTGTTGTATACATCGATCGGTCGACCCGCGAGAATGGCCTCCGTGAACTTGAACAGCGCCATGTCGGGACGTCCCCAAGGTCCGTACACCGTAAAAAAACGCAGTCCCGTCGTTGGCAGTCGATATAAGTGACTGTACGTGTGCGCCATTAACTCGTTGGACTTTTTTGTCGCCGCGTAAAGGCTAACCGGATGGTCCACGTTGTCGTGAACAGAAAACGGCATCTTGGTATTGGCGCCGTAAACCGAACTGGATGAGGCATAGACTAGATGCTTGACGTCAAAATGGCGACAGACTTCTAGGACATTCGCAAACCCAACAAGGTTGCTTTGTACGTACGCTCCCGGATTTTCGATCGAGTAGCGAACACCCGCCTGAGCTGCAAGGTGAATGACGACTTCTGGTCGATCCGTAGAAATCAGTTCCTGTAAGTTCGCGTTGTCAGAAACGTCCAGCTCGCGAAAGGCAAAGCCTTCGCGGCCTTCGAGCAGTGCCAGTCGATCGCGCTTCAATTGCACGCTGTAGTATTCGTTAAGGTTGTCGATACCGACAACGCTGTCGCCGCGCTCAAGCAGCTTCGCCGCGACGTGGCTGCCAATAAAGCCGGCTGCGCCTGTGACAAGAAAGTTTGTCATGACCTTTGTCTACGCGGCCTTGCGGGTCGACGAGTTGCGTTTGCCAGCAGGCATGCTGGGCACAATTTGAATCACATCGACTTTCCCACGTTCCAGTTGTTCAACGCGTTCCGCCAAATTATCCAGAAACTCGATAATCTCAGTCGCCGCCGCTTCGCCGACGTGAACATTTAAAGCTTTACGGCTTCTGTAGCTTAGTTCAAGCTTTTTCATTGCTACAACATCCTTTTGGCATACTAGAATAACTTCGTTCGCTGGCGTCGCTACTCGACAGTGACACTCTTGGCGAGATTTCGTGGCTTGTCGACATCACAGCCGCGCAAAAGTGCGATGTGATAGGAAAGCAACTGCAGTGGAACGGCGCTGACGATTGGCTGCACAAACTCTTCGACACTGGGGACGGAGATCACATCGTCTGCCAGTTCAGCAACTCGAGTGTCGCCGTGGTCGACAATCGCAATCACCGGGCCGCCGCGCGCTTTTACTTCCTCGATGTTCGACATTACCTTTTCATACACGAATCCTTGCGGGACGATGAAGACGCTGGGCGTCGATTCATCGACCAACGCAATCGGGCCGTGCTTCATCTCTGCGGCAGGATAGCCTTCGGCATGGATATAGCTGATTTCTTTGAGCTTTAGTGCGCCTTCCAACGCGGTTGGAAAGTTGTACTGTCGACCGAGGTAGAGAAAGTTATTTGCATTACAGTACTTTGCGGCAATCCGCTTGCACTCTTCATCCGTCTGCAGAGCGGCTCGCACCTTGCTCGGCAATGCATGAAACGCATTGATGATCCGAGTGCCTGCATCAAAACTTAGATGTCGCATTCGACCGAAATAGAGTGCGAGCAAACCGAGAACCATGCACTGTGACGTATAAGCTTTCGTCGATGCCACCCCGATCTCAGGCCCGGCATGAAGGTAGACGCCGCCATCGGCCTCCTGGGCGATGCTACTGCCCACGGTGTTGCAAATCGCCAACGTCCGATGGCCTTTGCGTTTCATCTCGCGAATCGCTCCTAAGGTATCGGCCGTCTCACCGCTTTGCGAGATTGCAAAGACTAACGTACCGGGGTCAACCGGTGGATTTCGATAACGCAACTCACTTGCATACTCAACTTCAACCGGAATGCGCGCGAACTCCTCGATCAAATATTCGCCCACCAGCGCAGCATGCCAACTAGTGCCGCATGCCGTCAAAATAATTCGATTGACGCCACCCAACTGTTGCGGTGTCAGATTCAATCCGCCGAACATCGCCGTCGCATCATCTTCGCACAACCTGCCACGCATAGCGTTCTTCAGCGACTCGGGTTGCTCAAAGATTTCCTTGAGCATGTAGTGCGAGTAGCCACCCAAATCCACATCCGGTGTACTGATCTGCAGCGACTCAATACTATGACGAACTTCCCCGAGATCACGGTGAGTGACTTGAAGCGAGTCCGCGGTTACGACAGCAATCTGATGGTCGCTCAAATAGACGATCTTGTCGGTGTAACCGGCCAAAGCGGACGCATCACTAGCCACGAAGTGCTCGTCTTCCGCGACGCCTAAAACCAATGGACTGCCCAGCCTCGCAGCGATGATTACACCTGGGTAATCGCGAAACATAAGTACAAGCCCGTAAGTCCCTCGCAGCTGACTTAAAGTGGCTTTGACGGCTTTGACGAGCACGGCAAAAGGTTGTTTCGCTTCCTTTGTCGACGCTTTGGCCGAAGCCTTTTCTAAGCACTCTGCTGCCAAATGGGCGATTACTTCCGTATCCGTTGCCGACTGAAAGACATATCCTTCGCTTTCCAATCGAGACTTCAACTCTTGAAAGTTCTCGATGACCCCGTTGTGACAAATGGTGACAACATTGTCGCCGCCAACATGAGGATGGGCATTTGATTCGGTAGGTGGCCCGTGCGTTGCCCAGCGCGTGTGCCCAATCCCAACTCGTCCTTCCAGGGGCGAAGTCGCCAACGCGGATGCTAATCGCTCAATGCGGCCCGTCGTTTTGCAGATTGAGACGTCAGAAGCGTCATTCGCAACCGCAATTCCAGCGCTGTCATAGCCGCGATACTCCAGTCGACGCAAGCCCTCCAACAGAAAATCACTCGCATCGCGATACCCGATGTATCCAACAATTCCACACATTTTCGCATTGCTCCTGCAAGTCCGAGAGAACGAGATTTCGCTTCGAGTTAGGAGAGGGGGGGCGGATAGTAGCAAAACCGGGTGGCCGCTCGAAGCCCAGTCCTTGTCATACGCGGACAAAGCTAGCTACCGACTGTCCGCAACGACAAGTCGCGTGTAGTCTTAGGGGTTCATTGACGAAAGACCTCTTCGAATTGAGTGACCGATGTCGACCCACCAGCAGTCGCTAGCAACCGCTATCTCCAACAAAAGTGCATCCGTCGGAATCGTTGGTTTAGGCTACGTGGGTCTGCCACTAGTGCGAGCCTTCATCGAAGTTGGATTCAAGACGTTTGGCTTCGACTTGGATTCGCAAAAGGTTGATCGGCTGCTTGCGGGCCAAAGCTATATCAAACATCTACCGAGCGAATGGATTGCCAGCAGTATTCGCGATGGGGCATTTTTGCCAACTTCCGACATGGGGCGAATGCGTGAAGCCGATGCCATCTTGATCTGCGTCCCGACACCACTGACAGCGAGTCGCGATCCTGACCTAAGCTATGTTGAATCAACAGCACATCAGATTGCCGAGACGTTGCGTCCGGGCCAACTAGTCGTGCTCGAAAGCACAACTTATCCAGGCACGACGCGCGATGTTGTGCTTCCAATCCTACAGCAGTCGGGCCTCGTGGCGGGACAAGACTTCTTTGTTGCCTACAGCCCAGAGCGAGAAGACCCTGGCAACCCCGATCATTCCGCCCAACGTATCCCCAAAGTCGTCGGCGGTATTGATGATCCCAGCTTGAACCTCGCGCTCGCGCTATACTCGCACGCAGTTATTGAAACGGTTCCGGTCTCCAATTGCGAAGTCGCCGAAGCCTGCAAGATTCTAGAGAACACCTATCGTTCGGTAAACATTGCGATGGTTAACGAGCTGAAGGTTTTGTTTCACCGGATGGGGCTGGATATTTGGGAAGTGATCGATGCAGCCAAGACAAAACCGTTCGGCTTCCAAGCATTCTATCCTGGGCCAGGGCTTGGCGGGCACTGCATCCCGATCGACCCGTTTTATTTGAGCTGGGTGGCACGGCAACATGATCTCTCCACTCGTTTCATCGAACTGGCCGGTGAGATCAATACGAGCATGCCGGAATACGTCATCACCAGAACGACCGAGGCACTAAACAACGCCTGCAAGCCCGTTCGAGGTAGTAAGATCGCGGTCCTGGGCGTCGCTTACAAAAAAGACGTCGATGATCCGCGAGAAAGCCCTTCTTTCAAGCTCATGGAGCTACTTCAGTCACGTGGGGCGATACTCAGCTATAACGACCCCTTCATCCCGGTATTACCTTCGATGCGACACTTTGATGTTCCGGACTTGAAGAGTGAAGAACTAACGGCTGATTTTCTTGCGTCGCAAGATTGTGTCCTCATCGCCACAGACCATTCGTCTTACGATTGGGATTTTATCGTAAAACATGCTCCGCTGGTGATCGACACACGCAACGCGGCTCGGGATGTCTCGGAGCACCGCGAACGAATCTACAAAGCCTAGGCCGTTCCTGGTGCGGAAAGGCAGCTAACCTATTTCCGACCGCAAGAAGTTCTTGGACGGTTGCTTGACTCAGGCGATCGCGCGCACTAGCTTGACGGACAAGGCAACCGTTTCGCGACGATAACGAGGCAGATCTCTTATGCCAACAACTATCCGGCAGCAGTCGCCGCTACCGTTGTTAGCGGACGCACTCCGCAAATACTGGGGTTATGAAAGCTTTCTGCCATTGCAAGAGGAGGCCATGTCCTCTGCAATGTCGGGCGAGGATAGCGTCGTAGTGCTGCCAACGGGCGGTGGAAAGTCGCTCTGTTTTCAAGCTCCCGCCGTCTGCCTGGAAGGCATGGCCATCGTTGTGTCGCCGCTGATTTCGCTAATGAAGGACCAGGTCGACACGTTGCGGTCGTGTGGCATTCCGTCGGCGTATATCAACAGCACGCTCTCGATCCATGAAAAGCGGGAGATCGCTGAGCAAATTCGTCGGCACGAGTTGAAGCTGATTTATGTCGCGCCCGAACGACTCCTCTCTGAACAGACGCTGAAGTTCCTGAGCACGACCGACATATCGCTGGTCGCCGTCGACGAGGCGCATTGTATCAGCGCCTGGGGCCACGACTTCCGTCCTGAGTATCGCGGGCTGAGCGTGCTGAAGCAGAATTTCGCTGGTGTGGCGATTCACGCCTATACCGCCACGGCCTCCGAGCAAGTGAGGCAAGACATCGCCGAGCAGCTCGGATTGAACAAGCCCAAAATATTGGTCGGCAGCTTTGACCGACCGAACTTGACGTACCGCATTCGACGGGCCGCCGGGAAGTTTCAGCAAATCTGCCGAATCCTAGACCGGCACCGTGGCGAATCGGGCATCGTCTATTGCATCAGCCGCAAAGAAGTCGACAAGACGGCCGCCGGGCTTGCGGGCTTGGGGTTTCGCACCGCGTCTTATCACGCCGGCATGACCGACATCGATCGACGCAAGAATCAAGAGGCGTTTATAAACGATGAAGTTGAGATCATCGTCGCGACCGTCGCCTTTGGAATGGGGATCGACAAACCCAATGTTCGTTTTGTAGTACACAGCGGCATGCCAAAGTCGCTTGAGCACTATCAACAAGAGAGTGGGCGCGCGGGACGCGACGGACTTGAGGCAGAATGCACGCTGCTGTACAGCGCGGGCGATGTCGTGACCTGGAGGAAAATGTTGGACGGTTCCGAGCCCGCCGCTCGTGAGGGCGAGTTGAGATCGCTCAACGCCATGTATGACTTCTGTACCGGTACCGTTTGTCGCCACCGAGCAATCGTCGAGTACTTTGGCCAACGGATAGGGAACGAGAGTTGCGGTGCGTGCGATGTCTGCCTCGGTGAACTAGACTTGGTCGATGATCCTACGACGATCGGCCAAAAAATCCTCTCATGTGTTCTGCGACTGGAGCAACGCTTTGGAGCGGAGTATACGGCAAAAGTGTTAATCGGATCGCGAGAACAGCGTATCGTTCAAGCAGGGCATGACCAGCTCAGCACCCATGGACTACTTCGCGAGGACGGTTTGCGAACGGTGCGAGATTGGATCGAGCAATTGGTCGGGCAAGGTTTCCTCGGCAAGACCGGCGAGTTTAATATTCTCGAAGTGACGAATTTGGGACAGAAGCTGTTGAAACGAGAAGTCGAACCACACTTGTTAAGACCAGCCGAAAATCAGAAACCAGCGCGAGCGACTGCCGCCGATTCATGGGACGGCGTCGATCGTGGTTTGTTCGACTCGTTGCGAGAACTACGTCATGCCGAAGCAACGAAGCAATCCGTTCCCGCGTATGTTGTCTTCGGCGACGCCGCACTCCGCGAGATGGCTCGCCTTCGCCCTTCGACGCTCGACCACTTCCGCCAGGTGAAAGGCGTTGGCGAAAAGAAAATTGCGGATTATGGAGAGGCCTTTCTTAAGGCGATCAATGCGTATTGCAAGCTACACGAACTTTCTCAAGACGTCAGTCATACGAAAGCCAATGCAAACTCCACACCGCCGCGATCAAGCGGCAATGCATCGGCGATCGCAGCGTTCGAACTGTTTCGTCAGGGTGCAACGATCACCGAGGTCGCCGAGCGAATGAATCGAGCCCACTCGACGGTCGCTGGTTACCTGAGTGAGTTCTTAAGACACGACAAGGTCGTCGACCCATCGCCGTGGGTCGCAACGGACGTTGCTGATCTCATCGAGAAGACGCTCGAGCAAGAGAGTGGCGACAGACTGAAACCGATCCACGAACGCTTAGGCGGCGAGATTAGTTATGAACAGATTAGAATCGTGGCAACATGCCGGAAAAATCGTGAACGAACTTAGCCGTAGCACGCTCGGCGACCATCCCTGGCTACCTGACGATTTCCAGCCGAAGCAAGGCTGATCTGCGGGTCCGTTAAACTCGTTCGTCGAAAAGTAAAGACCGCTTAAGCAATTCCCATCACGCCTCGAAGCTTACATATCGCTTTGTATTTTTCGTCGCTGACACGTGCTTGTGGAATCTGAAGCGATGAAGCAATCTCTGCAACGCGCCAGCCATCACGCATCATCGACAGGATCGTTTGTTGCCGTTCGCTCAAACATGACTCGCCCGCTGACACAATCTGCTCCCACGAGTGATCCGTCTCATTGCGATCATGATTTTGACTAAAATCGCTCGCCTTCGCGTCATCGAATGCCTGCTGCCTCGGTCGACGACGCCAGCGTTGAACGGTTCGCCAGACGGTTCGATTCAGCTCACGGCGTTCACTCGACTCCATGTTGGAGATCGCTTCGTCTAGTCCCTCGCTCGAGATGCGATCAAGCAACTCAACAAGTGCCGTCTGAGTACAATCGTCCCACTCCTGCCGAGCGATGCCAGCGTTTCGCCAACTGACCGTGCAATAACGCTCAATCTTGTCGATCGCTTCCAACTCGCCAGCAGACGAATGGGTTGATCCACCAACGGCGGCAGCGAAGGCAACAGCGCACGCGGCGAGCCTCAGGTTTCGATTCGTAGGTGGGGGCGTCATCAAACTTCTCCCAATCTAAGTTTCACTCACTCAACCAGCCCAGTGGATATCACTCGTTGCGAACAGACGCGATCTATCCCATATCTCGCTGCCAAATAGACGGATTCACGAGAATCCTTGGTCGCAGAAGCAACTCGTGGGCCGTACCCGTGAAATACGGCATCGAGATTGGGCTAAGGCCGGACGAAGCCGCAAGTTACGAGTTCGCAGTGGAGGCCTTCGCTAAGGTTACTCGCCGCCGACGGCATGTCGATTCGACAAGAGTTTCTTACGAATTTCGTCCTTGAGACGGTCAATCACTGACTGCTTGTCGGTTTCGTCCAGAATTCGGCGAACCACTTGCTTCGGACCTTCGTTGCCCCACGACGAACCGTGCTCGAAATAGTACTTTGCCGCTTGCCCGACGATATACGAGCCATAGCCCGCCGCGGCGCCTTGCGGGACCGCAGTGACAACCGTGCCATAGCCAAGTGTCAGCCATTTGAAAGTCATTGATGCGACATTCGTCGACAATTCAGCCAACAAGACCCAGCCAGCAGCCTTAAGAATCGAAGCGACAAGCTTCTTGGCGTGAATCCAAGACATCTGTAGCCCGTAGATATGAGCCATCGTATAAACCATCGTCGCATCAACCGCTGTACCACCCAAGGTGTCGACACCTCCCACAGGATTGAGTGCAACCACCGCAGCTTTGATCACGGCGTAGGTCCAAATCGTTTGAGTCGCCCGCTTATCGCGAAGCTGGACACGTAGTGACGCGATCCGATCAGACTTGTCAGCCGCGTACATCGCGGCGTTCAGTGTTACGAGAGCCAAACCGTCTCGCTCAAGCAATTCGAGGATGCGAGCCTTCAGATCGGCTACGTCCGGTGCGGGCCGGCGCCATTCGGTCCGGGTGTTGCCTTGGGCGTCCTCGATGATGTACTCGACCTCGCGAGGATCAGCAGCGGTCATGATGATGTCTTCATCAGAAATCACATTGCGAAGCCGATCGTCTCGTAATACGGTTAACAATCGTGACCGTTGTTCTGGCGAATACAGATCCTTCTTCGTAATCACGACGATCAACGGCTTACTAGCGCCAGCCAAAGTGAGTAGCGATGAAAACTCCGTATCGTTGAGATCCGAGTCTGTAGCGAACAAGATCAGATCCGCCCGTTGTGCCGCTTCACGAGCCATATCAGCACGGGTAGCACCGCCGACCTCGTTCAATCCCGGCGTGTCGACTAAGACGACTTGGGAAGCGGCAAGACCTGGCAGACAGTAGCCGGAACCTTCCCAATCCACTTTCCAGATTTCTTTCGTCCAACCGCCCTGTACATCGACTGCAGCGACTTCACGACCGACAAGTGCATTGATTAATGCCGACTTGCCCGTACTTATTTCCCCGAACACGACGATCTCGACGCGACCGCTGGTCAACTTATTGTTCATGTCCTGCAACTGTCGCAAGTCATGTTGCAGGATCCCACGCTCTTGCTCAGAACAATTGCGCAGCTTGTCGAGCGTTTGATTCAGTGTTTGAATCGCTTGCTGATAATGATCGTCTTTTTGAAGCCTGGACTCTGGCATATGAACTAGTCTTCTTCACTTCGTTTGGACAAGTGCTTCTTCGCGGATTGAACAAGCTTACGTAACTCGTCGATCGTCGTCAGCTTATCCCATTCTTTTCGAGCCAGCGCCGTCAGCCCGCCTTCAGGCTGTTTCATTTCGTTCTTAAAGTAATGGATAAATACGGCGCCAATCCATCGCGTGATCAGCGCCTGGACGATACCTTGCAGCAACTGACCGGCAAGTGTCCCGACGCCCGGAACTGACTTCAACATCGAAGCCACAACGGGTGCAATTACTGGAGTTGCGGCGCTAACCCCCAGGATAGAAATCAAGTTTTTCCCTAACTGGCCGACTAAGGTCACTGCCGCGTTGAGATCGATGTCTTGACGATAAACCCGCCCCAGATCTACAACCATCTTTGTCGAAATCGCACACCCCGCGATTAGATCGACGATTGGAAATGGATTCAGTGCGGCCGCACCGCCGGCCCCCCACATGTACTTATCGACGGTTTCCCAAGCTCGACGATCCAACGACTCTTCGACTCTACGTCTTGCTTCTTCGACCAGGCCGCGAGATTGCAGCAAGAGATTACACAACAGGAGATCACGTCCGTCGCGTTGTACAATCTTCATCATTCGCTCGGCCAGTGGGCTGATATCAATCGGAACATCGACCATCTCTTCCGTCTCTGTACCATCTCTCAGCACACGTACTCGAGGTCGTTGCGTTGTCTGCGAACGCACAGCAACGATATCGCTGGCACCGACATAGCTTTTGACTTGCCCGTGAATCTGCCCGAGTAGCGACTTGCGTTCCTCTGCGTCATACCAATCTTCTTTGTTCAGACAAATCAGGACCCGCTTCTCCATATCGCCCAATTGCTTGAGCAACTCGAACTCCCATTCCCGTAACGGTCCGTCAACCACCAACAACACCAGGTCCGCATCCTTTGCTGATAAGGCTGACAGTGATCCACGCGGGGCACCATCAACCTCGCCCAGCCCTGGTGTATCCACAAGCATCACCCGATCGACTCCCGGCCAAGGGACCTCGTTTCGCTGAGCCGTCGTGCCGCCTTTCAGATCTGTCACGAACACATCGTCACCGGCTAGTGCATTCAATAACGAAGACTTGCCGCTGGAGATCGCGCCAAACGCCACAATTTCCAACTGCTTCGACTCTCGCTTTTCGGCAATCTTCCGCGCTAGCGGGTCGAGTTCGCGGCGGAACGCTTCGTCGCGGGCGAGTTCCGCCTGGAGATCATCGACGGCATTCAAGTTTTCGTCGACCTCGAACTCTCGCTGCTCGCGCGTCAGTTCGCTTGGGTTCTTCACTCGCCGGGCATGGCGTTCGCGTTTCCGAAGAGTGCGGCTCCAGAGACGCCACAGAATCGCAACTGTACAACCCAGCAGCAATAGCGCCCCGGTGCTAACGAGTCCTGCATAGACGTAAACCAACCATTGCGGCGTATCCTTTGGCAGGGAGTTGAAGATTGCCGCAATCTTTGGTGGAACCGTCAACAGCAATGCTCCGAGACACGCCAGCACGACAATCAGCAGCAAGCCGTTGGTCGCACGATTCGTTTTCATCGGGGAAACTCAAGAGAAATTTAGGGATCTCGGTAGCATCTGCCGTTACAGATTGGTATCAGCTATTCGTTTTTGAGGCCACAGAATTCAAGGGATCTTCGTGGGAAGACCGCTCAAACAGGTTCCGTTTATGGTAATTACGAGGAACGAAATACCCTAGCAAGCTCAATTTCACGGATCGCTCTATCCCAAAACGCAAAGAATCCCCGGCATCTCTGGGACGCCGAGGATTCGTGCATCGATTAAACGAGCGGAGGACCAGAGGCCTACTCGTCTGTCTTCTTTTTCTTCTTTCCCGCTCCCTTGCCTGCGGCAACGCCAGCTGCCTTGGCTTGCTCGGGAGTCAACAGCTTCGCAACCGCCGCGGTAAATTTCTTTTGCAGTTCTTGCGAGCTTGCAAGAGCCGCCTTTTGCTCGTCGGTCAAATTAACCGCGGCTTCCACAGCAGCCTGCAAGTCCTTGCCCTTCTTTCCGTCAGCCGCAGCCGCCTTGCGAGCTTCGGCCATGGCCTTTTGGGCGTCACCAAGCCCCTTGCGAGCTTCAGCCAACTTCGGTCCGTACTCCTTGGCGAGCGCTTCGACCTTCTCTACAGTCACTTCATCAGCACCCGAGTCTTTGACTTTCTTAACAATTGCGGCCAGCGGGTTGCCGGCGCCCTTCTCGCCTTTCTTCTTTTTCTTTTCTTGGGCCGACATAGGAGCAGCGATCACAACTGCTAGTGCCAAAAGCGTGATGGTCTTCAAAACATTCTTCATCGTTGGGTCTCCGAAAAATCTAGAGAGGTGTAGTCATCCGAGGTACAATCCGTCGACCCTGGACTTCGGTCAAGGTACAAGTTGAGCCCACTGTCCTGCGAGCCCGAAAGAATCGACACGAAAGGCCAACCTTCCGACGGATTGAACCCGTCGGAAGGTCGCCTGTTCCGTCTTACGCAAACATTTTTCGGATTACCGAACCGTCACGAACGATCGTGATTGGGCGCCCCGTGTTCGTCTGGTATTCCTTAGTATGATCGATACCGACGTTGTGATAGAACGACGCGGCTACATCGTCTGGAGTAAACCCTTCATTCGCTGGCATTGATGCTTTCTCGTCGCTTTCGCCGAGAGCTTGTCCGCCACGAATCGATCCACCGGCTTGCAGCATAAACATGCAGCGAGGATAGTGATCGCGGCCGCCTTCGGCAGTGCGACTGTTAATCTTCGGCGTACGGCCAAACTCGCCGGTAACGAAGATCGCAGTCGAATCAAGTAGGCCCTTTTGCTCTAAACCATTCAGCAAGGCCGACAGGCCGGTATCGAGTTGCGGCAACAAGCCTGGATTACGGCCATTGCCTTTGCTCAGCCGAGTCCAGTTATCTTGATGCGTGTCCCAACCACCGAGCTGGAGCGTGATAAATCTTACGCCCGACTCAACTAACCGTGTTGCCAGTAAGCAACTCGCACCGAACGCGTCCTCACCGAATTGCTCGGAAAACGCTGGTGATTCCTTGCTAATGTCAAACGCATCACGAGATCGCTTGGAAGTGATGATCGAATGCGCCTGTTCGCTGAAACGATCTAGACCGTCCAATAACTGGCTGTCGGCTTCCACCGCACGGAATGTGGAATCCAGATCGCTCAACAAATTCTGTCGTTTCTCGACCTGAGCGACGGTTAAACCGCCCTGCAAAGAAATACCTCGCACACTGAATGCCTGACCAACCTTTGGCGTGGCCCCGGTGTTTAAAGGAGCGTACTTGACGCCCAGGAATCCGGGACGTTGTTGTGGGTTGTTTGGAACGGCCACAAATGAGGGCAGGTCAGTCGGATTTTGCAACTCCGTTTCCTTGGCCACCACCGCGCCGTAACCAGGATATTCCAACGAAGGAAGCGGACGGCTTCCGGTGTTGACGTATTCTTGACCGAGGGCATGAGCACCCAGCGTGTGGCTGACGCCTCGGAGAATTACGAACTTGTCCATGCACTTTGCGAGCTTCGGCAAATGTTCGCTGATTTGGATGCCGGGGACATTGGTGTCGATCGGGTTGAACTTACCGCGGTATTCGCTGGCCGCGTTCGGTTTGAGATCAAACGTGTCCATGTGCGATGGACCGCCAGGCAAGTTTACGAAGATGGCGGACATCCCGCGCGATTGCTCGGCCACATCACCGGCTTCGACAAGCTGTAGATAGTTGGCGAGGGTCAAACCAGTGCCGCCAAGCACACCGACCTTCAGAAAATCGCGCCGCTTCACTCCGTCACATGTCTTATGGATTCTCATTCTTCGTCCTTTCGGGTTTTACGCACTTGATTTGCGTGCCTGTGTTTTTGCTGACTATTCTCGGAAACCGGCACGCGGGCCGCGTGCCCTACGATCAATGGTTGACAATGAACTCCTTCGTGTTAATGAGTGCCCATAGGACATCGCCGAGTCCTTCGACGGGATCGTTCGCGTCGTGAACATAAGCCACCGAACGAGTCAATTCATTCTGCGTTGGATAGCGACTCAACGTACGAAGGTACGCGTCGGTGATGAAGTCATTTACTTTTTCATCACTCGACTCGCTCGCCTTTTCAGCGGCCTTCGCAATGCTCGCATTAAGCTCATCGAGTTGCTTCTCCATCTGAGCGATGCGACTCTGAGCCTTGGCGATCTGCTGTTCGCTCTTCGCTTTTTCAGCTCGCTCTAACTGCTTCTCGGCCGACTTCAGCTGGCTTTCGAGAGAATTAATCTTACGCTCGAGGGCGGCGTCGTCTGACGACGCTGGCTTCAACGCGCGAGCCACGCCGTCCAGCCAAGTTCCGCGATTCGCATCGACCAATCCGAGAACTTCGCGGTCGTTTTGAAGAAAGACAGTTTGCAGCAGGCTCGGCTCAGAAGAGCGGTCACAATCGCAGTTACTTTCGCGAGTCGATTTGCCGAAGACTGACAAAGCAAAGCTTGCTCCATTGCCAGTCGCCGTGCGGGCGCCAGCGGTCGCAATCGCGATCGCTCGCCCATCGATGCTCTCGCACAACTCTTTGGCCTTCGCATCAGAAGCCGTCGCTTGTTGGATCGCGTCGTAGGCAACCTCAGCCGGCAGGCGGCGAGCCACAGAACGGCTAAAGTTGCGCTCATCCAACTTGTTGGTCTCGTTGGGCTGCCAACTACGTTGATAGGTATCGCTGTTGATGATCGTGCGATGCACCCACTTCATGTCGAAGCCGTTCTCGATAAAGCCCGTTGATAGGTAGTCGAGCAAAGCTTTATTGCTGGGTGGATTTGCAAGGTTCAAATCGTCTGGAGGATTGACGATACCGGCATTGAAGTAAGAAGCCCAGGCGCGATTGACAAAGGCTTTAGCGAAAAATGGATTCTCCGCGCCGCGGAGCCAATCCATCAGCACCTTGCGTGGGTCGTCAACCGCCACCACGTCAACTACGTCGCCTCCCAACAGTTTTCCGTTGTCGAATTCGGGATATTCTTCATCAGGGTTCCGCGTTCGCTGCAACCGGCTTGTCGTCGAGATCGTTCCGAAGGGAATCGTTTTGCCTTCCTTCAGCAAACCGGGCAACTCCCTTCTCAATTCGTTGCCGCGTTTTCCTGAAACACCAAGTTCTTCGATCAACTTGTTGTATTCCTTACGATACTCCGAGGGAGCATTCGCATTTGCGGGCTGAATCCGGGCGAAGAAATTCTTGAACTGATGAAAGTCGTCTTTTGACCACACATCAAATGGATGCTTATGACACTGTGCACACTGGATTCGCAAGCCCATAAACGAGTAAGCGAAGCCAATTGCTCGCGCTTCCATGTTGTTGCTAAAGTCTCGGCGTGACCAGTAATACTCCATCGCTGGCAAGTCCGCATACGACTTGTCGCCATCCCGATAGGTGTCGCTCATCATCCTGCAGTACTCAAGATAAGTCTGCTCGGGCTGCATATTGTTGCTGGCAATTATCCCTTCAACGATCTTGTCGTAAGTCATGTTTTGTTCGACGCGACGATAGATCCAGTCGTACCAGTCTTGACTTGGGGAGGGCCGATTGCCGAGCGGCGACACATTGTTCAAGTTCTGCGTGTTATTGCCCGTAAAGTCGCAAAGCTTTGTCGACCACCATGCCGCATAGGCAGGTGTATTGAGTAGCTCGTCAACTTTCTTCGCTCGCTTGTCAGTCGATTCGTCGGCTAAAAAGACCTCGACTTCCTTGGCTGTGGGTAGCGTACCCGTGAGGTCCAATCTAACTCGGCGCAGGAACTCGGCGTCTGTACACACTTCGGACGGCACGACTCCTAACTTACGCAGCTTTTCAATCACCAATTCATCGACTTTCGTCTTCGCCGCCAGTTTTGGATACTTGTCGCCAACGAGATCTGTAACGGGCCGAATGACCGGAACGGGCACGACCGCCTTGTCGTAGGAGATGACCAAGTGCGTATCACCCCGATTCGTTGCGGTCACGAGACCGTTTTGATCGATCGTCGCGACTTGATCATCGTTCGATTGAAAGCGGCACAGCGGAGTAACGTCCTCTTGGCTGCCGTCCTCCCAAATAGCAATCGCTTTGACTTGCACCTCTTCGCCCGTCTTGCTTAGCAAGATTTCGTCGGGAACTATCTTTAACTGCACAAGCTTCTGAATGCTGTCCGCCTCAAACTTGGCTCCCCCTTCGATCCATCGACGGATGACGTTGTATTGCCAAGAATCTTTCTCGTAGCGTTTGCCGCCCTCATGCATATCGCCATCAATCGGTTTGGCGATAATCAAACTTTCAAGCGGGTTCGCGCGGTCTACTCTCGGACTGTCCTCTTGAAAAAGTGCGTCGTGGTCGAGCTTGAAGTCGTAGCCGAACAAGGACAAACGAAAACCACCCTGACCTTGGAACGAACCGTGGCAAGCGCGACCATTGCAGCCAAGCCGTCCAAAGAGCGGCACGACGTGCTTCTGAAAATCGGGCGTCTCTTCGACATCGGCTTTTGCAAAACGCTTATCAATTGACGCAGCGACATTTTCGGCAACAGCCGGCACGGATGCGCCGACGAACACAAGACAAACGGCCAACGAGATAAAAAGTCTTAGTCGCATTCGTTCCCTCCGGGAAATTGGCGTGTCACAAGTTACAGTCCAGTCAGTCACACGGGGCGCAACCGCCGTACCTTGCGATGCTAGGCAGGATCTTTTGTGTTTTTTGGAGCGGCAGGCTTACGATTCCTACCGCTAACATTGCGTTCGATGTTTTTCACAGCCTTCGTCAGCGTCGTAAACTTTCGTTCGACCGACGCGTCCGCCCCATTCTCTTGTGCCGTGATCTGTTCGTCAATCTTTGCGAGTCGACCAGCCAGCCGTTCACGTTCGTGACGAAGGATAGCAAGCTCGAGTTGCTGCTCCTCTTGAAGCACCTTGCGCAGGTCTTTCAAGAGCGATGCGTCATACCCCATCTGTAATCTCGCAGTCAAGAGCTGACGACGTGATTGTGCCTGCCAAAGACCAAGCTCAATTCGATACCGTTCCGGATCTCGCTTCTCGAACTGGGCGAGACGCTCGTTGGCTCGTGACAAATCGCGAATAGCTCGATTGTACTCTTCAGGCAAACCTTCTTTGAGATGAATCAACAATTCAAACAAGTCTTTATGATGCTGTTGCACCAACGAGACGGCAGCCGCTTCCTGTTCAACCGTAATCTCGATCGGCGACTTGGCGACAGGCGTTTTCTCACGATCGGACTTTTTCTTCGAAGCGTCGTTATCTGCCCAAGCCAATAACGGGACCGCGATCAAAGTCATCGCCGAGACAGACAATAAAACACGCACGAGCTACTTACTCCTGAACTCCAAAATCCGGCCCGATCTCACTATCCATCTGCCCAAGAGCAGCCAGCATCCAGCTAGGGGGCACAAGCGAGTGTTCATAATCGGAATCCGAGGAGACCCCATCAAACGAATCCGCCAGTGCGACACTGTTCACTGACTTCGACTCAATTAACTCGTGACGAGATTCAGCCCAGGCAAGCGCGAGTTGTGCCGAGTCCACGGATCGACCCGCACCTGAATTTCCGGGGACTCCATCCAAAAGAGGCTGCGATGTAGGCACCAGGCAGACCGCCAAGAGCAAGGCTAAGGTGGAGCCTAGCGCGACGAGTGCGACGGCAGGTGACTTTTTTTCCCAACGCGAGCGATGTCTTGGAGCGGTTGCGACCGCGCCGCGCGACAACGCTTGGTGAATCATTGCCGACTGCTCAACGACTCGGGCAACTGCCTCGCGAGCCGCTTGATCGGTTAACAACTGCGACTCAAAGTCACTGACTTCGGTCGCGTCCAACTCATTGGCGACATATCGAAATGCCAACCAACTCAGTTTGTCTCGCACTTCGCTCATCTCTCCGGCCCAGCCCCGCCTATGTGGATCTAAAACAACCAACGGTTTCTACTCTGACTCTAATCTGTTCCGTAACTTCGCAAGTGCGGTTCGCATTCTCCCCAAGGCCGTCCCTAGCGGGATCTTCAACTCATCGGCGATTACCGCAAACGTCTTCTCCTCGTAGATTCTCATCCGCACAATTCGTTGCTGCTCGGGCTGCAACTCCTCGATGGCGGCACGAACACGTTCAACCTCTTCGTTTTGAACAAGTGGGTCACTATCTCGATAGAAATCCGAACTCCAGGCCACTCGCTCCAGAACATTTTTCCCTGTCTTTTGCCTTCGCCGCACGACTAAAGCTTCGTTGTATGCGACGCGGAACAACCAAGCCTTCCTCGACTCCTCACTCGTCTCGTGGCCACGTTCGACCATTTTGGTGAACGCTGCCTGAAGGGCATCGTTCGCGAGTTGATGATCCCGCAGAACACCGACCAAGAACCGCAACAACTCCTGAGAGTGCTGCTCGAAAAGTGCCGCGACGACTGCGGAATCGAGTTTGCCTTCGTCAGCGGCGCTCAAAGTGGTGTTCCTGCTGTTTCCAGCCTTCAACGCCTTCCGTATGGGATGCGCGAGTGCTTCGCATTATTGGGCGGTGGTGCGAACTTTTTCCAATAATGGTCGTAAAGTGTGTAATTGTAGTATTTTTCGCCGACTTACTGGGGCGTTGCCAGCCGCCCGAAGGCTCCTCGGCAAGCTTCGAACCGGCTGACTATAATGGCACGTCGCCGTACGCTCAACGAGCCTCTGGCCGAGCAAATTTTCACGCAGGAGCATCCGTTTGTTTGTCGGTCCAGTCTTCTACCGCGAGGCCGAAACGACCCCGCGTCGTCCTCGCCACTATATGTATCGCACGATCTATGTACTGGCCTTGCTGGTGCTGACCTGCACGGCTTGGTTCGTGCTGGCTGGCGTGCAAATCATCCAAACGGTCGGCGATATGGCGAGGTTTGGGGCATTGTTGTTCCAAATCCTAGCGCCAGTGCAGTTGGCCTTGATTACGTTTCTTGCCGCCTTCGGCACAGCGAGCGCAGTGTCGCAGGAAAAAGATCGCCGTACTTTGATCCTGTTACTAATGACCCGTCTCAGCAACAGCGAGCTCGTCATCGGCAAGCTACTGGCCAGTCTGCTCGACGTATTCGTGATGATCTTGGCCGCCCTGCCAGTCTTCCTGCTAATTACGCTGTTAGGGGGCGTGTCAAATGGGCAAGTCGCCCGAGTATTCTTGATCACATTCACAACAGGATTCGCGGCAGGCAGCTTGGGCAGCATGCTCGGACTGTGGCGTGAAAAGACTTTCCAAACGCTCGCTTTGACGGCGCTGACGATTGTGCTCTGGTCCGCGGTCTGGGAAGCGGTTCACGCTGGCGTGGTCTTCGAGTCATTGGGCGGTATCTCTTGTGAAACGCTGGCGACCGGCTTCAGCCCTTTCCGAGCCATCTTAGCAGGCGCCCAACCCCGCCTTGCTCAAACCAGTTGGATTAGCTTCGCGTTGGACGGGGTCAATCTTTATCTGGTCGTGTCGCTGGGAGTTGCCGCTGCATTAAACGGTTGGGCGATCTTGCGCGTTCGAGTTTGGAACCCTTCGCGTGAACTGCGTCCTGGCCAAGCCGACGAAATGGAGCAAGCGAGCATTTGGGGCGTGGAACACGACATCAAGCAACTGACGAAGGCCGATCCAGAGAAGCAACGTGTCGCAGAAGCAGCTCGATCAGGTCATGTCGATGCCCGCAGCAAACCCGCGGCGACAAAGTCTCGCGAGGTTTGGGACAATCCCATCCTATGGCGTGAAGTCTGCACCTGGGCCTACGGGCGAAAAGTGCTCATCATTCGGTTGGCTTACCTTGTCTTTTTCGCGATGGCGGCCGGAGCTCTGTATTGGGCGATATCAAGCGGAGCGGCAACAACGCGTGCTTCGGCGGGAGTCATACCGGCCGTCGCAAGTTTTCTGTCGCCCTTTTTTCTGGTCAGCCTCGTCATCATCAACGCTTTGGCCGTTAACTCGGTGACCAACGAACGCGATGGACAAGCTTTGGACATTCTGCTGGCAACGGATATCTCACCCAAGGAATTTGTGTTGGGAAAGTTGTGGGGCGTTTTGTGGGTGACAAAGGAGATGGTCCTGCTACCGATGGCACTTTGCTTCGTACTATGGTGGCAAAAGGGAATCACGACCGAAAACTTGATTTTTGTACTCGGTGGCCTTTGCATCATGGATATCTTCGTCACGATGCTCGGATTGCATTGCGGGATGACCTATTCGAATTCGCGAACCGCGATCGGAGTCAGCCTCGGCTCGGTGTTCTTTCTGTTCGTGGGCGTCGTCACGTGCTTGGCCATCATGATTTCATTTAGCGGTTCGTTCCAAGGGCAATACGCTCCCTTCCTTGCATTTATTGGTGGCGGAAGCGTCGGATTGTATGTCGCATTAGGCAGCCGCAATCCGTCTGCTGCGATCTTCTGGGCATCGCTACTGTTGCCGATGGCAACTTTCTTTGCGATCGTCAGCTTTGTACTCGGCGACCGCGAATTAACGATATTCCTCGTCTTGTCCGGTACTTACGGCTTCACGACGACCGCGATGCTGGTTCCCGCCATCAGCGAATTTGATTTCGCGATGGGGCGGACGCGGACCGGAGGCGACGAGGATTGATGTCGCTGGAACCGTTAGGCTGTAGGGCCGTTCGCGGTGGCAGCGTGACAGGCGGACTGCCGATCGAACTTTTTCCATGAATGTTCTTCCCGAACTTCTACCGTGGCTAATCGCCATGGCTTTCCTGGTCGGCTGTTCTGGTTTTTTTTCCGCCAGCGAAGCCGCGTTGTTTTCTCTGCGGCCGCGCGATCGCGAGCAACTTGCCAACGGAGGCGCTTCGCATCAGATGGCAGCGAAGCTGCTCGACGATCCCGATCGCCTGTTGAGCGCAGTTTTGTTCTGGAACCTCGTTGTCAACATGATCTATTTTGCCATTGTATCGGTGGTGGGCTTGCGACTGGAGAAGGAACCTTCTGTCGGACATGCCTATTCAGCCGCTTTTGCTGCCGCATCGCTGCTTACGATCATCTTCTTCAGTGAAATGCTTCCGAAAAGCGTCGGCGTGCTAGCCAATCGCAAACTCGCTGGTCCGATGGGCATACCGTTGGCAATTGCTGTTCGGGCTCTCGATCCTATCATGCCAACCTTACGGCTCGTGAACCTGCTCTCGCGGCGGATGATCTGGCCCGGCTTCAAGAGTGAGCCTTACCTGGAAGTCTCCGACTTAGAGCGCGCCATATCGCTTTCGACAACCGATGCAAAGTTGGTCGAACAGGAGCAGGCCGCCCTTCGCAACATCGTGTTGTTATCGGACATTCGCGTTGACGAATGGATGCGTCCCCGAACGCAGTTCCTGACATTTAAGCCCCCGGTATCGCTCGAAGAGTTAAACGGCCAGATGACACCAAGCGGCTACTTGCTAATCACGGAACCCGACAGTGAAGAAGTTGAATCTGCAATCCATCTAAAAGAACTATTCGACGTTCCGCGCGTTCGGCTGGAGCACTACGCAGAACCAGTCATCTACGTCCCTTGGTGTGCAACCGTTGCCGATGCCTTGCAAGAAATGCAACGGCGTAACCGGCAAGTTGCCGCGGTGGTGAACGAGTACGGCGAGACTTGCGGGATCCTGACGTTTGAAGACATCCTCGATACCGTATTCAACTACAGCCCCAGCCGCAGTCGTCTGCTCTTGGACCAAAAGCCGATCCATGATCTTGGACCCGGTATGTGGTTGGTCGCCGGAGTCACACCTTTACGGCGTCTTTCTCGTTATCTCGATTTAGCCTTACCGGCGAGTAAGAACGTCACGGTTGGCGGTGTGATTCAAGAGCGGCTCGGCAAGCTGGCGGAAGAAAACGACGTTTGTGATTGGGGCCCGTTCCGGATGAAAGTCCTGGAAGCACCTCAACGTGGTCACATGCTGATCGAGTTGAAGCTCGTCCACCGCGGGGGGGCGACATGACAATCGGCATTTGCCTCTTCTTCATCGGCTTATTGTTGAGCGCCTTTTTCAGTGGATCAGAAACAGGGTTCTATCGAGCTACTCGCGTGCGACTCGTGCTGGACGGCTTGGCCGGAGATCCCGTCGCCCGTGGCTTGCTGTGGCTGACCAATAACCCTGCGCTTTTCGTGGCAACGACGCTAGTCGGTAACAACCTCGCGAATTACTTGACCTCGTTCGCGATCGTGCTGGTAGCACAGCAGATCACCTCGAACCCCAGTGTCGTGATGGAGCTCGTCACACCAGTCCTCTTCACCCCGATTGTGTTCGTCTACGGCGAGCTGTTGCCGAAGAACCTTTTTTACTACTCACCCAACCGGTTGTTACGGCGCAGCGGCCCTGTGTTTCTTTTCTTCGCAACAGTCTTCGCACCGATTTCGGCGACGCTTTGGGGAATGGGCAGATTGTTACAGTCGCTAATCGGCGACGCACCGCTGCGGGTACAACTCACACTAGCTCGCAAAGAACTTCAACAAGTCCTTGTCGAAGGCCAGGACGCAGGCATCCTTCAACCCGCGCAGCGCAAACTGGCGCAGAACCTGTTCGCGATAGCTTCGCGAAGCGTCCAAGATCTCTGCACGCCGGTCGGTCGTATGGCAGCGATACGCTTGGGTGCCGATAAGAAGGAAGTGCTTCGGATTGCTCGGCGACACCGAGCTATCGTGTCGCCCGTGGTCGGTGCGGATGGGCGAACACTTCTCGGATATGTGAGAACGGTTGACCTGTTTCTTGATGACAGCGAATGCATTGACGCGTATCGGCACCTTCCCACGCTGGATGCCGGAACATCACACATTGCTGCGTTAATTCAGATGCAGACAGGCAAGGAAGAACTTGCCCGAGTGGTGGACGCCGACGGAGCGACGATCGGACTGCTCTACGCCAGCGACTTGACGGATCCGCTCTTTCGCGATTAGGAGTGGGAAGTCAGGGAAGAAATCAGCACCCCACCTTCCGTCAGCCTCACGCTTTTGTATAGCCCAACGACTCAATCACGGAAAGCATCTCTTCAAACGTGATGAAGCGACGACGGTGTTGAAGCTTGTACTCGTCGATAGCAACAGCCAATGCACGCGCATCAGCGCTTAGCCCATCGTGACTGTTGGAAAATTGACGTCGTTCGCGAACCGGGGCATCTTGTCCAGCACCATAGCTTCGGCGGTCAACGAACTGATTAGCGGGCGTCTCGGTGGCTTGCGACATAATGGCTCTCGGCTTCAAGAGGGTAACTCGACACGTTTCCGAAGAAACCCTAGGTCGTGATAACGGGCGAGTCAAAATTACTAGGTCGACGGCGAGCGTCTAAGTTGATCCGGAAGTAGCGAATTTACCGAGTTGATGGCCCGCAATACCCCTGAGTACGGGTCACATGGTTCAATGGCACTAGGAGCGTCATCCACTGCGTGCGGCAACGGACAACCGACGAACCGCACAAAGTGGAAAGACGCGTTCCCTTAATACCGCCCGATGTCGGCCGTCATGCGTTGCTGTTGCTCGTCGATCTGCCCCTTGAGTTGGTTGCTCGGGCCATGTGTTGGCTCTTGTGCCAACGCCGCAACCAGCGCAAGTCTAGCGTTGGTCGTGTCGCCTGCGAGCAACTGTGCTTCGGCTAAGTGAAACAGCAATTCGGTCGTCGGCTCGCCGCGTTGAGTCGCTTGAGCCAACAAGGCGGCAGCGTTCTCGTGACGTCCAAGGGCTTTCAAAGCGAGCCCTTGCTCCAGCAAGATATCTTGCGGCATCTCATCGGGTGGATAATGCTCGGCCAACGCATTCAGCGTCGAAAGTGCTCGGCGCGGGCGATTCTGTTCACGGTAGATCGAAGCCAGCGCAAGTTGAACGTGCGGGCAATACCCCTCGAACGATAGGCTGCGATGGTATTCGGCAAGTGCCTCGTCTAGCTTCCCTTCGTAACGGCGGACATCACCTCGCAGCGCCCAAGCGCAGGGCAGCTGACGATTCGACTGTATTGCGCGCTCCGCCTGTTGCCAGGCTCGCGGCGCATTGCCTTGTGCGAGATACATCTCGCCGAGTCGTACGACAAGGTTCGGGTCACCACCAGACAGCTTTACAGATTGTTCCAAATGCCTGATCGCGTCCTCTCGTAAGTCGCGCCGCCAGAGCAGTTCTGCATATTGCACGTGTGCGCGTTCGTCGACCGGATTCGTCTCAATTGCGTTTGCAAACCAAGCTTCTGCGTCTTCCAGCTCTCCTTGTTCGAGCGAGTCGAAGCCTCGCAACGACATCTGCCGTGCCATGATCACTTCATCGGAAATCGTGTCCTTTTGAAGCGACTTGCAGCCTCCGCTACAGACGGCGACGACAACGCATACGAACCACACCGTTTCTCGCGCGAAGCCTAGCAAAACTAAAACAGATGTGTGTGGCGAACGGAGCATTTAGACGCGGTCTTCCTGACCCAAGACGAAATCCTCGGAAACGATGGGTTCCATCGACGACCCAACATCAGACCTATCGGCAAATCGATCCGGGCGCGACAAGGCAATCCCAATGCCGAGGAAGTCCCGGAGCCTTGGGAAAATATCACAACCGCTCCACCCGGACAATGGAAACAACTTGCCGAAACAGCACGGCTTACCGCTCCCGGTTTTTCATCGGCGAAGCAGCTGCTAGCATGATCACCGAACGCCGCAACTCGGAGCTCAGCAGAATCGCATGACAATTACCTACGACAAACTCGACGTCCGGTTGATCTACGCCGAAGGTTGGAAAATCACCGAAGATGAATTGGACGCAGAACCGCGGACGTTGTCGTTCGAAAGTCCGTCTGGCGGTATTTGGGAGTTGATGATTTACGGCGATCAGCGCGAAATAGCTGAATTAGCGAGTGAAGCTTTGTCGGTCATGCGAAGTGAATATGAAAATCTCGAATCGACCTCTTACGCAACCGAGTTCGTTGAAGTACCTGCCACAGGTTACGAGATCTACTTCTATCACCTCGATTTACTGGTTCATTGTCGGATCATCGGTGCCAAGTTCGGAGACAAAACGGCTCTGATGTTGTGGCAAGCCGAAGACCGAGACTTCGACGAGTTGGAGCCGGTATTCCGAGCGATGGCCACAACTTTGCTCAATCCGCACAAGTTCCCTGCTCCGACCCCAGGGGATTGAAGCAATTGCAACTTTTACAAACCGATTGCGAATTCAAGCTCCGCATCGCAAGGCTCGCGGGCAGTTTTTTCTTCGATTTGCGTCTTTTTTGCTAAAGTTTGCTCGTACGAGCGCCGAGTGGCACGTGACCTGCTTTGCTGTGAGTCCAGAAGCATACATGGATGTCCGTGAATCTTAGTGCCGCAGTCGCCGAGGTATGGCGACGTTGAAACACGTTACGTGATGGCCATTTACACGGTATACGAGCGGTTACGGTCTTGGTGCAGCGTTGATTCTCCGGTTTCCGATTGGAAACTCACACCTATTGCCGCCGTCGGACCGCGCGACACGCACGAGGGCTCGCCTGGATAAACACATTCAGGCGAGCCTTCTGCGAACCGGGAAGTTAGTTCTCGACAACTATGACGATCGAAAGTTGACTCGTGGGAAAGCTCGCCGGGAGTGACTACACCTACCGACCTGTCTCGTCATACAACGGCAAGTGCCGGTAGTGGACTTCAAGCGATAGCAAATTCAACGCCGTGACGTACAGCCTGCCGGCGTGAGGAGCCCAGCGATCGGCCACTGGAAATCGCGGGTTCCAACTTCCCGCATCTTCTCCCGATTGAATCTGCGAATCCACGAGGACGGGTCTCAGCTGTTCATTCCACTTCTGCCAATGCTCGCCGCCCATATGAAACATGACTTGAGTGGCATAGTACCAGTAGTAGGTATCTCGCTTCGGGTTGCGAGCCGTTCCAATTGCGGGTGGTGACTCCAGCAAGTAATCAGCCCCGCGAGCCATATTCTGATTGTCGCGTCGCCAGCCTGTATAGAACCGCATTAACAAGCCAACTGCCGTCATGGTCTCACTCGCATCGCGACCGTGTGCCTGTGTCTCCGTATTCGGGGCATAGGGGTTATAGCGGTACTTGTGCCGCTCGCTACGCGAGCCTTGAGCGACATCCAGCCAGCGCTCAATGCGAACGTAAGTCTCGGTAGGAACTTCCAAATTTGCGAGATCGCCGCTCTTAAGCGCCATCGTCATCCAACCAGTTACCGAAGTATCCGATTCAAGATTCGGAGCGTATCGCCAGCCACCGTATTCTTTGTGCTGACTGGCGACAATAAAATCGAGCGATCTTTGCGCCGGCCCCTTCAAGGCTGGATCTTGCGTCATCCCGTATGCCTCACACATTGCGAGTGCGGCGATGCCGTGGCTGTAAAGCCACACGCTGCGATTCGACTCGTCGTCCAGCGGGATGAACAAGTCGCCGTTCTCTTTCTGGTGCTGCACAAGGTAATCAATCCCTCGTTTCACAACCGACGCGTACTCATTGTTAACGTGCGTGTAGCCGTATCCTTGAAAGGCTAACAGCGCCAGGCCTGTGGCGGCCGTATCGGAGACCAGTTGGGCACGATGGTCAACCGCTTGCAAATTCCAGCTCCCATCGGCGAGTTGCTGACGAGCAAGATAAGCCAAGCCAAGCTCGATCGCTTTGTCCGATTGCTGCCCAGCGGCAGATCCCATCGAACCGGATGAATCGCCGGGCTTACTCCTTCCCCGAAACGCATCTGCTGCGACAACTGCGGCCGTATTGATGCTCGGCAAACCGCCAACGTCTTGTCGAATGAATCGAGTCGCTCGCGATTGAACTTGCAGGCTATCCTCGCGAGCACGTCGGCTGTTCTGCCCGACATCAGCGGCCACGACGTTGCCAAGTCCGCCCGGACCTTCCAGAGCGTCGATTTCGACCGGGACTGCGCTCGGTGATTGGCGGGACATTGGCCCCAGGTCACTTCCTAACGCTGACTCTCCGAGTGCTGCGGTGGCAAGCGTGATCGTCGAAGGAGCAGAGGGAACGTCAATCGTCGTTGCGAGCGATCCGGTCACACCAATTGGACCGGTGGTCGTTCGCCGAATGGGCGCCGCGCTCGCGACATCATCGCCCGCCGACGGACCGTCCGAGGCAGCAGCAGAGCGAGACTGACTCGCCGTTCCAGCCAGCGTGCCTGAACTAGCGACGCCATCGAGCATCTCTTGTCCCGGAGCAGCACCAATAGTCGCGGCGACGGGAGTCCCGTGACGTCCTCCGGTCAACGGCGCTGCTTGAGGACCGGCGGTGTCAACCGACGAGCCAGACGTCGAACCGCTCGACCCCGGGGCACCGGCAACGGTTGCCACGGCTGCCGCAATGTTGGCTGTAAAACTTTGAGAGGGAGAGGCTCTGCTCGGTGAACTTGTTCCCCCGCCCACCTCGGGTGCCCCCATGAAACCGTCGGTGGCCTCCGCGCGCCGCACCACAACCGCACCCGCCAACTCACCGCCTCCACCAGCCAATTCCGGACCTGCTGCAGGTCCAGCATCACCAGACGCAGCCAGCATACCATTGGTCGGCGTGGCACGCCCCAAATCACCGCCCCCCGCTTCGGCACCGGAAACGACTTCCGCGGCTGCCGGCTGTCCACTAGATCCTGCAGCCATGCCCGGCGTGAGTTCGGCTCGCAAGGCAATCTGCGGGGCACCGCCCATCGCTCGCCGTGCTAGACGACGCGCACGCTCTTCTTCATCCTCGTCTTCGTCACCACCGGATGCTCCGCCGACAACACTCGCAAGATCGGGCATCTGCGGACCACCATCCGCCCGCGTAGGAGTCCCGCCGGCCAATTCAGCCGCAGCCGGCGAGCCGATCAAGTCGGATTGAGCGGACGGCGCCGCACCCGAACCAATTTCTGTCGGTGCTGGTTCGCCGCGGCCAACGTCGGCTAACGCCGGCGCGATGCCCTGTGGCGTCGGTTGGCCGCCACCAGTACCTGGGGGCGCAGCCACTTCTGCGGCAACCGCCGTACTTGCCAAAGTTGGCTCTGGCGTTCCGCCCGAATTGCTCCTCGCCAATTGCTGAGCTTGAGCTGATGGATTCAGATCGGGCTGCCCGCCCCCCGCGGCACGACTCGCCCCCCCTCCGCTAACGACCCGTGTCGGCCCAAGATCCACTTGTACTTGTCCAGCCGCCGCAGTTACCGCACCCGGCGAAGCATTAGCATCGGCTCGCGTCAGGGTGCCGCTCGAGCTGGCAGTCAACTCAGCCGGCTGACGTGAACCGGCGATGGTCGCCGCCTCAACGGTCGTCGCAAGTGCAGAAGCACTCGGCCGTTCCGCTCCTGCTAACGAATGCCTTACCAACGCAGGAGCACTTGGAGACAAAGCAGCTCCTGTCGGAGTATTCTGGGTCGATTCCGCGCGTTGCGCGGAACCTGAGGCGACCAGTGATGGACTGTCGGCTGCCTCCAGACTTCGGTCTAAGTTCGCAGCCTGTCCGACACCCGACACACCGTTTAAGGACCGAGTCATTGCCGTCCGTGATGCTTCCGGCGTGAGTGCCGCTTCGCCTGCGTTCATTTGAGCCGTCGCCGGACTGTCAATGTTGACCGGGGAAGCAGCTAGTTCGGCGGCGTTCGAAGTGCGTGCAGGACTGTTCGAGGGAGGGGATGCCGAGTTGATCGTGGGGACATTCGAAGTGGACGCTCGGTGTGAGGAGACCACTTGCGGCGAAGCTGACAGTTGGGGGCCTCCGGATGCCGGTGTTGCACCTGCCATCGAAGCACCTGAGGTCGCCTGTCGACTCACATTAGTCGAGGCAGCAGCGATTCGGTTGGCACTTCCGGATGATGATTCGGCGATCGCTTGCGCGGCATCGCTCGCGGCTGTTGTCAGATTTGGAGCGGCCTGTGAAGCACTTCGTCCGGCTGTCGTCGCTGCAGTCGATGTCGCTAACGACGGTGCAGAGACCGAGATTCGTCGAGGACTGGGCGTCGCGCCGGTTAACGCCGGAACCGTCGCAGATGAATCAGCGCGAAAGCTGCCTTCGCTCGCAGCAACTTCAGGGCTCGTGACAGCCTGTTGACGTACGGCGGAAGCGGCAGCCGCCAGCGTGGTTGAAGGTGCTGACGAAGCTGTGGACACGGTCGGCTCTGCCGCAGTAGACGTCGATGGCGTGTTTCTGGTTGTCGTGTTACTCCGAGCGATTTGCGAAGCACTTGGCGCAGTAGTCGCGGCAGGCGATGGGCTCGATGAGCTCCGAGCAGTTCGCGTCACCGATGGTTCCGGGGAGGGCGCTGACTCTGTCGGCGCAGTCGAAATCGCTTGTGAGGCAGCTTGGGTCGTAGCTTGTGTTCGCGCGATGGCATTTGACGCGGCTTCCATCGCGGGATTCGTTTGCATACTCGGCGTCTGTGATGGACCTACTTCCGCGGCCATCGTCGCAGCATCGGGTCGAGGTGTGGCTCGCGTTCGCTGGTTGGATACCGGAGTTGGCGTTTGAGATATTGTCGGCTGCGGTACGGACTGCTGCTCGCGGCGCTGTGACGTAGCCTCGACATTCGCAGCCGGAGTTGGCGTCGGTTGTGTCGCGACTCGATCCGATTGCGGACTGGCCGTCGCCTGTTGCCGAGCAAGCGTGTTACTCGGAGTCAACTCTTGAGGTTGCGTTTGTTCTGCGGCGGTAGGCGGAACATTTGAATCGACCTGTGTATGTGCAATAGCTCGCGGTGTATTCACGCGGCGGGGCATGGTTGGTATGGCCGCAGTCACAGTTTGCGGCGTGGTTTGCTCTGTCGGACGAGCACGTTCGATCCGAGGCTGCTGTGCTTCTGCGGTCGCTTCGGGCGTCTCCATCGCCCGATCCGCTCGGGCCTGAGCCGTTTGGCGTCGTACTTGCGACGTTTCGGCAGCAACCGCAGCCGCGCTCGGGGTTTGTTGGGACGCAGGCTGTGGTTGTTCGACGCGTTGGCTCGGCTGCGGTTGGGTTTGTGCAGTTTGACGACTCAACTGGGACGTCTGCTCTGCCTGCCGCGGTACGGTCTCTGCCGGTGTCGGGCGCTGAATCTCGTTTGGTTGAACAGCAACTTCTTGCTCGGGCGTCGGAGTCGGTCGAGGCTGGGTCGGCTGTACAGGCTCTTGCTGCTCCTGGTTCAACTCTTCCAATTCCGTCTCCGGCGTTTGCGTCTCAACCGGGCGGAGCAGGTCCTGTTGTTGGTCCGGTTGCGACTCGAACTGGACCGGATCGTACTCCGGTTCGATCAATGGTTCCTGTTCGTTTCGAGTCTCTGCAACTTCCGTAAACTGGGCCCAAATACGGCCGAATATGTTGGTCTCGATGGAGATGATGAACATGATCAGGTGCAAGATCATGCACAACACAGCAGAAAACTGAACGCCGCGGCGAAGCGCACGGCTTTCGACCTTTCTTAACACCCAAATCAGCGTGCAGATGACAACCGGGATTGCGACCAACCACGTCCAAGCGTTGGCGTACCACACGCGTTCGTTAAAGCGAAGATAGGCCAACACGGTTCCAGCGAGGAAACCGCCGAGAATGAACAAAGCGAGCATGACGGGCCAGAACTGCTCGTCGAATGTCGCCTCGCTTGGCTGCTTCGTCTTGCGGATTGTGCGACGGATCTTCGCCATGACTTACGATTCGCTGGGAAAAATAGTCAGACTCACACGAGACTTGTAGTTCGCGCGATGTGTTGTACTTGCGGACTCGCTGCTTTGCTGATGAACTCCATTAGCCTCCCTCACCGATCGTGTTCATCATGTAGTCACGAATGCCCGCTCGTTTGCATAAGTTGATCGCGGTGACGGTATACTCGACTGCTGCGCGCTTGTGCGACCGAATAACTACCGACTGATTCACCGGGTTGTTCGTGACCGCTCGCACCAAGACTTCTTCCAACTCGTCCGCATCCAAGATCTGGCCATTGACCAGAAACTTTCCGTCTTGGTCGATATTGATGAACAGCTCTTTGGGCGCGATCGTCAGCGGCATCGCTTCGCTGGCATCCGGCAGCGGCACGTCGATCTCACGATCTTCCTGAGCGAAACGCGTCGCCACGAGGAAGAAAATCAACAACAGAAAGACGACGTCGATTAACGGCGTCAGGCTGAGTGTCGAGATTGCAGTTCCTTTGTTGATTTTGACAGCCATGGGTCGGACCTACTCTCTCGAAGCTGCCGGTGACGGAGGAGCCGGAGGCGCTGGCACGCCTTCCTTCGGATCAGCCAACTCGCCGTCGGCCCCTTGTCGACCAAATCGCACTCGACCCTCGAATCGCTCGACCTGAGGCATGAGATTAAAGAGCATCTCGTCGATTTGATGAAACAGCGCCTGGACACGACCTTCAAAATAGTGAGCACAGATCGCCGCCGGGATGGCCACACATAAACCTCCCAATGTCGTGACCAACGCGACGTAAATGCCCTCGGCCAGATAATCGGCTTTGTTGACGTCCGGGGTCAACTGCGTCGTGTCGTGGAACGCTCGAATCATGCCCCATACCGTGCCTAATAAACCGAGCAAGGGTGCGACAGCAGCAGCCAGAATCAACCAACGGACGTTGGCATACAACCGATTTGCTTCGCGTTCTCCTGCTTCGGCGACAGCATGTTCAAGTTCACTGTGTGGCCGACCGACTTTTAGCAACATGGCTCGAACTACGGTTGCTGCGGCGGAGGGATACTGCTGACAGAGCTTGTAGGCCTTGCGGGGGTCAAATCCGCCCTGCGGGCCTCCGAGTTGGCCTAGGCCCTCGACCAAAGCCGTGGGCAATACTCGATTTCGTCGTAAGCCAATGAAGCGTTCGATTGCAAACGTCACAACCAACAACGACATCAACAAAATCGGGATCATAAACGCCCCGCCCTGGACCAAGAGCGTGAAGATGTTAATGCTCTCGATCTCGGGACGCGGAGTCGCACCAGCGCCGTCTTGCCCCAGAGCGATTGACGGAGAGACAAGACTCGCCGCAGCAATGAGCAATCCCATCGACAGAGCGAAATACAGGACGAGCTTACGTTCGTCGGCGACACGATTCAGCATTCAGGGCCTCAACTCTCTACGTTTCAAAAGCGGCTCTCACATTCCGTTGTGATGAGTCCGAATGATCGGTGCGTCCGGCAAAGCACTTCTCGTAATTGTAATTCAAGACTCAGGTCTCATCACGACGGAGCATGATGACTGTGCTTGTCCTTCTTCATCACTCGGAGCGTGACGGCTACAGTTCACTGTCATCATCACGGCGGAGCGTGATGGCCACACTTTTACCTCACCATCACTCGGAGCAAGAGGGCTACGCTCTTACTTCCACGCACGCGGCCTGATTGTTATCTTAGTTTTTCCAGCCTGCTCAACTGAGTTTTGGCCTGCTGGACTTTATCGTTCGTAGGATGACGTTGAATGACATAACTAAAGCTTGACTTCGCGTCGGCGATCAGCTTCGATTTGTTTCCGGGATCGCTGGCGTTGCTGATCTGAACTTCGGCACAACGTCCAGCTTCGTACCCTGCAACCGCCTGCCACTGCTTGACGTCGTCGGGCGCTTGTTCACCGCCGTAGCCATACATCACTCGCTTAAATGCGCGGATGGCGGCATCGAACTTCTTCTGCTCGAACAGCACTTCACCGATCATAAACTGACCGCGAGCACCTACTTCGCCGCGCGATAACTCAGCGGCTCGCTCGTAGTCCTTAATCGCATCGTCGAGTTGCTTCAGGTTCTGCTTCGCAAAACCTCGCTCGTAGATCGCCTCCGCCAGAAACGGTGTGTCCGGAAACTTGCTCGCCACTTGATCGAGCAAGTCGAGACTAGCTTTCCAATTCCCCTCCTGTCCCGCGCTCTGTCCGCCATGCAACAACGTCAGGACGTGTTTTTGCTCGTCGGCGGAGGGACTTTTGGTAGCAGCCATGAACGCTTGAAAGGCATCGGCATACTTTTTGAGTTTGTATAAGCATTCACCCTTCATGAACAAACCGTCCGCTACGAGGCCGCCATCCGCGTAAGTCTTAAGTTGCTGTTCGAACTCAGCAAGCGCGGCGTCGTACTTTTCCTCGCGATACAGAGCCCATCCAAGCTTGTGAATCGAGCGCTCGCCGACTTCACCCGACTCGGCCTTGCTCTTGGCTGCCTCGTAGGCTTTGACAGCATCCGCGAACTCACCCTTTGAATAGTGCGCCTCGGCCACGTGCAAATTCGCCTCGGCCGCCAAAGGGCTTTCTGGGTATCCGGAAGCAAGTTTCGCAAACGTCGCAACTGCATCTTCTGGCTGGTTGCGATTCGTGTAAGCCCACCCAAGTTCGTACAGCACATTCGCCGTACTCGCGTATTCCTTGTTCTGTTCCAAAAGAGTTTCGAGCGTGGCGGTTGCTTGTTCAAACTTCTTTAGAGCGACCTCTGCCAGCCCGCGCTCGTACAGCGCGTCTGAGTTCTGCGGTTGAGACGGATTCGTCTTGAGAAACGCATTGAAGTCGGCGATGGCGTCATCGAAATCTGCGGTTTGACGACGACACATGCCGCGAGCCAGCAACGCTTCTGCTTTGAGAGTATGCTCCGGGTACTCTTCAATTAACGATGTGAAGCTTTCGATGCCGACCGAAAACTGCTTTCCCTTCAAGGACGACCAGCCTTTACCGAAGTAGGCGTAAGGGGCAAAAATCGACTTGTTGAACTTCTCGATCACCACGTCGTAAGCCGCAGTCGCCGCCGGATAGTCACCAGCTGCATAGTTGTATTCCCCGAGGCGAAAGTTAGCCTGATCCAATACGGCGCTCTCCGGGAATTCGCTGATCAACTCGCTAACCGTCTTCTTCGCAGCAGCCAATTGCTTTTGGCCTCGCTGGGCGCGAGATAGGAAGAGCAGGGTCTCATCGGCTTGACGCCACTTCGGATCGGCGGCAAGCGAAGCGACAAGCGACTTTGCGGCCGGCTCAAATTGGTCAAGCTGAAACTGACTCGCGCCCAACAAGAACTGAGCTTCCGCGGCTTGCGCTGCCTGCTTTAGTTCCTTGACCGTCTCCTGTAAGGCGACGATCACCTCTTCGTATTTCTTCTGCAAATAGAGTACAAGCCCCAAGCGAACTCGCCAGGCGTCATACTCCGAATGATCCTTGAAGTTCGCCAACAGATCACGGTAACCGGCCTCGGCCTCTTCGTGCCTACCGAGCTTCAAGTTACAGTCTGCCGCCACATACTTTGTGTCGGGTAAGAAACGATCCTCCGGGTACTTGGCAATAAACGCGGCTGCGTGCTTGATGCCCTCGTCGTATTTGCCAATTTCAAGCGAGGTAAACGCGGCATTATAGAGAGCCTGTGCAGCGAGCTGATGATCGCTATCCTCGCTGACAATTTGAAGGTACTTCTCCAACGACTCCTCTCGGCGATCCGGAATCGCGTATAAACCGTCCGCCTGATCAAGCTTCAAATTAACCAAGAATGCGCCATTTGTGTTCTTAGGAATCTGCTGCTCGGCAAGCGAAATGGCTTTGTTGGGCTCGTTGTTTTGAAGGTGAATGCGACAGAGCCAATGGGCGGCCTCTCCAGCGTCCCGCGTCCCTGCATCGATGCTTTTTTGAAACCAAGTGGCTGCATTGGCAAAGTCATTAGCACGATAGAATGTCCGTCCCGCAGAAATGGTCGCATCATTGACATAAACCGACTGAGGGAAGTCTGTGACCAGTTTGGCGTACAACTGGCCCGCCTCTTCTAGTTTTTCGAGCTTCGCCGCACAGTAGGCTTGCCTGAAGATAGCATGATCGGCGGAGGCAAACCCCTCAAGACCTGCGACGTCGCCGAACATCTTCTCTGCGGTCGCGACATCGCCTCCCTGCAAGATTGTTTCGGCCTTCCGCATTCGAACTTCGTTATTTAACGCACTGTCTGCAAACTCTTGAAGAAACAGGTCGTAGACCGCGCCGGCTTCCGAATACTTTTGCTCTTCCTCGTAGGTCACTCCCAATGCGTACAACCCGTCGCTCCTTAACGACGACTTTGGATGCTCCTCAACCAACTTGCGATAGGCCGCAATCGCTTCCGGTTTCTTTTGTAGCGCGTACAACGATTCGCCGAGGTAGAAGAGCGCTTGATCGGCGTACTTTCCCTTTGGGAATTGACGTACGAGCGCGGCAAAAGCCTCACCTGCCTTAGTGAGCGTCTCAGTCCGATCTTCCGCCTTCATCGAGTATCGGCACCACCCTAAATTAAGGAACGCATCTTCCGCCAACTCAAACTTTGGGTCAGCACGGAGAATCGCCTCGAAGTGGTCGGCTGCTTTGTCATACGCCTTCAGCTGCAAGTAGCACACGCCGGCGTAGTGCCTTGCCTTCGGAGCGAGTGGATCATTGGGGAATGCCTTTAGAAACTTCTCCCACTCCTCGGCTGACAATGCGAATTCACCATTGTTTTGAAAGCTTGCCGCATCCGAGTAGACAGTCAACGCTTCGGGCGATGACTTTGGAGTGTCACCGTCCTGGCCCGCGATGTCCGAGGTCGCAGCGAAAATAGTCAAGATGCTGAAGGTAGCAAGAGCAAACAGCGATCTCATGAAATTGGTCCTCTTTGCGTGATCGATTCCCTGAATTTGGACAATCCGAGTGGTAGCCATCGAGAAGGCGCGCGCAACAGAATAGGCGTTCGTGGCCATCGTAGGGAGGGAGTAATAGATTGCGTCACTGCTTTCGTTTTGCCTGGCCGGCCTTGCCGCATATCTTGCCTACCAATTTACCGCTCTTTCCGGCAAAAGGAAAGACACACACAAAGCGCAATAGCTGGGGACTGCTGGCTGTTGGTCTCGACAGCGAGTTACTATAGTGGTCAGTTCGTTCGGCCAAGGTCGCCTCGACTCAAACTACCCCGCGGATCGATTTGGAAGCAGTTGGATTGTGAAACAGGTTCTCGTCACGGGTGGTTCAGGATTCATCGGCTCGCATCTGACCGAAGCGTTGCTGGCACGAGGCGACCGAGTCACCGTGGTCGATGACGAGTCGACGGGCAACGTCGGGAACCTTGCCACGGCCCGCCAAAACACCCGTTTGACTTATGTACAAGGTTCGGTCGGCGACGAATCCCTAGTGCGAGAACTGACCAATAACGTCGACGAGGTCTACCATCTGGCGGCCGCAGTCGGAGTGGCATTAATTGCCCGCGCACCCATGGAAACGATTGAGCGGAATATCTATCCGACAGAACTGATACTGTCGTGTTTGCGAGATCGAATTCAGCGTGGAGAAGCTGTGAAATGTTTTCTCGCCAGTACGAGCGAAGTTTACGGCAAGAATCCCAAGGACACTTGGTCGGAGGACGACGACCTCGTTTTTGGCTCGACAACTCGTCCACGCTGGTCCTACGGGGCATCCAAGGCAATCGACGAATTCATGGGCTTGGCGAGTCACCGCGAATACGGTTTGCCGGTTGTCATCGGTCGATTCTTTAATGTTGTCGGTGCGCGTCAAACTGGTGCTTACGGCATGGTATTGCCTCGGTTTGTCGAAGCAGCACTCACAGGCCGACCCTTGATCGTCCACGACGATGGCCAGCAGACTCGCTGCTTTGCCCATGTCGACGACGTTGTAAGCGCGGTCATCGCGTTAATGGAAACGGATACGGCCGTTGGGCGAGTATTTAACATTGGCAGCGATGATCCGATCTCGATCCTGGGGCTCGCACAGCGCGTGATTAAGCTGTCGAACTCGAAATCAATCATCGAGTTTCAAAGCTATTCACAGGCGTATGATGAAGACTTTGAAGACATCCGCCGACGAGTGCCAGACCTCACCCGCCTGCGGGCCACCATCGGACATACTTTAGGCAACGATTTAGATAGCATCATCAAGCGGGTTATCGCTTTCCAGCAAAAGCAAACGAGTTAGGCCAAGTCGAGTGTCAAGCAATCTTTCAGATTCGCAACCGCTTTCCGCTGACAAATCTCCGCATGTCATACGTCTGCATGGACCCTGGCGTTATCAACCGCTCGCGTTAACTGAATTGCAGGCGAACGGCGACTCGATCGAAATCGGTGGCGAGTTGCCGCCCGCGGGAACCGTGAAGATTCCTGGCGATTGGACCGATTCACTGGGGGCTGAGTTTCGTGGGCGAGTCCTCTACTCGCGACCATTCGGACAGCCGACTAATATCGACGACCACCAACGTATTGACCTTGTACTCGCGAAACTCCGGGGAAACGCTCAGATAGCACTGAATGGCGAAAGCCTCGGACAAATCGAATCCGGAGACGAATCGCAGCGGTTCGACGTAACCGGTCGACTACTTGCCCGGAATGAGTTGCGAGTCGAGATTGACCTGCCCCGCGGCGGCCCTGAGCAGGGAGCCGGAGGAATCGTCGGAAGTGTGCAACTTGAAATCTACGAAGCCAAGTAATGAACGTATTAATCGAGTACCTTCCCACCAAAGTCAATCAAGGTTCTTGGCTGACGTCATACACGCTCGATGAACTCAAGAATCGAATCGATGGACAAAAGATCGTCTTGCCGATTTGCTCGCTCGGTACACCATTTGAGCACATTCAGCAACTTGGCGACTTTGTCCTCCCACCGCTGTATCATGAAGCGCTTGACGAGTCATTGAAAACCTCGATTATCGCACAGATTCGGCGATGCTTCCCGTTCTTGCAAGGAACTCGACGCGCAATCGACTCCGCGACCTCCGTTCAAGTCGTTGAGTTACCACGAGAAGCACACCGTCTTTCGATGAAAACTCGAGTTCTTAGCTTCAGCGTGGACACAGCCGTTGAACAACATGGGCCGCATTTGCCGTTGGCGACGGATACGATCCAGAGCTATCTGGTCCTCAGCCGTCTCGCCCGAGAAATCGATGGTTTTGCCGTCGGGCCACCGGTCGAGTATGGACATCTAACCTGGGGCTTGCCGTTTGGAATGAGTATCGACATTACCCCGCCGCTGCTTGCGCGTTATGTGACCGGGTTTGCTAACGCCATACAAACTTGGATGGAGCCAGAGACGATGTACGTCGTCGATGTGCATGGGTCCATTGTGCATCGTACGGCAATCGAAGACGGATTGAGGGCCAGTTCAGTAAAACAGTACGCGTTTCGGTGGCTGTACGATCCGATCGTCGAATTTGCTGGAGACCGTGGTGATCAGCACGCCGGTGGCGTCGAGACGGCCATGGTCGAATTGGCCAGTCCTGATCTTGTGGACCGACGCTGGTGGCCTGACCGGATCGATGAGTTGGCTGCCCAGCAAATGGATCTCGACACAGCAGTCGAATTGACGCCTGATTTGAATCAATTTGTCAAGCACGCCGAAAGCCAGTCGCTCAACGGAATTGTGGGCGACGTTTACAACTATCACAAAGTCGACGCATCAACGATGCTGGCTCGCATGCTCGAAGTAACACGAGCCGACTTGAAGCAACTTACCGGAGCCTAATTCAATGCCCACGCGGATACTCTCTCCCGTCATTTGCTCTGTGTGTTTGGTCTTGCTTACGGCGATCGGTTGTGGCGGTTCGGCTACACCGCCAACGCAAGAAGCAGCGGACTCTAGTCCAACATCAGAGGGCTCAACAGTTGAAGACATGGCGACGATGCTCCCAGCGGCTGCGCCCGTTACACAGCAGCCCACGGTTCTCTCGCACGATGAACTCACTGAAGGCTGGATTGCCCTGTTCGACGGTGCAACCTTGTTCGGTTGGGCTGCCTCCAACAAAGCAAACTGGCGGGTCGAAGATGGAACAATTGTCGTCGATGACGGCGAGCAAGGGTTACTTTGCACAACGACCGAATTCAGCGATTACGTATTGCACGTTGAGTTTCGCAGTGCCCCAGGAACCAACAGCGGAATCTTCCTCCATACTCCGCTGAAGCCCCAAGATCCAGGGGCCGACTGCTATGAGTTGAACATCGCAGACAGCGACAATCCATTTCCAACGTGCAGCCTCGTCAAACGCATGAAGGCGGAAGGGAACTTTGATAGTGCCGATTGGCAGACTTATGACGTCACCGTACTTGGGGGCAAAGTAACGATTAACCTTGATAGCAAGCAAATCCTCGAATACACCGATCCACAGCCGTTGCGTCGAGGGCATATTGGATTGCAACTCAACCAGGGCAAAGTTGAGTTTCGAAATATCAAACTCAGACCACTGAGCATGACAAGTCTGTTCAACGGAACAGACCTAACGGGCTGGAAAGAATACCCCGATATGGCCAGCAAATTCACGGTCACGGGCGACGGCTTACTGAACGTGAAGAATGGTCGAGGACAATTGGAGACGGAGGGCTCGTATGGCGACTTCGTATTGCAATTAGAATGTATGACCCATGCCCCACAACTAAACTCCGGCTTCTTTTTTCGATGCATCCCGGGCAGCCCAATGAATGGATATGAAAGCCAGATTCACAATGGTTTCAAAGACGGCGATCGAAGCCAACCAGTCGATTGCGGCACTGGTGGAATTTTTCGCCGAGTCAACGCACGACTGGTTGTCGCAAACGACGAGGAGTGGTTCTACAAAACCGTTGTCGCCGATGGAGCACATGTTTCGACCTGGGTTAACGGCTATCAAGTCGTCGATTGGGTCGATGATCGAGCGCCGGACGAGAACCCGCGTAATGGCCTGCGGCTGGAGGCAGGGACGATCATGATCCAAGGACACGATCCAACAACCGACATCTCGTTCCGCAATATTCAAATCGCAGAACTCGCTGGGCGGAACAATCCGACGCAGACCGGACCGCAGTGAGGCAACGACTTGACCGCCCCGCCCCAAGTCCCCCGAATTATCCGGCAAAACGCTCAATCACTTCGTGAAGTATTTCGCGAGGCTTGGAAGATCGTTGACTTCTGCCTACCAATCAGGCTATCTTGACTCTCTAAGAACAATGCAGCTATTCAGCTGTGAGGTGCAGAGCAGTGAAGGCGGTGTAGTCCCAACATTCTATTCCCATCTCAATTGAGGAGGACTAGCCCGATGCTATTGAAAGATATTCTTGCCACCAAGGGGACCACGATCCTCTCGATTGCGCCCAGTGCCTCGATGGCAGATGCCGTCGACAAAATGGTAGCCCATCGCTGTGGTTGCTTGGTTGTCACTGAAGGTGAAACGATGGTTGGCATCATCTCCGAACGCGATGTACTGCGCGCGATTTCGGGTGTGGCAGAACCGCTGGACAAAATCTCCGTCGAACAGCGCATGACCAAAGAAGTCATCACGGGAACACCTGAACAGAACATTAACGATACAATGGGCTTGATGACCCAAAATCACGTTCGTCATTTGCCCGTGCTCGACGAAGGAAGACTCGCTGGTTTGATCTCCATCGGCGACGTTGTGAAAGCCCAGCACCAGAAGCTCGCAATGGAGAATCATTTATTAATGAGCTACATCCAGAGCTAAGCAAGGATATCGTGCATTCCTGAAACGCGTTAGCTCGCATAGGCCCGGAGTTCCTTGGGCAGCGCAAAGTGAACTTCCTCCTTGCGTAACTCTCGAACTTCTACCGTGGTATCGAACTTCTCCGTGAGGAAGTCGATGCACTCTTGCACAACTGATTCCGGTGCGCTCGCACCGGCTGTGACAACGACCTTATCGTTCCTGTTGAACCAAGTCGGGTCGATATCTGCGGCGCCGTCAATTAAAAAACTTCGCACACCCGATTCCGTCGCGAGTTCCTTCAGACGCTGGCTGTTTGAGCTATTCTGGCTGCCTAATACGAGCACAATGTCAGCGCCTTTTGAAAGCAGTCGAACAGCCTCCTGCCGATTCTGCGTCGCGTAGCAAATGTCGTCTTTCGGAGGTGATGCAATTTGCGGGAAGCGGCTTCGCAATCGAGTGATGATTCGATTGGCGTCGTCCACAGACAGCGTCGTTTGCGTCAAGTAAGCTAACTTGGTGCCTTCGGGAAACTCCAAGGCGTCAACGTCGTCAGGAGACTCCACCAGAAGCATCGCTTCAGGTGCCTCGCCCATCGTGCCGAGGACTTCATCATGGCCTTCATGCCCGATCAGAATGATACGATAACCTTCCTTTGCGTATCGGACAGCCTCCAAGTGTACCTTGGTAACAAGCGGGCACGTCGCGTCGATTGCGTACAGCCGGCGCTCGCGAGCAACTCGTCGAATCTCCGGCGAGACTCCGTGGGCCGAGAACAACAGATTCGAGCCCTCCGGAACCTCATCCAAGGTATCAACAAAAATCGCGCCCTTGCCACGAAAGGTCTCTACCACGAACTTGTTGTGTACGATCTCGTGATAGACGTAAACCGGGGCCCCAAACGCGTCGATGGCAAGATTTAAGCTCTCGATCGCCATATTAACACCAGCGCAAAACCCGCGCGGACTTGCCAGTATGATTTCCATATTCGTGTGCCTCCCGTGGTGGTGACCAGCATAGTGAAAATCACTTCAAGCGGCTAGGCTTTGTAGGGTGATGGGACGGCGGTCGCGAGCATGCATCACACGGTGAGTGATGGCCACAAACACGAAGACCGGAGGTCGTAACCGAGACTTTCATTCGTTAATAACGGCAGAAAATGACTGATCGCAGATTTGAAGACGAGTTGCTCCGCTACGGTCCACAAGCCGGCGGCATCATTATGACGGTCGAAGAAGCGAATTCGTATTGCCGCCGACTTGCCTCATCGCATTACGAAAACTTCTCCGTTGTCAGCTTCCTTCTACCCAGGGAACTTCGGCAGCACTTCTGCAACCTGTATGCTTACTGCCGCTGGGCCGACGATCTCGCCGACGAGGTTGGTACCTCGCAAGATCGACTTGAGTTATTGGCGTGGTGGCGACACGAATTGCGTGCCTGCCTCGATGGGCAAGTGCGGCATCCCGTGTTCATTGCGTTGCTTCCCACAATTCAACAGTTTGCGATTCCCGAGACGCCGTTCTTCGCACTTCTCGACGCATTCGAACGCGACCAGCATCAAACGCACTACGCCACTCACGAAGACGTACTAAACTATTGCAAATGCTCGGCTAACCCCGTCGGCCACCTTGTGCTGCACCTCGGCCGCTGCCACACGCCTGCAAACGTGCTGTTGTCGGACTCTATCTGTACGGGGCTGCAACTCGCAAACTTTTTGCAAGATGTGGCAGAGGACTTGGACCGCGGTCGCATCTACCTGCCGCGCGAGTCGTGGGGCCAATTCAACTACACGGAAGAGTGCTTTCGACAACGCATCTGCGATGACAGATGGCAATCGCTTATGAAAGTGGAGGTCGAGCGTGCATCGGACTATTTTTACCACGGCTGGCCGCTGGTCGATCAGCTGCCCAAGGAACTTCGATTTCAAATCGATATCGTTGTTCGCGGTGGGTTGGCAATCCTGCAAGCAATTCGCGATCTCCGCTATGACGTCTGGACAGCGCGACCGACGATTGGGAAACTAAGACAGTTGAATCTTGCTGCGGGCAGCTGGCTGCGACAGCGAGTTTTGCGACTTACAACCGCTCGGGATCAAGGATGACAAACGAAATCGAAGATGCTTATCGTTACTGTGCGGAAGTGTCTCGGGGGTCAGCCTCCAATTTCCTTTGGTCGTTCCGTCTGTTGTCGCGAGAACAGCGACGAGCCATGTGTGTTTTATACGCTTATGCGAGACAGACGGATGATCTCGCTGACAGCGAACTATCAGCCGAGGTTCGAAGGATTCAACTTGAGGCCTGGCGATCCGAACTTGATGATGCCTTGAGCGGAAACTGCCGGTCGCCCCTCTGGACAGCGGTGCATGATGTGTCCCTTCGATTCGCCATTCCAGGCGAATACTTTGTGGCGATCCTTGACGGCGTCGCAATGGATCTATCACCTCCGAACTACGACACATTTAGCGAGTTAAGAAACTACTGCTATCATGTAGCATCTGCAGTTGGATTAGCCTGCATCCACATCTTCGGTTTTGAAGACGAGCGTGCGAAGCAGTTAGCGGTAACCTGTGGTTTGGCATTTCAACTGACCAACATCTTACGAGACCTACGCGAAGATGCCGTTCGCGGGCGAGTCTACCTCCCGCGTGAAGAGCTAATGCAGTTCGATTGCCAGCCAGATGACCTGCTTGAATGTGAGACGAGTCATCAAGTTCGCGAGCTGTTGCGATTCCAAATTGCCCGCGCCGAGCAACTTTACGACGCTGCCGCTCCATTGGCCGCGTTGTTGAATCCACAAGGAAGGCGAGCATTCATAGTGATGTTCGCTACCTATCGAACATTGCTTGCCGAAATCAAACGTCGGGACGGCGATGTCTTCTCACGGCGAGTTCGCCTCGGATATCGTGGCAAGTTAAGAGCTTTAGTGGCCGCGATGCGATTCCGATCACCAAAACCTGAGTTGACGAATCTTGAGACATTTGAGCCGCGTCCCGCACGGCACAAGCCGAGTTCTCGCTCGTCAATCGCTCGACAGCCGGGGCGCTAACGTGCTCAACAACGACAACCTGGGATCTTCGCCCACGGCTGCTCGGATCGGGATCGTGGGAGGAGGGTTGGCCGGATTAGCCGCTGCCGTGGCTCTCGTTGACGCCGGTCAGCAAGTTGACGTGTTTGAATCGAAAAGCCGGCTCGGAGGCAGAGCCACGTCGTTCGAAGACCCTCGAACCAACGAATTGATCGACAATTGCCAGCACGTCGCGATGGGGTGCTGTACGAACTTTCTCGACTTCTGCGACCGAACAAGTGTCCGACACTTGCTTCGACGGGATACAAAACTTCACTTTTTTTCCAGCGATGGAAGGCGGAGCGACCTGAGCGCCGTGAAATGCCTGCCAGCACCGCTGCATCTCGGGGCGTCCTTTATGCGACTCTCTTATCTCAGCTTTGCCGAACGCGTGCGCATTTGTCGTGGCCTGAATCGGCTCGCCCAATCCAGAAATCTCGACACGAAAGCCGAACTCACGATCGGCGCATGGTTGCGAGCCGACGGACAATCCGAGCACGCAATTCGCTGCTTTTGGGAAGTGGTTCTCGTTAGCGCCTTAGCAGAATCCCTAGAACGCGCTTCATTCGTGGCGGCCCGCAAGGTCTTCGTTGATGGCTTTTTGCGAGCCAACACTGCCTGTCATGTTTATGTTCCAATCGTTCCCTTGCGCCAACTGTATGATAAAGTCGCCGCCCATCTTTCGAATTGCAAAGCTTCAATCCATCTGCGGCAAAGTGTCGGTCGACTGGCGGTCGCGACGGACAAAGTTCGTCTACCGTTGAGAGATGTCGCCGCTCGCGAGTACGATTTCGTCGTCGTGGCAACAGATGCGCGGCGAATCAGCGACATCTTGCCCTTTGAATTATCGGATCTCGTCGACTCGGCAAATTCCATCACTTCGTCGGCCATAACGTCGCTTCATCTGTGGTTTGATCGACCCATCTTTGATTTACCACATGCCGTCCTAATTGATCGACTCAGTCAATGGATATTTGCGGGCCCATCACCCCCTGTCGACGCGCAAGACTCTTCATCACATTACTATCAAGTCGTCATCAGCGCGGCGCAGGATTTACGCGGTCGCGATCGCGAGTCGGTCCTCGACGAAGTGCTTACGGACCTCAGAGCAACTTGGTCATACGCTCAACAAGCGAAACTTCTCGACTGGCGGATGATCTCCGAACCACACGCTGTGTTTTCCGTAAGCCCTCAGGTGGAGCGGCACCGCCCACCACAACGGACCTCATGCCCACGAATATTGCTGGCGGGTGACTGGACTCGAACCGGGTGGCCAGCCACGATGGAAGGCGCCGTCCGCAGCGGCTATCTCGCGGCGGAAGCGATTCTTGCACAACTTGGACTAGACAGACCACAGGTCGTACCTGACCTCAAACCAAGCTGGCTCGCGCGTTGGTTACGATTGACGTAACGCGCTAGCCAGTCGCAACCGGGCCGTCAATTCTCCATTGAATCAAAGCAGCTCACACCGTGAATCGCGATCGTCTCGTCATCATCATCACGATCACCGTAGCGTTCCTATGGTGTTTCGGTTCGGTGCTGTTTCAAGATCGCAGTTTCGGATTTCGGGACGCAGCGAACTATTACTACCCGCTGTTTGAATGGGAATGTGGTGAATGGCGTTCTGGTGGGGTCCCGCTATGGAATCCGCTCGACAATGGCGGGACACCAGTTCTGGCGGATGCGACATCCAGCGTTCTATACCCAGGTAAGGTCATATTTGCTCTGCCGGTCAGCTACCGACTGCGTTATCACATCTATGTCACTGCACACGTCTTGCTTGCAGCCGGGATGGCCTATTGTTTGGCTCGGCACTGGCAAGGTAGCGTCCAGGCATCGGGGCTCGCCGCGATTTCATACGCTTTTGGTGGCAATGTCCTTTTCCAATATTGCAATGTCGTCTTTCTGATCGGAGCCGCTTGGTTACCACTGGGATTACTGGCCGCCGATCGCATGTTACGCGAACGAAGTCTTGGATGGGCAATAATGCTCGGCGCAACACTCGCCCTGATGGTCCTTGGGGGCGACCCTCAGGCGGCCTATCACGCTGGAGCGATGGCAGCACTCTACGCCGTGTTGGTCACCCGACAATCGGAAGCGGAAAAAGCGCACAAACCAGTCACGTGGTTGAGTTCCCGACCGACGCTGCTCGGGGTTGCCGCTATAGCCGGTATCGCTCTTTCGCTGGTCCAGATTCTTCCATCGGTCGAATGGACAAATAGAAGCAATCGCCGATACTCCGACACACCTCGCAACATCTACGAGATGTTTCACTCGATTGAGGAGGCTTCATCACCTGACGAATTCATCAAAGACGTTAAGACAGGCATCTTTGCAAGCCCACAACCAGGCACGCATCTCCGGCATGTCTATGAGTTTTCAATCGGTCCCTGGCGGCTTATCGAATTTGTGTGGCCAAATATTTTCGGTCGTTTGTTCCCGCGAAACGAACGGTGGAGCACGGCATTCCCCGGCGAAAGTCGTATCTGGACGCCATCATTGTACGTCGGATTGCTGCCATTCATCTTGGCAGTACTCACGTGGCGAACTCGGAGGTGTGATTCGCGAATTCGTTTCGCCTCGCTACTAGCGGTCATCACGCTGCTCGCCAGCTTCGGCTGGTACGGAATCGGTTGGATAATCTATGAACTTAGTGAAAGTCTTTCGGGCCAAGCTCCCGAGCAACTCGTGATCGGTGAACCCGTCGGCGGTTTGTATTGGTTGTTTGTGACTTTGTTGCCCAGCTACGTCTACTTTCGATACCCTGCCAAGCTGCTTGTTATCACGTCGCTATGCATCAGTTTACTTGCCGCACGTGGTTGGGATGACTTTGTTCACGCAAAGTCACGACGCTTGTCCGTCGCATTAGTCGTGGTCGTTTCCATCAGCCTTGCGATGGCTGCTGGTTTCGGCTTCTACCAAGAGCAATGGAAATCGAGACTCGCGACTGCTGCTCCCGACACGGTTTTTGGCCCCCTCGATATCGCCGCAGCAACCCACTGTGTATTATTTGCCTTATTACAAGCGGCGGTTCTAGGACTGGCTTATTGGTTTCTTTTGCGGGCAAGTCATGGGCGATTTGTCCCTACGCAAAGTATCTCGATCCTTTTGGTAACGGGCCTGGAACTCTGTGTGGCCAACGGCTGGATGACGCTTTCAATTCCAGGTGATATTTGGAGAGAGCAACGGCCCCTTATCGAAAGCATCAAGCAAAGCGACGATCGCGAAACACCTCTTCGCATGTTTCGTGACTCGACAGCGAAGTTGTTACCGAACGACTGGAGCGAAACGACTGCTGCCTCGCGACTTGCCGACGTCGTATCTTGGGAGCGTGCCACTCTGCTACCGAAGCACCATCTCCAATCCGGATTAGCCATCATTGGCAGCCACACCACACTCACTTCCGCCGATTGGCAGTCTTTCTTGCGCGTCTTTCGCGCGTTTGATACTTCTCACACAAAGGGCCAACAGGCTTCGTTGTTGGACTTGATGTCCGTTGAACGAAATGCGGTCAGCACGAAAAACGCCATCGAGCTAGACACAAACCCGCGAGCATTTCCTCGCGCATGGATCGTTCGAGAAATAGAGATTATCCCTCCGCTTGCAGACCGCGGTTCGTCCGAAGCGCTCGATCAACGGACACGCGAAGTCTTTCTCGAAGACGGTCGCAAGATTCGCGATCTTCGTTCGATCGCGGTCATTGAATCGGATGACCTTCAAAGTCTTCAGCGGTTTCCAAACTCTTCTAAGTCCTATATTCAGGACTCTTGTGAGATCACTCACTACTCGGCCCGACGAGTCGATATCGAAGCAAGCCTGGCAGCACCGGGATGTTTGGTTTTGAACGATTCGTTTTATCCAGGCTGGAACGCTGTGTGCGAAACGAAGGGCGTATCTACGGATGTACCGATCTACCGTGCCAACCGGCTTATGCGAGCCGTGATGCTTCCTGCCGGAGAACATCACATCGTCTTCGCCTATCAACCTGTGACGTTTAAGATTGGCGTCTGGATCAGCGGACTCGCATGGTTAATAACTAGCGGTTTCGCCGTTCGCAGCTTGTGGCTGCGTCAATCAACTGGCCGAACCGTACGTTAGATCTGATAGTTCGCCTCGGGGTTTAGCTCGTCCGGCAACTCGGCGCGAATGCGAAGCTTGGGCGACTCGATAGTGACCGTGGTGTGTGGCGCAACACTTTGTGTTAACCAGACACTCGATCCGATGACACTATCGTGGCCGATAACTGTCTTGCCGCCGAGTACCGTCGCGCTGGCGTAGATGACGACACGATCTTCAAGCGTCGGATGTCGCTTCATGTTGCGAATGATATTGCCGTCCGCATCGGTGGGGAAACTCAACGCGCCCAGCGTCACACCTTGATACAACTTGACATGATTTCCAATCTCGCACGTTTCACCAATCACGACTCCCGTGCCATGGTCAATGAAAAAGTGATGACCGATCTTGGCACCCGGATGGATGTCGATGCCAGTCTCCTTGTGCGCCCACTCGGCCATCATCCGCGGAATGAACGGAACCCCGATCTTGTACAATTCGTGCGCGAGACGATACACCGTCACGGCTTCTAAACCGGGATAGCAGAAGATGACTTCATCCAGATTTTTGCAAGCCGGGTCGCCAATGAAGGCCGCCTCGACGTCGGTCGCGAGGATCTTTCGCAAATCGGGTATCCGTTCGAGAAAATCGATGGCCATTGCTTGCCCCTTCGCTTCATAATCGACTTGCTCTTCACAACGGTCGATGCCATCGGAAACACGGTCCTCGTGATGCAAGGCGCGCCCAATCTGAATCGTGAGCGTGTCGTGCAACCGGTCGATCAGATCTCCGACGTGATACGTCACGTTTCCGATATGAAGACCTTCTCGACGCCGGTAGCCCGGGTAAAGAATTTCCTTCAGGTCCTCCAAGGCAGCGATGATCTCTTCGTACTTGGGTAACGGACAATGTCCCAGGTGGTTGATCTTACCGACTTCGGTGTAGGTGCGCACGATACGGTCGGTCAAGCGAGGAAGTTGTTCCTTGAGACGAAAGTCCGAAGACATGATGGGGCTCCGAAGGACGGACCGACCGATGGGGCGAGTCGCAATGAGTGGCGGGAAGCAAGTAGGAATACGCGATAAACGCTATGTCTGCGAGTGGATGTGTTCCGGGTCACCCCGGACAATTACAGAGACAACAGCAACAGATGCTGGAACAGTTGAGCGCAACAAGTCTCTGGTAAGCTTCCATTTCGCGTATTCCCTTTGCTGGGAATCGTAGGTCTTACAACCGACACAAGCAAGGTATCAGATTTATCTTCGGGCGGTGTTCGCTGTGGAATTAAGGTAATCCTTGACCGTTCGCCGAGTTTTTACAAACCCACCGACAGATTGAATCCCACCTCACTACTCGTCGTCTTCGTCTTCGACCTTAAACTTCGCCATTACTTCTTGCTGGATATTGCCAGGCATGACGTCGTAGTGACTGAACTCCATGTGATAGCTGCCTTGTCCACCGGTCATGCTCGACAGCGTTCGCGCGTAAGTCATCACTTCGCGGAGCGGTATCTCTGCATTCACGGTCTGCATTCCACCTCCGGCCGCATCGGATCCTTGGACTCGACCACCTCGCGAGGACATGTCGCTATACACGTCACCAACATTCGCCTCTGGGACCGTAATGGAAATCTTGACGATCGGTTCCAGCAAACACGGCTTCGCCTTTTCGAAAACTTCACGAAAGACCATTCGACCCGCTGTCTTGAATGCCGCTTCGGAACTGTCCACCGGATGATGCTTGCCATAGTGAACCTCAATACAGAGATCCTGAACCATCTGGCCTGCGATGACGCCGCCCTCCAGGCGTTCCTTAAAACCTTTTTCGATTGCGGGCATAAAGTTGCCGGGAATCACTCCTCCCACCACCGAGTCGACCCACAGAAAGTTATGTTTCTCGTCGTAATGATGTTCCTTCATGCTGGGGAAATTTGCTTTTGTGCAGAACTCTTCCAAGTTCGTTCCGCGCGGCAAAGGCCGCATCCGAATATGCACTTCACCAAATTGGCCACGGCCGCCTGACTGCTTCTTGTGCCGATAGCTTCCTTCGGCAGACGTTTGGATCGTCTCTCGGAACGAGATTTTAGGTTCGTGCGTATCGATTTCCAGCTTGTCACGTCGAGCGAGACGCTGTTGTATCACGGTCAAGTGCAACTCGCTCATGCCCGTCATCACCAGCTCCTTGGTCTGGGCATTCAATTCAACATGAAATGTCGGATCCTCCTCGACGACTTTGTGCAGTGCTCCCGACATTTTCGTTTCATCGCCACGACTTTTTGGAGATACTGCAAGTCCGACCATCGGCGTCGGGAAATCGATGGGCGGCATCGTTATATCGCCCAAGCTGCTGCCGGTATGCAGGTCGTCCATTTTTGCAATAGCGACGATATCGCCAGCCTCGGCATGGTCGACTGCTTCGGTTGTTTCGCCAATCACCTCCAATGGTGGACCGAGCTTGATGTCCTTACGCGCCGTAGAGGCGTGCAAATGATCATCCTTCTTGAGCTTACCCGAATACACGCGAACAAAGCTCAGCTTCTGAACGAAGGGATCAATACGAGTCTTGAACACTTGTGCAACCAGCGGTCCGTTCGGATCGGCAGACACCGCGACTTCCGCACCATCTTTCGTTGCCGTTCGCGTAACGTCGCTGGGAGCGAGGCCGCAGATTGCAATTGCGTCGAGCAATTCGGAAACACCAATGTCCTTTTGACCCGAGCAGCACACAATTGGGATAAATGTTCCTGCGGCAACCGCTTTGACAATCAAACCGGATAATTCTTCCAAAGAAGGCGACTGTCCCTCGAAATATCGCTCCATCATCGCCTCATCGGACTCGATAATCGACTCGACGAGTGAATCGTGGATTTCGTTCGGATCGACGAGCGCGCCGCTTGTATCCTCCGGTAGATTCAAGGTGCTCACCACACCGCGAAAGTCGGCTCCCGAGCCAACCGGCACGTTAAGCAAAACGCAGGCGCCGCCCCACAACTCGCGAATGTCATTGACCAAACCTTCAAAGTCGATATTTTCGGTGTCCATGCGATTGAGGACGATCATCCGTCCCACACCGGCCTTCTCGGCTTCTTGGAACATCCGGCGCGTGTTAACAGCGATTCCCGAGTGGGCGTCGATCACGATCGCTGCCGTCTCGACCGCTCGCAATGCACCGATCGCTTGGCCAACAAAGTCCGGGTAACCCGGGGTATCGATCAGGTTGAACCGTTTACCCGCGTGTTCGCAATGCACAATGCTGGCTTCGATGGAATATTTGTGGTCTTTCTCCTCTTGATCAAAGTCACAAATACTCGTGCCGTCTTCGACTTTGGGATTGCTATGCACGGCACCCGTCTTGACCAATATCTTGTCGACCAACGTCGTCTTGCCAGCCGAGCCATGTCCACAAAATGCAACATTACGGATATCTGCGACTTTCGCCTTCGCCATGCGGAGTTTTCCTTATTCAGTCGAATTCAATCAATCTTCTCGAAGTCGTTGACCTGTGCCTGCGAAATACTAGTTCCGCCCGGCCTACTCTCCAGTGTTCATCTTCTGAAACTGCCAATCTTCGCCGCCGACACGGCGTCCGCGATTCTCAGGGTCCCTTCGTAGAGCGCGCGACCGATGATACAGCCAGCCATATCGATGCGTGCCAACTGGCGAACATCTTCAACATTCGTGACGCCACCGGATGCGATGACCGGTACGGCGACCGCCTCCTTCATCTCAAGCATCGCGGGCAAGTTGGTTCCGCCCATCATACCGTCCTTCGCGATATCGGTATAAACAATCGCCGCGAGTGGTTCATCGGCGTACTGTTTCGCCATGTCCGTCGCAGATACGTCGCTGACATCCAACCAACCATCGGTAGCAACGCGACCGTTGTTGGCATCGATACCGAGCACAAGTTGCTGTGGATATCGGCGGCACATTTCCCGGAACCAGTCTGGCTCTTTCAGGGCTTTCGTTCCGATCACCAAACGATGGAGTCCGGCGTCGAGCCACGACTTGATGGTCACTTCATCGCGAACACCACCGCCTAATTCGCAGGGAATATTCACTGCGGCGAGAATGGCCGCGACCGCATCCTTATTAGCCGACGTCCCATCGCGTGCCCCATCCAAATCAACGAGATGAAGATACTCGGCACCTTCGTCGACCCATCGTCGTGCCATCGCCGCGGGATCGTCTCCGAACACGGTTTCGCGATTATAGTCACCCTGCTGAAGGCGAACACACTTGCCACCACGTAGGTCGATCGCAGGCCAGATTTGCATCCCGTTTCTTCCGCTTTCTTGGAGTCGGAGAAAGGTCGCAATATGTCACAGCACAGAGCCTGACGCAAGTATACGCAAGTCGAGCGAGACTCCGCAAATTCACGCCGGAAGCCAAACGTCGATGCCTACATAAGCTACGTCAACTCGGCGAAGTTCTTGAGCAAGCGCAAACCGTCCGCTTGGCTTTTTTCCGGGTGGAACTGAGTTGCAAATAGGTTGTCTCGCCAGAGCATCGCGCAAAACGGATCCGGGTATGCTGCCTCGATGGCAACGAGAGCGCGGTCCTGCGGTACAACATAGTAAGAGTGTACAAAGTAGAAGTGCGACCCTTCACCGATGCCTTCGAGGATCGGCGCCCGCCGTACGATCTTTGCTTGGTTCCACCCCATGTGCGGCACCTTGAACTCTGGGGGCACGTTGAATCGCACAACCTCTCCACTCACGATCCCCAATCCTTCGTACTCGCCATCTTCGTAACTAACATCGAACAGCAACTGTAACCCAAGGCAGATTCCAAGGAACGGCTTGCTCGCATCGATGGCATCTTTGATCGGGCTGACCAGATCGCGGCTCCGCAACTCGGAAATGGCGTCGCGAAAAGCCCCCACACCCGGCAAAATAATTTTGTCGGCTTGCGCCAAGACGCGTGGATCGCTTGTGATTTCAGCGGCATGACCAACCTTCTCCAATGCTTTTTGCACACTGCGAAGGTTTCCCATTTGATAGTCGATGATTGCAATCATGCCGAGATCCAAGATAAATGAAATGCCTACGTAGCGTCGACAGTTGGCGAACAAGCTAGGTTCGCTTCAGTCTAGTCCGCGGTTGCCGGGAACGGGAGGGCGGCGACAACGCATCCGACGCGAGACAACCGAACTGAATTGCCCGAAAGAACAGATCTCACGGAGCGGTCTCGGGATAGACGACGAACTCGATACGACGGTTCTTGGCTCGACCAGCGGGAGTCGCGTTTGAGGCGCGCGGGTGATTCGCGCCTTGGGCAACAACGAGCAACTGTCGTTCGGGAATCTGATTTCGACGAACCAATTGGTCGAGCACTGCTGATGCCTGAACCATCGTGATTTGATGGCTGCTTCCAGCCGTCACCGACGCGTTGTCCGTGTAACCTTCGATCCCGATCATATGTCCGGGATACGAGCGGCTAATTGAGGTCGCGACCTGATCCAATAAAGCAGAGCCGCCCGGCAACAATTGCCCCGTGCCAGCCTGAAACAGCTGGTCGGCTGGTACTTCAATTCGAATCACATCCCCGTCCTGACGCACATCAAGCCCAGCGATCTGTATCAGTTGAAGAGAATCTTTCAGGCTGTTGTTCGCCTTTAAGATGGCGCCTCCACCGCGAGTCACCGAGGCTTGCAGAGCCTCGATCTGCCGATCCGCCTCTTGCTTGGCAAGTTCCGTATCTCGAACTTGACTCGTGAGCTTGGCGAGTTGCTCACGAACTAACGTCAGCTCTTGTTTTAGCAACTGGTTCTGTTGATCGGTACGAGCCAACTCGGTGTGCAGATCTCGATTATCCGCATCCAAGGCATTTGCGCGGCGTCCAAGGTCCTGCATCTGGGCATCTTGTGGCAGGGTTATGGTTGGCAACGCGGTGTTGGGTTGTGTCCACCCACTAGCAGGCGCACCTTGTGCCGTTAACGAACGGCTTTGGTTACATCCGCTCAAGAATGAGCCGACGAGAACCATAACAAGGACAATTTGAAATCGGGCGCACATCGCGCAACTCCTCCTGCAACTTTCACACGCGTTGTCTCTGGAGGACGCAAATCCCTGGAGAACTCAGGCCACTCACGCTGCAACCGGCGCGGACAAGCACCGCTCACGGCACAGAGACTAGCGGCGGGATAGTAGCAACGCCGCAAGGACGTCACAAGGTCATTTACCTTCTCTAGGGGAAGCGGCGTCGGTGGTCGAGTCGTCGACATCTTCGCAGCCACCGAAGAGCGTCTCCCGCAGCCACCTCATCCCGATCAAGAGCACGCCCATCAATGCCAACCCAACCGCTAGCACTCCCGGAACGAACAGGCCCAATTCAAAGATTGGACGCGCGCGAACCCACATGTTGTCCCAGTCAACAACTAAGTAGCAAGCGCCGCCGCAAAGATAGGGACCAAACGCAATGTCACGTCGCCGAGTGAGCAGCCACTGGGAAACGGAGATGAACAATGCCGCGAAGGGGGCGAGAAAGAAGACAATCAACGTCGCCTGCCAACCGAGAAAAGCCCCGATCATCGCCATCAACGTGACATCACCAAAACCCATAGCCTCTTGGCCGAGCGCATGGCTGCCAACGATACGGACGGCCCAAATCAATCCACCGCCCGCGGCCATTCCGACCAGCGCCGAGAACAAACTTTCCCAACGATGATCCACCACCAGAACAACCGGGTTCAGAAACTTCCACACCAGCAGGATGGCTAGCGATCCAATAATAGCAATCACCACCATTATCGGTGAAAGGCGGCGACGGAAGCTGGCAACATAGTACTGAAACGCTTTCTTCAATCCGCGGCGAGTTGTCCAAAGCCACGGAACTACGGCAATGCACCATCCAATGAAACATGCCAAACCGATCAACAAGCATTTGACGCTCGTGAGATAGGCAGTCCATTCCTTAGCTCTCATGACGCCAGAAACAACGGATAGAAATTCACACTGTGGAGGACGCCACACCCAAACGACCTCACGTGACATCGGCAAGACGACCGCAAGTATCAACGCGAGGACTACTCCGGGAACGGTAATCGCATCGGGAATGGTCTGCTCGTCAAAGTCAATGAAAGTCGCGACCAGCATCAAGGCAAACAAGACAATATGCTTTAGGTATCGCGATTGAAGAACGGCAACGGTCTCAATCTCGCAAGTCGGTCCTCCCGCGACCTCATACCAATACAACGCCGCGAAACAGGCACCCGTGGCAACTTCCAGCAACATTGGCCGAATCCAAAAACCGCGCCCGTGAATCGACGCTTCACGCCTTAGCCCGACCCAGCCAACGATCGGGATCCGATCGTGCAACTTTCTAGGCAGGGCATCTACGTGCGGAGTCGACCACGGTCCAATCGGTCTCGCGAACCAAGCCAATCGATAAATGCCACGATTGAGTTGAGTGGCGACCGTCGCGCCAAGCACGAAAAGAAGGATATAGATCACGGAAGTGTCACCAACTGAGAGTAGCCATCACGCTCCGCCGCGATGAGCCTTCTTCGCCACGCGCTATCTAGTAACTGCATTTGGCTTCGAATCAACTCGTGCCTAAATAGACTCGCCACGGCGGAGCGCGACGGCTACCGTACCAAGCATACAATCTCTTGAGCGACTTGTTCAGCTGACTTATCGTCGGTTTCCACCGTGTAATCGGCACAAGCCCGATAAACAGGCTCTCTTAGAGCGAGCAGAGCAGATACCTCATGTATCCCGCCGGCGGACGTTAAGTTCGGCCGCTGCTCAGCCGATTTCGTGTCGGTTGTCATCCGTTGATAGATCGTTTCCGGACGAGCGACCAGCCAGACGACGACCCCCCCCGCAATCGCTTCACGAGTCTCCTCTCGCATCACAGCGCCACCTCCAAGACTGAGGACTGAGTCTGCTTGCTGGGCGAGGCGGGCAATGACTTCAACTTCCATATCTCGAAATGTCTGTTCGCCATCCTCCTCGAAGATTTGCTTGATCGACTTGCCGGCCCGGTGTTCGACTTCGACATCCGCATCACTGCACGTAAGCTTGAGAATCTCCGCAACTCGTCTCGCCACCGTTGTTTTTCCGGTACCGCGATATCCGATCAGAATTAGTTGCATGTGAGCATCCCGCAGCAATCTTGAATTGCGGGTTTAGCGTTTTACGAATCGGATAGGGCTGCACAAACTAACTTTGGGACCGACGTCCACACAGCGAATAAAAAGCTCTCGGCAATCAACCTTCGGTGCCCGCTGCCTTGACTGCGCCCGTGGACTTCTTGATCGCGTCGCGCATCACATCCTCAGGTGCGTCTTCGCCTGTAAAAAGTTTGAACTGAAGAGCCGCTTGGCGGACAAACATATCGACGCCAGTCACCACATTGGCGTTTACATCACGAGCTTGTTTGATCAACAAGGTTCGTTCCGGGTTGTAGACCGTATCAAATACGATTGTCGAGCGGCGGAGATGGCGGCCTTCAAAAGGCGTTTCGTTGACATGGGGGTGCATGCCGATTGGCGTACAGTTTATGACCATATCACACTTAACATTGTGCCGATTCTTCCATTCAGTCGCCTTGCAGCCAAACTTATCTGCCAATTCTTCGGCACGAGCAAGGGTCCGTGACGCGATCGTTATATCAACATTCCGCAACTTCAAGGCATGTACGATTGCCTTTGCCACACCTCCCGCCCCGAGCACAATCGCCGCACGGCCAGCCAGCACGTCCACGCTGCCACCACGACCGAGCGTCGCATCGATTGAATCCAACGCCGCACGAAAATCGGTGTTGTATGCCATCTTGTCGAAGCCATCCATCACCACGGTATTTGCGGCGCCGATGTGATCAATCGGGCGATCAACGCTGTCGACATGATCGAGTATCGCTTCCTTGTGAGGAATTGTCACGCTGAGTCCCCGCAGGCCGAACCCTCGACAATAGGTCATGAAGTCGCCCAAATCTTCCCGCGGTACGCGGATCGGAATGTAGACCTTATCCATGTTCAAATGCCGAAACGCAGCGTTGTGAACCGTCGGGCTCAAGCTGTGCCCTATGGGATCTGCAATCACCCCGTAAACTTCCGTATTCGGTGTGATCTTGTCATAGTGATAATTGTCTCGCATCTGCTGAAAGCTCAGTTGGCCCGGCGCGAGAGTACGATCTTGATGGAATGTTGCGTAGGTGAAAGGTGAACCAAATCGCGCCGCAAGGATTCGCGACGGGATGCCCATGTCGCCCATACAAAATGCGACCGTGGGTGTCTCGCTTTCGGCAATCAACTCCAACATGCGCACATTGTCGCGAGGGTTGTGAGCCATCGTGGCGAGCTTGATTATGTCCGGGTCTAGTCCCTTTAGCCGTTCGTGAATCTCGCGAATGTCCTTCGGAGTCTCGTGAAAATTGTGATAGCTGACAATTCGTTTTGTCTTTCCGAATCGCGGGATCGAACCTGCGATGTCTTCCTCGAGGTCGACGTAATCGACACCGTCGACGATTGCGGTGCGGAGTAGCATCAACCGCTCTTCTTCGCTCTTCTCCCACTTACCACCGTCTTGTTCGCGGCGGCAAGTGATGATCACCGGACAAGGCCGCTCTGCGACGAGTCGCTTCAGATTCACAGCCCGCATAATGTAATCAACACGCAATTCGACGAGCTCCGCACCCTGCTCTGCCAAATGCTTGTGTTCGGCAATCATCATCTTATGGCGACCGCGGCCAATACTTACTGCAATCATGATAAAGAGAACCACTTAAGGTTTTTGAGGAAAAAGGCGACACCACGCCAAAGGACAAGTCAGGCGTCCATTTTGACATTGGCCACGACTCGAATCAATCGGTCAGATTCGCTTGAAGCGTTTGTCCAACTCTTCGCGAGTGAAGACAAGTGCGGTTGGGCGTCCATGAGGACAATGATGGGTGTCGTGGAAGAGGTGACGTTGTTCTAGCAACGCGTCGACCTCTTCTACGGAAAGCCGATCACCGGCTTTGATCGCGGCCTTGCAGGAAATCATATGCAGCAATTCGTCGAGCACGTCGCGACGATCAGGCTTCTTTTCTCCGCCGAGCAACACGTCGACGACCTGTCGCAAGACTTCCGCCGGGCTAATGTTCGCCAACATTGCGGGATAGGCCGAAATAACGACCGTGTCGCCGCCAAACGATTCGATTTCGATGCCGATCTCCGCCAGGGTGTCCTTAAGCTCCAAAGCAGCACCCGCTTCACCCGCAGTCAACGCCACAGGCTCAGGCACCAGTAGGCGTTGCGATTCGACTTTCCCGGCAAGCACTTTCTCACGTATTTGTTCATACAACACACGCTCGTGCAACGCATGCTGGTCGATGACAACCATGCCAGATTCGTTCTCGGTCACAATATACCGATTGTGCAATTGCAGCCCGATCGAGGATCGTTCTTCCCGCGCATTCATCGGGCGGACATTGGGCTCAGCGAACTCATTGACGGCGTTCGGCTCCGGACGGGGCATCTCGTCGTCCTGCCCGGGTGGTACAGGCGACGTTTCAATCCGCTGCTCACCGAAAGGTCGAAACTCAGGGAGCCTGCCCATCGCACGATCGTACGAAAGCGGCATACGCTGCTGCGCAGCAGGACTCACTTTTGGCGGACTGCTGGACACTGACCGCGTTGCGTCTTCCTGCGATTCGCCACCTACTCCCTTCGCCCATCCGGTCACTTCATGACGCAGTTGCTCTGCACGCACGGGGTCAATGGCAAGTTCCTTATCGCTTGTCCTCTCGGACGTCAGCGACTCCTTGGCCGTCAGATCACTCGATAGGAACTTGCTACGAAGCGTACCTAACAATTGACTGTAGACTCGTCCACCGTCCTGAAACCGGACTTCCAACTTCGTTGGGTGGACGTTGACATCCACCATCTCGGCAGGCATATCGAGCTGCAAAAACGCGATCGGAAAGCGACCTGTCATCAGCAATCCGCGATAAGCTTCGCCCAACGCATGTTGAAGCGATCGATCGCGAATGAACCGCTGGTTCAAAAACAAATACTGCATCCGGTTATTGGAGCGGCTGTGACTCGGGTTCGCGACGTAGCCACTCAGTCTAACAGACGATTCTTCGTCACGATTGTCGACCCAGATCATGGCGTCGCCAATCTCTTGCCCGAAGAATGTAGTAATACGTTCGCGCCAGTTCTCGTCCGCAGGCAGCTCGAAGAGCGTGCGGTCGTTGTGCTTCAACGTAAAGTGAATCTGCGGGTGAGCGAGAGCAATACGAGTGAATGCTTCGCTGATGTGCCCCATCTCCGTTTGCGTCGTACGGAGAAACTTGCGTCGCACCGGTGTACTGCAAAACAGATTTCGCACTTCGATGCTCGTGCCCACAGGACAGCCACATGGAACAATTTCCCCGATGGTACCTGCGGTAACCGACAATTCGGATCCAGAAGAACTATCAGGCGTACGGCTACGCATCAAAAAATGGCTGATTTCCGAGATTGATGCCAGTGCTTCGCCACGAAACCCGAGAGTGCGAACATGAAACAAATCGTCGGCGTCGCGAATTTTGCTGGTTGCATGACTCGCCACTGCCAACTTCATCTGTTCAGGAACGATTCCACACCCGTCATCCGCGATCCGAATCAGGTCGGCCCCGCCTTTTTCGATCGACACGTCGATCCGAGTGGCGCCCGCATCGACAGAGTTCTCGAGCAACTCCTTAATCACGCTCGCCGGACGTTCAATGACTTCGCCCGCTGCGATCTTATTGATAACGCTCGTCGGCAGTTGTGTGATTGTTGGCATTGTAAGTTTTTAGATTGAAGTGTTCAGCTTTCAGTAAGTGAATCAGGGATGGACACTTCAAACTGAAAGCTTACGGCTTGCTCACCCCAAGCCATATTTATCGAGCTTGCGGTACAACGTCCGTGCCCCGATCTCCAAAATCTTCGCCGCCTCCTCTCGATTGCCGCTTGTTAGCTGTAAAGTCTGCTCGATGGCATATCGCTCGAAGGCGTCCATCGGCTGTCCCACCAGTTGCGAGGGCCCCTCACCGACAACCGGCGTCAGTTCTTCCAAATCAGAAAACTCGGTCGGCAAATCATCTTCATCCAAGGTGCCATCATCGTCATAGATCACCATCGACTCGACCGCGTTCCGTAGCTGCCGTACGTTCCCTGGCCAATCGTAAGCCATCAGCTTACGTGTCACGGTGGGCGAAACACTTTTCACCGTCTTGGCATGCTGCTTCGCAACCAGTTTTCTAAAGTGATCGGTCAGTGGAACAATATCCTCCCGTCGATCCCGAAGGGCCGGCATCTGAACCGTTACAACTTTTAAGCGGTAGTACAGATCCTCGCGAAAGGTTCCAGACTGAATGGACTTCTCAAGATCGCGATTCGTTGCGGAAATCACTCGGACGTTGACTTTAATAGGCTTGTTGTCGCCGACTCGCGTGATCGTGTGATTCTCGAGAACTCGCAACAACTTGATCTGTGTCGCATGAGGCATGTCGCCAATTTCATCGAGGAACAATGTTCCGCCATTGGCGTACTCAAAGGCTCCCTCCCGATCGGTTACGGCGTCGGTGAACGCACCTTTGACGTGGCCGAACAGTTCGCTTTCGACGAGATTCTCCGCCACCGCGCCAGCGTTCAAGGCGACGAAACGCTTGTTCTTACGAGGGCTGTTTTGATGAATGGCCTGTGCCACGAGGTCTTTACCCGTACCGTTTTCCCCAGTGATCAGTACGGTCGCGTCGGTCGGAGCAACTCGTTTGAGACGGTCGATCATCGCCTGCATCTTCTTACTCGTGAAGATGATTCCTTCGAAGCCGAACTTCTCATCCAGTCGTTGAGACAATTCCAGGTTTTGCCGTTTGAGCCGCACCTTGTCGACGGCTTTTTCGGCGACCGCCCGCAGCTTGTCGGGCGTCACGGGCTTTTCGAGGAAGTTGAAAGCCCCCTGCTGCATCGCCTGGACGGCGGTCGGCACCGAAGCGTGGCCTGTCACGACGATGACTTCGCTATCGGGCAACGACTTTTTAGCCCGCGACAGCACCTCCATGCCGTCAACGTCGCTCATCACCAAGTCGGTAAAGATCACGTCGAAAGTGTCCTGTTCGACGGCCTTCACACCCTCTTTGCCAGAGTAGGCAGTCGTACACGGATAGCCTACGCGTTCGAGGCTTTCCGTCATCGCGTGCGCAAGTGCTTTGTCGTTATCGACAATCAGAACCCGCACGTCGCTGGGTGTACTATGGACATCCTTTTCATTCGCATCAGACATGCCTGCGATGATACTGAATTGGTATAGAAACGACTAGCGGAGCAGAGCTGAACGGCAACACTACTCGGGCAATTCATGCGATGTTACGATATGATTTACCAATGGAGAAAATCGTGATACCAGTCAAATACACCGGCGACGCGTTGTGGGAAAGGATCGAGAACGCTGTGGATAAGGTTAGAGACCGCTTACGTCGCGTCACCCGAGCCCTGAACGCCGCGAACATCCCTTATGCCGTGATCGGCGGTAATGCTGTGCAACATTGGGTCGCCCAGGTGGATGAATCCGTCGTGAGGAACACGCGCGATGTCGATATCATTCTGAACGAAGCAGATCTACCAGCAGCCATTGATGCCCTCAAGCGAGAAGGCTTTGAATACCGTCGCGCGGCAAGTGCTTCGATGTTCTTGGATGGCCCGGACGCCAAAGCCAGGGATGCCGTGCATGTTGTCTTCGCTGGGAAGAAAGTGCGTGACGAATATCCGGAACCCGTGCCGGAGCTTGACGAATACGAGCTGATCGACGAAGCCCGCACACTGCCTTTGGAGCGGTTGGTAAAGATGAAGCTAACGTCCTTCCGCCGCAAGGATCAAGTTCATTTGCTCGACATGATCTCCATTGGCATCATCGACGCGAGCTGGCTCGATCGATTCTCGCCCGTTCTGCGAGACCGTTTGCAGCAATTGCTAGACGATCCCGACGGCTGATTTGCCAACATCCTCCGCGGGGTCGTCGAGTACCGATTCAAACGATGCTGCAAAGTCTTCACCCGTCATGGATTGCAAATGAAGTCAATCCGGGCAATGGGAAGAAGCTAGTTTGGTGAGCGGCACGGTGGATAACGTGCATGTGGGCTCCCACGCCGAGTCGTAAGCGGCTTTAAGTACGCGGTGTGATCACTCTCACTGCGCGTCGATTCACCTTCGGTCTGAACGGCCAAGGTCCGGTTGAGAAACTTGACAACAATCAATGTATCCAGTGATGAAACCGTGCAATCTTCGTTCACCTCCGCGAACACGGTGCCTAGATTCGCGGTTGGCCCCTCCGATTGAATACTGGCTGCAACTCAATTGAGCACATTGATAACAAGCAAAGCGTCGAGTGCGGAGACGGCCCCGTCGTCATTCACATCCAACCAGTTCGTTTGGTTCGTTTGGTTCTGCAGCGGTGCCGCCTCGCCTTAGGCACCACCACATGTTGTGCGATCACAGATGCTTCGAATGCCCATCGGAGCAGCGCCGGTCAGTTCGACGTTGTCGGTCAACGGCTTGCCTTCAACGGTGAACCGACAAATTAGAAAGGGAGAAGAGTCCGAGGCGCTAGTCGATGCTGTGATCGAAATGATAGATACATTCTAGAGAACACGTGATCGCATTTCATCCGATTCTCTTCGGTGTAGGGAACTCCAGAGTGAACTTCGTGCCGCGATTCAATGCGCTTTGAACATCGATGCGGCCTCCATGCGCCTCGATGATCTTGCGGGCTGTTGGCAACCCCAGCCCGGACCCCCCATTCTTCGTCGAGTAGAAAGCATCGAACATGTTCATCGCCGTCTTCTCGTCCATACCGCACCCGGTATCTATCAGGTCTAGCGCAATTCCAAAGCGTGTCAGTCGCGTCCGCACCGTCAAGGCGCCGCCATCCGGCATCGCTTCAAGTGAGTTCTTCACCAAGTTAACCAAAGCTGCCTGCATCGTTTGCGGCTCCAGCAAAATGCTGGGCAAGTCGAGGTCCAGTAAGCGAATGATCTCAACTCCCAACTCCTTCGCTTGCGGCTCGAACAAATCGAGAACGCGTTCAACCTGATCGTTCAAGTTGCCTGCGTGCAAATCTAAATTGCGCAGTCTGGCAAACCGCAAAAAGTCGTTGAGCAAATTCTCAAGACGAACACATTGCTGTTGGACCAGATTAACCTTGCTGACGGCCCGGCGCTCGCGTTGCGTTTCAGGTTGGGCAAAGTCCTCCGCCAGAAGGTCCATGTTCATCCGAATCACGGACAATGGATTCTTGATCTCGTGTGCAAGCGACCCCGCCAACTCGGCAAGTTCGTTGTAGCGCCCCAGCAATTGCTGATTCAGCTCTTCGAGTTTCGAGGAATCTTCAGGCATCGAGAATCACGACAGGTTGGTTCAAAAAAAGGGACGAAAGAAGCGTTCCTTCCTTCGTCCCTTTGTATGCCGAATTTCGGTCACAAACTAGCGGCGTCCGCGGCCTCCACCTCCACCGCTGCGACCACCGCCACCGCGTCGCGACCCCCGATCGCCACCGCGGCCTCGATCACCTCCGTCATCGCCATCGCCACCTGCACCGGCAGATACGCGTTCGCCGGGTACATAGGTGTCTTCGATTCCGAGCTCTTCGAGCGCCTTTCGTCGACTAAGTTTCACGCGATCATGTTCGTCAACATCGATGACATAGACCTTCATATCGTCGCCGACCGAACAAACATCGCTCACGCTGCCAACATAGCCATTTGCCAACTCGCTGATATGGCATAAACCATCACGGCCCGGCAGAATCTCGACAAAGGCTCCAAAGTCTTTGATGCTGGCGACTTTTCCGTCATAGATCTTGCCGATGGTTACGTTCGCGGTCAGGGCGTCGATCTTGTTGATCGCCGCCTGCGCCCACTCGCCGTTCGAACTGGCGACCGTAACGGTACCATCTTCCTCGATCTCGATAACCGTTCCCGTTTCCTCTTGAATCGCTCGAATCATCTTCCCACCCGGGCCGATGACCAGACCAATCTTTTCGGGATTGATCTTAATCTGCAACAAACGAGGAGCATTGATCGAAATGTCGGCGCGAGGCTCTCGAATCGTTAGAAGGATCTTTTTCAAGATTTCGATTCGCGTGTCACGAGCTTGCGCCAACGCACCGCGAATGATCGCTTCGCTAATACCGTTGATCTTCAGATCGAGTTGAATTCCGGTAATTCCATCCTGCGTTCCCGCAACCTTGAAATCCATGTCGCCGAAGTGATCTTCATCGCCGATAATGTCGGTCAGGAGCACGTATTGATCCTCCGATTCCTTGACCAAACCAATCGAAATACCGGCGACGGGATTCGTGATCGGAACACCAGCGGCCATCAATCCCAGCGTGGCACCGCATACAGAGGCCATCGATGAAGAGCCGTTCGATTCCAGGATGTCGGAAATTACGCGAATCGTGTACGGGAAATCTTCCGGACTTGGAATCACAGGTTTCACACTACGCTCAGCCAGCGCACCATGACCAATTTCACGCCGGCCAGGGCCACGAATCGGTCGACATTCGCCGACCGAGAACGAGGGGAAATTATAGTCGAGCATGAACTTTTTGGAGTATTCCTCGAACAATCCATCAACGCGTTGTTCGTCCTTGCCCGTTCCCAGGGTGATGGTCACCAGCGACTGAGTCTCGCCACGCTGGAACACCGCGGACCCGTGAACCTGCGGCAGTACGTCGACCGTACACTCGATATCACGCAACGTCTTGTTATCACGACCGTCCGGACGTGTACCTTGCAGGATCAAATCTCGAACAACCCGTTCTTCCAGATCGTGCCATACGTGTGAAAATCGCTCGCCGCAGATTGCACCTTCGGCGTTGGGATCGGGAATGAACTCAGAAATCGCCCTTTCCTTCACCGATGCACAGGCTTCACCCCGCGCCTGCTTGCCAGGAGTCTGCTTCGCCGCTTTGTATTCGTCGTAGAATCGATCCTTGACGCGGCCAAACAGACCATCGTCTTCAGCGATCGTTACGGGGTCCTTTTGGACGTTAACCTTTTCCGCCAACTCGCGTTGCAAGTCACAGACTTGGCGAATTACATCGTGGGCGTACAGGATGGCATTTACCATGTCGTCTTCGGGCATTTCACGAGCGAAGCCTTCGATCATCAACACGGCGTCCACCGAACCCGAGACAATCAAGTCGAGATCGCTCTCTTCAAGATCTTCCTGCGTGGGGAACGGCACAAACTCACCGTTAATGCGACCAACGCGAACCGATGCAATTGGGCCTTCAAACGGGAGCGGCGAGACGTGCAGTGCCGCGGATGCTCCATTCATCGCGATCACATCCGAGTCGTTTTGCCTGTCGCTGGAAACGACAAAGGCCTGAACCTGGACTTCGTTGAAATAACCTTTAGGAAACAAAGGTCGGATCGGACGATCCATCAAACGAGCCGTCAGCGTCTCCTTGGTGGAAGGGCGCCCTTCACGTTTGATAAAGCCACCAGGAAATTTTCCGGCAGCAGCCGTTCGCTCACGATAATCGCAGGTTAGCGGAAAGAAATCTTGGCCGCCTCGGGGAGGACCTGAAGCCACCGCAACCAAGACTACGGTCTCGCCGTACTGTGCCAGAACGGCACCCGCGGCTTGTTTAGCTAGAACACCAGTCTCGAACGAAAGAGTACTTTTTCCAATCTGTTTTTCTACACGAACCTTCACTTCTTTTCCTGTCCTTTGCATGCGTCCTGGCACAAGAGACAGGCAACCACCGGCACTCCATTTAGGCGCACGGTGTGAATCCGAATCCGGCGCTACTTCCGAATTCCAAGTCGACCGATAATGTCGAGATACCGCTGTGCATCCACCTTGCGCAGGTAGTCCAACAGCCGACGACGTCGGCTGACCATCGCCAAGAGGCCACGCCGACTAGCGTAGTCCTTACTGTGCGTACGAAGGTGTTCGGTCAGGCTGTTGATCCGGGTTGTCAGGATCGCAATCTGCACTTCAGGCGAACCTGTATCGTTGTCGGCCTTCTTATAACCCTGGATGACTTCCTGTTTCCGTTCTTTCGTGATCGTCATTGGATACTCTGTCTCGCGAGCTAGAACGCCATGTAATGGCACTGCAATTGTGGCACTGCGGCGGAGTCTTTTGTCTCTACGTCCGCCAGGACTGTTTTCCATCTTACTTACAACACTTGTAACAAGTTAAGCACAACAATTTACCAGCGATCTGTGGATTTGCAATGGCAGATAACGCCCGCGAGTCTCACTTCCCAGAAAACGGAAAAACTTCCTTAACCCTTAATGAACAATAACTTACGAAATACCCGATATCGAGTTCATTGCAAGTGAATTCGTTCCAAGCTAGTGGCATTCCGGCGTTCCCGGTCACTGCGACTCCGCTGCTGCTTTCTCGTCGCAGAAACAACTTTCGCAAGACGTCGTTGCGATAATGCTAGCACGCCCCCGCGGACTGCCACCGTCGAAAAAACAGCCCGTGCATTGTGAGCGCCGGTAAAGTCTGAGCATACCGGTCGTACGATGCCCCCTCGCTACGGACACCGCAGGAAACGCGAGGTAGGGCACTAATCAGATCGCGAATCGTCTGATTCCTCTCGCGCGCTCTGACTCGCGAGCGTCGTAACAATCGGCAAATGAACGGTCACAGCCGTCCCTTTGCCAATGACACTTTCGATATTGGCCATACCGCCCATCAAGCGCGCCCGCTCGCGAATGCTGCGCAGTCCAAATCGGCGACGGGACACCTTGGCGGGATTGAACCCCCGCCCGTGATCTCGGACGACGATTTGTAAGGTGCTGCCTTCCTGCTTGAGTCGAACCGATGCGTATTTTGCTTTGGCGTGTTTCTCGACGTTGTTCAGCGACTCTTGAACAATTCGAAATATCATGCCTTCGAGCCGAGGTTCGAGTCGTTCAAACTTAACATCGTGCTCGAATGCGATCACCATATCTGCATGATCTTCGAAATCCGAGATCAGATGCTGGATCGCTTCAGTTACGCCCTGCTCGTCGAGCACCATCGGTCGCATTTCGCGGATCAGACGGCGGCCCTCGCCGATCGCCTTCTGCAAGAGTTCAGCTATCCGATGAACACGCGAGTCTTCTGCGTCGGATTCCGAACCTGCAGGTACGCTTTGAACCAGCATGTGGGCGCCGACAAGATCCTGCATGAGGCCATCGTGGATGTCGTGCGCGACCATCCGGCGATCTTGCTCTTGCAATTCGATGAGTTGCCGCAACAGATCTTGATCGTACCGCAATTGCTTCTCGCTGCGTCGTTGCTGCGCTCGCAGCGAAGCGAGCAGAAATACCGTCCCCGCAACCAGCCCAAAAGACAGCTGAGTAGCCAACAAAGAAGCGTTTGCATCGTGCGCAGCGAGCGGCCCCAAGCCGTGTGCCGTACTCCATACTCCGGCGATCGACACCATCAAGACCGCACTCGACACTCCCACTTTTGAAAACTGAAATGCCGCCCAGGCAAGTGCCGGCATGAGCAGTAAAGTCTGTGGAAACCGCGAGTTCTCCGTCGATACGGGTTCCGAGAAAATCAAGTAGCAAATCAAAGCCAACACGGAGGCTACAATTGTGCCCTCTACAACCTTCGCCTGCGACGGCCAGCGAAACTCGCTCGTCAGGACGGCAACCATGAATGGCGCAACGAGAAGGACTCCTGTCGCGTCCCCCAACCACCATGTCCACCATAATGCCTTTGCGTTCTCCCAACTTGCCACTCCGCTTAAGCACAACCCTCCGACACCCAAACTGGCGCTGATCGTCGTGCATAAGAACACACCAGCAGCGAGGAACCACACAAATGTCTTGGCGTCATAGAGTGGATTCGACTGTCCGGAAAGCGCGCGAATGAGCCACGCCCCGACGACAGCTTCGAACGTGTTCCCCACAGCAATCGCCGCGAAAGCAGGCCAAGGCAAGGTAGCGGTCGATGCCGTCAGCACAATCAATCCCAAGACTATCGCGGGCCACACGCGATACCCGAAAACTAACATGACGCCGAGCGCAAGACCGCTGGGCGGCCAGACAGGCGATACATTGGTATGCATGAGGGCAAGTGCAAGCCCGAGTTTGGCCATCAAAAAATATGCAAGAGCCAACGCAATATTGAGCATTGATCTCTTCAACAAGAGATGGGCATCAACCAGTTTCATATCCGTGCCGATCTACTCAATTGCACAAAGGAAGCCCGGGTCAAAGCTAAGGCAGCCCGCTTTCTTCTCCGAATCCATGCAATGAATGATCTTGCCGTCGCATGAGTGGCGTTTTGACTTGTACTCCTGTCGCAAATACACGGCGTGAATAACTCGGACGGCAAAAGACGCTGCGGTAGGCAGCGACATACATAGAGTTGATCGCGTCAGCCCAATATCGCCACCTTGTTCGAGTTCGAAAGAAAGATCAGCGCGACCGACCAGGTAGTCGAGACCAAACATGTAACCAACAGCCGCGACGGTCAAAACGGCAAGCAATGCGAAGGTAACAGTCAGAGCTGTGACGAGACGACGAGTGGACCGAAACTCGCAGGCATGTCCGTCCTTCGGTGCCTCAACTGATGAAGCGGCATACGGGCTTGTCGTCATAGTGGTTTTATTAGGTACTGTCGAAATGATGAAGTGTGACTACGGTGAGTGCGAAGACGGCATCGACCGACAAAATCAGACGCCGGGATGGGGCTCTAACGGCAAGCATCCAATTCCGACTCACCACCGTTCGACCTATTTATGTCTTGATTTGTATCAGTTGTGAGTCGCTTTGATGTTGGCTAAGTCGCGTATCTTTCCACTCGCTGGCCTCAAAATTCTGGGTGTAAACTCCATACTCGTGAAACGCAATCTTCTTGGCGATGCGATAGGCCCAGCTCTTCTCCGGTATCTCGCTACCGGGGTTGTATTGCGACGGGCGAGTGGTCATCGCATCGAGTTCTGCCACGGCAGTTCCCCGTGCGGTGGAATCTTTGGCCGAATGCTTCTCAACCAACTGTTTCATGACATCGGGCCGTTCGAGCGCGATACAGCCGCGTGTGTACGTCGCGGCGGCGGTACGGAAATCGCGAAGGAATTCCGAATCGTTGAAAACTTCACTCAGCGGTCGCTCGTCGTGAATCGAATCTTTCGAGAACTGGATGATCGGACAGGGCTCGATATCGCCCCAGGGACTGATGTGGTGCGTGAAGCCAGTCGCCATTGGACACAAGGCCTCACCATCGGCGTCATAGTAGGCATCGATGAAAATGATTGGCTTTTTAACTCGCATATCGACCACAAACTGCCGAGCTTGCTTTTGTTGGTCCTGCGTCAGCGCGAGGGCCTCGCTCGGATCAGGACCTACCGGTCGGTAAATATGGAACCAGGTATAAAGCACGCCCATCTCGATCAATCGATCAAGCCATTCCTCCCGCAACAAGTCTTCATAGTTGGATTGGCACAAACTCGTGCAAACGCCGGTCATTACCTTGTTGCTAAGACAGTTTTGAATGCCGTCCATCGACTTGCTGTAGACACCCGACTTGCCGCGTCGTTCGTCGCTGATCACTTCGCTGCCTTCAATGCTGATCAGTACAGTCACATTGCCGCATCTGCGCAGCCGCTTTGCGACATCGTCGGTGATAAAGTGCCCGTTCGAGAAAACCTGGAAGTACGCATCGGGGTGGGCCTCGAGGATCTCGAACAGTTCACCGTGCATAAAAGGCTCGCCGCCCAACAAACCAAAGAACGAATTGCCCATCGCCTTGGCTTCGTTGATCATCCGGTTCATCGCCGGGACGTCGATTTTTTGCTGCTTCGCGGCCACATCGACCCAACAACCCTGACAGCGCAGGTTACAGCTGTTAATGATCGAGATGTAGAGATACGGCGGAAAGAATTCACCGCGTTTTAGCCGTGCCTTATGCTTTTGAACGGATCGCAACCCCTTAATGCCCATATTCCAACAGAGCTTCCAGAGCAGACGTTTGTCCGTCTCCATGAGCATTCGCTTTGCCATCCGCAAGTACATCGAGGGCCTCTTCACAGAGTTACAGTCACTAAGGTACAGACTCACATAATCAGCACGTCTAGGCGGCGTCCGGTTTTCAGTATACCACCACCTGACCGTGGAGAAACGGGAACGCGGAAGTTATGATCAGCGGAACTCACAGGCCTTCTCGCACGGAGTTTTCGCTATGTCGACGTTACTTTTCCGATCGACCGCTCTCCCTGTCATCACGCTAACAGCCATCGTATTCGCGGTTGAAATCCAAGCTGGCGATCCTATCGCAGAGCGGATGCAGGCGTTCGCCGACGCCAATCAGTTCTCCGGGTCCGTAACGATGGTCGTCCATCGCGGCAAGCTCGTTCATCACGCAGCCGTCGGCTTGGCGGATGTCGAGTCGGGACGAGCGATGCAGCAGGACTCGCTGTTTGCCATCGCTTCGATGACCAAACCAATCACGGCTACTGCACTGATGATCTTACAAGACGATGGCCGGGTGTCGGTCGAAGATCCCGTCGCAAAGTACATACCCGAATTCAAGGACGTCTCACTGGCCGATGGTCCCGCGAAAACCGAAATGACGATCCGCCATTTGATGACACACACATCGGGACTTGGAGGCGAGCAACGCTGCATTGGTTCGATCAAGTCCACCGCCGAAGAACTCGCGACGCGCAAGTTGAGCTTCGACCCCGGAACCAAGTGGCAATACAGTCCAGGCCTGAATGTTATCGGCCGCATCATCGAAGTTGTCAGTGGCCAGCCCTACGAAGCGTTCCTGGCGGAACGTATATTTCAGCCTCTCCGAATGGTCGACACGACCTTCGCACCGACGGAAGCACAACGAGCACGCGTCGCCCGTTTGTACGAACCGGGCGAAAACGGCGAGTCGCTGGCGGTGGCTTCGCACTGGATCACCGATTTCTCGGGAGAGGTCGTCCCGTCTCCATCAGGCGGTCTATTCTCGACAGCCAGCGACATGGCTGCTTTCTATCGAATGATTTTGAATGGTGGACAATCCAACGATCGGCAAATCGTTTCTCGATCGGCCGTCGAGCAAATGACTACCGTTCAGACAGGAGACCTTGTCACCGGATTTACTCCAGGCAACGGCTGGGGGCTCGGCTGGTGCGTAGTCCGCCAACCGCAGGGCGTTACGAAGGACGTGTCGCCAGGTACGTTCGGCCACGGAGGCGCATTTGGGACACAGGGCTGGGTCGACCCCGCAACGCAGACGATCTACGTCCTGATGATTCAACGCACAAAGTTCGGCAACAGCGACGGATCAAACATCCGCGGCGAATTTCACGAGTTGGCCGCTGAGATGCTGAGCCTCCCATAGGTCGAAGTGATGTAGAGTAGCTGCGACGCATCAGTTCATCGATTGTACGATAGCGCAATAGTGATCAGTTTCAATTGAGGCGCAAACAAATGAGACCAGTCTGCCCGCCAAGCATCTTGCTGCTGTTGATCTTTCCTCCCGCATTCATCAACGCCGCGGAAGAAACCGATCGCGCGAAAGAACTCGAACAGGCTCGCAAGATGATCTTGGCCAGCGTGCTTGGCGACTTGGAGCAAGTGAAGTCGCTACACGCGCAGGGCCTGCCGATCGATGCGACGAACTCTTCCGACTTGACGGCCTATCAAGCGGCCAGGATTCGCGGACATGACGAAATTGCGAAGTGGCTTGCAGACCAGGGAGCCAATACCAAGAGGGAGTTTCCGTCACCGGAAGTCCTCGCAGATGGAATCGTAGCTGACCAAACCAAGCCGGATCAACCGGGCGTTGCCGTGCTGGTGTCGCGAGACGGAAAGATCTTGTTCAGCAAAGGTTTTGGAAGTGCGAATGTCGAGGCACACGCTGCAGTCACGACTAAGACCAAATTCCGCATCGGTTCCGTTACGAAGCAATTCACTGCCGCCGCGATTTTGAAGCTGCAAGAGGATGGCAAGCTGCGCGTGACCGATACGCTCGACAAGTTCATCCCCGACTATCCTCGCGGGAGCAAAGTCACGCTGCATCATCTACTCACGCATACTTCCGGGATCAAAAGTTACACGTCGAAACCCAGCTTCTATGAGGAGGTGACACAAGCCATCGAGCCCGAGGCGCTGATCGAGACCTTCAAACACGACGACTTCGATTTTGAACCGGGCCAGAAGTGGTCCTACTGCAACTCGGGTTACTTCTTGCTGGGCTACATCGTGGAGCAGGTTTCAGGACAACCTTACGGCGAGTATCTTCACGACACGTTCTTCGCACGACTTGGCATGCAGGACACGGGCGTTCATGCTCCCGAACTCGATTTGACTGACGAGGCGCGAGGATACTCTTTCGTCGATGGTTCGTTTCAACCGGCTTTGAACTGGCATATGTCGCAAGCTGGTGCCGCCGGCGCGATCTATTCCACGGTGGAGGACTTACATCGTTGGAACGAGGCTGTATTCAACGGCCAAGTTCTCGCCCCCGCGTCGCTCGATGCCGCGTTTACCCGAGTGAAAACCGAAGAGGGAGAACAACACTACGGGTACGGATGGATCATCAGCCGCTACCGAGGATTGCGCACGATTGGTCACGGCGGCGGATTGCAAGGCTTCCTTAGCTATCTCGTCAGGTATCCAGACCAGAATCTGACCATCGCGATTTTGCATAACGCCTCGCCCACGAATGGCAGCCTTGAACCAACCAGTTTGTCAAACCTGCTGGCCGAAGTGTACTCGTGGCGTGATATGAAGGCGATTCCGATCACCCAAGTAGCAAGCAACATTGATCCCAAGGTGTACGAGGATCTCGCGGGTCGCTACGACTATGGAGCGGCGGTGCTGATCGTAACCATCGAAGACAATCGACTCTTCGCCCAGCTGACCGGCCAGCCCAAGTATGAGATCTTTCCCAAAAGTGAATCGAAGTTTTTTTGGAAAGTTGTTGAGGCAGAAGTGGAGTTCTTGAGGGATGAAAACAAGAAAGTCGTCGCCGCCCAACATACACAGAACGGTCAATCGTTTAAGGCCGAAAAGATCGAAGATGAAACGATCATCAAGTTAGATGACAAGATACTCGATCGCTACATTGGAGCTTACGACTTTGGTCCGTTGGGCAAACTAATTGTGACGCGGAAAGCAGATCACCTTGCCGCGAAGTTGGCGTCACAACCAGCGATCGACATCTACCCCAAGGCAGAGACTCAATTCTTTTATCGGATCATCAAAGCCAACCTCGAATTTATTCTGTCCGAGGACGGCAGTGTCGACAAAGTCATCCTACGACAGGGCCCTGTCACTTTGGATGGCGCACGCACAGATTGAAATTGTGGCGGAGCACGACCGGCGAGAGCTCGTCAGTTGCGGGCAGGCGGAACTGCCCGATTCTGCGCCTCATAATAATATCGAATGATCGGCAATTCGCGGACGTATTTCCAATTGCTCGTGTAACCGGCATCCCTCCTGCCGCCAAACTCGGCAGGTATCTGAAGGAAGTACTCGATGAGCGGTGCGTCCATGCCACGGACGTCAACGTATCTGGATCGGAGCCCCATCGCATTGATTTCAGGCAAAAGGCCCTCGACTGCCGATAGGGCCGCGCACCTTTGAACATCTTCAAAAAAGAGATATCGCATGGTTCCATCGTGCGACTCGAATACCCGTCCCGTCAGTGAGCCCTGCCCGTTATTTACTTGAGCGTACGCGGAGCTAGTGAATGTGAATGTCGATATTTCCCTTTGCAAGTTCGGAAGCTGCTCGCGAGCGGGGAGCGCCACTTCGCGTGGATCGGCTACGCGCGTCGAACTGGCCGTGGGCAACAACTTGCCAACACTCGAAAACTTCATCGGTTCGGACGGGATGAACGCGGCAAACTCACGACTGAAGTAATGCCCATCCGCCCGGCTGAGACATTGGGGCGAGCGGCGATCGACGGTCAACCCTTGCAACAAATGTTTGCTCAGATCGGCTTGCGACCGTGTCTGGTTGTCGTCAAAACTCTTCAGCGATTGCGGATCGTCGTGCATCTTCAGCAAAGTTACGGTGAGAGAAATCGGCACTTGCTTGTCAAATTCGTGAAAGCCTTTGCCAATGTGCCCGCCGTCTGTCGCATCACACATCCTCCAACAAAACTGCGAATTGCTGCGATACAGCACTCGTGCGTGGACTTCGTTGTCGACATCGATAAAAGCTAGAGCGATCTGCCTTCCCCCGTAAAAGGAGAACGGCTTGGACAGATGAAAAACGGCGTTGTCGACTCTCAGGGAAATCTGCGGCAGGGCGTTCATGGCACGCAACACATTCGCATCCAACTGTGGGCGATCATGCGAATCCTGCGTCAGAAAGTGAGCCCGTGCGAGGATTGAATCTGCATCAGCTCGTTCGAGCCGTAGCGGGGCAAACTCGTCGTCCGCGATCACACACGACGCCAGCATAAGCAACATCGCGATCAGCGCATCTGGTCGCGCCGCAAAACGTGTTACCGCGCAATGATGTTGTCCGTCTCTTTGAGTACCGTTGGTTCGCATTGTCGCATCGTACCTGTGACTGCGACGTTTGAGCAAGCAGCTACCACCATGTGCCGGGACCTTGCCAGATCGCGCGCAGCTCCTCGGTGCTGGCTGCACCAATCTCGCGCCGGACTTCTTGACCGTCAACTATGTAGACGAACGTAGGCAGGGAGCGAATTGAATACTGTTGCGGAAGTGATTGCTCGCGATCCACATCGATCGTTCTGACTCGAAATCCGTCTCTGCGAAGCTCGGCGACCGCCGGTTCAACATGACGACAGGCGCCTCACCAATCCGCTGTAAAGAACAACAGCTCGCCACGCCGAGGGTCGATATCTTGCTGAGCTCGCTGTCGAGTCTCTTCCATATTGCGAATTGCTGGGACGCCGAGGATTGGAATCGCAAACCCCATCATGACAAGCAACAAGTTGAATACAGAAGTACGCGCGATCATGGTTTCCTCACGCAACCTTTCAAACGCCGATTTGGTTATCGAAAGCTAGGTTGGCATTTTCGCGAGTCAAGCAAAGCCGAGCAGTGCCTGCTCGAACCGCTACATCCGGCACAACCGCTGCCGCGGGCCAAGGGAGAGTGAGAGCCAACTTCACATCGGAACCGATGGCCTCATTTTGTTGCGGAACGGATTCTACACTTCCCAAAGAGTCTACGAATGGAACTCCGGATGGGTCCAAACGAAACATGCCGCTGATTCGCCGAATGTGCGATTCCACGGGACACACAAGTCACATCGAGGAAAGGGGTCAGACATGCCAACCGCAAGTGCCACGGAGCTCGAATTCCTTTGTCAAAAGTGCTCGCACGTTCAACTCACATCCATCGACAATGCGGGCAGCATCGTGGCCTGTGCGAGCTGTGGAAAGCCATGTCTCGTACCCGAAGATAATTCCGCGTGGCAACACGAATCCTATCAATCGGCCCCTGCGCCCTCGCCAGACACCGGCTTTTCCTACGAGGCCTACAAAGCGTCAATGCTTAACGAAGAAGCAACGGTCGACACCATAAATTACGAGCGTCAGCTGAAACAAGAGATGCATGTCCCGCTTAGCGAAATGCAGGACTTCTCGTCGATTATGGCGTCTCGGACCAAGCGATTTTTCGGGTCGATGATTGACGGCGCGATCTTCGCAGTTGCCCTCGTCGTCGGCATGGTTTCGTACTTCGCCTTGTTCAGTGCCGGAATTCTCAAGACAGATCAAAACGATCCGTCGTTGCTAGAGAGCATTAACGCGATTTGCGTCATTTACTTTCCGATGTTCGGATTGGCCCTGTTCCAGTGGAACATGACTGCAACCGAAGGCCAGACCATCGCTAAGAAATTGCTTCGCATGAGGATCGTGACGCGAGAGGGCCAGAGCCCAGGTTTTTTGCAGGGAGTGGTTCTTCGTTGGTGGGTCACTGCATTGCTGGGCATGATCCCGTTCTTCGGTTTGTTAAATACTCTGTTCATTTTCGGCGAACCGCGACGATGCATTCATGACTATATCGCTGGCACATACGTCGTTGACGTCTAGTCACTGCGAGTTGCCCTCTTCCGGCGAATCGGTCACACTGAGACCGAGGAGAGGTTCGTCTCGCGTATGGCTGCATCAAGCTTCCGTATTCATGGTTCGTCAAGTTCGACGTCGCTCACGCTGTTGTCGCGAGTGCGCGCGGCAGAACCCGCCGCGTGGGAACGGTTGACACAACTCTATGGTCCCGTCGTCTACCGATGGGCGCGGCGAGCCGGACTCCAACCGCACGATGCCTCGGACGTCATGCAGGACGTCTTCCATGCGGTCACTACAAATATCGGCAAGTTCGAACGCCAAGGCGACGGAGGCGGCTTTCGGGGTTGGTTGTGGACCATCTCGCGCAACAAGATTCGTGACCACTTTCGGCACCTGAAAGGCAGGGCGCAAGCAACCGGAGGGACCGCGGCTCTAGACCAGATTCATCAGCTTCCCGATGCGCCGCCGGGATTGAACAGCGAATCGGGAATTATCGAAATGGGCAACCTCCGCCGACGCGCCATGGAACTGGTGCGAGGAGACTTTGAAGAGCGGACATGGCAAGCATTTTGGCGGTCGGCGGTCGAGGGCGATTCGCCCTCGGACATCGCCTGCGATTTGGGCATATCGGTGTGGACGGTTTACAAGGCACGATCCAGAGTCCTCAACCGCTTGCGACAGGAACTGGAAGGCTTGGAGGATTCGTGACGGCTTCGAGTCGCTCGGATGAGAAGCTATTCGGGCTGGGCAACGATTGCGGACGAGGAGGTTACACCGGTCTCGAAGCATGTAACGCCAGCAACAATGCCTCAGGTGACGACGAAAGTATAAGTTGAACTCTTTCGTCGTCCGCCGAGGCCAAAATTGTACCGCTACAACCACACACTAGCCCTGGCTCTCCTGGTTGCGTGCGCATGTGAATGCGTCTCGGCAGAGGACTTGTCGCGGTGGATCTACGTGGCGCAAGTCCCAAACACGGATCAAAGGTCGGAAGATATTCCAACTCCGCCAACGGTGCCTACTGACTGTCCCACACTTGAACAACTTGGGTATCGCACAAAGCCGTTGGAAGAGTTGAGTTTGCACGTGGGTCTTGACGGCGTTCAGTTGCCAGCTGACTGTTCCACAGGTCTTTTTCAATCGACCGCCCCGAGCAGCGACCTTCGCATTTGGTACGCTTCGGAGATCAATTGGGCGGCGAGCGACCTGTTTGCCCAACCCGCATATTTTGACGACCCCGTACTGGAACGCTACGGACAGACGAGCCCCGCGCTGCTGCAACCGTGGCTATCGGGCGTCCACTTCTTTGGCCAGTTCCCGTTGATGCCCTATAAAATCCTGGTTGATCGACCGTTTGAGAAGATCTACTCGCTAGGGTATTACCGGCCCGGCAGTCCAATGCCCTGTGTCGCGCGTCGCTTACCGCGTCCTTGAGTTGTGCTATCGCGCGATGTCGTGATTAGCCTCACACCGACGAATTCAAGATGGGAAGCGAAACCGCCGTTCGCACCCGTTTGTCGGCTCCATTCGCAGTCGTCCAGTTTCTCTCGGACGCGCTCGACATGCCGTTTGGCTCTGAGGAGACGTTACGGCTGCCGGAACCTTACCGATTACGCCGGTCATACTTGTCGATTCTACCGTACTGGCGGTTCCGCCTTTTCCTACCCGATGAATAAACACGGTAGCTACCTCTCTGACAACTGTTTCGATTCGCCGTTTGTACCACATGTGTTACCGCTCATCCGGGAGCTACTACTTGTTCATCTCGAAGTATCGCATATTGGCGATTATCGTCTGCCTGGCCGGTTCCGGCTGCCACTCGCACCAGCACTCCATGGAGTTCGGCTCGGTAGAGTCGTACATGCCTTTCGTTCAGCAAGTCGAATATCCCGATGCTGACCCCAACCAACTCGGCTCCCTGGATATCAGTCAGACACAAGCTCCGCCGTCCATCCGTAGTCCCGAGGAAACTGAGAAGTGGCCGCTCACTCTCCAAGAAGCAACACGCATCGCATTGGCCAACAGCGAAGTGATTCGCGAACTCGGCGGACGCGTAGTCGCTTCCCCTGCAACTTCGTCCACCGTCTACGATCCCGCGATCCGGGAAGCTGACCCGCGATTTGGCGTTGAAGCAGCACTATCCGCATTCGATGCTCAGATGGCTGGCAGTTTGTTCATCGAACAACGCGATCGACAAGTTAACAATACGTTCTTTGCTTCAAGCGGCGTCTTCACCAATGAAGGCGAGTTCAACCTGGGCATCAACAAGACCGCTGCCACCGGCACCCGCTTCAGCATGTCGAATGTTACGCTCTACAACCGGAACAACAATTTCATGCCGGGATTTGGCAATCGATTTGCCAGCTACTACGACACGCTCTTCACCGCCGAAGCAAGGCACCCGCTGATGCAAGGCAGCGGCGTCGAGTACAACCGCATCGCAGGTCCTAACGGAACCATCGGCTTGTACCGAGGCGTCTTGCTCGCCCGCATCGACACGGATGTGACGTTGGCCGACTTCGAAGCCAACGTCCGCAATCTGCTAACAGACGTTGAGAAGACATACTGGGAGTTGTACTTTGCGTATCGCGATCTCGACGCCAAGCTCGAAGGCAGACGGCTAGCGCGAGAATCCTGGGAACTGGAAAAGCGGCGAGCGGACGCTGGTATCCGCACGGCGGATCAAGAAGCGTTCGCCCGCGAACAGTTCTATGCCGGACAAGCCGCTGTCGAAAATGCACTCAGCGGCACGGCCAACAATATTGGCGGTGTCTACAAAAACGAGCGAGAACTCCGGCGGTTGCTGGGGCTTCCCACGAGCGACGGTCGATTGATCGTGCCGGTCGACGAACCAGCGACTGTGGATGTCCGGTTTGATTGGCACGAATCGCTGGGCTTGGCGTTGACTCGTCGAGTCGAACTACGCCGGCAGCAATGGACCGTGAAGCGGCGCGAGCTTGAGATCATCGCTGCCCGCAACTTCGAGAAGATGCGAGTTGATCTCGTTGGTCAGTACCGTTGGCGGGGCTTCGGAGATGACTTGTTTGGAAGCGACGGAACCGGATCGGGCAGCGCGTTCGAGAGCCTCTTTGATGGGAAATTACAAGATTGGCAACTTGGAATCGAAGTTGCGACTCCGGTTGGCAACCGGGTGGGCCATGCCGCCGTCCGACACGCGGAACTACAACTCGCCCGCGAGCGAGCTATTTACGACGAAACGGAGCGTACAATCTCGCACGAGTTGCGGGCGGCCTTCACCGAGTTGGATCGCGCTTATGCCGTCACACGCTCGCGATACAACCAGAGGGTCGCTTCTTTCATCCGTTTGCGGGCGGAGCGTCTTCGGAACGAGCGAGGCCAGACGGATCTTGATCTCGTACTGAGCGCTCAGCGGCAAGCGGTCGAGTCCGAAATCAATTACCACCGCGCGTTGACCGATTACAATGTGGCCCTCGTCGATGTTCACTACGCGCGCGGCACGCTGCTCGATTATCTTGACGTCTCGCTGGCCGAGGGAGCATGGATCGATCAGGCTCACCGCACAGCACCCCGCGTCGCCCGCCGTTTTCGTCCCAGGTGCATCGACTATTGCATGACCGCTCCGGCGCGCGTAAGTCTCGGCGAGTTTCCGCAACGCTTGCCATCGATCGATCCCGAATCAGTAGTAGACGAAGAGTAAGCACCTCTGACTCTCCGCCATCTCCAGAAGGCTGTTCCCCAAATGTAGCCTCTTCGGAGACTTGCAGTCCTCACTGGCGGATGCGACAACTTCATTAATGACCGCCCATACAGAAAGACCGCTTCGATTCCGCTTCAGCTTGCGATGGCTACTGTTTTCGTTATTGATCTTGGGAGTAGGGTTCGGCGTACTGGGGCGTTTGTTTCGACAGAGCCCATTCCTGTTTTCTGCTGTCGTCAGCGGATTATCGACGGTCGGCCCGGTCGCACTTGGCGAACACGAACTGACGCTCGAATTCGCGTGTGCCTATGTTGACAAGTCCAAGCTGATTGGACTCGATGCCAATAGTCTGCCGGTAAATCGCTGGCCCAACGCCGCAAAACGATGGAAGCAAACGGTGACTGCCCCGCTTCAGGTGTTCACGGCGGACGAAACGCTTGTCAAATTGAGTACGGATCCAAATCTCGATCCACGCGCTGGAATCACGGTCAAACGATGTGTTGTCCAAATGCAGAACGGCGGTAAGAAGAAAGTCATCTTGGAAATGGAGATCAGTGGAGCGATTGCGATGAGTTGCGACGTCTCGATCACGCTCGGCGGCAAAACCGTTGCCCTTGGGTCACGATGGGCCGCGTCCAATGAGAATGGAAGTGTAGCTGGCGGCAGCGCGTTGTCGGCGGTCATTGAATCGCTGGACCCCATCATCGAGTACGCAGATTTCACACTAACGCCAGCTCCCCAGCAAATCGAGAGCCGGTCGGACGTCAGTGAGATCTGGGGCCAGCCGATTCTGCTTCACAGCATTCCTGTCGAACGCCTCGACTTGGAATTGGAACATCCCAGCGAATAGGTCACCTCTCCACGAAGGTGAATCGCCGAACCACGCGCCAATGAGTTTAGACGCAAAAGCAGCGGCGGGCAGACGTTCGTATGTTCGGCAAATCCAATGAGCAGGACGTAGGAGATGTTGTGTGCGAGCACACACGATGACGCAACAACCGACCGTTTCTCGAACTGACATTGCGAGCTGCGGAAACGGCCTCGGACTTGTGCGGTCATTTCGGGTCTTGGTGATTCTGACGAAGGCCGTATTGTCGCGGCGCTGCTAGTGCATTTGCTTTCCGCCCGGAGGTGGCTGGACATGAGAGCGCAAAGCTGTCATCGCTCGGGGGGCGACCGAACAAGTAAACCGCAACTCGCTAACTGCGTTCGGTGTCGGACCGAGGCGGGTTGGGACCAGCCGATTGCGCACTCAGATCACGCCCTCCGCAGTCATTTCTGCAATTTCCGTTAGCAACTCAGGTCTCGCAGATCTGTGTTAATTGCGCTCTCGGTGTTGCGCGCAAAGGTCGTTTTATCATGAGCGCGCACGAAGTGAGCAACATGGGTGCGGTGTGGCGGCGAGTTAGTGCTACCGCGAGATTTGGCTCACGGTTACAATTGTGACCGGTGATGCAAGCCTTTTCAGACTATCGTCCCTTCGGAACCCCGAGTCGTGCCGACGACTTCGATTAGCCTCTTGGAACGATTGCGTGAGCCTAACGATCACGAGGCTTGGGAGCGTTTCATGCGCCTCTATTCTCCTCTGTTGTTCAGTTGGGCGCGTAATGTTCCCTTGCAGGTAGATGATGCGGCGGATCTAGTCCAGGAGTTACTCGTGGCTCTCCTGCGCGAACTGCCAAAATTCAAATATGACGCGACGAAGAGTTTTCGGGCATGGCTGAAGACCGTGATCATGAATCGTGGGCGGGACTACTTGCGCCGACAAAATCGAGGGCCACGCGTCGTGGACCCAAATCTCTTGAGCGAACAGTCGCTCGACAAGCACGACTCGGTTTTGGATACCGATTACCAACAGTTTCTGATTGGGCGGGCCTTGCAGTTGATGCAATCTGAATTTGAGGAATCGACGTGGCGAGCTTGCTGGGAATGTGTCGTTCACGATCGTCCGCCCGCGGAAGTGGCCAGCCAACTGGGAATGACCGTGAACGCCGTCTATGTAGCAAAGTCCCGAGTGCTGCGGCATTTGCGGCGGGAATTGGCGGGGTTGTTGGAGTGAAGGCCTGCAGTTGGCGGTAATTCCCAGAATGTGCTGACAGAAATCGGGGGCCTGTACGTAACTCTTGCAAACATCGATCAAGTCGTTGCCGCGAGGTTGAGACATAGATCTTTCGGCACGCCGCGCAATGCGTTACGGATTAAAGCGGAGGAGTTGCAATGAGTGATCAGTCTTGCCCCCAGAGCGTGATGCTGGGTCGATTTTTGGTGGGCGCATTGGATGACCAAGAAGCCAAACCGATCGAGGAGCACTTGCTCCGTTGCGATGAGTGCGCCGCGAAGGCCGATACGCTGCGGCCCTCGGACACCGTGCTGGAACTCGCGCGCGGATACAACCCACCGACTGATGACACTGAGCAAATCATCGACCGGATCATTCACCGCAGCATCCAAGATGCGGCGTCTTCGTGCAGCGCAATTGTGATCGACGTCGACAATTCTGCGCGAGCCCAGGGCGGGCTCTACGAGCGACTGGCCGGAATTGCCCATGATCGAGCCGACAAGGTCGAGCCATCCGTGACGGATGCGGCGGAACGGGATTATGACTTTCTCGCGCCGCCGGAGGCCGAAGACGAAATCGGCCGCTTGGGTCACTACCGCATTCTGAAGGTGCTGGGGAGCGGTGGCATGGGGATCGTGTTTCTCGCCCAAGATTTGGATCTGAAACGCCTAGTCGCCCTCAAGGCGATGCATCCCGCGCTGGCCGCCAGCAAGAGTGCCCGGGATCGATTCATGCGGGAAGCACAAGCGGCCGCCGCGCTCGATCATGACAACGTCGTGACGATTCACCACGTGGGCCGCGATCGAGACATTCCGTTCCTCGCAATGCCGCTGCTGCGCGGCAAAACGCTGGAGGAATGTTTGGTTCCCGGCCGCGCGTTCCCGGTGGAAAAGGTTGTGCGCATCGGTCGGGAGATCTGCCAGGGTCTGGCGGCCGCTCACGCGCAAGGGCTGATTCATCGAGACATCAAGCCGGGCAATATCTGGCTTGAGGAAGGGACAGACCGCGTCAAGATTCTCGACTTTGGGCTCGCTCGCTCCGCGGATAGCGAAACTCACTTGACGCGCCCCGGCACGATCGTGGGTACTCCGGCGTTCATGTCGCCCGAGCAAGCTCGTAGCGAGACCGTCGACGCGCGCTCGGATCTCTTCAGTCTCGGTTGCCTGCTGTACGTCATGTCTACCGGTGAGCCGGCTTTCATCGGCCCCAACAACGCCGCGATTCTCGCAGCGGTCGAGAAAGAAAACCCGCTGCCACCGCGGAAGCTGAAACCGCAAGTGCCCGGAGAGTTGTCCGACGTGATCATGCGGTTGCTGGCCAAAGACCGGGAGCAGCGACCGGAGTCGGCTGCCGCGGTGATCGAGTCGCTACGTCAGATCGATGAAGCATCAGATCAACAGCGCGCCGTTACGTCGTTCCCAGTGGGTCAAATTGAGTCGCCAGTTGCGGTGGCGCAAAACGACGTACAGTCTGCGTCCAGGAATCGCACTGGGTCTAAATGGATGTTCGACAGCCGAGTCTTGCGCACTCTGGCCGTCGCCTTGGGACTGATAGCGATGCTGGGCACGTATGCCGCCTACACCGTTGTCGTCCATCTGAGTAACGGGCGGCTTGTTGTTGAAGCTAGCGACAAGGACGTCGAAATCAGCATTCAGCGCGAGGGCGACGAACCTGTCGTGAAGGTCATTGACCGCCAAACGAGTCGCCAGATCTACTTGAAGCCGGGCGACTATGAAATCGATGTGACAATCAAAGATGGCGACAGTGAAACGCAATTCATCACCAAATCGCTTTCATTGAAACGCGGCGAGCGAGAGATACTGAACGTCAGCCTCGAGTTGGCGAAATTGGAACGCTCGTCGCCCGCGAAACGCGACTCTCTTGCCCCATCATCCGCGACCATCGTGGAACCGCCGGCGCTCGCTGAGTATCTGCGCGGTCGCGAGGTGATCACCGTTGCCCAGGACAGCAGCGGCGACTTCCGGACGATCAAAGAAGGACTCGAAAAAGCCAAGCCTGGACAAGTCGTCATGGTGTTAGACAAAGGACCATATCGTGAACGGTGGACGCTGCTGACGCTGTCGGGAGATGTCGGCTTAGTCAGTGAGGTTGGCACGCAGATCGATCTATCGGATCTGTTGAAATTGGAGGGAAATGACGAGCAGCCGCAACATTTTCGGTATCGAGGGTCGGACCTGGTCTGCCCAGGAGATTTTCGTATTTCAGGTTTCGAGTTTGTCCACCCGGGCTTTCCCGAGGATGCGTTCGGCGGCGAGTCTTTTATCATCTGGGCTCGCGGAAGTACGACGGTCGAGAACTGTCGATTCGAGCAAGCACCCGGCCAGCTACCTTTCGACGCCAACGCCAACCCTCCGCGACCTTGGTTCCTTGGTTTGGTGATCGGTAGTCATGAGGGAAAGCCATCCGGCCCATTCTCCGTGCGCAATTGCCGAGTTGATGGCCTGCAATGTGAAGGTCAGCCAACAAGCGTGCTGGTCGAAGACAACTGGATCGTGCATAAGAATCTGACGGGGATCAGCCTTGTCACACAGCGTGGAGACGTGACGGTACGACACAACGTCATTCAAGGAGACACGGGTATTCACTATTTTCTTGCGGCCAATGATCAACGGCCGGAAGCGAACGACGCTCACATTTCAATTTCAAACAACTTCTTCGAATCAAGAGTGGCCAGTTTTTCGGTGCTCGAACCCGAGGCTGGACACCACCTGCCGATGCCTCAAGACGTGCGGATCAAAAACAACATTATGCGTTCCGAAACCGCCGAATTTATCGTGTTCAACACGCAGGAGTTGTTTGATTTTGCGGAAGACCATTGGCAGGTTGGCACTAACTGTCTGAACAAGGAACCTCGTACGCTGACTCCGGAATGGCCTGTGATCAAACAAAGGGCGACCGACGTGGTTGTGGCATCGCCTTTCCTATCGGACGACGCCGACGATCCGAACTATTTGCGAATCCCTGCGGACAGCAAATTGGCGAGTGCTGGTGCGGGAGGCGACCTGCCGGGTTACATCGGGCCATTTCCACCCGGACCAGCACCCAAGGAAGGCGATTGGCTCACGCGGATTCAGGATCTCGAGGTTCGAGGATCGGTTTTGCCCACGGTGGAAGAACTGCTCAAGACGCGCGAGGTGCTGACCGTCGCCCAGGATGGCAGCGGCGACTACAAGACGATTCAGTCCGCGCTCGACAACGTCAAAGTGGGGCAGGTCGTTCAGGTCCTGGACAAAGGACCCTATCGTGAATTCACGGACAAGAACTTGCCTGCGGACGTGGCCCTGGTCAGTTTGGTCGGTACGCGCATCGAAATCCCCAAATACGAGCCCTATGGCGACGCTTCGGAGGATGGCAAGTTCCCGCACCAAGGATCGGTGCTTAGAGTCCAACCCAATTTTAGACTGTCAGGGTTCGAGTGGGTTGGTGCCGCACCTCGTCCGGAGAATCTCTCAGGCGGCAGCTTGCTTTATTTGGACGCGACCGGGGACATGGTCGTGGAAAGATGCTCGTTTCAAGGCCCGGATAATATGGATGGACTCCACTGCTTTACTACCTCGGATAAGCCAGCCCAGCTTTTGGTCCAAGACAACATTTCCAACCAGGCTTTGGAGTTTTCCGGGCGTCGCGGTTCCCTGACCGTCCAGCGCAACTGGATTTCGACTTCAGGTTGGGGGATGAGATTCTACCACCGCGCCGGCAGCGTTGTGATTCGCAATAACGTTGTGAGTGCGTCATGGGGAATCAGCTTAGACATCGGCCCCGTGGACAAAGCCCTTCCCATGCCCGGCGTTGACTCGGAGATTCATAACAATGTACTCGACGTCGCGAGTTGTCCCATTGGTTTTTTGAACGAGTCCACAGACCGTGTGTTGCCCCGGTCGACATGGATCGCCAACAACATCTTTCGGTGCCGTAACAATGACGGAATTCTCATTGTCTCGAAAGACGGGGCATTGGTGAAGGACCGCTGGAACGTCGGTCCCAACGTCTACCAGACCGTGCCGAAGAACACACCGGGTTCGCCGCTTGAGTCCTGGCCCATCAGTTCTCGTGATCTGATCTTGGCGCAACAGTTTCTGTCCGTCGATTCCAACGAACCAGACTACTTCCGTATTGCCGCCGACGGCCCATTGGCGAGCGGAGGCGCGGGGGGCGAATTGCCGAGCTACTTCGGCGCATTCCCACCCGGCCCGGCACCCAAAGACGGCGATTGGTTTACTCGATTGATTCGCGACATGGCCTCTAACGACGACACTTCAGGACTGGAAGTAAGGCAGTAACGCAAGCACGACTAATGTGAACAGAGTGCATCCATTGAACCGCTCACTCCAGGAAAACCATCCGACTGCGCCGGTTAGCTCCTGTGTGGCTGACCGTACGCGCGAATCTGATGCCAGGAGCCGTATTGAAGTACACCGGACGACAACTCCTGTCGCAAATTACCTACGCTCGTTGCGCGCCCAGGTCTTAAACACCTGTGCCAGATTCGGAGACAACGCTGCGCGCGTCGAACTAACCGTTCGAGGTCACGAACGGCCAAGTTGCTAACCTGCCTCACATCGACCGATGTCTACATGAGTTCACGGGGAGAACAACTCCTACGCCATGCCGAATACTCGTTGTGTTTGAATTGCTGCAACAATCGAACGATTACTGACACCGGCCAGCAACTCCGGCGTCGCTGAGGTGCGAGCCACTTGAGAATGGAAGAGTCGGCACGCGTGAACTCGGTCGGAGCCGTGGGAGTCGGCACACCTGCATTCTGATCCAAAACGCAATCAACTGCGATGAGAGTGGGCGGGCTATGACGCAGTCGCGCGAGAGCGTAAGGAAGCACGAGTCGCAAGTGAGTCAGTGAATCCATGCGTTTTTAGAGCTTCGCTCGCTGGCGCTTTGTGCTTGTATATTGTGCGATTTGCGAGAGCGAACGCCCTGACTTCGCCACGGACAACATTGACCCGGAACTCGAACTAAACGAAGATCAGATGCTACAATCGGTTAGCGTTCGTTTACCCCGATAAGTTCCGCGAAACTGAAGTTTCATGATTCCTCAAAGATCCAACCGACTCCAACGGCGCAGCTTTCTCGGGATCGGTCTCGCGGGCGGTCTGACCGCCATAGCGAACGCTACCTTCGGAGCAACTCGTGCCGCTCGCGCGAAGAATGTTCTCGTGATTTACGAACAAGGTGGCCTCTCGCACATCGACACGTTCGATCCAAAGCCGGAAGCTCCGATCGATCAGCGGAGCCCATTCACACCGATCTCGACGAGTGTTCCCGGCATTCAACTCACATCCCTTTGCAAGCACACAGCAACCATCGCGGATAAACTAGCCATCGTCCGTTCGATGTATCACAAGGGCGGTGCCATCAACGGACATCCTGACGGAACACAGTACGCGCTCAGTGGTGCCGCGCCGGGTGGGCCTGTCGAGATGCCCGACATGGGCGGAGTCGTCTCACATCGACTCGGAACGCGTTGTGCATACCTTCCACCTTATATCATGGTCCCCGGGAACCATGAACAAGCGGCGCAAACGCGACAGGGTTTCCTTCCGGCATCGACCAAAGTCTTTAAAACCGGTGGTCGCGACTTGTCTGATCCAAATTGGAAAGTTCCCAACCTGGGCCTGCTAACGGGAGTCGACGCCGGTCGCTTCGCGAACCGTCAAGATTTGCTCAGCAACCTGGACATCGCAGTCGCAACCCCCTCCACGCCCATCGAAAGTTTTCAGTCGCTCCGCGATCAAGCAGCAGAAATTCTCACAAATCCAGCCGCGAGTCGCGCCTTCAACCTCGCCGAGGAGCCTGATGTGATTCGCGAGCAGTACGGTACCGGGCATCGTGGCCAGTGCTACCTGCTTGGGCGACGTCTTATCGAACGTGGTGTGCGGTTCGTCACCGTCGATGTCCGCGAGCCGCAAACGGACGCGACGCCTGGCGGATTCAACATGAACTGGGATCATCACGATCTGATCTACACCGAAGCTTCATGCGGCACCATTCGAAACAAAGCCGGCGGCGAAGGTCGATACGGAATCGGCCACTGGGTGATGATGGGCAGCACGGATCGAGCCTTTGCTGCATTGATCTCCGATCTCGACCAGCGCGGCTTACTCGATGAGACACTGGTTTGCTTCATGACCGAGTTTGGGCGCACTCCCAAGCTCAACAAATTCCAAGGACGCGATCATTGGGCGTACGGATACTCCCATGCGTTCGCCGGCGCCGGTGTATCGGGAGGCCAAGTGATCGGTCGCACCGACCGTGACGGAGGCTATGTCGCCGACCGCCCGTATCTACCTGAGGACGTCGCTGCCACGATCTATGAAAAGCTTGGTATCGACCGAAGCCGACCGCTCTTTACGCCCAGCAACCGCCCCGTCTTCCTGGCAGATCACGGGCGACGGATCGAAGAGCTGTTCTAACACCCGGGCACGGCCAGCAATCTGGGCTGATATCATCGTTTCCCGGTTACGCACTTTGAAGTTGCGCATTTTCGTAACACGCCGGTAAGCGAGGGACAAACCGCTCTTGCTTCGTCCCTCGCTGACGCTTCGGGTTTCGATTTTCTCGGAAAACATGCAAGTGCGCAACTTCAAAAGTTGCGATCTGGGCAAGATTCGACTCCGGAAAATTGCTGTCCAACCGATCCGTTATTCTTGTAGCAAGTTTTTTTGTTAACGAGATGCCGAGCGAACAACTCGTCCGCAGAGCGGGAGAATGATCACGACCCATGAATAAGTTGAACTGCCTGTCAGAACGAGAACTGTCTGAATTCGTGGGGGGGCGAGTCGACGCCGCTCGCCTGGAACAGATCGCCGAGCATCTGGAGTCCTGCGGCGATTGCCAAGCCACCGTTGTGATGCTCGGAGAGAACAGCGACACGTTTGTCGAGCAACTTCGTTCGCCGGCGGTTCCCGACGCCCTGGAGGTGGAAGAAGCCTGTCGGGTCGCGGTCGAACGCCTTACTGATCGCGCCGTTGATTGGCAAACGGGGCCGCTGGCGACGTTGCCCGAGTTGAATCGCATCACGCAAATTGGGCCCTACAAAATTCGAGGTGAGCTCGGTGTCGGCGGAATGGGCACCGTCTACGAAGCCGTCCACTCGAAACTAAAACGCAAGGTTGCTTTAAAGATTTTGCCCACGAACCGTTGGACCAATCCGCTGGCCATATCACGTTTCGAACGCGAGATGGAAATCATCGGTCAACTCGATCATCCCAACATCGTCCGAGCCAGCGACGCGGGAGAGGAGAACGGCATGCACTATTTAGTCATGGAACATGTGGACGGACTCGACCTGTCACGCATCGTCAATCGAACCGGTCCGCTCACCGTCGCGGACGCCTGCGAAATCGCCCGACAAGCGGCAATTGGACTGCAATATGCGAACGATAATCATCTGGTTCATCGGGATATTAAGCCGTCAAATTTGATGTTGGCAAGGAGCGGAGAGCGGAAAGCTAAGGGCGAAGAGCCAGAAGACCGTCCTAAGCGTTCCGGCTCTCCGCCCTCCGCACTCGGCCCTCAAGCTTCCATCAAAATCCTCGACCTTGGATTGGCATTACTCGGCGAAACGCACATGGCTCATGAGAACGAGCTGACCACGGTCGGCCAGCTGATGGGCACCCTCGATTACATGTCGCCTGAGCAAGGCATGGACAGCCACGAAGTCGACATCCGCGCGGACATCTACAGCTTGGGCGCAACGCTTTACAAGCTATTGACCGGTCGAGCTCCCTTCGCATCACCCCAATATGACACGTTGTTGAAGAAAGTGACCGCGCTGGCAAACAAGCCCGTGGCGCCGATCCAATCGCTCCGCCCTGATGTCCCCGACGGACTCGCGGCGATCATCGAACACATGTTGGCAAAGGCCCCCCAAGATCGATTCAGTTCACCGAGCGAGTTGGCGGTCGCGTTAGAACCGTTTGCCAAGGGCGCGGACTTGAACGAGCTGTTGGCAACGGCCTCACGGGCCGAGGAGCCCGATACAAAACCGCAGCCTCCCGTGGTACCGTCTCCGGCGACTGCGAGCGTTCTGCCCACCGTGTTGCAAACTCATTCGACCAACGATGGGTCTCGCCGATGGAAATATGGCTGTGCGCTAACAGCCTTGGCACTACTCTTCGCTGCCGGAATCGTCATCTACCTTGAAAACGATAAGGGAGTCTTGATCGTTGAAGCGGATGGGAACGCACAAATCTCAGTTCGCCAGGACGGCACCACGGTGCAACAACTCGCAGTCGCCAGGGGTGCAAATGCGGTAACCGTTCGCTCGGGTAAGTATCAGATCGAGCTCGCCGGTGAGAGCGACGAGTTAAAGATAAGTCAGCAGGCGGTGGTCGTTAAACGAGGCGAACGTGTGATTGTGCGAGTCGAACAACGGTCGACTAATGCGACCGAAAGCGCGAGTTCGAGGGCCATGTACGGAGAAGATATGATGTCGCGAGCCCGCACTGACCCTTACGCTGGTGGAGCGTCCAACGACATGAGTCTACCCCACAGCTCGACTATGATGAGTGAAATGTACGGAGGCAAAACATTCGGTGGCGGATTTTCTGAGCCTACGGCTGCTCCAATCCAACCGACTCCCACGTACGACGGCAAAACCTATACACAGTGGTTAGCGGAACTGCAAACTGAGCGAAAGCCGGAACGCTTGACCGAGGCAGTACGAGCATTCGCGTCTCTCGGCGAGGATGACCACGAGCTTGCCGCTCGATCGGCATCCGTCATCATGCAGATCATGCGGCGCAATGGCTCCAACGTGATCGACAACAGTCCAGAGGGCAAGTTGGTCCAACAAGCTCAAACGGTGCTTTTACAAATGCCCGGCAGAATAGTTACCGCTGCGATTGAACGCGAACTGGGAGATGGCAACACGCGCAGTCGCCAATTCGTCATCATGCTGCTCAGCAACATAATCTATGGTTCCGGATCGCCGAGGACAGACTTCGTTTCAGCCGTACATCAACAGCGTGAGTCGCTCTACGCTCTCTTGTTGACGCTTCCGGGCGACGAACCGGAGGCTCTTCGCGCCAGCGCGATTTCACTCGTGATTGCCGATGCCCAAAACACAGATACGGAATTGGTACAGGTCAAAGGACTAGTTGCCAGGCTTCAGGCCGCTTTGAACGAGCAAGATCTTGCGATTGTCGCGTTGGGAACAAAGTCGCTGATGGAACTCGATCCCGATCACAAAGATCTCGTGCCAGCGATCTTACGCCTTCTGAAGTCGAAGGCCTACACCTATCGACTGCAAGCCGTACGGTCACTTGGACGCCTCGGTGAGCGATCACTCGTCGCCGTGCCAGACGTGATCGAAATTATTAAACCCTTGGCAGCGTCAACGCCACAGTCACGGGACACGGGGAGTGGCCAAGGAGTTATTGGTGGATATCCAGGAATGTACGGCGGTGATCTCGGCAGCAGCATTGGGTCGGGCGGTTATGGAGGTTCATACGGTGACAGTCATCCAAGCCTGGATCTAACTTACGCCGCCATCGAAGCACTCGGATTGATGGGACCGTCGGCAAAGACAGCTTTGCCTCTGCTGCGAAAAATCGCGGAGAGGAAACCGACTGCAACGGCTGCGAACTCCGCTGGCGGAGATGAAGGAATGGCAGGCGCTGGCGGGGCATACGCCGGTGGTGTCGCCAACGGCAGTGGAATTCCCTACGCGGACGCGGCCCGGACGGCCATAAGCCGTATTGAGGGCAAGGAGCCGATTCCCACCGCCAGCGAACAGGACGCCGCCGCTGTGGCTGCGGACGCTGTGCAACACGGCGGGTTCTTCTAGGCATTCGCTCCGTTTGTTCGCCGCAAGTCGGGGCTTCAGATACTGGTCGGTCGACCAGTCGCATGGTACGATTTCGGCTTCTGATCAAACGATCCCGCCGTCCAACCAGCGGACACTAACCCCGCCGAAGATAGAGGTTTTTGCAATGACAAATCCTGGCTCGCGTCTTATTCTGATAGCCCTTTTGGTAACACTCGCCTGTGGTATTGGCTGCAAGCCGAGCAACAATGATGGGACGAGCGGCGGCGGAGGTGGCGGTGCGGTCGCCGGAAAGCGACAGTTCCTCAGCATGGGAACGGCTCCCGTGGGCGGCGCGTTTCCTGTCGTGGGTGGTGCAATCGCGGAGGTGCTGAACGAGCACAAAGGAACGATCGACTGGAAGGTTCAGGCCAAAGGCACCAAGGGCTCGCAAGAAAATATCCGGCGTTTAGCCAGCGGCGAATTACAGCTGGCTTTGTCGAATGCTGCAATCACCTACTTCGCCGTTCGCGGAGAAGCCGGTTGGGAGAAAGCCTATGAGATGCGTTCGATCGTCACACTCGCTCCAAACGTCGCCCTGTTTATCGCGCGAGCGGACTCCGGAATTCAGAAAATCTCGGACCTGAAGGGTAAGCGAGTGATCGTAGGACCTTCGGGGGCGGGCTTCGAGATGTTCGTCCAACCAGTGGTCGAGGAGCACGGGGTGAAATGGTCGGAATTCACTCAATTAAACGCCACGCAGAGCGGAGCGGTCGACATGCTCGGCGACGGAGCAGCGGACGCAGCCTTCCTCGGTGGAGCGGTCCCGACAGCTTCGATCACACAGGCGACCAGCACCTTCAATGTTCAGTTCGTGCCATTCGATGAAGATGCCCGGTTACGGCTGATCGAGAAGTATCCATTCTTTCACGAAGCCAACATTCCGGCCGGCACCTACAAGGGACTCGATAGCGAGTTCAAAGGACTGAACGTCGGCTCGATGCACATGATCACGTCAGCCGACCAAGACGAGGAATTGGTTTATCAGCTGACCAAGACGATCTGGGAAAACCGAGAAGAGATTGCTGGCAAACACCCGGCTGGAAAGGCAATCAACGAGAAGAACGCCGCGCGACGAACCGGCACCGAATATCATCCCGGAGCGATTCGTTTTTACAAAGAGATTGGTCTAATTGAGTCCGAAACGGCGAGCACTCAACCCGTAGCTGAAGAGAATCCTAACGAGGCGGAAGCCGAGTAAAGTAGCCGTCTCGCTCCGCCGAGACGAGCCTTCTTAGTGGGCACTTGGATCAAATGCCCAATTTCCATTGTCATTCGACGTCCAACGTGAAAGGCTCATCTCGACGGAGCGAGATGGCTACATTAGGGAGCCGCTTGTGTTCGATCGGATTGTCAAAACTGTCGTGTCTGGGTTGGGCGTGTTACTCTGCCTGTTCACACTGTTTGAGGTCAACTACAACCAACTCCAACCGCAATCCGCATTGGCGATGTTCGTCGGGATCGGATTGGTGCTGTGCTTCCTTGTCTATCCGATCGACAAGCGTTTGAAGGATGTCAAGATCCTGCGTTACGTGGACGTCGTGCTCGCGGTTGGCGTGGTGGTGTGCTGCGGTTATGTGATCGTGCAAACGGAACCGATCTTCAAAAGCCTCTGGTCCGGAGGCATTTCGCTGGGCAACCGCGCGGGAATCGAGACTACCACCGACTTCGCGATCGGTCTTGTCGGATTATTCCTGGTGCTGGAAGCGACGCGCCGCAGCATCGGCTGGATCGTCCCTATTCTCGCCATGTTCTTCGTGGCCCATTCCTACTACTGCTATGGCAGTCAACAGTACGACTGGGCCATGATGCCCGATTGGCTATTGCCTCATGCCGGACAGAGTGCCAAAGACATTGTCAGCACGACTTTCATCCAATCGCTGGGTGTATTTGGCCCGGCAGCCGGTGTGATGTTCACGTATGTGTTTTTGTTCGTCGTGTTCGGTTCCTTTTTGGAGATGTCCGGTGCGACGCAGTTCATCATCGACTTCGCCACCAAGGCCTTCGGTCGCGTACGCGGCGGCCCCGCGATGATTTCCGTGTTGGCCAGCGGTTTGATGGGTTCTCTGTCCGGAAGCGCGGTCGCCAACGCAGTGACCACCGGGACATTTACGATTCCGATGATGCGCAGCGCGAGATTTCCCAACCACATCGCCGGCGGTATTACGGCAGCGGCAGCATCGGGCGGCGCTTTGGTGCCGCCAGTCATGGGTGCTGGGGCATACATGATGCTGGAACTGGTCCAACCCGAGGGCGGTTTCCTCACGGTGATGAAGGCAGCGATTATTCCGGCGATCCTGTTCTACTTTTCGATTTTGGCCATCGTCTATCTCTACTCACGCCGCCTTGGTGCCGAAGCGCTCGCGTCCGAACAACTTGCCGAGCGCAAACTCTCCTTGTTCGAAGGAACCGTATTCTTCTCCGCGCTCACCGTGCTCATCGGTCTCTTGATCCTCGGTTCTTCCCCTTTCAAGTCGGTGACCGGTGCGTTGGCAGTGATCCTGGTTTCTGCGACGCTCCGCAAAGAACTCGCGATCAGCACCTCCGCACGCCGACTCGCGTTCGTCAGCTTCTTTATTGTCCTTATTCTACATCAGTTCACGATTCCAATCGCCGGCAACGCAGCGAGTTGGTTGAAACCATTTCTCGCATCGCCTTGGGTACACCCGGTCAGCGGTAACATTAGCGTCTTGCTGACCATCGAATCGATACTGGGTTCAGCGATCGTCGGCATGTTCGGACTGCTCGTCTTCGGGCTGATTCACCCTGCGTGGAAACCCGAAATGACGCTCGCGTTTACAAAGTCCGCCAAGAACGGTGTCTCGCTCGTCGCAGCTAGCGCCTGTGTGGGCATTATCATCGGCATCGTGCAGCAGACGGGTATTGCCACCGACTTTAGTGCGGCTATCAAAAGTGTCGTCGAGACGAATTTGTTCCTCGCATTGACTGGGATCATGTTCTGTTCGTTAATTCTCGGGATGGGAGTTCCGTCGGTGGTCTGCTATCTGTTGATGGCGACCTTGATGGGGTCGCTTCTGGGCGAATTGGGAGTCATCCCGCTGGTAGCACATATGTTCATCTTCTACTTCGGTAACATGTCGATGGTTACTCCGCCAGTCGCTTTGGCAGGATACGCCAGCGCGTCGATCGCAGAAGCTCCGATCATGCAGACGTCGATGGCAGCATTTCGATTCTCGCTTGTTGGATTCACGCTGCCTTTCATGTTCGTCTATCGCCCGGCACTGTGCCTGATTGCCCCCGCCGGAGAACATCTGACTGCAGTTGCCGTTACCCATGCGGTCTTCGCTGCGACCATCGGCATTCTCGCTCTCGCCGCCGCGTTGGCGGGATACTTTCGCAACTCTCTATCGATCATCGCCCGCATCGCACTTTTCGTTTCAGCCGCTTTGTTGTTAGCCCCGATAACGAAAATTGGCGATTATCAAGTCGGACTAGGGATCGACCTGCTGGGCGCCGCGATCTTTGGAATTGTCGTCGTTGCAAACTGTTTGCAAGGCGAAACGAAGGGAAGCTAGTTTGCTGCCGATTCACCATCGCCCCGGTGCCAGTTGATATTCCACGGCGTCCCGAAGACCAGGTAGGCAAAGAGACTTGCCACGAGCGCGGCCAGCGATACCGGAATCTGGAATGCGGCAACTGCAGCATTGCCTTCGAGAAACGACTCCCAACCAGCAACGAAGTGCCACGCCCAGACACCCGTGCCAGCCAGCATCGAAGCTGTGGCGGCGGTGGGGCTCTTTGGTGAGGAGTAAAGGCCTAACATCAAAGGCACAAACAATCCCACCATGGTCAGCAAGTAGGCCTCCTCCAACAACGCATAGGCGTCTTCGCCACAGTAGGCGACCAGCAGGCTGAGCGACGCGACGATCAGCACCGCGACGCGGTTCCGTTTCAACATATCACCTTCGCCGAAACGACTCATGAGGTTCTGAGACAAGACGCTTGCCGGCGACAGGATCGCGCTGTCGATCGTCGAGAGGATCGCGGACAGCAAGGCAAGGAGAAAGATGACGGCGAGCGCCGGGCTCAGAAACGCGTGAGTCAACGCCGGCAGGATCGCCTGCGTCGCCGAGTCGGGCAGAAGCAAGTTCGCAGCTAGTGCAAGCAGCAATGGAAGCGTTCCAAACGCCAGATACATCCCGCCGCCGATTAGGCATGCTCGCGATGCTACGCGATCGCTCCGTGCAGCGAAGACGCGTTGCATCAGATCTTGCCCCGGAACATTACCGAGAGCACCTGTCAGGAACACGCCAACCCAACCGACAAAAGCCGTCAACTCCGTCGTCGGGACAAGAATCAGCTTCTCTTTAGAAGTTTCGCTGCCGATCCGCGATAGTGCGTGAGAGAAACTTCCACCGCCAACTTCCCACAACACCTCGACCGTCAGTATCAACAGCCCGGCCATCACCAGGATCATTTGAATGGCATCGGTCAGCGTCACGGACCACATTCCGCCCATCAGCGTGTAACCCGTCCCCACGATCGCGACGATCAACAAGCCAATCGCGGGATTGATTCCGAAGAACAACTCCAAAATGCCCGCCAACGCTACAAACTGCGCAGCGATCCATCCGAAATAACTCGGGATCAGGATCAGGCAAGAGATCAATTCTGCAGTCGGTCCAAACTTCCTGCGAAAGAAGTCGGCAACGGTTAACAGCCCCATCCGCCACATTGGCGCAGCAACGAACAAACCCGCGAATATCAAGCAACAGCCTGCCCCCAATGGATCGAGCGCGGCGGCTCGCAGTCCTTCCGCTCTGACCTCGTCTGCCGCCGTCAAAAGCGTCCCTGCACCGAACCAAGTCGCCAAGATCGTCAGCCACGCGAGCGACAAGGGAAGACTTCGTCCCGCGACAAGAAAATCCTCGGTGTCCTTAACTCGTCGTTGCGCCACCCAGCCGATCGCATACATGGCGATCAAATAAACGACGATCGTTACTCCCAACAGCCACCGCAGCACAGAAGAAATCTCAGCATCCAAGCGACGATTCCTTATCAACGCGCGAGGCGATCAGTTGTTTCCGCGAATCAGAGAGATGAGTTCATCCGTCGCCATGCGCCCCGCCGACTGAGTACCTTCCATCACACCGGCGACGAGGTCTCGCTTGTCGCTGTGCAGATCGAGGATCTTCTCCTCAATCGTGTCGCGGGCAACGATGCGATAGCACATTACAGGGCGTGTCTGTCCGATGCGATGAGCGCGGTCGGTCGCTTGGTCTTCCACAGCGGGATTCCACCAAGGATCCATGTGGATGACATAGTCGGCCGCGGTCAGGTTTAAGCCGGTGCCGCCTGCTTTCAACGAAATCAGGAACGCATCCGCTTCACCCGCCTGGAACGCATCGACGCGTTGCTGTCGCACCTTGGCCGGAGTTGATCCATCGAGGTATTGATAGGTGATTCCCGCGTCTTCCAGTGCCTTGCGAATCAACGCCAAGTACGAAGTGAACTGGCTGAAGATCAGCGTTCGATGGCCTTCGTCCTTCAATTCCTGTAGTGTCTCGGTTAGCAACGCGAGCTTGGCCGACGACCCCTCCCAAGTCTCGTCGACGAGCCCCACGTGGCAGGCAAGTTGTCGCAACCGGGTCATAATCGCTAACACCCGGAACCGCTGGTCTTGCGTATCGGGCAGGCCAGCAATCTGATCGATTTCACCGAGCGCCGCCAGCCGCATCTCGTCGTATCGCCGACGCTCCTGATCGCTGAGCTCGACGTACAAGTTCATGTTGGTTCGCTCAGGAAGCTCCGTCAGAACTTGGCTCTTGGTACGTCGCAACACGAAGGGCCGAATCACTCGTGATAAAGAATGACGGCGTTCGTCGTCGTTTTCTTTTTCGATCGGGCCGGCAAAGCGGTCGCGGAAGTTGTCCCAACTGCCAAACAATCCCGGCGAGACATTTCGAAAGATGCTCCACAACTCACCCAGATGATTCTCCATCGGCGTTCCAGTTAGCGCCAACGTCCAATCCGCATTGAAGCCACGGATCGCTTGAGACGTCTTGGTGCGACTATTCTTGATGAATTGTGCTTCGTCCAGAATCAGCGTGCCCCATTTTACCTTGGACAACTTCTCCTCGTCTCGCAACGACAGGCCGTAGCTGCAAACCACCACATCACCAGCGCTGACGTCATCGAGGAATTCGGCACGATCGGTTTCACGGTACAAGTGCGTTTTCAAATCGGGCGCAAAGCGTTTTGCTTCTCGCACCCAGTTGAAGCCGACCGAGGTGGGAGCAATCACCAGTGCGGGGCCCGTCTGCTGGCGGTCAATGAGTACCGCCAAGGCTTGAATGGTTTTGCCGAGCCCCATGTCGTCGGCAAGGCAGCCGCCAACTCCCCACTCAGCCAGCCGCCGCATCCATCGATAGCCCTCGAGCTGATAGTCACGGAGCGTACCGACAAACGATTCGGGCGGCGTCGGATCGAGGTGTTGTGATCGATCCAAGCGCGCGACACATTCTTGCCAAGCCTTTGGCGCTTCAATGTCAATCTGAGCTTCCAGTAAATCCTGAATGATGGGAGCCGCGGTCGCGCTGATTTCCAAGTTGTTGCGATTCTTATGAGCAACGTCGCGCAGCTGCTTCAATTTCTCTCGCAACTCGGTCGTAATCTTGGCCCAATGTCCGGGTCGAATCTCCATATAACCAGCAGTTGGTTCGCTTCGGACGCCATTCAACAAGTCGGCCAGTTGAAACTCATGTTCACCAATTCGACAACTGCCGCTAATTCCGAACCAATCCTTCTTCCGCGACACTTCAACACGTAAGTTACGGGGGGTAATCGCCCCAACGATTCGAACGGATTGTACCGACTTGGGGTCCCATGCAACTTCAAATCCAAGTTCGCCGGACTTTGTCTCCAGATCCTCCAACATCCGTAACGATTGATCGAAGTCGAGCAGCCTCCAGTTCCAGTCTGATAGCGGGCGTGCGCGGTCGAGTTGCAAATGGCGTTCAATCGTTCGTGCCCGCGTCATTTCGGCTTGTGTGTCGCGACGCCGCTGGACCGGCTTACCATCCTGACGGTCGGCGTACAGCAGGACTCCTTCGCCAGGCAGGAACATCCGTCCTTGTGCATCCTTCACCCGCAGGCCGCACTCGAGACTCCCTTGCTGATGCGAGCGAAGCAACACAACGGGCTTCGTCTCGGTCGGAACGATCGGCCCCGCGATGGACGGCGGCAACTCGACCGGTGTGGTCTCGCGGATTTGTTCCAGTCGGGTTCGCAACTCTTCGACGCGATCAGGCGAGATTGCTGGAAGTTTGAGAATGGACCGCGCGAGTTCTGCCTGGGCATCGTCACAGCGGCAGACCAAGATGAGTGGGCTGTTGCTCACGTAAGCCACAATCCCGTTCTCGCAAATCGCAAGATGGATACCGTCGCCGCCGACGACTTCCGGAAAGGCAATCCCGAGTAGCAACCCCTCTTGGCGCTGGATCAAGCGGATGCCGAACGGGAATGAGCACACTTCGGCAGGATTGTCGTTTAAGAACACGGTATCATGCCCTGCTAAGGCCATCACCGCTTCAACCAAATCTAACTCCAGGTGCTGCTGATAGTAGTAATAGCCGGATGCCTGTCGTATCGCGGCGACCGCCTTTTCGTCGGCAACCGAATGGATTAGGTCGTGTGAACTTCGCAGCGACTCCAAACCGATTCGCGTGCCCTTGGTCCAACCGCCGCCGCGTTTCTTAGCACGCTGTTTCAAAGGGAACAACTTGAATCCATCTTGAGTCTCCAGACGCCACGCCAATCGAACCGGAGCCTCCATCTCGTCGTCTTCGATGTCTTGTTGCGGCACTAGCGGTCGCTCGGCAAGGTAGCGATCAAGCGGACGCATGACGGCCGGCAGCGCGTCGACACGTTTTGTGGATATAGAGTCTTCCTGGCCAGCCTCAAGCCGTGCCCGCAAGGCAGAAGAACCGTTATTTAATTCCCCGAGCAGGTACCGCGCAAAGCAATAGGTGTGAATACATGGCCGTTGCCCGTTCGACTGAGAACAACTGCAACCGCCCGTAAATGTGCCCTCAAAAAAACTAATCGACAGCTCCACGTCGAACTTACCAGTCGGTGCCTCGCACATCCCCCAAATATCACCCGCCTTGGTAAAACCAACGCTGTGGAATGAACATCGAGTTTTATGGCCCTTCTTCGCAATTTGCCGGGGATGAAACTCCCTGATTTCGGTTAGTTCATAGATCCAGTCATCGACAGTGGCTTCATCCTCTCTCGAATCGTCGCCGAAATACTCGTCTTCAAACTCGTCTTCGTCAAAAAGACCCCGCATTTTACGTGGATCAAACATACTCGCCAAACCAGATAAAAGATCCCGTCCCCGTTGGCTTCGTTTCGTCATGTCGGCTCCCTCCGAAGATGGCAAGACCACCACTGGCCAGCATATGCGGTGATGTCCCGATCGTGCGCCGTCCCCAAAGAGACTCGCCCGAAACGGCTGTCAACCTAACACAACCGATAGCATCTAGGCGAGCCCAGCTCGCCGGCATCGATCACTCGCTGACAAGCGAAGACTTTGCAGCCGCAAGTTCCGGCTCCATGTCCTCGAAAATCTTACCGGCGCCATCATAAAAGATGCGTCCGATCAACAGATCCGTCAGGTTGCCCTTATGCTCGGGATGCGCCTTCATGAAGCGACCGAAGCTGAACTCGTTGGTGTAGTAAGCATCAACTAACTTACGGATCAAAGTCGTCCCACAATGAAAATCCTCCAACCAGCGTCCGAGTTGATTTCCGGAAGTGTCACCTTTATTCAGCCCGTCGACGATCGCATCCGCCGCGAGTTCGCCGGATCTCAGGGCAAAGTAGACGCCCGACGAATAGATTGGATCGATGAAGCCCCATGCATCACCAACCAGCACCCATCCATCGCCCGCGTGTTGACTTGTCTTATACGAGAACTCCTTGGCGACGCGAAACTCACTGGTCAACTCGGCATTCATCAGCCGATCTACGAGCGCTGGGCACTTAACGAGTTCGTCCTCGAAGATGTCCTCGGGCGTGCCGCGGCCCTTCAGCATGTAGTCGCGGTCACCAACAACTCCAATGCTGGTGATGCCGTCCTGCAACGGAATGTACCAGAACCACGATTTTTTTTCGTTGGTATGCATGATGATCGTGGCACCGCCGTGTTCACCGGGATCTCGCTGGGCGTTACGGTAGTAGCCCCAGATAGCCACTTTCTTCAAATCCGGGTAGTCGACTTTTAGCCCAAGACGATTCGCGAGCAACGCTTGTTGTCCCGTCGCATCTACAACGACCTTCGCACGAATTTCGCGAGTCTGTTCGCCTCGCTCCTGAATTCGGGCGCCAACCGCACGCTCACCTTCAAATAGCACGTCCATCACGCGAGTCTCATCGCAACAGTCAGCTCCCTTTTCGGCCGCGTTGTCGAATAACATCTTGTCGAAACCGGCGCGTTCGACCTGCCAGGTCTGGCTGCAATCGCGGGGGTCGTGCTCTTTGAAGAAGAATGGGTTGGATTCTGCGCCCGTATGACTAACGAATGCCACACTGAACTTCTTGACAAAGTTGCTGCGGTTCATTTTTTCCAAGACGCCAAGCCGCTGGAGAGTCCAATAGGTCTCCGGCATCAATGATTCACCGATGTGATAACGAGGCAGCTTTTCGCGTTCCACTAGCAAAGTGGAATGACCGGCTTCCGCGACCAGAGCGGCTGTACTACAGCCACCAGGGCCGCCACCTATCACTAGGCAATCGTATTGATCTTGCATCAAGACAATCTCGGCGTCAGGAGGGGGGAGACACAGGGGTATGTTTCATACAGGCGGGAACGCACCTAGGATCGACGACCGATCAGGGCTCACGCATTGTAGCGAGCTGACAAGGGAGTGTCACGACTCACTCCAGCGGCGTCACAACCTCAAGCAACTCGACGGCGGGTAGGCCATCGCAATAGATCAATGCAGTCCGACCGTAGCACGTCTCCGGTTTATCTAATCCGAACACTTTGACAAGATCGCTGCCGGGTTCGATGCGCCACAGCGAGAGAAGACGTACATCTCGCAGAACATTGTGTTCGATCAACACGCGGCCAAGCGGAATATCGGCGCCTTCGATCTCGCGCCGAACATCGTCCGCCAAATGAGCCATGTTCAAGCGTACGATTCCGAACTGCACGACCCGATTGTCTGATTGACGGGTCAATATAATTCGTCGTGCATAGTGCGATGCGGTAATATTCGTGTTGAGTACGCGGACGTCGACCGAACAGCCATGGTGCGATTCAACGGTCACCGTCATGTGCGCGTCGTGCCACAGCAACTTCCGAGGCACCTCGGGCATCTCGCTTTCGGCCACTTCCTTGAACTCGCCCAAATCGCTGAGCGAAGGATAGAACAAATGAGCGAGCGCCTTGAGTTCCGGAGTTGCCTGACGCGATGGCGTTAACGTCATAGCTTCATGCCTTTCCGCATTTAAACCAAAGCCGGCATTATGACTCCGCGTGGAGCACTATTTCGCGGCGAGCGACAACTGGGTAATTACTGGCGTGGGAGCTTGTCGCTCGCTGGGTTCCGTCGGACGTTCGAGCACAGTGTCGATCAGATAATAGAACAAACGGCGAAGCTCCTCCGGCTCAAGGGCATCCGCAATCGCTTCGGCACGCTGCTGGTGCTTATCGACCAAGCGATGAGCCTTCTCGAAAACGTCGGCCTGTTCATAGAGTTGCCGCACGCGTGTAATTCGGTACTCGTCGCCAACGCTTTCATCGCCGACCAGCTTTAACAGCTCGGCTTGCTCCTCTGCCGGAAGTCCTTCGATCGCCAAGGCCCACAACACCGTCGGGCGGCCGCCCAGAGTATCGCCACCGGCAGACAGCTTGTTGTCGTCATCGCCGCGCCAATCCTTCAAGTCGTTCAAGATCTGGAAGGCGACGCCAATGTTCCGCGAGAATTGCCTGATCGGTTCCGCATATTCACCGACAGGCCCCGCCAGCCGCACGCCGGAATAGAGTGCGGCTTCAAAAGCCGGTGAAGTCTTGAGGGCATAAATCTTCAGTGCATCGAGCGGCTTGAGTCGCTTGTCCTTCGCGTCACGCCACAGCAACTCGGCCCCCTGCCCTTCTGATAATTTCATGTGGGCATCGGCGAGGTTGTTTAGAATGTCGGCCACGACATCCGCACCAAGCTCCTTGGAGTCTCGGCTGACGAGTCGATACCCCATGCCGATCATGTAATCGCCAACATTGATCGCGGTCGGAATGCCGTACCGTCGATGCAAGGTCTCCTCGCCATAGCGAAAAGCGTCGTCGTCTTCGATATCGTCATGGACGAGCGATGCTTTATGAAACGTCTCGATCGACATCGCCGTGCGAAGAATCGCATCCGGAAATCTAGCGACATGCGCGCCGCCGTCGGAAAGGGTACCGTTGCCTCCGGTCAGTGCATCGTACACGGACAGCGTAATGAAGGGTCGTGAGTGCTTGCCGCCTTTTGACAGGAAGTCGTAAGCGATTGCTTCGGTCGCCGCGATCGGATTCAAACCAGCGGCTCCTTGGCCATTTACCTCCGCCAAGCGAGGTCCGCCGCGCAAACGAGGCATGATTCTTTCGAGCTGTTCCGGCTCGAACATCTGCGTTGCTGCCCGCATGAGATGCACGTAGCTGCGAGTTTGCTGAACCGTCTCCGGCGTGTGCAGCCGAACCATGTCGTCAACCCAATCTTCGTCCACCGAAGTGTTGCGACAGTCGCTCGACAGAAGCGGCACCGCCATACAGGGAATGCCCGCCAACAAGATCTTGTCGATCGCCTTCTCTAATACATTCAAACAGGCGACGCCTACGATCGCGTCAACGTACCCGCTAAGGATGATTTTCAGAACGATTGGCGAACCTTCAGCGACCAGCACTTTGTAGCCCATCTCGTCCGCAACGCCTCGGAAGTCGGCGATGCTGCACGCGCCACAAGTCTTACATTCCAGGCCAAACTCGTCGTAATCCGCTGGACACCCTTCGGCGTGTTTAAGGCAATGCGGCAACAGAAACAGGCGCCGCTCCGGCGGAACGCCGGCGACCTGATCCCGCCAGAATTCGGTGGCAAAGACCACCATCATCCAACCGACATAGCCTTCAGGCATCCCGAGTTCGTCGAGCGTCGCACGAACAATCACCTCCATTTCGTCTTTCGACAGAGGAACGGTCTTGTTGAGCTTCGCGGCGACTTCGCGGCATTTGTTGCGCATCTTCTCACGCAGCCCGCGAGTTTCGGGAACGAGTTTCAAGTGCGCCGTTTTTCGACGTCGCGACTTGCGAGGCGTCTCGGAGGCGCCATCGGCTGGCGCAGCGAACGAGTTCTCCGACAATTGCTGAGGCGCTGGTGCAGTAGCCAAGGTGTTCCTCTTTCCAAGTTGCGTCTTGTCTGGCCAGTCAGTTTAAATGGCTAGTCAGTTCGTGTGGCAAGTCAGGCGTGCGGTGGTGGTTTGCTTGCGGCGAGCCGGATCGCAGGTCAATGCTCGTCCCAAGGCCGAAACCGTGAAGGTCAAAGGATAGAGCTTCTCATGATACCATAGCTTCGCGAAGTAAAAACCGATCGGCGAGCTTTCCAGGTGCCGATCTTTCTCGACAGCCTCCACCAGCCACGCAAGTCCTTTGGCAACCGTTTTTTGGCATCGCTCATCTGCGACGCCCAACAACGCCTCAACCGCCAAAGCAGTCTCCTCGACACTGCTCACACGGCCTTTCCCATGTCGAGCTTCCAGCGAAGCACCGCCCCCCCAGCCGCCGTCGCGGTTTTGGGATTTCAACAGCCAATCACACCCCCGGCGGGCCGCATCCGACTCGGTCAAACCAAGATCGCGATACGCCATCAAGACCTTGGCCGTTCCATAAATCGGGTTTTCCTCAGCCTGATTATCTTGATTGCCAAACCAGAGCGGTAGCCAACTGCCGTCTGACCGCTGCGTCTTTTCGAGATATTCGAGTCCCGTCGTCATAGCCGCTTCGTAGGAGGGGTCTTCCGTTCGTCGGTCTGACCATGCCGATAAGGCTCGAAGCACGTGCGCGGTTAAATCCGTCCCGCTACGATCAAACGGCAACTTCCCCCAACCACGGCAGAACGTCGGCCAACCACCATCGCGATTCTGTAGCTTCAGTAACCACTGGATACCGGACGCTGCCGCCTCTTCGATTCGAGCCTTGTCTTGGGAGGTACAAGATGGTGATCGCGAAAACTCGGCGATCGCCAGCAAAGCTCCGGGTGTGTCGTCTGCGTCGGGCACCGCCCCGCTCAGATCGCTCCACCCCCAGCCGCCGGGATCGGCGCCTGTGAACGGATGCGTTTCGCGATGTTGACAGCCGAGCAACCAATCGAGACTTGCAACTTCCGACAGATCCTCTCCCGCCCCGGCTAAGGCATTCAATGCGAGGGTGGTGTTCCAGGTGGCAAGATTCGTGTCGATAGGCCAACTGCCGTCTTCCCGCATCGACGACAGGATGAAATCAAAGCCCTGTCGGACCACGGGATGATCGGCACGCCCGGTCGCAGCCAAACTCATCACCACGAAGCTTGTCAGGGGTACGGCTTCCAGATATCCGCCACTGCGGGGCTGCATCTTCTTCAAGACGTCTAGACTCTTGTCGACGCACAACCGTCGTAAGAATCGAACAACCGGATTCCAGGGCGGAGCATTGAAGAAGCGAGCTTGGCCAATTGCCACCAACGCGGGAATTGCATAACTCACCACAGGCATCCGGACGAAGCGATAGAACTTCTGCGGCAAGCAGGCCAGTTCAAAAGGCAACGCGAAAACAGACTTCCAGGGCACGAATCCGGCCATCGCACAGTTGGCGAGTATTGGGACGGCAAATGTCTTGTCTTTGCCATATCGCTTCTTGAGACCACTAACCCCACCTTGGCGTGCGATGTATGCTTCCGCTCGCTCGAGCAAATTGGCGTGTTTGCACGGCACGCCGGTCAAATGGAAAGCCGCCACGGCGAGCATCGTGGTGGAGATATTCGAGTAGCTCTTGTCCGTATCGCCCCAGCCGCCATCGGGGTTTTGGTGGTCGGCAAGCCATTCGATACCCCGCACGATGAGCTCGCTCAGCTCGGATTCCAACAGCTCGTTCTGAAACCGACCGGACTTTGCGTCCATCGCACCGTGCCGTTCGACGAGGGCCAAGGCACTTACGGCCGTGGCGGTCGACAGGGCAGAAGCGGACAGCTCGCCCACCCAATGCCCTGCCGGCTCTCGTTCTTCCAGCAACTGGAAGCGAGCCTTTTCGTAGGCTGCAAGCAAACGATCAGACTCAAGTTCTAATTCGATACTGGGCATGAAGGTCTCAGGTGGGACTCGGAATTGACCAGGCAGAATCTGCGAGCAGAGCCGAATTCATCTTAGATCCCGCAATTGCGGCTGTCGAGCCGCGAAGAATCACTCCGAGGAGGAAGCGTTAACTTCAGCGGAGAGTGCACACACTCGTTGGAAGGACGCCTCGTTCGTCAGGCAACGACCTCTGGTACGGCATTCGATTTCGCTACGCCTGAACCGTTGCGGCGTTGCAATTCGACCGCGAAACCAAGAGCTGCTCACCGAGACAATGTCGCCGCAACGCTCGATTGTGTAATGCTTTGCAATCGTGGTTAAAAATGTTTCCGCAGATATTCTGAGAATTCGTCATTTACCCGCCCCGGTTTTGACCCCGTTTTGCAATAGATATCTGTAGCGGGCAGATGTTTTCATCGAATTATCAGCTTTCCGGGGATTGCGGCATGCGGCACAACACGGCTTGGGATCGGATTAGGCGGAGATTGACACCTTCTCGAACACGCGACGCTCGCAAACGCTTCGATCGGCGGCGATTGTTCCTGGAAACACTTGAAGGCAGGCGGTTGCTGGCGGGAGACTTGACCACCGATGTTGAATCGGTGGATTCAACCGGCAGCGATAGTTGAGCAAGCGATTGGGCGGAGGAGTCGTGTAGGCTGGGTTGCAACCCAGCTCTGTTCGATGTTTCTGCTGGGTCGCGACCCAGCCTACTGGCTACAACGGCACCGCTGGCGGCCCGGACTGCAACGAATCCACCTGGACCACCCACGAAGACTGGCCCTCCGCCGTCGATGAGTATCTGGCCATGTTGCAGTATGAAGCGGATATGGAGGCGGGGGCAGCACAAGCTGATTCGTCGGCGGATGCGGTCGTCGAAACTTACAATGAGGAAACGGGCGAATATACCTACGAAGTGCCCCCGAATGTTGGTGAGAACGCAACATCGATTGGCGAGTCAGGAGCAACTTCCGGAATCGAACGAAATCCGGAAACGCTACTGGGCCAAATCAGTTTTGTGATTTGGGCCTTCCACGAACCACCGATGAACACTTACAAGTCGATTGGGCTGTCGTTTAAGGGAATGTGGCAATCTCTCGTTGGGGATCCCGAGGTAACGAAAACATTTCAACATGCATTTGAACTACAACCGTTAATTGGTGGTCAAAGGCAAGGTCAACATATTGGTGCGTTTGTCGATGGCTTTATTCCATTCGGAGATCCACTAGAGGGAACCTATGATGGGGACAATCGTGCAATCCGTGTCACGAGACTCCTGGGCGCCGCAACTCGCGAAATAGTTCTTCTCTATGCTGGGGGTTCACTTGCCTCTCCAATTGTAGGGACGGCCCGCTACGCTTCCGCAACATGGTATCAGGGCATTTGGATTTCGTGGGCTTGGCCTAGTGCTCTTGTAAGCGAAGCAGTCCCGGCACTGTCGGGCTTATACAGCATTTCGAGCCTCATCAACACGGGGATAAAGATTGGATCGATCATTGACACGATTCAGGAAGTTGGCGAACTCATTGACTCCTTTCAGCAGGATTGATAGATGAAGATTCCAAACGATGAAGTTCTTCGCGAGATGGGAATGACGGCCGAGGAATTTATTAGTTTTAGGCGTAGGCAGAAACGGAACGCGGCGCTTTGGATGTTTGTGGCAATTGGTGGCGTTTATGCAAGTATGGTTTGGGTGCGACCGGTGGCACCGACAATGGCAACGGTGCTTGGGTGTGTATCGCTGGTGGTCGTCTTGCATTGTTTCGGGGAAGTCGTCGGCTTGAACGATCACTACTGAAGCCAAATTTCACGCAGGGTGGCCGGGGTTGCTTTGCAACCCTCGGCTTGAAGGAGGCATCCGCGGAACGGTCAAAGGGGATAAGTCCATTTCCGGACCCTCTGCAAGTCGCAGGCAACTTCTCGACCGACGATGAAGGCCAGCTGAGCACGACGCTGACCAAGGACGAGTTTGGTATCGATGCCAACTCGGGAGGTGAAGGTAACGACTGGTTCATTACCGAATACGATGCCCGGCCGAAGGGTTCCGACGACTCCACCTATGGCGACTGGACCTATCACAGTGAATGGGACTCGAAGAACCACGAAGATTCCAGCATCGAGTCGAATGGAAGCTCCGAGTTCACGCTCGAATTGTCCAAGCCCACCGGCGGCGAGATCAGTGGTTCGATCGACTTGGAATTCGACGGCGGCAGCGACGACGAGTGGCATATCGACAACGAAAGCAATTCGAAGTATCAGGACTCGTACGACGCCGGATACGGCTGGACCCAGTTGCACAAGTCAGAATCGAAGTCGACCTACAAGTTGGATGATGTGTATGGTTCGTCCTACAACGGCCATCCGAACATCGGCTTCGGCGGCGACGGCGCGGCCACGCCCAGCGGCTCGACCCATTCGGAAGAGAACTACACGTTCGATCAAGTGTCGGAGACCAAGGACAAGTGGAGCGACGAGACGAGTTCGGCCGGCGGCTATGAAGGGTATAGCTGGTCCGAGTGGGACTTGTACGAGAACGAGTTTCGTTACAAGACCACCGATCACTACGAAGCCGAAATGAGCAGCGACACCAGCGCGGGCGATTCACCCGGCTTGCCAACAGGCAGCGACGACGGCTATACGGACTACGAGACGTTCGACAAGACGTGTCACTCCTGGAACTACAACGGCACAGCCGGCGGCCCGGACTGCAACGAATCCACCTGGACCACCCACGAAGATTGGCCCTCCGCCGTGGACGAGTATCTAGCCATGTTGCAGTATGAAGCGGATATGGAAGCAGCGGCAGCAGAAACTGATTCTTCGGCGGATACGGTCGTCGAAACTTACAATGAGGAAACCGGCGAATATACGTACGAAGTGACCCCGAATGTTGCAGGTCAGTTCTTCGAAACTCCGCAGCCGCTTCCTTGGTGGGCAGAACTATTGGGCGTCATGTGTGAGCCAGATGCGACCGATTTTCTCTCGCCGCTTGGCATGGCGAGCAAGCCCGCGAAACCCGTTCTTCGCCCCATTCTAAAACCTATTTTGGATGGTGCTGGCGGAACCATCGGACGGCTACTACCCAAGGCCCCACTCGGTGCTATTGAGATGCATCATTTGTTGCCCAAACAGTTCAAGTCCTTTTTCAGCCGCGCTGGGTTGGACATCGAAGACTTCAAGGTTCCAATCGATAGAGCTGCGGCGTCTCAGATTAATTGTCCGCGATAGTCTCGTTTTGGCTGACCGGATGTTGGGGCGTCGAAAGAGCTTGGGGAGGCGCATGAAAGACGGGCGGTGGATTGCGGCCCGTTGTTCATGGTGATGTGGATTAGTGGGTCTGGTGGCGGTCGGTGAGACTGAGGAGGTGTTGAACGGCCTCGACGAAACCGCAATCGCGAGCCGCCATTGTGAAGTCGATCGGGTTGAAGTTGGTCTGGCAGTGGAAGCAGCGAACCAAGTTCTCTTGCGGATTGAGGTCCGAGCGGCTTTCGCCGCAGCGGGGACAGACGAAGATCAGCTGTCCGTCGCGACGGCGGTGTGGCCAAGCGAGGCGTTGCAACAACCATGGGAAGGGGACCTCGTTACGCAGTTGCCGAAGCTGCTGGTCGGTGAAGCGTCTGGCCATGAGAGGGCTCCTGTTAGAGTTGAAACTCGCCAGCCGCTTGCCGGAACACGTCTTCATCGACGCGTGCCACATCGAGCGCCGTGGCTTGCAGCAGGCAGGCGATGGCCAAGTTGTTGATGGCGCGGGGCAGGCCGCCGGTGAAGTCGTGCAGCAGATCCTTGACTTCCGCGTCAAAAATCTTCCCATCGCCGCCCGCTTGCGAGACCTGAAAGTCCACGTACTGGGCGGTCTGCTCCTTGCTGAGCGGCCGCAGCTGATAACGGACCGACACCCGGTTCAGCAGGTCGGCATGTTGAGCCCGCTTGATCGTGCCGCGGAGCGACTCTTGGCCGACGAGCAGAATCTTCAACGGCGGGCCGATTTCCAAGGCCGAACTGATCAACAGCCGCAAGTCGGTCAACGATTCCGACGTGAGCAGATGGGCTTCATCGAAGATCAGCAGCAAGGTGCCCTCGCTGCGTTGAGCCCGCTCTAGGATCTGTTCGTAAAGACGATCCTTGCCGCGCTTCGGCGCTTCGCCAAGTTGCGTCGCGATCAGCTTCAACAATCCTGACGAAGGCAGATGGGTCAGATGACAATAGACCACCTCACACTGCTGCGGCGTGAGTCGGCTGAGCAGTCGCTTGATGAGCGCCGACTTGCCGACGCCACTCGCGCCGGTGACCAGTCCCAGTTCGCCCATCTTGAGCAGGAACTCGAGCCGAGCGAGTCCTTCTTTCATGCGTGCATCTTGCCACAAGGCAGCGGCGGTCGCGTGTTCGGAGAAAGGCTGCGTGCGGAATTGAAAATGTTCGAGGTACATCAAGGGTCTCCTGTGGATAAGAGGGATTGAAGTTGCCACAACACGTGTGGAATCGTGAGTGCTTCGGCCTGAGCGACCGCCGTGCGGACGAGCGCTTCGTGCAAGCGATCGTGTCGCGCGTGAAAGGCACGCAGTGCATCGAGTTCGTCGCGGCTGAGTGCCGAAAGTCCCGCGGTGCGTCCCAGCAAGCGGGCCACGAGCGTGGCGAAGCTGCTGAGCGACCAGACGTTGCGTTGTTGAGCGGACTGAAAGTCGAGTCCTTGCTGTCGCCGTTGTTGTTGGCTGGCTTCGTGGCTGGCCTGCAAGGCGTTCAAGTAGGACGGTTCAATAGAGTTCTGCTGTGGGGGCGGAGCAGGTTGCGGATGATGTCCTGGCTCGCGCTGATAGCGGCGGGCGAGGCCCAGATAAGCACCGTCGAGTCGAAAGAGCTGAACTTCCTGCAACGCTTCACGCGTTTGAAAGGAATCGAAGCGAACTTCCACGCGATCGCCGCGCAGCTTGGGATCGACAGCAAAGGTTTGTTCGAGGATCGTGACATCGGAGAAGTCGCGATCGACGGTCCGTTGCTCGCGGCGATGAAACAGCGGGAGGATACTCTGCAGCCGCACTGGGCGTTGCAAGCGAGTGGCCGAGTGGTAGCGATCGTGGGGCGTCTGCTTGGTCTCGCTATGGACAGCAACGTGATATTCCTGCGTCAGCCAAGCTTGCAGCGCGCGATTGATGTCTCCCAGTGATAGCAATTGGGCAGCGCGGATTTCGGCTTCCAGTTGTCCCTGCAGCGTCTGAAAGAAACGTTCGATCAGGCCGCCGGTCGCGGGATCGCGCGGCGGGCGATGAAGGAGCTTGATGTTCAGTTCGGTGCAAGCCAGCTTCAACGCACCGGCGTGATAGATCTTGGCATTATCGACATACAGTTCTCGGCTGGTGTCATGATGCGACCAGGCACGCAACAGCGAATCGACCAGGATGTCGAGATTCTCGCGGAGGTAATATCTGGCTTCCACGATGTAGCGGCTGTGGCAGTCAATCCAGGCGGAGAGATGCGTCTTGACGGCGCGTCCTTGCTGCACGACCGGCGGGCCGTGCTCGAAGTCGCCGACCCACAAGGCTCCGGCTTCGTCGCGCGTCCAACGACAACGAATGGTCTGCTCGCTGACTCCCAGCTTGCGACGCGTGGCACCTTCGCGATGGAGATGACGATAGAGTGTCGAGCGCGGTACGCCGCGACCGAACTCTTGCTTCAAGATGCGGTTGATGACGACGTCGCTACGACGCGGCTGTTCCTTCTTCAGTTCGACGGCCCGATTCAACAGGGCTTGTTGGTTGGCGCGCGGCTGGCCCCGGTCGCTGCGCGAGCGCCGAAAGGTGCCGGCAACTCCCTCATCGCGGAGCCGCTTCCACCATCGCCGCAACGTTCGCACCGAGACGCACTGGCGTTGTCCGTTGGGCAGCAATCGCTCCTCGGCGGCCAGCTTGCGAAAGTACGCTTCGCGCTCCGCTTGAGGAATCTCTCCCAACAGCAGCGGACTGAGTAGCGAGCACCGAAACACGGCCCACGCCTGATCGTCACGACCCATAAAAATTCTCCTTCGCCGGGAACCAAGTGGTCTGTCGAAGGAGCAAGCTACCTCAAGGCGGCCGTGATCTTGTTGCGAAGCGGGGGAAGAACGATTCGGCAAACATCCGATTCCAATGATCGATCAGATGCAGTAAACGGCGCGCGGTGCGTAAGATCTCACCCCGGTGCGGACTGCGGTATTTATGCGGGGCGACGGCACCTAGAAAGCGATGGTCGGTGAACAGCGGATCGTGTTCGCTGCATAGCTGGAGACCTAATTGCAAGGCGACCGACTGCGTGCCAAGGAACTGCAAGAACCGCCACAGCGTCGAGCGGTGCAGCGCCCGCTCATCGATCTTCTTCCGTTCCGGCGGCGTGACATAACCGATGACACGCTTCTGCGGCGCGACGATCCGCTGCAAGGAGAGCCGATCCTGCTCCAAGTAATCGCGGGCCAAGGGCAGCAGGCTGATGCTGGCATAACGCCGCTGCGGCAGTACGAAAGTCGGGCCAATCGGTAAACACATGCCGACATCGCGAGCACCTCCAACGAGCCAAGACGACACTGACGACTTGCACGGTCAAATCAACAATCACACGCAGCTTGCGGCGTCGCAGTTCGTGGCGTGTGAAGCCGCTGGTCGCATCGCAACGACTGCAACAATGGCGATAGCGAACACCGTTGGCAATCGCTTGCCGATGCTGCTCGAAGGCGGTCAGAACTGAAGAATTGGTGGCAGCCAAGACGATGCAAGAATCATTGATTGACTGGAGAGGAACGGGCCTGTCATGCGAACGTCGAGGCTCGTTCCTCTTCTTCTGCGCGCACCGCCCAGACAGAGGCGGGCTTCTAGAAATAATGCGCGACGGCGGGCTCGGAGCGGGCTTACGGCGGGCTATTCTCGGTCAATCAAATCGAGACAAACGCCGCGCTTTCCGGTCAGTTAAAATGAAACGCCGCAAGAGCCAAACATCGTCTGAAGCCTGATGGGATTCATACAATCGACGGAGGGAATTGGAACAAGGTTTGGGAGGAATTCATCAAGGAAAACCCGGATGCATCAGAAGCTGATATCATTCTCCAGTTGTATCGAATGCGAGATAGATTTGGAATTTAACATGACGCACTTTTATGAACTCAACTGTTCCGCAAGAACTTTTGCTGAGGGCACTGAAGATAACGACTTCGAGGGAATCGTCTGTCCAATAGAACCTCGACACCGACGTGCTGGGAGGAGAGTCACGGATCTTCACATTGACATTGTCTCAAAGAGTATTGTCGACTTCTCCACTACTTTCATCGCCGATGTACTTATCACGGACAAAGCGTTGAATGTCCTAGAAAACGCTCAATTGACTGGTTTCATTGTCAAACCAGTTCACATTCACAAATATCGAAAGGGGATTGATCCCGCAGCTGTTCCAAAGTTGTGGGAGTTCATAGTTACGGGAAAGGGGGGCCATGCACACGCAGATTCGGGTATTGTGGTCAAATCGAAATGTGAAGCGTGCGGACGCATTCGATACTCGGCGTATGAAAATGGCATCATCGTTGATGAAACCACCTATGACGGTTCCGACTTCTTTACCGTTACCGAATATCCCAAACACATTCTTGTCAATCAACGAGCAAAGAGTGTGATCGAAGAACACTCGCTTTCCAACACGCAGTTTATCGAGTCGTCACACCTTGTGTGGCCAGAGGGAGTAATCAAGCCTTAGCTTTGGTGGTGAAACTGTCAAAGGGGATGAGTCCATTTACGGACCCTCTGTAAGTTGCAGGCAACTTCTCGACCGACGATGAAGGCCAGCTGAACACGACGCTGACCAAGGACGAGTTTGGTATCGATGCCAACTCGGGAGGTGAAGGTAACGACTGGTTCATTACCGAATACGATGCCCGGTCGAAGGGTTCCGACGACTCGACCTATGGCGACTGGACCTATCACAGTGAATGGGACTCGAAGAACCACGAAGATTCCAGCATCGAGTCGAATGGAAGCTCCGAGTTCACGCTCGAATTGTCCAAGCCCACCGGCGGCGAGATCAGCGGTTCGATCGACTTGGAATTTGATGGCGGCAGCGACGACGAATGGCATATCGACAACGAAAGTAATTCGAAGTATCAGGACTCGTACGACGCCGGATACGGCTGGACCCAGTTACACAAGTCGGAATCACGGTCGACCTACAAGCTGGATGATGTGTATGGTTCGTCCTACGACGGCCATCTATTCAAGTGGAATCACTCCCCATCAACACGTGCGATCGGTTGGTGTAGCGGTGACCGTTTCCTTTATCTTCCAAATCAAGGAAGCGCACGAGCGAACTGGACACAAAACTCGAGCCGACTTCGGGCCGAGATGCGAAGTCGTATGCCGATTTTCGACAGTTATATCGATGGCTCAGGCAATTTGATTCGAACACACGGCTTTCTCAATATGGAGCGAATTTTGTTCATCAATCGAGGATGGACGTTTAATCCGTCAACGGGTGCCTGGCATCCTCCTGTGGGGAACTAAATATGGATGCAAAGGTAATGTTCGAGTCCATGGTTCTGGATGCGTTCAGCCCGATTATGGCGAAATACGGCTATGAACTTGTCGAATCCGATGATTGCTATGTAAGGCTGGATTCACAAAACAGCAGTATCCAGTTGCACTATGATCGACGTCGATCTTTTGAGGTCGGTGTGGGATTTAGCGAATTGGTGAACGGAGAATGCTTGCGTCGGATTCCCTTCAACCTCGGAGAGGCTTTTCGAGAGTGCGGTGTTCCGGACGCTAACACTAGTTCGTTCTTTCAATCAGGTGACATATCACAAGTTCGCTGCTACTTGGCGTCCGTCGCAGACAGGCTGATGAACTATTGCGAACCGATTCTCACAGGAGATCGTGGATTTTTCGAGGCAGTCAACCATCGGCGGTCAGTAGAGGCCGCTGCGTACACTCGACAAATTCAGTTTCAGTCGGTACGCGACGAAGCAGATCGGGCTTGGCGTGACAGAGAATACGACAAGTACGTGAACCTCCTCGCGGAATTCAACGACGTACTCCCTGAGTCGGATCAGAAGAAGCTGGATTATGCAAGAAAGAAGTTAGACGATGGAAACTGCCGAACCAACACTCAATCGGGGTCCACCTCAGACACACTTTAACGCCGAAACGAGTAACAACAATCTCGGCTTCGTTGCGCTGACGCTGAAGTAGAAACGTGACACTGTGGAAACGAGAATCGACGACATCTTCGGCGACTAAACCAAGAAGACGTTTCGACTCGAAGCGAATGTGAATCTCGTGAAAACGGTTGAGAGGTGATTGACAAAAAACACGGCCTGGGAAGCAGCTATTTTTGCTTATCCAGGCCGCATTGATACTCATCATGTCTTGCTTGAGCGAGTGAGCCTGTCCATTAGAGTCGGTGATTCTGAAAGTTCAGAGCTCTAAACGAGGTCAGCGTGTTGCTGCCTCAAAGGTTTCGTGGCTCAAGCTCACTCGCTCAAGGAAGGACATAATATGAAGTTCTACAATCGACAGCACGGATTCTACTGCGGAATCGACCTGCACGCCAACTCTATGCACGTCTGCGTCGTCGACCATCAAGGAAACAAACACCTCCATCGGAACTTCGATACCAAGAAACCCGAGAAGTTCCTCATCGCGTTGCAACCCTTCGAGAAGCACGATCTCATCATCGGCTGCGAGTCGACCTTCAATTGGTACTGGCTCGCCGATCTGTGTCATCAACAGAACCTCGCGTTTCTGCTCGGTCACGCACTGTACTTGAAAGCCATTCACGGCGGTAAGACCAAGAGCGATCGCATCGACTCCGAGAAATTGGCGATGCTGCTGCGAGGCGGGAACTTCCCGACCAGCTACGTCTATCCCAAAGACATGCGAGGCACGCGCGACTTGCTGCGACGGCGAGCCATGATCGTGCGACGCAGATCCGCCACGATCGTCCACGTACAGATGGTCAACCATCAACAGAACTTGCCTGCCTTCAAAAAGTCGATCAGCTACAAGACGAATCGTGTCGGCATCGCCGATCGCTTCGAGGAAGACAGCGTGCAACGCATGGTCACGCTCGACGTGGACTTGATCGACTTCTATGACGAACAGATCAAGCGGCTCGATCTCTACCTGGAACAACACGCGAAGATTGACGATGCGGATACGTTCTACCGCTTGATGAGCATTCCCGGCGTTGGCAGAATCCTGGCGATGACGATGCTGTACGAGATCCACAACATCCGCCGCTTTGCGAAGGTCGGCGACTTTCTGTCGTACGCTCGGTTGGTCAAAGGCACGAACAGTTCGGCGGGCAAGCAGTATAAACCGACGGGCTCGAAGATCGGCAACCCGCACCTGAAATGGGCTTTCTCCGAAGCCATCACGTTGCTCAAACGCGAATCGCCTGACGCCAAAGCCTTTGCCGAGCGGATCGAGAAGCAACACAACAAAGCACGAGCCAACACGCTGCTGGCCGTGAAGCTTGGACGAGCCGTGTATTGGATGCTGACTCGCAAGACGGCCTTCGATAGCAGCATCTTTGCGAAGTAACCAACGTAGCCGTCACTTGCCAAGTGACCAGCCCCAGTACGAACCATCACGTCGCGTTGGCGTGAGCCGAACGCATAACTGAACCGCGGCAACCTGACTGTCTAGCAATCAAGTTGCCAGACGCTGTGTAACCTGACTGTCAAACCACATGAGAAGTTCAGCTCTGAATTGTTCGACCCTGAGAAGTTCAACACAGACCGAACCAGCTCGCTCGACAGTCTACACGAGTGCGTCCGAGTTCACGCGCATTGAATGGACACGCCAACGCGACTTTTACGAACCATCACGATTTCACAATTCACAACGGGAGACACCACGAACGACCAAGCAGGTTGCACGTCACTGCGAACCGCCCCTTAACTGGAAGCCCGGCTTCGTGTTCCTTTGGAGGATGCGAAGTGAGAGTGCCAGCCAACCCCTTTTGAATGGACCAGTGCCGTCACGGATAATTTCTACTGCCGTCTTCCGCGAGAAACACCGTTACGAAAGAAATCGGCGTTTCGGAAGACACCGCACAACGAGCGTCGGACCCATCGAGGTCGGCTCGTCGTGCGGCTGAGCGCTGACAGCTGTTTGAAGCAACTCGTTTACGGCGGAGCGATCCGACGCGTAACCGCAGACTTCGTCATAGAAATCAAGCAACTCGACAACGCCGAACTCGCTTCGTCGTGGTCACGCCTTGGAAGAGTTCGCGAGCGTCGATCGTTATTCGGGAAAGCCAAGCATTACCGAGGCGGTAAAACGGCTCAACAACGAGCTGTCGACCAACTCAACGAGACTCCACGAATTCGGGTCTCAGAAAAATGCAAAGTTTTTACCGCGCTCACCGTACGTACTACTTGACAAAGAAAGACATACAGCTGTTACCACCCATCTCGCCATATACCTGAGCCACAGACGGCCAGAAATGTCCTGATGGCAGACTCGTCACTCTAGAACATCAAGATTGCGTCAACTCCCATCAGGAACTGAGCGCTGTCGTTACCGTCGTTGTAGGGATTTGCAGCGCCATCAAACCAATCGGCTCGCAATTCAGGCCTGACCATGACGTTGCTGGTTGGTGTCCAGTTCAAGCCACACGAGACCGAATAAAAGTTGCCGACGAAGGGTGGGTTGTTAGCATTGCTGGGACGATTCAAACCAACGCGTGTGCCATCTTCATCGCGGAACCATTCGAATCTAAGGCCTGCTTTCCAGCAGTCATTGATCGTGTAGTATGCGTACTGGTCGACACCGTACCAATCGGCTTGGCCGCCAGTCGGAGAACCTTGCGATTGCATACCAAGCCAATGGTGGAAGACATACTCCAGGCGGCATGTCAAAGGCAAGCTGACCAGCCAACTGTAGCGGGTTCGATTGGTGAAGTCCGATGTTGGTGCGAGGCCGGAGAGGTTGTTAAAGTCATCACCAGTCGTGACCGCGAACGATGTCCATGCTCCGGTATTCTGGAAGTCATACTTGGCTTTTCCGATGAAGCCAACTCGGTCACTCACTCGGTCGAATGCATCCCAACCATTGTGCAGACCGAGAGTCAGCGTCAACGCGTCACTTGGATTCCAGTTCGCTTGGGCTCCCCAGTGAGTAAAGGGACCTGCAAATTGGTAGCTGTACGACTTGGTGTAAAAGAAGTTGTCAGGCGACATGACGCCTTCATATCCAACAACCGAATAGAAGTGTCCCACTTGGACATTGAGGTCTTGGTTACCGACCGAGACGTAAGCCTGTGGGAACGCCAGTCCATAGTACTCGTCGTTCCAACGTGCTGCTCCATTCGGATGTCTTTCTATACCGATGGATTGGGCCAGAAGATAGTCTTCACCGTAGAGCATGTCGAGGCGGAAGCCGACACCGCGACCGCAATGTGGGAGGTCCTTTTCTGCAACAATATAAAGCTGGTTCATCATTCCTTCGTTTGCACGATCAACAGCGTTGTAGGGACCATTGAACTTACTGTTGGGCCGCCCCGTGTTGGCAACGACTCCGGCATCCAGCCAGCCATAAATGTTGATGCCACCGACATAGCTGCTCTTACTGCAGGAGCAATAGCCTGAGCATGCGTGCTTTTGCGACGCGTCGTATCCCGCTTCGATCAAGTCAGGTTCGCCTAATGATGCGAAATCCAACTCGGCAAATAATGTTGCTGCGTTCAGCACCACGCAGCTTGCAACCAACACTCGAAAAATCCGCATTACGATACCCCTTAAACACCCAAAACGGCTTGCCTAATACAGCTAGGAAAGATAACGACCTAACAAGTCTCCACATTCATCAGTAGACTCCAATGGAGATCGGTTAGCTGCCGTCCATGAATCGAGCGAAGACCGATAAACAGCCAGGCCTTGACAAGGAATCGCGTTGCTCGAAACGAATATTCACGCGTATCAAGTCACGTAAGATATGCCGTCGAGAAACTGTTTTCTGGTGCTTGGGTTATTCACAGCCGATGCGGATATGCACGAACACCTGGATGAGTCGTGTGGGCTGAAAGCAGCCTTCGTAAACCCGGCGATTTGGCGACCAGAGTGTCCCGAAAGACCAGCATTCCTGGCATGGCGAAATTCGCATTTGCGTAGCTGCTAAACCCGACACTACAAATCAGGAGTGAACAAGAATCAGGAATGAACAATCTGGCGATTCGTTGCAACGCTATTCAGCGGTTCAGGGAAGTTTTCGTGAGGCAATCGCAAAAGCATGCGTTTACGCTGGTCGAATTTGCTGGTGGTCATTGCGGAATGGGGAGAAATCAACGGGGTGAGGCGTTTGCGTTGTAGTCCGAACTAAGGCTGGTCGTTTTGCTGAGTAACGCGTTGGATGCGGGCTCGGTAAGGCTTGGGAGCGGGATTCAGCGACTGCACAAGGGGGTTCTGACAGGTCGGCGCAGCCCGCGACCGCGTTGCTGCAAAGCGTTTGGCACCGTGAAGCAGTTGGGGACGTCACGGACGAGGCGGCTCGCTCGCGTAAAGCTTGAGCGATGGGGCTGAGGCCAAGTTTGCCCAAGGTGCCTTGAGAGCGACCGCCTTCGTAACTAGGCGCAATGGCGAGCAACGTCGCGAACGCGGCATGAACCGCCAGCACCGCTCCCACCCAAGCATAAAAGCAACGCGAGCCCTTGAGGTTGCCGTCATCCACTTCCCAGGAGATTTTCAGCCGAGCGTTCACTCGCTCCGCCGACGTGCGGCCTTTGTACAGTCGCTCGAACTTCTTCGTCGTACGCGGCAACTCCGGGAAGCGGCGGAGATCTATCTCGCGAGGCACAAGGACGGTCTTACCGTAAGACTTCTCGCCGTTACACAGCGCCGACATCGGGCACTCCCAGCCTTCGTGGTTGCCGGACAGCGATACTTGATCGCTTCGCGGTCCGGCTCGTAGCCGATATACGCCGTCTGATGACGCACCATCGGTTGGCTGACTCGGTCGTAACAATACAGAGTGCCGGCTTCGTCGTACACGATGTTCGAGTTGCCGTCGTAACCCGGAAGCATCCGCTCGAAATGTCAATGGGGATAAGTCCATTTACGGAGCCACCCTCTGCAAGTCGCGGCCAGTTGTCCAAGTCGGAATCGAAGTCGACCTACAAGTTGGTTGATGTGTATGGTTCGTCCTACAACGGCCATACGAACATCAGCTTCGGCACCGACCGCGCGGCCACCCCCAGCGGCTCGACCCATTCGGAAGAGAACTGAACATTCGATCAAGTGTCGGAGCCCCAGGACAATTGGAGCGACGAAAAGGCGCATTAAATAGGACGCTAACCAAGAGCTGGTTTGATATCATGAAGGCGATGGCAATAGTATCGAGGGCGGTTATTGAGGAATCGAGAGAAATGATCCGTGCAGACAATTGTTTTGGTGATGCGGTAGTGAGCGGCAAGATGCGGTTGACGACACTCGCTGTGTTATTTACCGCCATCGCTTCCGGCGGCAGCGGTGCCGAACTGCAATATGGCCGGAAAGTTGGCGAACAGTTCGCCTATCGCGTCGAGATCAGCGCCGAGATGGCAGACGAGATCACCTCGTACAAGGGTGTTACTCGCTACACCATCGATGAGGTGAGTGCGGAGCAAGTGCGAATGACCTATCAAGGCGGTTTGTCGGAATCGACGAAGCGTAAGGCGTCGTCGCGTTCGAGCCTGCCATTTGGACCTCGCTTCGGCCCGTTTGGCCCCGGAGGAGTGCCAAGCCCGTTTTCTCGACCAACCTTTGCAGGAAAGATCCAGACAACCAACAAGATCACCATGTCTCGCCGTGGTAACGTGCTTGCTTTGAAAGGCGATTCACAGTTGCCGTTTTTGCTGGGCAACGTCTCGTTGTTACCGTTCGAGGTCTTGTCGACCGGTGATAAACGAGAGTGGTTGGCAGATTCGGGAGTCTCGATCACGCAGGAGCAAGAAGGTTATCGACCGTTCGGCCGCTTTGGACCTTTCGGAGGTGACGATGAAAAGAGCATTCAAGCCGGTAGTGAGAAGACCGAGTATGTGATCGAAAGCGATTCACCCACCGCGGTTGTCATCAAGAAGTCTTATCAACTGTCTTCTCCCAAAGCAGGAAACCAACCGGCCTATGAGTTTACAGGTACCGGGACGTGGACTTTCAATCCCAGCGACGGTATGCCACAAGCGTCGGACTTCGCAGCCAAGCTGGTTGTCGATGAAAACAACACCAAGACGACGATACCGATTTCGATCAAGTACCATCGACTGTCGCCCGAAGAGATCGCCAAACTAGATTCAGAGGCCGAACAAGCGAAACGCGATCGAGAGATGGCCGTCGCCAAGGCCAAAGAGGCTGCCGAAGCTCCACTCACAGCGAATGAAAGAAGCGAGGCGCTCGCGGCGCTCCGTTCCGGCGATAGTGACAAGGTACTGAAATCACTGGAGCGACTCGGTAAGAAATCACCCAAAGAAGCGGATCCCGAAGTTGCCGCCACCATCCAGCCGCTGCTGAACGATCCGAGTAAGAAGATCCAAGAAGTCGCGAGCAAGACACTGGCCAAGTGGTCACCTGAGTACAAGTTGAAATACGAGTTGAATAAGGCTTACGACAGTCACATGCCGGTAAAAGCCACCGGTCGCACCGTGACGGAATCGACACCGTTGTACGTGGGTCAACTCGTAGCTGCGAAGCTTTATGCATCCTGGTTTGCCGCCGAAATCCTGGAATTGCGACCGGATGGAAAGGTGCTGGTCCGCAAACGCGGGTTTGCTCCGCGGGAGCACACCCTATCACGACAGGACATTCAACTCGCGCCTGACGAACTGGATCAACCCCAAAAGCCAACGCCGCTCGCCTCGACGACGCCTGTCCTGCGAACATGGAGTGATGCGACCGGCAAATTCAAGGTCGAAGCGACTTTCGTCAAGGTCGCCGATGGCAAGGTCACGATTCGGCGAACTGGCGGTCGCGAAGTTGAAGTACCCATCGCCAAGCTTAGCGCAGAAGACCAGAGATTTATCGAGGCACAACAGGCGAAGTCGAGCGGCGGCGAAAATCCGTTCGAGTAAGGTTATCCGTAGCGAATCAGTCTTCGCGGACCAGAACCGCAAGCCAATTAGCCGTCACAATGGGCCATGACGAGCCCGAAAGACGAGGTGACGACGACGAGTTGCTCGACCTTGCGAAGCGATGCGCGATCGGTCCAGAAAAATTGTATTCCGACTGGGCAAAATAGTTAGAACAATCTGGATAATCTGCGGCTCCCCCCATAAAATGTGGCCGGTTGCGTGGATCTCGCCGAATATAAGATTTTGACGCACACCTATGACGAAGGCAAAATGGCAAGTACTGCAAAAAATCGGACCGAGAGAACTCGCCGACAACCGAAGCCCTTTTGGGCCGACTACTCGGACAGCGAGTTGTTGGACATGCGCATTTGTGACCTGGGACTTCGGGTCAAGGGCACACGGCTCGAGCATCGCATTGAGCAACTCTACGACGAACTATCCACGCGAGGGCTGAAGTTTCGCCCACACTGCTGGCTCTCAGACGAATGGTTTACACCGGACGGGATTCCCGGCATCGCGATCCCCTTCTATCTGGCTCACCCGCGACTCGAGCGGCTCGAGCGCAAACAAATGTTGGAGGTCGAGGGGGGGAGCAAGGCCACGTGTATGCGGATTTTGCGCCACGAAGCTGGCCATGCCATCGACAACGCTTACAAGCTTGGTCGCCGCCGTTCTTGGCAGGCGGTGTTTGGCAATTCGTCGATACCATACCCGGAACACTACTCACCCAAGCCGTACAGCAAAAGTTTTGTTCAGCATCTGGATATGTGGTATGCGCAGGCCCACCCCGCCGAAGACTTTGCCGAGACATTTGCCGTCTGGCTGAGACCGCGTTCGCCCTGGCGTACACAGTACAACGGCTGGCCAGCGCTCCAAAAACTCGAGTACGTCGATCGGTTGATGGTTGACTTGTCCGCCAAAAAGCAGTTAGTCGCCACGCGCAAGCGGATGGACCCAGTGCGAATCTTGCGAAAGACGCTTCGTGAACACTACGACGAAAAGAAGGAGCGATACGGCGTGGGATATCCAACAGTTTACGATCGTGACCTTTTGAAGCTGTTCTCCGCCGCTCCCGAGTTTAGCGGCAACCCGGCGGCCACGGTGTTCCTACGAGCCAATCGACGTTACTTGCGACAGGCAATCGGCGAGTGGACCGGCCAGTATCAATACACCATCGATCAAGTCCTGAATGAGATGATCGACCGCTGCCGCGAACTACGTCTGCGTCTTCGCCGATCTGAGCGTCACTCGCGTCGCGATCTACTTGTTATGCTAACCGTTCAGACAATGAACTACCTGCACGGAGGGAACCACCGTGTCGCACTGTGACTCGGCTCCATCGACGAAAAGCGCAACATGAAGAAATTACGCGTGATGGCTCTCATGGATGAGGAGCTGGTTCCGCCAGACACGATCGAGGGATTGACAGACGAGGAGATTCTCAACTGGAAGACGGAGTTCGACGTCTGCCAAACACTTCGTGAGTTGGATCACGACGTTTTGAAGTTGGGCGTGAGCAACGATACGGGCATCATCCGTGAAGCACTGCTCGACTGGGAGCCGAACATTACGTTTAATCTGCTCGAGGAGTTTCATGGTGTCGCGGTCTACGACCAACATGTCGCTTCGTACCTTGAGTTGATGAAACAGCCATACACGGGCTGCAACCCGCGTGGTCTGATGCTGGCGCACGACAAAGTGCTTTCCAAACAAATTCTGCAGTATCATCGCATCCCCACGCCGATGTTCGTGGTCTATCAACTCGGCAGCAAAATCCCTCCCCCGCCGAAGAAGATGACTTACCCGATGTTCGTCAAGTCAGCAACCGAGGATGCATCGTTCGGACTGAGCAAGAAATCGATTGTCCATGACGTCGAGGAACTTGTGGAACGTGTCCAATTCATCTTCGAAGAGACCAAGTCGGACGCATTGGTTGAGGAGTACATCGTCGGTCGCGAGTTCTACGTCGGAGTTCTCGGCAACAATCGCATCACGACGCTGCCGATTTGGGAGCTACTAATGACAAAGCTACCGAAAGGCGAACCGAACATCGCAACCGAACAGGTGAAGTGGGACTACGCGTATCAAAAAAAGTTGGGTGTTAAAACAGAAGCACCTACGGACTTGACCAAGGAAATGTCCACCAAAATCGTCCGACTCTGTAAGCGGATCTACAAGGCGCTGTTCATGACAGGCTACGCTCGAATGGACCTGCGAGTCACCGAAGACGGGCGAGTGTACGTTCTGGAGGCCAACCCCAACCCCAACCTCTCTTATGGCGAAGACTTCGCCGAGTCGGCTCACGTCGCAGGGATAGAGTACGGAGAACTGATTCAGAGAATCCTAGCGCTTGGGCTAAATTACCGCCCGGCGTGGCGCGTGTGACTCCGGCACGCACTAACCCCGGGAAGCGATTGTAAATCGACCGGTTCTTTCATTACTTTGCGGTGCTCCTTCCTAATTTCACGCTCGACGGCAATCGCTCCGGCACATTGGCCGTCACACTGGAAGTCATGGCATCGCTTGGGTAAACTGCGACCACTTTAAGCGTTGGCTATAACTCGCTCCACAAAGCTCGTCATGAAATACGTCGTATGGTTTCTCGTCTTGCTGTTGCTGGTGTTTCACCAGGATTATTGGCAATGGAACGACACAACTCTGGATTTTGGTTTCTTACCGAGAAACTTGACTTATCACTCGGTGCTTTCGCTCGTGACGGCCGGAGTCTGGATGCTGGCTACAAAGTTCTGTTGGCCTGAAAGCCTGTCTTCTGGCGAGGCGTGTACGCCGCGAGAGGATACCACTGCATGATCCAGTTGTTCGTCATCGTTGTCTACCTTTTGTTGCTCGTCGGACTGGGGCTATCGGCGAATCGACTGTTTCGTGGAACGGCGAAGGACTACATGCTCGCTAGCCACTCGATTGGCCCCTTCCTGCTGCTGATGTCGTTGTTCGGAACGACAATGACAGCCTTTGCGCTGGTTGGCTCGACGGGCCGCGCGTATGTTATGGGTGCTGGAGTTTATGGTTTGTTGGCGTCGGCAAGCGGGATCGTACACTCGCTGTGCTTCTTCCTGATAGGCGTTCCACTGTGGTCGCTGGGCCGTAAGCATGGTTACACGACGCAAATTCAGTTCTTTCGTGACCGCTTAGAGAGCAATTTGATCGGGTACCTGCTGTTTCCGATCTTGGTGTTCCTTGTCGTCGGCTATCTGATGGTCGGCGTGCTCGGAGGTGGTGCGGTTGTCCAAACGGTGACTGCGGGCACGTTCGACGGTACGGCTTGGCTCGCGAGCAGCGGATACGGCGTCCCGTCCTGGCTTGCATCGGGAGTCATCTGCGTTGTCGTGCTGACTTACGTGTTCTACGGCGGAATGCGGGGAACAGCCTGGGCGAACACTTTTCAGACCAGTGTGTTTATGGTTCTGGGTGTAGTAACTTTTTTCATCATCGCCAAGGCGATTGGCGGTACGGACAATCTGTTCGAGAATCTCGTGATCGCCTCGAAACAAGTCCCAGAGATTCAGCTTGCTCGCCAAAAGATTCCAAAGCCGGTCTTCTTTTCGTTCTTGCTCATCCCTTTGTCCGTGGGGATGTTTCCGCATATCTTCCAGCACTGGTTGACCGCTCGCAGCGCGGATGCCTTCAAACTGCCGATCATCCTGCACCCGATCTTCATCATGATCGTGTGGGCACCATGCGTGCTGCTCGGCATTTGGGCGAGCGGACCAGACTCGGGTATTCCCCAAGGCACCGACGAAAACGCCGTACTCGGGATGCTGGTCCAGACACACGCCGGACCGATTCTCGGCGGCCTACTCACAGCCGGCATCTTGGCGGCGATTATGTCTTCGCTGGACAGCCAATTCCTGTGCGTCGGCACAATGTTTACGGAGGATATCTTGTTGCACGATCGAACCGGCGAACGACTTAACGAACAGCAAGTCGTTCGAGCTGCAAGATGCTTTATCATCGCCGTCGTGGGTTTGACGTATCTGCTGAGTCTCGTGCTGCCGCGCGCTGTATTCGATCTTGGGCTCTGGTCGTTTACGGGGTTTACCGGCCTGTTTCCGCTGGTCTTTGCCGCAATCTACTGGCGACGGCTGACGGCGGCAGGAGCGATCGGTAGTGTATTGACTGTCCTCGTGACGTGGTCAATCCTCTTCTGGCGGTCCGGCTTCGGATCGAATCCACGCTATAGCTTTCCTGAAGCTCCCGTCGAATTGGGCATCCTGACGCTACCCTCGCTCCATCCGGTCGTCGGCGTTTTTGTGGCCTCAGCCGTCGCAGTCGTTGTATTTTCCCTACTCACACGCCCTCCTAGCGAGAAAACACTTGCAAAATTCTTTCGCTGTTGAACTCGTCCCAGTGATCTTGCGAACGGCATCGATTTGTTTAGAATCGGAGATTCGTATTTCCTAGACAGTCTCCAGTTTATTAGTTGTCGGTAAGAAAAAGCAGAATTATGGCATTCGCTCAAAAGCCTCGACGAAAGAAGAAAGTTACCACTCGGGCAAAGAAAAAGGACCCATTGTTCGTTGATGGCTCCCGCCCACGTCCGATGTATGTCGATTACAAGGACGTCGAGCTTTTAAAGAAACTAGTCAACCGGCATGGTAAAATCGTGGGTCGCCGCAAGACAGGCTGTACCGCGGTCAGCCAACATGCGGTGTCCTTGGCCATCAAGCGAGCACGCTTTATGGGCCTTCTGTCCTACACGGGTGACTAACCGCGAATTGACGGTGAGAGAACAAGAGCCTGCCACGTGCAGGCTTTGTTTTTGCGCAGATGGATCGAGAAAAGACATCATGCCCGAAGAGTTCCACTATCACCGCCGGGTCGAGTTTTGCGAGACAGATGCTGCCGGTATCGCTCACTTCTCGGCTTACTTCCAATATATGGAACAGGCCGAACATGCCTTCCTTCGTCACCTCGGTACAAGCGTACACACGCAAGACGACTCAGGGGCAATCAGCTGGCCTCGCGTAAGTGCGAGTTGCGACTACACCGGACCAGTACGATTCGAGGACGTCCTCGATGTCTGTGTGCGGATCGAGCGACTCGGTACGAAAAGCATCACTTACAGCTTCGACTTTAGCTTGCACGAGATTAGAGTTGCAACAGGCAAGCTGACTGCTGTCTGTTGCCGAATCAAACGAGACGCGCCACCCACATCAATGCCGATCCCTGACTGGCTCGTCAAACTCTTGCGACCATTTGAAAATACGCCCGATGACCAAAGCGCGTGACTCATCGTACGAGCCGCGCATTGCGGATGCTGATCGCTCCAAGTACGCTGCTCTAGGCACGAACCGACGCAACGTCCAGCCTGAAATTGCTCATGCCTGCCTATCTCGAAGAACTGACCGTCCGAATCGGAACCGGACTCGGTAAACTTTCCGAAGATTTGCGCGATCGGCACGCGAGTTACCTAAAGCGGGCGCAACAAATTGACGGAGGATTCGCAGGACGTGAGGGTGGAAGCGATCTGTACTACACCGGCTTTGCATTGCGGTCGTTAGCAGTTTTGGGCGAATTGACGGGCCCACTCGCAGAACGATCGGCGGATTTCCTACGCAGCAAGTTGTCCGGTCAGGAAACGATCATCGATTTTTTGTCATTGGTTTACGGTGCGATGTTGCTCGATGCTTCAGCTGGTATTGATGTATTCGCCACTGCATCGCCAAACTGGCGCGACGCGGTCGCGGATGCGTTAGAGAAACTGCGTCGCGATGACGGTGGTTACGCTAAAGCCGAACAAGGCGCAGCCAGCAGCACTTATCACACATTTCTTGTGCTGTTATGCCGCGAGTTGATCGACCGCCCATTGCCTCAACCGGAGCGAGTGGTCGAGTTCATCATGTCACAGCGGGCCGAAGACGGTGGATTCCGCGAGATTCGCGCGAGTAAGCGAGCTGGCACGAATCCGACCGCTGCCGCGATTGCCACTTTGCGGATTCTTGGTGCGTTGGACAGTGAGATTCGCGAGCATACGCTCGATTTCCTAGTGGATATGCAAACGGACGAAGGTGGTTTACGAGCGAACACTCGAATCCCAATTGCGGACCTGTTGAGTACCTTTACGGGAAGCCTTACGCTAATTGACTTAGACGGGCTCGACGAAATTGATGTGGCCGCGGCGCGACGCTTTGCGGAAGGGCTTCAGCTCGATACTGGAGGCTTCCACGGTGCGTCGTGGGATGCCGCCGATGACGTAGAGTACACGTTCTACGGAATTGGCTGTCTCGCGATTCTGTAGCCATGACGGTCTACCGTGATGAGCCTGTTGGAGGAACATTTGTTGATGGACGTGCGATTTCAGCTTCAACATCTCTAGGAAAGACACATTGCGCGGGACGTGATGGTCAGTTTGGAGAACATCGTGCCTGATTTGATTGTCGATCTCGTCGCCAAACAGTACCCAACGCGAGGTGAGCCGCTTGTTGTATTGCGCGGCGTGTCGTTCGAGTTGTCGGCCGGCGAAAACATCGCGATCCTCGGACCAAGCGGTTGCGGCAAGAGCACGTTGCTGAATTTGATCGGAACACTCGACGAGCCGACCTCGGGCACGATTACCTTGAAGGGAGAAAATCCGTTTGCTTTGACCGAGCCACAACTGGCACACTTCCGTAACAGGAATATCGGCTTTGTCTTCCAAGACCATCATTTGCTGCCGCAACTGTCTGTGTTGGAAAATGTTTTAGTGCCAACCTTGGCCGAGGGCAGCCCGAACGACGAGCAACTCAAGCGAGCTCGTGACTTAATCGACCGTGTGGGACTAGCAGAACGTATCGAGCATCGCCCGGCGGAACTTTCAGGCGGTGAACGCCAGCGTGTCGCCGCGGCTCGTGCGCTAGTAAACAACCCGATCCTGCTGCTCGCCGACGAGCCCACCGGCAGCCTTGACCGCGCGAACGCTAAAGCAATGGGCGATCTGTTGCTTGAACTCCAGAGACAAGAGCATACGATGCTGATCGTTGTCACCCACAGTTTGGAACTCGCCGGGCAGATGTCGCGACAGCTTGAGCTTGACGATGGACAATTGTCAGAGCCAACGTCGAATATCCAACATTGAACATCTAACGTCGATGCGAAACATGTCATTCTGGCGCCTCGTTATACAGAGTTTGACCTATTACTGGCGGATTAATCTCGCCGTGGCATTCGGCGTAGCCGCGGCAACATCTGTGTTGACGGGGGCCTTACTGGTAGGCGACTCCGTGAAAGGAAGCCTGCGTCACCTGACGCTGGAGCGGCTTGGCGATATCGATGAAATACTTGTGACGGACCGCTTCTTTCGCACGGAGCTCGCAACCGAGCTCGCCGCGGAAGAGCAGTTCAAACGCTACTACGATCTCGCCGCGCCCGTGATTCTGTTTCCATCGACGACGATTGAGCTACAGCACGCAGATCAGACGGGACGTTCATCCAACGTGTTGATCGTCGGGTGTGACTCGAGATTTTGGGATCTGTCAGACGACGTTCGACCTCGCAAACTTCCAGGTGAAGATGAAATTGTATTGAATCAAGCATTGGCGAGTGACCTTCACGCTGAGATTTCCTCACAGGTTGTCGCTCGACTGCCAAAGGGAAATCAAGTTCCTGCGGACAGTCCATTGGCAGACAAGTCCGATCGCATTCGGAGCCTGCCGGGGCTTACTGTTGTCGATGTGATTCCGGCGCGAGGACTAGGGCGATTCAGTCTGCGGCCAAGCCAATCAGTACCACTTGTCGCATTCGTCTCGATGAAGACACTCCAGGAGGCTCTCGACCAGGGGGGCAAAGTCAACTCGCTGCTGGCGTCGCTCAATCCAGGCATCTCGCCGACGTCTCGCGAAGCGGCAACGGCGAGCGACGCGTTAAAACTCGCCTTGAGACCTTCGTTCGAGGACTATGGCCTTTCGATCAAACGCGTCACGCGAGTTTTCAACGATACTACTTCCGCATCCGAGACAATCTATGACTACTTCAGTATCACTTCGGATCGAATGATTCTTTCGCCCGAGGCGGAATCCATCGCATCAGCAGCATTCGCGAAGATGGGTGGACAAGGCGTGATGACTTATCTCGCAACCAAGATGCAAAAATGGGACGAAAGCAGCAACGCGGCAGCTGACGAAAGCCGAGGACCGATCGCGTACTCGATGATCAGCGGCATCGACCTGAAAGATTCATTTCGTCTGCTCGATGTTGAAGGTCGACCGATCGACACATTGCGGGAGAACGAGATCATTTTGAACAGTTGGGCCGCGGATGACCAGCAAGCTAAGCCAGGTGACACGATCCGCGTAGCCTACTTCGAAGCCGAAACGACGCACGGCGATGCCGTTGAAACTCATGCCGACTTCATTTTAAAGGCGATCACTCCGATCACCGAGCCATTCAGCTCCTATCGGCGCGGACGTGAAGCTCAATATCGCAAGCGGCCAACATTAGCCAACGATCCTGATTTGACGCCCGAGGTTGAGGGCGTGACGGATCAGGAAACAATCGACGATTGGGATGCGCCCTTTCCGTTCGACTACAAGCTAGTTCGTGGCCAAGACGACAATTACTGGGAGAACCATCGCACGACGCCCAAGGCCTTCGTGTCGCTTGAAACGGGCGGACGTTTGTGGGGAAGTCGCTTCGGTCGCTTGACGTCGATTCGCATCCCTGCCCGGGAGGGCGTAACCACCAACTCCATTCAGCAAGCATTTCTGGCCGAACTGGCAAAAGAAAACGAGTCGCTTGGCATGGATTTTATTCCGGTCAAGCGTCAGCAATTGGCAGCTTCCTCGGGCACCACACCTTTTGACGGCCTGTTCCTAGGTTTAAGCTTCTTCATCATCGCAGCCGCGCTGTTGTTGGTGGCTCTTCTGTTCCGTCTGGGAGTAGAACAACGCGCGAGGGAAATCGGAGCATTGCTGGCGGTCGGTCTTCGCCGCAGTCGCACCAGTCGGCTGTTCGTTGCCGAAGGGGCCTTGGTCGCGATCAATGGCGGTTTAGCCGGCATCGCAATCGGCGTCGGTTACGCCTGGCTGATGCTGACCGGGTTACGGACTTGGTGGGTCGGAGCCATCACGACACCGTTTCTGGAGTTTTACTGGACCCCCAAGAGCTTAGTGCTGGGATACGTCCTGGGCGTCGTTGTATCCGTGCTCACCATCGCATGGAGCATTCGGCAGACTCGCAAAGTGTCGACCTGCCGCCTACTTGCCGGGCAAACGAGCGATGCCCACCAAGTGGCATACAAGCCTCAAACCAGGCTCTCGCTTGCCGCACTGCTAAGTATCCTCGTTGCCTTTGTTTTAGCCGCCGCGGCGGCACAACTGGGCGGAATGGCTCAGGCCGGTGCATTCCTCGGCGCGGGGTTCTTGATGCTGACTGGGCTTCTGCTGCTCGTTTGGGTGCGACTGAAACGCGGCGGGCGACGCGAACTGAAGCCCTTCACGGGCGGCTGGGCTTTGACCAAGTTGGCGTTTCGTAACGCCGGACGAAATCCAGGACGGAGTGCCTCAACGATTGGGCTGATGGCGACGGCGAGCTTTCTTATCGTGGGTCTGAGTTCATTTCGACTTGCGCCGTCTACCGAAGGTGCCGGCGGATTCGACTTAGTGGCCCAGAGTTCTGAGCCGGTGTTTGTCGATCTTAACCGTGATGAGGGCAGAGAAGAAATACTTGCCGACAAGCAACACCTGCTCGATGGCGGTCTAGTCTTTGGCCTGCGGTTCAGGGAGGGCGATGACGCCAGTTGCAACAACCTCTATCGATCGACACAGCCACGCGTCATGGGCATAACCGCCGCCTTCGTGAATCACTTCGATACAGCGACCGAAGCGAAGTTTCGGTGGATGAAATCGGAGGCGACGACGGATGCGGACAAGTTGAATCCTTGGCGACTGCTTGCATCAACCAACGAGACTCCGGACGCCTCGATTCCGGTTGTGATCGACATGAATACGGCGATGTACAGCTTAAAACCGCCGGCGAATGTTGGCACGGATCTGGAACTGACCTACGACGAGCGGACCATTCGATTTCACGTCGTTGGATTGCTAGAGAACAGCGTCTTGCAAGGAAGCTTGTTGATCGGAGAGACAAACTTCGAGCGAGTGTTCCCGAACGTATCCGGCTATCGCTATTTCCTAATTCAAAGCCCGCCCGGGAAGAGCCAACAGGTTTCCGAGTTGCTGGAAGAGCGACTGAGCGATCAAGGCTTCGACGCCGTGCAAGCAAGCCAGGTGTTAGAACAATTGTTTGCCGTTCAGAATACTTACTTGAGTACCTTTCAGAGTCTCGGAGCCCTGGGTCTGCTGCTCGGTACATTCGGACTCGCGGCCGTACAGATGCGTAACGTCTTGGAGCGCCGCGGCGAACTGGCGTTGCTTCGCGCGACCGGCTTCTGCGAAAAGCGACTTGCAAAGATGGTTCTACTGGAAAACGTGCTGCTGCTGTTCGGCGGACTTGCGACGGGAACGACCGCAGCGTTGCTGGCGGTCTTGCCACATAAGCTAACGGGCAACGCGTCGATACCCAGCGATTTACTGCGTGATCTCGCCTTGATGCTGCTGGCCGTGTTAGTTGTCGGCATCGTATCGAGCTTACTGTCCGTTCGTGCGAGCTTAAGGGTTCCGGTGCTTTCGGCGTTGCGAGGGGAATAGGTAACCACGGAGGACACAGCGATCACAGATGTCAATCACAAAGGAACCTTTTCAATCATGCCAACCGTTCTAGCAATTGCTGCTCATCCCGATGACATTGAAATCTTCATGTCAGGAACATTCATGCTGCTCAAAGAGGCGGGCTATGAACTTCATTACATGAATGTTGCCAACGGCTGCTGTGGAACGACGGAGTACGATCGAGATACAATCGCGAGAATTCGCCGTGACGAAGCGATCGCGGCGACCGACTTGATCGGGGCTGTCTTTCACGAGCCGGTTTGTGATGACATGTCGATATTCTTCGACCAACCGACTCTGGCGAAGATCGCGTCCGTCATGCGACTGGTCGCTCCCGAGATCGTGCTAACCCACGCGCCGGCCGACTATATGGAAGATCATATGAACGTCTGCCGGTTGGCAACTACGGCAGCCTTCACGCGCGGCATGCCCAATTTCGCTGTTGATCCACCGCGGGATCCGGTTGGCGGCAAGGTGACTGTCTATCACGCTCAACCCTTCTCGCACCGTGACCCGCTTCGTCAGCTGGTAACCCCCGACATGTTTGTCAATGTCACGGAAGTCGTCGATCAAAAAGTCGCAATGCTTGCCAAACATGTCAGCCAAAAGAAATGGCTGGACGAGAGCCAAGGTCACGATTCTTATTTACAGACGCTCCGCGACCTGGATGCCGAATGCGGTCGAATGTCTGGTGTATTTGAATACGCCGAGGGCTGGCGAAGACACTTGCACTTGGGGTTTTGTGACGAAAGCGACGATCCGCTCCGAATGGCTTTGCACGACCGTGTGTTAATGGCAAACTAGGAGAGAGTTAGTGACGAACGACGAAATACCGGACGAATAATCGGAATTCAACGGTCGCCGTTTCGTTACCCACTGGGTAATTCGACATTCCCATTCCGCCCATCATTCATGACCAATCCGAATTTCGATTCACTGCTCGATCAGTTTCAACAAGCGATCCAGGATTGTCAGCAGCTGTATCTATCTAGCGCGAAGCTTTGCATTCAGCAGTGCCCCAACTTTTTGCCGGGCACCCCCGAGAGCTTTGTCCAATTGATGGACGACTTGCACAAGGGCCTTTTAATCAAAGTCTATGTGACGGTCGTCGAAGCAGATCAACGGTGGAGCCAGGAAGAGAAGCGATTCGGACGCGTGCTGTTTGACCACATTTGGCCAGGCGGAGTTCCTGGCGGGCAGCTGCGCGACGCGGCGGCACATGTTTTCCGTGAGGCAAAGAGTTTGAACTGGTCCAGCTTGGTTCGGCCCTTTGCCCAGATGCAGCCACTCCATGAACGCGGTCATCAGCTCGTAACGATCGTCGTCCGTTTGGCAAATCTCGTCGCCAAGGCCGATGGCGCCCCAAAACCCGGCGAACTGGCACGTCTTCAGGAAATACAGCAGGAATTGACGAGCTACTTGCAGCCCGAAGTCTCAACGGCCAGAACACGCCCTCGCACGAACATGCCGCAGAGCGCTCAAGCCGTGCAGACGATGCAACAAGAGACCAAGCAACTTCGTGAACAGTACGACATCCACAGCGAAATCGAAGTCATCGGCGAACAGAAGAGTCAGGAAGAACATTTGGCCGAAGTCATGGAGCAGCTTGACGCGATGATTGGCTTGAACCAGGTCAAGCACGAAATTCGTACGCTGACCAACTTCCTCAGGATGCAGAGACAGCGTGAGGTTCAAGGATTGCCGACTACGAACCTCAGTCTTCATCTGGTGTTCGGCGGCAACCCTGGCACGGGGAAGACGACGGTCGCGCGAATCGTCGGGCAACTTTACGGCTCGATGGGAGTACTTAGCAAAGGGCATCTCGTCGAAACCGATCGCTCGGGACTGGTCGCCGAATACGCTGGGCAAACGGGACCAAAAACAAACCAAAAAGTAGACGAAGCACTCGACGGTGTGCTTTTCGTCGACGAAGCCTACAGCCTTGTCGCCGAATCTGGGGACGACCCTTACGGACGTGAAGCCGTCCAAACCTTGCTGAAACGCATGGAGGACAATCGCGATCGGCTCGTGGTTGTATTAGCCGGCTATCCAGAGGAGATGGATCGTCTGATCCGCTCGAATCCGGGACTGTCTTCTCGCTTCAACACCAAATTGACATTCGAGGATTACACGGCCGGGTCGCTGGGTCGTATCTTCGGCGGGATGTGCAAGGCAAATCACTATGTTGTCACACCGGAGGCCCAAGGCCGGCTACTCCTGGGATTCCAGTGGCTTTACGATCACCGCGACGAACACTTTGGAAACGGTCGGCTGGTTCGCAATGTTTTCGAGAACGCAATTCGACGATTGGCCAACCGGATCGCCGGCATCCCGACTTTGACGCGAGAGGTTTTGACGACCATCGAAGCGGAAGACCTCGTGTTAGAAGGTGTCCCGCACGAACACTGGGAACGGTTAAAGAACGGTACAGTTCAGTTCTCGATCACGTGCCAGGGATGCGACGAGACCACTCAGGTCCCTGGCCAGTACCTCGGTCGAAAAGTGCGATGCAAACGCTGCAGTGCGAGGTTTGTGGCCGAGTGGGGTGAGCCGAGGGCGATCTAGCACTGTTCATCGGCTGTAGTGCTGAGTAGACTGGGCACTCCCCGCCGGAAGCCGTAAGTTCCGACTGACTTCCCCAATCCCGGCCCGAAATGACCAATCACTCCGCAGACAAGAGATAAACTCATGCACGGATCATCCGCCGCCAATTTTCCACTGATTATCATTTCGATCCTGTCAACCGCCGTGTTTTGGGGCACCTATGGGCCCTTCCTGCAGTGGGGGCACGGCGAAATGGGCAGTGGTCGGATGCGACCATTCATATGTGTCGGCATCGCCTATTTGATGGTCGCTGTGGTCGGGCCGATCTTGGTCATCGCGGTCTTCGGGATGGAAAAAGGCGAAGGTCTGTTCCATGGTTGGACTATGTCCGGGATCTGGTGGAGCTTTATCGCTGGTGTCGTAGGAGCGCTCGGTGCGTTAGGAATGCTGCTGGCATTTAATTTCGGGGGAAAGCCGCATTATGTGCCGCCGTTGATTTTCGGTTTGGCTCCGGTTGTCAATGCCTTCTTCACAATCTCGATGAACCCACAGCTACGTGAACAGTTGGGCCAAAACGTCTTGCGCAGTAGCTTTTTCGGAGCCGGACTTTTGATGGTTGCCGTCGGGGCAGTTACCGTGCTGGTCGCTGCTCCCAAAGGTGGTCCACCCAAGCATGCCCCCGCACCAGAGGTCTCAGAAGTGGAAGCGGAGAGTGCAGTTGAGGAAGAGACGCCGCAGCCTGCTGACGACAATTCAAACGAAGATTCCGATCAACAAGAGAAGTCGGAAGAGTGACCGGAAGAGGTGCCACGTTGACAAAGTCAGCCGATGACTTAATGCAGCGCGTCGACACTCTGTTGAGTCATGTGTGGATGGTGCGAACCTTCTTAAAGCACTCGGAGGAGGCGGAAGAGGACGACGAGTTGTGTGAGGTGCATCGTGCACTCTACGACTATATGTTGGCGTTGGGCGGACCGCTCAAAGCTGGAGACGCAGAAGCATATCTCAAGCAAGCCAAGAAGAAGTATGCGAAGCTGCAAAACGCCACCGAGTTGTTTCTCGATATCCAGCCAGAGATCTCTTCGCACACCAACTTTCGAATGGCCGCCGCGTCGCTCAAGAGCGCCGTCGATGAAATTGGGCAATGGCTCGCCTGAAGCGGCGGAGTTACGTCCCGCGTGTGAATCCATACAGTTCGATGTGACGGCGGGCACAAAATCGATAGCCATGCTTCGCGCAGTATTCCTTCAGCCAGGCTCCTGTCTGTTCGAGTCGCTCGCAGTCTGTCCCTTGCGGCATCAACATTACGCGGTCCTGTTTGATCTCAGGCAACCCATCCAGGTACTGTTCGAGTTCGTCGCAGTCCGCTGGCTGATCCACAACGAATTTGAGCTGGTATCGATACTCGTCCACCAGCCTTCGCATGACATCCGGGACGTGACGAGATCGTTCATGCCGATCGTGCCACTTCGCATCCAGTTCGACCGAAGGCGTCGAATTCGCTAGTTTCGGGCTGACTGACATCAAATCGCACTCCACCGGCAAGTACAGCGTTCCGGCTGTTTCAATGGTGATGTGACAGTTCATATCACGAAGTCCGCCGCACAAGGGGATTAACTCTGCGAACAGCATCGGTTCGCCGCCGGTCACGACAACGTGAGAACAGTTAAGCTTTGCGACCTGATGAAGTATCTCATCTATTTCAAGATCATCGCCTTCCGGACGCCACGACGTGAACGGCGTATCGCAGTACCAGCACCGCAAGTTGCAGCCTGAGGTGCGCACAAAGATGCTTTCCGTACCAGTTAGAAAACCTTCGCCTTGAACGGACTTGTAGATTTCGGCGATTCGCATGGGGAGAGAGCAAGGCTCGGCAACGGAGAACAGAGGGAAACATTTGAAGAATAAAGCGTACCGCAAATCAGGCAAGGCCGCTGATCGCAGACCTTGGCGGATCGAGGACCATTGACGATACTCTGAGCTGCCCGTTTGTCACTAGTAGCGGAGTGTTGCCGTGTCCGAAGAGCGTCGATCAATCCTGGAAACATTCGAGAATCCGCACCCCAACCGCGACTATAGTATCGAAATTGTTGCTCCGGAGTTTACTTCCGTCTGCCCCATCACGGGGCAGCCCGATTTCGCCACGCTGACGCTCACCTACACTGCTGATGCAAAGTGCGTGGAATTGAAGAGCTATAAGATGTATTTGCAGAACTTTCGGCAGGCCGGAATTTTTTACGAAGACGTCACAAATTGCATACTCGATGACTTGGTGAGCGTCCTCGCGCCCCGGGCCATGAAGTTGGTTGCGTCCTTCACGCCGCGCGGCGGGATTTCATCGACAATCACCGCAGTCCACGAGGCGAACCGCTAGTCCAGTTCGCCGTCATCCCTCGCCCCGCAACGATTGTATACGGCGCGATCCATGTTACAGCTCACAAAGTGAATGCTGCCGTCACCCAATGCGTGGTTCGCGCCGCCGGAGTGCAAGCTACTGGTCGCCACGGCTGAAACTGATGCGGATTCGTAGCAACTCGGCCCGTTTGGCGGATTAATGGCCTGAAAGCTGGAGTAATGCGTCAGACCGTGATGGAGATAGCTGCCCTGACGGTCCGTGCCATTGTTGTGGTAGCGACCATCGACGTGATGTTCTGAACACGGATCAGCAACCGGAAACGTGGGCAGTTGGGGAAGGCGTTTCACGGAGCCCACGGCGGCAAATCCAACAAAAGCTGTGGGATTCGAACTTGTGAGCGCGACTTCGCTCATCAAATAGACATTCGACACACCGTCGCGAGCATCATCAAACCGCAAACCGCGAAGTGCTTGAAACATCCCGTTGTTGACGGTCTCTTCAGCATCGATGTCCGTGCCAGTGGATGCCTTGTAGCTGAGCGGTGCAAATTCCCCAGATGTTCCCAGACCAAACACGTCGGTGGTGCTCATGACCGGTCGAGTGGCTGACACGGAAGGACATACATACGTCGAAACGCGAAGGCCTGTTCGCCCAATTCCCAATGTCGCGTAAAAGGTATCCGAATCGAGCATTGCCGGTCCACCCGCGCGGCGCGACAGCCCGTCGAAGTCCGCAAACAGTGCTTGCTGCTCGACAAACGGCAAAAGATGCACGCACCAGCTCAACGCTCCTTCCGCCTGAGTTGGTCCGATGTAAAGCGGGGGCAAACTACGATAGGTGTCGTGATAATTGTGCAACCCCAAGGCAAGCTGCTTGAGGCTGTTCGCACAACTCATTCGCTTCGCGGCCAGGCGACTGGATTGAACCGCAGGTAAGAGCAACGCAATCAGCACACCGATGATCGTGATCACGACCAAAAGTTCGACCAATGTAAAGGCACAGAACTTTCCGCGGGAACTGTTGTTCATTCACCCACTGAATGGCTTCGGCAACCGAGAAGAGGCTTAATAAACAATACGATCGGATCGTTCGAGCCAACGCTTGAACAAGTCGCGACACTCAGCAGACAACACGTCGCCCACCAATGCAACCTTGCTGCCACCGATTTTCAGTACGTCGGCAGCAGGAACTTGCAATTCGTTGAAGCCTGCGGCGTCGGCATCGGCAATGGACGCCCCGAAATAAACGGTTTCGACTCGAGCCCAATGCAACGCGGCCATGCACATCGGACAAGGCTCACAAGTGGTCGCAACTATGCAACCTTCAAGGTGGATTTGTCCTGTGGTTTTGCAGCCCAAACGCAAGGCATTAATCTCCGCATGAGCCGTAATGTCCGTTGTTGCGACAACAGTATTGTGCGAGATGGCAAGGACATCGTCACCGCGAGCGATCGTACAACCAAAAGGACTCTGCCCAGCATCGATGCCTTCGATTGCCTTTTTGATTGCAAGCCGCATCAATTCAACGGGCTCAATCATCGCAGTTTCAAACGCAAACTCGCCAAGATACCGTGCATCGCTTCCAAGTACTCACGTAACTCGTCCGGTGCCATCGTAAGCGGAGGACTGATGCGGATTACCTTTCCGGCAAGTGGACCTAGCAAGTGAATTGCATGCCCTTGGTGATCGCCCAAGTAACAAGCCTCGACAACCGCGTTAGCAACTTCTTCGGGCTCGTGAGACCCGCATGCCGCACACTCAATGCCCCAGACACATCCCTCGCCACGCACCTGGGCGATGACGCCAGTCGATTTCAGTCGCAGCAATCCTTCCTCGATGATCGGAGCCAGAGCTTGTCCGCGCGCGATAACGTCTGTTTCCTCAAACTCGTCAAGCGTTGCCAATACCGCGGCGCATGACAGCGGGTTCGCACTCCATGTGTCAGACCCCTCGCCGTAATGCAACGCTTGAAACACGTCCGCGCGACCAACCGCAGCAGCAACCGGCACACCGTTTCCGAGTCCTTTCCCCAGACAAACGATATCCGGTTCAACGCCGTAGTGCGTATAAGCATACATAGGTCCCGTGCGGCCGAAGTTCGCTTGAATCTCGTCGAGGACGAATAGAGCACCATGGTCGCGGCAGAACCGTTGCAGCAACTGCAAATACTCCGGCTGCGGATGATACGAACCACCGCCGCCAAGGTACGGTTCCGTGATCAGGCAACTCAGGCGGTCGCCTACTTCGCCACTCAGCTTTTTGAGCTCCTGTTCGTAGGGCTCCAGATCGATCGGTTGTTTGCGAAGCTCGACATCGGCACACTCGACTTTTGGAAAGCTTACAAAGCGCACTCGCGGATCGCGTTCCTTATCCGTCTCGCTTCCAGTAACAGCGCCGGCCAAACCTTTTTTTCCATGAAAGCCGCCGCGTGTTGCAACGATGACATCTCGCTTTTTGTCGTGGGCCAAGCAAGCCCAGAGAGCCTTTTGCACGGCTTCGCTGCCGCTGGCAGCCCACAGAACTTGTTCCATGCGACTGCCGCCTGAAGCAGCCTGCATATTCTTGAGCAAACGCTCGTTAGCTTGTACTTCAAGACTATTAGCCGCGTTGTAAGCTGTCAGCGGAGCTGCCGGCGTATACGCTTGGCTTTCATCGAGCTTCGACACGCCCAGATAATCCAAAACGCGTTTCCACCAGCGCGTTGGGTTGTGCCCAAGATTTGCGACCAAGACGCCTGAGCTGAAATCGGCGAGCTTTCGCCCCTCGGGTGTCCAGTGATAACTGCCTGCGCTCTTGTCGAGCAGGGCCAAGGACGGCGTGTATGTCCGCAGAGCCAGTGGTTCGGTTTGTGCGACTCGCTGGCGGAGGTCGTTCGATTGCTCCTCGCCAGGATGTTGGATGAATGTCATTTGGGGGGGGGAGTCCAGTAGTCAGTAGTCAGTAGTCAGTAGTCAGGTGATTCTGACTACGAAGGCGTTAATTCGCTACACTTTCGGCGAGTACAAAACATCGGGCTCGCTTACACCCGGTTTGTAGAGAGCTAAACCGCCGGCTGTATCATTAACTTTAACCACGCAGTCCGGGCTTCCGGCAACGTGCGCGGCAAGGATCGCTTCCATCGCTTGGACGGCGGCGACGACTTGGCGGTCGGCTGACACGTCGTTGTAGTGATAGGTTCGCATCTCTGCGACGCGATCGTTACGCGACGCTTTCGGGCCACCGTGTTCGACATATCCAATCTCTCTTACGAAACGCTCCAAGACCTCGATGCCATATCCGCGCTGGGTGCGGGCACCAAAAGGTTCTACGAACGTGCCGTTGTAGTGATTGTTGATCGAGTTCTTGATTTCAAACGGCGTCTTGCCTTCCACGGTACACTCGACTCCACGCTTGCGGCTGTGGCCGTTCCAAACGCCATTGTCGAAACGAAACTGCACCTCTTGCTCGACATAACCGGGAAAATTATCAGGCGTCACCCAACTCGTATGGATATCAAAGGCTGCCTCTCGACCGTCGTCATACTCGTAGACCAATCGAAGTTGAGTTGAATCCCAAGTGGGGCCGTCTTTCGGACCGACGATCCCGCGCTGGCCGCTACACGAAACTCGTTTCAGGCTGCCGCCAAACGTGAAATCGATGAGCTTGATGTAGTGTACGGCGACATACGTTCCGGGGTTACGTCCGGTGATCCACTCTGAAAACTGCGAGCCAGATATCAACTTTGGCTCCAGTAGCGAACAGTAGCCGTTGTTCACATGGAGCAGGATTTCGTCGTGGACCAGCGTTCTCAGCTTTTTGTGATCGGGGTCGAATAACTTGTGATAGACGACCTTCGCGAGCACGTTCTGTTCACAGGCGATGCGATCAAGTTCGTCAAGCTCCGCCAATGTCAGCACGGAAGGTTTCTCGATCAGTACGTGTTTACCGGCCTCGAGCGAAGTCTTTGCCGCCGAAAAATGCCGGTCATCAGGAGTCGCAACACAAACGAAGTCGACGCCAACTTCCAGTAATTGATCGATTGATTTGGGTTCGACAAAGCTCTGAAAATCACCGATCTTTCCCTTCGAGCCAGATCGATAAGCATCCGCCCGGCCACCCGTACGGCTGGCAACGGCAGCAAGGTCAACTTCACAAACACCAAATCTTCGATCATATAACCCGTCGCGAAACGCATTCTCGAAGAACGGACGATAGGTCTCGTCGAAGATCATTCCCATGCCGACCATGCCGCCGCGTAGGCGTGGGCAGTCGGCTAACGTAGCGGTATTCGTTGATGCATTCATGCTCACAAGGATAGCGGAGTTTCAAGGCGTTATCTACGGCACGCTGAATGACCACATTTGTACCGAAATTTGTGTGCAAGCGTTACACAAAGTCGGCCAGCCGCCTTACGATAATGTCGGAACGCCAGGCCGCAAATTGGAGGGAACGGTTCTGTGTCGGAAGATTCACCTAAAGAACACGGGAAAAACAAGTTCGCTATATCTTCTGCTAATCATCCCACGGAGTGTGATGGCTACTTTGGTTTCGCCGAAGTTATTTTTCCCGTGTTCCTAAACGCGGCGAGTCGGCTTTGATGGTACGGCGTCCCTGCGAAGAAGATGGCTCACCGGAGGGTCTCGGACTTGGAGTCGAGTTCTACTAATTTCCAGAATGCCGATGCGGTGCAGTTTTGACTCGCCGGCACCGGCTTGAAGCTGACAGCTCCGAAAGGAGCCTTCCACGACACGAATTATTTTATTTCGTACGGATACCGACGGATACGAGCTGTGTTTTCAGAATGTCGCGGGCGACAGATCGAGGTTTCTTATGAGTGAGTCGACAAATTCCATCGGTGCAATCTCGTGGCGAGATTTGACGGTACCCAACGCGAGTGAGGTTCGCGAGTTCTACGAAGCCGTTGTCGGCTGGACCAACACGCCTGTTGAGATGGGTGGCTATCAGGATTTCTGCATGAACACGCCGGGAACGGGCGAAACCGTTGCGGGAATCTGCCATGCTCGTGGAGCGAACGCAGGCCTGCCCGCACAATGGTTGATCTATGTCAATGTGGTGAATCTCATGAAGAGCATCGCCGAATGCAAATCACGCGGCGGCAAGGTACTGAGCGAACCAAAGGCCCTCGGCAGTGGGCAATGCGCCGTTATCCAAGACCCTGCCGGAGCCTGCGTCGCCTTATTTGAACGGAAGAGCGACTGACTCGAACTTCGTTGGCGACCGCCCCGCGTCTGGCAGACGGCGACTCGATTCGCTACCGTAGTGGTCCCAGATCATCGGGGTCGATCACCACAGCAAGGCAAGGAATTCAATCATGGCAGACAATCCCAGCGTCATCCTCACCGGATTTGCCGACGAGGCAGCCAATCAAAAGGAAGCCACGCAACAATTCTCGGCCTTCGCAGCGATGGGTTTGCAGTATTACACCATCCGTTTTATCGACGCAGGCAAAGGCGTCAAAAACGTGATGCAGCTGACCAAGTCTGAGATTACCCATATTCGACACTTGGAAGACGAATACGGATTAAATGTCTCGTCGCTCGGTTCGCCGATCGGCAAAGTCAAGTTAAAAGACGTCGACGACGGATCGCACAACAAGTACATACCGTTCTCCAAATATCTGAAGAACGATGTGCAGAAGGCATGCGATCTGGCTCATGCGTTCGAGACAAAGCTAATTCGCGGATTTTCCTTCTATCACCCCCGCGGTACCGACGCGAGTGAGCACATTCCTCAGGTCGTCGATCAACTCGGGCAAATTGCCGAAGCATGCCACCGTAGCGATTTAATCTTTGGGCTCGAAATCGAAGCCAACCTTGTCGGGCAAAGCGGTGCACTACTGGCAGAAATCTATAGCAAGGTAAATCATCCGGCGCTGATGTTGATCTTCGATGCCGGAAATATAACTTCGATGGGCAACGCGCCGCACGAAGTCTTTCAGCAATACTCCGATATGAAGAAAGGGATTGGCTGGATGCACATCAAAGATTACAAGCATCCGGGAGCCATCGAAAAGGTCAGCCATGTGGACGAAGCTGCATTGAAGAACTTTGTGCCGGCCGATATTGGCGATAGTGGACACGAAGCGATTTTGACGGACTTCCGAGAAGCGATCCCAGCATTGCAAAGAAAACTGAAGAAGCGCGGCATTCCTGGTGTATTCCTGGACCTCGAGCCGCATGTAAAAGGTGGCGGACAGTTCGGGGGTTTCAGCGGCCCCGATGGCATGGCCGTGGCGTTGCGTGGTCTATGCCGAGTGCTTGACTATGTAGGGATCGATTATCACCTTCGCGACTTCGACGACATCCGTGCGACTCGCGGATTTTGAGTACGCACATGCCTCGCGATTTTAAATCGGCTGGTACGTGCCCAAAGTGCAACGCGGAAGGTCTAACGTGCCGCTACAATCATTTTGAGAAGGACGAGTTGTGCATCGACTCGTGGGAGCACAAGTGTGCCGATTGCGGCTATCGCGAGACAACGGGTTACCGCTCAGACGATCCTCAAGAACTCCAACCTGAGGACGTGAGCATCTGCCCTTATTGCGGCCGCCGAGTTGCTATCTAACTTCCGTCGTACGAGAGCACACTAGCGATTGCTGCTTGGCTCATCATCCTGGTCGTCTTGGGTTTCGAGCATCAGCGACGCAAGCAACAGCTTGCGATAGGCAATCGCCGTGCGAGCCCAGTAAATCAACACGCCCAGCCCAACAAACGACCCCAACCCCATCAAAACCGGATTTCCCCAGAAGAAAACTACGGATGCCAGAACAGCACAGAAAGCAAAAACGGAGACGAGCAACTTCAATTTCATCACACTCGACCAATTGCGTTTCGCGTGACTGGCAATCGCAGAACGAGCCGAGTCGTTTGCCAAACTGCGCATGGCTGTCATGCGGTCTGCCATTTCGGGTGCGTGACTTCGCGGTTTGTATTCCTCGGGATTAAATTTTTGGGGTTCGGGAGCTCGTTGTAATTGAGGGTCTTTCTTGACCTCGGTGTATTCTGTTACGGGCCCTCGCTCTTCATTTCTATCCCCGGGCTTCTCTGGTTCATCGCGCGAGTCTGTTGCGCGGACGCGATTCATAAGCCGTGCCATGTAAGCTTCAATCGACTCTTCCTCGTCATTAGAAGCATTGCTGCCCGGCCCTGCGAATGAGTCAAATGGCGTTGCCTCAACGGGCGTAAATTGCGGTTGCGCGTACTGCCCACCGATCGAATCGAATCGTGAACTTTCCGCGTCATCGGTCTGTGCCTCTTCTTCGTCCCAATTCGTGGATTGGCCCAACCTTGCGAGCACGTCCGCGGTGCTAACGGGAGGTTCGGATGAAGCCGACTTGAAGCTACTTTCCGCCTCTTCGACGTTGGAATTGTACGCCATCTCGCCATAGTCCTGCGACTCTCGATCGCAGAGCACCGGATCGGATTCGTTCTGCTCTTCCTCGACGGCGTCAAGCAGGAAGGCATCAGGTTGCCTGTCGTCGTAGGTTGGCTCGGCACCATCCACAGCACGATCGGCTGCCGCCTGGTAAGAATCTGTCAGATAATCGGTCTCCGCAGGAGTCGGCTGGTCGCGTTCGTGAGTCGCGGCGGCTGGCATGACAAAACTTCGTAGACGAGCGTCAAACTCGTCCGATTCTCCGTCGTCCGACTCCTCTGCTGCGAGCAGTCGGTCCATCGGATTGCAACTGGCCGCGCCGACTGATTTTCCGTACGTCTCACTGGATGGTCGTTGATCAGAATCGAAATCTCGCTGTTCGGGCGACGCGTTACGATAGCTTTCCTCTGCGTCGACGATCTCTTGGCGCTGTGTTGCGAGCGTCCGTTGTGCTTCCTCCAGACGCGCGTTTGATTCGGCCAATTGCGTCTCTAAGTGTTTTCGCTCGCGTTCCCAGGCATCACGTAATTCAACTTCGACCGATTCAGTCGCCACCGATTGAGCAAGTTGCTTCTTCGCCTCGGACAACTCGGTTTCGAGCGACTCGCGTTCTGCGTCCCAAGTGGCGCGAACCGCTTCGTACTCGTCTTGCTGTTCGGCGAGACGTTTCGAAAGTTCTTCGACCGACTCTTGTAGACGATCGGCACGAGCTTCGGCCGCCTCCCGAGCTCGCTCACTCGCCGCTTGACGTTCATTCTGTTCAGCGAGCTGCGTTTCAAACTGCTCCAGCCGATCCAAGTTCGCCTGCAAATGCCGCTGTAGTTCAGCACGTTCGTGTTGCCAGTTCGACTGTTCCACCTCGAACTCTTCCGTGCGCACCACCAACTCGTGTGACACCGCAGTCAGGCGTTCGCTGGTATCGTTCTTTGCAGTCACATCCTCATACTCATGCCGAACTGTCAGCAGTTCCTCGCGCAACTTACTGACTTCTGTTTGCAAAGCGTCGAACTCGGTCAAGCGAGCCCGGAGCAACGACTCGAGATCCGCCTTCTCGGTTGCCCACAAATCACGCTCAGTCACACTCCGCGACTGTAGACTCGCAAGCTGGCCAGCCAATGCCTCAACTGTCGCCAAGACTTCGTGGTCTGCATTGCTGGACTCCGCCGAGCCGGTGGATGATTCGCTCGCGTGTTGTAACTCGGCGAGTTGAAGCTCGAGCTTGTCCAACCGTGCGATGTATTCGGCCAATCGATCTTCGCTAGTAACTGAGAAATCCGCCGCCGAAACTCGATCCTCGTGAACGGGCTCTTCGGACGCCAATATTTCGTCAACCAGCAACTCCAGCTCGACAGGCCCGATTTGCAAGGGATCGCCCACATGAAGGATTTCGTCTTCGAATAGTTCACCTCCGTCGAAGTCCTGAGAGGCTTCGAGCCAACGGACGACGCTATGTTTCGCTCCGTGAACGATCAGGCATTCGATATCAGCTACTCCGGGCTCGTCAACGCGTACGTCGCAAATTGGTGCGGACCCGACGAAACACTTTCGTGCGGGCAGCTCGACGATATCGCTGGACGGAGACTCGTCATGAGTCACTTTCAAACGCATGCCGCGACCGACTGAGCCCAAAAGACTTTGGACTCGTACATTACGCTGTATGTCCTGAGAAAATGGCCGCTGGGCGGGTTCCAAAGTATCGGCAGTCGTCATGAGCGTGCATCCAGACACGGGCGATGATGAACATTGGACAAGGTGGTCGCACACGATCTGCAGGACGTTCGCTAAGTCTGAAACCACCAAAGGGATGTAGCTCACAACAGGTGTTTGGTCAAAGATTCAGACCACTCGTCAGCCCTCACCTAGCCAGTAGATTCAACGCGATTTGACAAAAACGGCTGTATCAATCAGCCAGTTTTGCCGATTAACGCTAAGCAAACTGTTGCAACGGATATGAAGGGTCCCAGGGGAATGCAACAGGCGAGAGCACTCATCTTCACAAGTGTCCCTCCCGTATTCTCGGGAATCACCTGCGGAGAAGGGAGATCGCCTGCCTACCCCGAAGAGACGCAAACGACGTTGTGCCAGCATGTTATAGCGGTATTTACGACTGCGTTCCGGATGCACCGGAGGGAACTGGCCGTTGTCCCTCCACATTTTAGAAGTGCGTACTATAGTTTGGTTGCCGCCAAACCAACTCGGGGGGAAAGCGGCGACGGAACGACCGGGAACAGTGAACGAACAAAGGCACTTTATTTCAGGAAGTTCGATATTGGCGAAACGAAGGGGGGCCACCTTCGAGATTGCCGGATTCGGACTGTAAAGGTGATTCGTATGGCACGCAAAGATGCAATCCTTAACTTGCGGCAAGTGTTGATTAAGCGCCGTGATGCCCTGCGTAAAGCGCTCGCGGGCGATTTGAGCCTTCTGAAGGAACTGCGCGAACAGACGTCCGGAGACGTCGTCGACTTTGCTCTCGATTCGGCCCAAGACGAAATCAGCTCGCAACTCGCGGAAGTTGAAAGTCGTGAGCTCGCACAGATCGAGGGTGCGCTGGAGTTGATGCGTCAGGGAACCTACGGCGTCTGCGAAGGCTGTGACAAGCCAATTCCGCTGGCTCGCCTGCAAGCACTCCCCTATGCAGCGACGTGCATCGAATGCCAACGCGAAGCCGAGAAGAGTGGATACGGCGGCGGACGCAGTGCCGACTGGAGCCGCATTCTTGATACGGATAAGAGCGATAACGACATTTCGTTCAGCGACATCGAAGTCGACGCTTAAATCCTCACTCGAGAATCGTTCGTACGCCAGAATCTTGACGCACGAGCGGTCTGATTCACGTTGATACAACACTGCTTCGCTGACACGGAGGTCGAGCGTGAAGATTTCAGTGCGTTATGCGCGAGCCGTTCGGATCGCGATTGTTTCCAGCCTTCTCGTCGCAGCGATGCCACTCGCATTACGAGCGCAACTTGTCGAAGGTATCAGCGCGACGACAGAAGACCGCGAGCAGCTTTTCAACGAGTTGGCAGATGAAGTCGATGCGCTCGAAGCACCACTAGGTCTGCTGAAAAAGGTCATTCGCCTCGTGCGGCCCTCGGTCGTACATATCGAGGCCTCAAAACGAGTACCCGCGAACACGCGGTCGGGCCGCAAGCCCGTCGAAGAAGCTGGCTCGGGGATCGTGATTCGCGTCGAGTCGAAGCTCTATATCTTGACAAATCGTCACGTCATCGATGAAGCACAATTGAACGACATCGCGATCAAGCTCTCCGATCGGCGCATACTCCATCCGACGACCGTCTGGGCAGACCGGGAGACAGACGTCGCGGTGATGGCCGTCGAAGCGAAGGAGCTCTTTCCAGCACGGATCGGCAACAGCGATCAAACGGAAATCGGCGACTTCGTCATTGCAGTAGGCAGTCCCTTTGGCTTAAGCCAATCCGTAACTTATGGCATCATCAGCGCAATGGGACGCCGCGACCTCAAACTCGGCGATGGCAGCATTCGATATCAAGACTTCATGCAAACCGACGCCGCGATTAATCCTGGCAACAGCGGTGGCCCGTTGTTGAATTTACGAGGGGAAGTGGTTGGATTGAACACCGCGATTGCGAGCAGCTCTGGCGGCAGCGAAGGAATCGGGTTCACAATTCCAATCAACATGGCCATGACCGTGGCGAAGCAGTTCATCGAACATGGACATCCGGTGCGTGCCTTTTTGGGGGTGAATCTAGATCAAGAGCAGACGTTTGGTCCTGAGTACGCTGCGAGATTGGGCCTGCCCAGCGCCCGCGGAGCGCTCGTCACGGGCGTTATCAGCGGTTCACCCGCGGAAGCTGCCGACTTTCGGGTTGATGACGTCGTCCTAGAATTCGATGGCCGACCCGTGGAGGACGATGATCACCTCATTAAGATTGTCGGATTCACACCCGTCGACAAAGATGTCCAAGTTGTAGTTTTCCGAAATGGAGAAATGATTCAGCTGGAAGTCAAACTGGCTGAGCGCCGGCGCACGGCGTTACTCCCCTGATGCCAACAACAACGCTGGTTGAAGGACTTCGCATCGCTCTCTACAATCCTGACTATTCTTTTGGTTCCGCCATTCGGTGGGCAACCACGTTGTAAGTAGAGGATGTGTTGATGCTTGAGCGGAAGTCTATCTTCCCGAACGTGATCGAGATGAATTATCAAGCGGGGCAGATCCTCGGTTGCAATGTCTACCTCGTTTACGATCAGTCCGAGTGGATTTTAATCGATATTGGTTACGAAGATACCGTTGAAGAGATCGTCGAGTTAATTCGGCAGCTTGATTTCCCGTTGTCGCAATGCAAGACGCTGATCGCGACGCACGCCGACGTCGATCATATCCAGGGATTAGCAAAGGCGAAGCAGCTGCTAAGAACATCGGTGACCGCTCACCCGCTCGCCGCCGAGTCGTTGCGAGTCGGCGACCGACTGAAAACATTCGCCTTGATCGAACCGCAAAAGATCGACATGGAAATGCCAGCGGTCGAGGTTGAGCACTTGGTCAACGATGGCGACACGATCCAAGTGGGAGACCTGGAGTTGGAGGTCTGGTTAACGCCTGGACACACTGATAGCCAACTGGCGTTCCGCTACGGCAACCTACTCTTTAGCGGCGACAACATCTATCGTGACGGCTGCGTCGGTGCAATTGACGCTCATCATGGCAGCGACATTCCGGCCTTCGTCAAATCGCTCCAACGAATTCGCGAAAGTGATGTCGAGTGGCTACTGCCAAGCCACGGTCCCATTTTTCGCAAGGACGACGCCCTCTTGGATCGGACGATCGCCCGCGTCGAAAGCTACTCGCACATGGCCGACTTTGGAACTTGTGCGGTTGATTGGCCGCTTATGGACGAGTGGGAGCGTGAGATAGCCGAAGGCAAGCCGCTCGTTTAGCCCGGATTATTCGCAACCCGACGCGTCAGCAAGGGACATGTAAATCCCTCGCTAACGCTTCGGGTTACCATTTGCGCGGTGTTTTGGGCAAGATACCCACAACTCCTTCTCACGAAGCCTTTTACATCGTTACAGTAACGCTTCATGGATATCCGGGTTAGCGCGTTGCTGACAAGCCGTGCGATGGATCGCATCGTGCCACTTGTACCGATTTTGCCGGATATTCTTTCAATACCGGGCGATTGACGAACCGATCAAGAGGAATATGCGTCATTCGCAACGACCCAGTTGCGCGAAATCGACGAGTTTCACAGGGAGGGGATCGACGATGCGTCGAGCTGTTTTGAGACTATTGTTTGCCACGATTGTCGGTCTCTGCTTCTGCTCGAGCGAAAGCCAGGCTCAGGAGCGAGCTTTTAACCAGTACTGGGGCAATACTTACTCTGCCCACGATTGGGAGCGGTTCTATCACTACCCGTACGTATTCTATCCGCAGAACTACTACGGCAATGAGTACTATCGCAGCAATGGAAGCCTGTACCACCGCTATCCGCAGGAGATGCGAGTGCCGGTCTACAACAAGCAATGGCACAACTACTATCCCGAAGGCCGTCGTTATCATTGGGGCCATCACTTCAACCTTGATGTGTACTAATCGTTGCCGCGTGTGAGACTGGTACAGAACGGAGTTCTCACCGTGCGAGGCGGTTGGATCGCATCGCCCGATCAAGGCGCTACGCAGCTCTTCGAATCTTTGGTCGAGCGGTGACTTGAGAAGCGAGTTCTGCGAGATCTGCGTCCACCATCATGGTGACGAGTTCGCGGAAGTTGACCTTTGGCTCCCAACCAAGGTCGCGTTTTGCCTTTGCCGGGTCAGCAACCAGCAAATCCACCTCAGCCGGTCGATAGAACTTCGGGTCGATCACTACATAGTCGTGCCAATCCAAATCGACGTGTTCAAACGCTGCCGATACAAACTGCTCGACCTCGTATGTCTCGCCGGTGCCAACGACGTAATCGTTTGCGGAATCTTGTTGAAGCATCAACCACATTGCCTCGACATAGTCCCCGGCAAACCCCCAATCGCGTTTGGCTTTCAGATTCCCGAGACGGAGCTCCGTTGCCAAACCGAGCTTTATTTTGGCAACGGTGCGTGAAATCTTACGCGTGACGAATTCAGTGCCGCGGCGAGGCGATTCATGGTTGAAAAGAATTCCGGAACAAGCGAACAGATCAAAACTCTCGCGATAGTTTACGGTGATCCAGTGACCGTAAACCTTGGCAACTGAATAAGGGCTGCGCGGCCAGAACGGCGTTGTTTCGCTTTGTGGTACTTCCTGAACGCGTCCAAACATTTCACTCGAGCTCGCTTGATAAAAGCGAATCTGTCGATCGACCGCGCGAATTGCCTCCAAGACGCGAGTGACACCAAGTCCGGTAGTCTCAGCCGTCAGTAGCGGCTGTGGCCAACTTGTGGGTACAAAGCTCATCGCCGCCAAGTTGTAAACTTCGTCGGGATGCACGTCGGCAATTAGTTGCGTGATCGATTGCTGGTCGAGAAGGTCGCCGGAGTGGAGCGTAATGTCGCTCTCAAGGTGGTGAATCCGTTGACAAGTGTCACTGCTCGATCGACGAACGACACCGTGGACCTCGTACCCTTTGCTAAGCAAAAACTCCGCAAGATAAGAACCGTCTTGCCCAGTGACACCCGTAATCAATGCCGTCCGTGACATTTTTTCGCGCCTTCCTGGCTGTGTGCTGATCATCAATCCTAAACGATCGGTCAGGGAGTCTAATAGAATGCGTATCGCGAAGCAATCCGAAGCGAGCGTGAGCCAGTTGCTAGCACTCCCAGCGACCTTGGACCGTCGGCGCCGATCTGATACAAGTTCGCTTCCGCTCTAACCGCTCCACGGATGGACCCCATGAAGAGTTTCGCCCGCGCCATTGGCCTCGCAATTCGTAACCGCCCAACGCTGCTCGGCGTGATATTTACATCGCTCGTCGTCGGCGTGCTATGGGGCGCAAATATCGGCGTTGTGTATCCCTTTGCCGAAGTCGTATTCAAAGGTCAAACCTTACAGGACTGGGTCGATAACGAGATCGATAATTCTGAAAACCGCGCCGCAGAGTTGTCGAGCGAAAGCTCTCATCTGCGCGACACTTTGCCGTCTCTCGTCGGCAACGACTATCGTTTGGCCTCTCATCGAATCGCCTACCTGGCGGTGGATCGGGTTGCAGAATTGAAAGCCGCAGAAGGCTATCGATGGATTCAACCGCATGTTCATGCCTACCTTCCCCAAACGGCTTTCAATACGCTGCTTCTGCTCGTCGGAATACTGATCGTCGGGACGGCCATCAAAGATGCATTCCTTGTTGCAAACTTAGTGCTCGTCGAGCGGCTGGTTCAGTTAGCAGGTTATGATCTTCGCAAACAGTTTTTTCGTCAGACCCTGCGTTTGGATCTGGCGTCTTTCGGTGACTCGCGAAATAGCGAGTTGCTCAGCCATTTTACCTACGATCTCAACGGAGTTGTGCTCGGGTTAAACACACTCTTTGGGAAGGCACTTCGTGAACCGCTGAAGATGGCTGCGTGCCTGATCGGAGCCAGTCTCATCAGTTGGCGGCTTTTGCTCTTCTCACTGATGGTTTCACCACCGGCCCTGATCTTGATGCAGCGGCTCGCGAAATCGATCAAGCGAGCCAATCGACGAGCCATGGAAGAGATGTCGCAACTCTACAACACGTTGACCGAAACATTCACCGGAATTCAAACCGTCAAGGCATTTACGATGGAAGGGTTCGAGCGGAATCGCTTTCATCAATCCGCGAAGGAGTTTTTTCGTAAATCGTTGAAAATCGTCTTCTACAATTCGCTGACCAAGCCGGTCACAGAGATCCTGGGGATCGGAGTCATTTCGCTGGCGCTCGTCGCAGGGGCATACCTGGTTCTCAATCAAGAGACGCATCTGCTCGGCATCCGCATCTGTGACACACCGATGAGCCTCGGCAAGCTGCTCCTCTTCTATGGGCTGCTAGCCGGAGTCAGCGACCCCGCACGGCGGCTTTCCGACGTGTTCTCCGCCCTCCAAGCGGGCGCCGCTGCTGCAGAACGTATCTTTCCCGTCATGGATCGCGAGCCAGCGATCGTCGAAACAGATGCCGCGCGAACAACCTCGACACCGCATCATCGTCTGCGATTCGAAGACGTAGAATTCCACTATCAACCGGGTCAACCCGTCCTGAACGGAGTCAGCCTGGATATCAAGTTCGGCGAGACAATCGCCATCGTCGGTCCTAACGGCTGTGGAAAGAGCACGCTGATCAATATGTTGCCGCGGTTCTATGATCCGGTCAGCGGTTCAATTCGCTTTGACGACGTCGATCTGCGCGAAATGCGCTTTCGCGACATTCGAAAGCGCGTCGGACTCGTTACACAGCAAACGCATCTGTTCGATGACACCATCTTGAACAACATTCGCTACGGATCGCCGAACGCAACAGATGAAGAAGCCATCGAAGCTGCCAAGAAGGCACATGCCGACCGCTTCATTCTCGAAAAGCTGGAAAATGGTTACGAGACCTATGTCGGGCAAGGTGGTTGTCGGTTATCGGGTGGACAACGACAACGCATCGCCTTGGCGCGAGCAATTTTGCGTGACCCCGAGGTTCTTGTATTGGACGAGGCAACCAGCCAGATCGACATCGAGAGCGAGCAGCTGATCCATCAAGCACTCGAAGAATTCGTTCGCGATCGCACCGCCATCATGATCACCCACCGGCTTTCAACGCTTACGCTGGCCGACCGAGTCGTCGTTATGGAAGCCGGCAAGATCATCGACGTCGGCTCGCACGTGGAACTGATGCAACGCTGCCCGCTGTACCGCCGCTTGCACGAGATTCACTTCAAGCAAAGTGCCTAGTGCTTTGTGACAGCAAAAAACTAGGGTGCATGAAATGCACCGGAGGATGACGATTTGGTGATTCCATGCACCCTACATACTGGTCGCACTAGTAGCGTCAAACCCAACCACGAAGCAACGATACAGCGATAGCATCTGTCATGCCCCTCTAGTCACCGCGGGGCCCAACACTCAAGCTGCGTCAGGTCACAGTCGTTCGTCGGCTATCGAAGTTTTCAGATTCGTATCTATAATCGCTCCATGTCTTCCGCCGCATCTTCCGTTAGCAACACCGACGGCCCCCCATCGAAATCGTCGAATAGGCTCACGGATTCTGGCCCACACAATGCCCTGGCGGCTCCCCGAAACTTTGCAATGCTGGCGATTTATCAGATCGTCATGCGAACCGGCTGGATCTTCAAGACGGAGAGCATCATCATGCCTGCCGTCGTGGACTATATCTCGGGAGCAGGTTGGATTCGTGGTTGTTTGCCGCTGTTAAATCGATTCGGACACAGCGTCCCGCCAGTGCTGTTGGCTCGGCAAGTCAAACTCCAACCGCAAAAAAAGTGGATGGTCTTCGGTACAACCGCGCTGATGTCCGGACTCTTCCTGTTGCTCACATGGCTATTCTTCATGGGCTTTGCCGCGCGAAAAGCGGCGTGGATGCCGATCGCTTTCCTGATCATCTACGCAGCGTTCTTTACCTGCATCGGTCTGAATCAACTCGCCTTTACGACACTGCAGGGGAAGCTGGTCGAAGCGAACCGGCGCGGTCGTTTGTTGCTCGTCTCGAACACTGTCGGCGCAGTTAGCGCGGTCTTGTGTGCGTTCTTATTGCTCTCCCAATGGTTGAGCGAGGAAGGTGCGCGCTATGATCTGATCTTTGGATTCTCGGGCATCCTGTTCGGTGGATCGGCAGTTGCCATGTTGTTTGTCATCGAGTCAAAAGATTCTTTCCAACAAGAAGCCGCTGCGCATCCGATTCACTACTTCGCAGACGCCTATCGTGTTCTAGCGGCCGACCACAACTTTCGCATGTTGGCGACGGTCGCTTCGCTGTTCGGTGTGTCGTTCATGCTGTTCCCGCACTATCAGAGCCTGGGACTACAGACGATGAAGCTTCCCACAAAGAGCCTTATGTGGTGGGTCATCATTCAAAACTTGGGAACGGGTTTGGTCAGCGTCCCAATCGGTGGCCTCGCCGACCGCCATGGAAACCGACTCGTATTGCGATTTGCCTTGCTGGGGATCGCTGCAGCGCCCCTTCTTGCGATCGGACTTCTTCACTCGGGAACGCTTGGCATCCGGCTCTACAGCTCGGTCTTCGTCCTTGTTGGCATGACTCCCGTCGTCCTGCGAACCCTACAGAACTATACCCTGGAAATCGCCGAGCCGGAACATCATGCCGTCTACCTCAGCACGCTCAGCCTTTGCATGGCGGGGCCCATGTTCCTTTCACCTTTAGCGGGATACTTCATTGACCGAGTCGGCTTCGAGGCCGTATTCTTAACCATCGCGGGACTGATCTCCGCCAGTTGGCTGTTGACGTTCCGCTTGCACGAACCGCGTCACAATAGCGACTAGCTGCCGCCTTCCACCGAACAGCCCGCCCACCACCACGAACAACAACACGAGCGAATTGCCATGAGCACGTTTCAATTGCTGTGTGCCGAACTGCGTCATCGCAGGATGAACGTCATTCTCAGTCTTTGTGCGTTAATTGCGGCGGCAACCTTGTTTGTCGCAAGTCCCACGCTGCTACGCGGCTATCAGCAAGAGTCAGGTCGTCGACTCGCCGAGATGCAGCAGGAAACGGATCGCGAACTCCAAGCTATGCAAGACAAGGCCAAAGCCGACCTTGCCGAGTTGGACACCCGTACGAAGCGGATCATGCGGGACCTTGGCTTCAACTTGCGGATCGTGCATCAAAATACCGACTTGGGCCAGTTGTATGCGAACTTCGTTTCCTACGACATGCCCGAGGAGTACGTCCAGAAGCTCGCCGCCAGTCCCGAGATCACGAAGATCGTCCACCTTGTTGCATCACTCAAGCAAATGGTCGAATGGGACGACAAGCCACGTTTGCTGGTTGGGATCGCGCCCGAAGCAACGCAATCACACATCGAAAAGAAAGCGCCCATGGGTCTGCAAGTGAAGCCGGGGATGGTTTACCTGGGACAGCTCGCAGCCGAGGGACATGCCGTTGGCGACAAGGTCGCGATCCTCGGAAAGCAATTCGAAGTAGCTCACATATTGCCCGCACACGGTCGTGCAGACGAAGACATTGCGATCTTCATGAATCTCGCGGACGCACAAGAGGTTCTCGAAAAGCCCGGCAAGATCAGCGAGATCCTGGCCCTTGGCTGCAAGTGCAAAACCATCGATCGAGTCGAAGAAGTTACTGCTCAACTCGAGACCGTGTTGCCTGATACCAAGGTCACCGAACATCGGTTGCAAGCAGTCGCGCGCGAGGACCAACGCAAACTGGTCGAAGCTCACCACCAGCAAACGATGCAAGACTACGAGGCCAATCGCCAGAAAATCGCTCAACAAGAGACGACCCATCGCGGCCAAGTCGCAGGACTGTTATCCAGTGTAACCTCGGTTGTCACTCCGTTGATCGTCTTTGTATGTGCGTTGTGGGTCGGGCTGCTTGCGTGGGCAAACGTCCGCGAGCGTCGCGCGGAAATTGGACTACTTCGCGCGATCGGCAAACGCAGCGGCAGCATCGCCACGTTGTTCCTCGGCAAGGCAATGCTGTTGGGTTTGGCCAGCGGCGTTGTTGGCTGTCTCCTGGGCTATTTCGCTGCCCGATGGCTCGCAACAAGTGTCTTCGAAGTTACAGTCGAAAGCTTCACACCTTCGCTACTGGCTTCCGTCTGCGCCATCCTGGGAACTCCGCTCATCGCCGCCATGGCCAGCTACCTTCCAACTCTAGCCGCCGTAAACCAAGACCCCGCAGTCGTGCTCAGTGGCGAATGATACATGCGAGTGCAATTTCGACAGCGGGCACTTCGCAACCCCGAGAGTACCCGCTGACATGTCTAGCCGTGCGATCATTATGTGTTGGTTGCTTGAGTTCCTATCAATGATGGGGATCTCCAAATGACACAAACGCAGAGGTTTCTTTGTTCAGCTCTCGTATGGTCGCTCGTTGTTTCTGGATGGTTTCTATCTTGCAGGTCCCCAGCTAACAATGATGACATTTCAGGGACCGTATGACGACATAGCGATCATGAGCGTTCGTATGATTGCAAAGCAATTGCCATGACGGCTCGTGGAAAAAATTACTTACTCGGACTTCTCCAAATACGGGTAACCGAACTACTCGCCCCTTGCATAACTTCAGGCGAGACTGAAGCGGGCGCTTTGGTGGCGTTTTGCCTCGTTCATCACAACGGAGGTGCGTACACCTGACCGGTCCCAGCTCGCATTGCATTTCTCACACAGTCGATGCATCGAGCGAGCGTTTGCTGGTGTTCCGATCTCGCGTTCGGACTTAAGGCGGATCAAGACCTACAAAGCGTGACCTGTCAAGTTTTCCCCGTCTCGGTTCGAGTTGCTATCGTGTTTTCCAAGGGGTAACTTGTGCATGAGGTTGGCGACGAATGGCATCGCATCAATTCTGGTCGTGCCAAGTATAACTATTCGCAAAGAGGAGACTCACATGTCCAAACCAACAACTTGCTTGTTGGCTTGCGGAATCACGCTCCTCTTGGGGTGTCAGCCCAATCGTCAAGTTCCGTTAGCTACACCTGGGTCTGACAGCGATAGAGCGGAATCGCACGGCAAGTTGGATACGGCGACTCGAGACGCGAACCCGCAAACCGCCTCCGAATCTGAACTAAACGATGAAGTAGAAGATGCGGCCCAATCCACTTCAGCGGTGGACGTCCATGAAATCATCGAATTGGAGTTCACTGGGGACGAAAACTTCGATATGCATTTGCGGCGAGACGGAAATCCGTTTCCAACCGAACCAATTCTCTTCGCAGAGGAATTTCAGAACCGCATTTTGGAATTCAAGTTGATCGACGCCGAAGACTACGAGCGATTGACAAAAGACACCGGAGAAGCACGGAGTGTCGGAGCAGAGTTTTTGAGGAAATCGATCGCCGCAAGGCACCAGCGTTCTGTCAGCGAAATCGAACAGGCGCGGGAAATTGGCAAACGTGCGATTGCGTCGGGAAGCACCGATCCGCTGATTCGAGCAGAGTTGGAAGCCATCAAAGGTCGCTCGCTTACGCTCGACGATGTCGCCACGATGACAATCGCAATCGAAGAAATGAAAGACGTAGGATATCGTCCGGTTGCTCAGTTTCTCTATTACCACAATGTCTTTTTGTTCAATATCGAAGAGAGAACATTGACGCTGAAGCACAGCGGGGCATTACGAAATCATGTTGTGGCGATGCTTCGATCACATCCGCCAGATGAAAAGTACTTGCGTGCTGCTGCAGTACTTCTCCAACTCGCCATGCAGGTCATACAATTTGCAGGCCTGGAGGAAACCAAGCGTTTGGTGGACGCATGTCTTGCGATCAAAGATCTCGATCCGTGGCTCAAGTATCTGCTGGTGGGACAATATTATGTCGCGTTGGGCTGGGAGTACCGCGGCATGGGCGTGGCGAGCGAAGTCACAGATGAGGGCTGGGAACAATTCGGAAAGTACCTGACCGAAGCAGGAAAGTGTTATACACGCGCATGGCAACTGAGGCCTGACTTCCCGGAAGCAGCCACAAGTTTGATCAACGTATCGATGGCTGGCGGTGACCAGCGATACACTCCGCGAGGTTGGTTTGACTGTGCTATTCGCGCTCAGTTTGACCATCAAGATGCCTACTGGACCTTGCATGGTGCCTTGCAACCGAGGTGGAGCGGAGACCGTACTGCATCACCCAAATTCATTCGTGAGGTATTGGGATCGACGCAATACAACAGTCAAGTGCCTTATTGGGGCTTACTCCTGCTCGAGCGAGATGTCGACAACATTCGCGGTAGGGGATCTGTGATTTGGCAGGAAGCGGGAAACTACGACGCGGTAAAAAAGATGATTCATGGCTATCTCGCGTACGAAGATCCTGCGATATCGACTGCCCTCTTGCGTTCCCAACTCGCAGCAGCCGCTTCGTATACCGAAGACTATGTAACTGCGAACGACGCCTTTCAAGGTTTAGCTGATGACGAGATTTACCACGTCATCTTCGGAAAACTTAAGCTGAACCCATTTGAAGCGAAACGGCTCGCGTCGGTATTGTCAGGGCCAGCCGCTGAACGGCTATCGGAGCTGGATTGGTCGCGTTTGAAGTCGGATTACCTCTCGGTCGATGAACTAAATGTGTACGCCACCGAACTGGCTGCCTTACGTCAGCTTGATCCGGCCGAGGCTTCGCAACCCTATTGGGACTCGCTAGAGCAACCTATATCTTGGCGAACGAAATATTTGACTGGTGATTGGGTTAACTTGACCTTTGCTGAAGGCATGCCGGGTTGGCAAATACGAGGAGCAGAATACAAGATCGAAAGCGTCGACAGCGTGGTGGTTACCTCGATTCCAGATTCAGGTCCACTGCAATTAGGCTGTGGTTTTGCCATCGATCCCCCGTTCACAGTGGAACTAAAAGTCGAAGACGCCGAGCCGGATCGTTTTTGTCCGGAAGTAGGGGTTCTCTTCGGCGACCCTGCGCCTGCAAACTGGGAGGGTAAATACCTCTGGATCGACCCAAGTCAACAACTCTTTGGGCGCGAGCGGGTCATGAGTCGACATGAGGGCGAAGAATATAAGCTAAACAAAACAACGCATATCTTAGTTCACGCGTGGAAGGACGACTACCAAAGATTCTTAAATGGGACTTTGGCAGACTGCGAGTACGTGAAAGACTTGGTTCCAAATGGGCAATTGACTTTTGGATTGCCTCATACAGCGATGCCATTTCAATCTGTTTCCATTCGTTTCTCCAACATCCGCGTACGCAGGCTCACAATCCCTGGTCCAAACGAAAGTACAGCGATACCGCAGTAACATCAAAAGGCTCCACGCTCACGACCTCAATAGAGACGCCCACCTATTGAGACTTTCTGTCGACGTCGCTCAAGGAGTATTTGACGCTGTTGGATTGGAACGTCAGGGGCGAGTGGACTAGCGGGGTTCTATTCCGGCCGGCCGGCTGTGCTTCGATATTCGAGTGGTTGGGGATCGAGTCGTCGATGTGGTGCGATTTTGTGTGGAACTTCAAAGGCTACTTCGTTCGCAGCACCACGACCTCCTTCGGGGCGCGTTAACGCGAGATCAAGGTCTCCGATCGCGTCGCTTCGAGGGCCGAAGTTGCTTGCAGCTTGGTCGGGTCGCTACTAATTCGCTCAGTCTTTCATTACGTGCGTTTTACGCTCAATCGCTATCTCACTCGCTATCGCCCAGACGCGTGCCAAGATCGTTCCCGTCAACATGCAACCAAAGGTATAGATCGCTGGTGCGATGGCGACGCCGGCTTCGCTGGGAAATAGCTTGACGGCAAGTGCCGCGCCAAGCCCCGCGTTTTGCATGCCCACCTCGAGCGTCAGCGCACGGCGCATCGGCTCGGGCAACTTCATTCCCAAACCGCCAACGTAGCCAGCCAAGTATCCGAGGAAATTAACCGCCAGCAGCGCACCGAACAAGTCGAATTGAAGCTGTTCGAGTTGCGGCTTTGAGATGGCAACGACGATGGCGATGATCCAGAGTATCGCGAGATTCGCCACGACCGAGCCGTACTTGTGCGAAGGCTTCTCCAGGATCGGAAACCGACACCGGAGCAGGTGGCCCACGAGAACGGGAACAACGACGGTCAGCACCAGCGTCTTGCTCGCGTTCCACAGCACAGCACCATCGACACCATCCTTACTTTGCAACGCAAGTGCCAGAACGAGCGGCACAGCAACTGGCGATAGAAGTGTTGCCGCGGTAGTCAGGCTTACTGAGTAGCTTGTATTTCCGCGAGCGTTCAGCGTCAAAACATTGGATGCCATTGCGCCGGGAACACATCCGACAACGACAATCCCGATAAAGGCATCGCCCGTCAGGCCAAATGCCTTTCCCATACTAAACGCCAGCAACGGCATCACCGCATATTGAATCGCGGTGCCTCCAAAGACGGCGGGCCATCGTTCAAAGACTTGCCGCACTTCGTCCCGCGGCAACATCAAACCGATGCTGAACATGGTGACAGTGATCAGCGAGGGCAACAACAGCTTCATGGTCGCGAACGACTCGTCCCAGTAGTACGCGACACCCGATGACAACAACAGCCACAGTAGTAAAAAGCGTTCAAGCATCAGACGACCTCACCCAGTATTACGCCTCGGCCCGCCAGCAAAAGGTACTCGATCAATCTCCCGTTGGACACGGCACGCCAACCCATGAAGACCCCGCAGGCGTGGCATCGGTGCCCATACAGACCAAATCTCCCATAACCAACGGTAAAAAACTGTTAATGTGTAGGGATTAGTTGACTTGGTCGGTCGATTATGCCGATAATACTGCCGCTTAGGTCGTGGTGCCGCAGGGTTGCTCGACAACAAATTACCCAACCGGAATGTTTTTCTCCCCAAATCGAAGGTGATTCCCATGAAAGCTCGCTCCTTGGTCACAGCCATCGCATCGTTTGCTGTCCTCGCCGTCACGTTGTACGCTGCGGATGAGATTAAGCTCGATGGCGTCAAGTGCATCATGAACCCCAAAGCCCCGGCGAAGGCCGAGAAGTCGGTCGACTACAAGGGCGGGAAGGTCTTCTTCTGCTGTGACAATTGCCCCAAGGGCTTCGCAAAGAAGATCGAAGCCGGCGACAAGTTGGTCGCTGCGAAAGGTAACGCACAACTAGTCCAGACAAAGCAAGTCAAGCAGACCAAGTGTCCGTTCTCGGGAGGCCCATGCAAAGGTGGCACAGATGTCACTGTCGCCGGCGCGAAGGTTTACTTCTGTTGCAACAATTGCCAAGCGAAAGCCGAAAAGATGAGCGGCGATGATCAATTGCTGGCGGTTCTGGGCGACGACGCTTTCGAGAAAGCTGGATTTAAGATCAAAGACAAAGAGTAAGGCGAGCTGGCTTGTCGGCTCTTGATGCCGAACTGTCAGCCTTCTACACAAGACACGCGTAACAAAAAGGAACGTCGGGAAACTGACGTTCCTTTTTCTGTTGGTGTGGCTTGATTTTCCGCCCTCAGTTTTGCTCTACCAGCAAGTTAGGCAATTTGCGATACTTCGCCCGCGGTAGCTGAATACAGAAGGTTCTGGGATACACCGCTGATCAGCTGAACGTATGCGAACCTAGCAACGACGGCCTGGTGGAGCGAGTAGATGCGGATTTTTTTTTCAGTGGGCGAACCAAGCGGCGACATACACGGCGCGAATCTCGTCCGTGAGCTCCGGCAGAGCAATCGTGATGTCGAATGTGTTGGATACGGTGGCCCGAAGATGCGGGCTGCCGGATGCGAATTGCATGAGGATCTCACCACGTACGCAGTCATGTGGTTCGCCCGTGTACTCTTGAATCTCCATCACTTCTGGCGGTTCTATCGAAGCGCCGAAGCCTACTTTCGTGCGCAAAGGCCGGATGCGGTCGTGCTGATCGACTATCCGGGATTCAACTGGTGGATCGCACGTGCGGCAAAGCGGCACGACATCCCCGTGTTTTACTACGGCGTGCCCCAAATCTGGGCTTGGGCGCCGTGGCGCATTAAGAAGATGCGGAGGCTGGTCGATCATGCGTTGTGCAAATTGCCGTTCGAGGCGTCTTGGTACGGCGAGCGTGGTTGCCCGGCAACCTATGTTGGACATCCCTTTTTCGACGAAACCAACAATCATCAGTTGGATCGCGAGTTCGTCGCCCAGCAAGCAAAGCAACCGAATCGACTCGTCACCATCCTACCTGGCAGCCGCACTCAAGAAGTGACAAGCAACCTACGTTGGTTTATCAAAGCTGCTGAATTGGTACATCAGAATTGTCCTAACACTCGCTTTGCAATCGCTTCGTTCAACGAGAAGCAAGCGAAACTGGCTCGACAGATCGTCGCCAACCGCTCGCTTCCCGTCGAAATTCATATCGGCAAGACGCCCGAACTGATCCATCTGGCCACGTGCTGTATGGCGTGCTCCGGATCCGTCTCACTCGAACTGCTGCATCATCACAAGCCGACTGTCATTCTGTACTGGGTAAGCGGCCTGGCGTACTTTGTCCAAAAGCGTTTCCGGACCGTCAAATACATTACGCTCGTCAATTTATTGGCCGCGGATGACCTTTTTCCGAAACACATTACGCCCTACGATCCCAATGCGCCAGGCGCAGATCAGATTCCCTTCCCCGAATATGTGACGTGCGGCGACGAGTCCAAACGGATCGCGGGCCATATCACGGAATGGCTCACTGATCGCGAGAAGTTGGAATCTCGCGTGACGATACTCAAAGATCTTGCCGAGCAACACGGACGCCCCGGCGCATCGACACGTGCTGCGGAGTATATACTCGCCACACTGATTGGCAACAAACCAACGATCGCCGCACCGCACTTTGCATCCGGTGCATCGAGTCCGCGAAAGCGATTACCGCGGTAGGGCGAAGTCGAGTCGGTATCGATTTGATACGATGCATTTTGGTCAAACCTAATCGCCCCCGCACCTCTGCGAAGCTCCCGGAGTCGACGCCGTGATGTTAGCTGAACCACAACGAACCCCGTACGACTTCCATTTTCAGCTCTTTGGATTTGACATTCGTGTGAGCCCTTTCTTTTGGCTCGCAGGTGCCATCCTCGGATGGAATTGGGCGATCATGTGGGATGATATTTTCCATCGTAGTCCGGATTTCCAAGATTCGAACCCAGGCCAGGGTCCGTTACTGTTGATCTGGATTGCGGTCATGTTCTTCTCGATCTTGCTCCATGAATTGGGACATGCCTTTGTAATTCGGCATTACGGTCGCGACGCTCGGATTGTGCTATACCATTTCGGCGGACTAGCTATCGAAGATTCAGCGAGCTCGTTTTCTGGGCTTGGTCGCCATCGCACGCCGCAGGAACAGATCGCAATCTCGGCTGCAGGACCTGGCATCGAACTAGTGCTCGCTGCGTTCATCATCCTGTTGGCCAAAGGACAAGGCTATGCGGTGTGGACCGGCATTGAGTTGATTGATGAACCACTTGGCTTGCGGGAGGGTCGATTTATTGGCTCGGCCCCCCTGTTGGCCGCGGTCGATGCCTTGCTATTCGTCAACGTGTTTTGGGCGCTCATGAATTTGTTGCCCGTATATCCGCTCGACGGCGGTCAGATTTCGCGTGAGTTATTCACCCTGTATGCCGCTCGCGATGGAATCAAAAACTCTCTGCTCCTGTCGGTTATTACCGGCGCCGCCGTCGCGGTTTATTGCTTGACTAGGGAACAAACGATGGCCGCGATTATGTTCGGAATGCTGGCATTTTCGAGCTTCCAAATCCTACAAGCTTATTCCGGACGCGGTGGTGGATTCGGACCGTGGTGAGATGACAAACGATCCATCCGAGGGCAACTTGCCCCAACGCCGAGTCGTTTTGCTGGGCGCGAGCAACATCGCGCGCGGCCTCTCGATTGTCGTTGACTCGGCACGAAATGCCTGGGGCGGTCCGCTGGATATCATCGCCGCAACCGGGCACGGTCGTTCTTACGGCATGTCGAGTCGCGTCTTTGGGCGCACACTGCCTGGAATTCTCCAATCCGGGCTGTGGGAAGCAGTCGCTGTACGTTCGCCGATGCCAACGGCGGCACTCTTAACCGATATTGGCAACGACATTCTTTATGGGGCTTCAGCCGAGCAAATCACGCGGTGGGTTGAACGCTGCTTGATTCAGCTAACTCAACATTCACAACGGATCATCATCACGCAATTGCCGCTCGCCAGCATCGAACAACTGTGCGAATTTCGCTTTCTGGCGATGCGAACAATCCTGTTCCCAAAATCCCGGCTGACTTTGAACCACGCTTTGGCAACGGCCAGAGAGTTGAGCATAAACTTGACCGAGCTCGCTCGAAGACACCATGCGCAGCTAGTCGAGCCTGCTGCCCAGTGGTACGGAATCGATCCGATCCACATCCGAAGAACACACCAACCAGAAGCTTGGAAGCAGATTCTTCAACCTTGGAATCCACATCAAGATGCCGAGCACGCTCGCCACTCTTGGGTACGATGGGTGAGCCTGCGTCGTATTCGTCCGCAAACACGACACATGTTTGGAAGAGAACAACATCACGAACAACCCGCGCGGCGTTTGCCAGATGGATCACTCGTGTCACTTTATTAGACGATGATTGCGACGTGATGTTGTGTCGGCGCCGACGGTCACGAAGTAAGTTCATTGAGTTGTCGAGGAGTGTATGCTGACAACAACCGACAACAGTAAATGTTGTCGCGCATCGTTCATGCAAGTTCGCTGTTAACCGATGTGATAGTCGAAAATATTTTTTGAAAATTCGTTAAAAACGTGTTGCATAAATTTAGACTATTCGTACAACTACCCTTATGCGTTTGGTAACCACTAATCATTTCGATCGTTTGACTTCATTGGATGGAGTAAATGTCGAATGTTTGAAAGGTGGTTTTCGTTTTGTCGTTGGGGATGACTCGTCGGCTTAAAGGCAACTTGGAAGCCTGCGAGATGGAACTCGCCCCAATCCCTTTTTTACGGAGGACGTACAGTGGCCAAGAAGAAAGCTGCAAAGAAAGCTGCACCAAAGAAGAAGGCAGCACCAAAGAAGGCAGCAGCCAAGAAGGCTCCCGCCAAGAAGGCAGCAGCCAAGAAGAAGAAGAAGTAACTTCTGTCTTCGCGACAGTCGTCCTTAGCGGCGACTCCCCTGGATTACAACAAGAAAGAGCCGCCGAATTTCGGCGGCTCTAGTTTTGCGCATACGGGTCAGTTCGTCGACGTGTCGCTGTCCGTAACCCTAAGCAAGGCAATAACCTACGCGCCGCCTACAGCACCGGCAATTGAGGCAGCGGGGGAGCCACTGCGGCAGAATTTGCGAGGTTGCTGACCAGTCGGTGACAGACCGCATCGAAGACGGGGGCAAGAGCCGGATCATCGAAGCTGGCGGTCGTCTTGCCGGCATCTCCCAACTCGCGAATCGACATGTTGATCGGCACTTCGCCCAAGAATGGCACTTCGAGTTCCATCGCTTTGTCGCGCGCACCGCCGCGTCCGAAGATGTCGTATCGCTTGCCACAATCCGGACACAAAAACCCGCTCATATTCTCGACCATACCGAGGACCGTGATGTTTACCTTGCGAAACATCGCGATCGCTTTCACGGCATCCAACAATGCGACTTCTTGCGGAGTGCAAACAACCACGGCTCCGGTCAACGGCAACAACTGCGATAACGTGAGAGCAATGTCGCCGGTTCCCGGAGGCATATCGATGATTAAATAATCCAGATCGCCCCAGCGCGTATCACGAAGGAACTGCGTGATAGCTCCATGAAGCATTGGTCCGCGCCAGACCACGGCTTCACCGGGAGGAACCATGAAGCCCATCGACATCAGCGGCATTCCCTCCACTTCCACGGGCTGGATTTTGTTGTCCACAACCTGTGGTCGCTCCGACACTCCAAACAAGTGTGGGATGCTGGGGCCATACACATCGGCATCCATCAATCCAACCTTCGCGCCCGCGCGTTTTAAGCCGACCGCGATGCTTGCCGACATCGTACTCTTGCCGACTCCACCTTTACCGGAACCTACGGCGATCACACTCTTCACTCGCACACCAATCTCGCCTAAGGGATGAGGTGCCCGGTCTTGAATGACACGATCGACTTTCACATCGGTCAACTGCGGAAACATTGCTTGCAATTGTTGCTTCAGCCGCGTTTCCGTATCTTGCCAGATGGGGGCTGACCAAGTCGTCAGACCTAGCGTTAACGAAAGTTGAGTTCCCGAGAGCTGAATGTCCCGAATCTGATCTAGTTGAAGGGCACTGCGACCGGTTTCGGGATCTTGAAAGTCCTTCAAAGCGGCTTCGACGGTAGTCATATCAAGCTGGCCATTGGCCATAATCATCTCTCCCAAACAAGAATCATGATTTCGATCCCAGAGCATGCCAAGGCATCCGCTTCCAGACAGCTTCACGGAATGACAGCTGCTCGCTCTCGTGCGTCTCAAAATGTCGTTGAACTAAGCCTGCTATCGAGGCTAGATGCCGTGGCGACGAAACAACAGAAACGGCTCCCGATTCATACCAAAGCGATTCGGAATCGGCGGTCGCATCGTCCAACAGCACGATAGTTCGCCGACCAGGTTCTCGCCGGCTACTGACCAAAAGACGAAGTCCCTCTTCCGCAAGTGCGTGTGATGCCTCGAAAGCCAACAGCGACCTTGAGTCCTCGCGAAGAAACGCGAAGGCCTTCGCAAGGGTACCAACTTCAATCACAGCAACACCTGAGTTCCCCAGAATTGATCGCAACGCAATCGCCCATCGACCGGAACTCTCAGTAACGATGATTCGATTGGTGATCATATACCTGCTAAGTTTTGCCAGGCCAAAAAGGCCATCCTAGGGGGCGTTACTTGGACTGGCAAGCCACCTGCGCGCCGCGGCGCGATACCAGATCCAGCTATTCCAATCCCAGTTGCGAGGTGCGACGTATTACGCGGGCGCGGCTGATTCCGAGCAACCGGGCTGCCTCCGCCTTGTTACCCTTTGCCACCTGTAATGCTCGCTGCAGCAACTCTATTTCGACCTCCGCCAGAAAATCGTCGAGCTTGATCAATTCGTTCGCCTGCATCGGGTGTCGCATGGCAGACGTTACAAGCTTTACTCGCCTCGCCAAATCGGCGTCGGTCACCAGCAGACCTTCGGTTCGCTCACACATGTCGCGGATCACCCCTTCGAGTTCTCCGACATCACCGTTCCAGGGCAACGAACATAGATGATCCAAGACGCTGGAGGTAAATCCGCTCAGTTGTTTCCCGCCGCGAGCGTTAAAATCTTCTAGGAAAGCCTGACACAAGAGTGGCAGATCCTCACGACGCTGGCTCAGCGGCGGTATTTCGATCGTCATCGTACTCAACCGAAAAGCCAGATCACGCAAGAAAGCTCCCTCTTCCGCCAATTCAAGCAACGGCCGTCGCACGGTGGCGATTGTTCGCAAGCGAAATGTTGGGACGCGGAAAAACGCCAGCAGTTCGGCTTGGGCCTCGGCGTTCAACTTGTGGCAGTTCAGTAAAAGTAGTGTCGCCGGATAGGCCACGCTGGCTTCGGTTGCACGATGCAAGAACGCGACCACTGTGGCCTGCAACAGTTCACCGTCGAGCAAGGCACACTCGAGCGGCATTAAGGGCCCGGCATCGGCAGGCCGTTCGCCTGCATGAATCGTGCGTCCGATGTGCTCACGACCGCTACCTGGCGGTCCAACTACCTGGACGTTCGCAGAAACTTCGATCGCAATGCGTACTTGCTCACGGACAAGCTGGATCGCAGAACTTTCGCCCACGAGTCGCTCCAAGCGGTACGGCATCCGCAAGGAGTTGACGAGCGATTGCAGCCGCAAATGCAGCTGTCCGTCTGATCCCACATCAGACTGCACGTGATCGACCGCATGTCTTTCGACCATTGTGACCAGCACGCCAACCGTTTCACCCGCCTCTGAGATCAAACTGAGGTACTCTGCGGAACGAGCCTCAGGTCTCGAAGAAGGCCCCACGATTCGAAAACTGCCGATTGGTACCTGTCCGACAAAGGCCTCGGGAGGGGGGCACAGTCGCGCCGCGAGATCGGTTAAACGGTCACCGCTGTCAGCCGCCGCGTAGTCGCAACGTCGGCCGATTAGCTCGTCAGCGGAAGCACCCAGCCACGCGGCACAGGCCCCATTGCAATACACAACTCGACGCCGATCATCCACAGCGTAGATGGGAAGATTCGATGCACCGAGAAGCCTCGCAAGCTGATTCGCGACTGCTCGTTCTCGGGCCATGCCAGACTCCCTAACAACCGATAGGACCATTCCAATCGACAAGACTGGGAATTATACACTCACAAAAACCTAGCGACGCGCCCCGGCAAACCGAGATTCCATCGCTGGATGGAAATCACAACCTAAAGTTTCAACAGGTTGCACTTGAATCAACGTCGCCGTCTTAGGAGGGGGGCAGCCTGGGGCGGCGACAGATTCAATCTTGAAACGGAGGCCGTTCGAGGCCACTCAGTGCAATCGCTTCGCGACCGGAACCCTGCTGAATCGCCAGAGCTGGTTGAGCAGAAACCGCTTCAGCCCTCTCTGTCTCCGAAATGATCGAACGCGGCAAAGCCCCAACCGCAATCACGGCGAGCGCCGCAAATCCCATCGCTAACGAAGCGGAATTACGACCGCGCATCTTAATCTCGACTCTGGACGTCTGAAAATACATTACCGAGACGACTCGGAGGTAGTATGCCGCAGCAATGGCCGCGTTGACCGCACCGCCAACAGCGAGAAGTACGAACCACAGCATCAACGATTTGTTGGCGGGATCGATGGCCAAACGAATCGAGCTGGAGAAAAGTGTAAGTTTGCCCCAAAAACCGGCCAACGGCGGAATGCCTGCTAAAGAAAACATGCAGACAGCAATCGCCGCTGCGACAACCGGACGCGATTTTCCGAGCCCTGCAAGTTCTTCGAGGCTGCTGATCTCGCGTTCTTCGCTGCTAATCGAAACCAGAGCCGCAAAAGTTCCAAGCGATGCAAAGCCATAGACGATTAGATAAAACAAGGTCGCGGAAACGCCACCGTACGAGCCGCTGGACCCTAATGCGACGGATATGCCGATCAGCATGTAACCAGCGTGCGCGATCGATGAATAAGCCATCATGCGGCGGATATTCTGCTGCCACAACGCACACACGTTTCCAAGGGTCATCGTAAGAACTGCCAACACAATTGTCAGCTGCCAGGCATATTCAGACACGCTGGGCATTGCGACGACAACCAGCCGTATCAATGCGATAACTCCTGCGATCTTTGGCGCGACGGCCAACAAACCGGCATTTGCGTTGGTAGCTCCTTGATACACGTCCGGAGCATAGAAGTGGAACGGGACAGCCGTCATCTTGAAACCAAGTCCGGATAGAATCAGAATCAGCGCGATCGGTGCCAAACCGACGAGCGGACTTCCGCTCAGCATTGCCGCTCGGATGCTTTCGCCAGAACCGGAGATCGTAGTTGTCCCGGCGATGCCGTACAGCATCGTCATGCCATACAACAGCATGCCCGACGACAGAATGCTTAAGAAGAAGTACTTTACCGCCGCCTCAGACGTCGCACGATCGCGGCGGCCAACATAGAGCAACACGTAGGTTGGGATCGAGACAAGCTCTAAGCTGACAAATAAAAAGACAAGGTCGTTCGCTCGCGCCACTAACATCAATCCGGCAACCAACAACATTAAGGTCGCGAGCAACTCGCTTGCTAACTCTCGACGAGCAGACGCGGATACGACCAGGGCAAACAAAAAGCCAATGCCCACAGCAAATAATCTTGCAATATGACCGAGATAGTCCACGGCTAACGGGCCGCTCCCAACGTACGCGTTACCGGCTTCCCCGCCATACCAGAGTCTGGCTTCACCGGAAAACACGGCATATCCTGCAACCACATATCCTGCCAGTGAAAACAATGTCCACCACAGCCGACTCTGCTGGACCGTGCCACCGATGTAGATCCATGAAGCCAATAGCACCAGGATCAATTCCGGCCACAACAGCTTGATCGTTTCAAGATCAACGTACACGAGATGGCTGCTCCTTGGTCGGTGGGGCTTGGCTCAAGGTTTGAGGCTCCCTGTTGGTTGAATCAATACCAGCAACTGGCGACGTTAGCGACTTCTCGACCGCGGCTTCAACTTGAGTGAGCGTCGGTTCGGTGCGACTCAAAAACAGTGAGGGTTGAAGACCAATCCACACGATAAATATGGCCAACGGGGCGAGGGCAACGAACTCGCGCCAGCACATATCTTGGACCACGTGCTCGTCATCCTGCGCGGGCCCTGTGTGGTGATTTGGTTCCTTGAGCGGTCCAAAAAACACACGTTGGACAAGCCAAAGCATATACCAAGCGCCAAGGACAACGCCCGACACGGCGAGAACTGAAACGACGCGTAAGGACGTCTGAAGGGCTAGGGGTGTCGCGGTCCATGCTCGCTGGAACATGCCAATCAACACCATGACTTCACCGACGAAGCCATTCAGACCGGGAAGTCCGATACTGGAGAATGTAAACAACAACATAAAGAACGCTAGCCAAGGCACTCGCTTCGCAAGTCCGCCCAAATCACTGATCTCGCGAGTGTGATAACGCTCGTACAGCATACCAACGACGGCGAACAACCCACCTGTTGAAAGGCCGTGATTCACCATCTGCAAAGTACCACCTTGCAGTCCCAACGGGTTAAAGGCAAACAACCCCAACATACAGAAGCCGAGGTGACTGACACTCGAATACGCAATCAGTCGTTTGATATCCGTCTGCGCCAGTGCAACGAGCGCGCCGTAAACGATGCCTAACACCGCCATCCACAGCACCCACGGCATTGCAATTGCCGCGGCGTCCGGAAGCATCGGTATGCTAAATCGAACGAATCCATAAGTCCCGATTTTCAGCAGAATACCAGCCAAAATCACCGAGCCAGCGGTCGGCGCTTGCACATGCGCCAACGGAAGCCACGTGTGAACGGGGAACAGCGGGACTTTGATCGCGAAACCCGCAAACAGCGCCACGAAGATCAACAATTGCCATGACACGGGCTGGATTGGATGCACCTGCATCGAAGCGACCAAATCCGAAATCGAAAACCGTAGCACTCCTGTGCCCGCGTGGTAGTAATCCCACAGTACGATCGCGATCAATCCCAGGAACGTAAGCACGCTGCCTGCCAGCGTGAACAGGAAGAACTTAATCGCGGCGTAACGTCGGTCCTCGCTACCCCAAATGCCAATGAGGAAAAAAAGTGGAATCAGAGTGAACTCAAAAAACACATAGAACAGCATGATGTCACGAGCGGCGAATACACCGAGACATCCGAATTCCAGCAGCAACAACATCCCATAAAACAGCCCGGTTCGCTCGCGGATGGCTTCCCAGCTCACCAGCACGGAAGTCACCATCAGCAGCGCTGACAAGCCGAACATCCAAACACCCAGGCCATCAAGTCCGACACTAAATCGAATGTCCAGGAGTGACTCGCCCTGCCCCCCAACCCACGCCCAATTCGTATCCGCATAGACTCCGCTCCCGCCCGGAAAGCCCGCAACAACTACGAATGCCAAGCCGCATGTCGCCAGTGTCACGAGAAGAGCAAAGGACCTGGCAGCACGCACGCCGAAACGTCCGACTTGCCACATTAGCAATGCACCCGCCAGCGGCAGAAAAATCGTGACTAGGAGTAATAGATTTTCGTTCATTCTTATCTTTTCAGCTTTCGCCGTTTTTCAGTCTGCCGCTAATACGACGCGGGCCACGAGAAACACGAACACTCCCAGCACCATCGCCAAGGCGTAAAACTGGACCAACCCCATTTGAAGCGACCTCATCAGCCCACCAATGGCCAGCGGAATGCGTCCCACTGAATTCACAACCCCATCAACAATCCAGCGGTCGACCGTGTAGCACACCGCGGCAAATCCGCGAAGCGGCAGCACGATCACAAGCTGGTAGAACTCGTCAACGAAGAACTTGCCGAGCGACAGTTTGTAGGGCGAGATGAAATGTCCAAGCATAAACGGTGTGGCCGCAACCAACGCGATCAACAAGACGACATTTCCGATGGCCGCAGTTAACCAACCCAGTCCAACTGAACCGGCCACAGCATGAATTCGCTTTACCCACGAAACGTCTTTCCACCGCGACACAGATTCGACATCGAACCACTTCTCACATTGCTCGAAGTCCATCAATCGGCGAATCCACTCAATCTCACGCTGATGGCCTAAATACAAATAGGTGGCGAGTAAGATTGCCAAAATCGCGATTGCACCGCTGGTTCCCGCAACATCGAGATGAAACTCGAATGGCACGCGAGTCGCAGCAACTGCTCCATCGGCCAATGAAGGCGTTTTCAGCAAAAACTCGCCAAAAGCGTTTGGACCACTCAGCCAAGTTCGATCCAACGCACCGCCGACAAGGAACGCACAAACGGCGAGTACAATCAGCGGCCAAGCCATCATCGGAGGCGATTCGTGCGCGTGGTGGCCGGCCTCGTGTGGGATGACTTCTTTTCCGTAAAACGTCATGTAAAAAGCGCGAAAGGTATAAAAGGCCGTCAAAAAAGCCGTGAACATCGCCGAGTAATACAGCCACTGATATACCATCGCGAAGCGGTGTAACTGGTCGTGGCTCCAAGATGAAAGGACCGAAGCGGCTGCGTCGGGCGCCGGCCCGCGTTCGTCGTGGCTGGTGACACTATCTACCGCATGGGACTCGCCATGGCTGCCGCGATGTTCGAGTTCATGCTCGATTGTGTGAACGCGTTCATGCACTGCGGCAACGATCGAATCTTTGCTGAAAAAGCCCGACAGAAGTGGAAAGCCTGCCAGCGCCAGGCATCCAACCAAAAAGGTGGCATGAGTCGTTGGCATCAGCCTCCGCAGGCCGCCGAACCGACGCATATCGATTACATTCCCCATCGCATGCATGACGCTGCCCGCGCCAAGGAACAGCAACGCCTTGAAGAACGCATGGGTGAACAGGTGAAACATACCGGCTGAGATTCCGACGACGGTGCCGGTTCCTAGCGACAGAAACATATACCCAAGTTGGCTAACGGTCGAATATGCCAATACACGTTTTAAGTCGAACTGCGTCATGGCGATCAATCCGGCCAACAGTGCCGTGAAACCACCCACGCACGCCACGGTCAACTGTGCTTCGGGCGAGGCCATAAACAACGGAGTACACCGCGTGACCATATAGACACCGGCGGTGACCATCGTCGCCGCGTGGATCAACGCGCTGACTGGAGTCGGGCCCTCCATCGCGTCGGGCAACCAGACGTGCAGTGGAAATTGAGCACTCTTGCCACACGCCCCGAGCAACAGCAACAAACAGATCGCCAAAGCAACACCACCGGTTGCGTAATCATTCGCGGCCACTCGCCATCGCCCCACCACTCCTCTCGCGACGAGCGAAGCGTTGTCGGCCGGGGCATCGCTCGCCAACTGCGTTTCCACCGCTTGGTCGATGAGAATCTGATCCGTTTCGCCGTCGGCTCGCGTATCGTGAAAGTTGAGGGTACCGTAGTTCGTCCAAATCAGGAACAATGCCAGGGCAAAGCCAAAGTCACCAACGCGGTTAACGAGAAAAGCCTTTTTGCCCGCCGCCGCCGCCTCAGGCTTCTCGTACCAGAAGCCAATCAGCAAATAGCTACAAACGCCAACCGCTTCCCAAAACACGAATAGCAAAATGAAGTTGCTGACCGAGACCAGCATAGTCATCGAAAATACAAACAAGCCTATGTAGGCAAAGAAACGCCAATAACTGCGATCACCGTGCATGTAGCCAGCACCGAAGATCGCTACCAAGGTCGAAATGAAAGTCACCATCGACAGCATGATCGCTGTCAAAGCGTCGGCTCGGAGTGTGATATCGATGCGAAAATCGCGAGGACCCTTTTCTGGGAGCGAGAATTTGGAACTTCCATAAGCGGGTCGATCCAAGTGATAGGCTTCACTCACATCCGCCCACGTCCATAAGTTGACGATGTGCTCAAATCCCGCTTGAGCGATCGCCGAAGTTGCCGAATCGTCGAGGCTGGAACGTCGCCTCACTTCGTTCAACAAACCCAAGCTGCAAATGAATGATGCGGCGAGCGCTACGATGACTGGCACATGGCTCCACCGCTTCAAAAGCTTGGCGCCCGTGAGTGCAATGATAACCGCGGCAGCTAGAGGAAAGGCCGGGATCAGAATCAGTAATCTACTCAAAGAGTCTTCCATGCTCAGACGGTGCTCCGATGCATCTGTTCTTCCCGATCGACTTCGGGCTCGACGCCCGCCGGAGTCAACTTCGGCCAAACGCGACCCTCGTCTCGCTCTTCCGGAACGCCTCGGTCGACAAACGCCGGCTGCCCCTCCTCACGCATATCCTGCCAAAAGGCCATATCCAGCGTCCCGCTCTTGTGATAGAGCATCAAGATCAACGCCAACGCAATCCCGGCTTCAGCAGCCGCAACAGCGATGATAAAGATCACGAGCATTTGACCGCCCCAATCGTTGTGGTATCGTCCGAACGCGATCGCGCTAACTGAAACTCCCTGTAGCATCATTTCAGCACAGAGGAACATGACGATCATATTCCGGCGGACGATGAAGCCCAGCAGGCCAATGCCAAAGAGTAGCCCGCCAACGACCAAATAGTTTTGTAAGAGAGCAGCTTCGTTCACTGATCCGCCTCGCTTCCCGGCGCCGACGGTTTCCGTCGCGGATTACCTTGAATCACGATTGCAATGGCTCCGACCAACGCTACCAACAAGATCGTTCCGACGACTTCGACCGAAACGAGATGGCGAGCAAATAGTTCACCACCCAGTCGCGCGACGTGTTCGTCATGCAGGATATCGACGGGAGGTTCCACCGGTGCGAACTCGGGGAATGAACCAACCAGCGTCCCTATGACGAGCGCAACACCAATCGCGGAAACGGGAATCGCAAAGCCCGCCCAACTGATCCGATCATACGGAGAGTGGCCTTCGGGTTGAGCCAGCATCAACACAAACAAGAATGTCACAACAATGGCCCCGGCATAGACAACAATCGTTGCGATGCCGAGAAATTGTGCCCCTTGCAACAGAAACAACCCCGCGGTTCCCAACAATGAGACCGCGAACCAAATAGCAGCGTAAACTGGGCTGCGCGAGGTAACGGCAGATCCTGACGCCAAGACAGCCAGCGCGGCCATCAACCAAAACAACGCTTGGGGCAAGGCAGCTCCCAAGGGTGGCAAGGCGAAGCCGATCAATGCAATTCCAATCAGACCGGCAATCAAACCTAACCTTTGCCAGGCTGCTTGCGGGGCCAACCGGAACGCGAGCCCGACGGCGCCCAGACCGATCCCCCAGCACATCGGAGAACCAAATGGGATTGCAGCGTGAGCCAAGAGAAGGGGCGTCATAATCACACCGTCCCTCCCAGAGATCCCGACTTCATCGGTTCGTTATCTTTTGTCGCATCGTAGACGCTAAGGAGTTTCTCTTTGTCGAAGATCATTTCTTCGCGACTGCGACCCGTCAAATTGTAAAGGCTCGTAAGTTCAATGGCGTCGACAGGACATGCCTCTTCGCACATGCCGCAATAAATACAACGCAACTCGTCAATGGTGAAGCTTTCCGGATACTTTTCCCTGTCTTCCCAAGGGCTTTCGATGCCAATGATGTCAATACAGTGGGCCGGACATGCGGTCGCGCACAGGAAGCAAGCAACACACTTGACGCGTCCCTTGGAATCCTTGTTCAACCGGTGTACGCCGCGATAGATCAGCGGATTGTCAATCTGCGGCTCTTGATCAGGGTAGCTGACCGTGACGGCTTTCCCTTGCAGAGAGCCTTTCAAGTGCTTGAACGTCGTTGCCAGACCTTGTACGAACATCGGCGCGTACATTTTGCCGCTCAAGCCCAGCTTCGGCTCTTCCACCCATTTGATGTCTGGATCGTCGGCATTCATAAGTTTGCACTACTTCTTATATCTGCGAATCAACGTCAAACGGATTGAGGTCCTGTCGCGGGCGATTATCGGCGATCAGTGGCCCGGCAAACGAGATCCCAACCCAAGCAACAATGCAAATTCCCCAAGCAACACCCGCACAAAGCAATTCCATCCCCGGCGATGTATTGCCCGAAATCGTTTTGAACTGATCAATGGCCGCCACCGCAACAAAGTTGATTAACCCCAGCGGCAACATCACCTTCCACGCAAACGCCATCAGCTGATCGAAGCGAAATCGTGGCCAACTCCAGCGAACAAGCATGAAGAACAGAATCACCAGGAATATCTTGGTCATCAACACCGCAACTCGAAGAATTGCTTGAACCCAACCGGGATTTGCGTCGGCCCCCGTGAGCCACCAAAAGTGCCATCCACCAAAGAACAACATCACGATCAGGAACGAAGCCGCGATCATGTGCAGAAATTCCGCCACGAGAAACAAAAGCAACTTGATGCCCGCATACTCGGTGTGATAGCCGCCGATGAGTTCCTGCTCACATTCTGGAAGATCAAAAGGCAGTCGCGCCGCCTCGGCAAATGCAGCGACAAAAAACACGAAGAATCCTAGCGGCTGAGTAAATGCAAACCACCAGCCTGTTTCGGCCTGTGCATAGATGATCTTGTCGAGGTCCAGCGAACCTGTCACCAGTATTACACCGAGTATTCCCAGTCCGAGCGGCAACTCATACGCGATCAACTGGGCGCTAGAACGCAAAGCACCCAGGAAACTGTATTTGTTGTTACTTGCCCAACCGCCAAGGATCACACCATAGACAGCAATACTCGACAGAGCGAACACAACCAACATGCCGACGCCAGCACCGGGCGCGATGACCATCTCAATCGGCTCGTCCCCGAGCAGGCCGGGCGGCAGGACGCTGCCAAATGGAATAACTGCGAATGTCGCGAGTGCGGCGACCAGAATCGAAATCGGCGCTAAAACGTACAACCGCTTATCAACGTGAGCTGGCGTGTACTCTTCTTTCAAAATGAATTTGACGCCATCCGCTGCGGGTTGGCCCAACCCAAACAGCCGCAGGTCCTTCCAACCTTTGTTAATTTGGCTCAACGGTGCCCCTACACGATTTGGCCCCACGCGATCCTGAACCCATGCGGCCATACGACGTTCGAGCAGCACGAAATAAGCTGCCGCTGTCATGAGGCCGCCGATGACGATCGCGATTTTTACCAGTGTTTCAATCATTGCTAATGTCGAGGCTTCCTACGACCTGTCTTACGTCGCGGCGAGTTGATTGACCTTTAGATCAATCCCGTGTGCGCATTCAACTCCCGACGCGGCGCTAAAGTACAACAACTCGCGGGTCACTTCGTCGAGAACCTTGCGCGAGTTATACAGCCCCTGCGAGCTCAACAGACGCCAGTAAAGCTGTCCCTCGGTCGTGACGCCCGCGGGCGGGCGCACCGCCCACTTGAACGATTGCAGCCGATCGGCGTGATTGACATACGAGCCATCTCGTTCGGCGAAAGTTGCCGAGGGCAGCTGATAAGTCGCAACATTCCATAACGGTGACGCAAAGGAGTCTTGAACGACGAGCAGCGGCACCGCAGATAGCTTTTGGGCAACCGCTTCATCGTTCCAACTCGACTTGTAGCCGCCCGTTACCCAGACGGCGTCGAACGAATCGCCAGCTAATTGACCAAGGAAATCTTCCCAGGTCACTAGTTCTTTTGCGATTCCAACAATGACCTCTTCGACTCCGCGACGGTTGGGGCACTTTTCGGCACGGATCGCGAAGCCACGTGCAAATGTTTCGTCCTCTCCCTCGATCGGGACGTGCCCACGCACCAAGACCGCTTGTTGGTCGATGCCACGGACATATTTGGCCAACTGATAGGCTTCTTCAACAGTCAGATGCGGCGAAAGCACGGCGGCGATGCGACTGCCCTTAGACAGCTTCGCGTGAAGTTCGCTGGGCAGCGCGGACCATTCGACATCCTCGTAGCCCTCTTTGCCTGCTCGCCGCGGCATAGTTACTCGCGTGGGATCGTGCACATGTTTCCAACCGTATCGGCCCTCGTCACACATCCACCACTGGTTCACGTGCGGATTCTCGCGAGGCTTCAACCGGTAGACTTTGTCTTGATTTTCTTCGACTTTGATGGAGCAACCCGTCGAGCAACCGGCGCATACATTGTCATGGCTCTTCATGAACCAAACACGTTGTTTGTACAAGAAGTCTCGATCTCCTAACGCGCCAACGGGGCAGAGATCAACGACATTGCCCGACATCTTGTTATCGAGCGGGAAGCCCGGGAAGACATCGATCTCTTCGTGAGCACCGCGGTTCACGACCATCAATTCAGCATCGCCGCTGATCTCGCGAGTGAATCGAACACAACGAGTACACATTACGCAACGGTCGACGAATAACGTGACAGTGTCGCCGAGTTCGCGTCGCCGACTCGTGAAGGGTTTTAAATCTGCGCGGCGTTCTTCGCGACCATGCTCGAAGTGATAGTCTTGCAACGAACACTCGCCCGCCTTGTCGCAAATGGGACAATCGATCGGATGTCGGATCAAAAGATCTTCTTCTACCATTGCACGAGCGGCTGTTATCTTTTCGCTCTTCGTCACAAAGACCGTACCGTCGGTGGCCGGCGTCTGACAACCAGGCACCAGCTTGGGCAGCATGGTAATCGCGCCGGTAGCAGGATCACGGCGACCTGTTTCGACCAGACACATACGACAGCTGGCGACGACCGTTAGCCCGGGATGCCAACAGTAGTGCGGCACATCCGCGCCAACGCGAGCAGCGACTTGAATGCCGTTCAGGCGTTCGCCGTCAGCCAGTTCAACCTCTTGTCCGTCTACTAATACTGTTGCCATAAGAATTTCAGAACTAGGACCCATGGTTTTTGATCAGCGTGCTGCAATCAAGAAACATGAATCTGAAATATCAATGCGATCCAATAATTTCGAGAACGGGCACTGGATCAGTCTCCAAATAACCGTCCGGATTCGTTCTCCTGATGTACTCTTCAAATTCGCCACGGAACTTACGAATCGCGTTCTTCATAGGCCACGCCGCACCATCGGCCAGACCGCAAATCGTGGTGCCAGGAATGATGCCGATGTTGTCGCTAATCTCCAGCAAAAGATCGAGATCCTTCAATCGACCTTTGCCGCCCTTGATCCGGTTCATCATCTTCAGGGCCCAAGAGGTGCCTTCGCGGCAAGGCGTGCATTGCCCGCAACTCTCATGTGCAAAGAATTGGCAGCTGTTGTGGAGAAAGTCGACCATCGAAACCGTTTCGTCAACGACGACGACAGCCGCGGTTCCAAGTCCCAGGCAACCATGCTTTCCCGGCCCGGCAAAATCGAGCGGACAATCAAATTCGTCCGCAGTCAGCAGTCCCATGCTGATGCCACCGGGAATCGCAGCCTTCGCCTTGCGGCCTTTCCAGATCCCGCCACCGTAATTGTCAATCAACTCGTTGACTGTGATACCCAAGGGAGCTTCATAGCAACCGGGTTTTTCGATGTGGCCGCTGAGACAATATAGCTTGGGACCGTAGCTGCCAGGGTCACGAGGATTGTTCGGATCGGGTGGAACGCCGACCGATCGGAACCAGTCAGCTCCTCGGTCGACGATCTGTTTGACACATGCAGCGGTTTCGACGTTGTTCACAACCGTTGGCTTACGAAAGGCGCCTTCCACTGCGGGAAACGGAGGCTTGATACGAGGCCACGCTCGCCGGCCTTCCAAACTTTCGATCAAGCCAGTCTCTTCGCCGCAGATATACGCCGCGGCTCCGCGGTGCAGATAGATGTCGAGCGAATAGCCGCTGCCGAGAATATTCTGGCCGAGGTAGCCTGCGGCATAGCACTCGTCGACCGCTGCCTGAACTCGCTTCCACGCCAATGGGTACTCGTAGCGCATGTAGAAGTAGGCCGTCGAGGCTGCGGTCGCGAAACAGCTGATAATCAAGCCCTCAATCACTTGATGTGGGTCTTCTTCCATCAAAATGCGATTATTGAACGTCCCCGGTTCGCTCTCGTCAGCATTCAAGCAGAAGTAAATTGGGCCCGGATGATCCTTCGGCAGAAAAGTCCATTTCAAACCTGTTGGAAACCCCGCGCCGCCGCGACCGCGAAGGCCGCTGCTCTTAACAAGTTCCTTTACATCGTCGGCGGACATGCCGCCAAGGACCTTCTTCAGACCGGTGTAACCGCCCCACGATTCATAGGCGCGCAGCGTGTGACTGTCGTCTTTGCAGATGTTTGCTAATAAGACTGGCTCAAATTCGGCCACACCAGCACCTTTTACTCTAACGAATCAATGAATGCGTCCGCTTGCTCGTTGGTTACACACTTATGCAACGTCTCATTTGCCAAAACGCATGGAGCATACTCACATGCGCCAAGGCATTCGCCAAACTCTAGTGTCAGCTTTCCATCGGCAGTCGTGCCGCCGGGCTCAACACCAGCCTTCTGACACATATATTCGAGCAACTCATCGGCGCCGCGAAGATGACAACTGATCGAGCGACAAACCCAAGCCCGAACGCGTCCGTGAGGCTCATCTTGCTTGAAAAAGCCATAAAAAGTCAGCGTGTCTTGAACTTGAGCAGGGCTCAACTCTAGCAACTCGGCCACTTCAACAACGGCCTGCAGAGGAACGTGACGCAGGCGTTCGTTGACGACATGCAACGCGGGCAACGTAACGGCCTGCTTGGATGGGTAGCGAGGAAAGAACGCCTTGATCTCGGCAACCATTTCGTCTGTCAGTATGCGTTCGTTATTCGTCATTGGTCATTCATCATCGGCCATTTGCGTCAACGCTCACCGATCAAGCTCCGCTGCGATGATATTGAGACTCCCGAGCACGGCTACGATATCGCTCAGCGTATGCCCGCGGATCAAATGCGGGAACGCAGCAAAGTGAATAAACGAAGGAGGACGACATCGAGCTCGATAAGCGACGTCACTGCCATCGCCAGCAATATAAAACCCGAGTTCGCCATTGCCGGTTTCCGTCGCGGCGTAGACTTCCTCGCAAGGCACCTCGAAACCGCGATTTGCCATCACCAGCTCGAAATGCGTGATCGTACCCTCGATCGTTTGATAGACCTGCTGCTTGGTGGGCAACGTCGTCCGCTCGTCGACTCCGATATTCGCAGGACCGGCGGGGATATTCTCGATCGCCTGTTCGAGGATCTTCAAACTTTCTCGCATCTCTGCCATGCGGACGTAGTAACGGGCAAAGCAATCGCCAGCGGTCGAGCAACAGACCTGAAAATCAAAGTCCTCGTAGCCAAGATACGGGTCGTCTTTACGAACGTCGCGTGTCACGCCGCTTGCCCGAGCAATCGGCCCCGTACAACTGCGATTTATCGCCTCTTCCCTTGTAAGCACACCCACACCTTTCGTCCGGTCGACGAAGATCCGATTGCGATTTAGCAGCCTTTCCATGTCGTCGATTGTCTTCGGAAAGTCCTTGAGAAACGCTCGGACCTTCTCAACGACCAAGGGCGTGATGTCATGCATGACTCCGCCAACGCGTGTGTAGCTGTTCGTAAAGCGAGCGCCACACAACGCCTCGAAAATGTCGTAGATCTTCTCTCGCTGATAGAACGCGTACAAGAAGAACGTAAAAGCACCGGTATCAAGACCCATTGCTCCGGTGCTGAGCAAATGATCGCTGATACGAGCCAACTCGGCGATGATTACTCGAATGTATTTGCAACGCGGTGTTAACTCGATGCCAAGCAATGTTTCCACCGCGTGGTGCCAAGCAACATTATTCGCCATGGGCGAAATGTAGTTCATTCGGTCCGTGACCGTCACATACTGGTTGTAATCCAGATGCTCGCCGATCTTTTCGAAACCCGAATGCAAGTAGCCGATATCAGGAATGGCGTCGACCACACGCTCGCCGTCCAACTTCAACACGATACGTAGCGTCGTATGCGTGGCCGGATGTTGCGGACCGAAATTCAGCGTCCACAAATAATCCTCCTCGCGAGCGTCCTTCGCAAAGTCAGGTCGAGTTGGTGAGGCTGCTGTCGCCATTAGTGTCGTGCCAATACTTTGCTTAAAGGAAAGTTACGCCTCGCCTCGAGTCAGCATTTGGAAATTGTGCCGTTCACCGCGCCCTTGCAGCGGATAGTCCTTGCGGAGCGGGTGCGCCGCGAATTCCTCCGGCAGCAGAATACGACGCAAATCGGGATGCCCTTCAAAACGAATCCCGAACATATCCCAGACCTCGCGCTCCATCCAGTTCGCACCTTCCCACAGGGGCACTACCGAAGGGACCGTTAGATCAGGTTCGTTTAACATCACACGAACCGTTAGACGCGAACCTTCCCTCGTACTCGCAAGCAAGTACACCAACCCAAATCGATCCTTAGCCTCGCGAAATCCCAAGTAGTCAACACAAGTCAGATCAACAAGCATGTCAAAGCCGCATTCGCCCTTGAGGTAACTCAGGACATCGAAACACTGCGACCGCCTGACGACAACCCGAACCTGTCCACGAAAATTACTATCCGAGACCTCGGAAAACCGTCCTCGCAACGCTTCCACAACTTTCGACAACGCCGAACTCATCCATTCACTCCCAGCCGGTGAGGCACGACAGGGGGATTGCCAATGATTGGAAGCTCCATCAACGCACGCTTACGTTGCTGGCGGGCAAAGGTATTAAATTCGCGTCCCTCGATCGTACCTTCAGCCTGAATTTTGTCTTGTAAATCCATGATTGCCTGAATCAATTGTTCAGGCCGGGGCGGGCAACCTGGAACATACATATCGACCGGAATGAAGCGATCGATACCTTGCACGACCGAGTAGGTGTCGAAAACTCCACCCGTCGAGGCACAGGCGCCCATCGAGATACACCATTTTGGCTCGTGCATCTGCTGCCAAATACGCTGCAACACCGGGAGCATCTTCATGACAACTCGCCCGGCGACAATCATCAGGTCACACTGTCGCGGGCTGAAGCGAAATACTTCAGCACCAAATCGCGCCATGTCGTGGCGGCTTGCTCCGGTCGCCATCAACTCGATCCCGCAACAAGCCGTCGCGAACGGCATTGGCCACAGGCTGTTCTTGCGACACCAACTGCCTAACGAATCCAGCTTACTGATGACCACATTTTCAGGCAGCTCTATCGCCATCGGAACACACCTTTCCGCCAAGCGTAGGCAAGGCCGACAGTGAGCAAGGCGATGAAGACCATAACCTCAGCGAACACCACCGTGGAACTGAAACCAGGAGTTGATTCAGCGATACTCCTCAGACCCTGCGGATTCTTGTTAGCAACCGCCCAAGGATAGAGAAACAACAACTCGACGTCGAACAACAGAAAGGCAATCGCGACGAGGTGAAAACGGACATCGAAGCGGCGCCGAGCATCGTGTATCGGATCCATGCCGCTTTCATAAGGCATCTCTTTCACTCGCCCAGTCTTTTTGGGACCCAGCAGGCTGCCCAGCCCCAGCACCCCAACGGACAGCAGGGTCGCACAAGCGGCAAAGAGCAGAAGTGGAAGTAGAAGGTTTTCCATAACCTCTTAGGATGAATGCAATTAACGCGGACCGTCAAAAACTTTGTGAATCTTGTCACAAAGTTTTCCAACAAAAAAACCAGCCGTTTCCTTCGGCCAATTAAGCAGCATCGTATCTGTGCCCAGAAACATGGTCAAGGTAGTGCGTTCGCACGCCGCAGATCCGTCGATCGGAAAAGACACACTGCATCCTGAAAGGTCCGCCGGTAAACACAAAAACCCGGCGTTGCGATCAAGATCGCAACGCCGGGTCGAGAGAAATCAAGCTTCGGCTTCAATCCGACTACGGCAAGTCGATTGTCGCCAAGTCCAATGCGCCACCTTCGCGCTGGACAACGATGATCGCATGATTGTCGTTCAGCCTATCGAGTTGCACGACGCCTTCCAGTTCGGTGATCGTCTCGTACTTCTGGCCTGCAACGCCACCTCCGCCCACTGGAGAGGTGATACCTTCGCTACGACCAATATCTTTGGTGCTAATCTTCATCACACCACGGGCGCTGTTCGCCATCAACAACCAGCTCTCGCCACCTTTCTCGTAGACGATCATGTCGTAGGGGCGATTTCGATTTCCGAGTTCGGCAACCGTGGTACCGCGAACAGGCTTCTCGGACTTCAAACTCGATACATCAAAACGAACCAGCGGCGTGCAAGTAAAACCCGCGAGCACACTCGGCTTACCATCGATGTTGAATGGCACGAAAGTTCGCACGGTCGAAAAGTTTTCCAGACCGCCATGAGCACCGTGATAGATCTCGACGTTGACGCCCGTATCTGCTGAAGTCAACGGGAACGCAAGCTCTCGCACGGTCGACAACGGACGTCCACCGTCAGGATTCGGTGACACACCAGACACCAACACCTTGCCATCGCTGTACGCCAAATCTGTAATCGACTCGTCGCGAGCATTACCGCGACGACGTCCTTCGCCGACGACTTTGTCTTCGGGCGCATTTGGCAAAGCCACTTTGGCCACACCAATGCCTTCGAGCTTGACTTGGCTTAGCGCGCCGGTTTGCTCGACGCGAACAATCGAGGCTTTCCCGTTGGCATTCGCCGAGATATAGACGTTGCCACTGGCCGGATTCACGACCACGTCGTTGATGGTGACATCTTGCGAGCCGACTCCGACCACATCCGCAACTTTTTCATTCAAGGCCTTGATGTCATAGCTAACTTTCGCCGACTCGCCGGAGGCATCTCCCGTGTCGATCGCAACTACCGTAGCGGCTTTGGTGTCGCCCACCAATAAAATGCCATCAGGGCCAAATGCGAGTGGGCCCGCCGATTTGAGATCCGCATTGCCCTTCTTCAGCCCCCACTCCGCTCCGTTTGTTGCAGATACCGTCAGCATTGCAACAAGGATCGCACAACTCAAACAAAACTTCGCTTGCATGTTTCTTGCTCCTTCGAACTCAGATCGAACAGACTGCTTGTTAACCGCTAGGCCCGGAATCCACTCGGGATGATTATCCAGCTTCACGGATCGACAAACAAGCGGCAGGCGGACGAATTCGCACACTTGTTCCACGGAAAGTACCGACGACGCCGGGGTCGTCGTCGATTTCCGCTAGTCCGGATTATTCACGTAGGCCGGAACAAGGTCGCGCAAGTCATTGCCGGAACAGCGCAAACGCTTTAAGTACGAAGTCTCTTTCGGGCGACACTCGAAATAGGATCCAGCGACCGAAGTTCCGGCACGGGCAGCGTTTGCTGGTTCCGGCCTACAAGTAGCGATTGATCAGGTGTTCGAGCATTTCTTGTCGACCACTTTGATTTGGAGCGACCTCGCCCTTCTTGAGCATGTACGTTTCCAGCGACTTGAAGTCGGCCTTGCCGCCTTCAATCTCCGCGCCGATCCCCGAATCCCAACTGCTGTAGCGATCCTTCACAAAACCAGCGAGTTCGCCGTCGGCTCGAATTGCTGCGGCAACTTTCAAACCCCGGGCGAAGGCATCCATTCCACCGATGTGAGCGTGGAACAAATCGATCGGCTCGAAGCTCTCGCGACGTACCTTCGCATCAAAATTGACACCGCCGGGAGCGACGCCTCCGTATTTGAGCAGCATCAGCATAATCTGCGTCGTAAGGTAGTAATCTGTCGGGAATTGATCCGTATCCCAGCCCAACATCAAGTCGCCCGTGTTGGCATCGATGGATCCGAGCAAGCCCTGATGCCCCGCATAGTCCAACTCGTGCATCATGGTGTGCCCGGCAAGCGTAGCATGATTCGTCTCGATGTTTAACTTGAAGCGATCCGTCAAACCATACGCGCGCAGGAAGTTGATGCACGCCGCAGCGTCACTGTCGTACTGATGCTTCGTCGGCTCCTTCGGCTTGGGTTCGATCAAGAAGGTACCGTCGAATCCGATTTCGTTGGCATAGTCGACGGCCATGTGGAAGAACTGACCCAGGTGATCCAATTCGCGCTTCATGTCTGTGTTGTACTGGCACTGATACCCTTCTCGGCCTCCCCAGAAAACGTAGTTCTCGCCGCCAAGCTCCTTGGTGACTTCGAGAGCCTTCTTCACCTGCGCGGCGGCGTAGGCAAAGACATCTGCATTGCAACTGGTCGAGGCGCCGTGCATGAAGCGCGGGTTGCTGAACATGTTGGCGGTACCCCACAGCAACTTGATGCCGGTGCGCTGTTGCTCTTCTTTCAAAACGGCAGCGACGGCATCAAGATTCTTGTTGCTTTCGGCCAACGTCGCGCCCTCGGGGGCCACATCGCGATCGTGAAATGCATAGTACGGCGCGCCGATCTTCTCCATGAACTCGAACGCGACTCGTGCCCGGTTACAAGCATTTTCGACCGAGTCAGTTCCGTCTTCCCACGGGCGGACCATCGTTCCAGCCCCAAACGGGTCGCTGCCTGTCCCTCGAAAAGTGTGCCAGTAAGTGACCGAGAACCGCATATGGTCCTTCATCGACTTGCCTTCAATCACTTCGTCTTCGTTATACCAACGAAAGGCAAGCGGATTCTTGGACTGGGGACCTTCGTATTGGATCTTTTGAATTTCTGGGAATGCAAGCATCGCACTGAGTTCTCATCGGGCGGTTGATTTATAAGCTCTAAAAGCCCCGATATCGTGGCAAATTCACCGCCGTCCCGCAACGGGTGCGAGAGTCTTTCCCGACCGACCATGATGAAGGCGTCGACAAGGGGATTCGCTGTAATGTCGCTTCACGATTGGAATCACGTCCCGGCTGGCATACTTCACGACTTTCATCAAAACTTGGCCAACTCGAATCGAAGGCGATTTGAATTCTGACGCTTTGCCGGATGGAGCCGTGGCTTCAGTAGAGCAGCGAGCTGGCGCACGAGCACCTGCCGACGATGCCGCTATTTCTTAGCGACCGGTTACACGCGGTGGCACCGCTTGAGTCAACTTACAATGCGACTTGCAATGCGACCTGGCAAACCAGATCGAGTGCGATGAGAGCAGTAGTCGCTCCCCATCGGTAGGTTGGCTTACCTACGTTGCAAACCAGTCCACTGCTTCTCGCGATGCGCCCTCGGGCGTGTTTTCATGAATAGTCTTAACGAACGACCAGCCCCTGCGCTGCTCGCAAGCAAAAAGAAAGGGCTGCCGAAGCAGCCCTTTCATTCAGAAACATCCGTAAACTCAAGTCAACAAACGCTACGCCGAATTCTCCATATTCGCGCCCTACCCTCGCTGAAGAGGCAGCATGGAGCTATGGAAGTTCAACAGGTTCCCCGTCCTGAATGGCACACAACTTTTGATACAGGCTTCTCAGCGGCGATGAAGTATTTCCGGTACTGACGGGGCCTCGTTCAGCCGCAGTATCCTGGAGAACTTCGTTATTATTTGTATCGCTAAACTCTATCGTCTCCGCTACAAAGCGAACGCTACCATCGGCCAGGACGAACTGTGCGCCACCGGGGTGTTCACTTGAAAAGCCTCGACGCTTGTCTGCAGTGTTTGCCACCGTGTAGTTTAGCTTGATTCGACCTCCTCCCAGCACGTCACTCCGTTGGTTGACGTCGTTTCGGCGACGGATACCAAACACAACAGCAGCCTCTTGAGTACGAATGGCGGGTGGATTCTCTTGGGATTTGTACTGCCAACGCCGTTCACCAATCATGAGAACATTACTGGTACCGTCCGTGATATCTCGGAACGCCCGCCCGTCATCCTCGATGAAGATACCACGCTCTTGCCTCAATCCACCGTTAGCGTCGGGATTCCAAGCACCGTTTACACCGACATAGTTGGAGGTGGCAATTCGTTTATTCGTAGCGCCGCCACCAGCCCAGTTGAATCGCTGCCGAGCTGAATTCAGTTCTGGACCAACATCCGATGGGCAGCGGAAAGCAGCAATGGGCACACGCATCGCGTTGTGCCTCGCTGTGCCGGGAGTAAGTGATTCGAGGTGGATGTTCCCAACGTCCAACTGCTGGTGCAACGGCTGTTGTTCGATGAACGGCAATACCAGCGCCCCCCAAGACCACAAGTTGATGTCGTTAATCTTGCCGCCTGTTGCATTTCGTTTGCTCAAAAAGCCCGGTGCGATCTTCTTGTACGTATCGTGGTAGTTATGGCACGCGATTCCGAATTGCTTCAAGTTGTTGCTACACTGCATCCTCCGAGCTGCCTCGCGAGCCGCTTGTACCGCAGGCAATAGCAGCGCAACGAGAATCCCTATAATTGCAATTACCACCAGAAGCTCCACTAAGGTGAAGCCACTTCTCTTTCTAATACCCTTCATTCCAATAACTCCTTAAAATAAAAACGAAAAATAGCGAGTGGTTAAAACCACAGACCAAATCCACTACCCTCCCCAAAGCTACTCCCGGTCGACGCTTTCGACGTCCTCCACCGCGCTAGGTTCTTCTTCGGCTTGATCAAACTCAACCTGTGACGCCGCTTCCTCCTCCGTAAGTTGTGACCTGCAACCAACGAGGAACATTGATGGTGTGAGGAAAATCATCAGTAGCACAAAGTGCCGAACTGAATTGCTCATTCAATAACTCCTTACCAAAAAACAAATCGAAGAATTCAATTTGGCGCGAGAAGACGACGCCGACGTTAACCGGGTTAACGGCTGAACCGGGCGAACACACAAGAAATAGGAGCCACCGATTCAGACTTCAGATTGATTAGCGGGGGGTTAATCTAACACATTGAGGCTCAGGTTTGAAGCAAGAATCTGTACATCAGAGGAACTTTTCTCGACACACCCCGCATAGGTGGCACTCTCTATCTATAGTCGCACCCTCGCGTACCATAGCCCACGCGATTGAGGCCCCTCTCAGTTCACCGCGCAAAACAAAGAGCCACCCGCGAATGTTTACGCGAGTGGCTCATAGAACCCTCAATCAGGATGGATCGGCGAAGAGGCCGCGTCTACATCACCGATAACTCAATCGATTAGAATTCTCCTGTTGGGTTGCCGTCCTGAATCGCCAGAATGTATTCCCAGGTGGTGTTTGGCGCGCTGGTGTTTGGCGCAACATTAGCATTGTGATCCTCCGAATCGAAGTCGCCCTGAATCGTTTCCGAGATGAATCGGACGCTTCCGTCCGCCATGGAGAACATCGCTCCACCTGGATGCTGACTCGAGTAACCGAAGCGGGTTGTATTGGCGTTAGTAGCGATGTAGGTCCGATTGATTTTTGCAGAGCCGGCCCCGAGCACTGCGCCACAGCGTTCCACATTGCCGGCTTGTCGGGGGATCCCCCAAAACCAACCCAGCAGCAGAGAGATAGATCCCACCAGCAGGGTCCGTTCGCTTGAATTGCCAACGTCGCTCGCCGAGAGCAACGACATTACTGGTACCATCTAGCACATCTCGGAAGGCTCGCCCCTCGTCCTCAATAAACAAACCAGTCCGAGCGTTTTGAGCAGCATTGTTGTTGGGATTTCGGTTGGGCCGCCAACTATCATTCGAGACGATGTAGTTTGACGTCGCGGTCTGCTCCCCGCTCAGATTTCGCATGCCAACCGTGTTTACCGGAGGAGCCACGTCGGATGGACAGCGGAACGCGGGCATCGGAATCTTCATAATCGCCAGCGATGCTGTCGTTCCAAGGGCGGTATTAGTTGTACCTGGATCCCCGATCCAGACGTTCCCCACATCCAGTGCATTCTGAGTTGCGGCACCTTCAATAAAAGGCTGCACCACTGCACCCCACCCCCAACCTTGCGCCGTGTCATTTGCATTCAATGGTGCGATTACGTTTCCCGCTGCATCCTTCTTTGTCAGATACGCGGGTGGAAACGACTTGTAGGTATCGTGGTAGTTATGCATCGCCAACGTCAACTGCTTCATGTTGTTGCTGCACTGCATTCGTCTGGCAGCCTCACGTGCAGCCTGGACGGCCGGCAACAGAAGTGCGACCAAGATGCCGATGATCGCAATCACCACCAGCAATTCAACGAGGGTAAAACCCATTCGATTTCGAAAACGCTTCATTACAGGTAACCTCCAAAATCTAGGAAAAAGAATACAAAAAACGACCAACAAAACACCGACAACCCCGCGTTATGACTTACTTGCAGGTTGCCGGGCTTACGGCGCCTCGGGATCGTCTCCCGATGGTGCTTCCGTCCCCTGCTCTGGAGTCGCAGCCCCACCAGAGCAGCCACCGATAACAACGGGTAAGCATAGACATCCCAAAACGACCAATAGCTTCCAACTCGATGGCATTCGAATCTCCTTCATTATCAAAACGACTAATTAATTACTGAATCGACAGATAGTTTTCTCTCCGCCGAATGGCGAAACGGAGTAGCATTGGCGCCTCTACGCAGCATGAACGGGCGGCGCCTTACGAGACAAACGAAGCGTAACATCGAGGGATCTACCATCGTCGAAACCCTGAGAACAATCGCACCAGAGAAAGTGAGAATCCCAGAAAAGCCGAACGGCTAACAAGCTATCTTTACGAAGGGTGTCACACTCTGTGGTGTGCTACCAAAATCCAACCAGTCAGGCCAGAACTCAAAACAGCTCTGACAATGCGAACAATTCCGACTGACCGAAAGAGATAGGTTGTGGGACGACGAGTGGCAGGTGCAACTAACGAAGCACGCTACGAACTTCAGCAATACGCCAAAACGTCTCTTCGTGTCAAGTGTGTACAACCGAAGAAGGTATCCTACCAACGAGTAGATTGCAATAGTTTTGCCACATTTTTGAAACTCTCGAGCCACCCCGTTCCGCTGCGGCCCACCTGGAACCTCTGTGATCGCTCAGAAGACGTTTTTGCTCGACCATGGCTCGTATCATCGCGTCACAGCCCATGCGTTTTCAGGCATTTCCAAGAGCACGCGTCCGAGGAGGGCATCCTTCGTGCGGCGAGACCCTCAGGGCCTTAGTGTTGTTCAAGATCTTCAAATTGTAGAACCCTCTCAACCTTGTGAAATAACAAACGCCCTGCTGGGATCCCGACCCTGAGCAGCCAAGTACCAAAAGAGCCACCCGCGAACATCCGCGGGTGGCTCGTGGAGTTTACGCTAACTTGCCCTTGGCCCGAGAAAGTCTTTCAACGTCGCTGAGCCAGCCGTTAGCCTCTGCACTCGAATTAAAAATCTCCAGTCGGGTTGCCGTCTTGGATGGCAAGTAGATACTCAAACGTCGTATTAGGTTGACGCGTCAACGGACCGGGCGCGGTGCCTGTATTATCGTTGATCTGGTTTTGATTTACGTCCTGTTGAATTGTCTCTGCGATGAAACGAACGCTTCCATCAACGAGCGAAAACATCGCTCCGCCGGGATGCTGGCTGGAAAAACTTCGTCGCGACATCCCGATATTGTTGGGCTGATTCATGTTAATTGCGCCGCGGCCCGATGCCACACTGCAACCCATGTAGTCGTTATTCGCTACGCGCGAATTCTGGCCAAAGACCAACGCTGCACCGATCGTATATAGCGCATTGCTGGGTGCAGCGCGTTTGACTTGCCAACGCCGTTCACCTAACGCAATGACGTTGCTTGTACCGTCAAGGATATCGCGAAATGCTCGCCCTTCATCTTGAATGAACGCACCTTGTTCGTCAGCGTTTCCGCCATTGGCGGCAACTTGAAACGAACTATTAGACGCGACGTAATTTGAGGTGGCCGTGTCAACTCCCGCAAGGTCGCGGAAGGCACCAGCCGTGTTTAGGACTGGGCCGATATCTGAGGGGCATCGAAATGTTGCCTGCGCGGTCTGCAAAATCGCTAAATTCGCTGACAATGCGTTATTCGGATTTGCTCCAGCGCCGCCAGCGGTTGGCCCGAGATAAACATTTCCCACATTTAACTGATCAACGGTCGAATTCCCCTCAATAAACCGCTGAACGAGGGCACCCCAGGCCCAAACCGGATTCGCATCGTCACCCGCCGTGTTGGACGGCGCGTCGATGGCCCCCGTGGGGACGCTGCCGACACGCTTGACCAGGTATGCAGGCGGCATGGTCTTGTACGTGTCATGATAGTTGTGCATGGCCAGAGTTAACTGCTTCAATTTGTTACTGCACTGCATCCGACGCGCGGCCTCGCGAGCGGCTTGAACAGCGGGCAGCAAAAGCGCTACCAAGATGCCAATGATGGCAATGACGACGAGCAACTCGACTAGCGTAAAGCCTGCTCTATTCCGAAATTTAGACATGTAGCATTCCTCCAAAAAACTAAGACGAGAACCTTGAAAAATCGACGAGCTGCATCCGAAGATCAGCCATCGAGAAAACACTCCGAATTATCTACAGTAGCAATGAGCCGCGATTACCCGCACAAACGATTCACAGATATCCTGGATCGAACATTTCCCACGCATTCAATTTCAAACCGGATCTTCACCACCAGCAGAAACCAAAGGCCTGACTCTCGACGACAAACAAGAATTTGCCGAACGGGCTTCAAAATCCCGGAACGCAACTCTTAGACAACAGAAAGGTGCCTGACCAAATAAGAACAACCAGCCAACACGAACAAAATGTGAACGCTTTCGACTGACCGATAGAGATGGTTGCGTTGAGTTGAATCTGCAGGTGGCACAACGATGTGCGCTGCATGGGTTCGACGCGTTACGAAACGCCTCTTCGTATCAAGTAAATACACCTGGGAAGATATCCTTTTAATTCGGAAATTGCAATGGTTTAGTTTTGCAGATTTCCGCCGACCTTTTGTTTTCCGGACCGCCGTCCCAAGTCGCCGAACCGCGCTGGTAAGATTTTTGCCTCTGCGATCGCTTTACTGCCCACTTCGCGCGGCTTCAACGATATAGATTTCCCGATCGGACGGCTCGTCAGACTCACAGCTCCAGTTGCGAGGGTGCCGGGTCGAGAGCGGCTTGGTGTGCCGCGACGTCTGCCTGGAGGGACTTGAGGATTTCGCCGTTTTGCGCTGCGACGTCAAACCGCTCGCCCGGATCGTGTTCCAAATTGAATAGCAACGGCGGATCATGCTTCTTGGGTTCGCGTGCCCCGGGGCCATAGGCGTCTTGGGTCATCAAGTGCATCTTCCACGGGCCCTTTCGAACAGCCATCAGGTCATAAGCTCGGTAGTAGAAGAGCACCTCGCGACTGCTTGGCCCCTCACCGCGAAGCACAGGCGTCAGGTCGTGGCTATCGAGGACGCGGTCGACCGGCAGGTCGATGCCTGCCCGAGCATGAATCGTGGCGAAGATATCCATCGTGCTGGCAACGTCACGGCTGATGCTGCCCGGTTTAATCTGCCCTGGCCACCAAGCCAAAGTCGGCTCGCGCATGCCTCCCTCCCATGTGCTGCCCTTGCCGTCGCGAAGCAAACCCGCCGAGCCGCCTTGCTCGTCAAAAATCAGCCACGGTCCATTGTCACTCGTAAAGAACACGAGCGTGTTGTCGTCAATCTCCAACTCACGCAACGTATCGAGCACTCGGCCTACGCTCCAATCAATCTCTTCGATCACATCACCAAACAATCCACGTCGACTCTTACCCTCGAACTCGGGCGAGCGAAACAACGGAACGTGGGGCATGCTGTGTGGGAGATAAAGGAAGAAAGGCGTGTCTTTATGTTCACGGATAAAATTCGTGGCCTCTTCCGTATACCGCCGAGTAATCGTGGCCTGGTCGGCGGGCCGTTCGATGATCTGTTCGCCTCGCATCAAAGGAACATTCCAATAGCGTATGCTGGGACTCCAAAACGGTTCGCGTCCTTTGGGCGCATCGTTGACGCGATCCATGTCGTTCGAATACGGAATCCCGAAGTAACGATCGAAGCCGTTACTTGTCGGCAGGTACTGCGGCAAATGCCCCAAGTGCCACTTGCCAACGCAGGCCGTCGCATAACCATTTGCCTGCAACGATTCGGCGATTGTGATTTCTTCCGCCGGAAGACCTCCCTTGGAATCCGGGAAGAGCACACGCCGCTGGTTGCTGCACATCCCGTTTCGCAACGGCAACCGACCGGTCATGAGTGCCGCGCGGCTTGGCGTGCAAACCGGCGCTGCAGCGTAGAACTGTGTGAACTTCATACCCTCGGCGGCCATTCGATCGAGGTTCGGGGTCGCGATGGTCGGATGACCGAAACACGCCAAGTCGCCATAACCGAGATCGTCACAAAAAATGATCACGAAGTTGGGTTGTCTCGCTTCGCCAGCGGCGAACACGTGAGCCGTCATCGCCCAGATCGTTACAATCACACAGTAAAAAGTTTCGCGTGGACTCATGTTAACTGCCAATAAGAGAGGAAATTCGTCAGTCTTTGGAATCGGCCATGATAAGTCGAAAAGATTGCGGAGTCCAACGAATGCTAAGAACTCATTCTGGCCACAATTTGGTCGCCGAGGGTTGGCCATAGTTGTGAGAGTGCGAATAACCAGCGTGCCTTGGCAGGTACAACGAGTTCGGGGCGGCGTTGCTCGCAAGCTCGAAGCACTTTTTTCGCAAGAAGCTCCGGGGATATGCCCCGAATCTTAACTCCGCCCCCCGGCTGGCGTGCTGAATTCGGGAGATTGCGAGCCTGCGCATCGTAGCGCCGCCCGGCATCCTCTCGTGTGATTGGCCCCGAGCAAACCAGCAGTACATGTACGCCCTCCGGCTGAAGTTCCAGTCGAAGTTGCTGCGAGTATGCCGCGACGGCCGACTTACTCGCCGGGTACGCACCAAGAAACTTCGAGACGGACTTTGACGCCAAGGAACCGATGTTCACGACATGCCCACGAGATTCGAGCAGGTGGGGCGCCGCGGCTTGGGTACAACGAACGACTGACAGGAAGTTCAATTCCATCAACTCGCGAAACTCTTCGGGTGTTGTTTCAAGGATGTTGCCACGCGTCGAGCGACCGACGTTATTGACCAAGACGTCCAGCCGTCCGAACTCCTCGATGGTTGCGGCAACCAATGCACGCACCTGCTGCTGATCGGTCACATCCGTGGCGATCCCGGCAACTCGGCACCCTTTGGCTCGCAATTGGCGTACGGCGTCTTGAAGCCGGGCTTCGTCGCGTGCCGCCAACATGACGGCGGCTCCACGCTCGCCAAGCGCCTCGGCGATCGCCAGCCCGAGCCCAGCGGACCCACCGGTAACGATCGCAACTTTACCTTGCCAGTAAGACATCAAACACAGCTCATGCCGATGACGAACGGAGTTGTGTGACGAACGCTGCGTGGCCGGGAGTTTCCAAACCGCGCGCAAGGGTGTCGAAGGCGTGCTCCAGGTTGCCTGTGAGCAAGGCGTTTGAATCGAGCCACAAACCGGGAAACATCGTACTTCGGATGATAGGGTCGTTGTCCAACGATTGCCGGACATATTCCCCCTCACGCAGGATGAACCAATCGAACGCTGCATCCAGCAAGCGCCACACAACGTACTCGGGAACGCCATTTCGGCGATAGGCATTGAGCTTCGTGCCGAGATCGTAGCTGGCGCTGCTCGAAGCGATTTCGACGATCAACTCCGGAGCGCCTTCCAGATAATCGTCATCGCTGATCGTAACTGTCTTGCTGTGCGGCGGTTCGATGAACAGCAGCGTGTCTGGCTGCGGCATGTTGTCAAGATCCATGCGGACGCTCGTGTTATCAGCTCCAGCAACTCCGGGCGTACGGCCTTCGTAGGTCACAAGCAGACGTGTTATCCACCGATTCGGACGACCGCGTTTACGATATCGCACTGCGTCAGCCATATACACCACCCCTTCGATGAGCTCGGCGCGCTTCAGGTCGGGCGTTACCTTCCAGCGTCGCTCGAACTCGGCGCGTGTGAGTCGGTCCCCCGCTTCGAGAGGCGGTATCCCCTCGAAAGCAAATTCATTGTGCGAGCTGTTGGAAATCGAAGTTGCCATTCAACTTGCTCTCACCTCATGGACAGGTTGACGCTTTCATCATACCACCATCGGACCTCACCGTGACGACGTTCGACGACAAAGTCGCCACATCTGGCAATCTAATGCCGGCTGCCGGTCTGTAGAAAAAAGGCCTTTTTCTCATCTGGCAGTGTAAAGCCGAACCCGCACGAAAGAAAAAACGATTCGGCCGAACTGATCGCCATGACTTCCATAATATCCTTCTCGCGGGCGCGGCGGAGACAGGCTTCGACGAGCAGGTGACCGACACCTTTTCCCTGCTGGTCCGTGGCGACGACTAAGGCGCGAACCTCTGCCAACTTGCGAGAGTAGATTTCCAACGTCGCAAAGCCGACGATCCGGCCATCGGCGACTGCTACGAATCCATTTGGCAACAACGTGTCTAGCTCATCAATTGTGCGGCGTAACAACTTCCGCTGTTCGACATACGGCTTGAGAAGTGCCAGCACCTCGGCTTGCTCGGAGGGATCAACTGGTCGCACCTGAACTGTCTCGGCCGTTTCACTCATGTACTTGATTCCTGACGGGTTTGTTGTCGGCCCGGCTATGGATGAAGTCAATGCACTCATGGAACCGGCAGTTTAATCCCGGACGTGCTTTCAATCCAGTTCAGGGGAAGTAGTCATCACTTTCCAAGTGCTCAGCCCAAGTCGCACTGAATATGGCAGCGGACTTTGCACTTCTTCGCACACGCCTCACCTCGACACCTATCGAGCCCCAAACACCGCCTTCTTTCTGCATCCCGGAGATGGGGACTCGCCGTGGTCGAGCATGAGGGCCGCACTATGCAGACTTCTCGAGCGACGTCGCTTGATTCAGCTTGTTGTAGAGCGTTTTCAGACTCACGCCTAACTCTTCTGCAACGGCTGGTTTGTTGCCGTCGTGGCGTTCGAGCGATTCGTGGATCGCTTGCATTTCGAGATCGCGCAAGGTCATCGGACCGATCGATGCCGAACGGGCGCTGCGAGAGCCGAATCGGCGAGGCAGGTGTTCGGAGGTGATTGGAAGGCCATCGCAAACGATCGTCGCGTGTTCGATGACGTTTGCCAACTCGCGCACATTTCCTGGCCACGTATGCGATGTCAACGCTTCGATTGCATCCGCGGAAAGCAGATTTTCTGTCGATTTAGCGTTTGGACGAAATCGGCGATAAAGATGTTTCGCGAGTTCCGGAATGTCTGCAATTCGTTGGCGCAGAGGCGGCAAATTGATTTCGAAGGTGTTGATTCGATACATCAAGTCTTCACGAAACTCATCATCTTCGACCATTTGCTCCAGATCTCGATGCGTTGCACAGACGACGCGGACGTCGACTTTGACCGCATCGTTATCTCCAACGCGGCGGATTTCGCCGGATTCAAGAACTCGCAACAACTTAGCCTGCATCGCCTTTGGCAATTCGCCGATCTCGTCCAGGAACAAGGTGCCACCGTGCGCAACTTCGAACAACCCAATGCGATGTTCATCCGCGCCGGTGAATGCACCTTTGCGATGCCCAAACAACTCACTTTCGATCAGCGACTCGGGCAAGGCGCCACAGTTGATCGCGACGAAAGACTTCGCCGCACGTGGGCTCTGTTCGTGAACGGCGCGAGCCACTAACTCCTTGCCTGAACCGGTCTCGCCAAGGATGAGTACGGTCGAACTTGTCGGCGCGACCTTGGCGATTAAATTGCGTACCTGCTGCATCGCTTGTCCACCGCCGACCAGGCTGCGATCGCCTTCGGCATGATGCAATTGATGCTGCAGCGCCACGCACTTCTTCGTCAATTCTCGCCTTTCCGCAACTCGTTGCAGCAGAGCCTCGATCTCCACCAGCCGGCAGGGCTTGGTGAGATAGTCAAACGCACCCTGTCGAAGTGCGGCCACAGCGGTGCTGAGCGACGTTTTACCGGTTAACACGACAGCCTCGGTATCCGGCGAGAGTTCCTTCGCGCGGGCGATGACTTCGATACCGTTCATACCTGGCATATCCAAGTCGACTAATACACAGTCGTAAGTATTCTTCTCCAATGCTGCGGCCGCCGTAAGTCCATCAGGACAAACCGTTACCTCGTGCCCCATACGCGGCAACTCGTTTCTCATGAGCTCTTGCAAAGACACTTCGTCATCGGCAAAAAGAACTTTGAGCTGGCTACGCGACTTGATATCGCCTTTGTTGTTCAGTTTCATGGTTGGTTCCTACTAGAGGAAGAAGGACGCAGAATTGCGAGCCTTTGCCAGGACCTTCGCTCGTTGCCTCGATCTTGCCGCCGTGATCAATCACGATGCGGTAGCTGATCGACAACCCTAAGCCAGTCCCTTGGCCATCTCGGCGTCGTGTGAAGAAAGGTTCAAAAAGATGTTCGAGTACCTCGCTATCCATCCCGCAACCGTCGTCGCGGACAATCAGTTTCGCGTGACCTCGATGGAGTCCCAGTTCGACCGTGACCGTGCCATCTTTGTCCAGACTGTCGAGTGCATTCGTCAACAGATTCAACAAAACTTGTTTGATTTCTTGCGAGTTAACACAGGCAACTACGCTTTCGCTGCACTGAAAATTGATGTGTTTGTGTTTATAGCTTCCAATGTGTCTGACCATCTCGATCACATCGTTCGTTAGGTCACGCAGGTCAGTATTCTGATGATCGACATCACCAAGGCGAGAGAAATCAAGCAGCTTCTCGGTGATTCCCTTACAGCGAAATGCTTCGTCCTGAATCCGGCGAAGATAGTTCTTGAGAACCGTAATCTCTTCGTTGTGTTCATCATCAGGCTTCAGGTCGTCCGTATAAATAATCTCGTGTAACCGAGATTCGAGTGCCTCCGCTGACCAAGCGATGATGGCAAGTGGATTATTGATCTCGTGTGAGACTCCGGCGGCAAGGAACCCAACACTTGCCAACTGTTCGCTACGAACGACCTCCTTCGTGCGTTGCTTGACTTGTTGATCGAGGTCGTCGCGAATCTCACAGAATCGCGTTGTCATGTCGTTGAGTGCCGCCGCCAACTCGGCCATTTCGTCATCCGAATTCAGCTGGATGCGATGTTCAAATTTGCCCGAAGCGACAATCCGCGAGCCTGTAATCAAGACTTGCATCGGGCGGAAGACCCAGGTGTAGAACAATCGCACCAAGAGCCCCAACATACCTAACGACAAGATGGTTGTTGCCCAGGTCAGCCCGATCAACGTGTGGTATGCACCACGCGCGTTACCTTTGAGCTGTTGCATGCGTCCTTGAAGATGCCCCGGCAAGGTATTCGCCTGTTGATACAGGACGTCAAGCTCTTCTCGCAAGTGATCTCCGCGATACGTGTCGAGAACCCAGTTCTCGGCTTCGCTCAGCTGCTCGATTCGTTCCAATGTCCTCTGAATGTTTGTGACCGTGTCCACTTCTTCGCGATTGTCGCTGATGCCCGTGCCATTAGGCTCGATCAAGGCGAGTTGCTCGCGGTATTTCTTCAACGCCTGATTGACGTCTGCGAGATCGTAACCAAATTCCGTATGAACTAAGGCGTTGTGAACGCGAGAGTCGCCGACGTCGTGCGTTGGTCGAAACCGGCTGAAGGTAATGCGAAGCTCAGCGACACTGCGCGTGAGTTCATCGGCCAGCGGCAACTCCGCCGCACGCTGGCTGACCGTCCGGACCAAACCACGATAGGAATTTACACCCAGCAGTCCGCTGATGGACAAGGCACAAACGATCAAGCACAGGAGACATGCTCCAATCAGCAGCTTGTGTCGGATTGAACATCGAGCAAACATAAGCGACCTCCATGTCGCCTACCAGAGTGTTCGGTTGGACAGAATTGCCGACTCCCGAATCCCTCGTAGAAAAGTCACCCGCGCAAAGGGCCGCGGAGTGTACCAACACTCTTTGTACTAGTACAAGGCACGATTGCCCGACGCGATACTTCTTCCTTGCATCGCAGTTAATCTTGATTTCGTCATGCGAGCCCCCTTCCGCTAGCACGATATCAGGCGACCAACTAGCACCGAATCATTCCCCGTGTCATCCAATATCCTGCTGCCATCAGCACTACGTTGGCGATCCACACCGAATACGGCGGAAGCTCACCAGATTTTGACAAGTCTACACCGTAAGCCAGCAGTGGGTAGTAAACGATCAAGATTGGCAAAAAGCAGGCCAGGAAGCTGGACCAGACGTCGGCACTTTTCATTCGCACGGCCAACGGAGCGCCAACGAGCACGAAAGCGAAGCAGCTGAATCCATTGGCCCAGCGTCTCCAAGGCTCCGTATGCAGGCGAGCGAGTCTCGCTTGGCCAACGGCGATAGCCGCTTGTTGATCGGCCCAGCGCTGATCGTTCAGGTCCGCGAAGTCACCCGTCATCAGATGATAGGCCGCATCGGCAGCCAAACTGCGTTCAAGGTCATCGAGCTCGGCACGCTGGTTCGTGATCTCCATCGGAATACGACGCAAAGCGGTATCAGCGGGCCGAATCGAACTCTTCCCTCCCCCGGCCGCAGATAGCGGCACTTCGATCACCTCCGTTCCGGGAAAATTCATGCGGATTTCGTCACCGCGTTCGATCTCGCCGTTCGTCATTGATACTAACAATACGTCCCGTTCGGCATCCGTCGCGATTTCCGCAAACTCGGCGGTCAACCGAATTGGCGGGCGATCTTCGGCTTCGTAAACAGTTAGTGTAGGCCGCACCAACACGTGCCCTTGGACATCTTTGACGTTAATTGAAAGCCCACCCCGGCTGTAGGAACGATTCGAGCGCAGCATGCCGTAAGCAATCTGTTCGGCGGACTCCAGCGCAACCCGCTTCAATCCGATACGTCCCCAAGCGGCAACGTCATTCAGCCACACAGCCCCCAAGCTAACGAAAAACGAGAAGAGTAGTGCGGGCCACAACAGAGCCATAGGCGAGACACCCAACGACTTAATGGCCGTCACCTCGTTCATCGCCGACATGCGACCATAAATGCTGCACGCGGCAAATAGAATCGTACCGGGGACGACATACGCAAGTGCAACCGGCAAAGCAAAAGGTAACAACTTGACCACGGCGGACGGCCCAAGACCTTGGCGAATCGCCTCTTGACCAACCACGATCAAGATCATGCCAGCGGTCATGCACACCGACATGACAAGCGAGAGCTTGATAAACTCTGCCAGAATGTAGCGTGTGATCCGTCGCATTAACGATCCTTGTTCGTGCTGCGGAGAATTGTGAGGCGATGGACTTGCGGAGCAAGATACATGCCGTGGCCGAGGAACCTGTCGCTCCAAGCCGCAAAGCGTAGCTATGACAGAACTTTGCAACTCGAACGAACAGCCCTAACCGCGACGACACTGTAACAATTTCACAGCTCGTTTGAAACGACAATTCGAAAACAGGGGCCCCTCAGCCTGCGAACTACAGCTCGATTGCTGAATCGCTAGCTTCCTTGTTCATTGCTTGGCGGATATTTTCCATCAGCAGCGAAACCGCGCGTGCCGATTCTCGGATTGCGTCTTCGTGCCGACTTTCCGCCGTCGCCCCTTCGGCATTCTGGCACAGCAGATCGAACTCGGTCCAATCAATCTCATACTTTCCGGCCGCGGGCGCCCGGCGAAGTTCAGCGGTAATCTTTGCAAGAGACGCCGCGAACTCCGACGATTCAGGGCAATCAGCCGACGTGTACGGACCCTTTCCTAGCTTTCGCCCTGTTCCCAACTCGATGCCTTTCGCCTCATTTCGCTTTCTGATCAGAAAGCCGACCAGGCCGACGGTCAAACCGATCACTAGCGCGCCGAGTGACGCGGGCATGTTTCCGATTACCGAAAGCAACAGCGCGGCCAAAAAGAAAACAGCGATCGCGACAAGGAAAGCTAGTTCAGACTTGGGATCGTGCTTTACCGTACCAATCTTTATCGGAGCGGCGTCACTTTCTAGACTCGCCAACTCGCTTCCAGTGACTCGGGCTACGATGACCGTAATGTTGTCCGGACCACCTCGCAAGTTTGCTAAGTCCACAAGCAGTTGGGCCGCCTCCTGTGTCGCCAGATTTCGCAAAGTTGCGGCGATCTCTTCGTCAGTAACTCGTGCCATCAGCCCATCGCTGCAAAGCAGAAACGTATCACCGACGGCCACTTTATAGGGGCCCTCGATGTCAACTTTGACGTGGGCATTCGGGCCGAGCGATCGGGTGATGACATTTTTGGGGACCGAATTCGCCAGCTCAGAATCACCCTCAAGCTGGCCTGCTTCGCGGAGTTCCCACACCAGACTGTGGTCCCGCGTGAGTTGATGTAACTTTGTACCCCGAACACGGTAGACACGGCTGTCACCGATGTGCCCGATCAAAGCTCCTTGTGGCAGCAGCGCCATGGCACTGGCAGTCGTTCCCATCGCTCGGAAATCGCTATTGGCTTGCCCGCGGCGATAGACTTCGCTGTTGGTTTCGACAATCGCCTTTTGCATTGCCTCGGGCGGTGAAAGCTCGCGATACTTGCGGTAAAGGTGGGGCACACCATCCACCGCGATCTTGCTTGCTAGCTCACCCGCCGCATGCGCGCCCATCCCATCGGCGACCATAAAGAAGTGGCCACGAACTCGCCACTCTTGCGGATCGCTGGCCAGGACTACGGTGTGGGAATCTTGATTATTCGCGCGCCGCATCCCAACATCAGTCAGCGCGACATGCGCGAGATCAACGGGCCAATTTGACTCTCGATCCGCCATCTGGCGTCCGACTCCGATCTAGAACACGATACCGCAAACGAGTTTATGGAAAGCTGCTTGGGCGATGCAAGCAGCCGATCCATTCTAACCTCACACCAGACGACGATGATAGTCGCTACCGGCTTCGCCCGTTGCCCACTCATTTGCCCCGTAGTTTATGCAGATTATCGGCCTGGATTCGGAAGTCAGCCCTCCCTATACTCCAGCCGCTGCTCCCGTCCGATTCTGTCTGGCATTCTCATCGAGCCGGTTCCTCGTCGTGAAATCTACTAGCAAGCTTTCGCTGCTTTTGGTCATCGCTATCCTCTGCCTGCCGCAGATTGGATGTCTGCGCCGAAGGATGACGATTCGCACAAATCCACCGGGTGCGGTGGCATTTGTAGACGACCAGCGGATTGGCGTGACGCCGGTTTCCACGCCCTTCACATATTACGGAACGAGAAAGATCCAGCTGTTCAAGGATGGATTTGAACCGCTAACGGTAAAGCAACGCTTCGATGTTCCTTGGTACGAGTATCCGCCACTCGACTTCATTGTCGAGAACCTCTGGCCTCACGAGCTACGTGACGAACGAATCGTGGACTTTGAAATGACACCGCAGCAAATCGTTCCCAACGAGGAATTGCTCGGACGGGCGGAGATGCTCCGAGGGAATGCACAAGCCGGGCACACGACACCGCTTTGGACAGCACCAGCAGATCAGATCCAGCCAGGAACGCCGGTGCAACCGACGCTGAATCAACTTCCACCGCCTGGCAGCGTACGATAGCTATTCGTGTCGGTCTAGGGGAATTCCCCCCGGACCCCACTTCACACCGACACCAGGCGGCTTGTTCTCCAGGACACGTTTAAGTTGTCCGCCGGGATCAACCGCCATCTTGTCGGTCAAGATCCGAACGTCGCGCAGAATCGGCTCGATGCGGCGACTGGCCGAGTGCAGATTATTGACGGTTTCGCGAACGTCGTCGTACAGTTCCCGGTCATGAATGAACTTTCCGAGCGTGCCGTCCGAACTGTTAATGGATTGGCTGAAGACGACCAATTGCGAGGAAATCTCTTCTAGATTCTCGACGCTTCGTCCCAGGTCTCTCATCAACTGGTCGCCCTTCTCGCCGAGCGGTTTCGTAAACTCCGCGAGGTTATCCAAGTTTTGCTCGGCCTTCTGGCCCACCCGGTCTAACCTTGCCAACGCATCGCGGGCCTGGCTGAGCGTTACCTGAACATCATTGAAGATCTTCGGCAAGTCGGACAACGACTGCTTCAAGCCCTGCTTCAACTCCGGATCGCCGATCACGTCATCTATGGTCGTCATCGTCTTGTTGAACGTATCCAGCGCCAATTCGGACTTGTTCAAAATGCGTTGAAATTGTTGTGCGTCATCACCAAATGTTCGATTCAGATTACCAGCGACGGCGGAAACGTCGTTCGCCGCGCCGCTGATCGCCCCTAGCGCCTTGCGGATATCGTTTTCCAAACTCGTGAGGACCTGGAGCGGATCGCTGGCTACAACGCCATCGGCAAGGTAGTCGCCCTGACTGACAACTTCATCCGACAAGGGCCGATCACTTCCTTGGACAAACTCCAACACCGGATCTCCAAGCAGCGAGGTGGTGCTAATCGTACACACTTCGCTTTTCATGATTTCTCGGTCGGCGTCGATCATCGCCGTCAACACAACATGATCCTTCTTGAGGCTGACATCGGTAACGCGACCGATGTGCACTCCGTTTTTTCTAACCGGCGTATCAACCGTAACTCCCGGTGCCCGCGGGAATCGCAAGTAGATCGTATAGCGACTCTTGAAGACGCCTTTGCCGCCACCGAAAATTCCGATCAGGACCACGGCCAAACAGGCCGCGGCCAGCACGACAACTCCCACTCGGAATGCAATCAGTTTTTCATTCATCGCGACTCTAGATCCCGATCACTGAAAGCTTGTTGCATCTCTGTAAGGCGTTCACCCGCCTCACCGTGAACGAACTGCAGTACACGGCGGTCGCCACACGTCTCCAGCTCATCGGGCGACCCATCAAAAATCAATTGTGGTTCTCCCGGTTTCAAGCGGCTGACCGGATAGATCATCACGACACGATCAGCAACTTTATGGGCCGTTCGCATGTCATGCGTCACGATGATGCTCGTCACTTCATATTGATTTCGAGTTCGCAGCATCAACTCGTTGATGACGTCACTCATGATCGGGTCGAGCCCTGTCGTGGGTTCGTCATACAGCATTAATTCAGGATTCAGAATCAGCGCCCGGGCCAAACCAACACGTTTCCTCATGCCACCCGAAAGCTCTGCAGGCTTCTTTGTAACCACAGACTCGGGTAACCCAACTTCGGCGAGACGAGCAAACACCAGTTCGCGAACTCGCGAAGACGACTCCGATGCGTGCTGTCGTAACGGAAAAGCAACATTTTGCCCCACCGTCAAGCTGTCGAACAACGCGGCATTCTGAAAGACATAACCAAACCGGACGCGTTGGCGAGTCAATTCCCGATCGTTCAATTGCGCGAGGTTGTGTCCGTCAAAGCGTACAATTCCACTCGTTGGATTCACGAGCCCAATGATCGTCTTTAATAGGACCGTTTTTCCACAGCCGCTTTCGCCGATGATCGCTAGTGTCTGCCCCCGCGGAACTTGCAACGTCACGCCGCGCAACACACACTGCGCGGCGAAGGAGACGTGCACGTCAAGTACATCGACGAGCGGCATTGGCTGGCGAGTTGTAGAAGCTGAGATGTTCATAGGGTCGCAAGTTGCGCCATCAGATGAGACTGACGCCTTCGGGCCAAAGCGTATCGTAAACCGCGTTGATCATCACACCGAGAAACAAGTCGATCATTAGGATCAGCACAAAGGAATAGACAAATGCAGCTGTCGCCGCGCGGCCTACTCCTTCGGCGCCCGGCAGGCAGTGAAAACCGCGATAGCAACTGACCATTGCAATCGCAGCCCCAAAAAAGAAACTCTTGAAAATGCCGCTGAGCAAGTCGAAGACGCCGACGAATTGTTCGGAGTTGTGCCAGTAGTGGTGCTTGTCAATTCCGAGCACTTCAACCGTAAAGAAGTACCCACCAACCACTCCCATGAAATCCGCCATAATGGTGAGTGTTGGGATGAGGAACAGACAAGCCAGAAAACGGGGCACCACCAAATAGTGAATCGGATTCGCACCCATACTGCTTAGCGCGTCGATCTGCTCTGTAACACGCATCGTTCCCAACTCGGCAGCCATCGCGCTGCCCACACGGCCCGCAAGCATGGTCGCCGCCAACACCGGTCCAAGTTCGCGGACGAGCGACATGTTAATCACGGCGCCCAGCCGAGTCTCAAGGCCCAACTGTCGAAATTGCCCATAGCTTTGAACTGCCAGAACCATTCCGATGAAGGTCCCGGTCAACGCCACAACGGGCAAACTCATGACCCCCACTTGATAGAAATTAGGCAACAATGTCTCGCGTCGAGGCAACCTCGTCAGCATCCACGAGATGGTCCGAATGCAGAACAATCCAAGATCACCAACCGCCTCAATGGCATCAATGACGACGAGGCCCCAATCTGTGACCAGTTCTTGTACGTTCGCGGCGACACCCGGGCGTGGCGAACGATCCATCGGATTGGCAGTCCCCGTCGACAAGTGACGACTCCTTACGAACTTGACTTCTCGCAATGCCGCTTGCATCGCTAGCGAGCGCAATCGTAGACCCACGCAGAGTACGGCGCTCCGCTTCTAACTTCGTCGCGTTAACCCAGCCACTTGAGTTAAACTTTGCGGGCTGCAACGAGTGTGAGGGCTGACCAGCAGTTTCGATCAACGACGCCATCCCGATGTCGACGGCGCCAGCAATCTATGTTGATAAGAAAGGTGAACGAAAGTCCCTTACAAAATCTCAACGCGCATCAAAAGAGCCCGCAAGCACTGCTTGCGGGCTCTCGCTCAATTCAAAATTCGCCATCCGGCGTTAGCTAGACTTTTCCTTCGGGGTTTCCGAATCAGTAGCTCCGGCCGCAACGGGCTCTTCCTTCGGAGGATCGGGTTGTCGCTTCTCTGGACGGAAATCCAAACGAATCACTTTATCCTCGTCGTTACGTATGCCGTCGACAACGATCGTGTCCATTCCTTGGAAGGTACCCCGTAACAATTCTTCCGAAAGCGGATCTTCGATGCGATTCTCGATGGCCCGACGCAGTGGACGAGCACCGTAATCCAAATCCGTTCCCTTCTTGATCAAGAACTCTTTGGCGGCATCTGTCAGCTCCAGATTCAAACCGCGTTCTTCCAAACGCTCGCGAACCTTTGCCAACTCGAGATCGATAACCTCTTTCAGATTCTCTTTCGTGAGGTGGCGGAAGATGATCACGTCATCCAAGCGATTCAAAAACTCCGGTCGGAAGACCTTCTGAATCTGATCGTTGACACGCGACTTCATGCTGTCGTACGACGCGTCATCCTCGGGCTTCTGGAAGCCGAATGCGGACTCATTCTTGATCGCATCGGCTCCCGCATTCGTGGTCATGATCAGGATCACGTTGCGGAAATCGACGTTACGACCAAAGCTGTCGGTCAAGCGACCTTCCTCCATCACTTGCAACAACATGTTGAAGCAATCGGGGTGAGCTTTCTCGATCTCGTCGAGCAACACGACGGCATAGGGCCGGCGCCGAATCTTCTCGGTCAATTGACCGCCTTCCTCGTAGCCGACATATCCAGGAGGGGCACCAACCAAACGGCTGACATTGTGCTTCTCCATATACTCGCTCATGTCGATCTGAATCAAAGCATCAGAGTCGCCAAACATGAACTCTGCCAACGCCTTGGCGAGCAGAGTCTTGCCAACGCCCGTTGGACCGGCGAACACAAAGCAACCCGTCGGTCGCTTGGGATCTTTCAATCCGCTGCGACTACGACGAACCGCCTTCGAGATGGCAGTGATCGCCTCTTGCTGACTAATGACGCGTTTGTGAAGGTCTTCTTCCATCTGCATCAACCGCAGACTGTCTTCGGTCGACAGGCGAGTTAGCGGAATGCCCGTCATCTTCGACACGACTTCGGCAATCACCTCTTCGTCGACGACACCATCGGTCTCGCGTGACTTCTCGCGCCACTCACGCGTGATCTGCTCCTTCTTCTTGCGAAGCTTGTCAGCTTGATCGCGTAACGAAGCAGCCTTCTCGAAGTCCTGGTTCGCGACGGCCTCTTCCTTCTCCTTGTTCAGCCGTTCGACGTCTTCGTCGATTTCCTTCAAATCCGGTGGACGAGTCATGGCTCGCAAGCGGACACGCGCGCCCGCTTCGTCGATCACATCGATCGCTTTGTCGGGCAAGCACCGAGCGGTGATGTACCGCTCCGACATGTCCACGGCGGCAACCACGGCATCATCGGTGATTTGAACCCGGTGATGCTCCTCGTAGCGTTCGCGAAGTCCCTTCAAGATCTCAACCGTTTCCTCTTTGCTAGTCGGCTCGACGATAATCTCTTGGAAACGGCGAGCAAGTGCGTTGTCCTTCTCGATGTACTTGCGATATTCATCGAGCGTCGTGGCGCCAATGCATTGGATCTCACCGCGAGACAAAGCCGGCTTCAGCACGTTGGCTGCATCGATCGCACCTTCGGCGCCACCAGCACCAACCAACGTGTGCAGCTCGTCAATGAACAAGATGGTGTTCTTGGCACGACGCACTTCGTTCATGACCGCCTTGATGCGTTCCTCGAACTGGCCGCGGTACTTAGTTCCTGCGACCATCATTGCCAAGTCCAACACAACAATTCGCTTGTCGGCCAACAATTCAGGCACGTTGCCCTCAACAACGCGTTGAGCAAACCCTTCGACGATCGCAGTCTTGCCTACGCCTGCTTCGCCGAGAAGGACAGGGTTGTTCTTGGTCCGACGACAGAGAACCTGAATCGCACGTTCGATTTCGCGTTCCCGGCCAATGACGGGGTCAAGCTTCTTCTGCTTGGCAAGTTCACTCAGGTCACGACCAAAACTATCGAGCGCCGGCGTCTTTGACTTGCCGCTCTTGGACGAACCGCCGCCTGTCTCGGCACCCACAGCCTCGCGGCCGCCGCGTTCGCCGCCTTCGCTTTCCAGGCCATGCCCCAACAAGTTCAGTACTTCTTCGCGAACTTCTTCGAGCTTTAATCCCAAGTTCATTAAAACCTGAGCTGCAACGCCCTCTTGCTCACGCAGCAAGCCGAGCAAAATATGCTCCGTACCAACATAGTTGTGATTCAAGTTGCGAGCTTCTTCCATCGAATACTCGATGACTTTCTTGGCTCGCGGTGTCTGAGGCAGCTTGCCCATCGTGACCATCTCGGGACCGCTTTGGACCAGCTTCTCGACTTCGAGACGAATTTTACGCAAATCAACGTCCAGGTTCTTTAGGACGTTCGCGGCAACTCCGCTGCCTTCCTTGACCAGCCCAAGCAACACGTGCTCGGTGCCAATGTACTCGTGATTGAAGCGTTGCGCCTCTTGATTCGCAAGCTGCATCACCTTCCGTGCGCGATCGGTGAATCTTTCGTACATCAATTCTTCCTCTCGTTACGTTCCGGGCACTGGTTTGTTTTAGGGCAAGTGGCTGTCAGGTTCTTCGAGGGTCACATCCGTGCCTGTTGCATCTTCTAACTGATGTGATCCATTCATCGCAGTGGTCAGCCGCCTCAATGTATCTCGCTCCTGGACAATCTCCCATCGCCACTTAAAAGCCTCATCCAGCCGGTCCAATCGGTCCAACTGCTTAGCAGCTTCGTCATAGCGTTTGGTCCGCCGATACAAGGTGGCCAACATCAATAGTACGTCAACGTCTCGGCTACAGTATCGAAGCAGTTGCCGCAGCAATGTTTCCGCCTCGAACCAGTGGCCCCTTAAGTATTCGGCTTGGGCTTGGATAAACAAGCCCCGATCGTCGACTCGCGGCGGTTCGCGCAACAACGGCAGCGATCTATAGGCTTGGAAGGCCGCAGCCAACCAAGTGGTTCCAAGAATCAACCAACCGATCAAGGTGAACGACGGCGGAAGCAGCTCCGGCCAAACGAAGCTGGATACCAAAACGAGATTGAGCGCAGCCCCAAATGCAACCGCGGTTGCGAGTGCAGCCCAATCCCCGCGTATCCAAAGACGCGGCAATCCAGGCCACAAACAGATAATATAAGGCGAGCTGTGCATCCAACCTTCGCTCCGGCGTCCCTTCCGAGCCACTCATCCTTAAGCGAACACGGCGAAAGTCGCCTCGGAATTGTAACCCGCGTTTTCAAGCACAGCAAGGCAAGTAAATACGTCGTTTGGAGTTAGGTCAACGGATGCACGCCTCCGCCGTTACCTTCGGCAAGACCGGTATGCATGTTACAACGTACCTGTTCGCGAAATGTCCGATAACGCCGCGCCCGCCGCCCCGATCACCTTCGCCACCACCACCCGCAGATGACCACAAACTCCGACATCCACACGGCATTCCGTATTATCGATGCAAATGCCAACCGCTGCCAGGAAGGGCTGCGAGTTGTCGAAGACTTCGCGCGTTTCTCCCTGAACGACAAACATTTAGCTACACATTATAAGGGGTTGCGCCACGAGACCGCGTCACTGCTAGCAAGCTTTCCTCCGCTCTCGCTCGCAGGCGCTCGCCACACACCTGGAGACGTCGGTACTCAGATCGACGCTCCGGACGAGTACCTTCGTCCTTCGGCACTCGGTGTCGCAATCGCCAGCCAAAAGCGTGCCGAGCAAGCCATGCGCTGTATCGAGGAATACACTAAGACTGTCGCCCCAGCAGCCGCCCCGCGAGTCGAGCAACTCCGGTATCGGCTCTACACGCTCGGCAAGGCAGTCGAAGTAACTGCGACGAGCCGCGAGCGTCTCGGCCAAAAGCGACTCTACGCGATCATCGGCGGTGCGGCTTCGTTGCAGGCTTTCGAGCAACGTGCCCGACAGTTAGTCGAAGCCCAAATCGACCTTATCCAACTTCGGGACAAACACCTCGGCGACCGACACATGGTTGAACGAGCGCGATGTTTGCGCGAAATCACGTTCGGTACAAACACATCGTTCATCATGAATGATCGGCCCGATATCGCGGCCATCGTCAAAGCCGACGGCGTGCACGTGGGACAGGAAGAGCTGTCGGTCGCCGACGCGCGGGAAATCTTGGGCCCTGATCGTTTGATCGGTGTCTCGACTCACTCGATCGAACAGGCACGACAAGCCGTCCTTGACGGCGCTGATTACATCGGGTGCGGACCGACGTTTCATTCGAGCACCAAACAATTCTCCGAATTCCCCGGTCTTGGGTTCCTGCAAGCGGTGACCGAAGAAATCAGCCTGCCGGCATTCGCCATCGGTGGTATCAACCTGGACAACTTACAAGCGGTACTTGCCACCGGATTCCGACGAGTCGCCCTGAGCGGCAGCATCACCTCTGCCTCAGACCCGCGGACAACCATCGCGGCGCTGAAGGACCAACTCAGAGACTTCACCGTTTCACCACCAGCAGCCCCACATCAAGAGCGATGGTGAGTCCGCTCGACTTTTCATTTTCTCGACATCAAGCGGCATTCGGTATTGCCCCCGAATCCATCGGAACCTCAAACTTCGCGATTTCGCCGTCTTGGGCATCGAGCATCCGCGTTGGTTGGAATGGAGGGGCGGTGGATGACGCTTCTTCACGCCACAGCTTCCATCGCGGCAATTGGCCGTCGCTAACGAACCTCGCAAGCGACGACCAACGATCGACACAGAGGCGGCTATGGACTCACATCAGGTACGGCCCACGACAACCATCACCGTCGGCAAATATCGTGGCTCGTGCGTCAGCCACATTCTGGCCGCGGCCAGTTGCAACCTCTGCTCCGCTGGCTCTAAACTGCGCTGACCTGAGACTCACCGGCCATGCGTCCGCATAGCCAAAGTTCATTGTCCTCAGCCAAGTGTCTCAGTCCAACGCACAAACTATCCGTCCGAGGACAGACGGATAGATTGGTATTCGTTTTTTATCTGGCCGGTCAATTGTGCTACGAGGTGTATGATGTCTTCCAGTGATTCTCTGTATTCACGGCTTGGTGGGTACGATGGAATATCAGCGGTCGTGGATGATTTGATTCCTCGTCTGATAGAAGACGAGCAGTTGGGTCGCTTTTGGGCCCATCGCGGAGATGATGGCCTACAACGAGAGAAGCAGTTATTGGTCGACTTTCTCTGTCACGCGTCGGGTGGGCCGATGTACTACACGGGACGAAGCATGACGCTTGCACATCGAGGCATGCGGATCTCGGAATCGGACTGGGATCGATTCGTTTCTCACGTCCAGTCAACGCTGGCGGCCTTCGAGGTCTCGACAGATGAGCGTGCGGATGTTCTCGCTTTTATTGCTTCAACAAAGGATGAAATCGTGGAAGCAGAGTGACAGAAGTGTGTTGGCCAGATAATTCGGATAGCCGGGAGTGTTTAGCTCCCAGCTCCCGCACCATCGCGGCAAGTGGGTCCGCACCGGCTGATTCACGCGGTGACTAGGGCGGAAGAGTTGTCAGTAACCCTTGCGGCTGAGACTGGCGAGAATCGCGGACCGCTTGTCCGCCACTACTTGAGCAGTTGGCAAATGCGGTTTCTCGCACCTTCGTAGAAAAGCTCTCTTCTACGCCAGCCCCGGAGCGACATCGCATATTGGTGTTCCTCAAACTTCCTGTCACAACGAACGCCGTCAACAAACAACTTACGTCCGATTTCAACAGACTTGTTGTCACGCGATCTACAGAATTATTGGCCATGCGACAACATATCTACAAACTTCTTGGCACCTGATAAGTCAACTCGCAGCTTGCCCGTAGGGTCAAAAAACACCGCCGACCATTAAATGTCGATGGTTTCCGGACTATTGCCGTCGAACATCGCGTGGATTTCGGCCGACTTGGATTGGGTATTTCGCCATTGCATGGATGATACAGAAGGCACAACCGGCACGATCAAAAGAGGATTGCTGCGCTGCGACGGTCGGACTTGATTGAATCGACGAAACGGTCAAGCCATGGTTCATTAGGCTTCCAACTTTGATACCACCAGGGCGCGATCATGACTTTCGTACTTCAACCGTGGCAACTGTACTTGGTCATCGTCGCCGGCTGGATTCACTGCCAGCAGCAAGAAGTGATCGAGTACTTACGCACCGAGAACCAGATACTTAAAGAGAAGCTCGACACAAAACGCATCTTGCTCAGCGATGACCAGCGACGGCGATTGGCGGTCAAAGGCAAGATCCTTGGGCGTAAGCGACTTGAAGAGGTCGGAACACTGTTTACACCCGATACCATTCTACGGTGGCATCGGATGCTTGTGGCGAAGAAGTACGATTACAGTGAACGACGCCAAAAGGTTGGACGACCGGTGCTGGCCAAAGAACTCGTTCAACTCGTGCTGCGATTTGCAAGCGCGAATCCAAATTGGGGTTATGATCGGATTGCGGGAGCCGTGCAGAATCTTGGTCACGACGTCTCCGACCAATCCGTCGGCAATCTTCTCAAGGAACATGGCATCGAGCCGGTGCCCACTCGTGCCCGAACAAAGAGTTGGTCGACGTTCCTCAAGGCTCACTGGGACGTACTGGCCGCTATCGATTTCACCACGATCGAGGTCTGGACCAAGGGTGGTATCGTCACTTATTACTTGCTGTTCGTGATGGAACTGAAGACACGACGGGTTCACTTCGCAGGTTACACGGCCCATCCGGACGAAACCTGGATGAAACAGATCGCTCGGCATCTGACGAACTGTGAAGATGGCTTCCTCATTGGCAATCGCTACCTGCTCATGGATCGCGACACCAAGTTCTGCGAGTCATTCCGCGACTTTCTTGGCCATGAGGGCGTCGAAGCGGTGCAGTTGCCTCCGAAGAGTCCCAACTTGAACGCCCATCTCGAAAGGTTCATGAGAAGTATCAAATCCGAGTGCTTGGAGAAAATGACCTTCTTCCGTGAGAACATGTTGCGAAACGCTGTTCGCGAATCTCTTTCCCATTATCATCACGAACGAAATCATCAGGGGCTCGAAAACAAGATCATCGCCCCTGGACTCGAAGTTGGCCAAGTGGCAGGTAAGGTCGAATGCCGTGAACGGCTCGGCGGCATGCTGCGATACTACTATCGCGGCGCGGCGTAGCCCCGCGATGAAAGCGGTTCCTGTTCACTTCCTTACGCACGCGGTACGCGCCAACGACTTCATCCCAGACAATACTGGCCTGAATTCACTTGCTCCGCAGAGAAATCCGGAGCCATCTCGGCCGAGAGTTTGCCTAGCGACTCGCGTCAAAACCAAGTTTTCAAAGAACAGAGTGCTCGGCTGAGTTTTTTGACCGTACGCCCACAGATAACAAGCAACGAAATCCCGAAGTTCCAGCGCGCGCACCCCTCGACAAACTCAGGTCGTTCATCCTGCTTGCCGCCCATCGGAGTACAACGCCAAACTCCGTAAAAACCTTTGTATTCATGTAGCCATCAACGGCTGATGCCAAACTCTGTGACAACAAGTTTGTGGATTCTGGCCAACAAGTTTGTTGAAAATGACAACAACTTTGTAGAACACCATATTGGTGTGCGACATAAAGGTCGTCACGACCGCCCCGACAGCATACCGACTTGCGACTCGCTCGGACACAAAGTCTGTCAAGGTTCGGACACAAAGGTTGTCAAACGGGCGGGTTTGAGACAAAAAGATTGGCAACGGTATAACGAGTTCGCCAGTTAGGAACTCACACTTCGTCCCCTACTCAATCACGCCGAGTTAGTACTGCAATTGTGCGTTGTGCATGCGAGTTCCCAGCAGCAAGCCGTAGTTGGTTGCGTGCAAAGTATCATCCTGCTGAGTTTCTGGATGGGTATACTTGATCGCGCGTTGCTGATCATCGTACTCCGCGACCTCACATGCAAATTCATCGAGGTAGTTACCAACGTCTGGGACGCGCGGTAGGACAATCATTTTCTTTTTTATTCGACTGAACACGCCACCGATCGTCGCCGAACGATTCACAGTCCATTTAACCAATGCACCATCGCGGAACGGGTCGTGGTCTGCGGCGGAATATAGAATCGCAAACAAGGGGATCTGCCACCCTAATCGATCGAGGAGCAAACGATTGTAAACATGCCCATTTCCGCCGCCATCGGCCGCAATTGAACACACCTGAAAACGCGAACATCGTTCAGCAACTTCTGTTAGGATGCGATCCGGCTCTTCGCGACCTGGAAAATGAGCAATGTGGCAGATTTGGAACACGTAGTCGTGCCTCATAAATCCGATTACGACGACGGTACGTGAAACTCCACCGCCGCCCCAGTCGATGCCAGCAACTAGCTTCCTTTGTCCCTCGAACGGGACTTGAGAATGGTCTTGAGCCATCGCAGTATCTTCACAGCAAGCTTCCATCTCAGCGCGTGTGACGATGTGATCACCCAAAGCCGAGGGCAAGCCCAAGACTTCATTCTTGAAGCGTGCCGGATCGTACACTCGCTGACGCTCTAGAATTTCGTCATAGTTCAGCCACGGAACCATGAGGTGGTTTATCCAGAATCCATCCCCCCAGACCGATGTCGGGTTGCGAGGAACCCAGCAACCCTGAGTCGGGTCGAGTGGCGATTCACACTTGGAGCAGATCGCGCATTTGGCACCCAAGCACAGTTCATCAAGAATCACGGTTCGCTCGCACTTCTGACAAGGAACCGCCCATTCGTTTGCGGTTGACTGGCTGAATACAGTAGACAGATGGTTGTCGATCGACTTCGGTGTCCCAGTGAGAATCGTACGACCGTCTCGCGAATGAGAGAGCGTTTCTTGCAGAACAGGCAAGTCACCCGCTGCAACATCTTGGAACTCATCAACCAAAAGAAGGTCAGCAGAAATGCCGCGTGCGGCGTCCGCAGAGTGATAGGCGGCTCTGACGAATACACGAGAGTCATTTGCAAATCGCATACTCATGACTTGCGGCTTACGCGCGCCCTGTCCAGACAACACGCGCCGAATGATCGGGCTCTGGTCTATCGAGGGAAGAAGTCGTACGTTGCTGAACACTCGTGCCTGCTCTACACGTGGCGAGACGAACAGAATCTGGATGCCTGGTTTTGTACACGCCTCAAAGATGATCGTATTCACGAGAAACGTGCTCTTTTCGGTTTGCCGAGAGCACCGCAATACGAGATTGCGTCTCGAAGAGGCGTATATCTCGGGAAGAAAGGGACGCCCTTGGAACGAAATCAGTTGACGATTGAGGTAGACGAAGCTACGGCAGAAATTAACTTTCTTCATCTTCGCCATCCGTAGCATCATTCATCAACATCTCAACTTGCTCATCTGTCAGCAGAGATTCGACCATGCTGATCATTTCTGGGTTCTGACGTAGAATTTCCAGCACGTTATCATTGTCGAGAGTCTGAGCCGGTCGTGCACTCTTCGCCTTTTGGTGGTAGCCAAGAATCGTCGAATAGACGCCACGAATCGAATTCGCCTGGGCGGTAGTGAGCACTCCCATTGCGACCAAGCCCGGCATCTTACTCAGGGCATTCAGACAATCTTCGTCGGATGCAATGGCCTGCCGGCTACTACGGTTGGCCTTGTCGCGACGTTTTCGTTGATCGTCGGACCGTGTTTTGTCGGACTTGGTGGGCCTGACTTTTTTTCGTCTTGGCTCATTTTCATCTGGCGTCGACGGGATCATATCTGACATTGTTCTTCACTCCATTGAAGTCGAGGTTCGTAAACAACTATCTTGAATTGGCACTTTGTTCAGCACGCTCGCGTCCCGCGATGGTTACCGGGGGCGCTATGCAATGGCCTACCTGAATTGGCTTTGCGAAGATTCCATTTCCTCGGTTCAGCATCGATTTCGTTTTGCAAAAACTAATGATTTAGAGGCACCTAAGTCAGCTTCCGATTGACAAGACGGTGGGTATCAAGTCCAGCGAGCAATGCGCTAGATTTGGAATGTTCTCGCGCCGCACAAATTTTCGTGATCATGGACGAAGCCGTCTTCTGGCGATTCAGACCTATCCGGTCAGCGAGTTCAAGAGCCCGTAGCTCTGGTCTCGCCAAGACCGTGTTGATCGCAAGAAACCACTTGACCAGTGGCAGTGGCGACCGCTCCATCACGGTGCCTGAACGTACTCCGTGTTGATGTTTGCATCCGGCACACTGCCATCGCTGCCGTGATTCAAGCCAACAACCACGGCTAGAGCCACAGCGCGAACAGCTCCAACCCGGCTGCTCAAACCGTCGTTTCAGCCAATCAGCACATTGCGACTCCGTCGCGAATTCGACTTCAAACGAAGTACTGCGATCATTGGGACTTCTTAACTCTTTGCTATCCTGAAGTCTTTGGAGCGCCGCGAAGAAACCCCGTTCGTGCATTCGACGGTATCGGCAGAATCGCTCTAGCGTTTCTGTCGCCACGGCCGCCGACAAGACCGCGTCGTCATCACCGTGTGAATCGGAAGTATTCACGGTCAGCAAACTAGCAAGCTCAGAAGCTCCGTGCCGTAGTACCGCTCCCTCCGTCTGTTCACTGAATTCCATCATCGCAGCGTGTCGTGCCATCTCATCGACAAGAACCTCTTCGACGGTGGTGGCCGGTTCAAGCTCCCGTCGCAGACGTTCGCGGTAATATTCAACGCGTTTGCCTTGCAGGGCCTTTGGCAGCAGCTTTTTGGAAGTCAGGCCGTGTTGCATAGCGTTTGAGCGGGAAGCGTTAACTCCTTCGCCACCAGTATCCACAGTATTTTGGGCTTGCATTTTTTATCGGCTCGTGCTTTCAGAGTGACATTTGAACAAGGCGATCAGTTAGAGTACCCCAGGGTACCCTTCTAAGTAAATAGGAGTTTTCTCGCTCCTAAGTTCCCACCCTGGATGCAAAGGAGAATCACGGGTACCATCGAGTACCCCAATTTCAAATAAGTTCCTTTAGGGGACATGTGTGGAAAAGTCGAAACTTAGCCCAGAACTACAGGCTCGCCACGAACGCCTTGCTCAAGTCATCGGACGGCTAACCGAACGCGGTCAGACGCAACGTCAGATTGCGTCCTCGCTAAACGTTCCTGCCCAGTACCTCAGCGACGTAAAGAACGGCCAGCGCACGATAACCGAGCCCTTTGCCAGGCGGATTGCTGACGTCTATAAGGTCAGTTTTTCCTGGCTGATGGATGGTGAAGGCCAAGAATCCATACCGCAATTCAGCGCCGCCCCAGGCACGACGACCTCCGGAGTAACCTTGCCGGTTCTCACATTGCCGGTCGAAGGCGACCCAGCGGTATCTCCAGATTGGGATGGTAGCCAGATCATCGTGGCTGGAGCCGCCGCTGCTATCGCCTCATCTGCTAAGTGGCCTTATGTCCTCCGCTATGATGGTGATGACGGTAAGGGGCGACTCGAAACTGGCGACCTCCTCCTGGTAACCGAGACGGGCGATAATCAAGGCGAACTCATGATCGTCAAGGTTCGCGGGTCGCTACGGATAGCCCGGAATGTCGACGGTGATTGGCACTCACTTCAAGGCCGGCAGCGTCCGCTAACAAATTTGGACTTTGTCGGATTGGTCCGAGGAATGGTGTGGGCACCGTTTCGGTGATTTGGCACGGCAACCAGTCGCGCAGGCACCCGCCATGAGCTACGTCGTGACGGTCGACTAACCCCTCGTCGGCGTCTGTGGATTCCAGAAACTTGGCCGACCTTCAAATGTCAATGGCTGTCGTACTTTTGGCGTCGAGCGTTGCACGAATTTTGGCCAACTTGAATCGGACTCTCGCCATTTGGGACCAGCGGGCGGAATGCCAGCGGTTTCAGCGGCTGACCGATCGGCACGAATTTGAGACGTTCGCCGAGATGAAGAATCGTGTTCGGGCCGCAACGCGGTCTCCTAATGACGGCCTTTTGCGTGGAGTAGCCGAGGAGAATACAACCGGTCTCCGCTCGTCCCGAATCAGAAGGCCTCCCCAACTTCTGTGGTGTCTACGCACTGTAATTTGAGCATATCAAGGCGAATTTCACGAGTTAAATCGATATTTCGACACATTGGAGCAAGCTCTCGACCCGCGTTGACTAAAATGTGCATTGTCGTCACAAAGTCAACATTGACTTTTCCCTGCGTATGTGTGATACTGTCAACATGATTGGTGATCGAATCAAACAAGCGCGACTAGCGATTGGAGCAACCTTAGAGGAAATCGCATCTGCGATGACGGATGCGGGTACGCCAATTACAAAAGCCGGACTCTCCAAGTACGAGAAGAACAAGAGCATACCGAGCCAGACTTTCCTAATGTCGTTGGCAAGACATCTGAAGGTCAAACCGTCTTTCTTCATCACCGAGCCAGAATACGAAATTCGTTGGCATGCATTTCGTAAACAAACAAAGATGCCGAAGAGATTTCAGGGGCACGTCAAAGCAAGTGCCCAGTGTAAGGTCGAAGCGCAGCTTTGGCTGACTTCAATATTACATCCAGATGAGAAACCTTGTTTTCCAGAACCCATCGCCGTAAGGAATTTCGAGCAAGTCGAAAAGGCGGCTGTCAGTTTGCGAGACGTTTGGAAACTGCAAGACCGGACGATTGGATGCTTAGTTGAGTTGGCTGAGTCAAACGGTGTAATTGTTGTCGAGCACACCGGAATTGAACGAGATAGAGAGTTCGACGGGCTAAGCGGAATTGTTAACGATCATTTTCCTGTTGCTGTTATTTCGACATCTGGTTCCGATGATCGCATTCGCTATACGCTGGCTCATGAGCTGGGGCACCTTGCGATGAACTGTAGTGGCATCGACGAAAAGGAAGAGGAAGGTTTAGCCCATCGGTTTGCCTCTGCATTCATCGTACCTGAGCAGGTAATGCGCAAAGAGCTGGGCGACAAACGAAGAAACGTTGCACTCAGAGAGTTCGCCGTACTGAAACAAAAGCATGGGTTAAGCATGCAGAGTTTGGTCCGTCGAGCTCGTGATTTGGACATTATTTCCCACGCGCATTACACATCTCTTTTTCGGCAGTTCTCGAGTCTGGGGTGGCGGAAGAAAGAACCAGTCGACTTCAAAAGTGGCGAGAAGCCCACTCGATTGCTACAAATGGTTCTTCGTGCATTGGCCGAAGGTATCGTTAGCGAACAGAGAGCGGAACACTTGCTTCCCGGTAGTGTCAGTCAGGGGCAACTAAGCAGTCAACACTTCAATGCCTATGAGCTCAGAAGAATGACGCTGGAACAGAGGGCGACAGTGCTTGAGGCAGCCGCGAGCGAAGCGGCAGTTGACTACATCGCTGATGCCGAACTAACGGATTTCGAAGCATTCAGCGAGGATGATTTGTATGCCTGAGACTGGTAGCTACCCGTTGCGAGGGGAAGTGTGGCACGTCAGCTTTGATCCTTCAGTTGGCGCCGAAATCAAGAAAATCAGACCTTCGGTTGTGTTGAGTGAAAATGCGATCGGAAAACTCCCGCTTCGAATCGTCGTACCGATAACGGATTGGAAAGACTCATTCGAAAAGTATCCCTGGTTTGTAAAGATAGATCTGAATCCCACCAACGGCCTGACGAAGGCATCCGGCGCAGACGCATTCCAAGTGAAGTCCCTCTCCACCAATCGTTTTGTTAAGAAACTTGGATCGTTGACAGATTCCCAACTCGACAATATCGCATCTGCAATTGCCCTCTGCGTCGGCACTCCCGTATGAATGAGAATTCGAGATAGTGAAAGAATACACACCAATCCTGAAGGGCAAACGCGGCGAATTCACGGCCTTGCAACATTTGGGGCGCCACGCAATCGACCGAACGTTTCCGATCATAGAGATACCTCCGATACCAACGAGATATGACGAGAAAGAAGTCGGCGTTCCGGTTGGCCCCATTAGGACCTTTGACGAACATGTCGAGATGTTCGTGAGGAACTGCCAAAAGATTCAAACCGATTTTGAATTTGGCATCGACTTCTCTCATATTAGCGCGAACCCAAGAGTGTTCGGTAAGAGCACGGTCGATTATGTTTTTACGAAGTGTTATGAAGCAGGTCTAACCGCTGTCCCGGTTTTGGGGTTGAACGAGGAATTCGATCATGAAGCGAACTTAATCGAGCAGATATCCGACAAGAACATAGGAGCAGTAGTCAGAATCCATCGCGAAGATTGTCGGTTTCCCACAGCAATAAACAACAAACTACAAATCCTTGCGCAAACGGCAAAGCGAAGCTTAAATGAACTGTCGGTTGTTTTTGATTTTGGGCAAATTACGCGCGGGGATATTGAAGAAGTCATTGCGGAGTGCGAGCAACTCGAGACTGAACTTCCAATCCACGAGTTTAAGTCCGCATCAATTGTTGCAACTTCGATGCCCGATTCTGCGACTCTCGGCATGAAAGCATTTACGACCGATTCTATTCCTCGACTAGAGTGGCAACTTTGGAAGAGGCTGAATGCGTCTACTCTTGCGTTCGGTGATTATGGAGTCACCAATCCAGCCTACTTAGATATCGACTTCAGGCTTATTACGCTTGGCGGCAAGATTCGATACACAACTTCGGACTGCTGGGTAATTGTCAAAGGTATGAAGCTGAAGGATAACGGCGATCAATTCCACAAGCTTGCCCGGATTCTAGAGTCGAAGAAGGTCTGTGAGAATTCTCAGTACTCTTGGGGCGACAGACGAATTCGTGAATGTGCTGCGAACAAGTCACGGTCGGGATCACTTGAAACTTGGCTTGCAATCACGACGAATCATCACGTGACCCTTGTTTCTAGGCAGCTCGCCACCGCTGCCTGAGCTTCATTTTGGCCGCTGTAATCTGCAACAATAAAGTCGGATCTAATTCGGATACCAGCAGTTGCCTTAGCTTTTTGCGACTCCAAGATTCGCGAACCTCAACCTTCCCAAGTTCAGAAATGATTTCAAGAAGTTCGTGTGTCCACAAGAATTCAGAAATCGCGGCACCACACTTATGCTCATTTGTACTAGGTTCGCGTTCTATGACGAATTCGGAGAGCTTGTTCGTCGGGACCACCCAGAATCCCCAATGTTCCGGTAGCATTCTCTTCGCGGAGGCAACGTGCTTTTCTGCTACGACGAGAGTTGAGTAGTGGAATACTCGATCGTAGAAGTCGACTTGTTTTGATAGACGGCTCAGCGTGTCATTTTGGGACTTTATTTCGTAGCCGGAAATCGTATCACTAACCCACGCAAGGTCGGCGCGCGCGGAGTGGCCGCAAATCGGTAGCTCGTCCACAAGCAATTCGCCAGCCTGAACGCTGACGAAATCCCTAATTCTTAGTTTGATATCTGATTCGTACATTTCTGGCAGATGAATACAAGAAACATCCGTTTCGTTAAACATCATCTATCTCACAAATCGCGGAGATTCTGCTAGCAGGCCACGGATTGCTACTATGCAGGATCCGTTACCGATGGTGCAGTCCACCGACCTGCGCCGAATATCCGATCACTATGGCGACTTTCGACGTTTTTGACGAACGGCACTGCGAGTCGTGTTGCACACTCGAATCATTCGCTGAGGCACTGGCCGAGATTGAACGGCGGTGTTCGATTCCGTGGGATGAGCCGCCGAACCGCGCCCCGTGCAAGAGTTGGATGTCGTGCGGACGTAAATACGAGATTCGCGAGTACGCGTCGCCATCTTCAGCGGAACTGTTGCGTGTGACCAAAGTCTGCGACATCGACGCGACGGGCATTCAATGGCTTTTTGACGACACGCAGTCCTGATTCACAATTCCAGGGCGTGCCAAGGCCGACTTCATTTGCGGACCTCGGCAGGTCGCTTAAGCAGCATTGAGCAGCAATGTCGTCCAAATCATTGACGCGGCTAAGACAGCGACACCGAATACTCGTGTGTGTTGTAAAACAAACTCGTCGATGTCGACACGGCGGTCAGCGATTGGGACGCTTGGTCTTGTTTCGATCCATCGACCCCAGAAGCGAGCATTTGTCATAAATCGATCCGGGTTGAGTGTTGCGGTCATGCCGCAGACGATGGTGCTCGACAATGCGAAGATTCCGAGATAGAGGAACGCCGTCATGCTCTTCTCCATTAATCGTCAATAATTGCCGCCCAGCAGACTTGTGTGGGTACACAAGCGGCCCATCTGAAAGATAGGTCACGTGACGACAAAGTCAAAAGGGCAATAATTCTCACCGGAAGCGGTGTGTCCTGCGGGACATTATTTGCCTCACGTAGCTTGCCCCAGCGAAGCATACCTGGCGTCGATGAATCGACAACGTCCACGCCACGTTCGAGAAAACGGGGAGGGGAAGGTCACATCCCCCAAGTTCACTTCATCGCGGAACAGCCTGCGAAGCATTTCTATCTGTCAACAGATTTGTTGTCTCCGTGAATCTAAATAACGGGCGAAAACACGGCAGAATTAGATGTAAAGCGTTAGCTCGCCGAACCTCTCTTGGTGAGCCGAATTGAGCCATTCACACACTACGCATCTTAGCTATCGGGCTCCTCGTGCGCATATGCGCACTTGCCTGTACAACGACGACTCGCGTTACAGCGGTACTTTTATGTGAAAGGAACTTGTCAGTGATACGAACACGAAGCAAAGTAGCGTCGGAAGAGCCGCATGAACGGCCTCGTCCGGGTAGGGCAAGTTGGTGCGGAGAATTGAAGTTCGGTTCCCTGCTCGTGCCTGTGAAGGCGTATGCGACAATTCAGAACTCGAACGGCACTCAACTCTGCCAGATACATGTTGGCTGTGGAGCCAGGATTGAGCAACCGAGGCGATGCCCGAAGCACGGCGTCCTCGAACCGGATCAGATTGGAAAAGCGTTTCTCTACTCGCAAAGCCAATTGGTCGAACTAACCCCCGCGGACCTGCAATCGCTAACACCGGTAGACGACAAGACAATCGTTCTGGAACGCTTCTTCGATTGCGAGTCACTCGATCTCGTCCTACTCGCCGGACGAAGTCTTCAACTCGCGCCAAGCCATGCTGCAGCAACGGGATTGTACGCTGCCGCCGTATGTGGACTGACAAAGACTCGCAAGTGGGCACTTGGACACGTCGTCTTCTCCGGCAAGCGCCAGCTCGTCGTAGTTCGACCAGAATCGCATCGGTTGTTACTGCATACGCTGCATGATCCGCGACAACTGCACGCATCGGTTTCGCTCACAAGTGACGAGAACACTGCACCACTGAACATCGTGAAACGCCTCTGCGAGAGCATTAAACGTAACGCCGGGAAAATCGAGTGGAACGATCTCGGGGATGATACGCAACAGCGACTCGCGGCGATCGTCGACGCACGCGTATGTGGCAATCAGCGAGCGAACGGACGCGTGCCTCGGTCAATGAAGTCGTCACAAAACAGCTCACGAAGCCGGCAGAATAGCCGTGCCGCGAGAGCCGCATGATGACAGGTCACGACAAACAACAATTCACCTCAGTACCCGAATCGACGCTCTCCACCTTTAAGCTGCGGCGGCGTACTCCCGGATCGTTTGTGCTTGTTGCATGCCCACAGATCGGTCGGTCCTTGAGATGCCAAGGACAGCTTGAGGCAGCCGCAGCAGTGGTACTGGCAGGTTGTCCCGAAGTGAAAACTGTCCAAGAGCAACCGTTAAAGATCTGGTACTCATGGCAGGAGACGTCGGATGGACTCGACATTCAGATTCTCAGGCATCCACCGCAAAAACCTTCTCCGTCGCCGGCGTCGACTGGCATTAGCTACGTCCTACCCGACTTCCTGGTTGAGTTATGCGATGGGAGCATTCACCTTGTTGAGGTCAAACCGTCGCACCGTACTGTAAGGCCCTTGGTGCAACGGAAGCTTGCCGTCTCGCGCAAGCACGCAGCAGATCAGGGCTGGGGGTTTCACATTGCGACTGAGAACGAACTTCTCGCCGGTCCGCTCGTGCGAAATCTAAGGTTACTGACTCGCTATCGCTCGGTCCAAACTGACGCGCAGATTCTGACATCCTTGGAGTCCCGCGTTTGTTACGAAGGAGCAACGTTGGCAGACCTGTCAGATAGTCATGATGTGCGGATGGCGGCGGCAGCAGTTCGGCTTCACATCTTCCACTTGCTTGCCGTCGGTCGGCTGAGTTTCGATCCTCGCGCACATCCGCTCGATGACGACACGATGATCTTTCCCGGAGGTGTTATCACATGGAACCCGTTCGACTCGGTGTGGGCACCGAATGGTTGCTCGACGGGCGGGCCTTCCGTATAGTCCGCCACGGTTCACACGACGAGTTCATTGCTGAGGACGCAAAGTTTTGTAAACAGCAGGCGTTTGCCAAGTCAGAAATCCTGTCTTTGTACGCAGAAGGGAGATTGACATTCGCGATCGCCAACTCCGGCACCGCAGAGCAGGGTTCAGCCACGGCAGCACCACCAACGATTCACGACTTGACGGAGGATCAGCAGCGGGAGTTACAGCGACGATGGAAGGCACTCTCTCCGCTGATCGAGCCCGACCGGATACCAACACAACACGAGTTTCAGGAGCGATCTGATCAACTGTTGGCAGAGGGCATACGGGTCTCCCCTCGAAGTTTGCGTCGTTGGTGGAAGGCTTATCAACGAGCTGGCAAGAATCGCCTGGCTTTACTTCCCAAGACGTCAAGCAGCGGCGGGCGAGGACGACATCGGCGACACAGTTGGCTAGAGCGTTATCCTCGACTGAAACAACTCGTCGAGGAAGCTATTCAAAACGTCTACCTAACCAAAGCTCGCCGCCCTATCTCGGCGGTTACTCGCCGCGTTCTTGAAGATCTACAACGGCTCAATGCACGTATGGTCGCCGAGCACGCGTTGCCGATTCCTAAGGAAGCGACGCTGGCTCGAGCCATCTCACGCCGGATTGGTCAACTCGATCCGTGGGAAGTCGATCGCGCACGGTGGGGACGGCAGATCGCAGATCGTCGGCACGCGCCGACGTCACCACAACGACTGGCTCGACGAATCCTGGAGCGGGTCGAGGTAGATCACACACCGCTCAAGGTGGTAGTTGGCACTGAGGCTGGACCAATTGGACAACCCACGCTGACCGTTCTGATCGACTACTACAGTCGCATGATCACCGGCTTCTGCCTAAGTTTCGAACCTCCTTCCTACGCCGTTCTCATGGAAGCCCTGAGGCAGGCGATTCTGCCAAAGACATACGTCTCCGCTCGTTACCCGAGGGTAACAGGATCCTGGCCGTGTTACGGCGTACCCGAAAAGCTCGTCTGTGACCGCGGTGCGGATCTCACCAGCAAAGACCTGGAGCACGCGGCGTTTCAGCTGGGGATGGAACTCGACTTTAATCCGCCGCGCACGCCACACTTCAAGGGTGCAGTGGAAGCGTTCTTTGGTGGCTTAAACGATCAGCTGTCTGCATCACTCCCCGGTCGCACTTTTCGTAGCTGGGAACGCCGTGGAGACTACAATCCAGACGACGGACCGTTACTGACCTACGATGCACTGCTGGAGATCGTTCACATCCACTTGGTCGATGTCTATGCTGCGAGTAAACATCCAACGGCGGCACGGACTCGGCTCGCGATGTGGCAAGATGGTGCCCAGGAATTTCCTCCTTCGCTTCCAGCATCTCCCGACGAACTCATCGTCCTGCTGTCCAAACGTGTCGAACGCACATTGTTGACTCGCGGACTAGAACTCGGCGGCATGTTCTATACAAGTGACGAGTTGATGGCTCTACGATCCGCACTGGCGGCCAACAACATTCAGACGAACCGGCTGCAAGTTCGGTACAACCCATGGAACCTAGGCGAGGTGTGGGCGCTCAATCCACTGAATCATGGCTACATCAAAGCGACGGCAGTCGATTCGGCAATGAAGGGCATGACGCAGTTTCAGTGGAATGTCCTAAAGCGCGCGGTACGCGAACGGTTCGATGATCCAAGCCATCTGATGAGTCTGGCCGCTGGTCGCAATGCCATCCAGGAAGTTGCCGAACAGGCAATGACGAAACCGTCTCGCAAACGTCGCGTCCGTGCCGCCCGGTTTCTTCAGGAGTCGCCAAGCGAGCGGAACAGCGTCGCAGAAATGGATTCGGTAGCGTCAACAGTCTGCAATGAGGATCACAACACGCAACTGACAGTTCCACCAGCGAGAGCATTGCCTGACGACATTACAGACATGGTCGCGACCGCTGACATCGACCCGAACGACTTGGATGTTGACGATTGGGATGTCGCCTCGGATTAGCACCGCGTCGAAAAGCAAACCAAGCAAGCAAGGGAGAGTGATCATGTCTCGTGAAACAGTTTCCGGCAAGTCGCAAGACCGCAGTAATTGGCACCAAACACCTATCGAAGAACGAATCGTCCTGGCAAACAAGCTACTCGTGCTGCACCCACGCTTTCGTGAAGCAGTCGCTTTATTGAAACGATGCCACGAGAGTCCGGCGAGGAGTGGGGAGCCTTTGTGTGGTGCGATTCTAGGGGCGTCGGGTGTTGGCAAGACGAGCGTCGTCGATCACTACGCTCGCTTGCATCCGAGGGAAGAAACCGAGACGGCGACACGACAACCGGTCCTCCGAGTCACGTTGCAGCCAGACGCGACACCGAAGGGGATTGCCGCCGACATCCTGCTCGCTCTCGAAGATCCTGCTTGGTGTAACGGCACGGTGCAAACGCTTACCAATCGTGCGGTCAAGCTTCTCAAACGCTGCGATGTCCAACTGATTGTACTCGATGAGTTCCATCACTTGTTTGACCTGGATCGCCTGAAGGTGATGACGAAGGCGGCGCAGTGGCTCAAAGTCCTGATCGTGAACACGCGAATTCCAATTGTCGTTTGCGGTATGCCGGAAGCCGAGCACGTTCTACGAGCCGAGCACACCGAACGACGCTTTAAGGAACGGCTGACACTCCACTGCTTTGATTGGCGAACCAACCTGGGGCGTCGCGAATTCTGTGGGATGCTCAAGAAGCTCGACGATTCGTTGCCGCTTGCCCAAGCGTCCGGTCTTGCCGAACAGGATCTCGCGGGCCGGTTCTACCTAGGAAGCCGCGGCGTTCCCGATTATCTGATGACTCTCATCCGAGGTGGGCTGGCCGAGGCCCTGATGCGTGGAAACGAACGAATCGAGCAGGCCGATCTCGCGCGTGTCTACGAGACGAAGCTATCTCAGCAGCGCGTCTTGGGAGAGCAAACCAATCCGTTCATTGGCCAACTCGACAAGTCTGCATTGGACCGCGTTCAAGCTGCCGACAAACATCGATCTGCTGGCGTCGGCCTCACACCGCGATCTGCTAGCCGACGTCAACGCAGATCCACCGTTGGTGAGCTACTTGGAGGGAGATGATGGACGTACTTCAACCACTTCCCGCTCGTGAAATCCTCTTACCAGGAGAAAGCTTGGCCAGCTTCCTGGGACGCACATCCGAGGCCATGGGATATGAAAGCGTTGGACGCCTGCTGGGACTGATACCCGATCGCACGGACATGGCTGCCAACGTAAATCAGTTGGCACCAGGCGTGGCGATTGAGGCGTTGTCGTATCGACTCAAGAGGTCGCCAGAAGCGTTGCTTGATATGACCGTTCACCGTTTCGCGTCCCTGCTAGTGCTCTCGGAGGCCGGGAACAGCCCGGCGAGTGTTTGCGACCGGAAGACGATTCTGCGGTATTTTTCCGCGAGCTCTCCGATCTGCCCACAATGTTTGAGCGAGGATGTTACACCCTATGATCGGCTGTACTGGTCGCTTCGTCCGCTACCGCTTTGCACGCAACACGCGATCATCCTGATTGCTCAATGCCCAGCTTGCAGGCGTCGATTGCGACCGACTCGCGATCATCGGATCAAGTGCCGGTGTGGGCTAGATCTCCGCAAAGCGGATGCCGCGCCCAGCGGTGCTACAGCGAGCAAGCTTGTCCACCAGGCAGAAGCATGGCTGCGTGACCAGCGGTCTCCGCTGTGCGGGATGTCCACTGCGGCGTGCTTCTGGTGGGTCGACCGGTTGGCAAAGGCGGTGAGCGAGACTGCCACTTGGCTAGAGTACAGCAGTCACGAACTACGCATCAGTGCTGATTGCTCGACCGAGTCACTCGCCTGGCTGGCGGCTCTCGACATCCTAACGAACTGGCCCGATCGCTTAGAAGACTTCCTCGAAGAGTCTCAACGAATACCGAAGCACAAAGAGACGCCCCCGGGCGTCGCGCGCGCCTTCAGAAAGCTACTTCAGCCAGCGGTGCATCTAGAAAGGTTAGGCTTCTCTGCTCCTGCAGACGCTCTACGAAGCTATGTTCTCCGTCGCTATCCGACTGGTCACCGAAGTAAAAAGGACGGCCTGTTTCAATCCACGAAATCCGGCGAGGTAAAAATACGTCCGTGGGTTACGCCAGCCACCGCTGCTGACACGCTCAAGTTGCCATACGGTACAGTCGTCGAGCTAATTGAACGCGGCGTTCTCGCGGGCACCGTTGGCGAAACTGTCCTTGGCGGCCGTTCGGTCGGGCTCGTATCAAGAGACTCCATCATTGAACTCAAACGTGCGCTAACATCGGCAACGGTTCCAAGGGAATCGCCGCAAGGGCTGGGCCTCAGCGGGCAGAGCGTAATCGATCTGATCCAGGCAACTAAAGTCACGACACATTCAGCTGATAGGAGCACCGTGCTTGAGCCATCAACCCGATTCTAGTGACAAGCCCGACTCGTCGTCGGAGCATCGACGCCATCCCCTACCAATAACCATCGTGCCAGGAATGCAAGTCGTCGACATGACTGGTTTTGTCGCCGGTACGATCGGCGGTTTCACGCAAGCATTCTGCATCTACAACATCGAATCGCACGACAACTTGTCCGTTGCGAATTGGCGAGATGTGGCAATAGGTCCCGTTTGTCCGGCAGAGCCCTTGTTGCCGACGGACGTCACGGAGAACGATCGCCGCAATGCGAGTGCCACCGTGCTGCGCGAACTGCTGTCGCTCAAACAATTTGGCCTCAGCCCAATGCAAACGGCGATCTACGACGAGCTGATCGAATACTTGTGTGGCTGAGTTGAGCCGCATCATTCGCCAAACCGAGCTGCTTGCGTGCCTTGAGTCGTTCGCGTGTCGGCGACGATTGCAATACCACTCTCACTGAACAAGGACAACTCTTTTGAACATTTACCTTGTGGTGGCCTGCATGTCGCTGGCCATCGTGCTTGCGGTGATCGCCCTGATACGTGAAGCACGACTGCGGCGCGCACTGCAAGCCCTTCTTCGTCGTTTGTTACTCCATTGGAAAATCCATGATCAAGCACCGACTGACACTGCTGACTCTGACCGCCAGCGCGCTGATCGGCGGTTGTAGCGAAGACCAGAGGCTGGCCCGGATGGCCCAGGACTCGGTCGAACAACAAAAATCACAGAACCAGGAAATGACCCGACTGAATCGTGAAGTTGCGGAGGGGGTCAAACGGCTCGTCGAGAGCGAGAACGAGGCCCGCCAGGAGCTGACGTCACTACAACGCGCCATTCAAGGGCAACAGTCCGATACGAGCAGGCAACGCGATCAATTAGAGATGGATCGCAAGCAGCTGGCAGGCGAACGTTATCGCGAATCGTTGCTGGCGCCGATCGTGTCCCATGTCGGATTGCTGGTCGTTTGTGCTCTCCCTTTGGTGTTGGCCGGGTATTTGTTACACGTGTGGCGATGTGAGTCGCAAGACGATGTCGCGATCGGTGAACTACTCATCGAAGAACTGGTCAGTGAGCACCCGCTATTGCTCCCTCAAGCGTCAACGGCTCTCGCCTTAAGCCATCGAACTCAAGATCGCCAACTGGAACCAGATCTCGACGAACCGTCCGATGATGATTTGGAGTGACACGTACGTCCACTCTGTTTCACCCCACCCACCTACCCCGAAAGGAGATCTACGCGTGTCGCACATTGTTGAAATCATCACCGAGGTTCGCGATCCGGTGGCGATCCGCGCCGCATGTCAGCGTCTCACGCTCCCGCCGCCCGTTCACGGCACAACGAGGCTCTTTTCCGCCGAAGCGACCGGCTGGGCGGTGCGGTTGCGTGACTGGAAATACCCTATCGTCTGTGATACCGAGAACGGCAAGGTTCACTATGACAATTTCAAGGGTCGATGGGGAGACGAAACGAGACTGCATCGGTTCTTGCAATTGTATACCGTCGAGAAGACGCGAATCGAATCTCGTAAGCAGGGCTACACCATGACGGAGCTATCGCTCCCGGATGGTTCTGTCCGCTTGACGGTTGCCATCGGAGGTGCCGCATGAAAGCGACCACTTTTAAGACCATCGTGATCACCGTCTCACCGCAGGGAGAGACGCACCTTGAAACCAAGGGCTTCGCTGGTGCCGAATGTCGACGCGCCAGTCAGTTTCTGGAAACAGCACTCGGCGCGGCGAGCCAAGAACAACTTACTGCGGAGTTCCATCAGGCCACGTCGGCAACGGAGGCTCAACTCCGACAGATAAGTTGAGACGTCTCGATCAACACGAGCTGTCGTTGTTACCGAACAACCCGGAAAGGAACACACCTTCATGAAGCTGGCAAACCGCCTGAGTGACTACGTCCGAGCGTGCTGCAGTGGGATTTGGATCCAAAGCCATGAGCACGAGGACGCACTGGCCGACATTTCACGGCTCTGTGTCGAGCAGCAATGGCAGCTCGCCACTTGGGACATTGAGCAAGGCCTGCAACTCTCGGGTCAGCTCAACGCGGATGACGCAACCACGAACGACCCGCTGGCGGCGATTCGCGCCGTCAATGCGTTGGCGACACCCGATGGAGCAGCCCTGTTGGTACTCACCAACTTTCATCGGTTCCTGAACTCGGCTGAAATCGTCCAGGCCATGGTCCAACAGATCATGGCCGGTAAACGCAATCGGACGTTCCTGGTCATCTTGGCACCCACCGTGCAACTTCCGCTAGAACTCGAAAAGTTGTTCGTGGTCCTGGACCATGAATTGCCTGATCGAGCACAACTGGAACAGATTGCGCGCGAGATTGCTACGGAAGACGACGAACTACCCGAAGACGAGCAACTACGGCAGGTGCTGGACTCGGCCGTCGGCCTGACGCGGCACGAAGCTGAAGTGGCATTTTCGTTGTCGCTTGTCCAACATGGTCGCCTGACGCCCAGCGTACTCTGGGATATGAAGGCTCAAACGCTCAAGAAGAGTGGCCTGCTGTCGTTACACCGGGGCGGTGAATCGTTTGGAGATCTGGGTGGCATGGACGCACTGAAATCTTTCTGTGCCCGAGCCATGCGCCGCAACAATGCCGCAAGCCCGTCAAAACGTCCGCGAGGCGTGTTGTTACTGGGAGTTCCCGGTACCGGAAAAAGCGCCTTCGCGAAAGGACTCGGGAACGAAACAGGTCGGCCGACGCTCACCATGGATGTTGGCGCCTTGATGGGAAGCCTCGTTGGCGAAACCGAACGCAATGTTCGGCAGGCGCTACGCATTGTCGATGCCATGAGCCCCGCCGTGCTGATGATCGACGAAGTCGAGAAAGCACTGAGTGGCGTTGCCAGTTCCGGTTCCTCAGACAGTGGTGTTTCGGCCCGGCTGTTTGGCACATTCTTGACCTGGCTTGCGGATCATCAGTCCGATGTGTTCGTTATCTGCACCTGTAACAACGTCAGTGCGTTGCCACCAGAATTCGCGCGTGCCGAGAGGTTTGATGGGATCTTCTTCTGCGATCTTCCGAGCGTCGCTCAAAAGGCAAGCATCTGGAACATCTATCTCGAACACTACGATCTGGATACCGGACAACCGAAACCACGCACGGAACAGTGGACGGGAGCCGAGATCAAGAGCTGCTGCCGACTCGCCGCCTTGCTGGATGTGCCGTTGAACGAAGCGGCCAGGAACGTCGTTCCCGTCGCCGTCACCGCGAGTGAGTCGATTGAACGCTTACGTAACTGGGCTGACGGTCGGTGTCTGGATGCCGATGCGCCCGGGATTTACACGCGCCGAGTTTCGACGCCTCGCAAATCTCGTCGCAACATCCCACGCAATCCATCGATCAATTGATCGCCGAGCACGACATACGACCCACTTCTACAGCTCCGAACAGAAACGAGACTCACTTATGAGCAGCACGACGTTAGACGAACCTATCGTTCGTCCTTCGACATCCCCGGCCCAGCGACTGCGAGCTGAGATGGCAGCAGTTCGACTGTCACTATCTTGGTTAGGTGTGCGTAAGGCACTCACCGAACAGCAGAAGGAACAAGCGGCAGTCGCCTTCGACGCGGAACGCAACTGTCTGTCGGCTGGGAAGAAACTGCTGGATACACGCCATCCAGCCTTTAAGGCGATTACCGCCATCAAGGGTCGAGTGATAGGTTACTGGAAAGGGATGACGGTCCCCTTTCCGGAACCGGCGATCCGGTTGATACGCCAAGACAGTGTCGACACGTTTGGTAGCCAGATGATCACCTTTCAGGAAGAGCTGGCCGAGGCGGTCGAGCGGCTGGACGAGCACTATGACGAATTGAAAGCTTTGGCGCGACGGCAGCTCGGAAGCTTGTACAACGCGACTGACTATCCACCCCGATTGCAAGGTTTGTTCCTGATCGAGTGGGATTACCCATCGGTGGAAGCTCCCAGGTATCTGCAACAGCTGAACCCGGAACTCTATGAGCAACAATGCACCCGAGTCGCGGCGCGGTTCGACGAAGCCGTCCGCCTGACCGAGGCGGCCTTCATTGAAGAATTCGCCAACTTGATCGATCATCTCAAGGAGCGACTTGCGGGACAAGACGACGGTCAACCAAAGGTGTTCCGAGACTCAGCCGTTGGGAATCTAGCTCAGTTCTTTGAGCGTTTTCGCCAATTGAATATTCACAGCAACGACCAGCTGGATGAGTTGGTCGAACAGGCTCAACACATTGTGCAGGGACGCAATCCGCAACAACTTCGCGACAACAACACGTTGCGACAGTCGGTTGCTACACAACTCACGGAGGTTCAGAACGCACTCGACGAACTGCTCGTCGATCGGCCACGCCGCAATATCCTCCGTCGCCCTCAGTAAGAGGAGGCAGAAGTATGGAACTGGTCGTGAGCTCACAAGGTGTCGTTCGCTGTCTGTATGAAGAGACGCTCTCGCTTGAGAGCCTGGGCACTTTGCGGATCACGCGTGCTTCCCATGTCGAGCCAGACTCGGCGGGAAAGTGGCACGCCGATCTCGCGCCGGTCGATGGTCCCCGCTTGGGACCGTTTGACCGTCGCAGCGAGGCACTCACTGCGGAACATGACTGGATTGTCCAACATCGGCTGGCGTAATTGCCCCATCGCTGATCGTCGGACTTGACGTCGCCATCTCGTTACAGCGGACAGTCTTTTGCCGTGGCTCCCATTCCTTGGAAGCCGTTTTCATTTCTTGTCCCCGTATGAGCATTTGAGTGATTCATGAACCAACGTGAGTTGAACCGTGAAGTTGCCAAGGCCACCGGCGAATCGGTGGCGACGATCGACCAACTGGGCTTTGTCCCGTTGGAACCCATTCCCTACGAGCGGGATCGCGAGCCGCTCGTCGTCGACTGGGAAGAACTAGAACGGGAACGCATGATGCTCTACCCCTGCGCGAGTTAAGTTTCGCGTGTTGTGACACGGCGGTCGGAACCCATCTCAACAACCAACAATCGAGCAACGCAAATGAAGATTTTGTGGATAAATAATGACGGCGGAGGTTTCGCCGATTATATCGACATCCAGGGAGGGACCCTCGTATCCGATCTGTTTGCGCAGAAGATCCCCCACGCCAAAGCCAGCGATTACCTAATCCGAGTTAACCGCCAGCCGACGGCGCGGGACGCTGTACTTCAAGAAGGTGACCGGGTGAGTTGCACACCGGTGAAGATCGAGGGGGCCCATCGCTAACTTCGCTATCGGGAACGCCGCGACGACATCGCGACGTTCCCGTTTCTCTTTATGAAGGACCCGCCATGGCTCTGCATCCCGCTTACCGCTTAGCGCTCGCTATCCATGATCATCTGCAACAGCGACGAAGCTACATTCGAACGATTGACCTTCCGGAAGCGGCCTGGTTGAAGTGCCAATCGATGCAGCGGCAAATCCGCTGTGCCCTGGCTAACAATTGGCAGTTGGCTGCCGAGCGTCTCGATCGAGACTGTCGCGTACAGCTGGAATCTCTTCTGGAGCAAATTCGGCAGCTAGTTGACGAGAGTGTGATCGCTTCGCAGAAAGCCGGGCCAACGGCTCACGACATTTACGAAGAGATCACGTCGCTCGAATCCGAATTTGAAGATGTCTCTTGGTGTCTTCGGCAGGGCACGCTGACGGTCACAACTTCCGAAGTCGTCCTCGAAAACATCGGCCTGGGTCGATTTCAGATCGAACTCGATTGGCGCAGTTGTACCGGGTTTCCCTGTTTTCGAGTGATCGCGCTCGACCCAAATCCGGCTGACTGCAGGGAGGAGGTCACCCATCCGCACGTCGAGAACGAGTCGCTCTGCATGGGCGATGCCCGGTTGCCGATTCGGTATGCGCTAGAGCAAGGCCGCTTCGCCGACTTCTTTCTGATCGTCAATAACATCTTACAGACCTACAACAGCGGCAGCCCGTATGTCGCACTTGAAGATTGGCATGGCGTGCGGTGCTCGGACTGTGGCGACTCCGTCAATTCCGAGGACCGTTACACCTGTGAGAAGTGCGAAGACTACGTGTGTGATTCCTGTTGCCGTCGTTGTGAGTCGTGTGACAGCAACTTCTGCTCCGAGTGCGTAACTCGCTGCGAAGCGTGTGACGAAGATGTCTGTTACTACTGTCAACAGAGCTGTAGTTCGTGCGAATCAACCTTCTGCCCACGTTGCCTCAAGGAGAACGTTTGTGATAACTGCGAGCAAAACTCGAATGAAGAGGACGCCGACGGACGGGCATCCAACGACACGATATCGTGCAAGTGTTCCGGAGTCATCCCACAGCACTCCCAGCCTCAGGTTCACGCCAACTGCTTGGAGCAAGCTGCTGTTCTTTCGTGATCGGGGCGATACCGAAATCGGTGGCTTTGGGCTGTCTACGCCGAATGACCTGTCCTTGATCGAAGACATCCAGCTCGTGGAACAGGATTGCACTTCCGTGACAGTCGCATTTCGCGACTCGGCCATTGCCGATTTCTTTGACGAACAGGTGGATGCCGGTCGGCGACCTGAAACGTTTGGCAGATACTGGGTTCATACCCATCCAGGCAACTGCCCATTCCCTAGCCGGACAGACGAAGAAACGTTTGCACGTGTGTTCGGTCGATCCGACTGGGCGGTGATGTTCATCATCGCCCGCAGTGGCGACACCTATGCGAGACTCCGGTTCAACACCGGTCCCGGTGGCGACATCGAACTCTCCACCACGATCGACTACCGAGCCGAGTTTCTTGGCTCGGATCGAGAAGCCTGGGAACAACAGTTTTTGAAGTCGGTCCATGACACGACGATCGTCAGTTCACACACGATGGACTCCGATCTGTTCGGCTACCGAGATCCTTGGGGCGAGGATTGGTACGACGACTGGCTCCAGTACACGGAGGGCGATTCCGACTCCCCACGCTTGAAAGTCTTCGACCATGAATAGAGCTTCTGACGATCGTTTTGTGCGCCAAAGAGATCTCGTGCCGACCGAGAAACTCCACCACTGTCGCGTCACCATCATCGGCGTTGGTGCCGTCGGTCGAAATGTTGCGATTCAGCTTGCTGCTATCGGCGCTTGCAATCTCCAACTCATTGACTTCGACCATGTCGACTTGTCTAACACGACCACTCAGGGGTATGCCGTTGATGAAATCGGTATGCCCAAGGTCCACGCCGTCGAGTCTACGATTCGCCGACTCGACCCGTCGATCGCTGTGGAAGCGATTGAAGATCGATATCGATCAAAGCAAACCATTGGACATGCTGTGTTCTGCTGCGTCGATTCGATCTCCGCACGGACCGCCATCTGGCGCACCGTGAAGAACCGTTGCCACTTCTGGTGCGATGCCAGAATGCTCGGAGAAGTGATCCGCGTTCTAACGTCGGACAACCCTGGCACCGACGAACACTATCCCAGCACACTGTTCGCTCAATCCGAAGCACAAGCTGGAAGTTGCACAAGCCGCAGCACGATCTATGCGGCGTGCATCGCGGCAGGGCTAATGACGCATCAGTTCACGCGTTGGCTACGGAAGATTCCATGCGATCAAGATATCACGCTCAATCTCTTGGCTGGTGAGATCGAAACCGCGTAGCCTTCGGTTCGCAATCAACATTGCACGTACCGCTGTTGCGTCTACCACAGTTGTCCAAGCGTCGCTTGCTCCTGATCGATTCATCTCATCGATCGGTTCCCGGCTGTGCGTTGGCGCAGCCGGGAAGGCGGCTTTCTTTTACCTATCAGAGGGTACTGCCGCGACATCTGCCGGTGTTGCCTCATCCAAGTTCGTGACGTTTTCGTCTTGCCATTCTACCTGAACATCCCAGGAGACCTGGTGATAGATATTGTGCAACAGCAGTTCACATGTTTGTCGGGCGTAGTCGAAACCGGTGTTCTGCCTTGCCGAATGCTCAACAAGGCGCTGCGCATGAAGCATGGCATTGTCTCGAAGTGCGCCCTGATCTCCCTTTCGCCAAGGAAGCCACGTCGTGCTTTCGAAGTCGTACGTCTTAGTTTTCTCGTGGTCCACACGTGCCGAGATGACCGACGGTGCTGGAAGCCGGATTGTCGCCGACTGCTTCGCATCGTCCTTGTCAGTCAGCTCCGCCTCCGCCATGTTCACCGCGATCAGCGCTTCACCTCTGACTAGCCACAACCCGCGATGCCCCAGACCTTCCGCTTCGAGTACGTCTGCGACATGCACTTTCGTGACCACCAATTCGCCCATCTCTTCCAATTCACTAACTGTCGGTCCCAGTGAGCGGGCCGCAGGAGGATCTGCCTTGAGCCACTTTAGCCACGACGAATCCGAGCGGGCCGAGAAGTACCCCACGCCAAGCCCGAAACCGCCTACTAGCACCAAGGCGATGATCGCAACAACCGTGAAAATGAGCATCCGATTCATGGTATCGCTCCGAGGTTCTCCGTCTCGCCACTGGGCTCGACGACGGTCGTCCCGCGATACCCAGAGTCAACACCACGCCACTGGATCGTTTCCACGGGGGCCGTTGCGGTTAGTGGCACTGGACTACGGCCTTCGCCGCAGCCAGCGAAGGAGATCACAAGCGCGATCAAAATGACGCTACCGACAAATCGCAGTTGGCTAAACATTGCACACTCCCAGCCAGAAGACTTCGCTTCACACTATAGTGTGAAGACGCATTGCGAGTCAATCACTAGCCTCTCTTGATGATCGGAGAGGAAATACGTAAAGCCCGCCAAAACAAAGGGATGACGCAAGAGAAACTCGCGTTCGAAGCGGGGATCTCGCGCAACTACGTCAGCCTGCTGGAATTGAATCAGAAGTCACCGACCGTCGACGTCTGGCTCCGCATCTGCGACGCCTTGGACGTCTCCGCCGCTGGGATGATCAAGCGAGTCCAGCGGAAACGCTAGTGAATACTGAGCCGTTGCAGTCTGGCCAAAGCTGTGCCCTCACCACCGTTCCCTTGGAAAAATCGGCAAGCATCCCATCCTCCAATGCTTAGGCCTGATGATTGTAGGCTTGCCGAACCTCGCGCGGAACGTAGAAATTGACGGACGGTGCAACAACTTGAGTAACCGGACGGAGGCGTTCTAGCAGCGTCGAAATTTCCTTCGGCTCAGCTCCGTCCAATACTCTGATGGCGTTGATGGAAGTCAGCTCGTCGCCTTCCGGCGGCGTAATGTAAGGCTGCCGGTACTTCGCCTTAATCTGATCCCTAAGTACATAGTGATCTGGCATGAAGCCGGCCTTGTCAGCGAGCTCCCGAAGCTGGTGCTCCAACCCATCGGCTCCATCCGCATCGATCTGGTCAGATGCGATCGTGAGTGGGATCGCGACGAAGTGATCTCGATCTAGGAATCTCCTTGCCAAGTCGGCGAGGACCGGATGCTTACCACGCCTCCACGCCGCGATTTGATGAAGCAAAGTAAACTCTTCGATCGCGAGATAGGCATCTATGTCGGGCTCTTCTGCACCCCAAAACGCCCGGATTTCACCAACGAGTTCGTCCTGGTCGCCGTTATCGAACAGTTCCTTTCCAACGCGCCACATCTCTCGCAGCAACATCTCAATGCCGCGCGTGGTCGCATGCATATAGACGTTTTGGTACATGTAATAGCGCGCAAAGATGTACTCCTCGATCGCGTAAAGCGATTTCTCTCTGGGCCAAGCGAGATCCGTACGGCTATCTTCTTCCCACACTTCCAAGGTATTCAGTAGACGGTGGAAATCGAAATGACCGTAACCAGCGCCAGTCATCAGGCTATCGCGACGCAGGTAGTCGAGTCGATCAACGTCGAGCTGACTCGAAACCAGCGTTTGCATCCAGCGACGATCATCACTGACCTTGCCGGTTATCAGCGCGACGGCTTCGGTAGGTGGCACCTGATGTTTTTCGAGGATCTTACTGATCTGGTGATCCGGCGACTCGATAATGCGGCAAGTCCAATCTTCGTGGTCGACCCCCAAACAAGGTTCAACAAGATGCGAGAACGGCCCATGCCCAACATCATGCAGGAGAGCCACTGCCATGACTAAATCCGCCCCGCGTCTGAATCGCTGCTCACCGCGCAGCCGGATAACGCGGTCTGTCGCCATTCGCGCCAGGTGGTAGACACCGAGCGAGTGAGAAAGGCGGTCGTGTTGAGCACCTGGATAGGTGTAGTGGGTAACCCCCAACTGATGAATTCGCCGAAGTCGCTGGAAGACGGGCGTAGAAATCAGTTCGAGAGCGCAGGGATCATCCGCCAGCTCGATGTAGTTGTAGAGCGGATCACGAAACATCTTGCCCATGTCGCCTCCGATAAGCGATCGTGCTAAGCGACGAGTGATCGGACAAATGCAAACGCCTTTTGGACATCCGCGTCTTCCGGTGCGCGACTCTTCACGACACAAGCTGCCTGAATTGCTTCATTCCAGTCGCCGGATTTTCGCTGGAAATAGGCGATCGTAGAACCTAACTCCAACGTCCAAAGGTCTTCTTTAGCGAGGCGTTTTATCAGTTCTGACCGCACCGCCAACTCATGCTCCGCTGATTGGAAACGAGGCTCTGTTGCCAGATCCTGCAATTGGCTGCGTGCGTTTGGCGACATCGAATACCGATATGCCTTTGCCTGGCCAAGTTGGTCCTCGCGTTCCTCGACCAAGTTGCCTCTTGTCATCAGAGTCACTTCGTTGGCCAAGTCGAACGAGTACGGGCCGTAGTGGTGGATGACAAAATCATAATCAAGTTGCAGCCCATTGCACTGCAACAGAAATGCCATCTTTTGCATTCGCTTGCGTCCGTCGACTCCGCCCGCGATGTCGAGGATTCTCAAGAGCTGGTACCGACTCATATTGGATCTCCTTATCCGCTCGTGCCCGAAGTGTACCCGCGTGCACTGCCTTCGTCAATTTGGCCTTCAATGCTAGCCTTGAATACCTATCTGCCGCTATCGATACGTACAATACGACGGGAATCGGCAAGCAGGTTGGGCAGTTCATTCTGTGGTAGTGTCCGAAAGGTGTAGTGCGCTGGTCAGGATGGCACGGCGAGCGAGAATCGCCGCAGTTCAATCACATTCACCTTGGGGATGTGTTCGATGTAACGAAATGTATCGTCATCGACGTATGAGTCCAGCGCAATAGAAACGGACTCCTCGTCTTCGTGAACGAGGAGTCCGGCGCTTTCAAGTTCAACCCGTGGAACGAATTCGTCTAAGGTGCATTCGCCGCGTTGGTGTGACGCATCGAACCATCGCACCCAGGCGACATTCTTTGGCTCCGCTTGCGTCATTTAGACTTCTTGGACTTCTCACGCTGCGACAGGGCCGATCCGGCTGCTGTCTTGGAATTCTTGCCGGTACGACCGTCCTTGAGGACTTTCGACGCTGCGGACGCTGCTGGCTTACTGGTAACTTTCTTTCCACCTGCCATGTCATGGCTCCTAACTAAGAAACAGAGAAATTGACATGGACGCCATCCGTTGGCTCGGCGGCTGCGATACACACCGACTCACTGATAACATCCGTACATCACTAGATTGTCGGGATAAGTACGTTAATGTCAACCTAATCTTTCCGCTTCAGCCTTGCGAATGCGGTAGAGCTTGTGATGCTCTCGCATTCGCGATACACATCAAGGGCTGCCGAGTTGTTATGGCTCGGCAGCCTGTTTCTTTAGACGGCCAGCACTTCGTCAAACAGTTCGTCGAAGCTCCAAACGTGCCCAGCCAAGTTCGCCATCATGCAGGCGGTCGGGCGCTTCTGTCCCCGCTTGCCACTGTTGTCTGGATCGCGTGTTTGCCAGCAGTAATTGTAGTAGGCGGCGAACATGCCGAAGGCCGCTTCAAGGTTGTCCAACTACTTCGAGAAGCACAGCGTTAGCCGATTGAGCCGCTTCATAAACACTCGCTGCGTGCCGTTCAATCGCTCGACGTGGCTGGTGCATATCGTGCGCAGCGATCGTTGCTCTATGCCTCGAATGCCTTCCCGCTTAGACGCGGCCCGCTCTCCATGCGAAGTTAGAAGTGACGCTCTCTTGATGGTTCGCATGCGCGCGGTGGCATTGCACAGAAGGGGCGGATTTGTAAAAATGACTTTACGGAAAAGGAGATCCCATGCAACACTCGATTAAGATGCCAGCCGTTAGCTGCGTCGCAATGAAGCTGAAGGCGGCACGGATTGCCGCTGGCTTGTCAACTCATGCCGCCGCCGCGCTCGTCGCCAAGCGATTCCCTGGTTTGCGGCTATCGCATGCGTCAATCGCAAATTACGAAAAATCGGCTGGGGCTCCAGGTGTGGATATTATCGGTGCCTTGGCAATGATCTACGACCGCCAGGTTACGTGGTTTTTCGAGCCTGGAATTCCATTGGTGGGAATCAGATATCGCTTCCTTTCATCTAAGACCAGGATCAAAGAGAGGCAACAATTTGAGCACCAGGCGCAGCATTGGCTAGAAGCGTACATCAGACTCGAAAACCGATTGGCCGATCCACTAGTTCCCAAGTGGAAGAAGCGATTGGATATTTCCGAGTCTGTCTCGGCGCAGCAGGCGGCGAAGATGGTTCGTGCGAAGTGTCAGCTAAAGGACAGTGAGCCGATCCATAGCGTGATTGAAGTTTTAGAAGCGTTCGGAATCCGCACAATGGAGATGCCAACCGAACTTGCTATCGACGGCTTTGCCGCGCGGCTGGGAGATGAGTCAGTCGTGATACTGAATCCGTCGTCGGCGAATGACCGTTGCCGATTAAACGCCGGCCACGAACTTGGGCACGTCCTGTTTGGCGATTGTGATTCCGGCCAGCCGACGACTAAAGAAATGGACAACAGGGCGTTCGAGTTCGCGTCCTACTTACTTATCCCGCCGTCGCAACTCCGAGAAGCGTTTAAGGGACGCTCTGCCGTCAAGCTTGTGCAAGCAAAGGAGAAGTACGGAATATCGATGGCTGCGATGATCTTCCGAGCGGAGAAACAGGGGGTTATTGACGCTCAAACAACCAAGAAGCTATGGATACAATTCAGTCGTCGCGGGTGGAGGGCCAACGAACCAGGCAAAGTCAGAGCTGATCGGGCAATTCGTTTCGAGCGACTCTTGGATCAAGCTTTAGCAGAGAAGAAACTTACCTGGAATGACGCTTCTGAGGTCACCGGAATTAAACAAGCCGATTTGAAACGACGTCGCGATCTGGCAATGGGTATTACAGAAGAAGAGGAGGAGGAAGGAGAAGCCTCAGTTTTAAGAATTCAGCGATAACGTAAAGAGGCCGAGCACTCCGCTCGGCCTCTCGTCAACTTAGTACGAATGCATGGTCGCCAAACCTTAGCCGCATTCGCTTTATTCGTAAGGATCAGTGTACATGACTTCCAATGACAAGCCAATACGACTTGATGCGCATGATGATGGACTTCTGAGAAACCTCTACGTTCAGCTCGGCATTCCGCGAGACCAGTACAAGAAACGACCTGAAGACATGAACGTGCTTGAGCGGATGTGGGTAAATCTTTCTGGACGCAACGACAGCGCCCCAGAACTGATTCGATACATGCAGAATCAGCAAAAGGCAAAGCGACGGTTAAAGGTGCCTTGGCCAGTGTTCAACGGCGCTCACAAACGAGCGCCATCACTATCTTCCGCATTAGATGGCGAGCAAATGGAATCGCTAAAGTCCGCCTACGAAGCGGTCGTCTTGCCATTGGATGTTGGCACTGATGCCGCTGCATGGAATGAAGAGGCGGTGGAGTCCTTGGCGAGAGAATTTTCGCGGCTAACTGGCATGATTATGCCAGGACTGATTCTGCTTGCGATTGCAGAAGAAAAGAGAAAGCGAGGCGTTTGGTTTAAGGTTGGTCGGCGCAGGAGTGAAGGATTCGACTTCGGCAGCTTGGATGACGTTGAGGATCTGTGAAGCGACACGCTTACAGGACGAGGACGGAGCCGAATCGAGCCGTCAATAAAACGCAAGCGTGAGACGGTTTAACTTTCGGGTTCCAAACCCGTCAGTAAAGGGCCTCCACAACCCAGCTCGGCTCCGCCCTCTCTCGTCATAGGATTCTAGCCTTAAAATTCAAAAACACAACTTTAAGATACTACATATTGCACACACCTGGAGGTTGGCATGGATCTTCTCGGAGGAAACAAGAGCATTTTGAAGTTTAGATTGATCGCGCCGGTAGGTTACATGACAAAGTTCTGGCAGCTATCTAACAAATTGAACGCGACAGAGTGGATGGGTAAGGAACCAGAATCGTGTCGCATAATTGATTTTCAACAGAAAGAGCCTGTCCATGCCGGCCAAAACGCAGATTTTTCTATCGCAGTCGGTTATCGACCACATGGATGGATCAGCGACATGCTAGACGACGGTTCGCGACGATATAACGGCTGGGCGATAGAACCGAGAGACCAAAAGCAAGACGGAACCATGCTCGATGGTAGCGGCAATCCGCTGACGGCGGGTGCGGACCCAGTCTATCTTCACTTCAATGTCTTTCACCTTGCAGAGTTCAACGCTTATGACTTCGGTCGCCTTGAGTCTGATTCGGGCGAGTGAACGCTAAGCGACCATCCGACTCTACAATGCCACCATGCCAGCGCGCAAGCCAAAATATGAGAATCACCAAAAAGCTTCATGGCAAAAACTACTCGTGTGACAACCGGGAATATGACTTTGAACCACAAGGCAACGGAGTCATTGCCTATGTAGGCGGGAATTGGTGGATGCCGCCGGAACCTTTCCACGGATTCGACAAAGACAGCGCTCTATTCGATAGCTTTGAGAATGCTGTATCGGCTGTCAGCACGTATTACGACATTGAATACTTCACTGACGAGGATGAGAACGGCAGGCTTACTGATGCAATGACGCCTGCCGAATATGCAAAATGGCTAACCAAGCATTTCGCGTCAAATAAACCAAAACGCAAACGCCGGTCACGCGACGCCTAGCGGCGCGCTACACCTTTAGGACACTACCCATTCTGTGAGAAGGTTGACGGTGGAACCTGCTCTTCTAACAATTACACCCCAAACTTCTGGCGTTGGCAGCCTATTTGCTTTCAAGGATCGCGGCTCGGTAGAATGAAACTCCGACAACAACTCTCGTCAAGGGCTTGAAGGCAGATTCAACTTGAGCGATCACAAAGTCAAGTCTCCGATAAGCGATGATGACTGGAGATGCTTCACATATCTGACGGCAGACAAGGCGACTCTTTACCGAGCAATCATTGATCTGTTCGCCGTTGCGAAGAGCGAGTTCGAACTCCACTTGCGGCCTGCGGAAATTCACGGCAAGCTGCAACTGCGTGGGCACCAGGTCGAACTCGCCGAACTAGAAGCGGCATTGGATCAGCTCGAAGGCTGGGGCAACTTGCAGTCGTATAAAGACAATGCAGATGTTGCGTCCTTGAAAGAATTCTATCGCAAGAAACTGCTGTTCCAGCTGTCGGCCGAGGGCGAGGCGGCACACGCTGCAACTTTAACGTTTCAAAAACTACTTGGAGAGCAAGCTAAGCTCGACGCCCGGGCGTTGGAGCGGATTGCCGATGCAGCGGCTCAATTATGCCGATTGGCAAAGGAAGTTTCGCCAGACAGTGCGATTATCCTGACAACCCTGCGCAGTATCTGCCAAGATGCCGACGAACTCACGCGGCGCGCCCAATCTTTCTTCCGTTGGCTCCATGAGCAAACCGAATCGGAGCAAGCGGATCTCGCCGTGTTCCTGCGCTACAAGGAGCAACTGATTGAGTATCTCCAGCAATTCGTAGGCGAACTGATCGCTCGCGGTGCCGAGATCGCCTCGCGATTGCTCGAACTCGACGGGGCCGCCTACACGCGATTGGCGAAAGCCGCGGCGGAGGAGGAAGTGGGAGAGCCGCGTGCAGGTGAGCCCGAACAGCACAGTGCGGAACTCGAACAATCGAGCGGCCAGTGGTTGGGGAGGCTGATGGGGTTACAGGGGTGGTTCGTTGGACGCGACGGGCGACCACCGCAATCGGAGCAACTCCGAGCCGCGGCGCGTGCCGCAATTCCACGTTTGTTGCTCATTGCCGGTCAGATCAATGAGCGCCTCACAACGCGCAGCAACCGGCAGGCAGACCTGCGGCGATTGGCCGTCTGGTTCGCCACCTCAGACAACGATGGGGCGGCGCACCAATTGTTTCGTGCGGCTTTTGTTTGTTCGCCTGCGAGACACATGAAGATAGACGTTCAAACACTGGAACAGCGAGACCAACTTGACGTGCGGCACGATACAAGTTGGCTGGACGCGCCGCCCATTCTGATTGTGCCGCAATTGCGAAATACGGGGCGCTTGCCCGCCGGTTCCGCCAGTCGCCGGATCATTGATCGCGCGGCGGAGCGAGCTGCCATCAAACGTCGCCTGGACATGGAGTCGAGCCGTGATGAATCGTCACGAGAGACGTTGATCGCGTTGGGCAGAATCCGACTCTCGGAGGTCGGCGGACTCGATGCCGATACTTTTCACTTGCTGATGGAGTTGATCGAACGAGCAGCCCCCAAACCGGGAGACCGTCGGCAGGTGGACGCCAAGAGTCGCGATGGCAACTTGCGAATTACAGTCGCACCTGTTTCGGAACAACCAACGCTGGCGGTCCTCGGCACGGAAGCAGGAGAGTTGCGGACGCAAGACATGTGGCTGGAGGTGTCGCGTGCCGGCTAGAGCGGAGCGGAGACGAACGGCGGCAAGTCGCTTGGCCGCCAGCCACTCGGCAGCTGACTTAGCTGAACGGCGCGAGGCATTGCGTGCATTGCTCATGTGCCCCGTCCTGCCATCCAGCGGCCCGACTGCGGAGTCGTTTCGATTGGTGCGACGTCACGCACTCTGGTTGAGTGAGTGGCTGCAACGATGGCCGGGTTGGACCTTGGTCATGCAATCCGATTTAGCTCGCCTGCGAAAGACACCATCGCTCCGACCGGACACCACGCGCGGCGTGATCGACAAAGGGAAAGGTAACGAGCGGACACAGTTTTCTCGGCGTCGTTATGTCGTGCTGTGTCTGGCATTGGCGACGCTGGAAACCGAACAGCGCCAGACTACATTGCGACAAGTCGCCGAACGTACTGAGTTGTTTGTCCGATCCGATGCCGAGTTCCAATCCTTGGATTTCGGTTTTGATCTGAAGCTGCTGGAGCATCGTCGCGATTTAGTCGCCGTGATGCGCCTCCTCCAACGTTGGAACGTCTTGGTTCGCGCGGACGGCGACGATACCCAGTTCGTGCATGGCGGCGGTGATTGTCTGTATCGAATTGATCGGCCCACGCTGGCGGGCATACTCGGTTCGGTGCGAGGTGCTTCGACGATCGATCTGTTTTCGTTGCAGGATCGTATCACCGCGCTGAACGAGACGGAGCTACCTGAGTCGTCCGATGCACAGAACCGGGCTCTACAGCATTCGCTGGTCCGCCGCTTGCTCGATGATCCGGTCATGTATTTTGACGAGCTAACTCCCCGCGAGTACGAGTATTGGAACGGTCAGGCAGAACGGTTGCTCAACGAACTTCACAAAATCACCGGTCTGGAGATCGAGCGCCGAGCCGAGGGCGTCGCGCTGCTCGATCTCGACGGTCGATGGTCGGACGTTGGCCTGCCAGAAGCGGGAACTCGCGGTCACGCGACGTTGTTGTTGGCAGAGTGGCTAGCAAACCAGTTGCGGGATTCTACCGTGGTGGAACTCGTTGTGCCGTACGAAGCGGTGATCGATCAGTTCCGTGAACTCGCTCAGTACCACGCGCAGCACTGGCGAAAAGACGCCGATACGGCGGAGGGAATCAGGCAAATTGCGGACGAAGCCATCGACGTACTCCATTCATTGGGGTTGCTGGACGTGACGCGAACGGGCGTGAAACCGAGACCCGCTGTCGCGCGTTTTCGCTTGGAGGAGCCAATTGAATAGCCGTGACGTCACTAGCGACGCCCTTGAAACGAGCGTTCACACTGCACTAGCGCAGGCCGCCGAGCGGATCATCGCCGGTGAGCTTCCGATTCCAGTGCGCGAGCGGTGGCAGCCGTTGCGAATGGGATTGATGAACCTGTTTCTGTTTGAAGATGAGCGGTTTCCCTTTGCTGATGGACGTTTGTTATTGCGAGGAACGAACGGCACCGGCAAGAGTCGTGTCCTGGCGATGACTTTGCCGTTGCTACTGGATGGCTCGCTGAAACCGAACCGCGTCGAACCCGATCGAGACTCCACTCGCCAGGTTGCTTGGAACTTGTTGATGGACGATCAGAGCAGCCGCACAGGCTACTCGTGGCTGGAATTCGGACGTATCGACGGGCAAGACTCGGTCGAGGGAAACGGCAGCCCCGCGGAAGCTCAATACCTAACCATTGGCTGCGGCATGAAAGCGGTACGCGGGCAGCCAATCAAACCATGGTTCTTCGTCACGGATCTTCGGGTTGATGAATCGCTGGAACTCAAGTCAGCAGACGGAGTGCCTCTAACACTGCGGCAATTGACGGAGTCGTTGGCCGATCGTGGGCAGGTCGTCGAGACAGCGCGAGACTATCGACGATTGGTTGACGAGAGACTTTTTCGTTTAGGCGAACGATACGATCCGTTGATCGACTTACTGTTGCAGCTCCGTCAACCGCAACTGGCAAAAAAGCTGGATCTTGAGCAACTCGAATCCGCGCTCCGCAGCGCACTTCCGCCATTGCCGGAATCGCTGCTCGATGACGCTGCCGAAGCGTTCCGCGATCTCGACCAGTACCGTGCCAGCCTAGCGGCGGATCGCCAGACTCTGGAAGACGTGACGAAGTTCTTGCGGCCGTATCGCGACCACGTGCAGCGGGGAACATTGCGTGCCGCAAAGCGGCTGACGCGAGCCAATAGCGAGTACGAGAAGGCTCAACGCGAACTGCGTCAAGCGACCGAGCGCCTGGAATTAAATCGCCGCGAGTTGCAGACGGAGGAGAAACGACAGCGAGAGTTGCGCGTGCGACTAGCCGAAACAGAGGCGGCACTCGACGCACTAAAGAGCAGACCGGAAATGCAAGATGCGGAGCAATTGGACCAGATTCAACAATCCATTGAGCGACAACGCAAAGAACTTGCTGAGACCGAAGAAGACCGTCAGCGTTCCGCAGACGAACTGAAAACGGCGAACGATCGACGTGAGCAGGCGGCTAGTGAACTGAAGCGTCATCAAGACGCAGCCGCCGAATCTTCCGCGAATGCGACCGCAACAGCTGCACCCGACTCGCTTGTGAACCGGCATCGCGAGTTAACAAATCCATTCTTGGCAAATGGCCTCGCCGACGTGAAGGAAGTTTCGTCGGCGCAATCCAAGCTAACGGAAGACATTCGCCATTGGCGGAAAGCTACCGAACACCTTGCTTCCAGGAACGGCGAAGTCGCGTCGGCTCAAGGCAAGCTCCGCGACGCCACACGGGATACGAGCAACGCCAAGCAACAAATGGATCAAAGCATCGAACTTCTTGCTGACGCGGGGGAAGCGGAGAACGCCGAACGCGAACGATTGTGGGATGCGATTGTTAAGTGGTATCAAACTGAATCTCCACTTCAGTCTCATCTGCCGACGTTAGGACTGTTCTCGGACGACTGGCATCGCTGGGCGGAAACGCTCTTCGCGTCCGATCCGCTGGACGCTGTCATCACATTGGCTGAACAGCAAACGGAGCGACGCTTCGCGCAAGAAGAGTCCGTTCTCGTCCAACAATTCGAGCAACATGAGCTTTGCGATGCACTACTTGCCAGCGAACAGCGGCAGCTGGAATCTGGCGCGTCGATTGAGCCGCCCGCACCCTACACCCGCGACGACGCGTTTCGAGAGCAGCAAACCACCGGCGCGCCGCTCTGGCAATTGATCGACTTCGTTTCCGATGTCCCCGCCTCGGAGCGGCCCAATTGGGAAGCGGCTTTGGAATCCTCTGGGCTACTCGACGCTTGGCTCAGCGCCGACGGAACGTTGTCAGACGCGAACGGCCAGGATACGCAATTGGCGATCGCCGACGAACCGGCACTGCCACTGGAACGCCAACTCCGACGCGTCCTCCGCGTTACCGAGAACTGCACACAGCATGGCGTATCTGCGAGCATCGTTGATGCATTGCTGACCGTAATCGGTGTCGGCGAGGGTGCCGGTCGCATCTGGGTTGATCGTGATGGCCGCTGGCAGAACGGGCCGCTACATGGCTGCTGGACAAAGCCCCTGGCACAATTCGTCGGTGACGACGCTCGCACACAATGGCGCGCGGTTCGGCTGGCGGAAATTGTCGTCGAACGCGAGCACATCCAAATTGAAATGACAAGGGCCAACGCGCGTATCGAAGAGATTAACGGACTTCGTATCCAAGTCGTCGAGCACCGCACACGTGTTCCGTCGACGACGGCCCTATTCCAGCGGCACGCGGACACAAACGCGAAACAAACTCAATTGGATCAAGCGTCGCAACGACACCGTGATTGCGAAACGGTGGAACAAGAACACCGTGATCGGGTCACGTCGCTAATCCAGCGTCGTGACCAAGACGCGGCAGACCTCGGACTTACCGGGTGGGTTGAGAAACTCGACGAACTTAGGCAACGACTCGGCGACTACGAATCGAAGCTCCAGGTTTTCTGGGCCATGCTGGAGAGTCTGGCCAGCGCTTACATTCGCTTGGACGAAGCCGGGCAGAGGCTGGACAATTCTTCGAAGCAACAACAGATGCTGCAGCGTCGTCGAGACGACAAACAAATTGAGCTGACCAAAGACGAAGTGAAGTATCGAGAATTGAACGCCGCCACAGGGCAAGCCGTTGCGGAGATCATGCGCCGACTGGAAGCCCAGCGAGCCGCAAAGAAGTCATTGGACGACGACGTCGAGAGATGTAACCAGCAAATCATCGCGCATCATTCAGCCATCGGTGGCCTCGAAAGCAAGTTGCAGCAATTCGAGGAGACGTCGCAAAAGTCTGATGAATTGCGTCACGATGCGGCCGATTGGTTCGGCACGATCGGTAGCCACGGTATGATTGACTTCGCGATCGACGAGTTCGAAACACTTGAGCAGCCCTGGTCGATGACACAGGCCATCAAACTTGCACGCAGCGCGGACATCAAATTGCAAGGCGTCCGCACCGACGATGATGGCTGGCAAAGCTCCCAGAACCGTGTCTATGAAGAACACACATCGCTGCAACAAACGGTTCTCTCTCAAGACGGGATGGGAACGGATGTCGATCATTTGCGTGATGGACTGATGTTGGTCACGATTTCGATGCAAAGCGAGCGATTGTCGCTCGCCGATGCTGTGTCGCGGTTGAAGTCCGACATCGCGGAGCGTGACCGCATCCTCGACGAGAAAGAGCAGGAAACTCTCGAGAAGTATCTGCTCGGCGAAGTGGCGGACGGTTTGCGAAAGAAGATGCAGTTGGCCGCTGAGCTGATCGATCTGATGACCCGCGAAGTCTCCCGTCGCCCGATGAAGACCGGGATGCAATTGCGATTCAAGTGGCAGCGTGATCCGGAAGGCCCGCCGGGGTTGGCCGAGGCGTGTGATGTGCTGCGGACGGTATCCGCGACATGGTCTCCCGACGAGCGAGAACAGATCAAACTTTTCCTACAGCGGCGGATCCGGATGGAACGCAGCGGAGACCACATCGGTTCGTGGCACGATCATCTTCGCGAAGCGCTCGACTATCGAGGCTGGCATCGCATCGAGATATTTCGACGCAGTGGCCCCGATGCCGAATGGAAGAGGCTAACTCGCCGCACCTACGGCAGCGGCAGCGGCGGCGAAAAGGCGATCGCTCTGACCTTGCCGCAATTGGCTGCCGCGGCAGCGTACTACAAGACCGCGGACAAGCACGCACCGCGATTCATCTTACTCGACGAGGCATTTGCGGGCATTAGTTCTGACATGCGTGAGAGCTGCATGGAGTTGATCACTGCCTTCGACCTGGATGTTGTAATGACCAGCGAGAACGAGTGGGGCTGCTACGCCGGAGTTCCGCAAATCGCGATTTGCCAACTCGATCGATTCGCCGGCATCGACGCCGTTGTCACCCGTACCTTCGTTTGGAACGGCAAGCAGAAGCGTGCGGTGATCGACCCGGAAGTCGCTGCCGAAAGAGAAAGGCAACCGCTCTTGCCCGACTAGCGACACTCGTTACTCATTCATCATGCCAGACCCACTCGTAACTCACCTGCAATCCGAATCGTGCAAACCATTGTTGGCTAAGCTGATCAAGCGCGCGGAGCGCGGAAAGCTCTTTTCGGGAACGCTTGCACTCGGTGATCTCTCGGAAGCTGAGCGAGAGGGGGTCGGCGCTTTGACCGGTCAAACCTGCCGGGGACGGCGCGTCTCGATTGACACCGACGCGTTTGACGAAGTCGTCCGAAACACTGGGCGATTCCAGTCACTCCGGCATCTCGTTGAAACAGCCGTCGGTCACGCAATCGAGAACAAACAAGCGACGAAACAACAACAATTGGCGGATTGGCAAGAGCTCTGGGAGTGGGCAGCCCGACGGTCGATTGACGACCCGCGCCGACAGCGTTGGCTCAACGATATTCGTCAGTCAGGATGGCTCAAGGCCCGATCCCGAAACGATCATCAACTTGCTAGACAGATGCTTTCTACTGCGGCGGAGTTGTTAGACACACTGCCCGCCGATGGGATTCCGCTGGCGGTCTTTGCAGCAACTCATATCGGCGACGCTCATGCCTTGGATCCCGATCGCGATCTAGGACGATTGATGTGCCGCGGCATCGCTTCGATACACATGCTGCCAACTCCGAAGAAACGTAGCGACTTGCGTAGGCTGTGGGAATTGATTGGCATTGTACCCGACGAGTTGTCGGTCACTGTGCTGGTCCTCAATCTGCACGCCATCGGTAACTCGCTCACCGATAAAATGCTGCGAGCACACGCCGCGTGTGGTGAACCATGTCGCCTAACGTTCCGGCAACTTCGCTTGCACGCTCCAACTATCGAGTCGCCAGGAGTGACGCCGATGTTCGTTTGCGAAAATCCGAGTATTGTTGCATCGGCGGCCGAGCGGCTGGGGGTGCATTGCCGACCGCTCATCTGCGTCGAAGGACAACCAAACCTCGCGGCATGGAGACTCTTAACACTGGCTACGTCGGCCAACTGGAAGCTGGCCTATCACGGCGACTTCGACTGGGGTGGAATCCGCATCGCAAATCAGCTTTACCATCGGTTCGGCTTTACGCCGTGGCGGTTCGACACGACTAGCTACGAAGCGTCCAGCAGTAAACGCCGTAAGCTCAGGCCGCCAGTCGCCGATGCGTTGTGGGATCCTACTCTCTCGCCCGTCATGGCAGCCGATGGACGGGCTCTCGAAGAGGAGCAGGTTCTCGGGCAGCTTCTCATGGATCTCGACGCACGAGTCGTCTTTTAAGCCGAGAACCGCAGAAAAAAGTCAAATTCCTTCTGCTACCATCAACTGTCAAATGCGATACCGGTCCAATCACGAATGTCGGAAAGCATTAACTCCGTTTGTGGAGAAGAAATGACGGTAGCGCTGCATCTAAGTCACGATAGCGTAGAATCGTCCACGACCAATGACTTGAACCTGGAGTACAACGCAGATGGTCTTCGACCCAATTTGTGGCATGGAGGTAGATAAAGGCACGGCATTGCATGCCGAGCGTGACGGCCAATCATTTTATTTCTGTAGCGCAAAGTGCCGTCAGATGTTTATGGATCACAGCCACCGCGTCCCGGATATTGAGGACGCGTCGACCATGGCTGAAGATCACACGTGTAGTGAACACAATTCTCAAGCTGCCAACGGAGCACACGGCGAAACTTCGTCGAAGTATGTCTGCCCCATGTGCCCCGGTGTCGAGAGTGATCAGCCAGGAGAGTGCCCCAAGTGCGGCATGACGCTTGAGCCCGTCCGACCGGAGATGACGAAGACTCGCACGGTCTACACCTGCCCGATGCATCCGGAGGTCGAGCAGGAGGGGCCGGGCACATGCCCGAAGTGCGGCATGGATTTGGAACCGACGTATGTCGCCGCTGGTGAGGAAGAGGACGACTCGGAATTGAGGCGCATGACGCTGCGATTCTGGGTGGCAGTGGCTCTCGCGATTCCAGTCTTGCTGTTGGCGATGCTGCCGATGGTTGGCGTGACGTTGGGGCTCTCGCCGAGTGTATCTCGATGGCTGCAATTTGCGTTGAGCACTCCCGTAGTCCTGTGGGCGGGCTGGCCGTTCTTTGTGCGCGGCTGGCGGTCGGTGATCACGAGGAATCTGAACATGTTTACGCTGATCTCGCTGGGTGTCGCGGCGGCGTATGTTTATAGCTTGGCCGCAATGCTCTTGCCTAACATGATTCCGGACTCGTTCAAAGAAGATGGCCACGTCGCCGTCTACTTTGAAGCAGCCGCCGTGATCATTGCGCTCGTGTTGATGGGTCAAGTGTTGGAGCTGCGTGCTCGTCGACGCACGAACAGCGCGATTCGCGAACTTCTATCGCTGGCCCCGCCGACGGCACGAGTCATTCGTGACGGGGAAGAGCGGGAAGTGCCGTTGGACGAGGTTCACGAAGGCGACATCCTCAAAGTCGTCCCAGGTGAGAAAGTGCCCGCCGACGGAGAGATCACCGAAGGCAAGAGTTCTGTTGACGAGTCGATGATTACTGGTGAACCGGTTCCGGTCGCGAAAAGGACGGGGGATGCTGTGATTGGCGGCACCGTAAATCAAACGGGTGCGTTTCAGATGCGAGCCAACCGCGTCGGCGAAGACACCGTGCTCTCGCAGATTGTCCAGATGGTGGCCAATGCCCAACGCAGTCGAGCACCGATTCAACGAGTCGCAGACACTGTGGCTGGCTGGTTTGTGCCGGTCGTCGTACTGGCCGCAATAGTCACGTTTGTCGCCTGGGCCTGGCTATCGCCTGAAGAGCCCCGGCTCGCATTCGCTCTCGTCAATGCCGTTGCCGTGCTGATCATTGCCTGTCCCTGCGCCTTGGGGCTGGCGACACCCATGTCGATCATGGTTGGAGTGGGACGCGGTGCGAAGGACGGTGTGCTGATCAAGGACGCCGAAGTGTTGGAAGTCTTGGAGCAGGTCGACACAATTATCGTGGACAAGACCGGGACACTCACCGAAGGCCGCCCGAAACTGACCGCATGCATCCCGTTGGAATCCGTAAGCGAGAACGAGTTGCTGGCTTCGGCTGCGGCGGTTGAACGGAACAGCGAGCACCCGTTGGGGCGAGCGATCGTCGAAGCAGCGCGGGAGCGTGCTATCGAATTGGAAGCTGTCGAAGAATTCGACTCGACAACTGGGACCGGAGTGTCCGGCAGCGTGGCGGGAAAACGCGTATTGATAGGCAAGGCAGCTTTCCTCGCAGATCACAAAGTCAGTGACATAGAAGCACTGACGACGGAGGCCGAGAAGCTTCAGCGCGATGGACACACGGTGATGTTCGCCGCGATCGACGGCAGATTCGCGGGGCTGCTGGCTGTTTCCGATCCGATCAAGGCATCCACACCTTCCGCCGTCCGGGAACTGCACGAACTGGGCCTGAAGATCATCATGCTAACCGGCGACAATGAACGCACGGCGCGGGCGGTTGCCGACGAACTCGGCATCGATGAAGTCGGAGCGGGAGTTAGCCCGCAGGACAAGCACCAACGCGTGCGAGACCTCAAAGCCGAGGGCCGCAAGGTAGCAATGGCCGGCGACGGCATCAACGATGCCCCAGCACTGGCCGAGGCGGATGTCGGTATCGCGATGGGAACTGGCACCGACGTCGCGATCGAGAGCGCTGGGGTGACACTGGTGAAAGGCGATCTGCGAGGCATCGTCAAGGCGATTCGTTTGAGCCGACGCACGATGCGCAACATCCGCCAGAATCTCTTCTTCGCCTTCATCTACAACGCCTTGGGTGTTCCTGTTGCCGCCGGCGTCCTGGTGCCGCTGTTCGGGATGGGAGCCCTGCTGAGCCCCATGATCGCAGCCGCTGCCATGAGTTTCAGCTCCGTCTCGGTTGTCGCAAACGCCCTGCGGCTTCGTGCAGCCCGATTGGCCGATGAATAATTCTGGGTGTCGCAAAAAAACTTTTGAAGCCGCGTGAAGGAAACAACCGCCTGCCGCATCTAATAGGTAGAAACGAGAAGGAAGAGAAGTCGGTGTGGAGTCGCTTTTGTCGGAAAGGTTTGGCGATGAACGCCTTAGTTGCAAAACTGCTGAACATCTCCCTGGCGGGCATGCTTGTCCTCCCCTTCGGCTACTGTTGTGACCAGAAGCTAACGCGAAACCCTGCATCAGAGACGGCTGGGAACTGCTGCCACACGAGCGACCAACAGCCACAATCTCCAGTCGCCGCGACGAAATCCTGCTGCTGCCAAGAGCGATTAACGGCGACGCAAGTCAAAAAGACGCGAAAACGTGCTATCGTCACAGAGTTCCCAACGATGGGGGCAAGTGTCGTTTGGAATGAGCCTGCCCAATTCGATGTGGCGGCACGACCGCACTCACCCGCCTTGTTTGCGAACGGATCACGTTCCGTGCAAACCCTCTTTTGTGTGTGGCGACTGTAATCGACGTTGGTATGCGTCTTGGCTCAAGAGAACCTACAGACGCTTCGCAAGTGCGTCACAACCCATGAGAGGGCTGTGTCGTGTGACACCTACATCTGTCGATTTCAACACACAAGGATCTATACCATGTTTACCACATTCTTAACGGTTACCGTTGCTACGCTGGGGCTACTACTGAACGTCGATGATTCGTCGATCGGCAAGCAGAGCTGTTGCATCAAGCGATCTTACTGCTGCTCGATCAATGCGCGATGCTGCGGCAAGGAAGCCGCACTCGAACAAACAGCGCCCGCCGCCACGACCATCGCCAGTGATGAATTGGCAAAACCGAGTTGCTGCATCAAGCACTCGTATTGCTGCACGGTCAAGCGAAGTTGCTGCCCAAAGACCGCGACCGTAAGTGATGCCGAGATGGCAAGTACAGTTGTCATTTCCGACGAAGCGGTGCTTGGCAAGCAGCCATGCTGCATGAAGCGAGCCTACTGCTGCTCAGTGAAGAGGCCGTGCTGCGGAGCGGCGGCGGCCGAGATCGCCGGGTAACCAATCCCAGATTACCGGCAAAGTTTGGAAGAAACTCCCTACAGCCCCTGGTTGCAAATGTTGTCACCAGGGGCTTCGCGCATTCGTGCCCCTCGAACTGGAAATGGCATATTGGTAATCCATCGAAAGCAAGTGTCATTGGCGGAAACGCGGCCATCGCGTCGCCCTCCAGCTTGAATCGGCACCGTCGCGAATTGCAGGGCATTCGCAGAATGGTCTCTACCGTCATGTTCGAACCTATTGCTGCTCCGCGTGAACGATCGCTAGATACTTGTCGGGGTCTTTGTTGACAGCTTTGACGCACCCCTGACAGCAAACCTTGATCGTCGCGCCCTTGACCGTGACGGGTATGGCTCCCCCCATCGACTCGAGCGGTTCGCCGGTCACCGGACAGAGTTTTTGCCCAACGGCACCGGTAGCTGCAGCAACATGCTCGTGTTGAGTCGATGACAAACTGGAATGTGCAACCGCTCGATCGCGAGCACAGCCGCTTAGAAAGGAGATTGCCACTAAAGCAGTTAGCCAAGAAGGCATTGCGATTCCATTCGATATCATAGCCTCGTATCCTTGAGGGCGTTGTGAGAGCACTTGGGAGTTATCTATAGAAACAGCCGAAACGGAACAAGCCCCACAGATCTGGCGCTCGTACCGTTCCGGCCTCTTATTCGCGTGAAGCTATGACGTCGCAAGCCCGATGACCAGTCAAGTTCCGTTAACCAGTGGGGTGATTAGTGCTGGTGGTCACCGTGATCATGCCCTGTGCCTTTACCGGCCTTTTTCAACTCTTCGACTTTGGCGAGCGTGGCGGCAGGATTGGCCTGCGCCTTGCCTGCGCAACCTTTGCAGCACAAGTAGACTGGCTTGCCGGCAAAGTCCATCTTAACGGGAACGCCCATCGAGCCCAGGAAGTTATTGCTGGCAATCGCGCAGTATTTCTGGGCTTCAGCGGCGGCTCGCTCTTTCGCCGGGAGTTTTGCCAGAGCGGCGGAAGCAACTTTCAGTTTTTCGGCCGTCTTCAGCGTCTCTTGTCCGCCTTTCGTCGCACCGCTGATGCATCCCTTACAGCACACGAAGACCGGCTTGCCCGCAACCACCAGTTTGATTGGCGTGCCCATCGCGCCCAGTCGTTTGTATGTCATCATCGCGCAAAAGCGTTGGGCTTCCGCCTGCGGGCGATCGGCGGGCGACAAAGTCGCGAGCGTATCCGCAATTTTCTGTTCGGCCTTCATCGCCTCGTGATCGTGGCCCTCGTCCGCGAACACAAAACCGGTACTTAGGCCGCTAGCAATCATTCCGAGTGCGAGGGCCAACAACAAGTGAGGTCGTACGATCGTCATTCAAGCAATCCTTTCAAAACAGTGAACTGGGTGCCGCTCGTTTGCCGCGTCAACAAGGCGGGGCACAATGCTCCGAACTAAAGACACACGAGCCACACACCGAACTAAACAGGTTCCGGTAATTGGCAAATTAGATGCAGTGTCAGTGGCCGTTCTTCACAGAATCTCGGATTTTTTTCCGAAATGCTTAGCTAGCGAACGTCGGCTTTGCATTGCGCCGCGAGTGTTGCCGTTCGATCGTTTCGCCACTTCGAGAGCCAGCAACGTCCGCTTTCGAAACGCGGCCAGCAAGATGCCGATGTGTGTTCGCTGAACTTTGGTATTATATTGTCACGCTGAAGTAGTTGCTGCTCATAACGCGGTCTGAGAAACAATTGTGGAAGCCGACTCCAAGCCATTTGACGCCCTTGTTCGGGACCTGATCGTTCGCTGGCGCGAAGACGCCGCTGGAACGTATCGAACTTGGTTTCTGTGGGAAGAGCGACTGAAAAACTTTCGCTCCATCCGGCGCGGGTTGTCTGTCGTGGTTGAGGAGATTGACAAACGCACGTTTGGAACCGCCTACCGCGAATCGTCGCTGGAGACGGTGGTCCATTCAATCGCCGAGCAGCGGCAGATGTTTCGCGGCGCTGACCATGCATTCTTGTGGAAACCCAAGCTGCGCATTCCCGACATCTATGAGAACGAAGCCCACCAAATCTCGTTTGGAAAGTTTCTCGACACTTGTGTATGTTGTTCCAACGGCGATGAGATTGTCGCCGCGATCCAGGCACTCGATGCACACAAGATCAAAGGCCTTGGCCCCGCTGCTGCGAATCTGCTGTATTTCCTCCATCCCACTTTGGTCGTTCCCTCCAATACGGCAATTGTGAAAGGCTACAACGCTCTGACGGGGGCGAAAGTAAAGCTAGGCAGCTGGGAAGCTTACTTGGCGATGCGCGAGGGCGTTCTACGACTCAACCAGCAATATCGAGCACTTCTTTCCAACGATCTCGGGGCCATCGCAGGATTGTTGTTCGAGATTGGTACGGAAAGGTACACGGCACCACCAAGGGACGACGACGAGAATGCCAAACAGGCATGGGAAGCAGATCTGCAAAAGGTGCGGGCCGAGAGCGCAGCGTCTCAGAAGAGGCGAGTTAAGGCGGACGAACTGGATCGCACGCACACCGATATTCAAGGTTGGCTGCGCGATCTCGGGATGGCGCTCGGCTTTGATGTGTGGATTGCTTCCAACGACCAGACCCGATCGTATGGCGATGGAAAGCTGGGTGACCACTGCCTGACTCGATTGCCCGACTCTCTGACCAGCGAGCCTGGCGTCGAAGCCATTCGTTTGATCGACGTCTTATGGATTGAGCGAAATGGTAGCGGGGTGATCGCCGCGTTTGAAGTCGAGCACACGACATCGATATACTCGGGGATCGTGCGGATGTTGGATCTGGCGATGGGGACTTCCCAAACTGGACTTCATGGCCTGTTCCTGGTCGCACCCGACGATCGCGAACATGAAGTGCGTGCTCAAATGCGGCGTCCCGCGTTCCAGCACATCGGCCAACGTGGCATTCGCTACTTGCCCTACAGTGAACTGGAGAAACACCGCGAGACCATTGCTCGTTTCGGCGAGGGAATGAAAGCGATGCTCGCCATCTCGCACCCGTTATCGTGAGCAAAACAAAAACTCTTCACGCCCGCCAACGCGGACTTTGAGCGGTGTGCCATCCATGCCCAGCACGTCGCCGGTCACCGGTCACCGGACAAATGCGGTGCAAAATAGCCGCTTGCCAATCACGAGGTGTCAGCTCTCGTAACCATTCCAAAATGGCCGGCGCTGGCTCTGGAAACGTGCGTTGTTGTTTCAACGTTGGCGGGAGGTCGGTCGGAACCAGCGGTTGTGATTCGAATGTGCGATCGGTCGGTGGCGCGTCACGCCTTGGAACTAGCGGATTCGGGACTAGGTTGCCTGCCTTAGCACAGTCGCATTGAATTCCCGAAAACCGCCGCGTTGCTTGCGGCGATCACCGCCGCAGCAACGAATGCCGCCGTCACAATTGATCGAATTCCAAGCATGTTCGTGACTCCGTTCAAAGATTCCTTGATATGTTCCGAGTCGGGGGAAAATGCCCCCTCCGGTATGTGGCGCGAAGGGGAGCTCGTGGCAAGCGGTCGTTTAGTGGTGCAGCCAGAGCGATCCGACTGGAGTACGGACGCTGATACCATGATTGCCATAGTTGCTGCCGTAGTGGCTGCGGGAGTAGCCGCCTGAATACCCGCTGTAAACTCGCCCATACGTTCCGTAGTCATGAGCCGCATGATGTTGGGCTTGAGCATGCCGGGCTTGATGATTCAGGTTCGCATGTAGAGCGGCGTGTTGATACCCCGTTTGCGGATAGTGATGAGCAGTGTGGTGGATGACGTTGCGGTGTTGAGCTTGGTGGGCCAGATTTGCGTGATCGTAGGCATGCCTACCACCGTACCCATAGCCATCAGCCGCCTGAAGCGAACCGGCCAACGTGGCAACCATGGCGACAGCGGCGAATGTTAATGCGAAGCGTTTCATGACAGTTTCCTTTAAGGACAGGGAGGAGTCGTTCTTCAGTGCATCTCATGGAAACGCAGTTGTCGTGCCAAACACGCTACAGAAAGGCGCAGCCTCCCATTGCAGCGGTGTTTACCGGCGAGTGACGTGATCGAAGTGACTTGCAGACTTTACAACCTGTCATCAGATCGACATCAACCACGATCAATCTGATACAAGCGCACGATCTCCTCGGTGATGGTCCAGGCAGGGTGCGAATGCGCCAGCAGAACCAACGAACAGTTTTTGTCCAATAAGTCGAGAAGAACGGGAAGGGCCCGAGTATCTAAATCAGCACGGACGCTTACGACTTCAAGGAGGATTCGATCGTGCGTGCTAGAACAGTTGCTCTAACCTTCCAGGCTTTGCAGCTTGCCAAGGTTGTTTGGATTCTCTGGAATGTTCGGCCGATACTCCAATTAGGCCGCCCCGACTCCACGCCAAATTTTCCCACCGCCCGACGCGAGAGGAAGGACTCTCTCTCAATGCTCACTCGTGAAATACGTGCAACACTCATTGCGAGTCTTGGACTCTTCCTGTTGTGCGCCGGTTGCCGCGCACCGCACGCGATCCGCGATCCTGAATATTACGAACTCGATTATGCGGTCTCTCAGGCATGGAACGACCCTAATCCCGTCGAAGCCGCAGTAAGTCCGAGCTACGCCGAGTTGGCCGGCCCGCATCCGGTTGAAGATTACATTCAATTCAGCCTGGCCCAGAATCCGCAGATTCAGGCGGCTCGACTGCGACTCGAATCGGCCGCCAATCGCGTTCCGCAAGCGGCCAGCCTTCAAGACCCCATGTTCGGCGTGACGGCGTATGCAGCGCCGGTGCAAACGGCTGCTGGCCAACAAGAGGTCTCTGTGACGGCGAGCCAGAAACTTCCGTGGTTCGGAAAACTGGCAACACAGGCAGACGTTGCGGAGCAAGAGGTTCAGGCCGCCCGCGCGCAGCTTGCTGCCGCCGAACTAGAGGTCGTCGAGAAGGTCAAGCGCGGCTACTATCAGCTCTACTTCGTGGAGCAAGCGATTCGCATCACAGAGGAGAACAAGAAGCAGTTGCAGCTTATCGAGACGATTGTCGACCGGCGTTACCGCGTAGAACGCAAAGTCAATCAACAGGATGTGTTACGAGTTCAGGTCGAAGTCGCTCGACTGGACACTGAGTTGGTCCAATTACGCCAACAACTGGACAGTGCCCAAGCTCGTCTCGCTCGACAGTTGCACCTCTCGCCAGAAACACCGGTTCGCACCCTCGAGGCGTTGCCGATGGCACAGATTCCTCGCGATATCGAAGGACTCTATCGGCGGGCAATCGCGTCGCGTCCTGAGCTTCATGCTGCTTTGGCAACCATCGAGCGTGATCGACGTGCTTCAGATTTGGCGAGACTGAATTACTTTCCCGACGTGACGTTGGGAATGACTTGGATCGATACGTCGTCGGCCGGCATCAGCCCCATCGCTAACGGCAACGATTCGTTCTTACTCGGCGCAACGGTCAATCTACCCATTTACAAGACGCGACTCGAAGCGGGCGTCCGCGAAGCGGAAACTCGCGCCGTGGCGAGTGCTCGCCAGTACGATTCATTAAAAGACGCGACCATGGAAGACGTCAAAGATCTTTTCGCCCAAGCCACCAGCCAGGAGGAGCTGTTACAGCTCTTTAGGGAGGACATCATCCCGAAAGCGGAACAAACACTCGATCAGTCCATCGGTGCCTATCCAGTGGGCGAGGTCGATATTCTTCAGTTGGTCGACAATTGGCGTCAACTGCTTCGGTTCTACATCAACGAGAAGCAACTGGAAGCTCAACTTCGCCAATCCTTGGCATCGCTTGCACGAGTCGTTGGCAGCTACGAGGTCAACAATCCGCCTGGCTTGGAACGACTGCCGGTCCCGCCCATCGCCCCGCCGAACAATTAGTACCAAGACAGTTCACCCCGCCGTCCCAGTCCCACAAGAAAACTACGATGAACCTCAAAAAACACCTAGCAAGGTATATTTGCTGTTTGATGCTAGCTGCAACGGTCGGCTGCGCGGCCGCCTATCACGCCTATCCTTGTGGGAATGTTCCGTGTGGATACTGCCCGCCGCCACCGCTGCCCTACGCGGCTTTCGATGCCTGTCCGACTCCCATGGCTGCTGACTACATGAGTGGAAAGAAGGCCGACCTACACGGCTCTGATCTGGAGTATCCGGCGGTTCCCGATGTCATCGCCGAGTGAGACGGAAGCACACCGGAGTTAATCGAAGAGTGCCGAGAAACCTCGCATGGCAGCGGAACTTTCCGCGGATGCCAATCGCTTTGAACTGCACTTGACCGTCACGGACTGTCGCAAGAGAATCCCGCGTCTCATCTTTCGCGAAATTCGCCGCCATTTCACTCAAGTCTCAATTCGGTGATTCCGATAACGTGCTAATGACCGCACACAATGTGCCCATGTCGAAAGCCACGGACGGTTTATCAATGCTTGTAGCAGCATCCAATCCGATCATCGCTCGCCTAACTGCTTGGCTTGCTGTGGTGATGTTGCTAGGCCAATCCATGCCTGCGGCAAGTTGTGGTTGTAGCTCGGACGTCAACACGACGAGCCGTTGCTGTAGCTCGATGGATGGACAGGCAGAACGAAGCTGCTGTTCGTCCATAACCAAGCAGGTCACCGACGTGGCGACTCAAGATTCATCTTCGTGCTGTCAGGCAAATCGTCGTCACGACTCAACCTCGACCGCCTCAAGTTGCTGTGGTCGCAAAACAGACTCCAGCCAGCTCGCCACAGGCAAGTCGTGCTGCTGCGGAGCGAACTGTCGTTGCGGCATGTCCGAGAGTTCAACGCCGTCGGTTCCAACACCCGCGCCGGTCGAAGACACGAGTTCGGACCGCGTCGAGTTGGTGGAAGCCGCACCCGGCGTCAACCTTATGGTGGAAACCCACGCCTCCTCGCTTCTTCGCGAGTGGCCTGCCGGACAACTCGCTCCGGCCACGGCTCTTGATCGCTGCATCGTGCTGTCACGCTTCACGTGTTGATCGCACTCTCTTCGGGAAGTCTTGCGCGCGTCAAGTAACTGCGTGTGATCGACCCCGAATCTTCTGCCCAAGCGTAGCGCTGACCTTTGATCTTTCTTTGCAGCGCTAATCTGTTTTCTCAACGAATCGACAACGCCAGTTCAGTTCAACACGCAAAGGCTGACGGCACAGAGAGGGCGTCCCATGGGGTATTGCGCGAGAGAAGTACGAACAGCAACGTTGCATCCGTCAATCATCCGTTTTTTGGGGCTGGTGTTCATTACCCTTGCCTTGCTATCGCCGACAGAGGTGTGGGCTCACGGCGCTGGGGGCCATGGCAGCCCCAATACCAAGAGCGCCCCCAAACAGACAACAGGTCAACCGAGTCAACCTCATCGCGAGGTGATCACGACCAATCTTGCTGACCGCCCGATGCAACCTCCTCACGGCGGGCAAATCACCGCCACAAAGCACCACTACTTTGAAGTGGTCTACACGCCGAGCGATACGAGGCTCTACGTCTACAACGCGTCGCAACGTGGAATCAACGCTCGTTTCATCAAAGGCGAAGTGTTCCTGACCGTGCATAGCAGCGGACAGTCGCTTCGCTTTCCGCTGGAGGTCGTGGCCCAGCCTGCCTATTCCGGAGACCTGGGCTATCTCGCGGCGAAAGTTGATGTCAGCCAGGTGCGAGACGGCGACATGGCCGTCCGGTTTGATCTGAAAAAACTCCTGCCGGAAGAACCTGAAGCCAGCTTTGAGCAAGCGTTCTTCCTCACGCGTCCGCCCATGCCGGTCACCTTGGCAGGCCTGTCCGCTGCCGATCGGCAGCCGGTGGCGCAACAAGGAATCTGTCCGGTTACCGAGACACCTCTGGGTGATCACGGCGATCCGATCAAGCTCGTATTGAATAACCAACCCGTGTATGTCTGCTGCGAAGGATGTATCCAACGAGTACAAAATGACCCGCACGGATACGTGCAAAAGACTGCTCACATCCTGCAGGCCAATTTCTTCGCGAACAACGTCCCCGGGAACGCCCGTGCCGTACAGCAAGTCTCGCAGCGTCCCGCCGTATCTGTGACCACTGCCACGGCTGCTGACGTACCGGCCATTCGCGCCCAGGGCGTGTGTCCCGTGATAGACGAACCGCTGGGAGAAATGGGTGCGCCGATCAAGGTAACCGTCAACGGACGGGCCATGTTTGTCTGCTGCCAAGGTTGTGTCAGCGAAGTCGTTGAGAACTTTGAAGCGAATGCCCAGAAGCTCGCCGCGCGACGGCCAGCGAATCTACTGCCAGCGGCCAATCATGATACACACAATCATGCCGGTCACGATCATGCGGCCCACAATCATGCACCGGAGCCGGCTCGTCAGCCACCCGCGCTTTCGCCACCGCCAGCGTATGCTGGCAACGCGATTCAACCAACTGCTCCGACCGTTGTCGTTGCCGACACGACGGCAGCGGACGCAGCGGCGATTCGAGCTCAAGGTAACTGCCCCGTCATGAAACAACCGTTGGGCGCTCACGGCAGTCCCGTGAAGTTGCTAATCGACGGGCGGCCGCTGTTCGTTTGCTGCAAGGGATGCATCTCGAAGGTAAAGAAAGATCCTCTGTCATACGTCTCGCAGACGGTTCACAAGCAACCTTCGAATCGCGACGCGCGGCAAGACACCTGGTTTTACGAAAGACCTGCGCCGAGCGGTAGCGAAGCGGGAGGCTCGTGCTGCAGTTCAGGGAAAAGTGCGAGTTGTCACTAGCTCACAATCGTACCGAAGACTTTTGTAAAAGGAACACGAATCAGAAGTCGGTCTTGAGGTCAGTGTCATGGATCATTTCGTCACGCTTGCGAAGCTTCCGGAAGGTCTGGAATTTCCGGAAAACCTTCGCGATCGAATTCGATATGACTCGGAAAACAAGCGACTTGTTTACCACGGTTTTATGGTCAAGTCTCATTACGATCGTCTCATTGGTCTTAGTCGCGACGCGGAATACCCGCACGCGATTGAGCAACTATTCGTTCTCGCGACGAACGGCCACGCGACAGCATCGAATCGGCGTAACACGGTCTTGCTCGTCGCTTTGCTTACCGTACTCGTTTTCGTTTCTCGAAGCCCCTAGTTATTGAAATCAGACCGAAGCATGAACCAAGCGTCGAATTCAATTTCAATGGATACAAGCCAATCAATGATATGCCGCAGCGCGTGGACAGCGAATCGCTCCCCAACCGATTTGGCACTGTCCACGCCTGCGGCGCGTATTCTCGCTGGACGAGCTACTCGTTCGGCGGTACTTCAAGAATCACTTCGTAGGCAACTCGCAATCCAAGTCACGTTGCCTCAACTTCCTGTTCCCTGTTTCGCTTTTAGGAGATTTAAGATGTACAAGCACCTAACCTCACTGCTGGCTCTGTTCGCTGTCACGTTGATGACCGCGACGGCAACCCTGCAAGCCGAGCAACCCAAAGTCCGAACGACGATCGTTGTGAAGGGGATGCACTGCCAGAGCTGTGCCAACAAGTTGATCAAGAAGCTAAACGCCGTCCCGGGCGTCCGAGCGTCGAACGCGGATGCGGAGAGGGGACTCGCCGTTGCGGACGCTAAAGACGCGCAACAATTACCCTCGCCCAAGGCGCAGTGGGAAGCCGTCGAGCAGGCTGGCTACACGCCCGTCAAACTGATTGGTCCCCTTGGAACGTTTACAAAGAAACCCGATGCCTAGGCGCACAGCCCGGAAATGGCGGAGCCCTTTCGCGACGGCAATTAGTCCGTGGAAGGTGCTCCGCTCTCCGGCATCGAGCCCTGAACAGAAAAGAGCATTCTCATGAAACTTACCCAACTGATTTGCGTTGTTGTCCTTGCCAGCCCGTTAATGGGGTGTGCGACCATATCGAATAGACTGGCGCGTCATCAACCAGAGCCAGAGACGCTCAGACCGTCGCAAATTGCTCAACCGACGAGTCTTCCCACAACTGACTACAACAATGTCGACCTTGTCGCGTTGGAACGAGCGCGAGGAACCGCCGACAATTCAGGGGCATCCAGCAGCAGGCCAGCTAGTGGTTCAAGCTGTCACTAGAACGAAGACCGCAAAGACGCGACCGTGTCACAGGTTTGTAAAAAATGGACTTGACGGCAAAGTCGCTGGAGCCAAAGATGAGACAACGCTAACTGGGAATTTGAGATCCTGAATGTTTTCCGCGACCAACAAATCTGCTGTGCATAAGCTGCTGTCGTTAACGCTGCTGATTAGCGTGAGCGGAGCTCCTTTGTTCAGCATGGCCGCGCCATGTCACTCGCAGGATCAGGGTCACTCGCTGCTTAGCGTCAGCAATGACGTATGCAGTGCCAAGTGTTGTGCCGAACAAACGAGTTCGTGTTGCGGCGAATCGTCCGCACGTCGTGTCTGCGACTGTTCGCGCAAACAGGCACCCCCGGCTGTTCCTTCCCAACAACAACGTTCATCCGATCGTGGTGAGTGTTGCTGGGCGGTAGCGTCGGTGACAACAGGCAACTTGATCGGTTGCTCCCAGTCACAGTCGGTGTATCCCGACGTCGTCACCTCATCTTCTTGGCCCACGACTCGCTTGCAAGTCGTGCTCTGCCGTTGGTTGACTTGAGCGGATCGCCTTGCTGCTGATGCTGCGCGCTTAGAACGCAGGTTTGCATATAGCGAGTCACCGGTTACTTAACCTTTCCATATCCGTTCCGTGTAGATCGTTGCATGAACGGTTCCTCAACGATAAATCCGCTGTGCTCCCAAACAAATAGGTGAGATCGTCATGAGCGATGTAGATAGCAAGAACACCGAAACCACACAAAAGCCCGCACCGGCAGATGGCACGGACGCACGGCCCGCGGATCGCGCGGCGACCGCGCAGCAGCGAAAAGTGGAACGCAAGGAAGCTCGACGCTGGTGGATCAAGCTGGTCATGCAACCTGCTCTGTTTCTCCTGTGCGGCGTGTTGTTAATCGTCGGATTGGGTATGGCTCAACGGCTTGGCTGGATCACGGCTGGTGGCAGTGGCGGTGACAATCACTCGATCGCCGCCGGTGAAGACGTGCGATACATCTGCCCGATGATGTGTACTCCACCGCAGTCGGAGCCCGGCCGGTGCCCCGTGTGTGCCATGGAGCTTGTGCCGGCTTCGGGAGGCGGGAGCAGTGACTCGCGTTCCGTCCAGATTGATCCTGCATCGCGGCGTGTCGCGAACATCCACACGGTCGCCGTGACCTCGATGCCAATGACGCGCACGATTCGAGCTATCGGAGAACTCAATTACGACGAAGGCACGCTCAAGACGCTTTCGGCCTACGTTGACGGTCGCCTGGATCGACTGTACGCCGACTACACGGGCATCGTTGTCAAGAAGGGTGACCACTTGGCGCTGGTGTACTCGCCGCGACTCTACTCCGGTCAGGTCGAATTATTGCTGTCCAAGAAAGCTCACGAAGACAGTCTCTCCGCGACACGCACCCGTACGACGCAATCCAATCTCAACCTTTATGAGAGCGCCAAGCAACGACTGATCGAATTGGGCATGACCGAGTCGCAAATCGAGCAACTCGAACAGGCCGACGAGGCAAACAGCCGTATGCATTTGTGTGCTCCAATCAGCGGTACCGTGATCGAGAAGTTCGCGGTCGAAGGCCAATACGTGAAGGAAGGCCAGGCCATCTATGAGCTGGCGGACTTATCGACGGTGTGGCTGATGCTGGAATTGTTTCCAGAAGATGCCGCCACGATCCGCTACGGGCAAAAGGTCGAAGCCGAAGTCCAGTCATTACCAGGGCGGAAGTTCACTGGCCGCGTGGCTTTCATCGATCCGAATGTCAATCCGAAAACACGAACCGTCGGTGTACGCGTAGTCATTCCGAACGCGGATGGTCTTCTGCGAATCGGCGACTACGCGAAAGCCACGATTGAAGCTCCTCTCACCAGTTCCGTTGACCAACAAGGGGTAATCTACGATCCCGAGTTGGCCAACAAATGGATCAGTCCACGACACCCACACGTTGTTGAGACTTCCGCAGGGAAGTGTCGAGTGTGCAATGTCGATCTGGTTCCGGCCGCCCAATTTGGCTTTACGGCCGAGGCGAACTCTAACGGTGAAGCGTTAGTCGTACCGCGTAATGCCGTCCTCATGGCCGGTAGCAACAGTGTCGTCTATGTCGAAACCGAGCCGGGCCGGTTCGAAATTCGTCGCGTTGTACTTGGCCCAAGTTGCGGTGCCCACCAGATCGTCATTCATAGCGGCGTGGAGAAAGGAGAGCAGGTTGCCACGAGAGGCAATTTCTTAATCGACTCCCAAATGCAACTGGCAGGCAATCCATCGCTGATCGACCCGACCAAGGCGGAATCGAAGTGGGACGAGGCCATGTCGGCTGAAATGATCGCCGCGCTCTCCGAACTTCCAGAGGAAGACCGTCAGTTGGCCGAGAACCAACGGATCTGTCCTGTTACGAAGGCACCGCTCGGCTCGATGGGTACGCCCCAGAAAATCGACGTAGCCGGACAGACTGTCTTCATCTGCTGCAAAGGCTGTGAAGCACGGCTGCTGGGAGATTCCGCAAAGTATCTTGTGAACCTGACGCGTGTAGAGGGTAGCAGCGGCGGCGAAGTACAACGGACAATCGAGGCAGCCCTTTCCAAGTTGACACCCGCAGACCAATCGCTCGCCCGGCAGCAGCGGATGTGCCCAGTGGCCGTGATGCCACTCGGTTCGATGGGCACGCCGAAGAAAGTCGATGTGAACGGAACACCGGTTTTCATCTGTTGCGAAGGTTGTCGCGAGGCTCTTCTTGAGGAGCCCGAACATTACGTAAAGGAGCTCGCGAGCGGAGATTTCTCAGAAGGCGCGCATGACGCCGCAACGGATCTTCCGCCCATCGACCTTCCTGAAATTTTCGATCCGCAAGAGGACCTTCCGCCAATTGCATTTCCTCAGGCGGTTCATGACAGCGGCATAGAAAGCCGCCAAGCTTCAGAAACCTCGACGAAACGAGTCGCTGAACAACGCAAGGATGCTGTCCGATGATTAAAAAAATACTCGATTTCTGCATCCACGAGCGGTTGGTCATTTTGATCGCTTCCGTCGCGGCGGTGGCCTACGGTTGGTACTCGACACAACACGTTCCACTCGACGCGATTCCGAACGTCGGTGAGAACCAAGTGATCGTGTTGACCGAGTGGTCGGGGCGTTCGCCGAAGGACATGGAAGATCAGATCACCTATCCCTTGTCAGTCGCCCTGCAAGCCGTGCCCGGCTCGAAGAGCGTGCGTGGCAAGAGTATGTTTGGCTTCAGCTTCGTTCAAGTGACGTTCGACGATAGTGTCGATTTCTATTGGGCACGCTCGCGAGTCGCTGAACAGTTGACGACAGTTTCCGGTTCGCTACCGGACGGCGTCACACCGACGCTGGCCCCCGACGCTACCGCGCTCGGTCAGATCTACTACTACGTGCTCGAGCCTCCCAAGGGCATGGATCTTGCTGAACTCCGTTCGAAGCAAGACTTCTTTATCAAGTACGCTCTGCAATCGGTCGACGGTGTCGCGGAAGTTGCATCGGTTGGCGGCTATGTCAAGCAATATCAAATCGAAGTCGATCCTGACAAGCTGCGTTATCAAAACGTTCCGCTCAGCAAGGTTATCGAAGCGGTGAAGGCTTCGAATATCGATGTCGGAGCGAAAACCGTGGAAACGGGCGGCATGGAGTTCATCGTCCGGGGCAAGGGGTTCATCGGATCGGGCAAGACCGAGCAACAAACGGTCGATCAGATCAACAACACGGTCGTCGTGACTCGCGATGGCATTCCGGTACGCGTACGAGATTTGGCTCAAGTGCAAATCGGCCCTGCATTTCGCCGTGGTGCGCTGGATCTCAACGGTCAGGAATCCGTCGGTGGCGTCGTCGTCATGCGTTACGGAGAAAACCCTCGACACGTCATCGAGCGAGTGAAAGCCAAGATCGCCTCGCTAGAATCAGAACTTGCTGGGATCAAGATCCACGGCATCTACGATCGCACGCTGCTGATCGATGAAACGGTAGCCACGCTGACCGAGGCGCTTGGCCAGGAAACGCTGATCACAATCATTGTCGTCGTTCTTTTCTTGTTGCACGTCCGCGCCAGTATCGTGATCGCGATCACCTTGCCAATGGCCGTCCTCATGGCATTTGCCGCCATGAAGTTCTTCCACGTTGATGCCAACATTATGTCGCTGGCCGGTATTGCCATTGCCATCGGCACGATGGTGGATATGGGAATCATTGTGCTGGAAAACATTTACGGCGCCTTGGCGGAATGGGAGAACGAGTCGAGCGCCATGCGTCCAGAACTGAGAGAGAAGAAGCGGATTGAAGTGATTCGCGATGCGGCGGCAGAGGTAATTCCCGCCGTGATGACCGCCGTCAGTACGACGATCGTGAGTTTCCTGCCTGTGTTCTTCCTGACTGGCCGTGATTACAAGTTGTTCGCTCCCTTGGCTTGGACCAAAACCTTTGCCTTGGCCGCCAGTTTGATCGTGGCCGTCACCGTGGTGCCGATGCTGGCGCGCACTTTCCTGCGCAGCTCGCGCATGCCGCGTTGGGTAGGCCCGCTGGTTGGCTTGCTGATGGCCGGGCTGGCGGCTGGGATGTGCCACTTCGTGTGGCGAGATCGCATTGAAGAGTGGACTATGTTTGATCCGGTGTGGGTAACCGTGATAGCGACTGCGTTGGGATTCGTGGCTGGCTGGTGGATGATGCGCGAGAAGATTCGTTCGATGGAGGAGAACCCGGCCAGCCGCTTCGTGCGGTTTCTCTACGCCGGTCGATTGCGCACGGCACTGCACCACAAGGCGCTGATGCTGTCGTTCCCCCTGGCGATCTTTGCCTTGGGACTGGGAGCCTGGATCGGACTGCCGACGGTGTTGCACCCGGTGGAACAGGCCGTTGCGATGCTCGGCGCGGACTTGAATCAAGTCCCAGGCTACATCAAAGCCAAACATCTATTCACCGGTCTGAAGTCCGACGACTGGATCGCTCTGGACGAAGGCAGTTGGTTCTACATGCCCAGTTTGTACCCGGCTGCGAGCTTCAATCAGGCGATGGAAGTGCTACAGACGCAAGATGTGTTGATCAAGCAGATTCCCGAAGTCGAAAACGTCATGGGCAAGATCGGTCGTGTCGATTCGGCACTCGACCCCGCACCTGCGGCCATGGTGGAGACCTACGTGATGCTCAAGCCGCGCGAGCAATGGCGCGAGGGCATGACCGAGCGAAAGATCTGGGACGAAATCAACAGTGTCGCCACGCTGCCCGGCGTCACGCCCGCCTCGCCGCTGCAACCGATCGAAGGGCGGATCGTCATGCTGCAAGCTGGCATCAAGGCTTCGATGGCGGTTCGCGTCTACGGCGATAGTCTCGAGGGGCTGGGCAAGGCATCTCTAGCGGTGGCAGAACACTTAAAGGAGCATCATTCAGTTAACCCCGGTACCGTCAACCCCGACATCGTGATGGGCAAGCCCTATTACGAATTCGAAGTCGATCGTGAAGAAGCGGCTCGCTATGGCATGACCACGATGATGGTCAACCAGATCGTGTCGGCCGGACTAGGCGGACTTGACGTAACGACAACGGTCGAAGGGCGAGAACGGTATCCGATCCAGATTCGCTTCAACCGCGACGTGCGCGAACGGATCGGAGAGCTGGCTCAAGTACCGATCGTAACGCATTCCGAGGAAGTGGTTCCGCTAGAGCGGCTGGCCGCGGTCTCTACGACTTGGGGACCAGGAATGATCAATAGCGAAGACTCGCGATTGGTCGCACACGTGATGTTTTCGCCGTCGGGCGGGTCGGGCGACTTGGAGACGGTTGCTGCCGTGATGGATTCGCTACGAACGGCTCGCGAAAGCGGCAAGCTCGTGTTTCCCGAAGGCAATTTTGAGCTGCAACCAGTCGGATCCTTCCAAAATCAAATCGAGGCGAATCAACGGTTGATGTGGATATTGCCGGGCGTCTTTCTGATCAACCTACTGTTGCACTATCTGCACTTTCGCAATCTGCCCATCTCACTGGTAGTCTTTTCAGGAATTCCGATCTCATGTGCGGGCGGGATGATCGCCATCGCTATCATGGGCGTCGAGTTGAACACGGCTGTATGGGTTGGCTTCATTGCACTTGCCGGTTTGGCGGCAGATGACGGGATCGTCATGGCCAGCTACATCCACGAGCGTTTAAAACGCCGCGCGATTAACAGCGTCGAAGATCTTCGTAGCGAGATCTACGAAGCCGGGCTCAAGCGGATTCGTCCCTGCGTGATGACGACGATCACTACGATAGCCGCTTTAGTACCAGTCCTACTCTCGACGGGACGCGGCGCGGACGTGGCACGAGCCATGGCGTTGCCAGTGTTCGGTGGCATGATGATTGAACCGTTCACGACATTTGTTGTCCCGACCGTCTACTGTGCGTACATGGAATTCAAACTTCGTGCTGGTCTGCGAGATGAACTTCTGGAGATGTCGCTCGACGACCCGTCTCAGCCAAACGAGCAGGGAGTTGAAAACGTTGCAGCATGAGCAGCTTGACCATGGACACTAACTTGAAGCAACTTGCTACCTCGAACTCGCCAGCCAAAGACGAGCGATCTGGCAGTGTTCAGACGCTCGTCGCCGATTGCCAGGCCGGGAATCGCGACGCCCTGCGACGAATGTTCGAGCAATTCAGTCCTAAGATCTATCGCCTGACTGTCCGGATGGCTGACGAGCAGGAGGCCCCAGACCTAACGCAGCAAGTCTTTTTACAAGTCTTCACCAAGATCGACCAATTCGCCGGCAAGTCACAATTCGAGACGTGGCTTTATCGAATCGCCATCAACACCGTCTTGCAGCATCGCCGGAAAGCGTCGCGACAGCGACTCGTCCCCTTAGTCAACGATCCCATCGGCGACCGGCCGCAAAATCCCGATCGAATCGACTACCAAGAGCTTCTCGACCAAGCCCTGCATCAAGTCGACGCCGACTTGCGCATCATCTTTGTTCTACGTGAAGTTGAAGAGCTTCCCTACCGCGCCATTGCGTCAGTCCTAGATATATCCGAAGGCACTGTAGCATCTCGGCTGAATCGAGCCCGGCGGGAGCTGAAGGATCGCCTTGAAGTGCTGGGCTGGCAACCGTGACGGTGATCTCAACACGCCGTCGTTTCTTAAGAGGGCTTCTCCATATTGTCACCAATGAAACTACCTGCCTTAGTCACGCGATGCTCTTCTTTTCAATACACGCTCGAGATTACCGCGAGATTTCTGGGTATCGGGGTGTTCAGCCCCCGCCGCAATCGTCATGATCTCCGCTGCTTGCTGGAATGCTCGCTCAGCTTCCCGAAGGCGATTCGTTGCTTCGTAGAGCAGTCCTAGGTTGTTGAGGGACAGGGCGAAATCAGGATGTTTATTACCGAACTTTGTACGCGTCATTTGCAGCGCCTGATTGTAGAGTGGCTCGGCATCATCAAAGCGACCGACATGCATATAGACAAATGCCAAATTGTTGAGGGCGACTGCGAATTCAGGATGCTGTTCTCCTAGTACTCGTCGCGAGATGTCCACGAATTCTTCCTCCAAAGGAACCGCTTCGCTGTATCGGTTCTTGCATTCGTATAGACTTGCCAGTCTCCTTAGGTTGAACAAGAAGTCGGGATGCTCCTCCCCAATCGCAAACCGTGTGACGGCTATCGCGTGTTTGCAAAGGTCTTCCAGTTCCTCATGCCGATTCAATGCCTCCAGGGTGCCGAGATAATTGTGGACGCAGATTGCGAAGGAGTTGCTGTCCAAACCAAGTTGCGATTCCGCTTGTTTCAAGCTCCTTTGATAGAGTGGCTCAGCGGTTTCGTGGCGTCCAGCATTTGCATAGTAGGTTGCAAGATTATTCAGGCTGGTGGCGAGGTAATGGTCTGCTAAGCTACCAGCCTCTTCGCAGATCGCGAGTGAACGGATAAAGAGTTCTTCGGCTTCTTTCAATTGGCCTGCGTCTGCAAGGCAATTTGCGAGGTTGCTAAGCGGAGCTGCGATCGACAGATTGGTATTACCAAGCGCAGCTTCACGTATTTGAATTAGGCGTCGTAATAGTGCAGCGGCATCGGCAAATCGCCGCTTGTCGTAAAGCGCCTGTGCAGAGTTTTCTAACTCAATTGCTTCCGAAAGTTGTGAGATGCCGAAAGCGACATCCTCAATGGTTGCCATCATCCAGCCACTACATACGCGAGCCAGTTGCGTGCCGCTCCGACCGAATCTGCGATGCAGAAATTCTAATAGGCGAATCATCCTCGCGTTTGGCGTTGGATGACCTTCCGAGTTATCAGCGTCCATACTGAATCCAGCAGGTCCCTTATGAGCCACAGCTAACATCGCCGCGGTGACAAAAAAGAGGGCGATGCCTGCAACACGCGAGTTTACGTCAAACTCGCCACCCGACGACTCCCATTCTGACGACGCCAACACAAGGCTTGCTGCAAGTTCATCAGCTTCAAATTCCTGTTCCCGAGTTCGTGCAACGACTGCACTAAGGGTTCCAACCGGAGTGGGTAAGTCCACTAGCGATTCCTCGCAATGCCCGAGTAAGACGTGTGCATACTCGTGGGCAAGAACGAATTTCTCAGCGTTGTCGACAAGAGTGGCCAACGTCGCCGCTCTGCCATGGACGGGAAGTTGCTGGCGAGGTGCATATGCAACATTTCCTGCCCAAATGTACGCGTGCAAGATCGCAACCAACGCGTCAACGGTCTTTCGACAATTCCAATTACAAGTGGGCCAACCAAGCGTCGCGGTCATTGTCTCGTAAGCCGGCGCTTCATCACTGAAAACCAATACTTGGACATCGTCTTCATCGGTGATGCGTGCGCATAGCCAGTCATAGCTGAGGACGAACACTTTGCCAATTTGGTAGATCAGGTTCAGCAACCCGTGATTGAAGAGGACAAGCGCGCCGTCGGCTATCGGTTTGACGCAAGCGTTGGCTTCGCCAATTGGAAAGCCGCCAACAAACACATCGTAGGGTAGCTCACCACCCCTCAGCCGGATATCCTGTTCGACTTCATCGGCAATAGCAACCAAAAGCGGTTCATAGGCGCGCGAGGCGTTTTTTGATCGGGTGAGCATGTCCGCGTAATCTTGCTCACGGTCCCAGTTGAAATCTTCAAACCAACCGGCATTCGCCATTGCGTCGAACGACTCAGTTGTAGCTTTCACGGACTGCTCGACCTTCTCAAGTCGGTGCTCCTTCAGCAGTTCTTCGTAGGCAGATCGCAGACGGACGTTTATGTTGCCCATGCGGCTTCTCCAGTCTTCGGCGTACTTGCAGCGGGCTAACTTAACACCCGTCTCAGCGATCATGGATGGTTGGCCCCAAGTAATGTTGGTTTTACGCGACCGAACACGGCGACGTCCAGATCCAGCAACGGCATCGAATTCCGAGTTCCAGCTCGCCACTTCATCGCTCAAGGCACCCTCGCGACATCGTCGCATGCTCTTCGCAACACGGATCATGTGTCCATCCGTGCTGGGTGTGGTGGCATGTGAGCAGGGCTACTGCGGGAATGGGGGCGATGGTCATCCGCTGATATCCCGGTCGCCAACGTCTGTCGCCTTAGACGATCCAATTGACGACCGACCGCAAGATCCCCACCGCATCGACCACCAGGAGTTTCTCGACCAAGCCCTCCATCAAGTCGACGCGGACTTACTCGCCATTTTCGTCCTACGCGAAATCGAAGAGCTTTCCCTATCGCGCCATTGCATCGGTCCTAGATCTGTCCGAAGGCACTTAGCTTTTCGGCTGAATCGGGCCCGGCGGGAGCTGAGGTTTTTCACCTCTACTCTTGAAGAGTGATGATACACTATGGAAAGCGGTCCCATTTGATCCCTTGGCTTGAGGAGTTGCCATGATGGCTGAGCAATACCGATACATCGAGGCCAATGTAAAACAAGGCGTGCTCATCCTGACCATAACGATGAAAAGACTGCAGGACTACGAAACGGCTAAGGCGGTCGAGGCTGAGTTTTCAGCAGCACTCTCGGATGCCAGCACAAGCAAGGTCGCTGTCGATATCGAACAGCTCGAATTTCTGGCCAGCGTAGGATTCTGGCCTTTTCTTGGACTCCGCCACAAGGTGACGGAAATGGGGGGAAGGGTCGTTCTCTGCAACCTGTCGAAGTTCGTCGAGCAGGTGTTTGAGCGAACAAGATTGTTGATCAATCCGAGCGCCACTTCGGCTCTGTTTCAAAAGGCGAACTCCGTCAACGAAGCGATCGAGATGCTAAACGCTGGTTGAACGGATCGTCGGTCATTATGGCTCGTCGTCAGTGCTTGAAGGCAGAGCACGGTGCCAAGTCCAATCACGATGAATCGGGAAGCGAAATCTCCTTGGCGAGGGCGTGAGTCGGCCCCTCCAAGCTTTTGTATCCGTCAATCAACAGATACGTATCCGCCTTCAGGAAACGCGTCTCCGAAATCTCGACGTCGTCGTTCTGCCGCAGATGTTGCAACGTGTGCCGATCGAAGCGGGCGCCGTACAGTGTTTCCACCAAACGGGCCAACCGCTCTTGTCGCCGAGACCGCCGCGGATCTTTTGAGTAGACGATCTCCAAGATTCTAAATCTGCCGCCGGGCTTGAGGACGCGCACCATTTCTGACAGAGCCAGCGGCTGTATCGCGTCGGGTAAAACGCAATACAAGAACGTTGCGATATACCAATCAAATTGGCACGCCGGTACGCCCGACAATCGCGTGGCGTCGTGGTGAAGCAAAGTAACGTCGCAAACGGACTGCTTCGTCCTTCTTCTCGCGATGCTTAGCATTCCTGGGCTGAGGTCAATTCCCGTAACATGTACCTCATGAGGATAGTGCCGCAGGTTTCGGCCGGTGCCGACGCCCGCTTCCAGCACTTTTCCACTGAGGTCTTGCAGCAGCAATGGCCGCCAGTGCCGGTATTGCCGCTCCCAAGGGTAGTCGAGGATGTCGTAGAACCATGAAGTGAACTCGTACTTCTCACGAAGAGCGCGACTAGCGTCGTCGAGGTTCGTCTCGCCGTTCGATTTGAGAGATGAAGTCAATTGGCTCTGTGGCGTGAACAATATTTGTCGGACTCCCGATGCGAGCACATACATTGAGGATCAGCGGTTCAAGTGCTCAGACTCAACGCCGTAACGATCGTATCGGTTTCGCAACTCCGCCAGAATCGAAAGAATCGTGATACCGGCGAGGCCCTTGAGCAAGCGGCGCTTATGCCCTCCAGAACGGTCGTGCTGGGCGAGTGTGCCGCTGGGCGAATGGCGGATATGATTCATGCATGGAGATGCGTCACCTGCGAACATTTGTGATCGCCGCCGAGTTGCAAAGCTTTACCCGCGCCGCCGAAGCCCTGGGGTTAACTCAGGCAGCCATCAGCCAGCACGTCGCGGCGCTGGAAAAAGATTTGGCCATGGCGCTCTTCGATCGCGGGCCAAGATCCGTGACTCTGACCGATACGGGCCGTCGAGTATACGAACATGCCAGAACAATTCTGAAACTAGTCGACGACATTCACCAAGAGGCCGGACAATCACAGTCTGAGGTAAGCGGAACGATCAGAATTGCGTGTAGCACGGTTCCTTCCGAGTGGCTCTTGCCGGAGTTGCTGGTGAAATTTCGGGAAATCTATCCGGAAGTCCGGGAGTCGGTTTCGGTCTCAGATAGCACTGCGGCGATTCACGCCGTCGAGTCCGGCGCTGCCGAGGTGGGACTGGTCGGCGAGTTGCCTCGCGCTGCGAACTTGTGCGCCAAATCCATCGCCCAGGATGAGTTGACGTTGGTGGTCGCGCCCGATCACGAGTTCGCACGGAGGAAAGGCATTAAACCGGGCGACCTGCGCGGGCAGCCGCTGATCGTTCGAGAGCCGGATTCCGGCAGCCGCCGATGCATCGAGCAGGCCCTGTCCAAGGCCGGCCTTGCCACAACGGACCTGAGGTTCTCGATGGAAGTCAACTCGAACGATGCGATTCGCGCAGCCGTCGAACGCGGCGTCGGGATTTCCTTTCTTTCCGCTCAGGCGATTGCGAGAGAGATCCAAGACAAACGGCTGATTTCTGTTGACATCAAAGGTGTCCGAGCCATCCGCGATTTGTACTTGATCACCGATCCGCAGCGACTTCCGACCCGCGTCGCAAGGGCGTTTCTTGACTTCGTTGACGACTGGCGACGCAGTGCCGATGGACAAGCAGCAGCCCGTCTAAGTTAGCTTTACCGAAACGGTGGAGCACACAACAGCCGAGAGGGCCGCGACAATCGACCGCTCGGCTCTCGCCGAATTGCACTCAGCTCTTCGCTACTCTCATTCCGAGGGCTGGGGTGGCTTCTCACCGAACTTGGCTTCGTACAGCTTCGCGAATTTCTCTGCTCGTGACGGATCACATTGGAAACATTGCGACTCGGCACGGTTGTGTTCATCGCACCAGTCGCCATTCTCCTTGAACTTGGCGGCAGCTTTGGTGCTGCACATACTGCAATCTTCTTCAGGAACGCCGTGCTTGGAGTAGTCGCAAGCCATTGAAAATCACCAGCATTGATGCGCCCATATCGGCGGCAATGGCAGCCCAGAGGGATGCGTACCCAGCGAAGGTGAGAACGACGAAAAGGGCTTTGACAAAGAGCGAGAACGTGATGTTCTGGCGGATGATTGCCAGCGCACGGCGAGAGTGATGAATCAGCCAAGGCAGCTTCGACAAGTCGTCGGACATCAGCGCGATGTCGGCGGTTTCAATCGCGGCGTCGCTGCCGGCGGCACCCATGGCGATACCCAGCGTCGCGCGTCCTAGCGCTGGGGCATCATTTACCCCGTCCCCGACCATTGCCACCTGACCGTACTTGTCGACGAGTGATTCAACAGCGTTGACTTTGTCTTCGGGCAGCAGCTCGGCGTGAACTTCGTCGATGCCGGCTTCGGTTGCGATGGCTTGCGCCGTGCCTTGATTATCGCCGGTGAGCATGACGAGGTGTTTGACGCCCGCCGCGCGAAGTTGTCTCAGAGTCTCGGCAGCCGTTGGTCGCAGCGTATCGGCCAGCGTGATGAAACCGCATACATGGCTTTCGTTACCGACCACGACGACCGTCCGGCCCGCTTGCTGCATCGATTCGAGCTGTTCGTGAATGGAGGGAGTCTCTTGATTTCTCTCTTCGAGGTAGCGATGCGAACCCAGCCAATACAGTTTGCCATCGATGCGTCCGGTGGCTCCTTTGCCTTGGATGATTTCAAACTCGTCAGCGGCGGGGATCTTGACGCCTCGCTCGTTTGCCGCGGCGACAATGGCTTGTGCCAACGGATGGTTGCTGTGTGATTCCAGTGCGGCCGCCCGCTGAAGCAACTCGGTTTCGTCGTGGCCGCTCATCGGCACGATGTCCACCAACGCTGGTTTACCTTCTGTCAGCGTCCCGGTCTTGTCCATGGCGATCGCCTGCAAGTGAGCTGGCGCTTCGATAAACACGCCGCCTTTGATCAACACGCCGTTGCGGGCTGCAGCGGACAAGGCGGCGACGACGCTGACGGGCGTCGAAATGACCAGCGCACATGGGCAAGCGATTACAAGCAGAACCAGTGAACGGTACAACCAGTCGAGCCACGCCCCGCCGAACAACAGGGGCGGAGCGATTAGGATCGCGGCGGCTAACGCCATCACGACGGGCGTATAGACCCGGGCGAATTTCTCGACCCACTTCTCGGACGGTGCGCGTCGCGATTGCGCTTCGCCGACCATGCGGATGATGTGGGCTAATGTCGTATCGCCAGCGGGCTTGGTGCACTCAACTTCCAGAACACCATCGCCGTTGATCGTGCCGGCGAACACTTCCGAACCCTCACTCTTCGGGACCGGAACACTTTCGCCTGTGATGGGAGCCTGATTGACGTCACTTCCGCCGCGAATGACCTTGCCGTCGAGCGGAATCTTCTCGGCCGGTCGCACAATGAAGGTTGCTCCCACGGCAACTTGATCCGGCGGAACTTCCTTCTCGATACCGGCTTCGTCGCGCACACGCGCCATGGGCGGCGTAAGGTCCATCAACGCGGCGATCGCACGGCGAGCGCGGTCGACGCTCCAGGATTCCAAGAGCAGTGACACCGAAAACAGAAACGCTACCGTGACGGCTTCAAACCATTCGCCGATCGAAGCAGCGCCGATCACAGCAATCGTCATCAGCAGATTCATGTCGGGTCGTAAGCTAATCGCCGAACTCCATGCCTTGGGGAGCACATACCAGACGCCAGTCGTGATCCCAATCGCATAGAATATGTTTGGCAGAATGGGCACACCGTCCGCGCCGCCCGTCCCTTCGGAGCCCAACGCGTCCGCGAACCCGCCGACGAGCCACACGTGAGTCAGAAAACCGGCAACTCCAGACAAGCCGCTGACCGCAGTCAACACACTGCGACCGTGTCGCTGCCAGAATCCGGCATCGACTTGGCGATCGACACCCTCTTGCCAAACTTCGGCGCGCATTCCGGTCCGCGCGACGGCCTGAATTACGTCTTCGGACGAAAGCTCGGTCACAGCCTCAACGATCAACTTGCCGTTGAGAATGTCGAATGCGAGCCGTTCTTCACCGCCGACCCGCGGCCCCAGCTCGCGCTTGAGCACAGCCACCTCCTCGGCACAGTCCATGCCGTGGATCTTGAACTCAAGTGACTCGAACTCCGAGTTCATGGTGTCTGCTCACAGTGATGGAAACGCAAAATGGCGGGGCGGCACAGACCCAAGGCTGCCCCGCTCCGCTTCATTTGCAGGTGACTTCACGTTGTTGGTTTCGTTACTCCGTTGGCTTGGGTGGTTGGTGTCCGAACTTGGCGGCGTACAGCTTCGCGAACTTCTCCGCACGTGAGGGGTCACACTTGAAGCATTGCGACTCGGCCCGATTGTGCTCATCGCACCAGTCTCCCTTGGCCTTAAAGCCGTCGGCCGCCTTCGTGCTGCAAACGCTACACTCCTCCTCTGGAACGCCGTGCTCTCCGCACCACCAGCCACCGTGATCGTGGCCATCGCCCTCTGCGTGTTCTTCGTGGGACGCCTCCGACACCTGCGCCGATCCCTGGTCACTCGCCTTCTGGCCGCAGCCAGTTGCCATTGCGGTAAGGGCCAACAATACGCCGAATGTTACCGTTCTCTTTAGTAGAAAGGCACTCATCTATTCACTCCAATTCAAAAACAGGGTTTTGGAACAGAAGAAGCCGAGGCAACGGAGTCTCTGCTTCCTGCTGCTCAATTCAATCGGTTCAACTCACAGGTGGTAGGCGGGTGGCCGCGTCATTCGCTTTCGGCTCCCACCAATTCCAACTCCTCACTATCCGTACTCGCCTCTCCGCTCTCCGCTCTTCTGCCAACAGGCCCCGCAAAAACCATGTACAACACTCGCAACACGAGCAGCGACATGACCATTGCGCTAATCACACCACCGATCACGACGGTCGCGAGCGGGCGTTGAACTTCCGCGCCCATGCCGGTGTTGAGTGCCATCGGAACGAATCCCAGTGCAGCGACAGTCGCGGTCATTAACACTGGTCGCAGCCGCGTCATGGCCGCTTCTTCGACTGCTTTTTCGAGACCGACGCCACGGGCGCGCAGTTGGCGGATGTACGAGACGAGGAGCATATCGTCCAGCACGGCGACACCGGATAAGACGACGAAGCCAACGGCCGCAGAAATCGAGAACGGCATGTCGCGAATCCACAACGCGATAATCCCGCCCGTCCAGGCGAACGGCACGCCGGTGAACACGCGAATCGCATCGATCACGTTGTTGTACGTCATGTACAACAGGCCGAAGATCAGCACCAGCGCGATGGGAACGACGATCATCAGTCGCTGCCGAGCGCTGGTCAGGTTCTCGAATTGCCCGCCCCACTCCAAATGATACCGGCCGGGCGGCAGTTTCACTTCATCTTCGATGCGCCGCTGCGCCTCGGCCACAAAGCTACCCATGTCGCGGCCACGGATGTTCGATGAGATATTGATGCGGCGGTAGCCCCACTCGCGCGTGATCGTCGAGGGGCCTTCGACGGCCTTGATGTCCGCTAGTCTCGACAACGGGATTCGCTGACCACTGGCCGTCGTTAACTGAATCGCGCCAATTGTTTCTGCACTGGCGCGGATGTGTTCGGGCAACCGCACGACCAAGGGAAAACGCAGCTGACCCTCGAACACTTCGCCCAGTTCGAAGCTACCTAAAGATGCGACAATGTCGAGAACTTGATTTGCGGACACGCCGTACCGAGCAATGTCTTCCTGCTTGACTTTGATCTGCAGTACAGGCTGGCCGGTAACCTGTTCGACGGCCACATCGGCGTTGCCTTTAATGGAACGCAGCACCTTTTCGATCTCTTCGGCCTTGTCAACCAACACGTCAAAGTCGTCGCCAAATAGTTTCACCGCCACATCGCTACGCACGCCAGAAATCATTTCGTTCAGCCGCATTTCGATCGGCTGCGTCATGGCGATCCGCTGGCCCGGCATTTCGCGCAAGGTGCGCTGAATCAATTCCGTAAGTTCACCTTGCGTCTTGGCACGCCTCCATTGGCTGCGTGGACTCAGCGTGATGAACATGTCACACAACTCGATCCCCATCGGATCGGTCGCGACTTCCGCGCTGCCAATGCGTGTCCAGGCATGCACGACTTCATCGGGAAACTCGTTGATTACGGCGCGCTCCATCTGTGTGTTGTAACGAACGGACTCCTCCAGGTTTGTCCCCGCCAGCCGCACCACGTTGATGGCAACCGCTCCCTCGGACAGCTTCGGCACGAACTCCGATCCCAGATTGGGAGCAATGATCCCAAAAGCGAGAACCAGCAGGCACAGCGCGAACCCGATGACGGCCAGCTTGTGATGCATCGTGAAATGCAAGACCGGCTGGTAGAGTCGTTTGATCAAGCGAATCAGAAACGGCTCGCGTTCCTCCATTCGCTTGGGCAGGACATAACTCGCCAGCACCGGCATCAACGTCAGCGACAAAATCATCGAACCCGCGAGCGCGAAGATAACCGTCAACGCCATTGGCCGGAACAGTTTCCCTTCGACACCCTCCAGCGTCAGAATCGGCAGATACACGATCATAATGATCAGTTCGCCGAACATCGTGGGCTTTCGTACTTCCACGGCCGCCTCGCGCACGACATCAATCTTCGTCATGCCACGAGGAATTCCATGCGACAACTTCCGCACGCAGTTCTCGATCATCACGACCGAACTGTCGACGACGAGACCAAAGTCGATCGCACCCAAACTGAGCAGGCTGGCGGCAATTCCGAATTGCAACATGCCGGAAAAAGCAAACAGCATGGAGAGCGGAATGGCCAACGCCACAATCAGTCCGGCGCGGAGATTGCCAAGGAAAATAAACAGGATCGTGACAACCAAGAGCCCGCCCTCGAACAAGTTCTTTTGCACCGTCTCGATGACGTGGTCCACCAGCTCCGTCCGGTCGTAGACGGGTACGACTTCCACGCCGGGCGGCAGGGTCGACTTGATCTCTTCCATCTTCGCTTTGAGCCTATTGGTGACAGCGTGGCTGTTCTCGCCCATCAGCATGAAGCCCAGTCCGTACACCACTTCGCCTTGCCCGTCCGCCGTGACCGCTCCGCGGCGAATCTCGTATCCGATCTGGACCTTCGCCACGTCCCGCACCAGAATAGGCACGCCATCCTTGGCCTTGATGACAATGTTCTCGATCTGCTCGATGTTGACGGTACGTCCGATTCCGTGGACCAGGAGCATTTCCGTGTTTTGCGTGATGTTGCCGCCACCCACGTTGCGGTTGTTCGCCTTGACGGCAGTGACGACTTCGTCAAACGTCAGACCATGCTTAATGACGCGGTCGGGATCGATTCGTACCTGGAACTGTTTTTCATAACCGCCCCAACTGTTCACTTCCGCCGTGCCGCTGACGGTCCGCATTTGCGGCTTGATCACCCAGTCGTGGATCGTCCGCAATTCCGTCAGCTTCTCGATCTGCCGTTCTCTCGGCAGCGAGGAAATATCGACATCCTTCAACCGGACGATGTAATGAAACACCTCGCCCAACCCCGTCGACACCGGCCCCATCTTGGGTCGCTCGATGCCCGTGGGCAACTCGACGGTCGTCAGTCGCTCGTTGATCAATTGCCGCGCGAAGTAAATGTCGGTGCCATCTTCAAAAACGACCACGACCTGCGATAGGCCGAATTTGGAGATAGAACGCAATTGTTCCAGTCCCGGCAGTCCGCTGATCACCTGCTCGATGGGAAACGTGATTTGACGTTCGACTTCCTCCGGCGCGAGTGACGGGGCAGTGGAATTGATTTGCACCATCACCGGCGTCGTGTCGGGGAACGCATCGACGTCGAGATACTGCAGCGACCATCCACCGGCCACAATCACTGCGGCGACTAATACAAGCACGACGGCCCGATTTCGCAATGAGACGTCAATTATCCAGTTCAGCATTCGTGTGTCCTTACTGCCGTATTTGCTTTCGACAAGGTTTATCCTACTGTGGTCCGACCGGACCGCTTGCTATTCGCACAGTCAGCCGGCACCGAGGTTTCCCTTGAGCAACTCGGCTCGCAGCACGCCGCTTCCCTTGGTGACGACTACTTCGCCGGGCCACAAACCCGCAATCATTTCAGTGGTGTCGCCCAATACGACGCCTGGCCGGACTGACCGCGTATGAAATACTTTGTAAGAACCTTCCTTCAGGAAATCCTTGTCACGAACAAAGACCACGTGACAACAACCTTCCCAATGAACGGCCGAGCTGGGAACAACAATCGCCTCCGCTTCTTCTCGCAGCACGATCTCACCCAGGCCGAATGTTTCATTGCGTAAATGTCCATCGTTGTTAGGCAACTCACCTCGCACTTTCACGGTGCGCGTTTCGTTATCGACGTCGGTACTTAGCCAAGTCAGGGTTCCCGCGTCGGCGTGGTCGGCCCCGTCGGGACGAAAGATGACTTTTTGCCCCATCGCGACATGCCTCGCCTCTTCTAGCGGCACGTTTAGTACCAGCCACATTCGACCGGTGTCCGCGACCGTGAACAGGGTCCTGGTCGTGTCGATGACTTCGCCCGCGACGACATCGCGGGTCACAACAATGCCATCGCGCGGAGAGAAAACGGGAATCAGATTGGACGTGGTGCGCGCCGGATCAAGTTTCCGGGCAATTTCCAGCGGCAAGCCGACGAACTGAATCTTCGCTTTTAACTCGTCAGCAGGCATTTGCAGCACCTCATCGTAGGTGACCGGCATGCCCAGGTTGACTAACGTCTGAATGACTTTTTGGACAGCAACCTCTGCCTCGGCAAGAGCCGTTTCGGCTTCCTGGATTCGCCTTCCCGCCACGACCGTACCGAGACCGGCCAGCCGCTTGTAGGTTTTGGATTGTAGATCCAATTGGGCCGCTGACTGAAACAGTTCGGCCTTGGCACGACCGACTTCTGCGGCATTGACGAGCGCCAGGACATCGCCCTGCTTTACTTGATCGCCAACATTCTTGTCCACGCGCCAGACAGTGCCACCAGCGCGTGAGGCGAGTCGGGCCACACGAGTGGGATCGTAAATGACCTCGCCCGTCGCCAAAACGGACTCGACGACCGGGCCCCGATCCACGAGTCCTATATCGACTCCCGCTTTGTCAACTGCGGCGATTGACGGAAATTGAATCCGTCGCAGATGCATCTTACAGGCGGGATCGTTCTTCGTCCGCGGCCGCAGTGCGATGGCTCGTGCCGCGCGGTCGAAGTCCAATGGGGTGATCTCGGGGATTTCGCTGAGCTGTGCAATCTCAGGATGGTCTAACACACATTCGTGAACGCCGTGTTCCTGGCACCAGCCGAACAATTTATCCTTGGGCATCAGTTCTGCATTGCAGGAGATACACTCCGCTTCAGGAACAGCATGCTCCTCACACCACGCGGGGCCTTCCGCTTCGTGATGCGTGGTTAGCTCCGAAAACTTGGGGAGTTTCCAGTCATAGTGATGTCCGAAGTAGCCCAAGCCAGCCAACGCACCCATCACGAGAACCGTGGGGACCAATTGTGTGACACGGTGGAGAATCGAAGAATGTCTTGAGACACTGCTCTCTTTAGCTTTCTCCGCGTCCGTTTCTCTTAATTCAACTGGCTGTGCGGCTGCGTCCTCGGTGCCTGCATCGTCGCACGCCGAGGCATGATGCGACTTGTCAATCGCCTCTTGGCTGGCTGTTTCGGTGTGGTTTGATTTCGTACTCATTCGAATCGCCTCTGTGAACGTAACTGCAATGCGAAGACGCATCTTCCCGAGATGGAGCAAGTCATCACGCGCTCGACGCGACCGTCGTGTTTCGGCGTTCCGCCCCCGTTGTCGTGCAGATTCACAAACACAAGGCCAGGCGCGAAGCCGTACGCAATGCGAACTCCGATTACTGGGAGCGTCGAGCGAGATTGCTCAAGAGAGCGATTACAGTTGCAGCGTGCATGTCAACATGCACACGTCCCGCCCAGATGAGAAAGGCGGGAACTGATGAGGCGGCTCGAAAGAAACATCCGCCAGGGAGAGGTTGGTCGGGGCTGACGTAACTTCGAACAGCCAATTGAAAGCCGGTGACGACATCAACTCGTCATCACTAACCCGCGAACCATCAAAGATCGCGCCATGGCACAAGCAGTCCGAGTCGCTGTCATTAGGCGATTCGGGTGCCTTATCGCCTGAGGATTCTTCCTGATCGTGGCAGCAACACGAGCTAGTCGGGTATGATGCAACCAAGGCACCCACTGCTTCGTCCAAACACAAGTAAGGACAAATCAGCACGAGCGCGATCAGTAATTTGGATACTGCGGTCTGCATCAACTTTTCTTCACGATCGAAAACACTATCTTCAACAATGCTTGATCTTAGGCTCGCCTCTTGCGTCAGTCAAGTTGAGTTGAGTTTACCCAAAACACTAACGAACAGGCCGATCGTTCGGGAACATCGACTCGCCGCCCTGATTTCATGAGTGTTCCTTCCGCTGGATCGAAACTTTCGGGTTAAATGATCGTGATGAGGCGCGCGTGGAGCGGTCTCGGCACACAATCGTCCATCTTGGCACTCTCGGCAAGTTCGGACTGTTCCGGCAAACCGTCTCAAGGCACACTACCCCTGCGACCGATTAACACGACATGACGCATTAGCGGTCTTTTGCGGTTGGAGAGTAACGTGTGTGCATTCGGTAACAGATTAGTCGCAGCGCTGTTGCTAACTGTCTTTGCAACGACATGGTTACACCCGTCGGAAGCACATCTCGCTTGTACAATACCGCATTCATGCTGTAAGTCAGTCGGAGATGCGAGTCTTACGCGGTACGATTCTGCAAACCGCTGCGTCAACGGCCCAGTAGCCGTACGAATGGGACACTCCCCGACCGGGCCCAGAGATCCGGCGATCCCTGGTGACTGTCCAGCAAACTGTCCATGCCGGTTGCACTCTTCGCCGGCACTGCAAGCATCGGGTGTCTCGACAGCCACCCAGGGGTTCTTCGACCAAATCGCTCGTCAACAGGACGGTCAACCTGTTCGCCAGATGCAGATTCGGTCGTGGAGTAACGAACCGCGTGTCACCGACCCGCTGCATCGCTGTGCCTTGCTAAGCCGCTTCATGCTCTAACCGCGTGCATTCCCTCAGCTTCCCGCCGCGACGATGACGCCCCCCGCCATATTTAGCTGCATCGCGCCTGAAGTCCTCCCGCCCGCTTCCGGCACATCAGCCCACCAACGGAAACGATTCCCATGAAGAAACTAAAGTTCATTGCGACTGCTTGCCTACTCGCCGTAAGTGGGTGCCGCACGGCAGAGACTCCTTACCGAGCCGAGTCGCTGACAGGACGATATCGTTACCCGGCAGAACAGCAGCTTGCTCATCGTGGCATCGGCAGCGAGCCGGAGCATTCTGTCGCGACAAGTCCCGAGCCGACGCCTGCCGAGGCACGTGTCTATCCCGTCACTTTTCAGCCAGAACCAGAAAACCTGCCCGCGGATGCACGACCGATTGCGCCGGTTCAAACGCCGCAGATGGTCGATCCAGCCTCGTCCACTTTGAGTTTGGTCGATTTCGAAGGCATGGCGATGCAGAACAATCCCGTGCTGGCACAGATGGCGAACTTGGTCGATGCAGCGCAGGGCAACTGGTTACAGGCTGGGCTGCCGCCGAATCCGACGGCGGGATACTCGGGCCAGCAACTTGGTAGTCACGGCCAAGCGGAACAACAGGGTGTCTTTCTCGGCCAGGAATTCGTGATGGGGAAGAAACTGCGATTGAACCGGCAAGTGGCCGCTTGGGAGATCCAACGAGCCGAACAGGAGTTGGAAGCCACGCGACTCAGAGTGCTAACGGATGTGCGTGTCGCTTACTACGAGGTATTGATTGCTCAGCGTCGCCGCGATTTGACATCAGAGCTTGCCGGGATCAGCGAGAAAGCGGTCGATGCCGCCCAAGCGTTGTTCCAAGGGGAAGAGGTTAGCGAGGCCGATCCATTGCGAGCACGAGTCGAAGCCGATTCGGCGCGTATCTTGTTGCAAACAGCGACAAATCAGCATTACGAGGCGTGGCGTCGAATGACCGCGATCGTGGGCATGCCAGAGCTTGCCATCGTCCGTGTCGAAGGCCAGCTTGATCCCGAGAACGTTGAGCTATCGTGGGACGCAACATTGCAGCAGATTCTTGCCGAGAGTCCCGAGATCGCCGCAGCTGTCGCGGAAATCGAATCTGCCCGCTGGGCCATCGACCGCGCGCATGCTGAAGTCATCCCCAACATCGAAGTGCAAGCCGTCCTCCAAGACGACCGCGGCACAGGGAGCAGCAACGGCAATCTCCAAGTCACTTTGCCGATCCCGCTCATTAATCGTAATCAAGGCGGTATTCAACAGGCTTACGCGGAAGCTGCCGCGGCTGAACGTGCGATCGATCGTTTGGCACTCGATCTGCAATCGCGTCTGGCCGGTGTTTTTCAACGCTACGAGTCCGCTCAAAACCAAGCTTATCAGTACTCGCGAGAGGGTGGAATTCTTCAGAACGCAGACCGGACCCTGGAATTGATCCGGGCCGGTTATCAAGCGGAAGAGTTCAGTGTCCTGGATATGCTTACCGCACAGCGCACGTATTTCCAAACCAACCTGGCTTATCTCGACTCGCTACGGGAGTTGTGGGCCGCGAACATGGAAATCCGAGGACTCCTGTTGACGGGGAGTCTGCAGAAGTAGGCACAACACGATCCGATTACAAGAAACGAAAAGGAGAATATTGTGTCAAGCGAAAGGAAACGGGGGCGACCGGTCACATTTTTGCGAGACGATCGCGAATATTTAGCCGACCTGATCCGTGAGCACGGCATCCGCGGAGCCCGCCGCGCGGCGACGATTCCTGTGTCGCAGAATACGATGCTTAAAATCGCCCGTGAATTTGGGATTCGGCTGCCCAAAGGAAAACGGCCTGGAAAGGCAGCTTGATTCGACAGCTTACTTCGAGGATGCGCGGCACCGTTCTTGAGCTTGTCGCGACGTTCGCAATGCTGCCAAACTGGTTCGCGCTGGTTCCTTGCACTCCCTTCGTCTGGGTCGCCAAACCCGCACCATGATGACGACACGAAGGTTTTTTCTAACCGGTGAAGAGGTCGTCCAACTCCTAAATAGGCAGCGAAACGTTGGCAATCGGCACATTCGCGACTTTCCTACTTTCAATTCCGCAAGGTATGTCGAATAATTAAGGGCAGCCGAGATCCGGGCAGTTGCCCGCATGACGGTTGCGTTTAGCGCGATGGAGTCGTATCGTCGGCAGGAAGCCCGTGAACGCTGTCCCTGGAACTAGGAGACGAGTCATGAACAAGCTGCTACTCAGTGCATTGGTCGGTGCTTCGATGATTTTCGCCGCGACGGGCACGGCACAGGCTGGTCATCGCGGCTGCGGTTACGGGTATTCGATCGGAAATTACGGCGGTTACGCCGTTTCGCCTTCGTACAACTATGGCTACAGCCAACCCTACTACAGCCACTATCACCCAAGTTTAAGCCTGAGCTTTGGCTTGGGTCACTACGGCGGCGGTCACTACGGTGGCGGTCACTACGGTGGCGGTCACTACGGTGGCGGTCACTACGGTGGCGGTCACTACGGCGGCGGTCATTACGGCGGCGGTCATTACGGCGGCGGTCATTACGGCGGCGGTCATTACGGCGGCGGTCATTACGGCGGCGGTCATTACGGCGGCGGTCATTACGGTGGACACGGCGGTGGTCACCATGGCGGCGGCCATCACTAGAAAAGCCCCGAGCGATGCGAACTAACTGGAATCGCCAAGCGTCCGTCAATCCGTGGCTTTCGAATCGCGAAACGCCTGGCCCGCCTCGTACAACTTCAGCCGTGCTTCAATTGCGGGCTTTTGTTCGGTCGTGGCTTTTTCGATCGCTTCCTTGGCGCGCTTGACCGCTTCGTCAAATCGTGCTGCCTCTGCCAACGCGGCTGCGAGTGTATCGAGATAACCCGCATCCGTGTAGGCGACTAATTCACAGGCCTTTGTTGCATGCTGAATCGCTTGCGTCGCGTCGCGCAGTTGGTCGTCTGAAGTCGTGGCCAATATCCAGGCGAGATTATTGTGGGCGCGGTCAAAGTTATCGTCCAACTCAATCGCACGTCGAAAGTTGGAAATCGCTTTCGGCAGATTTCCTTGCGCTTGCCGCGTGCTTCCGCCAGCTTCCCAGGCGGGAGCAAACTTGGCATCGATTGCAATCGCCGCGTTGTAGTCGGGCAACGCTTCGTCGAATTTGCCTTGGTCGTGCCGTGCGAGGCCACGGTTGGTAAAGACCGCCGGATGCTGCACACCTTGGCGGATGACTTCGTCAAAGTCGGCGATCGCCTCGTCCAGCTTGCCGAGTTCCCGGCGGGCGTTGCCCCGTTCGTTGTAGGCTGGAATGTTGGCTGCGTCGCGCTGGATCGCCTCGCCGAAGTCGTCTTCCGCCTGTTGGAAATTGCCGAGCGCCGCGTGCGCGATTCCTCGGTGGTGATAGGACTGCGAAGTCGGACTGCCCTTGATTGCCGCCGTGAAATACTCGACCGCCTCGTCAACTGGTACGACAGCGCGCTGCTCAATCCAGCCACGCCGCCCTTTGAACCACAACCACTGGCCGTTCACATTGGAGACTTCCAGAACCGCGCCCAGCGGTAGCGGGGCCAAGACCTCGCTTCCCGCCCGCAACTGTATTCCGTCACGAACGATCATCACTTGCTTGCCCGTCCAAGTGTCCCCCTGCTGAGCCAACGATTCACCGGCTAGGACGGACATCGTGATCGCCAAACACCAAAACGCGACTGGTTTTCTTGTCATTGCGGGATTCTCCATGCAGCGGAACAGCTTGCGACTAGTTTACTTCCAAGTCGTCTTGCCATGATATCAGACTGGCGTTATTTAGACCGATTCGTGCCGCGTGCCCAAGGCATGTACTCACGTGCTCCGAATAAGCGACAGCACCGCTGACCCATCGTTTCGCGCGGATCCTTGTCCATGGTGCCACAGGCCAACCAGCTTGCTTTCCCGCGAAGATGGACCTTGGTTGCTGTGGCCTTCACGCTGCTGGTCGGTTGCCAGACGATCGAGCCGTGTTTGGTCCGCAAAATGGCGACTCCCTCGAATGACCGGAACTGGCGCGCGGAGCAAGCGATCCTGGCAACTGCGGAGTTCGAGGGCGATCAGGTTACAGTGCGAAACATCCGCAACTGTTCGTACGTGACCGAAGACGTCTTCATCGTGGACCATTACGACAAGACCTTCGACCTGAACGACCTGGAATCGGTTGATTTTATCGTTGTTCCGTTCAAGGGAGTACCTGCCGTGGCTCACACATTCCAAAGTTTCGGGTTCGGCAACGGAGACTATTTGGCCGTCTCCGTCGAGGTCCGTTTGGAAGAGGGTGAATCGTACTCGCTGTCGGGCGGCATGGCTAGGCAATTCGAACTGATGTACGTCGTCGCGGACGAGCGCGATGTGATTCAGCTTCGGACCAAACATCGGAAAAACGACGTCTATGTCTACCGAGTGCGGGCATCGCGGGAACGGATTCGCGATGTCTTCGTGGACATGCTGCAACGGGTGAACAAGCTGGCTGAGGAGCCCGAGTTTTACCACACGCTGACCAACAACTGTACAAACAACCCCGCGCGGCACATCAACCGTCTTTATCCCGGCCGCATCCCGCCAAGCATCGGCCTAGCGCTGCCCGGGCTCTCTGATCGGTTAGCTTATGACCTGGGGCTACTCGAAACTGACGTGTCCTTCGAGGAAACACGCCGCCGAGCGAGGATCGACAACGTAGCGAGCCGACGGCTTGACGGAACAGATTTTTCAAACCGCATCCTGCGATAACGGTGCCAGACCGTCGTTTAGAATCGGACTGAAGCACCGGACCCGAGGAAGTAATCGTCGGCAGCATCATTCAGTCCTACGCCGGCTCGCACATCAAGTTGAATGTTGTCACCGGCGAGAAAGGCGAATCCACCGTTGAAGAAGTGCTGCGGTTTGGCTGTGTCCGCGCCGGAAGGAAAAAAGGCGAACCACTCTGTGTAGGCACCGAGCCGTTCAGAAAGGCTGTATCCGATCGTCCATGACTGCGCGAATTCGACGTAATTGTCGCCGGTTACTTCGTCCACAGCGCGATTGAACTGCGAACTTCCGGCCGTTGAAATGAAGTCGTTGATTTCCCAGCCATAAATCCAGTTAACACCGGGCAGCAACTGGTTGTTATTGAAGGGCGCGCTGCCGGTCGGCACGGTCATCTGAGGAATAAGCGCCATCTCCGGCAGGATGCCCTCTTGTGGGGTCAGTCCAATTTTGAAGCCGAGATACAAGTCCTCCGCTCCGGTGACTGTCATCGACGCTCCGCCTGTTCTCGTCTTTTCCTCGGCATAGTTCCAGCCAACCCGCGCTTCGAGCCAATCGGCAAAGATCCCATACCGGAGCAGTGTTTCTGGAAACGAATGCGAAGTGACGCTGTTCGTTCCGTCGTTGTCAAACACATAGGTGTATCCGAATTCCAACTGCGCGATGCCGCGACCGACGGTCGAACTCGCCTCTGTGAAGTCAGGGCGGTCAGTCAGCAGCGGCTCACCGTGGGCCGGGTGGCTTTCGGCCCCACCTGCGCCATAACTCCACTGCAGCAGCGTCTTGCGGGGCCCACATTCACACGGCTGGCCAAGGTCGAACGAAATGTCCTGACATTGAGCCAAGGGACTCAGGCTGCTCGAAGCGATGATCGATAGGACCGCAATGGCCGAAATCCGTGCTAACTGCCTGCTCATCACCGACTCCTTCACCAGCCTTGGCCGTGGCACACCGGAAGTGCCGCTTCGTTGGCAGGTTTTTCCGTTAGCCAACCACGCTCTAGCTCCTTTCATCGGCTGGTGGGCGATATCGCACGATCACCATCCGAGTTTTTTGACCGATCAAAATCTCGGATGCCCGCAAATCTGGCGCATGTTGCATAGATTCGCATGTCGGGAAATTGAGGAGTCCGGTCAGAAACCTCGTTTCGCGAAGGCTGCCGTGGCCGACGCACCACCGGTCTTGTCGAATTGCCTGTCTGGAACTTGCTTCGCACGTCCTAAACCGTAAGAATAGGCGAAACAGGTTGGATTTGCGGACGCGATACGCCGATATTGAGCGAGAGTCGGTGAATCGTAATACTGTTTCGCCAATGAACTTGGCATTGCGTCAAACCGTAACCTATTGTACTAATGGCAACGTAAGGTACCTCGAGTTCTCAACTATGCATCGTTTTTTCACTTTCATCCTGGCAGCGGTGGTGCTGGTGCATGCAACCTTTGGTTGCTGCATCCATCATGCCCATTCCTGCGAAGTTGACTGCTGCGATTCGCCAGCGGCGACTGCGGCTGCTTGCCCGTGCGATGGGCACAACCACGAGGAAGAAAGTGGAGCTGGATCGTGGGAACTGGCGCGACATTCGGGCCACGACAACGATTCGCACCGTTGCGAAGCCGAGCAATGTACGCTGGTAGCACCAGAGCCGTCAGATAATGACTTGGATGACACCTTTAGCACGGTAACGGCGTTTGCTTGCTTAGTTGTCGGTGCAGATGTCACGCTCGTGTCAAATAAGCCGGAACATGGAAAGCCCCCAGGCGTGGTCTCTGCTGCACCGCGCCTGCATCTTGTTCTCTCTGTCTTGCTGATCTGATAGCAGCTTGCTAAGAGCCATTCGTCGAGGGCTCTTGCGCGCTGCTTCTCCTTGCGCTTCTGAGTTTGTCCCACCGGGATCTTCGTAGCGCGGCGAAGTGCGTTCCAATAACCTTCGCCCAATGGCCCTTGCAGTTCTGCCTGCGCGCTCAATCTCGACCCAAATGGGAGGCGATTCATGAATACTATTAAACTTAGACAAATTGCGATGAACCCGTCACTGCTGAAAGGAGCCGCGATTTTCGTTGCCGTCGCTCTTGTCGTCGGCGTGTCCTTTGCTCTGCGAGAACAATGGTTGCCTCAGGCTCAGGCGTTCGTTGCATCTGCGACCAACGCGAAGGCGAAGCCGGAGGCCGACTCTCATGGCGAGGCTGATGCCCACGACGCACATGCCGGTCACGACGACGGTCACGCAGGGCACGACGAAAGCAACTCGCTGGAATTGAGCACGCAAGCACGCAAGAACGTCGGATTGACGACCGCGGCGATCGAGTTACAAACATTTGTTCGCAGCTCGACGATTCCCGCCATGGTAATTGGGCGTCCGGGCCGATCCGAGGTTCAAATAACAGCGTCGCTCGGTGGGCGTGTAACGCGTGTCTATCCGATTGAGGGAGAGGCCGTCGAGCCTGGTCAGCCGTTGTTTGACCTGCGACTGACGCATGAGGAGTTGGTTCAAGCTCAGAGCGAGTTTCTCCGTACGGCAGAAGAGTTGGATGTCATTGCGCGTGAGATCGAGCGACTGAACTCCGTCAACGTGCCTGGTGCCATCGCGGGCAAAACCGTCCGGCAACGCGAGTACGAGCAGCAAAAGCTGAAGGCTGTCTTCAACGCCCAGAACCAAAGTCTGCTACTGCACGGCCTGACTCAGGAGCAAGTCGCCAGCATATTGGAGAGCCGCACACTTGTGCAGGGTGTGACGGTCGTCGCCCCGGCGCATTCTCAGAACGGCTATGCCCAGCCACCCGCTCATCCGTTCACCGTGAGGCAGTTATATGTCAAATCGGGTCAGTATGTCGACTCTGGCGCACCGCTCTGTCGGTTGATGGATTATGACGAGTTGTACATTCAAGGCCGCGCGTTCGAGCAAGATGCCGACGAGTTGTTGCGCGCTGCACGAGAAGGTTGGGAGATTCTTGCCACGCGTGACGACCACAGCCAGCAGTCGGAAGTGATCAAAGGGCTCAAGATCGTCTATGTGGATAACGAAGTGGAACCGGAATCACGCGCGCTGCACTTTTACGTTGCCCTGCCGAACAAGATTGTCCACGAAAGCAAGTCGGCCGATGGTCATCGATTTCTCACTTGGCAGTACAAGCCGGGACAACGTATGCAGCTTCGCGTTCCGGTTGAACAATGGCCAGCCCGAATTGTGCTTCCCGTCGAGGCGGTGGCGAAGGAAGGCGTGGAGTTTTACGTGTTTCAACAGAATGGTGATCACTTGGACCGCGTGCCGGTACAAGTTGAGTACCAGGATCAGTTCTCGGCGGTGATCGCGAACGACGGTTCCGTATTTCCCGGTGACGTAGTCGCAACGAGCGGTGCCCATCAGTTGCAAATGGCTCTGAAGAATAAAGCAGGTGGCGGAGTTGATCCCCACGCGGGCCACAATCACTAAGAGTCGAGAGCACAGAGTCGAGAGTCGAGAGTCAGAACGGAGGATGCAAATGTTTCGCTTTGAAAAGTTAGAGGTGTGGCAGCGTGCGATTGCATTCGCGGACCGTGTGTATGAGATCACACGTGACTTTCCCAGCGATGAGCGGTTCGGTCTCACGAGCCAGTTGAGACGAGCCGCGGTTTCCGTCTCGTCAAACATTGCTGAAGGAAGTGGGCGATCCTCGGACAAAGACTTTGCTCACTTCGTAGAAATCGCCTACGGTTCCTTGATGGAAGTGGTCTCTCAGGGACAGATCGTAGTGCGTCGATCGTACCTGCCAATGGAAGCTCACGATGAAATGTACCAGCACGTTGAAGAGTTGGCTCGCATGCTCAGCGGCCTAAAAAACTCATTGCTCCGCTCGTCGCCTCCCTCTGGCTCTTGACTCTGGACACTGGACTCTCCCATGCTTAACGCCATTATTCGATTTGCACTGCGTCAACGGCTGTTGGTCGTCGCCTTTTCCATGTTCCTGATCGGATACGGAACGTGGACCGCGGTGCATATGGACATCGACGTCTTCCCGAACCTTAACCGGCCTCGTGTGGTTGTCATGACCGAGGCACCGGGGATGGCTCCCGAAGAAGTCGAGGCATTGATTACCTTCCCGCTAGAGACAGCCATTAACGGTGCCAACGGCGTCGAAGCAGTGCGCAGCTCGTCCGGCGTCGGCATCTCGGTGATCTACGTCGAATTCGACTGGGGAACCAACATCTACAACGACCGGCAGATCATCACAGAACGCCTGCAATTGGTTCAGGAAGGGATGCCTGAAGGCGTGAAGCCCCAGCTTGCACCGATCTCGTCGATCATGGGACAGATCATCATGATCGGCATGTGGAGCGAAGGAGGTAAAACGTCACCCCTGGAAGTCCGAACCTTGGCGGACTGGGTTGTCCGGCAACGATTGCTGACGATCCCCGGCGTCTCACAAGTCTTCACCATGGGCGGCGGGCGGAAACAGTATCAAGTACTCGTTAACCCTGATGAGTTGCTGAAATACGGCGTCACGCTGCACGACGTCAAACGGGCTGTCGCCGAAAGCAACCAGAACGCGACTGGTGGCTATCTGGATGAGCAAGGCCCCAACGAATTCCTCGTCCGTTCGTTGGGCCGAGTGCAAACAATCGAGGATCTGCAGAAAGTTGTCGTGGTCATGCGCGACAGTCGGCCAGTGCTGTTGTCGCAAGTAGCTCGCGTCATCGAGGGGCCGCAGGTCAAACGCGGTGATAGTTCAGCCTTCGTCAAGCAAGAAGACGGTTCCTTCTCTGGTGGTCCAGCCGTCGTACTTACCGTCAACAAGCAGCCGAACGCCGACACTCGCGCAGTAACCGACGAGATCATGAAGGCCCTCGCGGAACTCCAGCCTTCCTTGCCCAAGGACATCCGCATCCAGCCGGAGTTGTATTCGCAGAAGGCCTTCATCGACCGGGCGATTGAAAATGTCATTGAAGCACTCCGCGATGGCGGCGTGTTGGTCGTCATCATCTTGTTCTTATTCCTGATGAACTTTCGTACGACTTTTATCACGCTAACCGCCATCCCGCTGTCAATCGGCATCACGGCCATCGTCTTCGCAGTGTTTGGCTTGTCGATCAATACGATGACATTGGGAGGCCTGGCCGTTGCGATCGGCGAACTCGTGGACGACGCTATCGTGGACGTCGAGAACATATTCCGGCGGTTGAAGGAGAATCGACACGCGCAGAATCCCAAGCACCCGCTGCTGGTCGTTTTTCAGGCCAGTTGTGAGATCCGCAACTCCATCGTCTTCGGCACGATGATTGTCGTACTCGTATTCCTACCGCTGTTTGCACTGTCGGGAATGGAAGGACGCTTGTTCGCTCCACTGGGTGTGGCCTATATCGTTTCCATCCTTTCGTCGCTGCTGGTTTCCCTGACACTCACGCCGGTGCTGTCGTACTGGCTGCTGTCGAAAGCCAAGTTCATGTCGCACGAAAAGGACGGACCACTGCTGCGATTTCTCAAGTGGATCGCGGGGGGGGCGATCGGGGTGAGCTTGCGATTTTCACGCACGATGCTACTGCTGGGCTGCGCTGCGGTGGTGATCGCGTTTTTGTTTGTCATCCGCTTGGAAAACGACTTCTTGCCACCGTTCAACGAAGGCGTCGTCCAGTTGAACGTCGTCCTGCCGCCCGGCACGTCCCTACGCAAATCGAACGAAATCGCGGAAACGGTGATGGAGCGATTGAAGACGATTGAGGGTGTCGATGCCTTCTCACGCCGCACGGGGCGCGCGGAACTGGATGAACACGCCGAAGGCGTCAATATCACGGAAATGATTATCGGCTTCGATCCCGATATCGAGCGTGAGCGCGAAGAGGTGCTGGAGGATATTCGCGACGCCATGCTAGATGTCCCAGGCATTGTCACGACCGTCGAGCAGCCGTTGGCTCATCTGATTTCGCACATGCTTTCGGGCGTGAAGGCCCAGGTAGGTATCAAGATCTACGGCGACGACTTGAATATTTTGCGGCAAAAGGCCCAGGAAATGGCCGCAGCGATGCGCGAAGTCGAAGGCGTCAAGGACTTGCTTGTCGAGCCGCAGGTCGAAATCGCCCAGATGCGAATCGAATTGAATCGTGACAAGTTGCTGCAATACGGTTTGACGCCTGTTTACGTCAACGAGTACGTCCAAACGGCAATGAACGGCGACGTCGTTTCGGAAGTTCTGCTTGGCCAGCGCACATTCGACCTGATGGTTCGTATGGACGAGAAGTACCGCGAAGATCTAGAAGCGCTCAAGCGATTGTCAATCGACTTGCCAAACGGCGGTACGACCCCCTTGTCCTCAGTGGCGAACATCTACCCTTACACGGGCCCCAACACGATCAATCGCGAAAAAGTGCGACGCCGAATTGTCGTCCAATGCAATGTCGGGGAACGTGGGTTAGTAGACGTTGTCGAGGAAATTCAACGCAAGCAAAAGCCTATCATCGAGTCTTTGCCTCCAGGCTATTTTGTTGAATATGGTGGGCAATTCGAGAGTCAACAATCGGCTAGCCGCGTGATTGGCATCTTGTTCGCGGTTTCAATGCTCGGCGTGTTCTTGGTACTGTTCACGCTGTTTCGCTCGGCCAACTTTGCGCTGCAAGTGATGGCGGCATTGCCAATGGCCTTCATCGGTTCGGTGGCCATGCTGGTCTTCACCGGCCAGACGCTTACGATTGCCGCGATGGTGGGCTTCATCTCGCTCGGCGGAATCGCATCGCGAAACGGCATCCTGTTGCTGAATCACTATTTGCATCTTGTCCACTACGAAGGCGAGACTTGGTCCAAAGAGATGATCATCCGCGCCGGTAAGGAACGGCTTGCGCCGGTGCTCATGACAGCTCTGACTTCCGGCATCGGCCTCGTGCCATTGGCGCTTTCCGCAGGTGAGCCGGGCAAAGAGATCCTCTACCCGGTGGCCACAGTCATCATCGGCGGGCTGTTGAGCAGCACGATCCTGGAGTTTTTCGTACGTCCCGCCCTTTTTTGGCGATTCGGGCGAGCGGCCGGCGATCGAGTCGTCACGGCCGGCTCCACAGATGTGCCTCTAATTGAGGAATCAGAACAGGGAAAAGAGACGCGAGAGGCGAGAGACGAGAGGCGAGAGCACGAAGTCGCTTCGTGAGTTATCGCAGAAGCATTTAAAAAGTACGGATACTCATTACAGAAAGGATTCGCGACATGAGTCGATCAACAACAGAAGGTCAGCGCGGTCATATTTCGTGGCTGGCATTGTTCCTGGCATCCTTGATGGCAATCGGCACGATCGTCGGTTGTGCAACGGATTCAGGATCGCGTTCGAGTTCCAGCGACAGCCACGCGGGACATAACCACTAAAGTTCCACAGTTAATGACGAGTTATCCAGAACCTGCTGCTTGGCTTTCTGGCGTTCTCACAAACTTTCGGCGATGTGCTCGGAGGCACGTCGCAACCATTTTGTCCCTTCAATGGAGTGTTGAGATGTTGAAACGAAGTGTAAAGGTCTATGGGGTTTTGGCGGTCGTTGCCGCTGCGTTTTCGGTGGCCAGCGTGTCGCCCGTTCTTGCAGCGGGTCCGCCTGTTGTGAGTTTTCGGCTTGCCCAGCCGAAAGAGTCTCATTTCGATGACGCGGCGTCGGCGAAGCGCCATTATGACACGTTGCGTCAGTTGGGAATCGAGGCGAAACAGGAGTCACACGGCGGCCACCACGATGTGATTTTCAACGCTCCAAAATGGCGGAGCGTCAAGTTCAAGGACGATCGTGACGCAGACCAATGGGCACACTGGTTGGCCGCCACCGGTTTCGAGACCGTCCACATCCAGCCCGCTGATTCAGGGCATTTGGAGATCGTCGCGTTTCGCTTGCCGGCGGGTAAGTCCGGCCATTTCGACAGTGCCGCTCAGGCGGATGGCTTGGCTGACACGTTGCGAATGATCGGTTGCGAAGTCAAGCAAGACGCGCACGGCGGCCATTACGACGTGGCGTATAGCTGTAATCAATGGCGGACCATTGGGTTCGAGAGCCACGACGTCGCCCACAACTGGGAAAAGTGGCTCAAGGCCAACGGCTTCGAGACGTCACATGACGAACGGTCGGCGCAAGCACATGGAGGAACGAATCGACGTTAATTGGCAATAGCCAATCGCTCGCTGGTAGTGACCCGTCGCGACAACGGATGGTCGTCGGACGGGCACTACCGGCATTTTCCACAGCCTAGTTCCCTGTCCACAGAAGCATGTATCGGAGGCGCTTCGTGGAGTGATTGATCATGGATCATTTTGTCCGCCTGGACCGACTCCCTGCTGACTTGGAGTTTCCCGAAGTGTTGCAAGGAAAAATCAGTTACGACTCAGATCGAAGATCGCTTGTACATCACGGGCCCATGAGCAAACAGGAGTTTGACATTCTGTTTGCGTTACACACGGATTCGGCTTACTGCCGTGCTTTGGAGGAGTTGTTTCGAGTCGCCACTTGGGACGCGGAGGAGAGAGGACATGGAAACCGTAAGTTTGTGAAGTTTTGGGTCGTTGGGATTGCGACCCTATTCATCGTGGCGTTGGTAGCCCTGTGCGTAGTATGTGCGCGATAGCGAACCGCAGGAAAGTGTGAACCGTTAGTCAATGAGAAAGGGAGAAGTGATGAGAGTATTTAGTGTATCGACGACCGCGATGGCGATATTGGGAATGATGATGTTGGCGAGTGGATGCTCGCAGCAAGAATCGACTGGCGTAGCGCCTGTCGAAATCTCAGGTCCGCCGCCAGGCGATGACCACAGCGATCATGAAGGCCACGACCACGGTGCCGAAGGCCATGATGACGACCACGCTGGTCACGATCACGGCAACGAGCACAAGGGGCCGCACGGTGGTCACGTCATCGAGCTGGGACGAAGCCACGAATATCACGCCGAACTTGTGGATGACGAGGCCGCCGGTTCGTTGACGGTCTACATCCTCGGCAAAGACTTGAAGGAATTGGCCATTGATGCCAATCCGCTCGTGATGAACCTGGTGGTGGATGGGCAGGCGAAGACGTTCCAACTTGCCGCCGCAACCGAGGGTCAAGCCTCACGTTTCAACTCCCAAGACAAAGCACTGTTTGAGGCCCTGCACGTTCACGAAGCGAGCGGCAAGTTGCGCGTGACGATCAACGGAGCGCCTTACACGGGTGACGTCGAGCACCATGATCACCATGGCGACGAGGGCGGACACGATAGCCACAAACATTGATTGAAGGGAGCCGTTTATGTTTTGGAAAGTCCCTAGCGAGCAGCACAACGGCCAGCGACAGCGAGTGGTACTTGGTAGGACCGTTGCGAGAGTTGCTCAATGCGTCGGCTTTGTTCTACTTATCGCAACTGTGATGGATTCCGGTTTCGTATTCGCACATGGCGGCGACGGCGGGACACATTCGAAGTCAGCTTCCAAGACCACGTCGAAAGCTGATGCTCCGCGCCGAACCTTCGCGCCACTCGACCTCTCACGATACCCCATGCAGCCGCGGTACGGTGGGCAAGTCACGGCGACAAGCCGACACTATTTCGAGGTGGTCTACATGCCGCAAGAGACGCGTGTCTACGTCTACTCCCCGTCACAGAGGCCGCTCTATCCGTTCCGCGCGAAAGGCGAAGTCATCATGCACGTTGAGAGTAGTGGAGACAAAGGGCGGTTCCCGCTGCGGTACATAAAACCTGCGTCCGCGTTTTCCACTGAACCAAGCTATCTTGTCGCCGAAGTTGACCTGAGTCGTGTCCACGACGGTGACATGAATGTAGTCGTCGACCTGCGCAATCTTCCAGACGACGAAGAAAAGGAAACACAGTTCAACCAATTGTTCGCTACGAGTCGCCCCTCTGCTGTCGCATCGGATCATGAACCCGGTACGACATCCACTGTGCGAATGGTTCGCCTTCCGCCGGTGCAACTGCAGCGATAGGGCGACGGAGTGTTGGAGAGTTTCAACCAATTGCCAACCACTATGCAGGAGGCCGCAAGGAGCGAGTGATTCAGCGAGATTATGGGAAGCCGAAAGAAGCAGACGCGTATACGAGCGAAGAAGACTCAGCCGGCAGTTCGCCGGCTACGTTGGGCGCAACTCGGCATCCGCGGTGTTATTGTCTTGGCGCTTTGCTTTTTGACCGTTGGATATTACGTCATGGATTTGTTCGTTCATCCGAGCTTATGGAACACGTTTCTGTTCCTTGCGATGGTCGGCTTTATCGGCTTCATCGTCTATAGCAACATCAAGTGGTCACGTTCCAAACGGAAACGCAGACGGCGACGAGCGTACTGGAGGAGATCAGCATGAGTAGGCGTGGATTCACAAGGCGGAACGTCAATGCAGTCAAGAATCAAAGAACATTCGTTCTTATTCTCGTCATCGCGACGATCGTTATTGACCACGATCGAGCCGTTGGTGACGAACTCGACGTTCGCGTCCCACGGACGGACGCAGGTCGATTGTCGGAATCTTTCCGTCGCGTCGCAGAGCAAGTCCTCCCAGCCGTTGTGACCATCGAAACGATGAATGGCCCGCGCAAAACGAGGCAGTGGGAGATGCGCGAGATGTCGTTACGGCATCGATCGGATGCATCAACGATGGACCATTCTGACGGTTCGAGAGGCCGAGCTAGTTACGGTACTGGTTCCGGTATCATCATCGATCGCCGTGGATACATTTTGACGTGTCATCACGTGATCGAATCGGCAGACACTATCTTGATCTATCTGTCCGATGGCCGCCGATTCCACCCTGCCAGTGTCTGGACAGACCCAAGGACTGACCTGGCAGTGATTCGCATTGAGGGTGCTGGAGATCTGGCCGAAGCGAAGTTGGGTGATTCGGAAACATTGCGAGTCGGAGACTGGGTTGTATCAGTCGGCGATCCGTACGGTTTGGGAATATCAGTCAGCGCTGGCGTCGTGAGCGCCATAAATCGCCAATCGCCGGATGGGTCGTCTACCCGGTTGATTCAGACGGATGCTGCTACGAATCCGGGCAACTCGGGTGGAGCGTTAATCAATCTGAGTGGTGAGGTAGTTGGTATTAGCGAAGGGGGATATGGACTTAGCGCCGGATTCCAAGGCATCGGCTTTGCCATTCCCGTGAACGTGGCCGACCGCATTGCCCGGAAACTAATGGATAACGGGCATATTCGGCGCGCTTATCTGGGGTGCCACACCAACTCGATATCTGCCGCTGTCGCGCGGCACATCGGGCTTGCAGAAAAACGTGGGGTCATCGTGTCCGATGTGACCGCCAAAACTCCGGCAGATACCGCCGGCATCCGGATCGGCGACGTGCTTACACATTTCTCCGGAAGCGTCGTCGATGATCCGTATCACTTCCAGCAGATGATCGACCAGGCTGAACCTGACCACCAGTACGAAGTCACGATCGTTCGCGGTAGCCTGCACCTCAAGGTGCAGGTGCGGTTGGAACTGCTGCATGAGAATGATGAATTCGATCGCGGCTTTTCCCCCCATCAAACCGGTCACTCACGACAGCGCACCGATGAGTCGCTCGGCATGGATCTTGACGAACTCGGACCGGAGATCGCCGGAGAACTTGGATTCAGAGATGCGAGTCAAGGTGTGCTTATCACGAACGTCGCAGTACGAGGACCGGCTTATGACGAGGGTGTCTCCGCAGGGATGGTAATCCTGCGAGTTGACGATCAAGCGGTCCACGACCTGGCGGGATATCAAGCGGCAATGAAGAACAAGTCGCTCGACGAGGGCGTTTTGGTGCTAGTTGGAACTCCCGAAGGCAATCATTTCGTCGTCTTTCAACGATAGCGAGTGTGATGTCATGTTTAAGTTCAGTGGTGCAAAAGTCGTTCTGTTAGCCGTCGTGCTGATGACTGGGTGTGTCATGCCACCATGCTGCGATGCGGGCTCTCGCACTTTACTCGCGAATCCGTGCGTCTGCTGCGATGCGTCCAATCAGTCAACACCCTGCGATTGCTGCAAGGTGACAACATACTATTGCGCAGCGCCACTGGCGCAACTTGATGAATTGGAGGCAGCGGTTCGTTTCGATCGAGTGGCCGGACGCTCGCTGCCAGTTCCCTGTCATGTCGCAAAGAAGGACACAGACCAAACAAGCAGCCACGCCACAATGACGGCATTGGACTGCTGCGTACGCCTGTCGCGGTTGACGCTTTGATGCTTCCAGGCGGGCGAAGACACGACTTCGCCCTTCGGCTGAGCCATTGCATGAAAACATCTCAACCAACGCACGGAAGAAAATCACATGATCGCCACTAATATTCGACAAGAGCAAAGTCGCCACTACGACCTTCATCCGGCACCGCAGCTCCAATCCGTCGAAAACTCACCTGCGGCAAGATGCATTCTGATCGCCGAACATCGCGATGAAGTCTTCGCCCGCCTGGCACACGACCTCGGAGCCGTTGGTTGCGTGGTGTTTCGGGCAACGCGAGCGGAAGAAGTTCCGTTGGTGTACGCCTATTCGGAAGCAAGTCTCGCCATCTGCAATTTCGACCTGCCGGACGCGACCGGCTGGCTAACTGCAACCAAACTGAGACTGTTTCGCGCTAGCGCCCAGGTTTGGCTTTATACGTCGCAACAATCCGCCTGCGATGAGTCATGGGCGAGACTTTCGGGCGTTGCACGCATGCTCTATTACGGAGGTGATTTGTTTCGCTTGGCGGAGCAGGTCAGAGAGAGCACATTGCGGTTCAATCTATCCCGTCGAAGTTCGACGACACCGCGCTGGCATGGATCGGGGCGACTTTCCCACTGGGAGAAGACATTATGAAAGCTAGTCCTTTGACCGATTTGTGGGCCGACAAACGTCGCCTCATGGCATTGCTCGTTGTGGCATCGGCAGCACTCATTGTGGGCGCTGCTGGAATGTACATCGTGAATCGAGCGTGGCTAACGCCCGGCGTTTCGGGCCAAGTTAAAAAGGGATCGGAGCACGGTGGCGAAGACGAACACGGCGACGAGGACGGCCACGGCGAGGAAGAAGAATCAACGACGGTCACGTTGCCCAAAGAGAAATGGGAGATCGCCGAACTGCGTGTGCAGCAAGTTGAACGAGGCACGCTATCGGGCTCGGCGTGGGTGACGGGCAAGCTCTCGTTGAACGAGGATCGTACGTCACACATCTACTCGCTCGCCGATGGTCAAGTGCATGAGGTGAAGGTTCAGTTTGGCGATGACGTCAAGCAAGGACAAACGCTAGCCGTGATCGACAGCAAGGAAGTCGGCTCGGCCAAACTGGAGCTCCATAAGACTCAGCTCGATGCCGAATTCGCTAAGTTAAACAACGAGTGGGCCCAGAAGATTAGCACCAACACGCAGGAGTTGATTAAAGCGTTGGCGGCGCAAGCGCCGCTCGACTCGATCGACGAGACCTTTGCGGACAAGCCGATGGGCGATTACCGGCAGCAGCTTATGACGTCCTACGCCAGTCTCTACAAATCCACGAAGGATCTCGAACGGTTGGAACCTCTGGCGAATCAAGGCGTGGCGGCAGGTAAGCAGCTTCTGGAAGCGAAATCCACTTACGAGGCGGACCGTGCGACGTTCCAAGCCCTCATGGAGCAACTCAAGTTCACAACTTGGCAGCAAGCGTTGTTGAAGGAGCAAGAACTGCGGCAGGCCGAGCAAGCCGTGGCCGCGAGCCGTTCTCGTCTTTACATCTTGGGGTACAAGCAAGCGGACTTGCAGAGCATCGACCCGTTGAAGGAAGGAGAAGCAATCGCCCATTACGAAATCCGTGCTCCCTTTGACGGAACAGTGATCGGAAAGAACGTCGTCCTCGCCGAACGAGTTGGGCCGGATACCGAGATGTTTCAGGTGGCGGATCTTTCAACACTGTGGGTCCAGGCGGACATTTACCAAAAGGATCTACCTAAGCTCGATCAGCTCGGCGACACGTTGCGCTTTCGCGCACCCAACACAGACCACGATCACACGGCGAAGATCTTCTACATGGGCGACGTTCTCGACCCGGATACACGGACGGCCCGATTGCGGGCCGCCGTGGAAAACCCTCAACGTCACTTGAAACCAGGCATGTTCGTCGAGGTGGCTCTGCCAGGCGAGTCGATTCTTGACGTCATCACAATTCCCGCTTCCGCGCTCCAGGAAATCGAGGGAAAAGACGTCGTGTTCGTGCAGACGGCAGAAGACAAATTTCAAATGCGCAACGTCGTCATCGGCGCACGCAATGACGGAGTCGTCCAGATTCACAAAGGTTTGCAAGCTGGAGAGCCCGTTGTTGTCTCGGGCGGCTTCACCTTGAAGTCAGAACTGATGAAAGGATCAATCTCGCATGGACACTAAAAAAGTCGAGAGTCCGGAGACAAGAGTCGAGAGCCGGAAAGTGAGACGGCTTGCATTTAGTCGCCCCGCGTCTGCTCTCCACTCTCCACTCTCCGCTCTCCACTCTCCGCCACTCTGGACTCTTCCATGATTAACAAGATCATTGACGTATCGCTCGACAATCGGTTTGTCGTTCTGCTGCTGGTTGTCCTTTTGATCGCGGTCGGCGTATGGTCGATGACGACATTGCCGGTCGATGCCGTTCCCGACTTGACCAACGTTCAAGTGCAGGTGCTGACCACGTCACCCTCGCTTGGCCCGGTCGAAATGGAGCAGTTCGTCACGTTTCCGGTCGAGACGTCGATGAGCGGCATCCCGAAGGTCGACGAGATTCGTAGTGTCACGCGTTTTGGCCTGTCCAACGTGACTGTCGTCTTCGAGGAAGGGACCGACATCTACTGGGCGCGGCAACAGGTTGGTGAACGGCTAACCCAAGCCCGCGAACAGATTCCCGCAGGACTGGGCACACCCACCATGGGGCCAATCGCGACCGGCATGGGCGAAATCTATCAGTTCGAAGTGCGGGCTAAATCTGGCTACGACTACAACCTGCAAGATTTGCGCACGATTCTCGACTGGCAAGTCGCCTTTCAACTCCGCAGCGTCCCCGGTGTGATCGAAGTCAACACGTTCGGCGGCGAGTTGAAGACGTACGAAGTTCAAGTCAATCCCGACGCGATGCTGAACTACAAGATCCCCCTGAACCGTGTCTTCGAGGCACTCCAGCAGAACAATGCCAACGCCGGCGGAGGATACATCGTCCATCACGAAGAGCAGCAGCTCATCCGCGCCGAAGGGCTCGTGCAATCACTCGACGACATCGCCAACATTGTTCTGGAAAGTCGCGAAGACGGCACGCCGGTTCTTGTCCGTGACATCGCCGAAGTCCGTTTCGCTCCCATGCTGCGACAAGGATACGTGACGCGAGACGGCCGGGGCGAAGCGGTGACCGGCATTGTCATGATGCTTATGGGCGAGAACTCTCGCGTCGTCGTTGACCGCGTCAAACAGAAGGTCGCGGAGATCGAGGAGACGCTTCCCGAAGGTGTTTACATCGATGCCTTTTACGACCGCACCGAACTCGTCCGCCGCGCCGTCGACACCGTGACTGAGAATATCAGCGGTGGAGCGATCCTCGTCATCATCATGTTGTTCCTGCTCGTGGGTGATCTGCGCGCGGGACTGATCGTTGCTTCGGCTATTCCGTTGTCGGCGCTGATCACGTTCATCTCGATGAATTACTTCGGCGTGTCGGCCAACCTGATGAGCCTGGGGGCACTTGATTTCGGCATCATCGTTGACGGCGCTGTCGTGATGGTCGAAAACGCGATTCGCCATGTCGCTCACGCGAAACGATTGAATCCGGATCTAAAGAAAGCCGGTTTGGATGTCTTTCGTGAAGCTGGACATGAGGTCGGTCGGCCCATCCTGTTTGCAGGGGCGATCGTGATCATTGTCTTCCTACCGATCCTTTCGCTACGGGGGCTTGAGGGCAAGATGTTCGGCCCCATGGCCTTCTCGTTCATGTCGGCGCTCGTCGGTGCGCTGGTCCTTGCCCTTACCGTGATGCCGGTGCTGGTATCGCTGTTTCTGGCTCGCAAGTTCAGCGAAAAAGACGCACTGCTTGTGCGGTGGTGCAAGCGCGGTTACGAACCGCTGCTGAAGTTCGCAATTGCCCGCCCCCTACCGGTGTTCCTGAGCGCCGTCGGTGCGTTCGCCGTTGGTGTGCTCTTGGCGATGAGCTTCGGCGCTGAGTTCGTCCCAAAACTCGACGAAGGTGACATGGCCATCCAAGCGATTCGGTTGCCGAGCGTTTCGCTGGAGCGCTCGATCGAAATGACGACGGCGATCGAGAAGACACTGGTGGATCAATTTCCTGACGAAGTAGTATCGGTTATTTCCAAGACTGGCCGGCCGGAAATCGCGACCGATCCGATGGGCATCGAGGCCAGCGACATCTTTGTCATTCTCAAGCCCAAAGATGAATGGCGGTTCGGCAGCAAGGAGGAGCTAGTCGCTGCAATGAAGGAATCGTTGGAAAGCAAGATCCCTGCCAATAACTTCAGCTTTACACAACCCATCGAACTACGCGTGCAGGAACTCATTGCGGGCGTTCGCTTGGATATCGGCATCAGCCTGTACGGTGACGACCTGGAAAAACTGAAGGAAGTCGGCAACAAGATCGCCGCCGTAGTCGGCCAAGTTCCTGGTGCTGGGGACGTTCAGGCGGAGCAGACGGGCGGCCTTCCGTATATTCAGATGCGTATCCGTCGCGACCAGATCGCCCGCTACGGCATCAATGCCTCGGATGTGCTCGACGCGGTCTCCATCATTGGCGGCAAGGAAGTCGGGCAAATCTTTGAAGGGCAGCGGCGGTTCCCGCTGCAAGTTCGACTGGGACCGAAGTGGCGCGAGCACGTCGAAACGCTCAAGAGCCTAAAGGTCGCCGATCCGCAGGGCCGTCAAATTCCCTTAGAGCAGTTGGTCGATATTGAAGTCGGCCCCGGCGTCGCCCAGATCAGCCGCGACAATATTCGCCGTCGCTTCCTGATCCAGGTCAACGTCCGCGGGCGCGATTTGGCCAGTTTCGTGGCGGACGCGAAAAAGGCGGTCGAACAAGTTGAACTCCCCGAAAACTACAGCGTCGCCTGGGGTGGCCAGTTCAAGAACCTCCAAGACGCGACCCAACGGCTGAAGATCGCGGTTCCGCTAGCGCTGTTTCTAATCTGCTCGCTGCTCTACATGACCTTCAACTCCGGCAAGTTGGCGCTGTTGATTTTCCTGAATGTCCCTATTGCGACAACCGGCGGCATTCTGGCGTTATGGCTACGCGGGATGCCGTTTTCGATTTCGGCGGGCATTGGCTTTATCGCCCTGTTTGGTATCGCGGTGATGAACGGCGTCGTGCTGATCGAACACGTCCGGTATCTGCGACATCGGGGGATGAACGTTAGCGAGGCGGCATACCAAGGAGCGCTTGATCGTCTGCGCCCGGTGTTAATGACTGCGACAACCGACGCTTTGGGGTTCATCCCAATGGCCATCTCCACCAGTTCGGGAGCCGAAGTCCAGCGGCCGTTGGCCACGGTCGTCATTGGTGGCGTCATCACATCGAGCCTGCTGACTCTGGTGGTCCTGCCGGCTATCTACCATTGGTTCGAGCCAAAGAGCGAGGAAGAGGTGGAAGTATGAAAGGAGTCGAGAGTCCAGCGTTGAGGGTCGAGAGCCAACGCGCCAACCTTCTCTGGCTCTGGATTCTCGACTCTGGACTCTCAACCAACTCCGAAGGAGTTCTGCTATGAAAGAAGTCAAAGCGATCATCCAACCCTTCATGCTCAAGGACGTGCTGAGAGGGTTGGCCAAGGTCGACGGTCTGCCGGCGGTCACGGTTTCGGAAGTCGACGGACACAGTGTCGTGCATCCGGACTACAAGCCGAGTCCAAAGACGAAGTTGGAAATCATGGTACCCGACGAAGTTGTCGATGTGGTTGTCGACACAATCGAGCGGTGTGCTCGCACTGGCAAGTCGGGTGCCGGTCGTATCTTCGTCATCGACGTACTGTCGACGGTCAAGATCTGCACAGGCGAAAGGGGAACGGCCGACTGACGTTCCATTTCGAGCTGAGACGCATCGAATTACCGGAAGGGTTAAAGGATTCTCACATGAACAAGTCTTCTCACCCAGGTTGGATTGCATTAGTCGTGGTCAACGCATTACTTTGGTTTATGTTTGCGGCAGATCCGTCGGCAGAAGCGGACCCACGGCAGCCGCCAACCGTACCCGTCAATCCAGCTGCGCAGCGCGCGGAAATGGTTCGTGAGCTAACCGAGATCAAGCAATTGCTTAAAGAGCAAAATCAGCTACTACAAAGCGGCAGAGTTAAGGTTGTCGTTGCGGAATAATTATCTCGAATTGTTATCGAGCTATGCCCAAAGCCTAGACTTTGTCGACGTGCAGCGGTCGTGCGTGGAACAGTCGTCACACTTACTTCGCTTCGCCGATGCCAAAGGGCTCGTCGATCCCGGCACCGTGTTGCCGTACCGCGTTGGAGATAAGAAGAAGGCCGAAGAGTGACGCCGGGCGAACTCGGCGGTCGAACGGAGTCGAAAGCTGTGAACATTGCAAGCGACGAGCCGAATGCGGCCGAGAGTGCAGAAAGTCGAGCGTCCAGAGTCGAGAGTCCAAAGCCGGATAGGTCGTCTGCTCTCAGCACTACGCGCTCCGCTCTCTGCTACTTCATCTTCTTCCTTTCGGGCGCGGCGGCGCTGGTTTACGAAATCTCCTGGTCGCGGCAGATTGGGCTGTTGTTTGGCCATACCGTTCACGCCGCGGCGGTGGTGCTGGCCAGCTATTTTGCGGGCATGGCGGTTGGCCACGTCATCGGGGCGCGGTGGTCGTCGCGCGTTTCGCCGCTGCTGGGCTATGGCATCGCGGAGTTTGTGGTCGCAGGCTGGGCGTGTTTGATTCCACTCCTGCTCAGTTTGTCCGAAGCACCAGAGATTGCTTCGTGGTTGAGCAGCTCGTCGTTCGCCTGGCAAACGGCGGTGAGAGTTGTTTTTGCCTTTCTGTTGCTTTTGCCGGCGACGACCGCCTTGGGCGCAACACTGCCAATGATGGCCGAGTTTCTCACCTTGCAAAGCAGTCGCGACATCGCCGACTCGACAAATGCGGCTCGCGTCTCGCTGGCTTACGCACTGAACACGGCCGGCGCATTGGTCGGCGTATTGTCCGCCACATTCTTTATGCTGGTCCTCGTTGGAGTCCGCACCAGCAGCTACGTCGCAGCCGGCGTTTCCGCGGCGTGCGCGATCGCAGGGTCAAGAGTCGAGAGTCAAGAGTCAAGAGCCGGAAGGTACCTATCTTCTAGCTCTAGACTCTTGTCTCTTGACTCTCGACTTTTCTGGCTCTTTCTCGCTGCCCTCTCCGGCTTCGGCACGTTGGCTCTCGAAGTGCTCTACACGCGGATGTTCTCGCTCGTTTTTCACAACAGCACGTACACGTTCGGCGCGGTGGTGGCTGTTTTTCTGGGCTCGCTCGCGCTTGGCGCCGCTCTCGCTGCGCGGCTCCAAAGTCGCTATCGCCTCGTCGGTCTTGCCGGTTGGGCGAGCGGTTCCGGCGCACTGGCTACGGCGTTTTCCGTGCTCGTTTTCGTTGGGCTGACCGACCTCGACTACTACTCCTACGGAGAGTCGTTTTCGCAATACTTGACCGGCGCATTCGTGCTCGTTGTTCTTGTGGTGGCCCCGCCGATCACATTACTGGGCATGTTGTTGCCATTTGCCTGGAAAGCGGCCGGGGGCGCCGACCGTGCCGGACAAGTCGTTGGCTGGCTGACGGCGGCGAACACGATCGCGGCGGCGGCAGGCGCGCTTGCCGCGAGCTTTTTGCTGCTGCCTTGGATCGGCTTGTGGCAGTCTTTCGTTCTGTTGGGCGCGTCGTTTCTTGTCGTCGGACTCGCCCTGCTCCTGCGCAGTGGGCGTCCGGTTTGGGCGTGCGTTGGGGCAGTGGTCTTCGGTGCTCTGGCGCTGGTCGCGCTGCGCAGCCCCATCGAGCCGAACCACAACCGCACGCAGCCCGGCGAGCAACTCGTGCGGCGGTGGAGTTCGCCCTACGGCTGGATCGACGTGGTTCGGCACGAGAAGACCGGGGCATTCCGAGTGCGTCAGAACTTGCACTACCGATTCGGCCGCACGGGAGGCAATGCTCGCGAATACCGCCAGACCCACATTCCGTTGCTGTTGCACGAGCAGCCGCGGGACGTGTTGTTCATGGGGCTGGGAACCGGCCTGACAGCCGGCGGCGCGATTCCGCACCGCGAGGTGGAGAACATCGTCGCCGTGGAACTGATCCCCGAAGTGGTCGAGGCGGCCCGGTTGCTGGCGGAGCACAACTATGGCGTCGTCGATCATGAAAAGGTCGAGATCCGAGTTGACGACGCTCGGCACTACCTGCTGGCCACCGACCGCCGCTTCGACGTCATCGTCTCCGATTTGTTCGTGCCTTGGGAAAGCGAATCCGGCTACCTGTACACCGTCGAACATTACCGGGTGGCCCGCCAGCGTCTAAAGCCCGGCGGCCTGTTCTGCCAATGGCTGCCGCTTTACCAGGTGGGCGCGCGCGAGTTTGAGCTGATCGCGGACAGTTTCGCCAGCGTGTTTCCCGTGACGACAATCTGGTGGGGTGAGATGGACGCGGCCAGACCGGTGATCGCATTGGTTGGCAGCGACGCCCCCATCGAAATTGTCGCCGGTCGGCTCGCGGCGCGGCTCGCCACCTTGCGTCGCACTGCGAGGTCGTCCGACGAGAACCTGCACACGGTCGAGCGGTTCTGGAGCAACTATCAAGGCGACTGGACGCCGGGCAATTCATCTCGCCTGAATACCGACGAGCACCCGCGTGTCGAATTCCTCACGCCCGTATCCAACCGCGACCAAAAGCTGCTCAACGGCACGCGGTTGCTCGAGTACTTCGACGCCGTTTTGGCACAACTCCCGTCGCAAGCCGCGCGCTTCCGTCCCGCTGCCGGAGCCACGCGACAAACTTCCCAACAGCGCCGCGCGAGGCAGCGTTTGGTTTTGTTCGGCAAATGACGGCAACTGGAGCAACCCGAGGAAACGGAGGCTGTTCACGGACTCCGTTTTCTCCCGTTCAAAAAGAGGGTCCGCATGACCACACGATGTTGCATTCCTATCGCATTGACTCTCCTCGTCCCGGCGGTCGCGATGGCCAGCGAAGGCGAGAACTCCACCCACGGGCCGGTGTGGTGGTTGATCGGACTGTTCACATTTCAGGGAATCCTGATTTGGTTGTTCACGCGGCGAAGATATCTCGTCATGAAGGACGGCAAGTTAAAGCCGGCCTTCATGGAACTGCAGCAGTTCAGCATTTTTCTGCTGGCCGGAGCGGTCGTCGCGCAGTTGTGGATTCACGGCGAGCCGTATGCGTATCACGCCACGATGGGCGATGTGTTGTGGACCGTTCCATGGATCCATGTCGAAGTCACACTGCACTTTCTTGCCAATGAAGTGTTGATGGCCTTTTTCTTCGGCATCGCCGCCAAGGAGCTGACCGAGGCGACGTTACAACGCGACGGCCCGTTGCGCGGCATGCGCGGCTTTCTGCCGATGATGGCCTGCCTGGGCGGCGTGGTCGGTCCGGCGCTCGTGTACCGCATCATCTGCACGCGCGAAATGGCGGGAGCGTGGGCCGTGCCGTGTGCCACCGACATTGCCTTCGCCTGGCTGGGCGCGCGAGCCATCTGGGGACCGAAGCACCCAGCGGTCGCTTTCCTGCTGGCGCTGGCCGTGGCCGACGATTTCATCGGCATGGGCATCATCGCCGTCTTCTACCCGCAACGGGACTTCAATTTCGGCGGCCTGCTACTGATTGCATCGGGCATGGCACTCGCATTCGCATGCAACCGAGGCGGGAAGCGGATTGCACTGCTCGGCACTTGGCAGGCGTTCATTATCCCCGGTGCGATCTGCTGGTTCGGTCTGCATCTGGCGGGCCTGCATGCGGCACTGGCATTGGTCTTCGTCGTTCCCTTCATCCCGATGCACAATCACGACGAGGGCCTGTTTGCCAACGGCCACGACGGCGAGCTGGACGCACTGAATCGCTTCGAGCACGCACATAAACCGTTCGTGGACGTGGGCTTGTTCTTCTTCGGGTTGGCCAACGCCGGCGTCGCCTGGTGGGGAACCGGCGCGTGGGACCGGAACTCGACGGCCGTGCTGCTGGGCTTGGGGATCGGCAAGACACTGGGCATCACGGCAATGACGGTGTTTGGGTTTGTGTTGCTGAAACTGACGCGCGGCACGGCCTCGCTACCGGTCAGCGCGGAAACGGGAGAGCGGCTTGTCTGGCGAGACGTTCCGCTGATCGGCCTTCTCGGTGCAATGGGTTTCACGGTGGCGTTGTTCGTTGCCGAAGCCGCCGGCGGCCAGCCCTCGCTCAAACTCGGCGCGCTGGCCAGCTTCGCGTATCTCGGACTCGCGATTGTCCTGGGAAAAATGCTGCGGGGCTCTACGTGAACTGAGAAGTGACGCCAAAGGAGAAACAACATGCACTGGCTACCTTGCATACACGGCATTAACTGCGCTGAGGTGGTAACCAGTCTCAAACGTGAACTTGTTCCTCCGCTGTGAGATGAAGGTACCGACATCCTTTCCGCAACACAACTTGACCCGAAGTGATACTCGACGATGTACACAAAAAAGATACTGCCTCTAAAGAACGTGCTTCAATGGACTCGCGGCCACGTTTTCCTCTTTCTGGCACTCGCAACGGTCCCGGTGTTCTTATACGACGTCGTCGGGTTCAAATGGCTGCATGTGCCTTGGCTACCGCTCAGCGTGGTCGGCACCGCGGTCGCGTTCATCGTGGGATTCAAAAACAACGCATCGTATGATCGGCTGTGGGACGCACGCAAAATTTGGGGAGGGATCGTCAACGCTTCACGCTCATTTACGGTGATGGTCAAAGACTTTGTCGTGAATAACCAATTGACGGCCGAGCAGTTGAGCGAGATTCACCGAGAATTGGTTCATCGCCATGTGGCATGGCTGACTGCGTTACGGTATCAACTGAGAACGACGCGTCCCTGGGAGAATAAACGAGCTTCGGAGGGCAGTCAACGTTTTCGGGGCATGACGATTCGTATCCTCGAATCAGAAGTTCCGATAGATCAAGCCATTGCTGGATACATCTCGCCTGAGGAAAGCCGCGAGGTTTTCAGCAAAGGAAATCAAGCCTCACAGTTGTTGGGCATTCAGTCCAAACGGCTCAGAGAGCTTCGTGAGCAAGAGTCGCTCGGCGTGTTTGAGCATGTCGAGATAGAAAGAACGATCGCCGAATTGTATGCGTTGCAGGGAAAGTCTGAACGCATCAAGAACTTTCCCTATCCGCGTCAGTTTGCAACGCTGAATTACATCTTTGTGTGGTTGTTCATCCTGCTGCTTCCCTACGGAGTGATGGAGGAGTTTGAAAAGGTCGGCGACCATATCATCGCTGATCACGGCAGTGCGGCCGAAGGCTACGCTATTATGCATTCCATGTGGCTCTTCTTTGCCACGCACTTCGTCTGGTTTTCCATTCCGTTTAGCGCAATCGTGTCGTGGGTATTCTTCGCTCTGGAGATTGCGGGAGAACATTCGGAGAACCCGTTTGAGGGAGGGCCAAATGATGTACCGATTACTGACCTCTGCAGGTCCATTGAAATCGACATCCGCCAACTGATAGACGATGTTGACATACCAGACAAATTGTCTTGGGATAGTGACGTCGTGCTATAGGAGTGAGAATGGACTGGGAATTGGAATTTATGTTCGCCGTTCGCGCGGTGCTTGCCGCGGGGCTCGGCGGATTCATTGGCTGGGAACGTGAATGGCACGGGCGGGAAGCTGGCATCCGGACCTACGCTTCCGTTGCGTTGGGGGCGTGCGTGTTTGCCTTGATCTCTTCACATATACCGGGGGCTGATCAGTCACGCATGGCAGCCAACATCGTTACCGGTGTTGGGTTCCTTGGCGGCGGCATCATCCTTCGGGAAAAAGGTCGAACCTTGGGCCTGACGACAGCGGCAACTGTATGGGCAACCGCGGCAGTAGGGACCGCCATCGGATTTGGAATGTATTTATTGGCGGTGCTGACATCCGTGATTGTGTTCGGCGTGCTGGCGTCCCATCACATTCCCGGGTGGAAGAACCTATCCAAGACAAAATGCGAAGATGTGGCGGAGGTAGATTCACTGGCGAATGACGAGTAACGAAAGAATAAAATAACATGACACAGAAAATGAAACTAAGCCTTGACCCATTGCTGCCGGGCATTGCGGATTCACAGGACCAATGCGTTGAACGACTCGCAAACCTGTTGCAAGCCAAAGCCGGGATCGATTCAGCGCATGCGCTGACGACAACCGATGCGGAAAATCAGTTGTGCATACACTTCGACCCCGCGGTGGTTTCGGTGAGTGAAATTCGCGAGTTTGCACGACGTGCCGGTGCCACGTTGAACCAGCGATACGGTCACCTGTTACTGCGAGGAGACGCGACTCACGCACGTCGCGCGTCAGCAATTGAAGCGAGGCTTTCACGGATTGACGGCGTCCTCGAAGGAGTCGTCAGCCCGGACGGAGCGGTGCGCGTGGAGTTTGATCGCGATGTGACCACGAAGGAGGCTATTGAGTCGGCTCTAAGAGACGGAAAGCAGTCAGTTGACCCCGATTCAGACGATCATGTCGGCCACGACCACGACGACGAGGGGCATGAAGCGGACCATGACCATTCCGGACACGATCATGCCCACGGCGGCATCTTTGGACCTCGAAGTGAACTGATATTTGCCGTTCTGTGCGGCGTCTTCCTGCTGGACGGCTGGCTGCTGGAGACGTTTACGGAAGTCACTGACTGGGTGTCGCTGGGCTGCTTCACCGTGGCGTATGTCTTCGGTGGCTACTACACGGTTACGGAAGCTGTCGAGAAAATCCGAGCCGGTAAATTTGAGATCGACTTCCTGATGATCGTGGCCGCTGCCGGTGCGGCGACGCTGGGAGCATGGGCGGAAGGCGCGCTGCTTTTGTTTTTGTTCAGCATCGGCCATGCACTGGAAGGCTACGCGATGGGCCGTGCCAAGCGGGCCATCGAAGCCCTCGCCGAACTGGCACCGAGAACAGCTCGCGTTCGCCGCGACGAAACAGAATCGGAAGTTCCCGTGGAAGAGTTAGTGGTGGGTGACACCGTCGTCATCAAACCTGATGAACGTGTTCCGGCCGATGGTTTCGTCGTCCTTGGTGAGTCGAGCATCAATCAGGCTCCGATCACCGGAGAGAGTGTTCCCGTCGACAAGCGACCAGTTGACGACGCGGCAATCGCCGCAGCCGATCCGGAATCTTTGCCGCCGGAGCATCGTGCGTTCGCCGGAACCATTAATCAATCCGGATCATTGGAGATTCAGGTCACCAAGATCGCCTCGGAGAATACGCTGGCTCGAGTCGTCACCATGGTCAGCGAAGCTGAGACGCGAGTTTCACCGACGCAAAAATTTACGAAACAGTTCGAGAAGTACTTCGTACCTTCTGTCGTCGTGTTGGTGGTCCTATTGCTGTTTGCACCGTTGGTACGAGACGAAAACTTCAGCGAATCGTTCTATCGTGCGATGGCAGTTCTCGTCGCCGCCAGCCCGTGTGCTTTGGCGATCGCGACTCCCAGTGCCGTTCTCAGCGGTGTTGCGCGGGCAGCACGCGGTGGGATTTTGGTCAAAGGTGGCGGTCCGCTGGAAAGCCTCGGCAGCCTTGATGCCGTCGCTTTTGACAAGACAGGAACATTGACCGAAGGCGAACCCAAAGTCACCGACTTTCGCACCGCCGAAGGTGTCGATGAATTGGAACTCCTACGGTTCGCAATCGCCGTCGAAGATCTCAGTAAGCATCCACTCGCCAAAGCCGTCGTTCGAGACGGGAAGAAGAAGTTGGGAGAGAGGGAGTCAGGGAGTGGGGGAGATATTCCAGAAGCGACCGATATGAAGAGCATTACCGGACGTGGAATTCAAGCGACCGTCGATGGCGACTTGGTTCACATTGGCAAAGACGACCTATTCGCAGAGATTGATGGTCCACCGCTTCCCGATAACCTGCGTTCAATGGTCGAGTCGCTCGAACAGAACGGACGCACCACGATGATCGTCCGACGTGGCGACCGCTATCTCGGCGTGATCGGTCTGATGGACACGCCTCGAGAAGCATCGAAGCGAACGATCGCTCGACTGAGGGAACTCGGCATCAAGCGGATGATCATGATTTCCGGTGACAATCAGCAGGTTGCCGATGCGGTTGCCAAGGAAGTCGGATTGGATGAAGCTCGAGGTGATTTGATGCCCGACGACAAAGTTGCCGAGATCAAGAAGTTGCAAGGCGAAGGTGGCGTGGCAATGGTTGGCGATGGCGTGAACGACGCACCTGCGATGGCGTCCGCGTCTGTTGGAATCGCGATGGGAGCGGCTGGAAGCGACGTGGCGCTGGAGACCGCCGATGTTGCCCTGATGGCAGACAATTTGGATCATCTCCCATTGGCCATTGGACTCAGCCGGTCGACTCGCAGCATTATCCGTCAAAACCTGTGGATGAGTCTCGGCATGGTCGCCTTCCTTGTTCCGGCCACCATATTCGGAATGAACATCGGTCCCGCAGTCGCTTTGCACGAGGGAAGCACTTTGGTCGTCGTCTTCAATGCCCTTCGACTGTTAGCGTACAAGCCGAAAGTTTGATCGGAAGCTGAAGCAGGCGGACTGTTTGCCGAAAAACTTCATTGGAATTAACAAATTGCTGTAGAACTCGCCTGCCGATAACCGATAACCGATGCGACGGGATGTTTTGGACCCCGTTGCGAGACGCGATGAATGTTTTAGTCGAGCACCGAAATGCGTAGCGTTATGCAAATTCAAGGTCAGCACACCACCTTGCCGCAAGTCGCGAATTGGTTGTTGTCTTGCCTCTTGATTCTCGCGGTGCTCTTACCGATTGAGTCCGAGTGTGGACGACAGTGTCGGCATGAGTGCCGTGGTTGCGAAAGCGAATGCCCGGCAGGCGAACGCGTTAACTCGAGTGACGACGTGGCGTCTACCGAACGCCGATGCGACGCCTACGCGCGCAAGGAACAAGCTTACTCTTCCATCGTGAAGCGTGGCATCCGCCCCTCTTTGATCGCTTCCACCTCCCTTTGCGCGGTAAAGCCCGGGCACCGTCTGCAAAACAATCTTCTCGCTCCGCTCCGCTTCTAAAGCGGCGCTGCCCTTCCTACGATCTCGTCTCGTCGCTGGAACCGACACCGCAACGAGACTGCTCTAGATCGAGAAATGCGTCTTCTGCTTCGTGCCTTCCGCTGCGCGTGTGAATTGCACTCGCGCGGAAACGCAAGGGTTTCAAGGCCACGCTGCGATTGCAGCGCGGTCCCACCATGCGCTGTGGAGATTCTAATCATGCAAAAACTCGTCGATGGTATTCACCAGTTCCAGAAGAATGTCTTCGCGTCCCAACAGACGCTGTTTCGTGGGCTTGTGGCCGGGCAACGGCCACTGGCTCTGTTCATTACCTGCTCCGATTCGCGAATTGATCCGAGCTTGTTGACGCAAACCGAGCCCGGCGAATTGTTCATCATGCGGAACGCCGGCAACATTGTGCCGCCGTATCGAGCTGTTCATGGCGGGGAGGCGGCCACGATCGAATACGCGGTCGTCACGCTGCAGGTGCAGGACATCATCATCTGCGGGCATTCGCACTGCGGAGCGATGAACGGCGTCCTTCATCCCGAACAGGTCGGTGAATTACCGGCCGTTCATGCCTGGCTGGCGCATGCCGACGCCACGGGGCGTATCATTCGCGAGAACTACAACCATCTCGTGGAGGAAGATTCGCGACTGACTGCTACGGTCGAGGAGAACGTACTCGTGCAATTGAAGAGCCTGAAAACGCATCCCTCCGTGGCGGCTGCCTTGTCGCGCGATGCCCTGAAACTACACGGCTGGGTCTACAAGTTCGAGACCGGACAGGTATTCGCCTACGAACCACAGCAACACGAGTATCTTCCGCTCGATCAAGTTGTGTCCCAGCCAAGAAGTGCGTCAATGAAACTGGCCTCGATCTGAGCGAGGAATTTCCCAGGAAAGGCCGCCGGATTCGCGGCACGAGTCTCTGATATAGCTACTAACCGTCCACAACAAAGGAGAGCAATTCCATGTACCGCGACTCAATTCGTGACGCAGTTGATAGCTTTGGGAAGTACATCAACGACGAGAGCAAGCTGTGTTTTGGAGCGGCAGTGGGCTGCTTTGTCATCGGGACGACTGCCTGGCTTGTCAACCTTGTCGCGCCGCAGACAACGACGCTCCACGGACTGTTGGTCGTCGCTGTTTTCTACGCGGCGACCGGCACCATCAGCCTCTTCAAAAGACCGGCGACCAAAGTCGAACGCCCGGCGGAAAGTGACTCCATCGACATATTCGCCAAGTCGTTTCGGAAACGCGTAGAAAGCAGTGTAGCGACGAAGTCGATCGCTTAATGCTGAAGTCATCGAGACGTTACGTGATCGTATGCGCTGACGTGACTTCCTCGCCATGCAGAGTAAGACACTTGAATAGGTTGCGGCAATAACACGGAGAATGAAATGGAATCCGCACGGCTGAAGACGAAAGGTCGCTTGGATACGGTGCTTCGCCATGACTTATTGGCGTCGTTGGTCGTGTTCTTAGTGGCTTTGCCGCTCTGCATGGGCATTGCGATCGCTTCGGGAGTTCCGGTGGCCGCGGGCTTGATCACGGGGATTGTCGGAGGGCTGGTTGTCGGCTGGATCGCAGGCTGTCCGTTACAGGTCAGTGGTCCGGCCGCTGGCTTGACGGTGATCGTGTACGATGCGGTACAGAATCACGGGCTGCAGGCACTAGGGCCGATCGTCCTGTTGGCCGGTTTGATTCAGGTCGCTATGGGCGCGCTGCGACTGGGACAATGGTTTCGCGCCGTCTCGCCAGCCGTGATCAAAGGGATGCTGGCGGGAATTGGCTTTCTGATTATGGCCAGCCAGTTCCACGTTATGATCGACGACACGCCGAAGGGAAGTGGTGCCGAGAACCTGATCAGCATTCCCGCGGCGATGGTGAAGAGCCTTGCTCCCCCCGATTTCTCCGACCGCGAGACGCGACGGATGCGATCACGAGCGCTCCATGAATTCGGCGAAGTCCATCGACGGCAACTGCAGATTCAAGAACGTTTCCGCGAATTCGCTGATCGATACAGCGCCGACGACCCCGAGACCATCGTCGCCGCGGATGGACCTGAGGGCCCACTTGAGACCTTGCAAGAACAGCAAAGCGACACCACTCGCTTGCTGGAGGAGGCCGTTGGACGACTGCAGGGAACGCGCCGGACTGGAGCGGGCAACGAGAGGAAGGGTGAACTTCTTGCCGCCGCTACGACCGCGCTGCGGCAGAGCGAATCGGCCGGCGCGGCGTTCACCACCGGGACGTTACATGCCGCGCTCGACTCGCAGCAGAACGCGGTTGTATCACTGGAAGCATCGCTCGAACATTTGAAAAACCACCAACTGGCCGCCTACATTGGCGTGCTGACGATCGTGCTGATTGTACTCTGGCAATCGCTCGTGCCGAAGGCACTGAGAATCGTGCCTGCCCCACTGGTTGCGGTGGTTCTGGCTGCGATGGTGGCCGCCGCCATGACGCTACCAGTTTTATACGTCGAAGCTCCTGCCAACCTATGGGACGATGTGCGATTTCCCGCCTGGAGCACGCTCACCTCTTCTTGGGCGCGACTGCTCCCGGTCGCGATGTTGATGGCCGTGGTTGCCAGCGCGGAAACATTGTTGTGCGCGACAGCGGTCGATCAAATCCAACTCGGCCCGCGAACCAACTATGACCGCGAGCTAATGGCGCAAGGCATCGGTAATGGTATTTGCGGACTACTCGGCGCACTCCCGATGACGGGGGTAATTGTGCGTAGTTCGGCCAACGTGCAGGCGGGAGCTCAAAGCCGCTTCGCCGCCATCTTGCACGGAGTCTGGCTACTGTTGTTCGTTGTCGCGCTGACGTTCGTGTTGCACTCGATTCCGACCGCTAGTTTGGCCGCGATGCTCGTCTATACGGGGTACAAGTTGGTGGACATCAAGTCGCTGCGCGAACTGCAGCGCTTCGGCTGGGGCGAAGTAGCCATCTATGCAGCGACGGTTGGAACTATTGTTTTCACGGACTTGTTGACGGGCGTCTTAGTTGGTGTCGGCCTCTCGGCAGCCAAATTGCTCTACACGTTTTCCCGTCTGGCCACGCAACTCGACATCAATCTGACCGACGAAACCGCCGTATTGAAGCTGCGCGGCGCGGCAACCTTCGTCCGTTTGCCCGTCTTAGCCGCAGAGTTGGAGCGTGTCCCGCGAGGCACCGAACTGCATGTGGACTTCGAACACTTGGACTACATAGACCACGCCTGCCTGGAGTTGCTGATGAACTGGGCCAAGCAGCACGAGTCCTGGGGCGGACGTATGGTGATCGATTGGACTTCGCTGCACGCTCGTTTTGCAGGAGACAACGACACGGAGCGGAAGCGGCGACAAGACACGCGTGTTGACAGTTGAGATAACCTACCCCGGCGACACGATTTGTCATCGCGCCGCCGGGCAGACACACGCGATACCAAGCATCAGTGACCAATGTGCAGGCCGAAATAGGGCGTGGAGACATGCACATTGCCGTGACCATATCCTCCACCGTGGCCGTAGTTGGACCAACCGTAACCGTAATTCGAGGTGCCATGATGCCCGGAATTGTACGGCCTGTGGTGGCGGCCGTACCCGTAGGTCGTTGAGCGACGTCCGTGATTGTACGGAGAGACGTAATGCGCCCTACCGTGCCCGCGGTAGCCCCCGCCATGATGGCGGTCGGCGGCCGAAGCTGACATCACGCCAACCAGCCCGAACGTGGTTACGACGGCCAACACGATGAGTAAGCGTTTCATGATCATCTCCTTTGCTGTTTCCGATGTTGAATAAGACTACTGACGCTATGAACGCAACTACCGTGCCAAAGAAGTCAAGTGATCATTCGGCAATAGAATGCCGCGTTTCGGGAGTCACGAGCTTCGCGTCCAAAGCACAAAGCGCCATCCACCGGATGACAATGTGTCTCAGAAAGGACTACACGGTGGCTGCAAGTGGCTGCACAGGGGCCGCAACAGGAAACGGGCCAGCAGAAAATGTTTGCGGTGATTTTGCGCGATGTAGAAATATCTGCGATTGACCGGCGATGCCCCAGGTGAAATACTTAGACGTTCCTTCGAAGCTGGGTTTAGTTTAATAGTTATGATCAAGTTACCGATCATCGATACTGTGATTCTCAGGCAAACCATTGCCGCCCTGCTCGTTTGCGCCGTTACCGTTCCTGCCAGCCTGGGAGCTGACTCCTGCCGTTGCGCGAACGGAGTCACCCCGTGTGACTGCTGTTTAGACGACAACGGCGGTCTTCCCTCGCACCATTGCTCTTGTAGCTGCTGCGAAACTCCGTCGTTGCCGGCAGTCTCGCTGATTGTATTCGACTCCAATCAGCACAATTGCTGTGGCTTATTCTTGGTTCCTGCTAGAACTCGCTGTGAGACATTCGCGGTTGCAAAGTTTAGCGCCGGGAAACCAGTCTCGGCGCTCGACCGCTGTGTGCGTCTATCTCGCCTGACGCTGTAATTCTTGCGAGTCACCCCGACCGTCATCTGACGCTATCGATGTGCGCCGTGCGGGGCTGATGCTCGGGTCAGTGTATCGGCAGATTTCATTGGTTCCCCCCGACCAACGAACAGAGTAATCAACGACTTAACATCCCAAGGTGACAACCATGCACGTAAGAAAACCACTTGTCGTCTGCACAACTGCGTTCTTGATGTTGTCGGTGTTCGACTCAGCGGGCTTTGCCCACAACACGGGACGCAGCCATCGCCATAACAGTCGATCATCTCGCACTACCCGGAGTTCCGCGTCGGCGGCAGCGAAGGCGAATGCCGACTTAATGCGGGCGGCCGCGGTTCGCGCAGCGGCGCTAAGGGCCGCGCAAGCTGAGGTCAGTCGCGCCCACGCGGCGCTCAAATCGTCGCGAACACTGCTCGAACGCCAATTCGAACTTTCTCCACAGGTGGCGGCCGCCCTGCGGGAAGATGCCGCCGCCCACAAGGAACTCGACCAACTTCGGCAAGTCGTGCTCGACCGCCTTGCTAAAGATCCCTTGTATCAAAATGCAAAACGAATCCAACAAGAAAAGTACAATGAGGCTCAGGCCTTGAGAGCATCGGGTCGCGCATCGCAATCACAAATCGACGCACTGTCGCAGCAGAGATTGGAGGCGGGCGCGACCGTCACGAAGATGGAGGCTGCGGCAATCAACGACGATCCTGCTGCCCGGAAAGCCAGCGAACGAGTCGTAGCCACCGCCGCTCGCGTTAATGAACTGAAGCGGGGTTTTGAAAGTTCCGTGACCCACGATTCTCGGTGGACGGCCGCTCGCAAGGATCTGGATGACGCGCGACGGAAGTTGGCACAGGCTAATGTCGCTGGCAACCAGGCGCTGGCTAACGCCAACCGCAGCCGCACCAATCAACGTTATTCGGCCCGTCCCTAAAGAAGTTGTAATTGACGTGATCGTTCAAGTGTTAACCCTAGTTCCAACTACAATTCAGGAGTGATTCGATGAGTTCTCAATTGACACAGCGCACGTTTTTGACCAGCCTTGGCTCCTTCTTCATTCTCGTCGCGGCGGTGCTCGCCGTGAGCACGCTCATCTCCGTCGGCGGGAATCCGGCAGCACAAGCGGCGCCTAACGCCGAAAAGGCGTCCAGCATGGACGACGACCACGATCGCTACGAGGCCGTCCTAAAACAGACAATGACCGGACCAGTGGACATCTTTTTTGATGTGGCCGAGCTGGATGCAGGGTCCGGTCAATTGGCGAATCTGACGTTCTCCGGCCTAGTCGACGTCACGGGCAAACATCTGCTGAGCTTTACCGACGCCAAAGGCAACTCATGGCTGGTCGATCCCGATACGGTACTCACCTACCGTATCCGACGAGCCGAGAATGCTAACGAGTGAAGAACGGTGAGCCACGACCAGCCACCCATTGATAGGCAGCGGCCCGCCAAACGATTGGAAGCGACTTGACGAACCCCAGTGAAGCACAAATCAGAGCTGACGACAAACGAGTCAAGTGTCGGAAAATATCGCGAAAACGCTTGACGATTCGCACGCAACTGTTGCTGGCAGTAAACCTGCCGCTGCTCGTCTTGATGGTGATGCTGTTGGTTGCGGATTACCGGGAAGAGATGCAAAGCTCGATCATGCGGAAGCAGGTCGGGTTGCAGGAGGAGGCGTTGACGATCGCGCACGGTCTATCGTGTCTCTCTCAACAGGGACGTGCTGAGCCGATTCAGCGGTTCGTCGATCGCGTCTGTGCCGGTATGCAGGAGACTCGGTCGCCTGGCCACCATATCGCTGTCCGAGTTGGAGACAACGTCGTGCAGGCCCAGGCACATCACAGAGCTTCGCCGGAAATGCTGCAAGCGATGCGAAACGCCGCACGGTCTCCGGGCTCTCACGCATTGTTGGGCGACGTCACGTTGGTGGTGGGAAGTTTCTCCGCGAACGGTGTTGAAGTCTACGTCTCGGAGAACACCACAGATATTCGGCAATCGATTCATAACGAGATACTATCTCACTCACTCTCGCTGGCAGCGCTTGGTGTTGTGGCGGCAGGAATTGTCAATGTCGTGCTACTGCGTTTGGTCGTTCGCCCATTGCAACAGCTATCGGGTGCAGTCGCACGAATTGCGCAAGGTGATTACGCCGTACAGACAAATGCGTATCGTAGCTACGAATTGATCGGACTTTCAGAAGCGATTCGGCAGATGGCTTCGACATTGGCCAACAATGAGCAAGAACGCCACTTGCAGATGGATCGAGCGAGGAAGATTCAAGACCACTTACTTCCCAACGGTGTAGAAATACCAGGTCTCGCCGTGGCGCATTATTTCCAGCCTGCCGATTCGGTAGCGGGCGATTATTACGACTTAATGCGGTTACGCGATGAGACGTGGTTAGTTTGTGTGGCGGATGTGACAGGGCACGGAGTCGCCGCCGCGATGGGTTCAGTAATGCTAAAGGCGCTTGTGATGCATGCGATCGAACATGATCTAGACCCGCGGCACATTCTTCAGTTCGTCAACCATCGACTCCCAGGCTTGCTGCCCAGTGAGTTCATCACTATGTTTCTCGCGCGATGGGACCCGGTGACACACCGACTGGAATACGCCAGCGCCGGGCACGAACCGGGACTGCTGGTGTCACAGGACGGTGATGTTCAGGAGTTACCTGCAACCGGCCTCCCGCTGGGAGTCGATTCATCTTTTGAGTGGGAAACTGTCGCGATCACCATGTCGCCCGGCCAAAGGTTGGTGCTGACGACGGACGGTATTGCTGAATCCCGAACTCCTGCTGGTGAGTTGTTCGGTCGCAAACGCCTTGCCGATGTTGCATCCAATTGCAAAGAGTGCCCGCCGCATCAGATCGTCAAAGCGATTCGTGATGCCATGTTGAGCCATCAGCAAGGTCGGAGGTCGGCCGATGACGTTACGATCCTCGTGATCGAGGCCGATGCGGTGGAACTCACCGGCGATTGAACACGACGGCGCAACCGTCGTGTCGACAGCAACTTCACGCAACACTGAGAATAGGCACTCATGGTCGGGAAAACGAAAATCGAAATCAACCTGTTGCTTCCAGATGTAGCAGACGCTCGCGACGCTTGCGTAAAGCGACTCGCGGATCTGTTGGCAGCAAAAGAAGGGGTTGATGCCGCTCATGCGTTGGAAGCGGAAGGCGAGCGACCAGGCCAACTCTGCATTCATTACGAACCCAACCGACTAACGATCGGTGAGGTGCGCGAGCTGGCCAAGCGGGCGGGGGCGGAGATTCACGAACGGTTTGGGCACTTACTGTTGCGGACTGAGCCAATGCACGCACGCCGCGCCCGAACGGTTGCCGCTCGCGCGGAACGGCTAAGAGGAGTTCTTGAAGCGTCAGCATCCGCAGACGGCATGCTGCGTATTGAGTTCGATCGAGAGAAAGCCGAAGAAGATGCGATCCGCGCTGCGTTGCTCAAGAGCGGCGTACGCGTGATCACAGAAAAACGCGCCAATGCAGAAGCGGCGGCGGGCGAGGAAGAACACGACCACGAACACGGTGGGTTGTTCGGCGAACAGACCGAATTGATCTACGCGATCATCTGCGGCGGGCTGCTCTTGGCCGGTTGGCTACTGTCGGTATTGACCAACATCACTCCGTCGGTGCCGTGGGCTATTTATCTGGCAGCGTATTTCTTCGGCGGCTTTTTCACGCTTCGTGAGGCGATCGAGAACATTCGCGTTGGTCGCTTTGAGATCGACTTCTTAATGTTGGTGGCAGCCATCGGTGCGGCGTCGCTGGGCGAGTGGGCGGAAGGTGCATTGCTTTTGTTTCTGTTCAGCCTGGGGCACGCGCTAGAACATTACGCGATGGGCCGTGCGCGACGGGCCATCGAAGCGCTGGCCGAACTTGCACCCGAATTCGCCTTGGTGCGCCGTAACGGGAACACGGACAAAGTCCCTGTCGAACAACTCGAACGCGGCGACGTCGTGATCGTCAAACCGAACGACCGCATTCCGGCCGACGGCTTTGTGATTAAAGGGGAGAGCAGCGTCAATCAGGCCCCGATCACCGGCGAGAGCGTGCCGGTCGACAAACGGCCGGTCGATGATCCGCAGCGGGCAGCAGAGAATCCCGATCGGCTCGACGCCCAGCATCGGGTCTTCGCCGGCACGATCAACGAAAGCGGGGCCTTGGAGATTGTTGTCACGAAACTTTCGACCGAGAGCACGCTGGCCCGGGTCGTGGAGATGGTCAGCGAGGCGGAAACACAGAAGTCACCCACGCAGAGATTTACCGACAAGTTCGAGCGGTACTTCGTTCCGGTCGTGCTTGGCTTTGTCGTGCTGCTATTATTGGCCTGGGTCGTGAATGACGAACCGTTTAGCGCGTCGTTCTACCGCGCCATGGCCGTGCTGGTGGCGGCCAGCCCATGCGCTCTTGCCATTGCGACTCCCAGCGCCGTGCTTAGCGGCGTGGCTCGCGCAGCACGGGGTGGCGTCCTCGTCAAAGGCGGCGCACAGCTAGAGCACCTCGGTCGGCTCGGAGCAATCGCCTTTGACAAAACCGGCACGCTCACCGAGGGTAAACCACGGCTCACGGATGCCGTGTCCTTTGATGATGCGAGTGAAACTGAACTTCTGCGGGTGGCCGTTGCCGTAGAGACGCTTAGCGATCATCCCTTGGCAACTGCCGTGGCGCGAGATGGAATGAAAAGACTAGAGTCGCGAGACGAGAGTCAAGAGCAGTATTCCGGCTCTGGACTCTCGACGCTGGACTCTCGACTACCCGAAGCGGGTAACATGCAAAGCATCACGGGGCGCGGTGTCAAAGCAACAATCGACGGTAAGTCAGTTTACATCGGAAAGGACGACTTGTTCAGGAAGTGGCGGGACCGCCACTTCCTGATGCACTGCGAGTGCAGGTGGAGTCGCTCGAATCCGCTGGGCGCACCACCATGATTGTGCGACACGGCGATCGCTATCTCGGCGTGCTCGGCTTGATGGACACGCCCCGAGATGCGGCCAAGACGATGATCAGGCGGCTACGTGACTTGGGGGTAAGGCGCATGATTATGATTTCTGGCGACAATCAGCAGGTAGCCGACGCGGTCGCCAAGGAAGTCGGCATTGATGAAGCCTGGGGTGATCTGATGCCAGACGACAAGGTCTCCGCGATCAAGAAGTTGCGTCAACAGGAAGACGTTGCGATGGTCGGCGACGGTGTGAACGATGCACCCGCGATGGCGAATGCCACGGTCGGCATCGCGATGGGCGCGGCGGGATCAGACGTTGCGCTCGAAACCGCCGATGTCGCCCTCATGGCAGATGACTTGAACCACTTACCGTTCGCCGTGGGCCTCAGTCGTCAGACTAGTCGAGTCATTCGCCAAAACCTTTGGTTCAGCCTAGGCATGGTCGCTCTGCTCGTCCCCGCGACGGTCCTGGGCTTACCAATGGGAGCCGCCGTGCTGTTGCACGAAGGATCTACACTGCTGGTCGTGTTCAACGCGCTACGACTACTGGCATACCGGAATCGCGAGGAACCGACACAAGAAGTATCGCTCGCGGTGTGACGAGAGATTTCCCTCCTGACGAAGGTTAGCTTGTCATCATTGCGGTGGCGCCGAGTATCACGCTGACGTCACAAAACGCAAACGGCTCCCATAATGTCGGCATCGATCGGTGCGAATCAGATGTAAACGGGTTTGGCACGCCGGTTGCGTTCACACCTGCTCTCGAAGCGTGTGAACGGAAGCACGCTCTTTCTGCTGGGCTTTTGACATGGGGAATGAAATGTTTTCAAAACGAATGAACCGAATGCTGCTTATCACTATGGCGATTTGTGCTAGCGGAGCGATGACTGGGAACGTCGTCGCCGCCAGCCCCGAGGTTATCAAATTTCGATTACCGCAATGGAAGTCTGCACATTTTGACGACGCAAAGGCAGCACAGGCAAACTTCATGACGTTCAAACAAATCGGTTGCGAAGTCGAACAGGGACAGCACGGCGATCACTTTGACATCCGCTATCGTTGCCCGACATGGCGGAGCATTTCTTTGAACAGCCACGACGAGGCTCATCGGTGGGAGCGCTGTCTGAAAGCAAGTGGCTTCGAGACGAGCCACAAGCACTAACGCGTTGCTCGCAGGTCTGGGCAATACCAGACGATTCGCAGGCTAACGTTCGACGCACATTTACATTTACTACGGCACTGAAACGGAAGCACATGCCATGAAATATCGAACCGCTGGACTCTTGTCGCTCGGTCTTACAGCCGTAGCAACTTTGACGTTTTACAACATTGCATCGACGCGTGCCCAGCCACCACTGGGCTCGGCAAGTCGTAACTCAGACAATCATAATCACGATCATGACCACGACGGGCACAATCACTCCCACCAAGATGCAAGCGAATCGCCCGCTCCCAATGCGGACGCGATTACTGCGCCATTTGGCGGTCCGCCTCCGTTACCGACCACGAGGCCTGCGCCATCAACTAATCAAAGTGGAGCCTTACAGCAAGGTCTGCGTTCACCGCCGGCCGCAGATTCGCCACCAACTTTGCTACCGCCGAGTTCCGCCCCAGCGTACACGTTTCAACCCGGCAGCTACGATTGTCCCAATGCGAGGCAGTATGACAATCACTCACACCGTGACGTTTGTCCGTTAGACTTCGCCAATCAGACTCGTTTGATTGAAGGTTGCGATCAACAATGCACAACACCGTATGCTACTCCGAACGCTTTCCATCAACCGACGCCTTATAGGTTCGATTCATCGCGAGAATACGAACTTCTCAACTATCCCGCGTTTCGTGGTAGGGCAGATCCTTGTTACGAGCAATTCGGTCACGACTTCCACGGAGACGGTCCGACCTATCACGAGCACCAGTTCGGTAGTTGAAGCCAGAACGCTAGGTTTCGTCATTCATCGCCTCCTACCAAATGAGTCGAGACCGAAACCGCCGGTTTCCGTTTGGTGGATAAATTGTCGACTCCATTCGATTGAGAGTTGCCAACAAGACCAGCGTCAGATGTTCCGCAGTCCATTCGCGATCATGCCTGACCGATGGCAGTTGTCACACTTGGACCACGGACAGTCTGCCTAGTGACGCGGACACGCCCATTTACGCATGTAAGTTGCGACTTCGCGCTCATCCCATGGCCACGCAAGACTAATATGCAGCCAGCACAGCGATCCAATCATCGGCGGTCAAATTGGTGTCGCCCCGGACGTTGCCTTGGCGGTTAGCTCGACGACAAGCCGTATTCGTCAAGCTTCTTTCGCAGCGTAGTACGGTGTAGTCCTAGCTGTCGCGCGGCGGAACTATACTGCCCCTGATGCTTCTCGATAGCAGCTTTCAAGAAGGATGGCTCAACTAGCTTCAGAAGCTGTTCGTACAAATCACCGGAAACATCGGCACCAGCAAGCTTCGCTCTTGCCCAACGTTCGATCAGTTCGGAGATCGTTTCGTCGATCGGTTGATCCTGATTACATGTATGAATCAAAGAAGCCGAGGCTGCTTCCGGCAAGTGCTCGATTCCGATCACGCCACCGCGAGCGACAATGACGGCGTGTTCCATGGCGTTCCGCAACTCGCGGACGTTTCCGTACCATGGGCGCTGCTGTAATTCATGGACAGCTTCGTCTGAGAGAACCGTGCTCACGATTTCATCTCGGCTCGCTACGGCCAGAAAGTACTCAGCCAATTCGCGGATGTCGTCACCGCGTTTGCGCAGCGGTGGTAGGTCGATACGAAACGCGGCAATACGGAAATAAAGGTCGTGGCGGAACTCGCCATTCTTCACCTTCATTGGCAGGTCTTGATGCGAAGCGGATACGATACGGAAGTCGGTCATTACGGAGCGGCTAGAGCCGACGGGAACAACCTCGCCGTGATCCAGTGCTCGCAGCAGTTTTACTTGAGCCGGCATCGGAATATCGGCAACTTCGTCGAGAAAAAGCGTGCCACCATTCGCCTGAGCTAATAGGCCAACGCGATCGTGATCTGCCCCCGTAAACGCACCGCGTGCATGACCAAACAGCTCACTCTCGGCCAACGACGAACTGAGCGAAGCGACGTTCACTGCGACAAACGGTCCTTCACCTCGCGAGCTGTACCGGTGGAGCGCTCGCGCAGCCAACTCTTTTCCCGTTCCGCTTTCGCCACAAAGCAACACACTTGTCTCAGCGGAAGCCGCAAGAGCGATCTGTTTGAACACCTCCTGCATCGCAGGCGAGCGGCCCACTAAGCCACCGACTGCTCCGCTGTTGGTGCGACTCTCACTCGCGGCCACACACTTGCTCAATGCTCGCGTGACTGCATGCTGTACTGTGTCTAAGTCAAATGGCTTGACAATGTATTCAAAGGCTCCGTTTCGCACCGCTTCGACGGCCGTTTCCAAGTCTCCGTATGCCGTGATAACGATGATTGGCACCTGCCCGACGCGTTGACGAAACTGCTCGATTGCCGAAAGACCGTCCATGCCAGGTAAGCGGACGTCCAAAACGATCAAGTCGGGGCGCACTTCGTCGACTGCCTCTAACGCTTCTTCCGCAGACGACGCGACAGCAACGTCGTGCCCGATACTTTCGCCGAGCTTGCTTAATCCCCAGCAAATGCTCTGTTCGTCATCAACTACTAGCAGCTTCGACACTCTATACTCCTGACTTGACGAGTCCAGCATTTTCGTCGTTCGAGGCAGCTTCGCCCCTCGCGAGCAAAGTCGGAAACTCAACAGAAAAACATGTTCGACTTTCGCGGCGTTGCCAACGAATTTCTCCTTGATGCGAGATCGCAATCTCGGAAGCAACCGACAGCCCCAAGCCGACGCCGTCGGGCTTACCTGTCACGAACGGCTCAAATAGGTTTTGATGCACAGCGTCGGGCGGGCCGTCACCAGTGTCCCACACTTCGACTGCGACACGATCATCTCTACATCGAATTGTCACTCGCACTTGCTTGGCTGGGTTGGACGTCTCGGCGGCGGCGGCTTCAATTGCATTGACGAGCACGTTGATCAACATCTGCTCCAGTGTTTCGGCGTCGCCGAGAACGCGACTTTCGTTACCGGGTGCCTTCCATTCCAACTCGACTCCAACGTGACGGGCCATCGGGTGGACGAGCGATATGGCGCTCGTAACCACGTCTCCCAGATCGGTCATTCTATGCGGCGTGGAATCGCTGCGACCAAGCCGCAAGAATCGCTGCAAATAGCTCTCCATTAATTCGAGCTGGTGTTTCGCTACATCGAGGCTTTCGTCATGGCGCTCGGGGCATTGGCGAGCGTGTAACTCGATCGCCATTCGGCAGCCTGTCGCAGAGTTCCTCATCTGATGAGCGATGCCGGCACCAAGTTGGCCGAGCGTCCGCAGTCGCTCACTTTGTCGAATATTGGATTCGTACTTCGCCAACATTTCCGCCATCTGATTGATTGACCGGCTAAGGTCAGCGATCTCGTCATCGCGCAGACGTACAGGTATCGCTTGAAACTCGCCTTCTGCGATCTCACCAACTTGAGTTTGCAACCTTCGTAACGGGCGCGTCACTTGCGAGGCAATTCCTGCCGCAAAGGCAACGACCAACAAAAGTGCGACTGAACCAACTACGAGCGGAGGATAGGCAGCATCTCGCCACGCCTCGCGATAGCTCTCTTCTGGATAAAGAATGTGCAGCGTCGCGGGTTGACCAGGAATCGTACCACGAGCCATCCGAAGCGACTTGTGAAAGAAGCGACCGCATTCAAGTGAAACAGGATCACCAAGCCCCTGGTCGCGATCGACGACTGGTGTCAATTCGCTCAATCCAACAAACGAGTTGCCTGGCGAGCTAGAAGCAGCGACTAAGCCGTCCTGCTGAATCATCACGAACTCAGTGCCAGACAGGCCACGCATCTTGCCGAGCACGCCATCGGTCAGCGGGAAGGTAGCGTCTGCCAAAGTAGTCGCGACCTCGTTCAATTCGCGTTCGATCCGTAGATGGGTGCGACGCACCGAAAGGAAGGCATTCAACACGCTAACCGCCACAAGGCTAGCGAGTATAACGCCAACCATCGGTAGCATGATTTGGTTTCTCAATGGCCAACGCATTGCGGACATCCTCTTTTGTGCGTTACTCAACACCAATCTTATTTGCGGCCCGAACGCAGCACAACGACGCAACCATGGCCGTTGACCACCAGCTGTGTCGATTGAATCGCCACAAGTGTCGAAAATACCGGCGCGTGGCTTCCTGATTCGAGCAGAGCCATCTCCCGGTTTGTGTTGTTTCTCCGGGATTCTGACGTTGTCGCCGGTATTGCTGTGCGCGGCATGCTGTTTGCCAAGCAAGTCCGTCGCGCTGACACTGCGCGGACAACACACCTTGCCACACTCCGAAAATGTCAGTCACTTCGTTCAAACGAATTCTCCTTGAGGAAAGCCCAATGATCCAACGACGGACCTCTTTCATACTCGCGTTAACAATCTCGGTTGCCTCGGCAGTTGTCGCCGACGACGATGCGGCACATCAGAAGCAGTATGAGCAAGCAGTTGCCAAAGCGGTTTCCTACTTGAAAGCCAAAGGGCAAGCGTCAGACGGTTCTTTCAGTAACCATGCGGGCATCGGGCCGACGGCATTAGTGACAACCGCGTTGCTACGGCACGGCGTGCCCACCAGCGATCCGTCCGTTGCCAAGAGTCTTCAGTATCTTGAAGACTTCATCCAGCCGGACGGAGGTATCTACAGTCCGGGTACGTTTTATCGGAATTACGAGACCTGTCTAACAGTGCTCTGCTTCACCGAAGCGAATAAGGATGGTCGCTACGACAAAGCGATCCAGCGAGCGGATGCGTTCGTCAAAGGAATTCAATGGGATGAGGATGAAGGCAAAGATCCATCCGACCTCGCCTACGGCGGAGGTGGATATGGAAAGCACAAGCGCCCCGACCTTTCGAATACGAGTTTCCTGATCGATGCTCTACGTGCAGCGGGCAATTCTGCGGACAGTGAGGCCATTCAGCGGGCGCTAGTCTTTGTTTCACGCTGCCAAAACCTTGAGACAGAACACAACACGACGGCGTTCCCGGTGAAGAACCCCGACGGTGGCTTTTATTACACGGCCGCGGCCGGTGGCAGCAGCCAAGCGGGAGAGACGGCGAACGGCGGATTGCGTAGCTACGGCTCGATGACCTACGCCGGTCTCAAGAGCATGCTCTACGCCGGCGTTAGTCGCGATGATCCACGTGTGCAAGCTGCCGCGAAGTGGGCCAGTGACCACTATGATCTGAAAGCGAATCCGGGGCTGGGAACGGCCGGGCTCTTCTATTACTACCACTTGTTCGGCAAGGCTTTGGACGCGATTGGCGAAGATACCTTCATCGACGCGAACGGCAGGAAGCACGACTGGCGAGCCGAACTCGTAGCTGAGTTAGCCGCGCGACAACAGCCGGACGGTTCGTGGATCAACGACAATGACCGCTGGTTTGAAGGTGACGCCAACCTCGTAACCGGCTACGCCCTCCTTGGACTTGCGTATTGCAAGCCTGCCACAGCCGAATGATTCGTTTCCAACGGCGAATTCACTGCCAACCACCAACTTCTTTGGGAACCTCAATGCTGAATTCTCGACTCACTCGCCGAGGAGCGTTTACGCTCGTCGAACTACTTGTTGTTATTGCGATCATTGGAATTTTGGTTGCGTTGCTGCTTCCAGCCGTTCAAGCTGCGCGTGAAGCGGCGCGACGGATGCAGTGTAAAAGCAATCTGAAACAACTCGCACTAGCCGTGTTGAACTATGAAAACACGTACCGTGCGATTCCCGCTAGCGCGGTGGTCAACTTGAACGTGACTTCGACTGGCAACAATGGTTCCTGGGGAGTTCATGGACGCATCATGCATTTTCTGGAGCAAGGCAACTTGTACGACCAAGTAGATATCAATACGGCGTGGGACTTTCAGCAACCAATTGATGGGCTGCGTATTCCCACGTACACCTGCCCTAGCGATCCGGGAACAGGCCGAGTGCGTGATCCTGGCGGAGGCAAAGTCCATCTAGTGCCAACCAGCTACGGATTCAATTTAGGAACGTGGTTTGTCTTCGATCCGACCACGCGGCAAGGCGGCGACGGAGCATTCTTTCCCAACAGCCACTTGCGCATGAGAGACTTTGTCGATGGCACAAGTAACACGCTGCTTGCTGCTGAAGTCAAAGCATGGACGACTTACACGCGTAACGGCGGTCCCGGCACGACCACGATTCCCCCGGACGCTGCCGCCGCTTCTCTCATCGTGGCCTCCGGTGCCCAAACCAAGTCAACGGGCCATACCGAGTGGCCTGATGGCCGAGTCCATCACACTGGTTTTACCGCGACTCTCACGCCAAACACATTCGTGCCGTTCACGACTGGCGGACAGACGGTTGACGCGGACTACAACTCTTGGCAGGAAGGAAAGAACGGCTCGTCGGGCAATCCTACGTATGCCATTGTAACCTCGCGCAGCTTCCACCCAGGTGGCGTTAACGTCGCACTTGTTGATGGCTCAGTCCGTGCCGTCGCCGAGACGATCGAGTTGAACGTTTGGCGTGGCATCGCAACTCGCCATGGCGGCGAGGTAGCCTCGCCCTAACCACGTTAAGATTGGTGCAAAATTGCCTTAATGGCACTATTTAACTAGAGCGACTATTCGCTCTGAGCGTGATCCAGTAGCTCGGCCTCAGGTTGCCCTTTGTCTAAAAGAGACGTCTGTGGACTCGGTCCGAAACGGAACCACAGGCCGATCGTGAAGGAAGCAACGAGGATACCCACGACGAATGTCGGCCAGAACGATAGACCGGTGCGGCTGGAGAACGCGAACGGAATGAAAAACGGCAGGCCCAACGGCACTAGCACCAGAGTCTCTTTCGCGAGCTGAGAGATTGTCGTCATTTCGCCCTCTTTGTTCCACAGCATGATGAACGCCAAGATGCTGACAAGCGGAAGCGTTAACAAGAATGCGCCCAGCCGAGGAAACCGGCCGGACACCTCGGTGACGGCCACGATGACCGCCGCCGAGATGACAGCTTAAAGAATGGTCCAGAGCATGGCATTCAACTCATTCGTGCGTGTGTGGTTCTTCTTTGAAGTTACCGGAGTACGGTGTTTGCAGTCGCCAGATCACTCAGTGCCGTTACTGCCAGAGCATCGGGGTGGTCATTCACTGACAGCCGGGCTGCCGTCTGCAGTCGCCTCGACAAGGCAACGCATCATTGTCATCTACGCCGAGTACGGCAACGAATCATCGAGCGTCTCGCTCGTGTCTGTCGTCTGGCCGCTTGGAATGAAGCTTCTGGTGAGTGGCAACGGTTCGTGTTGATGAAGTCTCTGATCGTCGTGGCATCGAAAGTGTCTAACGTCAATTGCCACGCGAGGGAAGTCACTAAGATCGTGGAAGTACTCTTAGGCCGCGGTGTGGCGATGACGCCCGTGTCTGTACCGCCGTCCATAGCGAGTTGTTCGATGGGCAGCCGCTCTTCGTCACTTATCAGCGTCGGATTGTAACTGATCCAAACGTGGTCATGTCCGAAATCCCTCTGGGGTTCCCGACTGAGTCGAGGCATCCCTGCGGATCTTTGCACATGCCTCGCTTGACTGCGCCTAGTGACTCGTTGCGTCAACAACTGTTGCGAGTTGTCAACACTCCGCACTTGCTGGCTAAAAACTTCGGGGCTAATTGTCTACTAAACATTAGTTTTTCGGAACCGCCCGACTTGAGCGTCTTTCGCTGACCTATATTTTCAAGTGGCTTGTACCAGGACGCGTGTCGGCCCATCGTTCTCCTCCCCAAAGGTCCCGGTCTGGGTTCTCCACGACCGTGGCTCAATTGCTGCCTGTCGAGTCGACAGGTGGGACCGTAACCTTTCTGAGATATTTCCATGCGTCCTATCAATCGGTCTCGTGCATTCAAGCGGCATTCTCGTTACGAAACATTTGAAGAGCGTCTCGCGCTAACGGCTCAGCCGATTGGCGAGTTGTCCGCCGCCACTGAGCAGCAACTCCAGCAGCACTATAGTGAATTGGCACCCGTCGAAGTCGTTAGCCCGATCGGCGACTTTCAACTCGAAACAATCACTAACGAGCAAAATTCGAGTCTCGCGAACAACGGATCTTCCGGCGATGTCCATGACTTGACCGGTGTGAACTACGTCTTTAACAACTACGGGTTAACGGGCGCTGGGCAAACCGTCGCGGTGATTGATAGCGGCATCGCTTGGGATCACGTTGCGTTGGGCGGAGGTCTTGGGCGCGAATATCGAGTCGTCGGCGGATACGATTTTGCGGAAGGTGACGACGATCCTTACGATGATGGACCGGCTGGTTTTCACGGCACACATGTCGCAGGGATTATCGGAAGCTCGGATGCGGAGCATCGTGGTGTTGCTTCGGGCGTCGATTTGGTGGGTCTGCGAGTCTTCGACGACAACGGCGCGGGATACTTCAGTTGGGTGGAGGACGCGTTGCAGTGGGTGCATGACAATCGCAACGCGTTCGAGAATCCGATAACGACCGTCAATCTGTCGCTCGGTACAACTTGGAATGCTGATAATACGCCCGCTTGGTCGACACTCGAAGACGAATTCGCTCAACTCGAAGCGGATGGGATCTTCATCGCAGTTTCCGCAGGCAATTCGTTCCGCGAGTACAACTCAGCCGGACTGAGTTATCCGGCCGCTAGTCCCTACGTTGTGCCGGTGGCCAGCATCGACAGCGACGGTTCAATCAGCGACTTCAGCCAGCGAAGCGACCGAGTGTTAGCCGCTCCGGGAAGCTACATCACCAGTACGATTCCGGATCACGTGTTTGGAGCCGACGGTGACCCAAACGACTTTGCGACGTCAAGCGGCACTAGCATGGCGGCACCCTATGTTGCGGGAGCCAGTGTCCTGGTACGAGAGGCGATGGAGTTCGTCGGGATTGAGAACATCACGCAGGACACGATATACGATCATCTACGCAGTACGGCCGACCTTATTTATGACGCTGTGACAAACGCGAGCTATCGCAGGATCAACCTCGAAGCGGCAATTAATGCTTTGATGCCAGGCGACGACTTTGGGTCGACGAGCGAAGCGGCACACTCGCTTGGGATGTTGGCTAGCGGGTCTTCGTTTGCAGGTGTCATAGGGAGCGTGACAGATGCCGATTACTTCAGGTTCACGGCGGGACAAACAGGGCAAGCAACGTTCTCTTTTGACACCACGTATGAGTTGACGCTCGATGCCAAGATCATCGGCGGTTCTGGCTCGTTCACCGACGACGATCTGACAATCGACGTCATCGCTGGCCAATCATACACGATCGCGCTGAGCACGACGGATGGAATCGGACGCTATACGGCGAACGTCACGCTTGCGACCGCAAACGGTAGTGGATCCCAATCCAGCGAAAACGCCTCGGGTGCCGAAGGTGAAGTCGCGGTCGATCCCATCGCTAAAGCGGCGTACGACCTCGATCAAAGCAAGGAGTTGAAGTTCTCGGGTAAAGACTACTTGAATTGGGGTGGAACAAACGAGAAGTGGCTTCAAGGAAGTGATGGATGGTACTTCATTCGTCCCAGCGGCGAAGTTTACAAATGGTCCGGCGCTGGAAAGGCCAACGGTACCTTAGTCGCAACATTGGACGGAAGCTATTACGCTGACTTGAGCAAACTTTACGACGCAGAACCGCCAGCTACGTCCGGTGGCGGTGACTCCAAGACAGGAACGGAGACCGAGACCGGTGAGGCGACAAATGACAGCGGTGAGTCGACGAATGCTGCCAAGGGCGAAACAGGTGATTCCACTTCGGGAACGGAGTCTGCGCTTGTCGCCCGTGCTCGCGAACTCGATGCGAAATACGGCTTCAGCACCGACGGAAAGTACTACGACAACTGGGCCGGACAAGGCGAAAAATGGTTTCGTAGTCAGGAGCTTGGATGGGTGTTCATCACCCCAGACGGATCGGTCTACGATTGGAACGGCAATCAAGCTACGGCGCTTGCTAGCCCGAAGGTCGCGCAGCTCGACGTGGTTTTCCACAAAGATCCGAGATTGCTGACAGACCCACCCGCTGACACCGGGTCAAGTGAAGGTAATCAGAACGATGCCAACGGCGGTTCGTCCGGTAGCGGTGGCGACGGCTCAAACGACTCGGGACAGGGAAAAAGCAATTCGGGCAGCGAAACATCAAATGGCAACGCGCTCGCCAAACGAGCCTACGAAATCGACCAACGACTCGGTTTAAGTTCAACAGGCGACTACTATCACAACTGGGCGCGACTCGGCGAGAAATGGATGACGTCCACAAACGGCCAATGGTATTTCATCACCGCCGATGGCAGTCTCTATCGTTGGAACGGCAGCCAGGCGAACGCTTCTAGCAGTGAGCTCATCGCGAATCTGGACGCGAGTTTCCACACCGACCCTAGTAAGTTGCACAGCGCACCAAGTCCGAACGGGAGTATTGCTGTCAACTCATTGAGCGTCTCTATCCAGGGAGTCGAAAACGCGGTCACGGTGGTCGACACTCGAAATTCGGTGGCCCTTTTTGCTCAATACGAATCTGGATCACATCGCACAATTGCTCGCGACCGAGCGTTGGAACTAAGCTCCGACTGGAAAACTTCAGTCGCGGGCGAAGCTGCTACCGCAGGCACAGTTGGCTACTTCGCCGAGTATGAGAGGGACAACACGGCTCGCTATCATGACGGATTTCGTGTCGCATCCTCCCGATCAATCGACGACGAGACGGTCGTTGATAGCGTATATCACGCGTTGGAAACGGATTCGACCACGAACCAACACACTGAGGTTGACGGCTAACCGACCAGTGATCGAGACGCTTTCTGCGCAGAGACGCCGACAATGGTCTTACGCATATACGGAGAGTTGGCTGCAATTAAGGCGAGTGAGATAACCCATCGTCGAGCGTTTCGCTGCTGTCCGTCCTTTGTCCGCTGGGGATAAAGCCTTCGGGCGAGTGGCCGCGGTTGGTGACGACGAAGTCGCGAATGATGGTGGCGTTGAAGGTGTTGAGTGTTAGTTGACGAGTCAACGAAGTCACCACGATTGGCGACGTGTTCTTGGACCGCGGCGTTAGGATCACGCCGGTGTCGGTCCCACCGTCGCGGACAAGCTGTTCGAGGGCCAAGTGGTCCTCGTTACTGATCAAGCTTGGGTTATAGCTAATCCAGACGTGGCCATGTTCGAGATTATGAACGAGATCCTCGTCTGGCTGCTCCGTGTCATAGAAACCGGTTGGTCGCGGCGTGATCGAGTTTCCTTGCGAGTCTCGGGAAACCGCATGGTGCGGACCATAGGACGGCGGGTTGCCGAACCCCGTGTAGTCCACGGCCGTCGCCGTGTGGTCCAGTGTGAACGGCGCAGCGCCCGGCTGCGTGTCCATTCTTGTGCCAAGAAGTTCGGGATCTTCTATTGAACCAGGAGTTACTGGAGCGAACGGCTGGTTCGTGACTTGATTGACGTTTAGCGTGACGGTCGCCACGTTCGATGTAGCGGTCCCATCACTTGCTTGATACGTGAACGAGTCGGCTCCAGAGAAATCCGTGTTTGGCGTGTAAGTAAACGACCCGTCGCTGTTGAGCGTGACGGAACCATTCGTGGCTTGGGCAACGATACTTGCCGTTAGCGTGTCGTTATCGGCGTCGGTGTCGTTGGCAAGGACGCCCGACGTTGATGCAACCGTCAAAACGTCACTCTGGTTCACCGAGTAACCATCGTCTACTGCCACGGGAGCCGCGTTCACCGTTTCCGTATGGGGCAATCCGTCGTCGAGCGTTTCGCTGGTGTCCGTCCTCTGTCCGCTTGGGATAAAGCCTTCGGGCGAGTGGCCGCGGTTGGTGTTGACGAAATTCCGAACGGTTGTGGCATCGAAGGTGTCAAGCGTCAGTTGACGCGTCAGGGAAGTCAACACAATGGGCGATGTGTTTCTGGATCGCGGCGTTAGGATCACGCCGGTGTCGGTCCCACCGTCGCGGACAAGCTGTTCGAGGGCCAAGTGGTCCTCGTTACTGATCAAGCTTGGGTTATAGCTAATCCAGACGTGGCCATGTTCGAGATTATGAACGAGATCCTCGTCTGGCTGCTCCGTGTCATAGAAACCGGTTGGTCGCGGCGTGATCGAGTTTCCTTGCGAGTCTCGGAAAACCGCGTGGTGCGGACCATAGGACGGCGGGTTGCCGAACCCCGTGTAGTCCACGGCCGTCGCCGTGTGGTCCAGTGTGAACGGCGCAGCGCCCGGCTGCGTGTCCATTCTTATGCCGAGAAGACCTGGGTCCTCAATCGATCCTGGAATGACTGGCGCAAAGGGCTGGTTGCTCGTAACGCCATCAGAGACGACGTTGACGTTGACCGTTGCCACGTTGGAAGTCGCCAAGCCATCACTCGCCCGGTAAGTAAACGAATCGCTGCCGAAGAAATCGGCGTTTGGCGTATAGACAAACGAGCCATCGTTGTTGAACGTCACCGAGCCATTACTCGGCTGACTGATGAGACTCGCCGTCAACGCGTCGCCTTCCGGGTCAGTATCGTTCGCAAGCACACCAGATACCGCGGCGGTTGTCAGCACTTCATTCTCATTGACACTAAAGTTATCGTTCGTCGCTGCGGGACTCCCGTTCGTGCCAGTGGGAACGTCAGTTCGGCCTGCTCGAATTGAGGCCGCCAGTAGTGAGTCACCGCCTTGCTCTTCGCTAAGTGCAATGGTTTCGCGGAGCATTTCTTGGGCGGGTGGTGACGATGCAAAGAACCAAGCAATGCTAATGAACTCCGATCGCAACCCTCGCTCGCCAAAGTTATTTTCAACCATCTCTTCCTCGTCACCGAGGACGATGTTCGCGAGCGAGTTGTTCGTCGAAACTGCTCCCGGTGCGGTGGTTGATTCTTGGCCGTCAATCGTCGCTGCGCTCTGTCGCTTGGCGATCTGGTAAGTGCCCGGCTCTAATTCATCGAAGGAATACGCACCGTTGTCATCGGTGATCGTGGATTGATCGATGGCTGAATCTGTCGCGCCGCTTCCCGACAGACGAACGACGATTCCCGGAACGCCACCTTCGCTCGCGTCTCGCGTACCATCCCCGTCTGCATCAAAGAAGACAAAGCCCGCAATGCTTCCACCGTGAAGCATTGCCCTCGATTCCAGAGACTCCATTCGCAGACTTCTGAATGTCCGGCGAGTCTGATTCTTTCGGCGACGACGCATGAGATAGCTTCCTTTGGGGCAACCGGTTTCACCTTCACGACGCGTTGCATACGCAAGCGAACTAACTTTCATGCTGGTACGGAATCTACATCATGTCAATAAATCAGCGAGATTCTTCTGGCCCGTAAGCGTCGACTGACAGACATAATCGCCCCAACCCTTCGATGTGTAAGCAACTTGCCGGCTGCTCTGCGGCAAAATGCCGCAGGCATAATGAAAACCTATGGGTCATTCATTGCGCAGACACTCGACCGAGCCGAGGCTCCGTCGTCGCAATCTCCTTCCGCAGCAACGGTCTTGACTCCGTAGTATGGTACGGGGTGTAGAATCGTGTCGTTGGAGGAATTGCAATGGCTTCATTGACGGTTGGACAACTTGCCAAGAGCGCAGGCGTTGGCGTGGAAACCGTACGGTTCTACGAACGAAAGGGACTGCTGGCAGAGCCAGATCGTAAGCCGTCTGGTTATCGACATTACGACGATGAGGTGGTGAAGCGACTGCGTTTCATCAAGCGAGCCAAGCAACTCGGTTTCACGCTCAACGAGATCAAGGAATTGCTCTCGCTGCGGCTCGATCCAACGACGACCTGTGCCGACGTGAAGAAGCGATCCGAAGAGAAGATCGATGATATCGAGGCAAAGATTCGGACATTACAAAGAATGAAGAAGGCACTCGTGAAAGTGACGAAGGCGTGTAGCGGTCGCGGTGGAACGAGCGAGTGCCCGATCCTGGAAGCACTTGATAAGGATGGATAGATTGCGGAATGAACCAACAGACAAATCGAGCGGCTGGAAGCGGAACTTGACCGTTCTGCCGGCGATTGGTGCAGCACTATTGCCGAGAGTCACGTGACCGTGCATGGTGCCGGCGTATGCTGGACTCCTCGGTTCGGTGGGGTTGGCGTTTTTGTTGCAGACCGTTTACTTGTTACCTATCACCGTGATCGCGTTAGTCGTGGTGGTCGGGGCACTCGGTTTTCGAGCCCCCAGACGCGGAGGATACGGGCCGTTTGTGGTAGGTGTTGTCGCAGCGTGCTTGTTGCTTGTCGGAAAGTTCGTGTTGGAGTTTGATCTGGGAACGTATGGTGGCATCGGACTGTTGATCGTTGCATCGGTCTGGAATTCGTGGCCAACCAAGTTGCCGAGCAGTGAGCCGGTCCAACTTGCAATCCCGGAAGACGATTCCGCTAACCAGTAATGTTCGATTTGATCTAAAAGGAGAAATGAACGATGACTACCAAAAGAACTATCGAAGTTTTCAGTGCAGGTTGCCCTGCGTGTGACGACACAATCACCATGGTCAAGGACATCGCTTGTCCGTCGTGCGATGTGTCGGTCCTCGACATGAACGATCCCAGCGTCGCCAGTCGGGCGAAGAGTCTGGGTGTTCGCTCTGTGCCTGCCGTTGTTATCGACGGCAAACTTGCCGACTGTTGCGCGGGACGCGGGCCGGACGAAGCGACGTTGCGGGCAGCGGGATTAGGTCAACTTTGCTGAACGCTAAAAGCAAGCGGTCTGTTGCTGGCGGTAAGTCCGAACTTCTGGCCTTTTGACGGTAGCAGTGCCGGTCGGACTAATCTTGAGATAATCTCGATTATTCGGATAATTCGCCACACGTGGCGAACCGAAAGCTATAATTGACACGATGTACCGAAATTGCCGCACAGCACGAACCTTGGTCACCGCCAGCTTGATGGTCAGCCTGGGCCTTTCCGGGCTGTTTCCTCAAGTGATGGTGTCGGTCGAGGGCAGCACGGTCATTTCTGCTCCTGAGCAATCGACAAAGTGTTGCTGCGGTACGGAGACAGGCTTTTGCTGAGGGATGGCTTGCTGTGCGGTGCGTGCATCGTCGCCAACCAAGTCGCCGACTCCGGCTCCGACAAATGACGACGATCGCAACGGGCGAACGTGTCCACTGGCGCTTGCCTTCGCAGAGGCCGTGTTGGGTTCCGGCGACAGTGGGCTCGGAGCCTTCTTCGGTCGGCCATCTTCTGACGCCGACCGCTCGCTGGCTGAATCTTCTTTACAGGCTAAGCACGTCCGCATCGACGCCTGATGGCGACCTTGGGTGCTACCACTACGCACCCACATCTCTACCGGTCGTAGCTTCTTAGCCTGAATCCTCTGTTTCATTTTCCGCTTGACCTTACGGTCTGCGATGCCTTTGCGTCGTAGTGCCTCGCGATGTGCGTTCGGTCAAGAGAGAGATTCCATCATGCGAAACCTGTTTTCATCCCTGCTTTCATTTGTGTGTCGCCATTGGGGCAAAGTTTTGCCGACGGCTCTCGTGATCGCTAGCGGAGTGGCTTACGCGACAGTTCCGTTGGTGCGTGACAAGACTCACGTCGCGTGGCATGCCGCACTGTCGTGGACGGGGCTCGAACAATCATCGGTCGATTCGAGCGAGGTCTTCTGGTGCCCAATGCATCCACAAATCAAAAGCAACAAGGAAAACGCGGTCTGCCCGATCTGCAACATGGCACTGGTCGAATTGGAGGGGGGCATCGTCGACGCGCCGGAACGTTTGACGCTATCGGCACGGCAAATCCAGCAAGCGGGCGTCGTTACCGAACCGGTGAGACGCCGCAAGCTCTATCGCGAAATTGACACCACGGGGCGCATCGACTACGACGAGCGCCGTTATGCGGGAATCAGTTCCTGGATCAACGGAAAGAGCCGGATTGAGAAGCTACACGTCAATTTCAAAGGTGAGCGTGTTGAGAAGGGTGGTCTTGTCGCTGAGTTGTATAGTCCTGCACTGATTACGGCGCAACAGGAGTATGTCCTTGCGAAACGAGCGCGTGATGCAAGAACAGCCAATACTTCAGTTGGTCAAGTCAACGGGCGTCGCAGGCTTGACGAAGGTGATTTGCTGCAATCCACCCGCGAGAGACTGCAATACCAAGGCCTGACACCGGCTCAAGTTGACCAACTGCACGCGGCTGAAAAAGTTCTCGATCGAATTCCCATCTATGCGCCAATCAGCGGCACGGTGATTGCGCGACATGTGCAGGAAGGCCAATACGTCAGCGAAGGAGAATGGCTCTTTCACCTGGCGGATCTTTCGCACCTCTGGCTGTTGGCGGATGTCTACGAGGACGAAATGTCCTTGGTCGCATTAGAGCAAAGTGTCGAACTATCGGTTCGCGCATTTCCCGGAGAAACATTCGAAGGCAAAGTCTCGTTTATCGACCCGATGGTGCAGCCGGAGACGCGCACGATAAGGGTCCGGATCGACGTTGTTAATCCGGACGGACGGTTGAAGCCAGGAATGTATGCGAGGGCTCAGCTGCTCAATGAGCTGCCGGAGCTGGTGGCGGTCCCTGAAAACGCCGTGCTTTGGTCCGGGCAACGCGCTGTCGTGATCGTCAAGCAGGGGGAAGGTAGCTTCCAACCACGCGAAGTACGAATCGGTCACCGCTGGATTTACTCGAATGGCCAAGCTTCCCCGTCGCGGGAGAAGCTCGATTTCGGCTCCGGGCGCGAACGATACCACGAGGTGCTGGCCGGTTTGACACCCGGCGAAGAGGTCGTTACCGCCGGTGCGTTCTTGCTAAGTGCCGAAAGCCAATTTCAAAGCGTGTTGGAAAAGATGCTTCCACCCGAGAGCCAGTCGATCAGTCTGGAGGAGGCGATCGGCGAACCGCTCGCAAGAGAACTCCGGCAAATGCTGGATCAGTATTTTGCGTTGAGCAAGGCACTGGCCGATGACCAGATTGGGACGGTCAATAACCAATTCGCCAATCTCCGACAGGCTGCAGAGGTATTGGCTCGTACGGCCGATGACGCCAACGCGCCCAAACTAGCGGAAGCTGCTCGAAAAGTTGGGACACAAGCAGCTCGATCGGCAGACGAGCCGCTGAAAGATGCTGTCGAAGCACGTACGGCTTTCGGGCGTATCAGTCGCTCGACAATCCAGTTGCTGGCGGAGAACGGTGGACAGACGTTGCTGGGAAAGGACGCATTTTTGTTTCGCTGCGGCATGTCCGGTGTCGGTTATGAAAATTGGTTGTGGTGGAGTGACGAAAAGCTCAACCCGTACATGGGCAAAAAGATGCTCAGTTGTGGGACACAGCTGGATGTACTGAAGCCTTGAATGGTCACTAACTCAACAAGGAATGATGCGGGCAATATGTGGAACAAGAGAAAACAGAGGTAACAAAATAGTCACTCGTCTATCTCCGTTTTCTCCGTTCCCTGCTGTTCAAAAACCTCTCGACTCTGAACCCTCAACTTTGGACCCTCTGCCATGATCGAGAAATTCATTGGCTGGTGTATCGATAACCGCTTTCTCGTCCTCACTCTCGCGGTGATTCTGTCCGTTGTCAGCATGTGGTCGGTATACACCATCCCTATCGATGCGATCCCCGACCTCTCCGACGTGCAGGTGATTATCTACACGCCGTGGCAGGGCCGTGCCCCACAGACGATCGAAGACCACGTCACCTATCCGCTCACGACGACGATGCTCTCAGTGCCGGGTGTCTCGGACGTGCGCGGCTATAGCTTTTTCGGTTTCTCGTTCGTGTATGTCATCTTCGAGGACCGTACCGACATGTACTGGGCTCGCAGCCGTGTACTGGAATACATGAACCAGGTGCAAGGGCAGCTACCCGACGATGTCACGCCCCGGCTTGGTCCCGACGCCACCGGATTGGGCTGGGTGTACATCTATACGTTGGAAGACACAAAGAACAAATACGACCTAGGCGAGCTGCGGGCACTTCAGGATTGGTATGTGCGCTATCAACTGACGGCGGTTCCCGGCGTGGCCGAAGTCGCGACCGTTGGTGGAGGAGTGCGTCAATATCAAGTCACGCTCGATCCTCGCCGTCTGCTGCTCTACAAGATTCCGCTTCAACGCGTGGCCGCGGCGATCAAGAATTCCAACAATGACGTGGGAGGTCGTGTCGTTGAAATCACTGAGACCGAGCATATGATTCGCGGTCGAGGATACATCCAGAATGCTGAGGATCTGGAGAAAATCGTTCTCTCGGCCACGAGTGACGGCACCCCGGTCTTACTGGGGGACGTTGGTGATGTACAGATCGGTCCCGACATTCGACGGGGCGTTGCGGAAAAGAACGGCCAAGGCGAAGTTGTGGCTGGCGTCGTCGTGATGCGCTTCGGCGAAAACGCATTGAAGACGATCGAGGCCGTGAAGGAGAAAATCGAGCAACTGGAAGCAGGACTTCCAGAAGGCGTGGTCATTCGCTCGGCCTACGACCGCAGTCGCCTCATCCACCGCTCCATCGACACGCTCAAACATACCCTGGCCGAAGAACTGGCCATCACGACGCTCATCATCATCATTTTCCTTTTCCATATGCGCAGTGCTTTGGTAGCGGCAGTCGTGCTTCCGCTTGGCATTTTGCTGGCATTTCTGGCGATGAAGCTGTTGGGAATAAACGCCAACATCATGTCGATGTCCGGGATCGCAGTGGCCATTGGAACAATGGTCGATTCATCCATTGTGGTCGTGGAGAACCTCCACAAACACAAAGAGAAGCAGCCCGATGCCGATCACTGGGAATTGGTCCGGGCGTCGTCCCAAGAGGTTGGGACGGGGCTGTTCACCGCGCTACTGGTTGTCACCGTAGCCTTCCTGCCGGTATTCGCACTTGAAGGTCAAGCTGGGCGACTGTTCAAGCCACTGGCAGCCACAAAGACCTTTGCGATGGCTGCCGCGGCGCTCATCGCCATCACCGTAATTCCAATTCTCGCCGGTCTGTTTGTACGCGGCCGCATCCCTCGAGAAGAGAAGAACCCAGTGAACCGGTTGATGATTTGGCTGTACATGCCGTGCATTCGGTTTGCTTTGCGGCACAAGATCACCAGCATGTTGATTGCGTTCAGTCTACTTGGTTTGACGATCGTCCCCTGGTCGAAGATTGGCAGCGAGTTCATGCCGCCGTTACGTGAAGGTGACATTCTCTATATGCCGACAACCGTTCCGGGTTTGTCGGTGACCGAAGCGCGGCGGACCCTGCAGATCCAGGACCAATTGCTCGCGCAATTTCCCGAGGTCCGCGTCGTGCTGGGAAAGATCGGCCGCTTCAACACGCCGACCGACCCTGCGCCGCTGAGCATGGTTGAAACGCACGCCCCACTGCGTGAGGAAGAGGATTGGCCGCGACGATTGATCAAGAAGGGTTATGTCGAAACACTTGGCCGCCAAATGTTGACTGATCTTGAATCTGGTGGATTTCTCAGCGATGCCGGAAGTGAATTGGATGCGAGAACGATTGCCGAGCAGGTCGAGGGGATGGCTGCCGCCAACATTAATCGGCAGACTCGTATTGAATTGATACAGCACTTGAACGTGCAGATACCGAAGTTGCGAGAAGGTTTGGAAAGACATCGCCAGCAGGCCGCCGAACGTGGCGAAAAACTTGGATCTCGATTCAGTGAGCAAGCGTTGGAAGACGAATGGGCCGCGGACCTGCTGCGCCAGAAGATGGGAGACATTCGACCCAAGCTACCCGAGCGAATCTTGAGCGAAACGACCAAAGACCTTGTTGAGATCCTCGAGTCTCAAGCGGGAGTGAACGTGGAACGTTCGGATGAGGCGATTTCCCATTTACGGGAGCGGTGGAAGGATCGTATTCAAGCGGGCGACGTGCCGCTGGTCGCGACTTCGTTCGCGGAACTGACTAAGGGCGAAATGCAGCGAGAGATCCGCATTCCCGGTATGCCCAACTGGTGGTTGATGCCTATCGAGACACGCATCGGCATGTTGACGACGGGTATGCGCGGATTGTTGGGTCTGAAGCTGTACGGCACGGACCTGGACGAATTGGCGAAAACGGCGGAGCAGATTGAAATCGTGTTGCGCGGCGTACCGGGCACGCTCAGCGTCGTTGCCGAGCGGGCAATGGGTGGTCATTATCTCGACATCGTCGTGGACCGCGACGAATGTGCCCGGCACGCCCTGGAGGTTGGCGACGTTCAGACGATGATTGAAACGGCGATTGGCGGAATGAACATCGCCACCACAGTCGAAGGTCGGTATCGATTCCCGATCAACGTCCGCTATCCTCGTGAGCTTCGCGACGATCCGGAGAAGCTAAAACGCGTTCTCATTGCGACACCAAAGGGAATTCAGATTCCGCTTGGCCAGGTAGCCAACATTGAGTTTGTTGACGGGCCACCTGTCATCAAGAGCGAATCGGGCTTGCTATTGGTCAATATCCCCATGGACATCGAAGCGGAATTGGACATTGGCACGTACGTCCAGCGCGCACAAACGGCTCTCGATCGCGCCATCGCCGAAGGCAAACTCAAAATGCCCGCCGGCTACTACACGAAGTGGAGCGGCCAATACGAGTTCATGCAGCAGGTCCGCGAGCGGCTGAAGATCATCGTTCCCATCACGCTCGCCGTCATCTTCGTATTGATTTACTTCAACATGAAAAATATCACCGAAACGCTAATCACGATGCTCACGCTGCCGTTCGCCCTGATCGGCGGCGTCTGGGGCATGTACTGGCTGGGTTACAACTGGAGTGTGGCGGTGGCGATCGGCTTTATTGCCTTGGCGGGTCTGGCCGCCGAGACGGGGATCATCATGCACGTCTACCTGGACTTGGCGTACAAAAAACACCGCCGCGAAAAAGGGCGTGCGCTAACGCCGAAGGAACTCTACGACGCCGTCATCGAGGGTGCCGTACAGCGAGTGCGGCCGAAACTGATGACCGTGCTGACCGACTTCATCGCACTGATGCCGATCCTCTGGGCCACGACACCCGGAGCTGGCCCGATGAAACGCATCGCCATTCCCGTCATTGGCGGCGTGATTACGTCGGCCATCCACACGCTGGTACTGATTCCTGTCTACTACACACTCTACAAACGCTGGGAACAGTGGCGGGAATCGCGGAGTGATCGTGGCGATGAAGTGTCGGAGCAACGAGAAGCCGACACGGAAGCTGTGGGCGCCGAGAAGCCCAACGTTTAACTCTACTTCAATGTTTGATATTCTTTGGAGTATGGGAAGCGACTATACCATCGGTCAGTTGGCGAAAGCTGCAGACATTCCGACTTCGACGCTACGGTACTACGAGCGTATCGGTATTCTTCGACCGACGAATCGGAGCGCGGGGAACTATCGCCTGTACGATGCACAAGACTTGGAACGTGTGCGGTTCATTCGGGCTGCTCAGGCAACTGGGTTTACTCTGGACGACGTGACCGCGTTGCTTAATCTGCGTGTTGCCGCCAACGCTCGGTGCGAAGACATTCAAGTTGTCATGGAGGAACGTCTGGCAGCTGTCAAAACTCGCATGAAGGATTTGCGACACGTCGAACGTGTACTGAAATCCTTTCTCGCAAAATGCCGCGAGAGCAGTCGACGAGGACACTGTGCTGTCGTCGAGGAGCTCAACGACGTTTCGACCGTACAATCTCTCGGAGCCCGTCGACTCAGACAGCGAGAAAGTGAGGGTGAAGTTGCGACGGCATTGCGGGCGTCGAACTTCCCGCGGCGTCTGGGAGCCGATAGGACGCGTCTCCGAACTGAAGTTTTGCGTCTGGTCGCCAGAGGCCGACCGGTTTCGATGCAGAAGGTTGAACAAATCGCTGCCGAGTTGGGGATGCCTAATGACGCTGCGACATCGTTCATCAGCAAAGTCAGCGAGCGGGACGGGGACGGCAACATCTTAGGAATCCTCGGGCTCTCGCAGAGGGCTCATCCGCATCGCTTCGAACTCAAAGATTGTGTCCTTTCAACGTGGTGTGCTTGGGATACCTTGTTCCTTCCCGCACTGCTCAAGCAACGTGCCACCGTGGAGTCTTCCTGCCCTGTTACGAAGGAGAGAATCAGGCTAAAAATATCGCCGAAGAAGGTCGAGGAGGTATCACCTTCCGACTGCGTGGTCACGATTGCCGTTCCCGCAACAAGTCCTGAGGCGGTCGAAGAAATCTGGGCCGCCTTCTGTCACTTTGTCCTGTTCTTCGCTTCCGAAGACGCCGCGTTTCGTTGGGTATCGAAGCGAAAGCAAGACCTCCGCATTGTGTCGGTGGACGAGGCCTACAACCTCGGACGTCGAGCGTTTCCGGGGTAATGGCTACACTGCGTCGGCGTTTGAGCATCCTTCCTTCGCCCGTCTAACGCGAGCCGTGGAACCGCACGAACGGGTACTTCGCGGAGCAATCCAAGAAATCTTGCAATTCCCACAAGAACCACTTGACCTTGCACTTGGGTTCAACCTCGATAATAGACGTAGCGTCACACGCTTCTGTGTGCGCGAGTTCGTGGGAGCGATATCCGATGGTCGTCGAATTCACAGCCGAGCAGCGAATCATGTGTCCCTCCTGCGGCAACAGAGGCAGGCGCGTAAGCCCGCTGACCGTGCGTTCGCTGCTGAAGGATGATTTGCGTAGCGAAGTTGTCGGCTTTGACGGTGCGTGCTGCCAGACCCCGGTGGAAGACGGTTCAGGTTGTCACTCCGTGACGCAAGATACCGGCTATCGATTCTGCGACTCGTCGAACTGTGACGTCGTCTATTTCACCGAAGCGGATGGTACGCTCTATACCAAATCGCAACTCAAGGTGCCCGTGGGATTGAAGGAAGCGACCGGCGACAGGCCACTTTGTTATTGCTTTGGGCACTCGGTCGCCACGATCAAAGATGAACTCCGGACGAAAGGGCATTCTGACGCTCTCGATGATATTCGTCGCAGAATGAAAGGCCCCGGTTGCCATTGCGAAACGGCCAACCCATCGGGTGCTTGTTGCCTGGGGAGCGTTGCAAAAGGCATTCAGATCGCCACGAAGGAGCTGGAGATCGCAGACTCGCCCCTACCCGCAGCGCCCACAAGTGCATTCAAGCATCGAGCCGAGCGACTCGCCAAGATCGGCACTTTGCTGTCGGCCATCATTGCGTCGAGTTGTTGTTGGTTGCCGTTGATCCTATTGGCGGTAGGTGTGTCTAGCGCCGGTGTCGCGTCGACGTTGGAGGCTTATCGCCCGATCTTCATCGGCGTGACGTTCGGCGCTTTGGCAGCCGCCTTTTTCTTCACCTATCGTCCACGCAAAGCCGCAACTGCACAGGGTGGCCGCTGTGAGTCACAAACGACTGCCAAGGAAGATTGTTGTGCGACTGGACGGCGTGTCGACTCGATGTCTCTGAACAAAGTCACGTTGTGGCTGGTCACGATTCTCGCTGTCGCGTTTCTATTCTTTCCAAGTTGCGTCGGCGCATTCTTGGGAAGCATTGCCGGCCAACAAGTAACAACAAAGATGACCCAGGCGACGATCCAAGTCGAAGGAATGACTTGCGAAGGCTGTTCCGCCGTTGTGGCGAACGCCATCCGCAAAGTGTCCGGCGTGCTGGCTGTCGAGGTTGATTATAGGAGTAGAAAGGCCGTTGTTGGCACGGAAGCCTGTTGTCCGATTCCCGAGGATGAGATACTCGCCGCTCTCAAGAGTGTTGGATACAGCGGCATCATTCTTGAGGCGCGATCTGCCCCGCCGGACGCTGGACAGACCGAACAGATCAAGTAATCGTTAATCGTTTGAAACGTCGAATATGTCGGAGCTGCCATGAAACGATCAGTCTTATTGACGACGACCGTGCTTCTAATCGCGTGCATTGGCTGCCACAAAGCGAGCGAGCCGCAATCAAAGGCCAGCAAAGTCGAACCGGCCGAGAAGGTCACGGCGACGAAGCCCGATTGGAAGTTGGTCACGTTGCATATCGAAGGCTTCAAGAAGAGCAAGAGTGGCGGTACGTGAATGTCGTGACCGAACGCGGTCAAACAAGCCCTGGAAGGGCTTGAGGCTGTCTCTGAGATCCGCGTGGACCTCGAACGAGACAAGTTCGTCGTCAACTATGATGCGTCGCTAGCCGCTGAAGCGGACCTGATCGCGACGATCGAGCAGGAAGGCTTCACGGCTGCGGTTCAGGCCACGGATCGAGCTGTCGAAGACCCCGAGTTCTTTCGCGAGGCGTTGGCCAAGGCCCGCAGGGAAAAGAAGCCCATCGTCTTGGACTTCACGGCCTCGTGGTGTGTCCCGTGCCAACGGATGCTTCGTGAAACGTTTCCAGACGAGAAGGTTGCTCGTCTCCTCGAACGGTTTGTCTTGATCAAGGTGGATACCGACGAGCAGCCAACTCTGGCGAACAAGTACGCTGCGGTCGGGCTTCCCGATGTGCGTCTGCTTTCCCCGGAAGGTGAAGAGCTTCGCCGGTTTTGCGACTTTCAAGGACCTGACGATTTCGCTCAGGAGTTGGACGAATTGCTTGCGGAAGTTGCTGTCAAGGCGACGGGCGACGAGTTGATTGGGCTGTCAGCTGACGAGGGTGAACTCAAAGAGGCGTTCAACCGAGACGTTGGCAATGTCCGCCTCATGCTCATTCTCTCGCCCACGTGAGGCCCATGCCAAGACGGTGCCCGTGTGGTACAGCAGGAGATTCTCGAAGCGGTGAATCACGAGAAGCTAAAGGTCTACGTGGTCTGGACGCCTGTCTTGAAAGAGGACGATCGCCAAGCGGCAGTCAAAGCGATCGCACAAATCTCAGACGAGCGTGCCAGTCATTTCTGGGATGCCGACAAAAGCCTCGGCTTTTCGTTAGGAAACGTTGTAACGTTGCCACGCGATCGCAACTTGGCGTGGGATGTCTATTTCGCGTTCGACGAAACCGCAACGTGGGGTGACATGCCGCCTAAACCGGCCAGCTGGATGCACCAACTAGGAATGGACGCGAGAACGCTGGATGGCGACTCTCTACGTATGTCCGTCGAGAGGCTTCTCGGGACGTCAGAATAATGTACCGTTGATTCAGCATCGGTGTTGCTCTGCCGTCCGATTGATGCGACGCTAATCACAGTGCCGTATCAATTCCTCGTAGGGCGGCAGGGCCGCAACCGATGCGAGCTATCGCTCGGTTGTCCACAACCCGCTTCCGTTGGTCGCTGGAATCTTGCTGAAATAACATCACTTACGTTGTTTACTGATGTAGGAGTATCGATCATGCGTTGGACAAATGTCGTTCTTCTCGGATTTGGATTCTTGGTCCTCTCGTCGTGCAGCAAAAGTCAGCAACCATCGCAAGTAGCAAGTAACGCGCCCTCTGCGGGCCAACCGGATTCGCACGAACTGGCGGGTGTCCAGTCTTCCAGTGACGTTCATGCCGAGCATGGTTCGGGCGATGTTCACCAAAAGCACACTCACGAGACGGCGAGCCATCACGAAAGTCACGAAGATGCGTCTACGGATCGCCACGGTGGCCCGCAAACGGTGTCGGCCGGGATGCCTCACCACGATGCACATGGTCACGGACACGGAGACGCCGGGTATACCGGAGAGGAACATGCGGCTGATCACTCAAAGAGCATTGCGGTCGGAGACAAGGTGCCAGACTTTGAGGTCACCATCAATGGCGGGAAATTCAAGTTAAGCGAGCTGCAGAAAGACAAAGCGATCACCGAGAACGGCACGTTGGTGTTGACGTTCTGGTGTTCGTTCTGCCACAGTTGCCGTGATGTCGAACACGACTTGAACGCACTGGCCTCACAGTACAAAGGTAAGGCGGGCGTTATCGCGCTAGATGCCAGTGCCGGCGAGACCACCGATGGTGTTGCCGAGTTTGCCAAAGAGAACGAACTCACACTGCCAATCGCCCTGAACACGAATGGCACTGCCGCCGATATCTTCGGAGTCCGTGTGACAACAACGACCGTGGTCATCGATGGCGATGGCGTGCTGCGCTATTGCGGCCGATTCGGCGACGATCGACATGCCTTTGCCGCAGACGCACTCAAAGCAGTGCTTGCGGGTGAGGACGTTCCGGTAGAAAAGTCGCAACACAAGGGCTGACCGATCAAGCGCGCTTGATCCCAGTTTGGGATCGACCAAATGAACCTACATCACTGCCTTAATTGTCGGACAACTGTTAACCTCCTCCGGCACCCGGCGACGGAGAAGTGACTGTCCGCGTGGCTGCCAGACCGTCGCCTGTCGCCACGGCTTTGCTCCATAGGAGATCGAGCTCGCCCACGTTGTCGATCTGATAGTGTTCCTGCAGCGCGGTGTCGTAGCCAGCTTCCAGCGCCTGTTGAGCGAAGCGGATGAATCGTTCGGGCGAGTCTCGTTTGACGAGGAATTCGACCAACGACAGACTCTGGCCGTAGAACGTCCCTCGGTGGGCTCCAAATGGATAACGCTCCGGCACTAGCAACTGAGCCAGCCGCGGCGTTGTGTTGTTTCGGATCGTGAGATCGAGATCTTTTTGATGACGAGCTTGCTTTTCCTTGGAATCTGCCAATAGCGCGACTCCCTCGTCAGCCCAACGTGGAGGCTGACGACCCCCGAAACAGTCAGCCAGCACGACATGAGTTAGTTCGTGAGGTAGAGCGCTCTGCTGGCCTTGCTGTGTCGCCCGTAAGTCGATCTGCCGCACGCAAACATTGCCAAGCCGGTCGAACTGTATCAGCGAACTCCCCGATGTCTGCGCTCCGCCTCGCCCCACCGCAGCGATATAGCTGTTTAGGTTCGGGTAAAAAATCACTTCACATTTGGGCTGCCATACCGCTGCGTCCGTATTCCCGCGCCACTTCTTCTGCAAGCGTTCTCGCCATGATTCGCATACAGCTGCGACTTCGTGTGCGGCAGGCTGACCAGACGGCGACCGCACGACAAAGTTCTTGGTCTCCGCCACGTAAGCGTTCTGACTTCGGTCTCTCGCCTCTGTATCACGACTCTCGGCTGGAGAAGCTGAGATCGCGACCATGGCAATAGTTATCCACATTCCGTTGCTCCCTATCGCAGCTCAATTAGGAGGACATCATGTCCTTCGTCGGCTCCGATTCCGACACACGCCGCGAAACCACTGATCGAGAGGACGAAAGCTCCGACTTATCAATTAGCGCGCCGCGACGCGTCAGAAGACGGCTGCCATTTCCCGGAGAACTCTCAAGTATGGGCGTAGCTGGCAGTTATGCAGCTTCCATGGATAACAGGAAAAGATGTTTCGAGGTGACGCCCGCGTATCGGCGCGGCGACGCGTGCCTTCAATTTGGGCACATCTAGCTTGGTGGAGGGTCAAGGGGTGCTGGGCGGAGCCCCAGAATCTCTAGCGATCACGACCAATGACATGTAGCTTCGGAAAGAATCCCACGGTGTTAGAATTTCCCGCGTGGGCTGCTCTCGTCTAAACTCGACCCACCGGGTGAAGCCTAACAGCCGGATTCGTCGGCGATGCGAGCGACAACCGTTGACAGTGATGATGGTTAGCCAAATTGCCGAGCTGGATTCGCCCCGAAAACGCGCACTCGAAGAAGCTGGACTCGACTCGCCCTACCCGTTGCTAGGCACGTTTCTTGCGGGCCCCGATTCATTGGCGAGTTTCGCAAGTGACCAGCCACTAAACACGGAAGACCGACCAGTGATCGAGTTCAGAAGTCCGCGTCTAGGCGAGAGGCTAAACACGAGCGATCTCGCTGCGGAGATGCTCGGTATGCTGAGCCTGTTACAAGAACCGATTCATCCGAACTACATCACCGTCAATCCGACATCGGCTGCGAAAGTGCTCGGCGCTCAGCGAGCACGCTGGACGGCCCGACAAGGATTAATCGCGAAAAACTACGGCAGCCATGTAGAAGCAGCTCAACTATTCCAGGCAGCACTCGCGCAATACCCGGCCGACGATCTCGCGAGACACGAGATGGAAGTTTACCTGGTAGCTCATGCCAAACAGTGCCTCGATCGTGGACTGTTTAATCAGGCACGTCAAGTTCTTCAGCAGGCGGTTAAAGTGAACCCTCGCTCGATCGGGGCGCTCGGTAGCCTGGCAGCATTGGAAGAGCAAGCCGGCAACCGCACGGAGGCGAACAGGCTCTGGGAACGCGCTTTGTCCGTGGATCCACATGATCGTGACATACGCCGCCGCGTCGCCAATGCCGGAAGCACTTTTGACCGATACTGATACTTGCTGGCCAGACGCTCAGCGATGTCACGTTCTGAAAGCAGCCTATGCACGGGCCAGCCAGAGGACTCGGTGTCGGCAGGCGATCTGCCTGTCTTCTTATTGTGGGATTTTGAGTTTTTCCGATCAGCATCCGTGAAGAACTCGACACCGCCGCGCATCTAAATGGGCAAAGAAATGAAAGAGTCTAGATGCGATGTTGCCCTAAATGCTCGCATGCAAGATCGTGGCTGCCTAACATATAGGTGTGACTCGAGGAATGACCCCACGGCGTGATGGACCGCGCCTATTTCGCCTTGTGCGGAAAGGAGATGTGTTCATGTCTCGCTTACTCTCGATTCGAACAGTGTTGAGTATCGCGGCCCTCTTCGCCGTAGCAATGATTTCGTCACCCGCTTGGTCACAACATGGCGGCGGTCACGGTGGCTTCGGTGGAGGTCACGGCGGATACAGTGGAGGTCATGGCGGCTTCGGTGGAGGGCACGGTGGATACAGTGGTGGCCATAGTGGATACGGCATTGGCCATAGTGGATACAGCGGTGGCCATAGTGAATACGGAGTGCATGGCGGGCTGCACGGATACAGTGGCAGCGGCTACGGGCATTATGGGTACGGTCACGATTACGGGCATGGCTATGCAGGCCACGGGGCCGGACTATACGGCTACGGTCATGGCGGCCATCTGCACGGCTACGGTTACCACGACTATTACCCGCATTCGTTTTACGACCACTATCCCAGCTATTACGACAGTTATCCGTACTATGGCTGGTATCCGTCGTTCAGCGTATCGCTATATCCCTGGTACGGCTTCTATGGCGCGGGAGACCAATTGGACCGAGTGGTCGTGAATCGGCCTGTGATCACCGACGAGCATGTAAGCCACGAGCTTGCATCCGCCCCAGCGGAACCTCCGACATCTGTGACGGCGACCGCCCAGGGACGGCAGTATCAACAACAAGCCGAATCGGCGCTTCGCGCCGGTCGCACGGATCAAGCGCTGCGACTCGCCAACCATGCGTTGGTCGAGATGCCGCGTGACGGCAAGCTGTTGCTGTTCGTCTCACATACGCTGCTGGCCACGGGTGACTACCGGGGTGCTGCCGCCGCCATCCATCAAGCCGCCACGTTGTTGGAAAAGGACGATTGGGGCTATGTGACTAAGAACTGGAAGAACTACTATCGCGGTCGGGGCTATGCAGACGCGATGGATAAGTTGAACGAGTACGTGAAGAAGAACCCGGACGAAGCGTACGCCCACTTTCTGCGTGCGTACCACTTCGGATTCATGGGACAGAAAGAATTTGCCCAAAAGGAAATGGCCAGAGCCATTGAACTGGAAGGCCGCGATCAATTGGCCGTCGAACTGTTGAAGATGTTCGGCGGCGAACAACCGGACCTCATTCTGGACCCAACACCCTCTGATACGACTCATGACGACAGCGATCATGATCATTAGTACCGTTCGGGAGTTCCAGCCTTCATCGCGGACAACACAGTTCATGGCGAGAGAATTTGTGAGAGGATAGTCAGCGTACCTTCTGGCGCACAACCGCCATTTTCTTCTGGTACAAGTAGCATTCGCCTAGACGCTTCTATGGATGAATCTCGTATCACGAACGGGCATTCTTCGAGCCGATAAGCCCAGCAATCCAACTGTATTTGTTATTTGCGCCTAGCCTACTTGAAGCTCGACGAAAGGATTCGGTCATGAGCACACGCTGGACACTGACGTCTCTTGCGGCGGCGCTAGTCTTGCTCCTCACGACGCTACGAGGAAACGCCGACGACCTCGCACCAACACCAAACGTAGCGAGACTGCTCGCCGAGTTTCAAGTACCGCGGGATGCGGACGAACTTCTCCTGCCCGTCACGTTTCGGGGAGACCGTTATCTCTTCATACTCGACACGGGCTCGGATCTGACGATCTTCGACAGCTGCTTTCGGCCGCATCTGGGCAACGCGATACGGACCTCTCGCGCGAAGACGCCTAGCGGCGAAATGCGAGTTGACTTGTTTCCATCTCCAAGTGCCAGGCTCGGCGAGTTGAACATGCAAAACGCTTTGCCAGTCATCTGTACGGACCTGAGCCAAGTCCGGGAAGTCACAGGGCATGAGGTATACGGCATGATCGGAATGGGCTTTCTGCGAGACCACGTACTGAAGCTCGACCTCGACCGCAGTATCGTGTCCTTTTTGCGGTCAGCGCCGCCCGAGTCAGGGCAGCCGGTACGCATTTTCTATCGCAGCCTGCACCCACGTGTTACGGCAGACGTAGCCGGCGTTATCGCCGACTTCACGGTCGACACCGGCTGTTCCCAAAGCGGAAACATCGAGACGAGCATCTTCGACCAACTAACTGACCGGCAACACGTCCGAGCGATCGGCTTGACACAATCGGCAACACTGTCCGGAATAAAAGATTGGCGCAACGGTCGCGTTACCTCTGTCTCGCTCAATGGGTTCACTCATCGAGACCTCGTCCTTACAGAAGCTCAAGACAACCAATTGGGATTAGCGTATCTTTCGCGATACGTCGTGACCCTTGACTTTCCCAACGCAACGATGTACCTGAACCCAGGGAAACGATTTGACAGGCCGGATCGGCGTGACATGAGCGGTCTGCACTTACTTCGTAGCGAGAATACTGTCGTTGTTCATTCCGTCGATGCGGGAAGCCCTGCGGCATCGGCTAACGTGCAGCAGCACGATGTCATTGTCACTGTGAATGGCAGACCCGCAAGTGACTACAGTCTCCCTGCACTGCGGCACTTGCTGTGTGCAAAGGGGCGAACCATCACCATCTCAATCGCACACGACAGCCTACCAAGAGAAGTAACGTTACGTTTGCTGGAATGGCGTGAGATTTCAGCGCGGCAATAACCCTCGCCGTACGGCCCAACATCGAGGTTTCGCCGACTTCCTGTCTCCGAGTGAGGACTTCTCTTCCAGCGATTTAATACCTCAACGTCGACTGAATGTAGAAGAAGTCCGCGTCATTTCCGCTGGCCCCGTTTGTGGCCAAGCCAGCCGGCCCGGCTTGGATCGCCGCGCTGTCGAAGTAATCGCCAGCGAAGAAGTGCGAATAGCCAAACCAGACATCAAACCTTGGCGTGACGACCCACTGAAGCAGCAGGTCAAGTTCTTGTCCGATGTCGTCTCCCGCCGAACCGGTTGGGTCATGGTAGATCGGTGCCCCGCCAGCGTCGTATAGAGCGTCGCGCGACTGCTGTAGCCAGAAAGCGTGATACCAGGCCAAAAACTTCCAATTGTCAGCCAACTGGAGTGTTAGAAGCATGTTCAAATCTTCGATGTTCTGTCGGCCAACGATATCCATCCAGCCGAGATACTTGTGACCTAACGGAAAATACTGGTTCGCCGTGCCAACTTTACCGTCAGTCGGGTCCGCGTCGCCTGACGCCCAATCGTAGTAGAGCCACAGCGAAGGTTTCCAGCACACCTGCTCAAAGTCGTGCCCCAAGCCAATCGTGAAGTTGCCCGCCTGAATGTCATCTGGTCCGAACTGTCCGAATTGGTACCCGCCCTCGAACTCCCACAGCAACTCCTGCCAAGATCCTTTGAGACGCGTGCCAAATGCGTTGTAATCGAAGTCACCAGCCGTCAGGTTGGCGCTGCTCCGCGTACCGCTGTAATCAGCTAACCGCAGGAAGTAAAAGTCGGCCGCTTTCCCAGGTTCCGTCTTATAAGTCGCGTAAACGCCCGCAAACTCTTGCTGGTCGTTCGAGCTATCGAAATTGCGGTCGTGCGGCAAGTGTTGGGCGAAAGGAACGGGTCGCGTCCACCAACCGTCGATGTTCCATTTCTCACCTTTCCAGAATCCTTTCGCTCCGTCGAACGTGCGGCGTGTATTGCTCCAGTCTAAGGGAGAGATGAACCTCTCGGCACCGTACAGCAATTCCTGTCGTCCGCCGCGTGCCCACACATCGCCGTAACTATCGCTCCACAATCGAACATCGGTGAAAAGATTGAGGGCATCGATGCGATTCACCTCGATACCGCGTGGCTGAAAATCGTGCCCATTGCTCGTCGCATCAATCGCCTCGCCAAAGAATCGTACGCGATCACCCAACTCCGCATTCAAGTACAAACGCGTGCGGTGTAGCAGGAAATCGTCACTGGTTCCATTGAGCGGCTTCGTTCGCAGGTTGTGTTCGCTCTGGTATCGCAGCCGATATTCGCCACCGACGTCGAACGTTAGCCAGTCACCAATGCCGCGTCTTTTGAGAGACTCCCCCAAGTGCCAGTCGTCATAGCACGGGTCGCACAGGTAGTCGAAGTTGTTATCGTAAAAGAGCCCTTTGTAGGCACTCCGAGCGGCCTTGGCTGACGGGGTCTTCATCGCACCTCCCAGACTCTGCAGACATCCGCTCTCGCAAGTTTGCGACTGACAACTCGCACAAACGGCCAATCCATGATTCGCCTCGATAGCTGAAGCCTCGGTCGCTGCGATGCCATCGTTATCGAGCGAAGCGGTCAAGGCGGGAGATGCATACGGCGACTCATCTTGGCCGAACGTCACCGTCTCACAAACAACGAACGTGAAAAAGACAGCTGATAGCAGAAAGGGAAATCGCATCGGAAACCTCAACAACGACGGAAGGAAGGTGCCTGCTTGCACCACGAGCAAACATGACGACCATGCAATGAATGGCCGAAACCTATCTGCTGTATCGGCCAAGAAGGTTACGCCAAACACCAAACCGCTTTGCGACCGCGCGGTCTACCTAGTTGTGAGAGATGTATGCTTGAAAGTGCGACGCGTATGTACCAGAAGAATTCTTTCTCACACTGGGGAACCATGTGTAATCGTGAAGTCAGCAGTTACCGCTCACGAAGCTGACTCGCGGTTTCCGGAAGGGCGTCATCTCATGCGATTAAAGAATGACGCACTTATCCGACGGTTTTCGTGAAGTTTTCGCTGGTAGTCGGCATCCAACGGGTGGTACGTGATCATTGAGATCGGTCTCACGCACGGGAGAAGGGAAGCGTCATGGGACACTCGCTCCGAATGCTACTTGGATGTTTGCTGCCGTTTCTGCTGATCTTCGTGCTACCGCTGTTCGGAGTCGGCGAAGGTGTAACACTGGCCGTATTCATGATCCTGATGTTTGGCTGCCACCTCTTCATGATGGGCGCGCATGATCATCGAAGTCATGCCCGCAACACTCGCGACGAGCAAGGAGACGACGATGCGCACACTTAGTGTAATGCGATTCGGGTTCGCTTTGGCAATGGCAGCGGCCCTGTCCTATGTGGGCTGCATGTTCGTGATGATGACCGCGCCGAAAGACGTCACCATTCGTTTCTTCAACAGCCTGATGCATGGCGTGGATGTCACTCCGATCATGCGTTGGGAAATGCCTTGGTGGGAGATGGTCGTCGGCGTGACGGAGATCTTCATCCTCGGTTGGCTGTTCGGCGCGATCATAGCCGTGTTTTACAACCTCGGTGTGAAGGATAGGAAAGCGAGCTGACCGATGCATGACCATCAGGCGTATGCGTACGGTGCCTGGGGACTCGTCATTACGATGATCCTTATCAGCACCTTCTTCATCGTACGTTTCATCCCGATGCGAACGCGGCTAGGCAAGCGCTCTGGTGGCGCGCTGATGGCGTTCATTATCGCCCTGTTCGCGGAAATGTACGGCTTTCCACTGACGATCTATCTGTTGTCGCATTTCGTGGGCATCCAGATTCCACTCGATCACATCAGCGGGCACTTGCTAGGCGACTTGATTACCTATCTGGGACTCGGTAACGGCTGGTTCATCGTCATGACCCTCAGCAACGTCCTTTTGATCGCCGGAATGTGGATCATCATGGCTGGCTGGGAGCAGGTCTACCGATCACAAGGCGAGTTGGTCACCGATGGCGTTTACAAATACGTCCGGCACCCGCAATACACGGGCATCTTCATCATCACTCTGGCGTTCATGATCCAGTGGCCGACGCTGGCTACGTTAATTCTGTGGCCGTTCGTGATCGGCATGTACGTGCGGCTCGCCAAACGCGAGGAGCAAGATGTGTTGAAAGAGCATCCGCAGCAGTACCGCCAGTATATGCAACAGACGCCCATGTTTTTCCCTCGCCTGTTCTGGCGTCGCAATGTGCCACAATCAGCTGGGTAGTGCCTCGCGAGGATTGTTGGAACAACGACTACGACTAGCGCGTCGAAGAGAGACTCACGTACACCACGCAGGCCGCAGCCCACGATGTCAACCGCTGAAGTACGTCTTCGTATCCTCACACGGCCACGTCTTGGATCTGGTGGAACGGTCCATGCTACGAGATTTCGCTCACGTCCTTTCGCTCGGCTGTATGTCGGCACGAGAACGAGAAGCGTCCCGTCGCGTAGTCCGCCGCAATGAATCTCACACACCCGATCGTTCGGGCGATCGGGCGGGCGGCGTTGGCCATGAGATGATCGGCGAGCCTGGTGGTCTGCTTGTACAAGCGGGGGAGTTCCGGCCCGGATTCAAAGATGATGTAGATGTCGACAACGGGGCCGCCGTAGTCGTGGCAGTTCAGCGCATCGTAGTGCGTCACCAGCCGAAGGAGCTGGTGTGGTGTTGCCAGTTCCACCGCGTAGGTCAGCGCCTGAACAAACGCAAGAAACAAGTCGCGGTCGGTGTCGGCTTTGATCTCGCCAACAACGGGAAGGCCGCTACCGTCGTCGCGCAGCAGCAGATCCACTCCGCCACCGCCAGAGGCGCCGACCTTGCCGTCTTCGAACGCCGCGCCGCCCGTCGTGCGAAACGGACTGATCTCGTAATCGACGAACGAGAAGCCGGCGGCCGCGTCGTCGGGCAAGGAAAGCTGGTGCCCCGTCATATTTCGCCGCAGAAACGCCTGCAAACATTTGGCAAACGGCTGCGACTTCCCGTAATACGCATCGATGCTGTGTTTCTTTCGCGGCGGGCAGAATGGCTCGTTCGGATTCTCGTAGCGTGAAAAGTGTCGAAGGCTCTCACCGAACAGCACATGAAGACGTTCCGCACGCTTTGGGTTCGTGAGGTAGTCGGAAATCGCCTCGCCGAGGCTCTGCGCGTCGAGCATCCGAAGCGTCTCGTAGAAGCGCCGAAGCCGTGTCTGTGGGATGAGGTCGGACACTACGGCGGCAGATGGCATCGCCGCGGCCTCCTGCCGGCGCCCGTCGATGGCGAGTTGGCCGGCGCGATCCAATTCGGTCAGACGCAGGAAGACGTCGCACCATTCGTCCCGGTGATGATCACGCTTCAGACGCGTCACGTCAAACGGCAGTGTGTCTCCCAGACTTGCGACCTCGCCGATCGTGTATTTGACGGCATCGGATACGAATTCGTCGTGACGTTGCTTGTCGTCAGAGTCCGAGAGGTTGAGTTTCTCTTCACGGAGCGTGTGCTCGTCTTGCTGATACCAAAACAGTTTGGCCGTCTTCTTGTTCGCGCTGTAATGAACCCACTTGCTATCCGACGTCCGGTAAATACCAGGCTTCGCCATTACTTTTCCTTTCGACGGTGAATCTGGTTCGCTCAGACTTCCCACCACTGGCGATCGTACTGCAGTTCGACGTTTGGAAACAGGGCAGAGAATCCGTCACGATCTTCGAGGTGGATCGGAACGACGCGTGCGCCGGGAAACGCTCCGATGAACCGCTGCAATTCCTCCACCGTCGCGTGTCCCGAAGTGTGCGTGTGGACATGTTCGATGCCCATCGCTTTCATCTCGGCGAGACGCTGCGATTCCCGCTGCAGGTAGCCGGACCAGATCGAACTGACTAGCGTTGCCGAGGACAAACAGTCCGCCCGCTTGAGGTCGTTCAACATGCTGGGCCGGAAGATCATCACCGACCGGGGCGCGGCATCCTTGAGGTCTTCCCAAAAAATGCGATGGGGCCTGTAGGGGGCTGGAATGTCAAACGCTCTCTCCCGTTTGATACGGTTTCTTTGGCTCTGCGGCAGGAACACCGTCACGCCGTCGCGCCCCGGTTGCGGCAAGGCGGCGTCGTTGGCCGCGCGGAGGATCTCGGCCGTGTACATGTCGAGGATCAAGTTTCGCCCGGTCCTCTGGGCGGCGTCGGCGACGGTCACGATGCGGTCGATATTCTGACTCGAACACCAGACGAGGCACATCCCCGGCGTGCCGTCAAAAACTTCCGCCATCCGGTCCGCGACCGCGTGTTCGTCGGGAAATACAAAATCAGAATTGCGTCCCAACTGCGTGCCCTCACAGATCAAAACGTCAATGTTTGTCGGCGGGACGGTGACGAGTTGCTCGAACAGGTCGGCTCGCCGCCCGTGGGCCCGGAGGTCGCCGGAATAGAAAAGGCGTTTGCCGTCTGCTTCGACCAGCAGGCAGTAGCTGTCGTACGCCGAGTGGTCGATTTGAAACGGCGTCACTTGGAAAGGGCCGGCCGAAACTGCCTCACCGTGGCTCAGGCCCTGCGGCTTGAATGCGCCGAGTGACGGCAGCGGCGTAAAAAATGCGCCGGCCTGTACAATCCGGCTGGCCGCTGCGCCCATGAAGACGGGCACGCGCTGGCTGACTTGTTCCAGCAGCCCATAATGATCCGGATGCGGGTGCGTGATGAAGACCCCGCCCAGCGACGCATCCGCCGTCCGCAACCCTCGCACGTCGGGGACGTCCACGGGACTGTCGTTCTTCAACGGCAACCCGATGTCGAGCACGATCTGTCGACCGTCGGTCTCAACCTCGACGCAGTTCCCGCCGATCTCATGACATCCTCGGTGAATACAACATCGCATGGGTTACATTTTCCACGATCGACGACAACTTGCGACCCCGATCAACCCACGAAAGCGCTAGCAGCTTGACTCAACATTCCATTCGTTCCATTGGAAGCCAAATCGCAGCCGTATCATCGCCCACGGGACGCGCATTTCCATTCAGGTACTCGATTCCCACCCAGCCGCAAATCAATGCATCCAATGCGTCTTCGAATCTCTTGAGGTAAGCGAGGGAGGGAACTTCATCGACCTGCGGCAAGTGAACGTTCGCCGCCGGAATAATCTGGTGAAGTGTTTCTTGAATCATTTGGAAGACGCCCAGCAGATTACGGATGCGTTCTTGGACGCTCGTGTTTTTCCAATATGTGTTTGATTTTGACACCTTGTAAGGCACTCGCCGATCGGCATCCACGAGAACTAACAAAGCTGGGTGAGGATAAACTTCTACGAGATGATGGCGCGATCCACAGGGAGTCGTCGCAGTTGCCAATGGATACCCCAAAGCCTGAAAGTCTCGCGACATGCTCTCACCGAGACTTCCCGGCCGTGTACGACTTGGAGAATGAGCGGAACACCAGCGTGCGCCGAACTCCCTCGAAATCGCTTGGTCCGCTGTGCGGCGCTGGGTGAAGGGAATCGTGGCAACCGGCATGTCAATTGTCACAAGCGCTGGTGGATCGCCATCCAGGAGCGTTGTCGCGGCCCGTAAGAGCGATGCGGGTTCCGGCACGCTGCCTTCATGCTTGGAACGCCAATCGAATTCCTCGCCACGTGCGAATGCTGTGAACGCCGAATAACTGGGACAGACTGCGAGGCATTCCCAGTGTAAGCCACCCCGGTGTCGCAACAGTGCGACGCCGCTCGGTTCTTTCGATGTCCAGGCTGCGTCGATGGCAAGGACGCTATTCGTCATTGGCAACCTTCAGTGCGGTGCAGATGAAGTCTCACCCAGGATAACGATGAATCGACAGCTGGGGAATGGACGCAAAGTGACTCAACTCTTTGAAATGGGCTGGCCGTTCGCAATCGGCCGTTGTGTCTTCAACGTTGTGCTTCGGTCCACCAGTTACGTCGAAGGCCTGTATCGGGATAGTGACCACTGAAGAGCTGGTGGCGTCATCAAGGTTGTCACAACCACTACCACGACCAATGCAGAAAAAAGCGACTCGCTGACGATACCGAGGCCGCGGCCCACGCTAATAAAGATCAGACCGACTTCCCCGCGCGGCACCATGCCCAAGCCGATTGTCAAGCGATCGAAGTTCCTGCCCGCTGCCAGACCCGCCAGCAGCTTACCAACGACGGCTGCGACCGTCAGAGTAAGGGCAAGTATGAGCGTGTTGACGTCGAAGAAAAAAGTGACGTTGATTTGCATGCCTGTGAACAGGAAGAACACGGGGGCGAGAAAACGTTCAAGCGGAACAATCTGGCGAGCAACTGTTGCGTCGCCGATATTTTCTCGGAAGTGTTGCTCCTTGATGATCAGGCCGGCTGCAAAGGCTCCCACGATTGGTGCAAGGCGAATCGCACCCGCCAACCAGGACATCGCCAGCATCATTGTCAGCGGAAACAGCAACGTCCCGTGTTGGCGATCGAGTTTCAAAGCGCATTGTGCGCCCCACGCTGCGACGCGTTCACCAACGGTCAATACAACCCCAAGAAACAGCCCCGCAATCAGCACGATGACAGCGACCGCAGAAAGTTCGACTTTGCCAGTCGAGGCAACGCTGACGACAACGGCCAGCAGAATCAACCCGAGGATGTCGTCGATCACCGCTGCGCCGAAGATCACATCGGAATCACGGGTGCCGAGTCGATCCAAGTCTTCAAAGACTGCTGCGGTGATGCCGACGCTGGTTGCGGCCAGGGCGGCTGCCAGAAACAGATGGCCGGGCAACTCCATCTGTCTGTGCAGTGCATAACACGACGCAAAACCGAATACGAACGGCGCGACAATTCCAATCACAGCGACGCGTGCCGAGGGCCGCCAGAGTCGCGTCAATTTTCGAAGGTCGGATTCCAGACCCGCTAGGAACAGGAGCAGTAACACGCCAAGTTGAGCCAGCACCGCGATGACGGAAACCGCACCTGTGGCTTCCCAAGCGATAGGACTCGCCAGTGCTTGCGTTAACGCTTCTGGAATCTCGGTCAGAGCCTCGTTGCGGCTGTGCAACGCTGTGACCCCGGAGTTCGTGACTTGCTCCCACCCCTGCTGCACCAAAGACTCGACATGCTCCAAATGCATGGCAAACACAAACAGCGGTTGACCCAGCCAGTAACCGACGTTGCCAAGCAGAATGCCCAACAACAGTTCGGTTAGTACAGACGGTTGGCCGCTGAGATCCGCAAGCCACCGCGCGAAGATTGCCGCCGCAACGATCAGCGCGAGCATCAGCAAGATGGAGGCGAAGCTGCTTAACACACTAACACCTTCGGCCTGTTCGTTAATGATGCTTGTACCATCCTGCTCCCAGAATATCGTTCCATGACGTCGTTTGATGGCAAAGATGGCATTGCTCGACGCGGGCATGCTCCTTACCAGCAACGCGGCGAGAGATCATGTTGAAGTGCATCATGTAGTGGCTCGGCGGTGCTTGATGGCACTGGGCACAGTCGGTTGACGTGGGTGACGGATGGCGAAACTCTGGAATGGTCCAGCGATCGGTGGCATGACACTGAGCACAATCCTGTCCAAAGAGTTTGAAATGGCGGTCGTCGTTCGCGTGACATGTCGTGCAGTTGAGCGCGGCTTCCTGCGTCGTAATGGACTGATGAGGCGGCGCACCTTCGCTCATCCACTTTACCAGTTGCCGACCAATCGCCAGATTCTCACTATCTACCTCGCTGTCATCTAACTGGCGGAGTCCGATCGCGGCTAACGTCGCATGACTCATATTTGTCGGTCGGTGATTCCGCCCTTGATGCTCAAGATGGCACTCTTTGCAACTGGTGATACTCGCATGGAAGGAGGTCGGCTGCCGCTGTAGGAGGGACTGGTTATTGGCGTGGCACGTAATGCAGTTCACAGCTTTAACACCTTCAACCGGCGTGTGGCAAGCGGCACAGTTGTCTTCCAGATGCGCATGCGCCGCTGAGAGCGAACCAGGGCTGGCAAGGCTCTGCCAAGTGGCAGGCTGTTTCAGCGCAGACTCACTTGGCAGGAATAGCCAACCCGTGACAATGACTAACGCCATCGCCGGGATTAGCAACCTGGCCCATGTTTGCTTCTTCATGCCTACTCCTCTGGGGCCGACTATCGACTATTCAAACCAACGCAAGCCAAAGTAGATCGCGAACCCGATATGCAGAGCCATCAATCCATACAAGACGAAGGAGATCACAATGTGGAACTTAAGCCACTTGCCGAACCAGCGTTTGAAGTGCTCGTGTGTCTTAATTGCGTATTCAACGTCGGCGATTGCCTCCGATATCCGAAGTAGTTTGACCGGACTGATAACAGTCACGCCCTCGCGCGAAGCTTCGGTGACCGGGTCGCGGACGAACAGGCTCGCCACCAGACGCCCGACAAATCCAGTGTATGGCTGCAATAAAGCCGCGCGACCGGAGTCCTGGGATAGTGCCGCCGCAGCTTGCTGGTAGACGGCATTGAGGTTCGTCAGAATGGCTTTCTTCTCGCGAATCTCCTGCGAGAACTGGTTCATCAGGTAGCGGCCTACGAATCCACTTACGACTACGATCAATGTCATCGCCGTGAGCGCGATGCCAAGCACACTGTCAAACTTGTGCCCCGAATGCAACAACACCAGGATCGGGCCGAGGATACCCGCGTAGACATGCCAAGCGAGCAGAGTTCGCATCGAAACGTATTTCGTAGTCGCCTTCTTTATCCGCTTGATGCGTTTCACCGCCATGTATATCAACGGCACGAGCATGAGCAGGCTGCCGGTAACGCCCAACACGCCACCCCACAGGCTGCCCGCGAAGCGGGGCGAGCGGTGAACCAGAAATCCCAGCCAAAGGATGATCATCAGGGCCGTCAGCCCAGTCGCAATCGTCTTCTCGCGTTCTTTCATGATACCTGAGTTTCAGTGGATGAAGGTGACGACAAGCGGGGCTCGCCGCATCACGTCGTCCGTTACTGTGATGTCAACACCACCCCGCCCGTCGCCACCACTGCTCCGCACGGTCGGAATTCCAATCATTTACTGATTCGCAATGCGCCAGGGCAGATCTGAGTTCGCGGACGTCCTGGAACCGATCTGCCGGATTTTTTTGCAGGCAGCGTTCAATAATGTCGGTAAGCTCACGCGGCAGTTCTGGTACACACTCTCGCAACGGCTTCACTTTGTCACGTACATGAGCCATCATCGTTCGCAACAAATCGGAGTCTTCAAACGGTGGCTTACCGCTGAGCAAAAAGTAACCCACAGCCCCGAGTGCGTAGATGTCTGCACGGGCATTCAGTTCGTGCTTTCCAGTAACTTGTTCCGGGGACATGTACAAAGGTGTCCCCGCCAAACCGCTCCGTTCTGAATCATGGCTGGCGGCGGCAATCTCGCCTTTGACGAGTCCGAAGTCGAGCAGCGTCAAATGGTCCCATACGCCACCTCGTGGTCCCGCGAAGAGGTTCGCGGGCTTCAGGTCGCGATGAATGAGGCCGTTGCTGTGAGCCTCGTCGAGAGCGTTGCACGCTTGACACAGGAAGTTGATCGCACGCCCCGGTTCAAGTGGTCCAAACTGCGTTACAAGGTCTTCGAGGTTCAATCCGTTCAGCAACGCCATGACGTAATAGAATCTGCCATCCTCCGTGAATCCATAGTCGAAGATGTCGATCGTGTTCCAGTGCGTCAATTCCGCGGCTGCCTTCACTTCTCGTTCGAATTGACTGATCGCGTTAGGTGAAGTCTGTCGGTCCGTACGAATCATCTTCAGCGCACACCGTCTTTTGAGCAACATGTGCTCCGCCTCATACACATCGCCCATTCCTCCCGTGGCGATCTTGCGCTTAAGCGTGTACTGACCTAGCTGACGAGCGGCAAAAACGTTGCGACGCAACTGCGAGACGGTTCTTGCAACAAATACAGCGGCAAACGTCGCGACGAAGGGTAATGGGGCGGATAGCCAACTTTCGCGATAGGTCAGCGCATCGGCAACGGCCTCTGATTGGGATCGTAGCCAGAGATTCACGAGCAATGGGAGACAGGCGATGGGGATCAAGATCGTCGCGGCCCGCTTGGCCGTATTCGGAATGAAACTTCCGTAAGTGAGGATCAAAATGGACCAGGCGGCAAAGTTGGCGTGTATAACCGCCAATGACCGGAATTGATTGCCAGCGTCGGCGGCATGAGGCACGAGGCACAGCGGCACAACAAGGCCCGCAATCGCAGCCGAACCTAGAATCGCAAACTCGCACTTGTGTAGCCCCGCCACAGACCATCCCGATCGTACCCTTAGGACAACCCACGTCGTGAGTACGACAGCGAAAGCCAACGGTGCCCCGATCCGATGAGCCCAAAAATGGGTTCTTCCAAGATTCACCGAGAGGATCAACGAGATTCCCAGGACGCACAGCAAGAACATCGCGAGTGAACGCAAACGAACTCGTAAGAGTTCAGCCGTGCTGTCAACCAAGTCACGCGGCGTCTCGACTCTTTGTAGATCTGGCGCAATGAACTGTTTCGAGTCGCCATCGAGAGTTTCCTGCTGCGAGCTGTTCACGTTGCGCCCCTCTGGTGAGTACGTTCTACCATCAGGTCGTCTTTCCCGTCTGTTGTTGAAGGTCGCCTGTGCGAGTCACAGACAGCCATCATGCTTCAATCACTACGTTATCTGTTGACTTCGCTTGACAGGCGAGGATCATGCCCGCCTCCTTGTCTTCGGGTTCCAGGCCGTCCTCGACTTCCATTGTGACTTGACCCGCAAGCAGCTTGACTCGGCACACGCCGCACGTCCCCGTGCGGCACGAATAGTCGATTTCGACTCCGACTCGCTCCGACGCCTCCAAGATCGTCTCGTCGGGTAGAAACTGAGTCGATTTGTTCGACGTCGCAAAGTTCACCGTTGTGGCCGTCTCGGTGACTGCGGCAGGACCTGCTTTCTCGCGTTCGACAGCTTTAACTAGAGGTTTTTGCTGCGAGCCAAAGTTCTCGATCTGAATCTTCTCCGTGGGTACGCCGAGTTCTGCCAGCATCTGCTTCGTGGAGTCCATCATCGGCGGCGCGCCGCAGATGTGAATCAACTTCGAGGCCGGGTCGGGAACCCATTCGGCGAGCAATTCCTTGGACAGGCGGCCAGCTTGGTAGCCGTCAATCGGTTCCTTGATACGGCTCATGGCGACATGCAAATGCAAATTCGAGTGCCGCTGCTGAAGTGTCTTGAGTTCGGATTCGAAGATAAAATGTTCAGGGTCGCGGCAAGCCACGATAAAGTAGATCTCGCCGTGCCACGCCATATCGGTCAACGCACGCGTGATGCTCATCATCGGCGTGATCCCGACGCCACCGGAAATGAGCACGATGCTGTCCGCTTCTTTCCCCGTGAAGATGAATTTTCCGCTGGGAGCTTGAACTTCTAGCGTGTCGCCTTCCTTCACCTTGTCATGGAGATAGCGAGATCCAGCACCCTGATCCTCACGCTTGACGGTGATCTCGCAATAGTATCCCTGTGTGGGCGACGACGAGATGGTATAGCTGCGGCGAATCGGTTTCTCGCCGGTCGGCAGGGTCAAGGTGAGGAACTGGCCCGGCAAATAACTAAAAGGCAGAGCACCGCCATGACAGGCAACAAGCCGGAATGTCCTTACGTCGACAGTTTCCTGGTATATCCTCGCAACCCGTAGCCGGCAGAGTTTTCGCCTGGCGACGCGCAGCAATCCCGTCGAGATGTCCGCTCGATCGGACGACACATCCTCGGTGGCGCACTCGGCCTCCGTCTCCGCACAGCAATCGGCTGCCACGGTCGCTGAACCTCTTGCCATCTGCGCCGCAGGTGGGCTCTCGGAAACTGCCGGCGCAGCGGCCACGATCGCCGGACTTCCGCTAGAGGCTGGTCTTGGCGGCGAGTCGATCGTGGATGGGGCTGCCGTCGCTAGTTTCTCCATGAGCGCAGCAGCGCGGCGCATCTTGAAGAAATACATCCAAATCATCGCGGCGGCGAAGGTCACAAGTACGGCCATAATGCTCGTGTGAAAGAGCGTCATGCCGAAGAGCCGAAACCCTGGCTCGGCAGTCGCCGGAGGCAACAAATTCATTTCGCGTTTGAACCACTGTAGGGCGACGTTGCGTGGTGCCTTACCTTCGGCAATTGCGCGATGTGCGGCCAGCCCGCTTTCAAACTGGGCCAGTCCTTCACGCATTTTAGCGGTCGCGTTCTGCATCGTTTGAAAGTCATCCGTGGCCGCGGCGATTGATAGCTCGTCGAGTCCGTCGGACAAAAGCTGCGTACCCTGCATCATTCGCTGATGCGCCTCCTGTTCGATGCTTGCTCGCTCCTCCATCGGCAAATCGGGCAAATCCATCAACTGCGGGTACATCTCCTTGGGCTTGGGCGCGCCCATCTTCTCCATCATGCCGCCCATACCACCTCCCATCATGCCACCACCTTCGCCGCCCATCATGCCACCACCCGTCATTCCGCCGCCCTTTTCGTTTCCGCCCTTGGCTTGCTCGGGATGGTGCTTGGCGTGTTCTTCGGGGGAGACCTGCGCAGAGAGGTGCGGTGACAATATCGATAAGCTGCAAGCCAACGCAACGGTCAGAAAGAGCAATCGAGGGCGACGGTCATTGTGGATCATGGTCATTGCACAGGAACGCCGTTGGCGGTAACTGGTTGGGAACTTTGAATCGTGGAGCGGCTTCTCAGCGTGTTCGTTTCTGCAACTCCCCCACCCGCTTGCGCATCGTGGACTCTTCAGAGTTGTTTGATGCACAGTGGGAGGAGATTCTTCGCGCACGACGACAATTTTGTCACACCCTGCGCGCCAAGGCACGATTATGGCACGAAATCGTGCTTGCTGCCGAGCGTATATACGTAGAAATACGACAACGGGAGGCTCGCTGCCCAAGTCGTTAGCGACTCACGACAACGGTTTTCCTGCGGATCTCTTCCCCCCCGTTTAATTCCGGCAGCCTCTCGGCTTGCGAAGAAACGGGCTAGATCCGGCATCTAACAGATTGAAGCCGAGTTGGTCCTTTCACTCGGCTTCGATGGCGTCGAAAACATGCCATTGAGGTTGATGTTCAAAGTTCGAGTATTGCTGAGAGCCGCGATGACTCGTCCATTCCAGCCGATCGCCGTGCAGCACCGCTACCTTCCGCTAATCGCGGTCATGGTTGGGGCCATTCTCGCCTTCGATCTGCTGACGCCGGGAGTGTTTCTCGCTCCCATGCTGTATATTCTGCCCGTGCTAATGGCGGTCTGGAGTCAGCCTCGACGAGCCGCCTATGGCGTGGCCATCATCTGCACGATCGCTGTGTTGGTCGGCCTTGGCGTATCAGCGGCGTCGAATCACTCCACGTTGCCGACGCCGAATTATTTCTGCGCGTTGATTCTCATCTGGGCGGCGGTCGTCATTGCCTTACAGCGGCAGCGAATGGTTGCATCGCTCAAACAGGCGCGCGATCGGCTCGAAGTCGAAGTGGCGGAGCGCACGGCTGATTTGTCCGAAGCGAACCGGCGCTTACAAAAGGAAATCGCCGAGCGTCAGCGGGCCGAAGATGAACTGAGCCGATCGAACTGGGAGCTCGAGCAGTTCGCCTACGTCGCCGCTCATGACTTGAAGCAGCCGGTACGGACCGTGAAGATGTTCCTCGATTTACTCGATAACCGCTCTCGAAGCGAGCTGAATGCGCAAGGTCAGGAGTTTCTAGGCAATGCGTTGTCTGGCGCGCAGCGGATGGATGCACTGATCGAAGACCTTTTGAAGTTGGCCAAGGTCAGTCACAACGATCGCTCGATGGAGAAAATATGTCTTCAATGCGTGGTGGACGAAGTGTTGGCCAACATGCAAGCCGAAATCCAGGAAACTGGCGCGATGATTACGCACGACGACTTGCCCGACGTCACAGCGGATCGCAGCCAGTTGTCGCAACTGCTACAGAACCTGATCGGCAATGCCATCAAGTACCGTGGCGATCGCCAGCCGAGAATTCACGTTGGCGTCGATACAAACGAAGAAGAGTTTCACTTCTCCGTACAAGACAACGGCGTCGGTATCGACCCGCGTCATTCGGACAAAGTCTTCGAAGTCTTCCGCCGGTTGCACACCGACAGCGAAGCCCCCGGGACCGGCATCGGGTTGGCGCTATGCCAGCGCATGGTGCATAGCCACGGAGGTCGCATCTGGGTCGACTCGCAACCGGGCCGCGGGAGCACGTTTCATTTCACGCTGCCGAATGACGAAGCACGACCGAACAAGGACTCGTGACAAAGGACTGGTCTTTGAGGACTCGCGGCCAGTGACCTACAATTGCCGCTCGGGTGTGAAAGCGTACATCAGAATATCTGCTTCGTAATTGCCATTACCATTTGCGATCGCATTGACAAATGCCTCCCACCAACTCTCTCTCTCCCGAACAGGCAATCGACCTCATACGGCCTGGCGATGCGGTGTTTATCCACAGCGCTGCTGCCACGCCCATGACGTTGGTGAACGCCCTCGTAGCGCGAGCCAAGACGCTCCGCCACCTGCGAATTATCCATATCCATACCGAAGGCGAAGCACCTTATGCTCGCCCGGAATTGGCCGATGTCTTTGACATTGACGCCTTCTTCGTAGGCCGCAACGTGCGCAAAGCCGTCGCCGAGGGGCGTGCGGACTACATTCCTGCGTTCTTGAGCGAAGTCCCTACACTGATCCGCTCGAAGTTGGTTCCCGTGGATGTGGCGTTGATTTCTGTTTCGCCCGTAGATAAGCACGGCTTCGTATCTCTCGGACCGTCCGTAGATACCACCCTTGCGGCCGTCGAGACAGCCCGGTTGGTCATCGCACAGATGAACCGAAATGTTCCGCGGGTCATGGGAGAGGGCCAAATTCCGTTCGAGGTAATCGATCACTTCATTGAGGCAGACGAGCCGCTCCCCGAAATTGCTCCCGCGTCGCCGACGTCCGACGTCCGAGAGATCGGTCGCCATATCGCCGAGATCGTTCCCGACGGAGCAACCCTCCAAACAGGAATTGGTAGCATCCCGAACGCCGTCTTGGAACAACTGACCAACCACAAAGACCTGGGAGTCCACACCGAAATGTTTTCGGACGGCCTACTGCCGTTGATTGAAAGTGGCGTTGTCACGAATGCGAAGAAGAAGATTCACCCCGGCTATGTGATCAGCACCTTTGCGCTAGGAACTCAGCGGCTGTACGATTTCTTGGATGATCATCCTCGCGTGATGCTCCGCGATGCGGCCTTTACGAACAACATCAACATCATCAGCAAGAATCCCAAGGTCACAGCGATCAATAGTGCCATCGAAGTCGATCTGACGGGGCAAATCTGTGCCGATTCGATTGGCACGCGCATCTATTCGGGAGTCGGCGGCCAAATCGACTTTATGCGTGGTGCGGCGGCGTCCGCGGGGGGGATGCCGATTATCGCCATGACGTCGCGTACTCCGCATGGTTCGCCCAAAATCGTGGCGGAGCTGCAGCCGGGAGCCGGAGTCGTGACCACGCGACCGAGTGTACACTTCGTCGTTACCGAGTACGGGGTCGTGAATCTCTATGGCAAATCGCTCAAGGAGCGAGCGACCTTGTTGATTGGCATCGCTCATCCAGATGACCGCGAGATGCTGGAGCGATCCGCCCATGATCGCTGGGGAGGCCGCTTTGACGAGTAAAGCGTGTTCGCCAACCCAGGGATCGACGATCCGCCCAGGAAAGTTCTTCGTTCTGCTAGGATCCTTGTTGGTGCTGCTCGTCGGAGCGGCATTCTTAGAAGGCGGGCAGTTCTCAGACGCTGGCTTTTGTGCCCTGTTGACCGGCGTACTGCTGGTCGCGGTGGTTAGCGTGTGCCGACGACACAACAATCTGGGACGAGGCTTGGCACTTACCATTCCAACGGTCGTGCTGAACTGGATCGGATATGCCACGGGTCGCTTGGAAGTCTTTCTTGCCCACGACATTCTCATAATCTTTTTCTTTGTGTTCGTCGCTTATCACGTTTTCCGCGCCGTGCTGGACGATCGGCACGTGACATTGGATACCATCGGTGGGGCGGCCTGTGTCTATTTGCTGGTCGGTTTGGCGTGGACTTACGTGTACGGTACGATTCTACTTGTCGACGGGGGCTCGATTCGCTTTGCGACGCCAACCGCAGTGAATGGCGTATCTCCCTTTGGTTCGTCGAACTTCGCGGAGACCGCCTACTTCTCGTTTGTCACGATGACGACATTGGGTTACGGGGACGTGACGCCCACTTCGCCGCCGGCTCGAACGGCCGCTTACCTCCAGGCAGTGTTCGGACAGTTCTATTTGGCCGTGCTGGTGGCCCGCCTCGTCTCGCTTCATATCGTCCAGATGACGCGCGATCAAAAGTAGCCGACGCGACCGGCCGCTCGCACTCGGCCAGCGGAGAGATTTTCCAAATGGGTTGATCTTCGCTAACCGAAACTCCTTAACTTCGTCCTAGCCGTTAGACACAACTTGCAACCTGCCAAGTCTTCGGCAGCCGGAAAACCTGCCCTACGGCGAATCGCAGGTTACTACTTATCGGTCGCGTGGTGGTGCTCACCGCCGCTGCCTGGCTTTGTCGCGCAGACGAACATGGCGTCGTCACCGCACTTCGAGCAGACGTGGTTCACTTCCTCACTCTTCCCTTCGCCTTTGCCGGTGCCGACGACCGTGACGGTTCCGCCGCAAACGCATTTGTGCTTTTGACCGATGGTCATCAGCTTGACGTGTAAGTTGTCCTTGGTCACATGCTGGACCATGACGTGCTTGCACATGTTACAGGCCATGGCGAGCGCGTCTCCCGGCTTCAGGGCTTCGACCTCTGCTTGAGTCGTGATGTGATTCAGATGCGCCACATGATGGCCCTGGTGTGCGCCGTGATCGTGCTTTTCATCTGCGGCTTGGGCCGCAACAGACCACCACACCGCCAATGCAACGGCGAATGCCAGTCCTGAAGTAAGACCAATTCTACTGACGATGTTGGTTTTCTTTGACATGAGTGGATCCTTCGTTCTTAGTTGAGGGTTTAGCATTCTGTGTTACAGAGAATTCACGCCACTTCGACGAAGCGGTTCATCGTGCCGAATTCGTTCGAAACGCATTTGGGACATTCGCCCGACGCATTACAGTTTGGTTCACAGCACCACTGGCCATCGACAACGAACTTGAATTCATGGCGGCCGACCGGCAACTTCAGGTTCGCTTTCCATGTGCCGTGGTCGTCTTTTGTCATGGGCGTCGCATCCGTTCGCCAGTCATTGAATGTCCCGGCCAGAAAAACTGCACCAGCGTCCGGCGAGTGACAACTGAATTCGGTTGATTTGGGTTTCGAGGCTGCCATGTCGCGTCTCCTTTTCTTAATACCCGCTAGCACGTTTGAGATGAATTCTTTCCTGTCAGTCGAAGAGTGTCTGTTGTGACTCAGTGCTGGCTGTTCGCGGCATCCGACGCGTGATTCGGTGCCATGAAACCGACAAGCGTTTGTCGCTGTTGATCCGAAAGGACCGCAGCGGCTTCGCCGACGGCACGAATGTAGGCGATCCGTTTGTCGCCCCCCAGTTTCTCAATTTCCCTGATCTTGGCTTCGATCTCGGCTGCTTTGGGGGCGTCGGAGCTGGTTAGCACCCACAGTTCCTGTTCCCCTTCCGAGATCCAACGATCAAAAGTGGCTTGGCCTAGAAGTGCTTTTTCTTTAATGCCATTCAGTTGCGTCTGTTGTTCCGTCGTCAAGCTGATGTGCTGTGGATGGTCGAGGAAGAAGCTCGTGGAGCCAATATGATAAATGTGCGAGGCGCCGGCGAAGCCAGGCAGTGCCGACGGCATTTGCATCTGGCCCATGCCTTGCATCTTGCCCATCATGTCCATGCCGCTGGCCATCATTTTCATCCCGCCCATGCCAGACATGCCACCCATGCCCGACGTCCCTTGGTCCGACATACTACCCATGCCTTGACCAGACATCATGCCCATACCGCTCATGCCGCCGCCCATCATCCCCATCGCGGACATACCTTGACCAGACATGCCGCCCATTCCCATGCCACCCATGTTCATCCCTGCCATGCCTGCACCCGAGTTTGTCGAGCCCATATTCATGTTTTGCGTTGACGGAGACGAGGTATCTTGGTGACTTTGTTTTAATGCGGCTTCAAGCTTGGCGACTTTCGATTGAAGCTCATGTAGCTGATGCGTCAGCGATGTTTCGTCATGGTTCGAACCGGGCGATGTGGTAGTTTGCCCTTGGTCGGTAGGACTGGTTTGTTGCGCGGCGCCACAGGCTGCGATGACGAGAACCGCGGGTATCGCCAACGCGACAAGAAGGAGAGTGCGCTGACGTGACGAGGAAGGTGTGATGCGGTTCATGGGTAGCTCCTTGTGTGACCGGGTTTGCCGGCTGAGTGATTGGAATTGGTTCGGTCTGCTGCGAAGTAGACACTCGTACCTTGGGCCTCGATGGCCTCGCTGATTCGATCGAGCGCTTGGGCATATGCTGCCGTCCTCATATCGATGCCTTTATCGTTCATGAACTCGTAGATCGCGTTGAACTCGCGGGCCATGATCTTTTGCAATCGCTCGTGAACTTCCTCTACGGTCCAGTAATAACCCGCGAGGTTCTGGACCCACTCGAAGTAGCTCACCGTCACGCCGCCCGCGTTGGCCAGGATATCCGGCACGACCAAGGTTCCTTTCGCTGTCAGAATCTCATCGGCTTGGCTCGTGGTGGGACCGTTGGCAACCTCGATGATGACCGGTGCCTTGACCCGATCCGCATTGTCTTGCGTGATCTGGTTCTCCAAGGCGGCTGGGATCAGCACGTCCACGTCCAGTTCCAGTAAGGCCTCATTGCTGATCACCTCGCCGGTGGCGGAATCGTGGCGCGAGCAGTTACAATCGGCGCTACCGCATTTTAGACAGTCACAAACGGATCGGCTGCTGTACACGGCTCCAACCGCTTGGCCTTCTTTCTTCAACTGGATCGCGCGCGGAATATCAAGTCCTTCTTCGCGATAAACACCGCCGCGCGAATCGCTGGTGGCGACGACGCGATACCCATCGTCATACAGTAGTCTCGCCACGTGCTGGCCCGCGTTACCGAATCCTTGAACGGCAACACGCACGTTAGCGGGCTTCCAATTTCTTATTCGCTCCAGTTCCTTGATGCAGTAATACGCTCCGCGGCCCGTCGCGTCGTCGCGACCGAGGCTGCCACCCAAAGGGATCGGTTTGCCGGTGATCATCGCGGGCGTCCGTTGACGATGGATCTTTCCGTATTCGTCCATCATCCAGCCCATGATCATTGCATTCGTATAGACGTCCGGGGCAGGAATGTCGGTGTTGGGACCGATGAAGTCGGCCATCTCGTCGACGAAACCGCGGCTCAGTCGTTCCAGTTCCATGCGTGACAGTTGCTTCGGATCGACAACCACACCTCCCTTGCCGCCTCCAAACGGGATTCCGACAACCGCACACTTGCACGTCATCCAAAAGGCTAGTGCTTTGACTTCACCCAGCGAGACCTGAGGATGAAAGCGGATACCGCCTTTCGTCGGGCCGCGAGTACAGTCGTATCGGACTCGATAACCACGGAATACGCGAAGCGACCCGTCATCCATCCGAACTGGAATTGAGACCTCCAGTATAGCCTTGGGATGCTTCAACTTCTCCAATGCTTCGCTATCGATCGCCGCAAATTCAGCGGCTCGATCTAAGCGACCTATGGCGTCGGTAAAGATTCCGTCGCTCTCCGAAACAGGCATCACTGACTCCGATCTTTTGTCTTATGTGCAGAACCGCACTTCCGCCGTTGTTAGATGCTCGCACTTGTACGTTTCTTCACCTGAATATCTTTATTTCTCTAGAAGAATAAATCGCGGATAACGTGAATTCTCAACTGGAAGCAGGCGTAGCTTTTTGTGTCATATCCAAGCAACTTCCTCAAAACGGTTTGGCTCGTGCCCCATGCTGCCGACAGCACTACAAAGGACAGAAACACGATACGAATCGCGATTCGCGCAGAGATCCCGAAACGAATCATTACTCCCTCGCGTCACCGCCTCTCGAAGACTCTGCTATTGCTTGCAGCGGTGCTCCACCGCCAAGGCAATCTTCTGGCGTTGTCGCGGAACACGTTATGAGGCGTCACGGATTGATTCCGGAACGTTGTGCCGCACCCAGGCATCCACATCGTCCATCTCAAGCGAAACGCTCGCACAGAGTTCACGATGCGATCATGAACTGCCACTCTTGCAGCTGCACTATTGCCACCACAGTGACTTGTTCACCGGGATTGCTCGCTTACGAACGACGCTCACGTTTGAGTCGACGTCAGTGCGACTGGCAACTTGCCACGACTCGATTTGCACACCGCCCGATGCCGTCACGATTACTGAGTTGCGAGTTCTAAGAAAGCTGACTTCGGGTGAGATCTTTTTTGCGGCATTCCACTTTTTCAGCGCGAGGTCCGACGACTCGCTGCTCAGCAATGGCAAACTAACGCCAGCAACTGCGAAGAGCCGCTCTTTCTCGATCAGCGCCGCAACAACGCACATGTCCATCAAATTGCGAAGTTCACCAAAGACAGGATCGACAGTCGACAACTCGTCGTATTTATCCGTCATGTTATCGGCCCACCGCTTCGCGTGGACGCTTGTGCGACCGGTTGCGGCGACACTGCCATCTTCGGTGACGAACTCGTCTTCCGTCATGACCTTCACCCCAGGACCACGGAGTTCCCAGGCTAGTTTATCTTCACTTGCGGCCATGGGTTCATAATTGCACGCCATCCACCAACGTGGATTCACATCGCCAGATACACGACTTGACTTGATCATTTCAAGATAGCTGCTGAATCCGCGAATCGGAGACTTTTCGAGATTCATAGCCAGTCGCTTCATTCGATAGTCCGCTGCGACCAGGACGCGAGCAAAGCGGCTTGTCTCGGGCACTCCGGTCAACTTCACTATTTGCGGGCCGAAAGCTTGCTTCACAGCGGCCTCGAATTGCGGTGTTGGACGCAACGGGCGACCGCGTTGCGAGTCAAACAATGCTTGCAAGTTGCGATGCCCTTCAGCAGTCGGATCGATGGAAACGCTGATGCCACCGCGACGTGCTTCATGAACAGTTCGCATGGCGACCAGGAAATCGTCCAGCTGCAACACGGGTCGACCCGTGGTGATTCCAACGACCGTTGCATCGTCAGCAACTCGCCAGCCTTCGCCTGGCCCGGCCAGAACGACGTCATTCTCCTCGGGATAAACGAACACGTACTGAATACGTTGAATTCCGGCCAGAAACTTTACTTCATCCGCCAACTGGCCCGAATCGTTTTTCAATGCGTCTTGGCATGCGGCTTCTAGAGCCCGCAACGAAACCATGCGCAACTCGACAGGGGCGACGAGAGCACCGGCGGGCGCCTTCACTTCTTTGCGCAGATGTTCCAGCAAAAGGCGGCGTCCGCTAACGCTGGGCGGTCCGACGACGCCATCGACGTCGATCGAAACGCCGCCGACCGCACTATTTCGAAAGTTCCCACGACCAGCCAGCGCCGGACTACACAGGCTAGTGACATACGCGATCGCAATTGCAGCACGGCAAATCTGCCGTACTCTAAAATCACTCGATTTAAAAACACGACGTGACATCTCGCAACTCCCTATTAGCTGAAATCGATCCTGGGCCACTGTTGACACTTGGCCGTTCATCGTCGCTGCGAACTACCGCTCAGCGATTTGGTCTGTTCCGGTGCTCCAGTTCATCGAAGCCTGAGAGTATTTAGATGCTCGAACGGGGCCGTTTCTTCTTGCCGATAAATTAATTTCTGCAAAAAAGAAACAGCACTTGACGTGAACTCGCAGGTGGCGGTAAACGTACCTTCATTAAGGCGTGGCGGGCAACTTTTTCTCGATGAATTGATTAATGTCTCACCCTGCCAACACCGATACGAAGGACTGAAACGGAATGCGAAAGGCAAACCATTCAAGGAATGCAGAACGGATCATGACTTCCTCGCGTCGCTACATCTCGAAGACTCTGCTACTGCTGGCAGCGGTGCTTGTACCGCTGCAGCAGTCGTTCGCGGCAAATTGCTGCTGCCGGCAGGGATCAAGCTCGGAGATGCGTCACGCTGATGATACCGGAATGTCGTGCTGCTTCCAGAATGAGTCTTCGTGTTGCTCAAACGTAGACACCGCGACAACTTCCTGTTGCGGCGACAAGCAAGATACCGAGGCGAAACCTTGCCATTGCCCGGCGGGCTCGTGCGTGCAAGACGACCCAACCACCGCGGAACCGCCGGCCACGAGTGAAATCCCAGACCGGAGCGAACTGGTCCAAGCAGCTCTCACCAGCCCCGCTGCCAGCGACTCCAAGCTTTCGCTGACTGCGAAGCTTCCTAACGCCACGGCAACAAGATCTTTGGGCGGCGCAGATCGTTGCGTCTTGCTCTGCCGCTTCACGCTGTAATCTCTCCTTCGTCCACACGAGGCACGCTGCCTCCGTCTGCCTGTTACCACTTGAGGCCGCGCCTCGAAACCGTTCGTGACGGTACGTAACAGACTTCTTTGGATTGAACCTGCGTATCAATGCCGCCTGTGCGGCATGTCAGAAGGAGAGAACTATGATGATGCAACTTACTCATATCGTGGAAGACTGCCCGATTTGTGGACGACCTATCGAGCTTGCCAGTGAGGCTGTTGGCCGTGAGGTCGCTTGTGGCCACTGCCGAGGCCAGTTCGTTGTCTTCGAAGCCGCTGACGGTGAAACCACGACCGTCGCGTGTGGCGAAACGAACTTGCTAGAGCGGGCCGATCGCCTGTTGGAACTGACGGCACAGGAAGCAGATCGCGAGAATGAGGTCACTCAGCCAACTGCAGTTGTCGCCGAGCCGCGAGATGAAGTCTTCGCGCGGCTGGCGACGGATCTGGCGGAATCGGGATTGCGAGTCGTCCGAGCCAAGACTGCGGGCGAGGCGATACGACACTGTGCGACTTACCAGCCAACGTTGATCGTGTCCAACTTGGACCTGCCGGACCAAAGCGGCTGGCTGCTGGCTGGGAAACTCCGTTTCGTCGATCCCGATGTCCGTGTCTGGCTCTATCAGCCTCAATCTTCGTCCTACGAGAAGGGCATGGCGAGATTCCTGAAAGTGGAGGAGTTGCTGGACTACGGCGGCGATCTTCTGGGACTTTCGGAGACCATCATTCAACTGATCGCAGACAAACGTGAGCCGAACAGCGCGCCGGGCAAATCTGCCAAGCTTGTCGCGGCATAACTGCGAGACCATTGGTGCGATTTTGCGCAAAAAAACGCTTATCAACAGTCACTCGTCTGCCACTCGGCGGACAACACACGAGGAGATTTAACATGTTATCTCAACCAACCACACGTCGTTCCAGCATCGTCTTGTTTGCCTTCAGCCTCACTCTCGGCATGGCCGCCTCTTACGCTTGGGCGGATGAAGGGCACAATCACGCCGACGGACACAATCACGCCCAGGGTGCACAAGCCGCAGGCCATCACGGCGGACAGGTCGCCAAGACGAAGGATCTTTGTCTGGAAATCGTCTACCAGCCGAAGGAAACTCGCATCTATCTTTACGACCACGCGCACAATCATCTCAGCGCGCGAGGCATCACGGGCGAAGCGTCGCTGCAAATTCGTGGCAATGACAAAGTGTATCGTTTCCCGGCGAAGTACGTCGCTGGAGCAAGCCAAGGTGACCACGACTATCTCGCCGTCTTCGCCGACGTGAGCAACATTCCCGACGGTGACATGCAAGTCACGATGCACTTGGAAAACCTTCCGGCAACCAGCGAACGCACGGCGCACTTCACGCAGACCTTCGCCTTGGCGAAATTGAACGTGTCGGTCGCTCAATTGACTGAAGGAGATCGTGCGGGAGTCGCACGCCAACAGGTTTGTCCAGTGATGGGTACCAAGCTGGGAAGCCACGGAACGCCCATCAAGATGCTGGTCGGTGATCAGCCGCTGTACTTGTGCTGCAAAGGTTGCATTCGCAAGTTGGAAGCAGATCCGCAAACCTACCTGGCGAAGATCTCCAGCCCCCGCGGCAACTGACGGATCGGTTGCCGTGACCGTCGCCCGCGCCACACGGATGTGGCGCGGCGACGGTTTTCGCCGATCATCACCGCAATCACGGAGGAACAGACGATGCGTCACTCAAATCACTCTATTACAACAAACGTGCTCTTCGCCCTCGGCCTCACGGTTGCCATCCAAGCGACCGTTGTTGCACAAGACGACCTCAACAGGCTGCCACCCACACAAATCTCGATCGACTCTGCCATCTTGGCATCGTTCACCGACGAGCCCTGTCATCACTTTGAAGAAGCCAGGGCCCGCCTTGCCGCAGCAGATGCTCGACAGGCCGCAGATCATCTGCGAATCGGTGCCGCGTTCCTGAAGCTGGAAGCGGCGCGGGCAACTCCACAGGGCCATGAACCGTTAGCTGCTTCAATCCGCGAACTGGAAGAACTCGCGGAGGCTGTCGAGCAAGGAGCCGTGCGAGCCACCTCGCCGCTTGATGCAGCCTTCATGCGGGCGCACTACGCCTTAGCGGGGCATCACTGCATCAAGGCGGCTCATCGCTGCTGCCAGGTCAACACGCTGCAACACCAAGCCGAGTCGCAACAATCGAGTCAGGATCTACGAGCAGCGGCCAAGCACCTTGAACGGGCCTCCTGGTGGGGGCAGCAAGAAGTCGATTTCGAGACCGCCGAACTGTTGCAGAAGTCGCACCTTGCCGCAGATGCTTTGAGCTCCAACGCACCTCAGGCTCATGACAACGCAACTCAAGCCATCGTCGGTTTGAGCGGCAAGCTTGAGAAGCTAACAGGCCGCAAGATCATGCTCGCCCCGCAGGTGACCGAGGCGGACGAGCTTGGACCGTCCATCTTTCGTTAAACAAGCTCGTTGAATGTCAAATTCGTAAACGCAAAAAGGAGTGAATCATGAAACGGATCATCACCTGGATCATCGTGGCGATTGCCTTAACGAGTGTGGCAGTAACCGGATGCCAGTCCATGGGTAGCGGCGGTAGTGGCTCTGACGGACACTATGGGCATAGCCACTAGCTCACATTCCGCAATTAAATGACTCACTCGCGAATTACCAAGCCGTCGACGCTCACGAGTCTAGCGAAGCGTGCCCGAGAACTTCCCGAACTTTACTTGATCGTGTGGGGTGGCCTCTTCAACGGCGTGTGGGAGTTCGCCCAATCGCCGCTGTATACGGACCACACACGGGGCTGGTGGTACGTCGTCTGGACGCGATTGCACTGCACAGTCGGGGACATCATGATTCTGACAATCAGTTTCTGGTTGACGTGCATCCTGCTCCGATCTCGCGTGTGGATGCTAGAGAAACGTTCGCCAGGAGTGTTCTTTCTCGTCCTATTCGGACTCGGTTATACCGTCTTCAGTGAGTGGTACAACACATCTGTTTCAGTGACGTGGGAGTACACAGCTGCGATGCCAGTGGTTTTGGGGATCGGGCTGACGCCCGTGCTGCAATGGCTGATCATCCCGCCGCTCGTCGGATGGGCGACACGTTGGCAGCTAAGTGGGCGGTTACCTGGCGAGTGAAGTGCCGAAACAGCGAGACCGCTTCCTCTCGGTCCCGCTGCTCGACAGGGAGTGTTACTTCTTACAGGTAAGGGCAGTGAATTCCCAACGACTGATAGAAGGCATGCGGAACTGGGATCAGAATCAAGAACAGCAAGGCAAACGAGAACCAACCGATCGCCGAGCGACCGGTATCCAAGCGAGTGATGTCGTTCAGCGGGGGAATCCCTTTCCTGCCGGCGATAAAGTACGCGATGAAGGCCCACATGAGCAAACCGCTCCAGACGAACAGGCCTAAGAAGAAGAGTGTCAGTAAGGCGGCCGTGCTAATGGCACTGCTGCGTCGCTGGCCGAACATCGCGTCTGCGATATGCCCGCCATCCAGTTGGCCGATCGGCAGCAGATTGAGCGCCGTCACCAGCAGACCCAACCAACCCGCGAACGCGAGGGGATGCAATGCAAGTATGTGTCCGTACGAAATCGCGTCGCCCATCGACAGTTTGGCTATAAGAGTCAGCAGCACCGACGAGCCGACGCTGGTGCCGTGATGCATCAACATTCCACCGGGTTCGCTGGCGCCTTCGACGACGCTAGACATTTTCAAACCAACCCAGAGTGCGGGAATGGCAAACACCAAGCCGGCCAAAGGTCCCGCCACTCCCACATCGAACAAAGCACGACGCGATGCTGAAGGCGATTTCAATCGAATGAACGCGCCGAATGTGCCCAGCGCGAAGGGAATCGGAATAAAGTAGGGTAGCGTCACTTTCATTCCGTGCGCACGGGCCGCGAAGTAATGACCCAGTTCGTGTGCGCCCAAGATCAACATCAGCCCCAAGGAGTATGGCAGCCCGACGGCGAATTTGCTCGGCTCCGCGAGCAGGTTCACACCCTGGTGCAACGCGCCCGCCCACGTCGTGGTCAACAAAGTCGCGATAAACAAACCCCCATTGATCCAGGGCGGACGAGTTTTTCCCGCATCCTGTTCCAGCTCAATCGGCAGTACGAGCAGACGACTTCGCTCAAGTTCGTCTTCCTGTAGAAGAGTACTCAAACCCGTTCCCTTCAATCGCTCTCGTAGTTGCTCCGACACTTCTTCCGCGTCCCGCAGCAAGTCACCGTGCAAAGCGAGTACACCGCCAACGTTTTCCGTGGATCGTACGCGGAACAAGTCGTCGATTTGCAGGCCGTCTGGCAACACTACTTCCCGATCAGCTTCTGGCTCGACCGCACACCCATGACAACTTGCCTGCTCGCTTGTCCCCATCATCATGTGGGACATCGCCAGGCAACAGAGGATCATGATCAACAGCACGACAAGCGGGCTGATCACGATGCCGAACGTCAACAGGACGTAAAACACCAGTATGGGGAGCAAGCACAGAACTACGATCCATGCCGCGCCGGACAATCGTCGTTGGGAGGGTTGACTCATAGGGTGTGATAGCGAGAAAATCTCGGTCTTGTAGCGGACTTGATTGAACGAGTTGCGATTGTTCGACTTTATGTCCAGCGGCGAGGCGCGCTCGGCCGAGGTGTCTGACCACAACGCGCCTCGCACGGGACACACTCACACTATTCCTTATCCGGTTTGGCCTCGTTGGATTTGGCCCGCTGTTCGAGTGTGCGCATCAGCGCCGCGTGTTCGGCCGCGGCCTTGTCGAGTTCCTTTGTGATGTCACTACAGCATTCCATCGTTACGCCACCATCCGGCGCGTCCTTACAGCACTCCTGGTGAAGCTGGTCATGTACTTCGGCAGCTTTCGCGAGGTGCTTGCTGATCGTCTCCAATGCCGCTTGCACTTCCTTGTCACCGTCATACTGTTTTGCGACGGTGGCCAATTCCTTCTTGGCACTCTCGATGTTCTTGCCGAGGTTTTCTGACTCGGACTTGGCGACCTCCGGTGACACGGCGGTAGCGTCACGCGAATAACGATATAAATCGCGTGAGTAGTCGCGCGCATGCTGAATACTTCGCGATGCTCGTTGATTTGTCCAGAACCCGGTCCCAAACTCACCGCGGGCCTTTGCACCAGAGTCGCGGGGCCGTTGTTGAGCGTTTGCACTGTTTAGCGACAACGCGGCGATCATCGCCACGGCCAAACAACAAAAAGAGAGTTGACTTGCTTTCCAATGTGACATTTGCGTGTCCTCCGGGTATGGTGTGTCTGCGGCGCACGTTGGAACTGGTACATCCGTTCCTCAAAAGTCGACGTTCCGCAACTAGTGACACACTGATAGTAACAATAGATGCGGCAACTCTGCCGTTTCTTCTCAGGTACGCGAAAAAATTACAGGGCCGAAGGGTCAGGGAAAAAGCACAACTGGAAATGCGCGAGTTGGATCGAGGCTTCCCCTGGGACGGCGGGCGAAAGGCGTTGCCCGATTGGCGACGAGGCCACACTAGTGTTCACGGCGCGTTTCGGTTTTCGTCGCTGTCCTACTGAGGTATTGGGTTGGTTGCTTCACGCGCGTGAATGCGTGCCGTTCATCCAAGCGCGTCGGATTGGCTGACGTCGTGAAACCAGATGCGTCGGCTGCTGCCGAGCCTCAGACGTCACTTGGCTCCCGTCTTTTCACCAGCGTGCGTTTTTTGTCCCCGACGTGCTAATACGCACACTTGTTCTGTCCATTGTAGCGCGCCATGATATGCAAAATGAACCGAATGGCACCGCAGCGGTTGAGACTGTTGGACAGAGTTGTCCAATCTTCGCAGACCACCACGTCCTAAACACCTCGCCAGCCATGCGATGAGCCCGTGGACGTTGGCGATTGGCACATCGAATGCAGCATGTGCCCTGGTGTATTGTTTGGGCGTTCGCCATGAGGACGCAGTTAATGTCTGATATGTCGCAAGTTACCCCAAAAAATCCGGTCCTCTCAGCATCTGGATATGCTGATGGAGGGGAGGGGTCGTGCTACGCCGATGCCCCCGCAGCGCTCGTTTCTGGTTGCCAACGCGGGGACCGCGACGCACAACGGCGACTCTACGAACTCCATCATGAACGGATCTATCGGCTGGCAGTCCGGATGGTGGGACTTCAGGAGGCTGATGACGTAACACAGCAGGTGTTTCTCCAGGTACTTCGTAAGATCGGCCAATTCTCGGGTCAGTCGCAACTCGCGACTTGGCTTTACCGCGTCGCCGTCAACGAATGCTTACAATACCTCCGTCGCAACGGACGCCATCGTCTGATTCTGCTAGAGCACGATCCCGTCGATCGATTCGCAGGGAACACACAACAGTCCGAACATGCGGAGTTGCTCGACCGGAGTCTGCAGCGATTAGAGCCCGATCTGCGCGCTATGTTCTTGCTACGGGAAGTCGAGAATCTCTCGTATCGCGAGATCGCATCTGCCTTGGATGTGTCCGAAGGAACTGTTGCCTCGCGACTCAATCGAGCGCGTCGCCTGCTGCGCCAGTACCTCGTCGAACTCGGCTGGGAGAACGGTGATGAACGGGGCAGCGAGGAAGCATCAGAACGCCCTCGATTCCACGTCATCGCTCGATGAGCGCTTGTGACGCCACAAAGCGATTCAGACGCGTGGGGCTCTACCATCGGTTGGAATGCACTTCATCTGGCGAACGGCCCGTTGGGCTGGATGCGAAAAACGCGTGATTTGAGAAACTCGAAACCGCCACGTCACTCCCTCCGAGAACCAGTCTCATGAGTTCGGAAAGTGCTTCGCAAGATGAGTCTGACGTGTTGCGAGTGCTTCAGTCGCGAAGTGAAACGAGGGCGTTCTACAACAAGATCGCCAATGTTTACGATTTGTTGGCGGAGCGCAGCGAGCAACCAATGCGCGAGTCCGGCTTGAGAGTGTTAGCGGTCGCCCCAGGAGAAAGAGTTTTGGAGATCGGTTTTGGCACAGGACATTGCCTGGTGGAACTGGCCAAAGCCGCCGGACCAACTGGAAAGATCTTTGGCATCGATCTATCTGAGAACATGGTAACCCTGGCGGAGAAACTCCTGCAACGAGAAAGCTTGGCCGAGCAAGTCGAACTCCACTGTGGAGACGCGATCGAACTCCCTTATGCGACTGGCAGCATGGACGCCATCTTCATGAGTTTCACGCTCGAACTGTTTGACACTCCAGAGATTCCAAGCGTGCTGGACTCGTGTCGCCGCGTGTTGCGTCCCGGCGGACGCATTGTCGCGGTGGGGTTGTCCAAAGAAGGTCGTCAAGGGCTCATTCTGCATGCTTTGGAGTGGACTCATCAACACTTTCCCAACCTATTGGACTGTCGCCCGATCTACGTCCACCGCATGCTCGAATCGTCAGGCTTCGAAGTTCTGGACTGGAAAGTTGAGTACATGTGGGTGCCCGTGGAAATCGTGCTGGCACGGAAGATCGATTGAGGTCACATTAGGGATTTTCTAATCCCGTCTTGCCAAATGAATACGACGCGACACGTCGCGCAGGAACCGGGCGGACCGGCGGGCACGATGCAGGAGCGCGTTGCTGTCCGAGTTCCCAGCGATTTCGAGAATGAACGCACCGTGAAAGTGCAGACGCGACAATTGCTCGGACAAGGGGTCCCAGGCAATCTCGCCTTCGCCCGGTGGCAAGTGATCGTCGCGGTGGCCGTGGTTGTCGCTGGCATGGATCATCCAGAGGTGGCCCGAAAGCTTGTGGGCGACCGTCCGCAAATCGCCGGAAAGATGAGCGTGGCCCGTGTCGAGACAGATACCCACTTCAGTCGTTTCCAACGCACCGAGCATCCAGAGCACGTCTCGGGCGCGGCCGAAGAATAGATGAGGCAACATATTTTCCAACACAAGGCCCATGCCGAGTCGACGGCATTGCTGCGACAGTTGATTTAACGCGGCGGCAGCGTTTTCCATCCGTCGCAATCGCTGGTCGTCGGGAATGTTATCGTTCTCTGGCCCCGGATGGATAACGAAGTAGCGCACGCCGAGTTCAGCGGCGGCTTCGGCTGCTCGAAGGATCTCAAGGAGCGATCTCTCCCGAACCTGACCGTCTAGCGATGTGATGTCAATGTGTTCCGCAAAAGGGGCATGGAAGGAATACGGTTCTAGGTCCAATTCAGCGATCAGCGCGCCGGCCCGCTTGACGGCTGTGGAGTCGTGATAGTCTAGATGAGCTGGAAACGAGCAGACCTCGATCATCCCGAAGCCCGCTGCGCGGATTGGCTCCAGGCAGTCAAGAATGCTCGTTTGATAAAAGCAACCTGTTGAAAGTCCGATCGGCCAGTCGCTCATGACATCACTTCTTTCACACGGCACTTTCGGAATGTAGCGGACCAAATCGGCTGGTAGCAGTTCGTCTTGCCAACAGCAACGACTTGAATCCCGACAGATTATTATCGCATTGGTGCGCAGGGCAATATCGCTTTTCCTGACACGACCGGCAATTCAAGTCGACCAAGTCGTCCAAGCCCGTGGCGATCAGGCCAGCGAAAAGACGTGTGTAAAAATCAGCACGTGCGCTCGCATCGTAGAGAAACCACTTATCGCCCCAACCATAGTCGCGTTCGTATTTGGAGCGAATCAACCCGGCGATGTGCCGTGGGTGCCAGCCAACCGCAAGCAGAATCCGTACTATGTGCTGGATCGCGGCCGGTTTGAGCAGCAATTCGTTGGGCTGCTCCAGGATCACACGAGCACACACCGGGAGCGACTCCAAAGGGGTGCAGTCGTAAGTCGCAGCCCACCTCTCACAGGGATCATGCTCCTGGGAATAGAAGAACTCATGCCAGTCGGCCAGCCGTGACGCGGTGTAGGCCGACACTAAACTCTCACTGCCTGCTGACTGGTCGGGGATTTGAACCGAAGCCTGCTGTGCAATCTCGACGACCTGCCCGATGTCGCGCATGGCCAATAGCCCCTGCCGTTCGTCCATTTCGTGCAGTGGAATGAGAAACAGCGGCGGAATCTGATCGACCACGTCACCCAGCTTCCAGCGCTGCTGTTGTGGCTTGAGATAAGCGGAAAAAGGAATACGCATGCCACGAGTGTGCAACGGATCACCATACTCGGACAGGTCGATCGAAATCACCTCGCGGCCGCGGCCATTGCCTCCCGCCTCGACGGCCGTGAACATGACAGGAATCTCACACTCGGTGGCAGATCGCTGCAGAACGCGGTGGGCCACGTACTCTAGCACCTGACCAAGACCGGCGAACGCGGCCCCCAGTTTCGGCTCGACCGTCTCCCCATTGGGCGGCTGCGGTTGAGCGTTGCGGGCACGCAGTGATGCTGGAAGCCGCCCGAACTTGGCCAGCGATTCGAAAGCGATGGAGTGGCGATCGATTCGCCAAACGAAATGATGTCCTCGGCCAGTGAGCACGTGGAGCGGTGCGATACCGTAAGCGAGTAATACTTCCTGAACCGCATCTACGACGGGGCGCTGGAGGTCGAACGCACGAACCGGGTCGATGTATGGCGCGGCCGGAAAATCAAAATTCACGTATTCGATGTCCAGGTGCGCGACCAGCGATCTACGGTCCCAAAGCGATCGCCCCACGTCGAACCCCTCGTCGAGGCATCGCCAAAGGTCACCGAGAGGTCTTGGGGTGAACCACACGTCGGGCGATGAGTCTTCCCCCGTAATATAGACGCTCGTCGCGTTCTCAAGCGACGATCCGCCGAGAAACTCAAGCATCCGTGCTCGGACGTGTGTATTGGCGTAGTAGTTTGTAAGCATCATTCATTGAGCCGGTTTGCAACTTGTCGTCTTCAAACTCGCTGACTCTCCTTTTCAAACTCGCTGGGTGGCTTCGAGACTGTGAAATAGTAACAGTATTCTCGGTCGCGCTTTCGTAGTTCGTAAACGGCATAGCTGCTTGCGCCGGCATTGGGAACTGGCGACAATCCTGCCAACCTGCGATACGCGTTCTCGTTCACCGGGATGACGATGGCCTGTTGGCAATCTTCTTTCGACAGGCGAATCGTTTGCCGGTGGCCATCGAATGGTCCGCCAACAAACTCGACTTCTCGAACTCGGTGGAACAACATGGCCTTGTCCCTACTGGTCTTGCAATACATGACCTTCACTTCAAGCCCGGAGTGCAGCAGCCTCGTCGCTTCTTGCAGCCGGACTTATAACACGACGACTACTGGAGACCGTATAAAGCGACCGTCCGTTGGCCTCATCAGCCGCCGTAGTCATCAGCTCGTTATGATCCGCTCGCGACTGCTGCAACTTCCACAGTCTCTTGAGCAGCGTCTGGCGCTGCATGGTCCGCTGCTCGTGCTCCAAAGCTTGCTCAAGCCAGGTTTCTTCGGGCGTCATCATCGAACATCGCTCCAATTCATAAACGTGCCTAATTGAGATGCACTCTGTCACGACGGACTCACTTCTCAATCAGGCAGTATTCTTGCCTTCACTGGGTGTTTAGATGCGGTGAGCCCGACTTTTCTTCACGTTCGATTCCACTTTTAGATCCAATCGTGAAGAAACAGCTCCCGGCGGGCATCTAACGACGATGGAAACTCGGAAGTGGAATTAGGAGGTGCCTGATGTTCTCGCACAGCGAGCTTTTAGACCTATATCGCCGCCGCGCGAAGCGATACGATTTTACGGCGAACCTCTACTACTTGGTGGGTTTCAGGGAATGGAAGTATCGCAAGACGGCTGTGGCGGCGCTTCGCTTGCGGCCCGGTGACACCGTTGTGGAAATCGGTTGCGGCACGGGGCTCAACTTCCGCTTGCTGGAAGAAAAAGTCGGGGCGAACGGCAAGATCGTCGGCGTGGACATGACGGACGCCATGCTTGCTGAGGGCAGGACGCGCATCGAGCGAGAGGGCTGGAACAACATCGAGTTGGTTCAGTGTGACGCAGGACGCTACAAGTTTCCACAGAACATCAACGGGATCATCTCGACATTCGCGTTGACACTGGTCCCCGAGTTTGACGAAGTGATCCGCCGCAGTGCAGACGCGTTATCGCCCGAAGGGCGATGGGTCGTCGCCGACTTGAAGATGCCCAATAGCGCGTTCAAGTATCTCTATCCCGCGCTGTTGCCAATCTTTCGACCATTCGGTGTGACGCTCGACCTGTCCGATCGACATCCCTGGGAATCGATTGCGAAGTACCTGGACGAGGCGACCGTACAAGAGTACTTCTTGGGTTTCACCTACATTGCAGTCGGTGAAGCACGAGCCGTCGAGACGTGTGAGCCGCGCGATTGATGCACGAGAATGGGACGACTTTGTGAATTGCATCAAGTCTGCCGACAGGTCGAGCCGACTATGTGAGATACGTCATCTTGGCGTTTAGCCTAACGTAAGCTTATACCGTTGATCGCAGCTTTCCAGTGCAACATCGCCCTGTCAACGTCGCCGTAGCCAGCGTGCTTTGTTTGTTGACGGTTGTTGTTCGTCCACCGGAGGCCGGTGCTCAGGACTTTCAAGAGAGGCCACGGTTGCAGGCTACCCAGAGCCCGGCGGCGGCCGAATGGGCAGACGTAATGTTGCAGCGGCTTCCGCCAGTCGACGCCTGGCAAGATGCTCACGACGGCGAATGGCCGGCAGCGCCTCCTTTTGAGGAGTTAGCGTGGCGCAAAGGCGAGTACCGCATCGTGCCGTATGGGATCGGCTGGTTGAACATGGCGTTTGATACGTCGCGGACAGCGACTGGGCCGTTTGTGCTGTACGTCGAGTCACCGGACAATCAGGGTGAGCCTTCATTCAGCATCAACGCGCGGGCAACGCGATTGGGATTGGACTTCACGGGACCCGTGATTCTTGGGGCTCAAAGCGGCGGAAAAGTGCGAATAGACTTCCACGGTCAGGGCGTGACGGAGAATCGCACGGCGATGTTGCTGCGACACGCCTACGGCGAATTCAAGACGGACGATTGGCGGTTCGTTGGTGGCCAAACATGGGATGTGATCTCGCCGCTGAATCCCAATGTGCTCAACTACACCGTCGGATGGGCCGCAGGTAATCCAGGATATCGGCGAGCGCAGGCTCGCGTCGAACGGTACTTACACCTCGCGGGCGGCAGACAGCTCACACTACAGAGTTCGCTGAACCGTTCCATTGTGACCGACTTTGTCGACAACCCGTTGTTGGGCGGTGAGGATGCCGGATGGCCGACGGTCGAGGGTCGGATCGCGTATTCGAGTGAGCGATCGTGCGATACAGAGCCACGTTTTGAGATCGGCGCTTCCAGCCACATTGGCGAGGAGGGTGTTGACTTTCGCACGCCGCCCTTACAGGACGACGCACGTTTTCTGAGTTGGTCGTTCAATGTAGACGTGCGGGCCTCGCTAACAGACCGCATCGGTTTTCAGGGCGAGTTCTTTGTCGGCGACGTTCTGGGGACTTATCTGGCCGGCATCAACCAGGGCATCGATCCAGTCAAACGGGAAGGCATTCGCTCGATCGGCGGCTGGGGCGAAGTTTGGTTGTACTGGCACGATCAACTTCACAGTCACGTCGGCTTCGGAATCGACGACCCCTACAACAGCGATCTTTCTTCAGGCCGTAGGTCGCTCAACCAGTTCTTTTTCGCCAACCTCATCTGGGACGTAACATCGATGTTCGACGTCGGGTTGGAAGTAAGTAGGTGGGAGACCAAATACGTCGGCTTGTCCGATGGCGAAGCGGTTCGCATCGAGACAGTCATGCGGTATAGTTTTTGACGACCAATACAGATTGGCCATCATCTGCGGTATCTGCGATTGGTTCGATACGGACGTATGTATGCGTCTGAGCGGTCTTCGCTTCGTGCCGGTGCAACGGCCTCAGCCGAGGCTGGCACTGCGGCGTCGAGGCCTTTGTCGAGCGCGACGTGCTGGTTCCAAACCCAGCCACTAATCGTCTTTCCGTCAACCTCGATTTTCGTTCGCAGCCACGGACCTTCAACTCTTTGCACGACGAGCTTCTGACCTTTCTTGGCGACGCCGATCGTTCTGTGACCACTCTTAAGGCTCGCCTGGTCGGCAGTCACCACGACCTTGTCGCCCTCGTGAAAGCGCGCCGGCGTGTACGAATAACTGCGGAAGGTCTGTTTCTCATTCGCGCGGTTGTAATAGTAGCCCAGGCTTGGGCGCTGCCATCCCCATATGCCCGGATTGGAACTTCGTCCCGGATAGAAACGATTAACCGCACCCGACGCGATGTCCAGCGTGGGCATCGACAGTGTTACGATTCCAAGTACGCTGACCAGAAGTTTGGTTCGTCCTCGCCATTGCGTGTTCATGATTCGGGCTCCACTTGATGGTAAATACTTCAGGGGACACCTCTCGCGCACAACCTAACCGTCTCTCGCTCCTACTGGCTGAATGTCTTATCCGTTTTCCAAAACCCATCGAACTGCGGCGCGGTTGAGTTCGGCGGCGTTGTGCAGCTCCAGCTTGTGTTTGATGTTCTCGCGATGCGTGTGAATGGTGTGGGTGCTGAGGTGCAAGCGACTGGCGATCTGCCCCGTCGTGAGGCCTTCACCGATCAGACGGAAGATCTCCAGTTCACGATCGGAAAGCTTCTCCGCGGTCGGTGCGGCGTTCTCGTTGCCACGGCCCACCGCGCGGCTCAAGACACGCTGGCTCATTTCTGTGCTGAGGTAGATGTTGCCACGAAGAATTTCGCGAATGGCTAGAATAACCTGCTCCGGTGCTTCTTGTTTCGTGATGTAGCCGTCGGCACCAGCCTGTAAGGCGCGATCCGCATACAGCGACTCGGTATACATGGTGTGGACCAGTACTTTGAGATGAGCACCGCGACCGCTGGATTTGAGTTGCTTGATCAGGTCGATGCCATGACTGGTCTTGAGCGAGATGTCGACGATGATCAAGTCTGGAAGAAGCTCTTTCGTTTGCTGGAGCGCATCATCCACGTCGACAGCTTCTCCACAGACCTCCAGGTCTGGCTCGCTCGCAATGCGCCCCGCCAAGCCTTCGCGGACCATCGGGTGGTCGTCGACGATCAGGATTTTGGCGATTGATGTACTCATCATCGGACCTAACTTAGTGACCATCGTCGCGACGTAGGCTTGGGTCTTCGCATTCGCAAGTCGAGCGCTACGTCGAAGGCCATGATTTCCTCCGTCGCTGCAATCCCTATGGCGAACATCGCCTTTTCGCGGGCATTGACTCTTCACTTCGTTAGATGCGTGGGCGTGTGAATCCTTCACGGAATCTTGGTATTGGCGGACAAGAAAACACCAGTTGCACGCAGAATAGCCGCGTCTCTAACCACTTGCCGTGCGGAACTCGCAACGCACGACGGTTCCGCCTTCCGGACGTGCTGCCACGCCAAGTGTCGCCCCAATCACGCTCGCTCGATACTGCATAATCCCCAGCCCCATGCCCTCCGCCTCGCGTGGCGTCGCGTCGATCCCCACACCGTTGTCTTGAATTTCGAGGATCACGCTGTTGGGAATGGCGGACAGCGTGATTTCGATCCGGTCACCCTGGGAGTGCTTTAATGCATTATTGACTGATTCCTGAGCGATGCGAAACAAGCTGGTTGCGGTCGCATTGTCCTTTAGGTGCGTCGCACCGCGGCAAGTGAGCGATATCGTTACTGAATGCGTCTCGTTCAGACGAGCGACAAGATCCTCCAGCGCGGCGCGTAGTCCTTCCGGGTCGACATCGACTGGCATGAAACCTTCGATGATCTTGCGTAACAGTTGTTGCGTGTTCTTGATACCGTCGGTTACTTTCTGGGCCAGTTGAGCGGCGGGCTGTGATTTGTCAGGCAGCGAAGCGAGCAAACTCTGTGTCATGTAATTCAAGGCCGTCAGTTCTTGTCCCACGCCGTCGTGTAAATCCTGTCCGATGCGAGTTTGCTCCTGGACGGCGATATCTAGCACTTGCTTCTGCAATCGTTTGCGGTCCGTCAAGTCGCGAATGATGCCCGTAAACAGCCCCAAATCTTTGACTTCGCTCACGGCCAGATCGACGGGGAATGTTGATCCGTCCTTACGCTGGCCCACGACTTCTCGACCAAAGCAGATGATTCTCGTCTCACCGGTCGCGACATAGCGAGCGATGTAGCCGTCGTGCTCCTCGCGGTAAGGGGAAGGCATCAAAATGCGAACGTTTTGTCCAATCAAGTCGTTCTGCTCGTAGCCAAACATCTGTTCGGTGGCGGAATTGACGGCTTGGATAATCCCTCGTGTATCGATGGTGATAATCGCGTCCGCTGCCGTATCGAGGATCGCTCGCAATCGCTGTTCGATTTGATTCCGCTCGCTGGTGTCGCGAACGAATGCGCACATGAATTCATCGCTCGCGAACTCAAAGTAGCCGCCAAAGACTTCGACGGGAACGCAGTCACCACTCTTGGTGCGACAACGCCGCTGCATCAGTAGCGATCTCCGCGATCTTGCTCGCTGCCACAGTTGACCCCATTCAGCAGAAGACAGGTCCGGGTCAAGATCGGTGACCGCGAGCCGCAGCAACTCATGACGCGGATATCCAGACATTTCGCACGCCATATCGTTGACGAAGAACAGTCGACCGTCCGGTCTGATCCAAAACACGGCGTCCTGGCTATGATCGATCGTGAACTGCGTCTGCCGAAGAGTCCGGTTGGCCGCTTCCAATTCCACAGTGCGATCCGCCACACGCCGTTCAAGCGTTTCGTTGAGTTGTTGCCGTGCCATTTCGGCTTCTCGGCGGTCGGTGACGTCGCGAAGCAAGCCATCGTAGGCGACCAATCTGCCTTGGGCGTCATGACGAGCGACGGATGTGTTTAGGACCCAGCGGACGACGCCATCCTTTCGGCGAATGCGATGCTCGATCGGCGGTGCAGTTTGCCCGGAAAGGATGTTGGCAGCCTGCTGTTCGACGGCGGGTCGATCCTCCTCCGGCACCATCGCAATCCACAGCATGGGGTTGGCTGCGAACTCCTCGGGCGAGTAGCCGGTGACCGCCAAACAATTCGCTCCATGAATCGTCTCGATCGGCCGGCCATTCTCGACCCTGACCGTAAACATATAGTCGGTCACCGCCTCGATCAGCCGACGATAGCGTTGCGCGCTTGGTTCAAGCTCCTGTCTAAACGGTTGAACGTCGTCGGGATTAGGGCGCTCGGCATTCACTCTTCAAACTCCCGCCAAAATGCTGTCCGGCCACAATGACAATGCCCATCTTAACACTCGTGACTTGGGCAAGTCGTTCCCAGGCACGTCCCGGAACCCAGAATAGCAGTTTCTGCTAGGGGTGGATTGGCGCGCCTCCCGATGTTGAGCCCGTGGGTCGTGTGCGAGAATGGATGACGCTAAGAAGGTCAGCTTCGACTCGAATTGCCTAGCACGAATTGGTCACCACCGTACAACAGGACCACCGATGAAACCGCGACTGATCATTGCCGAATCGGACGAATCTCTTGCTGAAGATTACGGTGACTTCTTCTGGAAGCGAGGCTTTGGTGTTGAGGTTGCTGGTGACGGCCTGCGATGCCTGGAACTGCTACATCAATTTCCACCGCATGCATTGATCCTGGACCACGATCTGCCGTGGGGAGGAGCTGAAGGAGTCGTTGCCGCCATGCGTGATGAGTTCCATCTGGCGACCATACCCGTGTTGATGATCGCGGATGAGGCCGGACCACAGAGTGCATCCTTGAACACAACACCAGTCGTCGCTTGGTTTCGCAAACCAATTCGGCTGGATTCGCTGTGGAGCGCGCTCAGTGTCGAGATTCCGGAGTTGATTACTGAGGGGTTCTTGAATCAAGCAGAGTCGCTATTGCCGGCGACTCGCCGTGACATCGACGATCAGATGAGCACACGCGGCTTGTCCGCACGATGAGCCCAGGGTCATGAGCAACATTAAAGCCATTGAACAGTCAAGGAAAGATACTCGCCAGCGCAACGATTTCGAGCCAACAAAAGCTGCGGTGAAGTCCAAGGTTGCCGACGAGGCCGGGCGGCGTTTGCAGGCGACTCACTATGCAGCTTTACGCGGCGTCTCCTGCGAATTCCATGAGGGCATGTTGGTGCTGCGTGGCACTGTTCCCTCGTTCCATCTCAAGCAAGTCGCACAGGAGATCGTGCTCAAGATTGAAGGAGTCGGCGCACTCGTCAACGCTTTGGAAGTTGGCGACTAGGCAGTTTCACTTTCCTACCACTCACCTTGTAAGGAGTTTCTCCATGTCAATGAAAAGACTTGCTCTGTTTGTGTTTGGTGCATTTCTGACCACGGTTGCTTTTGCCGCCGACGAACCAGTCTCGAAGCCGACGTGTTGCGCGAAGCGCGCCTATTGCTGCTCGATCAAAGCACGGTGTTGCGACAACGACAAAGTCGTCGAGGAGGAGATCATTCCGTTAACGTTCGTTGAGGACGAAGCAGCAAAGCCTACCTGCTGCGACAAACGAGCCTACTGCTGCACGATCAAGTTGCCATGCTGTGGGAAAACGCTGCTTGTCGAAGTGGTGGCGCTGACAGCCGCAGAAGAACCGGCCGCCAAGGACGGTGCGGCAAAGCCAACCTGCTGCGCAAAGCGGGCCTACTGTTGCAGCGTCAAGGCCACCTGCTGTGGCAAGGAGGCAACGGCCAACTTCGTTGACAAGGAATTGACCCAAACAGAACTAGTAGCCTTTGCGGCAGATCGCGACGCGTCAAAGCCGAGTTGCTGCATCAAACGGGCCTATTGCTGTTCGATCAAGTCCCCTTGCTGCGGCAAGACCGTCGATCTGGAGATCGTGCGGTAACGACTGTAACTTGGCGAGTTGAGCCCAAAAGCATCTTCAGGAGGAAAACAGATGTTGGTTCTTAGCCGAAAACGAGGTGAACGGATTGTGATCGGTGACAATGTCGAGTTGGTCATCATCAGCGTGCAGGGCGGTCGAGTTAAACTCGGCTTCCTCGCACCGGATGACGTAGCCATCTACCGTGAAGAAGTATTCCAACGGCTTAAAGAAGAAGAGGATGGCAACAGCAACGAGTACCCTGTTTCGCCTGGACAAGGGTCTTCTCTGGCTGTCGCCTAACAGCAAAAGATGTCTGTCAAGCTGCTGATCGCCGATGACAGTTCGCAAGTACGTGAGAGCCTGAAGCTGCTGCTGATGCGCGAAGGTATCGATGTGATCGAAGCAGCCACCTGCCAGCAAGCGATACGAATGGCCAGCCGACTGGATTTGGACGCAGTACTGATGGACATCAACATGCCCGATGGCAGCGGCTTGGACGTGCTAGTCCGAATCAGGCAAGAACATCCTGGATTACCAGTCTTGATGCATTCGGAATATGACCGCCCCAGCTATCGATCGCGCAGTCACGCATTGGGCGCGGCATGCTATTTGGTGAAGGGATTGAACAAAGAAGTACTGCTCGAAGCTATCCACCAAGCGCTCAGCAACAACAACGTTTCGGTAGACACACACCACACTCCGTGCGGCGCGATTGCCGCAAACAAAGGAGGACAGAGGACACCATGAGCAGCGTTAGCGACACTCGATCAACCGGCATCACGACAACTCTCCTCCGTCGAGAAGACCTCGCCGCAGTCGGCGAGGGAATGCCAGACGTAGACAATTACGTTCGCGGCCGGCTCGCTGAATGCAAGTTTGCCTACTACCTGAATGATGTGACATGGCGCTTCGACGGAGGGACTCTCATCCTCGATGGCCATGTACCAACGTTTGCCCTGAAACAGTCCCTTGATCTGCTGTTTCGCGACATTGAGAAGATCGTGCGAGTCATCAACGATGTCGAAGTCGTTAGCTCGACGGGACTGAGTAGTGTGCGACCCCATGCCACTGAGTTGCATCCGAACTACGGCCCGTAAAAGTAGTCGTAGTAGGGCGCGTGTGCGTAGGGTCGATACAGGTTGGACGGCGTGATCAGTCGGTTATACGGTCGGAAGTCATTGTACGGGCGCGGATAGCTTGGGTATCTCGCGCTTTCGCCGCTGTAGCGGCGACGCTGCAACGTGTAACCCGAGCCCGACCTATGCCAGCGACGGCCGACAACCAACTGTACTGGGGATTCGGTATTGACTGAGCGTGCTGCAACCGCGAGCTGCGATGGGTCCATGGTCGCGGACGAGAAGTCGCTCGCAGGTGCGTTCGAAGCGAGAAGGACGGTCGCACCGAAAAGTAAGGATAGGATCTGAAGTTGGCTCATGGGATCTCCTTCTACGTGAAAGTATTGCTCACAACTCGGATGACGCGCTGACCGAGTCTTCTAGCGTATACTCCTTAGCCCTGCACCAGTGTCACTTGCTTGCCATCCTCCGCACAGCTTGCATTCCACTTCCTTTCGAGGCGCATGGATTCGGCAAACGCCGCTGATACCGAGGGTTCGCCGTGAACCACGAACGTCTGCTTCGGTGGGCGTTGGAATCCGTCGAGCCAACGATCTAACTCGGTTCGATCCGCATGTGCCGACAGTCCGTCGAGTGTTTCCACATGGGCCTTCACGGGAACTTCCCGGCCATGCATCCGAAGGAACTCGGCCCCTTCCTGCAAAGATCGGCCACGCGTTCCGATTGCTTGAAAGCCGACCAACAGCACGGTCGTCTTGGCATCCGGCAAACGCCGCTTGAGATGATGCACGATACGCCCTCCCGTCGCCATGCCGCTGGCGGCGATAATGATCATTGGACCCTGCTTGTCATTCAACGCTTTCGACTCTTGCGGCGTTCGGGTGAACTCGTATGGCTTGCAGCACAACGGACATCGCTGCTCGTCCATCAGCAGTTTCATGTCAATGTCGTGGTCTTCCGGGTGCTGACAAAAGATATCGGTGACATCGGTTGCCATGGGGCTGTCAATGTATACCGGTAGTCGCGGAATCTTGCCCGCCTCTTCCAGCTCGCGTATCCGCCAAATCAACTCTTGTGTCCGACCCACAGCAAACGCCGGGATCAACAAAGCTCCTCCGCGATCAACCGCATCGTTGATGACTCGCGCCAGATCGCCATTCGCATCATTCGCTGGATGAGTCCGGTTGCCGTAGGTCGATTCAACCAGCAGCACATCCGCAAAGGGAACCAGTTCGGGGTCACGTAGCATGGGGCGTCCCCAACGCCCGAGATCGCCGGAGAATACTAACGTGATCGGCTGACTTTCGCCAATTCTCACCTCGACCGTGGCCGAACCCAGGATGTGCCCCGCGCGACGTAGCGTGACGGCAATCTCCTTCCCGACCTCAAAAGCTTCCCCGTAATATTGCGCCTTCACGAGCTTGAGACTGTCCGTAGCATCCCTCCCGGTATAGAGTGGCTCGGCAGGATGATGTTTCGAGAATCCTTTGCGATTCGCGTACGCGGCATCTTCCTCTTGGATGTGTGCGGAATCCGGCAGGACAATCTGTAGAAGCGACTGTGTTCCGCCGGTGCAATAGATAGGGCCGTTAAAGCCACCTCGCACCAGTCGCGGCAGATAACCGCAATGGTCGATGTGAGCGTGGCTGAGAATTACGGCGTCAATGTCGGCGGGTTTGAACAGCGGTTCGTGCCAATTGCGATCGCGCAACTGCCGCAAGCCTTGAAATAGCCCACAGTCAAGCAGGACCTGCCGACCGTGTGCTCGGATCAAATACTTCGACCCTGTAACCGTTCCTGCACCTCCGAGAAACTGCACAGTTGGAGTCTGGTTCACGGCTGCGATTCCTGTGATAAGAAGCTGTGCGGATCTCGGTCGAATCGCTCGGCGCACTCCAACGAACAAAACACATAACGCTGATCGTCTCTGATACGTCGCGCGGCGGCCGCACCCGGTGCAACCCACATCCGACATACAACATCCTGCTGGCTGCCTTCGACCGCCATTGGCGACGGGTCGCTTGTTCCACGACAAAATACAGACGGTTGGCGATAGTGCTCGGTGCGGTAGATCTCCAATAGCCGTTCGACCAACCGATCAGGTTTGTCGTCGTAGAGAACGCGCGAGCCTGTCTCCTTATTGCAAGTGGCGAGAATATCGCGGACCATGTCGCTGATCCCGCCCGTGCCCGTCAACACGCCGATCAGCTTTCCTTCGTCATAAGCAATTGCTAGTTCACCCAACGTGCCGCTGCTGCCACCGACAATAACAACGATGTCGGAGCTACGAATGTTAACCACCTCGCGGCCCATGAGGCCACTGCCTGTAAAGACCAAAACGTCGTGGCCGAGCGTCGGTGAAGCGTATTTATAGGCATGCTCATCCAGGCTCAGGGCCGGCGAGATCCCAATCACGGTGCCACCGCGCTCCTTCGCTCCACGCGCCGCAGCGAGTGGCAAGCCGGGACACGCGCCCGTGATCGTGATGCAATTGGATTCGGCAATCGATTGGCCCAAGCGCGTCGCCGCATCGATATGCTGTTGGGGGATGTCGCTGCCGGCACCACCCATCACACCGATCTTCAATGGCATTCGATTCATCGATCTGGTGACTCGTCAGGAATTCCTAAGTTGAACGAATTGCTTGGGATCGGCGTCAAACTGCTGCTGACATATCGTGGAACAAAAGTAATAGGGATGGCCCAGATAAGACGCACTCGCCGCCGCGGCAGACCGGTTGATCCGCATGCCACAGACAGGATCGGTGGCCGCATCCTCTTCGAAGTCCGCGTCGCCCCGGTCGATGCGAAGGTAATCGTCCAGGAACTCCAACAGCCGCTCTTCGATCCAACTCGCGACCACTTCATCGCCTACCGAATCCAACGGCAGGGCCAAACTGTCGTGCTCGGTCAGCTTAATAAAGACGGGCATCATGTGAACGTGGTAGCGAAGCAACAGCTTCTCGAAACGAGCGTCGTGCTCGACCGCAAACTCTAGCTGTGTGCTGACGGGAAATCGTTCGCAGTATCCGAACCAGTAACTGCACCGTGAGGCCGCGTCGTCGCGCGCCGGAGTTGTGTTGGCGAAGTACCCGGCTAGTGTCTCGACCCGAGGTCGAATGATCGTAGAGATCAGACGCGCGGCAAGTTCTTCAAACTGCTCGCGCCGGCTGGAGAACCGAGCCATGTATTGCTCGGCTTCTTCGGCCGACCAGTGACGCTGACGACTGGAATCGGCGAGTATCTCGTCGATGCAATTTGCGAAACTGATGAGATCACTCATGCTGCTGGATTCACTCCTTGTTCACCTTGGCCAGATACGTCGCAGGATCGCCCATAAACTTATCTTTGCATCCATCGCAGCAGATCCAGGCACTCTGACCGTTGCTTTCTACTTTAATCGGCAAACCCATGGTGCCCAACATCTCACCGCTGACTGGGCAGAAGTGTTGTTTCTCGGCCGAAGCGCGATCGGCTTCTGGCAACTTCGCCAGCGTTTCCATCATCTTCGCCATGGGACTCTGTTCGCTGGCAGCCTGGTCACCATGCTCATGGCCCGCGTGCTCTGCATGATTATGTTGTGATTCGTCGTGGCCGGCGTGACTCCCATGATCCATTTCGCCACCGGCGGCGGGCTGCGATGGGCTTGATGAAGCAGGTGTTGGAGCTGAGGAAGAGCTACAGCCATAAAGTCCCACGGCAAGCAGTGCTGCGGCGGTTGCGGCAAAAAACAGATTTCGTTGGCGCATTGGTTGATCCTCCACTTTCGCGATTTGGTAAACTGGTAGAAAATGTGCGATCAGGGCGGCGGAGGGAACTCCCGCCGCCGCTTCTTGTCGTTAGATGCAAATCGCGAGCGTTTTCTTCTTGGCCGGATGTCGAGTTTCGCGAATTATTTTTGTACGGAGTCGCTGCCATGTCGCTGCTGCCCACGGGCATACGGTTTGCTCCCTACCTTAACTTCGGGCTGTCCTCGGCCAAAAATGTTGCGAGTGCGGCGTAAGTTCACAATTGAGTCATGGGCGTAAAACGCTGCGAGTACATTTGACTGATCTTGGTTAGAAGGGTTGATATGGATTGCCAAGAGGCGCGCGAGCTGTTGTCTGCCTACTTCGATGGTGAGTTGCCGAGCGAGCGTCGCCAATCGCTGGAGTCGCATCTCCGAGAGTGTGCGGCTTGTGAGCAGGAGTTGGCTCAGTTCGGTGCGATTTCCGACTTGGTCCATGGACTTGACGCCCCGATACCACCCGTGGGTATATGGGAACAGATTGAGAGCGGACTCGACGACGACATGCTCGTCCAACCAGTTGTCAGACCGCGTGTTAACACCAGCGTTCTGTCGCGATTCGTGGCCATCGCCGCAGCGATCGTCGTTGTTGTTGGGATTGGTGTCCTTGTGAACCAAGTGTGGTACGGAGGTGACGAGCATGGCCACTTGGCAGCGGATTTCGCCGAGTACTTGGAGGCCTTTCAGAAGAATCCGACGGATGCCCACGAATCGCTCGTCAGCACTTATCAAGGCGAGGCGGTTACCATGGATGAGGCGACGAAGAAACTCGGCTATCGACCGGCCGTAGCGAATGGTCTGCCAGAACGATACTCCCTCGATACGGTCTACGTCTTGAAGATGCCGTGCTGCACCTGCGTCCAAAGTATCTGCAAAGCCGATGACGGCACGACCTTTGCACTATTCGAACACGAGACCGACCAACCGATCTGGTTTGGCAACAGGCCGTCGATTCGAGCGAGTTGTTTCGGGAAGAGCTGCGATATTGTCCAGATCGATGGCCTGTTGGCGGCCAGCTGGCAGATGAACCGGCGTCACCTGACGGTTGTTGGTGCCCGTGACCTTGCTGAACTTGAAGATCTCATACGATCACTTCAGGATGATCTATCGTCTGGAACAACCCAAGATGTCCACAACAGTGGTCACGCGTCGCATTCCTGGCAACGTCGCGCGCAGCGAGTGGTAGCGCTCACCGCCTCTGACGGCCGCTGACCCGTGCGGTTGACGACGTGTGATGCGGCAGTCCATACGACGTTGCAACGGCAACGCATCTTCGCGGGACTAGAGCCTGTTCACGGGTGGTATCGCCGTCCAAATATGCCCCATCAGAGCCGGTTTCTGGCATGCGGTGTCTGAATCGCGAGGTTTTTTTTTGTTTCCACAAGAAGAACCTTCGTCCCCGCTGCATCGAAGATAAATAGAGAAGAGAAGCATGTTCGGTTTTGGACAAAGCAGCGTCCGCGAGCCGGAGCTGCGAGGGTGTTGTGATGAACTGTGCGGAAACCCAAGAGCAGCTGTCAGCTTTCCATGATCGAGAGCTTGCCTCCGAGATACGGAAGCGGACGAGTGAACATTTGAAGAACTGCCCGATATGTGGCTCCGCACTCGCCGAATTCGAAGCGATCTCCGGCCTCACTCAACAGCTGTCCGATCCCGAGCCGCCGGCGGATCTCTGGGCGAAGATCGAAGACGAACTGGTTGTACGACCAGCCGTCGCACCGATACGCACCAGAAAATGGCGATGGACGGCAGTACCGCAAATAGCCGTTTCACTCGTCGTGCTATTCACCGTGGGTTGGTTCATCCTTGGCCGTTCAGACTCACTGCGGCACCAAAGCAATCGCCAGCTTACGAAAAACTTCGGCCAGTTCGTCGACCGTTTGCAGAGCGACCCGGATGCCGCCACACAGATCCTGCTGACGAACTACGCCGGGCAGCGAGTCACCGCTTCCCAAGCGACGACACTCCTGGGTTATCAGCCGGTCGCGACTCGAAAACTACCGTCAGGCTATTCGCTGGATTCGGTGTGTGTGCTGGAGATGCCCTGCTGCAAATGTCCTCAAACTGTCTATCGGCGAGACACCGGGGGCGCGATTGCCATCTTCGAACATAACGAGGCTCAACCGGTTTGGCTTGGCGATCGCCCTCTGATCACCGCTAATTGCAGTGGCGTGCCAACTTGCGTTGTCCAGCTTGACACACTGCTCGCTGCGACTTGGCAGCATGACCGACGTTATCTCACGGTCATCGGTGCCAACGACGTTCAAGAAATCGCCTTCCTGATTAACCACTTTCGACTGCTACGAAATGAAACTTTACCAACCTAGTAGGCAACGTCGGACCCGCTGCCGATTTTCTACCGCAGGATGCGAAACCATTACTTTCCATTTGGAGGTGTACCATGTTTCGTTACGTTTCGATCGGTTTGGTGGCGTTGGTTGTTACCTGGGGAATGTCGACAAAGGCGTTCGCCCAACGTGATTCAGGTGCCAAGGCCCGCGGTGACACGGCCAGCTTCTGGGACCCCAAGTATCAACGATCCCCGACAAGTGCAAACGTCGTCGCGCCTCGAATAACGCAGGGCTATCGCAGTTACTCGTACGAACCGAGCGCACCGGTATTGCAATTGCAGCCGCAGCGTTCCTATCGACAACCATTGCTGAGAGGTCTCTTTGGCCAGCGATCATTCACCAATCGCGCGGCCGTAAACCAAGGGCCAAGTGTCAACCGCGGCTATCGCAGTTTCTCTTTCGAGCCTAATCGCCAAGGCACTAGCAGCATGAATCGTAGCGAGCGGGATCGCGAACTTTGGCGTTACCAGAAGACAGACCCTCGTCGGTATCGGACTGGTGGCTAGCGTTATCCAGCCCGAAAGCGTCTGAGTTCCCGCTGTCTGTTGCGACGAAAGAGAGAGGTGTGACCATGAAGAAGATACTCACACTAACCGTGATGGCCTTGATATTAGCGTCACCGTCCGTAACGTTTGCACAGCGATACTGGGCCGGAGAGTCAGATGATTACGGGTTTCCCGTTGAACCTCCGCCTGGAAGCGAATTGCAGGCGGAGAGCCGTGGTTCTGGTGGGTCACTGCTAGGTTTTCTGTTTGGCCGGAGGCTCAGAACGCCCTCAAACACCAGCAGTTACCGCAGTTTCTCGTTCGAGCCGAGCCGGACGGGCGTAGCACCCACTCCGGCCTATTCACAGCGAACGCAATCCTACCACAGGCTGTCGTTCAAGAATTTGCGGATGGTGCCTCGAACACGACGCAGTGTTACTTCCCGAATTTGGAGATGACGGGTACGGGACGCGACACCAATCAGGACACTTGGTGTCGCGTCATGAAGCCATAAAGACCCGTGAATCAGACAAGGACATCTTGCCATGCGTAGTTTCCCCACAGCCCCATTGAGTTTTCTTTCGCTGCTGTTATTCACCGCGACAGCATTCGCTCAGCCCACTCCAATTCAAGCTGATATCTCCTCGCTGCTCGCTGACATACGCAGTAAGGAACCGATCCGGCGCTATGAAGCGTTGGAGACCTTGACGAAGTTAGGGCCATCCGCCGGGCAGGCGGTGCCAGAGTTAGAGAAGCTACTAGTTGACGACGATGAACTGGCGCGCGTCCTGGCGGCATCGGCATTAGTCCGGGTAGAGCCGGATAATGCTCAACAGAAACAAGCAGCCGTGCAGGCCCTGGCTCGCACGATGACAGAAACCACTCGAAGCGAAATCCGCCGAGAGGCGGCCAGCGGCTTGGCGCGACTTGGTGCGCCGGCGGTACCGGCAGCGATTGAGGTTCTTGGTTCCCAACTTCCTGAGACGCGGATTCTAGCCGCAGAAACGCTTGCTCGCATCGGAGCTGCGGCTGGCGAGGCCGTTCCGACATTAATTACCTTGTTGGACGACGACGATGCGAAGGTCCGTGCGACCGCGACTCGTGCGCTGGGGCGGATTGGACAAGTAGATCGGCTGTCGATACCGGCCCTTACCTTGCGTCTGCAGGATTCTAGTCCCACCGTGCGCGCTGCTGCGGCCGACGCGCTGGGAGAGTTTGGGCCAGTTGCGAAAGAAGCGGCGAAGGCCCTTGCTCTAGCGCTTCAGGATCATGAACACGACTGTTGCCGTGCAGCCGCCGGAGCATTGGAGCGTCTTGGAACGGGTGCCGAAGCCGCGACGCCAGCGCTGATCGATCTTCTTGAGAAAGGCGATGATGACGCCAGCGCGCACGCCGCTTGTGCGTTGGCAAACGTCGGGGATCAGGCGGTGCCCTTGCTCGTCACGGCAATGAAGAACGAAAAGGCCCGCTACTGGGCGATGCTGGCATTGGCCGAGATAGGGCCGACCGCAAAACCGGCCGTTCCCGAACTGGTGAGCATGCTGGCCGATAAAGACCCGAACGTGCGGCGCGAAGTCTTGTTGTGTTTGGGTGGCATTGGGCACGGAGCCACAGCGTCTCTCCCAGACATCGTGGAACATTTGAGTGACGCTGATCCTTCCGTGCAACAAGCTGCTGCATTTGCGTTAGGAAACTTGGGAGACGTATCGAGCGAAACGATAGAAGCATTGGGGCGGGCTCTCGAAGGCGACGACTCGCTGCTCGTCGTCGTTGCCGCTCGTTCGCTGTTGCGACTCGATAGTCTGGATGAATCGATGAAGGCTCGCGCCCAGCAGCTCCTGCTCGCTCGCGTGAAACACCCCGACCTCCATGTTCGAGTTGCGGTGATCAAGGCGTTTGCGGAGATCCCGGAAACAACCGACGCCATGCAAGCCGCACTGATCCACTCTCTGCGAATGAGCGAGCCGCCAGGCGTCCTATCGAGCGCTTCAGACACCTTGGTGCAGATTGGGGAACGTGCCATACCAAGTCTGGTTGCTGCGTTGCGTGATGACGAAACGCGGCTGGGTGCGTTGATCATCCTGGGCAGAATCGGATCGAAGGCGCAGACGGCGGTCCCGGCGATCGCATACTCGCTGGACAATCGCGAGCCGAAAGTCCGGCACGCTGCGCTGATTGCCCTTGGCAACATCGGCCCAAGCGCGCAACGCGCAATACCGGCTGTCGAGAAAGCGCTCCGCGATCCAGACCGGCAGGTCCGTGATGCCGCTGCCTACGCGTTGCATGCAATCAACGGAGGAGCCGCTGAGTCAACTCCTTAACTCCAAATCATGACACGCCTTGAGCGAGGATAGTCCGATGAAAGCATTATTTGTCATCTCAATCGCCATAGCCACACTCGTGCCGGCCGGCGTCTATGGTCAAGCCGAGTATGCGTATCCACCCTATGGCTACCTGGGCGCTGATGCCTATTACGGAGGTTATGGTGGCTACGGGTATTCCTCGTCGACCGCCGAAGAAGGGTACGCGCGGGGAACCGCCGACGTCATCCGTTCGCAAGGAGTCTACAACCAACTGAGTGCCGATGCTGCCGTGCGCTTGGAAGAAGCTCGCAAACGGTACATTGAAAACTACAAACAGGCCGTGGATACGTACTTCCAAGTTCGCGACCAATACAAGGCGCGCAGAGATCAGGAGCTAGGCGAGAAACGCGAGCGACTGGCAAGCTGGTTACAGCAACGAAACACTGAGGTGCCGCGCCTCAGCGAAAGTCAGTTGGATCGAGGGACAGGTGAGATCTGGTGGCCGAAAGTGCTTATGGACGAAGCGTTCACTGAGCAACGCATTACGCTTGACGAGTTGTTCGCGAAACGGGCGGAACAAGGTGGGCTGTATACGATCGCTGACCGTAACAAGGTGCAGAACGCTACGGTTGAGATGCTTGATGAGTTGCGAGGGCGGGGCGCAGAACTTCATTCCTCGGACAAGATCTTGGCGCGGCGCTTTATCGAGACATTAGCCAACGAGTTGCATTTTGTGCGTTGAACAACCCATGTTGATCATGAAACGACGAGGAAGCCGCCATGCCCCCCCAAAAAAACCTGATGCCTCTCGGCTTACTAATCATGAGCCTTGCAGTTGTCGCGATGAACCAGTTCACGATCCCTCGTGGAATTGCCGAGCAGACAAAAGACCATGCAGATATCAACGTGCGATATGCGAGAGCTTTGAGCGAGCTTGCAAAGCATGAGTTACAGCAGGCGCTCGCGGAGAATGAGAAGGCCACTGGCGCATTCACGAATGTGACGGTGGAGAGGTTGAAGAACAACGCCTTGATCGCAGAGGAACGCCTCCAACATGCGCTCAGTGGTAAGGAGCATAGCCTTCATCAAGTTCACCTACGGGAGGTAGAAGGAAACCTAAGAATCGCTGAACTCAACCTTCAGAATGCCTTGCGGCTCAACGAGCGTTTGTCCCGGATGGTGTCGGAGGACGAAATGACCGGGCTACGTATGAGTGTCGAAGTGGCACGCCTCGCACTGGAACGGGCCAAAGACCCTGCAGCCACCAAATCGCGAGAAGCCCACATCGAGTGGCAATTCGACTACCTCCGGCACGAGATGCTACGATTGCAAACTCGCGTGGCAGAACTAGAGACGTTGGCACGGCGGTAGTGTCGCGACATGATTCGCTACGGCATTTCCGATTCAGAGGTGCCACGCAATAGGAATCCGTTCATTAGTACGGTAGCCTCGGTGAATCGCCGAACAGAGTCCAGGTAGGCCCACTGGTTTCTTAATTTCGCGAGTCGATCAGATAGACTGTCTAGTGTGTCCTCGCTCGGTTGAGATTCGGGATCCGCCAAAGCTAAGGCATGCTGAACCGTTGACCAGTGCTTCATCTCGTCTTGTGCGTTCGCGTACTGAACCACTACATCTTCAAACCGACTTCGCAGTCGTTGATCGGTCTGCTGAATCTTTTCCTCTGCCGTGACAATGCCAGATACTTCCAACTGCAGCGGGTTGTTATCACTGCTAATCTGCTCGTCATCGCCCGACGCCTCCGTCCCGTCGCCCTTACTACGAGCGGTCTTGTAGCGCAGCACGGCAAGTTTAAGCTCTGCCTTTGCAATACCCATCTCCGGACTACCCTCCACAATCGCCTGTGTGACTTGGTAGGAATTGATTGCCTGCGGGACCGCATTGATCTTGCCTGCGGCCAGCTTTGGTGGCGATTTCGGTAATCCCGCAAGATCACAGAGATTGCGCCAGGTTGCCGTGCGGCGACTCTGAGCGGCTCGCAGTTGTGCGTTCGCCGATTCCACTTCCGCTTGGCGAGAGTTCCTTGCATGTTCGAGCAATTCAGTTGCTCGTTCTTTCGTAGGTTGCATTCGTTCACTCGTTGCAACGATCTCGCTGGCGACTCGCAGCTGCGATTGAGTCACCAAGAGGTCAACGTAAGCGATACGCAGGTCATTGCGGAGGCGAATCACCTCAGCGTCAATGGCCTTCTTTGCGATCAGCATCTCCTGTCGGGCAATAGCCTCGTTTGCTTCGTTGTCAGTGCTCGGCTGCTGATCTGCACGTGACCGCACATCGCCGGTAAACGGGTCAACCTCCACACCCAGGAGTTGCCACTTCTCCCTAACTTTCTCAGCTGCCGCAGCAGCACGCAGAACCCGAGCGTTGCGAATCATCGCTGACGCTTCCAGGTCCGGCAACCAGACCGTGGCGGATGTAGGAGGCCCATGATCCAAGAGTTGCTCAAATCTCAACGTGGCCGGCAAGTCGCCAGGTTGTGTGGGGGACAAGGAAGGCGAGTCCTGTGCGATGACGGCTAACGCGTGGCCTAGAACGAGACCAAATGCGATGGACAACCTAGATATCATATTTTCGTTTCCCTCTCGGCGACGCAAGTGAAGTCACAACGACTTACTCGGTCCGGCCACACCGGTCTTATCGGTTCAAAAACGTATCGGAATTCATGTAACTTGAGTACCGATGCGGCCCCCAAAGCCCGATGGTTTCAACGCTCGCGCTCAGAGTTGCGTGCCTCGCCGAAGAATTCCGTGAAGAAACCGGCTGCTAGCAGCATCCAACAGGGGCAGCAGAGGTTTCGACCATGATTTGTGCCGCATGTGGCAAACAACAAGACACGAAAGCGAATCGGTTGCCGCGCGGCTGGAAGCGACGGGAAGGGGAGGTGTTTTGCGCGCAATGCTGGGGAAATCGATTTGTTCTCCGCGCAATAACGATTCCAATAGTTGGTCCAGTCGATCAGGAGTGGAGCAAGTTGCGGGAGGTGCTCGGGACCGCTTGGTCGCAGACAACAGAACTCAGCAACTGGCTGCTGACGGAATTCTACGCGAATGACGTGCGACGGGACTCGAAGATGGCGAAGTTGCCTCCAATGCCCGCGACTTATCTCTATCCGCAGGCGCGGCGGCGTTTTCCGAATCTTCCGTCCTACACAGTGGCAGCAATAGAACACGCTGTGAGAGGAAAGTATCGGACGAGTCGATACGATATCATCTGGACTTGCTCAAAGAGCCTGTCGAACTACCGATACCCAGTGCCGCTTCCTATGAGAAGCGATGGTTGGAAACCTCGCTTCGACTCCGAGGGCACACCCCTGGTCGACGTTAGAATCGGAGGGCAAAGGTGGACGTTGCGGCTGCGAAGTGGTTCGCAATTCGCGCGACAGCTAACGGCCTTCCGCTCGATGGTCGCGGGAGAAGCCGAGAAATCGGAAATGGCTCTTTACCGCCAAAAGACTAGCAAGAGTGATCATCGCAGCGGAATTGAGGGGCGAGCGCCTGGGGGCGGTCAGCGCGTTCACTATCGAGTCATGTGCAAAATGGTCGCCTGGATTCCACGTCCGCAAAGTGAACAAAAGGGAGCCGGATCGATCACGCTACGCTCGAGCCCTGATAGTTTCTGGCGTGCGGAAGTGGAAGGCAGCCAGACAGGATGGGTGCTCCATGCGGATCACGTACGTCGATGGCAGCGCGCCCACGAGCGTAATCGCACAAGATTGATCACAGATCTAAAGGATGGCAAACGGTGCTCCGCTCGGGCTCGTCGCGGTTTGTCCGAGCAATTGGCTAGCTGCTCGGAGAAGTATGGGCGGAGAATTCACTCGTTCTGCCATGAGGCAACTGCCCACTTTACGAAGTTCGCAGGACGACAAAGGGTCGCGCGTGTGCTCTATGATGATTCAGAGCGGGGCTTTTTGTCGGAGTTCCCTTGGCGCAGGTTGCGCGAGTTATTGGCCGAGAAGCTAGATGAGCGAGGTATAGATCTTGTAGGATTAAACGTGGACGATCAGGCGACGTAAGTCCGCTTGGAGGTTAGGCTACTATCTCCTGAAATCGAAACATACGGCCCCCGACAGGCCGAGCGCGACCTCGCCTTCTGGACGCTTGCCGCCAGAGGACGTCGCGGAACGCGGAAGACAAGAGCCAGGGATAACCGATTACGGCCGCCCTTGGGACAGCCACAGCTGTTTCGGGTGGTACACGCTCGAAGAGAGCCGACGATTTAGCAATACATTCCAAGCAGCGAAAAAATTCGACGATGCGTGAAGAATTGGACTCCCATTCGCATCTAACCCCGCACTGGCCTGTGGTTCGCCCACAACAAGAGGAATAACGCGATGCAAAGTTTACTGCGTTCGGATTGGGCCCAAGGCTTCCTCCGCAAGCACTGGGGAAAGCTCCTGATTGTGCAAGCTGTGATCTTATTCGGATTCGGTTATCTGTTTGCTTCTGGAGGCAATGATGGCCAGGAGTCGATGGCAGGCGAAGTGATCGCGTCCACTCAAGTTGCTGGACCGTCCATTTGGACTTGCTCCATGCATCCACAAATCCGCTCGTCAAGTCCCGGCAAGTGCCCCATCTGTGGCATGGATCTGATACCAGTTGCCAAGACATCCGGCGGGATGCGGACGTTAACAGTCAGCCCGGCAGCCAAGGCGCTGATGAACATTCAAACCTCGGCGGTCGAGCGTCGATATGTGACGCACAAGATTCCGATGGTGGGCAAGGTCGATTATGACGAAACCAAGATCGCGTACATCACTGCGTGGGTATCTGGCCGATTGGATCGCTTGTACGTGGACTTCACCGGCGTCGAGGTGAAAAAAGGCGACCACATGGTCTACATCTACAGCGAAGAATTGTACTCCGCCCAGGAAGAGCTGACGCAGGCCCTAAAGTACGCAGCCGAGCGAGGACCGCAGTCAGGACGAGTCGCTACAAGTGGTATCGACCTCGTCGAATCCGCGCGTGAGAAGCTGAGGCTGCTGGGGCTTCAGGAAGAACAGATTAAGCAGATCGAAACGCAGGCCAAACCGACGGACCATCTGACGCTTTATGCGCCCACGGGTGGCATTGTGGTCGAGAAGCTTAAACAAGAAGGTGAACGCGTCAGACTTGGAGACAGGATTTACACTATCGTGGATCTGCAGCAAGTGTGGGTACATCTGGACGCGTACGAATCCGACCTGCCGTGGATTCGTTACGGACAAGAGGTCACAATCACAACCGAGGCGTATCCAGGCGAAGAGTTTCACGGCCGCATCGCGTTCGTTCAACCCGTGCTCAACGACAAGACCCGCACCGTCAAAGTACGAGTCAACGTCCCGAATCCGTCCGGCAAGCTAAAGCCAGAAATGTTCGTGCGTGCCGCAGTCCGGCCGAAAGTGGCAGCAGGCGGCCGGGTGATGGACCCCAACCTGGCCGGCAAGTGGATCAGCCCCATGCATCCGGAGATCGTGAAGGACGAACCCGGCGCGTGCGACATCTGCGGCATGCCGCTGGTACGAGCAGAATCGTTGGGCTACGTCACACCGACAACGGACGGAGAACCGCCGCCGTTGGTCGTTCCCTACTCCGCTGCCCTGGTCACCGGCACGCGCGCCGTTGTCTATGTTCAACTTCCCAGCATGCCGTCTTTTGCGGAACCTGCCTTTCAAACGCTCTCGGCCGTTATCCAAGAAGGCAACCTCGAAAACACGCGTGAAGCATTCGCCATTTACAGCGGCATGCTGGACCGGCCCTACGATCAGCCGGGAACTGACTACGCTCAACAACTCTGGAATAAGTACGCCGATCGGCTCGGCCAGCAAGCGTTGGCTGGACAGCGCATCCGTACGGCGAAAGAGGCCCAACAAATTCTTGATCGCATCGAATCGGCGATGAACGGAGCGCGCGAACAGTTCGCACCGGAGGGACAGCCAACATTCGAGGGCCGCGAAATTGTGCTGGGACCTCGCGCTGGAGATTACTACCTCGTCCGCCACGGACTCGAAAGTGGTGAACTGGTTGTGACGCAAGGGAATTTCAAGATCGATTCAGAGATTCAAATCCAAGCCAAGCCGAGCATGATGACGCCCGATGGTGGTGGTGGAGGTGGTGGTCACGATCATGGTGGTGGCGGCCCGAAAAAGGCTACTGGCGACGAACACGCCGGCCACAAGATGGCTTTGCCCTCCGAGTTTTACGATCAGATTCGAGACTTGGAAGCTGCCTATGAACGTGTTGCTCAGGCCGTCGCGTCGGGAGACGGGCGCGTAGTGCCGGGGGCATTCAACCAATTCGGTCAGACGCTGAACGCCGTCAACGGGGAGTTGTTGACTGGGCATCCACGCATGCTGTGGAAGGAACTTAGCATGTTGCTGGGCAACGATGCGGTCGAAGGACGCGACGCTACACAACTGGCAGAAGTCGACCGAGTATTTCTCCTGTTGAAGGGACGCATGCGTCGGATGCGTGAGCAGTTGGGGGTTGCCCAAGAACCAGAGCGGCAGATCGAACGCATCGCGGTCGAACCGGCGTTTCAGGCGGAACTCGCAAAGCTCTGGCAAGTGTACCTGCCGGCCCAGCAGGCGTTGGCCGCTGACGACTTCGGTAAAGCACAGCAATCGTTGGCCCAACTTGAATCCGCCGTCGCCACCATCGACGAGAGATCATTGACCGGACATGCCCAGCATCTTTGGAACCAAGAGCGTGCGAACCTGACCAAGCTGCTGGCCGGAACGCAGGCAACCAAAGACATCAAAGCTCTGCGCGGTCAGTTTAAGCCACTGTCCGAGGAGATCGGCGTGTTGGCCAAGACGTTTGGTTTTGGCTCGGCGCTTCCCGTTTACGAGTTGCACTGCCCAATGGCGTTTCAGGGACAAGGGGCCGTTTGGTATCAGGACAACGACCAAGCACAAAACCCTTATTACGGATCGACGATGCTCAAGTGCGCTGATCGGGTGGAACAAATCAGAAACGAGCCACCAGAAACGAATGGTCGCAGTCCCGGTACAGGTGATGCACAACACAAGAATCATTCACAACATTGATCGAGCGACGTCGGCTGCTTCACCTGGAGCGTCCCAGTTATTTCCCCCCGGACAACTATACCCACGGATTGACGATTCATGATCGACAAGGTCATACGCTTCTGCCTAGAAAACAAATTTGTTGTCGTGCTGGTTGTCATCGCGGTGATCGGTTGGGGCATGTTGGTGGCACCGTTTGATTGGGAGGTAGGTGGGTTGCCGCGCGATCCCGTGCCAACCGACGCTATTCCCGATATCGGCGAGAACCAGCAGATCGTCTTTACCGAGTGGATGGGCCGCTCGCCGCAGGATGTCGAGGATCAGATCTCCTATCCGTTAACGGTTTCCCTGTTGGGCGTGCCGGGCGTAAAGACGATTCGCAGCTATTCCTTTTTCGGCTTCTCGACCATCTACATCATCTTCGACGAAGACGTCGAATTCTATTGGTCGCGGACGCGTGTCCTGGAGAAGTTGAACAGTCTCCCCGCGGGGACGTTGCCCGAAGCGACGGTGCCAGTGTTGGGACCTGACTCGACACCGCTGGGGCAAATCTATTGGTATACGTTGGAAGGCCGTGACCCAGACGGGAATCCTGCCGGTGGCTGGGATCTCGACGAACTGCGTACCATTCAGGATTGGTATGTTCGTTACAACCTGCTTTCCGCTCCGGGCATTAGTGAAGTTGCTTCGATTGGCGGCTTTGTGCAGGAGTACCAAATCGACGTCGACCCGGACGCCATGCGGGCCGCGCGGGTTAGCATCGAAGACGTCTTCATGGCCGTGAAGAAGTCCAACATCGACGTCGGCGCGCGGAGTATCGAAATCAACAAAACGGAGTACTTCATTCGCGGCCTGGGCTTCATCGAGGAAGTGGAGGACATCGAGTACAGTGTCGTGGCAGTCAACGACAACGTGCCGATCTATGTCAAAGACGTGGCCAAGGTCACACTGGGGCCGGGGATCCGACGCGGTGCGTTGGACAAAGGCGGCGCGGAAGCCGTGGGCGGCGTGGTTGTAGTCCGGTACGGATTTAACCCGCTGGAAGCTATCAAGAACGTCAAAAAGAAAATTGACGAAACTGCCGCCGGTCTGCCGACCAAGGCGGTGGTCAATTATCGCCAAGCCACGCGCGACGAAGTGATCGCGTATGCTCAATCGAAGGATTTCGAGGCGTTTGCCGGCGTCGACCTGAACCACGATCTGTGGGTCAAGCATTTACGCTCGACGCCGCGTGAGCAGTGGCCCGCTTGGGTCACGACCAGCCAAGTGACGGTCGTGCCGTTCTACGACCGCACGGGGCTGATTTACGAGACGCTCGGCACACTGCAAGTCGCCCTGTTCGAGGAAATCCTCGTTACGATCATTGTGATCCTGGTCATGGTGCTGCATTTGCGGAGTTCGATTCTGATCAGCGCGCTTTTGCCGCTGGCCGTGCTGATGTGTTTCATCGCCATGAAGACGTTCCACGTCGATGCCAACATCGTGGCACTCTCCGGCATCGCCATTGCCATTGGGACGATGGTCGATATGGGAATCATCCTCTGCGAGAACATCTTGAAACATCTCGAAGAAGCCGATCCCGAGGAAAGCCGGCTGGAGGTCATCCACCGCGCGTCGACCGAAGTTGGCGGTGCCGTCCTCACGGCCGTCTCGACGACCATCGTCAGCTTTTTGCCCGTGTTCACGATGATTGGCGCAGAAGGCAAACTCTTCAAGCCACTGGCCTTCACCAAGACGTTCGCCTTGGCGGCCTCGGTGATCGTGGCCCTGACGATCATCCCGCCCGCAGCCCATGTGTTGTTCACCGCGCGGATCGAGAAACGTGCACTGAAACAGATGCTGTATGTCAGTTTAATCCTCGCCGGACTGGTGATTGGTTTTTGGATTGCCTGGTGGGCCGGCGTCATCCTGGCGGCATTGGGAATCTACAAGCTAGTCGAAGAATCGCTTCCCGCTCATCGAGAGCATTGGAAGCAGAGGATGCACCACAGCGGGCTGTTGTTGGCCAACGGCTCGGCGGTGCTCTTCGTTGGTATCCTGTTGACCGAGGATTGGCTGCCACTGGGTCCCGAAACGGGCATGCTACGAAATCTTCTCTTCGTGGCGGCTTTGATCGGCGGACTGCTGGGCTTCTTTCAGTTGTTTCAAAACTACATCTACAAACCGGTTCTGTGGTGGTGCCTCAATCACAAAGTTCTGTTTCTTTGCATACCTGCGTTGATTCTGCTCTTTGGCTTTGGCGTGTGGCTTGGCCCTGCGTTCGTGTTCGGGCGAATTCCCAAGGAGTATGACGCACAATCCCTTTCGCAAGAGCAAGTTGCCGAACTGTCCGCTTTCAATCGGTTCAAGTACGAACTCGGCGGCCTGCGTGGCAAGTCTTGGGAGGACATGCATCACCAATCGGTCTCGACGACGCTGAAATGGACACTGGCCACCACCTGGAAGGGGTTCGGCAAGGAGTTCATGCCGCCGTTGGACGAGGGATCGTACCTGTACATGCCCACCACGATGCCCCACGCGTCGATCGGCGAGGCGATGGATGTGTTGTCTCTCCAAGGCCGTCGCATCAACGCCATTCCCGAAGTCGAGTTGGCTGTGGGAAAAATCGGTCGTGTACGCAGTCCGCTCGATCCCGCCCCGATCTCGATGATCGAAACCACCATCAACTACGTTTCCGAGTACATCGTCGACAAAGACGGGCATCGCACGAACTATCGCTACCACCGGGACGAAGTGGACTGGTTTCAAGACAAGGACGGCAACCTGCTGCCGGGCGAGGACGGACAGCCGTATCAAGTGCAAGGCAAATTCGAGCGTGATGAAAACGGCCACTTGATCGAAGATCCCCACGGCATTCCTTTCCGACAGTGGCGGCGACCGCTCGACCCGCAATTGAATCCCGGGCGCAAGGCCTGGAAGGGCATCGAGAAGCCGGATGACATCTGGCACGAGATCGTCGAGGCGGCACAAGTGCCAGGCACGACGTCCGCTCCACGCTTACAGCCGATCGCCGCGCGGATCGTGATGCTGCAAAGCGGAATGCGGGCACCAATGGGTGTCAAAGTTAAAGGCCCGGATCTGGAGACCATCGAGCGGGTGGCTTTGGAGATCGAGACCTACCTCAAGCAAGTTCCCAGCGTGGAAGCATCGGCGGTCATCGCCGACCGCGTCGTGGGCAAACCGTACCTGGAAATTGACTTCAAGCGGCGCGAGATCGCTCGCTATGGATTGACGATTCGCGACGTTCAAGATGTTGTCGAAGTCGCCATTGGCGGACGTCCCATCACGACAACGGTCGAAGGTCGCGAGCGATTTCCCGTTCGTGTCCGCTACCTGCGCGAATTGCGCAACGAGATCGAAACGATGGAAAAGATTCTCGTGCCGGCCAAAGATGGTTCGCAGATCCCTTTGGCCCAGGTCGCCGAGATTAAGTACCTTCGCGGCCCGCAGGTGATTAAGAGCGAGGACACGTTTCTGACCGCTTACGTGCTGTTCGACATGAAGCCGGGCGCGGCGGAAGTGAACGTGGTGGAGGAAAGCCAACGATACCTGCAGGACAAGATCGATGCTGGCCAGTTCGTGCTGCCGCCGGGCGTGAGCTACTCGTTCGCGGGCAACTACGAGAACCAGATTCGATCGCAAAAGACACTCATGATCGTGCTGCCGCTCGCGCTGTTTATCATCTTCATCATCCTCTATTTCCAGTTCCGCTCGATTATCACGACGTCGCTGGTGTTCAGCGGCATCGCCATCGCCTGGGCCGGCGGCTTCATCATGCTGTGGCTGTACGGCCAGCCGTGGTTCTTGAACTTCGACGTATTCGGCACAAACATGCAGGCCCTGTTCCAGATTCACCCGATCAATCTTAGCGTCGCCATCTGGGTGGGCTTTTTGGCGTTGTTCGGCATCGCCTCCGACGACGGCGTAGTGATCGCGACGTACCTGGATCAAAGCTTTTTCAAACATGACATTCGCGACTCCAAGTCAGCCCGCAAGGCAACCTTGGAAGCCGGCCTGCGCCGGGTGCGTCCCTGCTTGATGACCACGGGGACAACGATCCTCGCGCTCATCCCCGTACTCACTTCTACCGGCCGCGGCGCGGACATCATGGTGCCCATGGCGATCCCCAGTTTCGGCGGCATGATGATCGAAATCATGACGATGCTCGTTGTGCCGACACTGTACTGCTCCGTTCAGGAATGGAAACTGACAATGGGGATCAAAGACCCACGATTCGCCCAGCACGAGGTAACGCACGACAGTAGCGCAAACCAATGATCTCCGATCTGATTCTACATACGCACGTCCTTTCCATCGTCGGTGACATTCTCCAGGTGCGGGCGACCGGCGTTGGGTTTGGGGATTTAGCGGTAATCGAGAACTGGAATGGCCGACAATCCCTAGGGCAGGTCATCGAATTGGATCGCGACGTCGTGTCGTTACAGGTTTTCACTGGTGGCAAAGGATTGTCGACGCAGGCCAAGGTACGTTTTCTCGGCCATTCGATGCAGGTGACCTACACACCAAGTATTCTCGGCCGCGTGTTTCGTGGGTCGGGCGAACCCGTCGATGGTGGCCCAGACTTGTCGAACGAGTCTGCGATTCCGATCGGCGGTCCGTCAGTGAATCCGATGATGCGGATCGTGCCACAGAAGATGATCCACACGCGAGTACCGATGATTGATCTGTTCAACTGCTTGGTCGAAAGCCAGAAGATACCGATCTTCTCAGTGGCCGGTGAACCATACAACCAGTTGCTCTCCCGCATTGGTATCCAGGCGGATGCCGACATCATTGTGTTTGGCGGAATGGGTTTAATCTTCGATGACTATTACTTCTTTCGCACGACCTTCGAGAGCGAAGGCATCCTTGCCCGCACGGTTATGTTCGTGAATCAGGCATCCGATCCGATTGTCGAGCGACTGCTCGTGCCGGACATGGCGCTGAAGGTCGCGGAACGTTTTGCCGTCGACGAGGGCAAACGAGTGTTGGTTCTTCTAACCGATATGACCGCCTATGCCGACGCATTGAAAGAGATCGGTATCGCGATGGAACGCGTGCCGTCGAATCGTGGCTACATGGGCGATTTGTACACGCAGCTCGCACAGCGATACGAGCGTGCCTGCGATTACAAAGGCGCGGGCTCGGTCACCATCCTGACCGTAACGACCATGCCTGGCGATGACGTAACACATCCCGTACCAGACAACACAGGCTATATCACCGAAGGGCAATTGTATTTGCACAATGGGATGATTGACCCGTTCGGTTCATTGTCGCGACTCAAGCAACAAGTGATTGGCAAAGTTACGCGAGAAGACCATGCTCAGATCATGAACACCATGATCCGTCTCTATTCCGGCGCAAAGGAAGCGGAAAAGAAACAAGCAATGGCGTTTGATTTGTCGGCATTCGATAACAAGCTGTTGCGGTTTGGCAAGTTGTTTGTTGAGCGATTTATGGACATTCGCGTCTCGATGTCGCTCGACGCCGCGCTCGATTTGTCTTGGCAGACACTTCGCGAGTGTTTTGAGGCAGAGGAGTTACTCATGAAACAGGCGTTGGTGGATAAGTATTTTCATCGTGGGGCAAGTTCTGAAACGGTTGCGAACGATGGCTCTGGCACTTAATAAGACCGCTCTCAAGCAGCAGCGCGATCACCTGGAGATGTACCAGCGGTTTCTGCCATCGCTTGACCTGAAGCGTCAGCAATTGATCGCCGACTATCAACGAGCCAGAGGGGTCTTGGCCTCCACGCAGCGAGAAATCGACGAACTGATGACGTCGCAGGAGGGACTATTCCGGCTATTGGGTGCGAGCGAACAAGATTTGAGGGGACTGATTTGCGTCGAGTCTGTAGAGAGCAATGAGGAGAATCTGCTCGGCGTGCGACTGCCGCGGCTAGGAGAAGTGCGATTTCATGCCACCGATTACTCAATGTTGGCCAAGCCATTCTGGGTCGATTTCTTGATGGAACTGTTACGGACGATGGCCACTTTGAGCATTCGCCGTGACGTCGAACAAGAACGGGTGCGACGCTTGAACGAGGCCGTGCGTCGAATTACGCAACGCGTGAACTTGTTTGAGAAGGTACTGATACCACAGGCTGAAAAAGACATTCAACGAATCCGCATCTACTTAGCCGATGCAGAGCGTGCCGCCGTCGTACGCTCAAAGATTGCGAAAGCCAAGCAGCAACGAGCGGAAATCAACAAAAGGGTCGTCTGATGGCAATCGTGCCTGTTTCCAAAGTCACGCTTTACGGCACAGCCCACCAGAAGGATGCTGTCCTCGACAGCCTTCAGGAATTGGCTTGCGTGCATTTGGTCGACTTAGGACAGAATCCGGAAGCCGCTCGCCCCAAAACAAACATCGCGACCGAGACACACCAGGCTTTGAAGTTTCTTCGTACCTGCCCGATTCGACGCCGCGCTGTCAAAGACGAAGCCAGTTTTCAATTTGACGAAGTTGTACGAGAAGCTCTGCAAATTGAGCAGCGGCAACAGCAATTGCAAAACGAACGAGACGAATTGACCTTGGCAATTAGGAACTTGACGCCGTGGGGCGATTTCCGTTTGCCACCCGCTAGTGAATTGGGAGAGCTGCGGCTCTGGTTCTATATCGTGCCTCACTACCGCCTGCGTTCGCTGAAGAATCAGAACCTGCCGTGGCATGTCGTTTCGCGCGACCACCGATTCGCCTACCTCGTGGTCGTTAGTGCCACCGAACCTGACGGAATGCCCACGCCACGAATCCATTTGGACGACCGACCGTTATCAGACCTGCAGCGGATGCTAGAGGAAGTGGAAGCCGAGCAGGAAGACTTGCACTGGCGACGCGTTGCGTTGACACGTTGGAATCAGTTGCTGGCGCGAACGATCGCCGTGGCCGACGACCGCGCCGCACGGCAGCGAGCTGCACAGCAAGCGTTGGACGATCCGTCGATGTTCGCAATCCAAGGTTGGGCACCGCAGGCGGATACTCAACGGATTCGAGCGTTTGCCCGCGGACATTGCCTCGGCTTAACCGTTGAGGCCCCTTCAGCGAGCGACGCGCCGCCAACGCTGTTAGAGAATCGAGGACTGACGGCTGGCGGACAGGACGCCGTGACATTCTATACGACACCTGCCTATCGCGCTTGGGACCCATCTGCGGCGGTCTTTGTTTCGTTCAGTCTTTTCTTCGCGATGATCATGGCAGACGCTGGCTACGCGATGCTGCTTAGTGGTTTGGTGCTCGGGTTCTGGCGTCGAGTGGGGAATTCCGCTAGCGGATTGCGGTTGCGCAAGCTTTTGCTGTTCATCGTGATCACGTCCATCGCGTACGGCGTCGCAGTCGGCAGTTACTTTGGTCTTCCGCCGGCACAAGGATCGGTTCTACAAGAACTACATATCATCGACGCAGCGGATACGACCTTGATGATGCAGATTTCCATCGCCATCGGTGTCGCTCATCTAGTGCTGGCCAATTTTGCATTAGCCTGGAGTCGCCGTTGGTCCCCGACCATGCTCGCGTCGTTTGGCTGGATTGCAGTGTTCTTGGGCGGCTTGGCATTGGGGTTCGGGAAGAGCGGAATCGAACCGCAAGCTCCACTGGTTCAATACGGCGGATGGGCAATCGCGGCAGGAATAATCGCCGTTCTCCTCTTTAGCAGCGATCGGCCCTTGCTGACGCTCAAGTTACGAGATCACGGCGGTCGGATTGTCGATGGGCTGAAATCATTGACGAGTATTTCCCGTGCGTTTGGCGACGTGCTTAGTTACCTGCGTCTGTTCGCGCTGGGACTGGCCAGCGCTCAACTGGCGACGACGTTCAACGAACTGACCTACAAGGCAAGCTGCTGCATCGGCATCGGCAGCTTGTTGGCTGTATTGGTGGTGGTGTTTGGCCACGGTCTGAACTTTGCGTTGGCGATCATGAGCGGCGTTGTGCATGGCTTGCGACTGAACTGTATCGAATTCTTTGGCTGGAGTTTGCTCGACGAAGGCTATGCGTTTCGACCATTTTGCAAGAAAGCGGTATGAGTATGGAAAGTGTGATCCTTATGCTCGGATGGGCTGGCATCTTTCTGCCAACTGCCTTAGGTGCCATCGGTAGCATCGTCGGATGTGCTCGAGCTGGGCAAGCCGCCTGCGGTGCGCTGTTGGATGTCGAGAGTGGGTATGGACGATTCGTCGGCGCATCGGCACTACCCTCCTCCCAGACCATCTACGGCATCGTGGTCACGATGCAGTTCAATCGACCGATGACGGTAGATGCCGCGCCGGGGTTGTTTGCGGTCGGTCTGCTGGCGGGCTTGGCGCTGTTGTTCAGCGCGATTTTGCAAGGGTCTTGTTGTGCGTCGGCGATCAACACGACGAAGACGAAGCCCGAGGTGTTTGGATTGTCAATCGCCCCGGCCGCCATTGTCGAAGGGTTTGCAGTCTTCGCCTTTATTTTCGCCATGATCGTAGGCGGAGGGATTCCGGGCGGCACTGCGGGTTAGGCAGCACTTTTTGCCACCGATACGAAATGAATCGCACAGCGAGCTGACAACATGAGTGTGGACAAGGAATCATCGGGGGTTGAAGAGCTGATCCAGCGCCTGCGTGAACAAGGCGTCGCGGCGGGTAAGAGTCAGGCAGACGAACTGCTTGAGCAGACTCGACGGCTCGCCGAACAACGTCTGGAAGCGGCTAGACGCGAAGCCGAAGAGATTGTTCAGCTGGCGCGCGAGGATGCAAAACAGACCAAGCAAGCTGGCGAGGAGGCCGTGCAACTCGCCGTCCGCGACTCAATCCTCAGGCTAAAATCTGAGCTGGTCGAGCGTTTCGCGGATCGCGTTCGCCGACTCGTGACGCGAGAACTCGAAGATAAGGACTTCTTGAAGCAACTGATCTTGGAAGTTGCCGGTCGTGCCGCTCCGACTCCCGATCAAGCAGTACGAATCCTGCTCCCCAAAGACGTCGTTGGATTGGAACAACTGCGCCGCGACCCCGAGGAAGTTAAGGAAGGGACGCTGAGCCACTTTGTCGTTACCGTCACGAAGGACATCCTGCGCGAAGGGATCGAGATCGGTGCGAGGGACGACGAAGCCGCCGGGATCCGCATCCAACTGAAGGACGCCAATCTGGAAATCGACTTGACCGATCGGGCCGTCGCCGACTTGCTTTTGCGTCATTTGGTGCCCAGGTTTCGCGCGATGATGGAAGGGATTATTCAATGAACGGCGAAATGCTCGATGTATTCTGATACCAACTATTACATGCTGGTCGCGAGTCTGCCGCACATGCCGCGCACGTTTGAGCTAGATCAAGTGCCGATTTCGCGGATTCGTTTGCAACAGCGACTGGCGATGCTCGGCGAGCATGACAGAAATGTCGTCGAACAAGTGCAGGGATTCTTGCTCTGGGACCGGCAGCATCCCGAGCGCACCGACGAGGAAGTGCAACGAGAGTATGACCGGCTGATGAAGTCCATCGCGAACAAGCTGGTTCGCGACATTGTTGGCCATCGAATGGACGTACGAACGATCACGAGTGCGTTGCGGCGGCGGCGCCTCGGCCTGACACCGCCGTCAGGCGTGGGGCAGTACGTCGAACACATTCAAAAGCACTGGGAGCAGCTCGATTTTCGGCTGGCGCGAGAACATCCGTGGATTCCACTTGTGCGGCGGTATATGGAGGCGAACGATCCATTGCAGGCCGAACGGCAATTGCTGCTGGCCACGTGGAACCGATGGGTGAAGCTGGCCGACGACTTTCATTTCTCGTTCGAGGCAATCTTGCTGTATCTCGCGCGGTGGGAGATCGTCGATCGTTGGACTCGGTTGAACGAATCCCTTGGTCATCAGCGTTTTGAAAAACTCTTGGCGGAGACCCTTGGCGATCATGCCCGAATCGACAACTGAACCTAAAGTCACAGCCGTCAACGGCAACATCGTTGCAATCGAAGTGCCGGATGGAAACATCGTGAAGAACGAGGTGGCCTACGTCTGCGTTGGCGACGATCGGCTTAAGTCCGAGGTTCTTCGCGTGTACGGACGCGAAGCCGATCTGCAGGTGTTCGAAGATACGCAGAGTGTGCGAGTGGGCGACCGAGTCGAACTGACTCACCAGTTGCTCTCCGTATCGCTGGGCCCCGGCTTGTTGGGTGTGGTGTATGACGGTTTACAAAACCCGCTTGAAGCTCTGGCAAATCGTGACGGATTCTTTCTGCGTCGCGGGCACTACATCGAAGCACTCGACCGTCAGCATAAATGGTCATTCGTGCCGCTACGCCGCACGGGTGACAAACTGCGCGCAGGTGATGTTGTGGGGACTGTCCAAGAACGAGGTCTCCAACACAAGATCATGATCCCCTTTGATGTCGCTGGTCGGGTCGAACTGACCTGGATTCAGGGCGGCAGCTTTACCGTCGATGATCCCATCGCCCGTATTCGCGATTCGCACGGCCAACGCCCGCTTACGATGCGACAAGAATGGCCCGTCCGCATTCCACTACCTGCCGATTTGCTCCGTCAGCAACTCGCCGAGCGGCAGTATCCCTCGGACTTGCTTGTGACCACGATTCGGATCATCGACACATTCTTTCCCGTGGCGCGAGGAGGTACGGCCTGCATCCCAGGCCCGTTCGGGGCGGGAAAGACCGTGCTGCAAACACTGATTGCCCGTTACTCGTCCGTTGACGTCGTCGTAGTCGTGGCTTGTGGCGAGCGAGCTGGCGAAGTCGTCGACACGATCAACGAGTTCTCGCATGCCCAGGACCCGCGGACCGGCGGATCGTTGATGGATCGCACGATCATCGTCTGCAACACATCCTCGATGCCAGTCGCCGCGCGCGAGGCCTCCATTTACACGGGCATCACGTTAGGCGAATACTACCGACAGATGGGGCTCGACGTGCTATTGCTCGCCGATTCCACCTCGCGTTGGGCGCAGGCGATGCGAGAAACGTCCGGCCGCTTGGAAGAGATCCCCGGCGAAGAAGCATTCCCCGCCTATTTGGATTCGGCAATCAAGGGTGTGTACGAGCGCGCTGGCGTGCTGAAGACACGGGACGGCACCACCGGCAGTCTGACAATGATAGGCACCGTTTCACCAGCCGGCGGCAACTTTGAAGAACCGGTCACGCAATCGACGCTTGGCACGGTTAAGACGTTCCTCGGCCTGTCTTACGATCGTGCCTATCGACGTTCGTATCCCGCCATCGACCCGTTGATCTCCTGGTCGCGCTACCGGGAACAGCTTCGCTCGCATTTCGACACACACGTTCATGCCGGGTGGATGGATATCGTCGAATCGCTGGCCAAGCTTCTGCGCGACGGCAATGCCATTCACCAAATGATGCAAGTCACTGGTGAAGAGGGTATTTCGCTAGAAGATTTTATTGCTTATCAAAAGGCGACCTTTTTGGATCTTGTCTATCTCCAACAGGACGCTTTCGATCAAGTGGATGTTTCTATTCCCGTGGAGCGTCAAAAGGAAATGCTACTTCTTGTCCAACAGCTCATTGACCGCGATTATCTTTTCGAAACGAAAGACGAAGCGCACACTTACTTCACGCGACTGACCGGGCTCTTCAAGAACCTGAACTACTCGGCCACCGATTCGCAAGATTACGAACAGTATCTCGAGCAAATCAAGCAGCTTCCACAAAGTGCCTCGCGAAGCAAGAATACACCATGAGCGCGTCAGCGACGTCATGCTCTTCAATGCCACTGTGGGGTTCGCGACCACGAACTTCAGTGAAGTTTTAGCGGACGCCATAAGATGAAGAATTACCAAGTCGGCTTTGTTGGATGCCTTTGAAAATTCTAGCGATGGACGATCACTTCGCGAGTCACTCAGACGGCATATCGCCAAGATGAGGCAGAAAGTGTGGTCATCCAACCGTCGCAGGTTCCGCCCGAGATCGTGCCGATTCCCGAGCCTGTGATTGGAAGCGAAACGGCGTTGGGCCCGCTGAGTCTCGAGATCTCGAGCAAATGGCGATGGAAACCAATCAAAGCATCGCGGACCAATGTCGAAGCGGCGCGAGGCAAACGAGTGCATGCCGGGCTGCCACCGAACCCACGCCCCGGTTACTCCGGGCAGAAACTCGGTAGCCGGGGACTGGCGGATGTTGGCTGCGGTCCTCGGAGTCCCAGACATGCTAACAGAACCCTTGGCCGGTCAACTCGACGTGACGGCAACTGAACTTGTATGGGAACAATCCATGCAGCAATTGTTGTCCGAAAGCCCAGAGCTGTCGGCGGCCCTCCCCCGGCAGAACTCGAACTTACGACACTTTAGTTAGTTAACACTTCGCGATAAACTTGCAGTGCGGACCTACCTTATTCCCCATTTGCGATAGCAGAGAACGAATTCCGTGACGACAACTTTGTCGCAGCTGGCCAGCAAGTTTGTCGGAAATGACCGCTTTTATCTCGCACACCACCTCACGCCCTCAGACCACGAAAATATGAGCTCTCCCGTTAGTCCGTCCTAAACCCACGGCCTACGGCCGTGCGACCCTGAAATGCTCTGCTGATCCGGCGAGAGCCCATCGACTTTGCAATTCAAAAACGCTCCTTCTCCGACGAGCCCCGCAGAGCAAAGAGAAAGAACGCGTGGAAGCTGATGATTGTACGCTGGTCCGCACCACGGCTACAAAGCGTTGATTTGAAAGTGGGAGGTTCACCTGCGGTCTTTTCAACGCCCCGCTTTGCGGGGCAAGCCAAAGCCACGTCCGCTGGGCGTGGTCGTTTACTGTTTCTGGATGAACGCACGTTGTGACACCAGTTTGTCGCCCAACGGAGCGCACGGTCAAGATTCGTGACAACCTTTATGTCCGAGCGTGACAACCTTTGTGTCACTTTTGACAACCTTTATGTCCCAAACCAATATCGCTCAAATAAAGTGCTTGACAAATGAGCCGCGAACGCCTACTGTACTATCTAACTAGAACAGAGGACGCGAGTCATGTTTTTAAATATCAATCCAGCGAACGGCATTGCGATCTACGATCAGGTCGTTCGGCAGGTCAAGTTTGCGGTAGCTCAGGGCGCTGTAAAGCCTGGAAACCTCGTGCCATCCGTCCGCGAGATGGCTCGCGAGTTGGCCATCAATCCCAATACTGTCGCCCGCGCCTACCAACAACTTCAGTCCGATGGGGTCTTGGAATCGGTTCGAGGCATGGGTCTCGAGGTGGCCGCAGATGCCGTGAAGCAGTGCAAAAGCGAACGCCAAAAACTGGTTCAAGATCGCATTCGGCAGGCGCTGGTCGAAGCAAAGCAGAGTGGGTTGGATGTCGGTGAGTTAAAGCAAATCGTCGAGAAACTAGTAGCTTCCGTATACCGGGATGGGAGGTAAGCATGTCGAACGCCATCCGACTGAACCATGTGACGAAACGCTTTGGTTCGCAACTCGCGTTAGACGACGTGTCGCTTGAAGTTGCTCCGGGCACGGTCTTTGCCCTGCTCGGCGAGAACGGGGCGGGCAAGTCGACGACGATCCGCTTGCTGCTCGGACTCGCGGAACCCGATTCGGGACAAGCGTCCGTCTTCGGCATGGAGAGCGTTACCCACTCGCTCGAAATCCGCCGTTGTGTCGGGTACGTCGCGGAGCGGCCAACGCTCTACGATTGGATGACGGTCGACGAGATCGGCTGGTTTACGGCGGGATTCTATGGCGGCAACTTCTTGCCGACCTATAAAAGTTTGATCGAACAGTTCTCGCTGCCTTCGAACAAGAAACTAAAGACGCTATCCAAAGGCATGCGTGCTAAAGTCGCACTTGCGCTGTCCATGGGCCACGATCCTGACCTACTGATTCTGGACGAACCAACCTCCGGTCTAGATACGATGGTGCGGCGCGAGTTCCTGGAAAGTATGGTAGATCGCGCGGCCTCCGGCAAGACGGTCTTCCTGTCCAGTCATCAGATCCACGAAGTGGAGCGAGTGGCTGATGTCGTTGGAATTATGCGACAGGGAAAGATGATCGTTGTCGAACGATTGGAGAAGTTGAAGGCAGAAGTTCAGGAGTTCACTGTCACACTGGCTGACGCCAGCGCGGTGCCACCTTTGATTGCTGGTGAACTGCTCCGGCAGCGGCGGCGGGCTCGGCAGTGGCAATTGCTTGTCCGAAACGGACCACATGAATCGCTTCAGCAACTCAGTGACCGGGAGTCGATCGAAAACGTCGAGGTTCGAACCCCAAGCCTCGAAGAGATTTTCGTCGCCTACATGCGCCATGATGGCGGCGGTGCTGCCACGGAGGAGATCGAACAGTTGGTGTGAAACGGCATTCGCTGGCGACACAGAACCGACGAGGCCTTCGTCCTGCCTAGATGGAAACTCACGCAACAGAAACAACACAATGAACGCGACAATTTTCTGGCGATTGGTCTGGAAAGAATACCGCCAGCAGCAAAGCTTGTGGATTGCCATCGCTCTAGCAGGGCTCGTCTTTCAAATTGCGATGCTAGTCTTTTCCACGTTGAACGGCATCGCAGATTTGCCGAATCGGCTGTTTGCCATCGCGCTGGGCGTGCCGGTACTCTACTCGCTCGGCTGTGGTGCGATGTTATTCGCCGGTGAACACGAATCAGGTACCTATCCGTTTCAGCAGTCGTTACCCGTCAGCGCAAATGTCGTGTTCTTTGCCAAGTTCGCGTTTGCACTAGCCAGCGGGTTCCTGTTGTTTCCAGTGCTTTGGTCGTTGGCATTCGCCATGAGCAGTTGGACGCTACCGGAGCGTGAGTGGCACATCCAGTTGTGGGGCGGAGGAGTCGTTGCTGCGACGGAAGTTCTGATCTGGGCGAGCTTGGGATCGCTGTTGCTGCGAAAAGTGCTGCCCGCCGCCATTTGCGGCGGAACCGCGGCTGCGCTCGTTGGATACGGTGCCCTCGTCGCGACGTATTCACTACAAAGAACCGCTGGACAGCAAGGCTACGAGTACATCAGCACCATTCCATTTCGCGGCTGCTTTGGAGTTTTGGCTTTTATCGTCGCGGTCAAGCTCGGTCGTCAATGGTTCAACGAACAGCCGCTACGCTGGGGAACTACTTCGTCGCAAGTTACAAGAGTACGTCCCGAAACACTGGGTCGCCGGCAAACCGCAAACGCAACTCCTATCTCCGTACTGGGGCGACTCCTATGGCACGAATGGCGTCAATGCCGACCGACGATGTTTTGGTGCATCTTGGGCCACTTTGTCTTCGCGTCGTGGCTGGCAACCGGTTCCTTCGGGAGCGAGGCCTACCTAGTCGTATTGCCGGCACTGGCGACGATTTTTGGCGCGAGTGTCTTTGCGGCTGACCAACGCCAGGCACAGTACTCCTTTTTTTCAGAACACGGCGTTCGACCGCGGCTGGTCTGGCTATCGCGGCAAACAGTATGGGGCCTTTCGCTCTTTGCACTTCTCCTTGTTGCTTGTTCGCTACAGTTGTTCTTCGGCAGCCGCAACATCAGGGAAGAGCTCACCGCAAGCGGATTTGTCTTATTGATGTTCACGACCGGCCAGTTGTGCTCCATCTTGATTCGCAGCAACATCGTCGCCGTCTTCGCGGCTGTGCTATGTAACATAAGTCTGTTCACCTGGACGACCTTTATGGCATCGCTCGGCGACACATGGATTGTCGGCGTTCCCGCTTTGCCGTTCATCTTTCTTTGGGCCAGCTGGCTTTATGCGCCAAAGTGGATTCAGCAGCGATTCACTTGGCGCACTCGGGTTCTAACTGCGGCCACCATCGCCGGACCACTCCTGTGCGTTGTGCTCGCGACGGCTGCTTACCGGGTGTTTGAAATCCCCGCAGTGAGACCTTCCTATTCGACGGCCGTCATCCAGGCGGACGACTCGCCATCGGCTCGCGAGACTTCGGCGATGTACGCTTCGGCTAACCGGCTGCTTAGCGGTCATTTATCCGCTGACGAGACGGGAACAATGACGATCACATCGCGCGATGACAGCTGGCTGGAGGGAATTCAATTATTCCTCACGGCAAGTCGACGGGACACTTGCTACTTCCACCACTGGAACGACATCGAGCCATCGCGAGAGTTCGAGGGCATCCCGCTAACGAGAGCTGTGCTGGCGGAGGCGGCCTACCGGACTGAACACGGAGAACTCGATGGCGCCGCGGAATTACACGATGGTATCTTGCGTTTGGCGTCGCACCTGTACCAGCAGCGATCCGAGACTCTTTATCGAATGCAGGCGAGTGCCGTCGAAGAAGAACTCTACGCGTCGATTGCACGGTGGGCTGAGCACGATTCGCTCGAAGCTGAGCGCGTACTGCAAACCCTCAATCAGCTTCAGCTATGGGCGGATGGAAACGATGCCCATTGGCAAAACAGCATCTTGGAACACCGCCAGAACGTCCAGCAACTGATTGCACTCGATGATCATGCGATGCGTGTGAATTACTCGTTCAGCGACCACGAGCGGACAGCATGGAAGACCCTTGGATACCTGTGCCCTTGGGAACGCTGGCGCATGTCACGAGTGCTTGAGGTCTATACAGAGACCGAGCTACAAGGAATCAAGGTGATCGAGGAACGTGGTCCGCGAATACCGCCTTACGCTCAATCGAAGCTTCCCTGGGATACTGTGCTTACACTGACGAATGGTGAGCGAAGGCTCATTCGCAGCACTGAGGTTGAGACTTGGACCCGATTTACGACGCTGATCAACATGGTTTCTCCTCCTTTTGCATTCTCTTATGTTGCATTTGAACATCAGAGCCAAGTACGTCGCCATGCGATCTGTGTTCAACTCGCGGCCATCGCATGGCGCAAACAACACGGCTCGCTTCCGGAGTCGCTCAAATCGTTAGTTGGCAGTCCATTCCAGCAACTGCCGCTGGACCCCTATACCAAACAACCCTTTGTCTATCTACCGAATGGCGTCGAAGAAGAAGTGTGGGACGATCCATATGAGGGAATGGCGGGAATAATGATGGGATCGGGTGGGATGTATGCGTCCGGGTCGGGTGATTCACAAATTGAATGGAAACCACCGAAGCGGCGTCTGGTACGGTCCGAGCCTTTTATCTGGAGTCCCGGCGAAGAATTGCGGTATGCACCGAGTTCGCCCCACGGCGTTTCACAATCTCCTGTTGCGGGCGACTTTCGAGATCAAAACGGCAATTCGCTGACCGACGTAGATCTCTTAAGGCAAGGCGTCCGCTTCCCGCTTTCCATGCCCCAGCCTTCCGAGGAACAATCGCAGCCGTCTAACTCTTCCGACGACGCCGATGCCTTGCCGAACGACGAGTAGCAATATTCGTCGCGCGCGGCGAAATCGGTTGAGTAAGGCGGCTGCCTAAATGTCGAGTTCGTCGAGACCGTCGATCAGGTCGTCGAGTTCGTCCCGTGGCTCTTCAGGCTTGTTTGCCTGCCGCTTGCGAATGCCAACCGTCATGCCCACGGCGTCGCGACCCGCCATGACCAATTGTTCATCGCGTTCTAGAGCAGCGATTTCTTCAGCCGACTTGCCGTCCTCCGGTGCGCCGAACAGTTTTGACAGATCGATCTTCAGGCCGACTAACCCGACGGGAGCACCCGCAATCGCAGGTGTCTTGTGTTGCGGGAAGATGATTGCGTTTTCAGGACAGACGCGACTGCAAGCGGGACAGCCTTTACGGCAATTGTCCGGTTGTTCGACCAAAATCGTTTCGACCTTATCAACGCCGTACACGCCGAACAAGCAGAAGTCGATGCACTCCATGCAATTCGTACACCGACTGTAATCTATCACAGGATACCAGCGACGACCGCCAGTCTCCTCGATACGGACCACTTCGACGGGCTTGCCGTTCCCGTTAGCGGACTCAGTAGGCCGGGTCGCGACCCAGCCTACGTCACTCGTTCCTTCAATCGGCAGCGCCGTTGAATTCGTCGGCTTTGCGAACCGATCAAGCTGCTCTTGCCTCGCTGTTCCGTCGATCCATCCGCCGAGTTGTACGAGCTTCTGCTCGTTCTCGGTGGCGATGCGTTTGATCTCGTCAATATAGGCCTGCGGGCGGTCATGCACTCGCAGATCGAGACAATAGATGCGTCGATTTGGAATATTTCGGTGCTGGATCACGCGATCCTTACTATCGGCGGCTTCGATCACCTCGTCTTCTTCGTCGTCGTCATCTTCTGGCTTGATCAGCGTTTGGCCAACGTGGCCGTGGATGCCATTTCGATCCAAGATCCAATGAGCTCCGCGCTCGTAGAGCCATGACAAAACGACTACGTTCCCTTTAATGCCTTGCAAGGCGAGCATACCAGTGCCGTCTGCTTTGAGATCATAAAGATGTGGGATTACCGTGACATCAATGCCCGGCTCCATGATCAGCGCAGCCACGATATCTTCTTCCAGCCCGCGTTTTGCCGGGTTCTGGCTCTGTCCTTGAGATACAACGACTGCGATGCGTTTAGCCATAGAAAGTTTTCAGTCTTGAGTGCTCAGTTTTTAGTAGGGTTCCTGCGGAACATGGAAAACTTGAAACCGAACACTTCTTTCAATCGTTTAATTGTCCTTTAATCGTTCGTTGCGTCACTTCCCAGACCGACTCCAGATGATTTATGTAATCTGCAGCGGACAACAATAGGCCGCTGCCTTCGATCTCGAACAACCATCCGCGACCGTACTTGTCCACGTTGATCGTCGATGGATCGGAAAGTAGTTCATCGTTGAATCTCGGCAATCGTCCCGCCATCGGGGCATAGAGGGCACTTTCCGCCTTCTTGCTCTCGATGGCACCCATTTCCTGACGCTCGGCGAGCGTGGCGCCAGCGTCAACCGACCACTCCAAAAAATACACATCTTGCAGCAGTCGAACAGCATACGCGGTGAATCCGAATCGGTAGACGCCAGCGGCTTGAGGCAGCGCCCACATGTGATTCTTCGCGTACTGTCTGTCTGTAGGAAAGATCGCCTCGAACTCTCCCATCATAAACACCAAGTGGTCGCTCATGTATAGCGGACCCCTCGATGCTCCTCTTCGAAGAACGGTGGGAGCAAGGCGTCGACGTGGAGCAGTCCTTTGCGGGTCAGCTCGACGCGATCACCATCGACGACCAGCATGCCGTCGTCGCTGTGAGCCGTCCACACATCCGACCATTCTTCTAACACTTCAGCTCCGAACTTGTCACGAAAGTACCCGACGTCCAGATACCCACGCTTGAGTAGCAAAATCAACTCACGGATCAGCAATTGATGCTTCGTCGGCTTCAGGCCGCGACCGAGCGGCAGCTTGCCGGCGGCAAGCGAGCCAATGTAGTCCTTCCATTCCGGGAGATTCTGGTAGTGAACACCCGAGATATGCCCAAAGCTCGCGATGCCTGTAGCGAGCAAGTCTGAACCACCGAACAAGTTATCGCGATAGCTGAAGTTAACCTTCTGTGGATCCTTGACCATCGTGTACGCGCTCGACACATGATAGCCGGCGGCGGCGAGTTCATCGAAGGCGTAGTCGACCCAGGCTCGCTTTGTTGGCCAATCGGCAACCGGCGTCTCGATCTCGTTCCCAAGAATATCCTTGGAGTAAACCGTGTTGTAGGGCAACTCCATTTGATAAATCGTGACGCTTTCGGGCGAGAGTTCGATCGTTTTGCGAATGTTCTCTCTCCAGTTCTCCCAAGTTTCGCCAACCATACCTGAGATAAGGTCGATATTGACGTTGGGAAACTGTGCGGCGGTGATCCAATCCCAGGCCTTGTACACCTCGCCCGACAGATGAGCGCGTCCGTTCTCATTCAATATCGCATCGCTAAAGTTTTCGACGCCGAGACTCAATCGCGTCACACCCAATTCTCGGATCGTGTGTACTTTGGGCTCGGACAGCGTTCCGGGCTCGCATTCGAAAGTAACCTCTTCGGCCTTGTCCCAATTGATGCTTGCGCGAAGTCGATCGACCAGCGATGTGAGCTGCTTTGCACTCAGAAACGAAGGAGTTCCACCACCGAAATATACGAAGCGAAACGGACGACCGCCCATGACAGGTTGTTCGCTGACGATTTCGATCTCGGACGAGAGTGCCGCGACATATTCTTCGATCTCGCTGGCCTTGTTATCGGTGAAGACTTTGAAGTAGCAGAATTTGCAGCGTTTGCGGCAGAAAGGAATGTGTAAATACAGCCCTAACGGAACGTCGGCAGGAGGTGCAGCCATCGCCGCTTCCACGACAGGCAAATTGTCTCTGGACCATTGCGAGAAAGGCGGGTAGTTAGAGATGAAGTAACTGCCTACTTGTGTTTTGACGGAGTCAGTGGCCACTGGTTGAACTTCTTTCAGTTACTCGAAGAATTCGTGCGATTAAGAGAACTTCCTGGTGATGCGATCGCGAGCCCGCAAGCTTGACCTGGCTTCGATGGCAGTGGATTCTCACGAACAATTCTCTCCCTTACCAATTCGCTTGGATAGCCCAAGTCTGTCATTGTCGAACACTCCTCAATCGTGAGCACTTCGTCGAAAACAGATGGCATATTGCTACTCCTTCTTCTCACCAAAGCAATACACGACACCATCGTCACTAGCGATGACGAGTTTCCCTTCGACGACCGCCGGCGATCCAGTAAAGCCCCCCCCAGCCTCGAACTCCCATTCCATTTCGCCAGTATTTCGATTTAGTCCGTAGATGCGTCCGTCCGCCGCACCAACATACGCGCGATCACCGACGATCACAGGCGACGAGTCGACGCGTTGTTTGGCCGCGAAAGTCCACAGTTCGGCGCCAGTCTTCGGATTCAACGCATGCACTCGTTTTGCACGACTGCCGACAATGACTTGCTCCGCCGAAGCGGCGGCAGAGCTTCGATAGGAAGTGCTCGTCTTCGCGGTAAACGTCCAGGCAACTGTCGCCTCTTTCCAATTGACACACAGGAACTCTCCGCCCTCCGTCCCAAAGTAAACAAAGTCGCCAACCACCGCGGGAGTTACACCGGTCGGGCCGCCGATCTCGACCTGGGCAATGTCATGGCCGTCGCTAAGGTCGAGGATGTGAAGTTTGCCGTCGCAACCGGCAAGGAACACTCGGTCTTCGACGATCGTCGGGCTACACCGAATTTGATCGTCGATCGTATGCTTCCACACTAGCTCGCCCGACTTTGTATTCAGGCAATACAATGTCGCGTCTTGCGACCCGACAAGCACATTGCCTTGGTAGAAGTTGGCACAAGAATCGATCTCAGCTCCCGTGTCGAAGCCCCATTGCAGCTTTCCGTTCGACGCATCCAAGCAATAGAACCGACCGTCGTAGTCGCCGATATAGATCAATCCCTCGCGAATCGCCGGCGACGCAATGAATCCCGCATCGGTCTTGTACTCCCACTTCTTTGCACCGGTTGCCAAGTCCAACGCATAGACAGTGCCATCAAGATCGCCGATATAGGCGACGTCGCCTTCGATTGCGGCCGTGCCCTCGAAGGCCCCGTCTTTGACCTCGAATTTCCACAGCAATGAGGGATTGGCCGGCAAGGTCACACTGGCAACCCCCGTGGCGTGCGAGTCGCCGCGGAACAGCGGCCAGACGTTGGCGACGTTCTCGGCAAAGTTGATGGTGGGAGCAATCGCAACCAACCATAGTGTCAGCACCAACGAGCGAGTGGTTCGCATTTGTTACGGCTCCGGATGCCATTTCGAGACGAATTCGACCGCGTCGGCGCCGCGGCAATTAGACCGATTTCATTGTATCAGAACGCTTGCCGATACAGGCCCAAAAGTTCAGGCTCGCCCACTTCACGAGGGTTGAACGTACCGGTCCACTGCGTTGCCGCGGCGGCGGCAAGATCCGCGAGTTGAGACTCGTCGACATTTCGATCGGGCAATCGAGTCGCCAGACCAGCCTTTTTAACCAGCGTCGAGATGAAATCGGCCAGGCCACTGGGGCCGCTGCTGGGCCGCGGCATGCCATTGTTGTCACAACTAGCTTCTAACAACTCTCGATACCAATCGTCATGTTTCTCGCCGTTGAAGCGGATGACATGCGGCAGCATCATGCCGATGGCTTCCCCATGGACGATGCCATAACGCGCGGTCAGGGGATTCGCCAAAGCGTGCGTAGCACCAAGCATCGAGTTTTCGATCGCGACGCCAGCATAGGTCGCGCCCAGTTGCATCGCAGATCGGGCTTCCAAGTCTGTTGGATCTTCGAGCACACGTCCGAAATTTCCGGCCAGCAATCGCCAAGCTTCGCGGCTGTATAGCAACGAAACGGGGTTGCGAGGTTTCGTGACATACGTCTCCAACGCATGAGCGATTGCATCGATGCCTGTGAGCGCCGTCACACGAGGTGGTTGTGTCAAAGTAAGCTTTGGATCGAGAATTGCGATTCGGCAGGAGGCCTTTTTATCACCACACGCCATCTTCGCATGAGTCTTCGCATCGGAAATCAGGGCAAAGGATTGTGTTTCGCTGCCGGTGCCGGATGTCGTCGGTACGGCGATCATCGGGAGCATCGGCTTTAATGCTTTACCAACGCCCCAATAGTCCTGCATTTTGCCGCCGTTGCTATACAGAAAGTTGATCCCTTTCGCACAGTCCATGGAACTGCCACCGCCCAGACCGACGAGCAGTTCAGGATCATGACGCTTCGCGGCCGCGACACCTCGATCGACGTCATCGGTCGAAGGGTTCTCATGGACGCCTTCGAATAGATGAGCTTCGATTCCAGCCCGGGCTAAGGCATCTAGACCACGTTGGGTGTGGCCCGCAGCGATGACACCGGGATCACTCACAACCAGCGCGCGTCTCGCTCCCAATTCCGAAGCCAACTCGCCAAGCTTATCGATTGTGTCCGGACCGAACACGATTCGAGTACGCAGTTGGAAGTCAAAGGGCGTCATATTTCAGAAGTCTCTCTGAACAAGAACTGATGACTATGCCTTCTGTACAGTTCTTGTGGTTGGACCGTCCGTGTGGCAACTAGCAGGAATGTGAATCATGGAGGCGAGCTAGAAAACAATCTCGTCGACCTGGTATTGGAACCTCCGGCACCAACTCTAAGCCCCCTGAGATCGCACCGCTCCGTAAAACAGTGGCCGCCAGAGTTCGTCCGCCGTCATTAGCATTGTCGTCGTACTCATGTCTTGAGTGTATTCCAGCGGCGTTGTGACGTCCAACTGAAGTTACAAAGCCGCTTGCAGCGCAGCTTGTACCTCCTCCGTCACCTGGTACGCTCGCGAACGGAACAGGAAGTCGATGATGCTGCCTTCGTGCGGCTGCAACCAATTCAATCGACTGGTCGGGATTGGGCCGATGTTCAGGCGATCGATGTGTGTCGCGTCGGTCAATTGGTCGATCAGTTTCTGATTGTTGGTAATACCCGTGCATACGAGCGTCGGACCGATCTTCGCGAGCATCTGATCTTCCGGGCACTCGACGACGGTTGAGAAGGGGAACATATATTCCTTCTTCGCGATCTCTCGCTCGGGCGAGTTGCAGTGAACGACCATAGGACGCAGGTAAGAGCAGCGTTCTTGCTCGACTAGCCGCTCACCGTATTGTGCCGTCATGTCCGTCACACCTGCTTCTTTCAGATCCGCCTCGATCATGCCCCACACGGCCTTACCCATGCCAGGCACAGTGAAAGCGGCCAGACCAGCGTCGGGATCTGTTGGAGGCTTAGCTTCGATGGGGCCAATTTTCTCGGCGATGGCCTGAGCGATCTCTTTGGTGTGTCGCGAAGCCCAGATACCCGAGCAATTGATACACCCGCGACCGCTGTTGATGTAGATGCTCTCGACCATCAAATCGAGATACTTTTCCCAGTCGTCGACACAATCGTCGCCGAGCAGGATTTTGGAGAAGCCCGGACCGTGTGCTTGCACACGCGGGTTGCCCTTGTAGCGTTCCACCGTCGGTGTCCCGCCAAAAATCATGGCTCTCTCAGAACCGTTGAGAACGGCGGCGCCCGCCTCCGGTCCGCCAGGATACATTGCGAAGGCTTCCTTCGGAATTCCCGCTTCGGTAAAGGCAGCCATCATCCGATATGGAGTCCAAGGTTCTTGCGGACCGGGCTTCAATACCAACCCCATTTGAAGCGGGATCGCCGGAAGCCATAGCGTGTGAACGCCAGGCGAATTCGAGGGAAGCACGGCGCTCAAGGCAGAGGCTTGCGCCTGGTAGCTCAAGACCACTCCTCGATGCTCGATGCCATAGCCTCGCGTTAAGATACTCAGATCTAGCCCGCGCGTAAGGCAATCGAGAATCTGATGCATGTTTCGTAACACGAACGAGTTCTTGGACATATTGTGTCGGCACATGTGCTCAGGAAGGCCCGTGCTGGCCGATTGTTGGTGTGCAAATTCGTCTGGCGTTTGTGTACCGTCACCGATCGGCAACGTAGCGCTCTCATACAGATCAGCGGCCTTCTTCAGAATCTCAATGATCTCGACACAAGGAATCTGGCGCAGCGTATCGCGTGCTTTGCTGACTTGACGAAGATCGCGGGCGATGATGCCAGCGTTGGCTTGACTGACCTTCGCGATGGGCTCGCCGGTTGCGAAGTGTAAGACTTCGTCGATCTCGAGCGAGTCGTATGGCTTGCCCCAACGGATCACAGGAATGTTTAGCACGGGTTTTGCTCCGCAAATAGGTTTTTGATTTCAAGCGTTCGGTTTACAGCACAGCGTGTTGCAGTTTCCTTACTGAAGACTGAACACTCTTCCCTGGAAACTCAATACACACCCACCGTGGTCGCCGCCGCAGTCTCATGGAACGGACGTACGCCGCTCACCCCGTCCCACGGATACTTTGCGAACGGCATTTCACGCTCGCCTTCATCACGCTCGAGAAAGCCAGGAACGAACAACTCGTTCGTCAGCGTCGTAAGTTTCACACGGCCCGTCTCGCCGTACCCAACAACTTCGTTGGGGTCGTCGAAGCTCACGACTTCGGTGACCGCTCGAGGCTGCGGAGCGTAGTACGATATTTTATAACCTTCTTCCGCCGTGACAGGCTTGCTGCACGCCAAGCCCATCAAGGTGTTGCCATAGGTTGGCGTCATATAGATGCCGCTCTCTTCCGGTGGACCGCCGAAGTATTCTTCGACACAGAAGCGAGTCCACTGAGGCGTGAATTCCGTACCGCCCGAGAAGATGCCTGTGATGCCAGTATCTTTGAAAGTCTTGCCTTGCTCCTCCAACGCGTTGCAAAGTCCTTCGAGCAACTTTGGCGTGGCGAACATGCACTTAATGTCGTGACCTGCAGACAGAATCGTAAGCACCTGATCGATGCAGTGCTTCTTATACTCTTCGAGGTGCTCCATCCAACCCTTCTTGATCAGCTTGACGACCCAACGCGGGTCGAGGTCAATACAGAAGCAGATTCCACCACGGTACTGACATAGATGCTCGACGGCCAGACGCAGGCGACGCGGTCCGGATGGCCCAAGCATCAACCAGTTGGCTCCCTTGGGAAAGTACTTATCCGGCAGCGTATCACTGAAGAGTTCGTAGTCTTTCCAATGGTCTTCGATGACCATGCGGCTTTTGGGAATTCCAGTCGTACCACCGGTCTCGAATACATACACCGGTTTGCCGGCCAACCCCTTGGGTACCCACCGATTGATCGGACCGCCGCGCAGCCACTCGTCCTCGAAAAGCGGAAACTTCTTGATATCGTCGAAGCCTTTAATATCGGTCAGCGGATCGAAGTTGAGTTCCGATTTCTTTTCGAGCCAGAACGGCGAGCCGGTTGACTCGTGGAAATGCCACTGAACTGTTTCGTAGGCGTGGGCATCGAGTTTGTCCTTGGCTGCTTTTTGAAGCGACTCGATATCGGCGGCTGAAGATTCCGCAGTACTCATGCTGCATTCCTCTGTAGGGACGGGGCCTTTGAATAGACAGGCAGATTAGGTTTCGGGAGGGAAATAACTGGCGGGGATCAAGCCTTAAAAATATCCGAGTCTGACGTCCGACACAACCAGCGGGGAATGAAACCGCCGTTGCGGAATCAGTGATGAGGGCGTCGCCCTGGAAATGGCAAGAGAGCCGGCCGGAATGAACGAATCTCAGGCAATCCACCTCGCGAACTGCCGTTGCTTTACAGGCACTCGCTGGTATCCGACCGCCTATTGCTGCTAGTAGCAGTAGGTAACACCCGCGAAGGCTCCGTGCAGAATGACACAACCGTTCGGGTAGACCGTGCGGATGCTGTCCAACGCGGCGATGAAGTCACCTGGAATCTGGTTGGTGCTCAAGGCAACACCACTGATGCCCACGGCTCGGTAGCCCAAATTGACGCTCCAGCAGGAATTGACGCACCAATTCCCACCCACCGACAGATCGCAAATCATTGAGTAGCCATTTCGGCTCGCTTTGGCATCTACGTCCTGGCCGAAATAGGGATTCCCCGGATCGCCGACAAAGGCTTGACCGTTCGCGCCATAGATCCGGGACGATTGCGTCATGTGGTTGCCAAATAGTCCAACTTTGGTGTTGGCGAACAGATTCAGACGCTGCCCCACACAATAGTTGGCTTGACCGCCGAATTGAAGGCCAACGAGGCTGTTCGTCGCGTTGATGCCGTAATGAACTTCCTCAGGGGCTCCTGTAAACACGGTATTGTTCGGGTCGGACGAATACAGGAAATCGTCATCAAACTGAAGGTACCGTACACCCGTTGTCCAACCCAACTGAAGTGGGCCGCATCCGTTCGTGAAGTTATGGCCAAGTAGATTTAGTTCCAGATTGTTCACTTGGTAACTACGCTGTACTCGGTGTACATCAGCGCCGAAGAAATACGCGCCCATCAGATCTTGAGCTCCGGCTCCGGCATCGTATTGCAATCCATCGAAATGTACGATGGTGTCGATGCCCACCGCGGTGTCTGCCGCATAAGCGCTCGCCGTACTAGTGCCAGGATAGAGGCCCCAATACACCAGTTGCAGTGAGTTTCGACCGCAGTTGATGTAGTGGCCAATCGTTATCCCGGCACCGCCCACCGTGCGAAATTTGGCATCGTTGCTATTTAGTACGCGGTCTCGTATGTCTGTTTGGTCATCGCTTAACCAAACATTGTTAGCGTCGCTACGAGTCATAGTCAAACCGATCACGCTGCCATACCAGCCAGTGCGAACCCCAATTCCGGTCCCCGTTGCGCATCCGCCTGCTTTCGGGTCGCATCCAAAATCGGAAGGCGAGCCGTAACTCTGAACAGGTTGATCGTAGAAAGAATTGGGAAGTGGAGTCGGCGCGACCTGTTGTGTTGGCGCCGAATAGGCCATCCCGCCACCCATTGCTCCATGCTGCTGATCGCCAAACGATGCGGAGTAGGTGTTGTAAGGTTGGCTTGCGGGTTGGTATTGGGTGGCAGTGGGGTATTGAGTCAGCGGTTGGTACTGAGTCGGAGGTTGGTATTGAGTTGATGGCTGGTATTGTGGTCCGGACGAAAATCGCTCGGTTGGTTGGTAGGAGGCGTTTCCATAATTTCCTGCTGATTGCTGCTGGCTGCGCACATTGGAAAATGGGTTGACGCTTGGCATTTCGCTCGGACTATAGGCGTGCGGCCTAGTCGTCGAGGCAGGGGTATATTGATTAGTTGTGGGCTGTTGTGAAGTGGCCGATGAAGCCGAGTTCCACTGTGGAAGTTGAGCCCGGTTGGGTGCATACGATTCGTACTGCGACGAGGATGCATAGCCTTGGTATTGCCCGTAACTTACGTCTGCCATTCCAATAGCAGTCACACAAGTCAACACACCTGGCAAAATCCATTTATAGATCATGATTGTCTTCCTAATCATCCAACTCGGTTGTCTTCCGGCCATTTTGAACGTGTTGTGCGTCGCACAAGTCGCCTGCGGACAAAAAACTTTTGGCCGTTAAGATTCCTTATCGACTTCGCAACACATCGCGTTCGGTCGTTTCGATGCCCCTCTGCCAAATTGTGACGCTAGAGCATTTTTCAATCGCGCTGTTAGCCACAGTCGATATCGTCGGGCGATCGTTCGAGTCGTGACTCTATTGCTGATCGGTGACGACCATTAATTACCGACCAGCCTCGCAACTTTGCGAGCGTTCGGATTGGGTTGAGATTGACGGCACGAAGAACGGCAGAGGATTATTCGCGAACTAGCCAATCAGCGATGACAGCGGTTAGTTCGCTGTACTTTCCCGTGTAGAAATGATCCGCGCCCGGTATGATAGCAATCTCGACTTGCTTCCCGTCAACGTCCTCCTCGTGAGCAACTGCCTGCCGAATCGCATCGGGTAAACCCGCGAATGCGATTCCTCCCTGTTCAAGCTCGACCGAACCGTAGAGATATAGCGTTGGAACTGCCACCCGCGAGGCGAACTTAACGAAGTTATAACGCTCGTCTCCATACTTATCCACATAGCTCGCAGCGCTTATCAACAGCGGGAAGGGGAATCTCGCGGTAAATAACTGTTCGGGATGGCCTTCCTTTACAAGTTGTTTCGCGGTTGCTAGCGACTCGAAGAAGTCGCGGCTTCTTGGCCCGAGTTGAAAGGCGTCATGCGACAGTCGCGGTGGAGACGCAGCAATCACCCGAGTAATGTTGGAATGCGGAGCGTGTGCGGTGGCATAGATCGCTTTAATGGCGCCCAGGCTGTGCCCGATCAAGCCGATGCGACACATATCTCTCGTCACCAGGAAGTCACACCACGCCTTGATGTCGTGACGGCATTGGTCGACAACTTCGAACGCCGCGCCACCGCGAGTCACGCCACCATCGGTAGCGATCATGCTGACCGCTCCATAGCCTCGTGTGTTAACTCGCAACGCGGAAACCCCAAGTTCAAGCAAGCGAGATGTTAGTGGCTCGAACATCGCCCCGCCAAAAAAACTTCCTCCGACACCATGAAGGAGAATTGCAGCGTCGAAGGGCGGCGGAGATTCTGGTGATGTTGCCGAGAGAGCCAACGAGCCGTCCAACCGCAGACCGTCTGGTGTCTTCGCTTGAACCAACTCGACCAGCATGATAATGGTCTCCTCGCGAACTCACTCTCCGAGGCGCAAAAAACCGGGACGAATGAGCGGTTCGTCCCGATAACGCTGATCGATTTTGAAGGCGAGTTATGTTTGATTCGCAGGCGTATTTATTGTGCTCAATTGCGAGAGTACCTGGAGCACGCCGTTCAGGTGTGCCAGTCTTGGCCCGAATCGGTCGACAAACTCGTTCAGCATAAACTCGCCATCCAACAGGCACTCTTCATTGTCGAGCACTTCGTCGGTCAAGTTCCGAAGGAATTGAGTTTGCACGCGGCTCAAAGTCTCTGCCGCGGTGCGGCAGCAGCGTGCGAGTTCCGGATTCTGCTCTTTCCACTGCCCCAATTCGTTTTGGCGTTGCCGCTGCGTTGCGTTCTGTTGCTGGATAAAGTCCTCCAACAACTTACATTGCTTCGCTTGACCAGCGACCATCTGCCGCAGCAGAGCAACCATTACCGTATTGGGGTCGTAGCGGTCGGCTGACGCTCCAGAAGTGGTGTCCGCTGTCACGTCGATGCGGAACAGGGGAGGAAACTCGTTCGACTCATTAGACATGATTCAATAACTCCTCAAGTCGTAAGAATCCTCAGTATAGACGATTGTGTTTCAAAGTCGAGCCTTTGACGCAAGTGACTCGCAGGTGTCGTCGACACCTCAAAAAAGACGATGAGAGAGATTTCCTAAATTTGTCCGCATGGTGCTTGACTTGGCTAACCGCAGTGCGCAGCCCTCCGAAGTTCGGCTCGCGTTTTGTTACGTCGTCACAATCCGGAAACCCGTTAAAGTCCGTCGCGTAGTGTGCCCGATTCAAATCGAAGGCAGGGGTCTCCGGCTGACGCACCAATTGATTCACAGCACGCCAAATGTTTTTTGGGGGAATCGCAATTTATGTCCGCTAGCGGCTCTAAGTCCTTGCCGTCGGTTGGTTTTTTGACCGTCCAAGAGTTTGCCGATCTAGGGTTGATTGGCGGCTATCTAATCTTGAACGCCGTCGGACGACCGCTCGAATTTCATTGCACTGCTCCCGTACGCGCAAATCGGGCTCAAGAAATCCTTTACGGTCCGACGCTAGCTCCGTATGTGTACGGCGAGCAAATCGCACAGACATTGATCGCGAAAAGCAAGAGCCGTCCAATGTTTGTTTGCACCGATGTCGAACCGGTGTTGAGTGCCCGAGAGTTCGTGTCCGTTCCGATCGTCTTTCTGACCGACGCCGATGACCGTATCAGCCGAGCGAATCGATTGGATGCGGCGCATTCCACAATCCCTGCTCCGGTAAGCAGAAAACTAAACCAGTTCCAACTGGTGAATCACTCGGCAGCTGTTCGCCATGAGCACGCTCGCGATATCGAACAGGTCGCTGAACTATGGCAGCCTCACGCGGAAGCCATGGACTTGCACGAACCGTTTAGTCGATTGCGAGAGGCCGTGGAGGAAGCACAGCGGGGGGCGGCACGATAGGTCAATCATTGGACACTGGGTTATCGGACACTGGGCGAACATCGAATATGCAAGTGAACGCGTTCACGGTCGAACTTGCGATCCCCGTGAGTACCTATGCGACAGGCTGGGGGGCAGCGATCAATAGGACTCAGAAGATTGATGTCGTCGCGGCTGACCTGGAACTCGAACCGCCCAAGACTATTTCGCTGGGGATACGACGTCCCGCCGTCAAAACATACAGCTACATGTTTCCCGAACTTCCTGAATGGCGAACCGAACCGAACGTGACGAAGTTAGCAACCGCCAAAAAGCCGCGACTCAAGCTTGCGAGTGATGAGAGCCGCACCCGCCTCAAGCCCCCTACCGATATCGTTAAGCTCGAAGATCGACTGTACTACATGCTGCAACCTCCGTTGGAGACTATCCTTTCCTCCGAGTCGATGCACATGCCGTTTGAACCCTTTCCCTATCAGTACCAAGGTATTGCGTTCCTCTATCCGCGTTTTGCTGCGATCTTGGCCGACGAGATGGGACTCGGCAAGACGATGCAGGCGATCACTTCAATGCGATTGCTGCTGCGTGCCGGTGAACTCCGCAACATTCTGCTGATCTGCCCGAAACCGCTTGTTTCGAATTGGAAGAACGAGTTCACGACGTGGGCACCGGAAATCCCGTTGTGCATCATCGAAGGTGATCGAACGCGGCGTCATTGGCAATGGCATCATCAGGCCTCGCCACTAAAGATTGCAAACTATGAATTATTGATGCGGGACCGTGAAGTGATACTCGACTCCGGCCTTAAGTTTGATCTGGTCGTGCTGGACGAGGCCCAGCGGATTAAGAATCGGTCCAGCACGACCAGCCAGATCACCCGTGCCATCTCGCGTTCGCGGAGTTGGGCGCTGACAGGCACTCCGGTGGAGAATAGTTCGGAAGACTTGGTGGGCATCTTCGAGTTCCTATCCCCCGGTTATCTGCAATCAGGGATGACGGCACGGCGGATGGCGAAAGCCGCTGGCGATTACATCTTACGGCGCACCAAAGACAAGGTGCTCACCGACCTGCCTCCGAAAATGTATCGCGACGCGGAACTCGACCTCACGCCGGAGCAATGGTGTTCCTACAAGAGCGCCGAGGAAGACGGTGTTGTGCAACTGGAAGGATTGGGCGAAGAGCTGACGATTCAACATGTGTTCGAACTTGTCTTGCGACTCAAACAAATCTGTAATTTCGATCCGGCCACAGGTGCCAGCAGCAAGCTCGAACGATTGGAAGCCGACTTGGAAGAGGTTGTTGCTAGTGGTCGAAAGGCGATTGTTTTTAGCCAATGGGTTGGTGTGCTCGACAAGATCCGAGAGCGACTCCATCGCTTCGGCGTGCTCGAATATCACGGCAAGGTCCCGCCGAAGAAACGCGAAACCGTGATCTCACAGTTCAAAAACGACCCGTCCATGCACGTGATACTGATGAGTTATGGGGCAGGAAGTGTGGGACTAAATCTTCAATTTTGTCGGTATGTCTTTTTGTTTGATCGTTGGTGGAACCCTGCAGTCGAGGATCAAGCGATCAACCGGGCGCACCGGATTGGGGCGGCCGGGTCGGTGACCGTGAACCGAATGCTGACGCTCGGTACCATCGAAGAACGCATCAATCAAGTTCTCGAAGAAAAGAGAGCTTTGTTCGATGCAATCCTGTCGCAGACGGATACGCCCCGAAATCTGGGACTGACCCAGGACGAGGTCTTCGGGCTGTTCGACCTAAAGTCTCGCCGACACGAACGAAGACGCGCGGCTTAGGAGGGCGTCGCTCGCCGAATTCTATCTTCGCTCGCTCACGCCTTTTGTAACTAGTTCGCAACCGGTTTTCGGAACTCGGATCGGTACACCGGCTCGTCGTGTAATCGCATACGACGCTCGAAATGTGTTCGATAATCGAGGTCGTGTTCGGCGGGACGCTCGTCAACGGAGAGCGGGCCTTCGAGCGAGACCTCCGCCGCGATCATAACCAGCGTTGTCTGGAAGTACTCCTCGACATCTGTCCAAAAGTGCAAGGCACCGCCCGGGCGCAACACTCGCTGTATGTCTTTTAGAAAATCCGGCTTCATGACTCGGCGTTTGCGGTGCCGGTCCTTCCACCAAGGATCAGGAAAATAAACATGTACGGCGTCAACACCGTCGCTCGTCAAAAATTCACGGAATAGCCTCAGTCCGTCACCGCTGATCATTTTGCCGTTGGTGAGTTCACGTTTGGCCAGTCGTCCAGCTGCATGGCGCGCGTACTTACGAGCCATCTCGATGCCAAGAAAGTTACGATCGGGATGCGTTGCCGAAGCGGTCTGCATAAACAACCCCTTACCGCTGCCGACTTCTACTTCCAAGGGTGCGTCACGGCCGAATAAGTCCTGCGCGATGAGTGGCGTTTGCAGTTCATCCAGCGAGTAGAGGTAGCTCGACAGGTCGACCGAAGGGTCGACCGCTTTCAGTGCTCGGCGTCCCATAAATTACATCCTAGAAGGTCGGAAGGAATCGAAACCCCTCACGTTACTCTTCTTCGAGAATGAGTTCCAGGTCCGTTTTGAGTGAACGCATATATGCCCGCCACTCGTTATCCAAGCTGCGACGATCGGTACCGAACGACTCGCTAAAGAGATCCGTTAGAACTTGAGGACTGATCAAGACGTCAGGAGGCATCTCGCCGATGCGACGATAGAAGGTGATGAACTCCTTGAAGTGCCGCTCCATAAGAAAGTGTGTGAGCGCCCACGCCTGACCGTAGCCATGCAGCGTACCCATCAGCGTCGCGGCGGTATCAAAAATCTGATCACCGACGATGAAGTCGATATTGGAGTGGACCCGGTCTCGCTCCAGTGCGCGGTATAGATTCAGTCGGTCGGTGTTGACCGCACCAATGCCGCTCCAAGCAGCGTCATCGGGTGTCTCGAAGTAGGTCGCCAGCCCCTCATGGACCCAGCTTGGAACGACCACGTCGCGCGGAAACAAGCCTGTGTTGCCAGCCATCTGATGCGTCGCCTCATGGCTGACGACCTCGATGTCCAAGTTCTCGCGTTCGATACCGACCAACAGATCGATCGTGTCCGCCATGCGAGCCAGATCCTTCAATTCGATGATTCGGTCGCCGACCTTAAATGCCGGACGTTCATTCCGCTTGAGCTTCTTGGCGGATTCTTTCATGGCCTGTAGCTGGTCGGAAATCCCTTGAAGGACCTTAAAGTCGTCGGTGGTAGCGTGGTCGTAAAAGACCGAAGTGTTGTTGTGTCCATCCCAAAATCCGGAAGCACTCTGTAAAGTCGGATTCAGTTGCGTGGCGAATTGCAGGTAGTCTCGGTGCTCGCTGAACAACACGACTTTCAGACGCTCCTCGGGAATGTCGAGGTCGACACCATGCGAAAAGAATCGCAACATGAAGCTTTCGTAGACTAGCTCCAACAACTCCAACCGCTGCTCGGATCGACTCGTTTTCTTATGCGCCGTCGGTTTGTCCGATGTGTCGTGCATCAAGATGAAGTGTTTGCTCGTTCTGATTTTCATGTCAGGGCGACCGACCAGCGCTCGCATCTCGCGTTCTTGCTGGCTCGAATCCGCGAGGGGCGTTTCGATCCGCCGCTTTAGGTCGTGAACTCGGAGCGCGTCGGGATGCTGCGGATTCGCCTCCAAGGCCTTGTCGACGGCCTCGTAGTGTTGTTTCAATAACCCGTTTCGAAGCGCCCAGCGCGCGGTATCCATCAGTTTGTCTGCGTCGCCTTCGGCAATTCTCATGCGTCGGTAAAAAACGGCCGAGGTTGTCGGAACACGATGGATCTTCGCGTCTTTGATATCGAAGTACAGTGTGCCGAATTCGGGATGCTTATAGGTGACCGAACCGCCTTGATTGACGGTCGTGGTACCTTGCAATGCGACAACGCTTGATAACCCCGGAACACGATATAGCACCAAGTCCGCTGATGCCTCGGGAATGTTATAGAACGCTAGTAACGCGACCACACTTCCGAGAATTCGCGTAACGCCAGTTGAATTGTCTGCCGAATGCATGAGCACGTCTCGCTACTTGGTGAGTTGTGCTTCGGAAAGCCAACGCGATGCATCCACGGTCTCCTTCCCATGGATTGTTGACATGGCGCGAAACACTGTCGGATCGATATTCGATGAAATGAATCGTACCGAGCCGTCGGCCATGACCGAGATCGCACCTTGTCGAGATGTGTCTTGCGATCCGAACCCCGTCAACTCGTCGAAGTAAGGTTCTCTCGCACCACGCACAGTTGCGCCACCGCCAGCAACCCACGGCGACGCCAGCTTGCCGCTGCCAATAAGCATGATGGTGTTGCTCTCGCCGTCGGTGATCTCGCCGCGTTTTGCAACTTCGTCATAGCCGAAGACGCCTGCGCGCGGATCACTCCGCGGCAACTTGGCGGCCACAACATTGCGCCGGTCTTCCACGCCAGCCATGCCGACGAAGTGCGTCAGGGCCATGTTTTCGAACGGATAGCCTTTCCACCGCTCGCGTTGGTCGTTCGGATTTGCAGCACGTTGCCACATGCGGTACATCGCACAGCACGCCCAGCGAGTTCTGGACCTGGTCGATAAGTCCGACCGCAGCTGCAAGCGACCAAAGCGATGGAGCTGTCGGGAGTCCTCGGTCGCGGGGCGGCGGGATTTTGAATGAGCAGCGAGCACCCGCACGCAGGACATGGCACCTGCTTGCCCGTCAAATAGTCCTGCGCCATAAAACGCTGCCCGCACCGACACGTAACCGGAAATGGCATTACCCGACCCTCGTGATGGCCTGCCCAGAAAATATCGAAGCAACAATCACTTCGACCGCCACATCATACCAGCCCGACCGAGGGAGCGGCAACTATCGAACTTTACCGCACGCGAGCTCGTCAACTTCAGCTGAGGATTTCTCGTTTGCGATTCAAATAGTCCCAAACGACATAGCGGTCGAGATCGTTGCCAGCGGTGAAGAAGACACGGCCCTTGGTCGACTCGGCCAAACGGTATGCGAAGCGGATATCTTCCTCGGACTGTGACCAGCTTGGAACGAGGAACATGTTAATGGTGATCCCTTCCCGATGACAAAGCAGACCTTCACGCATTGTGGCTGCTTCGGTTTGAGGATCGGGCGGGTACAGCATGTAGAGCCACTGGCCCTCGAAGTGCGCAGTCGGCAAACCGTCCGTGATTAGAATGATCTGGCGGTTAGGGGTATCTTGAGCGACTAGAAACTGGCGAGCGAGTTGCAGTGAATGCTGAATGTTCGTGAAGTGCGGCGGCAACTGATACTCGCTGACGTCCGCACTGCTCATGTCTGCTTTGAAGCGCACAATTGGGTCGTGAATCGTGACAGGTTTCGGCAGCAAATCGATGATTTGTCCGCTGCGACATGGCTTGGCGAACGTATACATCTCGATGAAGTGAATGTAGTCGCCGGGATACTCTGAACGTATCAGTCCGTCCAAAGCCAAGCCCATTCGCTTGACGTTAATATATTGCCCGTCGTAACGCATCGAACCGCTCATATCCATGATCACGACGGTCGCGGCTTTTGGAGAGTTGCGAGTTCGATGAACCTCGATGTCGTCGGATTTCAGCCGAAGCGGTTTCGCGTGCCCCTGGCGTAGCATGGCATTGATAAAAGTTTGTGGGATATCCAAGTGCGCGATCGAATCCCCGAATTCGTATGACTTGGTTTGCTGCAGTTCGACGGCACCTTCTCCCACGATTGGCCCTTGATGCCTGCCGCTGCGAGAGGCTTGTAAGTTGCTGAAGATTTTTCCGAGCAATCGGCCTTGAAAGAGTCGATACGCTTGCGGCGTGAGTTGGAAGAGATCGCCATCGCGTTGTAAGCCTTGGCGTTCGGCGAGTTCGCGAATGTAATTCTCGACCATCTGCTGAAGTTCCTGCAGTCGCTCCAGGTCTCCGGGTTCAGCAAACTCGGCTAGCGCCGCCATGTCGATCACGGCGATCTGAGCGTTTTCGCGAGCGTCCTGTAGTTGCTTGAGCAGTTCGTCGATCTTCTCTAGCTCGGCTTTGATGGCCAAAGCCTCAGGCACCGTCATCGGCGTCCGTCCCGTGAACTCGTATTTGGAAGCCAATTCATCGACTTGATACTTGTCGCCCAGCGTTTCGAGTAACTGGACCAGCCCACGAGCGAACGGATGCCGATCGTTGCCCGTCGCGTACCACAGTCGCTCTAGTTCGTAGAGTTGCTCCGTTTCAAAACCAAGTTCAAATCGGGGACGCAATTTGTTGGGAGGATCGAGCTGTTCGCCAATCCGCCGGTAGTCTTTGCGAGCCGTTTTCTGAACTGCTTCTGTCTCGTACTTCTCGAGGATCTTGCGTTTACGTTCGAGTAGCATCGCGATCAAGGCGTCGATATTGGGACCTAAGCCAGCGATCTGAGACGGATCAATCTTGACGGCGCGAGCCAATTCTTCGTCGGTCAGTCGACGCATGTTGCCATACATCAAAGCGTGTTCGAATGCCGGAGATACCGCGTCGGGCGGCGGTTGCGTCGGACTCGGGAAGTTCTTGGGATCGTATTTCTGGTAGGTGTGAACAATCCCGCCGAGTGATTTTCGATTGGCCATCGATTCGTCCCGCTGAGTCATGAGGCGCCGTTCATTATACGCTCCGCAAGCGTTTTGATCGTTTTCGTTGTAACCGCACGGAGTTGCACTGGCCATAAGTCAGCAGCAGCGCGCCGTCCGATGCGCAACGGTCGAATAAACGATCAATGACATCCTCCTCGCCGGGCCAGGGGTACGCAAAGACGATGTCAAAGTCGTCAGGCTCCAGGCCAAGTTCTTCGTAGGCATCGTCCGTTTCCGTGACAAGCCACACGACGCCGGCATCGTTGTCTGCGTAAGCTTCTTCTGCGCACGACTCGCTGCCTCGCGGAATGAAGCTCCCGTGGATGAATTCAGCCTCCAACGCGAACTCGCCAGCGAGATCGCGGGCTTCATCCACAAGATCCTGATCGATTTCGATTCCGCACGATCGAAAACCGACCATTTCGGCCAGCATCGCAACCACGCCAAAGCCGCTCCCCCATTCGCACAGGTGTCGACCGGTCGTCAGGTTCGATTCCGAGATCGCTTGCAGGGCGTGATAGACTGTCTCAAAGTTACTCGGCACAAATCCACTGCCCCATGTGGGATGACTCCGCATGAAGCAATCGATACGTGCATCAACGTCTGCCAGGAAGCTGGCAACATCACAGGGCAGCGGCTGCCTTGTTTCGGGCAACTGGAGTTCGACCAACGCCACACGCTACTCCACTTCGTAAGTCATGCGACCGTGGTGCTGTGAACGCGAAATTCGATCCATGGCATAGAGGCCCGCGAGTACAAACTCAACACACGATGCTCGGATAGCTGGGCTTTCCCCGGCATTGACTTCAAATGCCTTGTCCCAGACCGGCGGGACTCGCTTGAGCAGTTCAGCGTACTTCTCGGAAGGCAGAGTGTCGCCGACTTCCAATTTCACACCACGACCGAAGATCTCGGATATCTCGGCGAGCCCGTGCCGGTCGACATACTCCTCGAAGACAATGCGAATTGCCTCTGCGATGACGGCATCCAGCACTTGGCGTTCCGACATTTGATGGCTGCCCATCAAGTCGAGTTCTAGTTTGCCGAGCGATGAAGCGTACAAATGGCCGAGGTCGCTAATCCTAGGTACGGCAGGTTCTTCGTTCAGCACTATGCTGCGCTGTCGCGCCGAGGCAATCATCGTCCGATAGTTCGCGATGCTGAACCTCGCGCTGACGCCCGATTGCTGATCGATGTATTTCGATTTGCGAGCTTGGATAGTGATTTGTTCGATGACTTCACGCATGAAGTAAGGCACGACGACGCGAACGTCTTCCGGTCGGATGTTTGCCTCTTGCTCCATGATTTGAATGCCCAAGTCTCGATCCCGCGGATAGTGCGTGTGGATTACGGAACCGATTCGATCCTTGAGCTGCGGAATGACCTTGCCGCTGCGGTTATAGGTCGAGGGATTTGCCGAAAACAGGATCAAGACATCGATGTCGAACCGAATCGGATAGCCGCGGATCTGCACATCGCGCTCTTCCAGGATGTTGAACAGACCGACTTGAACCAACTCGTCCAACTCCGGAAGTTCGTTCATCGCAAAGATGCCTCGATGCATTCTGGGGATAAGCCCAAAATGCAAGGCTTGTTCCGCGGACATGCTCACCCCGCCAGCCAACTTACCGGGATCGATCTCGCCGATGATGTCGGCGAACTTCGTACCCGGCGACAAACGCTCGGCGTAGCGGTCCTGGCGCAACCACCAACCAATCGGAACTTCTTCTTCCGAATGAGCCGCGATGAACTGGCGACACGCACTGCTGATGGGGTTGAACGGATCGTCGTGCAAAGGAGCTTCGGGAATGTCGACGAACGGAATGGCCTCGTCCAAAAAGCGCACCAAACCGCGCATGAGGCGACTCTTGGCTTGGCCCTTTTCACCGAGAAAGAGCATATCGTGCTCAGCTAGGAGCGCGATATTCATCTCGGGAATGACCGTATCTTCGTAGCCGACGATGCCAGGGTATAACTCTTCGCCAGTACCTAGCATGCGGACGAAATTGTCGTGGATCTCCTGTTTGACGGTCTTTGAAGTCCATCCGCTAGCGCGAAGTTGGTGAAAGTTGGTCGGGCGATGATGCATGACGCTTGAATGTCAAAAGGTGGGCGATGGAGAGTAGCTGGGATTATAGCGCCATCGCCCTCGATTCCAAGTGAGCGATATTTAGGGAAACGAAACTGGTTCGCCGCCTTGCATCGTAGCAAGCGAATGATAGACGTTTAGGTCGATCGTCTCGACAATAATATGGATCGAACCATCCGCAAATGCGAAGTTAGTTCCCGCCGGGTGGTAACTTCCGGGATCATCGAGGTGCCCACCGTCGTCATTGGGCGGGTGGTCAGCGATTGCCAGGATGCGTGCAAAGGACTCGTCGCCACCTGGGATCGCGCCAAGCCAGGTAGATTGTCCATGTTTGGAGTAGCGTTCCGCGACCAGCAAAGTGTTGCTGGTTCCGTCAACAAAGTCTCGAAAACGCGTCGAGCTGTTGTGGAAAAACGGGCCATCTCCTCGGCATTGAATCCCGGGTGCCAGCATCTCGCAATCCTCCAATTCAAGCGTGCCAAACATGCCTACATAGTTCGCCCCTGGAATGGAAACAGGATTTCCTGCAACATCCAGATCAAAAAAGTCACGAGTATTGGCATCAGATGGGCAGCGATAGACTGGCAGATGCGTCTGGCGAGCCACATCGTTTGCAGCATGCGTAATTGGAAGCGTGTCTTGTACGATGTCTCCGACGGTGGTTTGCTCTATGAAGGGCAATACCTGAGCCGCCCATCCCCATCCAGGATCACCTTCGGAAAGAAGAGTTCTGCCGGTTCCACCGTTGAGGCCGATCCACCCCATGGGCAAGGCATTGAAAGAGTCGTGATAGTTGTGCAAAGCCAAAGCGACCTGCTTCATATTGTTGTTACATGACATACGGCGAGCCGCTTCGCGGGCAGCTTGGACGGCCGGCAACAGCAGCGCCACTAGAATGCCAATAATTGCAATCACAACGAGCAACTCGACAAGCGTAAACGCCTTTTGATGACGATTCATGGTTTTCACAGTCTCCTGATTCGCGCAACGAAACTCGTGCGCAATGATTTGAAGATGACAGCAGCAACAAAGACCGAAGCAAGGAAGTGACCGCACTCGTACATCTACGGGCAGTCACAAACAACTAGATCTGCTCGGGTGGAGAACGTGGCCGATGGAGGCCAACTGCTGTGATCGACAGGAGAAGCGGGCTGACAGTGTGAGCAGCTTCACAGGCCTGCTCGACCGAGCCATCCTCAAGATCAAGAGCGAAGATTGCAGCGAGTGCCAAGTGTCGGCAGATCGTGCAATCATCAGACTTATCGGGGCCGTCAGGAACGTGCGGATGTTCGTGCGAGCCATCGTGCGCGTGCCCGTGTTCGCCCTCCATAACCGCGTGGTGATGTCCGTGGCTTGCTGTATCACGAAGATCATCGTCCGAACCGCTCGCCGTATGGGCGTGCGAATGTCCCCAACCTGCAATCACCGACTGCGCGACCATAGTCGTGGCCAGCAGCACGGAGATGTAGCGGTTAGGACTCATGGTTTCGGTACCTTTGTGGCGGCTTGTACCGCGCCGCCACAAATCGCACAACGTCAGTGCGTTGCAGGCGTGCTTTCATCATTGACGCTAACTACGTCGGATAACTCGATGATGTTCACCGAATTTAGCCTTTCGGCTGAGAATTGTAGAGATTCAATGTGATATGTGCCTGCCCCTGATGGTGGGCTTCGTGCCAGCTAATAATTTGGAGGATATTGCGGAGCGATAGTCGTCGTCCGTCTGGTGCCTCCCAGACGACTTCGTCAAGCTTTGCAGGGTCTTGCTCGCCCAGCGTGACTAGCAAATCGTCGCGACCACCCGCTAACACATCGCGAATTTGGGCGATGGACGGGACATCGTCGTCAGGCGTGCTTCCTCCACGAAAGCGGGACCACAAGTCACGAAAGCGACCTTCTTTATTAGCCAGTCGCTCGACCGCAAACAGCTCTTCGGTGACACCGATATGCATCAGTTGCCAGCCAATGTGAGCCCGCCCCACGCCAGGGCACCAACCAAGGATGGACGGTGCATCGGTCATCTTCTCGATGCGATCGAGCAAGCCGAGCGTACGGGTGCGATTAAAGGCGTATTGATCTCGATAGGTATCGAACAGACTCATGGCTGAGAGTTGCTCCTTGCGATATGTCTACTCGTCGGTCACACAACCTTCGGAGGCAGACTTGACGTTCTTGATGTACTTGTACAGGGTACCCCGCGTCGCTTTATACGCCGGAGCTTTCCAGGCCGCACGTCGTTTTGCAAATTCTTCATCCGAAACGTCGGCATTAATAACGCGTTGTTCCGCGTCGACCGTAATCTTGTCGCCCGTTTTGATCAGCGCGATCGGCCCACCTTCTTGCGCCTCGGGAGTGATGTGGCCAACGATGAATCCGTGTGAACCGCCGGAGAAACGACCATCGGTCATCAAGGCTACATCGCTGCCGAGCCCAGCGCCCATGATGGCAGACGTAGGTGTCAGCATCTCGGGCATTCCCGGTCCGCCTTTGGGCCCCTCGTAGCGAATGATTATCACGTCACCCTTTTGAATCTTCTTTTGTTCTAGTGCCGCAAGCATCTCTTCTTCGGAATCGAAAACATTGGCCGTACCGGTAAAGACAAGTCCTTCTTTGCCGGTGATTTTGGCGACGGAACCCTCGGGGGCAAGGTTTCCTTTCAGAATCTGGATATGGCCGGTCTTTTTAATGGGGCGATCAAGCGGCTGAACGATCGACTGTCCCTCCTTGAACCCGGGCAGCTCGGCAAGATTCTCTGAAATCGTTTTGCCAGTTACTGTCATGCACTCGCCATTCAGTAACCCTTCCGCCAACAGATACTTCATCACGGCCGGAGTGCCACCGACGTTGTGCAAGTCTTCTTGGACAAACTTTCCGCTCGGCTTCAAATCGGCAAGGAAAGGAACGCGATCGCTGACCGCTTGGAAGTCGTCGATTGTCAGCGGCACGCCAACGCTGCGCGCCATGGCGAGCAAGTGAAGGACGGCATTCGTCGAACCACCCAAGGCCATCACGACCACCATTGCGTTTTCGAATGCATCACGCGTCATAATGTCGCGTGGTTTAATATCCCGTTCGAGTAGCAATCTTATCGCAGCGCCGGCTTGAATACACTCTTCGAGCTTCGCAGGATCAACCGCCGGGATCGACGAGCTGTAGGGAAGTGACATTCCCATGGCTTCGATAGCACTCGCCATCGTGTTCGCCGTATACATGCCGCCGCAAGCGCCGGCGCCCGGGCAACTAACTTTGACAATTGCTTCGCGTTCCTCTTCGGTGATCGTGCCCGCCAAGTACTCGCCGTAGGATTGAAACGCCGACACGATATCGCGGGGCGTTTCTTCTTTATGTTCGTGGTCTTTGAAGGCCGTGCAACCAGGTTTGATCGTTCCCCCATAGACCATCAAGGCAGGGCGGTTCAACCGGCCCATGGCGATCAAACAGCCGGGCATATTCTTGTCACAGCCGGGCAGCGCAACAAGTGCGTCGTACCATTGGCCGCCCATGACAGTCTCGATTGAGTCCGCAATCAAATCGCGGGATTGCAGCGAAAAACTCATGCCTTCGGTGCCCATCGAGATGCCGTCGCTGACACCGATGGTATTGAAACGCATCCCGACGCAGCCAGCTTGAGTCACGCCTTCCTTGACCTTGGCCGCAAGATCCAGCAAATGCATGTTGCAGGTGTTACCCTCATACCACACGCTGGCAATACCCACCTGTGCCTTGTCCATGTCTTCACGCGTCATTCCGGTGCCATAAAGCATCGCCTGCGACGCCCCCTGACTTTTCGGTTGCGTGATGCGACTACTGTATTTGTTGAGATTCATGTTTGCTTTCGCCTGTTGCCGAAGTGGTGGAAAGTAATAAAGGAAAGTGCGGATTGCGATATGACGAAGAGTTATTCTTTATCAGTGTGTTGTTTAGTTTTGAAGCGCAGACACGCTATTTGGAAGGACCCCACATTTGGAAGGGCCCCACATTTAGGTAGGCGTGGCGATCTAAACAAAAACGGTTGACCTGCCAAGCGTCGCGATATATTCTAAGGGCCCTTAGCAATACCCTGGTATTTTAGGTAACTGCTAAGCTCAAACGGTGATGGTCAGACCTTTCCTACATTTTTTCTTTAGTTTTAATATTGAGGAGCAACTTAATGAGAAGATCGAGACACAAAGCCATGTGGAAGATGGGTTTTACCCTAGTGGAGTTGCTGGTGGTCATTGCGATCATTGGTATTTTAGTTGCGTTATTGCTTCCGGCTGTTCAGGCAGCCCGCGAGGCTGCTAGGCGTATGCAATGCAGCAATAACCTGAAACAAATCGCATTAGCGGCGCATAATTTTCACGACACGTATAACGCCCTCCCCCCGCTCGTCAGCCATTCGGCAGGTCCAACATTTTTCTTTCATATTCTGCCTTACGTCGAGCAGCAGGGCCTAAAGGATATGTACACGGGTGGTGTCACGGATGGCAGTGGTAACGCAACCGATATCCGAAGGCGGATGGATTATGATCCCGGGTCGACGCCCAGGCCAAACTTCGAAATCATCTCGCAAGCTGGTCAAGCACCACAGATTAACGGCATTTCGGCGTATTTTTGTCCCTCCTACCGAACTACGATGGTCGAGCGCGGTACTACTGGCGTTCGAACAGCTCGTGGTCCCAAGGGCGACTATGCCGTGGTATTCATGCAGGCGAGAGGTAACGATCCAAATACTGACCTCACAACAGAAAATAGCTGGTGGGGGCACCACAACGCGACAAATAACGGCGATAGGAACCGGCAGAAGGGTGCGATCATGACCGGAGATGCGGTGGGAATGGTAACTGATGGCGGACTGGATGGGCTCAATGGACGTGCTCGGAAGGAAGCAAAATTTACCCAACGCCTGACAGACATCAAAGATGGTACCAGTAATACTGCTATGCTCGGCGAAAAGCACTGGACGCGAGACGAATTCAGCCGTACTTGTTGCAACGGTGACGAATCCGATGGCAGTGTGTTTGTGCAAGATGGAAATTGGAAAGAATACATGGTGGCACGGAACATGCGATTTCCGTTGCGACTCGGTGTCGAAGACCGTGGTGGTGATGGTTGGAATGATCCGGCTAGAACGACGGCCGCCCGTGCTGCTGGATTTGGAAGTTGGCATGCTGGTGTCGTTCAGTTTGGGATGTGCGACGGTTCAGTTCAAGGAATCAGTCCCACAATCGATTACCGTGTTCAGTGGCGTCTCGCGGATCGAAGTGATGGACAACCTGTCAGTCTCCCGTAATCCTCTCTGACTGAGCTGTGTTTTTGTGCTTGGTTCAAATCAAAACTTATTAGATTAGGTTGTTATTTCATGAAGAAATATGCAGTAGTGATCGGCTTGGTATTATCGATTGGTGGTTGCTCTGGTGGCGGTACCGCGGTCAAAGGTAAGGTCACACTAAGCGATGGTTCCCCAGCACCCCGAGGGTCGGTAATCTACTCTGCCGATTCTGGTACGTTTCGCGGAGGCATTCAGCCTGATGGAACCTATTCCATCGAAGGTGTCACGTCAGGCGATTACAGTGTGTCCGTGACGGGGGTGATGGATAGTGAGCCAAGTGGTGATGGAATGAGCTACGACGATTCAGGAAACTACGTCGAATCTGCGGCTCCAGCGCCGAAGTCACTGATTGATACGAAGTATGGTGACCCAGGTAAGTCCGGGCTTAAGGTGACGGTGCCCGGTAGCTATGACTTGAGTCTGGATTCAGCTGCTGGCACGGGTACCTCATCTGCCTCCAGCCCCACCCCAACTGGCGAGGCTGCGCCTTCGGAGTAGTTCAACTCTGTTGGTTAGAACTCGCACACATTGCCAACACAAAACAGCCTGCCGTTCTTCGGTGGGCTGTTTTTTTGTTAATGTGTTTCCCAGTTTGCGATACTGGCCGCTCTTCGTCGACGGCGCAAGCAGGCTATGGGAGAGATGTACCTTGGCTCGTGAGCACTCTGTTTTTACACGTCCGAATAGAAAGTGACTTCTCCGAGTTCGTTCCCGAAATCGTAAACCCACGATGTCGCTGGCGACTACCCGTGGGCCCGCTCGCCAGGGCGATCCGATGGAAAGAGTTTTTTCTGCACATATTGCCTGTGACAACAGTTACGCACGGATTTGTGAGCATATTCTCGAAAATGAGCCGAGAGTCGTCTAATCGTCGATTGCCAACTCTTACGATCATGAGCCCTTGATCCGCTTTGAAGTGTTGTGAGGCCGGGCACGTTGATTTTGTGAGACGCAGTTCTGGCTGAATATCCTTTGAGTATGGTAAGTCTTAATCCACGTGGATTGCTTACAGTCGACGGTGGAAAGCGGACTTGCCGAGTCATTGATTCGGTCGCGATTGAGAGAGTCCAAATCGGAGACTACAATGCTGTTCGAAGGGTACCCCGTGACAGTGCCCGCTCGGCGTATTCGAAGGACGAACAGAGCTATTTGAACTCCGGGCTAAAGCCCGAGTCCTGAGTTTTTACATAGCTACGGAGATCCGAAGAAATCGTGCTGGAAGATTTCGGTCCTCGGCAAATTCGACCTTTGCTGAAGTTGGCCACCAGGTAGCCAATCGAGAATCCGGATGTTGTCTTTTAGTGATCGCTGCGGACGGCGTGTAAGTGCGTTTCGCTTCACAGCCCGCTGTCTTCTAGCAAGCTGTTTCTCATTGCCAATCTGGTCGTTGGGTGGCTGCACAAAAGATGTACCAATTCACCCGGGGCCCCCTACGAAGTCAGTTGTCCCGGTGATTCCAGTACCGGTGAAAGAGCCGGACAGTGCGGTAATACCTGCAATGCATTCGCGGCATCTGGTGCCTAGAGCAACTTTTGAAGACGATTGGTTCGAGGAAGTGGCGGAGCAATTAGGTATCGATTTCGTCTATACCGACGGGAGTATTAGCGGACACTACCAGCTCCTTGAGTCGGTTGGGGGCGGCATCGCGGCAGTCGACTATGACCTGGACGGTTGGCAGGACTTATTTATGAACCAAGGCGGTACGATCCATCTGGAGAATGGAACGCTGAAAATAAGCGGCTTGGCGTCAGGTTTGTTTCGAAATCTAGATCAAGCAGGTTTCGTCAATATTTCGCTAAATGCCAGAATCGCCGAGGCGGAACTGTTTACCCATGGCTTGACTGTCGCTGATATCAATGCGGACGGAATTGCTGACCTTATCGTTGCTGGGTTTGGTGGCCTGCGGGCATGGATCAACCTGGGCGATGGAACCTTTGAAGAACGCTCTTCTGTGTTAGGCTTAGCGAGTTCGTCTTGGAACGTAGTTCCTGCCGCGGCTGACTTTGACCTCGATGGGTTGGTCGATCTGTACGTCGTGACTTATGCGGACTGGCGCCCGAGTGTTGACCAGCCGTGTCTTAACGATCGGGGCGTGCGTGACATCTGTGGACCAACCCTCTACTCGGGGCAGCAGGACAAATTGTTTGGTAACACATCAGATGGGTTCGCAGATATTACCGCGAGCGTCGGATTGGTTGCAGCAAATCGTGGTCTGGGTATCGTCGCTGCCGATGTTGACTCGGACGGTAGAATCGATGTCGTGGTGGTGAACGACGTTGAAGCGAACCAATTGTACATCAATGGCTTAGATGGCAGGTTCATTGAGAAAGGGGCGTTTGCAGGAGTTGCTTACTCCAGTAGTGGCGAACGCGAAGGCTCTATGGGCATAGACCTGGGAGACTTCAACCACGATGGGGAGCCCGATCTGTGGTACACGAACTATGTGAATCAGGATAACTCGTTGTTGATCAATACTGGTGGGGCTGGATTCGTAAACTCGTCCGATGTCATGGGTTTGGGAGGTGTTTCGCGGCGCTGGGTAGGGTTCGGGACGCATCTTGCCGACTTCGATGGAGACGGGTGGCAAGACTTGTTCGTGGCAAATGGGCATGTGGCCTACGAGCGTTTAGATAGTCCCTACTATCAGCCACCCCAGCTGTTTGCTAACAAACTCGGAAGATCCGCCGAAGATGTCAGCGCGAGAGCCGGCCCTTATTTCGCTAGTGATCGGTCGGGACGCGGTTCAGCTAAAGTTGACTTCGACAATGATGGTGACTGGGACATCGTAATCATGCATCAGAACGAGCCCGTTGCAGTATTGCGGAATAGGAATTCTAGTGAGTTTTGGATCAGGATTCAGCTTGTGGGAACGGAGGTTGAACGCTCTGGAGTGGGGGCGAAAGTAACGGTTGAGCAGGGAGATACCGAAGAGAATTCCTGGCGGATCGGCGGCGGAAGTTATCTTTCGCATAGCGACTCCCGGATGTTATACACGCTTAAATCAGAAGAGCCCGTGGTCGCGACTGTAACTTGGCCTGGCGGGAGTCGCGAAGTGTTTGAGAATCTAACGCCGAATCGAACCTACACGTTGATTCAAGGGCGAAAATCCTATGACGCGCCTTAGAGTATTCTTGCTTCTGTTTGTCGCTGCGATTGGTCTCACATCGACGAGCTATATAACCGGTTTGTATCTGCAATCGCTTGAGGCACGTCAGCTTAGTGAAGCACGGAAATCACTTCAAGCAGTTCTCAAGTCTGAGACCGTCGAGGATCGTACTCGTAACGCAACAGTATGCGTTCGCTTGTCGCAGTCGCTCATTCAAAAACGATCAGGACTACCAAGCGCAACCGCATCTCTCTACGCGCTCAGCGTAGTGCCCCTCGCCCATGTCACAACGAATGCCCTGGCCCCACCGGTGGAGGTCATTGAAAAACTGTCAACTGTTGATCTCTTGCTGATTTCGGAAGTTTTTTTCAAAACGAGGCAGTTTGCGTCAGCAGACCAGTTACTGGCCTTGTTACTGTCTAGGTCGGATGATCGCCGCGAAGAGATACTTCGCTTAGCTTGTAGAGTTCGCCTCGAATTGGGCAGGGACGAAGAAGTGCTTCGGTATTGTGATGAACTAGCTGCCCTCGATCCGACGAGTCCAGAACCTTATCGAACTAAGGCCACTGTCCATCGCCGACACGGGCGATGGGAACTTCACGTGGAGTCTGTCAAGCGAGCTCTTGCCAATCTTGAACAGAGCGATGCGGTACTTCAGATCGAACTGATCGATGGCTACGTCCGACTCGGTCGATTCGGTGAAGCTCGAACTGAGTTTGACAGATTTGCTGCATCGAATCCGGAACTTGTCGAGCATGTGCCTACGATGCACGCAAGTCTATTGATTCAAGAGGGTAAACGAGAAGATGCGGACAAGATTCTGACAGAGTATCTAAAGATCGATCCAAAGGATTCTGAAGCCCTGGTAATCAAAGGAAAGTTACTAGTCGGCGAACAAAAGTTCGACGATGCGATCAAAGTGTTGCAAGATGCATTGGAGCAAGAGCCCTCGTCGGAGGATGCCTGCTTCCAGCTGGGGCAAGCTTACGCGCGCATCGGCCAAGAGTCACTAGCTGACGAGTACTTGGGACGGCACCAAAAACTGCTCGATAGCAAGGTTAGGCTTTACGGTCTCGAACAACAAGCTGCGCGTAATCCAAACGATGTCGCAATTCGTCGGGAGATTGCGCAATTGTACGCGTCGATCGAACTACATGAATTGGCGGCCTTTTGGACTCGCGCGGCGAACACTGCGGAAGGCGAGTAGTGGAATGACCAGGTGGCGGTCTATTTGGCTGGCGATTGGTGTGGTTTTCACCGCGATGTTGGTCGCGAGCATTGGCGATCGCAGGATACATCGTCGAGAGCGCCGTAAGACGGATACATCCATTCGATCTATCGAACAGGCACTCCTCAGTTTTCAACAAGGAAATACAGATTATGCGATCGCCCAAATCGAGGCGGCCATGGGCACCCAACCGAATGCAGCTTCGGAAGATCTCTTCGCCGTAGGAAGATACTGTTACGATGCAGGGCGACTTCGACAGGCTAGGTGGTGTCTAGAGGAAGCTGTACGGACCGCTCCTCGAGTGCCTAAAGTTCGGTTGCAATTGGCAACTTTGATTTATATTAGCGGTCAGTATTCAGAGGCGTTGTCACATTGGCTGTATTTGCTTCGCAACGGTGGCCTTGATTTGATCAGCCTCCCCTTGCTTGGAAATCGCGATTTGCGGTGGGGCTATGAAGATGCCTCGCTAGACCGCGCTCTGAACGCCGGAGTTCGTGATTCGGTGTTATATGTCTCGCTCGCACATCGCGCTTTAGCTCAAAGCGACTTCGAAAAGTGTCACTCCATGCTTCAAGCCGCAGTCGAGCTGAGTGGGGAGAACGTCGCAGTTCAGTCACTCCGTGGACGATTGCTTTATGAAAGTGGCCGTCGCGAAGAATTCGAAGCTTGGTTGTGCCGCACCGCAGAAGTGTTTGACGATGACTCCGATGTTTGGGTGCTACGCGGACATTACTATCGTCAGAAAGATGAACCTGCCGCTGCAACGAGGTGCTATTGGGAGGCATATCGCAGGGACCCCAATCACTATATCGCGGCTGATTCATTAGCACGCTCCCTGCTATCAACCAGGCAAACGACGGTAGCCAAGGAATTGCAGGAGCGAGCTAGTCGACTGCGAGAGTATGCCGACATTTGTCAGCACATCCACAATAGTGACGTCGTCTTGGAATCGCAGATAAGGCGTGCAGCCGAGCTGTCGTTTTTATTGTCTTGCTACCGTGACTCCTATGGATGGGCCAGCGTTGCACAGGTGATGTATCCAAATACCGATTGGGCTGTAGCGTTGGTAAGTCAGATTTCGCCGGATATCCTGTCCTGGTCGGGACGCTATTCTCAATCCTTCGATCCACGGGGTGGCATCGATCTATCGGATTGGCCGCTGCCACCGTTGGAGCTTTCCCCAGCGTTTGGCGAATTAGAGACTAGACATGAGGCCTCGATTCGATTCCAGGATGTTGCGGAGCGAGTTGGGATGAAGTTTATTTTTGAGGATGGTGCAGATCTTGTCACTTCCGAAACTCGCCTCTTCGAGTTTACCGGTGGCGGCGTTGCGGTGCTGGATTTTGATATGGACGGTTGGCCTGATATTTTCTTTGCTCAAGGTGGACCGCCTCCTGAGTTCGGCAGTCGGAGTGAGAGCAATACGTTTGCGGTTCGCCGGTCTCACGACCAGCTCTTCCGAAACTTGCAAGCAGTTGCGTTAGTCAACGAGACGAAAAGGTCTCGGCTTACTGACGCGCTGTATGGTCAGGGTGCCACCGTGGGAGATTTCAACTCCGATGGGTTCTCAGACCTTTATGTTGCAAACATCGGCACGAATTGTTTATTTGCAAACAATGGCGACGGAACATTTTCCAAAGTCGAAGGCGAGATCTTTCAACAAGTTGAAAGCTGGACGACGAGTTGTGCGATGGCAGACATCAACCATGATGGGGCGATGGATATCTTTGACGTAAACCATGTCGTGCGTGAGGGAGTACATACGCGCATGTGTAAGCTGGGGGATGCAACTGTTCCATGTGAGCGAGTACATCAGTTGAAGGCTGCGCCGGATATATTGCTCCTTGGCGATGGCCAGGGCGGTTTCTACGATGCAACACGCTCATCAGGGCTTGTTAGTGAAGACGGGTTGGGATTAGGACTCGTTGTGGCCGATTTTGATCAAGATTCAACTCTGGATATATTCGTCGCGAATGATGCTCGTGCGAACTTCCTCTACCTTAATCGCACCGTGGCAGGCGCCCCTTTTCGTTTTGATAATCATGCTGTTGCGAACGGAGTCGCATTCAGCGGAACTGGACGTTCACAAGCCTGCATGGGCATCGCTGCCGATGACGCAGATGGCGACGGGCTGCTGGACTTGTTTGTCACCAATTTTTTTGCCGACTACAATACTCTTTATCGTCAACTGCCAGGCGCTGTGTTTGAGGATGTAACACAGCCTGCGGGTATTCAGGCGACAAGCTACAATTTTTTGGGATTCGGCGTGCAGTTCGTAGACGCTGACCTAGATGGCGACTCCGATTTAATCATCACCAACGGCGACGTTGTGGATTTTTCGGACGTCAATGATCAGCGATCATACCACCAACGACCTCAGTTCCTCGAAAACACAGGCCAGGGCCGCTTTCGCGAACTTCCTCCCGAACAGCTCGGCGAGTTTTTCCAATCCAAGCAACTCGGTCGGAGCTTAGCTAAATTAGATTGGAACCGCGACGGTCGGGGAGATATCGTAATTTCACATATCGGGTCGCCGGCTGCCCTATTGTCAAACATTAGCTCCTCCACAGGGCACTACATCGAAGTTCGTTTGGTGGCGACGCAATCGTGTCGCGACGCAACAGGTGCTATTGTGACCGTGACGACCAACGGAAATCGCTCTGTGAAGCAATTCACCGCGGGGGATGGCTATCTGGCGTCCAATCAGAAAAGTCAAATATTCGGGTTGGGCGATGTCCTGCGCATTGACGAGTTGCGAATTAAGTGGCCGTCGGGTCAGACTGAGGTATATAGCAATTTGGCAGTGGATAGAACTTTCTTAGTTGTCGAAGAAGGACCACCTCCGTATCAAATCTCGACGGTACATTGAGAACTCTCAATACTCGATGTCGACGTATGCAAGATACTATGAACGTCAATGAAACCGTTAGACCGAGTCAGAGAGCTACTTCCGAAACGGGAGCATGTAGGTTAGTCGCATTGATTCTCACGCCATTTTTGTTGGCTGGATGTACAGGTTCTTCTCTCGAGCAAGAGCCAGCAGTTGAAGTGGAGAAGCTATCAGGTCACGAGAAGATGCGAGTTTGCCTCGCCGAGATCGCGCACGAGGCTTCTGAGGTCAATGGATTTGTGGGAGATCGCGATGCTCGAAGATTCCGTCAGTATCTGAATTCACCAGGAGTTCTTTCATCCTTGTCGCCGGAGGAACTTTGGAAGTTGCACTATGAGTCCGGTCGAGTCGAACTGAGGTTGGGTAACGAAGAACGTGCACTGACGCTCTTAAATAGGGCCTTAGATCTTGTGCCGGAACACAATACGAGTCTACGAAAGCGAACGCAGTTTGAGTTGGGAATTGCGTATTTGCGGTACGGCGAAACCCAGAATTGTTGCCAGATGAATTCATCCGAGAGCTGCATTGTTCCGATTCGGGGCGCAGGAATTCATCAACGTCCGGAAGGCTCTCGAAACTCCATCGAACACTTCATGGAGGTCCTAAAGCATCCTGCTCCCCCTGGCCATTCAGACGAAATGCTTGAACTTGACGAAGCGGCGCGTTGGTTGATGAACATCGCATACATGACGATTGGAGAGTATCCGGACGGCGTTCCAGAACGCTATCGCGTTTCCCCAGATTTTTTCAAAGCAGAGGCGGAATTCCCGAGATTTCCAAATGTTTATCCAAAGTTGAAATTGAATACCTTCAATCTCTGTGGCGGTGCAGTGGTCGATGATTTCGACAATGATGGTGATCTCGACATAGTGACATGTACCTGGGATGTAAGGGGACAGACGCAAGTCTTTCGGAACAATAGCGATGGTTCATTCGATGAAGTCACGAATGAAGTTGGGCTACAGGGTTTCTACGGAGGGTTAAATCTAAATCACGCCGACTACGACAACGATGGAGATTTGGACATATTCATCATGCGAGGTGCGTGGCTGGGCGAAAATGGGATGCATCCGAATTCGCTTCTGAGGAATGATGGTGGCTTACGTTTCACCGATGTTACTTTCGAACTTGGTTTAGGAGAGGAATCGTTTCCCACCAAAACTTCCGCGTGGGCCGATTTTGATAACGACGGCGATTTGGATTTGTATGTGGGTAACGAATCCTCGGATTCGGTTTCAGCTCCATGCCAGTTGTTCCGTCAAGAGTCAGACGGGACATTTGTAGATGTTGCACGCCGAGCCGGACTAGCAGACGCTAGATTCTCTATGGGCGCGGCCTGGGGGGATTACAACAACGATCGATACCCTGATCTCTACATTTCGTTTGTCGGTGAAAACAAGCTCTACCGGAATAATCAAGACGGAACATTTACGAACGTAGCTTCTGATGTTGGTGTAGAGGGTCCTAGCGCGAGTTTCCCTACTTGGTTCTGGGATTATGATAATGACGGCTTTCTCGACATTTTTGTCGGATGCACATCAGGGACAGTTGGCGTTCTCGATTCGGATATCCGATTCGAGATGATGTGTCTCTACAGAAACAAGTCGGACGGAACTTTCGAAGATGTCGCAAAGCAGTTGGGATTGCATTATCCGGCTCAGCCAATGGGCGCTAACTTCGGTGACCTTGATAGCGACGGATTCCCAGATTTTTATCTCGCCACGGGAAATACAGGTTTTTCAGAAATCTGCCCGAATGTGATGTTTCACAATCAGGCGGGGAAAACATTTGACAACGTCACCATGTCGGGTGGATTTGGTCACTTACAGAAAGGGCATGGTGTGTCATTCGCTGACATTGACAATGACGGCGATCAAGATGTCTATGTGCAGCTTGGTGGTGCATATGCGGGTGATCGTTTCAGTGACGCACTATTTGAGAATCCCGGATTCGCCAATCATAGTATCACGCTAAAGCTCGAGGGCACCGTCTCAAATCGTTCTGCAATTGGCGTCAGAATTCGCATTGATGTCGACGATGCTGGTACAAATAGGACTATCTTTCACCAGATATCGGGCGGGAGTAGTTTTGGGGAAAATCCCTATCGACAGGCGATTGGCATTGGCAAGGCGACGTTGATTAACCGACTAGAGGTGTTCTGGCCAACCTCGGGTACAACGCAAACATTTAACGAAGTCGCTCCGGACAAAGGCTATTTGGTTATTGAGGGGTCAAAGGAATTGCATCCCCTTCCTCTGACGCCGTTTGTACTAGGGACTACTGAGAATTAGATAGCGAGAAAAAGCAACGATTTTTGTCAGGTCTAAATGGACGATCTGAAGCTTGTCGTTGCTCACTTCACCCAAAACAAATCGGGAAGGGTTTGCACATGGCACAAGCAGTCGTTGATCCAGAAGAACTCCGGCGTTTCGCTCAGCGCTTGAAGAAGTTTAATAGCGAGTTGCAGAATCAAGCAACCGTGCTGGGGAACCAGCTTGCTGCTTTAGGTGCGACCTGGAGAGACCAGGAGCACAAGAAGTTTGTCGAGCAGTTTGAGCAGAATATGAAGGTTATAGGGAGATTTACCGAAGCGACAGAGCAGTATATCCCCTACCTCCTGCGTAAAGCGGAGCATATCGAAGACTATCTGCAGGGCTGATGCTCCAGAGTTGATATTCAATGGCGGGACTGCTGGGGTGGCGAGCGAAAATGGTCTCGCGTTGTGAGGTGTCAGGTAGTAGCCCTTCTGGATCGAGCAGGCATAATGGAAGTGGGCGCAGCAAGTCGCTGGCCCTTGCCGCTCGGCCCCCTGTCTGTCGACCCTCGTCTCTCGACGCCCTATGAACCAAGCAGCGAATGTCACATCTATCGAAGCCATCCATGCGTTTCGTGCTGCGCTCGTAAAATTCGAGGAGAGCGCGCTTGATTCAATTGTGGCGCTCGAGTTGGAGATCCGTCGTGCTGTCGATTGGATCGAAGTTGACCGGCGCCGGTATTGGCCCGCGCAGGTAAAGAAGGCCTCAGACGAATTGGCGCAGGCTCGGAACGCGCTCGAACGCTGTCAGCTGAAGTACGGATCGGAGGAGGCCCCGCCATGCTACGAACAAAAGAAGGAATACGAGCGAGCCAAGCAAAGACTGCGGTATTGCGAGGATCAGGTTCGCAATGTGAAACGATGGATGCAGATCATCCGTCAGGAGCTGACCGTCTTCGATGGACAACTCGCAAAAATGCGGCTTAGCGTCGATAGTGAACTGCCTCGCGCAATCTCGACGCTCAGTAGTCTGCTTAATGCGTTGGAACGCTATACAGGAGCGACCAACCGTGTGCAGCCCAGGCCCCCAAGCAATGATCTTGAAGTGGGGGATGTGACACAGGAGTCCGATTCATGAGAATTTGCGATCTACATAGCAGTACGATTCGTTTAGCACGTGCCGCAAAAGATCTTCGCGAGCAGTGGAATGCGACTAGCGAGCATTGGAAGGATAAGAATCACGACGACTTCGACGCGAAGTACGTCCAGCCAATCGGCCCGGAAATCACATTGCTACTGGCTGCAGTTAGTTCGTTGGGAGAAGTCTTTAGCCGCGCGGAACGTGAGCTGGAAGATCGCAGGTTTGACGACTGAGTCATAAAATTAAGAACGGCACAAATCATGGATCGAATATCGACAGATCAACAACGCGGCCTCATCGAAGACCTGGGGACGCTGATCGCCGATCGATCGCAGTCAGAAACTTCGATTCAAGCGAGTTTCCAATCTCGCGAGGCGGCGATTAATTCGCAATTCGGCTCAGAACGCGAGCGGCTTCACTCCAGTTTCCAACGCGAAAAGTCGACCGTTCAGTCTCAACAGAACTCGGCGCTGGCGACGATTGCGCGGGACTACGAGAACGCAGTCGAAGCAGCCATTGCCAAGCATGATCAGTCTTTTCGTGAGATTAGCGATCGCGTCGATAACGGGTTAAAGACAGCTCGTGACGAGTGCGAATTGCTGAAGCAGCGTTCGCAGAATGCCTACGAAGAGGCCGTGCGCGATGCCAAGGACGCGCTTACGGAATTCAAGGCCAAACTTGAATCGCGTCGCGAAGAGACGTCAAAGCTAAGTGAATCGGTGGAGAATCAGATCCTCCGCAAGCGATCGTGTCTCCGATTGGCCAGGCAACTTCCCGAGCGGCGAGGGACGTGCGAATCAGGTCAACCGCTCGCCAATTTCGCCGCAGAATTGGCGGCGGCCGAAGCAACGAAACAACGCTTTCGTGTGCATTGGGTTTCCAAGTTGTTGAACTGGGAGTACATGTTGGGCGTCTACTTTTTGTCGCATATCACGCTCGCGATCATCGGGTATGTTCAGTTTTCTGAACATTTTTCCGGCAGCGATGTCTGGCTGCTCTTTGTGGCCGCAGGACTTCTTGCCGTGTGCCTTACCGCAATCGTCTGGGTGATCATTCGACAACCGGCAGTTCGAGAGACGCTGGACCTTTACGGCACGTTTCAGCAACACATTGCGAACGCCAACGCGTCGCTCGACGCAGCTCGTGTCTTGGCAGTAGCCGAAGCGGATCAGCGCCACGAGTTGCGGCGAGGTGAGCGAGATCGAGAAAATCGTGAAGCCGAGCAGCGACGTGACGAACGTACGGCACAGCTAGAGTCCGAACGCGAATCCCAACTAGCAACGTGTGCCGAGTTGCTGCAGGCGGAACGCGCTGCGGCTGTAGAACACCGAGATGTCTCGCGTCGCGAGACGAGCTCCAAATTCGAACAACAACTAAAGGTCTTGCAAAATGACTTCGAGCAGCAAGTCCGTGACTTCGATTCGCGATTCGAACAGGAGCTGTCGGCAAATCGTGAAACATTCGAGCGGGCTTGGACACGTTTGGTCGAGCGGTGGTCTGACGGTTTGTCCAAGTTTCAATCGTCGATTGCCGAGATGAGTGCGTACTGCGACGCGAGATTCCCGGACTGGAACGCAACGGATTGGAGCACGCACAACCCGCTTGCTGCCAGCCTGCCGGCCCTTCGATTCGGTGATTATCGCATCGGCCTAAGTATGTTTGAGCATGGTTTACCCAGCCACGACGACCTCCGCCCCACGCAGTGCGAATTCGCGTTGCCCGCGGTACTGTCCTTCGCCGAGCATCCAACGCTGTTATACGAGGCATTCGGAGACGGTCGTGCGATCGCAAGTCAATCGATTCAGAACGTGATGCTTCGATTGTTGACGTCGTTGCCGCCAGGCAAAGTGCGTTTTACGATCATCGATCCGGTTGGTTTGGGACAGAATTTCTCGGCGTTCATGCATTTGGCAGATTACGACGAAAAGCTGGTAACTCATCGAATCTGGACCGAGAGTTCGCACATCACGCAGCGATTGACCGATCTGACCGAGCACATGGAAGATGTCATCCAAACCTACTTGCGAAACGAATTCAAGACGATTGATGAATACAACGCTTATGCGGGCGAAGTAGCTGAACCGTTTCACATCTTGGTCGTCGCGAATTTCCCCGCAGGTTTTTCTGAGGAGGCCGCTCAGCGTTTGATGAGTATCGTTACTAGTGGCTCGAAGTGCGGTGTTTACACGTTACTGAGCACAGATGCCAAGATTGAGCTGCCTCGCAACTTTCATCTCGCCGATCTCGAAGCCCGTGCTGCGGCGGTGCAGTGGGACGGTAAACGGTTTCATTGGATTGAAGAAGACATTAAGGATCTGCCGCTGACATTGGATGAACCTCCCACGGACGAGCGATTCAGCGAGATTATCAAGACCATCGGCCAGCGAGCCAAAGAAGCGATTCGCGTCGAGGTTCCGTTCTCGATGGTCGCGCCGGCCGACGACAAATGGTGGACTTGCGACAGTCGCGCGGGTGTCGATATTCCACTCGGACGTGCAGGAGCAACGAAGCTTCAACACTTGCAACTTGGCAAAGGAACCTCCCAGCACGTTTTGATTTCAGGAAAGACGGGGTCCGGTAAATCGACACTCTTACACGCTATGATCGCGAATACAGCGCTGCACTACGGGCCCAATGAAGTGCAGTTTTATCTGATCGATTTCAAGAAGGGTGTCGAGTTCAAGCCGTACGCGACTTTTGCACTACCACACGCTCGCGTGATTGCAATCGAAAGTGAACGCGAGTTCGGGATGAGCGTCCTAGAGCGATTGGATCTTGAGCTTCGTACACGCGGCGATTTGTTTCGCGACCATGGCGTTGCAGATATCAAGAGCTATCGTGACGCTAATCCCGGCGAGTCGCTGCCGCGGCTTATGTTGATCATCGACGAGTTCCAGGAATTCTTTGTCCAGGACGACCGAGTCTCCCAGGAAGCCGCACTGTTGTTGGATAGGCTCGTTCGGCAAGGTCGTGCATTTGGCATTCATGTGCTGCTGGGCTCTCAGACATTGGCCGGAGCGTATTCGCTGGCGCGCAGCACATTGGGCCAAATGGCCGTACGCATTGCGCTGCAGTGCAGTGAGGCGGACTCACATTTGATTCTGAGCGAAGACAACACGGCCGCGCGACTGCTGGATCGACCTGGTGAAGCGATCTATAACGACGCGAACGGATTGTTCGAGGGAAATCATCCGTTCCAAGTCGTTTGGTTGGGTGCACAGCAGCAAGAAGCATATCTCCGCCGGCTGAGAGATAATGTGGACGCCGAAGGTAAGCAAGTAACCCCGCCGATTGTATTCGAAGGAAACGCACCGGCAGACCCACGAGAAAACGCCCCATTGTGCGCAGCGCTTTTACGCACCGGAGACGAACCAATGCCGAGTACCATCGCTTGGATGGGTTCGGCAGTGGCGATCAAGGATCCTACCGCTGTTACCTTCCGTCGCCAAAGCGGCAACAACGTATTGTTAGTCGGCCAACAAGACGAAACGCTGGCCGGGATTATGGGAAATGCGTTAGTTAGTCTTGCCGCTACTTGTCCGTTGTCAGAAGCAGGTTCAAGTTTTTACGTGTTTGATGGAGCGCGGCCGGATTCCGCTGATGCTCGTTTCTGGCCGCGAGTCGTCGATGAACTCGCAATGGGTGTGCAATTGATCGATAACAAACGTGTTGGCGATGCCATTGCAACCATCGCAATGGAATTGCAACGCCGCGTGGATAGCGGGGACGAAACGGCTTTGCCACTCTTCCTGTTTGTTCACAACCTTTCGCGGTTCCGCGACCTTCGTCGTGCAGATGATGACTTTAGCTTCGGGAGTCTGGATGACGAGAAGCCTGCGACGCCAAGCAAGCAGTTCGCAGAGATCCTCCGCGAGGGTCCGGCCGTCGGAATTCACACGCTTGTCTGGTGTGACACCTTCAACAACGTCAATCGATGGTTCGATCGCCAAACATTGCGAGACCTGGACTACCGCGTACTTTGCCAAATGAGCGCCACGGACTCTAGCAATTTGATGGACTCGCCGGCCGCCAGCCGCCTTGGAACCCATCGCGCGTTGCTTTACAGCGAGGAGCAAGGCACTTTTGAAAAGTTCCGCCCTTACGCTCCACCATCAAGCGAGTGGCTTACCTGGGTCCGCGAGCAACTCGCCGCGCGAGACGCGGCGACCGCGTGAGTTGACATGGCTCTTAACGCTACGGGCGATCGGCGAGGCTCGACTGACGCATCCATTCAAGGCGTGAAGGAATCGTTCGCGTCGGATTCCACTGAGAAGTCGACGAATCCTTTGCAGCGAATTAGACTGAGGCATGGGCCTCTTATCTCCAGCAAGCGGATATGATGCGAATACTCGCGGCGGAAGCAATACATCTGTTGATAGTGACGATTACCGTCGTCTGCGCCACCGGTCTCGCCGGACTACTGCTGGCAAACAGCGAGCAATATAGTTCATTGATCGTAATGGTATTCATGGCCGGAACCATCGGCGGTGTGGCGAATAACTATCGTCGCTTGTATCTGCTTCCAACCGATGCCGCGGTTTTGACCGATTCGGACGCGAGTCGATTGCTAACGATTCAACTCTACATTTCACCCTGGATCGGTGGCATCTTTGCGGTGGTGATGTACGGCATCTTTGCAGCGGGTGCATTACAGGGTGAACTGTTTCCGGAGTTTCAGGCTATCAACGAACGCTTCACCACAGCGTCTGCCTTCGCAGATCTACTGGTACCTGCGACGAATATTGATGCGGCGAAGGCCATCCTATGGGCGTTTGTAGCAGGTTTCGCCGAACTGCTGGTCCCCAACTTCATCGACAAGTTGACGCGAGAGAATATGCCTCCCGCTGCCTGAACGTGAGCGTGTTGCTTCGTAAAGCCGACCTCCGTGGCACAACACCATTACTTGGCGTATGATGTGGAACGCGCGTGCCGCGGAAGTCGTCCGGCGCTTCGTCAAAGTTCAGTTGTCGGGTTAGGTGCCACTGGCGGCGCCCATTCAAATCCGCCCGGCGATTGAACATTGGGAGCACTGGAAAGGGCACCGGTACACCGAGTTTTAACGGTGACAATACACCCGTAGCGAGTTTAATCGATGAAAGAAAACAATATCGTCTGTGCCACAATCGTATTTGCTTCCCTGCTTGGTTCCTGGGCAGTCGCCGCTGAGGACGGATTCGTATCTCTTTTCGATGGCAAGACGCTGACCGGCTGGGAAGGGAATTTAAAGGTGTTTCGCGTTGAAGACGGTGCGATTGTCGGCGGTAGCCAAACTGAGGCCATTCCGAATAACGAGTTTCTTTGTTCGGAAAAAGAGTACGGGGACTTCGAACTGCGATTGAAAGCGAAGCTTGCAGGAACGGGCGATAATGCTGGGATTCAATTTCGTAGCGCCCGCATTCCGGACCATCATGAAGTCATTGGCTATCAGTGCGACATGGGTTCGGCCTGGGGACGCAAAATCTGGGGTGCGCTCTACGATGAATCTCGCAGGCGAAAGGTGCTGGCCGAAGACGAGCCTGACAAGGTTCAAAAAGTCTACAACGATAATGACTGGAACGAGTTCGTTATTCGGTGCGAAGGCAACCACATTCAAATCTGGTTGAACGGTTTACAAACTGTGGACTATACGGAGTCGGAAGACGTTGCCACGACCGGGATCATCGGCCTGCAAATCCATGGCGGCAAGCCGGCCGTGGCGTCTTACAAAGATATTCGGATCAAAGAGCTGTCGAAGTAACAGGCAGTTCATTCTGTGGCCACACCGCGATTTATTTACTTTGACCTAGGCAATGTCCTCGTTCATTTCGACCACCATCGTGGTGCGCGGCAGATGGCAGCAGTTGCGGGCGTTTCGAAGCGACTGGTCTGGGAGGTCGTCTTCGAGAGTGAACTCGAATTGGAATACGAGCGTGGGACGATCTCGACGCGCGAGTTTTACGAAGTGTTTTGTGATCGGACGGGCACGCTCCCGGAGTACGAGGCGTTGCTCTTCGCAGCGTCAGACATCTTTGAGTTGAATGGAAGCATCGTCCCGCTATTGTCCGAACTTCGAGAACGGGGCAATCGTTTGGGGATTCTCTCCAACACGAATGAATCACATTGGAACTTCATTACTGACGGTCGTTTTCCAATCATTCAGGAATATTTTGAGCTGTACGCACTCAGCTACGAGATGCGGGTGACTAAGCCGGATATTGAATGTTATCAGCGGGCCGCAGCGTTTGCTGGCGTCGACCCCGAGGACATTTTTTTCACCGATGATCGGGCAGACAATGTCGCGGGCGCGTTGACTGCAAAGTTTGATGCCGTGCAATACACCGGAGTTGATGCTTTACGCAGCGAGATGCAATTGCGACGGATCGTGAACTGATTGCGTTCGCTACCCGCGGCGACCAATCGCCCGCTCCGCGATATTGCCACCGTGTTCGGTTAGGAAGGACAGTTCAATTGGCCGCCGGTCGTTCCCGTCATTCTGTCGTAAAGCGTAGGCTTATCTCAAAAGCCCCACAGAACATCATAACGTAGGTGCTGTTAATTGAGGGCGATCTATAAAACTCCGCCAAAGTTGCCAACCGTTTTCACGAATCGCGAGGAGATGCATCGGTTTTTTTCGAGCTAATCGATGAGACGTTCGACAATGACCAAAGAGATTCGCGAAGCGGCTCTGGAATTTCTCCGATGGATGGCGGAAACCGGTGTGTTGGCGGCTGATAGCGTTCAATAATCGCTGCGATTCTCCGGAGTGTTCGCCCAGTCTAGTACGTTCGTACAGGCCCCATTTGTCGAAATGCTACGTTCTCGATGACATCGAAATTCGTCTCGAACAACTCGACACCGAGTAAGCGATTGGGAGGCCGATCCTTCGGTGGGATGCCCAACCACGCGTACTAAGGATCGAAGTCGTCGGACATAATCTACCTCGAACGGGCGAACGTAAAGCGTCCAATTTATTCGTTCGACGAGCTGTGGGCCATCCATTCGTAGTACGTCGAATGAGCTGCCTATTTCTAGCTGTCTGCCCAATCCGAGGCGACACCCGTTCGGCTTAACCTAATCTTCACAACTAATTTATTGAACTGGACACCGCTTCTACAGCGACAATAAACTTAGGAATCTTCATGTTGAGATCTTGAAATCTTAACAGATCTTGTTCCTGCGATGCGGAAAGTCGCGCTCAAATGGTAGATCTTTTTCTCGGTATGCTGCTATTGGCAGTCGCATCGGCGGTGGCGCTTGCTGCCGGCCTGTACGTTGAACGACAGCTCTCCTACCGAGCATGCGACACGCTGGCAATCGGCGTAGTCCTTTTCGCCGGCATCTACGGACACTCGATTTGGCAACGTGTAGCCTTGGCCGAACTTTTCCCGTTCTCGAACCTAATTGTCGTCGCCAATTGGTTTCCGATCTTTGCTGCCTTCATCATCGGGTTGGCTTGGAAACGAATCCCCGGCGGCCACTGTCGGAGGTGTCTTCCAAGTCTGGCGCTTTACCTCACCGCTTGGTTTGCAGTCGTAACACCGATACTGGGCGAATCGCCGCGCTGCGATGATGTCTGGACGGAGGACGGATTTTGCGCCCAGTCGACTGAGCATACTTGCACAGCGGCCAGTGCCGCGAGTTTATTGCGTCTCTGCGGTATCGAGGCGACCGAACAGGAAATGGCCGACCTCTGCCTGACTCGGACAGGTACGACTTGGCAAGGCCTATATCGTGGCCTCAAACTCAAGACAGAAGCGACCGATTGGGATGTAAGTGTCGTACGAGGCGACGTGGGAGACTTGGTCGCTGCGTCCTCAAGTCCCATGATTCTGAGCGTTGGTCTTGAGTGGGGCCGGGAAGTCGATGGTGCTTATGAACGCGAGTTTGGTTGGGCACCTGGACTTCGACACTCGGTATTAATGCTTTCCGCCGACGGCGCGGATCGAGTTGAAATCGCCGATCCGAATCCAGACATCGGTCGCGAGATTTGGACCGTCGATGAATTGTCTCTGCTCTACCGCGGGCCCGCGTTGCAGCTTGTGCAGCGCAAAGAAACTCCCTCCAGCTGAGACAGACCAACTGGAGGGAGTAACACTTTCAGATTCTTCGATCGATTGCTTACTTGGCAGCGGGAGCGGCTGCTTTGGCAGTTCGCTCTAATACGCGGCGGAAGTTGTTCATCGAAAGAAGGTGAATGTAGGTGAGTTCCAACTCGTCCGTCTTGGCGAGTTCGGCCAACTTGTCACCTGGGAGGTTGCGAAGCTTGTCGCGATTTACGGCCATGAAACCACCAAGCGATTTCTTCTCGCCACCGGGCAGCGTGAAGTCAGCCTTCATCGGTTCGAGCAAACCAAGATCCTTCAGGTGCTTGCAGTAAGTCTGCGTGCGGACGAAGTGTGCTTGCGATTCTTCGAGGAACTTCAGCATTCGGCTGAGGTACTCGGTTCGTTCGCCCTTATCGTCGAACAAACGATCGCCCTTGCCATCCTTGTTGCAGCCGCCCCAGTTCTCATCTACACACAAGGTGTAGGTGTTCTCTTGTTGAGCGAACACGAATGGGTAGCGGCGGACGAACGCTGGAATATAATCCGCCGTCCACTTGCCATCGGCATCGACATATTGGTTCTTGGTGCCCTCGAGGCCCAGAATTACGACGGGAGCGACGGCTTCCTCGTTACCGGCGAACACGATCGTGTACTCGCTCGCCGCGGCGGTCATCTCGACGGCCATCAACGGAACCGAGTTAACATTGGCGGCGAAGCCAAAGTCGGCGCGATCAATGCTCAATTCGCCGTGCCGTTGTGGGGAGACGGGTGCAACATTTTCGTAGAAAAGAAGTTGTGCCATGGTTCTGTTGGTCCCTACTAGTGTGACAGTGAGTGAGAATTCCCCGGTTTAGCGTGCGAGATTTTGTCGCCCACGCCGGTTATACCATTTGTTTAAGTCTAATCCCCGTTTCACGCCTGTCACGTGTTTTGCATGGAAAAATCGAAAAATTTGCCGCCAACCATGCTTGAACTTTTTGGAGAACCGGAAATCCCGGCATTTCCGGCAGGGGAACTGGTCACGAAGCAGAGGGCGAAGAACGGATTTCGGAGTACGCTCGAATTAGGGGGAGCCTACGCGAGCCCCGCGCGACAACTCCTGACCACCACCAACACAAACGATTGTGAACCCTAATTAGCCCCTTCGAGTTCCTTGATCGCGTTTGGTAACTTCTCGTCAACAATTCCCAACACGCCGCGTCCTTCTTCGAGACGAATCTGTACGTCAAACTTGATGTCCTCAACGTCTGCATCCCAAAACTTCGACATTTCCTTCTTGGGAAGCTCGTTGAGCGGACGAAGCAAGCGGAAACCGACTCCTCTTGCCGGATCGTCGGTAAACCACCAGGGGCTAAGTGGCAAGTTAGGATCTTGTGCTTTCCAGTCGATGTCATGCGAAGCTAACCGCGACGCGGCGCGACATCCCGTGGCGTCGTCATCCCAAGATCCGCCGCGTAGGACACGAGGAAATGCTTTTGTGGGCCAAGCGATCGCCGACAGACCATTGAGTTGCTTGCCTACCAGCCGCGTGTATCCTTCTTCGGCGTACTCATCCAAGCACCATTCCCACACGTTACCGTGCATGTCGTACAGCCCCCAAGGATTTGGCTTCTTTTGTCCGACGATTTGGGGTGATTCGTCGGCGTTGTCGTAGAACCAACCGTAGTCGCTGAGGCTACCTGCATCGTCACCAAAATGAAACGCCGTAGATGTTCCCGCGCGACATGCATATTCCCACTCCGCCTCTCCGGGCAAACGATATTGATTGCCGGTAATGGCCGCCAACCACTTCGTATACTGCTTCGCAGCATACTGTGTCATCGTAACGGCGGGCTGTTGTGGATCTTCTCCGAGTTCAAAGGTGAAACTGGGATCGTAAAGCTCTGTCGGCGCGGTAATGGCATCGATTTTCGTTGCATCGTTCACCGGTCGGACTTTTTGCGATTCGAACTCTTTGAATACTGTGTACAAGCTCATGAAATACTTGTATTCATGCCAAGTCACTTCGTACTTGCCCATCCAAAACGGTTCGATGGTGACTTCAACTTGAGGCCCCTCGTCATCCTTGCGATCGATTTCCGAGTTCGGGCTGCCGAGAAGAAATGTTCCACCTGGAATCGGCTCCATTGAAAACGTAACATCCGTCCCTGGAATAGTACGCGTATAAGGCACCATGAAGCCGCGATCCGTTTCGACATAGCGTCCTTCGGTCGGCTTCTCCTTGACGAGGCCAAACGTCTCATCCCCGTTCACGACCGCCGTGGAAAGGAGAAGGATCGAACCTGTGAATACGCCTAGTTTGCGATTTATCGTCATGAGAGTTTCCTTGAGGTGTTTTCACCTGCCGTTTGGCAACGAGCTAAAAATCGCAACCGTTTGCCATCGCTCGCCAAGTGAACAACTACGCCACTCAGCGGATTAAGGTAGCGAGTTGCGGGGACACCCGCTCCGCCGCGAGATTCTTGGTTGCTTACGACAGACTACTAGTATACTTACCGAGCCTCTCAGGGGCACCGGTCTGCTGTCGTCGCAAGAAGCGAACAACGCGAGCCATTTGATTGGCTCGCGTCATCCCGAGTCGGCGGGCAACCACATTCTCAGCGACTATCTCTGATCTGATATTCAGCCCGTCCCCCCCCTGAAGTCTTCAGGCATTAGTTCGGGGCCTTTGAGCGTTCGTGCGGAGGCAACTGAGTCCCGAGTTCCTAGGCTTGCAGTTTCTTTCGATTCTTAAACTCTTCGACGGCCTTGGCCCGTTCATCTTGGTTCAACTTGCCGTCTCCGTCCGCGTCGAACTTTTCAAGCAGTTCTTTTTTGTCGACGCGTGCCTCGCGAGGCTCGGCATTTCCAGGAGCCTCGCCGCGTTGTCCGCGAAATCTGGAAACGGCTTCTCGAGCAGCTGTTTGTTCGGCTTCGTCGAGCCTGCCATCGCCGTCTTTGTCAAACCGTTTGACGAACTCCTTGCGGTCGAACGCACCATCTCCTGGACGTCCCGCTCCGGCACCGCCGTTTTTCATCATTTCCTCGCGGGCCTTCATGGCGGCCTCGCGTTCTTGTTCGTCAAGCTTCCCATCGCCATCTTTGTCAAATCGTTTGAGGGCTTCGGGTGGGATCCGATTACCTTCAACGCCCGGTCGGCCACCATCGGCAACACGTTTTGACATGAACTCTCGCGCGGCCGCACGCTCCACTTCGCTCAACCGGCCATCGCCGTCCTTATCGAATTGCTTCAAGAGTTGAGCCATATCCATGCGACTGCCCGCTAGGTTGCCTCGCATCTTCGTGGCGGCGGCACGAGCTTTCGCCTGCTCTTCTTCATTCAGTTTGCCATCACCATCGGCGTCAAACTGTTTTAGGAGTCGTTCGCGAAATTCTCCGCCCAGTTGGCGGCCCGGATCGGGACGTCGGTTTTCGTCCTGGGCAAACGCGGAACCGGTCAGTCCAATCGCAACGGTAATCGTGAGTGCAAAGGGAACCTGTCGCATGTGTCTCGTCTCCTGGTACTTCTATGATGGCGTCGAAATCTGTTTGCTACGAGTGACCAAACACCACGGGAATAGCCAAGTTTCGGTGCCCCAAAGAAAAATCTACCTCACCGATTGGTTTCTTGCTTCAATCGCCGAGCAATAGGTCGAGGTAGCTGCGGCGTTCGTTCCGGTGAAGTCCGAGAAAATCTGCCAACGAGGCGAGACGGTTTCGGGCAGTCGGCACCTCGGCTTCGGGTACGACGATCTCCAGTTCTGCGTATTGCCCCACACCGATGACGTCGTCCAGCGATACTTCAACTTCCGCCTCTTGCCAAATCAGTTGAGATTTACGACGAGTCTTCGATACGTCGGCAACGACACGAAATCCAAGAGCTTCGATCAGCGATTGAAACCGCCCCACATAGTCCCCCCCGTCGGGCAGCGGCAGTTCCATTTCCTGCCGCGTTTTCGTGGTCGCATCAATCTTTGGACCCTTGTATGTCACGTAGTTTTTCTCACCGATGCGTCTCAAACGAAATGCCTCGTCGGTCTGGCCAAAGTCACGTGCCGGGTGAGCGAAGTAAGTATCGACCTGTTCGATTTGAAGGAATGGTGCGGCACCGATACCGAGCAACTGGGCCTCCAACTTCGGGCTGTCGCTGATTTGGAATTTCTGTTCGACCTCATAAATGGTCTCATTCATGGCGACCTTTCAACGAACCAAAGCGGCGTGGGTGTTCGCTCACTGGTGAGAAACAACGAGCGTCCATCGGGACCATAGCAGACAGACTCGCCTTGCCTGCGAATTGGCATCGAGATTACGACGGGCGGTCGCTTGAAAGCAGCGGCCCACGATTCGTCCTCGTCACGCTGAAACTCGTAGGCGTCCGTGTACGTCAATACAATTGCCCGTCGCCCATCGGGTGATATGTCCAGCGCAGTTGCCAAAGGTACGGGAATCGTAGCAATCAGCTGGGCGACCGAGATTTGCCCCATAGGCGTAGTCGGCAACAAAAGTGCGTACACTCTACTGCCAAACACCGACTTTGATGCCAAAAGCACGAGATTCGACGTGACGTCGATACCGACCGACTCGCAGTCGATAGGGCCGCCTTCGTATCGAAAGGTGATGCTGGAGTGAACCGACGCGACGAGCGTTCTGGGATCAGGCTCAGGCAACAAGTGCAGCACGCAGGTTTCTCGTCGCTGGCCATTGTCGCCCACATCGGCGACAAGCAGCCATCCGCCATCATTTCGCCGGAACGAGGCGATATCTTCCCAGTCGGTCGCGATGACGTCTGCCAACGAAACAACACCGCGGTGGCGTCCGTCTGCATCGAACGCAAATAGACGCGCCCGGTCACCTGAATCGTTGTGTGTCCAAAACAATTGAGGTGTGCGGATCGAGATAGCTAGTCCGCTGCTTTCCAAAATGTCCTCGTTGGCAAGCGTGGCAAGCTGTCGCGTGTGTGCGGATCCGGCGCTGGTGTTGTAACTTCCGAGCGGGTCTTCAGCCTTCGCCGTTTGGCAAGCTAGAATAAACACCGTCGCACGCAGCACTTTGAATACTTTTCCAGCGGTGCCGTGAGACGCTTTTTTTTCGTAGTTCGTTCATTCGAGTGCCAGACGTCTGATTATGTCTCAGCCAGCTTTCAGTGATGATATGCCATCAGGCGAAGAAGCGGAATATCGCGAACACTCGCCAGGTTCTTACACTCGCGTGATCTTGATTGCGATTGGTGGTTTGTTTGCCATCTTATTGGTCCTGGCGCTGCAACCGGAGAAGAGGTTTGGGCAAGGTGAAGTTCATCCTGCCGTTGGATTGCCACTGACGAGTCTTAATGTGATGCCCTTGATCGGTGACTCCGATCCACTGACGCTGGAACGCTTGAACGGCGAGGTAGTGCTGATCAATTTTTGGGGCACTTGGTGTGGGCCTTGCATGATGGAGTTTCCGCACCTGGTCGAGTTGAATGACCGCTTCAAGTCCAACGAACGATTTCGCTTCGTCCCTGTCTCTTGTGGACCGGGAGGAGTTGACAACAACCTGGAACAACTGAAATCCGCCACGGAGACCTATCTCAGAAAGCTCGGCGTCGAGCTTGACGTCTACTGTGACCCCAGCGGCGGCGCGAGACTGAGTCTAATTAGTTCGGCACAACTGTCCAACTTTGGTTTCCCAACCACGGTGCTGCTCGGTCCCGACGGCACAATCGAAGGTCTTTGGCCCGGCTATCGACCTGACATCGAGAAGGAAATGGAAGAGGCAATCGGGGCGCTCCTCAATAAATAGTCTTGCTCCTGAAGCGTGCCCGTCGGATTCAGCCGCGAAGGGTAACTACGACCCGTCCGCGCGCTCAGCAACTCAAAAGCGAGATCCCAGCGTCGCCCCCAATCAATCGCTTGACCTTAGCGAGTTCACCGGCATTCGCGGCTCGCACGAGCTCATCATCTTGAATCAATTTAGTCATGGAGAATCAGTACGCGACAATGGAAAGGAGTAATGGAGTTACACACCGATTCAAACATGTTTACGCAGCGGGCGCATCTCACTTTGACGTCACGCTCGCTGGCACGCTTCACCTGACGATTGCCAAGCGTTGACCGAAATCGAACGAGCGAATGTCCTTCGCATTGCAACATCAATTGAGATGACTGCAAGCGTGGCGTGAGATTTCGTTGATATCAGAATTGCACGATTTGCCCTGGGTTGTTAGCTTCTCGTGGTGCGACGCGTCCCAAACACGCGATTACGGTCCAAGAGTAAGGTTTGTCGATGACTTCGCCTATCATTCCGTTCAACCAAACAACCGCCATAGATCAGGCCTGTGCGATCCCGTTCCGATCAGTAGCTCGCCAACTTGAGTTCTGTCTTATTACGTCAAGCTCGGGTCGCTGGTTGTTTCCCAAAGGCTTTATTGATCCAGGCGAGACATTCGTGGAGGCCGCGTTAAAAGAAGCCGCTGAAGAAGCTGGCGTTCATGGGCGAGTACTCGGCGATCCCGTCGGCTGGTACAAGATCAAGAAGAATGGTGCCATGAGAACGGTAATCGCGTTGCTTATGGAAGTGACACATTTCGACGACACTTGGAAAGAGTCTCATTGTCGCGAAAGACGGTGGGCCAAAATGAGCGAGGCTAAACGACTGCTGTCCAAGCCCGAACTGCGTTCGCTGCTTGCGTCCTCCAACTCGCGACTACGCGCCGCGTAAGCCACCTTCACGCGAGCTTCAAAGAGGATCATGGCGATTGATCGCGAGACTCAATCTGTCGTTTCCAGCAGCTTCCGACAAGCGAACACGCCACGGCTTACTTGCCGCGAACAAACGCTGTGGCGACGTTTTTTGCAAGCCGGCCGTTTTCGTTGTTCTTCCCAGGTTTAGATACCCGCAAGTGATGCTATATCGAAAACAGCGTGTGAATGCTTGCCTTTTCCGCACACGGTCGATTGCACCCGATGCCCACCCCCGAAGCGTCTAACTGTAATTCACTCCAATCCCGCACTGTGTATTTGCGCCACCGCGAAATAGTATAACGGTAACCATACGCTCGAAGTGAAATGGCCGCGTTTTGAATTTGCGATTGCCTCCTGTTTCGGAAGTGTTTAGTAATGGCGCAACCACAAAAGTGGATCAATGAGAAGGGCAATGCACCGGTTACGGGTGTTGCTCTCCGGAGTCTCCAATCACGCCTCGCAGCGGTCCAACACTACCTGCCGCTCGCTGCACTGAATTACCAGGACGATATCGAATACATTCACCGCCTTCGCATTTGGATACGCAGAGCCGACGCGGCGTTCGATACTTACGGCGAATTGCTGCCTGAGTTGCGGGCCGCCTGGATCGTTAAACAGTTGCGCAGGATTCGTCGGGCAACAAACGAGGCACGAGATGCTGATGTCTTCGCACTGCGATTGTCCACCGATAAGTCATCGACCGCCGCCAGCTTGCTAAAGCACGTCCGCGAGCATCGAAGAGTCACGCAGCAGCCCGTGGTTGAGGTCTACGAGCGACTGACCCGACATTCTGGACGCTTTGGGCGCCGCATCAAGAAGTTGTTGAAGCGAGTCCGGCTCCGTGGAACACGCTCCAAATCGAAAGAACCGACATATCGTGAATGGGCAGTAGAACACCTTCGACCTTTATTTGAGAACTTCCTCGAAGCGGGCGCAGGCGACCTTGAAAACACCGAGCGTCTACATCAATTCCGAATCGCCGGAAAGAAGCTTCGTTACGCAACGGAACTTCTATCGGGAGCGTTTGATTCGAGGCTGCGAGATGTCACCTACGAGTTCCTTGAGACGCTTCAAGACAAACTTGGGACCATCAATGATCACGCCTCGGCGTTAACGCGCATTAGCAACTGGAACGACGAAAACGGTAACGAGGAACGGCATCGATATCTCGCCGAAATGCGTTGCGATGAGCAAAAACAGCTGGACTTGGCCCGACAACACTTCACGGAGTGGTGGTCTGTTGAACAGCAGACGAAAACACGTGCGGCCTTTCAAGAAACCTTGAACGCCGTAAGCGATCTGAAGTAAACAATGCGTTGGGCCCGCACGGGGCAAGTCTGTACAATTGGCAGTAGAGACAAACAGTATTCCAGTTCGCCTAGCCCGCCGACCGGTCGCTTCTTGCTGTCACAAGTCCAAGCGTCTACGTACCGTCGACTGCTTTCACAATCCGACGCATACTTTCGACCATCGAATACCGACCATCAAGAGATGGATAACAAGCCCCCACTTTGTCATTGAACTGGTATTAGAGGTTCACCGCTTTGTCCCTTGCCGAAACTACAACCGGAAGTTTAGACGCCGGGGTCGTTTTGATGGGTCTGGTCGGGGGTCTGGCTCTTTTTCTGTTTGGAATAGATCAAATGTCCGCCGCGCTTAAACTCATCGCGGGCGACGGCATGAAAAAGGTTCTGGCGAAACTGACAACGAATCGTTTCAAGGGCGTTGTGGCCGGGGCTTTGGTAACGGCAATCGTTCAATCATCATCGGTTACCACAGTACTTGTGGTGGGATTCATCTCTGCTGGCTTAATGTCTCTGAGCCAATCAATCGGTGTCATCATGGGCGCGAATATCGGCACCACAATAACGGCGCAATTGATCGCCTTTAAGATTACCAACTACTCGCTCCTACTGGTGGCTGTGGGCTTCTTTCTATTCTTCTTCTCGAAGAACGAAAAAGTTCAGCACTATGGTCACATGATTATGGGTCTTGGCCTCATTTTCTTCGGAATGTATCTGATGAGCGAAGGGTCCAAACCGCTGCAAACGTATCAGCCATTTATGGACATGATGCGACAGGTAAACAATCCGCTGACGGCGATATTCCTAGCCGCGGCGTTCACAGCGGTCGTGCAAAGCTCATCAGCTACAACAGGCATTGTCATCACGCTCGCCGGCCAGGGCTTCATTTCATTAGATACGGGAATTGCGTTGATTTTCGGATCTAACATAGGCACCTGCATCACGGCAGGACTCGCATCGATAGGTAAGCCGCGAGATGCAGCACGTGCGGCTTTGATTCATGTCATATTCAATATCGCAGGCGTTGCTGTTTGGCTTGCATATATACCTCAACTTGGCGAGTTCATAGCTTGGTTGTCTCCTTCGAGTCTCGAACTGGCCGGAACTGCGCGACTTGCTGCCGAGACGCCGCGACAGATCGCCAACGCCCACACCACATTCAATATCGCGAACACGCTCCTGTTCATCTGGTTCGCAACTCCTCTGTCCTGGCTTGTTCGACGAATCATTCCCGATGCCGCGGTAGTCGAAGTCAGGTCGGCAAAACCGAAGTACCTCGATCCGATCTTACTCCAAACACCTGGATTGGCACTCGACGTAGTTCGCATGGAACTTGGCAGACTTGGTGCTGTTTCGTTACACATGATGCGAGGCGCACTTGACACGGTGATCCACGGAACGAACAAACAGATAGATGCCTTGGAGGAGTTAGACAATAACGTCGATTCGCTTTACGGTGCCATCGTCACCTATCTTGGAAAGCTATCCAAAGAGAGTCTCACCGATCGCCAGTCGTTGCAACTTCATGACTACTTGGCTGCTGCCAACTATTTCGAGAGTATTGGCGATATGATCGAAACCAATCTCGTCGAAGCGGGTCGCAATCGATTGCGAGCTAAACTCCAAATCAGTCAGACCACGGAAAATGTTCTTCTCGCCTTAAACAGGGAAGTGGCTTGGGCGACCGAGCGAGCAATCCGTGCGATTGTGTCGAACGACGAAGCAGTTGCACGCGAGGTGACCGAGGCAAAACCCAAAATCACCAGCCTGGCTGCCCAAGTAGAGAACCAACTCTCGCGCCGATTGTCCGCCGATGAGCCGAATCGGTTAGCAACATTTCGGCTGGAGTCCGAAGTCATGGAGTATTTGGGCAGGATGTATTACTTTGCGAAGCGGATCGCGAAACTAGTCCGCAAGGCGGAAATGGACGACGAACGCCAAGATATTACGGAAGCCGATGAGACAGTGGAAGTCGTCGAATAACTCGGGATAACGCACACATCCCGCCTTCGACTCGATTACGCGTGCATGCTTCGTTTTAGGAGGAACTGAGTTCGCGAGCATTCCGGCGCGAACATTCAAGTTTTCGAAAGTACCGTCGCGGGGACTACGCGACGCCGGATCGAGACATGTTACATTCCTTTCGACGCTCACAATCGGAGCAAACTCTGAACATTGTGTGCAAATCGATCAAGCCATGTATGCGAACGAGACGATCAACTTGTCTCCCAAGATCGCGCAACGTCCTCGACGATCGCATCCAACAATTCTTCGAGTTCCAACTTCTCTCGCGGCGCAACCGACTTAGAGACATAACTCGCGGAGTGCTTCAATTGCGCTGCGGTCCCCGTTGGTTGGGCGGTGGAGCCCTTCCCAACCGTATTGACGGGCAATCCACTCGGTCGCCTGTCGTCACGCAAAGCCATCTTTCGACCGGTATCAACCGATTTGGCGAAGGCGACGTCCGGCGCAGGATTTCGTTCTACGACGCAAGACTCTTCCTTGGTGCTCGCTTCGCCCTCACCAAAAGTTACCCGATTGTTGAGGAAATTAATGACCTGCAATACATCGATTGCAGCAACGACACCATCGCGACTCACATCTAAAAACGGCGCACCTCCGCCAGTGCTTAGTGCTCGGGCCCCCTTGACGTTGAGGTCGTTAATTATGATCAGCGCATCAAGAGGAGATACCACACCGTCGTCATTGACGTCCTGAGCGAGCAGCAGGTTGTGCCAAGGGAAAGCGTTGTCCGCAATATCAAGCCGTACTTCACCAGGCATATAGCCGACCGCCGCTGCCGTAATGAAGACCGCTTGCGCTCCGTCCGCTTCGTCATCCGCGTGCGCAACAACTTCAAAGCTGGCGGAGCTTTCCCCAGCGGCGATTGTCACAGTCACGGGCACTGTTGCTTCGCTCTCGTCACTGCTCGACAGCGACACCACCAAGGCGTCCGAAATGTTGGTATTGCTTCGAACCACACTGACGGTCGTTCGACCACCATTCTCCGAGATTTCTGTATCGGCAACCGACAGCAACAACCACTCAGCATCTTCCACGACCAACGCGATATTCGATTCAACAAAACCGCTTGCGAGAGCGGAGACATCAACTGCTTGTGTACCGTCAAGCAATTGATCATCGACCGCTTCGACATCAAACGTCACGGACAACTGACCCGCGAGGATAGTCACCTCAAATGGCACGACGACTTCCGATTTGTCGCTGGAACTCAAGTGAACCGTCAGAGGAACCGCCACGTCAGAACCGCGTCGAGTGACTGTCATTCGTGTCAAAGTCGCGCCCAGGTCGGTGCAATCAAGCGCACGAGTCGCTTGCTGCAGGTTTTCATCGCACCCTTCTGAAAGAGTATCGCGATCAATTGCGAGCGAGAGTAATTCGTAGTCTGTAACGTCAATCGCGTCGGAACTCTTGACGTATCCAATCGCGTGCGCCGTTACGACAACTTGTTGCGTGCCATCCAACAAACTGTCGTCGACACCGGTCACCGTAAATACCGCAGATACGGAACCAGCTGGAATTACAATCGATGCAGGTACCGTCGCTTCGGTAGTATCACTACTATGCAGAGTGACGGTCAGCGGAGCGAGTGTGTCTGAATCGCTACGAGTCACGATAGCAGTCGCCGTTCCTTGCCGTTCAGACAGCGACTTCTCCTCAATCACCAGACTCAGGAGTTCGTGGTCAGTCACCTGTAACTGCCGGCTCGCTCCGACATAACCTGCTGCCGAGGCGGATATCAATACATCTTGCGATCCATCTAAGAGTTCGTCGTCTACGCCTAGGATCTCGAAGGTAGCTGTGCGCTCACCGATTGGAATCTCGATAGTTGCGTCAACAAGTGCCTCCGAAACATCGTCAGTTGCGAGAGCGACAAACAACGCCTCGTCGGTATTTGTATTACTCCGCGAAATCGTTGCCATCACAATTTCACCAAACTCAGAGAGGCTTGTCGCCGACAGTTCGATCGTCAAGAATTCGTGATCTCGAACAACAATCGGTTCGGTGGAACTGACATATCCATCCGACTCAGCTGTCACCAAAACCGCAATGTCTCCCGTGAGGAGCGAATTGTCTTTCGGCGATAGCAAGAATGGATTCGATTCGCTGGCCCCCGAGGAAATAAAGACGGTACCCAGTACGTCCAATGAATCGGGATGGTCACTACTCAGTCGCACGATTACAGGTGTCTGAATGTCAGTATTGCTCCGCGACACACGAGCGAAAACGGGAACACCATCTTCCGAAACCGAACCCTCCGACAGTTGGATCGTCAAAGTCTCGTGATCCACCACGACGATGGAGCCGACAGCCGGCGCATATCCGTCCGTCGAAGCGACGACGGTAACTGCCTGAGGCCCATCGAGCAACGCATCATCCAGCGAGGTAAGCGAAAACGACACGGAAGTCTCGCCGCCCGGTATGGTGACCGACACGGGAACTGTCAATTCGGTCCCGTCACTAACGCGCAGCCCAACCAACAACGGTTCCGCAATATCGTTGTTGTGTCGCGTAAGCGTCGCGGTCGCCACGCCGCCCAATTCCGAAATAGCCTCCGTGTCAATTGACAGGGTAAGCTCCTCCAGATCTGTAACCGTGACACTCCCGACATCGTCGATATATCCAACCGCCTGAGCCGTGATTGCAACTTGTTGTGGTCCATCCGCCAAGGAGTCGTCGACGGCTGTTAACACGAACGACGCGCTACTTCGATTAGCGGGGATAAGTACCGAGCTCGGAACTTGCAATTCACCAGCGTCGCTGCTGAACAAGGACACCCTTACTTCGCGGCTCAGATCGGTGTTAGAACGCGCTACTGTTCCCATCAAGATTCCGTTGGCCTCGGACACCGTGTCGCCATTTATCGATACGGTAAGCGTTTCGTGGTCCAGCACACTCAGCGCCGATTCGCCACTGCTATATCCTTCTGCGGAAACGACAAACGTCACCTCCTGGGTCCCATCCAGCAGCGAATCGTCCACGCTAACGATCTGTAATGTCGTTTCCGATTGTCCACCTGGAATCACGACGGTCGCAGCCATCGTCGCTTCGGTTGGGTCACTTCCAGAAATACTAACCAAGAGCGGCGCACTGATGTCTGAGTTCTGCCTCCCGATGATTGCAATCGTCGAACCGTCTTCTTCGTGAATTTGATTTGATTCGAAGCGAATCGACAGTACTTCATGGTCCATTACATCAACCGCATTCGCCCCATCTACATAGCCCGGAACCGAGGCCGTTATCGTCACAGTCTGCGTGCCATCTAACAAGTCATCGTCCACACCGACGATAGAAAAGATAACAGAGGCGTGGTTGGCTGGGATCGTAACAGTGCCGGGAACATCAACCTCGGTCGAGTCGTTGCTTCTCAAAGAGACAGTCAAAGGCATCGACAAATCGTCAACATTACTACGCATTACGGTTGCAGTTACGGAACCTGAATTCTCTGATACCGAAGGACCGTTGATCGTCACTTCGAGCAATTCGTGATCTGTCACGTCCAGCGAATGACTGGCAGACACAAACCCGACCGCCGAAGCGCTAACCGTCACGGCCTGCGTTCCATCTAGCAACGAATCGTCAACACCAGCAATTTGAAAACTGACCGACGCATCACCGGCAGCAATCGTGACCTTGTCGGGAATTGAGACTTCGCTCGCATCACCATTTCCCAAGGTTACGGTTATCGGGATCGACAAGTCATCAGAATCGCCGCGAGTAATCGTACCGGTCGCCGTTCCGCCATTCTCCGATATTCCGATTTCAGCAATAGTGACCACGAGTTCTTCATAATCCGATACCGAGATCGTAATCGTGCCGGGCTCATAGTCCTGATTCGTCGCCGTAATCGTGACAATTTGCGTACCGTCCAACGAGTTGTCATCGATGGCTTCGAGTGTAAACGTCGAGGTCGCCACACCCGCTGGAATCGTGACCGTCGTCGGAACCATCACTTCTGACTGGTCACTTGACACTGGAGTTGCATAAAATCCGTCTGCGTGAAGAGGATGACGGTTGGTTTTGCTGTGTTTCCTGCTTGTCGGGGTGGCGTCGGTAGAGTTCACGTTTCGTGAACTGTGGCAACACGTCCTGGTTGCGGTTTTCTTTTCCGTATTTGGGCTGACGGAAAAGAACTGCCCATACAAACGAAAAGACCTCTTTGGTATTGTTTGTTTGCCAAAACTAAACAACGTGAAACCAAAGAGGTACGAGCGTGAAGCGTAGCAGAAAAAGTGTGCGGTCGAAAGCGACTGCCGTGCCAGAATTGCGGTTCGAAGATCATCGGCTCACTTCGTTTGCTGGCTTGGTCGTGATTCAGAAGTTCTTTCAGGTGATCTCGTTCAACAATCGGTTGCACAAATGCTTCCGCCATCTGCCGTCAGGTAAGATCTACGGTCGTGGAACCCTCTTCATGCAACTTGTCGTCCATGTGCTGCTCGGCTATCGCGAACTGCGTGACGCCGCTCATTACCAAGACGATCCGTTGGTGCAGCGTGTCTTGGGGCTCAAGCAACTGCCGGATATTGCCACGATCAGCCGCATGCTGAAAGAAGCGGACCGGCAATCCGTCGACAAACTGCGGCAACTGTTAACCGACATGGTGTTGGAACGGCTTGGTTCGCTGGCGTTGCCGCGCGTTACGCTCGACTTTGATGGTTCGGTACAGTCGACCAAACGCCGCGCCGAAGGAAGTGCGGTCGGCTTCAACAAGAAGAAGAAAGGATCGCGCAGCTACTATCCGCTGTTCTGCACGCTGGCTCAGACTGGCCAAGTGTTCGACTTCCTGCATCGCTCGGGCAACGTCCATGATTCGAACGGAGCCAGAGAATTCATCCTGCAATGCGTGCAGCAGGTGCGAGATCGTCTGCCGGGCGTCGTCATCGAAGTGCGGATGGACAGTGCGTTCTTCAGTGACGAGATTGTGACGGCGCTCACCAAGCAAGACATCCAGTATACGATCAGCGTTCCGTTCGAACGCTTCGTCGAGTTGAAGCGGCTGATCGAAGGCCGCCAACGGTGGTCTGTGATGGACGAGGAGCGATCCTACTTCGAGACACAATGGAAGCCGAAGTCCTGGCCACGTCGTTGTCGTTTCGTGATGTTCCGCACGCGTGCCAAGCAACAACAGAAGGGGCCCGTGCAGCTCGATCTTTTTGAGCCTTACGAGTACGGTTATGAATTCAAAGTCATCGTGACGAACAAGGACCTGACGGCAGCACATCTTGTCGATTACCACAGTGGCCGCGGTTCGCAGGAAGGTGTGTTCGGCGAACTCAAGACGCAGTGCCACATGGATTACATTCCCGTTCGCAAGCGTTGTGGCAACGAGACGTATTTGTTAGCGAGCTTGTTCGCCTACAATTTGATCCGTGACTTGCAAATGCAACTGGAGCCTCCGACACGCACAACGACTCGCAAGCGATCGACGTTGTGGCAATTCGAGCAAGTCAGCACGATCCGCCGTACTGTCATTCAACGCGCCGGTCGACTTTCGACTCCATCGGGCAAGCTGATGCTAACATTCTGTACCGGCAAGAACCTCAAGCAACGCTTGTTGCAAATATTCGAAGCCCTCGCCACATAGCAACTATTTTTGCAGCATTAGGGTCACCCCAACGATTCAGATAGCTCTCAAACAAAGAAAACCATGGCTCATCGGTATAATTGGAGTCGTTGGTGGTTACCCCGTAGATGGTTCCGAGAAACGCGATCAGATTGCTTCCCGATGCCGGCGCGCCCACGCCTCCTGAAATAGAAGTGCCATCCGGTACGAAACTCCAAGTCAAAGTCGTCGGATCACCCTGCCCCAATCCTCCGCCGTTCGTAGCGGTAGCATTCCAACGATCCGTGTCGTTGAATTGGAACAGCCCGGGATACGCCGAACTCGGTGGTACGGGCGTAATCCCGTCGGAATCTAGCGAGGGCCCTGCCAGCACTCTCCGATCTTCGAGAGGCTCGAACAAGACCAAGCGTCTACTCGTGCGGCGATACACATTCTGAGTCCGCTTCGCGCGACTTCGTCCACGCGCAAACAATTGGCGCCGTAACCCTCGACGCATGCGAGACTCCTAACGAAATGGACAAATGCATGTGAATCATTGGCATGATTCTCATACAAACGGGGTATTTTAGATCCTGTATGTTAACCGCATTGAGGTAGCTAAATCAACACTCACCCGCTCTATCATGTGGACATTCCATCACGTCAGAGAAGCCCGATTTTACTCGTTGTCTACGCTTCCGCCGCCCGCTTCTCGCCCGCCGCTGCTTAATGGCTTTTTTGGGCAGTCATCGGCTCGCAGTCGAAAATCACGCGATGCTCATAGCGTCCCTCGACATCTGACAACGTCCTCGATAATTGCATCTAGCAAGTCTTCGAAGTTGGGCTGCTCAGATGTCGCAACCGACGGCGACGAGTACTTGCCGATCAGCGGAATGGGCTCGGTCGTGCCGACCGACGGAGCGAGGAAATCCCAGGTTGTCCCGGAGAATATCCGACTCGCTGGAAGCTCCTCATTCGGAGCGACCTCCTGATGAGTGTCGACATATTGGATATAGCCAACATCTGGTAAAAGCCAGAACTCACGCGACCACAATGACCCGGCGTCGATCGCTTCGCCCTCTCCAAATGTTGCTCGATTATTGAGGAAGTTAATAACCTGTAACACATCGAGCGCCGCGACCACGCCGTCCCTACTCACGTCTAAGAACGGGCCTCCCCCGCCGGTGTTCAGCGGACGTGCCCCCTTGTCGTTTAGGTCATTAATGATGATCAGCGCGTCAAGCGCGGAGACGACGCCATCATCGTTTACATCCTGCGCGAGCCGCGAATTGTGCCATGGAAAGGCATTATCCGCAACTTCTAAATTTGCTTCGCCGTTCACGTAGCCAGTTGCGCTCGCGACGAGCTGTACGACTTGAGTACCGTCTGACTCCTGGTCCGTTTGAGCCACAACTTCGAAGCTGGCCGCCCTTTCTCCGGCCGGAATTATCACCGTCCTCGGCACCGTTGCTTCGCTCTCGTCGCTGCTCGTGAGCGACACGACCACGTCGCGCGATATATCTGTATTGCCCCGAGCAACTGTGGCTGTCGTGTGGCCGCCATTTTCTGATATTTGTGCATCGGCAACAGTTAAGGACAATGACTCGAAATCAGTCACAGTCAAAGTTGCAAAGGCAACGTAGAAACCTGGGAGCTCCACGCTAATAACTGCTTGTTGATCACCGTCGAGCAAATCATCGTCAATGGCCGTGGCAACAATGCTAAGTCCCGCCCCATCACTCTGGATTGCTGCAATCAACTCAGTAGTGTCGCTGCTTAGAATGTTTGCACCCGTTAAATCAGCAGGAACGGTTGACGTACTGAGATGCAACGACCCGATCGCAGTTGCACCATTTTCGGCGACCGAAGCAGTCCCAAAGTCAATGAAGGCCCATTCAGCGTCTTCTACGATCAACGTGATACTTGATGAAACAAAACCGTTGGCGACGGCTGATATTTCAACGGTCTGTGTACCATCTACGAATGAATCGTCGACGGCTTCAATATCAAAAGTCACTGACAACTGGCCGGCGGGAATCGTCACCTCTATCGGCACAACAGCTTCCGATGTATCACCGGAACTCAGCTGCACGGTCAAAGGATCTGCAAGCATTGTGCCTCGCCGTGAAACCGTTGCCAGTGTTGTCACGACCCCTGCCCGCTCGCAATCAAGGCTAGGAAAGGACTCTTTCAGCGCCGCATCACATCCTTCCGACAAAACATTCTGCACGACCGAAAGTGACAGCGTTTCATAGTCGGTGACGTCGATTGTTGCCGAGCCTTTTACATAGTCATTGGCGAAAGCCGAAATCACGACTCGCTGAGTGCCGTCCAATTGAGCGTCATCAACCCCTGTCACTGTAAAGTCGGCAGACGCGATCCCTGCCGGAATTTCGATCGTTGAAGGAACGATTGCCTCGGTTGTGTCATCGCTGTGCAAGATAATTGTCAACGGCTGAGATAAATCGGAACTGCTACGTGTTACCGTCGCCGTCGTGGCCCCAGATTCCTCCGATATCGAATCCTGGGCGAAAACCAGATCCAATGCCTCGTAATCGGTGACCTGGATAGACGAGATTGCTCCGACGTAGCCGTTCGCCGCCGCAGAAATCGTTACGCTTTGAGAGCCGTCCAGCAACTGATCGTCGACACTCCGAATCTCAAAGGTCGCGGAGGATGCTCCGGCCGCAATCTCCACCGTCGTGTCCACCACCGCCTCGGTCAAGTCGTCACTCGAAAGCGTTACGATCAATGGTTCCTCCAAATTGGTGTTGCTCCGAGTGAGTGTGCCCGTCACCGCACCGCCAAACTCTGAAATACTTGATTGCGTCAGTTCGATTTCTAAGGACTCATGATCGATGATGACGAGTTCGCTCGTCGCAGGGACATATCCGTGGGCCTGTGCGGTCACAACGATCGGTATGTCGCCCGTCAACAGCGAGTTATCGACTGGCGTCAACAAGAACGGATTCGACACCGTCAACCCTGCAGGGATGATCACCGTACCGGGCACGACTAAAGACTCTGAATGGTCACTAGTGATGTTCACAACCAAAGGTGCATCCGTATTCATGTTGCTTCGCGCGAGATGAGCAAAGATTGCCACTCCGTTCTCAGCAATGCTCTCGCTAGAGAGAGTTAACGCGAGCGTCTCGTGGTCGGTTACTTCGATCGTCCCTATCGCGACCGCATAGTCGACAGCCTCAGCGGTGATCTGAACTGACTGCGGTCCGTCAAGAAGATAGTCGTCGATTGCGGTCAGTTGAATCGCTGCGGTGGCAGCACCGGCGGGAATTATCACCGTTGCAGGGACTGTCAACTCGGACTCATCCGAACTAGTGAACGCTACCACCAACGGCTGAGCAAGGTTGACATTTTGGCGAGTGATCGTCGCTGTCACTACGCCCCCAAATTCTGAAACAGCAGGTGAATCTATCGCGATCGTGAGTTGTTCAAGGTCGGTCACGTTCAAATCATCGCTGCCATCGAGATAACCGGTCGCCTGTGCGAGGATAGTTACCCGGTGTGGCCCATCCGCGAGCGTATCGTCCACGGCACTAATCAAAAACGAAACACTCCTTTGGTTGACAGGAATCGTGACCGTCGTCGGCACAGTTGCCTCGCTCACATCGCTACTCGATAGCAACACCGTCAGCGGCAACCCTATGTCTGAATTGGATCGGGTCACCGTCGCCGACACGAAGCCATTCTGCTCGGACATTTCGTCGTCGGAGATCACAACGGAAAGTGTTTCGTGATCCAGCACACTCAGTGTTGAACTACCGCTCACGTATCCGGTCGCGGATGCGACAAACGTAACATCCTGAGCCCCGTCGAGCAGAGTATCATCGACGCCCCGCACCACAATTGTCGACTCGGATTGACCAGCGGGAATTTCAATAGTGGCCACGGTTGTCGCTTCGGTTGAGTCGTTTCCGGCGATCGTAACGAGCAGCGGCGTGGCTAGATCAGAGTTATGCCGCCGAACTGTCGCCGTCGCCGAACCTCCATTCTCCTGCAAATGACGAACGTCAAATGAGATCGACAATTGTTCGTAGTCAGCCACATCTAACGTGTCACTGCCGCTAACCGCGTAGGCGTCATGCGTCGCAACGATCGTCGCCGCTTGTGTTCCGTCGAGCAACATGTCGTCGATTGCCGTGATTTCAAATATTGCAGAAGCGGCACCAATGGGAATCTCAACCGTCAAGGGCACGCTTGCTTCGGTTGTGTCGTCGCTGAACAACTCGACCACCACCGACTGCGATAGGTCGCCGGTGTTACTGCGAGTCACCGTGCCCGTTGCAGTACCTCCCTTCTCGCTAATCGAAGCCAGACTAATTGACAAGCCGAGCGTCTCGTAGTCGGTCACGTCCAGTGTCTCACTGGCACCCACGGCATATCCAGCGTGCATCGTTGCTATAGTCACTGCTTGAGTCCCGTCCAACAACGCGTCATCCACTGCCGTGATCATAAACGTGACGGAAGCCCGGCCCGCAGGGATCTCGACGGCTTCCGGCACCGTGGCTTCCGAAGAGTCACCGCTAGTGATCGAAACCGTCAGCGCCGAAGACAAATCGTCCGTATTACTGCGGAATATCGTCCCAGTTGCCGACCCAGCATTTTCCGAAATCGACTCCACATCGATCACCATCGACAACGTCTCGTGATCGGTCACTTCCAGCGACTTGCTGGTACCCACGTACCCTGCGGCCGACGACGAAATCTTCACTGGTTGTGCTCCGTCCAATAACGCATCATCAACAGCGAGTATCTCAAACACGACCGACACGTCACCGGCAGCAATCGTGACGGCTTCGGGTACCGTCAACTCCGAGACATCATCCACCGCCAACGCGACCGTCAGCGGCTGCGACAAGTCGTCTGTATCGCTACGTGTGATCGTGGCCGTTGCCGATCCACCACTCTCTGATATCGAACTCGCATCGACCTGCAGCGACAACGCCTCGTAATCCATCACGTCAACCATATCGCTGGCCGACACAAACCCGATCGCCGACGAGGTAACCGTCACCCTTTGCGTCGCGTCCAACAAGGCGTCATCAACGGCGAGTATGGAGAAACTCGCCGACGCATCACCGGCGGCGATCGTGACCGTATCAGGAACAGTGACTTCAGAAACATCATCGCTTGTTAACTCGACCGTCAGGGGTTGCGACAAATCGCCAATGTTGCTGCGAGTGACCGTGCCCGTCGCCGAACCGCCGTTCTCCGAAATAGAGTCGAGATCGATCACCAGCGATAACGATTCGTAGTCCAACACTTCCAGTTCAGCAGTCGCTGAGTTGTAACCTGACACTGACGCTCCAAGCGTGATTGACTGCGCCCCGTCCAGCAACGCATCATCGACCGAATCAATTGCGAAACTTGCCGAAGCCTCGCCGGCCATGATCGTGACGGTGGACGGCACCGCGAGTTCCGTGTCGTCGCCACTGGTCAAGGTCACCGTCACGGCATTAGATAAATCGTCGGCGTCGCTGCGCGTGACCGTACCAGTCGCCGTGCCGCCATTCTCTGAAATAGAACCCACATCGATTACCAGCGATAACGACTCAAAATCCTCCACGTCCAACGACGATGCGACAGCAACATATCCGGTCGCTGAGGGCGAAATAGTAACCGACTGTGTTCCGTCCAACAGTGCGTCATCGACGCCAATTATCGAAAAACTGACCGATGCATCACCAGCAGCAATCGTAAGCGTCGTGGGCACCACAAGTTCGCTATTGTCGTCGTTTCCCAATGCGATCGTCAGCGGTTCTGTTAAGTCGTCGATGTTGCTGCGTGTTACCTTGCCAAATGTAAAACCGCCAAATTCAGAGATTGAAGTAACGTCGATAGTCAGCAGTAACAACTCGTGGTCAGCCACGTCAAGCGAAACCTGATCACCGCCATAACCTACCGCTGCAATCGAAATGGCGACTGATTGCGGACCATCCAAAAGCGCGTCATCTACTGCCGCGACCGTAAAGGTCGTCGATGCTTGGCCTGCGGGAATGTTCACAACGTCAGGAACAGCCACTTCGGAACTGTCATCGCTCGAGACGGTGACTGTTAGCGGTTGCGACACGTCATCCCAGTTGCTACGAGTAATCGTGGCGATGGCGGTGCCACCAAATTCGGAGAACGATGTCGCATCGATCGCAATCGAGAGCGTTTCGTGATCAAAGACCTCAATGCTGCGTAGACTCGATTCGTAGCCAGGCGACGATGCGGTGATTGTAACATTCTGAGTCCCATCCAAAAGATTATCGTCAACGGCAGTCAGCATGAACGAAACAGAAGTACTGCCTGTTGGAATGGTTACGGTCTCGGGAATAGCAAGCTCGGAAGTGTCTCCGTTGGATAGATAAACAACAAGCGGCGACGAGAGATCGTCTAAATTACTACGGCTCACAGTCGCGACCGCGGTCGCTCCATTCTCTGTGATCGAAGCCGCTCCGATCACGAGCGTCAACAATTCATGATCAATTACGTCCACAATCGCCTCGCCCGGCACATATCCTACTGCCATCGCCGTAATCTTCACGGGCTGCGTTCCGTCCAATAGATCATCATCTGCCGCAAAAATCGCAAAGCTCGCTGAGTGCTGCCCTGACGGTATTGTCACAGTTGTTGGGACGGTTGCCTCAGATGTATCGTCACTTTGCAAATGAACTGTCAGCGGAGACGTCAGATCATCGACGTTGCTTCGCATCACGGTTCCGGTCAATGTCCCATTCTTCTCCGACATCGAACTTACTGCGAATGCCACCGTTAGCGTCTCCAGATCGGTCACTTGGACGTTGACCGCGGCGGACGCGTATCCCGATGCCGAAGCATCGATCGTGACGTTCGTGGTTCCGTCGAGCAACTTGTCGTCCACAGCAACAATCGTGAAAGTCGTCGACGCCTGGTTGGCTGGGATCGTAACACTAACAGGCGTCGTTATTTCGCTGGTGTCGCCGCTCGCGAGCGAAACAATCAAGGGCAGTCCGAGGTCATCGGTGTTGCTGCGGGTCAGAGTTGCCGTAGTGCTCGCTCCGGACTCTGAAATCGTGGAGTCTAGAGCCTGGAGAGATAGAGACTCGTAATCGTCAATTTGAATTGAATCCACTACGGGTATGTAGCCCGTCGCCAGCGCGGTCACGGATACCGTCTGAGGCCCATCCAATAGGTTGTCGTCCACCGCGGTAATCGTAAAGCTTGCGGATGTTTCATTCGCGGGAATCGTTACTGTGTCGATGACCACCGCTTCCGTCGAATCGTCGCTGACCAAACGGACGACGAGAGATTGTGAAAGGTCGTGCGTGTTGCTTCTACTGACAACCGCCATCGCGGAACCACCGGCTTCCGACACGGCAACCTCGGCGATAGCCAGTTCGAGCATCTCGTGATCGGCGATGTCGATGCTGGCGGATCCGGATATATACCCATTCGCCGATAGACTGATCGTGACGTGCTGTGTCGCATCAAGTTGATCGTCATCGATCGCCGTGATGGTAAACTCCGAAGCGGTGGAACCTGCTGGAATCGTCACGAACGCGGGTACCGACACCTCGGATGGATCGTCATTAAAGATGGCAACCACCAGCGGTAACGAGTTGTCGCTGTTACTACGAGCCACAGTACCTATCGCCGTACCACCGCTTTCACTGATCAGCACTGCGTCGATCAAGGCGTCAAGTGTCTCGAAATCGGTCACGTCGAGCGTGTCGCTACCGTCGGCGTCATAGTCGGTGTGTGTCGCCCTAACCGTCACGGTTTGCGTTCCGTCCAACAACGCATCATCTGCCGCCATAATCGTGAAGGTCGCGGACGCCGCACCTGCAGGGATCATAACCGTCGGCAAAACGAGTACTTCAGTAGTATCGTCGCTAGAAAGATTGACCGTCAGGGAGGACGATAGATCGCCAATATTGCTGCGTGTCACGGTGCCAATCGCCGTCCCTCCGTTCTCGCTGATCAAAGCCAGATCGATCGAGAGACTGAGCGTCTCGTAATCCCTCACATCCAAGGTATCACTGACACCGGTCACATAATCGCCGTGCGAGGCGATAATCGCTACCTCTTGCGTTGCATCGAGTAGATCGTCGTCAACCGCGGTGATCACGAACGTCGCTGCAGCTTGGCCCGCCGGGATTTCGACGGTGACTGGGACGGTTGCTTCTGAGCGATCGCTGCTGGCAAGTGCGACCGTTATCGTGGACGCCAGATCGTCGGTGTTGCTGCGAGTAACGATGCCCGTCGCTGTCCCGCCATGTTCGCTGATCGAAGCCCGATTGATCGAAATATCGAGCGTCTCGTGGTCGGTCACATTGAGCGCGTGGCTACCGCCGACGGCATACGCGGCATGTGCTGCTGTGATGGTCACCGGGCGAGTCCCGTCCAGCAGGTTGTCGTCCACTGCGGTGATCGTAAAAGTCGCGGAGGTTTGGCCCGCGGAAATCTCGACGGCGACTGGGACCGTAGCCTCCGAAAGGTCGTTGCTGGCGAGTGTGACCGTTATCGCAGATAGGTCGTCGCTGTTACCGCGAGTTACGGTTCCGATTGCAGTCCCGCCATGCTCACTAATCGAAGCTGCATCAATTATCAGGCTCAAAGTTTCGTGATCGGTCACGTCTAGCGTATCGATGTCACTCATCGCATACTCTACGTGCGTAGCCGTCACAGTCACTGTCCGCGTCCCGTCCAACAGCACATCGTCAACCGCCGTAATCGTAAAGGTTGCGCTGGCCGCATTCGCGGGAATCACGACGGTTGGAGGCACTGTCGCCTCACTGCTGTCACTGCTCCACAAGTGGACGATAAGTGGTTGCGAGAGGTCATCCGTGTTACTTCGAGTCACGGTCGCGTTTGTCGCACCTCCGGCTTCGCTGATCGAATCGGCATCAATCGACACACTTAGCGTCTCGTGATCGACTACGTCCAGCGTATCGACGCCGCTCACCGCATAGCCCGCGTGCGTCGCCGTTACCGTCACCGTCTGTGTCCCGTCCAGGAGCGCATCGTCTATCGCCATGATCGTGAAGTCGACGGAAGCTGCATTGGCCGGGATCTCGACCGTTGGAGGAACCGTCGACTCGCTGGTGTCGCTGCTCAACAGATTCACCGTCAGCGGTTGCGACAGATCGTCGGTATTGCTTCGCGTCACGGTCGCGATCGCCGCACCTCCGTCTTCGCTGATCGAAGCCGCATCAATCGACAAGCTCAACGTCTCGTGATCAGTCACGTCTAGCGTATCGCTGCCGCTAATCACGTAAGCCGCGTGCGTGGCGCTGATCGTCACCGGATGACTTCCATCCAGAACCGCGTCATCCACTGCCGTGATTGCAAACGTCGCAGAAGCTTGACCCGCAAGAATCGCGACGGTCGCGGGCACCGTCGCCTCCGTCGTGTCGTCGCTAAGCAGATCCACCGTCAAAGGTTGCGAAAGGTCATCCGTGTTACTTCGGGTCACCGTCGCCGTTGTCGTACCTCCGGCTTCGCTGATCGAAGCCGCATCAATCGACAAGCTCAACGTCTCGTGATCGGTCACGACGAGCGTATCGCTGCCGCTAATCACGTAAGCCGCGTGCGTGGCGCTGATCGTCACCGGGTGACTTCCATCCAGAACCGCGTCATCTACTGCAGTGATTGTAAACGTCGCAGAAGCTTGGCCCGCAAGAATCGTGACGGTCGCGGGCACCGTCGCCTCCGTCGTGTCGTCGCTAAGCAGATCCAACGTCAAAGGTTGTGAAAGATCGTCTGTGCTACTTCGGGTCACCGTCGCAGTTGTCGTACCTCCGGCTTCGCTAATCGAAGCCGCGTCAATCGTCAGGCTCAAGGTCTCGTAATCGGTCACATCCAACGTGTCGCCGCCGCCCACCGCATAGTCCATCTGTGTCGCCATTATCGTCACCGTCACCATCCCGTCCAGCAACGCATCATCCACAGCCGTGATCGTAAACGTCGCGCTGGCCGCATCCGCAGGGATCTCGACCGTCGGAGGAACCATCACCTCGCTGGTATCACTGCTCAGCAGATTTACCGTTAAAGGCTGAGAGAGGTCGTCCGTGCTACTTCGGGTCACCGTCGCCGTTGTCGCACCTCCGGCTTCGCTGATCGAAGCCGCGTCAATCGTCAGGCTCAATGTCTCGTAGTCGGTCACATCCAACGTGTCGACACCGCCCATCACATAGTCCATCTGTGTCGCCGTTATCGTCACCGTCACCACCCCGTCCAGCAACGCATCGTCAACAGCCATGATCGTAAACGTCGCGCTGGCCGCATTCGCTGGAATCTCGACGGTCGGAGGAACCATCGCCTCGCTAGTATCACTGCTCAACAGATTCACCGTCAGCGGTTGTGACATATCGTCTGTATTGCTTCGCGTCACGGTCGCAATCGTGAAACTACCGTTCTCGGCGATGGAATCAGCATCGATCAACACGCTTAGCGTCTCGTAATCGGTCACATCGACCGTGGCGTTACCGCCAGTCACATAAGCCGCGTGCGTGGCGGTGATTGTCACCGGGCGGGTTCCATCGAGAATGGCGTCGTCCATCGCGGTGATGGTGAATGTGGCCGAATCCTGGCCGGCGGGGATGTCGACGGTTGCTGGTACCGTAGCTTCCGACAGGTCGCTGCTGGCGAGCGTGACCGTCAGCACTTGCGACAGATCATCGGTGTTGCTCCGTTTGACAGTGCCCGTCGCTGTCCCACCGTTTTCACTGATCGAAGCCACATCAATGCTGACCGTCAAGGTCTCGCTATCCGTGACCGAAATCGTCGTCGTGGCAATGACGTAGCCCACCCGTGAGGGCGTGATCGTAACCGACTGTGTGCCGTCGATCTCGAAGTCGTCGACGGCGGTGATCGTGAATGTTGCAGAAGATGCGTTCGCGGCAATTGTCACATTGCTGGGAACGATGGCTTCCGTCGTGTCGTTACTTGCCAGACCCACGTCCATGGATTGAGATAGATCGTTGGACAAGCGGTGTAGCGTGGCGGACGTCGAGCCGCCCTGCTCAGAGATCTCTGTAGTGTTTGGCAGGATGTAGAGGACATTGTGCGGCCCTCCGATCTCGGTGGCGATCGCAGCGCCGACTTGTTGCCGCTTTGTGGCGTCGTCCCGGATGTTCCGTTCCAGTTCGATGTGAACGAAGGTCGCGTTGAGCGTTGAGGCATGTTGACGTTGGACGTTCGTCGTAGCACCCAACGACGCGAAGGTCGTGCCGTCCAGTGTGTCGTTGGGCAGTTGGTTCAGCGGGTGTGAAGCGGCGAGCGTGTTGTAGGCATAGGTCTCCAGTCCCAGACCCTCCAGTCGCTGGTCGAGCGTTACTACCTCGCCCGACACGCCGCCAGTGCCATTGGAGATGACGGCATCGGTCCCGGCCGGGAAGGCATGATTGCCGATACCGAAGCCATGCACTTGCCACGTCGTCGTTGCACCGTTGACGTCGTTCCAAGATTGATGAACCTGTTGAAACACCGAGTCCGCAAGGTGGGCGACATCTGCCGTATCTGCTCCGTTAGCATCCCGATGTGCGCCCGACAGCAGAAAGCCGCGGGCATTCGAATCGCGGAAAGCGATCGCGCCAACTTCCCAACTCCTCAAGTCCGCGATCGGATGCGGAACTTCGACCAAAGCGTTGTCGGTCGCGCCCGGGAAGACGAAGTAGCTGCCCCAGCCCTGTTGTTGCTCACCGCCAACGAGTCGCTCGCGCAACCCGAGATACTGTTGGTTGACGGTTGTGTCGGTGAAGCGAACCAGTTGATAGCCGAGATCCCATGTCTGTGTTGCCGCGGCGGTCAAGTCGCCGGCCAGCAGGGCATTCGCTCCGTCACGAAACGCAGTCAACTGGACGCTATTAGGAACCTGATACTTGTCGGAACCACTCCCAAATGCCAGTCCCTTCAAGCGTTCAACCTCCGCCACAAAGTCCCCCGACTCGACGAGGATCTCCAGGTCGTCAACGACATCGAGCGTGTTGCTCCCAGCGATAAAACCACTTGCAGTGCCGGCAATCGTCACGGTTTGTGTGCCATCGACGATGTTGTCGTCGATGGCCGTGATCGTAAACGTGGCAGAAGCCTGGTTCGCATCGATTGTCACGGTGGCGGGAACGGTTGCCTCGTCGGTCATGTCACTCGACAGGTTGACGACCAACGGCTTTGACAGATCCGTATTGGAGCGGGTAACTGTGGCGGTAGTTGAGCCGCCGTTTTCGGAGGTGGAATCGGCAACGATGGCGATCGACAGTGCTTGCTGAGAACTGCCGAAGTCACGATTCGGGGCAACATCGCCGACAGCGAGGTTCAGCGAATACTCGCTAGTCCCGGGGAACGTCGTGCCCCATTGAGGAATATCGACGAGTACGGCCTTATAGTTGCCGGTTGGGAGGTCGTCGAAGTGATAGGCGCCGTCCGCTCCCGTTGTGTGGCGGACCTCCGAGGTAAAACGCAAGTTATCGAGCCGGACGTCATTGCCACCGGCACCGTATGCGATGGCATAGGCAATATCAGCCTGGGGACGTGCAATCGTAACGGTTTCCGACGCTCCGTCCGCGAGATCACTGCTCTGCTTTGACTCGAGAAGCGTGCCGCTTGCGTTATAGACCTCCAGCTTTCCGAAGTCGCGGTTGTCGTTCAGCTTGGCGATGATGTCAATGGAAACCGATTGAGTGTTTCCAGCGAAGTCCATCCGCAGGACGCCGAGTCCTTCTCGCCACTTGGTACTGCGTCCCGTCGTGGTTTCGTGAGCGAAAACGAGCCTGCCCGTGGACGCTTCACTTGTCGAGAGATCGTAAGCACGGACTCCCGGATTGAGGACGTCTGTCCCGACGACCGACAGCGTGACCCATGAACTGGCGTCATACAGGTAGGCTCCATCTCCCTCCGATTCGTCTGGTTCGATGTGAAACGGCGCGACGATCAACTGTCCGGTCGTGGCATCCGTCAACCTGACTTCACGATTCGCCAGAGCTGCCTCACTCGGTTGCTGCATGCCATCACCGTTGGCGTCCTGGAAGACGACACCTTGAACGATCGTGTCGGAAATACTCTGTGACGAGCCGCCGATGATGGTCGTAGTGAATGGGAGGAAGTCCGTTCTGTGCGGTTGGCCGCCATCGAGCTTAAAGTCCTGGGCACTGTCTCGCTGGAGCGCGATGGCGAATCGCGAGGGATTGCTGAGTCCCGCTCCGCCCGCCTTCATGGCAATGCGTCCGAAGAGGGCGAACTCACCCACACCGACGCTGCTGAGCGTTGTCGAACCTCCGAAATCGCGAATTCGTCCCGCAGTTTCATCCAACACGCCGGAAACTGCGTTGGAGAACAGCCCGTGTTCCAGGCCGAGCACATCCGCCAAGGTCGTATCGAAGAACACCTCCATATCCCCAGCTTCTACGCCGATGGTCCCATCGACCGGAGCCTCGACCCACAACTCAACGTAAAAGTCTTGCCCTGGCTGGATGCGGTCGACGTGTTGCGGCAGGAAAGTCTGGCGATCGTGGTTCGACTCCGTCGGGACAATGCGGGGATGTACGTAGACAGGCGCGGCACCCGATGTGCGGTCACGGCGTAAGAACTCGTAGATCTCGGGAAGATCCGTCTCCTTGAATGTGTGACCATCAGATTGAGCAACTTCGAGTTCGCTAATGGTCAATTCGTACTCGTAGTCTTTGGGGGCAAGCCCCATTTCTTCAGCCGCCAGATGCATCTGCTCGTACTGAAAGATCGCTCGCTCGCGACGCGAAATGCCTTGAGCGGAATCAACGGTGGGTGATCTTTCGAGTTGTGAGTGATTCGGGTCGTTGTCGTCTTGGCCAACCCAGTACATGATGCGGCTCTTGAGGAATTCATCCTTGTTGAGAGAGACGCCTGGTGGGAGTGGATACGTATCGTCGAGGCCCAAACCGTGCCGGTAAGACACGAACTCGGTCGGTAAGATCTGGCTGCTGGGGCCACCCGCAACAGCAGCCGCCACGCGGTTTGGATGTGCCGCGGTAAACCGTCCGACAAACTGCCCGCCCGCCGAAAACCCCCACAGAAAGAGCTCGCTGCTTTTACCAAAGCCCAGACCTGGTGCGCCAATTTGGTCAACCAGATCGAGTAAGAGCAAGTCCGCGGCGGCATCGTTAGTCTGGTTCCAAGCGAGGCTGCTAAAGTTGTCATAGCGACCGTCTTCCTGGAACATGGGAGCGATCACAACCAGATCTGTGACTCCGTTGACCGGATTGGCGACAAAGCGAGACCAAAGCTGCGTGAAACTGTGAATCCCCCGGCTGGAACCATGTTGGGACACGAGAATTGGCGTGTTGGCGTTGACATCGCCGAACAAGGCAACCCGATAGTTGAAATCAGAATCGCTCTCCCCCGCGAAATTCAGTCGGTGGAAGGCGCCGCGTTCGAGGGACGTGTCAAAGTACTGAGGTGCATCGAAGATCTTCAGGTTGTCGATGGCCCAACCATCCGTCGGCAACGAACGGTCGTCGTACTGCGAGAACTTGAAGCGGATCTCGTCGTTGAATTGCAGCCCAGCACTGAAAGCGGCATTGACCCGAGCGAACTCGGAGCCCAGATCATATTCGTGCAATTGCCACAAGTCGTCGGGAGAACGGTTGATATCCGACCCTCCAATGTCCTTCAGCAAGTACCACGTAGTTCCATCACGGCTGACCGACACACCATCTCCGGCGGTGTTCGTCGAATGCTGATCCGGCAGCGTGTCGTTTTCGTCGCCGGACTCGAACTGATGGAATGTCAGCAGCCCATCGGTCATGCCCGTTAGATCGACACGGAGAATCGCGATGCCCAGGTCCTTGTTGCTGTCGCCGGACGCCCTGGTCGAGTCGAAAGCAAGCGAACTCTCATTGCCATTCTGGCCGAACTGCTGCGAAACGGCATTGGTGATGATACCTTCAGCGTACAGATCGCGGATCGCCACGCGGGCTTCGGTGCCAAGGTTGGGGATCGTCCAATTGTTAAGCAGGCCGTTCTCGAAGCTGTCGTAGAAGATCACACCTGGACGCGGTGGCCCGATGTCGCGGACGAGCAACGTGTTCTGGGCCATCGCATAGCCGGTAGCACTGGCGAACACATAGGCGATTCGATCGGGATCAAGCTGATTGTCGTTGACCGCATCAAGGATAAAGCTGACGCGATCCTGGCCGGCTGGAATCGTGACGGTCGTCGGCACTCGGGTCTCGGTCAGATCGCCACTGGTTAGTGTGACCGTCAAGGCTTGCGCCGTGCTCCCGGATCGGCGCACATTCGCAATCAGCGATTCTCCTTCGTTGGCCGAGCGTTCCGAGATACCAAGCACGAGTGTCTCGGTTGCAGCTGCCTCGACGATCCCTTCGATGGAGAAGTTATATTCGGACTCGTCGGCATCGTTCGTGGTGAAGCGGACTTCGCCCGCAAACGTACCCGCGGTGCCGGTCGCCATCGCGACTGTAAACGTATCCGACTGTCCCGGGTTGAGGCTGGACGCCAGCCCCTCAGTGATCGAGAAGCCGGTGGGGACATTCAGGCCCGCCAGGGTCAGGACGTCACTGCCATGATTGGTAACCGTGAAGGTCTTAGTGGGAGCGGTGCCATTCAGATTGACCGTTCCAAAGTCAACCGGCGTGTAGCGTTCATCAAGAATGATTGCCCCGGCATCTTCGACTCGAATCTCGGGAGCGCCGTTGGCCGTCACGAGGAATGATGCTTCCCCCAATTTGGCTCCATTGACTTTGAATTCGACCTTCCAAGTACCGAGGTCCGGTATCGCTGGCAAAGTGCGACTGATCCACCAGCGAAAGTGCGAATAGTCCTCAGTAACCGGGGGCGTGCCCGTCGTGTAAACGCTCCCGTCAGGCTTCCGCCACACGTACTCGACGAGATCATCTTGCCGAAGCCCTGAAAAGCGAGCCCAGACGTAGGTCGTCTGATCGGCTTCTTGAGGAAAGACCTCGACGTCGGATGGCCGCTCCTGCAAGTGGTCCGTGGGCGCGTAATTGGTCACTCCCGACCGTAACACAGTTGGGGCATCGCCGACGTACCGCAAGGGGGTCACAAAGTAGGCGTTGGAATCGATTGCAGGTTCGACAATTCGATTTTGGTAGCGAACTCCCCAGTGCAGATGCGCGCCGGTGGAGATTCCAGAGCTCCCCAAGTAACCAATAAAATCGCCAGCCTTGACCGCTTGGCCTTCCTCGACTTGGAGCGAGTCCCGGCGGAGATGCAAATAAATCGTGTCCCAGCCGGCCCCGTGATCAATTCGGATGGCATTTGCAGTCGGCACCGGCGTGATGTCGAATCCCTCTGTTTGCCGGTCGAACTCTCCGTCGTGTACGATTTCCACGATTCCATCCGCAGCGGCGTAGACTTTGACACCCAAGTCCATCTGACGAAAAGTCCCGGGCGCGAGATCCCAAGCCGTGTGTCCGTCGTAAGTCGCGTTGCCACCCATATAGTCCAAGATCCCGGCAGTCGGATCAACATCGACGTAGTTTGTAATGTTGATCTCCGTAAAGGGCTGCCCTTCGACCGGCCAGATGAACTTGTTCGGAAGCGTTGTTGGCGCGACGGCCGTGAAGGTGAACGTGTACTCGTTATCCCACTCGTCGGATTCGAGGACGCCGTCATCTGCATCGACCACGACGCGCACGGTGTGGCTGCCGGGCGTAGCGTACCAGCCGCCGACGTACCAGTTGTAAGCGAGGCCCTGGCCGGCGGCACCCGTGATCTCGTCCGAGTCAATCGGCACGCCGTCGATCCAGTAGCGGACGCGATACTTGTGGGCTGTCGTCAGGTCGCTCGTGGTCCATTCGGTTCGCACGAACACTTGCTCGCCGTGCACGGGAGCCACGATCGGGTTGTTGAATTGATCGACAAGCCGCGCGTTGGTGACTTCCAGGTTGCTCGATGGATGAACCTGGAACATGGCGCGATAGTCGCCACCCTGGACGCCGTCTCCAGAATGGGCGTCTTGCCACACGTAGGCATCGGTGTTGCCGGTGATGTGCGAGTCGAGGTATTCGCCGTCGAGCAATCGGCCGGCCGTATCGGTGATGCCGCCGGCGCTGCCGTTTAACTCGATCAAGTAATAACCGGTCGCGAGATCGGCGTTGGCCTCAAAGGTGGCTTTCCGCTCGGCCGCATTCCAAGCAATCGCATTGTTGGCTTCAACGAGATACGTGTCATTGGCGTCAAAGAAATCCGCGTCTGGCGAAAAGCGGATGCGGAAGTTGGCGGTCGTGAGCGTGGCGGGATCGATCGCACCGCTGAAGAAGACGTCAACGTCGCGGAAGGGCTGCGAGACAACGACCGTATTGGGCTGGACGCTCAAATCGATGACGTTGGGTCCGTTCCCAACCATATCAAACTGGGAGCCGCGATCCGGGGTGATCCACTCAAGGAACATGTCATTGGTGGAGCCCAGGTTCTCGTACTGCACCCGAATGCGATACGTCCCCGCAGGGATGGCAGCCGATTCGGTTCCTGTCGACGCATTAGGCGTGAAGCCCCAGTTGTTGTTAACAAACTCGTTGCCCGTCGAAGCAAATGTTCCACCGCCATCGAGGTCGATCCATAGGCGGCTCCCGTCGTTGCTGCGCAGCAGCAGTCGCGTGTTGTCAACCGGAATGGTGATGTAGCCGTCCCATTGCACAGAGAAATTGTCCCAGTCCTGATCCGTGCCGCCGCTGACGCCGACCTGGGAGCGGACGCCGAAGTCATCGTACCCAAAGTTGATCGTGCGATCGGTGCGCGAGCCGGAGATGGTTTGCGACGCTCGCCAGTCGTCTTGGGGCGAGTAGCTCCTCAGACTCGTATTCACATAGCTGCCGGTCAGGCCGCTCTGAGTTCCCGCCTGGTCAACTGAAAGGGCAGCTTCGAGGACCGGTGGCGCGACGTAGTCCTCGGCTGCGACATTCACTTGATGCCCAGCCGCATCCAACACGGTAGCCTCAACACGATAACGATCAGGGTCAGGTATGCCTCGCGTGAAGGCTCGCACCCAGCGGTAATTCAGATGCCAGATTTTGTCGATGGCAACATCCATCGGAAGCAGCCGGTCGTCTGCTGTGCCGAACGAATTGTCGGCACCTGCGCCTCGCAGCACGAAGTCGGCGCTCTCGATACTCTGGAAGTCCATCTCGTCGGAGAAGTACAGTGAGAAGAGGCCGCGGTTATACGGATGGCGATCGAAGGCGGTATAGACCGTGGCCGGCGTGTTGTCCTGAGCGGTGATCTCAAACGTCATTACGAAGTCGCCGCCGGCCGTGTCGTTGCCGGAGATTTCGGGGAACTCAAACGTGCCGTCCGTTTCACCATCGAGACGATTGCCAAGAAGATCGGTCAGGCCGCCGGCGTCCCCTTCCAGAGTGACCGTGTAGGTATCGATCGGCAGCGGCGAGTCCGCCAGCCAGACCAGCGAAGCATCGATCGCGTTGAAGGACGCGGTTCCGGTTTGAATGCCCGAGCTTGCTCCTTGCACGCGGATGTTTGCCGACGTTAGTGTGGCGGGGTCAAGGTGGTCATTGAAGAAGAAGATGACTTGCCGCGTCGTATCAACTTGGCTGCGTCCATCCGGCCAAGTCGCGATGACCTGTGGCCCGGCGGTATCGAGTGCCCGCTCGGGAGTCACCTTCAAGCGATAGCTGCCCGCAGAACGCCTGTTGCCATACATGGCAAGCGTGTACGTCCCAGCAGTGGCGAACGTGTACATTAGGACCGGGTCTTCCGATTCCAGCCCGCTATTAAGGTCGATGCCGCGGTCACTCGCGGCGAGCAAATTTCCGCCGCTGTCGAGCAGCCGAAGGTAGCCGTCGAGCGAATTCTGGAACTCGGCCGAGTCCACGTCGATCAAGAATCGTTCGTTGGCTGCGGCGGTGAAGGAATAGAAGTCGACGTCATCGAAGTTATCGATCCTGCCATAGATGACCGCGCGGTCATTGCGCGGATCAGCAATGTTAAGCAAGACGCTGACGTCGTCGCCGCCATTGTTGGCGGTAGCCAAGTCAATCCGGTTGTCGCCGTTGAAGTCGGCAGCGGCGATGTCGTAGGGGGACGAGCCTGTACTGAACCGAATCTTGCGCGTGAACGATCCGCTGCCGTCGTTCAGCAAAAGGACTACGTCTTCCGACGTGCTGGCGGTAAGAATGTCGACAGCGTTATCGCCATTAACGTCGGCGGCCTCGATGCCGAAAGGCGACGGACCGATCTCGAAAGCTGCGGCAGCTTGAAACGTACCATTTCCATTCCCGAATACAACCGACGCCGTCTGATCCCACCGGTTCGGTGTGGCAACGTCGAGATTCCCGTCGGCATTGAAGTCTGCGATGGTGATCGACTCGGGAGAGTCGCCGACAGCAACTGCCTGCGCCGGCTGAAGAGTTCCGTCGCCGTTGCCCAGGTGGAAGCTGAAGGTGTCGTCCGAGCTGTTGGCGGTCACGACGTCGAGTCGTCCGTCCTTGTTCAAGTCGCCGACAGCGATCGATATCGCCCCGCCCCCGGTGGTATAGTTGACCGCGCTCTGAAAGGTGCCGTTGCCGTTTCCTAGCAGCACATTGATCCGATTGTACCAGTGGGTGGTAATCAGATCCGGGTTACCGTCGCCGTTGAGATCCGCAGTCGTGATCGAAGTGGGATTGGAGCTGGTCGAAAACGAGGCCGGTGCTTGGCAGGTCCCATTGCCATTCCCGAGAAAGACACTGACGTTGGCATCGCTGTAGTTCGTGACTGCGAAATCGAGACGATTGTCCTTATTGAAATCGCCGACGGTCAGAGGTTCAGCGAACCAGGCAGCGGACGTGAAGTTCCAGTTACTTGCGGTTTGAAACGTGCCGTTGCCATTGCCAAGCAGGAGGGAGACTCTGGTATCGCCTTGATTGGCAACCAGCAGGTCCATGCGGTTATCGCCATTGAAGTCGCCAGTCTCGATATCCTGTGGCCGGTCTCCCACGGCGAAATCGCCTCCCGAAACCATGTCCAGCGTCATCTCGAGAAAGTAAGGATCGAGATTCTCTGCCGTCGCCGACGAGTTGTTTGGCTCCTGTTCGACCACCTGCGCTCCGCTTTGAGTCGCCCAGTCGACATAGTCGCGCACATTGATCGATTGCGTAACGGCTCGCCGCGAATCCGTGCCGGATTGTGGAAAGTGACTGCCGATGGGAATATACTCGGCGACGTTGCTGTATCCCATGAAGTCCAGTACGTTGCGTCCGTGTGGGAGTCCCGTGGCGTGTCCGGCCTCGTGAACCAGCGTCGTCGTACTGCTATAGGAGAGCGAGTTCCAACTCGTGGCGGTCGCCGAAGTCACCGAGTTGCCACTGGGGCGCCGTGTGCCATAGCTACCGCCCCCCCACCCCCCGGCCCCGATGTTTCCGAAGTCGCCATATCCGGCTCCAACATGCTCGGTTCCTGCTGCGGGAGCAGTCAGCGTGACGTCAACATCGTAGATGTCGTATCGCGACTCAAACATGCCCTCAATGAACGGGATTGTCTCTGGCAATGCATAGGCGTTCTGCCAGTTGTAGCCAAGATGTGACTCCTGCTGCGTAAAGTCGATGAAATAGAGCGGCACATCGCGCTGTGGCGCAAACGGGCTGGTGGAGTAGCCAGCCACCGCATACGCCCCTACCCCCGCTTCGGCGGACGCTTGAACGGTCAGGTAGTATCGCCCTGGCGTCATCGATCGGTCAGGGCTGCCGGTGTACAAGCTCCCGGTATTGGAGTAGTAGACCAACTGCCCGAACTCGTTGTACAGCGCCATGACGCGGTTCTGGCCAGTAATCTGGTCGCTGGACCCAGACTGCAACCTGAATTGATGCCAAGTCAGTTCCGTTACATCAAAGGCATACACATCCATATCGGTGACACGGTCGAGTTCTCCGACGGCGTAGGTCGTCGAACTGGTCACCACCCAATTCTGGGCATTGCTAAAGGCATCCCCCGTTTCGGCATCGACGGATCCGGCATCTAGGATTCCTACTACACCAACGTACTGGCCCGTCACCGAGCCGGCTTGATTGTCGCTTGCCAGCTCGACCGTGTATGTTCCCGTATCGGGCAACGCGCGGTACAAGCCTTCACCGTTTTGATCGGTCACCAGCAGGCTGCCATCTGGCCGCCGAAGCCTCACGCTCGGATTGTTGAAGCTTCGTCCTGTGAACGAGAGGTCGAAGTACTGGCCCGCGGTTGCCGAGAACGAGAAGAAATCCGAATCGCCGGTACTGGCGAGCGCGCCGCGAAAGTGTTGTCCGTTCGTCAGGGGCGTTGCCAGACCACTGCTATCGTTGGGTTCGGCCTCCGTCGTCCCGCTGAAATCGGTGACCGACGTGCTCATGCCATAAGCATCTGTGAATGTGCCGAACACATGATCCGAGTGAATTCGGACGTAGTACGTGTCTGTGCTCGGTGCGACGTAGCCGATATTCGTTCCGTCGTACGAAGCAAACAATACATCGGCGTTGGAATCCAGCAATTCGATTCCGGGGGGCAACGTGTTCTCGAAGGTTCCGAGGTTTGCGTTCGCTGTCGTCAAGGAAAGACGCTGGCCCTGCGTCAGCGCTAACCGAAAGTAGTCGATGTCGTTGATGTCGGATACGTTACCATCGAGGATGTCGGTTGTGGTCAAAAACGCCGTGGCTGTAGCCAACGAACCATTCGGCTCCGCCTCAACCGTCAGCAATCGCCGGTCCTCAAGCGATTCAATGAACAAACGACGACGCACGGTGCCACGATAAGTGGTCTGTTCCGATGAGTGCCGTCGACGACTTCGCCGGCGCCTGGCCCGGCGGGCTCGAAATGCCATCGAACAATCCCTTCTTCATGCCGCTACTTCGGGGGAATTTGTTGGACATCATATCCCGCGTCCTCGTGTGTCGCAACAAAGAGAATTTCCCAGGGTGAGCATTATCGCGCGCTCGACGATCGACTCCTTTGATCGCCGGGAATTCTTCCCACGAAAAATGCCCTTCGATAGTAGCGATTCGGCGCTAAAGATCGGCAGCGAGAATGGTCGATTGATTCGATACCTATCAGCCTGCGCTAAGCACTCGAAATTTTCTCTTCCGCTTTTCTTTGGGTAAACGCGATGTCGTTGCTCTTCCGAGTTGTCTTTGCCGACGAGTGTACAAGCACGCATCACAAGCTGGCACTCGACGCTCTGCGCCACTTGAAAGACGACGATGCTCAGCGTTGGCAAGACCTATTCCTGTACTACTTCGACTCCTACCTCGATGGCTCTAAGGCACCTGACAAGAAGTTCAAAGATTTCAAGAACCATGTACTGCACGTGAATCAGGATTTCTGGGGCGGAGCAATCGGCAAGGCCGAAGAGTGGTTCAAGTTGTCAGTCCGCGAATTTCGCCGTGGCGCGTGGAACAAGGCGATCTATTCCGCGGGAGTGCTAAGCCACTACTTCACGGACCCCTTCATGCCGTTCCATACGGCGCAATCCGAAGAAGAAACACAGATTCATCGCGCTGTCGAATGGAGTATCGCGAAAGCGTACGACGAACTGCAAGGCATCATCGAGAACGGACAGGGCTACCCTGAAGTGGAACCTATCGACGGAGCAGATTGGCTGGGCGAGATGATTCGCAACGGTGCCGAACTCGGCAACATGAGCTACCAGACGATCATCGACCACTACGATTTGGCAGCGGGTGTAAAAGATCCGCCCAGCGGTCTCGACCAAACAATCAAAGACGCGGTCGCCGATCAGTTGGGCTTAGCCGCCGTCGGATTCGCGCGTGTCCTCGAGCGAATTTTTGACGAAGCCGATGTCGAACCACCCAAGACCAGTGTGACGGTCGCTGGTTACCTGGCATCGCTCACGATCCCAATCAGTTGGGTAACGAAAAAGATGGCTGACGCGAAAGACCGCAAGGTCGTCCAGGCCATGTACAACGAACTCCAAACAAAGGGGCGTGTCGACAAGACGATTCCGGCCGACGATCGTGAAGTCCGCCGCCTGTATGCAGAAGAAGTTCTCAAGATTTCAGTTAACGACTTAGCCCGAGAGCCGCTCGGCCCAATCGGTCAGCTCCACGGCACCGGGACAGCGGCCCGCGTAACGCCGCGTAAACCATCTGCAAGCCTCACACGTAAGACCATCGAAACCGCAACTGATGGCCATAATCAGAATTCGAATCAGCAACATTCGCCATCCCAGCGGTATTACTTAACTCCCGAAGACGATGTTGTTGACGGACCATCGATCGGTCCCAAGACGGCAAAGCGGTTACAGAAAGTCGGAATTTCGACCGTTCAGCAATTGCTGGATTGCCAGCCAGAAGAAGTGGCCGAGCAACTTCGGGTCCGCCACATCGATGCTGAAGCGATCGAAGACTGGCAAGATCAAGCGGCGCTTGTGTGCAGCGTTCCCAACTTGCGAGGTCATGACGCACAAATTCTCGTTGCCTGCGGCTTCACGACGCGAGAAGCCATTCGCGCTGCGTCGGTCGGCGAAATTCTGGCAGCCGCGATTAACTTTGCCAACAGCAGCGAGGGCAAACGCGTGCTGAGAAGTAGCGAGCCGCCGGACCAGCAGGAAGTCGAAGATTGGATCGAATGGGCGACGATCGCTGGTGTAAAGCGACAGGCGGCATAGACGGCTTGCTAAGACGCGTTCTCTTGCATCTGCCGAAGAGCATCGACGGGTATCGGGATTCCTTTAATAACGCCCTCAACGGCAACAGACTCGCCGACCACACCTTGAAAGCGGCTCACCAGCATCCGACCGCGACGAATCTTTGACAACTCGCACATCAAGATCAAGCGGCTGCCGACCAAGACTGGATCACGAAACCGAACGTCTTCCAAACCGCCAAATCCCACCATGGGCGAACCGAGCATATCGTGTTTCTGAACGTAGTAGCTGCAAAGCTGTGCCGCCGCTTCGAGCATAATTACACCCGGCATGAGCGGCATGTTCGGCATGTGCCCACGCACCCAGAACTCTTGGTCGCTGATGTCTTTATAGCCGACGCAAATATGCTTGCTGGTGTCTTCGTAGACGACACCGGTTAGCTGCTCCATCTCGTAACGCTGCGGGTTCAGCGCACGAATCGCTTCGATATCCGCAATCGGATTTTCAAAATCCAACTTCGACAACTCGATGATCAGCTCTTTGCTTGCCAAGGCTAGTTCCTTTCGCTGCACCTAAGTGAGCCAACGATTAACGCGAGCCAACAGCGAACGTAGATCCTTGCTCGCCCTCGGCTCGCGTTAAACAGCAATCGAAACAAATTACTTAGGTTTTGACCTTTTGGCGACGGGTTTTGCGGGCCTTGCTGTTGGCGGGTCGTGCGCCGTGATTTGCTTTCTTCAACTTGCGATGTGGCTTGGCCATGCGGGCTCTCCCATACTATCGGGGTAATCTGGCGACTAGATAGACCTTCAAGCGTAGCAACTATCTCAGTCTATGGAAAGGCGGCGAATTCTCAGTAAAACGGGCAAAACCAGCACCGAAGAGACGAGACAGCAGAACACTCCCAACGTCAGCACTTGGCCAAGACTCCGCAAACCTTGATGCGAAGCAATCATCATGCTGCCGAAACCAATCATCGTGGTCGCGGATGTTAGAAACACCGCCGAGGCCGTGGCATTCGAAATCTGGTAGCCGTCCCCCTGACGCAGCGCGTCGTGTACTACGTGAACACCGTCATCGATCCCAATGCCCAGGATCAGCGGTAGCACGATCATATTCGCGGGGTTCAAAGGGATATCTAACCAACCGAGCAACCCCAGCAGCTGTAGTAGCCCCAGCCCCATCGGCAACATCGCCAGCAACGAATGTTTAATTGTCCGAAAATCAAGGACCAATACGATCGCGACTGCCAACAGCGAATAAATCGCGGCGTGGATATAGCTCCGTTGCATCTGGCTCGACGCGTAGAAAGTCTGAATCGGATGCCCCGTAATGCGTGAATCAACCGACTCGACCTCACGGACAAATTTGCGAAGCGAATCCATATTCCAAATGTCGCTGTGTCCATAGACTTTCAGTAGTTGCCGACCAGTGTTGCCGATAAACCGTTGCACGAGTGGCTCTGGCAAATCACCAATCAGCGGCGGCACCGGACTGGCCATCGAACGCAATCGCTGAAAGGATTCGAGCAACTGGCTGGCGTTCGATTGTTGCCAACGCGAGATACGAGCAAAATACTCCGAAGGCGGCAGGCGATGCAGCTCGTCGAGCATTCGCCGTAGTTCGGGAGTTGTCGATTGCGTGCCCCCCTCCCCTGCCCTGGCCAGAGCCCGGAACAATTGTTGCTGATCGATCACTGCCAGCAGCGGTGGTTGTTCGGGCAAAGCGGACAACCGATCGGCAATTCGAGCGATGGACGCTTGTTGCTCTGCCGTCGTCACAGGTACCAAAGAAGCGATTTCCTCTGTTGCGACGACACTCGGCAGTGCGTCAAACTTGGCCTTGCGCGATAACAGCTCAGCAGACGTTTTGCACATCGAGACGGCGTACCACACGCTCCGCTCGGATGTCTCGGCAAGTTGGCGTTCGAGATCGACGCTCTGTTGATCCTTTGGCTGCAAGTTCAAGAGGTTGTGGTCATACCGCAGGCGAGGAAGGCCAGTGCCCAAAGCGATTGTCGCGACGACCAGCAAGCCAAGAACCATTCTCGGTGACTGCGCCGCCGCGCGGCACATCGCACCGAACGGAAGCGCGGGAGCTTGCTGTGGGATAGCGTGACGCCGATCCGCTAGATGCAGCAGCGCCGGCAACATCGTCAGCGCTGCGATCACACACAACACGATTCCACCGCCCGCAACGATCCCCAACTCGGCGATCCCCGTGAAGTCCGTCAGCCCTGCCATAAAGAATGCCAAAGCCGTCGTCAGACCTCCCGTCACAATGCCCGGACCAACGCTTTGCGCAGTCTCGACCAGGGCCGTGTCGGTTTCCGATATCTGTTCGCGGTCTTCCAAATAGCGAGCCAAGTAGTGGATGCCAAAATCGATTCCCAAGCCAATCAGGATCACGCCGAAAGCTACGCTCAAAATGTTCAAGTGCCCAACCGCGAACGTGATGTAGCCCATCGACCATGCGATCCCAATCAACAGAGCCGCCACGGCTAGCAGCGGGCGGCGCAATCCACCAAAGCCTGCGATAAAGACACAGGTCACTCCAGCGAGGCTAAGCAGGCTGGCACGCGTCGTATCCCGCTGGCTTGAAGTCATCTCATCGAATTCAAGCACTGGCATGCCAGTCAATCCCATCGTCACCTGCGCGTGCCGAGCGCTAACTGCCGCAATCTGGTTACGTAGTCGCGGGATAGTCACTTCCAGCCGCGTCGAGGACTCGGAATTCGCGAGGCGCACTAGTACGACTCCCGTCTGACCGCCATTCAATAACAAGTATCGTGACGCAAGACGGTCTTCAAGCTGAACAAGTCCATTCGCGATTGGCGGCGACTGCGTCGGCTCGCCGTCAGCTCGCAATACGCTTGATAGGTGCGTCTGCAACTCGCCAAGCGACGAGCGTCCGCCCCTTGAATCCGCACCAGCAGCGACAGCACTGGCGAGACTCAAACGATTCCAGTCGCCATCAAGGACAGGCTGAAACTCTGCCAAGAATCGCTCGATCTGCGAAAGTTCTTCCGCCGGGAGAAAGTACAAACTTTTCGGACGCAGTGCGGACAAATCCACCTTTTGCATGATCGAACGGAACTCGGATCGTTGCTGCAAGACATTTGTCAGGTCGTCCATCGCAGCAACGATCGCGTCCTGCGACTTGCCATCGATCACGATCACGATATCATCCGCATCGCCAAACTCAGCTAGATACGCAAGCCACCGGCGATTGAACCCACTATCCGGGTTCAACAGATCCAACCGACTAGTCCGAAATTCGAGGAACAGAACGGTCAGCCCTACACATACACATGCCGCGGCAATGCCTAAAACCAGGACCAAGACCGGAGCTTTCGTCACGAGACGCGTCAGTGCACCCAGCGGTGGTGCTAGCAACGAAGCATGTTTTCGAGCGGTCTCGTTCGTTGACATCGGCGGTCTCTTGGAGGCAAGGGTCGCGAGATTCTATCGTCGCGACGAACATGCACCAAGACAAGGCGAGACACTTTCGATGAGGCTAGACTTCCTCCAAACACCAGCCCGTCAACAGTTCGGCGCGAAACGCCAGAATCTCTTCGAGGCTTCACGTTCCGCAAAATGTCGCATGTACGACTTCGTCGGGCGTTGGTGCGGATTCGTATTCAGCAGAGTCGGGCTGTTCCGAGAACGGTGTCTTAAGGACATCGTTAAGTCGATGAAAGGGAGCAAAGTCGCCATCGTAGCCAGCCGCGATCGCTTCTTCCACGCGATGGTTGCGTGGTATGAAGATGGGGTTCATTTTGCGCATCAAAGTAATCGCTTCTCGGAGATCGGAGCTGGTGTTCTCAAGACGAGTTCGCCACGAACTCAGCCACGCCGAGATCGCTTCTTGCTGGTTAAATAACCGAATCACGCCGACGTCATTGCCACATTCCAGTGCGACAGGAAGAGAACGAAACACAAGTGTAAAGTCCGCCTCGCCAGCGGTCATTGCCGAGAGTAGGTCTTGAACGAGGTTCCAGTCCGCGTCAGTTCCGTTCTCGATTCCGATCTTGGCGATGAATCGTCGCTGCAAGTCCATTCGATGGATGTCGGCGAAAGTATCGAGCGCCAACTCTGCCTCGGCGATTGCTTGCTTCGGATCGTCGTTCAATATGGGCAAGAGCGTTTCAGCAAAACGAGTCAAGTTCCAGTGGCCGATGGGGCCTTGATTGGCATAGGCATAGCGTCCCTGGTGATCGATGGAGCTGAAGGTCTTCACAGGGTGAAAGGAATCCATAAACGCGCACGGCCCAAAGTCGATCGTCTCGCCGGAGATCGTCATGTTGTCGGTATTCATCACACCGTGAATGAACCCCAGTTGCATCCAATGAGCGATCAGCCTGGCTTGCCGCTCGATGACAGCTTCGAGCAACGCGCGATAAGGATTGTCGGCCAGCTTGGCGTCCGGACAATGACGTGCGATCGCATAATCGGCGAGCACCTTCAAATTGTCATGATCCTTGCGAGCTGCAAACCATTGAAACGTACCAATACGAATATGCGATTGGGCGACGCGAGTGAAGACTCCCCCAGGAATCAAGCCTTCGCGCACGACCTTGTCACCTGAGGCAACTGCAGCCAGCGCCCGAGTCGTCGGCACACCGAGGGCGGCCATGGCTTCCGATACAATGTATTCCCGCAACACCGGTCCTAATGCCGAGCGTCCGTCTCCGCGTCTCGAGAATGGTGTTTGGCCTGAGCCTTTCAATTGGATATCGTGTCGGACTCCGTCCGCGCGGACGACCTCGCCCAGCAAAATCGCCCGACCATCGCCCAGTTGCGGCGAGAAGCCACCAAACTGGTGCCCAGAGTAGGCCATCGCAATGGGCTCAGAGCCCTCCGTGAGTCGATTGCCGGAAAGAATCGCAGCGCCTTCCGGTGAATTGAGCCGTTCCACGTCGATCCCCAATTCCGCCGCGAGTTCATGGTTCAGCCGAATCATGGTCGGCGCGCTGACGGGAACTGGATCAATGCGAGCAAAGAACGCCTCTGGCAGACGAGCATAGGTGTTGTCGAAAGGGAAAGGCATGAACACGTGCCTCTGTGTGTTAGCAGTATCTCAAGTGATCCGTTGTAGCGACCGGTGCGAACGATTCAGCAGGCAAAGCACAATACAAATGAGACAACCTAAAGCTGCAACCGCTGCGAGTGCTCCATAAACAAATCTGTCGCTCTGAAATTCACCGGCGAACCTCGCGCCAAAGCTTCCCAACCCAAGGCCCATCGCAAAGCTGAAGCCATAACAGAGGCTACGTCGATGACGCGGCGTGTACTTGGCGATCAGGCTGTTGTAAATCGGTTGGTGCATGAAATGGACGAGTGCCAGCAGACCGGCCGCTGGAACGCGATCCCAGGTGTTAGCGTAGGCCATCCACAAAAGAAACGGAATGTTTCCGAAGGTGATCCACGCCAATTGCTTCTCAAGAATGGAAGATCTCGCGAAGCGACCCGCCAATGCCTGACCGGCACAACCGACAAACAGGACGCCTGCCGCTAGAAAATTGCCGTCACTCTTGGCGACGCCAAACCATTCCGCAGCGCCGCTCAAATACCGCGGCAGGAAACTCATCAATGCCGAATAGACAAAGCCTTGCACCGATGCCATCACCGTCAGCGTGAAGAACGAGGTCCAATCAACGTGGTCCTGGTCGTCTGTTGTGTCTGTCACTGACTTCTCACGGCGCGACTCGATCGCCGGATGTCGCAAGGCCTGAAGAACAAAAACTATCCCCAGGATCGCGCCGGGCACCGTCAACGTCCAATAGACCTGCCGCCACGAAAAACTTGCCGCCAGCAAAATACCCGCCAACAACGGAGCGGAGCTAATTCCCGCCGATCCGAAAATGCCGTGGATGCCCAGGGCCAACGGTCGGTTATCGGAGTTGGTCTCGTGTGAGATCAACGAGAGCCCGGCAGGATGATAGATGGATGCCAACGCTCCCATGGTGATCATGGCAACGAACAGCGAGGATTGCGTCGAGGATGTCGCCGCCAGCGAACAAGCCGCAGCGCAACCCAGCAGGTACACTGCCAGTAGTCTCCTGGCCCCGAAGCGGTCAACCAAGAGCCCGGCCACGATGGCCCCGAAACCCCACATCAATCTCCAAGAGTTAGACAAGCGACCGGTCATCGCCTTGCCGCCCGCTTCATCCGTGCCAAAGTATTCTTCGGCGATCTGTTGCTCAACGCTCGGCAGCGACAGTTCGTAGACATGCACGAGCGCGTGTGCCGACGATACGAGCAACACCAAGGAAAGTGTCGCGCGAAGCATCACTCTTGGCTCGCCGCGGAGAGTTCTACCAACAACCGTTCAGCGGCGCCGCTGTCGATTGCTGATGCGGTCCTCGCAGCGCACGCTGCCAATGACTCGTCAACTCCGACCGTCCACAATGCCGCCGCGGCATTCATAACCACAATGTCACGAGAAGCGCCTGGCTTTCCAGCGAGAACGTCGCGAATCATTGCCGCGCTGGCCTGTGGTCCGTCGACCTGCATTGATTTGTCATTCGCTTCCCTGACACCAAAATCTGCGGGCTCCCAGGTTAACTCGGTCAGCGCATGTCCCACGACTTCGGTCACATTCGTTTTGCCGCCTAAGGTGACTTCATCGAGCCCATCTTCACCGCAGACAACAACCGCTCGCTTGGGGCCGAGTAACGACAACGCTTGCGCCAACAGCTTACGCAAGTGTGGCTTGCCGACTCCTAGCAATTGAAATGGGGCAGACGCCGGATTGCACAGCGGCCCGAGCATGTTGAAGATCGTGGGGACACCCAGCTTTTTTCGCGCTGCCGATACATGTCGCATCGAGGTGTGCAATTGCGGAGCAAAACAAAAGCAGAGACCAACCTCGTCAAGGCAGCGTTCGACCGTAGCCACCGATGCGTCGATGTTCACTCCTAGTTCCGCGAGGACATCCGCCGATCCCGTCTTACTCGTGATACTGCGATTGCCGTGCTTGGCGACCGGGACACCAGCCGCTGCCGTCACAATCGCGGCGGCAGTGCTGATGTTGAATGTACCGGAACCATCGCCACCCGTCCCGCAAGTGTCGATAAAGTCTTTACGCGACGTATGAATCGGAATCATGTGCTTCCGCATAGCCCTTGCGGCACCGGCGATTTCCTGAACCGTTTCTCCCTTCAGACGCAACGAGTTGAGAAACAGGCCAATTTCATCGTCGCTCCAAATGCCATCCATCATCGAACCAATGACTTCTGCCATTTCTTCCATCGCAAGATCTTCACCACCTGCGACTCGACCAGTGATCGCCTGAATATTCAATGCCATCGATTTAGAAACTCAGCGGAAAGCGAAATGCAGCGAGCAAAGCTGACGTTTTTTGGGTAACGAACGCAACTATCTTGTCGATTCTTACGTTGAATCTTACAATCGCTCGCTATGGCAAGGAAGGTGATCATAGATTGCGACCCTGGGATCGACGACGCCATCGTTTTGTGCATGGCTCTCTTCGATCCACGACTCGAAGTCGTCGCCGTGACGGCCGTGGAAGGCAATGTTTCCGCTCATCAGGCCAGTCGCAACGTACAAACGATTATCGAGCAACTCGATCCGCCCCGACTCCCGCGAGTTGGCGTCGCTTGCGAAATTGAAGATGCGCCGGCCACAGACGGTACGGCACTGCATGGCACGGACGGTCTGGGGAATGTTGGTTTCCGGACATCGGAATTACACCATCAACACCCCTCCGAGAAGATCATTTGCGACGAAGTTCGCGCCGCCGAGGACGAAGTCACCTTGCTCTGCTTGGGGCCACTGACCAATTTGGCTCGCGCTTTGAAACGAGACCCCGACCTGTGTACGATGATCAGCCAAGTGGTCATTGCTGGCGGAAGTGTGGGCGTGGGCGGCAGCATCACGCCGGCTGCTGAGTTCAATATGTACTACGATCCGGTGAGCGCTCGAAGCGTCTTTCGGTCGGCGATGACCAAGACTCTAGTGCCGCTGGACGTGACTCGTGAAGTCGCTTTGACGTTTGATGTGTTGGAAGAATTGCCGTCGGAAACGACGAAGGCAGGCAACTTTCTCCGCAAGATCATGCCGTTCGCATTTCGAGCACATCACCAAGTTCTCGGCCAAGAAGGTTTTCGCCTACCGGCAGCACTGGCGTTGTTGGCGATCGTTCAACCTGAATTATTCCACTCCGAAGAGATGGCAGGGGACGTCGAAACGCGTGGCGACTTGACCAAGGGCGCGACAATCTTCGATCGCCGGGCGAAAATGTTATGGCGACCGAACATGGAAGTCGTAACCGATGTTGATGCGGTCGCGTGCAAAGATTGCATCGTGCGAGGCCTGACCGCCGCCGGAGAGACCCACTAGCAAGCTTGCAGGCGTCGCAACACCCAAGCTGGTGTATAGCGATTTATCAGTCACCCTGCGTCGCGAGTATGCTCGCAAGGCCTTCGACATAGCTCGGGAAACGAAACTGCAATTGAAGTAGCTCGCGCAGCCGCGAGTTGTCAATTCGCTTGTCGGTTGAAGCGCGAGCCGCGGTCGGCGAGCCCGCATTAGGCGCAGTGAACTGAGGCGGCGGCGAATGACTTCTTCGCGCCAGTTCGCGATAAAACTCTCCGCGTAACACGGGCGCACCATCGGAAACCAGTAGCAATTCAGGCGGCATAAGCTGCGTCTCGGCGGCGAGCACAACTCGTACGGCATCATCAACATGGATGAGATTCAGGTAGCCGTCGGCAGCGCCGTCGATCGGCCTCCCAGCAATAACATCCTGCAACTTGGGTAAGCGATCGGCACCATAGATCCCGGCGAGCCTGAGTATCATCGTTCGCTCGCCAATCGCGCATTGACGCAACAACTCTTCTGCCGCCAAACAAGCCTTTCCGCCTTCTCGAAGTGGCACAGAAAGTGACTGCTCGTTCACCCACTGACCGTCGTTCTGGGCATAGACACCGGTGGAGCTAATATAGATGAACCGGCGAGGCGGCGCGGGTAAGCAATCCAGCACTCGCCGCAATCCATCGACGTAAACCTCGCGAATTGACTTACCAGCTGTCCGATCGAAGCCAATCGCAAACAGCAGCGTATCGATCTCGTCACAATCGCTCAGGTCGAGTGAACCCGTTACATCTCCGACAATCGGGCGTATTCCACGAGCTCGAAGTCGCGCCGCGGTCTCTAAAGAGCGTGTAAGTGCGAGGACTTCGTGGCCGTCACCAAGCCACGCTTGGGCCACGCGCCGGCCCAAGTATCCACAACCCAGAATCAGCTTGTTCATTTTGCACAACCAGTATGACTAGAATTTCCGGGGAATCGATACACAAAATGTGGGAAATGTCTTTACCTATACGGTATCATTCAAGTGCCCCTTGCAAATCCGCCGCAATCCCGGCACTGTAGTCTTCGGGGAGAGACTCATGAATATGTTCAATCGAAGTCATTCTTCAAAATCTACGCCTGCTCGACCGTTGCCAGCAGGCGGTCCAGCAATCGGCTTAGCTTGGCTGATGTGCCTCACGCTCGCGGCGCCACACATTCTGCGTGCTGAAGAAGCTCGCGCGACAGCAACCTCCGAGACCACAACACCGCTCTCGTTACTTCTGAAAGGTAATGCACCGCAAAGCGTTGACGACCTTAAGGCAATGCAGACGCACTTTCAGCAGCTGATCAAAGAGGTGTTGCCAACCACCGTGGCAGTACAGGTCGGGCCCGCTCAGGGAAGCGGCGTCATTATCAGTCCTGATGGATATGTCTTGACGGCAGCTCACGTATCGGGCGAGCCTGGGCGCACTGCTTGGCTGGTCATGCACGATGGTAGCCGGGTTTCAGGCGCAACATTGGGTGTCTATCGCACACTTGACGCTGGACTGATCAAAATCAACAAAACACAACCGGACCAAACGTGGCCCTACGCAACGATGGGTCAATCGAAAGATGTGGCAACCGGAATGTGGTGCTTTGCGGCCGGACACCCGGGTGGCTTCCAATCCGATCGGCCTCCCGTCGTGCGATTGGGACGCGTGCTCGCATTGAACGACAACTCGACGATCACCACAGATTGCACGTTGATTGGCGGCGACTCGGGCGGGCCGCTATTCGGCATGGACGGTAAGGTCATTGGTGTGAACAGCCGAATCGGCAATCCGCTAACGGTGAACTTACACGTCCCCGTAAACACATTCCGAGACGAGTGGGTTCGTTTGGCAAACGGTGAATCGTGGGGACACACACCGGGCCGCGAACCTTTTATCGGCGTACAAGGCGAGCCCGAATCGAATGACGCGACGATCCATCGTGTGTTTCCTGGTACGCCGGCCGCCGACGCCGGACTTCAACCGGGTGATTTGATATTGCGATTCGCCGGGCGGCGAGTCTCTGACTTTACAGCTCTTCAAGCTTATGTCAGCGACGAAGAACCTGGGAATCGCGTGACCATCGTAGTTCGGCGAGACGATCGGACGCTGGAACTTCGATTGGTCATAGGGCTGCGAAACAACTAAGCCGTCATTCGACGAGGAACTTCAACGATGCAACGACGAAGAACTTCTTTGTACGCAGTCGCGGTTTGTTGCCTGATGGTAGGCAGCGTCAGTCTCGGCAAGGCACACGGAACGGAACCGGCATCTAGCAATTGGCTGGCACGTATTCGATTGCTGCCGGGCGAAAATGAACGCAGCCATCGAGCAATTACAGGGGCGTTTCGCGATGCGGTGACGAGGGTCAACGAGTCGACTGTGAGTCTGCACGCAGATGGAGGTCAAGTCGCGCTCGGAACGATCATCCATACCGACGGCTATGTGGTTACGAAGGCCAGCGAACTGCCCGAAACGGTCACCTGCAAGTTGAGTGACGGTCGGCAAGTGTCTTCTAAACTCGTTGCACTTCACTCGGAATACGATCTTGCTCTGCTCAAGGTAGACGCGACAAAACTTCCCGCCATTCAATGGGGCGATTCCAGCAAACTCAACGCTGGAAGTTTTCTGGCAACGACAAGCTTGACCGAAGAGCCTACGGCGATTGGGATAGTTAGCTCGCCCGCGCGTCCTCTGCCAAAGCCTCAAGCGATACTTGGAGTCGGACTCGAACAGTTTGGAGATCTTCCCCGCGTCAACCGCGTGATCGACGGGAGCGCCGCCGCGACGGCAGGATTGCAAGTCGGCGACGTCATCGCCAGCGTAAACGGCAAAACGATGGATCGACCGCAAACCGTCAGCGCCACGATCAGCAAGTTGCAACCCGGTGAACGTGTGTCGCTGGTGATTAACCGCCGCGGTCGCACACTTTCTCTTCCTGCGGTGCTGGGCGACGCAACTCGCATCGGCAATCTGGAGCAGGTCGAGCTGATGGAGAGTCTCGGTGGACCGCTCAGCAGTCGGCGCACCGGCTTTCCGTACGTGCTGGAGCACGATACAGTACTGAGACCGAAGGACTGTGGTGGACCGTTGGTGGATCTGGACGGCAATGCGGTTGGAATCAACATCGCTCGCGTCAGCCGCGTGTCAAGTTACGCGTTGCCGTCCAGTGCGATCAAACCAATTCTAGCTGATATGATGGCTGGAAAGTTTCCGGTGCCAACGGACCACTTAGCGTTAGAAACGGTCTCCACCGGTGATTGACTTCGAGAATGACAGCGACGGGGAAGCAGGATGCCTGAGCGGATCGAAAAGTTGCGAGCGACGGTAACCGAGTTAGAGGTGGAGCTCGCATCACTCTCGGAACTGGACGCACCAACTCGTGCGCTCCTTGAAGAGGCGGTTGGCGAATTGCAAGCAACACTGTCAAAGCAGCCTGTCGAAATCGAACCACAATCGTTGACGGAGCAACTGACTGAGGCAGCCAAAGCGTTCGAACACTCGCACCCCACTCTTTCTGGAATTGTCCATCGCACGATCGACGCGTTAGCTCAGATGGGCATATGAGCCGCAGCGTACAACTCGGATCGTAGCGTTCTAAATTGCCGGAGTCTTCGAAGCTGCGAGGGGGTTGGCCCCGACAGGCTTACCCGTCGGAACGATTGGCATGATGTCGACCTTTCCACGCTCCAATTGTTCTACGCGGCTGATCAATGCATCAATGAGATCGACGAGTTCGTTGCCAGCGTCCTCTCCGACCTGAACGCATAACGCCTTTCGAATTCGCTGGCCAGTGGCGAGTGTGGGCGGTGGGCTTTGCACAAACGAATCTCCTGAGTTCGATCTACCCGTTCGTCGGAGAGCGGATGAAGTGTGATTACGCAACCGTAGGTCACAAATCATTGCCCAGCAACTTCCAACGAAGATCGTCGCTCGGCCTAGTAAACGGAGCCGTTTACCGTAGGCGTGAGTTTTTCCCAGTTGCTCCGATGATGTACAATCGGGCCTTCCAATTGCCCACTTTTCCGGCGGTCCCTCCAAGTTCGAGCCATGTGCAGCGAACAGGTGAGAGTACAACACAGCCCCAACATCGAAGGAAACCGTTATGTACCGAACCTTATGCACGATCGTCGCAATCGCAGGACTCGCTGCTCCCTCACTGGCTCGCGCGCAAGTCGAACTGAAACATAAATTCCCCGATGGCCGCAAAACAACGCTGAACCGATACGTAAAAGTCGAACAGACGCTGACGATTGCCGGGATGGAGATCCCCACGAGTTCCGAGCAAAACGTCAAGTCAAGTGAAACCAACGGTACACGCAATCCCGATGGCACGCTGGAATCGGTACACAAGATCGAGTCGCTGCAGGCTGCGATACAAGTTGCTGGGATGGAGTTGGCGTTTGATTCCGTGAACGCCGACGCGCCGCCGAAGGGAACGGCGCTCGACGCATTGATTGACGTGTACAAAGCTGTCGCAGGATCGAAATGGGCGATTACCTATGGCCAAGACAACACCATCCTCTCGGTGAAAGGTAGCAACGAAGCCATCGAGAATCTGCCCGAGACGCTGCGGGCGGCAATCGCAAAGCAATTTGACCCCGAGCGAATTGCCAAGGAAGGCAACCAGGGAATGCGAGTTTTGCCGGACGGAACCGTCAAAAAAGGTGACACCTGGGAGCGTGAAGAGACGGTGCAATTCGACAGCTATCAAAGCATGACCTTCACAATAACCTACGAATATGCAGGCACGGTCGAGAAAGACGGCAAGCCGTTCGACAAGATCACTTCCAAGACAACGGCGGTCACCTACGCGATGAGCGCCGATTCACCGAGTCCGCTGAAGATCACCGACAGCGATCTCAAAATCCAAGAGTCTGGTGGCACAATCCTGTTCGACCGTGCTGCTGGCATGATCGTCGAGACCAAAGACAAGAGGCAAATCTCTGGCACCTTGAAGTGTGAAGTCAACGGAAACGAGCTGCCCGGAAAACTTGACTTGACCTTCGAAACTTCTTCGAACCGTAGTTGATTCCCACAGTCATCTCACTTCCCAACCGAGCAATTAGCAGGTTGGGAACTGACCCGTGTTTTCTGGGCTGTCGCGGGGACGCGGGCCCTCCAACGATATTTTGTGACACCGCTCTTGCTATACTGTTTGGATCAGCCTGATCCGGGTAGTAGCCGAGGCAAATTCGTTGAACAATAGACAACCCGAAAAAACGCACGAACAGCCAACGCAGGAGTGGGACGGAGCGGTTCGGTCTGCGCCTGGCGACACACATCCGCTCGGCAATGAACTCGAAACGGCATTTGCCGGCGGAGTAATGCGAGACGGTTTGCCTCAGCTCAACAAGCATTTCGGTCGCTACCGGATCGAAAAGCAGTTAGGGCGTGGCGGCATGGGTGCGGTCTATCTGGCGGAAGATACTGAGCTGCGACGACGAGTGGCGTTAAAGGTGCCGTTTCTCGGCAAAGGACGCGACGCCGAAGTTGCCAGCCGCTTTCTGCGCGAAGCACGTGCGGCGGCGACGCTCGACCACCCGAATATTTGCCCGGTCCATGAAGTCGGCGAGATCGACGGCGTGCAATACCTGGCCATGGCCTATATCGATGGCCGATCCCTGTCCGCTTACATCACTAAGGGCAAATCGCTGCCACCAAAACAAGTCGCCGCGGTCGTGCGGAAGATGGCTTTAGCGCTGCAAGAAGCTCACGAAAAGGGAATTATCCACCGCGATCTGAAGCCCTCGAACGTCATGGTAAACCAGCGCAAAGAGCCGATCATCATGGATTTCGGATTGGCGCAACGGCCCGATGACGAAGAGACACGATTGACACAAACCGGAATGATCTTGGGCACTCCAGCGTACATGTCGCCCGAGCAGATTCGCGCAGGCGGCGGTGAAATGGGGCCAGAGGTCGACATCTACAGTTTGGGCGTCATGCTTTATGAACTGTTGACCGGCGAGCTTCCGTTCACCGGGCCACCGCATACTGTCATCGGCCAGATTCTAACCGACAACCCGTTGACGCCGCGCGAGCGTCGTAAAGATCTTGATACACACATTGACGCCATCTGCATGAAGGCCATGTCCAAATCAGGCGCTCAGCGGTACGGCTCGATGCAGGAATTTGCGGCAGAACTGCGAAACTACATTCAGGGTGGGGTACCTCGCGATTCGTCATCAAGCGGAATCGCGCCGCTCTCGCCACCGCCGCTAACAGCACCGCCAATCGCGGAGCCCGCCCCGCCGCCTCCCGCAGGCGAGACATTGATGGTCAAGCAGCTGTTCGATGACATCTCGCTCAATGCACGCATCAGCGTCTCCAAACCGACTGTGACGAAACCGAAACCCCGGCGACGGAACGATGCGCTGCTCATCGCCGCAGCGTTAGTAGGGTTGAGCGGTGTGGCATCGGTTTTGGGATATGTTTGGCTTTCATCGGGCGGCGATGACAAACCTCTCGCCATCTCACATCAAGAACCGATCGAATCGTCAAGTAAGTTAACCGCCGCGGTGGTGGCAGAAACGAAGTCTCCAAAAGCGGACGAGTCAGCGTCGAGTACCGCTTCCAACCAACAATCGGTCATTCCCGCATTCACAGCCGAGGACGTCGCAAAGCATGCCGAGCAGCAGCAACCTGTCGCGGAGTCTCCCACACCACCGCCGCCACCCAGTTCACCTCCACCCGTCACGATCACGACGCCCGCCAGTGCTCCAGTAGCCGCGTCGGTTACGCCGGCGGCGACTAGCATCCCAGCATCAACAGCCCCCAGCGAGCCCGCTAAGCCAGTTGCGGAGCCTGCCAAGCCCACCACAAAACCCGCTGACGAAGGACCGATCAAAGTCGACGGTAAAAATACAGAATGGCGAAACTTCGCCACGGTGACCGATATTCGAGGCGACACAAATACAGGCGATCTGTCTCGTGACATTGTAAGAACATCGGCACTGTACACGTACGATGATCTTTATGTGATGATCGAGACCGCCGAGAAACCAGCCGCTCGAGCTTACTGGCTGAATCTCGATCTCAACGGCGATGGCAAAGAAGATATTCAGATGACGGTCATCCCCGGCGGCGCGTTTTGGGTGTCGATCTTCGCCGAAGGAGCGGTTCAAGTCGAAGGGACCGGCGCCACATGTGTGATCGATGAAGTCTACGAGATGAAACTGCCGCTGGACTTTCTCGTCGATGTACTGCCCGTCACAGCCGCTTCCTTCCGAAGCCGGAACTCTGCGCAACAAATCGGAATCATCGCCTTCACCGCTGACCCGCCGGACCATAAATTTGTCGACTTCAGCAAGCCATTGGTTTCGAATCGCCGCATTCGGCTAAGTAAGTGACGATAAAGCTCATGCAGCTCGCCGTCGTGACTTCGCATCCGGGAGCAGCCACGACAGCAGCGCCGTGGTCTTGGCAGTCGCGCCAAGTTGTTCCGAAACGAGCTTCTGAGCTCGCATACCTAATGCTCTTGTGTAATCTCGGTGGCGTAAGCACTTTTCCACGAAAGCAGCCATTTCGGAACCATCATGGACTACAACCGCCGCTTCGCGCCGAAGCATGAGTTGCACTACGTCGCGAAAGTTCCGCGTCTTGGGACCAAAGGCAGTCGCAACTCCATAGGCAGCGGGTTCGATCATACTCTGTCCGCCGCGTGTTCCCATACTTCCGCCGACAAATCCGATATGAGCGCTGCCCCACCACGCCGATAGCTCGCCCATCGAATCGACGAGCAAAATACGAGCGCTATTGTCGCGAGCCAAGCCTAACTTACTTCGGCGCTGCCAGGGCAGTCCGGATAGGTCAAGCAATTGCGCCACTTCCTCGAATCGCTCAGGGTGTCGCGGAACCAAAATCAACCGAAGCTGAGCGAATTCGTCTTTCAGCAATCGAAACGTCTCAACTGCCAACTGCTCTTCCGGGCTTTGCGTGCTGCCGGCGAGAAAAACAATATCTCGCACGCTAATCCCGGCCAGTTGCCTGAGTTGGCTTGTCGTATCGTTGTTTCGATTCGTTTGTGCCCCGTCGAATTTCATCGAACCCGTCACTTGGACAACGCTTGGATCGGCCCCCAAGGCGATAAACCGGTCCGCGTACTCTTCGCTTTGAACAGCGATGAGATCGATACAGCGCAACAGCGGCCTAACGAAGGCACGAATGCGACCATAGCCGCGAGCGCTCTGTTCACTCAATCGGCCATTGACGACCGCCACGAATGTTCCACGAGCATGTGCTTCGCGAATCAGATTGGGCCATAACTCAAGTTCAGCGAGCACCAGGAGGTCGGGGCGAAGTCGCCGCAAGGCGGCGCGCACGGACCAACTAAAGTCGAGCGGGCAGTAAAAGACCGTGAGGTCAGCGAATTTCTTCCTCGCGATCTCATACCCGGTTCTGGTCGTCGTCGATATCACACACTCACAATGCGGGTAGTCATGGCGAAGTTGTTCCACCAAGGGCTGCAAAACATTCACTTCGCCAACGCTTACTGCGTGCAACCAAATGCAGGGCTGATTGCCTTTACGCCGCGGAACGAGCCCCAACAGCTTCGCACCAAAGCCTTCACGATACTTGCCCTTGCGTATTGCCGACCAGAAGAGCCAGGGCGAAAGAACGACTAGTAATGCCAAATAAACTAAATTCAGCAGATATGGCATCTTGGGTATCCTTCCCCAACGTAGCCACCACGCTCCGCCGTGATGAGCCCTCAACACCGACTGTTCGCAACGACCTGCCGCCGAAGGCAGTTCCCACCAGACTCGATCGACTAGCCACGACGGAGCGTGACAGCCGCTCTACGCAGCCGGCGTGTTCTTCCTCATACAACACTGCTTATACTTGCGACCGCTGCCACAAGGACAGGGATCGTTGCGTCCAATACGCTCGGTCCGATTGCGAATGGTTTCAACCTTCGCCTCCTGCGTGTTGTCAATCGCTTGCTGTTGTTCGCTCACCAACTCGCTCGCGCTCCGCGCTTCGTCGTGGCGAGCCGAAGTTTCCACCCAAGTCGATCCAACGAACCCTTCATCGAGTTGCTCCATGCGGAAAATAAGATCGGTCACTCGTTCGCCAAGCATCGTCCACATGTTCTCGAACAATCGCATGCCTTCGCGTTTGTACTCGACCTTCGGGTCCATCTGGGCATATCCCGCAAGACCGACAGCACTGCGAAGGTGATCCATCGCGAGCAGATGATCTTTCCACGCACTGTCAACGATCTGAAGCAACAACTGCCGCTCCATGCGGCGAATTTCCGGTCGGTATCGATCTTCAACGGCGCCAAAAACTTTGATCTCCAACTCGTCGCGTTCCAAGCGGCCAATCTCGTCAACCGACATCTCGTAACCAAGATTTTCGTGAAGCCAGTGCGATAGGGCTTGCAACGCCCCCTTGCTACCCGCGACACCGGCAAGCTGTCCGCTGCTCGCCGAATCGAAGATTTTCTCGACGCGCTTCGCCGCTTCGTTGCGAGCATGTTCAGCATTCTCACGGTCAGCCTCACTGTGCTTCAACAGCAGTGCACGGATCTCTTCGCGTTGCTTATTCCGCAGATCTTCGACGTCAATCTCGCTTTGGAAGCGACTCTTTGCCCACGCGACGAGCCCATCCCGGTCGATGCGCTCGTGCTGGTCTGCGCCGGAAGTGTACCGCAGCAACCCGGCCAACACCGGATATTCAAACTCCTTCTGGTCATAACACTCTTCTGCCCGCTCACAAACCAAAGACTTAAGATCGGGCAATTCCGTCGCTTTGACTTTCTCGAGGTCGAGTTCAATGCCAAACTTGTGTTGGACCCATGCAACGATAGTCTGTGCAGAGAAGTCAGCGTCCAAGACCGGCGCAGCTTCGGACAAATCCACACGATTGATCGATTCGCGGGCCCGGTCAATTATCAGTTGTGCGACTTGATCGCGACCTTCGCGTTTCAGATCGCGATCGCGAAGGTTAAGTCCCCAACGCGTGTTTGCGAACTTGGCAAGCGCCTCCCAATTCCACTCGCCTTCCTCTTCCTCTCCTGGCAAGTTTTCTTCGATGGCATCAAACACATGCATCTCGGCCAATCGTTCTGCTTCATCTTTTGCGAACTGCTCGGCACTGTCGTAGTCCATGCCGCGAAAGTCTTTCGCGTCGAACGGCATTCCAAATCGCGATGCCACGAAACCGGCGAATGACTCGATTGCATAATTGCGATTCGAGAAAACATTCAGATGGTGATCGACCTGATCTCGAATCATCTTGGCCACCAACTCGCGGCAGTTTACGCCATCAAGAATCTGTTGCCGATAGCTGTAAACCCGTTTGCGTTGCTCGTCCATGACTTCGTCGTATTCGAGCAAGTTTTTGCGGACTTCAAAGTTACGCTCTTCAACCTTCTTTTGAGCTGCTTCGATGCGGCGCGTGACCAATTTGCTTTCGATCCGCTCGCCTTCCTGCATACCGAGACGTTCGAGGATGCTCTTCACCCAGGGGCCGGCAAAAATCCGCATCAAGTCATCTTCCAGCGACAGGTAGAAACGACTGCTTCCCGGATCACCTTGCCGACCACAGCGACCTCGAAGCTGCAAGTCAATGCGGCGAGCCTCATGGCGTTCCGTGCCGATGACGTGCAACCCTCCGAGGCCCTTCACGTGCTCGCCCATGGCCTTCATATCTTCGGCCACTTCGATCTCTTCGACCAAGCTGTCCCAGATTTCGCTAGGAACGTCCAGCCGCGTCTCGTATTCATGTTGTAACCGCGCCCATGCCATCGTTTCGGCATTACCACCCAACACAATGTCGGTTCCCCGACCAGCCATGTTTGTAGCAATCGTAACCGCACCGACACGCCCCGCCTGAGCGACGATATCGGCTTCACGTTTATGCTGCTTGGCATTCAACACTTCGTGCTTCACACCACGTTTGTCCAGCAATTCGGATAGCCGTTCACTTTTCTCGATCGATACCGTACCGACCAGCACAGGACGGCCCTTGCGTTCGATAGTATCGATTTTGGATGGTTCAAAGGTCTCGGTCGCCTTGCCTTCTTTTGGTTGCAAGACAATCGCGTCGTCTGTCTCTTTGACGATCGTACCCCAATACTCGTCGCCGTCCTTCATTACCAACACATCCCAACGAATGTGCCGCTCGATGTCGTCGGCCACGGCGATGAATTTCTCCCGCTCGGTCCGATAGATCACATCAGGATGGCTTATGCGTTGCAGCGTACGATTCGGCGGGATGGCGATCACGTCCAATTCGTAGATCTTCCAGAACTCGTTCGCCTCCGTCATCGCGGTACCTGTCATACCGCACAGCTTGTTGTACAGCTTGAAGAAGTTCTGAAGCGTGATGGTGGCCAGCGTCTGCGTCTCTTCCTTGATCTTGACGCCCTCTTTCGCCTCGACAGATTGATGCAGCCCATCGCTCCACTGCCGCCCTTCCATCAGCCGACCGGTGAACTCGTCGACGATGATAATACTGCCATCTTTGATGACGTAGTTCACATCCTTTTTGTAAAGGTAGTGTGCCTTCAGTGCGTTGTCGATCAGGTGCGGCCACTCCATGTTGCCGGCCGTGTAGAAGCTTTCGACGCCCGCTAGTTTTTCCGCGGCGCGGACACCCTCATCGGTCAACGTGACGGAGTGATCCTTTTCGCTGACCGTAAAATGCTCCTCTTTTTGCAGCGTGCGGGCAATTCGATCCGCATCGGTATACTTGCGGACATCCTGGAACGCCGGTCCTGATATGATCAGCGGCGTACGCGCTTCGTCGATCAGGATGTTGTCAACTTCGTCGATGATCGCAAAATTCAATCGACCTTGCGATTGCTGATAGCGTTTCTCGAATCGGTCATCTCCACGAGCCGCAGGACGCATATTGTCGCGGAGGTAATCGAAACCAAACTCGTTGTTGGTTCCGTACGTAATATCACAGGCGTAAGCCTTCTGCCGATCGAGCACGGCCATATCGTTCTGAATTGCGCCGACAGTTAACCCCAGGCCCATGTACAGGGGAGCCATCCACTCCATATCCCGACGCGCGAGATAGTCGTTGACGGTAATCACGTGAACGCCCTTGCCCTCGATAGCGTTCAGATAGGCTGGCAATGTCGCGACGAGGGTTTTGCCTTCTCCGGTGATCATTTCTGCAATGGCACCGCCGTGCAGCACCATGCCTCCGATCAACTGAACGTCGTAATGCCTCATCCCAAGAAAACGCTTGCCGCCCTCGCGACAGACGGCAAAGGCCTCGATCAGGATGTCGTCCAGCGTCTCGCCGTTGGCCAGCCGCTCGCGAAACTTCGCGGTTTGCCCACGTAGCTCAACTTCGGACATCGACTCATACTTCGACTCCAGGTTGTTGATTGCGTCGACTTTCGACTGTAACTTCTTAATGTAGCGGGCGTTCGACGAACCAAACAATCCTGTGAGACCTCGCTCAAACCCGCGCAACAAGCCGCCGAAAAATAGGCCGAGGTATTCCCAGATACGTTCCAAAACTTCCATAATGCAAAACGCAATCGGTTATTCGTTGTGAATCAGGTCAGCGATCGGCGTTGCCAATGGCAGGCCGATCGTACGGTGTTAGAAGCGCGCAACTTCCCCCGCCGAAGTAGCTTATAGCGATCAGAAAAACTGGTCAACTGCGGAAACATCCGCCGAATGTGTTGACATTCCTTAACAAACAGACACTTTGCGAATACGATCTCGCATTCGTGCCGCTCAAAGGTGACGTCGTCGGCTGCGAATTTCCACGATTCTCACGAGACAGTTCTCTTGCCCAAGACCCCCAGAACGATTGATTTCACCGGCGAAATGATCCTGCTAGGGACCGGCACCTCCGTTGGCGTCCCGTCGATCGGCTGTGATTGTGACGTCTGCCTCAGCGAAGACCCTCGCAACAAGCGGACGCGTTGTTCGATTATTCTCGGGATGCCGGGCGGCAATTTGCTAGTCGACACTTCGCCCGATCTGCGATTCCAGTTGCTTCGTGAGGGGATTGGCATCGTCCATGCCGTGGTCTATACCCACGAGCACGCGGATCACATCTTTGGCTTGGACGATCTGAGGCTTTTTCAGTTCTACTTGGATCACCCACTGCCCTTGTATTGTGAGGCGAACGTCGAGCAGCGGCTGCGGCACTCGTTCGACTACGCCTTCTCGGATCGCGAGCAAACGCATGTCGGTGCTATCCCTCAACTGGTTTTTCGTCAGATCTCGACCGACCCGTTCGAGGCTCTTGGTGCAAGGATTCAACCGATACGACTCCTGCACGGTCCACGATTCCAGGTACTCGGCTTTCGGGTCGGGGACGTAGCCTACTGTACCGACACCAATCAAATCCCCAACGAAAGCCTCGCATTACTCGAAGGCCTTGATGTATTGATTCTCGACGCACTCCGTAGACGTCCGCACGTCACTCACTTCAGTTTGGAAGAGGCCGTTGCCATCGCCGAGCGTCTTCATCCCAAACAGACTTTTTTCACACATATCAGCCACGACTTAGATCACAACGACACAAACTCGAAGCTGCCCGCCAATATGCAGCTGGCCTATGACGGCCAACGGATCGCGCTCACTTAATATGTAATCGCTTCGTAGGACCACGATTAATCTCTAACGCGTCTTGAGATAATCTCTAACATATCCTGAGAGACTTCATAGCCGTGTAATCCCAGGCATTAGCCTACGCGAATAGATTGGAAATAACCCTTCCATTCGGAACCAGCATGACGGGGCGACCTGTGTTGGTGTGATATTCCGTCAGCGGATCGATACCAAGTGCGTGATAGATCGTAGCAGCTAAGTCATCCGGTGTAATGTCTGTGCCGTCGTCGGGAGCTTCGCCACCAGCGTCCGTTCCACCGATCAGCTGGCCCGGCTGAACGCCCCCACCGGCAAACAACGACCAGCTCGCGCGAGGATAATGATCGCGTCCGGCGTTGACGTTAATCTTGGGTGTACGACCGAACTCTCCCATCGCTACGACAAGCGTCCGTTCGAGCAAGCCCTTCTCGGCCAAGGTCTCAATCACCGAGACGAGTCCAACGTCTAATGGTGGAATCAATCGGCGATGTCCTGCGAAGTTATCCGTGTGTGTATCCCATCCGGCGTTGCTGACCGTGATGAAAGGAACACCGAATTCAATTAGTCGACAGGCCAACAACAAACTCTGGTTGAACTCATCAGGCGCAAAACGCTCGCGGACAGCGTCTGATTCGAGCGTGACGTCAAACGCTTTCTGAGCACGCGGCGAAGTGATCATGCTATAAGCCTGTCCGCCAAACTTGTCCAACGCTTCGAGCAGTTGGCTGTTCGTCTCGACATCGCGAAACGTCCGATCGACTTTCTTTAACAGTGCTTCGCGTCGATTGACGCGGTCGAATGTTAAGCCCTCGGCCAAAGAGATGCCACGCACCACGAACGGTTCACCAGGGCGAGGTACGGCGTTTGTTTTGAACGGCGAGTACGCATCTCCCATGAAACCCGCGTTCCATTCAGTCTTCGGAATCGCGATATACGAGGGCATATCCGGCTTGCCTGCAAGCTCCTTGGTCGCAACCGCCCCCATCGATGGATAGATCAACGCCGGCGTCGGTCGATTGCCCGTCGAGATGTAAGACTGGCCCAACGGATGTGAACCGGCAGAATGACTGATACCTCGCAACAAGGTAAATCTGTCAGCAAACTTCGCGAACTTTGGCATGTACTCACAAACATTCAAGCCAGGAATCGCCGACTGGATCGGTTTGAACTCGCCGCGAGTTTCACTCGGACCGTCGGGTTTCATATCGAGCGTGTCGAGATGCGATGGCCCGCCTTCGAGGTTGATGAACAGCACTGCGTCAGCCGTGCGATTTTGTCCTTCGTTGGCAAAAGCGAATTTTGCATAACTCGGAACGGTTAAGCCCAAGCCACCGATTGTTCCCACTCGGAGGAACTCGCGTCGCGTAATGCCGTCGCAGTATCGAGATCTCATCGCGGTGTCCTCAAGGCAGACGCGAAACTCCGTGACTTGAGTGACTCATGTCGCGGAGTTCCGGGTGAAACTAATGATTCGTAATAAACTCTTGGGTGTTTAACAGAGCCCACAGCAAATCATGTGTGGCCTCGACCGCCTCTTCCGATTCCAAAACATGCGTGCGGCAATCGGAGAGTTCTCGGTCGGTGGGCATTCGCGTGAGGGTTCGCAAGTAGGCATCGGTCACAAGCCGATCAACGCGTTCTGGAGATAACTCCTCGTTCTTGAGTTGCGCAATCCAGCCGTCTTTACGGATCAGCAGATCCAACATTTCTTGATCATTGCGGACGTACAATGATTGCAACAAGGTCGGCTCGTCTTGTCGCTCGCAATCACAATTCGTCGTGCGCAACGGCTTGCCGAAGATCAACAGCGAAAAATCAATCGCTCGCGTTTGATACGATACGGGGTGTTGCCCAATCTTGCGGTTAGCAACTTTCTCGGCAGACGTCTTCAACACAGCATCACTTGCTGTCGCAGAATGGATCGCGTCGATCGCGACTTCGGCTGGCAAACGACGAAGCACCGCATGGCTGAAATTACGAGCGTCCGTACGATTCGAATCGTTCGGTCGCCAGCTCAGTTGATAAGTGCGGCTGTTGACGATCGTACGATGCAGCCACTTCATGTCGTATCCGCTGGAGATGAATCCTTCCGCGAGATAATCGAGCAAAGCCTTGTTGCTCGGTGGGTTGGCGAGGTTCAAATCATCGGGAGGATCGATAATGCCTACGTTGAAGTAGTTGGTCCAGATACGATTCACAAACGACTTGGCAAAGTAGCGATTTGGCTCCGCAAGCAGCCACTCCATCAACGGCTCGCGAGGATCTTCGTACTGACTCAAATCGATCTCGGAACCACCGAGCAACTTGCCGGGCTGCTCGCCCTTGGCCGGTTCGATATAAACTTCGTTCCAAGGGATCGGTCGTCCTTCGGCCGCAATGCGAAGATAGCTCTGACGCCGAAGTGCCGCAGTGTTCAACTTGACGGGCACTCCGAGCATGTGCTGCATTGCTTCGTGCAGCGGCTTGGCGTCAGGCGGTACGCCGGCTTTGATGCGGGTGAAGAATTCCGTGAACAGCTCGAAGTCGCGTTTTGACCATTGATCGTACGGATGCTTGTGACATTGCGCACAGTCCAGCCGCACGCCGAGAAACGTGTACCCGAAAGCCAAAGCCTTGTCCGTGGGCTGCGTGATGTTGTCGCGATACCAGAAGTGGGGCATCGAATTATCAAGTGCCGCAAAATCCGTCGGCTCGACGGCATCAGTGAACTTGCTTTGTTCGACGATGAACTCGCGATAAGGTTGCCCGGGTGGCCGGCTGCGCGCCAGTAAGATGCCCTTCGCAATTTCGTCCCAACCCACATTCTCTCGCACGCGTCGTTCGATCCATGCTCGCCACTGGGCGGCCACGGGTTGAGCCATCTCCGTGGCACCGAGATATCCAGCGTTGCTGCCCGTCAGATCGCAGAGCCTCGTCGTCCACCAGGTGACATACGCCGGATGCTCCAATAGGTCGTCAATCTTGCGAGAGCGCTTATCGGGTGAAGTATCAGCGAGGAACTCTCGGATCTCGTCGGGTGTCGGTAGTGTCCCGATCATGTCGAGACTTACTCGCCGCAAGAACTCTTCGTCTTGCGATAACTCGGACGGCACAATCCCTAACTCAGCAAGCTTGTTAACGACATGCCGATCAATCTCGGTAGGCGCAGCGACATCAGGAAACTCGTCGCCCGTGAGATTCGTCACAGGACGCAGAACTTGCGTCGAGAAGATGCCATTGTCGTAGAACGCAACGATGTAGGTGTCACCCTTGCCGCGCCCCGTCACGACCCCATCAGGCGACACGTCGGCGACAACTTCGTCGTTGGTTTGAAACCGCGTCAGCGCAGTCACATCTTCGCGGGTGCCGTCTGACCATACAGCTTCGACTTGGAGTTGCTCCGTCTCGCCGGCATCCGCAAACACGATCTCGGTGGGTGTTACCATTAAACGCTCGAACTTGGGCGCATCCCCGCCGATACCTTTCGCGCCGCCTTCAATCCAGCGGCGTAGCAACTGTTGCTCCCAACCGCCGGCAGGCAAACGCAGTCCGCCTTCATGTTCTTCCGCCGACGTCGGCTTATTGAGAATCAGACTATCGCCAGGTGAATCAAGATCGATCCGCTCACGCAGATTGTCGTGATCCATCTCAAAGTCGTAACCGAACATCGATAGCCGGAACCCGCCCTGCCCTTGGAACGATCCGTGACAAGCTCGTCCATTACAGCCAAGGCGGCCCAGCAGTGGGACGACGTGCTTCTGAAAGTCCGGAACTTCCTTTGTTGACGCGATGCGATCCCGAATCGGGGGAAGCGTCAATGCAGGACGGCTGCCTGGTCCATCCACACGATCGTTGGCTGTGACGGATGAGGGATCCGTCCCGCTCGTCCTTCGATCAACCGGATCTACAAAGAGTCGAGTCTCGGGCAAAGCCATATTCAACTCAGCCAGTCCGACCGCCGAACACTCGGTGCCGTACAATTCTAAAACCTTGAGCTGGTTGAGCATGGCAAGCGAAGCGACCCCTCGATCATCGACAGTCGAACCGTTCAAGCTCAGATGTTCGAGGCTCTCGATCGCCTTCAGGTGTGCAACCGAAGTACCGTCCAGGGCACAATTCTCTAAATACAAGACACGTAGGTTCGGCAAGGCAGCCAGTTCGGCCAACCCGGGACCAGCCACTTTCGTATCACTCAATAGCAGCGTTTCGAGTTCCTTCAGGTTGCACAAGTGCTTCAAACCTTGGTCCGTGACTTCGGTTTGTTCGAGTGACAGGTCCGTGAGTTGCAACAACTCGGCGATATTCGCCAGACCTGCATCGGTGATCTTAGTCTCGGCAAGATAGAGCCGCTCCAGCTTTGAGAGACCTTTCAAATGAACCAACGTCGCGTCGCCGACACCCGACTTTGACAGCAGCAGCGTTTCCAGATTCGTCAGCCCAGCGAGATGATGTGTGTTCGCGTCGGTGATCTGCGGGCACACGATCGCTAAGTAATCGAGTTGCTTGAAATGTTGTAAGTGGATTAACGCCTCGTCAGTAACAACCGACTTGCTCAGGCGCAGAAGCCGAGTCGTGCCATCCTTGTTGAATTGGATGTTCGTCCGCAAGCGGCTCAAGGCGTCAACAGCCTGCTGTTCAGGCGACGGCGGTTGATCTTGTTCCGCATGAACGGGAATCGAGAAACAAACGAATTGGACGAGTGCAACGGCGAGGAAGGGTGACAGCCGCATGGGTCTGGCCTCTCGCAAATCTTCTGGTGGGAATAAAACGCAGCTTCGCATTATAGCTTGGTCGCCTCGTCGTTATACAATCATGGCGGTAAAAAGTCACCTTCCCGAAATAGTGCGGAATCCAAGTTTCAAGAATGCGGAGGTATGAGCCATGTCAACTGAACGACGAGAGTTCCTCAAGCAGGCGGGCGCAGGGGCTGTGGCGCTTGGACTGGCGAGTCGGACAACGCAAGCGTCAGCAAACGACGAACTGACCGTCGCAGTGATTGGCCCAGGTGGCATGGGAACCAATCACACGCATCTGCTCGCCGCCAGAAAAGATGTGCGAGTGAAGTATGTCTGCGACGTCGACCAACAACGATTGGCAAAAGCCGCCGAAGTTGTGAAATCAACGAGCGGCAAGGTTCCGGAACAAGCCAGCGACATGCGTGCGGTATTCGACGACAAAGACGTGGATGCAGTTTTCATCGCAACCCCCGATCATTGGCACGCACCGGCCTCGATCCTGGCGCTCGACGCGGGCAAACACGTGTACGTCGAAAAACCTTGCTGCCACAACATTCGCGAAGGGAGATTGATGACCGAAGCCGTCGCCCGTAGCGACAAGTGCTTGCAAGTTGGCACACAGAGTCGCAGCACGCGCGTGATCGAAGAGGCGATGCAAAAGTTGCACGCTGGCGAGATCGGCGAGGTGTTGGTTGCAAAGGCCTGGAACAGCCAGCGGCGAGGCTCCATCGGAAAGAAGCAACCAAGCCTCCCACCCTCCCATTTGGATTTTGATACGTGGGTCGGCCCCGCGCCGTTGGTCCCTTATCAATCGAACCTGCTTCACGGTGTTTGGCGTTGGTGGTACAACTTTGGCTGCGGCGACATCGGTAACGACGGCGTGCATGACATCGACGTGGCGCTGTGGGGTTTAGGAATCAAAACGCATCCGTCAAGTGCGACCTGTATGGGCGGCAAATATTTCTTTGACGATGACCAACAGTTCCCCGACACACAATACGCGGTCTTCGAGTATCCGGTCGATGGCGATCCAAAGGGCCGCCAGAAGCAGTTGATCTTCGAACAGCGCATCTGGTCGCCTTACGTTCAGGAAGGATACGAGAACGGTGCAGCATTTTATGGAACCGAAGGTGTGATGATTCTCGGTCATACCCAGGGTTGGAAGATGTATGGCCCGCGTATGAAACTGCTTGCGGAGAACTCGGGTTCGGTCGAACTGCCTCGTCATCATACGAACTTCCTCGACTGCATTCGTGGCACACAGACAAATCTGAACGCCGACATCCAAGCCGGCCATCTGGCAGCCGGGATCGTTCACTTGGCAAACATCGCCGCTCGCGTGGGCGGCGTGTTGCACTTTGACCCCACAAAAGAACAGATCACAAACAACGAAGAAGCCAACGCATTGGTGAGTCGTCGATACCGCGATCATTGGTCCGTGCCAAAGGGCGTGGCCTGATGGGTCGATTATTCGCAGGCACGGAATTTTTTCAGCCGGTCAGGTGTGACCGTTGTGGCGAGTTGGAAGCGGAATGCGAATGTCCCCCCGCGCCGGCCCCTCGTATTGCACCGGAAAAGCAGACTGCCAACCTCTCCATCGAGAAACGCAAGAAAGGTAAGGTCGTCACCGTCGTGCGTGGCCTGTCAGCGCAAGGAACTGACCTAACAGAGTTACTCACCCGTTTGAAGGCCGCGTGTGGCGCCGGCGGCGCGATTAAAGGAGATGTTTTGGAGGTTCAGGGCAAACACTTGGAGCGAATTCGAGAAACGCTAGCAAAGATCGGATACAAGGTAAAAGGGTGAATTCGAATCAGGCCGCGGCCCGGCGGATAGGGATTGTCTGAGTGGCTTCCGTTGCAACAGCTGTCGCTACGGCCGTTTCGAAAGTTCCACTTTGAACTACTTCCCCGTCCTGATTCACGAGTTCGCGATGCCAAGTCACGCGACCAGTTCGGCGGCCCGAAGCGGCCATCGAGATAACGCGAGTGACCGCGTGAACTGTGTCGCCAACAAATACTGGCTTCTGAAAGTTCCAGTCTTTGATTCCGAGAAAGGCGAGCGTGTGAACACTCGGCGCATGGGTACCGAGTCCGGCGAGATAAGTTAGCCCCAACAAACCGTGGGCTACGGGGCGGCCAAACGGAGCCTTGGCGGCTGATTCATGATCCATGTGTAACGGGTCGAAGTCACCGGTCAAGCAGGCAAAGTTTACAACATCGGTTTCCGTAATCGTTCGCGCATGGCTTTGCCAGCTATCGCCGATTTGCAGCTCTTCAAATTTCAGCCGCTGCATTTTCGATGTCCTTTCTAGGGCTGTGTGAGCGGGGGATTGTCTCGGCAATTTGGATTTCTGGCAAGAGCGAAAGCAAGCTGCATTTCGTCGCCCTCATCGGCATGAGCATCGTCTTCAAGTATGCTGTAAGGGGCTTTTGTTAAAGAGAATTTGACTCCCGGAGCTGGTCGGGAACTTCTTTCGGCCAGACGATTGTGAAACAACCAAGCCGCTTCGTTCGAAAGGGACCCCCTAGCCTCGTTTGCCTTTGCGGGAAGTAACACATGAATAGAAACATCTTGTTAGGTCTGCTGTGTACGCTGTCAGCGGGCGTTGCTGCCCAGGCGACCGATCGCCCAAACGTAATTGTGTTCATTGCTGACGATGTCAGCTGGAACGACTATGGCTGCTATGGTAACGCCGCGGCTCGCACGCCAAACATCGACGAGCTAGCACGCAACGGCATACGGTTCGACGAGGCCTATCTGACCGCGAGCAGTTGCAGCCCGAGTCGGTCGAGCATCATTACGGGGCGTTATCCGCACAACAACGGCAAGGCCGCCGAGTTGCACTTGGCCATTGATGGCGAGCTGCCTTGGTTCCCGACTTTGCTCCGCGAAGCAGGCTACTATACGGCGATCGTCGGCAAACACCACATGAAGGCCGCGCCCGGCGGGTCGCACAGCAACGATACGCCTTTCGATTTGGTCGATAGCGGAAACGTGCCGGGCAATCGTGGAGGCCACGGGAAATGGGTGCAGACAGTGAAACAACGTCCTAAGGATAAACCGTTTTTCTTCTGGTTCGCATCTTACGACGCTCATCGCGACTGGGACGGCGACAAGGATTGGAACGCAGATCAGTACGGCCCCAAACATCGCCCGTCTGGTGTGACTGTGCCGCCATTTTTGGCCGACGATCAGGGCACTCGTGATGATCTTGCCTCGTACTACAACGAGGTGACAAGGTTCGATCACTACATCGGCGAAGTCGTGCAAGCTCTCAAAGAGGAGAAACAACTCGACAATACATTGATCTTCGTGCTGGCTGACAATGGACGACCCTTCCCACGCGCCAAAACTCGCTTACACGATTCTGGCATGAAGACGGCACTCATCGCAAATTGGCCAGCCGGAATTGCGAGAGGCGGAGTCGCGACGACGAGCTTAACTAGCGTGATCGATCTCGCACCGACGATTCTGGAAGTGGCTGGTGTGAGCACGACCGAGACGATGCAGGGAGTAAGCCTGAAGCCAGTGCTGGACGATCCCAGCGTCCGAGTCCGCCGTTACGCTTTTTCGGAACACAATTGGCACGATTACGAGGCACATGGGCGCAGCGTTCGAGCAGATGGATTTCTGTACATTCGTAACAACCGCCCGTATCAACCGTGGCAAGGCCCCGCCGACTCCGTGCGATCCGTCTCGCATCAGCAACTCTTGGCGCTCCGCAACAGCAACAAGTTAACCGAGGCTCAGGCCGACGTGTTCCTCGCGCCGCGGCCAGAAGAAGAGTTGTATCAAAGTCGCAAAGATCCATACCAACTGAATAACCTAGCCAACGACCCAGCCTTCGCCGAGACGAAACAACGCCTCAGTAATTTGCTGGATCAATGGGTCGAAGAAACGGGCGACAGTGTGCCCGCAGATATTTCCCGAGACTCGTTTCATCGAGAAACCGGAGACCGGACGGTTAAGAAGGAAGCGGACTATCGAGGTACGACGCCCGGCGAGAATCGAGGCGCTACAAAGATCAACGCGGCAGGGCCACGTTAAACTTCGTAGCTGGACTGAAAAGAATCAGCTTCCCGCAGTCGCGTCTGAGTTCATGCCCATTCAAATAACGCATCAAGAGGTGCCAAAGTTACATGAGTCGTTATTGGGAGTACCCGATCTACTTGATACCTCACGGCGGCGGGTACGCATCGATGGTCGATCCGTCCGCTGAATCGGATGACGGGCCGGTTCAGATGTTGGTCGTCTATACCGAATCGGAAGTTGCCGTCCAATTCATGGCTGAGTTCGGTATGGACGACACTCCGCGGATGTTGTTCAACGATCGCGAGTTCAGTTGGCTATTGCAAAGCTTGCGGGCTCCCGTGACGGAGGTGGCGTTTGACCCCTCGCCGCTTGGCGACAAAGTCGATGCACGCTGGCAGGTTGCAGTTCGTGAATTACTCGCCGACCATCTAACGACCGACTACTCGCCGTGGAACTACCCAGTCTTTGCCATTGCGCAGGATGTCGGCTTCGTGTCGATTGATGCGACCGGAAGCGGTGGTGAACCGCTGACGGTGCTCGGTCTATTTACCAGCGAGAACAAGGCCAAAACCTACCTCGAAGCGGCCGACGAGACTGGCGAGCTGTGCCAACTCACTAATCTCGATGAGGCAAGAACATTTTTGACGGCTCTCTCGGAGCTGGTAGCGGCCGTCGCCGTAGATCCCATCGTCGAAGACGATCAACGAACCGCAAAGCACTGTTTTCCGCTAGAGACCTTGTTGAACAAGTATCTGGTTCGCGAAGAGTAATTGGAGTTCGACCGATGAGGAGCGAAGGCAGCGTCGAAATTGATCGACCGATCGAAGACGTTTTCTATTTAACCAATGACAACGTCGCGGCCTGGAGCATCATCGTCGTCGAAGACGAAATGATCGACGAGAAACCGGGAAAAATCGGGAGCACATTTCGCTCCATCACCGAAGAACACGGTAGACGGATGGAGTTTCAGGGCACAATTACGGCTTGGGATCCGCCTTATACATGTGCGATGCAGCTGAAAGGCCAAATGTTTGACATCGAAGCGGCTTATTCGTTCGAGGATCTTGGCAGCCGAACCAAAGTCACACAGTTTTCGACCGTCGAGGGTAAAGGATTTGTAAAGCCAATGTTTCTGCTGTTCGGATGGTTGATGAACAAGTCAAGCTGCGACGCCGTCAATAAGGAACTCCAAAGTCTCAGACGGTTCTGTGAAGCTCAGCCAACGGATATTTCCTGAAGCGGCCTGGGCCATACTTGCGTAGGATGGACGCCTCGTCCGTCCCACACTACCCATGCAATGTTTGCGGAACAACGACTCCAATTAGTTCAAAGACAGAAAGACTACCATGAAAGGTTCGGGGGGTACTGAAGGTGGAGTGGGTCAATTCTTTATCGGACTCGTCTTGGCGGGGCTGGCAATCTACTTGTTCTTCGACTCGGTCCGTGTGACTACGGGTGTGGGTTTGGTTTCCGGCGGCGTTCATGCCTTGATGGGCCGGCGCGGCGGAGGAGGAATGAGCGAGACGACTTCGATGGGAATTATCTTCGTACCGTTCGTGATCGCCGTCATCGCCTTATTCTACGATGCCAGGAAGAAGTGGGCGTGGTGGCTGCTTTACTTGGGCGTCGGTGTCATCGCGGTAGAAATACTCAGCCGCATTCGCTTTTTTATGAATACGAAGCTAACGCATTTTCTGGGCATGCTCGTACTGTTCGCCGCAGGAGTGGGCTTGATTCTTCGCTCTTTGCACGATGAATCCACACGAACCAAAGAAGAATCTAAAGACCAATCCGATCCGTCAAACGCTTGACGTTTTTCGAGGCGGATATGCGTTTCGAGATTTCGAGGTGATTGAAGCCCACTAGTGCATCGCCGGGATCCGCCGAATGTCAATCGTGGCAATCACTTTCCAAGTGATCAGCCCTCGAAACGAAACGGTCACCAGCCACACGCTCGATACAACGAACCGGACGCGACGCACGACGGTTCTCACTCCGGGACACAGACCATAAACAACTGTACGAACCAGGCATGGACTCGCCGTTAATCGTCCTCAATAATCGAACACTAATTCATCAGTTTTCCATCCACCAGTTCCTCGCAGCCAACGGGAAACCACCCATGCCGATACGCCTCTCACCGCAATTGCTCCTTGTGCTTCAGATGATTTTTCTCGCCCCAATCGTCTCGGCTAACGACTGGCCTCAGTTCCGTGGTCCCGCGGGTAATGCGGCGTCAGACGTTGCAACCCACACGCCTGTTCGTTGGAGCGAGACGGAAAATATCGCTTGGAAGACGGCGTTGCCGGGGCGCGGTGCCTCCAGCCCAATCGTGCATGGCGAACGAATCTTTGTAACAGCATATACCGGTTATGGCCTGTCAGATGAAAAACCTGGAGAGAAGGCGGATCTGCGATTGCATGTCCTATGCCTTGATCGCAGCAGTGGGAAGCTTCTGTGGGACAAGTCGATCACTGGCAGCGAGCACACCCAGACAATCACAAATCGCGTCGTTGATCATGGCTTTGCAACAGGAACGCCCGTCACCGATGGCGAGAATGTTTACGCCTTCTTTGGCGTTTCGGGAGTCGTAGCTTATACCTGGGACGGCGATTTGTTGTGGCAAGCCGACGTAGGTGCAGGCACCGCCGGGTTCGGGTCGGCATCGTCGCCAGTTCTGTTTGAAGACTTACTAATTGTGAATGCAAGTATCGAAAGCGACACGGTCTTTGCCTTCGACAAGAGAACGGGTGAGCAAGCATGGAAGATCGAGGGCATTGTCAAGGCTTGGACAAGCCCCTGCATCGCCGAAGCCCCAGGCAGCACTTGGGAAATGGTGATAAATCAAAAAGACATGATCTATGGCTTCGAGCCGCATACCGGCGAGAAGCTGTGGGAGTGTGTCGGCATCGACGACTACGTGGTACCAGTTCCGATCTCCCACGAGGGCGTGATCTATTGCCTGGGCGGTCGGCGAAATCGATGTATTGCGATTCGACTGGGAGGCCGCGGCGATGTGACCGACACGCACAAGCTGTGGGAATCCGGAGTCGGCGCCAATGTGACATCTCCGGTCTACTATGACGGACACATCTACTGGGCCAGCGATAAAGCGATCGCAAACTGCTTGGACGCCAAGACCGGCGAGACCAAATACCAGGAACGGTTGCCAACGCGGGCGCGAGTCTACGCCTCGATCGTGCGAGCTGGAGACAAGTTGTACCTGACAACGCGAGATCAAGGCATACTCGTTCTAAAAGCATCCCCAAACTATGAAGAACTCGCTCTCAACACCATCGATGGCGACGACAGCATGTTCAACGCCAGCCCCGCGATCAGCAACAATCAACTGCTCGTCAGAACAGACGCCTACCTGTACTGCATCGGCACAACCAGTGCTGAGTAACCAGATTTGGACCACAATTACAATGACCGTCACAACAGCTCATCAAGGAAACGCAATGCCCCGCTACTCGCTATTCACGAAAACGGTCTTCGCCTCGCTGGCTATGGCGATGCTGCTGTCCGGTACGATACGACAACTCAAAGCGGCCGAGGACACACCCATGCAAGAGTACTACGAACTGCGAGTTTACCGTTCACCTAACGCTGAAAAGCGACAGGTTGTAAGCGACTATGTCGAACGCGCGTTGCTGCCGGCATTGATGCGTCAAGGCATCGATCGCGTGGGCGTGTTTACACGCACGGACGACGACGCTGACTTTGCGTTGTATATGCTGATCCCTTTCAAAACATTGACCGCATTTTCCGAGTTGAATCAAAAGCTTGCGACCGACACGGAGTATGCCAAGGCCGCTGCTGACTATTTCGCGATCGCGATGGCCGATGCCCCATACAGTCGCATCGAAAGCAAGTTCATGAAGGCGTTCGCCGGAATGCCGGTGATGGAGCAACCCGAGTATTCCGTGAAGAAAGAACCGCGGCTGTTTGAATTGCGAACTTACGAAAGTCACAACGCGGACAAGGCCCGATTGAAAGTCGCGATGTTCAACGATGGCGAAATCGACATCATGCGCAACGTCAAGTTGGCGCCGCTGTTCTATGGCGAAACTTTGATTGGCAACGACGTGCCCAACCTGACGTACATGCTGACCGCTCCCGACATGAAGGCCCACGACGAACATTGGAACGGCTTTCGGACGCATCCCGATTGGCTCGTGATGAAAGGCCTCGACAAGTACAAGGACACGGTATCAAAGATCAACCGCTGGTACCTTGTACCGACAGCCTACTCGCAGCTCTGAGCTAACAGAGCCTTCACTCGAAAGTTCCGCGGAAACGTCCTCCCTGCCGTCGTGGCCGTCAACGACTTGATTTCCTGTGACTAACGCACCGCGTCGTGATCGTCACTTCGCCGTGAAATGCGCGGAGGTTGAAACAGCCAGTAGGTGCGGTCATCTTGCAGGGAAACCGGCGCCAGGAATTTGCGCGAACTCGCTGGTTGATCATGTAGCAAGAGCTCGATGTCGCGTAGAACAGACACGCTACTGCCGTAGTAAGAGTGCCCAAGTAAACTGCTATCCCCAGCCGTCACGTCAATCGTTTCGATACCCGGGTACACGACCAAGTCGCTCCCAGCGTCTCCCGCACGCGGATCTCCGCTGTTGAAAGTTTTCGAGGCAATCAACGCCAAATCATTCGACGACGCGTAAAGTGTCACGTGCTTGGCTTTTGTCACAATCGCCGGCGCAATTCGCTGCTTGAAGATATCAGCGTCGATATCCGGCGCCGCCAAAATCACTTGATTGAACATCTGCTCGCGTTCGCTGGCCGCGACATCAATCTCCTTCAAGGCCGCAGTCAGCACGCGATTACCCATGCTGTGCGCTACCAGATTGATCGTATCGGCATCAGAACGCTCGGCGATGGCCAATAAAAATGACTTGAGTTGATCTACACTCAGTTCGACGTTTTTCTCATCGGCCCGATACTTCCACCAATCCGCCTGCGATGGCCAACTGTAAAAGACAGGAGCACCAGCGAAATTCAGATCCTCAGACATTTGAGCCGTCCGGCGTGCGGCATCCTCGAAGGAGACGTTAAAGCCATGTACGAACACGAGAATATTGTTACCGCGGGACTGCATCTCGCGTCGGAGACCGCCGAAGAACTCATCAGACTCCATGCGTCTAACGCTTCGTAAGACGATGTGCTTTTGAAGATCTTCTGTGACCTCGAGCCGCAGAAGTTTTAGGGTTTCCAACTCGCCTTCACGATGCGTGTCGGGGATGGTCACCTGGCAGACTCCCATTTCCACGCGATCGCTATACTCACCGCCGTACTTCGGCCCGATCTTCTCGATACTCGGGCGAATTGTCGCGGGGATAAACAGCAGCAAGCCAAGCAACAGGACCAGTGTCGTACCCGCTAATCCAGCAGTCGCCTGCCGGCAAGCGCCACGTCGATACATGCCTACCAGACTTACGACAACCAGCGCGACAATACCGAAGCCAACCACCAAGACCCATCGCGATCGACCAGCGGTCGACGCAGATGCTTCTTCGATCGGCTGACGGTTCGTTCCGTAAAACACATCAACCGTCTTGTAACCTTTGGGAACCGGAGGTGCCTCGGCGTATTCAGATTCACTTTCGGGAGCGAACTCCATCGCTTCAGCAACCGGTTCTGCCTTCGCGTTTTCGACAGACTCGGGTGGCAGCAAGATGGCTTCATAATGCATGGCCTCCGGTGGTCGCGCCAGCGCTCCTCCGGCAGCAGACATGATGGCAGTGCGAAAATCGTCCCGTTGCACCAGCGCATGTCCACCGCTCCACGTTTCCTCGTCGCCGCCAGCGCCGAGGCCGTCGAACATATCCTGGATGACTTGGCCGATGATCTCGCGAGCCGGTGGCGTGAATCTCACTTCGTCGTCGAAACTCTTCACCAGCGTCGGGAGCACTTTGTTGCCGCGATCTCGCAGTGCCCAACCAGCGTCTTCGGCAAGCTCTTGATCGTTAAGAGTCTGACACAAGGGATCGACCGCACACTCGTCAAAGGCGCTCACGACTTCAAGACAAGCCAGTCGCGTGTCCCGATCGGCAGAAGCATCCTTCATCTTTTCGACCACTAGCGTCAGCGAGGTCTCACCGATGTCGACAAGCGAATTGATGGCGGAAGCGCGATACTCCGCGTTATCCAACCAACGCACCAACGTCGCCAGACCAAGGGGATGTTCCGCGTCGTCTTTGCACAGCGCATAAGCCGCCGCGATCTGTAGCTCTGCTTCCGAATCGTCGAGCATCGATTCAAGGATCGCCGTGGCAGATGGATCGACCTGCCCGAGCGCGACAACACACATCGAACGCAAGTAACTGTCCGAGTCCTTGTCGCGCAGAATCTCGGTCAGAGTTGGTACCGCATCCCGTGCCTCGGTTCCCAGTTGACCCAACGCGACCGCTGCCAGCGAGCGCAATTCTTGGCCGGCGCGTTCTTCTCTCAGCAATTCCAGGAGCGCCGCTTTTGCGGGGCTGGCCGCGGAACCGATCTCGACTAGCGAGCGAACTGCAATCAGCTGATTCGGCTCATCGCCGTACTGCAACTCGTTAACCACTTGCTTCAACGCCTCAGGCCCCAGCTTGCCCAAGGCCTTTGCTGCTGCCACCCGCACCACAACGTCCTCAGCAGGACCCATCAGGCACGCAAACACGCGTGGGCTAACTTCGCTGGTACTCGCGCCGCCATATTCGCCAAGCAGCCTCAAGACGGTGGCCCGCTGTTCGAACTCAGTTTGGTCGATCGCACCGAGCAACCACGGCACGATCGCCGCTCCACCCGCTTCGCATTTGCATAACTTTTCGGCAATGCCAAGCCCGTCGAAGATGTTCTCCGACGCTTGTACCGCGTCCGACAATGCTTTCACGATTGAGTCAGACTTCGGGTCGATTCTGACTAGCGATGCGGCAATCTCGGCTTGCGTATACGGTGCCTCCGCCGAAGTTACAAATTGGTTGAGCAAATCTGGCACAGCATGCTTTGCACCTGGACCGATCGAACCGAGTGCTTGGATGGCTCGCCACGATAGATCTCCGTCACCTTCGACGTCATTCAACGCAGCAACTAACAGGTCAACCGCCGGTACCGCAGACGGCCCCATCTCGCCCAGGATGTCGATGACTCGCTGTTTCTGTAAGTCAGACGTTTCATCACTTCCGAGTAGCTGCATCAATTCGGGTAAGCCCACGCTGGATTGTGGTCCAAGATCCCGCAGCGCACTCGCCGCAAAGTCGCTGGTCTCGTCGTGCGAACTCTGCAATGCTTTGATCAACGCGGGAACGACCGGGTTGCCGAGACCGGCGATGGCTTGCGGCAAGTGCCAGCCGACAGAACCAAGATTGTCGATCACTTCCGGCGATTCAAGCAATCTTTCGACACAAGGCACGCCGAGCTGGCGAAGCCGTTCGATGGCTCGCGCCTGAGTGATCACATCTTCTGCGGCCAGCGCCTTCAGGCAACTTGTGATCTCGTCGCTTTCCGTCGAGGAAACTTCGACCGGTGGCTGAGGCGTGGCCGGCTCAGGTGCTGGCGGCTGAAACCTTACAATCGCTTCACGTATATCGTTGATATGTCCAGGCAACGCGCCCGCAGCGAGCAATTGCGTTTCCGTTTCGGCGAGCAGCTCGGCGAGCCCCTCGTCAATACTTGCATTTGCATCGGCCGCGCGAGTAATTTGCTTGGCGATCTCCGACAACGACCACTGCGCCGTGTATCGCACGTGCTCGTCCTTGTCTGGGAGCACATTGATTAACGCCTCGATACATTGCTTGTGGTGAATCTCCAGTTTGCCGAGTGCGTAAGCGGCATAAAAGCGAACCCGCTCGTCGCTATCCGAAAGCAATTGAATCAAAGGCGCAGACGCATCTTCGTTCCCTTTGCCGATGACGACGAAGGCTTGTGCCGCAGCGGCACGCGCCGACGCGCTTGGATGAGATAGTTGCTGCAGCCACTGAACTGAGCTCTGTCCGCGATAGAGTTCCGACTCCTCTGCCCAAACACCTACCGCTGTGGTAGCTAACAACAGTAAAACGATCGCCTCGCGTTGCATGATCAGCACGCTCCTTGCTCGGAGAGCTGGATGAATCAAGAGAATCCCGGCAATTCATTAGAAGAATTGCCTCAGCAGAGCAAGATCAAACGGCGTCGCTAGCATCCTGCGATGCGTCCACAATGCTTTGGGCGATCGAGTCGAGACTTCTTGTCAACTCGCACTCGCCAGCGGTGATAGCGAGTCCTATCCGTAAGGCAAAAAGCGGGCATTCGCCCAGTTGCTCGACTCCAACTTTCACAAGATCTTTGTGCGTACACAGGACAGCGTCGACTTGCAAATCCTTAGCCCACCGCGATAGTTCCTCGATATCGCTGCGTTGATACGCGTGGTGATCAGGAAACTCACGCAAGTCAACAACTTCGGCTCCCAGGTCGTCAAGCGTATGGCAGAAGCCGGCGGGATTGCCGATACCGCAAAAGGCGGCGATACGCTGCCCCTGCAACGAGCGAATGTCCAGCTCGTCGCCCGCGGCGGAAAGCAAGCTTTGGGGCCGGTGGACGACTTCGAGCCAAGCCGCTTGGGGTGCGTGTTTCATCGCTTTCGATCGAATCGATGCCCGGGTGGCTTCATCGACGGCATCCGACCGACTGAGCGCGATGATATCAGCACGGTTGAGGCTGGCAACGGGCTCGCGCAACAAGCCGCGCGGCAACAAATGCCCATACCCGAATGGTTCCAAGGCATCGATCAATACGATATCCAAATCGCGATGAATGCGACGATGCTGGAAGGCATCGTCGAGCAAGATCAACTGTGTTTCGCATTCGTCGATCGCCATTTGAGCTGCTTCGACACGGTCGGGATTCTGTAAGTGCGGAACGTCAGGGAGCTTTTCTTCCAGCTCCAAAGCTTCGTCATTTCGCGCGCCGGCCTCAGCACCATACCCTCGGCTGATCAACGACACGCGAATGTCTCGCTGTCGAAACCAGCGAGCCAACCACTCAACCATCGGCGTCTTGCCGGTCCCACCCACCGTCAAGTTGCCCACGCTGATCACCGGCACACCGGCGCGATGGATTTCGCGTTTACCGACATCGAACTGACGGTTACGCCAGCGAACGCCAAAGCGATAGAAGGGCTCGGCCACGCAAAGACCAGTTCGCAGTATCGAAGCCCGCAAACCGCGCTGACGCCCGGAAACCACAGCTCGAAAGTAATTTGCGTCGAACATCCGTGTTCAATCAGAATAGAGAGTCGAAGTTCCGAGTTCCCCGCAACACGCGAATTAGCTCGATTCCGGCTTCAATCGGTCGATATACGATCACATAACTTGCGACGGGAAAAAACGAATACGCCTTCCAACTTCAGGGTGGCTCTCTCCAAGCTCTGGATGAGTCGCCAATAAGTTACACTTTGCGTTGAGCGTGTCGAGGAACTGATCGGCCATCGTCGGCGATATGCAGCCAGACGTCGCACAAATCAACTTCGGCTGCCGGAGTCTTAACAACACGAGCCATCTACTGACTCGCTTGTTGCCGCATCCAAGTTGCCCGTGCCTTCTGTTTAATTACTCCAATATCCAACGGCGTACATTCGCCCGCATCCGCTTGATCGACCCCCACTTGGATTTGCTGACGCAATTCTTCGCCTCTAGTAGCCCGCGTTTTGTCTCGCTCACGAAGACGCTCTAGCGCTTCGCGCACGACGTGCTCGGCGCTGGCATACGCACCCGTGGCAACTTGATCGTTGATAAACTGCTCAAGGTCACTGGGAATCGAAACATTTGCTGATTCGGACATGTCTGTACCTCCAAATCATTCTGTCTAAAAAGCTACAGAGCTACAACACCGGCCCGATAATCCAAGGACAAAACTCCTCTTCGCCGATGCCGTGCCGTTCGCTTTTGGTTTGCTCGCCACTGGCAACTCGCAAGATATGCTCGAAGATTTCGCGGCCAACTTCCTCGACAGGCTTTCCGGCGAGCACTTCGCCGGCGTTAATGTCCATGTCATCAATCATCTTCTCGTACATGGGTGTGTTGGTTGCGATCTTGATCGACGGCGAAGGCTTGCAGCCGAAGCAACTGCCGCGTCCTGTCGTGAAGACCACTACATTGGCACCACCGGCGACCATCCCCGTCACGCTGGGCGGATCGAAGCCCGGAGTATCCATCACGACGAAACCCTTTGCGGTTACGGGCTCGGCATACTCGTAAACATCGACCAGTGCCGTTGTACCGCCTTTGGCAACCGCCCCCAGCGACTTCTCTGCAATCGTCGTCAAACCGCCTGCCTTGTTGCCGGCAGAAGGATTGTTATCGAGTTCGCAGCCGAAGACTTTCGCATACCAGAGCCACCAGTTGATCCGCTCGATAAGTTTGTCGGCGACTTTCGTCGAGACAGCTCGCCGGGTGAGCAGATGTTCCGCTCCATAGATCTCGCTGGTTTCGGCCAGGATCGACGTGCCGCCACATGCAACCAACATGTCGGACGCGAACCCAACCGCCGGATTCGCCGTGATGCCCGAGTTGCCATCCGACCCACCACATTCCGTCGCCAAAATAATCTCACTGGCTGGAATCGGCTCACGTCGAACATCGTTCACCGCCGGCAGCATCTCGGCAACTTTCTTCACAGCCGCCTCGACCGTCTTGGTCGTTCCGCCATAGTCTTGCATGGTAAAGACAGGTGGACCGTGGCTCCTTCCGGTCGTGCCATCTATCTGTACAAGTTTCTGCCCGTCCAACAGGCTGCCCATCGTGCCAGTCTCGCAACCGAGGTTGCAAAGTAAATAACCGCCGATATTGGGATGCTTGGCCATTCCGCCCATGACACGGTTCAGGATCTGGTGCTGCAACCCACCAAACTGCATCGCGCATCCGTTGTCATGCTTGAGAGCAATGACACCGTCAATGTTTGGATAGTCTTTCAGCAAGGATTTATCAAAACGCTCGGCGATATATTTCGAGACGGACGCGGAACAGTTAACCGTCGAGATGATCGCCAGATAATTCCGAGTTCCCGCCTTTCCGTCGGCACGGCGATAGCCCATGAAGGTTCGATCGGTAATGGGCTCGGGTGGTGAAGGAGTTTCCGTCGCACTGGCGTAGTCGCGAGCAAACTCGCCAATCGCAACATTATGAGAGTGAACCCATCCTCCTGCCGCGATGGGTTCGGTCGCGAAACCAATGACTTGGCCGTACTTTCGCACCGGCTCATCCTTCGCAATCGGCTTAATCGCGATTTTGTGCCCAAGCGGAATGGGTGTTTCAATCTTGAACCGCCCGTCTCCTACGGTAATCGCGGTCCCGGCGGGCAGCGGTCTGGCCGCAACACAAATGTTGTCCTGGGCATTCAGATAGATCACATCAACGACTTTGGAATTCATAGGATCGCCTTACAACGCGGGCCACACGACGGCTCGTCCAATGTAATCGAAAGCGAGAATTGGCATAAGCACATGATTTTCTGTCATTTGGGGAGTAGTACGCCGTCGCGTTCATCTATAATTGAGGGTACTCGTCCCGTTCTCGACCGTTGGCGGCTCCTTACCGCTCACCTAAAACTATGGCAACTGGCGCCGCCCAACCAAATCAACCTGCCGCGTCGGCAAGCGATGCCGACCGATTCATCGAACAACAACTCGAAAAGACTCGGTTTCAGGTTCGAGTCGTCGACCTTGCCAGCTCTTTGATGGCCCTCGTGACCGCGATCCTCGGCTACTCGCTCGTGTTGACGGTCGTCGATCATTGGATCATGCCGCTGGCTTGGTGGGGACGATGGCTGGCTTGCTTCGCGCTGCTGGGCGCGGTCGGTTACTACTTGGCGAGCGTCATTGTGCCGTTGATGTTGCGACCGATCAATCCAATCTATGCGGCCCGGGCGATCGAAGAGTCCGACCCCTCGCTGAAAAACAGTCTCATCAACTTCTTGTTATTCCGAAACGATCATGCGTCGCTGCATCGGTTAGTATTTTCCGCGATGGAGCAGCGTGCGGCGGCGGACTTGCACCGCGTTACGATCGAACACGCCATCGATCGTTCAAAGGTGATTCACTTCGGCTACTTGTTAGCTGGCGTGTTGACGGTTTGTGCGGCTTACACGATCTTCTCACCAAAAGACCCACTACAAAGTGTCTCACGAGTCGTGGCACCATGGGCCGACATTGAACGACCAACGCGAATACAAATCAACGACGTACAACCGGGCGACGCAATCGTCTTTCAAGGCGATACGGTCGAAGTATCTTGCTCGCTCGTTGGAACAACTGACACGGTGACGCTGTTCTTCAGCACGCTCGATGGCGAGATCGTCGAGCGTGCAGTCGACATGCAGTTGGCGCCAGACGGTTTGCGCCTTCGATGCAAGCTGCCGCCGGGAGACGGCGGTTTTCAACAGTCAATCAGCTACCGCATCGAAGCTGGCGATGCGAAATCTCCGACATATCGAGTCGAAGTATCGCCCGCACCGCACATCGCCGTCCGCGAACTGGAGTACGACTTCCCTTCCTACACAAAGCGACCAAAGCAAACTGATGAAGGGCAAGCCGATATCAAAGCTTTAGAAGGAACCCGCGTTACAATCCATGCCAAGGCGAACCAACCGATCCGCTCAGCGTTCATCGAGTTGGGCGAGTCGCAAGGCAAAATGTTGCGACGGCCAATGGAGCACCGGGAACAAGAAGCTTGGCAAACCATTACGCTGGAATTGCAAGCCGATCGAAAGACGCCCATCTACAGCAGTTATCGACTTCAATTTGTAACCGACGCAGGCCGAGAAAGTGCCGATCCCATCTTGCATCGCATCGAAGTGTTGCCGGACTTGTCACCAGAAGTTTCAATCCTGACTCCAACGCAGGAGGTGACCGAAGTACCACAGGATGGATCGCAGACGATCGAAGTGCGGGCGATTGATCCCGACTTTGGTGTGACGGCGGTGCGTTTGCACCTTGTAATGGGTGGAACCACCTTAATCGAGAAAGCCCTGCTACAGGATCAGCAAGGTGTCGAGGGACAAACGGTCCATAGTTATGAATTCCGGCCGCACTTGCTTGGATTACAACCGGGCGATCGAGTCGTGTACCGGGCGAGTGCCGAAGATAATCGCGCGGCTGTCGGCAGCAACTCGCCTGAGCCCAATCAGGCGCGCACCAAAGATTATCAACTGCTCGTCGTTCCTCCCCATAAAACTCCGGCAAATTCTGACGGTGGCTCCACCACAGATCAACAACCCACGCAACCGCGGAACAACGAATCATCAGGCGCTAGAGAGTCGAGTGAGACGCCCGAGGGCGAACAGCCGAAGTCCGGCGGCCCTGAGTCATCGGAAGAGGCTCAGAGCGGAGGGGATGAAAGTCAAGAAGGACTTTCCGGTGCCGCCGCACAAGGCAGCTCAACAGAAGAAAGCGACCAAGGGTCCGGCGAATCTGAATCTCAATCGCAGGCTGGGCAGGACGGAGCGAGTGGCGGTCAATCGCAGGCTGGACAATCGGGCGGCGGAGAGCAAGCTGGTGGAGATACCGGGCAACAAGAGGGTGAAGCTGGCAGCGAGTCCGGTCGCGGCGAACCACAAGGACCGAGTGAGCCGCTCCACGATGGCGAAGTGTTTGAAAGGGCACTCGAACGAATGAGACAGCAGGCGAAAGATACGGGCCAACAAGGTAAGGGCCAATCTTCAGAAGGAGAGCCACAAGGGAACTCTAACGATCAGGGAGTGGGCCCAAAGACTACGGGCGGGAACGAAAGCCCAACCAAAGGTGCCTCGCACGGAGAATCAACCAACGGTGCCTCGGAAGATAAACAACCGAACGGCGACGCGAAGGATTCCTCGCAGCAGCAATCCGATCCGCCTTCGCCCGGCAAGGGCTCCCAACACCAAGACAACAATCTGGGGGCTGGCGAGCAGCATCAAGGGGCAACTGGCAAAGGCGGCACGAGCAAGAAGGCGGGGCAACCGACTGGCAAGAACGGCGCGGAACCAGATGATGGCGACGAGCGTACCCCCTCTGGGCCAAAGGACATGCGAGAGAAAGATCCCGGATCGGGTGATTCAGGCGATTCGGGGGCTGGCCAGAACAGCAAAGACACAACGGGGTCTGGCTCGGTCGAAAGCGGCAAGCCCGAAGAACGCGTCGAGAATCGCGATCGCCCTAAAAGCACGCAGCCCAATAGCACCGAACCGCAAGACAATGCGGACCCGGGCTTCACCAAAGATAAAAAGCAGTCGGATTCGCAGGGCGAGTCGAGCGGCGATCGTAGCGGCGGTGGGCAGAAAGGCCCAGGGCAAGGTGCAAACCAAGCCGGCAACGACAGCGCCGGACAAAACAGTGCGGCAGACGAAGGAGCTGGTGCTGCAACTGAATCCGGTACCGGTGAAACATCCTCGGCCAGCGGCGACAAGCAGCGAGGTGAAGGCGAAACGGGCTCTACAGGCAACGAGAAAGGCAATGGTTCTTCCTCGCGCAGCGATCCCTCGGGAGATGGAACCGGAAGTGGTAAACAACCGCCGACTGGCAACGAGCAACCGGATTCGGCGACCGAAAAGGACCCAGCTGGCTCGGAGAGTGGCACGAAACAGGGCCGAGAAGGCTTCGCCACAGGTGGTGGCTTGCCAGCAGACGATGAATCAACTTCAACGATCGACAAGGCGTTGGAAGTTCCCCCGGGAGACGAAGCCAATCTCGAATACTCGCGTCGGGCAACCGACATGGTGTTGGAGTACTTGAAGGAACAGCAAGACAACCCCGATCAGGAGTTGCTCGACGAACTCGGTTGGACCGAGAAAGAGCTGGGCGACTTTCTAGAGCGTTGGCAGCAATTGAAGCAAGCCGTTGCCGAAGGCGATAGCGGCAAGCGAGAACTCGACGAATCGCTTCGCGGTCTCGGCCTGCGACCGTCACGCGACCGCGTGCGACAAGGTACAGCGGCGAACGATGGGGCAAGTGGCCTCCGCGATGCAGGCCCCCGAACCGCTCCCCCGCCAGCCTACCAGAAACTCTTCGATGCCTTCAAAAAGGGCGCAGCGCGATCGATTCGTTAGCGCGAGGTAGGCTGGGGCGCGGCCAAAACTGCTGTTAAGATGCCAGACATGGCACTCCAAGCACCCCGATACCTCGCGCCGTTTCACCCCAAGCACATTCCGCACTTTTTCACCGACGTGTTAATCATCGGTGGTGGCTTGGCGGGACTGCGAGCGGCCAACGCCGTTGACTCAAAACTGTCCGTCTTGGTGGTGACCAAGGACGAACTTAAACAATCGAACAGCAACTACGCCCAAGGCGGAATCGCCGGCGTGTTGGCTCCCGATGATCGCTTCGAAGATCACATCGCCGATACGATGACCGCGGGTGGCGAACTGTGCGACTCGGAAGTCGTCGAGATGGTTGTGCGGGAAGCACCCGACCATATCAAGGAACTAATCCGTTGGGGCACAGAATTCGATCGTGAATCCGGCCAATTGACGCTCGGTCGCGAGGGAGGCCACGGGCACAACCGCATCGTACACGCGTTGGGCGACGCCACGGGCAAGGAGGTCATGCGAGCGGTAATCGAATGGACCAGACGCCTGCGAAACGTCGAAATTCTCGAACGCACGTTTACGTTGGACTTGCTCACGCACGAAGGTATTTGCCGTGGAGCTTTGGTGGCTGACGCAAGTGGAGCCAAAACTCTAGTGTGGGCGAAGCAGACGATTCTCTGCACAGGCGGTATCGGGCAAGTCTACCGCGAATCGACCAATCCACCGGTCGCAACGGGCGACGGACACGCGATCGCCTTTCGCGCGGGAGCCGAGTTGCGCGACATGGAGTTCGTTCAGTTCCATCCCACGGTGTTGTACATCGCAGGCAGCAGTCGCAGCTTGATCACCGAGGCGATTCGCGGCGAAGGCGGTCGATTGATCGACCGGCAAGGACATCGCTTTATGCTCGACTACGATGAGCGAGCCGAACTGGCACCACGCGACATCGTCTCACAGGCAATCGCCAGCCAAATGGAGAAGACACGTCATCCCAACGTGTACCTCGACCTCAGCCACCTCGATCCCGAGTTCGTCTTGAAGCGTTTTCCAGGCATCGCGGCAGCCTGCGGCAAATTCGGCATCGATATCACGCGAGATCCAATCCCTGTGCGTCCGGGAGCGCACTACATGATCGGCGGCCTCACGGTCGACCAAAATGGTGCTACGACGCTTCCCGGTCTGTGGGCGGCTGGTGAAGTCACGTCGAGCGGGTTGCACGGCGCCAACCGTTTGGCGTCGAATAGCCTGTTGGAAGGACTCGTGTACGGAGAACACGCAGGACGAGCGGCCTCCGCTGCGGCGAGCCTGATCGAGGACGATTTTCGTGCGATTCCGCTGCAGAATGAAGCCGTCATCCTGCCGAACGAACCCCTGGATTTGGACGACATTCGTAATTCACTGAAGAGTTTAATGTGGCGAGCGGCCGGCGTTCAACGATGTCGCGAGGAGCTTGTCGCTGCGGCAGACACGATTGACAACTGGTGCCGATACGTCCTGGCACGGCAGTTCAATGACGCGGATGGATGGGAACTACAAAACATGCTCACACTGGCGCGGATCATGGTCTCGGCGGCCTTGTCGCGGGAAGAATCCCGCGGCGTCCACCTGCGGACTGACTTCCCCGAGACTGACGACGCACAGTGGCACCGAAGAATTGCTTTTCGACGCGACGGTAACGGGGCGCTGATATCGGTCGGTAGCTAGATGCAGCATCTAGGCTGCTTGAACTGAAAATCGCTCGGCTTTACATTGTGGTCTACGCAGTTCAGGAACGATCAGGAGTGAACACCTCAGAAGCTGCGAAAAGTTTGATTGAACCAACCAACATCGGGCGGCGTAGAGAACATCCGTGGTCGGTGCAGATCGCCTCCGACCCGCTGCATATTAGGACGTAATTAAGGACCAATTCGGTCCCGGGAAGCCGGCTCCCACCTTCACTGGTTTCTCCCGAAGTCCTGTCAATGGTTAGAGATACGGAATTGCTAATGAGCGACACACCGAACGCGAATCAAAGTAAGGCGGACAATCGACCGGCAATGATCGAGGCGATTGGGCTGTCAAAGTTCTATGGTATCTTCACGGCCACCAAGGATGTTTCCTTCAAGGTCCACGAAGGCGAACTAGTCGCTTTCCTTGGCCCCAACGGCGCCGGCAAGAGCACAACGATGAAGATGCTGACCGGCTACTTGGCTCCCTCGGAAGGCATGGCCAAGATCGCGGGTCATGATATGGCCAAAGATCGACTGGACGCCTCCGCGCGGCTGGGGTATCTGCCGGAAAACGGCCCACTTTACCCTGACATGACGCCGCACAGTCTACTAAACTTTTTCGCCGATGCCCGAGGAATGGACTCGGCTCGTAAGCAGGAACGAATCGACGCCGTTATCGATATGACTCGACTGAGCTCTGTCGTTTACAAGCCAATCAGCAAACTCTCGAAGGGCTACCGCCAACGCGTCGGAATGGCTCAAGCACTGTTACACGAGCCTGACGTGTTGATTATGGACGAGCCAACTGCGGGCCTGGACCCGAATCAAATCCGCGACGTCCGCGACGTGCTGCGGCAACTGAGTGAGACAAAGACGATTTTGCTGTCGACCCACATTTTGCAAGAAGTCGAGGCGATGGCGAGCCGTGTCGTGATGATCAACGAGGGGCGACTGGTTTACGATGGTTCGGTCAGCGAACTCGGACAGAACAGCGATGAACTTCAACAAGCATTCCATCGCTTGACCAAGACGGAAGCAGTCCCTGCTTAGCACAGGCTGCGTTTAGAGTTATCCAACATACCGTTTGTTTGATTGTGGAACGGAACTGAAGCTATGGGTTTAGCGTTCATTCAGATTTTGGTGCTTGACGTCGCCTTTCTGGCGTTATGTGTGTTAGTCGTCTCGCCGCTGATTGCCTATAAGAAGGCGGCTTATGCCGTTTTGAAGCGAAACTTTGTCGGTTACTTCAGCAACCCGACGGGTTATGTGTTCTTGTGCTTGTTTGTGCTGCTCACTTCCTTTGCAGCCTTTTGGCCTCACGAGTTTTTCACAGCCAATCTCGCCAATCTCGACCAGCTGAACCAGGTGCTGCCACTGATCATGTTGGTCTTTATTCCGGCGATTACGATGAGCATCTGGTCGGAAGAACGCCGCCAAGGAACTGACGAGTTGCTACTCACGTTGCCTGCCGACGACTTCGATATTGTTATCGGCAAGTATCTCGCCGCGGCGGCGATCTTTACGGCATCGCTGATGTTTTCGCAGTTCTCGAACTACATGGTGCTGGCATCGCTTTCGATGGGCGACCTTGACACCGGCTTGTTCTTCACGACCTACCTTGGCTATTGGCTTGTCGGATTGGCAATGTTGGCGATCGGCATGGTCGCGTCATTTCTGACCAGTAACATGACGGTTGGCTTTATTCTCGGAGCTGCATTCAACGCTCCACTGGCCTTTGCCGCGAGCGCAGAACTTATCATTCCCTCGCCTGCTGTGGCGAGAAGTGTTTCATTTTGGAGTTTAGCGTCGAACTTCGATGACCTCGGACGAGGTGTCTTGAGCATGTCGTCATTCATCTACTTCGCATTGGTCGTCGCCATTGGTCTCTATATCAGCATGGTGTTGATCGGCGCGCGACATTGGGGAGGTCGAGGTGGACCGTGGATGTTCCTGCACTTTGTTGCGAGAGCACTGGCATTGGTCGCGGTTTTGATTTTCGGAGTCCTCTTTTTTACCGACCACGATGTGATTCGATACGACGCAACTGCAGGGAAGGTCAGCTCGCTGTCGCCGAAGACCAAGGAACTGATCCGGAACCTGAAAGCCGAGCATCCAATTCAAATCGACGCGTTTGTTAGCAGCGAGGTTCCCGAAGCATATGTCCAGACAAAGTTCAACCTGATTTCGTTGCTCAAGGAATTTGACGCCATGTCTGGCGGAAAAATTAAAGTCCGCTTGCATGACAATCTCGAACCGTTCAGCGAAGAAGCAGCACTTGCCGAAGATCGATTTGGAATCCAGCCCACGATGGTGCGAACTCGCAGCCGTGGTGCGTTTAAGGACGAAGAAGTCATCTTGGGCGCGGCGTTCAATTGCGGCTTGGAAAAGGTCGTCGTGCCATTTTTCGATTACGGAATTCCCGTCGAGTATGAATTGACGCGTTCGATCGGAACCGTTGCTGAAGGAGAACGCAAAAAGGTCGGAATCGTGCGCACCGACGCTCAACTTTACGGCGGCTTTTCGTTCGCAGGCGGAATGCCTCGTCAAATCCCACGGCAAGAGATCGTCGAAGAATTGGAGAAGCAATACGACGTCGAAGAAATCGACCCAACCAGCCCCATTGAAGACGGCAAGTATGATGTGATGGTCGTTGTACAACCGTCGTCGCTCGGCCCGCAAGAGTTGCCGAACGTCGTCGAGGCCGTTAAGAGCGGTGTGCCGACGGCTATCTTTGAAGATCCCGCACCGATCTTCCTGTCGATGGCTCCGGGAACCGGAGAGCCGAAGCAATCGCCAGGCGGAATGTTCGGTGGCGGACAGCAGCCACAACCCAAAGGCAACATTCGCGACCTCTGGGCCGCGATCGGCATTGAACCGCCGGGCGAACCTAACTTCCAAGGCGGTTTCAATCCTGACGTCGCTTGGCAGCGGTACAACCCTTACCAGAAGCTTCAAATACAAGGCATTCCCGACTCGTGGGTCTTCGCCAGCACAGAATCTCCCGGAGCCGACAACGCGATCAACAGCGAAGATGCGATTACCAAGGGGCTCACGGAGATTCTCTTTCCCGTGCCCGGAGTGATCGTACCGGCGGCCAACAGCGAGTTGAAAGTCACTCCGCTGGTAAAGACAGGCGACTTCGCCGGTCGCATGAGATATGAACAGTTTCGCAACAATCAACAAGACCCAGCTCGCCTTCAAGGCGCTCAAGGTAACCCCACTGGCGAGCAGATATTGGCTGCACGTATTCGTGGCGTTGGTGGCGAGGAGGCCAAAGACGAATCCAAGGAAGACGCCGAAACTCAAACTGAAGATTCCGCCGAAGGTGAGCAAACAGCTAAGCCTATCAATGTTGTATATGTGGCCGATATCGACCTGATGATGTCCGCCTTCATGCGGATTCGAGCTCGTCCGGACGACGACGAAGAAATGAACTGGCGATTTGAAAACGTGAACTTCCTCCTCAATATTGTCGATTCGCTGTCGGGCGATGACGATTACGTCGAGATTCGCCGCCGTAAGCCGTACCACACGACACTGAAAAAGATCGAAGAAAAGGTACGATCGCAACGCGACGCAGAGTTCCGCAATCGCATCGAGTACGAGGAGAAGTTCAATGACGAGATCAAGAAGATCGAAGAGGAAAATCAAAAGCTAAACAAGGAACTCAACGACCAGCTCGAAGAAATGCAGAAGAAACAACGCGAAGGAGGCGATGTCAGTTCGGCCGACTTACTCGCACTAATGCAAGCAAACTCCATTAAGGAGCAGGAGTTGGAACAAAAGCTGGCCGTAAAACGCGAACAGATGCAACGCGAGCGGGATGACCGAATCGAAGAAGCTCGACGCCAAACTGACTTGAAGATCCTCGAGATCCAGAATTTTTACAAGTTCCTGGCAGTGGCGTTGCCTCCCATACCACCGTTGCTGGTTGGATTGATCGTGTTCGTTAGCCGACGCCTGCGAGAACGAGAAGGCATCGCCAAGTCACGTTTGCGAAGTTAGTCACAGCCAAATTGTCGGAACAGTTTAAGATTCCGAGGAGTTGATTAAAGATGAACGAAGCAACAAAGACAGCAGTCTTTGCGGGTGTCGCCGTCCTGGTTGGTTGCGTGTGGTTGATTGCAAGACCAACGGATCAAGGAGAAGGTCGCGATTTTCAAGCGGTAGGACGTGTGCTGTTCGAGAAGTTAGATGACCCTACACTCGCGTCGAGCCTCGAAATCCTTCGTTACAACGAAGATCTCGGTGAAATTCACGAGTTTAAGGTTGCCAAGAACGGCAAGACGGGCTTGTGGAGTATCCCGTCTCACTCGGATTATCCCGCAGACGCCGAGACGCGCATTCGTGACGTTGCGACGAGCTTGGTCGGACTCAAGGTCCTCGGCGTCGTTACTGAAGATAAATCGGAGCACGAATTGTTCGGCGTCGAAGAGCCTGACAAGTCATCGACAAAGCTTGGTGACAAGGGCGTTGGACTGCTAGTTAGCTTTGAAGATCAAAAAGGCAAGAAATTGGCTAGTCTGATTATTGGCAAGCCAATCAAAGGAGCCGACGGTCATCATTTCGTGCGTGAACCAGGACGCGACTTGGTCTATGACGTCGAGATCGACCCAGACCGTTTCTCCACTAAGTTCGAAGATTGGATCAAACAAGATCTTCTCGACCTCGCCGCGATCGATGTCGAACGGATGAAAGTGAAAGATTATTCCGTCTTGCGAACAACACGTGGTTTTCAGATTGAACCCAAGTTCGACCTCATCGCTGACTGGAACAGCAACGACAACAAATGGGAGTTGAATGAGTTTCTGACTTACAAGAATGCAAACGGCCCCGACTCGCTGAAGCCCATCACGAGTGAGTTGCTTCCCGGCGAGGAATTGAACGGTACCAAGTTGAATGATTTGAAGAATGCCTTGGCAGGCCTGAAGATTGCCGATGTGCGACGTAAGCCGTCAGGATTGGGTGCGGACCTTAAGGCCGAAGCCGGCTTTCTGAATGACCAAGAGAGTGTCAATTCGCTGGTCGGACGTGGATTCTATCCGCTGTCGATCAGCGGTGGTGATCCGGAAATCCTATCGGCCAACGGCGACTTGCATGCCTATATGAAGGATGGCTACGAGTACGTCCTACGGTTTGGAAACGTCGCAGGTACAGAAGAAGATTCGGAAGAAAACAAATTGAATCGGTACCTGATGGTCACAGCGGCGATTAACGACGCAAAATTCCCGATGCCAGAACTTGAAGTGGTTCCTAAGAAACCCGCGTCGGCTGATGTACCGCCACCACCTAGCACAGACGCGCCCGCAAATCCCTCCGACGCTGATGCCGATACAGCCAAAGAAGAAGAGAAACCAGAAGAGTCGAACGACGGTGAGGAAGAAGAGTCTTCGCTCGACAAAGAGATTAAACGAATAGAAAAGGAAAATCAGCGTAAGCTTGACGAGTGGAAGGACAAGCGAGGCAAAGCCGAAGAGAAAGTTCGTGAGTTGAATGCCCGCTTTGCAGATTGGTACTACGTTGTCGCCGAAGATGAATACAAAAAGATTCGACTCACGCGAAGTGATTTGATCAAGGAGGGAGAGAAAGCCGCAGACGAAGGCTTTGGAGTCGACGCATTCCGAAAACTGCAAGACGAGGGGCTGAAAAAGCCGGATGCCGACGAATAGCGACTCAGGTTCCATATTAATTTTCCCCGAGCGCTGATCGGAAGCCGTTGGCACGAGTGCGATTTATCACTGACTTCTTCTCTCACTTCGTATGGAAATGAAATGTCCGGAAACGCTGCAACTAGATGCCAGCGTTTTCCCAGCTATAGGCTTAGTTGCCATAGGGTCGGGCGCCGAAGCGTTCATTGCACAGCAGCAATACCAACTTGCGTTGAATTGTTTCATCGGCCTCGCGCCGCACGCGTAGGAACCCGGTGCCCGCATACAGAATGTCGGTCAGCCCATCTTCATCGCCGAACACAAACGCTCGGTGCCCGGCATGACATGGCATGCCAACACACGTCGTCCCTTCTGCGGATAGATGCCACAAACAATACGAACCTTGTGCCGGCGCAGGTTGCCCACGTCGTCGGGGTCGAAGCCGATGTCCAAATCGATTCAAATCGTCCCGTCAACACCATCGGCCAACGCGTTCGGCGTCATTGGGTTCCGGCCTTGATCGATCACCGAGGCACAACCTGGCGACTACTTGTTGGCTCATTCCGGACGCCTTCGGCACGATACACGTCCCCCAACGCGTCCGTCACCCCATGCAACTCGTCGCCCGACTCATCCATCTCTGCTTGCGGGATCGTGGTGATCGGTTGAGGCCCATCCGCCGGGAGCACTTTCGCGGCTTCGCGATTCAACGAGAAACCCAGATATTTCTCCACGGCGTCGTACTCGCCGTTTTTCAATTCCTCGTACCGAACCACAAGGACATCGAGTTCTTCCGACTGTTCGAAGAAACCGCTGGTCAACTCCGTCCATACAACCGAGCGGTGATGAGCGGGGAGAGCACTGGAAACCTGGGCGTATAGGACGATGCGACTCGCAGTTCGGCCACCCGACCCGCTTCCACTCAGATTCGCCGTTGTCTTTATGTAAAGGCGAACTAAACTGGAGGGGTTGCCCTTTCTTGGTTGCAGGTCGACTTTTTTCACATCTCGTCGACAATCGGCTCCGATCGTGTGGCAATTCTCTTTCCGCAGTACGCCTCTGAAAGGTTGACCGTTGGAGTTCTCTCGACCTTATGGCAACGTGCTCGTTGTGCTGGTTTTCGGATTCTGTATTCTGAACGATCCGTCGCGTGGGCGATCGCAAAGTGAAGCCGAATTGAGAGAAGCACGCCTAAAAATGGTCCGCGAGGAAGTCGCAGAGGCGGGCATCGAAGATGAACGTGTCATCACCGCAATTCGGGAAACGCCTCGTCACTTGTTCGTTTCGCCGCAGCAGCGCCATCTCGCTTATTTGGACATGGCCTTGCCAATCGGTGAGGGACAAACAATTTCCCCACCGTTTATAGTCGCGTATATGACGGAGGCATTGAAGCCCAAACCAACTGACAAGGTGTTGGAAATTGGGACAGGCAGCGGCTATCAAGCGGCTGTGCTAAGCCAACTCGTCGCCGACGTTTACTCGATCGAAATAGTTGCTCCGCTGGGACGCAAAGCCGCTCAGACGTTACGGCGTTTGAACTGTGACAACGTCCACACCAAAATCGGAGATGGCTATCAAGGCTGGGCCGAACACGCTCCGTTTGACAGCATTATCGTCACCTGCTCTCCCGAACGACCGCCACCGGCACTTGTCCAGCAACTTCGGGAAGGCGGACGCATGGTTGTGCCGCTGGGCGAGCGTTATCAGCAGGCACTCGTGCTTCTAACGAAGGTCAATGGAAAACTTGAAGCTGAAACGCTTCAACCGACCTTCTTCGTCCCCATGACCGGTCGTGCCGAGGAAACCCGAGTTAGAAAAAACGACGATGGCGTGCCGCGTTTACTCAACGCCAGCTTCGAGGATACCGACGAAGAAGGCCAGTTACTCGGCTGGTACTACATTCGCCAAGCCGAAGTAGTCAGCGATCGGGAGGCCATGCACGGAGAGCGTTTCCTTGCGTTCAGCAACTCCGATGCTGGACGCGGGGCTCAAGCGTTACAGGCCGTCGGCGTGGATGGTCGAGCAATCGCAGCCATCGATGTTTCACTTTGGATTCAAGCCTCGCAAGTGCGCCCCGGTCGAACGCCTCGCGAATTGCCGAGAGTCAACATCAGCTTTTTCGACGAGAAGCAGGCGCCTTGCGGATCACAGTCGGCGGGCCCTTGGTACGGAACAATAACTTGGGTCAAGAAGCAGGCGACTATCCAAGTCCCTCCGAAAGCGAAGCTGGCCGTTGTCGCGATCGGCATGTTCGGTGCGATCGGCGAATTCGATGTCGATTTCTTAGAGTTGAACATCCGACAAAAACGTTAACCTGACGATCACATGTCCCTTTGGCCGTTTGGTTGGTCGTCACTCCGGTGGCTTGGTCAACGGCAGATCACAGCTGCGCACTCCATGATTCACTTTCTACGCCGCACGCTCGGTCCGTGCCTCTATCTCGCCGTTCTGGCCATCAATGTTGCCAGAGGCGAGGAGGTGAATACGCAGGGTACAACTCCAAGGGCGGCAGCCGTCGTTCGTCAGTACAAGTCAGCACGACTGTTTGTCCGGACAGATCTGCCCGCGGCGAAAGCTGATGCACTCTACGATCGGCTTGAGGAAACGCTCCGCTTCGCCTCCCGCTACTGGGGTCGAACACCAAAGGGACAGATCGAATGTTATGTCGTACACGATGTATCCGCGTGGAACGATGATCAACTGCCGCACCGACTTGCACGAGTTCTCATCGACCGTGTCGGTGGCGCGACCGTGCCGAAGTACGAAGGCGTTGGGAATCGATCGAGAAACATCCCAACGGTATTTGCCTCCACCAGCCCTGGCGTTGCCGAACACGAGATCATCCATGCCTATTGCATTCACACATTTGGCTCGTCGGGTCCTGAGTGGTACAAAGAAGGCATGGCGGAGATGGCCGTCAACCGCGGCACTCGAGAATCGGGAATGCTCTGCTCCGATCAGCAGTGCGAAACTTTGAGGGCTGGAAAACACACGACTTTGGACATGATCTTCGAGACAGGTATTACAGGGAAGAAGATTTCATCGTCCCTGCGACGCATGATGGATGATCCCGAGATGCAAGGACGGCACGTCTCGATAGACGCTTGGTCGGATACCGATGCGAGCAATGTCCGGACCGCTCGCGCCGAGTACCTTCATAGCTGGGCGTTCTGCTATATGATGTTGCACAATCCTAATTACTCCAAACGCTTTCGCAGTTTGGGAAATGCTTTTATCGCGGAACAACGAGACGCGTTCGACGAGTTCTTTGCGTCGGCCCGCGACAGAATCGAGTTCGAACATCGGCAGTTCCTTAGGAACGCTTCAGTTGGGTACCGTGTCGACTTGTGTGCATGGGACTGGAGCCGACGCTTTAAAACTTTGGCGAGAGGACAATCAAACACGACGCGGGTCTTGGCGGCCCGAGGTTTCCAGCCAACGGGCGTCACGATCACGAACGGTCAACGCCTCACCTATCAAACGACAGGTAAATGGAAACTATCCCCAACGGGCCAAGAGCTGGATGCTGCTGGCAATTTGGACGGTGGAGGACTGCTGATTGGTGTCGTCCTTACCGACCGAACGCTCAGCAACCCGTTCCCGTTCGGCACCAGCGGAACACTCGAGCCGCCGGCGAGCGGACAACTCTACCTTAGGTGCAATGACGCATGGAACGAAATCGCTGACAATACGGGCCAGATTGATATCACAATCAGCGGTACCTAACAAAGCACTTCGTTTTAGCGTGCTCGCGCTACTTTGTTGTTTTCTAACTCCTTCAAGTAGTCGAGCGTAATATTGACGATTTCCTTGTTGTAGAAGTCGTCCGCAAAGACCTCGCGTTCTTTGTTGCCCTGTTGTTCTTCAAAGTGTTTCTCTTCTTCCTTTTCCGCATCACGTTCCGCGGCTCTCCGCGCGAGATACTTCTCTTCGTTCAAGGAAATGGTCTTCTCTTCCTTCATTCGTTTGTACCGCGCAATCCGCTCCAACTCTTTCGCGAAGTCGCTAGTCGTCTGAATGCGCTCGCTCGAATGAGCCCGCAGCCGATTCAACGCATCCGCGCCAACCATGTTGTACCGCGAAAACCTTGCTGTCTCGACGCGGTCAAAGTCAACCGCATAGTCGAGGTCGCCCTCCCCCATCGCAATCGCGTTGGTCAACGACGGCAGGATAACATCGGGGATGACGCCGCGTTTCTGTGTACTATCACCGTTCGGTCGGTAGAATTGCTGCATGGTGATTTTTAATGCACCAAGATTCTGAGGGTTCGGCAGGCTTCGAAAGATCTGACTGCCCAGATCCAGCAAGCTTTGGACCGTTCCTTTGCCGTGAGTCGACTCGTCACCAATGATCAAGCCGCGATTGTAGTCTTGAATCGCTCCGGCCAGAATCTCGCTGGCACTCGCGCTGAACTTGCTTGTCAAGACAACCAGCGGGCCATCCCAGGCCATGCCTCGATCAAGGTCGTTATAGCTCTGAACGCGCCCGACTGCGTCTTTAACTTGAACCACCGGACCTTGGTCGATAAATAACCCCGTCAGGTTGATCGCTTCCGTTAAACTACCACCACCATTCCGGCGCAAGTCGAGAACCACCACGTCAACATTCTCTGACCTGAAATTGCCGAGGATGGCGCTGACATCGCGAGTCGTACTGCGGAAGTTGTCCTGTCCGTCTCCAGCAGCCGCCATGTCCATGTAGAAGCTAGGCAAATCGATCACGCCAACCTTAAACGGCTGGCCATCCGGCTTCTGACCACGCTCGATGACTTCGCTTTGCGCGGCGCTATCTTCCAATTCGATGCGAGCCCGAGTAATCGCATAGATTTTCGTTTCGTCCGATCCGACCGGCTGAACGCCGAGCTTAACCACCGTACCCGCATCACCGCGGATAAGCTGTACGACGTCATTCAATTTCATATCTACGACGTCAACCATCTCGTCATTGGCATCACTGACGCTCACGATGCGGTCTTCGGGTTTCAGACGCCCGTCCTTGTCCGCTGCTCCACCGGGAATCACCTTGGTCACCACAGTATAACCGTCTTCAGAGACTTGCAGCGCCGCTCCAATGCCATCCAGATTCAATCGCATCATGATACGAAAGTTGTCGAGTGAACTCGGCGACATATAAGTCGTATGGGGATCATAACTGCTGGTAACAGCCGTCAGAAAGCGTTCGAGCAACTCGTCGCTGTCCGTTTGATGCCATCGTTTGGCAAGACTGTGATATCGGCGTTTAATCTTTTCACGCGCCTCTTCATCCGATGTATCATCAGCCTTGAAGGTGAGCAAATTCAACTTTACGAGCTTGCGCCAGCGATCAACGACTTCGTCGTCAGTTCGTGGAAACCGCAACGCATCCGGATCGGTGACGATGCTCTCATCGATCGTAAAATCATGAGGCTGGTCCGCGAGCTTATCGACCAGCGCAACGCGTTCATCAAGTCTCATCAGGAACCGGTTGAATATGGTGTACGCAAACCGGACATCTCCGTCTTCGATTTGATTGTCAATCTGCCGTTCTTTCGTCATGAACTCATCGATGTCCGACTGCAGGAAGTACATTTTGCGAGGATCGAGCCCCTCTAAAAACGCCTTCATCGCTCGCGTCGAGATCTCGTCGTCGAGCGGATGCCGCGAAAGATGCTCTTGCTCCATGAAAGACTTGACGACCAGCGTAACGCGACGATCGCTGCGAGCTGGTCCGTCCAAGGGTGCCGCAGGCAGTGAGAGCCACGCGGTCGAGAGCCCGCTGAAGAGAACGAATCCAAAGCAGTATGCCAACCAACGCTTTTGAGCCAGACGGGACTTTCCGTTAACCTTGGGAGATTCGGCGCGCATCATGTTTCCTAGCGTTTACATGGTGAAGAAGAAGAACATCCGCAACCTAATTTCAGACAACAACTTATCCGATAGTAAGCGCAAATGTGAGATGAGGCAAGATCGATGTCTTAGGGGGAAATGGCGGGGGGTGCAGGAACGCACTTCTGGTGTTTGTGAGGGTGGGAAGGTTCAGCTAAGCGATTTGAGTGATCTCTGGTATGCTTCTCCGGTCGGTTGGAGAAACTAGCGCATTTGGAGAGGAAACTAGCATGAGCAAGGATGCTCGAAATCCTGTGGAACTCACAGCAGAAGCGAAGAATAAGTTCGAGGAATGTGTGGCCGCGTTCGCGGTCTGTGGCTTTGGAGCGGACGGTCCGTTGAAGGATACGACGTTTGCGGAGATCGAAGAATTTGGGCATGAGGTAGGTCGCATGGTTGCCCGAGCGGTGGATGAGCGACTTGCGATTCAACATGCCTCGCATTTTCGGGGAGCAGCGTCCTGCCCGACTTGCGGGAACGACTGTCCCGTCAAAGAGACGCCAGCGACACGGGATCTTCAGACCTGTGACGGCAACGTGCCGCTTCACGAACCGGTTTGCCATTGCTCGGTTTGTCACCGAGATTTTTTTCCCTCAACGCATCACGTTGCGGATTGATAGCCGATCCTACAGCCCCAAAGTGCTAGAGAAGGCCATGCTTTGTGTTGCACGCCATCCGGCCTACGAGTTGGCGGCTGCGGCGCTCCAGGATACGGCCGAAATCTCGATCTCGGCTAGGCATCTTCGAAATCTCGTAGTCTGGATCGGTGGCGAACTGGAAGAGGAACGGGATACGCGGACCGCAACGCACTTCAATCAGCCGCTGCCGCGTGTGCCCACCGCACCAACGACACCGATTCCCTTGGCAGGTGTTAGCTTGGATGGAGGTCGGATGCAAACGCGATTTCATGGCGGCCCGAATGGTGTGCAGCAACCACACTGGAGAGAAACCAAAAATGCTTTATTCATGCGTATGACTGGCGTGCAGTTTGAGGACGATCCTCACCCCGACTTGCCGAGTTGTTTTGCAGATCGTCGGTATATGAAACAACTGCTTTCCGGCGTCGCCAACGAAGGAGATTTCGACCCTTTAGCAGCTCCCAAGTCCGACCTGCGTTCGTGGCGTCCAGAACGGTTGTTTCGCACTTGTTTGAGTTCGCTTTGCGGTAGTGATTCGTTCGGCAGAATGATGGAGGCCGAAGCCGAATCGCGAGGCTTCTTCCAGGCACAGAAAAGAGCCTTCGTGGGCGACGGGCTGGCTTACAACTGGACCATTCAGAAACGACACTTCCCTACATTTACAGCGATCCTCGATTTTCCACACGCCATGGAAAGAGTTCATGAAGCGGCGAAGGCCGTCGGAGAGAATTCCGATGATACCTGGGAGACTTACGTTCGCTGGGCTTCTTACTGTTGGCAGGGATGCGTCGAGAAAATGTTGGAGGAAATGCATCGCGAGCAACAACAAATCGGCGCCCCGCCTCAAGACTGCGAGGAGAGCGATCCTCGTCGTGTGCTCGCCGAGGCCGTAACCTACTTCGGCAACAACCAATCCAGGATGGACTATCCTCGATATCGGCGCGAGGGGTTACCAATGACTTCTGCCCACATGGAATCGCTCGTCAAAGAGGTTGGTTACCGGGTGAAAGGGAGCGAAAAGTTCTGGGATGACGGCCCACCCGCCGAAGCCATCTTGCAAATTAGGACAGCCGCCCTCTCGGACGATGACCGCCTGAAACGTCACATGCATTCGCGCCCAGGCAATCCCTTCCGCCCAAACGTGAAGTGTAGACCCGCAACTGCCGCCTAAAAACCAGACCAAGTGCGTTCCTGCACCCAATGGCGGGTTGCTCCAGAAACAACGATGAATTCGCGTTGAGCTTAAAATGGCCAACTCCTGCCAGAACGACTTGCACGGCTGCCGCAGACTTGAAACTCAATGACACGATTGGGTACGGCCAGTCTGTTGCAAGCCACACTTGATGGCGCTGGTCACACGCCATCGAAGATCAACCAACCGAGCGCCACACAACCGAGACACCTAGCCGCCTGCTAAAGGCGCTCTGCAGTTCAACGCAAACGGTGCTCCACTTGGCCCCCCGAGTCACCCCCGAGGCAAAAGTATCGACGGACTTCCCAAATATCGGTTTCGTGACAGCAGCACCCTGTCAATTATTAAAGAGAGACGACCAGCGGTTCCACCCGCATTTAAAGGAGTACGTCCGAACCGCTCCAGCGTGGAAAAGTTGAGAGAGGGGAAACATTCCGACAAATGATTCGTGCAATTCCATTCGATCAGCGACTGGTCTCATTCACGCAGGTCGTACAAGTTTTCCTCATAACGTCAAACTGCACAACGCGCTCGCCAAGCACGACGCGTCATCTTCAGACGGCACCGTCATCAGACGCAAACTACGAAGTCCATATCGAACTGATACGAATGGCGTTAACTTATCCGTAAGTGTTTACGGTGCAAGTTCATTTTGTAGCTGGCATCGAGGCCTTTTCATGAGTGGGTATTGTTTGGGGCGACGCTTTCTGACGCGCGGTTCGAGGCGGTGACGTCGAAGTGGGTTGACGATGAGATTGGGGATGGAGTCGCCGGGCCTTGCGGTTTGTAACCAGCGTAAGGCATCCGTGAAACTGATGCGGCGAAAGTCGACTTGTTGTTGCTCGGCAGCGATCAATATGACTTGTCGGACCAAGTTGTAGATTAAAGCGAAAACGTGCAGCTCCTTGAGGACACCGTTAACGGTCGTGCATTTCAGAACGTCCATCTTCATCGTCGTTTTCAAGTGTCCAAAATTCGTTTCGATATCCCAGCGATCGCGAAACAGAGTTGCTAAGTCCGACGACTTGTACTTATCCCCGTCAAGCAAGGTTGTGGCAAGCGTGATCGTCCGTGTGCGAAAGCCTCGCTGAGTAATCGTGTAACGCAACTCGCGAATCACCAGTGACCCTGGTAATGCGTCGAACTGCTCAATAGACATCCAAGTTGGACAACTCGTTGGCTTGAACCATTCGACAACTTGATCGTTGTTGCCAAGCTGTCGTAGCCAGCGCGAACGAGGCAGCCCCTTCTTGCCGCAGCTCTTGCCCTTGCCTGGCACCGTGTGAGTCCGCCCCGGTGTAAAGTCAACAAGCAACCGTTGGTGAATTCGCAACACACCGTGCGTGCCACGTTGCAGTAACAAAGCGAAATGAGCGAACGAACAGAATCCTCGGTCGGCAACCAACACATCGTTCGCTCGCAATTCTGGATGCAACTCAGCCGTCTTTGCCAGATCATGTGTTCGCAACGGAGCTGCCAGCATCTTCGTGATCATGCCTGTCCCTGCGTGCATCATGGCCAACCAATGAGCCGTGGGAAAGCCGCAACCTGCGCGTTGGCCTCCTGGCTGACCGAAGTGTTCTTGCAACTCATCCGTATCAGGCATCGAGAAGCTCGAGCCATCCACTAAGAAGACGCGATGTCCAAACCAACGACTCTTATCGATGGCGTTGTCCTGAAGTTGTTCGACCGATCGCTGCAATAACGTCTTCAAAACATCGAGCTTCAATCGCGTCCTTGCTTTGCAATAAGCGGCTGCCGTGAAGACGAGGTTCGACAGATGAGGCAAGTGTGCGCAAGCCGTGTTGCCATGCAAAACTTGCAGGAAGAAGACTTGCACAGTAACGATCGGATTGAGCGTCGATTGTCGCCACGTCATGCCGTGGTCGCGGCAGGCTCGTTCGATTGCCTCGGGACACAATTCTCGCATCCAGTTCTGCTTGAAGTGTCGAATGACATCCGTGATACTTCTCATGGCTGAGTCCTCCTTGCCAATGGAAATGTTTGACCAAATCCACTACGCAGGAGGCTCAGCCTTCGATCATGAAAGCAACGCTACAACAGCAATGCTTAACCACCACCAGCACATAAGATGCGATAAGTTAACGCCATTCCGAACTGATACAAGTCAGCGAATGCCTCGGCGATATCAGTGCTATCACGGTAGCCCTTATGTCGCAGGCGGATTAATGCCCTGTTGCAGTGAGAAGTTAGGGTGCCACTGGCACCCTATCCGACAACTAACACGCCCAGACAGCTCAACGATTACGAAGCACCTGCCAAGTAAACATGCGAAGCACGAATGCTCTCCAACCAACCCGTCGATCTTTAACCTTGACGCTATCTTTAACTGGCTCTTCATTAGAATTGCCAGATTCGACTTCTGCGTTGACGCCTTCGAGCCGATAAAGTAGATAAACTATTCGGGTGAGCTGCGACTCGAACCGTAATACTTCCCCTCTACGCATCCGTCAGGACAAGAGATTGGCTCATGACAGCTACGACTTCCGTGACAAGCCCATCGACACATCGACGCTCAAACTCAAGAGTTGCCTCTTCATCGACGCAGCGTCCTCTCTACCGCCTCTTGGTGCGACGCCGTGTTCCGATTTCATTTGTGCTCTTTACTTCGATACTCACAACGGAGGCGTTACTCGGGGTGGGATTACATCACGTCAATCTTGGCACTGATGTTCTGTTTGGAACCGCCATCGTGTCAGTCCTGCTCGGATTGGGCATCCGCAGTTGGGCTGCCGGAACGATCCGGAAGAACGCGGAGCTTGCGACATCTGGTCCCTACAGCCTTTGCCGACACCCACTTTACTTGGGAAGCTTTCTGATGATCATTGGCTTTTGTCTTGCGACGCAGCCCTTGATCAATTTTCCAATTGTTGCGCCCTGCGTCGCGCTGATCTATATGTGCTCCATTCGGAGCGAAGAAGTTCACCTCGCTCAATCCTTTGGGGAACTGTGGCAATCCTACTCCGCAGCGACTCCCCGCCTCATCCCCAACTTCCGTCGACTGAATCTGCGCGATGCAAGTTGGTCAGCGATGCAATGGCGAAAGAATCGCGAATATCAAGCCGTTACTGCGACAATCGCAGGAATCGCTGGCGTGTTTGCCTGGTACGTCTACGGCTAGCCGATTTGAGTGTGCTGAAGTTGACCGGCTATCGTCGTAAATACCGATTAGTCCGAATGGCTGCCACCAGCGACGAAATCGCAGGGGCACACTCGGCTCAAGCTCATATCGTCTTAGTCGGTGCAGGGCTGTCCGAATAGCACGAGTTTGGCGGAGTCCGTTCTCGCGTTGATCGGGCTCGGCGTCAGTGCAGCATCGAGAAGCATCGTCGCACCCGTTGTCTGTGCGAGTTGCTCGATTGACGTATGCGATTCCATTTCCGCACTCTGATTGAGCACAATGTCGCGAAGCGCTAGAATGTCGCGACTAGTAGGTAGTCCAGCCCCGTCAAACCCGGCTATAGTACGTCCTAACTCGGTTCGCATCTCCGTGTCGCCATTCTTTCTGGGGACTTACCATCAACATGCTCGCCTACCTGACTTTAACATCCGGTTCGCGAAGTGGCTCGAACTACCTTCTCGATCCTAAGATCCAGAACCAGATTGGTCGCGGATTGGATTGTCAGATTATCTTGACAGATCCTCTCTCATCGCGAGTTCACGCCGTCGTGTGGTTCGACGAAGACGGCTGGTGGGCGCGCGATGCGGGCAGCCGTAACGGCACGTTTTTAAATGGACAGAAGATCGACGAAGTTCGACTTGTCGATGGCTGTTTGTTGAAAATCGGCGATGCAGAGTTTTCATTCCGCATGGATGACCGGCGTCCTGACAGCGCCGACACGGCTTTGTCGGAGCCCACGGAAACGATCATCATCGACACGCCGATGAGTGGCAGCGATACCAGCAGCTTTGCAGCAGCTTCGTTCGATGAAAAAGGACAGGCAAGGGATTTGATAGATATCTATCAACTGAGCATTTTATTGCTTGGGTGTACCGACCAGGAACAAGTCATTACTACGTCGCTCGAAGTCATTCGCGAGCGATCGGGCGCATCTCTCGCCGCGTTCCTTAGCGTCGACGACGCGGGCCAACTGCGGCCGAAACGGATACTTCCTGACGCTGCCGCAAAGAAACTTGCCTTGAGTGCCACGCTAACCGATATGGTCACTCGCCAGCGCCGCGGCGTTTGGACGAGCCGGGTCTCGACCGGCAACATCTCGGATAGCATGCGGCATTTCGCAGATGCGATCTGCATTCCAGCAATTCGCGACAACACAATGCTCGGGGCGCTGCATTTGTATATGGAGCGAGGCCGTTTCAAACAAAGTGACTTTGAAGTTGCCATGTCGGTCGCAAACATGTTGGCAATCGCATTGTCGAAGGCACGTCAGCTTGCGGCGATACAAGCCGACAACGCCAGACTCGCCGCACAATCAGCAAGTTCAAGCGAGCTGCTCGGCGAGAGTCCGGCGATGTTGGACCTCAAGAACAAACTCCGCAAGATTGCGAAAGCTCCTGGTGCGGTGCTGGTACGAGGCGAGAGCGGCTGCGGAAAAGAACTTGTTGCTCGCGACTTGCACCGAGCGAGCCCACGCTGTGATCGTCCGATGCTGTCGGTGAACTGCGCGGCAATTCCACGCGACCTGATGGAAAGTCAGTTATTCGGCCACAAGAAGGGTGCTTTTACCGGTGCGGATTCGGATCGAGTTGGATGGTTCCAACAGGCCGATTCAGGCACGTTGTTCTTGGACGAAGTCGGCGAGATGACGTTGGATGGACAAGCCAAGCTACTCCGCATTCTCGAAGGTCATCCGTTTCTGCCCGTTGGGGGCCAGACTGAAATCAGTGTCGATGTTCGTGTTATCGCCGCCACGAATCGAGACCTTCGCGAATTCGTTCGCGAAGGCCGCTTCCGGGAAGATCTCTACTACCGGCTAGGCGTCTTTGAACTCTACATTCCGCCGCTGCGAGACCGCGGCACAGACGTCGAGTTGCTGCTCATGCACTTTTTCGAACACTTTAAAAAGCAGCACGGGCGGCCCGATTTGGTGTTACTGCCGTCAGCTCGCGAAAGGCTGCTGGCGTACAACTGGCCAGGGAATGTTCGACAACTTCGCAATGTTATCGACAGCGCGGTTGTGCTGGCCGACGGCAATCAAATCAGGCCTGAGGATCTGGGTCTGCGTGATACGAGCGACGAATTGGAGTCATTGCGAATCGACTTCTGGGAACGCAAACTGATCAAGCAGGCCATCGAACGCACGGGGGGCAACATCCCGGACGCAGCCCGGCTGCTCGGCATCGGTCGCGCGACGCTGTACCGCAAAGTGGAAGACTACGGGATGAAATGATGGAAGTTCCGCCATTCATCCCGCACCCCCTGCTGCAGGGCGGACACCGACAAACGATCGCGGGTGCTTACCTCAAGGGGCATGCGCGTCGCTATCAAGCAACTCAACATCAGGTCGAGCTTGGTGACGGCGACCGGATCGTACTGCACGATGACCGTCCACGAAATTGGCAGCCGCACGATCGTGTTGTGTTAATGCTCCACGGCGTATCGGGATGCCACGGCTCCGCGTACATGGTCCGTATAGCGGGTAAGTTGAACGATGTAGGCATTCGGACTTTGCGGATGGACATGCGAGGTTGCGGTGCCGGGGCAAAGCTCGCTCAACATCCGGGACACGCGGGCAGGAGCGAGGACGCTCGTGCGGCAGCGTTGAAAGCGCAATCGCTGTGTCCCGACGCCCCACTTACAATTATCGGGTTTTCCATGGGCGGTAACATCGCTCTCAAACTCGCAGGTGAAGTTTGCCGCCTGCCGCTCGGCAACCTCGACAGCATCATCGCCGTAGCTCCGCCAGTCGATCTCATCCTCTGTGGTCAGAATATCGACATCGGTGTGAATCGAATCTACAGCCGCAACTTTTCACGACGGCTGTTTCGGTTTATCCGCGACCGTTGTGAGCAAATGCCCCAGCTCGCCGAATTACGGCTTTACCCGCCGCCGACCAGTATCGTCGAATTCGACAATCGTTTCACGGCTCCGCTCAGCGGCTTTCGGGACGTGAGCGACTACTACACGCAATCGAGCGCGCTGCCCAGGTTGAAAGAGATCACGCTGCCAACGCTGATTCTGAGCGCCGAAGATGATCCGGTAATTCCTGTCGATATGTTCTATCGAGCTGAGTTATCGGCAAGCACCACGCTGCTATTGACGGAACAGGGCGGACACGTGGCGCACATTGCCCGTTCCAGGGGTGGCGACATGGATCGATGGTGGATGGATTGGAGGATCATCGACTGGCTTGCTGCCTTGGCCAATTGAATATTGAAGTATTCAATTAAACCAAAGTCGCTGGTTCGACCAATGTGTCTGTGATCGGTTTCAGTAGTGGATCATGCTTGGCGCCGATCGTTTGCCTGCGAAGTTCGTGTTTCACGCTGTCATATTGCAAGGCTATTCTAAGCGATGCTGAACCAACGAAATATGTTATGGCAACCCCAGTTGCGGTCGGCCCCGCCACTTGTTCGATATTGATAACATCGGCGGAGTGAATTAGGTATCGATACCGCAATCCCTCAATCAGCAACATCCGCCGTGAAAGATCAAATCCGATCCAAGCGAGATCTTCGGGGACTAGCTTCATCTTAGAAAAGGTGTCTGCGTCTTCAACCGAAACGCCGAGAGGTTTGATCGGGCTGCCGAGCGCCCAGACAGCCTCGTATCGTTCACCAAGTCTGCGACGGGAGAAGGATCGAGCAGCACCGGCGGACGAAATCAACAGACAGATTCCGCCAATCGAAAAAATGCCCGCTAACACGAGGGCCGGAGTTTCGTATCGCTGAAATCCGGCTGGAAACTTCTCGAAGACCATTGCCAGTATGCCTCCGGCAGCAATCCCGCCGATGCCGAATACCAATCGAAACAACAGCGACCACTTGACGCCTCGTAAGTCCGACGGATTCTCAACAGGAAGACAAAGCGACTGCCCAAGTTCGGCAGATGGGCGGCCAAATGAATCGGCAACCAGCTTTAAACTAATTGCGGCAGCCTCGTCACGAAAATCTCGCGGAGGGTCCCTATCGGTGAACTGCGGCGACGCGTATGCTTTCGCGACAAAATCGTGATCGTTCGGTAATGAGTTCATGCGTTTTGCGAACCAGTCCCCGACTGAGCTATCGAAACCGCGTTCAAACAAGTATCACAGAGTTTACGAGATCCATCAGGCTCCGTCACGCAACAGCTTCGTTGAATGTTGGCATAGGGTCAAAACTATGGACGAGCGAACCTCGACAGATGAGGTAATCTGGCGGCTAATTAAAGGCGATGGCCCACTGGTCGCGACTGCCGTCCACGACGGGCACGATTCACGTGAGGAAGTCATTCGCCACTACGCCTTAGACGACTTGGCTCGTCTTCGCGAGGAAGACCCTTTCACCGGCGAGTGGACGCAAATCGCACCGACCCGGATTATTGGCACTCACTCGCGGTTTGAAGTGGACCTAAACCGACCGCGAGACAAAGCGGTCTATCGCGTCCCGGCCGATGCTTGGGGCTTGCAAGTGTGGCAGGACGATCCACCGGAAGAGATCTTTGCCCGGTCGCTGGCCACATACGACTCCTTTTATGCAACCATGCACAAGTTGTTTTCTGAGTATTCGGAGTCGGGTGGGAAGTTCGTTGTTTACGACTTGCACACCTACAATCATCGACGCGCCGGGCCGGACGGCCCCGAGGCGGACGCGGCACACAATCCGCAAGTCAACATCGGAACGGGTACCTTAGACCGAACTCGCTGGGCCCCCATTATCGACACGCTGATTGAGGAGTTACATAAGTACGACTTTCCCGGCGGAAGGCTGGATGTCCGCGAGAATGTAAAGTTTCGGGGCGGCAACTGGCCGCGTTGGATTCACGAACAATTCCCTGAATCGGGATGCGCGATCGCAATCGAATTCAAGAAGTTCTTTATGGACGAATGGTCGGGCGAGCCCAATCGTCAGTTGGTCAATGCCATCGGCGACGCACTCCGTTCAACAACGCCGGCGGTCCTTGCCGTACTTCGCGAACTCCACTAACAACACGCCCATCCGTATGACGACCTCCCGGAACCGAGAGAAGACGCCCGGCAGACGCGATAGGCCGTCTCACTAGAAATCAGACATGGCCAAAGGCAAACCCGCTCGCTCGAAGATCTCGACGAAGTTGATCGCAGAAATTTGCGATCGACTGGCGCACAACAAGCAAGTGCGTCGTACATTGCCGCAGAAGGGACGTCTGCATATCGATCGCCAACTTCCATTTCTATGTGTTTATCGCCGGCCAACCAATCGCGAGGATGCTGGTACACATCGACTCGTGAAAGGCGAAGCCTCCTATCTCGTCGCTCCCGGTGACGAGCAGTTTTACGACAGCACGTCAGATCTGGTAAGAAAAGTCGTCGCGACATTGTCCCAAGAATTTGGAGCGTTTCTGATCATCGAAGTCTGGGCTGCGCCCGACGGCGGCAAAGCTAACGATCCGGCCGTGCCAACGGTCTCACCTACATTCACGATTCACGCCCCAAATGCTTCGGGTTTGGGGCGGACAATCGAAGCACTTGAGAAACGACTGCTCCGTATAAAGATCTTGAAGCAAGCGGTTGAAGTCGCGGTCGATCGTCAATCCAATTCGCACCCGACTGATATGAAGCCACTGCTGTCGTTGGCCGAAGCACGCGAACTCAATTGTTCGTTGATTGGCATCAGCGTTCCGCCTGTCTACCGTCATGCGAAAAAACAGCAAGAGTTCCCTCAAATCATGCGGGCTCTCGGACGCAGTTTTGCGATTGCGCTGCGTCAGACCTTCTACGAGTTCACACGATCCCGCACGATACATCGACCGCCGCACTATCATGCGTTGGGACGTAAAGCGGTCGTCAAAGCCGTATGGGACGTCGATCGGCGACTCGCAGGAGTGGGCAACCAATTCGATTACCTGTTGCAGCTGACGCCGGTTAACGCGACCGATGCATTCGAGCAATTCCGTCAATCAGACTTTGAAAGGGTGCCTGAATTCCATTACCGACCGCTTCCTGTCGACACCGGCCTTTTGAAACGGCAGCTCTACAGCATCCCCATTGAACGTGTCGAAGACCCGGCGCTCGAACGAGTCTTCTTGGAAAAACAAGAAGAGCTGGAAATGAAGCTCTCCATGCTTCGAGATCGGGATACATCGAGGTTTCTGCATGAGAGCCTTCAGTTGTTTGGGGGCGTGAAAGACGACCTCCTCGAACTAGCAGTAAACTTGCTGGAAAAAGTGCCGCGGAATCACAAGCCGGCTACCGACGTAAAAGAAGTCGATGCCGCTCAATTCGCAGCTCGAGCGGAAGCGGAGATTGACTATTATCGCAGCAATTTCCCTCAGTTTGCCGGCAAGGTGCGCGTCACCGGTGATGTGGCGAACTTGATCGTGTCGCGTGGCAGTTTGCTGATTGCAAAACAAATGAAAGTGCCGGAGACTCGAGTCGAACCGCTTCTAGCACACGAGATCGGAACACACCTGCTGACTTTCTACAACGGCAAATTGCAGCCATTCCAACAACTCTATTCCGGTTTGGCTGGTTACGAAGAGTTGCAGGAAGGGTTGGCCGTGCTCTCGGAATACCTCGTTGGTGGATTGAGCTCTGCGCGGATGCGACAACTAGCGGCGCGTGTGGTCGCGGCCCGATATTTGACAGATGGAGCCTCGTTCATTGAAACTTTTCGTGTCCTGACACAGACATTCGAGTTTTCGCATCAAGCGGCTTATACCATCACCATGCGGATTTATCGCGGCGGCGGACTGACCAAAGATGCCATTTACTTACGTGGACTAAGGGGTATGTTACGTTACATCCAAAAGGGCGGCGATCTAAGCCCGCTCTATGTCGGCAAGATGGCGGAGAAGCATATACCTCTCATTCAAGAGTTGCAGTATCGCAACGTCCTGGCAGCTGCGCCGCTACGACCTCGATTCCTCGAAAACGCGAGGGCGCAACAAAGACTGGCGGAAATACGCACAGAAAAGCTATCGGTTTTGGATCTCGTCGCAGAGGCGCGACCTCACGCGTTCTAGACCGTTCGATCGACTCACCGCTGAAATCAATCAACACTAATAAGTTAGGAACTAGGCGAATGCGAATTGGATTTATTGTCAACGATATCAAAACAGAAGAAGCCGGTTTCACAACGACACGACTCGCGACCGAAGCAACGAACCGTGGGCATTCCGCTTGGATCATCGGAGTTGGTGACCTCGCGTATGACCCTGACGAGCACATCCGCGCCCGAGCATTCTCTGTCAAACCCAAAAAATACAAAACGTCCGCTGTCTTCCTTGAGGAGTTACATGGCAAGAACGCCGTCCAGGAACGGATCACGGTTGACGATCTTGATGTACTGATGCTCCGCAATGTTCCCTCTGACGATTTCATCAAACGGCCCTGGGCAGCGACCATCGCTGCTGAATTCGGTCGCCTGGCCATGCGGCACGGCGTGATCGTCGTTAATGATCCTAACGGCTTGGCGAAAGCTTCCAGCAAAATGTACTTTCAATTATTCCCGGAAGAAGTTCGACCCCGCACAATCATCACGCGAGACAATAACGAGATCAAGGAATTCGCCAAAGAGGAAGGCGGCAATATCGTCCTCAAACCGTTACAAGGCTCCGGAGGTGCCAGCGTCTTTCTCGTCCGTCCCGACGATGTACCTAACCTAAATCAGATGATCGATGCGGTGAGTCGCGACGGCTTCGTTATCGCTCAGCGTTATCTCCCGGCAGCGGCGGATGGCGACATGCGTTTGTTCGTCATGAACGGACGACCGCTGCGAGTGAAAGGCAAATACGCCGCCTTTCGTCGTGTTCGCAGCGGTGGCGACATGAGAAGCAACATCCACGCCGGTGGAAAATTGGCTTTGGCCGAAGTTGACGATGTCGCGTTGCGGATCGCCGAGATCGTACGCCCCAAACTCGTCCAAGACGGTATGTTCCTCGTTGGACTGGACGTCGTTGGCGATAAACTCATGGAAATCAACGTCTTCAGCCCGGGCGGACTGGGCAGTGCCCAAAAATTCACTAACATCAATTTCAGCAGGTATGTGATCGAAGCCCTGGAACGCAAGGCGGACTACATGAAGTTCTATGGTCGAAACTTCGACAACGTCGACATGTGTACGCTTTAACGCCACTGACCATTACTAAATGTCTAATGACCAACTAGGTTCTTTCGCGCCGGTTGATCGTGAGTTAATCGACGAGGTTTGCAGGCGGCTCGCCGAAAACAAGTCCGTTCGACAGACGCTTCCCGGTGGCGGTCGGTTAAATATCGACCGACTGCTACCGTTCCTCTGCGTCTATCGCCGCAATCCCGCGCGGCGAGATCCAGGTACGCAGTTGTTCGTGAATGCAGAGGCTGCCTTCCTTGAAGCACCCGGCGATGCTCCCGAGCGGAAAGGTTTGGCACAGCTGGTCAAAGCAATCGCCGAGACAGCGGCGGCACAACTCGGAGCATTCTTGCTGATCGAAATCTGGGCCGAGGAAGATGAAGACGTACCTCACAGCACAGACGAAGTCACTGGAGAACTGCAGCTGCCTCCGCCCGCCTTCGCGATCCACACCCGGCAACCACATCATTCCGAGGGCACAGTGGCTGCCCTTGAATACGCCCTTCAACGGATAAAAGTCAATCGTCAACCGGCAGCCGTCGAAATCAATCTTCACGCGAGAAACCACGCACCCGGGATGACGCAACTTATCTCGGCGGCCGATGCGGAAGCAATGAACACCCACATCATCGGCCTCGCCATTCGTCCCGTGTACCGCGACAAAGATACTGGGGATATCTATCCAAAGACCCTTCAAACCATGCGGCGAGGGATCCATCGCGCGATGACGAAGGCCTTCTTCCGATATGCCTTGAATCGCACGAGCGTGCGACCCCAGCATTTTTACTCACTCGGACGCAAGTCGCTCCCCAAAAAGGTCTGGGTCATCGATCGGCAATTGGCCGAGATCAGCTCACAATTCAAGTTCCTTCTGCAGGTGACTCCAATCAACATCGAGCGTTGTTGGCACGAGTTTCAAGCCTCTGAGTTTCAGCAACCGCCGCGATTTCAGTATCGCCCGCTAGGTACCGATCCACTGCCGCTTAAGCGCCGTCTGCTGAACATCAAGACCGAAGAGGTGGAGGACCCGATCCTCGCCCACCTTTTTCAACAGACACAAGACGAACTCGATCGCCAAATCACCATGCTTGCCGACGTCGGCACGAGCCGATTCTTGCCTGGAAGCTTACAAGTATTTGGAGGCGTTAGCGCCTCGTTGCTCGAACTAGCACAACAGCTGCTGCAACAAGTCTCCAAGCGGGTCGAGGAAGGAGCGGACCAAGTCACGGCAGGCGACTTTGCCGACCAAGCAACTCGCGAGATCGAATACTACCGCGCCCAGTCATCCACATTTTCAGCACAAGCAATCATTCGCGAAGACATGTATTCAGGCCTTCTGTCAACGGGTGGTAACTTGCTGATTGGTCGCGAAACGAAGCTTGCCTCACGCCGCGTTGAAGCACTCTTACAGCACGAAGTCGGCACGCACTTGGTAACCTACTACAACGGACAAGCGCAACCTATGCGGCTGCTGAAAGTCGGACTGGCCGGCTACGACGGTCTGCAAGAAGGATTGGCCGTACTCTCCGAATATCTCGTCGGAGGACTCAGCCCCGGTCGCCTGCGAACATTAGCCGCGCGTGTCGTCGCCACGCATCTCATGATTCGCGGAAGTGCATTCACGGAGACTTATCGCGAGCTGACGGAGAACCACTCATTCGAGCCGCGCACCGCATTTACGATCACCGCCCGTGTCTATCGCGGAGGCGGCCTGACAAAAGACTCCATCTACTTGCGCGGCTTGGTCGAGATCCTCGACTTCATTCGCCGCGGCGGTGATTTGAATTTATTGCTCGTCGGCAAGCTTGCTGCCGACCATATCCCCATCGTTCGCGAACTGCTCAGCCGCAACATTTTGCGGCAACCGCCGTTAAGGCCCAGATACCTCGACAGCGAGCGGGCTGTCGCAGCACTTGCCCGCGTAGGGCAAGCCAATAGCGTGTTGGATCTGATCGAAAGTTAATGCCCTTATCTTTAACCGAGAACCCCGGAACGGGCATATACATGGTTTGCTTAACTATCTCGGATTTTCGAGAATCTCGGCCCATAAACCTACTGGACGGCATGTTCTAGGTTGGTTTGGATATCTTCGGCGACAAGCTGATGGAGATCAACGTCTTTGGGTCCGGGTGCCTTGGCAGCGCCCAACATTCGAAAAAACAGACTTTTCCGCGACTGTCATCGAAGGGCTGGAATGCAATGTTCAGGCCATGCACTACTATGGGCGTAACTTTGACAACGTCGACATGTGTACGTAATGAGGTCGTCGCCATCTGAAGTATGGACCAGAGTCTGGCATCTCTCGCCTCGCTAAGTTACCATTTTGGTCTGAGAACTCCTGCCCCCCACTCCCTGCTGATCGAAGGGTCCCTGCCATGCGTGCGTGCTTCGCCACCGTTTGCCTTCTTGGTGCATTACAACTCGCGACGGGAATCGTCGCCGCTCAGGAATGGACGCGTTTCCGCGGCCCCAACGGAACGGGCGCGAGTGATGCCGCAACCATACCGGTAAAGTGGACTGAGGCGGACTACAACTGGAAGATCGAGCTGCCAGGTCTCGGGCACTCGTCGCCGGCTATTTGGGGTGACAAAGTCTTCTTGTTGAGCGCCGACCCGGACACAGCGACACGCTACATGCTCTGTTATAGAACGAGCGACGGCTCGCAGATTTGGAAGCGAGAATTCAAGTCTGAGCCGCACCATTTGCACACGCGCAGCAGCTACGCATCGTCATCGCCATGCGTCGACGAAAAGCATGTCTATGTCGGCTGGTCCACCCCTTCCGAGACAACTTTCAAAGCGTTTAACCATGACGGTTCGGAAGCCTGGAGCCTCAACTTGGGGCGTTGGGTTAGCCAACATGGTTTTGGCGCATCTCCGATCTTGCACGAAGATTTAGTCATTCTCCACAACTCGCAGCAGGCGAACCAACTCAAGGACGGCGAGGAACCCGGCGAGAGTTTCATGATGGCCTTCAAACGAGATAGCGGTAAAGAAGTTTGGCGTACGCCGTTGGTGAGCATGAACGTCTGCTATTCTGTTCCTTTCATTTACACTCCCGAAGGCGGCGCCGATGAATTGATTTGCATCAGCACAGGAAATGGCGTCTTTAGCCTCGACCCCAAAACCGGTGAAAAAAACTGGGCGATCGAGGGCGTATTCAGTATGCGAACCGTCGGGTCGCCGATCTTCGCTGGCGGACACATTTTTGGATCAACCGGATCGGGCGCCTACTCGGGGAACTACGTAGCCGCAATCAAGCCTGGCAAACAGCCCGAGATCGCCTATGAACTGAAGAACAGCGGGACCTTCAAAGCGCCGTATGTACCTTCGCTGATCGCGGATGGAGATGCGGTGTTTTGCCTATACGATAAAGGGTTTGCTGCTTGCATCGACGCGCCGACCGGAAAAGTTCATTGGCTCGCGAGAACCGAAGCAGCTTTTTCCGGCTCGCCGATACGCGTCCGTGATCGCATTTATTGCATGGACGAAGATGGCACATGCTGGGTCATCGCTGCGGACGCGAAGGAATACAGGTTACTTGCTAAGAATGACCTCGGCGAACCAAGCCGCTCAACGCCAGCTGTGTCGGGCGGAAAGCTGTTCCTTCGCACCTACTCACACTTGATTTGTGTCGGAGGCAAAGAAGCCGTCGCATCGGCTCGCTAGAGGATGTCTGAAGATCGATGGCAGTTCTGGATTGACGTTGGCGGCACGTTTACAGACTGTATCGCTCGGCGTCCCGATGGAATGCTTATTCGCAAGAAGCTGCTCAGCTCTGGCGTGATCAAGGCCAGCGTGGGTAGAGGATCGACGCAAATCCACATCGTTGCCTCGCTGGAAGGCGTGCGAGAAGACTTCTGGAAAGGATACGAGCTTCGGTGGCTCGATGAGAGCGGATCGATCGTGTCGAGATCAACGGTTGCGGCGTCATCACCGAGCGAAGGTGTACTTCGTCTCGAAAACGCCCTGCCCTTCGGTCCTAAGATTGGACAGTTATTCGAACTCGCCTCCGGTCAACATGCACCGATCGTCGCGATACGGATGTTACTCGGACTTCGCTTGGACGATCCGCTTCCTCCGGTTACCGTTCGGCTTGGAACGACGCGTGGCACGAATGCTCTTCTCACTCGAACCGGCGCGCGAACAGCGTTCGTGACGACATCCGGTTTCGGCGATATCCTGCGAATCGGCTACCAGAATCGCCCACGTCTGTTCGAGCTTGCGATCAAGAAGCCTCAACCGCTATTCGAAGAATCCGTCGAAATCAATGAGCGAGTTTCTGCCGAAGGGTACGTCCTTGCGGCGCCGCACCGTGATGAAATCCACACGCGATTACGAGAGCTGTACGACAATGGCATTCAGTCGCTGGCCATTTGTCTGATGAACTCCTATTGTTTTTCACAGCACGAGGAAATCATCGAACAAGTCGCTCGCGATATTGGCTTTCAGGAGATCAGCGTCTCCAGCCGCGTTGCTCCATTTATCAAGATTGTTTCGCGAGGCGATACGACGGTCGTCGACGCTTATCTTACGCCCGTTCTGCGGGACTACGTTTCGACACTCCGCGAATCACTCGGCGATTCGAGCGAACTACGGCTGTTAACTTCCGCCGGTGGCCTGAATCTGGCGGAGAGTTTTTCCGGCAAGGACAGTATTCTCTCCGGCCCGGCAGGCGGAGTGGTTGGGTTCTCGCGAGTTGCTCAGGCCGCTGGCTTTCAGCGAGCAATCGGATTCGACATGGGTGGGACGAGTACTGACGTTTCTCGTTTCGATGGCCACTTTGAGTTGGAGTATGAAACCGAGAAGGCGGGCGTGCGTATCGTCGCCCCGATGATGGCGATCGAGACAGTCGCCGCTGGTGGCGGTTCCGTATGCTGGTTCGACGGCGTCAAGTTATGTGTCGGACCACAAAGTGCCGGAGCCGACCCTGGTCCGCTGTGCTACGGTCGAGGCGGCCCGCTGACGGTCACCGACATCAATCTCTTTCTGGGCAAGTTGCTGGAAGATCGCTTCCCCCTTCCCTTGCAACCGCCGAGCGTGATCGAAGCTCGACTGGACCAGTTCATCGACGAGATTGCAGCAGCGACCGGAACACGTTTCACTTCGGTCGAACTTGCGGACGGGTTTCTTCAAGTCGCAAACGCCAACATGGCCAAGGCGATTCGGTCGATCTCCGTTGCCAAGGGATATGATCCAAGCGATTTCGTGCTGGTTGCATTCGGAGGCGCAGCCGCACAACATGCTTGTGCGATTGCGGAGGAATTGGGCATTCACCAGATCCTGAACCATCCCGACTCAGGTATCTTGAGTGCACTTGGCGCCGGCTTGGCAGATATCGTGCGGCATGAGGCCGCCGGCGTTTACCGACCCTACTCAGCCGAAACGCTGTGCGAGTTAGATTCTACCTTCGATCAACTGGCACAGTCCGCTCGCGGCAAAGTGATCGCCGAGGGGGTTGCTGCTGAATTGATCGAAGTAAGCCAGTCGCTCGATATCCGATTCCAAGGATTGGACGCGTCTTTAACGGTTCCAAGCCCGATCGACGCGGATTATCGCAAAGCATTCCTCGAACAGCATCAGCAACTCTACGGCTACGTCCACGACGACCGCCCTCTGCAAGTTGTAACCGCTCGCGTCCAAGCCGTTGGAAAATCAACCACCACGCTTACTAACTCACGGACCACTGCAAACAACGCGTCAGCTCAGCCTGCTCGTACGGTAAAGACCTATTTTGGCGGACAACCTTTCAGCTCAAATATCTACCACCGAAACAAGCTTCAACCTGGAGACATGGTCGCAGGACCGGCCATCGTCCTCGAAGACGTATCGACGACCGTGATCGATCCTGGCTGGAGTGCGGTGGTGCTATCTGAGGGCGAGTTACTTCTGAGCAAGTTCGCAAATCGGAACCAAGGGAACGAAGAAGTACCGAGTAGAGAATATCTGCCCTCTCCATCGCCATCCCCGATCCTACTCGAGATCTTCAACAATCACTTCGCTGGCATTGCCGAGCAGATGGGTATCACGCTCCGCAATACATCCAGCAGCGTAAATGTTAAAGAACGGCTCGATTACAGTTGCGCGCTGTTCACAGCAACCGGTGATCTGGTCGTAAACGCTCCGCACATCCCAGTACACCTCGGTGCCATGAGCGAGACCGTTAAACGCGTAATCGCTGACAATCCAGACCTACAATCCGGCGACGTTATTGTCACAAACGATCCTTATCGAGGTGGTTCACACTTGCCGGACGTGACCGTCGTAACGCCGGTGCATGACGCGCGGACGCACGAGTTGCGTTTCTTTACGGCCAGTCGGGCGCATCATGCTGAAATCGGTGGTATTACTCCGGGCTCGATGCCTCCGTTCTCGACAAGTCTTGCCGAAGAAGGCGTATTGATTCGAAATTTCAAACTGGTCGCGGCAGGACAATCTCGGGCTGGTGAACTCCGTGAGTTGCTGCTTGGCGGTCCCTTTCCAACACGCAAAGTGGATGACAATTTGGCCGACATCTCGGCGCAGGTGGCCGCGAATCGACAGGGTGCTCGCGATTTGATGCGGCTGGTGGATCGTTACTCGTGGCCCGTTGTTGCGGCATACATGCAGCACATCCAAAAGGCGGCTGAACAGAAGACTCGTAACGCACTCGCGTGCTTCCCCGATGGACAAATAAAGTTCACGGATTATCTCGATGATGGATCGCCGATCACCGTCACGATCACGATCGCAGGCGGCTCCGCAACCATCGACTTTACAGGAAGCGGTCCCGTGCTGTCTGGCAACTTGAACGCGAACCGTGCTATCGTAACGGCTGCCGTACTCTACTGCCTGCGCTGTCTGATCAACGAAGACATCCCACTGAACCAAGGCGTCTTGACTCCGGTTGAAATCGTACTGCCAACGTGCCTCTTGAATCCGCCAGAAGGCAGCTCGCCAGAACAATCGGCAGCGATGGTTGGCGGCAATGTCGAGACCTCGCAACGTATCGTCGACGTGCTGCTCGGGGCATTCGGTGTTGCAGCCGCCAGCCAAGGCACAATGAATAACTTGTTGTTCGGTGACGAGTCGTTTGGCTACTACGAAACAATCTGTGGCGGTGCCGGGGCGACCGCCGATTCCGACGGAGCCGATGCCGTCCACACACACATGACGAACACACGGCTGACCGATCCCGAGATACTCGAACAGCGTTACCCGGTCCGATTACGAGAGTTTTCGATTCGAAAGGGCTCAGGCGGCAAAGGCAAACACCGCGGCGGCGATGGGATCATCAGACGCATCGAGTTTTTGAAGCGGCTGGAAGTCTCGACGATTTGCCAACGACGAGATACGAGAGCACCCTACGGAATCGATGGCGGGGAATCCGGGCAAATTGGTGAGAACTCACTTCGCCATGTCGACGGTCGCGACGAGACACTATGTGGCAATACTCAACTGCGCGTCGAGGTCGGTGACGAACTAACTATCAAGACACCGGGTGGCGGAGCCTTCGGAAGGACTCCGGTTCAAGTCGATTCAAAACTGCCGGTCGACTCTGACGGGTAATCTCCGCCGGCACGCGAAGCGATCACGACCAAGATCAAACCAAGTCCCATGAGCCCCGTCGCCACGTAGTAAGGCATGGCGATCTGCATTTTTAGAAGCGGGATACCAAGTCCCGAACCGAATATCCTGGCCAACGAGCTGACGCTTTGACCGACGCCGAGAATCATGCCTTGTTTTTCAGGATCGCTGCGCCGCGAGAGCAATGAGTTCAGATTTGGCTGCATAAAGGAGAAACCGGTGACGACCACGGCCAGCGCACCGAACAGCATCGCCGTCGATCCGTGAGAAATCGCAGCAAGCATCAGCCCGAACCCGGCAACTTCGATTAATGCTCCCGTCGCCGCCGCCGTTCCTTCGCTGATCCTCCCTGCTAGACGTCGAACGATGCCGCCTTGCACCATCGCGAGCGTGAAACCAATGAACGCATAGGTCAGACAAATACCTCGCCAACTGAATTCGAAGGGGCTCTCTGCAACCTTCTCTCCACCCTTGATCAACATCGACAGAGTCGTCTCAAAGTTTCCAAATGAGAAAATGCAGACGAACAAAGCGACCAAGATCAGTGCGACAGATCGGACGGACATCGCGAGACGAAAACCTTTTGCGTCGAAGATCTTCTTTCCGGCCACCTCACTATTGGCGTGTTTTGACTCCGGAAGCAGCAACGCCGCCATACCAAACGCGATGGCTGAGAGAATTGCCGCCGCATATCCCGGCCAGGGCCCGGGTTCTGCGTTCTGATTCGGGACCGCCAAAAAACCAATCAACGGACCAAACGTAAACCCTAAGCCAAAGCCCATGCCGATCAAGGCCATTCCCTTGGAGCGGTTTGCCAAGCTCGTAGTATCGGCGATGTAGGCTTGAGCGGTCGAGATTGTTGCTCCCGCGACACCTGCTCCGATTCGTGCCACAAACAACAGCGACAGGCTCTTCATGACGGTCGCGATGCCAAATAGCAGGTAAAAGACGACAGAACCAGCGAGTCCGATCATCAAGACCGGACGACGACCGATGCGATCGGACAGTCGCCCCCAGAGCGGCGCACAGAAGAACTGCATCACCGAAAAACTCGCCATCAATGCACCCAACTGCCAACCGAGTTCATCGACCGTGAATTGGTCGGCATAGATCGGCAACAGCGGGATCACCATACCGAATCCGAGCAAGTCGATGAAGACGGTCAGAAAGATGACAAGCAGCGATCCTTTACGGGGCGGTTCTGGCATAGAGAGACGCTTACACGACTTATTAATCGGACTGAAACACGAGCCTGCCCCATTCAACGAAGCCTCTATGATAGTTACGTCCAAAGGAATCGTCAGGGGGTTTGTTCGCCTCTCCTTTTTCACCCTTGGGCAAACTCGTATCATGCAGGCATGCTCGATATCAAGTATGAACAGCGGCGGCAACTCGAGTCGCTTGATGAAAGCGAACTGGCAAGGCTCCAGTTGGACAAGCTCAACGCATTGCTTGCCACGATCCTGCCTCGCAACACGTTTTACGCATCGAAGTTGTCTGGCGTAACCCCGCCGCTTGATTCACTTGCGGATCTTGATCACCTGCCCTTTACTTTCAAAGACGAGTTGATCGGAAATGGCAGCGACGGCGATTTCGCAAACAATCTGACCTATCCGATTGAGCAGTACAGCCGCTTTCATCGCACTTCGGGGACCCGAGGGCACGCCTTAGTCGTTCTCGACACGGACGACGACTGGCGGTGGTGGGTTGACACTTGGCAATTCGTGCTGGATGCCGCAGAACTCACGCCGCGCGATCGTGTGTTCATGGCTTTTTCATTCGGACCGTTCATCGGCTTTTGGAGCGCCTTTGATGCTGCCGTGGCACGAGGCTGCCTCGTAATTCCGGGCGGCGGCCTTAGCACGATGGCGCGTCTCGATACCATCCGCAGCAACGCCGTGACAACCATCTGCTGTACGCCTACTTATGCCCTCCACATGGTTGAAGTCGCAGCTGAGCACGACATCAAGCTGGCATCTTTCGACGTTCAACGGATCATTGTTGCGGGCGAGCCGGGCGGATCGTTACCTGCCGTTCGTGGCCGAATCGAAGCGGCGTGGAACGCAAAAGTCATCGACCACGGCGGAGCCACTGAAATTGGTCCCTGGGGATATGCAAATCCTCAACAACAAGGTTTGCACGTCGTAGAAAGCGAGTTCATTGCTGAGTTTTTGTCGGTGGACTCCGGTAAGCATGCTGGCGAAGGAGAACTCGCCGAACTTGTACTGACCACACTCGGTCGAACCGGCAGCCCTGTGATCCGGTATCGTACAGGCGACTTGGTGCGTCCCACTTGGAATGCGTCGAGTTCCAACCGTTTCGTTTTTTTGGACGGAGGTATCCTCGGTCGATCGGATGACATGATGATCATTCGGGGCGTTAATATCTTTCCCAGTTCCATTGAACAGATCTTGCACAGCTTCCCCGAGGTCATCGAATATCGAATTACCGCGACAAAGGATGGCGAGATGGATGCGCTCGGTGTCGAAGTTGAAGATCGACTGAACGAACCCGGCAGAATCGCCGAGGAACTTCAACTAAGATTAGGGTTGCGCGTTGATGTCGCTTCCGTTCAGATCGGATCCTTGCCGCGATTCGAGGGAAAGGGCAAACGATTTATCGACCGGCGTTAATATATCTATAGGTTATGGCACTACGATTCATTGCATTCGTTGCCTCCAAGGCAGGTTGAATGACTCTTATGGAACTCGGGCACCAGGTCACGATGCTGCGACAGCAGTTTCCTTCGCTTTCACGACTGCACCGTGGCCAGCCCGTCGCCTATTTGGACGGGCCTGCAGGAACACAGGTTCCGCAGCGCGTCATCGACGCGATCTCGGACTACCTGTCGCATCGAAATGCCAATCATGGTGGATTGTTTGCTACAAGTCGTGAGAGCGATGCGATGCTTGACGAGGCGCACCGCGCCGCGGTCGATCTGCTGGGAGCCGGAGATTCGGATTGTGTGTACTTTGGCCCTAACATGACAACGCTCACGTTTGCCTTGTCACGAGCTTTGGCGAGAACCTGGAAACCGGGCGACGAAATCGTTGTAACGCGTCTCGACCACGACGCCAATGTGACGCCGTGGGTGCTGGCCGCAAAGGACGCAGACGCGACAGTTCAATATGTCGATTTTCATCGTCAGGATTGCACGCTCGACATGGACGACTTGCGATCCAAGTTGTCTGACAGAACTCGGTTGGTGGCGGTCGGGTGCGCGTCGAATTCCACGGGAAACATCAACCCTGTTCGCGAGATCTGTGCGGCGGCGCACCAGGTCGGCGCGTTGGCCTTCCTCGACGCAGTCCATTTTGCTCCGCACGCATTGATCGATATCGCTGAGTTTGGCTGCGACTTTCTCGCCTGCTCCGCCTACAAATTCTTCGGACCGCACATTGGGATTATGTGGGGACGCCGCGAGTTGTTAGAAAACTTGACGCCATATAAGCTGCGTCCTGCTACGAACGAGCTACCAGGAAAGTGGATGACCGGCACGCAAAACCACGAGTGCATCGCCGGCGTGCTCGCTGCAATTGACTATTTGGCAGACTTGGGACGAGACGTAGTGTCCGACCAAACTCTCGATCGTCGCTCGGCGCTGTCGGCTTCGTACAAGGCGGTCGGCGACTATGAGCGATCACTCGTCGCGAGGCTGCTGGCCGGTTTAGAGGCCAACAGCGAGGTGAAGGTGTGGGGCATTACTGATCCTGAGCGATTCGCCGAACGACTGCCGACGGTCTCGATCACACACAGGCGGCTTCGCCCCATAGAGATCGCCGAACGACTGGACCAGAAGGGAATCTTTGTTTGGCACGGAAATTATTACGCCCTGCAAATCACCGAGACACTTGGACTCGAACCCGATGGGATGGTGAGGATCGGGCTAGTGCATTACAACACTGAAGACGAAATTGATCGTTTGCTCTTGGCGCTGAACGCACTATGACACCCATCTTGCCGACCAAACTAGAACTCCTCGACGAAACACATCTGCTGATCGGGTGGAGTGACGGTCACCGCCGTCGTTATACTTTTGGCGAATTGAGAAAGAGTTGTCCCTGCGCAACTTGCCGCGAAAAACGCAAGGCACCTTCGCCGCTATTGCCCGTCCTCAAAGCTGAAGAGGCCGCGCCCCTGAGAATCCTGGGGATGAAGCCGGTCGGGAACTATGCCTACTCGATCAACTTCAGTGACGGACACGACACGGGAATCTACTCGTTCACGACACTGCTGGAACTTGGCGAAGTGGTCGAGGCGGCGACTTAAGGTTGCGATCGACTAGAATCTCAGTGACTTCCGCTATCACTGGAACGGCTGAAGCCACGTTTCCGAATCGCCTCGAATCGCGTATGACATGGTGATGTCAAGATCGAAGCGAGGATCACCGAACCGGGCGGCTCCGACTTCTGCCCTAAACGTACTAACAGCCGCAGGCGCCGCGGCTTCACTGACGCGGCGCGAGCTATGTCTCATAGCCATACTGCTCGTTCTGGGTGTGGGAATGCGATTCGCATTCCCGTCGCGAATGGCGGTCGAGCACTTCGATGAAGGTGTGTACGCTTCCAACATTTGGTTCGGTCCAGAAGCGGGATATCAATATCCGATGCGACGGTTGTACGCGCCGCCCCTGCTTCCCAGCTTGATCGAATGGTCAATGATCTTCGATCGGATGGGCGAACCCGCGTCGCACGAACACGACTCACTAGCTCCGCTCTTGCCAAGCCTTCTTGCAGGGTGTCTGACGCTGGTCGTAATCTGGCGCATGGCGCGAGAATGGTTCGGCCCGGAGACGGGGCTAACGACGCTCGCGATTACGTCGCTAAGTGACTTTCATGCCTTGTATTCGAGGACCGCGTTGACCGAAGCGATGATGTTGCTGTTCTTCGTGGCCAGCATTTGGATGATGAAGCGTACCCTCTCGACGGGTAGTTACGCGGCACTTGGATTGTCGGGATTGTTGACGGGACTTTGTTGGTGGACGAAGTACAACGGTTGGCTGCCCCTGGCTGTCGGGTTCGGCGGATTGGTAATTGGGTTCGCCGTCGATGTCCGTTGTCGCCGTCAATTCGTTCGACTCGGGCTTCTCTGGCTTGGAGTTGCGGCGATCGCAATGGCGGCCTGGAGTCCATATCTTCGCGAATTGCAATCCTACGGCGGATACGGAGAAGTTGCGGCAAACCATCGCACCTACATAGTTGGATTCTCTGGATGGGCGCGGAGCCTGGCGCAGCAGTACGCAAATCTTTCGCACTTCGACGGCTGGGCTACGATTTCATCAGGGGCGGCTGCCGCCTTGGTCATAGCTTCGATGCATAACTGTGATCGCAGGCAATTCTTCCGTTTATTGACGATCGGCATCGGGTTCTGCGTTTTATTTGCTTGGCTCGGTGCTGCACTCGTCATGCTATTGTTGGCTGCGTGGATGATCGGTGGCGAAATCTTGCGACGATTTCGCCAAAGCGAGTTGGACAGCGATTCCGACAGCTTGGCTTTGTACCTCTTGGCCGCGTGGATTGTTGGTCTGTTCGTAGCGACTCCGCTGTATCATCCCTACCCACGACTGACATTGCCGTGGTTGTGCGCGGTCTGGATCGGGGCGGGCGCGGCAATCGTGCGTCTATCGAATAGTAATTTCATCCGGAGCGACAAACCGTACGTCACGAAAGGTTGGCGGATCGCGTTAGCCGCGGTGATCCTCATGCTGGGAGTCGCGCTGCCATATCTCGCCAAACGCGGCTTTCCCGCATGGCAGTCTAGAACCGGCTGGCTCCCGGTATCGCAGCAAATTCTTGCCGAAGTGGGTAAGCGTACCGAGGGAACTCGGGGCAACCGTGACGAAGCGATTGTGATTGTCTACGGTGAGCCAGGACTCTTCTTTCAGCTAAATGCTATCGGCACGCAAGTCTTTGGGCCGGCAGGCGACCTGAGTTTTATCGCGAGACCCACACAAGATGCATCGATTCCGGTCTTTTTGGTTACGGGACCACACGCTGAGAGAACAACCGGGTTTCAGGACGAGCTAGCTCACTACACAACGCGTCTCGACCCAATCGCCGTTTACGATTACGTGCCTAGCGATTTGGTTTTGCTAAATCAGTATGACGCCCGCTCGCTAGTTCCCGAACACTTGGCGACTCATACGGAGCATGTAACGCTTTACCAAGTATTATCCAACTGAGAGAAAAGTTAAGCCAATCGGGCACGCCACGGGTGGCAGCACTCCATGCGTACAACTCGTGCGGGAGCACACTCGTCAAGCATGAGAGACGGATTCTCAGAGAGCTATCTCGCACCACGACAACCGCAATCGACATTGCTCACAGTCTTCACCGCGCGTCACAGTTCAAAGTCGCGCGCGGCGAGGCAATGAACTTGGTTAGCACGAGTCACTGTTCCTTCTTCGCCTTCTTCTTTTCTTTGGCGTTTATCACTGGTACCGGCTTGTCTGCCAGTATCTCTCGCATCAATTCTCTCGCGGCAATCGCATCAGGATCATCTGACTTCGTGACGTTCGTGTATCCTTTACCGTTTCTTGAATCGCCACAATCATACAGTTGTCCAAACTCTGTCATCGAGTTGTTCTCGAGCAACCAACGCTTGGTACGCACAACTCGCTGCGTGCCCAAATAGGCGTAAATCCATTCCCGCAAGGGCTTCGTCTCGCCACGCAGGTAAGGAGCAATCGAAACTCCGTCAATGATGTGGTCCTTGGGCAATACGATACCCGCGACTTCACAAATCGTGGGCACGATATCGGACAGATCAACCAGTTCGCGCGACTCACCCTGCGGCTTCACAAGTCCGGGGCCGTTGACGATAAAGGGCACTCTTGCACCCTTTTCGGTCGTTTGGGCTTTGCCATCGCCGCCGGTACCGTTGTCTCCGACAAAGATCACCAGCGTATTCTCGCGTTTGCCGAGTTGCTCCAGGCCCGCCAGCAATTTGCCCACGATCTTGTCCGTGTACTCGACATTTGCTTGCCAGTTGTTCTTATCTTGCTTGAAGCGGTCCTCCAAGGTCTTCGTCGTATCCGGAGTGCTGAAGAAAGGACCGTGTGTGAGCGCCATCGGATAGTAGACAAAGAAAGGGTTGTTTTCGCTGCGAGATATGAAATCCAGAATGAAATCCGAAAAAATGTCCGGGCCATAGCTGTCTTCATCCGTATCGACATACTTGCCATTCTGGACGATTGATGGATGCCAGTAACGTGCCGTCTTCACACCTGGTTTGCCTTCCCAGCCGCCATTGTGCTCAACGCCAGCAGGAAGATTGTGTTTGTAGGCCCACATGCAATACTCGTCGAAGCCGCATTCGCGAATCAAGGTTGGATGCTTTCCTGATAGCTGCCATTTGCCCGCGTGTGCGGTGACGTAGCCCGCCTGCTTGAAGATTTTTCCAAAAGTCAAGTGGCTAGAGATGTCATCCACCCCCGTATCCGCAGTAGGTCCACCAGGCCGGCCAGGAAATTGGTAGACACCGTTGTGATGACCGTACTGGCCGGTCATGATTTCGAAACGTGTCGGGTGACATATCGGGGTCGAGTATCCCGTCGTGAACCAGATTCCGGTGCGACCCAATTCGTCCAGCGTCGGTGTGCGATGTTTTGGATGACCATACAGCCCCAGTTCGTGAGCCCCAATATCATCACAAAGGATGACCAAGATATTGGGCCGTTCTGCGGCAAACGTAGGAATGCTAAAAGAAAGCAGCAAGCAAGTGAGAATAGTTTTCATGGCATCAAGTCTCGCAAATGGCACTGGTCGTCAAAACGTCACCATTATAGTGTCACAAACTCGCCGTCCTAGCACGAACGTCGGACAACTGAGACAATCGGAGCACGAACCCTCTCCCGCGGCGAAGCCGGCTTAGGGCGGTGACCTCGTCCGTCACCTCTGGTACGAACGAGGCGTCCGTTCTGCTTGGCGATCCCAAACTCACTTCTCAGTCAGAGTACTTGAACACTATGGCATTGACGACCCTCTCAACGACCGTCGCAGAACCGCAAGCTGGCCGCGTTGACATTGTGATTCGCGAGCTATCCGGTTCGTCACGCAGCCAAGCGCGAGGAATGGTCGACCACGGATGCGTTACGATCAACGGATTGCCTTGCGAAAACTCCGCCGATCCTGTGGTTGCCGGGGATGTCGTGGCGCTCCGCTTCGATCCGCAACAGCGATATCGCGAGAAGAAGAAAGGCTGGGATGATCGGACATTTACCATCAACTACGAGGATGACCATTTGATTGTCGTGGATAAATCCGCAGGTACGTTGACGGTGCCGACGGATCGAGATGACGTCAATACACTCATGGAACGTGTCTCGATCTACTTGAATCACTCCCGCAGCAAACGAAGGGCTTGGCTCGTGCATCGGTTGGACCGCGACGTCAGCGGGCTAGTCGTCTTTGGCAAGGCAGAACACGTCGCCACACAGTTAATCGAACAGTTCAAGCAACGGAAACCGCAACGAGTCTATACGGCGATCGTCGCCGGTGTCATGGCCGACGAAGAGGGTACGTTTTGTTGTCATCTCGCGACGGGTAAGAATCTCGATCGATACGTAACGGGGAAATCGTCCAATACAGAATTGGCAATCACGCATTATCGCGTGGTCCGGCGAATGGCAGACACGACTCTGATCGAGGCGACTTTGGAAACGGGCAATCGGAATCAGATCCGCGTTCAATTTGCACACGCTCAGCATCCTGTTCTCGGCGATCCTCGCTATGGCAAGGAACTGGCAACACACCCACGTTGGATTCGCAAGCGAATTGCACTGCATGCCGGAACTCTCGGCTTCGAGCATCCCGTTTCGGGCAAAGCGATGTTGTTTGAATCACCGCTCCCCGCGGCAATCGCCAAGTTTTTGGCGGGAAGCGGAGAAGGTCGCTGAATCCCTGAGAGGTTTTCCAGAATTCGGTCAACAGACGTCTTGTCACTCGCGAAACTAACGCACACTTCAACATCCAGACTGTAGCGCAGGCAGTCTGTCTAAACGCCATCGCTCGGTGCAGCGAGATCGCCCCAGGACCTACGCTCGTTCGGAAAACAAACCGATGCAACTCGAATCATTCGGTTCAAAAGAGCAAACCACAAGTGGGTGACGATGGCGGCGAAACCCTCACCACCCTGATAATTGGGTTAAACCTAATAACCGGATCTCACCCGAACGATTTGGAATTTCCGGTACTAGTCGAACCAATTTGTACATCTGGATTCACCGATAGAAGATGGATATTCCGTTGCGGTTGTATTCATGGAAGGATCTCAAAATGAAACGATTGTTCTTCGCATACAGTGTCCTGATTCTGACGATGACTTCGGTGACGGCTCAAGAAAACCAATTCAACTTTACCGGATACAGCGACTTTGAGGCTGCATTCGCAAGTCAACGGAGTGTCATCGAGGAGCAACAAGAACAAATCAGTCAGCTCCAAACACGTCTCGCCTCGCTCGAAAGTTACGGCCTTGAAAGTCTCAAATCGGGGAAAGGGCCCGCCGTGTGCGATGATTGGTGCCATCCCTGTGCTGGTGTGAACTTTATGGGCGAAATCGTCTGGCTCCGTGCCGGTGACTCTGATGCAGACAGCCCTGACAACGGGTTCCAATCCGGTTCGCGGTATCAACTTGGATACACCAACAACAACGGACGCGGTGTTCGCCTACGGTATTTCGAGTATCGCAATCCGGATGTGACCGGCCAAGGCATATTTGACTATCAGTGCTGGGACGCTGAGTACAGTGGCCGTTTCCAACTGGGTTGCAACTGGACCGGCGAGTTAGCTGGCGGTGTCCGCTTTGCCACACTACAAGAGGAAGTTGGTTTGGGCTATGACGAATCGTGGGGACCGGTAATCAGCGCATTAGTTCGAACGGGTTCTTGGCGCAACCTTACCGGGTACGGGCTCATTCGCGAATCGTATGTCGTTGGCATCGAGGACTTTGGCGAGTATGGTGGTTTCGCAATTTCCGAAATTCAGTTGGGCCTCGAGTGGAACAAAGAGACCCAATTTGGGAAGACGTTCGTACGCGGAATGCTCGAAGGCCAACATCTCGACGCACCCGTCGAATTTGGTGAAGAGACCGTAACACTGGTCGGATTTGGTCTTGCCGCAGGGATTACGCGCTGACCCCAGGCGTTCGATGCCAACGCTCGGTCAGCGAATGCAATCGTTCGCTGACCGGCGGAGGCCTGCTAACCGCCACTCCTCAGGTACGCGAGAAGATCTGCGACATCCTCTGCGGTGAACGTGTTGAGCAACCCGTTCGGCATCCATGAAGTGTGTGATGGTTCAAGCTGGTCGATCTCCTGTTTCTCAATTTCGGTAATGGCATACGGATCGAGGGCGTTGGTAGATAGACGCAACTTTGTCGAGCGATAGTCTCCTCCAAGTGCGATGATCCCGACGAACACACGACCGTTCTTGGTGACAACTTGAATCGACTGGTACTTTTCCGGAATCACTTTCGAGGGCTCGATCATTGAAGTCAGCAAATCGTGTTGATTGAAACGCCGGCTGACATTCGTAAGATCAGGACCAACTAAGCGACCGTAACCGCCAACGCGATGACAGTGTACACAAGACGCCTCGGCGAACACTCTTTTGCCTCGCGCGATGTCACTTTGCGAGTCAACTTGTCCGAGCGCAGCAGTCAAAGTTTCGAGTGTCCACTCTGCCACGATTGGTCGCCGAACCGTGACCAGCGGCACGCGCTCGTCAACAGGGTCGCTGAGGCGTATCACATCCATCAGGGTCTCGCGAACATCGGAACCTAGTGATTCAATCGCCTCGTCGCGGATTTTGGTGACGAAGTCGGTCATGCCCTGCCCTCCAACGTAGTCCCTTGTTCCCGCCAGCAAATGAAAGTAAGTCCTTCGATACGCTGGCGTCCAACCGAGTTGAGCATTTCGTAGAACAAACAAAAAGTGCATCTGTTCGGCCTGCGCAGTCGTACGCGTGGCCAGATCGATCGTCGTCGCGACGACGTTCCGCGAGTCTAGTCGTACCAACAGTTCACTCGCGATTTGATTGACCGAATACTCTCGGTCGGGGTAGGTGTTTTCCAACTTTGCGATCAACTTCTTCTTCAGCTTAGTTGGTGGTTCCCAATGCCGAGTGCAAAGAGCCACAGTGTAAACCGCGGTTTCGCGCCACGATCGGCTTAACTCGGGCCAATCCAGTTCACAAATCCGCTCGATGATCTTCGCTCGAGAGGATCTATCGCCGCTGCGGGCTAACGACAACAGCGCCGACAAGGCAATTTTCTCATTCGTCTCAGACAGGGCGGACTGTTTCCACTCGGACACATCTGCCTGTTCCAGCAAGTTCCTGGCAGCCGCGCGAATCCAGGGATCGTCGCTGCCAAGTTGTGAATTGAATCCACTCGCGCCCGCCGTGAGTTCAGCCTCAAGACGACGTCGCTCGGCATGCGCGGCATCGGCGTTCGCTCGGCGATACTGCTGTTGTTCAGAGAGCGACCTGGTCGGCAGTTCGATGCCCGTGTAACGAATCCGGTACAAGGCAGACTGCGTGGCACGACCGCCAGTGATCAGATACATCGAACCGTCCGGACTAAAGTCGAGGTCGGTGACGTTAAGTGGCCGACCCTGCAGAAACGTCTCAGCCATCATCAAATAGCTGCTACCCCTAGGGATAGCGTGAACCGCAATGACGCGACCATATGTCCAGTCCAGCACGAACAACGCCTCGCGGTACCGAGTAGGAAAACCACTGCGAGTACCAAACTTCACGGCAGTTGGCGACCCTTTGCCAATGTTAAATCCTGGGACCGCGTTATCGGGATGGTCCGGATAATACGGCGGCCACTGCTTCGTGACACCTCGCCAGCCAAAATCACCGCCAATCGCCAGGTGATTAACGCGAGTCGGTCGATACCACGGAGCCCCCATGTCGTACTCGGCATCCGCGTCGTAGGTAAAACAATCGCCGCGAGCATTAAACGCGATCCCGAACGGGTTCCGCAATCCGCTGGTTAGCAATTCGATAGCTTTGCTTTTCGAGTCGACTCGCAGCACATGCCCTTCACTTGTCTTGATACCGTGTCGCGAATCACGGTAGGGCGACGTGTAGTCCCGAGCATCGGTGGGCAAATCAACTGAGTCACCCTGAATGCTGTAAATCTTGCCGTCGGGCCCCAGCGTCAGATCGTTGCGTCCGTGCCCGACGCCACCGCTGGACTCATAGACCAACTCGGGATCGCCGAACTTACTGTTGTCGAGCATCGGCAAGCGATAAAGACCCTTCGAGTTGTTGGCATTCACATAGAGATCGTCGCCGACAAACAGTAGTCCCCGGCACTCCTTCATCGTGTCGTTGATCGTCTCGACAAGTTCAACGTCCCCTGCCGCGTTCAGCGTCAGCCGGAGCAGGCCAGCTTTCTCTTTGCCAATGACCAGTCGTCCTGAGGCATCTGTAACCAACGAGATCCACGAGTCTTCGTCCTCCTGCGCCGATCGCAGTAATTCAATCTCATACCCTTGGGGTAACTGAAATGAAGCAGGGTCTGTCCCTTCGCGAACTCCTATGGCTTGCTTCCACTGGTCATAGTTTTCGGCAACATCGATATCGGTGCTCAGTTCAGGCGGGGTCAGCAATCGGTCGTCCACTCTGCCAAGCAGCGATGGTGCCTGCCAATCGGAATCTTCAAACTCATTTTCAACCCACCCCGCCACCGATGTCGTCCTGCAGAGCCACCCTTCATCGGTCACGATTTTGCGATTGGTCCCGTCAGCGAATTTGAGGTCGAGCTGGACGAAACCAGCACAACGCAGCGGGGGACAGTCGCGAAGTTGCATCGCAATCGCAAGACGCCCTTGCCGACACAACTCAGTCACTTCGACTTGCAATACGGGGTCGTAGGGTTCGAGTTCGGCAATTAGTTTGCCACCAACGAAGATCTCGACGAACGTCCCGTCACCGCAGCCTCGAAGCGTCGCGGAGATAACGGGTTGTTCCACTGAGACGGTCTGGCGAAAGCAGCCCGCACCCACGCCGCCTGTCGTCGAGCGGCAACTCAGCCAATGTGGTTGAGCAATGCCGGTCGATACCAAAGTTGCAAGTAAGGCGAAGCAAATCACGAAGGTAAGAGGTGGAATTCGAATCAAGTTTCACAGCTCCAGTGTGATTCTACTGCGGAACGGTCTCGCGACTCGATTCTAGCGTCCTGATTCACCAATCGCGAGTCACGGCAATCGCGAAGCAATTTCGCGAAGAGAGCGAATGCTGTCCGGGACACTCGCAGAATGCTCGCGATTCAACAGCAAGCTGTGCCAACCTGCCTCCGCTGCGCCGGCGATATCATTGGCCGGGTCATCGCCGACCATCAAAAGTTCATCGGGGAACAGATTCAATTCAACTTCGATTGCCCGAAAAAATTGGACCGCAGGCTTGGCGAATCCTACCTGCGAGGAGACGAAGATCTCTTGGACCTGATTCAATGGAGGCAACTTAGGCACGATCGCCAACAGTCGATTATCGAAATTCGAACCGATCGCAGTTTGGTACCCGCGCAGTTTGAGGTCCGCGAGAGCAGCCGCAGCGTCTTCATTGACGGACCAGCTCGCAGGCCGGGCAAAGTGGTCCCATAATTCACAAAACAATCGATCTGTATCTTCGAGGTCACTGAACACTCCAGCCACTATTTGCCTCCAACGCTGAAGTTCAATCTCCTCGTCGGTCGTTGTCTGGTGCGAGAAGGCCAGCAACACGCGGTGAAAGTTTCGCGCGATGTCCTCTCTCGTCAGTTGCGAACCGTGTTGAAAACCGAGTTCTTTATATGCAACGGAGACTGGCGGATCGGGATGGATCAGCGTGCCGACTGCGTCGAATACGACCGCACGAACGGATTTCAAGTTCGTTGCCACTCGGCGGTTTAAAAGAAGAGTCGATTGATGTCCAACCCAACGACAAAGATCATCAAGCACAACAGACAACCGACACCTGCTAACGTCAACGCAATTTGCACACGTTCATTAACAGGCTTGCCAGAGATGCCCTCCCACAGCAAGAAGATAAAGTGTCCGCCGTCGAGGGCAGGGATCGGCATGAAGTTGACGACCGCCAGATTCGCGCTCAGGAAAGTTAGAAAGATCAACAAGCGTGGCAAGCCTTCCGAAGCTTCGGAACCGGCAACCGCAGCGATCACGAGCGGCCCGCCGACATTGGTCAGCGCGATGCGTCCGGTAACAAGTTTCTTCAAAAACAGCACTACACGATTGGCGTCTTCCCAAGTGCGTCCAGCACCCAGCGACACGGCTTCGCTCCAAGTTTGCGCGACATAAGTTTCAGACTTCATCGTCAACCGCAAGCCGCGATCCGGATTCAAATCGTCCGTCGGTATCGGCTTGAGCTTAAAGTCCTGCAGCTGACCGCCCCGTTGCACAGACAGATTCAACGACACCTCTTCGGGAAGGTATTGACAGGCATTGAAGACGGCGGTCCAGGCGACGTTCGTGTCATCAAGCTTCAGTGGCTGTTCATTATTCGCGCTGCGTTCGGCGCGGTCCTTCGGGTTGTCGTACAGCGCTTTGAATGCGACCGCGACATCACCCGCTTGGATGCCTGCCTGATCCGCGGGACTGCCTTCGATTACCGATTGAACTTCACGGTCGATTTGAAACGCCAGGCCCAAGGCGACTGATGCCATCGGAGAATTCTCGGAGAAAGTCCAATCGAACTCCGTGGGTGTTCGCGGCGTTACGCGAAGCGTTACCGGTTCTTCCTTGCGACGAACTTGAATCTCAATTTCCTGTTCGTGATAGGGCCGTAGTTGCGTCGGCAGTGACATGGGATCACCGAGCGGCTGGCCCGCGATGGTTTCGATAAGGTCCCCCGCCTGAAATCCGGCAGCCTCGGCCGGCGAGCCAGGACGAATGCCAACAATCGGGCCAGCTTTCATCACCAGCCCGAGGCCGCGAATGCGATTCGGTTCTATCGTCACATCAAGCGTCGTCTTGTTCGTGTCATCGCCGCTCGACTGTTCCGAACGCTCGATCGAAAGCGTGAGCGACTTGTCGAAGTCACGAGCCAGCATTTTGTTCAACTCATAGGCATTATGAACGGCGGTTCCGTTGACTGCTGTGATTGTGTCGCCGCTCTTCAGCTCTGGCGAAGCCGAAGCAGCCGCGCTGCCAGTGAAGGTCGGCTTCTCGGGAGCGAGCGTGCAAGTCTGCGCCGGTGCGATACCAAGTAGGCGGCGTTTCTGCCCCGGGATATTGATCGTGCTAGGAACAATGCTGTAGGAGTGCTCTTTGCCAGCGGCATCCTGGGTAACGATGCGCAAGGCTTCTCCATCATCAACCATGTTGACGCCGTTGCTCAGATCCCAAGTAAACCGCAAGAACGACTTTCGCTGTTCGCGGTCACCCACTTGTACGATCCGGCTTGCGGGCTCAATACCGTTCATCCAGGCTGGGCTGCCAGGTACCACACCGCCCACCTCGCACGGCGTATACGGCACACCTGCGCGAAATGCGAAGGAAGCGAAAACAACGGCAAAGACCAAGTTCATGATCACCCCCGCGGAGATGATTCCCATCCGCTGGGGCACCGACTTGGCAGGAAAGCTTCGAGGATCGAGCTCGTATTCTTCATCGCTCCGACCACCCGGGTCAGCACTGACAGAAGTTGTTTGCGGCGCGTCGTGAGAAGTATTGTGGTCACTCTCGCCGCTCGCTGTCGGGTCATCCTTGACCTTCTTCACTCGAATTCGTTCCATTTCCGCCTGGGCCGCTCGGGGATCATCATCTTGGCCGAGCATTTTCACGTAACCGCCCAGCGGGATGATTCCAACACCGTACTCAGTCTCACCCCATTGGAAGTGGCAAAGCTTCGAGGGCAATTGAAAACCGAAGATTTTTATCGGGACATCGAAACCGACGTAGAACTTTTCGCACTTCACACCGAACCACTTGGCGACGAGGAAGTGTCCCAGCTCATGAACGAAGATCACGAACCCTAGACCAGCCGCGACGCTGCCGATCTGCCAGGCACGATCGCTGAACGCCTGGATGTTGAACGCAATTAAGTACAAACCCACCGTGTAACCTCCTCACGAGCCCATGCGTCGAGCTCGATCAATCTTTCCAATGTCGGATTGTCGTCGAAATGATGGTTATCCAGTACAGATCGACACGCAGGCACGATCTCTGTGAATGACAAATGACCTTCCAGGAAACCGCCAACGGCGGCCTCATTCGCCGCGTTAAGAACGGCACCTGCCGTCCCGCCAACGCGGGCAACTTCGTGTCCCAAACCGATTGCTGGAAAGCGATCGAGGTCCGGTGGCTCGAATTCTAGTCTCATCGCCGCCGCCAAATCCAGCTTTGGCGATGGGCATTCGCAGCGTTCTGGGTACGTCAAAGCATACTGAATAGGCAGCTTCATGTCTGGCGGGCTAAGTTGAGCCAAAACCGATCCATCGCAAAACTCAACAAACGAGTGAACGATCGACTGCGGGTGGACGACAACGTCGATCTGGTCCGGTTCCAAATTAAACAGCCAGCGAGCTTCAATAATCTCAAGCGCTTTGTTCATCATTGTGGCAGAGTCAACGGTGATTTTTGGTCCCATCTCCCACGTGGGGTGCGCTAGGGCCTCGTCGACAGAGACTTGAGCGAGTTGGGCGGATGTGTGCCGCCGAAACGGTCCGCCGCTAGCTGTCAAAATAACGCGTTTTACATCTCGACGCCGACCGGCTTCCATCGCTTGGAACACGGCACTGTGTTCGCTATCCACGGGCAAGATCTTGGCACCGCGGTCTTCGGCCAATCGCATCACTTGCCGCCCTGCCATCACAAGCGTCTCTTTGTTAGCGAGCGCAACGGTCTTCCCCGCTTCCAGCGCAGCCCAGGTGCCCGTCAGTCCCGCGCTGCCGACAATCGCCGCAACGACGATATCGACTTCCGCGCGCGACACTAGCGATCGGATACCGTCCGTCCCAAGCAGCAATTCGGCCCCAGAAGGCTTCTCCGACCATTCAAAACCACTTGCGTGCGCGGCATCTGCGGCGACAATCCAATGTGGACGGAACTGATTGGCCTGATCGCAGAGTTGTGCGAGCCGTGATCTTGCGGTGAGACCAATAACACGAAACCGTTCTGGAGACGCGGCGACGACATCGAGCGTACTTCGCCCAATGCTTCCGGTTGATCCGAGAATCGCGATATTACGGACACGGTCGCTCATTGAAACGAAATTGACCTTCAGTTGAGACCAGACTTTCAGAGTTTTGGAGACTTCGAAAGTCTTTTGCCACACACGAACGACCTTGTGTATGTAACCATAAAACGGCTAAGGTATTGTGCTGCTGGGACTTCGGCGATGACAGGGCATTCTATTTCCGGGTACATCCAGCGACAAGACGGATCGTCGCCCCGACGGGGTGTATAATTGCAAACTTACGACATACCAAGCACTAAGTCACGGGTAACGTGGAGTAACGCTAGATGAGCCAGGATGAAGGCCCAAGCCGAAGATCAAACGACGGAAGAGGCCCAACAGGGGGGCAGAATTTTCTGTGGTATATGGCGATTGCCGTGCTCGGGATCACTCTCGTAGCGTTGTACGTCGCCAACCTGAATGTACCTGTGATCGACTATCCGGACCTGGTTGAGTTGATCCAGAACAGCAAGCACACCAAGAAGTACGGCCCGCTCGAAGAAGGCATGCGAGGCGATATCGTAGTGCAAAGTAAGGGCGCTAACGGAGCGCTGATTCGTGACCGTTTTAGCAATTTGCGGGACGTCACGATTTCCGATCGCACCGTCACCGGTAAAGTCGATTACCAACGCATCACTCCCACTCCAACAGATTCTAAACCCGTCGAGCGAACTTTTCGAACGAATATCGTCCCCAGTGAAGGGACGATCGACGAACTGCGGAACATGCTGAACACCAGCAACATCACACACAGCTTTGATGCCGAACCCAGCATCTGGAAAACACACGGACTGTTGTTTGTGCTCACTGGAATGGTGATCGTCTTCTTCGTCGTCATGATGCGGAGATTAGGTGGAGCCGGTTCACCGATGTCGTTCGGTCGCAGTCGCGGCAAGCTATACGCCCAAGAGGATCTCGGACTTACGTTTGACGACGCCGCCGGCATCGACGAGGCTGTTGAAGAAGTAAAGGAAGTGGTCGACTTCCTGCGGAACGCAGAGAAGTACCAAAAAGTAGGTGGCCGAATTCCCAAAGGTGTACTGTTGGTTGGTCCGCCAGGCACCGGAAAGACTCTGCTCGCTAAGGCAGTTGCGGGCGAAGCGGGCGTGCCGTTCTTTAGCCTGTCGGGTAGCGACTTTGTCGAGATGTTTGTCGGTGTCGGAGCAGCTCGCGTCCGCGACATGTTCCAACAAGCCGAAGCGAAGGCTCCATGCATCATCTTCATCGACGAATTGGACGCGCTGGGAAAGAGTCGCGGCTCTGGAATGGTAGGTGGTCACGACGAACGAGAGCAGACGCTAAACGCACTGCTTGTCGAAATGGACGGCTTTACGTCGAACAGCGGCGTAATCGTCATGGCAGCCACCAACCGTCCTGAGACTTTGGACCCCGCATTGTTGCGACCAGGCCGCTTTGATCGGCATGTGCTAGTCGATCGACCGGATATCCGAGGTCGTGAAGCGATCTTGAAGGTTCACGTCAAGAGCGTCAAGCTCGACGATTCAGTCGACTTGGCCGATGTCGCGGGAATCACGCCGGGATTCGTCGGAGCAGACCTCGCGAACCTCGTCAATGAAGCGGCGTTGTTAAGCGCACGTCACGACAAGGCCACCGTCGGAATGAAGGAATTTAACGAAGGTGTCGAACGTGTCACCGCGGGCCTCGAAAAGAAGCAGCGGATCATGAACGAGGACGAAAAACAGCGAGTGGCCTACCACGAGTCGGGCCATGCGCTGGTTGCTTACTCGTTACCGAACACCGATCCCGTCCACAAGGTTTCGATCATTCCGCGCGGACTTGCGGCACTTGGCTACACCATGCAGCGTCCCGATGGTGATCGCTTTTTGATGACTCAATCCGAGCTCGAAAGCCGGATTCAAGTGCTGCTCGCCGGGACAATGGCAGAAGAGATGATTTACCAGGATATCTCAACTGGTGCGCAAAATGACCTCGAACGGGCCACCAGCATCGCTCGCAGCATGGTCATGGAATACGGAATGAGCCGCCTCGGACGCGTGAATTATCGTGAGTCGAATCGATCGCCTTTTCTGGCTGCAGCGGGTGGCGAAGAAAACCTGCGTTCACACAGCGAACGTACCGCGCGAGAGATCGACGAAGAGACGAAGCGGATTATCGACGAATCGCTCGAAAAAGTGCGACACATCTTGGAGGTTCGCCGCGAAGCATTGGTGGCATTGACGAAGCTTTTAATCGAGGTCGAGTCCGTCGATGCCAGTGAACTGAAACGGATCATCGAAGACTCTTCCCCGGGGCCAGTCGTTGTCCCAGGCACACTTCCCAAAGACCGTGCCAAAGACAAAGAGCCTGAAGTGACCGACCGATCCGAAGGCGGAGTCGCCGAACACAGCGGCTAGGGCGTTGTCATAGCTTAGAACTGCGGCGCCGCCAGCTGCGCCGGCTATGCTGGTGCATGCCAAGTTGAATCACCGATAGTATTCGCGTTGGCAAAGCTCTACGAGTCAGTAGCAGGCAAGATCTGTGTCAATCATATCGCGGATCGAGATGGCTTCCAATCCAGATGTTGACGCCCAGCAATCCAAGTATTCCGAAAATCAGAAAACACATTCCTAGCCCTTCTTCTGACATGAACCCCGCCCACCCACGCGCAACACCACCTTGCAGCACCAGGGAAAGTCCACAAGATGCGAATAGCAATGAGCACGCCAAGCGCTCTTGCTTACGAGTTTTGAACACAGAACCAAGCGAGTTGACGAGAATGCAAACCGCAAAACCGGCTAGAATCAGTTAAGTCGTCATGCAGCAAAGCTGGTTGTGAACTCAAGAGTAGTTGGTGCCCTACCGATCAAACCATTTCTTGATTGCATGCATGGTCGTTTGGCGACCGGCTTTGGCGATGGAAGTGGTCAGAGGAATCTCTTTCGGGCACACCGCTACGCAGTTTTGTGCATTACCACAGATTTGGATGCCGCCCTCTGCCATCAAAGCATCCAACCGTTCTCCAGCCGAGTTCTTTCCGGTCGGGTGCGAATTAAATAGAACAGCCTGGCTGATAGCAGCAGCGCCAACAAAAGCACTATCGTAGGCGGCATTCTTTCGCTTCTGATAATCAGCGTCACTTTCGCCGTCACGCTGTGTCAACTCGACCTTCGTGTATTGAGGACAAGCCTCAAGGCAGCAACCGCAACTCATGCACTCGCTCAGCGGATAGGCGGCTTCCTGCTGCTCGCGGGTTTGCTTTGGTCCGGCACCCATATCGTAGTAACCATCAACAGGCACCCACGCTTTTACTTTCTGCAGCGAACGGAACAAGCGAGACCGATCGACCATCAAGTCACGGAGGACCGGAAACTTGCTCATCGGCTGCAATTCGATCTCTTTTGGATTGTCTTCGAGCAGCCGATCAACGAGAGCCGTGCAGGCCTGCCGCGTTCGTCCGTTGACGACCATCGTGCAAGCACCACACACTTCCTCCAGACAATTGCAGTCCCAAGCCACCGGTGCGACAGCTTTGCCATCAACGGTCTTTGAACTTGCCGCGATCTTCTGCAGGACGCTGATGACGTTCATGTCCTGTTCGTGCTCTACACGATGGCGTTCCCAGTAGCTGTTCTGGCCTGGTCCGCCTTGTCGAAGAATACGAACTTCGAAGGAATCCGGCGTGCGTTGTGCGTTATGCGATGTATCAGCCATGAGATTCTTTGCGATGTAAGTAGCCATCACGCTCCGCCGTGATAAATGTAACATCGAGCGACGCCTCGTGGGCACACTCGACAAATACTCACGCTCAACTCACTTAGGGTCGTCACTGCGGAGCGTGACGGCCACGTTTGAATTTAAGAGGCGACTCCGGCGACCGCTGCTTTTGCCGCTCCGTTTCCTTGTTCGCCACTAGCAGCTTGCTTTTTCGCTTGCCGCTCCTTCCATACTTCTGCGATTTCCTCAGCGCCGACCAAGCCATACAGCCTCGGTCGCGGAGTAATCAGTGAAGTATCAACGTCCTCGTACGTAATATCCGGCTCATTTCCGTTCCAAGTAGCAATCGTCGACTTGAGCCACTTCTTTGTATTCTCGTCGAAGCGGTCGCACCATTGTTCCGCCTCGCGCCGGCGTTCTGTGGGATCTTCGCTCGCCAAGCTAGGCATCTCGAAGGCAGGTTTGTAATGAGCGCCGCGGCATTCGTCACGCTGCAACGCGCCCTTCACAATCGCCTTGGCCAGCGGGAACATATCGAGCAGCGCCTTTGTAAAGACGACATTCTGGTTCGTCCAATTTCCTGTATCCGAAAGAGAACACTTCTGAGCACGCTCGTGTAGATCCATGACCGTTGCGTAAGCCGCTTCGAGTTGATCATTGCGTCGCACGACGGTCGCTGCCTTGGTCATGACGTCGCCAAGTTCCTGGTGGATCAGGTAGGGGTTTTCGTTTCCGGCGGGCCGTTTGAGCAGAGCATCGTGCATGGATTGATGCTTCTGAACTTCTCGAGCAAACAGGGAGGCATCCAACTCAGCGGCGGCACCCTTTTGGGACGCAAGCAAGCTCTCGATCCCAGGTGCGACAATTAACCCGCTAAAGATACAGCTCAGAAGTGAGTTGGCACCCAAACGATTAGCGCCGTGATACTGGTAGTCACACTCGCCAATTGCGTAGAGGTTTGGAATGTTCGTCGCCTGATTGACGGGCGATCCAATCTGCAGGCCGCCCGCTGCCGTCCGCTCATAATCTGCCCACAGTCCGCCCATGGAGTAGTGAACCGCGGGGAAAATCTTCATGGGTGTGAATCGCGGGTCGACGCCTTGAAATTTCTCATAGATAGCGAGAATCCCGCCCAGCTTTCGCGTCAACTCCTGCGCTTCGATGTGCGTCAAGTCGAGATAGACGCACTGACGTCCGGTTTCGACGCTCAGACCTTCATTAACACAGATGTCGAAGATCTCTCGTGTGGCGATATCGCGAGGCACGAGATTGCCGTATTCAGGATAGCGTTCTTCGAGGAAGTAGTAGCGTTCTTTTTCCGGAATACTCTTAGGATCGCGTGGATCGTGTGGGGTTCGCGGCACCCAAACGCGGCCACCTTCGCCACGAGCCGATTCGCTCATCAATCGCAACTTGTCGGCACCCGGTATGGCTGTCGGGTGAACTTGAATACACTCGCCATTGCCATACTTCGCACCCACCTGAAATGCGCGACTTGCGGCACTGCCGGTACAGACCATCGACATCGTCGAACGCCCATAGATCAGCCCGCAACCGCCGGTAGCAAGGACCACCGCATCCGCTGGAAAGGACCGAATCTCCATCGATACAAGGTCCTGTGCGACACAACCGCGGCAGTTTCCATTTTCATCCAACACCGGTCCCAGAAAGTCCCAAAACTCGTACTTCTTGACTTTCCCTTCGGACTCCCAGCGCCGAACTTGTTCATCCAACGCGTACAGAAGTTGTTGGCCCGTCGTGGCACCAGCAAAAGCCGTTCTTTTGTAGAGCGTCCCGCCAAAACGCCGACGATCGATGAAGCCTTCCATCGTGCGATTAAATGTGACACCCAAGCGGTCCATCAAATCGATGACCTTCGGCGCCCAATCGGACATTTCCTTTACCGGCGGCTGATGCTGCAGGAAGTCGCCACCATAGACCGTGTCGTCAAAATGCTTCCATTCGCTGTCGCCGAGTTGACGGGTCTGGTCGTTACACGCGTTAATGCCTCCTTGAGCACAAACGCTATGTGAACGCTTGACCGGCGTGAGACTCATCATATCGACGTCAATGCCAAGCTCAGCGAGCTTCATCGCGGCCGCCAGTCCGGCCAACCCGCCACCGACAATCATTACCCGTTTCTTCGCCATGATTTGTACCTTGATGTAGGACCGCTCGGAAGTTTTAAGCGGAGCGGTCGTCTGTGTTAATCGGCAGAGGCGTGTCCATCGCTGGTGTGTGACCGTTTATGGAGCGCTTTCTCGGGATCGATTTCACCGGACTCCGTCTTCGCAGTCCACATTTTATCTTCGACTTCGACAGCCTCCTCGTAGGCTGCGTCGTTGTTACCAATGCGAACGGCGCCTCCTATGGCACTCAATCCAACAACAGCCAGGGCGATACCAAATGCTGCACAGACTAGATCTGCTCTCCTTTGAGCCGCGGCACTGACCCACACTCCCCAGGTGATTCCCATCGTCCAAATTCCGTTCGCCAGATGAAACACACAGGAGAGAACACCCACCGCATATAGCAAAGGAACGGCGACTCCTCGCATCGCTGCCCCCAACGAAGAGGCGGCGTTATAAGGCGAGAATTGGGCACCACCGAGCGGAGCGGCAACTCCTTCGAGCCACGCATCAAAATGGAACCAGCCATGCATTTGAAACACGTGCCACATGATAAACACAAAAGCAATCATGCCCGTTGCGCGCTGCAGCGTGTAACGGAGGTTGCTCGTGTATTTGTAACTGCCATAGTTCGGCAAGCCGCCGCGGATGATCACGACGCCAACGATGCCATGAAAAAGAATCGGAGCGAAAATAAACAACCATTCCACCAGCGGCAAAATGCTGCCCAAACTGTGGATTTGATAAACGGCCCGCTGAAAAGTCGCCGAGCTGTCGAGTACGCTGGCGTTTGTCACCAGGTGAACGCACATGTAAGCGCCAACAGGAATCAAACCACTGAGCGAATGCAAACGCCGGATCAGAAACTCGTGGCGAGCAAGGAAGGAAGAATTCGTGTCCACCGAGATCCTCTCTGTGAATGAGGGTCGCTGGCCCCCGGCAGCCAAGCCAAGAGGTGGGATGCAAACCCGAAAGTCTCCCGGTAGTATAAGGTTAGGCCTTGCCCTGACAACCCGGCACCATCCTCCTATTTCGCGAGCCGAACGCGGGGATGCAACGTGTCAGAACCTTGACTAACATCAAAACGCAAACTTTGATAGAAGTAGTCCCCGTTACCGTTGCCTCCTGGTACCAAACCTTATGTTGCTTGACATGCCATCGATGCTGATCACCGACGACGATCGCGATTTTCGCGAGACGTTGGGTGGCCTGTTCGAACAGCGTGGCTTTCGCACGATGCTCGCGGAAGATGGGCAAGAAGCCTTTGAAATCGTGCAGCGTGAAACGGTTCACCTCGTACTACTCGACATGAATATGCCGCGTTTGACCGGATTGGAAACCATTCGCCGCGTCAAGCAAGTCGATGCGGCAGTCCCTTGCATCTTGTTGTCCGCAAAGATGGACGCCGCGCTTGCCGAACAGGCGCGTCAAGCCTGTGCGTTTTCGACACACGCGAAGCCAGTCAGCTTGCCGGAAATTACACAAACGGTCAGCACCGCGATGCGCGTCACCTACAATTGGCCAGCCGCTTGATTGGCGTTGACCCTCAATTGTGGCCCGTATACAAGTACCCCATCGTCGCTCTTGGTGCGCGCTGTGTGCGCTCTCACGGAAGGAATTGCCATGACTTCGGTATCACGACCGAAAAAACGTCTGGCGACGCCTTGCGGTCATTTGCCGATACAAATCCGTGCCCTGTTCGTCGCCGGATCGATTCGTGCGAGTGGTTGGTTGGCGGATGCGTTTGCTGCGGATACCGCGTGCGAAGTCATACTCACAGAAACCGCCGGAATGGTGGAAGGTCTTGCCCGACTCCGCGACGAGAATTTTGACGTCGTTCTTGTCAGCCACGAAGATGGTCTCGACGCACTTGACTTTCTCGATGCGATGCGAGGTGGGGGCGGCGACAAACAAGCGATCGTCGTACTTGGTGAGAACAGCGAGCAAGCGATGAACGCGTTCTGCTACGAGGCGGGAGCAGACGGGTATGTTTGCCTGCAGACCGCGACTACGCGAGCCTTGTTGTGGACCGTTACCCGAGCGATCGAACGAGTTCGCTTGGACGCCGAGAATCAACAGCTAAAACAAACGCGGCGACGGCAGTTGCAAAATGAGCGGAAAGAAGTAGCACGATTGCTTAGCGAGCGACGAGCGTTGGTCGACTACGGGTCATCCGGCGTTCGGGCACAGTTTCCGCTCCTGCTCACGTCGCTCTATCACGAGCTTTTGCAAAGCTATATCGTCATGGGCAGTGGTAGGCTTGCTGACGACGTGCACCAATTTACGGATCTTCTTACGACGCACGGCATCTCGCCGCAGGATGCCATGGAACTTCATTTACAGGTACTCGACAACCTGCTCCATGGCTTGGGCAACCGCAGTACTCGCCATGCAATGACGCGCGCCGACATGCTGGCCCTGCAAGTCATGTTGAACCTTGCCACCCGGTAGGCACGAGGCCGCCCGGCGGGCGGGCTTGGTTTACCTCGCAGCGCCGGTAATGCTATTCAGCGGCAAGCCAGTTACAACCGCTACGACCGTCGCGCGCCGCATAATCCGGCTGTCTTTCTGTCTCTGAAACTCGGTTTTTGTAAAACCGTCGCGTGTCATCTAACACGTACACGAAGCACAATCCGGACAACTTAACGCCTGATCTCGATCCATTGCGTGTCGGGTGTTAAACCCTGCCGCTGGTGATGGTGATAACATCGCTCTGAGATTTTCGCGTGGTTCTGGTGGTCCACACTCGATGAACGTGCAATAGGATCGTCAGAGCCGTTGCGTTGTGTGACACGACGTCGCCGCAACAGCAGTCTTCCCCACACTGACACCGCATCCGACCTTTGGGCGGATCAGGGGGTTCGTCCACCGGCCAATTCGAGTTGGGGTGCGACGTAGGCGGATCGATCAACGAATTTCATGGAGGCGAATTCAATGCTCAAGACTGTATTTCATTTCTTCATAATGGGAGTGACTGTGCTCGTCGCAGCAAACTCCTCCCATGCGGCGTCTTTCGAGTTCTTGTACGGGCAACTTCGCCCCACTGCGGAAACCGCGCTGCCCTCGACTGTCGAGCCACTGGCATTTGTCGAAGACTCAGACAACCAAGTTGCCACAGTAAGCTTCCTGGACTACATCGCCGGTGGCGGGAAAGACGGGGGCAAAGATGGTGATGGCAAGGGTAAGGGCTGCGGCGATGGTTGCGTCGGCAACTGGCGCGACAACACGGTCGTCTTTTTGGCTAGTGACGCCTGGACAAACATCGGCGACACAGCGACGGCCGGCAATGCGTTCGGACAATCGCGAGTACAAAGCAACTTTGGCTTTCGTACTGGCTTCAATACCGGTGTGGGACTCGGCAACTTGCCGTTCCGGGCTCAAGTTGGTGCTAGCTACGGTGCTTACGACTTCAAAGGTCGCGGTAACTTTCCCGGAGCAATCGACGACACCGTCGAACAACAAATCTTCCTGACCGCTGGACTATACAAGCGCAGCGACGTCTGTTGCGGAGATAGAATCAGTTGGGCCATCGTCTACGATCACATGTACGACGATGGTTGGGGAACATTTGCCAACAACAATGTGAATCTTGGGCAGGTCCGCGGTATGTTCGGCTATGCCTGGAACGAATGCAACGAGTTTGGCGTGTGGGCTACGACCCGCGCTCACCAAGACACAGCAAACGTGGCAACGCCGGTCGCGACCGCCACCATCCGGGCCGTAGATCAAGTGAACGCGTTCTGGCATCACAACTACGAATTCGGTGGTGACACGTGGCTGTACCTCGGCACCGCCGATTCGCCTTCTTCCTGGACACTCGGCCTCAGTGCCCAGGCACCGCTGAACGACCGTGCCGCCTTGTTCGCTAACTGCAACTATTATGTACCTGGATCGGCTACCGGTTCGGCTGGCGGCACCGAAGAGATTTGGAATGTTTCTCTGGGCGTGTCTTGGTATCTTGGCGGCAAAGCGTCAAACGGATCCGTGTCGGGGCACAAGGGCCTGCCACTTATGCCTGTCGCCAATAATGGAACCTTCGCGGTCTCTAACTAATTCCATCAGGTGTTTCGAGGCGTGACACCGATTCCAAAGAGGCTGGGCAGCTCACGAGTTGCCCAGCCTTCTTTCTTTTGTGCTTACGGGATAGCTTCGTGACGCGATAACACGCGTCATACTTCAACGCGTCACTCTTCTCGAACTCCCGTCCAACCAATCAACGTGACGAGCCTCTTCTTGGCATCCATCGTCAGACTAAAGAGCGTCGGAACCAGCAACAAAGTGAAGATCGTTGACACGATCAAACCGCCAAGCACAACACTGCCCAAGCCACGATAAAGTTCGCTACCTGCACCTGGAAAGAGAACCAAGGGGGCGAGGCCAAACACCGTAGTTAACGTGGTCATAAAGATCGGACGGATGCGAGTCCGCACGCTCTCCAGGATTGCGGCCTGCGGGTCCATTTCATCTTCCCGCATGTGGTTCAGTGACTGGTGCACAATCAGAATCGCGTTGTTGACCACCGTACCAATCAGAATCACAAAGCCCAGCATGGTTAGCACGTCGAGGGTCTGTGTCTGGCCGCTCATCCTCAGCAAGTACAGATTCAATAGATTGAGGCCAACGATGCCACCAACCGCGCCCAGCGGTACGCTGAGGATAATCACAAACGGGTAGAGCCAGGATTCAAACAAAGCCGCCATCAGCAAGTAGGTGATCAACAAGGCCAACAGAAAGTTCCAACGCATCGCATCCCACGTCTCACGCAGCTTGTCCGCTGTACCGCTCAAAACGAGCGTGTACTCCGAGCCGAGTTCGCCACTAGCTTCAAGTGGTTCGATGACCTCGCTAGTGATGGCTGCCAAGGCATCTTCCAAAGCAACATTCTCTGGCGGCTTGACTCGAATCGTGATTGCACGTTGGCGTTCGCGGTGGTTCACTTGCTCCGGACCGCTGCTGTATTCGATATCCGCCAGTGCTCCCAGTGGAACGAGCTGCCCACCGGGCGTTGCGATTGGAATGGTTTGCAAGTCTTGTGTCTGTTTAACAGCGTCTTGATCGCCCATGATCGTCAAGTCGATTTTGTCGCCACCCTGATAGAAGTACCCACCCCACGCGCCGTCGACAAACGCATTGGTCGCAAACCCTAGATCCACGGCGGTAACGCCCATGTCAGCGGCTTGCAGCAATCGCGGAATGACGTGCATTTCCGGATTAGAGAGGTCAAGGCTGGGAATCGGCTGGACCTGTGAGCCGGGAATCAATTGACTGACCTGCCCGAAAATCCTTCCGCCAAGTGCGACCAGTCTTTCGAGTTGGGGACCAGTGATTTCGATATCGATACTGCGTCCGCCGGTTAACCCGGTTTCGAAGAGACTTGACTTATTCGCAATGACGAACGTGCCAGGCAGTTTCGAGCGAAGTCCGGGAGTCGCGACCCCATTCCTCGGATTGACGCCGCCGGTGATTAGAGGAATCAGCTCGTCGACCCGCGCGGCGTCGGCTGAGCGTAGCCCCAGAAACACGGAACGACCGCGGGCCACATAGAAAAAGTCGCGGACCGCAGGAAAATCGAGCGCGGCCGCTTCGGCACTATCGGGATCAATGTCCCAATAGGGCTGTAGTTCGTCCTCGACAGTTTTGCCGAGCAGTCCAAGTTGGTCGAGATTGTATCCGGGCGGGGGCAAAACCAGACAAATGATCAAATTGCGGTTTCCAGTGGGAAGGTATTCGACTTTGGGCCAAAGCACGATACTTAAGACAACCGACGACCCGACCAAAACCGCGACGACGAGCAACCGGACGCTCGTGCTCTTTTGCACCCAAGCGTTCATTCCAACCACGACACCCACGAAGTACGATCCGCCACGGGTCAACACTCGTTCGACGAAGCTCATACGCGGCGGTGCAGCCACATCGTCCGCCGATTCTAGTTTTGTCCGAGTCAACAGTCTCGCCGCGGCTGTCGGAATCACCGTAACAGAGACGACAAGTGACAGCGCCACAGCCGAGCTGATCGCCAGAGCAATGTCTCGAAACAACTGTCCGGCTTCCTCCTGAACGAACAGAACAGGCAGGAACACTGCGAGCGTCGTCAGGGTCGAAGCGGCAACCGCCCCCCAAACTTCCTTGGTAGCGCGCTCCGCAGCCGCAAAGGGCCCCTCGCCTTCCTGGTGGTGGCGATAGATGTTCTCCAATACCACGACGGCATTGTCGACGAGCATTCCGACCGCGAACGCCAGTCCCGCCAGACTGATCACATTCAACGATCGACCGAGTTGCTGCAAGACGAGAAACGTGCCGACGATGCTAACCGGAATTGCAAGGCTCACCACCAACGCACCACGGGCAAACCAAAAACCACCCACGATGATCAATGCCAGCGTCGCTACGAAGAACCACGGCGAGACGACCATGGCAGCGATGGCGGTCCCCGCCAGCAACGGTGCGAAGACCAGCGTCCTTGACCCGATATGCAGGAACAACATCAGAATGATAACGGTCAACGCGCCGCCCAAAATAATGTTCTGATTCACGAGCCCGACCGCGGAGTAGATATACTCCGTTTCGTCATAGACTTGGTTCAGCGTCAAGCCCTGAGTCTTGAGCACACCGTCGTTGAGCCGTTGGTTCGCCTCTTGTAAGCCTTTCATAACTTGCAAGACATTCGCGCCCGAGTCGCGAATCACATTGATCGCGATACATTCGTTGCCATAGCGCCGGACAAAGCCGTCGGGCTTCTTTTGCCCAACGCGAACTTCAGCGACATCGCGTACATACACTGGATCACCGTCGACAACCGCCAACACTTGCTGCTCGACTTGTTCAGGCCCGCGAAACTGGCCCAGTGTTCTGACGACCCAACGACGTTTGCCCTCCCAGAAGTCTCCGCCCGAAGTGTCCTTGTTCTGGGCCCGCAACGCGTCGCGGACGTTGGTAATTGTGATTTGCCGCGCCGCGAGACGCTGTGGATCGACGATGACTTGCAGTTCAGGGTCGCGACCACCCAGCACATTCGAGTTGGATACACCGTCCACACGCTCGAACTGAGTTTCGATTTGATCTTCGGCAAACTTGCGCTGTGCGGGCAGATCGATCGGAGGCGGAAGTAACTCGTTCTTGATGACTTCATGCTTGGCGGCCGCCCGGCGCAATCGCAACTCGGCCAGCGCCGGGCTGTGCGCAGCAATCACGGGCTTCAGATCGTCAACCGTTTCAGGATGCTGGTCGATAAACTGTTGAACCGTTTCCGCGTCAGGCATCCTCGCGCTCAGGATGAACCAGGCGATCGCGCGATCTGCCGAGCTCGATGTCTGAATCACTGGTTCGTCTGAGTCCTCGGGGTACTCGGGAACTTGTTGCAAGCGGCTGTTGACCTTAAGTAAAGCCTCTTCCATGTTCGTGCCAACGCGAAACTCCAGCGTGATCGTGCCGGACGAATCCATCGACTCGGAAGACATTTTGGTCACGCCTTCGACCGCTTTCAGCTGTTCTTCCTGCTCCTGGATGATCTCGCGTTCGATCTCTTGCGGACTGGCACCCGGCCAGCGTGTGGAAACGCTGATCGTTGGGATCTGGACCTCCGGTGTCAGCTGCATTGGCATACGAAGCAGCGCGATGACGCCGAACAGCGCCAGCAACAACACTGCGACCGTGACTTTGACCGGATTACGGATGAAGGCTTCGATAGGGTGCATAAACGGCAATCACAACGGTAGCCATCACTGTCCAAGTGATAAGCCCACACAAGTTAGAATGAGTTTGAAATCAAAGCGGCATCGTTACCTTCGGTGGCACTATGCCACATGCGTCACTCGGGACGCGACGACTGTGGCGACTGCATCTTCGCAGCAATCGGCTGCCCGGGTCTGACCCGTTCGTTGCCGATCACCACCACCCTGTCCGCTGCCGAAATTTCTCCAGCTACTTGGATCAACGAACCGTCGGTCACACCAAGCTGGACGGGAACAGGTCGGACCGTCTCCGATTTCGTTTCTGGATTCGCGGTCACCACCATTAGTGTCGGTCGCGGCCCGCCGAGGACCAGCGAGTCTTTAGGAACGAGCAATGCTTGAGTCGGTGGGCCGATCGCGAGCGTCACGCGAGCCAACATGCCGGATTTCAAAGCGTATCCGTCTTCATTCTTGGGATTTGCGAGGCGCACTTTGACGGGGAAGGTGCGTGAACGAAGATCCGCGTCTGGAACGATGCGAGCCACGCGCCCGGTGAATTCCTGATCAGGAACGGCGTCGACGTGAATCTGTGCATGAGCACCAATCCGCACGTGCGCAACGTACGCCTCTGGCACGGTGACGTCGATCTCGATGGGATCCACTTCAATGACCTCAGCAACCGGGTCCCCACGCGAGACCCACGCGCCGACTTCGGTATGCTTCGCGACAACGTAGCCCTCGAAGGGAGCGCGAAGCGTGTACTTGGCCTTCTGGCTCTCCAAGTGGTTTACATGTTCCGTGGCCATTGCCAATCTGGCTCGAGCCTGTTGGATCTCCTCGTGTCGCGGGCCGGCAAGCGCAAGGTCAGCCGTCGCCTTCGCAGCGGCTTCATTTTGGTCTGCCGCAATCGACGCGGACAGCGCTTGCTCTAACTCGTCGAGCGAAGCGGTGTTCGATTGATTGAACAACGCCTTCGTCCGCTCATAGCGAGCTTTCGCAAAATCCTTGACGGCCTGCGCCGCGCCCAGCCGAGCTTTCGCCTCCGCGATCTCTTCAGGACGCGAGCCAGCTTCCATTTCCTCCAATTCGTGCTTCCGCAGCAACATCTCGGCCTGTGCCGCCGCGATTTCGATCGAGATGGTGTCGGTCAGCAGCTGCGCGACCGGCTGTCCTCGTTCCGTGCCCATATCATCAGCCTTCGGCGGTCCCACCGGATCGCCAGCGTCAACGTACAAAGCCGAGACCCGTCCATCGACCGCGCTGCCAATGATGCTGCGTCGGGGAGGCACCACCGCACCCACGAAGGTTTGGCCGGCTGAGACTTCACGCTGGATGACGGGCACAACAATGACCGTAACCGGTTGCTGAGGTGGTTGTCCACGGACAGCTGCGTCGCACGCAAGCAAAGTAGCTAGTCCAACAAATGTTGTGCGAAAAGAAGAGCCAAACATGGGAAGGTCGAATCGAGGCAGGAAGGTAGGTGATCTTCAGAGTCCACAATAGATGCGACCCAGAGCATGGTCAAGCGACAACCGCAGCGTGGGTAGCTATAATCTGCCAAGTCAAAAGATTAACCAGGAGGCATTGACACCATGGCGATTCAAACTCGATTTTTGTTTGTTGGTTTGGCAATTTGTGTTGCGGGAGTGATGATGGCAGAGGTTGAAGGAGCTGGTATTGCCGACGAACGATTTGAAACTAGAGTCTTCGAGACGGATCATGGTTCGCTGCCTTATCGCCTCTTGCGTCCCAAGGACTACGACCCGCAGCACAGCTACCCGCTGGTCATCTTCTATCACGGCGCCGGTGAGCGCGGCGATGACAACGTAAAACAGCTCGTTCACGGCATGAATGACTTCGCCAGCGACGATGTTATGGCGAAATATCGATGTTTTGTCATCGCGCCACAATGCCCCAGCGGCAAACAATGGGTCGATGTACCGTGGAGTGCGGATGCCCACAAAATGCCAGAGGAACCCGCTCTTCCAATGCGGTTGTCGCTCGAATTGATTAACAGCTTGCAAGCCGAGTTTCCGATCGATGCTGACCGGCTTTATGTCACGGGGCTTTCGATGGGAGGGTTTGGAACTTGGGACGCGATTCAGCGTCATCCAAATCGTTTTGCCGCCGCAGTGCCGATTTGCGGTGGGGGCGATGCAACGTCCGTGCAACCGATCGCGAATCTTCCAATCTGGGCTTTCCACGGCGATGCCGATACGGCCGTCAAGCCGAAACGATCTCGTGACATGATTGCCGCGTTGAAAGCCGCTGGCGGTGCGCCAAAGTACACGGAGTATCCCGGCGTAGGTCATAACTCATGGGCACCAACCTACGCAAACCGCGAAATGTATGCGTGGCTATTCTCGCAGAAGCGAACCACTCGCTAGGGAACATCAATGTAGCCATCACTCTCCGAGTGATCCGCCAAGTGCTTATATCTTATATGTAGCCATCACTTTCCAAGTGAGTAGCCAATGTAGACGTCACTTTCCAAGTGATCAGCCTCGTGTTTAGCCTTTCCCAACCTCGGCGCAAACGCCACCTCCAAGTTATCTCCAACTGCCGTCATCTTCTTTTCTGTAACACTTTGCGATCTCGCGCATTGATCCTCACAGAATGACCGATAGCCATCAGCCACACTCGACTGATTCGAGGGGTGACTTGGTCGAGGCCGCGCGAACGGACCGCACCGCGTTCGGTGAGTTGTTTGATCAGTTCTACCCGCTCGTCTTTGCGTATTGCTCGCGCCGTTTGGTGGTGCGCGCGGTGGCAGAAGACATTGCGTCCGAGATCTTCCTCAAAGTCGCTGTCGGGATTCGCGAGTTTCCGGGTCTGTGCGTCGAGGACTTTCGTCGATGGCTGTTTCGTATCGCAACCAACGAGATCAACGCCCACTTGCGGCAGACGGTCCGCCGTCGCGAGTTGCTCGAAGCCGCGGCCCGAATGGGCAAGATCAATGCAACTGTGAGCACTTCTCTGTTGGACAGCCAAACACTCGTCGAGTGGAAGGATTTGTACAAAGCCTTGAACAATCTTTCCGAACGCGAACAGACGATCATCTCGCTGCGTTTTTTCGCCGGTCTGAAACACGAGCAAATCGCAGAGGTACTGGAAGTGAAATCAGGAACAGTTCGCGTCGCGTTGAGCCGCTCGCTCGACAAACTCCGCGACCGCCTCCTCGAATCAACCACTCCGCAGCGGCCTGCTGCAGGCTCATCCGGTGGAGGTCATCGAAATGCCTGACGACTTACACGACGACTGGGAAAATCTTTTCGAGCAACTACCGCTCGACACTGCACCCAGCAAGGAGCAGCAAGAGACGCTCAGGCAACGCGTAATCGAGACGTTCGAGAGTCGGCCCACACCGCGTTCCCGGTTCACCGCACTCCAGTCCCTAGGACGAACTCTAATGAAATACAAAGCCCCGCATTGGACAATCGCGGCAATTCTAGTCGGCTGCATGTTTTGGCTGTTTGAATCCAGCAGCAAGCCTGCCTTCGCCTTGGACGAGTTGGTAGAGAACATCATGAAGGCGCACACCGCGCAATATGACATGGAGGTCACCGTCGAAGGACAACCGACCCAAGCGATGAAAGCCCTTTACCTCGAGCCAAGTCACTTTCGACAGGAACTTCTCAATGGCTTTGTCAACATCTCGGATCTTCAGACCGGGAAGGTGATGGGACTCGACACCGTTAATAAGCGAGCCACCGTATTCAACATGGTGAAGATACCGGACAGTGCGAAGGGCAGCACTCACTTGAACCAATTCGAGTCCATGCGCGACGCTCTGCGGCAGGCAATGTCCGATCCAGACACGAACGTGACGCCGCTCGGTGAGTCGGAAGTTGACGGCCGCAAGGTACTCGGCTTTCGATTCGCGATCCCGCTCCAGCCCATGACCGTGTGGGCTGATCCGGAGACAAAATTTCCGGTTCGTATCGAGTCGAGTTTTGCTGGCCCGCCAAAGACCGACGTCGTCATGAAAAACTATGAATTCAACGTCGAACTCGACGAATCACTATTCCGTCTTGAAATCCCTGAGGGTTACCAGATCATGGAGTTAGATGTCGATGCATCGGCGCCGACGGAGGAAGATTTTGTCATCGCGTTGCGTCGCTGCTGCGAGAGTTCGGACGGTGAGTTTCCGTCGGGAGTTGATCTTGTCTCGGCGAGCAAGTACTCCGCAGCCTATGTCGTGAAAATGGGGATCGATAAAGACACTGGTCCGACCGCGGAACAACTGAAGGAAGTATTGCTGATCAGCCGCGGGTTTCGATTTGCAATAATGCTGGGTGAGAGTTCCGACGCTCACTATGCCGGCAAGGGTGTCAAACAGGGAGACGCGAGCGTCGCTGTGTTCTGGTACAAACCGAACGAAACCGAAGATTATCGTGTTCTCTTCGCGGACTTCTCATTCAAAGAGCAGTCCACGGCTCCGGCCGCACCCAATGCCGTCAAACTGCAGCCATGAGCCGACGAGTGCCGTTTTGAGTCTGCTTCAGGAGGCAAGTAGTTGCGATCCCTCTGCGAGCAGTACTGACATGCGGTCAGTCTGTCGATTTCGAGTCCGCGGATAGCCGGGTGAGTTCGTCGCCGAGTGAACGAAGATTGCGAGTCGATTGCTCGATACTGCGAAGAGCGAGTAGATGCTCTTGAGTCACACGGTCGATATTGTTTATGGCAACCTTTAGCTGCTCGACTCCTGCGGCCTGCTGCTTCGCCGAAGCCGAGATCTGGGAGGCCGATCGGTATGACTCGTTCAGCGTTTGGGTCAGGGTGTTAATCGTTTCTCCGGCCTGAGCGACAACGACCCCCGCTTGCGTCACGGCGTTTGTTCCTTGCTCCGTGGAAAGCACGGCATTGTTTGTCGCCCGCTGGATCTCATTAAGAATCTGACGAACTTGCCGCGTAGCCTTTTTTGATTGCTCGGCCAGCGACTTGACTTCCGCCGCCACCACAGCAAACCCCTTGCCATGTTCGCCGGCGCGGGAGGCTTCGACGGCCGCATTAAGCGCCAGCACGTTAGTCTGCTCTGCGATGTCGTTGACGGTAGCCGTAATCTCTCCGATGGCTTGGGCTCGTTCGGCGAGAGTCAGAATGTTTTCTGCGATCGATTCAACTTGCAGCTGTACTTCTCCCATTGCCGTCACCGATTCACCCACGGCCGCGCGACCGCGATCGCCGACCTCGCTCGTCTGCCTCGCCGTTTTGGCCACTTGGTCTGCCCACTCGGCCGATTGCTTTGCTGTCTGGGCAACTTCGTCCACGGTTGCAACCGTTTCGGAGACCGCAGTTGCTTGTTGCTGTGCCCCGGCATTCTGTTGGCTGATAGTGGCGGTCAATTGAACACTCAACGACGTCAATTGCTGCACGGCGTTGCGAACTCCTTCCAGCGTTCTCTCGCGTTGCGAACCCGCGAGTTCCAATTGCGATTCGCGTTGTTCAAGTTGTCCAACGGTCGCTTGCATCTGCTTCAGAGCATCGGCCAGCTCGGAGTTGGTCTGCCCAAGATCCATTTCCTTTTGCTGAATCTCCGTCAACATCGCATTAAAGCTGTCGCACAGTGTTCCTAGTTCGTCATTGGCCCACTTTTCCGCACGAATCGAGTATTCGTGCTCGGACGAAACGCGCTGTGTCGTCCGTACCAGTTCGAGAATTGGCCGTGAGATGAAATACTGCATGACGAACGAGAGCAACAATGTTAAAGACAAGGCAACGGCCAACACGATCATTGCGATCCGGAGGTGGCTGCGGATGCCAGCGTCCAATCGTTCCGTCGAAACTCGCAAGTACACCTTTCCTGTCGCATCGGAGTCGCTCGCATTAGGAAGGGCAAATCTCTCGATGACGTCCAGAAACCCATCTTCCGTAAACCGGGCTTGCTCAATATCAGGCGGGTCAAGTTCTTCACCCACGAATTGGGAGCCTTTGTATTGTGCAACAGCGACGCCTTTGTCGTCATAGAGCGATGCAACGACCACGCTCTTATCCACGCGCAGCTTCGCGACGACCGAATCAGCAGTGGTGGTATCGAGAAAATCGACTTCGGTCGGAAGCAATTCGATCGCACGAGGACCGTCGACGGCAATAATCTTGGCGAGCGCTGTGTACTCGTTCGCCATCTGTAGCTCGGTGTTCTCGATGTCTCGCTGGACGATGAACGCAAATGACAGAAACAGCACCACGCTAACAACACTCACGAATATGAGCATGAGTTTGTAGCGGATCGAAAGATCGCGAATCAGCCGCATCTTTGTCTCCGGCGTGGATTGAAGTGACGAGAGATCAATTGACGATGTCGACGAGAGGACTGCGAAGCAAGCCTTGGTTAATCTGCACGCCCGCATTTCGAGCAGTGGCTGGATTTATCTCTAAGCGAATCTTGTTGGAAACCATATCAAAAACGAGGTTGATGGCGGCTCCTTGCTTGGCTAACCCCGCTGCTTCCGATACGACGAGCACCGGTTTTCCAGCAGTTTTTTCCAGCGCCTGTTTCAAATCCGCATTGCCTGCGACCACCAAAATGTGGCAGTCCTTGTAGGCATTTACGTCTGCGAACTTGAGGACGAGCGAATTGGTTCCGGCGAGTTTCTGTTGCAAGTAATCGACGCCACCGCCATCAACAAACGGATTGTTCCCGAGAACTCCGATCGTTAAGGGCTTTGCCGCGGACGGTGCCGCGTTAGGCGGCCAGGTAACTAAACTGCCGAGGATACCGACCATTTTCCCCTTCAATTCGGCTTCTCGATTAATTTGCGCAGAAGCTTCCTTTTCCAAGGTCGAAAGCAAGGCAATTACGACGGTCAGCCCTAGCAATCGTTGTCCAGTTTTCATACGGTTGCCAGAAAGTATTAGAGCAATCCTTGCTGCAACCAAACTCCCGACGCATCGTGACCACTGGAGATTCGAATTACATGGGAAAAGCATCTTTGATCCCAGTCTAATCGTCGCAAATTGCCGTTTCAAGTTTTGGCAGTCGAGCCAGATTCCACGCCCCTTCCGCACATTCGCATCGAAAGGCCTAGTAAGTCATTCGTACCGTCGCAGCAATCGCTGCGGCTTCGTCTCGATACGTTCCAATGCCTTCGAGAATGAAGTTCCGCTTGTTCAGGTCTTGATCGAACCAACCGAGGATATTGTAGAGGTCCAGGCGTGTGGTGATTCGGTCGTTGTATTTGTAATTAAGAGCATAGTTGAGGAAAAAACTTCCCTGGAACGAATCTTTGAATCCCGGGTCCGTCGTTCGATTCAAGCTGCCCTGGGCGGCGAATCTGGCATCCTGAAACGCGGCGACCGCTTCATCGCCAGGCCGTGCCCAATAGACTCGCAGCGACAGATCCGAACTCCAGTGAAAGCAGTGGTCGTAGTGATAAATAAACTTCGTGAGCTGTGGTGATTGGTTGGCGAGGTTGTTTCCAAACCCATACGGTGCGGCACTGATGCTTTGAATAAAGATATTGGGGTCGCCAACATTGAAATTTGCGGGCAGCGCGAAGTTATCTACGAGATCAAAGTTAATCAGCTTCGTGGCGCTATGCGACGCAATGAAGCGAGACTTGTCGGTTCGGTACACCAACTCGACTTCCGCACCCCACATATTGACGTTGGCAAAGTTCTTTTGGTCGGAATTTGCAAACCCAGATAGTCCCACAAACTCCGATTGCTGATAGAAACTGGATACCGCCCAAGACCAATCGTCGACCGGTTGCTGTTCGTACCGCAGCTCCAATGACTTTATCGACTCGACACCTGTTGGACCGCGATTGTTGAGAATGTCCCCATAGAGAACATCCTCCGGCAATCGTCGCACCGATTCCGTTGCGATGAATTTCAGCGTGTTCACGTCGTCCGGCGTGTAAACAATTGCACCACGGGGCGAGAACAATGTTTTCGTATAGGTATGATCATCCCAACGCCCGGTCAGGAACATCGTCCAGTAATCATTGATCTTCCATTGGTGTTCACCGATGAAGCCAAAACCGGTTGTCCACCAAGGGCCAGCTGTTCCGTTGATGATCGTATTGCCGGGATCATTTGGAAATGTCCACGTGCCCAGACCCAAGTGATTGCGCGACACTTCAAAGCCGAAAGAAGTGGCATGATTGTCGGTGGGCGTCCAATTGAGCATCGCGCGGCCATAGTATTCTTCCTCACGTTGAGGATTGGCCGGCCCAGCCGGTATCACTGTCGCCGAGTTCCGATCAAAGCGAGACTCGAAGTATCGGAAGAAGTCCATCGAATCATAACTTGCTCGAAAATCTATATTCCAACAATCGTTGATTTCCCAAATATAACGCCCGAAGACCGTTAGTTGTGCATAACCAAATTGAAACGCGCTGACTTCCGTATCGTAGTTCAGGTCGGCGGGTTGGCCACCAAAGGGCGCTAGTGCAAAACTGCCGCGTGTGGGAGTGGCCTTTTCACCGCCCTGCGTGTATCTCGTCCAGAGGTCAAAATTTCCGTTCGTATACTGTGCGTGAAGTTTCATCTTCGAGCGACTGCCCCACGACTCGCGATCATCCCCAAATACACCAGCAGGAACGGTGATTGCTTGGCCCGCTGTGTAGTTTGGCAGACTGTTGGGCGTGTTGAACGACGAACTGAACTTGAGCGGCGCGTTGTCGTAATCTGCGCCCTGATAGTCGGCAATCCCGTAGTAAACAAACAAACCCGAGTCATCTGTGAACTTCCGACCGTGCCGAATCTCAAAGGCAGTGAATGTGTCGAGTGCTCCCTGTCTCAGTGTCGCATCGGTCCCTTCGAAGGTCATGGCACTGTGTGTGTTGGCGCTAATCACACCAGAAATGGCGCCCGGTCCATACATCGCAGAGCCCGGCCCGCGGACAAAGTCAATATGATGAAAGTCACCGAACAAAGGCAAATCGCGGACTTCGCTGAACGATCCCGTGATTGTCTGATTATTCATGACCTTACCATTTACCAGATAGAGGTACTTGTCTTCCAAGTCGGCAAGCAGCCCACGCGTGATGATGTGCTCAAAGCTAAAGTGATGCTTTGTGATCTGTGTGTTGGGCACATAGATGTCAAAGAGCTCGGTGAGGCGGCGCGCGCCGGAATCCCAAATCATCTCGTGGTCGATTCGCGTAACGGAAGCGGGAATCCTGCGCCCGATTGGCGCAACGACGTAACCCGGCGGCAGTACTTGAATGCGGTCGGCCCCAATTTCTGTTAGTGTTGCGGGGGCGATCCCAGGGATGATTACTGACTCACCAAGAAGCGATTCCAATTCGGCCAGTGGGTCGAAAGTTGGTTCCTCGACCACCACCTCATCGTCCGGCTGTACAAAATCCGAGCTGAACCGAATCGGCGTCTCGCCTCGCACAACAGACGAAAAACTCAACGCGATGACAACTTTCAGTGCCATGCCAACGCAAAAGGACGCTCGCTGCATAAAACTCGACCTTCGATTAGCCACGATCTGACCTCCGCCGATAGACGCGTGGTTAGCTGCGCAGATGCCGCGATTACTTGCTAGCTTGACCCGTTTTAGCCGTTAGCGTTTGGCGAACGACAAGACCTACAATCGTCATCGACGGACTATTTCATACATCGTGAACACTCCGTACAGATTGACGATTAGATACTGATGGCAAGCTTTTCCGATTCGGCAGCCTGTGAATATGGCGCGGACCGTTCCGGCCAGAAAGTCGCATGAGGGTTTGACTTGATGCCGGAAAGGGCGCGAAGGCAAAACCACGTCGCCCGCCGTATTTTTGGGCTAGCACGCGAGGAGGTGGCGCGCAATTCGTTCAACGCTACAATCCAGTCGTGTCCGATAGTCGTGTCAAAAAGCGTGGAGGTTACCTTGAGCTGTTTTGTAGGCGTCGACGTCGGTGGGACCACCAGCACTATTGCGATCGGTAACAGCCAGCGTGAAGTCCTTGACGTTTCCGAGCAATTCACAACACGGACGGCGGAAGGCCCCGAGGTAACGATCGCGTCCATCGCTGAAGAGATCTTAGCGGGTCTTGAGCGAATTGGCGCGACGATCGATCAATTGGCTGATGTCAGTCTGGCTACGCCCGGCCCCGCGACATTGGACGGCATTCTTCTCAACACACCCAACTTTACACCTCAGCTCTGGAACAAAGTTCCTTTTCGCGCGCGACTCGAGGCAGAACTTCGCCGCCAAGCGCCGACGGTCCATGTGCATTACATTGGAGATGGACAGGCGGCGGCGTTGGGCGAGTACTCGATCCGCACCGGGACAGTTACGTGGAATCGCGTAGCGTCGAACGGCTCACGGCCCTGCAATCTGTCTTCACTTCTGATGGTAATTGTTGGTACAGGCTTAGGCGGCGGCGAAGTTAGGAACGGACAAGTGACGCGAGGAAAGGAAGGCCGCGCAGGTCATGCCGGACACATCCTGCTTCCGCCGTACGCGTTTCGATATGAGCACGATCGGCAACTAGTTGTCGGAAATGCCAAGTGTACGGTCGAGTCCGCCGTCTCATTGACGGCTCTTACCCACCAACTCGATTATCGATTAACGCTCGATCAATGGTCCGATCATCCGCTGAATTCGGCTCCCGGTTCGACTCGCGACAAGGCAAAGCAGTTAAGAGGCTTGGCATCGCAAGGCGATCCGCTCGCGTTGGAGTTGTTTAGTGATCAAGCTCGGGCCTTAGGGATCGGTTTGTTAAGCGCCAACTATCTGGGCGACTACGACATACTCGTGATCGGCGGCGGCGTGTGCGACCTGTCGCCGGAAGTTCGTGAGCAATATCGCACCACCGCCGAAGCCGCTTATCGCGAATTTGCGCTGGACGGATTTCGAAATCTTGATCGATTTGAATTCTCCGTCTGCGGAGACGAAGCCCCCGTTATCGGGTCCCTGGCGAATGCCTACTTGAACGCCACGCCGCGTTAGGGTTTTGGCTCCAAGCATCCGCACGCGCGAGACAAACTGAAGAGGACAGAAGTCTCGTCCTTTTTCGCATCACTGGACCGACCAGGCGTCTTTGCTCCTCTGCCTAAAGGTGCTCCGCACTCAGCCGCCATTCACTTTTCTGGTGACTGAGATTTCTGATAACTGGCACGGCACACCTATTGACACGCCCTAAAAAGTGTATCACAGTATTGCAACACTTGTACTATTAAGAGTTGACCGTGCATATCGAGATTTCGCTACAAGACGGCGTTCCAATCTACCGCCAAATTGTCCGTCAGGTGAAATACCTGATTGCATCAGGACAGCTTGATACAGACGAAGAGTTACCGCCTATCAGGACGTTGGCGGAACAGCTTACGGTAACTCCCAACACAATTGTCAAAGCCTATGGCCAGTTGGAATCCGAGGGGATTGTCTACAAACGACGCGGCGCGGGCACTTACGTCGCAGAGTTCCAATCGCCTTTGGCACGTAAGGAACAGAAACGAATTCTGACACAACGTGCCGATGCATTGCTTGCCGAAGCAAGCCAACTGAATTTCACATTCGAAGAAGTTGTCGACTTGCTTCACAGCCGACAGGCGGTGTTGGACAAAGCAATCTCCAAGGAGAACAGCAATGCCTGAAGACATTGTCAAAGTTTCCGGACTGGCCCGTCAGTTTGGTCGAACAAAGGCGTTGGATGGAGTGAGCCTGAACATGCAGCCAGGATTGGTCTACGGGCTGGTCGGCGCGAACGGTCAAGGCAAGACGACACTGATCAAACATTTGTTGGGACTACTCAGAGCAAAGCAAGGCTCGGTGCAAGTGTTCGGCATGGACCCGGTCAAACATCCTGTCGATGTCCTGCAACGGATTGGATACTTGTCCGAAGAGCGTGACTTGCCCGAGTGGATGCGAATCGACGAACTGATGCGTTATACAGCCGCATATCACCCAAATTGGGACCAGTCGTACGCCAATGACTTGCTGGAGACGTTTCGCCTTGACCCAGCAAAAAAAATCAAGGAGTTGTCGAAGGGAATGCGGGCGCAGGCTGGCCTGATTGCCGCAGTTGCACATCGTCCCGAGCTGCTAATCCTCGACGAGCCCTCGACTGGGCTCGATGCGGTCGTGCGGAAAGATATCCTCAATGCCATCATTCGCACTGTGGCCGATGACGGGCGCACGGCACTCTTCTCGTCACATCTGCTGGACGAAGTCGAACAGATGTCGGACTATCTGTTCATGATCGATTCAGGACAACTCGTCCTGGAAGGCAATGTCGACGACATCAAGGAGCAACATGAGCTGTGGGAAGTCCGCTTCCCCGGCTTGCATCACGAGTTGCCACCAGTCGAGGGAATCATTTCTGCCGAACAGCGTGGAAGCGACTGGAGCCTCGTTTGTAGCGGCTCGACAAACCACATCAACGAGTCATTGCGCGCGGCGGGCGGCGAGGTGGCTCATTTGCGAAATGCTTCGTTGCAAGAGATCTTTGTCGCACGCGTTGGCCGCAATCGGTTCGTCGCCACCGAGGATTGATTCATGAGAACTCCATTTCGGGCCATGCTGTGGGAACTCTGGCGGACGAGTCGGTGGGAGTTGCTGTGCCGGCTCGGCTGGCAATGTGGCCTCGTTTTCTTGCTTTACATTTTATCCGACGACGTTAGCGAACCGGAGATGAACATCCTTCGCGGCATCGTCATCCTGTTGCTAGTCACCACGAGCGTCTTTTCGATGACTTGGCTGAGTGCAATCGACAGTGAAGACAACAAGAGCGGATTCAGCTTCCGCCTTGGCTTCACCCGCCCTATCTCAACAGCTCGACTTGTAACCGTGCCGATGCTGTTTTCGATCGTCGTCGCTATTGGTTGCTACTCGCTACCTGCGGCACTGTTCGCTGCACTAATGGACTCACCGATGCCTCTCGCCGGACCGGCGATGTTCGTTGCAAGTGCGGTCGCGACCTTGGTGGCTGCGGCTTGGGCACCGTCAAACAGAATCGGAAAGAGTCTCGCACTCGCGGGGCTGTTGGCTGTACTGGGATTCGCGATGTATCTGTTTCACAACAGCCATCACGATCCCGACGTTCTCTTGTTAGCGATCGGCAAGCTCGAATACTTTCAACTGGTCTGGTATGAGTACGCTGCGCTGATCTTAGTTCCGATAGTGGCAATCTTATTCGCGATTGCTGCCGTCGATGGTCAGCGACATGGTGATCGATGGCTAGATCGATTCCACTCAGCGCTTTCGCGACAGACCCGCCCCACGACGCTCATGCATTCGACGATGAGGCCGTTCTCAAGCCCTCTGGCCGCCCAATGCTGGTACGAGATGCGGCGTTTTGGCTTCCGAGTGCTCACATTGGCAACGCTGGGACCGCTGCTGGCGATTGGAGTTATCAGTGGTTTGCTATGGGCGCATCCCGGGTGGCAGGGCGCCGCGAATCTTGCACTCGCTACCATAGCCTTGTGCCCGATCGCCTATCAGTTAAGCGGCCTGGAGGGGGCAATCGGACTGCAACACAAGCAAGGAACTGTGGAGTATTCTGCCTTCGACGCTACTCGTCCCATGAGCAATGACCAACTCATCACTATTAAGCTCTTTGTCGTCGCCGCGTGTTCGCTGGCCGGTTGGCTACTAATGGTTATGGCGTTGGGAGTACATGCCATGGTGGCCGGCTACTGGCCCGCGTTGGTACAAATAGGTGACACCGTTTCCAGCCAACTGGGGCAAGTATCCGTTTACTGGTGGGTCGCTGGCCTCGTGAACATATTGCTGCTGTACGTGAGCAATAGTTCCGTTTTGCTGGCATTTGGCCTTTGGTTACCTTTACATCCAAAGACTCTCGTATCCGCATTTTTCATCGTATTTCTTCATCTCGTACTCGCGGCCTGGGACGAGAATCACGGCTGGCGGCTTCAGCTGCTTTGGGGTTCGTACGGGTACATCCTAGCGATCGCGATCGTTTCCGGTTCTGGCTATATTCTCTGGAAGGCTCTCACAGCAGGTTATCTCGTCAAACCTTTGTTTGGGTTTGCGTTCAGTGCCTGGGTGATCTACGTGCTCTCTTCTGTAGCCGCATACAATAAAACCGCGTCTGCCGTTTCGATACCGCTTCCGGTACTCTTTCTTGGCATTTCGCTGTTGTTTGTACCGCTAGCGACAACCGCCCTCGCGCCACTTGCACTGGCTTCGCATCGTCACGCTTAACTGGAGATCGTGCCACGCGTAATGATTCAACTCAAAATCTCGCGGACAACTCGCCCGTGGACATCGGTCAATCGAAAGTCACGTCCGCTGTAGCGATAGGTCAATTGCTCATGATCCAGCCCCATCAGGTACAGCAGCGTCGCGTGTAAGTCGTGAATATGTACGCGGTCTTGAACCGCATAGTAGCCATACTCATCCGTCGCCCCGAAATGAACACCTGGTTTGAGACCGCCGCCAGCGAGCCACCACGTGAAACCATGCGGATTGTGATCGCGTCCGTCGTTACCTTCGGCAGTGGGCGTTCGGCCAAACTCTCCGCCCCACATCACTAAGGTATCCTCCAACAACCCACGTTGCTGTAGGTCTGTCAACAATCCCGCAATCGGTTTGTCGACGGCTTCTGCCAACTTTGGATGATGCTTGACCAGATTGGAATGATCGTCCCAGGTGATACTTTCGCCTTCGCGGTGTGTGCATTGAATGAAGCGCACACCGCGCTCGGCCAAGCGTCGCGCCAGCAGACACTGGCGACCAAAGGCCGCGGTTCGTTCACTGTCCGTTCCGTATAAGGCGTGCGTCGTTTGGGACTCTGAGCCAAGGTCGATCGCCTCCGGAGCCTCTCGCTGCAGGCGAAACGCCAGTTCGAACGATTTGATTCTCGCATCTAAACTCAGCTCCGGACCGGCATCGGCAAATTGCTGCCGATTGAGTCGCCTTAGTAGCGCGAGCTTTTTCGCCTGGACGGCGACCGGTGATGACGGGACTAAATCGTTAATCGTCGCAACTTTCCCATGAACTCGGACACCTTGATGTTGAGCTGGCAAGAACGATGCGCCAAAATTCTGTACACCGCCGTGATTTAAGGTGGGGTCGATCGTCACGAAAGCCGGCAAGTTGCTGTTTTCAGTGCCCAGCCCGTAACTGATCCAAGCTCCCATACTCGGCCGCACGAACGTGTCGGACCCCGTATGAATCTTCAGCAACGCTCCGCCATGCGCCGCATTCGACCCGTACAGCGAATGCACGAACGTCAGCCGGTCAACATGCCGGGTAACGTGCGGAAACAATTCGCTGACCCATGTCCCAGAATCTCCGTATTGACGAAACTTCCATGGACTCCGAAACAGGTTCTTCGTGTCACGGAACTGCACTCGCGGTTTCTCAAATGGCAGCGGCTTGCCATGATCTCGGGCAAGCTGCGGCTTGTAATCAAAAGTGTCGATCGACGAGGGACCGCCGTACATGAACAAGAAGATCACGCGTTTGATCTTCGCCGGCAGTGGTGAAGACGTCGCCGATGATCCCGATACTTCCTCGTTCATCATCAACTGGGCCAGGGCAGGCATCGCAAAACCTGCGGCGGCGTGGCTTAGTAGCTGTCGTCTTGAAGGCTTCATCGTGAAATTCACCGAATATGAATGAACTCGTTCGCGCAGACCAAAGTGTGAACGATCTGTTGCCATGTCCAGAGGTCAGCACGTTCCCCGTCGCGACTTACATTCGATGAGGCCAACTCGTCAAAAGCCAATTCGAGGGTTGCTGTTTCTTGCTCCGTTGCGGGTCGTCCATAAAGGACGCGATATAACCAATTCGTCCGCTCTTCAAAGGGGCCCGGTTGCTGCGACACAATATACGCCAAACAGTTCGCCCGCCGGAGAACCAGTGAGTTGTTCATCAAGAAGAGAGCTTGCTGCGCGACCATTGTTTGGGGACGTTGCGCCACGTGCTGACCATTTTCCGAAACATCAAAAATCGAGAACATCTCGAATCCTCGAATCCGGATTGCGGGCAGATAGACCGAACGTCGAGTGCTGGTGTAAACAGGATCGTCAGGCGACATAGTGACCCGCTTCTTGTTGGACGACTCTAAAAGTGTCCCGCCAAGCGTTCGATCCAATTCGTTCGTCACCGCCAACAATGAGTCGCGGATCGCCTCCGCCTCCAGCCTGCGAATCGGATACCTGGCGAGCCAACGATTCTCCGGATCGAGCTTGACGGCCTTAGCATTGAAGTCGCTGCTCCTCTGATAGGCCGCAGCGTTCATAATCAAGCGATGCATCTGCTTGATTGACCAACCGCTCGCAACAAACTCGCTCGCCAGCCAATCCAGCAACTCCGGATGAGAAGGGTATTCGCCGCGTACACCAAAATTGGATGACGAACGAACAAGACCCTCGCCAAAGTGATACTGCCAGATACGATTCACCATCACGCGCGCCGTCAGCGGGTTACTTGGATCGGCAATCCAGGCGGCCAATTGGAGACGTCCATTGTCGTTCGCTGGCACTTCAACTCGGTTCATCGCGACATCGAACACTCGCGGAGTGCTCCGCGCAATCGACCTTTCTGCCAGATTCAGGTGATTTCCGCGAATGTGTACGGGCAAATCGACCGGCGTTGATTCCGCGACTGCCATCACTTGTGCCCGGGCGGGCATCGCGGATTCAAGCTGTTGAATCTGTGTTCTAAGTGTGGCGATCCTGCGATCGCGATCTGCGTCAGGAACCGCATCCTCGTCGAACAAGCTGAACGAAAAAGCCTTCCCCTCGACGCCATCGTCGATGACACCTGTCCTGGCAGAAACTCCAATCAGGCGACCATCCAAGCCCTCATCTGCGGAATCGACGACGGTACGACCTTGAATGTCACCGAATTCCCAATGGACGAGAGGACTTAAGGGCAGTGTGTGTCGATCGGAAAGACTTTGAATTTGCTCATCGTCCAGCGCACGATCAAATAACTGAACCTCATCCACATCACCGACGAATTGAAACTGTTGCGACGACTCTCGCCGTCCCACACCGATGGTACTGAACTCGGTCGTCGCAACATTCGAGGCAACCGCCGCCATGTGGCCATCGACGTACAGCCGCAACTGTTCGGAACTCGCGTTGAACGTCAGCGCGAGATGATGCCACTGACCAAACGAAATTGGCTGTGGCGCAGCGATGATGGTGTGCGGTTGCGATCCGTGATTCCAGACGATGCGTGGCGTATTTCCGTTGTCGAATCCCAGGCTATGCCCTTGGTTCGCTCCGATGTAGGAAGCAGAAATCACGCCACCGAGGTTTTGAGGTGAGTGAATACGCACCCATGCCGCCCAGGTGGTCGAACGCAAAGCGGGCAAATCAGAAACTACGATCGCTTTGCTAGCGGCATTTGACGCGGGACGGTTGCTGTGAGTCGTCGCCCCCAAGTCAACAAGCAACCGCTGTAATCGTTCTCGTTCCTGGCTGAACTGTTCAATCTGCGTCAGCGTTTCCGCGGACGTTACATCAATCTCCAGCCATTCCGAGACGCCGTTCGATGGACGCAACACATCGATAACTTTCGTACTTCGAAAGATCCCGGCCAGCGCATAATAATCTTCCGTCGTGATCGGATCAAACTTGTGGTCGTGGCACCGCGCACAACCAAACGTCATGCCCAAAAAGGTCAAACCGGTGACGTCCAGCTGTTCGTCGACAATATCCATAAGCAGCTTATCGGTATCCACCTCGGCAAGCATCTTTGGCCCGAGCATTAGAAAACCCGTCGCGGTCAGCAACTCGCGACGCCGTGCTGCATTGCCGCCATCTGTCAGAAGATCTCCCGCTAGTTGTTCGCGAATGAAATCGTCATAGGGTTTGTCGTCGTTAAATGCCTGAATAACGTAGTCCCGATAGCGCCATGCGTTCGCGTGTGCATAGTTGATATCGCCGCCATTGGAATCGCCATAGCGAGCCAGGTCCAACCAATGACGCCCCCAGCGTTCACCGTAATGTGGCGAGTCCAAGAGCCGCTCGATCATTTGCTCGTAGGCGTCGTCGCTGTCGTCGGCAACGAACTCTTCGATCTCCTCGATCGTTGGGGGCAACCCAAGCAAGTCGAATGTCGCTCGCCGCAGCAACGCATACTTATCCGCCACTTCATTCGGCAAGACGTCGTTTTCGCTGAGCTTGGCGACAATAAATCGATCGATGTCATTTCGAATCCAGGTACTATCGGCAATCGCCGGCGGCTTAACATTTCCGACTGGCTGCAGGGACCACAAATCGCTCAGTCTCGCGTATTGCTGATGATCGCCGGCCTCGGGCAGCGGACCACCGACACGGGGATCGAAAGCTCCGCGTGCGATCCAATCACGCAGGACTTGGACATCTCGCTGCGGCAACCTGCCGTCCGGTGGCATTTGCAATTCTGTGTTGGAATAGCGCACAGCGTCGAACACGCGACTTGCGTCCGGTTGACCGGGAATGATCGCCGGACCAGAGTCACCGCCAATCATCCACCCAGCGCGACTGTCTAGAACCAATCCACCTTCTGCGGTTCCTGCCTCGTGACTGTGACACTCGTAACAATGCTTCTTAAGCAATGGAAGCACGGCGTCGTTAAAGCGACTGAGCTCCATCGCGTTGGGAGCATCCTCAGCAAACACTCCAGATACCGATCCAACGGTGATCGTGACAAGCAACGCGATGAACAACGAACCAGGAGCTGACTGAGATGTTGAAACGTCATCAGGCGATATCATCAGCGACTCACTCCCTGCACTCAATTTAACCTGAGCGACAGGTTCGCTGCCAACTTTACGGCTAACTTTGCATCGTCGAGCTATTTCTCGGCCCAAAAATCCAGGACGCGAGGTGCGTCGAGCACCGGCTTTAGGATTTCGACAAACGCCAAATGGTCTTCATGCGGTAAGTAGGTCGCCCGGCCTTCCTCCGAATCGAACGTCACCATGAAGCAATGCGTGAAGCCCGCATCATGTTTCTCGGGGCTGTTGTTCGTGCCCCATTCGAAATCTTTGATCGTATCGATCTTTGAAGGCAAGGCGGCGAAAGCTTCTTCGACCTTCTTGATGTCTTCAGGAGCAGCATCCTGCTTGAAGCGAAAGAAGACGGCGTGCTTGAGCTTTTTGTCCAACGCCGCCTCCTCGGCATTACCCCAGTAGTCGATGACAAAGACTTTGTCGTTGTGGCCCCGCAGCACGTCACCGAACGCCTTATGCGCCTCATGCGGAAGATAGGCCGCCCGTCCAGCCTCGTCCTTGAACGTCAACAAGAAGCAATGCGTGAAGCCGTCGTTCAAGCCCTCCGGACTATTGTTCGTTCCCCAGGTAAAATCGATGATCTCTTCGATCTTCGAGGGCAACTCGCGAAAGGCATCGACGATACGTTGAACGTCCTCTTCACTCGAATCTTCCTTAAATGAGAAGAAGACTGCGTGACGCAGCACTTTACCTTCGGGTGCCGGTGCAAATTCCGGTTCATCGGTTATAGTCGCTGAATCGTCACTCACGGTTGTCGCCTCGGTGGTATTACTGGTCGATGTGGCTTGCGACGTTGACATCGGTGGCTTACTGCAGCCTGAATAAAGTGCGGCGCCCACCGCACACATCACAAGGAAGTTGGATCGATGCATCGCGTAAAATATCCATCGATTTGAATGAGGCTGCTTCATCATTAAGTCACTCCAGGCCATCACGTTTAAGTATTAGCAGGTTTTCATGCCTATCATTGTTACGAAACGCGGTGCAATTGAAACTAGGGGCGATATCTCATCGGCCCTGTGCGTTAACCGTAATCCACATCGGCGATGCCCAGACAAGTTCGCCTGAAGTGGCTCCCTCAATATCAGGCACTTGTTCGCCGCGGACGTAGTAATAGCTAGTCTTACCAATGGTAGGGTTGGGATCAGTCCACTGGAAATGGACTTCCTTTTCGTTCGGTTCGACAACGTGTACCTCCACGTCGTTCTTGATAATCGTGACCTTACCGATCTTCTCGGCGCCGATCAGTCGAATGTCAAGTGTCGGTGCCGAGCTCGCTTCAAACTCCTCACCCATGAAGTGTACGCGATCGCCGACTTTGCAACGCACATCTGCAACGATGTTGTCCGTTGCACCATAAACGCGACGTTTTCGAACTGCATCCAGGATTCCTTGCCGAGTCGGCTCGGTCACCAACACGTTGCAATAACTCAGGTGAGTCGAGATATGATCGCTGCTGGACTGGAATGCTAGGCGATAGCCCCTTAGCAGCGCGAGACTGACGAACCCTTTGGGTCGCCAGCCGCCGATGCTTTCTTTGTCCGGTGTCGATTGCTTCAACTTGGCTTCCGTCACTGCGGAACGAGGTGAATCGGGCCGTTCGTAGTTGTTGCGATCTCCCTGATAGATCTCGACAAAAGGTTCGACTGCGGGGTCATGATTCCGCCAGTCTGTTCCCATGTCGGTCGCCGAAGTATGCGAAGCACACAAGCCGCCGAAGTAGTGCAGGTACATGTACAGCAAGTTTGTATCAGGCGCGGGGGCGAATTCGTCGGGCGACGAGAGCGGCAAGCGAGGCAACGACCGAACCCCGCGATAGGCAAACATGCAGTTGCGATGCCCCTCGGGGTACCGGACACTGCGTTCGTAACTGTACACGGGAACGAAGTGGTTTGGCAGCGTGAACAACGTAACGGCTTTCTGTGTGGTCCACCACGAATACTCGCGGCCAACGCCATAGTCATGATCACCGTCACCGATCCAGTCCATACCGGCTGCGTCGATCGCGTAGCGCCACATGTCTAGTAACCCGCCATCGCCGCCGCCGTCCGGCGACAGTTCGGTGTGCCGATGAAACTCGCCTCGCCAAATCTGCAGCGTCTCGTCACCAAGCTGCACGCGATAGTCTCGCATGCGTTGAATGTCCGCCCGTTCGACGGTAACGGACTCTGACGGATCGGCAGGAACCTCGGCGTCGATCGGATCGAGCGTGGGCAATCCCAAGAGTTCTCCGAAACTTTCGACGCGAATCACACTGTACATAACATTATTGTTTGGATCCTCCTGACTCCGATTGCGACCGGCACGGCGTTCCGGCGCTGGTTCCGCATTTACGCCAATGTCTCCATCGTCGCTGCTGCCCGGCAGATGAGCGTCCTCCAAATCAAACGGATTGATTTCACCGCGCCCGTCACCGGAAAACACGACCATGACGCCATCGCTCCCGCTACGAGCAAGGCTCGGACGATTATCAAGAATATTGTTACTGTGTGGAATCCATGCGGCTTCGGACCAACCATCTTCGCCCAGTCGTGTGACGTATTCGCACCACACGGAACCTACGCCAACCCGCCAATTGCTACCGGGTTTGCCACGAAACGCCAACCATATTCCGCCATGTTCGTCACTTGCCAACCGCGGATACGAAGGCGCGATGGTCGTAATTGGTGCACGGTTTGCCTGACGATTTTGTGCAGATTTCTTTTTCGCTTTCTTTTTCTTCCCGGCAGTAGCTTGCCCAACAGGCCGCGAATCTGGCATCGCATCCATTACATCCTCGGGCACAAACCACTTGCCCTCGCGATCACGAACTTTGACCTGCAACGCACGACCGGTCTGATACAGCGGGATTCCTTCCTTCTTCAATGCACCGAAGTCTTTGCCCCACTGATCCCCGCTGTACTCGTAAGCGATCCAGAGTCGTTCCTCTCGATCGTACGTCAGTGACGGACGCACCTCGAAGGCGAGCGACGCCGCTACAGCCTCCGGGGTGGAAAGTTTCCCATCGCTTCCTTTTGTTGCAACATAGACGTCGTAGTCGCCCTTGCCAAAACTATCCCAGGCAATTGCAAGATTTCCCTTCGCATCGGCGGCAATCGCCGGTTCCCATTCGTTGCCGCTGAAGTCGCTCACGCGCTGTGGCTGCGAGTAGCGATCACCTTGCTGGTGTGCTGCGAACACGTGAAAATTCGCTTCTCTTGCGCCAACCCAGGTGACCCAGACGTGCCCCGCCGAGTCGGTCATGGCCGCCGGCATAAAGTCCGTTCCAATCGCATTGCTGATGTTTACAGGCTCGCTTGGCTCCGTGCCGCTGGCGGAAAAGCTGCGAGCTATCAGCTCCCAGTTACCATAATCGAGGTTTTTGTCGGCATCGAGATGAGCCGAATAAAAGACCCACACGCGACCGCTGCCGTCGACAGAGATCGCTGGGCGATAATACTCGTGCTTGCCGTCAGTCACTGCAATTGGATCGCTCCACTTACCATTTCGATGAATCCGCAGATAGAGTTGCTCACCACCAGATGGTTGTGCCAAATAAGCTAAATCGCCGGGCTGTTCGATCATGCGAACGGGTGTCCCGAGATTCGTGACAGGCGGCGATTCGGGAGTAGCGGGTCGCTCGCGCGGTCCCTGAAAATCACGTCCTCGCGTGAACGATAGATACACGGCATAGACCGTTCCATCCTTTCCCGTGGCAGTTGCCGGATAGTCTTCGTCCGCGGTGGTTGTCGTCAGCGCTGCAACCGAGGGTACTCGTTCGATCACGAGATTGCCGTTAGCTCGAACTAGAGCCGCCCCGAGCGGAACTTCGCTCAATGTGAACGTCACTTGCGCCGGCTTGGTCTCAAATCGAATCGAATCGTCTTCTTTGCAACCAGTCAAAGTGACCAGAATGCCGTTGTCGGAAATCGGCAGCTGAAAGCCAGCTGCGACGCGTGCCCGTTCGCCGGAACTTTGCGGTGCTTTTCGGCGAGTGCGCACGGACCACGAATCGTCCTCCGCAGAATCGTTCTGCACCCAGCGCCAACCACGGATGGCTTCGACCTTGCCAGCATCAAGGGTCAGCTTGCCGCTCCAGTCGGTCGGCTGCTGGTCCTTCATCCCAAAACGAATGCGAAGCGTCGCTTGGTCCGTATCCGCGGCACGTGCGATCCCGCTGAACCCAACCAGACAAAGTATCGTCCACAGCATCGACACAAACAGACGTTGCATATTGCACCTCGTAATGAGCGATTCGCTCCGCAAATTGAAAACGATCCGACAATCGCTTAGTAACAACCACAAGTTAGGCCGGCACCGGATGTACCGGTGCATTCCAGTTAGTAGCAGTCTCTTTCCAAGAATCTTTTCGTCAGTGGCCGTCTCTTTCCAAGAGACCGCGCGTCAGTAGCCGCCTCTTGGAAAGAGGCGTTTCGATTCGCTGCCACTGGCTGTGCCAGTGCTTTCCAGTTAGTAGCAGAGTCGCTTTGTACTGGCAAAGCCAGCAGTACACGACCCAGCAAACGAGTTGGAGTAACGCACTAGCCCGCAAATTGTGACACGACACGCGTCACAAGCCAATAGGCGCCAATACTCGCGACACAAATTGATCCCGCTGGGACGAGAAACCTCGTCACTCGTTCGTTTCTGCGTACGAGCAGTAGCACCGGTAGAAAAACTGAGGCGATCGCCAATTGGCCCGCTTCCACGCCCATATTGAATTTCAGCAATGGTAGCGCCACGCCTCCTGGGACCGTCCCTAGGCCGATGTCGCGCAGAGCCGAAGCAAACCCCAACCCGTGGATCAGTCCGAACAAACAAGTGATGGCCGCACGGCGCCAAAGCGGCGGCGCAACGACTAGATTTTCGACAGCAACGAATACAATCGTCGCCGCGATCGTTGGCTCGACGATTCTCGCTGGTAATCGCACCACATCCAAGGCTGCCAACGCCAAAGTGATTGAGTGGGCGACCGTGAAGCACGTGACGATGGCTGCCGCCTCCTTGAATTTTGTACAGATCAGTAACAAGGCGGCCAGGAACAGTAAATGGTCGTATCCGGAGATGATGTGCTCGACACCAAACAAGAAGAACGAGATGCGCGATGTCGCCGAGTCTGATGCCGCTGCCGCCTTTGGTTTACGAATGCTGTCCGCAGGATGGACGACTCGACTGTCCCCGGTCGTCGCGTTGCCCTGGACAGACGGCGCACCGATCCTGTGAATTGGCGGCAACAGCACTGCTCCGGCGTCGCGTTCGATGGTCAGAACATCTTCCAATCGCATGACGCCATGCTCAGCATCGGCAGCCACGTCGCGACAGTCTTCAATAAACAACAGTTGTTGGTGGCCTCTCGGCATTTGGATCAAGTGTTTCGACCAGACGAGCAACTCGACCGTTTCGGTTACCGGGGGGAGTTGGCAATCAACGTCGATCTCGATCAAACCGACTTCGAGCAAAAAGGCGTTCACGTTTTCGACTACAAGCGGTTCCTCATCAATTTGCAGTTCTAGAATTTCACTCGCCGTTCTCTCCATCTCGCGCGACACATCAGACACGTAGTCTGTATACTTCCCAGGCGGAAACCATGTCCCCAAATCGCGCGTGTGCAAAGTGATCGCCGTGCGTATCCGACCATCGGTAATCGTAACATGGATCCCGCTAAATCCTTCCGGGTGCGCAAAGACAAAAGGCGGAAGCAGGCCTAGGCTCAACAGGAACGCCAACGCTCCACTGCCAACAACTTTTGAGAGAGCCGCAGACTTCATCGCTTTTCCAATTCCTTTGTCCACCATCGTCACCGGCACAAGGACGCATTATAGTCAGAGGCTGATATTTAGCTGGTCCCGCACTCGATCGAAATCGCTGCCTCGCCAGTTTGCCGAGGGCCGTAGCGATCTTGCAAACCCGCACTTCGAACTCTCCCAAGGAGACCTGAGGATGAAGATTCCAACCTTTACGTCGCTTTTAGTGACCGCAATCCACTTGGGATGTTTATGGTCGACAACAACTCATGCTCAGAATTTTGTTGACTTAGAAAGTGTTCCGATTGATCGGACCGTGTTGCCTCTTCAGCCCCCAAATGCCAAGCCAATCACCGAACTTGACGTGCGAAGTGCCACGGCACCTGCCTTTTTTCAGGTCCAGGCACCGAAGGGCGCGCCCAATGTTGTCATCATTATGATCGACGATCTTGGTTTTGGAGGCACGAGCGCATTCGGTGGCATTATGCCAACGCCGACATTTGACCGCCTGGCCCGTGGTGGGCTGCGGTTTAACCAACTGCATTCGACCGCACTGTGTTCGCCAACTCGGCAAGCATTGTTGACAGGACGAAACCATCACAGCGTGAACATGGGCAGCATCACGGAGACCGCGACTGCTTTTCCTGGCAACACGGGCGTCTTGCCAGCGGATTGCGCGAAGCTTCCTGAGATCCTCCGGCTAAACGGGTACAGTACCGCTCACTTTGGAAAGTGTCACGAAGTCGCGGCTTGGGAAATCAGTCCTTCAGGGCCGTTGACCAGGTGGCCGACACTAAGCGGCTTTGACAAGTTCTATGGATTCCTCGGTGGGGAAACAAATCAGTGGTCGCCGGCTGTTTACGATGGCGTGACACCTGTCGACAACCCAACGAAGGGCGATCCGAACTATCACTTCATGAACGACATGACAACGCAGGCCATCAACTGGATTCGCGCTCAGCAGTCGCTCACACCCGAAAAGCCGTTCTTTACATATTTCGTACCGGGCGCAACGCACGCTCCGCATCATGTCCCCAAATCGTATATTGAGAAACAAGCTGGCAAGTTTGACGCGGGTTGGGACGTGATCCGCAACCAGATCTTCGAGAATCAAAAACGTCTCGGCGTCATCCCAAAAGACACCAAGCTGGCTGCTAAGCCCGCAGATATAAAAGACTGGGACAACCTTTCAGCGGACGAGAAGAAGTTGTTTGCACATCAAGCGGAAGTCTTTGCCGCATACTTAGAGATGACCGATACGGAAATTGGTCGCTTGGTTGATGCCATCGACGAGTTGGGAGAACTCGACAATACGATGATCGTATTCATCGCCGGCGACAACGGCACCAGCGCCGAAGGCGGTATGAACGGAATGTTCAGCGAGATGACGTATTTCAATGGTGTTCAGGAGAAGGTCGAGGATATGCTGAAACACCTCGACGAGTGGGGTGGTCCCAGCACCTATCCGCACATGGCGGCCGGATGGGCCGTCTGCTTTGATTCGCCATTCACGTGGACCAAGCAAATTCCGTCGAACTACGGCGGAACTCGTCAAGGGACCGTCATTCACTGGCCCGATCGAATCAAGTCGCAAAATGGACTACGGCAGCAATGGCACCACGTCATCGACATCGCACCCACCATTTTGGAAGCCGTCGGTTTGCCCCAACCCCGGATCGTCAATGGCGTGGGCCAGCGTCCGATGGAAGGCGTGAGCATGGTCTATGCATTTGACAATCCACAAGCCCCAGATCGGCATCTGGTCCAGTACTTTGAAATCTTCGGCAACCGCGGTATTTACTACGACGGATGGTTCGCCGGCACAATTCATCGAGCGCCCTGGGAAAGCACTCCTCGACACCCGCTGACCGAGGACGTTTGGGAACTGTATCACGTCGCCGATGACTTCAGCATGTCGACCGACTTGTCCGCAAAGAATCCTGAAAAGCTGAATGAACTGCAGCAAATGTTCCTCGCCGAAGCCGTCAAGTATAAGGTGCTCCCGCTAGATGATCGCACGCTCGAGCGCGTGAATTCGTTGCTGGCCGGTCGACCTGACATCATGGCCGGCCGCAAGTCGCTCACGATGTATGAAGGCCTCGGCTTCCTGCCGGAGAACGACTTCATCAATACCAAGAATTCATCTTTCGACATCATTGCCACGATCGAATCGCAAGGGGATAAGACGCAGGGCGTGATCGTCAGTCAAGCCGGGCGCTTTGGCGGTTGGAGTTTGTATGTCGTCGGGGGAAAGCCAGTTTATGTTTACAACTACTTGGGTCTTGAAACCTTTGTCGTGAGATCTGATACCACGCTGCCCGATGGCGAGGCGACCGTTAAGTTGGACTTCGCATACGACGGAGAGCCGAAACTCGGTGGAGGCGGCACTGCCACGCTCCACATCAATGGCAAGCAAGTCGGCTCCGGTCGCATCGAGCGAACTCAGCTTGGCATCTTCTCGGCTGACGAAACGGCGAATGTTGGCATCGACCGCGAAACTGCGGTTTCGCAGGAGTACACGGAGGAAACCAGCAAGTTCAACGGAAAAATCGACAAGGTCACAATCACCTTAAAGTGAATCGTTGTTAGTCTCGCTTTGACGGAATCCGCGTCGCTTCGGCATCGGACGCGGTTGCGACTTTCAGTCTCACAACGACTTGAAACGTCGGAGTATCGCTACCAAGCGTCGGGTGCCGAGGTGCCGTGGCAGGAACCGCGACCGAACCGCCACGTAATCCCCGCCCCGATCCAGTAGCTTTCCAACGAAGCGCCAGATGCACCAAGCTGTTGCGAATCGTAGAACATGCCGCCGGCTACAAGATCGAAATCCATACCAGGCAACACATCCACAATTCCAACGCCCGCAGTGATTCGATGTTCGTTGATCACGGCCAATTGTGCTTGAACATACTGAAGGCCATTGGTGCCAACCGTCACACCTCCCGCGGAAACTCCTACGCTCGATTGCAACGGGTTCTGAGCGAAAACGTAGCCTAATCGCAACCGCTTACGCCCCGAGCTGTATTGTGCTCCAGCCTGGAACACCCACTGGTTGTCGTAAATTGCCTGATACAGATCAGCATTGTTCCATTGCTTATAAATGACATCGAACGCGAGAAGCAGATTCCCGTCCATCAGACTGTCGTTGGCAACACCAAGAGCTAAGTTATCTGGCAAACTCATCTTGACGTCTAATACTGGATCGAAAACACCAGGAGCGGATTCCAAGGAGATCGCATCGCTGAACGTGAAATTCTGTTTTGTCTGGTAGTAGAAGCCCAGAGTCGTATCCGGAGTCAGTTGATATCCGAACCCGAGGTTTCCACGGAGGGCATAGTCCGGCACCATCGCACTTTGCCCGACGAACAAGCCGTCATAAAACGCCGTTCCCAGGGAAATCGACGCACCGGCGGAGAGCCGCTCGGTTAGCTGCACACCTAGTGCATTTGTGATATTCAAAACCACCAATTGTGAAGACGTACCATTGCTCGCCGGTACGTCTCGAAAATCCGTGCCGCCTCCCGCCGTCGATATGAAACCAATCCCAAGTGTCGCCGGCAGCCCGAGCGCGTTGAAGTCCTGCGTCACACCGATGTTCGCGCCAGCAGTTCCAGGAGTGCCCGACTTTGCCGAGAAGTTCCCAACGACGGGTAGTGTGCCATCATGACTCACGTTGTACGTCGGCTCCACCCACGCACCGCCGAACAAGAACTGCGTGCCTTCAAATTGCGTCAAGGTCGCAGGGTTCGCATTAATGGCCGATGTCAAATCCTGAGGTCGAGCCACGCTCGCCCCTCCCATGCCTCCCGATGCAGGCATCAACGTATTGTGCAGTTCAACTCCAAATGATTGGCCCCTCGCGGTGGAACTCATTCCTGCAAGGCACACGACGACTACTAGGCATATTCTCTTAACCGGAATCATTGCCGGATGACCCTCTTGGTGAAATCGGTATGTGTCGTCGAACCTCGAGTCGGCGCACACATCCCTCACCGTCATTTTCGTCACAGCCGTTACCTTCCTCGCGTCAAATGCGTCCCGACCGGGTTTAGATCGGTGCCCAGCGACCGATTATGCCGCTTGGTTCGATTTTGCCGACCCGAATCCGGCCGGTGCTGCGTCTGATTTGCTGTCGGTGCCGCACAGATTACATTGGTCCAAGATTCGATTTCGTTTGTCGAGACGTGCAATTGACTGAGCCATGACCAACGCGACGCGTTACCGTCCGAAACCGATCGTTTTGCTTATCGGCATCCTCATCGCTCCAATTGTCTCGGCGGACGCAGAAGAACCGGGCAACTCGCTGCGTTACCAACAGCACGCGTTAACGCACTCCGGTGATGCGAGGCGAGGCCGCGAGCTGTTCTTTCACGAAAAACTCACCAAATGCAGCGTCTGTCACAAGATAAACGCCAGCGGCCGCGAGACCGGTCCGGACCTCTCGGTGATCGGCGGCAAGTTTGATCGCCCGCATCTGATCGAATCGCTGCTGGAACCGTCGCGACAAATCGTTGAAGGATTTCGCACAACGGTATGCGTATTGAACAATGGACGCATCGTGTCGGGTGTCGTGAAGGATCGGACGGAGATCTCGATTTCGCTAATTGATGTAGATGGCAAGATTCAAATCTTACCGCTGGCTGAGATTGACGAGCGGCGTGAAAGCGACATCTCGTTGATGCCTGATGGTTTGGAGAAGCAGCTCACGCCCGAGCAGTTCACGGACTTGATTGCTTTCCTCGAGACTTGCCGCAACGGCAAGGGAACACCCGGCTCGCAGATCGCGGGCGGCATCACATTGCCCGATGGATTCCGTATTGAGACCGTTGCAACTGGGTTGACTGGTTGCACGGCGATCGAGGCAACCCCAGACGGTCGAGTGTTGATTTGCGAACAGACCGGGACGTTACGCGTCGTAAAAGGCGGCGAGTTGCTCGCCAAACCCGCTTTAACGCTGCCGGTCGAAGCCTATTGGGAGCGGGGACTCATCGGCGTGACAATCGCTCCCGACTTCCCGAGAACGCCATATATCTATGTGTGTTATGTGGCCAAGCAACCCTATCCGCACCATCGCGTCAGCCGCTTTACGATGAAACACGATGTCGCAGACTCGGCAAGCGAAAGGCTTCTGCTCGAAGGCGACGATCAACGTGAGTTGGGCGGCAAAGTCCCGGCAGGGCATCAAGGTGGCGCGTTGCACTTCGGCCCCGATGGCAAGCTGTATATCGCCATCGGCGAACAAACGGCGGGCGAACCGTCGCAGCGTCTCGATACGTTTCAAGGCAAGCTGTTGCGAATCAATGCGGACGGCTCGCTACCCGAAGACAACCCGTTTTACGAAGAAGCTTCGGGCAAGTACCGAGCAATCTGGGCTCGCGGTCTACGCAATCCGTTCACGTTTGCCTTTCGCCAGTCCGACGGTCTGATGTGCATCAATGACATCGGAGGAAACAAGTTCGAAGAGATCAACGTCGGCGTGGCAGGAGGTAATTATGGCTGGCCGTTGAGTGAAGGTCCGACCGACGATTCGCGGTTCTGCTCCCCTATTTTTTCGTATAAGGCGGCCTCAGTCTGCGGCGGCGATTTTGTCGACCGCAATTCGCCTTGGCCAGACGGTTTCCGAGAACAGTACTTTTTTGCTGACTACATCCACGGCTGGATTCAATTCTTGGATCCGAAGCGGCCACATCGGAGCGAGCGCTTCGCATCTGGACTTCGCAACATCGTCGACCTGCGTTTTGCCGCCGATGGCAGCTTGTATGTACTGCTTCGCAATGCCTGGGTGATCGATGATAAGTTTCCGTCCGAGACCGGTTCCCTTCTGAGGATCAGCCAGTGATAACCTCCCACCGCCAACGGCAATCACTCGTGTGGTTCGTAACAACAACTTGTTTGGTCTCGCTGATCGGTGCAGCTTTCACTGTGGCTGGGGAGTTTGCGTCGCATCAGCCCGTCCGCCCCCTGCCACAGAGCGCGACAAGGCCGCTCGACCAATCGCCAAGGAAATACGTCGATGGCCAGCACGGCGATGACGCCAGCGAGGGTACGATAGATCGAGCCTGGAGGACACTCGGCCATGCGGTAACAAAGCTAGAGCCCGGCGACACACTGGTGTTACGTGCTGGAATCTATCACGAGCATGTCTCGGCGAAGCTCGTGGGCGCTGCCGCCAACCCAATCACGATTCGCACCTATCCAGGGGAACTCGTCACGATCGATGGCGGGTTGAAAGAGTTTTTGCAAAGTCCGAAATCATGTTGGGAAGCGGCGTCAGGCGGAGTTGTAGGAGAGTTTCGTTCAACGAAGACGTACCCAGACATCAACGACACCCTGGGTCAGGTGCTGGTCAGCCTGCCGCGGCTGGGCAAAGCCACATCACCGCTGGCCATCGAGAGAGGCGAGATTCTGTTGGGCGATGCGTCGGGCCGCGCCGCCCTGACGCAGATTCCCGTTGGTCGTGGACGACTGATCTACAGTGGCTGGTCTCCCGCTGCCGACTTGCCGAACGGACAAACGCAAGTCACGATTGCCGACGAAGAACGCTTTGCAGAACAGATGCAGATCACCACCAACATTGCGGTGGAACTTTACTCGGCTCGCTAGTCCATCGTGCAAACTGCTGCTTCGATCGAGTTATACTGGTAGCCACCATTCACGAACCTTCCGCGAGGATGAATCATATGACATCGATAATTAATCTACATCGCGGCGTTTTGCTCCACGCAGTGGCCGCGCTCGCGCTGTCCGCGCTGGTTGTGGTCGAAACCACGGCGTCAGAAAAGAAACCGCTGCAGGTGTTTGTGCTCGCTGGTCAATCCAACATGCAGGGACACGCCCAAGTGCGTACCTTGGCACACCTCGCCATGGACAAGAAGACTGCACCGATGCTCGCCGAGTTGCAAGACGCCGAAGGCAAGCCGAAAGTGTGCGATCGAGTCTGGATCTCGTCGATTGGTTGTGCGGAAGAGGAGCAAACCGGAAAGCTCACCGCCGGCTTCGGTGCAGCGGCGGGTGGCCCAAAGATCGGCCCTGAGTTTTCCTTTGGCGTTTATATGGAGAAGTTCGTCGACGGCCCGATCCTCCTCATCAAGACCTCGTGGGGCGGAAAAAGCTTGAACACGGATTTCCGTTCGCCAAGTTCCGGCCCGTATGTGTTTAACGAAACTCAACTCGCAAACTTCGAGCGCCAAGGCAAAGATGTCTCTCCAATCACAGCCGATAAGGCAGCAGCCACTGGGCATTATTACCACCTGATGATCGAACACGTGAAATTGGTTTTGTCCGATATCAAGCGTGTGATCCCCGATTACGACCCGGCACAAGGCTACCAACTGGCGGGATTTGTTTGGTTTCAGGGGTGGAACGACATGGTTGATTCGGGGACTTATCCGAACCGCGATCAACCGGGCGGGTACGATGCCTACAGCGAAGCCATGGGGCATTTTATTCGTGATGTGCGAGAGGATTTGGACACACCTAACCTGCCATTTGTGATCGGCGTATTGGGAGTCGGGGGTCCGGTTGAGGAATACGGTCCTGACCAGCAGCGCTATAAGTCCACACACCAGAACTTCCGTCTGGCGATGGCCGCTCCGGCAAAGCTTCCGGAATTCCGCGGTAATGTTACGGCAGTACTCACCGAGAAGTACTGGGATCGCGAGTTGACCGCTCTGCGTGCGAAGGAAAACGCGATCCGTCGAGAAGTGAAGAAGCTCGTCGCGAATGGTACGATCCAACCTGCCCAAGAACGAGCGACTTACGAAAAGAAGCGAATGGAGGACCTCTCGGATTATGAACGAAAGGTGCTCGACACCGGAGTTTCCAATGCCGAATACCACTACCTTGGCTCGGCAAAGATCCTCGTAGGCATTGGCAAAGGGTTCGCCGATGCGATGGCGGCTTTGATGGAATAACAACTACGATTAGCGCCAAGGCCTCCCGACGCTCAAACAGCGTTGCATTTGCGTGGTCTTCTGGTTGAGGCTGCTTCGACTCCAGGCCAAGCTACTTCGCCGTTCGTTTCGTCCAGATGTTTGGTCCGACAAGTTACCGCGTAAAACTGCGTCGGATCGCTCACCAGTTAATATTCGTCTCCCACGGCCACATGCGGATCTCCGCGCATCAGTTCGGAGTCTTTGCTTGTCGCACAAGGTGGATCATACGCACATCGAACAACGCCACCTTCGCGATGCGCTGAGGCGAGATTCGCAATTTGTATTTACCCGCGTCGGGAACTTCGATCATCCCGAGGTAATTCCAGCGGAAGTTCTGAAAGTGTCCGGTATCAATGGTCTGGAACGGCAATTCCGCTTTCACTTGCGTGCCCTGTTCTAACGTGATGGTCGCATCGCTGCCGCCTTGGCCTTGGCCGCAGCCTTGCAGTACGGCAACCGAGTACGTACCCGATTGGTCGATCGTTAGATCCCACGTGGCATAGTCGGTCGCCACGGCCCAGTAGCCAACGGTGTTCTTATACCACTGCGGCTCGAAACGGAGTTTCTCGCCGAAGGTGCTCGCCTGGTAGGCATGCAACATGACTGAACCGTCTCCAGCGGGGGCCGCCAGCGGGCAATCCGCCGGTAATACGGGAGGCAAATCGAAGACGATTTCGATGACCGGTCTCTCGGCGGGAGCGGTCTTCCAGCTAAAGACCCATTCTTGAGGTTCCGGCACGAACTTTAATTCCATGTCAGGATGATCCTTCCAGCGGAGCGAACGAATCGGGGCACACAATCGAGGCACCAGGGCCTTCTTGTTCGAAGCCGCGTTTGCGTCGATTTCCAGCCAGAGCGTTTCGTCGCTCACGTAGGCAGCAACGCCGTCACGGCTGATCTGAGGCCACGGCTTCGCGACTTTCGCGAGTTCGCTCTCTTCGCCAGATAAGTCTGGCGCGGAAACAGCCTGAAACACCGCTAGTCCCATGGCGACAGAGAAAAAACTTTTTTGAAAGGTGATCGTTGCCATGAGTTGCTGCTCTTTGATTGTTTCCGGGTAATGCCCCAAGAATGAATTCCGCGTTTCAAAGTAGGTTCTATTGACCCATTTCTTTCTATGTGAGTTCGTCAGGGACTACGCAAGGATCTCCTGAACGATGCGGGACGGTTCCACGCCCGTAAGCCGCGCATCAAGCCCCTGGAATTTGGCTGTGAAACGAGTATGGTCAATACCCATCAAGTGCATGAGCGTGGCGTGGAAGTCGCGAACGTGGACGCCGTCGGAAACGACGTTGTAGCCGAACTCGCAAGTCTCGCCATGAGTGACGCCACCGCGAACTCCGCCGCCGGCCATCCACATACTGAAGCAACGAGGATGATGGTCCCGGCCATAGTTCGTGGCGGTAAGCGTTCCTTGCGAATAATTCGTCCGACCAAATTCGCCGCCCCAGATGACCAGCGTGTCATCGAGCATTCCCCGCTGCTGCAGATCTTGTAGCAGCGCGGCAGCAGGTTGATCAGTCTCCTGGCACTGCCGTTTGATCGCAGTGGGTAGATTTCCGTGCTGATCCCAACCTTGATGGTAAAGCTGAATGAAGCGGACGCCTCGTTCGGCCAATCGTCGAGCAAGCACACAGTTTGCGGCGAATGTGCCGGGCTTGCTTGCATCCGGCCCGTACAGATCCAACGTGGCCTGAGATTCATCAGACAAGTCGGCAACTTCAGGGACACTCGCCTGCATCCGATACGCCATTTCATATTGTTCGATGCGACTCGCCAACTCAGAATCGCCCAGTCGATCCTGTTCCAAAGCGTGCAGTTCGTTGAGACGATCCAGCATGCTGCGTCGACTGTCGCGGGAGATGCCCGGCGGATTGGCGAGATAAAGGACGGGCTCTTTGCCAGAACGAAACTGCACACCTTGGTAACGAGCTGGCAGGAAGCCCGATCCCCATAGACGTGAATACAGCGGCTGCCCACCCTTATCTTTCGTGATCAGTACAACGAACGCCGGCAGATTTTCGCTGTCGCTACCGAGTCCGTAATGCAGCCATGATCCAATACTCGGCCGCCCGGAGATTTGATTTCCCGTCTGCAGAAACGTGATCGCTGGATCGTGGTTAATCGCTTCCGTGTGCATCGATCGGATGATCGCGATTTGATCGACCTGTCCAGCCATGTGTGGCATCAGTTCGCTGACCCACGTGCCGCTTTCACCGTGCTGCTCAAATCCGAAGATCGATCCCGCAAGTGGCAGAATCGCTTGGTTGCCCGACATGCCAGTCAGCCGCTGGCCATTGCGAACGGAATCAGGGAGAGGCTTGCCTTGCAGTTCATTCAGCAGCGGCTTGTAGTCCCACGTTTCCAATTGCGATGGTCCGCCAGCCTGGAAGAGATAGATTACACGTTTGGCTTTCGGCAAGTGATGAGTCGGATTAATCACACCGTCGCTGGGGATACCTGGCTTTGACGTTTTGACGACAGTTGCCGCAGGTGTGTGACGTTGCATCAGATGCAACGCCGCGATTCCGCCGAATCCCATTCCAACCCGCTGAAGCCAATGTCGTCGATGTATGAATTGATTCATGCGGGTCACCTAAGCATGATTGTTTCGTCGTAGGCCATGATAGTTTGAACAACGACCGTTGTCGCGGACACGTCGGCGCGATCTGGCGATTCGCGGACCGGCCGGGCACCCACTTTGAGAAACTCGTCCGAACGGCGACTATCTGACTGGAAATACCCTAATTGTTCGTCATACAGTTTGCTGATCACATGCCGTTCTTTGTCGGTCGGCGGTCGACTAATCAGCCGACGAAACAGCTCATCCCAACGGTCGTCGAGCTTATCGCCGTGAACTGTCACAAGTTTCTCCGCCAGTACGCGCGAGGCCTCGACGTACTGAGGATCGTTCAAGAACACGAGCGCCTGAAGCGGCGTCGTTGTGAGTTCACGGCGAGGAGTGCAGCTTTCGCGACTGGTGGCATCCAAGGTCAACATCGACGGCGGTGGTGCTGTTCTTTTCCAAAACGTGTAGAGACTGCGTCTGTACAGACCATCGCCAGTTGATTGCTGATACGACTTGCCGGTTCCCGCTTCTTCCCAAAGACCCGCGGGCTGATACGGCATAACGCTCGGACCGCCAATCGTATTCACCAGCAAGCCGCTGGCATGAAGTGCCGCGTCGCGCAATTGCTCGGCCGACAATCGATGCTTCGGCCCGCGTGCCAGCCAAACATTATCACGATCCGCCTCGTATGCGCGGGGGCCACTCGCGGTCGAAGACTGCCGGTAGGTCGCCGACAAGACAATTTTCCGACACAGCGCGTGCAAATCCCATCCGTCATCCATCAACGACCTCGCAAGATAGTCAAGCAATTCAGGGTGCGAAGGCGGAGTTCCCTGCGCGCCAAAGTCTTCTAGCGTGACCACGATGCCTCGCCCGAAGAACAGCTGCCACATTCGATTCGCAACGACCCGCGCCGTCAATGGATTGCGTGTGTCGGTCATCCAACGAGCCAACGCAAGCCGATCATCTCCCACCATCGCAATCGCGCTGAGGAATTCGGGAATACCGGCGTCAACCTGCGCACCTTTCGCGGCGTATTCGCCGCGTATGAGGATATGTGTCGCAGGAGCTTCTTCGAAATGCCGCATGATCATAATCTCGCGAATGCCCGTGACAACATCGTTCTCGTGTTCGCGAGCCCTTTGGAGTTGTTCCCTGGCCATACGGACAGAGTCGTCAACGGTCAGCAGCTGATGATCCATGGCGATCTCTGGCTCGATCACCGATAGCGATATGTCCCTGCGTACGGCGTGGTACAACGCGGCCACCTCTGCAAGCGACAACTGGACGTCGAAGACATTCAGGTCGTCGACGACACCGTCGCGAAAGCCGACATCACGAAATCGCGCGCCGAGTGCCATCTTTATTGAACCAACATTCATATCGCCCCACTCTTTGCGATGGCGAATGTCGCGAGTCAGCCCGTCACGCTCGACATTGACCTGCGCCAACCGGCCATTGAGGACAATTCGCAGGCCCGCCGCCTTTCCGCTGCCGTCGTGCGTAACCGCGATGTGAGTCCACTCTCCCTTTGGGATCGACGCACGGCTCTGAATGCGGACCGCGTTGCCTGGCCAGAAGTGGATCATCGAGAATTCCGGATAACCGTTGTCGATCGTGAGTTGCAGCCCACGAAAGCCTGAGTCCTCGGCGGCCCTCGCCTGATGAAGCACCAACATCCTCGGCTGATCGACGGCAGGCTTCACCCACAGACTCAATGAAAACGGAGAAGTGCGGCCAAACTCCGGGGCGTCACTACAGACGATTTCGTCATCGCCGTTACAGATCGTGGCGCTGCCCACGACGCCTTCTGCATCGCCGTCCAGCGGCATATGCAAGACAGGTTTTCGAACTGCCGGCAAGGTGTTTTTTAGAGCATCCGAATGTTGCTTCCATTGTAACCGTGCGGCATGTACGGCTCGATCGTAGTGATCTTCAGCCTCAGCAACGTCAGCCCGCGCGGCCGCGTGCAGTTCACGCTGCTTCCCCTGATAGAGCAACATGGCTGGAGTGGGCTGAGAGAACGTGAAGTGCGAATAAAGGCCAAGCTCGTCGATGTCGGAAAAAAATGCCGACATCCGGTAAAAGTCGCGTTGCTTGATCGGGTCGAACTTATGATCGTGGCAACGGCTACATTCTAGTGTCAAACCCAGAAAGGCCGTTCCGGCGGTGGTTGTCCTATCTGTGATACCCGTCAGCCGAAACTCTTCCGGAACGCTGCCCCCTTCGTTCGTCTGCCGATGCAGCCGGTTGAAAGTTGTCGCCAGACGCTGATCCTGAGTTGCGTCCGGCAACAAGTCGCCAGCGATCTGCTCAGTTATGAATTGGTCGTACGGCATGTTGTGGTTAAAAGCATTGATCACCCAATCACGCCACGGCCAGACTTCCATGGCAACGTCATTCTGATACCCGAACGTGTCGGCGTAACGGGCGACGTCCAACCACATGGTCGCCATTCGTTCGCCGTAAGCTTTTGAGGCAAGGAGTCGATCGACGACAGTTTCATAGGCATCCGTTGCCCCATCATCCAGGAACTCGTCTAATTCTTTGAGCGTCGGGGGAAGTCCTGTGAGATCGAACGCTACGCGTCGGAGCCACCTCGCCCGGTCAGTTTCCTCGCTGGGAGAAAGTCCTTTATCTCGCAACGTCTTCGCGACAAATAGATCGACGTCGTTTCGAGCCCAATCGTCGGCTGCCGCAGGGACCACGATGGATTCCGGAATCGGCTCAAAGGACCAGTGCCGCTGATACTCCGATCCCTCCTCAATCCACTTGATGAGCAGCTGTTTCTGATCACCAGATAGGCTCTTGCCGCTCTTGGTGGGAGGCATCACCGCGTCTGGATCATCGGTGAGAATCCGTTCGACCAGTAAGCTCTCGTCGGGCAAGCCCGGAACGATCGCTCCGTATTCGACCGCCGCACCACGATCATCCAACCTCAAGTCTGCTTCCCTGTGATTCGCATCCGGGCCGTGGCAAGCGTAGCAGTACTCGGAGAGTACCGGCCGAATGTCTCGATTGAAGGAAATCGGCTGATCGGCAAATGCCGTGCTGCCCAACAGGCTCAGCATAAACATCAGGCTTCGTTTAAGTTTCTGCATTCTGGCGGCTCTGGCGTGACTATGGTGGCGAATGTTCAATTTAACCAATAACTCTTGCGGAATCTCCAACTGTCTCGATTGAAGGGCGGCTGCTAGCTAGATTAAACCGTGTTTTACAAAGCCACTCCATCGGGGACAAATCTGCTGGCCCCCTAAATCAGACTGTTGGAATCGTAGCGGTTGTGACGATGAAAACGTCTATCTGCTGCAGCACGGTCTATCTCGGTCCGCAGCGATTCGTGATTTGATTTCGCCGGAGAACATAAAGATGAGACGAGATTTGTTGCTCACTCTGACGTTGGTGTGCTTTGCCGGATGTTCGGCGGGAAGTCGCTCGAACCCCTTCATTTCACAAACGACTCCCCAAACGCCGACCAGTCAGGTTGCAACTACGCAAACGGCGGCGACACCCGCTTCAAACGGTGAAGCAGCGAGCGAAGGCTTCTCGTTCACCAAGATGTTCCAAATGGTGGGTTTCCAGAAACCGGACACTCCCGCTCCAAGTCTAGTGCCGCAAGAAGTCGTCAATCTGGGTAACGTCATCAACGACATTACCGCACAATCCGCCGCGTTGAATGCGAACGATCCTCCCGAGGTAACGCGTCAGAAAGCGCAGGCCATTCTCACGTCACTCCAGGCGTGGGACAGCACGCTGTCCGCCAGCAACTCGACGGGGTTCGTTAACAACGAGTTGGCGCAGACGCTGAACGGTTGGGTTGGTCAAATCCGCGCTCGCGCTGAACAACTCGTCCAGTACATGCCAAATCCAGAAACGATCACCGCAATTCAGCAACTCGCTGGCAGCTTGAGTTCGACGTTCGGGAACGTCAACGCGATGCTGAACCAAGGCAATGCCGTGTCGCAAGCGTTTCTCGGATCGAATCGCGGGTAAGTCGGGTGATTCACGGTGAGCTAAGCTGCGAAAGGACCATCAGCGACTGGGCCGCTCGGACACGGACGTCGATGTTTTCGTGATCCAACAGCGGAATCAAAGCAGGCATTACGCTAATCTGCTTTGCATCGCCAGCGAATGTCGCCGCATAGGTACGAATTGCAGGGTCGATGTCTTGCAGGTTCGCAACTAATGCTCGCAGTCCATCAGCGTCGCCAAGTGCGGCTAACGAGTGTTCGTTGTAAGCGCGGGACAGCGCGTCGGGCGACGTTTCGATGTTCTTACGGATTTGAGTAAGGTCCGTTTCGTCGCCGATTCGACCGAGGATCCACGCCGCTATCTTTCGCGTTTCGGCGTCGTCATCTGTGAGTCTAGTTCGCAATTGCTTCATCGCTTTCTTATTGCCTGCGCGAGCCAAAGCCGCGCAAGCCATCAGGTGCAACTTCATGTTCTCTGTCTGCTTCGCTGCACGCTTCATCGCTTTGCCATCACCAATCTCGTTCACCTTGTAAAGACTCTCGGCCGCGTGAACGTGTCCGTACGGATCATCGCCTGCGAGAATATCGAGCATGATTCGGGCCTTGTCGCGATCGCCGGCTCGCACCAGTTCCCGCGCCAAGCCGCAGCGTTGCTGGTCGTCTTTCTCCGTCGGCAGCTTCGGTTCGAGATACGCCCTAACTTCTTCCCCATACCCGGCGAGCGTCAGCCCTTCGGCGGCGTGAATCGACGGCCAAAACTCGTCCGATTTCATGCCTTCGCGCAGCGTCTTCAAACAACGAGCTTGCACTTCGCCAGATAAAGTGAAAGCCTCCTCGGCGTTAACAGCCCGGACTTCGAAGTATTGAATTGCGAACACCAACAGCGAACAAAGACAAACAGGCGCGAAACGAGGCATGACGACAGCTCCGTAGGTCAAAGAGGCGTTTCTACTTCTCGTAGATTCGTGGTAAATCCAAGAGGACTACTATACCTACTTCGACGACAGAACGCTCGCGACAAATGAAGGCATCGACCGTAGAAAGCGTTAGCGTTGCAGCGTCGTCGAAGGCTGCGCCGCTTGTAGATCCTGAACTTCCTCCACCTGCGCGGCGAGTTCAGCATCGGCTTGCTGCCATTTTTGTAGCAGGTCGGGTACGTCTTCAAAGTTCAGATAGATTGGCGGTTTGTTGGGAATTACGGCAGTAGCCATGCCAGCAACTCGCCAGCCGACAGGTTCCTGGCGAAGTACCCACACGATGTCATAGTTTGATTGCTCGCCCGACTCGTCATACTCTATCCAGTTGCTGTTGACGTGAACGCCACCTTGCACGTGCCTCACTTCTCCGATGGTGTACCGAGCCGAAGGAGAACCCGGCGGCTGAACGGTCAAGTCATGCTCCTTGGTTTCGCGGCGAGCGATGCTGGTCAACAAAGTTTCCGCGATCTCGTCGTCGCCATCTCGAAGCGCATCCAGGAAGGCTAAGACCACGGCACCAGGTTCACTCGTCTGTACAACGGGCAACGGAGTCTCCGTGCCGTTGTCGCCCGACAACTCGCGAGAACTCTCGCTCGGAGGCGCAGAAACCTCGGGCGGCGCAGGGCTACAACCCAAAGAGGCAACGCACATTGACATGACAGTCCAGAATCGTTTGATGCTCATACCCTTGACTTCCTTGCCAGCAGCGAGCGTTAAATTCGAGATCAAAGCGCGCGGAGTGTCTCAGTTCTGGCATGGGCAGTCAAGTCGAACGCGGAGTTCGATTGTCAACTGGCTAGCGGTGGTGCAAACCAGATTCATCCGGATGCATCCGATGGAAGGCACAAGAATATCGATTCACACTCAACTTCACTTAACCATGAGCCGATCAATCGAACACACGGCAGGTGCGCGATTGCTAGCAATTCCCAACAACGGAATCGAATGAACCTATTTTCAATAATCCCATTGGTGGGCGCAGCAGTCGCGCCAACGATCAGCAGCGTGGTCGATAGCGCCACCGAGAGCCTGTCGTTCCTCGATATTTTGCACGAAGCGCCTCGCGAGGATGAAACCGATAAGGTCCAGGAAGACGCATCGACCACACTCGATCGGGATTTCGCAGAATTGGCGGAACGGTTACGCGAACGCTTCGCACAAATCGGCATCGATCTTACCACTCCGATTCGGCTGAAGCAGAGTGGCCGCGATCGTGTGGTCGTCGACGGCGATCATCCGGATCGAGTTTTGATTGAGAGCGTCTTCACTAACAATGAGGATTTGGCGAACCTGTTCTCTGCCGTCGCCGAGTCAGCGACGAAGCACCGGGAAGCGAGCGACTCGGGGCTTACCCGAGAGTTCCGCTTGGTTCTGGGACGTTCCGACGCGACGATCGAGTTCGATTGATCGTTACCAAAGCGTCATCGACTGCTGAAACAAATCCCTGAGTTCAGACTCCCTCGCTTCAATCGGCGAGAGCTGTGTAATCCGTTGTTGCTGTAAAGTTCCGGATACCAATGCCGGGATGTCCTCGTTCGAATATCCAACTGCGTTCAATCCGTTGGGCATCTCTAGGATCTTCATCAGCTCGACAACTCGCCCAGCCAACACCTCACCCGCGTCGTCGGGACTGACATCAGTGGTATCCGCACCCAGTGCTTGTGCAGCGCGCAGGTGTCGCGACGGCGACGTCGGAGCAGTGAAACGGGCAACAGCTGGCGTGTGCAGAATGACGGAGATCCCATGCGGGACCAGGGCGTGGTCGACGTCGTAGCCGGTCGGTCGGAAGTTGCGCACCATGCCTGCCACCGGATAGGACATGGCGTGCGGCAGATGAACGCCCGCGTTGCCGAAACCGATCCCCGCGATGGCAGCGGCCAAGAGCATTTGCCCTCGCGCTTCGTCGTCACTTGAATCCCGGAACGCCCGTACCAGCGACTCGTTCACGATTTCGAGTGCTCGCAGCGCCCAAATGTCACTGATCGGGTTGGCTCCCTGATAAGCGGGACGCAGCGCCGGGGAAGTAGGTTTGGGTCTTTGATTGAACGGAATCGCGGTAAAGGATTCGAGCGCGTGACTCAAGACATCCAAACCACTTGCTGCTGCAACCGCTGGCGGCAGCATTTTTGTGTTTTCGGGATCGATGATGCCAAGCGTCGGCTTTAGGAACCGATGCGAGATTCCCGTCTTGGCGTGTCGGTCAACGCAATCGAAGATCGCGACCCCCGTTGTCTCGCTGCCGGTGCCCGCGGTAGTAGGTAGTGCGATTAACGGCTTGAGCGGTCCAGGAACAGCCAAGCCACGGCCGATCGGTGCGTTCACATAGTCAAAGAAGTCAGCAGGGTGCGTTGAGTACAAGTTGGCTGCCTTTGCCGTATCAATCGTGCTGCCTCCTCCGACTGCGACAAATGCATCGAAGCGGCCTTCGACCGCCGCTGCGGTTGCCGCTTGGAAGCTGCTGGCAGTTGGTTCGACGGAAATGTCAGCGAATTGCTCAAAGGGAATTCTGCTACTTTGCAGCGACTGTCGAACAATCAGCCCAGTAGGCGAATCAACCAACGCGGGGTCGATCACCAACATCACCCGTTTGGCCTGCATCGACTGCAAGTCCATTCCCACTTCAGCAGTGGTTCCAATGCCAAAACGGATATTGGAAGCCGCCATTTGAAACGCGGTGTCGTTTTGCATGGCCTCGGCCCTGGGGGCTCCTGTATGTCCACGATAAAGAAGCGCGATGTGGACCAGCATACCGAGCCCGGGATCACAAACGCAAATACGAGGTAGGCAGATCGAAGGCTCCGTAGGTCAGGCGGCCTTTCGGAACGACGGATAGGCGTAGCCCGTTGCTGCATCATTCCAGCGACTTAACAGAATCGCGACCAGATGTCCGCCGAAAGCAAGAGACAACTTCATCGCGTGCTGAAATTGATTCGTGCGTCCAACCAATGGCAGGCAATCAAAGCTACACACCGGATCGGGGTCGTTCAGATTCAGCGTGGGCGGGGCAAACCCATCTCGCATCGCAAGTGCTGTGATCGCCAATTCGGCGGCGCCTGCCGAGTTGAGCATGTGCCCAAGCGATGACTTCGTAGCGCTAACGCAGGTACGCCCAATGTCGCTCCCGAATACTCGACGGATACCTGTGGCTTCTGCGGCATCGTTCTGCTCCGTACCTGTCCCGTGTGCGTTGATGTATCCGATATCAGCAGGGTCGAGATGTGCCTCGTCGAGCGCGCGTTCCATTAAATAAACTAACGCATCGCTCTCCGTGTCGAGCGAAGTGACGTGGTGAGCTTGGGCCAATGATTTTGCTGCGGAAATCTGAGCGTAGATTTTCGCGCCTCTCCGAAGGGCATGGCCTAGCCGTTCGACAATGAACATTGCAGACCCTTCGCCAAAGACAAATCCTTTGCGAGATCGATCGAACGGGCGACACGCTTTACAAGGATCGTCGTCTTTCGCCAAAACTCGCATTTGATTAAAGCCTGCAACGAACATTGGGTCGATCGAGTCGCCACCTCCCGCCAAGGCAATGTCGCATTGACCATCGCGGATAGCACGGGTTGCCGTTAACACGCTGATTAATGAACTCGCACAGGCCGTCGAATGACAGATCTTCGGGCCGAGTGCGCCAAAACGCCGGGCCAGCATCGAGCAAGCGGTGTCGGGAAGCCATTGCTCCCACCAGTTGTAGTTACCCGTATCTCCGGTTGGTAGTCCCAGTTGTTGGTCAATCCAACGAGTATCGCCCATGTGCCCAGCGATCATGCAGCCAAAACGCCGGGGATCGACCTGCGACAAATCGAGAGCCGCGTCACGAACCGCTTCGTCGGCCGCTCGTTCGCACATCGGCAAGACCTTCAAGCGTCCCTCAAGCGGCATCCCGAGATCGACAGTGGCACCCACGATTTCGCCGTCGTCGATCCCGCGAAGTCCATGGAGGAACTCGAACCGACTTTCGCCGTTACGAACTGCGTTCCACACCGATTCTCGATCCAAACCAACGGATGCAAGTAACCCAATTCCGGTGATTACGATCGGTTCGCGAACGATGGGATTCATCGACATGCAAGGCTCGGATCTGGCTTTAGCGAACGCAATAGGGGACGAGTGGATGAGAAGCTGGTGGCTTCGCGGGCCCTTGAATACGAAAAGATTCCGTCCGACGCCAGTGAGATTGGGGGGAAAGACTCCGGAAATCTTTCGTTTCCAGAAAATAATGCCGGCTTCGCTAGCAGCTAGGTATCGGTGAACGACCGGGGCGGGCGAATCAGCTGACCTCGTCTTGGCCCGCCATTATAGTAGCCCGCTTCTATCCTAACTCACCGCATCGAACAGCTCCGACAGTAGCCTAGCGCCTGCGCGTTGCGTCGCCAGAGTTAAGCGCGCCGCAGCGAGGGACGTGTCGGCAAGCGTCATTGCTTTGACAAGGTTAGCCGACTCCATCGCAACGTCTGCATCAGCAATCCGGCTGAGGCTCGCGCTAAGATTCACGGCAGTATCATCAAATAACCGCTGCGCCGAGTCGATGGAATACCGCTCGAAAGCAGCGAGTTCTGCGCGAGCCGATAAGATCTGCTCACGAGCCTCCTTAACAATTGCGTCGCCCGTTTGCGGGTTATCACTTGCCAGACCGCCCGACCGCACATCCGCGAGCCTTCCCGAAGCACCTCCCAAAGCCGAACTCGATAAACTGGGGATTTCGAGTTGCGCGGAATCGGTCGGATTTGGCCCTGTGAGGACGCTAATTTCCTCACCGGTGAAAACCTGTCTACCAGCAAAAGTCGTGCTTAAACCGATACGGTCCAAAGCATCGACGGCGGCATCTATTTCGATCTGGTGCGCGGCACGCTCGTCCGTCGAGGTCGCTCCGCTAGCGGAGGCGACCAGATTCCCCTCGATCTGATTGAGCAAGTCGCTGGCTTGCCCAAGTCCACGGTCCGCAAGATGCACCACGGCTCGAGTCCGCTCAGTGGCTGCTGACGCTTCTTCCAATGCCGTTAATTCGCGGTTCAGTTCAGTCGCCGCGATCAAACCCGCCGGGTCGTCGCTGCCCCGGTTGATCCGCTTTAATGTTGCGAGCTTCACGCTCGTATCGGCGAGCCGATCAAATGTTCGCTGGACCTGTTGCGTTTGCCCACCAACAATCCCTGCCCCGATGGAAAGCATGATTTCTCCACGCGGTCTTACTTGCGAATTGAAACTCAGCGAGCCACATTGGAAGAGACTTAGGACTCGCCGCCGACAGACCTCAGCCCCTGGCGGAACTCCCGGCAATACAAGGGTAGCTTTCGAATTCGCGTCGCGCGGTGAATTTCTATGAGCGGGAAACGTCCGACAAATCGAAGTCTGACTGGCAAGCCACCTGCAAATTATGAACAGGTGTTAACCAGGCATTCTTCTCCTCAGGCCAATCCCAGCCAAGCCAAACGCCCAGCAGATAAAGCAATCCGCCAAGCATCATGAGTGGCAACATTTTTAGTTGTGCAATGAACCACTTACCCACTCGGTCCCAGCGTGTAATCAAGTAATAGAGAGGATACACCGAGTTGACAACTGGAATAAGGTGCAAAGCACCTTGCAGCGGAGCTTCTTTGAATGCATCGATGATCCAGCGAATTTGGTAATAGATCATGACCAAGTAGGCGAATCCGATGACTGCCCCACCTGTAATGGAAAACGCTCTGCCTTTCGGCAATGTAAACATCATCGCAGCAAAGGCAATGATTACGGCGAGACCGAACAAGTAAACGTAGGCAGGAGCACCGTGCGTAATGTTCTTCTTGTCCTCCTCTTTGTCAATCTCGATCTGGCGTGCGGCCCGTGCGAGCAAAGCGTCGGCGGCCTCGTCGTGGCCACCTCGGCCCGCCGGTTGAATTTTCGCGCCTTCACGATGTTCACCCGACTGCAGATCGAAGCCACAGGCAACGCAAAGAATTGCGTTGGGTTTGAGCTCTGCGTTGCACTTCGGGCAACTCGGACCTTTCTTTGCTGAGATACCGACCTCGTCGAACAGGTCATCCAAGCCTCCCGCCGCGGGCTGGGCGGCGACAGCGGGGGACGGAATTCTTAATGGCTGCTTACACTTAGGACAGCTGACAGCCTTTCCGGCGAGTTCATCTTTGGCGGCGAAACTAGCACCACATTGGCAAGCGACTTTGATAGGCATGGAAATAAAGCACCTGAGGTTTCTGAGAGCGAGATCGACATTGTGCGCGGCGACCTCTGCAAACTCAACTCTAGTCAGCCGTAAAAAGACGGAGTTTGTCGCCCCTGATTTAAATGGCCCTAAACATCACACACAGATCAGGACGCGCCCAGTGCGTGAAGCAATGCGAATCTCAACCCTTGCTGTCAAATTGGCAGAGGTTGGAGTTTAAGGCACTCCCCGCTGCCACCCCCTGCAACTGCAAACTACTGCAAATACGTCACTTGTGATTCTATTTTTGGCTTTGGCGCGCGACTTGCCTTAGTTGCCGGCTCATTACCGTGTTGCGCAGTAATGGCAGCCCAGAAGGCTGCTAATTCGATATTCCTATGGCAATCTCACCATCGCGAGTTGGGACCATCCAAAGTTCTAAACTCGCACAGAGCAAAGACTGAGTGGAGGAAAACCACACATGGCAACAGCCACCAAGAAGCAGAAGAAGTCAAACTCGGGAACACAGCTGCAACCCTTAGGGGACCGCGTAGTTCTTCGACGTGAGGAGTCTGAGGAGAAGACATCGGGGGGCATCTTGCTGCCTGATTCGGCGAAAGATAAGCCCGCGCGAGGCGAGATCGTAAGTATTGGTACCGGTCGGTTGCTCGACGATGGGACGCGTGGCTCGTTCCAGGTCAAGGTTGGTGATCGAGTGATCTTCAGCAGCTACGCCGGCGAGATTTTCAAAGTCGGCGATGAAGAGTTGTTGCTGATGCGAGAAGACGACATTTTGGCAGTAATCGAAGATTAGTCATCCGACAGACACGCTACGGGCGTGCTTCGTGATTTGTAGGGTGGGTTGTGCCCACCAATCCCAATGGTGGGCACAACCCACCCTACGTAAAAAACAGGAGATCTGAACTCATGGCAAAGATGATTGCTTTTGACCAGGAAGCCCGCGAAGCGATTCGTCGTGGTGTTTCCAAACTTGCTCGTGCCGTAAAAGTGACCCTTGGCCCCAAAGGTCGCAACGTCATCCTTCAAAAGAGCTTTGGCTCGCCAACCGTCACCAAGGACGGCGTCACTGTCGCGAAGGAAGTCGATCTGGAAGATGTTTATGAGAACATGGGTGCCCGCATGGTTCGCGAAGTCGCCAGTAAGACAAGCGACGTGGCCGGTGACGGAACGACCACTGCGACGGTCATGGCCGAAGCTATCTTCAACGAAGGCCTCCGCGGCGTCGTCGCTGGCGTGAACCCCGTCCACATGAAGCAAGGTATCGAGAAGGCCGTCGAGGACATCACGGCGAAGCTGCAGAAGATGTCGATCAAGGTCAAGGACAAGGCCGAGATGGCGAATGTCGCGGCAATCGCTTCGAATAACGATCGCGAGATCGGCGAGTTGCTGGCCGGAGCGATGGAAAAGGTCGGTAAAGACGGTGTGATCACCGTTGACGAAGGCAAGAGTCTGGCAACGGAAGTCGAATGGGTCGAAGGTATGCAGTTTGATCGAGGCTACCTCTCACCGTATTTCGTCACAAATTCCAGCAACATGACGGTTGAGTTGGAAGACCCTTATATCCTCGTCTTCGAGAAGAAGATTACCAGCGTCAAAGACATGGTCCCGATTCTCGAAGCCGTCGTCCAGCAAGGCAAGCCGTTGTTGATCGTGGCAGAAGACGTAGAAGGCGAAGCGCTTGCGACATTGGTCATCAATCGTCTGCGTGGTACGTTCCAAGTGGCCGCCGTGAAGGCACCTGGATACGGCGACCGACGCAAGGCCATGATGGAAGATATCGCGATCCTGACTGGCGGAACGGCAGTGTTCGATTCGCTCGGCATTAAACTCGAATCGCTTCCCATCACGGATCTGGGCCGCGCCAAGAAGGTCATCGTCGACAAGGACAACACGACGATCATTGAAGGTGCCGGCAAGAGTGCCGACATCAAGGCTCGTATCGATCAACTTCGCCGGGAGATCGAGAACTCGACCAGCGATTACGATCGCGAGAAGCTCGAAGAACGCTTGGCTAAATTGGCTGGCGGCGTAGCCAAGGTCAATGTTGGCGCTGCGACCGAGAGCGAGATGAAAGAAAAGAAAGCTCGCGTCGAGGACGCCCTGCATGCAACTCGAGCAGCTGTCGAGGAAGGCATTCTTCCTGGCGGCGGTGTTGCTTTGCTGCGTGCGGCCACCAGTGTGACGCCTGGTGACGGCCTCAGCCACGACGAAGTCGTTGGTTACAACATTGTCCTGCGTGCATGCCGCGCACCGCTAACGATGATCGCAGAGAACGCCGGCCAGGATGGTGGAATCGTTTGCGAGCGAGTAGCCGAGGCCAAAGGTAACAACGGCTATAACGCACTGACCGATGTCTACGAGGACTTGGTCAAGGCCGGTGTTATCGATCCCACGAAGGTGACTCGGACCGCATTGGCAAACGCTGCCAGCGTTGCAACGCTGCTGCTGACCAGCGATGCGTTGATCGCCGAGAAGCCAAAAGACGGTGGCAAGAGGGGTCACGGCGGCGACCACGACATGTATTAATGTCGCGTTAGCCGGAAGTGCCTCCGGCGTGTCGTTATGACGAATTGATTAAAGCCCGCTGATCAGAATCCGATCAGCGGGCTTTTTCGATTGATCGTCGCGCGGATGCAAAAAAAGCGACCGCCCCTCTAAGGACAGTCGCTTGGCGTTTCCAACTGGATCGATGGCGATTAAACCGCTGCCTCAACTCCCGCCGCTTCGAGTAGCTTCTTCGCCGACTCGTCGGTGTTTTCCCAGGTAAACGAGTCTCCTGACCGACCGAAATGACCGCCAGCCGCGGTCTGCCGGAAGATTGGGCGCCGTAGGTCGAGGTATTTGATGATGCCAGCCGGCGAAAGAGGAAAGATTTCGCGAACGAGTTCGCAAATCCGCTGGTCGTCAATGCGACCCGTTCCTTGGGTGTCGACGTAAACGCTGACTGGTTCGCTGACGCCAATCGCATAAGCCAATTGCACCTCGCATCGCTTGGCCAAATCAGCCGCCACGATACTCTTGGCAACGTGACGCGCCATATAGGCCGCGCTGCGGTCGACTTTTGTTGGATCTTTGCCACTGAAGGCACCGCCGCCGTGGCGTCCCCAACCGCCATAGGTGTCGACGATGATCTTACGACCCGTCAGACCGCAGTCTCCGTGCGGACCGCCGACCACGAAACGACCGGTCGGATTAATGTGGTACTTGATTTCACCCGTCACCAATTCTTCGGGTAGGCAGCCCTTGATGACATTGCTGACTACAAACTCGCGGATTTCCTCATTTGTTACATCCGGAGAATGCTGCGTCGAGACGACAACAGTGTCGATGCGCACAGGTGTATCGCCGTCGTACTCGACCGTAACCTGGCTCTTACTGTCAGGGCGCAGCCAATTGACCTCACCAGTCTTCCGAGCTTCCGTCAATCGATTCAGGATTCGGTGTGAAAGGGCAATCGGCAAGGGCATCAATTCCGGCGTATCGTCGCAAGCAAAACCGAACATCAGCCCCTGATCCCCGGCACCGACATCTTTGCCTTTGCCAGCGTCGTCATCAACACCCTGGGCGATGTCGGGACTCTGGCGATCGATGGAAACCATTACGGCACAAGTCTCACCGTTAATGCCCATGTGGTCGTCGGTATAGCCGACTTCGCGAATCACGTCGCGGACAACACTTGGGTAGTCGATGACAGCTTTTGTCGAGATTTCCCCGGCAATCATCGCTAGTCCGGTAGTTACCAAGGTCTCGCAGGCGACACGGCTCTGGGGATCTTGAGCTAGCAAGGCATCGAGAATGCCGTCCGAGATCTGATCAGCAAGCTTATCGGGATGGCCTTCGCTAACGGATTCGCTTGTGAACAAGTAAGTTCCAGATGCCACGGTCGTACTCCTCTGAGAATGGGCAATGGACGATGAGGTCTACAGAAGTTGCAGAGTTTACGCGGGCATTATAAGGATGGGTCAAGAGAATCTACAACCTCAGTGTGGACTCCAAGCCACCGCGGATGGCTAATTCCAAGACACCGCCGCCGTTAACCGCCCGAATTTAGGAGGTGCTTACTAAGACTATCGTTCGCCGTTTGGACTCCTTCCGCGACAATTTTGGCCATCGCCAAAGCACCCTTGCGTGAAAAATGCGTGCGGTCATTCGCACTGGCGCTGAAATCAGAACTTCCATCGTCGCCAAGCCGATTGAAAAGCTCAACGCTCGCATGATGCAGGTCGATGACGGCGACGTGTTCCTCTTTGCCAACAGTCAGCATGGCCTCCGCGTAGGGTCGGAGGATCGTATGAATTTGACCGCCACGGAATTGACGGCGAGTCATTGGCGTGACCAAGATCGGGATCGCGTCGATCCGTCGAGCGTCAGCAATGTATTTTCGCAGGTTGTCCCGAAAGTCCGTTGCGGGATCGGTCTCGCGATCACCTTTGCCTGGGCAGTCGTTATGTCCGAATTGAATAAAGATGTAGTCCGGTCGCAGGGCGAGCGTTTGGTCCCAGAGCCCTTCGCCCAAAAAGCTCTTCGAGCTGCGACCTGATCGCGCTTGGTTGAGCACGGTGACCTGGGCGTCGAAGAACTCGCCGAATACCTGCCCCCATCCAGTCAGATCTGGTCGAGCGGCGGGGGGCTTTGCGTAGGAAGCCACTGTCGAATCACCGACAATCGCGACTCGCAGCGGGCCTTCATCAGCAATCGCGAAATAGGGGACTATTGTGCAGAAAGCCAATGACAGGAACTTTACGGTTCGCTGAAAGCGGGTTTCGGACGGAGAATGTGAGTGCATATCAGTAACCACCTGTTTGTCCTGGAGCCTGAATGTTTCGAATGCAAGTCGCAAAAAGAAACGCGGGCCGTGCAGTATCGCGCGCGGCACACTTCGCGCCGAGGAATAGGTTAGCCTCATTCGGCTGATATTGCGAGATTCCACTCGAATGAAATAACCTCTGTCTTTCAAAAGGCGGCCTTGAACACCCTGGACATTGAAATAGGAAAGAGACACGTCGCATGAGCAACTCGAAAACGAAGATCGTCATTGTGGGTGGAGTCGCCGGCGGCGCATCGGCAGCAACGCGCGCTCGACGGATGAATGAACACGCAGATATCGTATTGTTTGAGAAGGACGCTGACGTCTCCTTTGCTAACTGTGGTTTACCGTACTACCTGGGCGAAGAGATCGTGGAGCGCAGCAAGCTCGTCGTCGCTTCTGCCGAATTCCTCCAACGGAGATTTGCACTCGATGTTCGAACAAGACAGGAAGTCATCGCCATCGATCGTAACGCCAAGCGAGTAACCGTGCGGAACCACCAGACGAGCGAAGAATACACGGAACAGTACGACAAACTCATTCTTTCGACAGGTGCATCTCCCTTCGTGCCGCCAATCGATGGTCGCGATGCCGCAAATGTGTTCACGCTTCGCAACCTCGCCGATACGGACCGGATAAAAGCAGCAACCGACAGCAGCCAACTCAAAACGGTTGCAGTAATCGGAGCCGGATTCATTGGCCTCGAGATGGTTGAACAACTCGCGCGGCGAGGCTACAAGGCCACACTTGCGGAACTCCAACCGCAAGTCCTGCCACTGTTCGATCCCGAGATGGCTCAGCCCATTGAAGAGGAACTACGAAGAAACTCAGTTGAGTTGGCGCTCGGTGACGGAATCAAACAAATCCTCACGAATGATTCAGGGAGCGCAAGGGGCGTCGAACTAGCCAGCGGGAGGGTCATCGCGGCCGAACTTGTGATCCTTGGAATCGGGGTGCGTCCAAACACCAAACTGGCACGAGATTCCGGCTTGGAAATTGGCAAAGGTGGTGGAGTTGCAACGAACCGCTCTATGCAGACCAGCGACCCAGACATCTATGCGGTTGGTGACGCGGCTGAATATGTGTACGGCCCGACTGGCACAGCCATGCGTATCGCTCTTGCTGGACCAGCCAATCGATCGGGACGTCTGGCCGGAGAACATGCAGCAACTGGAACATCCGCGAAGATGGCGGACGTTTTCGGCACATCAATCGTTCGCGTATTCGAAAAGACCGCGGCGATGACGGGCTTGACCGAGTCGTTGGCAAAGCGATTGGGTATCGACGTGAAAAGCGTCACAATCTTGTCCAACAACCACGCCGGATATTATCCCGGCGCACAGCAGCTCACATTGAAACTGATTTACGATGGAAATGACGGGCGAGTCCTCGGTGCACAAGCGGTCGGCGGTGAGGGTGTCGACAAACGGATCGACGTGATCGCAACCGCAATGGCGATGCGAGCATCAGTTCGCGATCTAGCGGGTTTGGATCTCGCATATGCTCCGCCCTTTGGTGCTGCGAAAGATCCGATACACATGGCTGCGTTTGCAGCTTGTAATCAGTTAGATGGAATCGAAGACTTCATGCCCGCTGATGCGGACATATCGGGCCTACAAGTTGTCGATGTACGGACAACGGGAGAGGTTGCATCACGCCCGCTGACTGGTGTAACACAAGCCATCAACATACCGCTGGACGAACTTCGAGATCGGCTCAACGAGCTTGATCCCAGCAAAGACACGGTTGTCTCTTGTGCTGCGGGCATTCGCGCACACGTTGCATCGCGAATCTTACAGCAACACGGATTTCAATCAGTAAGAAACTTAGTCGGTGGAGCGACGATGCGAGCCCGAGCATGGCATCACGTCGATCAATGACGTCTCGTTCGTTGAGCAGCTTCGTCTGGTTGAGCCGGAGCATCGCCGAACAGCACGCTCTACTCCATCGAAGGCTGAAGCTTCTCCAGCAGAGTCTTGGCCTTGGACTGCCGAGCCCCAGGGTCCGCCTCCTGAATCTCTTTTAGACCTTGTTCGAGAATATCAGCTCGAGTCGGATCGGACTCGCGTAGTGTCTCAACAAGATTGGGGAATGAAGTGACCTCACTGCCCAATTGAGCGCCGTCCGCATAGCGATGTACGATCGCGCGAGGCATCGCCAAAGGATCGTCGGCAGGTTTCACTTCAATCGTCTCTTCCTTGACACCAGAACTACAACCAGCGACAAGTCCTAAGAAGATGCACCCCAGAGCGACAAAACTTAAAAACCGCATGCAAGTGGAATCCTATTCGAGGGAAAAAAGTGTTACGGCAACTCTACTGGTTTGCCATCTTGACGGTTTCCCATGCGTTGAAATGTAAGCAGGTCGACGGTTTCAGGAACGAACCGCACGGATGCATCTCCCAGCGCGAGGTTCACGCCTCCCGGGTGCAGACTGCGCGGAGGAATGATCCCTAACCCCCAATCGTGAGCACCACCCGGGCAACAGTTACCGCCTGCGCTCGGGTATTGCCAGTTTGGAGGCGCAGCAGTCGTGACAGTCGAATGACCAGCCGCGTACCAAGCCCACATTGTCCCGTTGTTTGATTTGAATCCGACCGGACTGTTCTTTGCGTTCATACCAATCGTGTCCAGTTCTGCCTGGGTCGGAAAGTCCTTATTCACGACTGCGTTTATAGGACCGTCACCTACGTAAAAAATGTCGTAAGGGTAACGACCAGCCGTGCCAGTCAAGCCTGTTCCAGAAAGTATCTCACCGGCCATGATCGTGTTGGAGAGACCATCTGTGACGTTGGCCATCTTACGATGCGTGGAATAGGCAATAAACCCGTTGAAGGCGTTACCCGCCCAAACCGTATGAACGGAACTGCCCGTCGACCAAGCGTAGTTGACACCGGGTCCGTCCCAACCTTGAGGATGACTTCCACGCGCCGGTGCGCGGAGTGCGGAGGGACAAAGGTATGTGGCGATGTTCGTATTCATCAGGTTACCGTACATCCAACCCCAACTGCTAAGCCGCGATTGAGCTTGGTCATACAGCGGCTGTTGCTCAATGTAAGGAAGTATGGAGTAGCTCGCGCTTAAGGCCTCCCACGCGTTACCGCCAACCTGAATGTAATTTCGGGGGAAGACCTTAAAAGTGTCGTGATAATTGTGCATCGCCAAACTAAGTTGCTTCATGTTGTTCGAGCAACTCATCCGGCGAGCCGCTTCGCGAGCAGCCTGTACCGCGGGCAGTAGCAGCGCGACAAGTATCCCGATAATGGCAATTACGACCAACAACTCTACTAGTGTGAAACCGGTACGTTTAGCGCGGCGAGTCATTACAATGTCCCCGGTGCGTGAAGTAAGGAAATCAAGGCAGGAATGAGGCGAGGAAGGTTGAAGGGGTGGGAGGGCAAGGTTGGCAATGAACTAGGGTCAGGCCCTCAGAACAGCCAAATCTTCTTAACTCCTAGCCTAACGTCAAACGAGGCCAATGTTCAAGAGCGATGCCATAAAAACTCTTTCGCTCCGCAGCGTCTCGATGGCAGGCGGCTGGCGCATCGAACGCCCGCCAAAAGCGCTCGCGAACCACGAACAACGATTGGCATTGCCAGGGTCGGATTCGAAAGCCAGACATCGGCTCCCTTTATTCAGATCGCCATAGCATGACTTTCCCGTCGTCGCCGGCGGTGGCGATGGTGCGACCGTCGGGACTAAATTGGGCGACGCGAACTTGGCCCTGGTGTCCCTTGAGCCGCAGGATCTCTTGTCCGGTTTCGGCATCCCACAGAATCACGCGACCGCCGTTACTACAGGAGACGATCCGCGAGCCGTCGGGCGAGAATGAAATGTCGTGGACGACGTCCAGATGGGATAGCTGCTCCCAAACAACTTCCCAACTGCCGGTTCTGACCAGCCACAAGCGATTAAAGACATCGCCGATCGCCAAGTGCTTGCCATCCGGCGAGAATTCGAACGCCCAGTGTGCGCTTTTGGTCGGGGCGATATTTCGTGAGTCGTCAACGATTGGATTCTCGACGCCCGCGGACAGGTCGCAGACGATCTGGTTATGGACGTAGTTCTGCCCGCCCGCGACCAAAGTCTTTCCATCAGGTGAAACGGCACAGGCGTACATCGTCGACTTGCCTTGCAGACGCCGCACGAAAGTCATGCTCCGCAGATTCCAAATGCCAACGCTTTCGTCGCCGCTGGCGGAGAACAGGTACCGACCGTCCGGACTGAGCGCCCCGGCCTGCACTCCAACCTCATGGGTGCTCTCGATCCTTTGAACAACCTTTCTGGAGGCGATGTCCCAGACGCACAACGCGCGATCCCATCCCAACGTGAGCACTTGGTTGTCGCCATCGTGATATGCGATGAACATAACGCCGGACGTGTGTCCCAGCCCGTTGCTCGCGTCAGGCTCAAGCGTCTGCACGAGCTTGCCCGTGTTCGCATCCCAAATCTGGACAATGGGAGGATCACTCTTGGCGACTGCCACGCGAGTTGAATCTTGGCTAAACGAAACGGAGGCGACCCGCCCACCGATCTCTAGGATGAGCCGTTCTGAATCCTCACCGACGGGCCAACCGATTACGTTTCCGTCCAGACCGCAGGCCCAGAGCATCTTGTCCGCGGCGTATTCCACATTGCGAACCTGATATTGAGATCCAAAGTGCCTGGCAACGCGTGTCAGCGTCCGTCGATCGAACTCGTCGACAATCCCGGTTCCACCGGCAACGGCGATACGCACCTCATCATTGGATACGGCAATATCCCACAGGTCGTAGCCCAAGACGTCACCCCGGCCAATGATGTCGAAGTTGTCCGCGGTCAGCCGGTAGACGCGCTGATCCGCGCCGGCAGCCAGCACTTCGCCGGCTTCTTCCGCCAAGCCAATCGCACGGATTCCGAAACCGGGCGAATCCTGGGAGATCAGCTTCCAGTCAGGAAGCGCGTAACGTCGCAGTTCGTCCGTATCGGTCTCCTGTTCAAGTAGCGCGATAATTAGCGATGTGTTATCCGCGGTGAACTCATCGTCAGTGACATTGAACGAGTCGGTGTCGGATACGCGAAAGAGCCGACGTTCCCGGCCATCAACCGCCAACGCTCCGGTCGGGAATTCACTGGCTCTGGATCTCGACAAAAGTCCCCAAGTCAGGTCTCGACTCGCCTGAATGAAAGGCTGGCTGGAGGCAACGAGCACTTCTATTGTGGAAAGTTGTTTCCCATCCGCCGTATCCACGAGGTCAATGCTTTGCAGTCGCAAATCGACAAGTGTGGTTGCCAGCATCCGAGACAGATCATGGTTGAATGCACAATGATCGCGTCGAGTTCCGCATCGGACCTGGCGTTTGACTTGGCCAGTGATTGGATCAAAGAAGACCAGTGTGCCGGCCGGATCCGTCCTTGCGAAGACGCCTTCGTCACCCGTTCGGTTAATGGCCATGGAATACGTTCCACTCACTCCAGGCGACGAAATCAGCTTCTTGTTTTTCGTGTGGATCACACCGCGAAGATACGTTGTTTCCCACGGCCCGTTTTCCTTGGGCAGTTGTTCAACGTAAGTCCACGCGGTGCGGTAGTCGCCGTCGTCAAGAGCAGCTTTCGCGAGGGCAACTTTGCGAAAGTAAGCCTCGCGATCCGCACGCTCGTTGGCCGTGACTGCGTCGGCGAGCGCTGCGGCAGTCTGCTCTTCGCGCAGTTCGACGACGAGTTTGCCCCGTTTCGTTTCGTCTAATGACGCGGCCAAGCGATCGCTGTATTGCAGGCCCGCGATCAACATGCCTGTCACCAACAGCAGGATCAACGACGTGGCGACCGACGTGGCTTTTGCGGGATGACGCCGCGTCCACTTCCACGCTCGTTCGATTCTTCCCGCGGGGCGTGCCAGGATCGGCTCGCCGTTCAAGTACCGCCCCAATTCGTCGGCGACTTCTTGGGCGGTGGCATAGCGTTGCGAGCGATCTTTCTCCAGGCACTTCAGCGTGATTGTTTCCAGGTCGCGATCGATCTCGCTGTTCAATTGACAGGGCGGCACGGGTTCTTCGCTCATCAACTGCATGATCGTGGCCGCGGCCGATGCCGCCTGAAACGGCGGTCGTCCGGTCAGACAACAGTACAACACGGCACCAAGCGAGTAGACTTCGCTGCGAGCATCAACCAACTCACTTTTGCCTGACGCCTGTTCCGGTGACATGTAAGCAGGCGTACCCACCGCGTGCCCGTCCTTGGTAAGTTCCGAATCGCTATCCGTCACCTTGGCCAGTCCGAAATCCGTGACATGCGGCTGGCCAGCCGCGTCAAGCAAAATGTTGCCCGGTTTGATGTCACGATGCAAAATCTTCTGCTCGTGCGAGTATTGGACTGCGCCGGCTACCTGACACATCATATGTGCCGCTGCCCGATTCGTAATCGGCGCCAGGTCCAGTCGTTGCGCCAGGGTTTCTCCTTCGATCAACTTCATCGTGAAATACGGCTCGCCGCCAAATTCGCCGACGTCGTAGACCGGCACGATATGCGGGTGGTCGAGCTGAGCTGTGGCGCGGGCTTCAATCTGGAATCGTTCGAGCGCCTGCGGTCCGGGATCTGCGGACTTCACGACCTTGAGAGCGACGATACGATCGGCATGAAGTTGCTTGGCGCGATAGACAACTCCCATCCCACCGCGAGCCACCTCGCCGAGTAACTGGTACTGCCCGAAGACTTCGCCTCGGATTCTTCCGATTGGGTCTGCATTCGACGGCGAATGGATCGTGTTGACCTTGGACGTCTCGGCCAACGTGAAATGAGCCGTGTCACTAACATGGGCGAGCCGGACTTTCAATTTATGGCAACCATCTTCCCCGAAGAACATGCCGGTATTGCCCTTGGGTTGCGGCCCTACGTCGGGCCGCCCGCTGCGGCCCGCTTCCAGTTCTTCCATCCGTTGTCCGCACTGCCTGCACGTTTCACAGCACGCCAGAACGGCTTCGACACGAGCGTCAGACAATTCGCCTGTCAACACACCTAGCAATTCGTCATCGCTGGGGCAGCGATCGGGAAACTGGCATTCTTCTTGATCGTTCGTCATGGAGAAACACCGCCGATCGAAGGCTTACGTCAAGCCAGCTTGATCCAGGACGTAAGGGCTGAGCAGTTCGCGAAGTCGTTTCAAGACGCGGAAGCGATTAACGCGCACGGCACCTGTCGAAATCCCCAACTCTTCGGCAATTGTGGCTGAGTCTACGCCTTCGATGGTCGTCCGCCAAAAGGCTTTCCAGGTGGAGGGCTGGACTTCGGCCTGAATGGTCTCCAACGCTTGAGCCAGTTCCGCTTCGTGCCCCGTGCGGATATCGCAAGCGCTCAGCGATTCATCCTCTGCAATCTGAGCCAGCATCATCTGCGCAGTACTGCCTCCGGCGGCGTGTGTGGATCGAGCCAGCCGACGGAAGTGGTCGCGAATCTTGTTTTGGGTGATCATCCACAACCAGCCGCGAAGCGTATCCTCTTGTCGCTCTTTACGGAAACTCGCCAAATTTCGCATCACCGCCAGAAAGACTTCTTGGGCAATGTCACCCGCCGTCGACTCGTCCAGCTTCCGCATGCGGCACCATCCATAGATGATCGGGCCGTACTGGTCCGACAACCGCTTCCAACCCGCGGGGTCGCTGTCACGGAGCAACAACACGAGTGAAGGAGAAGTTGATTCAGAATCCATGAAACTGCCCACATCAGAACAGAGTGACTGGAGAATTGTGGTGTCCAATCTACCTTGCCTCCCGCAGTTCATCAATCGAATCGCGACGATTCCTGGGCCAATCCAGAGCATCGATCTTGGCTGTTACGGCCAAATGCAAAGCGTCAGCAGGGGAAGGATTGTCCCGTGCTGACGCTCGGTGCATTCGTCTCGACTCCGTCGTCGTTTCTCACACTTGATCGACCTTGATCGACGTCCAGTTCTCGACTGGAATGCTGTGGGTGTTGACGCCCAGCAAACGCAGTCGAGTCAACCTTCCGCTGTACTGCCATGTGTTACTACCGGACTTCGTGTGTACCGTAATCAGGTAGGCGGTGCCGACGGTTGTTCGACCGTAAGCGGGCGTGATTTCGATTCGGAGCGCGTCAGAAGTCAGATACTCGTCCTCCACGATTTTGTCGCGAACCCAGTTGATGTTCATGATTGGAAACCCGGGTTGATTCGCCGGAAATCGTTTCGCACGCAGATCGACCGCAAATGCGCCATCCTGTACATCATTTGTCGTGAAGCGAAGCGTCCCGAGTTTCTCACCGAGACTACCGTCAGGGGTGATCGACACCGTGATATGCCCACCCGATGCGATCCGTTGCCCATCGCGAATTCCGACAATCTTGTAGCCTGGCACCAGCTTCAGATTCGAGATCACTAAGTCTTGTTGCCCTCGATTGCTGACGATGATCGTCTGCGTGGGATTGTCGCCAACCACAATGCCATTGAAATCAATCTTGCCATCTTTGACGTAGCGTCCGCTGAACGACACGTCGAGATCGGGTGTTGTGGGTCGGTTGGTTGTCGGACCGCTGGTGACAATCTGAGGTCCTGCAGGCTGGGGTTTGATTAACATGTCGATCACGATCTGCGGCGGAGTGCTAGGTGTAGGTGTAGCGTTCCCGTTGTTGACGGCAGGCTGAACTCCACCGCTAGGCGTTCCACCTACATCACCGTTATTCGCGGGTAGATTGCTGATCGGTTTGCCGACCAACGTATGCGCTCCGACCCAGCCACTAAGCAAGATGTCCACTCGTGACTCATTGCCATCGTTGGTCGTGATGGTCAGGTGTCCCGAATGAGCACCGAGCGATTCTGTTTGCATGCCGATGGAAAAAGTTGCCTTGCCTCCAGGGCTGACTTCGGATGGTGGCGCTGTGACAAATTGAAATCCAACGGGCAGTTGAGCAACACTCATCGTCAATGCCGCGTTTCCTTCATTCGTGATCGTCACTTCTTGCACCGGAGACTTTGAACCTTGGGCTGTACTGCCGAATTGCAATGTAGTTGTGGACACGGCAACTTCCGGCGAACTCCACTTCCCAACCAGCGGCGTGTCGTTTCTCGCACCGAAGTCGATCTGCTGCTCGGGCATGGTGTCGCGATCGGTATTCAGGTACCAGTTCAAAAAACCCCATTGGTTCGTGCGAACCGCGCCGATGTCATCCCTGCCATCGCCGTTCCAATCACCCACGACGGGCCGGTCACCGTTGAGGCCAAACGCGTACTCGTCTTCCGCCCAGACATTGCCGTCCCAGTTCAGGTACCATCGCATGACTCCGTCTGCGCCGTTGCGAACGACACCGATATCGGTCTTGCCATCGCCGTTCCAATCGCCGGTCACCGGCGTATCACCGTTCAGACCAAACGCGAATTCCATTTCAGGTAGCGGATCGCTGTTGGTATCGAGATACCAATGAATCAACCCATCTTGCCCGTTGCGAGCCACGCCCACGTTGTCGCCGCCGACGCCGTCCCAGTCTCCAACCACCGGCGTGTCGCCGTTAAGCCCAAATAGGTAGTCGATCTCATGCAGCGGATCGTTGTTCGTGTCGAGATACCATCGCTTGAAGCCATCCGCACCGTTGCGGACCACACCTTGGTGATCCTGTCCCGTGCCATTCCAATCGCCCGCCAGGTGCTTATCACCCGCAACACCGTACGAAAGATCGATCTCGTGAGCCGGGTCGTTGTCGATGTTCAGCAGGATCTGATTGGCCCCGCGAGCGATTCCCACAAAGTCCGCCGCGAACAGCTCGCGCCGCTCCAGCATCTCGTGCCGCAGCGTACGACGCATGCGTCCTCGCTGATGTGACTTTCGCGACTTGGACGGACGCTTTCGGGCACTCGAAACACCAAAAACCTCGCAAATCATCTCGAACATCGTGCATCTCCCAAAATGGCGTTGTTGACCTGACGAGAGAACAACGCTGGAGCGTTACACACACGCGGCTGTTTTCTGTTGTTCGGCGGATCTGCGCTAGGATTCGACCCGGATACCAATATGGAATGGCGGTAGATCGCTGTGGGGCAGTGATGAGGCGTACGGGTGCGAAGGCAACGAAGCTGGCGCGACGCTCACGGCAATAAAACAGTTGGCTGGATTCGCGGTTGGGTGCGCATACCTAACCCCGAGGTCACCGACCTCGACGCATCGCTTCATCAGGCATCGTACGGTAGGCCAAAGTAGTTGTGAATAAACGCCTTTCGATCGCCTTCATACCTGGCGTACTGAACTAAAGAGTAGAGCTTTTGCTGGTCGCGCTTTAGCTTGTCGTTCAACCGTTCTTGATCGCGAAGCGCCGCGGGCAGTTCGGAAACAACTTCAACATTCAACGGCGAGAGGGATCCTTCGATTACTCCATAGCGATCAAGCATGGCGAGTGCGGATTCAAGTCGGCGGTCGTGCTTATCACGGTGATGCAGACGCTCGCGGAGCCAATCGGTACCAAAGGCGTTTACCTGCTCCAATTCATGTTCCAAGAAGTCGTACACTCGTTCGTAAAATTCAGTGTCCGGGTTGCTCCACCGAATGAACTCCATTTGGGTCGCGAGGTCCCGTTGATCGTACAGCAACACACATCGCGAAGGTAATCCGTCCCGCCCCGCTCGCCCGATCTCCTGATAGTACGACTCCATCGAACCGGGCACGTCGGCGTGCGTTACGTATCGAATGTCTTCCTTGTCGATCCCCATTCCAAAGGCGTTCGTCGCCAACACCAAATGCTCTGGCTCGTTCATGAACTGCTCTTGAACCTGTCGTCGCCGCCCACGTTCCAGATCGCCGTGATAGACCAGATGCGGAACGTCCATTTCCCACAGCTTGTCACTGAATCGCATTAAGGTCTTGATCAACGTGAAATATACAATCCCAGTACCCGGATGCTCGTCTCGAATGCGCAGGAGATGTTGCAGCTTTTCGTCGTCCTGCCAGGTATCGATCACGTCCAAACTCAAGTTGGGCCGATCTATGCCTTCGTGAAATAATAGAAGAGCGTCTTCGTCCAGGCCGAGTTGCCGGGCGATATCTCGCTGGACGTCCGGTGTTGCCGTTGCAGTGAGGGCGATCGTTGTTGGATTTCCCAGGGTTTCGCGGATGTCTCCCAAACGCGTGTAGTCCGGGCGAAAGTCGTGCCCCCATTCGCTAATGCAGTGCGCCTCGTCCACCGCCAGCAATCTGACATCACGCCGACAAATTACGTCCAGGAAATCAGGCTTTCTGAATCGCTCTGGCGTAACGTACAACAACGCATAGTCACCTCGGCCGATTTCCTCGTAGCGTTGTTCGCGAACTTGTCGTGTCAGAGAAGAGTTGATGAAAGTTGCCGGAATGTTTTTTGAGCGCAACGCATCGACTTGATCCTTCATCAACGCGATCAACGGCGAAATGACCAATGTCAGCGGTCGGCGCTCGGCTAACTGCACGGCAAAGTGAATCGCAGGAATTTGGTAGCACAGCGACTTGCCCATCCCTGTCGGCATGATGACCAGCGTATGCCTGCCGGCAAGCACATGCTCGATGACATTCAGTTGTTGGCCGCGAAAGTCCGCATGACCGAAACAGTCTTGCAGGATATCTCTCGGTGATTGCACTGCAATAACTAGATTCCTTCGTCCGCACACTTTTGCGTGCCAGTAACGCAGCCGTCGTCTTCATCGAATTTGGTCATGGTGAAACGTCCATCCTGACCGATTTCTCCGAATGCTGCGCGGTCACCTCTGGGAGCTACCTCCTCGGTATCTTAATCACTCCTTTCACCGGACCACAAGTCACAATTAGATAACTAAGAAGCCCGTTCCTGGGAACATCCACAAAGCGAGTTAGCGTCGATGATGCCCCTCGCGGCGCTCATGAAGACCGCGAGCTGGATGTCCATGCTCTGTGTGCCCCGCCCCACCACGTTCGGGCACGAACGAAGCTAGTTCTTCCATCGTCACGGCACCATCGGAATTGGCATCTGCCTGCGAAATATGTCCCCATATTCCTTCCGGTACTTCGTCGACGGTTAGCGCGCCGTCTTCATTCGCATCAAACCCAGAAAACGGATCGCGACGGTGGTGTTCCAGCGCAATTGCGGTGAGTTCTTCCAATGAGATTCCTCCGTCTTCGTCGGTGTCGCCAGTAGAAAGGATTTGCCACAGGCGGTCAGGGACTTCATCGGACGTCAACAGGCCATCGTCGTTTGCATCAAACTTTGCAAAGAGTTCCATCCCACGCTGCTCCTGACGGAATGCGAGAAGCTCTTCCATCGAGATTTGGGCGTCCTCATTGGCATCAGCAGCGATAAGCCGCGCCCACAACATTTCCGGCACTTCGTCCTCGGTAAGCAGACCGTCTTCGTTCGCATCAAGTTGTGCAAACCGGGTCGGGCGCTCTCCATGGCAACCTCCATCACTGTCGTCAAGCGGACCGTCATCAATGGATTCATCATCCGTATCGTCCGTTTGCTCGTCTTCGTCTGCAGTGTCGTCGGTGCCAGCCTCTTCCTCGTCTGCATTGCTGTCATCAGACGGAGTTTCTTCCGACGTTGTATCTGTCTCGTCCGTGGGACTCGTATCATCAACAGGTGTCGTGTCGTCAACGGGTGTCGTCTCGTCGGTGGGAGTCGTTTCGTCTGGCGCGGGTTCGGTGGTATCGGTAGTGCCAGGATCTTCGATTGGCAGCGAAACCACCTGCGTTGCATTGTTCAATTGGTTGATGACCATCAGGGCATCCGAAGCTGTAACGCTTCCGTCCCCATTGCAATCGACCAACATAAACGTCGCGTCGGTTTCACCTTCGCCAAAGCCCAAGGCTCGGGGTCCGCTTCGATTGAGATCGTTGATCACTACCAGCGCGTCGCTAGAGGAAACGACACCATCACCGTTGACGTCTGCGGGCGCATACGTGTTGTGATGCGAAGAGCCCGCGACCAGAACTTCGACCGTACCGCCCACTCGACCTCGACGCCAACCACGAAACCGATTGAACCCGGACCGGTGGTCATTGCCGTTTCGACGCGGCAACCCCGTGTTGCCTGAAGAGTCGTCCGACGAGGTGTCGCCGCCGGAGTTATTGGTTCCTCCCGAGGTATCGGTCCCGCCGCTTTCCGTATTGGTGTTTCCACTGGCATCCGTTGCTGGTGCGTAGAGTCCAAGAATCTCGTCGATATCCGCCGTTGATAACGAAGTGAATGATTGGCTGGGGGATACATTCGGCCGCAGCACCGACCCCGCGACGTTGATATGGTCGAGTCCCAACGCATGACCTATTTCATGTACCGCGACATAGACAAAGTCGAAGGCCGAAGCACCCAAATTGTTGCCAATCTCCCACGGGTCCGCCACGTCGAACTCGATATCACCTGCCAAAGGTCCGCGATTTACATCATCAGGCAGATAGGCTTGGGCCAGAATGCCACCACTGCCATCAATGGACGTAAAGCTGATATCCAACGAGTCCGACTGGCGGGCCAACGTGGTTTGTGTGAAGGTCAGATCCGCGACTTGCGCCCAAACATCGAGTGCAGTCTTGAGTGCCGATTCGACTTCTGACTGGCTGAGGCCCACGCTTGCAGGCACGTCACCAACGTAGTAGCTCAGGGAAGCGGAGCCCTGACCGGGCCCATCCCAACCGAGGCTCGCGGCCAAGCAAAGGCGTTGTTCCAACGACTCGACGCGAAGTTTATTTCCATTCGACTTTGCGTTTCGCTTCCGGCTAATTCGTTTCATGGATTCGTCTCCGATCTGACTAGGATTTCCTCGGCAGCTCTCTAGGACAAATCCGGTCGCGAATTGTCACACTTGGCCTGCATTTTTTTAACTATTGGAACCAACTCGCGATGGCAGGGCCCGGTCGTCCGGCGTCTGGCCCAACACAATGTCGAAATTCGCGGCAAACTCGCCAGGGTTCGATTCTTTAATCGGCTTGAATTCAGCCTGGACGAGCTCCGCATCGACGATGTCTCGGAGTCCGCGGAAGACCCCATCACGAGCGTTGTTTTGATGGCCGGCAATAAAGATCTGAGAGGTGAGTAGCTCGCGTCCCCCCTTTTTGATCATGAAGTGAATGTGCGGCGCAGGTCTGCCCGGATACGGGACGGGCTTGATCGTACGAAAACGATACTCGCCCGCCGATCCGGTGGTGAAGTGGCCGAAGCCTTGAAAATTTTTGTCTCGCTGGGCGGCCTTGGGAACACTGTCAGCTGTGTGCAGGTAGACTGCGTTGGCATCACACTGCCAGATTTCAATCGTTGCATCTTTAATGGGCCGACCACCCGCATCGAGAATTTTTCCCGAGAGGTGAGTAATCTCGCCGACTGCTGGCGTCGTCGAATCGTTGATCACGATCAAGTCGTTGTCTTTGTCCAACGGGAGCTTGTCTGGGTAAAATGGCCCTTCCGTCAAACGGGGAGTGAGCAGCAAGTCCTCCGCGAACAACCCAGGAGTTAGGAAGTAACTCGCGCTCAGCGCGCCAACGAACCTGCGGCGGTTCGTCACGAATCGGCGGTCTGTCATACGGCAACACCTCTTTTAAAAGGAAGTAGTGAAGGTCTTCGAGCGAGCAAATGCGATCTCGCGCTAGTTCCAGATATTGTCTAACGCTTGAGTTATCAGAATGTTGCTGCCGGCAAAGAACAAGTTGTTTATGCGATCGGACGCGGATTGCGTCGAGCGTTAACCACGTCTTCGGCCAACAAGTCGAGCACGCTGACGCCGAGATCAATTCCAAGCAATCGCTGATTCCCTCGTGAAATCAAGACATCCTGCACTAAATCCGTAGTATTACCCAACGTCGACGACGCGGCTACGCGAACTTGGTAGTCACCTGTTTCTCGGAACTCGGAAAAACGGTAACGACCATTCCGGTCCGTCTTTGTTGTGGCAACGACGTCACCGTCGTCGTTAAGCAACTCGACGGTAACTCCGCTGATGCCGGTTTCACGACGATTCAGTATCCCGTCTCCGTTGGAATCGGCAAAGACCTGGCCCTGAACTTCCGCTCGGAAGAAAAAGACATTGTCCTGTAGGTTCGTAATGGTCGTATTCCGTTGCAGAATATCAGATAGTCGCGTTTGATCGATCATCCTCAGTTCGCGACCGGAGAAGACATTCTCATACCAGAGGCGATCACCGTCGCGTAATCGCTCGAATTGATCAGCAACGATGCGTTGAAACGTCTCGCCTAGGGAGCTGCCAGGCGCGTGATCTTCTGCAAGGCCGCCCACCCACAGATCGATGTTATCGACCGTGCCATAGAGTTCGGCGAGCGTCTGCTGGACCTCCGGGTCGGACGTAATCTCTTCAAAGCTTTCTACGCGCGGCAATCCATAGGCTTCGCGAACCGCGTTGTAATCCGCCAGCCCATGGTCGCGACCGCGTTGGATATTCAGCGATGCCAGATCGAGCCCGCCCTGGCCCGGCGCTCCAAATAAGAAGTTTCGTAAACTATCGACAACCTGCAAATCGATTTCCTCGGACTGAGACGAAGCCACATACTTCAGGATCGAGTCGATCCCCGTTTCCTGGAGCAACGCGGGATTGAAGAATGCCTCGCGAAGCTCAACCTCGTCTCGAACAGCCCTTCCATCGTTGCCAAAGAACTCGACGTCCTCGTTGATCGTGCTGTGGCCGAACCGAAACGCGGCTGTCGAGAACTCGTTGGCAATCGTCGGATTAACAGTCGCGTCGTAGCCGTCGTAACTGGACAGAACATTGCGACCCAGCAAAGACGGCAAGAACTCGTTAAAGGTAATCGCCTGAATCTCGGCAATCACAATCGCCCGTGCTTGCTGAAAGATCTCTTCATCGCTGAGATCGGGGTTCTCTCCCCCGATTTTGTCAGCCCAATAGTTGTGCTCGCGAACGAACAGCGTTTGCATGGAAGTCAACTCGAGGTTTTCGTTGGCACGAATGTCTCCCGCAATAAAGTTGCCGTTTTCGTCGGTTGGCAACAATCCATCGTCACCGATCAGCAATCGCCCGCCCGTGAACTCACGCAGACTCGCGGCGGTCTCGGCGTCTGAGCCGTAGATCATTGACCCGTCAATCCAAGCCGTAATCTCTGTGATCTGTTGCCTGGGGTTAGTGGAGTCGGTACCGGTGCTCTCGTCGAAGCTGGATCGAGTGAGCGAGATTACTTGGTCACCCGTCGTATTGGGATCGAAGTAAGGATCACCCGTTGGCACCTCGATATCAAACGATTCGGTGCCCGCCGCTTGAGTCGTCGTCAGGTCGATATCATGATCCAAAAACTGTCCCCAGACATAAAGAAACGCTGAGAGATTACGGTCGTTGGGAACGGCTTCATCGACGTGGTCGGACAACGCATTACTGATCTCCCGAGCGCTCGGGCGATCTTCTCCCGCCGGCGCTGAGATTCCGTCCGAGTAGTCCGCGGGGGCGACACGCAATAGTTGCTCGCCCGAGCTGCCCAGCTCCGGATCTTCAAGGTTGTTACCTGTACCGTCGATCGATCGAACTTCTTCGGGCGCGGTCGGTATGCCATCAGGATTCTTTTGCGGGCCTTGGTCTCGACCGCCTCCACGATTGATCCGATTAATGACCATCAATGCGTCCAGAGGTGATCGCTGGCCGTCAGCATTCACATCCGTGAAGTGTGCGGCGGGCCGAGTACCCGGTGCGTTCATTTCGTTGACGACGATCAAAGCATCTAGCGCGGACACGCTCCCATCGTTATTGACGTCTTCCGGATCGAAAAAGTTGTGGGCAGGTTGCAGATCGGCCGCCAATAACTGGCGAAGCTCCAGTCGTTCGAGCGTCAGCTTCTTGCGATTTTTAGTCCGCTTCTGATTGGTCTTTCGGCGTGGCATGAGAATCTCCTCCCGGTTCCAGATGTCGTATCCAGCAAACGGCCTGACTGGCCAGAATTGATTGAGCTGGATGGCCTTGTCTCTTAACGGTCAGGACCAGTTCAGGTCCCCGGCGCAACATTCGCCGTATGAGAAATGAAAACTCGACCGCGAAGAATTTATTGCACTGGGCAGTTGCATTAAGGATTGAGATTCGTCCTAACAAGTTGTGGTACGCCGCATCCAATCGGTCACCGCTCGCTCGCTGCAACAAAATGCGAGACTTTTCGTTGTATCTAGGTAGAATGTCAGGTCGTCGCCGTCGCGGCATGCACCAATCGGTGTGTAACAGGGAACAGGTGGTCGAGTGTCCAGCAGCATTTCGTCAACAAGCAACAGCTCGTTAGATGTTGGTGTAGCAGAACTTATCGACGAAGCTCGGACCGACGGGAACGAGCCGCTGGGGCGACTGTTACAGCTATATCGCAACTATTTAACAATTCTCGCCACAACTCAAATGAATGCGAGAATGCAAGCCCGCGTGAGCCCTTCGGATCTTGTCCAAGAGGCGATGCTGGCAGCTCATCGAGATTTTGAGCAATTTCGCGGCCACTCTGAACGTGAGTTCCTCGGATGGTTACGGCAGATTCTCATCAATAGCCTGCATCACGCTATCGCCACCCATGTTACTGCCAAGAAACGGGATGTTCGCTGTGAAGTGTCCATCGACCAAGTCAATGCTGCCCTCGAGCGTTCGGCCGTTCGCCTGGCAAACTGTCTCGCCGATCCCGGCCCCTCGCCAAGCGCGGCCGCGCGACATCGGGAACGCAGCGTTGCTCTGGCGGATCAGCTCTCCCGATTGAAGCCGCAGTATCGTGACGTGATCGTGCTCCGCAACCTACAGGGATTGTCCTTCGACGAAGTTGCCGAACGAATGGATCGCAAATCCGGGTCAGTGCGAATGCTGTGGCTGCGGGCGATGGAAAAATTCAAGGAAATCTGCGAGCCGATCGAATAGTTATGCTGTCCTCCGAATCAATCGACCTAAGTCGCGAACCGCTGGCAGCCAGCTTGCTCAGCAAGGAGCAGAAGGAACGGTTGACGGAACTGCTCGACCGCTACCTATCTTCACTTGAAAGTGGCGTACCGATCCAGCCGGAGATGCTGGTTGAAGAGCATCCCGACCTCGCGGAACCGCTGCAAACCTATCTCAACAGCCTCAATGAATTGCACTGTGCAGCGGCAGGCTTTGCGGGAGGTGATAGAGGCGACTATCGCGACGAAACCGAATCAGTTGACGACACAAAACGCCTGGGTGATTTTATCCTTGGACGTGAGCTCGGCCGAGGAGGAATGGGCATTGTCTACGAAGCCCGACAGATTTCGCTCGATCGCACCGTCGCACTGAAGGTGCTGCCGTTTGCGGCCGTCCTCGACGCGAAACAGATTGCACGCTTTAAGAGCGAAGCTCAAGCGGCGGCTCAGATCTTGCATCCAAACATCGTCCCAGTGTTCGCAATCGGTGTAGATCGCGGCGTACACTTTTACGCGATGCAATTCATCGATGGGCAGGCATTGGATCTTGCCATCGCAGAGATGCGCAATCGAGAAACACATTCGACGGATACTCTAAAACGTAGTTCGTTGTTGAGCTCCCAGAGCGACAACGCACCCGAATACTTCCGCACCGTCGCAAGGCTCGGCGTTCAAGCGTCGGAAGCACTCCATGCTGCTCACGAATACGGCATCGTTCACCGGGACATAAAACCGTCTAACTTGTTGCTCGACTTTGAAGGCAAACTATGGGTAACCGACTTCGGCCTGGCGCGTTGCCAGCAAGACGCGACGTTCTCGAAAACAGGCGATGTCGTCGGCACGATGCGGTACATGAGCCCCGAGCAAGCGTCCGGGTTGTCAGCGCTGATTGATCAGCGTACCGATGTCTATTCGCTGGGCGTGACTCTCTACGAACTCCTCGTCTTAGAGCCCGCGGTGCAAGGTCCTGACGGTCCAGCGTTGCTGCGAAACATCGACCAAGAGAATCCACGATCGCTGCGAAAGATACAACCCAAACTCCCAGTGGATCTCGAGAATGTAATCCTCAAGGCCATGGCGCGAGCTCGAGAAGACCGATACACAACCGCCCAGGCATTCGCGGATGACTTGCGCAGATTCCTCAACGGTCAGCCCACGATCGCGAAACCGCCAACCATTGCCGAACGAGCTACGAAGTGGGCTCTGCGTCATAAACGAGTTGTCGCCACCGTAGCGACCGTTGCTATGCTGGCGTGCCTCGGTTTTGCAGTGAGCACGCTGTTGATTGCGAGGGAGAAACGAAACACCGAAAGTAATTTTATTCGAGCCGAGCGTAATTTTCGTGACGCGAGAGAGGCAGTTGATGGACTCGGTGCTCAGTTTGCTGAACGTCTGGCATCGGTTCCAGGGGCCAGCGTGGTTCGTCGCGAAATGTTGCTTGATACGCTCGCATATTACAAACGATTTGCAGCGCAATCGGCGGATGATCCCTCGCTTCGAGCTGATCTGGCATTGACTTATAGCAAGATGGGGACGTTAGCAGACGAGATTGGATCAAGCCAAGAGGCCATTACCTCTCACGAGCGAGCTATCTCTCTGCTCTCGGAACTGGCGGCTGCCGAGCCGCATTACCAAGATCATCAGCGCCGGCTGGCGCTGGCTCGCAACAACCTAGCGATGACTCTTAAACGTGCGGGACGAATAGACGAAGCGAAGGACACCTACAACTTGGCGATCGCTCTTCAGCAGCGGATTGCCAATCGATCGTCTGATGAACAAGTTTTAGGTGATCTTGCAATATCCCACGCGAACCTTGGGTTGCTGGTCGCAGAAACGGGAGATCGGGAATTGGCTGCGCGCGAGCTGCTTGAAGCGATCCGCATCCAAGAACGACTCGTCGCAACGGCACCCGAAGATGCTGATCGCCATCGCAATCTGGCCACCACTTTTAACAATCTAAGCACGATCTACGTTGATTCGGAAATCCAGCAGGCGATTCACAGCTATGAGTCGGCTCTCGAACATCAACGGCTGGCCCTCGCGTTGCAACCTAACAACGCAGAGCACTCGCGCGACTTGGCGGCCACTTACAACAACCTCGGATCTCTGCAATCACAGCAGCAAGACTACGCGGCGGCGACAAACTCCTACCAGGAGGCGATTCGACTTCAGCAAGAGTTGCTAACAAAGGATCCCTCGCGCAGGTCTTATCGACAGGATCTTGCAATCAGCTTCAATAACATGGGGTTGATGCAAAGCCGTTTGCACAAGTCCGTGGATGCTGAAAGAGCATTCGAGCGGTCGGTTGCAATTCACGAGGCAATCGTTCTGGTCCATCCTGACGACATGAACCTGCGAAGTAGTTTTGGGGGCGTTTACAACAACCTGGGAATCACACTCGAAGAACAAGGCCGGTTCGAGGAAGCAGCCCAGGCTTACAAAAATGCCGTCGAACAACAGCGAGTGGCACATTTGCGAGCTCCCAGCGTCAGCCGGTATCGCATCTTTCTCAGCAAGCACTACTTCAACTTTGGCCGCGTGTTACGGCAGCTTGGGCAACCCGATCGCGCCGCTCAGGTCGCAATGTCGCGACGCGAGCTTTGGTCCGGGGATGGCGAGCGACTTTACGGCGTCGCCGAAGAGTTGGCGATCGCCAGCCGCGACTTACTGGTTGAACCGGGCAAACACGAACTGAACGCAACGCAGGCAGCATCGCTCGCGATCGAGACGCTCCGAAGATCCGTTGACGCGAAGTTCGTGTTGCCCCATAACATCGAAACGAACCAGAATTTTTCGGCACTCAAAGACGATCCACGATTTTTACAACTCATTAGCGGTTGATTCACGAAAAAGAAGACACCATGAAAAAGTCTCCCCGACGCAAGCGAAAGCACCTCTCGACGCGAGTCACCTCGCTGGCCGTGGAAACGCTCGAACCGAGGGTGGTTCTGTCGGCTTCTGGACTGGCTGTCGACCAGATCCAGGATCGTTTCGAGTTGCGAGCCGACCGTTCGGAATTTGAAATGTATCGACCAGCCCGAAGTAACGATGACATCGAAAGCTTCGATAAGCAGCGGCCAGCTCGACTCGGACAACGTCTACAACCGCCACTCGGTTTTGATTTCAACTTACGCATGTCCGGACATGACGAGTCAGAGATTCGTGATCGACGTGACAGTTTCTTCAAGACGAACCACGACGACCGACGAACATCAAGTGATCGACCGACACCACCCGTGGACCGTTCTGGCCAGCCTGAAGGTGAGTCCAGTCTGTCAACCTTCGCGTACGCACCCGTTGGAACGTCGACTCAGAGCGGCTACGAACTTGCATCCACCACTTATGCCGAACCTACATCCGCAAGCTTGAGCGTAGTTCTAGTTGTGGTTCCGCTGGTGCGTTCAAGCTTCGCGGGTTCAGGCAATCAGCTCAGCGGTGTCGATTCTGCAACGCTCCCGATTGCCTCAACTAGCACAAGCGTCAGTCGGATGCCAACGACGGGCCTTGTAGATAGCTCGGAGATACCTCGCTTCGACGTGACGCCTCCGAATCGCGAATCGATATCGGCGCGAACCGTTGATGTCTCGGCAGCGGAAGCCGCAACAAACTCGACGACGTTTGTGTCGATCTCCAACAACGACCTAGCAGAATGGCATATCGACGGCGATTTGAGGTTCAGCAACTCTGTTGCCTTTGGACAAGCTCAGGAACAGAATTGGCAGGCGACTAGTGCGAAACGATCCGGTGACTCAGCTTTCAAAAGCGTGACCGAACGGATCAACGAACTGACCGAGGAAGCCCTCTCGACAAGGACAAGCGAAGGCGGCTTTATTGAGCTAAGTCGCAACGAGGAGAGTGATTCAGAGCAAGGACTGGAGATCGAGGATATCAACGAGAGAATTGCCGGCGCCAAGGACGCCTCCAATGATACTGCCCGCGACACATTCTGGTTCGACTTTCGCGACACACGGATCGACCTGCTGCTCGATCTAGCGGAATTTCAAGAGTTAGCGGAATCGCAAATCGCGGACCCGGGAACAAGCGGAGGCGAGGAAGCTTGGTTGGCTGAGGAAGGCGGCATGATTGTGCTGACCAATGCTCAGTTCATTGAAGATGCCGTCGAAGTGACTGATCCAAGCGGAAGTAATTTGGCCGCTTATGTCAACGCAACTTCGACCGAGATCGATATACCAATGGATGCGAGGATCGGCATGTTCCAGGCTGTCGATGTGGCAACAACGCTGAGCGAGCAACCCGGAACTGAGCCGGTCGGCGGCGGCGAGGGTGAGCCGACCGCGCAGGCTGACGATTCGGCTCCGCCGACCGAGCAAGCGGCTCACGCAGAAACCACCCCGCCGATTTCTTCGCAAGCGGCCTCGATGCCCTTGCTGGCAGCCATCGCGACATTCTTTGCTGGACGTCGCAAGAGCCGGGAGAAAAACGCAAATTGTCGATGCGAGGTGTGACATCGCGCCGCAAACTTGGTCCTATCAAGTTGTCGCAACTCGACTGCGGCCCACGCAGGGGAGGCGAGTTGCTCTACAACGGAGAAGGAGTAACGGAAATGCGCAACACAACCGCTCTCACAATGGTGATCATGGCAACTCTATTCACTCTGCCGGATGCATTTGGCCAATGTCAGCGCGGTGGCGGAGGCGGGCAATCGCAGCAAGCGACGATGCCCTTTCAATCAGGCGGAATTACTCAAAGCGGGTTTAATCCAGTACTCGCGATGCAGCAAGCGGCCATGCAGCAAGCCTTAATGCAGCAGCAATTGGCAGCCCGGCAAATGCGAATGCAACAAATTGCGATGCGTTTGCAAGCTCGCCAAGCTCAACTCGCACGACGCCGTTCGACGGCTGAACAACGGCGTGCGGAAGTGCTCGCACACCGCGAAGAAGTGCGCGCCGCGAACTTGGCGACCCTGAAACCGACCGAAGTACAAGAGACGCTCGTTGCACTGAAGAGTGAATAGACTGGAGGTCTCTCGGGTCGCAAAGCTCAGTTCGCTAAAGCCGTCCGCTTGCGTGGGCTGAGCCACTGCCTTTAAGATGTTGTGAGGCCACTTTCACCTCTCACATCTTGAGGATACGCCGCATGGCATGCGACTGTCGTCTGCATTTGGTACTGCGGATTTCGCTGCTGAGTTTTTGTTTAGCCGGCTCGTCTGAAGCGCAGGATCCATTGCCGTCATGGAACGAAGGGGCGACGAAAGATGCCCTGCTGGACTTTGTTGGTTGCGCGGCGAAGGACGGTTGCAGCAAATACATTCCGCCAGCCGAACGGGTCGCTGTCTTTGACAACGACGGGACGCTGTGGGCTGAAAAACCAATCTACTTCCAATTGTTGTTCGCTATTGATCGCGTGAGGCAACTCGCCGCAGACCATCCCGAGTGGCAAGAGCAGCAACCGTTCAAGGCCGCCATCGAAGGCGATCAAAAGACGCTCGCCGCGTCGGGCCTCGAAGGAATTCTCAAGCTGGTGATGGCGACGCACGCAGGTATGACGACGGACGAGTTTGCTGCGACGGTTCGCAGCTGGTTGAAAGAAGCTAAGCACCCGCGTTTCGGTCGACCGTACAGCGAACTAACGTATCAGCCGATGCTCGAACTGCTCAAGTATCTCCGAGCGAATGGATTCAAGACTTACATCGTCTCGGGCGGCGGAATCGATTTTCTGAGAGTCTTCGCGGAAGAGATTTACGGCATTCCTCCTGAACAAGTCGTCGGGAGTAGCATAAAGACGAAGTTCGAGGTGCGTGATAACAAGCCAACCGTCGTGCGTCTGCCGGAGCTCGATTTCATCGATGACAAGGAAGGAAAGCCTGTTGCGATCGATCGGTTTATTGGGCGGCGACCGGTAGCGGCGTTTGGCAACTCGGACGGCGACTTGCAAATGCTGCAATGGACAGCGGCGGGCGACGGGCCAAGACTCTGCATGATCATCCATCACACCGATGCGAAGCGAGAGTGGGCCTACGACCGCGACTCTCATGTCGGGCAATTAACTCGGGCGTTAGATGAAGCCAAACACCAAGGTTGGTTCGTCGTCGACATGAAAAGTGATTGGAACAGTGTATTCGCCTTCGAGCGACCCTAGCGACTTATAACTGATAAAATGAGGTCCGGCATGAAACAACTTCAATGGATGGTGGCACTCCTTGCGATCACTGCACCGACCGTTTTTGGAGCTGATGCAAAGGAAGCTGATAACCAACTCAGCGAAGCGGAGACCGCCATCCGCGCGGCGATCGAGTCCTATGTCGCAGCATTCAACAAGGGCGACGCTAAAGCTGTGGCGTCTCACTGGAGTGAGCAGGGAGAGTTCGTCACGCCCGCGGGCCAAGAACTTCGCGGTCGAAAGCAACTCGAAGAAAGCTTCACCGCCTACTTTGCCGAAACCAAGGACGCCAAGATCGAACTATTCGACACCTCGATCAGAGTTGCCTCGCCGAACGTCGCACTCGAAAACGGCACGGCCCGCGTGGTCTCGCCGGACGCCGAGCCTAGCGTTACCGTCTACAAGGCAATCCATGTCAAGACAGCCGAAGGATGGAAGATCGATAGTGTCCGCGAAGAGGAGCCAGCATCGCCGCCACCGTCACATTACGAGCAACTCAAAGAGTTGGAATGGATGATTGGCGAATGGGTTGACGCGGACGAAAATGCGACAATCGCAACTTCCTGTCGCTGGTCGACCAATAACAACTTCCTGATTCGCACTTTCCGCGTCCAAGTCGAAGATCGCATCGACTTCGAAGGCACACAAATCATCGGTTGGGACCCGTCAGCTCAGACAATACGATCTTGGCTCTTCGACTCGGATGGCGGCTTCGGCGCGGGACGATGGTCCGGTGGTGAAGGGCGGTGGACCGTGCAGTCATTGAACGTGTTGCCCGACGGACGTCGCGCTTCAGCGACCGCGATCCACGAACTCGTTGACGAAAATACGGTGCGTTTCCAAACGATCGGCCGTCAAGTCGATGGCGAGTTGCTGCCGAACATCGGTCCAGTTACCGTCGTTCGTCAATAGCCGGCACCATCGATCAAGGTTGCGTCGCGGACTAGTTGAATTCACGCTCTACGGAGATATCGATACATGAAACGATTCATTTCAATCGCGCTGCTCGCAGTGGTTAGCCTGCTGTTCACGTCCGATGAAGTTTGGTCTCGCGGCGGTCGAGGGGGTGGAGGCGGTTTTAGCGGCGGAGGTCGCGGCGGATTCAGCGGAGGCGGTGGAATTGGTGGAGGAGGCGGGTTCTCCGGAGGATCCCGAACCCCTTCGATGAGTCGACCCTCGGGTGGCAGCTCGATCAGCCGCCCGTCCATTGGACAGCAACCATCATTCGGTGGTGGCGGAAGCACGTTTAACCGGCCTAGCGGCTCGCAACCCACAACCCGACCAAACTTTGGCGGCTCGAGCCCCACACTTCCATCGACGCGACCGAGTACTCCGGTCGCGCGTCCAGGCACTGGTGGTAGTCGCCCCGACTTCAGCGGAAATCGACCGGACTTTGGAAATCGACCAGGACAACTTCCATCAGGGCCCAGCTACACTCGCCCTTCCCAAGGCCAGCTAAAGGACTTCCTTGACTTGCCAGGCGGTCCGAGCAATCGTCCATCGACTTTGCCGGGCGTTGCAACACGACCGGGCATCGGGGATCGGCCCAACATCGGCGACCGGCCCAACATCGGGGATCGGCCCAACATCGGGGATCGGCCAAGTCTCGGTGATCGCCCAAACGTCGGCAATGGAAACAATGTCACGATCAACCGCCAAAACAACATCAACTCGATGCGGAATCATTGGAACAATGTCGGCAACCGACCCTTTGATCAGAACTGGTGGGGGCGTCACCCGGCGAACGGAGCGTACTGGCACTGGCACGCAAATTGGGGCGGCTATGGTCGTTATTGGTGTTGGCGACCTTGCACTTGGGTCGCGATCGGTTCTTGGTTTCCCTGGAGTTGGTCGCAGCCGATCAACTATGACTACGGAAACACCGTGGTGTATCGTGACAATTACGTCTATGTCGACAACCAACAAGTTGCGAGTAGCGAAAACTACTACGAGCAAGCCGATACCATCGCTCAAAGCGTGCCCGCGCAAGTTGACGAGGATAATGTTGAATGGATGCCGCTCGGAGTCTTCGCAGTTTCCGAGGAGAATGCGACCGATAGCGGAATGTTGCTACAACTTGCCGTCAGCAAGGAGGGGATCATCGCCGGCACCTACTACAATGACGTAACCGGGAGCAGCCGACCTGTCGAAGGCACCGTCGATCAAAAGACGCAACGCGCCGCTTGGAAATTTGCGGATGGCAAGAACCCGGAACTCGTGATGGAGACCGGTATCTACAACCTCACCGAGGACCAAGCGACGGCGTTATTCCACTTCGGTCCGGACAGAACGCAAACTTGGCTCCTCGTTCGACTACCCGAGCCAAAGGAAGACTCCGGAAACAATTAATCGTCAGTAACTGTGGCGAGCGGACGTGTTATCGCATTCCCCGCTCGCCACAGCGCGACCGTCAATGCGAAGCAAAGAACGTCGGGTATATCCTCGACTCGGCCATGCGTTTGATCAGCAAGGCCAACTCCAACAAGTGATAGTCTCCCCACATTGACGACTCGCCACAGGCAACTTTTCGACCTTTCGGGATGTAGTCCCACCGGTTCGGCCAATGGTAGATGCTGTGCAGCAATAATCCCTGGTGTGACTTCTTGGTTGACAAATACGGTTCGTCAAAGAGAGTTCTTGCCACCGTGAGCCCAGCTTGCAAATAACGCTTACCGGCCCGCGCACCAAGATAGTTGCCTAATCGGAGCAAGCCTTGTGCCGCGATCGCTGACGCAGAAGAGTCGATGGGCTCGAAGTCATTAAACGGCTCAGCCGGCTTGAATCGCCAATCTCCCAATCGATGTAAGGTCGGCGCTCCGTCATCCCAGTAGGTAATGCCGTCCGCGGCTGACACATCCTCGATATAGTGATCACAAGTGTCGATTGCACAGCGTTGGTATTCATCAAGAACTTCTCGTTTTGTGAGTCCCACCGCCTGCTTGAACTCCGCGGTTGACAAACTCTTGAAGAACTCAAGCTCTTCTGCATAGCCTAGCATTGCCCAGGCCAAGCCTCGTGTCCAAGTCGAGAATGGCGAGTATCCTTGTTGCGTCGATCTTGCCCGGAAGTTGCCGTCGTTTCGATTGAACATTCCTTCGTGAGCGGTTCGACCGCGGATATCGTATGTGTGTGTCGAGTCGCCGTGAAAAACAATGTACTTCGATGTGGCACGGCCATGTTGAATCGACCGTCCAAGGAGGTTGATTTTTACATCGTTTTCTCCCATCAACTTATGACCGAGTTGATGCGCGACACCGAGAATCCGAGTCGTCCGCATCGTATCAATGAATAGCGAATGAGGACCATTGAAAGAATAAATGTAACCCAGTCCGCAACTGGTCGAGGACCAGCGCGCCGCTTGAACCGCTCCGGACGCGGCGATCAGGCTTTCGTAGGTGGTTCGTTGCCAAGCGTCTGCCTCGGTCCGCCCCTCATTCATCAAACGCAGCAGGTTGCCATACGTCGAGAGGTTATTGAAGCCATGATCATGAACGCCGATATGCGTTACATGCGGAAGCATGCGTTCGACCGTCCTCGCTCGGCCAAGCTCAATCAACGAGTAGTCGTCAAGAGCATCGCCCGAAAGAATCAGGCATCCGTATTGAAAGCCTTGAGTCCACTCTGTCCAACCGCGGCTCGAGTACTTGCCGTCGACCGTAAAAACGGGTGTACCATTTGCGATGTCCCAAACGCGATCAAGCGCAATGGATTTTTCGGCCGCGAGTTGGAACACTCGGTCCGCAGACTGTAACAACGCGGCAGTTGTGAGTTGATGATCGATATGCATCTGACCATCATAACGCCGCACAAGTCAGCCGTCAGGGTACTGATGGGTGTTGAAACGGAACGAAAACTCGAGCGAACGCTTTCATCTACCGAAGGCCTCTAGACGAAATTGTGAAGTGGATCCTCGGCTTCGGCAAAGCTGCTGCTCTCAAGCGCATCCATGGCGGAAGTTAGTTCTCGCTTCAACTGTTGCCGACAGAAAGTCTGCATACCATAAAGGTACGAGGCTCGTTCAATCGCCGATGCGGGCGCAGCGGCTGAGATAAGCTTGTCGAAAGCATCTTGCGCGGCGTCATGCCCAATTCGATTCCTGTCTTCATACACAATCATGGTCTGCCCCCCATTGTGTAAGAATTCTTGTCGAAGAATCCCAATCTATAAAAGCATAGCTCAAGGAACGGGCACTATCCGGCAATTTGTCTCCCAATATCATCAATTGCTTGCAGCTTTCATATAATTCGCCAACACGCGCGGCGTGACCTTGTCGGCACTACCCTGCCAGTCCGTACAGTCGGCAGTGGTCTCTAACGCATCGAACCGATAGACTAGCGTGCCCTATAGATAACATGTATTACCGCTCACCAGAGAGAGGCCTTTGTGTCCGATCGCATTACGACTGTGGGCCAACTACGCGCGATGGTTCGACGCTTTGTCGACGATCGCGACTGGCAACAATTTCACGCACCGAAGAATCTCAGCATGGCCTTGAGCATCGAGGCCGCTGAGTTGATGGAACACTTTCAATGGCTGACCGTGGAGAGTTCACGGGCGCTGCGTCATAATTCGGATCGACTTCAAGCCGTCGCGGAGGAATTGGCAGACGTCGTCTGCTATGCGTTGGCGTTGGCGAACGAGCTGGATATTGATCTAACAGAAGCCATGAAAACCAAGATGCGAAAGAACCAGGAGAAATACCCCGCCGAAACCTATCGTGGACGCCACTCGTTGGAAGACGATGTTAGCTAATGTTTCTTACTCGCAAGGTTAGTGCCTGTTGGAGCAATAAACTACCGTCATCGCACAGTCATCGACGCCGCATTCACTGCGGATTGCGGTAAGAGCGTCACCGTCCAACCATCGGCCTGACTCTTACACGATCAGGACCTTTGGCCACAACAATAAGGCTAGCGCAATACGGTGAATGCTGCACGGTCGACGCGGCGCAGCTGAGGAGTTCGGCGCCGAAACCAGCTCTCGCCCAAAACGCTCAGTGCGATGCGGTCTTCGAGGTTAGGCCGGAAGATCGTTAGTAACGTCAGTGGCAGGAACCAAGCCATGTAAGTACCGCCACCGTAGCCATGCCAGAATTGCGTGCCGACCAAGACAACTGCAGAGCAACTCAGCAACGTACCCAAATTCTTCTGTGCCGGCCAAATCGCATATCCAAAACTAATAGCAACGAATGCTGCGATGATTGGGAATCGATAGGTCGGGTCCCAACCGAGCGCCCAAATGCCGAGCAAATCAGTCAGCTTAGGCCACCAGATGCCGAACATCCTTTGCACATGCGACAAGAACTCAGAAATTCCCTCCGATACCAACAGCAGGGACAGGATGGACGCGCCGACCGTTAACGCAACTCCAGCGATAAATCGCATTAAGCCACGTTGCCAATAGAAGCTAAGCCATAGCGGCAGCAGGAATATGGGATAATACGCCACACCAATCGCCAGTCCAATAAAACACCCCGCGGCCATCGGTCGTCGATAAGTAAGCACGGCCCAAACCAAAAGCGCAGCTGGCAAGACGTGATCGACCTCGCCGGTCATGATCGATGTGTAAGGCAACATCAAGTACAACGTCGCCACTCCGATTCCCGTCTTCATGCTGCTGAAATGCTGATAGCCGATCGCCACAATTCCCACAACGATGGCAAGGTGCGACATAATCGCCATTGTCTTGGCCGTACGAATATAGCGGGCGTGCGAAGGGCTTACGTCTTCCCAATAGAGAGGCGTCGTCACGAAACTCGGAATCGAATGAAGCACCGCGTTGCCGGGACCGTGCCGCTGAAGATCAGATGCCAGATCAGCATCCGCTACGCCCGAAAGCAATTGGTCGGCGCTGCGGGCTCCAGCTGTATCTACAGTCGCGCCAGGGCTATTGATGACGTTTGCCATTAGGAACACAAACAGCGAGCAACCTATGAACGCCAATCCGCCAGTGGACAAGTTCGGTTCGAGCAACGGTCGGCGGACCATTGTTGGATCGAGTAACAGCCGAATCAAAAAGATTCCAAGCACGATAAAGAGCCAAATGTACCCCATAAACATGATCGAATGGCCAGACAACGACGCCACGGGCTCTGTCGTTTCGCTGCCCTCTATCACGCCTTCATCCGCTGTACCAGCGACATCTAGATCCGAATCCGATTCGATTCGTACCAGTTCGTCTGCGAGTGTATTTGCACCATGATCGATCACCGGAGGCTCGGCGATAATGGCGACTCCCGGCTGCGGGACGCCGGAGTCCAGTTCGCTCGGCCCCACAGGCTCTGATTCGATCGATTGGGCCAACTCGGCGTCGCCTTGTCCGTCCGCGACCTCACGGTCGCTTCCGGCAGTCTGCTCCTGCCACGCACGCTGCTCGCCAAAATGCACCATGAGCAAGCCCGGTGCTAACAGAATCAACAAGGCTAGATCTAAATTGCGCACGCTCCAAAAGCGACTGAACTTGAAATAGACACCGATCATCAAAAGCGACGACAAGTAAACCCAAGTCGTCGGGTGAACCGGATAGTATTGAAAAAGGAACTCGCTCATGGGGTCTTATGCCAGCGGACCGTCGGTATGGTGGCGGGAACCTTATTTACAATTCGCGAATAGGTGAGTTTTCATCATATTGAAAAGACCGGGCAATGCTGACATCTGCCAAAGTAAGGCACGCGACCACCTACAGCGAAGTTCGTCCAGGCACCTGTTAACTTATGGCAAATAACTCAGTCTCCGGGCAACCTACCAGCATACGGTGTACCAGTTGTATTTCAAGGTCCCGAACGATTCCACTTGATCGACAAATTCGTCCTAATTGCTAAGATTGACAACGGTTTGCACCTTTAACGTACTGGGGACGAAGAGGAGTGCGAGCCTCCACATGTGAACCCCAGTTTGTTACCCGCTCGTATCAATTCGTCACAGAAATAGCGCAAAGATGTCATCTGTTTTTGATCGTTTGTGCGAATTACTCCGGCAGGGAAAGGCCGAGTTTCATGTGACCAATCACGAGCCGGTATTTACGAGCGAGCAGGCGGCTCTCGTGCGGGGTACAACTTTATCCAGTGGCGCCAAGGCACTAATCTGCAAGTTCGACAACGTGTTCGCGATGTTCGTCCTGCCTGCCGACCGGAAGCTCGATAGCAAGTCCGTCCGAAAGCAGCTGAATGCCCGAAGTATGCGATTCGCGACCCGCGAAGAAGTATTCGATATAACAGGCCTCCAGCCCGGGTCCATTCCGCCATTTGGATCGGTGTTCGACCTCAAGACGTATTGCGACGAGCGGCTGTGTGAGGAGCAAGTGATCAACTTCAATGCTGGCGATCACGCAATCTCGATTAGCTTGGCCTTCTCAGAATTCGAGCGAGTCGAGCGACCATCGCTGGGGACTTTTGCAGCTGATTAATCCTTTTCCTAGACCAATATCTCTTTCGTTAGTCAGCAGCGTAGTCGATGAGTTGCTGTTTGCTTTTATGAGCATGCACAATAGCAGGGTTAACGCTCCATTTCGTCCCCGTCCAATTTAGCCAGTGCTGAAATGGTTCACCCGTCGGGAGTCGTCCACGAAAGCAACCTCGATCCGTACACCAAATCTCCGAAAGCTCCGATCGAGTTACTCGATGACGTGAAGGGATACTGAGCTTGGCCATCGCCCAAGCGAACGCGATCTCTTCGGTAACGCTCTGGAATCCGAGTTCATCGTGGAAGTACCGAAAGCCTTCCCAGCACGTCTGGTAAACTTGTTCAAGCCCCGTTCGTTTCACGACGAAAAAACCCGCGTTATTAAGAAACAACGATTTGCCGCAAATACCGCGTGCAGCAAAGGCCTCGACTAACGAGTACAAATTCATACCATGCCACGCGCGTGTTCTCATCTGTTCGTCCGTGTAGTCGGGGCTGTTGATCGGCGTCTCTTGGTGTAAGTGCAACGGATCGGCAAGGTCGAACACCGCTTGTAGATGCGGTCGCCGGACGAAGTAACTGTCCGCATCCAGAAACACACAATAGTCGTAAGAGAATTTCGACATCTCAAGAAGTAATTGAAGCTTGAACATGTAGTTTGGCGCCGAGTGCTTTGCTGGCTCGTATTTGTGTGTGATACAGCCCCGTATCTCCGAGCTCACATCGGTCCAAACGTGAATGTCCTGTCGGACTCCGAGTTTCCGGGCTGACTTGACCATCGCTCGCAGGAAGGAATGATGCTTCTCGCCGAACCCCACCGACCAGTAGCAAAAGCTCGGGGTTTCGCTGGGTTCATCCTTTAAGACGATCCACGATGGCGATGCTTCATCAGTGATTGCAAAGTGCCGTATGCCTCGGTCTCGGACGAATTCTTTCACGGCGCGAACAACACCGAACTCAACGTACTTGGTAGTTCTTTCTACATAGTCATGCCCGGCGAGAACCCCACCAATTCGAACCTTTGGGTACCAGGCCGCGAGATCTCCACGAATGGCATCGTAGGAATGATCGGCGTCTAGGTAGACGTAGTCAAAGGATTCATCTGGAAACTTCAGCGCGGCCTCGGAGGATTCGGCTCTCACGATTCGACAACGGTCACCGAGCGACTTAAACCGCTCGCGAACACGCTCTTCCAACTGGGATTGCTGAAGTTGCGACAAGCCAATGTCATTGCGAGACGAACCCAAGCCCCCCTGCCAATGGTCAACTCCGACCAGTAACTCGGGCTGCCCCGCATTCAGAATCGCGTTTAAATGGTGTCCCGCCCGCACCCCTACCTCACACATCGCCTGATTGCGCCCGCACGCCCGCAATACACCTGCCAATCGATTTCGATGCTTGACTGCGCTCAGTTCATGCAATAGTTCGTCGTCGGTGGGGATGCCAAGTGCGAGGCGGAACAGTTGGCCGATTACGGTGCGACTCTTAAGAATCTCTTGAGACGACAGTCTCTTGAACGCGACGGGAAACATCGCATTGTAAAGGTAGACGGTTAACGTGTCGTCGCGCACGTCACAGACGTCGACGGGCAGATCTTTGAGCGGCGTTTCCTCGAAAAAGACCTTATATCGTGAGGGATGAATTGGGATACAAACACGAAAGTCATATTGAAAATAGGAGTACTCGCGCGTCAAAGGCCACAACAAGGAATACCCTAACTCCGTCCAACGAAATCGCAAATCTTCACCACGGGTCTCCAAGAATTCGTTCATCGCCGCAATGTATCGCTCAAGCAGCAAACTTCCTGGCTTTGCGGCAAAGATACCGTTGGATGGGCGATTTCCTGGTCGGCCACATCCGAGGAAGTCGGAACCCGACGCATCCAGGCGGTCAGTCATCTCTCGCAAGTTTTGGAGTACGATCGTATCTGCATCCAACCAAATCCCGCCATTACGGTGCAATAAGACGGCTCGCAGATAATCCGCCTTATGCGCCATGCATGGGATGCGGGACCACTGACTAGGCAGATTCGGTGCGTGTTGCTCGACACTTTCGGGTGTGACGCAAGTGATTTCAAAGTCATCGCCACAGTGCCTGCGCCATGTCTGCTCGCACAAATCCAGATACTCGGAGCGAGTCTGACCAGGAGGATTCTCCCAGTACGCCCAGATGCGGCGTGGCGTCTTCGCAGCTTTTGGAATGGGCAGATTGGTGGCGGCGACATGGCCCGTGGATTCGCACTTGGAATCTGAATTCGGCAGGACGAGCACTAACGAACAATCGCGGTATTCACCATACGAAATCACTTGGTGGTCGCGAAATGTCTCGAAAATGGATTCGTAAAAGTGAACGACGCGGCTGCCTGTGTTCCCAGGCGTCGGGCGGGAGAAGCCCGAGACTAGCAATCCGCGGCGAGCAGTGGAAAGCAGTTTCTTTGCAAATGCTTTGTATTCTTCCAGACTCGTGAGATGGATCAAAACGTCCAGGCACATGGTCAAGTCCCAGACGTGCGAAATTGGCATCTCAAGAAAGTCTCCCGTAACCAGCGACCGTGTCTCCCCCTCGGCTCGCAGCTTGTCGACCAACACCTTGGAGCTATCGAGCCCAGTGTAGGCGGTGCTTCCCAAATCCACTTGCCGAATGACGTGTAAGTCGCCGCAACCGACATCCAGGAACGTCTGCGGTCGTAGCCGTTCAACCACGTCTCTGATCGTGCGCACCTTTAACGCGGCACATGATCCACGAGAGCCGTGCCCACTATAGAGACCACGCCCCTCATAGATCCCGTTCCAATCGACCTTCACGACTTGATTCCTCCCGCGATATAGTCGAATTGTTTCTGATAAGTGTCGAGTCGCAGCCCTGTTCGTTTTGACCTCGCATCGAGAAGTTCTTGTACGGTTCCCGTTAACGGAAAGAGCGACTCCAAATCCACGACTTTGAGTGAATTGCCTCGAAACAGAAAGGCATCCCGCGAGACATCCAAAATGAATAATCGATTGCTTTCCAGAAAGCAGAAAAAGTTGCGAAGCGCCTCGATATTTGCGGTCGCGTCTTCGGCAACATACTCGCACTCGATCCAGCGATCATATTCGTCTTCACCACAAGAAATCAGATTCGGGAAAAAGTTCGAGTGTGACCAAGCTCGATACATTTCTAACTCGTGCCGCAAATCTGTTCGAATCCATGTATGAGAGGACGAGAGTCGTTCTCGCTTTAATACGGTGGTTACGCCATCTTGCTGTTTTCGAAACACGCCTCGTCCACCGACCATGTTTTGCGTCTTTAGATTCTGAAAAGTCGAATCCGAAAAGGTATTGGAGCAAAACCAAGTGTGTCGGCGCCGCGTGCCCGTTCCGTAACGATCGTTGCTTTGTACGATACTCAGCTGTCGCCAGTAATAGGAACAAAGATCATGCTGCCCAAAGTCCTGGCCGTCCATTTCAATGAAGGCACGTGAGTACTGATTCGCAAATTTACGTAGGGTCGCGTGACGATCATCTCGCAAATGATGGAAGACCGAAAGACAAATGGCGACGTCAAATTCACCGTATAATGGGATCGAAGACGGGTTCAATCGATCGCAAAAGAATCGGGGTGGCTTGTCTAACCCGCTGTGTTCGGCGAGGTAACGACACACGTCGACGACTCGCCGGTCCATGTCGATTCCGACTACATCGTGGCCTAATCTGGCAAGTTCAAATGCGAAGAAACCAAGATTACAGCCCCAATCGATCACTCGAACGCGCTGGCCGGAAAACTCCTCTTCGATTGTTTGAGAAATCCCTTGGATGCGATCAAAGCAGTTCCGCCCTGCAAGAGGCAAGGTCACTTCATAGCCGGGCAGATTGATCGGTTGGTAGTTGAACCAAGTGTAGGGCTGGCCTCGTTTGCTGGCGGCAACATAGTCTACGAGAATCGATTTGCGAGAGATAGCGTCTGGCATGGCTAGTTCAATTCAGACCAAGTGTGAAACACGGAGTTCCATGTGCTCATCGCCGACTCCATTCCCCACGCTTGTGCGAGCCTTTCCGCGGCATTGACTCGCATTTTCGACCGCTCGTCCGTCTCAAACGCACATCGTGACGCCTTGTAAACGAACTCACGATCGTCCCGACACAGCCAACCGCTGACACCATCTTCGACTTGAAGCTGCCAGCCGCCGCGATTGTCGACAACCAACACCGACCCGGATGCCATCGCCTCAAAACCAACTCGTGGCAGATTCTCGAACGTGTCTGTCGTCATGATGATCGCTTCACAATGACGGTAGAACTCTTGCTGCGAGATGCTACCCTCTGGAACTGCTCGTACGTACGAGTCAGGTTCACGCCCGAAACGCCTACGTGCTCGATCGTCCCAGCCGACGATCAGCCCTTCCTTCAGCACAGGTGCCGTCATCGTCTCGTAAATCCACAATTGACGGCTGCCAAATTTGTCGGCGTCTCCGCGCGAAATCCGTCCAAAGCGGAACTTGTCCTGAGGCCGGTCATCATGATAGGGAAAGTCGGCAGCGTGGAAGTATGGCACAAAGCGCAGGGGCCGGTAGGTGCCTAGCCGCCTCAGCTTGCTGCTCACTCTCTCGAACGCATGGTCCGTTTGGTAAAGATGAAAGTCGATGCATCCTCGTTCTTGCATCTCGAGTTCGCGGTCGAAGTTCCACGTCATGCAATTTACAAAGCTGGTCGTCCGGGCGAATCGGCGGATATCGGGAAGTTGCTTCAGGAACTCGCCGTTACAAAACGAGATGCAATGTAGCCCTTCCACAGATCGCCAATCACCTGGATCGTGATAGACACATCCACGTTTCTCCATCTGCATCGCTTGCAGATTTTGATCGATTTTTCCCGTATGGCAGATATGCACTTCAATCCCCATCGCCTGCCAGCAACGTATCTGGTGATCTAGCTCAGTGTCGGCACCGCCCAATCGGCTTGGATGCCCGATCACGCATAACTTGTCGATCGCGGGTGACAGCGAGACGCGTTTCGCGCTTTGTGCTACTTCGATTGCCACAATGTCCCACCACAACGAGAGTTGTCACCTCTGCCCCTTCACGCTAGTACGCCACCCGCGACACGGCCTTAGGCACCGCGGGGCGTGAGTTGCTATTATGGTTGACTTACGGTGCGATCTCAATCATCAATTCTGGAAGATATGAACAGCCACTCGTCCGAAGACGCTGACTCGCTCGATGCGACACAAGGCTACTCGCGTGGTTCGCACTCAGTCCAGGACCGAATCGAAGCCACCATGCCCAACCGCGTGGGTCGCTACACCGTACGCGAGCGCCTTGGGCGTGGCGGATTTGCAGACGTGTGGTTGGCGCACGATGAGCAGCTCGATCGACAGATTGCACTAAAACTTCCGCGTCTCGATCGATTTCAAAATGACGCTCAACTGCGTGCTTTTATTGAAGAAGCACGAACAGCAGCGAGGCTACAGCATCCGGGAATCGTCAAGGTTTTCGATGTGGGATTTGAAGGAGATAAACCCTTCATCGTCCTCGAGTACATACGCGGTCGTTCGCTCGCGCATTTGTTGGAACACGAGTCGCTGTCGACGTCGGCTACTGCGCAGATGATCGCCGAAGTCGCCGAAGCACTGGCCCACGCTCACGAACAGGGCTTTGTTCATCGCGACATCAAACCACAAAATATCCTCCTCGATACGGACGACCGCCCGCACATCGCCGATTTTGGATTGGCGATTCGGCATCGAGATCCTTCCATCACGACGGATGATGTTGCGGGAACGACTCATTACATGTCCCCCGAACAAGTTCGGGGCGAGAATCATCGAATCGACGGACGCACTGACGTGTGGGCGATCGGCGTCATCTTCTACGGTATGTTGACCGGACGTTTGCCGTTTATGGGATCGACATCGCAGGAGGTCTTCCAAAAAATCCTCTACACCGAACCCATCGCTCCGCGGCATATCGATCCCAATATTCCCGGCGAATTGGAGCGAATCTGCCTCCGTTGTCTATGTCAACAGATGTCGGGGCGTTATCGGCACGCGACCGACCTGGCGGAAGAACTCGCCGAATGGATTCGGTTTACTACCGGTGGGTCGGGCTCGTCGCTGCGACGACGCGGCGGGCATATCGAGCCACCTGACGCGGCCGTGATTCCACGCGGCTTACGGTCGTTCACGCAAGAAGATCGCGACTTCTTTCTGAAGCTGATCCCTGGCCCTCGCGACCGTGACGGGCTACCTGCTTCCATCCGATTTTGGAAGAATCGCCTCGAAGAACGCGAGCCGGACGAGACGTTTAGCGTCGGGCTGCTCTACGGTCCGTCGGGATGCGGCAAATCGTCGATGATCAAGGCCGGCGTATTGCCACGACTCAACTCAGACATTGAGCCAATTTATATAGACGCGACGTCTCGCGACACGGAAGCCAGGATCCTACGGTTGCTGCAACGTAGATATCGCAAGCTCTCAAAGGAGTTGTGTCTCGCGGACACCTTGTGCCAGCTTCGCGAGCAGAGTGAACTGCGAGCTGGCGGCAAAGTCCTGATCGTTTTGGACCAGTTCGAGCAATGGTTGCATCAGTGGCAAGCCGGTGCCGATGCTGAATTGGTTCGGGCGCTGCTTCAATGCGATGGCGGAAACGTGCAGTGCGTGTTGATGGTCCGCGATGACTTTTGGTTGCCCGTAAGTCGTTTCATGCGGCAACTCGAACTCGGTATCGTCGACGGCACGAACGCCATGCTGGTCGATTCGTTTGATCCCGAACACGCCCAGCGCGTGCTTTGCGAGTTCGGAGTCGCTTACAAGCGGATGCCGAGCAATCCGACTGAGCAAACCGAGGAGCATGCGGCTTTCATTTCCCAGGCGACGGCGGATCTCGCCGAGAACAACCGCTTGTACCCCGTTCGCCTGGCGGTTTTTGTTGAGATGGTCAAGGACCGCGAGTGGACTCCCGACACGCTTCGCGAGATGGGCGGCACCCAAGGCGTCGGCGTCGCGTTTTTGGAGAACAGTGTCGGATCGCGTGCACGTCCTGCGCGCCGAGTGCATGAGGCGGCCGCGCGAGGCGTTCTCGGAGCGTTACTCCCGCAGACAGGCCAGATCAAGGACAGTTCGCGAACAAGATCCGAGCTTGTGGAGATCTCGAAGTATGCGACCAGCCCGAAAGACTTCGAAGATTTAATGCACCTGCTCGATGTCGAATTGCGTCTGTTGACACCAGCGACCTCTTCGCAGGAGGACACAAGCGGTCAAGCATCCGATAGCACATCGAGCCATCAGTTCGCTTCTGAGCCAACCTATCAATTGACGCACGACTTCCTTGTCCCATCGATTCGTGCATGGCTCGCGAATGAACTGCGAGAGACGCGTCGCGGGCGAGCGAGGTTACTGCTACAAGAACAATCAGAACTGTGGAACAGTCGCCCATCGAATCGCGCATTGCCATCGCTACTTGAGTGGATTTGGCTTAGAGCATTGACGAGACGGACCGAGTGGACTCGGTCTCAGGCTCGCATGATGCAAGCAGCCCGTCGGCGACTGTTGCGGCAAGCCGCCATCGCGGGCGCGATCCTGCTGATCGGTTCGATCGTCGCGACGGCCGTTTATGAAAAGGCCGAACACCAAAGGCGAGTGGGCACCGCCGACGTGCTTTTAAGCAAGCTCATGAATGTCGGCATCCAAGATATTCCCCAAGTCGTTGATGAGATGGAGGACTATCGCGATTGGACCGATCCAATACTCCAAAGAATCATGACCGATGCCTCCTCATCAGAGCGTGAACGAATTCGTGCCGCAATTGCAACGCTGCCAACAACGAATGAGCACGTCTCCTGGCTGATCGACCGGCTGATCAACGAACAGCTGCCGCCTCGTGATTTCCCCGTCATCAGTGAATCGCTTTTGCCGCACGCCACGCTGGTGTCCGAAGCTCTTCAACAGCGATTGGCCGACAAGTCAGTCTTACCTCATCCGCGTCTGCGTATCGCTGCGGCTCTTGCTGCGTATGACAACACGTTCGAAACTTGGCACCCAATCGCCGCGGAGATCGTTGGCAGCCTACTGCGTGCCCCCGCAACCGACGCGGAAGTCTGGATCGAATCGTTGCTTCCTGTTGCAGCTCACCTCGAACCGGAACTGACACTTCAATTCGATTCCATTCGAACACTTGAATCGGCCCGCGTGGGAGTAGCTGCCTTATGCCGATTTGGCAATGATGGCACCGCGTCGCTCGCGGCTCGGCTTCCACATGCCAACCCGCCTCGATATCGGGCCCTCGTAGAAGGGCTAAAACGATATCCGATCGCAGCGCAAGCCGTTCGTGAACAACTCACGAGTTTCTCGAAAGCAACCGTCAACGAACTTGGGTCCGAACTCCGAGCAGATGCTTTACCCAACTTGATTCTCGCTCTGCACGAACTCGGCGACGACGAGCCGTTCCAGTCCTTCAGTCAGAAAAGCGATGACCTCGACGTGAGAACTTCGCTCATACATGCGGCGATTCCCGAGCGTCTCGATCTGGCAGTCCTTATGCCGCTGATACGCAATTCCCTGTCCGCCGATGCGCGCCCGGTAGCATTGGCGGCTGCGGTCGCGCACGTCGACGAACCCATGACGTCAAACTTCCGAAGCGAGTTCCACGCCATGATCCTGGACGCGTTTCAAAACGACTCCGATGTTGAGATCCATTCAATCGCCGAGCTATTGCTTAAGAAGATCGATCCCGCCGAACTTTTGAGAATCCAAGCGACACTTGGGGGCCGAGAGGTGAAGACGACGGATTCTTGGTTTATCGACGCAGCAGGCCACACGATGTGTGTCATCACGCCAAGCTCTGAGGATCGTGCCAAGGCGAACGTCGCAGCCAAGTTTGCGATTTCATCAGCCGAGGTCACGCTTGGCCAAATGCGACGTTATAACTCGGCATTTGAAGGCGCGGTCGAGGCGGAAGCAGACAGTGCAGTTGTCCCAGCATCCGGCATTCTGGTTGCAGAAGCACTCAGCTATTGCGTGTTTCTGAACCAATTGGAGGGCATCCCGGAAAGCGAATGGTGCTATTCCGCCGCGAACGTGCGAGCTCGCAATTTTCTACCAGAGGAAGATTACCTGTCGCGCAGCGGATACCGGCTGCCCACCGACGCGGAATGGGAGCTGGCCTGTAGAGCCGGCACAGTAACGCGACATTTCTTTGGTAACGATTCGCGATTCGTCGACTACTATGGCTGGAATCGGCTCCAAGCCGGCGGTCAACTCCAGCCCGTGGCGGTTTTGTTCCCAAACCCATACGGCTTGTTCGACCTATACGGGAACGTGAGCGAAATGACCGTCACCAATGACGGTGACCGCATGGAGATTCGGCTCCGAGGAGGATCGGTGTATGCACTCCCGGGGGCCCTTACGTCCGACTATTCGACTCCCACAACCGAGAGCGCTCGCACCGCGTCCGCCGGTTTTCGCGTCGTCCGTTCGATGCCGCTCAATTAGTTGCAATGCTTGTCTGCGCTAACTAAGCTTGTCGACAGAGGGGCAGTTCCGCGGCGATCGAGTCGCACGTTGGTCTACCTCCGCACAATTAAGGGGAATCAGCATGAGCAGTTCCAGTTCTTCGAGTTCGTCATCCAGCTCAACACCTAGTTCGTCTTCAAGTTCATCTTCCAGTTTCCCCTCTTCTTCGTCTTCGAGTTCGTCATCCAGTTCGTCAACAGGAGGTTGCGGTAGCTGTGAATGGGAATTCGATTCGTTTTCAGGTGAATGGGTTAACCTGAAAGGCTGTGATAGCGCGGACTGTACATGTTCGGAGCCACTCGCGGCAGTGGGCTTCCGAGAAACAACCAACTGTGAGCCTTTCACTGTCCCATTCCCTTCCACCAGCAGTTCGTCCGATTCGATGGCGATGCTGAAATATCTGGCCACAGACGCATTCATTCGCATCCCGAACGTTCACAATCCGTCGCAGTGGTACTCGTATAAGTGGAACGTGAGTGGACCGTGGAGCGTATTCAAGGCGCCTAATTACGGTTGGATGATCAGCTTTCTTCGAGTGCCGACGGGCCCCGCATCACCTGTTCTTTCTCCTTCGCTTCAACCAACTAATCAGCCGCTGGCGAACGATAAGGGCTTGTCCGCCTCGGTCGCCTTGCCTGAAACTTCCGGCCTGAATCAGTATTGGATCTCGGTGCTCGAGGAATATCGCTGGGCGCAGCTACAAACCGCTGAGTGGACAGTATTATTCATGAAGCTTCCCAGCCCGTAATCGTCTGTCGAACAGGTTGGGGCTATTGATGAGACTGAGTTGAGCGAGCCTCCCGCGGGAATTGCGAACGCTTTGCTAAATTGTTCACTCATCCCGAGGTGGCTCTGCGTCCATACCTCCGAAGTTCGGATGTTTTTGCAGCTTTGCAAAGACGTCCGCATTGTCGGGGAACGAGCGAGTAAGTATCGCTGTAGTCGCGTAGCGAACGCGGGCTCCCACCCTCGATGTACCAAGCGCCAGCAAACAGCTACGGAAAGCTCGTGTCTAGTCACTTGTCTCCTCCAGCCCAAGGTTAGAAAGCAACCTGAGCTACCCCGCTTGCCTCGCTGCCTCGTTCTGATTCGTCGTTGACGCGCTCGCACAACACTTCGTGACCCGCGCTCTGCGTTTACCGGGAACTGACAGGTGGGAGGTTGTTGATTCGAATCGGTTTACGACCGGTTGGCGCAGTGCGACCGTCCTTTTGAATCAACTTTTTCAGATTCGTCTGCATCTGCTCTCGCCGTTTTGCTTCGGAGAAATACAGATTTGTCGTCTCACCAGGATCGTCTTCCAAATTGTAGAGTTGCCCCGCGGCGCTCGGTACCGCCTCGGGCAGAGCATAGACCTTCAGAACTCCACGTTCATAGTCGTTGCCACCCGAACCTTTGTGATCCAGATACTTCCAGACTCCCTGACGCAGTTGAAATTCACCTCGAAAACTCTGCGTGAGCATATAGGGACGTATCGGAGTACTCTCCTTCTGAATTCCCGCCATCACCGGTAACAGGTCGTAACTGTCCACAGCGACGTCGTCCGGAAGCTCGTAACCGACGATCGACGCGAGTGTCGCAAAGATGTCAGTTGTATTTGCTAACTGGTGCGAAGCACGCCCCGCTGGAATCCGTTTCGGCCAGCGAGCGATGAAAGGAACGCGGTGACCACCTTCCCAGCCGTCTCGCTTCATCCCTCGAAAGCCACCAGCCGCGTCGTGCTTGTGGTCGCGTCTCATCCAATCCGTATGAACCGTTTCTGGCCCGTTGTCCGAATTGAAGATGACTAAGGTGTTGTCGTCGATTCCCAATTCGCGGATCGCATCCAAAAGCCAGCCAGTCAATGTATCAAGTTCACGGACAAAGTCGCCACGCGGTCCTGCATCGGTCGTTCCACGGAACTCGTCAGCAGGCAGGACCGGTGCATGTGAGATCTGTGTCGAGAACACGGCAAAGAACGGGCGGTCAGGGTAGTGGCTACGGTGTCCTTTGATGAACTGAATGGTCTTCTCATAAAAGAGTAAATCCGCATCCACGAAATGGTAATCCGGTGCCATCCAGCCATCGTCATTATCCCATCGCCACTTTCCTCCTGGATTGGGCAGCCTGTCACGCCGATGTCGCTGACTGGCCGGAACAGGAACCATTCCATTCTCGATGTACACATAGAGAGGATCAGTCGTTGGGCAGTTGGGAGTCACGAAAGACTCGTCAAAGCCACGGTTGTTCGGGCCGTCTTCGAGCGGCGTACTCTTTTCGTAATCGATTTGCAGTGAACTCTCAAACCCTCCTCCCAATCGATTACCCGCGTTGTCATACCACGTAAGCCCCACATGCCACTTGCCAAAGACACCCGTACGATAGCCCTGTTTCTTCAACATCTCGGCCAGTGTCAACTGTCCTGGTGCAAGATAACTTGGCCCTCCCGGCCCCTCAAAGGCCGTTGACCTTCTCCCCGTCCGACATAGCAGGTTTCCGGAATACAGACCGTATCGCGATGGTGAGCAAATCGTTGACGGACTGTGAGCATCAAGAAACCTGATCCCCTCGGCAGCCATGCGATCCAATCGCGGTGTCTGATACGCAGCGTGGGGATTGTAGATCGACAAGTCGCCGTAGCCCAGATCGTCGGCATAGACGATGATGATGTTCGGCAGTTCCTGAGCGTCGCACCAGACGGAAGCTGTGATAGCCGCTAAGACCGCAAGACAGAGAAGTATCTTCAAGACTGCACCTGATTTCATCGAGATGCCGCTCGTGCTGGGCAAACACATCAGCAGTTCCCCACAAGGTGAATTGGTATGTATGGGCAGCAAAAGCGGCGGGTTGGAATTCCCCAAGAACAGTTGACACTGAGTCGGTGTAGGGAATTGGGCAATCACAGTGTGTGGTTCTCTCTCGGAAATCACCAACAAACGCAGGTTTGAAATCTGGTTCTTTGTCACCATTTCCGGTCGCTAGATGCTGGCGACTGACCACAGGGTGGCCCTGGTTGCTGGCAACTGCGGGCCTGAAGGAGGCTTTAGCCGACGTTACTTCGCTCCGCGCATTCGATCCAGGTGAGGGGAACTCCAACACTTTGCCGGCGAGTATATCATCGCGTGGAACTCTACAGCCAATCTTTTGCTTGAGATAATTAGATTGTTCCGTCCTCCCGAGGCGGTTCTGCGTGCGTACCTCCGGAGTTCGGACGTTTCGGCAGTTTTGCGAAGACACCGGCATTGCCGGGGCCGTGGTCGTCGGGATCACGAAAGATGCGGAAGACCCGATTGAGCCGAGTAATGTTGAAGACTTCAAGCACATTCGGAGCCACATCGCAAAAGCGAAGCTCGACACTTTTGCTTTTCGCGCACTTGTTTAGCAACACCAATTTGCCAATCATCGCAGAGGACATGAAGCGAATGCCCTTGAAGCTGACCAAGAGCCTTTTCGTCTCGGACGCAGCGTCGACAAGCCGCATCAGTTCGACGCCGACCCGTTGGATATCGTCCGGTTCACGGATTTCGGGCGAATTGAATCCAGCAACGACGACACTATCAATAAGTCCGACTTTGATCCACATCACAGCATCCATCGTCGAGGTATAACACCGGGCAGGTCACTTTCGCAGAAACCTCCGTGCTGGTACTGCCTGTCCTTACGACAATCGATCTCGCGCCTCTTCCGCCCACGGGCTGTCTGGGGCCAGTTTGAGGAACGATCGCCAATGCGAATCGGCTTCTTCAGAGCGGTCCAGTTCGTCGAGCGTGCGAGCCAAATGATAATGCACGTCGGGATAATCGCGATGATGAGCCAATGTTCCCTGGAATGCCGCGACCGCAAGTTCTAACTCACCCGTTTCCGCCAGGACGCAACCCAAATTTGCTCGCGCTTCGACAAAATTCTCATCCAATTCGATCGCCATGAAATAGCGTTCTCGCGCCGCCGAAATGTCGCCAAGCATGTACAGCAACTCCGCTAGATGAAAGCAAACTTCGGCTCGTGCGCCGCCCGCCGTCAACGCCGCTCGATACATCTCGACGGCGGCTTCCAGATGCCCTTCGTCCTCGTACGTGATCGCAGCTTCTACCATTTCCTCTGGCGTAACGGGCTCCGATACTTCGGCAAGATGGCTTGCAAGCGACAATGTGGATCGGGCCGACGAGCCATCCGACACGTCGAGCGTCTCTGGCGAGAATGCCTCCAAAGCATCGAAATCGATCCGTAGTTGGCCGCCCGGTTCGACCAATCCTTCGCCTTGACGAAGCAAGATCTGTTTGCCTTCGACGATAACGGACAATTGGGCCATCGGACGTTCAACATCGGGAACATATCGCGACAGCGCTGCTAACTTGCCCTCAATCGCGGCTGGCGAAGCGCCGGCAGCTACCAACTGGGCAAGCCGCTGGGCGGTGGCGATCTCTTGAAAATCAAAGTACGGTAGCCGATGAACCTCTCGCGCCGGGACAATTAATCCGCGTCGATGCCAACGTCGGACGATCGATACGGTAACTCCCAGCAGATCGGCCAGCATCGCAGGCGTGTAGAGTCGTCGAACGTGCTGCTCAGCTTCAACAATTCCGAGGCGTTGCCACAATTGAGTCTCAGAGATGATTTCCAACCGCCCGTCGCCCGCCGCGTCCCGGATATCAGCATCGAGCAGCTCGCCATCATCGGACAACGGCAATTCGTCGGCACCGATTACAATCAAGTCGACATCTGCCGAACACTTGGCCACCGGCACGCCACCTTGGTCACGGACAAGCTGCTGAGCTTCTCGACGATTGACGCCGCCTAACTTGCCAACAAAAGCGACGCGTTTACCTTGCAACTCAGAACTTTCACTGTTGATCACCGACGACATAGGGGCGGCCCGACCACACAATACACGGGTACGGAGAACACCGAACGACGTCTGTCAGTGTTGCGATCGAACTAGCCCGTGTCAATCATCTGTGTTTGACAACAGTGGGTGCCGGCACGAAGAAGTCCTAAAGTGTTTTCGGAAACTCGGAAGATGGCCGCATAACAAAAAACGCGAGCCGAAGCTCGCGTCGTAGCGATCAATTCTTAGACAACCGTCTAGGCAGTCGAGTTTCCCAATCGATCAGCAATATAGTCATTACCTGCCTCGGACTCAGTACGACTTCGGCCCATGTCTGGAATGGGGACGATGCGAGCTGTTCCTGGCTTCAATTCAGGTTCACCGGTCGGTGTTGAGTCGTTGGGTTGCGCAGCCTCCGCCTCTGCGGGTGTTGGTTCGGCTTTTATCTCCGGCGCAGCAGCTGCGGCTGGCGTTTTCGACTCGACACGATTGGTCGTTGTGGGAGCCGCTTGCGGTGCCATGACGCTCGGTAAAGCCGTCGCTGGAGCGTAGTAAGTCACCGTCGAAGGATTGTAAATCGTACAGGGTGAGCAGGTATTGATCGGAACTCGTTCGGCAACCGTCCGCGGCACAACTTGTGTCTCTTGAACCCACTTCATGACGGTGCGCGGCACCTGAACCGTCTTGGTATCGGTGACCCACTTCTGCACGCGGACTTCGACCGGTTCTTCCTTGGTTTCATACTCGATTCGTTGAGTGGTTACCTGAACCGGTTGCTCGACGACTTCGTCAACATACTTGCAGACCTGAACTTGAATTGGTTCTTGAACTACTTCGTCGACGTATCGCGTCACATTGACGGGAATCTGTTCGTTGACGACGCGTTGCTGGTAAGTTGTGCGCGCTACTTCTTTCGCAACGATGTTTGGAACGTACTGCCGCTGCACTTGGTATGTCGCCGGCGGTGCAGTCGGGACCCAATGGAACCCAGCGCGTTGATAGACCATCGTGCCGGTCGCTGGGTCTTGAGCATAACCGCCCTGCAACCATTGCAGCCGATTGCGTGAAACACCCGGTGTGAGGACATAGTTATCGACGTAACCGCCCTCGTCCACACATTGCGTCTCCATCGTCGTTACTGGATCGTAGACTACATGACTGCGAGTCTGCATCACTTGCTCAGTTACCGGGCGTCGCACAAGTCGTTCTTGCGTCCGCGTTTCCGTATCCAAAACTTGCTTGCGAACGGTGTAGCGCTTGATTTGGGTTGACGTCTCGTTCACCGGCTTTGCAACGGTATATCGCCGCACGCGGGTTTCCGTCTCGTAAACCGGCCGCTGGCTGGTGACTGTTTGCTCCTCGTAGATGGTCTCGTAGGTGGGCCGATAAACAGTGCGTTCCTCGTTCACCGTGCGGTAGTGAATACGATAGGACGGAGAAACCAATTGCCCACATTGACCATAGGCGGATGCATCAAACGATGCCAAAGTCAGGCAGACCGTAAGTCCTGTGATCGCAGATTTCCAGAATGAAAGGTTCATCGACTTTCTCACTTCACCGTGTTTTGGAAGAAACCGAATTGTTTGTGGGAGCAACCGTGTGCTGTTTCAGTAACCGCACATCTAACCAGTGGCCCAATTCGTCCCGGTGCCCTTGCGCTCTCCTAACTCAGTGCGCATGCACCCCATACAAATGAGTTTGCCGAACAAAGCCTCTTCTCGCAAATGAAAAAAATGCGTGCGAGGTCGTGATATCACCACGAACAGTAACGGCGATAAGGCTTTACGAATTTTGAAAATCTTTGAAGATTTATTAAAGCCTTGCCGAAGCCTATTTCTTGGTCCGTCGCACAAACGCCACAGCTGCCTAAGCTTAGGACACAACTTTACCTAACCGTTACAACCGGACATGAGCCTGCGCCGCCAGCAGTGCATCTTCTGCGCTCAGTCGAATGCCGTGCCGAACGCGCGATCCAAACGAAGTCAGCTCGGAATCCACAATGCGTTGGAGAGCGGCTCTAACAGGTTCCAGATCGTCAGTCGAGTTGCTTTCGAGCAGCTGAGCAGCGCTGCGAATTCCGGTGTTGATCACTTGCAGCCGCTTCCAATCGCGTCCCGACTCGTGCTCTTCACCAAGACCCGACTCCTCATTCTCAGGATCAAGCATCTCCAGCAAGACAGGTACGGCCCGCGCGTCGCCATAACGACACAAACCCGTTGCCGCGTTGTAGCGAGCATTTGTGTACGGGTCGTCCAGCAGTATTACCAATCGATCCAAAGCGGAGTCGCCGCCAATAACTCCGAGAACGTAAGCTGCGGTCGATCGCAAGTCAGCCCTGACTTGCTGTTCCGCAGCGACCTCAGTTCGCTCTCGCGAGGCAGCGATCAACGCGTCCATACACGCCTCATCCTCAGACAGCTCAGCATCAGGATTGTTACTTGCAAAGACTGCTATCGCTTCGAGCGCCGTCCTTCGCACATCAATTTCTGTTGGATCTCGTTCGAGAGTCGCGGCACGGAGTATCGGCGGCAATGCCTGCGGCACTTTGAACTCACCTAAGGCGCGGGCTAAAAACATACGCAAACGAATGGACGTTTCGTCGAAACTTTCTTGGTCCAACTGACCATCAAGCACCGTAGCCAGTTCGGTCGCCATCTCGACATCACTTTTTAGTTCTGTATGCGCGGGATTGCGAAGCAAATCGGCCAATGTCAGGGCCCGCTGCCAACTTGCTTCATTGGGCTTCTTCAAGTCGCGAACCAACTCGCGAGGATTGCTTCCCATATGAGCCAGCCAGCTGAACATCATCCACACTGCAACGATGATGCCGACGATGATCATCGGAATAACAAACAGTTGCACGAGGAAACCAGCCGAGGGTGGCTCGATCTGCGGCAGCGGTTTGTCGTCCAAGCTAGGTCTGGGAGGAGCTTTTTCCGGAGAGGACATGCGCGGGGGACTCGGCACGGGAGGGAGTTAAACCCTGTAGTTTAGATACGGCTGGCAGACCGTCAACCGACGCGCTTTGTCGCATCCCGCTGTTGAGTCCCGCGCCGTGGACGGGACTCAGCGGTTACTTACCCGCGACGCGAGTCATCTCGAATAGATTTGTGGCTTGTGCTCCCAGAAAGCCGTCAAAGCGAACGGCCTTTCCAGTGCTCGCGTCAATGACCAAGTTCCGCTCGGCCAGCTCAAAGTAGGCGTAGGTCCATGGCATCGTGGTTGCTCGCCCTTTGTCCATCACTGCCACATCGATCGTGACGGCCTTTGTCGCCGATTGCCGCAGTTTTGACCCCGGCTCCCCCTCGATCTCGGCCTTCATTGGCACACCTGCCGCCGACAGTGCGGCGATGGTTTGTTCCAGACTGCCCAGCGAATCAACCTCATGTGAATTAACCAGCGACGTGAAGTGATTCACGTTGTAGCCATGAACAAGCACCCATGCAGCATACTGACTCTCGCAATTCAGCTGTTCGACGATCGACCGATCCGGAACGTCCCACGGCAACGACTCAATTTGCTCGACAAGTTGTTCCAGCAGCGAAGTTCTGTTCGGCGAATCATCGGCCAATGTCGCTAGCGACCAAAGGATCTTGCTCGACAACGCCGGACGGTGGTTGGTCATAGCGACTTCGATCAGATGCCGCGACATGTCACTCAGCTCCCACGTCTTCAGTTCCGAGATAAACAGCTTCGGAAACTCGGGATGCGGATGTTGGTAGTGGATAGCATTGAGATGTTTGTCTTCAAAGTCGTACACACCCGCCGGTCGGTAATCCAGTGCCTCGAACAACCGTGACAACGACGCGATCCCAGCCATTGGGTTCTGATTGGCAAAAGTCCGGAAGGCAATGTGGTCGTTAAAGAACCTCGCTCCGACGGACTGGACGATGTGTTCATAGGTCGCGACGTAGGAAACTCGTTGGCGATAACGATCCCACAACCGATCAAACAACTCGAGCGCAAATCGTTCGCGCGCGTTGCGGGCTTCGATTGCCTGATGCGGGCCGATTAATTCCGGTTTGTGCGTTGCATGATTCATGATCGTGACGACTCCAACATGCTCGTTTGGCACACCCGCGAATCTCGCGAGCTTGTCCGTTTTGTATTCTACCGTAGGATTCAAGTGGGAGCTCATGTCACAAGATGGAGGCATGAAGATGTTAATGCGAGACCACCAACGCGACGTTCCGTACATCGCCACTCAGTTGCCAGGTCCAATCGCGTCTAAACTTATCGCGTTGGACGAGCGCTACACGTCACCTTCCTACACACGGGCCTATCCGTTGGCTGTCGCTAAAGGCGAGGGCGCGGTCATCGAGGACGTCGATGGGAATCGCTTTCTGGACTTTAACGCCGGGATCGCGGTTTGCGCGACAGGACATTGCCATCCGCGAGTTGTCAAAGCAATCCAAGAACAAGCGTCGCGACTCATCCACATGTCCGGTACCGACTTCTACTACGGACCACAAGCGGAACTCGCCCGCAGGCTCGCCGAACTGGCTCCCGGTGCGAGCAGCAAGCGAGTCTTCTTTACCAACTCCGGCACCGAAGCGGTCGAGGCAGCCTTCAAATTGGCTCGATACCATACAAAACGCAAACATATGATTGCGTTTTACGGAGCGTTCCACGGTCGAACGATGGGCGCTCTCTCGTTGACGGCAAGCAAAGTCACGCAGCGAGCGGGCTTCGCACCGCTGATCCCGCAGGTCAGCCACGTTGAATTTCCGAACAGCTACCGATACCCACTTCGGTCGGGTAACAGTGGTACCAACACTTTCGATCAAATCGAGAACGAACTCTTCAAACGAATGGTCGCGCCTGACGAAGTTGCTGCGATCATTGTCGAACCGATTCAGGGAGAAGGTGGCTACATCGTCCCGCCGCCTGAATTCCATCGCCGCTTGAAGGCACTCGCCGAACGGCACGGAATTCTGTTGATTGCTGACGAAATTCAATCCGGCATGGGACGCACCGGGAAGATGTTCGCGATGGAACATTGGGGAGTCGAGCCAGACATCATCTGTTTGGCAAAGGGACTCGCCTCCGGAATGCCGTTGGGGGCGATCATCACCCGTGACGAAACCATGGACTGGCCGCCTGGGTCGCACGCCAGTACCTTCGGCGGCAATCCGGTTTCTTGTGCCGCCGCCCTCACAACGATCAACTTGCTCGAAGAAGGCTTGATCGCGAACGCGGCAGACGTGGGCGCATACCTCATAGAACGGCTTTCCGAACTGCAATCGCGTCATCGGCTGATCGGCGATGTTCGAGGCAAAGGATTGATGATCGGTATCGAGCTAGTTCGCAATCGCGACACGAAGGAACCGGCGGTCGTCGAACGGAACGCAATTGTTCAGGAGTGCTTTCAGAAGGGTCTGCTGCTGTTGGGTTGTGGCACGAGTGCAATTCGGTTCTGCCCTCCTTTAGTGATCGATCACGACGATGTCGATACAGCCGTCGATATCTTGGACGAAGTTCTGTCAGAGCTTCCACCCGCAAGGCGAGCGATTTAGATGGATCACAACCTACTTATGCGACTTGGAATCGCCGACATGAACAGCGGCGTGTGCGCGGGAGATTGGTCCAAGAGCCCTGGCGGCCCGACGATCGTTTCGGTCAATCCCGCAACCGGCGAACGACTCGCAGCGGTTGTTACTGCATCGCGAGCCGACTACGACGCTTGTGTGGCTCGCGCAGTACAGTCGTTCGGTTCCTGGCGATCAATGCCTCCTCCCCAACGAGGAGAGATCGTTCGCCAATTGGGACACACACTCCGTGAGCACAAGCGGGACCTGGGTCGGCTCGTCACCCTTGAAACCGGGAAAATTCTGTCGGAAGGGGAAGGTGAAGTTCAGGAGATGATCGACATTTGTGACTTTGCCACCGGCCTGTCGCGGCAGCTTTATGGCCTGACGATTGCTACCGAACGACCGCAACATCGCTTGTTCGAACAGTGGCATCCACTCGGGCCGATCGGAATCATCACAGCGTTTAACTTTCCGGTGGCGGTGTGGGCTTGGAACGCCGCGATCGCTTCCGTCTGCGGTGACTCGATGGTTTGGAAACCATCGCCCACAACACCGCTCACCGCGATCGCTGTCCAGCATCTCGTCAACCGCACAACCGCAACTCACAATCTCGAAGGTGTTTTCAATCTTTGTATCGGCTCGGACGCCGAGGTCGGCAGATGGATGGCGGAAGACCGACGCCTGCCGCTGATTTCAGCTACGGGCAGCTGCTCGATGGGGAGAAGCGTTGCTCAAGCGGTTGGCGCTCGCCTCGGTCGATCATTGTTGGAGCTCGGCGGAAACAACGGACTGATCGTGACTGAATCTGCTGATCTTGATCTGGCAGTCCGAGCAATTCTGTTTGCCGCCGTTGGCACAGCGGGCCAGCGTTGCACGACCCTCCGCCGGTTAATCGTCCATCAATCAGTTGAACGTCCGTTAATCGATAGGCTCGTCGCAGCGTATCGCAGTGTTCCGATCGGCAATCCGTTGGAAGAGGACACGCTTGTCGGGCCGCTCATTAATGAAGCCGCCATCGAGCAGATGCAAGATGCTCTGAAAGCAAGTTCTGAACAAGGCGGCGAGTTAATATTCGGCGGCGAGCGACTCGAACGGCCCGGGCATTTCGTCCGACCTGCAATTGTGCGTGCCCATGCGGAGATGCCAATCGTCACGAAAGAGACTTTCGCTCCGATTCTCTATGTGATGACGTATCAAAACTTGGACGAGGCTGTTCGGGTACACAATCAAGTTGCTCAGGGATTGTCGTCTGCAATCTTTACTGATCGTCTGAGCGAAGCGGAACAATTTCTTTCTGCCGCCGGCAGCGACTGCGGGATCGCCAATGTGAATATTGGCACGTCGGGAGCCGAGATTGGCGGCGCATTCGGTGGCGAAAAGGATACCGGGGGTGGACGCGAGTCGGGCAGCGATGCATGGAAGGCCTATATGCGGCGCCAGACTTGCACGATCAACTATGGGACCGATCTGCCTTTGGCGCAGGGAGTCGAATTCCGCCTTACGGAGTGAGAGAGCAGCCGAAGTCTTTCAAGACCTCAATTGTTTGTTCTCTCGCAGTTTCACCGCCGATTGAGGCGTCCGTGTCCGACCGCTATCATGGCTCGCAGTACAATTCCCGGCAGCAACCTTGTCCGTTCACACTGCGAATGGATTAAGTCGCATCCGGACCGCGTCGTTGTGCGCCGGAATATTCAAGCTCGGAGACAACCATGGAAAAACGTACTCTAGGCAAGACGGACATGGACCTGACGGTCCTGTCTTTCGGTGCGTCGTCGCTGGGTGCGGAGTTCCGCAATATCGATTTGGAAGAAGCATTTCGCAGCGTTCGCATCGCCCTCGACCTGGGCATGAATTTTATCGACACGTCGCCCTTTTATGGCCGGGGGATGAGCGAAATGTTGCTGGGTCGCGTGCTGCCGGATATTCCACGCGACAGCTATTACCTCGGAACAAAATTAGGTCGCTACGCCGGACAGCACTTCGACTTCAGCGCCCGTCGTGTTGCCGAGAGCGTCGACATTTCACTTGAGCGCATGAAGGTCAATTATCTCGACATTGTACTCTGCCACGACCTTGAGTTTGTCGAGATGTCGCAAATCGTCGAGGAGACGCTCCCTGCGCTTCGGAAACAAGTTGAGAAAGGGAAAGTTCGCTACATCGGAGTCAGCGGCTATCCGATGAAGATGTTCAAGTATGTGTTGGAGCATGCGGACATCGATGTCATTTTGACTTATAACCACTACACGCTCCAAAACGATATGGCGTTGGAACTGTTACCAATTTGCGAAGCTAAAGGTGTCGGCGTGATGAACGCGGCACCGTTTTCTGCCCGCCTGCTGACCAAGGCCATTCTGCCACCGTGGCACAAGGCCACCCCACAAGTTCGCGAGATCGCAAAGCAGGCGGCCGATCACTGCGCGAGTCGCGGAGTCGATATCGCCCAACTCGCGTTACAGTTCTCGATCGCCCACCCAAGTTTTACCACTTGCGTCACTGGCTCAGCTAACCCGGATCGTGTGGCCGAGTGGGTGAAGTGGACCGGCGAGCCAATGGACGAACAACTACTGGCCGAAACATCGGAGATTCTGAAGCCGATTCATAACTGGTTCTACATCGAAGGCCGACCCGAGAACAACGATGAACCAGTCGCCTGACACGGATGAACGTCCAGTTTTCGACAAAACTCGACGGGTTGCTACACGACGAGCAGACTCAAGTATCTCTAAGCTAGTCAATTCTCAACGCCACTAACTTTCTCCGAGTAATCCCATGCGTGCCATTCGCCTCGAAGAGCCAAAGAACTTTCAACATGTCGACATTGACGAGCCAGGAAAACCCGCGGCTGGACAAGCGTTAGTGCGCACCCATCGCATGGGAATCTGTGGGACGGACTATAGCGGCTATCTCGGCAAGATGCCGTTCTTCCGTTACCCGCGCATTCCAGGGCATGAATTGGGTATCGAAGTATTGGAGGTTGGCGAAGGCGTCACAAACGTCAAGGCGGGAGATAAGTGTAGCGTCGAGCCCTATATGAACTGCGGCGAATGCTACGCCTGTCGCAAGGGCAACGGCAATTGCTGTGAGAAGTTGAATGTCATTGGAGTGATGATCGACGGCGGACTCTGCGAGCGGTTCTTGATCCGCGCCGACAAACTCCATGTCTCGAAAGAACTCACATTCGAACAACTTGCCTTAGTCGAGACCCTGGCGATCGGCTGTCATGCCACAGATCGCGGCGCGCCAACCAAGGACGATCACGTTTTGATAATTGGAGCCGGGCCAATCGGCTTGGCAACACTCGAGTTCACCCGCTTGACCGGTGCCATAATCACGGTCATGGACATGGTCCAATCGCGATTAGACTTCTGTCGCGAAACCTATGGAGTTGCTCATACGGTGTTGTTCACCGGCGACGGCAGTGAGCTCGATGACATGCGAGCATTCACGAATGGTGACATGTATGCGGTCGTTACAGATGCAACGGGAAACAATCGCTCGATGTCCAACGCATTGAATTACGTCGCGCACACTGGATCGCTGGTCTACGTCGGCATTACAACTGCGGAAGTAAGTTTTGAACATCCGAAGCTTCACCGTCCAGAAATGACCATCAAAGGTTCGAGAAACGCGATGCCCTCGGATTTCGCTCGAATTATCGACCTGATCGAAGACGGCACAATTGACACAAGTCCCTGGATCACGCATCGAACGAACTTTGATAATGTCATCGGCGAGTTTGAAACATTCACCAAACCGGAATCCGGCGTGATTAAGGCGATTATCGAAATGTAGCCGTCACGTTTCGGCTTTGTGAGCCCTGTGTGACGCAAGTTATCGAACCTTATAACTTCCCAACCAACTCAACCTTTGCGTATATGGCTCTTCGCGCGGAGCGTGACGGCCACAGAAAGATTCGCATGATTTCATCAGCCGTCACCGTCAGCCTTGTGACTGAAGCCCGAGGAGGCCCATTCATTTTCTGGGACGATCTCCGGGCCGCCGCTGAAAAGGCAGCAGCTCTTGGATTCGATGCCATTGAAATCTTTGCACCTTCGCCAGCCGCTGTGAACATTGAAGAGTTGAGGGCTATGTTGGCGCAGCACAATCTTAAGGTCGCAGCTGTCGGAACCGGTGCCGGCATGGTGATTCACGGTTTGAGTCTAATCGATCCGAATCCCGAGCGGCGAGCCAAAGCCAAAGAATTCGTTCGCGGCATCATCGACCTAGGTGGGCCCTTCGGCGCACCTGCGATCATCGGTTCGATGCAAGGTAAATGGGGCGGCGGACAAAGTCGCGATGAGGCTTTGGCGTTGCTTCGCAAGGCATTAGAGGAACTCGGCGAATATGCCGCGAAGTACGATGTTCCGCTCATTTACGAACCGCTGAATCGCTACGAAACGAACCTCGTTTGCACGATGGCGGATGGCGTTCGGTTCCTCAAAACACTGAAGACGACGAACGTGAAGCTACTCGCGGACTTGTTTCACATGAACATCGAAGAAACAAACGTCGCTGACGGAATTCGTGATGGAAAGGGCTACATCGGACACGTTCACTTCGTCGATTCAAACCGGCGAGCCGCCGGACTCGGCCACATGGATTTTGAGCCAATTGCCGCAGCGATGAAAGAGATCGGCTACAAAGGTTATGCGTCGGCGGAGGCCTTGCCCTACCCCAACCCTGATGCAGCCGCAAAACAAACGATTGAGGCGTACAACAAATACATTAACCTGTAGGCCGCTGGTTTCGTGCGCGGCGATGCGGCACACAGTTTGTGCCGTCTACGATGTTCAACAGAAAGTATGTACATGAGTAACGCAAACGCGACTGCATGCGTGACACTTGGCCTCGCGCCGAGTTTTGGGTTCGGCGATCGTATTGGATTGGCAACTCCCGGCCATGTCGAGGCGATGAAGCGATCGGGAGGCGGGATCGAACCCATTTTCCCACAACAATCGATTCGTGAGATGGCGAGAACAAGCCGCACTCCCGAAGGAGTGATGCACGACGCGATAGAAGGGATGAAACAAGCCGGATGGACCGGAAAAACTGGCGCCGACGCGGATCACTTGAAGACCAATGAAGACGTTGACCGAACCGCAGTCGCCGGCTTTACGTTCTTTACGATCGATCCGTCCGACAACGTCGACGAAAAGTCCGACAGCTACGGCGAGTCGACTCTTCGCGAAAAGTTCGCGGCAATCAGCGGCACGATCTCTTGGTTTGATCAGTATCTCGGTCGGTCTGTCAAATTGGCGACGGGCACAACCGTCGAACTCGACGAACAAGCTTGTATGCGATGTGCTGTAAAGTACGGTGCCGCGATCAATCACGCGATGGCGTTGGCTGACTACATCAAGAGCGTGCAAGAGTCGGCTGGGCGCGATTATGAAATCGAGTTGAGTGTCGACGAAACGGATCAACCGACAACGCTGGCCGAACACTACATCATCGCCGACCAATGCGTCAGCCGCGGAATGAAGCTCGTGAGCCTCGCACCTCGCTTCATCGGCGAACTCGAAAAGGGAGTCGACTACAAAGGGGACGTCGCAGCATTGGAAGCATCGTTGAACGAACATGCCGCGATTGCGGAATTGCTTGGTCCCTACAAGCTCAGCCTACACTCGGGATCGGACAAAATTTCCATGTATTCCGCGTTGGCACGAGCGACGAAAGGCCGTTTCCATGTGAAGACCGCGGGAACTAGTTACCTCGAGGCTTTGCGAGTGGTCGCGCGTCACGACGAACCGCTATTCCGAAGATTGGTCGATTTCGGTCGGTCTCGCTACGACACCGACAAGGCGACTTATCATGTCTCCGCAACCAATGCAGCGGTTGCTCCGCCCAACGAGATATCCGATGCGGCCGGACTAGAGAAGATCTACTTGGAACGCTGGGCGGACGTTCCACCCGGCAAAGGCTTTACGGAGCCCGGACGACAGATATTGCATTGCACATTCGGCTCGACACTGACCCATCCTGAGTTCGGTCCGGCGGTACGCGCCGTCCTCGAGACTCATCCCGATACATACACCGAAGTCTTGGCCGATCATTTCAGTCGCCACTTGGAGGCATTGAAAGCCGGGATGTAGACGAAATACTCGGGGGATTCGACACATCGATCCGCGCGTCACCCAAATTGTAACACTACTAGAATCCATTTCGCGTCACGGAGTGATGCGACCACTTTGGCGAGGAAGTACCCGTGCTAAAACATCAACTTATTCATCCTGAGATCAACTCCATCCTCGGAGCCGCGGGCCATCACGGCAAAGTTTTGATCGCGGACGGCAACTATCCGGCGTCTTCGAAGATCGGTCCCAAAGCAAAACTTGTGCATTTGAACCTCATGCCCGGGGTTTTGACCTGCAACCAAATTCTGCAGGCAGTGCTCTCGGCGCTCCCGGTGGAAGCGATCAACACAATGATGTACGAAACAACCGGGCAATACGCGTTGACCGAAGATCCGCCGGTTTGGGACGACTATCGCTCGACAATAAAAGCTGCGGGGCTCGATTTGAAGTTAGAACCTATCGAGAAGTGGTCATTTTACGAGGCCGTAGCAACTCCCGATCACATCCTGACGATTCAATCCGCCGATCAACAGCGATTTGCTAATATCTTGCTGACGATTGGCGTCCGCATGGACTAGCCACCGCTAGCACTGCATGCGTCCGAACAGCGGAGACTCGCCAACAATCAACCGTCGATGCGACGGCCACGAGCGGGCGGCGAATGCAACTGAAGCACCAGCGAATACGGCAGCTTCGGAGTTGCCGTCGAATTTCTTTTATTGGTGATCAGGGAAATCATACGAAGACGGGCTGGTCGCTTTTGCACTGGCATGCGTCCACTTCCCCATGTATCGCACCGATGGAACGGAGCTCAAATGCTCCGTCCTGAATCAGGCAAAGCGGTATTGGTGAAAAAACGCATTTTCTGTAACGTCCCCGCCGCAACTCCCGCGCGCCGCGCGCACCGTGCATAAGGTCAAGCAGCAAGGTAGTTTCGATGTCAGAGAAGATTCTGCTCCATGTGGCATATCCACTTTGGCGCAAGAACTCCCTGGTTGCGCTCGCCCGAGCCAAGCAACTGCAAGTCGAAGGCCACGACGTGACGTTGAGCTATTGTGCGACCACCGGTGGGACGTGTGCCGTGAACTACACCGGGAATCCTCTTGCCTGTTTAGTTTGCCAAGCCAGCACGCGTCGTATTTCGGCACAGCTAGGTCTGGCGGCAATTCCGCTAAAGCCGGAACCTCAGCCATCGGAACCCATCTCGATTGCTGAAAAGAAGGCTTTAGTCGAAGGCGTTCTGAGCGGGCTGATCTCTACCTTTAGGTTGTTCGCCGCAGAAATCCGAAGCATTCGTCTGATGCGCTGGATTGCTCGACGGTACTACCGCACATCGCTGGGCATGCTCGCGGCCTTCAAAAGCGTCGTGCGACAACAACAACCGGATCGAATTGAAGTATTCAACGGGCGTCATGCCTGCAGCAAGTTTCCATTGCTGGCCGCAGAGCACTTCCATCTGCCGTTCAACACGCTGGAAGTGACGTCGCGACAACAGCCGATCATCTTTCATGGACATACTGCGCACGATCGATTTGGCATCCAGCGGCGCATACTGAATTTGGAGCCCGATCTTGAGTTTGCTTCGCGATTTTTTGAAAGACGGCAGTCGCCAAGTCATAACAAATTTGCCAAACGTCATGCCTCCAGGTTCACGCCGCCGGAAGCTAACGGATATCGAAGGAAGGTCACGTTCTTTCTAAGTAGCCAGGATGAGTTCGCTTCACTCGGAAAGGCATGGAAGTCTCCGTTCGTTGACTCGGACGTGATATCTGAGGCAAGTCGTCGTTGGCCCGACTACTTCTTTTGCGTACGCTTCCATCCCAATCAAGTCGACGTTGGGAGCGACATCATTAGTCCGTTTCGAGAGGTCGCAGAGCGTGACAATGTTCAAGTCTACTACCCCGACGATACGGCCAACACATACCAACTGATCGACTGGAGCGACGTAGTCGTAACTTTCGGATCGACAGTGACCGTCGAGGCTTGCTGGCGAGGAAAGCCTGCGATTCTGCTTGGCCCGTCGTTTTACGATCAGCTCGAAGTTGCAGACACACCCGCTTCGCCTGAGGCGTTTTATGAATTGCTCGGACACGAATTGCTCCCGAAAGATCGAACGAATGCAGCACGTGTTGCAAAGTATTTTTTGGCTGACGAGGACCCATTGGAGTTCTTGGAGTGCCGGGGTGGCAAGATTCGCCCGCATGGCTTTCGACGTCCGCTCCAGACGCTGGGCTACTTGGCTCGCTATTCCGAAGTCGTCGCGTGTCAGATTATCAAAACGCTCGCTCGAAAATCAAACACAAACAATCGCCACAAAGCTGATCGCGTTCTCCGTGCCGCACCGGAGGATCAAACGAATCAGCAACGCGCTGCTTGATACACCCTTGGCACTTTTGTTGGCCGGAATTGAGCATGGATAAATAGGCATGACAATCGCAAATATCTACTTTGCTGATTCCGATTTCAAACTGCTGCAAAGCGAATTGATTCGCCAGCAGTACGCAGTAGGCGGGCAACATCATTTGGTCTCTTTTCGCCAAGAACTGCTGCGGCTGAGTTCAGCTGACAACTGGGACTCGCAACATTTGTTGCAATGGCGGTTTGAGAAAGATTTCAAAAAGCTTCTCTGTTCTCGCCGTTACATTCTCGCGAATCAAGAACGTCTGGCTGATTTATGCCACGGAGCGGAAGAGATCATACTGCATCTCAACTTGATTCACTCCGAGCGGTTCAATTATTTCATTCATGATCTCCAGCGACGATTTCCAGATGCGAAGCTCCACGTCCGACTGATGTTTGACGGTGTCTTGAACATGCGGCGTCGACCGATGCGAGGTCTGAGGATGCTGCCACAGTATTTCAATCGTCTCAAATGGTGCTGGGAACCAAGATTGAATTACTACATGTACCAGGGGGATCGACTGGGCGCTGACGCGGACATCGTAGATCGGATCTATGGCCCCGAAGGGTTTCCGCATGAATACTCCGTCGAGAAATTTCATCCGTTGCGATTCGCTCCAGCGGCCAGCGCAATTACACGGCGACGAGCGATTGTCTTAGGATCGCCGATCAGCCACATTGGCGGCTGCACCAAAGTTCACGAAGAGACAATTGGTGACCTTATCGAGAGAGAAGTCAATCGTGGCAGCTTTGACGAAGTGGTCTACAAGCCTCACCTGCTCGAGCTGGAACATGGCCTCGCCTTGGCCAGGCCCGGGTATGAGGTCATGCGTACTGAACGATGTGTCGAGCGACTGCTGTCGGAGCACAGCTACGATTCAATATTTGGCAGCGTGTCTACTGCTCTCGCAACGGCCAAACTATGTTCGCCGCAAACTCGCGTCGTGTGTTGCGGCTTGGGAATCATCGAAGACAGCGCTCCGAAGACGAGAAGCGTTCACGCCTATCGGAACATGTGCCGAGAGCTAGGTGTAGAAGTAGTCGATATCGCTGAGGAATCGTCCTTTCCGCTTCAAGTGGCACGCGACTTTCGGACGTGTGTCGACCATCCGAGCTCCGCACAGCGGACGCAACAGACTGCGCTTTCACTGGGCTGAGCGAGTTTCACTCCTGACAACGGACAGTCAAAATCACGAGACCTTCATACAAGTCAAACTCAACGCGACGTGAATCATGCAAGCAAATAGACCTTCGACTTTCGCGACTTCACTGGCCTCTCAATTCGAGAATTTCTATGCGTGGCTCTACTTGATGACGCTGGGCACGGCTGGACGATTGCTGTGGCTATTCAAAACACGGCACGACTTGACTGAACCGGTTTCTGCATCGGAATGGGCGAGGTTTTTTCACACGGGGCTTCGCTACGACAGCGTCGTCATGACATACTTGATGCTGCCGTTGTTTGCCTGGGCCGCTCTAATCGTGTTTCGGCCAACCTTACGAACTCGTCTGCGGACGATCCGGAGAGCGTGGATCAGCATCTTAACATTTGCGATCCCGATCCTCGCGTTCGGAAATGTTGCCTACTACGAAATCTACGGTAACGTCATCGACGATTTCGTCTTCGAGCTATTTGAAGCAGGCAACGCACAAGATGTACTCGCAATCGCGTACTCGGACTATGGATTGGTTCCAAAGCTTTTGTTCTGCGTTGTTGTTGGGGTATTCTCTCTTGCCTGTTATCGCAAGTTCGTGGACCGCCCCGTGGAATTCGGCCCCGTGTGGCAACAATTGAGTTCTCGTCGAACGGCTCAGGTCGCCTGCTCGTTCGTGCTTCTGTTGTTCTTGACTATCAGCCTTCGCGGACGCGCCGCGACTCGGCCTTTGCAGCGAATTGATTCCGGTGTGACGCCTCATCGCGTTCTCAATATGGGGACGCTCAATCCGCTTTACAGCCTAAAATCTGCCTTTCAAATGCGGTCTTGGGCCGTGGACTACTTCGCCAAGGAACGCGTGATCGGTGCCAATGATCTCTCGAAACACGCGGCATTGATCGCAGAGTCTATTGACGCCTCGGTCGAAGACTCCGTTAGGGCATCTTCCGATCCGGCAGAGTTTTCGTTCTCAAAATGGCAACGAACGGCGGCTGGTTCACCGAATGGGAAACCAAGCCACGTGTTTGTGCTATTCCTCGAAAGCTACGACTCGTGGCCATTTCTCGACAAATATCGCGAGCTGGAACTGGTTGAATCAGGACGTCAATTAGGAGAGGAAGGGCATCTGCTCTTGGCGCACCTCCCAGGTGCCAACTCGTCCTTGAAGTCTTCACTTGTATGCTTGCAAGGTCTTTTCGACACCAATCGTGTTGACCAACATTGCTTGCCGACATCGATGGTCTACGCATTCAAGCAGTTGGGATATACAACACGGAGCATCAATAGCTTTACGAGCGAATGGAACGACGCGGAGCGGATCGCTCGCGAGCAGGGCTTCGATGAGATTTATTGCACAGCCAACATCAAACCCGGTGGCGAAACTGCGAACCTGCAAGTTCACGATCGAACGCTGTTCGAGTTTACTTCGGAGCGGCTTGCATATGATCACCCCACGCTGAGTTTTATTCGCAGTAGCAGTTACCATGGACCTTGGGAGGTCGATCTCGCCGCTGAAGATTGTGAGATTCCGCCGATTTCGGACAAAATCAGTCTTCCAAATATGCGAGACGAGCACTTGCTCCAGTTAGCCTATGGGCACCTCAAATATACGGATAAGATGGCCGGCGATTTCGTCCGTAGAATGATCAAGCGATTTCCCGACAGCTTGTTCGTGATCACAGGCGATCATTACGGGCGGCATTTCATTACTACAGATCCACCAGTTTACGAAGGTGCGTCCGTGCCGTTGATTCTGTATGGCCCCGAGGTCTTGAAAGGCACGACCGTTCCGGAGAATATGGCTGCCGGGCATGCTGACGTGGTCACCACGTTGATCGAACTCTGCGCCCCGAAGGGTTACAAATACACTTCGCTTGGCAAGTCCGTGCTAGCGCCGTGTAACGCACCCTACGGCATAGGCGAAGACTATGTCATTTTTCCGCAGGGCATTGTCTCACTTCGCGACCCGCCACGTTATGTAGCGTTGCCTTGGTTGGCAGACGACTCACTTTCAGAAGTTGAGAAGCAAGCTCAGATCCAGCGCGCCCGTAAAATCTACGACGCGCACCATGGCGTGAGTTATATGCTTGCCCGTAGAGCGCTAGAGCATACGTCAGAGCGTGTGGCCGAGAAGCAAACACCGGCCAATCGATACTAGCAGCTCGCCATTCGGCGATTTTCAGATCGAGACGTTTTAGCGTGACTCGTGCTACGGTCGTACGGAGCAGCCAAGCAGCGTCGTTTTGTCAGTAGCTTCGGTCTTCATTTCGAGCGTCTGCCCGAGTGGCGACTTTCTCGTTGCAGGCGGTGAACCCGGTTGGCCGCACTCGCAAAGACCGGCCTGCCGTCTCGCTTCCATTTCGAGACGCACCTCTTCGTCGGCGTGATTTCCGCTCCATAGCGGAATGAACTTGTCCGTAGGAAGATCCATTCGGCAGCCAAAGACTGATGCAATTCTAGTCTTCCATTACGTCGGCTTCCCGCTTCTTTGCCAACTCGTTTACCTGCTCCTCGTACTTTTTGATCAGTTCCTGGACTTCGTTCTTGGTATCATCACGAATGTCTTCGCTAATCGTCTTGTCCTTCTCCGCCTGATCGGCAGCTTTGTTGGCATCGCGTCGAACATTGCGAAGCGACACCTTGGCTTCCTCGCTCAACTCCTTGATTCGACTGACCATTTTTTTGCGGACCTCACCGGAAAGCGGTGGAATATTAATGCGGATCAGACGACCATCGCTCTGTGGATTGAACCCCAAATCGCTGGCAATGATTGCCTTTTCGATATCCTTAATCGTGCTCGGGTCGTAGGGGCGGATGACGATCTGAGTGGGTTCTGGAGCGCCGACCGATGCCAACTGTTTGATGGGGGTCGGCGATCCGTAAACTTCGACACGCAACGAGTCGACCAAGCCTGGATTCGCTCGCCCAGTACGGATACCGGCCAGCGAAGACTTCAAATGGGTGATCGCCTTGTCCATGCGATCTTCGGCGTCGAATAGAATCTCTTCGGCAGACATAGCAGACCTCTCATTTCTTGGACGCGGGTGCGATCAGAGTCCCAACCTTTTCGCCGCGCACTGCACGCTGAATATTGCCGTCTTTACGATAGTTGAACACCAGAATAGGGACTGCATGCTCCATACAGTGTGTGATCGCGGTCGAATCCATGACGCGCAGGTTCTTTTCCAGAACTGTGTTAAAGTCCAACTCTCGATAGAGCACGGCGTGTGGGTTCTTTTCAGGATCCTCGCTGTAGACGCCGTCCACGCGCGTGGCTTTCATCACGACCTCTGCTTCAAGTTCCAAGGCACGCAAGGCGGCCGCCGTATCAGTGGTTACGAATGGACCGCCAGTACCGGCTGCGAGAATAATGATACGTCCCTTTTCCAAGTGACGATGGGCCCTCCGACGAAGATACGGTTCGGCGACACCATCCATCTGAATCGCCGACATCAAGCGAGTTTGACATCCGATGGATTCCAACGCGTCTTGTAACGCGAGGCCATTGATCACCGTCGCGAGCATCCCCATGTAGTGAGCAGTCGCCTCGTGAATGCAAGCACTGGCATCCTTGAATTGTGCGCCTCGCAAAATGTTGCCACCACCGATAACGACTGCAATCTGACAGCCGAGTTCTTGTGCTTGGTGCACCTGGCGGGCGATGTGGACGACTTCTTCCATGCTGATGCCACGTTCACCGCCACGCGAGAAACTCTCGCCGGAAAGCTTAAGAATCACTCGCTTGTATCGAGGTGTTTCACCCGTCGACTCACTCATCGAAAACCCACCTTGCGTAACAGGCACAAAAAAGCCCCGGACGAATCCAGGGCCATGACTTCCAGCGGATATTTACTCGCCCAATACCCAGTGAATGAACTGAGAAACTTCCATGCTATTCTCTTTGGCGTATTGTCCAACTGATTGCTTTGGCTCTTTGACAAACGGTTGTTCGAGCAGGACCCGCTCGGCATAGTAGCTCCGCAATCGGCCTTCCACCATCTTGTCCACGATGTTTTCAGGCTTACCTTCCTGGAGAGCGGCCTCGCGCAAAATCGCACGCTCCTTCTCCACCTCAGCAGGGTCAAGGTCCTGAACCGTCAATGCTGCTGGCCGCATCGCGGCGATATGCATGCAAACGTCTTTAGCAGCTTCGTCGTTGCCGCCTTTGACCGCGGTCAAGACGCCAGCGATGGTTCCCGCATTGTGGCTGTAACCGCCCGTTGCGCCGTCGAGTCGCTGTAGACGGCCAACATTGAAGACCTCGCGAATCTTGTTCATAAGATCGTCGCGTTGCTCACCCAGCGTCTGACTTTTCTTACTGGGCGAAGGTTGGGCCAATAGTTCTTCAACGGTCGTGGCCCCTGGACCATTTGCCAATTGCTCGGCCAAATCGTTCGCCAACTGAACAAACTCGTCGTTCTTAGCGACGGGATCACTCTCACACTTCAGTTCGACAATTGCACCAACCGCCTTGTCCGTCCCGGCGTAAATGCCGAAGCGACCAAAGGCCGTCTCTCGATCCGTTCGTCCACCCATCACCTTGAGACCACGTTCCCGAAGCCACTGCACTGCGGCTTCTTCGTTACCATCGCACTCTGTGAGCGCTTTCTTGCAATCCATCAGCGGTAAACTGGTCTTCTCACGTAATGCCTTCACGGCGGCGGCAGTAATTGCAGCCATGATGTTTCTCCTTGCTGTTATTTGTTCAGCTATTTGAATCCGACGTACAAGTGGTACGACACTCACGACGCCGAAAGAGTTCAAAGGGGATCAAATCGTACTCGCAGGGAAGCCGTCTGCAGCGGATGTCTGCAAGATGGCTCGTACGAGATTACGGTGGCTACGCGTCAGCATCCGCTTTGGCGTCCGCTTCCGCCTGCACTTCCGGCGCGACTTGGTTGGTCTCCGGAACAGCATCCTTGTCCTGCAGCTCAACGATGTTCTTCGCCGAGGCGATCGCATCTGCGACTTGCTTGACGATCAACTCAATCGATCGAATGCCGTCATCGTTGCCGGGAATTGGCAGGTCGACGAGATCTGGATCACAATCGGTATCGATCAACGCCACGGTCGTGATGCCGAGTTTGCGGGCTTCGCGAATTGCGTTTCGCTCCTTCTTGGGGTCGATGACGACCAGGCACTCCGGCAATCGGTTCATGGTCCGCAGACCGTTCAAGTTCCGGTACATCTTTCGATACTCGCGGTTTAACGCAGATTGCATTTTTTTCGAGTAGGTCGAAAGTTCGTCGCTGGTGCGCAAGCGTTCGAGTTCTTCCAGGCGGGCAAGGCGATTGCGAATCGTACGAAAATTCGTCAGAGCACCACCAAGCCAACGTTCGTTCACAAATGGCATCCCGCAACGAAGTGCTTCTCGCTCAATCGTTCCGCTCGCTTGACGCTTAGTACCCACAAACAAGATCAAACTGCCGCCTGCAGCAACGTCGCCAAGGTATTTTTTGGCACGCAAGAGACCGCGAACGGTCTCGCGGATATCAATGATGTGGATCAGATTCTTGCGAGCGTAGATATACGCCGCCATCTTTGGGTTCCAACGGCTGGCGCGATGGCCAAAGTGGACGCCGGCTTCAACCAGTTCCGTCACGAGTGTATTCGACACAAACAAACTCCCTAACTTCTTTGACAGACGAGCGATGACGGGACAATCCCGCCACAGGTCGAACCTTCGCTCATTCAGCCAAGGGGTAAAAAAGAGGCTCCTCGCCGTACGCAAATCGTGCTACATGCCCAGTTTGCGGCGAGTCGACAAGTTGCTGAATCTATCAGCCTCGTGAAACCCGGTCAATTGGGAGTACGGCACCGCATACCCCCTTAATAGACGGCAGAAATGGCAGCGCGAGCTGCTAGCAAAGAAATAGAGCGGCGATTGCTCGCTGCTCTATGTCTCTTCCGAAGTCGGTTATGCCATGTCGCCGTCTAGAACTCGCGATCAACGGTTAGACCGGGCATCGGTACCGGATACCGGCCATTCGCATCGGCCAGCAGCGGCGCGGGGCCGTCGATGGTCAGCTTGTCCGCATCCGGCGCGAATGCATGATCACAGTTCAGCATTTGGTCGTAAGTGATGATCTGGCCAGTGTGTGCCGCCATGCGACCCATCGAGGTGACGACGCTGGCTTGCACGCCACGCTCTACCTCGTTGTATGCCTTGTCTTCCTTGATTGCATTGATCAGATCGTCCCATTCGACTTGGTAGGGGTTTGGCTCTGGATCGGGGAAGGCCCAGACCAGCTCCTTCTTGACGAAGTTTTGGCCCTTGTAGATGCGACTCTTCGCTGGGACGTGCCCGGCGGTCGAGAAGACTGCCGAGCCTTTGGTGCCATGAACGTAGGTGGCAAAGTCCTTGTTGCATCCCGGCACTGTTCGGCCATCAACAAACAGCTTCGTACCGTCTTCGAAGGTGTACTCAATCGCATAGCTGTCGAAATTCTGATCGATCGTATTGCCGCGATAGTGTCGACCGCCGATTGCCTGTGCCATTATCGGCCAGGCACCTTTGGCCCAACAACCCTCATCGATGTTGTGAATCAGAAAGTCACTAACTGCACCACCGCTGGCCCACAAAAAGCCGTGGAAGTTTCGGATTTGATGTTCGAGTTCGCTGACTCCTTCCGGAGCGGGGCCGACCGCAGCGGAGCCCGTTGGGCCAGCCATGCGATACGCGCGAAGTGTCAAGACGTCGCCCAACTCGCCATCGTGAATCTTGTTTGCCAACGCTTGGCGAGCTTTGCAGTGTCGGACCATCAGCCCGACGCCGACCTTTAGGTTTTTCTCCTCGGCCTTCTTTGCCAAGTCAAACATCTTTTTGCTGCTCGGGCCATCTGCGGTCAGCGGCTTTTCCATGAAGACATTGATGCCCTTTTCGATTGCGTAACCAAAGTGAACCCAACGGAATGCAAGTGGCGTTGTGAAAATGGCGACATCGCCGGGGTCCAAGCAATCCATGGCGTCTTTGTAAGCTTCGAAACCGACAAACTGTCGATTCTTGGGTACATCAACTTCATTGGGGAACTGCGTCGAAAGACTGCGGTAACTAATGTCCAATCGATCTTGAAAAACGTCGGCCATTGCGACGAGCTTTGTCGGACCGTTCTCGACTCGCAATGCATTCGCAGCGGCACCCGTTCCGCGACCCCCGCAACCGATTAAAGCGACTTTAATCGTGCCATCTGCCGCGGCATGAACGTGAGGGACCGAACCAGCGACAAGCGTGGTCGCAGCGGCAAGAGTCCCGGTACTCTTCAAAAAGTCTCGACGAGATGAAGTTGGTTTCGGTGCGTCTGTCATGTTCGGGCCTTTCAAGATTAGAGAGGTGTTCTTAGGTGGGCTACGGTTTCGAGGCGTGAATTCATTTTGCCTTAGGTGCGGCCAGCGTATAAGGCACACTAGCGTATTCTTATCGGGGCGGGTACCGCTTGCTCGGCCATCGACGACCGGCTCCGCAATTCAACTTGGGAAGCACTGGCACACCAAGTGGCACCCGGACTTCTAGTTGTAACAAAGCTCTAACTGGCAATCGTGCCACCGATATTGTGCGCTAACGAACCGGCTTTGTCACTCAGCTTCGTCAATTTGTGGGGGATCGGTCTTGTCCCACTTGGCTGCCCTTTCTGCGTCTGAAGGTTCGACCAACGGCCGGACGACTCGAAAGCCAACGCTTAAGGCATCCGTGTGATACCAAATGCTTTGAGGTAACTGCGGGTCTTGTTGCTTCCATTCTTCGCTGGAGGCGATTCGAGCGGCACTTCGCAATCGATCGGCGTCATCGTCCCAGCCCCCGCCTCGTACGACACGCGGATACAATGTCGTGGGGATAGCCAGAGGCTGCTTCGCGAGTGCGGCGTCGCTGGCATAAAAGTCTGCGACGTACTGATCGAGCACCCACTCGGAAACATTCCCATGCATATCATACAAGCCCCACGGGTTAGGCTTTTTTGTGCCAACCTTGGCGTAGGCTTCGCTGTTATCGTAGAACCACGCATATTCCTCCAGTTGCGAAGCATCGTCTCCGAACGAATAGGCCGTTGTAGTTCCAGCTCGGCACGCGTATTCCCACTCAGCTTCTGTCGGCAAACGGTAATAACGACCGGTCTTGGCGCTCAGCCACTTGCAAAATGTTCTTGCGGCATGTTGCGTCATACAAATCGCGGGGTAACCGCGTGTTCCCATACCGAAACTCATATCCGTGTACGGCTCGGTCGGCTGGCTCAGCTGAAATTCGTCCGCCGCCTTGTCACGCGAATTAGCTTCAACATTGAGCGCAGTACGGCGGAAGATATCTAGGTCGGACATCCAAACTTCATAAGCGTCCCACGTAATCTCGTACTTGCCCATCCAAAAGGCTTCGATCGCTACCTCGTGTTGCGGCCCTTCATCGTCGTTTCGGTCTGGTTCGGTCGCCGGACTGCCCATTGTAAACTTGCCACTGGGGATCGCGACCATATCGATCTTGGCGTTCGCGTGTTCCACCAACTCGACATAGGGCTTCATTTCGGCTTCGGTAGCAGCCTCGGAATTCGCAACAGGCAGCGGCTCGGGGCGTTCCGCGGCGTGAGAGATGCGAACGGAAGGCGTTGCGGCAACCAAAACGAAGATCGCGGCCGCGCCAATCAGACTCGCTTCCATATCAACGCCCCATGGAAAGACTTGCTTCTTTTTCATTCTCGTGATGCCTTGATTCTAAAACTCGTCATTCGCGTCAACGGTGCGAAGGCTAGTATAGTCAAACAAAATGGCAAGGGCAGCGCAGTGCTTGCCTGATCGCATTCATCAGCAAAATAGCTCTCGGCCTAGTCACCGCTTTTTCCCAACGGCGTGCGGCCGTCGAGGTAACGCCAGTTTTTAATGAAGGCAATCAAATCGGCCATATCTTGCGGCGGGATTGCCTTCTCCAGTCCTTCGGGCATCAAGGAGACGCCATTCGATCGCATTTCTTCGATGTCCGATCGAAGCAGCGTGATCGTTTTGTCTTCCGGTTGACGCAACGTAATCGAAGTGGCCGTGTCACTAGCGATGATGCCAGTGAGAGCTTGCCCATCGATTGTTATGACCGAGTAGCTAATATAGTTGTTGTCGATGGCGCGATTCGGCTGTAGCACGTCAGCCAGAATTTGAGCAGGTTGCTTGGTGCGGGAATCCGAAATATCCGGTGCCACGTTGACGCCGATATCTCCGACACGGTGGCAGGTCGCACAATTCTTTTTGAAGATCGGCTGGCCACGCTTCGCGTCCGAATCCATCTTCAGAACGATTTGGTACTCGGCTAACACTTTCTTGCGGTCATCGGGAATCGCCGCTGCCAGCAACTCACCCGCTCGCCCTCGCAGTTCGCTGTTGCGGTGTTTTAGCAAACGGTTGACTTGAGCTTGCTCCAACTCGGCGACCTTGATTTGATCCGCCTCGATCGCATCGAGAAGCATTTCAGTCCGCGGCTCATTTGCTAAAGCAGCGTTGATGACGGCACGCCGAATCGAAGGCGAGTGCCCCGCGAACTCTGCCAATAACTTCTGCCAGGGTGCGGGGTCCGATGAACGGCTCAGCGAGTCAATCGCTTGAACTCGAACCGCCTGAATCGGCTCGGACAAAGCGAGAGCCACCATGGTCTCGTGGCTTGCGGTATTGTTCGACAGCAACTTGACTGCCTCAATTCGATCCGCAGGACTTGCCGACTTGTCATTCGCAAGTCCGTCAGCGTGCTGGAACATGTTCGCGACTGATTCGAGTTGATTCGCATCTTCCACCCCTTCGAGAACTGCCGCGAGGCTGGTTCGGCGACGCGGCAACGCCTCTGCAAAGGTTTGCAATGCGATTTGGCGCAGTCGATCGGCCTGTTCGTTCGACGGCAAGTCGAGGATTGCAGTCAGCACACGTGCGGTAGCATCTTCTCTCTTACTCGAAGTCGCCAACGAGATAAACTCTCGCATCAGATCAACTTCATCTGGTTTGGCAGCTCGCCCGCCCCAAGGAAGCTGGCTAACGATACCTTCTAGCAACTCCAGACTCCAATCGCCGCTGGCGATTGCAACTGCCCTTCTCGCCCACACATCGCGTGGGCTGGCGAGGACGATATTACGAAGAGCCGAGACTTCGTCTTCGTCTTGGACCGGCGCGATTGCCAAAGCGACCTGAAAACGAACCGGCGCAAAGTCGTCGCCAGCCATCCTGGTGATGTCGCCGCGAAGATTCGGGAGTTTGTTCAACCGCACTGCTGCAAGCTTAACGGCTTGGGCGCGGACAGACGGATCTTCATCGTGCATGGCGTGCTTGATCTGATCGCTCCCGAGCTCGCCAAGTCCCTCTAGGGCCCACAGAGCATGCACTCGTGCCTGAGGAATGTTGCCGTTAGCGACCAACTGATTAAGCCCCGCGACCACTGACTTGTCTTGCCGTTCGTAAATCAGGCGAGCGGCGGTTTCACGTTGCCAAGAGTTTGGGTGTTCGAGCAGCGTTGGCAGTGAGGTGGCCGTTGTGTCGGCCAACTTGGGCCATCGAAATTCATCGGTCTTCGTTTGAGCGGTGATGCGATAGATACGTCCGCGATCGGTACCCAATGCCAAGTCGGGTCGCTGCTTCAGTTCGTCGGGCATGAACTGTGGATGTTCGATCACTGCTCGGTACATATCGACCACATACAGTGCCCCGTCCGGACCGTGCGCTAGGTTCACCGGACGAAACCACTCGTCGGGTGACGCTAAAAATTCGACGCCCTCCCGTGCCGGGCTGCCGGCAAAGGTCGCGCCGCTGGCGTCGACCAATTCTCGGTGGACAAGATTTCCCGTTGGATCGCAAGTAAATCCATTCCCATAGAATCGGTCCGGCATGGCATTGCCGCGGAAGATCAAACAACCGCAGGCCGCGGTGAATTGCCCTGCGTGCAAGTTCGATGTCGTCCAAGCGCGACTTACGGGGTAGATTCGCGACTCTTCGCCCGCAGCAGCCACGTCATGGACCGCGGAAGGCGGAGCATAAGACGGGTTGCGGGCGATGTCACGATCTTCGAGGACAATATGCTTCAGCGGGTTGCGATTGCTGCACACAAAGCGATTCCCGAAGTCATCAAACGTCAAGCCAAATTGTCCGACGCCCGTTAACGCCTCAAACTCAAAACTCGTCGGGTCAAAGCGAAAATCTTTTCCATTCAGCGCAACAACTTTACTGTCTGTTTTGCGAGCATCGACAACGGAACCTCCTCGCAATCCGTTTGAGACATAAACGTGATTGTCCAATCCAAACTGAGGGTGATTGGCCCGGAGCTGAGAATTTTCTTGCGCGAAGCCCTGGTACCAAGTTTCACGTACGTCCGCGCGACCATCGCCGTCGCTGTCTTTCATAAAGGCGACCTCGCCTGCCATCGTGACAATCACACCGCCGCGCCACGGCTGAACACCCGTGACGAACAGCAGCTTGTCGGCGAAGACTTGCATTTGCTCAAAGACTCCATCGCCATCGCGATCTTCTAACATCTTGATCACACTGCGAGGCTCTTCTCCTTCTGCTGGGCCGTGTGGATAGTCTCGCATCTCGACGACCCACATCCTGCCGTTCTCGTCGAAGCGGATGGCGACAGGGTCGATGACCAACGGCTCGCTTGCTACCAACTCCATGCGCAAGCCGTCTAGCAGTTGAAAGTGCTTGAGCGACTCGTCGGGCGACAGCGGGCTCGCAATCGAAGAACCAGTCTCCTCGGCGACAAGCACCACTGCCATCAAAGCGACCGCAAGCATCGTCAACATTTCGAAACTTCGTCGGGCAACCAGATTCATTGATCTTTCTCCAGGGATAGCAAGCATCAGGCACTCCACCAGAATAACCTGCCGGCGCGAGAAAAACCGCTAGGGTGCCGAAGCTCGATGCCGATTGGTCACAGACCGAAGCGATCGACTTTGCCAAGTACGTCCGGGCGATCCCCGTCGGTAAGGCAGCGCAAGTCACACGCTGCAAGCTAGGCTACTTGATCGGAAAGGGCGGCTGCTTTGTTATCCAGACCCCTGTGATCAGCCCGCACAACGTGGGCGGCACGTGGTATGCCAGCGGTGGATTGACGCTGGCCGGCGCGGTGATCGCCGCGACGGTGATTGCTCCCAAACGGCGCCGGAAGAAACAGGCAGAGGTTCACGACGCGTGCTTTGCCACTGCGGATGGTCTATCTTGTAGGCCGGATCGAGATCCGGCATCCTGGGGCATCGAGGATGACTTCATGAACCAGTACGAACCGCTTGACCCCACGCACATCGGCGACGACTTCGATGATCTCGAACAGCGTCGCTTGGATGCGCTGTGCGAGTTGCTGTTTGAGGGGGCGGATCACTTGGAAAGTGATAGCCACAGTGGCCCTCACTCTCCGAGTGATGAGCGCCACAGCCCTGAACCTCCCTCGCAACGAACCTCGACGACAAGCACAGGGTCGAGAGTTTCGTTCCAGAAGCCTCTTGCCGATACTCTGATAGCGCACAAGAGTAAAGTCACCTCGCCGCAATCCGGCACGGCAATGCTCGAAAGAGATTCTCAAACCCTTACGCGACCGGTGGCGAAACGGAATCTGGTCGCACAACACGCAAATCATCGTCGTTCCTCCATCCGCCAACGCGCTTCCTTGGCCACATTATTCTCCGGCCTCTTGCTGGCCGCGTTCTGCTTCTTGAAAGGTGCGTCGGCTCCGATAGAACGGACGCGAGCCATCGAAGACATTCGACCGGGACACAAGGTCATTGTCGATGCGCCCGACGAGGCACTCGCGACGGACGTTGCTCGGCTGAACGATCTTGACGCATCGTGGAATGCGAGCGACGGCAGTCTCGAAATCGAAGGTGTTGCCGATCCGCTGCGTGCGTTAGCCGCTGCCACTTCCGAGCAGATAGCGAGTGCCGATTATCGGCTGGTGCTGTTACACGCCAAAGAGGTCTGGGACGACGGCACGTACAACGAGATCAACGTCCAGACGCTTCAACCTTGGCAATGGCTGCACGAACACGAAGTTCACGTCGGCGGCGACGCTCCGCTGCCGCTGGAAACCGTCGAGATGAATTTGCCGCTCGGCATGACCGGCAAGGTGCTCGACATTCTGCCTTGCCCCGAGATCGAACGCGGTCGCGGCCGAGTCGTGTTGACCACTGTCAATCGCCTGGCTCGCGGCGTGATCGAGTTGACGCTACGCGACGCCAACGGCCATGAAGAAACGCTTTGTCCGACCGACGAGCACTTGTTCTACAGCGTCAGCCGAGGCGATTGGCTCTCGGCCGGCGAGTTACAAGTCGGCGAACGCTTAAGCGGCACCAACGGCCCCATCACCATCGCCGCCATCACGCCCCTCGAAGGCACTCACCGTGTCTACAACATGACCGTCCAAGGCGAGCATTTGTACCGCGTCGCCCAGTGCGGGGTGTTGGTGCATAACAACTATCCTGATGTTGCGCGAACAGGATTCGGGGCGTTTGGCTGGGGAAAGGCGATCAAAGAAAGTGTGATCCCCAAGCACTGGTTGCGCGGTCACGATCTAGTGGACGACTTAGGTCGTAAGATTCCCGGTGAATGGTTGCCCGCTCGCGACTGGGTAGCCAAGGAAGCGAACGACATTTTGAAGCGATGGAAGGCCTCGGGCGTGGGCACCGGCGCTCGTTCAGGCCAGCACGGAGTACCGTACAATCGTGCTGCCCAGGATCTTCGTAAGTTGGCAAAGGATGCAGACATGCTCGACGAGTTTCGTGATGAATTGCTTAAGAAGGCGAAGCAATTTGAGCAACGTGCACGAGAAATCAACCACGCAATGCGATGAGTGATCTAGAATCGATGGCCGAAACTACTCAAACACTTTGGAACCTAGCTTTCAAGCTTCAACTTGACTGGCCAAGTTCGGACGCACGAAGTGAGCTTTCCTCGTTGGTAACCAAAGTTGAATCGCTACCGGATTCGGATTGTGAGAAGCGATTACTACGAGGTTTTTTGGCTTACAACTTTTCGGCACACGCGACAGCGTCTGTAGATATTGAATCGGACTTTAAGTCGGTGCTAACAACTGATCCGACCAATACAACCGCACGACTTTATCTTGGTCACTTTTACTTTGATTCGCGCAAATATCAGCTCGCAATTGAACAGTTGGAACGCATTGACATTCAGGAATACCTAAGCGCCGGTCAGACTTGGCGCGCACTCAAAATTCGTGAACTAATTATCGCCTCGAGGATACATTGCGATCAACTGCATGAGAGCGTTCGTTGTTTAGAGCAACTAGTACTCGACCTAATGCAAGAACATCCAGAGAATATCGCGGTCCCGGTCGAACTCGTATCGTCGCTTTACGAGCAGCGTTCGACGCTATGCAGCGTCTTAGGCGGGGAAAGAGCGACAAATATCGCTAACGATTTGAGGATGATCGTCGATAGAACAGCCTCTTCAGATGTTCTCACCAAGGAGATCCATGGAATCGCAGGGGGCATTTGACATATTGGCGTTGGAAAGAGGTTGCAGCAGCCCCGAGTGGTGCCGTGATTGCCTCGAAGTAGCGGGGCGCTAAAACTGGACGGACCTAAATTGCACGAGTCAAGGGTAGATCAATGTGCGAAAACAAACCTATCGATCCGAGTCGCATCGGCGACGTTGCCGAGTTAGAGCGATGTCCCTCAGACGCGACGTGCGACCTTTTGTTTGATGATCACCATCATGAAAGTGATCCAGGTGCTCCGTGGTGGAGTCCATCACATTTGCTTCCGAATTCGGATCGCGCCACCGCGAATGACGGCATGCTACCTGCCCCGGCAACCAACAGTGTGCCTCAACGCTTCGTTGTTACTTCTCGATCGCCTCGCATGCGCCGAAGTGCAACTCGGAAGCAAGAGAATTCCCTTAGACAGGCGGAAGAACGCATCGACACCATCCGGCAACGAATGGCGACCACAATCCTTGTCGTTGGCCTGCTGGCAAGCGTCTTCTGTCTCTTCCGAGGTGCATCAGCACCGATTGAACAGACTCGTGCGATCGAGGACATCCGACCGGGCCATAAGGTCATTGTCGACGCTCCCGAGGAAGCACTGGCCACCGACGTTGCCAGACTGAACGATCTCGGTTCGTCGTGGAACGCGAGCGACGGCAGTCTCGAAATCGATGGCATTGCCGATCCGCTGCGAGCGTTAACCGATGCGACACCCGCTCAGTTGCAGCAGGCCGATTATCGGCTGGTGCTGCTGCAAGCCAAGGAAGTCTGGGAAGACGGCACCTACAACGAGATCAACGTGCAGACATTGCAACCCTGGCAGTGGTTGCATGAGAACGAAGTTCACGTCGGCGGTGAAGCTCCGTTGCCGTTGGAAACCGTCGAGATGAATCTGCCGGTTGGGATGACCGGCAAGGTACTCGACATCTTGCCTTGTCCCGAGATCGAACGCGGTCGCGGTCGAGTCGTGTTGACGACCGTCAATCGCTTGGCTCGCGGCGTGATCGAGTTGACGCTACGCGACGCTGACGGCAAGGAAGAAACGCTACGTCCTACGGACGAGCATCTCTTCTACAGCGTTAGCCAAGGCGATTGGCTCTCGGCGGGCGAGCTTCAAGTCGGCGAACGCTTAAACGGCACCAGCGGCCCCATCACCATCGCCGCAATCACGCCCCTCGAAGGCACGCACCGCGTCTACAACATGACCGTGCAAGGCGAGCACTTGTATCGCGTCGCCGAGTGCGGGGTGTTGGTGCATAACAGTTGCGCCGATGAAATGATATCGGTCTTCAAGGCACCTCAGAAGCTTTATGATGCTAGTGCGATCACTAGCCAGGGATTGAAATCCAAGGCTGTGGGAGGCTACTTCGGCAATCGCGGTGCATTCTTCACGACAGATCCCAAAGTCGCCCATAAGTATGCCCAGGCATACAAAAACGGTGTCCATGAGTTCCGCATTCCAAAGTCAGAGTTCGATAGTCTTGTTGCTGAAGGGAAAATTGTCTCCGATACCCTAGAAAAGAATTCCATAGCGATTCTTCCGGATGCGTTTGATGCCGTGAACAAGAGCGCGACTCGTCGGTACTTCGATCAATTCTCCGAAGCGTTTTATAAGACGTTTGGAGCGCCCTAAACACGGCAGAGGAGTTGCAATGTTAAGCCCGGGTGAGATCATTTCTGCGAAGGTTACTGAAGTGCAACCTTTCGGCGTTTTTTTTACATACGACGGGGACGAGATTGTCGTATTGATCCCTGAGATTGGGTGGATTCCAACGGTTAGCGACTGCCGAGAGTTTACGAAAATTGGGATGACGCATTCCATTAAGATCATAAGACAAGCGGACAACGGACAATATGTCGCATCGATTCGTGAGGCAGCACCTCACCGCAACCCTTGGAAGGACGAATCGATTCAGGAAGGTCAACTCCGCGAAGGTCGTGTCACCAGGACAATTCACAACGAAAACGGTTTGCAAAGCCCGTTTGGGTATGTGATCGAAATCCTACCTGGCGTTTCAGGCGTCCTTGTTCGTAATCAACTCGATGGTGATTTGGACGAAGGAGATATGATTCGTGTAAAAATAGCACGATTGGACCGAGACACGCAATTACTGGAGCTAACCGCCAGCTGACTACACAAGTGTACCACGCGGGGTGGCCAGGGTTGCTGGCAGCTGTGGCTTGGAGTCAAGTATGCCGGATATCGATCCGGCATCCTGGGGCATCGAGGATGACTTCATGAACCAGCACGAACCGCTTGACCCCACACACATCGGCGACGACTTCGATGATCTCGAACAGCGTCGCTTCGATGCGCTGTGCGAGTTGCTGTTTGAGGGGGCGGATCACTTGGAAAGTGATTGCCACAGTGGCCCTCACTCTCCGAGTAATGAGCGCCACGGCCCTGAACCTCCCTGGCAACGAACCTTGACGACAAGCACAGGGTCGAGAGTTTCTTTCCAGAAGCCTCTTGCCGATACTCTGATAGCGCACAAGAGTAAAGTCACCTCGCCGCAATCCGGCACGGCAATGCTCGAAAGAGATTCTCAAACCCTTACGCGGCCGGTGGCGAAACGGAATCTGGTCGCACAACACGCAAATCATCGTCGTTCCTCCATCCGCCAACGCGCTTCCTTGGCCACATTATTCTCCGGCCTCTTGCTGGCCTCGTTCTGTTTCTTCAAAGGCGCGTCGGCACCCATCGAACAGACTCGTGCCATCGAAGACATCCGACCGGGATATCGCGTGATGGTCGATGCTCCCGAGGAAGCGATTGCTACCGATGTCGCCCGTTTGAACGATCTTGATGCATCGTGGAACGCCAGCACGGGCAGTCTCGAAGTCGACGGCATCGCCGATCCGCTACGGGCGTTAACCGATGCCACACCGGCTCAGTTGCAGAAGGCCGATTATCGGCTGGTGCTGCTGCAAGCCAAGGAACTCTGGGAAGACAGCACGTACAACGAGATCAACGTGTCGACGCTGCAGCCGTGGCAATGGATTCACGAGCACGAAGTCCACGTTGGCGGTCAGGCGCCGCTGCCATTAGAAACGGTCGAGATGAACTTGCCGTTTGGCATGACCGGCAAGGTACTCGATATCCTGCCTTGTCCGCCGATCGAACGAGGTCGCGGACGGGTCGTACTCACCACCGTCAACCGTCTCGCCCGCGGCGTAATCGAGCTAACTCTCCGCGACGCCAATGGCCGAGAAGATACGCTTCGCCCGACCGACGAGCACTTGTTCTACAGTGCCAGCCGAGGTAATTGGCTTTCGGCTGGCGAGCTTCAAGTCGGCGAACACCTCGACGGTGTGAACGGCCGAATCACCGTGGCCGCCATCACGCCCCTCGAAGGCACCCACCGCGTCTACAACATGACCGTCCAAGGCGAGCACTTGTATCGCGTCGGTGGTTGTGGGGTGTTGGTGCATAACACATGTGCAGGGTTCCATCATTTCATAATGCGGGCGTTGGGGAGCAAAGTTCCTTACAAGGATTCAGTTCTAAGGCACTTGAACTCGTTCCGACACACCAAGCTGCACCGTCAGCTATCGGAGCACTTGGAGAGCATCGTCAAAACTGTAGATGGGAAGACGTATACGATGCTTCCTAAGAAGGGTCAGAAAGGCGAAGTCGTTCGCGACATCTTTACGCAAAGCGAGCGTCTCACCGCGTTGGATAATTTCTATCGAACCTACAACGGCGGGGAGTATTACAAGGACTTCCTGAAAGAGATGGCCGAGACGCTGAGTCGGGGGTTGTTCAAGTGAATTATTACTGGCTGTCTGTCGACGACGACCCCAACGTCAACTGGGTGATATTCCGCGCGAATCCGCATCGCACGCTCCGTGAGAGGTATAGATATCTCGCTTGCTCAGCGTGCGGTCGCGTCAACGAATTGGACGCGATTAGAAGCGGAATCGATTCTGACGTCCGCATCCGGTCCAAGTTTGATTATTTCACATCGGACGACGGTTTCAAGTGTGTCAACAATCGTGGGCGAGACATCCTGGAGAGATGTGGTGCGAAGGGATTGGAGTTTGTCTCACTTCCGGGCGGGAAGCACTTCGTGGTTTTGGCGCAGCACCGAGTGGAGGTTAGACGCCGGCCATTGGGGAAACGAGAGGAACAGGTGCTGGACTTAGATGCAATTGCGCGTGACCCCAACTTGATTGCCAGCGCGCGCAAGGCCGTTCTTATTGAGTCGGATGCCTGCGGAATGGAGTTTCATGGGAAGTGCGATGCATGCAGTAGATATGTGGAGTCATTGTATTGGCCAAAGCTGCGATTTATGGCACTGCCCGAAGATACTTCACTCGTCGTCGCGCCAGACATTTCGTTTGAGAAAACTTGGTCTAGCGAGACACGGCTATTAGCATCTGAAGACATTGTGCGAGCGTTGCAAAGGGCTGGGCTTCGAGGCCTCGAACCATTAGTGGCGGAGTGACATCCATGAGTGATCTGACGTCTTCCATCACGACCGAGGCACGAGGCCGTGGGAGTAGACCTGCCATGCGACTTGTCCCGGTGCGAGCAAACACCGATCGCACGACAAAAATCCGCAAGCGAACCGCCATCGCAATTCTCTTCACCGGCCTGTTGTTAGCCGCCTTCTGCTTCTTCCGCGGCGCTACCGCACCCATCGAGCAGACTCGCGCCATCGAAGACATTCGACCGGGACACAAGGTCATTGTCGATACGCCCGACGAGGCACTCGCGACGGACGCAGCTCGGCTGAACGATCTTGACGCATCGTGGAATGCGAGCGACGGTCGTCTCGAAATCGAAGGTGTTGCCGATCCGCTGCGCGCGTTAACCGATGCCACTTCTGAGCAGATCGCGAGCGCCGATTACCGCCTGGTGCTGTTACAAGCCAAGGAAGTGTGGGAAGACGGCACGTACAACGAGATCAACGTCCAGACGTTGCAGCCGTGGCAATGGTTGCACGAACACGAAGTTCACGTCGGCGGCGAAGCTCCGCTGCCGCTGGAAACCGTCGAGATGAACTTGCCGGCCGGGATGATCGGCAAGGTACTCGACATTCTGCCTTGCCCCGAGATCGAACGCGGTCGCGGTCGAGTCGTGCTCACGACGGTCAATCGACTGGCTCGCGGCGTCATCGAGCTAACGCCACGCGACGCCACTGGTCGTGAAGAAACACTTCGTCCCACCGACGAGCACTTGTTCTACAGCGCCAGCCAAGGCGATTGGCTCTCGGCGGGCGAGTTACAAGTCGGCGAACGCCTAAACGGCACCAGCGGTCCCATCACCATCGCCGCCATCACGCCGCTCTCCGGCACCCACCGCGTCTACAACATGACGGTGCAAGGCGAGCATTTGTATCGCGTCGCCGAGTGCGGGGTGTTGGTGCATAACACGTGCGCTGGCTATCACCACTTTGTACTGCGATCACTCGGCAGTAAAGTTCCGTACAAAGACTCGATTCTGCGAAATCTGAATTCGTTTCGTCACACGAAAATTCACCGAGCACTTTCAGAACACCTGAACGATCTTTCGAAGACTGTTGACGGGAAGATCTACACGATGCTTCCCAAAAAGGGGCAATCAGGGAAGACCGTTCGTGAAGTTTTCGGCGCGGACGAGCGGCTTGCGGCACTGGATGATTTCTACCGAAAGTACAACGGGGGAGAGTACTATCAGGACTTTCAAAAGGAACTCGCTGAAACTTTGAGCCGAGGGTTGTTCGAGTGAAGTACTATTGGCTGTCTTCAGAAGACGAGCACCGCGTTAACTGGTTGATCTTCCTTGCAGATCCTAATCGCAGGCTTCGGGAAAGGTACAGGCCATTGGCTTGCTCAGAGTGTGGTCGTGTTAATGAGTTGGAGGCGCTGCGTCATGGGTTCGACAGAGACGTTCGCCTCCGCTCGAAGTTTGACTACTTCATGTCCGATGATGGATTCGACTGCGTGAACAAACGTGGACGCGCCATCTTTGAAGAAAGCGGTGCAATGGGCTTGGAATTCGTTCCGATTCCGGACGGTCAGCATTTCGTTGTGGTGCCGACGCAGCGTGTAGAGGTCAAGCGTGAGCAGCTTGAAGTGCGTGAAACGCAGGTCATGGATTTAGACGCGATTGCTCGTAATCCGAGCTTAATTGCAACCGCCCGAAAGTCCGTTCGCGTCGAGGTTGATAGTTGTGGGATGGAATTCCGCGGATGTTGCGGAGCATGTGGTAGGTGCTTTGAGACGTTATATTGGCCGAAGCTGAACTCTATGATCTTGCCTAAAGATGCTTCGTTGGTTGTATCACCCGACGTTTTGTCTGAAAAATCGTGGCATAGCGTGGTATGGCTGCTAGCATCCGAGGCGATAGTGAAATCGCTACAGAAAGCCGGCCTTCGAGGTCTTGAACCAGTCGAAGCGTCGTAGGTTCAGAGATCCAGTCGAGTAGGCCGGATCTCGATCCGGCATCCTGGGGCATCGAGGATGATTACATGAACCAGCACGAACCGCTTGACCCCACGCACATCGGCGACGACTTCGATGATCTCGAACAGCGTCGCTTCGATGCGCTATGCGAGTTGCTGTTTGAGGGGGCGGATCACTTGGAAAGTGATTGCCACAGTGGCCCTCACTCTCCGAGTGATGAGCGCCACGGCCCTGAACCTCCCTGGCAACGAACCTTGACGACAGGCCGTGATACAGCCGCTCGATTAGTTAGGGGCTAATCCTCGGGAGTCCGCTACTTCTGAGCTGCCGATCGGTTCGTCGCGCGAGTCAAGGATCTGTCATCGGAATTCTGGTGGAACGATTCGATCTCACGGGAGCACAGTGACGAGCCGGAGTACTACGATGGTGTTCATCTCAGGCAAGATTTCGCCGACTTCACGTTGCGTGGCCGAGGACTTGCCGTATGTTGGCAACTGACACCGGTTGGATCAGCCCTTGCTCGGTGATAATCGCGCGAATGTACTCGGCGGGTGTGACGTCGAAGGCCGGATTGTAGACCTTCACATCGGCCGGCGCTGTCTGCCGACCAAAGCCGTGCGTAATCTCCTCCGACGATCTCTCTTCGATGGGGATTGCGCTGCCGTCAGCGATCGCCAGGTCGAAGGTGGATGAGGGAGCTGCGATGTAAAACGGAATGTTGTGAGCCCGCGCCAGTACGGCAATCGAGTAGGTTCCGATCTTATTTGCCGAGTCGCCGTTCGCAGCGATACGATCCGCGCCGGTGATCACAGCCTGTATTTTGCCTTCACGCATAACTTGCGCCGCCATCGAATCGCAAATCAACGTGGCGTCGATGTTTCGGCGGCACAACTCCCAAGCCGTCAGGCGCGCTCCTTGTAGCAAGGGTCGCGTTTCGCCGACAAAGACTCGCAGGTGTTTGCCTTCGTCCTGTGCCGTGAAAAACACGGAAAGCGCTGTTCCATACTCGGCAGTCGCAAGCCCACCTGCGTTACAATGCGTGAGCACGCCTTGCCCGTCCCGGAGCAGTGTTGCTCCGTGCTTACCAATTGCGTGGCACATAGCCCGATCTTCTTCGTGTATGGACTTTGCTTCGTCCAGTAATGTCGCCTGGACCACAGAGATTGGCTGTCCAGCTAGCGATTCAGCCTTGGCCTTCATTCGATCAAGGGCCCAAAACAAATTCACGGCCGTCGGTCGGCTAGTGGCGAGGTACGCGGTCGAACGACTTAGCTGAGCGAGCAAGGCAGCTTCGTCTGCGGCGTCTCGTATGCCGATGCACACGCCATAGGCTGCTGCGATCCCTATCGCTGGTGCGCCGCGAACTCGCAATTGTTTGATCGCCTCCCACACTTGCTCGATCGAATGGCAATCAATTTCACGAAACTCGACCGGCAATAGCGTCTGGTCGATCAAGACAAGATGGCCATCGGCGTTGCCAACCCAGCGAAGTGTCTCGACCTTGTCGTTGCTGGACATTGGTTCCTTTCGGTGAAGTACGTAGCGGTACCCATCAAATCTGACGGATTTGATTCGCCGAATCTTGTGGACCCGACTACAGACTTTCTTGCAGCTTCGCGTCCTTCGCAGCAATTTGATCGACGAGTCCGGCTTTGAATTCCGCGAATTTTGCTCGCAGCTCGGCGTCGGCAGTCGCAATGATCTGCACCGCGAACAATCCTGCATTGCGAGGTCCACCCATGCCGACGGCGACACTCGCGACCGGGACATCGCCGGGCATTTGGACGGTCGAAAGTAGTGAATCGAGTCCGCCCAATTCCGGAGTAGGAACCGGCAGCCCAATCACGGGCAGTGCCGTGTGAGCGGCCACAACACCCGCCAAGTGAGCCGCGCCACCTGCCGCTGCGATAATGACCTGCAATCCTCGCGAGTCCGCTGTTGTCGCATACTCGGCGACCAGATGCGGCGTTCGGTGAGCACTCATGACATGAACCTCGAAAGGTATGTCAAACTGATTCAGGGCGTCAGCGACTTTTTTGATCTTGGGCCAATCGCTGTCGCTCCCCATCAAGATCCCAACACGAGGAGATTTTCCGGTCATTGATGTTTCGCTTTCTTGTTCAACTTTACGATCCGACCTGCGCCGGCACTCGAGTTGTGCTGTCACTTTGCAAGTAAGTTATGCTCGAATCAACGGTTTGTACGGCATCCCGAACGTCTCTGCAACGGCCTGGTTTGTTACGTCGCCGCGACAGATGTTGATCGCCGACGCGATGGGCGGAAGCTGTAGTGCGGCCTCGTCGATGCCTCGCTTGGCCAGTTGCAGCACCCACGGCAAAGTAACATTGCAGAGTGCAAAGGTGCTTGTCCGACCGACCGCCCCCGGCATATTTGTCACGCAATAATGAACCACATCGCTTTCGATATAGGTCGGGTCGCTGTGTGTCGTAGGCCGACTCGATTCCAGGCAACCACCTTGGTCAATACAAACATCGATGACGACGCTGCCCGGCTTCATGATTTTCAAGTCTTCTCGCGTGACGAGCCGCGGCGCTTTCGCGCCCGGTATCAATACCGAGCCGACCACCAGATCCGCCAGCCGAAGCTGCTCGCGGATCACGTGGCGGTCACTGTACAGCACGTTGACATTGGCCGGCATGATATCGTCGAGATAGCGAAGACGATCCATATTGATATCCAAGATGGCCACATCGGCCTGAAAACCCGCTGCGATTTTGGCCGCGTTAGCACCCACGACTCCGCCGCCCAGGATGGTGATGTGCGCCGGGGCAACGCCCGGAACTCCGCCGAGCAAAATGCCTCGCCCCATTTGGGGGCGTTCGAGGTATTTCGCGCCCTCTTGAATGCTCATCCGCCCAGCGACTTCGCTCATCGGAGTCAGTAGCGGCAAGTTGCCATTGCGATCTTGCAATGTCTCGTAGGCAATGCATGTCGCCTGCGAGGCAACCATTGCCTCCGTCAGTTGGGCTTCGGCGGCGAAATGAAAATAGGTGAACAACGCCTGCTTGGGTCGAATCAGCGGCCACTCGCAGGGTTGCGGCTCTTTGACTTTGACGATCAAATTCGAGCGGCCAAAGATTTCGCTCGGCGAATTTACCAGCTCGGCCCCGGCTTGAAGATATTCGTGATCCGGCAAGCCCGAGCCCACTCCCGCGCTGGCTTCGATCAAGACAGTGTGCCCAGCCCGGACGAGTTCTTCCGCGCCCACTGGCAACATGCCAACGCGGTACTCGTCTTGTTTGACTTCCTTTGGTACGCCAATAATCACACGTAAACTCCCACCTTGAATGCAGACGATTGAAGATACGATTATAGCGATCCTTTGATCGGATGCCGAACAGGGTCAAGTTCGTTCCGACTTTCGCCTCTAGAATCTCTAGCTTCTAACACTTAGGAGAATTACACATGCACCGTAGAGTCCTATCGATCATCTGCATGCTATGGCTGTTTGCTTGCACGTTGATGGCCGAATCGCCGAAGCCTGTCACGTCAATCGATTTGCAGGATGGCGATTCCTTTGTGTTCCTGGGCGACAGCATCACACACCAGTGCCTCTATACCCAGTACGTCGAGGACTACTTTTACACACGTTATCCCGAGCGGCGAATTCACTTCTACAACTCCGGCGTTAGCGGCGATAAAGCGGGCGACGCGTTGGCACGCTTCGAAGGTGACGTGGCCTCCCAGAACCCCAAGTACGTTTCTGTACTGTTGGGGATGAACGACGGGACCTATCGACACTTCGACCGCGAAACTTTCGATCGCTACGAAATCGATATGACGCAGCTGCTGGAGCAGATCGCCGGCATCCATGCGACCGGAATTTTGATGGGACCGAGCATGTACGATTCACGCGTCTCAGTCAGTAAGCCGCCACGCTGGGTCGCTGGCGATCCGAAACAGGTGGCGGAAGTCACCGGATACTACGCACCTGTATTGGCTTTTTACGGGGCATGGGTGCGCGATCAGGCGACGCATCGTGGGCTGGGGTATGTTGACATGCAAAACATCATGGAACAGTTGACTCGAAGTCAGCGCGTCGAGGATCCCAATTTTAATATGATTCCCGACGCAGTGCATCCCGATGCCAACGGCCAAGCCGTGATGGCCTTTGCCATACTGGAACAAATGTCAGCGAATCGACAAGTCTCGGCGATCACGGCAACCAAAGCGAACGACCAGTGGCGCGTGGCCGGTGGCAAAGACGCAATTACCGATGTGCGGGGCGACGATCATTCCCTCGGCTTTACGTTCGTGGCGAGCGCGTTGCCCTGGGTTTTGCCGCCGGAGGCGCAGCTCGGTTACGCCATCACAAAATCGGGACATAAATTGAGCAACGAGCGTGTGCGAGTGCTCGGACTTGCTCCCGGTCGTTATGATCTGTTGATTGATGGCATCAAAGTTGGCACTTATGCGCATTCGGCACTCGCGGCGAAGATCGAGTTGCAATCGAACGACAAGACGCCGCAATACCAACAAGCTCTCGCGGTAGCGAACCTCAATAAGGAACGCAATGAAAAGGCAATTCATCCACTGCGAGACAAGTGGGCGCAGCTACGAAACCGTTTCACGCGGCCTGGGAAGACGGGATCAGACGAGTACAAAGAGTATCTCATCGAATTCAATAAAGAGATTTCGGCACTTAATGAGCTAGCGGCTCAGTACGAGAAGAAGATTTACGAAGCAGCGCAACCCGTGGCTCGAAAGTACGAACTTGTAGCCACCACTGAGTAGCAGCGTTAGGCGGCCCACGATCGCGCTGGCTCAACGACGGCTCGAACAGCCTTGACATCCGCAGGCGTGCGACCCTATTATGGACGTCACGGTCCGTTTGTCCTCTGTGGGCACGAAAGGCGGCGTGAGAGGTAACACTTAGCAGAAACCGTTCGTTAGCAAATTATGGTTCCAAGAACGCACTTGGCTCATCATTGAAGGGAGTGTTGCTATGGCGATTGAACTAGATACCTCGGGAAAATTCGATCCTTTCGTCGATGAGCACGAAGCGCTACATGAGTCGCTTCGCAAGTTGCGGTGGGTCTTGGATGAGTGCAAGTCACCACGGGAGGCTGCGCAGCTTCTAGCCGAGTTTTCCGACCACGCCCGGGCGCACTTTGTCCACGAGGAGCAGCCTGACGGATTCTTTGACAGTGTGGTAGACCAAGCGCCGCGACTCAAAACACGTGCCGATGCCTTGATCCAAGAGCATTCCGTGATGTCAACGAAGCTGGTGGAACTGGCCGAGTTAGCGAGCGACTGCACTGATTCAGACGAGTGGTGGTCTGCGTTCCGTGACGGCTTTGAATCGTTTTGGCAATCATTCTGCCAGCACGAAAGACTGGAGAACGACTTGGTGCAAGAAGCATTTCATGACGACATCGGTTCCAAGGACTAGGTCTCGAGATAAGGTTGTCGGCAGCCGAGTGCGAACTGCAATTGACGGACTTATCGCGATCGGGAAAGCACGTTCGGCGAATTAAGCTTGCCTGCCTGCGTCCAAGCTTGCAAATCAACAACCAAGCAGTTGGCCGCTTTTCGATGTGGCGGTGTCGCTGTGAGCGTAGAGTGAGTACTTCACGAGCCCTCTTCTCAAGCACTTTGCGACAATATTCGATAAACGGATATTGACATCCAGTTTGTCGGTCGATAATGTTCAGTGGTGGCTCGTGGCGACTGCTCCGGAGCAAATTCACGTAGCCGCGCACCCCACTGCACTTCTTTCCTGTCCGGTTCAGGAAGTCCCGCCTGATTAACAGTCCAAATATCTCATGAGAGCCTCGATGAGAATACGCTCTGTCTATCCTTGGGCGTTGATTTTGTTGACCGCTGCCTCCATGGCTGCGATTAGAACGCGGTGCCTTGCCGATGAGCGCAGCGACTTCTTTGAAACTCGGATACGTCCCGTCTTGGTGCAGAAGTGCGAAGAGTGCCACACAGGCTCAACGCCTGAAGGCGACTTTCGTGTCGATAGCTTGGCGGACCTGATAACTGGTGGGATGAATGGTCCGAGTGTTGTCGCCCGAAAGCCGAATCAAGGCACGCTCGTCGAGCGGTTGGTCATCGAGGACGAGGAATTGCTGATGCCGCCCGATGGGCGTTTACCTGAGTCCGTCATTGCGGACTTTAAGAAATGGATCGCGGACGGTGCCTATTGGCCGGAGGGAAACGTCGACTGGTCGAAACCACCGGAAGGTGATTCGCCGAACGAAATTCACTGGGCTTTCCAGCCCTTGCGCGAACCTGCGCCGGATTCGATCAAGGACTCGTCTTGGTGCAAAACTCCCATCGATCGATTCCTCGTCGCCAAGGCCGAGTCGAAAGGCATTACGCCCAACCCACCTGCTGGCAAGCGAACGCTGATCCGCCGGGCAACGCTAGATCTGATCGGCCTGCCGCCCACGCCTGAGGAGGTAAATGCATTTCTGGCAGACGACTCGCCAGAAGCCTTTGAAAAAGTTGTCGATCGCTTGCTTGATAGTAAGGAGTATGGCGTTCGCTGGGGAAGGCACTGGTTGGACATTGCTCGTTATGCAGACACGAGCGGCGACGGAACAGATACACCGATTCCTGAGGCCCGCTACTACCGCGACTACGTGATTGGCGCGTTCAACAGCGACATGCCCTACGATCAATTCATCAAAGAGCAAATTGCCGGTGACATCCTGGCGAAACGGCAACCGGACGGTGACCGCTACAACGAAAAGATCATAGCCACAGGATACGTGGCGCTGTCGCGGAGATTTGGCAACTCAAAATTTGCATCGATGGAGTTAATCATCGACGATACCATCGACACGATCGGCCGGTCATTGCTCGGGCTTTCACTCGGCTGCACGCGCTGTCACCACCACAAGTTCGACCCGATCACGATGCAGGACTACTACGGACTGTACGGTTACTTTGCGAGCACACAATATCCGCACGCTGGGACCGAGCATCAGAAAGAACGCAGCGACTTTGTCCCATTGAAAGTTCGCGAAGAAGAGAAAGCGATCTACGATTCGCCGGTCGCGTGGGCAATCACCGACAAGTCGGACGGCATCGGCGACGCCAAGATCCACATCGCGGGCGATACTCACAAGAAAGGGGAAGTCGCCCGCCGAGCGTTTGTCGCGTCGCTAAACGATATAATACCGGAAATCCCGAGCGGCGAGAGTGGGCGGTTGGAACTCGCCGATTGGATTGCTTCAAACAAAAATCCGCTGACCGCACGTGTGATTGTCAATCGAGTGTGGCAGTATCACTTTGGACGTGGCATCGTTGCGACATCGAGCAACTTTGGAACGCAATGCCCGCCTCCGCTCCATCTTGAACTGCTCGACTGGCTGGCCCAAGACTTCATTGATCATGAGTGGTCATTCAAGCATTTGCACAAGCGCATCATGCTGTCCGCCGTCTATCAACTTTCGTCCGCTAATAAAGAACCAAACGCTAAGCTCGACGAACCGAACGAATACTTCTGGCGGTACGATCGCCGGCGAATGGATGCGGAGGCTATACGAGATTCGATCCTCGCCGTCAGCGGGACGCTTGAGTTTGGTTCACCCGGTCGACATCCTTTCCCAGCGGAAGACAAGCTAAAGTTTACGCAAGGCAATCCGTTCGCGGCGACCTACAATCACAACTATCGCTCCGCCTACTTGATGACGCCGCGATTGAATAAACATCCATTCTTAGCGCTCTTCGATGGACCGGACAGTAACAAAAGCACTGAAAATCGAGGCGAGTCAACGGTCGCTTTGCAGGCGTTGTATATGATGAACAGCCCGTTCGTCGAAGAGAAGTCCGCAGCCCTGGCGACACGTGTTACGGGACGCGCTGAGATGCCAAAGGATCAAATCCAGTTCGTTTACGAGTTGCTCTTTTCACGCCCGCCAAGTGACGAAGAGAGCCACGAAGCAAGTGCCTACCTCGACTCGTACACCCAAGACCTTGTTGGAGCTGGGACTTCAGAAGCCGAGGCCCGCCGACAAGCTTGGACAAGCCTGTCGCGTGTTCTGCTCGCCAGCAGCGAGTTTTTGTATGTCGACTAAGTGAATTGCCCATCGCAATCGGAGAGACACCGGATGCACATCCAAAATAAGCCTACTCGTCGAACGCTGACACGTCGTGATTTGCTCCAACAGGGCATCCTCGGCGCGATCGGAATGGGTGCGACCGGCGCGTTGCCGCATTTGACGCTAGCGGACCAAAGTATCAATCCGTTGGCGCCTCGCGTCCCACATTTCACGCCAAAAGCAAAACGCGTGATCTTGCTGTTCATGCCCGGAGGCGTATCGCACGTCGATACGTTTGATCCGAAACCGACGCTAAACAAAGACCACGGCAAGTCGTTTGGCAAGGACCGCGCTCTTGCAGGTAGTCTCTGGAAGTCAAAGCCATACGGAAAGTCCGGCATCGAAGTTTCCGATCTGTTTCCGCATCTTGGCGAGTGCGTCGATGAAATGACTTTCATTCGCTCGTTGCATGGTGACAAAGGCGATCACTTCGAAGCCACCCTTAGCATCCACTCTGGCGCGATGGCAGGTACTCTACCCGGGATAGGCGCCTGGGTCAGCTATGGGCTGGGCACCGAGAATGCCAACCTGCCCTCACACGTCGTGTTTTGCGACAAGCTTCCTTACGGTGGGTCGCAGTCGTGGGACTCGAACTTCCTTCCGGCTTACCACCAGGGGACCCGCATCACTCCCGGTGATTATCCGATCGCTAATCTCCATCCCGACCCAAAGTTTGCCAATCAACAGCCTCGCGAATTGGAGTTACTGCGAAAGATCAACGAACGACACTTAGCCTCGCGTTCACAAGACTCGACATTGGCGGCGCGTCTCTATTCGTTTCAAGCTGCCGAAGGCTTACAGCGGACCGCGCCGGAAGTCTTCGATCTAAACAACGAATCCGACGAGACACTCGAGCTTTACGGAGCGAATCGTGGAGATACGAAGAGCTTCGCGTGGCAGTGTTTGGTCGCCCGGAGAATGTCCGAACGCGGTGTTCGCTTTATCGAGTTGATCGATCAGGGAGCCAGTGGCAATTGGGATGCACATAGCAACATGAAGTCCTACAACAAACTCGCCGCTCAAGTGGACCGACCGATCGCCGCGCTGATTCAGGATCTTAAGCAACGCGGCATGTTAGACGAAACATTGATTGTCGGGTGTACGGAGTTTGGACGGACGCCTTCGGCCAAGACTTCGCAGATGGACGGGCGAGATCACTACAAGGATGCGTTCACATGCTGGCTGGCCGGTGGTGGTGTGAAGGGAGGATTCGCCTACGGAGCAACCGACGAGTACGGAATTGGCATCAGTGAGAACCCGGTTCACATTCACGATTTCCACGCCACGATCATGCATCTGCTGGGATTTGATCACACGCGGCTGACTTACTTTTACGGCGGTCGCGACTTCCGGTTAACCGGCCTGGCAGGCAAAGTCATTCACGATGTAGTGGCATAAGGCGACATTACAATGCAGACCTTGAAAGTAAGTTTAGGCTTGCGGCATATTGTGGCCTGCTGTTGTCTGAGCCTCTTCTGTGCCGTGTGCGCGAGGCAGACAGCTTTTGCACAAATTGAGTTCGAATCGGAGCCGGTCAACTATAACACAGCACCCACGAATGATCCGGTCGTACGGCTACAGAAGCTACTGGACACCGGCGACATCAAGCTGAAATACGACGAACACTATGGGTATTTGCCGGCAGTTCTCGACGCGCTAAACATTCCCCATTCGTCACAGATGTTGGTCTTTTCGCAGACCAGCTTTCAACTTCGCCGCATTGCACCATCGCACCCTCGAGCCGTTTACTTTGGCGACGATACCTACGTGGGCTGGGTTCAAGATGGCGAAGTGCTCGAGATGTCGACCGTCGATCCGCAGCAAGGGGCAATCTTTTACACGCTGGACCAAACTGAAGATCCACAACCGCGATTCGTTCGTGATCGCGGACAGTGCATCACATGCCACGCTTCGTCGCGTACGCAAAGCGTTCCTGGCCATTTGGTACGGTCCGTATTCCCGGATGATAATGGCCGACCGCTGCTCGGTTCGGGCACGTACGTCACCGATCATCGTAGCCCGTTCGAGCATCGCTGGGGTGGTTGGTATGTGAGCGGCACGCATGGCGAGATGCGGCATATGGGAAACGCGATTGCTCGCGATCGTCGTAATCCAGAAGACCTCGATCGTGAAGCGGCAGCCAACCTGACCGACTTGAGCAAGTTGGTCAACGTCAAACCATATCTGTCACCTCACAGCGACCTCGTCGCCTTGATGGTGATGGAACATCAGTCCCAGATGCACAACTACATTACCTTCGCGAACTACGAAGCACGTTCGTCACTGCACTACGATGGCGTGATGAACAAGGCTCTCGATCGTCCGGAGCACTATCAGAGCGATACCACCAAAAGACGCCTCGACAAAGCCAGCGAGAAGCTTGTGCAGTACCTGCTGTTCGCAGGGGAATTTGCCTTGACTTCGCCTGTAAGAGGCATGTCCGAGTTCGCTGCTGAGTTCACGGCGCAAGGAGTTCGCGACAGCAAGGGTCGGTCGTTGCGAGAATTTGATCTCACGCGGCGGTTGTTCAAGTATCCGTGCAGCTATCTCATCTACTCAGATGCGTTTCGGGGCTTGCCTCAACCGATCAAAGAACGTGTCTATGGACGTCTGCGCGAGTTGCTATCGGAGAACGATTCGAGTCCCGAGTTCGCCCACTTGTCGCCGGCAGATCGACGAGCGATTCGTGAGATTCTAACCGAAACACACGCTGAATTCCGCGCGGTCAGCGATCAACGGTCGGGCTAGTCGAAAAGCATCAAGGCACTTGCACGCTCGTCATCTCTCCAGACGCGAAACACCTGCTCAAACGAAACGCGACCTGATAGGATCATCAAGGGCGCGGAATGGCTATCTGTGCGACGAGGCTGCAATGGGATTCTTTATACGAAGGTGTCTGCAGATAACTCTATTTGCAATGACGCTCGCCTATGGCGCAGATTGGGCATCCGCTCAGTTCGCTGGTGACGAAAACCGCTCGGCACTGTTTCCGTTTATGGTGTCCTACGACTCGCCTGGAAACTTGACAAATCTGTCGTCGTGGCTCGACGCGCCGGCGGGGAAACACGGACACCTGCGTGTTCAGGATGGACATTTCTTCACAGATAACGGCCCAATCCGCTTCTGGGGAACGAATCTTTGTTTCGAAGCCTGCTTCCCTACGCACGAGCAAGCCGAACGATTGGCGGCGCGTCTCGCAAGATTCGGCATCAATATTGTTCGCATGCACCACATGGATTCGCGTTCCATCTGGGGTGATAGCGGAAATCACCTTACGATCGATCCGAAACAACTCGAGCGACTCGACTACTTGATCGATCAGCTCAAGCAGCGCGGGATCTACACAAATCTGAATCTTCACGTTTCACGGTCGTTTGGCCCCAACGAAGGATTCGTTGCTCAGCAACAACGTCCGAATTACGACAAAGGGCTCGACAACTTCGAACCCCGCATGATTGAATTGCAACGCCGTTATGCCCACGATCTGCTAACACACGTGAACCCCTACACGAAGCTCGCGTATACCGCAGACCCCGCGATCGCATTCGTCGAGATCAATAACGAAAATGCGTTGTTTGACCAATGGAGCCGCGGCGAATTAGACCGTTTGCCGGAGCCTTACATAACCACATTTCGTGAGCAGTGGAATGCATGGTTGACTAAAAAGTACAAAACCACGGAGAGCTTGCGCAAACGCTGGGACGCGGGCACTCAACCGCTCGGAGCGGAATTGCTGAAACATTACAAGTCTCAAGACGCGAGGTCTTGGCACCTGGAAACGGATGACGTCACGGATGCCGAACTTTCAGTCGCCGAGGCACCGCAGAGACTTAGAATCGTAGTGCGTCGGCAAGGCCGTGAAACCTGGCGTCCTCAGTTGACACAAAGTGGATTCGCGGTCGAACGAGGCCGGGCCTATACGTTGTCATTCTCGATTCGTACCAATCGCGAGCAACACATTGTTGTCAATTGCATGATGGCGCACGACCCCTGGCAGCGACTGGGGTTGGAGGCCACGGTGAGTTCTGGCCCGACAGAGCGAACTCATCACTTGACGTTTTTGGCCGATCGCGATGATGAAAACGCGAGGATTACATTCACCGGATTAAAGCCCGACAATTACGAGCTTTTTGATGTATCGCTGCGAACAGGTGGAATCAGCGGTCTGGCCGAGGATGAATCGCTCGAAACCGGAAGTGTTTCCGTAATGCGTCGGGGTAACTTGAATCAAACCGCCGCGGCTCGCGAAGACTTTATCGACTTTCTGTGGCACACCGAACACGATTACTGGACCGAGTTCGAAGACTACCTCAAGGAGCAACTTGGTATTCGCGCTTTGGTCTCGGGAACGCAGCTCGGCTACAGCCCTGTACATGTACAAGCCGAACTGGATTACATCGACGCCCACGCTTACTGGCAGCATCCAAGCTTTCCAAATCGCGACTGGGATCGGAGAGATTGGTACGTCAACAATGTTGCCTTGGTAAATGCCAGATCGGGAACGCTGGAGAGTCTGGCTAATCGCCGCGTCGCCGGCATGCCGTTCACGGTCAGCGAGTACAATCACCCTTTCCCCAATGCTTACGCCGCAGAGGGTTTTCCCATGATTGCTGCGATGGGGGCTTTTCAATCCTGGGACGGCATCTATAGCTTCGCGTATTCCCACGACAACGACTTCGAACCAGATCACATCAAAAGCTATTTCGATATCAAGTGCCAACCTACGACGCTGATTCACATGCCTGCCAGTGTTGCGTTGTTTGTGCGCGGTGACTTGATGCCAGCCAATGCCGCCAAATTCGCTTCGTTAACGCGAGACCGTGAACGCGAGCAGCTTCACGCTACCGGCGATCCCTGGTCGCTGACCGCTGATCGGTTCATGGAAGCAAACCCGTTCGTCGAGCGAGTGGGAATGGAGCTGCGCGCCAACCTGACGCCCGCCCACGATACTAGCCAACAGCTCTCACAGAGCCAGCAGATTCGTCTAGATCGATCGCAGCCGGGCGCGGGTTACTTTGTCGCGGATACCGAACGAACAAAAGTGTTCTCCGGCTTTGTTCGCAAACGAGTGATTCGAATTGGCAATGTGGCGATTAGAATCCAACAGCCTGACTTGGACTGGGCGACGGTTTCCATGGTGTGCATGAACGGCACCGGGTTTGACCGCACGGGAAGGATATTGATCGCCGCCAATGGAATCGTTCGGAACAGCGATGCCAAGACCGAAGATCTCGGCAACAATCGCATTACGCTACGCGACCAATGGGGCAAGTCACCGATTCTTTGCGAAGGCATCAACGCCGAGATCTCCCTTCCAGTCGCCGCCTCACGAGCGAACTTCTACGCCTTGGACGGGCGAGGTGAACGCCGCTCCGCAATTTCCGTCCGGGCCCTCAACGGACGGACGGTCTTGCCGCTACAATCCAGTGCAAAGACACTTTGGTATGAAGTAGAGATACGGTAGCTTGTCATGCTGCAGCAGTAGGAAGATGATCCACCAGTAAATTCGTTACGCGCGGGCTTGATCAAGTCAATTTGCCGATCGCGCCGCTCGGTAACGAGACTTGTCGCACGCAAAGGAAGAATGCTCCTTGAGGACGAGCGGCCAGAACGCATCGCGATCCTTGAACGCTTCTCCCGGAAGGAAGAATATGTCGCTTGCTCATGTTACATTGGCCGTCCGCGATGTCGCGCGAACCACTAAGTTCTTCGAAAACGTGTTTGGATGGCGACCAATCCATCGACCGGATAACATTGCCGGGACCGCGGGATGGTTAGATATTGGTAACGGCAACCAGATTCACTTGCTCCAGTTTCCGGACTTTGCGCCCTCGGCTTTCGAAGCAGAGTATGGTCGGCATATTGCCGTATTCTTTCCAGGGACCGGATTCGTCGAATTGAAGCAACGTCTCGTTGATGCCGGCGCCGAGGTTATCAGCGCAAAACGAGCTACTCCGTTCGAGCGTTTCTTCTTTCGCGAACCGAACGGCTATGTGTTTGAAGTGATCGACGAGGATGGCTACAAGGCCGAGTAGCCCGCGATTTCGAAACTTCGCCCGTGCTCGCTCACGCCGCCGTTCACTTTCAGGCGATCGCTGCTTCTGCCGCTGCGTGTGCTCGCCTGGTCGGATAGAGCAGCCATTGGAGTGATTCCAACATCTCGATCAACTCAGGTTGGCTGGAGTGCATCTGAACTCTTTGAATCAACAGTTTAAACATCCAACGCCCTGCCGGCCAACGAACTTGCATCACATCACCGCACGTTTCGAGCAGCTGATAGATACGGGCGCGCGTGACGCCCAGCTCTAACGATTGATCCCGAACTCCCTCAGGGAATGCCTCGACGCCCAATCGACCGGCAGCAAGTCGGTGTACGGTCTCCCCAGCATCTCGTTCGATTTGATTAAGTAGCGGCAGTAGGAGATTCTGACGCAAATCTTGCGGAGAAGGGAGATGCTCGTTCGAGAGGACGCCGTAGATCCACTGCTCGACCGGTGGCACGAACGCTGGAGTCAGTTGAGCCAAGACTCGTGATGAACGATTCGAATTGCCGAGCAAACTATGTACGAGGTGGAAGACTTGCAATACCGCCGTGACGCGTTTGTCTCCGTGTGTCTTCAGCGATCGCAGTTCATCGATTGTGAATCGCAAGTAGTCGCCAAGCGGCTTGGACCAAATTACGGTCGGTAACATTTGTAGCGAGGGTGCTAGTCGTCCCAGCGGTTCGCTCTCCAAGCGATGGCGTTGAACCGTCTCTTGCCACTCGGCCCAGATGACTTGTGACACCGACTCCGGAGCAAATGCATCCTGCTGGAATTCAATCGACTCAATGGGCGGATTCGCAGCTCCGCCAGTGGGCACTTCGCTTGATTCCAAGGCACGTTGCAAAAGCATTAGAAGCGAAGCAAATTTCTTTCGCCCGACGCCGGGCGTGGCCAGCAAACTTTCGTAGGAAGCAGTCGAGATTTGGCGGACCGTGCGGTCGAGCAGTCCATAGGGAAGCCGCCGGTCCGATCCCACCGCCCAATGTGCGACGGGCAGATCGAGTCGAATACTGGGCAGTTCAGCACATCGAGCCGCTAAATTGTCGAACTGTGCCTTGAGCGAGAAATCTTCGGTCGTCACGGAGCGGCGAGTCGTTGGTTCGAGTGAATCATCAGCGTGGGTGGGAGAGACATCCATGTGTTAGACTCTGTTCGCGATTGACTGATGTGGGAGTTTCGTGGGTGTTGGATCGGTGTCAATGCACAACAACTAGGACAGCCCCGGGAAAACATAGGCAGGATAGGAGAAATGGTTTCGCCCAACCACCCTCGCGTGCGTCATTCTGGATTTGTGGCCCTTGAGCGTCAAGGTGTCGCCTGCACGCCCGCGAAATATGAAGAAATCCGCAATAACTGCAGGAATCAGAGTTCGTCACTCGTCTTGCAGCGGTTCGGACGCGAGCCGCAACAACTGGGTTGTAGGACGAACGCCGCCAGGGAGCTATATTCAGCCGTCCCCTGCCGATGGCTGTCTACAATTTTAGGACTTTTGGGCTATGGCTAAGTTTCAAATCGCGGTCTACCCAGGTGATGGGATCGGACCTGATGTCACGGTGGAAGCGCTGCGCGTACTCGACGCGGTGCAAAGCAGCGAGCCGGGACTAACTTTGGCCTATGAGCATCTCGACTGGGGTGTCCATCGCTGGGAGCAAACCGGAAGCGTCGTACCAGACAACTTTCTTGATATCCTGCGACCATTTGATGCAATTCTCCTTGGCGCGGTGGGCTGGCCGGCAAAAATCCCCGATCACGTCACGCTCGCCCCGCTGGTTGCAATTCGCCAATCATTCGATCAATACGCCTGTGTCCGGCCGGCGCGGCTCTACCCAGGTGTGCGAAGCGTTCTAGCTGACAAGGATGCGGGCGACATCGACTTCGTCGTGATCCGAGAAAACTCGGAAGGCGAATATGTCAACAACGGTGGACGCTTGCGGCGTGGGCATCCTGATGAAGTAGCGATCCAGACTGCACTTCACACGCGACGCGGGGTCGAGCGGATCCTGCGCTACGGTTTCGCGATTGCACGCACGAGGCGTTCTAAACTGACGATGATCACGAAATCCAACGCGCAGGCATACGCTTACGTAATGTGGGACGAAATCCTGGAAGAGCTGTCTGCTGAATTTCCAGATGTGTCCACTGAACGCCAACACTGTGACGCAGCAGCTATGAATTTGGTGCGCCGGCCAGAGGAATTTGACGTGATCGTCGCTTCCAATCTATTTGGCGACTTATTGACGGATCTGGGAGGTGTGATCGGTGGCGGATTAGGTTTGGCCGCGAGCACGAATACAAATCCCGAGCGACAGTTTCCGTCGATGTTCGAACCCGTGCATGGTTCTGCGCCGGACATTGCTGGTAAAGGTATCGCAAACCCGATTGCCTCGATTCTAAGCGCGGCAATGATGCTCGATCATCTGGACTCTTCGAACGCCGCTTTTCGTGTGCGCAAGGCCGTCGAGAGGGCGTTAGCTGACGGCTGCCACACACCGGATCTTGGCGGGACGATGACGACGGAGCAAGTTGGCACCGCCGTGGTCGAACGCTTGAGTGAATAAGTTTTCGACGAGGGTCGGCGGCTTGCGGTTTACCAGTTTTTAACCGTCAGCTTCGCTCCTCAGCGAAGTCACGCCGCGGATGACCCAGATGATGACGATTCCTGCTCCGGCAACTACCAAGATGCTGACGCGAAAGATCGCTTGAGCCCCATTCACCGGTGCGTCGCGAGAAAACATAAAGACGCCAATCCCTAACGTAATCCAACAGAACATTTCGATGCCTTGGAACCGCTGCTTTGCTTTTGATTTCGGCGCGACCGGTGCGGCAACGGCCAGCTGTTGTAGGCGAGCGAGTTCGCGTTGGCTGACCGGGACATAGACGCCTCGTTCGACGTTAAACGCAAAATTCTCTCGCTCGTATTCGCGCAAGACTTCCTCAAGTTGATTTTCGTCGTACACAGGCATGATAGAAGTGCCAACCTCTCGCACACGCTGCTGATGCCGATTCAAGAGATCAGCCATCGGCATGCCGGGATGCGATTCCCCCAACAAGTGAGGCGGACTGTCGAGGTCCGCTTTCGATCCGGATGTTACAATTGCCTTCCCGTCAGCCAGACGCGTGACGAACGCAAACGCAACCTTTTCATCTGCCGTCACCTGTGTCCAAGTACGAGCGTAGATGATCAACAAGATGCTTCGACCATCTTCGCTAAGGAACGTCGCAGCAGCTCCCTCGATCGTTCCCACTGTGGGCAGCCAATACGAAAACGCATACTTCAATTTCAACGCCAGTGCCTCGTCCGCGACGGGCTTAATCTGCTCTCTTGCGCGGACGGATAGATCTTGGGGTGTTAGTCGCTGAAAATGGGCCGTGTCGGCAAACGCAAATGACATCGGTAGCCGGATGCGGAGGAACTTGAGGCAAACTCCCAACACAAATTCAAACCAATTCTTCGAGATGCGGCGATACTCGCCCAAGTTGAGCTTGGTCGTGAGCGGTTGATAGTACGTCAGTGAAGAAAGAGTCGCCTGATACTGCGGAGCTTCGTACGGATTCAGACTCATCGTGACTACCCTGGATATCGAACTGGGGTTTGCCCGCTCGAAGATATTTTGCCAGACGCGACATCGATTGCAACTCTATGTCGACACAGTCCCTTCGACTAAGATATTTACTCAGCAACCCACCACCGATATCGACTGCGGAGCTTCATCATGCCATTGGATCGTCGAGAGTTTCTTAAGCACCTGTCGGTTGGAGCTTTATCTGCGACATGCCTATCGGAACTGACTCCGTCCGACGGTCTCGCCCAGGAGGCCGACAACACACTCCCAATCATCGACACACATCAACACCTGTGGGATCTAAGCAAGTTTCAACCGCCGTGGTTATCCGGTGCCCCCGAGATCCTATCAAAGAGTTATGTCACAAAAGACTTTCTCGATGCGACCGCAGGCCTGAATGTCGTCAAAGCCGTCTATATGGAGGTCGATGTCGCACCAAGCCAGCAAGTCGAAGAGGCGGAACACGTCATCGAGCTGTCCAAGAGCCCTGGTCATCCAACCGTAGCCGCCGTCATTTCAGGCCGCCCCAACTCGACTGGTTTTGAGAAATACATCAAACAGTTTAAAGACAGTATTTACATTAAGGGTGTTCGGCAAGTTCTGCATACCGCGGATGCTCCACAGGGTCTGTGTTTGCAACAACAGTTTGTGGCATCGATGCGATTGCTCGGAGAACTGGGGATGAGCTTCGATTTATGTATGCGTCCGACAGAGTTAGCGGATGGTGCCAAGCTGGCGGGGCTATGCCCAGACACACGTTTCATCGTTGATCATTGCGGCAATGCGGACCCCAAGGCGTGGTTACCAACTCCTGACGAAGCACCATCGCATCAAGTCGATCAATGGAAACGTGATCTCAGCAAAATCGCTGATTGCCCAAACGCCATTTGCAAGATCTCAGGTATCGTGGCTCGCGCGCCAAAAGCCACATGGGATTCCGACATCCTCGCGCCGCCGATCAACTTCTGCCTGGACACATTTGGACCAGATCGCGTTGTATTTGGCGGCGACTGGCCCGTGTGTTTGCTGGGTGCCAGCTATCGGCGCTGGGTTAATTCACTGAAAGATGTGATCGCCAATCGTAGCGAGAGCGAGCAACGAAGGTTGTTGCACGACAACGCTAACGACTTTTATCAACTGCCGTGAGTATGCTACGTCGGATCAAATCGCTGCAAGGCTTCCCGGTCTAGCTCGATTCCAAGTCCCGGATTGTCGGGGATTGTGAGGCAACCTTGGTCATCTAGCCGAAACGGCTCAATGAGAATGTCGTCGATGTACGGCGCGGGCGTCAGGAACTCGACGTAGCGTGCCACGGGGATCGCGGCGGCTAAGTGGAGATCTGCCGCTAAACCCACTGCAGTGTTCCAGCCATGACTGACGAACTGGATGTTGTGATCATAGGCGTGCCAGGCAATGCGGCGTGCTTCGGACAGCCCTCCGCACTTGGTGGCATCGGGTTGCACAACATCAAACGCACCCCGCTCAATCCAGTCGCGAAATGACTGTCGCCGCGTTAGCACTTCACCACCCGCGATCGGCACAGGCGAGTTGTTACGCAGTCGGATGAAGCCTTCGATGTCGTCGGGGGGAAGGGGTTCTTCGAACCATCCGACATCGTACTCCGCCAGCATCTGTGCCGTTCGCAGCGCCCATTTGTAGCCATGCGGCCAGAACTGCTCGCTTCCACCCGCGTCGACAAGAATATCGATATCAGGCCCAACGGTCTCGCGAGCCGTCCGGACTAGCAGTTCGTCAAATCTCGCGTCACGCCGGCCAAACGGTCGCCAGCCGAGTTTGATCGCGCGGAAACCTCGCGAGGCGACGCTCTTCAATCGATCCGCCAATACATCAGGCTCGTCAAACAAAACCGAAGCGTACGGCTTTATTTTTCGGCGATAGTAACCTCCCAACAGTCGCGCGACAGGCTGCTTACACACTTTCCCGAACAGATCCCACAGGGCAATGTCGATTCCAGAAATAACATGTTCGAGTGTGCCGCCCCGTCCCTGCCAGAAACAACTCTGCCGCAACTTCTCGCTGACGCGTTCCGGTTCTACGGCAGACTCGCGTTCCCAAAAACCTCGCAAGGTTTCGACACCGGCATACGTGAGCGCCGAATTCGTAAACACGCTGCCGACACCGGTCAGGCCTTCGTCTGTCACGACCTCAAGCAATGTATGAAGATCATCTTCCGGTTCGTGCCCCTCCGGCCAACCGCCATCCACCGTTCCGCCAATGAGTCGATGAATCTTGATGTCCTGAATAAACATATAGGCGTCTTCCTCTGCACAGCGACTTGGCTAACAAGATCAGTCGTATGAAGCCCCGGCCATCAGCGTATACCACGGTCACCATGATCGCTATGTAGTCGTGACGAAATTGCGCACTTTCGGCTCTCACTCGGCCAAATCGCACATGTTCCGCTGTCGCAGCGTCCAGGAAGCTGTCCCTCTTAGCGTTGTTCTCTGCTTGTCTGTGAGAACGAGAACTATTAGCCTGAATCGCCTCAACTCAAGCGTTACTCGAATCCATAGGATCAAATTGTGCCAGAGCTCCACGAAAAGTCGCTACGTTGGTATGAGGGCATCACGGGATACCAGTGGCTCGTCCTAGTCGTTGCTTCGTTGGGATGGGTGTTCGACATCTTTGAAGGCCAGGTGTTTGTCGCGAGCATGCGCGACGCCATGCCCCAGTTATTGGGTGCCGCGTCTGCGGACGATCCGCTCGTCGGCCGATGGAACAACTACGCGTTAGCTTCTTTCTTACTTGGCGGCGCATTTGGGGGCATCTTCTTCGGGATGCTGAGCGACAAGATCGGTCGATCGAAGACGATGATCGTCACCATCCTGTTCTATTCGGTCTTTACTTGCATCACGGCGTTTGCGAATGCCGCATGGCAGATGGTGCTGCTGCGGTTTTTGGTTGCGATGGGTGTCGGCGGCGAGTGGGCAGTCGCCAGTGCGATGGTTGCGGAAGTCATGCCCAAGCGATCTCGTCCCGTCATGAGTTCCATTTTTCACGCTTCAAGCGTTTTTGGGACGCTCATGGCCGTTGCTGTCGGCTACTTCATCATCAGCGCCAAGCCGTGGGGCGACGACACATGGCGGCTGGGATTTCTGATCGGTATCGTTCCGGCTTTGCTGGTTGTGGTTATCCGCTGGAAAATGAAGGAACCTGAGCAGTGGCAGCAGGCTAAAGAACGCGAGCGGCAAGACGCCTCGCAGGTCACCGGCTCGATCGCGGATCTGTTCAATGCACAGAATCTACGCAATACGTTGGTCGGCGTCGCATTGGCGACGATCGGGCTCGTCACCTTTTGGGGATGTCACATCTATGGAAAGAACGCACTCCTGCGTTCGGCCGAGCGGACCGCGTTGTCGACTGAAGACGTCGCCTCCGATGCAACGAAGGAAGTGAAGAAACAGGCACTCGACAAGCACGAGGCGACGATCAAGCGAGCTGAGATGACCAGCATGTGTTTGAACACGATCGGCGGCGGCTTGGGGCTTGTGTTGTTCGGTGGAATCTCAAATCTGCTAGGACGAAAGGGAGCGTTTGTGCTCTATCATGCCGGCGGACTCGTGATGGCAATGCTGATGTTTTTGGTCTTGATCCCCCAGAATGCCTCGGTTTCTGTTTTATATATCGCGCTGCCCGTATTTGGTTTCCTCACGCTCGGCATGCATGCGGGCTACGCGGTGTACTTTCCGGAGTTGTTTCCAACGCGACTTCGCGGAACGGGGACGGGGTTCTGTTTCAATGCGGGACGATTTGGTACGGCAGCAGCCATGTTTGTCGCGGCGCAAATGAGCTGGAACCCCGAGCAGACAGCACTTTATCTCGCTCCACTTTTTGGATTGGGAGTTATTGTTACTTTGATGGGACAAGAGACGCGCGGCGAAGAGTTACCCGATTAGCACAAGAGTGTAGTTGTCGCTTTCCAAGTGACATTGAAAACTGTGGCCGTCACCTTCCAAGTGCCCGCCGTCTATTGCTCCAGAGATGATGAATTCTGTAACTGCAAACGAGACAAGACTGACCGTTTGCCGTTTAACTCCTGAGGTTGAATCAACCTGCCAACCGTCTTGCGAGGATCATTATGTCAACGAGCCCTGTTCGTTTTGGGCTAATCGGTTACGGGCTATTTGGATCACATCATGCAAATGCGATCCAAAGTTGCGAGGCTGCCGAACTCGTGGCGATCGCAGTTCGATCGGAAGCCAGCCAGCAACTCGCACGCAGCACACACCCCGGCGTAGATGTCGTTGGTGACTATCGGCGATTGATTGATCGCGATGACATCGAAATCATATCGGTCGTTGCACCAAATAAGTTGCACTACGAAATCGCCAAGGCCGTTTTGGAGTCCGGCAAACATTTGCTGCTCGAAAAGCCGATGGCTTTGCGCGTCGACCATTGCGACGAACTAGTCGCGTTGGCGGAAGTCAAAGGGCTTGTTTTGGCGGTTGGTCACGAACTTCGGCTGTCATCGCTATGGGGCGGCGTCAAAGAGCTGATTGATCAAGGTGCGATTGGCGATCCGCTGCATGTGTTGATTGAGCTATCACGATTTCCGTACCGCCAAGGCTCCGAGGGTTGGCGGTACGATATTGATCGCGTTGGAAGTTGGATTCTGGAAGAACCGATTCACTTCTTCGATCTAGCTCGTTGGTACCTGTCGTCGCGCGGGGAGCCCACGTCGGTCTATGCTCAAGCCAATTCGCGACATCCGGATAACCCAAAGCTGCTCGATAACTTTTCGGCGATCGTGAACTTCAACGGAGCTTATGCAGTCATCTCACAGACACTTGCTGCCTTCGGGCATCATCAGACGGGTAAGATTACTGGAACGGAAGGAGCCATTTGGGCGTGGTGGAGCGCAGCAGATGCTCGATCAGACAAAATACAATTCGGCTTGACCTATGGACTGGGCGATAACACGACGGGTAAGACTTTTACGAAACCTACGGGTGAGCTCTTGGAGCTCGCCGACGAGGTGGCAGCCGTCGCTCGTTGTGTGAGAAATGGAACTCCGCCACCCTGCACAGGCGTCGACGGTCGTTGGTCCACCTTGCTATGCCTGGCCGCAGAACACGCCGTTGAAAGGGAAGCACCTGTCGCGATCAAGGACTTCGTCTAAACCTGCCGACGCTACCATCATCGGAGCGAAACGTAACCGTATTCGACATCTGGATCCAGCAAAAACCAGAGGTCGATTTCAACGGTCGCAAGCATTTCCGCATGATCGCGGTGGGGCATAGCAATCGTCGCCTAATCTTCGCGAACAACTGGGCTCGCGACCGCGTGGTCTTTGTCTTTCGCAACCAAATTCATCAATCCGGGCAATTCCTACGACCGCCTTGTTATTGGTAGCGACCCGATCTGCAGCCACAAAGGCGGCGTGAAGTGGTGGCTCAGTTCGATGGCGGTGTTTGCGAACTCATGCTTGCCAATTGAGGATGACTTTGCCGGACTCTCCGGACAACATGGCGTCGAAGCCCTTTTGAAACTCGGTGAAATGAAAGCGGTGCGTTATGACGGGGGATATATCGAGGCCGCCTTGCAGCATGACCGTCATCTTGTACCAGGTTTCGTACATCTCGCGTCCGTAGATGCCTTTGATCGTGAGCATGTTAAACACAACCATGTTCCAGTCGATTGCAATCTCTTCGGAGGGGATGCCGAGCATCGCGATTTTTCCTCCGTGGCACATATTGGCGAGCATCGAGCGGAAAGCGTCCGGATTGCCGGACATCTCCAAGCCAACATCGAACCCCTCGGTCATCCCCAACTCCTTTTGGACTTCGCTGATTGATTCGGATCGGACGTCGACAACCCGATCGGCTCCAAGTTTCCTCGCCAGTTCGAGCCGCCAAGGATTGACGTCGGTGACCACGACATATCTCGCACCGGCATGTTGTGCGACTGCAGCAGCCATGCATCCGATGGGGCCGGCTCCGGTGATCAGGACATCTTCGCCCAGTACGGGGAACGATAATGCCGTATGCACTGCATTGCCAAAAGGATCGAATATCGAAGCCACGTCCCGATCAATATTGCCGTGATGGTGCCACACGTTTGTCATCGGTAACGAAATGTACTCAGCAAACGCGCCCGGACGATTCACACCGACACCTTGCGTGTGCGCACAAAGATGCCTTCGTCCGGCCAGACAGTTGCGACAGCGACCACAGACCACATGGCCTTCGCCACTGACGATCTCGCCGGGGTGAAAGTCAACGACGTTAGAGCCTACTTCGATGATTTCCCCAACGAACTCGTGCCCAACAACCATCGGAACCGGGATTGTCTTGCGCGCCCATTCGTCCCACTTATAGATGTGGACATCCGTGCCGCAGATCCCCGTGCGGTCAACTTTGATCAACACGTCGTTGATGCCAATCGTAGGTGTCGGAACGTCCTCTAGCCAAAGACCCGGCTGCGACTCGCGTTTTACAAGGGCTTTCATGGTTGCACTCGATTGATGTCATGAACTCAGCACCGCAAAGCGTTATATTAAATCACCCCTTTAGTTTTGCACTAGACGAGAAGCCCCGCTGAAATCCACACCCAGTACGAACCCGGAGAACTCCATCATGCGGAGGAATGTTGCTCTTGCCATAGTTTGCTATTCGGTGTTAACCGCGCTGTGGCCTTTCATTGCAGCGGCAGCGCCCCGGGAGTTTAGGGCAGGCGCCGCCAAGATCGACATAACACCCAAGCTGGGCGTCTCACTGGATGGACCGATCAGCAAAAACGGACCTGTGCTCGGTGTGCATGACTCAATACATGCTAGGGCGATCGTCCTCTCGGATGGCGAAACTCGACTGGCAATTGTGATTTGCGACGTATGCATGATTGGGCGAGACGTACTTGACGCGGCAAAGGTCATCGCAAGTCAGTCGACAGGTATCGCGGCCAACCACATGCTGATGGCGGCAACGCACACACATGCCGCACCGCGTGCGAACCACGTTGGTACGGAGCCGCTTGATGACGAGTACCACATATGGCTGGGCGAGCAAATCGCAGCGGCCGTCGCGCAGGCCGAGCAACAGCTCGCGCCGGCTCAGATTGGATGGAACTCTTTCCAAAAACCTGATTTGATTCGTTGCCGTCGGCACCTGTGTCGCCCAGGTAGCGTGGGAGTGAATCCGTTTGGAGAGGCCGGCGAACAGGTCAAGTCGGTGGCCGGCACAAGTTCGGCCATTATCGAGCCAGCTGGTCCCGTAGATCCTCAGTTTTCTATCCTGTCGATCCAACATGCCGACGGCTCGCCGTTGGCCGTGCTAGGAAATTTTAGCGTCCATTATTGCGGTGGATATCAACGCGGTCTGGTCAGCGCTGACTACTTTGGCCACTACGCGACTGCGCTCGAGTCACAATTGACGGCGGGATCCGGGCACCCAGCATTCGTAGGGCTCATGTCAAATGGAACCAGTGGTAACACCGGTGCAATCGAATCGGGTGGTAAGAAATATCCGCCGTTCGAATGGATGCAAGTCGCAGCCCGCATGTTGGCGCAAGAAACTCTACAAGCCATGCAGTCTATCGAGTATCGTCGCGACCTAGCGCTTGCGATGAAAGAGACGGAATTGGAATTGGAGATCCGCCGACCGAGCCCGGATCGACTGCAGTGGGCCACCAACGTACTCATGAATCCGGGTGCAAAGCAACCGCATCGATGGTCGCCCGTCTATGCTCAAGAGGCGATTCACTTGAGCAAGTATCCGGCGACAACCAAGGTCAAGCTGCAAGCGATCCGAATCGGCGATCTCGGAATTGTCGCGACACCCTGTGAAGTCTTCGCGGAAACGGGCTTGGCGATCAAACGCGAGAGCCCACATCCTGCGACGTTTCACATCGAATTGGCCAACGGATACGGTGGCTACCTTCCTCCGGCTGAGCAACACAAACTCGGAGGGTACGAAACATGGCCAGCTCGATCCAGCTTTCTAGAAGTCGAGGCCGAAACGAAGATCCGATCGACACTGGTCCAATTGCTGCATGATGTGCGGGAACCTGGTGAGTAAGAGTTCGGTTGCCACGCTTCTTGGTGCTCTAGTGAGGTTTGACCTCGAAATAGATCGTCGGAGGTTCGGACGCATCGATTTTGCCCGTCAATTGCAACTCTATTCGCGCTCCAAACTCTTCAACCTGAGCCACTTTGACAATAACGGGTGCTCCATCGAGCTGATGGGCAATGACTTGAGGTTCGTAATCTAGTGGTGGACAGAAGGCTACGTGCAGGTTGTGAGTACGTTCTCCGGCAGCAAACTCGCCTCGGAGCACACCAGAGATAAGCTCCATTCCACCGTCATCTCGAAATCGCGTCAGTTGTTGGACTACGCGGGCATCCAGCTCGCCATCATCATCCGCAAGCAGGTTTTCGTCTTCCGGTTGCCTGCCATTTCTCCGATCCGGCCTGAGCGAACCATCGCGCGCTGTGTGCAAAGTCCGAGAGATTCGAGAATCCGCAATCCACCAAGCCAGTTCGGCCGTTACGATCACAATCCACACTGTGCCAATCGCCCAGGTGCTTGCTCCAGCAGTGGAGAGAGCGAATCCGACGCATAGAATCGCCACGGTCGGCAAAATAACTCGCAGCATTTCGGCGTTCGCCCGTAAGGCAGAACGATGGAGCACCTTCCAAAAGAAACGATAGAGAGTTGCGCATGCCTCCGCACCTACCGCAGCCAATACGAGAATCAAAGTTGCAGCTGGCGTCCTGAAAGCGCCTAGCAAACCTCTAATCGCAATCATCAGGCACAACAGTGTTGCAAGAGTTGCTCCAAAAACCAACGCCTGTCGAGCGGCAATGGCAAGCGGGGCTCCGAGGGAGCTGGTTTGATCTGACGTTGCCGATGGTGGCTGTACTTCCATGCTTGGATCCGCGTTCAGCATGCACCTTTCAGATGTGTCGCTTACTCGTGACGCAACGCTTCGATCGGATCCATTTGAGCGGCCCGGTAGGCTGGATACAACCCGAACATGACGCCAATTACGACAGAGATACAAAATGCAAGCGGAATCGATATCGGAACAATGATCGGCGTGACATCTCGTACAACGTCCGGCAATCCTGCGATCATGTCGGGTGCAATACGCCTCACCACGGCTCGAGCACCATCGATGACAGGTGGACAGAGTAGTCCAACGCCCACACCGACCAGTCCTCCCAGGACCGACATGGCGATGGTTTCCACCAAAAACTGTCGAACAATATCTGACCGACGAGCTCCGAGCGCACGCCGAACGCCGATTTCACGCGTCCTCTCTGTGACCGTTGCCAACATGATGTTCATAATCCCGATACCGCCCACGAGAAGCGAAATCGCGGCGATCAATCCCATAAAGACCATGAACATCATCTTTGTCCGCTTGGCTTGTTCAAGTAACTCCAGCGGGACAATGACGGACGTGTCTTTCAATTTGCCGTGGTTCTTAAGAAGCGTTTCCTCGACCAGTTCAGCAGTTTTTTGGACGTTTGTAATACTGTCGATTCTTAGGGTAATCTGATTCAGTTCGACGGTTTCGCCTTCGCGCGACCCGCCGCTGGTCATTACAACCGTGTCACCGATCCGCTTTCTCATAGTGCTAATCGGGATGTAAACATCGTTGGAAAAGTCTTGCGCATCGAGCGATCCGCCAATTGCGGCCGTCGGAGGACGATCGCGACAAATTCCTACAATCGTATAGTAGTCGTTATGCTCTTGCAGATAGATACGGCGCCCCAGCGGATCCTCGTACGGGAACAATCGATCAACGACTTGAGACGCTAGAACGCAGTGATTCTGCATCGTTTTAACTTCCGCGTCGGTGATGAAGTGTCCGCGTTCGATGTACAAGCGTGTGACTTCCGCATACTCCGGTGTGCATCCGACCACACGTCCTTCGATGGTCTTGTCCGCGTAACGCACTTGCCGGCGAATTTCTCGAATGGGCAGCGCACTCTTGATGGTGGGGATCGTTTCTACCAACAGTGCATAATCCTCCCGGAGCAGGCCGTAGGGCAAGATAAAGCTGCTCGCTGCCGCGTCCGGGATATTCAATGGCTTGACGGAGCGAACCATGATATTGTCCGCACCCAGTCCCTCAATTTGCCGCTGTGCCTCTTCGCTTATACCTTCGCCGATGGCCAACAACCAGATAACGCTTGCCACCCCAATGAAGATGCCCAATACCGTCAACCCCGTCCTCATCGGATGGAGCAGCAGGCTCTTAATGCCAAGTCGCCATGTTCGAAGCCAAAGCATTTAATTCAGCACGATCCGGTTTTTGTTGCGAGTGTCTGTTTGGACCAAGCCGTCGCGTAGACGAATGACTCGTTTGGCGTGCGCGGACACTTCGTCTTCGTGCGTTACGAGAATGATCGTCTTACCAAGTTGATTGAGATTCTCGAACAGGCGCAGAATCTCTTCGGTCGTCACCGTGTCGAGGTTACCCGTGGGCTCGTCTGCGAGAATGAAGTAAGGATCGTTGACTAGACTACGCGCGATCGCAACTCGCTGCTGCTGACCGCCGGAAAGCTGCGCCGGTCGGTGACCAAGGCGTTCCTTGAGACCCACCATTTCGGCCAACTCCAGGCATCGCGCGCGATCACTCTTGCTTAGCCGGCCTTGGTAGTAGAGCGGTACTTCGATGTTTTCGACGACGGTCAATTGCTGGATCAAATTATACGACTGAAAGACGAATCCGATCCGCGTGGCTCGCGTGTACGAAAGCTGATTGTCGTTCATTTTGGCGACATTTGCGTCGCCCAGATACATCGCACCGGAGGTTGGCCGGTCCAGACATCCCAACAGATTCAGAAGCGTACTCTTTCCAGAGCCGGACGGCCCCATAATCGCCACATAATCGCCCTCGGGAACATCGAACGAAACACCGCGCAGCGCCCTGACAGTCTCGCTTTTCAGGACATAGTGCTTCGTGAGATCTTCCAACTTGGCTGCTAACTTCATGGCCCTTCTCCTTGTGGTCCTCTCCCGCCACCAGGACCACGACCCTCGCCGTCTGGTCCTCCGCCACCTCCGTCTGGCCTTGCGCCACCACCGCCACCGCCACCGCCACCGCCCATGTTCGCGAATGCAGCGGTCAATTCCGCTTCGTCGTAGAAGCCGTCGCCATTCGTATCGGCACTTGAAAGGCGACTTCTCATTTGCTCTGGCAACTCGTCGGCCGAGAGCTTTCCGTCGCTGTTCTTATCCATGCGCTGAATCATCTGCGTTGGATTGCCACCACGCCCACCTCCGCCCGGACCTCGCCCGGCGCCTCCGCCAGGAGGACCAGATTCTGCGGTGGGAGCAGTCGCAGTGGGTGACGAAGCCACCTTGCTCGCAATCTCATCGGAAGCGACTTCACCGGGCTCGGGGAATCGGGACTGGTCGAACTTGTCGAGGTGTTTTCGCGGGTTGAGGACAACTTCATCACCAGGCACCAACGCTTCAGAAGTCTTCTCATCGACAGCCACTACTTTGTCGTTTGTGGAACCAATAACTATTTCACGGGTATCCCACTTTTCGCCGTTCTTTACAAGGCAAAATGTTTTTCCTAGTCGCTCGTACACGGCTTGGACAGGAACCTGCAACGCATCATCGCGATGTTCAACGTGTATCTGAACTTCGGCGGTAAGGCCGACCCGAAGTTCAGGAGGAGGTTCCAAAATCTTGATCAGCGTGACGTACTCTTTAGCCGATGCACTCCAAAAGTTACCGGGCTCAGCATACTTGTTGACTTTTGTCACCTCTCCCGGAACCGTTTCGTCGCCGAAGGCATCTATCCGAATCGTGACCGGCATTCCTTCGTGGACCAGCGTAATTCGCGACTCCGCAATCTTCGCCTTGATCTGCATGGATTTCGGATCGGGCAACCGTATGATGACTTGGTTCTCGCGAACCGATACACCTGGTTCCACCACAAATTCGCTGCCGCTACGACTGCTCTGTACGTTGGCGTAAACGACTTGCCCGTCGGCGGGTGCTACCGCTTTGCACTTGAGTAACTGATCTTGAATCTCTTGTAGGTTCTTCTTCTCTTCTTCGAAGCTGTCCTTTTCGTTGCGAAACTTCACTTCGGCGGCTTTGATATCGCTTTCCAGTTGGGTTAGCATCTTTTTCTTCGTAAAGTCGTCCAAGACTTTGAGCTTTTGCTTAGCGAGATCGAGTTCGTTCTTGGCGGCGTCGACACGAAATTCTTCGCCCTCGAGTTGCAAGGCTTTAAGAACACCTTGTGAGACCAAACGCTTAATCGAATCATAAGAAAGCTGTGCCTTTTTGAGGTTTTCTTCGGCCACGAAGATCTCGTTCTCGATCATCTTTCGTTGTTCGTTGTACGTCCCGCTCAAATACTCTTCTCTAGCAATCAACGCCGTGTCGTACGTAGCTTGAGCCTGGATCATGGTCGCTTCGGCGGTGTTCACGACGATTCGCTGGCGGCTCGACTCTTGCTCGATAGCGGACGAGTCAAACGTAATCAGCCAATCACCTTCCTTAACGTGCGAACCTTCTGGAATCACGTCAATGATCGAAGTCGCCGGCCCACTGCCGCTGGATCTGGCGCGGACCAAGCAACGAATCTCGACGTTGTTTGAACTCTCGACTTCGCCCTCTTCGAGGACGATATGGTCGTAGGTACCGCGGGTTACTTCGGCCAGCAAGGGCATCGACGCAGCGTCGGGTCCAGTCTTGCGAAATGCCAACCACGCAATCCCAACGCCCACCGCGATGATGACTAGTCCAACGAGGACGAAGAGTGAAGCCGAGCCGAGCCGTCGTCGGGTGCAAGGTTTCGCCAGCTTTTGCCAGACGCGAGTGCGAAGCATGTCAAAATCCTTTTGCGTGACAACTCGAAGGAGTTGCTATAGGTGTGCCGAAGCTCGGGTGAGTGGCCGTAAGACGACGTTGGCCGAGTGGGACTATTCTAATTGCACACGCACCGCCTTGTCACCACTTGCGGTCTCAGCGAGCACGTTTTCTTTCCAATCACACCGCACTCCGGGTCGCTGGCCGCAGTGGCACTCAGCATCGCGAGGACAACCACTCCTTGGCACCGGTGGCACGATCTGCACTTTACGTCAACCCTGTGAAGCTCCGATCGTTTCGAAAATTGTGAAGTTTAGTGGATGCTTGGCAAACGCCGCATCGCGGCTGGCGACACGTCATAGCTCGCTGGGACTATAGGGAATTGCAAATCCGCGGGCGGTTGTGGCTGCGGCACTGGACGGAACGTGCGGCGAGATGACCTTGCTTCATTACCTTCGGACATCGGCACGGGTAGCTCCGAGTCCGGTGATGTGAGTGGGTTCGGCAAGAGTTCCGGCTCTTCGGCGTGCAACTCGAAAATGTAACCAGCCTCCGACTCCTCGAAACCAATTGGAGCCGGGTATCCGTAGGGACCGCCGATCGGGCCTGGATCAATCCAATTGCCTTCCGAATCAAGATTCATCGTCCCCAGGTCGAGGTCCAGGTTCAAACGCTGAACTTCGTAGTTCACCCAAACATTTAAGAAGTCCGTTTGTGCCGTCTGAAGATCGGCCAACGCCGAAACAACGTCACGTGCCGCGGTAACTCCAGCCTCCTGACCACGCTCTTCACGCAACTTTTGAATTTGATCGTTTAGCACAACCTGATCGATCGCAGACAGTACGGCGACTCGACGTTCTTCAAAGTTGACACGATTCAAATCGATCGTCCGCAACGTATTTCTTAAACTCTGCGTGACGCCATCAACATACGCATAATAGCTTCGCTTCGCCTGCTGATACTCGATCAAAGATTGGCGATAGGTATTGCGTTCGGTAAGCCGCGTGATTGGGGCGTCAAAGCGCAACGCCATCTGAAGCTGGTCGGAATTGTCGCTCCGCAAAGTGCCGTTCACTTCCAGGTCTAAGATACCTTCCAGATTGTCCGCGTTGAACTCAATCAACCGCCAAGCATCGACCAGCGACGTTCGCGCGTTCATCCAATCGCGTCGATAACGACGAGCAAGCTCGACAGCCATGTCCCATTTCAAGTCGATTGGTTCAACGCGTACGGTGTGTGTTCGAGCGCGGGCCTGTACGAGCGAAACGTCCAAGATGTCTTCCGATAACTCTGACAGCAAGCTTGGCGTCGCGAAGATAACTCGTTGTTCAAGCAGCTCAGCTAATTCTGCACCACTTGGTTTGATCTCGGCGTTCAACAACCCTTCGATCACACTTTGGATCTCAGCAAGAGGTTCGTCGTAGGAGTTGAATTGTGCTTCCAGTCGTTCGACGTCTTCGTTCAGCTTTGCGGGGACTGCATCCAACGCCTCGACGTCGTAGACGGAAGCATCGATCTTCGTGAGCAGGCTAACCTGACAAGGGTCCAGACCTCCATAGAGTTCGAAGTTGACGAACTCGTCCGTGTATTTGGTCTTGATCGTGAGCAAATCCTGCTTTCGATCATCAAGTGATTGGACTAGTCGCTCGATATCTTTGCGCGTTTGCGTGACCGTGGTTGCCGCGACATTTTGATAAATGTTTCGGATACGGTCGATCATCGCGCGTTGCATCCGTAGCCGCTCTGCAAGTTCGTCACTCCAGACTGCTTGTGTCGGCTCGGTGTCGACTCCGCCGGCTCGCAATAACTCCAGGATCTGTTCATTAACGAGCCCAATGTCCGCACGCAACTCAGCAACTTCGGCTTGTGAGTTTATCGTTTCCGGCGAGATCAGATTGAACTGCGAGAAAATGTCATCCTGGATGTTGACACAAAGTTGTGGCGGAAGGCCGAGTGTACGCTTGAAATTGTCTAGCGTCGATTGATAGCTCGCGAGACTATTTAGCAACCTGCTTTCGGCATTCAACAAGGCCTGTCGCGCTTGAGCGATTTGTAGCCGTTCGCGGAGAATCGTCTCAGGGTCATCAGGAATCTTCGTCAAGTTTTCACGCAATGACTCGCGCAGTTGTGCCAGATTGCTCCGCAATCCGGCGATGGTAACTTTTTGGTTCCGGATATCTTGTTGCGTTTGCAATAGACCGTAGTAGCCGCCCGCTGCTGCGGCACCGGTGCCGCCCGTAATTCCACTGTTGCCCCCACCTCCTCCGCCACCACCAACACCACCAAAGCCACCGCCGACACCAGTAAATCCTTCGAGCCCAGAACCAAAGACACCTCCACGACGCGAGGCCCCATTGCCCGGGTCGCGTCCTGTCATCGTTGATACATAGAAGGCGCTTCGATATCGCTCCATTTGCCGAACATTCGACAAGACCGTCCGTTCGGACAGCGTCAACTGCTCCATAATCCGATCACGTCCCGCACGACGTAGCAGCGGCTGGATGAACCCGACGTTTAACAGGGTTGTCGGCGTAAACGTATTGCTGCCATCAAAGGTCCAAACCAACGAATTCGCCAACCCGACGGCCAGATCCGCCCCGGTCGAGAAACTTCGCCGTGCCAATAGTTGGTTTGATCCACGGCCACCGGCCGAGCCCAGCGTCCCAACAGCAACGCCGCCCGCCGGAAGTCCGCTCCGTCCCGTTTGAGTCGAGTATGTACTCGCGGTCAAATCATTGCCACTTCCTGTTATTGCTCCTGTCGACTGATAACCGCCAAAGAATTGTGTATCAAAGCGGAAACGCTCGGCGCTGACATCTAACGCAGAAAGGTAAAGAGTCTCAAATTGCTGCTGATAGTCTCGCGAATGAATCAGAGCGAGTTGGTAGGCTTGATCCGCGGTAAGATTCAGGACGCCGTTCTCGTCGACCGGCAGGTGCGCCATCCAATCAGGGTTCTCGGCCGTGTCGACGTCCCCGTTCGCGTGCCAGTGCGGATAGCCTCGCTTGTGATCAACATAGTGCATCAACTGGTGCGCTGTCGGGTCATCGGTTGGCATCGGCGGGCGGTCGCGGTCAAAGGGGTCGAACATGCGCGAACGCGGGTCGATTTCAATCGTCTGTCGAGGTAAGGCCCAGTGAGGATTCTGTGCCTTCTCGTTAACGATCGCATACGCGTCTGCGTCCGCCTGCGTGCGGTAGTATCCGCGGTGACATCCGGCAACGAGCAGAATCCCAGTGATTAGGATGACTGCGAAGCTTTGGCGGCGCACGCTGGGTAATCGTGGCATCAATGGCTCCCCTGTCGCTCCAGCTCAAGATCGTGAGAGTCCGAGATACGGGCTTGGACCTTCCCCACGCACGGACGCTGGAACGTCCACACTAAGTAATCTCGGGGAATAAGCTTTGCCGACTTGAGCGATTATGCTTGTGGTAGCGGTCGTAACACGCAGCGGCCCACAACATCTTTCCCTCAGACGGGTTGCGCCACATAGGTCAGGGCGGTTTAGGTTGACACCCTAAATGTCCCAGTTTATCATCGAACGGTATCCTGTGCGTGTCGTCCGCTAACTGTAAACACTTATCAACAGTCCACTTTCGATCTTTTTGGGCAATTGTTAAGCCATACTTTTGTAGGACCGCGCCCCCTGTGTTTATGATGGATGACTCACGAGGTCGCCGCGGCATGGCGAACAGACATCAAGGCCTCACCAATTGCTGGTATGGCTGCATGTGACGAGAAGCACCGAACCGATCGCTCCAACTATTCGAAGCGGCTGATTTGATTCATGGACAACCCGGTCATCTACCAGGCGCTCGGTGCCTTACTGATTCTCTTCTTCCTGTTCCTGACGTACATGTTCACGAAGACATGGCGCTGGTTCCACGTTGTGTGTACTTTCTTCGTGTTTGGGGCTTCGATCGCCTTCATGTGCTACGCCGCGATGTCGTACAAGACGCGGGCCGCGTGGCTTACGGTCGAGCGGAAAAATCGGTTGCAAGCTGAGAAAGCACAAGCTGAATTCGATACTCTGATGTATGGTGATCGAACTGAAGTTGTGCAAACCGTTCCATCGATTCGTACACAGAACGCCAAATTTGCACGAATGGTTTTTGATCGCGGGCGAGTCTGGCGAGGTTGTTCCCCGCAAGGTCCGCCACAAGGCGACGGCTCGGTTTTGGTCAGCACAGTACCGCCAGGTGCTGCGGACGCGGCTGCCTTGGATAATCAAATCGAAGACAAGATGGTGTTGTATGCGTTCGCAGAAGCGGAGGCTCCGCCCGAAGTAGGTCTCCCGCCGGGAACGAAACTTCCAGAGTATTACCTCGGCGAATTCTCAGCCGTGGCTGTCACTAACACGTCGGTCACGGTACGTCCCACATTACCTCTCGACTCGCAGCAAAGGCAACGCCTGAACGCGGGTGGCCAGTCTTGGACGCTGTATGAGACGATGCCGATCGACGGACACAATTTCTTCGCTAAAGATCCAGATGCCACTTCAAACCTGAACGAAGATGCGGACGTCTCGCCAGTTTTCGGCAGCATGGACCCGGACTTCTTAGGACGGTGGATACCGCCGGGCGTGCGAGACTCGTATTTGCGTGATGGCAAGCGAGCAGCGCCCACCGACCCGCCTGAAAAAACTTGGGTGAAAGTACGTTTTACCGAAGATCACACCGAAATTGTCGACAGTGATGCAACGCTAGGTGGGGTCGAAGGGAGCCAAGACTGGTTCGATCGTGGTCGCTCCGAGATTCCGCTGTTGCAACGTGGCGATGTCGCGAAGTTCAAGAAGGGCGCGATTGGCGTCTTCCCGCAAGGTGACGCGGATGACTTGATTAGCCGCGGTGTTTGCGAGCGAATCGAGCCAATCTATGCTCGCTCTCTGAACGATTATGAATATCAGTTCCGCTCGATCCATTTGCAGAATGTTCAGATTCGACAGGACATCGAACGCATCCAACGCAACATCGACGAACAAACCGCGACGAACGCACGCACGGAAACTCTGATCGCTTATCGCACAGAGGAAAAGGGAAAGCTGCAACAGGATTTGGATAAATTTGTCTACGAACGCGACCAGATTGCAGCTTACGAAGGCAAACTACAATCCGTGTTGAACGCGACGAAAGCGGAGTTGAGTCGTTTATACAAAACGAACTTCCTGCTCGCCGAGGAGCTTCGCAAAATCAGCGAGGAACTCACTCGCGAGATCAACCGGCGGACAGCCGAAGCAGTGGCCGAAGTCGAAGCGACACGGCGACCATAATACTTCGCAATCGTTGCGTTGACTTCGCCTCAAAGCTAGTTGCCGGCCAATTTCATCACGCTATCCAACGTGATCTCCGCACCACCCTGGCGTTTGCTCTCGTCAGCGGCTTCCATAAAGGCATAGATTTCAAGCGTTTCCTCAGCAGTCACCGGCGGTTTGCCACTGCGGAAGAACTTGATGATTTCTACGACCAGCGGCTGATAACCGTCGTACGAACCGACGCCACCTTCTCCCTTGTCCCCGACGGCAGTGCCGCCATAGCCTTTGCCTTCGCGAAAGATGCCGATACGGTCGCCTTCCCACTTTCCCGTGACAACGATTTGTCCATCCTCAGTGGTGCGATGCACAGACTTGCATCCCGTACCCATCACAGTAAACAGAGATTCGACTCCGTGGATGCCGTACCAAAACAGATCGGGATGCGTCTTTTCAATACTTGCCGGACTGTGCGTTTCACATCGAGTAATCGTGCCTAACGACCCGCCTCGGACGGCTTGGGAATTCTTTCCGAAGCGAAGTGAAGAAGATGAGAACAACGGCACACCAGCTTGCTCTGCCTCGCGATAGATGGTGATCGCATCCGCCAGCGTTCCCGCTACGGGCTTGTCGATAAAGACAGGTTTCCCGGCTTTCAGGACGGGCCGCACTTGCTCCAGATGCGGGCGACCATCGTTGGTTTCCAGCAACACCGCGTCCACGCGGGTTAGGAGTTCGTCAATCGAATCCACGACCTCGACGCCCAGGGCTTGAATCTCTTTGGTGTAACCAGGTACACGCGACACGCTCGACTCGATATCCGGGCTTCCTTTCGGATAAACCGCGACCACCGGACAATTGGCCAACTCTGGAGCCGGATTTTCGGCGTTTAGGATTTTCGTAAACGCGATACAGTGCGAGGTATCAAGGCCAATAATACCGATACGAATCTGGTCCGACTCTTCTCCGGAGACGAAAGTCGTGGCAGACAATAGCGCAAAACCGATCAATAGCAGGCGAGACATGGTAGGCTCCTAGGGGAGGGTTTGGTCGTGAGCAGGCAGGTCAGCAAGATGCGACGCAATCCGACAGTAGTTCCAACGGAACGATTCTAGCAAGTCCGCATTCCGTTCGCGACTAAAGCTTGTGATTAAGCCCAATTGGGCGTTGGAACCGCCACTCGAACGCGGGTCGCTTCCTGTTAAGTGAGGTCGGAGAAGAAATATCGCGTCAGGTGGAAAAATACCGGAGCCGCGAAGCAAATCGAATCGATGCGATCCAACACTCCCGCGTGCCCTTGCACCAAGGTGCCTGTGTCGGTCACGCCGCGATCACGTTTAATTGCAGACATCGTCATCCCGCCTGCCGATCCCATGACGGCGGTTACAAACGCCATGCAGGCCGCTTCCCAGATTCGAAACGGTGTAACCCACCACAGCAAGGCCCCTACAATCGCAGTCGTCAACGCGCCTCCGACGAAGCCTTCCCATGTTCGACTGGCGTTAATATGCGGTGCAATTACCCGCTGGCCAAGCAGCTTTCCCCAGGCGTATTGAAATACATCGCTCAATTGCACGATCAGGATGAAGTAGAAGAGTAACCCCGCTCGCCCTCCCTCTTCCCATCGCCGCCGAGTTCTCGTGGATTGAGCCTCCGTTTCTTCCGTTGCCGCCACACTCGGCTCCTCATTCGTGACCTTTTGTATCGGCGTGACATCTCCGGTCGACATGGACGAATTGCTGACGGCTGGTTTGGAAGTCAGCAAGTTAAGGTGTGCTATTGCTGGCGCAAAGCTCAGCGAATACACGCAAATCAGAAGGCTGAACTGGATCTTGGCCGAGCGTTCGAGAAATCGCCTGGCGTCGCCCGACAGCGCGATCCTCGCAGGTATGTACAGCGAAGCGTAAACGGGGATCATAATACTGTACAAGCCATAAAGATCGACTCCTCTTAGTCCAAAGGTGTCCGCCCACCAGACCGCCGAAGGTGTTTTTGGTTCAACGAGGCTATTGCCGACGCCCACTAGAACATATTGGATGGGAGTGAAAATAAAGAACACCCAAAAGAGCGTGCGGTGGTCGCCGCGTCGCGTCGGTGTCATCGTTATGAACTCACGCAACGCCCAGAACGATACGAAGCCAAACAGCACGATCGTACACGTATATCCCAGCAGCAGCCCCGCCGCGAGGATCGCAAACATCATCCACCAAGCTCGCACTCGTTGGTTAAAGGTTCGCAGTAGCGCGGGGCTGACGGTGTTTTCGGGCTGGCGTTTAAGTGTCTGGCCGATGATTGATGCCACAATCAAAGCGACAATGACGACACCGACCAGCCAATACGTCGGTTCGTTCAACCAGTCTGCGGTTCGGAGCAACCCCAACAAAGGCTCGAAATGAAGATCTCCGATCACCATGATCACCGTACCGACGCTTTCTTTAGATGTCTTTCAGTCGCTTGACCGATTCACGAGCACGCTTTAAGAAGTCCGCTTTCGACTCGCCAGATTCCAGCCATATGGGCGGCCCGATCGTAATACAGCTGAGCAGCGGTACCGGCAGGAATTCGCCGCGCGGTAGCACGCGATTAAGATTATCGATGTAAACCGGTACCAATTCCAGGTCCGGTCGCTTTTTACCGAGATAATAGAGTCCGCTCTTGAACTCGCCCATTTCGTCCGTGGCGTTCCGACCACCCTCGGGAAATACGATCAGAGAATGCGTGTCGCCGATCGCCTGAATCATCAGCTCGACGGGACTGCGATGCACCTTGATATTCTCGCGATCAATCAAAAGCGCGTTCACCGATCCTGCGATGTATCGTCGGAAGGCCGATTTGTCCCAATAGTCTTTGGCGGCGACCGCTCGCGTTAAAGATCGAATGTTGCGGGGTAATGATGACCAAAGTACGAGTGCGTCGAGATGACTTGTGTGATTCGCAAAGTAGACTCGCTGGCACGTATCGGGCTGACAATCCACCCAGCGCACGCTCGATCCCGCCATGAGCTTGGCAATGATTGACAGAATGGTGGCGGTCAGGGACATGGCGACTGGTGAGTAAATCGCTTAGGAGTTGCTTGCAGGGTGATAAGTTCGTGGCTCTTGTACGACCGTGGTTCACGCAAAACTCGGCAAAAACCTCCGTATTAGCTTAGGTTAGCTTCATCGTAGCGGGGGACCACTCCGGGCGGGAGTAGGTGGCTTCTGGGGCGGCGGCGCAGCAGCGTGAATGCGTTGTCTGATTACACGGTGGCGGGGAGTTCTATGCACGCTTTGACCGCTCAAATCCGCGAAATCGTTACGACTTGCAGTCGATTTATGTAGTAGTGTTTCATTGGCGGGAATTCTCAGTTGGGGGCGAGCACGATGTACTTACCGGCGATAACCGAGACGCCGAGCTTTCTGTTTGGAGTGCTGTTAGGGGCGCTGCTGTTATGCATGGGACTCTGTCTCGGTGTCTGGTTCGGACGTCGCGCGACGATGTTGTACGACGTCAGGTCGATGGACCGCGACCAAGTGCAACATCTGCTGAGTGGGTTGTTTCAATGGACGCATGGCTTTGCTAACGACGTATCTCAATATCGCGAGTTCATGGATGGGATATCGACCAAGTTGAGTCCCGGAGATAACTCGACCGACGACGGTCAAGTCAGCACGCTAATGGCGCAGATTGTTCAAGCCAACGAACAACTCCAGCAACGACTCAACCACGCCGAAGCGGCTCTCAAAGATCAAGCCGAAGAAATCACCGCGTACATGAGTGAAGCTCGCACCGATACGCTAACGGACTTGCCCAATCGGCGAGCATTCGACGACGAGCTAACTCGTCGAATGGCCGAGTGGCGTCGCAACGAAACTTATGTCAACGTCGTCATCCTCGATATCGATCATTTCAAACGGTTCAATGACCAGTTTGGCCATGCGGCCGGTGACGCCGTGCTGGTGGAAGTGGCGCGTGTCATGAATGCCGCAACACGCGAATCCGACATGGTCGCAAGGTTGGGCGGGGAAGAGTTCGCAGTTGTACTCGCCGGGGTCGAAGCATCCGAAGCACGACGAGCCGCCGAACGCATCAGAAAAGCTGTCGCGGCCAATGCCTTCCGCTATGAGGGGAAATCACTGCGAGTCACCGTTAGCTGTGGCGTTGCTTTAGCTCTGGCAGGTGAAGACGGAGTTTCGTTGATGAAGCGAGCCGACGATGCCCTATATGCGTCGAAAGCAGCTGGACGCAATGTCTCTCATTGGCACGATTCCCAGCGGTGCGTTCTGCTGACTGCGAGTTCACCAGAGTCTCGACAGTCTGCTCTTACGCCGCAACCTCCGCCGAGTGACGCAGCTTTTGTGCGAGTCTGCGACGATCTGCGACAACGACTGCTGGAGGTCGCGTGCGAGGACGCATAGCGCGGTCACACGCCATCGTTATCGACCTGACGTTCGTGAAGCGAGCGACGCCAAGTTCGACCCCTGCCAACCGCAATTGCGTGAACGCAGGACTCGCGACTAACGGCGATCCATGCTGAAGACACCTTCTGCGAACTCTCGTATGTGCGGCGATGGATGCTCCAAGAATACCTTCTCGTCGAACATTGTTTTGGGGATGCGGCTCGAATTGATCGCCTGTAGCGAGGCTAGAATTCTCTGGTCTGTTCGCAACAAGCCCTTGATCGCAATTCCTCGACTCCGCTCTGACATCAGCGACAATCGTGCAAGCAAGACCTCAGCGACCTCATCCGCTCGAATGTCTACGAGTCCGCCAACGGCTCCCATTTGCAATTCGTCGGGAACGCCATCGGCGAGATAACGCAGCAAGTGATCGCCCTGTTTCTCCCAGCCGGCCAGCGCAATCATCCGCAGTGCATCGTAACGCGTTCCAAGCCGGACGCGTTCGTCGTCTGACATCGTCGAGGCGAGTTGTAAGGCATGTAGCCATCGTTCTGCGCCGCTTGGGACTCCTACCACGACTTCCTCCAGTCGCTCCGCTGGCCACACTCCGAGCTGACTGATTCCATTGATCACGCCGCCGCCGATAACGACAGCTTGCCAGTCTCGCAAATCCTGACCGGGCTGCGGCAGGCTCGCATCGAGCAGGTCCCGAAGTTCACCTCCGTCGTTACGTTTTCCGACGGCCATAGCGACGCGCCAGATCCAGGGGATACGACGGTATTCTTCTTCGGTATCGCTTCCGATTCCGGCAGCCAAGAGCGATACAATCCCAGGCCCCATGCCAGGTCTGCGGTCGATCGCCGCCTGTCGGCGGTCCATCGACTGCGACTCGTCCAGCAAGAACGGTGCGATTTCGTTCGCGTAACGAGGTAGTGGAGATTCCAAGCCGGAAGCAATCGAGAATTCAGTCGTCTCACCCGTCGGCACCAACCGCACCTCTCTCAAGTCAAACAACGCACCACGCGGCAAGGCACCATCCGAACGAATCGAAATCACGCGCCCGCCAGACTTCAGCGATGCCGTGCCGACGCGGCGTTGCTGATATTTATCCCAACCGCCTGTTGCCGGAACTTCGCCGCGGATAATGCTAGACAACCCGTCGATACGGAAGTGATTTCCGGCCGATTCAGTTGTACAGGCAAAGTCTACGTACACGTCGAACACTCCTTCCTTGTCGCTTTCGACTCTCCACAACGCTCGATCTGTCTCGCCGTGCCAGTACCCGAGATTGCCGAAAGTCTGTTCAAACACGACGTCGTTGCCGCGAATCTCGGCAGACGCAGCACTCAACCGCAACTCACCGGCGGCGTTCGCTTGGACGACTCGAGGCTGATTGCCCTCGAACTTCTTGAACGGCACTTCGAATTGAGAGAGATAAGCCAATATATCCGCTACGTCACGAGGCGATAAGTCTCGCTCCAATCCTTCCGGCATGATCGATCGATTCGTGCTTCGCAGCTCTTCGAGATCACTTCGCAAAATCACATGTTCTTTCCCTTCCGCTTCCCTGAGCCGAATCGACGATGAATTCTCCTCTGCTAACAACCCCGTCCTCGTCAGGCCGTTGTTATCGATCGCCATCCACCCTATGTATCGAGCATCGACTTCTCGATTTGGGTCGAGGATCGTTGTCATCAGCCATTCGGGGTCACGATTTGTCAACGCGAGAAGATCGGGCCCAACGGTGTGGCCGTAGTCCTCAAGACGATGGCAGCCTGAACAAGTTTTGCGAAAGAGCACGCGTCCTCTCTCTACAGTGGCTTCACCCGTTAACGCCGAACGATACTTATCAAGCATCGCTGATCGGCTGGATGCAGTAGGGGAACCGAATAGTTGTGAGGCTCGATCGCGGATGGCGGCACTACGATGCGTTAACAGTCGCTGACGCCGACTCGCATTGAAACTGGTTGGGGATAATGCTCGCGTTTGTACGTGCTGGATGAGGTCTAGCGTCCAATCGTCACGCGCGAGCAACTTGTCGAGGATCTGCTCCCGCGTATTAGGACCAACACCCTCCCAGCGTTCAAGCAATGCGTTCGCCACGGATTCGTCTCCCGTCTGTACCACAGCGGAGATAGCTGCTCGCTGAAGTCCCATGGATTGTTGGACGGATATCAGCTCGCAAATGTCATGAAGTATCTGTTGATGCCTTGCCGGATCGACGGCTAGCAATCTTTTTGTACCTCCATCCCGACGTCGCCCGAGCAATCGTAACGCCTGTTTTCGAACATCTTCGGATTGCCCGCCATCCGCCAGAGATCGCCGTGCCTCCTCGTGCAGTTTCCGAATACTAGTCAGCACCGCCCCATCGACAGATTCCAAAAGATCCGTCGATCGTCTGTCTGCAGCGTCGAAAAGGTCTGCCAAATCGCCAAATTTAGTCGCCAGATTAGATTCGGAGCCCGTCGCCACACTTCGGAAAACTTCCGCAACGGTATGAGCGTCGCCTTGTCTTACCGCCAGTTCAACCAGGCGTGACGTAAAATCGTCTCTCCGGTCTTTCATGGCTTTTAGATATGCTTTCATCACCTGAAGCACATTCGACGTATCGATTGAGCTGAGGACAGCTCCTCGCACGTAAACGGCATCATTCGTAGCCGCGATTGCTGCCAGCGTTTCTGCTGCCGCAGGAGCATCGCTCTCGCCGAGAGAATAAGCGACTTGACGCACCACGCGCGGATTTGGGTGTGACGCAAGAGGTCGAATCGCCGCTAGGACATCCTGTTCGTCGATCATTGGCTCTGCGAGTTGTATGGCGTGCCGGATAACTTCGGAGTGATGCGAGTGGAGCGCATGAAGCACATCGCTGACAGCGAGTGATCCCAGGCCGTCCAACGTCGTCAATGCATGGAGCTGTCCTTGAGGCAACTTGGCTGAGCGAACAAGCTGCTGCAGCAATGGCGCGGCGTGCTCGTTCGACCTCGCGATGATCAACTGCTGTGCCAGATCTCGCAGCGTACCGTTTGGCTGGTCGAGCTGCCCAACCAACTCCTCGATGTTCATTTGGTCGAGACGTGGCCAAAGTTGTCGGGCACGTGCTTCGTCACGAGGCACTACACGATAGATACGACCGCGACCGCGACCAGCATAAACGTCGATCTCGGCCAAAGTCGCTTGCGGAATCCAACGTGGGTGCTCGATCACGTACCTATACATATCGACGACCCAGATCGCTCCGTCCGGTCCGGTGCGAACTTGCACGGGGCGAAACCATCGATCGGTGGAAGCGAGGAACTCACGATCAAGCTCGTTGTCCGCTCGACGGCCATCGAATGTCACGCCGTTGGCTTCCAACGCCAATCGATGCACAAGTTGATGAACGGGCTCGCAGGTAAACGCATTACCACAGTATTCATCGCCCAACAAAACATCCCGATAGAGGTCTAAGCCGCAAGCCGACGTAGGCTGTCCCGGCGTCCCCGACAACTCAAATCGTACCAGCTCACCCGCCGGAAACAGCTTGCTCGCATCTGGCCCGGTAGCCACTGCGACCGTGGTGGGAGGAGGAGCGACGAGAGGATTGCGACGATGATATGAGTCGTCGACCGCATAGTGCAGAAGCAGAGTGCCGTTCGTGCATCCGAACCAATCCCCCCAGTCGTCGCGGCAGCGACCCTGTTGGGTACGTCCGGTGACGGGCTCGATGACGCCCGTTGTCGGATCGAAGCGAAAGTCGCGACTGGACAAATCGACCTCGTCGCCCGTCCGCACATTGACCACCTTCCCGCCGAACAATCCTCCGCTGCCATACAACCAGTTGTCGAGCCCCAATCGCAGGCTGTTTACTCGCGCTTGAGCGTTTCGGACTTCAAAACCCGTGTAGAGCTTCTGAATTCTTTCGGCTTTGCCATCGCCGTCCTTGTCCGTTGCAAACAAAATATCCGGTGCGTCGCAGATCAACACGCCATCCGGTTGAACCTTCACGTCGGTTGGGAACCGGAGGCCGTCAACAAACGTCTCGGCGTGGTCAAAACGTCCATCGCTATCCGTGTCGCGCAGCCAACGGACTCGACCCGTCTGCTCAAACTCTTCGTAGACGTCATGGCCGTAGTCGCTCATCTCGGCGACCCACAAACGACCGTCCGGCCCAAAGTCGATCGCAACCGGATCGACGACCAGCGGTTCAGCGGCCGCGAGTTCCACTCGCAAATCGTCGTGCGTGTGAAAACATTGCAGCGACTCCTCTGGGGACTTCGGAGGCACGCCTTGAGTGCCGGATCCTGCAAGCAGTGATCGAGGAACCTGTCGTTTGACTTCATCCACGATCAATTGTTCGAGGCCAGCCTTCAAAGTTGTTGGTAAGGCAAAGTACGGAATCTCAGCTCCTCCTCCGTATCCGCCTTCGCGCGCTAATCGTTCCGACGGAATATAGGAACAGAAGTCGTTGGAGTACGCGTTCAGCCATAGTCGCTCACGGTCGAGTTCCTGCTTCAATCGCAATGCATAATCGACACACACTTCACCCGCCAGAAACACCATCGACAGATCTTCACCAAACGAGAAGGTTTGGATTGGATAATCAATTGCGGAGAGTAGCGACTCGCCACGCTCAAGTTTTGCGAGGTGCGTCGCCGCGTTATATCCGATCGGCCCACCCTTCTCGACAAGCGTTTGAAGCGTCTCCTTCGAAGGCAGATCGCTCAACGGCAGATCAATTCGGCCAAGCGTCGCGCGAAGCTCGCCGGTCACCGGCTTCAAGTTCTCCTTCAGTAATCGAGCCACTTCGGTCGCGATCTCGGCCCCCTGCGATTCTGCGATCTCGACCTTAGCTCCGGTGACACCCGAAGATGGATTGGAATCCGAGCCACAACCGATTGAAACGAACGCCGTCGCACCAGGTGTCGTTCGTTCAATCATTTCCGCCGCATAGCCAGCCCAGTCGCCACTGATCTGGTTGAACGACAGTGTTACGCAGTGGCACGCATAGCTGACATAAATCGCTCGAATGGCGTCGTCGTCAATGTCACGAACCACGAGCATTGGCAAATCATGATCGACTGGTCCTCCGGGTGTGCGACGATTCATAGCAAACCCCACCTTGCCGACTCCCCACGAGATGTTTGCAGGCTTCCGGTTTTCGATCGCGGCGATTGCAGCTTGTTCGATCTTGTCGGTTAACTCGAGCGTATACCGGTCGATGTGCTTTTGATGATCCGGCGGGATCGGTTGGCTGAAGATATTGTCGGACGAACCATTCACTTTCGGCGTGCAGTGCGAATGGGTGAAGGTGACTGCGAATTGCTGCCGTGGAACATCAAACCGCTCTTCCAGTCGGCGTGCAACTTCGTCAACCATGCCGATGCGAACTCCCAAGCTGTCGACGGCAACAAGCACCAACGGTGGATCGTTCGTTTGGGAAATGGCTATTGCTCTGGCATAGATCCGTTGCGAGACACCCTCCGATTCCTCGCGTCGGCCGCCAAACCCATTTAGACGAATTGGATAATCGGGCGTGATGTCGATACTCGAAACGCCAACGTCATACGTCGCCGAGTCCCTTGCATGAACGGCCATTGAAAACAGAGCGCCCGATAGGAACAGTGGGACGAGGGAACAAGCTTTAGTTCGCATGTTAGTTAACCGCTTCCGAACCGGGATCTTATCTGAATGAACGTCGTGTGATTGTATCGCAGGCCCGGCGGCCTCGCGAATCGAGAATCCTTCGTCTCGCTTCGATCAGTCGCCACAGGACGAAGACAAGTAGCAATCATCCCTCTCGACCGGCTATAATCGGTGTACCGCTAACCTCACACGTCGACCATCATGCCTGCAACTCTCTTGCTTCCATTTCGCCGCGTCATCCCTGCCGCGATCCTTTTCGGCGTGGGCCTCTCGTTGTGTTCGGTGATATTCGCTGATACGCCGGAGTCGACGCGCGCCGGGCTGAACCGACAATTCGAGGAGCTGGTCGAACCATTTCTAAGTTCCTATTGTCGCGACTGCCATGGCAACGAAACGCAAGAGGCAAAGCTCGACCTCAGCGGATACACATCCGCCGATGTTGTATCGAGCTCTCATGCAACTTGGACGATAGTTCTGGAACGCCTCGAAGCTGGTGAGATGCCGCCTGGCGACTCGAACAGTCAACCGGCTTCAACGGAACGCTCCAGCGTCATCAAGTGGATTCGAGCATTACGAACCTATGATGCCAACCGACACGCTGGCGACCCGGGCCCCGTCTTGGCTCGGCGGTTAAGCAATGCTGAGTACGACTACACGATCCGCGATTTGACGGGCGTCGACATTCATCCCACACGGACGTTTCCCGTAGATCCCGCGAACGAAGCCGGTTTTGACAATACCGGCGAGTCGCTGACGATGTCGCCGGCATTGCTCAAGAAATACCTCGATGCCGCTCGGCAAGTTGCAGAGCATCTCGTGCTGACGCCAACCGACTTGATGTTCGCGCCGCATCCTGTCATGACGGATACGGATCGCGATAAGTACTGCGTAAAGCGGATTATTGAGTTCTACGAGCGGCAACCGACAGAGCTTGCGTCCTACCTTTTCGTGTGTTGGCAACATCGTCGCCAGCCTGATCGCGATTTGACAAGTTTCGCGGTGCAAGAAGGCATCAGCGCGAAGTATGCGAATTCGGTGTGGGACTTGCTCAACGAGCCCACTCCATTCGGACCAATCGCCAGATTGCAATCAATGTTTGAGGCACTGCCGGATGGTGCAGACTCATCCGACGCGTTCGTGGCTTGCGAAGCGATGCGAGATTACGTCCTTGAACTGCGCCCAAAGCTGTCGCCAAAGTTTGAGAACTTGTACATCGAAGGCAACCACAAGGGTTCGCAACCGTTCGTACTTTGGAAGGACCGCCAGTACGCCGCCCACCGCAGGAAATTCGATCGTGGCGAGCTGTTCATCGAGGGCAACGAAATTCCAGATGGCACACCACGCGAGCTTGTTCTATCCAACGATGAAGCAGAGCAAGTCCGGCAACTTGCATCGATTGACAGGTTCTGTTCGGTCTTTCCTGACGCCTTTTTCATTTCGGAACGCGGACGCGACTACCTCGGCGTCGCCAAGGAGCAGCAAGAAACCGGTCGGCTCCTGAGTGCGGGGTTTCACAGCATGATGGGCTACTTTCGAGACGATGGTCCGCTTTACGAATTGATTCTCGGTGAAGACGGTCGCCGAACGCTGGATCGTTTATGGCAGGAACTCGATTTTGTCGCTTCGGCTCCCGCGCGGCAGTACGTGGGTTTTCTTTGGTTCGAGCGTACGGATTCGCGGTACATGCGAGATGAAGTATTTGATTTTGCACGTGCCGAAGATAAGAACGCCGCCTCGGAAGCAATGGTCAAGAAGTTGGCCGACGTTTATCTTGAAAAGGCGCGACGCAGCGGCGGCAGTGACGTCGCGCTGCAGGCCATCGAAGACTTCTTTACAAACATCAACGCCCAACTCCGATGGGTCGAGACAGAGCGATCGAAGTCCGAACCCATCCACGTGGGGTTGCTGGTGCAATTCGCTCAACAAGCGTGGCGGCGGAAGCTATTGCCGGACGAAGCAAAGGGAATTCGTGAGTTTTATCGGTTGTTGCGTGATGTCGATCACCTGGACCACGAAGAAGCCGTGCGTGACAGCATGGTTTCCATTCTCATGTCACCACATTTTCTGTACCGCATGGATCTCGCGAGTGCAGGAGAGGGAACGCGTCCACTGACGGGCGCTGAAATGGCAAGTCGGCTGAGCTATTTCCTCTGGTCCGCACCACCCGATGACGAGTTACGAAGTCTTCCTAGCGATTGGCCTAGCAACCCCGGCTTGGTCGCCCAACAGGCAAAGCGATTGCTCGGCGATGAACGGATTCGCGGTTTGGCCACGGAGTTTGCTGCGAACTGGCTGGACTTTCGGCGTTTCGACACCCACAACAGCGTCGATCGAGAGCGATTCCCCGAGTTTACCGACGAATTGCGACAGGCGATGTTCGAGGAACCGATTCGCTTCTTTACCCATCTGGTTCAGCGCGATCGCCCAGTGCTCGAACTGCTTAACGCCAACTACACTTTCGTGAATCCTGTCTTGGCAAGGCATTACGGGATTGATGGGCTCGACGACTTTGGCGACGTGTGGGTTAGGGTCGAAGATGCACATGAGCATGATCGTGGCGGCTTGCTGCCGATGTCGGCATTTCTCACGATGAACGCACCGGGGTTGCGAACAAGTCCAGTAAAGCGAGGCTATTGGGTTGTCCGCCGGTTACTCGGAGAACGAATTCCACCACCTCCACCCAATGTTCCCGAGTTGCCAGCCGACGAGAGTTCGCTTGGTGACCTGACGCTTCCCGAGTTACTGGCCCGCCACCGCGACAACAAGAGCTGCGCAGGGTGCCACGATCGCTTCGATGCAATCGGTCTTGCGTTCGAGGGGTTTGGGCCCGTGGGTGAGCGTCGGGAAAAAGATCTTGGCGGTCGTGCGGTTGAGAATACCGCGGTATTTCCAAACGGCGACGAAGGTACGGGAATCGCGGGACTTCGTAAGTACCTTCGTGAGCACCGGCAGCAGGAGTTTATCGCAAACTTATGCCGCAAGCTGCTTTCTTATGGACTTGGGCGATCGCTGATGTTGTCGGATGAACCGTTGGTTGCGAAAATGCAAACGCAGCTGGAAGCCGATGATTTCCGATTTAGCAGCTTGGTGGAGTCGATTGTCACGAGCCCTCAATTCTTAAACAAACGCGGCAGCGAACAACTCGTTAAGGACCATTGAATGAGCATGCCCAGTTTCCCACGTAATCAGGTCTCACGCCGCATGCTACTTCGAGGCGCCGGTGTGGCGATAGCTCTGCCGTGGCTCGAGTCGTTGCCGGTGTGGGGGACTGAAACTCCGACCGCCGCGACCGAGACCCAGTTTCCCAAACGATTCGCCGCCTTGTTCATGGCCTGCGGAGTAAACTCTGACCATTGGTGGGCCAAGGGTTCGGGGGCGTCGATGGAGTTGGGAAAGAGCCTTACGCCGATGGAGCCGCTTAAAGCGAAGATGAACTTCATCTCGGGACTATTTAACAAAAACGCCACCGGCGTCGGCATTCATCCAGGACAAACAGGCAACATTCTCTCAGGCGCGCCCTTGCAGAAGGGAGCCGAGTTGCGCGGCGGCATCAGCGTTGACCAGTTACTGGCCAATCACTTGGGTCAGGACACGATTCAACCAAGTATGGTGCTCGGTTGCGAACAGCCCATCACGGGTTATCACGAGACGAACTTTTCGATGGCTTATAGTTCGCACATCTCATGGCAAAACGCGACGTCGCCGGTTCCGATGGAAGTCTATCCTTCACTGGCGTTCGACGGTCTGTTTGAGAATCGCGGTAATCGTCGTAACAAGAGTGTCTTGGACCGAGTCAAGGAACAAGCTGCGAGCCTGAGTCGCAGTGCCAGCGCCGATGACAAATCAAAGATCGATGAGTACCTGACCAGCGTGCGCGAAGTTGAAAAGAGGATCGAACGCTTGCGAGGCGCACAGGACAAGGCCGTAGAGCGTGCCAAATCACATGGTCGACCGTTAATCGCCATGGAGCGTCCCGACAACGGTTTGCCCGAGGATATTCGCGAACACATGCGGCTGATGTCGGATATTATCGCAATGGCGTTCCAAACCGACAAAACACGAATCGCAACGCTGTTGCTGTGCCGAGATATCTCTGGACTGTTTTATCCGTTCCTCGACGTTCGCAAGGCACATCACTCCGGTTCGCATGACGACCGGTCAGACGACTGGGAACGAGTATCGCGATACTATTGCAGCCAGATGGCCTACTTGGCTCAGCGTCTTGATGCGATGCCCGAGGGCGAGGGCACGGTTCTCGATCACTCTTGCCTGTTGTTTGTCAATAATATGTGGTCGGGCAGCAAGCATGACTCGACCAAAGTGCCCCTGTTCACCGTCGGGGGACTCGGCGGAACCTTGGAAACCGGTCGCGTCTTAGACTACCTGGACAAGGGCGACGACAACCGCAAACTGTGCAGCCTCTACCTGTCGATCATGAATCGCATGGGGCTTCCCGCAACGCAATTCGGTGACGCAGAAACTCCGCTGGCCCTGCTCTGAGTCGATGGTCGTGAGGTTCCTGGTCGCGTTTGACGCGTATGGCTTTACAACAGCTCGACAGGCACCGTGCCCCCGGGTGCCAGATGTGTGGGCCGACCGGCAAGGTTGTTGATCGTGTCGTCAGGTTTCAGCCCTAACGCATGGTAAACCAGAGCGTTGAAGTCCGCGGGGCTGACCGGGCGTGAGGTCGGATGTTCGGCTTTGGAATTGGTGCTGCCAATGATCTGCCCGTGCCTAAAGCCGCCGCCTGCAATCAGAATGCTCTGCGCTTGCGGCCAGTGATCACGGCCCTGGTCTTTGTTGATGACAGGCGTGCGGCCAAATTCGCCCGCGGTTACAACGAGTGTGTCGTCTAACATACCCCGGTCAGCAAGATCCTTGATCAACACCCCGACGGCTTTGTCATGTCGCGGCAGCTTGTCGTCCAGGCGGCCCTTGATGTTCCCGTGGTCGTCCCAATAACCGGTGTTCAAGGTTACGAAGCGCACTCCCGCTTCGACGAATCGTCTGGCGAGTAATGCCTGCTCGCCCCAACCCGGGCCGTACAACTCACGTAACTTTGGGTCTTCGTCGGACAGATCAAACGCCTTGCGAGCGCGTCCCGAGAGAATGACTTCTTGAGCCTGTCGGTTGATATCATCCAGGTTGTCAAACGTGTTACTTTGGTCGACGTCGCGCCGAATACGATCGAACTGATCGGCTAACGACACTCGATTAAGGACTCGTTCCGCGCTCAGGCCATCGACCAATTTGAAACTTTCGTCGCTGCCGGTTGGCAATCGCCCTGCCTCATTGCCATAGCTGAAGTCGCCAATTCGAAACGGGTTATGTGCAACCCCGAGGTACGCACCACCGTGAAAGCCAAAGCCGCCGTCGTTGATGTTTATGCCACTCGGCACGCCAGGGCGTCTAGGACCGAGCAGGTGAGATGCGATCGCTTGCATGGATGGATTGCGAGGAATGCGGTCGGAACCGTTAGCTCCCGTGTACCCAGTCAACAGCCAATGAGCCGCTGCCCAATGATCACCATTTCCATGTGTGAAGCTGCGGATCACCGAACACTTATCCATGACCTTGGCGTGCTCGGGCATCAGCTCGCAGATGCGCAGTCCCGGCAACGAGGTTGCGATCGATTCGTACGGGCCGCGAACTTCGGACGGTTGATCGGGCTTCATGTCGAACGTATCTAGTTGGCTCGGCCCGCCGTGCTGCCAGATCAAGATGACAGATCGTTTCGACGAATGCTTGCCAGTCGAAGCGTTTGCTTCCCGTCGCATCAGCTCGGCAAGTGACATTCCACCAAGGCCCAACGTGCCGAGCTGAATAAATCGACGTCGATTGAAACCGTCACACAACTTTTGGTGCGAGCCGCTAGTGATTTGCAACATGGATTCGAGTGCCTGGTGGGATTGGGCATAAGGTGGGAAGCTTTGATTCTATGTAACATCGTCCACCCGTGCAATTTCCATTTAATGCAAAGCTTGCGGCTTGGCGATTCGTCTTCGAATCGAGCTGCGTGTTCCATCCGCGGTAAAAAAGCTTCGTCCGCGTAAAGTGCAACCGGAAGCTACCGGGCCGACGTTTCGGCGGGCACGCCTTGCGACTGTTTCGCCAACTCTTCGCGAAGGCGTTTTAGTGATCTGGTGACGAAATCGGGGTCGCCATCTGGTAGCGGAGTGGTCCCCCACTTCTCCGCATACTTTTCCATCAGCTCAAGAGCCGCAGCAGGCCCGGATTCGCTGTACCGCTTCATCGCGATGTAAATGACCGTGGATCGCGTTGTTCCGTCTGGATCATGCCCCTGGCTACTTCCATCACTCACCATCTTGTCACGAAATTCGCCGTCGCCCATCTCACCTCGCAAGTATGAAATCGCAAGTGGCGGCTGTTTGTCGAAGTGCGATAGCGTGGCAAGAGGCGTGAAGTCGTCAACCCAACACCCCTGAAGGTGCAATTCCACAAGTGGCATGTTTCGAATCGACTTTAAGTCAGTCACATCACTGAACTCAATGTTGAGATGTTCAAGGGCTAACTCACTCAACGGCGACAAGTCATGTACACGAGTCATCGAGACGTCTAAACGCTTTAGCGGTAATTCTCGTAGGGGTGTCAAGTTCGTCACAGCTGACTTGCCAAGATGTAAGCGTTGAACGGAGCGGCCTCGCAACGCAGCCAAATCCGCGAGCGGAACGGCTGTCAAATCGAGTTCCTTCAACGGCATCTTTGCCAACGGTGACAAGTCCGTGATTCGATCACCGGACAGCACGAGCGTTTCGATCGGACAAGTTTCAAGAGCACTCAGATCGGTCACGGCTGTATTGGCACAATTGAGGTAGGTCAAAGGCATTCCTTGCAGAGGCCCTAAATCACTGATTGGAGTGTAGTCGATCCACAGCGACTCGAGTGGTGCTCCACGCAAGGGTTCAAGGCTCGTGAGATTGCTCGTTCGAACATTCAAGTGCTTGAGCGGCATACCACTGAGCGGCGATAGATCACTTGTCACGATGTCCAGTTCTTCAAGTGGCAAACCACGGAGTGGCTCGACATCGACAACACCGGACGTCGCCCCAGAATCCTGGACGCAACGTAATCGTTTTAACTGCAGTGAGCTCAGCGGCGAGATGTCGCGCACCCCTGTTTCCGAACAATCCAGTTCCGTCAATGTTGGGATCAAGCTGAGTGGTGTTAGATCGGTGAGCTCATGACACTCTTTCAAATGGGCTGTTTCAAGCGGCATGCCAACGAGCGGTGAAAGATCCCACACCGAAGAAGACCTGAAATCTAACTCAGTAATCGGCAGACCGCGCACGGGATACAGATGCGTTATTTCGTACTTGTATCCGCTCGACCCGAAATAAAGTTCAGCGTCAGTCGGTCGGCTCATTTCGAGAGGCGGCATTTGCTCGGAATGGATTTCACTAAGTCTTTCCAGAACTCGTCGCTTCTGTTCTGCGAAAGGCAAGTGACGGATCTCGTCATGAAAACCTTCGCACTTTTTCTGAGCAGGCGCAGCATCCAATAGTTGTTTCGCTTCTCGATAGCTTGCACTTGGTCGATCATTCTCCAACCCCATTAACACCATTGCCTTCGTAAGGGTCACTTGACACGCGTCCCATTCTCGACCCTCGTATTGAACGCGCCCAGCGCTCAGCAGAATTCTCCAATCTTCAATCTTGTCCAACTCAGCCAAAACCGCCCTCGCCTCGTTAAGATTGCCGTCCTTCGCAAGTGCCTCGGCCAGTGCCGCTCGGATCTCCGGCTGCTCACCGTCTCGTTGGGCTAGCGCCAATCGGTATTGCGCAATTGCACCACTGATGTCGGCACGTGACATCGCTATCGCACCGGAAGCGAAGTATTGCCACGGACCTTCTGGGGCAACAATCGCAGCATCTTTTGCACGCCGCTGTGCCGGTTCAAGCTGATTCCTGCTGGATAACTCGACCGTTTGCAACGCGAACTGCTTCGAAGCAGCCATCGCCGTTTGCCACTGTTGGTTCTGAGCCTCAACTGCCTCGGCTTCACTATCAACAGCCCGGTCTCTCTCGCCGCTGATCCGAATATAGGAGAAAGACGCCAACGCCATGATGATTGTTGCGGCGATGGCAACGGCACTGCTGACCGCTTTGTTGCGACGTATTAACTTGATGGCAGACTCAAGCAGCGAGTCCTCTTTCGCCGAGACAGCCCGGCCCTCGAGAAACAAGTGAATGTCCGTCTCAAAGTCCTGCACCCTTGGGTATCGGTCGTTGCGATCGCGTCGCATCGCCTTCATCACGACGGCGGATAACTCAGCCGGAATAAAGCGCTCTGGCGTGCGATTCTCGGGTGGAACAATCTTTCCTTGCGCCGCATTCTTCAAGAGTTGCGACATGTTCTCGCCTTCGATGGGACGCTCCAACGTGAGAATCTCGTACAGAATTGCACCCAAAGAATAAACGTCCGACCGCTGGTCAATCTCGTCGATCTTGCCAAGCGCTTGTTCGGGAGGCATATACGCTGGCGTGCCTTGAATTGTGCCATCTACCGTTTGCGAACTAACGTGAGAAGCTCGAACACTTTTGATACTGTCTTCTGCTTCTTCGTCGACCGCCAAGTCACTCGCATTTCGAGTCTTTGATACCATCACGTCGCGTCCAAGCAGCTTCGCCAGCCCCCAGTCCATCACGAGAACTTCACCGAAGTCTCCGACCATGATGTTGTCCGGCTTGAGATCACGATGGACGACACCCTTCGAATGTGCGAAGGCCAAAGCATCCGCGATCTTCAAGACAATGTTTAGCAACTCCGTCAACGAGCGGCTTGAGGCTCCTTGCTTCATCTCAGCCAGAATCTGTCCAAGCGATTGGCCTTTGACGAGCTTCATGCTGAAGTACAAGTTTCCGTCTGCATCCTTGCCAAGATCGTGAATCGGCACGATGTTGGGATGTTCGAGCTGGCCCGTGATTTGAGCCTCTTCCAGAAACCGCGCACGATGCTCGTCGGATTCCGCTATCTTTGGCTTCATCACTTTGATGGCAATTCGCCGCTGCAACGCTTTGTCTTGCCCAACCAAGACCGCGCCCATGCCTCCCTGTGCCAGAGTGCGCTCGGCTTGAAACGGAGCCGTTTGTCCACGCTTCGCCTCCAACAAACTATTCAGCTCAGCAAAGCCCGAACCCTCACCACTAATCGCGACTCGTGACCCTTTGCTATCAATCGTTTGATCGATCTCACCAAGCTCACCAACCTGCCGCTCGCTCAAAACCGTCGGCTCGAAATCAAAGGTCTCACCAAAATCAACCGTGGCGACGGGGCGAGGCGGTTGTTCCGATGCAGACTTACTAGGCACGTTTACAGTCACATCCAACACCAAGTCGTCTGCCGCTTTGCCTTGAAGCGACGCTAGTTTAGCTTCGCACTTGACACAACCACCAACGTGTCGCGCAATCGAGTCGCTTAAATCACCAGTCAAATTGCCCTCGCAAAACGCAGCGAGAACTCTCATTTCTGGACAGTGGCTGGTTGTCATCAAACGCACACCATGATGTGGCAGACCATTTTATGTGACAACGGCGTCAAATCCTCAATTAGGATCGAAATGCTTGCCGCGGGCATCACAACATTTCTTCGCCTCAGCATAACTATAATTGGACGTCGCCCACTATGGCTTAGTTGTCAGATGGGCGTGACTGTTCCACCAACTCGTCACGAAGGTGTTGGAGCTGTTCCTCGATGTACTTGGGCTTAGCACGCGTCGGCGGCAAGGCTCCCCACCGCTCAATGTATTGCTCTAGCACAGGGATCGCAGCACGAGGTCCATCGTCGCCATAGCGTTTCATCGCAATGAAAAGCACGATGTGCTTCAGCGTTACTTCTGGGTTTTGCTTACGTTCTGTTCCAAGACTTAACATCTTCTCGCGAAACTCTCGCTCACTCAGCTCATTTACAAGGAATGACGCCCAAGTTGCGTCGTTCAACTGAAGATCCGCCAACGTAGTCAATGGTGCGTAGTCCTTGATCAAACATCCGATAACATCAAGCGTTTCAAGCTTTGCTCCAGTTAGAGCAGACAAGTCGGTTACGTTCGTGTAGCTGACGTCCAGATGCTTCAAAGGCATCCCGCGCACTGGCGAAATGTCGTGGACGTTACTCGCGGCCATGTAAAGATGTATCAGCGGCAAACCTGCCAACGGATTGATGTCATTGACGGGCGTTCGCGTTAAATCGAGCCTTGCGATCGGACATGACCTTACTGGTGATAAGTCAGCAACTTGTGTTAGCGACACATCAAGTTCCCTCAACGGCATATCTGCTAGTGGCGATAAATCGCTAACCGCCGTGGCGTTACAGACAAGAGTCTCAAGACTCATCCCTCGTAACGCCTCAAGACTTTGAACATTGCTGTTTGTAATGTCCAAGTGCTTTAACGGCATGCCGCGGAGTGGTTCAAGGTCGAAGGTTGTGGCCCGCAACTCTTCCAGCGGCATGTCACGAAGCGGGGTCAAGTCCAACGAGCGTTGGAGTTGCCAACAGTTTAGCTTCTTCAACGGTAGCTTTCGCAGAGACGATAGTTCTGTGATTCCAGTACCAGCGCAGATCACTTCAACCAAAGACGTCGAATCTTCTATCGCCTCAAGACTCGTCACTTCGCGACATTCACCAATGACAAGTCTCTCCAAAGGCATACCTCGCAATGGCGACAAATCCCAGACTGATGAGGAATGAAGGTTCGCATCTTGAATAGGCAGACCTTTAATTGGATAGAGGTGGCGCAATTCGAACTTCCGAGCACTCGACCCAAAAAAGATTCGACCATCGGTATTTCTTGTTAGCACCAAGAACGGTAATTCTCGTTGATGAATTTCGGCCAACTTGTCGAGTACTCGCTGCTCTTGCTGTGCGAGAGGTAGGTGGCGAATTTCTTCATAGAATCCAACGCATGCGAACTGGGCTGGGGCGGCTTCCAGCAGACGCTTGGCCTCGGCTAAATCGTCGCTTGGCCTATCTTGCTCTAATTCCATCAATTTGATGGCACGGGATAAAGGCCTCTGGCACTCCTCCCACTTTTCAGACGAGTACAACACCCGACCAGCACCAAGTAACGTACGCCAATCATCGACCTGTTCTAGATTTGGAATGATGGCCAAAGCGTCTGTGAGGCTGCCTTGCCGAGCGAGCGCGTCGGCTAAAGCGGCAGCGATCTCAGGCTGGTTCCCATCGGGTCTGGATTCGGCGTTGCGAAATAGATTTACAGCGTCGTCGTAATCTCGGCGAGCCATTGCGATCGAGCCTAATGCAAAGTCGTGCCACGGGCTGCCAGGTGCTACGATCTCAGCATCATCGGCTCGACGCATCGCTGGATCGAACTGATTTACATTCGCAAGTTCGACCGTTTGCAAAGCAAACTGCTTTGCCGCCGACATCGCCGATTCCCACTGTTTTCGCTGAGCTTCGATGGCCTTTGCTTCACCGGCGAGAGCGCGCTGCTCACTTAATGTTGCTCGCTCTGCACTTTTGCTGGCAGCCAACTCCCCTTGCACAGCCCGGTCTCTCTCGCCGCTGATCCGAATATAGGAGAAAGACGCCAACGCCATGATGATTGTTGCGGCGATGGCAACGGCACTGCTGACCGCTTTGTTGCGACGTATTAACTTGATGGCAGACTCAAGCAGCGAGTCCTCTTTCGCCGAGACAGCCCGGCCCTCGAGAAACAAGTGAATGTCCGTCTCAAAGTCCTGCACCCTTGGGTATCGGTCGTTGCGATCGCGTCGCATCGCCTTCATCACGACGGCGGATAACTCAGCCGGAATAAAGCGCTCTGGCGTGCGATTCTCGGGTGGAACAATCTTTCCTTGCGCCGCATTCTTCAAGAGTTGCGACATGTTCTCGCCTTCGATGGGACGCTCCAACGTGAGAATCTCGTACAGAATTGCACCCAAAGAATAAACGTCCGACCGCTGGTCAATCTCGTCGATCTTGCCAAGCGCTTGTTCGGGAGGCATATACGCTGGCGTGCCTTGAATTGTGCCATCTACCGTTTGCGAACTAACGTGAGAAGCTCGAACACTTTTGATACTGTCTTCTGCTTCTTCGTCGACCGCCAAGTCACTCGCATTTCGAGTCTTTGATACCATCACGTCGCGTCCAAGCAGCTTCGCCAGCCCCCAGTCCATCACGAGAACTTCACCGAAGTCTCCGACCATGATGTTGTCCGGCTTGAGATCACGATGGACGACACCCTTCGAATGTGCGAAGGCCAAAGCATCCGCGATCTTCAAGACAATGTTTAGCAACTCCGTCAACGAGCGGCTTGAGGCTCCTTGCTTCATCTCAGCCAGAATCTGTCCAAGCGATTGGCCTTTGACGAGCTTCATGCTGAAGTACAAGTTTCCGTCTGCATCCTTGCCAAGATCGTGAATCGGCACGATGTTGGGATGTTCGAGCTGGCCCGTGATTTGAGCCTCTTCCAGAAACCGCGCACGATGCTCGTCGGATTCCGCTATCTTTGGCTTCATCACTTTGATGGCAATTCGCCGCTGCAACGCTTTGTCTTGCCCAACCAAGACCGCGCCCATGCCTCCCTGTGCCAGAGTGCGCTCGGCTTGAAACGGAGCCGTTTGTCCACGCTTCGCCTCCAACAAACTATTCAGCTCAGCAAAGCCCGAACCCTCACCACTAATCGCGACTCGTGACCCTTTGCTATCAATCGTTTGATCGATCTCACCAAGCTCACCAACCTGCCGCTCGCTCAAAACCGTCGGCTCGAAATCAAAGGTCTCACCAAAATCAACCGTGGCGTTAGAAATTGAAGGTGACGATTCGGATGTCGACACAGCCGTTCCGGCCAGCCGAAAATTGGTCACCTTGGACTGGCAATTTGTGCACGAATCTACGTGTCCGGCAATTGAAGCCTTGGCGTCGCTACTCAAGATGCCCGCGGAGAATTCGCGTAGGACGTCTTCTGCTGGGCAATTATCGGGCGTCATGAAACGCTATCCCTGAGAAGTTTCACTCTCCGCGTCGCGTCAAGCAAGCAAGTCCTTGATCACATGGCCATGCACATCCGTCAGCCGACGTTCGATTCCGTTATGGTAAAACGTCAATCGCTCGTGATCGAGGCCAAGCAAGTGCAGGATCGTAGCGTGCAAGTCGTAAACAGTGCTAACGTCTTCCACAGCTTTGTAGCTGAATTCGTCGGTGGCCCCGTAGCTGAAAGGTGATCTCACTCCCGCACCTGCCATCCAAGACGTAAAGCCTGATGGATTGTGATCGCGGCCACTGGCTCCCTTTTGGAAAGTGGGCATGCGACCGAACTCCGTACACCACACCACGAGCGTTTCGCTTAACAACCCGCGTTGTTTCAAGTCCCCGAGTAAAGCGGCCGCGGGTTGATCGAGAACCGGGCCGTGCTTGCTGTATTGTTGCTGCAACACTTTGTGTCCGTCCCAATTGCTGGTTCCTTCACCGCCTGTTTGGTACGAGCCATTGAACAGTTGGACACAACGAACGCCTTTCTCGATCAAGCGTCGAGCCAAAATACAATTGCGAGCGAACGAGGCCTTCAGTGGGTTCTCGGTGTCATCCGCGCCGTACATCTTCAAAACGTGTGCTGGTTCGGTCGAAATATCACTGACTTCGGGAACACTCAGTTGCATTCGCGCGGCGAGTTCGTAACTGGAGATGCGTGCGGCGAGTTCTGTATCGCCGGGAAACCGCTCCAAGTGACGATCATTCAATCGCTTCAAAAAGTCACGCGTAGCGACGTCCGTTTCGCGGGAGATACTTGCCGGTCGAGACAGATTGCGAATCGGTTTGGCGGCATTGAAGTCCGTGCCTTGAAATGCTGCTGGCAAAAAGCCCGGGCCCCAATTGTTGACACTTGACTGCGGAGTGCCGCGCGGATCGGGAATCGCCACAAAGGCCGGTAGATCCTGATTCTCGCTCCCAAGTGCATACGTCACCCACGCTCCAATGCTGGGAAAGCCATCCAACGTGAAGCCCGTCGACATGAAGTTCTCGCCTGGACCGTGCGTGTTTGTCTTGCTGGTGAGCGAGTGGATAAAACACATATCGTCCGCAAGCTCGGCCAAGTGCGGCACCAACTCAGAGACCATCTTGCCCGACTCGCCGCGAGGTTTGAATTCCCATGGGCTCTTCGTCAAGTTGCCTTGCTGGCCCTGGAACGTGACCAGTTGGTCGCCGCCCGGCATGGGTTGTCCATGTCGCGCGATCAACTCCGGCTTGTAATCGAATGTATCGACTTGACTGCAAGCACCCGAACAAAAAATCACGAGCACGTTCTTGGCTCGCGCCGCAAAGTGCGGATCACGCGGAGCATTTGGATTCGCTGGATCAATCGCTGGACGAAGCGGTTTCTTGTCGGCAGCCAACAAGCCATCACTGCTTAACAGTTGCGCAAGCGCGATGCTACTTAAACCGAAACCCATATCGTTCAGAAACGATCGGCGTCCTAGAAGGTGTCGGCCACTAAAGTTTGACTCGTTCATGAACTACACCAGCAACCAACAACCACGGAGCGCGCCGAGGTCACAGAGCTTCTGTTCTCCGTATCCTCTGTGAACTGCGTGGTTTATTCAGTTAGGGAATAAAAAGGAATTCGTTTGAATTCAGTAGCGCTCGACACATTGCAACCAATCCTTGTTCGGCTGTAAATGTTCTTGCTTCGGTTGTTTCGTTCAAATTCGGATCGCGAGCAAAGCACAATACAAATGCCAATCGGATTTGCTCCTCAGGAGAGGTGGCTTCATCGCTAATCCGCTTCGCCATTAGCTCAGCCTGTTGCAGCATGAAGCCACTGTTAAATAAGTTCAGTGCTTGCAACGGCGTTGTCGAACGACTGCGTTTCGGCATGACTTGACTGAGATCGGGACAATCGAATGCCCCGAAAACCGCGTCGCGTTCCTGTCGGACTTTTGTCATATAGACCATGCGACGCCAGTCTTCTGGCCCAAAGCTCTTCTTAGGATGATAGTGCCTGACGTTTTCCATCTCGACTTCAAAACCACTGAATCCCGGTCCGCCCATCCGCGAGTCGAGAACTCCACTAACAGCGAGCACACAATCTCGAATCGCCTCCGCTTCGAGGCGGCGCGAAGGAAATCTCCACAGCAATCGGGAACCGGCATCGACGTTCATGGCTTGCTCGTTCGGTACACTTGCCTGGCGAAAGGTGTCGGACAACAAGATGAGTCGATGCATATGCTTGATCGACCACCCGTTATCCGTGAACTCGGCGGCCAACCAATCGAGCAGTTCTGGGTGTGAAGGGCGCGTCCCGTTCGCGCCAAAGTCGCTTGGTGTGTCGACGATCCCAGTGCCAAAGTGATGTTGCCAAATTCGGTTGACCATGACACGGGCGGTCAGCGGATTGTTGGAATTGGCGATCCAATTGGCGAATGCCACGCGGCGCTGCTGCTCCGGGGTGCCCCGCTGCAAACCTAACGAACCGAACAACTCGAGCGCGTCGGGCGTAACTTCCTCTCGTGGCTGATTGGGCTCGCCACGATAGAGCCTATGCGTCGGCCCCGGCTGCATGAAGGTACCGGCATACACCATCTCGCCCTTGGCCAGTCGGTCCTGTTCTTGCTTCGCGCTGCGAAGGTCACCAAAAATTCGAGCACCTTCTGCGGCTATCTCAGCGGGCAAGGCATCAAAGCGAACTGCATCGATTGAGGCGTCCTTGGAATGGGGCAGACGATCGTCTGAGGAGCAGACGGTCGTCCACTGCCCCAATTCAACGGCTACTTCGATTTTGTATTTGGTCGCCAGCCGGTCTTTGTATCGCCCTTCGCGATCACGCGCCCATTCGATGTGATCGATCGCCGCGCTCATCGGCAGTTCGATCTGTATCCAGCCTGCGCCTGATTCGTTCGAAATCCAGCTATGGCCGTTGCCATACTTACCGTCGTTGATATGTTCCAGCTTGTGGATGTCATACCCCGGCAATTCGCTAGAACAAGTTGCTTTCGCGCCGAGTTCGGCCAACGCGACATTCTTGCCATCCGAGAAGACCTCAAACTCGTCAATGCAGGGCTGCGCGGAAGTTGTTGCTTCGATCGTAAATCGAATGTAGCGAGCCGGCACGGCCGGGAACTTTTCGACGTTTAGAGTCGAAGCGACGGCCGGCCGATAGCCATGCTCGGACATCCAGTTGTGGAATTGTTCGCGCAATGACGCGACTCGCTGCTCCGCCGTAGCCAACGCCGCGGCTCTTTGCTTCGAGGGTGCGAGTGGTCGGTCTGCATGTTGCACGCCGGCGAAGATGGCTTGAATCGAGTAATAGTCGCGTTGGGTGATCGGATCAAACTTGTGGCTGTGACAACGAGCGCAACCCAACGTCATCCCCAGGAGAGCAGTTCCTGTTGTATTGATCATGTCGGCCAGCTCATCTTGGCGTTGCATCATCGCGAGCATCGGATCCTGACCTTTGACAAGATCATGAGGCCCCGCCACCAAGAATCCGGTTGCCACGTCGACGCCGAACGCATCGCCCGCGATCTGTTCCTTGATAAACTCGTCGTACGGTTTGTCCTCGTTCAACGCTTGGATGACGTAGTCTCGATAGCGCCAGGCGTTCGGTCGCTCGCGATTCGTCTCGAAGCCATGCGTCTCGCCAAAGCGAACGAGATCAAGCCAATGTTGCGTCCATCGTTCCCCGTAGTGCGGACTCTCGAGCACTCGTTCCACCAACGCCTCATACGCCTCGGGGCGTTTGTCGGTGACGAACTCTACGAGTTGGGCCGGGGTTGGCGGCAGACCATGCATGACTAAATAGATGCGCCGAATCAATGTTGGGCGTGTAGCCTCCGGAGACATCTTGAGTCCGGCCTCAGCCAACTTGGCACGGACGAAGGCATCGACCGGATTCGTCTGCGGCAGTTGATCATTGGAAGGAACTTTGGGTGCATTGACCGGTTGAAGCGACCAATGATCCGACGTGATCCTTGCATCCTCGCGATCCGGCATTTTTACGCCTTGGTCGATCCAGGATCGCAACACCTCGATCTCGGCGGCGGATAGTCGATCTCCTTCGGGCGGCATTACCACATCCGGATCATCACCTCGAATGAATCGGATCAGTGGACTTGCCTCGCTCTGCGCAGGAATGATGGCTGGTTCTGCAAAGTCTCCGCCTTGCAGCAGCTTTGCGCGAACATCGACGCGAAAATCGCTTTCTTGCTTTGCAGGACCGTGACATTCGAGACAGTGCTGACGAAGAATAGGCTCTACGTCTCGCAAATAGTCGACGGGCTTGCCGTCAGCGGCTCGCGCAAAGCCGGCAAGACTTCCAGTCAATACGGCAATGAGCAGCGCGGTGCTGAATCGACCAACGCGCGGACGCCTTGCGCACTTCGAATCACGAGCTTCGTTCTGTTCAACATCTGGCATGATGGTTTCCATCTTAACATGTGGGAGTTGCGGCTTGCCATCGCATCTCGCCGCAGATCAAGCGGTGGGAGAGGTAGCGTTTTACAGAAGAGCTGGTCAGGAGATAGTTCGCCGCGATCTGGGGGCCCGGTTACTGGTGAGGCACTCGCTGTCGGAGGCTGGCGAATTCCAAACGATCGTGAAATAATGGGCACACACATCACGCGAATCCAAAAACTCTGAGTTCGTACATGGGCCAAGCATCCACGCCAGCGGTTGGTATCGACCTTGGTACAACCTACTCCGTCGTTGCTCATTTGGATCGCGATGGTAAACCCATCACACTTAGCAACGACGAAGGTGAACTGACAACGCCAAGTGTTGTCTACTTTGACAAGCGATGCACTGTCATTGGCCGCGAGGCAATTAAAGCCGCTGAATTTGATCCACAAAGAGTGGCCCGATTTGCGAAACGCGACATGGGTGAGGGCTTTTACCACCGCCCAATCCTGGGGAATCAAATTCCGCCCGAAGTCATCCAAGCCCTGATCCTGAAGAAACTTAAACACGACGCCGAACTTCGAATCGGAAAGTTCGCAAAAGCGGTGATCACGGTTCCAGCGTATTTCAACGAACCGCGGCGAAAAGCCACGCAAGATGCCGGGCGACTCGCGGGCATCGAAGTACTCGATATCATCAACGAGCCGACGGCTGCGGCGATTGCCTATGGAGTGCAGCAGGGGTTTCTGTCGGCAACGGGCGAATCGCATAAACGAGAAGTTGTGTTGGTCTACGATCTTGGCGGTGGAACATTTGACGTGACGCTGATGGAGATTGTGGGACGCAAGTTTAACGCAATCGCGACTGCGGGTGATGTACACTTGGGCGGCATCGATTGGGATCAAAGCATTGCCGAATTCGTTATCGAGCGATTTCAAGACGAGCACGGCATCAATCTTCGCAAGGACGAATCGGTCTCGGAGTCGCTGATCGACGAAGCGATTCGCGTCAAGCACGCGTTGACGGCTCGTGACGAAGCGACAATTCGCTTCGCGCACGCTGGTAACAAAGTGCAGTTGAACCTGACACGCAAGGCGTTCGAGCAACGAACGGCGGGGCTGCTCGATCGAACTCGCATGACCGTCAAGAGATTGTTGAAAGATGCTCAAGTCGTGTGGCCTGATCTCACAAGATTATTGCTGGTCGGCGGATCGACTCGTATGCCAATGGTCCAATCAATGCTCGAACAGGAGTCTGGGTTAAAGGTCGATCGAACGCTCTCGCCCGACGAAGCCGTTGCGCACGGCGCAGCACTTTATGCAGGAGTGCTGCTCGCAGGAGGCACGGGTGTGAAGCAATCATTCGTAGTTAAAAATGTCTCTCCACATGATTTGGGCGTGATGGGCGTGGACTCGGCCACAAAGCGTCCACGGCGCCATGTCATGATTCCCCGAAACTCTTCGCTTCCGTGTAAGAAAGCGAGTCTCTTCAAGACGGCGAAGGAAAATCAGAAGAGTGTTGCAGTGCGAGTTGTCGAAGGCGGAACGGACGCGGGGCAAGGCGCTACGCCAATCGGCAAGTGCGTCGTACGCGGGTTACCTCCACAACTTCCTCCGGGCACACCGGTGAAAGTTATCTTCGAGTATGCCACCAGTGGGCGGCTTGCCGTTCGCGCTGAATTACCAAACTCATCCCACGACGCGCAGACCATTATTGAGCGTGCTGTTGGCATGTCCACGAAAAAGTTTGACTCGTGGGCAACGCAACTTGCAAAGGGATTCGTAATCGAAGAAGAACTCGCCCCGGAAGAACCGGTCGACGTCGACGAAATTGAAGGCCTGTTTGATGACATTGACGGCGAATTGGAGGTCAGTGATGACCATGCCAACCAACAAGTCGATCCTGGCATGACGGAGTCCGATGGCTCGCTGCCACAGGGAGCGACGGGTGACGCAGCGCTGGATGATTTTCTGAAGGGGATCGGTTAGGCTGATGTAGCTGGGCTGGACAGACTTGCCGCCCAGTCGTCCTTCATTTCAATTCGCGTCGTCAAACAGAGTTTATGTCCGACTTTGATCCGTACCATAAGTGGCTGGGCATCTCGCCTCAGCATCAACCGCCGAATTACTATCGGTTATTGTCGCTCGATCTATATGAGTCCGACCCCGAAGTGATCGACGCTGCTGTGGATCGAATTGTCGCCTTTTTGCAAGACGTTGCCACAGGGGCGCAGGCGAAGGATTCCCAGAAATTATTGAACGAGATTGCCGTGGCGCGACTCTGCCTGCTCGATGACACTCAGAAACTCGCGTACGACCAAAAGTTGAAACTGGAATTGGCACAAGCGATTTGCCCGCCGGAGGGCGCAAGTGTGCCAGTGCAAGAGCCGCCGATACCACCCGCATTTGCAATCAATGTCAATCCTCCGCCAGTAGCCAAGCCTGCGGTCATTCGTCGACCTGCTGCAAATCGTCTGACAATCTCAACCGACGCGCGACCGGAGCCTGCGGCGAGGCCTTCAAACCTGAATAAGCAACGCAAGCATCAAGCTTCCCCAAGTTTGTTGCTTAGTTATGTATCTGGCGGTGTGCTGTTGATCGCCGCGATCGGGTTTGCCTTTTTTGGTGGAAGTAGCGAATCAAAACGTCGTGCTGCGGAAGAAGCACGAATACGCGAACGTCAGGAGAGTTTCGCCGAGATGGGTCGTCAGGCCGAATCAATGATTCCGGACTTCGAGGCGAACTTTGACGCCGGTCTTTCCGAACCCGCAAAGAACGCCGACAAGAAGCGTCGAAAAGGGAAGCAAAATTAGAAAAACTGAAATCGCACGCTGGATGATGAGCTCTTAAGTCATGCTTTTTCGGATGACACCCCTCCATAACTGTCGGCGAGTTTCTGTCTGGATGGCTACCCTGGCGTGTTTGCTTTGCGCCGTCGAAGTCGTCTCTGGCGAACAACCAAATATCATCTTGCTGGTCGCTGATGATCTGGGTTACGGAGAACTCGGTTGTCAAGGGAACTCACAAATCCCAACTCCTCATATCGACTCGATTGCTGCCCACGGCACGCGTTTCACACAGGGATATGTGACGGCACCGAATTGCAGCCCATCGCGGGCCGGTTTCTTGACGGGAAGGATTCCCACGCGATTCGGCTACGAGTTCAATCCTATCGGCGCACGCAACGAGGACCCGGGCACGGGCTTGCCGCCAGACGAGAGGACAATCGCCGAGTTGCTACACGATCAGGGATACACGACGGGGTTGATCGGCAAGTGGCATCTTGGTGGGGCGGCAGACTATCACCCCCATCGCCACGGCTTCGATGAATTCTTCGGCTTCATGCACGAGGGACACTACTTTGTCCCACCACCTTATGATGGTGTCACAACAATGTTGCGAAGAAGAACGCTTCCGGGCGGCGGTCTGGGACGTTGGTTGAGCGATCAATTGATCTACACCACGCACATGGGCCACGATGAACCCGACTACGACGCAAACAATCCAATTATTCGGAGCGGGCAACCGGTGATTGAGCATGAGTACCTCACCGATGCTTTTACTCGCGAGGCCGTGGATTTTGTGGACCGGCACGCCAACAAGCCATTCTTTCTCTATCTCGCCTACAATGCCGTGCATAGTCCGCTGCAGGGAGCGGACGAATATATGCGGCGGTTTTCACATTTTGAAGATATTCATCGGCGTATTTTCGCAGCGATGCTGTCGAATCTCGACGACAGCGTAGGGGCAGTCCTCGACAAAGTTCGTGAGAAGCAGCTTGAAAAGAAAACGCTTATTTTCTTTCTGAGCGACAACGGCGGGCCAACTCGCGAACTGACGTCAAGCAATCTTCCACTTCGCGGCGAGAAGGGACAGATGTACGAAGGGGGCCTCAGAGTCCCCTTTCTCGCACAATGGAAGGGACAAATCCCAGCGGGGCGAGTTTTCGAGAAACCAATCGTCTCCGTCGATATGTTCGCGACCGCAGCGACACTCTCCGGTGCGCCGAATTCTCAAACCACCGATGGTGTGAATCTTCTCCCCTTTCTTAAAGGCGAGCGAACCGAAGCTCCACACGAGACATTCTTTTGGCGTCAAGGTTCGAAGACCGCGTTGCGATACGGCGATTTGAAGCTTCTCAACATGCACGGCAACCTCAACCGTCCAAAGTGGGAGCTTTATGATATCGCTCTCGACATGGGTGAGACTCATGATCTAGCAACCAAGTTACCCGAGAAAGTCGTCGAGTTAGAACGGATATGGCGGCGAATGAATAGCGAAATGATGGAGCCGCGTTTTCGTTGATAAGTCCCATCATGTGTTAAAGTGCCACGGCGGTCAGTTGCGAGTCGCCATTTAGATGGATTTGAGTTGCAGTTCCTTACGCCGAACGCTTGTCAGGATGCTTCGCGCGTGCGAACGCAGTGTGCATAATCCGCTAGCAGGTGTGTGCATTAACTGTGCTGTATTGCACGCGTGCAATTTGTGAGACTGCTTTTTTGCCGTAGCGAATCCGATGGGAATCGTTTTTCGGGAAGCGGGTACGATCGGGTGCGACCGTTGATTTGTCCCAGTTGCACTGTCATGCGGAATACAGATAGAGTGCGCAAGCGCTGCGTTGAACCGCTTCGCAGGCGAGAATTCTATCGCACGCTGGGCTCGTATATAAGCGTGAGTAGCGCAGGTCACTACTGCCGTCGGCATGGGATTTGCGGTCAATAACGGTTCACGGTGGGAGGACTTTGAACTATGTCAACGAAACAGCGATCCGAGCGACAGGACTTGGCGGCAGAGGAACTCAGCAAACACTGCCCTTCACTTGATTCTCAATCCATCGTCGATAGCCTTTCCGTTGGCTTGACGCATTTACGGAACAGCATGCTGGCTCGCGTTCGCGATGATGTCGAGCGGAACTACGGTGCTGATTCCATGATTGGCGCCTCCTTATCTAAACTGCAAAGGCAGGAGCAGGTCGCTAAAGTCGAAATTGAGGCTTACACGTGCATCGTCGCCGACGATGAAGCGCGGGAGAGTGGCTATATCGAGGACGATAGTGAGTGGTTTTTGAACTGGATGTTTCGCTTAAGGCTCGGCGAAGAAAGTAAGTCACTTGCCGAAAAGCGTGTCGCGTACTATCGCAGCGATACGAATGAAGAACGCAGACTAAAGTTCGTCTCCGCGCTGCAACATGCAGTGCCGGAGAGCGCACGCGCCCCGCTCGTTCTTTTTCGTCTGTTTCCGCGAGCTATTCGCATTTTGACCGCTGTCGCCTTGGGGGACCCCATTCGTGGTCGAGAGTTGCGTGCCGAGCAGACCAACTTGCTGCCGGCCATTGCCGACTGTCACGAATGCCACGGACGCGTGCTTGATAACGAAGACATTTGTCGTTGTTGTGGTAATCCCGTCTGGAAATATGCATTCCTGCTGGCCGACTGAACTTCCAATTTGATTCGATCGGTTCGAGGTTCATCCACCCTTCTCTCGGCGCTGACGCATATGTCGAAACCACGTATCCGATGTGATAGAATCCGGTCGGGAAAAATCTAACTTTCCTGCCGCGACGGATCGCGAAAAGTGTGGACTGGGAATTTTATGTGGTCCGAGTTTCTCGGAGGAGATAATAAATGAAGCTCGCCGAAATCGATCACAAGCAGGTCATCACTCTCGCTCCGTCAGATTCCGTTTCCCGTGCTTTTACACTGATGGTGGAACACGACATTCGCCATTTACCGATTGTCGAAGATGAACGCGTCGTCGGCATCGTATCGGATCGCGATCTGCTAATTATCGTGTCCTGGATCGGTGCGTGGAAGTCGTTGATGCATGAGTCAACGGTAGTCGGCAAAAAGCGAGTCGCTGAACTTATGTCGTCGCCGGTTACTGTGCTCTCCAGAGAAGACAAGATTGAGAGTGCAGCGCGACTAATGCTCGATAAGCGGTTCAGTGCGATTCCCATCGAAGAACAAGGCCGGCTGATTAATATCGTTACGGAAACTGATGTCTTGCGATGCTGCGTGGGGGAGTCATCGATTTCCGCTTCGCGCGCGTGGCGGGAGTTGAAAGTGTTCGAGTGTATGTCGCAGGACGTAGTCACCGCGTCTCCGTCCGATCATGTGATGCCATCTTTTCATTTGATGAAAGAGAAACAGATTCGGCACCTTCCGATCGTTGACGAAGGCAAGCTCGTAGGGCTGATCTCGGAACGAGATCTCCGACGTTCGTACGGCAAAGAAATCGCGGTAAATCTTGCAAGAGATGAACCTAATCTGGAAATGCCGTACCACTACACACTGAAAGATGCGATGAGCTACAAAGTCGAAACGACCAACGGCGACGCGTCGCTTGTCCAAGCCACATGCCGGATGCTGAATTTCAAAATTGGAGCTTTACCGGTTACCGAGGGTGACCAGCTGGTAGGCATCATCACCGAGACAGATTTGTTGCGGGTTTTCGTTGAACACGCGGAAGCATGATCGACGTGTCGAATTAGTTGACGCATCCGCATGTCCGAATGATCGAACTACCCTTCGTGGCAGCAACCATCAAACGCTTCTGGGTCGAGCGGTCGTGCCCATTCGGGAAATTCAGACCAGTCGATTCGGGACCGATATTGAATTTGATAGATCTCCGCAGGCGGCGAAAGACCCGCTCGGACGCGTGCAGCAGCGACCTTGGACAGTTCCTCCGGCGTCTGCCAATCACTGGGCAGTATGTTGGGGTTAGGACGAATCATTCTGCTTTCTCCGGTGGTGAAACAAGCAGGTGGGTGGCCTGATTGCGGACTTGGCTTCTATGTCTACAACAAGAGTACCCGGCTTTTCTTCATTGAAAACAGCAATTTATTCAATACGTAACATTGACTACGTTAATAATAGGAGACGGCGAGAGCCCGTTACATCCTGCGGCCAAATCCTCCATCGAATGGAAGTGAAGTGTGCGATATCAGCAGAATCGAATGCAACAACTCCGTGGATTTGTTTATGCAGCCAGGTCTCGTAGCATTACGCGCGCGGCTGCCGAGTTGGAGTTGAGCCAACCCTCAGTCTCTCTCCAAATTCAAGCATTGGAGCAAGAACTCGGGACACAATTGTTCGAGCGTCGCGGACCTCGCATTCGGCTGACTCGTGAAGGCGAGATACTGCTTGATCTTGCTATGCCGCTGGTCGATGGCGTCGAAGGACTCGACGAAGCGTTTCGAAGTCAACGAGATTCAGTGACCCATGGCGCGGTTAGCATCGCTGCCGGTGGATCGACCTTACAGTATATCCTCCCACCCTATGTAAAAGCATTCGTACGTGAGCATCCTCAGATCGACTTGCGTCTGCACAATGTAACTGGAAAAGCGGGACTTGAACTACTAAGGTCCGGGGACGTGGATTTTGCCGTCGGCCCAATGCTGGATACGCCATCGGACATCCGCTTCTATCCCATCATTACCTACGATCCCGTTCTGATTACATCCCGAGATCACCCGCTCGCGAAACGCAAACGAATTACGCTGAAAGATATCGCAGAGTACCCTCTGATACTGCCTCCACGCAGTCAGAGTACCTTCCGTTTTGTTGAGATGGTTTTCGCTGAGCACTCTCTGCAACATGAAGTGAAACTGGAGGTTGGCGGCTACGACGTGATTGTCACCTATGTTGAGCTAGGGCTTGGCATCTCGATCGTGATGAGCCATTGTTTGTCAGGCAAAGAAAAACTTCACACCGTTGCTTTGGGAAATTACTTTCCCAGTCGAAGCTACGGCCTCGTCACTCGAAAGGGAAGAGCTTTGTCGCCCGCCGCGCGGCTGTTTGTCGACACTTCGTTTCCAAGCATCAAACTCGAAGAACACCTCTTCGGGCACCGAGGCAGACTGCACACAAAACACGGCGGCGACAAGTCTTGATGGACAACTCTTCTGTCTCTCGGGAATTACACCCTCTGCCTGCCGCAAGGACTACCTGACTGAATGGGGGGCACCTTACCCAGGTAACAGCTGTGAAACGTGCCAGTCGTGGCATCAGCAAGTGCTGTAAAGACCACATTACGTGGAGCCCCAGCGGTGCAACTGCTTCCTACACGAAGACTTGGCACTACGCGTTTAGATTTCGTGACGACATCGTATCTATTCTTATCGTCGACAGCTTAGCACCGATTTAAAACGCCGATTCACCAGGCCAACCCCGGGAGCCCCAACAACCTTTATCGCGATCCGGTCACGAAACTTAGATCGCCTCTCTTGACGTAAACAGTGCTCCGCACCTAGTATACGGGACCGGTTTTCTGGTATCGGTGTCCCGCTTGGAGGTGTGCATGGCTAGAGAAGAAGCGTTAGAAGTAGAAGGTACGGTAACACAGGCCCTCGCCAATACGCGGTTTCGCGTTCAATTGGACACGGGCACTTTGGTGATGGCGCATGTCGCTGGCAAGATGCGCAAGAATTTCATCCGTATTGTTCCGGGCGACAAGGTCCGGGTTGAACTCTCGCCTTACGATTTGGCTAAAGGACGCATCGTCTACCGGGAACGGTAGCGAGTCGGTTGTGTTTCCCGCCTGCCGCGTCGAGTTCCTCTCATCATCTCTGCCACTAATATTGCACTTCCCTTGCGCGCGGACTTTCTTAATATGGCGACCGGATCAAGTGTCGCGCAATTTCGCACATTACGAAACTTGAGTGCTTGGGGACCAGGTATAATCCCCGCAACACCGACCCTCTGCCCTTTCCAGTGGGTGCCGCTCTTCGATCGATCTAGTGCGTGCAGTCTCGCGAGGTGAAACTGCATGCAACTGAAAACTATTCTCTACGCTGTCAGGAGTTACTCATCGTGAAGAATTACGTTTCGCACTTAACGAATTGTGGCTTGGCGCTATTGATCACAGTACTGCCGTCTGTCGCTACGTCTCAAGAGTCCCAAAAGCCGGCGGTCGTTGTCTCCATCGCAAGTGTTGACAACCTAATGGGCAACGTCGGCTATTTGACGCGAGTCGCGGGTTCTCCGGAGGTCGGCGCGATTATCACGATTATGTCGGGCCAGTACATCGAAGGTCTTGACACAACACGCCCAGCGGGCGCCTACATCGCGTTTGCACCTCAGCCGACGGCGGTTGTCTTCCTGCCGGTGGACGACTTCAATACCGTGACGACCAAGATCGAAGAGATGGTTGGTGAGCTGCAAGACGTAGGCGATGGCGTCAAAAAGCTGGCGCTGCAACGCGAGATATTTTTGAAGGAACAGGAGGGATGGATCTTTGCCAGCGATCAACTGGCGAACCTTGGCAATGTGCCGGACGATCCGACACGGTTACTCGAAGGGATGTACGAGACATACGACATCGGGATTCGCGCAAATGTGCAAAGCGTTCCCCAAGAGTTGCGGCAGATGTTTCTTTCAGAGATCAAGGAAGGATTCGAGCGGACTGTCGCTAATGAAGACGATGAAGACAAGCGAGTCGCGCAAAAGGAGTTCGGCGGTCGCGTCATCGAGGAGATCGTTCGCTTTGCGGACGAGGCAGATCAGTTGACGCTGGCTTGGGGCACCGACAAGAGAGCGGGAAAGACATACCTCGACGTTAGCACGACGGCACTCGCCGGTACGACGCTTGCTGAAGAATTCAAATACGCCGTCGAGTTGAAGTCGGACTTCGCCGGATTCCTGGTGCCCGATGCTGCGGCGACCTTCCACTTTACGGCACCAGTCCTACAAGAAGATATTGAGAAAACAATTCTCATGTTGAAAAAGGCTCGCGAAAAAGCGTTGCAAGAGATTGACAAAGATGACGATCTACCCAGCGACGAAGCTCGCGCAACTGCGAAGGAGATTGTCGGATCGTTGATGGACGTGCTTCAAAAGACAGTCCAGAACGGCAAACTCAACGGCGGAGCTGCGTTGCGTCTCGCGCCAAAGGACATCAATTTCGTTGCAGGCGGTTTGGTGGCTGACGGCAAGTCGGTCGAAACCGATCTGAAGCGAATGGTCGAGCTGGCGCGGCAATCCAAAGACAACCCAGGAGTCGAAGTGAAATTCGATGCCGAGATACATGCTGGCGTGTCGCTGCATACGATCACGGTCCCGGTCCCAGCTCGAGAGGAAGAAGCGCGCAATATCCTCGGTGAGAAGATGCTGACCGTCGTGGGAACCGGTGCGACCAGCGTCTATGTTGCTTTCGGCAACGACTCGATTGCCTTGCTGAAGCAGGTGATCGACGGATCTTCCGCAGGAACAAATGAGAGCTCGCCAATGACACTTAATGTCTCATTGGCACCAATAATGGCGTTTGCCGCGTCCGTCGATGACGATCCGATCGTGGCTGGACTCGCCGAAGCGCTGAAGAATGGTCAAGGCAAGGATCACATTGCGATTTCCTCGAAAGCGATTGAGCGTGGGGTTGCTTATCGTCTCGAAGTTGAAGAGGGCGTACTGCAATTGATCGGTCAAGCAGCCAAGATGAAAAATGCTCAAGAACGCGATCCTTTTTAGGTCTTGCAGGTCCATCAGACTGCCCCCTGTTGAACTTGCTCGCTAGATCACACGAACTTCCGAAGTCGTCCGAGACTTCGGAAGTTTTGTTGCTTATCGCCGGACGTCAATCAACGAGGGGACTTCTCTGGAAAGTTTCCATTGGCTACCGTGCTGATTCACACCTAGTCTCGATCACGGCCGTAGAAAGAGGTCCAATTTATCATGCCTGCGATTAGCGAATTCTCGACGTTACGAACGGAAATTGCTGGTATTTCAGTCACTGAGCTGGCAAAGGAATTCGGGACGCCAACGTACGTCTACGACGCGGCAAAGGTTATCGAACGCATTCAAGACCTGAGCGCCTTCGACGCAATCCGATATGCCCAAAAGGCAAACTCAAATATCGCGATTCTTGACCTCGTCCGACGTAACGGGGGTTTGGTCGATGCCGTGAGCGCAGGCGAGATCCACCGAGCTTTTGCAGCCGGTTATAAGCCCGGTGGCGACCCGCCGACGATCGTATTTACGGCCGATATCTTTGACCACGACGCTCTCGCGCTGGTGGTCGAGCATGATATTCACGTGAATTGCGGTTCGCCCGATATGATCAATCAACTGGGTGATGTTGCTCCCGGGCGGAACATTACGCTGCGAGTGAATCCCGGATTTGGCCACGGACACAGCCAAAAGACAAACACCGGCGGCGAGCAGTCTAAGCATGGCATCTGGCACGAGCAGATTGACGAGTGCTTACGTCGAGCCGACCAATACGGCCTGGGCGTTTCCGGACTGCACATGCACATTGGATCAGGCACAGACCTGGAGCACCTAGCACAGGTCTGTGGCGCGATGGAAAAGCTCGCGCTAAACGTAGGGCGTACGGTGACAAGCATCAGCGCCGGTGGAGGACTGCCAACGGTCTACAAACAGCAAGATTCCTACGTCGACATCGAGCAGTACTTTGGTCTGTGGGACGCGACCCGCAAGCGACTCGAAGAAAGTTTTGGCCACAAGATTTCACTGGAAATCGAGCCTGGTCGATACTTATCAGCCGAAAGCGGTTATCTGATCGCCGAGATTCGCGCGATCAAGAAGATGGGTGGAAACACGTTTTATGTTGTCGATGCAGGATTTAACAACTTGGCCCGCCCAATCATGTACGGCTCGTACCATCCAATTTCCATCGCGCCAGCAACAGGCTCGCTGGAACGTGGGACGCAAGACGTCGTCGTTGGCGGACCGCTGTGCGAGTCGGGCGACATCTTCACGCAAGAGGAAGGCGGCTTCGTCGCCAAGCGAACACTGCCTGTTGCGAGCGTCGGCGACTACCTAGTGATCGAATGTGCGGGCGCCTACGGCTTTGTCATGTCCTCGAACTACAACTCAAAGCCGATGGCCGCCGAGCTTTTGATCCAAGACGAGAAGGCTCACTTGATCCGCGAGCGCCAAAGCTACGTAGACCTTCTCCGCGGTGAAGTGATCCCGACTCGCGATTGACAATCACGGTTTGCGGCCTACAAATCCAGCTAAACTCTTTAGTGTGTAGTGTTTCCGATCCCGGTCGATTTCCAGCACAGGCGGTTGGCTGACGGTCGATCTGTACTTATACTTTCTAAACTCAAAGTTCTCGGGAGACGAGCATTCAGCTCGACAAACTCCTGGAGGGCTAGGACTTATACTCCGACGCAAGGACATACTCGATGGCAAAACAGGGACCGCGGAAGAAGCTGCCGAAGGAATTGGCCGTCATCAATGCGGACAACTGCACCGGATGCGAGTCTTGCCGCGAAGTGTGCCCGGTCGATTGCATCGAACTCAAATCGATGAACCTGGGAGTCAAGGGGAATCAATCCTGGTGCGAGATCGACATCGAACGTTGCGTTGGCTGTGAAGTTTGCGTTCATATTCCGCAGAAGAAGTCGAACCCCTACGAGTTGCTCGTTTGCCCGTGGGATGCCATCGAGATGGTACCGACCGAACAGGTCGCGCAAGTCGTTGCTCAGATCGGCGGGCCCCCAGAGTATATCTACGCGAACTGGGACCGACTCGTTGGGACGGCTCAGCATCTCGCTGAACTGAAAGCGGGAGCGGTTTAGCTCTACTTCAGTTTGGCCAGGCAGGCATTCAAGTAGTCAATGCTCTCCGAAACTAGCGTTTCGACGCCTGGTTCGTAATCGAATACTTCGACTGAAACCCAGCCTTCATAGCCGGTATCCTTGAGTGTTTGTAGGATCGGTACGAAATCGATCTCGCCCATTCCCGGTCCGCGACGATTGGCGTCATTCGCATGAAAGTGTTCCGTCCAGTCTTTGCTGTCGCGGATGATATCGACGATTGGCTTGTCCTCGGACGACATCGCCTTAACGTCGAGATGCAGCCGGCAATGCGGCGAGTCGACCATCTTGGCAAGTTGAATGCCTAGTTCGGCGGTTCGCAAAAAGTCCCCTTCCTGAGGTCCGAGCGGTTCGAGAGCTAGTGTCACTCCGCAATCTTCCATCACCGGAACTGCCTGCTTGATCACATCCTTGGCGTATTCCATCGCTTGATCGTGTGTCACGCCCGGCAACAAGTTTCGCTGCATCGGGGAACCTAGTACGAGTACTTTGCCGCCTAGATCTCGGCACAACCTGGCTAATTCCGCGAGATAGTCACCCGTACGCTGGCGGATTTCGCGATCAGGTGAAGTTAGATAATAGCCTTCAGTAAATGCCAGTAACCAATGCAAACCGATGGGTTCGAGTCCAGCATCTTCGGCCTGCTGTCGCACCTCGGCTCGTTTCGCAGGTGAAATCTCGTAGGCATTTTTGTGGATCGTGAAAGGCGCGAATTCTATTCCCGTATACCCAGCCTCGCGAGCGTAGACAAACGCTTTTTCAAAAGGCCAATCCTGAAACGTCTCGTTGCAGATCGCGAATTTCATTTCCATTTCCTTCGAGTTCGATCATAGGGTCAGCAGTACGGTCGTACGTCTGGGACGGTACTCACGGCGGACGTAACATGTTGTGATTGGATTTGGTTGTGGACGTGAGCGCACTTCAGAGTCACAATGAGTTCCAAACAACTGCCAGATTTCCCACCCAGCCTTTTCGCTCACCGGACGCGACCATCGTACCAGGATGTCGGCCCCGAGCAACCAACCGGAGATGTTGATTATGCCCGCGTTCTCCCGCGCCGCCCAAACCGTTGTGAGTTGCCTCGTTTTGCTGGCCGTCCCTAGCTTCGGACAAGACCAGGAAACAGATTCGGTGGATCGTGATTACGCAGCCGAGTTGCCTCGTATTAAGCCGGTCGAGCCGCAGGACGCGCTGAGCACGTTTACGCTCGCTGACGGTTTCCGGATTGAGCAAGTTGCTGCCGAGCCCAACGTCGTTGATCCAATCGCGATGGCTTTTGACGAGAACGGACGTTTGTATGTCGTTGAAATGCGAGGTTACTCGGAAGATGGCGAACTGAATTTAGGTCGCATTAGGCTGCTCGAAGATAACGATGGTGACGGACGATTCGAGAAAAGTTTTATCTATGCGGATGGACTATCCTGGCCAACCGCTCTGGCCTGCTATAAAGGAGGTTTGTTCGTCGGCGCAGCGCCGGACATCTTTTATTTCAAGGACACGGACGGAGACAATCGAGCAGACACTAAACAGACGGTCTTCACGGGATTTGGGCGTAGTAACGTGCAAGGCCTGTTCAACACTTTTAAGTGGGGACTCGACAACCGCATTCACGGAGCAACGAGCAGCAGTGGCGGCGAAGTGACAAGAGTTGCCGAAGGGGAGACTGGGGTACCGCAAAAGAAAGAGACGCCGCCTGTCTCTCTTCGCGGACGCGATTTTGCGATCGAACCTCGCTCGATGACGATCCTGCCAACCAGCGGTGGCGGTCAGCATGGATTGAGTTTCAATCAGTGGGGCGACAAGTTTGTTTGCTCAAACAGCAACCACGCGCAATACGTTCAATTCGAGGATCGCTACGTAGCCAGAAATCCTTATTTTGCGGCGCCGGGGCCGCGAGCCAGCATCGCGGCCGATGGTCCGCAAGCCGACGTATTCCGCAGCAGTCCCGTTGAACCCTGGCGAATTGTGAGAACACGTTTGCGAGCAAAAGGGATCGTACCTGGTGTCGTGGAAGGCGGCGGTAAGCCCGCTGGTTACTTTACGGGCGCGACAGGCATTACGATCTTTCGTGGCAATGGCTGGCCTAGCGAATATCAAGGCTGGGCAGTCGTTGGTGATGTTGGAAGCAATCTAGTGCACCGAAAGAAGCTCGAAGAAGATGGGGCAAGTTATATCGCGCGACGCGTTGACGAGAAGAGCGAGCTGCTAACTTCCAGCGACATCTGGTTTCGGCCTGCCCAGTTTGGCAACGCTCCGGACGGAGCTCTGTATATCGCGGACATGTATCGCGAAACGATTGAGCATCCGCTCAGCTTGCCGCCAGTGATCAAAAAGCATCTGGATTTGACCAGCGGTCGCGACCGTGGTCGGATCTATCGGATCGTTGGCAAAGACTTCAAGCAACCAGCGCTACCCCGACTCGGCGAAGCCAGTACCGCGACACTCGTGGCGACCCTCGATCACGAAAACGGTTGGCATCGCGAGACAGCCGCTCGACTGATTTACGAGCGCCAAGATCATAATGCGATTCCCCTGCTAGAAACCTTGGTACGTTCTGGAACCTCCCCTGTAGGCCGGATTCATGGCCTGTATGCGCTCGATGGACTCGGCAGTACCTCGCCCGAGGTTGTTCTCACCGCGATGAACGACGCCCATCCGCGAGTGCGAGAGCATGCCGTAAAACTCAGTGAACGAGTGGCGAAGACGTCTGCTCAGGTCCGCGAGCGTTTGTATTCAATGGTCGAAGACGATTCCTTTCGCGTCCGGTATCAGCTCGCCTTTACTCTGGGTGAGCTATCCGGTTCAAGTCGCAATCAGGCACTTGTCACACTGATTCAACACGATAGTTCTGATCCACTGATGCGAATCGCGGTGATGAGCTCACTCGAGGAAGGTGCGGGTGACGTGCTCGCCGCATTAGCCCAGGACGCCTCGGCCAGACAGGACGCCGTACAGCGCACTTATGTCACCTCGCTGGCCTCGCAGATTGGCAAACAGCAGCGGAGCGATGATGTCGCGGCAGTCTTGCAAGTGCTGGGGGCCTTGCCCCGCGAAGATTCCGCCACGATTCAAGCAATCGTCGAAGGAATCGCTGCGAAAAAAGGGAGTGATCTTGCCAAACAATTGGCCGCGGTGACTGGCGGACAAGCTGAGAGTCTAATGAAGGACCTGTTGGCGAGTGCTGCTCAAGTCGCGAGCGATCGCGGAGCATCACCGGATGCTCGTGTGAGCGCCGTACAACATTTGCGACTTGGCGAGTTGGTCGGTCACGAGCGGTTGTTCTCTGACTTGCTGACGCCCATCGAACCCACCGAGATCCAATCCGCGGCGATTTCTACCATGGCGACTTATGACTCGCCGGGAGTCGCAACGCTGCTCATCTCACGATGGCGAGGCCTTAGCCCAAGTCTCCGCGGTCGCGCCGGGGATGTGTTGTTTTCGCGCCAGGCGTGGATTCCCAGCTTGCTGATGGCGGTGGAAACGGGGCAGATTGCACTCGGTGATCTTGAACCAACGCGAATGAAATTGCTTGCCTCGCATCCAGATGAGAGTATTAGGAATCGGGCCGCAAAACTACTTGAAGCGACAAAATCCGGTGATCGTAATCTGCTGATCTCGGAATATCGGGGGTCACTCGAGTTGCCTGGAGACAGGACTCGAGGCAAAGCGGTTTTCACCAAGATCTGTTCGACTTGCCATCAACTGGAAGGCGTTGGATACGCCATTGCTCCGAATCTGGCCGCCATGCAAAATCGCGGGCCAGAAGCAATTCTTACCAATGTTCTGGTCCCGAACCGGGAAGTTAATCCTCAGTATTTGAACTATGTGCTCATTACTACAGATGGTCGTGCGTTGACCGGCATGATCGCCGCGGAAACGGCGACAAGCGTGACTTTGAAGCGCGCGGACAACGCAACCGACACTGTGCTTCGAATCGATATCGAAGAATTGCGAAGTACGGGCGTTTCGCTGATGCCTGAAGGTATGGAAAAACAGATCGACAAGCAGGCAATGGCCGACTTGATCGAATACATCCAGTCGATCCGCTAAGTTTGTAGGGCAATGTGGCCCACACGATCGACTTCGAGCCTGATTCATGGAGAAAGGTCGCCGATGTTAACGCGTAGAGATTTGCTGGTTGGCGTTTCACTTGCTGGCGTGGCATCCCCGCTACTTGCTGCCGAATCAAAGTTTCCCCAAGGGCGCTATTTCGATATGCACACCCATCTTGGCCAAACGTGGAATAGCACTCAGGTGCTGACTGCCGAGGTCTTGTTGCGATGGATGGATGCTCACGACATCGCGCAAGCCGTCGTATTACCGCTGATCAACCCCGAGGCATCCAGCTATCCACTCACCTCGAACTTTGTGCTCTCCGAGACGAAGCCTTATCGCGATCGGCTCATTCCGTTCTGTTCGATTGATCCACGGACTTCGTATCGCGGTGGGCACAAGGGCTTGGTCGACATGCTCAATGTCTACATCGAAGCTGGCGCGAAGGGCTTTGGCGAACACAAGCCGGGTATCGCGTTCGACGATCCAAGAAACATGGCGGTTTTCGCAGCTTGTGGCGAAGCGGGGCTGCCAGTTTTGTTTCATTTGGACAACGAACGCAATACAGACACTCCCGGCTTGCCGGGGCTTGAACGCGTCTTGAAGGCAAATCCTGACACGACATTCATCGGCCACGGACCGGGATGGTGGGGCTCAATATCTGGTGATGCCACGCAAGCAGATCTTGGTGGATATCCGAAAGGTAAGACAACACCCGGCGGAGCAATCGATCGCTTAATGGAAAACTATCCCAACATCTATGGCGAGTTGTCTGCGGGAAGTGGCGCGAACTCGATCAGCCGCGATTTGGAGTTCGGTCGCGAGTTTCTAATTCGTCGCCAAGATCGCGTCATGTTCGGAACGGATTTTTTGTCGCCAGGGCAAGCCGTACCTCAGTTCGAACTGTTCGAGAAGGATCTCGAATTGCCGGTCGAAGTACAAGCCAAAATATTTCGCGATAACGCTCGTCGACTGCTGGCATTACCGTGACAAATGTCACCCACCTCTTGCTGCTAGAGTATTCCGGTTGCAGCGACTGTATCGATTGCAGCGACCGTACGAGCAGCGATCACCCCCGGAGATGGGTGCTGACCAAACACATGGCTTGACGAGGCGTTATAATCGTGAGAACGCAACGCCGTGAACAATTGGACCAAAACAAGGTAGGTGCCATGAACAAGGACTCTCAAATCAGCCCGCGCGAGTTCTCCGATTCTCTCCAGGAATTGCGTGATGAGATGCGACAGGGCATCGGCGGATTGTCGAATACCATTGAACGGATTCCGAAGGAGAAGACCGGCGTTTCGCCGCTCGCTCTCGCCGCTAGCGGTTTGGTGTCGCTGTTCGTGGGGGCGACCGGCATGTCGATTTATGACTCACGAACCCAAACGCCTGCCGATGCCGGTGCCCCAGAGACGAATGTCCAAGCCGAGTTGCAAACCGTGATGGTGCCCTACACGGAGCAACTGGAACAGATGACCAAGGCACTGGTTGCCGCCCAAGAAACGGCTACCGAGAACTCGAATACCTATCGCTTGTTGCTCGATCAACTGACCGAGTCGGTGGGGAACCTTCAGAAGTCAGCCGAAGTGCAAAACGCCGCATTCCACCAGCGCGTCGATCTGCTGGCGGACGAGCTTGCGGCTAAAGTGTCTCGCGGGCCCAGCGACAGCGGCTCGCCAACAACAGCTGCAAGACAACCGATTCCAGGTGGCGAGGATGCCGGCGTCCAACCAGCGAATGCGGAAGTTGAAATTGCTGAGCAGGCCGATTCAGAAACGGCCCAGCCGGCTGCTCCCGCGGTCAATGAACCAAAGGTAGGCGAATTGGTTATCAATAATCCAAGCGAGTACGATCTAAATCTACTCGTTAATGGCGAGCCGCTGACGATCAAATCTCGCGGCGTCACGACAATTGCTGTGACACAGGGAGAAGTCAAGACGCAGATCGCCAATATCCCGATCACCGCCAAAAGTTGGAATAATTGGGAAACGGTGGACGGTGTCGCACGATTGACAATCCATGTCGAATCCGGAGATGGCTACTACAAGTTGCGCTAACTCGGAAGTCGAAATTCAATCAATCGTGCTTATCATTCGCGCCCAGCGGAATGATGTAAACTGGCGAGCCGTTGAATTCCCGCTCACTCCAGTGTTTGGGCACCACAGGCGTTGACGATGGTTCTGCGTAAGTGCGAGGCAATGGTCGCATTTCGAGCGATGCGACTCGGGCTTCGAGAACTTCGATCCGCTTCAACAGATCGAGGGGGTCATGGGCCGCGAGAGCCGCATTGCGTTGATCCGCGAAACGATTCAAGCAGATCGTGCCGAGCGTGAGGACTCCCAGCACTCCGACGAGGCATCGTATCCGTGACATGATCATCTCCTTTGTGGTTGCAGTGTCGTGGCCTTGCGGACGAGGTCTAGAAACTCCGTTCGATGTCCTTGTGGGTCACTTCCGATTGCGGAACTGGCAATCTCTTCAACCGCCGCAAGCGACGAGTTGCCTTGAAACTCTGAGTTGCGAAGCACCATGCCGAACGAGGCAACTGACGCCGCAAATCGAAAGTCAGACGATGCATCGTCGAATGCTTTCGCCTTGTTCTCGACAGCGAACTCGCTCAGCGTGCTCTCCTCGGCATCCGGCAGCTTGTACCGTAAGGACAACGTCAGCAATTCGCCTGATTCGGCGGCAGCCGTTAACTCATTAGGGGACTCCGATGGAGCAGCGGCTCGCTGGTACTTGAGCGTGCGCGTTGTTGACGTGAATTGCTCGCGAATCTCGGCGGGCACAACTTCATACAACGCTGTAACTGTGTGCCCCGCGCCGATTTCCCCAGCGTCCTTGGCATCGTTGTCAAAATCGGGTGCCGCCAGCAAGCGGTTCTCGTAGCCCAACAGCCGATAGGCCGCAACTTCTGCCGGATTGAATTCGACTTTAATCTTTACATCCTTGGCAATCGTGATGAGACTGCCGGTGACCTGCTCGACAAGCACTTTGCGAGCTTCGCGTAGCGAGTCGATGTAGGCATAGACGCCGTTGCCGTTATCGGCCAGCTTCTCGAGTTTTCCGTCTTTCAAGTTGCCTTCACCGAAGCCGAGCACCGTCAGAAAGACGCCGCTCGCTGCCTTCTCGGTGATCAGTTTGACGAGGGCATTATCGTCGGTGATACCAACATTGAGATCACCGTCCGTGGCGAGAATGACTCGATTTGCTCCATCTTTGATGAACGCTTCGGTTGCTTTCTCGTAGGCTAACTGAATGCCCGCGCTTCCATTGGTGGAACCATTCGCATTTAAGGCATAGATGGCATCGTGAATCGCTTGCTTGCTCTCGCCGTTCGTTGTGTCGAGCGCCAAGCCCGCGTTCCCGGCATACGTCACGATCGACACGGAGTCACTTTCATTGAGTTGGTCCGTCAACATCTTCATCGCCTGCTTCATCAGGGGCAGCTTATTCGCGTTTTTCATCGAGCCTGAAACATCCAGCAGGAACACCACATTTGACGCGGGGCGTTCTTCCATCGGCAGCTCTTTGCCCTTCAAGCCGATGCGGACCAAGCGATGTTCCGCCTGCCACGGGCACTCCGCAACTTCGATATTCACAGAAAAAGGTTCGCCTTCCTTCGGATCGGGATAGTCGTAGTCGAAGTAGTTGATAAACTCCTCGATCCGAATGGCGTCGCTCGGAGGCAACTGGTTTTGTGTCAGAAACCGTCGCGCGTTCGCATAGGAAGCGGTATCCACATCGATCGAGAAGGTCGAAAGCGGCGTGTCGGTGACCAGCGCGAAACGGTTCTCAACGATCTGCGAATACTGCTCGCCGGGGACGAGAGCAGCGAGGTCGGTGATCGGGGCACGTGCTCGCAGCGATGATTTCGCCTCGTCCGCGAGTGTTTCGACCAGGCTCTCGCCTACAACCAACTCCTGCCGACGAACCTGAGGTGATCGCGGAACGACGATTTGCTGCCCGGCAAATCGACCGTAGTTGGTGACCGCCGTACCGGCGCCTCGCGCGCCGGGGCCTGCAGCAATTAGATTCGGAGCCGGGACGGCAGATGTCCCGAGCGACCGCCCACCCCGTACGACCTCGGCCTCGGCGGTGAATCTCGGAGCGGGCATCGGTGCGTAGTAGGGTTGAACGTGGTCACTTAGGACGTAGCCGTCCGCGGGCACTGCACCCGATACATAGCCTTCAATCGCCATCGGGGAAGACGCCGCGTTCGTGCTAAGCGACTCGACCCGCACGTTGGAGCCGGAGGCGGGTTGCAAAGCGACCGTGCCGGAAGGGGAAGCCGCCATTGCCTCCGAAGCGGCAAACGCATTGAGGAACTTTGCGTCATGGTCTTGTTGGGCCACGCGGATCTCTGCGCGAAGGTCGTCCACGTGTTTCGACAGAGTGCCTAACTCCTCAGCCAACACAATCCTCCGCAACTCTGAAGAGTCAGGCTTCGCGTCTTCCGTAACAAGTTGCTCGGCGAGTTTGGCCTGGCGACTTTCGAGTTGTGCCAGCGCATACCGGCGTGCCGCTTGTTCGATACTCATACGATCATCTTGTTTCTCAATTTCAGTTCGCAGGGCCGCGTTCACGCGTCGCAACTCGGCGATCTGGGACTTCCTACTCAGCGATTGAGAAACTCCATCCGATACCAGCCCCGAGAGGACGACCGCGCCCAGGACCAGCGTCAGACTGGCAGCAACAACGAGCACTTGGCGTCGCCGCGAACCGACCGTCTTGCCCCGATCGGCCAATTCGAAAACCGTCGCTTCGCCAGCGAGTTTACTCTCGATCGCAGCGCGCAGCGCGTTGGAAGGCTTGAGCGGCGAATCATCAGGATGCCGGCTTGCGAGTGCGACCCGGATCTGTTCCATCTCTCGGCTCAGTCCACCACAGTCATCAGGCAGTTCGGACTCGATCTCACGACGTTCTGCCTCAGACAACTCGTCGAGCAAATACGCGGTAAGACGCGCTGCTTGCTCTTCTTGAGGTGCGAATGGTTCGCGTTCTTCGCTCATGGCTCGTCTCGCTATTGAGAAGTTTGCGACACTTGCTCGGGCGAATGTTCTTCGGCGAGCAGGTCTCGGGTGCGGGGATGCTCCCGAAGTCGCGTTAAGGCTCGGTGGACCAGCACCCGGACGTGGCCTGGCGTGCGATCCGTGATTTCGGAGATTTCGATATGCGAGAACCCGTCCAGCCAGAGGTTGAGGACTTCGCGAAGACTCGTGGGCAAGGCTTCCACGAGTTCGCGAAGCCACTCACCAAGATCCTGCTGTTCCGTGATCGCCGCAGGATCGGGCTCGCGACCTGGGACCATCGACGAGTCGGCTTTGTCGAGAGACTCGAAGCGGCCTTCGCGGCGCAACTGATCGAGGATCTTGTTTCGACAAACGGTGTACAGCCACGGGAGCAAGCGTCCATTTAGTTCTGCCGGCTGCTGGTCGCAAAGCCGCAGAAACACATGCTGCACTGCGTCGCGGGCGGCCTCTTCGTCGCCCGCCAAGCGCGCGGCATAGCGTGTCAAACGGACCTCGTGTTGATCGAGCGCCGCTAAGACCCACTGACGCTTCTCGCAGCCATTTCCGTCGTGTGGCATCGCCGACCTTTTTGCTGGCTCAGGTTCTGTCTATTTAACGCAGAAAAGCGAGCGGCGTTACAGCTAAGACGAACAGAAAAGCCAAATCGATTTCGGATCGGCACAAGTTTTGATTGAGTTGCCAGTGCCCCTACCGGGCTGTTGTATTACGCTCGGAGGCCGGCTTGGCAGCGGTTTCGCCTGGCGGGGCGGGTGTCGGCGTTGGGAGTTTCCTGAACGCGAAGGAACCCACGATCGACTCATCTGCCGCGGCAAACTTCTCCACCACTTTGGCATCCATTGCAAAGACAATTGCCACTTGCCTACCGGAATTATCCGAGATGTGATAGTAAATCCATTGAATCGGCAACTCCGAAGCCAGACCCGACACGACGACTCGCAAGACGTGATGCCCTCTTTCATTCTTTTGCTGCGAAGCTTCGACGAACTGCCCGAAATTCTCCCCTAAAGCCTTTTCGATATCCGTCTGAAACGCCGACAGTTGGACTCGCTTGCCAATCGCGAGCTGAGGAAGTGAAGAGATATTGCACTGGGCAATTAGTTCTCCGCGCTGAATCATACGCAAGATCGTGACATCGTGACGATCCACCATCATCTGCCAGTCACGGGCGTGCAACAGCTCGAAACCACCTAGTGTCGATCTGAGTTGCAGCAAAGTCGAACCCGATTGGATATCGAGCGGCAAGTCGCTGAGAAGCGTATCACTGAGTTCCTCTGCGGGTGTGCTTTCGTTGATCTCCACCCGTACTCGGGCTGTCACTTCGAATCCAGGCGTCGCATGTCCGATGGCTCGATCCTCTCGAATTGACATTGCCAGCCAGGTGACTCGATGGGATTCAAGGTTGATGTTGTATTTTGCTTTCAGAACAATATCACTAGAAACCCCGTCGGCTGCACCACTGGCCCTTCCTGACATGTCAATGATCGCAATTTTGTTTTCGACCTGCCGAAGCGTACTTTTGATGTCGGTTTGGTGAATTGCGTCCAGGCCAAGCAGTGCGGCCAGATCGTTGGGCGCATGAGACCAATCGGAATTGAGAGAGACCGGTTTGGGAGGCGCGAGGCGATTAAGAAGTGAGGAGCTTCCCGGTGTTTGGATCAGCTCCAACTCGTCGCTTGTCAGCGGGCCGAGCGGAGAAAAGAGCGTTAGATCCGACGCATTTACCCGTGCGACGATAAGCCTGCGGTTCGCATTGAGTCCCGTTTCAACGCGATTTTCCCCAATGCCTACTGCGGCTTTCGCATCACGATAGAACCGAACATCGCATCGCGAACCTTCGCCGGAGTTGTCGCGAAGTGTCCGCTCGTCATAATCCAGGGCGCCGCTGACACGCATGGGTAAACGGTTTACCTGCTTGCCGTCCGCGTTTAGCTTCAGATCACCTGTAACTTCGACTACCGTTTGCACTCTACGCGTTTTTTCGTTGGACTCCCGTGTCGACAAATCGAATTCTTGGTTTTGGTTAGCTGCGGTTGCTAACTCGCAGATTCCGGAAAGCGTCACGCAGAGCATCAAGGTGGCCAGCCAAATCGATTTGCGGCCTATCGTGGCGGCTTTGGAATGGGGGGAAACTAAGACCTTGGTGGAAGCGTCCAATTGCATGAATTTTACCCCAGCTCGAAAGTATCGCTGAGACAGCGGCGATCGCGAGCAGCTGTTGAACCACAGAAACTACGTCTCATTCGGTAAATCGACGCCGATCGTCGAGGAAATTCAACTTCATGGGGCGAAGTGTGAAACTATTCGGCCTTCTCGGTGATACATACTCCTTGAGAGAATGTAAATGTTTGCGTTTCGGAGATCGTGACCTAAGTCGTGGACCTGAAACAAGTAACAGCATTTTACACCGTAATCGATGGAGCTAACTGATGAAATTGCTGAGCCGAATGCGCGAACTTTCGGTCGACACGTTGTGACGAATGGACCAGGAGTTCTTCGTGTCAGCCGTTCAGAAGTGTAAACGCAGAAAGATGTTCGGTAATCGCGTGGTTACCCCGACGGGTGCTCTGTGAGGCGTCCCGCTGGGAGAATTGGCGAACGAAGTCCAATTGACAAGGAGAACAATTCAGTCAAATTCGGCGTACACCAGAACGTCGGAACAGACTGATTGCGGCGGCGGCAGGGAATCTGCCCGCTAATCCGAAGTGGATACTGATTTGGCTGGGCGATCGGAATCGCAGGGAGCGCTGGCTAAATCGTAGAAGTGAAGAGGTCTGCGATGCATACGGATTACCAAGACACGACCCTTAAGCAATTGCGAGATCAGCAGGTTCGTTACGCGCCTCGGCACAAGAAGGTCGAGCAAATAGAGCGTGCCGAACGGCTGATTAGCGAAATCGATCCGAAGAAGACCTACAGCTACGAGTACCTGTGTTTTCGAATTACCGATTATCGTCCCGATGCGGTCGTTGGCAGCACGATGTTGGGGGCTGCTGCCAAGCATGATTTGCGGCTCTTCGTCGAAGATGTGTCTGATGCCGCCGACATCCGCGCCGACGAAATGCTCGAACAAGTTCATACGGTCGAAGATCTGAGTAAGCTGTTCAAGGTATCAACCAAGACGATCTCCCGATGGCGCGAGCAGGGGCTGGTGAGTCGTCGCTTTATCTTTGGCGGGCGTAAACGCGTCGGCTTTCTACGGAGCAGCGTCGAGCGTTTTGTCGCCAAGAACAACGAACGCGTCAAACGCGGTGAGCGGTTTAGTCAGCTTTCCACCGAGGAGCGCGACGACATTATCGAGTTGGCTCGTCGGTTGGCGGTCGGCGGAGCCTGTCCGTCCGAAGTAGCGCGTCGCATTGCAGAGCAGGCGAATCGCAGCGTCGAGACGATTCGCTACACGTTAAAGCAGTTCGATGACAAACACCCAGATTTGGCAGTGTTTCCGAGCCGCACGGGACCGCTAACAGAAGAAGCGAAGCAAAAGATTTATCAGCAGCACCGGCGCGGCGTGACAGTGGATAGCCTAGCTCGTCGATATTGCCGAACGCGCACTAGTATTTATCGCGTGATAAATGAAATACGTGCGTCACGCATTATGGAATTGCCCCTCGACTACATCGACAACGAAAGCTTTAAGAAGAAGAAATTAGAGGAAGAAATACTCGGTCGGATGCCAGAGTCTGATGCCGGGACTCGCAAGTCGCGGGCACCTGGAGGGCTCCCTCCATACCTTGCGTCGTTGTACGACACGCCGCTGCTGGATCGTGAGCAGGAATATCACCTTTTTCGCAAGTTCAACTTTCTCAAGCACAAGGCTTGCCAGCTTCGCAATGCGTTGCATCCTTCGCGCGCCAAAAGTGCGACGATGGACGAGATTGAGCAACTGTACGAGCAGGCCGTGCGGATCAAGAACCAAATTGTGCAATCGAACTTACGGTTGGTCGTGTCAATCGCTAAGCGGCACGTCAATTCGACGGACGATTTCTTCACGCTTGTGAGTGATGGCAACATGTCACTAATCCGAGCCGTTGAAAAATTTGATTACTCCCGTGGCAACAAGTTCAGTACCTATGCGAGTTGGGCAATCATGAAAAACTTCGCGCGGACGATTCCGCACGAGTTCAAGCACCGTGATCGCTTTCGCACTAGCCTCGACGAACTCTTCACGAGCCAAGAAGACGACCGTGGAGATCAACTAGGCGAAGAGACCGCCCAGCGACTGCGATCGGAGCAGGTGAGCAAAATCCTGTCGCGGCTTGACGACCGTGAGCAAAAGATTATCATTAGCCGTTTCGGTCTTGACTACAGTCACGAACCGCAAACCCTTAAAGAGGTTGGAGCCGAAATGGGCGTAACCAAGGAAAGGGTGCGCCAGATTGAGGCTCGTGCGTTGAACAAGCTGCGACAGGCCGTCCAAGAGGAAAGCCTGGAGTTGCCGGACTAAAAGCGTGGAGTCCCCGCGATTAGGGGATTTAAGATAGGGAGTCACAACAAGTCTTTGAAGCGGATATCTACGGTCCGAGTGCTCTTTGTTAAGGGCCGCTCGCGTGGTATCACCGCTGAGGGCTTGTTATGGCTCCCTTTTTTGTTGAATTGCGACAAAGGCTAAAAATACTGTCTGTTGGATGTTAGCGACGTCCTGTTGGGATAAGCGAATTGTCACTATCCGTATTGCGTGTCTTTGTAGCTTCGTTATATTAGCTGGTTTTCACCATGGTTCCTTCAGGTCGTCAAGCGTTTTGGTTTGGTTTGTGAGTGCCGGTAGAGCGTGGTGGTGTCAGAGTGCGTGCGTTGAAGACGCGGACTTGCGAGCCTTGCTTTTGCAATTGCCAGCGTAGCTCAATTGGCAGAGCAGCGGTTTTGTAAACCGCAGGTTGTGGGTTCAAGTCCCTCCGCTGGCTCTGTTTACGGTTTTAGTGAGGTGTCAAAAATAGTTCCGGGGGGATTCCCGAGCGGTCAAAGGGGTCAGACTGTAAATCTGATGGCTACGCCTTCACAGGTTCGAATCCTGTTCCCCCCACTTGTCGAAGAGTTCCTGTGGAAGGTTTGGAGTTGCGGTAATCGAGAGAATTGGTCTGAAGTTCGGTAAGTGATAGTTCTTCGCGGGTGTAGCTCAATGGTAGAGCCACAGCCTTCCAAGCTGAAGACGAGGGTTCGATTCCCTTCACCCGCTCTAATTGGAATGATTTGGAAGCTGCGACGCAGCGGCTTTGACGGAGTGGCTGAATCGCTTTGATTGCGAGGCAAGTGCTTCGAGTCGCATGTTGAAGTGAGTTGGCTGCTGTAGCTCAGTTGGTAGAGCGCGTCCTTGGTAAGGACGAGGTCATGGGTTCAAGTCCCATCAGCAGCTCTTCAAATTGATGCTGGTTGAGTTTGTTTGTTAAGTAATTTCCGTTAACCCCTGACATAACACGAGATATAGGTACAAAAGCATGGCCAAGGAGGTTTTCGAGCGGTCTAAGCCGCATTGTAACGTTGGGACGATCGGCCACATTGATCATGGCAAGACGACCCTGACCGGAGCGTTGGTCGCAGTTCAGGCTGCGAAGGGCTTGGCTGAGTTCAAGTCGTACGCTGATATTGCGAAAGGCGGTACGGTTCGTGACTCGACCAAGACGGTTACGATTGCTGTCGCTCACGTCGAATACGAGACTGAGAATCGTCACTACGCTCATATCGACTGCCCCGGACACGCTGACTTCATCAAGAACATGATCACCGGCGCTGCTCAGATGGACGGCGCAATTCTGGTGGTTTCATCTGCTGACGGCCCGATGCCCCAGACCAAGGAGCACGTACTGCTTGCTCGGCAGGTGGATGTACCAGCTCTCGTGGTCTTTATGAATAAAATCGACTTGGTTGACGACGAAGAGTTGCTTGATCTTGTGGAAATCGAGATTCGCGAGTTGCTCAGCAAGTACGATTTTCCCGGTGATGATGTGCCGATAGTTCGCGGTTCGGCGCTCCCAGCCTACCAGAAGCCGGACGATCCAGAGGCAACTAAGTGTATTGCTGAGTTGCTGGCGGCCGTTGACAGTTATATCCCGCAGCCTGAGCGTCAAGAGGACAAGCCGTTCTTGATGGCGATCGAAGATGTTTTTTCGATCGAAGGTCGGGGAACTGTTGCGACGGGTCGTATTGAGCGTGGCGTCGTTAAGACCGGGGAAGAGATTGAAATTGTCGGGCTGCACGCCACGAGCAGAAAAACGACCTGCACCGGCGTCGAGATGTTCAGAAAGCTTCTCGACGAGGGCCGAGCGGGTGACAATGTCGGTTGTTTGTTGCGTGGTGTAAAGCGCGATGAAATCGAGCGTGGACAAGTTTTGGCAAAGCCCGGTTCGATTACGCCGCACACCAAGTTTGAGGCTGAGGTTTACTGTTTGTCAAAGGATGAAGGTGGTCGACACACCCCCTTCTTCAGCGGCTATCGCCCTCAGTTCTATTTCCGCACTACGGACGTGACTGGGACGGCGAATCTCGAGGGTGCTGAGATGTGCATGCCTGGCGACAACGTAAAGGTCAGTGTTGAGTTGCACAAGCCAATCGCGATGGATGACGGCGTTCGCTTTGCTATTCGCGAAGGCGGACGAACTGTCGGCTCGGGAGTTGTGACCAAGATTGTAGAGTAGTTGTTCGAAGCACACGGAGGGGTGTAGCTCAGTTGGTAGAGCACTGGTTTCCAAAACCAGCGGTCGCGAGTTCGAGTCCCGCCGCCCCTGCCATACAGTCTCCTGGTACGAAGAGGCGCGAAAGTTGCCTCTTGTGCCGGGAGGTTCCAGTGGTTCGGTGTGATCGCAGTTGAGTATTTGCCGCATGGAAGCGGCTTGTTGTCGCACGGATTGCCGAGGTGATGTTCGTCATGTCAAAACAGAAGACAATGTCAGCCAATAGCTTTGTAGGTGAAATCTTCCATGTCGGGCTGTACAAGCCCAGTCAGGGAAGGGTTACCCGGCAGGTCACCTGTGCCGTTCTGTGGACTGTCATCGCGCTCGCGTCATTGCGGCTATACCAGACTCTCTATCAGGCTGATGTTTGGCAATACGTTGGGCCCATGGCGTTGCTCGTAGCCGGCTTTTGGGCGGCCTATCGAGCGGTTAACTATCCGAGGTTTGCCGATTTTTTGATTGCTGTCGAAGCGGAGATGAACAAGGTTTCATGGCCATCGAAAGGTGAATTGATTCGCAGTTCCGTGGTCGTAATTTTTGTGATTTTCATGCTTGCAGTCGTTTTGTTCGGATATGACGTACTGTGGCAGTACTTGTTTAAGAATGTGCTCGGAGTTTTGAAGTAAGGGTCGGTCGCGTTTGGCCTGGCTATTCGGAGTGGGAGTTTGTCGGTGAGCGTCGAATCAGACAGTCGAGAAGACACGCCAGAAGTACCTCAGGGTGCCGAAGGTGATGACGTGGTCATGAAGTCTGAGGAGACTTCGGTTGATGCCGAGGATTCCGCCGCGGTTGTCGCGAATTCGGAGTCAGAGGACGCCGCGGGGGACGAGTTGCCCGGTCTCTATTCGGAAAATGAGACCGTGGTTATTGAAAGCTGCGCGGATGGTGAAGGCGGTGATGAGGAGGAGGAAGAAGATCAGTTGGACGAGGACGTCGATGTCGAGCCGATTGAGCTTATTCAGGATGACGCAGGCTCCGAGGAAGACATCAAAACCGAGTGGTACATCCTCAAGGTTCAGGTAAACCGCGAAGAGTCGATACGCGCTGCCTTAGAGCGGAAGGTTAAGATTGAGGGCCTGGAACGATATTTTGGCGATATTGTTGTACCTACGGAGGATATCGCCGAGTTCACAAAAACCGGCAAACGCCGCATCGTTAAAAAGAAGCTCTATCCGGGTTACATTATGGTCAATATGGCGATCAATGATGACACCTGGTTTGCCGTTCGTGAGACTTCCGGAATCGGTGATTTCACCGGATCGGTTGGGCGACCGGCCCCGATGGACCCAGCAGACGTCGAAAGAATTTTGAAGCTCGGTGCGGATGAAGATGATGGTGACCAACAGGTTAAGACAGCGATTCCATTTAGCGTCGGTGACCGTGTGCGGGTGAAAGACGGTTATTTTCAAAACTTCGAAGGTGATGTTGAAGTGGTTGATGAGGCGAATGGTCGCGTAACGGTAATGATTAATATTTTTGGCCGCTCGACGCCCGTGGAGTTGGAACACTGGCAGATCGAGTCGGTTTAACGGTCTGATTCTGAGACTGGATGAAAGTAGACAATGGCAAAGCAACTCGTAGGACAAGCTAAGTTTCAGGTTCCTGGTGGCGCAGCAACACCTGCTCCTCCAGTCGGCACCTCGCTTGGTAAGTTCGGAATTAATCTTGGTCAGTTTGTGCAACAGTTCAATGACCGCACCAAGGAATATAACGGGACTCCGATTCCTGTCGTGGTTAGTGTGTTTAATGATCGTAGCTTCGAGTTCGTTACGAAGAGCCCTCCAGCTGCGGCGTTATTGAAACAAGCCGCGGGAATTGCGAAGGGTTCTGGAGTTCCGAATCGCGACAAGGTTGGGAAAGTTTCCATCGCACAGTTAGAAGATATCTGTCGCAAGAAGATGGAAGATCTCAATGCTCGCGACTTGGACCACGCTCGACGAATGATCGAGGGCACTGCACGCAGTATGGGCTTGGAGGTTGAAGGCTAGAAAATGGCAAAGCAATCAAAACGATATCGAGCTCTCGCAAACAAACAGAAGTCTGACGCGCCAGTCTCACTCGACGCAGCGGTCGAGGTGTTGAAAGATTTTGGTACAACCAAGTTCGATCAAACCGTCGAAATACACATGCGATTGGGTATCGATCCGAAGCAGGCTGATCAAATAATTCGAGGATCCGTCGTGCTGCCACACGGCATCGGGCGGACTCAGCGGGTTGTGGTCTTTGCCAAGGGCGACAGCGCAGCCGCGGCGAAAGAGGCCGGAGCTGATGAGGTCGGCCAAGAAGACTTGGCAAATCGAATTAAGAGTGGCTGGCTGGACTTCGACGTGTGCATCGCCGCACCGGACATGATGGGCTTGGTTGGTCCGCTCGGTCGAGTGCTGGGCCCCAGAGGGTTGATGCCTTCTCCCCGCGCTGGAACTGTAACTCCAGATGTGGCGAAAGTTGTCAGCGAGTACAAGGCTGGAAAGGTTGAATTTCGCAATGATTCCGGCGGCAATGTTCACGCTGTCGTTGGTAAGTTGAGTTTCGACAAGACGCGTCTCCAGGAGAACATTCAGTCTTTCCTCGATCACATTAACGGCCTGAAACCCAACGCGGTCAAAGGTGCATATGTCCGGAGCATTTCGATCTGTGCAACCATGAGTCCGGGAGTAGCGGTGGCGGTCTAGTGATTTCAAACGGTTTAGAAGATTAGCGGCGTAAGATTATGAGCAAGTACGTAAAAGACTTAGTCGTGCAAGATTTGAGGCGGCGCCTGGATGGTGTTGATGACGCCGTACTGGTGAATGTGATTGGGATGGAAGCCAATGATGCGGTGCTGCTCCGAAAGCAGTTTCGCGACAAAGGCATTGGCTTGATGGTAGTCAAGAACAGCCTCGCCAAACGCGCGACGGAAGGTACGCCTTTGAACGCAGCGTTCGAGGGAGCTGAAGGTTCCCTAGCGGTTGTTTGGGGAGGAGAAGACTTTGTCTCGCTCGTGAAGGAAGTGACGAGCGTTGACAAGAGCGGTGAATTTGACAAGTTCGAGCCGCGCGGCGGGGTCATGGACGGCGAACATCTTTCACCGGATAAAGTCAAAGAGATCAGTAAGTGGCCAAATCGTTTGGAGCAATTGAGTCTGTTGATGGGCCAGGTTTTGGCACCGGGCGCAAATCTGCTGTCGCAGTTGACGGCACCGGGTGGGGCGCTGGCCAGTCAGATCAAACAGAAATCGGAAGAATAGTTGTTTTTCGAGAAATACTAGCGTCAATCCTCAGCTTTTGGCTGAGAGTAAGTCATACACAGCAGAGCACAGCTCACAACTACAATTAGCCGCTTGTTAGCGGCGAAGGTAATGGGAAAGGAAGTTAGTAGAAATGTCCGAAAGCGCAACGGTTGAAGTCTCGGCGGAGTTGAAAGAAATTGGTGATAAGATTGCAGGCTTGACGCTCAAGCAGGCCAAGGAGCTTAGCGACTACATTAAGGACGAATATGGCATCGAGCCCGCCGCGGGTGGTGGTGCTGTGATGATGGCCGCGCCGACGGACGGTGGTGGGGCTGCTGCTGCCGAGCCAACTGAGTTTGATGTGGTAATGACCGGCTTTGGCGACAAGAAGTTGGATGTCGTCAAGGTCGTGAAGAACATCACCGGTGCTACCCTGATGGAAGCTAAGAAGCTGGTCGAGGCTGTTCCGGCTACTATTAAGGAAAAGGCTTCCAAGGAAGATGCGGAAAAGATCAAGGAGGAGCTGGAGAAAGCTGGCGCCTCCGTCGAACTGAAGGCGTAACGGTTCTAACACATTCGCGTTCCGGTTCGGTCTCGACCGACCGGAACGCCGAGTGGGAGACACTTGTTTGATCTATCCCTTGCGGTTTGCGGCCCGCAATACGTTGATGCATTTATCTGCCCGGGGGAGTGGTGCGCGCCCATTCCCAAGTCGACCTTGGAGTTTATCTCGGATCCCAGGATTCTGCACCGAGTTGATGTATCGGTGGCCATGAACGGCAAGGATTCATAGAGATTGATTTGAAGGTTGGCCCATTCTATTTAGCGGAGAGAGAAAGCTTATGGCTACCTCAGCAGAACGACGCTTGAGTCCATCCGAGGTTCGTCGTTTTGGGACTGGACGCGAATCCTTTCTGGCACCCGATCTGACTGAGATCCAGACTGCGAGTTACGCCGCATTCCTGCAAGAAAATCACGCTCCTCAGAATCGCAAGGACCAGGGCCTCGAAGGAGTGCTTCGCGAGATTTTTCCGGTCGAAAGCTACGACAAACAGATCACGCTGGAGTATCTACGCTACGAGCTAGGCAAACCTCGCTATACGCCTGAGGAATGTCGCCAGTTGCGGCTAACTTACGGCAAGCCGTTCCGCGTGTGGTTGAGACTGAATAAGGACCAACCGGTCGAGGAAGAGGTTTATCTTGGCGACATTCCAATTATGCTCGGCGGTGGCGAGTTCATCATTAATGGTGCAGAACGCGTTGTGGTCAGCCAACTGCATCGCAGCCCTGGCGTCGACTTTGTGATGGAGCAGGATGGCACGTCGGATCGAAAGCTTCCGAGTTGCCGCATCATCCCGGAGCGCGGCAGCTGGATTGAGCTAAATGTAACGAAGAAGGACTCACTTTCGGTCCGAATTGACCAAAGCGGCAAGTTCTCTGCGGTGACGTTGCTGCGTGCAATGGACCCGAAGTACAGTTCGGATGCCGAGCTACTTCGCGTCTTTTACGAGACTTCGACCGAGAAGATCGTGGACGGGCGAAGTGTCTCAAAAATTGACGGCAAGATTGCTGTGGATGACATTGTTTACCCCTCGGACAGCGAGCGAGCTGGCGAGATTGTAGTTGAAGCCGGCCAGAAGATTACGAAGAATGCCGCCGAGTTGATTTGTACGGCGGGGATCAAGAAGGTCGAGGTAATGTCGCCACCTTCATCGGCCTTGATTACGAATAGCTTGGCAGAGGACGTAACTTCGAGCCACGAGGAAGCTTTACTGCGGATTTATCAGCGACTTCGGCCTGGCAATCCGCCGCAGCTGGAGAAGGCCCGCACACTCTTCCAGGAAAAGTTCTACGACGTCAATCGATATCGCCTGGGTCGCGTCGGTCGTTTCCGCATCAATCGCAAGTTGCAATTGAATGTTTCGGAAAAGGAAATGACACTACGACCGGATGACTTGATTTCGGCGATTAAATACTTGCTTAGCTTGTTCGTATCGAGCGGCGCGCAGATTGATGACATCGATCATTTGGGAAATCGACGGCTGAGGACAATTGAGGAATTAGCATCGGATGAGTTGCGTAAAGGGTTCCTCAAACTGCGCCGCACGGTCCAAGAGCGAATGAGCTTGAAGGACCAGGAGGACATGACTCCTCGAAGTCTTGTAAATCCCAAGAGTGTATCAGCGGCTATTGAGTACTTCTTCGGACGCGGTGAACTCTCGCAAGTCGTTGACCAGACGAACCCGTTGTCACAACTCACGCACGAGCGTCGACTGTCCGCGCTGGGCCCCGGCGGTCTTAACCGCAAACGTGCGGGCTTTGAGGTTCGCGACGTTCACATCTCGCACTACGGTCGAATCTGCCCGATTGAGACGCCGGAAGGTACCAATATCGGATTGATTTCGAGCTTGGCGATTTACGCGGGAGTAGACGACTACGGATTCCTTGTCACGCCTTATCGAAAAGTTAAGAAGGGCAAATTGACTGATGAAGTGGTCTGGTTGCGTGCGGATGAAGAATCGGATGCTTATGTGGCTCCGGCTGATACGCAAGTCAAGGAGGGATTGCTTGTGGGTGGCGCGAACTTGATCGCGCGCCATCGCTCGGACTTCGAGATCGTTTTGCCGGAGCAAGTTGAGTATATCGATGTCGCTCCGAGTCAAATGGTAGGCGTCTCTGCCGGGTTGATTCCTTTCCTTGAGCACGATGATGCGAACCGGGCTTTGATGGGATCAAACATGCAGCGTCAAGCCGTTCCGCTATTGATCACGGAACCGCCAATCGTCGGGACTGGTATGGAGCGAGAGGTGGCGCAGAACTCGAGTATGGTAGTTCGAGCTCTGCGAGCGGGCAAAGTAACTTATTGCGATGCCGACCGAATCGAAGTCGGAAATGACGTTTACCCGCTTAAGAAGTTCGTCGGGCTGAACGAGCGAACGTGTAATAATCAGAAGCCGATCGTTAACCTTGGCGACAAGGTAGAACGTGGGCAAGTTTTGGCGGATGGAGCGGCGACGTATCGAGGCGAATTGGCGTTGGGTCGGAATGTTCTCGTTGGTTTCATGTCGTTCGACGGCTATAACTATGAGGACGCGATCATCATCAGCGAAGAACTGGTGAAGAGCGACACCTACACTTCGATTCACATTGAAGAGTCGGACGTTGAAATTCGCGAAACGAAACTGGGACGCGAAGAGTTTACTCGCGATATTCCCAACGTGAGCGAAAAGGCACTCCGCAACCTTGACGAGAGTGGGATCGTTCGGATTGGTACTTACGTTCGTCCGGGCGACATACTTGTTGGTAAGGTGTCACCAAAGTCAAAGACCGAATTAACTCCGGAAGAAAAACTTCTGCACGCGATCTTTGGCCGCGCGGGTGAAGATGTGAAAAACGATTCTTTGGAAGTGCCTTCCGGCATCGAGGGAATCGTCATCAACACTCAGAAGTTCTCGCGGCGGATGAGCCTTGGCGACGAAGAAAGAAAGCGTTTCGAAAAGGAGCTTAAGGACTCCGAAACGGAAGGTAACAGCCGCATTTCTGAAGTCTTTGGTACGCTTATTGGCGAAATGGAGAAGGCGCTCGGCCGAACTTTGACTGACGAAGACGGCACCCCTCTTGTCCGCGACCAAGATCCGAAGTTTGTTGCCGAACGAGCTCAACAGTTTCGCCTGGAGACGATCACAGCGCCCATGCGGAGTGAAGATCTGATCTCGCAAGTACAGCAGCTTTACAAGGAGTTGTGGCCAGCCGTTGAGGATGCAATTGACGCTCGAGATCGCAAGCTCAATAGCATGAAGCGGGGTGACGAACTCCGAAGCGGCGTGCTGCAAATGGTTAAAGTTTATATTGCTACGAAACGGACGATATCAGTCGGTGACAAGATGGCAGGGCGTCACGGCAACAAGGGTGTAATTTCAAAAATCTTACCCGTGGAAGATATGCCTTTCTTACCTGATGGAACTCCGATTCAGATCATGCTCAATCCGTTAGGCGTTCCTAGTCGTATGAATGTGGGACAGATTCTCGAGACCCATCTCGGCTGGGCAGGTGCCAAGCTTGGCTTCCAGGCGATTACGCCGGTTTTCGATGGCGCTTCAGAAGAGAACATCAACGACTGTCTCGAAGAAGCTGGTCTGCCTAGACACGGAAAGGTTCGCCTTCATGACGGCCGAACTGGTCTGCCGATGGAGCAAGAGACAACAGTTGGCTACATCTACATGTTGAAACTCCATCATTTGGTCGACGACAAGGTTCACGCACGCAGCACCGGCCCTTACTCCCTGATCACTCAGCAGCCGCTGGGTGGCAAAGCCCGGTTTGGCGGCCAGCGTTTTGGCGAAATGGAGGTCTGGGCGTTGGAAGCTTACGGGGCGGCTTACATCCTCCAGGAGCTACTCACGGTGAAAAGCGACGACGTGGAAGGACGCACCAAGATCTACGAGTCGATGGTGAAGGGAGAGAACACACTTGAGGCCGGTACACCTGCCAGCTTCGACGTGTTGACAAACGAGATCCGTGGCTTGGCGTTGAACATGCAACTCGAGAAGCGACGCGTCTAGCATTCCAGTAACAATTGAGATCTACGGCGATACGCCCTTTTAATATACGAATCGCACCTAAGGTTACTCGAAGCACGCCCTCGCTTCGAAAGACCCAGTAACTCAGAACGGTGACTCAAACAGGAGTACGGGCATTATGACCACTGGTGAAGGCTCTTATGATCGAATCAACGACTACTCGGCTGTCAAGATTAGCTTGGCGAGACCTCACGACATACGAAGCTGGTCGTTCGGCGAGGTAAAGAAGCCCGAAACTATCAATTATCGGACTTATCGTCCGGAGAAAGATGGTCTGTTTTGCGAGCGGATCTTTGGTCCGGAAAAGGACTGGGAATGTGCCTGCGGCAAGTATCGCGGCATGAAGTACAAGGGAATGATCTGCGATCGCTGTGGCGTAAAGGTGACGCATTCCCGTGTTCGTCGCAAACGCATGGGACACATCGAACTAGCTGCGCCCGTCGTGCATATTTGGTTCTTCAAGGCAATGCCCAGCCGTCTTGGAAACTTGCTCGAAATGAAGACGACGAGCTTGGAGAAGGTCATTTACTTCCAAGATTATGTCGTTGTTGATCCCGGCGAAACTAGCTTGGAAGCTCGTCAGTTGTTGACCGAGGAGGAGTATCGCGCTGCAAAAGAACAGTGGGGTGAAGGCAGTTTCGAGGCGGAGATGGGCGCCGAGGCAATTCGCAAACTTCTCAGCGTTCTTGATCTGGTGAAGTTGTCGCAAGATCTACGCGTCGATCTGGCCACGACGAATTCAAAGCAGAAGCGTAAGGACCTCACAAACCGATTGAAGATTGTTGAGGCCATCCGAGATAGCGACAACCGTCCCGAATGGATGGTGTTGGATGTGATTCCGGTCATCCCTCCCGATCTGCGTCCGCTTGTATTACTTGATTCGGGCAACTTTGCCACCAGCGATTTGAACGACCTCTACCGTCGTATCATTAATCGCAATAATCGTCTGCGCAAACTGGTTGATCTCAACGCCCCCGAAGTCATCATTCGCAATGAGAAGCGAATGTTACAGCAATCGGTTGACGCGTTATTCGACAACAACCGCTGCAAGCGGCCAGTTCTTGGCAGCAGCAATCGCCCGCTGAAGTCTTTGACCGACATGATTAAAGGCAAGCAAGGGCGGTTCCGTGAAAACCTGCTTGGAAAACGCGTTGACTACTCGGCGCGAAGTGTGATCGTCGTAGGTCCAAAGCTGAAGTTGCATCAATGCGGGTTGCCCAAAAAGATTGCGCTCGAATTGTTCCAACCTTTCATTATTCGTCGCTTGAAAGAGCTTGGACACGCCGACACCATCAAAAGCGCTAAGAAGATGCTCGAGCGCAAAGACGAGGAGGTGTGGGATATCCTCGAACAGGTAATTAAGAATCACCCCGTACTCCTCAACCGTGCTCCGACACTGCACCGCATGGGTATTCAAGGATTTGAGCCGACACTCGTGGAAGGCAATGCGATCCACTTGCACCCGCTAAGTTGCAAAGGCTTCAACGCCGACTTTGACGGAGACCAGATGGCCGTTCATTTGCCGCTGTCGATTGAAGCTCAGGTCGAGGCACACACGTTGTTGCTGTCAACCAATAACATCTTCGCACCGTCCAATGGTCGTCCAATTATGAGCCCGTCGCAAGACACGGTGATGGGCTGTAATTACGTCACCTTGTCCCTGCCAAATCGTAAAGGCCAAGGCATGATCTTCTCTTCACCCGAAGAAGCAGATCTCGCCTATTCACAGGGTGTGATCGATATTCATGCGGTCATCAAAGTGCGACTTCCTGCGGGCCGCCGATTGAAAACCGAAGACGATTCTGCGAAAGCGGGCGACTTGATCGAGACGACCTACGGGCGGATCCTGTTCAATGCCATGCTGCCGGCGGGAATGGACTTCTACAACTCGCCGCTCAAATCAGGCGACCTCGCGTCTGTGATTTCCGACTGTTATCAGCGACTGGGAAGGCGTCCGACGATCAAATTGCTCGACGATATGAACCATCTCGGGTTCACCGAGAGTACGCGCAGCGGTCTGTCATTTGCCACCGACGATTTGGTAACGCCGGAGTCAAAAGAGAAGTATATCGGCGAAGCGGAGAAGACCGTTCTCAAGTTCAAAAAGTTGTACGAGCGTGGTGTTATTACGGATCAGGAACGATACAACCAAGTTCTCGACACGTGGACGCACACTCGCGAAGCCATCACGGGCGAAATGATGGAAGCGATGAAGTCGGACGATCGTGGCGGTCATGGCTACGTCAATCCTGTGTATCTGATGGCCAACTCTGGTGCTCGTGGCGGTGTCGAGCAGATCCGTCAATTGGCTGGCATGCGTGGTTTGATGGCCAAGCCAACTGGCGAGATTATCGAAACGCCAATTAAGGCGAACTTCCGGGAAGGCTTGACCGTGTTGGAGTATTTCAGTTCGACACACGGCGCCCGAAAAGGCTTGGCGGACACGGCGCTTAAGACGGCGGACTCGGGTTATTTGACGCGAAAGCTGGCCGACGTTGCTCAAAATGTCGTGATCACGATGGAGGACTGCGGGACGACGCAGGGTATCACCAAAGGTGTCATTTACCGCGGTGAGAAAGTTGAAGTCCGCCTGACCGATGCCATCATTGGCCGCGTCAGCCGTCAAAATATCGTTAACCCGATCACGGACGAAACGATTGTTCGCGAGAGTCAGCTGATTACTCCAGAGATCGCTCGTCGGATCGAGGATCTCGGTCTTGAACGCATCCAGGTGCGAAGTCCCATGACGTGCGATGCGGCGCTTGGTGTCTGCCGAGCCTGCTACGGTATGGACTTGTCCACCGGCAACATGGTTGAAGAAGGCATGGCCGTGGGGATCATCGGTGCGCAAAGCATCGGTGAGCCGGGTACACAATTGACGATGCGTACGTTCCACATCGGTGGAACGGTGAATACCAGCGTTGAAGAAAGTGAAACGGTCTCGAAGCGTGAAGGCACCGTTCGCTTCACGCATATGAAGGTCGTTCGCAGTTCCGAAGGTATTGACGTCGTGCTCACGCGAAACGGTGAAATCGCGATTCTTGATGCCAAGGGCCGCGAAATCGAGAAGTACGAAGTTCCGACCGGGGCGACGCTGTTGGTGGAAGAGAACCAACAAGTTAAAGCGGGTCAGAAGCTGTGCCAATGGAATCCACATACGATTCCGATCCTCGCGGAGGTTGCAGGTAAGATCCGCTATGAGGACGTTGTCGAGGGCGAGACGATGAAGCTCGATAAAGATCCGAGCGGTCACGTTCGTACTGTTATTACGGAACACAAGGGCGAGCTGCATCCGCAGGTTGTGTTGGAAGATGCCGAAGGCAAGCCGTTGGATGTCTACTATCTGCCCGAGCGAGCCTACATTCTGATCGAAGAAGGCAAAAAGGTCTCCGCCGGTTCGGTAATCGCAGAAATGCCTCGTGAAGCATCGGGCGTTACCGACATCACCGGTGGTCTTCCCCGTGTCACTGAAATCTTTGAAGCACGCAAGCCGAAAGATCCTGCGGTCATCGCCGAGATTGACGGCGTGATCGAGATTCTGGGAGAAAAGCGGCGTGGCAAACGAACGATTGTTGTGCGCAGCGAAAGTGGCATCGAACGCGAGCATCTAGTTCCACACGGCAAGCGATTCCTTGTTCACTCAGGCGACATCGTTAAGGCAGGGCAAGCTTTGGTGGATGGACCGCTGGTGCCTCACGACATTCTCCGAGTGTCTGGCGAAGAAGCGGTACAGCAGTACTTAGTACATGAGATCCAAAGCGTCTATCGAAGCCAGCGAGTGGAGATCAACGACAAGCACATCGAGATCATCATCGCACGCATGTTGCGTAAGGTGAAAATCGAGAATCCTGGAGACACGAATTTGCTGCCGGGCCTCGACATGGACCGCTTTGAATTCCGCCAGGCCAACCAGGCCCTTTCTGGTTGCCTCAAGATTAGTGATAAGGGCGAGACGATGTTCGAGGAAGGCACAATCGTGCCCCGAGAAGCGCTCGAACAAGAAAACGCGCGTATCGAAACGATGGGTGGAAAACCCGCCAAGGGGAGCCGTCCCAAGCCAGCGACAGCCAGCACGCAATTGCTCGGAATCACGAAAGCCTCCGTCCAGAGCGCCAGCTTTATTTCTGCGGCGAGTTTCCAAGAGACAACCAAGGTGCTTACCGAGGCTGCGTTGGCGGGAAAGAGCGACGAACTCGTCGGTCTGAAAGAGAACGTCATTCTCGGACATTTGATTCCCGCTGGTACCGGATTCCGAACATTCCAAGAATCGGAAGTTCGTTATCGTCCTGAGGCATTGCAAGCTATGGCAGCGGAGAAAGAACGAGCCCTGGTTACCAGCTTCCCATTGTTGCAAGGCGAGGATGGCAACGGCGCGTCGGTGGAAGCTGCTCCGGCAGAGTCCGTCCAAAGCGAACCTGCTACCGAAGCAAGCAGTGTTTTGGATAGCTTGTTTACACCAGACGAATCATCGTCCGGCGATGGCCAATAGTCACTTAACCACGAGATCGCCCACGTGGCGGTCTCGTGGTATCTGACGTAAAGCTCCGCCAATTCGTGAACTGCTCTTGTTTGCCTCTTTCCATCTGAACTAGACTCCGCTGGAAATCGCTGCGCTCGTGCTCGCAGCGGTGTTTTTCTGGCGTCGAGCTTCGATTCGTTGTACGGCAAATCATGAGTGAGCGACTTACCGTTATCATTCCGTGCAAAAATGAATCGCGAAACATTCGCGAATGCATTGCGAGCGTTCGCGGCGTTGCGGATGAGATCATTGTTGCCGATTCTGGTTCAACGGATGATACCGTTTCCATCGCACAATCGCTGGGTGGATGTCGCGTCATCGAACGCGAATGGCGTACCGCAAGCGACTTTAAGAATTGGGCGTTGCAACACGCGACACACGACTGGAGTTTGATCGTCGATGCCGATGAACGACTTACTAACAATCTCGCCAAAGAGATTCGCGAGGTGTTAGTCGCTCCACGGCGAAGCGGTTATCAGATTTATCGGGCGAATCACTTTATGGGACATCGGGTCCGCTTTGGGCAGTGGGGTGCGGACAAGGCGCTACGCTTGTTCGATCGGCAAAAGGCAAGTTTCGTCGGCGATACCGACCATGCGGCGGTGTGTGTGCGTAGCGGACGCGTTGGAAAGCTGCGAAATCGGCTCACTCATTTCACATTCTGGACCTACGACCAATACTTTCAGAAGTTGCATCACTACGCTCGTTTGCAGGCGGACCGTTGGCATGCCGCAGGGAAACATCCCAGCTATCTACGATTGTTTCTGATCGCGCCTGTTCGATTTTTTCAGACGTACGTGCTGCGACTTGGATTTTTAGATGGCGCAGTGGGATTGCAGGTGTGCATGATGATTGCGTTCTATTCGTTCCAGAAACAGGCGCGGCTGTGGGAATTGACTCACGGCAAAAGTCAACCGTACGACAAGTACGAACCCAACGCCGCCCGCGCTACCACGACATCACCCAAGTTTCGCGAGCAACAAGGGGCGGCATAGAACCATCCATGTCAGTTCGTCAATCAGCTGTCACTTCAACGAAAATTGGGATCGTCCTCCCAAACTGGATTGGCGACGTCGTGATGGCCACTCCAACACTACGCGCACTCCGGCACCATTTCGGGTCAAACGCAGAGATCGTGGGAGTAATGCGTCCCTACGTCGCGTCTGTCTTGGAGGGAACGGACTGGCTCGATCGATGCATCTTTTTCGATCGCAAATCAGACAATGGACAATTGAGCACACTGAGCGTTGTCCGCCAGCTACGGCGTTGGCGACCGGACACGATGGTGCTGTTAACGAATTCGCTGCGGGCGGGAGCAGTGGCGTGGATGTCTGGTGCACGAGAACGCGTCGGATATGCACGCAATGGCCGCGGACCGCTGCTATCGAAAGGCCTCAAAGTTCCGCGTGACGGCGGAAAACTCAAACCGATTTCGTTGGTCGACTACTTCCTCGAACTATCCTACGCCGTCGGGTGTCCTCGCGAATCGCCTGACCTAGAACTTGCAACGACATTGTCCGACGAGTCGATTGCTGACCAAATCTGGAAAGATTTGATGCTCGACCACGTCTCCAGAGTCGTCATTCTCAGCACGGGCAGCGCCATCGGTTCAGCGCGTGACTGGCCAATCGAGCGAATGGCCGAACTCGCACGTCGGATCGTTACTGAGCGAGATGTCGCAGTATTGGTGATCTGCGGTCCTAAGGAACGTGAGGCTGCGGCGGCCATTGAAAGCCTTGCCAATCATAGTCGCGTAACCAGTATGGCTGAGCAAGACTTGAGTCTCGGTGTCACGAAGGCGTGTATTCGCCGCAGCCAGTTGATGGTTTCGACGGACAGCGGTCCGCGACACATCGCATCGGCCTTCGACGTCCCTGTCATTACGCTATTTGGGCCGATCGATTACCGGTGGAACGACACGCGCCACCCGCTCGCCATCAATCTACAGAACCATGCCGAATGCCGACCATGCGGCAAGTCCATCTGCCCTTTTACACATCATCGTTGCATGGCCGAACACACCGTCGATCGAGTTTACGCGGCAGTCCATGAGCAACTCCAGCGAATGACGCCTGTCGAACAAGAGCACGAACCCGCATCAAGGCTCCAGAAGCGGCGAATTGAACGCACGTGACGCGTGCGCGAGAATCACTTGTAAAAATACTTCTTGACCAAGTGTTCTGGAGGGGGCGAAGTCAAGTAGGTGGTAGCGATGGCGATAATGAACGAGGCGCCCAGCCCCACGATAAACGGGTGAAAATCGAATAGCTCGTAAGCGTCAACTTTGCCGCTCTCGATCGTGCCAATTGTGTAGAGCGTCACATGCGTTCCGAATCCTCCTAACATGCCACCTAAGGCGCCTTGGCGATTGAATCGTGGCCAATACAACATCAATGCGACGGGCGCAAGAAAGCTGGTCGATAGTCCGCTTCCGGTGAAGACGATGATGTCTTGAAGGAATTGCGGAGGACTTACGGCGGCCAACATCGCCACCATACCGACTGCAATCGTCGCAACGTAGGTTAGTCGTTTGATCGTCTTATCCGAGGCACTTGGATTTATATTGCGCTGATAGATGTCGCGGACTATCGCCGAAGAAATCATCAGCAAGAAACTGTCCATCGTGGACATGACCGCAGCGAATGGCGCCGCAACCAGCAATCCCGCCAACCATGGCATGTTGATCAACTCGGTGGTGACCTTTGCCATTTCAGGCATGATGCGATCTGATTCGGTCTCCCAACCGGGCAGCAAGACACGGGCACAACAGAAAATCACGACGAGCGGAAAGTAGATCAGCGAGTAGTAAATTGAAACTGCAAAGATGGACCGGCGCAGCGTCGTCGAGTTATTAAAGGCCATCAGCCGAACCATATTCGATGGCTGACCCGCTCCGGAGAATGTCCACATGAAGAAGAACGACACCGCGAGACTGATAGGCAAGAAACCAGCATCGCTGCTGGAATGTGGCCCTGGGCCAGTTACGTAAACGCCCTCGCGACCAGCACCCGAGACATACTCCTCGCTATCAAGGACACGGATTGTGAGACGACTGGCAATATCGTCTGGCATCTGCCTTTCGACTTGCTTCGCGTAAGTTAGCTCGATGCCGGGAATTGCCGGGCTATACGACTCGTTGCTGACCCGATACGTTGCGGTGTTTGTACCAGGCAGGACCTGCGCCCGCGCCGCAGTTCGGAAGACTCTTCGTGTGCTGCCATCTTCGAGAACCAGCCATGAATTGTTTGGAATGTTTAATGGCGATTCCGGTACATCTGATACTGTTAGTTCGAGTTTAACTTTATTCGGCGGCGTCATCTTTGCCATTTCGCGAGTCGCGCTGCCGAGTCCTCCTACTGCCCAAATCGCTAACGGCAGCATCAAGATCACGCCACCCACCATCACGATCCCCTGCATCACATCCGTCCACACGACAGCGCGAAATCCGCCATAGGTGGTGTACACGACAACTGCGGCGGTGAACACGAACAAACAGAGCAAATATCCCGGTTTGTCCTCGGACTCGCCGAGGATCGGAACGCCGTGCAGGATATCGGCAAGACTGTGACTCGCGGTTTGAAACAAAAGCACTTCTTGCAGCAACGTCTGGAGAATCACGCTGCCACCCTTGAATTGCGCAATCAAGTTGAATGCCATAAAGAAGACAATCAAGCCCGTTGCTATTGCCCCAAACAAAGGGCTCTCGAAACGATCTCGCAAGATGTCCGGGATCGTAATGGCCCCGCTCTTGCGCGCAACTTGATTGATTCGTTTTCCCATTAAGCCCATTGAGACGATTGGCACAATCATATAGCTGCCGATCCAGAGCACGACAATCCATCCGTGCGTATACACAAGTGACGGAAATCCAATGAAGCTGCCGCCGGAAGAACTTGTGGCTGCGAAGGTCAGCGCAAATGCCCATACGCCGAGGGAACGACTCCCAAGAAAGTACTCACTCAGAAATGACTTTGATTGGAGCAAGCGGTTCGACAACCAAGCGAGCACCATGACCCCAACAATGTAGATCGAAAACGAAACAATTGCCGCGTTCGAGGCACCTTCTGCAAGCAAGGGCACAAGTGTGAAATTACTCACCGTGGGCCTCCTCTCGGTCGTGGAGATGCGCAATCTGCTCGGCGAGGTCTTCCCCTTCGTGAGCTTCACCTAAATCATCGTTCTTCATGTAGAAGAAGCAGAACCAAACGGCGACGACATCGACCAGCACCCACGGGAAACCAATTCCCCAGAATGCCCACGCGGGCATACCCATGACCGTCGAAACTTCGCTAAGCTGCTCGCCCGGGCTGAGGTAGCCGTAGTTGTAACAGACGAAGATGGACCAAATGAAAAACAACGCAAAAAGCGCGATGATGGTGTACGCTTCACGGAGCGAGTGTAAATACGTGGGATCGTACTCAGGCTTAGACTCGGAGTTGGATTCAGGCATGGAACTGTGGTGGGAGCTAGGTGGGGCGGGGGTTGTAATCAACGGCCTTGGCGTGTCAGAGCGCGCAACCAACGTCGTGAGCAATATAAACGCCCCGATTCGGTGAATACAACCAACGCTGGCCCGAATTTCCGAGTTTTCGTTTACCCAACCATGAATCGGGACAGCGAATTAGCTGGCGAATCGGGCGAAATTTGCTGGCGACTCGGCGTTGTTCGGGCGTGCGGCCCGAATTTCCCCGTTGCGGCCGACGCTATCTTTGGATAGGCGGCTATGAGGATGCCAGGAAGCGACGCTTCGACAATTGGCTACGCTCACCGAAATTAAAGGCTTGCGCCGTGGCACCGTCGGCCAAGGTAATCGTCTGGAACAAGTCTTGCCCAACGGTGGCCGTAGCTCCGGTGCCGGCAGTTTCGGCTCCGTCTCGGAAACCGGTTGGCTGCGTTTCTTGCAATTGATAAGTGCCCGGATTCAGGTTGTCAAAGAGGTAAGATCCATCTGCTGCGGTCTGCATCGTGATATCAACGGCTGCGCCCCGAATGTCCGTGCCCGTTAGTCGAAGGACGGCGTTCTCGATGCCGAGTTCCGTCGGCTCGAAGATTCCGTTGCCGTTCACATCGTTATATATAGAGCCAGCGATGCTCGCCATCAGAAAGTCGACAGCCGCCGTGACTTGAGCCGTATTATTAGCCGCGTTGGTGTCGAATTCGGCAGACGTCACGCTGGCGTTATTCGTAACCGTGCCCGCGGTAGCATTCGCCGTCGTGGGAGTAACGACGATCGTAATCGTTGCCGTCGCTCCCGACGCAAGAGTACCAAGTCCAGCAGTGACGGTTCCACTTGCTTGAGTCGCGGTGCCTTGGCTGGGTGTTGCCGAAACAAAAGTCACGCCCGTCGGAAGTGTATCGACCACAGTGACTGAGCTCGCAGTGTCCGGTCCGTTGTTCGTCACGCTTAGGGTGTACGTCAAGTTATCACCCAGCGTGACTGTCGTTGGCGATGCGGATTTGGTGATCGCAACATCAACCTGCTGTGGCGTAACAACGACGCTATCCTGATCGTCTTCGGTCGCCACGCTATTGTTCGGCGTTGAATCGGAATCTGTCTGTGTTGCGGCCGTGACTTGCGCTGAATTTGTCTTGGCGCCGATGGAATCAATGGTCGCGATGATTTGTAACGTCGCGTTGCCTCCGCTGGCGACCGTGCCGACAGTCCATAGACCTGTAGTGTTGCTGTAACTTCCCTGACTTGGTGTGCTTGAAACAAAAGTCAGACCGGTCGGAAGTTGGTCGCTGACTGTGACGCTTGTGGCTGCATCGGGACCCGCGTTAGCGAGGGTCAGTGTAAAAGTCACGTTGTCGCCGACATTTGGCGTCGCGTCGTCCACAGTTTTGAGTAACGAGAGGTCGATAACTTGAGGAGTTAGCGAAACGCTCGCCTCATCGTCTTCCGTGGCAACGCTATTGTTGGGTGTCGAGTCGATATCTGCTTGATCGGCTGCACTCACTTGAGCCGTATTTGTTTTGGTGCCGATCGAGGCGACGGTCGCTACGATCTGCAGGGACGAGCTGCCCGCACTTGCAATCGTTCCAACCGTCCACACGCCCGTAGTGTTGTTGTAGGAGCCTTGGCTGGGTGTGCTCGATACAAACGTCAAACCAGTTGGCAATACATCCGTCACGGAAACATTTGTGGCCGCGTCGGGACCAGCGTTTGAAGTCGTTATCGTAAATGTGACGTTTTCGCCCACATTCGGCGTCGCATTGCTGACTGTCTTGGTCAACGAAAGGTCTGCGACTTGTGGCGTGAGAGACACGCTCGCTTGGTCATCTTCGGTACTGATACCGTTGTTCGGTGTTGAGTCGGAATCTGTCTGATCTGCGGCGCTAACTTGAGCCGTATTCGTCTTAGTACCGATTGAATCGACGGACGCGACAATCTGGAGCGATGCGTTTGCTCCATTGGCAATCGTTCCAACTGTCCATACGCCCGTCCCAATGCTATAACTGCCCTGGCTGGGCGTACTGGAAACAAATGTCGTCCCTGCGGGTAACGCATCGGCAACCTGCACATTGGTCGCGGAATCCGGCCCCGCATTGTTCGCAGTAATTGTAAACGTGACGTTGTCGCCAACATTCGGTGTGGCGTTGCTGACTGTTTTCGTCAGCGAGAGATCGATAACTTGTGGCGTTAAGCTGGCGGAGTCTTGGTCGTCTTCCGTGGCGATGCCGTTGTTTGGCGTTGAATCCGAGTCGGCTTGATCTGCGGCGGTGACCTCTGCCGTATTCGTCTTGGTACCAAGGGAAGCGACCGAGGCGATGATTTGCAGCGTAGCCGTGCCGCCATTTGCAATCGTTCCTATGGTCCACACGCCGGTCCCGCTGTTGTAGCTGCCCTGGCTCGCCGTGTCGGAGACGAACGTCATTCCCGCCGGAAGGGTATCACCCACTGTGACATTAGTTGCGGAATCCGGACCGGCATTCGACGCAGTAATTGTAAATGTGACATTCTCTCCCACGTTAGGTGTTGCGTTGCTCACGGTCTTTGTAAGAGAGACGTCCGCAATGAGAGGTGTTACATCGGCGCTGTCCTGATCATCTTCAGTTGCGACGCCGTTATTTGGCGTTGAATCAACGTCTGGCTGATCAGCAGCCGTAACTTCGGCAACATTGGTTTTAGTTCCAGTCGATGTTACGGTCGCGACAATCTGAAGCGTAGCGTTACTTCCGCTTGTAATCGAACCGACGGTCCATATGCCCGTTCCGTTGTCGTAGGAACCTTGGCTGGGTGTATCAGAAACGTACGTCAGCCCAGCCGGCAGCACATCGTCCACCGTGATGCTAGTTCCGCTTCCAGGCCCGGCGTTGGCTACGGTGATGGTGAACGTGACATTATCGCCAACATTAGGAGTAGCGTTATCGACCGTTTTCGTCACCGATAGGTCCGCCTGCTCGAAGACGCCAAAGTCCAACGTCAGGTTGGTATCGGGATTTGTATCGCCATCGGTGATCGACTCCGTGTTCGGCAACAGTGTGATTGCCGCGCTAACAATCCCTTGTCCGGCCAACTCGTCACCGTTGTCGTCGTTGTTGACGTCGTTATCGGGATCGGGCGTCGGTGCGTTGCCAGTGCTACTCATGAAGCCATCAAGTACGTTGCCGGTTGTGAAGTTCCCCGCATCCAATTGCACGATGTAATCATCGGGGAACAGGCCAGTAAACTGATAGACGCCACTAGCTCCGGTCGTTGTCGTTGAAACAAGCGTATCCGTGCCCGGCGTAAAATCGCCACTTCCATCGGTGTCCGAGTAGAGACTGAGGCTGACGCCGGTGATCCCCGATTCGCTAGCCGAATCGAAGACGCCATTGTTGTTAAGATCATTGAAGACCAGGTTGCCAAGCGTCAGCGGCTCGAAGTTGGCGATATTCGCGGTTTCGACGGTTGGGCCAACGGAACCAAATAGCGCGAGTTCTGCGTCCAAGGCTGCGACGCCGGTCACCTGCATCTCAATGGCCCCAACATTTGTAAAGTCCGCTCCGGTACCGGTGTCAATGAAACTGGTGAATGGGACAAGCAACTCGGAGGTCGCCGCGCCACCTGCTGTGACGGGGATCGTTGTGAAGAACGACGAAAAGTTGGCAGCATCGGTGTAGACGTTGATCGTCAAGCCGACGCCGCTTTGATCAGCACCGATCATTAGTTGCAGGCGATCGGCAACACTTGCCGCTGTCAAGTCGATGCCGCCCAGCCCTGTCGCATCCACTGTTGTCGCATCGCCATCGGCACCGTCCCACACAACGGTATAGTTGCCCACCGTGCTCGTACCCGATGAAATGACTAACGATGATAGAACGCTCGATGCCTGCAGCTCCGCATCTAGCGGACCGGAGACATGCTGGGCGAGCAAATCACGTTCGCCGCCCAATGCCTCAGCCGCGGCCATTGCGCTGGGCGCGTTTGGCGTACCAGAATTAGCCGTTGCGACCTGGTTCGTGGTACCAAAATTATCGACCGAAACCCCAGCGACACCCTGGACCTCGGTGCCGTCCAAGGTAACGGTTTGCACGTTCGCATTTGTACGAGCGATGAAGCCGCCGGGAACGACTTCTTCTACAAAGTAAGTTCCTGCCGTCAATGTATCAAAGCGATAGGCACCGACTGCGTCTGTCGTATCCGTGTTGACAAACGTGTCGTCGCCACTCACGCCGCTTGCACTTTCGAAGATGCCGTTACCGCCATCCAGATAAAGGTTGACCACCGCGCCAACAACGGAAGTGTCATCGCCCGTAAAGCCATTGTCGGTCTGATCGCTGAACACAGTACCCGCGATCGAAGCTAGATCCGTGGCCAACACGCGACGATCCTCAAGCGACTCGAAGAAGACTCGGCGACGAGCGACATTGCGGGATACACCTCGGGAAGGTTTCGAGGCCAGCAGGCGTTTTACTCGTTCGATGAATTTCATAGCAGCGACCTGTCTGCGACTAACGACGAAGAGAAACCAGACGGTGCGCTATACCGGGCAATCCGAGAAGAGACTTCGCGCACTAAGAGAATCTATCGGCGAGCCGTTGAGACGAGAGCGGTGTAATGGTTACCGCCAGTACGGTCCGCCGATTCATCGTGACTACCGCAGACTCCGCAAATTCGCGCGGGGGTTACCAAACGCAAGTGAGCCCGAAGCTCAATCCTTGAGCCCAGAACCCGCTCTCCTTGAAGTCGAACTCGGGACGAAGAGGTCCGGAAAATGGAACCAACTCCGGCGGCAGGAGGTTTGGATTTATGGTGCGATCGATTTGATCACCCGCGCGCACTACTCGGTCCAAGTAGATGAGACTGTACCCAAAGTTGGCTTGCCATCGAGGCGATAGCTGGTAGCCCAGGGTGACACCGACCTCGGGCAGCAGTGCAAATCGATCACGAGTGTAGTTACCAATATTGGTGCGTTGTGCTAATAGCCCGCCGGTGAAGGTCTGAGGGCCGGTGCCGTCATCAATGATCGTGTTGCCATTGATCCCAACGAATTGACGGACGTTTCCAAACGCGAGTTTGAACAGCATGTCCAAGGTCCATCGACGATAGCTCTCGATTCTTTGTAAACCGATCTCGCCACCATGAAATGCGTTGCGTGTGACAAAGCTATCGGTGATGTCAAAGGTACCCGGATCAGTCGCCAGTTGTGAAGTCAGCTGCTCGCGCATTTGCAAACTGTCGTCCAGACGCAAAAACCGGTAGCCGAGCAAGAGATCGAGTCGCGACTCGCATCGCTCTACGGAATCCAGGCTGATGGGCTCCCCTGACTGGCAGAGATTCCACAGCATTCGCACACCAGCGGACTGCAACGAACTCTGTGCTCCCGCATCGAAAGTTCCGGAAACAACGCCTGGAAACGCAACCAGTTCTGAGTCTTCAGCATTAGTTAATGCGTTGAAGAATGGCCGTGCTACGATCGGATCACCCGTGGAGGTCGTCGAGAAGTTGTCGCTAATGTCACCCAAAGCAAAGTACTCGCCTTCGACTCCAAAACGCCGAAAATCGCCCAGCCAAGTCCCGAATCGAATTCGTCCACCGGATCGGCTATCCGTGAGCAAGTTGCCACCGAACAGTGTTGTCCCGCCTTGGTCGAGCACTCCGGCCGCAGCTTGCGTCGTACCAGTAGGACTAGTTGACGCTAGAGCCGGAGTTTTTAGGCCAGCAGTCCTCCACAGCAGGTACTCGCCGCGAGCCCACCAGTAATTTGTGGCACCACCGACATAGACGAGCTCGTCGGATCGTAATTGTGGCGCTGGGTCGTCCATGTATTCTTGAAGACTTGCGAAGGATGGTGCAGGATCTTCACCGATCGCGTCGGTGAAAGTCCCGTCATCTTGACCATGGACGATTGTGATCGAAGTCAAAATCACAAAATGGCATGCAAGTGCTAAGAAGTAACGCAAGCTTCTTTCCCCCCTCAGAGAAAAATACTTCGACGATTCCGTGATGGAATCGAATCACAAGCCGATCGCGCCAGTCTCTCGCGAGAGCTTGCGAAAGAGTTGATCGGCCATACAACCCGGATAATCGACAAAATCCGAAGAATCGAAAAAGTCGGCCTGAATTGCCGAATATACGTCGGAAGACTGGACCGGGAATCGATCGGAAACGCAAAGGGTGCTAGCGAATCGTGACTTGCTATGCTTGCGGCGCGTCCGAGCTAGAAAGCATGGAGATTGCTTCCTCCAAGGTCGCGGCACTCTCGAAGGCGACGTTGCCGCTATTCTTCGACCGGACGAGTAGCCGCTTGGCGCTGAAAACCTTGTGAATGAAATCGGACATGTTGCAAAGAACAACGCGTCCTTCGACATCTTTCATCGCCTGCCGCACGCCGATGAATGCCACGCAAGCTAAACTCGTCATGAACGTCATGTTGCGAAGATCGAGGATGATCCGCTTCGACTGGCGACTCTTGACGGCATGCACGAGCTCGTACCGCATCTCTTCCGAGACCGTGAAGTCCTTGACTTGCTCGACTTCAATTGTCAGTACCAGAATGCCATCCGTCGTCCGCGCTCCGATATGTCGGTAGGGCCCTGACACTTCTGCTTCTCTTCTAGTTCCATGCGATACATAAAAAGCACAACTTCCTGCGACATTCGGCCTCTTGATTGTCGTGGGGCGAAGTAACGGGCGTATTTTAGCACAGTCTAGGGGGAATGCGACCCTATTGTTTCGGCGTTAGCTGATTGTGGACCTCCACAACGATGTCGTTCTCGACTTCCGGTGCCCAGACGGTAGGAAGGCCGTAGTACACCATAGCCCCTCCACCTTCATAACCACCCTCGACCAGGACACGCCGGGAGGGGATATAGGCCATCACGTCATTCGAATACCCCGCGACCCAAGTCTTTGTGCCACTCAGCTCTGCCTTCAAGCGAATTGCGTAGTCCACGACCACTTCGCCACCTAGAGTGATGAACTGGATATCGTCCCCGAGACGCCAGGTTTGAACCGGATAGGGATATGTTGCGCTCAACGCTTTACCGCCCTCGATTTGCTTCAACAACATCTTCGCACGAGCCGCTTCGTACCGGTTCGTCGATTTGGTATTGGTCTCGATCTGCTCCTTGGTGGGTAGTTCGCCTAGCGGCAGATCGATCTCGGTATAGGTTGTCGCGAGTTGATCCGCTATCGGCAAAAGCTCTGTAGTCAATAATACCGCATCCACCGCATCCGCAAGGCGTCGTCCGTAATGTTGTGCCAACTCGACCGAACTGCGCGGCAGTGGGTTCTGATCCGCACCACATCCGGCCCAGAACATGGCGACACAGCCGGGGTGCAGTTTCTCAAGTTCGATTTGGGCAAACCCAGGATAGTCACCGGACCATTGCGTCACGGACAGCGTCGTCGAATGGCAAGCGTAACCGAAGACGACTCCCCGCAAACCGCCTTCTTCGTTGTGGATTGCCAGCACGGGGACATCGTGGTCGATCGGTCCTTTTAGTGAGCCGACGGTTCGCCAATGCGGAGCCTTGTCATAAGGCTTGTTTTCGCGTCGGTTGACGGCGAAGGTCGCGTGGCCATTTCCCCACCGCACTTGGCTCGGTTGCAAGTCGGCTAACGCTTCTCCGGTAACCGCAATGACTTTCTCCCGCAATGTGATCGCATATTGGTCGATCAATGTTTGTTGTTCTGGCGTCTGGATCAAGTAGTGCAACGGCGCCAGGTTTAATCCAACAACAGGTCCCGTGTGCGTATGCGACGTGCAAATGGCGATTTGCGACCGTTCTAAACCAAATCTTTCCTGCAGTGCGTCGCAGATCTCTTTCGACAATTTTCGGTCGATTCCAACCAGATCCAGTGTGATGACTAGACCTCGATTGCCGGCGTTATCTTCCAGAACGGCGGCCTTCGCCCAAAGATCCGTCAACTTGCCATCTGCGGGATTATCACGGCCCCCATATCCAGACATCGCCATGTACGTATCGGGAGTGATACTCGTTTTCGCGATACCAGCCTTCCAGGCTGCATCCGCTGGTGTCGTGAGCTGCAAGAACAGAACTGCAAGAGCGAACATAACCGTTGGTAACCGAAGCATGGTAGTCTCCAATTAGGTGGGCTTAAATGGCGGGATTCGAGCGGAACGCTGTTGATGATCTTCGCTCATAGCTTACGCGATTTCAACACAAAGCCGGTGGTAACTGCGATTCGTACCTACCGCTGTGGACCGGGGGGCTTGCTTGGGCGTTCGCGTATCGACTTGCCTTGTGGTGTCAGTAATCCATGCGGCGCCAGCTCAACCTGGTTCAGAGCTTGTTCGCCTTGAGCTCTTCCAGCGAATAGTGAGTGTCGCGCCAGCTAATGCCGTCTTGCCAGAGATTGAGCATGACGGCTCGCCATTGGATGAAGACGAACATCAAGGCCGCGATCGGAAATCCAAGACAACAGGAGATACGCGCGCGGCCATGATAGGCGGCCCACGCTCCCATCGCCCAAAGACTGGCGACCACCGCGCCATACACGTACCAAGTCATTCCGGAAGTGATGAAGATTGCAACAAATGGAAACACATTGAACAACAACATGCAAACGCCAGCGAAGATCGCGTAGGAGATGCTGTAGTCAACGCCCGAGAAAGCGTTTTTCTCCAGCCCGACAATCAGCTCGCGAATCGACGCGTACCAAGGCACGTACATTAAGCCAGCGCCATTGAGTAGTTCCTGCCGAAAACCTTCGCGCTTGATGAGCTTGCCGAACTTCAAGTCATCATCCGGTCGCATGCGAATGACCTCGTGAGTGCCGATCTTTTGATAAACATCCGCTCGCACAAGATTGAATCCCCCAATACCAATATGCCCGGCTCGCTTCGGATTCGGACACTGCCAAGGCCGACAGTAAGTCATTAGGTAGACGCTGAACGTAACCACGAAAGACTCCAGCAGCCAATTGGGCATTCGTACTTCAAACAACATCGGCAAATGGTCGATCTCACGTTCCAACATATAAGCCACCGCCCGACGCAACACCGTCGGTTCCATCACGACATCGGCGTCGGTGAAGAGAAGCAGTTCTCCCGTGGCGCGAGTCGCCCCATAGTACAAAGCATGGTTTTTACCGAGCCAGCCAGCCGGCAATTCATGAAGATGAGCAACGGTCAGTTGCGGGTGTTCGCTCGCAATACGTTCGAGGATCTCGCCCGTACGATCGGTCGACCGGTCATTAACAACCAGAATTTCTAATTCGTCGTAGTCGAGTTGCAACAACGAGCAGAGACCAGCCTCAATATCTCTTTCCTCGTTGCGTGCGGCGACGATCACCGAGACTTTTGGCCACGGCCGATCCAGCGTGGGAGCAATGTTGCTAATCTTCTGAATCTTTCGCATCCCAAAGAACAACGGAACGCCGACGATCGCGCAGATCGTTAGATTTGCAATCGCCAGATATAGCAACCAGTCGTTCATACGGAACGATCCAACGCAGTGCAAAAAGTTACGCCGGTCAGCAGCTCAATGTATCGGGTGTACGTCAATGACATCATGGAAGCATGGCCTCAAACTCTTCTTCCGTCAGGACCCGCACACCAAGTTTTTCGGCTTTGGCGAGCTTACTGCCCGCCTTCTCTCCTGCGACGACATAGTCCGTTTTGGCAGAGACACTCGAAGATACCTTGCCTCCATGCTGCCGGATAAGATCCTGAATCTCGTCTCGCGTGTGATTTACAAGCGTGCCTGTTACAACAAGCGTTTTATCCGCAAGCGAGTTGCTGGCGAGTGATGTTTTGGCGGCTTCCATGTTAAGGCCCATCGACCGCAGGTCATCCACGATCGCCTTGCCAAACTCGCTGTGGAAGAAACTATAGACACTCTCGGCGATGATGCTGCCGATTTCGTTGACACCGGCGAGTTCTTCGAGGGTCGCTGTTTCGATGGCCTCGATCGACCCGAAGTGTTCGGCCAACACTCTTGCAACCGTCGCGCCCACATGGCGAATAGAAAGCGCGTTCAATAGCGATGCCAGATTTCGCGTGCGGCTGGTTTCAATCCCCTGAATTAGATTCTCAGCGGACTTCTCGCCCATTCGTTCCAAACGCAGTAGATCTGCCTTACGATCCTTCAATCGGTACAGATCACCATAGGTGTTGACCATTCCGCTGCTTACAAGCTGATCCACCAGCTTGTCGCCCAAGCCTTCGATGTCCATCGCTTTGCGACTTGCAAAAAAGCGGATTCGCTCCTTTAGCTGTGCCGGACAGTTCAGATTAGGACAACGAATGTAAACACCGCCTTCGTCTTTCACCAATTCGGTTTGACATTCAGGACAGTGCGTCGGGAACTCAAACTCGGGCAGATTGGTTTTGCGCTCATGCTTCTCGACGCGGACAATATGAGGAATGATGCGTCCGGCCTTTTCGACGACGACAACATCACCGACTCGCACATCCTTCCGCACAATCTCATCTGCGTTATGCAGACTGGCGCGACTCACGATCGTTCGATCGAGTTCCACTGGTTCCAAGTTCGCCACCGGTGTGATCGCTCCCGTCTTGCCAACCTGAACGTGAATCTCATTCAGGCGAGTCGTGGCTTCCCATTTTTCCCACTTGTAAGCAATCACCCATCGCGGGCTCTTGGAGGTCGTTCCCAGTCGAGTGCGTTGGTCGAAGCTGTTGACTTTGATGACGAGGCCGTCGACTTCGAAATCCAGCTCGTGGAGTTGCTCGATCACAGACTCGGCATGTTCCATCGCCGCGTCGATTGTGGGGAACGCTGCAACATGCGGAGTCGGACGCAAGCCGTATTGTCCTATCTCGCTGAGAAAGTCAACGTAGTTCGTAGCCTCGATTCCCTCGCAGTATCCGGTTCCATGACAGAACATCCGTAACCCTCGCTCGGCACAAACTCGGGGATCGAGCATCGTGATCGTGCCAGATGCCACATTGCGTGGGTTGGCGAACAACGCGTCGCCTCGTTCTTGTTGCCGCTGATTCAAGGCGACGAGTGTCGAGTTCGTCATATAGATCTCACCGCGAACTTCCAATACGCTGGGCACGTGCTCACCAATCAGCCGCAACGGAACATCCCCAATGGTTCGTACGTTGTGCGTAATGTCGCTGCCCGTGGTTCCGTCGCCGCGCGTCAAGCCTTGCACGAGCAAGCCACCTTCGTAAATCAGCGAAACCGCGGCCCCATCGATTTTCAACTCGACCACCCACTCGATCGCTTCGTCCGGCAAGGCCTTGGTGGTGCGGTCTGCCCACTTCTTAACGGCTTCGATTGAGTAGGTGTTCTCAATCGACAGCATCGGCAAGCGGTGTTCCGCTTCCGGCAAATGAGCTATGGGTTGCTCTCCCACTCGCTGTGTGGGACTATCGGATGTAATGAGTTCGGGATGCCTTTGCTCGAGGTCCTTCAACTCGTTGATTAGTTGATCGTACTCGCGGTCGCTGATCTTGGGGGATGCGTCGACATAGTAGAGTCGGTCGTGATAGCGAACTAAATCGCGAAGTTCCAAGATTCGTTGCTCAGCAGCAGCGGTCATACTCGCAGGCTCCTTCGGAAACGTCGCATTGTGCCACAAATCTGTCGTACGGGTGAGGGCGCACTTCGGTGCGGCAGTACACCGGAACTCGCAACCGAAGTATTTACGCGATCCGTCTCTTCGTAATAGAATAGGAGCGTCCCACCAATTCGACAGCCCTGCCGTCGTCGCCCAGCAAACCTCCCTCCAAAGTCGGTTATGCTTTTATTAACGCGATCTGCAAATACTGGCCCTGCCACGAACCCGAGACTGACGGTGCTTCTCCTAAGTTGTCTTTGGGCAAGTGCCAGTGACTCATCTTGGGCAGAGGACGCGAAGAAACTTGAGTTCTTTGAAACGCGGATTCGTCCTGTTCTGGTCGAGCATTGTTATGAGTGCCACTCGGTTGGAGCAAAAGAAGTTAAGGGGAGCCTGGTCGTTGATACGGCGGCCGGGATGCTCAAAGGAGGCGACTCGGGTGCATCGCTGGTTCCCGGTAAGCCAAACGATAGTTTGTTGATCGAAGCCTTACGATACGAAAGTGTCGAGATGCCACCTGCGGGTCGCCTGCCCGAACACATCATTCGGGACTTCGAGAAGTGGATTGAGATGGGGGCCCCTGATCCGCGCGGCGGCGACGTCGGGCCGATCACACGCACGAAGATCGACATCGAAGCTGGTCGCCAGTTCTGGGCCTTTCAGCCGCCGCAACCTCACGCGCCGCCCACCGTTGCCGATACTAGTTGGCCGCGTTCCGAAATCGATGCCTTCGTCCTAAAGCGGCTCGAGGACGAGGGACTGAAACCGGCGTCTGACGCAGACCGCGCAACGCTGACGCGACGACTGTACTTTGATCTGCTTGGTTTGCCCCCAACACCAGAACAACTCCGGTCGTTCGCCGAAGACTCGTCGCCGACTGCCCTTGAAACGCTGGTCGACCACTTGCTGGAATCAAAGCAATTCGGTGTCCACTGGGGCCGACACTGGCTGGATGTGGCGCGCTATGCCGATTCGAATGGCGGTGACTTCAATGCGACGTTTCACAACGCGTGGCGTTATCGTGACTATGTCGTCGATGCCATGAACGACGACAAACCGTTCGACCAATTTGTGCGAGAACAAATCGCGGGGGACCTGTTGCCTTTTGAATCTGATCAGCAACGAGCGGAGCAGTTGATCGCGACAGGCTTTCTCATGATCGGAACGAAGATGCTCAGCGAACGCGATAAAGAAAAGCTCGCGATGGATGTTGTTGACGAGCAAATTAGCACGGCCGGTAGCGCGTTCATGGGCCTGACGCTGGGATGCTGTCGTTGCCATGACCACAAATTCGACCCAATCCCGACACAAGACTACTATGCGCTAGCGGGTATTTTTCACAGTACTCGGACGTTAGAGGGTGAGAGTCAGGAGTATGTGTCGACCTGGCCGCGCCGGGATCTGCCCGCTTCCGCAGACCACATCGCAGCCGTCACAAAGCATGAAGCTCAATCCAAAGCGTTGAAGGCCCAACTGACTGCGATGAAGAAGGATTTTGACGCCGCAGAAAAAGCGTTGAAGGAACTCGTCGCGAACCCAAATAACCTGACCATCGACGATTCGGAGGCCGAGGTCGCGGGCAGTTGGAAAGCCTCGACCTACACTCCAAATTATGTCGGCAAAGGTTACATCCATGATGATGATAACGACAAAGGTGAAAAGTCAGTCGAGTTTTCCTTGAAGCTCGCAAGAAGCGGCCTGTACGAAGTCCAATTGTCCTACACGCATAACTCAAATCGAGCGAACAATGTTCCCGTGACCATTTGCCACGCAGACGGGAAGTCGGAGGTTCCTTTCGATCAGACACGAAAGCCGACGGTTGACGAACTCTTTGCTCCCGTTGGCAGATTTAAGTTTGAGCGTGACCTGCCTGCTTCGTTGACTATCTCGACGACGGGGACGAAGGGCTATGTGATAGTCGATGCCATTCGGCTGGTCGCGTTGGATGAAAACGGCGAGCCGCTATCAGCAGATCCGGGTGATTCAAACCTCGCCGCGCAAGCAGCCGAAGACAAAGTGGAAAAGCTGAAGGCGGAACTTGCATCGCTGAATCAAAAAATTGAGAAGCAAGAAGCGAACGCTCCACCGCCCCTTCCCAAGGCGATTGCGGTCGACGAATACAAAGAGATCGATGATTGCGAGGTTTGCGTTCGCGGCGAACACCGAAATCGCGGCGAAAGGGTGCCCCGAGGATTCATTCAAGTCGCATTGACTGGTGAACCGCCAAAGATTTCGAGCGAGCAAAGCGGCCGAAAGGAATTGGCAGACTGGATCGCCAACCCTCTGCATCCGCTGACATCACGCGTGATCGTAAATCGCATTTGGTCGCATTTGTTGGGCGAAGGAATTGTTCGCAGCGTCGATAATTTTGGTGAGCTTGGCGAACGCCCAACGCACCCAGATTTGCTGGATGATTTAGCCTCGCGTTTTGCACGACCAGTCAGCGATCGCGGCTTTGGCTGGTCCATCAAACGGATCGTTCGCGAAATCGCCCTCAGTCGCGTCTATCAGATGAGCAGCGAACATGACGAAGCGGCTTGGCGCGTCGATCCGGAAAATCGATTGTTGTGGCGTGCAAACCGCCGCCGGTTGCCGGCGGAATCCATTCGCGATGCGATGCTCGCGATCAGCGGACAACTAGAGCTTACGCCCGGAGGTTCGCCGGTCGAAGGACTGGGTACGTTGGTCACAAATAATTCGGCAGACGCTGACGCCTACGAACGTAAAGAGACGGCAAAACGTAGCCTCTATTTACCGATCATAAGAAACGAGTTGCCCCCGACGCTGACGGTGTTCGATTTCGCCGACCCTGATCTTGTTGTCGGCAAACGCCCTGTGACGAATGTGCCGGCTCAGGCCCTGTTGCTGATGAACAGTCCGTTTGTCATGAACTGTGCGGAACGCACGGCAGAGCGGTTGCTCGCCATGGAATCGCAATCGCCTGAGCAAATCGCCGCCGCTGCCTATCAGGTCACAGTCGCTCGCGAGCCCACTATCGCGGAACTCGAACGCGCTGTCGAGTTTTTGCATCGCTCCGAGGATCTGAAGAGCGACTTGGCCAGGAAAAGGCTGACGCTGTTGGTCCATGTCCTGTTTGCATCCACCGAATTTCGCATGTTGAATTGAACGACAATGACAAAGCAAAGAATATCTCGCCGCGATGCCATGCGTCTGTCTGCCGCAGGTTTGGGTGGGCTCACACTTGCTGGACTGCCGTCCGAGAAGATTCACGCCGCCACGGACACGCCGGCGCTGCACTTTCCGCCGCGCGCCAAACGGGTCATTTTTCTGTTCATGCACGGTGGTCCCAGCCAAGTCGATACGTTTGATTACAAACCGCGGTTGACTGCGGACGATGGAAAGCAATTGCCCTTTGCACCGGCGATGAATATCAGCGCGACACCGAAACTGTTGCGTTCGCCTTGGAAGTTCGCGCGGCACGGCGAATGTGGGAATTGGGTCTCGGAATTGTTGCCCCATACTGCGGCACACATCGACGACTTGTGTGTTGTACGATCGATGTACAGCCGAGGGCAATCTCATGGTCAGGCGGTGAGTATGTTGCACACGGGAAGCGACAACCTTGTGCGGCCTTCTGTTGGTGCGTGGATTTCCTACGGTCTGGGAAGTGACAACCCTGATCTGCCCGCTTTCGTCTCTATCAGCCCTTCGAGCGGTCATGGTGGTCCACGGAACTATGGTTGTGCGTTTCTCCCAGCAATGCATCAAGCAACAGCGATCGGCAGCTCCGGGAAGCTTGGCGATGCCAAGATCCAGCACCTCGGCAATGATCGACTCTCCGAGACAGAGCAAGTCGAGCAACTCGCCTTGCTGCAGGCGATGAATCGCGACCATTTGGCACGCGTCGAGCGAGATGAACAAATTAGTGGCGCGATTGAATCGTTTGACCTCGCATTTCGCATGCAAGCGGCTGCACCCGACGTGCTCGATTTGTCCCGCGAGTCTGAGCATACGCAACAACAGTACGGCATCGGGACAAAGGCAACCGATAACTTTGGACGCCAGTGCCTTCTGGCCCGACGCCTCGTCGAAGCAGGTGTGCGGTATGTGGAAGTTTCCACGGGCAATGTATGGGACCAACACGGCAACCTGAAGGATGGTCACGAAAAGAACTCTCTGGCAACGGACCGGCCGGTCGCGGCGCTGCTTGCCGATTTGAAGACGCGAGGCATGCTCGACGACACTTTAATTGTGTGGGGCGGAGAATTCGGTCGCACACCGATTGCTCAGGGAACGAACGGTCGCGATCACAATCCACAGGGGTTCACGTATTGGTTGGCAGGTGGCGGTGTAAAGGGCGGATTGGCGTACGGAAACACGGATGACTACGGATACTATGCCGTCGAAGACCGTGTTCATATGCATGATCTGCACGCCACGATTTTGCATCTGTTAGGCATAGATCACCTGCGGCTGACCTACAGGTACGCGGGACGTGACTTTCGCTTAACGGATGTCTACGGCGAGGTGGTCCACGACTTGTTGGCTTGACAAGTTGGGCGAAGTCCGCACAGCACTGATGCGCGCGGTGCGCAATATGTTTTGCCGTTGGCTACCGTTGACAATCGCCACGCAACTCCAGTAAACTTCGTCACTTAACACACCGCTGTAACTTAACGGACTGAACAAAATTATTGCCGTCATTTGCTACCCAATGACGGCTTGTCAATGGATTGATTGGGAGCATGAACGGGCTCCAAAGCTATCTGATCGACGCCGCTTCCGTCTCTCTTGGCGGTCCTGCACACGTTCCGATTCGCGTCGATTCGGGACCATCCATCGTGCGATTGGAAGGCATTCGTCACTGGCAGGGCGTCGAACCGTTTTTTACAACCCAATTTGCGGAATAAGACACATCCATTCGAAACACGGAGATCGAACCTAGTGGACACGACATTGATTGTATGGGGACTCGCGTTTTGTGCCTCGGTTGTAGCGCTTGTCCAAGCCTTCCTGTTCTACAAAACGATGATGGCCGCTGATGAAGGTAACGCCCGCATGGTCGAGATCGCGGGGTACGTTCGCGAAGGCGCGAATGCTTATTTGAAGCAACAATACAAAGTTGTTGGGGCCTTCTTTGTCGTGATCGTCATTCTGCTTTCGATCGCGGCTTTTGTCCTGAAAGTTCAAAGTGAGTTCGTGCCGTTTGCGTTTTTAACAGGCGGCTTCTTTTCCGGGTTGGCTGGCTGGTTTGGTATGAAAACCGCAACGTGGGCCAGCAGCCGTACTGCGGCTGGGGCTCAAAAGTCCCTGAACCAAGGCCTGCAAGTCGCCTTTCGCTCGGGAGCCGTGATGGGGCTCACCGTAGTTGGGCTTGGCTTGATCGACATCACCTTGTGGTTCGGATTCCTGTACTATGTTTGGCCCAACGTGCTTGGCTTTGAAGCCCTGTCATTGATCGACATTACAGTCACGATGCTCTGCTTTGGTATGGGAGCAAGTGCACAAGCGCTGTTCGCTCGCGTGGGTGGCGGCATCTTCACCAAGGCTGCCGACGTCGGAGCCGACCTTGTAGGTAAAGTTGAACAAGGCATTCCTGAAGACGACCCGCGAAATCCCGCAACGATTGCAGACAACGTCGGTGACAATGTCGGCGACGTTGCCGGTATGGGTGCGGACTTGTATGAATCCTATTGTGGATCAATCCTGGCAACCGCCGCTCTAGGTGTCGCAGCTTTCGCATCGGGCAGCCTAGTTGCTACCGACCGAGCGGGTGCCGAACTGAGCTCTGAAGCCGCACAGTTACAAGCGTTGCTGCTGCCGATGGCGATTGCCGGCGTTGGCATCTTTCTTTCGATCATCGGCATCTACTTGGTTCGCACAAACGACGATGCAACACAGAAAAATCTACTCTCGGCGCTCGCACGAGGTATCGATGCCTCCACAATTCTGGTCGTGGTTGCCGCGGCTGTCTTGTCCTGGTGGCTGATGCCCCGTGTAGAAGGCACGTTGATCTTCGGCATACCTGGAGTGGCGTTCAGTATTGTGGTCGGATTGGCGTCCGGCTGGTTGATTGGAAAGTGGACCGAGTACGCGACCAGCGATGAGTATACCCCGACAAAGAATCTGGCCGAGCAGGCGGAAACGGGCCCCGCAACTCTCATTATCGGCGGCATCGCGGACGGCATGATGAGTGTTTGGGTACCTGTGATCGTTGTGTGTACCGCAACGCTTCTTGCATTCGGTTGCGCGGCCGGGTGGAACTTTGCAGATGTCAGTTATTTCGCGCTTGGCCTGTACGGTGTCGGCATCGCCGCTGTAGGTATGCTAAGCACGCTCGGAATTACGCTTGCAACAGACGCCTACGGTCCGATTGCCGACAACGCGGGCGGCAACGCAGAAATGGCTCATCTCGAGCCTATCGTTCGCCAGAGAACCGATGCACTCGACTCGCTTGGAAACACCACCGCGGCGACGGGCAAAGGTTTTGCCATCGGCTCCGCAGCGCTCACCGCACTCGCGCTGTTGGCGGCCTATATCGAAGAAGTCCGAGTTGGCTTCGAACGTTGGGGCAACGAAATCGTTGCGACCCAGTCGGCGGATGGAATCTACAAAGCGTCATCCGGTTTCGTGGTCGAAAAGCACGGCGACCATGCTCACCTCTATATGGCCATGCCAAACGATATTCGGCATCCCGACATCAAGTCGTCGTGGGATGCAATCAGCCCAGATCAATGGCCGGCAAAAGTCGATGACGGCTTGTTTGACCAGAGTGAGCACGGCGAGCTTCGGTTCCGCACTGGAGCACACTTGGTAGAAGTGCATTCGGCGACGCTTCCGGACTTCACAACCTACTACGATGCATCGCTGATGAATCCAAAAGTATTGGTCGGAGTATTTCTCGGGGCGATGGCGACGTTCGTGTTCTGTGCGATGACCATGAAAGCTGTAGGTCGGGCTGCAAAAGGTATGGTCGAAGAGGTTCGTCGGCAGTTTCGCGAGAAGAAGGGAATTATGGAGGGTTCCGAGACTCCGGATTATGCCGCACCAGTCGCGATCAGCACGAAGGCAGCGCAGAGAGAAATGGTCATCCCTTCGATGCTGGGATTGGTCACACCCATCGCCGTTGGCCTCTTGCTCGGCGTGGGCGGTGTGCTCGGATTGCTTGTTGGCACCTTAACATGCGGCTTTTGCGTGGCGATCTTTATGGCCAACGCCGGCGGCTCGTGGGACAACGCCAAGAAGTACATCGAAGCGGGGCATCATGGCGGTAAAGGGTCCGAAGCTCATAAGGCCGGTGTCGTCGGCGACACAGTGGGCGACCCCTTCAAGGATACCAGTGGACCAAGTCTGAACATCCTCATCAAATTGATGAGCATGGTGAGCGTCGTCGTAGCAGGTCTGGTGGTTCGATACAGCTTGATGGCGATCGGCGTCTTTTAGTCGCTCGTTACGAAGGATTTAGCCGAGAGCCTCGCGATTTCGCGAGGCTCTTTTCTTTGCACGCCCTACAGCAACGCTGTAGGGATAGGAGCTTTTGATTTCACCGAGGAACTTGTTGCGTGAAAATGCTTCAAGATTATCGCGTCCGGCCTGGGGATCAGTCCCCAAACCTTCAAGAATCAGCACGCCCGGATACTGAAGAGGCACGAGCGGATTCCGTCCCGATTTGGTGCAAATGGCTATGATCCGAAAAAATCAGCAGCGACTGATCTGTGGCGTCATCGGTTGGAGATACTCCAACTGTTGGAGTCGACGTCGAGCCCTTGGTAGTAGGTGGCGAGCATTTCTGTGACTGCTTGGCTGGTGCTGTTCGCCCGATATTCTCGTCTCGGCAACTTCATGGGCTTGGCTTGCTTCAGCGGGAGCTTCTGTCTCGCTTTAGCGATCAGCCGTTCCTTCGGAGTCATACCCTCGAAGGGATCGAGCGGCGTGTTGGGTTCGACTTGATACCAACGAGCTTCTGGCGTTCGAGCGCGATCGCGTCGCTCTGCTTCATCGGCGTCCAGCAACATCTCGCTCACAAAGTCGCCAAACGCATCGGGCTGCAATTCCGACGGAGGTGTTTGGATCAGCAATTCGAACGCCAGTCGCCCGAGTCGCAGTTGGTCTCCATTGACGAATTGCTTGACGTCTGTCAACTGCTCCCCGTTAACGAATGTTCCGCTTTCGCTGCCCAAGTCCCGAACAAAGACCTCAACACCGCGGACACGAATCTCGCAGTGATACTCGCTTATTGCCCGACCATAGCAGCGCATATTGGAATCAGAGGCTTGACCGATGATAAATGGCGACTTTTTGATGGGGACCGTCAACTGCCATTCACCGCGTTTCTTAATGGCCCCATGCAAAACCTTTAATCGGACGCTCATGGTCTTTTCTCCCAGGGCGCAATCGGCTCGAACGAACCGAGCTAGACAAGAGTGAGGCTGCGCCGACTCTTTCCACACTACGCAGAGATTCAGAATTTGGGAACAACTAGGAAATTCATAGGTCCGTTGCCCGCGAAGCAATTGAGGTACGTCTGGATGCCCTCAACGAACGCGCTTTGCATCGCAATTCGACCACGCCAACGAAGATTCACCGCGAGTCGCGAAATCGTGGATGTGCTGGTCAAGATCTTTGTGTTGCTGTTGACGACGTAGCGCCGAGTTTATACTTCGCCGGGTGCCATGATCGAAGTCCCAGCCAAGCGTCTGCTCGCGATGGCCCCCGAGCCACGCTCGTGAAGGATGATCGCTGCTGGCAGAAGTTGGAGAGCGACGAGCCGGTACGCCACAGCTAAGGGTGTTTGAACGACAGCGTACGAGGAGTATGCTGTCGACTATGGACAATCGCATTGAATCTCCGCAAGACGATCGCCTGCAAGAGCTTTGCGGTCGTCTCCGCGACATGGCAGCCGACTTGGACCGACCTGGTGCGTGGCCCGCCGAGCAGCTGCGTCTGTGCAGCGAGTACGGCGTGTTCGAATGGTTCCTGTCTCCTGATGTGGGTGGTCAGGGGTGGTCGGAAGCGGATGTCATGCGAGGATATCTCGAACTGAGCTCCGCCTGCCTGACGACGACTTTTGTGATCACTCAACGCACGGGAGCCTGTCGCCGCATTGAGGCTTGCGATAACGAGGAACTCAAGGCACGGCTTTTGCCGGATTTAGTGAAAGGCCGCACTTTCGCGACGGTCGGTATCTCACATCTAACGACCAGCCGTCGGCATCTCGCAAAGCCTGTCCTCCGCGCAGAGGAAACTGCCGAAGGTTTCCTGCTCGACGGATTCAGTCCATGGGTAACCGGCGGGCCATTCGCCGATCACATTTTGATTGGGGCTACGCTGAACGATGGCAGGCAGATCCTTGCCGTCATGCCGATGGACGCGCCAGGGGTGTCTGTGGCGCCGGTCGCAGATTTGGTGGGCCTTTCAGCCAGCCACACGGGACCAGTTCAATGCGACCGAGTCAAGTTAGGGCGCGAGTGGCTGGTCGCGGGCCCTGTCGAGGAAGTCATGAAGCTTGGTGTGGGTGCGAGGCCAGGTGGCTTTCAAACTTCCGCGCTGGCGATTGGTTTAGCGGGTGGCGCCGTGAGCTTTCTCCACGAGGAGGCGTCGAAGCGCGAGGATCTGCGAAAGGTGACAGAGGCACTGCATGCCGAATGGCATGAACTGAGAGGCGATCTACTCAGCGCCGCATCGGACGAGCCTGTCTGTTCCACGGAGAAGCTGCGGACGCGAGCCAACAGCCTTGCCTTGCGTTCCTCCCAGGCGGCTCTCGCCGCAGCCAAAGGTACAGGCTATGTTGTGGGCCATCCTGCTGGGCGGTGGTGTCGGGAAGCATTGTTTTTTCTCGTGTGGAGCTGCCCACAGCCCGTTATGTCCGCAAATCTGTGTGAACTTGCTGGACTGGCGGATTAGCGAAGTTGATAGTTCGGCACGACAAGGCACGTCCCCAAATGACCTCGGAGTAATCACCAATGACCCAGGAAGAGGTGCATGTCGTTTGGCACCGTCAAGCTGTCTCACGCGACGAACGTGAGAAGCTGAATGGACATCGCGGCTGCGTGTTGTGGTTCACGGGCTTGAGCGGCTGTGGCAAAAGTACGGTCGCCAATGTCGTAGACCATCGGCTGCATCAGCTCGGAGTTCATACATTTCTTCTGGATGGCGACAACGTCCGCCATGGACTAAATGCCAGCCCTGCGATTCTTCAGGCCGATCACGATATCGAGTTTTCGCAACGGTTTGGTTTGGGATTTTCCTCGCAAGATCGCGAAGAGAACATTCGCCGCATTGGGTCGGTTGCCGAGTTGTTCGCTTCGGCGGGGCTAATCACGATCACTGCTTTTGTGAGTCCCTATCGTCGTGATCGCGATGCCGTGCGGCGGCGTATCGAACAGAGCGGAAGTCAGGGTGATTTCCTTGAAATCTTCGTCGACGCGCCACTCGAGGTCTGCGAGTCCCGTGATCCAAAAGGCCTCTACAAGAAGGCTCGGGCTGGCGAACTCAAGAACTTCACTGGGATCGATGACGCTTACGAGGAGCCCGAACGACCTGAATTGCGGCTCGCTTCCGCCGAGCAAACTCCGGAAACGCTTGCTGACCAAGTCATCGGCTACTTACGTCAGACCCACAAAATTCCGTAGGACGACGACATGTGTTCGCCCTTGTTGATTCGGGCCGATGCTTCGCCAGAAATTGGAACGGGGCACGTGATGCGAATGCTTGCTCTAGCACAAGCTTGGCAGCGGCGCGGTGGAGATGTCAAGTTTGCGGCGGCGGAAATGCCGAGCCAGTTGGTAGCGCGGCTGGAGGCAGAGAATGTTGAGGTAATTCGCCTGGGAACGGACTCCAGTGACATCGCTCCCGTAGGCAGTGAGCAAGATGCGATTCACACGGCTAAATTGGCAAAGCAGATCGGCGCGACTTGGGTTGTAGCCGACGGATACGTTTTTAAGAGAACATTTCAGTGTACGATCCGCGAGTCCGGGCTGCGCTGTGCGATTGTGACGGATTTTGACTATTGCGATCCTTGGCAGTGCGAATTGATCCTAAACCAGAACCCACACGCAACCCACGAACGCTATTGCAACTTGATTCCCGACGGCAAACATTTATTGGGGACACGCTTTGCACTCCTGCGAAAGGAGTTCCTCGATGCGGATACAGCGACGAACGATCCTTTGACAAATCGTCCGCCGCGAATATTGCTTACTCTTGGCGGCAGCGATCCAACCAATGCAACAGGCCGTGTTCTCACGTTGCTCGAATCCTGCAATCGCCCAGGTCTAGATATTCATGTCATCGTGGGCGCAGCGAACCCGCATCGAGGTTGCCTCGAACAAACCGCGAAAGAATCGCCTCATCGCGTGGAACTACTGTCAAACGTCGACGATATGCCGCGTCAGTACATGTGGGCTGATGGCATCATCGGCGCTGGCGGAAGCTCGTGTTGGGAGTGGCTTTACTTGGGACTGCCCGGCGCGATCCTTGTAATTGCTGAGAATCAAGTCCCGATCTACGAAGCGCTGACTTCGGACGGAGTCGCAACAGGTTTAGGAACTTGCAAGGCGCTGATGGAGGACGCGTTCGAGACTCGCAAACAACTCGAACAGTTCTTAGCGGGAATCGACAACGGTCAACGACGGCCTCGACAGTATCGCCATCTCGTTGATGGATATGGAGCGTCCCGAGTTGCCGCAGCGCTCGACACGGAGATTTGGCTACGTCGAGCAACCGTTGACGACCGAGAATTGTACTTTGCGTGGGCCAACGACTCGGAGGTTCGTCGCAATTCACTGTGCTCTGACGAGATCGATTGGCCATCTCATTGCCGATGGTTTGACGCTCAGTTATCAACGCCCGATGCGAAACTGTTCGTTGGTATGCAAGATGAGAAGCCGGTCGGTCAGATCCGCTTTAACCGGACGGCAGCCGATGAGTGGAATGTTGGTTTCTCGGTCGCGGGCGCCGCGCGAGGGACAGGAATCGGAAAGGAACTCGTCCGGCTGGGAACCGGCTGGATGATTAGCGACGGGTTATCTCCGCTCGTGGCGACCGTGAAAGTCGAGAACGAAGCGTCTGCGCGTTGTTTTACTCGATTCGGCTGGGAACCAAGCATCACGGACGACTCGCAGCTATTGCGATTTCGTCGCACTTAGATCGCACACGCGGTCAAACGAACATATCCCAATCTGTGGGTTCGCCGCATTTGAGGTCGCGACGAGCGGTCCGCCCACAAACGCGATCCCACAAACTTGGCGCCAGACCATGACCGGGTCGGACGATGCGGATTTGGTCAGGCCGCACAACTTCGCCCGTAGCTATGTCCTGCGCTATGAAGATCGAACGTCGAAAAGCCAATGATTTCTGTTGAATCCCCTCGGCACCGTAGTGGATTTGGCCCATCGCTTGCCAGGCTCGTTCTGTTTCAATGACGAGCGACTTGAGTTCGTCAGGTTCCAGCGAAAACGCAGAATCGACACCTCCATCAGCGCGGCACAACGTGAAGTGCTTTTCGATCACTGTCGCTCCGAGCGCGACGGCCGCGACGGATGCGCCAACGCCTGCCGTGTGGTCCGAGAGGCCGACTTGAGTGTGAAAGCATTCTCTCAGATGAGGGATTGTGCGGAGGTTCGTCGACTCGGGCGTGGCAGGATACGTGCTTGTACATTTGAGCAACGCAATTTGATGGCAACCGTGCTGCCTAGCACAATCAACGGCCTGTTGAATTTCTGCCAGATTCGCCATTCCCGTTGATATTACCAACGGCTTTCCGGTGCGTGCAGCCGTCGCAATCAAACGAAGGTCGGTTAGCTCAAACGAAGCAATTTTATAAGCGGGGACATTCAACGACTCCAGGAACTCAATTGCCGATTCGTCGAACGGCGAACTGAAGACGATCATGCCGTGCTCATGGGCCCGCTTGAAGATGGGTTCGTGCCAATCCCACGGCGTGTGAGCATCCTCGTACAGTTGGTAAAGGTGCCTGCCATACCACAAGCTGCTGGGGTCGAGAATCTTGAATTCGTCTCGATCCACGTTCAGCGTCATGGTGTCTGCGGTGTAAGTTTGCAGCTTGAGCGCGTGTGCTCCGGCACTAGCGGCGGCATCGACAATTTCAAAGGCACGTTCGAGCGATTGATTGTGGTTGCCCGACATCTCGGCGATGATGAAGGGTGGTTGATCGGGGCCAATTTCGCGATCACCAATTTGGATCGGAGTGACTTTCATGCTGCTCTCAACTTCTTCTGCTCGATGTGGGAGTTTAGCCGCGCGATTTCGGGATACTCGTTCAGCAGCGAGAGAACATGTTCGGTCGTGATGAACTGCTCAGAGGGAATCTTGCGAAAAACTGCCCGGAAAAAGTCGAGGTCCGCCGTTTCGTCTAAAGTCCATCGGAGCTTCGATTGATCGATTGCTTGCGCGAAGTTATCCATCCGGAATCGCTTGGGGTTCAGGTAAAAGAACGGTGTGACGTGCTCGCGTTCGAACGTCGCGGCGGCTTCACGGTGGGCCACTCGCAAGGCGTCGACCGTAAACATCTCCGCATCCAGCCCCCGAGGAAATGTTCTAGGATGGACATTCGAGAAGTAATCAAGTGGATTACCGGCGTTCCGCCGCTTATGAAATTCAGAAATGAGACGATCGATAAGGACGGGGTCGATCAGTGGACAATCCGCCGTAATGCGAATGACTTCCGTCGCTTCAACGTGGATCGCTGCTTGATAGTAACGGTCTAGTACATCGTCTTCGCTACCGCGTACAGCAGTGGTCTCGTAACGCGCCGCTTCATCGACAATCGCATCGTCGATCACGTGATCGGTGGTGGCAACGACGACCTGATCGACGTACTGACAACGCTGCATCCGTTCGATCACGCGACCGATTACGGATTGCCCGCCGAGGTTCATGAGCACTTTGCGCGGCAGGCGAGTTGATCCCAATCGAGCTTGTATGATAACGGTCGTCTTCATATTGGATCGATTTCTCTCCATCGATTTTGTTTCGCCGAGGACAGACGCGCTGGTGGAAAACAGAGGGTGCGTCACGCAACTCGTCGCATTACTGTGGAGTCGCCTGCCAAAGTTTTACGGATTGACGCGATGACTCGGTCTACATCGGTATCGGTCATGGCTGGAAAAAGAGGTATCGAAAGGGCACGTTGGTAGTGCGCCATGGCACCGGGGAACTGCGCGTCTTGATGTCCGTATCGATCCTGATAGAACGGCTGAAGCGAAACCGGAAAGTAATGGACTTGCGTCCCAATTCCGTCCGTCCGGAGCAATTCCATCACATCGGTACGGCTGAGACCTAGGGCGTGAAAATCGATATGCAGACAGAACAAGTGCCAGGCAGATGTGTTCAAGTGAGACCGCGGGGGAAGCGACAAGTGAGGTAGTCCATCCAGTTGATCGAGATATCGCTCAACGATGAGACGTCTTTTGGCGACCGACTCAGACAGCTTAGCCAGCTGAGAAGACGCGAGCGCGCATGCGGCTTCAGGGATTCGATAGTTGAAGCCTGGTGAATGCATTTCGTAGTACCACGAGCCTTCGTCGGGCCGACGCAACTGGTCTTTTGCTTTGGTCATGCCGTGACAACGAAACTGAGCCAGTCTTTCCTTCAGCAGGGCGCAATCTGTGGTGACGGCTCCCCCTTCACCGGCCGCGACGTGTTTCACCGGATGAAAGCTGAACGCGATCATCGACGCGTAGTTGGGCAAGCCGATCGGGCTTCCGTCCGCATAAACGCCCCCAATCGCATGGCACGCGTCTTCGATTATCGTAGCTCGGGGGCAGTGATCGCAAACAAGCTCTTTGATTGCCGCAACATCGCAGGCCTGCCCTGCAAAATGCACCGGGATGACCGCTCGGACGCGGTCGTCTAAGGCGTCACGTAGCGTGTCCGGCGTCATCAGCCCTGTGTCAGGATCGACGTCACAAAAACGAACTTCTGCTCCTAAGTAGATTGCAGCGTTCGCCGTCGCTAAGAAGGTATTCGCCGGTACGACCACAAGGTCGCCCGGACCGATGCCAGCTGCCGCGTAGGCCATGTGCAGAGCGGCAGTCCCGGAATTGCATGCAACCGAGAAACTTGCGTTGCACTGTTGCGCGAGCGCGTCCTCGAACTTCTCTAGCTCTGGCCCTTGCGTCAGCCAATCCGATTTCAGTGATCGAACAACCGCGTCGATATCGTCGGCTTCAATTGATTGGCGACCATAGGGGATCATGCAGCACGACTCCTACAAAATTGGACGCCCACGGAACACCGGTTTAACTGTGGTAGAGGCGATTGGGGACTTTAGTCGGTCTCGATCCTGTCAGCCAAGATCAATTAGGCATGCTATCAATGCTTTAAAATTGGGTAATTGGTTGATCTAGCGTTGCGCGGACAAAACCGGATATAACCGCTGTGACTCGGACGGATAGCAATATCCCCTGAAAGCTCATTCAAGCTGGCCAAGGAGTGTGCCTCGTGATGCTGAAAGATCGGCACGTATTAATTACCGGTGGAACCGGCTCATTCGGAAAGAAGTGTACGGAAATTCTGCTCAATGAATTTCCGCCGAAAAGACTGGTGATTTTTAGCCGCGATGAGCAAAAGCACGTCGACATGGCGCGAAATGGATTTTCGCCCGCGAAGTTCCCGCAGATCCGATACTTTGTCGGTGATGTCCGGGACGAGGCACGGTTGCGGCGTGCCATGCGAGGCATCGATTTTGTGATTCACGCCGCGGCGATGAAGCATGTCGATATCGCCGAGTACAATCCACAGGAATGCATTCGTACGAATATCGGTGGCGCCGAGAACGTCATCAATGCGGCAATTGACAGCGGTGTTGAGAAGGTTGTAGCTTTGTCGACCGACAAGGCGGCCGCGCCAGTCAATCTTTACGGTGCTACCAAATTGTGCTCAGACAAACTGTTTGTCGCAGCAAATGCGATTTCAGGCGGTCGAACCCGATTCGCGGCCGTTCGCTACGGAAACGTAGTCGGTTCAAATGGTTCGGTTATTCCGTTCTTTCAAAAGCAACGTCATACCGGTGAATTGACGATTACGAGCCCCGAAATGACTCGATTCGTAATCACTCTCGATCAAGGTGTGCGGTTCGTTCTTGACGCTTTTAAGAGAATGGTTGGCGGCGAGATCTTTGTGCCGAAGATTCCGAGTGTCACAATCAACGATATTGCGGAGGCGATTGCTCCGGAATGCAAGACGCGAATTATCGGCATTCGCCCCGGCGAGAAGCTGCACGAGTGTATGATTCCGTCCGATGAGGCTCGTCAGACAATCGAGTTCGAGGATTCATTCATCGTTCAGCCAGCAGTGCGCAGTTGGACAAATGAAGTTCCAGCTTATGTCGCTCAGGGACGTCCGTGTCCGGCGGGTTTCTCGTTTTCCAGCGAAACCAACGTGGACTGGTTGAGCGTTGCACAGCTCCGTCAGATGATTCTGGAGCATTGTCCGACCAGCGAGCAGCCCGCACCGGTCGCAATTCACCGCGTCGCTGCGTGATCATCCCCTTACTTCGCATCTGCGAACCATTTTAAGAGACGTAGCCGCGCGAGCTTCGACCGTCTGCTTGCCACGATCAAAATCGGCACTCTCGCAATTGGGACTAGAGCAGCGAATCCAGTTCGTTTACCAGTGTGCCAAAGTGTGACAGCGCCGTATCCACTGGCGCAGGGCTTTCCATATCCACACCGGCGTCGCGCAGCAGATCCAACGGGAACTTCGAGCACCCGCCTTTCAGGAAGCTAAGGTAATCGTTCAGCTCCGATTCACCGCCTTCGACGACCCGTTGACTCAGGGCAATTGCAGCGGACAACCCTGTCGCATACTTGTAGACATAGAATGCTCGATAAAAGTGAGGGATTCGCATGCATTCCAGCGACAGTTCTTTGTCGATCGCGAACTCGGGGCCGAAGTAATCTTCCAGCAACTTGCGATAGGTGTCTTTGAACGCCTGAACCGTGAGCGGCTCTCCGGCCTCCGCCATTTCGTGCGTTATCTTTTCGAATTCTGCGAACATCGTCTGTCGCACTATCGTGGCTCGGATTCCATCGACCTCGCGGTTGATCAGGTACGCGCGTTCCTTGTCGTCACGAGCGCCCGCCATCAGGTGGCGGCTGAGAAGTTGTTCGTTGAACGTACTGGCAACTTCGGCGACGAATATCGTGTAGTTGTAGTATTCAAACGACTGATGCTTCGCCGAGTAGTACGAGTGCATCGAATGGCCTGCCTCGTGAGTCAGCGTGAAGATATCGTCCAGCACTTCAGGCTTGTAATTCATCAAGATATACGGATCGCCATCGTAAGTCCCACAGCTAAAGGCTCCGCTTTGCTTGCCTTTGTTGGGATAACGGTCCGCCCATCGACCGTTGAGGCCGTTCTCCAGGACAACTCCATACTCGCTGCCGAGCGGAGCAAGCGATTTGAGCACGATTTTCACCGCTTCTTTCCACGTGTGTTTTACACTTAAGTCGCTCAGGATCGGTACATAAGTGTCGTAGTGATGAATGTCGCGCAACTTCATCTTGCGGCGCCGCACTTCGTAGTAGTGATGAACGGCTGGCAAATTACTCCGAACCGATGCAATGAGGTTATCGTAAACCGTTTGCGGAACATTGTCAGAATAAAGAGCTGACGCTAACGCACTTTCGTAGCCTCGTACTCGAGCATAGTAAATGTCTTTTTGGATCGAACCGGAAAGTGTCGCGGCCAGAGTGTTCTCATGGGCTGTGAATTGTTCATAGTACTGGTGGAAAGCCGCTTTTCGCACGCTACGTTTCGGCGAAATCATGAACTGGCTGAGCGTCGAATTACTCAATTCGATTTGGTCGCCGTTTTCGTCCTTGACGTTCCCAAACTTTAGATCCGCATCGAGAAGCTGCCGAAACGCCTTGCCTGCGGCCTGCGCCATCTCGCCTTGCATAGCGAGAAGCTGTTCCTCTTTGTTGCCAAGCGTGTGCTTCTTAAAGCGAAGCAGCCGCTCTAGCGAAAGCCGATAGTGCTTCAGTTCTTTGCTCGCAAGGAACTCGTCGAGCTTCTTCTTCGGGAGGCCCAAGATCTCGGGACGGATAAAACTGGCTGCCTCGCCTGCACGCACCGCCACATTCTGAAACCGACCGATCATGCGTTGATACTCGCTGTTGGTCTGATCTTCGGTGGTTTTCAAAAACGCATAAGTTCCCAGACGCTCCGCTAATCGGTCGAGTTCACTATCGAACTTCAGGCAAGCGGCTAATGCTTTTGCGCTGTCTCCCAGCTTACCGCGATGCTTCTCGAAGCCGGAAATCTGCTTCTCGAAGTGCTTGAATGCCTTCTCCCAATCGGCATCGCTTGCGAACAGACTTGATAAATCCCAAGTGTCGGAAATCTTAACGGTACTGCGTGCGGGGAGACTCTTGACATTCGACATGTCGGATTCCTTTCTGACCATGCGACCCGCGAGCTGTATTGGGCGCGTTGAAGAAGTTACCTGTACGTGTGGAAGCAACCGCTACCAGCGTAGCAACGCCGTGCCCCAAGACAAGCCGGCGCCGAAGCCACACATCAAAACAAGATCGCCGCGGTTGATGCGACCTTGTTGACAAGCTTCATCGAGTGCCAGCGGGATACTGCCAGCAGAAGTATTGCCGTATTGCTCCAGATTAATCACAACTTTCGTGGCATCGAATCCGAGGTCTTGCACAACGGCGTCGATGATTCGAATATTCGCCTGATGCAATACGAGTGCGTCGATATCGTGAATTGACTTTCCGGAATGATGCAATGTTTCGCGAATGGCATCAGTAACCGTCCGAATTGCCCACTTGAAAACGGTGCGTCCTTCCATCTGCATGTATTGGCGATTGGCTGCAAGCACCGTCGCAGTCGTCGGCTCCTCTGAGCCTCCAGCGGGAACACACAGCAGCCCAGCGCCTTCGCCATCGGCTCCGAGCATGTAGGACAAGAATCCCTGCTCGTGAGAACCTGCTCCCAAGAGCACAGCTCCGGCACCATCGCCGAATAGTGGATACGTCTTCTTGTCAGACGGATTCATAATCCGCGACATGACATCCGCGCCTACGACTAGAACTCGCGCGCTGTGCCCCGTTTTGACGAACTGTGCGCCCGTGGCCAATGTGTATACGAACCCGGCGCAAGCGGCGTTGATATCGAAGGCCGGCGCACTCGCACCCAGCTTCTGTTGCAGAATGCAAGCCGTGGATGGCATCGGTCTGTCCGGCGTGACAGTTCCAACCAATATCAAATCGATGCTGCTTACCGGTACTTCCGCCGACTCGAGGCATCGCACAGCGGCCGCGAATGCCAAGTCGCTTGTCACTTCATCCGGCAACGCATGTCGCCGTTCGTGAATTCCGGTTCGCTGTATGATCCAATCGGCATCGAAACCAAACTCGGCGAGATCTTCATTGCGAACAATGTTCGCCGGGGCAAACGCTCCCGTGCCAAGTACCTGGACTCCGGTGATTGTGTGGAACCGGCGAGATTTTGATTGGACGCGCGTTGATCGCGTCGGCTCGATCGTTGTCGACATGATGCTTGGATCGCCTGTAACCAGTCTCGAAGTACGCCCGCCTGTTCGCGGTTTTCCAGGAACGCCGGTCCTTCGTCGTCCGCCACTCGTTGTCTGTGGCTAATCCAATCGATCCGTCCACGCACCCTCCTCGCTCATTCATCGGCACCTGGATCACTTGGCAGTGACCTAACCACTTGAAGCCAGAAGAGTTCCTGCAATCGGAACCTTGAGACTAAGGTTTTCCTGGCCGTCCGACAAGCGGCACCTGATGCCGAAGCGACCACATTCCGATCAAAAATGCGCATACAGCCCCCAGGGAGAGGGTGTCGAGATGCGAGGTCGTTCCGTAGATTGGGAAGATCGCTTTTTGGGGCGAGAGATCCCTCAGGGGCACAACAATCATCCTGCCAGTGTTTCACTTCTTAGAGTAAGGAAAGTTTTAACGAGCATGTGCATACTCGCGATTCAATATCAGCCAGATTCGGAAACCCCGGTGTTAGTGGCCGCGAACCGTGAAGAGGCCTATGACCGAACGGCCCTTCAACCTTCGATCCAATCCGGCAAGCCGCGGATTTTGTGCGGAATCGACCAGCGTTCCGGTGGGACGTGGCTTGGTGTCAACCAGCATGGTTTGTTTGTAGCTGCCTGCAATCGCCTCAAATTTAACAAACCCGTAAATCCACCGTCTCGCGGCGTTTTGTGCCGTGAGTTACTTCGTAGCGGTTCAGCCCGCCGTGCGGTCGACATGGCATTGGACGAGATTTCCAGCGGCAAGTACAACGGAGTCAACTTCATCATTGCCGACGCCGAGTCTGCCTGGGCGGTACATGGTGGAGACGACTACGAAGCGGTCGCCTTGGACGAAGGGCTAAGCATCATTGCGAATCGCGACTTGAACGATCCTCGCGATGAGCGTGTAAAGCTTGCCCAACGATTATTGACGCTACAAACGCTCGACTCGCCGGTCAAGTTTTTGGCCGTTGCCAGCAAAGTGTTTGCCCGGCCTGCTTCGGCACCGGATCGACCGAGCATGGTGCTGCGAGGATCGGAGCACGGAACCGTAAGCTCGACTTTGCTGGCCCTGGGCAAGAAGCCGCGGGATGCGATATATCAGTACGCTGATGGTGCTCCCGACCAGGCGAAATACGAAGACTACTCGCCATTGTTGCGAGATATCCTCAGCCGCGGTTTGCGTGAGTCGCGGACGAAGGCCGACGTACAAGCGTGAGCTGCATGTCGGAAATCGTTGTCGAGAAGGCGAGCTTTGTGGCTCGCCTTTTTTTGTCGGCGGCGCAAGGCGTTATGCGGCGCGGCGATACAGCCGAGCGTTTATGAGCTTGCCACAATCTACCAACGCGGATGTCTTACGCAGGCAATATGCAATTTGCTGAGCCTTGCTGCGTGGGATATCCATTGCCGCCGCGAGATGCCCCGTATGAAAGGGATCTGGCAACTCTTCAGGAATCAATCGCAAAAGGTCGCTGCGCGTGCGGAAACGGTGAACTTCATGCAGCTTTAAAAGCTTCTGATCATCAATCACATGATCGCTCTTGCGGCGATAACGACGGCGTCCATGTCCCGGATAACGCCACTCTTCGATATCAACCAATGGGGTTTCGAGCGTTAGGTTTGGGTGGGGAAATACTTGTGTGAAGTAAACTAGCTCGTCGAAGAGATCGAGAACGGAACCTTGTTTTGGGCTCAACCTGCGGTGGACGATGCGACCACCCTGCGACTTGGTCTTAACCAGTCGCTTGCGGATGACAATTGGCTTGACGACTAACATGCGATGCTTTGTCGTCAGGTCTGCGACCTTATCTCGAATCGCCGCGAGCGAACCGTGCTGAATTTCAATCAATTCGTTGGCACCAACGACATCGATGCGATAGCGACCAAGCTTTTGTTCGACTTCGGCGCCGTTGTCCGCGTAAAGTTCCTTCAATTGTTTATGGAGAGAGCTTTCCATTAGGCAACCAAGCATTCTCAACGTGAAAAACGAGTTAACTTTCGTATCGGTCGCGAGCCGCTTCGACTTCGGCGAGACCGACGGAATCTCTGCTAGCGATTTAGGCTTCGATGTCGCCAAGGTGCATCTATCCGCTCCTCGGATGGCTACATGATCGCGCGACTATCTTTGCCTAACCGACTCAGACCGGACTCATACGAACTACTTATTGAAACGCCGCGCGTAATCCGATCAATCAAAACATCCCGCGCCCGTCGATACGAATAAGGATAAAAATGGACGAGTCGTTCTGCTTTGATGTTTTGGCTCCTCACGAAATTGATTGGCTGCTCCGCGCGGACGAGGCGGACTTGCCCGAGCACTACGCACTTGCGCGCCAAAACTTCCTGTGGCGCATCGGCGGTGCGGAGAATGCTCAGCTAGCAATCGCCTTCCTAAACAAAATCGAAATCTTTGCTTGAGCGTCGTCTGCCCTTCCACTTTTGTCGCGAGCAATCCGAGCGCAAACTCTTCGCGCGAGATCGCAGGTTTCCGCCTCGTCACGAACAGACAAGAACTAGATCGACTTCAGTTCTGCGTTCCTGACCAATACTCGGCGATACCGTTCACAACTTTGGCGATTGCCGCCGATGCGTGGGGAGCGATGTGTCTACAGCCGGTGTGAAGCGAGACTATCGTGTATGCCAATCGATCGGCAGCATCTTTTCGCACTTGTGGTTATAATCACAAGTCCCTCAACATCCTTCCTCCACCGGAATGTTCCCTCATGCTGGTTCGTCTGTTTACACGTATTTCAGGGGCAAAGACCGCATTGGCAGCCTGTCTTATTTTTGCAGGAGCCGCTTCTGCTCGCGCAACCGACGAATTTGCCAAGGTGGTCGCGCCGGTTATTGAGGCGCATTGCGTGAAGTGTCACGGCGCCAAACAAGAGGTCGAGGGCGACGTCAACCTACTTTCGCTTTGTGATGGCAATCCGCCACCGGCCTTGGAATTGATTCGCAAACTGATTGACGTGCTCGATCTCGAAGAAATGCCGCCTGAAGGTGAGCCCCAACTTGATCCCGCCTTGCGGCGCAAGACGGTCGTTCAGCTTAAAGAGATCTTACATACCTCGGTCGCGGCCAAGGAGAGTTTCGCGCACACCCCGCTTCGTCGGATGAATCGTTTTCAGTACAACAACGCCGTCACCGACCTGTTCGATCTGCAATGCGTCGTCTTTACGCTTCCTGAGCGGATGATGCGAGACCACAATGGATATTTCAAACCTGAGTCTGGCAAGATGGCCGATGTCGTCACCGTCGGCAGCCGCCCGCTCGGGAAGTCACAACTGATCGAACGCCGTCTCGCTGGCGTTGCTGCGTTCCCGCAAGATCTTCGCGCTGAGCATGGTTTTGACAACCGTGGTGACCACCTTTCACTCTCGCCGTTGCTGATGGAGGCGTTCTTAAAGCTGGGGCAATCAATTACCCAGAGTCCTGATTTTGACCCAAAGAATGTCGGCATATGGCACGAGTTCTTTTCAACGCCAGATGCGGCTACTGACGAAGGGGCGGAAGTCATGCGCCGACTCGAGCCGTTTCTCACCCGGGCCTTTCGAAGACCGATTGATGCCGGTTTGTTGGACCGTTACGCCAGATTTGTCGAACGCCAACTCGCGACAGGAGTTTCATTTCCCGATGCGATGAAGGCTGTTGCCGCGGCAACTATCTCTTCACCTCGCTTCCTTTACCTCTATGACCGGTCCACCGACGGCGATGCCGCCGCAGCCATCGACGACTTCGAACTTGCCTCTCGGTTATCCTTCTTCCTCTGGGGCAGCATCCCCGATCAGGTTTTGCTCGACGTCGCGCAATCCGGCCAATTAGCCAAATCAGCCGTGCTTGATGAACAGATTGACCGGATGCTGAGAGACCGAAAGCTAAAGCGGTTCTGCGACAGTTTCCCGTCGCAATGGCTACAGCTTGAGCGAATCATTTCGTCCGTGCCGAATCAGGAAAAGTATCCGAACTTTTATTTTTCAAAGTATCGCGACAGCATGCACATGATGCTGGAGCCCTTGCTGCTGTTCGAGACCGTCTTAATTGAGAACCAACCGATCACTCAATTACTCGATTCTGATTTCACTTACCGATCAGGGCTCCTAGAGGATGCCTACCAGGATCTCAAAACTTCGGCAGAAGCCGCACAGCACAACGACGGCGCGGTAACGGTGTTGAAGTTCCATCGTGTTCCGGTAACAGACCGTCGCAACGGTGGTGTGATCACGAATGCGGCCGTGATGACCATGACTTCGGGTCCCGAGCGGACTAAGCCGATCACTCGCGGGGCTTGGATCGCTACGGTTATATTCAACAACCCACCGGAACCTCCGCCAGCTGACGTACCAGCACTCGACGAAAGGCCGCCACAGGGACAGGAACAGCTCACGTTGCGTGAGCGGCTTACTTTACATCGCGAGCGCGCGGATTGCCGAGGCTGCCACGAGCAAATCGACCCGCTGGGATTCGCGCTCGAGAACTACGATCCCGTCGGAGCGTGGCGTGAGAAGTACGAGAACGGTCGCGATGTGGATGCGGCAGGCACTTTATTTCGCAAACATGAGTTTACCAATGTTATCGAATTCAAAGACGCCATCCTCATGGAAAAGGATCGTTTCACAAGGGCGCTCGCTGGACATTTGCTATCGTTCTCGCTTGCCCGGGAGTTGGGAGCTTCGGATCAGGTTTCGCTCGACCAAATCGCGGAAACCACAGCTGCCGATGGCTATAAGATCCACACTTTGCTCAAACAGGTTATCATGAGCAAGCCGTTTCAATATAAGGTCAGCCCGAAGGCAACACCTTTCGTTGAATTGAACTCTCGTTCGCGTTCCTAGTTGTCACGATCTTAAAACTTGTACTTATGAGCACTACATCACGACGAACATTTCTCCGCGGAATCGGCGGTGCCGCGCTGGCACTTCCGTGGATGGACAGCATTGCTCCAGCGAAGGCGACGACCAGTCACGCGAGTCTCCGCATGGCACACTTCTATGTGCCGATCGGTGTCGTACGACGCGGCTTTTTTCCTGGGGAAGCTGATCACGTCATCCCCAAAGGGAACCTTGGCAACGTGATGAAGTCACTTGGCAAGCAAGATCCATTTTACAGCGTCAAACCGCTGGATGAATTGACGCCGACAATCAAGCCCCTCGAACGATTCAAAGATAAGATCAATCTTATCACGGGAATGGACAGGACGTTTCAGCAAGGGACCGACGTACATGCGCAATGCGCGTCGTGTTACCTAAGCAGCGCCAAGCCCTACACAATAGAAGGCACGGCTTGGCCGTTGGATCGAACGCTCGACCATCTCGTCGCGGATCATGTCGGCACGACAACTCCTTTCCCAACCCTTGAGTTCAGTTGCAATAGCCATCGAGACAACAAAGAGTCGATCTATTTCGATAACATTTCATGGTATGGCACCGGACACCTCGCACCGTCGATTCGCGATCCTCGAAAAATGTATCACCGGCTATTTTCAACGCAGGAGATCGACCGCTATCGCGACATCACGGATCTGGTTCTGGAGGATGCAAAGGCCTTGCAGCAAGAATTGGGCTACACCGATCGGCAAAAGTTCAACGAGTATTTTGATTCAATCCGAACGATCGAGACGCAGATGGACCGCCTCGAGACCATGAAGTCCGAACTCGCCAAGGTCGACTTTGAGGAGCCGCCGGAAGCTTATTTGCCTCGCGGCGAGTATATTCGCCTCATGGGTGATCTGATGGTCGTCGCTTTGCAAACTGGCTTGACGAATGTCGCAACATTTATGGTTGGTCCCGAACGCTGGGACACGCCCTACATGTTCGAAGGCTTGTTTGAGACACCGCGCAGCCATCACCAAATGTCGCACAATCAGACCAAGATGATCGACGATCTCTTAAAGGTTGATCGATTTCACATGGAGCAGTATGCCTACCTGCTGGAGAAGATGAGCGCGATCGACGAGCCTGACGGAACAACGCTGTTGGACAATACACTATTCACGTACGGTTCCGGCTTGGGTGATGGTTCGACGCATCAGTATAATGACTTGCCGATTATTGTGGCTGGTGGCGGACGACGCGTCCAAGCCGGTCAACACATCAACATGCCCGAGGGTACACCGCTCGCAAACTTGTGGTTAACTCAGGCCCGGATGATGGGACTCGATATGGATCAATTCGCCGAGAGCACCGGAACGATTGATCAACTGCTCGCGAGCGGCAGTTGAAAACCTTCCCGTAATGGACGAGCTCATTTCCCGTCCACCTAAATAAACAGCGGCACAGCGAGACTATCCAGAAAGTAAATTCGTGGCAGTACAAGTCGAGTCACGATCTAGTTTCATCCGTTTGCCCAGGCATGGACTTTGCGGGTCACAATCGCCGGCAAGATGAATTCCTGTTCGAGCCGCTTTTTCGAGTCTCGCAGGCGAGTGTACAACGATTGCTCACTTTCCGTCAGATCACCAGGCAGTTCATCCGGTGCAGACACGGGCTCGGGGACTGCCGCTTCGATGTGTTGACGGTATGTCGCTTGATCCATCATCAGCGGCTGTACGTGGGAAACGGAGCGACGGACTTTTGCAAGGAACACTAGGCCCCAAGTGTCGAGGTCGCCCCAATATGCAACTTGTTTCGCGCGCAACCAGCCTGCCGCAGTCCAGTCGAGATCGAAGCCGCTGCCGAGGACCGCGATCGTACCTGGAAGCGCTGGCAACAGGTGTTGGCAAGTTTCGTTTTCGATGATGATGATACGTTCGCACGGCAACGCTCGCTCCAACAGTTCGCTGCTGCGCACGCGTTGCTTTTGAAACGGAAGTAGGCCGCCGTCCAGATCGACTAGCAGCAACCAGTGGTCCGATTCAGTCAGAGCGTTCAAGAACGCTTCGAGTCCAAGTAGGCTGACTTCACCGTCGAACCTTTGATCAAGCAACGTGGTGAGTAGCCGGCGATGGCGTTCGAAGAATTTTGTGTCTGGGCCAACTTCTGCTGCGTGGCCGCTGAGCGATAGCAATCGAAGCGGGCGGCCCTCGGCATATCCGGGCGATAGCTGCATAGCGACCCGTGACGCCAAAGCGACAGCTTCGAGTGTCTTGCCGCGCCACAGACTCCGCCGCCGTACCAAGACGTCGTGAAAGATCGAGTCGGTCGTTGCAAGGACGTTGGAAAGGAAATCAAATTCAGATGTAATTTCACGATCACCGCTGGCTCGCACCCACTGGCCGGGGCCTTCAAACCGCCAGTGAGTTGGTAGCCGAATTGCCGTGGCGGTCGACCTGTAGGAACGCTCGGACCAAAGAACTTCGCCGATCGAAACCGCTCGCCATTGTTCGACATGGCGTTTCACTTTATCGAGGCGCGAGACAAGATCTTTAGCGCTGGGCAACCCAATTGGAATATCGACGGGCCAGGCGTCGCCGCCGGCGAGCATTCGAGACACGCGTCGATCAGCGTTGTGCCATTGTCGGATCAAGACTGTTCGCAAATCGGCTGGCGACTTCATGGACGATCCGTCGGTGGTGCGTCTGGTGATGGTGCCAGCTGTTCGAGTTCTTCCCAGCGGATCGAAGCAACGCTGGACTTGCGACCAATTCGCTGCACACAGATGACTTTGCGAGTATGTCGCTTTAACAGGCCGATTTCCTTGTTGGGCGTAACAAAGATCGGGTGCAACTCGAAAACCCTCAACGCTTCGATGATTCGCGTCGCCGCCGAGGGCGAGCTTTTCGAAAATGCCTCATCCAAAATCACCGATGCGTGTAATGGGCGAGTTGCTTCCGCCGGACACAAGGCATAACTCAGCGAAGCCGTCAGGATATGACTGGCCATCAGCTCTTTCTCACCGCCGCTGCCGCTTTGCGAACCGGTTCGCGGTGGCGACTGACTGCCCATAGCCCGATCGACTTCGACGACGAAGAAGTTCAGTCGATACCGTGGGTCCAACAATGCCCGTGATCCGACTTGACGTCGATTGTTGGCGGCGTCCCGCAGAATCTCGACCATCGCGCGAAGCGCTTTGTAGTGGCTCTCGCCTTGATCGTCCTTCAACGCAGCGCTGCGCATCGTCCGCAGCGCGGTATCGAGGGCTCGCTTGCGTTCATCTTGCACCCGTTGCGGTCTCAGTTGCAAATAGCGACCCTCGCGGAAGTTAACTTTCAACAGGGTCTGATTCAGTTCGGCGATCCGATCTTCGATGGCATCGACTTGCAATTGAATTCCTTCTAACAATTGCGTTACACCTTGGTCCGAAGAAAGGTTGAGATAGTCGAGAAACCGCTTCAACTTTTCAGGAAGAGACTCTTGTCGCAGGGTCGTTAATCGATCCAGGTAGTGAGGTACATCTTCTAATTCAGATCCGATGTCGGCCAATTCGCCCGTATCCGTCCGCTTGGCAGCTTCCATACAACGAATTAATCGTCTCTCTTGCTCGGCAACCCTTGCGGCATGTTTGTTCGAATGTTCGTTGACGAGCTGGACGTACTTCCGCTCCTGTTCGTCGAGTCTTTGGGCGGCGATGTTTTCTGGTAACTGAATGTTCTTCGCGGCCAGGTCCAGTTGTTCTTCATCGAGTCCCTTTCCGACACGGTCTTCTGCTTCGGACAGCCTCGATCGCCCTTCGCCCAGTTTCGATTCGATCACGCCCACCTCCGTCTGACTTTCCGTCACCGACTCGCGTAGCGCCGCCAGCTTCGCGTTCTCGGCGTCGAACAACTCCTTCGCCTTACTCGCATCGGAATCAGGATCGAGCAACTCCGACAGCCGTTCCTCGTATTGCAATAGTTTCGCGGCGGCTTCTGGCACGTCGATCGTAGCGAAATCGAGCGACAGCAGTTGATCGACTGCGGTGATTTCACGATCCAAGTCATTTAACTGCCGTTGATGATTGGCCGCTACGGATGCTCGGCTTTGCAAGGCAGCTTTTGTCTCCTGATGCAAATCGAGCAAGGCTCGTAATTGCGCTTTGTTGTCGAAACCAGTAAGCCAACCATCCGTCAGGCGCTTCTGATCTTGTTTCTCAAAACGCCCCCCGCGCCCAGACATCATGCCTTCGATCGTCAGGCCATGTTCCGTGCGTCCGAGTTCATCAGCCGAATTGACACAGCGATAATCTCTGGCAGCGATCAGATTCTTTGCCGTCGACTGGAGCGGATGGTCACGGAAGTTGAGTTTGTGGGAAAAGCTATCCTCAAAGAACCTTGAGACATCCTGCGACGGCTTGGCGGTTTGCAAACGGACGTGAATACGATTGTCTCGATGATTGACCCAATGCAGCGAGTCTCGCATGTGTTGTTCGGGCACAAGCACTCTCAATCGCTCGGAACCAATCGCTCGCTCGATTGCGCCCCGCCAAGCTGACTGATCCGCTTTCACTTCGACAAGCTCCGCCAGATACGGCAGGTCTTCCTCGCTGAGCGACAAGTGCTTGGCCAACTCGTCACGAAACTCCTGAAACTGTGGCGGAATGTTGGATCGGGGACGTTCCTTGACTTTACGCAAGTCCGTGTCAATCTCGTCCAATTGTTGTTGCAACGATTGAACATGCGACATAGCCCCCAACGTCTCGGTTTGCTTCGATTTGCGACTGAGCGACAATTGATCGCGTTTACCGCTCAGCTCGGAGCGGTTCTCGTTAAACGCAACGATCGTCAATGCCGCAGACAACTGGAACATTTCAGCTAGTTGCTGATATGCGTTCGCATGTCTGCGCCGCTCATCAACAATTCGTTTCTGTAGCTCGATTGTCTCTTCGAGTTGAGCGACTATGCCGCCGCCCAGCCCGAGATAGGACTCACGCAGTTGATCGACGCGAAGTTGACATGCACTTGCGGCTTGCTTTCTTTCCCGCAAGTCAGCCTCACTCTTCGCGAGTTCGGTTCTGAGTTGTTCGATGTGCTGCTGCCACAGCCGACAGCCTTGGATGGCGAACCACGTCGGAACGATTCGTTGTAACACTTTCAGTCGTTCGGTCTTGCGGGTGAGCTTTTGGCGTGTCTTCTCTTCTACTTCGATCGGCATCAAAGCATCGCGTTGCTTGCGAGCGGTTTCCAGCTCGGTGTGGATCGCGGCCAAATTGTCGAACTCGGCAGCCACTTCCAAGGCACGATCGAACATGGACCTGTCGTCCAGCACGAGTTCGCGGAAGATTTCGTCGATGCTATTGAGTTGCTTCAGGCCCGCGGCGCGATTCAGCAGTGTGAATGCGTTGTCACCGACGTCGAAGAAATTGTGCGTTTGCGCAAGGTATTGCTTCTTGGACTCGAAGATTCGCAACCCTGCGGTTTCGCGTCCCATCTTCATCAATTCGCGGACGCCTTCTTCGTGCCTCGTCCGCAGCCACTTGTCGAGGGTTTGATCCGCGGCTGTAGAAAAGATCCATCGACGTTTCAGATCGGCCGCAGCGTTGCTTGGGCCTTCGGTCCAAAGCATTGCGCCGAGTCGTACGGTTTGACCTCCCGAAACGTACGTCGCCGCGATACCCGTCATGGTCTTGCCCGGGCGAGCGACCTCTTCGTGGCCGTCGGAACCATCGCCCCCAAGCACGCCGCGTACGTACGAGACAAGGTCCCGGTCACTTTCGTTGCCACCTGTCGACGCAAGGTTGTATCGCGGTTGCGACACGAGTAACGTCATCAATGCGTCAACCAGTGTGGTCTTGCCGCTTCCGGTGGGGCCGATGATCGCCGTGCCGATGTTGTCGAAGTCGACTTGGTGCAGTCCGCAGAACGGCCCCCAGTTGTAAACTTCCAAACGACTGAGACGAAAGGATGCCTCGTGTTTAGTTGCTTCCGTGTTTGCATGTTCCGAGGGCCCGCTCGCAACTTCAGGGTTACCCGTACTTTCTGGCCCATCCGCAAATAGAGTGTTTTGTACGCTCACTATGTTGGATCACCTTGCTCAGAGTCAGATTCACGATTTGGAAAGGCCATGGCGCGCATTGTCTGCAAGAGTGCCGACAACGACTCAGGATCAGCCAAGTGAGCGATCAGTGGTCGAATTGTGATCTCGTGATTCGCATCGACTTCCGAGACGATGCCGTAGCCCTTCAGTTGGTCCAACACCGTCATCAAGCGTGCTTCATTTCGCGAATCACTTCCGGAATCTTCAATATAAGTCAAATACTGAGGCAACAATTCATCGACGGACACCTTCGCCAATCGTCCTCCCACGCCCGTTTCCTGCTCATGCAAGACAAACACACCTCGAAGAATTGCAATCAACAACGACTGCTCCAGTGTCAATCGCTGCCTTCTTACCAACGGGTGCGACCACGGGTCACTGGTTCTGTGCGTTACACCAGACGCGGCCTGCAAGTCGTCGCGGACCTTCACCAAAGCGATCCCGCGATAGGTGTCCAACTTGATACACAGATCGAGCGGGTCAAGCGCGGCGTTGATTTGCCTTTCGTGAACAATTGTTTTGCGAAATAGGTCCGGTTTCTGCGACTCCTCTAAATAGCCCTGCCGCAGCAGTTCCTGGACAGCGCCACGCACTTCGGCAGGCTGACGCATGGCGTCCGAAGATTGCGAAGCGTTGGCACGATTAATTGGCGAATGGTGTGAGGATTCGCCACGAGCAGAATCATTCGGCTGGTCGTTGGACGGTGCAGTCAAGTCGTCGAAACTGTTTGACATCGGCTACTCCAACTGGTCTGCTTTAAGCGTCTCGATTTGTCCGACCTCCAGCCGAACCATTGGCACAAAGAATCTTGTTGCCGTGTTGTCTTCATCGACCAACTCAATTACTTCTTCATCCGATTGAATCGAAATGCCTGCTTCGCGAGCCATCGCCAGCCAGTAGCTGAGCGTTTCCAAGTCGTGTGTCGGAGGAAGCTCTCGCGCCAGTTCACCGATCGTCAGGGGCTTGCCTCCGGCCCGGAGTCGCTCGATTGTGTCATCGAACAGCCGATGGCGATCCAACGCTCGATAGGCTTGCCAAAACTCCTCGTCCATTTGCGTTGGGTCCGCCGTCGTGACGTGCAGATCCAGTTCAACATCGCCGTCACGATCGAACTGCTTGACCAAGAAACGCTCGACGATCGGCAGGCTTGATGCTGCCACGGCTATCGGCGGCAAAGGGCTGGGCGCGCGCCGCACCTTTTGCGACTGCCAGTCGACAGCCAGAGCAATCCGCATAATCTCTTGAACCAGTGCGCCGACTCGGAGGTGTTCATCGGCCAGTCCCGACTTCAGAAAGCCACGGACGTCACGCTCACTTTGCGCACGAGCTTGAATCACGCGCTGCGATTCCTCGATCAATCGTGATACCAGTCCTCGCAAATCGGCTTTTTGCTTGCGAGCGAGTGCTCGATCCGTGTGTTCGTTCTCCAAGATCGAACGCAACCGCGACTTCATCAACTCCAAATCCGCGGCTTGGACGAGCTGCTGATAGAATCCATCGAACACCTGGCCTTCGCCTGTTTCCAGCAGAGCGTCGTGTCCGTCGAGCAACTCATCGACAACTTCGCCACGATGGTGTTGTTGGCTGAGAATTCGTTCGCGCAGTTCTCGATCGGCTTGGCGAAAGGAATCTTCGACACGCCGAAAGTCCGCTCGCAGACTGACTGCTAATTGATAAACCTCGCGAATTCCTTCCTCGGCACGGTTGCCCGACAGCACCTCGAATTCTCCGCGACGCACGGCAGCAAGCTCCTCCTCGAGCTTCTCGATGCGCTGCTCCAGCATCTTCGCGCGCGACGATTGGTTGCTGCTCAGTTGCGCGTGCAAGTTCTCGATGGCCTGCTGCACTGTCGCGAGCCGTGACGCGGTCGACGTCATGGCTTGGTCTTGCAAAGACTCCAGGAAGAAGAAGCACCTTTGCAACGCGTCGGTGGCAAGCAGCTGTCCGTCTCGCTCGACGATTAGCTTTCGTTTGATCCATCCTCGCAACTCGCGCCGCGCCGCCACCGCGTGGTCGTCACCCGTTTCGAACTGAGAATCCTCGGCATGACGCGTAAACACAGCAGCAAGATGTTCGACTGCCTCCTCGAATTCGATCCCACCAGGATAGGCATCGATCAATGCCTTCAATGATGCCAGGATCAACGGCCCATTCGTCGACGCTAAAAGTAACCACGCCGGATGGTTTCGTCGGGAAGAGACCATTTGCTGTGTCAATTCATCTGCCATCTGTACCCCGCACTTGAATCCATCATGGGTCGAGGGAAGTATAACACGCGATCAGGTCTGCACGGTATACGGCGGCGGCGCGTCGCTCGGATTAGCGCAAGTGCTATTGAGTCAACTCTGACTGGATGAAGAACATCTCCTCGACGTTGGAGCCCAAGGACTGTTTTCCGTACCGTGTCCGTCGCCTTCGGCAGTGCCGAGCATAGTCCGTATGCTGATCTCTACGACACTCGATTCGATGTTTCCAAATGCATCGATACCTGTTGAATCCCGTCAGGTTCCACTGGGACTTAAACGATCGATCACCCAATCAGCGTGAAAAGAACCACCGTCACCAAGTAGCCTCGCATAAACCGACATCTTGAGTCTGCTGCCAGGCAAGCGCAGTTGGGACCAATGCCTTTGGTCGGTCTTGTTTACTTCTGCGTGAGCAACTTCAATAGCATCGCGCGCAACTGGCGGACCTTAAGCGGCATCGGCAACAACTTGCGATGTTCTGCGGTCGCGGCTCGCGAGGCGAAGTCCTGGTGCTTCTCGGCGATGAACAGAACCGCAGGGATGTTTTTGGTGTCGTCCATTTCACCAAACGAGTTAAATGCGTCCAGCGCTTCTTCGCCCATTTCGGTGGTGCAAAACACGACGCACTCTGCTGGCGGATCACCGCCAGCCTCGAAACGACTGATCGCTCGTTGGGCATCCCCCACAACCAACACGCGATATCCACGTCGCTTCAGCAAATCTCGCAACGCGTCCTGCATCTCGATATTCGATTCGACGATCATCACACTGTGCCCCTCACCCTCACGCTCTAGTAGCTTCTTACCACCTTCGCCTTCGACCGTGCCATCGCCTGTGTCACCTTGTTCCAGACGACGAGACACGTTCTGCAAATCGGTCAGAAAATTGCCTGGCGTTGCGTAGCGTTTTTCCGGATCCAAATCCATTGCCTTGTTGACAACAGACACCAGCGACGGAGGGAGGTCGGGTTCGTGAACCGTGATAGGCTTGATCTCTCGGAACCGGGCAACACTCAATCGTTGCGAGCGATCGCGAGTTTCTGACATCGGCGGAATGCCGGTGAGAATCTGATAGAGCATGCAACCGGCAAAAAAAATGTCGCTCTGTTTGTCGTCTTTCTTAACTCCCGTCACGCGTTCGAGGCCGGCATAATCAATACTGCGAGCATTCGTTGACTTGTCGTCTCCTTTCTCCTTCTCAGAGGCTGCGAGAGCGGCAAGGCCGAAATCCACGAGTTTAGCGCGACCGGAACTGGTAAGTAACACATTCGAAAGCTTCAAGTCTCTGTGCGTGACACCTTTGCCAATTGCAAAGTCCAGACCTGCGGCCACGTCCGCAATCAGCTTCAACGACTCCATCGGCGTGAACTTCTTTCGCACCTTTAGGATCTCGCGCAAGTTGTCGCCTTCCACGAACTCCATCACCATGTATTTGCGATGACGTTCGGTACCGACCTCATAGACCGGAACGATATTCGGGTGCCGCAACTCCATGACCATTTTGCCTTCACGGAGGAATTGCTCCTGCTGCGAAATATCATTCAGAAAGCGATTTCTGAGCACTTTAACGGCAGCCACTGCGCCCTTCTCGACGTGAACAGCGCGATAAACACGAGCAAAAGTCCCCGCTCCGACCAGATACAGGAGTTTGTATTTGCCGTAAAAGAAACCTTGCCGCTCTCCACGCATGATCCGCTCGATCTGAAGGTTCGTCAGCAGGCCTTTCCGCAACATCACCGAAGTGATAGCGTCAAGCGAAACGTCGCGTGATCCTAGCTCACCCCAGACAGCCTCGATTTGCATGTTGTCGAGCAGGGCGAGGTCGAATACTCGCTGTGCGAACTTCTCGGCGCTCCAGTCGGACATTAGCGAGTTTGCCTTCCTCTATTGCTTCCCTGATCAGATCACTTGTTCGAAGAGCGTATTATCGTATTCAACATTTACGGGAGTCGCAATCTAGCAGCTATCGATCGATCCGTTACACGACAAAACTCCGACTCGTTCAAACGAGCCGGAGTCTTGCGGGAGGAAAAGGTTTACTTGTCGTAAGGTGAGTTATTCCTCACCACGATTGGTTTCTTCTTCCAACGCCTGGCGGGCATCATCGCGCTCGCGGCGAGTTGCTTCGAGGTCAAAGACCAAGTACTTCATGTCCAATCGCAATTGGGAGAGGGCATCTTGGACAAGGTTCAAGATGCGGCGACGACGCTTCGTGCTTTCCGTGACTCGGTTTAATACCGGTTCGAGATTCGTGCGATGCTCGCGCGGCAAAGCGGCGATCAACCTTGCCAATTCGACCAGGTCGGTCGGGAGTTCTTCGGTGTTGCTGTTGTTCATGTGTGGCGCTGTGCTCATGATGATGTCTCCGTGGTTGCGTTGTGCTGGCTTACTAAAGCAGCCCTCGTGCCAACGGCCGTAGCGAGCTGGCACACGAACACAACTCCCTCGAAAATAACATGTTATGAAAAATAACGCCAAAGGCCTGGAGTTTCGGACGTTGAAAGAACGCAACATGGTTGACCTAGCCTTGTGCCGCAAATGCTGATACAAGCAGGCCTTACGTCAGTTCCTGGGACCTCGCATCCCTTGTAGTATCTCGTCAACAAATCTTGTCCCTCTACGTTGCCGTTCAACCACGGTGCTGCCGAAATGAAGCATTCATCGCGACTGCTGTCATTTGCCTGTGCGCTGACCTATGCGCTTTCGATTCAGTCAGCTTGGGCTGTACACGAGCGATTCGAGTCGGCGGAAGTATCGTGGCGACTTGCTGATTCCGACGGTTCAGCCCGTCTCGTAGCGCACCAACGCGACTTTACGGTTGCTCATTCTGGGCAGGGTTCCGAACATATTCGCATTTGGAGTGCTCAAGGGACTTATGCCTACCTGGCACACCCCGTAGCGCCGGCTCGAATTATCGGCGAGTTGGTTCCCAGCTTATGGGTTAAGGCCGATCAGCCGGGATTGCGTTTGTTGTTGCGAGTTGTATTGCCTCGAGCGAAAGATCGTGAAGGCAAGACGTTGACGGTCTTATTGGACGGCGAGTTTTATACACAGGTGGGTGCCTGGCAGCGTCTGTATGTGCGCAATCTAAAGAAGACCTTGGAAGCCGAGGTGCGCATTCGTCGACTACAGCTTGGCCAAGTGGACGAACGCGAGGCGTACATCGACCACGTCGTATTGAACGCGTACACAGGTCCAGGCACAACCGACATTTGGACTGACGACTTGGAATTACTCGGGTATGCATCATCACCCCGCGAGACGACCGCGGTTGGGTTGATGGGCGACTCGCATTCGACAACCTCGGCTGGACAGGCGGTTGAAAGACGAATCCGTTCCGTAGAACTGCGGGGAACGGTTTTGCTTGTCGATAATCGACCTTTTTTCGCAAAGATCATCGAACACAACGGAGAACCATTTTCGTGGTTGAAAGGAGTTGGCTTCAACTCGGTTTTACTTCGCAGTCCACCCACATCGGCGCAGCTGGCCGAAGCCGAAGAGGCCGATCTATGGCTCGTCGCGCCGCCGACGATCAAAGAAGGTCTGCTCGATCCGGCGTCGCTGCATCATCGAGTAATCGCCTGGCGACTTGGTGTTGGAGCATCCGCTGCGGAAGCAGCAGCGATCACGAACCTCGCAGCGCAAGTGCGCCGCCAGGATCACGAAGTTGCCCGCCCAATTGTCTGCGACATCGCCCGTGACACAACACGTTTTGCGGCTGTCGGCGACGTCTTTCTGATGGGCCGCCCGGTTATTGGGACGAGCTTCGACTTGAAGCGTTACGGCGATTGGCTGTCGCAGGCGGCGCGACCCCTAACCGGTAAACCACTGTGGGGAACAGTGCAAACTGAGCCTTCTTCGCGACTGCTCGATCAGTTAGCCATCGTCAACGCGCGGTCCAACGAGTCGCTCTCGGCAACATCCGAGCTCCCAAAGTTGGGTGCGGACCCAGAGCAGATTCGGCTGCTTGCCTTTGAAACCATCGCGATGGGTGCGCGGGGAGTGTGCTTTCGATCTCGATCGCGGCTGGATCTCGACGATGACGTTGCCAAACTTCGCACCGCTAGTTTACGAACGATCAATGCCGAGCTTACGCTGGTGGAACCTTGGGCCGCGGGAGGCGCATTCTCGGGAGAAGTCGACCTGCGCGACACGCAGTCCCGTGGTCGACTTTTGGAAACCGATCGTTCTCGTTTACTCGTAATCACTCGCCATGAATCGGGACAGCAATATGTCCCTCGGCCAAATCGTAAAGCGCCCATTTCGCTGCTTTCGCACGCCGTGCCGATAACTGATCAGGCCTATTACTTAGGACCGGACGGGTTGCAGCCGTTGCTTCAATCCCTCGCGACCGGCCCGCGGCTCGTCATCCACGAACCCGAGTCCGTTTCGCTGGTGCTATTCACACAAGATCCGCTTGCGATCAATCGCTCGACCCGCGTGCTCTCGGAAAATCGCAAGCAGCTCGCAGAATTGCGCCAACAAATGGCGTCGATACAGATGCGTCAGACTCTGGACGTCGTCAGCAGAACAGGTCGTGTTGAGCCTGCCAAGACGTTGGTAGCACAAGCGCGAGCGCAACTTGAGCGAGCCGAACAACTGTTGCGGGCTGGCGATTATAAGAACTCGCTCGTTGCGACTCGGACTACGGAACAACTCGTTCGTCGTGTGCAGCGGGAAGCTTGGGAGGAAGCTGTATTGGCGTTCCCTTCCCCCGCGTCGAGCATCCTCTGTTCCAGTTTTGCCACGTTACCGCTACATGCGAAAGCGACCAATCGTTTAGCCGCCGCAACCTGGGCGACGACCGGGCTCCCTGCCGGCGATTGCGAAAGTCTCGACGCGATGCTTCGCAGCGGATGGAGGCAGCACGCGCCGGAGAGCAGTGTCGAGTCGACGCTTGTCGAACTGTCGACGGCTGCGCCAGCAGGCGGCCGTTCGGCACTGCGGATGATTTCGCGGCAAACTTTCCAAAACTCCGGTTCAGCAAACGATTCGCCTTTGTCGATCACCAGCGCGCCGGTCGCCGTTGTGGCTGGCCAGTGCACTCGAATCCACGGATGGGTGAAAGTGCCACAGCAGATTGTTCACAGCGAAGATGCGTTGATGATCTATGACTCATTTTCCGGCGAGGAACTCGCAGTCCGAATCCAGCATACCGACGGATGGCGAGAATTCACTCTGTATCGCGTGGCCACACAGACCCGAGAGTTGACTCTGACCTTCGCGCTTACAGGTATTGGCGAAGCATGGCTCGACGAAATCTCGGTTTCCGTCTTGAAGTAAGTTGCGATTGGTAGGCTGTTGTCGGGAAGATATCTGCGAATAGCATCGCAATTCGATACAATGACGCCGAATGCTCGCTTGAATCAGGTAGTTCGGTACGTTGTCATGAATTCCATCAGCTTAATAGTCGTGATAGCCGCTGCTGGTCTAATTGTCGTCGTGATGGGCGTACTGACGGTGATCGCCATCGCAATCTTCCGGCGCGGCGCAAGGCAGCCGCCCCCGGAACCGCTGGAACTTGTCATCGACGTCGCCTCCTTGGTGCAGCAAGGTCCATCCACCGACACACCGCGACTCGTGTATATGGGGAAACCCGTTCGACTCGCGGCGCTGGTTGTTGCTCCGGTCGGGCGATCGGGTTCAATTCCTGATGCGGATCGACTCTTAGATGCGGTCGATCACCTAATACCCGGTCTGGTCGACGTTATCTCGCGAGATAGTCCCGTGGTCAAGTTTTGGCCGGGCCAACTCAGCACACACGGATTTGCCCATGCTTTCTTTCGAAATGTGAAGTTGCCCGGCAACCGCGGGATCGGCACGCGTTGGTGCAGCATCGCGGGAAAGTTCAAGTCCGGCGGGCAGCAATTCCTGGCGGGCCTACTCTGCGACACGGGCGAATCAAGCGAACTCAGTGAAATTGCTGCCGATGACAACGAACAATGGGCGCGCGTCTTGGAAGTCAGGAGACCCTAACACATGCGACGCACGCAACAGCAGCTTCGCGAGGATGCTCTCGCAATCTGGCGGGCCGGCGTTGATGCCGTCAATAGTGAGCGTCTGGTGCGAGAGTTCGTCTCGATTGAAGGCGAAGACCTCATCGTCGGAGACGAAGTTCTCTCACTCGCGGCCATTGACCGAATCGCAGTCGTCGGCGCCGGCAAAGCCGGAGCGGGTATGGCGGCTGGAATCGAAGCCGCGCTCGCCACTGTGGCCGTGAAGAAACAACTGAAGGGATGGATAAATGTACCTGAGGATTGTGTGATACCGCTGCAATACATTACCCTTCACGGTGCGCGGCCCGCGGGCATCAATGAACCAACCGAAGCGGGCGTGGCCGGCGCGAGCAAAGTGCTAGAGATTGTCGCCTCGCTGGGTCCAAACGACTTGTGCTTTTGCCTCATTTCCGGCGGTGGATCCGCTTTGCTGCCCGCTCCCGTCGAGCGCATCACGCTGGCTGATAAACAACGCGTGACGAAGCATCTGAGCGGCGCGGGCGCCAATATTGAAGAGCTCAATACTGTTCGAAAACAACTCAGCCGCATCAAAGGTGGAGGGCTGGCAAGAGCTTGCGGAGCGGGGCAACTGATCACGCTCATTATTTCCGACGTGATCGGAGATCCGCTCGACGTCATCGCGTCAGGTCCGACCGTACCCGACAGCAGGACGCCGCAGGATGCGCTGGATGTTCTCAATCGGTTTCACGCTCGCGAGGCGGGCATCTCTCCAGCCGTCTTCGCGTACTTGGAACAACGTGCTAGTGGCTGCGATATTTCGGATGAGTCATTCCCGTGCCAAGTATCTACTCTCGTTATCGGCAACAATGCCGCTGCGGTGGACGCTGCCGGAATCGAAGCTGAACGTCGCGGATATTCGCACGCGATGACAGCCGCGACAACGCTCGAAGGACATGCCGAAGACATCGGCCGTCACTTGGCGGAAATGGCCATACACATGCGCGACGAGCCGGGCCCTGACTGCCTGATTACCGGAGGCGAGCCGATCGTTGAACTCGTCGACTCTACACTTCGCGGCAAGGGCGGTCGTAATCAACAAGTCGTACTCGCAGCGATCGAACGTGTGCTTGCTGGCGATGATGAACAAGCCTCTGCATTTCGCGACTTTGCGATCCTATCGGGCGGTACGGACGGAGAGGACGGCCCCACAGACGCTGCGGGAGCCTTCGTCGATGAGCGAGTTGGAGCCGCGATGCAGCAACGCCAACTCGACGTCGGCGACTATTTGCGGCGTAACGATGCCTACCGTTTCTTTGAACAACTCGACGCTTTAATTAAGACTGGGCCAACGCATACGAATGTCTGCGACTTGCGAGTCGTCACCGTTTCTCGGCCAAACGCGAAATAGTCGAGTTTGCTTGCCACGGGCGAGTGTGTGTTAAGTACAAAAACTGGTTACAAATACGCTCGCTGTTGCTTCTGCGGTCGCGTCAGAATTGTTAAAATCTAGCTGAAAGGCAACACGACGTAATCTTGCATTTTCGCCGTGAGTATCTTTTCAGTCTCGGGCCGGTTCCCGTCTTTCGGCTCGATGTCGGCGAAGCATTCGCGTCCAATAAGAAGCAACGATGCCGCAACCTTTTGAATCGCTCATCCTGTGGTGTGTGCCACCTGAACTACAGGCGGATGCAAACGATAGACGTCGCGCCGTGCGGACTATCTCCTTCGCATTGGCTCTGCTCTTTTGGGCCCCGATTTTCTCGCCGCTCTATCTCGTGCTCGGATCGCCGCGAAGTGGAGGCTTCATCCTGCTCACGGCAATTTTCATCGTCCTCACGATGGTATCGCTGCGATTTACGAAGTCGATCCTGATCACGGGGAACCTACTGGCAGCGGCCCTCTTCTTTGTCCTTGTCTCAACAGCCAGCGTCTCCGGAGGCATCAAAGCTGCCTCACTGATGTGGCTTCCGTCGGTGCCGCTGGTCGCAGTGATTCTTTGTCGAGTTAAGTTTGGAGTCTTGTGGGCATTCGCGTCCTGCGCCGCGAGTGGCTTCTTTTTTGCGGCTTCTGAATTCGGCGTTCAGTTTGATAACGATATCGGCGAGGTAAATTCGCGTTGGTTGCACGTTGCGGTTCTGTGTGGAATAGTCCTGTGTACTTCATTGCTCACCGTGATTTTCGCTCTCAGTGAACAAAGGGCGCAGGAACAGCTGGAGCAGGCTCGAGATTCAGCAGAGCACGCAAACAAGGCAAAAAGCAGCTTCTTGGCCAATATGAGCCACGAGATACGTACTCCGATGAACGGCATCATCGGCATGACAAAGTTGTTGCAGAATACCGAGCTGACGCCACCGCAACATGAATTCCTGGATATGATCGAAGAGTCGGCGGAGTCGTTATTGCGGTTGCTTAACGACATACTCGATCTATCCAAGATCGAGGCCGGTAAGATTGAGCTGGAGTCGATCGAATTCAGCCTCCGTGATCATGTTGCGAAGGTCTGTAAAATGCTGGCTCCCGCAGCCGCCGACAAAGGCCTTGAATTGGCCTGTCGTATTGATCCGCAGTTGCCGGATCGTCTAGTCGGTGATCCCGGGCGGCTGCGCCAAGTGCTCATCAATCTCGGTGGAAACGGAATCAAATTCACCAACGGCGGTGAGGTTGTTATCGATCTTGCCGAAGATTCACGATCCAACGGAGAGCTCTGCCTGCGAGTCGCAGTTCAGGACACCGGCATCGGAGTCCCGCCGTCGAAAGAAGCAACGATCTTCGAGCCGTTCAGCCAAGCAGATGCCTCGACAACTCGCCGATTCGGTGGCACTGGTCTAGGTTTAGGAATTTCATCGCAGCTCGTAAAACTTATGAACGGTCGAATCTGGTTGGATAGCAAGCTGGAGTCGGGCAGCACCTTCTTTTTTACCGCAACGCTTGGAATAGCCGACCAGCAGGCACGACGACTACCAGCAAACGCAGACGAGTTGAAGGGCATGTCGGCGTTAATCATCGATGACAACAAAACAAATCGTCGAGTACTCGACGAGATGCTTCGCACGTGGGGCATGTTGCCTCATACCGTAGAGAGCGGGCCGGCTGCGATCAAAGAGATGGCTCGTGCGGCATCGGAACAAAAAGCTTATCGGCTCGTGTTGCTCGACTTAATGATGCCGGAAATGGATGGCTTCGCCGTAGCGGAACACATCCGAGGGAATGCAACTTTCGGCTCGCCAACATTGATCATGCTGTCTTCTGCCGCGCGGCAGGGAGATGGGGAACGCTGTCAGGAACTTGGCATCGCGAGTTACTTGCTCAAGCCGGTAATCGAACACGAATTGCTCGACACGGTACTGGATGCTTTCGGGTGCGTAACTCACGACACCGTACCGAGTGACCGAGAACGCGATGGGCGGCGATTGAAAATACTCTTGGCTGAAGATGGACTCGTTAACCAACGCGTGGCAATAGGGTTGCTGGAAGGGCAAGGGCACGAAGTGGTCCTTGCGAAGGACGGTCTGGAGGCAGTCGCGGCCTTCGACCAAAATGAATTTGATGTCGTGCTGATGGACATCCACATGCCCGAGATGGACGGCTTTGAGGCGACCGCTGTGATTCGCGAACGGGAGAAACACTCGGGGGGCCACACTCCGATCATCGCATTGACAGCAGCGGCCATGAAGGGCGATCGCGAGAAGTGCTTGGAGTCGGGAATGGATGCCTACATCGCGAAGCCCATCGACCCGCACCAGCTTTACCAAAAGCTTGCGGGAGTGTGTCGATAATTGCTTTGGGCACAATCAATTTCTTTTACGTCGGCAAACAGTCGCCATCGAAGAAGAAGTACACCTGCGAGATCAAGCCGCGCTTCGACCTGAATTGGCACGTGGCCGCGGAACGGTTGGAACGTGGCCGCCGAGCCGACGGCGTATTCCCGCTGATCGAGAAACGGTCTAGTCAATTCAAAAGCGACTTCCACGTCACGCCGGTGTATCTGAAAGAGATCAGCCGCATCGAGTCGCTGCTCGGGGTGTACTTCATGGCGTTGCTGATCCTAACGCTGGTCGAGCGAGAGCTTCGTAGCGAGATGGCGGCAGCCGAACTGGAGTCGTTGCCGTTGACCTTGAACCACACTTCACTTCCAATCGCGCACGGAAGCAGATGGTGGCGATGTTGGCAATCGATTTAAGCGTGATCGTGAAACCAGTCAGCCCAAGTTGAAGGCAAGGCGTCAGCATCGTCTTTGACGACACCAGTGTCACGGTTTAGACGTCGTGTGGCATAATGGTGTTAAGCAAACAGGGACCAAAGAAGCCAAAGGCCGATTGGGAATAGTAACAACAAACATAACCACAATAGGCAGCCAATGGTCCCGGCGTGCTCGGTCGTAACGATATTCTGGCCGCTTGTGTCGGAATGAAATTTGTTTTCTCTTGCTTTGCCAAGCGTCGCATTTACAGATCCCGACTACAGACGCGACCACCAAGCAGATAGTGACTCGACCTTTCGTCCGCAAAGCCGAAGCAGAAACCAGCCTGCCGCATAGGACGCAAGTCTGACACCTATTTCGAACACGCCCCAAATGAAAGTTACCATGGCGAATCGACTGAACAGCTATTGGGCGGCGAACGTCTTGCAATCTAACCGTTGGCAGCGCGTGCGTTACGTGTGTTGGTTTGTAGACGGAACTGCTGCCGACGGGTGTGTGGCACGCCCAAAGCGCAGCAATGGGCGTGGCAACGCGGTGCAAACCGAGGCGTACAGTACGCTGTGACTCGCTGTCCAGCCACGTCCTTCGAAGACTCAGGACGTGCCACCCGAACGTACATCGAGCAACCTTTCGCCTCACCGACAAATCACTCGAAACAAGCTGCGCACAAGTCACATCCCCAGATCGTTCGCCGACGACATCGCCCCAGCCCAAACATCCACTCCGCTAATTCGACCGAGCAACGATCGCTAGGTGCACTCTTTTTCCCCACGAACGCTTGTGGTAACAGGGGGCGAGGTGTGGAACTGACATCAGGACCGACTGCGCCGAGCTCTTCCGTTCACGTTCATCGTGTCTTTGGCTAGACGAATCCTGGATCGAGGTGGCCATGATCGCAACAACTTTTTTCCTTACAATCAGTGCAACCCACTACGTCCCAACCGGTGAAAGAATATGCCAAAGCCTGTCGCTCTAAAGCTCGCAGTGTGCTCGTTGCTCGTCTTATCACAAGCGGTCTCCGCCTCTGCTACAGAAACCACCACAAAGCATGTGGTGCTGATCACGATCGACGGGCTACGTTGGCAAGAGGTATTTGCCGGTGCCGATGAGCGACTGCTCAGTCGCGAAACTGGCGGCGTCCGCGACGTTGACAAAATCCGCAACGAGTTCTGGGCCGAGTCACCGCTTGAACGAAGGACACGACTCATGCCTTTCCTCTGGGAAGTCATTGCAAAGAAGGGCCAATTGTTCGGCGACGTCGATGCAGCTAGTGTCGTCCGAGTCACCAATGGCCGCTACTTCTCTTATCCAGGTTACAACGAGATCCTCTGTGGATTCGGGGACGAAACGATTGACTCCAACGCCAAGCGTCCCAACAAGAACATTACCGTACTGGAGTGGTTAAATCAGAACGTCCGCTATCGCAGTCGCGTCGCGGCATTCGGTTCTTGGGATGTCTTCCCATACATCTTGAATCAGGAGCGAAGCGGCATCTACGTAAACTCCGGTTGGCAAGACTTGGAAGTTTTCGACGACGAGCGTGATCGGAAGCAATGGAATCAGTTAGCCAATAGTCTGCCGCGCGTATGGACGGGCGTTCGATATGACGCTTTCACCGCTCGCGGTGCAACGGAGTACTTGCGAGTTAAACGGCCGCGAGTCTTGTATGTAGCTCTCGGTGAGACGGATGACTGGGCTCATGACGGCCGTTATGACTTATATCTGGATGCCGCCCTCCGCTCCGATCAGTACATCCAGGAACTTTGGGACACCTGCCAGCGACTTGATGAATATCGCAACAAGACAACATTCGTAATTACCACCGACCATGGTCGTGGTGACGTTCGCGATGGCTGGAAAAGCCACGGTGTATCTGTTCCCGGCTCCGAGTACATATGGATTGCAGTGCTCGGTCCCGATACGGAAGCGATTGGTCAGCGGATGAATGTAACCGTCACGCAATCGCAGGTCGCCGCCACCGTTGCCGCGCTGCTCGGTGAAGATTTTTCCGCACTCGATAGCCGTATCGCCCCACCAATACCTGGCATCATCAACGGCAGCGAAAAATGATTTAGCTCGCTTACACTTTGCAACCCAATACAAAAGGAACATCAACGATGAGAAGTAGGATCTATGGTACGACTACACTTGCGTTCGTAGCTATCGCAACTGTGGCAAGTTGGATATCGACATCTGCTCAAGAGGACGAGAAAGCCATTAGAAACTCCGAATCGAGGGCCTCTGCGAATGCGTCTGCATTTGTCTTTCCTCGTATCAAAGATCATGGAAAAGTAGTTCGCCTTCCCAGCGCCGCAGAGCAGCCGCGCAATGGTTCAAAGATCTGCGTCGATGTTACGGCGGGAGGGCCCGCTGAGGCGATGAACCCGGCCGTAGAAAAAGTTGCACGATTCGTAAACATCTACGCTGGCGCCGGCGACAAACCCGCAGACGTCAGCATCACAGTCATCCTACACGGCGATGCAACACTGACGGCACTCGGCGCCGAGGCCTACGCAACAAAGTTTGGGCTGGATGGCAATCCGAACCTCCCTCTCTTTAGAAAGTTGAAGGAAGCGGGCGTCGAACTACTCGTTTGTGGCCAAGCTATTAGTCACAAGGGCATATCACTCGACGATATCGCTGTTGACGTCAAGGTTGCCGTATCCGCTCTCACGGTCAATGTCAATCGGCAGTCGGATGGTTACGCCTTCGTTCCGCTTCATTGAGTCACACTTCGCGTTAATCCGAATCAACGTCAAACTAACGGTCACATTTCTGTCTTCGCTTTTGCCGGCTGGCGGATATGCGCCGCGAAGGAAGGCCAAATCAGAGTCGATACGCCAACCTCTTGACAGGCAACCTGCATGCAGACGATGAAGTTGATGATACCGGCGAGTGAGCTGGCAAGTATCAATGGATACTCCGGCGATTCTTGCGCCTGTGCGGATATGAAGGTAGGCTGAAATGCGGTAAAACGTCGTCCGACGCTAAGTTACTGTCAACCAGCGCTTATATGAGTTCTGAAAATGGATGCCAAGATCGTTAACGAACTCGAAGTGAAGATCGAGCAGACAATCGCCGATGCGTTTGCGCAGGTCGGCCCGAATAGGTTACCTCTAGTTCCTACTCGCCGTACGATGCACTTAATGGCCAAGGCGGCCGTTACGGTCTATGAAACCGCTGTCGAAAATCAGAGAGAATGAGTTAACAACGGAGGCATCTTTGGCAAAGCAATCGCTCCCCAAGGACATCGATCAATACATCCAACAGTTTGATTCCAACGTGCGGGCGATACTTGAACGCATCCGTGAGAGAGTCCGCGCAGCTGCACCCTCTGCGGACGAGGTCATCAGCTACCAGATGCCCGCATTTAAGGGACACGGCATTCTCGTCTATTTTGCTGCCTGGGAGAAACACATCGGCTTATATCCTCCGGTGACTGGCGACAGGAAGATCGAGAAGGCTGTAGCACGCTATGCAGGGCCAAAAGGAAATCTTCAGTTCCCACTTGATGAACCGATTCCCTACGACTTGATCAAGCGCATTGTCAAACTGCGGGTTCAGCAGGACGCTGAAAAAGCTGCAGCAAAACGAGCTAAGCGGAAGAAAAAGTGACCGACACGTCCGGTGGTCTCTCACCATTCCGGCCTAATCCTTGAATTCGATCAGCACTTCTCGAAAGGTGTTCTCGCCAATGTTTCGCACGCTGTGAGTGGTTGGTATTGGCGAAGATCCTGGATGATCCGAAATGATCTGGTCACCCGCGATTCGGAAGCTAATCGCGCCACCGGCTTGTCGTTCCACCGAGTAGAGCAACTCTCCATCGGGGCCGGAGACTTCCAGGGTCGATCCCGACAGGACACGAACGACATAATCCAGATTGTGAGTGTGCGGCTTGCCTTGCTCACCAGGTTCCAGGTCAAAATGCCAGACGATCACGCGGTCGTCTTCAAAGACTTTGCGTGTTCCAACTCCAGTCATTCCGATGGCCTCCCTAACATCGCCATCTCTCATACTTTCTCGACCGTACCGGTGCTGTCGGCAAACTCGTCGGTCTCGACACCGAGGCGTTGAAGCATCGTGACGAAGAGGTTCGACAGAGGTGCATCTTCGTGAGTGATCTCTTGTTGCCAGGGCTCACGACCGCCTGTCCAGGCGCCACCTTGGGGATGGTCACCAGCATGGTTGATGTACTGCCCGTGTTTGAATCCCATGTTCTTGCCGCCGGCTAAAATCAGTGGGTAGTTGCGGGAAAGATGGAAGGCGCTCGACGCGGAACCGAACAACAAAAGGGTATTGTCCAGCATACTTCCGCCTCCGCCTGCATCGGGAGTCGCTTTCAGCTTGCTGACAAAGCGTCCGTATTCCTCGCTCACAAATCGACAGTAGATTCCGAAGTTCTTCCAGCCACCCGGTTCTTTGGTGTTGTGTGACAACTGGTGAGTCAGATTGAAGCCGACCGCGCGGGCGAGATAGTCACTTACTCCAATGCCATTTTCACGACCAATCTGATAGGTCGCGACGCGGGTGGAATCGGTCTTGAACGCCAGGTAGATCAACTCAAACATCGTCTGCAGATACACGCGGGGGTCTTCGGGCGTGATGTCGAGTTTGAGATGATCAACATCGACTTTGGGAAGTGGAATGTTGATCCACCGTTTCGCCTTTTCGACTTTAATCTCGGTGTCGCGAACCGACTGTAGATACTCATCCAGCACTTTCTGATCGTTACTAGACAGTGTCGTCCGCAATGAACGCGCATCAGCCAGGAGTTCATCCAGAGCACTCTTGCTCAGTGCGAGGCGACGAGCTGCATCGGCATCGCTGTTCACAAACAGCATGTCGAAAATTCGCTTCGGTCGGTGCTCGGCTGGGATCGCTCGACCGCTTCGATCGAACGACATCGTGTGCGTGCCGCGAGGTGTCCCAGTGCCTCCGTCGGTCGACATCACGAGTGATGAAAAGCGAGTCCGATCTCCAACGTGCGCGGCGAACTCCTGATCGAGTGAGATCGAGTTGTGATAGTCTCCCGACGGGCCGGTCGCGGCACCGGTAAGGAACTGATCCGCATTGGAATGACCGTGAATGTTACGCACCGACGGATGCGAGAATCCAGACAGCACTGTCAAGTCGTCGCGTAACGACTCCAGCGGATCGAGGCATTTCGTGAACGTGAATTTCTTGCCGCTGCCATGCGGAAACCAGGCCCAGTCCTGATAGGCGGGGTCCTCTGCGAGCGGCATCGGGACGCCATCGGGCATGTAGAAGCAGGCAAGTCGCTTTCGTTGGGCCGACTGTTCCGCGGCACCGGCCAATCCGGCAAAGGACTCGAACCACGGTAACGCCAGAGCGACGCCAGCACCGCGCAGGAATCGGCGACGGTCGAGCGAGTCGAGAATTGAACTCATGAGAGTAGTCTTTCCTTAGCTGCCATTCGAATTCCGGGAACGCCTCCGATAACGATCGGTCAGCGTTCAGCGCGATTACCGGCGGGCTCCATTCTATTTCGATTGAAACAAATCACTCGTCACAATCAACTTGACCATTGTAGCAAGTCCATCGCCCTGTTGGCGAAGATCGGCTGTGATCTGGTCCACACTTGAGCGATCACCAAACGTCAACGGCCTGCCAAGTGCATAGGTCACCATTTTATGTACCATCGCGCGGGCAAACTGGTCTTGTCGATTCGCCAGTAGAAAACCCTTGAGTCCGTTGATGCCGTCAAGTTCCTGCTTGTTAAACAACCGACTGGTCGCGTCGACGGGTTTTCCATTTGCTTGAGTCCGCCAGTTGCCAACAGCGTCGAAGTTCTCGAAGGCGATTCCCCATGGATCAATTTTCGCATGACACGAAATGCAGGCCGCCTGATTTCGATGATTCTCGATGCGTTGTTTCAGAGTAAGCTTCGCAATTTCTGGGTCAGCCAAGTCAATCTTGGGAACGGCCGGAGGTGGTGGCGGGGGTGGGTCGTTTAACAGGCTTTCGAGCAGCCAGATGCCGCGTTTGAGCGGATGTGAGTCCAATCCGTCTGAGTTCATGGCGAGCAGACCTGCCAGAGTCAACAAACCGCCTCGCCTGGATTGCGAGTCCAGCGTCACGCGTCGAAAGTGGTTTCCGTGGACATCCGGAAAGCCATAGTGGCCAGCGAGCCGCTCGTTAACCATCGCGTAATCCGCGTGAATGAAATCCAGCACGCTGGCATTGTTTTGCAGAACCTCGTGAAAGAAGGCGATCGGTTCTTCCTGCATCGCCTCCTTCAAAGACGGGTCAAATTGAGGGTAGGCTTTGCGGTCAACCGTTAGATAGTCGAGCAGTTGCATCCCCAACCATTGACGCACATAGTGCTTTGAAAATCGTCGCGACTTCGGATCGGCCAACATTCGAGAGACCTGGGCAGACAAGACATCATGGTTCGCCAGTTGTCCGCCGACCGCGAGATTCAGAAGTTCGTCGTCAGGCAAACTGCACCAAAGAAACATCGACAGGCGGGTTGCCAGCTCAACGTCCGAAAGACGCTCTTCGTTGCTGCTGTGACCACTGCCATTCAGCTCATTAGAGTGGACCAGATAAACGAATTGCGGCGAAGACAGCACGCTAGACAACACTTCGATCATGGTGTCTTGGAAGCTGTCGCAGTCGGGACGTATCGTCGTAAACAGCGCCACCTTCTGATCGACCTCAGACACGGTAACGCGACGGCGCCAAGCACGCGTCATGAAATTCGTCAGTATTTCGCGGGCGTAAACTAACTCGTCCGTCTTGTTAGTGCTGTCATGAAAGATCCGCGTGTGCGAGGCTGGCGGCCAATGGTCATAGACCGGCGCGGTGACTTCGACATAATCGATCTGAATGTCGCCCTGTGATACGGAACTGTTGACAAACTTCACATACTCCGAAGGACTTGGCAAATCTCCCAGCTTCGAGATCTTGCGTACTGAATTACGCGGATAGATTTCGCTCAGTGGGATTTCCCATTGATAGAACTTTGGACCATTCGGAGCAGCATCGATGACAATATCTTGTTCGCTGACTCTCACAGAAGCATGCGAGTCGTTGCTGGCCTGCCAACCAAACTCAAGCTGCAGGCTGGGCAGACGAGCATCTTCGACAGAGGCTCTCGATGCACGAACGCGAACGCGCATCGTTCCTTCTTCAGGGACTAAATCGCCGAGTTCAACAATCAGCTTTTGTCGCGGTGGAATGTTGGCAACGTGATCAAACCCTGCGGGGACCTCCGCCGGAGGCGATGGCGTCGGTTTCCACGCGTATTTGGCACCGGGATAGCTCCACGAAGCTCTGGCAGTTCTTCCGCTGGTCAAGTTCTTATAGTGTGCATTGTTGTGACGACTGTGGAAGTTCGCTTCCTGTCGCTCCAATTCCTGAGTCAGCTTCTCCGGATCGTCTTTGTACTTCTGCCTGATCTTGTCAAGTTCTTCGTCTTGCTTCGCCCACTCAGACGCCGATGCGTCTTTCATCGAGACACCCCAGTAAAGCAGTTCCGGGCGTTCACCTCGCACCGTTGCTCGTGTCAATGCGTTATGGCTCGTCTCGCGATAAGCCGCGAACTGGATGGCCGACATGTGCAGGATTTCGGAGCTATTCTGAAAGCCGTCTTCCGAGTTCGCTTCGGGCGGCAAGTTCCTGGCAAAGTCCCAGGGCAAGCCCAGCAGATCTTGCAATGCGTAATTGTATTCGTACCGAGTCATTCTTCGGAACGACGAGCGCCCCTGCTCGGCACGGCGTACCGCGGAGGCGACCTGAATCTCCGAGGAAAGCCACTCGACCACTTTGCTGCGATCTTGGTCCTTCAGCTCATCGGCGTCCGCCGGAGGCATTTCACCCTTGCTCAACACGGCAAACACTTCGAGCCACCAGCTCACATCGTCTCCGCGAAGCAGGTCGGGATTCAACGAGTCAATGCGAATGTTACCTTCCTGCGTCTCCGGCCCGTGACATTCGACACACGCCGCAGTGAGAATGGGTTCCACGTCCTTCCGATAGATGGCGACTTGCGGTTCGGGTGCAGTCGATTCCACGGGACGATGCTGTCGATAAATCGATCGGAGCACTCCCGTAGCTTTCAACTCCTCGAATGTCGAGGGCGACGAAATGCCACCTTCTGTTGCGCTCGGATCTTGGGCTGGCGCAGGGGGCCCGATGACGCACAGCAACAGGATGAAGCAAATGGCCGGGAGGCGATGCAACTTGGAGTTGTTTGTTGTCATGACAACGACAGCGCCTCGCGTGCAACTCGCATCACATTCCCGCCGATGATCTTTTGGATATCCTCATCACTGTAGCCACGTTGTACGAGACCCACGGTGAATAGCGGCCAGTTCGTCCACGCCAGGCTAAGTGGCGCTGCGCCTTGAGTACCGAGCGATCCTTCGGGCCAAAGCGACCGCCATTCCTTTCTTGTCGGCCCACGTTTGGGAATTTTTTGGTTTTCTGCCGAGCTTTGACGAGATGTGTAGGCAACGTCTGTTCCGATCGCGACATGTTCGGAGCCAAATCGCTGAACCACATAATCGATGTGTTCCATCATAACGCCAATGTCAGCTCGCCCACCGAGAAAGCTTGGAATACAACAGATGCCGATATAGCCGCCAGAATCAGCGATCGCTTTGATCACGTCGACCGGTTTCGCGCGAATGTGATGGTACAACGCGTCACACGTCGAGTGGCTCGCGACAACCGGCTTTTCAGACGCTTCTGCCGTCTCCCGGCTAGTGCGCCACCCGCTATGGGCAACGTCAGCGATCACACCGACCTTGTTCATCTCCCGGACGACAGCTCGACCGAAATCGCTCAGTCCAGCGTTGGCCGGCTCGGCGCAACCATCGCCGATCATGTTGCGTCGTTGATAAGTCATGTGCATCATCCGAATTCCAAGTTGAAAGAAGATACGGATGTAGCGCAATTCGTCTTCCACAGAGACCCACTGCTGCGTTAAGGGAACGCCGTTTCCCGTGAAGTATAAGCATTGCCGGTCGTGATTCTTTGCATCGGCCACATCGGTGGGTGTCACGGCCTTGGACACAAACTCTGGCATCATATCAGTCAGGTACGTAAATCTTGCGAGCCGTTTGAGCAGCCGCATCGGGCTTTGGCCTTCCTCTCCCGCATTTTGAAAGATGCACGTCACCCCGGACGCACGCCAAGCCTGCATAAACTCTTCGCGTTCGACGGTGTCCGTCACCGGCCTGGTCATGCCCATTTCTTCGCGTGCATCCTGCAATTCAATCGTTGAAGCTCCTTCAAGAACCATTTGCTTTATGGCATCACCATCGACGGCCGCCCGCGGAGCGAAACCATAGGCATCAAAGACGAGAGACTCCTTGTGCAATTCCAACCCATGTTCGAGGTCCCGCTTGCTTGGCTTGAGGACTTCCAACGCCGCTCGCCTCGCCTCTTCGATCGTTTCATTGATTGGCGCCTCTTGTTGTGCTCTTGCCTTATCGACAAGCGTGCCGCCGACCGCCGCTAACGCACCCCCGAGCGATGTTTTGAGAACGTCTCGTCGATTCGGAAGTTTTGAAGTCATGAACTTGGCCACGGTAATTGGTCCTCAAAGAGTTGTCGCCGCATCCGCCAGAGCGTGGATTCTGACGCTGGGCGGGGGCAGCTATGCGTCAACGAGTTGATTGACAACATTGCCAGATACGTCGGTCAGACGGAAGTCGCGACCTTGAAATCGGTAAGTTAATCTCTTGTGATCCAAACCGAACAGATGCAGGATTGTCGCGTGCAGGTCATGCACATGTACGGGATCCTTGGCGACTCCCCAGCCGATCTCGTCAGTCTCGCCAATCGACTGGCCGCCTCTAACGCCCCCGCCGGCGAGCCACATACTGAACGAATACGGATGATGGTCTCGCCCTGTAACCGTTTTGAAATTGACCCGATTCTCTCCCAGCGGTGTGCGACCGAATTCACCACCCCAGACGACGAGAGTTTCGTCGAGCAGACCGCGACGTTTCAGATCCTTCAACAATGCAGCAATAGGTTGATCGGAGATCTTCGTATTGCGTGCGAGGCCGCTGTCGAGGTAGCTGTGGTGATCCCAAGTCGAGAGGAAGAGTGTCACGAAACGAACTCCTCGCTCGATCATTCGTCGCGCCAACAGGCAGTTCCTCGCGTAGGATCCGAGAAAACCGGATTTGTCCGACGCCTCCTCTCGCGACACACCGTATTCGTCAAGCGTCGCCTTAGTTTCGCCAGACAGATCGAGCAACTCCGGAGCCGTACGCTGCATCCGAAAAGCGAGCTCATACGCTTCAATACGGCTGGCAATCTCGGGATTTCCCACACGGTCAAGGCGAATTCGATTCAAGGCATTAATGGCTTGCAGGCTGCGGGCCTGAACATCGCGTGAAACGCCATCAGGACTGGCTAGATTCAAGACGGGGCTACCCTGATTACGAAACAAGGTGCCGGAATACTGCGATGGGAGAAAACCGCTCGACCAGCTCGAAGCGCCCCCCGGAAGACCGCGTCCCAACGTGGCCAGAACGACGTAACTTGGAAGATCCTGAGACTCGCTTCCAAGTCCATAGTTAAGCCACGAACCAAGCGTTGGCCAGCCCTGCAAAGCGGACCCTGAAAGCATCATCAACTGACCCGGCAAGTGATTGAACTGCTCGCCGTGCATGGAGCGAACAAGTGCGATATCGTCAACGCACCTGCTCAAATGGGGCAACAGGTCCGACAGCTCCATACCACATTCGCCGTACCGACGGAACTTCCGCGGGCTGCCCATCAGCCGCGCACTCTCTTTCTGTATGAACGCGAATTTGATCTCCTGAAGCATCGACTCGGGCATTGGTTGGCCATCGAGCTGATTCAACTTGGGCTTCGGGTCAAAGAGATCCATTTGGCTTGGTCCACCTTCCATAAAAAGGTAGACGCAGCGTTTGGCCTTAGGTGCGAAATGGGCGAGTTGGGGCGGAACTTCATCCGCAAGGACTCCATCCTGCTCCAGCAGTGAGGCCAGTGCTAACGTGCCGAGACCGCTGGCGCCAGTCGCGAAAAACCGCCGTCGATTCAAGGTTGCCTGTTCAAGTTTGTGTTGGCTTGAACTATCCATATCAATCTCGTGTAATAAACTCGTCCAAATTCATCACGATCCTCGCCACGGTGATCAACGCCGCGACTTCCGGGGCCTCGCCTTGATCGGCGGGTTGCCCCTCTGTCTCCCTGATTCGAAGCACATCCTGGTAGGCCATGTCGAGAACCTTTCGTTCCTGCTCGGTCGGAAGCCTCGCGAGACACCGTAGGAAAATATCGCAAATCGCTGCGGAAAGATCGTTCGGATGCTGTTGGTGAACGGCTCGCCCTAACGACTGGGCGCATTCATGGAATACAGGATCGTTCATCAGCGTCAGCGCCTGCAGCGGCGTGTTGGTGCGTTCGCGGCGGCTGCAGGAGATGGTTGAGTCCGGAGCGTCGAACGTCATCAGCATCGGGTAGGGAACCGTCCGTTTGAAGAAAATGTACAGGCCTCGGCGATACTGCTCTCCGCCTTGACTGACCGGCCACTGAACGCTGCGTCCAACTTCTGTGACGAAAGCCGGTAAAGGGGGACGGACTCCGCGTCGCCCAATGGTTCGGTCCAGCAAGCCGCTGGCCGTCAGGTGCAGATCGCGAACGATCTCCGCGCTGACTCGATAGCTGTTCTGCCGCCACAACAGCTGGTTGCCAACGTGCTCCTGAGACAGAACCGCGTTGGCAGCTGACGAAAGTCGGTACGCTGACGAGGTGACAATCAACCGAATCATCGCTTTGCGACTCCAGCCCGATCGTCTGTACTCAGTCGCCAACCAATCCAGTAGTTGTGGATGTGTGGGCCTCGCTCCTTGATTGCCAAAATCATTCGGTGTCGCAACAAGTCCCTGCCCAAACAGGTGCTGCCAGATACGATTCACAGCGACGCGGGCCGTCAGCGGATTGTCTTCGCAAAACAACCATCGCGCTAAATCCAGCCGATCGGCACCGCCGCTCCGCGTAGTGAGTGGCGGAAGAATGACTGGTGTGCCGGGGTCCACCTTGTCTCCCTGCCGAGTGTAGATGCCGCGGATGTGTACGAACGTCTCGCGGCGATCTTTGGTACGCTCAGCAAACGCGCGTGCTCTCGTCCTTGGCGCCGCTGGCTTTTGTTTCAGGTGCGCATCAATCTCAGCCCGCACCTCCTCCCAACCCGGCTCCTTGGTGCGGTAAAACTCTACAATCGTCTTCCAGTCGAACGGCTCGCTACTGCCAGCGAGTGACTCAGATATCGTCTCACTTTGGGCATCACTCAAGTCGTGTTTCTCAAACCGTTGCAGTTTGGCGACGAGTTCATCCCACACCGGCCGCCAGACTCGCATTCCCTGTTCGTACTCAGCGGTTTCCCATGGTCTAGTCACGGCTACGCCAACCTCATCGGCGTTATTAAAAAACGCGTAGAGCCGGTAGAACTCGGTTTGACTGATCGGGTCATTCTTGTGATCGTGGCACTCAGCGCAGCCGAGCGTCAGCCCTAACCAGACCATTCCTGTCGTGTTGACTCGGTCGATGATCTCCTTTGTTCGGTATAACTCCAGATCAACGCCAGCCTCTGTGTTTCGCAGCGTGTTTCGATGAAAACCGGTGGCAACCTTCTGTTCCAGCGTGGGATGCTCAAGTAAATCGCCAGCCAATTGTTCGAGCGTAAATTGATCGAATGGCTGGTCGCGGTTTATCGCATCGATGACCCATTCGCGATAGACCCACGCGTGCGGCCTGAGGGCGTCGCCCAGGTAACCCTCGCTATCGGCATACCGAGCGAGGTCCAGCCAGTAGCGTCCCCATCGTTCGCCGTAATGCGGAGAACTCAACAATTCGTCGACCAATCGTTCATAGGCGCTTGGCTCGGTATCCGCGACAAAGGCTTCGACGGTCGCCGGCGACGGAGGGAGTCCCGTGATGTCCAGATACAAACGTCGGATCAGCGTGCGGCGATCAGCCGGAGGTGCAGCTTGCAATCCGGCCTCGCGATGTCGGTGCGCAACAAACGCGTCGATCTGATTCCGGATTGGAAAACCTTCTGTCTCCGTTATGTCCCACGGAACAGCAGGTCGGACGATCGGTTGCAGCGACCATAACACCGGTGGATCGAGGACAAGTTCATTAGGCCACACCGCGCCTTCCGCAATCCATCGACGGATGATGTCAATCTCGTTCGCGTCGAGCGGCGAAGCGCCTTTCGGCATTTCCGCGTTTCCATCCGACGGAACCAACGATTCCAACAAGTAACTCGATGCCTCGTCGCCGGGCTCGATGACCGTTCCACTCTCGCCACCATTGCGGGCCATCTCCGCTGACTGAAGAGACAGGCCTCCCCGCTGATCCCGATCGTTATGACAGCTCAAGCACCGCTGCTGAAAGATCGGAGCCACATCGCGCTGAAAGTCGACCGGCTCTGCGCCAACCGCAAAGACGGTCGCAGAAAACAAACAAACTATCGTCAGCACACAGACGAACATTCTTTTCAACCCAACTCTCAAGCACCGCACCTGGCCGGAAGACGTATCTCAACAGTATATACCGAACGAGTTCCGATAGCTGGGCGAGCGGACTAGGCGTCTCGGTGACCTGCACCATTTTTACCTTGGATCCCATCGCTGATCGAAATACATCCACGCGACTCGTGAGTAGCGAAACAGAAGTGGCGAGATGATGGCAAGCTGGGCAATCGCGATTGCAAAGATCGCTGGCTCGCTGAAGCCCTGCAAGAACAAGTAGATCGACACGGGGGCGGCAAGCAGGATACCGATGCCATAGCTAAAGTACATCGCTCCCGTAAAGAATCCCGGTTCACGCTCGAAACTCAAGCCGCACTCGGGGCATTCCTTGTGCATTTTCCAGAACGAGCTGAAGACCGGAGCCTTTAGGCAACGCGGGCAGCGAAGCCGCAATATGGCGAGCAGTTTCATGGATTTGGGTAGCCGCGCAAAAACTAACTTTACGAAAGAAGCATTCCACGCAACACAATGTACATGAGAACGACCGCTAGTGTGATGAGGGCAATCCGCTGAATCCGCTGACACCAACGAACCATTGCGAACATGCCGATCACAAAAATAATCGTCACACCGGCATCACCCCAATGGACCATCGGATACACAAAGCCCTGTGTTGAGAAGGGCCACAAGAGTTGCAGATGCCAATCCGAAAGTTCGGTCGTTCCCGAATAAACCAGATCGGCGGCGAGGTGACTCATCGTCGCAGCTATCGCCACAAGCATCCATGTCATCAATCGCAGCCGACTGCGTCCCGGGCGTGTCGCCACCGCTTTCGAGGGTGTCCGAAGTAAGCCGCAGAGCAGTCGCTCGCCGTAGCCCACCACGTCGAAGCGGTAATCGAAGCCGGCGAGTACACAAGCGAGGAGCACGCAGGTCAAAAAGCTGTGTCCCCACGCGCGATGTGCGTGGTCGAACAATTGCAGTCCGCCAACGATTGTCAGACCATCCCAATCGGGAGCCACTGCCGCGAGACCGGCTAACGCCGCGATTCTCCACTGGTACTGTCGGTGCAAGCCCGCGGCCATCGCACCATTGATCCCGACCATGGCGTGTTCAAACGTGGTCACGCGGAGACCTCACTAACCAAGGTCGACGATTTGTTGAAACTCGGGAATTGAAACTTCCCAACCCTTCTCGTTGCGAATTCCTTCTGCCAAACTCATCGCCGCCTCTTCCTCACCGTGTGTGAGAAAGATCTCCCGGGGTGCCTGCTTCAAGTGCTCGATCCAACGCAGTAGCGCGTCGCGGTCGGCATGTCCAGAGAATCCGTAGATTCGCGAGATTTGTGCTTTCGCTTCGTAGTTACGACCATGAATGCGAACTTCCTGTTTGCCGTCACTGATCAAGCGACCGAGTGTACCGTGAGCTTGATAGCCGACAAACAGAATGGTCGACTCCGGTCGTGATAGGTTGCGGCGCAGGTGATGCTTGATTCGGCCGCCCGTACACATTCCAGAAGTTGCCATGATAATACACGGCTCTTTCGTGTTGTTGATCGCAATCGATTGGGCTGTGGATCTTGCCAATTGTAAGCCCGGAAATTGAAGTGGCGAGCGGTTCGAGCCGATCAGTTCCCAGGCTTCCTCGTCGAAACACTCCCGGTACTGCCGAAAGATATTCGTTACATCCACGGCCATCGGACTGTCGAGAAAAACTTTCACATCTGGAATGCGATCCGCATGTACGAGGCGGCTGATGTAGTACATCAGTTCCTGAGCGCGCTCGACCGCGAAGGTCGGAATCACAAGATTCCCGCCACGACCAATCGTTTCATTGATCACATCGCACAGTTGTGTCTCGACATCGCCACGGTCTTCGTGGTTGCGGTCGCCGTAGGTCGACTCCATGACCACAAAGTCGGCAGACTCAAAGAAGCTCGGGTCGCGGATGAGTGGCTTGTCCGATTGACCGATGTCGCCCGAGAAAATCACTCGCCGCGTCACTCCGTTCTCGGTTACGGTCACTTCCAACATAGCCGACCCGAGGATGTGTCCAGCATCGTGAAATACGACCGAGATGTCGTCGGTCACTCGCAAGACGGTCTCGTAGGGAACGCCGCTCAACATCGGCAGCGTCTTGAGGACATCGTCTTCGCCATACAGCGCCTTCTCGGGATACTTGCTCTTGCGGCCCTCGCGTTCATGGCGTTTCTTTTTATAGGCCGCGTCCTCTTCTTGGATCTTGGCGGAATCTCGCAAGATTACTTCCGTCAGATCAACCGTCGGACGCGTGCAATAGATCGGGGCGTGAAACCCGTTAGCTACCAACTTCGGAATAAGACCGCAGTGATCAAGATGCGCATGCGTGAGCAGCATGGCATCACATTCGGAAGGCGCAATCGAATTTGGCTCCCAGTTTCGTGACAGGAATTCCCGTTCTTGGAACATGCCGCAGTCAATCATGACCTTCGATTCGGCGGTTTCCAGGCAGTAACGCGAACCGGTAACTTGGCGATTCGCCCCGAGAAAATGCAGCTTCACACTCCGTCCTCCATGCGTTGACGTGATTAACCGCTGTAGTGTTAACGGGCATCGTCTTCGACGTCAACTTCGTCGCAACAAAAAGGACCCGCCGAAGCCGGCCCTTCGAGTGTGCTAGTCGACTTCGCTTGAAACTAGAAGAACCCGCCTCCACCGAATCCGGCGGGTGCTAGGTCCGTTCGCCTTCCGTTCGGATTTGACCAGAGTTGCTGCTCGGATGCATCTCGCAGCATTTGAAGAACCTCTTCGACTTTCCGGTGAGCACGCGGAGTGTGACGGATCACAATCATGCCGTTAAATTCCCCGATCGTTGCCGGTCCTCCCATATCTTCCCAACTTTCTGGCAAAACAGAAGTGGTAATGATGCTCATCAACTGATCTTCGCGAGATTGCGGCGCCTGCGGCATGGGCATCATGCCACCACCACCCATTCCACCGCCGCCTCCCATTCCACCACCGCCAAATTGGGCGAGGATGAGCGGCGAACTACTGAAGGAACTGCTTTGGTCTTCGCCTGCATCAGCATCTATTCGCCGCTTTTTGTTGCGAACTTTTTCTTCCTGCGTAGACGGTTGCGTTGCCGCTGCATCCTCAATGAGCTGTTCTTCGACCAGCCCAACTCCGGCCGCTTGATACGATTCGACGTAGTCTTCCAGCAAATCACGGCAGTTATAGACTCGTACTTCTGCCACACTTTCGGCATCTTCCTCCGTTGTAATCACGACCACGCCATCGCGGATGATGTAGGTCAGCTCTGCCGACTCCAGGATTAATTCAAGAACCGTTTCGACAGACACCTGGGCCAGAGACATTGTGACCGGAAAGTCCACCGGAATTCCAAGGTCATCTAAGTACTTCTCCTTCACGTAGAACTGTAAGCCAGCCTCCCTGCCAAGCTCCAATAACAGGTCAGCGAAAGGTACATCGAGGTAGTCGACGTCAATCCGCTTTTTGAGATTGGCTTCCGTTTCCGAATTCGCACTTTGTCGCGCCGGGGCAAACGCGGCGTTGTCCTTCCTCGCCCGATCGCTCTTCTCTGTTTGTGCGATCAGCTGTCTCGGGGCTGGCCCAGGGCGACCCTCCGGCCAGAAAGCCGTTGCCAGCAGCAAGACTGAAGAAATCCCTAGTGCGGCTCCAAAGGTCATACGCATCATTCGTCTCCTTCTCTGTTGTTGGAAGATCTGAACGAATTCGCTTGCCAAACCCGTCGCATCGCCAAACTCTTCGAGCGCCGTTTCGATCGCCTGCTGTCGCGAGATGCCTTGAGCAAGTAGCTCGTCGAGCCGCTCTTCGAGATGATCACGCAACTCGGTTGCAATTGCTTCACGCTGTACGGGACTAAGCCTCAAAAGTCCGCTGAGCAACGCGAGATATTGATCGAATTCACTTTTCGACATGGCGTTTAAGCCGGATTGGGCAGCTTCGGCAGAACTGGCGTCAACAATTGGCCGATGCATTCGACATAGCGGTACCATTCCTGCGATTGCGTTTGCAACCGCTTCTGGCCGGACTTTGTCAACTCGTACCACTTGCGACGCCGGCCCGTTGAGTCATCCCATTTGCATCGGATCAGCTTGTCCGCCTCCAATCGATGCAACAGCGGATACAACGTGCCTGCCTTCAGATCGACTCTCCCCTGACTCACGTCACGAATCTGCTTTTGAATCGAGTAGCCGTACTGCGGTTCGTCGGCCAATACCGACAACACCATTAAGTCGAGGCTACCTCGCAGCAAATCGCGTTGAAAACTATCGGACATGACACTGGCTCGCGTGAGTAGATGCCCCATGTATAGACGAGCTATATATCGATGTCAAGAGTTGACCGCGAGTCGAGGGCGTAACGCTGGGCACCAAGAGTTAGCGAACTATCGCGACTGCTTTGATCTCGTGGCGAGCGAGATCAAGACGGCCCCAACGATAAGACCCACGGCAGCAGCGGCCAGCCATGTGGCCGGCAAATGCGATTGCTCGGCAACGCCCCAGCCTCGTGCCTGTAGATCATCTTGGTAGTAGGCAACCATCAGCAACAAGCCGTTGTGCGTGGCGTGCAACAACATGCCAGGCAATACGCTGGCCGTCCGATAACACACCCACCCCAATATCAATCCCATCAAAGTGCTCGGAAGAAAGCGTTCGGTTGACAAGGCACTCGTCGCGATAACGTGAAACGTGCCAAATAGCAACGCGGAGGCAAGGATCGCGGTGGCCGGACGAGTCGACTTTTGCAACGCCCCCATCAGATAGCCGCGAAAGTAAAACTCTTCGCACACGGCGGGCGTGATGGCAAGCGAAAGAAGAATCACCACAGGCGAAAGATCCCGCCAGGCGTTAAGCAGCGACTTTACAGATTCCAACTGCTCCGGGGCGATCCCGCCAAGTCCAATCACTTCGTTGAACAGAAACACTTCATGAGCGAAGGGCCAAGCAGACACACCCAACACCACCGCGCCAACAAATGCGACGACTCCGGTAACACGCAATTGAAATCCCGTCGTAAAGCTGACTCTTTGAAAGATTGCCGCCAACAAAGGAACTCCAGCAAACAGCAAAGCGGTGACAACCGCTGATGCGGCGAGTCGGACTCCGATGCTTGCCCCCGGTAGTCGATGCAACAAATTACCTAGCAAGAAGTAGATCGGAAACAATGCGGCGAGGCAGAACATGGCCCCCGGCAACGTCGCCGTATCGCGTCTTTCCTTCGAGCGATGCATTAGGTCTTCCCACGTCGCTTGGCTTCCGTACAGAATCGCGTCTGTACCGAAGATGCGAGCTGCAAGGCCAATCGCCGCGAACGCGTACAGCGCCGTCGAAAGTATGGCAGCCGTCGCAAGTGTTGATTCCACTTCGCCTTCAAAAATGTCACGAGCTAACAAGACGATATTGACCAGCGGCGTAACCGCCAGCAATCCGTTGAACTCCAAGTCGGGCATCAAACTCATCATTCCGGGCGCTAGAGAAAGCAGCATTAAGGGTATCAAATACGCCTGTGCTTCTTTGAAGCTGCGAGCGAAACTAGTCACCGCCAGTAGTATCGCGGAGAAGAATGCCGCGAACAGGATCAGCAATGCGAACACTTCAGCAACCAGATCGACCGTGAGACCGCCCGAGCCAAAAACGGTAGCTCCCAAGCCCGTTGCGACCAGGGTTACCGTCATCGCAACAAGATTCGCGGTCGCAGTAAAAAGTGCAACTACGAGCACGGCGACATACTTGGCGACCAGTAGGCCGAGTCGTGGCACAGGCGCTGCCATCAGTGTCTCAAGCGTTCCCCGCTCGCGTTCGCCGGCCGTCAGGTCGATCGCTGGGTAAACAGCGCCCGTAATCGTCATCAAGATCAGTATCAAAGGCACAAGCGTGGTCAGCGAAAATGCGGCTGCACCACCGGAACCAGCGACCGGTTCTAGTTCAACATTGGTCGGCAGCTTCACCTTCAGAATTTCTTTCGTGTAACTATCATTGATGGCGTTCAACCGCTTGGTGATATATTCCGCCGCCACTTTGCTCAGCGCTGACTCCTCGCGATAGAGCACTTGGCATTTAAGCTGCCGAGCGGATCCGTGTGATTGTTCCAATTCCTCGCCTTCGAGCAGCAGCACTCCAACATCGAGAGCCCCACTCGCTACGCCTTTCCGTAACTCATCGCCGTACAGCCAGCGAATTTTGGGTTCTGCGTTGAGATTCGGTGGCGAATTCACCGCCGTTCCACTCGACGCGTCTCCGGCCGACATCGTCGATCGAAGGATATCTTCGCCAGTATGAAGGAACCGAGTGAGCTTTAGCGCTGCGCGTTCCGACTCGACTCCGACAAGACATTCTACTTGCGACAGTGACGACAATGACGATAGAGCAAACTTTTGAAACGCCATGCTTAGCAGCGGATAGACGAGCAACGGCATAAATACCAACGTGACGATCGTCCTTCGATCACGCAAAATCTCTCGCAACTCCTTCACACACAGTCGCACTAACCTCGACCTCGCAGAGGTGCGCCGCGGCGCCTTATCAGTCGACGCCGAGACCTGCTCTTCGGGAGTTTGATCGAGATCTGCGGACATGCTTGAGCGACGCTCCGAATCGCTACTTGATTGTTAGGTTGTACTTGCAGCCGACTCTTGCCGGTCCAAGAATCCAAGGAACATGTCGACAAGCGTCTCGCACCCCGTGGATGCCTGTAATTCACCGATCGTGCCTTCACGCCACAATCGCCCGGCGTGCAACAGGCCAAACCGATCGCATAGCCGCTGCGCTTCGTCCAAGTGGTGCGTACATACGATGACCGCCTTGTCCCTGTCACGAAGATGAGCGATGTAATCGAAGACAACTTTGCTGCCAATTACATCCAGGCCACGGGTCGGTTCGTCGAGCAACATCACCGGTGGATCATGGATCAAGCCCCGCGCTAGAATCACACGTTGTTTCTGCCCCGTGCTCAAACTAGCACACCGCCGCGAGAGAAGCGGCGTAAGCCCAAATGTGTCCGCGAGATGCTTCAAACGCTCGACGGCAACGCTATGCGGCACCCCATAAAGGTCCGCGAAGAAGAGCAGCATCTCGCGAACGCTGAGCCAAGGGTAAACGCCATCGCTGGCCGAAACGAGGCCGAGACGTGACTTGACGGCATCGGGTTCAGTGGAGCTGCGATATCCGCCAACTTCTGCGTAGCCGCTATCCGCTTTGAGCAAACCAACAATCATCCGCACGGTGGTCGTTTTCCCGGCTCCATTCGGCCCGAGCAGACCGTACACTTCACCGGGCGCAACCGAGAAAGAGAGTTTGTCGACCGCCGTGATCTCTTCACCGCCAACACGAAACCGCTTCAACAATTCGTGAACGACGATCATGAATGCGGGCGCCGGAGGAGCAAAGACAGGAGACTAGCTATCATCGTAAGAACGCAAACAGAATGCGTGAACCACCTGTACGACTGGTCGCGTGAATTAGTTCGCCTATGTTCCTTATGGCGCCGGCAGGTCCGGCTCTTTTGCGACAGCTTTCTCGATCAAGCCAAACAGATGTCCACCGGCTTTGCCATGCGACCAGGTTCCCGCGTATTTCTGGTTGTCGATCACGACTCGGGAACTGAACGTCCCCATCCCAGGAATCGTAAAATCGGTCAGTGTGATAACTGGCGTGTCGCCCGCCCATTTCACCTCTAATGGCAACGGCACCGTGAGATCACGTTCGCCGTACTTGATGCGTGCATTGAACAACCACAAGTCCCCATCGGGCAACTTCGTCACGCTGTTGATCGTGTATTCTTCTTTCGGCATCGGGCCATCGTCTTTGCCGAGGATCGTGAATCGACCCACTAGTTTTACACCCGACATCATTTTCTCAAATCTTTCATGCAGCTTTCCTCTACTGACGGTTTGCGAGTACGGCTGCGAATTCTCTTGAGGCTTTGGATCTTCGCCAAGACAAAAGTTACCAAGAAGCGTTACGCAAAGTGTTATGAGAAAGATGCGTGCCGGTTTCATCAGCTTGTTCCTTACTAATGGCGTGTGCGGCAAAGGTGATCGGCTGATTATAGCGTCAATTCACCTTGTAGCCGAGTAAGCACATCCTTGTTTCAGGCGACTTCCGGCTTCAGGTACACCGCGTCGCCGCCTCGCGCCAAATGAAGTTCATACAGTTGCAAGATGAGATGCCCTTGCATCAGCATCACCACCGCCATCGTGAAATAGATGCCAACACAAAGCATCGCCATTCCGATTAGCGCCGCGAGCATCCCCGCGACCATCGAAAACAGCGCGCAGAGTATCATCTCCTTCCAGGTGTTGCGAATAAACTGCTTCGCGAACCCAAAGTCGAAGGCCGCCCCAAAATCCTGCATGAGACCTGCCCTTAACATGAAGGGTACGCTGATCATGTTGATCGCAATCCCGATTGCCAACATTGCTACAAACAGAATTGGAACGACCACGATCAGTGCAACGGCGGCTCCGTCATCGCCGCCCGCAGCGCCCGCGCCGCCGACGAGCACTGCGAACACTACGGCCAGCCCAGCGATGATTGGCAGCATCGCTAACCCGACGACGAGCCCTACGAGAAAGATCCAAAAGCCGCGAACCAGATAATCCATCAACTTGTTAAAGTCAAAATCGGGATACTGAGCGTTGGGGCGACGATGGAGCGCTTCGATGATTCCGAATTGATAGCCCACACAAACAAGCTGCCCAAGAACCGGAATGATGCCAGTCGAGAGGATGCAAACCCCGACGAGCAACACATTCGTCACCCAATTTGGATTCTCGAACACGTAATGAATCGACCGCATGTACTCCATTTTGCCGGACGGCATCGGCGGCTTGACGGAAGTGGACTCATACGGATTCGAGGCATCGGACATCACACAGCTCCTCTAGGTATATTTACCGTGAGCGATTCCATGGCTTCACAGATTGAGTTTCCGAGATCGCGGTTCCTACGTATTCGCCAGAATAACGGTTTTCTTGGCCCGTGGCCAAAAATCAGAGACGAACCCACTCGCGAGACTCGCTGGCACGGAGAATGGCTTGATTCGTACGCAAAGTCTGTGTCGCCTCGTCCAGCGAGCAAGTCGGGGAGGCGTCGCCACACGTAGCGTCAAGGAATCGATTCGCCTGTGCGATAAACAAATCGTCTCGTTCAATGACATCACAAGGCTCGTCATGCCAGTCGGCACTCGGATCAATCTGCCATCGCCAGCGTTGCGCGTGCGATTCAAACCGAGCCGTGCCACGCTCGCAGACAACGGTTATTGACGATTCGCAGGGCGCTTGATGCTGATTGAGACTGTAAGAGGCGAGAACATTCTTATGCCGCGCGATGACATTAACCGTATCTTCCACGTCGACGCCTTCGAGAACCTGATGGCTGCAATCTGCGGCGAGTCGATCAATTGGACCAACGAGCCATTCTGCGGCATTTACTAGGTGAGTCAATGCGTCTTGTATCGCTCCTCCACCCGTCGCTCGATCGCGATAGTAGACCTCGCGGTATGCCGGTCGATAGGTTGGAAAATGTTGTCCGGAGCACCCAATGACATGAACGGGCTGGCCAAACTTACCGGAATCGAGCGCCGATTTCATCGCAGCCAAGGCAGGGTGAACGCGCATGACGTACGCGGCCATCACGGTGATGCTCGATGCGTCCACGATTTGTTGCAACTCGTCCAGGCGATCGAAGTTGATGCTGAGTGGTTTTTCGATGAGCAAGTGACGATGTAACCGGGCAATTTCAATCGCCATTGGAATATGAAGATGGGCTGGCGTGCAGATTACGGCAGCATCAAAGTCCGATGCGAGCGCTTCAGCCCAAGTGCCGAACACACCTGACAATCCATACTGCGCTGCTATACGAATCCGCAATTCGTCATTGATCTCGTAGATTGACACATCAGCACGATCGGTGCACTGAAAACAACGTAAATGCCGCTCGCCAATCGAACCGACACCAACGACAAGGACTCTCTGCCTGCGACGCATCGTGCCTCTTCGGTTCATTTGCCGAGCTGGTTGTTAAACGTAAATCCGAGCTTTGAGAAATCACTTTGCAGCCGCTCGAAGCCTTGCTTGAGTATCAAAAGGTCCGCTGCGTGACATATGAAGCGAGCGCCTTGCTCGACAAGTTCGCTCGAGTGTTCCGGGCTGAATCCTACAGAGCCCCAATGTTTGCCATGGGACTTTGCGGCCTTCGCTATCGCATCGCGAGCGTCCCGAATTGAAGGGTGATCGAACTGTCCAGGAATACCGGCGAGAATACTGAAGTCTCCCGGCCCCAGGAACAAAACGTCGACGCCTTCGACAGCAGCAATCGCGTCGACATGATCGATCGACTCGGGACTTTCAAGTTGGATCACCGTAAATGTCTGCTCGTTCGCTTCTCGCAAATAGTCGGTTAACGGCATCGTACAGTAAGGCATATCCGGGTTGCCGCCATCGATTCCTCGCGTTCCGAGGGGGGCGAACTTCGACCAACGAACAACCTCAGCGGCTTCTTCGGCATTGTCGCAACGAGGATACATTATTCCTTGCGCCCCCGCTTCCAAAATCCGTCCCATGCGCATGAACTCGCCTTTCGCAGGCCGGACCATGACGTCTGACGTCCCAACGCGGGCGGCACGAAGTAGCGTGTTTGCCGTTTCGACGCTGTGATGATGGTGCTCAAGATCGAGCCACAAACCATCGAACCCCATCAGGCTGGCAAGCTCATACATCGACGGATCGCTCAAGTGCAGCGTTGTTACTAACACTGGCTCGTTGCGGGACAGCTTTGCCTTGACGCGACTTTTTCTCATTTCATTCCTTTGCGAGACTGGACTTGGTAAGACGTATTCGGAGGGGAGCAGTGTAACGCGTCGATTCACGGAACTAACTCAAAGCGTCGAGCACCAGATCCGTGTCGGATAGATCCTCCAGCAGCAGATCGGGTCGATAATCGGCAAGTTGATTCATTGGATGCAAGCCAGTGGCGACGGCGAGGACTTTTACGTTGATTGCGCGCGCACACGTGATGTCGAGCGGCGTGTCTCCGATCACCCACGTTCGTCCGGGATCGAAATTGCCGTTGGCATGATTCTTGGCGGCCACCAGAGCTGCCTCGGCGACACCGTCGCGGTTTCGATGGTCGTCCCCAAAGCCACCGAATCTAAAATGCTCGAACAGCCCGAAATAGGACAACTTGATCCGAGCACCCTCTTGCAAATTGCCAGTGAGCAGTCCGACGCCGACCGCCTCACGTGATTGCAGCTGTTCCAAGAGGCTCAGCACGCCGTCCAAAACCCTTCCATCGCGTTGCGGTAAGTGGACTGGCAGGCGAGTAATATAACCATCGCGCAGCCGCTGCCAGTTTTCGGGAGAATCCTCGATTCCATGTTGCTCGAACAGGTTGGTACCGATGCCCCGATCGGTGCGACCGCTGAATGGGACCTGCGCTGGATTGTCGATTCCAAAGTCTTCGCGGAAAGCCTCAATCAGTGCCGTGCCACCGGCCCCACCGGTGTTAATTAAAGTTCCGTCGATGTCAAAAAGCAATGTGAGCATGAGCGAATTGTAACGAGTCGCCCAGCATCGCGTCGACGGGACGACCTGTCCGTTTGCGACTGACAAAATACCGAGAAGTTTTTTGACTTTGATCGGAAATCGAACTATTTATTTTAATGTCACCTCAATGATGTTTAGTTCGATGGACGGCAGCATTCAGCTTGCCACCCTCGAAAAAGGCAAACCGACCGCGAGGCCGGGGCGCAAAGCTATGGGTCTCCTGTTCAAGGCAGTGCTCGCTGTCTGGGAGATCGCCAAGCCGCCGCAGGATTGGTTCTCGTCTCTACTCTTATGGAGAGAGCTGAAGTGCGTATTTGGGCAGCCGTCAGCTTTGTGACTACTCAGCGAACGGAACACGTTCCTTTCAGCCCCTCTCCTTCAACATTCATGATGGATCACTATGGCACGGCAACTCGCGTTGCACACCGAAGTGAGCAGCATGTTTCGCATGAACCTAAACGGAGGGCAAGCATCGCAGCTTAGTGGTTCGGTACACGAACCAGATTCACCGGGCAGATGAATCTGGTTCGTCGCGAAGTCCGCCGGGGCAGACGGACCTCGCAAACTTGGGCAGAAGCAACGGGGTGCCTCGGGCAGGGGCACCCCTTTTGTTTTTCGAACGAAGTAACTGCGTTTGGCCTCGACGCCAGAGCTTCCCCGAACACTCTCGAACGCCGAATGCGGCGAAAGGAACGGCATTACACGACACGCAACTCATTCTCCACTTGCGCCCTCCTGAAGTTCACGGAAGTCAGGAAACAGGTCGATTGACTGACCCGTAAACAATTCGCGATGTGTTCGCTGTGCGCTGTCGCAAAGCTACAACTCGGGCGGAGATGTGGTCATTTAGCAACACCGGTTAAAGATGGGCCTCGCTAATTGGAGAGCAAATCGCGCCACTCGCAAGAGAGCTCGCAACACCACAGCCGGATTTATGCTAGGTTTCATTTTGTGTGGTGGATGCTGCGGGGCAGTTCTTAGAGATTGAAGGCGGGTAACATGGCGATCCGGAAACGATTACTGGTTCACTTTCCATTGCGCCGACGTTCTCGACGACTCGGAGCTGCAGCGGTTGAGTTAGCCGTCTGTTTACCAGTCATGGTCATCATCGTGTTTGGTGCGATCGAAGCCTCGAACGCCATTTATCTCAAGCAAGAGATTACGTCCGCCGCTTATGAGGCTGCGCGAACTGTCACGGCGAGCGGAGGTACTCAGGAGTTGGGAGAATCGCGATTTCATGAGGTTTCAAAGGCCCGGCATATCGACAATGCAACGATTGCCATTTCGCCTCGCGTTGATGCTTTAACCCCGCGTGGGACGCTGGTTACCGTTGCAGTGTCGGCTCGGGCAAATACAAACTCATACGGGCCATCGCTGTATGACAATGTGCCGGCACTCACGTCAACCGTGAAAATGGTGCGTCAGTGATGACTTCGTTGTTCTGAATGTTGATGCATAAAGTGAAAACGGCAATGATGACTTCGAGAATGCGGGACCGGCGACGGCTTGGTAGTGCAAAGCGGAAAGGCGCGATGTTGCCTCTGATCGCGGTGATCATCACAATTCTTCTGCTGATGAGCGCTTACTCCGTTGATGTGGGGTACATGCATCTGGTACGGACAGAACTGCGAGTCGCCACCGATGCGTCAGCCAAAGCTGGCGCCGAAGCGTTAGCACGGACGCAGAATGAAGCAGACGGCATCGCCGCGGCAATTGAAATCGCCAAACAAAACATGGTCGCGGGTGAACCACTGCTCCTTGCACCAGAGGACATCGTACTGGGCAGAGCCGTCCAGCGAGGGGATGGAAGTTGGGAGTTTCAAAGCGGGGCCACTCCATCCACTGCCCTTCAAGTGACAGGACGTCGGACAGCTAACTCGAAGAGTGGACCAGTCCCGCTGTTTTTTGCCAGCATGTTCGGGTCTGCCGGATTTACACCGGTGCAGGCGGCGGTGGCGGCACATTTGGACAATGAAATCGTTCTGGCCGTCGACCGCTCGCATTCGATGGCGTTTGATAATTCCGGCATCGATTGGTCCTACGCTCCGAACAATCCGCTTCCTTCAATCCTCTCAAACCCCAGTAGCTATCAGAAGTGGCAGATTGACCTGACCTCTCCCCCGCACCCAACAGGTAGCCGCTGGACAGCGCTTGACGCCGCGATCGATACATTTCTGAACGAGGCGGGCAATGTATCTGTGTCACCTCGTGTTAGCCTGGTGACTTGGGCATCCGAGATTACATTGGCCAGCTATGAAGGCTCGCTCACTGGGCGTACGTCGCCCGCCAATACAGTCGATGTTGCTTTGGGAACGAAATACGACGACGTTCGCGACGCGATTGGGGCATATGGCACAGATGCAATGTTTGGCGGAACGGATATGGCCGGAGGCATTGACACGGCTGTTGGCGTACTCACATCAGGAAATGCTCGCCGACTCGCAAGCAAGACGATCATCCTCATGACTGATGGTCAACAAACCGGTGGACGTGACCCTTTGCTCGCCGCAGCGGATGCCCGAGCGGCAGGTATTACCATCTTTACGGTGACGTTTCTCGACACTGCTGACCAAACCGTGATGAAACAAATTGCAACACAGACCGGTGGCCGCCACTATCATGCGTCGAACGCCGAAGACCTCAAGAACGCATTTATCGAGATTGCTCGTGATTTGCCAGTTGCTCTTGTGCAATAGGTATCGCAAGTATCCCGAGTTGAATTTTGTAACATTGTCCTGACGAGATCATCAAAACTGATGGATTCAACAAGTCAGAAAATTCTAACACCGTCACGACGTCGTCGCGCTCGCCGCAATGCGAGGTTTGGGCATGTCACCGTGGAAATGGCATTTGCGCTACCCGTGGCGTTTGCCTTTTTTTGGGGCTGCGTCGAAGTCACTCGCATGAATACTCTCGCGAACGCAGCGGAAAATGCAGCCTACGATGGCGCCCGAATGGGGATGATCCCGGGCACGAGTGCGAAGAATGTGAGCGGTGCCACAAAAGAATTGCTCGATGCTGCCGGAGTGCAATATGCGACCATCGATGTCACGCCTTCCGTAATCACGGAACTTACGCTTGAAGTAACAGTCACGGTGTCCGTACCACTCAACCAGAATCACTGGGGTGTGAATTTCTACGGGGCCGACAAGACCATAATCCGACAGTGTACGTTGACGCGCGAAATGTCTTTTGCCCGCGGTTCGTAGGAGATCTTGCACGCGGCGTCTTGCCGTCTCGACGCGACCGGGATTGTCCTGTCCTTCTACAAAACCACCAATATTGGCAACCACAGCTTCCTCAGTTCTCCAGCTTCGCACCGCGACGACTGGAACCCAGCCAATCCCTCCAATCCCTCGCGACAATCCGATCAGATCCAATGGCACGTTGCAACGCGGGGACTCCCCCCTCACGCGTGTGCATCTAACGAAATGATCTTTCAGCGAGCGGTCGATTCTGGTAACTACCCGTCGCTGGAACTCTCATTCGAGACTACGGCAGAGCGGGCTCAGCGACATCAATCCGTCAACGCGGCCCGAATCGATTCATTTTGTAGGGAAGCAATGCCATGAAGCGGTTGTGGATGCGTCTAGGTCTGGTCGCGGGAATCCTTGGAGTGGGAGGCGCGGGGGTCTTAGTCGCGCAAAAGGGCGGGCAATCGCCTGAGGAGAAGACCGTGGCGACGAGCGCCGGCGAGGATACTCCTGAGGAAAAAGATCACCCTCGACCGATTCCGCTCGCCCAAAGCTCGTACGAAACTGGTGAAATGTCGAGCTCCAGTCCGGTCTCGAACGAAGACCGCTATTCAAACGAGTTAGACCCTGTCGAGCCGCCGAGTTCCGCTCGATTCGTTGATTCGAGCTCGTCTGCGCGATATGCGAGCCCTCAGTACCTCGATACCGATACGTCAGATGCACCAAGTCCACCGTCGCAATACTCAGCTCCGCAGTATTCCAACTCGCCCGCGAGCTATTCGATTCATGACGACGAGGCTGAGAGTTCGCCAGCTATCGGGCAACACGTAGAGGAGAGTTCGCAACAGTCCTACGCGCCGTCCAGCAGTTATGTCGCTGACTATGCGACCGACGCTCCTCCGACCGCATCGACATACGCCAGCCGCTACGGCAATTCGGATAGCGTCGAGCCAAGTGCTGGATCGTCCTTGCGTTCCCCCCAAGAACTCCCTGAATCCGGGAATCGCTATGGCAGCTACGGTCAAACAGGTACGGACGAGAACATGACCACTACTACTCCAATCGCTGAGGTAAAAACACCGCCGCTCGACGCTATTCCCGATAGTCCATCGAATCTTCAGGAACCCGCGCCCGTTGTTGCTAACGACGCGACGATCGAACCGCCACCGATGCGCACCGCGCAATCACCTGCCTCGTCCGGCTATGCCCCGGTCCAAGTCGATACAGCTCTCCCCAGCATTCAGCCGCAAGTCTCGGCGCGTTCTTCAATCGGAGACCCGCCGGCCGACGCATCTGCGTCAGTTGCTGCGGTCGTGGCATCACCACTCGCGTCGGATACTCCGGGCGGGCGGGACCTGGAGGGCACGCAGACACCGACACTGACGTTAGAGAAACGCGCCCCTGGTGAAGTCAGCGTCGGTCAGGCCGCACCCTTTAAGATTCTCGTGCGTAATGTTGGCGACGTCACTGCTCATGGCGTCGTTGTCACAGATCGGGTGCCACAAGGCACAAAACTGGTCGATGCTTCACCCGACTTCACACAGACCAGCGACGGCGCAATCGCTTGGCAGCTAGGCGATCTCGAACCGGGCGACCAGGCACAAGTATCGATCGAACTGATGCCCTTGGTGGAAGGTGAGATCGGCAGCGTAGCGCAGGTAAGTTTCCAAGCTCAGGCCTCCGTTCGAACTGTTTCTACAAAACCCGAGCTCGTAGTGAAGCACACCGGTCCTGACCGAGTCTTGATCGGAGAAGATGTTGTTTTTGATATTACCTTGTCGAATCCTGGTAGCGGTGCAACAACGGGAATCATCATCGAAGAGGATGTACCACCTGGACTGGTTCATGTCGCTGGTGAAAAGCTGGAGTATGAAATCGGAACACTCCGCCCCAAGGAAGAGAAACGCCTGCAGCTCGTCTTACGGGCGAATAAGGCGGGAATTGTTAACAACGTGTTGCGAGTCAAAGCAGACGCCGGCTTGGTCGACTCGGACCAACTAGAACTCGAGGTTCTCGCTCCGGAGTTGCAAGTCGCGATCGGAGGGCCTCGGACGCGGTATCTTGAACGGCAAGCGACATATGAAGTTGCAATCGCCAATCCAGGGACATCAACTGCCTACGACATTCAGCTCGTCACGTTCCTGCCGAAGGGGCTGAAGTATGTCTCGGCAGACAACAAGGGCGCCTACGACCCACAACGTCATGCGGTGTACTGGAGCCTCGCAGAACTCCCGGCACAAGAGAGCGGCAGCGTAAAGTTGACAGCGTTACCGATAGAAACCGGCGAACAGAAGCTGCGAGTCGAAGGAACGGCAAACTTGAATCTCTCCGCGAAGTTTGAACATACGACGAACGTCGAAGGTCTGACCGAACTAGCATTCTCCGTTCAAGATGTACATGACCCCATCGAAGTCGGCAGCGAGACGACCTACGAAATCCGCATCGCAAACAACGGGAACAAGGTAGCGACGAATGTTCAAATCGCCGCGGTGCTGCCCCCCCAACTCATACCGCTCAAGGGCGAAGGTCCAACAAAAGTAGTGGTGGAGGGGCAGCAGGTATTCATGGAGCCGTTGGCCCGAATTGCCGCTCGCGACGAAGCCGTGTACCGCATCACCGCCAAAGGCATTGCGGCTGGCGATCACGTCATCGTGGTTCAACTTTCCAGTGACGAAGCTCCTACGCCGGTGCGCAAGGAGGAGGGCACGAAAGTTTACTCGGACGAGTAGGCTCGCCTTGCGTTTTGCGTTGCGCGCTGACCTAACCGATCAATTCAGGAATTGGATCCCCATGATCGACGATGGGCGTGGGACGTCCATTAAAGTCCCTGATCAACGTATTCTTCGAATCGATTCCCAGGTGATGATAGATCGTGGCCAGGAAATCGCCGGGGCCACAGCGACGGTCCACCGAGTCTTCACCGCGTTTGTCGGTAGCACCGATGAAACGCCCTGTCTCGATTCCGCCACCGGCCCACAGGTTCGAAAACGCCCGCGGCCAATGGTCCCGTCCGGGTTGCTTTGTCCCCGCCGGAGCACTCGCGTTACCGGCTCCGGTGCTTGGTTGATAACTGATTGTCGGCGTGCGGCCAAATTCGCCGGTGACCACGACCAGCACTCGCTTGTCCAAGCCGCGTTCGTAAATGTCTTCGATCAACGCTGAAACAGCTTGGTCGTAGGCCTCAGCACGAAACCTCAACGCATCGAACACGTGGTGATTGACGGCATGGTCATCCCAGTTCTGCACACGACCGCACAAAGGTCCGTGCAGGCTGCTGGTCAATACTTCCACGCCCGCTTCGACCAATCGGCGTGCGAGGAGTAATTGTTGTCCCCAAGTGTTTCGCCCATAGCGTTCGCGCGTCGCTTCATCTTCCTGGCTCAGATCGAACGCTTCCTTTGTCAGCGGGTTCGTGAGCAGTGTCATCGCTTGTGTCTCGAATTGATCGAGTGCGCCGAGTTCGCCTTGCTGGTCGAAGGCACGCTCGATCGTATCCAGCTTCTCACGCAAAGTGGTACGACGTCCGAGCCGATTGATCTCGTTCTGGTCCGTCAGCCCGATGTTGGGCACCACGAAGTTCGGGGAACTTGGATCGCCAGTGACCGAGAACGGCGAGTACGCATCGCCTAGATAGGCGGCTCCGGTATACGATGTCGGCGGGTTCACTCCAACATAGACCGGAAGTGGATTAGTGCGAGGCCCTTCCTGCGACCGCATGTAATTGGCTACGGACATCCAATCAGGCAATCGCGGAGCCGGCTTGTCGCGTGTATCCGAATCACCCGACAGCAACTGCATCGAACCAGCGGGGTGTCCACCGGCGTTTTGGTACATGCTGCGAAGTACGGTGAACTTGTCAGCGATCTTTGCTTGCCGCGGCAACAGCTCCGTGAATTGCAGCCCTGGCACCTTTGTTGGAATCGTGCTGAAGGGACCGCGGTATTCGCTTCCGGCATTGGGTTTGGGATCGTAAGTGTCGATGTGCGAGCAGCCCCCCGGTTTCCACACCATAATTACGGCCGTCTTTTCTCGTTTGCCGTTCACGTTCTCGGCGGCACTCGCGGCTGCCTGAAGACGCATAATTCCGGGTAAACTCATGCTGGCGAACCCCGCCAAACCAAGTTGCATGAATTCGCGCCGGCTGGCGGTGTTCTTGTTATTTGGACCGGGACAACAGGCGGCGATTGTATTGTTTCGTGGCTTACTCATTTTGTCTCCGCAGCTTTCACGCGAATGGCGATGGGTTCTGACACAATGATATCGACGATGTCTTTTGGTTGTGCTTGTTTGGTCGCCTCTTCAAGTCGCTTCGTGGCAGCAGCCAAGGCCGCATCAGCGGCCTTCTTTCGCTCGGCAGACTCCGGCGCTGCTTCCTCCGCAGCCGCGGCAGCCTCCTGTTGTGCCTGCTTCTGAGCAAACTGTGCGGCGACCACGGCCTCTGGGTTATATCGATATTTCGCGACGGCGCTGCCATAGAAAGCGATCTGATAATCCCCCGGTGGGGTTTTCAACTTGGCAGTATCGAGAATTGCTTCCGACTGGTCAGCCTTTAACGACACTTCAAAGCTCGGAGCCCGGTCAAAACCAGCACCCAACGTCTTCAGTCCCAAGATGTCACCCGAGAAATCCTCACGGCGAGTGTGCTTCAGCGGAATCTTCAGCGTCTCGCCGGCGGCGACTTCAAACACCTTGCTCTCTGCGGCCGCAAGTGAGAACGGGGCCACTTCCGACTCGCTCACGGATACCGGCACATCAACCATCAAACGGGGCGACGGGATCTCGCTCCACGCATCTCGAACGGGCCACGCCATGCAGGCCAATTGGCAGGGTCGCACCACCTCGGTCTCACCGATCTTGCTGCGACCAGAGATGGTAGCGATTTGCATCCCGCGCGGAGCATCCTGCTTTGCCGTGATCAGCATCATGCCGCGCGATTCCCCTTTGGCAATCTTCAGTCCGGTTGCCGACACACCTTCCGGCAGATGCTCCATCGTTAGTTCGATCTCGCCGTCGAATCCATCTCGACGCACCGCGACCACTTCCAGTGCCATGGTCGATCCGCCGCGCAGCGCAATCGGTTTTGACAACGCATTGCGATCGCCATTTCGCAACTCCATGTGCAGCGCCCAGGCAACCAACGCAAAATCGGGAGCCGCCTGCCGGACAATCAAGCGATATTCATTCTGTGGATCGCTTCGTGTGCCGCCAAACAGGTCCGAGAGCTGCAAGCGATAGCGGCCATCTTCCTTGATCTCGACCTTTCCCAAAATATCAGCCGATCCCGCGTTATACGGCGGACCATCGTAAGCGTAACCGTTGCTCGATCGCTTCACGGGACTCAAAATATCAGAGAGTTCGACAACATCGGTCAACTTCTCGTCAGCACCTTCGCCGGTGACGCGTTGAACGATTATCGAAGGATCGGTCGGACGTCCAAGCCGCTCGGATGCCACCTCCACCCACCACACTTCGCCCTTCTTGGCCGCGAACTCAAACGTATCGACATCGGCCGCGGGAAAGAAGCTGCCTGCGATGTCACACGGCAGCGGGATCTTTTGGGCTTGTGCGTGTTCGTTGTTGGGTTCGGCTTCCGCCAACGAACTCGCTTCGGGCAGATTTGCGGGAGGCCACGAGAATGAACTGACCGCCCGCGTGCTCGGCAAACGAGACACTGGCGAGTCGGCGGCAACTTCCTGAACAGCAAGCCGATAAAAACATTCAGCGCCGCCTTTGAAAGTCAACTCATGAACCTTGATCACGTACGTGCCGTCCTCAGGCACGATGAAGTCGAGCGCCCCGCCACGACGTTCGACAATCAAGTCACGGCCTTCGGCATCGGCAATGATTAACACGGGATTCATCTTCGAATCGATACCTTGAGCGGCACAATCGACGACAATGCGTTGTCCTTTCGTGGCCTGGAATGAATAGTGGTTGACGTCTCGCACAGGCAAAGTTGCGTTGCAGATCGAATTAACTTCCAGTGGCAACGCCGCTGACACAGATGTACTCGGCTTGTCTTGCGTTACTTCGGGCAACTTACCGACGGTAAACACTCGCGACGCCGAAATACCAAGTCGTGACAAAACTCGCGCTTCGTGGATTCCCGTCGGACAATCAGCGGCGATTGTCACGATGAACCGATTTGGTTCAGGTTTGCCGTCGGCAGCAAGCTTGGTCGTTGCGGCTATGCCCGGATGAGAGAACAGCAACTCCTCAATGTCTTCGATCGATTCACCCGTTATCGCGACTTCCACTTCTGTTCCAACTTGACCGCCCATGGGCATCGTCGTTAACAGCCGTGGAGCGGGAAGGCAGACAGATTGGGCCGAGACCGAAGCTGCGACACACAACATCGCGACGAGCGTCGCAAAGGTCCGTCGAATCGATGCAATTCCGTAGTGCTGTTGTTTGTCGATCATGAGTTAGGTCTTTGCGATTCTAGTGATTGAACAAGAACTCTTTGGTGTTGGTTAAGGCCCAAATCAGGTCTTGGAAGTTTTCCCGCGCCGCCCTTGCCTTGTCGACCGGCGTACCGTCGGCAGCGACTCGCTCTTCTGCCAAATAATCGAGCGATGTTTGCAACTCGTCCGACCGCGGTTCGCGTGCAAACGCTGCAATATACAGATCGCTGATTTTCTCCGACGCTGGCTTCTCGTCCTTCGCGAGGCGTTCCGCTCGTCCATTACTCGTCGCCAGTTTTGCTTTTACGTCACCCGCGTTCAGCAGGTGCAGACTCTGCGCGAGGCTGGCCGATTGGACTCGTTCGCACTCGCAGACACTCGCGTTATCCGGTCGACCGAACACACGCAAGAAGGGCGACGATTTGTTGTAACTATTGTCCGGCAAAGCCACGGCCCGCGTTCCAACCGGAAGGTTTGCAAACGAGGTTGTCGAACCGCACAGTCGGTCGAAAGCATCCAGCAAAACTTCCGCCTGCAATCGCTTGGGATAAAAACGCGAATAATTCTGGCGGTCGGCCATGTTATGTGCATTCGGACTGGCACTCAACTGGTAAGCATGTGAACTTACAATTACGCGCACTAATTCTTTCAAGTCGAAACCGCTGTCTCGGAAATGTTGCTCCAGTGCGGCGAGCAGTTCAGGATTCGTAGGTGGATTCGTGTCGCGGATGTCATCTTCGGGCTCGATTAGCCCCCGTTTGAAGAAGTGCTTCCAGTAGCGATTTACCAACGCTTTGGCAAAGAACGGATTCGCGTCTCCGCTCATCCAATCGGCCAACCGCAAACGAGGGTCTTCATCCGGTGGTATCTCCCCGACGCTATCGCCCAGCGCCACGGGCACGACGGTCAAACCTGTCTTTACATTCTTCGCACCGGCAACACCCCGTTTATGAAATATGAGGTCTTCGCCGCGCGTATCGGTCGGCTTGCGGCCCACCTGGCTAAAGAACGCCGACAGTCCGTAATAATCGTCCTGACTCCAGCGTTCGAAGGGATGGTGATGACACTGAGCACACTGCATCCGCACCCCGAGGAACAACTGAGCGACATCTTCGATCTGTTCCTTCGGCTCCTTGACGCGTTTGTACCAAGCGACAGGAGGGTTGGCGATTACGGTTCCTGTTGCCGCCAGAAGTTCGCGCACGAGTTGATCATAAGGCTTGTTGGCTAACAGGCTGTCGCGAATCCAGGAGTGAAAGGCAAAGTTTGAAGTGATATCGCTGGCATCGTCGCGGCGGTTCTTGAGCAGAGTCGTCCACTTGTTTGCAAAGTAGTCAGCATAGTCGGGGCTGCGCAGCAACGCCTCGATCACTTGATCGCGTTTGTCCAATTCGGTACTCGCCAGAAACTCGCGAGCCTCCGTATCCGTTGGTAATCGACCGCCGATGTCCAGCGACACTCGCCGCAGGAACGTCGCGTCGTCACAAACCGGAGAGGGCGGGATACCGAGCTCCTCCAAATTGGCAAAGACCAACTCGTCGACGAAGTTTTTCGACGGGGGCATCGAATCGACCGCAGCACCTAACGGAATCGCAGCATTGAAAACCGCCACCTTGCCTTGATAACGCAACATCACTGCGACCTTGCCTGGAATGTCAGCCGCAGTGACCAGTCCCTTGCTCGTTACCTCGGCCATCGCGTCGTCATTGCATTCGTAAAGAGCCAAGTCTGTGATGTCGCGAGTCGTACCGTCGGAATAGTGGGCAACCGACTTGAGTTGTTGTTCGCTGTGTGGCTGCATCAATCCACGCGTCGGCTCCACGGCGATCGAAACCAGTTCTGGCTCCGCTTCGCCTCCGTAAGGTGTTCCTTGCTTGATCCACTCACTCAACAACGCATAGCTCTCGGAATCTTCGTCGATGCGAATACCACCGCCATGCGGAACTCGCCCGACGGCTTTCATTAGGAGCAAACTGCGATCCGGGTCAGCAGGAAACAACCTTCGCCCACGTCCTTCCAACACAAGATGCTCGTAGTCTTCCTGCGGCTCGAATCCAAGCAGCGACAGCTGAAAGCCGTTCTGCCCGCCGCCTGCTTTGGCGTGACAAACTCCTGCGTTGCACCCAGCCTTGGTCAGCACCGGCACAACATCGTTGACGAAGCTTATGGTGTGAATCGCCTCCGACGCGTCGAGGGTCGGCACAACAACAAACGCGATCAGGAGAAGGCCAATGATGAGGAGCAGCGGTCGTTCAATGTTACGTTCAGCCATGTTGTCGCCATGCGGAGGGAGGAAAGGCGGGATGGATGACTCAGTTATAAGGTGGGATCGCCGTTTCAGGCGACCTCTATATCTTAGTGACCTCGAAAGGCTACGTCCACGCTGATCGAAATCGGCCGCTGTTTAAGCGGTCACCCGCTTTCGGCCCCGAGACGAAGGGAGCCTCGAATTTAGCCGTTCACAGCGAAATCGCAACTTTAGTGCACCATTATCTTTTTGCCTTGGTCAGCCAGCGATCGAGTTGGTTGGCGAACGCCTGTTTATCTTTGGCGTTAAAGTTTGAAGGTCCACCAGCAATTTGGCCGCCGCCGCGCAAATCGTCGAGCATATTGCGAACGGCAAGACGTTCCCCGACATTGCCATCAGTATACAACTCTCCCCGCGGATTTAGCGCCTGACCACCCTTCGCTACCACATCCGCCGCTAAAGGAATATCCGCAGTGACGACGAGATCACCAGGCTCCGTTAATTCGACAATTCGCCGGTCTGCCACATTCATTCCGGCAGGAACTAGTATGCTGTCGATGTAATTCGATTTAGGAGTGTACATGAGCTGGTTTGCAACCAGAGTTACCTTGATCTGCGTTCGCTTTGCAGCTCGGAAGAGCAACTCTTTGATTTCGCCCGGACAGGCATCTGCGTCAACCCACACCTGCATGAAATACCTCGCCACTCGATTGCAACGAACGCGGCACGCTGACCGGTCAACAAGTGCTCCTCAACGTGCCGCGGCTTCGTCAACTCAGCTTGTTATACTCGAAGCAGCTGACGGATGCTCCCAAACAAAGGAAAAATCAGTGGCACGTTTCATTATGTTCGCGACTCTGCTGGGCTTGCCTTCGCTTGTCGCGGGTCAGGTGTTCGACGAACAATTTGAGCTTTGGCCCTCGGACCTGCGGATCCGTGGACGCATCGTAGTTGCCGGTCATCTGGCTAGCCCTGTGGTTTTACAAGGCGTGTTACGGGACGCGTCGCAGGACCGGGTCACCTTCCTGTTTGACGAAGCGACACCGGAAAGTGTGATTTGTGACTACCGGGAAACGCTTGTCGCGGAGCTGCAATCGGTGAATCAGAAGCAAGTTCGTGTATCGCTTCGTACAACCGAGATGACTCGTCAGATCGGTGATGCCTTACAGGATTGCGACGTTCTTGTTTGGCACGCAACCGACATATCGCCACTGGATTTACGTACGCTGCTTGCACAACGCCAAGCGTTTGTAGATCACTTGGACCGACAGGGAACACTGATAGCCGTTGGGCAAGCTGCCGAACTCTGCGGGAGATACTTCTATACCGAAGCAACAGCGAATCCGACCGAACTCGAAGGATTGAATCTGCTCGCTGATTGCGTTTTGGAAACAGGGTACAAGGCTCGAGCCGATGATCGCTTGCGATTACTTAGTATTCTCGCGGCGTACCCGCGCGCGGTAGGAATCGGTCTTGAGGACAACACGCTCCTCTCACTCACGGGGAGGCGGTTCAGCGTTTTAGGCGAGGGTCACGCGACTTTTTTGTTAATGGCAAATGAACGGGAACCTGTCCGGTCTCAAACGATTGCCGCGCGTCGTTCAAACCGGCAGTATGAGTCAGACTACTTGGTGGACCTAACCCAATGGCGGCGTGAAGCAATTGACCGAACTCTTCCACCCTTCCCACCTGCCGAGCCTGAAGTTCCGAATGTTGAGAACGGAACGCTAGTGATCGTCGGAGGCGGTGGAACGCCGGAAGGGCTGATGACGCGGTTCGTTGAATTGGCCGGGGGCGTAGAAGTTGCCCGAATGGTGTACGTCCCTTGCAGCGAGGACGATGAAGTTTCCGAACGCCAGTCGACTGTCGAAGCGTGGAAACGGATGGGTGTAAATCATGCGACGTTTGTCCATACCAAGGATCGCCATAGGGCGAACAATGACGAAGCCTTTCTCGCACCATTGCGAGATGCCACGGGCTTGTGGTTCGGAGGTGGACGACAGTGGAACTTCTCCGACTCCTATTATGGCACCAAAGCCCATGCACTGATGAAAGCGGTGTTAAGGCGCGGCGGCGTCGTTGGCGGCTCGTCGGCTGGAGCATCGATCCAGGCCAGATATCTGGCGAGGGCAACGCCGATTGAAAATTTTGACATTATGGCTCCGGGATACGAACGTGGGGGACTAGGTTTTATCCGCGGAGTCGCTATCGACCAGCATTTCTCAGAACGCAAGCGACAGAAGGATATGACCCAACTCGTCAATCGCTATCCACAACTGCTCGGGATAGGTATCGATGAGCGCACCGCAATCATCGTTCACGACTCGGTTGCCGAGGTCATCGGACGCGGTCGCGTGTACTTTTACGATCGCCAGCGACCAGTCTACCCAGATCGGCCCGATTACATCGCCTTGCCGGACGGTTCAAAGTTTGACCTCGCCCTTCGGCAAGTCCTTGTTGACACGAGTACGGAGTCAGAGCCCGCCACGACCACCAATCGCTAACGTCCTCGATGAATGACCACGCCGCGTGCTGCCGGTTGAGAAACCGGGGCGCCACATGCGAAGGATTACTCACGCACGTGGCAAGTTCGTCACGTCTCAACTGGATTGCGATCGGCGAGATTCTTCGAGCGGTAAGGTACGGAACTCTGGCGGTTTCCCTAATTTAGAAGTCGCCTACCGGGATCCCAAGTTGCGAGGCCGTTGAGCGGCACGACTCGGCGATTTTCTTCGTGTACATTTTCTTCGTGTACATGATTTACTTAGACTCGGCGTAGGGGTACAAAGCTGGTTCAGTGGATGTGGCAAAAAGTTTGGGCAGGTGGGACGTGATCTGTCCACGCTATCACTTACGACCCTGGACGCTTGATGATTTCAAACTCCAGGCCGAATTGAGGGGCCGATATGACAACAGGCTCGCCGCAACTGGTCAGACAGTGGTTGCTGCTCAAGAAGCTATGCGCATCTCACGTGGGCAAAACCGTCGCGGAGCTGTCTCGCGAGCTGGAAGTCAATGCCAAGACCATTCGACGCGACCTGATTGTCTTTCGCGATGCCGGGTTCCCCATTGACGAGTCGACCGGCGCCGGTGGACGGAAGTCGTATCGCATCGTCAACGGCCCTTCCGCGTTCAACAGAACGCGGCCTCATTGAAGCAATGATCTCGCCAACCGGCTTCGGTCGTGGAATCAGGCGGCACATTGACGCGAAACCTGCTGGGATTCTCTACGGCAATATTTGCTGGCCCGTCACCGTATGAGGAATTGATCTTTGACCGTGTTTTTTGCCACGGGTTGATGGAACATCTGATCGACCCCGTGCCTGCGATGCGCGAACTGCTGCGAGTGCTCAAGCCCGGCGGAGTCATCGGAGTCAGCAGTCCCGTTTGGGGCGGCTTTGTCCTCGCGCCGCTGTCTGATACGCTGCGGATGGCAATCGAGACGTACACAACATTGCAGATGAGCAACGGCGGCGATGTGCATGTCGGTCGCAATCTCTGAACGTATTTGGCAGCCGCAGGATTTGAGAACTACGAGATGTCTGCGCGGTACGAAGTGTATTCGTCACTGCCCTTAATCGGTGAATACCTCGCCGTCCAACTCGACCGTACCGGCGATGCCGCTTCGGCCAAAACATTTCGCGATTGGGGCGAACAACTCGGCGGCCTGTTTGCTCAATGTTGGGTGTCATGTGTCGCATGCAAACCAGCGGTATCGAATCAATGACTCATTTCTGACACCAGAGAGCGGCAAGCCATGAACGATGACGAGCTACTGGAGGCCTTCGTGAGCTGCAAACTTCCGTTCGAACAGTGGACTCACCGTGCGCACGTTCGCGTCGCGTATATCTACGCATCTCGACACGGCTTTCGATCCGCGCTGGACCAAGTTAGAACGCGCATCAAGGCTTATAACAAAGCGACAGGCACGCCAGAAGCCATTGACCGTGGCTATCACGAGACAATGACGCGGGCGTTCATGACTCTGATCTTCGCGGCGAATCGGCGAACCGGGCCGCACGCATCCTCGGACGAGTTTTGTGAAGCCCATCCGGAATTGCTCACGAAATTGGTGCTGCGGGAGCACTATTCCCGTGAGCGGATCATGACCTGGGAAGCTAAGCAAGACTTCGTCGAGCCTGACCTTCGCCCGCTTCCGAAGAGCCTGGAGTAGCAGACCCGACAACAAAAACCAACAGCCTCTGGCGTCGAAGTCCGGTAGTGTGCCCGACTCATCGTGCGAGATATCCTACGGTCGCTGGCGTCTCGACGCTGGGCGTGGACTCGTCGGAGCGTGGATTCCGCACGTATCGTGAGCCACGGCTACATGCGATAATGATCCGACAATCACGTGGTCGCTGCTAACGAAACGGTTTGTCACGACTGAAACCATTGGCGTTTGCGCAACGCCCCGAGGTCAGTTTTTTCCAGTACCCGCAGCTGCGGCATTGTTTTAATGCGTGGAGCGCACAGTTCGTGGTTGTTGTGCCCACTTTGATCGTAAGGAAAACAGATCCGTGGCCGACTTTGGATTCGTGCGAAACTTCGCGCTGTCATTGCCAAACGCGCGGGAGCGGTCGTGTTATGGTACGCCTGCCTTCTACGTCGGGCGTACGCTATTTGCTCGATTCTTGAACGATGGGGATTCCATCGTGGTCAAAATCGACGAACGTGACCGGGAACGCCGGATGGCGGCCGATCCGCAAGTGTTCTCTGTCACGGATCACTATTTGAATTATCCGATGATGATCGTCCGACTGTCGGCTGTCGATGACGACGATCTTCAGGAGTTGCTTCGTGATGCCTGTAAAGTCGCAGCGAGTTGATCCGCTATGAATGTTTCTCAGCCCTGGAATGTTGTCTTTCTGATCGGGTTTGTTGTCTTTTACGGCATCCGGACGGCGTACGTGCGCGCAGCGAAGTCTGAACGCACCGTCATTAGCCAATTCGATGGACTGGAAAAGTTTCTGCTGGCGATCATGTTTCCACCGACCATGCTGTTGCCTCTGCTGTACTTGTTTACGCCTCTGCTCTCATTTGCGGACTACCGGATCGCCAGTGCAATTCCCTGGTTCGGCGCTGCGACGATGGTAGTGTCGCTGTGGCTGTTTTGGCGTTCCCACGCGGACCTCGGGAAGAACTGGTCGGTGAGTGTGGAACTTCGTGAAGGGCACGCACTGGTCACACGCGGCGTCTACCATTTCATTCGTCACCCGATGTACGCTGCTATTTGGTTGTGGGCCTTCGCGCAAGGCATGTTGCTGGCCAATTGGCTCGCCGGCTGGTCGGTCGTACCGGCATTCGCGACGATGTACTTCCTGCGCGTTGGCCGCGAAGAAGAACTGATGTGCGAATCGTTCGGCCAAGCGTATCGCGAATACATGCTCCGAACCGGCCGGCTTCTGCCACGCCTAAAGACGGAGGAACCATCGGCAAGCTCGGATTGAACGGCGACCATGCACCACGACGTTCGAGAAATGCGGCTGGACGTGATAAAGCTGATGATCTGCTACTTTTTGGAGGCCGATGGCGAATTTCTTCGCGGAGTGGGGATCGATCCCAACAAAACGCTGCCCAAAGTTGACTTTCGTTTGGTTAAGACGCACGAAACAACACCCGGCTGGATCAATCGTCAGCAGCCAGTGAATCGCTGGGTTCTGGACCGGGAGATCGCTTCCCAAATGCCGACACAAACAGGAAACAAGTTCCTGTGATTCAAGATTACAACGGTCAATACGCTGCGGTGGCGGACATCTTTTGTCAGGCAATCCACCGGACGGCCTCGGAACACTACACACCTGAGCAAATCAACGCCTGGGCGCCGTTGCCCGTTGACTACCAGCGCTGGCGAGTCCGCCTGGAACAGAAACGACCGTTTCTTTACTTTGACGGCGAAAACATTTGTGGCTTCATCGAACTCGAAAGCGACGGACACATCGACTGCCACTACGTGCATCCGGACTACAATCGGATGGGAATCGGATCGGCTCTGCTCCGCCACGTCCTACAAATCGCGGCGGGCCGTGAGCTGCCGAAGCTGTTCGTCGAAGCCAGCCACGTGGCGAAGGGACTCTATCTGAAACACGGCTTCGACGTGATTCGCTCCAACAACGTACTGGTGAGAGGCGTGAGCATGCAGAACTGGGTAATGGAGTGGCTGTCATGATTACCTGCCATCTCCGCGACAAGATCGACATCTACAAGATCGTCGAGTTCGAGGAGTACGTCCCTGGCTTCAGCTGCCTCTGATCGAGGAGTTGAACGAGTTGACGCGGCAATCGATAGCTGATCTCGCCCTCGACTCCCAAGAGTTTGCTCGACAGATGAAGCAACTCGTCAAGCCGATCTTCGTATTTCCGTATCGCTCAATCCAATCGGATTCGGCTGACTTTCCAGCCACGGGGCTGCCTTCATTCGCATTGGTACGCTGCGGTACAATCTGAGAAGTAATCACTCGATGTAGATCAGCTTTTACGCCGGTGGTGGCATTTCCGTCCGTGAAGAGGAACTAGCGGCAGACTCCTTGATTACCTGAACGCTTTGTGAGAGAGCATTTGTGAGGATCATTGTCGCCGTTCCAATCCAGAGAAACGTGTAGCCTTTCGCCCGCAGCATCGGACCGTCGCACCCGGCCCAGACTTTCTTGCCCACCGAATCGGCTGCGGCTTTGATGTGATCAAGGGCAGCAACGAATTCTTCACGCTCTGGATACCAGCAGCAGCCCATATCTGCGGAGAGGTCATATGGTCCCAGACCGACGGCGGTGACCAACGGATGAGATGCAATGGATTCCACATTCTCTACGCCGAGTTTCGATTCGATTTGCGGGATCACGATGAAGTGTTCTTCGAAATCGTTTTTCCAGGTGTTGTAGTGAAAGTCTTTGAGCCAGTAGTTGCCCATTCCACCGGGACGACGTCGCCCACGTGGAGGCATCATGGCCGCTTGGCGCACCTGATCGAGTTGTGCAGTCGTTTCTACGCAAGGAATCAGGATTCCACTTGGTCCCAAGTCAATCGTTCTCCTTACGACTGATGGCTCACAGGAGATTGTTCGGACCAGAACCGGAAAGTTTGCGAGCCGTCCGATCTGACAGAGATGGGACACCAACTCGTCTGAAAAGTGCCCATGCTCGCAATCGACAACCAGATAATCGAGTCCGCTCTTTTTGCAGATTTCGACCAAAAAGGGCCATGCGTGATCTGTCGCCATTAATCCAATCACGGGAACTTCGGTGGCAAGCTGTGCTTTGAGAGCGCGAGCGGGAGTCAGCATGACAGGGATCGCAATCGGTCTGAGAAGATTTGTGGGTAGTAACGTAGTTTCAAATTCATCGGTCGTTAGAAGCCGGTATTCGGGTACCAGCGACTGTAGTAATTCTCGCCGAGTCTTTTGAGCGGGATGGCAGTGGGTTTGAAGAGTAATGAGCCATCGCGGATTCGGTGACGATGACCGAGCTTTGAAACGAGTGGCCAGTAAGGATTGTGACCAGATTGCCATGAGGCAAACTGATTCGGATCCCAGACTGCGATTCCATCGGCCCCATTCTCGTAGTCACGAGCAACAGACTGAAGCAGGCTGTCTGCACTGTCCATTTTCCAACCGACATAGAAGGGAAAGATTTTTACATCCGTTCCCTCGGTGATTCGAGAATAGTAAGCCGTATCTCCCGACTTCGATTTCAGCCCGCTGGTATAGTAAGCGAACCATGCGATGCCGATCTGATCGATCAGTTTATCCTCGATCCAGCGTTCCACATCCAGTCCGAACTTCCGGTTATCTGCGGCGGTGGAAAATGTGGAAACGGCAAGTTTGAGACGGTGATCGGCGTCTCCGCGCTGCAAAGAAGTCTCATCCAGCATCGCCCGAATTTTGCGAATAAACTCCGTGACAATCGTCGCTCGCAACTGAAACACTCGTGGGTCGTCTTCCGGTAGATTGCGAGGATCCTCGTCGAATTCTTTGATGAACCGCTGACAGAACGGTTCTTCCCAAAGCATCATCGGCATGCCTCGATGAAAGAGAAAGCCCGCGCCGTCGGCGCCCCTCTGCAACGCCTCGCGGTAGACATCGATCAAATGATCCTGAACTTCCTCGACGGCATAACTGAGATGCATTGTCGGCGTTCCGTCATAATCAATGCATCGCCATTCGAGGTGTGATTCATAGAAATCACTCATGAAGAACTCCTCCCACGGCGGCGCCGCTTTCCAACCGGCGGCACGCAGACAAATCAGGATCTCCGCCTGTTGACCGTGTGCCTCTTCAACAGCCACCTGCAGAGGGTCAATTCCCTGCTCGTGCAGATGGCGAACGGATTCGACGTACTCGCGATCCACTTCCCGCGGGAATGTATCAAGATGCCCGCCCATGAGGTTTCCCACTTGGCTAGGGTGGTGAACAAGATCAGCTCCGCCGGGTTGAAACCACCAAGTTTTGAAGTCGCTGTCGCGATACGCGGAAAATGTCGCTGCAAGATCAGCACGATTTTGAGGACGGAACGGGTGAATCCAAGTAAAGCCGTCGAAGGTGGCCACTGCTGTTTTCGTCGTCTTTTGCGCACGATCGGCCAGGAGCCATGCGACTTCCTCATCCGTCAGCGGAATTGTTTTGACATAATGTATCCTCGCAGGCATCTGATACACGGTGGAGAACTGCAAGTCATTATTGGTCAGGTCGGCAGCGCCCAGAAACACTTCTTCCAGGACATCTCGACGTTGTGGCCCCAGATCGAGTCGATTGCTCAAGCGGGTGTACGAGGAGTCGCTCGTGAATCTCACTTCCACATTGTTCTTCGCGGGACGAACGAGATCGGTGATTGAACTCAGCCCGATGTAGACGGCGTGCCAGCCTCGTTTTCCGAGCTCTAATGTAAGGTCGGGAGCCGAGGATTCACGTCCGACTGAGACACATTTCCCAGCGAACTCTGCCGTTTCGTATTCGAACACTTTCCATTTGTCATGTTGTCGACGATCAGACAGTGCGTCGGCTGGGACGCAGCTTGTCATGTTCGTGATGCGTTCCGATTTCTCAAAATTCTGCCATTGCTCGGAGTGCGTCCGTGGAATCTGTTCATGGCCAGGTGCTGCGGCTCGCCGTTCACGAGCAATCAATTCGACCAACGCAGCGGCAATTAAGCGATGTCCTTGCTCATTGGGGTGAATCCCGTCGAGTAACAGATCGCTGACGGATTTGTCGTCCATTGTTCCGTAACAGGTAAAAGCGAGAGCCACATCCACCAGCGGCACGTCTTCATCTTTGGCGATCGCACGAACCGCTGCCGCATATTCTCTCAGATGGACGTTGAACCCATCCTCGTTCTCGGGCAGGTAAGGAGGCTGGCCGTACATTTTTCGCAATTTGGGAGTCCAATGCAGCGGGTTAGGAGTCATTAGTACAACCTGTGCATCGCGTTTTCGGAGTTCCGCTACGAAGTACCGCAGGTTCTCCTCATAATCCTCCAAAGCAACACGAGGTTTATCCGCAGGCGGAGTCTTCCAGACATCGATGGCGGAATCATTAATTCCGAATTGGATGATCACAATATTCGGATGATGTGCCAGCACATCGTTCTCAAAGCGTTCACGAGCATTGCGAGTATGATCCCCCCCAACACCGGAATTAATAACACGCACTGGAAGGCTGCGTCGAGTCAGCCCCGCCTCGATAACGTCGCAATACACTTTCAGCTCGCCGCGTTTGGCAGTCGTGGAATCACCGAAGGCAACAATCGTTGTCTCTTCCGCGCTGATGAGGCATATCTCTGACACAGTAATGAGACCGACCACCATGGCGATCTGCATGTACCTGACAATTTCGCGATTCATAACGAGCTTCCTTCCAGTAGCTTAAACCCACCGCATTTCGCCAAACGTGCTGCCACAGTGTTGCTCAGGGCGGTATTGGCAGTCAGGTCCGTTAATTGCAGTTCTGAGAACGCCCAAGTTATTACCATACTCGCAATCTCTATCGCAAACCGATTTTTGCACCAGTACGGACGAGCAAGCTCAATTCTAAAGTCGGCTTCAAGTGCCGCACGATTATTTGCCCTAATGCTATCTGCCCTAATGCCGCAACTTCCAATCAGCCGCATGTCGTCGGCTTTATGACAAACGACGAACTGATAGTTCAGACGCGGGCTTTCGTCTTGCCATGCCATGAACATCTGAGACACGGATCTCGCGTGATCTTCACCTAGTTCATCAGCTGAGTGATGAACGGCAAATTGTGGATCTGCGTGATGTTGAACACAAGTATCCTCATCCGTGTTCAGATAATCTCGAAGGAGAAATCTGTTGGTAATAAGCCTTGCAGACTTCGGCTGTATCGCGCACGACTACGACTCTTCACCGCTTGATCAATTGCCCTCCCCGAGCCGGACTCTACTCAAAGCAAGGCCTCGTGGAGCTAGGTGCCCACGAAATCAACAAGTTACGTCGACAGGTACGGGTGCCGTTTTACGAGTGAACCCCGGTTTCGGCAATTCCTCTACCCCAGAACAAACCAAAGGGCCCTCGCTACGATCGCATGAAATTGGCTCGCGGATGCCAGTCGCTCCTCGATTCTGGCGAGGTAAAAACACGGGCAGAACTTGCCCGTCTAGTGGGCGTGAGCAGAGCGCGGGTGACCCAGGCTCTCAAGCGGCTTCGGAGAGAGTAGCCAGCGACTACAATTATGGGATTCCGCTACTGGGTTTAACGCACGGTTCATCACGATGAAATACTTCTCGATTGTCGTTGCTGCGATTTTCCTCGTTGCAGCACGATCGCCGTTAGAAGCAGCTCCGTTGGAGCTAGAGGGCGACGATGGACCACAGGTGCGAAAAACTGAGACCTCGCCCATATTCAAATCGTTGCGTTTTAACTCTCCCAGCCGCGCTAAAGTTGCGACTAATTCCCTCACGATCACTTCCCGAAACGGCGACACGCTCAGCGCGCGGCTGCGAGAGAATTGGCCTCTCGCCGAAGGCACGGCACTAGAGTTTTCCGTACTCGTTGATCCTGTCACGAATGATAAAGACTCCGATGCCGATATCGATGCGGGGATCGTGTTGGGCATGGCCTCGGCGGAGTCCGACCCCAATCGTTTTGCCGTTCCGGAAAACAAGGTCTACCTCGAGCTGAAGGAGTTTGCCGACAGGTATCGATTCACGATCGTGCTCGATGGGCAGAACATTTCTTTCTGGGGACGCTCACGTTCGCAGTACGGCATCCCGAACATCGGCACGCGTCAACCGGGACAACCTTACTTACTAAAGATCGTCGCAATTCCGCGCGGAGATCACACCGGGCTGCGATTCTTCGTCGAGCACGGTGACCGTCCTCTGCGATTGTTCAAGTACGACGACCCTGAGGCCGGCACCGAATTTGGCGAGTTCGTTACCGAGTGGCAATTGGATCGACCGCTCACAGAGCACAACTTTCTCGGCCTCTATGTGCGTGAAAGCGGCAAGGCTCAAAGGCCAGTCGAAACAGTTTTTTCGGACATCTCGATTCGTACTATCTCTTTGACAGACGCAGAGCAATGGTTGCCCGCCGACGATTTCGTCATGGCCAACCTGAACTACGATTCTCCGGCAATGGCCGAAGTCAACGCAGCGCGAAATGCCGGCGACATGGAGTTGGCGAAGGCACGTTTGATCGAATACTTCCGCACGCGCAAAGAACCCAAGGGTCCCGCGTACGACCTCGAAATGGCACGGGCGACCGCTCATGGCAAAGAAGCAAACTGGCGTGAGGTTGCCGACAATGCGATCAACGGTATCTACGCAAAACTGAGCTGGTTTCATGGTTTCAGCACGCCCGGAGAATTGTGCCGCGAAAACGGGCTGCCTCGCTGGCAGCGCGATCCCGGCTTCCTCACTCGTCATTATCACTGGGTCGTCATGACCTATGCCTGGGATCACACTGGCGAAGAGAAGTACGCGAGCCGTCTCGCGGAAGAAGTCATCGACTATGTCCAACAGGAACCGACCGTTTACTACGACAATCCCAACCTCGGTGGAAAGATCGACGTGATCGATGGCTCGGTCATCAACGAACACATGCTCTGGACTGGCAACATCGGACGTCGACTTGAGTTGACGTGGTGGCAGATGTTCGAAGTCATGCGGAAGTCTGAACACTTCTCGGATGAAGCAATCTTTCACTACCTCGATGGCGTCATCCGCCAGTGTCGTCTCCTGACCAATCCGACGATTTTTCAGGAGTGGGACGATTCGGGCATTCACGGTGCCATGGCCCTGACCAAAAGCGGCATGCTGTTTGAGATGTGTGACGAGGCTCCGCTGTGGTCTCGCATCGGTTGGGATCGCATCAACACGGTGATGGACGTGCAGTTCCATCCCGATGGCAGTCACGTCAGTCTCTCCACCGGTTATGCGTGGGCCACGATCAAGGGCTTCGAGGAGTTTTACCTTTACATCAAGGAGTCCGGTGGGACGGTCCCTGACAAAATGAAAACTCTCATCAAGGGCATGTACTTCCATCCGTTTGCCCTCACACGCCCGGACTTCGGCAACATCGACCTGAATGATGGCGGCTGGAGCGAGTTGACTGATTTGGCAAGCGAGTCACATGAGGTGTTCCCGGACCGCGAGGACTACCATTTTTTCGCTAGTGAGGGCGAGGGCGGAACAGCGCCCAATCCGGTCTCGATGTATTTCCCCAACGCCGGACAGTATGTCTTTCGGACCGGCTGGGGGGCGGAGGAAAAGTTCCTCTTCTTCGGTGCGGGACCATGGGGCGCGAGCCACGGCAAGATGGATGCTCTGAACATTTACGCCGCTTACGGTCCGCACCTTCTGATCCGCAATGCGGGCCGCGGTGCTTACAGCGGCGTGGGCAACACAGTCCATGCCGGCAAGTCGCTGTCTTTCAATGTGCTATCACCGGATTGGGCCCAGGAAAACAGTGTCCCTCACTGGCAACAAGAAAAGGTGATTGGCTTTACCCCGCCCAAGCGTCGTTTCACTAACAGTCAACATTTCGAATACGGCGAGGGCTCGTTCACTTACGGCTGGCACAAACGAGGCATGCACATCCAAGGAAAGTGGGTGCGACAGTTGATCTTTGTTAAGGGAATCGACCCGAAACGCACCGGCTATTACGTCGTGATCGACACGGTTGAGCCCGCCACTAACCGGCCAACGACGTGGCGTCATCCCTGGCAACTCAGCGCCGCAACACCCGAGCTGCGTGAAGAGGACAACAGCATCGTCGTCACAGAGGATGGAGTTTCCATGCAGGTCATCCCGGTCGACCCCGAAGGCAACATGACCGTGCGAACTGTCCGCGGGCAGGAAAAACCTGAGCTTCTCGGCTGGCGGGTCTATGGAGAGACTGCGACTGCGTGGAACGTGCCAACTTATGAGTGGCAAGCGGAGAACACATTCACTAAAGCCTGGATCATCCAGATGCAAAGCCGCGAGGAAGATTGGCCGGTGCGGTCTGTCGAGGCGACTCCGTCCGCTACCCCAGGAGAGATCATATTCCAGGTCAACCGAGCTGATGGCGGGACGGACCTCATTCTACGCTGCATGCCCGGCAGCCACTCAACAACACCGAACGAAATCGATGTCTTCAGTGATGTTGCCGTCCTCGCCCGAGATCAACAGGGGCGTGAGTTCGCTCGGCTCGAAATGACCGAGGGCGAAGATTCGGTCGCGGCTTCGAGCCAAGTGCCCGTTGCTCAGTATGAACTCAACATCTCTGAACGGTTCGCCGATGTGACGACCAGCCAACTCGGAGCATCACCCATTCACATCGAGAATGCCAGCTTTGAAGAACCCCGTGTCGAGAAGCCGATGGGCAAGATAGAGGGCTGGGACTCCAACTCTCTGGGCGGCACCGGCATCTGGCCCGCTGATCAGGCCGGAGCCGAGGGCAAGGCGGACGGACAACAGGTCGTAGCCATTCATCAGGGCGGTTACATCGGCCAAATTCTGAAGGACAATCGAGGCCGTCCGGTCGCCATTGGACCGGGCAAAACCGTCCGCGTTCGTTTCCGAAACCTGCCTCAGCCTGACTACCGCCCGATCAACATGGGCGTGTATCTCCATGCTGGGGAAGGTAGCGCGCCACAAGTTGCGTCGGCGCACTCTTTCAAGGACGAAACAAATACCGTCGGTGAACACACGGTGGAGTTCACCATCAGCTCGACCGACACGTTGGCCAGCTATTTGCCAGAAGGCTGGGAAAACATCCCGCTGTATCTCAAGTTCCACAACTACTCGGGTCGTGTCGTCGTCGATGATGTTCGCATTGACGTAATTCACTAGCAGATTTGGCGGTCAGTCCTGCTCGTGACCGTTCTGAAAACGATTGTCGTGATCAGCGGCCCAACGCCAAAATAGCTCCATTGGGCCGCAGACGATGAATATCGACCTCAATTTGCGTGCACATGGTTTGAGTGCCGGAGTTACATCCGGCTTGGACTCGAACCAACTGAGATTCTGAGGGTGTAAACGACAAAACCCTTGACCCCAGAATGTTCTGCGATCAAGGGCTTGTGGATTGAGTGGAGTAGGACTCGGTTAAAGCTCCCCGAGCCGGACTCTATGCGAACCAAGGGGTCGTCAAGATAGACGCCTTTCATATCAAGAGGTTACGTCGGACACTGTCCGCTGAATCCTCGTTCGCGACGTGATTGAACCACTCGCTGGTGAGTTTCCCACTCCTGGAGGTGAGCAGAGTTTCATTCACGGCAGGTTGCACAGTTTCCGTCACTGCCTCTGGTCAACTTGCGCGAACAACGGCGTCCCCGAGCGGATGGTGATGGCTTGGCTCGGACACACCAATAGCGAAATGATTCAGCACTACGATCACCTCCACGATGAGGAAGCGCAGCGCCGGATGAACAGCTTGGACTTTCTCGGCGGAATTGGCTGGCGGTCCGCAAATCAATCCGAGCGTCATGTTGAGAAGGAGGATGTCTAGCCGCCCACTACAGAGAGAAGTGATGACGTTGACGACCGTGATTGACACAGTTAACGGTGTCAATCAAAAACGCCTCCGCAACTCGTTGACTTTCAACACGTTGCGATGGCGACTTCAGCCAAGCGGAGGGCAAGGGATTCGAACCCTCAACCCCTTGCGGGGCGCCGCATTTCGAATGCGGTTGCTAACCATTCGCGTACCCTCCAGAGGACTCTATGTTTACTCTGCGGGGCCGATCGGGGCAAGATGTCGTGATGCCCGCGAATGCGTTGATCGTGGGCTTACTCGCGTTGCAGTGCATGTTCGTGACAGCCCGACGATCCGGAATGAGTGTAACGACCGGCGAATATGGCGCGCCGAGATGCGTGCGTCCGGAAGAATTGTTTCAAGTGTAACTCCGGGACATCGCCGTCGTGATGTTCGTAGGGTCCAGCGCCATCGCGCGCGATTTGCGGGTTCGGGCGAATTCCCGTCATGTAGTTGCGTTTGCACTTTGGCTGTCAAGTCGTTGCACCCTCGGACGATACGTTGCTTGTGGTGAGATGGGCTTGTGGTGAGATGGGGTATCCCTGTGCTTAGTGTCCCCCAGATAAACATCTCCCTGGTAAGAATCCTTGTGCTGAGGTGAGATATGACGAAGAACTATCGAGTGGTGACCCGGGGTACGGACGGTTCGATCAGAATCCGCGACTATGACAAGCCGGAACCGTTGCTGAAAATGCACAACCAGATTGGCATCGAAGATAGCAGCACCGATCTCTCGCTGCGAGGCCAGCCAGTCTTCCGCGGCTTGATCGGCCCCATGCCGGACGGTAAGGGCATCGTAAGGTACGAGTCGCCGGACGTATTTGAATCGCTGACCAAGGATTGGGCCTCCGCCAAGCCCGTCCGAAGGACCCGCCGTCGCCGCGCTGCCGCGCCCACGGAACAGAACGCCGAGAGCTCTTCAGAAGTTTAGCAACCATTGTTGCTCTTTCGATGTTTTCGGAAGGGGTGAGGTTCCTAATCGAGTTCGCAGCTCGATGGGCATCTCACCCCTTTTTGTTTTTTCGTTCGCTAGCCGGCGTGCGAGGCTACTCCTTCAGCGACCTTTGACTTGTGTCGGGAACAAACAGAATGACGATCATCCCGGCGATGTAGATCAGACCGGTAATGCTACCCACCTGCGAGTAGTTGCCTTTGAAAATCGTTCTTAACAACTCACCGGACGCAACGACACCGATCGCTGTTGCGATGCGTCCCCAGTTAAAACTCACTCCCGCACCCGTCGAGCGAACGCGTAGCGGGAATAGCTCGGGAAGGCAAAGCGGTAGCCAGCCGAAAAAGAATCCACTGAAGAAGCCGAGCGAGGCGAACCACACGATAAACCAGAATTGATCGCCATCCGGAGTTAAATACAGGAACAGCACTTCAGCGCTTATTAACGCTCCGACACTCGCGAGAAAGTAGGCCAGCCGGCGCCCGATTAACATCGCAACACCCCCACCGAGCAAGCTGCTGATCGTACCAGGCAAGGAGCGAGCGAGTGAAAGATGCGCTTTGAACTCGGGCGAGCCCACCTCAGCAGCCCAAGGCATCGCCCAGTTCGAGCACCCCCAACCACCGAACAAGGGAATCGTGCCGAGCGCGATACCAAGCAAGGTTGTCGCAATCAAAGGTCGCGCAAAGATCTCGCCGATGCCAGCCAATTTGGGTTTCGATACGTCGTCGTTTCCATCCCGAAGAGCTAGCCAGTGCGGTGACTCTGGCACCAGAAACAATGTTAACAACCCGATGGCAAACGGCGTCGCTCCGAACCACATGATCCATCGCCAATCGTCGACCGTAACAGGCTTCCAACTGGCGATTCCGGACAACATCATGATGCCAAAGTTTGCAGCCGTTCCGATCGCGCCGGCTAAAAACGGACGCGATATGTTCGGCCATGCTTCCGATACTAGTGCAATTCCGTTCGGCCACATGCCGCCTACCCCCATACAGGTCAAGAATCGCACGGCCCACAACTGCCACGGGTCAGCCACAAAAACGGTCGCAGCCGAAAATCCCGAATACCACAGAATCGCCAACCCCATCGCTTTCGCTCGGCCAAACCGATCTCCGACGACGCCAAAGACGTAGCCACCAAACGCAGCTCCGAGCAAGAACGCACACGTGAGCCGACCGAACCAAGCCGCTACATCCGCTTCGTTGCCGTCAACCAACAAATCTTTCGCCGCATCGCGCATGGCGATCGACGAAATCGCCAATTGCCATCCAGCGCACATCCAACCTAAAAAAGCGGACACCAAGACCAGGGCGCATCCGATCTTAGACAACGCGTTCGGCGTTCCTGCAGCGATGGTCGGTTCGCTCATGGATTACTCGCATGAGAACTTCCGACGTCACTCTGGACGTCGGAAGTTCACGTTAGTGGCGGATGTGACCGAGAGGGACTACTGATGGTTGTTGATGGTCACGCCAGGCCAATCATCTGTTCGGAAGGGTGTCGCGGGTAAACCAGTCACATTCTGCAAGTTGCAGACCGGATTGTTAGCCCAAGCGTAACGGACAGCCACCGGCTTGGCGACAGCATCACTCCAAACCTCGACTTTGTCGCTCCCAATGATTCGCGCCTTGGCCCACACGAATGTTTTATCTTCGCCAGCGATCGAGAAGCCAATGGGCTCGCGCACATCGAATGTATCGAGCGTACCTCCGCCGTTTTCGCCGATATCGAAAGTTAGCACGATCTTGTTGCCTTGGGTCTCCATCGACTTGTACTGAGGGCTTTTGTACGTGATGTCGATACCGTAGTCCTTCGCGAGAGCCCAACGAGCGAGCCGCCGTCCGACTCCTTGCTTGTTCTTGGGATGGATGTCGTGAGCTTCACCCAAGTCCGTGATGACCGCTTCGCCAGTGTTCGGCAGCGCAGCCATGGTCATCGTTTGTGCTTCACGCAGTTCGGCCCAGGCGCTATCTTGCGGTTGGTCCGACTCGTCCATAAAGTCAGCGAGCTGAACCCAATAGAAAGAGAAATCGCCCTGTCCCCAATCATCGCGCCACTCTTGAATCATCAGCGGGAACAAGTGGCGATACTGATAAGCACGACTAGCATTTGTTTCGCCCTGATACCAGATCGCGCCGCGAATGCCGTAACCGATAATCGGCTTCAACACGCCGTTGTACAAGTTTGCAGGACGATGTTGACCTGTCAGCGGGTTACGCGGTGCACCAGGAGCATTGCCCTTCTTTCCGCCCTCTTCCCAGGCATTTCGTTTCGCCAGATAGGCCGCCATCTCCTTTTCATGGTCGTACGTCGACTCGGTCGCAGCCCAACGACCTAACAGCTCTGTGTAACGCTCGTCGGCGGCCAGCCGATCACGGCTGACCCATGCTTCGCAGGCTGATCCGCCCCAGGCATTATCAATCAGGCCAACGGGCACGCCCAGCGTCTCTTGCAATTGACGACCGAAAAAATAGCCAACGCCGGAGAAATCGCCAACATTGCCTGGGCTGCAAACAGCCCAGGCCCCGTTAAAGTTGTCTTGAGGTTCCTGAGTACCGACCTGCGGCACGCTAACCAGCCGAATCATTGGGTGATTTCCGTTCAGTTTCTCCAAATCTGCATCATCCGACTGACCAACGGCCCATTGCATGTTCGATTGCCCTGAACAAACCCAGACCTCGCCGACGAGCACATCCACGAGCTTCAGTTCGTTCTTCCCCTTAATCGTCAATTCGTAAGGACCACCTACCGGAAGCGACGCCAACTTCACGCGCCACCGCCCATCTTTGTCCGCCTTCGCCGAGTGCGATTGGTCGCCAATGGTGACTGTCACTTCTTCATCAGGTTCAGCCCAACCCCAAACCGGGTTTGCTTGGCCCTGTTGCAAGACCATATGGCTTCCGAAGATGTTCGGTACCGAAACGTCGGCACGAACCACGTCGCAGTGTGTAAGCTCGAAGGCGAGGATAGCGAGAGTTAGAGATAAGAGTCGGACCAGGTGTGTTGAGTTCATCGTGTTGTACCTAACATATCAATTGGTCGAGGATTACAGGGTCATTTGACTTGGCGATATTCTAACCGGTGCGACCGCTGCGCGAAACGAGTCGGCAGGGCGAGCGATACATTCTTCTGTCGCGTTCACTCTTGGGATTCAAGCCGAAGTTTGTCTGCGAAGAACTCTTCGACCAGCTTATCAACCTTGGGGGCACGACCAAAACCATGAGCGCCTCCGGCAACAATGTGCAATCTGACATCGCACTTCACACGCTTCAATGCATCGAACAGCAACTGGCTCTGGTGGAGTGGCACCAGCGGATCTTGGTCGCCATGAACGATCAGAAATGGCGGATCATCTGAGCTCACATACGTAATCGGGTTCGCCCGCGCCACCTTGTCCGGATTCTCTTGGACCGGACCGCCGATCACCAAAGCTTCAGGCGAATCCGGAGCATCATGCTTGAACGGAGCCGCTGACAGGGCGTGTGCGTCCATTTGCGAGAAGTCGGTGGGCCCAAAAAAATCACACACAGCCTGAACGCGCGACGACTGCTGTGTGTTGCCATGTTTCCCTTCAAGGAAATCGTCTTCGCCGCTCGTACCGAGCAAGGCTGCCAAGTGGCCACCGGCCGATGAACCCCAAACACCGACGCGATCAGGATCGATCGAATACGACTTGGCATTAGCGCGAAGCCATCGAATCGCTGCCTTGCAATCTTGTATTTGTGCGGGATAGATCGCAACATTGCTGAGTCGATATTCCACGCTCGCCACGATGTAGCCGAGTTCGAGGAACCTTAACGCAGGACATTGATCTTTGCTGCCGTTTCGCCAGCCCCCACCGTGAACCCAGACAATCAACGGACGAGGTTTCGAAGGCTCCTCCGGTGCATACACATCCAGTAAGAGGCGGACGCCATCAGCTTCTGCGTATTCGACATCACGCGTGGCAACAAAACCGCTTGGGACGCTCGGACGAGCACGCCGTTGGGGCGGCTGACTTTCCTGCCGCGTTCGTCCCAGACGAAATGCGATATCTTCATCGAGTTCAACAAAACCGTCTTCGTTCCTATCAATTCGGTCGAACAACGGACGCGCGCGTCTCGGGAATTCGTCGCGTGAGAGCTTGCCGTCTGCGTTCGAATCATGTTGCTTAATGAAACGCGCAGCTTCCGTTTTCGCGTTTGATTTGTCCTGCGCGATCGAACCGCCGACGAACATCAAACCAGCGACTGTCACGAGAGTAGATCGACGCATTCAGTTGCTCCAAGTTTATGGCGTAGCTGAACTCACGCGAATTCAGAGGTTGACGATCGAGGTTGAATTCTAGCGAATCCAGCTACCGATTTCCAAATTCCGTATGGAGAGAATTCAACGATAGAAGGACATCCTGAGTGCGACCTACGATTACGAAGTTGCGAAACGCGTAGTCGCCTGCCGTAATACCGTCTGAGTCGCGAATTCGAAAGACACAGTTCCACTTCGTAACTCTTTGCGGAACGAACCGAAACCGTCCGTAGCCGGCGTGCATGTAGCCTGCAGAAGGTTGGTCCGGTGAGTAAATCCCCATCGCATGACTGCCGGATTCCGTCGCTAATACCACAGGCCAAGCTTGTTCACCGGGTCCGTCGGTCAATGGTTCGAGCGACTGTGATTCCGGATTGTACTTCCAAAAATGAGAGAACTCAGCGGGCATATAACCAGTCACGGCCTCGAATTGAGCGTAAGTGTGCGTCTCACCGATAGGTACACTGAACGTCACGTTGTACTGAATCACATTCGGCATCGCGCGATAGCCGATCCTGACACGTTTAGTAAGCAAGTGGTTAGAGAGTTGCTGCGTATTCTTTGCAAGCTGACCGTCGGATCGGTCTCCGGGCGTTAGCCAAAACGCCATCTGGCTAGTCGTCTGAAGTGAGTTCTCGGTGGTCACCAGTTGCAACAAACGACTCGTTGAAGTCACCCCAGCACCATCGCGTCTTGAGCCAGCTTCCGTCGGATTGAACGTCTCGCTGGTAAACCGGGAGCCAGCATCGAAGTTCGATGCCGACTGAATCTGTCGACCGTGATCGTGACTGTCGATGAACTCTTTACCGTCCCAGGTCAGCGAATGGATCGCGCCCGCCAACCGATCGGTTGTCGTAATCACGATCTCCGACTCTCCAAACTTGCCTCGGATTGATGCGTTGCCAAGAACATCAGCGTTCGCATCAACGGCATGAACTGCGGCGAAACAACATGCGGTGATCAAAATTCGGCAGAGCATCAAGTCCTCGCAATCGAAGCAGGGCTACTACTGTAGATGAACCACTCGATCGATGCGAGCGACCGAGGACGGACAGGGAGTGGCGATGCAATCGCGATGGAAATACACAACTTGGCTCGAATTCAGCGGCCAGCTATAATGTCAAGTCTCGCCGCGGCTGTGGGCACGAGCTACGATTTCAGTGGCCCGCCACCCAACAGAAGCAGCCGCTTCTCCCGCCCGCCGTCCCCAACACTTGCAACTCGTTATGCGAACTGCCCGACTGAATTATCGTGATGCATCCGCGCGAGTCGTCACGCTGGTCGGCATCGTTGTGGCCGTACTCGCGGCAACCACGGGCACTAGTGCTCAGACAACCCACGACGAGCGCGAGGGCATCTACCGTGAGCGGGTGCAACCGTTACTGGCAAAATACTGTGCTGACTGTCACGCTGGCGGCGCAGCCGAGGGGGGCTTGAGCTTCGATAAATACAAGAGCGCTCGCCAGATCCTGGTTGGGCGTGAAACGTGGCTCGGTGTGGTGGCCAAGCTGAATGTGAGGGCCATGCCACCGGAAGACTCTGATCAGCCGACAGATTCAGAGCGTAACTTTTTGCTGGAGTGGATCGAAGCAGCAGCCAACGATATCGATTGCGTTCGCGACGCCGAGCCCGGTCACGTTACGATGCGGCGATTGAATCGCCAGGAGTATCGCAACACGATCCGCGATCTGGTTGGAATCGACTACGAACCAACGGAAGATTTTCCCGCGGACGACATCGGCTATGGGTTCGATAACATTGGCGACGTACTTTCATTGCCCCCGATATTAATGGAGAAATATTTAGACGCTGCCGCAGAGATCCTCGATCAGGCAATTGTTACGAAGGGTTTGGGATTGCCGGTTGTGATGTCGAAGCGAGCGGATGCGTTGTCCGGCGGCGGCTCAGTGCGTGGCGACGGAGATCGAGTGTTTCCATCAACCGGTGCGGCGGGGGCAGAGTTTACCGCTCCCCAAAGCGGCCAATACGAGATCATTGCCACAGCATACGGTCAGCAAGCCGGTGACGAACCGGCAAAAATGAGCTTGCGATTCGACGGTAAGGAAATTCAGCTGTTCGAAGTAGCTGCGACCAAGGACGAGCCGGGAACCTACAAGCTGGAAGGTCGCGCGGCAAGCGGTAAACATCTCGTCGAACTTGCATTCGTGAATGACTATTACAATCCGCAAGCGAGTGACCCAAACGATCGTGATCGCAATTTAGTAATCTCGCACCTCGAAGTGCGTGGCCCGCGAGAAGCAAAGCGAGAGTTGCCCGACTCGCATCGTCGCATCATTTTCATCGAGCCCAGCGAGAGCGTACCGACGCGGGATGTGGCGCGTCAAGTTTTTGAGCGATTTGCCAGTCGCGCGTACCGGCGGCCTGCAAAGACGGAAGAAGTCGACCGCTTGATGCAACTGGCCAATGTGGCTCACGAGGCTGGTGACAACTTCGAGGCGTCGATCCAACTAGCACTCCAGGCGGTTCTCGTCTCACCTCACTTTCTCTTTCGTGTCGAAGCGATGCCAACCGCCGGAGAAGACGAGCGCACGTTGAGTGACTACGAACTCGCGACGCGGCTGTCTTACTTCCTGTGGAACAGCATGCCGGATGATGAATTATTCCGACATGCTGTTCGGGGTACGCTTCGGAAGGATAATCATCTCGACGAACAGGTGCGACGCATGTTGCGAGACCCCAAGGCGAAATCCTTGGTCGACAGCTTTGCCTCGCAATGGTTGCAGCTACGTCGCTTTGACGAAATGACTCCGAGCAAACGCCACTTCCCAACATTCAACGACGTATTGCGCGAAGACATGCGGCGTGAAACGGAACTGTTCTTTTCCTATATCGTTCAAAACGACCGCAGCGTCATTGACTTGCTGGTTGCGGACTATACCTTCGTGAACGAGCGTCTAGCTCGCCACTACGGCCTGCCCAACGTGAAGGGTGATCGCTTTCAGCAAGTTTCTTTGGCAGGCACGCCACGTGGTGGGCTGTTAACGCACGGGAGCATCTTGACCGTCACGTCCAATCCAACGCGCACCTCCCCGGTCAAGCGCGGTCGTTGGGTTTTGGAGAATCTGCTCGGTGAATCTCCGCCGCCCCCGCCGCCGAATGTGCCCGAACTGGTCGACGAAGGAGTTGAGCTCAAAGGTACCCTGCGTGAGCAGATGGAGCAGCATCGAGCGAATCCAAACTGTTCAGTCTGTCACGAAAAGATGGATGCCTTGGGGTTTGCCCTGGAAAACTTTGACGCTATCGGCGCTTGGCGACTATTTGATGGCAAACACCCCATCGATCCGAGGGGCCAATTGCCGAATGGCGGGAGCTTTGAAGGGCCCAATGAACTATCTGCTTACCTGCGAGACAACATGCAGCCGCAATTCGTGCATTGCATCGCAGAAAAGATGCTGACTTATGCTTTGGGGCGGGGTTTAGAGTTTTACGACCAATGCGCGGTCGATAAGATAATAGAAGAGTTGAGTCAGAACGAGTTTAAGTTTTCGTCGCTGATCCTTGGTGTTGTGCGGAGCGATCCGTTCCAGAAGCAGGGAGCCAAAAGGAGTATCGAATGAGCAACGCTACGCGAATCTCACGCCGGACGGTTCTGCGCGGTTTGGGAACCGCAGTCGCTCTTCCGTGGCTGGAAGCCAGTATGCCGCTTACGGTCTTTGGTGCCGACGCGTCCAAAGCTCCTGTCAGGATGGCGTTCTTGTGTGTTCCCAACGGCAAGCACATGCCTGACTGGACGCCCGATAAGACTGGGACGGACTTTGAACTCAAGTCGATTCTGCAGCCTGTTGCGAAGTTTAAATCACAGCTGTTACAGCTGAGCGGTCTGGCGTTGGACGGCGGCCGCGCCCACGGCGATGGTCCGGGCGATCACGCTCGTAGCTGCGCCTCGTTCCTCACCGGGGCTCATCCCAAAAAGACAGACGGCGCGGACATCTACAACGGCATCTCGGCAGATCAACTCGCCGCCGAGAAGATCGGACATTACACGCGTTTCCCTTCGCTCGAACTTGGGATCGAACGGGGTGCTCAGTCGGGCAACTGCGATTCCGGTTATAGCTGTGCATACTCGGCCAACGTCGCCTGGCGAACGCCCACTTCGCCAGTCGCGAAAGAGATCGATCCGGCTGCCGTATTCGATCGTTTGTTCGGAGAAGGAAACTCCGGCGAACAGGGTTTGGCGAAGGCAAAGCGAGATCGCTATCGAAAGAGTGTGCTCGATTTTGTGCTGGAAGATGCCAAACAGTTGCAACGCCAACTCGGCGCAAGTGACCAGCGAAAACTTGACGAATACTTGTACGCAATCCGCGACATCGAGCGACGCATTGGCGGAGTCGACAAACTCTCGGGATTGGAGCAAGGGATCAACTACTCGCGGCCCGCAGGCGTTCCGAAGAAGTTTGAGGATCATACGAAGCTGTTGTTTGACCTGATGACTCTAGCGTTCCAGACGGATTCAACGCGTGTGATCAGCTTTATGTATGCCAATGAAGGCAGCAATCGCAACTATCCGGAAGTGAACGTCAACGATGGACACCATAATCTGTCACATCATGGGAACAAGCCCGAGAAGCAGAAACTGATAAGCCAGATCAATCGTTATCACATTACGCTGCTGTCGCACTTGCTGGAACGACTATCGGCGATCCAGGAGGGAGACCGCACGCTGCTCGAAAACAGCATGATCTGTTATGGCAGCGGCATCGGTGACGGCAATCGTCACAATCACGATGACCTGCCCATAGCAGTCTTCGGTCGCGGCGGCGGCGCGTTAAAGTCCGGTCAGCATCTGCAGTATCCCAAGGACACTCCACTCACGAATCTCTATCGAACGATGCTTGACATTAGCGGTGTCCGCGTCGACTCCTTCAGCGATAGCACGGGACTCCTCGAAGACGTGTTGGCCTAGCAATCAATCGATTGCCACAACTGATACGATCGGTACAGATCCACTCCGGCAATGGTCAACGGTGGACGGTCATGCGATTGCAGCCGTGAAGTGTTCGACCCTTGTGGCGGAATGTGACACTGACGTGAGCTAGACTTTTCCGTAGCAGGACGCAGCGATGTTGACGCTGCGCGCCACGCGTGAAGACTATTGCATCCGCTAAGACGCTATCGCCATTGAGCGTAATTGAGGCACGAGACCTTGACCACGAATCAGAACAGTTCCGAAACGGAACCGATTCGCGTACTACTGATCGAAGATGACGCAGCGCAAGCGCGGCTAGTCGAACATCTGATCACTCGCACGCAACATACATTTCATGTGGAATGGGTTGATCGTTTGTCCTTGGCGATCGAGCGGATGCGGGAAGGTGAACTCGACGTCGTGGTCGTCGATCTGGGACTACCTGATAGCCGAGGCATTGCCACCTTTGACGCTGTGCGTGCGGCGAATCCTTTTCTCCCAGCGGTGGTGATGACGGGCACCGAGTGCGAGACGCTTGCCATCGAAGCGGTTCGTCGCGGCGCTCAAGATTACATTGTGAAAGGACAGCACTCGGGCCCCACGATTTCTCGCGCGATTCGATACGCCGTCGAACGCAATCGACTTGAAGAGCAGCTGCGTCAGTCGCAGAAGATGGAAGCTGTGGGGGCACTTGCGAGCGGTGTGGCTCACGAGTTCAACAATTTGCTGCAGGCAATCATGGGTTACACGCGTTTCGCCTTAGAAGGTTTGCCCGCAAACGATATCCGCCACCGCGATCTGTCAAAGGCCTTAGAAGCCGCGGACCAAGCGACCAACTTGACACGCCAACTGCTAAATTTCAGCCGACACGATGGCCCGAAAACACGAGAGACGAGCGTAACGGAGTTGATCATGGATGTCGCAGATCTTGTTACGCCCCTTCTCGGCGACTCTTGGAAGCTCGAAATTGAATTGCCTTCCGAAGTAATCACGCTGGTCGCGGATGCAGGTATGTTGCAACAGGCGTTTATGAATTTGTGCATCAATGCGCGCGACTCGATGCCCGATGGCGGAACGATCACCGTCGGAGCGCGAGCGACCTATCTGCCGTCCGCGACTTGCACTGCATTCCCCGATTGTAAACCCGGCGACTACATCGCGTTCTCCATCCGAGACACTGGCTGCGGTATCCCCGCAGAACTGAGGCAGCGAGTTACCGAGCCGTTCTTTACAACGAAGGAACCGGGCAAAGGCTCGGGTCTAGGCCTCGCAATGGTTTATTCGATCGCGAAACAGCACGGCGGACACCTGCATATCGAGAGCGAAGAAGGTGTGGGTTCAACATTCGCCGTCTACCTGCCTCTGGGCGAGATCAATACTTCGAACAAGGGCTTGTCTAATTCGTCATTCGAGGTTGAAGGCGATGGACTACTTTCGCTCGAAGGAGCAGCGCAGCTGGTGAGCCACTTGTTATCGCCTCAATCCACTTAGTACCGGTAATCAAGAATCCGCGCCTAACTGGGACTTGCGGCACACAACCAATCCCATGAGCGATTCACCCTTTCAAGTCTTGGTCATCGACGACGAGGCCTCGGTTCGCGAGTTGACGATTCGGAGCTTGGATCGTGCAGGCTTTGAGTGCGTCCCAGCCATAAACGGCGAACAGGCGCTGAAGATGATCGAAATGAAAGAGTACGACGCCGTCGTCACGGATCTCCGCATGCCCAACCTGAACGGCCATGCCTTGGTCGTAGATTTGCTCGCTCGGGAACATCGTCCGCTAATCTATGTGGTGACTGGTGTGGTCGAGCCAAAACTCGCCAAAGATCTGCTTAGACGAGGCATCGACGATATTTTTTACAAACCCGTCGATCATGCCATGCTCGCGATTAAGCTTGCCGCGCGTCTCGAATCGCAGCGCAGGAGGCTACAGCGTGTGTGATGCGATGGCAAGAAGAAGTAGTAGCGACTAGTCCACTTCTAACGCCTTTGCGAATCTTGCACGCTTTGCGTTTTGTGGACAACTCGCTGAGAGCGTGCTGTAATTGAATTGTGGCTACGGAGGGCTATTGCGGTTTCAGATTCTCCATCACCCTTTCGGCAAAGTTTATGCGTGCAATTCGCGCTGGCCTGTTGTTGCTCGTCGCTTTGGTACCAGCGTGGTTCCAAGGTGCGCCGGCATACGCCCAGTCCGAAGCAAGTCATTGGGCGTACAAATCGCCTATTCGTCCGACTATTCCAGACACCGCACTTCCCAGCTGGACGAAGAATTCGATTGATTCCTTCACGCACGCCATGATGACACAACACGGATTGGTTCCTTCGCCGGAAGCCGTGCGACATACGTTGATTCGCCGCGTCACTCTCGACCTGACGGGGTTACCACCGACGCCGTATGAGGTCGCTCGTTTCCTCGCCGATCGCGCGCCCGACGCCTATGAACGGCTTGTCGATCGCCTTTTGCAATCGCCCCGTTTTGGCGAGCAGATGGCGACACACTGGCTGGATCTTGCCCGTTACGCCGACACCCACGGCTATCACATGGACGCGCATCGTGAGATGTGGCGCTGGCGTGACTGGGTGATCGAGGCATACAACACCAACATGCCATTCGATCAATTCACCATCGAGCAACTAGCCGGCGACCTGCTACCTAATGCAAACCTCTCGCAGCAAATTGCAACTGGTTTCAACCGCAACAACATGGTGAACTTTGAAAACGGCACGATCGCCGACGAGTTTCTCGCCGAGTACGCCATCGACCGCGTGACCACAACATCCACGGTGTGGCTCGGGCAAACCATGGTCTGCGCTCGCTGTCACGATCACAAGTATGATCCGTTCACGCAGCGCGAGTTCTATCAATTGGTCGCGTTTTTTGATCAGGTTCCGGAAAAAGGTGTGGATGGAGATAAAGGGAATGCAGCACCGTCGATCAAAGCTCCGCTGGCTCATCAGTCAGAACTCATCGAGCGGCTAACACGTCGTTCCACCGAACTGGAGCTTTCGCTGCAGGAACAACGTGAATCGGCGGAAGCCGGCGTCGCTGCTTGGGAGAAAACGCTCCAGGTGACTGAATCTCGATCCGTTGCCGCCAAACCGCGATTCTCGCTTGCATTTGAACAAACCGAGGGCGTTCTTGACCGCGCGCTCCGCGGCTCAAGGACATTCATCGCTGGCAAGCTTGGCGACGCTTTGGTGTTCGATGGCCAAACTTATGTCAGTCTGAGCGATCAAGTCCACCTTGCGCCACGCGAGTCGGTTACCGTTTCTCTGTGGCTGTTCCCCACAACACGCGGCCCGATGGTAGTTTTGAGTCAGACAAGCGAGAGCGGGATGAGCTTTCGAGTTGAGTTAGACGGCGGCAAGGTACTGCTCCAGCTTGTTCGGGCTGGCGAGAAGGATGCTTTGAGCCTCGCCAGCGACAGCGCGATCGTTCCTTCCCGATGGCACCACGTTGCGGTCTGCTGGACGGCATCGGAAATCGCTGTGTTTGTGAACGGCTCACGAGTGGCGACCACTCCGCTCGACGCACCGTTCGCATCGAACGCGCCAGCCAAAACATCACTTACCGTTGGCAGCGATGAAGCGGGACGATCGTTTCGCGGCATGTTGGATGAACTTCGAGTCTACGCGCAGCGACTGGCCGACGAAGAAATTGCAATCCTGGCGGGTGGAGATCCAATTGGCGAAATTCTTGCCGTCCCCAGCGACAATCGTACTGAGGTGCAGGCGGCTCGGTTGAAGCGCTACTACCTGGAGCACGTCGATGCCGATTATCGCGCAGCGTCACAGGAACTCGAAGCCGTCAGCCAACTACAAGCCGAAGTCACGGCAATATTGCCGACGACGATGGTGATGCAAGATGCTTCTGAGAGGAAACCCACGTATGTCCTCAAAAATGGTCACTACGATTCACCCGGAGAAGTGGTCGAACCGGGTGTACCGAACGTCTTGCCTCCGCTGCCAGGAAGCAGAACCGCTGATCGACTGGCGTTAGCCCAATGGTTGGTGCAAGGTAACCACCCACTAACCGCTCGTGTCGCGGTGAACCATCTGTGGCAGCAGTTCTTTGGCGCGGGACTCGTGCGTACGCCCGAGGATTTTGGAACACGTGGCGAACGTCCGACACATCCCGCGTTGTTGGATTGGCTGGCAACCGAGTTCACGATCGACTGGGACGTTAAACGCATCGTCAAACTAATCGTAACTTCTGCGACTTATCGACAGTCGGATCATGCAACACCGGAACTTGCGGTGGCTGATCCCGAGAATCGATGGTTAGCCCGGGCGTCACGGCTTCGGCTGGGTGCCGAAGCGATTCGAGACAGCGCTCTCTCGGCTGGCGGACTGCTTGTGGAACGCACCGGTGGTCCCAGCGTTTTTCCCTACCAGCCTGATGGCCTTTGGGAAGAGATTGCCTACAACGCCAATGATTTTACAGCACAGGTTTATCGCCAAAGTCATGGCGAAGACCTCTATCGGCGAAGTCTCTACACGTTCGTCAAACGCAGCGTGCCCTCACCGACCCTGGTCGCGTTCGATGCGCCCAATCGTGAAACCTGCGTGGCCCGGCGACCAAGAACGAACACGCCGCAACAAGCACTTGTACTGATGAACGACGTCACTTTCGTCGAGGCGGCAAGAACATTTGCCGGGCGGACACTTGCCGCGTGCGATTCCTCGAAAGAGAGAATCGATCACTTGTTTCTCGTTGCAATGAGTCGTCACGCGACACAAGTGGAACAACAAATCTTTGCGGGTCTGATCAATGATCTGCGACACAGCTATGCAGAGCAACCGTCGCTCGCAGATAGCTTGATATCCGTCGGAGAATCAAGCGTTTGCGGACAAATTGATCCGATAGAAATCGCTGTGTGGACGGCTGTGGCAAACGTAGTTCTTTCGCTAGATGAAGTGGTTACGAGGCCGTGATGCACGTCGCATTTCCAACATCGAACTTTCAACTGAAGAAGCTGGCAATCTAGATGCGACGCAAAATACAACATGGCGATTCAGCTTCCGACTTCGACGCTGGAAGCTCAGTGTTCGACATTCGACGTTCGCCTCTCCGCTCCCGTCGCGGCTTCCTGGAGCGAGCGAGCGCCGGCATCGGCGTCGCTGCACTCGCTTCTTTGCTCAATCCAAAGCTATTTGCCAGCGCGGGCGATGCCTTACGTTTTGCGCCGACGGCTAAGCGAGTCATCTTCCTGCATCAATCCGGCGCTCCGTCACAGATCGATTTATTCGACGAAAAGCCGGAACTCACCAAGTGGCACGGCAAAGAGACGCCAGCGGCGATCCGTATGGGACAGCGGCTAACGACAATGACTTCTGAACAAGCATCGTTGCCGGTGACGGCTTCGCCCTTTCAGTTTGCGAGATACGGCGAGTCGGGCACGGCGCTAAGTGAACTCCTGCCACACATGAGCCACGTCGTTGATGATCTGTGCATCGTACGTTCGATGTATACCGAAGCGATTAACCATGACCCCGCGATCACGATGATTCACACCGGTACGGAACAACCAGGGCGGCCCAGTATCGGCTCGTGGATAAGTTATGGCTTGGGTAGCGAGAACACCGATCTTCCTGCCTTCGTCGTCTTGCTGTCGGGTGGCATTCCTGGCGATCAGCCATTGTTCGGTCGGTTGTGGGGATCTGGATTTCTACCGTCTCAGCATCAGGGTGTGAAGTTTCGGGGCCAGGGCGATCCGGTCTTGTACCTCAATAACCCAGCAGGCATCACGCGAGAGATTCGACGACGGATGCTCGATAGTCTCAGTGCGCTGAATCGACTTCAATCGGAGACGACGGGCGACGCGGAGATCGACGCGAGAATCGCTCAGTTCGAGTTAGCTTACCGAATGCAGGATTCTCTCCCACGCATTGCCAATCTGGCGGAAGAACCAGAGCACACCTTCGAGATGTACGGAGAAGACGCCAAACAACCGGGAACGTATGCCGCCAATTGTTTGCTCGCGCGACGATTGGTCGAACAAGGCGTTCGTTTTGTCCAACTGTATCATCGCGGCTGGGATCATCACACGAGTATCGTCAGTCGTCTCAAAGTCAAATGCCGTGAGACGGATCAGGCCTCCGCCGCACTCGTGCAAGATCTCAAGCAACGCGGGCTGTTGAAGGACACGCTGATCGTCTGGGCGGGTGAATTCGGACGAACCGTTTTCTGCCAAGGCGATCTCGCCGCCAATGACTATGGTCGCGACCACCACCCGCGTTGCTTTTCGATCTGGCTGTCCGGAGGTGGCGTGAAGCCAGGACTGACCTACGGCGCGACGGACGACTTTTCGTACAACGTCACCGAGGACCCCGTTCACGTCCATGACCTACAGGCAACAATCCTGCGATGTCTTGGCATCGATCACGAGCAACTGACGTTTCGATTCCAAAGTCGAGATCACCGACTGACAGATATCGGCGGACGAGTACTCAGCGAGATCCTGTGCGAGCAGTAGTTGGGTAACAACTTGTCACTTTATCGAAATGTCCATCTCGGCTTCCAGTGCCGTTATAAAGCTCTTCGACATTGGATCATCGCACAAGTAATCGAGAAACTCGCGGTCAGTGGCAAAGAAGCTTCTCAACTCGCGAACGCGGCGAACATGCCGAGACCGGTCTTGCGCGAGTTCCGGTCCGTTCCAGCCTAAATAGCGGATCAAGTTTTTGGCTTCGATATCGTCCCTGTTCGCTTCTACAAACTGTCCTGCTTCGTAGCAAATTCGGCTTGGCAACTCAGGTGAGAACGGATTGAGCAGCGGCAGGAACGGTTCGATGTTTCTCGCCTTATGACTGTTCATCCAGTGCAGAACTGCATACCAGTTCCAGTAATCATCCCCAACTTTGTACTTTAGCCGAGGGTCGAAGTGTTCAACGTCGCAGCTATCGGTTGCCTGAATAAATCGCTCCGAGTAGGCACAAAACCCTCTTTGCTCACGAATTAGTTCCTGACGGATTGCGCGCGCGTCGGATGGGTATTTCCAGTCGGAGGCGATCACCCTGGAATCTAACGTCTTACTAAGATATCGCATCTGGAGCAAAGTTATACGCGTTACCGATCCGCATATACTCCTGGATCAGGTGTTGCTTCTGCTGTGGGTCCGTGACCGCAGGAATCTCGCGGCGCAGTTGAAGAAAACGCTCCCAATTCTCTATTCCCTCCTTACCGTACAGACTACGGACTTCAAAGTCTTTGTTCAACATATCATTGGGATCGTCGCCAATCGGAGTGACTCCACGATGCGGGACGACGTAAGCCGCGTCATCGAAGTCTAAGATGACGCGCTCTTCGGGGCGGAATTGAGCGGCAATGATGGGACTGTGAGTCGCCGTAAAGAATTGTGTGTTGCAAATTATCCGCCAATAAACGGACATCAAGTCGTACAGAAAGTCTGGATAGAGGCTGTTCTCCGGCTCGTCCAGCAGCAACACTCCTCGTTTGATCTGACGACCGAAGTAAAGCGAATAAATGTGGCCGATACGAAAAATAAAATTACGTATGCCCGTGCTCAGGGCGTTGTAGTTGATGGGCTGACCGGACGAAGCGACACGAACAAACGCCTCTAGGTTCTCACTCAACTGGACTGGCTTCTTTGCCGACTCGTAGTCGAACTCTAGACCAGCAGCTGCGAGTATCGTGTTCCAAAGTTCGGCAAGTTCTACCAGAATCTCAGGATGATTCCTGGCAAACTCTTCCTCAGCTTCTTGCACGGATTTTTGACGATTTTCGCGTTGTTGCAAGAATGTTTGCCAATCCTCTTCGCGTTTCTTGAGATGGTAGATCAATACGTTCCAGAAGGGAGCAATGTGTTCGACGCTCACCTCGTGGAACACCGGGAACTCCTTAAACAGCCGCAATGCATTGTTCAGGTTTGTATCTGGTAAGGCCTTGCCTTGCGTGATCAGGGTCGTACCGTCTGGGGGCGCTATCATGAAGAGAGCACCCCCGGTCGCGGTCCAGGACAATTGTTCGGTCAATCCCTTTTCTTCGAGGCCCGAAATCCGGTGCCGGAAAACTTCGACACGATTCCAATCATCACCTTCGATACTTTCGCCGCATAAGACGATCTCGCCTCGCCTCGTGCTGCACACCCAGAACGGTCGAAAGTTCGTCAGCACCTTAAGCGCCACCAAGACTTGATGGTCTCCAGGGCGGGCGCCAGATTCTTCACTCACGAGCCCTGACACCCCGAGATCGCCGCGGAGTCCTCTTTCACGAAGAAACTGTGACGGGCGATTCACAACCCCACCCAGCAAGTCGAAAACTAATCGCAACAGCGTCGTCTTACCCGTCCCGTTTCTTCCAATGAAACACACTCGGTCAAGCGGCTCACCCGTAGTCGGATCGGTGAGAGATAGATCGAATTCGCGAAACTGTTGGAAGTTGGGAATAACGATTCGCGTGATTTTCATTTCCAATACCGTGGCCGGTGCGGGGCACTTAGGGCGTGGAACGCCCATTACTCGATTCAATCTAACACGAATGAAAGTCGGCAGTCATCCCTGACAACCCGCTTTTCGCGGAAGCATTTTTGGAAGCCCGTAAACCTTCTGTCTGGCTCGCCGTCGCAGCTGACTCGCTACGGGCAAACCGCTTCTTGGTCTTTCTCATCGCTGGGCTCGGCGATCACCGGTTGAGCAACCACGCTCTCGGATAGCATGGGAAGAACCTCATCGATGGGCCGGTTGAACGAGGCACCGAGGATCATGCGTCCATAGAGCGAGAAAACCACCGGAACTAGGAACAGCACAAGTACCGTCCCGAGTATCAAGCCGAAGCATAGACTCGCTGCCATCGGAATTAACACTTGGGCCTGAAATGATGTTTCGAGCAAGATCGGTGTCAGTCCAGCCACCGTGGTCAGCGAGGTCAACACAACCGGGCGAAATCGTCGCGTTCCCGCTGCAATAATGGCTTCCTGCACACGAGCGCCCGCTTTGATTTCGTGGTTGATGAAGTCCATCAAGACGATCGAGTCGTTGACGACAACGCCCGCCAAGGCCACGAGCCCAAATAGGCTGAACATCGTCAACGGCAAACCGAGAGCAGCGTGTCCCCAGAGTGCGCCTACCAACCCGAAAGGAATGATTGCGAGCACAACCAGCGGCTGAAAGTAGGAACGAAACTCCATCGTTAACAGCACGTACATCGCCAGCAATGCCACGATGAAACCGAGAAAGAGGCTGCGCATCGAGTCGCTCGATTGCTCGGCTTGACCCTCCCATCGGACTCGAACATTTGGGAACTGGGCTGCCAACTTAGGCTCGAACTCGGCGCGGAACCTGGCGACACTTTCGCGTGCATTGCCCTCCTTCTCTTTAATATCGCCGGTGATCGTAATCGAGCGAAGTTGATCGACGCGATTGATTTCGCTGTATCCTCGCTGGACGCGGACGTCTGCTAGTTCTGTCAACGGCCGCTCTGCTCCGTCCGAGCCCCGCACGCGAATATCATCAAATCCGGCTAGGGAGCGACGGTCGGCTTCCGGGTAGCGCACCATGAGCTTGACCTCGTGTCGACCGCGTTGTAGCCGCATTACTTCTTCGCCGTAGTAGGTAGCGCGTACGGTCTCGGCGAGATCGCCGGCCGTGATGCCCATCGCGAGAGCGCTCTCCTTAACATTCAATTGATATTCAAGTTTGCCGGGTCGCGAGTCGTCCCGAATATCGACGACTCCCGGATAGCGAGCCGCGTCGGCAAGTTCGGTCTTGCAAGCTTCAACGGCTGCTTCGAGTTCGGACATGTGTTCAGTCGGTGCAAGCAGTTTGAACTCGATGGGTGCGCCGCCCGGTCCCATCTCGGGCGTGCCGAAGATCAATGTGTCGACGCCAGCCAACTCGCCTGTCTCGCGACGCCACTCACTCAGAATCTCTTCGCTCGTGATGTCACGGGTCGAAGTGTCTTGCAGCTCGATAAAGACCATGCCGACGTGGCTGCCATCCGTCCGCGAATCAGGCCCCAACGCTCCCGGCGCAACGACTTGACCGACAGCCCGATGTACGAGTCGCTTCAGCGGCATTCCCTTCGCCGACCACTCGTCGTTGATACGATTGAAGGCCTCTTCAATCTGACGTGTTGCCAGATCCGTGACCGTGCTCGGCGTGCCGTCGGGGAAGGTAACTTTCGCTTCGATCCAATTGCTGTCGAGTTTTGGAAAGATCAGCCAGGGTGTAATCCCAGCAGGCACAAACGCCAACGTCACGACAAAAATCGAAAATGCCGAACTGAGCATGATCGCCGGATTCGCCGTCGCCCAGTGCAAAGCCGGCATGTAAATTCGTTGGATGACAAATTCGAGAGCGCGAGCGACAAACCCTTGCACAACGTGAATCAACCAGCCGAGCAATCGAAACGGATACAGGAGATAGCTCAACACGGTGATAAACAGGTTGTCGCGATGAGCCAGATGGCACGGCAGGATGAAAGTGCTCTCGGCCAACGAGATCGCTAACATCGCTATAACCGCGAGCGGCAGGACGGCAATGAATTTCCCCATCACGCCCGACACATAGAACAGCGGTACAAAGGCAATGATGGTCGTTGTTACTGAAGCCGAGACGGATGGTAACACTTCGTGGGCGCCTTCGACCGCAGCCGTCGCGTAATCTTTGCCCTGCTGTCGGTGAGCATAGATATTCTCGCCGATAACGATGGCATCATCGACGACAATGCCCAATGCCAGCAAGAATGCGAACAGCGAAATCATATTCAGTGTAGCGCCGACGTATAGCAACATCGCACATGCACCGAGCACAGAAATCGGAATTCCCAACGCAACCCAAAACGCAAGGCGAAGATCCAGAAACACCGCGAGCACCAGGAAGACTAGAATAAGTCCTTGAATTCCGTTTCTTCGAAGAAGATTGATGCGGTCGCGAACGTCGACTCCGCTGTCCTGCCACGTCGTCAATTCGTAGCCGGGAGGCAATTCTGTTGAGTCGACATAAGCGTGTACGTCATCAACAATCGCCAACAAGTCTTCCGTCGCCGTCCGATCGATCGAGATTACCAAGCCCGGACGTCCATTGATCAAGTTGATTGCCGAGTCGTCCGTGAACTCGTCTTTTACGTTCCCGATTTCTCCTACCGTCAACACGACACCATCCGGTGTCGTGACCAGCGGAATGTTCGCGATTTCTTCGCCGAGCAAACGCTTGTTTTTGCCTCGCAATAATACTTCCTGCGATTCAGTCTTCATGCTGCCGCCGGGAATCTCGATGTTTTCGCGACGAATGATCTGACCGACTTGTTGCAATGTCAGACCATACTTTCGCAACGTATCCTCCGAGACTTCGATGTCAATTTGATAGTCGCGTACGCCGATCAAATTGGCTTGCGAAACAGTGGGCAACAACAATAATTCGGTACGCACGCGTTCCGCAACTTCCCGCAGCGCCAATTCAGAATCGGGAGTCTTGATATTGGGCCCGAGCAGACCCACGCGAATGGCAACCTGACGTAGCGTGATCTGCTGAACTTCGGGGTCTTCGGCCAACTCGGGAAAACTGGGGATGCGATCTACTTCAGAGCGAATGTCGCTCAGGATTTTTTGGACGTTGGAGACATTATTTTCGAGCTCTAACACCAAATGCCCACCACCCTCTTGTGCCACGGCGGTTTGCTTCTTGATGCCGTTGATCGATCGCACGGCTTCTTCGAGTTTCTGGCAGATCCCCTCCTCGACTTCACTGGGGCTGGCCCCGGGATAGGGCACGCTGATCAGTACAATCTCCAGATCGAACTCTGGAAAAACCTCGCGTCGCATCAAGAACATACTGACGAAGCCGACAAACATCACGGCTACCATCAACGTGTTCATGGCGGGTGAGTTCTGAGTTGCCCAACGGATGGCAGCTTTCATCGCGAAGCTTCCTCCCGCACCGCCTCTTGATCTCGAAGGGCACCGAAGGGAGGAACGACGACTCGCTCTCCGGCCGCGAGTTGCGCGGCTGAGGCTTCGACCAGCCAAAACGCTTGCTCGTCGCCATGAACATCCTGGATCCGAATCAACTCGATAAGATCCAGCCCGCGTCTTTCGTTCAATTGGCCATCGCTGACGAGCCACACCGCTTTGCCTGGTTGGACGGCGCGTTCAGGGATTAGCAGCAGAAGACTCGGCTGATCGACGTGAAATGTCACCGTGACGTACATCCCCCGAACCAGCGCTGGCAGACCACCTTCGGACGCAGGGACTCGATCGGCTTTGTTCGCTGCACCATTTGTTTTGTTAATGACTTTTACGTCACGCGGTTTATCGACGAGCACGCGGCAAGGAACGGTGCGAGTCTGCTCGTCTAGGCCAATACCGTCGAAGCGGGATAGCACACCTTGCCATTCGTAGAGTGTTCCCTTGCGATCCGCGAGTTGGTAGCGGACCGTAACCGGAATGTGCGGGATCGAGTAGCCCGCGCTATCGCCATTCAGACTTTTGAAATCATGTCCCGCCTGACGCCAGACCCAGTACAGCTCTTCCATTTTCAAACGGCATTTCACTTCCACCGCCGAAGTATCTTCGATCGTGAAGACTGGCGATCCCTTTTGTACGAATGAATCTCGCTCGACAAGATCCTCGATGACCACGCCATCGACGGCTGCCAGGATTTCTGTACGCTCCAAGTCGAGTTTGGCTTTTTCCAAATCGGTGACAACCAATTCACGAGCGCTCTGTAATCGCCGCTGGCGAGTATTCAGCAGCTGAAGCTGGTTGCGGAGTTGCACCAGGTTATTTCGTGCCGTTAACTCGACTTGTTTCGCTCGGTCCAACGTCGAATCGGTCACGATCTTCTCCTGGATCAAGCCGGCCAATCGAGCAACTTCGTTCTGTTCGAGCTTCACTTGATCTTCGGCGAGTTTGATGAGTTCGTTGGTATTAGAGATCTCTACCTGCAGCTCTTCTATATTTGCGTCCGCCTGTTCGAGTTGGTTTTCCAGACGCCGCACTGCAAGGTCGTAATCTCTGGGATCGACCTTGAGAAGTCGCGTACCTCGTGTGACGAATCGGCCTCCATTACAGGCTTCATCTTTGAAGACCACCTTGCCGGCCACTTCCGCCGCCACTTCAATCTCGCGGAACGGTGCCACGATGCCATCGACCGCGATGTCCAAGCTGCCCTCGTGAGCCCGAATCGCTTCCGTATGAACAAGTGGTTTCGTTGGCTCCGCCTTTGCACTGGCTTGAACATCGGGCTTGTAAATCAAGGTCCGAAAGCCAATAACGCCCGCCAATACGATTAGCGCCGAGATGACAAAGCTCACGATCTGTCCAGAAAGAGAATCACGCTTCACGAAGTAAACTCCGATCCAAAATCGGTGCACGTTTAGTAGGAACCATTTGCGAGACGAGTCTCTGATACGGCGGTGGTCGCCGACCGACGGGCAGTATTGGCTCTCCCATCAATTTGGGAAGGTCCAGAAATCGCCGCCAATGAGAATACTGTGATATGCTCAGACAGTTGCTCAATCGTAAAGCTGTCTTGATCTTCGTCCGGCGTCATCATGTCGACGATGTCTCCGGCAATCCGATAAAAGAGGCACTGACCAATGATGCTGAATGCCATTTGACGCTGTCGCTGGGCACTTGTGCCGGCTGGCCGCAACTCGCCGATAATGCCCAATAGCAGTTCCAGTTGCGGACGAAAGTATTCCTCGACAAGCTCGCGACAAGCGCTCGTGGGGTGCAAGACTTCGCGAAGCATCAACTGCTGTTCCCAACGAGTTGCTTTGCCCCCGATCATGCGAGCCAACATGGCACCAATAAATCCCTTGAGTTTCTGTGCCGGCGAGGTGTCGGTCGGCCAGAGTGGAAGGGGAAACTGATCGGACAGACGGCGATGGGCCTGTTTTACGGTTTCCAAGTAAAGCTGCCCCTTATCGCCAAAGTAGTAGTTGACCGCCGCCACGTTCGCTTCGGCGGCGTGGCATATTTGCCGAACGGTTGCAGATTTGTAACCTCGTTCCGCAAAAACGCGACCCGCAGCGTCGATGATTTTTTCGCGCGCACCGTCCATTGGGAGTAAACCGTAAAACGGATGATTGAAACAACTGTTTGAAAACAGTATATCAGCCAGTGATGAACGGGATAGTGCAGATTTTTCCAGTTATCACGTCTGGTTCGGGGCTACCTCTGTGGCGTTGTGGCCAAAGCTTGGGCGTTATTTCGGAGAATGCCAGGCGCTGGACCAAGTGGCAGCCGCTCGACGGCTCGTCTCGCGCGTCTAGGCTTGAACGGTGCCAAGAGTTCACGAAGCAATTAGAATTAAGGGCTCACCCGCCAAACTCACGCCGGATCGTCTTCATGCCTCGCCTCTCAATGTTTTTTTTCATGTCGCTAGTCCTGTTGTCGCATTTGGCAAGTGCCGCGGAAGAAATCGATTTTGCGAGAGACATCCGACCGCTTCTTAGCGACAACTGCTATCACTGCCATGGGCCGGACGAAAAGACTCGCGAAGCAGACTTGAGACTGGATACGAAGGAAGGGCTGTTTCAGAACACCGGCGAGTTGGCCATCGTCTTGCCGCACGAACCGCAAGCGAGCGAGTTGATCCGCCGCATCGTCACGAATGATCCCGATGAACGGATGCCGCCACCGGATTCGCAGCGGACGCTCACTTCACAACAAATCGAACTTCTCCGGCGATGGGTCGAATCCGGAGCATCTTGGGAAGGTCACTGGTCTTTTCAACCGTTGCTTCGTCCCTCCGTCCCCACCATGAAAGTCGTGGAAGCAGGTACGAAGGATCAAGGTCACGAGATCGATCGCTTCATCCGTGCGAAGCTACTGCGCGAAGGACTGGAGCCGTCTCCCAGAGCAACGAAAGAACGACTTCTTCGTCGTGTCACGCTCGATCTGACCGGACTACCGCCAACACTGGTCGAGATCGACTCGTTTCTGGCTGACGATTCGGAAGAAGCGTTTGAGAAAGTCGTGGACCGACTGCTCGCCTCACGTCACTACGGCGAGAGGATGGCATGGGACTGGCTGGACGCCGCGCGGTACGCGGATACAAACGGCTATCAAGGCGATCGCGAGCGAACGATGTGGCCGTGGCGAGATTGGGTGGTGAAAGCCTTCAATGAGAATCTGCCCTTCGACGAATTCACCGTTTGGCAGATCGCGGGCGACTTGCTGCCCGACGCCACCTTCGAGCAACAATTAGCGACAGGTTTCTGCCGCAACCACATGATCAATGGCGAAGGCGGACGTATCGCCGAAGAAAATCGCATCGAGTATATCTTCGACCAAATGGAGACTGTGGGAACTGTCTGGATGGGGCTCACGCTGCAATGCTCACGCTGTCACGATCACAAATTCGACCCGCTAACGCGTCGTGAATACTATCAATTCTTTGCGTTCTTTAATCGGACGCCCGTTACCGGCGGTGGGGGTGATCCGCAAACAGCACCCGTCATCGAAGCTCCAACTGATGAACAACGAACACAATTGGCCGAAGCGTCTGGCGAGATCAACACGCTGGGAATGGAGATCGACGTCGAAGAGAGTTCGCTGTTCACTCGATCAACTGGCGATTCCGACACCGCGTCTCAACAGGTGGAGAAGTTGCCTGAAGAGGTAAGCAAGGCCTTGAAGGTGCAGTCGGCTTCCCGCAACGACTCACAACTGGCAGCGATTGCGAAACACTTCGAAGAGCAAACGCCCGAGTATGCGTCGCGACTGACAAAGCTTCGCGAAGTGATCGGCCGTCGCAATCGGATCCAAGGCTCCGTTGCTCGTGTAATGATCATGCAGGACATGGAAGAGCCACGCAAAACCTTCATGCTTGATAAGGGGCTGTATAATCAGCCCGGGGAAGAAGTGTCCGCAAATGTGCAAGCGATCTTCCCCGCATTGCCCCCCGATACGCCGAAGAATCGCCTGGCTCTCGCTCGTTGGCTTGTTAATCGTTCCCATCCGCTGACGGCGCGTGTGACGGTCAACCGTTTTTGGCAGATGTTCTTTGGTACGGGTTTGGTGAAAACGACGGAAGACTTTGGCGAGCAAGGCGAGCGACCGACTCACCCGGAGTTACTGGATTGGCTCGCGACGGACTTTGTGGATAGCGGCTGGGACGTTAAGCGGTTGTGTAAGACGATCGTAACAAGCGAGACTTATCAGCAAACGGCCCACGTCGCTCCACAGTTGCTAGAAGCGGACCCCGATAACCGATTCCTGGCGCGAGGCACTCGACTTCGCATGCCCGCGTGGATGATCCGTGACCACGCTCTTGCCACCAGCGGGCTATTGGTCGACAAGCTAGGAGGACCAGCGGTGAATCCGTATCAACCTCCTGGTGTCTGGGCGGAGGCAACCTTCGGCAAGAAGACGTACCAACAAGGTCATGGTGAGGACCTCTATCGCCGTAGTCTGTACACTTTCTGGCGTCGAATCGTGGGACCGACGATGTTCTTCGATTCGGCAAAGCGCCAGACCTGCTCGGTCAAAGATTCGCGAACGAACACACCTTTACACGCCTTGACGACGTTGAACGACGTTATGTACGTGGAAGCAGCTCGCTTGTTGGCTCAGCGCGCAATGACTTCGTCCGATCAAGACGTGATATGCATCGAGACTGCATTTCGACTGGCTACGTCACGCAAACCGACCGCTGTCGAAAGCACTGTTCTGCTCGCTCGGCTGACGGATTTGAAAGCTCGATATGCCGCTGCTCCCAACCAAGCGCAGCAACTGCTCGCGGTCGGGGAATCGCCGCGCGATGAACAGCACGATGTCATCGAACACGCGGCCTATACTGCATTGTGCTCGTTGCTTTTGAATTTAGATGAGGCATTGACAAAGTAGTGGCGGGCCCACGCAACGTCGAACATCCAACATTGAACATAGAAGGAGAGGCAGAGAGAACAGCGAGATGACAAATTCTCCACGAAACGCGTTCCCCGACTGTAACTTCGGCGTTGGAAGTTCGACGTTTGATGTTCGACGTTCATTGACGCGCCGCCAATTCTTTGGTCAGAGTGCGGTTGGAATTGGCACGGCCGCAATGGCATCGCTGTTAAATCGCGGCGCGCAGGCGGCGAACCGTTATGCCAGCAGCGAACGATTTGGCGGCTTGCCCACAGTGCCGCACTTCGCACCAAAGGCAAAGCGCGTTATCTACCTGTTCATGAACGGGGCTCCTACGCACGCCGATCTGTTCGACTACAAGCCGGCTCTTCAAGCCATGCACGGGCAACCAGTCCCTGATTCGTATCTAGCGGGGAAACGGTTTAGCACGATGACCGGCAACGCCAGCGGCAAGTTAATGCTGGCGCCCGTGGAACCCTTTCATCAGTATGGCCAGAGCGGAGCATGGGTCAGTGACTTCATGCCATATACCGCGAGGGTCGCGGACGATTTGTGTTTCATCAAAAGCATGCATACAGAGGCCGTCAACCATGCTCCGGCGATCACGTTCTTTCTCACCGGTTCCGAGATGCCTGGCCGCCCGTCTATGGGCGCTTGGTTAACGTATGGGCTGGGAAGCGAGACGGACGAACTGCCCGCGTTCACCGTGATGACGTCGATCAGCAAAGATACTTCTTGCGGTCAAATCTTCTACGATTTCTACTGGGGCAGCGGCTTCCTGCCGTCACGGTTCCAGGGTGTGCAGTTCCGCGGGGGCGGTGATCCCGTTCTCTATTTGTCGAGCCCTGATGGAATGAGTCGCGAGGTGCGCCGCGGGTTGCTCGACGATCTGGCAAAGCTCAACGAGATGCAATACCGTGAGTTCGGCGATCCAGAGATTGCAACGCGGATATCGCAGTACGAGATGGCATACAAGATGCAAGCCAGTGTGCCGGAACTGACCGACATTTCGCAAGAACCGGCGCACATCCTGGAGATGTACGGACCGAGCGTGAAGGAACGCGGGACATTTGCGTACAACTGCTTGATGGCCCGGCGGCTCGCCGAACGAGGCGTGCCATTTGTGCAGTTGATGCATGCAGGTTGGGACCAACACAACAGCCTCACGACGGAACTTTATAACCAATGTCGCGACACCGACCAGCCTTCGGCGGCACTCGTGCGTGACTTGAAGCAACGAGGCATGTTGGAGGACACGCTCGTCATCTGGGGCGGCGAGTTTGGTCGTACGCCCTTTATCCAGGGCGATATCAATAACCGTCCCCGCTGGGGTCGCGATCATCATCCCTACGCTTTTACGCTGTGGATGGCGGGTGGCGGCGTCAAGAGCGGCATCACCTATGGCGAGTCCGACGATCTTGCGATGAACGTCGCCGAGGACCCGGTCCATGTCCATGATTTTCAAGCCACGGTGCTGCACCTGCTTGGCATCGACCACGAACGGTTGACGTTCAAACATCAAGGTCGAAGGTATCGATTGACGGACGTGCATGGGGGCGTCGTGCGCGGTGTGCTGGCGTAATTGCGTACGTCTTTCTCCGAGTGGCGAGTCCAAGACAGCAACTCTGGACCGAGCCAACTGACCAGCGCTTCCGCAGTCTGCTCGCCGAGTTGATCACTTGGAAAACGAATACCATGGCCATTCAATTCCGCCCGGAATTCCTGCCGCGCACCATCGCTGGGGGGCGAGCCTCGGCATGACCGTGCGGCGAACCGGTGGCCGCCGACGGATCGTGTTCGCGAAGCCAAGATCTGAGCGGAACGTCTTCTTCAGTCGGATCGTACATGCCGTTCGCCGATGTTTTGTCGCCGAGTAATTGCCGCTGGATCGCATCGAGTTTGGGATAAAGATGAGTGACCGTCATGGCGTCTTTCGGTCGCATCCAGCGGTAGCTGTATCCGTACCAGATCACTTTACGCGTCATGCCGGAAGTGTTTGCGCTGCGCGAGTGCCAAATACGGCGGTCAATGATCAATGCGGAACCGGGAGTTACACACACAGGTTCCGCGCCGGTAGGGTTTGAGCGTCCGTCCTGAGGACAGTCGAGTTCGTTCTGTAGATGAGAACCGGGAAGAATCAACGTGTTGCCGTGGTGCGCCTCGCTGACATCGGTCAAATAATATCCAACCTTTAAGGACAGACGCGGGCGCGGATTCGACTCGATCTCGTCGTTTACACGCATGCTGTCCTGATGCCACGCGACACTCCAGTTTTGTCGATCTGCGTTTTCGCTGGGGGTAACATCGATATGAGAGTGATAAAGGTAAATGTTCCACCCTAGGATGTCCCACACTTTAGGCAGCACGGTTGCCTGGGTCACAAGATCAACCATCGCATCGTCTTCGTGTATGACGTTGGAAACGGAAAGCAACTTGCCCTGATGATCCGCATTCCGCTCACGCGTGTCGATGCGATCGACGACCGCTATCAAACGATTGACCTGCGAGGCAGTCAGTGCATCGGGAACGACCAAATACCCATTGGCGAGAAAGAATGCTCGCTCATCTTGCGACAACTTGTGATCCAGGCAATCTCGATTCAACTCTGCACCTAAAAGAACGATTGTTAGGAAGCGATCAATCGATCGCGGGTCGCTTCGGGTTCGCCCAATGACCGCTCGGATCACTCCCGCAAAGCACGACACCTTTTTGGTTCCAATCCAAACCAGCCCGCACATCAGCAGAACAGTATCTCAGCGTCAACCCACAACGCCGGCGGCCAGAGTCGTTCGCTTCAGAGCCATGCAACAACAAGTCCGAGTGAATCGATACCTCACCCGCGCGAAGGTCATCAACCACAGGCGTACCGTACTGTTCGGCGTTCTCGACCGTCTGGTCCAGAACATTGTGTTCTTCAGGGCTGCTCGGTCGATAGGTAAGGTGACCAAATTCGTGTGAACCGGCGAGGAACTGCATACAGCCGTTTGCAATGTCGGCATCGTCGATGGCGAGCCACACCGTCACAGTCTTCGAACGATCTAGTGGCCAGTAACTAGCATCCTGATGCCACGCAACTCGCTTTCCATCGTGAGGCATCTTGCAAAAGAAGTGTGTGCCCCAACCGATAACGTCATCGCCAAGCAAGTCCTTGACCAACGCAACGATTCGCGGATGACAGAGAATATCGTACACGCGGCCATGTTTGAGATGAGCGCTGCTAATTGAATAGCTATCAGCGCCGCTCGCCAATGCCTGCGACAACAAACCGTCGAAGTACGCTCGAATCTCTGCAATCTCGACAGAGTCGAAGATGGGCAGTCCCTTCAAGTAGCCATCTCGATTGAAGCTTTCGATATCAACTCGCGTCAGCGTCGCTGGGTTCGCCGTACTGGCAGGATGAAAACGCAGATCGCGTTCGATCTTTGCCAGATCATCGCTTCCGGGAATGATTTGGAACTGAGTCTTGTCGGTCATCGTCGATCGTCCGTTCACTCGCAATCTGGGGATTTGAACAGCTCAGCCGTCGAGCTTAACCGAGAGTGACAACGTCGCCAAGCGACGTAAGATTTCCCGCGCGGATTTGATCCGACCTACGCATCCAAGTTGATGCTTCCACTCGGCAAATCGGAATCCGAGTAGGCCACCATTGGGGCAATGATTTCTTGCGGCCCGGCGGCCAAGTGCTCGACGGTGGGAACGGGCGCAGTCGGCATCTCTTCGCAAAGCTGCCGCCAGGTTTCGCGTTCGATTTCCAGGATACCGATGGACTCTTCAACCAGCTTCACATCTCGTCGCAATTGAGCTTCCGTGAGATGTTGAAATACGAACAAGTACAAGCTCGCAACCTGTTTCGTCAGTTCGGATTCGTCGACTCGGATCGATGACAGCAGCTCCGACACAATGTTGCGGCAACGAATGATCGATTCTAGGGCTTGTTCGTTGTCGCGATTCTCCCAATGAAGAAGCGTTCTCTTCGCAAAGCGGATTGCCCCTTCAATCAGCATTAAGCGCAGCTTTTGGGGCGTCGCTGTCAAGATTTGATCTTCGATGTATGCTTCACGCGCTTGGTGATTCATGGAGATTTCATCGAGGTAAGTCGGCTTTTAAGGGATTGCACACCTACAGATCGGACGTCGAACCATCGTGTCTCGAAGATTCTCGCGCCAGCCGTCACGACCGACACATTCTGTGATGCCTGGACGCCTCCGCCCACAAACTCGACCTAATCGAAACGATTTCGATCGGGCAGGTTAAGTCGCCCGAACCACGAATCGCTCAGAAGCCGAATCCATGTGCATTTTGCGACTATTGCATCGCCTCACGGCCCACACTGCTCGACTAGGGTATGTATACTCAATGGTCCCGCGAATGAGATCCGACGCTCACAGTTACTCGAAGGATTAACGCATGAGACTCACACAGTTTTTGGCCGTTACCCTTGGATTGTTCAATCTTTTCATGGGACCGGCGCAACTGGAAGCGAAGCGGCCCAATGTAGTCTTCATCTTGACCGACAATCACGGGGCCTGGACACTTGGCTGCTACGGCAATCAAGACATTCGGACGCCTAACATCGATCGTCTCGCCGCAGAAGGAGTGCAGTTCAATCGCGCGATGAGCAGCAACCCCGTATGCTCACCAACACGAGCGACTTACTTGACGGGTCTGATGCCGTCGCAACACGGCCTGCATTCCTTCCTTGATAACAAGTACATGGTAGGACCCGAGGCCTACTACACACTGAGTGAGTTTGAGACGTTGCCGCGGATTCTGCACTCCGAGGGCTATGTCTGTGGGCTGAGTGGCAAATGGCATCTGGGTGCAAACATGACACCGCAAGATGGCTTCTCGTATTGGATCACGATGGTTCGAGGCAGCACGCACAACTTCTATGACGACCTGATCATTGAAGAAGGCGAAATTAAAAAGACACCAAAGTACATGACAGAATTGTGGACCGAGCACGCAGTCAACTTTATCGAACAGAACAAAGATGGCGATCAGCCCTTCTTTTTGTACCTACCTTACAACGGACCGTATTGCTTGGGGCCGTTGTTGCTTGAACCGGCACGGAATCGGCACGCGGAGTATTACGCAGACAAATTCTTGCCCTCGTTTCCGCGGGATACGATTCATCCCTGGCAGTACAACAATAAGGACTACCACAACAACCTAGTTAGTATTCGTCGCGTAGCAGCCGAAGTGAGTGCCGTCGACGATGGCGTTGGTACCGTGATGGACGCGCTCAAGAAGCATGGGCTCGACGACGACACGGTTGTGATCTTTGCAGGCGACCAGGGTTGGATGGGTGGCCAGAACGGCTTCTTTGGGATGGGAGATCATACGCGACCGATCGCCGCTCATGATTTGATGATGCAGGTTCCGCTGATCATTCGCCACCCAAAGGGTATCAAACCCGGCAAAGCGGACATCCTCGTCAGCAACTACGACCTGCTGCCAAGCCTGCTCGACCATCTGGATCTGAAAGATCGTATTCCGACCAAGCCAAAACTGCCGGGACGGAGCTTTGCCGCGGTTCTGCATGGCGAGGAGATCGACTGGGAGACGGCAATGTACTACGAAATGGAGAGTTGCCGTTCGGTGCGAACCGAAGACTGGAAGTATGTTGCTCGCCAATCACCAGCCGGTCCGACGGAATTGTACGACATGAAGAGCGACCCACATGAACGATTCAATCTGTTCGGCCAGCCATCCGTTGCCGAAATTCAGCGTGTGATGGCAAAGAAGCTTGACGATTTCTTCGAGGAATACGCCGATCCTCAGTACGACATCTGGAAAGGTGGACGCAGTAAGGCCAGGCGTTTAGTTGCTCCGCCAGGGCATCCCGATTACCGTCCGCCGCTTGAATGAGCCGTCGGCAACCGCTCAGTTCGCTCGACAACGACTAGCTCTCATCATCCCGCGTAACGGACTCACTATCGGGTTAGCTCGAAGTACCATCCGAATCGGATAAGAGCGGCCGTCGTCGAGTAACGCCCTTCACGATCACAACCGTCAGGTCGTCATCCAATTGAGTTGTTCCAGCGAATTCGCAAGCTGCTTGGTAAATGCGCTCAACCACCTCAGCAGGCGAATGCGAGCGATATTTATTGATGACCGCAACCGCACGATCAAGACCGAAGAACTCCTTGTCGGCGCGACGGGTCTCGAAGACTCCGTCGCTTGCAATGAGCAATATATCGCCGCGTTCAAGTCCTATGGGGCGGGAAAGCGGGAAGACTTCGTCCTCGCGAACTCCAATAGGAACGCACGGCGTTTCCAGCTTTTCGACGTCGCCGTTCTTTCGAACCAAATACGCAGGGTGCCCGGCACTTGAGAACTGAATCGAGCGTGAAGTCGAGTCTAGGCTAACGGTGAACACACTCGCAAATGGATTCGCATCGCCATCATTCACTAGCAAGCGATTACCCAGTGCCAACATTTCGTGGACCTGATTTCCTAGCACTGCCGCAGTTCGCAAATAGGACCGAATCGTAGCAGCAAGGATGGAGGGACCGAAACCGTGCCCCGAGACATCTGCTAAAACGACAGCAAAACGACCGCGGCTCATTGGAATGTAGTCGAAGAAGTCGCCGCTACAGTGTTCCGCAGGATAACATCTGCCAGCGACCTCGAAGCCGCGAATGAGTGGTTCGCCGGACGGTAAGAGGTGTTGCTGAATGCGATGAGCCGCCTCGACATCGCGTCTCAACTTATGTTCACTCGTAATGTCGACAGCCACTCCAATGGTTCCAATGATTCCACCCACGGCGTTCTTCAACGGTTCGACGTGAGCATGATACCAATGGCCCTCTGAATCAAACGGCGCGGATTGTGACTCGCCGGCCAGCGCTTTTTCATGCAATGCGATCAGCGGAGCCTTGGGGCCCTTTGTGGCAAAGAAGTCTTTCACGGACTGCCCAACGATTTGATCGGGCGCGAGCGGTCTCGACGGCAACCCTCGGCCTCGCGAGGATGTGAATCGCATCTGGCAGTCGGTGGTCCACAACAAAGCGGGCAATTGTTCCGAGAGTACGCGAAATCGCTGCTCGCTTTCCTGCAGTTCACTCATCAATCGATGTCGAGTGATCGAATAACGCAACATTCGCACCAAGAGATCGCCCGATACCGTTCCCTTGACCAGATAGTCTTGGGCTCCAAGCTCCAGTGCTTCCAATGCCACCTCGTCATTCGTGTTGCCCGAAAGCACGACGACTGGCACGTCCGCAACAGTCCGCAGACGATGATAAGTTTCGAGCCCAAATGAATCTGGCAGCGTGAGGTCGAGCAACGCGATATCGAAGTGTTGCTCACGCAACAGTTGCAGCCCCTCCTCTAAGCGTGGTACCGATATCACGTCGAAGTCGTTCGGTGCCCCATCGCGCAACGTCTGTCGAACTAAATCGACATCGTTGAGGTTATCCTCAATCAGCAAGACGCGTAACTTCTTAGACATGACGCGGGAAATGGCACAAGTTAGCCGAACTACATAATCGAATGATCCAGTTCAGATCATCCCACACCCCATATGAGCGAGTCAAGGAGCTAAACGAATCGGTAGTGGTACTACTTTGCTCGTAGGGCGTGTGAAACAAGCCATCTTTGTCGCCGCTGGTGTATTCCTTGTACCCTACACAAGGCAAAGTTTACCACCACCAGTGAATCACCCTCGAATGACTTTCGTATGATTCGAGACACTGTGCAATTTACGACACTGCGCTGATCAAACTTGCACAGTAATCAGCCCGACACACGTATTGTTCCGATCAACCAGGCGTTTGGACTTGGGCTTCACTGTTCATTCCGGTCAGCTCACATGTTATCTTGGTGAAGCCCACGGTGGCTCGTTAGAATCGGTTCGTGTGGAGTTGGTCAACGGGAGAACAGCTGGCGGAAAGCGGTGCCCAAGCCAATAATTGCGGCTGTTTTGAGCATCTTAACGGATCGTGTTCGTCGAGCCGTTGTTCGAAGGAAGCTGTCGCTTCGGTCACGGTCGGTGTCGAAATGGACTGAGGATGAAAATGCGGACAAGATTAAGTTGGTGCCTGGCGCTGCCATACCTGCTGTGCGGTCTTTGCCTTCCGACGTCGACTGGAAGTGCAGCAGAGACACAAACGCCTCGTCTTCGCCAGCCGATCAGCCTGGTGCTTTCCGACGATGGCCGCACGCTATTTGCAGCGAATCGCATGACGGGCACGATCTCGCTGGTTGACACCGTGACGAGAGTGGTTGTCGGCGAAGTAGAATTGGCGACACAGTTCTCGGATCTCAAGCCAGTTCCTGGGAAGTCGCAACTGCTGGCAACCGACGAATACAAACACGAGTTGCTGTTCTTAGAAGTCGACGGTCGAAATGTTGAGGTAAAACAGCGATTGTCTATCAGCCCGTATCCCGTCAGTGTGGCCATTACGGCAGACGGTGCGCGATGCGTCGTCGCATCGTTGTGGCCTCGTCAGCTAACATTTGTCAATCTGCCAACGTGCGAAGACGGCAAGGCTCGGATTGTAAAAGTGCTCGATATGCCATTTGCGCCAAGATCACAGTTGTTGGTCAAGGGCAACAACCAGCTCATCGTCGCTGATTCGTTTGGAGGAAAACTGGCGATCGTAGATATGGCCACACAAAGCGTGGCGCATATTCGTGAGTTTCCCGGGCACAATATTCGAGGGATGGGAATCAGCCCTAACGGCGAGATGTTGATCGTCGCGCACCAGATGCTAAATGAACTAGCTCACACCGTTCGAAATGACGTCCACTGGGGCCTTTTGATGTCGAACGACCTCCGTTGGCTAAAGTTGGATGCCGTCCTGCAGCCGGGCACGGATTTGTATGAAGGTGCGCACATGCATCCGCTGGGTGAAGCTGGTAGCGCGACCGGTGATCCCGCGGGGCTGACACTTACATCAAAAGGTGCGGTGGTGGTGTCACTCGGTGGAGTTGGTGAGATCGCGATTGGGAAGGAAGATGACTTTAGTTTGTATCGGATTCATGTCGGTCGCCGACCCACCGCAGTGATTGCGGATAGTGACTCGCGATTCCTCTATGTCGCAAACACATTCGATGATGATATCTCAATCATCGATATCGAAGAGCGCGAAGTCGTTGAATACATTTCGCTCGGGGAGCAACCGGAGCTCTCGTTAGTGCAACGCGGCGAGCGACTCTTTTACAACGCCAACCTGTCCCACGATAGTTGGATGAGTTGTCATAGCTGTCACACCGACGGACATACAAACGGATTGCTCAACGATAACTTCAGCGATGCTTCGTTTGGAGCGCCAAAACGTGTCCTCTCGCTGCTTGGCCGTGCCAACACCGAACCGTTCGCATGGGCCGGAACGGCGGAAACGCTTACGGCACAGATCCATAAGTCCCTAACTCATACCATGCAAGCCGACGAGCCTCCTACGGACGAGCAAATCGCCGCACTTGCTGCCTACGTCCAGACGCTCGCGCCGCCTCCTTCGATAGATCTTGTTCGCGGTGTGCAGGATACGGAGGTGGTCGCGCGCGGCAGCGAGCTGTTCCGCGAGTTGCAATGCGTTAACTGCCACAAACCGCCCGTTTATACGACTCCTGATACCTATGATGTCGGCATTGACGACAAGCAAGGAAAACGCAAATTCAATCCACCAACACTGCTCGGCGTCGGGCAACGCGGACCCTACTTTCACGACAACCGAGCTGCTTCGCTGGACGAAGTTTTCCTCAAGTACAAGCATCAGCTCGATCGAGACTTGACCGCCGACGAATTAGGCAGCCTGCTCTCGTTTCTTCGATCTTTATAGTCCCGCCGCGCACTACTTCCACGGTCGAGCTCCTCGGCTCGGCTCATCGCGTGTTGCTATCGATGAACAAGCAGCTTGCCGCGCGCCAACGAGTCATGGGCAACTGGGCGTTCCCCCTGGGGCGAGAATTCGAATCGGAATAACAAGTTTGCGTCGCAACGAACGGAATTAAAGGCCCGTTATTCCGATTCTGCGGGCGCAATCACCGCCGAACTATCGCTTTGTCACCAATCTTTTGCCAGGCCGCCTAAATTGTTGACTCCAGCGATTTTCCCTAATTATACTTGTGTTCTATCGCCACACGTGTTCGGGCCGAACGGGGTCGCTATGTACTTGCGTTTGCTGATCGTTACCTTACTTGCTTTCGCCACCGCACTGGTTCCGGGTTCTGTGTGCGCGCAAGATGCGGCGGGAATCCGCCCGCTCGCACCTGGTGTACTAACGGTCATACCCTCGGCGACTGAAGATGGCGAGACGTTCAACGGACCACTGCCACTCGTCGAAGTGGTAACGGGCATTCCCGATCTGGACTGGACGCCAAACTTTACGCCAAAGACAAATACGCTTCAGGAACTTGCAAAACAGGTCGTTCTCCGACGACCGATCTGGGATCTCGAATTTGCCTTTAAACCGCTGCGGATGATCGAGGTCGATGTTCCTCAGCCGACAGGCAATATGCAGCGAAAGCTCATCTGGTACATGGTCTACCGCGTTTCGAATCGCGGTTTAGCACTCAATCCAACGGAATCGGTCGATTCGTTCGGCCATAGGACTTATACGATTGAGAAGGTGAATTACCCAACTCGCCGATTCTTTCCACACTTTGTCTTGGAGAGCCGCGAGTATCAAAAGTCGTATTTGGATCGAATTATTCCAGCGGCCCAGCTGGCCATTCAGAAGCGCGAAGATCCCGGCACAAAACTGCTCAATTCAATCGAGATGACAAGAGTTCAGATCCCGCTCAGTGATGAGCGGATCGAACGGGGTATATGGGGAGTTGTCACTTGGGAAGACATCGACCCAAGGTTGGACTTCTTCTCGGTTTACATTCGCGGTTTGACCAACGCGTTCGAGTTCGTCGATCCCCCGGGAGCCTATCGCGCGGGTCAGCCACCCGGATCGGGGCGTGTTTACAACTACAAGACGCTACAGTTGAACTTCTGGCGGCCTGGTGACTCTGTGCTGGAACACGAACGCGAGGTCCGCTACGGAGTGCCAGTCGATTCTGATCCTGTCCTTCAGGCCCATATTCTGGACGCGTTTGGCCTGCCCGAACGCCTTGATCACCTGTGGATTTACCGCTAAAGTCATTGGTTTGAATTGACAGCAAAAATCCAGGTAAGGGTGAACCAGCGATGGCACATAAGAAGGGACAAGGGTCCAGCCGCAACGGTCGCGACTCAAATGCACAGCGGCGAGGGGTAAAGAAGTTCGGTGGCGAGCACGTTTTGGCTGGAAACATTATCGTCCGTCAGGTTGGAAACAAATTCCACCCGGGTGCGAATGTTGGACAGGGTAAAGATTACACGTTGTTCGCGCTGGTCGAAGGCAACGTCAAGTTCGACCGCGAAGGACGACGCGTGAATGTTGTTCCTCTCGCCAGCTAGCACGCCACAACACTTACGATATCGAAGGGACGGCTCGGTAAGAGCTGTCCCTTTTTTAATGACAGCTGCTATCAGATGTGATTGGATTCGCCGGTTTCGGTTAGCTTCGCAACGCTCGAAGACTCACCAAGTCAGCCGCACCGCACTTCCGACACGTCCCAAGTGGTCAATTTCGGCAGGGTTAAGAACGTATGTTTGTTGATCGTTGTCAAGTCGAGTTGCAAGCCGGTCGCGGCGGCGATGGCTGTATGAGCTTTCGTCGCGAGCGGTACGTCCCGAAGGGCGGACCCGATGGCGGCGATGGCGGCACCGGCGGCAGCATCATCATCGAGGCTCGCGAGGGAGTTGACCATCTCTCTGCACTTGCGCATCGAAAGCTGTGGCGAGCTCCCAAAGGCATGCATGGCGGTGGAGCAAATCGAACGGGGCGAAAAGGCGAAGACCTCGTGATCTTCGTTCCACCGGGCACCGTCATCATTGACGCAAAGAACGATTTCGTCATTCGCGATCTAACGAGCGACGGAGAAAGTTTTGTCGTTGCTCGCGGAGGCAAAGGCGGTCGCGGAAACGCCTCCTTCAAATCGGCGCAGAATCAGGCACCACGACAGTTCACTCCGGGCGACGATGGCGAGCATCGAGTGGTCATCTTCGAACTAAAAGCGATCGCCGATGTCGGCCTCATTGGAAAGCCAAACGCGGGCAAGAGTACGCTGCTGAGCCGCCTGTCGCACGCGCGTCCCGAAATTGCAGATTATCCCTTTACTACGAAACATCCAAACCTCGGTCGTGTGCAACTTGACCTCGATCACTCATTCGTGATGGCTGATATTCCAGGGCTAATCGAGGGAGCTCACGAGGGCGTTGGACTGGGACACGAGTTTCTTCGTCACGTCGAACGTGCGGGTGTATTGGTCCATCTCGTTGAGCCAATGCCCATGGACGGAACCGATCCACTGGAGAACTATCGCTCGATCCGTGAAGAGTTAACGGAGTACAAAGTCAAACTCGGCGAGCGACCAGAAGTGATTGCCGTTACCAAGGCCGAGCTGCCGGGAGCTAAAGATATCCGCGACCAATTGGCCGCGCAAACGGGCAAAGAAGTGCAGCTAATCTCAGCGGTGACCGGAGAAGGCTTGAACAGACTGACCGGAGCGATTTCGCTCATGCTTCAGGAGCGAGCCGCACCGTGATTCCAATGATTGCAGTCGGGATCGGCAATACGACGATTAAGCTGGGTGTGGCAAACGCAGCCACCGATGGCTGGCAACTGATGCACGAGTGGGACGCTGATGAATTCGATCTAGGGGAAATCGTAAGCGAGTTGCCAGCAGAGCCGTGCCTTTGGCGAGTCGCCAGTGTACAACGCACCACCGAGCACCGGCTTCATCAGTGGCAACAGAAAATTCGGCCACAAGATGATTACCTATCGCTCTCGTACAAAGATCTGTCGCTCGAGATAAACGTGCATTTCCCGGAACGTGTCGGCATGGATCGGCTGATTGCCGCTGTCGCAGTCAACGAGCGTCGTGACAGCGAACGCCCGGCAATCATCGTCGACGCAGGAACCGCGATCACTGTGGATTTAGTAGATGGCACGGGCATCTTCCAAGGTGGCGTAATTCTTCCTGGATTTCGTTTGTCGGCACAAGCCTTGGCGGACGGTACCGACCAATTACCGAATGTAGATGCGACATTTCGATCCGACGCGCCAGCTGTGATCGGAAAATCGACAACAGAAGCTATTCGCAGCGGTCTCTTCTGGGGAGGTGTCGGCGCGATTCGCGAACTAGTCGCGCGAACGGCTGCAGAACTCGACACATCGCCACAAATCTTCGTCACAGGCGGCGACGCCGAGCGGCTGACGGGTTACCTCGCCGACGATGCCCAATTCGTCTCCGACTTGGTGCTAAGAGGAATCGTTCTCGCCTGCCGTTAAAACCTACGGCGATAAAACCAACCACAGGCTGTGACCGAAACGCCAAACGAAATATATAGTCGATCTGTCGTCCGAAGCGGTCGACCACTGCAAGCTAATGCCATTCGGTCAGCGAGCAATTCACATCACTGTCGTTGAGCGTGCCGAACCGGCAAGCGAGTCGCCCCCCGACCAGAGTGATTTCTATAGCTAGACTGGGCTCCGGGTTGGCGTTACAGTTCGAGAGCTATTTCTCTGCTTTGTCGCTGATCCGTCGCAAACTAATGACAAATCGCATTCACAATGAATTGGCCGCCAAGTGCGTCGCAACGCGGCTGACTTCCGAAGGTCGTGGCGCGGTCACGGTAATTGCCGTGGAAGGGTTTAAGGCAACCGAGTTCGTTGGTCGGCACTTTGCCTCCGCCGCGGGAAAACCGTTAGCTTCGTTTCCTCTTCGGCGAATCATCTTCGGGCGTTGGAAGCGGAAACACTCGGAAGGCGAAGAAATCGTCGTCTGTCGCACGGACGAGTCGTCACTCGAAATTCATTGCCACGGCGGCGTCGCGGCCGCGCGGGCGATCATGGAATCACTCGCAGCTGATGGAGTGGTCGAACAAGGGGCGGAGACTTGGGCGAACCATCACAGCAGCGACTTAATCCAAGCCGAAGCGTGGTTAGCTTTGGCCGATGCACGCACCGAGCGGACTGCTGCGATTTTGCTCGACCAGTATCGAGGTGCGTTGCGCAAAGCGCTCGAAGCGACGATCGAAGATTTAGTTGCAGGTCGAACCGGAGCGGCGCGCGATGAGTTAGCGACGCTGTACAAGCGTTGTGATATCGGATTGCATTTAACGAAACCCTGGCGAATTGCCTTTGGCGGACCGCCGAACGTGGGAAAGAGCAGCTTGATGAATCGACTACTTGGTTACCAGCGTTCGATCGTGTTCGACCAACCGGGGACCACTCGCGATTTGCTTTCCGCACCTACAGCGTTGAATGGTTGGTTTATGGAACTGACCGATACCGCGGGGCTACGAAATAGCGAGGATGCGATCGAAATCGAAGGTGTCTCGCGAGCCACCAGCTTCCTTGCCGAAGCAGACCTCGTCGTGTTGGTTATTGATACGTCCCAAGACTGGAGCGAGCAACAACGACAACTTGCGAGCGCTTATCCGGAGGCGTTGCTGGTCGTGAACAAGTGCGACCTTCGCGACCCAGTGCAAGTTGGAGGACCGTTTCTCGCGACCAGCGCATTGACGAACGAAGGCGTTGCTGAACTAATGCAGGCCATTGTACAGCGCCTCGTTGGTATCGAACTGTCTGCAGGCGATGCCGTACCTTTTACGTTTCGCCAAAGAGAAGCGATTGAGGCGGCTTCCCGAGCGGTCGATCAAGGCGAAGCGATGCTCGCAATCGAAGAATTGCGTCGAATTGTCGCCAGCGAACCTACGGCAAGTTATCGAACGAAACCTTCATGACATCTTACTTTTCCAACGAACTGCCTGAGGAACACAACTCGGATATTGACGCTGTCGCTAGGCGTGACGTCACTGCAGCGTCGGTACCGACATACGAGTTCGCCGACGATGCCGAAGTTGTAACTCCCGATCCGATCCGTCCGCATCCTAACATCGCGTGGGCCGTGGTGTGGATGTTTGCATTCTGGATCATTCAGCTCGCCGTAAGCGTGGGTGTCGCTATCATCGCGATCGTTGTCGCCATGGTTCAGGGGGATGGCTCCCGTGAGCAAATCGAGCAGGGCGTAGCGAACCTTTCCGAGGTTATGATCCCGGTCGGAACACTGACGTCGGTCGTCACAGCCATCGTTATTTCGGTCGCTTTCTATAGGCAGCGGTTCGTCGAGAAGCTGTCACTGCGCGGCATGACGTGGCAACAAACGATCGCATCGCTACTTGCGGTCTTGCCGTTTGCCGTTATCGCCAGCGAAGTAACGAACTGGGCGGGTGAATTTCTGCCCAGTTTCAATACGGAAGTTCTAAGCGAATTCGCCGCCAGCCCTTGGCCACTGGTGTTTGTTACCGCGTGCGTGTTCCCCGCGATCGGAGAAGAAATCTTCTGTCGCGGCTTTCTCGGGCGAGGACTCGTCGCGAATCATGGAGTTGTGACAGGTGTGTTCGTCGCGTCCCTGTTGTTCGGTGTCATGCACATCGACCCGGTGCAATCCGTCGGAGCGTTCGTACTTGGACTTGGCTTGCATTTTATCTATCTCGCGACTCGCTCCCTGGTCGCCCCGATGCTGGTTCACATGCTGAACAACTCCTTTGCGTTTTGGATGATGTCAAATTACGAGTGGTGCCCGCTGCCTGGCCTTTCGCCCTTGCCGGACGGAACTCTCGTCCATACACCAGCGAACGTAATGATCGCAGCGATTTTCGCGACTGCCGCGTTGTTCAGCTTGCTGTACCAAACGCGAACGTACTGGAGGACGTCGATAGGCGATACGGATGGCGAATGCGATCATTCCTGGTCTCCGGGTTTTATCACGGCAGAGATGCCACCGGTAGAGAACGGCTACGTCGCGGTATCAACGAAGCCGCAACTTTGGGCCATTGTTGCTATCGTGGTTAGCTACGGAGCGCTTGTCGCGGCGCTGGCGGTTGAGTCGCAGGCGGCCTCGCGACTGTAGACAGTTAGTAGAAGTGCGATTTGTGAGCGAACCAGGACTGTCTGTCTGACGCTCAAAGTCCCGCGCACTGGTCAAAGTCTGCGTGAAGTGTGCAGCAGCTATGATCCGCGCCTGCGCCACGCGACCCGACAAATCTCGGTAGATTCGTCACGACAATACTTCACGACGGCAGCGTGATGCTGCTATCCTCGGGGCAAGGCAGGTGATTGAATTCGTTGGCAGTTCTTGTGTAGAGGGAGAAAACCATGTGGAGAACTACTGCGCTGACCATTGCCGTTATGACATGGGGCATCATGACGACCAGCCATCAAGCGTCCGCCGCCACTAAGCGAAGGGGCGCAATGATCGTTTCACCAAAGCGAAATGAGGCTGTGGAGCGCTCTCACGAAGTTGTCGGCAAGCTGTATGTGCCGGGTCAACCTGTCATCCTCGTGAAGCCTGAGCAAGGCGATGGAACTTGGTGGATTCAACCGCGACCAACGCTCAGTGATCGCGGTTATTTCAAAACGGAAGTTCGTTTCGGTAGTTCGACCTCGCGGCCCGGAGATAGATTCTCGCTAGTCGTGATTGTCTTACAATCCTCTTCCGACATCGAGTATCTACAAGATCGAGATTACTTAGCGGAAATTCCAGAAACCATTTGGCAATCCGAAGCGGTACCGGTCGTTCTTGGTGACAATGCTAAACAAGACCGAGGCCCTGTCGCGATCAGTGCTACTATTCTGAAACCGTCGCATGACGAAAAGGTGAAACGCGTCACTGATTTGATCGGTCGTGTGCCCGAGGGGTTGCACCCGATAGTGCTGGTCAGCGTGGACGACCACAGTGGATTGTGGTGGGTTCAGGACCCTATCGTCATGGGTAAGGGCGGGTACTTCAAGTCCATCGTTCGCTTCGGCAACGATGCGACGCCACAAGGAACAAAGTTTCGAGTGCTGGTTGTGACGCCGAGATCCAGCCAAGAAGCCTCCGGTTTGAAGACGGGTATGTCGCTGGCCGACCTACCTAACGGGATTCCGCGTTCCAAGGAAATAGTCGTCCAGCTTGAACGACCTGAGGCGAATCGAGTCGAAGGTGCCGAGTAACCAACCGCTCGATACACCCTGGTTGATTTGGATTGCATGGGCAATGGGCCTGTTGTTGGTCGCGAGTCCGGTATGCGCTGAAACATCGTGGGTCATCGTCGACAACTTTGACGACGGCGTCCAGAACGAACTTGCCGGATATCGCAGCACGTTCGCATCCGGACCCTCTCAAGTTTCGGCGATGCGAGTCGACGATATCGTTCGCGGGACCGGAGGACGCAGCGTACGGATCGCGGCAAGCCGAGCCGACACAGGATTCTGCGGCTATTGGATTCACTTCTTCGATATGCGCGCGGTCGAAAAGATTTACTTCGACGCGAGCCGATACGAGTACCTTTCGTTCTGGGTTCGTGGCGCGGTGGGCGGCGAAGATTTTTTGATCAAGCTGGCCGACCAACATTGGATCAAGAAGCAAGACTCCGTGACGTTCGCCCAAGCATCGCAGGTCTTGCCGGCAGGAGTTACTACGACATGGCAAGAAGTCGTTGTTCCGCTTCGGGGCCGCCACAACTTGGACTGGCAGCAACTGGGCGGCTTGACCTTCGAGTTCGTTCGTCCAGGGCAACAGGTCGTGTACATTGACGACGTCGCTTTTAAGGTGCGGCCCGATGCGACGCCGTTCGAACCGCGTGAGGTCGCTGCAAGCTCTCTCCCTGCCCCGGACTCGATGCCAAGAAAGTTGTGGGTCTGGTCAACTGAGAAGATGCTCAGAGACACCTCAGCGCGGCGAGAGCTATTTGATCTTTGCCAATCCCAGCGAATCGATGAACTGTGGATGCAATTGCTTTACGACGTCCGTCACAAAGATGCCTTGACGTCAACCAGTATTTGCAAACTTCGCCTCGAAGACGAATTCAGAAAGTTGTTGCGTGAGGCTCACGTGCGAGGTCTGCGCGTTCATGGACTCGATGGATATCCGGACTTTGCGCTTCGCGAAAGCCACGACGTCCCCCTTGGGCTGGTCGATGCGGTGATCAATTTCAACAACACCGCGCCGGCGTCGGCACGGTTTGATGGAGTTCACTTTGACAATGAGCCCTACTTGCTCGTCGGTTGGCATAAACCGACTCAACGCGAGGAGATCTTGCGAGATTTCTTGACGCTCAATGCGGAATGCCAGCGGCGAATACGTGAGCATTCCGACATGCAATTCGGCGTCGACATCCCGTTCTGGTGGCAGGAGCGAGATGAACAGACCGGAAAGATCGTTGCCGAAGTTAGTTTCAACGGTAAGCGGCAGGCAGCTAGTTTTCATTGTCTCGATATGCTCGACAACGTCGGCGTGATGAACTATCGCGACACTGCAGATGGAGCGGACGGCATGATTTCACATGGCCGAGAACTACTTAGCTATGCGGATACACATGGCCATGCGCTCGTCTACATGGGAGTCGAGACATTTCGTTACGAGCCGGTTCCGGTCTGGTTTGCAACGGGTGTAGGTCACGAGCAATTTCATGCCATTCTCGGTGCTGAAGGCAAACATATCGGCCGCATCAGCAGGCTAAACGGGTTGCGACTCCGCACACTTGACGACGGACAGCGGGTCTCGTTGGGGATCGAGCTTCCTCAGCCGCTCACCTCCGATGTCGAGCAACTCGCAACAAAGACGATGCTCGAAATTGCAAAACACTTCGGCACTCGCGGCCCTTCAGACGCCGCGCACAAACATGTGGCAGCCTTCGTCAATTCGGATGCCGAGTGGTCTGGTCTCAGGTCACGACCGATCGTCGATACGACGACAGGAAATCGTTACGAAGGCTTTGTACTTGACAGCACCATGCTCTCGAAAACTACCTTCGCCGACGACTCGGCAAGTCATTTTCAAATCCAGGTCCAGGCCGCGGAACAATACTTTAGCCGCTACCAGAAGTACGCAGGCACAGCGATCCATTATTACGAGAGCTTCCGCGAGAAGTTGGTAGAAGCAAAACCCATGGCAACAGGCCCTACCGATTGAACTGACTCAGATTCTGTAGGTCGATTGAATGCAGATCGCTGATTTCGAATTGCTTTGATTCGGGCCAGAACAGAATCTTGCGTGCCTTTAGCGGTGCGGGCGTAGCATTGGGCGTGTGCTGGTAGCTGAGTTGAGCGTAATTTCGTCCGTCGCCTTCCAGAACCAACTGGTCCTTTGATTTGGCGTAGGAGATTCGTTGGCCGGACGCGTTAAACGTCTGGCCGCGGACAAATGCGTTGCCCGTTGCCTCGAGTTCGACGTCCTCGAAGCGATCGCGAGTCCGGCCCATATCCGTGATCGCGAGTCGCTGCGACGTTACAACGACATCTCGCGGACCAAGCTGCGAGGGGTTCGTTGTGTCGATCACTTGGTCCCAGCCGGCAACTGGCCCATAGATAGTTCTAGTATTCCCAAGGAACTCAATCTTACGTCCGGTCAGGTTACCCACCAACTCCTGTTGAAAGTCAACTCGCAGAAAGTGCAAACCCTTCGGCGTAACGGCGTATTGACCCTCCTTGAAAATGTCTTGTCCCTGGCGGACGCTGGTCAACCAGCCTGGGCCGGTGCCGTGAAGCACACCGCTGATTTGATCGATCTGCAAATCGTGAATTTCCATTCGCTCGGAACTCGACCGATCTCCACGACCGTCGATCGTCTCGCTTTGCAACGAGCACAGCCCTTGGAAGTGCATACCGCGAAGGCCGACATCTTCAGCATCGTTTGGCTGTTTGAAATTGACGAATCGACTGAGTGTTACGCCTAGCGCGTCGCCGGTGGCGTTAAATCGCAACAATTCGCCAGCCTTGATCGTCTGCACACCTCGCGCCACCACATCGCCGTCGAACGTCGCCGTCTGGCCATCGAACCGCATTCGGTGTTGCCACTGGACGAACCAGGGCGACTGTGGTGTTTGTGGTCGCGGCATCGTCATTTGTCCCGGCCCCTGAATGAAGGCTCGATTGCTGCCTTGATGAATTTCAATGACATCACCGACGAGCTGGGCGCCCTCGGCAATCACACGAGCGGGTGCGCCTTCGATCGTGGCAATGGGATTGTCGGTGGCTGCTTCCAGCACTTTGAAGAGTTCGCAGTCCAGCGACATACCGGACACAGATCCCGGAGCCGCTTGTTGCTCGCAGTGCACTTTGCCGCGGGCGGCGAGATGAAGCAACTGAGGATTGTCGCCCAGTTGGACTTCGGCGTTGAGCTGATCCGCCTGAACCACCAGTTTCCGGGCCAATTCGGTGGCGTTTGCCGCCCCTGCCTGTATTGAAAATGGCGACGATGCGTTCGTCGCAGGTCCGGCTAGAGTGGGGCTGTCGACCGCAGGCTGCGTGAACCAAATCTGTACATCCTGAATGACTCCCGCGACGCGTGGCGAGTCAAAATGCACATTGCCGACCGCCTTCAGCTTGTCGATCGTTACACCGGACTTGCCAGTAGCAGCCGATCGCGGCTGCTCAGTAAGATAAACATGCAGCGCGTCGGCTTTCACTTCGCCCGTGCCGTCGACGGACACTTTTGCCGCGTCGACTAAAGATAAAACATCGCTGCCGTTGAAGGGTTGAAGAATGACTTCGGTTTGCCACTCCGCCTCGAAACGCTGCTGAGCCTTGCCGAGCACTCCTGTGACACGCCCCGGACCTCCTGCTTTCATGCTGCCTAACTGCTTTCCAGCTTGCAGCTGATACCAGAGCCACTTTGACGTGACTTCGAAGCTGTCGTTGCCTAACACGACAGATTCACGATCACGCATCGAAATACGCTGTGTCGTGAAATCGTATTCGAACCGTTCGCCGCGAGCATAGGCACCGTACGACTCGGCTCGCAGGATAACAGGGAACCCGATCGCGACCAATCTTTCAGGCACGAGTTTGATCGAACTCTCATCATCCGGCTCTCCAGCGGGCGAACTTAGATGAACGCGAAGCTCTTGGCAATTCAACTGATCGCTAGGGCCATCCGTGTTGTGCCGGATCACGTCCACATGATCATTTAGCGTTAGCTGCATCTCGTCAAAGTCAAACTCCAATGACCCTCGGCAGCGTATCTCAACCGTTGCCGTCCGACCGCTCTTCGCGGCGGGGACAGTTTGCAAACCGAGTGCCGTCTCCGACAAGCTCTCAGCCGGGATCTGCAATTCAATCTTTTCAACACGCACCAGTTCAAAAGTCTGAAATCTTCCCAGGTTCGAGTCCGCCTGCGATGATTCCGCACCCTTCGCAGGTGGATGCATCGTAATAGATAGGTCTCCGCCTGACCCGGAATTCGGACCGAATCGAAATGCTACGTCGCTGGGTGTCCAGATCCGTCGCTCTTCGATTCGGATGTCGCGCGTCGTGATCTCCAAACCGTCATCGGAACCGGGTGTCGGAGGACTGTGAATTGTAACAACTCCCGACAACTCGCCACCAATTAATCGTCCGAACTCACCGCGAGCGATGTTCAGTTCGCCCTCGAAGAACAGAATTGCGCCCTCGGTCGCGCGAAGCACGATTGGTCGGCTCTCGCGATCGTCGTCTTGGCCTGACCTGAAAATCAGCGTACATCGATTGAGCTGTAAACGGCTGTTCGGCAACGCACGATAGTCATCGAATATCAGCGTACCGCGATCGGTCTCAAGAACTTTGGGTCGGTCAAGTTCCCAAGACCCTTCTGCAAACAGCGACTCGAAACCACGCGACCTCGCCGTTGGGTGTGTCTGCGCGGTCACAGATTGCGACGCCGTTGCAAGTTCAATTGAAGGTTCGAGCAACGGCACGGCAAGCGCTGAATAGGCGAAGTAGCCTGCCAGCACAATGACGAGTGAGCCGATTGTTCGCTTGAAACGTCCCTTCACAATTGTCCTTCACAGCAGTGTGCTTGTCGTCGAAGTCGCAAATGAAGTTTTGGAACCGGAACTTTCACGAGTTGCACGACAGGAAACGATTGAGGATTCAGGTCGTTTCCTGGCTATTCTCGTTTTCACCTGGAAAATGATGATTGCATTCAAATTGAGGAGCTTACTTAGTTTCCCGTATACTTCCGTATCAAGTCGCCCCAAACACCTTTGACTTTTAAGACGTGTTCAACCGCCTCGCGAACAGCTCCCTGTCCCCCCGGTAACTTCGTCGCAAGATGAGCGATCGCCCGTACTTCGTCACATGCGTCGGCCACCGCTATCGCTAAGCCAACCGATCGCATCACAGGCAAGTCAGGCAAGTCATCACCGATGTAACAAACCTGTTCGTCGGTTAGCCCCAACTCATTTGTGACCTCTTGGGCAATCGACAACTTCTCTTCAAACCCTTGACGGACGATATCGACGCCAAGTTCCGTGGTGCGCAGTTTTACAATGTGCGAGGTACGCGCGGTGAGGACTCCAAACTTGAATCCAGCCCGACGCCACAATTTGATCCCCAGTCCATCTCGAACGTGAAAACGCTTGATCTCAATTCCTTGATTGTCAAAGATAAGGCCCCCGTCGGTGAGCACGCCATCCACGTCTGACAGAATCAACTCTATCTTCTTGCATCGGTCTTCGGTCTTCATATACGCGACTAACCTGTAGGACGGTTCGGTAAGGGGAGTGTTTTTGGCCGAAATGAATCTGCAACATCTAACGCTGGCGCCGCTTTCGCCGGAGAGCGACCAGACGCTTCGAAGCCAACGACATCAGTAATGTCGATTAAGCCTACCGGCTTTCCCTGATCGTTCACAACAGGAAGTTCGCTAATCTTTCGCTCACCGAGAATTTCGACCGCTTGACGCATGCGAGTCCCCACGACGACCGTGGTTGGATGCTTGGTCATCAGATCAGCAATCGGACCGTCGAGCGCGCTATCACGTTTCGTTTCGAGCAGTTTCGCGAGGTCGCTGTCCGTAAAAATCCCAGTCAGCCGGCCTGCCGCATCCGTCAGTATGATTGCACCTGTTCGCCGCCCTGGACGACTCGCCATCACAAACACATCTCGAATCGAGTGAGTCTCACTGGCGACACGGCACTCCGCCAAAGGTCGCATGACGTCCTCGACTTTGGCCAGTTTGCGACCGAGACTGCCGCCCGGGTGAAACCGAGCAAAGTCCTCGGGACCGAACTGACGCATGCGACTCAGCACGAGCGCCAACGCATCGCCCAAAGCCATCATGGCCGTTGTGCTGGTACTTGGTGCCAAACCGTGCGGACACGCTTCGCGAATCGCGCCCAAGTCGAGGATAACATCTGCGGATTGGGCAAGCGCGCTATCAGAAGCGCCAGTCATCGCGATAAGCTGTGTTTGAAAGTCGGCCAGCGATGGCAGTAGACGCACGACTTCCTCGGTCTCGCCGCTAAAGGAGAGCGCGAGCACGATGTCGTCACGGTGAATCCGCCCCAAGTCGCCGTGAATGGCTTCGGCGGGATGCAAGAAGTGAGCATTCGTGCCCGTCGAAGCCAAAGTCGCGGTAATCTTCTGTGCGATCAATCCGGCCTTTCCCATGCCAGTCACAATCACACTTCCCCGGCAGCCAAACAATAAATCAACTGCATCACAGAATTCGTCGTGCAACCCGCCCGCCAGTGCCTGCAGCGCTTCGCCTTCCTGGCGAAGCACTTCGCGACCAAAACGGAGTTGTTCGAAACGACTCAATCGAATCGAAGTGCTAGCAGCTTCCATGCTCATGGTCACGTCATCCTTGACGTGGTGAATCGGTTGGGAAAGAGACGCGCGGATTCTAACCGCGTGGGCGAAATGGGACAATGTTAGCGTAAAGTGCTACCAATACTCTGGCGAACCCAAGAGTTTCATGACCCAGGCCACGAGCAAGAGGCAAAGCCAAATACGAAATGAACGAGCTGACATGATGATGTCTCGGCGAGCGCTAATGTGCCAGCCCCCGATCAGCAGTGTTGCCGCTAGCATGACAAGGAGAGGAATTGCAAGGGCGTTCGCCCGCAAGGACTCCCGAAAATCGCCATTCAGAAGGTGAAGCACCGCCCTTGTGCCACCCGTGGTTGGGCACGGTAGGCCGGTGAGTGCGGTGAACAAAGAAGGTGGAAGTGAGCACTGGCTGATCCAGTACGCGTTCCACACTAAGTAGACGAAAAAAACAGCGGCTGCTAAGCATCGAAGGCTACTGGTTACATACTTCGACAGAGCAAGAAGCACGTAGGACAAGCGCGCACCCTAATCAATCGTCGTCTATTCTGGGTTACCCTTCAGCGAGTCAACCACCCACGGAATCCAGCAAAGTGGTAGACAAAAGAAGATCAGAATAATGAAGACGATTAAGCCGTTTTGGTAAAGTCCCGCAAGTACAGCTTTACCTTGTGGCATACGAATCCTCCAAAACAAGAGTGCCATGCGCGAATGCCGTTATCTTACTGAATCGAACACGGCAGTCAAATCTGCAGCGCCTTACTGTGGCACTTTGCCGGCGTTACCTGCTTGTCCAAACGCTGTCATGCGATCAATACAGACTTGCTTCATCGCAGCACGCGCAGGTTTGAGATAATCGCGAGGATCAAACTTCTCTGGACTTTCGCTGAATACCTTACGTATCGCGCCGGTGATTGCTAAACGGTTGTCCGTATCGACGTTGATCTTACGTACGCCGTGCTTGATCCCGAGTTGGATCTCTTCGACTGGGACACCCCACGTTTGACGAATGTCCCCACCGTACTTGTTGATAATGTCCTGCAACTCCTGTGGTACGGATGAACTGCCGTGCATGACCAAGTGGCAATTCGGAAGCCGCTTGTGGATCTCGATAATGCGATCCATGGCGAGAGTTTCGCCTGTCGGCTTGCGAGTAAACTTGTATGCACCGTGGCTGGTGCCGATGGCTACGGCCAACGCGTCGCAGCCGGTATCGGCAACAAATCGTTCGGCTTCATCGGGATCAGTCAGCAATTGGTCGTGAGACAATTGCCCCACTGCACCGTGGCCATCTTCTTGTTCGCCTTCGCCGGATTCGAGCGATCCGAGACACCCCAGTTCACCTTCGACGGAGACATTTTTGGCGTGAGCGAGTTTTACGACTTCGGCGGTTACTTTGACGTTATAGGCATAGTCCGCAGGCGTCTTGCCGTCTTCCTTCAGCGAACCATCCATCATCACCGATGTGAAGCCATTCTCAATCGCGCTCATACAAGTTTCCACGCTGTTTCCGTGATCCTGATGCATCACGATGGGAATGTGCGGATATAGTTCCGCAGCGGCCAGCATCAGATGACGCAGGTAGTTGTCTTGTGAGTACGCGCGGGCACCTCGCGATGCTTGGATAATCACCGGCGAATCAGTTTCGTCGGCGGCCTCCATGATCGACTGAATCTGCTCCATATTATTGACATTAAAGGCAGCCACGCCGTAGTTGTTTTCGGCGGCGTGATCCAACAGCGTTCGCAGGGGAATTAGGGCCATTTTGGTCTCCTCAGATTCAGTGGTTGTTCCTCCGACTCGGAGGAAGCCTCTGATTATCGGGAAGACCTTCCTTCCCGCAATGCCCCCCGCCCATTCGACCTGACGCTCAATCGATCGGCGTAGCCAGCGGCTCGACCGCGCGTTCCGGCGCAAACAGGTCGTCGTACTGCGTTTGCGCGAGTCGCAGCAACAGAATCAGCCGTTCGGAGTCGTCACCCGAACCCCGGACAAACAACAAGCCGCCAAGGCCTTTGGTTTCATCCGTACCGGTGACGAGCAACGTCTGTCCGGGCGAGAGCACCGCGGATACTCGAAGCTGATCAAAGGCGCTGGTCTGGCGACCAACGTCGTATCTAAGCGTACCGTTTCCCGGCACCCACTGCTGCTGAACGTCGCCGTGCTTGATCTCGGGAACAAGCTCAACGCGTACGGTTCCATCGCCCAGAGGATAACTGCGTACCGCGAATAACGCTTGACCCTCGTCAAATGTCTCCGCCCTCACACGCCCTTCTTCGCTAAACAATACCACCTTGCGATCCGCGATTTCTGGCACAACGATCAGATCAGAACGCTCGCCTGGGCGGTTTTGCAGCTTACGATACAAGGCAGCGACACTGTTCGTGGATAGCAATCCGCCATCTGCCAACGGCTGAGCAGTCTGAGACGAGTCCATCAGGTCTCGCAAGTCGTTCGGAAGTTGTGTTCCGACCACCCCGCTTCGAATTCCGTTGGCGATCAAATTGCGTCGCGTGTCCGAATCGAAATGCAACTCGTCAGTCTCTTTCCACAATTCTTCAATCGGTCGTTTCGGAGGAACTCGAACGAAGGCAGCCTCGATCACAACACTGTTGTGCGGCATTCGAGGAATCGGCAACTCAGGAATTGTTGTCGTAGACCATGTCGAACATCCCACGACCGCCAGAGAAAGGACGACCAGGATAATTGACGAGCGTAACCGTCTTGGGTTAATTCCCGGAAAATGCGCACGCGGTGAGGGCTGCGCGATACGACAAGCCGAATGTGGAGGCCGATAAAACATGAGAACCCGACAGACACCGCGGCGTTGCAAAGGATTTGCAGCACGAGAATAGGCGGCGGATCTTACTTGAAGAGGCCAAACAGCGTCAACGGAACTAATCAATCGATGAATTCACAAGAGCGGTAGCACAGACAGCACCGGTAGCGAGGTGTGCAATCGCTCTCGCAAGACACGGTCTATCAACAATAGTGGATGACCAGGTTAACCGAGGGAATTTGCCAGGAGTGCGATCAATCAACGAGAAAATTGCTGGCGCGCCAAATTTGCGATTGGCCAAATGTTTGCAATTGGCTAAACGGCATAATCGAAAGAATCGATAAAGCCACACAGCTCATTCGCCGAAACAAGACCTCTAGAAGAAGGCCGATCGTTCCGAAAGGCTCAAACTTCACTCGACTCACGGGCGCCGTGGCGCTTGCGCGCACGTTGCCCACCTCCGATCGCCATTGAGAAAGGGCAGATCATGTCCAGCCATCGAATTGTCGGATACGTCGTCGGTAAAACGATGGAGGTGATGCGGAAGGCCTTTCCTAAAACCGTACGAGTCGAAACAACAAACCACTGTAACGCCTCCTGCACTTTCTGCCCTCGCGATACGATTGGCCGCGAAAAGACGTTCATGAGCGAAGAGCTGTACGAAAAGATCATTGATGAGTGCGTCGAAGGAAAGTGCAAGACCGTTCATCTCCACAACTTTGGCGAACCGCTGCTAGACAAGCGATTACCTCAGTGGGTTCGTCTGGCAAAAGATCGTGGGATTCCCAAGGTCAAAATCTTTACGAATGGGTCACTTCTGAGCGGAAAGATGGCGGAAGGTTTGATCGATTCGGGGTTAGACGAATTGAAGGTCAGCATCGACGGAGTAGATGCAAAGGAATTCGACTTGCTTCGCGTGGGTTTGAAACACAGCGTCGTGATGAAAAATGTTCGGGAGTTTAGACAGCTTCGTGACGAACGCGGGAGTGGACCCACGATTATTGCTGCTTGCTGTCAAACCTCAAATCGCAACGAAACAACACAAATGCTGGACGGAGTCGTCGACAAGATCGACTTTGCGACACTGCACAACTGGGCGGGTGCTCGCGGAATCTTGCCGGCTAATGTTAGCATTCGCAAGCCATGCGATCGGCTTTGGCGAACATTTACGATCCTTGTAAACGGTGATGTGGCGCTCTGTTGTCTGGATCATTCTGGCAAAGAGATTATTGGCAACTGCCAGCAGGAGCGGATCGTGGACATCTGGAGTAACGAAAAATATCGTCAGCTACGGCAATTGCATATGCAGTCGAGACAGGGTGAAATGTCGCTCTGCAACGGATGCTCGAAGGCGTTTTTGGTAGGTGCGGCAAATGCAGCCGCCTAACGATTGCATTCAGAAAGTTCGGAATTGGCCAGCGTGACGCAGGACCAGACTCACAGGATTCTTATAACTCGGCTGAGCGCGATCGGAGATTGTGTTCTCACGCTTCCAGTGGTCTGCGCGCTACGGAGTCACTTTCCCGAAGCGTTCTTGGCATGGGTCGTCGAGCCGGGCGGCGCTCAAATCCTCCGCCAGCATCCATGCATCGACGAATTGATCGTGATCGACAAACGCTGGTACAATTCTCCGCGCGGGATCCAAGAAGTTCGGCGACAATTGCGAAGCTACCGTTTTGATGTGGTCGTTGATCCGCAGAGTCTCTCGAAGAGTTCAGTCGTGGGCTGGCTCACTGGAGCGCCACGACGCATTGGGTTCTCTTCTCCATTCGGGCGCGAACTTGCGCCGTGGCTGAATAATGAACTTGTCACGAGGAGCGTACCCCATGTCGTAACAGGTAACCTACAGTTACTTGAACGCCTTGGCATCACGTCGCCCCGCGTGCGGTTCGACTTGGCCGCCGACTCCCCGGCCGATGCAAAGATCGGTGACTGGTTGCGTCACTCAGGTATGAACTCACGATTTGCGTTGCTCAACATTGGAGCAAGTTGCGATGCAAGGCGCTGGCCTCCCGAGCGGTTTGGTGAACTGGCCCGAGCGCTGAAAACTCGGAAAGGTTTGCCGTCAGTGATCGTCTGGGCAGGCCAAGAGCGTGCGGCCGCGGAACAAGCGGTCGCGGCTTCTGCGGGGACGGCCATTCTGGCCCCTGATACAACGCTCCAAGAACTTGTAGCCTTGTCGCAGCGAGCGAGCCTGTTCGTCGGTTCGGACACGGGTCCGCTGCACATCGCAGTTGCTGTCGGAACGCCCTGCGTGGGCCTTTACGGTGTTACAAATCCGCTGGTTTCCGGACCGTTCGGACCGAGTCATCGCATCGTGACGGCTCCCAATGTGCGATGGCTCGACCCGCTCAAACAACCGTTCTCGAAAAGCCGCACCGACGACAATAGCATCATGCAGACGATCCCCACGAGCGACGTCCTGTCAGCCTGTGAAGAAACAATGCCGCTCGCAGCATGAGCGCCGACCGCAAATCGTGCGACAGCCGTCCCTGACGAGACCTAGACATCTCCCGATGACGGCCCTGCTTACTCGGTGGCGTAGAAAATTGCCAACCAAATCGTCGGTTCGTCGGGCGTGGTCCATTCGACCCGATGTCTGCGATGTGCTGGAATGTTGAGAAAGTCGCCAGGCGCCAACGTCGCATTTTCATCATCGAACTGCAAGGAAGCGGCTCCCTGGAGAACGACAATCCACTCATGTTCCGGTTGGTCGTACCAGAAGCCCTCGGGCGAAGCGTGCCCGTGCGACACAATTCTTTCGATTCGCAGCATTCGCGAAGTTAAAACGGTCTCCTTCAACTCTTCAGGTAAGCACTCGGGGATCGCAGTGAACAAGTTATTCATGGTTCCGCTGATTCACGTTAGTTGGCAACGATGGTTCTCGATGACCGTGGAACGAAGATGGCAATGGCTGAGTCGAATGTTGTCAGCGTTTGATTTCGTAGTAGTACGTTTTGTATCGCCCATCGATGATGAAGCTGCCATCGGGAGCGATGGGAATACTCTCGTCCGTGGGCACACCATAGCCATCCAATGGCCTGACGCTGCTTGGTACAGAGCCGGCCAGAAGCACATGTGCCTCGACAGGCTCCAGTAACAGTGGCGGTCCACCCACCTTTATCAATCGCGACCAATCTTCGTTGAATTCCGTACCAGTTTGTTTGTCGCGGGCCAAGGCAGTGATCAAAATATGTCGAGAATCAACCAGCGGCTCGTTATCCAGCGGGGTGAAGATTAGCGACACGAATGGGGTTTTAATCTCCGTGCGAACACTCGGCAGCTGAATCGCTTTGTCGCCGCAAAATCCGATGATTGCCTGTGTTTGTTTTGACCGGACTTCGATGCGTTTTTCACCATATCGCCAAACCAATTCTTTCGTTGTCGAGGTCAAGGTCTTTTCAGGTTCGTCGTGATATTGCGCCAAGTCAGACGTTGCCGTATGCGACTTTCGAGCAAAGTCAATTGTGACGCGGCCGATCGCCAAGGTCGCTGGAGAAGTCGTCAATCGCCCGGCGAGTTCCTTGGCGTCCCAGCCGCCAGCAGATAAAGACTGACCCAGCACATCCTTGCCGGCGAAGACATCCGCTTTGCCGAGCGTACGAGCAGCAACAACGTCTCCCTCTCGGATGTGCCCGTTGTAAATTGCAAACGCCAATGCCGGAAACTGACCAATGTAGTGAGGTGTTTCCGTCACATACTTTCGCAGCGACGGCCAGCCGTCACCCATGCGAGTCGAGTTGCAGGCGAAATGGTACACGGCGTCCCATCCTTGCAATCCCACTCCGTAAAACGCATACAGCGGTGCCGCTTCGGCCTTATAGGGCGAAGGTGGCAACATGCTCCACTCGCTAACACTGAAAGGCTTGTTGTCGATTTGAAAGAGTCCTAAGCCGAGCAAGCCGTGCCCCGGCTCGGCCAGATGAGTCCTTGTCTCGACTTGGCCCTCCGTGATCACGTGTCCTCCGGCTCCTCCGCCATAGTAGTTGTGACGATCGATCATATTACCGGCCACGTCCGCCACCAGATTGGCCATACTCGCGGCTGGTCCACCAGACTTCCACGCGGTTGTCACTGTCACGGCCTTGAATCCGATTCGCCGGACCTCTTGTTCGCGTCGCAGATAGTAGTCGCGTTGTTGCTTCGTGAGGAACTCGATGTAATCGCCGGCGCGGCGGTCCTGTCCGGCAAACTCATGCAAAGGCCCGTCGCTTCCCCAGTGATACGCAGCCATTAACCCCAGCTCGCCGGCATCCCATTTGTCGTCGCGATCCCAGCGGTTTCCCCAGGCACGCGCCACTTCCGCCTGAGTTCGATACTTTGCTTTCACAAACTCGTAGAACCCCCGCCGCAGCTTGCCTCCAAACAACGGGTACTCGCCACTTCTTAGCCCATTCAACGTGTGAAAAAAGACGTTGCTCTCGTTCTGAAATTCCAAAACGGCGAGGGTGGGATCATCTTTGTACATCAGCCCCGTATACGGATTCTTATGATTTAGGAGACGCTCGAAGTATCGCAGTGCGATGTCTTGAAGCTCGCGATCAAGATTGATGAAGTCATTCACCACAATCGCTTGCCGAGTTCCATCATGCTGTTTGTCGGCTCGATCCAATTCGGCGAACAACGCCGGATCATAACCATCATGTTTTTGTAAAAAGGGCCCATGGTGCGGATAGATGACCGACCACGTCGAGTAAATCCCTTGTTCTTTCAAGGCGGCGAACCATCGGTCGTAATGATCCAACCGCTCGGCATCAAACTCGCCATCGTGTTGAAGCAAGCCGACGGCATCAATTAGCGTGTGTTGCCTGACAAGATTGATGCCATGTTTTCGATACCATCGCGCGGCGTGCTCCATCTGTTCCTGGCTCAGCTCGTTTGGCGAGGCATTGATCGCCCAGAACTTGCTCGGATTTTTCGACTGGGCAAATCGCAAATGCTCCGCGTCGGCGACTAGAAAACCATGCTCGCCGGCCGGCGCTTCGATGAGACGACTGATGTCAATCACGGACTCCGGCGCGAGTGGGTCATTGTCGAGGACGACGGGAAACCAATCACTCGGACCTGCCACTTGAGGTTCCGCTGATGGCTTCTGGGTCCCCGAAGGCACCCAACTATCGTTCGTGAGACAGAAACAATCGATCGCGCCGTGGTTCTGCGGCCCCGAATCCATGCGAAATTCGATGTGGTGCAAACCATCCGTTAGCTCGACTGTCCCGACATTCACCCAAGCGATGAACCGCAAATCCGGCTTGTTATCGCTTGCGATGTTCATAGCGCCGCGCTGATCGCGATCCATCTCAATCTGTTGCCATGGCCCGTTGTCCAAGCGATAGGCCAGCGAAGACTTGACGTGATTGGCTCGCACCCAAAACTTGTAGCGGCCCGAGGTCTTTACCGTAAGTTCATAAGTCGCCAGTCCCTGACGATTCGGATCGAAGTGCGAAAGCCACTCGCCGCCTGACAAGACATCCTTCTTGACGCCGTCGTACCAGCCATGATGTGTGACCTGTTTGCTCCGTGCAGCTTCACCTTCCACCCAGATCGAATCGGCATGGCAATTTGCCAAACCAGCCGAGAGTAAGGCCCCCAGCAGCAAGTGGAGTCGAATGCTCATGATTTCTTTCTCCAGAGGAAACGCGAGAATCGAACGCGACGGCGATCATCCTCGCTGCGTAGCAAGCCACGTCGCCAAGGTCTTTAGATCGACCGCATCCATCCCCAGTACCATCTCTTCACGATGAATGGGGTGTATGGCGAGGATATGATCCGAGTGGAAGATAATGGTGTCTCGCGCTCTCAAACCGTGTAGCCGAGCTTCGTACAAAGGATTATCAACGACCGCCGCGAAGTATTCACCTTCACGCTCTGCCACGCGAGCCCAGAAATCTTCGCCCCAGCCACGCGAAGGCACTCGTTGCTCGGGTAGCTTCACGAGCGTCTCCGGATGATCATGCCGCAGGATCGGCTTGGTAGCTTCGCCGTTGCACGTTGGGCAAGTACACTTCACCGGCGCATCTTCGTGAACAGAAAATCGCGGCGAATCAATCCGCAGTTCGATGAAGTACCCAGCTCGAACATGCTTTTTCAACACGTCGTGCGGAATTTGGAAACGATCGCCATACTCGGCATGCATCTCGACGCCGTTAACCAATGCATATCCATTGGCGAACTGCTGTCGTTCCAGGCGTTGCTGCAAATCAAAGTAAGACATTTGCGACAGGGGAGTACGAACGAATTCATGAGTCGGCTCCGATCGAGCAACCTAGATCTTACATCATACGGCCTGACGATGCCTGCCTCTTGTTAAGTGCCAGCCGCTGGAAGGCCTCTCGTTTCGCCAACGTCCTTCACACCCAGCGCCGTGTTCAAATGCCAATCGTCACGACGCAAAGCGCAGCCTAAGTCAATCCCGTCAGCGGCCCATCCCCGCAGAAGTCAGGGTTACCAAACGTCTGGATCTCATGCCCGAAGCTGTGCGCAATTGAAAGCAGCAAACGATTGTGGGGCACCTTATTGAACTTCAACGAGCGCCCCATGTTGAAGTCGAGTCCGTTGCCGACTAGCACAAACGGGATGTTGTCCAGAGTATGCGAGTTGCCCTGGCCGAGTTCGTTCCCCCAGAGGACAGCCGTGTTATCAAGCATACTTCCGTTGCCACCGGGTTCTGGAGTGTCCGACAATCGCTGCGCCAAGTACGCCAACTCGCCCGCGAACCACTTGTTGATCTTTGTTAGTTTGTCTTGCGACTCCGTTTTATCGTTGTCGTGATGCGACAACTCGTGGTGCCCCTCCTCGATGCCTAGCCAACGCATTTTGGCTTGCCCGACCGAGTTCGTGTATTGCAGCGTCGCGATTCGAGTGAAGTCTGCGGCAAAGCTGTTGATCATCAGATCGATCTGCATCCGGCTAATGCGAGGAATGTTGTCGTTTTCCTCGCGAACGCCCGCTTCAAGATCAGGCACGGCGTGGCTGGTCTCCGACTCGCCGGCGGCCTTCAACTCGCGTTCCATTTCGCGAACGAATGTCGCTTGCTCGTCCAATAGATGGCGATCTTCCGCGCTCACAATCGCGCTCAGCTTTTGCAAATCCGCCTGAACTTCGTCCAAAACACTCTTCAGATTCTCTTGATCTTTCAACTGGCCGTACAGCTTGTTGAACATCTGGTAAGGATCATCGATCGGCGCAACGGGCTGGTTAGGTCCGGTATAACTCATTCGCGTCCAAGTATCGGCGCGATCCGGCACCATGACGCCAAACTCGAGCGATCCAAACCGCGTACGCGTCTCCGGCTTAGATTGTAAGAAGTTCTTTAACTCTTGGTCCACAGAGATGCCTGTCGACCAGCCGGCAGGCGTATGTGAACCACCTTGGATGTTGCCGGGAAACAGCTCGATACCGGTCAGCAAGCAACCCATGCCGCGCATGTGGCTGTCGCCGTCACCGCGTACTTTGTCGCAGATGCCATGCATGATCAGCATCTTGTCCTTGAAGGGCGCCAACGGAGTGAGACTCTCCCTCAAAGTAAAAGACTCGCCTTCTTCCTCAGGCCAAAAGTTCCAGGGTACGACGCCGTTAGGGCTGAACATCACGATCAGCCGCTTCTTGCGCGTTGCTGTATTTGCAAACCCCAGGCTTGGCAGATTCATCATGAACGGCAGCGCGGCGGCGGTGAGTCCAAAGTCTTTCAGAAACTTTCGACGATCAGTGCTTCGTGACATTTCGTTCTCCAACGCTTTATCAAAACAGCGGCGTCGACTGCTTGGGTATTCAAGTCTTATTGTACGGGGCTACTATTGGCAGAAGCGGCGACTTTGGCAATCTCAATCAGTAACTTGTTGATATTAAACTCGTGCTGTACGAACAAGTTTCGCAACTCTTCTCGCTTGTCCGCACCGAAGGCTTGCACAGGCTGTTTCGCCGAGAATTGGAATAGCCGCTCGGCAAACGCCGCGTGAACTTCGGAACTGGCCGCAAGAAACTCAGCCAATTCACGCGTCCCGTTAAACTCCGCCTTCTCGCCGGACAGTGTCTGATAGAAACCGGATGCGTCAACCGGACGGCCTCCCTCTTCCTTACGGAATCGACCGACCGCATCGTAGTGTTCCAGAGAAAATCCGAGCGGATTGATCATTTCATGACATAGGGCACACGCGGACGGGCTGGTCTGCAACGCAATTCGCTCGCGCGTTGTCAAATCGGGGTGCAAATCAGCCGGTATCGGTGTCACGGCTTCTTTGGGTGGTTTCAAAGTACGTCCGAGAAGGTTTCGGGCCAGGAAGACACCTCGGTGAATCGGAGAACTCGTGGCGTGATAGGCGAATCCGGTCATCATGTAAGGATGAGAGAGAACTCCCGACCGTTCGGAAGGACTCACATCAACTCGATCGAACTTCCCGCCAGCGTTGAAGTCGATCCCGTAGAACTTCGCAACGCGGTCGTTTGCGTAGAGGCTGTCAGACAGCAACAACTGGCGGAAGTCTGCGTGTTCGCTCCATATGACCTCTTCCAACAACAGATCTAACGACGTCCGCAAATCGGCAACCAGTTCAGGCGTGAAATCTGGGTACAGCGATTGGTCCTTGGCAAGGTCCGCAAACTCATCCAACCTCAGCCACTGGTGTAAAAACTCACGAAGCTTCGCCTTTGTACGAGGATCTTGCACCATCCGCTCTGCTTGACGCGCGACCTGCTCAGGCTTCATTAACTCGCCGCGCGAAGCTGCTTGCCAGAGCGGTTCATCCGGCAACGAATCCCAGAGCGTAAACGAAAGCTTTGCGGCTACGTCGAAACTGTCGTTCTTTCCTTCCACTTCTCGAAAGAGGAACCGCGGCGACTTCAGAGTCAGCAGGACGACGCGCTTGACGGCCGTCGCCACATCTTCCGCTTCGCTGAATTGCCGATCGATGTACACTTCACGCTCGGCTTCGGAAAGCGGTCGGCGAAACGCACGTTCAATAAACTTCGCACAGAATCCTCGCAATTTGGTTTCGCGATCCGCGTCCTCCAGCCGAGCACCGGAGTACTCTCGCAAGTTCGCAACGACTTTGTTCGCGACCTCGATTGCCGCAAATGTAGTCGCTTCGTCCCACGCCTTCGAGACGGCAGTCCCGCGTTCGTAGCCAACACTCTTGTCATCCGGCGGAAACGGTGTTTCGACAATCAAGGTGTCACGGGCACCGCTCGGCGTGAGCTGCCGTTCGGGAATGACTTCCACTTCGCCATGCGGACGCTTCCACAGCAAGCCGATCGACGCCTTCTTTTCTTTGAACTTAAAGAACTCCAATCGCAGCGGATAACTTCGCCCACCGAGCAATTTGATTGAGGCACGGAATTCGGTGTCGTCGCCGGACCGAACCCACGCGTCAATCAACGCATTCTCGCGGTCGTTGACCCACAGCCTCGCTCCATTATCGGTATGGACGATAAACTCATAGTCCCCGGTATCTGGCACGATGACCGATCCTTGCCACTTTATCGAGAACTCTTCTGTACCAAACTTCTCGCCGGGGCTGCCTTCGCCGAAGTCGAAGTCGACCGTTGCATCGGTTCGCTCCAGCACGCGCTTATCACGCCGGAAACTACGTGAGTCGAAGTATTCAGCACTCAAGCCGCGTCGGTCGTCCCAGCGGCTCGCACCCGTGAAGTTGCCCATCAAGTCTGCGATCGTGTTCTGATACTGCCGAACCGTCAATCTCGACAACTCGACACGTGGTGGCTTGTTGCGAGCCTGCGCGACGGGCGAGTAGAAAGCATCATAGATGTATTCCGCAACCGCCTGAGCCTCGTCACCAACGACTTGGTCGGGATTCTCTTCCGGCATCGTCTCGACGATCACTTCGATCAAATCCTGAAGCGATCGATCTCCGATCAACGGCTCGGGCTGCTTTTCTGCGACGCCCTCGCCCGCGGGCCCATGACAACTCGCACATTTTTGTTCGTACACCCGTTTTCCATTCAGCATGTCTTCCCCGAATGAAGTTGAAGTCGCAACAGCCGCCAACACGACAGCGAACAGACCGAAGTCGCACAGGTTCTTCATAGGTCTTGCAGGGATCACGTGCCAACTCGGGGTATGAAAGGGCGCTGGCGACTTTTTTCGGCAGGCGGAAAAATCGGGTGGGGAGACGCCATCAATGCGTCTGCCTTTACGTTAGAAACGTAAACTCCGAGTGTCAAGAACATCCCATCAGCCGGACCCCACGGATTAGCGGAGGTCGTGGAGCTATTGAACTCTCCGCACGCGATGGTTGTTGGTGTCGCCGATGTAGATAGCTCCATCCGGTCCGACACAGATACCATGCGGGCGGTCCATTTCAGCTTCCGTTGCAAGCCCGCCGTCGCCACGACCACCGCGATGCTTTGGCCCCGCGCCGGCAACGGTGGAAATTGTCTTCGCATCTGTATCGATCATTCGTATTACCTGGTTCTCGGTGTCGACGACATAGACATTCCCGTCAGGACCCACTGCGATTCCCTTGGGGCCATTGAAGGTTGCGACAACAGCCGGACCGCCGTCGCCGCTAAAGCCCTGCTTGCCTGTCCCGGCGATATGATTCCACTTTCCGGACGCCAACGACAACGTCCATACCGAATGACCTTCGCGCAGCGCAACCCACATCGTCTCGCCATCAATGAACAGAGCTCGGGGCCCGACCACCGAGTTGCCTTTGGCGGACATTCCTTGCTGTGGTGACTGTTTGCCTCCATCGCCGGCAATCGAGTCGACGATTCCCGTTTCCAGATCAATCCGGCGTATTCGATGATTGCCAATATCCGCGACATAAAGCCCACCGCGATGATCCAACGCAATACTATGAGGTCGATTGAACTGCGCTTTCAACGCACGTCCACCATCCCCGCTGTATCCAGCTTTGCCAGTTCCAGCAATCGTCTGAATAATGCCTGAGGTCGCGTCAACGCGGCGAATGACATGGTTCATCATCTCGACAAAGTACATATTGCCGTCTCGATCGAATCTCACCTCGTAAGGTTCATTGAGCTCCGCCTCCGTCGCCTTGCCGCCATCGCCCGAGTAACCCTTGCGTCCGCAACCCGCTACCGTTGTGAGGACACCCGTCTTCAAGTCAATTCGTCGTACGCGATGATTCTCGACTTCGGTGACATAGAGCGCACCGTCCGGACCAACTTCGACACCAAAAGGTTGCCCGACGTTAATTTCAGTCGCTGCTCCAGCGGACCCATTGTTGTCGCGCTCGCCCGTGCCAGCCACGGTTTCGATATTCGCCGCCGAAGCACTTTGAAGAAGCATAAAACTCACAAAAACACAAACAATCGTTCGCATGGCTAAACTCGCGTTAGAGATGGTGGCGTAAAAAGTGTGTCAATTATGTGGTTCACCAAAGCCTAACGCAATCGAATCCAAAGAAAGGCTTGGATTGCAGTTCGACTTGCGTCACAATACAAGGGACACCTACCTCGTACACGCCCACCCACCCATCAAGCCTTATGACGTCGCGATCGCTATTTGTTTGGTTCGCTTTGGTGCTGCAAGCCGCAGTGACCTCCGATGCCGTGACCTCCGATGCTGCGGAAGATATCTTCGCTTCAAAGGTTGCGCCGCTCCTCGAACGCCGATGCGTCAGCTGCCACAACGACGACGACCGGGAAGGCGACCTGTCGTTGCAAACGCAAGCGGCATTGCAACTTGGCGGCGAAGGTGGCCCGGTCGTCGATCATAGTGATCCGCTGGCGAGTTCGCTGTTAGCTTACGTATCTGGCGACGACCCTGAGATGCCCAAGGATGCTGATCCGTTGACTAGCGAAGAAGTTGCTTTCATTCGTGATTGGCTTCTCGCGGGAGCAAAGTGGTTCGACGTACAGAGGCTCGAAGATAAAAGTCTGGCCGATAAGAACTGGTGGTCGCTGAAGGTTCTTTCGCGCCCCAGCTCACCATATCTGGAGCATCGCCTCGAACGGCAAGCTGCTACGCCCATCGATCGATTTATCTTAGCGAAGCTTCAAGCAAATGGACTGTCGATGGCCGCGCGGGCGGATCGACGGACATTGGCTCGCCGATTGTACTTCGATTTACTCGGTTTACCCCCAACGCCGGACGAGGTCGCGGCCTTCGTCGAAGACAGCTCGCCACTCGCGTACGAACAACTTGTCGATCGCCTGCTGGCATCGCCCCAGTACGGCGAACGTTGGGCGCGGCACTGGTTAGATGTTGTGAAGTATGCCGATACTTGCGGTTACGACAAAGACAAGTTACGGCCGAACGCTTGGCCTTATCGTGACTATGTGATCCGTGCCTTCAACGAAGACAAGCCTTACGAGCGATTCGTCCAAGAGCAGCTCGCGGGCGACATTCTCTTCCCCGGCGATCCAGATGGAATCCTTGGTCTTGGCTTTCTTGCTGCCGGCCCCTGGGACTTCATCGGACACGTTGAAGTCCCCGAGACAAAGATCGATGGTAAAGAGGCACGTCACATCGACCGTGATGAAATGGTGAGCAACACGTTGAACACGTTCAACAGTGCTACGATTCAATGCTGTCGTTGTCACAACCACAAGTTTGATCCGTTTACACAGCAGCATTACTACAGCTTGCAATCTGTATTCTCGGCGATTGATCGAGCGGATAGGGCCTACGACCTTGATCCTGCCGTCGAACACCGGCGTCGCGAGTTGGAAGGCTCTTTGAAAGCGTCGCAGGCCGCGCTCGCGGAACTCGATGCGAGCATCAAACGCGAAGGAGGGGAACAACTTGCCGCTGTCGAAAAACGCATTGCAGAACTCAAACCGAAAGCCGACGCGAAAGACAAGCACCCGGCGTTCGGTTACCACAGCAATATCGAAAGCGAGCAAGACCGCGAGAAGTGGGTGCAAATCGATCTTGGCCGCGAAGTGTCAATCAGCAAGATCGTATTACATCCTTGCCATGATGACTTTGGTGGTATCGGGGCTGGCTTTGGTTTTCCAGTGCGATTCGTCATTACGGCGGGAAGGCACCAGGATTCTTTTCCGGTCACAGGGTCTTCGATTGGCGATGACCGACCACCGAAAGAGACTCCCAACACCGTGACGCTCGACGATCGTCGAACATCCGATCTGCCGAACCCTGGCCTCGTCCCCTACACAATCGAAGTTGACGATACACCCGTTCGCTACATCCGAGTCACGGCAACAAGACTCGCGGAACGTAAGAATGACTTCATTTTGGCTTTAGCCGAAGTCGAAGTGTTCGACGAGCACAAAAACAATGTCGCCTTGAAAGCCCCGGTCACGGCACTCGATTCGATCGAAGCACCTGTCCGATGGGCCAAAGCTAACTTGACGGACGGTATCTGGGCACGAGCAGCCGACCCCAAAGCGAGTGTCGCGTTGGCAGACGTCAACAAGCAACGCAATTCCATTCTCGATCGAATCAACACACCCGAGCGAATCGCAAAGCGAGAAGTGTTGAACCGTGCAATCGCTGACGATACCCAAAAGCTCTCAGCGTTGCCTAAAGGACGCATGGTTTACGCTGCCTCGACCCACTTCACCGCTCAAGGGAACTTCAAGCCGACGATGGGGACGCCGCGTGAAGTGCGGCTGCTGTATCGAGGAGACGTCAACTCTCCGCGCGAAACAGCGAGGCCGGGCACTTTGCCGATCCTTGATTCGATCGGTCCCGAGTTCGACTTGCCGACAAATCACTCCGAAGGCGACCGTCGTGCCGCACTCGCCCACTGGATCACGCATCGCGACCATCCGCTGACCTGGCGCTCAATCGCCAATCGCGTATGGCTGTATCACTTCGGAGCGGGAATCGTCGACTCGCCGAACGATTTCGGTCGCATGGGACAACTTCCCTCGCACACCGAGTTGCTCGATTGGCTCGCGGTCGAGTTACGAGACAACGGTCAATCGATCAAAGAATTGCATCGCTTGATTGTCACGAGCAACGTCTATCAACAAGACAGCCGCGTAACTGATGAAAGCGCGGAAAGTGCGATCGCAGTTGACTCCGGCAATCGATTGCTGTGGCGTATGAATCGGCGGCGTTTAGAAGCCGAAGAAATCCGCGACGCGATCCTGTCGGTCAGTGGACGGATGGACTCCTCAATGGGTGGCCCCGGTTTCTACCTCTTCGTGCTGGAAAAGACGGCCCACTCGCCGCACTATGAGTACCATCTGTTCGATCCAAACGATCCGGCATCCCACAGGCGATCCGTCTATCGTTTTATCGTTCGCTCTCAGCCAAACCCGTTTATGACGACGCTGGATTGTGCGGATTCCTCACAAAGCACCCCGCTTCGCAACGAAACGCTCACTTCACTACAAGCATTGTCGCTATTGAACAATAAGTTCAACTTGGCAATGGCCGAACATTTCGCGCGGCGACTTGAACAGGAACGACCGACATTACACGAGCAACTCGAGCTCGCCATGCGACTTGTTGCTGGTCGTTCTCTGACAGCATCGGAACGTGAGCAACTTGAAAACTATGCTTCTACATACGGGATTGAGAACGCGTGCCGCGTCTTGTTCAACTTGAGCGAATTCGTTTATCTCGACTGAGAAACCGCATGCTATGACACATCGATCTGCCTTTCCTCATGATTGTGCCTCGGCAATCTCGCAAACGCGGCGCGACTTCCTGTGGCGAACAGGTGGCGGTTTCGCGGGCGTGGCCTTAGCCGCAATGCTCCAACGCGACGGCCTTGCGGATGTCGCACCTTCGCCGATCGGCTCAGGCGGTGTCGTTCAGGTGCTACACTATCCTCCGAAAGCAACTCGCGTCGTCCAGTTGTTTATGGGCGGAGCGGCCAGTCACATCGATCTGTTCGATCACAAGCCTGACCTCGAAAAACATCATGGCGAAGCATCGGACTTTGGCGAGCACGTCGAAGCGTTTCAGAATGGACTCGGCCCGTGGATGAAGTCGCCTTTCAGTTTCCGATCTTACGGGCAATCGGGCAAGATGATCAGCGACGCAGTGGAGCCGTTGGGCGATTGCGTTGACGACATCGCTTTTGTGCATAATATGATCGGCAAGACGGGTGTTCATAGTCAGGCGACCTACCTGCAAGCAACGGGCTTTCAAGATCCGGGCTTTCCAGGCATGGGAGCTTGGATCAGCTACGGGCTTGGAAGTTTGACGGACAACCTGCCGACGTTCGTTGTGTTGCCCGACCACCGCGGCTTCGCATCGAATGGGCCGAAGAATTGGAGCTCCGCATTCTTGCCGACGCAGACGCAAGGCACGGCGATCTTTCCTCAACGTGCGAATCCGATCGAGGACTTGTTGCCACATGCCGGCTTTGTCACGCAGGAAAGCGATCGAGAGGGTGTGGCGTTGTTGAATCAACTCAACCGCGAGTACCAGCAACAGCGATCGGACGATTCGCGGCTGGAAGCTCGCATCCGTTCATACGAGTTGGCGGCCAAGATGCAACTGACGGCTCCAATGACGCTCGACTTGTCGGACGAACCCGAACACATCATGAAGATGTACGGATTGGATACGCCGGGCAAGAGCTACCCTGACGAGATCAATGTTCCGGAAGAGATTGAGTACTTTGGACGCAAGTGCCTGATTGCCCGGCGATTGCTGGAACGCGGCGTCCGCTTTGTGCAGGTGTGGTCGGGTAACGACAACAGCTTTCCGCGCCGCAATTGGGATAGCCACGAAGACATCGAGCGCGACCACAAGCCGCTGGCTTATGGAATGGCCGTCGGAGCTGCGGCGTTGATCAAAGACTTGAAACAGCGGGGCTTGCTGAACGAAACGATCGTACTTTGGACGACGGAGTTTGGCCGCATGCCGAGCACGCAAGGCAGCAAAGGCCGCGACCACAATCCGTATGTGTTCACGAATTGGCTGTGTGGAGGAGGCATTCGCGGCGGGGTCAGCTACGGGCCGAGCGACGAGTGGGGCTACAAGCCGCTCGATCGGTCGAACCCCACACAGGTCTACGACATCCACGCCACGATTCTGCATCAACTCGGCATCGATCACGAGCGGCTTACTTTCCGGCATAACGGCATCGACCGCCGCTTGACCGACGTTCACGGGCGTGTCATTAAAGACCTCGTGTCATAGGCAACCGCGATCCGGTATAACGGAGCGGTGGAAATGTCTTTTGCCGGACGACCGAGCGGTGGGCCACTCATGCGAATGACGTTCTCTTTGCAGAACGCGCGGTTGGCTCGTGTGCGATAAATCTGATCGACGTGAACCGATTCGAGATGACAACCGAAACGCCTGCGATAGGTCTCGACTTGTCTGACAAAATCACGCGACTCGTTGAAACTGTCCCAACGCAAATGATCCAGAAACGAATAGCCATCGACGACACTCGCCGATAACTTCGCACCAACACTCTGTGTCGTGTCCGGCTTCGCCTCGCTTGATCGGACGCGCGTGCGGTTGCGAAAGACTGACGATCCGATCATCCATGCGCCGTGCCTTGGCGTCGTACATTCGCTGTTGCTGACGATACACTTCGTGGCACACCAGCAGGAGTTTATGCGACCGTCGCGACAACGCCGTCAGCGACGCATCCATTGGGTTCTGCAACAGTTTCTCGATGTGAGCCAGGTTGCGACTCAGGTAGCCAAGTTGCTTGCGAACCGCCTTGCGAATGACGTTGCGACTCGGTTTCTTCTGGCGAATGAACGCGCGAGCCGCCGTCTTGCGATACGTTCGCGGACGATGCGACTTGCCCACCAGCGGACCATGCAAGACGTCGATGATCTCGTCCGTCTTTTCGCGAGCTTCATTCAATAGACTGACATCCGTCGGATAGCGAAAGTCAGCCGGTGCACAAGTCGCATCGATAATCAGCTTACCGTGATTCGTGTTGGCTGCGTTGGTGGAAGAAGTGCTCTCTCTCGCGGCATCGACATTGGGCTCAGCCGCTGGCGTACCGCTTGTTGACGAGTCGTCGCCAGTCAGCGTGTCGCAAGCTGGAGTACCGTCTGACGAGTCGTCGTCGGACGAACGATCGACGACTCGTGTCTTCTCGGAAGCTGCTTTCTCGCTGGGCTTCATTCCGGATTGTGACAACGCAATTGCTTCGCTGATTCTCGCCAAACCTGTCTCGCCAAATCGCTTGCGAAAGTCGACCATCATGGGCCGTTCGTTCGCCGTGCTGCCGTTGGAAGAACTCCTCGCACTCCTGGGCCGCCCAGCCGCCGTGAGTCTCCGCTCCCTGAATCACGCAGTGGGTCCCCCATAACCAAACGCAGGAATACACCTCCCACCGACGCACTTCACATCACGCTCGCCGAAACACCTCCGAGCATTCGTATCTACCGGTCTCACCGTCTCAGCCGACGATTTAAATACCTTTCTCCGCCGCGTCGCAACACACCATCACCAAATGCCAGCAACGCTTTATCTCCAAATGTCTGCACATCTGCCGCTTTCTACGCATGTATATTAGCCAGGTGGTAGTATGGTAGTATATCGTTGCATGGCCCTATGCCGGATTCCGCCCATTATCCCCCCTCCACTGGACCGTGGCGGTGCCTTCAACTTCTTTCACCTGGTAGTCGGTCCTCTCTTCCAGCAGCCAGTACTTTCGCTCCCCTCGCGCAAATGTTGACGAAACGGCTACGACGGTCGTCAGAACGAGCACTCTGGTGGAACTAGCGCGACCTAGGCGCATCCCACAGACATTCAAGCAGTTTTTGCCCGAGAACAATCGGATATTCAAAAATGGACGATAAAACTTCCAACCCGCGACGCGACAAGAATCTAGCTCGACTCCACAAGCGTCAGCAACGCAAACAGCGGGCGACACGCAGGCTTTTTATGGAAGCGCTGGAACCGCGTCAGCTCTTGGTTGGCGGCACCATTACCGTCGACGCAACTTCGAGTCAGTATCCGGCGGCGGCTGACGTGGGCGGTGCTGCGGTCCAAGGCGATACGCACTATCTCGTCCAAGACAGCTTGTTGAACGGAACGACGATCCGCGAAGCGGCAGGACAAGGGAACGACACTCTGGACTTCTCATCGATCGCGGCGCCCGTAACCTTTACCGTACAAGCCCCGGGCACCGTCAAGGTGCAGTACAGCGGCAAGACGCTAACCGCCGAGGGCATCGAGAATCTGGTCGGCGGTTCCGAAAATGATGTGTTCATCATCGAGAAAGGAGGCACGCTGAATGGCTTCATCGACGGTCTTGGAGGACGAAACACGCTTCAATACTCGGGTAGCAACGCCGATCGGATCGTGGCCTTCTCGCCAGTCACTGACAACTCGGGCGATGCGCCCGGCATCAATGAGTTCATCAACATTCAAATCGTCCAGGGCGGGGATGGAATCGATGCCGTGTTTGGTGACAGAGGCGACCAGGAGCTGCGCGGTGGAGCAAACGACGACATCCTCCTTGGCGGCGATGATGACGACATGCTGCTTGGCGAAGGCGGGGACGATCAACTGGGCGGCGAGGCGGGCGACGATACGTTGAGCGGCGGGGCAGGCAACGACATCTATAACTTTGCGGATGCCTGGGGAGCCGACACCGTTAACGAGAATGGGCCTGCCACAGATCACGACACGCTCGCGTTCAATACGGTCACCTCACGGATCGATTTCCGGGTTTCCGCCGGCGGAGCGGTCGCGGTCACGAGCAATCACGTTACCGAGACGAGCGGCGACAATGAACTACTCGGCCAAACGGTTTACTTCGGCGGACCGCTGACCTTGGATGGCCCGCAACCTCCGAAGCAGACAGACATGCCCGCGAAGAGCGACGCGTTCGCTTTCGCGATGCGGCTAGGGCCTGATCCGGAACCCGTCTTGATCGTGGACGTGCCAGAGAAGACCTACGCAGATGTCGTCGTTCCGCCGCTCACCGCGCCGTTAGTGAATGTCGCCCTCGTGGCTCAAGCGGATGGCAACGTGCGAATCTTGCTGACGCATCGAGATGGCATCGACGTCGATCTGTTTCCAAACAACGAGACGGACCCGGTTCGATCCCTGCTCACCAAAGACGAAGATGGGATGTCGATCACGCCGCCCACGGCGCTCGACCCGCAGACAGCTAACGATGCGAATCCCCCGAAAAACAACTTCAGCCCACGGCTGAAGTTTTCGATCCGAATTGGCACCACCAGCCAGCCTATCGAGGTGACCGTTGCGGAGAAGGAATACGATCCGACCAAGGACGAGGAACCCGCATTCTTAACCGACGCAGGCGTTCAAGAAGCGTGGCGCAAGGATATCGAGCAAGCGATCCAGGAGGCATTGCGGCCTTCTTATGAGAAGAGCTTCGCGAACAATAGTCTGCAATCCGAGTGGCTGCATGATATCGAGTCGGTCATTCGCACGGCAATGGAAACCGCCGGCAAGTTGACCGCCGGGGGGCCGATGGAAATCAAAGCCGCCTTCGTCGACAAGAAGCTCGTCTTCTATGACGTTAAAGGCCGTGAGTTGACGCTGTGGACGGATCCCACGAAAGCGGTCGCTCGCAATATGATATCGACTTCCGCGAGTTCGATTCTCGGTGCAACATCAATCGAGGCGTTAGTCGGCGGCCAGGGCAACAACGTTTACGCCTTCGATGACTCGTGGAATTCGAGTCTCAGCATTCAGAACGCACTCAACTTTCGTAGCACGGCTGGAAACACAGTTACCATCCCCACGGCCACGCTGAACTTCCAGGACGTCTCGCGGGATCTCACCTTCGTCATCACCCAGGATACGGTGTACGTCACCGAAACAGGCAATGCTGCATCGCCTCAGGTCTCGGCCACGAACGTCGCCAACCTCATCGCGGGGAAGGGAAAGAATACCTACAAGTTCCTCCGCAACGGGCAACTGTTGGGCAGCATCGATGCGACGGCCAGCAGTCGCAACCTCTTCGACTATTCCAATTACGGCCTGCCGACGGTCACGAACTTGTCCGCTGCATCGTCATCGACCACGGCGGTCGCAGGAATTCTGCGCGGGATCGGGATCACTGATGTCATCGGCGGAAGCAAAGGCGATCAGATCGTTGGCGATGATCAGACCACCACCAGCGACCTTGATAGCGTACACAAGCTGCAGGGGGGCGACGACGACGACACGATCACCGGCGGCGCGAGCTTCGACTTGATTCGAGGTGGCGATGGGAACGACACGCTGAACGGCAAGCAAGCAACCGACGACGTTTATGGCGGTGCTGGCGATGACTCGTTAATCAGCGAGACAGATCAAAGCAACGACACGTTTCGTGGCCAGGCGGGGGATGACACTTATTACTTCTCAGGCGACTGGGGACAGGACACCGTCGTCGAGCAACCCTACGAGGGGTTGGATAAGCTGGACTTTAGTCAAGTAACCGCCCCGATGACTCACGCGCTCTCGCGCGGGAAAATCCAATCGGGAACAGACACCTTTACGCTCAACGCCGCACAGCAAGCCGTCCAGGATGCAACGCTGGGCGGTTCTGCTTCGACCGGTGATGCGTCAGGAACCTTCAGCGTCGCTGCGTCGACAGTGACAGTCGCCGCTAAGCCAGTCAGCGTAAACATTAAAGTTCCCATTCTCGATCATGGATTTCCAACCAGAACAATCACACGCAATGTCGCCAGTATCGAAGAGATCAAAGCTTCCGCCAGCGACAACACGTTCTTGTTCGGCGACGAGTGGCATATAGGCAAGATTAAGCTGGACACCAAGCTTGTTACCGAGAACGACAAGAAGTTGGTGCTAGATTTTCGGGCCGTCACGCAACAGCTGAAGTTCACCTTCCAGCCGGCAGCAGGCGCGGACCAGAAAGGCATCTTGGTCATCGAGTTGGCCAATCCGTTTGACATCGTCAAAGCCGCCCTTGTCCATTTGCCCGAGTTGGCACGGCTTGAAGATCAAGACAGCGTGATCAGCAACATCCTCAGAGGCAAGATCACCAGCGCGAGCACAAGCTCGTTCAGCGATCTTGAGAAGTTGGCGAACGAAGTCCAAGAAGCACTACGCGAATACGACGTTCGCAGTCAGATCGTCGTGACGGATATCGATGCCAACACGACGATCTACGCGGGTCGCAACACGAATCGATTCATCGTTGAATATGGGGCGAAGCCGTTCGACGGCGAATTGATCGGCGGTGTCGGCGTGCGGCCCGCTTTCAGTTCCTTAGTGGCGCTGAATCCGAAGATTATCAACACGTTGACGTACAACGACCCGCTCAATCCAGTCACGGGACCGTTCTCCACCCGCAAAGTAAGCCTCCCCAGGGACAATGCGACCGGGTTTGCTAGCGGCAAGATCAAGCACATTGACAACGTGACTTATGGCCTCGGCTTCACACGCATCCTCGGCAGCAACATTGATCCGGTGGTGTCGACCCTTGGCGCAAACACATTCACGCGAAATCTGTCCGCTTTCAAACCCGGCAGCACCGTCTTGAACACCCTCGTTGCGGAGGTTCTCCCCGTTCCTGGGGCGAGCTTTGCAACCATCAGTGGGTTAACCGGATCCGATACTTACGTGCTCGGCGGTAACAATTGGGGTGTTGCCACCGTGGTGGAAATCCCTGGTCTCGCTCCCGACGTCGCGATCCGTGACGGTTACGACACGCTGGATTTCTCGGCTTCGACCGAAAATTTGTTCTTCGAAATCTATAAGGCAAGCGATATTCTGCCGGTGCTGGACGAGTTACACATCGACGGCTTTCGCGTGCTGGACGACACCGTGATTATCGGCGTCGAGGGTCAGTACTTTTCCGATGCCCGCGACGATTTCACCGGCATGTTCGATGACCTCTTCGATGGCAGGTTGCAACTGGCGTATGCCAAGTCGTCGAGCCTTGGCAGTATCGTCTTTGCCAACAACATCGAGAACATCGTAGGTGGCAAAGGATTGAACTCGATCAAGTTGATTCGCGGTGCTTCGCTGACCGGGACCGTCACCGTTCCGCAAGGAGGTCAAGTCGTACTCGACTACTCGGAGTACCTGCCCGAGGGCGCGACCGGCCCGGGTATCGATGTCGATATCGCTGCCGGCCTGTTTCTCGAATCACCTCGTTTGAATATCCCTGACATTGGTTTTTCGTTACTCGAAGACGCAGGACTGAACGTCAATCGGATTGGCGGCGGTGGCATTTTCGCTCACGATCTTTCCTACGGCAGTGCCACGGGATTCTTAGGCAACCGGCTGCGAGGCGTCAGCGACCTGTACGACAAACTGCCCACGGAAGTACTTAACTTCGTCGACACGATCGGCGTGGAACTCGCCAAAGTGTTCCCGGTCTCGGCGGACTTCGCGTTTAAGAATTACGCGGTACAGAACGTAATCAAGGTCATTGGCACCTCGGGTAAAGACACGCTGCGCGGTAGTCGTGGCGACAACATCTTCATCAGCAGTGGAGGTGCCGACGAGATCTTTGGCATCTCGGGCGTGTCCGGAGATAACGCCACTCAAAATGTTTTGTCAGCCATCGGAGACTTTTTGAATGACAAGGTACGAGGCCTGGCGCTGGATATCGACTTTCTAAAGAACAATAGCCGGGCCACCAAGATCGGCAGCGCTATCAGCAACGATGTTCCCGAAACCAAAGCTGGTGAACCGAAGTCACCGGGCGACTCGAATTTCGTGGTCGATCTGAATGCCAACACCGCGATCGTGAAAGACGTGCTCTTGTTTGCCACGGGTGCGTTGACACAGACCGACAAGGATCTCTTAAATACCAACAGGATTCCCGACGTCGTAAAGGCTGCTTTTACAGCAGGCGGCAGGCCGCTGACCGCCACAGCCAAAGTGACCACGCTGACTGCCGACCGTGAGTGGCGGATCACCGACGCCGACAACAAAGTATTCCTCGCCAAACTTGCGGGCGACACGCTCAACATTCACACGGATTACATCAGCAAGCTGAAGGACATTCGCAACATCGTCGGCGGACGAGGCGATGATCTGTTGATTGGCGACATTCACGACAACGTGATTCAAGGGAGTGGCGGCAACGATATTCTAATGGGTGGCGACGGTAACGATGTGTACACGTTCAGCGCCGGCGTACCGCTCACGCGTCAGTTCTTGGTGGGAGGCGCGTTCTCGGCGGTCAATAATCTGGATGAAGCGCTGTTGCCTTACCTCTTTCCAGGCTTCGATCTGGAAGGCTGGGGAAACGATCGCGTCATCGAAGAGGTTGGCGGAGGTCTCGACATACTCGACTTCAGCCGAGTCAACGGGGACGTTAAGGTTATCAAGGGCGTCGGCGGCCATGTCGAAGTCAGTGTGATCGTCTTTGGCCGCACGATGACCGTCAGCGCCGACAATGTCGAAGTCATCATCTTGCCCGGTAGCTTCGACATTCCGAAGGGACTGGAGGGCTTCGATGTTCTGTCTGCCGGGGTGATTCCGCTCAGCGGGCGCGATGTTCAGAAAGCGGTGGTCGGTCCTTCGCCCGACACCATCGAAAAATCCGCCGCTCCCGGCACCAGCACGTCCGTCGAATTATTGAAGAGCGACCGGGAGCCGAAAGCCACGATCGCGGGCCTAGTCGTGGCAAACTACCGCGATGATTTCGACCCGACCGGCTCGCAGTGGAAATACGAATGGAACGCCACGGGTGCGATCGGCATGGCCGCGAATTACAAGCCGCTGCTGTGGGATTCCGACTTGGGCATCCTGGATGCGAATGGGTTATTAGCGGGACGAGTGTTCGGCGGAACAGAACCTCCCACAGACGGTTCCAGCCCCGATCCCGGCCAGTTGGGTCGCCAGGGCTACCTCACAGGTTACACCGGCGAGATATCCCTGGTCATTGACAAGCTCGGTACGAACGTCGATGGTTCCGAACGGTCCAAGGCCGACGTCGAGAAACTGCTGATCGGATCGCCGATCACGATGGCAACTGCCGGTGTGCAGAAGGCCTACAAAATCAAAACGGCCGTCGCGACAAAGAACGGCGAGAAGTTCCATGTCGCCATCACGCTCGAAACTCCGCTCGCAGCCTTTGCCCCAGGCGGCAAGCCTGAGCCGGACCTACTCGAACCGAACAGCCCGAACGCGGCGTTCGCTTTAGATCCGATCGGTAATCAGGCGGCACTTCAAGTGAACGGCGGGTATCCTGGCCTGGGAAGTCGTCAAACCGAATTTGACAACAAATTAGACCGCTACGTCGTTGCCAGTTACCAAGTGCAAACGGCTGGTGACTACAAGATCGCGGACAGCTTCATTGCCGCCACCAGCGCTCAACTTACAAATCTGTCGGAGATGGGCATCCCGAATGGACTCGAAGTCCGAGTCTATAAAGGCGATGACCTCGTCAAATTTCAAACCAAAGACGGGCTGGTCGATGCGATACCGGTCGCACACAACGACACGCAGCCGGACGTACTCACTTCCTTCGACACGTCGCTGGGAACGCTGGCGGCCGGAACATGGATTCGCGTCGCGGTGGGACCACGTGAACATGACGGTTCCGGCGTCCAGATCAAGCAGAAATATACCAGTATTCCGTTATCCTGGATCGATTCAGCAGGGCGGGAGCAAAAAGCAGAACCTTACGAACCGCCGTTCCAGACCACTTCCGATGACGGATTTGCTTGGGACTTCTCGATCGTTGCCGATACGATCACGACCGATCATGCTGCCGTCGTGTCGGTCAGTGCCGATCGCCTGTCCGTCAACTACAATCTCGCCGGCCAGCCCGCTGCGACAGGACAGGATAGTTTCAAGTACGTCATCTCGTCCGGCGTTTCTCCGGCCCCGGTGCGCACTGACACGGCTCGTGTGGATGTCACAATTGGTCCCGTAGCCAGCGGCGAATTTGTGGGACCGCAACCTCAGGCAGAGAGCGAAGGGGAACTGACCGAACAAGAAACGATCCAAGAGGGCTTAGATGCCTTCGTGACTTGGGTCAGTGGGTTCGGCAGCAGCGTCGATGATTTCACCAGCAGCGTGCCAGAGTTGCCTTTCATCGGCGAGTCGCTCGACTCGTTGTTCGCAATCGCCGAAGATGCCGCCACAGGCGTTGTAGGCAGTACGGGCGACAAGATCGCCGCGCTCGTGCAAACGCAGGTCGTCGATGCGATCAACGACTACTTCGCCGCAGCCGACGCTGACCCCGATAGTTTTGCGACCAACTACGGCATCATCGCGCTGCCAGGTTTCCACGTCACGACATCGACGAACCTGAAAGAGTTTGGTGCCACGGTCAGTCTGGCGTCCGTCACGCAGGACATCGCGTTTGATCTCGCTGCGGCTGGACTAGGCGATTTCGGATTGTCATTGGGCAACATCTCGGTCGATCTGCAATTGGCGGCCAGTCTCGATCTGGATTTCGCTTTCGGCATCGACGACGCGGGCAATTTCTATGTCGCGAGGCCAGAAATCTCGGCCAAAGTCTCGCTGGGCACGAACGCTCCGTTCTCGTTGGAGGTTGTACTCGGCCCGCTGGGACTTGGCATTCAAGACGGTACTGTCGAGTTCGACTCGGAGGTGACATTAGGGACCACAGCCACATTGAACCTGACCCAACTGCGCGGTGAGGCCGGCAGCAGCGTCGGGGATCTCATTTCCCTTCCCAGTGTCGGCCTCAATAGCGGATTTGATATCTCGTTGCCGATCGTTGCACCGGGACTCGGCGAGACACTCGGTTACGACAATACGAACCCGATTCGTTTGTATGCGTCGAGCCGCGATGGCATCGATCTGTCCAGCCCCGAAGCATTTTTTCGCGGCATGACGTTAGCCGTCGATGGAGACATCGACAGCCTGTTCAACTTCAACGGGCTGTCGCTCGATCTGGTCTTGGATGTGATCGGCGGCGCAGACCCGGTCGCCGTCGGCGGCTTGCTGGGAACTCTGGTCGATCCGCAAGGCATCGCCTACGCGAACTTGCCTCTAGTGAATTCCAACTTGGCGCAACTGTTGGGAACAGGCCAGGACGGAATCGTCGCCGACATCAAGACCGCACTCGAAGCAGTGCGCAATGCGTCGGACAACATCCTGCTCTTTGAACGGGAATTGAACTGGCAATTGAAGTCCGCGCTCGGCTTCAGCCAGGATGTAGATACGGCGGCGGTCAATCAGTCCGGCGAAGACCTGCGAGCCATCAACGCAGACTTAGATGCCTTCTCGACAGACGACGACCTTGCCATTGTACTCGCCGATCCCACCACGTTGGTTGCACGAATCGAGGATCGCGATCTGGTCGCGGCCAGCAATCTGCTCGCTTCGATCTCGGCGGGATTCAACGGCAAAACGACCGAACTGCAAATCGCGACTGCACTCGCCGCGACGGCTCAACCCGGCGTGTTGACAGCGCGACTGGCCGATCGCGATTTATTGGCGGCACTTCCGGGATACGCTGCCGCGAAGCAGCGTCTGTCTCCGTACGGATTGGATGGAACTTCGAGTGACGCAGACATTGAAGCGATTATTGCGGGAGATACCGCCGCGATTGATGCCGCTAAGGCCGATCGCGATCTAGTCGCCGGCGGAGCCGACGCGGCGGCCCGGGCTGCGTTCGCTCGCCTGTCGGCGCTGGGCGAACGCATTGACGGGGGCTCCAGCAATCTCGTGATCGCCGTTGAACTGGCCGGACGTGATCGTCATACGGACGCCGTTGACGCTCGCGATCGGCTGCGTGATTCGGCGCTCACTCTCGCTGCTGCGAACGCCAGACTGAATGCTTTGAACCTGAGTGGCACCTCCACCGACGGCGAGATCGCGACAGCGCTGGTCAATCGCGACGAACCGAGCTCGCTACGCAGCGCCAAGGTCGACCGCGATGTGCTAGCCCAGTACGAAGCGGGGAAAATCATTTCGCTGTCGTATCAAGGTTCCGTGCTGTCCGTTCAATTTCACTTCGAGAAACACTTCGTCGACTTGTTGTCCTTCTCGTTCGACGCTGACCAATTGCCTGGGCTGGCCCAAGAGACGTTGGACTTGCTGGGAGGGGCGACGGTGTTCAACTCGGTCACGTCGGGCGCGGGTGCCGAGGTGTTGGCGGATGCTTTCGGGCGATTCGAGTTAGGTTTCGGCGTCGACTTGAGCAACGTGCTCGAACCGGAGTTCTTTGTCGACGACGCGACGGGGATCACGTTCGGAGTCAGTATCGAAAACACGCAACCCTTGAATTTTGCGGCATCGATCGAAGTGCCGCTGATTAGCGATGTGTCGCTCGCCGTGCAAGGCGGCAGCGGTAACCTCGATCTGAACGCCCGCCTCGGACTCAGTCGTAGCAGCAGCGGCAACGGGCGGTATGTCATTGATCCGTCGAACATGCCACCCGGACTCTCGGCACTCAATTTGACGCCGACGGCTGGTGGATCGGTGGCGCTGGATGTACCGCTGTACTTCCCGACTTCCACGATGCCATTGGGCGGATCGGAAGCGGATGGCAACGCAGACGGTTTTGCGGACAACGTGCTGCACGTCGCAGCCAACTTCGACACCACGGGTCTCACGGATACCGAAGTCGTCACGCCCAATCTGGCCGGCAACTTTGGCATTATTTCACTGATCAACAATCCGACCCTGGTCATCAACAGCGTGAAGACCGGTTTGAACGGCTTGTTCAACACTTTGGGCGATGGCTTGGAGACGGGTGTCTTTAACGTGCCGATCCCGATGGTCGGCGAGAAGCTTCAAGAGGAGCTGGGCTTTGCCGACGGCACTAGCTTTATCGACACACTGCAATCCAATATTAACGGCAAGCTGGACGGTGCGCTGGCAGCCGTCGGAAATCGGACGACGGTAGAGATCATTCAGCAAGCCTTGTTCGACGCCTTCGGACCAAAGCCAACCGGAGAACCAGGAATTCTGGTCGACCACAACGACCGGCCGATCACGCGATATCAAGACGTCCCGGTTGTGGCCACGACCGACCTGATTCAATTCAACGTGCGACTGTCGTCGGCGTTGACAAAGATTCGTGTTCCGATCGATCTGGCTGCGTCGATTCCCGGTTTGGATTTGAACATCGACAACGACATCGAAGTCGACTTGGGCTATCAGTTCGAATTCGGTTTTGGCTTCCACAAGACCGACGGCTTCTATTTCGACACCACTGGAGCCTTGCCTTCGGGCGAAGAGTTCGCCTTCACGCTATCGGCAACCGTGGCGGACGGGTTCAAGGCCACAGGTACGCTGGGCTATTTGACCGTTGAAGTCGAGGACGTCAAAGACGATCGCAATAGTGGCTTGTACGGCAGTTTTGGCGTCGACATTCGCGATCCAAACGGCGACGGGCGACTGACGATCGGCGAACTGGCGAGCGTCAACTTGCCCGCGACAATTGTCGGTACGTTCCAAGCCGAAGCGGATGTCGATCTGGCACTAACAGTTGCGATTCCCAAGACGCCGAGTGTGACTCTGGAGTTCCCCGAACTCACCTCCACATTGCACTACGACCAAGTATTCGCCAATGCCAGCACATCACCAAGTGCGGCCAGCGAATTTGGCGGCGCGCCGGTCGTCGAATTCGAAAATGTGCAGTTGAATCTGGGCGAGTTCATCACGGGCTTCGTCGGACCAATTGTCGAAGAAGTCCACAAGATCACCGGGCCCGTTGAGCCGGTTGTGGATTTGTTGCGGCAAGACATTGGATTGCTCGTGCAACTGAAAGCCGAACGGACCAACCTGTTGCAGATTGGTGAATACGTTCTGAAGCAACAAGGGGAAGAGTTCGAACCCGTGATCACGGCGATCGATGCAATCATCGGCGTCGTGGACTTTGTCCGAAAAGTCGACGCGTTGCGGCAGGCCAATCCCGACGGCAACCTGCTGATCGACTACGGCAGTTTCATCGTTGGCGGAAACCTTAAGAGGGAAAGTGGAAGCGTTCCCGCCTCGGCTCCGACCTCAACCAGCCCCAACCCCGGCAATGCAAATGCCAAAGGCAATGCCAAAGCCGACGAAGTTGTCGCAAGCATTGGCACGGAGCCCGGCAGCATTCAGTTCCCGCTGCTGACCAACCCCAGCGTCGCTTTTGGGCTGTTGTTGGGCAAACCGGAGACCTTGTTCATCTACGACATGCCGCAGTTGCATCTGAATTTCACTTACGTCAAATCGTTCCCGATTTTTGCCGGCCTAAACGCGAGACTGGGTGGACGCGTGACGGCGAGTACCAACTTTTCGTTTGGCTTTGACACCGACGGCTTCGCGCAATGGAAGAACGGCGGCTTCAATCAAGACGACGTCGGCTTGATTTTCGACGGCTTTCATGTGCTGGATCATGGGATCGAAAACACGCCTGGCGATCAACCGGAAGTTACGTTGTCGGCGTCGATTCTCGCTGGGCCGTCGGTCGGTATCGCGGGACTCGTCGAAGCGGGCGTCGAAGGTGATATCACGGCGACGGTGAATTTTGACTTGAACGATGTACCCAATCCCGATTCGAACCCATTGACGTATGACGGCCAGTTGTCACTCGATGAATTGGCTCAGCGGGCTGAGCAAGGCCTCGAATGCGTGTTCGATACTTCGGGCACCGTAACGGCGGGACTGACTGGGTTTCTGTGGGTCGGGGCGGACACCGGCGTGTTCGGCCGAATCACGTTGTACGAAAATCGAATCAGCTTGTATCGCGAGACGCTCGCTACCTTTGGGTTTGGATGTGCTGACCAGGAACCGCCCATTCTCGGCAGGGTGACCAACGGCGTGCTGACGCTGGCATATGAACCGAACAACGACTTTCCCACGTTGCCCCGTGGCGACAACTATCAGGTGTCACAGTTCACAGAAGACAACGTGACCAAGATCCGAGTCCAAGCCAACGGGTTTAAGCAAACATTTACTGGCGTCTCGAGCATCGTCTACTACGGCACGTCCGGTTCGGATGTTGTTCTGGTTAGCAATGTCGACGTTCCGATCACGCTACATGGTGGTGCCGGGGATGACCTGCTGCGCGTCGTTGCGTCTGCTAGTAACTCAGCGAGGCGGGAATTGTGGGGCGACGACGGCGACGACGTGCTGATCGGCAGCGATGGCGCTGACACATTACACGGCGGCGCCGGAAACGACGAGTTGTCGGGTGAAGGTGGCATCGACATAGTGCATGGCGACGCAGGTGCTGACGAATTGTTCTGGATGTTTGGTGACGGCGCCGATTCACTCATCGGGGGCGACGGTGAAGATGTTGTCAAAATCAGCGGCTTCGAATTCGATGATGCGGCAGGCACAACGAGACTTCACAACGACACCGTGACGCTCGCCAAAGGCACAACGGGAGTCACCACCAACTGGAAGCGAGGAAACACGACACAGACGGTATCGTTCCAGGAGACCGAACGAGTTCAACTCGACACCAGCGCTGGCAGCGACACGATCACGGTGAATGACCTGCGCGGCTCGGACGTCACCGATGTCGTGGTAAACCTTGGAACGACCGACACGGACACGACGACCACAAAGACATATGATCCGCCGCAACTGGTGAACGGCGTGGCGTTGGCATCCGAGGACGTCGTGACGCGAACCAGTACCCTCGACGAATCGGTCGACACGATACGGATCGTCGGGGCCAGTGGCAAGGATGTTTTCACAGTTTCAACCAGCATCTTTAAAGTCGGCGCCGAAGACGAAGCGTCGCTCGACGTGCAGCAAGATGGCGGCGTTAAGTTCTCGATCCTCCGATCGGAGGCGGAGCGAGACGAATTGATCATCGACACAGCAGATGGTGACGACGTCATCTATGCAGATGAAGTAGCGCAGAATCTCGTCAAGCAGATTTCCATCATCGCCGGAGCGGGCGCGGACATCGTCGTCGGTTCGCCCTTCGTCGATTTCATCGACAGTGGCCCAGGTAACGACACCGTAACCGGCGGTGCGGGTGTCGATAGCTTTGCCGACGCTGGCGGTACTGACACGTTGATCGAAGCTCGGGATGTCATCCAATTTACGCTCGGCGATACGCAACTTATCGTCGCGCCTCGCTCCGGCCCGATCGAAATCGAACAACTTGGCCGGCTGTTCGAGCGAACAACGCTCAAAGGGTACGACCCGGCACTAGGAGTCGAGGCGACCGGCGGCGTGAATACGTTTGACTTGGCGAATTGGACCGGGCAAGCGACGTTGGACGGAGGCAGCGGGGCGGATGTTTATCTTACACATGCGAGTACTTCGACAGGCATCACAAGTTCAAACGTGACCGTTGCCGACTCCGGGAAAGATGGCGGAGTGGATTCGCTGACCATTCAAACGAGCAACGAAGCGGAGACGATCGTCTTCAAGCCGGATCGCATCGAAGTCTACAGCAACAACTCCGTGCTGAACCCGCCCGTCCCCGCGTACACGTTCTATTTCTCGGATGCGACGGGCTTCAATCTCGAACGGCTGATCGTCGACGGCAACGGCGGCAGCGACACGCTGGTATCCGATGGTCAGAACAATCAGTGGACCATCAGTGGAATCAACGCGGGGACTCTGACAAGCGAAGCCTTCAAGATCGCACTTGCGTTTCGAAATATCGAGAACCTACAAGGCAATGACTCTGATGACAGTTTCCACTTTACCGGCACGGCAAGCATCTCGGGCAGCGTTTTCGGTGGTGGCGGTGCAGATCGCCTGAACTATTCCAAGTATGCGACGGCGATCGAAGTCAATCGCCAGCTTCTCACAGCCACTGCCGTGGGCACGATATATCACGACATCGAATTACTGATCGGCAGTGGTAATTCGGACAAGTTGATCGGCGAGAACTTGCCGACCGACTGGCACATCACCGGACGTAACGCAGGCACCGTTGTTGCAGCGGGCGGTCGGCCGCTGTTGACGTTCCAGGATGTCGAGAATCTCACGGGTGGCTTTGCTCGCGACGTGTTCAAGTTCGAGCCAGCGCAAGGCGTCGATGGTGTGATTGATGGCGGCGACGACGCGACGGACCTGCTGGATTACTCTAGTTGGTTCTCGCCGGTGCAAGCCAATCTCGGCGATACGATGCCTGCCACTGATCCGACGACTGGCACAGGCGGCGTGCAGAATGTCGAGCAGGTAATCGGCGGCTTGGCGGCGGACACGATCGTCGGCAACTCGAGAGCTAATCGTTTGTACGGCGGAGCCGGCAACGATGTGATTTCCGGTGGCGATGGGAACGATTTCATTGACGGGCAAACGGGTAACGACACACTCAATGGTGAAGGTGGCGAAGATTTCATTGTTGGTGGGGATGGCAACGATTTACTCGACGGTGGCTTGGGCCGTGACGTGTTGTTCGGCGGTTCCGCCGTCGGCTCGGAGCTGGATTACGATCGCAATACGCTCGCTAATTTCGAGTTGCCGCTCGATTGGGCTGTGACGGAAGATGCCTATTCAAGCAGTACGGGTGCAAACTTCGGCCGCTTGCCGACGTTGGACGATCCTATTGGCGGCGCAACGCGATACCAACCGCCGCGGATCACGCCCGTTATTGTCGCCGGTTTGTCCATCGACGGCGTGATCAACGACGGAAACGATACTCTCCGTGGTGGCGCCAACGACGACATTTTGTTTGGTGGTTCGGATAGCGACTCGCTCTTTGGCGGCGAGGGCAACGACTATCTCGACGCAGGAGCTGGCGAGGATCTGACCGTTAACGGTGACGATGGCGACGATGTCATTCGTGGCGGAGCCGGGAACGACAATCTCAGTGGTGGAGCGGGCATCGATCAGCTCTATGGCGACGATGGCGACGACACGATCATCTCGGGCCCGGGTCAGGCGAATGGCCGACAGGCGGGCCAACGATTGTACGGCGGCGCGGGTAGTGACAAGTTGTTTGCCTTCACGCCCGGAACCGGAACGACGACCGCGTCCTATCAAGACCAACTTGGCCTAGCCGGCGACCAGTTGTTCGGCGGCGACGATAATGACATCTTGCGAGGAAACATTCGTCGCGAAGTGATTGCCGGCGGCGCGGGCAACGAATTTATCGCTGGCGACATCCTGATGGGCGCGAATCTGTTGTTTAATCTGGAAGCGGACACGTTCGGTTCGGCGGATTTGATCTTCGGTGGCAGTGGCGAAGATCAGTTGTTTGGCGGTGGCGGGAACGACATCATCTGGGGCGGCACCGGTACGGACCTGATCGACGGACAAGACGGCGCCGACACGATGTACGGCGGCTCGGGCATTGACCTGTTCATCGCGCCGATGAAGCTTGGTGCCGCCGGTCGGGTCCAGGCCGACAACGTCATCGACACCATCGACGGCCACTTCGGCAATCAGACGAAAGGCGATGTTCGAGACGATAACGCCACCGATATCTTGGTGATCGATGGCACATCGGGAGACGATGTAATCCTGCTCAGCCAGACGATTACCGCTGCTCCGGCCCTGCCTCAACTACGCATCGACTACAACGGCGCTCCACTCTACATCAACGTGCTCGACGCGCAAGGCACGCCGCTCGTCGAACAATTCCGCATCGCCGGACTGGCGGGCGACGATACGATCGGCTTCGTCACCGAGAACACCGACTTGCCTTTCAATCCAGTGGCGGCGGGTCAATCCGACGCACTCGACTTGACGTTACTGGGAAAACGCAGCAGTGACTTTGTCGGTGTCTTCGATGGCAACAGCGGCGACGACATCTTAATCGGTGGCGCGGGACGCGATCGCTTAGACGGTGGTCGAGGCAGCGACGTGTTGTACGGCTTCGGGGGCAACGATCGGTTGTGGGGCGATAGCGGCGAAGGCGCGAGTGTGGACCACGATGTGCTGTTCGCTGGTCAAGGGAACGACGACTTGATCGGTGGGCAAGGCACGAATGAACTGTTCGCCTGGTCGCTCGACCCGCGTGTTGCGGTTGGGCGGCCCGACTTCGGCGTGTTCGTCGATGAACAACGCAACCTCTATCCCGGCGACAGTGGCGGCGGGACGCGGAAGCAAGAAGACACCGGGCTAAATCGCATCTTGGGAGGCAACAACGACGACGACTTGTACGGCGGCACTCTCATTGACTTCTTGGACGGCGCTGGCGGTAACGACAGGCTTTTCCGTGCAAATGGCGCCCCTTTCGAATCGCTTGATAGCGGTGTGGCGGGGGACACTTGGAAAGAGTACGCCAAGGCCTCAGATCAAGTCTGGTACGTCGGCGGCACGAACGCGGCGGACGAAATCCACATCGATTTCGTGACCGAACCCGGCGTACTGGCCGATCACCATTTGATCACACGCCTGACCGAAAACGGCGGCAACTTTAGCTTTGCCGCGCAAGTGCGGTTGGATTTTGAAGCGACCGATGCCGACGGCAAGTTGATTTGGGATCCGCAAGATATCGTGCTGGATACCAGCGTCTTGCTCGATGCGCGCGAGGCAGCGGTGAATGCCAATGTGACAGCGGAAACGGATCCAGCCAAACTCGGCCGGGCACTAGCCGATTTGAAGACGGCTCAGACGAATCTGGTCAACGGCTTGCTGCCTCCGGAAGGTGATTTCCTGGTGATTCTGATCGACGCATTGGATGGCAACGACACGATCACCGTCGGGCCGACCGTCCAGAAGACCGTGTGGGTCGACGCCGGTCCGGGTGACGATCGCGTCGAGATTCGCAGCGGCAATGCAATTTTGGTGGACAGGGCCGAAGCAATCGCGTCTGTGGGCGGTCTGCGTGGCCGCAATGACATTCGCTCGCAAGCCTTTGAGTTGCTCAAGCCGGTCGACGGCAAGCTCACGACCTTCGATGGAACTGCCGTTACCAATGGCGTGACTTTCACGGGGCTAACGATCGACAATCCGCAAGACGAAGATTGGTATCAGTTCAAGTTAGTGAATTCTCCAAACGTCGATGCCAAGATCGAACTAGCCAGCAGATCGTCGATCGACCGACTCGGCTTGGAAATCTACGAGGCGGGAGTAGAAGTCCCGCTGTCGGCTTCGTTTGTGACAAGCGGTGACCGCAGCTCCGTGTCGTTGGCCGATCTCAGTCCCAGCACAACCTATCTGCTGCGTGTTACTAGCCCGAACATCGTGCCCACGATTTATGATTTGCGGTTCAATCTTTCCGGCACAATCGTCCAAACTCAGCTTGACGAATTCGAGTCCGTGAGTCTGTCGCTGCGGGAGGATTTGGATCGCCGTGACGTGATTGTGGGTGGCCCGGGCGACGATGTGTTAATGGGTGGAGCGGGGGAGGACTGGATCTTTGGTAACGACGGTAACGACGTCCTCAGCGGCGGCTTGGATCGCAACGCCAGCGACTTGCTGTTTGGCGGCGCGGGGAACGATACGTTCCAGATCATCCCCGACTTCTTGCCGTTGCTGGGCAATCAAGATAACACCGTCTTCAACCCAGCGACACAAACATATTTGCCGACGTACAGCGACCAATTGCTGGGCGGCCCGGGCGACGATCGCGTGTTGTTCCTGGGCGGCGACAAGGACCGCCGCGGTTTCGCCGTGCCGGACTTTGTAGCGCTGCGTTACAACACGAGCCTGCATCGTTACGAGTTCACGAGTCTGGTGTGGGACATTGGTAAGCAGGACTTCTTGACCGAAACGATTGGCAACAACGGCAACACCTGGACGGCTTACCAACAGCAGTACATGTTCTATCAGGCTCGCGACGTCGAAAGCACCGTCTTCATCACGCAAGATGGAAACGATGTTGTCCACACTGATCCGGGCTTTCGCTTCTTGCCGCTTGACGGCACGTTCGACGCTTCGCTGTTCGAGGAGTGGGGCATCGATCCGGGCGACTTCGAACAGGGGGCCCGCATCGCGGCAGTCGACATTCGCGGGGGCGATGGGGCGGACGTGCTTTATGGTGGAGCCTTGGCCGATACGATCGACGGCCAGGCGGGAAGCGACACGATCGTAGGCGGAGGCGGCAGCGACAAACTGTATGGCGGACCAGCCGACGATCTGATCTACGGCTACCGAGCACCGGGTGCGGACACTTCTTATCCATACGTTCCCCAACCGGCATTTAACGTCGCCGCATCCGGCTTCGCGTCGGAACGATTTACCTACGAGTTGGTTCAGCCACTGCGAGACCTGGCAACTGCTGGCTTGGCCGGCATCGACCTAAATGATGTTGCGAGCTTGAACATCGACAACGCGTTTGCGCTCGAAGGTTCACCGCGCGGTGAACAGCTATCCCCGTTTACGAACATCGGCGACTTCAACGGCGATCTTCAAGACGACTTCATCACGAGCGGCCAAAGCACGAGTTACATCCTGTTCGGCCCGTTAAAGCTGGATGCTGTACACCACGTGGAAGAGTATGCCGAGATCCTCATCGATCACGCGACCCTAGGTCGTCCAGCGACGCACTTCGGTGATATCAATGGTGACGGCTATGCCGACTTGGGGTTTATCCGCCGTGATGGAGCCGATGCGTTGGTGACTATCGTCTTGGGCGGCAAGACCGTCAATGCGATCGGGAATTCGAAGTCGAATTGGCCGCGACAATGGGACGCGACTTTTGCCAGTGGGTTTCTACAATACGTGGGGCCGGATGCAACGGCGCTCAAGATTCGTTTGCTCAACACACCCGCTTCGCAAGCCGAGACTTACTCGGTGATGATCGCAGACTTCACGGGCGACCGCTTGGCCGACGTGCTCGCAATCGCGAGCTCGACATTGGACGCGAATTCGCCAACTGCGGGCGAATACGACCTGGGTTACTTGTTCTCTAGTGAGACGCTCAACAATTTCACCGCCACCGCTGGCACTCCCGAGTTGACGACGGCTGGCCAACAATCGGCGGTTCGAACAGCACAGCGATTCACCAAACTGAATTCTGTGGTTGCTGGTGATGTGAATGGAGACGGTTGGCAAGACGTTCTGGTGGGTGGCGTGCTGCTCGATCGACTCAGTTCTTCGAACAGATCGTTGGTCTCGTCAAGCACCGATCTAACATTCGAACCATTGACCACGGCCATCCCCGTTCCGTTGGGAGACTTGAACGCCGATGGCTTGGATGATTTCGGCTTCGCCTACGAGGATCGCTTGAAGGTGTTTTTCGGGATTAACGATCGGTCACCACTGTCGCGATCTTCGGATTTCATTGTGACTGGAAACAACTTGACGGCGACTGGCGGTGATTTTAATGCAGATGGAATCCCCGACTTGGCCGTAGTGACCCAGTCGCCTCTGGCTGATTCCGATGCAAGGCTTGCCATATTCTGGTCGGTTGCGAACCGCGCCGATACGTCGCTCACGCTGGCCGACGCGGACTTGCTGCTTCCCCTTGGCGAAACTGGCAATCCGAGCCAGGCGTTGCAGTTCGACGGCGGCGATGTCGTCACAGTCCCTCACGATGATGCTCTGAATTTGGGGCACCAGTTTACACTGGAGGCGTGGTTCAAATCCGATGGTGGTGGAACGCTGTTTCAAAAGGGATCGAGCTACCCTCCTGCCTATCAGATCGAAGTACGAGGAAACTCGCTCGTTCTGGCATCCTCGAGCGTGCTTGGTATCAACGGCTTCGACACGCTTGAAGCGGCAGATGTAATCACCACGGGCAAATGGTACCACGTCGCGGCTGTGGTCGATCGAATTTCAGGGACCATGTTAATCTACTTAAATGGCAATAAGGTTGCTGAAATGACGATTCAGGTAAATGACACTTTGGCCAGTACTGAGGATGTGTTCTTTGGGAAAGACTCGAACGGATTTGGGTTCAAGGGAGCATTGGACAACGTGCAGATTTGGCGCGTTGTGCGTACCGCAGAACAGATTCGCAACGACTTGCAACAGCAACCGGCTAGCGATACGCCGGGACTTGTCGCGGCGTACAACTTCGATGACGTTACGGGCACGACCGTGTCGGATGCCACGGGACGTCACGATGGCGTTTTGGGAAATGGCGTTTCTGCTTCGACTCGACCACTCCAAATACGAAGCGTCGATGCTGGGGCCTTTTACGTTTCTTCGCCCCAACTTGATCTCAACGACGATGGCATCGACGATCTTGCAATTGGCATCCGTTTAAGTGACGGGCTGCTAAGTGACGACGCTGGCCGAACACACCTGATCTACGGTTCGCGATCGAAGATCGCGCTGCCCACACAGTTCGTCACGCTTGAGAACGCGTCCGTGCCGGGCGGTGGTTCGTTCGTCGTCAATCGTGGCACCGGACGCCCCGAATCGTTTCCGGGCGGTGACTTGACGTACACTTTCGAGCAAGGACAAACCGAACGCTGGTTCCAATACAGCACGCTGGGCGATGGCAGCGCTGGCGACGGCATTCGCGTCCTCACGTTCGCCACCCCCTCGGAACCGCAGTCCGTGACACCAGGCTTTCCAGCCGCCGAAAACATCGACGGTGGGAACTGGAATCTGAATCCCGATCCGAACATCACGGACTCGACGTCTATTCCGCACACCAGCATCCGAGCGGTGGGCGACGACATGATTCATGACTTCTCGTTTTACGCTGCGGCTGGTTCTCGCGGCATCTTTGACATCGATGAAAATAACTTCAGTCCTTTCTTGTATCTGTTTGATGGCGATGGGAATGAGTTGGTATTCAACGAAGACTACGAGCGAGATCCGGGCGATGTCGGCGAAGCATTGGGCGGCTTCGGTTTCTTTGATGCGTTCATTGACTATTCCTTCGAGACCAGCGGCTCCTATGTCCTCCGTGTCGTGTTACCACCTGATCTACCTCCTCGGCCCGATCATCATTACACACTGCACCTATCGGTCGAGGGGCATTCGTTCGCTCCTTTGTGGCGCGAGCTTGAACCGAACGACTCGATCGCCTTCCCGCAGAATCTGGATCACGCCAATTGGAACCTGAACAACAATTCGGTAATCGTCGATTCGACCACAGTTCCTCATATCACGCTGGCAGGAACTGGCGACGGTACGTTTGACTATTATGCGTTCACGGGCAAGGCTGGCGCACGCGGCGTATTTGACATCGACGGCAGTAATGGATCGGTTCAAATCGCTATCTACGATCGTGCAGGCTTTAGACTGCAAAGTGCAAACATCAACGAGTCGATTGATTTCGTTTATCCGGCGTCTGGAAAATACTATCTCCGCGTCGAGAACCGTGGAGCTAATTTTCTTGATGATCCGCTCCCGCTGAGGGCTGGCGAGTCCTATACAGTCAACCTCTCGGTCTCGTCGCAATCACCGGTCATTGATGTCGCATTGGCTGATCTGGTAGACGTCGATGGGCACGTGCTCAGCACAGGAACCTCGGCGATCGACCTGCGAACGCTGGAGGCAGGCACGTACTATTTGAGGGTCTCGGAACCCATCATCGGAGCAATTCCGTTCAGTATTCAGTTCGATCCGCCGATTCGCGGCAACACTCAAGAATCCACCACCTTGCCAGATCGTGACGAAGTCCATGGCGGTGATGGCGACGATTACATCGTCGGTAACTTTGATCTGGACCGTTTATTCGGAAACGGTGGCATCGATACGTTTGTCGGCGAACCTGTCGAGATTCGCGACCGCGACGCAACCGACAAGTCTGGCAAGCTCGTGCTCGATACCGAGTTGTCCTACGCGGAGTTCGCCCTGCCGCTCGATCCTGTAGCCAACTTCACAGATCCTTTCTTGGAGCGGATCGTCGCAGATGCACTCGGCCTGGCGGCAACCGGTGGCAACGCAACTGTAGGAGCCTTTTCCGGAGGAGCCAATTTCCTGCAAGGGCTCGATCTCGACGGTAACTTCCTGTACGCCGTCAACGTCGGAGGGCCGGCGGTCGGCATAATCCGAGATGCCAATTTCACCGCAGGCAATACGAACACTGCGACTCCCGGCGTCACAGTCACGGCCCAGAATCTGGGTACACCTTGGTTGAATGCCGACTTCGGTGTGGGTGTGAATAACGATCGCCTAGAAACCGTCATGAACTCGATACGTTGGAGTGCGAATCCGGCGACCGTGAACATCGACGCGAATGTGATTCTTGGCCGTAGCTACAAACTGCAATTGCTGTTTGCCGAAGTAACGTCGGATCGAGCGTTCGACATCATCGTCGAAGGCCAACGTGTCGTCGGTGACTTCAACATCCAAAGCACTCAGGGCGGCATCAACAAACTGACAGCGGGCGCCGTTGTGACCTACGAGTTCGTTGCCGCCGACAACATCTTGAGTATTGTGCTGAACGGTGCAAATGCGACCGCACCCAATAAAGATCCCATCCTCTCGGGCTTCACGCTCGAACAGATTGGTAACACCTTTCAACACGAGTTCCACGCTACCGAATTGGCAACGATTACTAAATTGGATGCCAGCGGTCGCGGCATCACCAATCTGGCCGGGATCGAACATTTGGCAAACTTGCTGTCGCTTGATTTGTCGAACAACCAACTCGACAGTACCGACTTGGCAAAGCTTGTCCCACGGCGTTTGAGCAGCGGCACGCAAGCTGGTGAATTGGTGGGACTGGCACATCTTCAAGAGCTGACATTCAACGGCAACACAGCGATCACCAACATTGCCAACCTCGCCGCTCTGACGGAACTTCGCAGCCTGAAACTGGAAGGCACGGGCGTTAATGCTTCGGCGAACAATACGACGAGCACGCTGCGCTCGCTGACGAATTTGCGTTTCCTCACGATGCCCAACCGCAAGTTGCGCCCCGGCCAGAATCTGGTGTTTGACGAAGGTGATCAGGTCAACCTTCTGTTGGCCGATCCGGAAGCGAACACGCCGTGGCAAGTCTTTCAGCCGTGGAACGACTTTGCTGCGCCGGTTGCATCTGGAACTGGAACGGTCGTGTTTGATACGACAGATGACGGGTTGGCAACGCTTAAGATCGGCACCGTTTTCCCGGTGTTCGACATCGAGGACATTCAACTCTACATCCGCAACGTCGCGCCCACGATTCAGCGACTGCCAGATCTGATCGATGTCACGGAGGGCCAGACACTTGTCATCGATCCGAACAACAACGGTAGCTTTGACGTGCGGATTGATGCCAGTTCTATCGGCCAAGTCGTGGTCGGCGATCCGAGCAGCCCTGATTTGGCGAACCTGCAAGCCCGGTTTAGCCTGACTGATCCCAGCGGCCACGTGACAGATCTACGTCCCACCGCGTTGCAACTGGACGGAATCACTTCGGTGCAGGTGTCGCACAGCGCGGACCTCGATATCCGCCGACAGATCACGTTAGAGACCTGGTTGAAGATCGATGACTTTGACACGACGTGGCAACCGATCTTTACGAAGAGTGCCGGCCTTGTGGCGAACGACGCGACGTACAGCTTGCTGGTCGAAGACACTGGACGACTGCGATTGACTTCGGCGGATGCAAGCGGCGAACAAGTCGCCGACACTGCACCGGGAACGATTCAGCCCGGCGAGTGGTATCACGTCGCGACTGTGATCGATCGCGTCACGGGATTCATGACGATCTATGTGAATGGGACGATCGAGGGCCGGGACAGCGTACGTCAGACCGACGCCAACTCGAACACGGCTCCGCTGTTGATCGGGCATTCCTTCGTAAGCGATCCCGAAGTTTCACCTCTGAACGGCAGCCTGGACGAAGTGCGGATCTGGAGCAGCGCCCGCGAAGAGCGGCAAATCCGGAACCAGATGAATCAGGTGCTGCAAGGAGACGAAGCCGGATTGGTCGCTTATTATCGCCTGAATGAAGCGGGCGGCGACATTGTGCGCGATGCGACGGCCTTTGCACACGACGGTGTGCTGGGTGTGTTTGGAACCGTAACGGCAGTCACCGGATTGTTCGACACGGCCGTGGATGACGACGGCGTGCCACTCGCATCCGGCGATGATCCGCATTATCAAATCACCAACCATCCTGGATTGGGGAATCTGGCGGATGCGATCTTCAAGTTGGGTGGACCGGGACAACAACCGACATTTACCGGAATAGGAAATGGAGTTTCAGGCGACTACACATTCCAAACGACGTTCGAGCTACCCGCCAATGTGGACGTGAGTTCAGTACAGATCACGGGTCGATGGTTCACGCTCGATGCGGGAGTCGATATTCGGATTAACGGTCTCTCGGTTGGAGCCGAACTAGCCGGCAGTTCGAGAAGTGGAGCCGACTTTTTGATCAACGGCGGATTTTTACCGGGGAAGAATCACCTGGAATTCGTCGTGCACGACGATCCTGGCATTCCCGGATCGGCGCTGAATCAAGTTGGTTTGCGGGTCCTCGGAATGGTCGGAACATTCCATACTCGCGACGCGTCGCGCGGTGACTCCTGGACTGGTGACGTTCCGGACTCGCTCCAACAGCCGTTGGTGTTCGCTGACAATGGCATCTATCACCTCGATATCACGGTGTACGACGGCGACGGCGGAACTGACGGCAGGCGAACCGAGTTCACCGTAAACAATGTTGTGCCGATGGTCGAAATTGGAGCAGGCCAGACCGTGGCACCTGGCCCGGCAGTCTCGTTCAGCGGCGCGAATGCTTTCGACCCCGGCCCGTCGGATCAACTTGCGTTGCGATATGCCTGGCAAATCACCAGTAACAACGGCGATGTCATTCTGCCGACAGACGCGAAGACGCTCAGTTTTGCGCCACAGTTTTCCGGAATCTACGACGTGACGCTCACGGTCACAGACCCCGACGGTGCCTTTGTCATCGATACGGCCGAGGTCATTGTCCATCCCGTGGCCGTGATCAATGACACTGCCAACTCGTCGTTACATTTTGACGGCAACGATGTCCTTACATTGCCCGCCGCGACGCTTGATGGTTTGACTGACGTGACATTTGAGTTCTTGATTCAGACCTTCGAAGTCGGCTCGCAGCGCATCCTGCATGGCTACAACGCCGACGTAACCGATGAGTTTGCGGTTGATCTGCGTGAGCATGGGACGGAGATTGTGTTCCGCTCGCACTCCGATCCGCAACTCACTTCCGGCGCACTCGGCACGCACGTCTTCCGATTGTCGACGCCGATCAACGATGGCCGGCAGCATCATGTTGCGCTCACTCGCAACGCTGCTACGAATCAAACGCAGTTGTTTGTTGATGGAGAATTTGTCGGTACTCGCGAAGCCGGCACATACTTTCCGCTGACCATCGAATCGCTGACGGTGGGACAGGACTTTGATGGTTCGAACGGAGTGGTCGGTTCGCTCGACGAACTGCGGATTTGGAACTCGATTCGCACGCCCGAGCAAATTCGACTGCATGCAAACGGGCAACTCGGCGGGAACGAACGCGGCTTGGTCGGTTACTGGCCGTTCAACGAACTACCCGGCTCGACGACCATGACCGATCGGACGGCGAACGGCTATGACGGGACGCTCGGCGCGGGCGATGAGCATCCAAGACTCACACGTGCCGGCGAACCGATCACAGAAGGTCGCCTGATCGCACTCGACGCACTGCGTTCCAGCCGCTTGGGCAATGTTCGCGGCACGAGTGACACCGTCAATCGCAGCTATCTGTGGACGGTCGTCGCCAGCAACGGGCAAATCGTCGCCGCTGGCAGCGAGGCCACGTACTCCTTCACGCCGAACGACGACGGGGACTATACGGTAAACCTAAAGGTCACAGACACGTTCGTTCCCTCTGGCAGAGTTCTCGATGATGTGATCGAAACGACGATTCATGTCGAAAACTTCGTTCCGGAGATAACTCTCAGCGGTAACGGTCCCGTAAGCGAGGGCGCTACTTTCCACTTGAGTCTGAGTGCGGTCACAGACACGGGGGCGGATACGATCACGGAGTTTCGCGTCCACTGGGGCGATGGTTCCAGTGAAGTCTTCTCAAGTGCCGGAGTGAAGTCGCACGTTTACACCGAGGGGGGGGCGACATATCCCATCGAAGTCGATCTGGTGGATGAAGACGGAACACATATCCGCGCAGGAGCGACCGATGTCTTTGTCGAGAACGTCGCGCCGATGGTGACCATATCCGGAGATACCGTCGGCGACGAAAACTCGCTATTCACCTTTACTTTCAGCGCAACGGAAAACGCGGGCACCAACGAGCCACCGCCGTCCTTCAGTTTGCGGTACATCTTGGACTTCGGCGACGGCACGACCGCCAGCGACTTCATGTTGAGCGGCGTCGATATCAGCGAGACACACACATATCTCGATAACGGGGATTACAACGTCGTATTGACTGTCATCGACGAATACGACGATCGCGCGACACAAACCATGCTGGTGAATGTTAGCAATCTTGTACCAGTCCTTACGGCGGCCTTGTCCGGCAAGATCAGCGGCATTGAGGGAGGCGACTTCGATTTTGCGACCGTAGCCACCGACGTTGCCGGTATCGCCGATCCGCTCACCTATTTTTGGGACTTCGGCGACGGCACGACCATTGTCAGCGATCTTGACCTGACAAACGTGACGCATACTTACGCGGACAGCGGTTCCTACTCAGTCACACTCTCGGTTCTCGACGGCGACGGCGGCAAGGTGACGGACACGCTCGTTGTCGTGGTCGACAATCTTAATCCAACGATCGCAACCGCTTTGTCTGGCGATACGACAGGCGGCGAGAACACGCTGTTCACTTTCTCCGCCGAAGCCAGCGATCCGGCAGGCGCGAACGATCCCTTAACCTATGCCTGGGAGGTTACTCGAGACGGGACCGTAATTGCAAATGTCTTCAATCGCGCGCTGTTGCCCCACGAATTTCAATTCGTTCCTGCTGACGACGGCGAATACATGGTCACGCTGACCGTGACCGATGGCGACGGAGGTCAACTGGTACAAAGTCTGGATGTGGTTGTCGCGAATGTTGTTCCGGAGATTCAAGAGATAACAGGTCCAGCCGCGGGAAGTGAAGGCAACACGTTCGCGTATCATGCGATTGCCACGGATCAGGCAGGATCGAATGATCCGCTAACCTTTACGTGGGAAGTGCTAGACAATGTCAATGCGGTGATCGCGTCCGACTCAGGTCTCGGCCTTTCGAGTTTCCAGTTTGTTCCGGCTGACGAAGGACAGTTCACCATCAAGCTGACAGTCAGCGATGGCGATGGCGGCGAAGTGACACGAAACTGGCAAACGATCGTCGCAGGAACGCCAGTGAGCTTCGCGACGATCATAAATTCTTTGCCTACCCTTCTCCTTCCCCTAAATCAGCGGATCGTTGAAGGATCGTCGTTAGATTTGAACGCCATGTTCCAGGATGCCGGATCGATCGACACCCATGAGGCTCGGATCAATTGGGGCGATGCATCGGCGACAGAAGTTGGCATGGTCGATGAATCTTCCCAGCACATCACAGCCACGCACACTTACCCGCGGAACGGCAGCTACGAAGTCACTGTGCAAATCCGCGACAACGATATGCCAGTCGATACTTGGGTGGAGAAATCATTGACACTGACCGTGACCAACGCAGCTCCGAGCAGCGTAAGTGCGGGAGCGGATTTGTCGACCGAAACAGGACATCCGGTTTCGCTTCACGGTTCTTTCAGCGACGTTGGCGTTCTCGACATGCACACGTTCCGCTGGCAAGTGTCGGCTACGAACGGCCAATCGATCGCTGACGGCAACGGGCTAGATTTCGCGTTTACGCCCACAGATGTTGGCTCGTATGTGGTGACCTTCACCGTTACCGACAGTGACGGTGCGAACCGCAGTGACCAGGTTGTGGTCGACGTATTGAATGTACCGCCGACTGTCATGTTGACTGCGATCGATCCCGTCTCTGAAGGGAGTCCGGTTCAGTTGACCGTCACGATCGGTGATCCCGATGTCAAGGATACACATACATTCCTGTGGGAAGTGTCCGCCAGCAATGGACAACAAGTTAAACGCGGTCAAAGCGAACACTTCCGCTTTACGCCGGAAAACAACGGCACATACACGATCACTGTCACAGTCGCAGACAATCATGGCGGCCAAGACAGTAGCACGACGATGGTGCTGGTCAACAACGTCGCTCCGACGCATCAGGCGAGCGCGACGCACGCGGATGATCTCGTCACTGTGTCGCTCTCGCGTCCATCCGATCCATCCGCGGCCGACACGAATGCTGGGTTCCGATATAGCTATGACTTCAACAATGACGGCAGCTTTGACTTGGGAGACGGCACGTACGCGGGTTCCGTCCCTGCGACATCGGCGGAATTCGTTCCCAGGCATTTACTCTTGAACAGCGACGGCACCGCAACCGCCCGCGTGCGTTCGCGGATCATCGATCAAGATGGCGGATCTAGCGAAGTCATCACTATAATTCAAATCGCCGACCCGCTTCCCCCGCTGCTGGCAGACACGGTCGTTGCTCCTGCGACAGGATCGCATGTTAATGTGCGTGCCTTTACGACTGCGCCCGGCGCGGCGGACGCGTTGCAAATCGTTTATGAAATCACCGGCAAAGCTGCGGCCCCCTTCCAGTTCTCCATTTATCAGTCGACCGACGCACAATTCGATACGGCGACGGATCAACAAGTGGGTGTGGAACTGAGGATCGAAGATACAACGATGTTAGCGCCAGGATTGCATGTGCTGACGTTTGCAGATCAAGGATACGGCGCGTCGCTTGCCGCTCATGAAGTGAACTTTGTCTTGGTGGCGACTAACAGCTCAGAAGCGGACGATGCAACTCGGGCGGTCAGCTTCTACGGTGTGTACCAATTGCCAAGCGATACAGATTCGGCGGCGGTCGTGATTCGCGGCCTGGATAGCCACGCACGTTACTCGGCCTCGGTCGACGACATGATCACTCTCACCGGCGAATCGGGAGATGGACTGACTGTAACCAGCAGTCTAACGCGAGATCCCGTACGGCTGGAAAGCGGCATTGCAGCGACGATTCTCGTCATTGCCGCAGACGGAGACGACACGATTCGTGCGGACGACTTCGTCGTGCAGGACATGCACATCCTCGGTGGGCCGGGAGGTGACACGCTTCGAGGCGGTGCTGGCAACGATCTTCTGCACGGCGGTGGAAACTCTGGCGACGTTGTTGAAGCGAGCGGCGGAATCGACGTCGTGACGAATGTGGACGGAGTTGCATTTCATGGCACGCCCAATAATGACACGATTCTGGTCGGTTGGGAAATTGGTGCGGACGAGCATGCTTTGGAGGAATGTGCCTTTAATTCGCCATCATGCGCGCATCATGATTTGCTCGTCGTCACCATCAACGACCAAGTTTTCAAAATGGACTACAAGCCTGAAGACAATGCGGAGACAGTTTTTGTCTATGCCGGAGCGGGAAATGACCGTGTCGAGATGACGCCCGAGGCTGCTCAACATTGGAACGGCGAGTTTTACGGCGAAGCCGGTAATGACACGCTAATCGGTGCAAGCTATCGATTCGGCAGCGATCGCGGAGGCAAGGACCGTTTCTATGGCGGCCCCGGCAACGATGTTCTGCAGGGTGGTGAAGGAAGCGACCTGCTCGACGGCGGACCGGGAAGCGACGTTTTAGAGGCGATCGATGACTTAGACATTACCGATACGGCTTTCACGTTGTTTGTTCGTAGCGACAATAGCGATATCTTTTCGCTGGGCCAACGGTGGACTCTGATCCTTCCGCAAGAGATTGACGGTGAACTGGTTCAGGTGTTCAAGCATGCCGATGCAACGCTCTATCTGTCGGGCTTTACCTCTTGGCAGAACGCCTTGGAAGCCGACGATGTCAACTTCGACGGTACGGTGAGTCCGCTGGACGTCCTGATTGTTATCAATCGAATTCAGTCGGTTGGAAGTTACCGCCTTCCGGTCGCCACCGCCGACTCGGTTGCGGGTGAGGGCTACTTAGATGTGAACGGAGACGGATTCGTTACACCGCTCGATGCGTTAATCATCATTAACCGCCTTAATTCGCAATTCGTTGTAGACGTACCGGTGACGGATGGGGCGGAAGGAGAAGGAACGAACCTGTGGTGGAAAAACGACATTCGACTGTTGAATACTACAAAGGTTCCTTTGGGACTTATCGCAACACAGGTCGGATTGAGTACTCTGTCCTTAAACACGTTAGCGGCTGACGAGACAGGCTCTTCTCTCGACGTCGACGATCCAATTGCGTGGCTAGACGAGATCGAGCCTCCTACTCCATCGCGAGATGACCAAGACTCAAGTATCAACAATTCTCATAGCGACTTGTTTGCAGGAAACGAATTTGAATTGGCTGATCTCCGGCTAGATTCAGTCCTCGAAGATTTGGCAACGTACACAACCACAGTTCGCTCGCGAGGCCGCACGCAGGACGAGTAAGATCAACCGGCGGTCAACGCGTAAGGTCAAAAAACTCGAACAACGAGTTCGCTCTTTGAAAAACTGGTTTTACTGCGATCTCGAGGGCAGCAGTTTCTCTTAGCATTCTGGCCGTTCAAGCGCGAGCTCCCGTTTTGCGGTACGGATCGGCTTAGCCGCTTCAGGTCGGCGAACGTCGACGTGAAGTGAAACCCGTTCTGAAGGAGTGGCCCGGAAACGCACGGGCATTTACAGTCGCCAGCTCGGGTGGAATGCAGAACTGCGATTTCGGTCATCCCTGTTGAGCGCCAAGACCTTTGGCACTTTTGAGTGTGAGTACTCGCCACTCTCGGTTCGTCTTCACTCTCAGCTCACGAGCTTGCGACTTCGCTGCCTCCAGTTTCTCCGGAATGCCGTCTCCCGTTCCAAAGTACAATTCGTCCGGCGTCTGCCCTTTGAAAGCTGAGTGTGGCAGATGGCTGTTGTGTTGCTCGACGTAGAACGCCACCAGCTTCCGCACGCTGACCACTGTGTCCAGCGTATTCAGGAACAGCCACTGGTGCTTGATGACGCGCCACCACGATTCAATCAGTGAATTGGAGTGGCGGATCTCTGTCTGGGCCAGAATGCGTTTCAGGATCCCAGAGTCGACCAGCTTGTTGACCGCGTTGTTGTAGTTCTCGACTCCGCCATCAACGAGCAGTTGTGGCTTGTCACTGCTGCCGTCGAATGCCCCAATGAGCAATTCCGCTGTGACTGAGGGAATGAAGGAGTCATTGACTCTCCACGCCAGGACCCGGCGAGAAAAGTTATCGATGATGGCATGTAGATAGGCCTTACTGCCGTCCAGCAGTCGGATGAGCGTCGTGTCCACATGCCAGATCTCGTTAGCCCGAGTGGCGCTGATGCCGACCGTCGGCTTCGCTGGATGAATCCGCTGTCGTGGCCGACGCCAGTTGTGAGTGCGAACCAGTCTGTACCAAGTAGTCGATGAGGCGAAGACTATACCAAGTCGTTGAGCCAGACGGGCCAGAGTTCCGGTGGGAACATGCCGGTATTCGCCTGCGGTGACCATGTCTCGGATGGCCAAGTACTCTTCGTGGGTCAGCTGTTGAGGTGTCGTCCTGGGACAGCATCGTTGATCATCCAGTCCGCATTCCTGTTTTCCCAGCCATGCGTGGTAGCGTGTGCGTGACATGCCGATGAGTGCCAGCACGCTGCGAAGTGGCAGGTGCGTTCGTGCGTGCCTGATGCCCCGCAGCGGTCTCTGCTTCTTGATTCCATCGGGAATCCGAACTCGGTCGAAGGAGAACTCGGCGATCTTCATGGCCACATAGAGCGTCGCCACAACCAGGTGCCGGTCAAGGATCGAATAAACCGTCCGAGCCACGCCAACATGCTGTACTGGCCATACTGGGCTTTAGTTCGAGAATGGCACGGTCAAAGAGTTCGCCTTCGCTAAACTCGGCGACGGAGTGCTCGATGCCGCGAAATTGAAACGTGTCGTTGATTTGTGCGGTCATCAGTAGTCGACGGCTGCTACTGGAGCGTTTGAGTCTTGCACGTCCGCTTTCGGCCCTATCCCGGATTATTCGCAACCCGACGCGTCAGCGAGGGAAACCGTGTAGATCCCTCGCTAACGCTTCGGGTTACGATTTGCGAGGTGCTTTGGGCAAGATACTCACAACTCCTTCTCACGAAGTCTTTTAGATCGTTACAGTAACACTTCATAAATCCGGGCTATCGCTGTAGGCCATCAGGCAACAAGTCGAGCCTCTCTAATTCAATGATCTCGGTAAAGTACCACGGTTTTCCGGAAGCCTTCTTGTAGCCAACGCAAGTCGCTGGATACCATGTCCCATTGTGCTGCTTCCAATTGCTGAATCTATGAATGTCCGAACGCCAGTCAATCCGAAGCAGTCGCGACGTTTCCTGATCGAAGTACAGCTCCATCGGCGGATTGATCGCTTCGCTGATCCGCAAGCCCACAACAGGTTTCTCGGATTCCACGATTGCCGGAATGATTTCAATCTTGGATGCCGCGTCAACCAACGCCCCAAGGGTCCATGCCCACACTAAAAAGGTGGCGGGCTCTTTGTCCGCCTGTACACGATCCTTTCGACCGAGCCACCAATGTTCTGGTGGCTCAAGTACGGAGATTCGTTCTTTTGATTTCTTATTAGGGTCGGAACTTACGTTTAGCTGCTCGGTAATCTTGAATAGCCGGAATAGTTTGGCCTCACCGCCCGCAGCAGCGACAACGCGTTGCACGACAGCGTTGGCGTCACCATCCTCGGCGACGCTTGTCAGAGGCAAGGGGAGCAACAGACAGAGCGTCAGGATCGTGGTCAAACGCATGCTTCAAATCTCCCGCATCAGGTGAATACTCAGACGCCCGGTTCACTGGTCGAGTTCAACCGACAGTTTCCGCCGCCGGGTGTCTCGACGCAGCATCAGTCAATGAACGTCAGCGTAGCAGATTGAGAACGTCAGAGTCATATTTCGCTGTCGCATAGTCCAACGCAGCTTTTCCAGAATGGTCCCGTAGACAGGGAGCAAGAAGGCGAAAAATCAGCCAACGGGATTAACGAGATCAGCGTTCGCCGCAGATTTGTCAATCTGACTGCGGAGCACTTGGTTGACTTTCCCCACCTGACATAGGTAGCTTCTGACGAAGAAGTAGCACATGGGCATGAAACAGTAGAACGTCATGTCACCAGGACCCGTTGAGCTTATCGACGGCACAGCAAAGACTATGAGAAAACCACTGCGTTGAGTGAAGCGTTGACCTATGTCTCGTTGATCGCTCTGATGTCGCAACGCCTCGCCAATGCCGAAAACTGAATTTCAAAACACGTTCTTACTTTGGGTATCTCGTCGTTGACGACGTTGATGGCTACCGGAGGGAGATCAAGGCCAAAGATATGGCGACGTTTAGCAAGCCGACGTCCCAACCATGGGGAAGGCGTGAATTCGGGGTCGCACCCCCAGATTGCCACCTCATCATGATTGGGCAGAAGGCGTCTTGAACCCGAAGTGTTTCGGTGAACAAACGACGAATACTCTTCACAAGAGGAATCGATGGTCAGGGCTGCGATATTCGATATGGATGGGTTGATGATCGACTCTGAGCCTTATTGGCAACAGGCTCAACTGGAAGTGTTTCTTAGTCTCGGTGTACCGATAACCGCTCAGGATACGGTTGATACCACGGGGATTCGGATCGATCAGGTCGTCAGTTTGTACTTTTCCAGAACGCCGTGGGATTCTATGAGCTGTCAACAAGTGTGTGACAACATCGTCCAACACGTGATCGGCTTGGTTCGCAAGCACAAGCCTGCTATGCCTGGGCTGTTTCAGGCACTTGACGTCTGCGAGCAGCAAGGAATGAAACTCGCTTTAGCATCTTCATCTCCGATGACTTTGATTGCAGCAACGGTCGATGCCTTGGATTTATCAGATCGATTCGAAGCAACTCTGTCGGCAGAAGACCTGCGATTCGGCAAACCACACCCAGAAGTGTACTTGAATGCTTGTGATGCGCTTCACGTTCCGCCACAGAATTGCGTTGCGTTGGAAGATTCGTTCAATGGCTTGCTAGCCGCCAAAGCCGCTCAAATGAAAACCATCGTGATTCCAGAAGCTTCTGCAAAGAATCAGCCACGTTTTGTAATTGCGGATAGAATTCTGGGATCCCTGGTAGAAGTGACGCAGGAACTTATACAATCCCTTTGGCATTGAGAGTCGAAGATATTAATTCGATTGTTGGCGGTCAGCGCATTAGAGTGGGCCAATTGTCGGCAATTGCGTCTTGCCGACGTCGCGGCCAATGCCCAAGGCCACGCCCACCGCAGTCATATCGGCGCTTGTCTTGCGGCAGGACCAGCCACGCATCGCGCTCCGCTTGGTAAGATGTTTGCCTGCTGTTGACCCAAACGTCTCTGACAGGTCATGCCCTATAGTCCGTTCGAATCGCATCACAGGAACCAACTGATGAAACCGCTTGTGTTCATATTGTCCGGACTCGCAACCAATCTGCTCTTTTTGGGCGGGGCAATGGCTACTGAGGCGTCATTGCGTCCGTGGCAAGAGAATTCATGGTACTGGAGTTATCGAGGCCAGCCAGTGCTACTCCTGGGCGGCAGCGATGATGACAATTTGTTTCAGTGGCCGGAAAAGCAACTCGTCGCACAACTCGACCGCTTGTCGAAGGCAGGCGGCAACGTCGTTCGCAACACGATGAGCGATCGGAAAGACCAAGGGTTCGAGGTCTATCCGTTCAAACAGCGCCACGACGGCAAGTACGACCTCAACGAGTGGAACGACGAGTACTGGCAGCGGTTCGAGCGGCTGCTGCGAGAGACGAGGCGGCGTGACATCATTGTGCAAATTGAAATCTGGGATCGATTCGACTATACCGACAGCGGTGGCAGTGATCGGTGGCAGATTCATCCATACAACCCACGCAACAACGTAAACTACACATACGACGAGTCCGGTTTCGCAACGCGATATCCCGATCATCCGGGCGCGAACAAGCAGCCGTTCTTTTTCACGACTCCGGGCCAACGAAATAACGAAACCGTGTTGCCGTATCAGCAACGGTTCGTCGACAAGTTGCTCGACGTGTCCCTGCAGTTCGAGCATGTGTTGTACTGCATGGACAACGAAACTAACGGGGAAGAAGAGTGGGGCCGATATTGGGCAACCTACGTCAAGCAACGAGCGGCGCGGCAGAGCAAGCGTGTTTACGCCACCGAGATGTGGGACGATTGGAACCTGACCGCCGAACGCCACAAACGAACTTTCGATCATCCCGAACTGTATGACTTCGTCGATGTATCCCAAAATAACCATAACAAGGGCCAAAAGCACTGGGACAACTTCCTGCATGTGCGGAAGTATCTAGCAACCCAGGCACGGCCCATGAACACGACGAAGACGTACGGTGCCACGGGCAACAAGTTCGGCCACAATGACCAGGACGCCATTGAACGGTTCTGGCGGCATTTGCTGGCCGGTGCAGCGTCGATCCGTTTCCACCGTCCGGATTCAGGCCTGGGATTAAACGACAAAGCGGTGGCGTGCATCCGTGCGGCACGCAAATTGGAGTCGCTTGTCCCTCTGTGGTCGGTGCAGGCGGCAAATGACTTGCTATCCGATCGTGATCCTAACGAAGCGTATCTCGCGACGAACAGCGACCGCGTTTGGGTGGTCTATTTTCCAGCAGGCGGCGAGGTCCAGATCGATCTGACCAATGCGAATAGATCTTTGATCGTTCACTGGATCAACATCGATACTGGCGAATACGGAACTCAGCAACGGATTTCTGGAGGAGGACGCGTTGAGCTTGCTCCTCCTGGAACTGAGAATTGGGCAGCAGCAATTTTCCCGCTCGAGCGCACATCAGAATGACGACGTACGGGATTCGTTGCTTCGGCGGGCCGCGCTGCTAACTCATGACGACAACGCCGAAGTTGAAGCTGTCGCTGCATGCCAATGTTTAGCAGCCCTCGGCGCGATTGCAGAATTGCGATTGCGAAGCCCGTCGTTTTGTCCGCGGTCACTTAGTTCGACTGGCCGCAAGCACGCTATTCCACTTCGATCACGAACTCGTTAACACCTGATGCTTTGACTTCAATGGGCTTAGAGTACACGATCGGCTCGACTTCCTGTTCCTGTTGCTCAATTTGATTCCCGAGCGCTGGCATGATTACAGCTTGATATGTCCCAGGGAGCGCGCCGGAAATCCGATGACCTTCAATCATCGTTTCTAATGCAAAAGATCCATCGTCGTTAATCACACTGTTAATTGTGACGGGTTGACCCGTCGTCGCCTGGAACTCAATGAGGCCTCCGCTAAACGGAGTCCCATCAGTTCGTAAAACTGTTCCTTTCGCCTCGAAGGTCTCGGGCGGCTCGGGCGCGGCGTCACTGCAACCAAGTTGGAAAACCATAGCCGCGAAGACAATCCAACATGCTCTACCAAACCCACGTCGATGGAACGCGCTACTTGCTGCCATTTGATTCTCCGCGTTGACATCCCATTCGCTAATAGCGGTGTCACACCTACCGCTCGGTTGCTACGGAAGGACTATTTACAACGACTTCAATACTTTCAAAGTCACAATGTGCCGCTTGAACCTAATCCAGCGTGACCGGTGCGCCGTCCCGTGGATCACAAACATTGGACCAGACAATGTCTTCGATCGTCTCGGCGACAAAACGAACGCTTCCGTCCGCTAAACAAATCTGAGTTCCTCCGGGGTGCGACCCTTGCGTCGTGCTCGGGTCGCACTGCGAAACCCATTTCACACGAACTTGAAACTTCTTGCATGGTGGATAACCGGACACGATGAGAGATTTCGTTGTCGAGTTCGTGCAGAAAACGGGGCGCCATACGCTGTTCGAGTCAGCCCATAAACTTCCGTACGCACTGGCTGGGTTGCCGGTCCATCCGCATGTGCCGTACATCTCGGTAAAGAGTATGAAGTTTGAAGTTCCGTCTGTGAAAGTAGCCAGCTTGTTTGAGCCTTCGGGCCTCAGGCTGGCAGACGGGGCGTTAGGATTCCCGAAGCCGTAGTAGTTGGCACCATAATTTTGTGCTCCCCAATTGTTAGCACCGCCATTGGTTGTCGATGACCTTCCGTTCGTCGTGGAGACTTCTGATGGACATAAAAATGTATTGATCACACGATTGTATTCAATGCCGGCATACGTTTGATTCGGATCTAATTGATCATAGATTGTTTGTTCCTCAATGTATGGCAGCAGCCAGTGAAAGACCGTACGACCGTACGGCCCCTTGAACGGTCCGTCAACCGTCAACCGAGTAGTAGCGGACGGTGCACAAAGGGGCGGTAATCGCTTGTAAGTATCGTGGATGTTATGCGCCGCGATTCCAAGCTGCTTCAGATTATTGGAACACTGCATGCGGCGCGCCGCTTCGCGAGCCGCCTGGACCGCGGGGAGTAAAAGCGCCACTAGAATGCCGATGATGGCGATAACGACCAACAACTCGACCAACGTGAAACCGCTAACTCTGATTCGCCGAGGGGAACCGTAAATGTTCTGCACCATCGAACTCCAAATTGGAATTAGAGAAGACTGATGAGAAGAAGCGACAGCCTCCTCACTCAGTCAAGTCCGAGAGATGGTAGCGGGAAAAGATGCTAAAAGTCAAGCAAATTCGAGGTGTTCTTACCAATATGCAGGCTGTCGAGTTCAAGCGCGGACCGCACGATCATTGCTACAATGCCGTGATGTCCGGCGAATCTGACCATGCGAGCGAGAATCCGTACGAGTCCTCGAACGGACGATGCAAGAGGCATGAGCGACATTACTGGCCGTGGTGGCTACGACAACCGGAGGTCAGTGTGGGCGGCGGCGGGTTGCTTTTGTTCTTGCTTCTTGTCGCCGTACTGCTGATCTACAACTTACTGAACCCCAACGAGTGATAAAGTATCCGGATGACAAAGAATAGGGCGTTCCAGTGCGACAAGGCGAATCAATCGCGAACGTGGCAGTTCAGTTTGCGGACATTCACGGCTGCTGTGATGGGAATCGCGATTTGCCTGAGCTTCATCGTCCAGTGGGTCATACAGTACCCGTGCCGAGCCAATCCGTCCTCAATGTATGACGCTGCGGTCGAAGCTTACCAATCTGAAAGCTATTTTGACGCCTTATCCAAGTGTGACCGATATCTGGATAATTGGCCCGCGGGAAGCAAAGCCAACGAAGCGCGTGAACTTCGCAAGAGAATACGATTCACGTTGGCTAATAAGCCTTCCAAGTGACGCACACGCTGGTCACGTTACGGATTGCCCTCAGCCTGCGTTCGGCTTGCGTCACTACGTAAAGCTATTGTCCAAGACCGAAGTCACGACACTCGCGACCTGCTTGCCCACCACATACCGAGTCTTACGGTGCTGTAAATCAAGCAAGCGATGGTGTAGAGCGGGATGATGACCACGGCGAGTAATAAGAAGAACGGCTCGTCGCCACCAGCCGTCTGGTCAAAATGCGACTGAAACAGTCCGTAGATAACATTGTGCAGGATGACGCAGAGCAGCCAAGCGACAGGGATCAGCAGCAACTTCCGCCAGCCGAGAAGAAGCAATCGGTCTGCCAGGTTCCGGTTCATAATCATACTTACTCCAGGTGGACGCGCAGGTTCTGCTGACTGTCATTCGGCGGAGAAGCGGAGGGAAAACAGGTCGGCGTCGCTCATCACGAACCGCAGCCTCACGGTCTTTCCGATCAGCGACGCGACGTCAGTCGTCGCCTTCCAGTTCACGATTCGTTTAATGTGATCACCCCAAATCGGCTCGCAGTCTTCCAACGAGTAACCCGCGATCGGGATTCCCGCTTCGTCTTGGATCTCGACCCGAATCTCACCCGCGGCACTGGTCGAGTAGTTGATTTCGAGTTGACGGCCCGTGAAGGTAACAGGCCGTGTTACGAGTTCACCTCCATCCAATGGAGCGTTCACTGAGACGAAGCCATCCAGGCGAAGGGTGTACCGCCGTCCGCCTGTTAGAAAGAGTGACATCTCTGTGGGACTGGTCTGATGAATTCCGATGGCCGCGTAATTCGCTCGATTCGCCCACCCGTCACTTCCAATCCCCGGTCGAATGAACGACTCTTTGAATTCGCGGTCGTAGCGCTCGCCGCCACGAGTTGTCATAAGCAGGATGTCGGTCGCGGCCCCACGTTTGTCCATAAACCGTGTTGGCAGCGCCACGTAAATCTGTGGCGCTCGGAAGTAAGGTTGCGTGCATGCGGTGTAGAGATGCTCACCCGGAAGATTCGCTTGCATCTCGACGAACGGTGTCCAGTCAACAAAGTCCTTCGAGGTCGTGCGAGCGATGCCTCGACATCCGTTCACAAAGCGGCGAAAGTAGCACACGTAGCACTGCTCTGAATCAGACCAGAAGGCGTAGTTCTGTGAATCAAAATACTTGCCCCACGCTTCAGGGACGACCGGTTCGTCTCGCAGTCGCTTCCAGTGAACGCCATCCGGAGATACGAATGCGTTCAGTCCGCCCGGACCGCGCCGTTCACGCACCTCCAGATGTTCCTTGTGCGATTGATAGGCGAGCCCACCCAGCGCTTTATACTTTTCCGCGGCGGGCACGTTCGGTCGTGTGTCGATGAACGGCGTGAAGTTGTGGTTTACTAGGAATTCGTTCATCAGCACAATGTTACCGTCGGGAAACGTCTCGTGTTTGTACAAACCCAAGCTCGGCAACGTCCAATGAATCCCGTCTTGGCTTTCCGCATAAAGAGTTACTTCCCCGTCGTGATACTGCTCCCATCCCTGCTTCCAGTGATTGCCTGGTTTTGTGTCACCTCGGTAGTAGAACTGAAACTTGTCGTCAGATCGCAGCACCGTGGCGTAGTGCCCGTGAGGACGCGGCAGCGACACGGGCGGCGCGGTCTGGGGCGAGTGCAGCTTGAGCGACACGTTATCCAATTGGCTGACCAGCAAACGATCGACAAACAACTCGCGGCGCTGGCCGATATCGATGACTGTCGTCTCCTGCCGCAATTCGTCCTCGGCCACAAGGCTGGTTAAGGGAAACAGGCACCAGATGAGCAAAGATTTAGTATTCATCAGGAATTTCGCTGAGCGGGTGATGGCTTACAAGTCGCGGCTTGATTATACCGGACCGCGAACCTAGAGCGGCACGCGACCAGCCGCGGCGCCGCGGCGACCAGCGCGCATGGAACGCTAACGACTGAGGCGTGGAAGCGGGGTCACAAGTCGAAAAGGCTTGTATTTTCCAGAAACGTGCATTTTTGAAGAACAAAAGTATCTTCATGGTGGTACGTGGCGTATACTCGCCAAGCGTGCTCTGTCGTCACATCTCCCACAGATCCTGGAAACTTCTATGCGCAGCCACTCTACGATCGTCGTCCTCGTTGCAATTGCCGCAATCAGTTACTCGATACCGACACCCATCGCGCATGGACAGACCGCGGAAGAAATCATCGACGAGGTGTTTAACCTCTTTAACAACAGCTCGAATTCCAATAACAGCAACAACAGCAATGCAAACTCGAACCAGGGATCGGGATCTAGATCGCGCATGTACGCAAATGCTATGGACACCGTCGACCCAAATACGGGGTACCGTAGCGACTCGTTTCCCCCTGGGACGCGAGTCAAGATCAACGGGCCTAACACTTCCACACAATACTTCAACTTGCCCGCGAGCCTTATGGTTTTGCCCGACGGCTCAATCGGGCAGCTTGGCGCAGCGGTAAGTGGCAATTACGTAATCCTCGACAACCGGTCAAACAACAGCGTCGAACTCGAGTTCATTCCGCCTGGCGGCACGACCATGACGCCCGCTCCGCGTCCGCAAGTTCCGCCAAACAATCGATCCTCGTCCGGAACGGGTGACGTCGAGGCGAAGAACGTCAGCGGAGTGCAAGTGACCGTTCGCTATACGCTTCCTACGGGGAAGTATTATTCCTACAACAACCGAAACAACTCGAGCTTGTACGCACACGTGGCCAACGGTCGCGTCGACGAAACGCCCGGCATCGCCGAAAACACGCGAGTTACGGTCGATAACTACGTGGAAGAGTTTTACGTCCCACGCGGTTCGAAGCTGATGCTCACGATTCACAACAACTACATTGCGTCGCAGGTAGTGCCGATACCTATTCCCACTGCGCCAACTCCCAACCCTTCGCCGACTCCCGGCTCGAACCCCGCTCCAGGTCCGAATCCTGCCCCGAATTCCGGCTCAAACCCTCTGCCGATCGCGGGCATCACTAAAAACACGATTCCGGTCACCCAGACAACACCACTTACGAGCGCCGTTGCTCAGTCGCTGGCGTCGGATGTCACCAATCAGGTGCGGCACATCTTGGAAGATTTTGATCGAGCTTCCATGGCCAGAATCGCCGCAATCAAAACAGAACTGATCGCCGTGAACTATCCCGATCCGGATTCCCTAGCTCTGGCTGCCGCGGATGGCGAACCGATGGCGGTCAAAGACGTCGCCGACCAATATAAAGCGGCGAACCGCAATGCGCAAGTCAGTGTTGATCTACTTCATACCATCGCGACGTTTCGTGAACAGTTCACAGACTTGCTCGCCAAGTTCAAGGCTGGAAAACCCACGGCGGAAATGTCTGCCATTTTCCAGGCGATCAAAGATCAAGGCACGAACTTAGGAGCAGCGGGCCTTGCGGATGCCATGACACTGGCGCAACAGGAACTCTTGATTCGTGACACAATCAACCGCGCCGTGCCGTCTTCGGTTCTCAGCGTTGGGAATCCATCGCTGCCCGTTGGATCGGTAACGGTGATTCGCCATCCGGGAGTCGCAACTCCGACAAACTATCTCGGCGAAGGCGGCTTAATCTTAACGCGTTCAAGTAAGAACGAAATCGTCGTCGCGAAGTCGGCAGCAGCGGACGCGTTAGGACTTCCAACGACCAGTGACACGCCACTGCCCGAGTCTCCAACGACTTCGGTTCTACGAGGGATCATTATCACGAATCCATCATCCAATCCAGAGTTAGCATACACCTTGAATCGCAAATCCTTCCGCATCAAGCCTGGGCAGACAATCGCAGAAGCGCCCAGTACAAACGCGGAAATTGAATTCAGCCCCGGTCCCAACTCGCCAAACAAGCGATATAGCTTGGGGACGGAAGGGACGTATTCGTTCATTGTCAAAGATGGGCTCTGGGACTTGGCGTCGAAGGAATTTCACGTTCAATTGCATAATCCCGCCAGTGGTAACACCAGGCTCAACTATCTTGTTGATGGAGCTTCGAGCACATTGGACCCGGGATCAACCGCCGAGCACACATCGAAGAGCCTGATGCTTATTCAATTCGATCGGGGGAACGGCAGCTCAACGGCAACCAAACTGTTGCAAGAGAATGGCGACTACTACTTCTCGTTGAGCCAGGACTCGAAGTGGGATCTCTTCGCCGGCAACGTGCCTGTCTCGCAAGATGCTGGCACGAGCCAAGTCACGATCGCGCGCCCACCTCTAGCCAGCCTGCGACAAGCGGCCGGTTCCAAGCTATTCGATTTCACTACAGCTGCCGCCGCACCCACCGGAGGGAATAACTTGTTGGACCTGCTTAAGGCGACTCAATAGATCCTCGCTTGCCACCTACTCGTTGCCAAAATGCAGTTTGTTCACGATCTTGTACGGAATGCAAGTAAGTACAAGCGATACGACTGGTGCAAGGAATTCATCGCGTGAGTGAGAAGGACTGCACGGAGGCAACATCACTCGAAGTAGCGATCCGCGCCCATGACCGACTCGTTGCCGCATCCGGTACCGAAATCTGGCTGGGAGCGGAACCGACGTTCACGGATCGCCATTCGACGGAACCAGAATGGCAAACGGCCGCGTTGGGGCCGGATAAAGAAGATCGGGCCCGGCAGTTCGTTCGACAGTGTGCTGCGACGGTACCCGGTTGTGTTGTTCTGCGAACCGTGGGACGCCAGTATCCAGGCGAGGCGAGCCCGAGATGGAACTTCGGGCTCTATTCCCGTCGTGACGGTCAGTTGATTTGGCAAGGACCTCCCGATCCACTTGTGCAGCCCGCGCCAGTTACCGAGCAGCAACTCGTCGATTTACACGCGGCACTAACCGCCGAGTTGCGCGGTGTTGGGCTCCACGTGTTTCCGGACCTGTCCTTTGGCTCATGGGGCGTTCGGCTGCTGTTTGCCGAAGACGAGGCGTTGCTCAATACCGCCTTGTGTCGTGAAGCCGAGCTTGCTCGACCGCCACTTCACACGCATCCAATTCCTGATGAAGGACAGCACGACTCGCTCGCCTTACAAGGTGTTTCGTTGGTTGCGATCGGAGTGTGTGAAAGCACATTCAAGGATGACTACAGCGCTGTCCAGGTCGAACTGCCTGAGTTTGCCGACGTTGATCGGTGGCTGGAATTCCTTGATCGACTTGGGCGAGCCGCGAACAAGGTGGGAGTGCGAGCGTTGGTGCTGAGCGGATACCCGCCTCCGGTGGACCAGCGAGTGGCCTGGACCACCGTAACACCAGATCCGGGCGTTCTGGAAATCAATATGGCGCCCTGTCGTTCCGTCGAGGACTTCTATGCGGAACAACAACGTCTGCACTCAGCCGCGAACGCGGTGGGGTTGTCTCCCTTTCAACTCTTCTTTAATGGAGACGTCGTCGATTCTGGCGGCGGCCAGCATCTGACATTCGGTGGCCGGTCGCCGGAGTCAAGTCCATTTTTCGTCCAGCCGCGTCTTTTGCCGCGACTGATCGCTTACCTCAATCGCCACCCAGCGTTGTCCTACTGGTTTGCCGTCCGCTCCCTCGGCAGTTGCAGCCAACAGCCTCGACCCGACGAAGTGTCCGCCGAATCCGTCGACGGGCTGTCGGTTGCACTTGATCGCCTAAATCAACGACCGGCGTCTGATCCGGAGTCGCTGTGGCGGAGTTTGTCGCCGTTTCTTTGCGACCGTTTCGGCAATACGCACCGCTGTGAGATCAATGTTGAGAAGCTCTGGAATCCTTATCTTCCCGGGCGTGGCTGTCTTGGCCTGACAGAACTTCGCGCGTTCCGAATGACTCGCTCCGCGGAGGATGCCGCCGCGGTCGCGGCATTAATGCGAACGCTCATCGCTTGGCTTACGAATTGCGATGTTCCTGCCGAAGTCATTGATTGGGGCTCGCGGTTACACGATCGGTTCTCGCTACCGTTCTATTTGCGTCGCGACTTACAGGAAGTCATCGAAGAAATGCGAGCAAGCGGATTTATCCTCAACGACCTTTTTTCAGAATGCGTACTCGATGACTCGCACCTGATCATCGGCGCCGCGGATTTGGATGGCGCAAGACTTGTAGTGCGGCAAGCAACCGACTTCTGGCCCGTTGTGGGCGATCCCAGCGCCGCTGACCAGACTTCTCGAATCATGGACTCCAGCACATCTCGAGTAGAAATTGCATTGGAATTACCCGCATTCACGTCGATCGAAGAAGGTGCGTGGCAATTGACGATGCAGGGCCTTTCGGTCCCCTGGGTCTGCGAGACCGACGCAAACCGTACCGTATTCCTGCGCGGAGTCCGTTACAAAACATTTCATCCGCTGATCCCAATCTTGCCAATGGCCGAAGTGCTCGATCCATTGGAGTTTCACATCTATGCGCCCGGCGAGACACACGCCTGGCGAGTACGGCTATTCAACTGGCGACCAGATCACGCCGCTTACGAAGGTTTGCCCAGCAACTTCCAGGAGTCGCAGCGGCGGCGCAGCGAGCGACTCGTGGTGGAACGCGTTGCGCCATGCGCTGTGACGCAACCTATCCAGCGCTCCGCCTTGACGGAATGTTGCGTCGATTTGCGGCGGATCGAACGACCGAACTGATGAATCACGTGGGTTATCACAAGTTGATGTTGGTATAACACCTCACGTCGACTTACTCCGTCATTCGATCTCCCGCACTTGCAAGCTGTCAATGATTTTGGCTCCCTTTCCAAGGACGTTCGTGATGACAATCATTGGATCACCGGCGATGGCCCACTCGCTGCGTTTCAAATAGTCGAAAGCATTCACGATCGTCTGCTCTGGATCTTCGTCGAGCTCCATGAGAAATGGCTCAACGCCCCACAGCATGAGCATGCGTTTGAATACGTTCTCGTCGTCAGTGAAAGCAAAAATTGGCGATGCCTTGGGTCGCTGAGCCGAAAGTAATCTGGCCAAGTCGCCGCTGCGAGTGAAGACGACAATGCCCGCTCCAGACATTTGTTCACTCAAGTCAACCGCCGCGCGCAGCATCTTTTCTTTGCCCGTCTTAAGCACCAAACGATCATTGCGGACACCGGGTTGAGCTCGCTGGACACTCATAATCACTCGATTTAGTACGTCGATGCAGCGTTCTGGATACTTGCCGATCGTGGTTTCACCGGACAGCATGACACAGTCGGCCTGCTCGCGTACCGAGTTGGAGATGTCGGTGATCTCGGCTCTTGTTGGAACGGGCGAATGAATCATCGACTCAAGCATATGCGTGGCGATGATCACTGGCTTGGCAAGGCTCAAACAAGTATCAACTGCTCGGCGCTGAAAGATCGGCAATTGTTCAAACGGCACTTCGATTCCCAAATCGCCGCGCGCGACCATCACTCCGTCGCTGGCCTGGACAATCTGATCCAGATGTGCCACACCGGACTCGTCCTCGATTTTGGCAATCACATGGGCGCCGCTTCCGTGGTCACGAAGTAACTGACGCAATTGGTCCAAATCGCTGGACTCTCTCACGAACGACAGTGCAAAAAAGTCGATGCCCTGTTCGATGCCAACTCGAACGTCCGCAATGTCTTTCTCAGTCAACGCGGGCAGTTTAACTTTGACTCCGGGCAGGTTGATGTGACGTCTCGACCCCAAAGTTCCAGGGGTTATCACGCGACAGAGTACACTCTCTTCCGTGAGCTCTTCGGTAATCAATCGAATCAAGCCGCTATCGACAAGCACGGTTGTGCCAACGGTCAGATCAGCCACGAATCCTGGATAGTTAACACCAATCTCATGCACTCCACTGGCGATGTTTCTTGTGTAGGCGAGTCCTCCATCAAGAGGCTGGTAAGAGAATTCCACCAATTCATCCAACAACAGATCGATCGGATCGGGCACGTCGCGCGTACGGATCTCCGGTCCCTTGACGTCCATCATTAGCGCGATACGACGTCCAACTTTGCGGCAACAGCTGTTTACAAGGGCAATGGTGTCACGAAACCAATCGTGCTGTGCGTGAGCCATATTAAACCGGCAGACGTCGACGCCATTCTCAATCATCCGCGTCAATACCGCCTCATCACTCGTGGTTGGCCCAATCGTGAAAACGATCTTGGTTTGCCGAAGCGAAGTACACATGGCTTGGCCTCACATCAGGATTACAGGTTTGGATCGGAAGCATGACCCGAGTTGAGCGATGTATTTCAGTCCACGACACTCAACCACGCGCGGAGATCGGATTCATATTCACTCGCCAAGTTGCCCGTCACGAGCTGGCGGCTGAAGCTGGCGGCACCAGAATCGAACAAATCGGCTGCTTCCGCACTGGGAAAACGCTCGTCCGGATTAGGCGCAACAAGTCCTCGAATGAGATCAATCAAAAGTTCGCTGGCGACAATCTCGCGTGGCAGGATTTCATACAGGTAGTGCATGATACGCTCCTTGGCCCGCAACAGTGCCGCATAACCGTCAAGTCCGGCAAACAGTTGTACGCCGGCCAGCATCTCGATCAACACATAACCGAGACTCGCGAGATCGGACGCGGGCGTACTTGGAGCACCACGCAGCACTTCCGGCGCAGCATAACGCGGTGTGACCGTTTTCATGATCTCGCCTTCGCTGATCTTGAAAGCAGCGCCAAGATCGATGAGCTTCGCGTTTCCCGTACGTTTGAGCATGATATTGGATGGCTTGATGTCCGCGTGAACAATTCCTTCTCGGTGCAGTGCGGCAAGTGCGGCCAAACACTCGCGAACGATGGAGTTTGCGATTCCAGGCATTAACCGCACCCGAGCGGGTCCGAGCGAAAAGACAACTTGGTTCAAATACGACCATTTTTCGTCACGTACACGATCTCGCGTCTGCTCCAGCGTGCTGGGGTTCAGCAAATGGAGTAGATCGAACCCATCGACCCATTCCATCACCAGCACTCGAATGCCATTACAGTCCACCAGATTGTGAACATCCAAAAGATGGTCTTGCTGGATTAGAGCCACATGCGCGGTAACACGCGCGATGCGGGCCATATCTAGCTGGTACTCCCCGGCGTCTTCATAGTGTTTCGGCGAAAACACCTTTAGGGCGACGGGAACCGTCATGTCGTCGGAGCCAAGGCGGTCGGCGAGATAGACGACACTTTGACCACCTGAACCCAACACCCGCTGCAAGCGATAAGTCACAGACCACTGGACAGTCGGAACAGAAGTTAGCTCGTTGAATGCAGTAGCAAGTTCATCCCGGCCTTTATTCGCCGGTGACTTGATCGGCGAAACCGCCAAGGACTTCGGGCCGAGCAGTTTGGCGGGTAGTTTCCGCGTGGTAGGATTCGTACTCATCATGCTACCCATCCTTGGTGTCATTTCCTGCGGCTTGCGAGCGTCGCAAGTAGTCAGCCCGTGGATATTTGTGGAGTGCTTTCAGATAAGAGTGCGTGGGAGTTGAATCGAGACAGTAGTAGGCTTCCTTGACGTCTTCGCCGTGATTACCCTCCAGCCCCGTAAGGCCCAATAGGCGCTTCTTAAGAATCGGATCGACACCATTTCCACAACGCGAGTGGGAAGCAAAGCCTGCACTGACGATTGGTAATGCCCAACAGCAATCTTCTCTCCAGCGATAAGCGGCCATATCGACACTTCGTGCGTAAAGTGCAGCCACGGCCTGCCGTCCTTGGAGTAATCTTCGCGCACCGTTCTCCATTGGCGTTCGGCCAAGTAGGGTTCCCAACGCTTCCAGTTGGCACCCGGCTCACGCCGCGACTCGGCTGCCAAACGCTTCAACTCCGCCTCGGGCATTGCGCGCCTTCGGAAAATTTGGGTTGATCAACACTTGGTGCTAACGCACGCACCACCATTTGTTCGCTTCACGTTTCGATCGTGACACCGCGGTAGGTCATCTTATTGCCCGTCGCGGCAAAGCGCTCAGCGAGTTGTGGAATATCGTCTTTTTGCCCCAGCACGATTACAACATCGCCATCGAGCAAGGTTGTGTCAGCAGGTGGATTGAGAACGGTCGAGCCATCTGCGTGACGAATGCCGACGATCAGGAAACCGTGATTACTCCTGACCTCGATGTGACTTAAGGATCGATTGACCAGCGGTGACCCAGACGTGACTTCCAACTCATCAAACTGAAGTCCAATCAGCCCTAACTCCTCCTTTGTACTTCCTTCATTGGTAAGTTGCTCCAGGAAATTTTCTGCCGTTGGCCGAATGATCAATTGCGCAACCTTGGTGGCTCCGATTGCTGTCGGCAACACGACTCGATTGGCACCACACCCCAAGAGCTTCTTTTCGGTGCGAGGGTTTTCGCCTCGGGCCACGATCATTACCTGAGGATTCATCTCGCGAGCGGTAATTGTAATGAAAACATTTGTCGCGTCGTCGGATAGAACCGTCGCGAGCGCCGAGGCGCGACGAATCCCAGCCTGTTCCAAGACGTGCTCCTCGGTCGCATCGCCATTGATCACCAGATATCCTCGATCCTCGGCAGCTTGGAGACTGCGTTCGTCACAATCAACGACAACAAACGATTTCCCTGAGGCGTGCAGTTCCCGTGCGAGGATAGTTCCCATGCGACCGACACCACAGATGATCGTATGGTCCGATAAACGGTCGATCTCTTTGGTCATTCTTCTAGCTCCCAGCGCTCGATTTAGTTCTCCGTCGATCAACATCTGCATAAAGCCACCGACCGTATAGATCACCGCGCCATACCCGGCAATGATGACCATGATCGTCAACGCACGCAGCCCGGGAGATTCGATCGGCTGGACTTCTCCATAGCCGACTCCAAATATGGTGATAATCACCATGTAAATCGAATCTTCCAATTTCCATCCCGCGGACACATAGCCAATGACTGCGACAATGCAAACGGCAAGGAAAAGCACCACTCCAGTGATCATTTTCCGAAACGGTCCAGAGGCCGCCAGACTCCGCGAGCGCAACTCGACTTCGTTAATTGCTAGTTCAGATGCCACGGCTTGTGCGACTCTCGTCATCTAGCCGCGAAGGCGGTCGCAGTTGGGCACACCTCCCAAGAGCAGACCGCCTTCGCGTGCCACGCGATTTAGTCCCGATCAGATTGCGTCCTCGTCGGCTTCGCCGGTGCGGACGCGGATAGCTTGCTCCAACTCGGTGACGAAAATCTTCCCATCACCAATCTCACCCGTCTTCGCAACTCGCAGAATCTCGTCCAAAACAGGTTGCAATTGATCGTCTGCAATCACAACTTCGATTTTGATTTTAGGAACAAAGTCGACCGCGTATTCCGTGCCGCGGTAAATCTCCGTATGCCCCTTTTGCCGACCAAAGCCTCGGACTTCGGTGATCGTCATCCCGGATACTCCGAGTTCCGTCAAAGCCGCTTTGACATCGTCGGTCTTGAAGTGCTTGATGATGGCCTCGATCTTCTTCATGACGATTCCTCTTCCGTTTATCGCTCCACTGCGCACGCTCTGACTAATACAGCAAACAGCGGACCATAGATAGATTCCCAAGTTCTAACCCAACGGTGACCACTGGCTTGCCCGAAGTGTTGGCAGCAATCGCCTGATTACTTAGCAGCAAGCTATTTGAAACAGCCGTCCTCAACTCTCTTTCTGGTCTTTGAAAGAAAAGTAAAAACGTCCTGACAAATGTGTTCGACATCGAACCGAGCGCATCCTAGGAAGGCTCATTCGAGGTCGGCACACAACTTGCGTCAGTCACGCCCACCTTGGTGTATGCGCAGCGGGTCGCCACGGTCGACTGCTGTCATGCTCCATCATGTTGCCTACCTATTCGAGGGTATTGAGATGCGGCTCAATCACTATCCATCGCTCGATGGATTCGACGAAATGTTTGCACCCGACGGGCGTCCTCGACATAGCGGTGCGAGATTCGTCGAGCGGTTAGAAAGTTTGTCGGAAGGCAATCTGCAACAGCGGCAGAAAGCAGCAGAACGCAGTCTCCAGGAGTTGGGGATAACCTTCAACGTCTACGGGCATAGCGCGGGCATGGAAAAGGTTTGGCCGTTCGATTTGTTGCCGCGAATCATCGACGCTGCGGAGTGGTCGGTCGTCGAAAATGGTCTGACCCAGCGAATTCGAGCGCTAAATATGTTTGTGGACGATGTCTATAACGACCAGAAGATTTTCGCCGATGGCGTCGTCCCCAAGTCGCTTGTCTTGTCCTCGAAGACATTTCGCAAACAATGCAGCGGATTCCGCCCTCCTAAAGGTGTTTGGTGCCATATCACTGGCGTCGATTTGATTCGTGACCGAGATGGTCAGATTTATGTGCTTGAGGACAACCTGCGATGTCCTTCAGGAGTTTCCTACGTACTCGAAAACCGCGAATTGATGAAGCGCACCTTTGCGCACGTATTCCAAGGCATGTCGGTTGCTCCGATTGAGGACTACACAGAACAACTGCTGAAGATGTTGCACGACTGTGCGCCTCGCGGTGTTGTCGAGCCAACGGCGGTCGTGCTCACTCCCGGCATCTACAACTCGGCATACTTCGAGCATACATTTCTGGCTCAGCAGATGGGCGTCGAACTCGTGCAGGGTTCCGACCTGGTCGTCGAAGACGGCTATGTGTACATGACCACAACTCAAGGTCTTCGCCGCGTCGACGTCATTTATCGTCGGCTGGATGATGACTTCCTCGACCCCAAGTGTTTCCGCGAGGATTCGACCTTGGGAGTCGACCACTTGATGGATGCTTGGCGGGCGGGGCATGTAACTCTGGCAAACGCCGCGGGCACCGGCGTCGCAGATGACAAAGCGGTTTACGCATATGTACCAGCAATCATCAAATACTACTTGGGCGAAGATCCTATCCTGCCCAATGTGCCGACTTACTTGTGCTCCGAAGATATTCAGCGCAACCATGTGCTCGCAAATCTGGACAAACTGGTGGTCAAGCCGACGAATGAATCGGGGGGCTATGGGATCCTGATGGGACCGCATGCTTCTGCGGAAGAGCGAGCTCGTTGTGCCGACTCGATCCGTGCAAACCCACGCGAATGGATCGCGCAGCCGATGCTTAGTCTATCGACGGTTCCCACTTTGGTCGGTAATGCTTTAAAACCGCGGCATGTCGATTTGAGACCATTTGTACTCTACGGAGAAGACGTGTATGTGATGCCCGGCGGATTGACTCGCGTCGCACTCCGCGAAGGCTCGATGGTGGTGAACTCATCTCAGGGCGGCGGCAGCAAAGATACCTGGGTGTTGCGAAACGTCACCACGGCGTCCGAACCTCTCAATCCGCTTGCAGCGGAGGAGGTCGCCTGATGCTCAGCCGCGTTGCAGATTCCGTTTACTGGCTGAGCCGATACATCGAACGTGCGGAGAATGTCGCTCGATTCATTGACGTCAACTACAACCTCACACTCGGCGCCCCGGATGTTCTTGGCGACCAATGGGCGCCGCTAGTAAGCACAACTGGGGATCAGGCGGATTTCGAGAAGAAGTATGGCGAGCCCACGCAAACAAACGTCTTGAAGTTCCTTTCATTCGACGCCGAGAATCCGAATTCGATTCTCTCGTGTGTTGCGGCAGCACGCGAGAACGCCCGAACAATCCGCGAGATCATTCCCTCGGTGGTTTGGGAACAGCTTAACAAGTTCTACTTCATGGTTCGCTCGGCAGCCCAATTTGCACATACGCTTGACCAACCTCAAGAGTTCTGCGACCGCGTTCGACTTGCAAGTCACCTGTTGGTCGGAGCAAGCGACGCTACGATGTCGCACGGCGAGGCTTGGCACTTTGCCCGCTTTGGCCGATTGATCGAACGCGCAGATAAGACTTCCCGAATCGTGGACGTACAGTATTTTCTCTTGCTGCCCGACAAACTACACGGCGGTTCGGAACTCGATGTCGTGCGCTGGTCCGCGCTACTGAAATCTGCCAGCGCTCTGGAAATGTATCGACGACAGCACGGCAAAATCGTTCCGGAACGTGTCGCGGATTTCCTAATCCTCGACCGTCAATTTCCCAGGTCCATGCATTTTTGCCTGATGAAGGCACAAGAGTCGTTGCAACAGATCTCAGGCAGCCCGGCCGGAACCTATCGATACCTGACGGAACAACGGATGGGAAGACTGTGCTCTCAACTCGACTACGCAAGTATCAAGGACATCATTCAACTAGGTCTTCACGAGTACATCGACAGCTTCCAAGTTCAACTGAACGTCATGGGGGAAGCCGTTCGTGGTGACTTCTTTACTCCGCATAGGTATCGCCGGACCCAAACACGCGTCGAAGCGAGTCAAATGCAGTCGAGTTGATTCCCGGTGCCTGAATTCACCGGCGAACCAGAGCGAGTTCGAAAGAGCCTTCGTTGCATTTCGAGCGTTCTCATTATCCGCGACCATTTGTTAGCCGGGATCTTTCGGAGTGCCTGAGACATCCGCGTCGTGTTGACGAGAATCGAGTACCGCACGGCGGGTCCAATACTCGTCGGTGGCGATCGCAGCGAACGTCGCAACCGCCAACACTCCGAGTTCGATCATCATGGCCGCAAAGCCGTATTGATCGACAACCTCAACAAAATGCCTGCTGGACGGATCATCATGCGGACCGACGCCCCCATCGCGTCCTTTGAGCGTCATCACGAAATAGGAACACGCCGTTACAACGAACAAGACTCCCGCAATCAACAGCACGATGTAGAAAGGATTCGTTGGTTTGGATTGCGATGCCACAGTGAGATTGCCGCTCAGAATATTTGATGAAAAGCGAGCTTGCCTTTAGCGCCCGATAATGTACCGATGCGGATCGACCTCGTCCCGCAAAATGTGCAGCTGTTCCGAAGTCGGTTCTGTAGTTGTTTCCAACGGCAATCGGCAGCCAAGCTGAAAACCTGTTTCTGCCTGGACTTGATCGACCGTCACGCCAGGATGAAGCGATTCAATCTGCATTCGCTTCGTCTCATGATGAAACCCCAGCACGGCCAAGCTCGTGATGACTTTGTACGGCCCCGATCCTGGCGGAAGCCCTGCGGCTTCTCGTGCACCGGGGCCATCGAGATACCCCGGTGTTGTCACGAAGTCGAGTTTCTCGACAAACCGTCGGCGATCATGGGGCGTAATGACAAGCACTCGCCAGCACAGTGAACCCAAGTCGCTGGCCCCGCCGCTGCCAGGCAAGCGTACTTTCGGTCGCTGGTAGTCGTCTCCAATCATCGTTGAATTTAGATTTCCGTAGGCGTCAATTTGAGCTCCACCAAGGAATGTATAGTCCACCATTCCGCGTTGGCAGGTTTCCATGATGTCGCTCATGCTCGTTGCCATCAGGCCTTCGTAGAATGTACGAGAATCCCCAACGCTGATCGGCATCTGAGGAAGCCGCGGCCCAACTCCGCCGGCCTCGAACATCAACGTCAAATTCGGGGCGGTCGTTTTCTGTGCTAACATCGCCGCCGCGCAAGGCGCGCCGGTACCAACCACCACCATCGCTCCGTCTTCCAACGTGCTGGCCGCTGCACAGATCATCAACTCCATCGGTTTGTAGTCAAAAGTGTTCAGTTTCAGGTTCTCAGTGTTCAGTGTCAGAAAGTACTTCGGCGTTCGATGTTGAAAGTTCAATGTTCAATGTTTGACTTTCATCGCGGCTCAAGTTCCTGCTTTCGCAAATCGTCCATTCTCGCTACGGCCCCGCTTCGGTCTAAGTAATCTTCAAAATTCGTCGTGTCAAAGATTAGTCGCTCGACGAACGCTTGATATGCCTCGACATCGCGTTCAATCGTCAACCACTCTCGCAAGTGTTCCTCGTCCGAATAGTATTCGTACGGCATGTTCCCAGGGTAACTACCGAAGGGGACGTGGCAAACCGCATCTACGCAATAGAACGGAATTGCTGTCGCCGATGGATCGCGGCGTATTTCATCGTTCGATATCAGTCGCTCGCAGCTAATGATCAGCTTCTTCGCCGCGCGAGCCACATGCCAGTCCGAGACGGATGTTCCCCGCACACGACAATTCCCAAAGCAGTCCGCTTCGTGAACGTGAATCACGGCGACGTCGGGCCACAGGGCGGGCACTACGGACAATTCCTGCTGGGTGTACGGACAAGTAATTCGTGCCGCGGCACTACGGTCAAAGGTATCCGTTCCAGCGAATCCACGAACAGGCAGGAACGGCACGCCCATCGACGCGGCTTGAAAACGGAGGGCCAGCGTATAGTTTGTCCACTCTGACAATTCGATCTGGCCGCTTTCGACAATCCGGCGCGCATGAGGAGACAGGCCGCGCGCCTCCAAGCCAACGATATAGGCAATGTCGACACGTGCCAGCAACTGGCCACGCCCTGTGCCATTCCCAGTGCACAGCAGCTGGAAATCGTGCGTTGCCGTGTGGCCGGCAAAACTTAACCCCTGTCGCTGTTGACGGACAATTTCGTGCAACAGCGCCGTAGCGATACGATCCCCGCCAAAACCGCCCGACGCGAGGTAATCTCCATCGGCTACAAAGCGACGAACCGCTTCTTCCACCGACATCACTTTGTTGCCCATGTGCTTCGGTTTCTCGCGAAACCATTGCCGCGCCGCGTCACAATCCGGCGTGGTAAACAACGGACCTTTTCCAACAGTCGACATCGGGCAGCACTCTAAATTCGGGGCAAACTAGATCGTCATGCACGACTTAGTTTAGTAGCTCGGCGCGGTCGCTGGGAGTGCGGTGCGAAGAACTTAGTTGCTGGCGTACGACCCTCGGGCAAAAGACGGCAGCCATCGTTGCCACCGTTGTTCCAGTTGGTCCGACGAGAGGCGCAACTCGGCCTGTAAAGCCTCGTCCATCGAAGCTCCTTGCCCGAGCTTGTCCAGAATCTTACGTATGCGGAAGAAGCGGTATTTCTGGTCGAGATACGTAACCAGACTGTAGGACTGCTGGTAAGCCAGCGCGGCGACGTTTGCGTCGCGACTCTTAAATGCGACGTCAAGGCTCGCGATCGGGATCAGCCGGTTGTTGCTAACGGCGAGTTGCAAGTGCTGCAGGTCTGGCTTGCGCGTTCGTGCCTCTTGATACTCGGCTAGTCCCTCGTTAAGCCATACCGGACATTGGTTGTGAGTGATGTCGTGAATGATTGCGTGTGTGTACTCGTGGACGAGGGTCGAATTCAGAGATGCTTGGGCTTGAGGACTTCGCGGATACGGGATGCGAATTTTTCCATCGTAGAGACCAGCGATCCAATCGGGCCCTTGCCGCACCTGCTTGAAGGCTTCTTCTGAGTAAACCAACACGACGATCTGATGTCGTGGCCAGTAGCCGAAGTCACGTCCAACATCACGTCGCGCTTGATCGAGCACGTTCCGTAAATCGTACGCGGCCGAGTAACCCACGTTGTCTTGATACCTCAGGTCGAAATGAACATTGGCCGCGCGATCAAACTGCTTTTCGACCGCCTGCTCAGCGTTGAGCTTGTTGAGCCGATCGTCAATCGCGGCCATCGAAGGGTTGAGCTGTTTCGCGCGGTCCCAAGCCGTCTTGGCATGATTGAGTTCCTGGCTGTCATACGCGATGTCACCGAGGATGGCATACGCGTCTGCGGATCGCGGGTTGAAGCGAAGCGCTTGCTGAACAAGCGTTTTCGATCTGACATCGGTCCCGCGATCGCTGGACCTCCGATCCTGACGCAGTGACGCTGCATGGTTCAGAAAAATAACCGACAGATTCTGCCTGAATTGCTGATTGTTGGTGTCGAGCGACAGCGCGCGTTGCAATTCGGTCTCCGCCTGCTCCCAGTGTCCCTGATTCGACAACTCGATGGCGTAGTTGTTGTAGGCGATTGCCAGTTGTTGTCGCTGTTGCTGCGAGGAACTGCCACGTTTTAGATTCTCAATAATTTGTGGCCAATCTTGGGCCAATGACGGCTGTGCAAAGGAGCACAGCAAGACACCGGTCACAATCTGAGCGAACAAAGCTCTTGGCGTACGGAACACGATAGATTTACTCCAATTGCCCGGTTGGCAATGTGAACTGGCGGACACCGAAATCTCGATGGAGAATGGAATCGAGAAGAAAGGACAAACTACCGGTACCACTTCAGGAACAGGCCGTTCTCTGAAGCCTAGTGCGCAATCGAAGCACAAGCCAAGCGAACGGTCAGTCACGAACAACGATGGCCGGAATGACACCTCGATTCGCCGATGATTGCCGCACAATTGGAATAGACGTTAAAGTTGACCGCTGTGATCGCACGTTTCAGATGCGGCCTTGTCGCAACCCAACGTGAATGCGATATGACCATAGCGAAGCGCGGGGGTGTCAAAGAACATCGCTCCACAGCGCCCAGCGCCGGAGCCTAACTGGCTTGACTCGTTGCATCTCCAAAGGCAAGAAATCCTGGGAGCAGAAGATTTGTGCCGACTTTCTATGCAATGGTTGCTCACTTCAGGAGCAGACGGCAGTCAAGTTCTAACGCCTGAGTAAGTAGTACAGGCGGCACATTGTACCCTCACGACAATCTGTGCATCGACCGAAGAATCCTTTGAACCAAGTTCGTGATTCCCGCTCTAACCGCTAGCATCCTTTTGTTCCGGAGAGTCTGAATCACGGTTCTTCTGAGGCCTTGCATAGGCGGGTTAGGCCAAAACCCTGCGAGTCACCGACGCGCTCGCTAAGCACCGTTACATACCTGCGTCTAACCACCCAAGGAGGTCGTACGATGAAACGACTTTTCGCATTCGCGCCGGGACTATTTCTCGCCGCCATGACCGCTGTACCGGCGACTGCTGACGAGTCGCTGAGTTATAGCATCTCAGACAATGTTTACATCGAACCCGTCAGCATGTTGGGTGATGCACCCACACCCGGTCAAAAAGACGATTCCTGCGATTGCGGTGGCAAGGGCGGCAAAGGCGGGAAGGGTGGTTGCAGCTGCTATCTCTTTGGTCCCGATGAACCATTCGCCGCGTACTCCGGCGATAACGCGTTAGGGATCTCTGTCGGTGGTTGGACACAATTCGGATACCACAGCGCAAATAGTTATGCTGACCTGTTCAACCAAAACGCCGGTGCGCTTCATCTCCATCAACAATGGTTTTATGCCGAGCGAGTTGCCGATGGCAGCTGCGGTTGGGACTGGGGCTTCCGTGCAGATTTGATGTACGGCATCGATGCCAACAATACTCAGGCATTCGGCAACAACCCCGGACGATGGGACTACTTGAACGGTTTTGACTACGGTTCCTATGGGTGGGCAATTCCCCAGTTGTATGCCGAGGTCGCAAACGGCGATCTGTCCGTCAAACTCGGACACTTCTATACACTGATTGGTTATGAAGTCGTTACGGCTCCCGACAACTTCTTCTACAGCCACGCCTTTACGATGAACAATAGCGAGCCGTTTACTCACACCGGTGCGATCGCGACCTACAACTACTCCGACAACCTGACGCTTTACGGCGGATGGACGCTTGGGTGGGATACTGGATTCGATCAATTCGGTGGTGGCAGCAGCTGGTTGGGCGGCTTCGGATATTCCGTGACCGACGACATTTCGCTGACCTACATGAGCACCTATGGTGATTTCGGTTGGCTTGGAAACGGGCGAAATGATTCCTACTCGCACAGCGTTGTGGTGGACTTCACGCTCACCGACAACCTGAACTACGTGTTCCAGTCCGACATGATAGATGCAGATATCTATGATACCGTTGGTATCAACCAGTATCTGTTCTACACATTGACCGACTGCACCGCGTTGGGAGCACGAGTCGAGTGGTGGCATAACGATGGCGTTTCGACGAACGCAGCGACCTTCGGTGTCAACTATCGGCCTCACGCCAACTTCATCGTCCGCCCGGAGGTGAAGCACGAGTGGATTCCAGGTGCAAATCTTGCCCAAACCATTTTTGGTGCGGACATGATCTTGACGTACTAGAACCTTGTTAACATCCATGTTTCATCGGGGGGATGAAACATGAGTGAATAGACTGCGGCAGCACCGACTTTCTCCCAAGGTCGGTGCTGCCGTTTTTGTTGCGCCGACGCAAGTTCTGCCTGGGCTTCAGAGGAACAACGCAAACGTAACCAGGAACCGAAAGGTTCAAAAAATCGCTGATCGGCTTACAATTCAACGGTCACGAAGTTTTCATATTTCGTGCGATGCACTTTGGGCTACGCACTGAAAGAGAATACGGCGTCATTAAAAGCGCCTATGAATGCGTATGATCTGTCAAAATGATCGGATACCCATCTGCGACCATCGATCGGTCGAGCAGAGACGATCTGGCAACTGTCCACATCGACCCGCTCAGATGCACGAGTCGGCGTTTGTTGAGGCTTTACGTGATTCGAGTCTCGTCACAATCTCAGTCGCGATTGCGCGCAGCTTGGGCTCTGCATGCTCGGCGATGTCCACAACTTCCATCGCATCCACGGCGTCAGGAGCATCCGGCTTGGCGACGTTCGTTACCGCTGACAAGGCAAGTACTCGCATTCCGGATTCCGCAGCCGCGATGACTTCTGGCACGGTTGACATGCCAACGGCATCACCACCGATGCGGCGCATAAAACGGTACTCAGCTCGAGTTTCGTAATTCGGCCCGGTGACTGCCACATACACGCCGCGATGACAGTCGAAGTTCCGTTGACGACCAACGCGTTGGGCAACGAGTGCTAACTCACGGTCGTAAAGGTCGGATGGCTTCGTACGCAACGGACCCAACGCTGGGACCGTCAGGAACGCGTTGCGATTTCCCATCAGATCAATGTGATCATCCAGGACCATTATGTCCCCCGATCGGTATCGCGGATTTAAACCGCCGCTCGCGTTGGATACGATCAGCAACTCACATCCCAAAGCTGCAACAACGTAAATCGGATGTGTGATTTCTGCGGAGGTGTATTGCTCGTAAAAGTGAACTCGGCCTTGCAGGGCGATAACCGGCACGCCAGCCAATTCACCACAGACCAATTGCCCTGTGTGAGCCACTGCTGACGGCTGCTGAAAGCCAGGGAGGCTCGAATAGGAGAACGCAATGTCGATGTCGAGATGCTTGGTAAGGCCGCCGAGTCCGGTGCCGAGCAGGATTGCGGCGCGAGGGAGCTTTGACCACTTACCTTGAACGATCCGTACGCATTCGCTCACGGCGGCACGACTGGTCATTGACTCTTCCCCCAAAGGCCGCTGTGACCTTATGCAGCGAGTTGCCTTACGAGACTTCGGCTGCCAAGACGCCGCGGACGAGAGTACGCAAGTTTGGTTCAGCGGCGTTCGCTGTCGCAATGATCTTTGAAACGTCCGCCGGTTCTAATGCATCAGGCAAGCACATGTCCGTGACGATCGAAAAACCAACAACTCGCATTCCGCAATGCACTGCGACGATCACCTCCGGTACCGTCGACATGCCAACGGTGTCCGCACCGATCGTCCGCAAAAAACGATACTCGGCGCGAGTCTCTAGGTTAGGTCCTGCAACCGCTACGAAAACACCCTTGTGCGCCACGATGTCTTCCCTGCGGGCAACCTCCAGTGCCTTGTCGACTAACTTACGGTCGTAGGGCTCGCACATGTCCGGAAATCTCGGTCCCAGGCGGTCGTCGTTAATCCCAATCAGCGGATTATCGCCCATCAGATTAATATGGTCTTCGATGACGACGATATCGCCATTGCTGAAGTACGGGTTCAAGCCGCCGCAAGCATTCGAGACAACAAGTAAATCAGCTCCCAACGCTTTCATTACTCTGACGGGCAACGTGATTTGCTTCAGCGGGTAACCCTCGTACATATGGAAGCGGCCTTCCATCGCCATCACCGGCAAGCCATTCAAAGTGCCGCAGACGAGTCGCCCTCGATGGCTGATCGCGGTCGAGCGAGGAAAATTCGGAATATCTTGGTAATCAAATGAGGCTTCCTCGTGAATCTCCTCGACCAATCCGCCCAATCCGGTCCCAAGGATAATTCCAGCCCGAGGCGACTTGCCCCACTTGGCCTTGATTACGGCAAGGGCTTCTTCGATTTGGCCGTAAAGCTCTAACATGTCAACGAATTCCTTACAATTCTGAGAACTTCACTTCGATCACAACTGATCCAAGTCGGGAGCTAAAGTGTCCGGAAAGGGTAATGCTGGCACCGGCATGCCGCAAGTATCTTGGCCGCGGCAGGCCGGAGAACATAGCGATTCGGTGAATTCCCCCTTTCGCTACGCCTCACCAGCCTCTAAAATTCGAGGCTTCCAACTATTCGAGCGATGGCATATTGCCGCGAGTCAAGGGTGTTCCCATGCCAAAGATGAAGACGCATAAAGGTACGAAAAAGCGATTTCGCCTCACTGCCACGGGCAAGGCGAAGCATCGTAAGGCGGGCACAAGTCACTTGGCTTTCCGTATTTCGAGCAAGCGTCGTCGAAATCTTCGCGGCACTGGCGTGCTGGCAAATCCGATGGAGAAGAACATCACCATCGCCTTGAATGGACACAGCTATTGACGTTTGAGGAGATCCTCCGGCACGAGGGCAACCAAACGCTTCCGCCGACGGAAGGGCCTGGTCGTGCGAACATTACTGGATTGGACCGATGCGGACAACCAAAGGTGCGGCTCGCACCAAAGCCAAAAAGCGATTATTCAAGAAGGTTAAGGGATACACAGGCGGACGCGGCAGGCTGCTGCGAAGCGCCAAAGAGACGCTGATTCGCGCAGAGGCATATGCTTTCCGAGATCGCCGCGTCCGTAAGCGTGAATTCCGCCGACTTTGGATCACTCGCTTGAGTGCTGCCGCCGCTGAACATGGTCTCCGCTACAGCCAGTTGATTCACGGGCTCAACAAAGCCGGCATCGAACTCGATCGAAAGGTCTTGTCCGAATTGGCGATCAATGATCCGGCGGGTTTTGCTACGATCGTCGAGCAGGCGAAAGCCGCTTTAGGCCAACCGGCCTAGTGGGCTGTTGAAGTGCCCTGCCCAACTCGTCGAGAAATCCCCAGTCCGAATGACCAATGACCAGTTCGGCTGGGCTATTGGACATAGGTCATTTGGGTTCTGTCATTTTTTCCATGGCGCTTGCAGACTTTATTCAGCAACTCGATGAACTCGCGGCGGAAGCCGTGACAGCTTTCGACGGCGCGAGCAATGCGGATGAACTGGAAGCTGCTCGCGTCGAGTTTGTCGGCGCCAAGAGCGGTCGGCTCAAGGCTGCACAAAAGGGAATGGGCTCGGTCGACAAGGACGATCGCAAAGCTGCGGGCATTCAGCTGAATGATGTCAAGACAAAGGTCGAAGCTGCGCTACAAGCGGCCACCGAACGATTGGCGGCTGGAAGAAGCAGCGGTAAGAAGCAGTCGACAGAAATCTTTGATCCGACACTTCCCGGCAAGCGACCACGACTCGGCCACCTGCATCCGATTACGCAAACCATCGAAGAGCTGAAAGATATCATGGGGCGGCTCGGGTTTTCTGTCGCCGAAGGGCCGGAGATCGAAGACGAACGCCACAACTTCGAGGCATTGAACATTCCATCGGATCATCCGGCCCGCGACCCACTCGAAAACTTTTACATCGCTGCCGCCGAGAAGTCCCAGGGCAAGCCGTTATTGCTGCGAAGTCAAACTAGCACCGTTCAAATCCGCGTCATGGAAAAGACGCCGCCCCCCGTGCGAATTATCTCGCTTGGTCGAGTCTATCGCCCAGACACGGCTGACGCGACGCACTATCCCATGTTCCATCAAATGGAAGGCTTGCTGATCGACCGGCAGGTCACGATGGCAGATTTGAAAAGCGTTTTGCGGTTGTTCGCAACGAGTTATCTCGGACATGACGTCCATATTCGCTTTCGCCCTTCGTTCTTTCCGTTTACCGAACCGAGTGTCGAAGCCGACATGAGTTGGGGAGACGATTGGATTGAATTTGGCGGTGCTGGAATGGTCGATCCTAACGTCCTCCGCGCGGTCGGCTATGATCCCGAGGAGGTTACGGGATTTGCCTTCGGACTTGGCATCGAGCGACTTTGTATGCGGCGCCACGGTGTGACCGATATCCGGGAATTCTACAAGAACGATGTCCGATTCTTACATCAGTTTTAAGCGATTTCAGATTTGCGATTTCGGATATCGAGGTTACGCAATTCGCAAAGCTGAAATCTGAAATCGAAAGTCCCTATGATCGTCTCCTGGAATTGGCTCAACGACTATGTCGCTTTGGACGTCGAGCCGGCTGAAGTCGAGCAGCGATTGATGATGGCGGGTCTCAATCATGAAAGCACCGAGTCCGTTGACGATGACTTGGCGATCGATCTGGAGATTACCAGTAACCGCCCCGATTGCCTTGGTCACATCGGTGTTGCGCGTGAAGCGTCAGTGTTGTTTGGAACTCCACTGACGATCCCTGATCCGACCCCTCAGGAAACCACGACTACTGTTGCCGATTTGGTCAAAGTGCGGGTCGACTGCCCAGAACTTTGTTATCGCTATACGGCCCGTGTGATCCGAGGTGTCAAGGTTGGTCCAAGTCCTGCTTGGCTAGTGAACCGTTTGAAGACGATCGGCATTGCGTCGATCAACAATGTCGTCGACGTCTCGAACTATGTGCTGATGGAGTGTGGTCAGCCACTCCACGCGTTCGACCTTGCAAAGCTTGGCGGTCCGGAGATCATCGTCCGCGAGGCGAACAACGGTGAAGAGTTTCTGGCAATCGATCACAAGACGTACACGCTCGAACCTGGGATGTGCGTGATTGCCGACTCGTCGCGAGCGGTCGCGCTTGGAGGAGTTATGGGCGGAGCCGAATCGGAGGTTTCCGATGCCACGGTCGACCTGTTGATCGAGTCGGCCGAGTTTGCTCCGGTGTCGATTCGGGGGACGGCGCGAAAGCTGAACCTATACAGCCCTTCGTCTTATCGATTCGAACGGGGACTCGATCCGGATGGAGTCGATTGGGCTAGCCGCCGTTGTTGCGAATTGATCCTCGAACTTGCGGGCGGTGAACTAGCCGAAGGAGTCGTCGATGTTGGCCGCGAGCGTCTAACGCGAGAACCGGTTACATTGCGGCTGCCTCAGGTGAAACGAGTCCTCGGGATTGACGTCTCCAGTGAGGAGGTACAGCGCATTTTGACCGCGCTGGGCTGTGACCGAGTTCGCGCCGACCAAGATCAAATCGAAGTCATCGCTCCTGCCTGGCGACGAGATCTGACACGGGAGATCGACCTGATCGAAGAAGTTGCGAGAATTCACGGCTACGATAAGATCCCCGAAGATGCAGCAGTGCCGATGTGCCCGTCCCATCGTTCGAATGCTGATCGCGTTCAAGGCAAGGTGCGACAAGCGTTGACCGCCGCGGGCTTCGACGAAGCGCTCACCGCCAGCGTCGTGAGCGAAGCCTGGACTAAGGCATTCAGTCCGTGGACCGACGCAAAGCCGCTGAAGAGTTACACGCCCACGCTTAAGGGGGCGGACCGGTTGCGATTAAGCCTGATCCCCAGCCTGCTTGACGTTCGCCGCATGAACGAATCGGTTTCGAATCCAATCATCGAGTTGTTCGAGACCGCAAGGATTTATCTGCCAAGCAGCGACGAGCTTCCGGTCGAACAACCGACGTTGGGAATTATCAGCGGCGGCAACTACTCGGCGCTCAAGGGTGTCGTCGAGGGACTCGTGGCCGCACTAGATCCCGCCGCAGTCATTGAAGTGCGAGAAACGAGCCAACCTTTGTTCGACACCGATCATAGTTGTGAACTGCGAGTGAACGGCGAACGATTGGGCGTGCTCGGCGAACTGACGTCCGCGGCACTGAAATCGTTCAAGCTTCGCTCGCCAACAACGGTTGCGGAGTTGAGCATGTTCGCATTAGAAGCAATCGCGAACCTGATTCCACAATATTCACCGCAAAGTGCTTTTCCCGCCATGTCTCGCGACTTGAACTTGATCGTCGACGAAACACTTCGCTGGGCGGACTTGGCAACGACGGTTCGAGCATCGGGCGGTCAGCTACTTGAAGAAGTCGCCTATCAGGACGTTTACCGGGATACGCAGCGTGATGGTGCCGGAAAGAAGCGTTTGTTGTTTTCAATTACACTCCGCTCGTCCGAAGCAACCTTAACGAATGAGCAAGCGGACGAGATCCGCGACTCGATCGTCGCCGCCTGCGGCGAACAACACGCGGCGAAACTGCTGGCGTGAAGCTATGAATGCGCCGCGAAAGTTCTATTGAATTTGGGAGTTAGGCTTAGCCAACCAACTCCCAGGGATCGTCTGGCAAATGGATCCCGCTCACCAAATTGCCTCACCCAGCTTTTCTCCGGTGACGCGCGAAGCTATTGCTTTGACGATAACTCTTGTATAATGCCCCGCGGTTGGGTATGTGCTCAACCGAGTTGGAAGAATCTAGATTGTTACGCCTCGCTTGCTCCTTCCCGGTCCCGCTTTGAGAACTTCACAGCTCACAGGATCGAACGCTGGCTCGCTCCAGCGTCGGTAGCTCACCGAGGGCTACATCAACCGCGATCTTCCGTCGAGCCGCGCGAGCGGATATGAGTTTTGTTTTTGGGAGTGAGCCATCGAGGCTCTGGGAACGGCAATGAGTAAGAAACTGTACGTGGGTAACTTAGCTTTCGCAACGACATCTGACGAGCTCCGAGACGCTTTCGGCGAATTCGGCACCGTCACCTCGGCGACGGTAATCACCGATCGCGAGACAGGTCGATCGCGAGGCTTTGGCTTCGTCGAGATGGAGAGCGGCGCGGAACAAGCCATTGAAGCCATGAATGGCAAAGAGCTTGGTGGCAGAACGCTGAACGTCAACGAAGCGCGCCCGCGTGAAGATCGTCGCGGTGGCGGCGGTGGTGGCTACGGCGGAGGTGGTGGCGGGCGAGGCCGCTACTAGTCAGACAATGGCGAAGCATCTGTGAATGACACATAGAGCTCTCGCCAAAACCTGTTGAAATTGTGAACAAGACGCGAGTTAGCTGGTGCCACTCGCGTCTTGTTGTGTTTAAGCTGAAGCGTTCATTTAGACCATTCGATTCAGGAGAAGCTCCGTGTCCATAAACTCGCACACGAATGACCAAGTTTCGCGAAGAGGATTTGTCAAATCGGCTTCCACAACAGCCGCACTCGTCGGAGTCGCCGCGAACCTCACTAGCCAAACGACGACAGCTCGAGCTCAAGGCGCAAGCGATCGTATCCGAATTGGCTTCATTGGTCCGGGAGGCCGCGGATTCGGCGCACATGTCAAGACGCTGGCGAAGCTCAGGAAAGCGGGAGCCAATATTGACCTCACGGCGGTCTGCGAAGTTTACAGCACTCAAAGCGACAAGGTGACGGAATATATCAAAAAGGAAACCGGCACACTTGCAAAGCAATATGTCGACTATGAGGACTTGCTCGCAGACCCAAATGTTGACGCAGTCTGCATCGGCACCCCCGACCATTGGCATTCGACGCAGGCTATCGCCGCGTTAAACGCCGGAAAACATGTCTATTGTGAAAAGCCAATGACGAAGACGGTTCAGCAGGCAATTGATATCGTCGACACCTGGAAGTCGTCCGGAAAAGTGATGCAAGTCGGCGTTCAATCGACCAGCCTACCGGTCTGGGACAAAGCGCGCGAGCTGATCAATGAAGGAACCATTGGAAAGGTCCTACAGTTCCAGACGGAGTTCTATCGAAACTCGGACTCTGGTCAGTGGCGCTACTATCAACTAACCCGCGACATGTCGCCCAAGAAGATCGATTGGCAACGCTGGCTCGGCACGAAGGAGGGATTGGCCCAGGATCGCCCCTTCGATCGCGCGGTCTATCGTCAATGGCGACGATTCTTTGACTTTGGTGCGGGCATGTACACGGATCTCTTTGTGCATCGACTGACCTCGATGCTCAAGGCAACCGGCTTGCGGCTGCCCAAGCGTGTTGTCGGTGGCGGCGGAATCTTCTTGGAGTACGATGGACGCGAAGTGCCCGATGTCGCAACGGTTGTTGCTGACTACGAAGAAGGTGTCCAGGCCTTAATCTCTGCATCCATGTGTAACGAAGACGCCGCGTATCCGCAACTGATCCGCGGTCATCACGGTACGCTGTTGTTCGGTAACGGCGAGAAGTTTACAGGCCTAGACTTTCAACCCGAGCGTCCTCAAGTCACCGGTATCGGCTCGTTACAGCGTTACACGAAGCAGCGATATGAAGTCGGTGAAGTTGCAGATACAACTTATGCTCACTTCAAGAACTGGTTGGAAGCCATGGAGGCCGGAAAGCCCGAACACTGCAACAACACGCCGGACTTAGGTGCGGCAGCGGTGATCGCCGTCATTCTCGGTGCGCGAAGCTATCGCGAGGGCAAAGTCTTTTTCTGGGATGAAAAGAATCGCAAAGAGACCGACGTCGATCCCGGATGGTCCGATCAGTGGATCGCTCGTTCGCGAGCACACGGTCCAGCGCAGCACGTGCCCGGTTGGAATGCGGGTGACACCGGCAGCACGCTGAAAGACCCCGAATGGCAAAGCTTAGAGGGCCCTTGGATCGATGGAATCGATCCGGCAGCCTGACACATTCGACCAAAGAACCTCGTTACCGCATCCATTGTGGCCATCGCTTTCCAAGTGATTTGAGTTTATCACTTGGAGCATGGTCACGACGATCATGTTTTTCGCGAGAGCGGTTTTACATACGAGATCACACATGGGAGCCGGCTAACCACGCCGTGCTGAACGCGGCTTGAAAGTTGAAGCCGCCGATGGGGCCGTCGAGATCGAGCACTTCGCCGGCGAGGTACAAGTTTGGTACCAGCTTACTTTCCATCGTACTGGAATCGACTTCGCTGAGCTTAACTCCGCCTGCGGTGACTTCCGCCTTCTTGAAACCTCGCGTTCCGCTGACAGGAATTCGTGAGCGTTTCAAAGCTTCAACTAATTGCTGGCGAGTCGCTTTCGACATCTCAGCAGCTTTGAGTTCAGGATTGATGCCTGCCTTCGCGAACAAAGCTTCTGCCAAACGGCGCGGCACCACTCGCGAGAACACGCCAATCAATTGTTTCTTTCCGTCGCTTGCCACCTCGCGCATGATCGCAGCTTCGACTTGTTCAACGCTCTGCATCGGAAGAAAGTCGCACTCTAGATCCAATGTCGTTGGTTCGGGATGCCCAGTTATCGTTCGACTGATGTCTAAGGCCACTGGACCAGACAAGCCAAAGTGCGTGAAGAGAAAAGAGCCGCGACGTTCGTCAAGCGGCTTATTCTTTTTCTTAGGTTTCGCCTCACTTGCATTTACTGCTCGGTCGCTAACGACCACTCGCAACGCCACGTCAGGAATAGTGACGCCCTTCAAACTTGTAACCCAAGTCGCGTTGGTCGTAATCGGAGTCAAAGCAGGGCGGGGCGGAATGATCGTATGCCCCAACTCCGACATCCAGCGATACGCGTCGCCGGTCGTCCCGCAGCCTGGGTAGGACTGTCCGCCGGTTGTGACAATGACGGCCCCAGCATTGTAATCGCTTTCCGATGTAACGATACGGAATCCATGCTCGCTCCTTGAAAGTCCAACAAGCGGTTCACTCAGTCGGAGTTCACAGTGGCTTCGCTCCAAACGGCTTAGCAAAGCAGCCAAGACATCGGCCGCATGATCACTCGCGGGAAATATCTTCCCGCTTTCCTCAACCTTCGTGACAACACCTTCGGCCTCGAACAATGCGACTACATCCGCAGGGCTGAACGCGGCCAACGCCGAGTGCAAAAAACGGCCCTGGTGACCATAGGCTTCGACGATTCCGCGCGCATCCGTGTTGTGCGTGATATTGCAACGCGTACCGCCGGACATCAAGATCTTTGCCCCCGGTTTGCGGTTCTTTTCGAGCAGCAGCGTTCGCCGCCCTCGCTCTGCCGCGCGTATCGCCGCCAGCAAGCCGGCCGCTCCGGCACCTGCCACGACTACGTCCCAGCACATTTCAGGATCCTAGTTGTTTTCCAAGGGCGACAAATACGGACAAACCCGGTCGTGGTAAGCATCTTACACCCACAGTTTCGCAGTCGCAGTGCCGCCTTGGGAAATCGTCCGATGGCGACAATAATTGTGGACTCGCTCGTCTCCACCATTAGCTCGGCCGGAATTCTAACGCCATGCCACTGATTACGATACGCGACCTGAGTATTCGATTTCGCGGGCCCGCACTGCTGGACGGTGTTGATTGCACGATTGAACCCGGGCAAAAAATTGGGCTGTTGGGACGAAACGGAGCTGGCAAAACGACCTTAATGCGAATGTTGTGTGGAAATGTCCAACCCGATCACGGACAGATCATATTGTCGCCAGGCACGAAAGTCTCGCTCCTTCCACAAGACGTTCCTCAACACATGCGCGGTACGGTGGCTTCGGTGGTTGCAGCCGGACTTGTCCTGGAGGAGCATTCAGAGGACGAACATGCTGCCGAGTGGCGGGCAGAGCATCAGGTCGATCAAATCCTTTCGCGAATGCAACTCGATCCGGAAGCCAAGTTTGAACTCCTTTCGTCCGGAATGAAACGCCGTGTGTTGTTGGCGAAATCACTGGTTGCGGGTCCCGACCTGCTGCTGCTTGACGAACCAACCAACCACCTGGACATTGAAGCGATTGGCTGGCTCGAAGAGTTTCTTGGTCGTTGGAACGCTACGCTGTTGTTCGTTACGCACGACCGAATGTTCTTGCGGAAACTGGCGAACCGGATTTTTGAAATCGACCGCGGGCGATTGTTTGATTGGTCCTGCGACTACGATACCTTTTTGGAACGGAAGGAAGCCACGCTCGCGGCCGAAGAAAAGCAAAACGCGTTGTTTGACAAACGCTTGGCACAGGAAGAAGCTTGGATTCGGCAAGGCATCAAGGCAAGACGTACGCGTAACGAAGGGCGAGTGCGAGCCTTGAAGGAGATGCGAGTCGAGCGGAGTGAGCGGCGAGCCGCCATCGGCAAAGTCAACTTGAGTATCCAGGAGGGCAAACGTAGCGGGAATCTGATCGCCGAAGTCGACAGTGTCTCGTTTGCCTATGGCGACAGGGTGATCGTTCGAGAGTTCTCGACCACGATTATGCGCGGGGACAAAGTTGGACTGATGGGTCCCAATGGAGCGGGCAAGACGACACTGCTGAGACTGCTGCTTGGGCAATTGGCGCCACAGTCCGGGTCTGTCCGGACCGGTACAAATCTCGAAATCGCTTACTTCGACCAACTGCGTGAACAACTCGACGAAGAAAAAACCGTGCAAGAGGATGTGAGCGAAGGAGGTGACACCGTCGGTAGTGGCGAAAACAAACAGCACGTCATTGGCTATTTGCAAAACTTCCTGTTCACTCCGGAACGTGCTCGCACAGCGATAAAGTTTCTGTCGGGCGGCGAGCGGAATCGCGTGCTCTTAGCAAAACTGTTCTCCAAGCCTGCTAACGTCATAGTGCTGGACGAACCTACAAACGATTTGGATACGGAAACGCTCGAAATGCTTGAGGAACGGCTGGTTGACTTTCAGGGAACCGTGCTGTTGGTCAGTCATGACCGCGCCTTCTTGAACAATGTTGTCACCAGCACGATCGTCTTCGAAACCGGTGGTGCGAGAGAATACGTGGGTGGTTACGACGATTGGCTACGCCAGCGAGCGATCGTGGAAGTACCAGCCTCGACAAAAGCAACTAGCAAGAAGGAATCCAAAGAAACCACGACTGAGACGAAGCCAGCCAAACGTCGCTTGAGCTACAAAGAGCAACGCGAACTGGACGGGCTGCCTGCCGCGATTGAGCAAATCGAATCAGAAGTTGCCGAGTTTCATCAAATCATGGCCGAGGCTTCGTTCTATCAGCAGCCACGCGATCAGATTGCTAAGAAGCAAGCGGAACTGAAAGACCTCGAGGCAAAACTCGTCGCCGCATTTGCGCGCTGGGAAGAGCTTGAACAGTTGGCGTGAAGCCGGCCTGTCCCAGCGCCCAGCGTTTCGGAGTTCGAGGCCAATTCGCCTGAAAATGATCGACTAAAGCCTTTAGTCCATGCCGCGAGCTCTTTCGTAACCCCAATCGCGAGCGGACCACCATGGGTGAATTATTCACGATCGGCAATCTGATGACGCTATTAATGCTGACGTTACTGCAAGCGGTACTTGGGTTCGACGACTTGCTCTAAATATCAATCGAATCGAAAAGAGTGGCCGAAGACAAGCAGCGATTCGTGCGACAGATGGGTTTCGGCTTGGCGATCGTTTTACGAATCTTGCTGCTACTTGTCGTAATGAGTGCAATTGAGAATCTGAAAGAACCTTTTTTTGCAAGCTGCATCTGACAGGCATCTTCGAAGGTGAGTTCAATGTCCATGCTTAATCACGCTCGTCGGAAGTGACTTCATCCTCTACACCGCGATGAAGGAGATTTATCACTTGCTCGCCGTCGACAATATTGAAGAACACGACACGGGCAAACAGCGTTCGAGCGCCGTCGCGATCACTTGGATTGTCATTATGAATCTCGTGTTCTCGTTCGACTCGATTTTGAGTGCATTAGCGCAAAGTCGTAGCGTCTGGCCGAGTTCTGCGACGACCGATCAGACCCAGCAAGGCTTGGTAGCTAAGCCCGCTTCTTCGGAGGAGAATTCGCCAACCAGTGGAAGAAATGCGTCTTCCCCGGTGGTAATGAGGGACCATCGAAGCAGGAGAAGAGGCTAAGATGATCAAGTTGCCGCCAACTCGACCGCATACCAAACAACCGGAGGTTTTCCATGAATCGACTCGCCGTACTGTCACTGTTCGTCTCCCTAACGGCACTTGCAGGCGAAAACGAGCTGAGCCCAATCCGAATTGCTGTTCCGGTGAACGGGCACATCCACCCGGCGATTTGCGTCGGCAACACAGGAGTGATCGTCGTCATGTACGGTCGAGTGAATCATGTGGACCTCCGCATCTCTCGGTCCTTGGATGGCGGATTTACATGGTCCGAACCGGTTCCCTTCGTACATACCGTCAACAAGACCTACTATCCGGGTTCGCTGACAACGCTAAGCGACGGCCGGCTGTTGCATTGCTGGAATCGCTGGGACACGCCGGTTACTCAGAATGAACCCCGGTCCGTATTGTATTCCTTGTCTGATGACGACGGACTCGCGTGGAGTGAACCTCGGCCATTCCCAAGTGATCCCGCAGTAAAAACGGTTATCAGACATCCCATCACCGAATTAAAGTCCAAGCAGTGGATCGTATCATTGTGGGACCGGACGATTGTGTTCGATCCGACAAGTTCCAAATCAACGCCATTCGGAGATGGCCGTGTGCATGGGTTGGTCCCAATTGTGCAGACGCCACAAGGCACATTTGTTAGTGGCGACGGCATCCGTTCAACGGACAACGGCAGAACTTGGCAAGCTATCGAGAACTTTCCGGACATCAAGTCACAGGGTTGGCGGCATGAAATGGTGTGCTTGAAGAACGGCTGGCTACTCGCTTCAGAGATCCTTGGGCCGGGTTTTGGCGGGGAAAGCATTCGCTACCGCATCTCGTACGATGATGGTCAGACATGGAATGGCTTATATGAGTATTACAACCCCGGACGTGCAATCAATGGGCGAGCCTGTCCGCGAACGGTTCAACTCGACGATGAAACGATCGGTGTCGTGTTCTATGACATCGACAAAGATCAGGAGGGTGGTCCAGGACTGTTTTTCTTGCGTATCCCGATTTCGAATCTCACCGCCCAATAGCTGCGGCGTCTTACCCCAAGACAGTTGCGGCTCACCGTGCGTGTCGTCTGATTCAAATGGCAAACATGCAACAAGGGACGACAGCGCGGTGGGCCACATGCACCCTGGAACTAGCGGATTCCGGACATTTCCGCTTGGTCCGAGTTTTGCTCTGCCCCAACATCGCTCATTTCGGCGACATAGCGAAATGCGTGTGAAAATACTATCGGCAGCATACCAAGTTCCTTCGGGGTACTAAGGAACACGGGAAAAACGACTTCGCTATATCTTCTGCGAATCATCCCACGGAGTGTGATGGCTACTTTGGTTTCGCCGAAGTTATTTTTCCCGTGTTCCTAAGGCCAGTCCATAGTCATCTTCCTAGACGCCGATCGATAAGCAGCAAATAGGATGCGACTCGCTTTCGCTGCGACATCAGCTGACACTTCGCTCTGCCTACCAAACTCGATGCAATCCAAAAAATGTTTGGCGTCAGCGGCCCACGCGGCTGTTGTCGGCAATTGCCACGCGTCTTTGGACGCAGCCTTGAAGGAGCTGTCGGGCAACGGAGCCCACATGCCCATGGGATCGTCTGGGTCGCGGGGCGGGGGTGTCCACGGATCGATATCGGACCAGACTTCGACCCGCGGTCGATGTGCATCGACGGTGACCGAAGTTTTCGTGCCGATCAGACACACACGGTGCAGGCCGAATCCCGGATGCGATCGCCAACCGGCTCGCCCGGCGCTTATTGTCGTCGTGACTCCGCCATCAAACTCCATCAGAATCTGGCCAAAGTCTTCCATATCGTGCGTTTGATGTTCGGCAAAAAAGAAATTGCCGGTCGTCGCATCGACGCGTCTCACCTCCCGCTGCAACAGCCAGAGCAACATTGCCACGGGATAGACACCGACATTAGTAAGTTCCCGTTTTGCCTCGGGCAACTCAAATCGGGCTGGGAATTCATGCTCAACACGAGACCGCGATAGATCGGCTGTCCCACCATGGCCCTTGGCGAAGCAGACATCACAATGAATCGCTACAAGATCACCGAGTTGGCCGGAATCCAAAACCGCTTTCGCTCGCTGCGCCGGGTCCCAGTGGACCTGTGTAAACATGTGGGCCACAACGCCGCTTGACCGAACTGCTTCGACAACCGCATCGGTGTCGTGCAACGATCCAACAAGGGGCTTGTCCAAGTAAAGATGCTTTCCAGCTCGAGCCGCCTGGACGATGATCGAGCCTCGGCGATAGGGTTCAGCACAGACGCTAACGATGTGAACGTCGTCCCGCTTGATTGCTTCACTCAAATTCGGAAGCAAGGGAATGCCAAAGCGATCCGCCATTCGCTGATTCAACTCGCGCCGCCGATTGTCGACATCATCTTCGTCGGTCACGCCAATCAAGCGGCAGCGGCCATCGGCCAGCAGCGCCTCGGCATACCCGGGTTGGTGAGTGTGGTCACCCGAGACAAGTAGAACGCCATAAGGTGGTGGCGTGGGAGTTAAACTTCCGAAGTCTCGAACGACTTCTGAAGTTTGAGTAGTTTCAGTTGGGAACGAAGCTGATCCGCGACCTGCCTCCCACGATAGGACACCTCGATTTCCGAACACAACAATTTCGACCAAGGGCTCGCCGCGGCAAACGCCAGCCGATACGAGCGCCGAGCGGCCGTTGGTCGTCCGCACGAGGTGGCTGATCTGCTGGCTCGCATCGCCCATTTGATCGGTCGACGAGGCGATCTCGCCAAGCCACGCGAGCGCTTGTTCAACCAGCGTGTTACTAAGCTCGATGACCTCATCCGAGTGATCGGCGAGATTCGCGATTAGCCGAACGGCAACCGGAGTCCCAATGCTACCGGTCGCCAATGCCTGTTTGATCGTGTGAAATGCCGCGGATGCTCGCATCGTAAACGCTCTTGCGGAAATCTAAGCGCCACGACACTCGCGGCAAGGCCGTCATTCTTGTGGCTGATCGGGCTGGGTGTCAACCGATGACTCCGACAAAGGCACACTTTCGTCTTCCGTCTCGTGCGGATCCCAGAACCTCGCGAATTCGACCGGCAATTCAGGGGCGTCTCCTTGCGGCACCGAAGTTATCCGTCCATCCACCTGAATTTGAGCCTTCCAGTGAAACCATGTTCCAATTTTCCATAATTCAATTTCAGCTCCATAGCGTCCCCAGCCCAAGATTCCGGGCTTCCAGCCATTCGCAGACGGTCGCGCCGTATTATCGCCGGGGTAAACTCGTAAGTTGTTTCGCATCGTGCGCTGTTGCTCCACGCTGAGTAGCTTATCCATCTCGGTCCATAAGGCTGACTCCAACTCGGCGAGTTCTTGTTCGGAGTATTCTGCGACCGTGATCACTTGATGGCCAAGATCGTTGATGGATCGAGTTGTCTTGGTGCGTTCCAAGGCAAGGTAGCGCTCATGCACATCTTGGAGTACTTTGTTAACGGGCGGTACTTGGTTGGGATAAAGCCCGATGACCGTTTTACCGTACTCACTAAGCTTCACTTCGTTGCCGGCAAACTCCAAATGCCCCTTCTCGCGTTGCTGAGCCAATTCACGCGAGTAGCGTGCCTCTGCCTCAACGGCTGATCTGGCTATTTCGTCGGCTGCCCGCGCCTGAACCATTCGCTCGTAAGCGGCGTTTCTTGCTAGGAAGAGCATGATGGTCAAGAGAAGTCCACCGCCGACCATAACGAAGAACAAGCATCCGAACACAGCCCACGCCTTGCCATGCGAGCTTGGACGTACCGCTTGTTTCGTCGGGACAACAGCCGACCCATCAGAGTGCCGTTTCGCAACAGCGATTGCTAGATTCATCCCGATGATCACGAGAATCATTGCCACCGTGGTGAGAACGCCAAACCAACTTATAAAGCCATCCACCCAAGGCTCGAAGAAATTGACAGCCCTTGGGTCGCGATGTATGCCGCTCAAGCCATGCACCGCGAACGCAACTCCACCATAGGCATAGTAACCAACCGCGATTCCTCCCATGGCAATCGCGCCAAATGCACCGCCGCCGCAAGAAAATCCCAAGCTCGATGCCGCGCCACCGATGGCCATCAACAGGCCGACCGCAGCTCCGCCGAAAGAGAATACGCCTAAAGATGCTCCCCCCACAGCGAACACCCCCGTTGCCGCTCCTCCAATCGCAATGCCACCGACCGCCACGTCGCCAATGGCGATGATCCCTTTGGCAACTCGCTTGCGGCCCGTTTGGGGATCAGTCCCGGTTGCGATATGCACGAGTGGCCAACCGAACAATTCCCCTTTGGATCGATAATCGAAACCGTACATCGCGCGCAGATGTCGAGCCGACCTGCTGACGTCGCCGATGGCTTCGACATCTGTCTTGATCTCGCTCGCATGTTGATAGCGCCGCAGCGGATCTTTCTCCAAAGTGCGAAGCACAACCTCGTCGACGCGCAGGTCGAGTTGCACTTTTCGCGACGGGGCGTCAAACCGACCGAGCGGCAATTCTCCGGTGAGCATTTCGTAAAAGACAACGCCCAGAGAATAGATGTCAGCGCGGTGATCAACTTCGTGCGCCCCCTCGATCTGCTCCGGTGCCATGTAACGCGGCGTGCCCATGACCTGATGTGTTGCTGTCAGCGTGAAATCGTCGGCAGCCTGACCGAGCAGTCTCGCCAAACCAAAGTCTGCTATTTTCACGCGACCTTTCTTGTCGAGCAGGATGTTCTCCGGTTTGATATCGCGATGGACGACTCCTTCATCGTGTGCGTACTGCAATGCTTCACAGATCTGGGGAACAATCGCCAAGGCCTCAGGGGGTGTCAACTCCTTGGTCTCGATTGCCTCGCGAAGATTCACGCCATCGACGTATTCCATCAGCAGGTAGTACAGTCCTCCGGAGTTGCCTGAATCGTGAATGGCGACGATGTTTGGATGGCTCAGGCGGGCGAGCGCTCGTGCCTCTCGTGAAAACCGTTCGGCAAATGTGGGATCTTGGCCTACTTCCGGCGGCAGGATTTTTAACGCGACCGTCCGATCAAGACCACGTTGCCGGGCCTTGTACACGGCTCCCATTCCGCCGTGCCCGATAAGGTCCAGAATTTCCAGCTGCGGGAAGTGTTGTGCGAGTTGATGCGGCTTCGGCGGGGTAAATCCGCCTCGGCGTTGAGGTGGATCATGTTGCGACGTCGTCTGCATTCCAACTCCGAGCAGGCATTGAGGACAAACACCGGAAGGGGCGTCGGTGGGAAGTGAGCGGCCACATTGAGGACATCGAGCGGTTGGATTCATTAGGCTCATTCCATCGAGGTGGAGAACGAAGCAGCACCGACAAATCGCGTGACACCAACTAGTAACCTATTTTGTCCAGAAGGTTACAGGTTTTTTCGATTTTTAGAGCTCTACTGCCGTAAAAAGTTGCTGCAATTCGGCGTCGATCGCCGTTGAATCATCGACCGTATGAGAAATCTCTTGTCGTAGGATCTGCCCGCAGCGTTTTCGCATCCGATGAGCAGCCACTTTCACGGCTGTCTCACTCATTCCCAAGTTATCGCCTATCTCGCGATAAGGCGTGGCCGCCCCCTGCCCAAGGTGTCCCTTTAAGGCCTCGAACAGGTCTCCTTTCTCCGCTTTAACATACTCGTCACGCAGTTGCTCCAAGGTCCTTTCCAACAGGGTCAACGCCCACCGTCGCTCGAAGATTCGCTCGGCCGTCAACTCGTGGAAAGGTTCGTGGCGATATCGTGCTTCGCCTGCTTCGACATCAATCGACAATGTGACACAGCCTCCACCTCGCTTCTGTGCATTGTCACGTCGCCACTGATTGGCAATAAAGTTGTTCAGCGCGGTCAAAAGGAAAAACCGGAAGCGGCCGCGCTCCTGATCAGCCAGTTGTAAACGATCCCTCTCCAACAACTCAGCCAAGAAAGCCTGAGTCAAGTCTTGGGCCTCGGCTGCTTGATGGCCTTTGCGGCGGATGTAGACGTACAGGGGATACCAGTACGTCTCACACAGCGAGGCAAGCGCAGCGCGTGACTCGACTGAAGACGGTTTACCAATCGCCGCGATCAGGCTCCAGCGCGTCGTAGCGAAATCGTGATGTTCATCGTACGAAGACATGACCCGCGCATCCTCTGAGACCGACTCAGAATATACCGGATACGCATCTCGCCTTGCAGCAAGCCCCATAAGTGTCGTTAGCTGCGTGGCTGAATTCTCGCGAATCCAGCAACGATCGACGCTTCAATCAGTCCATGAACTCGACTAATTCGGCGCTATGACGAGGCATTTGAAGCATTCGTAGGGCGCGGGCTTCTAGCTGTCGGACGCGTTCGCGAGTGACCTGGAAGACACGTGCGACCTCTTCGAGCGTGTAGTTATAGCCGTCACCGAGACCGTAACGCATATTGAGGATCTCACGATCACGCCAGCTAAGGTTTTGCATTACTTTGCGAAGCCGCGTACTGAGCATCTTCAATCCAGTGTTATCGGCTGCATCGATTTCACTCATGTTCGGCAACAAATCGCCAAATTCTGTGTCCTCGCCGCGGCCGAGACGCACGTGCAAACTCGTCGGGAAACTACTCATTTGCAGCAAGTGTTGTGTCTCTTCGACGGGTAAGTCTGTCGCCTTGGCCAATTCCTCAACTGTGGGTTCACGACCCAAGTCGTGCGTCAGCGAGGCTTGCATCTTTCGCACTTTGGTGACTTCGGTCGTCATGTGGACCGGGACACGAATCGTGCGGCTATGATCGGCAACGGCTCGCGTGATTGCCTGGCGTATCCACCATGTAGCATAGGTACAGAACTTGAATCCCCGTCGGTACTCGAACTTTTCAACGGCTCGCATTAAACCTGCATTACCCTCTTGGATAAGATCGCTGAAAGTCAGCCCACGCTTGCGATACTTCTTGGCAATCGAAACTACGAGGCGGAGGTTCGCTGCGGAGAGCTGCTGTTTGGCATCCTGGTGCTCTTCCAGAATTTTCCGCATTTGACAAACGCGGTCATTGAGGCCTGCCGGAGTTTGCTGTACCGAGCGAACAAGTCGTTGGTATTCGGCAGCCAAGGGACGCCATTCGTCTGAAGGTGCGTCCTCCTTCTCACAGCGAGCGATCTCAGCCTTCAGATACTGCAATCGCTCATTGATCTTAACTACCTCATCGTACAGATCGGTCAGGAATTGGAGGCGTAGCCCCAATTCTTCGACCAACGTGATAGCTCGCCGACGACGGCGAACAACACGCCCGTAAGCAGCCTGACGCATACCTTTCCCGAGCGAGCGGGATGTGACGACACTGAACTCGGCCTGGTTCAACTCCAACAGGGCGTCGAGGGTTTTCAGATTATGGGGCAGGCGACCGAGAATATGGTCTTTTTCCAATCGATCGCTGACCGAAACTTGTACCGTCCGGTCAAACGCCAAATCCCCCGAATGCACTCGCCGCAGCAAACCAACGGTCGCTCGCAAAACGTAGTCGCAATCCAGCAACATGCGGCGGAAGCGTGCGCGAGTTGTTTCGACTTGCCGCGCCAGCGCGATCTCCTGGGGTCGGGTCAGCAAGGGCACTCGCCCGATTTCGGACAGATAAAGTCGGATCGGATCGTCAACCCACGAAGCTTCTTCATCGGGGTCACGACGTTCGCGGCGTTTGCGTGTCTCTTCTCCGTCATCCGCCGAACGGAAGGCATCTGGTTCAAAAGCCTCATCGAATTCGGAAGCCGCCGACCGGAAGGATGTCGAATTGGAAATGGAAATCGGATTGTAAGCTGCAGTACTCATAATTCTCGTCGTTCAAACAAAATGCTTCTAGAATTGGTTCTTATTGTGAAAGGCACTCGCGAATCTTCCCGAGTAGCCTCTTGGTATCGTAAGGTTTCGACATGACGTCATAAGCGCCCAGCCGCTTGGCACAGGCTTTCTCGTCGTGATTGGCAGACGCCGAGACGACGATGACGGCTAGTTCGTGATCTTGGTCCGCAAGCAGCTCGAGCAAAGCGAGTCCATCCATTCCGGGCATTCTCAGGTCGAGTATCACACAACCCTTCCGCTCGGGATGAAAGTCCGCCCAAAAAGTATCCGCTGATTCGTAGGTCTCGACTTGGAGCGTCTCTGCGAGCAACAAAAGCTCGAGCGACTCTCGCATTTCAGGATCATCATCGACAACAAAAACCGTCGGGATGCTAAATGGGTCGGAGATCTTATTGGCAGGTGAACTATTTAAGGTCTCGTGCTTCGGTCGCCGCACACGTCGCAGTGGAGCGGTTCGGAGCGACATCGCGACTTGGCTGGTAACCGCGGGCTTTGTCGTTGGCATTTTTAGCGAGTCATACTTACTGGGCAACGGTCGAACTGAACGTATCGTCTTAATTTGCCCCAGATCTCGCACAATCTCAATTTGGCAAACCACGGGAGACCCTAGCCGTTGGCTAGGTCCTTCCCACCAAAGACACGAAAACTTTGCCTATGTTCACAGTAGAAGGCCGCATTTAGTCACGAGGGTGCAGAATCTTCGTCAACTCGACGATCGAGTCCACACGCATCTTGTCCAACATATTTCGGCGGTGGAAGTCGACTGTCTTCGTGCTAAGTTTCAACCGGTTCCCGATCCGTTGCGACGTACCTCCGTCCAGTAACAAATCCATGATCTCGCGTTCGCGAGGAGTGAGCGACGCGAGTAGAGTCAGTGTTCCCTCTTCTTGCCGTTCTTCCGCGCGTCGTAGTTCGTCTTGTCGCAGAGCTTGCTTCACGCGTTCCAACAGTTGCTGGGGACTGTAGGGTTTTTGGATGAAGTCGACCGCTCCGGCGCGCATCGCCTCGACGGCCATCGGCACCTCGGCATGGGCAGTGACCAAAATGACTGGCAGTTTTACGTCATTTTCGGACATCCATTTTTGCAACTCCATCCCGCTCATGCCGGGCATACGGATATCGCTAACCAAGCATCCACCTTGCTCGCGATCGTAGTTCTCTACAAAGTCCTCAGCAGAAACAAATACCTGAGCTTTGAGTTTTACCGACTCAAGCAGCAACGATACGGACTCACGAAACTCGGGATCGTCGTCAACAACGAAGACGGTCGATTGGGCTGCGGCAATTGGCATGGAACGGGAAAGCTGAGTGGGCATCTAGGTGGGAGCAGTGGAGGATTGAGTTTGGGGCCCTTCTATCTTGACATCATCCGCCCTAATTGGCAAATCGACGATTATCGTTGTGCCCTGACCGGGTTCGCTGGAGATTTCAATTCGGCCACCGTGACTCTGGATGATTCCGTGGGCGATGCTTAGCCCAAGGCCGGTTCCACCTTGCTTTTGCCGCGTCGAATAGAAAGGATCGAATGCTCTCTGCCGCTGCTCGTGGTCCATTCCCGGACCATTATCCTCCACGAAAATGCCGATTCCATCCTTTGTCAGTGCGGTACGAACAATCACCTGAATGGGCCCATCTGCTGAACGACTCGCGTTGTCCAGTAAATTGGTAAGCACTTGCTCAATCTCGATTTTGTTGATCCACACTGGTGGCAGATCATCAGTAAGTTGCAAGTCCAGAGTCGCGTTCTCGCGTTCGGCATGGGGCAGTGCCGCCACCCTGGCATCTCGAACAACTGTATTGATGTCGACAAGCGACCGCTCGGTTGGCTCTTGGCGAGCGAATTTCAGTACATTCTCGACGATCAATCGGCAGCGATGAGCAGAACGAACCACATTGTCGAGACATCGCTCGAGGAGATGCTTGGCCTCTGGATCATCCTTGAATCGCATCGCCGCTTCAGCAGCATTCAGTGCGGCGGCAATGGGGTTATTAATTTCGTGAGCGATCCCTGCCGCCATTGTTCCAATCGAGGCGAGTCGTTCAGCTCGGCGTAGTGCGCCCTCTGTGAGTTTCTGTTCCGTAATGTCCTGACCGACAGATTGCAGCTCGATCAGATGGCCGGCTTCGTCGAAGATCCCCCGCTCCGTCCAGCGTTGCCACCGCGTCTCGCCATCCGGTCCGGGACCTTGATGTTCCCCGCGAGCGACAGGATTATCGACGGTGATTGAAGCGACTCGGTTTCGCAGCGCCTCGCGCTCCTCGTCGCTGGACATCCAAGGGAAAAATGATTTGCCCAACAACTCTTCCGATGTCTTGTTGAAGTAACGACAGTACGCGTCGTTTACAAACGTATGCGTGCCGTCTGGAAGCCACCGCACGATCAACTCGGTCTGTCCTTCGACGACGTTGCGATAGCGCTCTTCGCTGGCTCGCAGTTGCGCTGTCCGTCTCGCAACACGTTCTTCCAACTTCGTATTCAGCTCTCGGATTTCGACCTCGGCCCGTTTCCGCTCGACGCCGTAGCGAATCGAACGGACGAGCATCGCGTCGCTCATGGCTTCACCTTTAACGAGATAATCCTCGGCGCCACGGCGCAACGCTGCGAGTGCAACCCCTTCGTCGGCGACTCCGGTCAAAACAATGATGGGAATGTCGGTGGCGTCACCAGAAAGCCGCTCCAATCCCTCGAGACGATTGCAGTCTGGCATCATCAAATCGAGTAGCACGACGTGAAACTCGCGCTGAGACAACAATTCCACCGCGTCGTGCAAGCGTTCCGCATGTTGAACATGAAAACGGGGCGACGCGACTGCTTCGAGTAGCCGGATGACAAGTCGTGCATCCAGTGGATTGTCTTCGACCAAGAGTACGTGGAATACATCTGCTGCGTTCAAGCTGCCCTCCCAAACGCTCACTTCACTTCCAGCATTCGCGCAAGCGCAATCAGCGACCACTTGGATATCTCGTCGTCGACGTCGATGACGTTCACAGGAGTTCCTGCCGCGAGATTCTCTAAGCTCCAACAGAGATGAGCCAAGTCGATACGATACATGGTAGCGCACATACAGATGACGGGAGACAGGAACTGAATCTCCTGATCCGGGTGCTCGGCCTTTAAGCGGTTCACCAGATGCAACTCGGTGCCGATCGCCCATTTCGTGCCGACCGGAGCTGCTTCGACTTGTTTGATGATGTAGCCCGTCGATCCCGATAGGTCGGCAATATCATTAACTTCCTGTGGGCACTCCGGGTGGACAAGGATCTTGATCTCCGGCGTCTTCGCTCTCAATTGATGGACGTGCTCGGGACGAAACATTTGATGGACGCTGCAATGACCTTGCCAGAGTATGACCTTGCTCGCTTGCAGGTCCTCTTCGGTGTTGCCGCCAAATTCTTCCTCATGCGGATTCCAAACCGGCATCTGATCATTCGTGATACCCATCTTAAGCGCTGTATTACGGCCCAAGTGCTGGTCAGGAAAGAACAGCACGCGACGCGTTCGCTTGAACGCCCACTGTAACACGGCAGCGGCGTTGCTCGATGTGCATACGATCCCACCATGCCTACCGCAAAACGCCTTCAAGCTCGCAGCCGAATTGATGTAGGTCACCGGAGTAACCTCATCCGTATCGATCACTTCGCCAAGATCTTCCCAGGCCGCCTCTACTTGTTCGATCGCTGCCATATCCGCCATCGAACAACCGGCTGCCATATCTGGCAGCACGACCGTCACGCGTTCGCCGCCCCGTTCGGCCAGCTTCTCGGGCCGATTCGCCAAAATGTCCGCCGTTTCCGCCATGAAATGCACACCGCAAAACACGATGTAGCGGCAATCGCTGCTCGATGCGGCCATCTGACTCAGCTGATAGCTATCGCCCCGCAGATCGCTCAAAGCAATCACTTCGTCTTGCTGATAGTGATGCCCAAGGATCAGCAATCTGGAGCCAAATGACTCTCGAACGGCGTTGATGCGCCGCGCCAGCTCTTCATTTTCCAGCGACTTGTAAGGCGCCAGCTCGCAAGCTGGGACCGGATCGAGTGCAGTGGACATCGGACTCTGCCGCTAAGGATTGAATGGCTTAGTTACCGCGACTTGCCCACATTATAGACGGCTTGCCCAGCAGTCGACAGCCTCTTAATCCACATGCATTTTGCAGGGGTTAGGCAAAGTTTGCGGGCAACTCGACCGATACTAGAAGGTGACACGGAGATTTCGAAAGGATTGCAGCTAGCGGAACGGTTCATCATGGCTGAATTCACAACAGCGATTGCCTCAGAGATATTGGCTGCGTGCCAGAATGGTTGCGAAGAGGCTGCGGGTGCGTTAAGCCGCGCATTGGATGGCGAGTTCGCAATCGCGCCCGGCGTAACTTCGACGATTGCTCACAACGATGCGCCGGACACTTGGAATGGTCCAGGTTTGATCATCACGTTTCACATTGGCGATTCGGGCGCCCTGCTGCTACTGCCGGAAGCGAGCGAGTTGCTACCTGACTGGTGTGTGCAGCCCGACGAAACTGGACGAAGCAAGCTGGCGACGCTGGCGCAAGAACTGGGGTACAGCCTCCTTCCGGAATCATTCATTCCCGAACGAACTAGTGCCGCGCGCGTCAAAAACCTGGCAGTCGCGTTCGAACGCGCAGAGCCCACCGGTGAGGTCGGCTATCTACCTCTCGGGTTGAGGAGTGGCGAAAAGTCCGGTGAGGCAGCACTTGTGTGGCCTTTGCAAGCAGTCGCGAAGTCGTTGGAAGCTTCCGCGGAGATACCTAAATCACCGGCTCAATCCCAGGGCAGCGAAAAAAGTGATCCGCTGCCGGCGACGCCCCAGCCTGCCGCCAAGCCGCGGTTACAGTATGTGGATCTGGATGATGGCATTAGACAGTTGCCGAACTACGCGAAGAGTTTGCTGAAAGTCCGTGTTCCGGTCACCGTCACGCTCGCATCGACTAAGTATCCCGTCAGCCAGATCTTAGAACTCGGCCCGGGATCGATCATTCAGTTCAATAAATCCTGTGAAGATAACTTGACGCTGGAAGCCGGTGACCAACCCATCGCGTCGGGCGAAGCAGTGAAGGTTGGCGACAAGTTTGGCTTATGGATCACATCGATGACATTGCCCGACGAGCGATTTTGGGTAATTCACGGTCGTCGAAGTGGCGCCCGTGTCAAGTAGCTCGCGTCCTCACAGTTTTTCCAGCAGCTGACCAGCTTTCTCCCAACCTTCGTCAGCCAGACTACGGACAGAGAGTCGCAATTTATCTTGGTTTTTCGCGATTTGCCGATTCGCTTGTGCTACCAGCTTTGGACGGCGATCATCGATCTCATGTTGAAGCACATCGCGCAAACTCCGGCCTAAATGTTCGACACCCGGGCCATGCAAGTTGCTAACTCGTTGGAGGTCGAAGTGAACTAGAGTAAGGTCCGCCGCCGTAATCTCTGGCTCGATAACGAGGTCGGGGACGAAGTGTTCGAAATCGAGCCGCATGTGTGCTTTACAAGCCATTCGCATTTGGACCATGGCTTCTGCGTCCGTACTCAAGCTGATCAACTGCACGCCATGTTGCCATTCGGAAAGTCGGGCGAACAATCCGACTTTCGCATCGATTGCGATCTCAAAAGCCACGCGTCCCATCTCGTCCGGGCGAATATTCTCGATCCGCAAGTCGAACTTTTCTTCGGGATCAATCAGCCAAGCACGATAGCGTTTCCAGGTACCGTGGTTCGCATCACGCCACTTTCGCTTCGTCTTCAATCGCAAACCATCCAACGAAAGATGAACCCCGTCCCACATTCGCTTGGTCTGCCCCCAATGCTTGGTGTTCTCGTAACTCTCTGGAATTGAGGCCAAGGCAATTTCACGAAGGAGGTCTTTTGAGCCCGACTCCACCAACTCTGCGACCTCGACCGAATCGGTCGCAGAGAGTTGTATATTCTGTTGCCCATATGATGCAGCGGAGCCGCAGCAAACCAATGCCAACATCGTGCCCACAACGATCTTGCACCTTAGACTCATGGCTCTCCCCAATTATCTCCCCAGACACTTGCTCCCTGAAGCGTATACCGCAACTCGTCACCCGGAAAGCTAGCCCGTCGTAGTGGCAACCGCTTCCAAAGCTTTGATAACCGCGGAAGTCTATGTTTCGCGGAAAGTATACGTCCTAGGGGATAACATCGGGCCAGGTCAGGCGGAGCCTCGATAAGAGCCGTAGAGGACCCTGCACCGCGTGGCTACAATGGCGTCATGATTCTTCTAATCGATAACTATGACTCCTTTACGTACAACTTGGTCCAGCGGATCGGTGAGATCGACCCGGGGATCGAGATTGAAATACATCGTAACGATCAGATTACGCTGGACGAGATTGAAGCGAAGAAACCCTCGCATCTAGTCGTTTCTCCAGGGCCATGCACGCCGAACGAGGCTGGGATTTCGGTCGACTGCGTCAAACGATTCATGGGAAAAATTCCGCTGCTGGGGGTCTGTTTGGGTCATCAATCGATCGGTCAAGCAACTGGCGCGACGATCGTCCGGGCCGAGCATCTCATGCACGGCAAGACCGACGAGATCCATCACGACGATCACGGGCTCTTCGCCGGATTGGCAAACCCGTTCATTGCCACGCGTTACCACAGCTTAGTGATTAAGCCCGAGACGCTTCATCCTGATTTCGAAGTATCGGCCTGGGCATTCGCGCCCGACGGCTCGCGCGAAATCATGGGGATTCGCCACAAGCAGCTCAAGGTCGAGGGCTGGCAATTTCATCCAGAAAGTTTCTTGACCGAGCCGGGACACGAATTGCTGCGGAGATTCTTGCTACAGTGATCAGCGTCGAAGAAGCTCTCGAACGGATCAGGCAACACGCGAGACCGCGCGCAACACATACGATCAAATCGACAGATGCTCTAGGCAGCGTGCTGGCAGCAGACATTACGAGCGACGTCGATTCACCTCCACACGACAAGGCCTTGATGGACGGCTACGCAGTCGTCGCAAGTGACATCGCCCCAAGTGTTGAACTCTCCATTCTCGAAGAGGTCACAGCCGGCGATGTTCCGACAAAAACGGTCACTTCCGGCACGGCGACTCGCATCATGACCGGCGCTCCGATTCCCAAAGGTGCCAATGCGGTCGTGATGATCGAACGAACGGAGATTGTTGGAGATCAACATGCGAAGGTTCGAATCAGTGCCGACGGTGCGGAACCTGGGCTGAACATCATGCCGCGCGGCCAGTCCGTTCGCATTGGCGACGTCGTACTGCAACGCGGCAGACTGATTCGCCCAATTGAAGTGGGAGTGCTCGCCGAGTGTGGGGCTACCGAGATATCTGCGTACCGACTTCCAAGTGTCGCGATCTTGTCCACCGGGAACGAACTCGTGTCTCCCAATGTCCGACCAAGTGCCGGCCAAATCCGCAACAGCAACGGTCCCATGCTTGAAGCTCTCGTACAGCGCAATGGGAACGCAGTCGTAAACCTTGGTGTCGGTCGTGATGAACGCACGGATCTTGATTGGCTTGTTCAACGCGGGCTCGAGGAAGATGTGTTGATTCTGTCCGGCGGCGTCTCCGCCGGGGTTCTCGATTTGGTTCCGGAAGTCCTCGCCTCGAACGGCGTCGAACAAGTTTTCCACAAGGTGTACCTCAAGCCCGGGAAACCCGTGTGGTTTGGAGTAAAGAAGGATTCACAAGGCGATAAGCTCGTATTCGGGTTACCTGGAAATCCCGTTAGCAGCCTCGTTTGCTTCGAACTGTTTGTGCGTCCCGCCTTGGCAAGTCTCTCCGGTCGAAAGTTCAGCGTCGTCGAACGCCGAACAGCGCATCTCGCGACTAGACATTCTCGTTACAGTGATCGCCCAACCTACTTTCCGGCGTGCCTATTCGAACACGAAGACAAATTGCAGGTCGAACCGCTTGCTTGGAAGGGCTCTGCCGACCTACGAACTTTGGCCGACGCGAATTGTCTCGCTTTGTTTCCACCCAGTGAAACCGAGTTCGCTGCAGGGGATGAGATCGAGGTCTATCCGCTCTAACCTGCGAGCTAGTCGAGTTCCAGCGTCAGCAGCTCGATTTCTGGGATGCCGACGTATGCGCCGCTGTCCAGCGCGGCGATTACCTTTTCATGCAACGCGTCAGGGTTGGCTTTCACCAACATCCGGCTTGGAGGCTTCGTTCTGGCGTGCTGGTCGCAGACTTGTCGCAGCACACGAATCAGATCGTGCTCGCTGGGTGCTTCTTGCTCCAATCCAGCCACTGTCACATGAAAGGTGCTGAATTCGTCGACTTCTACGACAATATCGGCAGTGAGTTCTTCCTGGGGTAACGATATTGTCGGCCCCTCGCGATCATACTTTGGCACGACGATAGAACTCTGCATCGCGAACGCGGCGGTGACCATGAAAAAGATCAACAACAAGAATGTGACATCGACCATCGGTGTCATATCGGATTCGGTTATTGACTTGAGCTCGAGTCTGCGCGGTATTCTCATAGCCAGATTCTCATTCGGAAGGAGAATTGAGGTTGTGACTTTGCTCGTGAAGTTTCGCGTGCTCCTCATCGTCGTCGGGACGATTATCAAATCCCTTTTCTGCGGTGAGTTCGATATGGTCGACAAATTTCACATTAGCACATTCGTCGATCTCGTCCGCGTGGCAGGCGGCGTGGTCGGGGATGAAGAAGCGGTACGGGCCGCCAACCTTAAGGTCCAAGGGTTTGCCATTGGCTCGATAAATGACAAAAGCGCGGTCGCGAACCGGTGCGAGCGGAATGCTGGCGTGAAAATTGTCGAGCGTGCCGTGCAGGCCGATGTACTTCGCCGAGTCCTTGGCTCCAACCAGATCCAGTAGGCCCGATAACTTGACCGCATCGCCTTGGCGTTTGGGATCGTATTGGCTGACGTCAATGATTTGGTGTGCCGGATCGATTGCAGCCAGATCGGTGAATGTAAGTTCGTGGGATGTCTGAACTTCACCATCGATCCGTAATACGTGTTCGTCGCTCATCAGCTAGTTTGCTCCACAGAAAAGGGCGTTGCCGCAACTTGCGACAACGCCCATTGTAACTCACAAAAGGTTGCTCGGGGCATCCTGGCCCTCAATCCATTACGAGCAACCCATACTGTTTCCACAGTTGTGGCAGAGATAACAATTGCCGTTGCGAACGGTAATCGAACCGCAATTATCGCAGCTTGGCGCATCGCTTTGAAAGCGTGCGAATTGCGAATCGCGACTAGCTGGCTTCGCCTTGGCGTCCACTTTCATCGCCACGCCAGCACGGTCGAGCGAATCCAAGTCTATGACCCGCGTTCCGGCACTTGTTCCGTGGCCGCCCGCTGTCGAACCGCTTGGCGAGGGAGCCACAGCGGCACCGTTCCCGTTCACCGGGCTCTTCGCTTCGGCGTCGCTGCCTTCCTTCTCTTTGCCAACCGGCGACATACCTTTGTTGGCTTCGCGATAGCCCGGCAGGAAAGTGATGCCGAGCCAGCGGAAGATATAGTCGACGACACTCTTTGCGATACGAATATCGGGATTGGTCGTGTGACCCATTGGCTCGAAGCGCGTGTGTGAGAACTTGTTGACCAAGACCTCCAGCGGCACACCATATTGCAAGCTCATCGAGATTGCCGTTCCGAAAGCATCCATAATGCCGCCGATCGTGCTACCTTCCTTCGCCTGCGTGATGAAGACCTCTCCCGGGCGTCCGTCTTCGTACAAGCCGACGGTGATGTAGCCTTCGTGGCCCGCCACGTTGAACTTATGCGTTACGGACTGACGCGTATCGGGCAAGCGTTCTCGACGCGGCTTGGCCGCTTGCTCTTCCTTGCTCTTCTTTTCGTCAGTTTCACTCTGAGTGGAAAGAGGTTGGCTGAGCTTCGAACCATCGCGATAGATCGCCAACGCTTTCAGGCCCAACTCCCAACCCCAACGATACGCCTCCGCAATATCTTCGGGTGTCGACGTGGTGGGCATATTCACCGTCTTCGAGATTGCTCCCGAGAGGAACGGTTGGGCAGCAGCCATCATTCGCACGTGAGCACGCCAGGCGATGCTGCGAACCCCGTTTGCGGGCTTAAACGCACAATCGAAAATCGATAGGTGCTCGTCCTTTAATTCCGGAGCACCTTCGATCGTGTCGTTCTCGTCGATGTACTTCACGATGTCCTGAATTTGCGGTTCGTCGTACCCGACATTTCGCAAACCGAGCGGAACCGTCTTGTTGACGATCTTCAACATTCCGCCACCGGCAAGTTGCTTGTACTTGACGAGTGCGATATCCGGCTCGATGCCGGTCGTATCGCAATCCATCATGAAGCTGATCGTACCCGTTGGCGCAAGCACGGTGGCTTGCGCGTTGCGGAAGCCTCGCTCGCGTCCCTTCTGCAAGACTTCGTCCCACAACTCGCGAGCCGCGTCTTTCAAATTCCGCGGACCCGCGTTGTCGATCTGCTCGACCGCGCTGCGATGCATTTGCATCACACGGAGGAACGGTTCGCGATTGTTCGCATAACCTTCGAACGGACCCACCGCCGACGCAAGCTCCGTACTCGTCAAGTTCGCCGCACCGTGGAGCAGTGCAGTAATCGAGCCGCACAACCCGTAGGCCGCATCGGAATCGTAGGCCGCTCCGCTGGCCATGATTACACTGCCGAGGTTCGAGTAGCCAAGCCCCAAAGGACGGTACAGATGGCTGTTCTCGGCGATTTGCGATGTCGGATAACTGGCGTGATCGACCAAGATCTCTTGAGCGATGAAGAACAACCGACAGGCTGCGGTGAATCGCTTTACATCAAACGAGCCTTCCGCATCTACGAACTTCATAAGATTGATGCTCGACAGATTGCAAGCCGTGTCGTCGAGGAACATGTACTCGCTGCACGGATTGCTGGCGTTGATCCTGCCTGAGTTCGGACAAGTGTGCCAACGATTGATCGTGGTGTCGTACTGAACACCGGGATCACCGCACTGCCAGGCACATTCCGCCATGCGGTCTAACAACCATTTGGCGTCGTACTCCGGACCTTGCTCCGAACCCGTGACCATGCGAGTGGACCACTTGCCACCCTTTTCGACCGTCTGCATAAACTCGTCCGTCACGCGGACGGACAGGTTCGCATTCTGGAAAAGGATCGAGCTGTAAGCTTCGCCGTTAAAGTTCGACTCGTACTTCCCGCTGGCGATCAACGTATGAGCCTTCTGCTCTTCCTTCCACTTGCATTCGATGAACTCGAGAATATCCGGATGCCAGACCTTCAAGGATTGCATTTTTGCGGCGCGGCGTGTCTTCCCACCGGACTTCACCACCGCAGCAATCTGATCGTAAACACGCATGAACGACAACGGACCGGACGGACGACCACCACCGGACAATCGCTCGCGATGCGATCGAATCGTCGACAGATCAGTTCCCGTTCCCGACCCGAATTTGAACAACATCGCCTCGCTCGTCGCCAGACGCATGATGTCCTCCATATTGTCGCCAACGCTTTGAATAAAACAGGCGGAGCCTTGCGGAAACTCATAAGGATTTTCTGGCATGACCACCGTGCAGGTCTCTGGGTCCCAGCGCCAGTTGCACTTATCACCCGAAACACCGTATTGGTGATAGAGCCCGACATTGAACCAGACGGGCGAATTAAAGGCTCCATGTTGGTGCAAGCAGAGCCAAGTCAGATCGCGATAGAATCGTTCAGCATCGTCCGCCGACGCGAAATACCCATCGCCCAGGCCCCAGTCGGTGATGGTGCGCGTCACACGATGAATCAGTTGTCGTACGCTGTGCTCTCGCTCTGGGGTGCCGTTCTCACCGTAGAAGTACTTGCTGACGACGACATTCGTTGCCAACTGGCTCCATTTCGCAGGGATCTCACAATCCTTCTGCTCGAACAGCAATCCGCCGTTCTCGTCCTTGATCTGGGCACTACGCAATTCCCATTCAACCGTGTCGAACGGATCCGCGGTGGTTTCTGGACAAAATTGGGCTTCGATCCTGATCTTCTTCGAATTGCTTCCGTTGGGGCTATTAGCCAGAGAACTCGTTTCTCGCGATCCGCTCGCTGTAACAGTTGCCATCCTGTGCTACCTCCTGAAGGTGTCGCCGATGGGAAGTCCGTAAGGACATGGGTACAGTGTACAAGTATACACACAACTACGATCGACCAGTCATTGGCCAGTAAATTAGGGAGAAGCACCGAATCGGTGGCTTTTACGCCGAGAAACAGGTCCTCCCTAACCCAATATGTTGTATCTGGCATTCAAGCTGCCACAACATTTGGCGTGAGGGACGAGTTTACACATTTGGATTCGGTCGTCAATCACTTCTGGAAAACGGACGCTAGGTGCTTCGATACCAACGAGTTGCAGCCACAGCGGATTCTGGAACCAATAATGCATGTGAAAGGTTTGTAAAGACACAAGTACAAATTACACAAATGGTTGCAGAGTTTTTTACTGTTCTAAATCACAAGAACTATACAAACAACATTTTCTGAAAACTATTTTCTTGACACTGCACTGCGCAAATTTAAAGGCCACGGAATCCGTGGCCTTTGAGCAACTTCAGGATCGTCGACCAGCGCAGCTATGCACACTCGATTTTTCCAATCCGAACACGAGTGTACATCTGGCGATGACCGGTCTTTCGACGCGAGTTCTTGCGACGACGGAACTTTTGGACGACCAATTTCTCGCCCTGGTCCACACCAAGTACTTCGGCGGTAACGCTCGCTCCCGCGACAACCGGCGACCCCAACTTCAGGCCGTTGTCCCCGGAAACGGCGAGAATGCGGTCGAATTTAAGCTCATCTCCTTTCGCGGCCTCGCGAAAATCAATGTCTAATTCCTGACCTTCTTCAACTTTGAACTGCTTTCCGCCGTCCGAAATGATTGCATACATAACGCTACACACGCCTAACGAGATCGAGCTTGAAATTTTGAGAACCCGTGATTTTAGTAGACAAATGCGTCACCGTCGAGGCCCGTTGGGACCTCCCAGTGGTATCGAAGACTTAGGTCCGCCGCAGGTCTGTCGCTCCGCGCGGCAAGCTCTGTGGCCCGCGTGAGAGTGAGAATTTGCCAAGTTTCCGCTTGGAGTTCAGTGTATCGCCGATTATCTTAAAACGTAGTATTTTTTGCAGGTAAGGGGTGCGCTCAGCCGGGTTCTGCTCCCGTCCAGGCGCAACGGCCAGTGGATTTGGCAACAAGCCAAATCGAGGAACGAGAAGCAGGCAGGAGGATTCGAGATGAAAGTCCAGAAGCTTTTTTGTTGGTTGATCGTTGCATCGTCTGCTGCGATTGCTGCTGTGCCCACGCTTGCACTGGCCGAGAAACGAACTCCCGAGTCGCCCGTTGCAGAGGAAGCCCGAAAGGTCGGACTATTCGAGGCAATGGACAAGGGTGAAGTGGAAGTTCGATTCATACCCAAAGATGCAACCGAAGCGAATGTTCTCATCGAGAACAAGACCGACCAGCCCCTAACAATCAAATTCCCTGAAACCTTCGCTGGCGTGCCTGTCTTGGCTCAGTTCGGCGGCGGTGGTGGAGGATTTGGTGGTGGTGGACTTGGTGGTGGTGGTGGTTTGGGAGGTGGTGGTTTAGGTGGCGGCGGCGGCCAAGGCCTTGGCGGTGGCGGCGGTGGACTTGGTGGTGGCGGTGGATTCGGCGGTGGCGGCGGCGGATTCGGCGGTGGTGGTGGCGGCGGTGGTTTCTTCAATATTGCTCCCGCAAAGGTCACCAAAGTTAAAGTCCCTTGCGTTTGCCTAGAGCACGGTAAGCCTGATCCAACACCCCGCATGAAATACAAGATCGTCCCGATTGAGACTTTGACGAAAGATCCCAACGTGATCGAATTGTGCAAGATGCTCGGGTATGGCGAGATCCCGCAGAACGCAGCACAGGCGGCTGCTTGGAATTTGGCCAACAACATGAGCTGGCAGGAACTTGCGGCTAAGAACCGAGTCGAGTTGCGGACGATCGGATATGCCGAACGTTTCTTCTCACCACAAGAGCTTGCATTGGCGAACCGGATTGCCGGCGAAGCAACCAGCCGTGCTCGAGATGCCAAACCCGCCGAGACGAGTCCGAGTGAGCAGCCTTACACAACTGGCGGGTTGCAGGCGGGTGGCCAGTAATTCATCTTTCCGGAGCCACGTCCAAACGAGACGTCGTTCAACGTGAGCGACGTCTCGTCGCTTTGTAACGGCTCACGCGACCGCCGAAGAGTTTGGACGCAGTTGTTGCGTTAATCGCCGCAGTTGAGATTGCAGCTCACTGCGTTCCGCACGCCAAGCTGCCTCACGTTCGCGGATTTGTTGTTGTTGCGCGTCGAGTTCGACTTCACGTGCGACGAGCCTCGCAGCCTGTTCCTCAATTGTTTCGTTTCTCCGCACCAGCCACTGATTAAGTTCGGACCGCTGCTGCTTCAACTGTTGTTGACGCTCTTTAAGCTTACCTGCGAGTTCACGCAATTGCCGCTCCTTGCCGGATAACTCATCGTGCGACATCCGAAACTCATCAGTTAACTTCGCCCTTAACATACCCAAAGATTGAGTCAGTTCGCCGACGGGCTTGACCTTGGCAGCGTTTTGCCAAAGTTGCTCCGCGACCAACCGCATCTCAATTGTTTCGCGATGCAACTCAAAAACTTGTTGCTTCATCTGGTCAAGTGACGCTCGTCGCTGGTCCAAAGTTGCCTGTCTTGCGGCAAGTTTATCTCGCAATTGATTGAGAGCTTGCTCCTTTTCGAGCTGTTGCTCGTCGAAGGCCTCTCGCTCGCGGCGCAACGATTCCCTGTCAGCTTCTCGTTCTAACTCGAACGCTTGGCGTTCCTCCTGAAGCGTCGTGGATTGCTGCTCCAGAGCGGCAGAAGCGGATTCGAATGCCGCCTGCTGAAGCTGCAATGCATCGGCGACTTCCTGCCGGCTGCGAATACCCAATTCCCTGAGCCGCTGTTCGAGTTTTCGTTCTCGGAGCTCAAGCGAGTGCTGATGCGTGGCGAGATTCGCGAGTAGGCGTTGTTGCTGTAACTTAATCTCCGAATTGCGGTGGTCGAGTTGCTGTTGAGCCGCTGTGACGCGTTGTTCGTGCCGAGTACGTTCACGTCTCAGCCGTTCGACGGCAACGCGCAGCGCCTCGGCCTCTTCAGCGACTCGCGTTTGTCCGGCTCGCAGCCGATGTTCGCGAGCGTCCAGATCAGCCTCGCGTTCACGCAGTTCGGCGCGGTGTTCGTCGAGTTCCGCATACGCCGACAGCTCCGAGGCAGAGAACGCTTTGATTTCTTGCTGCAATTCGAAAATCTCTTGCTCCAGCTCTTGTTCACGCTGAACGAAGACATGCTCCCGCTCGCCACACCAGAGTCGGGAAGTCCTCACCTCACGCTCTAGTTGCGCGATTCTAGCGTTGAGTTGAGCCTCGCGGTGATCGATTTGTTGCTGCTTGGCGCGCAGGTGGCTCGCTAATTGACTGGCTTGCGCTCGCATTTGTTCGCCGACATGCGGCTGCACCTCACCAGCAGAAATCAGCGCTAGTTCTCGCGGGACGGGCGCCAGCTCTAAAGGCTCCTTCGAGCGAATGGGGTGGGCCGCATCAATCCGTGTGACCCGCGACCCCGGCTGTGGTTCTTGCGATTTCGACACGCGATGGTCCTCTCGTTTGGATGCTGCTAGCACACAATTCCGACGTAATCGTTAAACTTTGCCAAACGGATGATCGGAAGATGTGGCGGATTTCTGAAGCGAAAAGCGGATACCTCGTATGTTCAGGTGCACGGAACGAAAACGCGGCTCGATAGCGATGTCGCTGAACCTGTCCGGTGCCATTGGCGTCACTGCTGGAGTAGAATCCAATCCCCCTGACTTGACACAACCGGCTCGATGCTCCAGCAGCATTACCCCAACCTACCCCGTTTTGCTCCCCAGAGGACTTGTGGTGGACGACCCAACAGTGAGTGACGCACCTGAAAAAAACGCCTCCGACGAGAATTCGCGGCGCAGCCTCGAATTGGCACTCGCCGCGGCCCGAACCGCATCGGAGAATCGCGGACGTGACATCACTGTGCTGGACCTGCGCGAAGTGACGCCCGTCTTCGACTTTTTCGTCATCGCCACCGGCACGAGCCGTCGGCAGCTCCACGCCATGAGCGAAGAAATCGATCATAAGCTCGAGGACGATCTCGGCGACAAACGCATGGGAATCGAAGGCTATTCCGATTCGCGTTGGATCTTGCTCGACTATGGGACTGTTGTCATTCATCTGTTCGATGAAGAAACTCGATCGTACTACGACATCGAAAACTTGTGGACACAGGCCAAGGAAGTTGACTTGACCGGCGTGATCGAACGACCGACTGGCGAATGAACTCAAGATATCAGCCTCGACAAATCGGCTTACCGTGGTTCGAAGTCATTGATTCACAGCGTTCCAAGGATTGGTACCTCGGATGAACATCCTGTCGGAATTAAAGTCAAGGTTTCGCGTTGTTTTGGGTGAGTTAGTTGCAGATCCGACAGAACTATTGGGCATGATTCGCCCCGCCCAAGACGCCAAATTCGGCGACTATCAAGCCAACGTCGCAATGCCTCTGGGCAAAACGCTGGGAAAACCGCCGCGTGAGATTGCCACCGAGATCATTAGCAAGTTGAATCTGAGCGATATTTGCGAACCACTGGAGATTGCCGGGCCCGGCTTCATCAACCTTCGACTAAAGGACGCCTGGCTCGCCGAGCGAGTGAATCACGCCATTGGCGACGAGCGACTCGATGTGCCACTTGCTAGTGAACCTAAAACCTACGTTCTGGACTACTCTTCGCCAAACGTCGCCAAGCCCATGCATGTCGGGCACATTCGCTCCACCGTAATTGGCGACTCGCTGTGCCGCGCACTGCGGTTCCTCGGACATCGCGTCATCAGCGACAACCATCTCGGTGATTGGGGCACTCAGTTCGGCATGATTATCTATGGCTACAAGCACTTCGTCGACACAGCAGCCTACGAAGCCGCGTCCGTTGCTGAACTGAGCCGCCTTTATAAACTCGTTAACCAATTGGTGGACTATCACAACGCCAGGGCCAAGCTGCCAGCCCTGGAAAGCGAACTTGCCTCGCGTATGGCCGCGGTTGAAACGCAGCGAAATCAAGTATCAACCGGTGACAAAGCCGCCGACAAGAAGGCGAGGAAGGAACTCGGCAAACTTGAAGCGAAGGTCGCCGAGGCAACGGAAAGCCTGGCGGCTACCAAAGCGAAGCTCGCAGCTGTTGAGCGTGACGCCCAACTCGCCGACCTTGCGGGCCAACACCTCAACATCGCGACGGACGTTCTCGAAGAGACAGCCAAACTTCATCGTGGCGACGCGGAGAACCGGCAGCTGTGGGACGAGTTTCTACCCAAATGCCGGGAGGAAATTCAGAAGGTCTACGATCGGATGGGCGTCAAATTCGACTTCGAGTATGGCGAGAGCTTCTACCAGGATCGACTGGCCGGTGTCGTCGAAGAGTTCCAGAAGCATGGCCTCGCCAAGGAAAGCGAAGGTGCCATCTGCGTCTTCCTGGACGGTTTCGATGCTCCGATGATCATCCGCAAGAAAGACGGAGCTTTCCTCTACGCCACGACCGACCTCGCAACGGTTCAGTTTCGGATGCATGAGTGGAAGCCCGACGCGATCACCTACGTCGTCGATCATCGGCAAGGCGAACACTTCGAGAAGTTCTTTGCCGCAGCGAAACTGTGTGGCTATCCCGATGTCGAGTTGTGTCACGTCAGCTTTGGCACCGTGCTGGGCGACGACGGCAAACCGTTCAAGACGCGTTCGGGCGATACCGTCGGTCTTGAAGCCTTGCTCGACGAGGCCGTTCAGCGGGCCTATGCCGTCGTCTCGCAGAACGATGACGCAAAACCGAACGGCCCCGAGTTGGCCGAAGACGAGCGGTGCCGCGTGGCCGAAGCCGTTGGTCTCGGCGCCATCAAGTATGCCGACCTTTCGCACAACCGCACGAGCGACTACGTCTTCAGCTACGACAAGATGTTGGCGCTAACCGGCAACACGGCGACCTACATGCAGTATTCCTACGCCCGCGTGAACGGCATCTTCAGCAAAGGTGCCGTCGACATCGAGAAGCTTCGTCGCGGCGGTGCCTCGATTCATATCACCGAACCCGCCGAGCGGGCCTTGGCATTGGAACTGCTTCGATTTTCCGATGCCTTGGGGGATGTGGTCGAAGATTATCGTCCCAATCAGCTCACGAATTATTTGTTTGAACTCTCGAAACGATACTCGCAATTTTTCGAACAATGCCCAGTCCTCAAGGCAGAAGAACAAACGCGGGACAGCCGGTTGTTGCTCTGCGATCTAACCGCCCGCACAATCCGCCAAGGACTCAGCCTGCTCGGAATCAACGTCGTCGAACGGATGTAGCCCCATGTCACGAACGTCACGCACGGCAGAGAACTCGGGACAACTGATCGACAAGATTTATCACGGCAATTCGCTCGAACAGCTGTCCGTTTTGCCGAGCGAGTTAGTCGACTGTACAGTGACTAGCCCGCCATACTATCGGCAGCGAGACTATACCGGCATCGATCAGATCGGATTGGAGCGAACGCCGGAGGAGTACATCGAGCGGTTGGTGGCTGTCTTCGGCGAGACGCTGCGGGTGACGAAGGACAGCGGCTGCCTGTGGCTGGTGATTGGCGACAAGTATGTTGACGGCGAGCAACTTGGGATGCCTTGGCGAGTCGCTTTGGCATTAAAGGACATCGGGTGGCGATTGCGTAGCGACGTTATCTGGCACAAGCCCAACGCGATGCCATCCTCCGTAAAGACGCGTCCTACGGTGGATCACGAGTACATCTTCTTCTTCACCAAGTCGAAAGACTACTTCTACGACGCCGACGCTATCCGCGAGCCGCACGTCACATTCTCGGAAAACAGCAAGATGCGCGGCGGTCGAGCCCACTTCGGCAAACGAGGCAGCACGCCCGAGCAAGGCAAAAATGGCGGTGACTCGAATCTGCACGATGCCCGCTGGGATCAAGCCTTTCATCCCAAAGGACGCAACAAACGCACTGTCTGGTCGATCTCGCTATCGAAGTTTCGCGACGCGCATTTCGCAGTGTTCCCCGAGTCACTCGTCGAGACTTGTATCTGTGCCGGATGCCCCACAAATGGTGTCGTCCTCGATCCGTTTTCCGGCAGCGGAACGGTAGCTCTCGTCGCTAATCGCCTGTCGCGTCACTACATTGGGATCGATTGCGTCGCAGATTATTGCGAGATGGCTCGTAAGCGTTTGCAAGTGGCACGGAAAACTGAGAAGCAACGCGACTTGTTTTAGATGGGGCGGCGGAAATGCCTAAAGAGGTCGGACGCTACTCGCTCGATGTGCACTGATCAGTGATGGCTTTTCGTACCAGTCTTGCCAAACAATACGTCTCCAATCTCTGCGACCAGGCGGTCGAGCATCTCTTCCGTATGCGCGTAGCTTAAACTGATCCTTAACAGTGATTCGCCTTCGGGAACGGTCGGCGGGCGGATGCCGGGTACGAAGAAACCGGCTTCACGGATTTGCGTCGCAAATCGCATGGTCGCCTGTGGTTCGCCGATCATGATTGGAATGATTTGGCTCGAAGACGTTCCTGTATCGCAGCCCACGGCGAGCAATCGGCGGCGGAGGTCCGTCGCACTGGATAGCAATTTCTCACGTCGGTGCGGCTCGTCCTGGATTCGCTTCAAACCGGCAAGGCCGGCAGCTGCGATCGCTTCAGGAGGCGCGGTCGAGAAGACATAAGTCCTGGCGCGATTTGCGATCCACTCGACCAACGACCGGCTACCAGCGACAAACCCACCGATAGAACCCGCCGCCTTGCTCAATGTTCCTACGCGAATGTGGACTCCCTCTTCAACTCCCCAATATTCGGCGGTTCCACGACCACGTTCACCGAACACACCTGTGGCGTGAGCTTCGTCGACCATCAACATCGCGTCATGTTCTTCTGCCAGTGCCGCGAGATCGCAGAGAGGAGCCAAGTCGCCATCCATACTGAACAATCCGTCGGTCACAATTAGCCGCCGGCGGAAGGCACCGGCTTGGGGCAGGATCATTCTTAGGTAGTCAACGTCACAGTGCGGATAGATCTGAACTCTTGCCCCGCTCAGTCGGCAACCGTCGATGATACTGGCATGATTTTTGGCATCGCTGAAAATAACGTCCCCCTTACTCGCTAGCGAAGTAATTGCTCCCACATTTGCTGCGAACCCCGATGGAAACAACAACGCAGCCTCCGTGCCCTCAAAGTTTGCGATTTCAGACTCCAGTTCTGCGTGAATCGCTCCCCTTCCCGTAACAAGCGAACTCGCTCCGCTCCCCCAGCCGCTCTGTCGAACCGCGTCGATTACGGCTTCATTCAAAGGTTCGGCCGCGAGCCCCAGATAATCATTTGAGCCAAAGTTAATCAGCGGCTTGCCATCGATCACGATGGTCGCGGATTGTGTACTCGTGCGAATCGCCAGCCGCCGGCGCAGTCCCGCCGCATCCAACTCCAGCAATTCGTTATCGATCCAATCCAAAGGTGTGTCGGTCATTGGTATTGCCGTCTCAAGATGGATTCGGCGAGCATTCTCAGGAGGGGATTCGGCGAAGTGGCGATTCTCGCGGCGGTTGTATGTGGCAGGTAGTATACCTGAATGAAACAACCTCTTATCATGGTGGTTACCCCTCGTACGTGCCAAGACGCCAACGTCAACCGCCGGCGGTGTGATTGTGCCAGAAAGCTACAAGCTTATAGTCCACTACGAACTGAACATCCAACTTCTGAGAATTCTGAAACCAAGTTGATAAGGAGTTCAACTGACGCGTAGCTTGAGGAATTCACTGCTGACATAGGCGCCGATTGCACGTCCGGCTGTGAGCCCGGCTGCGTTGTCGAATTCAAAGTGAATGCCGCCGTAGATACGGCTGCGGCCTGCTTCGTCGGCGGCCTGACTGAAACTGGTGAACGAACGCGTGACGATCTGGTTGGTGGACAAGGGCCGTTGTGTGAAACCGTCGTGGCCATCAGACTGAGTCGTGAACCGAGTGTCGCTGCCGAAGAAGGAACTCAACACGGCATCGGCCGCACCACTGAACGTGCTGTGACCGGATGTGTAGGTAGGAAATGGCGGCGTAACAAGAAGTGGCGTCCACGTTAGTTCGGCAAGTGTTGCGTCGTTGCCGTCAGTTTGGGCTCGGTGAATTGCGTCGATCGGACGCCAAAACTCGTAAGCATACTTGGCGTCCCACGCAGCAATGCCGGCGTCCGCTTCCGCGATGTTGAGCAGCGCAAACAGGCGGGCATTCTCCGCGAGCGTGTTTCCGCGGGCCAATGCCACGTTGGCAGCAATCTGGTTCCAATGTCCTGGCGGCGTGAATGTTCCGCCGCCATCCGCCCAAAAAGTCGCGATCGCGGTTTGCTCGGTCGTCCGCGTCGCGCTATCAAAGCCGCCTAGTTGCATGACTTCGTCCACCGCTGCCGCATACTCGGCGCTGTTCAACGACGGCGGAGGGCTAGGGCGAAACTGCGAACCGCTCGCCATGGCAAACGGAGTTACGCGGGACCATTGCGCGAGCAACGGAGGAAGAAACCCCGGGGACGTGCGATTCCAGTCGCCCGGGTCGGTGCCGGGTGTGTACGCCAGTTCGGCACTAGCTCCATCTCCGCTACGCAGCGCGAGAATCGCGTCACCCACTTGTTCTCCCAGCGAGATGCCCGTCAATTTAGCCGAACCATCTGCGACGGTGGCAAGGGCCTCGGTCAGGGCCGCGTTGAAAATGGCGAGTTCATCCGACTCCTGATAAAGCCGCGAGGCGACTCGATGAGCCGCGGTCGCCGCGGCTGCGATCGGCGACGCACCCGCCGGCGCTGTTTCGTCAAAGTGGTACGGCTCGTGTGTTCGCTCGATGGCGTTCACAGCGTCGTACATTGCCGCGTGCATCATTGCCAGATTCCTCGCGGCGGCGGGCGGGCGTTCCGTCACAATTCGATTCGGATAAGGATCATTGGACGTGGTTGTCCAATCGCGGATTACTCGCAACATCGCTGCGTTCCAATCGAGAATCACATCTCCCCGGCGAACCTCGCGTTCCACGACCAAGGACTCGCCCAGCACATTGGTCGCCTCGACGCGCACGGTGTTGAGCCCCGGCGACAGGTTGACGGCAAATTGAAACCGTCCTGCCGCATCCGCATTTTGCAGTCCAATGTCGCCGAGACCAGAGCTCGCGGACACCGCCGCCGCTTCCACCCCGATCCGCACGCTCGCGCCAGGTAATGTTTGTCCGACAACAGTCACTTGCGGCAGCAATACGACACCGTTTCCATCAGGATCAGATTCGGGCGAGATGCTGGCGGTAATGGCCAGTGGCTGTCGATTCTCTTCAATCGCGTTGATCACGATCAATGCATCCAGCGGTGATATCCACTCGTCGCCATTCACATCCAAGTAATATGTCGGAGTCGATCCCGCGAGCACCAACGGCAACAAACGACTCCCCGTCTCATTCAGGTCGTTAACGACGACCAGCGCGTCCAACGGTGCCGCGATTCCCGAATTGTCGACATCCAACGCATTGCTGGGATTCTGCCAATTGCCAGCCAGCAATCGCCGGTCTTCGAGGCGTTCGAATGACAAACCGCGACCACCACGAATTGGCCGGTGAGTCCGGTAGTCTCTCCGACGGTTCATCAGTTTGCCTACGTCTCCACTCACATCACGCTTAGTGGCTGTAGGCCGGGTCGCGACCCGGCAGCTTCAAAATCGGCTTGCCGGGTCGCGACCCGGCCTACCTTACTTGCCTTCGCAACCGCACGAACCATTTCCCGCGACGTCTTTGAACGGTACACCACGTCCAAGAGACTCGAAGTACGTATGGCTCGTGAAGTCTGCAGCGTCATAGATAATCGGATTATCAGGGTCGAGGGTTTGCCACCAGTCGAATCCATAACTGCGGCCACGAATTTCAATTCCCAAAATAGTATGACCGTTGTCATTCGTTCTGATCGCATTCACCTGTTGGAATGGAGGTAGCCTTTTGTTATTAATTGCATCGTTGACGCCGTTCTGTGCTGCCCCGGCAATGCCGGTACACAATAACGCGTCAGACTCTGGATTATAATCCAGCCCCTGAAGAGCATCACTAAGAAGAACTAGTCCATTCCGGACACCGCCAGCGCTTCTGCCGAGCACTTGAGCGTTGTTTCGGACGCGATCGCGGAAATATCCATACCTTTTCACTTCATTGATAATCGCTTGAACGTCAGCCACGGAAAGTCCAGATGGCAAACTCCTCTTTCCGCTACCGCCAATTTCACCGCCGACCTGCTCTTCTAGAATTAGACCACTTGGATCCGATGAACTCACCGGCCTATTCCGGACATATTCGAATAAGTTGTAATCTCCACCAATGAATCCAATTGGATCTTCGCCGATGAAGCGGCCGGTTTCGGCGTCGTAATAGCGAGCACGGTAGAAGTGCAAGTCTGTCTCGTCGTCGAATTCGCGGCCGGTGAATTGGTAGCGGGTGGCGGCTTCCGGATTCGACTGTGAGATAACATTGCCAAAGCCGTCGTACTTCAGGTGATTCGCTACCGTACCGCTGTTGTCGACGAGATCTCGGACCGAACCTAGGTGATCGGTTAAGTGCCACAAGACGTTACCCGCCGCACCTTCCTGCGCAAAGACTTGATCAACCGCCGAGCCATGCAAGTAGCGCATCGACTCAACGGCTGGTTGCGGACCGCTGGCATCGGGATCGGTGAGTTCAACGATCACATCGTCGCCGTCGTAAACGAAATAGGTCGTCACGCCACCAACCGTTTTCGCGATCCGACGGTTGGCCGCATCGTAGGTGTAGTCGACAACTTGTGTTGGCGCGGCCGTGGCGCTGGTCCGATCGGCAACTCGCACGAGGCGATTGCGATGGTCCCAAGCAAAATCGCGAACCGCGCCGCTGGCGAGAGTCGTTTGCTTGACGAGATTGCCTTCGGCATCGTACTCGTAAGTATTCGTGCCGTCCGTCGCCAGCCGATTTCCGGCACCGGTCGCATAACCCATGCCATGACGCTGCGAAGACGTGCGATTACCGGTCGCGTCGTAAGCATAGATTTCATCGGGATTCGCGGCGTCGGCGTGGTTCGCACCAGTCAGTTGATTGCGCGGGTCGTAACTGTAATCGGTCGCGCCGTCGATATCGGTAATACGCGTGATGCGGCTGGCGGAATCGTATTGGTACGTGAACGAAGCGAGTACCGTGCCTGCTGCGTTGCGGTGCGAAATAACCGACAGGCGATTCAGCGCGTCGAATGTGAAGTTGGTAGCAGCGACTACCGACGTTCCTGCCGCGTCGGAGGCACGAATTAGGGACGTTAGCTGATTGAGCGAGTTGTAACCGAGGTCGACTCGCTTAGTCGCGACACCAGTTCCCTCCTGGCTAATCTGCGTCGTACGATTCAGAGCATCAAACTTGTTTGTGTTCGTCGCACCCGTCTGGCCGTTGATCGAATCGGCGACGGACAGCCGGTTCCCGACAGCGTCAAAACTTGCATCAAGCACGACGGTCGGCAGGCCGTTGGGGCCGCTCGTTCGTTCACTCGTCATGCGTCCTAAGGCGTCGTAAGTAAACACGAAGTCGCCGGTCGTGTCGTGCAGTTGAACGAGTCGGCTGGCCTCGTCATACATGTACTCGATCACATTCGCCTCGGTGCCATCAACGCTGACCCAATGTTCTCGCGTCACCCGACTGGCATCGTCATAGGCGTACTCGGTTCTGCGCCCCAGTGCATCGACCTTCAGGACGATGGCGTTTGTTCCATCATAGGAATAGGTGGTGATCGCACCGAGTGGATCGGTTTCCGCAATCATGCGGCCACGAGCATCGTATGCATACCGTGTGCTGTTTCCGGAGGCATCGGTTAAAGACGTGAGGTGATCGTCAAGATCATACGTGAACTTTGTCTGCCCTCCTGCCGCGTCGATCGATTCGATCATTCGGTTCCGAGCGTCGTAGACAAACCGGGAAGTATTGCCGAGAGGGTCGGTGACACGAGTGACGTTCCCATTCTGGTCATATTCGTTGCGTGTCACGTTTTGGCCGGGATCGGTTGTTGTCACAATTCGATCCCTTAAATCGTAGGTTCTGCGCGACAGATGGCCCTCGGGATCAGTCACACTCAACAGGTTTCCAGCAGCGTCATAACCGAACAACGTGATCGGCGATGCAAGTGGCCCGGCACCGTCTGGATCAGGCGAAGTAAGACGCGTCATTCGATTCAATGAGTCATACTGCATTTCCGCGCGGTTGCCGTTTCCGTCGATCGTCGCCGCCACATTGCCTGCCAAGTCATATTCGATCCGCTGTACCGACTGTTCGGGTAACCCTCTCGCGAATGTGATGGTAATGAGGCGTCCGTACTGGTCGTAGTCATAGTCAGTGACGTATCCAAGTGGATTCGTGATCGTGTCGATTTGCCCAGACACCGTATATGTAAACGTCGTGAGGAGATCGTCGCCCTCGCCAACCGTGCCGATAACCTGAATCGCTGATCGCACGTTCCCATTGGCAGGATCAATGTCAAATAGTGTTTGCCGGCCTTGCTCGTCGGTTTTGCTTGTGACTTGATTAAACACCGGTTCGTAAGTGAATCCCGTTTGGCTCAGCGTACCGCCGACAAGTGGAAGGGTTTGCTCTGCGAAGTGCGACACTTTCGCAGCATATTCCAGCGGATCGCCAAATGTTCCGCGCCTAACGAGCAAGTAATCTCCTGTCTGCGGGAAGTCAGCAACGGCTTCGAATGCAAATCGACCGGGCGTGATTTCCGTGGGATCGGTTGGCAGGTTGAATAGAACGTAGCTCTGCGGATCGCTCAGGTTTACGATTGCATAGTTTCGGGAATCGACTTGGAACAACCGCTTCTCGCCGGCCACCGCGGTGAAACGCCACAACATATCGTCGTGAACACGAGTTAGTGTGCCAGTCGATTCGACATCAAGGCTCATTTGCGGCACCGTCGCCACGTCGAAAACTCGCAAGTACGAGTCGACATCCAGCTCCGTCCGAGCACCAACAACGAGTGGGCTACCATTGGGAATGGTGATCGCCGTGTTGCCGTAGCCGACGCTCGACTCCGCTGAAAAAGAGTTTGTATACGAGTACACGCTTGGTTGGTTGAACGGCAGCAATTCGTTGAAATCATCCGGTGGAATCAAATCGACCCATACTTGTCGACCCGCACCGCGAACCTGGAAACGCATGCCCAAGTCGGCTTCGCTCCCAGGAGAAATCGTTTGCAATGTTCCCTGCTCGAGTGTCGGCAACTCTGCAAGTTGTCGGAATCGGAATCGGTATCGAGCGGGCTGCTCAAGCGGACCAAATTGTCCATGCACTTGCGCGGTGTACGTCCCGGATCTCGGAAGCATCACGAAACTACTATTAGCGGCAGGAAGGACAGCTATCAATTCCCCCGAGGGCCCGAGCAGGTGCAGTGAAATGTACGAGGATTCTGTTGTAAAACCTGCTTCATACAGAATCCGAGAACCGGCATTTCCCGCAAATGTGGCAACGGTCTCTCCCTCCTGTGCCTCACCGTCGTGCAAGAAGTCGAACCCCGACGCGGTCACGTCCGGCTCGGACGCGTCCGCGATCGTCCAACGCGTGGGCACAGGCGTCGTCAGACTCTGGTCTAGAGCCGCAACCAGGAGGTAATACGTGGCCGTTTCGCCGAAGGTCATCGTCAATGTCGATTCGTTCGCAGAATCCCGCAATTCAACTCCGCGATTTGTATACGCACGCAACGATGTATTCGCGGGATCCGATTGCGTAAACGTAACTCGCTGTCCCGCCGTCGCTGCAAATCGATAGACTTCGGTCGCCGCTCCGTTTTGTAACGGCCGTTCGAGCGGCGACAAAAACGTCGCTAGCGGGGACTCGGCCAAATCGAACAAGCGGTACTGATAGTCACGATGCACAACAGCATCGCGGGCAACCGGCTGTAATGTCCACTCGATCCGATACGTACCGGTTTCGCCGAGTTGAAACGGGTCACCATCGGTTGTCGCGTCGATAAAAAACGGCACAACATAACCGTTCGGATCCAGCATGGTCACCGACACGGGTTGGTCGAAAGACGTGTCGAACTGCCGCGAGTTGAAGTACAGCCACTGGCCAGCGCGGCCTTCAAACGTCTGGGTATCGACTTCAACCCAATCGAGGTTCCCAGTAACGGTTTGTCCGATCGTGATCGCAGCGGAAGATGTGTGTTGGCTATGCAATTGAAACCCGTAGGCGTTCGGAAGGTATGTCGGATCCTCCATGGTCGCGACCAGGAAATACTCCTTAGGGCCTTCGGGAGCAAAGGACCCCGTATGTAAGGTGAATCCAGCCGTGCCGTTCAGCACGCTGTCCCAAGACGTGCCGGACTCGCCGAAGACCTGGTATTGCGGAAGGATCGAGCCCAGCCGTTCAAAGAACATTGGCGAACCAGACTCGGCGGTAAAGCGATAGTAGTGCAAGTCATCTCCGACCGTGAATTCGCGAAGGATGTTCTGATCAAGGGTCAGCGGCCCGGCACGTCGCGCATCCAGCGATTGCCAGCGAAAACCCTCAGACAAGCTGCTGCTGTCGAATACGACTAGCGATTCCCCCCTTTCGTCAAGCGTGACAACTTGATTGGTCGCAAGATATGCGGGTTGGTCGTCGATGCGCCGCCGCGTGATGACCTGTTGACCGGGTTTGCCGGCGAGGCGATAGATCGCCGCTTCGCCGCTGTGAACGGTATCGCTCAGCGACTCACCGATAGAAAGAATTGGTGCATCAGCCAGATCGAGAATTCGGAACTTAAAGTCAGTTGGCCCAAATTGGCTGGGGTTTGCTGCGACGACGCGAAACTCGCCCGAGTCGTTCAAGCGGATCGATCCACCTTGATCGAAGATGCCCGTCAATGATTTGCCCACCGCGTCGAGCAATGTCAGGTCCGCAAAATCGCGATTAGGATCAGGCTGAAACTGTCGGTCGAAGTAAATCATCGTGCCTGCCGGAGCCGAGAAGCTGAAGGTCTGCTCTTCACCGACCTGCAATGTTCCGGAATGCGTGAGACCGAGTCCCGACTTGGCGAGTGCTGTCAAAGGAGTCGTTACGGTCGCCGTAAAGCGGAACGGAACAACGTCACGCGTGACCGAGGGGGAAGCTTCCCGCAGGACTACATACTCGCCGTCCGCTGGCACAACGAACTCGTATGCAGAGTCAACACCTTCTTGAGTGAAACTGTAGCCGCTTCCGTCGACGCCGCGCAACATCCAGTTCGCGTTGTTGATTGGAGCCTCATCAACGATTCGCAAACGCTGGTCGCGTTGGAGCGCGACGCGGTACACCAAATCTTGTCCTACTGAAACATTGCCCGCATGGCTGCCGAGTTGCAACTGTGGAGCTTGGTCCAATGACAACAATTGCGCTACGTACTCGCCGACATTCGTTATATCGACTTGATAGGTTCCATCGACTGGCAAAAGGTCATAAACAAGGGACGGATCTGTGGTCAAATGCACGTTAATCGCTGATGAAGTGCCTTGAATCCGATCGATGTACAACAGCTCGCCCGCTTTTCCTGCAAACGAATAGTGATCGGCCTGGCCATTGAACTGAATCGTGCCGGCTATCAGTCCGATGACTCCCGGGTCGTCCCCGATCCGAATCGACAGCGAGTCACGCGACGTCAGCAAGTTACCTCGATCGTCAAATGTATTTGCTCGGACGAAACCGCGGGCGTCGGTCGTCGTGATTGGCAAATTGTTGTCCTCGCGTTGGGTGGAAGGCATCGCGCCGAGCGAATCGCTGCGACGGACGACTTGTCCCGCTGGATCGAGATTTGCCATCATCCCATTTCCGTTACCGTCGAGTGAAGTCGCTACGACTTGATCCGAGAGGGATTCCATTTGTGCTGTCGGATTCATACCGATCGTCGAACCGGGTTTCGCGATCGACTGAGCCTGCGGGGCGCGAATCACATAGGTGCTGCCATCTTTATGAACTCCGCCAATCGCTCGTCCGTGCGTTCCGTATTCGGTGGTCTCGTAACGACCAAGCTGATCGACCTCACTGACGATGTGATGATCGGCGTCGTAACCCCATGTGCGTGAAGAACCATCGGGATCGGTAATCCGAGTCAGATTTCCGCTCGCGTCGTGCTCGAAGAGAGTCTGGCGGTTGGCAGGATCGGTGATCGAGCTAAGCAGACCGTTCGTGTAGGTGAACACTGTCACAAGATTGACTGGATCGGTGATCGACGTCAGTCGTCCCTGCGCGTCGTAGCCGTAACGTGTCGCGTTGTTATTGCGATCCGTCTCCGACACTAGTCGCCCATCGCCGTCGAACTGATAAACCATCCGATCCGGTGTCTCGCGGCGAAAGCGACCGTCGATCAGAAGCTTGAGTTCCGAAAAGTCGCCTGGAGGTGAGATGTACTTGTTCTGCTGTGCATCAAATCGAAAGACCAATTCGCTGCCATCGCCATCGACAATCAACACGGTCCGATCCGCTTCCTCGGTCAATCGCTGCAATCCCACGATGCCCCAGCCCGCCCCGAACGGGCTTTCGATCTCATTCACGACAACGAGCGGATCGGAGTAGGTCGTCGCGGTACCCACGAACTGCGGAGGGGGCGGAACACAACTACTCCCGCCGCAGCCGCCCGGGGGCCGCAAAAAGTAGACGCCTGATTCGACGTCATATATGTAAACGCCGGTTGGCTCTGCACGCAAATCGACCTGCAACGCCGCGTCGGCCGACCCTGCCGAAGGCGGCAATTTCCAAAAGTGATAGTCCTGTCCGAGCCCCGTAAAGACTGGATATCCGCCAACTTCGTTCGGTGTGCCAGGTACGACGTAGTGGAAGTTGCCGCGATCAATTGTCACTTTGGCAGCATATCGCACAGCGTCCGACAAGAACGGAAACAATTCGTCCGCACTCTGTAAATTGTCGGCACCGAAATGAATGATCGGTCGCGGATCGGCTCGTAGCGAGTCGTACACCAGTTGCACACCGCGTGCGATGCCCTGCGACTGATACATCGGCAAATCGTGCGACTCGATGATTGTGCCGGAGTATTGCTCGACGCGTGACGAAGCCTCGGAGTCATACTTGCAGGCATTGCAGCCTAGTTCGCCGGTTCGCGATTTGCCACGGCTCGGCGACGACACACCGGGCTCGCTGGCAAAGTGCCAACTGCTGTTACGTACGCCACCAGAAATCGTGTCGATGGTCTTGCCATCGGCACTAACTTGCAGGTCGCCAACATCCTCGAACTCACCCGTGACCGGATTGATCGACCACAAGTCCATCACGGTTCCGGGGCCCCGGCCAGCTCGATTCGGCAACGATAGCGGAGCCGGACGCGAGAAAACCATTTCGCCCGGTTGGATCGTCACGACGAGATCAGGGCTCAACCCCTCCGGCAATGCGGCGGGTGTGAGACTCGGTGGGACTTCGGTAATGCTGAGCGTGCCAGTGAACGGCGTTCCTTGCTGAGTCATCAAGGTGCCCGCCGCGACGAATACTTCAGCCATTTCCCCGGGTGCGATCTCTTGGCGAACGGACATGTCGTGCATCGGATCGATCGTCGCGCCGCCCGCAACATTCAGCGCCGGCAGATAAATCGGTCGGTCGATGACATTGTTGACCGAGGTATAGATATCGTGTTCGAGGATTAACGGCAATTTCTCGGCAATGAACGGATAGGCCAGCGAACCGGAAAACAACTCGCCGCGCACCTTGATTGTATCGCTGATAATCGTTCCACTGCCGAGGTCCAGCTGGAACGAACCATCCGCCATAGTGAGCCCCTGCACGGCACCGATTTCGACTTGCATTCCTGCAAGAGGCTGGCCATTGACTTGCAGCACTTTGCCGCTCACTCGCGTGGTCGTTTCTGTATCGGCGATGACGTTTAGCGTGACCGTCCGCGCCGCCAGGAGCGCTCCGTCACTGGCCACGACATCGAATGTATATGAGCCTATTTGATTAGGCGTGGGGCGGACGATATAGGTGCCGTCGCCTTGCACTGTGCTATTGGGCAGTTCGAGTGGCGAAGCACTGTCCGAGTCTGGGAATCGTAAAGAGTACGTGATCGCGTCGCCCTCGGGATCCGTCGCCGAGAACTGCGTGCGAAAGATTCCGCCGGGCGTGACAGTGAGAGGGCCGATGGCGGCTAGTGTTGGGGGGTGATTCGCGCCGCCAAATACTTGGGGTGACAGGACAAATGGCAAGTTGCCGGGGTTATCGAATTCAACCAACAGGCGTTCTGACCTCGCGTTCGTCGGCAAGCCACCGCGCGCAATCGCCGGAAAGAAATTGAGGTAGGGCGCGCCGCCAGGGATGGTTCCTGAAGGGTTGCGCAGCGTGACGCCAGCGGGCAAGTCGGGAAAAGCGACTGCAACGCTCTGCGCCAAACTGTCGCCTTGATTCTGCAATCGCAACTCGGCGGCATATCGCTGGGTTACGGAACTATATCGCACGTTCTCAACCTTTACAGCGACGTCATTCGCAGCTTCTACGTCCGTCAGATTGAATGCAGATCCTGCCACATTTGTCGTTGCCGTGTCGAGCAGTAGAGGCATTGCGACTCCATCCAGGTCCACCTCGTTTAAGAGCGGTCGTATCGCCACGCGAGATCCATTGCCCCCGTCACCATTCAGCAGTTGCAACCGCAGTTCCGCCGTGTCCCGATCCGTCACATCCGACAAATCAATATCAACAATCTCTCCATCCCAACGAACTCGTCCGGGCACAAACTCAGCCCCGGCGTTGGAAAGCGAAAATAATGACGTGCCGTTCACGCCGCGGTCCAGAAGTGTTTGAGTCTGTTGATGAGGATCTACCAGGTAAATTGAAAACACATCGCTGCTACTCGTCGACGGGCCGCTCGTCTCCAGAGAGGGAATGACACGAAGACGGTAACTGCGGGTTCCCTCCGTCTGCCCGACCGTTATCGTGACATTGCGCTCCGAGACGATTGATGGCCCTTCGCTTAGCAGATAGGGTATCGTCAGATTGAGATTCAACGCGTTGATGGCTTGTAGCGCGTCGAGCGGTGAAACGAAGTTATCACCACTCACGTCCCAATACGGTTTGTCGACCGACCGCTGTGTGGGCAACGGGTGCGACCCAAACTGAATCAATTCATTGATGACTTGTAATGGATCGAGCGGTGAAAGCGCTCCATCGTCGCTGACATCTAACGCGTTTACTGGATTGCGCCACTCGACGGTCAGCAGACGACGGTCTTCAAGCGATTCAAAGAAAACGCGACGGGCGTGCTGAGTTCGACGCCGCGACTTGATTTCAGGTGGGAGAAAACTGCGAAAAACCGACGACAGCCAAGAAGCCGAACCGGTTCTCATAGGCCAATCACTTGTGAAAGACTTGAAAAGCGCTCCATCCCCGCTAAGCCGAATCACTCTAAGCAGGCCTAAACTGAAATGCAATACTCCAGGTGTTCAAGAATTATCTGCCCGACTTGTCGGCGGGTTGCCGCCGATTCACCGTCCGGGAAGGAGACGATTCGCGTGAGCTATCTTTCCATTAGTACCGGCGCCGACGTGGCGGATCCCTTGTTCCTAATATCCGGATTGTAATGGCAGACGCCGAAATGCTTTGGATCGACAAAGTGATCGACGAGTTGGAGCGCCAACCTTGCTGTGGCTACCAAATCACAACACAGCCTGCCACCGAACCCACCGCACTGGCGGCAATGGTACTCGCCGCTCGCGGAAAACCGCGAGCGGCAGAACGTGCAGCTCAATGGCTCGCAGACTCTCAGGCGGATAACGGCTCGTTGGGAGTCCGCCAAGGTGCAGAGACTCCATGCTGGCCGACCAGCTTGGCGACCCTCGCTTGGCTCGCGATTGATCCGAGACGGTATGAGAAGCAGATTAAGGCCGCAATCGATTGGACGCTTTCAACTCAAGGCAAACCGATCGAGCCAACGGAAGATCTGGGCCATAATACTCAGTTGATTGCCTGGCCCTGGATTGATGGGACGCACTCCTGGGTCGAGCCGACGGCGTTGCATGTGCTTGCGTTGAAGGCGGCGGGATACAGTTCGCATTCTCGCACTCGCGAAGCAATCACACTGCTGATTGACCGTCAACTTGCGTCGGGCGGTTGTAACTACGGAAATACCGAAGTCCTTGGTCAGGTCCTGCTACCGCACGTGCAACCGACTGGCCTGGCAATGCTGGCTTTGGCGGGCGAGGCGGACGACGCGAGGAGAATCGAGAATTCGCTGGCCTATTTGACGCATTCACTGTCGGCAAAAACGACAACAGCCTCGCTGTGCTGGGGGCTCCTGGGGTTATCGGCTCACGATCGGCTGCCTCCCGATGCCGACTTGTGGCTCGAGTCGGCGTACGGTCGCACGATTCGACGCGATCGATCGCCTTACAAAATGGCCTTGCTCGCGTTGGCGTCTACGGCCAAGAAAGGCGTTCTATGAGTTTGCACTCCAGGTCCAGCATTCAGAGTAATCGTGAAACCGCGAATTCGGTGGATCGCCGCACGTTGTTACTGGGCGGCTCCTTCGCAGCAGCCGGACTGATCGGATACCCAATCGTTCGTGACGCGATGCGAGCTCGGGCTTCCGTGTTCGTTGCTCGGCATCAGACCTACGCTGGTCCGATTCGAAGAACGATTGAGGACGGATTGATCGCATCCGGGATCGATCCTAAAGGTCTGCTCGGCAAGCGTGTGTTGCTAAAGCCCAACATGGTCGAACCCAGTCGCGACATTCCTCACATGACGACGCACCCAGCGGTAATCATCGCCGCGGCGGAGGCGTTTCGCGGTTGGGGCGCAACCGTGACCGTTGGCGAAGGCCCGGGCCATGTTCGTGACACGGAGATGGCCTTAGTGGAGTCCGGAGTTCAAGAAGCACTGGACGCGGCTGAGTTGCCGTTTGCCGACCTCAATTATGAAGAAGTCGCGTGGGTTAAAAATCGGGGCCGCGCGAGTCGGCTCGCAGGCTTCTATTTTCCACGTTCTGTGGTCGAAGCAGATCTCGTCGTATCCATGCCCAAGATGAAGACACATCACTGGGTTGGTGTGACGGCTTCGATGAAGAACCTGTACGGAGTGATTCCTGGCATCAAGTACGGTTGGCCAAAGAATGTATTGCACCATGCGGGCATTCCAGAAACGGTGTTCGACATCAACGCTTCTCTCCCCAAAACAATTGCCATCGTCGACGGGATCGATTGTATGGAAGGGGATGGCCCGATTCTCGGCAGCCGCAAGCACATGGGCATATTGGCAATGGGCATCAGTTTGCCGGCGGTCGATGCAACGCTGTGCCGTATCATGGGAATCGCACCCGAACGAATCAGCTACTTGCTTCTGGCGGCCAATCGATTGGGCCCCATCGCCAATCGACTGGTTCACCAACAAGGCGAGCGTTGGGAAAGTGTCACCTCGCCGTTCGAGATCCTCAACCGACCGCACTTGCGCGGACTGCGTGCCGAGATCGGCGAATTGGCAAGCTGATCGAGCGACTCAGAAATTCGTAGCATCGTTCAAAATGCCGATGTACTGCATCGCCATCTTAAAGATCATCGTGATGATAATCCCGGCAACCGTCAGGAATACGAGAGTTCCCGCGACGCCTGTTAAGACGCGGAAGAAGGTCTTCGTTCGTTCCTCATACTCGCGCGATACAATCAACATCGTCTCACTGAGACTACCGGCGATCTCGCCCGTTTCAACCGATGCCAAGAATTCGTCTGGATAGACGCCGGTTGTCGAGAAGGCTTCGTGGATCGTCTTTCCGCGACCAATAACATTCTTCATGCCGTCAATGAATCGCATGTAATAGGTGCTTTGTGTTGTCCGCACGGCAAGTTCTACCGCGCGCTGGGCGCTCAAATCGGAATCGGTTGCCATTGCCAGAGCCCAGGTCAAACGAGACAAAGCGACGTTCTGTAGCCCGGTTCCGATGAACGGCAATCTCATCAGCAACGAGAACAACGGGTCGAGATTTACCCAACCTTTCATCGCCGAAACGATCGTCAAAGCGATGCTGCCCCCGATCAATCCAACTATCGTGAAATAGATGATCGCGCCTCGCACTCCATAGAGCCCAAAGAACGTCATCGGCGGTTCGTCCGAGACCATACCGATGATCAAGATGAACAGACCAATGACCAAGATCGCTCCGATGAGTTCCAACATCGGCCAAGCGATTCCCATTAGGAACGTGCGGCGCAGCTTGACGAGTTGCTCGTAGTACTCGCCCAGGCGAATGAAAATCTGTTCGAGCCGACCGGTACGCTCACCGACTTCGACCATTTCGCACAACAGCGGCGGGAAGTAGCCGTTGCTGGCCTTCATCGCTGAGGAAACGCTGGCTCCGCGCGCGACATGGTCCCGGACTTCGATTACCTTATTGCGATGCAGCATCGTGCCGCGATTAGATTCCGTTTCGAACACGCGGCGCACATCCACACCGGCATGGAGTCCGGTCCCAATGTTGTGACAGAATCGAGACAATGGTTGTAACCCGATTCTGCCGCCCGTCTGCGATTGCGAGGGTGGATCGTAGGCGTCGAGTGGATCTTTTATTGGTGGTTTCGGTGGTTGTTGCGTGGACATCGCCAATCGCTCGCATCAGTGAAAGGCCTTGCTCTCATCTAGCATAGGTGGTTTGCCGTTGAAATGACAGTTCTTGGCCTGTTGCCGTTAGGCGGCGATCACTTTCCAACTTTCGGTGGATATCACTTTTCGCCTTTCGGTGGCCATCACCTTCCATGTGATGAGCGCTCGTCACTTGGAAAGTGACGGCCACTTTCGCACCCTTCGTCCAGGTTCATATGTTGATTACTCGGCGGCAGGCGAGGAAGTAGCGATAATTGCGTTTTGGAAATACTCGCGCACGAGTCCTTGTAGATCGGCCACCGTAACTTTGTTGATGCGGTCTCCGTATTCCTTGTCATTGTCGTAACCCAGCCCATACAACTCGTCCACCGCCGCTTGAAAAGCTTGCGACGAAGGTGTGACGTTACGCTGTGCATGAGCTGCGATGAGCTTCTGCTTTGCTAAGTCAAAATCTTCCGGCTCGATCCCCTCATCGGACAATCGCTTCACATTCGCTTGAATGCGGTTAACGACTTCGTCGACAGTTTCGGGACGTGTCTGGGCCATGAACAGGAAGTAGCCGGGCGCTTGTCCCGTAAGCTCGATCCCAAATACATAGTAGACAAGCCCTTCGCCGCGCAGCTCGTTAAACAAGCGTCCCCCGGCCCCAGAGCCTCCAGTAAGAATAGAGTTCAATACATCAAGCTTGGCGCGAGTTTCCTGATCCATGGCGCTGACGGCGGGGTACCCAATCAGCACCATCGCGGTCCCCGGCTGGGCCGTTGTGATGCGTTCGCGTTTGGCTTCCGTCGGGGGAGTTCGCAGCGGAAACTTTGGAAGTGTCAATCCGCCGCTCTTTGCTTCCTTGCCGAAAGTCGCCTCCAGCATCGACAACGTCTTGTTCACGTCAATGTCGCCGAAAATCGCCAGAACCATGTTGTCAGGTGTGAAGTACTTTTCATGGAACTGTTTGCACTGCGCCACACTTAGCGCCGTGACGGTTTCCTCGGTTCCCGAGATGGTGCGACCATAGGGAGAACTCGCGGGAACCATCGTCGACCAGAAATCCAAAATCTCCGTTTGTGGATTTGCCTTTCGCGCAGCAATGCCTGCGAGTTGCTGTTGCTTAACCTTCTCAAACTCCTCCGCCGGGAACGTCGGTCGGAATAGGACCTGATAGGCATAGTCGAGTGCGTCTTCAAAGTCGTCCGATAATACGGAACAACGAAGGAAGCTGGTATTGCGTTGGCTGCTCGTGCTGAATGATCCACCGATCGAGTCAAAGTGTTCGGCAATTTCACGACCCGTGTACTTTTTCGTGCCGCGTTCCATAACGGATGTGGATAACGCAGCCAACCCGCTGGTTTCTGCGGTGTCGGCCAACGCACCGCCGTTAACAAATGCCTGGATGCTGACGGTCGGCGTCACGCTGTGTTGTTTTAACAGCACCGTCAGACCATTCGCCAGTTGCTTTCGCACGACCGGCGACTCAGTCGCTTGTGAAGCATGTTCGGCGACTTCTTGCATGCTGCCTATCGGATCAATCACGACGGTATTGCTGCGCTCAGGCAGGAAATACTTGCGCGCCACCGCCTGAATCTGCTCCGGCGTAACACCCTGGATTCCGGCGACATATTGATCGTCGAACAGCGGGTCGCCCGTCGAGATGAAGCTGTAGGCCAGCGAGTTGCATTGCTCTTGAACGGTCTGCTGCTGAAAGACATGCTCGGCCGCCTTCTGGCGTTTGACTTTTTTGAGTTCCTTTTCGCTGACCAACTCGGTTTTGAGACGCTGGATTTCTTCATAGATTGCTTGTCGACAGGCCTCGGTGTTACTCGGTTGACACTGAACCGAAACGTCGAACCAGCCGTTCACGATGCCGGGTGTATACGACGAACTGCTCACAGAAAGTGCGAGCGGCTGCTCGATCTTCAATCGATAACCAAGCCGCGAGCTGTCCCCATGCGCGAGGAGATAGCTGGCAACGTCCAGCGGATACAAATCCGGATGCTGCAACATCACGGTGGGCCAGCCGATGCTATAGTGCGTCGTCTCGCCAGCCATTTCTAACCGCGTCGAGCGAGCCGAAGCTTGATTGGGCTCGCTCGGTAAAACGGCACCTCGCTCGGTTGTCCGTTGAAACGTCGAGAAGTTCGTCAGTACTTGTTCGAGCACGTGCTCCGTATCGACATCGCCTACGACCAGAAAAATCATGTTCTGCGGCACATAGCGATTTTTGTAGAAAGCGATCACGTCAGAGCGATCGACGCTTTGCACGACGGGCAAGTATCCGATCGTCGGGTGGCGAATGGGGTGTTCTGTATAAATAAGCGCCTTCATCGCTTGATATTGCATCCGCTCACGACTCGCCTCGCCCATCTCAAGCTCGCGTTGGACAACTTCCATTTCGCGAAGGTATTCATTTTCGGGGATCAATGAATACTGCATGCTGTCGGCGATCAATTCGATCGCCAGATCTGTGCGGCTGGATGGGCAATCTACGAAGTAAGCCGTCATATCCGTCGAGGTAAAGGCGTTCGTCTGGCCACCCATCGAATCGAGCAACTTTTGAATTTCCGGCTCGGGCCGCTTGGTGGTTGAACCAAGCGCCACGAGGTGCTCCAACATGTGGCTAATACCTGTGCCCAGATAGCGTCCTTCAAATGCACTGCCGGTATTTCGTACAAAGCAACGGACGGTGGCGACTGGTGCCGCGTGGTTTTCTTGGACGAGTACGGTGAGGCCGCTGGATAACTGTGCCTGGGTGACGCCCTTGCCGAGCGCCGACTGTGACACGTATTTGATTTCTGCTTTTGCGCGGTGTTCACGATCGGGCCACTCTCCGGGCGGCTGTGCAACTAGCGTCGATGTTGCGATGAGCGAGAGTATTGCGTAAAGGCCTGTCCGAATGTTCCGTTGAGCGATCATCATGCCTGCTTCCATGAAAGTGATGGCGTGCGATGGGCTTCAGCCCACGGATCGAACCGCTCCACCCGTGGGCTGTTGCCCACCGTTCGCCAATGATTGTGCCGGTTCGTGCGTTGCGATTGTACCAAATGCCGCCCGGTGTGAAATCGATCCCTTGGCAACTAGAATAAGTCCTTCACGAATCGCGACTTGAATGCATCCGCACCCAGAGGTTTCCCGATGAATCGCCTTGCTCTAACAGTCGTTTGTCTTGCTAGTGTTCTGGCCTCGGCGTTTACGACTTCAGCGGAAGATACGCCTCGTCCCAATGTCTTGTGGATTACTAGCGAGGACAATGGCCCGCACCTGGGGTGCTATGGCGACGACTACGCCACGACGCCGAACCTCGATGCGTTAGCCGCGCGCGGCATGATCTATCGCACCTGCTGGTCAAACGCTCCAGTGTGCGCTCCGGCGCGGACAACGATTATCTCGGGAATGTATCCCACGTCGCTCGGTGCGGAACACATGCGGAGCATGACGAAATTGCCGGCGGCTTTCAAAATGTACCCAGTCTACTTGCGCGAGGCGGGTTACTATTGCACCAACAACAGCAAGGAGGACTATAACGTCGAGCACACTGGCAAAGTATGGGATGATTCATCAAGCAAATCGCATTGGAGCAAGCGGGCGGACGGACAGCCGTTCTTCGCGATCTTTAATCATACGATCAGCCACGAGAGCAAGTTACGAACACGACCACACGACGCGATTCACGATGCCGCAAAGGTTCGTATTCCCGAATATCATCCTGATACTCCAGAAGTCCGGCAGGATTGGGCTCAGTACTACGATCGCATCACCGAGATGGATGCCTTAGCCGGCAAGAACCTGACGGAAATCGCTGAAGCCGGCCTAACCGAAGATACGATTGTCTTTTACTACGGCGATCACGGCAGCGGCATGCCGCGCAGCAAGCGTTGGCCTTATAACTCGGGATTGCAAGTGCCGCTGATCGTCTACATCCCGGAAAAGTTCAAGCAGCTTCAACCGGACGACTATGTCGCGGGCGGAACTTCGGATCGATTGGTGAGCTTCGTCGACCTTGCACCAACGCTGCTCAGTTTGTGCGGGATTCAACCACCGGAGCACATGCAGGGCTATGCATTTGCCGGCAAGTACACAGCTCCTCGTCAAGATTATGTATACGGCTATCGAGGACGGATGGACGAGAGGTACGACATGGTCCGATCCGTAGGCGATGGACGCTACGTCTATATTCGCAACTACATGCCGCACAAGATTTATGGACAGTACATCGATTACATGTTTCAAACTCCAACAACGCGGATTTGGAAGGAGCTGTTTGATGCCGGCGAATTGAACGAGGCACAGTCGCATTTCTGGCGAACGAAGCCGGCCGAAGAACTGTACGATTTGGAGACGGACCGTGATGAAGTTAACAACCTCGTGAATTCACTCCAGCACCAAGAGATCTTGCATCGCATGCGCAAGGCCCAGAAAGATCTGGCCCTCAAGACCCGCGACATCGGATTCCTTCCCGAAGGCGAAATTCATAGTCGTTCTGCGGGCTCGACACCTTACGAGATGGCACACGATACGGCCAAATATCCGCTTGCCAAAATCATGGCCATTGCGGAGCAGGCGTCCTCACTCAAGATCGATGCCATCAACGATCTAATTGCTGGCTTCGGCGACGAGGACAGCGCCGTTCGCTATTGGGCTGCCATGGGATTGCTGATGCGCGGCGAAGTTGGCGTTTCCTTGGGACGCGACCAATTGCATGAAGCTCTTGCCGACGATTCGCCGTACGTGAGAATTGCTGCGGCAGAAGGCCTGGGACGCTATGGGAACAAGCAGGACATCGCAGCAGCGCTGCCTGTGCTTTTGGAATGCGCTTCGCCGGTTGAGAACGGCATATATGCTTCGATGGCAGCCTTGAATGCGATTGACTATCTCGACACAAACGCCACCCCCATTGCCGATCAACTAGCAGAGTTGCCTCGGAAGGATCCGAAGGCCAACGGTCGTATGGGTGCCTACGTGAAGAATTTAATCGAGAAGACCTTGCGGGACCTAAAGTAAACAGCTGGGTGAGGCAGGATGCTTGACGTTCACTCATGTGACCGCAACATTCCTCACAGATTCACGCGATTGTCGATTGGCGGGTGTGATGAATGACTCAGCCCAGAATCGGCGATATGTAAAGATCCGAGAGGCGACTTAGTGACTCTTGAACAGATGGCTGCGACTCTAGTCATTACGCTTGTCGCATTGATTGTTGCGCAGGGTATTCTGGTTCTCGGATTTGCGATTGTACTGTTGTTCAAACGGTCGGTGACAAGTTCAGACGACACTTGCCCTAAGGCGGCGGTTATTCTTTGTCTGCGCGGGGGAGACCCCTTCTTGCAGCATTGTGTTGCCGCAATCCTAGACCAAGATTACCCCACGTACGACCTGAGAATCATCGTAGATTCCGAACAAGATCCGGCATGGCAGATTGCGACTCAGTGCGCCGAGTCATCTGGCTCGACGAATGTGTTGATTCAATCGCTTCGCAATCCGCGGAATACTTGCAGTCTCAAATGCAGCAGCGTCGTGCAAGCGATCTCCGACCTGGACGACTCGTATGAAGTAGTGGCATTGCTTGACGCCGACACAGTTCCACATCGAACGTGGTTGCGTGAATTGGTCGCCCCGCTGGCCAACAACCGAGTCGGCGCAACGACGGGAAACCGCTGGTACATGCCCGACGAAGTTTCGGTTCCTTCGTTGATACGCTACATCTGGAATGCTGCCGCGATCGTTCAGATGTATTGGTTTGGGATCGCTTGGGGAGGATCGCTCGCAATCAAAACAAGCGTCTTGCGAGAATCAGGTTTGCTTGAACGGTGGAGTAACGCGTTTTGCGAGGACACGATGGTGTTTCGCGCGTTGCGCCACATGAACTTGCGACTGGAATTCGTTCCTACGATCCTGATGGTCAATCGCGAGTCTTGCGACTTGGCGGGTTATTTCCGATGGGTGCGACGGCAACTATTAACGGCGAGACTTTATCACCCGAATTGGTTTCTGGTACTGAGCCACGGCGTTTCCACTACGCTTGTACCGCTGGCGATTGTCTCCCTATTGATCGTTGCGATTCAGAATAGCCAAGCAAGCATGGCAAATTGGCTCGCTATCGCACTGGCGATCAGCTGGGTGACTAATGCCGCAATGGTTTCTTTTCTGGAGGTCGCGGCCAGACGCGTCGTGGCTCGGCGCGGGGAACCAACACGATGGTTGGGATTTTTGGGCTTTGTCAAATACCTAATGTCGCTTCCGATCACACAGCTCGTGTACAGCGCAGCGCTCTCATCATCGCTATTTGTGAGAAATGTCGGCTGGCGAGGGATTTCCTATCAGATTCGTGGCCCTTGGGACATTCGAATGGTGGAGTATCGACCCTACGAAACGTGCGACAATGGTGAATCGAGACCGGCCGCTTCGTTGTAGCGCAGTGTCTTCGCGTTCTTGCTTGCTTCAAGGGATTGTCCCCAGTCGATTCTCTGGCAAATTGCTGGTACGGTTGCTTGACGAGCAGTCAAAACGTGTGAGAATCTCACAGGTTCGATAGGGGAAAGCACCGACATGGCGAATCTAGAATCTGGTGAGCAACGCGGGCTGATCCGACGGGCGGTTCGTTGGTTTGTCTCGATCTACTATCCTCGCATTGAGATTGTCGGTGCCGAGCGGATCTCGCAAACGCAACCAATCTTGTTGTGTGCGAATCACAACAATTCACTAATCGATCCGGTAATCATAGGTATTGCCGCTCGGAGGCCGGTTCGCTTCATGGCCAAGGCGCCTCTCTTTGATCACCCAGTAATTGGGCCGCCTATGTCCGCACTGGGAATGGTTCCGGCGTATCGAGGCAGCGACGACGCCAAGCAAGTTCGACGCAACCTAGAGAGCTTGGACGATGGCGCCAAAGTGTTGGTCGACGGCCACGCGATGGGAATCTTTCCCGAAGGCAAATCTACTGACCACGCTCATCTGGAAATGATTCGCTCCGGTGCTGCGAGAATGGCGATACAAGCGGCCGAAGAAGGAGCAAAGGGAGTACAGGTCGTTCCGATCGGGCTCACGTATGAAAGAAAAGAGCAATTCCGCAGTGCTGTGCTGGTACGAGTCGCAAAGCCTATTGATGTTGATCAGTTGCTACAGCGTAGTGCTGACGATAGCCGCAAGGCCAGACGTGAAGTGACGGAAGAGTTAGAGAAGCGTTTGAAGCAAGTGGTCGTGCATCTGGAGGAACCGGCTTGGGAACCGTGGCTGGAAGACCTAGAAATCCTCGTCCCACCCCCAGCAGACGAGGCTGACAAACCCAGCCGTATGATGTGGCAGCGCAAGCGGATCGCAGACGCGATGAACTATTTTTTTGAACACGATCGTCCACGGGCCGAGACGGTGGCCGCCCAGATTGAACAGTATCGCGAGCAGCTTCGTGCGGTGGGACTCCGCATTGATTCGGCAGCTTTGTCAAGGAGCGGCCTGAGTACGTTCTTGTGGATAATGTGGAGCCTGATCGGACTGTCAATCTTCTTTCTACCTGCAATGCTTGGAACGCTGTTTCACATCATCCCCTTCGTACTGGTTCGGCAGGTTGCGTCGCGGATGGACCAGCCAGGCCGGCTTACCATCTCGACGCACCGGTTGTTGGTCGGCGTGCCCATCTACCTGGTCTGGTACATCGCAAGTGCCGTTGTGTTGCTGTTCTATTTTCGACAGGCGACGTGGGGCTTTCTGATCGTGGTGGCGCCTTTCGCTGGACTGGTCGCCCTATACTACTGGCGGCTCGCCCGCCGGACGATCACCAGTTTGTACCACGGAGTGCGTCTCTTCTTTGCGCCAACGAAGTGGAAGCAACTCCGACAGCAAAGCCGCGAACTACATGACCAACTTTCCGAACTGGCCAGAGAGTACGCTCACAAGACTCCGCCAGAGTCCTCCGACGTCGCGACGAAGCCCGGCTAACCCATCGAATCAAGACACTCTACGGATTCCACACGTTTCGGCGTTTCATCGAAGACGAAGCCGTCAGGAATGAGTTAGAGGGAGCGTTTTTATATCGGATAGCCTGATTGTGCCAAGTGGATTCTAACTGGATTCCGCAACCTTTTTCCTCGCATTGGCATCGAGTTAGCCACGTGTCGATGAACTTTCCGCATCACTCTCGACGAGTTCGTCATACACGCTCTGTCCGACAATTCCAATGAAGGCCGCTGTGATACCCAGTCCGAGCACCATAATGACTTGCGCAAACAACTTTCCGAGCACGGTTACTGGAAAGGCGTCTCCGTAACCGACCGTGGTCAAGGTCACCGTCGTCCACCAAAACGCGTTCATTAAAGTGCCAAATTTATCGGGCTGTTCTGTGCCCTCAATCTCGTACATGCCAACCGCACCGAACATCAACAAGATCAACACGACCATTCCCATACCAGCGAGCCGTTCGCGAGCCTTGACCAAGCCAGCAACAAAAGATCGCATAGCTTTGCTATACCGATAGAATTTGAACAGCCGAAGTATTCGTAGCGTCCTGACATAATGCAGAGCGGCGGGTGGCACGGCGAATCCTGCCCAGAAAGGGAGAATCGCAACGAGATCGATGATGCCTAGTCGCGAGTAAGGGTAGTTGCTTCCCCGAGCTCGCAGTCGTAACGCGAACTCAACCGTAAAGAGCAATGCAACAATTCTTTCCGACCATAACCACAACGCGCTGCCATGCGTACTGTCAGGACTCTTTTCAATATCGATCTCTAGGAAGTACATCACAACGCTGTAGACAATGAGCAACTTGATCGCGTTTTCGACCCATGGAGAGAAATCGCATACGTTTCGTAGCGTTTTCGGTCGAGCGTGCATCGCCGGATCGTTCATTCTCGTCAGTCTCCGCCACAACCGCCGCAGGAACTGCCACAAGAACTCCCACTGCACCCACTGTCATCGCCACCGCTAAAGGAATCGGAGAAGGAATCGGCGATCCCGCTCAACCAACCGCCTCCTTCCTCGCCACTAACACCCGCGTCAATTCGTGTTGAGTCGATGTCAGCACCATAGTCGTGACCCGAGCACAAAATTACGTCCTCAGAGTCCGGCAGGCTGAAAGGTTCTTCGGCATTTAAGGTGTTGTTCCCTTCGCCCGCGACGAAGCCCTTGTCTCCGACGTCGAGAACGTCATCTCCTTTCTCATCCACAATCACACAGTTGTGGCAGTGAATGTGGTTTTCGTGCATCATGTCTGACCACAGCCAACTGTAAAAGAACACATCGTCATAGCCATGGTAACCATAGTAAATTGGGTCATCGTAAATGTAAGAGTCGCTGTGCGACGAACGATAAGTGTCGCGAGAGGCCACTCGATTTTTTGGCCGGATGATCTTAACTCGCGACTGCTTTTCGATGTTGTCGATGCGCATGTGCTCATGAAAGCTCGTTTCAATCTGATCGAGAAGCCAAAGTAGCCGCTCTTGGTATTTCGCGAGGAACGCATCGTAGTCACGTTGCGAGTCGAAGATCCCTGCCATTCGATCACGGACCTGCTTCTCGCCATCGCGGGCACTCAACTCTGTCGGCATACCGTTCAGCGTGATTCTAATGGGATACTCGCCGACGGGATGCGACCGCGCAATGCGAATGTCAATCAGGCAAGCCATGTCATCGAGGTGGTGTTCCAAAACTAGAACAAGCTCTTTGAAATTGACGATTGCTTCGGATTTCGCCTGCTGGGCAAACGCATCCAGCGCTTGCTTGAGATCATCTTCTCGCCCTTCCGTATCTTCGTAAAACACAACTGTATCCGTTGCAAGTTTGACCACGTTATTCACGCCGACCGATCGCATGACTTTATTAATCTGCTGAAGCAACGTCACGGCACAAAATGTCTCACGTTCTTCTCTGGCTGCGACAACTCCGCCCGTCAAGAAGTATGCCATTCTGGCGAAGCCCTTCGTTGGCTGCACACGATCGATCTGCGTCAACTGAGCCGGGTCGATCGTCAAGATACCTTGCAGATACATCTCGAACTCCTTATCCCTTGCTAGAACGATTCACACGCCCCACAGTCGGGCATGCGCCGATGCGTCCCCCAATAAGATTCGTTGGGAGGTCCGAAACTTTGCTTATACAGGAGTACTGTTTCCAAAAACTGCGCGCGGTTCTCTTCATTCGACCCGCCCGGTTGATGGTGAATCATGCGATCAAAGTGAGTCTCGCAGAATGCGCAGTATGCACGCGTACAGAGTATGAATTCATGCCACACGAGATCAACTCGATGAGCTGGCGTCAATCGCCGATCCTTGTGATTTGCAACAAGAATCATGAATCGGACCACTTCCTCTAAAGCGTTCGGCACTTCTTCGCGAGAACAATCGATCGCAGCACAAATCTTGTCTACGAGGACCCGGTTCTCCTCCAGTAGCGTGCCGACTAGCGCAGAAGTGTCGTATCCATGCATAACGCACCTGTCCTGCGTCGCTGGAGGGACAAAAGTTCTTTCGAACACCGCGACGTCCAAGTACAGAGATTGTACAGACCCACTTCCCGTTCACCAGCCAGCGTATTGCGAGGACGATAGTAACGAGGAAGGACCAGTTCTGCTTCGACCGCTTGTGTCGTAATGTCGAAGAACACCGTATCCCGGCCCACGTCAGCGTTTCGTTGCGTATCGGCGTCGGTTCAGAGATGAATCGGCGATACGAATCCTGGCGGTTTCACCGCCAGTACCGAGCATTCGATGCGATTTAGAATCTGCTCGGCGGTGTTTCCGATCAAAAGCCCTGACACTCCGGTGCGCGCGATAGTTCCCAGGACTACCAAGTCAGCTGTGGTCCTCTCGACGAACTGCGGAATAACGCTCGCCGGATCACCGTGGATCACATGAACATTATCCTGGCCGACTCGCATTCCGAAAGGTGTGACGAGTTCGTCCACAAGACGTTTCGTTTCCGCTTCCGTTTTACCTTGTAGCTCCTCGAACTCTTCAGGTCTCATGTGTTCTTTGAGGATGCTCTCGCCATAGATGTCCCAGCCATGTACAACATCAACGACACAATCGTGATCTCCGCACATTGACTTCGCAAATTGAAGGATCGTCTCGTTCAAGGCAGCGTGGGCGTCGTCTGCCGGTGTCGCGTCGACTGCTGCGACGACACGGCGGCACTCACAAACGGAACCCGCTCGCAAAAGCAAAACGGGGCACGGACATTTGCGGAACAGTCTCGTCGAGGTAGTTCCAAAAAATGTTGAAGCACGACTTCGAAGACCTCGCGACGCGCGAATCACGAGATCGTGGCCATCTCGCAGCACTTCGCGAATGATGCTAACCGACGAAGGACCTTCAAGAAGCTTCGACGAGACATCGATTCCTTCGGTTTCGGCGACGACTGTAAGCTTCTTTAGATGGTCCTCCTTGGCATGGGTGAGTTGCTCGACCACACGTTCATAGCCACCTACAACGAGTTTAGCGGGCCAGCCAAAGTCAGGAACGACATCGACGATCTTCAGTCGTGCGCCGTTACTCTTCGCCAATCGAATCGCTTGGTCAAGAGCGCGAGGTGATGCGTCTTGAGAGTCAACTTGAACTAGGATATTTTTGAACAGCGTCATTAGCTTCGCCTCCCAAAACATTTCGCCGGGACGATGATTTGTGAGTTATGATCCTGCGAGACGGGTGTTGCAATACGCGCGCCGCACTCCGCCTTGCAGCACGATTCGTTGGCCACGCCGCCGATTTCGTGGCCTTGTTGCTGCAAAGCCTCGAAAATAAAGCAAAAACGACGTCTTCTGTTTCGTCACAACCGTGCGTTAGTGATCGCATCAGTCCCGATTATGTGCCGCATCGCACGAGAAGACACTTCGCTGACTATCGCGGGAGGCGAGCGAATTCGTTAAACAGTGTGGGTTACCATTGGAATTCATCATTCGCGAGGACGCCATGCGACGACATTTTGCAATTCTGCTCTGCCTCCTTAGTTCCAGCTTGCTCGGGGCCGATCCGATCGATATCGGTTCGCGACGTGAACTGTTTGTTGACGATCTACTGATCGACAAGTTGTCGGGCGACGCAGAACTCAGGCTGCATCATCCGACGCCGCGCGAAATCGCCATCGTGCACGATGCACCGTGGGAGGGAAGTGCGTCGGGATATCACACTGTTTTCAAAGACGGCGATCTCTATCGTTTGTATCATCGTGGGCTTCATCTTGATGTAACAAAGGGCAAGCTGAGCAGCAGTCGACATCCACCGTTTTACTGCTATGCCGAAAGTAAAGACGGAATATGTTGGACGAAGCCAGAGCTTGGCCTAATCGAGTTCCAAGGCTCCAAGAAGAACAACATCATCTTGGAAGGACGAGGAACCCACAACTTTGCCCCATTCAAAGACAGCAACCCGCATTGCTCATCCGAAGCGCGCTATAAAGCTCTTGGCGGGTTGATGAACGAAGGCGGCTTGTTCGCGTTTCAGTCTCCCGACGGTATCCACTGGTCCCTGATGCGCGGCGAGCCTGTCATCACGAAAGGCGCTTTCGATTCTCAGAACCTCGCTTTTTGGGACGCCTCGATCGGTAAGTATCGCTGTTACTTTCGTGTCTTTACCGGAGGTGTCACGACACAAGCGGAATGGAAGCCAACCGGTGTACGAGCCATCCGCACGGGAACTTCAAGCGACTTTCTCAACTGGGGAGAGGAAACCGACTTGACCTACGTTGATTCGCCCGAGGAGCAACTCTATACCAATCAGATCGCCCCGTACTATCGAGCCCCACACATTCTAATTGGAACACCCACACGCTACGTCGAGCGCGGCTGGTCTGCTTCGATGCGTGCTTTGCCAGATCGAGAGAATCGTGAATTGCGATCTTCCGCTCATCTGCGATATGGAACGGCACTGACCGAAGGGTTGCTCATGGCCAGTCGCGATGGCGTGTGTTTCAATCGCTGGAATGAAGCTTTCCTTCGTCCCGGAATTGGCCGCCCGGGTTCGTGGCAGTACGGCCAGCATTACATCGCCTGGAACATGGTTGAAACGGAATCGGCATTACCCGGTGCTCCGAACGAACTCTCGCTCTACGCAACCGAAGATCATTGGCACGGTCAGGGCGGCAAGCTGCGGCGGTACACGCTTCGATTAGATGGCTTCGTGTCGATTAATGCGTCGAGCAGAGGTGGCGAGTTTCTCTCGCGCCCCATTACGTTTACCGGCTCGAAGCTGACAATCAATTTCGCAACCTCTGCCGCAGGGGGCGTGCGCGTTGAAATTCAAGATACTGAAGGTGAACCAATCGACGGATTTGCTCTTGCCGAATGCCCGGAGCAATTCGGAGATTCCATCGATCATACCGTGACCTGGGAAAACGGATCGGATGTCAGTTTGTTATCCGGCACGGCTGTCCGGCTTCGATTTGTGCTGAAGGATGCCGATTTGTACGCATTGAAGTTCGCAGATTGACATTTACTGTGCAGCTAACATCTCCGCGGACTCCAAATCCTGATGTTCATTCAATGGAATTCGTTACAGAGGGCTTGGGAAACGCTGCGCGGCACCAATGACATTTTCTTTCTTCCTCGATCATTGCCCTTTAAGACACTAAGTTCTGGATCGCGGCGATTCATTGAATCATGCTAGATCATACCTGTAGGCGATTTTCGATCTGGTCAGTATCGGTGAGTTTCTTATGAGTTATGGTCAGCTACAGCCAATGGCCTCGCCCTTGGAGCGCCGCTCCAACACCACCCAACCGCCGCGACTCACGTCATTGGACGCGTACCGCGGATTTATCATGTTGATGTTGGCAGCAAGCGGCTTCGGGATCGCTCGACTAACTCGTCTGCCGGAAGACGCGCCCGTCTGGCAAGTGCTCGACTATGACATCTGGCAAGACATCGGATTCCAGTTCGACCACCCGGAGTGGGTCAGTCAGTTCAATCTGGTGGGTGTGTCCTTCTGGGATCTGATCCAGCCAGCGTTTATGTTCATGGTCGGCGTAGCGATGCCTTATTCATACGCACGACGCGAGAGCCTCGGACACTCGGGTTTTCGTCAGTTCGCTCATGCCGTCTGGCGAGCGATCGTGCTGGTGTTGATGGGAGTGTTCCTACAGTCGCAGCGATCAGAGCATACGAACTGGATATTCACGAACGTCTTGTCGCAGATTGGTTTGGGTTATCTATTCCTCTATTTGCTTGCTCCCCGAAAGCCCGCGATTCAATGGTTTGCGTTTGCAGCGATTTTGATTGGATATTGCGTGTATTTCGAGTCCTACACGCCGCCACTTGACTACGACTACTCCGCAGTGAAAGCGACAGACGAAACGATCTTTCGAGGCGACTTTGCTTCATGGTCAAAGAACGCGAACGCCGGCTATCAATTCGATCAATGGTTCCTCAAGCTCTTCCCAAACGCCAGCGATCAAACAAGCGTGAACGCGGGAGGCTATCTGACGCTGAATTTCGTCCCCTCGATTGCAACGATGATGTTGGGAGCGTTCTGCGGGCAATTGCTGCGCAGCGATCGAAAGCCGTGGGACAAGTTCTGGATTTTGATAATGGGCGGAGCTTGTTGCATGTTGCTCGGGCTCGTTGCGGGCTGGTTTATCTGTCCGATCGTCAAACGCATCTGGACCCCTTCGTGGGTATTGTTCAGTGGCGCGTGGGTTGTGTGGATGCTAGCCGCATTCTATCTGGTTTTCGATTTGTGGGGTCGACGCGTGACTCCGCTCAAATGGCTGGCATTCCCGTTGGTTGTGGTGGGAATGAATTCAATTGCGATGTACTTCATGGGGCAACTCATGCGGCCCTGGACAACCAGGATGTGCCTGACACATTTCGGATCGTACCTCGAGATGGCATTCGGCCCAACCTTGCTGGCGGATAATATGTACGGACGGATCGCTGAGCCAACATTGGCAGTAATCGTGTTTTGGCTGGTCGCACTATGGTTGTATCGCCGCAAAATCTTTGTCCGAGTGTAGATCGAGAGTCATCGCAAATGAGAAGACAGATTGTCCTGACGGTGTTTTTATTGCTGGCGAGCGAGGCGTGTGAGGCAGCTTCTCGGCGAAATGTCTTGCTGCTTATCTCCGACAACCAAAATTGGGACGACTGTGGTTGTTATGGCAACGAAGTTGTCCAAACTCCCAATATCGACCGGCTCGCGAAAGAGGGCGTTCGTTTCAGTCATGCTTTCGCCACAACAGCCTCGTGTGGACCTAGCCGGGCCGTGATCTACACGGGACTCCACACACACGCCAACGGTCAGTATGGGCATGGACACGGCTACCACACGTTTCGTTTGATGCCAAAGGTGCGGACCGTGTTTCAGATGTTGGTCGATAACGGCTATCGCACGGCTTTGCTCGGGAAGCAACACACGACGCCTGAAGAACAATATCCATTCACGTTCAACCCGAAGATTGCGAACCGTGATGTGCTGGGTCTGGCCAAGGCCGGCGCCGAGTTCATCAACCAAGCCGACGATCAACCGTTCTTTCTCGTGATCGCCTACCACGACCCACATCCCACATCAATCGAACGGCCTGGCTGGGGAATCCGAACGGACTACGAGAGCGTCGCACCGGTAACTTATGATCCCAAAGACGTGATTGTGCCGAGTTATTTGCCGGATCAACCGGAGGTGCGAGAAGGACTGGCAGGTTACTACCAACAAATCACACGCATGGATCAAGGAGTCGGTGCAATCTTGAAGTCACTCGACGAATCCGGCAAAGCAAATGACACGTTAGTCATCTTCACGAGTGATCATGGATCTTCAGAACCCGGCGCAATGTCGAACCATTACGAGCCCGGCGTCCGCGTTCCGTTTATCGTTCGCAACCCGGACATCGAACAGCATGGCTTCGTAAACAGCGGAATGGTCGCGTTTACGGATATCGTACCCACGATTCTCGACTGGACGGAGACCGATGGTCCGGACTATGCGTTGCACGGACGCAGCATCCTACCGATTCTGGCGACGCCTGAACCGAGCGGTTGGGACGAAGTCTATCTCAGTCACGTCTTCCACGAGGTAACGATGCCCTATCCGATGAGGACGATTCGCACCGCACAGCACAAGTTGATTTGGAACATCGATTGGCGCAGCGAATATCCGTTGCCGATCGACACACTGAATCGTGCGACCTGGCAAGAGACACTGCGACGCGGCGATCGACTGATTGGCCCGCGGACGGTCAAGAAGTTCCTCTTGCGCGACGAGATCGAGCTGTATGACCTACAGTCTGACGCGGACGAAATCATCAACCTCGCTGACAATCCCGCGCACTCGGAATTGCGGCTTGAACTCTCTCGAAAACTGTTCGCCTATTTGAAGAAGACGGGTGACCCTTGGCTGTTGCGCCATGATTTGCCTGGCGTGGGCGAGGATGATCCATCACCCGCATTCGGCCATCGGCGGGCCTTGAATGACGAAGACGACTACGTCTCGCTGTTTGATGGCGGAAGTCTGGATGGGTGGCAACTGCGCCGAGCCGACCGCAAGGGCTATGCGGTCGAACGGGGAACGCTCGTTTGTCCAGCAGATGGCGGCGGATTCCTTTTCACGGACAAAGAATACGGCGACTTTAGTTTCCGATTCGAGTTTCGTGTAGCTGAAGGTGCAAATAACGGAGTCGCCATCCGTTGTCCTCTGGTTGACGAACGTCCGGCCTATGAGGGCATTGAGATTCAGATCCTGGACAACGTCGGGTATCCTCGGGCACTGAAGCCGACTCAGTATCACGGATCGATTTACGACGTCGTTCCCGCCAAACGTGGTGCGCTGAAGCCGAGCGGCGAGTGGAACGAAGAAGAGATCGTCTGTCGCGGGACGCGAATCGTGGTCATTGTGAATGAAATGGTGATACTCGACACAGACTTAGACAACATTAAAGACGCAGTCATTCTCGCGAAACACCCGGGCTTGCAGCGTAAGACCGGCCACATCGGCTTCTTGGGGCATGGCAGTCGCGTGGAATTTCGCAATATTCGGATCAAAGAGTTTGACCCGTAGAGCCAATTCATTTGCGAATCAGCTTTTGAAATCGTTCGCCCTTGATCTCGCCGACGTACAAGTTGCCGACGGCGTCGGCAGCAAGCATATGCGGCAGCTGATATTCTCCGGGAGCAGTGCCCTGCTGGCCCCATGACCGCACTACCTTGCCGCTATCGTCCACTTGCAGCACCTTGTTGGCGCGGCCATCGGCGACGAACAGTTGGCCCTTGTGGTCATAGGCCAGCCCGAACGGCGCAAAACCGGGCCAAACCGCGACAAGCTTACCGCTGCTTTCAAAGACTTGAATACGGTCGTTCTCGCGATCTCCCACCAGGATGCGGCCTTGGCGATCGACAACGACTGTGTGGGGAAGGTTGAACTGACCGGGACCATTCCCAGCTTCACCCCACTGGGCGAGGAACCCACCGTTGGGCGTGAAGTTCATCACGCGGTTGTTACCGTATCCATCGGTCACATAGATTTCACCGTCAGCCCCGAACGCAACATCGGTCGGCTTGTTGAACTGATCGATTGCATCCCCAGCTGTCCCAGCCTTGCCCAATGCCAATAGTAGCTTTCCCGTAGCAGTAAACTTCAGCACTTGGTGGTTGCCGATGTCGGTCACCCATACGTTATCATCACTATCGATTCGCAACCCGTGAGCCGATCCGACGAGATCATCTCCCCAAGAACGAATGAAACGGCCTTTTGGGTCGATACAAATGATCGGTTGTTTGCCACGATGGAACAAATAGACATTCCCTTCGCTGTTCACCGCGACACCGGAACAGGCGCCGAGCGTAATTGAATCGGGTAACTCCGCGAATGCCAAATCTGCTTGAAAATCAATCGCTTCGGCAGCCGCCAGTGAACCGAATGGGGACAGCGACACGAGACCGAGTGCGACACAAGCAAGTGAGGTTGACTTCATTCGATGTTTCCGAAGGGTGAGCAATTCGATGTCGACTGAGAATGTGTAGCATACTCGATTGCCGTGCCCCGTAAACTTGCCGTGCCCCGTAAACGAAGAATGCTTCGAACAACAAGTGCTGTGAACAAAAATGCTTGACGTTGGCCGTCCGCGCGTCTACTCTGCCGTTGCAAGCCTCTGCTCGACAACCCCGCCCTACACAAGGAACCAAGAGATGCAACATCTCACTCATTTTTCGCGTCGTCGGTTTATTCAAGGAACCGCTGCCGTGCTGGCCACCCAGCCGTTGTTGTCACAACCAATTCGTGCGAATGAGAGCGACGGTTATCTCCGCGGACGGCTTTACAAGACGTTGAAGATCGGGATGGTTCAGGTGCAAGGAAGTTTGGTCGACAAGTTTCGTGCCGCCAAAGAAGCAGGATTTCATGGGATCGAATTGAACGCACCGGGCTACGATATCACCGAAGTAAACCGAGCGATCACCGAAGCCGAATTCCCGGTCGATGGAACGGTGTGTGCATCGCATTGGCAAATCCGACACACGAGCGCGGATGCCTCTGAACGAGCAACGGCGCTCGATACGCTGAAAAACGCAATTCGCGATACGAAAGCTGTCGGTGGAAATACCGTACTCCTGGTCGTCGGTCGAGGCAGCGATGGAACCGAAGAAGAATGTTGGAAGCGGTCAATCGATAACATCTCGAAGGCCTTGCCGCTCGCCGCCGAACTTGGAATGTACATTGCAATCGAGAATGTGTGGAATCAATTCTTATACGATCATGAAGGAGGAGCCGACCAGACAGCGGATAAGTTTGTGAAATACGTCGACGAGTTCAATTCGCCTTGGGTTGGCATGCAGTTCGACATCGGCAATCATTGGAAGTATGGCAGTATGGGCGACTGGATTCGCCAGCTCAATCGACGTATCGTCAAGCTGGACTTGAAAGGCTTCTCGCGCGCGGCCAACGACGGAAAGGGCGCGTTTACCAAGATCGGCGAAGGCGACCTCGACTGGGCTGACGTCCGCAAAGCTCTGGCGGAAATTCACTACACCGGCTGGGCCGCCGCCGAAGTGGGCGGAGGCGGACCGGAACGACTTCGAGAGATTTCGCAGAATATGGATCGCGTCTTTGGCCTGACCGGCTAGATAAGTTTCCAGCCTTTGCGATACTCGCGACGTATCAGCGGATCGACCTCGGGAGCATTCGTAGCCTTCAAAGATTTGGCGTCCCACTCGAGCTTTTTGCCTGCGCGGAATGCAACATTACCAAGGTGGTTCGCTTCGGTCAGCCAACCCGCGTACTCAAAATTGCATGTAGTTGGTTCACCGGTTTTGCAGGCGTGGATCCATTCTGCGTGATGTCCGAGGGATGGCGGAATAAACGGCTCGGGCCGCTTGAAGTCCGCGAACTGTTCTTCGGGCAACAAGACGTGCTTGCCGTAATCGGATAAGAGCATGCCCTTATCACCTATAAACAGAACGCCATTATTCCAAGCCGGAATTCCGCCATCCTTCAATATCTGCGGCTTGTGGGTTCCTTGATACCAGGTCAACTGCACCGGCGGCAGATCACCGCGCTGGCCGTACTGATACGTAACTTCCATCGATGCCGGGGCAATCTCTGGGTGCGGTGAAGGACCGGCTGCTTCGATCGTCAACGGATGATCTAACTTCAATGCCCAGAACGGCAGGTCAACCCAATGGCTGCCGAGGTCCGACATCGTGCCGTTTCCGAAATCCCACCAACGATACCACCTGGGGCCCGGAAAATAGACGTTGTTAAAGGGTCGCTCGGGTGCTGGGCCAAGCCAGAGATCCCAGTTCAACTCCGGGGGAATCGGGTCCGCAGTCGTCGGTCGATCCTGAACAAAGACAATATCTCCCGCGGCTTTCGAGACTTCTTCGCTCGGTTGCCACCCCCATGCGCGACCAACCCACACGTGCGCTTCGCTGACCGCACCAATGGCTCCGCTTTGAATCAACTCGACCACGCGACGATAGTTTTCCCCGGCGTGAATCTGTGTCCCTTGTTGTGTGGCTACTCCTGCTGTCGCTGCCGCTTCGCGAATCACGCGAGCCTCCCAGATGCTGTGCGTCAGCGGCTTTTCGCAGTAAACGTGTTTTCCGAGTTGTAATGCCGGTAGCGTCGCAAAGGCGTGTGTGTGTTCGCAGGTGCTGACAACTACGGCATCGAACTCGTTGGCATGATCGTACACTTCACGAAAGTCCACCACCTTTCTTGCGTTGGGGTGTCTCTGTGCCGCGAAGTTTAGGCTCACTTCGTTCACGTCGCAAAGCGTGACGATGTTCTCCGACTCGACAGACCGCAAGTTGGAACCACCTCGTCCGCCCGAGCCGATGATGGCTATGTTCAACTTCTCGTTGAGGTTCCGTCCGCGAAGAATCGCCGGTGCCGAGAAGATTGCCGCCCCCGTGGCAACCGCCGTACTTTGCAGGAAGTTACGGCGTGAGGGCTTACTTGCTGTGGTCGTCGTATTTCGAGACGTCTTGGACATCGAGTTCTCTCCGTCGTGGCATCGGGTAAATAGGTCGTGATCTGAAGTCTGATCGTACGACCTGGGCGAGCCACTGTCCAGCAAATGCTGAAAGTCGATCCCCTCATGACGAATTGACTACGACTTGAGCTTAACGGGGATTTGATCAATCTTGGCCGCGAGGATGAAATCGTTCTCGCTCAATCCGCCGATTGCGTGTGTCCAGATTTCAATCGACACGTTACGATACCCTGCGATATGCAAGTCGGGATGATGGCCGTCCTCCTCAGCGACTGCGGCGACTTGATTGAAGAAGTCCATTCCCGCCATAAAGTGCTTAACGGTCCAGTCCTTGCGAATGCGTTGACCTTCATGGGTCAGATACCACCCGTCAAGTTTGGTGAGTTGGTCCTTCGCCTGCGGGAGCGGGCACGGTTCGACTCCGCCTTCACACGGCTTACATTTCTTGGCAACGAGTCGATCGGCAGCTTGGATTTCCATGTTCTTCTCCTCTCAGTGGCCATCACGCTCCGCCGTGATGAGGCCTCAGTTATGCGTTTGCGCGTGCGACTACCATTGAGCTGGACAAATACCCTCGGAGGCCTCATCACGGCGGAGCGTGATGGCCACTTTCATCTTAGGCCGTACCGAGCAATTGAACAGATAAGCCGTCCAAACACTTTTGTGGCTAACCAGTGTGGAGAGCGTTCAGCTCCAACTCGTCAGCGCGAGCTTCCATCGCATCGATGACGAACTGGATGTGTTCATTTAGATCGACGCCAAGGTCCTCTGCCCCGCGGGTGATGTCGTCGCGATTGACCGCAGCGGCGAAACTCTTCTGCTTCATTTTCTTGCGAACACTTTTAGCTTTCATGCCTACGATTCGTTCAGGTCGAACTACGGCACAAGCCGTAATGAAACCTGCCAATTCGTCACACGCATATAACGCTTTGTCCATGCGCGAGACGCGTGGGCAGTCGGCCAGATAGTCCGCATGAGACTTGATGGCGTAGATGACATCCGCGGGATACCCAAGCTCACTGAGAATCTCCGCTCCCTTCATCGGATGATCCGGTGGATCGGGCCAGCGTTCATAGTCGAAGTCATGTAACAGCCCAACGATGCCCCACTTTTCCTGGTCTTCGCCGAATTTGCCAGCGTAAGCCCGCATCGCAAACTCGACCGACAACATATGTCGGCGCAGGCTCTCGCTTTGTGTGTACTCGCAGACCAGTGCGAATGCTTCTTCTCGATTCATGAGAGCTTGAGAGATATCGTTTAGGTATCGAGAATTCGCGCCGGTGGATCGAGCTTATCCTGAACTTCCTGCAACTCGCGGAATGGCTTGCCTTCTTCGTAGTGTTTCAACTCGTCGCGAAGTTGTTCGATCTGCTCGGGCAGCTTCTCGGTTCCCAATTCCACGCACTTTTTCGACCACTTGATCGCGTTCTCAAAATCACCGCTCTCCGCATAGGCGGCTGCCAGCGTGCTAATGATGTGCGGCATCTCGTAGTTTGTGACTTCGCAGGCCTTGGTAGCAAGTTCGATTGCTCGCTTGCCGTCGCGAACCTCATCTTTCGGTGAAGTCGAAAGCACCCAGGCCAAGTTGTTCAAGATTCCATCGTTGTCCGGAGCGAGCTTTAAAGCCGAGTTGTAGTCTTCAATCGCTGGGGCATGTTTGCCGATGCTGAGCAATGCGTCACCGCGTGAACGCAGGGCTCGCCAATTACCTTCGTCTGCGGCGATAATCCCCGACAACACCTGGATCGCTTTACGAGGCCGTTCGTCCGCGACATAGAACGCCGCAAGTTGCATTTGGAGATCGACATTTGTGGGGTCAGCTCGCAAGATGTTCTGCAGATCCACGATAGCCTTTTGAAAGTCGCCATCCGCCGCTTCGATCATGCTTCGCAGCAACACGCCCTGACTCAAACCTGGCCGCTCTTGCAGCAGTTGGTTAATGTCGGCACGTGCCTCGTCGAGCTTCTCTTGAAAATAGTAAAGCCGCGCCCGGGCTAACAGCGCTGCGCCGTTGTTCGGAGAAACTTTGAGCGCCTGAGTGAGGTCAGCCAGTGCTTCATCGTACTTCTCTTGCGATTCATAGACTTCGGCACGCATGGCGTAATTCAGTGCGTTGTCCGGAGCCAACTCAATCGCCTTGTCTAAATGCTTTAGTGCCTCATCGAACTTCTTTGTGCTCGCGTAGGTTGTGGCGAGGGCCTGATGCACCGCAATGTTTTCAGGATTCTGTTTGATCAGTTCCTCGAAGTCGGCGATGGCCTTGTCGATATTACCTTGCTCGATGTTCACAGCCGCTCGGAGCTGAAGGGACTCAACGCTGGTTGGGTCGGCATGTACTGCAGCATCTAGATCGGCCATGCGTTCGTCGGCGTTCTCGCGCAACTGAGCGCGCAGGATATAGTCTTTTGCCAATTCCTGCTGCTCTTTTTTCTTCGTTCGCAATTCGATCGCAGTGCCAAGCGACTTAAGGGCTTCTCCACGATTGCCACCCGGCAATGCTTGCAGCTTGGCGTTCAATTCATGTGCGTCGGCGAACTCTGCGTCGTAGCTCAGAATCTTCTCGATGTCTTTCGTCGTCAGCTCGCGAATCTGCTGCCAACGCGGGTCAGGTCGAGGCTGTCCAAAAATCCCGGCTGCGCGTTGCGATGCTTGCTGCCAGAGTGACGATACGATTAATTGTTTTGCGAAGGCCGTGTTATCTTTATCGAGCCCCTTCTCGATTGCGCTTTCGCAGAGACTTATCACTTGTTCGAGGTCTCGCGGCGTCTGCACACGGAGTTGAAGATCTGTTGCCTTATCAAGGTCTTCCAAACCTTTGTCAGCCGCTATTGCAGGTGACCATTGGATCGCGAGGAGTGACAAAACCAGAATGAGCGACGATGTCGCAACGCGGCTGAAAATCATTGAGTAGGCTCCTTCTCGGTGGCTGGCGAATATCGCTAGCAAGGCTGACACGTCTCACATTATGCCGGAGTCGACGATTTGACGCTATCCGAGTGTCTCACTGTGCTAGCGATGGTCGGTTGTGACCAAACGATCAGCGCTGGTAGGCTTGCAGAGTTGGCGAAATGATCGGTCCGCCGGAACGTACCCGAACCCCTTGAAGGAGTACGAATGAGGAAATGTTTGACCTGTGCTCTGTTGGTGATCGCCGTGGCGGTGGGTTGCCGCAAGCCCGTGGAAGAGATCCACTCGACTGACGCCGTCCTCACCGCCGAAGCGGTCGACATTTCGACCACATCCGACGACTGGCCCGTGTGGCGCGGTACTTTCGGTGACAACGTCGCGAACAGCGTTCTTCCGCCGCTGGAATGGAGCAGCACCAAGAATGTGTTGTGGCGAACCGATGTGCCCGGCAGCGGACATGCGACTCCGATCGTCTGCGGCGATCGAGTGTTCGTCGCGACAGCGGACACGGCTCAGGAGACGATGTCTCTGCTGTGTTACGACCGAGCGAACGGCCAACGCCTGTGGGAGCGAGAGGTGCATCGCGGTGGCTTTATGCACACACACCAAAAGAACTCGCACGCGTCTCCCACGCCGGCATGCGATGGCCAGCGAGTGTTCACAGTCTTCACAGTGCATGATGCCTTGGTTGTGTCAGCCATTGATTTGGATGGAGAGATTCTTTGGAAAACGGAAGCGGGGCCTTTCGCCTCGCAGCATGGTTACGGGTCGTCGCCCGTGCTATTCGAATCGCTGGTGATCGTTTCGGGCGACAACCGCGGACCCGGCTATCTCGCAGCATTGCATCGCGAGACAGGTGAAATCGTTTGGCGAGTACAGCGCGGGAATCGTCCAAGTTATTCAACGCCCGTCATCGCCAACGTCGCGGGGCGAAGTCAGTTATTGATCAGCGGCCAAGATCAAGTCACCAGTTACGATCCGGCGACTGGTGCCTTGCTCTGGAAGACAGATGGTCCGGCGTCCACGACTGCCAACACGATGGCTTGGAACGACGAGCTTGTTTTTGCCAGTGGCGGATATCCGCAAAATGGCGTCATGGCGATTCGAGCCGAGACCGGAGAAGTCGTCTGGAAAAACGACGAGCGTGGTTATGTTCCGTCGCCGCTCGCCATGGATGATCGCTTGCTTGTGGTTCAAGACGCGGGGATTGCTCTTTGCCTGGATGCTGAATCGGGCAAAACGCTCTGGAAGCAGAGGCTTGGCGGAAACTTCAGTGCGTCGCCCACGCTCGTTGGCGAACACGTATTCATTACGGACGAAACGGGGCGAACGATCGTCTTTAAGGTCACGCCCAAGTTTGAGAAAGTCGCCGAGAACGATTTGGAAGATGGCGGCTTTGCAAGCCCCGTGATTTGCGGCGGCCGCCTGTACTTACGCACCTCGCAGTACCTGTACTGCATTGCGGAAGCAATTGAAGTGGCGGATGAAACGGGCGCGGAATGAGTTATCGAGGAGCTGGTTGTTGAAAGCCTTGTTGAGCCTGTCGAAACGGCGGTAACTGACCTTGAGGTTGGGCGGTTTGTTGCTGGGACAACGGTTCTTTTACCCGCTTCCAGCCGCTCGGAGTCGCGGGATTGAAGAACGCCCGGTTCCAAATGACGAGTTTTTCGAGCGCATCGTTCCAGTTCGTCTCTTGATTCGTGAACTCAAAGGTTGTCTGAGTGCCGCCGCGGTGATGCAAGATGATTGCCTTCGGCAAAAACTCCTTGTTGTCCGGTATAACGATATCGATTTTCCGGAAATTGGCTGCATCTTCGCGATGCTTCGGCACGGCCTCAAGCCAGAAGACGTCCCGTTTATCGGGGTTGATTCGTATCCAATAACGGGCTTCGATCTGTGCTTTTTTGGCGCCAAATAGGAATGGCAGGGGACCTTCGACAATTTGCTTGCCTTGCATTTCCGGCGGTAGACCGCGTTCGATCAATTGCTTGTTGCGATGATCAAACTCAAAAACCGTGGTGCCGTCACAGATCCACTTTTCGAACTCCGTGGCCTTTTGGACTTCGTATCCGATCGAACCGTCTTCCTTCCGCATGCCTTGCTGCAGCGCCGTCACCTCGAAGAGCCCCTTATCGGGTTGAGCATACATGACCTTTCCTGTCGCGTATGTCTGTGCCTGCACGGGATCAAAGTTGGCTTTGTCGTACTCCCAGCGTTGGAAGTCTGAGCGATAGCGTTGGATCTTGCCGCTGTGATGTTCCCAAAAGGTAAGAACATCGTCTGTATGCTTTTGCAGCGCCGGATGCAGCGGAAACCAAGCGGGCGCGCCCTGTGGGCTTTGGGGTTCCTGCGACCGGCGTGCATCCGCGACTCGCGGTCCAAATTGCTGTTGGCCGTGGGCGACCCCAGTAATGATGACAAAGAGACTGCATGCCATCGTGGCAACATGCGATACCGAACGCCAGCCCATAACGAAACTCCCAAGAACAAAACACTCACGATAAGGGGGCCGGAAGTCTAGCAGGAAGACTCCAATTGCCCTAGGTCGTTTCTTGGGTCACGACCGGGATGTGGTTCGCTCAGATTCCGGCCAATTTGTCCCCCAAAGCATCAAGGACATACTCGCTCGATTCTAGTCCGATCGATAGACGGATCGTTCCGCCCGAGATCCCCAAAGTCTCTCGCTGCTCAGGCGTCAGCCCACGATGGCTGGTTGATTCGGGATGGCTAAGCGTCGTCGTAGCCTCGCCCAACGAAGGGCAGAACGGAATCCGATCGGTGGCCGCAATGAAAGCATCGGCAGCAGTGCGACCGCCGGCAAGTCGGAAAGTCACGATCGAACCATATCGGTTTCCAAACTGGCAGTTTGCTAAAGCGTGTCGTGGATGCTCCGCCAGACCGGGATAGTCGACCTGCTCCACCTTGGATGACTGCTGCAAAAGCTGTGCGACTTGCAGCGCCGTTTCACAAGCCCGCTCGACGCGCAAGTGCATTGTCGTTAGTCCTCGAGCTGCCAACCACGCATCAAACGGACTGCTGGATAGGCCCCAAGCGGAAAGAACCGCGGGAACTCGTGCAAAATCTGATGCCCGACCGCACAACACGCCAAGCATTACGTCACTGTGCCCATTCATCATCTTGCTGACGCTTTCCAGCACGAGATCCGCCCCCAACGTAAGCGGTCGGCACAAGACCGGCGTGGCAAACGTGTTGTCAACCAACAGGCGGGCATTACCCTGATGGGCAATTTCGGCGAGCGAGGCGATATCGGCGACGTGCAAGCGGGGGTTGCCGATCGTTTCCACGACCAGCATCTTGGTGGCCTCAGTCATTGCAGCTCGCGTCGCGGCCAAGTCGCAGGTGTCCACCAGCGTAGATTGGATGCCGAGGCGAACCAGTTCCTGCGTGAGCAGCATCAAGCTTTGACCATAGAGTTGGTTACTGACAACCACTTGGTCCCCAGGTGCTAGGTGAGATAAAACCGCCAGGGATAGTGACGCCATTCCCGACGATGTCACCGCAACACGCTCGGCCCCATGCAATTGAGCAACTTTCTCCCCGAACGCATCGGCGTTGGGGTGGCCGACTCGCTGATAAACATATCCATCGAGTTCGCCCGCTAAAAGCTGTTCGGCCTGGTGAGTGTCGTTGCACATCCACACCGAAGTCGGATAGATTGCCGGTGCCATCGGCTGCGTCGTCTGCGATACCGGCTTATCCGGTCTAGGACAGATGTCGTCAGCTCGATACGTCTTGGGGGTGTTATTGTTCATGGCTCGCAAAGTAGCTCAATCCAATATGTCTGCCAACGCCCCTCAGCCTTCAGCCCCCCGTCGTCAGCTTACGCTATTCGATTCGGTTTGCATCATCGCCGGTATAGTGATTGGAGCCGGGATCTATGAAACAACACCCGCGATTGCGGGAAACGTGACAAGCCTGACTCAACTCATGTGGGTCTGGGTGCTGGGTGGCTTGATTTCGTTGGCCGGCGCACTGTGCTATGTCGAATTGGCGACCGCCGCGCCCGAAGAAGGTGGCGACTACGTGTATTTAACGCGTGCATACGGAAGACATGTCGGGTTCCTGTTCGCATGGGCCGAGTTTTGGATCGTTCGGCCTGGCAGCGTCGGCATGATGGCTTTCGTGTTTGCTCGCTTCGCACACGAATTGCTTCAAGCCACCCCGTTGAGCACAGGGCACAAGGGATCCGACTTTGTCATCTACGCGGCGTCGACGATCATCGTGATTACGATCGTCAATGTGTTGGGCGTCCGCACGGGAAAAGCTACACAGAATCTGCTGACCGTTCTCAAAGTTACCGGACTCGCTTTGATCTTCGCTGTGGCAGTCTTCACGCCCTCCGCCACGGTTCCCGCTGCCGAAACGAGAGACGCTCTGCACTCTGATTTCCGACTCGCCCTAATACTCGCGTTGTTCACGTACGGCGGCTGGAACGATCTTTGTTTTGTTGCAGCCGAGGTGAAAGATCCCGAGCGAAACATTCTACGGTCGCTTGGTTTAGGAGTCGGATTGATCGTAGTCATCTACCTGCTGTTCAATTTGGCACTAGCTCGTGCGACAGGCTTGGACGGAATGAGCAACTCAACAGTCGTTTCAGATTTTATCGGAACACGCTTCGGGGACATCGGACGTCGCGCGATCAGCTTGTTGATTTGTCTATCTTGCTTGGGAGCGATCAACGGAACGCTGTTTGCGGGGTCGCGGATCTATTACGCGGTTGGAACCGAACATCGCTTCATCGCTTGGCTCGGCAAATGGAATGGCAAGTTCGATTCGCCGGCTCGCGCGTTGATCCTTCAAGGAGCGACTGCGTTCTTTTGGGTTGTTGCATTCGGCCTGCTCGCCGGCGGCGAAGAAGGTTTCCTGCGGCTGCTGGCTTTCACATCGCCTGTATTCTGGACCTTCGCGATTCTCGTATCCTTGTCCGTTTTCGTCTTGCGATACCGCCAACCGGATCTTCCGAGACCGCATAAAGTCGTGCTCTTCCCGATCACTCCGATTGTTTTCTTTCTCTCCTGTGTATTCATGCTTCACGCGGCTTTTACCTACGCCCAGTTTCTGCAATCGCAAAGCGAAGGTATGTCGCCCGAAGCCATCGCCACAGGATGCGTTCTTATCGCTGGCACCGCTGTCACCTTCCTTGAAGCTCGAACTTCGGCAAGCTAGGCAATCTCTATTGGCTCTGTCGGTTTTATCGGCACGCGGGGCCGGAACGAGTCGACATTATCTTTGTTGCGCTTCGGTGCGCGCGAAGACCTTCACATCGCACGAATTCCATTTCCGGTACGACCCGATGAGCACTGCGGGACCACTCGACTCGCAATTTCAACCCAGTCACACTCCGATTGCCGGAGTTGGACCATCTCCCCATCCGAGCGTTGGTGGCGGGGACATGGGCAATATCGATCCGGTATTGATCCAACAAACCAAGAATGAAATCCGCACGCTTGTCACCGAGATCACGCAATTGTGCCAAGCAGACATTCCGCTAGCCGAGTTTTACGAAGAGTACCTGCGTCGCGTTGTCTCGGCACTGGCGTCGCATGGTGGTGCGGTCTGGAGCTTGCGCGACGACGGCAGCTTGCAATTGGACTATCAAGTCAATTTGCCCAAGGCCGAAGTAGTCGACGATGAAGCCAGCAGACATCGACACGGACGTTTGCTGCAAAACGTCATTGCCAGCGGCCAGCCGACATTGGTACCGCCTCAATCCGGGTCGACCGATGGAGGCGAGGCGGGTAACTCGACCGACTTCCTACTGATTCTGGCTTGCTTGCGAGTCGACCAGGAAACAATCGGCGTCGTCGAGATTTTTCAGCGAGCCGGTGGCGGGCCGACAACACAGCGTGGTTATCTGCGTTTCCTCGTCCAGATGTGCGAGCACGCCAGTGATTTTTTGAAGAATCGGCGACTGCGTCACTTGGGTGATCGCCAATCGCTGTGGGAGCAACTCGAAGGCTTCATCCGCGTGGCTCATCAAGGCCTTGACTCCAAGGCAACTGCTTACACAATCGTCAACGAAAGCCGCCGGTTGATTCAGTGCGATCGCGTCAGTATCGCGTTGCGAAAGGGAAGGAAGTTTGTCGTCGAGGCTGTGAGCGGGCTCGACACAATCGACCGACGAGCGACCGAAGTGCAACAACTCGGGCAACTCGCCACGATCGTCGCGGCAGCAAAGCGACCCCTGTGGTACACCGGAAGCAATCGCGACCTTCCGCCTCAGATCGAAGACCCCTTGCATGCCTACGTCGATCAAGCCCATGCGAAAATGTTGGCGATAGTACCACTGTATCCGCCGACTACCGAAGCAGAGCTTGAAAAGTCGCGACAGACACAGGATGCAATCGGCGCCTTGATTGTCGAGGAGTTGGCGAGCAGTCGCATTGACAGCGGCATGTCCGAGCGAATCGAAATCGTCGCGGAGCACAGCGCTTCGGCCTTGGCAAACGCGATCGAACACGAGAGCCTTTTCCTGTTGCCTGTCTGGCGGGCGATCGGCAATGCCAAATGGATTGTGCAAGCTCGCACGTTGCCCAAAACAATTGCCGTCGCCGCTGCTGTTATTGCCGCAGTTCTATCGCTGGTCCTCATCCCAAAAGATTTCGACCTAGCAGCAAAAGGAAAGCTTCAGCCTGCGGTCCGTCGTGACATCTTCGCGCATCTGGACGGAATCGTGATTGATGTTCCGGTCCGGCACGAGCAGATGGTTCGCACAGGCGATGTGCTGGCTCGGATGAGCAACAACAAGCTCGAAGTCGAGATCGCTAATTTGATCGGCCGAAAGCGGACGACCCAAGAACGCATCCGCAGCCTTACGCGTGCGCAATACGATCAACGACTCACGGTCGAGGATCAAAATCAGATGGCTGGCGAATTGCTGGAATTAGCCCAGGCCGAAGAAAGCATAGATCGCGAACTCGCACTACTTCGCGAGCAGCAAGAGCGGTTGGTGTTGCGAAGCGAGATGGACGGGCAAGTCGTGACGTGGAGCGTGGGTGACGTCCTGCTCCGGCGGCCCGTACAACGGGGTCAAGTCTTGATGAGCATCGTCGATCCGAAAGACGATTGGGAACTAGAGTTGAATATGCAAGAGCGGCGCATGGGACATTTGACGCAAGCAGTCGAAGACTCCGGCGAACTCCCCACGGTGACATTCGCGTTAGCTTCGCATCCGGGTAAAGACTTCGTCGGTCAAGTCACCGAAATCCATCGCGTCGCGGAAGTTCGGGGAGAAGATGGCAACACCGTATTGCTGCGAGTCGCCGTCGACAAGGAGATGTTGCCTGAGTTGAGAAGCGAGACAACGGTGACGGCACGTGTTCACTGTGGCAGACGATCGATCGGGTTCGTCGTGTTTCACGAGCTAATCGAGACCATTCAAACGAAGATCCTTTTCTGGCTGTAGCGGGGAATCTTACCCAATGAAGTTCATGTCACGAATACTTGTCGCGGTCGCGGTCGCCGCACCCTTGCTTGCAGCAGATAGTTCGTATGATTCCAATCGCGCAATCTTAAGCCACTGTCAGGTTCTGCTCATTCACGACGTTGATGTGCCGGCCGAGGAGGCTGGTCGCCTACTGGCTGTCAATGCCAAGGAAGGCGATCACGTCGAGAAGGACTCGCTGGTCGCACAGATCAACAACAAGCAGGCATTGCTCTCGAAGGTCGCAGCCGAGTTAGAACGCGATGCGGCACAGACACGTGCCGACGATGACATCGAAGTCCGCTATTCGATCAAATCATTTGAGTTGGCGGAGGCGGAATTGAACCAGGACGTCGAGATAAATCGCCGATCGCCCGGCACAGTGCCCACGACGGAGATCCGTCGAAAGCAGCTTGATCGCACGCGCGCCGAGCTGCAAATTGACCGCAGTCGGCTTGACTTGAAAGTCGCTCAAATGACAGCCGACGTGCAAAATGCCGCAGTACAAGCCGCGGAAGACAGTATTCAACGCCGCCGGATTGTAGCGCCGTTCAGCGGACAAGTCGTACAAGTCTATCGACAAAGCAATGAGTGGGTAGACATCGGCGAACCGGTCCTGCGTGTCGTGCAAATGGACCGCTTGTATGTGGACGGTTTCATCAGCGGAACGGATTACAACGTCGTCGACATCGCAGATCGGCCTGTGACGATCGAGATCGCGTTAGCCCGAGGACGCAAGGAAACATTCAAAGGACGAGTCGTCTTCGTTAATCCAATCGTTCAAGCGGGCAACCGCTACCGCGTGCGAGCCGAGGTCGAGAACCGGCAAGAGAAGAACCAGTGGCTTCTGAATCCGGGATCGACCGCGACCATGGTAATTCATTTGCAGTGATCGTACTCCAGAAGATGTTGCGGAATCGGTATCCACAAGGGATTTCTGCCAGCGAAGAGTCATGCGACTGAGGTGAGTGCGAAACTTCTCGGATCGCACACACAATGTCGGCCCCGACGCATGCGCCCGTGGAGGTTGAGCTGTGAGTACCGATGCGATTGAACACGAATACACTGTCGGGATCGAACAGACCACTTTGTGAGTGGTCGTCCGTCTGAAAGAGCCAGCAGGACAAGGAAGTCATGACGGCAACCGTCGCCAGAAGTACCACCTCGGGCAACTCGCGTGCGTTGCAATTGCGAATGCGACCCGACCTGCGCATCGAGCACCAGACTTATCTTGGGCGAAGATACTGGGTTGTTAAAGATCCGATCGCCCTCAAATACTACCGGTTTGAAGAGGAAGAAATCGCTCTGCTGGAAATGCTCGATGGGAAATCGAGCCTCGAAGACATCCAAGCTAGGTTCGAAGAACGATTCGCTCCTCAGAAGATCACGCTGCAAGAACTGCACCAACTCGTCGGGATGTTGCATCGATCGGCACTTGTTGTTTCCGATGCCGAGCGCCAGGGTCCGCAACTGTTGAAGCGGCATCGCGAGCAGACTCGTCGACAGCGTCTTTCTTCCGTGACGAACGTGCTCTGCATTCGCTTCAAGGGATTTGATCCGGATCACACACTCGGTTGGCTTGATCGACGCGTGGGCTGGTTCTTCTCGCCCGCGTGCTTTGCTGCATGCATCTCACTCGCCATTGGTGCGTTATTGTTAATTACCGCCCAGTTCGATGTCTTTCAGGCGAAATTGCCTTCGTTCGAAGATTTTTTTGCATCAAAGAACTGGATTTGGCTGACGCTGACGTTAGCTGCGACCAAAGTATTGCACGAATTTGGACATGGATTGTCCTGCAAACGCTTTGGCGGCGAATGTCATGAAATGGGAGCGATGCTGCTGGTGCTCACGCCGTGCTTGTACTGCAACGTCTCCGACTCGTGGATGCTGCCGAGCAAGTGGAAGCGAGCAGCAATCGGCGCCGCTGGCATGTACGTCGAAGTCGTGCTCGCGTCAATTTGCACATTTGTATGGTGGTTCACGCAGCCGGGATTATTGAACTACCTATGCTTGAATGTGATGTTCATCTCGTCCGTTAGTACGCTGCTGTTCAACGCCAATCCGCTGCTACGATACGATGGCTACTACATTTTGTCGGATCTGATCGAGATTCCGAACCTTCGTCAAAAGGCGACAACCATTCTGCAGAGCAAGTTGGCCTCGTGGACGCTCGGGATTCCCGAAACGCCCGACCCTTTCTTACCTCAACGCCGGCAATGGTTATTCGCCATCTATACGGTTGCAGCAGCGATTTATAAGTGGGTCGTGATGGCAGCGATTTTGTGGTTTCTGTACGTGGTCTTCGAGCCGTACGGACTGCAAGTGATCGGTAAGCTAATCACCGTCATGGCTGTCGGCGGGCTTGTTTTTCAACCGTTGTGGAAGCTGGGCAAATTCTTTTATGTTCCCGGGAGGATTGATCGCGTGAAGAAGCCTCGCATGTTCGCCAGTGCAGCGGTCGCGACAACTGTCGTTGTGGCCATCTTCATGTTGCCGATTCCGCACTATGTCCGCTGTGCTTTTTATATCCAGCCGCGCGGCGCCGCATCCGTTTACGTGGAATCATCGGGCGAACTGCGACAGATCCACGCCGAACCGGGACAAGCCGTTCAGGCCGGCGATTCGATCGTCACGCTCGACGACGTCGAACTGAAGATCACGCTCGTCCGACTTGAGGGCGAAAAGCAAGTGTTGGAGACGAAACTGGCGAGTCTCCGCCAGCGCGCCTTTGAAGACGAATCGGCGGCGCTAGAAATCGCTGAGGTCGAAGAGTCGATCGTGGCAATTGATGATCAGCTCTCACGACGCCAACGTGAACTCGAATCGATGCGTATCGTCGCTCCCGTGGCCGGTGTAATCATTCCGCCTCCGACAGTCACCAAACCACAAGACGATCCCAGTCGCCTTCCCACATGGTCAGGCTCAACCTTCGATCAGCGGAATACACACGCGTTTCTCGTCGAAGGCACACCGGTCTGCCAGGTCGGCGATCCCACAAAAGTGGAGGCTGTTCTTGCGATCGACCAGAGTGATATAGAGTTTGTGCATCCCGGGCAAAGCATCGAGATTTTTGTCAATCAGTTGCCAGGACAGCGACTTCGTACGCAATTGGAACAAGTCTCGCGGCTCGATATGAAAGTCGCTCCCAAGGGTCTTTCCAGCAAGAACGGCGGCGACGTCATCACCCAGACCGATGCCTCCGGCCAAGAGCGTCCCATGAACACAACGTATCAAGCCAACGCATCGATCCAATCCAACGCCAACGAGCTGCTGATCGGAGTTACAGGTCAAGCCAAGATCCACACAGGCTATCAGACAGTAGCAAACCGCATTTGGCGATACATCTGTCAGACGTTTGACTTCAGCGTGTAAAGTCACTCCAGTTTTCGAAGTCGCGCACCAAGCTGGGTGCAGTCTTGATCGGAAATCGCTCGACGCCCTCAAGTTGGCTTTTTAGGAACCAACTGGGATGGGCACATATTCAGCACGAAGGACCGAGCGACGAAGAAACTAACGTCTTACACATCGAGCTACCGCATTTTTTACGTTGTTTGCCGCATCAACGCGTTTCTCATCGCCTCGCTTCGCGAACCAAGTGGCTCAACTCTGGCAAAATGACTTGCTCCATTGCAAGCCGGACAGCGGCTCTTGAACCCGGCATCGTGAGTAAAACAGTTCGCTCCATCAAACCGCCGGTTGCGCGGCTGAGCATCGTCGCTGCGCCGATTTCCTGATAGCTCAACATTCGAAACAACTCACCGTATCCGGGCAGCGGTTTCGTCAGCAACGAGGTCACCGTTTCGAAAGTCTGGTCTCGCGACGAGATACCCGTCCCACCTGTCATTAAAACTACATCGACTTGGTCGGTATCACGAAGCAGTTCCAGCAACGATCGCATCGGGTCCGGTTCGTCGGGAATAAGCTCGCGCTGAACAACAATATGGCCCGCTTCCGACAGCAAACAGAGGATCTCCGCGCCGCCAGTGTCGGTATCCAACGTACGAGTATCGCTAACCGTGATCACCGCACATCGAAGCTGAGCTGGCGCATCAGACTTGTGCTCGTCAGGCGTTGTCGCCATAGGTACGCCAACTATTCCACCGAAAATTTATGCACGGTCGTTTGCTTGTAGGTCTCGCCGGGCTTCAGAATCGTCGTCGGGAAACTCGGTTGATTCGGCGAGTCGGGATAGTGCTGTGTTTCCAAACAGAATGCACCGTACTGGTTGAAACCGCCGCCACTTTCGCTGCCATCGAGGAAATTGCCGCTATAAAGTTGAATACCGGGCTGGGTCGTATAGATCTCCATAACCCGTCCAGTGCTCGGTTCCTTGACGCGAGCCGCCAGGGCCATTGAACCGTCTTGGCTTCGCAACACGTAACAATGGTCGTACCCAACGGGGTCCGCATCGATCTCCTTGAGACGTTCGCCAATTTTATGAGGCGAGCTAAAGTCGAGTGGCGTCCCTTTGACATCAGCCAACTCGCCGGTTGGAATCAATCCGTCGTCTACGGGCAAGTACTTGTCCGCTTCAAGTTGCAGCTCGTGGTTCTCGTTGGTTCCGGAGCCCGCACCGGCCAAGTTCCAGTAGTTATGATTCGTAAGGTTGCACGGTGTCGCTTTATCAGTCTGCGCCGTGAATTCCATGTGCAACTCGTTAGCATTTGTGAGAGTGTATGTGGCGGTAACATCAAGGTTGCCAGGATAACCTTCTTCGCCATCCACGCTACGACGGCTGAATCTGACTCCAACTCCGGCATCCGTATTCACTTCTTCCGCTTTCCAGACCTGTTTATCAAAACCGGCGTCCCCGCCGTGTAGATGATTCTCGCCGTTGTTGGTTGCCAGAGTGTACTCGCGACCGTCGAGAGTAAACTTGCCTTTTGCAATACGATTGCAATAGCGGCCAACCGTCGCGCCAAAGTAGGGATGACGTTGCAGATAGCCGTCGAGTCTATCAAAGCCGAGAGTGATGTTGGCAAGCTTGCCATCGCGATCGGGCGTCTCGACGGAAACAACAATCGCTCCGTAGTTCGTCAATTTGACGACCAACCCATTTGCATTCGTGCACGTGTACAGGTCGATCTCTTGTCCATCCTCGGTCTTGCCAAACGACGTCTTCGTGATGCTCATCTCGGGCTTCGTCTCCTTGGTTGGTGCAGGTTGTTTCGCAAGTTCTTCGGTCGTTGTCGCATCGGCGGTTTCTAAAGTCGCGGATGCGCTTTCGATCGGCAGCTCGACATTCATTTCCGGATCGCCTTCCGCAGAAGTCGTGTTGGAACTCGCGCTCTTTGACGTGGCAACCGTCGTATCGGTCTTGGCGCTGCATCCGGCAACAGCGAGCAACCCGATAAACATTCCGAGGCTCAAAGTAATCTTGCGTGTCATTTGTGCTCCTCACGCGACCCTACTGTTTTTCAGGTTCTCTGCGTCGCGATTTGATAAATGAGAAATGCTTTGTCCGCATCTTTTTCGAGGCGTTCGCGTATTATGTGCAGGTCAGACACCAACGTACAGTCCCCAATTGATTTGCGATTGAGTTCACCGTCGCGTCGCTTCTGTGACCTCGGCGAGTCCGCGAGAAACTTGCTTTGAGTCGTGCAAGATTCTTAGCCGAGCGGCAACTATCTAGGCAGCCATGACGGATCCAAGAACCTTTCGAGCCGCTAGCGGTTCGGCGAACAACACAGTGATTAACTGGTAAGTTGCCCCGGCCCAGCATGAACGCTGGCTGCGTACTGTTGTGTATGCACGACTCCTGGATCGCGAAGCGGTCAACGACGCAATACAAAATGTGGCGCTGGCAGCCCTGCGGCAAGCGTCTCCGCTGCTTGATGCTTCAAAGATTGCGCCATGGTTATATCGACTGGCGATTCGACAGGTAGTGTTGTTTCGTCGCAAGTTTGGCCGCCAACAGACTTGCTGGATCGATACTCGGAACGAACAGATTCATCCGGTTCACATCAAGTGAACGCTGATCCGCTCGACTGGTTGTTGGCGAGCGAAAGACGCCAGATGGTACGCATTGCCGTGGAGCAGCTCGGCTTCAGATCGTCGGTCCAGGGGTGATTGATGACCCCCGCACCCGCCCGGCACCCTTTTGATCAACATCACGAAACAAAATGATGAACCCGCCAAGATCTCCGTGAAGTTCGATGGCAAGACGTGGGAGATCACCGAAATCGACATCGACTCGCTGCCCGCGGAGATTCGCGAACAGCTGGAGAGCTCGGCGCAGGAACTGAAGTTGCTTCACCAGCGGCTGAAAGCGTTTCGTAGGAGAATGGGCGCCGACGACCCGTTCAAGGACCTATGAGAGGAAATGAACTCGCTTCGCCGCGAGCTAGAGAAACTTCGCGATCGGGCGAAGCTAGAAGATTCATCGGTCGCGGACACCCGCGATACCGAGTCATCGCTTTGCCATGTGGTTCCACGATCCAGCCCAAGCAAACCAACTGCTCGGTTTTTTTGGGCTGTCGCCATGTTGAATCTGCAACGACACCAAGGGTAGCACCGATGACAAAACACAAGCACTGCAAGCACTTACCGCTCAGGTAGCCGGGGCCTTGGCTGTTAACATGCGGGCTATGGGTGCTTTATTCGGCGTCATAACTACAAGCTCATTTTTTCCGGGCGCTCAACCGAACTAGTAGGCTGTAATTCGCAAAGTCGGTTTGTGATCCAGCTCGATCATGGTGCTCACGGTCACAAATTCGACGACGCGAACCATTTTGCAGCGGCCTTGCTTTGGCGGGTTAGGCCAACCGCTGCGAGTCGATTATGCGCTCGCACCGACTGATTACTAACCTAGCTTTTACAGACCGGAGGTCGTGTGATGAAACGACTATTTCCTTTTGCGCCCGCATTAATCGTGGCCGCGATGACCGCTGTTCAAGTGACCGCAGATGACGAGTCACTCAGTTACGGGATGTCGGACACCGTCACCGTTACTTCCGTTAGCACGCTCGGCGATGCGCCAACACCTGGGCAAAAGGATGACTCCTGCGGATGTGATTCAAAGGGCGATGACGGTGGAAAAGGCGGCAAAGGAGGTTGCGATTGTCACCTTTGGGGTCCCGATGAACCAATTGTTGCATACTCGGAAGAAAACAGTCTCGGCATCGCCATTGGTGGTTGGACACAGATTGGTTATACGAACAAGGATAGTTTCGCTGACGGATTCAATCAAAACAGCGATCATTTGAATCTACATCAAACATGGCTTTGGGCCGAACGCGTCGCCGACGGTAGCTGTGGATGGGATTGGGGATTCCGTGCGGATTTCATGTACGGCATCGATGCCAACAATACCCAAGCATTTGGAAACAATCCCGGTGAATGGGACTATTTGAACGGTTTCGATCACGGCAGTTACGGTTGGGCCATCCCTCAGTTGTATGCCGAGTTGGCAAACGGAGACTTGTCCGTGAAGTTGGGACACTTCTATACACTGATTGGTTATGAAGTTGTCACAGCACCTGACAATTTTTTCTTTAGTCACGCGTTTACGATGAACAACAGCGAACCATTTACTCATACTGGTGCAATCGCAACTTACAACTATTCCGAAGATTTGACGTTGTATGGCGGTTGGACGGCAGGTTGGGACACTGGTTTCGACCAGTTCAATGGCGGCAGCAACTGGCTGGGCGGCTTCGGATACGGGTTGTCTGACGACGTCTCGCTGACCTACATGAGTACTTATGGCGATTTCGGTTGGATCGGTAATGGACGGAACGACTCCTACTCACATAGCGTCGTTCTGGATGTCACACTCACCGAGAATCTAAACTACGTCTTTCAGTCCGACATGATCAACGCGGACATCTATAACACGGTTGGGATCAATCAGTATCTTTTCTATTCACTTAACGATTGCACCGCCTTTGGAGCACGCGTCGAGTGGTGGAAGGCGGATGGATTGTCGGTCAATGCCGCAACATTCGGCATGAACTATCGACCCCATGCTAACTTGGTGATGCGACCGGAAATCAAACACGAGTGGGTACCGGGTGCACGAGCGCACCAAACAATCTTTGGAATGGACGCAATTCTGACTTATTAATCTTAGCGTTCATTTCGCCTCTTCACTCTCTGATGTGTGTGTGGAATTATCGCGGCGACACTGGCCTTGCATCAAGGTTTGTGTCGCCGCTCTTCTTTTTCATCACAACTTGTCGACGCACAAGTCTCGCGAGCCATCTAATGAGGTGCTATGCTCTTCTCGACGTCGGGAAAGTCACTCGGGATAGCAAGAGGCAACCTTGGATCGTTTCTTCGAACATTTGCGTGAGCAAGCCTTCTTCTACTATTTGGCAGGAGTTCCTTTACTCGGGATCGCCGCTCAATGGCTAGCGTGGCGATTGCGTTTGCCCTCGATCTTACTGCTGCTGGGAATTGGCGTCGCAGTCGGAAGCCTCGTTAGCCCCGACGAATTGCTGGCTCACTTGGCAGGTGTCGACACCACAACGACTGCGGTCGGTTCGCGTGTTCTATTTCCAATCGTGTCGCTGTCGGTTGCCGTAATCCTGTTCGAAGGCGGTCTCACTCTGCGTTTTCATGAGTTGAGAGAGGCAGGCTCGGGAGTGTTGCGGTTGGTGACGGTTGGCGCTCTGTCCAGTTGGCTGCTGACGAGTGTTGCCGGGGTGCTGCTTATGGACTTGGATGGTCGAATCGCGACATTGGTCGGAGCAATTCTAGTTGTTACCGGGCCCACGGTTGTGGCTCCGATGTTACGACAGATTCAACCGGCACGAAGAATTGCTTCAACTGTCAAATGGGAGGGGATCGTGATTGATCCAATCGGAGCCATCTTGGCAGTGCTTGTCTTTGAGTTCGTCTTCGCACATGCCGGACATTCCTCTCTCGCCGCGATCTCAGCGACGCTGATAAAGACGATCGTGGTCGGGAGCGTGAGCGGGCTTGTCACGGCGGCTTTTTTAGTCCAATCGGTCAAGCGGTATTGGATTCCCGACTTTTTGCACGGCGTCGTGTTTCTGACCGTCGCGATGGGAGTATTCGCCCTTTCGAACTTGCTCCAAGAAGAATCGGGTTTAGTCACGGTCACGATTCTTGGGATTGCACTAGCAAACCAAAAGAGCATCTCGATCCATCACGTGCTCGAGTTCAAAGAACACCTTCGAGTTCTGCTCATCTCGTGTTTGTTTATTGTTCTGGGGTCGCGGGTCGACCCAAGAAATGTTTGGAACCTTGGGATCGGTGGTGCGTCATTTCTGGCAGTTCTCATCTTAATCGTGCGACCGGCATCCGTACTCCTCGCTACCATCCGCTCGCCGCTTACGTTCTCGGAGCGAATCTTTTTGGGATTCTTAGCCCCACGCGGAATCGTCGCTGCAGCGGTGTCGTCGGTTTTCGCGTTAAAGTTGGCATCCTGGAGCGGCCTCACAAATGAAGATTTCACTCGGCAGGCAGACGCAATTGTCCCCATCACTTTCCTGGTCATTGCAGGAACTGTATTTGCGTATGGACTGTTCGCGGCACCGCTCGCTCGCTGGCTGAAACTCGCCGATCCCAACCCTCAAGGCATCTTGTTCGCCAGCGCCGAACCGGGAATTCGCGAGATTGCCCAGCAGCTTCAGCGGGAAGGCTTTCCTGTTCTGCTGATTGATACAAATTATGCTCATATCGCCGCCGCAAAGATGGAGGGCGTGCCGGCAGAATGTGCCAGCGTACTTTCAGATCACGTCCGCGAGGAACTGGACTTGGCAGGAATTGGACGGCTGCTTGCGATGACGGCTAACGACGAAGTTAATTCTCTGGCAGTACGAGAGTTTTCCTATTTGTTCGGTCGCGCAAACGTCTACCAGTTGACGCCGTGGGATGAAGGGTCCGGGAAGCGAACTTCGGTCTCCGAGCATTTGCGTGGCAGATTGCTATTCGGTAAACATCTCAATCACGATGCACTGGCGGCGCGATTTTTGGTGGGCAACACCGTTAAGTCGACAAAGCTGTCAGACGAGTTTTCGTTCGAACACTTTCGTGCGCGTTACAGCGATTCGGCGATCGTACTGTTCGTCATCGACGAGGCCAAAAAGTTGACAGTTTGCTCACCGGATACACCGCTGGAACCTAAGGCAGGCCAAACGATCATTGCACTGGTCGAACCCGCCGATAGTCAAGATGCGAGCAACACTCATAAAAACAGTAGTCATGGCGAGTCAATGGAAAGATGATGGCCGCCATCACAACATTGAAAGAGGAGCCTTCGTTAAGTGTCAATAAACGAATCAAGCGAAGTGTCGGTTGGCCGCGTCGTCCTCGCCAGCTTCATTGGTACGACGATCGAATGGTACGACTTTTTTATCTACGGGACGGCAGCCGCTCTAGTCTTCAATCGTCTTTTCTTTCCCGAATTCGATGATCTCACGGGAACGATGTTCGCCTACGCTACGTTTGCGATCGGATTCTTCGCCCGACCGATCGGAGGAATTGTCTTCGGGCACTTCGGTGATCGACTCGGTCGTAAGACGATGTTGGTCACAACACTGACGATGATGGGTATCGCTACTTTTTTAATTGGCGTATTACCGACGTACGAAGTTGCAGGAATTGCGGCTCCGATTTCACTTGTTGCGTTGCGATTCATTCAAGGTTTAGGCGTCGGCGGCGAATGGGGTGGCGCGGTCTTGATGGCCGTGGAACATGGACATCGCGGTCGACGCGGCTTGTATGGCAGTTGGGTACAGGCCGGAGTGCCCGTCGGGTTGCTGATAGCCACGGCGACATTTGCCATCTTCAGCTCACTGCCGGAACGGCAATTCCTCGCGTGGGGATGGCGAGTTCCCTTTCTGCTTGGCATCGTCCTGTTAGGCGTTGGGATGTTCATCCGGGTACGGATCCTGGAAAGCCCGCTTTTTGCGAACATCAAGTCAAAACAGCCGCTCCCCTCACTGCCGGTCCTGGAGGTCCTTCGCAAACATCCAGGAAATGTCTTACTCGCGATGGGTGCCAGGTTTGCGGAGAATGCTTCGTTTTACATTTTCAGCGTGTTTGTGATCTCCTATGCGACGGGCACGCTTGATGTGCAGAAGAACACAGTGCTCACCGGAATCTGGTTGGCCGCAGTCGTTCAGTTCTTCGCGATCCCATTATTCGGGCATCTGTCAGACCGATGGGGCCGCCGGCCCATTTACCTTGGCGGCGCGGTCTTTACTGTCTTATTCGCATTCCCTTTTTTCTGGCTCGTCAGTACCGAGGTCAACTACCTGGTTTGGCTTGCCATCATTCTTGGACTAGCGGGTCACTCGGCAATGTACGGCCCGCAGGCAGCTTTCTTCTCTGAGTTGTTTGGTACGAACGTCCGCTATACAGGCGCATCGCTTGGCTATCAGGTCGCGTCACCGCTCGCTGGCGGCTTGGCACCGCTGGTCGCAACACAATTATTGAGTTTCGGAAAAGGAGATCCGTCCTGGGTCGCAGCTTATTTGATTGGGACCGGAATCCTTACGCTTGTGGCCGTCTACTTTGCCAGCGAGACCTACAAGGCAGACATCAACAGCTAATGCCGACGACAAAAAAACGCCGCAGGTCAACAAACCTGCGACGTATTGAAGCAATTTCAATTATGATTGTGAACTAACGCTTGGAGAACTGAGTCCCTCGACGAGCGCCGTGAAGACCACATTTCTTTCGCTCTTTCATGCGAGCGTCCCGTGTCAGAAAACCGCCGTCCCGAAGCGGCTCGAAAAGCTCTTCGTTGTAACCCATCAGAGCGCGAGCCAAACCCATGCGAACGGCCCCGGACTGTCCGGTGTTACCTCCGCCAGAAGCACGCACCAAGACGTCAACACTTTCACGCTGCCCGCACGCGTCCAGTACCTCCAGGATCCAGCGACGATCTTGATCTTCGGTGAAGTACTCCTCGAAATCCCGACCGTTGACCGTGATCTTGCCGCTACCAGCGCGAACACGAACACGAGCGACAGATGACTTTCGACGTCCGGTCCCAAGAGCATCGCCGTTAATCTTGTCTTTTTTCACTGCAACCATTTGTTTAACTCTACCTGAATTCCAATAGTTGTTTGTTTGCTGAAGATATTACTTACAACCCAACTCACGCGCCTCAGGCTGTTGCGCCTGATGCGGATGCTCGGGACCCGTATAGATCTTGAGCTTTTCCAACATTTGCCGACCGAGGCGATTCTTAGGCAGCATCCGACGAACTGCTTCGCGAAGGATCTCTTCGGGCTTCTTCGCAAGTCGCTTTTCGGCGGTCTCGGTTCGTTGTCCAGGATACCCCGTGTACCAAGCGTAGGTTTTCTGGGACCACTTCTTGCCGCTGAACTGAACCTTCTCGGCGTTCGTGACGACTATGAAATCACCCGTGTCCACATGCGGCGTATAGGTCGGGCGGTGTTTTCCCATCAATATGACCGCGATGTCGCTGGCCAGTCGACCGACGATTTTGTCGGTCGCATCGACATGCCACCATTTAGGCGTTAACTCGCCCGGTTTCGCCATGTAACTCTTTGTGGTGACCAATGTTGCATCCTCCAGGAGGCAGTCTGTGTATGCCTGCAAATGACTACTATTCTGACTCGCAAGGGCGCCGCGATTACGCAGCACTCACGAGCGATTGGTAGTTGGAAACCCAAGATTCTAGCGACCTAAATCGTGGGCAGCAACCGCTCTTTGGACCCTCAGAGGAAAATGAAACGTCTTACCTTGCCCAAATCCCCCTCGCGGCAATCCGCGACGGCGTGGTACCATTAGGCTCCTGTGCGCCGTGAGAGATGCCCATGTTCGAAATGAGTACGCTAGACCTGATACTGCTCGCAGCAGCAACGTATTTGGCGGTAATTACGCTAGTGCGACTGATGCAGCGGCGCCGGGAGGGCATTATCAAGGACTTGACCGAAGAGGTGGAGTTGGAGCAGCAGCGGCTCAAGGAAGAGCGAAAAAAAGAGAAGCGACGAAAAATGCGCGAGCAAATCGAGCAGCAACAACGGAGTCGGCGCGGGGCTGCTTAATTGCGGCCCAAGGTCCGCACTCAAACTTTCCAAGTCTCCGAGACCTTGGAATTTCTTCGCTGAGCAAACTAAAGCATAGAGCGTCATGACCAAGCGTCTGTATATCGAAACCGTCGGCTGCCAAATGAACGTCCTCGACAGTGAGATGGTCGTGGCGAGTTTGCGCAAGCACGGGTACGAGTTGACCAAAGACCCAAAGCTGGCCGATACGTTGTTATTTAACACGTGCAGCGTTCGTGAACACGCCGAGGACAAAACTTACAGCGCTCTCGGCCACTTGAAAAAGCTTAAGACAACGAACCCAGAGAAGATTATCGGCGTGATGGGGTGCATGGCCCAGAAAGACCAAAGAACTATCTTCGAACGGGCGCCTTATGTAGATATTGTGGTTGGGCCTGGTCAGTTGCAGCAGATCCCCGAACTAGTCGCAAAAATCGAGGCTGGCTCAAAATGTGAGATGGCCGTCGGACTTGGCCGACGTGATGGTTCCGTTGACGAGATTAAACGCAGTCACGAGACATTCGACCCACTGCGTGATCCAACGATGCGACCCACTCCCTACCAAGCGTATTTGCGAATCCAGATAGGTTGCGACAAGTTCTGCACGTACTGCATCGTGCCTTCGACGCGAGGACCGGAACAAGGCCGCCCACCTCAACAGATCTATGACGAAGCCCAACTGCTGGCAGAACAAGGCTGCAAAGAGATTACCTTGTTAGGCCAGACCGTGAATAGCTACAAGTATGCCGACGGAGGTACTACAACTCGACTCGCAGACTTGCTCTACCGATTGCACGATATAGAGGGCATCGAACGGCTGAAGTTCGTAACTAACTATCCCAAGGATATGACATACGACTTGCTTCAGGCTGTTCGGGACTTGTCCAAAGTATCGCCGTACCTACACGTGCCGTTGCAAAGCGGTTCCGATGCGGTGCTGCAACGTATGAAACGCGGCTACACGGTTCAGGACTACCGAGAAATGATGGAACGGATTCGCAACACCGTGCCTGGCTATGCCGTTTCGAGCGATTTCATTGTGGGATTCTGCGGCGAAACAGAGGAGGAGTTCCAGCAGACCGTCGAACTCGTGAAAGAGTGTCGATTCAAGAATAGCTTCATTTTCAAGTACAGCGAGCGCCCAGGAACTAAGGGTGCTGAGTTGATGAAAGATGATGTGCCCGTGGACGTAAAGCAACGTCGAAACAACGAACTGTTAGCAGTTCAGACAGCAATCAGCGAAGAAGACAACCAAGAATTCATCGGTCGCACTGTCGAAGTCCTGGTCGAAGGTCCGAGCAAGCGAGCACTGAGGGATGGGCACAACGACGAACTAATCTTGCAACTCACGGGTCGTACGCCGTGCGACCGCATCGTAGTCTTTGACGGGAACCGCCGTCAGATTGGCGAAACATTGCCAATTACGGTGTACGACGCCACGGCCTTCACACTCTTTGGAAATGCTATCGTAGAAGCGTTCACGCCTCAGGTCAGCCCACTCCAAATCATCTAAAGGCAGAGTAAAACACCAAGTGCTCCCAGCAGGAGCCCGATGTTGACAATTGCGATAAGAACAGAAGACACGCTTCGGCTCCCGAACGAATCATCGGACACTTGTCCGAGGCGAACCCGAGCTTCAAAGGCGTGACTCCAAACCGGGTGTGCACTCTCATCCACATGGAGGTTGCGTAACACCTGTCGCGGGTCTTCTTTGGTCAACATGACAAAGGTCCGCCGCACTCAAAACTAAAACAAGTCGCCGCCAGCAGCCGGAAACAGAAAGTGCCGCAGTAGGCGATCCAAGCGAGGTGGTACGCGGCAACAAATCCGGCATTCGCCGACGGCGACTTCGTTCGAGGAGTAACAAGCTCCCGGAACACCGATCTCTCTCTTAACCTTCGACTTCCAGTTAGAAACTCCGTCTGTCGCAGTAGTTTGACTTTGCAAATTGTGTACCAGCTACGTTCGAACATAGATATCAACGGTCTCAGCGAGGGCTGCATGTTGGTTTGGTTAGCGTTTCTCCACGCGGCAGAGCATAACGGCGGAACCCGAGGTAGCGTAGCGTCGGTCGTGGTCCATCGTGCCGTGTGCCAACGGGCGCGCATGCGCGCCGAATTTGGGCAACCTATTTCATTTGGAAAGAACGAGTCAACCACTACACCAATTGCGGGTAATTGCTGTTATCGTAAGAATTGTCGTCACTAAGGCCATTTGAAGGGAGACCCGAAATGACATGTGTCCATCTGAAAAAGCTGTACAAATTCTGCCAGGAAGAAAACGTGAAGATCGGCGGAACAGACTTGGTGAGAATTGTCTGCGAACAGTGCGGAGTTCAAGATGAGTGCCCGTCGATGCTAATGGAACAACTCGAGGCAAAGGAAGCCAAAACGACACAAGACACAGCGCCGCTTGCCACGCCCGACAAGTAGTGCATGCAATAATGAATTCTGACCTAACCCGGCGATACCCAGTTACAGCCCTTTAAGCCGCGCAAGGATTCACCGCTAATAGCTCCTTGGTTGGTTGTGCTTCTGCAGCGGCAAGGTCGAAGACCACGCAGGTGATGTTGTCGCGCGAGTCAGCATCAAGTGCTTCCTCAATCATCCGACTCGCCGTCGTCTGCGGATCAGCACTAAGCAGCAGAAGCTCGCGCAGCCGAGAGTGGTCTAGGACACCAGTCAAACCATCGGTGCAGAGCAAGACTCGATCTCCAGGTGCCAAGTCGACCACGATGAGGTCCGGAGCTTGGTCTAAGGGTTTCACACCGACGACGTTCGTCACGATGTGACGCCACGGGTGATGGCGTGCCTGGTCAGCTGTCAACATGCCAGCATCCACGGCGACCTGCACAAAAGTCTGATCAACCGTCAACTGCGTAAGTCTCTGGTCATGCAAAAGGTACGCACGGCAATCGCCGACGTGAGACACACACAAGTGGTCTTGAACCACGAACGCCATCGCCATCGTGGTACCCATCTGGCGATAATCGGGAACATATCCAGCGAGTTCTACCATTTCTCGGCGCGCCGTCTGGATGGCGTTACCAACGATCGTGTGAATGTCTGACGGGGCAAATGTCGACGACATGCCGATTGCTGCGATCCTTGGGGCTACTGCTCGGACGACGATCTCTGCGGCCTGCTCGCCTCCAGGACGGCCCCCGACCCCATCGGCCACCATGAACACTCCACTCGCGGCCTCTGCTACGCAACGATCTTGATTCGACATCCGATAGTTACCTCTCACCGACTTTGCGCCAGCACGTATCGAACCAAAATTGACAGGCCTCGGAACAGCCCAGAACTCGTGCAGCCGTCGCGCGAGATTTGGCAGCCAGCCGAGTTGAGACCTCGGATCCGACGACTGAAGAGAGGTTGGTGCGGGCGAGAAGGTGGCGACCATAAGATTGTCTCCTTTTTGCGTGAGCACGCTGGCGGGCGGGACTAACCGGCGGGTGAGCCTATCCGGGGAAAAACGAGAGAGCATTTGGCGCGCCGTTGAGCACACTTTGCCCACGGGGTGTTGCCGCCTGAAGTTACCGCTCGGAAATTGTGGCTTCTGTGCGGGATGTCCTACGGTGATGCCCGCAACTGTGTGCGATTGAGGACATTCCGACCGTGCTTCACCGCGCAGCCGGCAACTTGACTTCCTGTCTCGATCGGTCTACAAGAAGCTGGAGCAACTGAATTCGAGAATGGCGCCGATTACACCTGCGGCTCCCAGCCGGATTCGTACTCACGTGCCCATAACGCCATCGCGGCGTCGTTGCCGATAATGTGGCCGTTGCTTGGGTCGCAAGTCAATGTCACACCTGTTCTCTGGGCGATGTTGCCCAGGTGGCAAAGCATTGTGCTGCGGTGCCCTTTTTCGATTTCGGCATTTAGATCGAGCGGCTTGTCGTTGCGAATCGCAGCCACGAAATTGGCGAGATGCTCGTCATCGCCTCGGTTCGGCCCTTTGCCCTCCGCGACTAGTTTGTCGCCTTCATCGTACTGTACGTAGGAGCCGTTACTATCGATCTCCATCGTGCCACCGTCGCCGAAAAAGGTAACAAACCCGGCGCGATGTTTATTGCAGCTCAATCCCTCCCAGGTGATTTGACGTTTGTCGCTAAACTCGAAACAGACGGTGTGCGTGTCAGGCGTTTCCTGATCGTCTTGCCAGTGATAACGACCGCCGCTGGAAGTCACACGTGTTGGGAAGTCAACATTCAATCCCCAGCGGGCGACATCCAACGTGTGAACGCCATTGTTTCCAAGCTCGCCGTTGCCCCAATGCCATCGCCAATGCCAGTTGTAATGTACGACGTTATCCAGGTACGGTCGACGCGGCGCGGGGCCCTGCCACAGATCGTAGTCGAGGTTCGCTGGCACATCGACGACTTTCCCTGTCCCGATCGTACCGCGAGCGTTCGTGTACCAACTGCGGACGAGATAGATTCGCCCAATTGCACCTTCGTGCAGCTTTTGAATCGCCTCCTGCCAGCCGTCACCACTTCGGCGTTGCGAGCCCATTTGTACGGCGCGATTGTGCTTGCGAGCCGCCGCCACCATCAACTCACCTTCGTGAGGATTGTGGCTGCAAGGTTTCTCGACGTAGACGTGTTTTCCCGCAGCGCAACCGAGAATCGTAGCAGGTGCATGCCAATGATTGGGCGCAGCGCAAACTAAGGCATCAACGCTCTTGTCGTCGAGAATTCGGCGAAAGTCCGTGATGCCTTCCGGCGCTTTGCCAGATGTCTCTTCGATTCGCTTCGTCAATGCAGGGATGCGGTCTTGGTCAACGTCGCATAAGTACTTCACTTCGACGTTGGGCAACTTGGCAAATCCAGCAGCCAATGCTGAGCCTCGACTCAGGCCCATGACGCCAACAACCACTTTCTCGTTTGGTGAAGATTCGGCCAGCGCTTTCAAACTGGAAAAGCCAAGACCTACAGCAGCGGTACTCGCGGCTGTGCTCCCAATGAAGTGACGGCGGGTAATCGAATCAGACATGAGAACTCTCCCATAGTTGGTTGTTGATTTAGAATTACTCGAATGGCACTACAGCGTCCAACCCTTGCGATACTCCTTATGGACAAACTGTTGAGCCTTCTCAGAATTGGTGACCTTGAGGTTCGCCGAGTCCCACTCGACCTTTTCACCCGAGCGATAGGCAACCGTCCCTAGCAAGACTGATTCGGTCAGGGCACCTGAATAATCGAAGTTACACGTCGTCGGACCACCACTCTTGATCGCATTCAGCCACTCCTCGTGATGGCCGAGTGACTCCGGGATATACGGGTCAGGGGCCCTGAAATCCGAGAAGTCTTCGGCGGGAACAAAGCTCCGTTGCGTGTAATTGGAAAGGATCATTCCTTTCTCGCCGACGAACAGTTGCCCACTGCCTGCATTCATCGGTTTGCCGTTTTGATCAAGCGGCTGGCGTTTGATGATTGATTCCAGTTGCGAGGGCTTCTTGCCGCTATCGTACCAGGTCAATTTAACCGGGGGCAGATCGCCGCGCGCGGGATATTCATAGTCTACGACGCACCATGCGGGAGTGCTTACAGGATCATACTCAGGTCCTTGAGCCGACACCGAAGTGGGGTTGCGCAGCTTCAAGGCCCAATGCACCAGATCCATGTAATGGCAACCAAAGTCACCTAACGCTCCGGTGCCGTAGTCCCAGAATCGTCGCCAATTAAAAGGATGCACGCCTTCGCTGTACGGTCGCTCGACGGCCGGCCCAAGCCACAGATCCCAATCTAGATTCTTCGGCGCTGAAGTGTTCGTCGTGAACTTGCCGCCCGTATAAACGGCACTGGCCCACACATGCACTTCTCGGATCGGTCCAATTGCTCCTGTCTCCACGAGTTCGACTACGCGCCGGTAATTATCCATCGAGTGGATTTGCGTCCCCATTTGCGTGACGAGATGGTTCTCTTTCGCCAAGCCTGCCAGCACTCTCGCCTCGTACACCGTATGTGTGAGCGGCTTTTCACAGTAGCAGTGTTTCTTCATCCGCATCGCCATGGCAGCAGCCGGTGCATGAGTGTGATCGGTCGATCCCACAACGACGGCATCGATTTTGTCGGCTTCTTTCTCCAGCATTACTCGAAAGTCGCGATACTTGTTGGCTGACGGATACTTCGCGCTACCCTTTTCGAGAAGATCCGCATCGACATCGGCGATCGCAATAATGTTTTGCGATGAAACACCGGCGATGTCTGCTCCCGCTCGTCCGGTAGCCCCTACACAAGCGATGTTTAGTCGCTCGTTTGGCGAATCTGTTTGTTGCGCCTGCGTGGGATTAACCAAGTATCCACCGGCAACGGACAAGGCAGCGGATTGTACGAATCGGCGACGACTAATCTGCGAGGGCATCGAACAACTCCTGACGATGTCGGTTGAGGTGGGCGGGGATGGAGGGAGTCTGCCACCTCGCATTCCTTTGCGGATGGCAGCCCACACGATAATGGCGTTGCCTTCGATTTGCAACCAAAAGCCGTCTCCGCCTATCAACGGCTTACACTGGAGGGCACGGCAAACACGGCTGCAATTGCAACGGCCGCCGTCTCGGTACGGAGTACGCGAGGGCCCAGCGAAATCGTGCGCCACTCATGTTCCTGGGACCGTGCCACTTCTTCATCGGTAAAGCCGCCTTCCGGCCCAATAATTACGGCCACATCCTCATCCTCGCCAGGCGAATTCGCTCGCAACATGGTTTCGGAAGTAGTCGCTGGGTGCGCAAGTAGCCTCACCCGCGTCCCCGACGCCTCAGCCAGAAATGCATCGAACGAACATGGATCGCCTATCGCCATCAGCCGATTGCGTCCGCACTGCTTCGACGCTTCGACCACCGCGCGACGCAACCGCTCGATGGCATTACCGCAAGGTTGAGCGACACTGCGCGATGTGACTAAAGGAACTAACTGAGACACGCCAAGCTCGACAAGTTTTTCCACCAACCAGCGCTGACGGTCTCCTTTCGGCAACGCAACTCCGAAGCTCAAACGGAACGAGAGTTCGCGATCGATCTCGTATCGTTCCATGATTGAAAGTTCAACTTCCGAGCGACTTACCCTCTCGACGCGCGCAGCGAATTCGGCTCCACCTCCGTCAAATACAATCAAGTCGTCGCCGATTTGCGCGCGCATGACTTTACTCAAATGTTGTGCCTCTTGCCCCGTGAGTCGAGCGTTTTGACCGGTGATCGGCGAATCAGCAAAGTATCGTCGGCTCATTGAGTTCTGTGCGGGACAAGTTTGAGTCGTGAGACAACTAGCGAAGGACCATGCGGCGAGGCACCTGCTTGATCCGGCCACGCTTATGGCAACCCGCCGCAATATACCTGGATTTCTTGCGAATACAGCCCTATTGCTGCCAGCGAAACGCTATCAATGTGACCTAGCTTGCGGTTCCAACTTGACTAGAATGGGCGTTTTGAAGTCCGACATGATCTGGAGGATCGGCGATGCCGACCGAAGACGGTACGCCAGCGAGTGACGATATGATCGAGGTCGATCTGCGTAACCCAGCGGTGGCTGCGGTATGGGCGTGGATCTGTCCCGGTGCTGGGCACATCTATCAACGCCGCTACGCCAAAGGCATCCTCTTTATGGTTTGCATTTTGGCAACGTGGTTTTTTGGCCTCAGCCTGGGCGAAGGCCATGTCGTCTACGCTTCTTGGGCAAAGGACGATCACCGCTGGCAGTACTTCTGTCAGTTGGGTGTTGGCACACCAGCGCTGCCCGCGATTATACAGAGCCGACGTGCAAAGAAAGGTCAGGATCCGCTGTTTGATGGCTGGATGGCTCCACCAAAAAATGTAGTCAACTACGAATCGCCCGACGATGAATTGTCGCAGTGGCACCTCAAGTACCACTCATTCTTTGAGCTTGGCACGCTATACACCATGATCGCTGGCCTATTGAACGTACTGGCGATTTACGATGCGTATGCAGGTCCTATGGTGGTCACCTCGGAAGAGCAGTCTGACAAGCCACCACCGGATGATCAAAGCGGTTCATAGCGAATTTCGCTCGTGGTCAAGCTTCTAAAGTCTTTGGAGATTTGAGAAGTTTGAATCTCAAGCTGCTACGGAGAAAGCAATGTCATGATCGAACTATTAGCATCCGTCGCCGACACGAATCGTTTGTGGTATGCCTTGCCGCTGGTCGTCTCCGTGAGTTTGGTTTACGGTGCGACTCGTCATGAGTTAATGGGGCCGATTCTGAACAACGCGCTGCGCGCAGCCGTGTGGATTGGCGGCTTCATGGCGATCATTTTTGTCGTCTTGATGTTGATTTCGTGGGCGGTGTAAATCGATTATTCCTTCGAGGCGAGCTTTGCCCGCTTCTCGACTCGCAGTCTGCTCCTCCCCGACTGCTCTGTCACGTTTGAAACCATGTCCGCATTCACGCACCACATATTCATCTGCAGCAATCAGCGTAGTCCCGGCCATGCCCGAGGATGCTGTGATCCCGCCGGTACGGAAGCATTACGGAACGCATTCAAAGCCGAAGTAAAGCGTCGCGGGCTAACGCCTTTAGTTCGAGCAAACAACGCCGGTTGCCTTGATCAGTGCGAGTTCGGTCCGACAGTGGTGATCTATCCCCAGGGCATCTGGTACGGAAATGTTCAGCTTTGCGATGTGGCACGTATCATCGACGAAACCATTATCGGCGGGAGAATCTTAGAAGATTTGCTGATCGCCGACGCGTTGCTAAATACCAAAGGAGGAACGATCCGGCCATCGAGTCCAGTCGACTCGTCTGCCGAGACCGACACGACATGAGAATTGTCATTTTGGGCGGCGGAACGGTCGGAACATCGATCGCCGACCTGCTGTGCCACCACGGGCACAGTGTCACCGTCGTCGATCGCAGCGCTGAACGCGCTCGCCAAATCAACAACGAACTCGACGTGCGAGCGATTACAGGTTCCGCATCGCAATCGAGTGTTCTGTTTCAAGCGGACGTATTGGGAGCTGATATCTGCCTGGCGGTCACCGGCGATGACGAGGTCAACATTGTTGCTGCGAGCATGGCCAAGGCGATGGGCGCCCGACGTGCCTTGGCTCGCGTTTACGCCTCCGTTTTTCGTGACTTGAGTACGTTCGACTACAACCGTCACTTTAATATCGACCGGATGCTGAGCCTTGAGCACCTTTCGGCTATGGAGATCGCCCGAGGAATCCGCAACCCGAGTTCCGTCGTACTCGAGAACTTCGCTCGTGGCGAGCTTGAGGTTCAAGAGGTCGTCATTCGACAGAAGACCAACGCCGTGGGAGTTCCATTAAGGGACCTGAAGTTACCAAAACGAGTTCGCGTCGGTTCGATCTGTCGCGGTGAAAAGACATGGATTGCCGGAGCGATGGATGCCATCGAGATTGGCGATCGGATCACGTTGATTGGTCGCCGTGAAGACGTCGAGACGGTACACGAATTGATTCAAAAGGAGCGTGTGGCGAAGCAAGGTGTGGTCATTGCGGGCGGCGGCGAGACGGGTTTTCACTTAGCTCGAACACTGGAGAACGAAAACTATGCGGTTGTCTTGATGGATGAATCGCCCGAACGCTGCGAATATCTGTCGAATCATTTGCATCGCACGACTGTGGTGAAGGCCGATGCCACGCGGCGTCGTGTCCTTGAAGAAGAGCGTGTCGGTACGGCAAACTACTTTGTGGCATGTACCGGGGACGACGAAAGCAACATCATGGCCTGCGTCGAGGCACGCGACACAGGAACCAAACACGTCATGGCGATCGTCAGCCGACCCGACTATGCCGGAGTCGTGGGGAAACTTGGCATCGACCTTGCAGTTAGCCCGCGAAAGGTGATGGCGAAACAAGTGCTCGGGTTCTTGAACAGCGGTCCGATTGTCTCGCGTATGTCGTTGACCGGCGGGAGTATCGGTGTCTATGAAATTGAAGTGCTCGAAGGCGCTCTAGCCACCGAACATGTGCTGGCAAATCTGCCACTGCCCACTTCATGCCTGATCGCTGCCGTCATGCAAAACGAGTACGTGCGTGTACCGGGTGCAGACGATCGACTGACCCCCGGCGAAGTCGTGGTGGCTCTGATCGACGACGAGTCGGTCGACGAAGCGATGAAGCAATTCACCGTCAACGGCAGGTAAGCAGCAACCATGAATCTTCGGGTCGTCAGCAAGCTGCTTGGTATCGTCGCCATGTTGATCGGCGCGATGATGGTTTTCAGCTTGCCTTGGGCACATCCGCTGCTCGGACATCGCAAGGGAGCCGACATTGTCGAATTCGTGGAAATTCGCGGGTTCCTCTCACTTGTGGCGAGCATGCTGATCAGTTTTCTAGTCGGTTGGTTGCTAATCCGATACGGAGGCGGGACCGAAATTCGCTTGTACCGTAAAGAAGCGATGGCAGTTGTCGGACTCAGTTGGATCTTGGCAACCGTGCTTGGCGCGCTCCCGTTTTGGTTGCGAGGTACGTATCGCGGCCCTTCGGTGCGACTGGCAACGGACAATACGACTTGGCAAGTATTTGACGCGGAAAATTACCTTTGGAGACATTGGGATACGAAGGGGCCATTGCCTGAAGAACACGAAGTCATCCAGGTCTTGTACGATGCGGGCGCGAAAGGGATTTCGCCTGATTCGCTGGTCGCTGCTCTGGATGACAGTAGTCCGATTGCTTTGCTCGAGGAACTCCGCCGAAACGACCCCGACTGGAAAGAGGCCATCCTGTTTCCGGGAGACGAAGCAGAGATCGACGAGCGAGGCGATCACTTTCGGCTGCGGTGGATCAAGATGGGGATCGCCGACTCACTCTTTGAATCTCAGTCAGGGTTCAGCACGACGGGCGCTACGGTCATCTCCGATCTCGAAGATCCAGTCCTCATACCGCATTGTCTGTTATTCTGGCGAAGTAGCACACACTTCCTGGGCGGTCTTGGCATCATCGTCTTGTTCGTGGCGATTTTGGGTCAGGGTTCTGCTGGAAAGGCAATGATGCGTGCGGAGATGCCAGGCCCTAGCAAGGAAGGCATGCAGGCCAGGATGCAACAGACCGCCTGGGCGTTTGCCGCGATTTACTGCATCCTGAATCTTGTGCTCACGATCATCTTGTGCCTCCAGGGACTCAGCATATTTGACGCACTCTGTCATGCCTTTGGCACGATGGCAACTGGCGGGTTTAGCACGTGGAACAAAAGCCTTGGGCACTTTGACAGCCCTGTCATCGAGTATACGGTCACGGTGTTCATGATCATCGCTGGCACGAATTTCACGCTGCTCTACTTTGTCGCTCTTGGGCAGATCAAACGATTGTTCGAGGACATCGAGTGGCGAGCTTATTTAGCGGTGATCTTTGGCGTGACCGCGCTGATCGTTTTGACAGGGATGAAACATGGCGACTTTGAGAGTGTGGGACAAGCGTTTCGGTACGGGGTGTTTCAAGTCGTGGCTATCATTACCACGACGGGATTTGGCACTCACGACTTTGACCAATGGAGCAGTTTTGGTCGCGGTGTCTTGTTTTTGCTGATGTTCGTCGGCGGTTGTGCGGGTAGCACCGGTGGCGGTCTGAAGGTCATCCGCCACATCCTGTTTCTTAAAATCATGCGGCTCGAAATCGAACAAGCCTTTCATCCTTCCGTGGTAAGGCCGCTTCGTTTGGGTGGCACGTCGGTAGACGATCCCGATCTCAGAAAGAACATACTCGTCTATTTCGGCTTGATTCTCGTCATCTTCGTATTCAGCTGGATCTTCGTCGTGGCGGTAGAACCGGATGCGACGTGGGGAACAAATATCGAACATAAGCTAATTGACAGTGCTAGCGGTGTTGCCTCCACACTCAACAACATCGGCCCCGGACTAGGAACGGTCGGCGCAACTCAGAATTACGGGCATTTCAGCTCACTCTCTAAGTTCTTGTTTGTCTGGCTGATGATGATTGGTCGAATCGAAATCTTTGCGATCCTGGTCCTATTCATGCCATCGTTTTGGCGGAATCGATAGCGGACTCGCCGGACCGCAGATATCTCACAGCGTCTCAACGCGTCGTCATTCGGATGACAATCCCCACGCCTGATCTGCAGCCAGTCGCTTGATAGTTCGCTCTAACCTGTTTTCTCAGAAGCACATAGTCCGCACATGTCGAGCTTTGGCATGGCCTCTGCGATGAAGAACGAGCGTTAACGCAGGACGGCGACCTACTTGATCGCCTATCGCACCCAAGTTTTCAATCGCCGGGAGGAGTATCTTATGAAACGTATCGCCCTCAGTCTTTTTGCTGTCGCCGTGCTGACCAGCTTCACGAACTCTGCCAATGCTTCCGACTTCAGCCGGCTACTTGATAGCATCTTCGGAAACCATCATCACGCTCACCATCGGGCCGAACAACGTGCCCATGCCCAGCATCTGGCCGACCTTGAATATCTGGCCGTCGAACGGGAACGCGTTGCGCAAGCGGCGCATCAGCAGCCTCTGACTTATCGCCAAGACGTGAGGTTGCACCAGGAACTAGAACGTGCTGCTTACCTCGACACATTGGAACACCGAGTGGCACATGCAACGAGGGCCAATTCGCCGCAGTACACACAGGGCTACCGCAGCTTGCCATACAGCTACGGGGCGCAGCCCAGAACGATTCAATACGGAACTTACCCAATCCAGACTCGCCCTGGTTGTTCGCCATACGGCCAATACTAAAGTTTCAAGTTCTTCCGACGGTTCAGAATAAACGCCCCCGGCCCCAGGAATGCCACTCTGCTTGGCTCCGAGATCCGGGGGCGTTTGCTTTTTCTTGGTACGAGGGCGCATCCTCCCGCGACGGAGGTTAAACTGGGCGTTTTCCTGCTAATTAAGGACCGCCCATTGAGGAGTTCGCACCATGAAATCTGCCCAACCGCTTGTCTATATTGTCGTGGCGATCATCGCGAGCAGCCAGTCTCTCGCTGTCGCCGACGAGTATCTGAACGGAATCAAATGGGAACCGCCAGCGATTATTTCTGTCGGCGAGAACGGAGTACCTTCGGATGCGGTCGTATTATTTGATGGACAGGATTTGTCCGCCTGGGCGAACGTCGACAACTGGAAACTTGAAGACGGCGTTATGGTCAGCGGCAAAGGCGACGCCCGCACGAAAGAATCATTTGGTGACTGTCAATTGCACATCGAGTGGTCTGCTCCAGTTCCTGCCAAGGGGAGTGGCCAGGGCCGCGGAAACAGTGGCGTCTTTTTGATGGACACCTACGAGATCCAAGTGCTCGATTCGCACGACAACGAAACTTACTATGACGGCCAAGCCGGTGCCATTTACAAACAGACTCCACCCCAAGTAAACGCAATGCGTCCACCCGGAGAGTGGAACGTCTATGACATTATTTGGACCGCTCCAAGATTCAATGAAGATGGGTCGTTGAAGTCGCCTGCATACATTACGGCGTTGCACAACGGCATCTTGATACAAAATCACTTTGAGCTAAAAGGCGACACGCCGTTCACACGTCCACCGCAGTACAACAAGCACGCAGATCGACTGCCGCTCCGCTTGCAAGATCACGGTAACCCAGTTCGCTTCCGCAACATATGGATTCGAGAAATCAAAGCTGCGCAGGGCGAGCAAGTTCGTGAACCGTTCTTGCGCGACGGCAAAGGCAACGAGCGATCGCTTACAAATGAGTAACACGCTCAACTAGTCTTCAACAATTCTCAATTGAATCGGTTGAGGCATGACAACTCAACCGAACTCTGGTCGATGACGGAGCCGGAAAATGATGTCGTCCGCAATCCAGCGTCAGTTATTGTGCATCAGTGCGTTCGTAGCGGTTTGCTCGCTTGGTGCGACAAGTATCCGCGCGGAGGATCTTCAGCTGACTTTGCCGCCAGTCGTCTACGCGGTTCCCGGCCAGGAGATGAATATCTATTTCGACAACATCGTGCTCACGCAATCACCACAGACCTATCGCTTCGAGGTCGCCTGTGACCTCGGCATTCAGGAAGCAGCACGCTGGACCACCACGCCGGATGACAACGCATGCGGTGAGCATTCAATGACAGTAAACGTAAGGGACATCGACGGGCAAGTCGTCGACACAGCGATGACTCTTGTGAAAGTTGCGATGCCCGATTCTGGCAAGGGTACGTCCTTACGGCTGCTGATCGTTGGTGACAGCCTAACGCACGCGAGTGCCTATCCCAATAAACTCGTGCGATTGTTCTCAACAGAGAACAACCCGCAGCTAACGCTAATGGGAACGCACATGCCAAGCAGTGCGAAGCAAGGCGTCGCCCACGAAGGTTACGGTGGATGGACGTGGCAACGATTTGTCGCTCAGTATGAACCCCACCCCGACGGAACTTATCGAAAGCGAAGTAGCCCCTTCGTTTTTGTCGGGAGTAACGGCGATCCTAGCCTTAACGTCGCTCGATACTTCGACGAAGAATGCCATGGCGAGTTGCCCGACGTTGTCACGTTCCTGCTCGGAATTAATGACTGCTTCAGCGCGAATCCCAACGATCCGGACGCGATTGATACGAGAATTGACGGAATGTTTCGGAGCGCGGACACACTTCTAGCCGCCTTCAGAAACGCCGCCCCAGATGCAAAGTTGGCAGTTTGCTTAACGACCCCGCCGAACTCGCGACAGGCAGCATTCGAGGCTAACTACCAAGATCGCTATACCCGCTGGGGATGGAAGCGCATTCAGCATCGACTTGTTCAACGACAACTCGAACACTACGGCAATCGTGAAGCCGACCGAATCTTCGTCATCCCCACCGAGCTGAACCTCGATCCCGTTGGGGGCTATCCTGCAAACAACGGAGTACATCCGAACGAAAGTGGATATCATCAGATCGCCAACACTCTGTATGCTTGGCTCAAGGTGCAAGCAGTTCGCATCGACCGTTAAAGAGAAGCGACGAGTGCGGTTAGTTACGAGTAGCGTGCGTGCCGAAGTACGCTACGAAACCGACTAAACTGAATGCCTCATTGAAGGTTTTCGATGGTGGATCGAATCGAACCAACTCGCCGACCGCGAGGAAGGATCGCTGGATATCAGCGTTGGCGTTCGCTGCTGTTTATGCATTGGTCCGTTCCGGTCGACCTACTCCGACCGCTGGTTCCTGCTGGAATGGAGTTGGACCTTTACGAGGACAAAGCATATATCGGTATCGTTCCTTTCCGAATGGAAGGTGTTCGCCCCTGGTGGTGGCCGGAAAAATGCGCACTCAGCTTTCTTGAAACGAATCTTCGGACATATGTTGTTTGCAATGGTCGCCCCGGGATCTACTTTTTCTCGCTCGAGGCCAATTCGCGTCTGGCGGTCACCGGAGCGAGAACCGGATGGAGCTTGCCTTACTACTACGCAACCGCCCATACCTCGCATGTTGATGAAACCATCAAGTATGAAACGCGTCGCCCAAACGCAGTGCCGATGCACTTCGTGCAATACCGCGTCGGCAACCAACTGAGTCCGTCGGCGGCGGGAACAATTCAACATTTTTTCCTGGAGCGTTATCTGCTGTTCGTCGAACGGGCTGGGACCATCTACACAGGTCAAGTGCATCACGTGCCCTACCCCGCGTTTGAGGCGATAGTGCTTGATGTCCACGACGAACTTGCCACTGCGGTTGGTCTGCCGGCATCCAAATTACCGCCAGAGTTCGCACACTTCTCGCCAGGCGTGGATGTCGAAGTATTTCCGCTTCGTTCGACTGTTGCGGGCCCCCACACGTCGCCGTGATGGTCTGTCGCATGGATCTGTGCGGGAGCAATTTCAGCCTAAGGCGCATCCTGGCGGCACAGATCATGCGTTCAAGGTGTCCGACTGAGAACGAAACATTTGCCGTTGGCGTCGAGCGACTCTCTCCTCCGCACAGCGTCGACCGTTGCTGCTCAAGGCCAAAGCAGAGCGCTCTACAACTGTTTCAAGCCGGCAAACCCGAATTGAAATTGCCCAGGAGCCGGTAGCTGCGCCCCGGATCACCGTGACATTCTTTAAGATGCTAGTACATGTTGTCGCTGGATCTTGTTAGAATAGAGCCGTGGCGGTGACGATCGGCACCGCCTGTGTCGAGCCCTTGGCGGTCGTCCTCACACGACGTGCGGACGGACAATTTATGCAAGTCTCCAAGTCGACAAGTGAGTTTCTGACGCTTCTAAAGAGAAGCGATCTGCTTTCACACGCAGATCTCCAAGACGCTGCGCTGACGGCCGCCCAATTAGACGATCCCACACAGCAAGAGATTGCGGATGTTCTCGTCGAGGATGGCTACCTAACGAGGTTTCAGGCTGACCGCCTGTTAGAAGGTTCGTTCCGTGGTCTCGTGATTGATGGGTACAAGATCATTGAAGTTCTTGGGCGTGGCGGCATGGGATGGGTATACATCGCGGAGGATCTGGAAACGCACTGGCGAGTTGCGCTCAAGGTGCTGCCCGAAGAAGCGCGACACGAGGCGGGCACACTAGCGCGCTTTCGGCTTGAAGCGCAAGCTGGAATGAAACTCAATCATCCGAATATCGTTCGCAGCCACAAACTGGGTGAAGCGGAGGATCGTTACGGACCCGTCTCCTACGTCGTGATGGAGTTGGTGCGCGGCGTAAACTTGTTCGAGTTCATGCTCATGAAGAAGAAACTCGATATTGGGCACGCATGTGACATCATTATGCAGACTGCAGAAGGTTTGCAGTATGCTCACGAGCAAGGTCTGGTACATCGGGACATCAAGCCAGAGAATATTTTGATTTGCGCGGATGGCACGGCGAAGATTCTGGACTTTGGTCTCGCGATGATTGACGAAAACGATGAAGAGTTTTCAATGGCGATGATATTTGGCCAGAATCGGCTTGGAACAGCCGACTACATATCGCCGGAGCAGTATCTCGACAGCTATAAGGTCGACGCACGCGCCGATATCTATAGTTTGGGTTGTACTTTCTACTTCGCATTAACAGGCAAAGTTCCTTTTCCCTTCGACACTTCGGCTCAAAAGCTGAAGGCTCACCTCAAGAGGAAAGCGACACCTGTCCAGGAAATACGTCCCGAAATCCCGAGGCAGGTTGCCGCAATCGTCGCCAAGCTCATGTCAAAACGGCCCGAGAATCGATTGCAGACCGCGCGCGAGGTGGTTCGGTACTTGCGACCGCTCGCGGAACGGCAGGCAACTCCGTTCAACTTCCGCTCCGTGCTCAACGCACGAATGTCCCACGCCAAACGAAAGGAAGAAGACAAGCAAGCGAAGATTCGCGAGCGAGGTAGTACAGCTCAGTCATTGAGTGACGCTGTCAAGCAACCTCCGGACGAGACTCGGCAATCAACGATCGAAACGATCGTCCGCGAAGAAACCATGCTCGAGCAAAAACAATTGCGCCGCAGGCAGGATTAGGCTCACCGCCGACCTTTTCGAGCTCAAGAGTACTTCCGAGCATCGTCCGCAGAACTCGTCATCCCTGGTTACTTCCCCCGCGAATTTCCGGGGGCGCGAGTGTCTCGGCGTCACACTCTACGAAGCTAAAGAACTTCTGTCGACTGCTCGGCTTGTTCGAGCATCTTATCCGTGCTGCTGGGGTCAATTTGGCGGCACGATTCCGTCAAGCGATTGGAAATATCCTCCATCTCGGCCCGCCACTCTTCTTCGACGGTATCCGGTGGGCACAATTGTTTGAACTCGGCGAGTAGTAAAATCATTCGCAATATGTGTCTGAAAATGACGCCTTCCTGCTTTTGCAGTGCCTTGCTGGTGATGAAGTTGTTGAAGTCGCCGCCGAACTCCAGCAACTCGCCCGCCGCCCACACTGGAACAACACGGACATCATGTACACCGGGAAAGTCGTGATCGAACAGTAGCCGGAGTTTCTCAGCCAGCGTCAACACCCAGACCGGCTCCTCCTCGAAGATTCCATCGCCGCGTCGGCGACGTGGTTCGTCATCCTCCTCATCTTCGGCGGCACCAAGTTGTTCAAGAGTTACGAGGCCAAGTTTTAACAACTGGACGTCCAACCTTGTTGTGGCGAGCGGACCTGGAGGCATTGCGTCATGTTTCGGCACACGGACGAAACGTGCAACCGAACCGGGAATCTCCAAAATACTCTCAATTGCCTGAATTCGCTCTGCGCGATCGGCAATGCCAAGATGATTCAGTAAAAAGACACCGTACAATGGATTCACACCACGAAAATTCAGCAGTTGCCGCATGGATTCTGTGGGCTGTGCAAACCTGGGCCGGTAGGGATTTACAGTATCGTCATCAGACGCCACGGGCAACTCGCTAGGCGAGCGAGTGATCTCAAGTGAAGCATGAGAAGTTTCGTCCTCCTTTGGCGGTTCCGGATCGAGCGTCACGTAGCCAGCCGTCCAAAGTGTCATAAGCATTCGATCGAGAGTCTTTTGGCCACTCTCGAACTGTTTACCCTCCAGCAATCGCTTGTCAATCAAAGTACGAATCAACTCCAAGTCGGGCGAAACATCCAACATGTAAGCTAGTAAACGCCATGGCAAAGCACCGCGGCTGGCGAGTTTGCCAGAAGGCGCATTGCGAAGTTGGTCGAATTGCTGCTCCGTCCAATACTGCTGATTGCTGCGCCGCTTGGGCATCTTCTTCTTAAGGGCTTTCTTGGCCTTGCGAAGACCAGGATCTTTTGTGTCATCGGGAATCTGATCGTACTTTTCCTTCCATCGCAGATACTTCACGTCGTCTTCATGAGCCAGCGCGAAGACGTGCCCCTGTGTGTCGAACTGAGGTCGTCCGGCGCGACCAAACATCTGATGCGCGGCACTGGAATCGATTAGTCGCTTTTTCTCGGGTGGACCTTTGAGCAATTCTGGGATTACGACACTTCGGGCGGGCAAGTTGATTCCGGCTGCCAGTGTCTCCGTACAAACACACACCGACAAAAGCTTCTGCTGAAATAATTCCTCAACAATGCGGCGATACTTCGGCAATACTCCTGCGTGATGAACCCCCACACCGCGCTGCAAGACCTGTTTCAATTTGGGTCCTGCACCCTTCGACCAATCGTATTGTTCTATCTCGGCAACGAGCCGCTTCTGCTGGCCTTCGTGCAACAACGACTTGCCCTTCAATTGTTCAGCGACGTTCCAACACTGCTCGCGATTGAAACAAAACACCAACGCTGGCGTATAGCGAGCCTCTTCCTCTCCCGCCGCCATCCCTTCCAAGTGTTCCGTCAACAATGCGTCGCCCACCCAGTGATAGGTTAAGGGAACCTTTCGTTCGTCACTCTGAACTAACTCGATGTTGCGACGATGTGCTCGCCGCAACCAACTCGTGAACTCATACGCATTCCCGACCGTTGCCGACAGCAGCAGCAATCGGACATGTTCTGGGAGCAGGCCAAGTGTTAACTCCCACACAATCCCGCGCTCTGGATCGTTGAAACTGTGGAACTCGTCCATGACAACCGCGCAGACACTATCAAACTCAAACTGATCACGATGAAGCAATCGATTGAAGAGAATCTCTGCCACGACGACCAGTATCGGTGCGTCAGGATTGACTCGTCGATTGCCCGTCACCAGGCCGATATCATCCTCGCTGAATCCCCAACGCACAGCAGCGGTCTGCATCTCCTGTAGCTTCTGCTCAGTCAGTGCAATCAACGGAGTCGTGTAGTAAGCTCGCTTACCCGTTTTTAACGCCTCGAACAAAGCTGCCTCGGCAATCAGCGTCTTGCCAGTCCCCGTTGGCGCACAGACTAGGACTCCTTGCTCAGACGCGAACCAGTTCAGTAACGCATCTTCTTGAACTGGATAGGGATCAAATTCTAGCTGATCAAAGTAATCGCTGGCGAGTTCATCGCGAGTTGGAGCCGACGGAGACATCTGAGTCCATTCTGTGAGGGACCGGATACGAGATGGCCGAGACCGGACCATATCGGACAATATTCAATATTGAAAACGCGTGCTGCGGCTAGTCGGTGTAAGTTCTACAAATGCGGAGTTCTACCGGATCCGCTCTTACGTCAGTTTCGGTCGAATCAAGTCCTTAAATGGCAATCACTTGCACCCACGCTCTCAGATCACTCGTGTGGCATTGGCACGACCCTTGCGTAAGATTGTAGCGAACGGAGTGGTTACAACATATCTTCCAAGGCGTTCTGCCTTGCATCCAAAAGGGAGTACAACGATGCGTTTAATATGGCAGGCAATTCGAGCCGTGACGGTTGAAGTGATGGGCGTCGGAGCAGTGATCTTCATGCTGTTTAGCGCGGCGGGGTGGACCTTCGAAAGTGCCGGTGTGCAAACGAAGCAGGAAGCCGGTCGGGCTTGGGCATGGATTCGGGAGACCACTGACGTGGTGGCGACATCCATTAAGCCACACTTAACAGCCGAACAGCGACAGCAATTCGCAGCAGAACGACTCGATCTGTCCAGCCACTTCTACAGAGATGCCGTTGGGAGCTACGCGAATGAAACTGCAAAGCAATCGAACATCCCACGTTTGCCCGCGGACCAACGCCCGGTCTTGCCGACAAATCAACTGTTGGGGACACTTTGACAGATTGCTCTTTCAAGAATTACGTGGCAACTTCCATATGTTAGTAGCGGGCGAGAACAAATGGCACTAATAGATTTCCAATGATCACTGCCAGCAGCAGCCAGGATGCAGTGATATAGCGGGGCGAGTAGCGTTGACGTTCGAGCCAAAGAACCAGTTCGATCAGAACACCAACCAATCCGCCAACGAGCGGTGCACATAGCAAATCAAACAGCCACTCCAAATCGCGAGGCATTGCAATCGAGCATACGAGCATGCCTCCGCCTCCTGCGACCGCCCCTAGGAGGACTCGTCGAAAAACCTTTCCCGGCGCAACAGCCCCACAAATTGCACCTGAGAGCACGCCAGTGGTGGACCAGGCGATGCGAAACATCGTTGAAGTTCTAAGGTCACCAGAAACGGACAAGAATGCCGCTGACGCGATCACGACCGCCCAATACGCTGCGCTGCCAATACGATGAAACGGCCAACCAATCAGGGCACCAAAGAGTACCGAGGCAATCATGACGACGCCAGCCGAGATGTACAGACTTGGCAAATTGAATTGGCGCAGATAACCAAATGCCAATGCGACCACAAATGTTGTCCACAGCATCGCGCTGAGGCCGAATTGAGGAAGGTCGCCGGTTTTGACTACGGATTCTTCTCGACCCTTCTCCATCCGGGCATCCTTTGGTCGATCAATTGAAATTGAGCCATGTTTGGCTGAACTGCTCTATTCTTACGAAGACAGGCGATTTGCACTTTCTCTAAGAACGAAGGCCCGGCGTCTTGAATCGTGTGCAAGTACTCGCTTGCTCCGTGAGCACATTAGCGGGTTGGCTGCTTTGGCGTCAAGCAATACCCTTGGCTAAGTCTGCTACCCAATTGCATATAGTTTTCCCAATTGGTCGGCTTACCTGCAAAGAAGAGAAGTTTAGTTAGCGAGGACCGAGAGCTTCGGTCTGCTTGCGCGTTTAACCGCAAAGCCCCGTAACGCCGGACAACTACAAGGCATTTCCGCCGAGAGAGCGCCCGATTACCACCAGCCGCTCTTACTTAGGAACACGGGAAAAATAACTTCGGCGAAACCAAAGTAGCCATCACACTCCGTGGGATGATTAGCAGAAGATATAGCGAAGCTGTTTTTCCCGTGTTCCTTAGGTACCGACCTCAAGAGTTTGGCTGACATGGGTCTCGAATGTAGTTAGGGCGTCGATGAGCCTGCGATAAATGGGAGTCGCGTCTTGGCACGTCAGGTCACTTGTGATGACGTGTCGAAATCGTTTGAGACTACCTGCAGTTTCACTCCGGATCGTGCTCAACGTGCGCGAGGAGAGATCATCGCTCAACACAGCTTTGCGCGTTTCGACCAACTGTCTTCTAACATTCCGCGAGAGGGCGAGAAAGCTCTCTGCTACTGCGTCCAGATGGCAGTACTGCAGACCATAAGCAATCGCAACTCTAGTTAGCATCCTTTCGATACGCTCCATCTCCGGTAGCGTTTCGTCGCGTAGACGCTGGAAGTGAACGACCAACTGCTCTCGCGAAGATCGTTCCGCGGCTGGCGTTATTCGAGGACCAAGCCCAGTTTTCGCTCGACTCGGTGAGCTGCCAACGCCCTGCGCACTATCAAAACCTCGTGGCAAACGAGTTACAGCAGAAGCCATGTGACTGCTCCTTGTCGATACTGGCGAGACCCGCGCGGCCTCCAGGTGGGGTTGACGTCCCGAATATACTGCACATAAAATGGATGTCAATATCCTTTTATCGCGTTTTCAGCGAGATCCCCACACATGATATCCCAGACGGCAGAGTATGCGTTGCGCGCCGTCGTCTACTTGGCGGACCAAGAAGGCGCGCCGCGGACAAACGTACAGATTGCGGAAGCGACACAGGTCCCAACCGGCTATCTGGCGAAAGTCATGCAAGGGCTCAGTCGCGCGAGAATCGTTAACTCTCAGCGTGGACTGAATGGCGGCTTCACATTGAAGCAATTGCCGACGGAGTTAACGGTGTTAGAGGTTATCAACGCCATCGACCCGATTCGCAGAATCCACGAATGCCCACTCGGCCTCCCATCTCATGGAAAGTCCTTGTGTCCACTGCATCAACGAATCGATAATGCTGCAGCCTCGGTCGAGGCTGCTTTTGGTGACACAACGATCACGGACCTGCTTGATGTACCCAAAGCACGCAGGCCCCTCTGCCGCTTCCCAATTGCTCCAGCTGAGGCGTAACGTCGCAATAGCATGACTGACGCGTGTGCTGGCGCGCCCTTTGCTAACCACGAGACACGCTGGCCTCGCGGTAAGTGGACGATTGGTTGCCGCGCGCGTCGCAGGCGTACAAATGTGGCCGCGCGGCCAGCTCCAAGAAACGCACGTGTGAGCGAGTACGAAAAAGATAGCAAGTTGCCTATCGATCCTTATCTAAAACGAAACCTCAATTGTCGAGAACGTCGATCCGGTCGAAAACTATTGTTCACGGGAGAAAGAACGATGCCGCGTTATCTTTCGTTAATCAGCTTTACTGACCAAGGTGTTCGTTCTATCAATGAATCTCTGACGCGTGCAGAGGACTTCAAAACATCCGTCACCGATGCCGGTGGAAGAGTCGAATTGCTTTACTGGGCGGTCGGCAGTGCGGATAGAGCCGTCATCTTTGACGCACCCGACGAGGCCACCGGCGCCAAATTCCTGCTCAAACTCGCCCACGACGGCTTTGTTCGTACGAATACATTGCGAGTATACGACTCAGAGGAGTTCAAATCGATCGTGTCATCGCTCTAGGTCAGCGTCGAGGATTTCACGGCATCATTGGCCAAAAGTAAATTCCCTCGGGTTCGACGCCCCCACCCTGACTGGCAAGCCAGATGATGAACCCCATCAGCGCCGCCATCAAAGCCAAAACGACAATCGCTGTCCAACGATCATGCTGAACTTGTTTGTGAGTCTGTAGTGACTTGGTTGGTGACGGAGTCACCGGACCAACACGCTGCTTCATAACGGTTGACATCTCGCACCTCCTTTGGAGACCGTGCCGTCTCTATTTCTTCTACGAAGGAAGTGCCCTCGGTAGTTCGTTCATTGGTGAGGTGCGCCGAAGTACTTCGGAACAAGTGCCCCAGATAGGCCGTCTCGATCGACTTTGCGTTCTTTGAAACCATCAAGCAGTTCGTTAAACGTGCCTGCAACTTCCATCGTCGTCGTTGCGAGAAGAAGTTCAGCCGCAAGGAGAAAAGAGCGGAGAAGGCTTGTTCCGCGAGGACGTATCTCGTTTGGAAACGTGCGACGTGAGTCGTGAAAAAGCGATCACGTTGCAGACACGGTTAGTGGGAGACTCGGGCGAGTGGCTGGTGCTCTCGGACGATCCACGATTTTCAACGACGAACAACTTGGCAGAGCGGGCTTTGCGTCCGTTAGTTGCACTTCGCAAGATCACGTATGGTGAACGCAGCGACACCGGTGCGAGGCGGATGGCGACGCTACTGTCGGTTGGCGAAACCGCAAGCCGTCACGGCCATCGCGCGAGCGACATCTACTTCCAACTCTACACACGTCCGCCAACTCGCGTGTTGCGACGACAACGGGCGACAGTTTGGAAAAAAAGTCAGGACGACGGAAACAACTCGCCGATTCACTTGTTCCAATTTGCCGAAGCCGTTGCGGATATCTAGTTTATGGCGAATTGCCGACTGAGCTTACGAGCGATTTGCCGCTGTCTTGGCGTCTTGACGTGATTTTTCGAGCCACAGCCGAGCGCTGCCTTGGACGCGTTCCATCACAGTGCCCCAATTGGAAATCGGAGCGTTCTTCTCGCGTCCTATGGCAAATGTGACAGCCCGTTCCGCTTCCTCCCTGTCGCCCGATTGATAGGCCGCGAGCGCCCAGAAGTACGCGTACTTGGCGTTCGCCTGATCAAGTTCCGATGCTAGCTCAAAGGCGATCAGAGCGGCCGGAAAGTCGCCTCGATAGTACTTTTCCAGCCCCGCCCGATATTGCTGTTGCGGATCGACAGGCGTAGCGGCGTCAGCAGGTAACTGTGGATCGAGAGACGTCAGCGTGACGTCGTCCGTGGGCGTCTGCGCGGACTCAGCAACAGTGCCAGATTGGGTCTCGGGCAGATCGAGCTTCTGGGTAGCGTCCACGGCTGACGAGACCGGTCGGCAGACGCACACTTTCACCTCGTACGTTTCGGTGTGCGGCACGCATTTCGTTACTGTGTAGGTGACGGTCCGTGGTACGATACGGGGGATCGTGACTGTCCGCTCGCTCGGAACTTCGTTCCACACCGTATAGGGCACGGTGCGGGTTCCCGTCTCCGTTGTCATCCGCTTGACAAGCTGAGTGACGGTGCGGGTATGCTGCTCGGGGACAAATTTTGCCACTTGATAAAACACCGTGTGCGTGTTCGTCACCGGGACGAGGCGATTAATCGTATAAGTCTCTTCGCGCGAATGCGTTTCGGGAACGAGCCGCGATACCGTGTACGGGACTTGTTGCATGTGCGTGTCGTAGACGACTTTTGTGCACTCGACAACCTTTTGCTCGACGCGGGGAACCCAAACGCGCTTACAGACCTTCACCGGCGGGCACTGTACTTCAACCGTGTGGCATTTGCCGGGGATGAAAACACAGCAGCAACGGCAGGGGTCCCATTGCCAACAGCCCGACTCCTGGGCGCACTTCTGAATGACCGGGCCGGGGTGTTCCTCGATATGAGTCTCCCAACAGCCGGTGTGAATATCGATCGTTTTTGTATATGGGACGACGCGGGGAACAGTGTAGGGAACGGAGCGCGTGCGAGTTTCTTCGACGGTATGGTAAGTGGTGTAGGGAACGTGGCGGGTGCGAGTTTCAGGAACGGACGTGTAGGAAATGTAATTCACGTCCCGGCTGCGAGTCTCGTAGATCGGCCGGTTCACGGTATACGGAACCTCATGCGTCACCGTCTCGTAATAGGGAACCTGATAGCTGAAGTCTTCTTGTCGGTAATGTGTCTCGGCGATGCGATGCGCATCTTGAACCGTCTGGGTGTCGTAGTGCGTGTCGTAGACGGTTTTTTCTCTCGTTTCTGTGACGTTTTCGTACACAGTACGCGTGCATGTTTTGGTGATCCACTCCCACCGCATCTCGCAAGCCTTTTGAGCGGGCCCCGATTTTTGAGCTACACCGGACTTTTGCGGAACCAACTCGGTCGCTCGTCCAGGGTGCACCCAGCACAGTCCAGATACTGCCATCGACGTGAAAGCTAAGAAGCGTGCCAGTGAATACATCGGTGAATTTCCTCGGAATGAAGACGAAGCAATGTCTCACGGCGAGGGTCCGGTCGCGCGCGCTGTTCGTGCCGACTGGTGAATCACTCCCCGTAATCACTACAAGTCTAGGGCACAGTTTTCGCCAATTCGAAATGCCGGCGGCGAAACTCGGCTTACGCTCCCCGACTGATTCGTACGAACTGTGCCGTCGGGAGAATGCGGACAACCGCGATGGTCAGAATTGCCATATGAACTCGAACCGATCGTAACCGGCTCACTGCCCCGCTTGAGGCGGTGCCAAGAACAGTCGGTCACAGACGGCTGGTTCCGCGTTGCGAGTCAGCAACAGATCACCATACAGGCACTGCAATCTTCCAAGCCTTCCGGTCTTCGATTCTTCGGAGCCCCGACTTCGGGCCCAATGCGCCAGTTGTCGTCCAGCGTCGCAATTTCAAATAACACAAAACATTCGAAGCTAGGAGACCGTGTATCGCATTTAGCGTTCGGATGCCTTTAGCCATCCGAGCAATGCGTTAAAGTCGCTCCGTCGTTGTGGCGACTGATGCTGGTCATTGGTTCCAGGAAAGTTATGCACCGGCATACGTACGATCGGAGAGAGCGTCGCGACAGCCGGCGAATGTTGGAGTTGTCGGTTCTCGTGCAGAACGAAGGCGATTTGAGCGGCGCGGCGTTTGTCTCGGCGGAGCCTACTCCTGAATTCGCAGCTCAGTTCGCCGAGACTTGTGGCCGATTGTAGTATCGCATACCTGCGTTTTTTTGGGGAAGGTCGTTGATCGCGTCTGCTTGTTTCGGCTTGGTGCTGTTGGTCCGTCGATTCGTAGTTTATCGCTCTGTTGTAGCGGCACGTCTTGATGAACTGCCGGGTGGAAGCCACGACATTCGACTGACACACTGGGTTGTTGAATATCAGCAACGAGGCGTTATCTCTTCCGATTTAGATGTGTTGCACTTCATGAGAACTGCGATTCGCAGAGCGCGGCGGGACCTATATCCACGGGAAAATGGACGCGTCGCTAACCGTAACACCTGCTGCACTCGATGAAGTTGACGAACCAAACTGTTACAACTGCGCCCGTACAAATGCAGCCGTGTGAGATAGCGAGGCTAGTGGAACAGAAATAAAGGTACGAGGCTTTGTTGCAATGCCGTGCATGTTGCGGAACCGAAAAAGAACTCCTTCACGCGTGCCTGGCCGTAGGCCCCCATCACGATGAGTTCGGCGTTACACTCTCGGGCATAGGCCAGGAATTCTTGGCTCGCCAGACTACCCACTAACGGGACAACACTTGCTTTTATATTGTGAAACCGCAAAACTCAGAGGCTCGATCGGCCGTTCTTGCAGCTTCAACGGTAGAACTTGGATGCACCGAAACAATCTGAATCGGTTGGCACACAGCTGCAAGACCGGTGGCAAGAAAAGTCTGCAGCGCCCTCGACGCTTGGACGCTACCGTCGTACGCGACGATGACCCCGCTGGCGTCATCGATCGATAGTGTCCTCGGTGTTACGACCACAGGTCGCGACGCGGCTCGCAACACTTTCCCGAGCGTGTCGCAAGGGTGATCAGCACTGGCATGAGCGAAATGCGTTTTGCAGCCCAGAATCAGCAAGTCATAGCGTTGCAACTCCGTGAGAATACGCTCACATGGCTGCCCTTCATCCTCGAGGAGCTTGAACGCAATACATTCATCGCTACAGCGAATCGCGAAATGTTCCAGAGCTTGTTCTACTTGGTGGCGCGACTCCTTCAACAACTGATCGTAAGCCACCTGATACGAAGGACTAATATGTCCTTCCGGCGAGCAGCCGCGAATCGCGGGCTCGTCCACCACGCCGATCCCGATGAGCAAACACTCGAAGCGCTTCGCCCATTTAATTCCCAAATCGACGGCAGACGCACAGTCTTGTGAACCGTCCAATCCCACCAAGATTGTTCGCATCTCTCACTCTCCATCCTGTCTATCTTGAAAACAGATCGGCTAGCAACCGAAGCGCATCCGTCGTTGTGAACATCCCGACGACGAAGCCTCCATCGACAATAACGATACATCCAATTTGCCCAGCCAACATATCCGTGATGATTTCGTCGATCGGCGTTGTGGGACTCGCGATACGCACGTCATGTTGGCAGATTTCCTCAAGCGGCTTCGTGTCGGCGGCGTCACCCCAACGAACTCGCGCCGTCAAGATATCACGCTCAGAAAGAATCCCTGTCAGACGAGAACCATTCATGATTGGCAGATGATGAACGCCATTTGCTCGCATCAAACGCGTAGCATCGGCCACTGTCTCGCATCGCTCTGCCTCAATAGGCAGATGAGTCATGCAGTCACGGACGAGTGGAGGCTTTTTACGCATTCGTTGTTCTCTATTCGACTCCCTTAACGCATTTGTCAAGCGTTGAGAGGTACTCATGAATTGCGCGAGCGGCTTGGCGTCCAGCTCCCATCGCCAGGATTACCGTCGCGCCCCCAGTCACGATGTCTCCGCCCGCGAAGACGCCGTCTTTAGACGTACGAAGCGTTTGTTCATCCGCAACAATGTAGCCTTGTGCATTCGTCTCCAAGTCAGGTGTTGCCGATTGAACCAGCGGGTTTGCTCCCGTCCCCAGCGCGATAACCGCCATGTCTATCGGCAGTTCGTATTCCTCGCCTGGAATGGCAACGGGAGACCGACGTCCCGAGGCATCGGGTACGCCCAATTCCAACTTTTGGCAGCGTGCTGCTTTCAAAACTCCTGATTCGTTTCCGATAAACTCGATGGGAACTGTCAGCGTGACAATCTCGACGCCTTCTTCCTTGGCATGATGAATCTCCTCCACTCGCGCGGGCATCTCGGTTTCCGTTCGACGGTACAACAGCAAAGCACGCCGGGCTTCAAGGCGAAGTGCTGTCCGAACCGCATCCATCGCCGTATTGCCGCCACCTACCACCGCCACAATGCGATCGCGGCAATCGTAAACAGGCTCGTCGTAATCAGGAAACTCATTCGCGCGCATCAGGTTTACGCGCGTCAGAAATTCGTTTGCCGAGTAGACACCCGCGAGATGTTCGCCAGGTACGCCCAGAAACTTTGGCAACCCAGCTCCCGTGGCAATGAATACTGCGTGAAAGCCTTCCTGTTCCAACAATTCGTCGATCGTAATCGTTTTGCCAATCACGACATTGGTCTCGAAGTTCACGCCCATCGCCCGCATGTTTTCGATCTCTTGTCGAACAATCGCCTTCGGCAAGCGGAATTCGGGAATACCATACAACAGGACGCCACCCGGTTCGTGGAGTGCTTCGAAGACAGTTGCTTCGTGACCTCGCAGCACGAGATCGCCCGCCGCACTCAGCCCCGCTGGTCCGCTCCCAATGATCGCTACCCGCTTTCCCGTCGGTGGTGCCTGAGGCGGCAACGCGATCTTGCCTTGCGATCTCTCGTAATCCGCAACGAAGCGCTCCAAGTAACCAATTCCAAGTGGTGCGAATCGCTTGCCCAGAATGCAGCTTCCCTCACATTGATGTTCTTGCGGACACACTCTGCCTGTCACCGCAGGCAGGACATTGTCTTCTCGAATTTTGGCCGCGGCCCCTAAATAGTCACCATCGTGAACTAACTCGATGAATTCCTTCACCTTCACTCCCACCGGGCAACCTTCGACACAGTGCGGGTGGCTACACTCCAAACATCGCGCCGCCTCCGAATGCGCTTGGACGATGGAAAGGCCCAAGTTCACTTCGTCAAAGTCATGTCGACGCACCTCCGGCGGCTGAGCAAGCATCTCTTGCCGAGGAATCTTGACGCGTTCTTTCGGAGTCAATGGGTTTGTCATGTCCTTTGTTGCAGTTCCGGATGTTTGTCGATTAAGCGACACTGATGATCGACTCGTTGAAGGTCTCGCTGCGGTTGGTTCTGAAAGCGTTCTAACGCATCATGCTCAGCGTCGCGGTACATCGCGTTGCGTTGCGCGAGTACTGTGAAGTCGACCAGATGAGCATCAAACTCTGGGCCGTCTACGCAGGCGAACTTTGTTTCACCGCCCACCAAAACGCGACAGCCGCCGCACATACCAGTGCCATCTACCATGATCGAGTTCAAGCTGACAGTTGTACGAATTCCCCGCGGTCGAGTCACCTCGGCCACGGCACGCATCATGGGAATCGGACCAATCGCCAACACAAGGTCGATTCGCTGTTCGTTTTGCACAAGCTGTTTCAACTTGTCGGTAACGAGGCCCCGCTCTCCGCAACTGCCATCGTCGGTCATCACAAACAATTCGTCGCTGACCTGGCGTAATTCATCTTCGAGTACGACTAAGTCTTGACTGCGCGCACCGAGAATAGTGAGCACGCGATTGCCCGCGCACTTCAATGCTCTCGCGGTAGGCCAGGCGATTGCCGACCCAACACCGCCACCGACGACGACGACTGTTCCGTAGTTTCGCACTTCTGAAGGCAAACCGAGCGGCCCAGCTACATCGCGTAGCACTTGCCCGGCCTCGAGCGAGTTCATTAACTGCGTGGTTTTGCCGACACCTTGCACGATCAGCGTAATCGTGCCCGCCACAGCGTCTCCGGCTGCAATTGTCAAAGGAATCCGCTCGCCATGGTCATGCACGCGCAGAATGACGAATTGTCCCGCCTGTTGCTTGGCAGCAATCCTGGGAGCACGAATCTCAAACTTCTTCAAGTTTTCCGCCAGCCAGCGGGCCGTGACAATTTCAAACATCGCGCGACTCCTCAGACGCAAACAAATGCAATGCTCGTGCCGCGTCAGTTACCAGACGCTCGAACATCGGCAATATACAACTACGAACAATCGAGTGAGCGTGCTCTTGGGATCTGGTCACCGGCGACCTTATCGAGCCGAAATGACTTGAACTCGAGGTGGGAGGCTCGTCATCTGGGCGACCGCCTCGTACCGAATCGACTATTTTGCGACATTTGTGCTGCATGGCGCGCGCACCCGCGCACAGACTACTGATTCTATCGCTCACATCCGGGTTTGCTGACACGATCCCGGAACAGTCCTAATCGAGCTTTCATCGGTGGTATGGTCTTTGCATTGCGGCAAACCTTACTCGTATTCCAAAACAGGTAAGGACTTTAACCATGATGAATCGAATTGTTAATCTGCTCGGTGAAGAAGCGGACTCGCTGCTCAATCATCAATGCATGACCGTTCCCAAGGAAGCGTTGCATCTACCTGACGCAAATGTTGTCACTCGTGATTTTGCACTTAGCGATCGAAACCCTCGCGTGCTCGCAAATCTGCAACGAATCATTGGGCATGGGCGTCTCCAGAACACTGGATACGTTTCGATCTTGCCGGTAGATCAAGGCATCGAGCACTCGGCTGGTGCATCCTTTGCACCAAATCCGATCTACTTTGATCCGGAGAACATCGTCCGACTCGCGATAGAAGGCGGTTGCAATGCGGTCGCGTCCACGTATGGCGTGCTCGGCGCGTGTTCACGGCGTTACGCACACCTGATTCCATTCATCGTAAAGATCAACCACAACGAATTCCTCACATATCCAAACGCATTCGATCAGATCATGTTCGGTACGGTTCAGCGCGCTTACGATATGGGAGCCACCGCTGTCGGTGCAACGATCTATTTCGGCTCACCAGAATCGCGACGACAGATCGTCGAAGTTGCCGAGGCATTTTCTGCGGCCCACGACTTGGGAATGGCCACGATTCTGTGGTGTTATCTGCGGAATCCTGCCTTCAAGCAGGAACAAGACTATCACGTCGCCGCCGATTTGACGGGGCAAGCAAACCATCTTGGTGTCACGATTCAGGCTGACATCATCAAGCAGAAACTCCCGGAGAACAATGGTGGTTATACCGCCATCAAGTTTGGGAAGACTTCCCCTTTGGTGTACGAGCAACTGACGACAGACCACCCAATCGATCTCTGTCGCTATCAAGTAGCGAACTGTTATATGGGTAAGTGCGGACTAATCAACTCCGGCGGTGCATCGTCGGGAGAGTCGGATCTCGCCGAGGCTGTGAGGACGGCGGTCATTAACAAACGCGCGGGCGGCATGGGTCTAATCAGCGGTCGGAAGGCCTTCCAACGACCGCTGGATGAAGGTGCGAAACTCCTGCACGCCATACAGGACGTGTATCTCACAAGCGAGATCACTGTTGCGTAACGCAGTCATTTTGAACATTTGACTGGCTGTTCTACGACATCGCCAGTTTCAAGCGTGCCGCCGCATAAGGCATCGGTTGCGTCTGAGGCGGCGAGATTTTGGGCCTGTTCCACTCGCTTGTGTTCAGTGACCAACATCAGCATCCGGGCGGTGGCATCCGGAGGGATCGAAAGCGCGCGTGTCATTGTGCGTTCTCCGTACAAAATTTGGTAATTTGTGACTTCGCGTCGATCCAACGACGTTGCAATTCTAGTACCTAATCTTGCATCGACAGCAATATTGGCTGAAAAACTGCTCGCATCGGCAACAATTCACATTTTCCCGAAAAATAAGGTAATTATTAGATGGTATGCGGCACATGCTTTGCTTCAATGTTGCGTTCGCAGCATTTGTTCGGTAGCCTCCTTCCAAGATGGAGTCGGGACCGAGGCTCGATTTTTACACCATTCAGAGGAGATACGAGCCATGTTGAACAAACTAAAGGGCACTGCGGTGGGTGAGCTATTTCGAGACGCCTGTAAGCTTGGGGAGGAAAACCTAAAGCTGCAAAAGGACATTGTCGTTGGGTGGTCTCGGCTGTGGCCTGGGCTGTCCGGACGGGTGCAAACCACTTCGACGCCATTTGCGGAGGTGCGCGGAGTGTGGTCGGAAACCGTACAGAACTTGGCTCATAAGCAGCGCGAGCTAGTCAATAAACAGTTTGAATTTGCACGCAAAACGCTGGATCTGGCGTTTGGTGTTGCTGGGAATGAACTGACGCCGCCAGTGAAGGCCGAATTGCCCGCAACACCTGAGGCGGCTGAGAAGTCTCCGCCGGTTTCAGAGCCAGCGATTGAACCACAAGTTCGAGGCGCATCGCCGGTCGAATCTGGCAGGCCGTACATTAGCGGTACGCAAAACATCGTCAACAAGATCGCTGTTGTTACCGGAGCTGCCAGCGGAATTGGCGAAGCAGTCTCGCGTGAGCTGGCGCACCGGGGTGCAAAAGCGGTAATGTTAGTCGACCGCAGCGATCAAGTAGTTGCTCTGGCAAATGCAATTAACGAAGAAGAAGGCCGAACTGTCGCCATAGGTCAAGTGGGTGACACAACGGATGCAGCTTTTCGAAAGCGCGTTTTCAACGAGGCTGTCGAGCGATATGGAATCGTGTCGATTTGCGTTCCTGCCGCTGGCATAACTCGCGACGCCCTCTCCGTTCGAATTGACAAGGAGACCGGCAAGGCCGATCTGTATCCCGTTGAGACGTTCCGCCAGGTGACCGAAGTCAACTTGATTGCTCCCATCTACTGGGCCATTGAAATGATCGCCCGAATTGCAGAGGATCGGCGCGAACGCGGTCTGAAACGATGGGAACCCGAGGAGAAAATTCAGGGTGCCATCGTCTTCCTGGGCTCTGTCTCGTCACAGGGCAATAAAGGCCAGATCTCCTACGCCGTGGCGAAGGCAGGTCTGGAGGGAGCTGCGGCGACGCTAATGAAGGAAGCAATCTTTCACGGAGTCCGTTGTGGTGTAATCCATCCCGGCTTCACGGATACGCCAATGGCAAAAGCCCTCGGCAGTGACTTCCTTGAAAAGTACGTCCTGCCCTATACGCAACTACGTCGATTGATTCGCCCCGAAGAAATCGCAGACGCGATTTGCTTCATGATCTCCAACTCGGCGGTAAGTGGCGAGTTGTGGGCAGATGCTGGCTGGCATCCACCGGCCTAAGAGCCTGTTGCGGCGCGACCGCTTGATCACGATCACGATCGTTGAGCAAGCGGCGCGTCACGATTGGTCCTTGGATTCCAGTTGCCGCAACCGCTCCTCAAGTTCCTGGATTCGACTTGCCAGTTGATCGTCTTGGCCTGAATCCGTTTCCTTCGAGGGTTCGCTCCTCGCGCTAGACGCGGGAGAGATTCCGTCGAGCCAAGCTTTTACCCAGTGCATTGGTTGAGCGAGGGGAGTAACAGCGCTGTGACGTTGCAGGTAATCCAAGTAGGTTAACGAATGACGGAAGTAGTCTCGCAGAAAATCGGACATCGCATCGTTCGAACGAACAATGAAGTGCAACATGTCCGAGGGAAACAGCGACATCTTTTCAGGTTGGCGTTCCATGATGATTTGGGTCAACACAGATCGGGTCAGATCCTCGCCGGTCTGGCTATCACGAATCTCGACCGTTTCACCACTGGTGACCATCTCCTCAATCTCCGGGAGCGAGACGTACTGGCTGGTGTGCTTCGCGTAGTATCGCCGGTTTGGGTATCGCTTAATCTGGATTGGGTCGTCAGCCATGACAGCGGCTCCGATCGTTCTTTGAAGTACCTAAAGCTTAGTGGCCATATCGCACTGGCAGCAATGGCCCTACAAGAACGCAGCATACCCGCCACAAACGACCCATACTACATCCAATAACAACATGAAATATAAAGACTTGCAAAATTGCTGCCTTTGCAACATTTCAGGATTGACTTCGCGTCCGAATCGCCGACAATACGTGTGGCGGGCAGCTGATGTAAGTTGCCCGAAGAGCGTCTGACTGTCAAGTTTTAGAGGAGAAGAAGAGATGTCAACGGATACAGCTACCGACCTTTACGGGAATGTTTTGAAGAACATGCGAAATGCTGCGGAAGCAAACATCAAGCTTCAGCAGGATATGTTCCGCCAGTGGTCCACGATGTGGCCGGGGTTTCCCAGCCCGCAATCCGTCTGGCTTGATAAGGTCCGAGATTTCCAACATCAGTGGGCCAATACCGTATCGGATTTGGCTCGCAAGCATCGGGACGTGCTCGACAAGCAGTATCAAGCCGCCCTTGAATCGCTAGAAGAAGCGTTGCGCCTGGGTGAATCCGGTAATCCCGAGGAATTTCGCAAGCGGACCGAGCAACTGTGCCGCAAGACTCTCGACTGCATGCGAGAGGTCTCTGAGACGCAGATGAAGGAGTTCCAGGACGCAGTCAACAAGTGGACCGAATTGGCGACGAAGGCTGGATCGTAGGCAGCCCGCTACGTTCTGAGATTGTCGCTCCATGACGTGCAACGCAGCGGGACTGGGTATCGCGATCTGGGTCGGTTCTCCGGACTGGCTCGGCAATTGCTCTATGGGGCAGGCCGGTGCCGCACGAGCGACATCGTTCCTGGAATCGCCACTGGTGGGAGTTAGCAGTGAGTCAGCAAAGGTTCGTCACGGTTGACGGCAACGAAGCAGCAGCGAACGTCGCCTACAAAACAAGTGAAGTAATCGCGATCTACCCGATCACGCCCGCGTCAACGATGGGCGAGCTATCTGACGCCTGGGCTGCACAGAAGTGGCATAACATCCTTGGCACTATACCTGACGTAATCGAGATGCAAAGCGAAGGCGGTGCGGCGGGGGCTGTTCATGGTGCTTTGCAAGCAGGAGCTCTAACGACAACCTTCACGGCGTCCCAGGGACTGCTGCTGATGATCCCCAATATGTACAAGATCGCAGGCGAGTTACTGCCAACGGTCTTTCACATTTCGGCTCGTGCATTGGCAACGCATGCCCTATCCATTTTCGGCGATCACAGCGACGTGATGTCGGTACGCCAAACAGGCTGGGCAATCTTAGCATCAAACTCTGTTCAGGAAGCTCAAGATCTAGCCCTTATTGCTCATTCGACGACGCTGCGTTCAAGAGTACCATTTGTGCACTTTTTCGATGGATTTCGAACGTCGCACGAGGTCAACAAGATCTCGCAGCTATCGCCAGAAAGTATTCGGGCAATGATCGACGACGACCTGATACTTGCCCATCGCGAGCGGGCAATGGACCCAGATCGCCCAGTACTGCGCGGTACCGCACAGAACCCTGATGTATTCTTCCAGGCTCGGGAGGCGGCAAATTCCTTCTATGATGCTTTGCCGGAGCTCGTACAGCGGGCGATGGACGAGTTCGCCACCATTACGGGACGGTCATATCGCCTGTTCGATTACGTCGGAGCCGAAGATGCTGACCGCTTGATTATCATGATGGGATCGGGAGCAGGAGCGGCGGAAGAAGCAGTTCAGAAACTCGTTGCCGAGGGCCAAAGCGTCGGCCTCTTGAAGGTGAGGCTTTACCGCCCGTTTGACATTCAGGCGTTTGTTGACGCGATACCATCGTCCGTGCGGCGGGTCGCGGTGCTCGATCGAACGAAGGAACCGGGAGCGATTGGTGAGCCGCTGTATCAAGACGTGGTAACCGCATTGGTCGAGGCCGGTCGTGCGGCGGCATGCCCGACCGTAATCGGCGGAAGATATGGTCTTTCCTCCAAGGAATTTACGCCAGCGATGGCCGCAAGTGTGTTCGAGGAGCTGAAGTCTGACAAGCCGAAGCAGCATTTCACAGTTGGCATCTTCGATGATGTGACTCATCTCAGCCTGAAATGGGATCCCGAATTCTCGACCGAAGCAGATGATGTCACACGTGCCGTATTTTACGGATTGGGAAGCGATGGAACCGTTGGAGCGAGTAAGAACTCGGTAAAGATCATTGGCGAAAACACTCCCATGTTCGCTCAAGGTTACTTCGTCTACGACTCGAAAAAGGCTGGCTCGGTGACCGTCTCGCACGTGCGGTTCAGCCCGCGACCGATCAACTCGACTTATCTGATCGATCGTGCCAGCTTTGTTGCCTGTCATCAATTTCATTTCCTCGAACGAATCGATGTACTCAAGACTGCAGAATCCGGCGCAACCTTCTTGTTGAACAGCCCCTACGGGCCCGACGAAGTGTGGGACAAGTTGCCTCAAGAACTTCAGCAGCAAATCATTAGCAAGAAGCTTAAGTTCTTTGTCGTCGATGCATTAAAAGTCGCTAGAGAAACAGAGATGGGTGTGCGGATCAATACGATCATGCAAACCTGCTTCTTCGCATTGGCCGGTGTACTGCCACGAGATCAGGCAATCGAACAAATCAAAGCGACCATTCGCAAGACCTACGGCAAACGCGGGGAGTCGATCTTGCGGCGCAATTTTGCAGCGGTTGACGCAGCGATTGCGAATCTGCACGAAGTGTCGATCCCTGACCAAGCGACAAGCAGCACGCGCCGCGTACCGGCGGTCTCGTCTTCGAACTCTGATTTTGTTCAACGCGTAACTTCGATGCTCTTGGAGGGATTGGGTGATCTGCTGCCAGTCAGTGCCTTGCCTGTCGATGGCACGTTTCCGACAAATACTGCCAAAGTCGAAAAGCGGAGCATCGCCCAAGAGATTCCAATTTGGGATCCCAAGATTTGTATCGAATGCGGGCTATGTGTGTTGGTGTGCCCGCACGCCGCTATACGCTCGAAGGCATACCCGAAAGCCGCTCTGAACGGCGCCCCAAGCGAGTTTCAGTCGAAAACGTGGAAGGGCAAGGAGTTGACTGAACACTTGATGACAATTCAAGTGGCACCCGAGGATTGTACCGGCTGCGGCGTTTGTGTGGACGTCTGTCCTGCAAAGAGCAAGGAATCGGTTAAGCACAAAGCGATTAACATGGAACCGAAGATTGACCATCTTGATCGTGAGCGGGCGAACTTCGGCTATTTCCTCGACATCCCTGAGTTGGACCGTACTCAAGCCAACCTGGATACGGTTAAAGGCTCGCAACTACTACAGCCGCTGTTCGAGTTCTCCGGCGCTTGCGCGGGCTGCGGCGAGACGCCCTATTTGAAGTTGATGAGCCAGTTGTACGGCGATCGTGCGTTGATTGCGAATGCCACAGGTTGCTCCTCAATTTATGGAGGCAATCTGCCAACCACACCATGGAGCACGGATGCCGAGGGTCGCGGTCCGACTTGGAGCAACTCGCTGTTCGAGGACAACGCAGAATTTGGACTTGGGCTCCGACTGGCCATCGACCAAAAGCGAGAGTACGCCGAGTACTTACTGCGAAACGTGGCAACGGACGTCGGCGAGGAACTTGCGGCAGCGATTTTGACGGCGTCGCAACGAGACGAATCCGAGATCCGTCAACAACGCAACCGTGTCGCTGACTTGCAGAAGCGACTTGAACATTCCATCGATCCTTCAGCGAATAAGCTGGCGGTGATCGCCGACGTCTTCGTCAACCGCAGCGTCTGGATTGTCGGAGGTGATGGCTGGGCGTACGACATCGGCTTCGGCGGACTCGACCACGTGCTCACGACCGGTCGCGATGTGAATATCTTGGTGCTTGATACGGGCGTCTACTCAAACACCGGCGGGCAAGCTTCGAAGTCGACGCCTCGGGCCGCCGTTGCGAAATTTGCGGCGAGCGGCAAGCCGTCGCGGCGCAAAGATTTCGGCATGCTGGCGGTTTCCTACGGCAATGTGTACGTTGCACAAATCGCGATGGGAAGCAACCCGGCTCAAGCAGTACGGGCCTTCCGTGAAGCAGAGTCGTATCGCGGTCCCTCGCTGATCCTTGCTTACAGTCATTGCATCGCGCATGGCATCAATATGACAACCGCGATGACCCATCAAAAGGATGTTGTGCAAACCGGTTTTTGGCCGCTGTTCCGATACGATCCGCGCGAAGCCCATGCAGGAAATCGTCCGTTCCACTTGGACAGCCGCAAGCCGACCAAGCGTTTTAAAGATCTAGCAGCTCAGGAGGCACGTTTTGCGATGTTAGCGCGGACCGAGCCGGAACACGCGGAACACCTTTACGCGTTGGCACAGCAAGACATCGACGACCAGTGGCACTATTACGAACAAATGGCAGGTGTCGAGCGGGAGATTTTCGATGAGTTCGAGGAGGCGGAGGCATGAGTGTTGACCTGAGCACATATTACCTTGGCATGAAACTGAAGAATCCACTCGGTGTCGCCGCTTGTCCACCATTAACGGGCAACCTGGACATGCTGCAACGATTGGAGGAGGCAGGAGCGTCGGTCGCTGTTTTGCCATCGCTGTTCGAGGAACAGATTGAACACGACGAATTGGAATTCAACAGATTGTTCGAGTATCAATCTGAGTCCTTCGCCGAAGCTCTCACACATTTCCCGGAACTACAGAACTACAACACCGGGCCGCGCGACTATTTACGACATATCGAGGCGGCTAAACAAACCGTTGGTATGCCGATCATCGGCAGCCTCAACGGTGCTTCGACGGGCGGCTGGATACGCTATGCAAGAATGATTGAGGAGGCCGGCGCCGATGCGTTGGAGTTGAATATCTATTTCGTTCCCACAGATGCCGATATGACATCAGCCGAGGTCGAACGCCGCTATGTCGATCTGGTCGGAGAGGTGCGGCAGTCGGTCGCGCTCCCGCTCGCCGTTAAGATCGGACCGAACTTCACGAGCTTGCCGAATTTTGCTCAGCATCTTGTCGCAGCGGGTGCAGACGGTCTGGTGCTGTTTAACCGTTACGTAGAAGCCGACATCGATCTTGACACTTTACAAATGAAGCCGGATTTGGTTTTGAGCAATCGGCACGAGGCCCGAGTTCCAATTCGCTGGATCGCGATCCTACGCGATCAACTACAATCTTCACTGGCCGCCACCAGTGGTGTGCATCGAATGCAAGGCGCATTAAAGCTGCTCTTAGCGGGAGCGGATGTCACGATGATGGCCAGCATTCTGCTGATGAAGGGTCCTCCGATTCTGGCGACGATTCTCGCTGAACTGACTGCTTGGCTGGAAGAAAACGACTATAAATCGGTCGAGCAAATGAAGGGAAGCATGAGCCGCGGCAATTGCCCAGACCCTAGTGCGTTGGAGCGGGCCAACTACATGAAAGCCCTGACGAACTATACGATGGAGCATCCCTTGCCACCGAGCGTCTGAAACGATGACCGAAGAAGAAAACAACTCGAATCCTTTCGACGCGTTCTTTCAACCGTTCGTCGATCATTGGGCGACTTGCGTGCAGCAAGCCAACGATGCCACCAAGCAGATGTTTGGCGGATTTGAGGGCAGTCCCGACCCGCGTGCGTGGAGACGACAGTGGTTCGACGCGCTCAGCGGCAACACCGATGCTTATCTCCGCAGCCCTCCGTTTCTCCACGTGATGAAGGCTCACATTGATGCGTTGAGCGACGCCAAGCGGCGGATGAACGAATTAGCAGGGCACAATACTCGCGTCCGCAGCACATCGGGGAGCGATTTGCAGTCACTCGAGACGCGACTCGCAAGCCTGGAAGAAGCGATCTACTCGAGACTATCAGAACTCGAACAACGCGTAGAAGCGCTCGATTGTCGCGCGTCCCAACCGACGGGAGCAGACGGCTGGGACCGTTTTCTGAGTGCGCTGCAAATTAAGAATTCAAAACCCGAGCTGACAATGGGTACGACACCGCACGAAGTGGTGTACGAGGACGGCTCGTTGCGGCTGTTGCGATACTGTAATGATCAAGTCAGATTTTTGGAGCCCGTTCTCATCTGCTTCGCACTTGTCAACCGACCATACGTGCTGGATTTACAAGGTGACCGAAGCGTCGTTCGACAGCTGATTGACCGTGGGTTTGACGTTTATCTGATCGACTGGGGAATGCCCACCGACGCTGACCGCACGATGAAGCTGGAGAATTACGTTTGCGGTCTAATGAGGAGTGTAACCGACTTTGTCTGCGAACGTACCGGGAATAAGCGCCTGAACGTGCTCGGTTACTGCATGGGTGGAACATTGTCGACCATGTTTACGGCGCTGTATCAAGATCGCGTTCGCAATTTGATCCTCCTTGCAACACCGATCGACTTCAGTGGCGACGAAGGCATTCTTAACTTGTGGGCTCGCCCGGAGTACTTTGACGTCGACAAGCTGATCGACGCCTACGGCAACTGCCCAGGCGAATTCCTGCAATACTGTTTTCAGCTCATGAAGCCGGTGCAGAATATCGCGGAGAAGTATTTGACATTTTGCGAGCGTTTAGACGACGATTCTTTCCTTGACAATTTCTTCGCCATGGAACGATGGGCGAACGACAGCATCCCAGTGGCAGGCGAAACGTTTCGCGAATATGTAAAGAAACTGTATCAGCAAAATCAGTTGGTGAAGGGTAATATGCTGCTCGGCGAGAAGGCTGTTAAACTCGCGGCAATCACCTGCCCACTCCTACTCTTGGTCGCCGAACACGATCATCTCGTACCGCCAGATTCCTCGCTGGCCCTTGAACGATACGTTAGTTCGACCCATGTGAAGTCGATGTCAATTAACGCAGGACACATCGGTTTGGCGGTCAGTACAAAAGCCCATCGTCAATTGTGGCCACAAGCAGCGGATTGGATCGCGGAGCATTCGACGGCGAGATCGGCGGCGATTTGACAACATAAGAACGAGAAAGATTATGCAGAACATTGTCCGGCAATTGGAAGAAAAACGTTCGGCTGCGGAATTGGGCGGAGGCCAGTCTCGTATCGATGCACAGCATAAGAAAGGCAAACTCACCGCGCGCGAACGCATCGAGTTGCTTCTCGACCCAGACTCCTTCGAGGAATGGGACATGTTTGTCGAGCATCGTTGCAATGACTTTGGGATGGACAAACAAAGCGTTCCTGGTGACGGCGTGGTAACCGGATACGGCACCGTTAATGGACGTGTGGTGTTCGTGTTTAGCCAGGACTTCACCGTCTTTGGCGGTTCGTTGTCCGAGGCACACGCCGAGAAGATTTGCAAAGTGATGGATCACGCCATGAAAGTCGGCGCACCGGTGATCGGCATCAACGACTCCGGGGGTGCACGAATTCAAGAAGGCGTGGCTTCGCTCGGCGGTTACGCGGATGTGTTTCAACGCAATGTCTTGGCGTCGGGTGTTGTTCCGCAGATATCGCTGATTATGGGGCCGTGTGCTGGGGGTGCGGTCTACTCGCCGGCGATGACGGACTTCATCTTTATGGTCAAGGACAGTTCCTACATGTTTGTTACTGGGCCGGATGTCGTAAAGACAGTCACCCATGAAGAAGTAACACAAGAACAACTTGGCGGTGCCGTCACACACTCGACCGTCTCGGGAGTCGCTGACCGCGCCTTCGAGAATGATGTAGAAGCCTTGGCTATGTTGCGGCGATTCATCAACTATCTTCCCACGAATAACCGCGTCGCGCCGCCGCACCGACCGACGCCCGACAAGGCAGATCGCATCGAACCGTCGTTGGATACGTTGATTCCCGACTCGGCGACCAAGCCCTACGACATGAAAGAACTGATTCTGAAGATCGTCGATGATACGGACTTCTTTGAATTGCAACCGGAACACGCGAAGAACATTCTCGTCGGCTTCGCTCGTATGGAGGGCTTTCCTGTCGGCATCGTCGCGAATCAGCCGCTCGTGTTAGCTGGCTGCTTAGACATCAAGTCATCGATCAAGGCGGCGCGTTTCGTCCGCTTCTGTGACGCGTTCAGCATCCCGATCATTACGCTCGTCGATGTACCAGGCTTCCTGCCGGGAACAGCGCAGGAGTATGGCGGCATCATCAAACATGGTGCCAAGCTGTTGTACGCCTATGCTGAAGCAACGGTGCCGAAGATCACGCTAATCACACGGAAGGCTTATGGAGGGGCGTACGACGTGATGGCATCCAAACACTTACGCGGCGATGTAAATATTGCTTGGCCGAGCGCCGAGATCGCGGTGATGGGGCCCAAGGGCGCGGTCGAAATCATCTTCCGAAAAGAGCTCGACAATCCGGACAGAATTGCCGAGTTGACTGAAGAGTACCGCGTCAAGTTCGCAAATCCGTTCATTGCCGGGAAACGAGGTTTCATCGACGACGTAATTATGCCTCGCGAGACACGCAAGCGGATCTGCCGTTCTTTGGCGATGTTGAGAGAGAAGAAACTCGAAAATCCTTGGCGCAAACACGGGAATATTCCTCTATGAGTTTTCAGTTAGTAGTGCTCAGTTTTCACGTAACGCTGAGCAGCTCACACTGAAACCTTCAATCTGAAAACAGACTCCATGTTCAATAAAATCCTCATTGCAAATCGTGGCGAGATCGCCTGCCGAGTGATCAAGACGGCTCGCCGAATGGGCATCCGCACCGTTGCAGTCTATTCGGATGCGGATCGCGATGCACTTCATGTTTCGATGGCTGACGAAGCTGTCTACATTGGTCCGGCTCCTTCCACACAGAGTTATTTAGTTATCGACAAGATCTTACAAGCCTGCGAGGAGAGTGGCGCGGAAGCCGTTCATCCCGGCTACGGATTCCTGTCAGAAAACGCGGGGTTCGCACAGCGATTGGCCGATGCCGATATTTCATTCATTGGTCCAAATATCCATGCCATCAATAGCATGGGCGATAAGATCACTTCCAAGAAGCTGGCACACGACGCTGGTGTCAACACAATTCCCGGCCATGCCGATGTTATTGATGACGCCGAATCGGCCGTAACCATCGCTCGCGGCATCGGTTACCCAGTAATGTTGAAAGCAAGTGCGGGCGGCGGCGGCAAGGGCATGCGAGTCGCCCGCAACGACGACGAATGCCGCGACGGTTTTCTGCGAGCTACAAACGAAGCGAAATCCTCATTTGGCGATGATCGCGTTTTCTTAGAGAAATTCATTGAAGAGCCGCGACACATCGAAATCCAAGTGTTGGCAGATAAGCACGGCAATGTTATCTATCTTGGCGAGCGAGAGTGTTCATTACAGCGGCGGCATCAGAAAGTCATTGAAGAGGCACCTTCACCGTTCTTGGACGCGGCAACTCGTGCTGCAATGGGCGAGCAAGCGGTGGCGTTGGCCCGCGCAGTTGACTACGAATCGGTCGGAACGGTCGAGTTCATCGTCGATGCAGACCGAAACTTCTACTTCTTGGAAATGAACACACGATTGCAAGTTGAGCACCCGGTAACCGAATATGTCACGGGGCTGGACCTTGTCGAGTTGATGATACGCGTTGCGACTGGCGAAAAGCTGCCAATTTGTCAGGCCGAAGTCCAGCTCAACGGTTGGGCCATCGAAGCGCGAGTTTACGCGGAAGACCCGTGTCGTGGATTCCTGCCGTCGATAGGACGCTTGGTGAGATACCTTCCGCCCTTAGCTTCAGACGCAGTCCGTGTAGATACTGGCGTTTATGAAGGCGGCGAAGTGTCGATGCACTACGATCCGATGATCGCCAAACTGATTACTCACGGGCCGACTCGTGAACGAGCGATTTCTCACATGAGAGAAGCGCTAAACGAGTTTTACATTCGAGGTGTATCACACAACATCGGCTTCTTGGCCGCGTTGATCGAACACCAACGCTTCCGTGACGGTCGGATGACGACGAACATGATCGGAGAGGAGTACCCGGACGGCTTTCATCCAGCGGATATGATTCACGACGATCCCGCCTTGTTGATCGCGGTAGCCGCGGCGATTCACCGTCAGTACATGGCCCGTGCTGCCGGCATCAGCGGACAACTGCCGGGCTACGAGCGAACGGTAAGCAATGATTGGGTCGTCGTGATGAACAATGATCGCCACCTGGTCGAAGTCCGGCCAGTGGACGGTGGACACGATGTCCTTTACGGCGACGAGTGGTATCAAGTCAGAAGCAATTGGCAATTCGGTCAGCCTTTGTTTGATGGTACGGTCAACGGCGAAGACGTTTGCATGCAGGTTGAGCGTCGGAATATGCACTACCGCCTGTTTCACTGGGGGGCGCAAGTCGACCTTATGGTACTGACGGCCAGGGCAGCAGAGTTGCTAGCCTCGATGCCTGTGAAGCATCCACCGGATATGTCTCAGTTCATACTCGCGCCTATGCCCGGAATGCTAAAGCAGCTGATGGTCGAGGTTGGCCATGATGTCAGAGCTGGACAGGATCTGGCCGTAGTGGAAGCCATGAAGATGGAGAATGTTCTGCGAGCGGAGCGTGACGGCAACGTGGCAGAGATCTTGGCAGGAGTTGGCGACACACTGGCCGTTGATCAGCCGATAATCAAGTTCGAATAGCCGCCCACAGAGAGCGCGATCCCCATGTGCCTGATCAAGTACGCGTTCGATGAGCAGCGAATCGCAACGATCACTTTTAACCGCGACGAAAAACGGAACGCCATCAACGAGGAGATGGCTGGGCAGATCCTCGACAGGCTTGAAGACGCTGAGAAAGATGATGTTCGAGTCGTCATCCTGCGGGCAAACGCTGGTGTTAACGTATGGTCTGCGGGCCATGATGTTAGCGAACTGAACCCTTTTGACCTGTACTCAGAGAATCCTACGCTCAAGCTGTCGCGAAAGATTCAATCCGTACCGTTCCCCGTGATCGCGATGGTTGAAGGTAGCGTTCACGGAGGTGGTGTGATCCTCTTGTTGTCGGCTGACATTGTCATGGCCGCCGAGAATGCCGATTTAGCGATCGCATCTAACAAGCTGGGAATACCGTTGTCGATTGACGTACATGCCTACTGGCTTCGAGTTATGGGCATTCATAAGGCAAAGGAATTGCTCTTCACTGCGGGTGTGATAACAGCAAAGGATGCCTATCACGCTGGTTTGTACAACCGTGTCACCAATCGCTCGGAATTGGAGCAAGTCACAAAGGAACTCGCACAGCGAATCACGCGTTGTTCGCCTGAAGCTGTTGCCGCCACCAAGCGACAACTAAATCTCATCGCAGCTCAGTCGTCCATTAGCGAAGAAGGACGCACCGACCTCGCCGAGCAAAGTTCACAAGTGTTACAGAGTCTCGACACGAAGGAACGCATAGCGGCGATTCTCAAGTCGTTGAACGGTAACCGATAACCCTCAACTCATCTCGCCGTCAGCTATCCTGCTAGAGAAGAGAGAACATTGGCCGGCTCGATAAAGTGTTCAAACGCTTGCATCTCGGACTTGCCGCCAACGATTAGCGGCGTACGCTGATGGATCTCTGTCGGCTCGATCTCCATGATGCGTTGAGTACCGGAAGTCGCGACCCCACCGGCCTGCTCTGCGATGAATGCGACCGGGTTTGCTTCATAGAGTAATCGCAACTTTCCATCGGGATTCTTGTCCGTGGGAGGGTACAGGAACACGCCTCCGCGCAGCAGGGTACGATGGAAGTCCGCGACCAATGACCCGATGTAACGCAGAGCGTACCTTCGCCCCATGCCGCCGCTACGGAGATGGCTGAGGTACTCTTGATAAGGCTTTGGAAAGCTGTCCCAGTAGGCGTCGTTTGATGAGTAATAAGTCCCTTGTTCGGGCATGCGGATGTTTTCGTGGCTGAGCACATACGCTCCAAAGGACGGGTCGAGTGTGAAGCCATGCACGCCGTGGCCGGTCGTGTAGACCATAATGGTCGAAGAGCCATAGACGACATAGCCCGCGGCGAGTTGTTTGATGCCGGGCTGTAGGCAAGCTTTCTCAGGTTCGTCGACGCTATTCATCCCTTCTGGGAGCGCCAGAACAGAAAAGATCGTTCCCACACTGACATTGACGTCGATGTTAGACGATCCATCCAGAGGATCAAAGACAACAACATACTTTCCGGGACCCCCACGACCATCGAAGGTGATTGCTTCCTCGCTCTCTTCCGATGCAACGATTGCGACGTTTTCCCGCACACCGAGACAGTGAATGAGCGCTTCGTCCGCATAGACGTCAAGCTTCTGTTGCACTTCGCCTTGGACGTTGATGCCGCCAGCCGTCCCGACCATGTCGAGAAGCCCCGCCCGTCGAACTCGCGCCTCGGTCATCTTTGTTGCCAGCGTTATTCCCGATAGCAGCCAGGAAAAGCTTCCGCTTGCTTGCGGCGAGTGCTTGCGTTGCTCTTGTAAGATATGTTGCTGAATTGTCACGATCATCGGATCGGTTTTGGTGTTGGCAAGTGCTTGGCTCTTCATGTTGATTCCTTTCATGAAAGCGACCGCCAACCCCTAGTGCAAACAATATACCGAAGAGTATCTGTCGTGGCTGCTTTGTTGCGACCAGAAGTTTGCGTACCGCCGATTTCGCGAGAGCGTTGAAAAACGCGGTGCTGAGTGCGCTTGCACCAGCAAAGCCGTGGGTACACATCCCGACAGCAAAGTTGCAACGGAGCCGTATAGATTTGCCTAATCGTGGGTGTTGGCGCGAAGGGGTCGGGAGTCTTTTTCGGTTGCAGCCTCCAGCATCCGACAGCGCTCTCACCGGAAAGGGGTTCCGACACACACGCCATACACTTTTATGCAAAGCAATTTAGTTATCGACGACAACACGAACTCGCATCCAAAACGCGCGCCCGCGCGTGCGAAGTCAAGCACTACTCGGATGGCTGCGAGCCGATGGACCAAGCCGATCAATTAGCTAGCTGTGACCACAACACCCCAGCCGCGATTGCCGAACCAATCACGCCTGCGACGTTTGGTGCCATGGCATGCATTAGCAAAAAGTTGGTTGGGTCTTCTTCTTGCCCAATGACGTGCGCGACGCGTGCCGAATCTGGAACGGCGGACACTCCTGCGGCCCCGATCAACGGATTGATTTTGTCCGTCAGAAACACGTTCATCAACTTTGCAAACAACACACCGCAGGCGGTGGCGACCGCGAAGGAGGTTGCACCAAGCGCAAAGATAAGAATTGACTTGGCTTGCAAGAAGTGCTGTGCGTTTGTGCTCGCACCGACACAGAAACCGAGCAGCATCGTCACACTGTCGATCAGTGCGGAACGGGCTGTCAGTGCCAGTCGATCGGTTACCGCGCACTCCTTTAACAGGTTGCCGAAGAACAGCATCCCGATCAGCACAACCGCTCCAGGTGCCATCAAAGTGCAGATAAGAAATGCAGCGATCGGAAACACAATGCGCTCCTGCCGCGAAACCTGTCGTGATGGCTTCATACGAATTAAACGCTCGTTCCGCGTCGTTAAAAGCCGCATGATTGGCGGCTGAATTACCGGTACCAGTGCCATGTAGGAATAGGCCGCTATGGCGATTGCTCCAAGGAGATCTGGGGCGAGTCGTGACGAGAGGAAGATCGCAGTTGGCCCGTCCGCACCGCCGATAATGCCGATCGCACCTGCTTCGGCCGGCGTAAACGCCAACGTCAACGCACCTAGATATGTCAGAAAAACGCCGATTTGTGCGGCAGCCCCCAACAAGATCAACTTCGGGTTGGAAAGCATCGTAGAGAAGTCTGTCATCGCGCCGATGCCGAGGAAGATGAGCGGTGGATATACGCCTTTCTCGACACCAAAGTACAGATACCTTAGCACGGTCCCGTCGTCGTACACGCTTAGCGACATGCCCGCCACGGACGGAATGTTGCCGACAATGACTCCAAATCCGATCGGCACCAGAAGAAGTGGCTCGTATTCTTTGACGATCGCCAAGTAGATGAAGCAGATTCCGATCAAGATCATGATCAGATTGCCCGGTTCCATTCCGGGAAAGGCAGTGGCCTCGAACAGCTGGCCGGCTTTAGTCGTCAAGTATTCCAACGCACTTCTCCAAAATTCTCAAAGTTTGTTGCCGCAAGGCGAAACTAGCGGTTCGGGTTCCGGAACCGGTGCGATTGGTGATGTTGCATTCGTCCTTCCATCGACCAGCCAAGTTCAGCAGGTGTTAGTCCGCGGATCTTCACAATGCGATGCGGTTCGCCCAAGGTTGCTGCGACCGCGGCGGCGATGACCGCTACTAACTCCGGCGACAGTTCGTCGTCACTGGTCGCCCTCACAGCGACCGGCGATTCTAGTGGCTTGGCCGGCTGCCGCCCTACGAGTCGCGGCAACAAGGTGATGAACATGACGATCAACACCAACGCAATGAACACCACCAATGTGCCCATCACGGCTAGTGGAATGCCGTGCTCTTGAAACAAGGGTGCCAGCGTAAAGTCGACTAATGGGCGAGTGTTTTGTTGAGCCAAAAGCATCGCTTACTCCAATACAACCAACACGTGTCCCTCTTGAACAGCCTCGCCGATCGTGACGTCAACGCTTTTGACGGTTCCCGCAACCGGGGCCGTAATCTGGTTTTCCATCTTCATTGCCTCCAGCACAACGAGAGGTTGACCTTGCTTGACGCTATCTCCCGGTTTCACCAAAACAGACTTGATGGAACCTGCCATGGGGCTGGTAACGGCTCCCGAGTCAACGGGAAGTTGCGGCTTGGGGCGCGTCGCACTTGCCACCGGTTGGGCCGGCGCGTTCGAAGTTGGACTCGTTGGAGCCGGAGTAACGGGTAACTGATAGGGATCTGCTTCGGTCAGATCTTCGACCGTAACGTCATACGATTTGTTTTCGACTGTGATACGTAATCTTTTCATAGGGGAATCAGTCCGTGCTTTTTAGGTGGACGAGTCTCGCTCTTGGTTAACGAATTGCGTAAGGCTAGAGATACAACGCATCGAGTCGCCGCGGGTGAAATCACGTCGGTAATCATACCGTGCGACGCCGCCATGTACGGTGATGCAAAGCGATCGCGGTATTCGTCGATGAACTGCTTGCGCATCGCGGCCTTATCCTCTGCTGCCGCGATTTCATTGCGATACAGCACGTTGACCGCTCCTTCCGCACCCATGACGGCAATCTCTGCTGTCGGCCAAGCGAACACCATATCTGCCTTCAAGTCGCGGCTGCACATGGCGAGATAGGAACCTCCGTAAGCCTTGCGTGTAATGACGGTGATTTTTGGAACCGTGGCAGAAGCATACGCGAACAGCATCTTTGCACCGTGGCGAATGATGCCACCCTGCTCTTGCGCAACGCCCGGAAGGAATCCCGGCACATCGACCAGCGTCAGAATTGGAATGTTAAACGCATTGCAAAATCGTATAAAGCGAGCGCCTTTGTCGGAAGCGTCTATGTCGAGGGTGCCAGCTTTTACGTTGGGTTGATTTGCGATAATGCCCACGACCACTCCGTCTATGCGAGCGAACCCGACGATGATATTCGGGGCAAACTCACGATGAACTTCGAGGAAACAGCCTTCATCAACGATCCGGTCAATGATGTCGTACATATTCATCGTGCCTTTGGTGTCCTCCGGCACGATGCGATTCATTCCTTCATCGGGATCGAGGCAAATCTCACTTGTCGGAGCGTGCGGCGGATTCTCGACATTGTTTTGAGGCAAATAGGACAACAATTCGGCAACGATCTGCATGGCATGGCGGTCATTGTCCGCGACGAAATGCACATTGCCGCTGATGCTGGCATTGGCCGAAGCGCTACCAATTTCTTGCATCGTGCAATCCACGCCGGTCGCTGCCTTAATTACCTGCGGGCCGCAGATAAACATGTTGGCGTTTTCGCGAGTCATGATCAGAAAGTCCATCAACGCCGGCGAATAGGCCGCACCGCCCGCGCAATTCCCTGCGATGACACCAATCTGCGGAACGCAACCCGAGAGCAATACATTGCGATAGAAAACTTGGCCGTAGCCGGATAACGACTCGACCCCTTCCTGAATGCGTGCACCACCCGAATCGTTTACCGCAACAAAGGGCATGCCGCCTTCAAGCGCATAGTTCATGATGTCACAGATTTTCTTCGAGTGCCGTTGCCCAAGTGCACCGCCACCGACTGTGGCATCCTGGCTAAACGCAGCGATCGGCCGACCGCCCACGCGCCCAACGCCCGTGACGATACCGTCGCAGGGCATGGCTTTGCCTTCCATCCCGAAGTCATGGCACGAATGCTCGACATGCATACCCCACTCCTGAAACGTGTGGGGGTCGAAAAAGATATCTAACCGCTCTCGGGCCGAAAGCATACCCTTTGCTCGTCGTTGGTCGTGCCGATCCTCACCACCTCCGAGACGCAATTTGTTTTGGCGAAGTTCAAGATCTTCTAGTAATTCTTTTCGGATGGTCATAGTTTTGAACATTTCCTTGGCGTCAATCGAAGCCGAATGCCTCCCTTCGGGTGAAGAGAGATCTTAGGATCCAACGCGGGTTCGCCCTGGCCTGATGCAAGTTCCAGACCACACCGGCGCAAAATCGTCGCCAGCACCAGAACACCAGTCATCATTGCCAACCCGCCTCCGATACACGCGCGCGGCCCAGCACCGAACGGAATAAAGGCGAACCGGGGGATTTTGTGTTTCGCACTTGCTGCGAATCTCTCGGGGCGGAACTCATGCGGTTCGTCGAACCACCGCGCGTCGCGATGCGTGATGTACGGAAGTAGATGCACCTGTGAGCCAGCCGTCAGTTGGCATCCGCCAATTTCGACAGAGCAAATCGCCTGTCGGGATGTTGTGTAAGCCGGCGGGAAGAGCCGCATCGACTCGTTCAGCACCATCTGCGTGAACTCGAAGCTTCGACAGTCATCTCCACTCGGAAGGCGGCCCGACAAAACGCGATCGACTTCATCGGAAACGAGTTGCTGAGCGTCTGAGTGTTTGGCCAACAGGTACGTTGCCCATGACAATGCAGTCGCTGTTGTTCCGGCACCACCGGCCAACACGATCGTTATTTCGTCTCTAGCTTGTTGGCGAGTCATCTTTCGCGTAGCAGAGTTCGCAAGACGGCCAAGCTTCCCGGCACAGCCATCAGAGTCATGGCGACTGCGACCAACGCTTCCGTCAACGATGGCATCGACGACGCCTCGCAAGAAGTGGATGGATTGAGAGACCTTTGATCGCTGTGGTCCGATCAATTCCCCCAATTTGTTTGAACGCACCGTGAAGTCCGGATAAGTCGATTCCTGCAATGTAGCGACTTCGGCAACGAACTGCTCCGCGACGTCGGATAGGTCGACTCCAAACACCGCTTCGGCCGTCGTCAACAACGTCAATCGGCTCATCTCAGTGGCAATATTGACTTCGCGCCCAACGCCTCTCGCCGCTAGTTCATCTGCGCGCCGCACAATTGGGTTGGCGTAATCGAACAGACGTTGCGGATTGAATATTGGTTGCAGTAACGCTCGCTGACGACTCCACGATTCGCCTTCGTTCAGCAATAAGCTATTTCCGAGTACGCGTCCTAACACGCGTCTCAGCCGATCGGTCTTGCGAAACGACTTTGATTTCGTAACCAACACTTCCTGGATCTGCTCGGGATGCGTGAACTGATAGGTGGGGACGAGACCGACTCGGTAGAAGACGCGGTCGCCGAAACGCCGTGCCAGATCGCTTGTGTATCCAAGAAAGTCCGCATCGAGTGCCGCCAGATGCCCAAGTCCCAGACGTTGAAGCATCGGGTCAGGCACGCGTCGCGACTCGCGATGATCGCGCGCAGTCAACTCTCTATATGAATCACATTCTACGGGAGACTCGATCAGGTGGTTCATACTTCGCCATCCAAAAGACCGAACGCTTCGAGCATCTTTCGGGCAGCGACTTCTGGAGGCATTGTCCCGTTAAGCACGCTGTTTTCCAGACCGGCACGTATCGCACGCACATCGGGATGTTCGCGGACCGCCTGACGAAGGCGATCTTCGATGATTGACCACAGCCAGCGAACTCTTTGCCGCCGATGTCGCTCGGCCAGTTCTCCGCTCGCCTTGCGCTCGTCAAAGCTTTGTTGAATAGCGTCCCAGACGGAGTCGATCTGCCGTTTCTCCAATGCACTGCAAGTCAACACGGTCGGTAAGCGGTCCTGGCGTCCGATCAAGGAACGCAACGCGGATTCATACTGCCGCGCGGCTACCTGGGCGGCGAACAACGTCTCACCGTCCGCCTTGTTCACCGCAATTACATCAACCAATTCAAGCAGCCCTCGCTTAATGCCTTGCAGGTCATCTCCGGCACCGGGCAGCATTAAGGCAAGAAAGCAATCGGTCATGTCCGCAACCATCGTCTCGGACTGCCCCACGCCGACCGTCTCGACGAGCACCACGTCGTAACCGGCGGCTTCACAGATCAACATGCCTTCCCGCGTCTTGCGAGCCACACCACCGAGCGTTCCTGCTGACGGTGACGGGCGAATGAACGCGTTTGGCTCGGCGGACAGCTTCGTCATACGCGTCTTGTCCCCCAAGATGCTACCACCGGTCAGACCGCTCGATGGATCAACGGCCAATACTGCAACTCGTCGACCTTTACGGACGAGGTGCATACCGACGGCTTCGATGAACGTGCTTTTACCGGCGCCTGGCGTCCCCGTGATACCGACTCGAATCGCTTGTCCGGTGTAGGGCAACAATTTTGTGAGAAGTGTTTCCGCCTGCCGCTGATGAATCGGATTGTTCGATTCGATTAATGTCAGCGCCCGCGGCAGTATCGTAATGTCGCAGGCTCGAACTCCGGCGCAGAACTCTTCGACGGTGAGTTCGCGGCGGCGGGGAAGGTTACGCATCATGCAAACACCGCTCACGGTTCCGCCGCCTCGTCAGCATCATCAAAATCGAATCCCAGTCGATCCGCAAGATCATGAATGAGTTTGACCGCCGCTTCACTAATTACGGTTCCCGGTCCAAACACTTCCGCCGCACCAGCGTCAAACAGGGCTTGGCGATCTTCGGGTGGTATTACGCCACCGGCGACAATCATGATATCTTCGCGATCCAAAGCAGCCAGCTCCTTGCGAAGTTGCGGGACCAGTGTCAGATGTCCTGCCGCGAGCGAACTCACTCCCACGATGTGGACGTCGTTTTCGACCGCTTGCCGAGCCGTTTCCGCAGGTGTGCAAAACAGCGGACCGATATCAACGTCAAAACCCAAGTCGGCAAACGCGCTCGCAATTACCTTTTGTCCACGGTCATGGCCGTCTTGGCCCATTTTGGCCACCAAAATGCGAGGCCGCCGACCTTCGATCCTCTCAAACTGCTCAACCAGCTTCTGAACTTCTCCTGTCATAGCATCATTCTCAAGTGCCGATGCGTATACTCCGCGTACGGATTGTACTGGCGCCTCATAGCGTCCAAAGACAACCTCCAGCGCACTGCTGATTTCGCCGACCGTAGCTTTGGCTCGGGCCGCATTCACGGCAAGTTCTAGCAAATTCCCGGTCTTGGTGCGCGCCGCTTCGGTGAGCAAACTCAACGTCGAATCGACTTCCTTCTGGTCGCGTTCCTCACGCAGTCGCTTCAAACTTGCGACTTGCGCCTCCCGCACAGCAGAATTATCGACATGCAGCACGTTGAGATTTTCCTCCGCGGATGACCGGTATTTATTTAGCCCAACCACGGTCTGCTGTCCCGAGTCGATTCGGGCTTGAGTGCGGGCCGAAGCCTCTTCGATCCGCATCTTAGGAATTCCCGCTTGGATCGCCTTCGTCATACCACCCAGCTCTTCCACCTCGCGGATATGGCTCCAGGCGCGTTGTGCCAAGTCGTGAGTCAATCTCTCGACGAAATAGCTGCCGCCCCAAGGATCAACAACGTCACAAGTGTCTGTCTCCTGTTGGATAAACAGCTGTGTATTGCGAGCAATGCGAGCCGAGAAGTCCGTCGGTAGGGCAAGCGCTTCATCCAGGGCATTCGTATGCAATGATTGCGTATGTCCGTGGGTTGCAGCCAGTGCCTCAACACATGTGCGAATAACATTGTTGTAGACATCCTGCGCGGTGAGACTCCAACCGCTGGTCTGACTGTGTGTACGAAGGGAGAGGCTTTTGGGATTCTTGGGGTCAAACTGCTTGATCAGCTTGGCCCAAATCATGCGAGCCGCGCGCAACTTTGCAACTTCCATGAAGTAGTTCATACCGATTGCCCAGAAGAATGATAGGCGCGGGCAAAAGGCATCGACGTTCAAACCGGCTTCACGCCCGGTCCGAACGTATTCCAATCCATCCGCCAACGTGTAGGCCAACTCCAAGTCGGCCGTCGCTCCGGCCTCTTGCATGTGATAGCCGCTGATGCTGATGCTGTTGAACTTCGGCATTCGCTGGCTGGTGAACTCGAAAATATCGGCAATGATGCGCACACTGGGCGCGGGCGGATAGATATACGTATTGCGAACCATGAACTCTTTCAGGATGTCATTCTGGATCGTGCCGGCGAGTTGCTCCGGCTTTACGCCCTGTTCTTCCGCCGCGACGATGTACAGAGCCATGACGGGCAGCACCGCCCCGTTCATCGTCATCGAAACACTCATCCGGTCCAGCGGAATGCCATCGAACAACGTCCGCATATCGTAAATGCTATCGATCGCGACGCCGGCCATCCCCACGTCGCCAGACACCCGCTCGTGATCCGAGTCGTAGCCCCGATGAGTCGCCAGATCGAAAGCAATACTCAAGCCTTTTTGCCCCGCGGCTAGATTTCTGCGATAGAAAGCGTTCGAGTCTTTGGCAGTTGAAAAGCCCGCATACTGCCTTACGGTCCAAGGCTGCTGGACGTACATCGTGGCGTACGGACCTCGGAGGAAAGGCGGAAGACCGGGCATCGTGTCGAGATGATCGACACCGTCTAAGTCGGCAGCTGTGTAAAGCGCTCGCACGGGAATATGTTCCGGTGTCTCCCACGCGAGTTGACGGCCTCCTGCTTTCGCGACCGATTGCCAGTCAGCTAGAGTCGACTGCCCAGTGCCGTCACCTCTCAGAGTCACGTCCGCGAAGTTTGGAATCTTGGTCATACATTCAGTTCCCATGCTATGCCAATACCCCTTCCTCTTGCAGTAGTTCGCGAAGCGTCTCCAGGACGTCGCACTTGATAAAGATGAAGCGATCTACGCCGGCGGCCTGCCACGCGGCTGCGTTGTCTCCGGGAAAACCAGCCAAGATCACCGAGCGTGCTCCGGCTTGTTTGAGTTGCGGTGCCACTTGCGGCACAAAATCCGAATACAATTTGTCGGACGAACAGATGACCGCGATGTTCGCACCACTATCTGCAAAGGCCTTCGCAGCCTTGTCCGCACTGTCAAAGCCTTCGTTGCCAACTACTTCAAAACCGCCCGCCTCGAAGAAGTTCTTCGCGTAAGCCGCTCGGGCGGTGTGATGAGCCACGGGGCCCATATTGGCAAGGAATACTCGAGGTCGATGTCCATGTGCATCTTGCCAAGCGTCGCTGGCGTCCCGCAGTTCTTCAAACGGCTCTGCAAAGCTGCGAGCTTCGAGTGCTGGAATCGGCTCGGTCGGAGTGTGATGAAATCCGCTGGCCCGAGCTAATTGGCCGATTGTCGCCCCCGATAGAGCTGCTTCTAATAGCTGGGAGCAAACAGGGTGAGACTTCGCGCCGTCCCCAGACCTAACACATTTTGTAACCGCTGCATCTTCGAGACGCGCTAGAGTTATTCGAGCCGACGCGGCAGCGCGAAGTTCCCCGGGATCAACGGCGACCTGCTCCACTCGTTGTTCGGCTATGTCTGGAAATTCGCTGACTCCCGTAATGCCTTCCTTTCGACGCGCGATGTCTTTGGCACGAGGAGCATAAGCAGCGTCGATCTGACTTGCCACCCATCCGCCTTGCAACGCAGCTAACATGCCGCCTTGGCGTTCGATGTCCTGGAATGTCTTCCACGCTTTGTCTGCAAGCTGTTCGGTTAACTGATCCAAGAACCAGCTTCCACCAGCGGGATCGACGACGCGATTCAGATGCGATTCCTCGCGCAGCACGAGCACCGTGTTGCGTGCTACACGACGGCTGAACTCGCTGGGCAAGCCAGTCATGGCATCGAAAGGTACTGACGTAATCACGTCAGCACCACCCAAACCCGACGCAAATGCAGCAACCGTGTTACGCAACAGATTGACATACGGGTCGCGCTGCGTCAGCACGCGGTTGCTGGTCCGTGCATGGATTCGCATCGCACCCGACTCGCGTTGACCTCCCGACACTTCGATCACACGCGACCACAGTTGGCGACCCGCACGCAGCTTGGCGATTGCCAGAAAGTGGTGCGTGCCTACACCCATGCGAAACAAGATTTGTCCAGCGGCCGTATCGATGTCCAAACCAGCGGCAGCCATCGCTCGAAGGTATTCAACACCTGTCGCGACGCCAAAGGCAATATCCTGCGCCGCGGTCGCTCCCGCATCATGGTAGGGTGAGGTGTCCACGCCGACAGCGGTAACTCTCGGATACTCGTGCGCCGTCCATTTGGCTAGTTCGGCAAGTGAATTCAATGCCTCGGGGTACGCGACAGGCAGTTGCCCGTTCCGCGCAAGTGCCGCCAGCGGATCAGCGTTGAATGCTCCGGCCGCATCTTCGCACGAGACACCTCGCCGCTGCCAGAGCGCGGCGAGTATTGCGGCAGTTGGCAAGAACGCAGTTCCCGATTCAACAGCGACCGCGACGGACTTGAGATCAACATTCGCGAGAGCCACATCGAGATCCTCGACTCGATAAATCATCACGCCGTCACGACCGGCGAGCATTGATGCTGAATCTTGGTCAGGATCAAGCCCATTTCGCGCGGCGCTATCCAAACGCAGCAAGAGCGACGTGGCGCCACCCTTCAGGTCACCGAGAATGGCTTGGTTCGTGACCGCCAGGTCCGGGTGAGCATGCTCCTGACGCAAATCCCATCCAGTCGATACAGCGCCAAGCGGTTGTGCGCCTCTCACAAATGGCGGTAGTCCCGGGAAACCGAGTGGATCACTGCCGCCTACCGCATCGCCGCGACCGTATATTGGTTGGACGTCGATGCCTTCATAGGTATGTGTTACGAGCTTTTTCTCGAAAGGGACTCCTTGGAGCGATTCGTCAACCAACGCGCGCCACTGCTCGTAGTCAACTGGCGGGAAATCGTCCAGGATCGTGAATTGTTCCGGGAGCATTTTTGTCATTCAACTCTCATCATTGCCTAGGTCGTGTGCTTGGCCTGCGCGAACGATGTGCGCAGTCTACTTCGGTTCGCAAAGTTCCGTTAGCACACCAAACGAACTCTTTGGATGCACAAACGCAATTTGCATGTGATGAGCACCAGTACGAGGATGGTCGTCGATCATGCGAAAGCCGGACTGAGTTAACTCGTCGATGCGTGCTTGGATGTCTTCAACTGAAAACGCTAGATGATGGAGACCTTCGCCTCGCTTCTCAAGAAACTTGGCTACGGTGCTGTCTGGTTCGGTGGGCTCCAGCAATTCGATTCGCACGTTGCTGGCGCGAAAGAAAGCGACCCGGACTTTTTGGCTGGGTACGTCTTCCAGGCCTTCGAACTCGAGACCCAACGCACCTTCATAGAACACTTTCTGCTCGTCAATCGAACGAACAGCAATCCCAATGTGATTCAGAGCTTTAACCGACATACGTTGCTTTCCTTTGTCAATACGTTTCCTGGATCATGCGAGTGCGTGTGGCTCGACTCTTGTCGGCACCTGTTCGATGAGTGGTGAATTAGAGCCCGATACGGCGACGCTGGCGATACTATCTGCGCTGAGCGACTTGCTTCGACCCTCCAATAGCGCCAGCTTGATGGCCAACGTCCAACCCCGCCTTTCGTAGGTTTTCTGACCAGCGTTGACAACTCGCGACATCCCGAGGAACTCCCTTTCCTACTCTTCACCTTGGGACTCGCCGTGGAGAGTCGCTTCCCACCGACTGACACAGGCTTCAAGAAGGTCGACGGCGTGCCCTGTCCAGAAGCGTGCAACCGTCGCCGGATAACTGAGCAGCGTGTGGGTCACATCAAAATTCGAGATCCGAGTGGCGAAGTCCCGTGAATGTGGAAGTCGTATCCAGCGTTTGGGCCATTCGGCGGCGAAGTGCCGCAAGAATTCGACGCTGAGCGTCCTATCGATCTGTCCTCCGCGTTCTCCAACCTCCGTGATAACACCCTCCAGCGTGTGGAGCGACTTGCGAAACAACATCAGGTCCGGAGCGACGCGCAGCCGTGCGCGCTGTACCGCTTCGTCGAGCAGGCTCAGCAGCCAGTTCAATCCCGGAAATTGTCCTCGTCGAACACGCTTAATGGCCGAATCCACAACGGACTTCAATGCCGCTTCATCAACACGTTGTCGCTGGTCCAGTTGTGCGAGCACCTGAACGATTCGCTGGGCATCGAGTGTCATCGCACCAAGGATAATCTGGACAATGGCAATCCGTTCGCGCACTCCGAGTCGCCCTACGAGACTCCAATCGAGAATCGCAAGGCGACCGTCGTCGGTTAAAAATAGGTTTCCCGCGTGCGGATCGGCATGAAACAACGCCTCATCCGACTTCGAGAAGACAGGTTTGGCAATCAGGGCTTTGGCTACCAATTTTGCCAGACGGCGTTTCTGACGAGTTCGATCAAAGCCGTTTCCGGTTACCTTGCCACCCGAAATGTGCTCCATCGAAGTAACTTGCGATGTGCAGTGATCGAGAAGGGCAGGAATTCTAACTTGCGGTTCATCTGCAAAGAATTGTTGGGCTTGAATTAGATGCAGTTGTTCATTTTCGAGTTGGGCTTCATCCACTAATTTGTTGCGGACCTGCTGAAATGCCTCTTGATAGTCGAGCGGAGGGATCCCCAATTCCTCGCAGCGCGAATCGAGATGCTCACCGACGAGTTCCAGCAGGACCAACTCCTTCTTAAGTTGCTGCTCGATTCCGGGCTTGAGGACTTTGAATACTCCGTCAACTGCTGGTGAACCATCGCTACGAGGCGCTTGCTGGAACGGTATGACGACTGCGACACTTGCTTCCGCGATTGCGGGCGGATTCAAAGTGATGCCGCGGTTCTCCAGCGGTCCGAGTTCGGAGACCAGGATCTCCTTAATCGTTTCTAGCGGCACCGATGGGGGGAGTGATTCGAGTTCGCAAAGATACTTGCGCAAGACTGGCGACAAGCGCTGGTCACGGGCGAGAACTTGGCCCAACTTCTGGAGGACCGGGGAGCTTTGCGCCAGTAATCCGAGTCGCTGCGATACTGATGCCGTAATGGGCAGCTTGGCTTGCTCACGCAGGATATCGACTTGCTCTCCTTCTGGCAGGCCACCTAGAAAAAGCTTCAGTCCGTCGCCGACCGGACGGGCGAAACGCTGGTACTCAGTGGGCAACACTGACGCAAGTGAAGATTCGTCGAGCAGAAAATCCCAGTTCGGTTTCATCGTCTTCGTCAATCCGATCGCGCCGCCAGCCACGACTCGATGTGCGGCCAAGTGTTTTTCTCCGCACCTCGGCCCGCCATGATACCGATATGTCCACCGCGGACGCGGAAGATCTCTTTATCCTCGCTGCCAATCAAGTCCATGATTCGCTCTGACTGGCAGGGAGGCGTGATATGGTCTGCATCGGCGATCACGTTCATGAGATTCGCCTTTAACTTCTTGAGGTCGATGGTTTCACCCCGGAGTTGCATTCTGCCTTCGATCAACCGATTCTCTTTATACAAATCTTTTATCAATTGCTGATAAGTGGCGCCGGCCATTGGGATAGTATCACGGACCCACGTATTCATGGCGTGCCATGCTTCGACAGTCCCTGGCTTTTCGATGTTGTCCCACAACATCGTATAACTGCCGAAATAGTTTTCGATTGGCTTAAGCATCTTCGCGCCATTGTCAATCATCTCGGGCGGTACGTTTCCGAGTTTCTGAGCGATCGTATCCGGATTGAACGCGGGATTGCTCGACCAGCGAGTGAACCCACCGGCTGTCTTGTCCGCAAAGTCTAACGGCGCGGTCAGCAAGATTAAGTTCTTCAAACCGTCGTCTGGTCTTAACGCCGAATACATGGTGCTGATCAATGCACCCAGGCACCAGCCCAACATGCTAAACTCGTCCGACCCCGAGATGCTCTTGACCTTGCGAACAACGCGCGGCAGGTAATCGAGCGTGTAGTCGTCGAAGGTCATGTTCTTATCTTCAGGCCCCGGCGCACCCCAATCGAGCAGATAGAGATCGTAACCATGCTCGAGCATATATTCGGCGTAGCTATGGCCAGGCCGCAAATCGAGCACATGCGGTCGATTCATAATCGCAAATACCATCAACAACGGAATTCGCTTCCGCTCGCTTTCCGGTACGACGGGAATGAAGCGATAAAGCTTTGCTTTATTCAAGGTCCATACAAGTTCCTTGGGCGTTTGTGCAATCTTTGCATCGGTTGTCAACGCGCGATTGAATTTCTCGAAATTCTCGGCGGCTTTGTGCCAACCAGCGCAAAGTTCGAGGAACGTGGGGACCATTGGCGCAGAGTCAGAAGTCGGTGCCGCATTGCTCATGGTTAGTTCTCTCCGGTGTGCGAAGGACGCAGAACCTCATCAAGTTTTGCGTCGAGGTCATCCAGCCGCATTTCGATATTGGTCAGCCGCTCCGCGATCCGAGTAACCTCATCGCGACTAGGCAGATTAAGTTGAGCCAGTGTTTTCGCCATACTATCTTCCAAAATCTTTTGAAACGGCCCAGAAGCCGTGAGCCAAGCATCCAGCATCGCGCCTGTCGACTCGGCGTAGGCATCCGTGTTGACCAACTGCACCATCATCTTCGACCAAGCGTCCATGTTGGCGTCGCGCATGCCCTTCAACATGCCAGTTGGATCAAAAGGATTGAAGTCACCATTTGTGTTCGACATGTCATCTCTCTTGATATGGTTCCAAGGAAACGTCAATTCCAACCCTGACAATTGAAGAGCAGGGCAAACCTGATCCTACGTGTGACTCTCCGACCTCAGTACTTAGCTCCAACTCGGGTGCCTCTAAAGTGTCTGAGTTGTTTCGGTAGTCAACTGACATTGCAGGAACACTCCTCTGTATCGCCCTTGTCTTAAGTTAGTAACCCCACTCTTCAGCGGGACCGAAGCCCCAAGGCGTGAGGGTGATGCAATTCTGAACACATGCCGCGTTCCCAAGGTCCCAGGCAATCCTTTCCGCCTCTTCAAGTTCGGCGTGCGTGTGCGCATCACCAGTTAAGACCACCGTCGAACCTTCAACCTCGACAGTCAGATCGCGTGCTCTCAACACCGCACTTCGCGCAAACGCCGACATGATGCGTTCTTTCATCTCATCGGTCATCTCGCGAGGAATAACCACAATGTTGTTGGTTACACCCCGCAAACCAACCAAATGGCGAAGTACACGGTCCACAGCCGCTTTTTGATACTGTTGCTCGACGGTACCTTCCGCGGTGATCCATCCTTCTCCAACCGAAATCTGCACGCGTTCGTGTGGTACTTTGGCATCCCATTCCAGGGCGTGCACTGCGGCTGACGCGATGTCTTCGTCGTCACGTACGTGTGCATCGACTGGGCGGACCTCGATTTCGTTAGCGACGGCCCGTACTCCATGCACGCGTTTCGTTACCTGTTCCGCCATCTGTTTTTCAGCGTAAACGGGTACGTGGCCACTAAGCGTGACGACGCCATCATTCGTGGTCACGCCAATGTGAGCTGCATCAATACTCGGTTCCCAATCTAGTTCGTCAAGTATATCGCGTTGTAGATGTACGCTGGTTTTCATTACAACCTCCTTTCGCCACTCGTGGCGAATTCTGCTCTGTATAGTTCTACGTACATCGTCGAATGCCGGTTTTACATAAATGCTCCGCCGTTGACATTGATCTGCTGACCGGTGATATAGTCGCCATCGGCCACTAGGAAGATTACGGCCTTAGCAATCTCTTCTGGGTGTGCAAAGCGGCCCATCGGGATGCCGCCTTTAATCTTTGTTTGTAGCTGCGGCGGCACTGCAGCGAACATATCCGTATCGGTATAGCCTGGTGCGACGGTATTTACGGTGATTCCAAAATGCACCAACTCTGCCGCAGCCGTCCTTGTGAACGCGATGATGCCACCCTTGCTGGCGCTGTAGTTGGCTTGGCCAATCGCCGGGACCTGACCGTTCATCGAGCTGATGTTCACAATCCGACCGTAGCTTTGTGCGGTCATAAAGGGGATCGCGGCCGACGTGCAGAAGAAGCACCCGCCCAAGTTAGTCTGAATCACTTGAAGCCACTGCTCGTCGGTCATCCGCGGCAGCATTGAGTCTCGCGTGATGCCAGCGTTGTTCACGAGAATATCGAGATGTGTGAACTCTTCGGCGACTTTAGCAACCATAGCCCGCGCTTCTTTGGGATCGGCAAGGTTCGCTTTCGCGAGAATACATGTACCTCCGAACCCTGCGATCTCATCCACGACTTCTTGCGCCTTGGCTTCATTGCTTGAAAAGTTAATAGCCACCCTAGCACCTTCGCGAGCCAGTTCGACAGCGACCGCTTTACCGATGCCTCGCGACCCACCCGTGACTAACGCCGTCCTTCCATCCACTCGTCCCATCGTTCACTCCTTCGCTTTCAATCAATTGGATGCTCTTATACTTTTTCGCCGCATGCGATTCGTGACACGTCTAACCATGCTCGAAAATCGCAGCTATCCCTTGGCCACCGCCGATACACATCGTCACTAAAGCGCGCTTGCCACCGGTCCGATTCAATTCATACAGAGCTTTAATCACCAGAATCGCACCCGTTGCGCCAATCGGATGGCCCAACGAGATGCCACTGCCGTTGGGATTCGTGCGATCCATCGGTAATTTCAACTCGCGACAGACGGCGAGAGCTTGGGACGCAAACGCCTCGTTGACTTCAAACACATCGATGTCATCAAGCGTAAAGCCCGTTTTTTCAAGTAGCTTCCGTACGGCTGGCACCGGACCAATGCCCATGTATTTCGGATCGACACCAGCATAAGCGTAGTCGATTAAGCGCCCCATGGGCTTCAAACCACGCTCTTCGGCCAACTCGGCATCGGCCAGGACCACAGCAGCGGCGGCATCGTTGATGCTGGACGCATTGCCCGGTGTGACAGTACCTTCGCGGTCGAAGACTGTCGGAAGCTTGGACAGCTTTTCTGCGGTAACTCCATAGCGCACTGTCTCGTCGACTTCGAAGGGCACCACATCACGTTTTACCTTAATATCGATCGGGACAATTTGGGCCTTGAAGTAGCCATGATCAATCGCCAATCCAGCTCGCCGGTGAGACTCGGCAGCCAGTTCGTCTTGATCTTGACGCGAGATCTCATACTTTTTGGCGACATTTTCGGCAGTTACGCCCATGTGGCAATCGTCGAAGGGGTCGCTGAGCGCTCCGACCATCATGTCGACCATCGCAGTGTCATTCATCCGAGCTCCGAAGCGCATTGCTTGCGAGGCATAAGGACTTCGGCTCATGTTCTCAGCACCGCCTGCAACGGTGACGTCGGCATCACCCAACATGATCGTCTGTGCGGCTGTAATGATCGCTTGTAAGCCGCTTCCACACAGCCGATTCAAGGTCAGCGCCGGCGTTTCGTGTGGCAGCCCGCCATTGACCCCGGCGACGCGAGCCAAGTAGTGGTCGTGCGCGTCCGTGTGAATAATGTTGCCAAACACAACATGCCCAACATCGACCGGCTTGATGCCGGATCGCTTAACGGCCTCTTTCACACACTTGGCTGCTAGTACGCTGGGCGGGGTATCTTTCAAGCTCCCACCATATCCTCCGATTGGCGTTCGCACACCACTAAGCACCACCACTTCGCGCGTCATCTCGACTTCTCCTGAATAGCGTCGCGGGACGTAAAGTTAATTGCGTCACCGAAGACGCAAGTCTCATACCACTCTGATCGGATGGTCAACCGATCAGTTATCAAGTCTCAACGAACACTAGCCTTCCGGTACAAGTTAGCGATCGGGTTGCGTGCCGCCGGGTCCACCAGTTCAAAGCCACTTCGCAATTCAACTTGGGACACACGGGCAGAACCAGTGGTACCCTAATGTTTCGTTGTCACAAAGCACGAGGCGCCTAACCGAACACCCAAGCCCCCGGCCGCACATGTTTAAGGAAGCTGTGAAGTGAATCCACCGCGAACTTCTCTCGCAGAAGCACATGTGCGCAAGGCGCGCTCAAATTGTGCACATCGGCGCGCCTGAGATAGGAAAGTGCGGGGCTGCGAATTGGGACGATCAATCAGACTCCAGTTGCACGTCGGGCAACTGAAAGCCGCTCATTTCGAGAAGCTTCATCCGCGTCGCGCTGAGTCGTTGAGACAATACCTGAGCCACCCGGCACATAAACTCGAAGCCGAATGCTGTATCCTGGCGACAAAAGTCCAACGTCTGTTCGCCGTCGAGAACGAGCGCGTTCGTGGCAGTGAGCGTACGTGCTGTATCCGACAAACGAGGACGTGACACCAAGGGCGACCAGCCAATTAGGTCGCCATCTCCCACTTCCATGAGTTCTCGGCACCCAACGCGCCGCTCGCAGATTACCAGCGATACGCGACCGCTGATAATCAAGTACATCTCCTTCGCCGTGTCGTGCTCGCGAAAGATGGTCGTATTCGGTGGAAATTCGACGAGTTTCGCGATCTTCGCCAGTTTTTCCAAATGCTCGTCGCCAATGTCGTGAAAGAACTCTACATTTCGGAGTGTTTCTAAAATACTCGCTTCACTCATGAGTCACCGGCTCCCTGACACGATCCCTAAAAACGAAATGTTCCACAAATCACGTTAGCTAAAAATGTGTTCTATTGGATTTGGAACACGGATACGGCCTAATCGCGATCGGCTCATCTTAGCCGTTGCGCAGAACTTTATCGAGCGACTACAACGCGATTTTCGATCCGCTCCACACCATCGATGTCCTGAACCGCAGTCAACGCCAGTTGGTTCAAATGAAAGTTGGGCAATTGACCTTCGATAGTTAGCACACCGTCGAGGTAGCTGCACTTCAGACTTCGGATTTGCTGATAGGAGCTATTTCGAAGAATCCTCGATGCGGTGTCCGCAGGTGAGTGACCAGCAGGGGTCGGAGACTCGGCGGTCATCATTTGAAATTCTTTTTTGACTTGTGGTTTGGACAAATGGTATTCAAGCAATTACGCGCGGGTAACGCCGCCATTCCTTGGTGCGACAGCCTGCTTGCCCTCCGACGCCGAGCCGCTTTGAACCCGCCAAAGTTGTTTGAGCAGTCTTTGCCGTTCAGCGAATATGCGAGTCTTTTCGAGTGCTTGCTTAATCGCGGACTCAGTCACCTTTCACTCCTACGCCGACGACGTACGTTTGAACCTTTATCGTCAGCTCGTCGCCCTTACAACACGATTTAGAACCCAAGCTGACTCGTAACTTTTTTAGACCAGCGCCGGCGCCCAAGATGCAATCGCCGTGCCGTTCGGCGAAGTTCGTACTCTTGCGATTCGACGCGCGGCGCGGCACGTAAACTCCGCTTCCGATGTTGGAACGATTCGTGCTATGTCGCAGTGGACGAGCATCGTTGATTCGTGTTCGAGAACAAATAGCTCCGATAGGTGTATTGTGTTTGATCTGTGCGATCGCGCGGCGCGCGGTTGCCGTGCTGTAGTGTCACGCTTTGAGGAAGGGACGTTTGGCATATGAAATCTTGGGTTTCGGTGGAAGGAGCACCAATTCCGCTCGGCGTGACTTGGATCGAAGAGGAACAGGCCTACAACTTTGCAATTCATTCGACACATGCTGAGGGCGTGGCGTTGCTCGCGTTCCGGCCTGAAGATACAACGAGCCCGATCTTCAAATACGAGTTGCACTATCTGCGAAACAAGTCCGGGCGCATTTGGCATTGCCGGGTGCCACAAAGTCAGCTTAACGGTGCCTGTTATTACGGATTTCTGATCACGGGCCCGAAGGCGAATGGTATCCAGCACTGGCACACCTTCGACGGACAGAAGCTGCTATTGGATCCCTATGCGAAAGCCATCTATTTCCCAGCGGCCTATGATCGGAGTGCCGCTATGCGGCCTGGTTCGAATATCGGCAGAGCGCCCCTCGGGGTGTTGATGGCCGACGAGCCACCTTTCGACTGGAGCGGCGAGCGACGTCCACGCCATGAATCCGATTTGGTGATCTACGAAATGCATGTAAAGGGATTCACTAAGCGAGCGAACAGTGGCGTCAGACGTGGGCATCAAGGAACCTTTGCTGGAGTGATTGAGCGGATTCCGCATCTCAAACAACTGGGCGTGACAGCCGTGGAATTCATGCCGGTATTTCAGTTCGATCCGGGCGAGGGAAATTACTGGGGCTACATGACGCTCAATTTCTTCACGCCTCACAGCGATTTCGCAGCCGCGCATAATCCGTTGGAGCACCCGAATGAGTTTCGAGAGATGGTCAAAGCCCTTCATAATGCCGATATCGAAGTGATTTTGGATGTCGTTTACAACCACACGTCGGAGGGCAATCACACGGGTCCGACCTGTAGCTTTAAGGGCATTGATAACAGCAGCTACTACCTGTACTCCGGCGATCCACAAGTGCCCTACGCCAATTTCTCGGGGACGGGCAACACTCTGAACTGCGCGAATCGATACGTGCGGCGTATGATTCTGGACAGTTTGCGCTATTGGGCCAACGAAATGCATGTCGACGGGTTTCGTTTCGATTTGGCATCGGCTTTTTCGCGAAAGGCCGATGGCTCGATCAATTGGAGTGATCCTCCAATCTTTGGTGAAATCCGCGCTGACCCCGACTTGGGACATCTGCGACTGATCGCGGAACCGTGGGACGCCGGCGGGGCTTATCAGCTAGGCGAGTCCTTTCCGGGGCTGCGCTGGATGCAGTGGAATGGGCGCTTCCGGGATGACATACGACGCTTTGTCCGCGGAGACACGGGAATGGTGGCCGCTTTGATGTGTCGCATGTACGGTAGCGATGACCTCTTCCCGGATGATCGGTCACACGCTTTCCATGCTTACCAAAGCCTGAACTATATCAATTCGCACGACGGCTTTACGTTGTACGATCAAGTTTCGTACAACGAGCGACACAACGAGGCAAATGGGCACGACAACACGGACGGCACCTCTTCTAACTACAGTTGGAATTGTGGTCACGAGGGCGATCTAAACGTGTCGAGGAAGGTCACGATGCTACGACACCGCCAGGCGAAGAACTTCTGTTGTCTGCTGTTTCTGGCAAATGGCACTCCCATGTTCCAGGCGGGCGACGAGTTCCTGCACACGCAACTCGGAAACAACAATCCTTATAACCAAGACAACGAAACTACATGGCTCGATTGGGATCGACTCGAACAAAACGAAGACGTTTTTAGATTCTTCTGCCAAATGATTGCTTTTCGAAAAGCTCACCCGACGCTATGCCGCAGTCGTTTCTGGCGGGAGGATGTTCGCTGGCATGGCAGTAGCGGGGAAGTGGACATGTCACCCCAATCGAGGCATTTGGCGTACTATTTGGATGGTGCGTCGCAGGACGATGATGACCTGTATGTCATGATTAATGCAGATCATCGAGATCTGCGATTCACGATCCATGAGGGTGACTCGAAAGATTGGTATCGCGTGATCGACACCGGTCGCAAGCGTCCCAACGACATTACTGAACCAACCAAAACGACAGCAATTCGCTCCGGCAAGTATGTCGTAAGCGGGCGATCGGTCGTTGTTTTGCTTCGACCACGATCGGCAGACCACGCGGCGGGGCGTCGTGCTTGACTGACTCTGCCTCCAGAGATCGGCGAACAGGCAGGCAACTTCACTGACCGCGCGCGGCAGATTATGATGTCGTCAGGCGGTTCGCTTGATTTCGCTTCAACGCAACATCTGTCTAGGGCTATGCCCCCCGGCAATTCAGTGAAAACTTCTGCGTCACAACCAGGAGACGAGATTCTTAGGCTGATCAAAGCAGCGGTCGAGCACGTGAGCCACTCGGTTGTCATTACTACCGCCGAGCTTACAGCGCCGGGGCCGCATATTGTCTATGTTACACCGGCATTTTCTCGCATGACGGGCTATGCGAGAGAGGAACTTATTGGCACAACACCCAGGATATTGCAGGGTCCAAACACCGATCGAAATGTGCTCACCAAGATGAGACAGCACTTGTCCGTAGGGCAATCCTATGTCTGTGAGTTGATTAATTATCGAAAGGATCGAACCGAATACCTTGTCGAATTGACGCTTGACCCCGTGCGCGACGCAAACAATCGTATTACACATTGGATTGCCGTGCAGCAAGACGTCACAGAGCGGAGGAGAGCTGAAGAGGCCCTGGCACAAGCCGAGCGGTTGGCATCGATCGGGGCCGCTATGGCAGGACTGTCGCACGAAAGTCGCAACGCGTTACAACGCATTCAGGCCTCCGTCGATGAACTCGCGGAACTTGGTGCGGATCGGCCCGAGATACTCGCGCAGATCGATGGGATCCGGCGCTCGCAGGATGACCTCGTTCAATTGTATGAGGAAGTGCGCGAGTTCGCCGCTCCGGTGAGGCTCGATCCTCAGATCTGCTACATCGACAACGTCTTGCACGATACGTGGACGACGCTCGGTATTAAACGCGAGGGCAGAAGGATCTGGTTTCGCGTACATGCCGGCAATGTCGACCTGCAGGCTGAAGTAGATGAATTTGCCATGCGTCAGGCGCTACGCAATATCTTAGAGAACGCACTTGCCGCGTGTAGCGATCCCGTCGAGCTCGATGTCTCCTTTGCCGACGTCATGCTTGATGACAAAACAGCACTGCAAATCTCTATTCGTGACAATGGCCCCGGATTGAACGAAGAGCAAAAGCGGCGAATATTCGATGAGTTTTATACGACGAAACCCGACGGGACCGGACTCGGGATGGCCATCGTCAAGAGACTTGTCGAGGCACATGGCGGACGAGTCGCAGTGAAGTCCGACTTTCGCAGCGGCGCAGAAGTGTTTGTCACGCTGCCAAGACATTACCGCCGGTAGAGTCGTGCGTTCACCTTCCACGACACTCATTTTTCAATGCGATCGGGCCACCAACTCGTCTTCGTGAATGTTGTACTTGTCGAGCAGGCGATACAACTTGCGACGTTCAATTCCCAGGACTTTCGCAGTCCGCGTCTTGTTGCCCTCTTCCCGTCGTAAGACCTCCAGCACTTTGGCCCTTTCAAGCGTGGCGAGTTCGTCTGTCTTTTGGAACGCGATGGGGCGATCGAATTGCGTGTCCTTCACAACTTGACGCGGAAGATCAATCGTCCGGATCAACTGGTCGTCGGCGAGAATCTGTGCCCGCTCGATCACATTGATCAACTGTCTCACATTTCCCGGCCAGTGATAGCCTTCCAACAGTTGCATCGCCGTGTCCTCGATTTCCCATCCGTCCTTCAGGAAGTGACGAACAAGCAAGGAGATGTCTCCCGAGCGTTCTCGCAACGGTGGCAACTCCAAGGACATCAGGTTGATGCGATAGAAAAGATCCTCGCGAAATTGGCCATAGGAAACTTGTCGTTCCAGGTCTCGGTTTGTGGCAGCTAGGAGTCGAGCGTGAACTCGGTGCTCTCGAAGCGACCCGACTCGTCGCAACGATCCATCCTCGAGGACACGCAGCAGTTTGACCTGCACCGACGGCGGCATTTCGCCGATCTCGTCGATAAAGATAGTGCCGCCATCCGCAACTTCGAACAGGCCAGGCTTGGCCTTGTCGGCGCCCGTAAACGCTCCCTTCTCGTGCCCAAATAGTTCGCTTTCTAGTAACGCCTCCGGCAGCGCAGCACAATTGATGACAACCATCGGTTTCTCAGCACGGCTACTGCACTCGTGCAAAGCCCACGCAACCAGCTCTTTGCCGGTACCGCTCTCTCCTTGAATAAGAATTGGTTTGTCGCTCGGTCCAGCCCGTTCGATCAATCGATAAATCTCTCGCATCGCGGGAGACTCGCCGACGATCTCGCGGCTTGGGCGATTACGCAACAATATCGATTTGAGCTGTCGGTTTTCTTTCGACAACTCATGCTGCCGCTTTGCCTTCTCGATAAGTTTTTCGACATCTGCGAGCGGAAAGGGCTTGGTCAGATAGTCAAATGCTCCCAACTTCATGGCGGAGACTGCGGAGTCAATGCTGGCCTGCCCAGTCAGCATGATCACTTCACAGTCGAGCTCACTGCCTTTCAAAAGTTTGAGAAGTTCCAGTCCCGAACCACCCGGCATCACCATGTCAATCACGGCAACATCGAAGTCACAACGCTGTGCCAAACTCCAAGCTGCGTCGATATTTCCAGCGTCGTATACTTCAAAACCGCGACGCCGGAAACGATCCACCAGGGTTCCGCGAAATCGATCGTCATCGTCGACCACCAACAAAGTCAACTTGTCTGACTTGTGCATCGATACGTCCCTTCTGCGCTTCCGTGAATCTTACGCATAACCGGCTTACGCAAAGCCTATGCCGACTTCGGTCTGCGAGGGCGTACTGAAGTTATCCCCCCTGAGCAAAGTGGATTGTGTGGTCGAGATCGGAAGGGCATCTGAGACAATTTAGATGCCTGCCGTGCGTATTGTCGCAGTGTACGCGCGCGCCGGGCGACTCATCGCTGTCGATTCGAGCTCGCCGCCTATTGAACCGTTCGCTGTAATGTCGACCGATTGCGTTTTCGCTTCTCATATTTCGGAGCCTGTGGCACGGCAGCTGCAACAACCCGTATAAAGCTGAAGGCGTGAGGAATTGCTTTGGGAACAAAGTACGGTGGCTAAGAAGAAGCGAAAGGCACAGAAAGTTTACGTTCTGTCCGGTGGCACCGGACGCACCGTCAGTCATGTCTTGGAGTCGGCGTTGGCTCAGTTCGTCGATCCCGTTGTGAATGTGGTCTCACATTTTCAAATCCTCACGGTGCATGATGCTGTCAAAGCCGTCAAAGATGCGGCAAAGGAAAACGCAATTCTACTTCATACGCTGGTGTCCCCCGAAGTTCGCGAAGCTGTCGTTGAAGTAGCAACGCTGGAGCACGTCCGCACGTTTGACATCCTCGGGCCCGCACTAGCGTTGCTCGAAGATTCGCTTCAGACGAAGCCACAGCGGCAACCGGGTCTGTCTCATGAACTCAGCAAAGAGCGATACAACCGCATCGACGCCGTCGATTTTACGTTGGCGCACGATGATGGTTGTCTGATGGGCGAACTCGATCAAGCGGACGTAGTGCTGGTCGGCGTCTCGCGGGTGTCGAAGAGTGTGACCTGCTTTTACCTTGCGTATCGCGGCATTCGCGCCGCGAATGTTCCTATTGTTGGTCGCAGCGATCCACCGGAGGAACTCGTCAAGTTAGACCCCGCGAAGGTCGTCGGCCTCACCATGAATGCTCGTCGTTTGACAAGCCTCAGAGAAGCTAGAGCCGAGACATTCGGAGCTGCACAAGACTCTTACGTCGATGAGCGCGAGATTGGTCGGGAATTGGGACACACGAACGCTATGATCGAGAAACACGGTTGGCACTGGATTGATGTGTCCTATAAATCGGTCGAGGAAGTTGCGTACGAGATATTGAAGCGAGTCCGAAAATGAAGGAGAACACAGAGACTCAAGCCAACTAGAGAGAGAAGGGATTCGGAAGCGAAGCCAACCAACCAATTACCACTTCCAGTTCTTGATAAGGTGAGGTGCGTCCCCATGGGACTCCAGCAGAACATTCAGAAGGACCCAGTCAGCCGACTGGCTCTCCGAGAGCCCGTTACCATTTCATCCAGCGAAACGCTTCGCACAGCAATCGAGCGCATGCGGGAAGCGAAGCTTGGCTGTGCGATCGCTGTCGGCGACGACCATAAACCGTTGGGAGTCTTGACCGAAAGCAAGTTAACGCAGTTGCTCGCCGAGCATGGTTCACAAGTCGTCGACGAAACTGTCGCGTCGCACATGACAGAACCATGTCCGTGTGTTCAGTTGACGGATCCGATCGCATGCGTGCTTGAGGCGATGCAACTCAAGAACACGCGATTCATGTGTGTGGTCGATAGCGAGGGTCGATTGGTCGGACTGACCGGCCAGAAGGGTTTAATTGAATTCGTCGCTGACCATTTCCCTGGCCAAGTCATGGTGCAACGGGTTGGCGGCAATCCGTATCCTGCTGAACGAGAAGGAGCCTAATGATGCCGGACTTAACACCCAAAGACCCCGATGCCTTTCGCGATCCGCTGGAGAACTACGATCCGAAAGTCTATAGCGATGCCCTGGAAGAGGCCCTCGCTGAGAAAACCGTGGCAGAGATCTGTCATGAGCCGTTCGTCACAATTTCGCCGGATATGCCAGTGGCTCAAGCAGTCGAAAAGCTGGCAGGATTGCAGGTTGCCTGCCTGCTCGTCGCGGAAGAAGGCAAGTTGGTTGGAGTTTTCTCAGATCGTGACGTCTTGGATAAGGCGGCCTTGGAATTTGATGACGTAAAAGATCTGCCAATCCGTGATTTGATGACGACCAGTCCTGTGTATGTCCATGAATCTGATTCGTCCGCTGCAGCGTTGACGGTCACGGCGGTTTGTGGATTTCGTCATGTGCCGGTGCTAGATCTAGAACATCATGTACTTGGGATTGTGAGCCCTCAACGAATTACGAGTTTCCTGCAACAGCACTTTCCAAAGTAAGTGCTGTTGACCCGCACAAGAATTAAGCGGCGTGAGTCGGTCTTCCACGATGGCGAAACGCTCAATACTCAGCCGACTAACCGCACGGTATTGCAGACGACCGGGCGCGAGGTCTGCTCCTACGAGGTACGTCGACGACTAATTCGTCCACAAACTTGATAACACCCGCGACGTGCCGACAGCACTCGACACACAACCACTTGGCGTGCATCGACCGCATGGGACCATGTGCAACGACCGTTCCACCTTTAACATGGAAATGAACCGACTCACCTCCCGGCACATGCCTTGAGTGCAAAACATTGACGAGACGCTTCTTCAGGTCATCGTCCTGCTTTGTTTCGTGCAAGTCGGGAATTAATGCGAGACGCTGAGTAGCCATCCTCTCAACCTCCTCTCCGCAGTCGATTGCCTAGTACTACTAGAACGCGGCGCGACCGGGCGACAGCTGCGTCGCAAACAAACAACAAAGACAGAAGACTCAGCTTAAGAGAATCGAGAGGCTACTGAGCTGCAAAAGCCAAGCGATCTGTTGGTGGCGAACACCGCACACTCGGCTTAACTATTGGATACCTATCTGCGGCATTCGCCACTATCACTATCTATCGTCAACTCGCCTCACGTGGCAATACCAATTCGATCTGCAATTGCGAGTTAACTGTGCATGCCGGAGGCACCATCCGCGGCAGGCATTTACGTCGTAGGCTGCGAGCTTCGCGCCCCGTAACTTGCGATCCAAAACGTGATGCTCAGCCTTCCTTGTTCACCGCGTCACCAGCGGACTTCTTCTTACAGAATCTGCATTCCGATTGTGATTCGACGAAACCTTGCTCACGCAATGTTCTGTTCACTCTGCCCGAGGCGAGTATCCTCACCCAGAGCGACATGCCCTCAAGCCCTTTCTTTCTGAGCATCTGCCAATGCTCGGGGCACACGGGCCGGATCTTTCGATTCTGCTGGTCTGACATACTACGGTCGTCGCATTAGGAAGAAACATGTAATGATCGCGAACTTAGACGATCGATTCACCGCAACAGATCAGGACATGGCTCTAATAATCGTATCATCAGCATTCGCTTACCAGAGTGTAGCATTCGGACGGCGGGACAGGTGCGCGGGCGGCAGGCGTGGAAAACACACATGTTAGCCGAGTGTCGTCGTTGAATTTGTGCGCAGCGGTTGCCGCTGGTTTGAAACCTCGCGAGCCGCTCGACCATGTCAAAATACGCCGATTACCAGTCGAACGGATCGTGCGGATTATTCCAACGATCTGAATCCTTCTTTCAAATCTGGTAGTAGGCGTCGATGTTATTGAGCAGGCCAATCCGAATACACCGGCGAACCACTCTCCATGCCATGTACGCTCGGAACTACCACAGAAGGTTAGTCTGTACCAACCTAAGCCATGAATCAACAAGGACTTGTACGATGAAGGTTAAACCACAACGCTTATTTTTCACCGCAACCGCCATTTGTGGGCTTCTGTTTGCTGCTGTCCAGCCAGCGGACGCTTTCGAACTCTTCACTCGATTTCTAGGTGATGGCGCCACTCAAAAATGTGACGCCTGCCAGAAGGGAGCCAGCCAGAAAGGTGGGTGTAATAAGGGTGCCTGCCAAAAGGGTGGCTGTGATAAAGGCGTTTGTCAGAAGGGCGCTTGTCAAAAAGGCGGCTGTGATAAGGGTGCTTGCCAGAAAGGCGCTTGTCAAAAGGGTGGCTGCGACAAGGGAGCTTGCCAAAAGGGTGCTTGCCAAAAGGGTGGCTGCGATAAGGGTGCCTGCCAAAAGTCGTCCCGCCTGAGCTTGTGGGGAGCGCACCAAAAGGGTGGCAAAGGTAAGGGAAATGCTGACTTCTACAAAGACGGAACGACTAGCGTTCCAGACCCGGGAGCTCCGGTTCCAGCACCAATCTCTCCGATGCCGAGTGCGTAGTACCGTCGCCGGTGATAACCTGCTGACCGCGCGTAGAACGTGGCCGATTTTGCGGCAATCTAACAAACGCTCCGCTTGTCCTCGACAAGCGGAGCATTTTTACTGACGAAGCCCGCCGCTATCCGCCCGCAAATAGCTGAATCAGCCACTTCAGCATGAAGACAATAAAAGCAATTGCACCAATGGTGTAGGCGATCGATGCCGTCACCATAAATAATCTCGCGGGTAGCGAATACTTGGTCTTCCAATAAACCGGGATCCCAAGAAACCCGATGTGTAGGATCAGGACTACAAGTACCCAAGGTCGATCGAGCAGCCGTTTCAGATTCTGATTCGTTTCAGTCGCCGCCTGTGAAGTCGCGACACCACATTCATGGCATATTGCAGCGGTTGGTGCGAGCTCGGTACCGCAACCGGGGCAAATGATGTTCGTAACATTAATCGCGTCCATCGCCTACTTTCCGAAAACCTACTCGCTTGACTGACCGTTTCCGTCGCGCTGGCGAATGCATTCTAGCCGCGTCTGCAGTTCCGCGTGTTCCGCCACGTACCTCGCGCGAATCTGGCTGTAGTGAAAATAGCTGCTCACCATATCGGCGAATGCTAACAACAACATCCAGATCACCAAGCCTAACACTGCCAACCACAACGCCGCGGTGATAATGGCGTCTACGATGGCTAGGCTCACGACGACCAGCACACCCACGACGGCAATCATAGCGCTAGATTGCATTCGCCGTCGGTACTGTCGTCGCCGGAAATCCAACACCGTCTCATCGAGCCCCTCCGATTGATACGTGCGCCATGCCCGCTGATGCACCCACATTAAAAGGGCGGACACACAAACCAGGAATGTGGCGAATACGAAATGTGTCCACATGCTTTTCGACGTTCAAAGGGTATTACTCGCGAACCTGTTCAATTCCCCGCAGCCATTCGAGCATGACCCAACCGACTTTGGCCAGCGAAAGTGGTGAGCACTTGTCGGGCGTATCGGCTTCTGTATGCCAGTAGCTTGTTGCCCGAGGACGCGGATAGTCAAAGTCGATCACGTCGCAAGTTGGAATGCGGGCAATCGTGTTTAATGCGAGGTGATCATCCTTGATTTCGTAGCCCGGTCGCCGAATGAATTCGCGGACTCCGAGTTGGTTGGCCGTATTCCAGATTCCATCTACAAGCGATCGTGCGTGGAACAGGCTGTTCCGCTCTTGATAGAAATCTAAGTGCGAGTCGCCAACCATGTCGAGCAGGACGCCTGCCCGATAGCGATATGCCGGTGGTGCCGCAACGTATTGGCGAGCGAAGTACTCCGAACCCACAAAATACTTGTCGCGATTCGCGTCAAAGATAAACTCCTCGGCATCGAACAGGATAAAGTCGATGCCGAAGGGGCCTTCCAGCTCACGCATGTGCCTGCCGAGTTCCATCAATAGCGCCACGCCACTGCCGCCGTCATTGGCTCCGATAAACGTACCTCGCGGATTACGGCGATCCTGATCAGGAAACGGGCGAGTGTCGTAATGTGCGCAAAGCAACACTCGCTGCATTCGCTCAGGATGCCATTGAACAATCATGTTCGCCAAATTCACTCGCGAGCCGTCGGACGGATGCCGCGTCTCGAATTGTTGCAACTCGACCGCCGCACCAAGCCCCTTGAAATGATTCGTGAGCATTTCCTGCTGTTTCACCATGCCCGGCGAACCGCTTGGGCGGGGGCCAATCTCGCAGATCATCTCCAGGTAGCGAAACGCCTGACGCCCGTCAAAGGGAATGGTCTCCAAACTCACCGGACCTGATCGCGGAACTTGGCTTTCTGCATCTCCACGATTATTGAAGAACGCGAGATACGATACCAAGATCAACACCAAAGTAGCAGCTCCCAGGAATATCGTCTGGCCATCCGGCTTGCGCATCATCAACTCCATCGTGGAACCACGTCGTCAGCCCTTCCCAGGCAGTTCGCGCATTCTAGGCCAATCGGTTCAGCGCGGAAAGGGAAACCGCCAGGCTTGCACGTATCCAACCACGCACTTATTCGGCTAGCGTCGATCCCACAGACAGGCCAGAATACAACCTAGCAAATGCCCCAACCGAGAATAGAGACCATGCGATTCATCACGACAGCCACCTTTCTTTTGTTGATCGCCGGCGCATCAAGCGTAGTGTCGCAAGAATCCACGCCCATGCCGGACGAGGTCGCAGCATGGGTGAACGACTTGAGCGCCGAGAGTTACACGCGGCGCGATGCGGCTACGAATAGCCTCATTCGTGGTGGCGTTGCCGTCATCAACCCATTGATGGAAGGGATGGCGGAGCACGGGCTGGAAGTAACGACGCGAGGGATCTACGTGCTTCAACAATTGGCCGTCGCGGGAGATGCCGCGACTGAAGCCGCAGCTCGGGCGTCGTTGGAGAAGATCGCGGCAGCCCGCGTGACCGCAGCCGCACGGCATGCGCGGGACGCGCTCGACAAACTCGACACGCTTCGTCAACAGCGCGCTCTCGACGAGTTGCAACGCTTGGGAGCCCATATCGATCGTAACCATCAGGAACTATCATCCGCGATGGGGCCGCTGTTCACCGTCGAGATCAACAACAGCTGGCGAGGAACCGTCGACGACCTGCGATGGCTCGCATTCCTGCACGATGTTCAGCAGGTGTCATTTGTCGGCGACAAAGTTACCGATGCTTGGATGGCCCACGTTTCGGGTATGCCGAATGTGCAACTAGTCAAGATCAAGCGAGGCAGTATCAGCGATGCCGGTCTCGCTTCGCTGACATCTCTCGAACGACTCGAGTTCGTTCGGCTCTTATATGTAGACATAGGAGACGATGCCGTTGTTCACTTGGCCCACTGCCAACGAGTCACGCGGATGGACTTGTTTGGAACAAAGATGACGCGTGAGGGTGAAACTAAGCTTCGCGAGGCTCTTGCCGCGCGCATCGACCGTCGCCGTGGAGCGTTTCTTGGTATTCAACCTACGCAGCCTGATAATCCCGTGTGGGAAATCGGTCACGTCACGGAAGGAAGCGCTGCCGATAAGGCCGGTCTCCGAGCCGGCGATGCGTTTGTTACTTACGACACAAAGAAGGTGGGCGATTTCCAGTCACTGACTGCGATGATCGCTGAACACGACGCGGGACACATCGTTGAAGTGACCTTACGTCGCGAGGGTGAGATTATCACACGACGTATTCAACTTGGCGAATGGGATTGAGCCGCGCCAACTCTCTCACACAAGTCCTATCAAGACCTAGGATTGCCCCACATGTCCGTTCTCTTTGCTCGACTCCGCGCTACGCTTGATGAACTGCGTAATGCAGGAACCTATAAAAAGCTCCGTCATCTGACAGCTCCGATGGCGCCGCTCACGCACATCGAGGGACTCGGCGAAGTCTTGGTTTTCTGTTCGAACAACTACCTTGGCCTCGCAAACGACCCTGAAGTCGTTGAAGCAGGCATCGCCGGATTGAAAAAGTACGGTGCGGGTACGGCCAGCGTTCGTTTCATTTGCGGGACGTTTGACTGCCACCTGGCACTTGAAGAACGGCTTGCCCGTTTCCTCGGAACAGAAGCCGCGCTGACATACGTGAGTTGCTGGAATGCAAACGAAGGGCTCATCACGAACCTCGTCGAGGAAGGTGATGCGATTGTGTCGGACGAATTGAATCACGCCAGCATCATCGACGCGACTCGACTTGCGCGGCAGGCGTCTCGTAAAGTATACGCTCACAGCGATCTTAGCTCCTTAAAGTCGGTGCTGACCGACGTCGAATCAGCGTCGGTGAAAGTTGTCGTCACCGATGGTGTCTTCAGCATGGAAGGCGACGTTGCAAAGCTGCCGGAACTCGTAGCGACTTGCCGCGAACATGGCGCGACACTGGTCGTGGACGATTCGCATGGAACAGGAGTTTTAGGAGAGCATGGTCGGGGTGTTCACGAACACTTCGGTATTTCGGCGGCCACTTCCGACGGTGTTGACGTCCTTACGGGCACGCTGGGGAAAGCGTTAGGGGGCGCTGCCGGCGGTTACGTTGCCGGGCCTCGCGAGGTGATCGACTACTTGATTCAACGCAGCCGTCCACAACTATTTTCAAATGCTTTACCACCTACTGTCGCTTGTAGCGCCGCCAAAGCCCTCGAGATCCTGGAACGCGAGCCCGAACGCGTTGCGCGGCTACATAGTAACGTCGCGAAAATGCGGGCAGGTCTGCGAAATTTGGGCTTCGATGTGCTCGAATCACCGACCGCGATTTTGCCGATCATTGTCGGTGACACGGCCAAAGCGATACGGCTGTCGGACGAGCTATTAAAAAAAGGAGTGTTCGTGATCGGATTTGGCTTCCCGGTTGTTCCAGAGGGTGCCGCGCGGTTACGCATTCAGATGTCCGCCGCACACACCGAAGAACACATCGAGCGAGCACTGAAGGCCTTTTCCGAGTTGGAAACATAGAACCGATTGCCACGCGGGGTTTCCGACATCTTCGGAGATGTCAGCAGTTGGCGAGGCCTACGTGTCTTTACGTTGCTCTTCTTCGAGCTTGTTAAAGAGCCGGCGAACGTCAAGGGCGCCACCGATCGTGACGACAACCGTCATGATGGCAAAACACGCCACCGCTACGAATAGCACAATCTTCCACAGCAACATCCAAGACATCAAACGGCTACCTCCGTTGGTTTGGTTGATTCCAGGGTGCGACGATCGGGAAACAGCAGCGATATAATGACGAAGACGGTTTGAGTGAAGCAGATCGTTCCTAGTCCAACACGCGCGCTGGTTAAAAACTCGGCCGCCGCTTCAGGTGAGGCGTCTCGCCCCAACACACCTAACACGAAACCGGCCACGGGATCACGAATGGGGGCCAATCCGATGATCGCTGAGCATCCAGCAATCAAAGCGCAAAATGCACCCGTCGAACTGGCTCGCTTCCAGTACAAGCCGCCGACTAACAGAGCGAACGCGCCGGTGAAATAGATCGCACCGGTTATCGCCATGTAATCCCAGATGTCGTCTTTGCCCTGATAGAACAAGCCCCAGGCCCAGATATAGATGCCGATTACCACAATCGAAACCCTCGTCAGGAGTACGCGCATTCTCGTGTCGAGCGGTTTCGGTGCGAGCGGCGCGATGATGTCTTGAACGATCACGCTGCTCCAGCACAACAAGTAGCTGTCGTGCGTCGACATAAACGCCGCGATCATCGCAGCGGATACAATTCCAATCACACCCATGGGCAGTAAGCGACTCACAAATAGCGGCATCGCGTATAGAGCGTTGGCTGGCGGTTCAGCATGGGGCACCGTAGCGCCGCCGACGCCAAATGCGGCTGCCAACTCCGGCTCGTACTGAACAAAGAACACAAGTGCACAGATACCCCAAAAATAAGGAATGAGGAAACGAATCGTGAAAGACACGGACGACCAACGAAAGCCTCGCTTGACAGCCTGTGTGCTTTCCATGGCCAAGGCGCGAGCGACTGCCGTTGGCCAAAGCGCACAGCCCACGATACCGAGAAACCCCATCCAAAGAACGTACTCGACACCAAAATGGCTCTCCGAGAGAAACGGATTGAAGCCACCTTCACCCATGGTCGACTCGATAGTCGCAAAGATGTTATCCCAACCCAACTTGGCGATGGCGAGCCAAGTCGCCAACAGCAACCCAAACGCCAAAACAACGAATTGGATATAGTCCGTTACGATGACAGAGATCATGCCGCCCAATACCGTATAGACCAAAACCAACGCCAACAAGCTGGTCATCACAACGGGCATCGCCCAACCTTGTTGTGACAAGCCCGTCACGCCCACGACAAACATCGAACCTACCTTCAGAAACAATCCCATGTTTAGGATGCCTCCGCCAGCCAGAATAATTCCGCCCAAAACTTGAGTTGGCTTTCCATACCGGCGACCGTAGTACTCGGGAATAGTCAACACACCCGTCTCTCGCAGCGGTGCAACGATGAAGCCCGTGGCGCCGATCATGAAAGTCACGATCCCTGCAAGTATGGCGATGTGAAAAGCCGCGAATCCACCTTTGAATCCTTTCTCGGCGGAGTACATGACCGTGATCAGACCTAACTCCGTGCCGGTCATCGACGCGACACCCAACCACACGCCAACACTTCGCCCCGCCGCGATATACGACGCCATGTCGGTTGCGTAGCGTTTCACGACCAGGCCAATCGCCAATGACACCAATAGATAGGCCACAACAATGCACCAATCAATCGACGTAAAGTTCGTCTTGGTTGCGGCCTGGGCAACGAATTCGTTCATGCGAAAAAGTTTAGTTAACTGGTAACGGGTTGTCGCGGTTTGACAAGTGGCCGACGACGGCCACGCAAAACGAAGAGGGCATTGGAGGAAACAACAATGACCATGTCAACGACATATCTCATGTATCTCGGTATCAGTGCGGCAATTACGATTTGGGTAGCTCGGACTCTGCACGATCGAGGTCGCATCTTTCTGATCACTTGTGCCAAGGGTAACGAGAAGTTAGCGGATTCCATAAACGATCTACTCGTCGTCGGTTTTTACCTGGTGAACTTCGGCTACGTCACGCTGGCACTGAAGTACGGTACAAAGCCGACGAGCATCAGCGAATCGATCGAGTTTCTCTCGACAAAGATTGGACTTGTGCTCCTGATCCTTGGAGCCATGCACTTCTTCAACATCTTCGTCTTCACCCGGATGGGGCGAAATAAGTCGCCCCGCCGTTTGGAAGGCGACAACCCATTTGCCAGCTTTGCAAATCGCTCGATTGAACAGACTTAGTCCTGAGTGTTTGACGCAAGATTCTACGCGGTAACATCCACATTCAGCAGCGTCCAACGCTGCATCCAGAAGGAGACGAACCATGTTTGACGCCATCACAATCATGCCAATGACACACTTGTGCTATGTCGCTATCGGGATCGCTTTGACAATTTGGGTTGGTCGTACACTTCGCATACATGGGCTCGTGTTCCTCGCGAAGGGCTGCAAAGGAAACGACGAACTTGCGGATTCGCTTAGCCACTTGTTATCCGTCGGCTTCTACTTGTTGCACATCGGCTGCATCCTGCTGACGCTAAAGATGGGTGGCTATGCCATCGACTTGGTCGAAGCGATCGAATTGCTGAGCACCAAAACGGGCATGGTTCTCGTCGTGCTCGCCATATCGCACTTCGCTCACATCGCTCTGTACGCTCGCATTCACGGCAAGCCTCGCTACGCAAACCCTTCGTCGAGCTTTGAACGAGCTACGAACGCAGAAGTTCTATGAGTCTTCCGTCGCGGTCGTGGCGACCGGCCCTCCGCGTCGCCACGACTGAACTGTAATCAAGATTAAGATCATGTTGATCACGAAGTACACGCCCATTGTTGAAAGCAGAATCACAACAAACCTTTGACCAGGATCGCGGAAGAGGGCGACGAGGCCCAGCGATACAATGCCATAGATTGCCAACAGCCACCACACTAGCTTACGAAGCACGGAGGGTTGGTCCACATTTCGTAAGAGCACACGGGGGCCGAAGCAGAACGCGGCCCACATGCAAAACATCGCAGACTGTACTGCCTTCGGATTCGACCAGGGTGAATTGCCAAGCAGCGTCCATTCGACAGCAAGCCCGCACAGACCAGAGGCGATGTAACACATCACATCAGCAAGGTATCGACGTTGTACAAAGGCATCTACCAGCTTACCGCCAAAGTACGCACAAGAAACAAATATCGGATAGAAGATCACGGCAAAACAAAGGGCCCCCGGCGTAAATCTACCGAGCAAGCGAAACTCAATCTCGATGAACAACCCCAGCACGCAGCCGGTTACGACATATTTCCAGTAGTTCACGTGGACCTCACAAAACAGCAGAAATCACCGCAGCCTATTCGGCGAGTTGCAGAAAATCTTGTTTCACGTTGCAATCTTCGTGATTATTCGCAGACTACGATCCAGCCGTTCGCACGCAGCGATCCAAAGAACCACGGTACATGCAACGCCCGATAGCGTTGCGGCGCGAGAGATACGATACGCGTGATACGAAAGCCGGCGCGCCTCAGATCTTGCTTGAGTTCGCTGGGTCGAAACACATGTAGGAACATGTTCGGGACTCCGCGGTAAGGGAAAAACTTATCGCCCGCCTCGATATCACGCTTGAATGTCGCTCGACCAAGAGTTCGCAGCACCCACCATGGCCCTCCGGGATCATACAAGTTGTACCAGTAGTTGTGGACGTGTAGCACAAAGGGCCCGCCCGGCTTTAGAATCCGCCGCGTATGAGCGAGTGCCGAAGCGCGATTTTCGCGTCCGCGAATCATGCCCAGTGTGCTGAATAGCGAAATCGCCGCTTCAACCGTCGCATCGCCGATACAATCCAACTCGACCCAATTAGCCTGAACGCATTTGATCGGCAAATCCTCTTCGACAACTTTCTCACGCACGACGTCCAACATCTTGTGCGACAAATCGATCGCCAAGCCGCGGTAGCCGTGTCGAGCGAGCGTGACGAGCGCTCTGCCAGTCCCGCATCCCAGATCGGCGACAACCGCTCTTTCGATAATCTTGCGACGCAGCAATTCCTCAAGAACGATCGCCTCGTCGAACTCGAACAGCTGGTTGTGGGCAAAGTACTCGTCATAGTCGTAAGCCACCGCATCCGAATGCGCATACTCCCACAGACCTCGAGTTACTCCAGGCGGCAGCCGCCACTGTGGTCGCGATTTTGAAGGCATGGAGCTTTTGTCTGTGTATGGAGAAGAGCGGTTAAAAGATGGTTTAACAAGTACTTCCGACCTGCTTTCGCGTTTCAGGGGCCGGTTGATGGTCACCCAGACCAGCACTATAATTCGCGCTTCAAGGCGGCCCGGAAATACTAATCGTACGTCCAATCGACGAAGGAGAGACAGTAGTGGCAATTCGTGTAGCAATCAATGGTTTTGGTCGTATCGGTCGACTTGTTTATCGTGCCATGGTCGAGCAAGGCCTGGTCGGGGATGCAGTTGAAGTCGTCGCCGTCGGTGATCTCGTTCCGGCCGATAATCTGGCTTACCTGCTGAAGTACGACACGACTCAGGGCCGCTTCCAGGGCACAGTCTCATCCACCAAATCGGACAGCAGCAAGGAAGAAGACGACGTTTTGATCGTCAATGGCGCTGAGATTAAAGTCGTCAGCGCTCGCACACCGGCCGAGTTGCCATGGAAAGCGATGGGCGTCGAACTGGTCATCGAGTGCACGGGCTTGTTTACTCAAGCAGAAAAGGCCAAGGGTCACATCGAAGCTGGCGCCAAAAAGGTCATCATCTCGGCTCCGGCCAAGGGCGAAGATATTACTGTCGTGATGGGCGTCAACAGCGATCAGTATGACCCCAAAAAGCATAACATCATCTCCAACGCCAGCTGCACGACGAATTGCTTAGCGCCTGTCGTTCATGTGTTGTTAAAAGAAGGTTTTGGGATCGACGAAGGATTGATGACCACAGTCCACGCGTACACGGCTACGCAAAAGACCGTCGACGGTCCAAGCAAGAAGGACTGGAAAGGTGGCCGTGCAGCTGCGCAGAACATCATCCCCAGCACCACCGGGGCCGCGAAAGCGGTCGGCTTGGTTTGCCCAGAGGTGCAAGGCAAATTGACTGGCATGGCCTTCCGAGTGCCAACACCAACCGTGTCGGTTGTCGATCTGACGGTCCGCACGACGAAAGACACAAGCTATGAAGAAATCGCAGCCGCGATGCAAAAGGCTAGCGATAGCTATCTGAAGGGAATTCTGGAAGTTACGAACGATGAAGTCGTCAGTAGCGACTTTATCCACTCGTCCTCTTCTTCGATCTTTGACCAAGGGTCGGGAATCGGTTTGAACAGCCGATTCTTCAAACTGGTCAGCTGGTACGACAATGAATGGGGCTACAGCAACCGCGTCGGCGACCTCCTCAGCCTGATCATTTCTAAGGGACTGTAGTCCTTATTTAGCGCTTCAACTCCAAAAACACGAGCCTCGGGGCTTCTGGCTTTCGAGGCTTGTTTTCTGCGCAGTCTGGTGAAAAGGAGCTTTGCCGAACATGGTGCATGAAACCGTACGGTTCGAGGATATTCGAGTAGAGCGCCCCGAGTACGCCGATGTTGCTTCGGAGTTTGCACGGCTAGATGCGGACTTCGATGCCTCGGCGGATGCCGAAAGCTGCCGACAAGTTATCCGTGACTGGGACGCTGTGGAACGTCGCCTTGCTACCTGGGGGAACTTGGTCGATTTGAGATTCAATCAAGACACGAGCAACGCCGACTACAAAGCGGCTCGTGAATACTGTGACGAGTTGAAGCCGCGGCTCACCGATCTGTCCGTCCGGATGAAACGCAAACTGATCGAGACGCCTTTCCGGTCAAAACTTGAGGCAGTGCTCGGGGCTCAGGCTTTTGCTTTGTGGGAAGCGGACGTACTCTCGTTCGATCCGAAGATCCAATCTGACTTGGTCAAGGAGTCAAAGCTCGAGGCCGAGTTCACTGACCTGCTGGCTTCGGCAAAGCTTCACTTTCAAGGCAATACCTACAACTTCGCTGGCCTGGCAAAATTCCATGTCGATCGTGATCGGCAAGTTCGCCATGACTCGAACGCCATAAAGTGGCAATGGTTTGCCGACAATGCCGAGGAGCTTGATCGAATCTACGACGAGCAAGTTCACTTACGACACGACATGGCGAAGAAACTGGGATACGAAAACTTCATCGGCCTCGGCTACAAACGGATGAAGCGAGTCGACTATGACCAAGGCGATGTCGAGCGATTTCGTTCGGCTGTCCGCGAGGATGTCGTTCCACTTACGATTGAACTGCGAAAGTGGCAGGCTGAGTCATTGGGCATCGACCGCGTGATGTTCTGGGACGAAGGGATCTTCGACGCGCGAGGCAATCCCAAACCGCAAGGTGATCACGACTGGATGCTCGAACGCGCCGCAGAGATGTTCGAGGAAATGAACCATGGGCTGGGCGAGTTCTTTCAATTGATGGTCCAGAGCAACTTGATGGACTTGAAGAACCGCGACAGTAAAGCCGGGGGCGGCTTTTGCACAGACTTTCCGAGCTATGGGCTGCCATACATTTTCGCGAATTTCAATGGTACAAAAGGCGACGTGGAAGTTTTCACGCACGAAATTGGCCATGCGTTCCAGAGCTACTCAAGTCGTGAGCAACCACTGGCCGACTACTTGTTCCCCACTTATGAATCCTGCGAGATTCATTCCATGGGGCTTGAGTTCCTGACATGGCCCTGCATGGAGAAATTCTTTGGCGGCAAAGCGGAGCGGTTCCGACAGATTCATCTGATTCAGTCTCTGCTGTTCCTGCCCTATGGTGTTGCCATCGATCATTTCCAACACCTGGTCTACGCCGACCCAGACGCCACTCATCGGCAACGGCACGAAATGTGGCGAGAAATGGAAGCAATCTATTTGCCAACGCGTGATTGCGGTGACTTGCCACATGTAGCGGACGGCGGACAGTGGCAGTTCCAGCGTCACATCTATCTCAGCCCGTTCTACTACATCGATTACACGTTGGCACTGACGTGTGCGTTGCAGTTCTGGGTCCGCAGTCGCGTTAACATGGAGGAAGCAATGTCATCTTACGTCGCGTTGTGCCAACGAGGTGGTTCCGCTCCTTTCCGACAACTCGTCGAATCGGCAGGGTTGGCCAGTCCATTCATCAAAGGGAGTCTTCGCAGCGTGGTTGCTCAAGCTCGCGAGTTCCTCGCGACCATTCGGGCGTAGGCAGCACTTGCCTGCTTCACCGTCTCACACTGATCCTACAAATCTGGCGTCTTGCGAATTATGCTAACGATTTCCCACAGCAATCGAATCCGGGATACGGAGCCGTACCGTCTCGTTACTCGGTGCGTGTCGACCGCAGATTACTTACATCTTAAGAACCTCAACTAGGGAGATTTCAATGTTACGAACGATTACACTTGCCGCCGCGATCATATTGATGGGGATTTCGCAGTCGATCGCTGAAGATAGCGAAGGCTGGGTGTCGCTGTTCGATGGCAAAACGATGGCCGGGTGGAAGGCGAGCGAGAACAAGGAATCGTGGCAGGTCAAAGACGGAGCGTTGGTGTGCAATGGTGAACGCAGTCATTTATTCTATGTCGGTGATGACAAGCCCTTTGTCAACTTCGAGTTCAAGGCGGAAGTGATGACGACTCCCGGAAGTAATGCCGGGATCTATTTTCACACAAAGTATCAGGAAGAAGGCTGGCCCAGGTATGGCTTCGAGGCTCAAGTCAACGTCACGCATAAAGACCCCAAGAAGACAGGAAGCCTGTACGGCGTCGTGAATGTCAGCGACCCACCGTGCAAAGATAACGAGTACTGGACACAACACATCATCGTGAACGGCAAGCACGTCACCATCAAGATTAATGATCAGACGGTCGTTGACTACACGGAACCTGAAGGCCAGGAAGCATTTTCAGACAGCTTCGAACGGCGACTCGGGAGCGGCACATTTGCATTTCAAGCGCACGATCCGATGAGCACAGCGTACTTCAAGAACATTCGCGTAAAGCGACTGCCGTAGTTGTCGAGACGATTTTCACGCGGTAATCGGAAGGCGGCTTTCAGATTCCCGATGTCTTCCAAGACGTCGGGAATCTGAGACGTCAGGGTTATCGCCGTCGGATCACGCGACTAAGCATCGATATAAGCGCAAACCGAGGCGGGCTCGGGCGGATGCTTGCCCTCCGCTTTGAGAGCCGCAAGGTGCTTCTTCATGGCTTCGGATATGAGCGTCTTGGCCTCGGCCAGCGACGAACCGGCGGCAGCGCAGCCAGGTAGATCCGGGACATAAGCTCCAAAACTCGATTCCGACTTTTCAAATACGACGGCATAGCGCATCAGGTTCCCTCGTTGAGCTGCACATGCCGGAGGAGACTCCGTAAAACCGCCTTTGGCATGAGCGTGTCGAGTTGTCCGGAAAGTGTGACGATCTTAGTCTTTGAGTCGTGTTTATACTGACGGCAACTTTCGTCATTGTTAGTTTGACGCCAGCCATCCGACTCAAGCAACTTGATCACCTCATCGACCGTCACTATTGATGCACCTTCTCGTTCCAGTTCCTGAACTGACGTGAAGTATCCTTGGCCCCGCTCTCTCGGTCAATAGTGTTACAGCAGTGCGTCTTGTTCCGAATTGCAGCGATCGCGCAATATTTCGGTAGGGTTGTTCGTCTCGCCAATGCAAATTTTCCGGTGACGAGCGGAAATGTGGCGCGCGACCCCAGAACCTCGCCCCACAACCGGCTGTCCGCTTTTCTGTAAAGCCAGTAGAATTCCCGGTTTCGCCCACCTTAGTAAGAACTATCGACGTCATGACAGAACGCCGCATACTCGTTACCGCCGCCCTTCCCTATGCCAACGGTCCGATACACCTCGGACATCTTGTCGAATACATCCAAACCGATATTTGGGTGCGATTCCAAAAGTTGCGAGGCAACAAATGCATTTTCATTTGTGCCGACGACACGCACGGTACTGCGATCATGATCCGCGCCCGACAAGAGGGCCGCAGCGAAGAGGATGTCATTGCGGAATCAAAGGTTGCTCATGAACGAGATTTTGCCGGTTTCGATGTCGACTTCGATAACTTCGGCAGCACAAACAGTCCCGAAAACGAGCGACTCTGCGGCGAGCTGTGGCAGTCGATTCGCGGGGCTGGGCTGGTTAAGGAGAAAGACATCGAACAGTTATTCGATGTCCAGGAAGGAACTTTCCTGGCGGACCGATTTGTGCGAGGTACGTGCCCAAACCGCGCGTGTGGTGCGACAAATCAACCCGGTGATAACTGTAGTAAATGTGGCTCGACTTATACGCCTGCGGAGTTGATCGACCCGATCAGCACGCTTTCGGGGACGACACCCGAAATTCGCAAGGCAAAGCATCTGTTCATCGAACTCGAACAACTCCACGACTTCTTGGATGCGTGGACCAAGAGCGACGAGCATCTGCAACTGGAGGTGCTTAACTACTTGAAGGGCCATTTCCTCGGCGATGCAAGCACGCCGGAGGGTCGCAAGACGCTCAGAGATTGGGATATCTCGCGACCGGCTCCTTACTTCGGCTTCGAGATTCCTGACAGCCCGGGCAACTACTGGTATGTGTGGTTCGACGCGCCGATCGGTTACATGGCATCAACACTTCAGTGGTGTGAGCGTCATGGCGAAAGCTTCGACGATTGGTGGCGTAACGAGACCACAGAAATTCATCACTTCATCGGCAAAGACATCACCTACTTCCACACGTTGTTTTGGCCCGGCATGTTGAAGTCAGCCGGGTTTAACTTGCCGAAAAAAGTTCACATTCACGGCTTCTTGACCGTCAACGGCGAAAAGATGTCGAAGAGCACCGGTACGTTCGTGAAAGCCGAGACGTACTTGAAACATCTTGATCCCTCGTACCTGCGATACTATTACGCTTCCAAGTTGGGATCGCGACTCGATGATATCGATATGAATCTCGAAGAGTTTGCCGCCAAGATTGATTCGGACTTGGTCGGCAAAGTCGTGAATCTTGCTAGCCGCTGTGCGAAATTTGTTGCCGCAAGCGGTCTATCGACGAACTATCCCGACGATGGTGGATTATTTGAACAAGCGGCCGCGGCTGGCGACGAGATCGCAGCAGCATACGAACAGTGCGATTACAATCGCGCGATGCGATTGATTATCGAGCTTGCAGATCGTGCCAACCCATACATTGAAGCGGCGGCACCTTGGACATTAAAAAACGATCCGGATAAGTCGCAGCAACTTCAAGACATTTGTACGATCGGGTTAAATCTGTTCCGTCAGATCATCATTTATCTGGCGCCGGTGTTGCCTCGCATCGCCGAACAAACGGGCGAGTTGTTAGCAACGCCAATCAAGCATTGGAATGAGACAAAAACGCCGCTGACAGGAACTTCGGTCGCCAAATTCAAACACATGATTAAACGCGTTGAGCGAAAGGACCTCGAAAAGATGATCGAAGACAGCAAAGAAGAGGATGTCACTGCGTTGCCTACTTCACAATTCAACGACAGCGCCGAACCACTCAAGGCCGAGCCACTGGCAGAGCAATGTACGATCGATGACTTTGTGAAGGTTGATTTGCGAATTGCGCGAGTGCTGACGGCGGACGACGTCCCAGAAGCGAACAAACTGCTAAAGCTAACGCTAGGACTCGGCGGTGACGAGACGCGCACTGTCTTCGCAGGCATCAAAGAGGCTTACAAGCCGGAAGATCTTATCGGCCGGTTGGTGGTTTGTTGTGCAAACCTCGCTCCACGTAAGATGAAATTCGGCGTGAGTGAAGGAATGATCTTGGCCAGCGGACCTGGCAAGGCCGACGTGTTCATGCTGGGCGTGGACGAAGGTGGTCAGCCGGGCCAACGTGTCCATTGACCGAAGAGGCTGGCGCGGCTCAATCAGGACTCAGGCGGCGGACGCCTTCCGGCTTTCAAAATAGCTGACAATCCCGTTCACGACGCGCTGTTGCTGTTCGATCGTCAGTTCGGGAAAGATCGGCAGGCAAAGTACTTCCGCAGCAGCTCTTTCGGATTCGATCAAGCTGCCCGGTATGTAGTTGACGTGCCGAAAGCATTCTTGTTGATGGAGCGGAATGGGGTAATAGATTTCGCTCGAAATACGCTGCTCGGCGAGGTGTGTTCGTAACGCATCTCGCCGAGCAGCGGGAACACGAATTGTGAATTGGTTCCATACGTGCGTCCCGTCCGCGTCGTCACTTGGCAAAGTGATATCGTTGGCTAGCCCGGCGTCTGTAAACAGCTCGCGATATGTGGCGGCGTTTTGGCGACGCGACTCGGTCCAACTCGCTAAGTGTTTGATCTTCACGCAAAGCGCAGCTGCTTGAATCGTATCTAGCCGGCTATTGATGCCAACTACTCGATGGACATAGCGGGGATTCATCCCGTGTGCTGCAAACAGTCGCAATCGTTCGGCCATCTCGTCCGAGCAGGTCGTCATCATTCCGCCGTCGCCACATCCGCCAAGATTTTTTGTGGGATAGAAGCTAAAGCAACCCACGTCGCCCCAGGCCCCCACACCGCACCCACGGTGCGACGAACCGATGGCTTGCGCAGCGTCTTCGATGACCTGGACTCCCGCCTCGTTAGCAATTCGTTGCAGCTCCGTCATATCAGCCGCACGTCCATACAAGTGCACGGGAATGATGGCTTTGGTATTCGGCGTAATTGCGGCCTGGACTTTGGCCGGGTCAAGGTTGAATGTTACGGGATCGATATCGGCAAAGACGATCGTGGCACCAACACGTTCCACTGCACTCGCAGTTGCAAAAAATGTGAAACTCGGAACGATGACTTCATCGCCGGGCCCAATTTCCATTGCCATCAAGGCCAATAAAAGTGCATCGCTCCCCGACGCACAACCGATGGCATGCTTTGACCCTGACAACTTCGCGACAGCATCTTCGAGTTCGGTGACCGCTGGGCCGTATAAGAATCTTCCGGACTCGAACACTTCGCGCACAGCGGCAAGTATCTCGTTGTGAAGAGGACGATTCTCACCAACGATGTCGAGCAATGGTACATGATGAGTGTCGACGTTGTGGCTGTGGGACATTTCGAGCAACTCCTTGCTGCTGGCTCGCGAAGGCGGAACTATCAAGTCGATCGAATGAGCGCAAAACCGCCGCTCCAGATGATCAGCGGGAGACGATAGGCTGCCTTAGGGAAACGGTCAAGGTCGTTCGACGAGCCGGACCGCGGTCCCCTGAAAGAGTTCTTCTAGATCTTTCCTGCTCCATCTCTCGATACCGTAGCCAGGTGTTGGATCGGCGATCTCGTAGCCACCGAGCGATGTCTCCCCCAGCAACAAGACGGAGTGCCCTTGGCCCGGTCGCCAGCCCCATTCGGCATGACGTCGCTGATCTCTTTCCAAGGCTTTCTTTTCCAACCCCACGCTAAGAATCATGGGGATGGCCGGAGTCTGCGCAATTGCGTCGACATCACACTCGACCACTTCAACGTCCCAGCGAGTTCCCTTAGTCTTTTGCTTCAACCCGCGATATAGCCCCATCCAGGTCGTTCCTTTGCGAGTCAAACAAAGTTCGGCCATTTCGGCCTCCGTGCTGTCGATACCGTGCAGTTTCAGCAGCGTAGCGGCAGAGGCTGCGGTACAAGTGTGCTTCGTTGTTTGCACACAAATGCCTTCAAAATTCCAATCGTTGCGACATTCGGGAGGCGAGCCGAGCATCGGCAGTATAGCTGCATAGCCGGCTGCACCGGCAAGGGCTGATGTACATAGCGTCTTACGATAGATCCGTCCGTAGATACGTCGCCACGAAAACCCCGCAAGAACGCCCGCAAGTGGCGGCAACCAATTCCCCACCACGATCAAGTTAGAAAAGGGCAAGATATGCGTAAGATGAACGTCGTACCAAAGGTTGCGAATATAGATGAACATCATCGCCACAGCGAGCATTGCGAGGAGATCACTCAACACTCGACTTACGCGATAAGAACACCACAACGAACCGAGAAACATCGCGATTGTGAGCGCGCCAAGTATGGCGAGCCCAAGGTAGAGATCGGCCATCGCTGCCTCCTGGATACAGGACGTGCGTCGATTCTAAACAACTCTGCTCGCAGGCTGCAATAAAAATCGAATAATGGCCGATTTTGCGGGCTTCCGTATGCAGCGGAAAGCCCCCAAACTACTGAAAATGATGATTACAAAACAACGGACATTCCAAAGTGATCTTACGCGGCGCTGAGCTGGCGGGAAGCTTGTGCCCACTGAACCCACTCAGTGACTTCCTCCAGGTCCGGAGTTTTGCCATTACGGATGATGCGTTTGCCTTCTTTGGTCTCGACAAACGGCTCGACCAATGTCCACAACTCGTGTGGTTCGCTGGCGGCAAGTGTTTCAACGTCGGTGACACCGAGGGCGACAAGAATCTGAGCGTCGTGGCCGCGAAGTTGTGGAACCCGACAAGCCAACTCTGTCTGCTGCTGCCATTGAGTAACAACGTCTGCGGTGAAACGCTTTACTTCGAGTTGCGAAGAAACAAACTCGGGATTAGCGTTTAACAAATCCGAAACGGTCTCAATGCCTATCGCTTCCAACCTTTCTGCCGTCCGAGCACCAATCGATGGTGCGTCAACAACCGAGTCGTTCCGACCAAGATAGAACTTCCATTCCGAGTCAGACGTTCGCATCTTGACGACATCTGGGTCTCGCTCGTTCGATGATCGACCATTCGAGGTTCTCTCGCGCGAAGATCGCTCGCCCCGTCGAGGATTTCGTTCACTATCGTGATGCGAACGTGAATTTCGCGAACGTGAATGTTCACCCCGAGTACCTATCCAATCGGCGACACGGGACAACTCGAACTCAGTGCCGGATAACAGCAGCGTTTGACCGTTGCTGCTGGCTGCCATGTCTTTGACGATCTTCCGAAGTTCGCTGGGACTCAGGCGGTAGAGTTGCTCTGGTTCCGTAATCCCACACGCGACGAGAATTCTCGCGTCATAGCCCCGCAGTCGCGGCACCTCACACAACAGTCGTGTTTGCGCTTTCCACGAAACAATCTGGTCGACCGTAATTCCATACTCTTGGAGCTCAGCGGCGCCGGATTTCGCTGACAATCGCAGCAGATCGCCAACACGCATGACACCGATCTTCCGCAACTTCGCAGCATTTGTGGCATCTATCGCCGGAGCTTCTTCGATCGGCTGGTGCTCCGACAACGTATACACATTGGTCGTGACATCGTCATAGTCGTCGAACGGAGTGTCGTCGATCTGAGTCAACGTAGTTCCGGCTAGTTTTGCCGATGGGAGAACGACTTGGTCGAGTGTCCGTACGGGGACGTTCAGCAACCGGAAAACACTGGCGACGTGCTCGTGCCGCGTAAACAACAGTATTTGGTGGCCGCGTGCCGAGAAATCTCGCACCAACTCGGCCGCTTCCGGGACGTTTTTTGAATCGACATGGGTAAATGCACCGCTAACAATCATGGGAACATGAATGCCTCGCGCCTTGAACCCATCTACTAATGTGAGACAGATGCTTAGATAAACCAGGTCGCGGCCACCATCGCTCAACTGGTGATAAGCTCGCCGGCGGCCGTGCTCGTCGACGATCCATACTTGCTCGTTGGCGGCGACTTCGATCTTTCGCAAATCACCTGCCGTTAGACGACGGAGGTACTCAGAAGCATCGGCTACCAGTGCTGAAGTCCGCGAGTTGGCACGAAGTTCAGCAATTTGCTGCTCCGTATCCGCGATTTGCGCCAAGAGTTCACGGCGTTTATCTGCATCGCGAAGATTCTGGTCGGTTCGCCGCAACTCCGCGCGTTTGGCGTCCAACTGGTCCAACAATTCCACCTGATCGAGATGTCGCAACTGCGCACGTACGTCCGCCAGATCGGATTCAATATCGTTGACGTCTGCGACGAGACGCTCTTGGCGTCGCTCGAGCGTGGCAATTTCGGCAGAAACAATCGAAAGTTCATGCTCCCAATCCGTTCTTGCCTCGCTTACGAGGTGCGAGGCCTTGATTGGCGGATGCTGCGCGCACTCGCAAAGTTCACCGTGCCAGTCCGCAAGTGCAACACAATTCTCACCGAACGTGTCTTCGATCTCTCGCTGCAATGCTTCCTTTCGGCTTGTCGCGCCTTTGATGGCAAGACGTAGTTCAGCCTCGCAACGAATCAAGTCACTCGACTCGCCAGAAAGGCTGCGATGAATCGCCGTTGACTCCCAATAGTTCAATTGATTGCAAAGCCGGTAAACATTGGCGCGTAGTTCCGCAAAGGTGTCAGTAAATAGCCCATGGATCTCTCTTCCTTCGTAAGAAACGGAACCTTTGATCTCGGCAAGACTGGATTGCAAATCATCGAGCTGCGCCTCAATATCGTTTAGGCATTCGCGAGGTTTGCCGGGCAGTTCGCGGTAGCTATGTCTTTCAGACCGTTCCTCCAGCAACTGCCGCCGAGCCGTAACCTCTCGCAGTGTGCTTTGCCAACGCTCAATCTGCGCCTTGAGCTCACTGTACTCCTGGACTAACGGGGCTGTCGAATACAGCTTCGTAGGCTCAGCGTTGCGGCTCGCCAAGATGTGCCGACGACGGCTTTCGGCAACCTCTAACTCGTGTTGCACCTTGTTCAAATCAGCTTGCCACTGACCGAGTTGAGACTCCAGGCGATTGATTTGAGCCGTGAGCACTGCTTCGTCTGCTTGGTCAGCGAGAGCTCGTTCCAACTCACCGATCACTCGAACTAACTCGGCACGGCGGCTAACTAGCTCATCATGTGTGGCCTGAACGCGTGGAACGGTTGCGAGTGAATCTCGCTGCCGGCGCAACTCTTGTTCTAGGACCGAAAGTTGGTCAGCATCAATATCGCGACCGAGCAAGTCGAACCCGCTAACGTGTGCTTCCTCGATGAGCGCACCGATCCCCGGACGTCGCCGATAGTCAACGGCGTAGATGCGATCAAATGTGGATTCGGGGACGGCAGCGATCTCGGAGAGATGCTGGCGTTGGATTGCCACTCCACCTTCACCTTCAATTCGAAGTTGACCATCGTGCGTACCATCATCAACTCGCGTGATGGTTTGATTCCCCGAGAGCGTGCGAATCTTGATCGACCCGCCGAAGCCTTGAGATTCGACCGGCAGATACTGTCGTCTCGTCGAGTCATCGAAACCATAAAGTACCGAACGAACGAAGCGACCTAGCGTTGCCTTCCCTGAGCCTGCAGGACCGTGAATGACGTTGACGCCATCCGTTAAAGCATCGAGCGATAGGTCGGAGCAAGCTCCAAAACGACTGAGTCGAATGTTTCTGATTTGCACAGGACCCCTCCTTGGGTAGTTTGCAATTCGTGTCGTCCGTTGACCGATGGACAAATAGCGGGGCAGTAAACTAGCACATCTTCCCCGAAGCACCTAGATCGATTGACGGCAAAGTTTTTGCGTTTTCAACTGACCTCGACCAGGCCACTGGCGACCGGTTTCGACGTTCAATCCTGGCGTCCAGCCGATCTACGGGCAGCACCGCTGAAGCCACAGCCGATTTGTCCGAACCAAGGCATCAAAGTTTTGCCACCTTGCCGAACTCAACAGACTTCCAAGAGTTGGGGCAGTGTTTGCTTGACGCTAGCATCGCGCGACCTTAGAAACGAATAAGGCGCGCCCGCGAGTTTTATCTTCACGAGCGACCTTTCTCTTTCTCGCATATGGTGTCGCATGATTCCTCGACAACGCTTAGACATCGGCCTATTCGACATTCTACTTGGGATTGGATATTGCTTTTGGCCAGGTAGTCGTACTCGAACGCAACAAGGTCTGGGCAATCTTTGGTCTTCGTCATCGGATACGGTTGTATGCCTGGCCGAGCGAAGCGGCTTTGATCTGATACTCGATGCGCTCGACCTACCGCGCGGCAGCGAAATACTGATTTCCGCCATGAACATTCGGTCGATGTTTGAGGTGATTGAACGCCATGGGCTAGTCGCAGTACCGATTGACTTGGATATGGCGACACTTGCCATGAAACGAGAGGAGTTGGACCGGGCAGTCAACAAGAATACGAAAGCAATTCTGTTCGCGCAGCTGTTTGGCAGTCGACTGCCGATGGATGAAGTTATCGAATTTGCACGCGAGCACAATTTGTTCGTGTTTGAAGATTGTGCTCAGTCATTTGCTGGCGATAAATACACCGGCCATGTTGAGTCGGATGTCACGATGGTTAGCTTCGGCCCGATCAAGACTTGCTCGACAATTATGGGCGGAATCCTGCGGTTCAAGGACCATGACTTGGCCAAAGAAGTCGCACGACGGCAGGAAGACTTGCCTCTGCATAGCCGTTGGAATTATCTATTTTGGCTTCTGCATTTCGCAAAGCTAAAGACGCTCTCCGCTCGCAGCTTGTTCACTGTCGTGATGTGGATTGCGCACCGCTTGGGCGTCCAAGACAAAAAGCTGAATGACGCGGTTCGCGTCTTTGGGGGCGCCGATGAAGTCAAGAAGTTTCGACGCAAGCCGAGCTATCCGATGCTGGCTCTACTCGAACATCGACTAAAGAACTTTGATGCCGCTAGTATTGAACAGCGAAATGCGGCGGCACGCACAATTATAGACCGCCTCCCGCTTTTCCTCCGCCGCCCCGGTGAAGATGCGCCGGTTCACAACCATTGGATATTTCCTGTCGAAGTTTCTGACCCCGTCGGACTGATGAAGCATCTTCGAACATTGGGGTTCGACTCGATCAACGGTTACGGTAGCTTCATCATTCCGGAACCACCTTTGGGATTCGAGGACTTTCTCGCTTTAGAAGCAAGAAACATGATGGAGAATGTTCTCTATCTGCCCGTGCATACCGGCGTATCTGAATCGGAATTGATTCGACTGGCCGAAGCAATTTCAGACTTCGAACACGCAAGCCGCTACACAGCGGAACACCCAGTTTCGGCCCCAAACACGCAACCGACTCGCGATGGCCACGATACAGGATCAGTCGCGGAGAGAAGCAATTGATCGATATGGCGACGTACTAGACGATGACACTCGTCAGTTCGAGAAAACTTGGGTGCTGGCGGATCGCATCAAAATCGGTTTCTTTAGCGACCAGTTCCTTGTAGCAAGGATCGATATCGAATGCTCGAGCCAAATAGGCGATGGCGAGCTTCGCGTTATTCGCCAAGCTCCAGTAGCAGGCCAGATTGTAGTAAATGATCGCATGATCGGGAGCAACGGACAATGCTTCTTCGAGCGATTGTATCGCGAGGTCCAGACGCCCAACTCGCTTTTGACACCAACCCAATGCCAGCCAAGTGTGAAGATTATCAGGATTCACCTCGGTCGCTTCTTCCAGCCACTGTATCGCCTCGTGATGTCGCTCCATGACGCGATATGCTTGCCCTCGAAGATAGAACAAGTCTTCTCGGTCCACCCCCTCCGTCTTGATCGCATCCAAAACTCTTAGAGTCCGCTGCGCGAGTTGATCTCGAAGTTCTCGCTGCAATGGCAACTCGTCCGCGCAAGACGTCACTAAATCGAGATAGCCTTCAGCCTCTCGAAGAAGTTGCTGTCGCTTGGTGCGGTCGTAGTCAACCACGATCTTGCTCCGGATGGAACGGATGACGAGTTGTCTTGCGTTTCAGCCATCAAACATCATCAATTCTAACCACCGAGGTCTCGATTCCAAACAATAGTTGACAAACGCTTTGAAAAAGGAAAAGAATTCTTTCGGCGCAATCGTTAAGACACTTGACTTCAAGCCAGAGCGACACTTTGAAAAATCCGGTCGTAGCAGTTGCGTAGGAACGAAGCGCCAACGCCAATCTTCCGCCAACTCGCTCATTACGCCGAGTGTTCTGCGGTGAGATCGACTTCGGTGGCGAGCCATCCAGCCAATGGTTTCGCGGGTGCAGAAAGCTTTAGCACGGGCGCGAACTCCGCAAATTCGTCGTCGATCGCCTTAAAAAACGCTGCGGCTGGCGCAGCCTGAGGTGGGGCACAACTCTTGTACGCCGCAAGGAATCGATCGCGTTCAAACCACTCCGTGTCAACAGCACTCGGCAGGAGCGCCGAGAGGCTAACCGCTAGAGCGGCAGGATTCCGTGAGGGATTGGCGATTTGGTCACCGAGCGAACCATGGCTCTCAATAAGTGACGCGAACGCTTCGGGAAGGTGCCAGCCCCGAGCAATCAGAGCGCCAGCTTCTGCGTGCGTCCAGCCAAAAGTGCTCGCTTCGAGTTGCGACAATCCAACTTCCCCTCCAAGGCGTTGTTCCAGAAGCGATTCATATTCGCCCGGTAGTTCTTTTGCCAACAGCGGCACTGCCATATCTTGAAGCAAGGCTGCTGCAAACAAGTCTTCAGCGTCGGCAAGGCCGAGCAGCTTGCCGAAGCGACGCGCGAAGACAGCCCGACGAAGCGAGTCTTGCCACAAACTCTTTAAGTCAAATGGGCCACAGCGTGGGTTTGGCATCAGGCTGAAGACAGCACTCCAAAGTGCAAAGTTTTTGATCGTACGAATTCCTACAAGCGCGATTGCAAGCTTGATACTAGATATCTCGTTGGATAGTCCAAAGTAAGACGAGTTAACAAATCGAAGCACTTGGCCTGTCAGACCGGGGTCGGACTCGATCGGAATGGCGAAATCCGTCGACGCATTGCTTGGATCTTGCGAGAGCTCCAACAAACGAATCGCGCTCTGCGGCAACGCTGGAAGTTGAGCGCCTGTTAATAATTTCCGAAGCTGCAGATTATCTTTTGCGACTGCCATTTAAGTGCCCCTGCCTGACGTGAAGCGATGCGCCGGACTCGAACGGCTATACCGTGAGAGAGATTCTCTCACTGAAACATACGTCATGTGTTCTACATCGACAAACAAATCTCATCGGCCAAGACGGTCAAACAATCGCAGCGAGCTAGCTGTGTCGATGTGTTGCATTTTCACATCATGACGTCGTTGCGATCCGTCAACATCTCAGCACATTTGCAAAGTCTGGCACTCACAAATCCCATATTCTGCTTGAACTTGTACCACCGCGGCACGTTTTCCCAGCAGTTGGCGCGGTCCTTGCGAAGATAAGGACAACTTGCTCATCGCCCATCTCTGCTCGCCGTATTCGAGGCCTCCGTGGGTCGCTCCTATCAGTTCGCGTTGCTCGCTTTGGGATTCGTCGTATTAGTATCGATACCCCAAAACGCTTTCGTCCGTGGCGATGAAACGGTCCGCATCCGTCCTATCGGGTGGCGACGTACGGCATGCGGTTGGGAGGATACTTCTTGCTGGCACCTTGATTTTCGTATCAAGTCGCGTCCCACCCCTGTCGCCGCAGTGCATCCGCTGGTGCTCGCCTCACTTGAGCTAATGATTTCGGTTGGTGTGCTGGTGATTGGCTCGCCACCGTATCCAAGAATTCGGCGAAAAGCGTAAATACTGGGCTGCCGCACGAGAAAGTCTCCGTTCATTTTTTCGAGTTTTTTGTACGGAAACACCCCTCGGTTCGCACTATTAGCTTACAGACAGTTGAATTCTTGATTTAGTCTGGCAGGAATGAGCGGAACCTATGCGACTGACTTTGCGAACGATGCTTGCCTATTTGGACGATGTCCTCGATCCGGCGGATGCCCTCGAGTTAGAGCAGAAGATCGAAGAGAGCAGCTTTGCTAGCGGACTTGTTCATCGTGTACGCGACTCGATGCGGCGCATGCGCCTCGGGGCGCCAAAGTTGGACGGGCGTGGCCTAGGTTTAGATCCGAACACGGTAGCAGATTATTTAGACAGTACGTTGGCTCCTGAACGAGTGCCAGAGTTTGAAAAGGTCTGTCTTGAGTCAGACGTCCACTTGGCCGAAGTGGCTTCCTGCCATCAGATACTGACCTTAGTTCTAGGCGAGCCGGCGGAGGTTGACAGCGCAATGCGCGAGCGTGCCTATCGAATCGGGCACGCTGACAATCGCCAACCAAAGGCGGCGGGCAATGGTGCGGCGTCAACCAAATCTCAAGTTGCTCCGAGTGGTTCGGATGCCAATTTGCAACCTGCGGTCACGCCCGCCAAGGCACAACGACCTTCGCAATTGTCAACCAAATCGCTCGCGATCACGATGCTACTTGGTTTCTTAGTCGCAGTCATCGCGCTACAATCGGTGGGCGTAGAAAGGCTCCGTGGATTAATTGGAATGTCTTCACGGCAGGTCGTCGAATCGACTTCGCCGGTAGTCACGCCAGATCCCGAAACTGAACGACCATCTCCTCCGCCGAAAGAAGTGGAAACGAAAACATCGACAGAACCAGCCGCAACAGCGTTGCGGCCCGGTGATACCAGTTCAGAAGTAACTGAATCGCCAGTTGAGTCTCGCCCGGTCGCTTCGGAGGAGTTGGACACTACCACAGCCCCTAGTGCGATGAACTCAGCGAACTCCGCCGTGGTTGCTCGACCGACACACGGCGGGAATGAGCTACCGCCGAGAATGGATGTTGCCCCACCGATTGAAGAAGGGGCAGGCAAGGTTGAACCTACAGAAAAGAAGAACGTCGATGAAGTTGGGGCCGTCGCCCCAATCGAGCCTGCGAAACACCTTCCGATCGGTCGATATATCTCGGAAGAGCAAGTTCTGGCACGTTTTGATGAAACAGCAGGCGATTGGTTCCGAATCGAGCCCGACTCGCCTTTAGTCTCGGGCCAGCGCTTCATTGTACTGCCAACTTACCGTCCACAACTGTTGCTGACGCCTGACATTAAAGTTACTCTCGCGGGCGAGTCGCATCTTCGATTAGGCCAAACAACAGATGAAGGAGCCCCTGTTCTTGGGATCGAATCGGGTCGGGCAATCGTCGTTCCGCTTGGTGAGCCAGAAGCAGCTGTACGGTTGGAGACGGCTGTACATGCGGGAACGATATCGTTCGCCGATGCGGATTCCGTGTTGGCCATCGACGTAATGAAATACTTGCCGCCGGGCCAAAGCCCAGAGCTAGAGCCGGCAATTGAAATCATTCAGATTTTCGCCCTGAGCGGGCAGCTGGTTTGGAGCGAGGAGGGCAGTGGCAGCGAGATGATGATCATCGGCGGACAAGTTCTAACGATGGACGGAGAAGGTAAGCCGGGCCTATTTGAAATCGATGAAGTTCCAGGCTGGATCACGGGCAAGGACTTAGCGGATATTGATCGGCTGGCCTCTACCGAATTGCGTCGAGATTTGGCCGCAGAACGACCGTTGAGCCTCTCGCTTCTGGAACGCACTGAGTTCCGTCAAGTCGAGGTCCGCTCTTTGGCTTGTCGTTCGCTGTGTTCGCTCGACATGTTCGATTCAGCCATCAACGCTCTAGATGGGCCGGGGCTCCGGTCCTACTGGTACGCACAATTCGATGCAATTCGTCATGCAATGAGTCGCAATCCACAATCAGCGGCGAAGTTGCAGCGTGCCCTCGAGAAGCTGACCGGCGATGACGCTGGGTTGATGTACGAGTTGTTGTGCGGATTCAGTCCCGAACAATTGGCTGCCGGCGGGGCTAAAGAATTGGTCGATGCGCTCGAGCACGAACGTGTTAGTGTTCGAGTTTTGGCGTATGAGAATCTACGCCGAATTACGGATAAGACTCAGCTATTCCGCCCTGAACAGCCTCCCGCTCAGCAAAAAGGTGAGGTCATGAAGTGGCGTCGCAACCTTGAAGCGGGTGGAATCGTCTACCTTCACGTGCCGAACCCACTCCCGTCTCGGCGTGCTGTCATCGCTTCGGCCGACGAAGCTACGCCATCCAGTGAGTAACCCATCGGGGCGATAAGCATTTTTTCTGGGATCCGCCCGACGAATCACTGGTCCTCGTTCGTCGTTAAGCCGCAATCATCCCGGCGGCGAAGCTCAACTAGCCCCTTCCGGTCGCCAACGGAATGGGTAGACTAGGGCAGGCGGATTCATAACTTCCACGATGTTTTGGATTTGTAGCGAGCCCTCGGCCCGGATAGAATGGACCGCCTGGATGACGTTGTTTATGCTACACTAAGGTTAAGCAGGCTTTGGGTTTACAGGGCAAGGAGATTACTGCGTGCAGGTCATTGTATCGGCCAGACATGGTCAGTTGAGTGCGGCGACTCAAGAGAGAGTTACCGAAAAGGTCGAGAAATTGCGTCGATTCTTCGACCGCATCACTCGAATCGAAGTCACCGTAAACCTTGAGAACCGTGAAGCGCCTGACCTTGAGGTCTGCGTGTCGGCAGAGCACACCTCGGACTTCGTTGCATCCGACACGGGCGAGCTTTCTGCTGCGCTGGACAGCGTGATCCACAAATTGGAGCAGCAGCTGAGAAAGCACAAAGAGAAAATTCAAGATGGGCATCGCAAACCTGGGCGAAAACAGCTTGAGCCACCTGCCATAGGCGGTACGGCGGGCACAGACGAAGCCAAGCAATAAAACCGCGCCGCGCGGATCTTTGAATGAACCGCGTCCATTAGAAAAACAGAGGATACTTGGCAATGAAATTCTCAGACTTCATGAACGTGAAGGCCATCAAATCGGAACTGGTGGCGGATGATAAAGAAGGCGTAATCAACGAACTGGTTGGAGCGTTGGTCGATGCTGGAGCGATTAAGGAAGATGAGCGAGATAGCATCGTAAAAGCCATTATGAAACGCGAAGAGCTCGGCAGCACGGGAATCGGGCGCGGCGTTGCCGTGCCTCACACAAAGCATCCCAGCGTGGATCAACTCGTAGGTACTGTCGGCGTTAGCAGTGAAGGCGTCGATTTCAACAGCCTGGACGGCGAAAAGGTGCAACTTTTGTTCCTTCTTGTCTCCCCGCCAGATCGTCCGGGCGACCACCTGCGAGCCCTTGAGAACATCTCGCGCCAATTGCGCGACGATACATTCTGTCGGTTCCTGAAGCAGTCCAAGAACGCTGATGACATCCAGCAATTATTGGAAGAGGCAGACAACAACCAATTTGTGTCGTAGTTACTCACTCGTAGTAAATTCGAACGAATTTGGGACGCAAAAGAGTACGTTCAGCCGGCTCGATTTTTGAGCATAGCTGTTCGTAAGCTTCGAGAGGTGCAAATTTGGCGATGGCCAGCAAGTCAGGTTCGAGAATTGTGACCGTCACAAATCCGGAGGGCTTACACCTTCGACCTGCAAATGCGCTAGCATCGCTCGCAAAAGATTTCAGTAGCGCGGTGCAAGTCTCTCATCGTGGCGAGACCGTGGATGGCAAAAGCATTATGTCCCTGGCGACATTGGGAGCCGGACAAGGTGTTCGACTTACTATTTTTGCCACGGGTGAAGATGCCGAAGAAGCACTCGATGCAATCGAAGCTTTGTTTGCAGACGGTTTTGGCGAGAATCACGATCAGACGCAAGAAACGAATCAGACTCAGGTAGGTAACGACCCTTAGTAACGCCCTTCGGCGGTAATTCCCCGATGATGAGTGCTATTGCGGTTTCGTTTCCTTAAACGACAAGACAAACAATGAGATGGTGAGCGAGTCCGCAGAGCGAGAATGATCATTCGATTGAAAAACGGATCATAATTGGCCGCGGTCGCCGCCGAAGTCGCAATGCGAACATTGCAGGGAATTGCGGTTTCGCCAGGCGTAGCCATTGGCGAGGCATTGATAGTCGACAACGAAGGGTTTCGTATCCCCCGTCGCTTCGTAATGCGCGATGCCGTCGACGACGAACTGCAACGCCTGAATGTGGCGATCGAAGCGGTCGCTGACCAGATCTCAAGAAACCGTGACACGGTGACGGCCCAACTGGGTAATCAATGCGGTGCCATCTTTTCAGCGCACCTGCAGATGTTGCGAGATCCCAGTCTACTGTCCGACATTGAAGGGCTCATTCGCACGAAGCATTACTCACCCGAATACGCGGTCAGCCAAACGCTGCGGCGATTCGCAAAGGTGTTTCAAGGTTTAGACAATGTTTATCTGGCAGAACGTGCCCACGACATCGTAGATATCGAACGCAGTTTGTTGGGGAAGCTGCTCGGCGAACGACGCGAAGAGTTCTCGCACCTCACGTCGCCAGTTGTCATCCTCGCCCACAATCTTACACCGACCGAGACGGCAAGCCTTGATCGAAACCTCGTACTTGGGTTTGTCACGGAGATCGGCGGCGCGGGTGGACACACGGCGATCGTAGCGAAGGGTCTCGAAATTCCGGCAGTAGTCGGAATGGGACGATTCCTCACGGACCTCTCCGGCGGCGAACTCGTTATCGTTGATGGAAATCACGGGCAAGTGATCCTGCAGCCAGACGAAGAGACGATTGCAAGTTATCGCCATCAGGTCGAAGAACACCATTCGTTGGTCGCTCAACTTGGGCAACTCCGCGAGCTGCCGGCCGAGACAACTGACGGAACTCGGATCACACTGCTTGCGAATATAGAATTCCCGCGTGAGGCAGAGTCATGCCTGGAGCGAGGTGCGGATGGGATTGGCCTATATCGAACCGAATTCCTCTATCTAGGTGCGAAGACGGAGCCGACGGAAGCGGACCACTACGACGCTTATGCGGAAGTAATTCGCCAGATGCAAGGTCGCCCGGTCGTCATTCGGACTTTGGACCTTGGCGCCGACAAACTTGGTCAACTTCCCCAAGACGAGCAGAACCCATTCCTGGGTTTGCGAAGCATTCGATTGTCGCTTCGGAACTTACCTCTATTCCGCGTCCAGTTACGAGCCATTCTGCGGGCGAGCATTTTGGGGCCCGTACGGATCATGTTTCCCTTGATCTCGACGCTGGCAGACTTGCGCCAAGCGAAAATGGTCTTGGCCGACGCCTTCGAAGATCTGGATGAGGCTGGCGTCGCCTTCGATCACGATGTCGAAGTTGGAATGATGGTCGAGGTGCCAGCCGCAGTCACAATGCTGGATAAGTTCCTCAAAGAAGTGGACTTCATCAGTATCGGTACCAACGATTTGATTCAGTATGCGTTAGCCGTTGACCGAGGCAACAGCCAAGTTGCCGATCGTTATCAAGCCAGCGATCCCGCCATCCTACGACTACTGGACCAGTCGCTGACTGCGGCACGATCGGCGGGGGTTCCCGCTTCGGTCTGTGGACAAATGAGCGGAGAACCTCGATTCACAATGTTACTACTTGGGCTTGGGCTGCACACGCTAAGTGTGCCCCCAAGCGCCATACCTGAAATTAAGCGGATTTGTCGCAGTATCTCGATCCCTAAGTGCGAAGACGTGGCCCGCCGGGCAATGGCTATGGAAAGCGCTCGCGAGATCGATACTTACCTGCGAGAAGAATTAAGAAGAGTCGCGCCCGAGTTTGGGATGAACTAAGCCCAACCTGAAAGTGCGAGAGAAACTAACAGACACAACGTGTGGAAACAAGAATTATGAAAAAAGAGATGTTGATTAACGTATCGCAACCCGAAGAATGTCGGATTGCGATTATCGAAGACGGATTGCTGGAAGAGTTGTACATCGAACGCGCGAGCGCGGACAACCTTGTTGGGAATATCTACAAGGGTCGGATCGTCAACCTCGAGCCGAGTATTCAGGCGGCTTTCGTCGACTTTGGGGTCGGTCGCAATGGGTTCTTGCATATCAGCGATGTGGAATCGCAGTATTTTCGGCAAGGAGGTTACGATCCAAGCAAACCTATCGGCGAAGATCGACCAGCGAAGGGTGACGATGACAACGACGATGAAAAGCGCCCAGACTCTCGACAACCAAGACGCCAACGTCCCGGCGCGCGTCCGCGAGTAAAGCCACCAATCCAAGAGATCTTCAAACGCGGCGATGAAGTCCTCGTCCAGGTGATCAAAGAAGGAATTGGAGCTAAGGGACCAACGCTATCGACATACATCAGCATTCCGGGCCGATATCTCGTGCTCATGCCGGCGCTCGGTCGCCTTGGAGTCTCCCGCAAGATCGAAGACGATGCCGTACGCCGCAAACTGCGCGACACGTTGCTGGAGTTGAACCCGCCGAAAGGCTTGGGATTCATTGTTCGAACTGCAGGTATCGACAGGCATCAGAAGGAACTGTCTCGAGACATGGCTTATTTGCTGCGGCTGTGGAAAGTGATTGTCCGGCGAATCAAGACTCATCCCGCGCCCATCGACATCTACGAAGAGAGCGACATGATCATTCGTACGATTCGCGACATCTTCAACTCTGATGTCGACGCGATCTATATCGATCAGCCTGCTGCCTTCGAACGGGCGAAGGAGTTCTTGCAGCTCGTCATGCCGCGTTTCGTCAATCGACTACATCTGTATGAAGGCAAAGAGCCGCTCTTTCACAAGTATAAGTTGGAATCGGAGATTGGTCGCATTCACAAACGAGAGGTCCCACTTCGTGCAGGCGGCTCGATCGTCATCGATCAGACCGAGGCACTCGTCGCAATTGACGTCAATAGCGGTACATTCCGTACCTCCGACTCGGCAGAGGAGTCGGCCTATAAGATGAATATCCAGGCTGCAAAGGAGATCGCAAGACAACTTCGGCTGCGCGACCTCGGTGGCGTGATCGTCAATGACTTCATCGATATGCGAAGAGAAAAACACCGTCGCGGCGTCGAACGAGTGTTGCGTGATGCCATGAAGCGAGACCGCGCTCGCACAAAGATTCTTCGGACCAGTCCGTTCGGGCTGATCGAGATGACACGCCAGCGAATCCGACCGAGTTTGAAGCGCAGCGTATATGCAGATTGCCCTTGCTGTAATGGAAGAGCCGTCGTGAAGACTGCGGAAAGCATGTCGATCGAGGTGATTCGCATGTTGATGCTGGCCAGCCAGCAACCGCACATAGCTCGCGTGACCGTACGCGTTAACGATGAAGTTGCCTCGTACTTGAACAATCGCAAGAGAAAGGACATCACGCAACTGGAAGAAGAAGGCGGGATGTCCGTTCAGATTCTTGGAAGCGAAGGGCTTTATCCCGAACACCTTGAGCTAGATTGCCGGGACGACAAGGGACAAGAACTTGCGCTAGGTCTTGCGTCAAAGTAGCTACTACCTCGTCGCCTAACCACGTGGTCACCGCGTGCCGAGATGTTGACTCACCCCGCCGCATCGCCAGCGTGTAACGCTACAGAAGTGGCACGGACTGTTCACCGCGCTCGTAGACGACATTGGCTCGTCCCACAAGCAACGGATCAATGGGGCCGATCTTGTCGATGTCTTTGTTGGCATAGCTAAGTTTGTGCAAAACGTAACGCATCGAATTGAGTCTCGCTCGTTTTTTGCAGTCCGACTTGACGACGGTCCAGGGTGAATCCGCCGTGTCTGTGTAGAAAAACATAGCTTCTTTGGCTTTGGTATAGTCTTGCCACTTGTCGAGCGACGCTACGTCGACGGGAGACAACTTCCACTGCTTCAAGGGATGGGCTTCGCGTTCTTTGAATCTACGGCGCTGCTCCGCGCGGCTTACTGAAAACCAAAACTTAATCAGATGCATTCCACTGCGGACGAGATTTCGCTCGAACTCCGGTGCCTGCCGCATGAACTCGTCATACTCGGCTTGTTCGCAAAATCCCATCACGCGTTCCACACCGGCGCGGTTGTACCAAGAACGATCAAACAGAACGATTTCGCCGGATGTTGGGAGATGCTCGACGTATCGTTGAAAGTACCACTGGCCCCGTTCTGCATCCGTCGGCTTTTCCAATGCAACCACTCTAGCGCCGCGAGGGTTTAGGTGCTCCATGAATCGCTTGATGGTGCCTCCCTTACCAGCTGCATCACGCCCCTCGAACAGGATGACCAGTTTTTGGCCGGTCTTTCGGACCCATGATTGTAATTTGAGCAGCTCGACCTGCAGCTTGTACTTTTGTTTCTCGTAGCTCTTACGAGACATCAAGTTCTTGTACGGATAACCTCCATCCCGCCACTTTGTTGATAGCAGATCATCAGGCTTCACAGCTTCCTCGGTGTCGCCATTGTCAGACTGTCGCAGTAGCGCATTTCGCAGCACGCTCGCGTCATCTGACGAAGTTCCTTCCATAATTGCGGTCAGCACCTTCGACAGGGTTTCCACGTCGTGTGGCGGCACACCGTTCACAATATCCCGCACGGCAGTGATCTTCGCCTCTCGTGCGGCATCGATCGACTCCGATATTACGTGCCTTTGAATCCCGGCAGGGGTCTTGGAGGGCGCCGTATCGCCGCTCGCCGCACGGCGCGCACGACCATTGGAGTTGGACAATCGCTTAGCCGTAGTCGTGCCAAGTGACTTCTTTTGCCGCGTTCCGCGTGGAGTAGTGCTCGGCTTCTTAGATTGTTTTTTCTTACCCATGGGAAAAATATACCTCACAGAACGCGCCGAAGTGTCCCGGAATCTTTTCGGACCGCCGATGATGAGACTGGTCGACTGTGATTCAGAGCAATGTGAGTGGGTTCTTTCGGTTTTCCAGCGGCATCGCGACGCGCGCGCCGCACCGATGTGACTCGAAGACCGAAGCGATCATTTCGATCGTCGTGCGTCCTTCGTAAATATTGCATTCCGGCAGACGATCTTCCTCGATCGAGGCAAGCAGATCGCTGCAGGCGAGCAAGTTCCCAGCATTGAGTCCGCCATCCGGGAGTGGTTCTGGCTGCCCTGCGCCAGCGGAACTTACGGGAATCCATTTCGCGTTGCTTCGTCCTGGTGACCAAGTCGGATCTGGTAAGTAGCTCACCGCCGGTAGATAGCCGGTCAAGATTTCGATGATTCCTTCAGATCCTAGGATTTGCAGACCGAAGCGGCTCTTCACACCCACATTTCGTGACGACGCAAAGTACGCAGTTACTCCGTCATCCATCCCGTACATTGCTGTCAGCGAGTCGCCCGCGAGCGGCCCAATGCCCTCTGCGCCTTCAGCGACGTGCTCTCTAGTCACAGCTTTGCCGCCTTGCAAGGCACTCGCCATGCACCAATTCGGCTCGCCGCCGAAGTAATGCATCAAGTTCATGATGTGGCTGCCGAGCACCCACAGATCTTCCCCTCCGCCGCGGCGATCCTCCTTCCCGCGTCCTCGCAACTCCAACACTTTGCCAATTCGGCCATCGTAGATCATGTCGCTGATAACGTGAAGTTTCGGGCTATACCGCGTTTGGTGCGCAATCGCCAACTTGATCCCCCGCGTCTCGCAAGCGGCGACCATCTCGTCAGCCTCTTCGAGGGTGCGGCACATAGGCTTCTCCATGTACACATGCATTCCCCGTTCCGCCGCGGCAACTACCATATCTCGGTGCTGGTCCAACCAGCGTGGACCGATGGCCACAATGTCGGGCTTTATCTCGTCCAACATTGTTCGATAATCTGCATAGCCTCTCGGCGAGCCAAGTCGGGTAACCGCCGCAGCCAATCCTTGCTCGTCTGCATCGGCTACGCCGACAATCTCGCACTGCGGTAATGCCAACCAGACGGTGTCGACGCCGTGTCCGTAATTACCTCGTCCGGTGTGACCAATGACGGCGACTCGATATTTATTCGGCACAGAGAAACTCCTTGGGCATCAACTAATGGAAAAGAGCATTGTGTCGCGAGTGATCGGGCATTGCAAATTGCTGTGATCCGAAGACTGCCCAACTCGCAGCATGCACATTCACGGAGTCGCCAGGGATTCACCACGTCGTCCGCACCGCGACAGGAGCTTAGTGCGAGCTGATGTTACCGTAAAAGTAGACCCGGTAATGTTATATAGCTGTCTCGTACTTACCGAAGATCATACGACCAGCACTGGTTTGCAGCACACTCGTCACGGCGATGCGAACATTCTGGTTGACGTGATCCCGACCGCCTTCGACGACGATCATCGTACCATCGTCGAGATAACCCACACCCTGTCCCTGTTCTTCGCCCGGCTTAACAATGCGAACGTCCAAATGCTCCCCTGGCAAATAGACTGGTTTCAGAGAGTTGGCGATGTCGTTCAAGTTAATTACGGACACACCGTGGATTTTCGCGACCTTGTTCAGGTTATAGTCGCCAGTGACGACTTTACCGCTCAGGTGTTTTGCAAGCAGCACCAACTTCATATCCACGGGTTGGCCCGCCATCTCAGGCGTCTCGCGATCGTGAATGGTGAGTTCGACGACACCGCCCGTACGCAGTCGATTCAGAATATCGAGGCCGCGTCGCCCACGTGAGCGGCGCATTTTGTCACCGCTGTCGGCGATGGCTTGCAACTCGCTGAGGACGAATCTTGGCATCACGAGCGTGTTGTCGAAAACACCTGTTTCGACCAGATCAGCGATGCGTCCGTCGATCACTACGCTGGTATCGAGCAGGTAAGGCTTCACCCCTTTGACTTCTTTCGAGAACTCGACGTAAGGGATTATGAAGCGAAAATCGTCACGTGTCTGCACCAGCATACTGATGCAGAAGTAACAAAACATCGTGCCCAAAACGAGTTGAACGGAGTACATGTACCTTGTGATTTGAAACTGCGTCATCAATGGTTCGATGATAAAGCCGACAACCAACGACAAAAACAGACCAATCAGAATCCCAAAATAGACGCAACTGATGATGTCGATCCGTTTACGTGGTGTTGCTGCGTCAAACCCGATGATCCCAACGGCCAGCACGACAATCGCAACAAAAACCAGCCAGGGATAGTCGAAACTCGGAGCGTTCTCGCCCGGCGCGTTGATTACGGCAAAGCCAACGCCGACGGCGGCGAGAAGAAAGACTCCTCGAAGAATCCAGAGTAACATGGCTTCTCTTTCTGCTCCCGGTGGCGTGTCTGCTCGGAAGGGTCAAAGGAGGAAGGCAACGGGATGCCTCAAGTCCCGCCGAGGCGTACAACTAGTCGGCATTCTAGCGTCGGCCCCCCCGCCGCTACCACCCCCTCCGGTCAACAAATGGCGAGATTACGCTACGCAAAGTGCCGTTCGAATTGCTCGTTGCAGAATCGATCCGTCATGCCTGCGATGTACTCGCCGACACTGCGCGGCAACCCCACTGAATCGCTACGTGTTAGATAGCGTTTGGGCAGGAGTTCCGGCCGACGGAGGTAACCGGCGAACATCTTTCGCAGACGCGATTGCGCCTGCTCTCGTACATTGATGATCTGTGGATGTCTGTACACGTGGTTGTACAGAAACCTCTCCAAGTCAGCTTTCTTCGACGCAATCTCGTCGCTAGGACCGATACAAAAAGGCGCTCGCCGCGCTTGCTGCGCGTTCTGGAAGCTTGCAGTTGCAAGGTACCTACCGCAATTTCGAAGTACGTCGCTCACTTGATAGTCGATCAACTCATGGACCAGGGTCTGACGCAGGACTCGCGGCGATAGGCCAGAGAATCGGTTATTGACGCGCGTCAACGTCTCTCGGATCAGAGGCACTTCGACAAGTTCATCTAAGCTCAACAGTCCAAGCTTGACCGCATCGTCGGTGTCATGGGCGTCATACGTGATGCTATCCGCGGCGTCAACGAGCTGGACTTCTAGCAACGGTCGAAGTTCCGGATTCCGCTTATCGGCACGAACGCCCTGCCCATCGAGTACCTCGCGCGTCAGATTGAGTCCCGGGAAGCCGTGGTATCGCACGTCAATTTCTTCCGCGATCGTCAGCGCATGTTCGTTATGAGAGAAGCCACCCTGATCGCGAAGACACTCGTCGAGCGCATCTTCGCCAGCATGTCCGAAAGGGGGATGTCCAATATCGTGGAACAATGCGAGCGCCTCCACAAGATCCTCATTCAGTTGCAATGCGCGAGCGATGGTCCTGGCGATCGAAGCGACTTCGTGAGTGTGCGTCAATCGCGTGCGATGGTAGTCACCCATCTCGCCAGTGAAGACCTGCATCTTGCCGCTCAAGCGGCGATACGCCGAACAGTGTAGAATCCGGTCTCGATCCCGTTGAAAGGGGCCGCGATAAGGGTGTTCAGGCTCCGCGTACTTTCGACCTGCCGAGTCGACACTTCGCATTGCATACGGCGCCAGCAACACGGCCTCCCGATCTTGATAGGTCTGTAGACCCGGCAAGCGTACTGCTTCATCCGAAGACATGGTTCTCTTTCTAAGCACGACGGTCTTCATCACGCATCGGCTCCGCACGACCTGTCCCGCCCCGCAATCTTGTACCAAATTGCCTGCTTTGCTACGGTGATGGATTCGCTTCTGCTCAAAATCGTAGACAGTAGGCCCTGATGTCAACAAGTCCTCAACTCGACGTTCCCTCACCGCAGCACGTCAATGAGGCAGCTTTGATCCGAGTTCGAGGGGCGCGTGTTCACAATCTGAAGAACATCAGTCTCGATATCCCTCGAAACGAATTGGTCGTACTGACGGGACCGAGCGGTTCAGGGAAGAGCAGCTTGGCGTTTGACACGCTGTTCGCAGAAGGTCAGCGGCAGTTTGTGGAGAGCTTGTCCGTCTATGCTCGTCAGTTTCTCCACCAGATGGAACGGCCCGATGTGGACTTGATCGAAGGTCTGCAACCAACACTTTGTATCGATCAACGCCCAGGCAATAAGAACCCACGCAGCACCGTCGCGACCGTCACGGAGATCTATGACTATCTTCGTTTGATGATGGCGCGGCTTGGAACCCCACATTGCCCCGACTGTAACCAGCCCATTCAGCAGCAGACGACGGAGCAAATCCAAGAGCGGCTACTCGAATTGCCGGAGGGGACCAAAGCGATGCTGCTGGCGCCCCTGGTACGTGGCAAACGGGGCCAGCATCTGGATGTTATTGCGCAAATTCGCAAGGCCGGCTTGGTGCGTGCCCGAGTTGACGGAGCAGTTTTTGAACTCGACCAAGTTCCGGAACTCGACGCTCGCAAGATCCATCATATTGATGCGATCGTGGATCGTATTATCATCCGCGAAGGCATCGACGCGCGACTCGCCGAGTCGATTCAGATGGCCGTTCGGCTGGGCGACGGGCTCATGGCGGTTTGCTATCACACCGGAGCCAACGACGGCGACAACGCAACGAACGGCTGGAGAGACGACTTATTCAGCACGGTCTACGCGTGTCCAAACTGCAATGTCAGCTTCGAGGAATTGGAGCCTCGCACCTTTAGTTTCAATAGCCCTTATGGGGCTTGCCCGGAATGCGATGGTCTTGGCACTCGCGAGGAGTTTGATCCCGAGCTGCTTGTGCCGACAAACGAACCGTCATTGGCCGAGGGGGCGATTACCCCCTGGAAGGGCCTAAATGCAAGTGCAACCAAGAAACTGCAGACCTCGCTGGACAAGTTCTTCGAGGCAAACAAGGTTTCGTGGGAAACACCACTGACAGACTACTCAGATTCCGCGTTGAACCATCTATTGCACGGTCAGGCCCGACCGAAGTTCCTCGGCGCAATTCTGATGCTAGAGAAAGAATTCGCCACGACAACAAAAAAGTCGCGACTCGAACAACTTGCAACTTTCCGCGGAGAAGTCGTCTGTCGAGAGTGCAACGGCTCGAGGCTTCGCCGCGAAGCGGGCAGCGTTCGGGTCGGAGGCAAGACGATTCACGAGATCACACAACTGTCCGTGGACCGCGCAAAGGAGTTTTTCGATTCGCTGAGCTTTCGCGTTCGAGAGCGATCGATCGCAGCACCGCTCCAAAGAGAAATCTGCCATCGCCTCGACTTCTTAATGAAAGTTGGCGTGGGCTATCTCGGATTGGGCCGCTCTGCAGATACGTTGAGCGGAGGCGAGTTGCAACGCGTACGACTCGCCACAAGTATCGGTTCGGGGTTAGTCGGCGTTTGCTACGTGCTGGATGAACCCTCAATCGGTTTGCACCAGCGCGACAACCAACGCTTGATCGATGCCATCCGCGATTTACAACGACAAGGCAACACGGTAATCGTGGTTGAACACGACGAAGCCATGATGCGGGAAGCCGATTGTTTGATCGACGTCGGGCCTGGCGCGGGCACAGGCGGTGGTCAGATCATCGCCCAGGGACCCGCAGCGCACGTGTGCGACAATGCAGCATCCGTTACTGGACGATACCTCGCAGGAGTTGACACAATCGCAATTCCCGATAGACGGCGACGGGCGGCTAAGTCTCGTTCACTGGTGTTAGAGGGGGCGGATACGAACAACTTACAGTGCGTTGATGCCTCGTTCCCGCTCGGATGTTTTGTTTGCGTGACGGGCGTGAGTGGCTCTGGAAAGAGCTCGCTCATCAACGAAACTTTGTCTCGTGCGCTCACGCGACGAATGGGTGGGCTGGCACCCAAGCCCGGGCGATTCACGAGCCTTCGGGGCGTCAGCCAAATCGACAAAGTCATCCAGATCGATCAGTCGCCAATCGGTCGCACACCGCGCAGCAACGCCGCGACTTATACCGGTTTGTTCGACGAAATTCGCAAGGTCTTCGCCAACACTCGTGACGCAAAGCAACGCGGGTTTCGTGCCAGCCGTTTCAGCTTCAATGCGAAGACAGGTCGTTGTGAAGCGTGTGCGGGGCACGGCGTAAAAAAGATTGAGATGAGTTTTTTGCCTGACCTGTTCGTCACTTGCGACGAGTGTAATGGAGCCCGCTTCAATCGTCAGACGCTACAAGTGAAATACCGCGGCAAATCGATCGCCGACATTCTTGACATGCCTATCGGCGATGCCGCGGAGTTCTTCGAGAACTTTGCCAATATCCATCGCGTTCTTCAGTGTCTTGTCGACGTCGGACTAGCTTACCTTCCGTTGGGCCAACCATCGACAACCGTCTCGGGCGGCGAGGCACAGCGCATCAAGCTCGGCACTCAATTGGCTCGCATCGACACGGGCAAGACGCTCTACCTGCTCGACGAACCTACGACCGGACTGCACTTCGACGACATTCGTCGGCTGCTCGACGTGCTCGGTCGACTGGTAGACCGAGGCAATTCGGTGATCGTGATTGAACACAATCTCGATGTGATCAAGTGCGCCGACTGGCTGATCGATCTAGGTCCCGAAGGGGGCGAAGGTGGCGGCCGGATTATTGCTACGGGTACGCCCGAAGAAGTCGCCGCGCTCGAAACTAGTCACACCGGACGATATTTAAAACCGATTCTGAACTGTCGCGGAGAGCCCTGAGCTCAGCAAATCGCCAAAGCGATTCATTGAAAGTGACCAAAGGAATTGGTCTAATTCGAGCCCAGTAAGAGCCCCGCGTCCGCTACTCAACGGATCACACTTATGCGAACACTGTGTTTTACTAATACGCTGTTTTTGACTATGACTCTGCAAATCGCTTCGCATTCAGTGTCATTCGGAAAAGAGCTTACGTTGGAGAACGTCGTAGCTCCACTCGCGAACTCCTCGGATGAAAGCACAGCAAGTGAATTTTCTCTCGACCGCGCAACTCGCTTTCTCGATCAGGCGTCACTGGATTGGACCAAGAGCCGTAAATGTTTCACATGTCATACCAACTACAGTTATCTGATCGCACGGCCGACGATCTCAGCAGAGGGAATGGCCCATCAACAGGTTCGCAGCGCTTTGGAGGAATTGGTCGAGAAGCGATGGGAAACGAATGGTCCGCGTTGGGATGCTGAGGTCGTCATGAGCGCCGCTGCACTGGCGCTTAACGACGCGGCGACATCCGGGAAGTTACATGCCACGACGCGATTGGCGCTGGACAAGATGTGGACCCTGCAACGCGAAGACGGCGGCTTCAATTGGCTGAAGTGTGATTGGCCACCGATGGAATCGGACGACGACTACGGAATCGCCCTCGCGGCCCTCGCAGCTACATCTGCGCCTGAAAACTACAGTCAGACCGACGCAGCTCGCACCGGCGTTCAAAAGTTGCGTGACTATCTTTTGAAGAACCCTCCCCCGACGTTGCATCACTCGGCGATGTTGATGTGGGCCGACTCTTATGGAGCCGAACTGCTGACTGCCGCGCAACGAGATGCAGCGGTCAACGAGCTGCTCAAACTGCAACTTGCCGACGGAGGCTGGTCGCTCGCTTCCCTGGGAAATTGGCAGCGTAGTGATGGGACCGAGCAAGACACAAAAGTCAGTGATGGTTACGGCACAGGGTTCGTTGTATTCGTCCTGAGGCGATCAGGGCTCGCAGCCGACGACGCGCGGCTACAGCAGGCGATCGCCTGGCTCAAACGCAATCAGCGTGAAAGCGGCCGGTGGTTCACTCGTTCGTTACATAAAGACAGCAAGCATTTCATTTCGCACGCAGGAACCGCGTTCGCGGTGATGGCCATTCAAGCCTGCGAGTTGAAGTGAACGGACCTACAACACCAAGGATCTAATCTTCTCATGCGACACGCCCATTGCTCCCTACTTCTTATCGCTTTCTTAACAACCTGGTTGCCTGCCGCTGATCCTGACGAATCGGGATTTCAACCTCTGTTTAACGGCAAAGATCTCACGGGTTGGGTTCGCACCAACACGCCTCCCGAGACATGGACATTTCAGGACGGCATGTTGATCTGTTCGGGCAAGCCCATCGGCGAATTGCGAACCCAGCGGATGTATCAAAACTTCATTATGGAACTCGAATGGCGACATATGGTTCCACGCGGCAATGCTGGTGTTTTCATTTGGGCAGACGATATTACGTCTCGTGGTGTGCCGTTTCATCGCGGGATCGAGGTGCAGGTTTTGGAGAACGCTTACGGAAACACGAACAGCCATACCACCCACGGAGACATCTTCCCGATTCACGGCGCAACGATGACGCCGATTAACGGCCGAGGCGGCAGCCGCGCGTTTCCCACCGAAGAACGATCAAAAGCGAGCCCCGAGTGGAATCACTACCGCATCACCTGCCAGGATGGAAAGGTATCGTTGGCCGTCAATGGCAAAGTCGTAACCCGCGGCCAGGATTGCAGTCCGCGAAAGGGATACATTTGCCTGGAATCCGAGGGCGGAATCGTCCATTACCGAAACGCCCGTATCAAAGAATTGCCGAATACGCCGATCGACGACGCTGATGTCGCAGTCGCCGATCGCGGGTATCGCTCCATTTACACTGGGCTCGACTTGTCAGGGTGGACCCGCGAACCCGCGGAGGGCAAAGCGTGGCGAGTCAATGATTGGATCTTGTCGCATGACGTTCACGAAGGCGACGAAGAAACCACGCTCTTGACGGTCGAACAGTTTGGAGATCTCGGCTTTGTTTTCGACGCGCGAATCAAGGAGGAAGGCGCCTCTCTGAAAGTTCGTTTGCGCAATACACCACTTGCGAGTGCGCTCATCGATACGGAAGCCCCAGAGATTGCCAAACATCTTGAGCGAACAGGCAGCTGGAATCGATTTGAAGGCACCTATAGCAACAATCTCCTGACCCTGACGGTAAATGGCAAGGAAGCGTACAAAGGCAGAAGTATCGAACGAAATGCCGAGACAGGTTCGATCTCAATCTCCCCAAAGGGCCCTAGCGATCTCGCGAATATCTACGTTCGTAACTTGCCCTAACGCCCGACTCCGAGTCCCTAATCATGAAAATTGAACATGTCGCCTACAATGTCGAAGATCCACTAGCAATGGGTCGTTGGTACGTCGCGCATTTGGGCCTGAAAGTTAAACGGCGCACTGTCGATCCGCCTTACGCGCATTTCCTTGCTGACGACAGTGGCACGATAATGATCGAAATCTACGGTAATAAATCCGCGCCATTGCCCGACTACCGCAACATGAATCCGGCCGAACTCCATCTCGCCTTCGTTTCCAACGATGTCGAGTCGGATGTTCGTCGCTTGATCGCAGCCGGCGCAACGCAAGTCGGCGAACTCGACACTACGCCCAGCGGTGACCACTTGGCAATGCTGCGCGATCCCTGGGGCTTCGCAATTCAACTCGTGAAACGTGGCCAGCCAATGATTTAGCGTTTGATGTCGCGCCTGACCCTACGAGTGTCATTCTTTGTGCTGCTCTTGTCGCCGTCTGGCTGTACAGCGTGCGACGATGTCGTTTTCTTATGGCTAACGCACAATCATCGGACTGACGACCAGCTTGGCGACACTAATCCCAACCCAGACTGCCAAGAGCCCCAGAGCGACATTTAGTGTCACGTTCGCAGCTGCGTGCCGCCACAACGAAGAATGCAGTTGGTGGTGAGTTTCGTAACCGAAGGTCGAAAAAGTCGTCAGCCCGCCGAGGAAACCAACCCCAAGTCCGTGTCTCCATTCGCTCGAAACCAGCTCGGTGGTTTCGGTCACTTCGTACAGCAATCCCAGCAGGAAACAACCTGCCACATTGACGATCAGCGTTCCTAACGGGAATCCACTGCCGAACCAATGGACGCTGCAACTGCTGACCAAATATCGCAGAATTGCGCCCGCTCCACCAAATGCGCCAATTAAGAGAACCTTCCACATGGCGATACGTTATCAAGCGGTGGAACCCACCGCAATTGGCCCTCTAAACGCTGTAAACTAGTTAGATGTTGCAGGTTGTGGCTGACAAACTTGCTTATCGCAACTCGAAAGACGCTTGAATGTCTGGACGTCGCGTGAGACAATCGCCCTTTCGCTTTTTCACTTGCGTGGACGAAACGTGTGATTCATGTCTTACGGCAAGTAATGTTTGAACAGGAGTTCGGTTGGATGAAAGTTGTGCCCTTAGGCGACAAAGTCGTTGTAAAGCGATTAGAGGCCGAAGCGACCACGGCAGGCGGAATTGTGCTTCCGGATTCGGCAAAGGAGAAGCCCCAACAGGGCCGCGTTTTGTCGGTTGGTGACGGAAAGCTGCTGGCAGACGGGTCGCGGTCCGGACACCAGGTGTCCGAAGGAGACCGCGTCTTGTTTTCAACCTGGTCCGGCACAGAAGTCGAAGTTGATGGCGATGAATTGCTAATAATGAGTGAAGAAGACATCCTCGCAGTGCTTGACTAATTCGTGGCATTTCAGCCGCGGATTTCTGCAACCCAAAGCAACGGGAGAAGAGTAGCAATGCAACGCCTGATCGGGTTTTGTGTCACTGGAATCGTGCTCAGCACGATCGTAGTGTTTGAGTCTTCCCTGTTGGCGGCCGATGAATCGCCGAGCGAAGTGCGAAGTCAGCGCGAATCCATCGTCGCGAAAGCGACGAGCTTCCTCCTGTCCAAAGGCCGAGCTGGTGATGGCTCGTACAGTTCTTTTTCAGGGCCTGGCGTGACATCGTTAGCAACGACCGCGTTGTTGCGTAGCGGCGTACCGCCGACCGACCCCAGGGTGGAAGCGAGTCTTGCATACATCCTGGATCGGGTTCAGCCCGACGGCGGTATCTACCAACCAGGGTCGAATCATCGCAACTATGAGACCTGCTTGGCGGTGCTCTGCCTGACCGAAGCAAATCGGAACGGAAAGTACGACGAAATCCTGAAACGGGCGGACGGCTTCGTGAAGGGTATTCAATGGGATGCGAGCGAAGGTAAAGAAGAATCCGATTTGGAATACGGCGGTGCGGGATATGGCAGTCACAAGCGACCGGACTTGTCGAACACAAGCTTTCTGATCGACGCTCTCAAGGCAACTGGGAACGGAGCCGATAGCGAAGCGATTCAGCGTGCTCTGGTATTTGTATCGCGCTGTCAGAACCTCGAGACCGAAAACAATACCACGGCGTTCGCAGCAAAGAATCCGGACGGTGGCTTCTACTACACACCAGCGGCGGGCGGAACCAGCCAGGCGGGTACGACTGACTCAGGCGGGTTGCGGAGCTACGCCTCGATGACTTATGCAGGATTAAAAAGCATGATCTATGCCGGTGTGGGCCCCGAGGACCCGAGGGTAAAGGCCGCCTACACCTGGATCGGTAAAAACTACGGGCTGGATTCTAATCCGGGTATGGGGAGCTCTGGACTTTACTACTACTATCACACGTTCGCCAAGGCGCTAGATGCAATGGGTGGCGACTACGTTGAAGACGAGACAGGATCGAAACACGATTGGCGGGCCGAACTAGTTCGTGAACTCGCCAAGCGTCAGCAACCGGACGGCTCGTGGTTAAATGAAAATGATCGCTGGCTTGAAGGTGACGCGAATTTGGTCACCGGTTATGCGCTGCTTGCTCTCTCCTACTGCAAGACTGAATGACGCAGACGTATGAGCAAGCTGACGTTTAACTCGAACGCTCGTCCCACGGTCGGAATCGAGCTGGAGCTGGGCTTGGTGGACGGCGAGACAATGCAGTTGTCGAGTTCCATCGAGGCGATTCTCGCAGAGTTACCCAAGGATAGCGACAGCAGCTTTAAACCGGAGTTGATGCAGAGCGTCATCGAGATCAACACGGGCGTTTGTGCATCGATCAAAGAGGCTGAACTTGATCTGCGCAGCAAGCTCGCCATCATGGAAGGTATCACGGATCGCTTGGGCTTGCGGCTTTGGTGGGGTGCGACGCATCCGTTCTCTCATTGGGGCGATCAGCTGGTGACCCGTAACGCTCGTTATCAGAGTCTTGTCGATCTGCTGCAGGAGATGGCTCGTCGCCTTGTGACATTTGGACTCCATGTTCATGTCGGCGTTGATTCTGGCGATAAGGCGGTCATGATTTGCGATCGAATCATGCAACATTTACCAACCCTGCTAGCGCTCACCTGTAGCAGTCCATTTTGGGAGAATCGTGCTACCGGTTTACAGTCACATCGATCGAAAGTCATGGAGGGTCTGCCAACCGCCGGCTTGCCGACATTGATGCGCAACTGGAGTGAGTATGTTTGGCTGGTGAACCACATGGTTGACACCGGGTTCATCAACACGATCCGCGAGATTTGGTGGGATATTCGTCCGCATCACAATTTCGGAACAGTAGAAGTGCGTGTCTGCGACATGCCAGGAAATCTCGAGGACACGTTGGCAGTCGCAGCATTGATTCAATGTTTGGTGCAGGCGTTGTCCGACGAAATTGATGAAGGTGCCTATCAACACGATTGCCATCCGATGATGGTGCGACAAAACAAGTGGCGAGCGGCGAGGTTTGGCACGAAGGCCGAATTGGTGAATTCTGATACCTATCAGGTACAACCGCTGAGCGAAGTGGTTCGGACGCTGACGGACTGGCTGCGTCCGACAGCCGCGTCGCTGGACTGCCTTTCATACTTAGATGGTGCGAAAAGGATTGCTGTAGGTCCCAGCTGGGCGGATCGTCAACTAGCGATCTTCGACGAGACCGGTGATCGCGCGGAAGTTGTCCGCAGGCTTACCGCAACCGCGCGAGTAACGTAGCTTTGCGTTGCGTTGCTTCCTTCGTGTATAGCACGTTGGTAGACTAAGGATTCCCGGTCGATTCGCCATCTTTTCAGGAGAAACCAATGCTGCGTTCCTTCATCTTCACACTTGTTCTTTCCTGCGTCGTCACGGTATCGACATCCGCTTCAGACAAGCTCAAAGCGCTGATTGTCGATGGTCAGAACAACCACGGCGACTGGCCCAAAACGACGTTTATGATGAAGAAGTACCTGGAGGACACCGGGTTGTTTACAGTGGATATCTCGCGCAGCGCCTACACCTGGAAGGGCGAAGACTTGCTTGAGAAGTTTCCGCTCGCTGGAGTTACAACAACCGCGGTGGACAAGCCACAATCGGATCCGAATTTCAAACCGGAGTTTTCGAAGTTTGACGTCGTGATTTCAAATTTTGGATATGGTGCCGCCCCTTGGCCGCAAGAGACGCAAGCCGCTTTCGAGCAGTTCGTTCGTGGCGGTGGTGGCTTGGTCATCGTACATGCAGCAAACAACTCATTCGGCGAGTGGGGCGAGTACAACAAGATGATCGGAATTGGCGGATGGGGCGGGCGTAACGAGAAGCACGGGCCATATATCTATCTCGATGAAAAGGGCGAAGTAATTCGCGACACGACGGTCGGCAACGGTGGGCACCATGGCAAGCAACATCCATTTGAAGTGGTTATCCGAGACGATACTCATCCGATCACAAAGGGCATGCCCCGCGAGTGGCTGCACGCCCAGGACGAGTTGTACGACAAGCTGCGCGGTCCGGGCGAAAACCTGCGCATTTTGGCAACTGCGTATGCGAGCCCCGATCACGGAGGCAGCGGAAGGCACGAACCCATGCTGATGACGATCGACTATGGAAAAGGTCGCGTTTTTCACACGCCGATGGGCCACGCGTCGTACTCGGTAGAATGTGTCGGTTTCATAGTCTCGCTCCAGCGTGGAGCCGAGTGGGCCGCGACCGGAAGAGTCACTCAATCGGAGATTCCACTCGACTTTCCGACAGCAGACACGGTCAGCGTGCGGAAGTTTGAATAGCGGCCCTGCGTCAGCAAATACCTGCCTTCGAATCGCGCCCCGGGCACCGGCTTGGGGCGCGTCCATGTACGGAAAGGATTGTTGCCCAAAGGCTTAGGGCGAAGTCGACGGGGCTTAGAGCGAAGTCAGCGGCTGCATGTCTCGATTTGGCGCGCAGCTTGCTTCTCTCCCATCCGGGCACACCCGGTTTTCGTGTCAATATGGCATGTTTGGAGCGGAGCGAATGGCTACGAAACAAGATCTAACAACAAAGTCGCTGCGGGGTCGCATGTTGATTGCAACGCCAATGGCGGATGGCTCGCCTTATCGCCGATCGGCAGTACTCTTGCTCGAACACAATGATCAAGGTGCGTCAGGCATCATTCTCGATGGTTCGCTCACCGCAACTTTGGACCAAATACGTCAAAACATGCCTCGCATTGCCGAAATGCAGCAACTGCCGACTGCTGGTTTGGCTGCCGTGCCGGTAAAGATCGCGATGTGGCAACCGGGTCAGTTGGATCGGGAATTGCAAAGTGGTCTCTGGTTCCACGCGCCAGCGAGTCCCCAGCAACTACTAAATGAAGGTGTTCCTCCCTGGCACGAATTGGTCCGAGAAGTTGGGCGATCAGTATATCGCGAGGCTTTGGGCATCCATGCGTTCCCGGCTGCACCATGGCTGAACTAGCCGAACGATGAACTTATTGCGTTACGACGATCAGATTCGAAACAACAAACCCGCTTTGCCGAAGCAAAGCGGGTTCTTGTGTTTTAACCTCATTGAATGGATGGCGAAGTGGATTTTACCGAAATTCACTCGGAAAGCTGATTCGTATCAGCCTTCCGACGCAACTCGCCGGGTGGATCTTGCATTGCTTGCCCTCCCTATATGAGGAACGACGGTTGTTAACCACTGAGATCCTGTTTAACAGATTGCGGGAGCCTCGTTCAAGCGAATTTTTCGAAAACTTCATTCCTCGGCGAAAATCACCTCGTTCGTCATTCGCTTTGTAGCAGTTGGGCTAACCATTCGGTCAAAAGCTCGCCGAATCCGCTGGTTCCGCGTCCGGTGTTTCTCTGATTTCGGTGAAAAGCTATATTCAACCTTCTCGACTTTCCATCGCCCGCCATTATTTTGAGCCCACCCAAAACGCGTCGAACACTTTGACGCTTGCTTTTCCGTGAAAGGATTGCCCATGTTTCGTCTCTCGACTTTCTCTGTCGTCGTTACTCTCTTACCTCTAGTGGTTCATGGTCAAGAGGCGCCTGCTAACGGATTACCCTTGCCGACGTACAAGACGACTCTTGATCAAGCCAGCTACGGAATTGGGATGAATATTGGCGCGAGCCTCAAGTCGGACGGGCTAGAAATCAACGTCGAGGCGCTCGCGCAAGGCATAAAGGACGCTATGGAGAATGCAAAACCACGTTTGGATCAGGCTCAGATCTCTGCCGCTCTCCAGGCCTTTTCGCGAGAGATGGAAGCCAAGGCTGCTGCGCGCGGAAAGTTGATTGGCGAAACCAACATGCGCGAGGGCAAGGCGTTTTTGGCTGCTAACAAAGCCAAGCAGGGCGTTGTAACGCTGCCAAGCGGATTGCAATACTCCGTGCTCAAGCAGGGCACTGGTCCAACTCCGAAGCTGACCGATACCGTGCGGACCCACTATCACGGCACCCTACTGGACGGCACAGTGTTCGATAGCTCAGTCGAGCGCAACGAACCTGCAACATTTCCTGTCGGTCGCGTGATTCGTGGTTGGACGGAGGCTCTGCAACTGATGCAAGTCGGCTCGAAGTGGCGATTGTTCGTTCCGTCGGAACTGGCCTATGGACCGCAAGGCGCGGGCGCAGATATTGGTCCTCACGCCGTGTTGGTGTTCGATGTCGAATTGCTCGGCATCGAGTAAGGACCGCATACTCGCTGGCTTCACGTCACGATTTCTTTTCCTTTTGCGGATTCCAACTTTCCTGATTTGGGACTTGCGTCCGCTGTGCGCCTAACCATGATGTGAGACAAGCAAATCACGATTTATCAGACTTCGAGGGACCTACGAAAATGCGTTGCGCGATGATGTCTACTGTACTACTGCTAGTGATCGCAAACAGTGTCGGTGCTCAAATCGATGAATCTGAGTTGTCGTTGCAAGTTGAACGAGCGTTTCCCAGTTTAAGGATTCGCCGCCCGGTCGTAATCGCCAATGCGGGTGACGGTTCCGATCGTCTTTTCTTTGTCACACAACAGGGAGTGATCCATGTGATTCCAAACGACCCGTTGGTCGAAAAGACAATGACCTTCTTGGACATTGAATCACGCGTGGTCTACAAGGACAAGGAAAACGAAGAAGGTATGTTGGGGTTGGCCTTTCATCCAAATTATGAACGAAACGGAGAGTTTTTTGTCTACTACACGACCGCCGACGCTCCGCACACGTCAGTTATATCTCGGTTTCGTGTTTCAAAAGATGATCCCAATCGTGCCGATCCTGAATCGGAGGAAGAACTACTTCGTGTTAAACAGCCGTACTGGAATCACAACGGCGGGGCATTGGCGTTCGGTCCCGATGGGTACTTGTATATCGCGTTGGGCGATGGCGGTGCGGGGAACGATCCACATGGCAACGGCCAGAATCTTGCCACACTGCTCGGTTCGATTCTTCGAATCAACGTGAACCAAAAGGATGAGGACAAGAATTACTCCGTCCCGAAAGACAATCCGTTCGTCGGGAATGAACGAGCACGAGGCGAAATCTGGGCCTATGGACTTCGGAATGTTTGGGGTATGTCGTTCGATCGCAAGACAGGCCAACTCTGGGCCGCGGATGTTGGGCAGAACATTTGGGAAGAAATTGATCTAATAACGCGGGGGGGGAACTACGGCTGGAATCTTCGCGAGGCAACACACCAATTCGGCGACGGTATCTCGGAGTCCCGAGGCGACTTGATTGATCCGATTTGGGAGTACCACCACGATGTCGGAAAGTCGATTACCGGAGGATCGGTCTACCGCGGTAAAAAGCTGCCCGAGTTGGCTGGTGCCTACCTGTATGCGGACTATGTCAGCGGTCGTGTGTGGGCACTGCGTTATAACGACGTAACGAAGGCAGTTGTCGCCAACCACTCGATTCCCGCAAAGAGTATGCCAGTCATTGCGTTCGGCGAAGACGAAGAGGGGGAGATCTACTTCACCGATTCCTTTGGATTCATTTACCAATTTGGCCACGCGAACCGATAGGCACTAGCGATCTTGGCCAAAGGTTTCAGCCTGAGTATCACTTTGGATCCATGTCGACGATAACGAGTGCGACGCATCATCCACCTCGTTTTGCGTGGCTCCTAACAAATCGGAGAGTGTGCCTGTCGCCTGGGCCGATAGACGCTTCACATCATTCGCCTCGCTCAGTTCTGCAGAACTGGCATGACGCGAAAATGCCAGCAGATCATTGAGCAGTTCCTCAATTCGGGAGACTCCTCCGACGACGGCGGGTACGAGGTCTGAATTGACGCGTTCAGTGTGATGTTGCAATTCAGCAACTTCGCTGACCAACGCGTGGGCAATCATTCGGATAGGCTCTCTGGGATCGAGAGACCTCGGACGGTCTTCATCGGAGGGACCTTCGAGAACGGAATCGTCCAGCATAGAGCCTGGAGAAACTGCAAGAAGGTTCGTGAACCAACGCAGCAAGCTCCCACGACTGATCATACCGGTCGGTCGACCCTCCGTGACGACGATCACTCCGCGCAGCGACACACGACAGAGGAAATCGTAGATCGCCGACACTGGCGTCGTCTCTTCGTAACAAACCACATTTCGTTTCATCACGTCCTTGATCTTTGTCGCCCACCACTTGGGACACATCATAATTGACATGACGTCTCGTTCGGAAAGAATCCCAACGAGTTTCCCATCCTGGTCGACGACGGGCGCAGAGTTGAACCGAAATCGCAGAAAGTAGCGTGCCGCGCGACCGACGGTTTCATTTTCGCTTAGTCCGGCGATGATGGTCGTCATCACGTCCCGCGCGATTAGTCCATCAAAGACCGCTTCCGGTCCTGCCGCGTTCGACTTCGCATCGTTCGATGTCGCGAGCGAACGAAATCCGACCACACGATCCCGCCCCGAACGCTTCGCGACGAGGAGCGCTTGATCTGCGAGGTCAACCAACGCATCGGCTTCGTTTGTATCGGCAAGCCGTTCAGCGACTCCGAAACTTGCAGTGAGGGGCATTCCGAGCCCAGTTACGAGATCTGTCTTCGTCGCCAGTCGCTTGCGTACACGTTCCGCCCAGGCGGTGGCGTGCGGTTCGTCAGTTTCCGGGAGCAGAACGCAAAACTCCTCGCCACCATATCGACCGATTACGTCACTGCCGCGACAGCTCTCCTGTAGCACTTTTGCGAAAGCTCGTAACGCTTGGTCGCCAAGTCGATGTCCGTACGTGTCGTTAATTCGTTTAAAGTAGTCGATGTCGATCATCACCGCCGATAGCGGAATGTGGTGGCGACGTGCCCGACTCCATTCCCGTTCGGCCAGCTCAAAGAACGTACGCCGCGTCGCAAGCCCTGTCAGCGAGTCGGTTTTAGCTAAGACATTGAGCTTTGATTCCAACTCTAACACTCGCAATCCCGATTTTACGCGAGCAACGAGTTCCGCTTTGTCGATAGGCTTCTTCAGCAGATCGTCCGCGCCCGCTTCAAATGCTTGGACCATGTCTTCCGAGCAACAATGCGTGGTGACAACAATCGTATAGACGTAGCGTGGGAGCTCCTGCTTTCGCAACCACCGGCATAACTCGACGCCATCTAGGTGTGGCATGTCGCGATCTACCAGCAAGATATGAGGACAATTCGCCTCGATCGCTGCAACCGCCTGGCGTCCATCGCTGGCGATTTCCACGAGGTAACCGCTGCTCTCCATCCACTTGCGTAACAGACGGAGAAGTGCCGAATCGTCGTCGGCTATAAGGATTCTGACCGGCTCGTAGGACATGGAACCATCTACTGGGTGTCTCAAACACAGGCCCTACGCAAAGGAGCGGCGCGCAAGGTGTCTAGCCTAACTGTAGGTCGCAGTTCGCTCGGCGTTATGTCCGCAGTATTGTGGGTTTCCAAGAAACAGTTCCCGGAGGAGCCGGTATGTCGCGACAGCAGCTAGAATCAGCACAAAGAACCGGACCGATAGAATCGAACTTTTTGCTATGGAGTTTTTGCGACCACGCGTCTCAACGTCAGGTCGATCGCTGATTCCCGACGGTTCAGCGACCGCTAATATACTGACGCCAGCTCGCAAGCTGCTCTTGTGTCAAGGAATTATCCCGCTGAATCTCATGGCATAATTCTTTTCCCGCACAGTTCACCATCACGGTTAACCTGCCGTTTTCAGCGTATCGAAAACCGACTTCGATCGGGGTCTCGGCGGGCAAATTCGGAGGCAACTCACGAACGGAACACTTGCCGATCTGCGAACAATCGTCGGGGGAGGCACTCTCGCCTTCGACGATCTGTACCAAGATTGACTTTTGTGCCGCCTTATGAGTTTTGAAGATGCGTTTCGCAGAGACAGGCAAGGGAGTATTACGAGGGACGAGAATAGCGTTGCGCTGCCGCTGAGTAACTGAGTCCCGGGCGACTACTCCCAGGCTGTGAGAATTTACATTTCTTACGGTCACGCGAGGAGCCTGTCCATGACTGCGTTCAAGTAGCAGGCCGGCGTGGATCGCCGCGCCATGTGCGACTGCCTCGTCCGGCGAGATCGAGCGGTCCAACTCCTTGCCGGTAATCGTTTGCAACATCTCGCAAACGGCTGGCATTCGTGTAGATCCCCCGACAAGCAACACTCGATCGATTTCTTCCCACTTTAGTCCTGCCGCTTGAAGCGTCTGACGTGTCGTGAATGCCGTCCGATCCAATAAGTCGCGAGTCATTTCCTCAAATTGAACTCGAGTGATCTCCAACCGAACGGCCTGTCCTTTGTAGTCGCAAGTAACTGTTGCCTTGGAACGCGCTGATAAAGTACGTTTCGTGTCTTCGCACTCTCGCCATAAGCGTCCTTCGGTATTTGGGTCTTCTCGTGGATCGATGCCAAAGCGTCGAACAAATTCTTCGGCGACATAATCGACCAAACGCTGGTCCCAGTCACGACCGCCTAACCGCACATCACCATCCGTTGCCAACGTCACAAACTGATCCGACGAGATCTCCATCACGGTGACGTCGAAGGTGCCGCCACCGAGGTCATAGACGAGGATACGTCGCGGCCCTTTGACAGTTGCCGGCGAGTTCTTACCGCTTTCTTGGAAACCAAACGCAATGGCGGCGGCCGTTGGCTCGTTGATGATATCCATCACGTCAAAGCCCGCCATATAGCCAGCATCTTGGGTTGCCTTTCGGCGTACTTCGTCAAAGTATGCGGGCACGGTGATTACGACTTTGTCAAACGCACCAATCAGTCTCTCCGCATCGACGCGTAGCTTGTTAAGCACCCATGCTTCCAGCGCTTCGGGCGGATATTGTCGACCGCCGAGCACTTTCTCGTACATGCGATTTCCGAGGTCGCGTTTGGCGCATTCTGCGACTTGAGCTGCGGCCGTGCTGATGGCTTTGACCGCCTCCTTGCCGACAATGACCTCGGACTCCTCAAAGAACACAACGCTCGGAGTCAGTTTATCGCCCTCTCCATTGACTAATGTTTGCGGGCGGCCTAAATCATCGAGCACGGCAACGGCGGAGAAGGTGGTTCCGAGATCGATTCCAATGGCGTGGTGACGAGGCTGATTCATATCGTTTGACGAGTTGCTAGTGGCTAGAACGTCCGCGATGCCCGCAACGGCATCCTGCTCGTAATCTAACCTACACCGACCAATGCCATGATGAAATCTTGTCCTAGAAGTTCTACGGAAGAAATTCTGCACTTCGGACTAGGTAAGCTTTCCCGACCAGGGAACGGTTAATGACAGGTGAAGTTGTGCGCACAAACAGAATCTTTTTGGAGGTGCCGCGGACACAATGTCGATGCCATATCGAGAACCACGGATGGCGTTCATGAAAAAGGAGGGATTCCGTCTCGAAACACCAGGAGTACTCCGATGCCTGTTGACGTCATCCACGCACTAATGGGAGTTGCCTACCTGCTGACTTGGGCTTGCATCGGACAAATGAATGTCCGTCGAAGCCACACGCCCGAATTTGAACCAAGTCGTAACGCTCCCTAGTCGATCGCGATAGTAGCCTAAGTTTATCGCGGACCACGCATTTCCATCGTGGCCATCACTTTCCAAGTGATGAGCTCTAGCGTGTAGCCATCACCTTCCAAGTGATGAGCGCTTCGGCTACTTGAAAAGTAACGAGTACCTTCCGAGCGTAGTCCAGCGTCCTAGAACGATCCGCGAGTTCGCGGGACGCCACTACTTCGCGTCGCCCACGTCGCATTCTCAACCGACGGTGACTCGAGGACGAGCAACTCCTCAATCATCCCTTGAGTGTCGTTGGCAGCATGTTGCATTCGCAGCAACCAAAGTGATTTAAGCGTTCCGCTTGACTCAAATAGTTCACTAGGCAGACACGTTAGGATCCCGGCGGCAACTCGGCAGTTCAGATCTTCGTTCGGAGACGAGAGATGGGCTTGTCCTTGATAGGCGATTCTTAGCGACGCCAGCATCAACGACCACGACGTCTCTGAATGCGGCGACTCCCTAGTATCATCCGCAAATTCTCTGACTCGTTTGGGCGAGAACGCAAACTCGGCAACTTCCTCCGAGTTCGGCAAATGTCCGAGCAGCATATCATTCCAGCGTTCGTTTCGACGCCGCATGCGATTTAGAATTACGGCCTCCTCCACTCTCAGTCCATGACCGTACACCATCAAGTTCAATGCTCGGTTACGAGCTTCAAGGTGACCAGCCATCACATTACGAACGATTGGGCTTGCCTCATCTAAACTTCGCCGGCGTTCGTATGTACAACACACCGCGCCCCATACTCGCGTTAGCACTTCCGTAGTCAATATCTCTTCGAGCACATAGCGAATCTCGGCCCAACGCGACGCCATGTCCTTTGGCTTGACGTATTGCAGTTCATACGAAAAGGTCTTTAGACTTCGCGCCCAACGCTCATGTCGGCAGCGCGAGGCCGTCCAGTATTGTTCTAACCCGCTGTCCGACAAACGCGAAGTGTGGCCGATAATCGCTGATCCGTTCGACGCCAAGAGAGCAGCGAATTCAACAAGTTCACGAGCATGCATACGTTTGCGATCCGATTCGGTTTACAAATTTTTCAGCGAACCAGATGTTCGCACCTTCGTCTTGGAACTGCGGATCGACAATATGCAAACTGAGGACCAAGCATCGGCTCTCGTTTAGCAATACGAGTCAACCGTACGGAAACCGTGCGAAAAAGCCGGATCGGACAGATTTTGTCCGCTTCGGAGGATGTAGCGAAAAGGCAACGCAACCGGAGTCTACACGCAAAAAAGCAACGCCTGTTGTCCGGGGGCAACATCGCTGTTCCGTACGAGTCACCGACGTTGTGATGCTTCTTTGGTAGTTCCCAGAGAGTTAAACACATGCGCCAAGGCACGCGCAAGATCAAGCCGCCGGAAGGTCAACTGCGTGACCGGGTCTTCGACGACGATACCCGTGTCCTGCATGATCGTCAGCGTCGCCTGGGCCAAGTTTGGCCCATCCGCCTTCCAATCGTAGCCGGTCTTCTCGATTGCCTCCCGAATTACGATCGCTGCACCGCAGGCGATCGCATTCGACGACGACGTGGCCGCAGCCGGCACCACCAAGTCAACTTTGGCATGTCGATCTAGATACACGACGTCTCGTCCCGGACGAACGGCTCCGATCGCAAAACAGTTTGGTTGGCTCGCTGGCCAGGAGATGCCCGTCGTAAACTCATGGTTGCCTGTTGGAGCGCTCACCCAGATCCCAAGTTCGCGGAGCTTTAAGAGTTTATCGTCAAGGGCGGTCGCAAACGGTCGGTCGTGAGCCTGATCATCAACAGGTGCCAGATTGACTGTGGTGATGTTATACCGTTCGTGATGTTCGATTATCCACTGGAGCGCGCCCGCCAACGTGGCGCCATCTACGGTCTTACAGTGACAACACTCGAGTCCACGAAGGATGGCCAATTGATCGTTATAGGCGACACCCCACCTGCCCGCGTGGTTAAGCGACGAAGGGACACCGATCGTCGATCCGTGGTAGCCGCGACCTTCGTGTTTGGGATCGTCATCGCCATCTACGCTGTCGTAAGTTGCCACAATCTTAGGATGAACGCCCTCGGATTCGGACCACTCGGGCATCGACAGGTTGCAGCCATCATCCACCAGAGCTAGGGTTTGCCCCTTTCCAAAGGTCAGTCGACTCGCATAGTCTTCCCATGCTTTGACAATTCCAGCCTGCCGAAACCCGACCGGCTGAACGGGCTCGCCTGCAAGCGTCACTGCGGGTAAACCTACCGTGAAAGGCAGAATGAATCCCCACAGCATTTTGCCGCAGGATATAGTCCTGAAAACGAAACAAGTCGCAGAGCCGCTCGAGGAGAACATGAATTCAATCGCTCCTTTGTTGACGCCGCGACTCGGATCGCAGATGCTGGCGGTTCGAGGATGCGCCCAGACTACGACACGCAGCCTCGCATTTCAATCGAACGGTCGCGGCATTTACAGGATCAATGTACAGGATGACCAGTCTTGCTGGAAAAACGCTGTTTATTACGGGTTCGACACGGGGCATCGGTAAAGCAATCGCATTGCGAGCAGCAGCGGATGGTGCGAATGTCGCCATCGTCGGTAAGACAGCCGAGCCTCATGCGAAGCTTCCGGGTACAGTCTTTAGCACTGCGGAGGAAATCGAAGCCGCAGGCGGTAAGGCCTTAGCATGTGTGACGGACGTTCGCGATGAGAATCAGATCGCGTCTGCAGTACAACAGACACTCGAAGCGTTCGGGCAACTTGACATCTTGGTCAACAATGCCAGCGCGATTTTTCTCGCCGGGACTCTAGACACGCCCGCTAAACGATTCGACCTGATGCATTCGGTGAATGTGCGAGCAACATTTATGGCTTCGCAGCGCTGCCTGCCACATCTGGTGAAAAGCGAGAACCCTCACATTCTGAACCTCTCGCCTCCACTAAACATGGAAGCACGGTGGTTCGCTCCCCATGTTGCTTACACGATGTCGAAATTCGGTATGAGCATGTGTGTGCTCGGAATGGCTGAAGAGCTGCGTGAACAGGGCGTCGCTGTCAATGCGCTTTGGCCAAAGACCGTTATCGCCACCGCCGCCGTCCAGAACTTGTTGGGCGGGGACGCGATGATGCGTTGCAGTCGCAAACCCAGCATTGTGGCCGACGCCGCCCATGCGATCCTAACTCGCGATAGTCGCCACTGCACGGGAAACTTCTTCGTCGACGAAGAAGTTCTCACAAGTGAAGGCATCACCGACTTCGAACAATATGCGGTAAGCCCCGGCGAACCGCTAATGCCCGACTTCTTTCTCTAGCTGAACGGCCACCGGCTGATTCTTGTTACGCACAGATCATAGACGCCAACCACTCACCTCCCGAGGGCGAATCCTCCGTCGACCGGACATCGATGGCAGTGTCGTATCGAATGTGCTGGCTTGAGACGTGTTGTTGCGTCGAGTACTCTTTGTTGGGAGTCGACGTAGTTGCTTTCAGCTTTTAAGTTGTGAGGCCTTATCACGCGAGCGACGATACTCCCGGCGCAACGACGCGCAAAGGGCAACATCAGTTCGATCAAAGTTGAAATGCAGAACGAGTAGTTTTTCCTTGTTGCACTGGAGCCCAATGTGATCCTTCGAACTTGCTGTTGGATAGCGGCAGTGACTTTTGTCAGCTTTGTCCCAAGTTTATTCGCCGTTCAGCCGGACATAGATCTGGGCAACGTCACCGAACAGCACGTCATGGTCCCGATGCGTGACGGTGTAAAGTTGTCAGTCTATCTTTACTTCCCGCCAGGCGACGGTCCTTGGCCCGCGCTATTGGAACAACGCTATGCGAACGCGCGAGCGGCGAGAACTCGCCAGGAATTTGCGAAGCTCGCATCGCGGGGATACGTCGTCGCGTTACAGAACTTTCGCGGCACCCAGCTTTCCGAGGGCCGTTACGTCGGCTACCGCGCGCTGGGGTGGGGTGAGAAACAAGACGGCTATGACACCGTCGAATGGCTTGCTGCACAAAAGTGGTGTACGGGAAAAGTTGGCACATTCGGCAGTTCTCAAGCCGGCTATGCTCAGAATTTCCTTGCCGTTGCCCAACCGCCGCATCTTGTTTGCCAATATATGATCGATACCGGTTTGAGCCTCTTTCATGAAGGATACCGAATCGGTGGCACTACGCGTCCCGAACGATTCAAGAAAATGGCCGACGTGTGCCGCAATCCCACTGACAACGATCTCATGCTCGCCGAATGGTATCGACATCCCAATTACGATGACTACTGGGCGGACGAAAACTGTGCCTTGCACTTTGATAGGATGAACGTACCCTGCTTTACCGTAGGCAGTTGGTACGACTTTATGTGCCAAGGTTCCGTTGAAAGCTATATCGGTCGACAACATCGGGGCGGAGAAAACTCGCGAGGACATCAACAGTTGCTGGTTGGACCTTGGTTACATGGCCGTTTCAACAAACAAAATCAGGTTGGCGATTTGGTGTACCCGGAGAATGCGACCTTCGACATGCTGTCGCATATGATTCTCTGGTTCGATCACCACTTGAAAGGCGCGGATAACGGAATTGATAAAAACGCGACCGTGAAGTACTACACGATGGGTGCGGTAGGCGAGACAGATGCGGCGGGGAACGTCTGGCGTTCTGCCACCGATTGGCCGATTCCGAGCACTTCGACGAAGTACTACTTGCATGCCGACGGGCGGCTCACGACAACGGAGCCTGTATCGGAAAGCGCCAGTACATCCCTGCAAGCGAACCCGCTCAACCCTGTGGAGATCGCCGGAACGGCATTTCCCGGAGCCCGAGATGCTCGAGCGGTCGAGTCGCAACGAGAGGTTATCACGTTCACGACGGAACCACTCGCCGAACCAATCGAATGGACTGGTCAAGTACGCGCGGAGCTCTACGTTTCTTCAACGGCCCGGGACACCGATTTCATCGTGCGTGTAAGCGACGTTTATCCTGATGGTCGCTCGATACTGATTATCGACTACGTGCAACGAGCCCGTTATCGAGAGGGGTTTGACAAGGAAGTCCTCATGGAACCGGGAACTGTATATCAGGTTTCTTTTCATGTTGGCTGGCTCAGTCAGATTTTCAATCGTGGGCATCGCATTCGTATTACGATTGCCAGCACTGGTGCGCCCTTCTATGAACCAAACCCCAATACGGGCGATCCGTTCACGATCGAGTTTCCGAATAACGCAGTCACGGCTACAAATACGATCCACCACAACTCACAGTACGCATCTCGAGTTGTTGCCCCCGTGGTCAAGCCATGACTAGGGGACAGCGCCTGGATCTCGCGTGAGACCCTGCGTATCAGTAGTGCATACTTGCCGCTTGCTTCAGTAACACCATCCGCCCCGCTCAAACCCAACCCGCCCCGCTCAAACCAGCCCCTCAAGCGTGCCTGAGGCGTCTGCGAAGGACTCTGTTTCGAGTCCCATCTTTTGGATCATCGTGAGTAGCAGATTCGCCAGCGGGGGATGCGAGTCTTCGTCGAAAGCAAGGTGTTGTCCGTGCTTGAAGCCGAGCCGATGGCCGCCCGCCGCGAGCAATGGCAAATTCTTCGGCGAATGATCGCCACCTTTACCGCTGTTCATGCCGGAACCGAACAAGATTATTGTATGGTCGAGCATGTTACCTTCGCCGTCCTGCGTCGACTTCAGAAATTGCATAAACCTCCCGAGTTGCGATAAGTGGAAGCGGTCGATCGCAGCCAACTTCTGTAACATCCCGGCGTCGCCTCCGTGGTGCGACAGTTCATGGTGGTTTTCACCGCCACCGCCAAATCCACCCGCTTCGCGTGACCACTCATAGGTAATCACGCGCGTCGTGTCGGTGACAAAAGCCAAATAGCATAACTCCATCATCACGTCGATCCACATCGGCCGATCGTGCGCGTTGTGCGGTTGGCTTTCCAGTTGCAACCCCTTTGCATCGATCTGAGGCTTTGGAATATCGATCCACGCCTCCATCCGTTCAAGCCGCTGCTCCGTCTCTCGCACCGATGACAAATACTGATCGAACTTTTCTTTGTCCTTCTTACCGAGGCGGCGATGAAGTGCATCGGCTTCACGAAGCACACTATCGAGAATCGATTTCTTCTCTGCGTAACGACGCAGCGTCGCCTCTCGATCACCCGCACTGTCAGGAACAAACAGACGCTCGAATAATCGTCGGGGTGAATCTTCGGCGGGAACAGGAGTACCGCTGCGATCAAACGAAAGCGTGTGGCTGTGTCCCGCTGAACCGGTTCCTGACGAATCGGAGAGTTGAAGCGAAGGAAAGCGGGTATGCTTGCCGTGCGCTTCCGCAACCACTTGATCCGCCGAAACAGTGTTCGTGTAGTCACTGCCCGGTACCGCTTGAAGATCGGCTCCAGTCAACCAAGTATCAGCGCCGCTGTGACCACCCTTCGACCCTGGATGCCCCATACCGGAGATGACTGTGAAATCCTCGCGCACATCTTTTAACGTCTCCAACGACTTTGATAGTTGATAATCCTTGCCCGATGTCTCCGGCACCCACTCCATGATGTTCACGCCGTTGGGGATGTAACAACAGATCATCCTAGGTTGCACGCCCAACGAGTTCGCGAGCGGTTCGTAGGTCGATGGCCTCGCCTCGGCCCGCGGAAGCATCGCATCAAGCAGCGGCAAACTGAGGCATGCGCCAAGGCCGCGAAGGACGTGGCGACGGGAGAGAAGTGTCGGCGATTTCATGACGTAGGACCTTGACTGATATGAGAATGCTACGTTGACGAGGGCGGAACTACTAAGGTTTTATAACTTGGTCCCACCGTCTCTCTATCTCTTTATTTCATTTCCTTCCAAACGGCTCCGACGTCACAATGAAAGTCACTAGCGACTTCAGCGTGTCGCCATTTCCGTTTAAGTAACGAACTGCCGCATCGACGTGAACTGCATCAGCAACGCCAAGTTCGCGGCCCAAAGCATAAGTTAACATCTTTCCGGCCAAACAGTTCAAAAACAGTTCCCGGCGGTCCATCAAGGCTTCTCGCAAGCCGTCCACCCCAATGACCTCCGTTCCATCGAGTAACTTCGAGGACGCGTCGATCACGGGATCGTCGCGTCCGATGCGTCCCTTGTAGCCGAATCCTTCCCGATCACGCCACTCACCAGCTGCGTTAAAGTTTTCAAGCGCGAAGCCCAGCGGATCGATCTTGTTGTGACAGCGTGCGCACTGTGGCAGCTCACGATGGATCTCCAGACGTTGTCGCACGGTCGCCTTGTCGATGCCAGGTACTTTGGGCGCGATCTCGCCTGCATTCGCAACTGGAAGCCCCGGATCGATGCCCAACACATTCTTCATGATCCAAGTACCGCGTTTGACGGGCGACGTGCGAGTACCATTAGAAGTTGTGGAGAGTATCGAAGCTTGTGTAACAATACCTCCCCGATGCGCATCCTTGGGGACGAGGACTCGCCGAAAGTGATCGCCCGTGACTCCTGAGATGCCATAGTAGCGACCGAGGCGCTCGTTGATGACTACAAAATCGGAACGTACAAAGTTCATAACGCTCAGATCGTTTTGCAAAATCTCGCGAAAGAAGGCTTTGGACTCTTCGACAATCGAAAGTTCCAGATGACGATCGTAGCGAGGGTATAGATCTGCAGCTGGCGGATTGGCGCCAACTTCACGAAGCCCCAGCCATTGACCGGCAAAGTTGTCGACGAGAGCTTCCGATTTAGGGTCGGCGAGCATTCGCTCGACTTGAATGGCAAGGGTCTCGTTGTTCGCGAGTTGCCGTCGTTCGGCGAGTTGAAAGAGCTCCTCATCCGGCATGCTGCTCCACAAGAAGTACGAAAGCCGGCTGGCAAGTTGATACTCGTCGAGTTGTCGAGAACTGTCACGGGACATTCCGACTGAATCACGGACAAACGCCTGATCCGCCGCGGAAAACCGATTGACCGGCACCGTAAACTGCCTACCATCTTCGCGTTCCACCGTGACATTTGCGTCGGCTACCGCCAAGACTTTCGCTCGCAAATTTCGCCCGTGTGTATCTGTAAAGACATGCCATTCTGGTGGCGGTGTACCGCTGCCGGGCTCGGCGAGATACAAAAAGTTTGGCGATACGAGAACTGCGCTCAGTGGAGTCTTGATAGCCTGGACAAATGAAGACGCATCCTCCCGAACATCGTCATAAAGTGCCAACTTCTCGTCGACTTCTTGAACAGTCACCGGACGGCGATAAGCCCTTTGCATGAACCTTGCGAGAACTTCTCGCGCATAAGCTCGTTCGTCCTCGTCGCGCAAAACTGACTCAAACAGGATATTCGCATGACTCTCGGGAGGCCAAGTATCGTAAAGCGGCCCCTCGATCTCGAACCAATCGACCCACAGTTCGGGTCGGGCGAAATCATCACCGGTTTGAAACCAAAAGTTCTCCAGCTCTCTGGGGATGGAATACGCGTAATCAATGGTGATGCCAGCCTTTTGCGTCGTGAAGCGGCACGGAACCTCATAGATATCCGGAGCGTCAGCCTTTGCCGGTACATCAAACTCAGTCAGAACGCGAGGTTGCCCGCCAAGATTCAAAGTCAACTTGAGCCGCGGCGGACCGTACGTATACATGCGGTCCGTGCGAAAATGTTCCAGGTCATTCTCGTACTGAGGCCGTACCCAGCGTTCGCGTTCAGGATTCTTTTCCAGCTCGCGCTGCATGCGATCTCTTAAAAACTTCTCCGCTGACTGGACGACTTCGTCTCGATTGGGGACCGTGCCGCCAGCGCGTATACGAATCACATAGTCACCTTCGTGAGGTAACGCAAAATCGCGAGCGTTGAGATTGCGGTCCCAGCTCTCGTGATGCATTACCTTAAAGTCACCTTCGACACGGCTCTTTCCGCCGTTCACAATCACGCGCTGTCCGTCGTAGACCACTCGATTTGAGTCTGAATCCCCAGACTCCGGCTCAAACCGCCACTTCAAACTCGGCGGTTGGTCACCTTCGACCAACGCTTGATCGAGAATCTTGCGAGCAGCGTTGTAGTACAACTCCAGATGTAATGGCGAGACAGTCAGCGCGCCGCCATTGTTGTCGAAACCGCCTGTCGGAGGATCTTGCGGAAAAGCGTTTGTATCAAAATCGATTCCGATCAGATCCCGGATCGTATTGCGATACTCGGCCCGATTCATCCTCCGCACGACGATTGCCGAGTCGCGACGATGTAACTCTGCCCTTACCATCTGCTGCGTGATCCAATCCACAATGCGCCCAACTTCCTCGGGCTTCGGCTGCGGCTCATCTTCCGGCGGCATCTCGTGACTGTTCAGCACGTTAACCACCTCGCCCCATTTTCCCTTGGCGACGACATCCAGAAAATCATTCGGGAGATTCTGATCGACACGCAAGTCGGCTTGTTGATCCTCGGGACCGTGGCAACGGATGCAGTGCTGCGTAAGGAACGGCACTAAGATCTCGCCATAACCAGCCGCGTCCGTCTGAAAACCGTCGGGTGACTCAGATTTACCAAGACTTGGCACTAGGGCCAGGAAGGCGATCGCGAAACGAAAATGTGATGCGATTGGGTGCATGCGCACGCGAACCACACCGCTCACTAGGCTTCTCATGATATGGGCAATCGTATCGTACCGAGTTCGTAATCGTTTCGATGCGTGACTGATGGTCAAGGCGAAAGTCATTGTCAAGCCGCTCCGATAACCTGCCAAGTTCTTCTCCGCAAGTTGAACGACAATACCAGCGTACTTCGATGCGCACGGAATTCCGGCGGTGTTACTGAAGAACGCATCAACCAACATCAAAGACACGTTCTATGCTACTTTCCCAGCACTCGTGCATCGAGATCGATCTCGCTAACGCGTAAACTCGGGCAGCTTGACCACTTCGCCGCCTTTAAGCGCCGACTCGTGTGCGCAGATGCCGACACATGTCCAGTTGGCGCTAGTCTTAGCGTTTGGACGTGGGTCACGATCCTCGATCAGGGCACTGACCATTTCGTGGACTAGGTGCGGATGCGAACCACCGTGGCCACCTCCTTGGACGAACGAGAGGTGTTCAGCATCTTCGATCGATTGCGTGAACTTGCGAATCGGCTCGGGCAGCAAGTGGGCATAGTCCGGAACCTCGACGTGCGACGCGATTTCTGGCTCCGGCTTCTTCGCCGTGTGGAGCACGTGTGGCTCGCCCTCGACCAGTGTCCACTCGAAGCTCTTCTTCGTACCGTACACATCAAAGCTCTCGCGATACTGGCGCGCCGTATCGTATAAGAAACGCCAAATGTGTGCTGCAATGTCGCTATCGGCAATCTTGATTTGACAAGATTCCACCGCAAATTTGTTTCCCGACTTTTTAGCGATGTCCTCGCGAACGGTACCCGAGCCGTAGCAGGAAACTTGCTCGGCGAGGCCGTTCACCAGCCCAAGTACCGGACTGACGACGTGCGTGGCATAGTGCATCGGGATCATGCGTTCCCAATACTCCGGCCAGCCGTCCATGTCTTGTGGATGCGACGCCGCCATGTATTGAATTTTGCCGAGCTCTCCCTTCTCGTACATTTCTTTGATGAATAAGAACTCGCGACTGTAAACAACGGTTTCGGCCATCATGTATTTCAATCCAGTCGAGTTCACTTTCTCCACGATCTGGCGACACTCGTCAATCGTTGTGGCCATCGGCACCGTACACATAACATGCTTGCCAGCGTCCAACGCTTGCAGCGACATTGGGGCGTGATCAGGAATCGGACTGTTAATGTGGACGAAGTCGACGTCAGGATCGCGCAACACGTCTTCGTACGACGTATAACGTTTGTCAATGCCCAAGGCATCGCCGACCTTATTCAGCTCCTTCTCGTTGCGACGGCAAATGGCATGCACATTTGCATTGGGATGGGCCTGATAAATTGGAATAAACTCGGCACCAAAACCCAAACCAACCATGGCGACATTTACCGTCTTAGTCATCTGTTACTTTCCTTCCCAATTGAAAAACACGAAGCTCCGGCGAGGACGCAGTTTGAGCTGAATTCGATTAGACTTTTAAGCATTGAACATGCCGCGGCAGCGTAAGATAATGGTCAACGAAACCTTTTATCCAGAAGAGAATCCATGATCCGCCTGCGACCGCAATCCGTAATATATGTCACCCTCGCCCTTGTGGGTAGCTTGCCTCCTGCCGCTCGCTGCGAAGAGCCCGTTGATTTCAATCGCGTGGTTCGACCACTACTTGCAGAAAAGTGCCTGCCCTGCCACGGCCCGGATGAAGAAGAGCGGAAGGCCGACCTGCGATTGGATGTGCGACAGTCGGCAGTCGATGCCGGTGCCATCGTGCCGAACAACCCCGACAAGAGCGAATTGATTCGTCGCATCCTGGCTGACGACCCCGACGAAGTGATGCCGCCGCCGGAAACGGGCGAGGTGCTGACCGCCGAGCAACGCAACCTGATTTGGCGCTGGATTAGCGAAGGAGCAAAGTACGAGCAACATTGGGCTTTTGTTCCGCCAAAGCGTCCCGAACTACCTACGATCTCAAATGCAAACTGGATTCGCAACGAGATCGATCGATTTGTCTTGGCAAGACTCGAAGCAGAAAGGCTGTCACCTTCCGAAGAAGCAGATCGTTATACGTTGGTTCGACGCCTTTATCTAGATTTGATTGGTCTTCCCCCAACACCGGAAGAAGCCGACGCGTTCGCGGGCGATCTCAGTCCGCAGGCATACGAGAATCTGGTTGAGCAATTGCTAAATTCGAAGCACTACGGCGAGCGCTGGGCACGATTATGGCTCGATTTGGCTCGCTATTCCGATACGAATGGCTACGAGAAGGACCGTCCGCGCACGATGTGGCCATATCGTGACTGGGTGATTAAGGCACTGAACGACGATATGCCGTTCGATCAATTCACAATCGAACAACTGGCAGGTGACATGCTGGCGAATGCGACCGACGACCAACGAATTGCAACCGGCTTCCATCGCAACACGATGTTGAACGAAGAAGGTGGCATCGATCCGCTCGAGTATCGCTTCTACGCCATGGTTGATCGAGTTGCGACGACCGGAACTGTCTGGATGGGACTAACGACGGGCTGCGCTCAATGCCATACGCACAAGTACGATCCGATCACACACGCGGACTACTACAGCATGATGGCGCTGCTGAACAACGCGGACGAACCGGATCTTCCGATTGTCGACGATGCGTTGCAAACAGAACGACTCGATACTGAAGCGAAGATTTCGGAACTGGAGGCCGCGCTACCAACTCAGTTTCCGCCAGCCGAGGGTGACGGGCCCATCGACGAACGACGTGCGAAAAACCTCGAGGAACATTTCGACCAGTGGGTACAGGAGCAGGGAGCGACGACCGTCGCTTGGTCCGTTCTTCGCCCATTCGAGATGAAGACGAACTTGCCGCATCTAGAAGTGCTGGAGGATGGCTCAATCTTGTCGACGGGAGATATTACGAAGCGGGATATATTTACTCTGACGTTTGATCTAGCTTCGCTCAACGAAACAGAACCCGTGACTGCTTTGCGATTAGAAGTGCTACCCGACGAACGCTTGCCGGCGGGCGGGCCGGGGCGTTGTTACTACGAAGGACGCAAAGGTGATTTCTTTTTAAGCGAGTTGGTCGTCAAAATTGACAACGCGGTCGCCGAGATTGCGGACGCGTCTCACAGCTACGGCAAAATAAGCATTGGTAGCGGTAACGCCAACGCGGAGAATCTCTTTGACAAGGATGGTTCGACGGGCTGGTCGACCTCAGGCCGCGAGGGCCAAGCCAGCCAACTGGTATTGAATTTTGCAAAGCCTATTGCACCGACAGGCCGGATATCGATCGAGATGCTTTTTGAACGACACTTCGCGGCAAGTCTGGGACGATTTCGCATATCGGCGACCAGTCAAGCACCGGCCCATGCCTCTGAAGTGCCGGTCGGCCTGGAACCGATCTTTCTGCGCCATCCGTCGTCCTGGAACAAGAAAGATCAGGCACTGGTGCGAAATTACTTCCTGAACACCACTCCTTTGTTAGCCGAGGCCCGCAAGCCGCTGGATGCCTTACGCAAAAAGCTGCCCGAGACGGTCACTGCGATGGTGTTGATGGAACGACCTGTCGACAATCCGCGAGTGACTTATCGCCATCATCGCGGAGAGTACTTGAGTCCTCGCGAAACCGTCGATCCCATGATTCCAGCGGTCTTCGCGCCCCTAACGGATTCGCTACCGAAGAACCGACTGGAGTTCGCTCGGTGGTTGGTTAGCGACGCAAACCCGCTGGCCGCGCGGGTCACCGTGAATCGGGCATGGCGAGCTTTCTTCGGCGCAGGGCTGATGCGCACCAGTGGCGACTTCGGCACACAGTCTGATCCACCGACGCATCCCGAGTTGCTCGACTGGCTCGCCATCGAATTCGTCGACCGAGGCTGGTCGCAAAAGGAGCTGCATCGATTGATTGTTAGCAGCGCAACCTACCGTCAAAGTTCGGTCCTTTCCGACCAGTTGTGGACTCATGATCCTGAGAATCACCTGCTCGCTCGTGGCCCACGTTATCGAGTCGACGCAGAGATGGTCCGCGATATCATGCTCAAGGCCAGTGGGCAACTATCAGAGAAGCTGCTCGGCCCGAGTGTCTATCCGCCGCAACCGGCCAGCGTGACGGAGCTGTCCTATGGCAACATGAAATGGAACGCCTCCGTGGGAGAAGACCGCTTCCGCCGCTCGCTGTATACATTCAGCAAGCGAACCGCTCCATTCGCGGCTTATACGGTTTTCGATGGACCGACGGGCGAGAACTGCGTACCGCGACGCAATCGTAGCAACACACCGCTGCAAGCGTTGACGCTGTTGAACGACGAGATGTACCTGGAGTTGGCGCGGGCGATTGCTAAACGACAAGTAGCGAACATTGCCCCTTCAGCATCGAAAGAGGAAACGGCAATATCGATTTTTCGATGTCTGCTGACGCGTCCGCCGAGCAACGCAGAGTTGGCGGCGTTACTAGCTTTTCAGGCCGCGCAGCAGAAGCGTCTGGAGGCTGGCGAGTTAAATGCAAACACAATCCTCGGCGATAATGGTTCACACAGCGAGGTCGATAGTGCTACGGACGATGGTCTGCGTTCAGAGTCTGCCTCCTGGGTGATGGTAGCTCGCGCAATCATGAACGTCGACGAAGCAATCACTAAACAATAGGGAAATCATGACTATTGCACACCCCGATGGCGAAAGCTCGGTGTTCGACGTTCGACGCGCGAAAACGCGCCGCCATTTTTTTCAAGAATGTGGCGTCGGAGTTGGCAAGATCGCTTTGGCATCGCTACTGGCGAGTGATCTGTATGCGGATGATCGTAGTGGGCTGGGTCGCAACCAAGCCCATGCTTCGAACCCAACTGCTCCGAAACCAACACACTTTCCTGCTAAGGCTAAGCGAGTCATTTATCTGTTCATGGCTGGCGCACCGAGCCAACTCGAACTGTTCGACCACAAACCGAAGTTGACCGAACTGGAAGGCAAGCCGATTCCGCCCGAAGTCATCAAGGGTCAACGGTACGCCTTCATCCAACCGGACGCCGCCGTGCTTGGCCCACGATTCAAGTTTTCCCAGCACGGCGAATGCGGTGCGACAATCTCAGAGGTCTTGCCGCATCTGTCCAAGGTCGTCGACGACATAGCGATCGTCCGCTCGTGCCACACAGATCTGTTTAACCATTCACCGGCACAACTGTTCGTGAACACGGGAAGCGGTATACCCGGTCGACCGAGCATGGGATCGTGGCTGAGTTATGGCATTGGCAGCGAGGCGGACGACCTGCCCTCGTTCGTCGTGCTGGAGAGCGGCGGAAATCTGAGCGGTGGTGCAGCGATGTGGAGTAGCGGATTCTTGCCGGGCACACATCAAGGAGTTCCATTTCGCGGACAAGGCGATCCCATCTTACATGTCTCCAATCCTCAAGGATTTGATAAACGAGCGCAACGCGAGTCATTGAATCTCATTCGGAACTTGAACGAGCAAAGGCTGGACATTTCGGGAGACCCCGAGATTGCGACACGAATCAACGCCTATGAGATGGCCTTCCGTATGCAATCCCGCGCTCCGGAGCTCATGGAATTCTCGCAAGAGACTCAAGAGACTCTCGATTTGTACGGTGCCAAGCCAGGAGACGGAAAGGCCGCCTTTGCGAACAACTGCTTGCTGGCGCGCCGGCTGGCCGAGCGCGGCGTGCGATTCATTCAGGTCTATCACGCTGGCTGGGATCATCACAGCAATGTGGAAGGAGGTGTCCGCGGCCAGGCGAAACAGACGGATCAAGCCTGTGCGGCGTTGATTCAAGACCTAAAACAGCAAGGGTTGTTGGAGGATACACTCGTCGTTTGGGGAGGCGAATTCGGGCGGACGCCGATGGTCGAGGCCAGCGCCGCCCTAGGTCGAAGCATGGGCCGCGATCATCATCCGCAGGCGTTTACAATGTGGTTCGCTGGTGGTGGTATCACGCCGGGTACCTCGCTTGGGGCGACTGACGAACTCGGTTTCAATGTCGTTGATCGCCCTGTCCATGTTTCTGACGTGCAAGCCACCATTCTGCATTGCCTCGGCATCGATCATCGCAAGCTGACGTTCCGTTTCCGGGGACTGAATTTCCGCCTGACAGGTGTCGAAGAGCACCAGCCTGTGGCGGAACTGCTCGCATAGGCCGCTGAAGCGTACGCGGCGTTTATTCCAGGACATTGCTCAGCAATTGGTGAGGCACATCGAATTCGATCCCATCGCGTTCGCCATCACCAAGTCCGGGTTATACGCCGCAGATCGGGGAAACTGTGCAGACAGCAATCGCCGGCCCGATGATTCAGTTATTTCATTCGACGTCCTTTTGGATTGTCACCTTCATCAAGTTCGCGATGGCGCACGCCTGCTCGCCGCCCCGCGTTTGCAAAGCATCTACAACGCGCGTTCGTCGAGCCACAGTGTGATTCTGACTCAGTTTCCACTTTCCTTCGATGCGATCGATGGCGACTTCGAAACCAACGATTGAATCAAGCAGCGAGCTCAGAAATCCGTCATCCGGTTCGTCGATGGACCACGGCGAGGAAGTACCACGCTCGTATTTCTCGACCATCTTGCGAAGAGTCTGCAGGAGCACATCTTGGTCGGACACAATTCGAATCTTGCCATAAACATGCACGGCAACATAGTTCCACGTGGGCACAACATTTTCCTCTGCATACCACGCGGGTGAAATGTATGCGTGCGGGCCATGAAAGATAACCAAGGCTTCTGCCTCGTCCACCTCTCTCCACTGCACGTTCGCGCGCGCCATGTGGCCTAACAGAATGCCGCGGTCACCTGCGCCGCGATCCAGCAGGAGGGGAAGATGACTCGCGATGATCCCGGATTCTCCCTCCGTGATCAGCGTCGCGAAGCTATTTGCCTCAAGAAACTCGTGAAGTCGATCAACGTCCGTCTCGGAGAAACTTGAGGGGATATACATCTAACGCTCCAGTAACTGACACACCGTTCAACGGCGGTCTCACACCCGGGACAATCACGCGATTGGAAGGTTCGCGCCGTCGTAGACCAGTCGATGCTGAATAGCTTATCATCGAACCGTCAAATTCGATGCGTCCCCACCCACCCTTTTGCGAAAGTTTGATGAAGTGAATGCAGCACGTTCCATCCCGTCCGAGCTTATCGAATTGCTAGGCAATCGGCTAACAAGGGACGCAGCCATTCGCGAGGAACATGGGAGCGATGAATCGTCGCATACGTCGCACCCACCGGACGCGGTCGCGTTTCCTGAGAGCAACGAAGAGGTGGCCGAGATCGTGAAGATCTGTGCTCGCCATGCCACGCCAATCGTGCCCTTCGGCAAAGGATCGGCCGTCGAGGGCGGCGTCGTGGCAATTCACGGTGGCGTCTGTGTCGATCTCGGTCGCATGAATCGTATTCTGTCGATCAACCACGAAGACTTGGATGCCTATGTGCAGGCAGGTGTGACGCAGTTTCAGTTAAACGAGCATTTGGCAGAAACAAATCTATTCTTCTCGGTTGATCCTGGAGGCGAGGCAACTCTGGGCGGAATGGCATCGACCCGTGCCTCCGGTACTAATACCGTGCGCTATGGTGCGATGCGAGAGAATGTGTTGCGACTGACCGTCGTTCTGGCCGACGGACGAATCATTCGAACTTCCAGCCGCGCACGTAAGTCGTCCGCTGGTTACGATCTCACGCGGCTGTTCGTCGGCGCCGAGGGAACGCTCGGGATCATCACGGAAGTGACGGTGCGACTCTACCGGCGACCCGACGCCATTTCAGCAGCGATCTGTCCCTTTAACTCGATCGGCGATGCAGTTCGTACGGTGATTGAGACGATTCAATCGGGCATTCCGATCGCTCGCGTCGAGTTATTGGATGAAGTGTCGATCGACGCCGTGAATCGATACTCGGGATTGAACTATGCCGCGACGCCTACGTTGTTCTTTGAGTTTCAAGGTTCGCCGACGGGTGTGGCGGAGCAATCTGCCTTCGTCGAGAAAATCGCTCACAGCAACGGCGGTCTCGCGTTTCAGTGGGCGACTGACGAAGCGGATCGCAAGCGTCTGTGGTATGCCCGGCACCAGGCCTATTACGCGATGCTGGCCTTGCGACCGGGAGCACGCTCGCTGACGACCGACGTTTGCGTCCCCGTCTCGCGATTGGCCGAATGTATCGGCGAGACGAAACGCGAATTGGACGCATGCAGCCTACCCTCGCCGTTGTTGGGGCACGTTGGCGACGGCAACTTTCACATTCTGTTTCTGATCGATCCCAACAGTTCCGAGGAACTCGCCGAGGCCGAACGCTTGAACCGACGAATCGTCGAGCGAGCGCTCGCGATGGACGGGACTTGCACCGGCGAGCATGGAGTCGGAATCGGCAAACTTGACTTCCTGCCCATTGAGCATGGCGAAGCCTTTCACGTCATGCAACAAATCAAAGCGACGCTCGATCCGCAGAACCTGATGAACCCTGGAAAGGTCTTGAAGCACTCGCGATAACGACAAGCCATGTCAGATGTAACTCAAATCCTTTCGTCGATTGAACAAGGCGATCCGTCGGCAGCGGAGAAACTGTTGCCGCTAGTGTATGACGAATTGCGTAAACTAGCGTCCGGAAAACTGGCTCACGAGAATCCTGGGCAAACATTGCAGGCGACGGCACTGGTGCATGAAGCGTACATGCGTTTGGTCGGAGATGGGAAGTGCGAATCCAGTTGGGATAGTCGCGGCCATTTCTTCGCGGCAGCCGCCGAATCGATGCGACGAATTCTGATCGAGAATGCACGGCGAAAGAAGCGGCTCAAACGAGGTGGCGAACTCTCTCGGCAGGAGATCGACGACGTTGAGATCGCCGTGCCTGAAGTCCGTGAAGACTTGCTCGCTCTGGACGAAGCCCTCGAAAAACTCGCAGACGCCGATCCGGCTGCCGCCAAACTGGTGCAACTGCGTTACTTCGCCGGCCTAAAGATCGGCGAAGCCGCGCAAGTAATGCACATTTCTTCACGGACGGCGGACCGTATGTGGGCCTACGCGCGGGCTTGGCTATATCAGGAATTGGACCAAGGTGAACAGGAACTGGGCAAATCCAAAAGTTAAGTTTTTAGAAAATCTTTGGCGTGAATCTGACCCCCGCGGCGCATTGTCCTATAGAACCACTTCGACGCAGTGTTATCTGGTTGCGGGAAAGGGACCTTGTGCGATGAAGGAACGCGACATCTTTGGGAAGGCCTTGGAGTATTCCGACCCTTCGAGCCGCAAGGCGTTTCTAGACAACTCCTGCGAGGGCGACGCCGCGCTGCGGGCTAGGATCGAGGCTTTGCTCGTGGCGCATGAGAACGCCAGCCAGTTTCTCGATCAACCCGCGGCCGAACAGCTAAAGCCCACGAACTCGGGCGGCCAATTGGCGCAGACAATCGATTCGGCGGTACGCGACGGGCGAAACTCTTCTCGTGCGGACGAGGACTCGGATAACGATGGGGCCAACGATCTCGATCTAAGCTTTCTGCAACCGTCGTCACAACCCGATTCTATCGGGCGGCTTGGTCACTACGAGGTGCTTCAGGTGCTCGGCACGGGAGCGTTTGGAATTGTCTTCAAAGCATTCGATGAAAAACTGCACCGGCTGGTGGCGATCAAGGCGATGAACCCACAGATCGCTGCCACATCGCCGCCGCGAAAACGGTTTTTGCGAGAAGCTCGTTCCGTCGCAGCCATCAAGCACGAAAACATCGTGCAAGTGTACAGCGTTGAGGAACAGCCGCTGCCTTATTTGGTGATGGAGTACATCGACGGGCAGACGTTGCAGGATAGGCTCGACGGCTCGGGGCCGCTGGATGTGTCTGAGATCCTAGACTTGGGCCGGCAGATGGCGAGCGGACTTGCCGCCGCGCACGCGTTAGGACTGATCCATCGCGACATCAAGCCTGGAAACATCTTGCTGGAACGGGGCGCCGCGTCTCGGGTAAAGATCACCGACTTTGGCCTCGCTCGCGCCGCCGACGACGCCAGCATTACGCAATCGGGAATCATCTCTGGAACGCCACTGTATATGTCTCCCGAGCAAGCCCAAGGGCATTCGCTCGACCATCGTAGTGACTTATTCAGTTTGGGCAGTGTGTTGTACCAGATGGCGAGTGGACGACCGCCGTTTCGAGCAGCTTCAGCGTTAGCGGTGCTCAAACGAGTGGCCGATGACACACCACGCCCGATCCAAGAGATCATCCCGGAAGTACCGCAATGGCTGTGCTCGATCATCGCCAAACTACATGACAAAGATCGGAATGAACGCTTTCAATCGGCGACTGACGTTGTTGAAGAGATCGCGCGTTGCCAATCGGAATTCGAGAACACCGGGGAAGCCGTTGGCGTTTCAGCGATGTCGAGGGGAAAGGATCACGTCCAGTCGACTGGGGCCAAGACCGTAGCGGCGTCGGTTGAGTCAACCGCACGGCACACTCCGCTGCGGTCACGACCGGCTGTTTGGATATTCTTGGGGATACTCGTCGTGGTTGGGGCAAATGGAGCCGCCCCCTATCTTGTACAGTGGATGACACCTGAGATACCGAATCTGCCCGAAGGTTTTGTCTCTGGCGGCCTGAACTTCGATGGTAAGGACGACTACGTAAAAGTTGGTGCGATCGATTGGTCCTACCCACAGTTTACTATCGAGGCATTCGTGACTTCAGCCAACAACAGTGACAATGGGACCATCGTGAGTCTATCCAGCATGGGAAAGGACGGAGAGTGGATGGTCCTGTACGATGGCGGTCAGGCAGGTCCTGGGAAACGCACCAGCGGTGCACAGATTAAGGGCGAGACACCCATTGTCACTGCCTATGGCCCACTGACTCCGAATGTGCGGCAACATCGCGCCATGGTCTTCGATGGCGCAAAACTACATTACTACATCAATGGCATCTGGCAGGGAGAACGCCGCGCCGCCGCCCATGAAGGTATGATGTGGAAGATGCGTGAACTGCGGCTGGGGTGCGGTGGAGATGGCCGAAGGTTTTTTCAAGGACGGATCGACCAAGTCCGTATTTCCAAAGTGGCCCGCTACCCGGACAGCTTCCCACCGATCGCGCGTGTCGATTCCGACGACGTCACGCTCGCTTTGTACAACTTTGACGAAGGCCGAGGCGATACTTTGGCCGATGCGTCGGGACACGGCCACGATGCCAAGATCTTTGGTGCGACTTGGGTCAGTCAGAAGCCCCCTTCAAAGTGAACAAATCATGGCGGATGGTCGCAATTCTCGTGAAAAGCAACCAGTCTTCCCTCACGTAAACGTCCGCATGATACTATTAGCTTGGCGAATACGCTTCAAAAGAACTGTTGAATATCAGCTATGTCCAACGCCAGAGCTCTTACAATTCGCGCATCCGCGGTCGCTCTCGCTGTGCTATTGAACCACACAGGGAGTCTTGCCGCAGAAACTTTCTCCGACGCGGTAAGGCCGTTCTTTGCCAAGTATTGCTTCGAATGCCACGACAACGGCACCGCGGAAGGAGGGCTTGATCTCGCTGCTGTGGCGACAGATCTGTCAAACCCGGAGGTAACATCGACGTGGATCAGGATCTACGATCGCGTTCGTATCGGAGAGATGCCTCCACAGGATGCAACGCAACCGACCGAGCAACATCGCGCGACATTCACGCGTCTGCTCGGCGAACCTTTGACGAAAGCTCATGCTGCGACTAAGGGCACAGTTCTTAGAAGGCTCAACCGGCGCGAGTATCAGAATTCGATGAACGACATGTTCGGGACGCACCTGGATCTGATCGGCATGCTGCCGGAGGATGGGCGTTCCCACGAGTTTGATAATGTCGGGGAAGCACTCAGTATTTCCTTGGTGCAAATGCAGCGATATCTTGACGCAGCCGATCGCGTTCTCGATGCGGCAATCGCGAATACCGTCGCGAAACCGGAAAGCAAGAACATTCGAGCGAGCTATGCAGACACGCGCGGTGCCGAACAATGGCTGGGAAGTAAATGGCTGAAGCGCGACGACGGTGCGGTCGTTTTCTTTACCGAGTCGGGCTACCCGAGCGGGATGTTGCGTGAAGCAAATGTTCGCGATTCAGGATTCTATAAAGTGCGTGTGACGGGATACGCGTATCAGACCGATCAGCCTATCACGTTCTCGATCGGCGCGACGACTTTCGCGCGTGGTGCCGAGCAGCCAACATTTGGCTACTACTCGATGCCTCCGGGCGAACCCACCACAATCGAGATCCAAGCTTGGATTGAATCGAGGTACATGGTTCAAGTCGAACCGTACGGCTTGACAGATCGGTATGAGATCAAGAACAAGGGCATCGAGAACTACAAAGGTCCGGGACTCGCAATCCTGCACGTCGAGGTCGAAGGACCCATCGTCGATGAGTATCCCAGCCGCGGACACCGACTGTTATTCGACGGTATCACACGCCGCGAGGTCGAACCGCGTAATCCCAACGACAAGACCAAGTCGTGGTACAAGCCAAGTTTTGAAATCGCCTCGGAACAGCCCGACGCTGATGCCACGCAAGTGTTGCTCCGAGTCGCGACACGTGCATTCCGGCGTCGAGTGGCTGTTGACGAGATTGACGCTTATTTACATCTTTTTCAATCGCAGCTCACAGAAGGTGCGAAGTTCGAGGACGCGCTGCGGACCGCGGTCGTGGCAATTCTGTGTTCTCCGGACTTTATTTATCTTTCTGAACCGCCAGGCACACTTGACGACTATGCGCTGGCATCAAGACTGTCGTACTTCCTGGCACGCACGTCACCCGACGAGTTGTTACTGGCGGCTGCGGATTCCGGCAATCTGGCGACGGATGCCGATGTGCTTCGCGAGCAAACGGAACGGCTGTTAAACCATAAACATATCGATCGATTCGTGACGGATTTTACGGATGCGTGGCTCGATCTGCGGAACATCGACTTTACAGTTCCGGATCGTCTCTTGTTTCCAGAATTTGAACCCTTTCTGCAATATTCGATCGTTGAAGAAACGCGAGCGTTTGTCCATGAGTTAATCAGTCGCAATCTTCCGGTTCAAAATATAGTGAAATCCGACTTTGCCATGCTGAATAATCGCTTGGCCGAGCATTACTCAATCGAAGGCGTCATCGGCCCGGAGATCCGACGTGTCGCGTTGAAGCCCGATAGCCCACGCGGTGGCATTCTCAGTCAGGCAAGTGTCTTGAAGGTCTCGGCGAACGGAACCAATACGTCACCTGTGGTTCGAGGGGTGTGGGTGATGGAGAGAATTCTCGGCCAAGCTCCACCGCCTCCGCCGGCGGGAGTTGCCGGAGTCGAACCGGACATCCGCGGCGCGAAAACGCTTCGCGAGTTGCTCGACAAACATCGCGATCTGGACACTTGCCGCAGTTGCCACCAGATGATCGATCCTCCAGGGTTCGCGCTCGAAAGCTTCAATCCAATCGGCGGCTGGCGAGACCGCTTCCGCAGCACAGGTGAAGGCGAGAGGATCGACCTTGAAGTTCGTGGCAATAAGGTTCGTTATAAGCTGGGATTGGAAGTCGATGCGAGCGGCTCGCTGTCTGACGGGCGTGAATTCTCAGGTTTCCTCGCCTTCCGTGAGCTACTCGCTGAACGCGAAGATCTGCTCGTCAAAGCGCTGGCCACCAAACTGCTAACATTCGCCACAGGCCGAGAGATGGGTTTCTCCGATCGGGCTGAAATCGATCGCATTGTGCGTGAATCGGCCGCCAAGGGACACGGTGTTCGTGACCTGATTCATTTAGTGGTCGAGAGCGAGGTGTTTCGGTACAAGTAAGATGATCAACGCAGAGTTCAGCGAGTCGCAGGCAGCCTGCCAGAGTTACTCTCTCCGCAGCTTTCTGCGCCTCCGCGAATTCGGTGTATAAACGGAAGGAAAGAACGATGCTAATCCCCAAACGCCTGCTCGATCGACGGTACTTTCTGCGCGGCACGGGCGCAGCGATGCTTAGTTTGCCGGTTCTCGACGCGATGACTCCGCTCCTCGCATGCGGCGCCGACGCAACGTCGTCTCAGTCACCGAAGCGATTCGTCGCGATGTGTGCCGGCCTGGGCTTCCACGGTCCGTATCTGTTTCCCGAATCGGCGGGTCGTGATTACGAGCTGACTCCTTACTTGAACGAACTTAAAGACCACCGCAACGACTTCACAATACTCTCTGGTCTCTCACACCCGGAACAACAAGGTAACAACGGACACGCCTCCGAGTTGACTTGGCTGACATCCGCTAAACGTCCCGGTCTGGCGGGGTTTAAGAACACAATCTCTTTGGACCAATTGATCGCCGATCAGATTGGAATCGAAACTCGTTTTCCTTTCTTGGCGTTATCAACCAGCGGGCGATCGATGTCTTGGACCGCGACAGGTGTAGAAATCCCCGGCGAGACATCGCCTTCCAGGTTGTTCAAAGCTCTGTTTATTGAAGGCTCGGAGCAAGAGGTTGCGGCCGAAGTACGGAATCTTCAACGCGGTCGCAGCATCCTGGACACGGTGCTTGGCGAAGCGAGCAAGCTCGAACGCAACCTCGGTCAGCGTGACCGCGCCAAGCTCGACGAGTATCTCTCCGCAGTTCGTGACCTGGAGTCTCGTTTGCAGCAGTCTCAAGGTTGGAGCAAGAAGCCGAAACCTCGAATCGACGCCAAGCCGCCAACAGACATCGCGGACCGAAACGAGGCGATCGCTCAGCAGCGGCTTATGTATGACATGATGGTACTGGCTTTACAGACCGATTCGACGCGCACCATCACATTCCAACTAAGTGGACTCAATTCGGTTCCAGTCGTGCCCGGCGTAAAATCCGACTGGCACAACCTTTCTCACCACGGCAAGGATCCCGCCAAGATCGAAGAGCTCAAGTTGATCGAAGAGGCCGAATTCGGCGCCTTTAACGAGTTCCTCACGAAGCTGAAATGCATCGAAGAGAACGGCAAATCGCTGTTGGATCATACTGCCGTCCTATTCGGTTCGAATCTCGGCAACGCCAGCAGCCACGATTGGCACAATGTTCCGGTTCTGCTCGCCGGAGGCGGCTATAAACACGGCAGTCATGTGGCACACGATACACAGAACAACACGCCACTCGCCAACTTGTTTGTTTCATTGGCTCAGCGCATGGGCATCCAGACCGATCACTTTGGCAGCAGTACGGCTGAAAGCATTTCGGGATTGGAGCTGTCGTAGCGCCATTTCGACATTAATCTGGAGTTGTGGGGGAATGTGGAGGTGAAAACGCCACTGACATCGAATCGATGTGAAGCCCCTGAACTTGTGTAACAATCCGCACAATTGATGCGAAGAGTGATCGTTGGCCTACCCGCCGAGTGGCCTGATTCACAAGCCCCGTGGGCTCAGTTGCCGCCAGACTTTCTTGATGTATGTTTTTGCATGAGCGACTGCAAAATCAAGCTGCTGGCAGAAGAGCGTGCGTTTGAAATGCACGAACTTTTCTTTTCGACAACGGATTCACGCGGAATAATCCGTCACGGAAATGCAGTCTTTACTAGGATTTCGGACTACAGCGAATCGGAACTGATTGGAGCTCCGCACAACATCATCCGTCATCCCGATATGCCTCGATCTGTTTTCAAACTGCTTTGGGACTACCTGGAAGCTGGCAGAACGATCGCGGCCTACGTCAAGAACTTGGCCAAGGACGGGCGCTACTACTGGGTGCTCGCGGTGGTCATGCCCTGTCCGGGCGGTTACCTGTCGATCCGCTTGAAACCCTCCAGTCCGCTGCATTCAACTGTCGAGACACTTTATCGCGATACGCTGGCGATTGAACAACGCCACGAAGTATCGACGTCACATCGCAAGCAGGCGATGCTCGCCGGTCTCGAACATATCGACACTACGATAAAGTCTCTTGGCTTTCCGAACTACGACGCCTTTATGTGGCACGCGCTCTCGGTCGAGATGGCGAGTCGTCACGCATTTCTTTCCAAACGAAGGACGATTGGCGCCCGTGAACATTTCTCTGGGAGAGGTGAACTGGGAAACGTCCAGGCGAGCTGTCAACGTGTTGAGTCTCATCTTCAGAACCTATTTGACGACCTCGCGACGTTTCGAACACTCAACGACAAACTTGTTAATAAATCGGCAACCATCTTGGACATGGCCGACGCCATCTATGCACTATCGTTGAACGCAACGATCGCGGCTCATCGTGGCGGCCAGACCGGTGCGATTCTAGCGGTCGCCGCCGAAGAACTCGGAGCGAGGGCCGCCGACAACGAGCAGATCATCGACCGGCTGGTGAAGAAAATGACCGAGTTTGCCCCGTTGCTGGGCGACTTGATCTTCGGTGTCGCGGTGGCAAAACTGCAAAGCGAAGTCAGCTCGTACTACCTCCGCGAATTGGTCGAATCGGGAGATGAATCTTCAAGAGAAGAGATGCGTGAAAGTCTGGAAGTTCTTTTGAACCAGTTGCTCGATCGGTGTCGTGATCTAAGTGCGCACATGAAGTCATGCGGTTACGAACTCAACGAACTCGCTACCTTGGTTCGTGAACTGAAGCGAAACGCTCGCGCGTTACGATTCGTCCAATTCGCAGGCATCAAAGAGGCACAGCAACAGTCAGATAGCGATTCGTTTAAAGTGGTCTTTCAGGAAGTGCGTGAGGAGATTCAGCGCACAAAGATCGAATGTGAAGACTTGGCAAATGACGTGGCGAAGAGCCTGTCGATCGTCCAGAAAATCCACCACGAAGAGTCAGAGATCGCGAGCGACTTGAAGTGGCTAGCGGACTTCGCCGATCTGATCACCAAAGGCGATCTGGTGCCGCAATTGGCGTACTGAACGCCGATCGACCGAGCGATCTCAGGCCCGTCGAAATCCGGCACTTCGCGCACACGGAGTAGCTGGAACTGCCAAGTTCAATGCGATTCGAGCTTTTCGTTCACGGAAGTTGGAAGAAATGGCTTCAAATCCGCTCTCTACGCAAAAGCGTGTCTACGCTACCCGTCCGCATGGAGTTCCAAGTTCCGACGAAGCGAACTAGAATACATAGCGTAAGTCCCGCCTGAGTGAAACTGACTCGCGATAGCTACGACTCGTTGCGAGCCCCACGCCTGTTCTCTAGTCGGCTTTCGTGTCGCCCTTGTCGTCACGAGTTGACCGAGTTAAAGACGATGACTTCTCACACCCACACAACGATGACGCTTACTATCGCGATCTGGATGGCTTCCCTTTCCGGTCCATTCGCGCAAGCCAGCGGCCTCTCTCCCGAGTCGCGGTCGTTCCTCAAATCGCACTGTCACAGCTGCCACCAAGGTACCGATGCTGAAGCTGGACTCGATTTTGATGTGCTATCCACCGAGCTCATCGATGACGCCACACTCGCGAAGTGGGTCCGTGTATTTGATCGCGTCCACAGTGGTGAAATGCCGCCGGCAGATGCCGAGGCCGTTGCACCAAAGCTGCGACAACGGTTTCTCGATGATACCGGAGCGTGGATTAAAGAGTCTCAGCAGGCAGCCTATGAGTTGCTAGGTCGAGTTCGCGGTCGTCGACTCACGAATTTGCAACTTGAAAGATCGTTGCACGATCTGCTGGGAGTCGATATTCCTCTCGCCACCCGTATGCCCGAGGAATCGCGGTCTGACGGATTCACGACCGTCGCTGATGGGCAAGCGATGTCACATTTCCAATTGGAGCAACATGTCACGGTCGTTGACGCCGCGTTAGACGAAGCGTTCCGACGAGCGTTCACCGAGCCGGATGAACGCGAGAGGCTTCTTCCTGCCGAAGCGATCGTTAGGACACGTCCCCGGTCGCGGACGCGCGAACCGGAGTTGATTGATGGGCAAGCGGTTACCTGGGCTTCACGGTTAATTTTCTACGGCCGCTTGCCCGCGACAACAGCGAAAGAAGACGGCTGGTATCGATTTACGATCCGATCCACCTCGTTGAAAGCACCCGAGGGTCATGGTGTTTGGTGTACGGTACGAACGGGACAATGTGTTTCGAGCGCGCCGATGTATGCTTGGGTTGGTGCCTTCGAGGCGACCGACCAGCCGAAAGAAGTGACCTACGATGCCTGGATGTCCAAGGGTGACATGCTCGAAGTGCGGCCCGGCGACGACACGCTTAAAATGGCGAGATTTGCGGGCGGTCAAGTTGGCACCGGTGAAGGCGGCCCACAGAATGTTCCCGGGGTGGCGATCGAATGGATCAAGATGACGCGAGTCCATCACGGACCGGATGACGAAGGTGTGCGGCGTCTTTTGTTCGACGACCTCCCCGTGCAAGTAGCCACCAAACCGCAGTTGACCAAAGTGGTCAGCGAGCAGCCGAAACGCGACGCCGTTCGCTTAATGCGCAAGTTTGGCAGTCGTGCTTTCCGGCGGCCTGTCGAGGATGAAGTCTTAAAACCATACATCGCCTTGGTCATCGAATCGCTGGACAAAGGTGACGACTTCCCCACGGCGATTAGAGCTGGCTATCGTGCCTTGCTGTGCTCACCGCGTTTGCTCTACTTCCATGAACAGCCCGGCAAATTGGACGACTACGCGATCGCTTCGCGGCTAAGTTACTTGCTCTGGAGTCGCATGCCGGATGACGAGCTATTTGGTCTCGCGAAGGCAGGCAAACTTAGCGACACATCCGTTATCAGGGCACAAGTCGCCCGGATGCTCGCCGATCCCCGCGGCGAACAATTCGTCCGGGACATTTCCGCTCAATGGCTCGATCTGAGCCGGATCGACTTTACTGAGCCGGATCGAAAACTGTACCCCGGCTTCGATGTTATCGTTCAACAGTCGATGCTCGACGAGACACACGCCTACTTGCAAACGATGCTCGATGCCGACCTGAGCATCAGTCATTTGATTGACTCGGACTTTACCTACTTGAACAGTCGGCTTGCCCGATTCTATGGGATCGACCGCGTCGATGGAGATACGCTCCGCAAAGTCACCCTTAAACCCGAAGATCATCGCGGCGGTGTGCTGACGCAAGGCGCGATACTGAAAGTGACGGCTAACGGTACGACCACGTCACCGGTCCTACGCGGTGTGTGGGTTTCCGAGCGACTGTTGGGTACCGAGATCCCTCCGCCGCCGCAGGGAGTCCCGGCGATCGAACCGGACATTCGCGGTGCGACCTCGATCCGTGAGATGTTGGAAAAGCATAAGGCCGACGCGGCGTGCGCGGTTTGTCATGTAAAGATCGACCCGCCGGGATTTGCCTTGGAGAATTACGACCCTTCCGGCCGATGGCGAGATAAGTACTTGGCAGGCAGGTCGGGTAAATCCAAAGCCGCTCCGCTGATTGACGCCAGCTTCGAGATGCCGGATGGACGCCCTTTCAAGGACGTCCGAGAGTTCCAGTCACTCGTGTTAACTGACAAGCGTGCGGTGGCTCGAAACGTCGCCGAAAAGTTGATCACCTATGGCACGGGCGCTTCCGTCAACTTTGCGGATCGTTCAGCGGTCGATGGGATCGTCTCAATTTGCGAGAACGCCGACTACGGATTTCGCTCGATCTTGCAGGCCGTCGTCACGAGTTCCGTTTTTCTGATCAAGTAACGTCCAACGTCAAAACCTGAACACTTTGCGGCTGAAAAACATCATGAAACAAGCCATCCACTTCAACTTCCGTCAAAAAATCGATCGTCGCATGCTACTGCGGGGTGCCGGAGTGGCGATGGGCATTCCGTGGTTGAGCGCGATGGACGCGGCGTTTGCTGGGTCGGAAGAGTTGACCTCGCCAAAGCGTTTTGTCGCGATGACACTAGGACTTGGCTTACGTGCGGAGAATCTCAATCCCAAAGAGGTTGGTCGCGGATATCAGCCCAGCCGCTATTTACAAGCCATCGACGACCTTCGTAATCAGTTCACCGTGATCTCGGGTTCGTCACATCCGGGAGTTTCTGGTGGCCATACGGCAGAGGCATGCATCTTGACCGCTAGCCCTGGTGGAAGTTCGGGCCGGGCCAAAAACACGATCTCGCTGGATCAGCACATGGCCAAATTCCTCGGAGGTTACACGCGATTTTCCTCGTTGGTGCTCAGCAGTTCTGGCACTAGCAGCCCATCCTACACAGAGAACGGCTCGATGATTCCAGCGCAACCGTCGCCCTCGAAGTTGTTCACTCAACTTTTCATTGATGATTCGGCTGCCGAACGCGCAAAACAGGCCGAACGCGTTCGCCAGGGTCGCAGTATTATGGATCTCGTTGGCGAAGACGCCCGGCAACTCGAACGTGAACTCGGGGTGGGTGATCGACAGAGGCTGGATGCTTATTTCACGAGCGTTCGCGATTTGGAAAAGCGGATGGCAACGTCGCAAGAATGGGCGAGTCGCCCAAAACCAAAAGTCAAGGTTCCCAAGCCGGTCGACATTGGCAACGGCAATGACTTCATCGGTCGCCAGAAGTTGATGTCTGACATGATCCGTCTGGCGTTACAAACCGATTCCACGCGTTTCATTGTCTATCATCTTGGCGGATCGGGAGGCGTGGTACCGTTACCGGGCGTCGATGAAGGATATCACTCGCTGAGCCACCACGGTCTGGATGAGGAGAAACTAGAACAACTGGCGGTCGTGGAAACAGCAATCATCAGCGAATGGGGAGCGTTTCTCCGTAGCCTCGCGCAGTCAGACGATCACGGCAGCAACCTGCTCGACAACACATCCGTCCTTCTAACAAGTAATCTTGGCAACGCATCGAACCACAGCAACCAAAACATGCCGGTGATTCTGGCAGGCGGCGGGTTCCGACATGGCCAACATCTGGGCTTTGACCAAAAGAAGAATTATCCGTTGCCAAACCTTTTCGTCAGTCTGATGCAGCGTGTCGGGTTGGAGGACGACCACTTTGCGACCGGCACGAGCACCATGTCCGGATTGGAGATGGTCTAGCCAATCATCGTGTCAGCTAGATCGACCGACCGCTCGTGGCTTACTTGATGAAGCGGCAGCCGCACGATGAACGCCGTTCCTTTGCCGACTTCCGTCTCGAAGTCGATCGTTCCACCATGCCCTTCGACGATGATCGAGTGTGCGATCGCCAACCCCTGGCCAGTTCCTTTTCCGACTTGCTTCGTTGTGAAGAACGCATCGTAAAGCTTTGTACGGTGCTCTTCCGCAATTCCGGTTCCGGAGTCAGAGAATCGAAACTCAGCGAAGTCGCCGTCAACGCGGGTGGAGATTTTAATCTTGCCGAGTTCGCCACCACTCGCATCAACGACGTCTCCGATGGCGTGCGCTGCATTCACAATCAGGTTCAAGAACACTTGATTCACATCCCCCGCTTGACAGCTTACGAGCGGCATTTTGGGGTCAAAGTCTGTCTCGACTTCAGCGACGTATTTCCATTCATTTCTTGTAATTGTGACCGCGCTGTCAATCGCCTGATGGATGTCCGTGTCGACCTTCTCTTTTTGCCCCGGATGTGAAAAGGCCTTCATCGCTCGGACGATGGTAGCAATTCTCCCGACACCCTCGAGCGATTGGTTGATTGCGTTCGGGACTTCCTCGAGCAAGTACCCGATATCGGCCTTCGTTATTGCCGCCGAGGTTTCCGAAATGATTTCTTGCGTAACTTCACCTTCAATCGCAGCCTTCAACAACGCGTCGTATTTGACAAGCACTTCGCTGAAATCTTTGAAGGCATCCAGCAAGAAGCGTGTGTTGTCTCCGACGTACTGCGTTGGTGTGTTGATCTCGTGCGCAATGCCAGCGGCGAGGTGACCGACCGCCTCCATTTTCTGCGCGTGGCCGAGTTGCGTCTGCAGCTTTTGACGCGAGGTGATATCGTGTACGAACGCATTGAAGATGCGAACACCATCCAAATTCAACGACGAAATCGACGCCTCGACAGGCAGCTCTCGACCGTCGCGTCGGATCGCGATCAGCTCTCGGCGTTGTCCCGAGTTGTTGGCGGCTAGGTCCGCGAGCAAATCGCACAGGTTGTCCAAAGAACTCGCGTTGTACTTGAGCAACTGTTCCAGCGGCTTACCAATAACTTCGGTCGCGTTCCAGCCGAATAAGGCCTCGGCTTTGGCGCCCCAATAAATGATGCGTCCGCCGGAGTCCGCTTCGAAGTAGGCCTCATTAGAGCTATTAATGATGGCGCGCGTGTACTCAGCTTCGCGTGCCATCTCTGCGATGTGCGTTTCCACTCGTTCCGCCAGCTCATACTTCGCGATTAGCGAACATGCCATTTGCCGCACGACGGCTATATCGAACGGCTTTCTGAGAATCAGTAACTTGTCCGAGTTCGTCAGGTTTCTGTTCGTTTCTTCCCAACTGTGGCCCGAAAACGCCGTGCAGATTACGATCTGCACGCGAGGGTCGATCTCCCACAATCTCGAAATCGTTTCGATGCCGTCAATCCCCGGTGGCATACGCACATCGACAAACGCAAGCATGAAGGGAGCAGCGGCTGCAATGGACTGGCGCACCAGCTCCAGCGCTTCTTCGCCTTGAAATGCTGACACCAGTTCAATGTTTAACGCCGACGGCTGATCGGCAAGTCCGTCGCCAAGCAGCAGCGATTTCTTGGAAACCAATTCAAGCGAATTAGTATCGTGAGCACAGAGTACGTTTCGATAGTCTTCGTGAATCGCCGGATTGTCGTCGATGATCAAAACGCGGTGTGGGAGACGCGAAGCGGCGTGGGTGAGGCGGTGGGGCATTGATTTTCGATGCTTGCATGGGAAGTTTGAAAGGTTTACGACTGCAGCAAAATCTTGCGTCAGTCTCCGTAGTTCCGAGTGCTCTAGCCGATATAGCTGGACTCGCCGGAAACGCAATATTCCGAAAGCCTGCAAGTTCAGTCACGCTATCTATTTGGAGGTACTGTGTCCTGAAAGTGCTGCCGACCGAGTAAAAAAGTCTAGCCCACAGAAACACTTAGAGTTGACCAGAATCAGCATAGCGCAAACTCACAAGCGCCCGTGCCTTTGTTGAAAATGCATCGACAGTCAGACCTGTCCGAGCATGGTCTGGACTCTTCCGCATCGACGCGGCGCGACACGGAGTAACCCGGATTAGTCACCACATGTAGGCTGGAACGAGCAAACGCTGCCCGTGCCGAAACTTCGGTCGCCGGTTGTTATTTCGAGTGTCGCCCGAAAGGGATATCGTACTTAAAGCGTTTGCGCTGTTCCGGCAACGACTTGCGCGACCTTGTTCCGGCCTAGGTGAATAATCCGTACTAATCGGAACAACTGACGCAGTTGGAACTCACACCGCCCGTGAACGCGCTCCCGCGACCTCAGGCTAACGGCCTCACGGCCTTCGAGGTAACCGGTGACGTTTACCGAGAAGTGTTCACTTTATCAGACTTTTCGTACTCGCTCGGTAGCGTCGCCACCCACGTATCGAGCTCTTTCCGGAGACGGCAGACAACCTCGGTGTACTTGTCGGCGATGTTGTTGCTTTCGCTGGGATCTACCGAGAGGTCGTACAGTTCACTTCCTGCCTTGCGGCGCTGCCCCAAATGCAGCTTCCATTTGCCCTCACGAATCGCGGGCGTGCCTGCCGCCGAACTAGCCTTCCAGAACAGCGGCTTCTTTCGGTGCCGATCGGCACCGAGCCAAATGTCAGATATGTCTTCACCATCTAGTTGCGAGGGCGGTTCCCCTATCTCGGCAATTGCACACAAGGTTGGCAGCCAGTCGATGAACGAACAGACGTTTTCGGAATCGACACGGCCTGCCTTAACATGTCCGGGCCAGCGAATAATGAACGGCACGCGAACTCCACCTTCGTATTGCTCATGTTTGCCGCCTCGATATGGGCCAGCGTAACCCAGCATGTTGTTGGAATACTGGCGAACACCTTTGGAGCCGAGGATTACCGGAGCAGGACCGTGATCACTGGAGAACACCACGATCGTATTGTCCCGTAGCCCCAGTTCGTCGAGCGCCGTCAACACGCGGTCGACGTTACGGTCGATCTGAAACACATCGCCAAGGTACTGCCGCATCGACTCGTCGAGATTACCGCCAATCTTGACGCACTCGTCGAACTTGTGCTGCATAGTAGCGGAAAAATCTCGGCGGTCGACGGAAAGGTCCTTGAACTCCGCAACCAGACCAGAGGGCGGGTTCACTGGAAAATGTGTCGCGTGACCCCAGATGTTGACGTAGAACGGTTGACCCTTGTTCTCATGAATGAACTCGATGGCGGCCGAGTAGAGCCCGTCATCGCGGCCCACCGATTCGCCCTCATACTTTTCCTTACCGATCACACGAACCGTATCGATGCCGTAGGTTCCGTCACGTTCGTCCGGCCCAATGTGCCACTTTCCAAAATGACCCGTCGCATATCCGCGCTGCTTGAGTAATGCAGTGATGGTGACATGTTCGCAGAATCCAAAGTCGGCTGCATACTTGGGAAAACGAGCGGGAAATCGGCCTGTCATTAACCCGGTTCGACTAGGATTGCAGGTCACCCCTGTGACATAGTACTGGGTAAACCGCGTCCCTTCGGTGGCCAGTCGATCGAGCGCCGGCGTCTTCGCATAAGGGTGACCGTAACAACCCAGGTCGCCCCACCCAAGATCATCGGCGAACATAAAAACAATGTTCGGCGGATTTGCTCCTACGCTGGAATCAAGACCGACCGCGAGGACGAGAAGCACTGCTAATGACGCCCTAAACATTCTTGCCAAATCTCTCGATCAGTTTGGGAAACTAATTTCGACGCGAAATTGCTTTTCGATACTCACGTTCAAACTCTTTCACGCTCAGACCACCTGACTTGTCCGTATCAAGCTTGTTCAACGAGCGACGTCTCTTCTGCTCGACATCGCCGCTATGGCCGATAATTACCAAACCTTTAGTCCCATCAATCCCGAGCTCACCGCTGTTGTGCGTGCCTCCCAACAAGCCCGTCCGCAAAGAGCAAACGTCGAAAATCACAGGACGGTAACTCGCGATTGTAAACAATTCCCAACGACCGCTATCGTCATGATATGCGAGAATGGTGCTTCATCTTTACTCGGCCACGGTCATACGAATGGAGCTGTTTTGTCAGAGGTCGGTACTCCCACGGGTTGGACTCCGTTCCAAAACCTGCGACGGTTCGCCGTATCACCACATCTCCATGGTGTGAACTTGATGTGAAACGCCTTCCTATCGTCGTCCGGTCGATTTGCCCAGTTTCTCTGGGGCTAGCCGGTCCCAGTCGGATCGAAATAGTCTGGTTCGCGACCTTCCTTCCACTTAATGTTGCAACCGATGCTCGGCGTTTGTTCCTCTGGGACCGAGTTCCCCTCCAGGACGGTATCGAGTGCCCGGCGCAGGTCTTCACCGGTCACGGGTATCCCATTGCCCGGTCGGCTGGAATCGAGTTGGCCTCGATAGACAAGCTTCTGTTGACCATCGAATAGGAAAAAATCCGGTGTACATGCAGCCTTATAGGCCTTTGCCACATCCTGATTCTCGTCGTACAGATACGGGAACGAGTAGCCCTGCGTTTCGGCCTCGTGGACCATCTGCTCAGGTGAATCGGCCGGATACTTGCTCACGTCGTTCGAGTTAATTCCCACGATCACCGCGCCGCGCGATTGATACTCATGCCCCAGTCGCGTCAGTTCGGGAGCGATATGTTTGACGAAGGGACAGTGGTTGCACATGAAGATGACGAGCAACGCGGGAGCTCCCTCGAAATCAGAGAGGGAAACGCTTCTACCATCCACGTTGACCAAAGAAAACCCAGGTGCTTTGGTCCCTAACGGTAACATCGTGCTGGCTGTTTTTACCATATCTATAACTCCCTTGAATTCTTTCGCCGGTTGTCCAGCAGCGAGTTTAGCGCAATCCGCTGGGATCGTCTACCGACGGAGCTTGAACAGGCGACTTGCATTCCGCGTGGTCAGCTCTGCGAATGACTCGAGCGACGTGCCGCGAGTCTCGGCGAGGCAGCCTGCCGTGTGGATGACTAGCGCAGGTTCGTTGGGACGCTGCCCGCGTTTGGGGTGCGGCGAGAGGTAAGGCGAATCGGTCTCGATCAAAATGCGATCGTCGGGGATTACTTTGGCAACTTCTCGTAACTCATCCGACTTTTTATAAGTCACCATTCCGGCAAAGCTAATGTACAAACCGAGCTCGATGCACTCGAAAGCACCGGCAGCGCTGCCGGTGTAAGAATGCATAACGCCTTGTAGCGGACCGCGCGCCCGCGCCTCGCGAAGCATACGCAAGATGTCTGCCTCGCAATCACGCAGGTGGACGATAAACGGCAGGTCTCGCGTCTGAGATAGGCGAATATGACGATCGAAGTAGTCTTCTTGCACATCAAACGGCGTGTGGTCCCAATACCGATCCAGTCCTGTTTCGCCTAGAGCCACAACTTTTGGGGCACCAGAGAGTTCCACGATTTGATCCCAGTCCTGGGGAGCAGCCTCGCCGCAGTAATTGGGCTGAATCCCAACCGCGGCAAACACTGATTTATACTGCGCGGCCAACCCTACCGACTGCACACTTGAACCCACAGTCGTACCAACAGCCAGAATTGTTTCGACTCCAGCGTCTGCCGCACGGGACAACACGGCTTGCCGATCTGAATCGAACTGTTCGTCGTCCAAATGGCAATGAGTATCGAAGAGCCGCATGTCGACTCCGATAGAAGGCAGGTTTTGCAATTACGAAACGGCGGGCGAACCCTTCAATTCGTTTAGCGACTCCAGATGTCCCTTGGCAGCACCAAGCGTCTCCTCCGCTAACGCTTTCGCCATCGGGACCAGCGTCAACCTTGCAACGACGGCCTCGATCGTCGTAATATCTTCCTTCTGCTCTTTGATGATCTCGTTGAGCAAGAAGTCAAATGACAGATCATGGTATCCCGTGTAATAGATCGGGAACTCGCCGTTGTCGACAACGCCCCCGCCGGCAGTGATCATCGCGGCCAGTCGATCAGCAGTCTCGCGCTGATCAGCTGCGATTAACCGCATCGTCTCCTTGGCAGACTCCTGACCACCATGCCAAGCCGGTGCAGCATAGGTCAAATAGACAGGCAACGAGCGATTGTGAATCGCGACTAGCCGGTTGAGCAGGCGATTGGTTGTAGCTTCACTCATAGATCTCATGCCCTACGCAGCAGCCAGAAGATAAAGGGTTGCAGCGTGAGCCCACTCGCTCAACACATTCCAATTCAACATCAGCAAGATCGTTGGCGCGGTCACCAACCAGACAAACGCACCCTGCAACGATACTTCCGGGTAAACGAAAGGTGGACGAGTTGCTGGCTCTTCCTCCATCGTCATGACTTTCACGACGCGGAGATAGTAGAACAAGCTAATGGCAGTATTCATACCACCAACAACAAGCAGCACCAGCAAAAATCCGGCGGGCGTGCCCGCACTAATGCTAACCTGATACCCATCCACCAACGACGCAAAGATCGCAAACTTGCCAATGAAACCAGCCAACGGTGGAAGTCCCACTAGACTGAACAAGATCAGAGAAAGGCAAATCACAGTTCCCGGGCAACGACGAAGTAGGCCTGCGTAGTCGGCAATCTCTTCGCTGTGCATAGCATTGCGAAGAAAAGCGATGATCGCAAAGGCGCCCAAGTTCATGAACAAATATGTGGCGATGTAAATCGCCAACGCAGCAATTGCATCTTGGGCCTGCAGCGGCGCGGCTCCTGCCATGACGAGGAATGCTGCAACGCTCATCATCATGTAACCGGCGTGGGCAATTGTCGAATAAGCAAGCAATCGCTTGATGTTCGTTTGGCCGTAGGCAGCCAAATTGCCGAATGTACAAGTGACAGCCGCCAGCAAAGCGAGCAGTTTGGCCATGAATGTCCGCGACGCAGCGAGTCCGTCGATGTTGGCCGTCGTCGCATGTCCGCGATCATGCGAGACGTCTGCGTGCTCCTCATGGTGCTCTGAAGTTACCTGCGTGTGTGCCTCATCGGCCAACGCAAACAACCCGCCATCCGATCCATTTAGCAACGCCGTTTCGTTTACAGAAGCTCGGTGTTGCGCTAGCGATCGGGCTCCCGGTGTGATACCAGTGTCAGGCGGAATGGCACCGAAACCGATCGCCACGCGGACGAGTAATGCGAGCGCCGCAGCCTTCGAAGCAATGCTGAGAAACGCGTTGACTTCAGCACAAGCACCCTCAAAAACGTCGGGACACCAGAAGTGAAAGGGCACGGCCGAGAGCTTGAAGGCCAAACCGACCATGATCATCAAGCCGCCCAGCGCCAGGACCATGAGCTCGGGCCCCGCCATCGCAGGCAAGCGTTCGGCAAGTTGAGCTGCCATCGTTGGCAGATGCGCGGTATTCATCAAACCTGCGACCAGGCTGATACCATAGAGCATGACGCCTGCAGCACCGGCACCATACACTGCATACTTTAACGCCGCCTCGCTCGCAGTTCTACGACCTTTGAGCATGCCTGCCAAAGCATAGGATGGAACGCTGGCCATCTCGACCGCCATAAAGACCATCAGCAAGTGGTTAGCCGACGCCATCAAACACATACCCAGCGTCGAGCCAAGTACAAGCGTGTAGATATCCGCACCGTCCTCGCGATCCGGGATGCCGGAGAGTTTGGTGAATATCGCAAACAAAAAAGCAAAGCCAATCAGCAAGCTCCGCATGAAAACGGTGAATGGGTCATAGACCAGCATCCCCGTGAAAATCTCCATGCGAGAGACTACATCGAGACCGAATTGCGGCGGGTGGCTGCCCAGATACTTCCATGGCGCCGAGGCGAGCATCGCGGCACCGGTGCCGATCAACATCACCCAAAACAGGTCTGCTTTTCGTCCGCCGTCAAAAAGTCGAATGAACAGTAGCAGCACAATAGTCGCACATAAACACAACTCGGGCATGAACACGCCGAGACTCGAGTCTGCGGTGGGGAGGGAAAACAAACCTCCGGTCACAGACCCTTTGGTGTCGATAATCAGTTCGCTAACGAGTTCGTGCAGATTCACAGTTATTGTTGGTCAAAGTCAGAGGTGGGTTCTGTGACAGTGATGATCGCAACTTCAGTCGTATTTGGCTCAAGGCCGCTTGAAATAGGGGCAACCGAAGAAAAATGGCCTTCATTAGACGGAGCGTCTGGGTGTGCATCTTCGATGCTTTCCGCCGCGAGCATCGCTTCGTGACGTTCGCCCCACTCGGTCAGCTGCTGAGCCTGCTGAGTTACGGTCCTGTCCATATATCGAAGCAATGTCTGGTACGGTAAAACTCCAAACAGGATTGCTAGAACAAATAACGCGACCGCGATGGCATTCTCACGCAGCGTCGAGGGAACGATATGATCCTCGTGTGGTCCCTTGTACTCAGCCCCGAGAAAGACTCGCTGAACAGCCCACAGTATGTATCCAGCGGTCAGCACCACGACGGCAGCCGAGATAATTGCCAATAGCGGACTGAACTCGAAGGATGACAGCACAACAAAGACTTCCCCTGGGAAACCGCAAAGACCCGGCAATCCAAGTCCAGCAAAGAAGATGCCGATTGCCAAAGCTGTATACACCGGCATTTTGGAGAACAATCCACCAAACTCGTTCAAATTACGATGATGCACGCGGTCGTAGATCACGCCGACCATAAAGAACATCCCGGTCGAGCTAATACCGTGAGCGATCATTTGGAACATCGCACCCTGCATCCCCATATTCCAGTAATCGGAATTGAATAAATTGCCACCACGAGCCGACCACACACCGAGCCCCAGCACGACGTATCCCATATGGCTGACCGAGCTGTAAGCTACCAAGCGTTTGAAGTCGGTCTGAGCCATCGCAGCAAACGCTCCGTAGACCATGCTAACCACACCAAGTGTGCAGACAACAAATGCCAACTCGTAGCCGCCAGCCGGGCAAATCGGGTAACAGATGCGAATGATGCCGTAGCCTCCCATCTTCAACAACACACCCGCCAGGATCATCGAAATAGGAGTTGGCGCTTGAACGTGGGCGTCGGGCAACCAAGTGTGAAGGGGAACTGACGGAACTTTGATCGCGAAACCGATGAATAGCAGGATAAAGGCCCAACGCTGCAAGGACCATCCGAACAATAGTGCTTCATCGAAGCAGTCCGTATGCTGTCCAATTGCTGCGAGCGCGAGCAAATTGAATGTATGAACGGGCTTATCGTTTCGCGGCAGTGTCACACTGTCACCAGGCACGATTGCACCTTGTCCGCCAGCCAACGCTGCCGCGCGAACTAACTGCGACGCGGCTTCACTACCATTGATCGCAGTGACCACGTCAGCGGCCGTAGCATGAGCCGGATTCAACGTGACAGTGATCTTGTGCCCGTCAACCTTCGCGCTGGTTGCGCCATCACCCGCAATCGCGAACTCGACATTAATATCATGACTGCTCGCTTCGCCAACTCTCATCAGCGCCAAAGCCGCCCCCGCGCGTGTACTGTCTTCGGCGGTCACCACACGACCGATACGAGCTTCGACGTCGGGCGAGATGTGCAGACTTTCCCAATCAACCGACGCGGTCGCGCTGTCCTGGGTCAATGTTGAGATAGCCGCTACTTTATTCAGATCGCTGTTGAAGTACAGCATCAGTATCGCAATCAGCATCAAAACACTGCCGACCAACGTGTAAAGGAAGAACTTAATCGCTGCATACTCGCGGCGCTCCCCTCCCCAGATTCCTATCAAGAAGTACATCGGCAGGAGCATGACTTCCCAGAAGACATAAAACAGGAAGAAGTCCAGCGCCATAAAGACGCCCAACATTCCCGTTTCAAGCAGCAAGAACAGAATGCAGTAACCCTTGACTTGCTTCTTGATCGACCAACTAGCACCCATTGCTAACACGCTTACTAACGCCGTTAGCATGACCAGTGGGAAGCTGATTCCGTCGAGGCCCATGTAGTAATAAATGTTGAAAGATGGAATCCAAGCTTTGTTGAGGACGCTTTGCATCGAAGCCTGTCCGGCGTCAAACTCGGTTTCGCCATTGCCGAAGAACCCAATCACGCACAGGACCAACACGCCGATCGTGAAACCGAGAGTGATGTAACGGGCCAGATCGTCTTTGCCGCTAGGCACAAAGGCCAGCACCAAAGCGCCTATAACCGGTAGAAACACAATCAAACTTAGTAGTACCAGCGGATCAAACATCGATCATCCAGCCAGGGTGGGATTCCAAAAGAAACTAATCAAAATGAAGATTGCCACCGCACCGATGACAATAAACATCACGTATTGTCGAATGCGTCCCGTTTGAACGGTTCGCAGGGAAAGTCCGAGCGAATAGGTCTTCGAGGCCAAGCCGTCGAGGAACCCATCAACAATGGTTTGATCCGCGAGCCATGCCCAAAACGAGCTGAACCAACGAGTGAAGGCTGCAAGACCATCGATGAAACGGTCGATGCAGTTTCGGTCGATGCCCGATATCCAGTTAGATATCACATGAGTCGGGCGAATAAACACTCGATCGTAAAGCTCGTCGAACCACCACTTGTTCAGCAGGAAGCGGTAGACGGGCTGGAATTGCGATCGAACCTCAGCCGGATCGAGGTAACCCAAACCGTACATAGCCGTCGCCAGCAGGAAACCAGTGAACGCAGTTCCAATCGCAATCAATGACACTGGAACGACGATGCTTGGTTGGTGAGCCTCATGCACACCAGGCCACACCCAGCCCTCAAGCCACACGCCTTCGATACCGACGTGATCGTTGGTAGGGTTGGCTTGCCCTAGAAGGCCCGAAAGAGTCACGTCTCCAAAGCCACCCACGGTCCAAATCACTGCGACCGCCAGCGCCAATGCGCTTAAAAGGCATGGTAACTCACCAAACCAAGTCGGGAAAGCAGGATGATGACCATGATCATGATGATCCGATCCGTGATGCTCATCGTGCTCTTGCACATGATGGTGAGCAACAGCAACTGCGCCCGAGTCGCGATCCTTTTTACATTTCAGTCGACGCCATACAAAAAACGCTAACGTAGCGATCGTGCCGCCGACAACTCCTTGAATCGGCGACCACGCCACCCCGACTGCCATCACTGACAAGATGATAAGTGGGGCGTACATCGCTGGCGGCGACTCGTGAGCATGGTCGTGGCGATGCTGATTTCGAGGCTCGCCGGCGAAGGTCAGGTACCACATACGGAACATGTAGAACGCGGTAATCGCAGCACCACCCGCCGCTGCCAGGAAGAATACACCAGCGAAGGCCGAATCGTTGGCCTGCATAAAGGAGTACGCCTGTTCGAGGATCGCATCTTTCGAGTAGAAACCACTGAAACCCAGCCCCTTAAGATTCTCATTGAAGAGAGTCATGATAAACGGCACACCAGCACCAGCAATCGCCAAACAGCCCACCAACATTGTGTAGGCCGTGACCGGCATTTTCTTGCGCAAGCCGCCCATCTCAGGCATCTCATTCGTGTGAACTGCATGGATCACCGACCCCGAGCCCATGAATAGCAAGCTCTTGAAAAACGCATGCGTGACCAAGTGCATCATGCCAGCCAACCATCCGCCAACACCGAGCGCCATCATCATATACCCGAGCTGACTAACCGTCGAATACGCCAAGACTCGCTTAATGTCTGTCGCGGTAATCGCAATTGTCGCCGCCATAAAGAGCGTGATCACGCCGACAACAGCAATAATGAGCAGTACCTCAGGCGTGAACGCTGGATAAAACCTCCCCACCAAATAAACACCCGCCGCGACCATCGTCGCCGAGTGGACGAGCGCGGAAACTGGCGTCGGACCTTCCATCGCGTCCGGCAACCATACATGCAAGGGAAACTGTGCACTTTTCCCGACACATCCGCAAAAGATGCCAATCCCGGCCAGCACCAACAGCCCATAGCCGAAACCACTTTTTCGCCAATCAGCCGTCCGAAATACCGCTTCTGCTTTCGTCGCCTCAATGGCCTCGGCATCAGTATTGAACAGGCTTTGATGGTCATGAACCAAGTCTGCAATCTCGTCCCTCGCGGTCCACCGAACCATTCCGCCTGGAGCAGCCATACGACGATTACTGCTGTGACCGTCGCGACCATGAACCATCTCTTGCGCTTCACGAACTTGAGTAAAGATGCCCACTTGCGATTGCGAGTTGCCTTCGGAATCGACGTAGTCATAGTCACCGAACGAAAATGTTCCGAGACCTGTCCACAGAGCCAGAAGGCCAAGAATCATGCCAAAATCGCCAACGCGATTGACGATAAACGCCTTATTCGCAGCATTCGAAGCGCTTTTTCGCTCGACATAAAAACCGATCAAAAAGTAGGAACAAACACCCACCAGTTCCCAGAACACAAAAACCATCGCGATATTACCGGCGATGACGAGGCCCAGCATACTGAAGCAAAATAACGAAAGGTACTGAAAGAAGCGGTGATATCGACCGGGACGGCGCAAATGCTCGCCATCGCTCAACGTCACTTCGTGATCAGTGATATCGTGCAGTTCGTCATGCATGTACCCCATTGCATAGACATGAATCAGGGTTGCGATGAATGTGACCATACAGAACATACAGACGGTCAAAGCATCGATATAGTAGCTGATACTCAGACGCAAGCTGCCAAATTCGCCCAACACCCAAGGACCGCCAATGGCCGGCGCAGTAAAGTCATTGGTGTAGTGAAGCGGAGCGCCGCCATGGCCGTGGGACGCGTCAGCCTGAGATTGATGCTCGTGATGATGATCTCCAACACTCGCATCCTCGGCACCGCCCGCCTTATGCTTCTCTTCCGCATGCGGATCTTGGCCACGGACAAAGACGTCCATAACCGGGAAATCTACCGAAGCGTGAACTTCGCCATGCGACTCCATACCTGGACGATGACTAGTCAGCCAAACCACCAAGGAAATAAAGGACAGGACTGCCGCCACGCCAATCGCTGCAGTCGCCAAACTTGCAGCGTGCTCACCTGCCTTTCCCATCCGCGGCCCAAAGACCAGGATGACAAAAAAGGAGCAAAGCGGCAACACAACCGCCCAGCCTAGCAACGTCGATATGGAAGAACCTGGATCCATCAGCCTTTAAGGTCACTCGCCTGATCAACATCGATCGAGGCATGATTGTTGTAGAAATTTAGAGCAATCGCGAGCGCAACAGCCGCCTCAGCAGCAGCCAGCACAATTACGAACAATGCAATCAACTGACCATCAAGCCCCAGCGACTCGGCTCGCAAGTACTTACTGCCGAAAGCGATGAAGTTCAAGTTGGCGCCATTCAACACCAATTCAACGCCCATCAAAACTCCCAAAGCATTCCGCTTGGTCGCCATACACACGACACCAACGACAAATAAAACAGCGCCGACGACCAGATAATGCGAAACAGCAACAGGCGAGACACCAATCATGACGCAACTCCCACAGAAGTCGCACGTCGCTTAGTCCGAGCCATGTAAGCTGCACCAACCAAAACAACCAGCAAGTGAACTGAGACAATTACGAATGGAAGCAAGTAACCAGACATACCGGCAATCAATTTCGAGCCATCAGACTCATCGAGCTTGTCAACCCGAACACCGGTAAATGCGGCACCGATCTGCGTCGTCGTTTTCGACTCAGCGACACCCAAATTGACAGCATCGGGATTACCGGCCCTCCAGTCATCGACCTTGAAAGCGGCCGTGAGCAACAGAAACAACAACGACCCACCAACAACTAAGGCCAACACCCACTCGCCGCTTCGAGTCTTCATCGAAATAAAACGACTCTGGGCGGTGAGCATCACCCCAAATATCAGGAGCACAAGCGTCCCGCCGACATAAATCATCAGCTGCATCGCGCCAACAAACTCGGCGCCTGCCAAAAAGAACAGCCCAGCCGAAGCGCCGAGCGACAAAACTAGATAGAATGCCATATGAACGACGTTGTTCGCAAAGAGGACGGCAATTGCGAAACCGCACGTCAACAGCGCAAAAAACATAAAGAAGAGAGCGTGCCAATCGAAAGCTGCAAGCAACATCATCTTGCGACTCCCGTCATAACAAGACTGTCGACGCGATCGATACCGACATCACCAACCGGCCCCTCCTGCACACTCGAAGACGCAGGAGCGACTACAGCAGCACGCATCGCTCGCTGACGATCCGCCTCAATAACCCAACTCTCGTGAGCATCAAACCGGTTAATACCAACAACAGGGAGATCGCTCAACGAGGGCATCTCGCGCACTTGCCACACTAAAGCACCAACAAAACCAAAAGCCGCAATCGGTACACAGTACTTCAAACAAGTCGTCATCACTTGATCGATTCGCAGACGAGGCAATGTCCAGCGAACCCACATCATCACAGTTACGCCAACCGTTCCCTTCAGCAGGAAATTGAGACAGCCACCAAGCCGAGCCAAGTAAAGCAGAACACCGTCACTCTCGGTCCAACCCAGAATTTGAAAAATTGGAATAGGCCCATTCCATCCACCGAAAAACAAAATCGCTGCCAAACCACTAACCAGAAACATCGACCCATACTCAGCCATAAAAAAGAAGCTCCAGCGAAGGCCGGAGTACTCTGTATGAAAACCCGCAACCAATTCGCTTTCCGCCTCCGCTAAGTCGAAGGGAGCTCGGTTCACACTCGCTGTTGCACAGGTGAAATACACGATAGCGACTACAAAAGTGAATGGATCATTAAAGACCAACCAGTTCGTGAACAAACCAGCCTGCTGGTTTCCGATCGTCACCAAATTCAACGAGCCGCAAATCATACAAGGCACGACAACACACATACCGAGCGGCACTTCGTAACTCACAACTTGGGCCGCCTCTCGCATAGCACCAAACAGAGACCACTTCGATCCCGATGCGTAGCCCGCGAGAATTGGACTGAACACCTCGATACCCAGCACCGCCAGAATAAAGAACACTGCTGTGTTCAAATGCTGAGCGACCCAGCCGTCCGAAAACGGCAAGGCAATGTAGGCACAGTAGCTGGCCGCAAACCCAACATATGGAGCCGCCTTAAACAACATCCAGTCAGCATCCTTCGGCGTGATATCTTCTTTCGATATCAACTTGATCCCATCAGCCAGCGTTTGCAGCCAGCCGAAGGCACCACCGACACGCGTCGGGCCAAGACGATCCTGAATTCGACCGGAAACTTTCCGTTCCAGCCAAATGAAAACCAAAGCGCCGACTGCGACTACGTGAATCACAAGCACGCAATGAATGACCGCAGCCACCAAATAGGCCAACGGCATCGGCAGACCGCAAGTCGTATGAAAGAATTCGGACACTTGCTTGAACTAATCCTAATCCACCTGTCCGTCAGTCGCCGGAACAAGATGCGGTTCTCAGGGCTTGCCCGTGGTTACGCCAGACGGACAGGCTAATGTTTCAAAACCAAGATCGTGAAATATGGCACAAAGTATCAGGGACCGACAAGCCCCCGCGAACACAAATTACACGCGACATCTCGCCGCACAGGGCAGACCGCTCACTCCGCAGGCGGCAACCCAACACATGGAGCCCGCCACTACAGTTACCGATCAATCTCACCCATCACAACATCCAACGAACCAACGATTGCTGGCACATCCGCGATCAGACAACCGCGACATAAATCTGACGTTACCGACAGATTGCAAAAGCAACTACTCCGAGCTCGAACACGCCAGGGAATGGAGTTACCATCACTGACCAAATAAAAACCCATCTGGCCACGCGGCGCTTCCGTCTCCAGATACACTTCACCCTTGGGCAACTTGTGCGTCAGCTTGATCGGCACACCCCAGTCGCCGCTCGCAGTGCTGTAACGGTCGATTGCCTGACGAACAAGGTCGATTGCTTGAACCACTTCGAGCATACGCACATAGAAACGATGCCAACAGTCACCGAGCACCGCTTCCTTAGGGACAGCAGGATATTCGTGATCGCTAGGATAATGACCGTTCGTTTCCGCAATCACCTCGAAAGCGTAGCCATCATACATCTCGGTATAGCGTTCTTCACCGTCGCGGCGCAAATCGTAATCAACACCACTGCCACGCAGCACAGGACCAGTGCAACCAAAGTCGACGGCCATCTCGGGCGACATGATACCGATCCCGGCAGTCCGCTTGATGAAAATCGCATTGGTAGTCAGCAGCGCGTGATACTCTTGAATAATCGGCTCAAACTGATCGAGAAACGCTGAACACTTTTGCAGCCAGCCGTTCGGCAAGTCAGCAGTCGCCCCGCCTGGGGTGAGGTAACTGTAGGTAAGCCGCGCGCCACAAGCCTCTTCAAACAGATCCAAGATCCTCTCTCGCTCGCGAAACGCATACAAAAACGGACTGAAGGTCCCTAGATCCAAACCATAGGCACCCATTCCAACCAAATGACTCGCGATTCGGCCCATCTCGGCAATAATCACTCGAAGATGCTTAGCCTTCTCGGAAAGCTCATGACCGATCAACTTCTCAACACACAGCGACCAACCGAGATTCATATTCATCCCGGCCAGATAATCCATGCGGTCTGTATAAGGAATCCACTGCCGAGGTGTCAGATTCTCGCCGATCTTCTCGGCACAGCGATGCAAGTAACCAAGGTGCGGCTCAACCTCCGAAACAATTTCACCATCGGTTCGCAGCACCAAACGAAGTACGCCGTGGGTACTAGGGTGCTGAGGCCCCATGTTAACGAGCATTTCGTCAGTCCGGACGTCAAACTCGATGATTCGCGCGTCATCGACTTGTGTTGCCATGTTTCAGTCCTGTCCTACTTACCTTCCGCGGATGCCGTGATATTCGAGCGGCATCTCATAGTCCTTACGGAGCGGATGACCGACCCAATCTTCGGGGCAGAGAATACGGCGGAGATTGGGGTGCCCAGTGAACCTCACGCCACAAAGATCAAAGACTTCCCGTTCGTGCCAATTCGCGGTACTCCACACGCCAGACACAGACGGCACCTCAGGCAACTCACCTTCAACCCCACCCTTCCAACGAGGCAACAAAACCTTCAGCACTAGAGTATGCTTATTAACAGTACTCGAAAGGTGATAGACGACTTCAATGTGCGGCTCCCAACCGGCCTTTGCCGCCTTCTTCTCGTCGGCGATGAAATAATCAACACCGGTAATACAGTTCAACAGATTCAAACGAAGATCGGCGTCGTCACGCAAGTAGACACACACCTCAACGATCCCACCAGGCGATACCTCAACCCACGGATCGATCGCCTCAAGACTCGAGCCGGTAATCTTGTCGCCAAATCGCTTCGACAATCGATCAACTAGATTCTGTCCGCTCATTGATACACGTCACCCGTAAAGCAAATAAGCTTCGCAAAGAGAATGCGAGACTAAGCCGACAACGCCGACTCCTCGTCAAGGGCATCCACATCTACCGGCGGACCGCGACGCTGCTGGGCCCGCTCCTGACTCACTGCTCGTACCCAATCCAAATCTCCTCGCTTCCAAACGTACGCAAACCCAACAAGCAAGATTGCGAAGAAGACGACAATGTCGACAATCGTGACGAATGCCAACTGCCTAGCGCCTTCGCGAGCGATCGATTCGACCTCCACCTTAGTGAGATTACTGCCTTTACTGCCGAGCGTTGGCACAAGACTGACAGGAATTGCGTCTGGAACCGTCGGATTGCGAACTCCCAACTCTTGATAGAGCAGTCGCGCCGAATCTGATAGTTCGACACCATCCGACGTCGCGACCGCGACAGGAAACTCCCTGTCCATCATGTGCGTTGACTTCCCGAAGACCGTAGCCCAGGGAAAAAAGAACGCTACCTCGACGTCGAAGATAATAAACAGCAATGCGACAACATAAAACCGCAAGTCAAACTGCACAAAACTAGAACCGATCGTCGGCTCACCACACTCGTAGATCTCGAGCTTCTCTTCGTGCGGGTCATGAGGACGAACGAATCGTCCGACAAGCAGGTTGACGAAGAGGAAAATCAGCCCCACGCTGGCAAACAAAGCCAAGTAGGCAACAATTCCAATCGAAGAGCCGAATGCTGACATCGAACGCCTGACAATTTGCGTCGAGAAATTAGCTAGGTAACAAGTCTCGAATTGTAGACGTGGGCAGCAATCTTGCAAGCCACCAGGGAAAATAGACCGAGAAAGCGAAACCAGCTCGCCTAACCGACGTCGCGGGCGACTGAACCATGCATGACCGCGACAGTTTTCGGTGAAGCAACGATCGCTAAGCGTCAAGCATCCCGCCGGCGGGGCCAGTACCCGATACGGATTCGACCGCCAACGATTGACGGCCTGCGAAGCCGGCGTCTAGCTCATGCCAATACAGAATTTCCGGCTCGTCAAACCTCCAGCATAGATAGGCGAGTTTGCCTTCGATAATGGCCGGAAAATCTACCAAGCCACCCACTGCACTTTTTGGTTCGACGCCAAGCTCCAACAGCTCGCGTAAATAGTCGGCAAGCCGCTCACTCTCCTTTTCGAGTTCCTGCTCAACTTGCTCGACTTCCGCTTGATAGACGTCTGAAGAGCCCCCAGGCCGCTTACTAGATAACTGACTTAGGCGATCGCGACGCTCGGACAACTCCGCAGCCAACTTCATCAAATCGCTGACAATCACCCTCACTAGAGGCAAACGCGCATTAGCCTCTTCGACGGTAAAGATTCTGGCGGGAGTGTACTCGTCAGGCGACATAATGAAACTCGCGGAAGGCGTTAATGGTCGACCCAACCTTAATCATATGTCAATTCTACTGGTTTGGCCCGCCGTGAACCGGCTCGACCAGCACTTTCGACTCAGCAACCGCCGTCGGATTCAACGTCGAACGCCCCCACGCAACGTCCGTCGGCAGTCGTGAAAAGTCTACAATACAACCATCCCGACTGTAACAACTCAGGTCATGAGTAGCGCCCATAAAGATACAATCAACCGGACAGGGCTCCACACAAAGGGCGCAAAACATGCATTTCGAGTAGTCAATGGCAAATCCGGTCACCTTGAAACCTTTGCCACCCTCGACGCGTTCCTTGCCTATGTAAATACAGTCGACGGGGCAAGCTTTGGCGCATTGGTCACAAGCGATGCAAGTCGTTAAATCGTATCGATGAAAACCGCGATAACGAGCCGCAACAGGGACCGGTTTTTCCGGGTACTCGAACTGGTCCGTAAAAGTACCTCGATCTGCCTTATAGGTGATCAGCCAGTACCGTAACGTCACCCACATTCCGTGACCGACGGTATAAACCGCAACACCAACATTTCTAAACCATTCCAACATCAAAGAAGTCCAAGAAAGAAAAGAGTAGCAGGCTGGTCACTAGCGTTGAATTATAGGGAGCGCACACAACTCCGCAAGCGCCGTTCAAGCTGACCTGCGTAGCGCATTAGCGTGTCGAAGCAGGGAGTCGCGACACCATTCGTTCGAAGAATCACGTAGGCGTATAGGCCGTAAAACCGGATCCGAAGGCTAATGGATGACCGACGTAGCCTCATTGCGAGCGGAGCCTGAAACTCTCGATGAACGACTAACCGAGCGAGCGAGTGGCCGCACGTCGCTCTTCAACCGTGTGCATGAGTTTTTCGTCTATAACTTCGAGCCGCGCGCAATCTCACCGTGACGTCAGCATCAAATGTCGCCAGTAAAGCCACGTCAATCCTTACCCCTCCACGATCCAATCTCTGGAGTTCAACGACCAGGCGTCGATATCTCACTCGAATGCAATGAGCCGGCTTATAAATGAACGTAACATTCTACTAATACAGATGTTAGAAGTTCAGTCGCAACTCGATTTCAGGGAATGTAAAGTTACGAGAGATAGCGAGCTCTCGTCGGCGGTAGCAGTCGTAACCCGCAGCTGCCGAGATTTCGAGCGAAAATTGCTAGGTAGGCGCGGGCTTTGCTTGACTAAGCTAAGGCAGCACGTAGAGTGGATGGAAGACTGATGATGCGCGCAAGCGTTGATGTGGCCATAGTTTGAGAACAAGACGTTTCCGAAAAACGCGGCTGTACAACTTTTGTCGACACCGCTGAATATAGGATCTTCAGGCCATCCGTCGTACATGATGCGACAGCGTTACAAGGAATGGACGATGTTAGTTTTATCCCGCAAGAAAAACGAAAGTATTGTCATCAACAATGACATTACCATCGTTGTCGTTGAGATACGAGGCGACAAAGTGCGATTGGGTGTAGAAGCTCCAAAAGAGGTGCCCGTGCATCGCCGCGAAGTGTATGACGCTATCAAACGCAACGAAAAAACTGCGGTTGAAGACGATCCCACCCAGGAATCTAACGGGTAAGCCAAACTTACGCTTCAAGTTCGCTTCATCGCATCCCGCCTTTCCAAAAATCCCACCTAACGATTGTGGCGACATCCTTAGTTCTTCCGATGTTCGACAAAGGCCATCGTGCACATCAGCTGGTCGCTCCCGCTACCCCGACTTGACGCACAGCGATAACAGGCTTTAAATAACGACTTGCGCTCACTGCTCAGCAGTGATCCAGGCCCCATCGTCTAGCGGTCTAGGACTCCGGCCTTTCACGCCGGCAACACGGGTTCGAGTCCCGTTGGGGTCACTTTGTCTTCGCACGAAACATTTGCAAACGCTGCACTTGTGTTCGTAACTCTCGACGTGGGGCGCAGTTTTGTCACTTGCTGACTATCACCGTGCGACACTGACAGCACCCCCTGTTGCGCCCCCACTTCGCATTTCATCGCACCCCCTGTTGCGCCCCCTAAAATCGACTCTTGAGCGCTCGCTTGCGCGAAGTGCGCATCCGTGATTTGCAGGTAGTGTTTCGCGGCTACGCTGGGTGTGTTGCCGAGCCAAGCGGTGACGACGTGCAACGGATACTCGTTCGCCAATTCCGTCTCACGACTCGCCCGCAAGTTTTGAAACAGTCGCGGCCACGGCGTCACGCCGGCCCGTTTGAGAATCCGGTTGAACTGCGTTCGCAGATTGACGGCCTTGTCGCGGTAGCGGTTGATAAAGAACTCAGCGTCCGGCGTTGCCAACTCTGCCGCATCCTCGAAATACTGACGCAACTCAGGGAACAACGGCACGACTCGCCACGGCTTGCCCTGCTTTTTCGTCTTGGGGGATGTGACGGTAAATCGATCGTTCACCCAATCCACATCGTTCAATCGCAGCCCCAGCGTCTCGCTTGGCGTTCTGACGCCACCGTAGCGAGCCAGCGCGACGATCAACCGCCATTCGGCATCCGGGCAGGCTTCAAGCACTTTCTCCGTGATATCGCGGCTAACGAAGTGCTTTCGCGAATCGTTGCTCTCGCTCCCGCCTTTAACGTCGACGAATGGATTCGTTTCGATCAATACCTTCCGAGCGGCGGACTTGAACACTTGCCGAGCCCGCTTGATGTACTTGCTTATACTCGCTTCCGCGTACGTCTTTGCCAAATGCTGCCGCCAATCGTCCGCGTCGCCTTCCGTGATGGATCGCAAGTCACGATCGGCACCGAAGAACTCGACAAGATTCCGTTCAAGCTGACGGAAGTTCGCAATCGTCCCGGTGGTGACTTCGGCTTCGCGTCCGTCGATGTACGTCTTCAGGAAAACGCCAAGCGTCGCTGATTCGCGTTTGGGGATGAAATCGCCAAAGCCGGCTTGGGTAAGTTTGGCGGCCAAATCGTCGCCGATGGTGGCGAGAAAGCGCGCCGTCTCGTTGCTCGGCGAGCCGCCTGAAATCGAGGCGCTAACCAGATCATCGACCCTGACCGCGATGGCTTCGGCCGCTCGCTTGTTGATCGAACCGAGACGGATCGAACGCCGGCGCTTGTGCTTGTCGTAGAACTGGCAGCGGTAGGTTGTCTTTCCGCGTCGCTTGTCAGCGTGAATGCTCGCCATCGTTTCATTGCTCCAAATCAGAAACTAGTCGCAGTTTCAACACGTCGCCGATCTTGTCGAGCGAGTCATTCGTCAGCCGGCCGTCGCCGCGCATAAATCGCAACAATTGCGACGCGTCGACGCCCGAATCCTTCGCGATACGATACCGGCTCTGCGGTCCCGTTTCGATGATCTCCCGCAGTTGGTCCGAAAGAGATTTTGTCTTTGATCGTTTCTTTGCCATCGCTTGCAATCTCACTAGTTGTTCGCTGGACACCTACCGTATCTTGCCTGATACGAGGCTAGCAGTCAATTGTCGTTTCGTAGAGCCGACAACAGCATTTCGCGAACTATCGGGCCAGTTGGATCTCGACGAAATCGCTGTAGCTGGAATTCGTCGAGGTTCGCCTCGGCAAACTTGCTCTGTTCCGTCACGGTCATGTTGTCCAACACCGGCCCGTATTCGCGCTCAAGCGCTTCGGCTTTAAGCCGGTCGGCGGCACGTTGCCGCTCTTGCTCTTCTCGGATGAGATTCTCATTCGCCTTTCGCTCATGTTTCGCCTCTACTTCACGCTGGCGAATGAAGCGATCGTCTTCGACCGGCCATCCGGCATGGATCGGCAGTCCGGGCCGATGGTTCTCGATTCGCTTGAAGATCGCGCCCGGGCCGTACGCGCCGGGTTTGCTCTCCGCATACTCGACGATCGCGATCACGTCTTGCGGCGAAACCTGGTTGCGTTGTGCCGTCCTAACTGCGTCCAGGATCTTGCCGACTTTGCACCGAATCAAAGCCGCCTCCACCTCCCCCCAGTCTTCAGACGTCTCAGGTGGAGGGGAAAGGGAATGGGTGTTAGGTACAGGGGTAGAAGATGCGCCAGAATTCGCCGGGGAATCGACACGCTTTCCGTTCAACTTTCGCCGCTGATTCGATCCTGATTCGTTACGGGAATCGTTCATATCTTGAACGAATGGTGGTTCAAGCGGCGAATCGCTCAGGTCGTGGAATTGCTCGGGAATGGTCACCCAGTAATTGCCGACGGCGCGATTCGTGGCGCGTTCGTAGTGAAGCCAGCCGGCATCTATGGCCCTTCTACGCGCATCGTTCAACTGATTCGCTCCGCTGAATCCCATCGTCTCGACGAGCTGCGAATTCCAGAATCGAACGGGGCCACAGTATCGAGCCGCGTCTTCAGTGTGCGCAATGTTCACAATCAGCAAGACGGCATCGCGGCCGATGTCTTGAGCCGCGCAAGACTTGAACAGAAGCCGTGTCACCTTGTGGGCAAAATGCGACGATCGCTTCGGATACTTGGTTCCCGTATCACCGGCGCGTACAATGTCGCTGGAGTGGTTTGGGCTCGTCATGTTTGGATCACTCCACGGTTCCGCCCAACGGTAGCAGCCGCTGGGCTTTTTCATGCGCTGGTGGTGGTTCCGGTATGTCGAGGTGATCGACAAGCCACTGTCGCGCTGCGTTGGGATCGGCCAGCGCCCAGATCGAAACGGGCCTTGCGTGCGCATCGGGCCGGCTTGTGGGTTCAAATCCGGCACGCCTGATAATGCCGGCCCGCGCCAGAGCGCGAGGCACCGCGCCCAAGCAAACGGGGTCGATTGTTTCGGGCAACTGGACAGCGGCCCGCACGTCATCGGCGGTCGCCGTCTCGCCCGTCAGTAGCCGCAAGAGCAACGCTCGCCGGCCGCGATTGACGTACACTTGGCGGCGCGATTCCAGCAATTCGATTGACGCATCGCGGCGCACGGTGCCGACGGACTTCTTGTTCGGTCTCGTGATCATTGTTGACCCTTTCGCATCGAAGGGCATCCGGCGCGGACCCATTCATCGATCGCAACGCGCGACCAACGAACTAACGAGCCCAGTCGAATTGGAGCGGGCATCCTGCCGGCGTCGGAAAGGCGATAGACGTGACGCGGCGAGCAATCGAGCAACTCGGCGACAGCCCGCACGTCGAGCAGCTTTGCCGGTTCAGTCGCCGGCGTCGGTGAACATGTAGACATCAGAGACTCCCGTGGATTGGATTCGGGACAGCCGCGTTTTGCGGAGGTCAGGACTTGCCATCTACAACCCACAGACCGGATTCGGTGAATCCGGTGGACGCCGTCGCACAAAACGTATGATGCTTTCGGATTACGTCGAAGGCCGATCGTCAAACGGATTCTCAAAAAGATCCGGTTCTTCTCAACGGGACCGTTCGCGCTCAATTCGCGACGTGTATTTCTGCTCGCCGGTCGCCTTTCGCGCTGCGCGCAAATACCGCGTCCAAGTATCAAACGCTGGGAGAACGTAGTCGCCTAACTCAGGATCTTCGATTCCGTTCTCACGCAGCCAATCGTAGGCTTCTTTGTCCTCAAGTCGTCGCTCGGCGATTGCTTCGGCGTACAGGAATGCCAAATATGCGTTGCAGTGTGCCCTATCGATCTTGGATAGCGTTTCGTAGCGATTGTCAGACTTTCCAGACTGCGCTGTTGGTCGGAGATTGGCCAGCGGAGCGGACTCCGCGCCGGCCTGCCCGCGCTCCCAGGAATACTTGTTCGCATCCGAATTAACTTCGGTTGAGGCCGCGCCGTTGCACCAGGCGATAACCGTGTTCACCGCTTCGAGACATTGTTTCTTACTTCTTATGTCCGCCGGCGGATGTGACGGATGAACTGCGCGGGGGGCTAAGCGAATCATCTCGTCCCACAGATCGGAGACGTAGGTAGGAACCATCGGCAGCGGTTTGTCTTCCGGCACGTCAACAAGAATGGTTCGCAGCGCCATACATCTGTCTAACAAACCGTCGACTGAATCGGCGTGAGACGGGAAAAGTTGGCCGTACCAAAACACTTGACCAACGATTCTCTCCATGTACCGGTCGCCAGCGTTGGCGGAGTCAGACATCGTTCCTCCCTTGATCATCGGGCCGGCCTACCGGCGGCTACCAAGGGAGGTTGGAAGCCGTCGGCAAGTCGCGTTGGGCCGAATCGTTGGCCGACGATTCGACCGCCCGTCATGCCATGATTGTACGCGATTGAGAGCCTATGTTTAGGCGGTCGGCGGAGCAGTCTTGCCTGTCGCTACGGTCGGTCCCTATCTTGCCAGCCCGCTTTCTAGGCGACTACTCGGAAGAACTCAACATTCGGAATAACTGGCCGGCTTGGTTGTAGAATTCGAGCTTATAGATCTCAGCACTCGCCCGCGACTGCTCGACAGTCTGACCGTTAATCGAGATGGAGATGTTCTTGTCAGGTGCAACCTTGAAAACATCACAATAGATCTTTGCTTGCCCCCTCTTGTTTGCGTCAAGCTCCGCTCGGATTCTGTCAGCGAGCGATTTATGGCAGACGAAAACCAGCTTACTGCGAGAGCCGGAGTACCGAGCGCCGCGACTATCCTCAATTTCGACGACGAAAAACCCGTCTTCTCGCCTTTCGACGTCACCGCCAACCCATACGGGGTCAAAATAGACGCACTTGCCTTCGTACAGATCGACGTTCTCGTCGACTTGGTGGATTTCCGCCGTCAGAGCAGGATTTGGGTCACGTGCGGCGACTCGTTGTTTTCGCCGCAACAATTCCTGTCTTCCCAATTCATTAAGTGCTTCGCCAAGTTGGCGGTACATTCGTTCGATGAAGGCGGCTTCAAGTACCGTAGCGTACTCACGCAGATTCAAGTCTATTTCCGTAAGTGTTCCGTCGCCCCGACCCTTAATTACTCGAAAGAACGAATCGTTGCTGTTCGCGCCCGGGGGAAGTCCGAAGGAAGGGCAGAATGCTTGCAGAGTCTCGGTGGGTACTGCGACAGAGTATTCCTTTTGAATGCTGATTAACGTCGCACCGTCTAAGGTGACCAGCCAACCGTAAACTTTGGAATCGGACAGAACGCTGTCGATATGCGTAATCAATTCTTCAGCGATTTTCCGTTCGGACGGCATTTCGCCTGCTTGCAGTCCAGCGGTGAACTCTGTGAGCAGGCTGCGCGCCCGCTGTAACTCTTGGTCCGGTGTCGACTCAATGTTGGACGTGTAGCTGCGGATTATCTCACATGCGTTTTCCCAATTGCCCATGAGGTTACCCAGCCGCGTTGGTAGTTGAGTGTCTTCAGCAGGTGTTCCAATCTCGGAAACTACCTCCAGAGCACCGCCACTCTCATGCTTCACTTTGTCGCTACGTGCTGAGAGGATTACAACGCCAAGTACGAGAAGACTCACCAGACCAAACACCAAACCAGCATGAATCGCTGTGAAGCGACGCTTGATCGGTAAACCTAGGTCCGCAGGGACCAGTGTCGCAGTTGGTTGCTCGGGGCGTTCGGGCGGAGTTACTATCTTCGGAGTGACTTTCTTCGTTCCTGGATCGGAGGTTACTGGATCGAACAACCCGCGCACGCGATCGGCGGTTGCCCAGTTGCCGGCTTCACCCCTGCGTATCAACGTGTCGCGATCAATCGTGCCGTCAGCCGCCAATGACTTGAACTGCTCTGCAGTCATAGGACCAAAGGTTTCTCCCATGATTTGATAGTACCATTCACTTTGCTGAGTCATCTCGCACCCCCCCTGTTTCGTGAACTCCGATGGCAAAAAGCGTATCAGTTGCCGGCCACAATTGCGAGAAGTTTCTTTGGTCGATGGCCCGATTCTCCCTTGGCCACCCGTCGCCAAAGTCAATCCAGCTCGGTCGTACAATTTGCTTCGATCTCGGCGAGCACTTCAGCGCGGCAGGCTTGCCATTCGGCTTCGAACTCGCCCGGCTCGGCGGATTTCATATCGGCCATCATTCGGTCCACGTCGGACATGTGCTTACGCCGTTCTGCGTGATTTGCCGCTAGACGTTTCTCAACACAACTATCGACGATTTGCTCGCCGTCCGTCGGTCCCGCTTCGAATGTCGTGAGCGGTAAGCCGGCCATCCTCAGAACTTCCAACGCCGCTTTCCACCCGTTTTCGCCCTCGGTCAGTTCACGCCCCAGCGTTTCGATCGCTTTCGGGAGCAGAGCTTGAAACTGCCGCCCGGCGCTCCCCCACAGTTCCGCCCGCCGCTTGTTCAGTTCGGCCTGAAACCAAGGGTCGTAAAGCCGCCATTTCGAGACCGTGACCCGATTGACGCCCACTCTTTCGGCCGTTTCGGTGTCGTTCGCCCCGGTGACCAGGACGTCGATCGCGTTTTCTTGTTGAATCGTCAGTCCGTGTTGCCGTGTGTAGCCGTATGTTCCCATCTTTCCAATCCTCCAAAATCCCTCCCGCGCGTGCGCACACGCGCGGGAGCGTTAAATTGCAGTGAAGTCATCCCCCAGCAGAAACTCGCCCAGCCGGCGGCATTCGTCGGCCGTCAGCCGGCTCCGCAGATCGGCGGCGATTTGGTGCAAATCGCCCCCAACCGCACCCCCTGTTGCGCCCCCATTTTCAAGAATCGCCGTTTTTCCTCGGGAATTCGCCGATAGTTCAGACCCCGTTGGGGTCATTTTGTATTCACTGGAGATACTCGGAAGTACAGCATCTGCTGACGTTGTTCCAGATGCCGGGGGCAGTTTGTCCTGGACTCCCCGCCGGGGAGCCGGACGCTTACGGTGGCGCCAATATTAGCTGCCACGCCACCCTGTCGTCTCACGCTTTCAACTCCAGCGTTCCCCACAGGCTTGGATCTTCGACAATCGGAAACTCCGGGCCAACACTAAATGTTTGCCAGCCAAGTTCTCGATCGACAACTGCGTACATAAAACCGAGTCTCGGGTTATCGGACGGATTAAACCCGGTCAGCGCGGCAGCGGGAATCAAGGCTTCTAATGTGTAGCCATCCGGGCGAACCGAACTGCGAACTTGAAATAGTCCCGCGTCAACAGGCTTTGGGCTCTCCTTCGCACGATTGATCGGAAAGAGCGCCGCAATGGGTTCGTCCAAACGATGACCGCCGCCACACGGTAGAAATTGAAATCGATGGCAAAAGCGGTTCGCGCGATGCACGTTGTGGGCATCACGAGTATCAATCCAAATCTGCAATCCGTCACTGTCCTCCATCCGGGTTGGACGGCACCACGGCAACTGCTGCTTGCCCGTGACTTGCACAACGAATAGTAGTCCATCCGAGTTCCAGGCCACCCGCACATCGGCAAATTGCTTTCGCCCATCCAGTTCACCGAAGTTAGGGATGCGATACTTTTCGGTGAGTTTGATCGTGCGTTCGGACCACAACGACTTCCGTTGTTGACAAACGGTAGAAAAACGGAAGAGGAATGTGGGTGCCAGGAGTGATTCAGACATGTCGCTGTTCTAGCGAAGGTTATACCGCTCGACAAGGATCAATTCGCGCCGGCTTGTGGTGTCGAGCGCTACGAACAGATTATCATGGACGCTCCACTGGAATTCCGACGAGCCAAAAGGTTGAGCATGCGATACTCTGCGCTAATCTGTTCGCTGTTATACGGGTCACTGACATTCGCGGCTGACGCACCGCAGGCCCGGGACGAAAGACTGCTTGTCGAATTGTTCGCTGAACATCCACAGATTATGACACCGACGGGCTTGGCGGTGGCAGATGACGGGCGTGTGTTTGTTGCGGAAAGTCATACGCATTTTCGGCCAGACGACTACGACGGTCCTACGTTCGATCGCATTCTCATTTTCGAGGATACCGATGGTGACGGGCGCGCTGACAAAAGGAAGATCTTCCACGAAGGCTTTATCCATGTTATGGACATCGAGTTCTGTCATGATGGATCTCTGTACGTTGCGACGCGGCGCGACATTCACCGGATGCGTGATACGGATGGCGACGATCAGGCCGACGAAGTAACTCGCATTGTGTGGCTAGAAACAGAGGGCAATTACCCCCACAACGGACTTTCAGGTCTGGCGTTCGACTTTGATGGAGGCCTCAATTTCGGCCTCGGCGAGAACTTGGGTGCACCATACACATTGCACGGTTCTGATGGAACGAGCTTTAGCGGTGGCGGAGAGGGAGGCAGCACCTACCATGTTCAGCCGGACGGGACAAAGCTGCGGCGTATTTCGACTGGTTGGTGGAACCCGTACGGAATGTGCGTCGATGCGTTTGGTCGCGTGTTTGGGACGGACAACGACCCCGGGTCATCGCCACCGTGCCGTTTGATCCAAGTCATCGAGGGCGGCAATTATGGATACGAGTATCGCTACGGTCGGACGGGTTTGCATCCGCTGGTCGGTTGGAATGGCGAGATTCCCGGCACGTTGCCGATGGTCGCAGGAACGGGCGAGGCCCCGTGTGCGATCGTTGCGTACGAATCGAATGCGTTTCCGAAAGAATATCTCGGGAATCTGTTCGTGTCGTGCTGGGCCGACCATCGCGTTGAACGCTTTACGATATCTCAACGAAACGACAAAGGGCTCGTCCATGCGCAACGCGATATTCTGATCGATGGGCCGGATGACTTTCGGCCCGTGGGAATCGACGTCGCTCCGGACGGATCTGTGTTCATCAGCGATTGGGTATCGAGTAGTTACTCGCTTCACAAGCAAGGACGACTTTGGCGGATACGACCACAAGTAACGCCCGCCCAAGCCAACGATAGTGGCTCAGTCGTTTCGACCCAAGCATCTCATTCGATTCCCGTTCCCGATTTAAATGAGTTGACCGATTTGCTCGAAACCCACGGCGATCCGCTTGCTATACACGCAGGAATTGCGAATTTGTCGGAACAACTCACCCGGTCATCCGTTTCAATGGCGGACACAAAACACAGTTTGGCGATTTTACTTGCAGCTCGCCGCAACAAGCTGCTGAATCAATACCTTGCAGACGAAAAATTGGAACACTTCTTGGCCGCCAAAAATCCCGACACGCGTTTCGTCGCCGTCAAATGGATCGCGGACGATCTGCTGGTCGATTATCGTCCCATCTTGGAACGCATGTTGAATTCGAGCGACCTCGACTTTCGACTATTTCGTGCAGTGGCGGCAGCAATCGATCGACTTGATGGCAACGAGCCGTCGGACCAACCTTCCGAACAACTCCTTCTTTCCAAGATCACAGATCCCGATGCACCCATCGCCATTAGAAGCTTGTGCCTGCGAATGATCGCTCCTGACGCAAAGGGACTCAAGTTGGACGACCTGATCAAGCTGACGCGTCATGCAGACGTCGAGTTGCGTCTGGAAGCAGTTCGAACCTTGGCGAATCACCCGGACACCAGCCGCAATAACACGCTCTCCGAACTCGCCGCCGATGAACAACAGTCGAAAGAAGTTCGTGCCGCGGCGATTGCAGCTCTTGCCCCGTCCGCTGAATCGCACATCGATTTGCTGCTAGGAATCGCCCGTGCCGACAATCCCGGTTTGCGCTACGAAGCATTGCGAGCGCTAGTCGGGCTCGAACTTTCCGACGCGCAAAGACTCCAAGTGTTTGCTTCGTCCCCCGTTGACCCCGCGATCAACGAAGCCGTCAATCGCATCTTGAACGGGACAACCGGCGAGCGGCCAAACGCTCATCAAACAGCGGCGTGGAAGCAACTGCTGACCAGCCATGGCGACGTCGACGCCGGTCAGCGAATCTTCTTCGGCGCAAAGGTGGGTACTTGCTCGCGATGCCACACAATGGATGGTCGCGGCAGTGCCGTAGGGCCGGACTTGTCAAAGATTCGGCAACGTATTGCGTCGGAGGGAGTTGAGTGGTTGCTGGAAACCATCCTTCAACCCAGCAAGCAAATGGCTCCGCAGTACACTCCCTGGCAGATCGTTACGACGGACGGCAAGACGCTCGTTGGACTACCGCGTCGCAAGGGTGGCAATCAGGAAGCCTATCTGGGTATGGATGGCAAAGAGTTTTCCGTCAAAAAGCCCGATATCGAGTTTCATCGCGAGATGTCAACTTCGATCATGCCCGAAGGACTGCTGCAGAATCTGACAAAACAAGAGTTAAACGACTTGTTCGCATTTATTCTTGGCCGGCAATAAGGTTGCTTTGCGGAATGCCTTCTCGGTATCTTAGGTGGACCTACCAAAACGATCGTCCGATCGAATTCGACTCGCCACTGGACCGATCATGAACTCCGCACGCTGCAAACCCTGGGAACATGAACTCTCGCGCAAGCAATTCTTGGGCACGGTAGCCGGGGCAGCGGCGGGCGCCGTTGGTTTGGCTCCGCTGTTGCAACCCGCGATTGCACAGGACTTAAGACAGCGACAGAAGCAAGTGTTGTTTGTGTGGCTGGACGGGGGCATGAGCCAGCTGGAGAGTTGGGATCCGAAGCCCAATACACAATTCGGCGGTCCCTTTCGTGCCATCCCGACTTCGGTCCAAGGCATTCACGTCAGTGAATTGCTGCCAAAATCCGCTCAGCAGATGCATCAATTGGCGATCGTCCGCAGTCTCTGTACTCAAGACAATTCGCATTCAGCAGGCGTCGCTCGCATTCAACGCGGCGATCCGAAGAATCGCGGGGTAACTTACCCTTATTTTGGATCAGCCGTGGCCAAACTCATCGGTCCCGGATCCAGTAACCTGCCGCCGTATGTATGGATCAAGCCAGGAAGCGGCGGATTTAAGCATGACGATGCCGGCTTCCTGGGCCCCAAATTTGGCGCTTTGGCGTTTGGCGATGGGCTGCCGCCCGATAATTTGCTGCTGCATGAATCGATTACTGAACAAGCCGACGAAGAACGAGACCAACTTCGCCAAGCCGCTAACCGTCGCTATGCAGCTCGACGTAAAAAGGAAGTCACCGGAGCAAACAGTTACGTCTTCGAAATGGCTCGCACGCTGATGAAGCGACAAGACCTGTTCGATGCCACAAAACTCGATCCTCTCGACGTCGAACGATACGGGAAACACGAGATAGGTCGTCACATGCTGCAAGCTCGCAAGATGCTCGAAGCAGGCGTTACGTTTGTCAAAGTGAACTCATACGGCTGGGACACGCACGGCGACAATTTCAACGGACATGCGAGTCTCGTGCCAAAATTCGATCAGGCGTTTGCTGCCATCATCGAAGATCTGGCTGCACGAGGAATGTTGGAAAATGTCCTTGTCATTGCCATGAGCGAATTTGGTCGCACTCCACGGATCAACGGCCACATCGGACGGGATCACTGGCCCGAGGCATGGTCGCTTGTCATGGGTGGCTGCGGCGTACAGAAAGGGATCGTCGTTGGAGAAACGAACGATCAAGGAACCTTTGTCTCGACGGACGAGTACGACATCGGCCACTTGTTTCACACCTGGTTTCAAGCGTTAGGAATTGATAGCGAACATGTCGAATATGACAACGCCGGCCAGCCGCTGCCGATTGCTCATGACGACATGCATGTGATCAAAGAGCTGCTCGCCTAGCAGACCTTCGATAGAAACGAAATATGAACGACGACACACCATCATTGTTGACGCAGTTCGAACCGAAAGAGTACGCCGTTCTCACGACCGACCCCCAGGTGCTCGCCGCCCGCTTCCATCCGACCGGAAACTACCTCGCGGCCGGAAGTTTTGACGGACGACTTCGATGGTGGGATATCGCGTCGGAAGAACCAACCGAGCTTCCAGCATTGATGGGGCACAACGGCTGGTTGCACGCGATGGCATTTTCGAATGACGGACGACGGCTCTATACGGGCGATTCGTGGGGCAAGCTGACCGCTTGGGAATTGAACGGCAGCCATGCACGACTGGCGTGGTCGTTAGACGGAGCGCATGACGGATGGCTGCGTGATTTGCATCTCAATGCGGATGGTTCGCGGTTGGTTACATGCGGACGAGATCAAGTTGTTCGCATTTGGACAGCCGTCGACGGCGCACCGCTGTTCGAGCTTAGAGGGCACGACCACGATGTTTTCTCCGTCCGGTATCACCCTTCGCAACCATTAGTTGTCTCGGGAGATGATCGCGGCACAATCAAGTTATGGAGTGCGACGGACGGTCGCGTTCTTCGAGAATTCGATGCGAGCGTCTTGTATCTCGAACATCGTCTGCAAGACGTAGGTGGTGTTAGAACTCTGGCGTTCGATGATCGGGGCAGAACGCTTGCGGTTGGCGGCACGATTCCCAAAAACGGTGCTACCGTCCAAGGTATTCCGAGCATCTTATTGTTCGACTTTGAGACCGGCGAGTTGACGCACACGCTGAGCCTGGGCGACGCCAACGACTGCTTTGTTCATGAGATCATCTTCCACAAAGCCGGCTTTGTGATGGCCGTAACCAGCGGAACACCAGGCCAAGGGCAGATCGTCTTTCAGCGGCCTAACGACGAGAAGCCCTTCTTCGCATCGTCGAAATTGTCGAACTGCCACAGCATTCATTTGCATGAACCTACAGGGCGAATCGCAGTCGTCGCGACAAATCGCGGGAGTAACGGTAATGGGAGGCGACTGGCCGATGACGGCGAGTATAAAGGCAACAATTCGCCGATTCACCTGTTCCAAATGCCCAATGCAGCAACGTCATGAATTGATGACGCTCGAAGCGCGTTAGCGATTGGTTCGAGCCGCCGTACCGCGTCGGATCGGAGAACCTACGTGAGGGGCATTGCCAACGGAGACGCGTCGCGGCACAACCGCCGCAGGCTGGCCCTTATCTGGGTCGATGGCATCCACAATGATTTGAGTCTCGCCGATATCAACGAAGAACTCATCACCCGTAAGTGGATTGGTTGTTTTGTTGCCCGGCTCGTCGTCGCAGGCCAAATGAAGTGCCAAAGCCCAGGCGTCGCAACGCGCGCGGTCCAAGGCCATCAAGCGGCTTCCCTGACTCATCTGCATCAACAGCAGCTGATCAGCAACGAACGGATAGTTACTGCTTCCTCGCATCAACTCTAAATTTGCCTCGATCTGCCGGAAGACTTCCGCACGCTCGTAGTGCGGTTTGGAGCAGGCTTCCACAATGTCACGCATAGAGCGCAAATAGAAGAGTTCATCCTGATCAATGTTCTCGGCGACAAGGGCGGCCAGCTTATCAATTCCGATCTCATCGCGGTACTCGCGAATTTCGTCGTATGACAGTAGCGACAAAAGGTAGCCGCCGCGGATCAACTCATAGGTGTGCATACCCTGAGCGCGATCGCCGATCCAGGCGGTCGCGTCATCCGGCCATCGCTCCAATTGTTGGTCGAGCAACATTTTCAGCTGCCGGTGGAGTGTTGGTGTTGCCGCCGGATGCTTGACGATACCTTCCAAAACCTGAAGTGCCTCACCTCGCCGCATAGCTCCGGCACTCCTGGATACGATGCTATTTTCGCCCGCGAGCAACTCGCTCACGCGCAGCATGACGCGCAGCGGTTCGATGGCGGCGTCGGGCTTTCCAGCGGCCAGCACACCAGCGGCATACAGGCCTTCGAGTCGATGACCGATCTCAATCGCATCGACGTAGCCCGCGTCTGCTGCCAGGCCAAGCGAGTGGTCGACGGGAAGTGCAAAGTTGACTTCCGAAACAAGCGTCTCGTACTGCTCTCGTTTCCCTAGGTAGCGTTTGGACAATGCAGCGACGACGTGGAGCGTCGCTGGCGAAAAATCGAAGCCTTCGGCGGGCCACACCTTATCGAGATGTTCGCGTCCCGACTCGCGGAAATTGGGAGGGAAGATCGTATCCAGTCGAGAGATTACCGACGTAGCGTCCCCTGCCGCCACAACTCGATGTTTCGTCGACGATGAGATCAGTTGGAGCGGTGTGGCTTCTTCAGCGATAAGCCGCGCAAGTTCTGCTTGTAACTCGGCATTATGGGTCGCCGTCAGGCCGGGAAGCGTTGCATATACTGCGACATCCATCGGAGTCTTGACGGGAGGCTCTTCCTTGTTGCAAGCAACACTGCAAACAAGAGTTAGGATTGACCACCAAAAAACCCAGGTAGAGCGCACTGCACAGATTCCTTTCCGCGAGACGACCATGCTACCGCTGATCCGTGCCTCAAGGAAAGAGCAACTCGCCGTCACTCGGCCTGCTTCTGTCGAAGCTCCGCTGCCAGTTTGACCACATCGACGAGTTCGGCCAACCCTGCCGCGGCGAAATCTGGTCCCGAGACATACGTACCAGGTCGTACCCACTTCTCAATCTCGTCGTGAGCGGTGCCGAACATGTCCGCAAGCAGTTGGTCCATCTGTCCCTCGAGATGGGCGAAATGCCGAGCCCACTCGGCGGCTTCCGACAATTGAACGCTCTCTTCACTTTGCCACCGCATAGGATGAAACAGGAGCACACTGTAGGGTGTGACAATTCGGCGAGAGCATGCTGCCAGCGGCCAGAGCGCGGCTGACGAACACTCGCCCGAGACGATTCCTGTCGCGTGCAACTCACGCATCACGATCAAAGTCATCAGCGACAACGCACAGTAAGGGCTGCCGCCGGGCGAATCGAAGTAGATAATACACTCGCCGCCCTGGGGAACACTCAGCAATTTGTCCGTCAGTTCTGCCCCATGTTCCGTCATGTCGCCGACGATTGCGATTTCAACGGGGCCTTCTGGCTGTTCCTCGTGGTTTTCCAGCATCCTGGGTGTTTCCTAGCAACGGCAGGTGAAACGCAGCTTATCGAGTAAAGGTGACGACCCTACAACCACGCCGGTATACGCGGATCTACGGCGCACCGCAAGGCTGCCGGGGCGAACGCCGATATCACTTCGCTTCCCATCAGTATCGCTCAATGTATAATGGAGCTTCTCGAATCAAAGGCCTTTGAACGCTTTGCCCCTCTCGCCCCTGCCGATAAGAAACTAAATGGGCATCAGGTTTTATTGCCCCGATTGCGGGCGACGACTTAATATTAAAGCCTTCCTGGCAGGAAAACGTGGAATCTGTCCGCATTGCGACTCGCGTGTGTTAATCCCGACAGAGAGCCAACTTCCGGCGGATGCTCCGAAGTATAGGCCCACCGCAGAGGCGACGGAATCAAAGGCAACGGCGCTCGTGGCGGCTAGTGTTAAGGAAGCGAACCCGGTCATCCAACATCCGGTGATCGCGGCGGAGAAAGCAGAAGCCCCCGCCGACCCAATCGCCGAGTCGCCGGATTCCGTGTGGTATGTGCGACCATCCGCCGGTGGCCAATACGGACCAGCGCGGGGCGATGTCATGCGGCGTTGGCTGAGCGAAGGCCGTGTCAGTGCCGATTCGATGGTTTGGCGAGAAGGCTGGGAAGACTGGAAGCTGGCTGGCCCTGTATTTCCTTCGCTTGACACCGCTCCCTCATCGACGAAGCCAGCAGTCATTAAACCTGCTCCCTCATTTCTAGTGCCCGAAGACGAAGAACAAGACATCAGTAAGCCGGTGGCCGCACCCGCTCGGCGGGTAGCCGCTGCAAAGAAAAAGTCGATCGCTCCCCTCATTATCTTGGGCCTGTTGATCGTCGTGCTGTTGGTTGTTACCGTCGTGGTCCTGCGAGGTGTGTGATTGAGCGGCCAACTCGCTAACAAAACAACATCACGTTCTCCACTAACCGATGAACTACCAATGCTCCGACAGGGAATAAAGACATGTCTACACAATGCAACTTCGCCGTAGCGATTCTGTTTGTCGCAGGTACTTTTGCCCTCGCGGCAGATGATCTCAAAGAGGCCAAAGTCGGCGACATCACGTTGAAGACACCGGCAAGTTGGAAACAATCCGAGCCGACAAGTAGCCTGCGATTGGCGCAATTTGAGATTCCGGCAGCTGAGGGTGATAAAGAATCCGCCGAACTGGCAATCTTTTCGTTTGGAGGCGGCGGCGGAGTGCAGGCGAATGTTGATCGTTGGATCGAGCAGTTTTATGCGGACGGTCGTAAGTCGAAAGTCACTGCGGGCAAATCAGCACTCGGCGAGTACGTGATGGTCGACGTCACAGGAACTTACAAGAAACCGGTTGGTCCTCCGATCCTTCGCAAGACCGAAGCACAGGAAAATGCTCGCATGTTGGCCGCGATTCTTGCCGTCGAAGGCAAGGGGAACTACTTCCTCAAGATGACCGGGGAGAAGGCAACCGTTACGGCCGCCGCCGAGGCATTTCGCACATCGTTCGGTGGCAAAGAAGCTGATGAAAAGGCATTGCCGGCTGAGTAGTCCGCCGATAGCGACCCGTCTTTAGAACGCATCGCAACTCACAACACGGCGCCGCCAGCGTGGAAACACACGGCGGCGCCGATGAATTTGACTAATCGCTCACAACGATGGCTAGGCGAACAATCCGCTGACGGCCTGAGCTTTCACTAATTCGCGCGGCTGATTCAGGTGGTTATAGACGATCGTTTCGGGATCGATACCGAAGCTGTGGTAGATCGTGGCCAGCAATTGACCTGGGTGAACGGGATCCTCCAACGGAGCCGAGGCGGTCTTGTCGGACTTACCGAAGACTTGCCCCCGCGCGATACCCGCTCCCGCGATGACCGACGTATAACAGTACGGCCAGTGATCGCGACCATCGTCAGTGTTATTGTTGCCGGAAGTGCTGACGCCTCGCTGCGGACTCCGCCCAAATTCGCCAACGGCGATGACGAGCGTTTCATCTAACATGCCACGTTGATCGAGATCGGTGATCAATCCCGAGAGGCCTGCGTCGAGCATGGGAGCCGACTGTGTTTTCATGCGTTTGGAAAGCCCAACATGATGGTCCCATGAGTGGTTGTCGGAGTTCGCGACCTTGGGCCAGACTACCTCGACAACGCGAGTTCCCGCTTCGACCAACCGGCGAGCGAGCAAGCAACTGTCACCAAACGTGTTGCGCCCGTACATCTCGCGAGTGGCATGTGACTCGGTTTGGTACTCAAATGCTTCACGAGCTCGACCAGAGACAATTAGGTTCAAAGCCTTGTCGTAGTAGCCATCCAAGTTGTACGACTCGACAGCTTTGTCGACGGTTGGCATACCTTTGCTGATTAGATCACGAAGCTTCGCGCGACGATTCAAGCGAGCGGCGAATACTTCGGGACGCAATTGCAAATCGTCGACTTTGATCCGCGTCATCTTCTCCATGTCCAAGTCGTCACCGGCTGGATATAGATAGTACGGATCGTACGCCTTCCCGAGAAAGCCAGCCGTCCCACCCTTGCCGACGACGTTGCTCTCTTGCAAAGGACGCGGCAACATTACAAAGGGCAACATCGGCTCCGTCGGCGGACGCAAGCGAATGATATTCGATCCGTAGTTTGGAAAGTCCTTTGGGCTGGGCGGCTCAAGCTGCCCCGAAGGACTGACCTTGTCGGTCGTGTAGCCGGTCATCATTTGGTAGATCGCAGCCGTATGATTGAACAGGCCGTTTGGCGTGTAGCTCATCGAGCGGATCATCGTAAACTTGTCGTTGATTTGTGCGAGCTTTGGCAAGTTTTCGGTGTATTGAACACCGGGAAGCTTTGTCGAGATATTGCCGAATACGCTCTTGACGTTGTCGGGAACATTTTCCTTCGGGTCCCACAAATCGAGGTGACTTGGGCCGCCTTGCAAGTAGACCATGATGACGCTCTTGGCCTTACCCCATCCTGCACCGCCAAGGGCCTCCGAGTTGGCAGAAGCGGCTTGCAGCTTTAGCAAAGAAGCGAGCGAAAGGCCGAGAACACCTGATCCGCCGACTCGCAAGATATCGCGTCGACTAACGCCAAGTTCCTTATCGCAAAGATCTTTACCGGCTGGGCCTTCGATCCTAAGCATGGTCTTCTCCTTGATGAGTATGTAACTTCGCCGCTTCGATCTGGGGACACAGCGAAGAAGTCAGATCGATTTTGTTCGATTCGATTCTCTGTTGTACTCGTTAGTTAGGGCCAATCGCAAGAGTTCATGCTCATGCGATTACCGATTAAACAAGAATGAGGGGTTGTTAATTAACGCCCAGGTCAAGTCTTGAGCAGCCGTAAGCCGTTTATTGGTGACCTGCTGCTTACTGTATTCAACATCGGAGCGAAGTCGCAACAGCCGTGAATCTTCCGGCACCGCAACGCTCACAAACTGTAACGTCGCCTTCCGCTTGGTCACGCCCGGATCTTCTGGCAGCGGCTTACTGGCTTCACCGACGGCAGTCCGTTTCGCGAGCAATGTAGCGTCGGTCTTGTCGAAATATGCCGTTACCAAGTTCGTCTGAGACTCTACGCGTTGCTCAGCCGGTGTAGAAATAACCGACTTCAGGCTCTCCGGCAAACTCAGGCCAATCGTTTTGTCGGTCGTCACTGATATGCGGAAACGACCTAACAAGTGTCCTGTGGCATTGTGGTTCTGATGAATCACGATCTTGAACTGTGTGCCACCCTCGTTGGCTACCGGAGTTTTAGTCTCGTAGGTTGCCCAGTGAACCACACCACCGCTATTGGCGATCGCCCAGCCATTTTGATTGCCCGCGTTGCCATCAGCCGTCAGCACGATGTTGAAACCATCTTGCAGATAGTCGGCCTTGGCGTTCTGCAACTCGACCTTCTTCAACTCCGTGGGCTTTGCGATAGGTGCGGCCTGCACTTCAAACTCTGTTACAACAAAGTTTCCGTTTTCTGGCAGTCCCGGTCCACCACCTTTGATGGTCTCATCGGTCATAGCTTCAATGCGAAGACCAGTAATCGCTTGCAGTTGTGTACTGGCGACAATGGTATAGGCACCGGCATCCGCCGTTCCCGTTGCGCGTACTGAGCGATCTTCCAGGCGTTGCAGTTGAATGCCGTTGGGAGGCGTAAGGCTGTCCGGTTCGAGGAAGTGCCATTCAACCGAACTTTTGTTCTTGGCTTCCCAAGCGGCGACATGCTTAGGAAGTTCGTCTGTGAATTTCTTGAGCTCGGCTTGAGCAGCTGCGATCCCCGCTTGACGCTTCTTCTCATCTTCGGCAACACGTGGTGCAATTTCCTTTTGGTAGGACTCAAGTTCTTCGGTGGCCTTGGCAATGGCAGCCAAGCGTTCGTTTTCGAGTTGCGGCTTCCGTTCAACCCACCACTTTTCTCGCTCCTGCAAAGCTCTCGTCAACTCGGCATGATCGTCGTCAATCGCGTTCATGGAGTCGATCAACGCAGCAATTTCTTCCGCCGTAGCGGGACGGTTGACCACTCGCAGGAAAAGTTCATTAACGAGCCTCGCATCGTTCGACTCTTCTGCGACCAGTTTAGCGATCGCATTGCTCGGATCGCCCACGGCGTCGCTAACCGTAGGCCCTGCAACCAACGCCATTACCGGCCCTAGCTGCAAATCATTGACGCGTTCACACTCACAAGCGCTCTCGCGCGGCGGGCGACCGAGGTTTGCCAGGAAGCCATCGGTTAACTCGATGCCAGCGTCCGGGATTGCCGCGGCGCGCGTTCCTGCCGGAACACCGGGGATCTTGGTTTGGGTACCCGTGACACGATAGATCGAGTCGTAAAGCACTTCGGCGGGTAAACGGCGAGCGATGGCATGGGAGTAGTTTACGGTATCGTCTTCGTTCCAACGGTTCGTTGCCAACGAAAGTTGATAGGTGCGCGACTTGCAAATCAGCCCAATGACATGGCGAACATTGAAATTGCTCTTGATAAACTCCTGCGTCAGATAGTCCAAAAGCTCTGGGTTGGTTGGCGGATTACCGGCCCGAATGTCGTCAATCGGCTCCATAATTCCCACACCGAACAGGTAGCCCCATAGTCGATTGACATAGCTCTTTGCGAAATATCGGTTATCTGCTGACGTGATCCAAGAGGCGAGTTGCTGTCGGCGGCTGGCATTTTCGGGAGCAGTGAAGTTGCACTCGTAGGGGAATTCCGGTGGTGTCTCTTGACCAGTTCGGTCGTGCGTAACTTCGCCATTGTCTTTCTCAAAGACGATCTCATAGAAAGGCTTGGCACCTTCGACAGCAGTGCCGCCGATCTTCTTATTACCGCCAGCCGGGTCCGCCTTCAAGCTGACGCGGGCGAAGTACGCGGCGGTTTCGTAATACTGATCCTGAGTCCAACGCTCGAAAGGATGATCATGACACTTATTGCAGTTGAACCTTACGCCAAGGAACAAGTGCGTCGTATTCTCCATGATGTCAACGGGCTCGCGGAGAATCTTGAAATACGACGCAGCTGGATTGTCTTTGTTCGAGCCTTCCGCAGTAATGATCTTCTCGACAAACTCGTTGTAGGGCGTGTTGGCGGCCACTTCGCTACGAATCCATTGGCGGAATGACGCAGAGCCTTCGGGACCTAAGTACTTGCGGTTCACCTGCAAGAGGTCAGCCCACTTATTCGTCCAGTACTCGACATAGTCTTCGCAACCGATCAACTGATCGATTAGCTCCGAGCGTTTGACTCGTGTATCACGATCGTCGGCTAGAAAAGCACGAACTCGTTCTGAAGTCGGCGGCACACCTGTCAGGTCAAGGTGGACGCGGCGGATGAACTCGGCATCTGTACAAATTCCCGAAGGTTGGATCTTCATACGCTGCCACTTCGCCGCAGTCAGATCGTCGATCCGTCCCCAAGTATCCGGCTGCTTCCAGACAAACTCGTCGCGATTACCCATAACGGTCAAAGTCGTTGCCGCGTAGGCGCCTTCGAAGCGAGCCAATACCGGTGCTTCGCCTCGTCGAATTGCAGTCATCACGGCGGTACGACTGACATCGGCGACTTCGGTATTGCCGCTGGTGATATACGCTTCACGCGTTACATCACGCTTTGTGTCGTCCGCGTAAGTCGCGACGACGCGAATCTGCTGTTTCGCGTTAAGTGATTGGATCGTCGGATTCTTGGGAAACACCTCGATCGCTGTAACTCGCGGCGAATCGAGCTTCAACTTTGCCCCATTTGCAATCCAGTTACGGATGATTTGATAGTAGGGCTCCCCCGGTCGCACAACTTGCCCGCCAACATGCGGAACTGCCCCGGTGGCTTTCAGCAACATAAGACTATCATCGGGCGACGCGATGTTGGTTCGCCGTGATGCGAGATCGTCCGTGAACGCGCGCACATCGAAAATCGGATCGTATCCGCGCAGCGACAGCTTAAACCCGTTCTTGCCTTTCAGCGAACCATGACACGTTCCTTGATTACATCCGAGTCGAGAGAGCACCGGATTCACGTCTCGCACAAAATCTGCGGCGAAGTCAGATCCGAGGCCGGAGACGGTCACAGGAACTTCGCTAATCGAGCCGGCAACGTCGACGATTAGCTTTGCCTCGCCATCGGCCTTCGCACTGACAAAGCCAGCCGGCGAAACATCGATCACCGGTGCCGAGCTCGATAACTTCGCGACGCGACTGACATCGATCAGTTCGCCTGACGCCAGCTTTGCGGTAATAACGAGTTGTGCGTAGCTGAACTTGTTGGTTAACAACACTGACGAAGGCTCGACCAGGACGGCGGCGATCTTGGCTCCTTCCGGCAGCGGAGCCTCAGCCGACGGTGTATCGTCGATCGAAAGCGGGCGAGCCTCGTCGAATGCCTGAGCCACTTTACTCGCTTCGGTCAGCGGAGCGGGCGCGAACTCCTTTACAACTTTCCCGGTTTCCGTCTCAACAATTCGCACAATGCCATCGCCACCCGCCGCAGCAACCGTTTTTCCGTCCGGGCTGAATGCAACGGCGTACAGCGCCGCGTTGTCCGACATGACTTGAGCAATGCGGTTTATGTTCTTGGTGCGATACTCATCCAATTTCGTTTGCTCGTCCGCGCTGCGTTGCTGCACTCGCTTCTCGTTGATTTTCTTGATGTCATCGGGCAGCGAAGTGTCAAACTCGTACGAGTACACGGCCAGTTCACCTTGACCGTCGAGAGCGCTAACGGCGGCGATTCGCGTTCCGTTTTTACTGACCGCAACATCGAATACTCGACCACGCATGGGGTTGAGCGTACGAACAAGATTCGCGTCGTCCCCGATCTTTCGAGCTGTGATACGGAACGTGCGATAGACTTTCGGCACACCATCCGCGCCGCCGACCACCAACTCGTCCCGTTCAGGATGCCTCGCGATTGCGTTGACACCGCCCTTCAGGGCACCTGGAGTAATCGAGGTGACATTGTCAATGAATCGCTCGGTCGCCACTTCGGTTAACTTGACCGTCATGTCACGACTCACCGAGGTCAAATGGGAACCATCGTGCGAGAAGACGGTATCGCGCACCCAATCATTATGAGCTCCCTGAAAAAGAACTTGCTCACCCGTTTCCGCGTCGATGGCACGAACGGTGTTGTCCGCACATCCAAACGCAATCAGTTTGCCATCAGGTGACCAGCTTCCGCCATAGACAGTGTCATAGGTAACGGGCACCGACAATGCCAACTTGCGATCGGCGACATTCCAAATTTGAATTTCGCCCATGCGCCCGGGCAGACCACCCGTAACAAGCAACTGCTTTCCGTCGGGCGAGAAGCTGACCGATTCAATCCGCTCCGAGACGCCGATTAGTCTCGCGACGAGCTCCGATCCGTCCGCTTTACTCAACAAGACCTCGTGGAAACCCGCAATTGCGAGCAGCTGACCGTCGGGCGAATAGTCCAACGAGGTGATCACCGGCGGCAAGGTGTAGATCGGTGGGTGCTCGGAATCGAATTGGCGTTTTGCGCCCTCCGGCGTATCGTCCTTGGCACCTTCCGCAACCCAACGCCGAATCAGCGAGACTTCCACTTCGCTCAAGGGCTTTTTACCCTTGGGCATCTCAGCCTGGCCGTCCGCGGGAGTGATCAGATCAACGAGATAACTTTCCTCCGGCTTCTCCGGCACGATCGCCGCCGACTCACTCTCGCCCCCAGCTACTAACTTGGCAAAGTCGGTCATGACATACTTGCCGTTGTCACGAGCAGGTTGATGGCAACCGTGGCACTGCGCCTGGAAGATCGGTCGAATCTGCTCGTAGAAGCTTACCGGTTGCGGCTCATCCGCGTACACCATCGCAGACGGAATTGATGTTGAGGTGATAACGGCCACGACGGCGAAGGTGGCTGCGGATCGTATAGACACTAGGGACATCGGCAGGATCTCCGAATCGATGATTCGTGGGGAGGCAAGGGCGAGCCGGGAAGCTCGATCCCGTTATAGGCGTGGTCAAGCCACGATTCCAGTCAGTGGACCGGTTGGTGGGCTGTCCCCATCTTAATCGAAATCGCGCCGAAATGGAAAACTACAGCAGACTCATTCCCGACGGACGACACGCCATCCCCATCGCCTGAATGGGTAGCAGGAGCGGTTCGGACGACCCTGGCGTTGAAATCACGTGGTAAATTGCGTTGCCTGGGGCCACGCAATTCCCAAGGTTCAAGGGAAATAGTGGACAGGTTCCACGTCGCGTCGGCCCAGATTCACGTCGATGGATAATTGCCAGTTACACCGGCAATGACTTTAAGTGATCGGTGTAATCCGACGTTGCAGGATCAGTGCGAGTGAGATTTGAGGCGCAATCGAACGGACTAACTCGATAAGTTCTTCTGCCGTCGCCTTGCGATTCGCGCGGATCTGGCGCGAGAGTTCAAGGTGTGTTGATGGTCGATTGCTTGAGCTGTCCAGTATCAGCAGCACATCACCATCCGCCATCCGGACTTGGCGAGTCTCTGGATCTAGATCGGGTTCGGTACCGAGGAGAGGTGAATCGGACTGGATGAGTTCAACGTCGGACTTTTGGACCAAGATAGCGTGAATCGTCCCGGCCAACGAATATTCGATCATGCCAGAGTCGGGCGTGGCCTTCCCGTAGAAGAGCGAACTTACATGTCCGCCCGCGGAAGAGTTCCATATCGTTTCATTGACACGCTTGATCATCTTGGCCACCGTGTGGGGATACTCGGCGTGCGCCCTTGCACTCGCTTGCAAGGCACCAGCGCTCAGTGCCGACTCAACCGGCAATCCCTCACTCGTGCCTAATGAGATTGCGAGCGTCCCATCTGTCGGTACGAACCAATCATAGAATCCGTTAGCCAGATCATCCTCATTGGCAGTCCACCCAGCGACGTCCCATCCGTACACGAGCGGACGGATATTCGGGAGATGGTCTTGCTGCCAACGCACCGCGCGGACTATCTGTCGATCTGCTTGCTTCGAAGCCAAGCACTCAGCGAGAAGTACTTCACGCTGCAACTCCGCAGCGATGCTGCCGGCAACGATCTCCGCCAAATGTATCTCTTGGTCGCTAAACTCACGAACTGACTCGGAATAGAACCACACAGTACCGAGCGGATCGGTGGGACTCGATACAGGCAAGCAAAGTGCGGCGGGAAATGGCTCAGGCAATCGCCAATGGGGCAACAGACTTGCATCCTCTAGCACGACGGCATGACCGATCAATGCTTCGAGTTCGGCAAAGGCCCCGGCCAGTGGGCGCCCCGACTCCAGAAGGCGTTCCTTAGGCAGACCGAAGGCCGCGCGAAGTTTCAACTCGGTCGTCGCGTCATCCAACAGGTACAGGCCAGCGGAACAGCATCCTACGGCTTCAGCACCGTTTCGCAGCATGACTTCGAGCCGAGCGGCGAGGTGTTCTTCTTCCTCGCGTCTGGGTGAGACAGGAACCCCAATTGCCAATTCAGCCTCGCGATGCCAAACCGCAGTCTGTAGCATGTCGAGTCGAGAATACAGCTCGGAGATGGCGTCGGCCAGTTCCAAGGCTCGACGCCGGGCGATCGGCAACTCACTTGACCGTTTCTCCTGTTGATTGTTGCCTGCACCGAGCTCAAAGCGGCGCCGCTCGGATGCAGCAGCATTCAGATGCAGCGGCCACCCCGTCGCGGCTTCAAAGGCCGAAGTGACCGTGGCGAAGGTGTCATTGACAAGAGATGGGCTGGGGGGCGCGGCTGGCTCCTCGGCAACATGCAAGCGGAGGAAAGGCGGCAGGTTGTTCGTCACGCTGAAATCCAGGCTCGAGTGCAATGAATTGCCGTTCCGCTCCCTGGAACTAACTCGTCGCCCCTTTCGCAGGAAAGAAGCGCTCACTCTCCGTAACCGTCAGGGATTAACATCGTCCTCAGGATTCGGAAACTGAACGGGTTTGGCAACTTGCGAGACTTGGTTGCACATCTTGTAAGGCATAAGCCCTACATCTGGCTTAATCCGACGTGCCGATTCTGGGGCGTTGCTGCTGGTGCACGGAGTGTGTACTTCGGCGACACTTCGTTGCTAGTCTTGGACAACTGCCGAAACTTGTCACTGAACAACACCAGTCAACTTACCAGAAACCGGCACGAGCGATCCTGTCGAAGTATCGCGCACTTCGCCAGCGTTGATCTCGACGGAGATCAACTGCTCTTCAAAGGCAGTGACCGTGAGTTGAACGGGACTCGTTACGTCAGAAAACAAGATCGGTCCTTGTGCGTCGCGTTGCACGAACAAGCGTGCCGAAAGCGGCTCGCCGACCAGTTCCGCAATCGAATTCGCCTGTACCTGAACTTGGAGAAAGACCGAGGGAAAGGCTTCGCGCTCGGCATCGCGATAACTTTGCAGTTGCAGGACGTTGGGACGGCCCGCGCCCTGACGGATAAAGCTCGCGTAACAGGCATCCGTTTTTACGATCTCCCCTGCGGTCAGCTCAATACTGCCAGCTAGATTCAGTTGCTCCTGAACCGTCTCGGTCGTCGACTCCACCTTGGCTTGGACCGCCTCTTTGGCTTTCGCTGCGTTCTCGGTTACGGCACTCTTGGCCTTGTCCAAGGCGCCGGTTAGATCCTCTTTGCTGCAACCGACTGAAAGGGTCGCAGGCAGGAGGAGTAATGGCATCCAAGTGTGATTCTGCAACATCGTTTTCCTCTCTGATCGATAGATAAATACGCGCGAGTCTTCGCCCCTCCGGATGGAATGAATTGGAGCGTGGGCGGTGCGTTTGGCTATGGTGACACGCTCCGCAGTTTTGGTCAACTAAGTCGCAGCGTCAGTCGCTTGTCGGTTTATCAGCACACACCTGCTCGACGGCTTGATCCATCCGTCTGGCGGCAGTGGCCCATCCGTATGGCCCCACGATTTTCGCGGCGGCCGTCGACTCGGCCCAGCAACTTCCCGTAGAAGCGAGGCGCTGACTTAGAGCGGCGAGTCTTGCCGCTATGCCACGCGCCGAACCGTCGTGAAAGTAGTCGTCATCGTCACCAATAACTTCCGGATAAGCGAGTGCTCGCGGCACGAGCGGAAAGTTACCAACTGCGACAGCCTCGACGACACCAATCCCAAAGAACTCGTGAAGCGCTGTCGAGACAACAACATCCGTACTACGCACAGCGTCGATGTATTCCTCACGGCGCGACGCGTACCCCCAATGATCGATATGCTGCGAAAGCTGATCACGCGCCGCCGAAAAGCACGTGGGCACCCGCCCAAAAGATTCCCCGAGCACTTTCACTCGAAACGGCACGCGTTCTTGTTGCAATATACGCAGGGAGTCGAAGAATACTTGCGGATTCTTATCGTGTTCCCAACGGCTCGCCCAAAGAATGCGGATCGGTCCGGTGCTTCTTGGTGAAGACCGAGGCGATAGATCGACACCCGGCCAGTGGACCGACGACTTTTCGAGAATCCCCTCGGCAGCTCCCGTCAGCTGGTAGTCCGGCATTCGACGCATCCAACTCGCGATGTTCGAAAGATAGATGTCGCGGTGATACGCCGAGTTAAACCACACGGCATCAGCCGCGATGCACGTCGTTAAATTCGTGAATGCGTATTGAAGATCACGTTCATGATTCTCGCGATTCGGATACGTAAGTTGATTCTCGTGAAAGTAGGCGATGGTGGGCAAAGTGTAGACCGCACGATGAGACAGGCCGCGAAACTCGGCGAGATTCAACATGTCCGTGCAAAATAACGCATCCCAGCGTTGAACTTGGTACCCCGGAGATCGCAATTGCTCGGCGAACGTCACCGCGGCGTGACGCATCCGCCACTTCCACTTGTAAGCCGGAAGTGTCATTGTGTCGAAGGTATGTCGACTGTGCGCCATCCATCCGTCAAGAAATGCTCGATGGCTGCCGCCGTGATAGGCGTTGAGGGCGAGAATGCGCATGGTTTTCTGTCGAGTGGATGGGTCTGCTCGGGCCTGCGTAGCTGCGTTGTATTCTGGGAATCCGCGTAATGCGATAAGCTATGCTGCACTGATCGTATCCGATAAATGTTCTAGAACCTAACCCGTACGCAAAGTTGACATCGTGAAGATGATGGACGAACTACTGTCGCGGTTGCAATGCCCTGCGACGCGACAGCCGTTGGTGATGGCAAGCCCCAAACTGCTCGATCGCGTTAACGGTATGGTGACGGATGGCCGTTTGACGAACCGGTTGGGTGAGAGTATCACCGACCGACTCGATGCTGCGCTCGTCGATCAGTCAGGCACTTGGCTGTATTCTATTCGCGATGGTATTGTGAATATGCTGGCGGACGAGGCCATTTCAGTCAGCCAACTCGACATCCAATCCGACGAGGTCAAAGCATGAGCGAGAAGACGATTTTTCGTCGCATTATCGACAAGGAAATTCCCGCGGACGTGCTCTATGAGGATGACGTATGCCTGGCGTTTCGAGATATCTCGCCACAGGCGCCAACTCACGTATTAGTCATTCCCAAGAAAGAGATCGTTTCCGTCGCCACAATCGCAGACGAAGATCAGGCCCTAATCGGTCATCTTTACTTGGTCATCCGCAATCTCGCCAATGAGCTAGGACTTGGGAACGGCTACCGGGTCGTCGTGAACTGTGGACCTGATGGTGGACAAGCCGTCGATCATTTGCATTTCCATCTGCTGGGCGGTCGGCAGCTAAAGTGGCCCCCCGGTTAGATTTCTTCCAGCATTCACTTTCCAAGTGACGAGCAATCAACGGACAAGTTTAGGCGGCGTTCCCTTCGTAAGAACGTCTAACTTGAGAAGGGCAGCTTAAAAGGTAGCGACGGAATATACCGTCGGAATCCTGATGGTTTGTCTTCAGGAGGGGCTGTCGGTTGGCTCGGGCCGGGCGTTGCCGAACGCTCAGGCGGGTTCGCACGTGGTAGTTGTGCAACTCGATTCGGTGGTACATGCTCGATGACGAACCGCGGCCAGTATCCGTCCAAGAATCGTTCGCAGTCGGCGACTCGTCCATCCTCTAACTGAAAGTGAGCGGTCGCGACATTCTTGATCAGCTCATTGAGCTCCGTGTCAAAGAAGTAGAGGTCATAGACTTCCACGTCATCGATCCACACCTCCCCTTCGCCAACAAGATCAAAGCCTATCGAGACGTTCTCCAGATCCGTGGGCAACGTGTCACAATGAAACAGATATGGCTCCGCCGGCCACGCGTTTCCCAATCGTTCGCTGACTGCCTGGCCGTCGACGTCCTTGCCTAGAGTCGCGAAAGTGTAGTAGCCCCGGCCATTATCGATTGCCATTCGTAGCTGGGGTTGCGACGACTGGTCCTTGGTTCTCACCCATGCCAGCAACGACAGTCGCCCTGTCTTCGGAGCTGGGAACTCTCGATTGCGAATCCAGGCGATCTTCTTGGGGTCTGTGACTTTCATATGCAACGATTGCGTTCCCGTTCGTGACTCTTTGTCGGACACCTCAATGGTCATCCCGGAACCGTTCGCGTGAATCCAATCTACGGGATCACCGGTTGAGGACATTCGCTCAAATCCGGAGTTCGCGATAACTTTCAAGGGCTCTCGGGAACGCAGCTCGTTGACTCGTGATTTCACTTCCTGAACGAGCGCCGTCAGTTCAGCCGTGACAATCCGGTCGAATCGCACTCGCCAGTCAACGACCATGAAGGAACCGCCGGTACAGTAACCGGCAACCAAGTCGTACGGTTCCAACTCGACAGTCCAAATCTGTCCGCTATTGACCGTCCGAGGTTGCTCCGGGGTCTCGCTGCCGAATCGTTGGATCACTCCGCCAGATGACAACTCCAAGTCGATGTCCGCTGTCGCTGCCCACGGCGCATTATTGACGATGTAAAAATACGTCCGCTCGTCAACCACGTGCGTGCGAATGACAAGTGATGAAGTTTGCGCTTCCTGAGAAGCAGCTTTGACAGTTTCAAACCGTTGCGCCGGCAATTGTCGAAAGGCTGCGAACTGCTTTCGTAGCGAATCTTCTTGCCCCAGCGGAATCATCCACCCTCCCTCGGCCACAAGTTGAGCATCGAGCGCTGCAACATTGTGAGTAAACTGAGCACGAGCGTGAAAGCCGTTGGAAGGAATATGTGAAGCAAACCATGTTCGAGTCACCTCGGGACCGAACGGGCTCACGGCGTCAAACGAGGGCAGCGCAAACGTCAACGGTTCGTAATAGTTGATTGAACTCGCGAACGCATCGCCTTCGAAGATCGCATCGACCGATGGTGAATCGCGCAGTTGCAGGTCGACCGCTAGATCCGCCAACGCCGTACGCGGCTTGATGCGCTGAGGTCGCATCGGAACGATTTTGATGTCCTTTTGCAGTAGCTTCGCACTCAACCCGAGTTGCATCATCGTGTCGGAAAAGTCGTTGCGTAGGGGCAGTCGCGGTTGCAACTCGTCCCGCATCAATGCACTTGCCAACAGCCCAGAGGTGGCCAAGTAGAGCTTTGCGTCCGGTCGCGAACGGACGATGTCACTTTGAATGTCGCCATAAAACTCTGCGAGTTCTTGGGCACGCCAATCCAGCCATATCTTGCGTCCCACACCGTTCAAGAACGTCGCCCGATCTCGATGTCGCGTTTGCCCGTCGCCGGGAACTTCATGATTCGTGTCGGCTTTAAACCGCGCAATCGTTCGATCATCGTTGCCCCAGGCGGTGCCAGGCATTTGCACGAAAGTGTCCGGCCCCATCTGCAGCGACACACCGGCAAACGAACGGTGATGGGAGTATCGACCAACCACCTCGTCGATCACGTGCCGAATGGCGTTTTGAACGCGGGAGTCAAGTGGATTGTAATAGGGTGCTTGACCGCGATTAGTACCAAAGCGAGCCGCCCACGATCTGCCATCGTATCCTATGAGTTCGATTCCAGTCGCCGCTGCAGCGTTGCGTTGCTGTAAAGCCTCAAGTTCCAACAGCGGCGTGGCGAAGTGAAACGAGGGAATCAGTTGCAATTGCTCGCGGTCAAACAAACGGAACAACATCTCCAACACATCCTTCTGTGCTAGATCTTGGCCGCTGACGAACAACGCTCCCGAATCATAGCGCGGTGTACTCTCAAGAAGTCTCGATGGATAGATCGTAGCGCCGTCTCGCGAGATCGAAATGATCGCGCTGCTGTATCCGACATGCTTCAAATACTCGACAAGCCGCAAACCACCTGTGTAGAACGTATTCCAATCTCCGAGACTTTGTTGCGTTGTCTCGTCGAGCGTTTCAGGGGCGGAGAAATTCTCGGGGAACAACGGCTTTTCGTAGTAGGCAGCAAGCTGACGCGTCTCCGTATTTGTCGGATCAATCGCAGCCGGTGGTAACGAGGTTGGCCCGGCCAAGACTCGAATCTTGCCAAATGCTGCCGGTTTGCCATCCCTTCGATTCGAGAGCAGCAACCAAGGCGTTTTCGTTTTCGGCCAGAAAATAAGTCGATGCTTCTCCATCCCCGGCGTCGCGGGAGTCGGCGACCGGACGACATCGACACCAGAATCCAATCCGAGCGGCGTAACCATACCAGCCGCGTTAGTCTCAATGACACTGATTGCCAGCGTCTGGGGCGAATCGTTCGGATATTCTAGTTCCAGCAGGTGCGGCGCGCCAATTCGCGAGATCGGCAACGGTGCCGCTTGCCACCCGTTTGGCGCGAGTTCCGTTAACTGCTGCCCAAGGTGTTGGCGCAGCGACACGAGGCCGTTATCCAGCGGCCCGTGTGATTCGCCGGTGAGCTTAAGCTGCGGCAACCACGACCAGCGCTCCCACCATTTGGCGTTGCCCGGCTGAACGTCATCAACTTCGCGCCATTCCGCTTGATCGATCGGAGCTGGATTTGGGTCGATAACAACGATTTGCACTTTGCGTTGGTAAACAATTGGAAGTGAGATTCGCCGATCGCGGAATGATTGCATTAGCAACGGTGCCGTGAACTTTCGCTCCCGCAGCGTTGCCACGAGTTCGCAGGGCCCTTCAACCGTTGGAAGCGTGACAGAAAACGGGCGCTTGGACGGAAAGCTGCCGGTCGCGTCCGTATCGACATCGAACTGTTCGGCCCACAATTCGTCGCGTGAACGGGTATCGACTAGCTGAAGCGTACAGCGAAGCTCGGCGTTCGGAGTCAATCGATAGGGTTGTACATCGAACGACCACGTCTCTCCGGGGAAGAAGACAAACGAATCGCGATTCGACGTGACCCGCAAATGATCGCCGGGTGCTCGACGAACGGACAAGCGGTTGCCCTGATCGTCTAATAGGCTGGAAGCGGTGTGCTGGAGATTTCCGACAAAATCGGAGAGTTTCAACGTGACGGTCTCTTCGTTCTCAGGCTTGCGGTCGCGCTGAAGAACTACTGTGAGCGTAGCAGTATCGGATGCAGTGACCCGCACATCAACGCCGTCGAAGACTACCGGCGCGGGTTGCCAAATCGTAAGCGCACTGCCTTGATTAACGACCGCAGTCGGCGCGTTTGCCTCGAAGCCCAAGCGCCGAATTTCCGAGAAAGTTCCGTCGGAAAGTTGCAGGATACCGTTCCAGTGATGTTGCGTCGCTTCACCCCATGTGATGCGCAGCCGTACGTCAAGCTCTTCGCCCGCTGCGTTACATGTGCTGAGTCCAAAACCAAAAACTTGGATTGCGCAGAACGCGAACGCGACCCGCGACTGACAGGTCAGCTTCGCGAGATAATTCCACATCCTGTGGGATGCAGTTGATCTGGGGGCCTTCTGCGGACTTCCTTGTCCGACCATGGCATACCCGATGAATTTATTGACAAAGTTGAAGGATCCCGCGGGAGATTTCTCGCGAGATGGGTTACTTTGGTCTCAATCCTTGAAACCGAAGTACGGAACTCTACCGGTCGCGCTCACGCGAATGTGAACCAACAGGGGCGGGAGTATATACACGTCCTACGGTTTCGAGCCACCCCGTTCTGGCTCAACCAATCCCTTCAATCAATTCGCGAGATAGCGGTGCTAGCGACACTCGCTCGGCGCGATTGACTTGGTCCGTAAACTCATCAATTAACGCGGCCAAGTGTTCAGCCACGTCGCCACAACGGTCGGCAACTTCATTCGCCTCCCAACGGTCATCCGGTTTTGCATATAGCGACCTTTCCGCGGTTTCATCAACATTCAGAAACCAAGCTGGCGTCCGTACCGCGCGTTGGTTATTGCCAGCAGCAAACGCCGCCTGGCGCCACCACGAGGATTCATCCTCTTTCAACTCCAAGAGATCGTGGCCCGTAGCAGATTCGACCGGACCAGTGCCCCCGAACCACCTCCGGAGCGTGACGTAGAGGTCCGGAGGCTGTACAAGCGATTCGAGCCGCATACAGGACACCTTGTGATCGGGTCGCTGGATCAAAAGCGGCACATTCAAGGTTTCACCAAACAAATCACGTTCGCCGGCGCCAATGCGACCATGCTCGCCAAGCGGATACCCTCGCGGCGACGTCACCAACACTAACGTATCATTTGCCAGTTCGTGCGCTTTGATCGCTTCAAGCAACGACCCTAGGCACGCATCAATAACACACACCTGAGCCGCATATGCATGCATGACACGCAAGACTTCATCCGGATCGTGCGATCGCTCAAGCTTCCACTGCGGCGGAGTGATCTCGGCGTAAGCTTCAGGATCGTCTTCGTCTCGGAAACGCTCTGCAATTTCTGCTGGAGCATCCCAAGGGCCATTCATTCCCTTCGAATGCAACCACAGCAAACCCGGCTCTTTGGCGTCAGCCAACCACTCGAAGGCCGCCAACATCAATTGAGCAAAACGAGTTTCTTCGATCGTACCCGCCAGCGAAGTCGGTTCATCGTGATCCAACGATACTTGTTCGCCAAAATCTGCCGCCAGCGGATGACCTAGCAGTGCCGCCTCATCGGTCAGCAGTGTGGCACGCAGGCCCCCCCGCTCAACCAGCGTTGCTAAACTACGTTCGGGACGATCGGTCCGGCACAGCGCATGAACACCGCTCCAATAAGCCCGATACAGCAAGTTCAAATCGCTAGAATCAGCAGTCGCATACTCGAACAGCAGGCTCTCGCTGGCTAGTTGGTTCATCGCCGGCGTGTCGATCCACGTATTTCCGTAAGGGCCGAGAAAGCCCGCTCCCAGTCGATCAATGACAATTACTACCGCGTTTCGTACGGTTGAGGCGTCTTCGTCCAAGCTGTTCTCCGGTTCGGGAGCTATTGGTTCGAGAATTGACAACACAAGTAGCTTACACGCCAACCTGACGTTGCTCGACGGGGTTGGTTCGGCCTTGACAGAAGAAAAACTGACCCAAAGAATCAGCAGACACGTAGTGAATCAGTACCGAACGACCCTACCAGATGGAGCAATATAGTGCAGGCTGACGTTCAGCAAGTCAAAGATCAGGTGGCTCAGCAGGCCGAATTGTTGCATCAGCTCAACTCGGAACTTCGCAAAGTCATCATCGGCCAGGAGCACATGCTCTCGCGGCTGCTAATCGGCATGTTGACTCATGGTCACGTATTACTGGAAGGTGTGCCAGGCCTTGCAAAGACAACCGCGATCAAAGCGTTAGCCGACGCTCTCTCGACCAGTTTTCAGCGCATTCAGTTCACGCCCGATCTCCTTCCCGCCGATTTGATCGGCACGATGATTTATCTGCCAGGCCAGGGCGGCTTCCAGACTCGCAAGGGACCTATCTTCGCCAACTTTATCTTGGCGGACGAAATCAACCGCGCTCCTTCTAAAGTCCAGTCCGCTCTGTTGGAAGCGATGCAAGAGAAGCAAGTCACAATCGGCGACGAGACGTTCCCGCTCGAAGGCCTATTCCTGGTAATGGCAACTCAGAATCCTATCGAGCAGGAGGGAACTTATCCGCTGCCCGAAGCGCAAGTCGACCGGTTTATGCTCAAAGTCAAGATCGATTATCCCAAGCTGAATGAGGAACGCAAAGTTCTCGATATGGCGCTCGAAGGGACTTCGAACAAGATCAAACCCGTGATGTCCGCCGGCGACATCTTTCAGATGCAGGAGGTCGTCCGGCGCATTTACGTCGACGATCAAGTTAAGGATTACATAATCAACCTGGTACAAGCGACGCGTTCGCCCGACAAGTTTGGCATTAAGGATCTTGCTCCACTGATCGACTATGGCGGTTCACCGCGAGCCACTATCTTTCTGGGGCTCGCGGCGCGCGCGAGCGCGTTTCTCAATGGGCGTGGCTACGTCACGCCGCAGGACGTCAAGGACACCGCCCACGACGTTCTGCGACATCGCGTCATCTTGACCTACGAGGCCGAAGCCGAACAAGTCAGTAGCGAACAGGTAATCTCGACGATACTTAGCACGGTTCCTGTTCCTTGAAATCACACCTCGCAAGCTCATGCCCGCCACCAATGTTGCCGAGATCCTGAAAAAGGTCCAACGTATTCAGATCGTCGCGAACCGCACGGTCAACGATATGTTTGCGGGCCAATACAAGAGCGTCTTCCGCGGGCGAGGCATGGAATTTGACGAGGTACGCCAGTATCAACCAGGCGATGACATTAGAACGATCGATTGGAACGTCACCGCCCGCACAGGCGACTGCTTCATCAAGCGTTATTGTGAAGAACGCGAGTTAACCGTCCTGTTCGTCGTCGACATTTCTGCATCCGGAGTCTTCGGATCGACGGACCATTCGAAGCTAGATCTCGTAATCGAGATCTCAGCGATGTTGATGTTCTCAGCATTGAAAAACAATGACAAGGTTGGCCTGATCACGTTCTGCGATGATGTGATCGATTTCATCCCACCGCGCAAGGGGAAAGGCCACGTTTTGAGAATGATTCGCCAGTTGGTGGACGTAGATCCTGTCGCACGCGAGACGAATATCGACACAGCACTCGAGTTTCTGAATCGCGTTCAGAAGCGGCGCGCCGTCGTGTTCTTGATTAGCGACTTTCTCAGCGAAGTGCCTCGCAAAACATTGGCAATCTCAAACCGGCGGCATGACCTGACCGCGATTACGGTGTCTGACCAACGCGAACTGACACTGCCAGATGTCGGGTTCGTCAGATTGCGTGACGCGGAAACCGGCGAAGTCGTCGAAGTCGATACGCATCACCCTCGCGTTCGTGAACTGTTCACCGCGCATAACGAACAACGCAACGAAGCCCTCTCGCGGCAACTAAAACGGATGGGAGTCGATCAGTTGCCCGTCGGCACGCAAGGCGACTATCTGCTAAGCTTGCGAAAGTTCTTCCGTATGAGGGAGAAGCGATTTCGCTAGTACGATGCGAAATACACGACGAGAACCCGTTGCAATTGCAAAGTCGGCTGTGTTCGGCCCACCAAGGCGGAACGTGACGGGCACATTCGTGACACTCCTGCTGATCCTGGTCGTCGGCTGCGGCGGCCAAGGCGAGATGGACGATCAGAGAACGGACGCTCCGCGTGTTGCACAAACGAAGATAGAACGCGGCCCCGTCACCGTCACGGTCGAAGTCTCTCCTGAACCGGCTCGGCTGTCGGACGAACCGACGCTGACACTGACCATCGATCACGAACAAGGAGTCGACGTGGAACCTCCACCGTTTGGTGAATCGATGGGGGACTTCATCATTCGAGACTTTCGCGAACCGCTGCCGATCATTCGCGATCAACATCAGATAATTCGCCAAGTCTACACGCTTGAGCCAACATCGACCGGCGCGTTGCAGATCGATCCCATCCGTATTACGTTCCTTGACGCTCGCATCAACGGCGATGGCAAGTCACACACCATCGAGACCGAGGCGCTCACGCTTAACGTATTGTCCGTCGTCGCATCCGACGCACCCACACTAGCCGACTTGGAAGGTTTTGCTGCGCCGATTGATTTGGCGCCTTCGCGGGCATGGATCGTATGGACGGTGTGTGGGGGAATTGCGCTGTTGTTCGCCGCGTTCGTAATCCTCTTGATCTTGGCTCGTCGCAGGGCGGCTGAATCGGAAACACAACTGACGCCGCGTGAATTGGCAAATCGCGAGTTGGAGAAGCTTTGGCGCGACGATGCCACTCGCGAAGACGTGAAGTTGTTCTACGTTCGTCTGACGTCCATCGTTCGCACCTATATTGAGGGCACAACCGGTGTTCATGCTCCGGAGCAGACGACAGAAGAATTCCTTCGCGAGATTGGGGAAGGCACACGATTCCCACAAGAAGAACGGGAGCGACTGAAAGGGTTCCTTGAATCAGCGGATCTCGTCAAGTTTGCCAAGCACCTTCCGCAAGCCTCCGACATTCACGAATCGTATCATCGCGCTCGTCGTTTTGTCGGCTTGACCGGGGGAGACGCAACAGATGAGTGAGTTGCGATTGGCCGAACCGATGTGGCTCTTGATGACCGTGCCCCTAGTTGTGGTCACATTACTTTCGCTGCGCGGCGAGCGACGCGGGGCGGTGGTCTATTCAAGCGTGCGATTACTTGAGACGCTTCCGATCACTTTCGCACAGCGTCTGAAACGTCTCTTGCCGGCGTTGCGGTGCGCAGGCATGTTGCTCATGATCATCGCACTCGCGCGACCGCAACACGGGTTAAAAGACTTCCGCATTCAAACCGAAGGTATCTCGATCGTCATGTGCATCGATCGGTCTGGGTCGATGCAAGCACTCGACTTTCAACTGGATGGCAAAAGAGTCGATCGTTTGGAAGCAGTGAAGTCCGTGTTCCATAACTTTGTTGCCGGCGATGGAAATCTGCCGGGAAGACCTGACGACCAAATCGGACTGGTTTCTTTCGGCGGTTTTGCCGAGGCCAAGGCACCGTTGACCCTGGATCACGGAGCGTTGCTGGATGTGCTCAAGGCCGTGCAAATCGCCGAGCCGGTTTATGACCGGGAAGGCAATGTCATCAATCGCCGGTACCTGGAGGAAGAGCGCGCCACCGCGATCGGCGATGCGGTAGCGCTGGCCGTCGAGCGTTTGCGAGATTCACAGGCGAAGAGCAAGGTGATCATATTACTATCCGACGGCGAGAATACAGCAGGTGCGATCGAACCGGAAGATGCTGCCAAGGCGGCTGCGAGTTTTGGAATCACAATCTATTCCATCGGCGTCGGCACAACCGGGTCTGCGCCATTCAAAATGATCGATCCATTCGGTCGCGAGCAGCTTGTCCGTCAGCCTGTACGACTGGACGAAGCGGCGCTCAAGTCACTGGCTGAGGCAACCCAGGGGCGTTACTTCAACGCCAAGAGCACGAACGCGTTGGAGGATGTGTATTCCGACATCGACCGCTTGGAAAAGACGGAATTGGAAGGACGCCTTTACACCGAATATCGCGAGTTGTTTCAGTGGTGGCTGCTTCCAGGAATCACGTTGATCGTGATCGAATTGACGCTGCGATGCACCCGTTACAGATCTTTACCGTAGAGCGGCCATACGTTCCACCGTAGTGACCCCGAGACCATGGTTTTCATCGAACGACCGTTTTCATCAAAGGACCAATCACCGGCTAGACGTTACAACTACCCGCACCGGGCTCGTCACAGCGAAGCGTGACAGCCCAAAAAGCCAACATATATGTCCTTCGAATCACCACGACTCCTGTTGCTACTCTGGATGCTGCCCGCGGTCGGCGGATTGGTCGTCTACGCAAATCGTCGGCGACGCGCTGCCGCGCATCGATTTGCGGGCGACGTCATGCTACACCGCTTGGTGCCAACAATGGCCAACGCACGCAGTTGGGGGAAACTCGCTGTCCTACTCGTCGGTTTGGGTATCTTGATCTTTGCCGCCGCACGGCCTCGCTGGGGCGTGTACTTCGAAGACGTCCAAACGCGCGGCGTCGATATGTTTGTGCTGCTGGACGTCTCACGATCGATGCTAGCCGAAGATGTAGCCCCTAATCGACTGGAACGCGCCAAGTCAGACATCCGGGATCTGTTGCAATACTTGAAGGGCGACCGAGTGGGTTTAATTGCCTTTGCGGGAGCAGCTGTCGTTCAGACTCCGCTGACGACCGACCAAGGATTCTTTCAGTTAGTTCTGGATGAAACGGATGTGGACAGCGCTCCACGAGGTGGCAGCCTAATCGGTGATGCGATCCGCAAAGCACTCGAAGCGATGGAACCTCGACACGACCGTGACCAAGTCATTGTGCTGATCACCGATGGTGAAGACCACGACTCCTTTCCAGCCGAGGCTGCAAAGGCCGCGGCGGAGCGCGATGTGAAAGTGATTTGCGTGGGACTCGGTGACACGGAGGAAGGGATGCGGATTCCAATGCGCGACGAATCTGGCCAACTCTCGTACATGAAACACGACGGCCAGGAAGTCTGGTCAAAAATGGATGAGAAACTTCTCAAAGAGATCGCCCTCACGACAAATGGAGCCTACATCCCTGCCAAGACGCGTGCGTACGATTTAGGACAAGTCTACTCGCAACATCTAGCGGGGCTTACGCGAGGCGAGATCAATGCGGAGAAGCGAAAACGATATCGCGAACGATTCCAGTTGTTCGTCGTACTAGGTTTAGCGGCGCTCTTGCTGGAGATGGTCATCCCCCGATATCCTCGGCAACGTCAGGATTCCTATTCGCTGGTGGATGTATGATGTTTCACAATCGCGGCCGATGGACACTTTTACGCAGCAGCTTCTGGCTTTGTGCTGTTGTGCTTGCCTGCGATTCAGCGCACAGTGCGACGGCTTCCGCGCGGAAACAGGTTCGCACCGGTCTCGAACAGCATCAGGCGGGTGACTATGCGGCAGCCGCCGAGTCTTTCGCCGAGGCACAGAAGAGCTTGCCGGAAGAACCGCGAGTTGTCTATGACCGCGCGTGTGCATTAGCCGCAGCCGGCAACCGCGAGGAAGCAACCGATCTGTTTCAGCAAGCTGCGATCGCTCGCGAGCCCGGACTCGTCGCCTCGTCGCACTACAATCTCGGCTGCCTCGTGGCGGAGGAGGCGAGAGCGCTGTTTGGCGACCAACCCGAGGAGGCTGACGTCGCGGCACGCGAGCAAGGGGTCAAACTACTTCATCAGGCCGTCATGCACTACCGCGACTGTTTGCGCGTCGACAGCGATCATGCTGCGGCAAGGAAGAATCTCGAAACGATTCGGTTGTGGATTAAGCACATGGAAGCGGTCTGGGCGCAACGTGACCGCGAGAAACGACGCGACGAAATGGACCTGCTCCAGTTCCTGGATTGGATTGACGCTGAGCAGCGAACACTGGAAGCGGCTACGAAGGCGCTCGGTCAGATCGATGGTTCGCCGCGTCAACGACAAGCCGTCTCGCGAACCGAGGATGCGCAGCGACTTCTGGCAGACGAGATCGATCCACTACAACAGAAGCTAGAAGCAGCACTCACCGGCGATCAGCCAGCAGACGCTACAACTGCTCAAGCGGTGCAGGCCTTGAACCAGATCGCGCAACGGGCAAAAAGTGCGATGTTCCGGTCGGCGGATGAGCTAGTCGGGCGCGAGTTGCCGTCCGCGTTGGTTGCACAGGACGAAGCCATCGACGCCTTAGATGAAGTCTACCGTGCTGTCGCTCCCTACGAACACCTACTGCAAAAGGCGACTAAAGTCGAGCAATCGCTCGTCGAAACCACCGTCTCGATCGCAGAGGACGACATCGACGAAGCGTTGGTGGATCGAGAAGCGATTGCGCGCGATCAGCGCTATGTGGCGGGCTGGAGTGAGTCGCTACCGGCACGAGCGGAACAAGGACTCGCACAGATTGAAGCGGGTAGTGGCACGCATTCTGAAATCGGACCACCCACCGACGAGCAGCAGAAAGAACAACAGCAATTGCAAGCTGCATTGAAAGAGTCGTACGAGAAAGCGATCGAACTGGCACCTAAGGTCACTGAACTGGCCAACGGCGCCGCGAGCGACATCGCCGACGAAAAGTGGGATGTTGCGAGACCTAAACAGGAGGAAGCATTGAAGTTACTCCAGGAAATCAGCCCCAAAACTCCGCCCAACGAAAATCAACAGGACCAACAAGGCGAACAAAACGAAGACAAGCAAGATCAGCAAGACAACCAACCAGATGAACAGCAAGGCGACGAGGGCAACCAGCAACAAGATCAGCAGCGGCAAGAAAAGAGTAGTGAACAGAAGCAGCAAGATCTTTCGCGGCAACAGGCCGAAGCATTACTGAGTAAGGCTCGGCAACGTGAGCGTGAGTATCGCGAACGGCAAAAGGCTCAGATCCAGGCGATGCAGGGCACCATTCAAGTCGATCGGGATTGGTGATGCGAAATCAAGGCGTCGATAACACGCTCGCGTTAAGTATTAGCCGAAGAGGCGCGCGGATACTCGTCGCACTCTTTGCGGGTTTCTTATTCGTTGCGCCCGTCGACGCCCAGGACGGAGAAGTCATTGTCGAACTGGACCGCGAGCGTATCTATGAGGGCGAGAGCGTTCGATATCGTGTCTTCCTGAGCCGGTTCGACCAGCCTGCGGAACCGGAATTAGTGGGATTCGATGCCTTCGTCGTTCAACAGGCCGGAACCCAGCAAGTTAACTCGTCTAGCATTCGCATAATCAACGGTAGACGGCAACAAGTCACCCGGCGGGGCATCATCTACGAGTATCTACTGACGCCCCAAAAAACGGGCCAAATCCCGATTCCCGCACCAATTGTGAAAGTCGATGGTGAACCCGTACCATCAAAGTCAGTTACGCTCACCGTCGTCCCTGCTGAGGAGCAGGACATCGCGGTCCTCGATATGACGTCCAGCCACACCGTCGTTTATCCGATGCAACCCTTTGACATTACGCTGAAGATCTTCATAAAGCCGATTCCCGAGCCCGAAAGTGACCACGATCCACTGTCCGTCCAGAATCCGTTGGTCCAGCTAACACTGCCATGGGCCGAGGACGAGGCTCTCGTTGCGGGCATTGTGCCAAAGATTCCCGGCGAACGATGGCTCGACGCAATGCGTAATCGCAGCGGTGGCTTCTCGATCAACGGGCGCGAATCGAGTCGCTCGCCATTCGGAAGTTTTGGCGGCTTTTTCTCTGACCTTGCCGAGGGTTTTCGACCAACCCCGAAGCGCGTTCGACGCGCAGATGCAAGTGGGCGTCGACTGGAATACTGGGAGTACACGCTTACACGTACCTTCGTGGCCAACAAAGTGGGCGAGTACTCGTTCGGACCTGCCACGGTGAAAGGATCTTTCGGCGTGCGAGTAGATACACGCGGTCAACTGGAAGGTGAAGCGGCATATGCGTTCGCCAAACCAGTTATTGTTCGCGTAAAAGATGTTCCGACCGAGGGGCGTCCCGAATCTTATACCGGTGCGATTGGTCGTTTTGAGATTGGTGCAGACGTTTCGCCGCAAACGGCAAAAGTCGGAGATCCTGTTACCCTGACGCTTTGGTTGCGCGGACAAGGCACGCTCGAAAACGTACTAGCACCAAAACTAGATGGTATCGCAAACTTTGACAAACATTTCAAAATCTACGAAGCCACGGAGGAGACTCGCGACGACTCGCGCGAGTTCACTTACAGCCTGCGGCCCAAAAGTGTCGACGCGAGCGAGATTCCATCGATCCCGATTTCTTACTTCGATGTTGATCGGGAGTCTTTCGTCACGCTTCAAACTGATCCCATTCCGATTTCCGTGACCGCTGCCGATCGGATGGCGAGCGGTGAGATCGCTATGGCCACGCCCCAAAGTCCTGAGTCGGCGAGTATTGAAGCGCGCGCGGAAGGCATTTTCGCCAACGTCACTGACTTGCGTGAACTGCGAGACGAAACTGTTCACCCAGATCGTTGGTTCCTCAGTCTTGGTGCGTTGACGGGATTGTTTTTTATCGTCGCTATGGTTGCGCAACGCGTCCAGCGATTCCAATCAGATACGAGTTTGCAGCGCCGACGAACTGCTGCGGCTGATGCCCGTCGACGGCTTCGAGCCGCGACCTCCTTAGCAGAGGAGGGCGACACGCGTCGTGGGGCCGAAGCAATCAGCGAGGCACTGATTGGTCTTGTCGCTGACGCGACAAATACGCCATATGGCGTGTTAACATCCACAGACGCCGCGAGGAGGCTTCGCGAGTTAAAGATCGCTGACGAGACGGTGCGGCGAGTGCAGGAAGTCATGCAAACGTGCGATGACGCGAGATATGGCGCGGCTGGCGAAGCGATGAAGGAACTGCCAAACCTGGCAGAAGCGGTGCTTGAAGATTTGATCCGAGCAATGAAGAAGCAAAGGCTGCTATCGTGATCTTCGTTCGCTTGACGATTTGTTGCGCTGCAGCGTCTACGTTTGTTGGGTGTGGACCCGCCATCGACCCGGCCATGTACGCAAAGTTCCAGGCCGCGCAAGAGCGTTTCGAACAAGCGAACGATTCCGCGCAGTTCCTACAAGCAGCCGCGATCTATCAGGAAATCCTCGACGCAGGCGTCGTTTCCGGAGCCGTCTTTTACAACCAAGGTAACGCCTTCATGAGGGCCGGGGAGAAAGGCCGAGCGATCGCGTGCTACCGACAGGCGAAGCGGTACCGCCCGCGAGACCCCTATCTCGATGCGAACCTGCGTTTTGCGTTGGGCAATGCCGGCGCAACGCCGCCGAAACCTGTCATCGAGTACATTCTCTTTTGGTGTGACTGGGTTAGCTATCAGGGAAAGTTCAACATCAGTTTGGGCTGCGCCTTGGCAACTTTTGTAATCAGCGTCGCGAGTTTGTTCGTAAAGCCGCAGCTCCTAAAGCGAGCCGCAACCTTGGCACTCTGCCTGACAGTTGCTTTCGCGATATCCGCGGTCTACGACTGGTATCGTTACAGCCATCTGAAACACGGCGTCATGATCAATGATGAAGTTGTCGCTCGTAAGGGTGACTCTGAAACCTATCAGCCGGCATTTACAAAGTCACTCGACGAGGGCACCGAGTTCGTGGTGATGGAACAACGAGGAGGCTGGCTGCACCTGCGACTTGCCGGGGGCCAAGAAGGTTGGGTTGCGAGTACAGACGTCACCGTCTACTGAGGCACAATATGGCAACTTGTCCGGCCAACTCGCTCACAGCCAAGTAACGCTATCACCTAACTGAAGCGACGCCCGGTTGCAGTTTCTCAAAACGTGCCATCTCACTAGAATGCCGCCCCCGAAAAACCGTCGTTCTCTGAATGCTCTGCAGGATGCGCATCAAAGTCACACATCAGCGGCAATGCAAATAACTAGTTTTTTTTCAGTCATGCTAGCAGTTGCGGCCACGAATCTTTCGCACGATTCGTCGGCCTACGGGCAGTTCTTAGATTCGCCTTTTGATGGTGCAACCGTCGTACTTGAAGAAAACGCTCAGCCGTACATTGCGGTACCTCAAGTCCAATCATCGCCGTTCGCGAATCCGTGGAGCATAGTCCTTTTACCAGATCGAATCATCTATCGCTCCTACTTGGCGGGCAGCAAGGAGTCTCGGCTGGGAACGCAGTCATTTCATCGCAACGGAGACGGCAAGTTATGGGACTCGACGCTTGGCGGGCGTTTTGGCCTGCTGCGAATCGGTCCTCGCGATCAACCGCTCGGATTTCAGATTGATGTCGAGGGTGCGGCGCACGTACGACTTGATCCGGATGACGAGGTCGATGTCCGCAGTGCAGATTTTCGGGCAGGCGTTCCATTCGCGTACGGGTGGAATAATCAACAGGTCAAATTTGCTTACTATCACATCAGTTCTCATGTGGGCGACGAGTTCTTACTGAAAAATCCTGGGTTCACGCGATTGAACTATGCCCGCGACGTGCTCGTCCTTGGCTATTCAATCTATCCTACTGAGCGTCTCCGTTTTTACGGCGAAGCAGGCTGGGCGTTTTGGAGTGACGTCAGCGGCCTGTGGGAGTTTCAGTTCGGGTTCGAGTATGCGCCAACACGTCCAACTGGCCTTCACGGCGAGCCGTTTCTTGCGGTCAACGGCCATCTGCGCGAAGAACTCAATTTCGGCGGCGGCCTGACGGCACAAGCCGGTTGGGCATGGCGCGGCGATAGTCCGGCAGGACGACTGTTTCGCATCGGTGTGCACTACTACAACGGCGAAAGCCCGCAGTTCTCATTCTTCGATGACTTCGAGCATCAGATTGGACTGGGAATGTGGTACGACTTCTAGTGCTTTGTTATGACCAGAAGTTGGTTCACCACCGGCTGGGCTTGTGCATCCCAAGTTGAATCGCGGATTGAGTTTGCACGAGCAGAGTCAGTCTCGCACATCTCTACAACGAAACCGTAGCGAAGCACTTGTGCAGAGCATATCAATCTCAATCAATTGATTCAGCGATTGACGCCCGACGCGACCGGACAGCCTTGGCCAACAACTAATGCGTCGGTTATACCGTTATGCCTAACTTCTTCGCCCGCTCTTGAAGTGCCCGCTGGAAGTAGACAAACGGATAGTCGCGAGCCTGCGGATTGTGCCTCACCCAGATGAACGTGCTGATCACAAGATCCAATGGCAGCTCGTTCATGCGCACCATCGTCACGACCTTCTTGATATACGCAAACTCCCCCGGACGACGAGCTTTCAGACCGCTCTCGAGTTGTTGTTGGAGATCGGCGACGTTAGCCGCGACTGTTTGTCCATCCAGAGGCGCCGGCGCGGCAGCACTCAGTGCGAGAACACAACCTAGCACGACTAAATGTAGTATTCTTTGCATTTCAGCAACGCTCCCTTCAGCCCATGACCGGCGGCTTGTAATCGATCTTGAAGCTTGCAACAAGATCGGTCAGTCCGAAGTGTGGGTGCTAGCGGAGAGCCCGGTCGCCAAAGCAAAGTTGCCTGCTAGCTCGTAAAGGATTAACTTGGCAGCTGTCTAGAAAGGAGCGAACTCGTGCTAAACGTACTCGGATATCCATCTCGCGTGTGTGACACAATAACGCGCCGCCAACTCCTCCAAGCTGGCGGTGCAGGATTGCTGGGACTGTCGGTGCCCAAATTGCTACAGGCGGAAGCGGCTTTGCCATTTCAAAATCCGCGGGCCAAGTCCGTCATCTTTTTGTTCTGTTTCGGCGGGCCGAGCCAACTCGAAACATTCGACATGAAGCCCAACGCTCCAGACGACATTCGCGGCCCCTTCAAGCCGATTTCATGTCGTACGCCGGGGCTGTTAATCAGCGAACATCTGCCTCGATGCGCCGCGGTGTCGGATAAGTTCGCCGTCATAAAAACGATGACGCACGACTTCAATGATCACAGCGGCGGCGGGCACTACATCCAAACAGGACATCGCTGGCAAGTGCCCATTGGCGGCGGTTTCAATGTTACGCCGAATGATTGGCCGTCAATGGGTTCTGTGGTCAAGAACCTCTCCCAGCACGTACCAAATGATGCTAACCGCGAGATGTCGCCGTACGTCGTCGTGCCAAACTTTCTCGGTCGTCTACAGGAGTACCGCGTTCAATTGCGGCGGCCCGGCGAAACCGCCGGATGGCTGGGACGCGCCTACGATCCGCTAAACACCCGAATTGATAAACGCGACGCCAAAGACAACCCCTACTGGCGTGATTGCTCGGATGACGAGCTGAACTATCAGATCCAGGGCCTGGAATTCAGAGCCGACGTGACTCTGGACCGCCTTGATCGTCGCAAGTCATTATTGAAGCAACTTGATGATCAACGCCGCCTGGCAGAAGACTATCATTCCGTTCAGGCGTTCGATAAGTTTCGACAGCAAGCGTTGGAATTAGTTACTTCCGATCGTACTCGTAATGCCTTCAACATCCGTAACGAGCCCGACAAGCTCCGCGACCAATACGGTCGAAATCTGTTCGGCCAGTCAACATTAGTCGCTCGGCGACTCGTCGAGGCCGGAGCTCGATTCGTGACCGTACATTACGACTGTGTTGATGGTTACAGTTGGGATTCACATCAACACAGCGACGATGTTGCCAAACATTTGCTTCCTGGTTTAGATCAGGCGCTTTCGACGTTGCTCGTCGATTTGGACGATCGCGGCCTGCTCGACGAGACCTTGGTGGTCGCCATGGGGGAAATGGGGCGAACGCCGAAAGCTAACAAGACGTGGGGACGGAATCATTGGAGCACACTGTTTCCTGCGGTGGTGGCTGGGGCCGGAATTCATGGCGGATTGATCTATGGTGAAACAGACAAAGACGCAGCCTACGCCGTGAGCAATCCGGTGTCACCCGAAGATCTGGCGGCGACAATCTATCACGCGCTCGGTATCGATCCAGACACTCGCATTCTTGATATGCAGCGCCGACCTATCCCAATCGTGGATGGCGGGCGGCCCGTTCTCGAACTCTTCGGTTGAGAACTGTGTGAATGCCAATTCTGATCGTGACTTCAGCACCGCCGGAAGCATCATCCGATGGTGCAGACGTGCCACGGACGTGACGACTTGTGCTGGTTTATCGTGAATTCGAGTGACGACAGATCACTCATCAAAGAACGGGAATAACTGCCGCAATTCTTCGCGAGTCGGACGTCGACCGTATTCGCATAATTCAAATGCTTCCGCGTACTTCACTGCCTTGCCAGCTTCTTCACCGTACCAATCGATCAACGCTTCGCGATACTTGTCGGCAATTCTTCCCTGGCGATTTTGCCAGCTGCTTGTCGCCCACTCACGGCGTGCTATGGGATTGTCCGCGTGACGCTGTCTTAATGTCTCCTCCGATCCTAGAGCTCCGCCTTCGTACACTTGCGACACCAACGCGTCGATGGCATCCATCTTTTTCTCGAACACGTCATCGATCGAGACAATCACATCGGGAAGAAAGGGATTCGGTTTCTGGAACCCATCTGGAAAGTACGTGAAGACCGGGTTTCGCTTCAACGGCGGCACGTCTGGGCAGAAAAACGGGACCGCGACCATAAAAGCGGAATCCTGAACCAGGACCCCTGTGTAGCGATGATCCGGGTGATAGTCGTTCGGGCGATGTGCGATCACGATGTCGGCCTTCCATTCACGAATGAGCCGAGTGATCTTCTGGCGATTTTCGAGCGTCGGCAGGAGTTCGCCATCGTGGATGTCGAGCACTTCGGCCGTGGTACCGATACGCCGGGCCGCTTCATGGACTTCCGCCGTACGGCGTTTGGCGAGTGGCCCGCCCGCTTCTCGCCAGTGGCCGATATCGCCGTTTGTGACTGAGACGAGTTTGACGTGATGCCCCAACTCCGTCCACTTCACGGCCGTGCCAGCCATCTGAAACTCGCAGTCGTCCGGATGAGCCCCAAACGCGATGATCCGCAACTTGCCGTCCTCCTCAGCTTGGACGGTAGATAGCAATAAGATCGGTACGATTGCGAGTAGAAGAGGACCTAGGGCGCGTTTCATGTTTGTGACTCCGAGGCAAGTGTAGTGCATCTTGAGAGAAGGAGAGTTACTCGTATTTCCACTTGATCGCCCAAGGATCATTCGTTCGGGCCTGAAAGTCCTTTAACTCATTGATCATTTCGGCGAGCACGTTTTGATGCTGTGGACTTGCTGCGAGGTTGTGGCCTTCATGAGGATCGGCCACGACGTCATACAGCTCAAACTTTGGGCGGTGCATGTAAGAGTCAACGGTCTTTGCCCCGTAGGGAGCATCGGGCCCGAGCTTGTATTGAGCCTGCCAGGTTGGTGCGGCCCAGAGGTCCGATGCGAACGGGAACGACAGCGGATGCGCGATATTCCAAATCAACTTATACTGCCGCCCTCTCACAACTCGCATTGGATAGTACATCTGAATTTCGTGAAACGTGTGCGAAGCATAGACGTTGTCCCAGCCCACGGAGCGTTCTTTCTCGAGGGTCGACAGAAAAGATCGCCCGTGGAACACGCCCGGCTTCACCCGCGGGTTCTGCTGAGTACCGCGTTCAGGCTGATCGAGCTTCTCCAAGATTGGCCGCTTCACCGATCCACTTTGATCGTTCAAAATGCCCGCGAAGTCCAAAATGGTCGGTGTAATGTCAACCCAGCTGACCATTGCATCGCTTACGATGCCGCGCCGCTCGTTGTAAGGGTTGCGAACAAGGCAGGGCGAGCGCATCCCTCCTTCGTACACCGTCGTCTTGGCACCCGGCATCGCGATCCCATGATCCGAGATGTAGATAAATAGTGTGTCGTCCCATTTGCCGGCATCATTCAAGATTTCGATCAAGCGACCGAGTCCCTGGTCGATGCGCGAGACAGACTGGTAGTACTGGGCGATTTCGGCGCGGCAGGTGGGAGTATCGGGCAGGAACCCCGGAACGAGGACATCCGCCGGATCGTAGACAACTTCTTCAATCCCCGGATAACCCTTGCCGTCTAGTCCAGGGTTTCCGAATCGATTCGGTTCGTGCGGCAGTTCCGTCGCTTCTCCGCCACCGCGATGTGGATCGGAGGTACAGAAGTAAAGGAAGAAAGGTCGGTCGCTATCGGATTCGATGAACTCCTTGCAACGGTTTGCCATCTCGACAGGACTACGTGAGTTCACTTTGTCGAGAAATTCATCAAAGGCATAGACGGATTTGGGCGCAACGTGGTACTTGCCACAACTTGCTGTCCGATAGCCTGCCTTGCTGAGAAAAACGGGCAAACCTACGACATTGGTGTACGCGTTGAACTTGTGATAAGAGTGTTCGTGCCCATAGTGACCGTTAGCGTGATTGTGCAATCCGCTCAGGATTACGGAACGACTCGCCGAACAACTCGCCGTCGTACAAAAGGCGTAAGTAAACAACGTGCCATCACGGGCGATGCGGTCCATGTTGGGGGTCTGGATCACCGAGTTCCCATAGCAGCCCATGTCTTGACTCTGGTCATCCGTCACAAACAAAACGACATTGCGGGGAGCTGCATCGGCGCACAAAGGACAAAGTCCGACGAACATTGCAAGCGTTAACAGGGGGCCTCGCATATTAGGTCTCCAAAGTGGTCGAGCAGCACGATGTCAGCAGGTGGCGGACATCAGGCAGGTTGCACAGTAGATGCAGAGTAGCTGTTGGGTGTCGACAAATCAACGAAGTCGCACGTCGAGATTGAATGTCTCAACTCGGTTATCGCTGGCCACCGCCTTCAGGAATAGGCCACGACCAACCAGCCGTGTATCCGCCGTCAACGTACAACGTCTGACCAGTCATGAAGGAAGCGGCAGGGGACGCTAGAAATATAGCTGCCCCCACCATGTCTTCTGGAATGCCCAGCCGTCTTTGCGGTGTGTTCGCCTTGCCCCAGGCTTGCATCTTCTCGTCAGACCAGAGTTTTTCTGTCAGATCCGTCAGGATAAAGCCAGGAGCAATCCCATTCACACGTACACCGCTTGGGCCCCATTCGAGCGCGAGACCCCGAGTCATGTGAGCGATGCCCGCCTTACTCATCGCATACGGCAAGACATCTTTTAACGGGCGATCCGTATTCAGTGATGCAATATTGATTTGACAACCAGAACCCCGCTCGACCATTTGCCGACCAACGGCTTGTGAGAGCATAAAGGCTCCCTTTAAGTTTATGTCCAAGATGAAATCGTAATCGTCTTCCGAAACTTCTAAGGCGGGCTTGCGGCGATTGACTCCTGCCACGTTGACCAACGTGTCGATGTACCCAAAGTCATTTATCACTTTCGTGACCAGTCGTTCAATGTCGTCCGACTTGGCTACATCACAAACAATGGGTGTAACATTTCCGCGCCCTCCCGCGATCGCGTCGGCAGCGGAGGAAAGTGATGATTCGTCCCGACCGGTGATTACCACTCTTGCCCTGCGGTCGGCAAACCCTTTGGCGATTGCTCGCCCGATGCCACGACTGCCGCCCGAAACAATGACAACTTGATCAGCTACGGAGAATAGTTGGTCGTTCATGAGCGGTTCCGCGAGATAGACGAAGAGAAGTCGAAGTAGATGGATGAATTCTGTGACGATCGGTATCCGCCGTCAACACGTCGCATCGCTCAGTAGCCGGCAAAGGCGTCACTTCTTGATAACAAGCACGGGGCAGCGGGCGAGTCGCACCACGCGCTCCGCAACGGAACCGACCAGCAATCGCTTGACGCCTCGCCGCCCATGTGACGGCAGAACGATCAGCCTGGCTCGAATTGCGTCCGCATGTTCGGTGATCCGATGGCCGGGATCTCCAAACTCGACGCACAACTTCAAGTCGACGTACCTTTCATCCGCTAGAGATTTCTGAAGTTCTTCGAGGGCCGCGTTGCGCCGCTTCGAATGATCAATCGCCTCCCAGAGGGCGTCGGGATATGAGGACTGAGCATCGTATAGGATGCGCAGCACATGAATGCGGTTGGGCGAGTCAGCAATCTGCAACGCAATGTCAACGGCGGCTAGTGACTCGTCGGACATATCGACCGGCACAACGACCGGGGCTTCAGAAAAGCTGGACATCGGCGTTTCTCCTACTTGCTTTCATCGCGACCAACTACCTCCCGCAGAATGCAATTCTCAAGCCAAAAGACTTTTATGTGCACCGAATGTAAAACCTACGATCGTAGACCGGAATTGCCACAGAGGGCGCCAGTCTACAGTGCACATCCGCGCGCGATTGCTTATCGTTCGGATCGAAGCAGATATGAAAAAAGATCGAGCACTTCCGTTTGAGTCAGCGGTTCTAATAGTCCATCAGGCATCGACGACTTGCGGCTAGGGCCCGCTTCCTCAATCGTACGGCGGTCGATCCTCGCCTTCTCGCCATTAGCTTGCAGAATCACAAGATCGTCACCATCGGCCGCGGTTACCCCCGAGTACGTCTTGCCATCTCGGGTGCGAATGATCACGGTCGTGTATTGGTCCGACAGGTTTTGCGATGGGAAGATGATTTCTTCCAGTAACTCTTTCAGTTGAAACCGCTGCCTTACGTTGGTAATGTCCGGTCCCATCGCTTCTCCTCGGGCCCCATAACGATGGCACTTTAGACAAGTTGCTTTTTCAGCAACCTTTGCGCCGCGCAGCGGGTCGCCAACGTCCAGAGACGACGACAGAAGCTTAAGGAGGTCAGCTGATTTGTAGCGGCTATCGGCCGAATCGACGGGCAACGTAGGTGGTGGCAAGTCAGGATGCTCGTCGTCGAACCAGGTTTGCCACGCTGCCAGTGCGTCTTCAGGCGCAACGCCCTCATCAATGGTCTTTCCCGTCCAATGTCGCAACACACGTACGGCTTCTCGGTCATCAGGCGCCTTCAATCTCAATCCAGCGAGTAGCACCTGCCGTTGCCATTGCGGCTTTGTACCCCGTTCGTTGAAAAGTTGTAGAGCTCGCAGTACATCGCGTGCAATCTCTCCTTCGACGAAAGGTACCGCGCGAACCAGCAATCGCCAGTCCGCGGGTCGCCGCCGCTGAGACAGCGCGAACTTGGCGATCTCATGAGCCACGGCATCTCGCCGCTCTGGGGCGGCCTCAAACACTTCGTGCAGATAGCCCAACGATCGCACGTCTCCACTTGCGGCGAGTACCGTAAGAAGCTTCCTCGCGACAGGGTCTTGCTCGACATTTCGACGCTCACCGCATTGCCGGTCCATCTCGCGCAGCTTTGCCAAATCAACCGGCTCCAATCCCCGTGGCAGTTTGCCAAGCAACGAGATCACGGTATCGGGATCTCCAAGCACTGCTTCGATCTGTTCGAGGGTCGGCGGCGGCTCAGGAGGCGGAGTGCCATCCGCGCCGCCCTTGCAACGAGACGAGAGGGAGACGCAGCTGCACGCAAGTAGTACAACACTGAATCGATGTCGTGTCAGGGTCGAGTGTGGAAATGCCATCGCAATCGTCCCAAAAAATCCAAAGGTGTCGCGTAAGCAAAACTTGACGCAGTTTATTTCACAAATCCCATGCGACCGGCGAGGCATGAGACATGTCGTTCTCCGGCTTCGCAATTCAGTCGACGTGCCGGTGCAGCCACCACATCAGCCCTGGGCCTTCTTCACCATCTCTTGAAAAAGAGCCACTTGCGCGGCAAGCGCCGCAACCTTATCGGCCGGCTTGCTGCTAGATTCCAGCATTATCCAACCATCGTAATCAGACTTGACCAACAGATCGATCAGCTGTTGATACGGATAGTCAGGGCTTTCGAGCTCGCGAACATGACAGGTTGCTCCAAATCGATTGCGGACCAGACTCAAGTTATGCTCCAACCCCTGGCCTTGCAGGTCTTGCGGGTTTGAGTTCCAGCATACAGCGACATTGTCGTGATCCGCGATGTCCATGATCGCTTTGATCGTCGGAAGTTCAGCGCACTGCCCATGTACTTCGAGGCGAATCTGTTGGCCAAAACCTTCGGCGTACTGGCCCAACTCGTTAAGCGATCTCCCAATTTGCTTGATGGTCTTCTCGCGCGGCACACTCGGATGGAAGCGATCGGGCTTTACCTTCACGCCTGTACCGCCGACATCATGGCTTAGCTGAACGAATTCTTTGGTTGCGTCGACGGCTTTCCGAACGACCTCCGGATTCGGATCGTCGAAGCGTTCATTGCTGCCGATTCCGACTAAGGTGACTTCACTGTCGGCAAATCGATCACGAACGGCGGCACGCTGCTGATCGTTAAGTGTCGGTTCAACTCCGTGGGCATGAGTCGTTCGCAGCTCGACGCCCAAGACACCGGCTTTCTCACAGTTCCCGATCAGCGTGGGCAGATCCCAATCTTGGCCCCACAGATACGTGACCAAGCCGTAAGCCATCCTGTCGCCGGGCGCCGCGCGAACGGTGGTGCCGGCAAGGGCCAGCGCGGCGGTGGCAGTGGTAGCTTCGAGAAACATTCGACGGGAGAGGTGATGCATCGCTAGTTCCCTGGACAGATGGAATGGGACGGCCAAGGTCGTGAACTCTTGGAACTTAATCGTAACACGGATCCATTCGTCAGATTCTGGCTGATTGATCGCCTCGATGCAATCTTTAAGAACGTCGCCTCTTGGTAGAAGAAATCTTGCTGCTGCGTTCTATGGTTGTTTCCTGGCCCGCAAAACAGGATCACTGGCCAACGGCAACTGTAACGTCTTACCCGTTTCGGCCGCTTTGTAGATGCCAAGAATGATTTCGACGGAGCGTCGGCCTTCATGGCCATCGACTTGCGGCTTCGTTCCTTTCTTGATGGCGTTGACCACATCCTTGAATAGCTCAGCATGGCCGTGATGTCCAATCGCGGATGGATCTGCCGCACCGCCACCGGTCTTGGTCTTGCCTTTCATCCGTTCAAGCAACGCCGCGTCGGCCTTCGTTTGCTGGGCAAACTCCCACATTTTGATGTCTTCTTCTTCCAAAACAGCGGAACCTTCCGAACCGTGAATCTCGATCCGCTTTAGCGCGCCGGGATAGGCTGCGGTCGTGGCCTCGATCACACCAAGTGCGCCGTTGGCGAATCGCAGCGTGGCCATCGCAACGTCCTCGACTTCGATGTCCGTGTGTGCCAAGGTTGCCGTGTGCGCGGTGATCTCCGTCACCGGGCCCATGAGCCACGTCAGCAGGTCAACGCTGTGAATCGCCTGATTCATCAACGCACCACCCCCGTCAAACTTCCAAGTCCCTCGCCACGCTCCGCTGTCGTAGTAGGCTTGCGTGCGATACCACTTCACATAGGCATCGCCGACGGTCAGTCGGCCAAAGCGATTTTTGTCGATCGCCTTCTTAATCAGCTGGGAGGACTCGTGAAAACGCGATGGAAAAATCGTCGCAAGTACAACACCAGCTTTCTCGCACGCCTCGATGATCTTGTCGCACCGCTTCAGAGTGATCTCGAGCGGCTTCTCGACGATAACGTGCTTTCCAGCTTTCGCAGCGGCTACGGCAGGTTCTTGATGTGCACCGCTCGGCGTACAGATAGTCACGATGTCAACATTGGGATCGGCCAGCATCGCGTCAAGGTCGTGATAACCTGTGCAACTGTTAGCCGCTGCGAAACGATCCGCTGAGGCTGGGAACATGTCAAAACATGCGGCTAGCTTTGCACCGCGTACATCCGCGATTGCCTTTGCGTGAAAGTTCGCAATCATGCCACAACCAATTACGCCAAATCCAATCGCCATGAGTTCGTCCTCTAAGTCGAATTAATGCTCGCTGGTTCGCACGGGTGAAACGAGCATTATAAGCGTGCTACGGCACCACGAAAGGTGGTGATTACTTGCTCAGTTCGTCCAACGAGAGCCAAAGAAACAGCATGGTTGTCCCGTTCAAGCACGCGTGAACGATCACACAAGGCAGCAGGCAGTGCGTGCGCTGATAAACGTAGCCGAGTGCCAGCGCGAGAACAAAAAGCGCGACCGGATCTGGACCATGGGAAAAGTGCATCAATGCAAAGATCATTGAACTGAGCAAGATCGGCATGGGAGCGACCCGCTGCAATTTGCGATTGCATTCCTGGAACAACTGATCATCTTCTTCGGTAGTTTCGCGCTGCCCGAGCAGGAAAGCCTCCAAGTCAGCGTGAAATAGCGGCAATCTCTCTAGCCACCCCTGCAGAAATCCACGAAAGACAAGCTCTTCCGAGATCGGAGCGACCACGACAGCGAGAAACGCACACATGTAGAACGCCGACGGATCATTCTTAAGTAGTTCGATCAACGGATGCTTCGACTCAATGTCGAGCACCAAAACAAACGTGGCCTGGATCGCGAAAACGATGGGAGCGACAAGAACAAAGCAAGCGATGCCGACGCCGACCTGGTAGCCAAGTCTTCGCAGATCGAGGCCGACATCTTTGAGTGATGCGTGAGGACGGAATTGAAAGTACGAGATCATGCCAAGAATGGAAATCACGGATACTAACGAATTCCACCGAAGCAACTCGGCTAGCACCCGATGATTTGGTTTCCCGGGGATCATCAGTGGCTGGAAGTAAAGACCGATTGCAATTGAAGGCCCAAACGCCAGGATCAATATCAGAAACAAATCCCATAGACCCCACGGAGCCTCGCGCCGAAACGCGTAAGGCAGTATTGGTTGTCGTTGGCATAGTCGTGCGGCAATCGTCACCCAACCAGAAATGCACACCACGACAACGCCAACGATCACGGTCGCGATATTGGCGTTGAGGTCATCCACGGCCTGAGTGCTCCGCTTTCTCGGCGATTAGCCTTCCTGGCGAAAGAATCGGACCGCGGCAAAGACATAGTCGAGGCCCGACTGAATCGTCGAGAGCACAGCGAGCCAGGCCAGAACAGATAATGCCATCGGCAACCAGTCGGGACGATCGCTACCCATCCACAGAATCAGCAGGCTCGCGACCACCGCCGCGCACTGAAACAGCATCTTCAGCTTGCCAGCGAAGCTAGCCGAGAAATCTCCGCCGCTGTGTTCGATAGACGAGCGAAGAGCGGTCACTAATAGTTCGCGTCCGACAACGACAACCGCCATCCAAGCGGCGATGCCAGACCCCTGTTCGGCAGCCAAAAAAATGAATGTGCCGCAGATGATGATCTTGTCGACAAACGGATCAAACATTCGACCAAGTTTCGTCACCTGCCCATACTTGCGGGCATAGTAGCCATCGATCCAATCTGTTGATGCGGCGACGACGAATACGATCAACGCGGCCAAATAAATCTGAAGCGGTATCAAGACGAAGACGACGATCGAGAGCACAAACCGAGCAGCGGTCAGCTGATTCGGAATGTTGAAGACATCATTCGTCGGTTTCGGTTCGGCAGGCTCGGACATGACAAATGTTTTAGAACGGAGTACCAATGGCCACGGCCGCCAGATCATAACCTTGGCTGGCTACGATCTCGCAGGGAACGATATTTCCCGCAGTGAGTTTCTCTTCGCCGCCCGTTACATAGATAACGCCATCTACGTCGGGCGCGTCGGCTTTTGATCGGCCGATCCAGACGTTGTCTTCACCCGCAACTGGTTGATCGAGAATGATGTCCAGCTGTTTGCCAAGGTGAGCCTGACTGCGTTCGAATGCAATCGGCTGTTGAGCCGCCATCAAACGCTCGCGACGTTCTTCTTTGATCGCTTCCGAGACATGATCAGGGAGACGCCCTGAGGGCGTGTCCGCTTCGAAGGAATAGGTAAACACTCCCATGTGGTCGAACTTCTGTTGCTCGACAAACTCAACCAGTTCCTCAAACTCGGCTTCCGTTTCGCCCGGAAATCCCGTGATAAGCGTCGTACGCAGAGTCAGATCAGGAATGCCCTCACGCAGCCTTTGGATTAATGCTTCGGTTTGCTCGCGGGTCACACGTCGAGACATCCGGCGGAGCATATTGTCATTGATATGCTGCAAAGGCATATCAATGTACGGCAAGATCTTTTTGGCATTGGCGAGTACATCAATTAACGAGTCGGTGATGTACATCGGGTAGAAGTACATCAAGCGAATCCAGTCGATCCCGTCGATCTCATCAAGCTGTTCGAGCAATTCGGCTAGTCGCGGTTCACCGTAGAGATCCATTCCGTAGTAAGTTGTGTCCTGGGCCACGATGATCAATTCACGAACGCCATCCGCAGCCAACTCCTTCGCTTCCCGAATCACTTCTTCCATCGGCTTCGTGGCGTGCTTGCCCCGCATCTTTGGAATCGCACAAAAAGTACACAGCCGGTCGCAGCCTTCCGAGATTTTCAGGTAAGCAAAATGCCGAGGTGTGATTCGCAACCGACTTGTGTCGGGCAGCGCACGAATCGGAGCGGGCCGAAAGACGAGTCTTTGTTCCTCGAGGTTTCCGAGGAGGCGATCGGCGACCCTGGTCACCTCCTCGCGACCAAAGACACCGACAAGCGAATCAATTTCGGGACGATCTCTCAATAAATCTTCGCGTTGTCGCTCGGCCAAACAACCGGAAACGATGACACCGCGCGTCCGGCCTTGCCGTTTCAATGCCAACATTTCGTCGATGGATGCGAACGATTCGTCGCGTGCCTGCTCGATAAAGCCGCACGTGTTTACAATCACAAAGTCGGCGCCATCCGGGTCAGCTACCAAATCGTATCCGTCAAGCTTCAGCAGCCCGAGCATTCGTTCGCTGTCGACCAGATTCTTCGCACAACCAAGACTCACGAAAGCGTAGGAGCCTTTCGACTTGGTCTCTGCGAGCTTGGATTCTAACTTGACGACATTGCTCAAGGGAGGAACTCTTTTGGCGTTTTGCGGTAATTCGGCAACCCGCCATCCTACCCGACAGGTGCATAGTCGGCGAGTGGGACGTTTATGGCGCTGCACGTCGACTTCACTCAGCAAAACGCAGCGTTAGCGGAGCGGCCGCAGCCCGATTGCCGATCGTTGCTGGTTTAACTCGGTGTACGCCCGCGGCTCGTGTTGGAGAAGCTTGAGCAACTGCGTGGGCGAACACCCGAGATGGCCGGACGCTTCTTTCGTTTGCCACCCGCACGCCGCAAGTAGATTCATCGCTTCGGCCAGGATTGCCGGAAATTCTTCGTGTGCGGGATTTACAGATATGCGTTGACTTCGACATCGTTGTCGCCAAAGTTCACTCGGTCGATATGCTTCGGCGACGCAAGCGGTTCGATGGCCGATCGCCAAGTTCACCCGCAGTCGCCGGATCGCGACCCTCCGATTCTGTTCCTGGCTGCGTCGTTCGGAGGCTTCGCCCTGGATCCCCGTCGGCTGGTGTGTGATAACAACGGCCGTCTCGACTTTATTGCGATGTTGGCCACCCGGGCCGCTCCGACGCTGTCGGCGCAGTTCACACATGGAGAGCAGTGCGGATTCATCCAAGGCCGCGGGATGTAACAACTGTTGTGTCATGAAACCAATTCGTGACCGTCGCTCGCAAAACGCCCCACAGTCCAATTCGTGGCAGTCGCTCGCCGAGCGACTCGCAGTCTAATTTGTGGCAGTCGCTCGCCGAGCGACCCGCCCTTGAGACACGCAGCATGAAAAGCCTCAAACGCCATCCAGCGACACTTTACTTAACTCGGCGCAGTCAGCGGATCGCCGTTATCCTCCTGACCCAAGTCAAGCAAAAACGGAACGGCTTTTTTCGCCCACTGTTCGGCTCGGGGATAGGCAGTCGCATTCTTACCAAAGCAAGTGTCGAGCATGTCGGTGTGGATGATTCCTGGATTCAGAGGGATCGCTGCCATACCGTAAGGTAAGTCTTCGGCCAATGCTCGGGTCAGACCTTCGATCGCCCACTTCGTTGCGCAGTACGGAGCAACCATGGGCGATGTCGACCGTCCCCAACCAGAGCTGAAATTAATGATCACACCCGTCTCGCGCTCGATCATCGCGGGAACGAAATGACGGATGACGTGATAGACGCCTCTGACATTCACATCAACGACTTTCGAGAACTCACTCGGTGGTACATTCCACAGCGAAGCGTTATCGTTGATGACTCCAGCGTTGTTCAGAAGCAAGTCCGGGGCTCCAAGGTTTCGGAGCACTAAGTTAGCCCACGCCCCGACCTGATCATCGTTACTCACATCAACGACGTCGAACCGGTTAGGTCGCGGGTATCGCTCCGACAACTCGGCGACGGCTGATTGTGAACGGGCACAGCCAATTACGAGATGGCCAAGCCGAATGAACTCGTCTGTCATCGCTCGACCCAATCCGCGACTGACACCGGTGATGAGAACTCGTCGTTGGTCCATTCCTGCCTTCTCCGTTGGCGTATCGATCGTAATCCAGCATACAATGAGCCACTATCGTACCTCAGGAGTTTCGATGAGCAACATTCCCGTCCTGCTTCCCACCGTGCCAATGCCTGAATATTCATATGTGCCCGGTAAGTTTCCGCACCCAATACGAGATCCGAATGGCCATAGCTTCGGCGAAGCACGCGGGGAAATTGTCAACTTCGACCCTCGCCGCTGGAGGTCCTGCGACGCTTACGTGCGTGGCATCGATCTTTTCAATCACGGTTTTTACTGGGAATCGCACGAAGCCTGGGAGGCCGTTTGGAATGCCGCCGGACGAGAAGGCACCATCGCCGATTTCACGAAAGGTTTGATCAAGCTCGCAGCGGCCTGTGTTAAGGCGCGTGAAGGCAGCGCGATCGGCGTCGCGCGCCATGCAACACGGGCTCGCCGGTTGTTTGACATGCTGCAACCGACTTCGCCGCGGTTGATGGGACTGTCGACCGAAGAACTAAAGAACATCGCCCAAAAGCTTGTAGATGGCGCTGAGAGTTTCATCAACAAACGCGACGATCCCGTGGTTCGAGTTCACGACTTGCTGCTCACACCCAAATGAACGGAGCCTTCCGATGCCGGAGCCAGGATACGCCGACGGCGATCCCCCAGGATTTTGGGGCTTCGTTTTTGGCTTCATCGTTCTCTTCGGACTGTTCTTCCTCTTGAAGGGGTGTTTTTAGTCCTATCGAGTCCTTTGCACGAGGCGTTGCCGACATGGGCAAGTGGTAGTAGGATGGTGGCACAAGAGTGGTGTGTTGGGTTTTTAGCGGCACCATTATCAGGTTCTTGAATCACAAAAACGAGCTGTTTAAGCTCGTTGGGTGAATGAAAAATTGATCGGGCGGTTAGCTCAGTTGGTTAGAGCGCCACGTTGACATCGTGGAGGTCGTTGGTTCGAATCCAATACCGCCCACATCGTAAGCCACTGTAATGTAACATCTTACAGTGGCTTTTGCTTTGCGCTCAACTGTAGACTCTCAGTGATGTAGACGATTTTGTAGACTTTTAGTCCTTCTCACGGGGGTGATTCAAGGTAGGATTCGGGAAGCGAATCAGTCTACAAGTTGATCCCCAGGAGTCTACAAAATGGCAAAGCCACTCATGGGCTGGACGAGCCAGAAGCGATGGCAGAAGCGCTATCGAGGGAAGTTGTACGGTGTCAGCCCGCATCAACTCGGAGCATCCCCGACCAAACTTGGGAGCCAGATACAAGCCAACGCTTGGTGGCGGGCAAAGAAAAAGGAGTTGGACGACGCCTATAGCCAAAAGCACAACATCAAACGTCTAGCTGAAGTTGATAAACGAATAGACGAGTTGTTCGATGAAGCATCCAAGGCCCCCCTTGCGCAATCCGACCTAAACGCTCGGATGAATGCACTCCATAATGAGCGGGGAGCATTGAACCCCGTCGACGAAAAGCCTTGGTTCAATCTGGAAACTGTCGCTGTCGATCGGCGTGAACGCATTGAGCACTGGCTGGGCAAGTTTCATACATACAACATGTCAAGAATCGAGTTGGGCAAACTGAACCCTGGACGATACGACTCACTTCGCCGCTCGACGACATACTTCGCAAACTTCGTTGGACAACATCGCCCAGTGAACGATATCGACGGACAAGTTTTAATCAATTATCACAGTCACCTCGACCAAAAAAACGAATGGTCGGCAAGCTACTGTCGAGACTACTGGTCAGATGCAAAGCAGTTCATTCAATATCTATATGATGTTGAAGCACTAGATCAACTCCCACGCAACTTCAGCAATCGTCAATTGGGATTCAAGGTTGGCGTGCAGAAAGTTCAGACGCTGACCAACCAAGAAGTGGAATTGCTATTTGCCCAAGCCGAAGTACGAACACGCTTATTCATCCTGCTAATGCTGAACTGCGGCATGACGCAAAAGGATATTTCTGATCTGAAGCACACTGAAGTCGATTGGGAACAGGAAACAATTCAGCGTAGGCGATCGAAAACCCAACAGTTCGAGAACGTCCCTACCGTCACTTATCCTCTTTGGAAAGAGACGTTTCGCTTGTTGAAACGCCACAAGAGCAAGCACAAAGAGCTCGTCATCGTCAATGACAATGGAATGCCGCTTGTGAGAGAGTTTCTCGACGGTGAGGCATTCAAGAAAATTGACAACGTCAAATCTGCATGGTTTCGCTTGTTGCAAAGGAAGGAATTAGAGGGGTTTAACAGGACACTCAAGGATTTGCGCAAAACTTCCGCAACTCGGCTAGAAGCTCACCCCGACCACCAGTCAGTCGCTGATTATTTTCTCGGTCACTCAGGTTCTAGTGTTGCCCAGCGGCATTACAAAGACACGCCGAATGAACGAATTGGAGTGGCAATCAAGTGGCTAGAGAGTGATCTGGGCATCGATCAGATCGTGTTTGACGAATATTGAAGTCAGTTGTGAACTACGTGCTGGTACAGAGTGGGGACTGCACGACATCCATCAATTGTTCGTGGTGTGACATCATCCGATTCGAATTCGACTAATTCAAACAACATTCAACCAGTGTGTTTGACTTGAAGAGTGTTTATGTATCACGCTGCTCTCACTGTCGGCTTCCGACTGCGGCTAATATTGTCGAAGACGAGTTGAACGATTTAGGCATAAAACTCATTCGCCACCTAACAACATCTGTGGGGTTCTCTCACACGAGCACGTGTTCTTGCAAATGCCAAATTTGCGATGGCATTTTGCGAACAAATTCGCTATGATATGGGCGTAACGAAATCCGAATATTTCATATCAATCAGCGGCGATCAGTCGCTGCCTATAGCAAGAGAGTCACAAGACCCTCTTCGTATCAAAAGGATGCGGAGAGGGTCTTTTTTTGCGCCGTCTCCGAACAGAAATCCCCCGTTTGTTTTGAGAGGTAGCGATATGACACGAAAAACTCGACGCTCACGGCGTGTAGCAGCGCCATTTCCTTGGTTTGGTGGGAAAGCTCGCCTGATGCGGAGGCTCATTCCGCACATCCCGAATCACGTTAGATACGTCTCCGTGTTTGGTGGTTCGGGCAGCGACATCTTCAATAAGCCCCGTTCAGTGGAAGAAGTCTTCAACGATCTCCATAGGGATATCGTTAACTTCTACCGTGTTCTGCGGGACGGCAAAGCAAGACGAAAGCTGGGCTTCATGGTGCAGCACACTCCGCACAGTCGTCAACAGTACGCCGAGTGTCTCAAAATTCTGCAATCGCAATCAGGCGATCCGCTCACTAGAGCTTGGGCTTTTTTGACTGCATCGAACAGCGGATTCAGCGGTGGCGACCCAGCGATTGCCACCTCAGGTGGATTCCGAATTTCATGCAATAGACGCAATTGGGACAGCTGCGTTCATCACATCGAGCGAGTTGCTAGGCGATTTCGAACAGTGGTCTTGGAACATCAGGCGTGGCAGGACATCCTCCAGCGTTACGAAAGTGCCGATACCTTTTTTTATTTGGACCCGCCGTATTTGCCGAGCACTCGTCGAAACAGACGACTCTACAGCCACGAAATGACAGAGCAGCACCACGTTGAGTTGCTAGAACGCCTTCAGCTTATTCAAGGAACGGCAATGGTCTCTGGATATCGGAGCAACTTGTACGAGCGGTACTTCGCAGATTGGAGGTGCCTCGAATTCGATGTGCGATGCACTGTCTCTGGGAGGTCATCAGATCGAACGGAAGTGATCTGGATGAATTATCACAAGGATGGAACTCATCTTTCCATTAATAAAGGAACTAAAGAATGACAACAAACGAATCAACACCAACATCAAGCTGGACATTAGATCGTCTTGGCCGTTTTGTGTCTCACCTCGAAGAAAGAATGGCATTCGATGCATGGCTGATGGGTAAAACCCTGGTCCTTGCCAAAGAGCGTTGCAAGAAGGACGGCGTTCTCTTCACCGACTGGAAAAAGGAACATCTTACAATCTCAGATTCCACAGTCAGTCGGTACGTCCAAGTCTTCGTGTCTCATTCAGAAAATGAATCGAGTGAACGGCTCAAGCAACTCACTCTGAGTGAGGCATACGAACAATCTGGGTGTGATCCACATAAAGCAAGAAAGCAAAAGGTGGTCGAGAAAGAGAAGACTGATGAGAAGGAGAAGAGTCGGCGGGAACCGAAGCCGACACCGCCCGCAAACGAAGAGGGAGAAACACCGTCATGGGCGACACCCGAAGAGCCTGACGACGATGTCGATCCAGCAGATGACAACATGGATGACATGTGGTCACGTTCTGACTCCATCAAAGAAACTCTTCGCAAAGATTTGCCGTGGCAAGTCAAGGAATTGACTGACAAGGTCGTGTCATTAGTCACAGAGGACGTTGATGAGTTGAAGGTCGCTTGGCCTGAATCGAAACAAGAGCAAATGGAAATTGCCACAAACATCGAAGTGCTAATCGACAAACTGCCGCAACTCTTGGCGACACTCCCGTGTTCGCAAGAGTTGCAGTCTGCGATCTGACTTTTCACTGTGAAAAATTCGGCTCTGCCCTTCCTCCTCGATCGATCGAGGAGGAAGGGGTCCCGTCTGGCGGCAATTATTAACGAGTCCAAAGCAGGGCTATCGTTCTGTTAATCCCTTCAATGCTACAGGGCAGTTATGCCCCAAAGTAATAACGCAGCAACACCCCCAACAATCTTCGTCCTGCTTCACTCTTGGGAAAGGTTGGAAAGATGGCTTCAAATCACACCAATGAACGAACCGCATCAAAGAAATCAACATCGTGGTTGGTCGGCGAGTATTGGGCACGTCGGTCAGGAACAACTGGACACGAAATTATTAACGGAACTGGCAATGTCATCGCATGGACTGTAGATGATGCGACGGCAGCGTTGATCGTTGCTGGATTGAAGAGATTGAACGATGACCGAAGCGATAGTTAATAACCGAATCGAAGCTGCTGAGAGTTACGTTAATAATCTCGACTGGTGGCTTGTGCCAGTCATTGGCAAAAATCCATGCTTCAAAGGTTGGCCCGACTTTAAGCCCGACGCTAACTCGATCAAATCAATGATCGAGTCGAACTGGAAACTGGGTATCGGTCTGAATCTTGGCGGATCACAATTGATCGACCTGGAAGCCGATACTCCAGAAGGTGAAATGATTCTCGATGACTTGTGTGAAGGCATCGACTTCCCCTATTACCAATCACGTCGAGGCAAGCACCGCATTTTTCAGGCACACAACGATGTCGGCTACCTCAAGACTGATCAATTAATAATCGAGTTCCGTACTGGTCGCCATCAATCCGTTCTACCACCGTCGCCACATCCCGAAGCCAAGCTCAGTTACGAATGGATTATTAATCCATTCGACGTTCCACCGCCACCATTGCCACAACAGGCTGTCGAGTATTACCTGGAAAACATCAACAAGAAGGGCAACACAACCGAACCTAAGCAGCGATCAACAGCAAAGCAATCTTTCCTCTATCGAGATAACCTCGACTACGTGCTGCGTTATCACGATTTGTTGAACATAGCCAGAGACGCAGGCATCGAGTTTGCCGCACCCAAGCCAGATATTAACGGTAACATCCCATGTTTCGTCCCTTCCGCTCTTCGAGGCGGAAGGGATGACGACCATCCATCTGGTGTCTTCAACATTAATAACGGCGTACTGCGAGATTTCTCGACTAGTGTGAATCATCTCTTCTTCAAAGTGATGGAAGCACTAACTGGTAAAACTTGGCTCGAAATTTTCAAGAGATTTGAAAAGGATGCGGGTGCAATTCATGGTCGCCCTCACAGCAGAAGAATCGGCGTTCCCACAGCGACAATTACGAAGGCACCAACATCATCGCTCGAAGACGCACGCAGTTCACTGAGCAGCTATTTCGAACAAGAGCTGTCTCGCCAGCCTCAACCGAAAACGCTTCACATCGTGAAAGGTGCGCCAGGGCTTGGTAAGACATACGGGATCTGCAAATCGATTGCTGAATACAAACTAAGAGCCATCATTTTGACACTGGAGAACCAGTTAGCAACGACTCATCTCAAGACGCTTACGAACTTCGGCGGCAATGCTGCGAGGATGCCAGTTTTAAGGGAATCACCTTGCCCGCATCCCAATGAATATGAAGCCACATCGAGAAGAGGCTTTCAGCCGAGCCACGGATTGCCTTGTCAACAATGCAAGATTGGCCCAAAGCACTGCGGTTACTTACTCGCCTTTTCGAATCTTGAGAACGCTGACCAGATTTGCTGTGCCGCCATCTACCACACTCATGATGACTTTTACGAATCCTACGGGAACGAGACTCGACCTACTGTCATCTTCGATGAAAACTGTCTCGATCTGCTTCTTGCTCCTCAGTCCAGCAACATTGGCAACTGGATCGCATGGAGCAACCTGCTTGCTGAACGAAGAAAAACAGCGAACAAACAATTAAAGGAACACATTGAGCTGCTGTTGGAGATGGTCAGTTGGTTGAATTCGAGGGCGGACGACTTTGCCGCAACGCAAGACGAAAGCGGAAGGCTGCTGAAGTTCACTCCATTCAAAGTTCCTGATGAACTGAAGCATTTCAATATCAAGAAGTCTCCAGCACTAGTGACCTGGCTGAACAAACAAGCCTTCAAGCAAGCCAATCGGCACATCTCGAATCTTTATGACTCCGCCCTCTCCTTGCTGACGCAGCAAGGAGAGGGCTTCGTTCTATTTGAACGAATTCCAAGCGCTGATGGTGACGTGATTAATGTTAGGTTTCGTGCCAAGCACCCACTTCCAGAAGACAAGGAAGTGTTCATTCTTGATGCGACTGTGAACGGCGTTTGAAAATGCCAGCGCTTGGGCGGTTGAAAAGGCTAGCGCCCGATTTGTTGTTTCTTATTGTAATTTGGCTGAGCGGCCCGCAAGACCCCTCACAGGTCTTGCGCGGACGCAGCAGCTTAAACTCCCTTGGATTTACGAGTTGATTCCCCGATTTGTTTCGCGCGATTGTGCGAGGTTTTTGGGGTTTGACGACGACGAGCGTCGGCCAGGCGGTAACTCTCGCCGCTGGCTTCCAGGATGTGACAGCGGTGCGTGAGCCGGTCAAGCGTGGCGCCCGTTAGCCGCTCACTGCCCAGTACTTCGGTCCAATTCTCGAACGGCAGGTTCGTCGTCACGATCAGACTCGTCCGCTCGTAAGCCGTGCTAATGATGTCGAATAACAGTTCCGCGCCCAACTTGCTGGCGGGCACGTATCCCAACTCGTCCAGGATCAACAGATCGAGCTTGGCGAGTTGGTTCTTCAAGCGTAACAACTGCCGTTCTTCACGCGCTTCGATCAGATGCGTGATCAGTTCGGTGACGCGCCAGAAGCGAACTCGCTTGCCTTGGCCGCACGCTTCGACGCCCAACGCCGTTGCCAAGTGCGTCTTGCCCGTCCCGGCGTTGCCAATCAAGATGATCGACTCTCGCTGAGTGAGATACGCGCCACGCATCAGCTCGGTAACAAGCAGCTTGTTGATTGACGGCTGCGCGGCGAAGTCGAAGCTCTCCAACGTTTTCGTGTTGGGGAACTTGGCATCTTTCAGGCGACGCTCGGACGCTCGCTTCTCGCGATCGATGCGTTCCAATTCGCAGAGTTGCAGAAGGAAGCCCAAGTGATCCACGTTCTCGCGGGCACAGCGGGCCGCGACTTTCTCGCATTCGCTGTGCATCGTGGGCAGCTTCAATGCTTTCAGGTGATGCTTCAGTAAGAGGGTGCTTTTGGTTTCTTGGGGTTTCATGGCTAGGCTCCCACTCGCAAGGATTGATAGGCCCCGAGATCGGGAAGCGGTACGCGAACTCCCTGCAAGTGAGGACGGCCATCCAGACAGAACAAGTCGACCGGCGGCTCTTGCTGAGAACGCAGGATCAGCTGAATCGCATCGGCACTCTTGGCACCGATCGATAACGCGTAGTCCACTGCGGCGGTCAACTGCGATAACGTGGCCTGCTCCAACAGTCGCAGCACCTTGATGAATTCGCGTGTGCCGAGGTTCTTCAGCACGGTTTCCTGGCGACGACGCAGTACCGCGAAGCACTCCGGCAATTGCCAATCTTCCAAGGGACGAGCGTAATCAAAGGCCCCAGGCTTACGTTCCAACAAAGCTAAGTAATGAATCGGATTGAACTCTGTATGCTCCTTCCCCCAGTGACGCGGATGCCGAGCCACGAGTTGATTGCCAACGGCGATGCGAACCTCTTCGATGCCGCCAACCACCGTCACCTGATGATGAGCATAAGCCGTGGGAACCGAGTAATCGTTGCCATGAAAGCGAACCAGCGATAGCGAACTGGCCTTGGCGGTTTGAATGCGTCGTGATTCAAACGCCTGACGAGGAATCTCCGACAGAGCACTTTGCTCTTCGAGTAACAACGCTTCCTTCGTCGCCGATTTGCCACGCAACTGCCGCTGCAGATCCCGACGACAGTGTTCGATCAGCTGCGCGTTAAGCGTTTCCAAACTCCCTACTTCCGGGATCGGCACTAAGAAGTTGCGACGCGCGAAGCCGAGCAAGTTCTCGACGTGCCCTTTCTCATTGGGACGCCGCACGCGGCAGAAGTGATGCTCGAACAGATAGTGACTCTCCAGTCTCAAGAACTCGCGAGTCGCTTCCCGTCCGCGACCACCCACGATCTTCAAGACGGCAATCTTGCTGTTGTCATAACTGATGCGACGCGGCACGCCGCCAAAGAACTCAAAGGCCCGGCAGTGACCTTCTTGAAACGTCTCCGTGCATTCCTGGGGAAACACCTGACAGAAGATCGCGTCGCTGTAGGGCAACGTGATGACAAAGAATGCAGCCTTCGTCGTCTTGCCGTTGAGGACTACGGTGACTTCGCCGAAGTCCGCTTGAGCTTCACCCGCGCGATGGCTCAGCGGTAAGAAGACTTCCGCCTGACCATGCTTCCAAGCACGCACCGCATCCTTCACGATCGTATAGCCGCCGTCGTAGTCATGTTCGACACGGAGACGATCGAAGATGCGCTGCGCCGTGTGCCGCTGCTTCCTGGGAGCCTGGCGATCCCGCTCCAGGATCTCATGAATAATCGGCATAAACCGATCTAGCTTCCTCTTCGCGCGTGGCTGCTTGAGCTGATACCCAGGCGGCTCGACATGTTCCAGAATTCTCTGGAGCGTCCGCCAGGGGATGCCATAATCCTTGCACGCTTGCCGCTTACTAATCTCTTTGCCCAGTACGCGCCGTCGAATCTCGACCCATTTCTCCATGTCCTTGAACACCCGATCCCCCGCACATCTGTGAGCCCATTGGTTCCAAAAACCACTCACAAACCTACGAGATAAGACAAGGCCGCCGCCGATTCGCGATTGCACTCGAATCCCCGCCCAAGCGCTGGCGTTTTCAAACGCCGTTCACATGCGACAGCGAACGAAGAGTTGATCCGAGCAGTTGCCCCAAACTGGCATATCAAAATCTATGAACCAGATGCAGCCGAACAGAAGGGACAAATCATTCAGATCATGGACTACGATGTCTCACGTAATTTCATTGCGAAGCAAGTTGCGAGTCATCGGAAAACGAATCCATGTTGGCTTGCTCAAGTTATCGATCAGATCCTAAAAAAGTATGACAAAACGCCGATCATTACCTTCAAGAAAGCAATTCGTGATCCGTCTCCTGAGTTTGATCTGGTGAAGTTGCTGAAAAGTAGAGATCGAGTTGGCGGTCTGTTCAATTTTCCCTGTCGGGGTCATACGTTTAGTGACAAGTCGTTGATCGTTCTTGGAACTCCATACAAAGACGAAGCCACGATCTGGGAGCTTGCGTCAGCAATATATGGATTCGAGGGACTGCCGAAGTCAAAGTATGAAAGACGTGACAGGGTCGAAGAGTGTTTTGTCGCAGGGAACATGGGCTATGAAGACCAGCACCTTCGTTCAATTCAAGAGTTCTTGGTGTCTGCTGAGATTTCACAAGCGATTGGACGACTGAGACCGCTGCAAAATGACTGTGTAGTCTATGTCATCACGAATTGTGAAATCAAGGATTGGACATTTCAACAATTCACGGCGAGTGAATTGTTTGAAATGCGGCGGTCTCTGAGACGAGATTGCGCTGACGCCTACGAACGATACAGCCAGGTAGCGTGCAGAAAATTACAAGATTGCGGTTCGACTAGTAACGCAGAAATATGCAAGGAGCTTAATTTTAATATGCGACGAGGTCGTGAACACTTGGCAAGATTCAAGAACTACCACAAACAGAAGATCGACTGCAAAGGACATACGGTTCGACTAAAAGATGGAGCAACAATCAAGGGCTAAATTCGGCGGGTTATCTTACTAGTAACTAGTAAGGTAAGTCGCCGCTTTGCTGTTGTTCAACTGGAGTGTTGTTTGTCCGATGCTCGTTCGCTTTCGCTCACTTGCGCTTCGGAAAATGCTGCTGGCGCAGCAAATTAATGCTTTTCGCCTGCGGCAAAGAACTACTGCTCGCAGGTGTTTAAAAAAAACATAAACAGATGTGAAGTTAGTAGTCGACGAACGAGCAGTCTGCATCACAATCACGAATGTAAAAATATTTTCACAATCTCCGACAGAATCGATCCAGCCTTACTCTATTACCTTCGACATGGCGATTACCCGTCGCATTCGCTCCTTGTTCAATCTGTTTACGAACAAGGGGCGTTTTCGTTGGCAAGCTGCATAAATACCTCTGACACAAACCAGATCAGAGGTAACACCATGCGACGCACACTGACTTACAGAGGAAAAACCAAGCCACTGCGAATGTGGTCGGAAGAACTCGGAATCAACTACGGCACACTTCTCGCCAGAATCAATCACGGATGGTCGCCACAAAAGACTTTGACAATTCAACCTGGCGAAATCACGGCAAACCGCAAACACGGTCGATGCGGAACAAAAGAATATCGAGCTTGGCTCGCAATGAAAGCGAGATGCTCTGATGACCGCCGCCATAATGCTCATCGCTATTCGGCAGAGGAATCACCGTTTGCGATCGATGGAACGACTCATTCGAAATGTTTCTCGAAGACGTTGGCACTGCCCCTTCAACGAAACACTCGCTTGGTCGGATCGACAATGACAAGAATTATGAAGCAGGGAACTGTCGCTGGGAGACAGCAAAAGAGCAGGCAGGGAATCGGTCTACGACTTGTCATCGCTGAAACTGCTCCACCGCTTTTGCAAGGCAGCCTTGGGGGGCGTGGAACAGAGATCAAAGTACAAGATTGATGTCGGTGGTCACCAGATTTTGCCTACACTTCGAGCTGGCTGATGTCCGCTTCGTGAACGGCTTCAACAGGTAGAAAAGTTATCGTCGGAAGCACATTTCAGCCGAAGATCCTGGCTCTTGGCCACTTAGTGTGCTTGGACACCGGTTGTTGTGGGAAGGCTGGCTAACAGCGATCGACGTGGAGACTAGAAGGCATTTCAAACCCCAAATCTTGGTGGTGAAAGCATTGAAATCGTTGCAAATAATGCTTTCGCCGCAAGCGAACGCTGGTTTTGAAATGCGCTCTAAGAGAATGAGTGCGGGAAACTGAGAAGCGATGGCTGAAGCGAATTTGGGTCAATCAGTTCCCTTTGCTCCCACGGAGTTCCCGTCCTTATCGAGGACGGCTCCGATGGCTAAGTAGAAGATGTCTCCTTGCTTCGACTTCCAGCGTCCGACCACCGGCATATCTTTTGCCACTCCCTCGACGCTCGCTTTGGTGATCTCCAGCAGCTCGGACACACTCGTTCCTTGCTCCGTGTCCCCGTCAAAGATTACGACGGACTTCTCGTTTAGTTGCTCGGCATGTGCAACTTGAATGCCTTGCCTTTCTGCCACGACGTTTGCCAGTGCCTTTATTCGGCACACCCTCTCCGCTCGCAACCGATCCTGAGCAGAGTCATCCTTGATCGCCGTCGAAGCCACGGCGATGACGACAGTGCGACCTTTGGGAAGTCGAATGATCTTGGCTCCGGATGTTTCCATCAACAGACGGTGGGGCGTTAGGTACCTAACGAATGCTTTCTCAATTTCTATCTCCGAAAAGTGGCGTTCTAACTCGCCGCTCCCGAGGATTAATGCGACAATGAATGTTCCTAAGAAATGCATAGTGTAGTTACTCCTCGTACACGGCCTTCGAATCAGCGGCTTCCACTCGCCTACGAAGTTCTTGCAAGAATTCGTCATGGGCAGCTTGCAACAGATCGCATAACTCTTGTCTTTCGAGCTTGAGCAGCAGCTTGTTGACCAAGATATCTGCTCGCAATGCTTGAAAGCGTTCCTCGGCCAGCTCTTCGCTGTTGGCAACGGCACGGAAAAACTCGTCTGTTGATTCCGTGCCAGCTGGCACAGAAGGCACTTCCGTCTTCAGTGCGTCCTGCAATTCGTGGAGTGTGGCTGAATAGTCTCCTTTCACCGAAAACAGTGATGACGGCACTGTTGATTCCTTCCGTTCACCGATAGCACTTGGCGCCGTCTCTTGCGACCGTTCAGCAGCGGGCTGCAGTACGAGTGACTTTTGGGTCACACGAAGCGTAAGTCGGAAACGGTTACCATCCAAACTGGTGTCGATCGTTCTCATGCCGCTGACGCTGAGCCGAACCCTACCTGGTGCTTCTCCAGCGAGGTGCCTGGCGAGTGCTTCAATTGCAAAGCCTTCGGCCTTCGCTCGATTGACCCGAGCGTTCAACCCCGGATCAAAGCACTGCACGGGAACCATACGTACCGTTACATCGTAATGTCCGTCGTGGTCTGCAACCGTAGCCGTTACTTTGCGTGGTCCACCGAGATTGATCGGCAAACCCTCCTCCGCATTTGCAAGGCTTAGCAGCAAAACGACGACACCGACACACCCTTCCAGCGACCACATTCTCATACGTGCGGCTCCTTTGCGATCGGGATACGGACGCTGGACGCCGAATCTGGTACTTCAACTGGTGTCAGTTCAAGAAATCGTCGGCATCGTCGGAGGTGGCGCTGTCGCTTTCGATCCTCTTGTCAGCTCGCTTGGATTTTGACGTCTTCTTGTTCGAGCCGCTAGAACTCTCCACACCATCGTCAGCAAGGTCGGACGCAACTTTCTTAACGCCATCCGCCGAATCAGCCTTCCAGCCTTTGACAAGAGTGTACGTTTTGTCTTCGCCGTTCACGTATTTGTGAATCACTTGCAGTCCCCGCACAATTCCTTTGGAAACCGACTCCATCTTCGTTGATTCCTTCTCGATGGCCTTGCCCGATTCGACAAGGGTGTCACCATCTGCTGATTCAGTTCCTTCGATCAGAATAATGCTTTCCCCATCGGAAGTCTGATAGACGGTCACTTCCTCCTTTAGCCATTTCACAAAGGACGCTGAGCAGGCAAGGTCGGCTTTGCTGCGAGCCATCTCAACACCCTTTGCTTTACCAAGAACGGTACTGATGGGTGACTGGCCAACGACTACGCATGAAATGATTCTCCCTTTCCTGTCCTTCTTGATCTGATGGACACCCGGCCCCAGTGCGACAAGTCTTTCTAGCTTCTCTTGGGTCGAGGGCCCGTCATCGTCGCCTGCTTTGGCTGTTGCTATCGACAAGCTGATGGTGAGAAATGCAGTTAGCCAGAGAACGCCACCTGATAAACAAGAGCGGGACATTGGATACCTCCCAAAGTGGTTGACCTAGGCTCGCAGGACGAGGTAATGCCCCTCCGCACGAGCACCAGAACTAGTTAGTTAGAGACGTCTCTCAGGCTTAGCGCTGTCACTTACCCGACACTATGGATGAAAACCGATCCGACGACACGGAATCGACTGATTCTACGACGCAACGAATAGACTTGATCGTCTTCACTTCAGCGGGGGTCAGCGTGAGTTTGCGGAGAAGGCGGATGGAGTTTGTATAATTCCGTCCCTCAAAAAAATAAGGTGAAATGTAGGCGATGACCGCATCACGATATTCGTCTTGGTAGGGGTGAGTGGACAGCACAAGGCTCGGTGCAATTCGCAGCGATACTACGTCACTGGCGACTGCGGTACCATCGTCAGCTAGCAGGTTTGATCGGACAGCGACGCCCAAATGCTCAATGCCCACGGGAGCATCGACGTGATACCAGTTCCAGTTCGTTCGATCGTGGAGTTGCGTGCGACTAGTGTTTACGGCAATGATCGCCTTTCGGTCTGGATCGAAATTCACTCCCTTCTTGAACCACGCTCGCCCAAAGGCAGTTCCCTGCGGATCGTACTGCGGGAAAAACACGTTGTCAGGAAGGATTCTCAGCAGACCAGGCTCGAACAAATTATCGCCGCCGTTTCCGAGTAGCTCCGTTTGAAGTTCGGTGTCCTCGAATCGTGAGTAGGCAAGATCCGTTCGAAAACTGTAAGCGAGGTGGTTGCGGTCGGATTCGCTCAATTGCTCCCCTCGGTTCGAGACAAGTGACACCTGGCCTTTCGGTGAGGCTGTGTGGTCCAGAACATCGATTAGTCTCTTTTGAAATAGGTCGTATTTGGAGACATCGACGGAGATTGAAAGTTGAAAGATGATTTCGACTTCTCGCTCTCCAATTACTTTTGCCTTTGGCTCTGACGCCTCGGCGACGACGACGTTTGCAGGGAAGCCCTTCAATGCAGCTTGCTGCAAGGATCTTGCGTCCTTGGCAGCATCCAATTCGGTGACGATCTCGGCGAACAGACCTTTGCCGTCTACGTCTTTCACCGTGATGTTCGCTGCCTTGAGTTTCGTGATTACGCTGCGGCGTTCGACCTCCGCCGAGATCTTCAGACGCACGAGTGATGCTTGTTGCCGCTTCGAGCCTGGCAGTTCTCGCCACGTCTTAACCAGACCACCGCTATATGTGAGTACCTTGTCTTCGACTACGTCGTCATTCTTGATGAGCGTCTCTGCGTCGACGACCGCCCCAACCACCTGACGCACAGCATTGCGAAACGCATCCTTGAGAGCCTCGTCTTCGTTAGTGCCAACGCCCTCTGCAAGTACGATGGTCAGTGTTGCGGTGCCTTCAGTTGCCCTGTCCGACGGGATCGCAGACTCTTGTTCAAACGGAGAGGCGGTGTCTGGTCCATCAGCCACGTCTCGAACGTGCTCTTGGTCCACGTTGCTCAACTTTTCCAATGACACTCGCACTGATTTGCCATCAATCCGCCTGATGGTGACGATACCATCTTTCAGGGCGACAAATTCTCCGTCGATGGAGAAACGCCCCGTCGAGTCAGTCCATTTGCGACCGAACACCACAGCGGTGAATGCGACGCTGAGCAGGAGCATGCATGAAGCACGGAGCAAGGCTTGTCGCATCATCGTTGCCTCCGAGTGTGCTTGCGACCGTCCGCATGTAGATGATGAGAACGGACACCCCTCAATGTACTACCACTAAAGAGCGTGTCAAGAACTACTTTAGTAAATGTAGACGCAACTCCGAATTGGGCGAAACCAATACGGGGGTGCGCTACGTCAAAACGCAGGCCACGAACCCAACACGCCGAATTTGTCGGGCAGTTCGCAGTACGGTTGCGAGAACTCCGCCGATCACGGGGAATGACGCAAGCTGAGCTTGCTCGTCTAGCCCAGATCACCACGTCATATGTGGGAAGATTGGAATCGGGTGGCGCTGCACCAGAGATCGACCTAGTGGATCGGCTATGGCTACATTCTCCACGAGTTGTCAGCGGACGAACTCGCCGACGCTTGCTGGGATGAACCGTCGGACGAATTTCACGCACAACAAGAGCTAGAGGATTTCGAGCAGGCAGATGAATACTTCGCCATTACGAGGACGACCTCTGCGATTGAAGACGACCGACTTGCGTCACGGACAAAAAGACGGTAGTCCAGACGGGTGTCAGCCCTACAGTTCATGACACGAATCAACCATCATCTTTGGATCTCATCCGATGTCACATGCATCAGAATTAGTCGACTACGCACCAACTTCTTTGTCCCACCTTGTGGGACAAAGAAGTGTCATTGATCAAGTTAGTGTCGCACTGGACGCCGCACAGATTGACGGCAAACGATTCGACCACAGTCTTATGGTTGGACCGCCAGGACTCGGCAAATCAGCTCTTGCAAACGTAATCGCTTGCGAAATGGCGGAAGAGTTCACCGAAGTTCTTGGACAATCGATTACGACACCTTCGGAATTTAACGGATTGCTACTTAGACAACCCTCAAGGAGCATTGTATTTATCGATGAAGCACACGAACTTAAGCGTGAGTTTCAAACGGCGCTCTATCTCGCATTGGACAAACAGAAATTGTGCGTGAAGTCGTCGGGTGGTCCGCCTGCGGAATACGACCTCGCATCATTCACTGTGCTTCTTGCCACAACCGATGAGTTTTGCCTACTCCAACCGCTTCGAGATCGTATGAAGTTGACGCTTCGGTACGAGTATTACACAGAAGAAGAACTGATCCAGGCACTTGCACTACGCATTCGTGCTTTAGTGTGGGACGTTGATGAGGAAGTGTTGCCACAAATCGCTCGCCGTTCCAAAGGAACGCCTCGCTTAGCATTAAGGCTGCTACAGTCATCGCATCGAGTATCTCGATCACTGGGTGAGAGTTCGATCACAAACGAACACCTGCTTCGTGCGTGTGAGCTTGAACAGCTCGACGAATGTGGACTTGGACGAGATGAACAAGCATACCTCCGCATTCTCGCCGACGGACCAACTCGCCTGAACGTGGTTGCCACGATACTTGGCTTGCCAACACGAACAGTCAGCCAAGTCATCGAAGCATTTTTGATTCGCTCTGGTCTGATCACTAAAGACAAGAATGGGTTGCGTGAGTTGACGGCGAAGGGTCGTGAACATGTGGCCAAGTCGAGTCAACAAACTGTCTGATTTCCTTAAAAGGATTGTCAAATGATTTGCAACAATGTGCAAACGAAAGCCGTTGTCACCGTAGCTGAAATGGCTCGGATGTGCGGGTTGTCCCGTGCAAGGTTCTACCAACTTCAAAACGCTGGCGTTTTTCCGACACCGCTTTATGACGTGTCTACTCGGCGTCCATTTTATGTTGAAGAGGCGCAAAAGATCTGTCTTGAAGTTAGGCGGCGGAATTGCGGGATCAACGGTCAGCCAGTTCTGTTCTACGCCAAGCGTGGTGGAAGTCCGTCCGCCAGCGAACAACGAAAGAAGCGAGTGGCCAAACCGAAGCCGACCAAGCAATACACAGCCATCGTCGATGCGGTGCGGTCGCTCGGATTGAAATCAACAACCGACGATCAAGTTGCCGTTGCGGTGAAGTCACTCTTCCCAAATGGCATCGAACAGATCCAGCAAAGTGAAGTCGTCCGAGCCGTATTCATCGAACTCCAGCGTCAGAATTCGTCCAAATAACCGTGGTGATAATAGTCATTATCAGCCCAGTTTCAGCGTGAAGGTGTCTAATTGATGTCTAATTTGTGTCCACAAGACGGTCAGAATTCGGGTGATAATGTTTTTGCTGGCCTCTTAGTCGGAACGGAAGAAGCATGTCTCTTCACTCGTTTCATTCAATCGCATGACTTCTCGGAGAACACTCAGCGGGCGATGCGTCAGGATGTGCGAAAGTTCGCCAAATGGTTTTCGGAAGCGAATCAAGAATCTTTCACTGTGAAAAGAATCACGGTGCGGGACGTTGCCGACTTCAAAACTCATCTTCGCAAGAACCAAGGGCAAGCTGTCGCCACAGTCAGTCGATGTCTGGTCACGCTACGACGATACTTGCGCTGGCTCGTTGCTCAAGAAGTCGTGAAGACGAACGCCGCTGCACCAATCAAAGAGTTAAGGCGTCAGGAGCTTGCACCAAAAGGAATGGAACGAAGTGATGTGCGCCGTCTGTTTCGTGAAGTCGAATTGCGTGATGACGTCCGAGCACACGCCATCTTCTCGATGTTTCTCTACACTGGGGCTCGTTGTGGCGATCTCGTCAATTTGGATCTCCACGACGTGAGCATTGGCGAGCGGAGTGGAGCGGCCACCTTTCGATCTGGCAAAGGGAACAAACAACGATCAGTTCCGTTACCGCTTCCCGCTCGCTGTGCATTGCAGCAATATCTCGATGCCCGCCCGCCTGTGCAGACCACGAAAGTGTTTGTTGGCGAGCGTGGTCAACTAAAGGATCGTGGCGTTCGTGCATTGTGTGACAAGTATTCTGCGATGGTGGGTGTGAAGATCTATCCGCATTTGCTACGGCACACGTTTGCACACAGCTACCTTGAAGCGAATCCAGAGGACTTGGTTGGCCTCGCACAGATCCTTGGGCATGAAAATCTAAACACGACCGCCAGATATACCAAGAAGTCGAGTGATGATTTGGCGGAAGGCGTTGATCGACTGGATTACTGATGGCATGGTAATTGGTGACTACGATGCACAAGTCCGTGCCGTCTAAAGATTCGCCGAAAGCACGCTAACATCAACACCAAAATAGTCAGCGACTTTCCGAATGATCTGCTTACTGAATGGCTTCTTTCCAGCCAGGATTTCGGACACGGTTGACTTCGCAATGCCAGCATCCCGACTCATCTGAATTTGATTCACTCCCTTGGCGTCCATGAGATGTTGGAGCATGTCGGCATCTGAGGCTGGCTCGATTGCATGGTGCTTATCTTCGTACGAAGCAACCAAATCACTCAGGGCATCGAGGTACAGTTCTTCCCCCTCGTCCAGTCTTTCATGTGCAAGAAGCGAGTCGATGACTTTCTGTGCAGCATCGAGATGCTCGTCCGACCTGATCGAAGTAAGAGGAAACGCTACTACCAACTCAAGATATGAGTCACGCTCTTTGCTTTTCAGTCGATATCTTGCTTTGCTCGCCATTGCTCATTCTCCCCTTGATGTCCGCTTCGACTTTCCTCGTTCCTTTAAGTGCTGACTCTGCGGAGTTGCGATCTTCTTCTTCGGTGGCGGAGCGAAGCAACCGCAATCTTCTTTCCACTTGTCGTCGTCGTACTCACGATGAGACATCACCTTGAGAATAAATACTTTCTGGCTGGGATAGAGGATGCGTGTAATCAGTCGGTAGTTGTTCCCTCGAATGTTGAAGATGACGCAATTGCCGACGATGCTTGCCGTAGCAAAGTCAGCCTTCACGTCACTCCAAGAATGCCAAGCCACGGTCGTGCTGTTTACGTGTGTGTACCAGGCTCGTAACGCACCCTCGGAATCCTCGTTGCCAGGCCGCTCCCAAAACTGCTTCAAGCGGGACTTGGAGATTACTCGCATCCGTTGCTACTCGCTGCTCCTGTTATCGGCATCTAACCCAATGATAGTTCGCAAAACACGAACCGACAAGGCGAAAATTCGTGAAACACGAACTTCTGACGGGTGTCTCCATCACGTCGAAACAATCTCCATTCGTCGATCACTAAGGAATGCAATATGTCAGATGTCACGGAACCCGCCCGCCGCCAGCGTATCGTTGACATTCATGCCGAACCAGGCAGTCGGGAAGCATTGGAAGCCCAGCACGGTCAAGTTTGGGACACGTCCGAGATGTCGAAGGACTTTGATGCAATCGGTTTCATGGCTCCCTTCATCGTCGTTAACCGCAAGAGTGATGGAGCGAAGGGTTCGTTGGAGTTTCAGCACTCGCCCCGCTTTTATTTCAACTTTGTCACCGACTAGGCGATGTGTGACTTGCTTTCCCGCTTAACCATCGACAGGTGCGAATCATGAAACGTCGTAACATCACCATTAGAACTCACGAAGGATCAAAAGAAGTAGCTGGCTACGTATCGGAAGCGTTTCCAGGCATCGCCGTTCATCGCAGCGTCGGAATCAGCGACATGTGGACGGCAACGCATATTGAAAGCGGGAAGGGGATCTCATGTAGATTTCCACTTCGTCGAAATGCCTCGTGTTTCTCGGCACTCGCCGCCAGGGAAATGGATTTCACGAACAGCGGGAGCGAGGTCGAAGAGATGGTTTCGAAGGATCGACGACTACGAATCAAGTTGCTAGTGCTGGTTGATCGTTTTTCATAAATGGAGGTTTAAGTAGGCGATTTGCCCTCCTCTTTCCGTCCCACGGAAAGAGGAGGGCTATTTCATTTCGAACCGTTCAAAACGAAAAACAATTTGACGGGTGTCAGGGAAGCATCATCACCAACGCTTCTCAAGGACACCACAATGAAAAATGCCGACATCTACCAGGACGTCACCGATCGAATCATCCGCCGGCTTGAAGATGGAGTTGCACCTTGGCGGCAGCCTTGGTTATCAATTGGACTTGGAATGCCAAAAAATGCGGCAAGCAATCGGCAATACAATGGTGTTAATGTGTGGCTCCTGATGCTGACCGCAGAAACACGGGGCTTTGACTCAAATCTGTGGGGTACGTTCAACCAGTGGCGAAATCTTGGAGGTCACGTCAATCGAGGCGAGAAAGGAACGCAAATCGTCTTTTGGAACATAAAGGAAGAGACAACGACGAACCCGCAGACGGGCGAACAGAAGGAAGAGAAACGGTTCTTCGCTCGAACCTATACCGTGTTCAATCTCTGTCAATGTGGTGGCGAAAAGCTGGATCGATTTCGTCCTTCGCCGACAGAGGCATTGCCCTTTGAGGATCATGACGAAGCCGAGTATGCAATCGCTCGGACAGACGCCGACATCCGCTATGGAGGGAATCAAGCTTACTTTCACAAGGCCGATGACTATATCCAGCTACCCAATAAAGATCGCTTCGAAATGGAATCCGAGTTCTACTCAACAGCACTGCATGAGCTAAGCCACTGGACTGGTCACGAAACTCGCCTGAACCGAATTGACAAGCTCAGTCGTTTCGGTGACGAGTCCTACGCAATGGAGGAACTTGTCGCCGAAATGTCGAGTGCTTTTCTCTGTGCCTCGCTTGGTGTTGAAAATATTTTCGGCGAGCGACTAGCGGCGTCGTATATCGAAGGCTGGCTAAAAGTGCTGAAGTCCGATCGAAGAGCAATATTCACCGCTTCATCGGCAGCTTCGAAGGCGGCGGACTACGTTCTGTCGTTTAGCCAATCGGAAACCGAAGTTGTGGAAGACGAATTCTCAATCGCTGGAGGCGGCGAGCAATGGTAGTCAAACGACTAAAGGGGACTGGCAACCTTGCCGATGAACTGATCGACGTGTTGTTCGTCGGAAGAACTGAAGGCGAAATGATTAAGATGGCGAAGTGTTTTCTCGACAACACGTTGAATCACAAGTCCGTTGACGAATTCCAGCAAGCTCAAATGGTCGTTTCAATATGCTGGGAGCTTGGATTAAATCCGCCTGATCGAGTCAAGGACTTGGTGATATGAGTTTCGACGGGTGTCTCGTTAGTAGCGAGACACCCGGAGGGATTTCGATGCCAAGACGATCACGTTCAAAGCGATTAGAAAGGGCGATCGACCGATTCAAAGAAGAGCTAACTGCGTTCATCGAATCAAAAGGCGCAACGGCGGGGAGATTTTATGAACATAAAATCGAGACGCCCGCTGGTTTGTTACACATCAGCATTAACGAAGGTTGGATTGCAACCCGATTCGAGGATGTCGGTGCAGGGAATGCGTTCACCAAGTCATGCGGAGTTCCTTGCAACCCGTATTCAGGGAAGTGGAACTTCCATTACCCCATCGATTCGGTAACGTCTATCGATCCTCGTCATGTGATCGCCGATTTCGGTTATTACTTGGGGCGACTACTGGAATGGGAAAGTATAGAATCGGTCTTCGGTTAGTTTGTCGTGCTGCCGAGGCAACGGACTAACCTTGGGGAGATTGTGTAAACCGCCGTTGTGCGACGGAGCTGTAACATTTTTCAACCCAATTAAATAATCCCGTTTTCCTATTAGGCGAGTTAGACGGGGGGAGTATCCCTGGAACGCTTCTTCACGGACTTTTGTTTGACGCTGCAATGGGATCGCTTAAGCTGCGCATACCATTCGCCCCGCTGCATTCGAGTACAGTTCGCTTTCCAACAGAATGATGCGGTGGGTAAACACCTTACTTCTTTGGCTCTTCCCGATACGGCTTGCCCGTCTTATAGAACTTGAGATGAGAGCGATAGACTTTAAGCCAGTATTCATCGGTCTCCAACTCAATCGCCCTCTCTTGATGCACAATTGCCTCATCAAATTGCCCTAGTTCGGCATAAACAGCAGCCAGCGTGTCAAGATTGGATTCCTCTTCAAAAAAGTGGATATCAGCAGCTTTCTGGGCATCAAGAAGTGCCTTCGCACCGTCACGGTACTTAGCGTCAGGGCACGTTGCCCTAAGCCATGCACGATAGTTCAGAGCGTTTACCTCTTCTGGTTCGTCCAATAACACTTTGTCAAATTCGGCAATCGCCTTGCCATACTCGCCCTTGTGTTGCCAAGCTCTGCCCCTGCACACATAGTACCACCATCCCTTGGGATTGAGTTCTATTGCATCGGTGTAGCAGCCAATCGCTTTGTCATAGTCACCTCGGTCAGCCCATAACTCACCCTTGAGATAGTGTCCGCCAGCATAGCTTGAGTCAACCCTAATCGACTCGTTAAAGTCAGCCATGGCTTTGTCAAACTTACCCACTCGTCGCCAGAGAGATCCTCTGCGGATGTATCCGGTGACACTTTCTGGGGCGAGGCGTATTGCTTCGCCAAAGTCAGCAATGGCCTTATCAATTTCGCCCATTTCTCGCCAGACATCTCCTCTGCCCAGATAGGCAGCAGTGCTTTTTGGGGCGAGAGAGATTACAGCAGTAAACTCGGCAATCGACTCGTCCAGTCTACCTGAGGTTCCGATCAGCATTGCAGTTTTAACTCGCTGCTCGATATCATCAGATTGCCCAAGAGCCGACGAGCACATGAGGCACAGCAAGAGGAGGGTTAAGCCACGCATTGAATCAAACCTTTGCCTTTGTGTCTTGTTCGCATCGTCATTGTACCAGCTGACCTGCAAATCGGTCATCGTCATTCGTAATAAGCGCTGCCGCATTATTTGATAATCCTTGCCATCGAAGTGCTGTCCACCAATGTGGCGCCCCTCGCATCGTCGACCAAGGGATAGTTCCATCCGCTGCTCCCAAAGCCACGGTAGGAGTTCCGAAACAATCATATACAAATCTATTGGACGAAGATGTGCGGAGTGGAAATCGCCTTATCTGAACTAGTGGCTATCCGCTTCCGCCAACAACGCTGAATGCTCGAACTGTTCACGGACTGCACTCATGTTGATGCGGTCCCACATCGTCAAGTGCCCCTTCTGATGGCTGCGGATCGTTTGAGTGAGATCGATGCGTTTACACTCTTCCAAGTATGCAATCGCATCAGGATGGACTATCGACTTGTCTATCCCGTTAGGATTCAGCGCTCCGGCAAGGTCGCCGAGGTTTACTCGCACTTTGTTCCACACGAAGGGATCATTCCCGCAGCTTCGGTCTAGCCACATGAGCCCGAATGCAGATCCATCGTCATTGATTTCGATTCCCTCAAGGATGGCAGCTTGGAAGAGAGGACTGTCGTAAGGTAGCTCCGTGATGAACGGCAAGGTCATCCTTTGGCCGTTATCAAGGATCAAATGAGTCTTCGTTGTCGAGACAACAGCAACTGGATCGTTAAGCGTTTCGATGTGCCAGAGTGGGATCGGAGAGCCAGTCAATAACGTGAGACTCCCACCGACAGTTAGGATGGCGAGCACGATTAGCCGTTGAACGTGCTTCGAATTCACACTTGGATCTCCATTAGCGGACAGCCACCCAGTCAACTGACCGTCCACAACCATTGTATTCGTTCGTAGCCTCTGTGGGCGACTCGTCAATCAATTGTTTCTTACGGCGATGATCGAGAGTCCCTATGGGATGGCTCGTCCTAGAAGTCCGAGTTCTTGACGGGTGTCTCCTTTGAAGCAAAGGAGAACGAAATGATTTTACGAAAACCAAATGCAACGAAGTTCCCGCTTGGTCAGATCTTGGCGACGCTTGGTGCGATAGAAGCTCTGGAAGAATCAATTCAGTCCGCTCAGTCGTTAATGTGAGATGGCCCGAAACGCAATTTCACACCACAATGAACTCTGCTCCGCTTCCAATCTGCGCCGACGTTCCAGCAACAATTCGATCTTTCCTCTCAGTTCAGCGGCTTCCGCTTCCGCTCGTGCCTTTGCGCTTTGATTCGCTCGATAGATGTAATCGAACTGCGGTGGACGCTGATGAACTGGCAAGCCTTGGCGAGATGGCACGCCTGGTGTTACTTGGTTGTCGTCTTTTGGTGACCGTTGACTAAGCACCGTGACCGTATGATAAGTCGAGTTGCGATCCGTGGGATGATAGAAGAAACTCTCTGCTGTATGTCCATAGAATTGTGACCATTTGATTGGTCCACCACCCCTGCGGTCCATGCGATCATTGCTCTCTTCCGCCCGCTTTGCAGCGACGAGACTCGAATACTTTCTGCCGCCCGTCCTAAAAATCTCCGCTTCAATCGCATCGAGTGACGCTTCTGTACTCGCAAGACGGACCATCAGAAAGAGCAGTCGCTCGTCAATCGTCTCCCACCCTTCCTCTAGTTTTTCAGCGGGAGCGATGGGAGTATGGTTGGCGACGACCTTCGTGACGGCGGAAATTGACTTGTCAAATTCGACCGTAGCGTCGTCGCCTATCTTAAGGTCAGCAAGTCTGCTTTCCTTTCCCTCGACACTAATCTTGGCATCTCTTGTAACAGTCAACTTGCTAACCTTGCCATTGTGACGAACCGAAATCGTTCCGAGGCGGATATCCACGGATTGAATTTCAACTGGAACGGAGACGGTCTGAGCTGAGACCGAACTTCCCAACATTGCGAAAACCACAAGCATGAAGCGGTACATAACGAAATCCCCGTCGTAGGATGCTTGGCGAGTCGCCATTACGGCTCGATCGAAATAGTCGGAAACACTGACCGGACTTGAATTCCCTACAAAAGAGTGGTGACACTTAAGTCGATTATGGACCACGTTTGTTGCGGATTGCAACGACCAACCCGCATCGACGAGCTAATTTGGAATTCTGAGCGAGACGATGGAACCACTAGCGTCGTAAGTTCAATTCGTTTGCACGCTCGCTCCGCTTTGACACGTCCGTAGCTCTAGTTGATTTCAAAGTTACTCAAGCGAGCCATCGATCGGCATTTGCGAGAGACGAGCGAACATGACGCCGTAAGTTGTGATATACGCAATTGAATTGCAAACGCTCGTGACATTCAAAGGAACCAGAAGGGACGAACGCCAGTAGCGCCGTGGTCGAAAATCGCCACACGGCTGTAGACTGTCGCTGTAGACGATACGGCTTCTAAATCGGTATGGACAGTCTACAAAACGACGTTTGAATAAAGACTTACGGCAATTATTTGTGTTGACATCGTGGAGGTCGTTGGTTCGAATCCAATACCGCCCACTAATCCGAAGCAATTGAAACAAAGGGAGTTACGGATATTTACCTGTGACTCTTTTGTTCGTTTCTTGCCGCCGGTGATACCTTTGGTGATACCTTTTTGTCGATCTGAGGTACAACACGGCCCCAAGCCAAGCCCCTAACCGAGACCGTTGCTCAAGCTCAATCGGCATCATCGGATCGACTCATTTGGACGTTCCCGGCAACCCGCTCAGCGGGCGTCCAGAGGTAGTTGCATGGCCATGACTCACGCCCTACAACGGGTTCCGTTTGCGTGAACTGGAGTCGAATCTCGATGGCACAATCGTTAGCTGAAAGAGTCAGGAAGATCCGAGAGATGTATGAGCTGGGGTGTGCCCTCCCGAAAGAATCAGCATATGGCAAAGAACAAGCTGTCAAACTCGCGACCAAGAGGAAGGTCGGGCACGGCACCGTTTATCGAGCCAAGCAATTCGCTAGCCTATTCAAGAAAAAAGAGGACGTAGACCGTCTTTGCAAGCTCTGCCGCAATGGCAACTCTTTAGGCTGGGGACACGTCACCAAGATCCTCAAGGTGAAGTCCGAAGAGAAACGCTGGGATCTCCTCGACCTGGCTGCACAAAACAACTGGTCGGCCAGAGAACTCGAACGCGAAGTCGATAGGCGATACCCAAGAAACGCAAGTACGGCGGCGGCAAGCCGAAGACCGCTGCTGATGCTGCGGGGATCGTGCAGCAAGTAACCAGGACAAGCGAAAGCTGGCTGCGTTTCGACGGGCAGCTCAGGGTTGAAGGTGACGGGGCCTATCGCGATGAACTTCCCCTCGTCCTACGCAAAGCTTTGCAATCTGCGTGTGCGGCAATGCAGAATCTGCAGGAGGTAGCGGAGTCGGTGCAGTCGCAGCCGACGCGGGCGAAGAGGAAGAAGAAGTAACGGTCGCTGTTGTCCCGATAACTCGTCACCAGTCCGCCGTGATCTTGACGAAATCGGACAAATGTAACAACGTTGGTACCAATAAGTAAGCCCTCGCAGTGACGAGCTACGAGGGCTTTTGTGACCAACATTGTCTCATGCGAAGAGGAGGTCACCTATGACCACCAAGGTAGCTAGCCCAAGAAAATCCGTCAATAGTTCCCGTCGTCGAAATCCCAGGCCGCCGAAGGACCAGATTCTCGACTTGGAACAAATCCGTCCGTACTTGCCTCAAACGGAAGATGACTTCGACGAACGTTGGGCAGATGACGAAGAATGCGAGGAGCGGCCCAAAGTAAGCGGCTTGGAAAGGTGGAACCAACTGCAGCTCGAACGAGCTGAACGAAAGGCACAGGGGTTCGGCTTCTTTGCGGATGACGAAGATGAAGACGACGATGAAGAAGGCGAAGAGGACACGTTTGTAGGCGAACTCTCCGAGGAGGAAGATGCGGAAGTTGAGAAGTTCTTTCAAATGCAACACGACGCATATCAAAAAGAATGGCAACGAAAGTTTGTCGAAGAGCCTCGCAGAAAGTGGCAGTCATCGGGGGCCAAACTGCAGTCCCGCCGTACGGACCGCGAAGACGGAGCAAGTGAAGCACCGCGTCCAAGCGAACAGCAAGGGGGATTGGGAACGCCCAGTCTTCGCAAACGAGCCAAGAAGGAAGGATTTGTTCTCGTCCCGGCAGCCTTTCGGCAGATCTGTGATAACGGCGACTAGGCTCTGCTGCTCGCCCAGCTAACCTACTGGTTCGACACAAACCCTGATGGAAAGCGGCGGGCCAATTTCAAGCGGTACGGGAAAATCTGGGAGCCAAAGACGCACGCCGAGTGGGCCAAGGAGACAGGTATGCCCATAGATCGCATCAGACGGGTCATCAACGGATTGATCGAGTTGGGCTTTGTTGAGCGGAGTCACGCCAAATACAGAGGTGCAAGAACGACCATTCTTCGGCCGCTACCAGGAAAGATTGCTAGAGCTTGCGGCTACGAACGCAAAATTCGTCGCCAGAAACCGTGAGTACGAAACGTACGGACCGGTTAGTACAGATCGTACGTTAGGTTGTACGGAAGGTGCGTACCAATCGTACGCTCCTATACATACAAGACTCCCAAGAGTCAAAGAGAAAGAACCGGTCCGGCAGGGCGGGCGGCTTCTTGCCGCCGCCTGCCGTTAGATGCAAATGATTCAACATTGTAGCAGATGTGGTTACATACTCTGGCGACACGCAGTACGGCGAGATTTCGCCGCTGGCGAATGATCGCCATCGTTAACGACCAAAGTACCGGCTCGAACTTTCATTCGTCTGGCGACGCCCTAGAGGCGAATTGAAGTCGGATGACCTGAATAAGTCTTAGTTCTGGTTAGCAAAGAACCAGAACCACAGCTAGTTCTGGTTGATAGGTAAACCACGGTTTGTAATAGCCTCTATTTCATCTGGACTTGAAACTGACGACAGTCATATTGTACCAACGTTGGTACAATTAAAGCGTTAGACAGTACAAAGCTCCTCATCTGGCTGGAAACGCAATTTCCATGTGAAATTGGGTGCAACAATGCTAATGTCAGCCATTACTGTCTGAACGGGTGCCTGGACTGGCATCTCGCCGATCACACCTAAGCCATCAGCGACGTCACGATGATCTGGCATCGCCGTAGGGATCTCCGTGCGTGATCTGCCCGTTGGCATTCAGACGCGGCTGAAGGCGGTGATGCGGGGGATTCGGAGGTTGGACGAAGAAACGACGCAACAACCAGACTCAATACAGCGGAGCCACTCACATATATCGCGTCGATAAATCCGAAGCGTGCTTTTAGCAATGCGATCCTTGCTGGTGCAAACTGTCCAAGTGAAGCTTCGGATGCTGAGATCACGTCTCTGGGCACGCACCTCCGTTGTGCGTTCCTTCCATTTGGAGCAGAGACAGATAACAATGTCCCCTATAGCGAACACGTGCAGGTTAGATTGGTTGACGACGGCACGAGCTTACGTCGTCCGACTCTCGGTCTTCGCCTGACGCGTGGCCATTGGTCACTTCCGACTGCACTCAACTCAGCAGAAGGTTATCCGGTACCCTGTGACATTCGGGACATGATCTCGCGAGATATTCTGGTGGCACGGTAGCAGTGATTTAGGAGAAGAACATGTTGAACTCTTTCAGACGAGCGAGCCTGACAATTGGCGTCCTGGCGGTAGTCTTCGGACCTTACTCCATCGCCTCTGCCGAGGCTGATGCGAAGCCCGAAAAGAGTTTCTCCGTAGTGCTTCTGCCCGATACGCAAAACTATTCCGAGAAGTATCCGGATACCTACGTCGCACAAACGCTGTGGATTCGCGAACGTCGGCAGGATGACAACATCAAGTTCGTCATCCACTTGGGCGACATCGTGCAAACATCTACGAAAGAGCCCGAATGGGAAAACGCGGACCGTGCCATGCAACTCCTTGACGGTGTCGTGCCCTATAGCATCGCACCAGGCAACCATGACATGACGGTAAGAAGCCGTGACTCAACGCTGTACAACAAGTACTTCTCGCCCTCGCGATTTGTGGACCGACAATGGTACGGCGGGCACATGGGGGAAACCAACGAAAACAACTTTTGCTTCTTTGAAGCGTGTGGCTTGAAGTTTATGATCCTGAACCTCGAATTTGCTCCTCGCGATGAAACGCTGGAGTGGGCGGCAGGCGTGACACGACGATACCCCCATCATCGTGTGATCGTAGCCACGCATTGTTACATGCGTCCAAGCAAGCGAGACACGGCGTGTGCTACTTCATACCAAGTCGCTGGCAACAGTGGCGAAGAGATGTGGCAGAAGTTCATTCGCAAACAGCCGAACGTCTTTCTCGTCGTCAGTGGTCATGTGTTGGGCGTCGGACTCCAGACAAGTATCAACGATGCTGGCGGAAAGGTTCTAGAAATGCTCACGGACTATCAAGGCCTTCCAAACGGCGGTGACGGCTGGCTTCGTTCGCTACAGTTCGTCCCCGGAGATAACAAGATTCACGTCGAGACATATTCGCCCTTGTTGGATAAATACAACAACGACCCGAAGGAAACATTCTCGATTGATTACGAAATGACTGTCGCCAAACAGAAAGCCGATTGACCTGCACTGTCTGGAGCCACAATCGTCCAGTTTTATCTACTGGCACAAACGCCGAGGAGATTTCGGTGCGTGATCTTCCTGATGAAGTTCAGAACCAATTAAAGTCGGTTGGACGGGCAATTGATAAACTAAAAGAGGTTACCTCCCACTACTGATGTTCTCACACATTGCCCGGACAGGTCTCGGAAATGGAATTACTTTGCTTCGGAAGCAGGCTGTGTGAACGGCGTTTGAAAATGCCAGCGCTTGGGCGGGGATTGGAGTGCAATCGCGAATCGGCGGCGTCCTTGTCTTATCTCGTAGGTTTGTGAGTGGTTTTTGGAACCAATGGGCTCACAGATGTGCGGGGGATCGGGTGTTCAAGGACATGGAGAAATGGGTCGAGATTCGACGGCGCGTACTGGGCAAAGAGATTAGTAAGCGGCAAGCGTGCAAGGATTATGGCATCCCCTGGCGGACGCTCCAGAGAATTCTGGAACATGTCGAGCCGCCTGGGTATCAGCTCAAGCAGCCACGCGCGAAGAGGAAGCTAGATCGAATGGCACTGTCACATCTGGGGCGTCGCGCGGATTGAGATAGGCGTGGACGGAGGTTGTTTCTAAAATCCGCCAAGCTTGAGGATTGGTCTGGTTTCAAGGGCCGTCCTTGGTTAATAAGACGTTGCCCTCCTTGGTCTGCGTGGCGTTGAGACCAAGGAGGGTTTCTTCATGTCATCGGTACCAGAATTTGACGACCGACGCAGCAGCCGTTTTCAAAGCATAGTCAACGCTTTTCTCAGCCAGAGCGGACTCCCTTTTGCGCACGTCCTGTCGGTCGAACGCATCGAACGAGTCTTTGCCAAACATGGCAACCTCTTTGCCGCCAGCGCCATCTATTCCACCGCAGTGATGGTCTGGTCCTTTCTGGGACAAGTGCTGCGCGACGGCAAGGAAGCTTCCTGCCAGGCCGCCGTCGCTCGCGTGGTCACGTACTGCCAGCAACAAGACACCGAGCCGCCCACGGCAGACACCGGCGACTATTGCAAGGCGAGGGCCAAGCTGTCTGCAGCCGCCTTGCGTGAGTTGGCCCAAGAGATCGCCGGTGAAGTAGAAGACCAAGCCGCACCGACTTGGCTGTTCAAGGACAAGTATCACGCCAAGCTCATCGACGGCTTCACGTTCACGATGCCCGACACCCAGAAGAACCAGAAGAAGTTTCCGCATCCCAGGACCCAAACGCGAGGCGTCGGGTTGCCGATCGCGCGCGCCGTGGCCATCCTGTCGCTGGCGACCGCCTGTGTGATGGACGCGGCGTATGGTCCTTACTCCGGCAAGGAAACCGGCGAGTCGGCCTTGATGCGTACGCTGCTGGGGAGCTTGTCGAAGGGCGACATCGCGGTGATGGACCGCTATTACTGCTCCTTCTGGATGATCGCCATGTTGCTCTCGCAAGGCACGCAGGTGTGTGCTCGCAAACATCATCTGCGGCATTCGGACTTTCGCCGAGGCCAGCGGTTGGGCAAGTACGATCACCTCATCGTCTGGACGCGACCACAGCGGCCGACATGGATGGACGAAGCAACGTACGCTCAGATTCCTGCCACGCTGATGCTGCGTGAGATCCGCTACAACGTCGTCGAGCCTGGCCGTCGCACGCGGAGTATTGACGTCATCACGACACTGGTGGATGCAGACGAATTCACAAAGGAAGAGATTGCCCAGTTATATGGTTTTCGCTGGAACTCAGAGCTGGATATCAGGAGCATCAAGGACTCGCTGAACTTAGGCCACGTTCGTTGCAAGTCGCCCGAAATGGTCGACCGGGAATTCTGGACGACATTCCTGGGTTACAACTTGATTCGCATCACCGCAGCGGGAGCGGCATGGTTGCACGATAAACAACCGCGTCAGATCAGCTTTGTGAGCACGTGTCAGTATGTGTTGTCGTCTTGGATGTTGTTGTCGTGCGGATTGGTTGCCGCCAGGTGCTTGTGTTCGCTGATTGCGACGTCCCTATCTCAGATTGCGTCATGTGAAGTGGGCAACCGTCCCGGCCGTTTAGAACCTCGCGTGCTCAAGCGCCGCCGACACGGCTACAAACTGATGCAACAACCCCGACACGTCCTTCGCAGCAAATTGCGTAAGAAATGTACATGAACTAACTTGCAACGTGACAGTGCCATTCGAAGCTAGATCGGTTTATGCCGATTATTCATGAGATCCTGGAGCGGGATCGCCAGGCTCCCAGGAAGCAGCGGCACACGGCGCAGCGCATCTTCGATCGTCTCCGTGTCGAACATGACTACGACGGCGGCTATACGATCGTGAAGGATGCGGTGCGTGCTTGGAAGCATGGTCAGGCGGAAGTCTTCTTACCGCTGAGCCATCGCGCGGGTGAAGCTCAAGCGGACTTCGGCGAAGTCACCGTAGTCCTCAACGGCAAGACGACGAAGGCTGCATTCTTTGTCATCACGTTGCCCTACAGCGACGCGATCTTCTGTCAGGTGTTTCCCCAGGAATGCACGGAGACGTTTCAAGAAGGTCACTGCCGGGCCTTTGAGTTCTTTGGCGGCGTGCCGCGTCGCATCAGTTATGACAACAGCAAGATTGCCGTCTTGAAGATCGTGGGTGGTCGCGGACGGGAAGCGACTCGCGAGTTCTTGAGACTGGAGAGTCACTATCTGTTCGAGCATCACTTCTGCCGCGTGCGGCGTCCCAATGAGAAAGGGCACGTCGAGAACTTGCTCGGCTTCGCGCGTCGCAACTTCTTAGTGCCGATCCCGGAAGTAGGGAGTTTGGAAACGCTTAACGCGCAGCTGATCGAACACTGTCGTCGGGATCTGCAGCGGCAGTTGCGTGGCAAATCGGCGACGAAGGAAGCGTTGTTACTCGAAGAGCAAAGTGCTCTGTCGGAGATTCCTCGTCAGGCGTTTGAATCACGACGCATTCAAACCGCCAAGGCCAGTTCGCTATCGCTGGTTCGCTTTCATGGCAACGATTACTCGGTTCCCACGGCTTATGCTCATCATCAGGTGACGGTGGTTGGCGGCATCGAAGAGGTTCGCATCGCCGTTGGCAATCAACTCGTGGCTCGGCATCCGCGTCACTGGGGGAAGGAGCATACAGAGTTCAATCCGATTCATTACTTAGCTTTGTTGGAACGTAAGCCTGGGGCCTTTGATTACGCTCGTCCCTTGGAAGATTGGCAATTGCCGGAGTGCTTCGCGGTACTGCGTCGTCGCCAGGAAACCGTGCTGAAGAACCTCGGCACACGCGAATTCATCAAGGTGCTGCGACTGTTGGAGCAGGCCACGTTATCGCAGTTGACCGCCGCAGTGGACTACGCGTTATCGATCGGTGCCAAGAGTGCCGATGCGATTCAGCTGATCCTGCGTTCTCAGCAAGAGCCGCCGGTCGACTTGTTCTGTCTGGATGGCCGTCCTCACTTGCAGGGAGTTCGCGTACCGCTTCCCGATCTCGGGGCCTATCAATCCTTGCGAGTGGGAGCCTAGCCATGAAACCCCAAGAAACCAAAAGCACCCTCTTACTGAAGCATCACCTGAAAGCATTGAAGCTGCCCACGATGCACAGCGAATGCGAGAAAGTCGCGGCCCGCTGTGCCCGCGAGAACGTGGATCACTTGGGCTTCCTTCTGCAACTCTGCGAATTGGAACGCATCGATCGCGAGAAGCGAGCGTCCGAGCGTCGCCTGAAAGATGCCAAGTTCCCCAACACGAAAACGTTGGAGAGCTTCGACTTCGCCGCGCAGCCGTCAATCAACAAGCTGCTTGTTACCGAGCTGATGCGTGGCGCGTATCTCACTCAGCGAGAGTCGATCATCTTGATTGGCAACGCCGGGACGGGCAAGACGCACTTGGCAACGGCGTTGGGCGTCGAAGCGTGCGGCCAAGGCAAGCGAGTTCGCTTCTGGCGCGTCACCGAACTGATCACGCATCTGATCGAAGCGCGTGAAGAACGGCAGTTGTTACGCTTGAAGAACCAACTCGCCAAGCTCGATCTGTTGATCCTGGACGAGTTGGGATACGTGCCCGCCAGCAAGTTGGGCGCGGAACTGTTATTCGACATCATTAGCACGGCTTACGAGCGGACGAGTCTGATCGTGACGACGAACCTGCCGTTCGAGAATTGGACCGAAGTACTGGGCAGTGAGCGGCTAACGGGCGCCACGCTTGACCGGCTCACGCACCGCTGTCACATCCTGGAAGCCAGCGGCGAGAGTTACCGCCTGGCCGACGCTCGTCGTCGTCAAACCCCAAAAACCTCGCACAATCGCGCGAAACAAATCGGGGAATCAACTCGTAAATCCAAGGGAGTTTAAGCTGCTGCGTCCGCGCAAGACCTGTGAGGGGTCTTGCGGGCCGCTCAGCCAAATTACAATAAGAAACAACAAATCGGGCGCTAGCCTTTTCAACCGCCCAAGCGCTGGCATTTTCAAACGCCGTTCACAACCTTAGCATCGTCGTCGACTTCGACCTCGTGTAGGCGGCCACCGTACAGCCGATCTTGACGGTCTTTCCTTACTCCGGAAATCCAATACTCGTCGCCCGTTTCAATATCGAAATAGTTGCACTTGTACCCGCGTCCCTTCAGGCTCTGAAAGGACTGGCCCCTGTATCGAATCGTCCGACCGGTTTTCGAGAACGAAACCCATCCGATTCTCGCCGGACCTTCGAGTGCACCGGCCTTTCGCTCAATGTATTTGATCAGTCGTTTCCTCATGCTTACCTCCCATGACGCAGACAACAGATCGACGACTTTGGTTCAGAGCGTCGCCCAATCACTCGCCCCAATACAAAGGAGGAGATCCCTTTGATCCAAATCACACGTTTACTCGCTCGTCAACTAAAGCCCGTCTTTCGCCGCATGATCACAGAAAATGGCAGGGGCACGATTCATGCACCGGTACTAATGCACGCTGGCCCCGAAGGATTGCGAATTCGGATCTCTTCCTCGGAAGTCGCTGCCGAATACCACGATCCAACACCTTGCGAGGCCGACGCCGCGTACGTTCCTTTTGAATTCCTTAATGACTGCGAAGCCAACAGCGACACTCCAGTCCAGATCGAGATGACTTCCGGTGATCGTGTGATGGCGACCTGGAACGAAGGCCACGTTCCACAGATGAAACACTACGATGTTGCGGCCACGGAGCACTTCTTTCCAACCCGGATCGAGGCATTTGCGGATAACCCGCCAGAACTTGCTAATGCATTGCACGCGGCGATGGAAACGGCGTCGAACGAGTCGACTCGTTATTCTCTGCACTGCGTTCAGCTAAGCGGTTCGGGCACGATTGCCGCAACGGACGCTGGCCAGATCTTGGTTCAGTCCGGCTTCGAGTTCCCTTGGGAAAAAGACTTGCTGATTCCACGTCGGTCAGTCTTTGGCTCCAGTCAATTGCCGAGCAATACGAAGGTGGAAGTCGGTAAGTCTGAACGCTGGGTGTGCTTTCGCATTGGGAGTTGGTCGTTTCAGTTCGCAATCAATGTGGAAGGTCGTTTTCCAGACGTAGAATCGATGATTCGCGACGCCGCACACGCATCCGCATCGATCCAGATCGATTCGCACGATGCCACGTTCTTGCTGAAGTCGATGAAACAACTTCCCGGTGGCGATACATTTCACTCGCCGGTGACGGTCGATGCCAACGGCAGAGTCTTCATTCGCTCCCAAGGTGAAGACGCTCCAAGTCCGGTGGAGATCCTATTGTCAAATTCGACTCGCTCTGGACAGGCGGAACGCATCAATACCGACCGCAAATTCCTACGTCGTGCCCTCGATTTAGGCTTCCGGGAAATCCATGTCTTTGCACCAGATCAACCGCTGCTTTGCGTGGATCATCGCCGCAAGTATCTGTGGGCGACGCTCACACCCGAAGACGCCATCAAACCATCTGACGACGCAGTGCGAATCAGTTCTGTATTCGACGATGCGTCCGTTCCCATCACGACGACTCAAACCCAACAGGAGACAACCGTGGCGAAGTCAGCACAAACCAGTTCGGCGAACTCGCAATCCGACAACCAACAAACTGCATCTAGATCGACCGACGAACTGATCGATGCGGCGGAGCACCTCAAGGCATCACTTCGCGACACGCTGGGGAAGACCAACGAGCTGATCGTTGGTCTTAAGCGGCATCGCAAGGAAGCCAAGATCGTTCGCACGACGCTGGATTCGTTGAGGCAGTTGCAGACGGTCGGTTAGCCTCGTTGAGCGTACAAACCGCCAACGCAAGTTTCGTCGGAGAGCTGAAGCTAAACGGCATCAAGGGCAACTTCTCGAAATACGAAAACCAAGAACGTTGCTGCAGTGCCCAGGTCCGTTCCAGAGGCGATAGGCGGCACGGCAGACGAAGGCCGAACTCCCGAACGAGCCACCACGCATTACACGGGTCTCTCCGGATACTGGGCCGCTCGGGTCAGTCAGCTCGTCAGCTTTGTATCCCTGGAACCAGTCCCAACACCATTCCCAGACGTTGCTGTGCATGTCATAGATCCCAAACTCATTCGGTCGCAACGTGCCCACCACATGCATCTGCCCACCAGAGTTCTTCGAGAACCAAGCAAATTCCTCTAAACTCCTCTCACTGTCTCCGCATGACCATTTTGTCGTTGTGCCCGCCCGACATGCGTACTCCCACTCAGCCTCGGTTGGTAGTCGGTATCCAGATCCTCCGTTAATAGAGACCGCTTTACCGTCGATTTTGTAATAAAGTTGGAGTCCTTCCTTATCACTCAACCGGTTGCAGAAACTCACCGCATCGTACCAACTCACGCATTCGACCGGTTGCTGATGGTCGCCTGTAATTTGGCTTGGGTTACGCCCGATCACTTGCTCATATTCGCTCTGAGTGACCGTGTGGATGCCGAGATAGTACGGCCTCGTGATCCGTACCAGGTGTTGTGGCTTTTCCTCGTCGCAAGCACCGCTTTCCCAGGCGGGCGAGCCCATCATGAACTCACCTGCCTGAATTAGTTTCAGCTGCATGCCAATTGAAATCGTTACGATGTCACTGGGGATCGGAACGGACCTCGTCTCTGACGTGTTAGCAACCGAGCCTTCATCGTCGCCGATTGCCATTGCGAGTGTGAAGCGATGACCGCATCGGCGACACCTAGCCCGTTTCCCCATCTTGGACTCCGGTACGAAGTACGCTTTGCCGCATACTGGACAACAGATGCGAATCACTACCTCCGCCGTCTCCGTACTTTCTTGTGGCTTCGGATGGCGTGTTGGCGTATCCCGTGAAGTTGTCGGTGAAGCACTCGTTGACAACTCAACGCCCCATGTCTTTAACAACCGTGCTTGAGCATCCAGAAGTCGCTCCCGAAAATCAACATGCTGAAGCAACCTCATCCGGTAATTGAGCTTCATCCATTCACATTCGCTTGCGAGAACAGGAACGAAGTTATTTCGTTTCTCTTTCTCGGTCATCCATAAGGCGACCTCGTCTTTTACATAGTCAGAGTCAAGCGAATTAGGCGTCATCACGACCAGAAACCAGTCACATAGACGAAGCCCTTCGTCAATGCTGTCTTGCCACTGTGAAGCTGTCTTGATGTCATCAGTCGAGTACCAAGTGTCGATGCCATGACGTCTGAGTAACGAGATGATTTCCCGTTCCACGAAGTCGCGGTCTAAAGACGAATGACTGATGAAGATACGTTTAGGCTTTTCCACGACTATACTGCGTCAAATGCAACAAACGGAATGCGAAAGGATTCACTAGAAGCCCAGTCGATTGTCGCAAACGTCTATCTGCATCTCAAGCTCGCTATTCAATACGTCTCGTCTCTCCAAATCCAGCCCTACCTGCCCAGCTACGTTCGCTGGGTATGTTGTGTCGATTCTCAGCCCCCATTCCCCTGGAACCCAATGAGTTCCAAACGCACATAGGAGTCCGAACATGCTCAAACTCAATGTCGGCGTGAACAAGAAGATCGGCCTGCCCGATTTCGGCAGTCTTGGGACTTCCTGTCATGTCGAAGTGGAAGTCGATGGTCATTTGATCTTCGATGATTTGGACGCCTTTCACCAGAAGGTCCGTCAAGCGTATGTTGCGTGTGCCCAGGCCGTCAACGACGAGCTGGCTCGGCAGGCATCGACTACTCAGCCCGCGAGTCAGCCACACGCTGCCGCCAGCAATGGCCACGCCGCGACAAACGGCAACGGCAATGGCAACGGATATCGCAACGGCACCAACGGCGGCACGGCGTCTCAGAAGCAGCTCAACTATGCCAACCAACTCGCTGGCCAGATCCAAGGACTCGGTGTCCGACGCTTGGAAGCACTCGCCGACAAGATGTTCGGTAAGCCGCTGGCCGGGCTGTCGAGTCTCGATGCCAGTGCTTTGATCGACACATTGAAAGCGATCAAGGACGGTCGCTTGGACTTGAACGCAGCTCTCGATGGAGCAGCTGCATGATTAGTACCGCCCACGAAGCCAACGGACTCAAAGAGCGGTCACGCGACGTCTGGGCGTACATGTCGCCGTCGAGGCTGAATGCCTGGCTGAAATGCCCCGTTGCGTTCAAGCTGCGTTACATCGACGGGATTCGGTCGCCAACAACGCCAAGTTTGTTTCTCGGTAAAGCCGTTCATGCCGGGTTGGAGTGCTTTTATCGGCATCGGCAGGTGGGAATGCATTTGGAGCCGGGTGATGTGATCCAACGTCTCGATACGTGCTGGGGAGCGTTACTTTCCGAAGACTGTATGACGTTCACGTCGACCAGCGACGAAGAGAATCTCAAGCAACAAGCCGCTGGGCTCATCCAAGCTTATCTTGACCAGCTCGGTGACGAACCAGTGCCTGCCGCCGTCGAGACGACTCTGCAAGAACCGTTGGTCGATCCATTCACTGGCGAGGATCTCGGCATTCCGCTGCTGGGAGTTGTCGATCTGATCGTCCCCGGCGACAGTAGTTCGGTGGTCGTGGACTTCAAGACCTCGGCAAAGTCAGGACCGCCGTGCGAAAAGGTTCACGAAGTCCAGCTGTCGGCGTATTCGTATTTGTATCGTGCAACTACGCAGCAAGCCGAGTCCGGCCTGCAGATCCGCAGCTTGATCAAGACCAAGACGCCGAAGATCGAATGCCGCGAGTACCCGGCACGTAGCGAATCGCAGCTTCGGCGTTTTTTCCAGATCGTGCGGGCCTATCTCGACGACCTGGATCGTGGGCGGTTTGTTCATCGGCCCGGATTCGGCTGCACGATGTGCGAATTCAGCGACGGGACGTGCGACGCAGCCTAGGAGCAGACGTCGGATTGCATGACAGTCGGTGTTTAGATTGTTGTGCCGTGGCTTCAATCGAATTGCAACTCGGAGAAACTATATGGGATTGACGATTACCGAGAAGGAACATTGGAAAGATCGAATCGCCCGCCGCATCGACAAGCGAATCGAGACCATCTTCGCCGAGGAACCAAACCTCCAAGATCGCATTCAACGGGAAGCCCGTCAGCGAGCGTTGTCATCGCTCGGACTGAGCGACCAGCAGACAGAACTCGATGAGATCGAGAAGCAGAAGAAAGCACTGGACGAACGCGAGCAGGAGATCAACAAAGCAATGTTGGCTCGTGTTCGCGGCGTCCCGGTGTCCGATATCGACGAGTACATCGCGTACCGCTACGACAATGAAATCAGCAACGCGGTGACACGTCGGCAGGCGGTCCATGAAGACGAATTGCTCGCAGAGAATGAGCGTGGGCAGGAGATCGTTCGCTTGCGGCAGGAGAAAGAAGAATTGCTCGACACCGTTTGGCTAGCGACCAGCGGAGCCCAGATCAAGGAACTGTGGTCCAAGGTGGCGGAGTTGCTGAGCGACCAGCAAACGCAGTTGCAACGCGACGCTTTGGCGATCAAGCCAGAACCTGACGCGTGAACGTAGACGCTAGACTCCCGCTTCGTTCTGGCGATTTGTGCTGGGCGGAGCGGGAGTTGAATGGCACATGGCGACAGATTTCGCGAGTGCTTTTGGTTAGCTATCAGCGAGTACAACGTGGTACGAGTCATTCGAGAACGGACGGGATGTTGAGGCAGAGGTTGAGAAACTGTGACTCCTGTGCAGCTCTCTCCATCTCACTTCCACGCGTGTACTCGCCACCAAACGACCGCCGCTTTGCCTCAAGTCGTTCACGCACTGTTTGTCCCACTCCCATCATATCTGCCATCAGCAGCAAGACCTCATCAGCTTTTATCTCGCGTCCTCGCAAGATAACGCGTTGAAATTGCCACCGGTTGGTTTTGACGTCGTACACGTACGAAACGGAGACGTCGACCACGAGACTGTGTTTCAGAGGCATGTCTTCGAGTCCATTTCCGACTGGTACCGTCTCATATCCAACTGAGAGAGCGAAGTGGATGATGCCTTCATATGGCAACACAACTGAATTTCTCCTCTGGACATCGTAGGTGACATCGTTGAATGATTCTGTTGGGCTGAGTGTTGCGGGTAATTGACGTTTGAATGCGAGTGCCAATTGCTCGAACGCATCAGCGGGCTCTGTGCCCACCGATTGTTGAGGCATTCTCGAATTGGGTTGAGTATCCTCGACAAACAACGCTCCAAGACCACACAGTCCGACCAGCGTAAGCCCCGACCCCAGCAATACCCAAGGCCACACTGGCTGTGCTCGTTGACGGCGGGTGCTTGCGAGGCGGCTGTGTCCCACGGTTGTCGATTCGTTCTTGAGATTTGTTGGCACTCGTAACGAGGCAACTCCGAGTACCGCAACTGCATCGACAGCGGTCGGAAAAAGAGGTACGTCAAGCGTCACGAGAGTGTTGTACAGTGAGTGGCAAATCGCTGGCGGTAAGCAGATAACTGCGAGGGCGAGTAGCAAGACGATCCAATCGACAAAAAAGCCACCGCCGCCGATTTCCTTCACAACCCCACGAACATGAAACAGGATTACGGTCGCCATGACCGTCCAAACGCCGTGCATGATGGCACAGCTCGCGAACCGAATAACATAAGTCCCAAAAAGACTTCCTCCGGGGATGTACTCGGTGCGTGAGTACCACAAGCCTTCTGCCACACCAAAACCGAGCCCGGACATCGCTCCCACAAACATAAAGTCACGTATCGGTAAGGAGCGAGCCTTACCCCGGCGGAGCAAGAGTGCCACCGGCAGCAACTTTGTAACCTCCTCGCAAGTGCCAACGCTTATCAGCATGTTTGTAAAGTAGTCAACAATGCGAGCATCAGGAGGTGGGTTGAATACGTAACTGTAAGCGTTGCCGACAACTCGAATGATCACGAGAATAAAGTGTCCACCGTGAGTCCCGGTCGCAGCGGCGGCCACTATTTGAAAGAGCATGAGCAGACCAGCCCCAGCTGTTGCGGTAGCAATGAACGACGTCATTGCATGCTGCTTTGTTGTTAACCCAAAGTTATTGCCTCCGCTGCAGAATCCGCGAAGCACGTGCCATCCAACGAAACTAGAAACTATCGCCATGATTACCGTTAACAGTTCTGGTTTTGTCAAAGGTTGGTTGGAATTGAACAACCACGGCAACAACGTGTAGGCAAGCAGTACCCATACTGGTTGCCCTTCGGCAAGCTTGGTACTTCTGATCCTTGGCCTACTGACGGGGCTTCCAGGACGAAAATCTTGGACAGGCGGGACAACGCTTGGTCTCTTCACATCGAAAAGGGGTAGTCCATCAGACTCTTCGACGCTGGTGTGGTGCGAGGCCACAACCGAGGCGACGTTCGTCAACAGAAGTGTTACAATTCCCGTAGTCACTTAAACGGGAGTTGAAACCATGACCAGAATCATCGCTTACTATCGCGTATCGACCAAAAAACAAGGCAAGTCGGGCTTGGGCTTAGAGGGACAAAAGGCGGCAGTAGCCGACTACGTTCGGCAACAGGCAGGAAATCTGATTTCCGAATACTTGGAAGTCGAAACCGGCAAAAGCAAAGACCGCCCCGAACTACTGAAAGCAATCGCCCACGCGAAGCGGAGCAAGGCAAAGCTCGTGGTTGCCAAGTTAGACCGCCTAGCCCGAAACGTCGCGTTTACGTCCGCCCTGATGGAATCGAATGTCGACTTCGTGGCCTGCGACAATCCGCACGCCAACAAATTCACAATTCACATTCTCGCCGCAGTAGCCGAACACGAAGCGGAACAAATCAGCCAACGAACCAAAGTAGCCTTAGCCGCAGCGAAGGCACGAGGCGTAAAGCTCGGAAGTGCCCGCCCTGGACATTGGGAAGGCAAGGAAGGCACAAGGCAAGCTGGGCTAAAGAAAGCTCGTAAGGCGGCAGCACAAGCTCATAGCGAAGCGTTCAACGAGGGTTACGCCGATCTATTCCCGATCGTGAAGGCATTGCACGAAGCTGGCTCGTCACTTCAAGCGATTGCTGACGAATTGAACGAGCAAGGCCATACGACACGAACGGGCAAGCCTTGGAACCGTATGCAAGTATCGAGAGTCCTTCAGCGGGCATCGTAACGATTCCAAAGCCCCTCGCTTCGCTAAAAAACAAACTCGTTTCGGAGTCGGACGTATCGATTGCCAAAAGGTACTCCCCGTCGTCAATCTGCGTACACTGCCGGGGGAGCCATCAAAAGTCGACTTTTCGCGATTCTTGGGGGACTGGACCACTGTTACGACTACGCCTGACCAAAGCTACAGTCGTTCCGCAATCTGCAATCCGCGTCTAACGGTTCGTGCATACTCGGAAGGTGAGCACTCATCGAACTTCGCCCGCAGCGGCTCGTGATAGAGCAACTTCTCCAAAGGCAAAACAATCTCTCGACTCCAAAACAGTAACACATGTTCTTCGTCCCATAGCATTCCCTCAACTCGGAGTTTTTCCGCGTTTGGTGCCGCCGCGTACAGCTTCAGTTTCTTCTTTCGCTTTCCTTCGATTGAAACGTCGTATACCTCCAAAACATCCACTATCGTTTTCGTTCCACGCTGATACACGGCAAGCATGAAACCAATCTCATCGACGAACTTTTGCCATTTCGCCTCTGCTGCAAGGAGTTCGGGTCCACATTCCTTTATCCGCTGGAGTCTTTCCGCTTCTTCTTCCTGTTGCTGTCGTTTAGCCTCTCGTTCCTCTAGTTTCTTCTTGAGCGTCGGATTGCTTTCAATTGCATCTTCAATCGCGAACGCGACATCGACTTTGCTCATCGACGGACTAACCTCGACGCCCAACTTTTTCGCAAATGCCGATTGCTTCTGCGTCGGACTCTCGAAAGGTGGTGCATCGTTCGGATCAGGTGCTGGCTCATCAGGAAGACTTGAGCGGTACTTACTCCACATTGCTCGCACAAGGTTTTCATCTTGTTTCAAATCATCTTCAGTGATCGTAGGGAGAATCGATCGTTCAAGGTATCGCTTCAAGGATGCGTCCGCTGTCCACCCTTCACCGGTTCGTGATGCGGCAACTGTGAAACTCACCAGACCAGCTATGCTGGATTCGCCTAGCGTAAGTCTCGTCACTCGCGGTTCCCCGTCCTTGACTCGAAAATAGACGTTCACCCATACATTCAAACACTTAACTTTGCTTCCACCTGGAGTCGAAATAGCTGTCGGCAATCGAATTTCGTCCGACAATCCCCAGTTCACAACGCAAAGTTCATCCTTCTTCAGGTTTACGTCCGCCCCTCGAAAGTCGCCAGAGTTTACGCACTTCCTGCACAAGGGTGGTTGGGGGCCAACCATTGCGGCAAGAATGATTAGCGGGAAAGCGAGACCGCAAGTGAAGACCGTCAAGATTATCGACGCTATAAGAAGGTCATTATTCGGGGTGTGTTTAGTACGCTCCCGACAGATGGGGCAATAAATCTTTCCGTCGGCGGCTTGTGATCGCGTTTCGGTTTCTGATGTTTGCAAGGTGGCGAAAGAAACGTCAGGTTCAGCTTTCGATTCCGATGGCTTGCCTTCCCTAGCGTCAACCACTTGAGGCGAATTGCCGCGTTTCGGGTTTTGATTGTTCGCCGGATTGTTGAAGACAGCGTAGGCTGTTCGCTTTGTAAGATCAACGATCGTTTCCCCCGTTTCCGCCCATTGATCTACGGTTGGAAAGGGTGCGGTGGTTGGCTTCGCTGGTTTCTTGCTTTCTTCGACAAGCGGAACCCTTTCACTACTCACCGGCTCATCAACGCTTGCTCGTTTGGTGAAGACAGTTTCAATCTGCGAAAGTAACTTCTCCAGAATTGGACGAAGGTGAGCCCAAAACGCAACAAGAGTTCTCTGAGCAAGGCCGAGAGTAGTTGCCCCCGCTTCCTTCCATTGCTCGACCGTCGGTAGCGAAGTGTTCGCTGAAGCTACCGGATCGGTAGGCGAGTTCGTTGGTTCGTTTGCTGGCTTCTCGGAATCGTCAACCACTGGAAACCTTTCACTGTCTCGGTCACCAAGTAGGATGGCGAACGCCCGTCCCTAGCCGTTCACGAATTGCAGGTGTTAACTGATTGGCAATCCCACTGGCAAGAGTTGCGTTCGGTCGCTCTGACGTATTAAACAAACTCATTCGGGCAGAACAAGCCAACGCAGGACCGGCACTACCACCGGACTACCACCACGCTACCCCGACAGATCAAAAAGCCCTGAAAACTCGCGAAGTGGTATGAAATGGCTTGCAACGAACGTCGACGTTGCTAAGCTGTTGAGATTGTTGAGTTTCACGCAATGCTGCTTGCTTCTACAGCGGTTTTGACATCGTGGAGGTCGTTGGTTCGAATCCAATACCGCCCACTAATCCGAAGCAATTGAAACAAAGGGAGTTACGGATATTTACCTGTGACTCTTTTGTTCGTTTCTTGCCGCCGGTGATACCTTTTTGTCGATCTGAGGTACAGCAACACCGGTTTTTGAAGCCAACACTTCGGCCGTTCTAAAAGGCTAAATCGGTCACGAGTTAGTGCCTGCACTTCGCTCTCTCCACTCGTCAAAGGTGGAGGCAATCACGACTACAGGTCGTCGTGAGTATGGGGATAAGGCTCAAGGTGGACCAACACATCACGCAGAGACGGGAACTCAGTGATGAGCTTGTCCTTGACGCGGTGGCCAATTTGATGCCCGTCTTTCACCGTTAGTGACTGCTCGACTTCGATGTGAATGTCGGCGAAATACTCAAGCCCAGACTTGCGAACCCAGAGTGTTTCAACGGCCTTCACATCCGGAACCCTCTCCGCCGTCAGCTTAATTGTCTGGACCAATTCGTTGTCGGCTTGCAGGTCCATGAGTTCGCTGCAACTCTTGCGAAACAGCTGACCGCCCGACCATACAATAGCTGTCACGACAACCAGGGCAGCAGCTTCATCCGCCCCAATCCAATCCGGACCACCCCATCGTACGATACTCAAACCAACCAGCACGGCAAAGGAGCAGAGAGCATCACTTCGGTGGTCCCAGGCATTCGCAAGGACTGAACTTGATCCAGTTCGCTTTGCAACTCGGACCTTGTGGCGATAGAGGCATTCCTTGACAAGTACGTTGGCACCTGCAATCCACAACGTCCAGACCGGTGGGAGGTCGTGCGAAGAATTGATTCGTTGAATCGCCTCCCAGCCGACAATTAAGGCGGAAACAATCACCAACAATGCGACGTTGGACCCGGCGATGCCCTCCGCTTTCGTGTGACCATAAGGATGCTCGGCGTCGGCTGGCCGTTGGGCGACATGCAACCCAAACAAAACAACGAGGGAGGCGAACACGTCGCCGAGAGAGTTGACCGCATCCGAGATCAACGCAAACGATTTGCCGACGATCCCGCCAACGAGTTTTGCCACACCCAGTGCCAAATTGACGACCAAGCCCAGAAGTGCCGCCCGAGTGGCGTCGCGGTAAAGAGAGGTCGCATTGCTCTGGTTGCCCGCATTCTTCAAAAGCTACTCCTTCTCGTTACGTTGGTAATCAATCAATTGTTCCCGTTAACTCCTTCCGCCTGTACCAGTCCAGCGGCTCGTCGATCCGGACTGTTAACACGCCGTCCTTCCAGCTCAGCGACTCCGCCTTAGCTCGCAGTTCAATCGGCCCCTCCGGAACGCACTCATCGACCTTTTCCCACATCTTCTCCACCGCTGCAAGTGGATTCTCGCTAGTCACTTCCGCCAGAGTCTTGTAGGTATCGATTACCCACTTACGAACTGGCACCGGATTGGGATCTGCCGCGAAACAGATATTCGACGTTATGACAGCCAGAATGAAGGCAATGCGTGACACGATTGCTACCCCTAGGACGCCGAAATCGAACAGCCTTGTTTTTAGCCGACGGCTCTGCGTGCTTCAAGCAACCCTTCGCTGAGTCATCGCTCTAGGGAACCCAAGAGCTGTGTAATCACGAAGGCAAGGCCAATCAAACACCCACCCCCAACAACTCCGTAGCCGATCCGAAATGCCATGAACACTTCAGGTCGATCTGTCGGCTCGAACGTCGCGATGAAGCCGAACACGCAGTACGTGGCGACGGGGAGCAGCAACAGGGCAGCGAGGATGGGAACGAGCTTATTCATGTCGGCGTCACGATTTGGGGCGAATGTCAGCCTTGCGAATCACCGCCATGGAGCGGAATGGTGTGAACAACTCGAAGGATATCATCTGGCGGGTCGCGACGCGAAATCAAGTGCACCGCACTGAGCGTGAGCTTGACCGGTTTCCAGGTTGCCTGCAGTTGCTCCACCAGACGATCCCGATCCCCTCGGCCACGAACCTGACCAACGCTGAGGTGCGGAGTAAAGCGACCGATCCTCGGCTCGAAGTCCTGTTCGTAGGAGACTGCTGTCCACAGTGCTGCGTGTAGACCGAGAAGTGGCTCGGTCGGTTCCGGCTTCAGCCAGACGGTGAAGACGCTGTGAAGGCATACGGCAACGGTCACACTATGAATTGCGTCATCTCCGCAGGAGCCCACCGCAGGTCAGACAGACTACTCCGGTGGTTTCGAATGCGTTGGTGTGCGGTTGGGTGACAGTAATGTGGCACGAGGTACAGACCATTTCGTTAGCTCCAAAGTTGCACGAAGGACACACACCATTGATCGACCACATGTCCACGTGACATCGAAGGCACCGATACGGAGCATGATGATCGTCCGGTGCTCCAATCGGAGGCGGAAGCGTGTCGAACCAAGGATCGCTTCGTCGGCACCACTCTTGGTATACAGGATCATGGCGGAGAAACAGATGCCCGAGCAGCCGACTTCCACCCCAGCAACAGAGCACGAGCATCCCTACGCCGACGACGCTGCCGAGAAGAATCGGAAATCCGGGTTAGGCCGGTCGCTTCTCATCATTGCCGCTCCGCAATCCTAGTCCTCGTCCGAATCGCTATGCCCACCGATAGTCCGCTTGATGGCGGAATCCCTCGATGCTGATCGTTCCGTCGCTGGAAAGGCTCATTATCGAGTACCCGTTATTCTCGGCTCCCGATCCTTCGACCATTGCAACCAGCGTGCAGTAGTGAATTCCGCCGATGTCGTTATGGTCATTCTTGTGGCTGTGGCCTTGAAACACCGCCAGCACTTTGCCTGATTCTTCCAATACCTTCCGCACGTCGGCAGCGTTCTTGACGCCGTAATGGTTGCTGACATCGAACCGCTGGTGGGCAAACACGACCGTCTGTTTCGCCGTGTTGGTTAAATCGGCTTTCAGCCATTCGAGTTCGACAGCAGGAATATTCGGATCGGTCCACTCGAAGTTCCTTCGGCCATACGGCTCGCCGTCGCTGCGAAAACATGAGTCGAGCACAACGAAATGAAAGTCGCCGGAGTCGAACGAGTAGTACGAATTCTTCTGCTCAACGCCGTCAAGGAACTCCTGCTTGGTGAGCGTGTAGACACAGTGATTACCGAGCACGTAATGCCTTTGTTGGCAGATGGCGAAAAAGTCTCGGTTGATCCGCTTCAGATAGCCAAGTTCTGCGTCCACGCTGTCGGCGGCGTCGATAAAGTCGCCCAGTTCGACAACAAACGCTGGTTCGAGTTTGCCAAACTGTTCAGCAGCTTCAGCCAGCTTGCTGAGAGTTTCGCGGTAATGGCGCGTGCCCGCCGATGGTTTGTCGGCGTAGTGCAGATCCGTGACAAGGCCGACACGCACCGAAGGAACGCTGTCAGCGGCGAAAAGCTGCGTTGAATTGACTGACGACGACGCCAGCACGAGCACGCCACTCCGGAGGAACGCCCGGCGTCCCAGACGAATGTGATCAGAGGGGGGTGTCATCTCATTTGCCTTCCTCAGCACCAGCATCAACATACTTCAATCCAACCGTTGCATCGGGGCTCACGATCCGCACGCTGCCTATACAGCCGATGTCTTTCTCGCACCGCCCGCTGGCAGAAAGCAAATGCCCATTCAGCAGGCCCTCGATTCCAAGCGAGCAATCGAACTCGTAGCGGCCAAGCATTTGGAAAGCGGCGTCGGTGACAAGCAGAATTTTTGGATCACCGTAGCAGCCGAACCACCAGCGGTCGTGAGCGAAGGTCGCCGTCTGTATTCCCAGAAGCGTGTGTCGGCTCTTGACCACGTGCTTCTTTAAGAACCTGAACTCGCCGTCGTACTCGTAGACGTAGTTTTCTTCGACGCCATCAGGCAACCCACCCACGACGAAGAAGTGGCCATCTCGAAAGCCAATGCCGCCAGCACCGTGGAAGACTTCCTGTGTTTCGTGCCGGGTGAGTTCTTTTAGACTGTCAGCGTCGTAGACGTAGACCCACGAATCAGCGTTGCCGTTTGGATCGTTGAACTTGCCGAGATTTACGGCAACGTAGAGCTTTCCATCGTGGTAGCAAAGATCGCCGTGATGATTGGCGACTGGGACTTTCCTCAGCACCTTGCCGTCGAGTCCGGTTTTCACGAGCATGGTCGTGAATGACCAGAAGATCGATTCCTTGTCGGTACAAATGCCTTGCAAGTGGTGCCGGTACGTCCCCTCGCAGGTGACATTGCCGAACTGCCGCTCTTGTATCAAGGTTAGTAACATTCTGGGATGATCGGTGTAGAGTCGCTCAACTCCCATCTCAAGCAACTCTACCATCAACGCCTGGTCATTGACTGTCCATGCTCCGACTTCAATCTCTGCTGCCTTGATCCTCTGGACCTTTTCCGCCGTGACGCCGCTGTGGTGAAGCACAAGAGACTCGAATCCGTGTTGCTTAGCGATCCGAATGTCCTCGTCGATGTCCGTGTCGGCTCCCCGGTCCCAGAACACGGGCATTTCCGCTGCCAACTTCTTCACCTTGGCCATGAAGGCCAGATTACCGTCATTGAAGCCCACCCATCGTTCGGCCTTCATTGCTTTGACGAGAGCAACCGCTTCGGCAACGCAGTCCATCTTTGGTTGGATCGAAACGCGAGTTCGGTTCTGTTTCATCACCGCCCGTAGCACGTCTTCCAGTAGAGGAGCTTTTTGTGGGGAGCATTCATCAATGGACTTACCAGTGCGACGTCGGAAGCCTGCGGCGACATCCACAGTCAGCAATTCGTCATAGGTGGAATCGACGACGTTCAGAATCCTTTCGCCCACTCGCTCTGTCGTGTTGTCATGAATGACGACCAGCTTACCGTCCTTCGTGCGGAAGATGTCGAGTTCGATCCAGTCGGCTCCGACTTCGATGCCAGTCTGAAACGCGAGGAGCGTATTCTCAGGGAACTCCCCTGAATTCCCTCGGTGAGCCGTGACACCATTGCTGGTGAACTCGCCAAATGCTGGCGTCGCGGCCAGTAGCAGCACTGTTGTGAGCGCCAATCGCATAGTTGCATTTCCTTGATGTGTGTATCGCCGCACTCGAAGCTAACAATCGACACCCGCATTCTACTGGGCATGACTCGGCCTCGATAGAATTGGACTTGCTGCCAACCACGATTTGCCAATCACGATTTGTTTGTTGAAAACTGTGCTATGCTTCGGACCAAATGCACCGCTCTCTTTGCTGTTGTTGCTGCAAGCCTGATCGGTGGATCAGTAGATCAGGCATAGCACAGGACCACGACCGGCAGAACGAGAGACGCCAACCCATACGCCCAAATTGGCCTGTTAAATCGAGCGGCGACGACCTCGACCTGTTCTTCCTGTGCTTGCGGTAGCGGCTCGGCGGCGTCCTTTAGCTTTTCGAATTCGGCGGCGTAGTAGTGCAGACATTCCCGGATGTCCGGTCGATCCAAAACGAAAATCCGCTGGAGAAACCGCTGGCCCATAATGTAGTCGCCCTTTTCAACGTAAGCTTGGAGGATATTAAAGCCGGTGTGAACATCGTGTTTCTCTGGGTCGTATACCGGCGGAATCAACGTGAGGATCCCGTCGAGACAGCCGTGGGTGCCCAAATCACCGGATATCTGCATCAGCACATCGCCGTGATTGGCAGCTACGTTTAGGATCACCTCGTAGTATTGCATCGCTTCTTGAGGACGTTCTTGCTCCAAGCTCTTTCGAGCAAGCCACAGTTGGCGCCGCCAACTACCCGGAATCGCTGCTGCCGTGTTCATGGAGTCTAAGAACCCCTGCTGTCCCAGTCGCTCTTCGTGAATGGCTGCCCACCACAGCAAACCGTTCTCTTGGTTTGGGTCGAGCTTCAGACCATCCCACAATATGGCCTCGGCCTGTTTATTTTCACCACGCTCGGCGTAGACTTTCGCAAGATTCGTCAGAACCATTCCAGTCGCACCGTACTCGACGATGTATTTGGACAAGATTCACTCCGAGCCGTCCAAATCTCCAGTCTTCATGAGCACGATGCCCCTGACCACATGACTTCGTTCCTGATCTGTGTCGATTTGAAGGAGCCGCCCAGAAGCCTCGACCACATCATTGTGAAATCCGTCGTTTTGGGCCATCACAATAGCTTGATAGAGTGCTTCTGGATCGTCCGAAGCCTTCGCAAACTGTCCGGGAAGAATGTTGCGTTGCCACTCCTGCCTTGAGCGTGTTTTGAAAGCAACAGCACTACTATTGAACGTCACTTAAACACCGGGACTCGGCGAATGAAGGCATGTTTTTCGACTGAATTTGACCGCTGTTGTGAGCAGAAACAAATTGCCCTGTCATCCATTTTTCTCCAGATGCGTCTCCGCTGCCGGCGGTGATGCGACTTCAAAAACACGCTCTTGGAACGAGCAACGTCCGGCCAAACTTGTCGTATACCGTAATCATTTCAGGTTGCTCGCCGTCCCTGACTGAACTGGTCACAGCTTTCTTGGAGAGTGCCGACCGAATCTTATCTCACAGTCCCACGGGCTCTTCCCTAAGGAACACGGGAAAAATAACTTCGGCGAAACCAAAGTAGCCATCACACTCCGTGGGATGATTAGCAAAAGATATAGCGAAGTTGTTTTTCCCGTGTTCCTAAGGCAGAAAACCAACACAGCGATCACAGCCGACGAAGCGGCGCATAACAAAAGCAAAAGTAGAACTGGTGGTTTGTGACAACTTGATATTGGGGTGGCACGCTCATAGCCGAAGGCGATGGGCGTGGCGGTGCAGCCCACATTTGCACGCCCTTCGCAGCTCAGGGCGTGCCACACTGAACTTATAGCAACCCTAATTCCTCGCTGTCACAAAAAACTAGTCGTTTGTTCGTGTTCAACATAAATTCGGATCCTGAGGAGACTTTGGTGAATTAGGCACGCCTGCCGTACTCACCCAACAATCGCGACAATTCGTTCACCCGAGAAGCTCATCGACGTCGGCGACGACCACCGCTTGGCCGACCCAGAACCGTTGGCGAAGATGTTGGAGGTGTGCGAACAAGCGTTTCTAGTTCCATTCAGGAGTACCCGCAATGAGTGAAGCGAATCGTCGGCCTGCAAGTCTTGTCGGACGGAAGTCACCCGAGGACCAACCCATGGCGCTTACACCTGTCGAAAGCAAACAGGGTAGAGTGGAGGTAGAGATCAACAATGGTGCCGTGACGATCTTCGGGAAGTACGGCCGATTGGTGTGGTGCGAAATGAAGTAGAAGGAAAAGCAACGAGAGAAGGTCGTTGCCGAAGTAGAGATTACTGTTCCACTCGCTCGCTGCCAGATCCATTGGACCATTGTGGATGCGGTCGATTAATTGCAAGTCGCTTGAGATTGAGTGATGACCATGCTTTCCAAATGCCTACTGACAGTTCCTATTCTCGTCGGCATCCACTTGGCCGCCAATGCAGCCGAACCGTTGATTGTCGCTCACCGTGGTCTGTTGCGCCACGCACCTGAAAACACCCTGGCCAACTTTCGGGCCTGCCTTGAACTCCGATTGGGCTTCGAGTTCGACATTGAAAGAACCAAAGACGGCCATCTGATCTGCATCCACGACGGCACCGTTGATCGGACCACCAACGGAACCGGCAAGGTCTCTGATCTGACGCTCGAACAGATTCAGGAACTCGACGCTGGCAGTTGGTTTGATCCCAAGTTCGCAGGAGAGCCGATTCCAACGGTCGACGAAGTGCTACGTCTCGTCGCAGACTTCAAGCAACACGACGTTCTGATTGCCGTCGATCTCAAAGCGGAAAACGTCGGGCGGGATGTTGTGCGTCTGGCGGAGAAGCATGGTGTGCTGCACCGACTCCTGTTCATCGGCAGGACGATCACTGAGCCCGAGTTGCGGAAGCAAATCAAAGGGGCTTCGACCAAGGCCCACACCGCCGCCGTCGCCAACAACGCCGAGGAGTTTCCCAAGGCACTGGCCGCACCCAATGCTGACTGGGTTTACGTTCGGTTTCTGCCGACCAAAGAACAGATCGAGGCTATCCATCAAGTAGGTAAGAAGTCCTTCATCGCTGGCCCAACGGTCGCCGGAAACCTGCCCGATAGCTGGCAACACTGCGCCGACGTAGGACTGGATGCGATCCTGGCCGATTATCCGTTGGAATTGAGAACCACGCTCCGTGAATTGCCATCCGAGTTGGACGAAGCTGCTCTACCGGCACCGGTGGAAGCCCGGCTTGTCGCGAAGCGATCCAAGTACGTTCTCCCCAAAGATCAGCACGGCGAAGTATTTCGGAAGCAGATCGAGGAAGAGACGGATGCCGACAAGCTGCCCGCCTCTCAAAAAATCGATCTCGTTCTGGAATTGAAGAACATCAGCAAGCGGGACGTGATGATCTGGCGGGGCGGCGTTATGACGACTCCTGAACTGGAAGTTGGCGGTCCCGGCGTGATCAGTCCTGAAAGCCTGATGACCTTCTTCGGTGGTGGATCGGGGACCGGCGTGCAGCCGACCATTGCGCCGGGCAAAACACATCGAATCAGAATCAAGTCACTGAATCCCGGTTACGACACGCCATCCAGGTACTGGTGCGAGCCGGGAGAATACACGATCAAAGCGTCTTACGTAGTGTACACGGGCCTGCCATCGTTCCCATTTCCCGACAAGAAACAGCCCCAAGGCGCACCTCAGCGGTTCGTCATCACTACGACGCCCATAAAAGTACAAATTGTCGTGGAAGGCGACGAGGAGTGACGCATGACATCTTTGCTGCTTCTGCTTGCCGCTACTGTCGCCGCCGAGCCGCTGGCTGCCGGCGATCACAACCGCAAACTGACAGTCGATGGGCAGGATCGCACTTACCTCGTACACATCCCGACTAACTACGACGACAGCCCAACACCGGTGGTGCTGATCTTCCACGGCGCTGTAACCAATGCGGACATCACGGTGCATCTTACCGGCATGAACAAGAAGTCCGACGAGGCCGGGTTCATCGCCGTCTATCCCAACGGCACTGGCGTCGGTCCCTTCCTCACGTGGAACGCTGGCGGGCGCAAGGGTAAACTGGCCGAACAGAGTGCTGATGACGTGAAGTACGTGCGTTTGTTGCTCGATGATCTTGCGAACATTGCCAACATTGATTCTCGACGAGTTTACGCGACAGGCATGTCCAATGGCGGCATGATGTGTTATCGGTTGGCTGCTGAAATGTCGGATCGAATCGCAGCCATTGCTCCCGTCGCAGGAACAGTCACCGTTGATGAAAGCAAACCGGGACGCCCCGTACCGGTTATGCACTTCCATGGCACAGCCGACACCATTGTTCCCTTCGATGGTCTTGGTGAGAAAGCTCCTAGGTTCCTGCCGTTCAAGTCAGTCGAAGAGTCCATTGCCATCTGGTGCCAGATCGACGGGTGCCCCGATGCGCCGACAATTACCGAGTTTCCAGATAGAGTAGAGGACGGCACCACGGTGCGACGAAAGTTTTACGGGCCCGGAAAGAACGGTACCGAAGTCGTGCTGATTGAGATCGAAGGGGGCGGGCATACATGGCCGGGTCAGAAGTCGCCCCTCAAGTTCCTCGGCAAGTCAACACTTGACATCTCGGCTAACGACTTGATCTGGGAATTCTTCCAAAAACACCCGATGAAGTGACCAATGCCCATGACGCACCAAAGAATTGAATGCACGATCCCCGTCTTGCCCGTAGCCGATCTAGCCGCCAGCGTGGCTTTCTATACGAACACGTTAGGATTCCAACTCGATTGGGGAGATGTTCAACACGACACCGTCTGCTCCGTTTCACGCGATGGCCGTCCCATCATGCTCATGAAACATTCCACGCCGGCGTCGCCGGTGTGGGTTTGGATCGGATTAACGGATGAATCGCTGTTCGACGAGTATCGAGCCAATGGAGCCAAAGTCTTGCAGGAACCCCGAAACTTCACATGGGCATACGAGATGAAATTCGAGGATGTCGACGGCAATGTCCTCTGGTTGGGAACTGAACCGAGGAAGGACGAACCTTATGTAGATCAATAGCGGACATGCTATTTCACTGACAACAAGCTTTCGGATTCGTTCCAACCAGCAACCGGCAACCGCAAACGAGCCTTGGGTTGCACATGGCCCTTTTGAACAGTTGCGGTGCGTTCATTGGAATACATTCAAGGATCGAATCAGCCGTTTGCTGGAGCCGACATGCCGAACAGAATCAAGTCGGTGACTGGCCCGGCCTCTTTCGACCATTCGGACATTTGGTAGTCGGGGAGATAACCAGCAACAACGAACTTCGGTTCGTCAGCGGGGGCCTGCCTGCAACAAAAGCCGAGCAGGAGCAGCGTCGTGTAGGTGAGGAGTCGAGCCATCGAGGCTACTCGAATGCGTTGAACGGAGCAGGATATTCTACTTGTCCTTCGATGCCCTCCAAAACGCCGGGAACAAGCTCCATCGCCATCCACGCTTCGCCACCGCCGAATGGGTTCTCAATCGAACTTGCGAGATCAGCCGAGAACCCGCACCGTCGGTAGAAGTCGGGATGGCCCAACACGACCACGATCCTGTGGCCTTGTTTTCGGCAAGCATCAACTCCAGCCTCGACCAACTTGCTACCGATTCCCTGACGTTGATGACTTGGAAGGACAGCCATAGGAGCGAGTGAGACTGCCTCCACCGTTCCAACACTTGTAATAATGGTCAGCCGACTGAACAGAATGTGGCCGACGATCTTGCCGCCGATGGCAGCAACAAGCGAGACCACAACGAAGCCACCATCTCGCAAGGCATCGACTAGATCGGCTTCGGCGTCGGCGTCGAATGCAGATCGATTCACAGTCCAAATGGACTGTCGATCCTCAGGAGTTTCGTGACGAACCTCGACGCTCATGGTGCAGAAGCCTTTTATCGGTTCATCCACGTGATCGACAGTTGCAGCATGGTCGCAATCGACACCCAGACTAAGTAAGGCACTTGTGCCACGGCGACCCAACGATAGTGCTTCCAGATAGCAACCATAATACAGATGATCGTGCCCCAGACAATCGGGATATCCACCGCCGCCAGTGGCAGGTTCCGCATTCCGAATTGAATGGGCGTGAAGATCACGTTCGCCACGAGGTTGATGGCGAACGGCAAGGCCAGCCACGGCAACTTCTTCCTAATTTCCTAATGGCCTGCACGAATACGAACCCGAAGTTTACGAGGATAATCGGGTAGAGAATCTGCCAGATCAGGCCGATGGTCGCTGGCGTCCAGCTTGGCTTCAAGAGGCTGTTGTACCATTCCATCCAAGTCATGCGCTATCATCCAGCGGCTCTTCGGACAGTTTGCCCGCTTTGATTATGGTGGCGAGCTTCTGAGACAGGCAAAGAGTCATTTGCCGCTCGGTCCTTCAGCAGACAAAAGCGTTGCCACACTCTCGGCAACCCGCTTTGCCTGAGCCTCTTTGCCCGTTCCGTTGAAATGAGTGCCGTCGCCGGAATACCAGTCAGGATGATTTTCCACGAGCCCGAACAGATCATCGGTAGAAACTCCATGCCCTTTCATGATCTCAGCAGCAATTTGATTCCTGACTTTGACTCGCTCAGTTCGTTCGCCGAACTTTGTCAGGTCATTCGGGAGGCGTACTGGCGTTGTCGTGGCCCAGACCAGCTTGGCATCGCCTGCCTGTTTTCGGATTGCACCTACTGCTTGTACGAGACCATCTCGATATTGGTCCTCAGTATAGCCCCAGCCATGAAGGCCGTTGTTGAAGTGAATCACGGCAAACCGGTAGTGCTTCAGCAGCAGTTGCACCTCGTCAATGAAAGACGGGTCGGAAACGCACTTGGAAGTCGTGAGACGAGCACAGTACGCCTTGCCCGCTAGATGCTTTTCAACGTCGCCGAAGTAGCCTCTCGTGATCGAATCGCCGATCAGCAGGACTCGTGGCAAGTCGTCCTTGTCAGCGTCAGTAACCCAGATGTCGGCCCATTCAATCCGCTCTCGAATGGGCTCGTCTGCGACGACAAAGTGGGCAGTCAGAAGAATGGTGAGCACGAAGCAGGGAAGTCGTTTCATGGATATTGTCCTTTGGGGATTCCGGTGGCGTGCTCATCAGAGGTATGCGATTGTCTCGTCGGCGAACTGAACAATAAGCCAAACCACAACCGCCAAGAAGACCCCAGAGACGACCATCCAGTTTTCGGTGCGGCCTCCCACGTCAGCCCAAACAAAGAGGCCACAGATGGCGGCGAGAGCAGCCACCAAAATCGCATCGAGGATGAACGGAATGATTCGGTTGCTTGAATACACGAAGTACATTTCCGTGCTCAGAGGAATTGGTGAGATGTAGGCTACGAAGTTGACTTGGTGTGGATGATCTGATCGCCAAAGCTCCGCACGAAAACAGGCAGGCCAGCCGAAGTACCGTTCGACTTCCATACCCGGTTGCCGGTCATTTCTACCACCGTAACCGGGCATCCATGAACAACCGTTGACGAGAACGAAAGCGAAGATCGCCCATACGAGAATCGTCTTCAACTGCATCTGGAGTTCGGACGACCGCACGGCCTACGTCCTCGGGTTCAAATTCCGCCATTCTTGGTCGAGCCACAAAAATGCGCCGAAGCGCCATCACTTCTGAAGTATCACCAACCCAGCAACGATAGCAATCGCAATCAGGACGGCAATCGACAGGACCAGCACGCCACTGCATCCGCCTCCCTCCACCTTGATCCCATGACGCTCGGCCAGGGCTTCAACGGCTTGCTTGGAATCAAATAGCGTTTCGCCGGTCTGCGCTCTGTAAAGTTTGACGGCCTTGATCTTCTCGCCTTCTCCGAGAAGGCGCAATAGTTGCGCATCCAGATCGGCATCGGACTCAGATGGACTCGGCAGCTTGGCACCACGCTGTAGCGCTTCGACGGCATCCTTGGCGTCCTTCAGACTTGAACCAGTTTGCTCTCTGTAAACCTTGACGGCTTCGAGTTTGAGTCCTTTCGCCAGCAGCGAACTTACTTGTTGTTCGAGTTCGGCAGCTCTCGTCGAAGACTCAGGAATGAACGAACCGCAAGATCGGCACAATGTCGTGCTGGTAGAAACTGAATTATTGCAGGACGGGCAACTGGGCATATCGGCGATCCTAGTGACTGGGGATCGTATTCTAGCAGATGGTCGAAAAGACCGTTTCACTAATTCATACGGACGATTCCATCTGCTACTCCGGCAATAGAAGCGTCTGTTTCGTTGACAAAAACACAAGTCATCACTTCCGGAACCGGCTACAAGACACCTATGCTGATGTCGATTCGCACAATTCACATTCCAAGCTACCGCGGTTACAATAGGCAGTAACCGACATCCTCCACGGGCCGGGGCGTGTCCTTGAAATGCAGATCTTACACATCCATGAAGCAGATTTGCCGACTATGCAGAGCTGTCGGTTCTCGACCAGCTTTCTTCCTATTGATCGTTGGAATGCTCAGTTTGCTGACTGGGTCGGCCAAGGGCGCGGACCGAATCATCCTGCGCAACTTGAAGATTATCACGGACAAGACAGTTACGTCATTCGATGAAGATGGCGTCCGGTTGAATAACGCGCAGATTCTCGGGTGGGATGAAATCGAAAAGGCGAAGATCGCCTCCGACCAGCAAGCCGCGTTCGATGCCATGCTTGGCGAATTGGGCGACCCTCTGTATCGAATTCGCCAGCGATTGTCGGTCGGAGACTACGAAGGCTTGCTGACACATGCCGAAGCGATCCAAGAACACTTCGTCGGGCGAACTAGCGATGCCGCCTATCTGGCGCTGCAAGCTTTGATGTGGGGACGGCTGGCAGTCGGTAAACGCGAAGCGGCGCTTACCGCGTATTTGCAATGTTACGACATTTTGCGACGGCGAGGGAAATCGTCGATACGTATGCCTGGTGAACGACAACTCGCTTTCGATCCCCAGACCGCGTTATCGGCAGACCTTACACCCATTTGGTTCGATACGGCTGCGGCGAAGGCAGAAATGCCCCATGTCTTTCAAGTAATTCGTGGCATGAAGGATCGCCCAGAGGGCGTGTTCATTTACTACGCAAGCTTGGCATCAGCCGCAGGTGACGATGAGACGTCCGGAAAAGTCTTGGGCGCCGTCAAATCAACACAACCGCCGGTCAGCGAACTTCGCGACATCATCGCAGCCCAGCGAGAGATCCTCACCGGCGTATCGCCAAGTTCTGCGGTGCAACGTCTACAAGCCAAGGTTGATCAGCTAACTGCTGCCAATCTACCACTCGGCCGGTATTGGCTCGGACGCTTTCAACTGGGCTCGGACCAAGCGGAAGTACAGCAACAGGGCTTGCTGAATCTCTTACGTATTCCGGCCGTTTATGGCGCGAACCAGCCTGAACTAGCCGGAGCTGCTCTGTCGCTTGCGGTGAGAAAGCTTGCCGATCTTAAGGATGTTCGGGGCAGTGTCGCGCTTCGCGGCGAGCTGCTCGCCAAATACGGAAGCACCTATGCCGCAAAACAACTCGATGCCCAGACACCTTCAGACATCCGTCCCTGACTCTCTACAACACTCGCACAAAAACATGCAGCTTCGAGGAATTAACATGGATCCTACTGCCACTCCCGAGAGAGCTCTTTGCACACGAAGGCGATGCTGGTGGCCACTCTATTTCTTCGCATACTTCCTGATCGGCGCAGCTGTGTGCTTGCACCCAACCTCCACCGCTGTGGGGCAAGACGGCGAAGTCTTGGAGGATGCGGTCAGCGCCGCGGTGACGGGTTCAGCAGAGACGAAGACGCGCACGGTACTCGATACTGTCATCGACGGCGGAATCGTGGGTTTGTTCATTATCTTGCTGTCTGTCGTTTCCGTCGGATTTATCATCGAACACTTCATGACAATTCGCAAATCGACGTTGATGCCGGAAGTCGTTGCCGCGGACTTGGAAGAATTGATTGCACAAGGTCAAGTCGATCAGGCGATCGAGTATTGCAACGACCCGCCGAATCAATCGCTGTTTGCGACGGTCGTGTTAGCCGGACTGGAACGATACAAGGGATCGGAGTTTGGATTCGCCGAGTACAAGGCGGCGGTTGAAGAGGCCGGCGAAGATCAAACAGGCTCGCTCTATCGCAAGACGGAAGTCCTTGGCCTGATCGGTTCCATCGCGCCGATGCTCGGCTTGACCGGCACCGTACTTGGCATGATTAAAGCCTTCAACACGATTGCGGCGACCGACGGAGCAGCCAAGCCTGCAGAACTCGCCGGCGGCATCGGGCAGGCACTCGTGACAACCCTCATGGGATTGGTGGTCGCCATTCCGACGATGGTCGCATTCAGCTATTTCCGGAACAAAATCGACTCCATCATCGCCGAAGCCGGAAAACGCGTCGAACAAGTTCTAATGCCGCTCGGTCGCCGCAAGTGATCGATCACCCTTTGAAGTTCGTAGCCTGCAATCGCAAACCGTAGATTTTGTCATGCGTCTCACCAAACGTCGCCGCAATACTCGCCCCGAGATGGACATGACTCCGATGATCGACATCGTATTCTTATTGATCATCTTTTTTATGACTGTGACCCAAGTGTCCAAGCTCAATAAAGAACAGCTTGAGCTGCCGAAACTCAAGGGCACAGAAGACCAAAAGCCCTCGGTGCTAACGGTGAATGTGACCGAGACGGGCGAGATCCGTGTTTCGGGACAAACGCTGTCCAGCGGCGAATTCGTATCGTTGGTAAATCGTGAACTGCGGCGTGCCGGAGACGATCCAAACCTGTTAGGGATCGTGATTCGCGCCGACCAGCGAGGAGCCAGCGCCGGTGTGAACGCGATCGTCGCCGCCTTGAACAACTTGCAAATCAAGCGCGTAAGAATCGCCGTGGAAGTACCGCAATGAGACAAGAAGCCGTGACTGCGAGCCATACATCAGAGAGAAGACACGTTCAGCACCAGGAGTTACCCAGCTCTTTCTCCGCCTCCGACGTTCGTAACTAACCATGAAGCTATCCAGTCGCAAAGTTCAGCACGAACAGAAGATTGCTTTGTCGATGACAAGCATGATCGACGTTGTCTTCTTGCTGTTGATCTTTTTCATGACAACGGCCAGCTTCGTAAAAACAGAGCGAGATCTCGATTCGGCAATCAAAGTGAACGAGAAATCCGCTGCTGAAGCGAGCGACTTGGAGCCCGCGATTGTCGAGATCGTACCCGGTGGGACGGGGTTTGTATTTCGCGTTGGCGCACGAGAATTGCTTTCGGACGATGAACTAACGAATGTGCTGCGAGCGTTCCCAAACAAGTTAGATGGTGCATTCGTCCGCGTCGCCAATGGTGCTCCATTCCGTATGGCGGCCTCCGCAATTCAGGCTTGCAAGGATGCAGACTTCATTTCGGTGTCTTATGTACCGATGGATTAACAGCTCGATTCTACCCGCGTGTCTGGTCGCGTTTGTCTTGCTTCCGGTCTGCGCACATTCGGCAACTGAGGACGAACGGTTAGAAGAGTTTCTCACCCGCTTAGGCCTCGTCGAACTGCAAACCGTTCATTTGGAGCAAGTGCTGGCGGCAGAAAGCGATGACGCAAATCGCACCTCGCTCGCCCGTCGCTTAGCTGACGTTTACGCGAGTCAATTGCTGGCATACTCCGACGAAGCGACCAAGTACGAGGCGGTTGTTCAAAAGATCAACGCTTTGCTCGAGAAGGTACCATCAGCCAAAACGCCGTTACTGGAAGTGATGCTGTTGCAGGCCGACTATTACCGAGCCGAAGGACGAGTGGGAAAATGGATCGCTGATCGCAGTGATGCGACTAGCCGCGCCGATGCGCAGCAAATCCTCGATCGGATTGCTCCCGAGCTGAATCGGCTCCAGACAGAACTGAACGCCAAGCAGGAAAGGCTGATCGAAGAGTTAAACGCGATAGAGGATGATGATCAGTCGGCCTTGAAAGAGAAAGAACTTTCGAGGCTTCAGGCGATCGTTGGTCGAGCATCGTACTTTGCGGCGTGGTCGAGCTACTATCGTGGACTCACAAAGAACACATCCGCCGATTACGAAGTTGCGTTGGCAATCTTCCGCCAGGTGCTGGGAGTCACTGGCAATTACGACGATATCGACGCTGAGTATCTGGGCCTGGAGTCGATCTGGCGTTCACGATCTTTGGTCGGACTCGCGCTTACGGAAGCTGCATTGGATCATACGGCAGAAAGCGACCGGTGCTTCGAGCTACTCAATCATGCATCCGTCCCGCCGCAATTGCGGGACCAAGCCGAGTACTGGCGATTGCAATCGTTACTCAACGTCGAACGCTATGCGAAAGCATACGAGTTTGCCTCGCAACAGATCGCGGCCTTTGAGGGCACGGCGACCCAGGGGCAAGTGAGTTTTTGTGTCGCCCTGATACAAACGGCCTACGCCGGAGGATCTGCGTCCAGCGAGGAGGCGCGACGATTAGGCGCTCTCGGACTCGGCGGCTTGATCAAACTCGGGCAGCGAGGCACCGCCAAGCAATTGATGGCGAAATACGAGATTGTATTGGATGAAGACGCAGGCTTTTATTTGCGGTGGTTGCAAGGCCAGCAGCAGTTTGAGCACGCGGAAGAGACAAAGAGCGACGAGGAGTATGCGCTTGCCGCGGCGACCTTAACCCAAGCCTTGCGAGATCCCTTAGCAAACAACGATCTTGCGTCGGCCGGCCAATGTCGCAGCCAGCTGGCATGGTGTCTGTACCGGCAAGGTAAGTACGACGCAGCGGGACGAGATTTTCAACTGGCTGCCGAACGTCTGATCGCGGCGCGCGACAAGTATGCGATTGATTCCGCTTGGATGGGCTTCGTGGCATTTCAAGCAGCCAGCAAATCGGCCCCGCGATTTCGGGACGCAGCGATCGACATGCTCAATTTGATCAAACGTGAATTCCCCACGCATGAGTATGCCAAACGAGCGGACTATTACATCGGTAAGATGCGGCAAAACACTTCGCCGACCGAGACCCTTCACAGCTTGGAGCAGGTTACTCCTGATGCGCCAGATTATCTTTCTGCACTCTATGAGATCGCGACGATTCTCTATTCCCAATGGGTGAAAGCAACTGCAGACGAGAAGGGTCAAATCACAGAGCGATTGTTTGAAGCGACCGACAAGTACCTCGCGATGAGCAAACGAGAATCGGACAAGAGTCGACTTGTGCGGGCGGCAAATCAGGCCACCAACGTCGCACTGAATGGAACCGCCGTAAAAATCGACGCTGCGGCCAAATACTTAGCACACGCAAGTTCGCTGGCACCGTCGCTGCCGGACTCGAATTCGGCAAAAGCCGAATACCACTTTCACGCGATGCAGCTGGCGATAAAACAAGGTGATTCGTTACAAGATCGGTTGCACGCCGACTGGCTTGTGAAAAATGCGGCCGGATCGCGTTATGAGCTGGCTGCGATCATTGTGATGGCTCGTACCATGGACAACAAAGTCGAAACGACGAACCGCCGCGAAGATATCGAAGAAGCGTTCACACTTTATCAGCGCTTGGTCACATTGCTGGGCGATTCGCCGGATGCCATTCGGGCGAGCAAAAACGCTCAGGTCGCCAACTCGAAACTCGCAAGCTATGCGGCTCGCTTGGGGCGACACGACGTTGCCGCGCAGCGGATGGAACATTTGTTGGCTGCAAGCGACGGCCCGCCGAACAAGAGCTATCTACGACGGGCGGGACTCGCCAGCTTTGCGGCAGAGAATTATGACGCTGCGCTCGCTCACTGGCGGGTGTTGGTGCGAGGACTCCCCAAAGGCTCCGACGAGTGGTTTGAAGCGAAATACTACCAACTCGCCTGCTTGTTGAAAGTGGATGATGCGAAGGGTCGTATTGCCTATGACCAGTTCAAATTGCTCTACCCGGATCTCGGTACACCTGCCTGGCGAGACAAGTTCGAAGCGCTGCACTAAGATTAGTGTATCGCTACGCCTTCTAACTCTCGGACGCCTGCGTTGAAGCATCCCAAGCCACCACCTCAGACACTTCGTTCTGACGACGAGAAAAAAATCCAGGTCTTCCTCGAACGTGCTTCGTCCATCGTTTTGGAACGGCCGGTGCTGGACCTTGCGCACTGGCGTCGTTTGGTCACGCTGGCCGAAGAGTTAGGATTGAGTGACGACGAGTTGCAAAGCACTGTTCATGATCTGCGCCAGCGCGGGGTGATTTCCGAGATCGACCTCTCTCCTCCAAAGCCGCCGCCACTGCCCAGCAAGCATCCACAACCCACGGCTGACACGGATATCGCCTCCGGTCCCGAGCAACACTTTTCCCTACAGCCTCCGACGCCGCCACCCCCACCCGCGGCAAAGTCGCCGCAGGTGAAAGTAAAAGTCCAGTCGACCCAAGACGCGGCGTCACCCAGTTCGACGGCGGCAACCAGTTCGACTGCGGCACCTGAGCAGCACAGGGAACTATCGAAATCGGATCGCACAAGCCGCTATGTCGATCGCGCCGAAGCCATCATTGCGGAGCAGCGAGGTTTCGGCCAACGGACACAAGCACTGCTCGCGGCATTGGCGGAGGAAATGGGACTCGACCAGCAGGAGGCCGCGGTGGCGCTGCAGTCCAACCGTCGAGAGCCAGCACCCTCTCCGCCTCCTCCGCCCGACAACGATACGACATCGCCAACACCTGAACCTCAATCTGGTGAGGCGTCGTTAGATCACCGCCGTTGGCGTGTCGAGGGGTCCCCTCCCCCAGAGCCTCCCCCGCCAACAAGGAAACCCGAACAGATCTACCGCGACTACTTGAGCGCGTCTCTGGGTCAGATCACGAATGGTCTTGTGCCCGTGATATTGGAGCGGAAATTCATTAAGCACGGAACCTCGGTGCTCGGTCTCGCGAAGACGTTTGCTCGCCATCTAGTCCATGAAGAAGCAGCGGAGAAGAACTTGCGATTTGAATCGGATCGCATCGACGTCGATCCCGAAACTGATTCGCAAGCTGGAGTCGCGGATGGAGATGCTCTATGCGATACAAACGTCAAGCTCTTCCTGGAGCGATCAGTTCCGATATTGTCCCTGCATCGCGGCATCAATGCCAAGAGTCGAGTGCTGCTGAACGCGTTGGCGACGGAGCTTGGCCTGTCTGACGAACAGGTCGAACAGGCAATCGCAGCGACCCAGTTTCGTACGAACACTAGCCGAGAAGATGCAGATGCTTTGCAAGAAGAGCGGTTGGTCGGGTTCCGCGAACTAGTTCAGGGCGCGCTGATCAGTTTGCCACGCAAGCTGCTGACGTTCGACGTCGAAGAAAACTTGCAACGTCACGGTGTAGAACGTCACGGGATCACCCCGGCCCTAGTGGGAAGTGCCATTCGTGAAGTATGCAGGGCCCTCGACATTCGTCAGATCTCAGAACAGCAAGCGCGCGAGCACATCGAGCATTTGGTCGATGCAAAGCTGATCGAGAACGCGCGTTTGCAGCGTGAGGTCTGCGCACGTGTCGAGGCCGAGGGTAAACAGTGGGGACTGAACGCTGAGCAGGTGGGGTCCATCATTAAGGAGCGAACACGGTTACAAGACAAACGCACGCGATCCGAGAGAAACTTCACACACGCTTCGCTGTGGGCCGCGAGCCTTGCAGCGTTAATCGTAATCGGTTTCTTTGGTTGGGTTGCGGTTCAAAGTGACCCGTCGGAGTTACAACCAATCGAGCTTGACACCGACAGTTCCGCGCTGCCCGTTCCCATCGTCGTTGACGACTCGGATGTCGACTCAAGCTGGTGGGGTGAGGAACTTGAATTTGCGATGAGCGCCGCTCGCCGTGAACTGCGGTCACAGCGAGTGACACTTGTACAAGTTGAGTCGAAACAACCGAGCGAACGCACAGCGTCGTATGAAAAACTAACGGGCGAGTTGTTCGGAAAGACCTCCAATGACGAACGACGTGACTTGTTGATACGAGTCTTGTCCTTGTGCTACGCGCGAGATCCCGATCGACAAGCGGCTCGTCAGATCCTCGATGGATTGGTCGCTCGCATCCCGCGAACAGAACGCGACTTACGCGCAGATGACTCGTTGTATGCTCAATCCTACTCCGCGGCGCAAGCAGTCGTGAGCTTGGTTTCTCAATCTTCGAGCGACAGGCAAATGGATGCCACATCCGAATTGGGAAGAGCGATCGGACGAACAATCGACGCCACGCTCGACCCGACAACGCTCGAGCAACATGCCTACGAAGGAGTTTCCGAACGGCTCTACCAACTACTCATTGCACTCGCGAAGAGTGATCCGGCTCGCGTCGCAAGCTCTCATGCCATCGTCGCCGAGCAAGCAGCCGTATATCTCGACCCGGCAAAAATCGAAAAATTGAATACTGATTTTTTGGTAGTCGCGCTCGCCGGTGACAATCCGCTGTGGCGTCCCTATGAAGAGTTAATTCGCCGGACGGTGGCTTCAAAGAGTGGCATCAATGTCGTTCGCTTGCTCGAAATCTACGAAACAACACCGGTCGCGGAATTACAAGCCGTTCTCGGCGAAGCGTTGGTCGCACGAATCGACAAGGAGCCTGCGTTGAAGGATGTCGCCGGTATCGCGAGTGCAGTCCGCAAATCCCTCGGCGTCGCAATGGAAGACGTGGACAACAAGCGCCTCACACGATTTATCATTGGCGCAAAAGGCTTGCTCGCCGAACCACGAGCCACGATTGACGATTCTGAGTCGCTGTTGGCCGAGGTCGTCACACTCGCGTATCACAACACGCTGGGTTGCGCGGTCACTCAAGGCAGCTCAGGCGATGCCAGTTTCGACTCACTTGCCAATCAGAGTCCAACCGCATTCCTGACTCCAAGCGAATCGGAGGAGGAGACGGTACGTGATGAGCCGAAGATGCTCGAACCGACTACAATCCGGATGTTGAATGATCGGTTGAGAATGCTGCTGAATCCACGCACCAGTCCGGTCACCAAGTTCGGATTCATCGAATCGATCGCAGGACTCACAGATCGAGTTGACGATTTGGCTCCCGATCAGGCTGCAGCATTAGCGACATACTTGCTCGCAAAAAAACGTATCGAGGAACACCGTGCTATCCTTCCTCATGTCAAGGAGATCGGCAAGTGGAAGCAGGTACGTCTGGGGGTCGCTGATCAGCTCGACGAAGTGGGCATCAACGGCGAGCAGTTACAGGCTGTCGTCTCGCAACTCTTGGGAAGAGACTATGTTCTCGAGAGCGGAGATGCAGGAAGAGAGTCACTGCGAGTCGATTTGCTGCAGAGCGCATTAGCCGACGCCAAGAAGCAAGATGTCGGCGACCAGGACAAGTTCAGAATCTATGACGACGCAGCCCAGGCGTTATACGACTTCTATACATCACAGGCGATCCTTGTCCGAACGACGGACTGGCCGGAGGAACCAGTGACGCCATCCGTGGTTGCAAGATCCATGATAGAAAGTCGAGTGAAGGCACTGTCGGATGCAAAGCTGGCGGCGGAAGGAAAGAAGCAACTTCAGCAGGTGGACATCGATCTTCGATCGGTTGACTACCTCGCAACGAATGATTTACAGCGTCTGATCTACTTGGATCGGTTGTGCTTGCGGTTACTGGCCGTCGAATTTGCGAGCGAAGAGCCCTCACGGGCCGCGGAGGGATACGCCTTGGTTGAGCAACTGGCGAAACAGGATCGTGCCGCAAAGCATATCATGATTCAAATGCGAGACGGGCAAGCAGCAATCCTGCGGATGTGGTTGTTGAGAAACGGCGCTGAAGGAGGATTTTAGGATGTTGCGAAACAAACTCGGTGCGACTGATATATGGAGTATTGTCGCAACACCGCGCAAGCTGCCCTGGCGTTGGTCCAAGTTGCCACCGGCATTCACGAACCAACAGCGACTTGTGATCGGGATCACGCTCCTACTCGTGCTATCGCCCGCCGTTCCGAGTTGGGGAGTAATAGTACTGTTGAAGAATCAGGATGAACCAGTTCGAGGAACGCTGGTCCATGAGGACGGCGTGCATGTCGAAGTTCACGAGTCGCTCCCCAATGGCGATATTCGCAAACACGTTTTCCCGAGAGTGTCCATCGAAGACATGATTCGAGCGGTCGACACCGAGCGTTTGGCAGCGTTGAATCCGGACTCGCCAGCAGATTACCGCAGCTACGCCGAAGAACTGGCAGGCAAGACCGAAGACCCGGAGGCGCGTGTTGCGGCGATTCGGCTGTACTTGATTGCCGCTTATCTTCAGCCAAATGATCTGGGACGCAGTTGCTTGTTGGGGATGGCCGGACTGGCACGATCACCGGAGGAAGAAAGGGCTTTCCGAGCGATGGCGTTTTCCCTAGATCCGGGGCACGACACGTCGCTGCTCAAAACGCCCACGGCGACAGTCGCAGAATTCGCTGGAATCACGGACGCCGATCGCGCGGCGTTGCGGACGACACTACAACTGCTTCGATCCGGAAAGCTAGTCGAGGCTCGTCGATTCACGCAACGTCCACCCGTGCAGGCCGCCGCTAACTATTACTCGCACATCGTCGCTGACAGCGATTACAAAGAGGCATTCGATCTCGCAGGACGCCTTAGTCCCCGTCTGCTGCGTAAGTTCCTGACCTTGGAACTCCTGCTCTCCGCTGCCTCGACGAATGGTCGCAACGAAGAGGACGAAACGTATGTACCGTGGTCACAACTCATCGCGCGCGACGACACGCAACCAACGACCCCCCAATCGTTAACGACGGTGACGGAGTTCGACCCGCGTCAATCGACCTATCGCGACGGGAAGTGGATCGTTCCCGAGAAGTAACGCAGGCTCGACGCGATAATTCGGTCGCTAGGAGATCAGCTACCCGCGTCCACCTTCACAACAAGTTTCGCAGATGGTGTGGCACTGCGAACACTGAAGCTTCGCCCGGATCTCAACCAATCGTCCTGCACAGACGGGGCAGACGAGTCGACAATCTACTTCATCGTGCTCGGCGTGCGTCGGCTTAATGTTAGAATCTCGATTCTGCATCACTGTCAAACTCGGGATACTATGCCTGCGCATCGGAGTATAACCATGGGGAGTCTACGCATCAGGCATGTCACAACTGAGTCCACCGGCGGCGGGAACGTAACAGGCTCGCGTATAGTCCATCACCATCCGATGAGCGCTGAAGCGCCATGCCAATGTTGAGATGGAGTTCATCATCATCTGAATCCACTTCCGAGGCAGGCCATCCACATCGCGATCGTAGAACGTGGGGATGATTTGCTCTTCGAGGACGCTGTAAAGGGATTCTGCGTCGCGGCGATCTGTGATCTCGTCAGAGACATGTTGTGTGCCGTTGCCAATAGCGAATCCATTGGTGCCGTCGTAAGCTTCGGCCCACCATCCATCGAGGATCGAGCAGTTCAGCCCGCCGTTCAGGACAACCTTTTGGCCGCTCGTTCCCGAAGCTTCCAAGGGCCGGCGTGGGTTATTTAGCCACACGTCCACACCTTGAACCATGTGACGACCAACATTGATGTCATAGTCTTCAACGAAGACGATCTTCTTCGCAAACCTTTCATCGTGGCGCAAGTTCGCGACGCGTTGGATGAACTGCTTACCTGGCTCGTCTTTGGGGTGAGCCTTACCCGAAAAGATAAACTGCACAGGACGTTCGCGATTGTCGAGGATCTCTAGCACGCGTTCCAAATCCGACAAAAACAGATTTGCTCGCTTGTATGTCGCAAAACGACGAGCAAAACCAATCGTCAACGCATTTGGATCGAGCACATTGCGAGCGGCCTCAACGGCATCTTCGCCTTCCTCGCGGCGACGGCACTGGCGGCTGAGGCGGCGGCGGACAAACGTCAACAGCAAGCTCTTGAGCGCGTTGTGTGTCTCCCAAAGTTCACCGGGATCAACCTTATGGATCTCTTGCCATGCGGCAGGCTCTCCCATCCCGCTCGACCAACCGGCCGGGAAGTGACGGTCGTACAGCTGACGCATCTGCCAAGCCAACCAACTTGGTACGTGAACCCCATTTGTGATATGACCAATCGGAACTTCTTCTTCAACTCGCCACGGCCACAAATGAGCCCACATGCGGCGACTGACATGGCCATGCAGGCTACTCACGGCGTTTGCACGACGAGAGAGCTTTAGACCAACGACCGTCATGCAGAACGACTCGTGGTCATTCTGTGGCTCGACACGACCCAGCCCCATCAGTTGCTCGTATGAGATTCCGAGGGAATCTCGCAACGGACCAAGATGCTCTTCAACAAGCGCCCCATCGAAGCGGTCGTGTCCCGCAGGAACGGGCGTGTGGGTTGTAAAGACCGTATGCTGTGCCACTTCGCGAAGCGAGTCGTCGAAGGTCATACCGTCAAAGTGCATCCGCTCGCGAATCACCTCCAGCGGACCAAATGCACTGTGGCCTTCGTTCAAGTGATACACGCCGGGAGTGATGCCAAGCGCGCGCAGCGCTTTTACTCCGCCAACCCCTAACAGAAGTTCTTGGCGGATTCGCGTTCGTTCATCTCCGCCATACAACCGGTTCGTGAGTTCACGATCTTCCGGCTTATTGCCCTCGACATTGGAATCCAAGAGGTACAACTTCACGCGCCCGACGCGAACTAGCCACACTTTAGCAAACAACTGGCCATTCCGGGTGTCGATCTGAACCGTTACCGGTTTGCCATCGGGTCCGCGAGCTGGCTCAAGCGGCGCGTTTTCTACTTTGGTGTCTTGGTACTCTTCGCGTTGGTAACCTTCCGCGTCCAGATGTTGGCGAAAATAACCTTGGCCATAAAACAGACCGATCGCGACAAACGGAATCCCCAAACCGCTGGCACTTTTGACGTGGTCACCAGACAAGACTCCCAGGCCGCCGGAGTAGATAGGCATTGACTCGTGCATGCCAAATTCGGCAGAGAAGTAGGCGACTGGTTTGGCGCCGAGAATACCTGTATTCGTGGCACCCCAGTCGGGACGCGTCGCCAGATACTCTCTCAGTCGACGCACTGCATAGTTGATACGGCTATAAAGCACCATTTCCGCGGCGCGGTTTGCCAATCGTTCCGGTGTAAATTCTTTCAGTAAAGCGATCGGATTATGGTCGAGCTGCCGCCAGCGAATGGGGTCGAGGTCCCGAAACAAGGCGATAACTTCAGGATGCCAGCTCCACCACAGATTCCGCGACAAGAACATGCACTTATCGTATAAATCGTTGGGGCTCGACTCACCCGCGGTCAGTAATTGGGATTCCTGGTGCGGCATTTCTTCCACCTGGCTCATAGCATTTCCCTCCGGTGTAGAGATCCGACGCGTTGCGTCCGGTCGGGGGCATTGTCGAGGGCAATTTGTTACTTGTCGAGGGGTCGCTGTCAAGGCGATTGCTCGAACCTGGACAATTGGAAGGCTTGTCCGCCCCGCAAGGTTCCCAGTTCGCGGAGTTTAGGCCAGTTTTGCGGCTTGTTCTCGCAATCACAGCAAACGGCATTTGCAATCGCACTCTTGCCGTCTCGACCACGTGAACTATCGCTTGAAAGGGAGTGTCTCATCACCTAAAGTGAAATGTTGCCAACAGTTCCGTTGGCATGCCCCCTTTTCGTAAAGATTGCCCCCTTTCGTAAAGATTACTGTGCCTTTCCCGCGAGTTCACTGGGAGCGAAGACTGTGGCTACTGCCGACAAAGCGATTGACAATCAACTCATGAATGGTGCCGACATTCTCATTAAGTCGTTGGTAGATCATGATGTAGATGTCATTTTCGCCTATCCAGGGGGTGCGAGCATGCCACTGCATCAGGCCCTGACGCGGTACAAGGACCGAATTCGCACGATCTTACCTCGTCATGAGCAAGGCGGCTCGTTCGCCGCTCAAGGGTATGCAAGGACGACCGGAAAGCCTGGTATTTGCATGGCAACCAGCGGACCTGGAGCGACAAATCTCGTCACCGGATTGGCGGACGCAAAGTTGGATAGCATCCCGATCATCGCCATCACCGGCCAAGTCCCGACCCCCTACATCGGCCTCGACGCGTTCCAAGAGACGCCGATCGTAGAGATATGCCGTGGAATCACCAAGCATCACTATCTAGTTACGGATGTTAAAGATTTACCTCGTGTGATGAACGAAGCGTTCCATGTGGCTACGACCGGGCGACCCGGGCCTGTTCTGGTCGATATGCCTAAGGACATCCAGAACGAGTCGTGTGTGCCCGACTGGGACGCGCCGATGCAGTTGCCGGGATATTTTGTCAACGAGAAAACTGCACAACCTGAGCAAATTAAGCAGGTCGCCGCAGCGATCAAGCGTGCCAAAAGGCCGCTCATCTATGCCGGTGGCGGCGTGATCGCGTCAGGCGCAAGTGACGAGCTGCGGAGGTTAGTCCACACAACTGGAATTCCAACGACAATGACAGTGATGGGACTCGGATCACTCCCCAGTGAAGATCCCTTGTCATTGGATATGCTCGGGATGCACGGCAGCGCGTATGCCAATTGGGCAATTCGAGACGCCGACCTGTTGATTGCACTGGGCGTTCGCTTTGACGATCGAGTGACAGGCAAGGTCGAAGAGTTTGCGAAGCGTGCAAAAATCGTGCACATCGACATTGACCCTTCGGAGATCAACAAGATCAAAGAGGCTCATATTCCAATTGTCAGCGACGTGAAGTTCGCCTTGCAAGAACTCAACAAGATCGTTGAACCGAAGGAAGACATCAAGGAATGGGTTGATCAATGCCAGACATGGAAACGCGAGACGCCATTCAAATACGACACCACGTTCGAAGGCATCACGCAACAACATGCGATCAGCGAGTTGTCCCGGCTGACTCAAGACCGAAAGACAATCATCAGTGTGGGTGTTGGCCAACATCAAATGTGGACTGCACAGTTCTATAAATTCAAGCATCCGCGCACCTGGATGTCCAGTTCCGGACTCGGCACCATGGGATTCGGGTTGCCCGCCGCGATGGGAGCCCAGGCGGCCCATCCAGACGCTCTGGTCATCGACATTGATGGAGATGGCAGCTTCCAGATGAATATCCAAGAGCTCGCCTGTTGTTACTGCGAGAATTTGCCTGTGAAAGTGCTGTTATTGAATAACCAACACCTCGGCATGGTCGTTCAGTGGGAAGATAGATTCTTCAAAGGCAATCGAGCGCACACTTACCTTGGCCCGACCCATCATGCCGAGGCGACTGGCGATGGAGATGGAGATTATGCTGAAGATCGCTACCCCGATTTTGTCACCATTGCCAAAGGCTACGGAATTTCTGCGGCCACCGTTCGCGACAAGACGGACCTCGTGGCCGCACTCGAAGAGATGATCAATCACGACGGGCCGTACGTCCTCGACGTTCAAGTGCCTTACCAAGAACAAGTGCTCCCGATGATTCCTTCCGGACATACGGTAGACGATATGATCATCGAGTAGGTTGATTTGCTCAGGGTTCAATGCGAACGAGACGCCTCGTCAAAAGATCGTTTTCGGCTTCGGGCCTGCTCCATTTCGCTGCTATCTCTGCACTAGCGGGATGGTCTGCGTACTCGGACTTGGCTCGCCCGCGATTTGCAGGCCAGAACACCTCGATTGAGTTGATCGTAGCCCGCGCCAACACCACTTGGACGCCCGAGCCAATAACTTTCGATCTTGAAATTGTCGATGATGTTCGGGTAACCGTCGAGCCCAAAAGCGTACAGATCGCGCGCAAGCAATTCGATGATTTGCCAGCGACGGAAACCGCCTTCAAAGGGTTGGCGACAGAGTCTTTGAGAAGACAGCATTCGACTGCGTTGGATCTTGCTCACACACGACCATCGAACAATGCGGAGTCGATTGCCGAGGGTCGACCGCCTAAAACATTTGATCTCCCGCGCCACGAGCCGCGACCACCCGATACGACTCTCGCAGTCATCCAGACTCCCGAGGCCGTTGGGACCGATAGAACCGCTCCAAGTTTCACCTCCAGCCCGCCTCCGACGTATCCTGCCGTCGCGATACAGAATAGGTGGGAAGGCACCGTATTACTGCGTGTCCAGATCAGCGCGAGTGGAATGGTTGACGAAGTCGAAGTTGCAAAGAGCAGTGGCTACCCGGTACTGGACGGAGCAGCCGTAAATGCCGTCCGAAGATGGAGCGGTTCGCCTGCGACGAGCAACGGACGAGACGTCGCAACGATCGAATTGCTCCCGGTGCGGTTCACACTTCGTGATTGACCAGAACTTTGTTCCATCTCGACAGAGCGGAATCGCATTCGATTTCACCCTTTGTCAATAGAGACCCCAGGCGTCGATTGAGCCAGAAACTCCTTAGCGCTTCGCGACATTGCCTTCACGTCCAGTTCCCGTCGCAATGCCGAACCTTGATCGGGCTGCTCCTCGTAGTAGATCATTACGACAGGCAACCGACCGCGCGTATAGCGTGAAGCAGTACCCGAATTGTGCTGATCGAGTCGGCGACTCAGGTTGTTCGTAATGCCGGTGTAAAGCGACCCGTCGACACATCGCAAGATGTAGACAAACCACCGTTCCACTAGTTGTCGCTTCAACTTCAGCACCGCAACTTCCTTGGCCTTAGCTTCGACCTCGACGGTCAAGCTTAAGTCACGCCAGCACTGCGGAAAGTCTTGAATATCGATGAAGTCATGATGCGGCTTGGGGTTCTTGCCCTTCCAACCTTCGAGTGGACTAGAGATGTGGAACAGCGGTTCGCGATTCCACGTGGCAACCGCACGGCGCGTCGCTTCCTCGACCGAGAGTTCATCCCGATTGCAGCGGTGGTGGTGGACATCGTAGACGAGCGGAATACCTTCGGCTTGACACAACGGCAGCAGATCATTCGGCGTGTACGTCGTGTCGTCGTTTTCAAGTGTGAGTCTACTTCTCGACCGCTCGGATAGGCGATTCACGCGCATGGCCAATCGATTCAGTGATTCGGCTTTGTTACCGTACGCGCCGCCTCCGTGGATGTTCACAACATCGGCACCCACCCACTCGGCAACTTCCGATTGATATTCTAATTCCGCGACGGAACTCGTGACGACGTCGGCACGAGGCGAATTCAGGACAACAAATTGATCAGGGTGTAGGCAAGTTCGGATGCCGGAAGTCTTGGCAAACTCACCACAGGCTCGAAATCGTTCAACGATCTCTTCGCCTCTCGGAAGTTCATTCATGGAATAGCCGCATGCGGAGTGAGTCTTCAACGGCAGTATCTGACTATTGATTCGGAACGAGCCGATCCCGTGAGTTGCGCAGAAATGCAATGCGGCGAGCAATGCATCGGCATTGGCCAGGCACAACTCGGAGAGTTTTGCAAGCGCAAGCTCGCGTTTCATCCCACTGTTGGCTTTCACCGTCGTGGTGCGAAACCTGATCGGCTGCTGTGAAAACGTGCAGCAGAGCCCAAGTCGAGGGACCGTTGGGGACGGGGTGACACTGTTCACATCCGTGCCCCTTCGCAATTCATCCAAGTGATACTTAGTTGCAGTACCGTTGCGATCGAAACCCAAAGAAGGTAGGGCGTCTGCGCCACAGCAATCCATCGACAGTGCGGCCAGATCGCTTTCATCGACCAAAGGATGGTGAGCCACACAATAACAATGTCGACCGCAGCCAGCGGCAAGTTGCGCATTCCAAACTGAATCGGCGTAAACAGGAGGTTCGCGATAAGGTTAATGATAAAGGGGGCAACTATGAACTTCGCCAATCGGCCTCGCCCCGCTTGCACAAACACGAATCCAAAAGTGAGCACAATAATTGGGTAGAGAATCTGCCAGATCAAACCAATCGTTGCCGGTGCCGGCGTCCAGCTCGGCTTCCACAATGCTTCGTACCACGTCATCCAACCCATACGTGCCTTTCGAGCGCCTCTCAGAGTCGCCATCTCTTCGATGTGATTTCTACTGCATGCTTCTGTCACTTACATCCTTACGAAACTTTTGCCCGCGCGGTTGCGCAGCAACCAATTGGTGTAAAAACGCTCCCCAGTGCATCGCGACGAAATTCGAAGATCCTCGTCAAATCACGCCGCACCAGCAGCGGATGCAAAATGAATCCCAACGGAACCGCATAGTTTACGACATCTCGGACTAACGTGCCGTCCGACACCTCTTCGAAGGTGTGTTGGTGGTGCCAGTAGTGATAAGGCCCCTTCAATTGCTCGTCAACGAATTGAAAGGGCGGCTGCCAATCGCTGATCTTACTCCGCCAGCGTATTGGTACCCCGTGGAGTCGCAATCTGTAGTCGATTAGCCTGCCCGGGCACATTTCTATGGGACGCGGGGTCAGGACTGAGAAGTGCAGCCAAGGCGGCGTAATTGCTTCCAGTTGATACGCATCGGCGAAGAACTCGAAGACCCTGTCGCGAGCTTCTGGGACCCGCAGTTCCGTCGTCAGACAGTATCCTCGCGAACTTGGCTGCTTCCCGATCGTGATGGACATTACAACAATCTCCAGCGGACACTAGGACCTCCGATTCCAAGCCTGAAGGGCGCGAGTATGAACCGAGTGCCCAACTCGTCGTGATGCGGCAACTGATCGGGCTCGCTATCGTTAACTACGCTCATCTCACTTGAGTTTCAGTTTAAATCACTCGCGAAAACACCTATGCCATTGCCGCACCGAACAACTCGTCCATGTCAAACTCTCCAGCCATTGAACGAAGTTTGGCGACGGCCCGTTGCTCGAGCTGTCGCACTCGTTCTTTGGACACTCCTAGCTTGTCAGCCAGACACTGAAATGTTCGCGCCTTACGATGAGTCCCCAGCGCGTAGCGGCTGCGAATGATGAATCTCTCTCGACGTTCGAGTTTGCCGAGCATCGAGGTCGTCAGGTGACGAAGATTGCACCATACTTGTTCCGTCGTCGTTGAGGAAGAATGATCGTCGTCCGCCTCGAATGCCCAATCCTCCGCATCTCGCGTGATCCTCGACTCCTCTTTTCGAGCGTTGGTCACCGTGCGATATGCGTTTCGGGCAATGGACCGGTATGCATAGGTACTGAACCGGAAACCACGGTCGAAGTCGAACTTTTCCACAGCTTGTATCAATGTAAGCGTTCCGTCGCTCAGTAAGTCGTCAAACGACTGCTGCGGCGTCACAAACTTTTTGACGATTGACATCACAAGTCGCATGTTCGCTTGAATGATGTGATCCCGAATCTCTCTAGAGCGACGCAAAAGCGATTCGATCGAGTGGACCGCGTGGGAGTCCGGCTGTTCGAGATCGAGACGAGACCGCAGCGCATTTGCTCGAAACTTCAAGTAGTTCATTTCGCGAAAGAGCGCAGACTCCTGCTCCTGCGTAAGCAACTCTGCTTGGCACAATCGCCGCAGGTGAGCGGGTAGATCTACCGCTGCTTTTGCGTCACCTCGACCATCGAGCGTGGAATCTACGATCGACTCGCCAAACTCGTCGTGCACGTCGAAGGTGGGATTCGGGATAAAGTCAATTTCGGTACGCAGGAGTTCCAGCGTCCGCCGGCGTAAGGTAGATATCGACATCTCAGGTTCACGCGTGCCACATGCTGAGGAACATTTCATTCGAGGTGCTGCTGAGGTCATGATCGTGCTCCCAGTATTACATTCGTTCAAATCGTTCTTTCACTTATACCGCTGTGCGATCATGTCCGCAACCTACAAAATCGTTCAATTCGTCCTCTATATTCACTTACTGACTGCAAGTGGATAATCTGTAATAAGTTAAGACATTTACACTTTTCTTCCGCGATACTTGTGCTAATATGTAAACGCGTTTACACCGCGACCACGACCAAAAAACAGCCACAACGTCCATTCTGTCGACTTCATGCGAGATCTCGTTACCCCGAAACAGCTCGCTAGAGCGATTGATGTCAGCGAATCGTCGGTCAAACGATGGTGCGACCAAGGTGTGATCGACACGCAGTACACGGCCGGGGGGCACCGTAGAATTAGCATCGCCGGTGTTTTGGAGTTCATCCGGCGTGGCAAGTACGAACTCGTCCATCCGGAAGCCCTCGACCTCCCCCCAACGAGCGGACAAACGGTGCGCGTTGTGCAACGGGCTCGCGAGCAATTGACTGCAGCGTTAATTGCCGGCAATGAGCGTCTTTGTCGCCAGATCGCCATCGACCTTTACTTGGCCGAACACAGCCTGAGTGTGATCTGTGACGATGTCTTCGCCGCTGCCTTTCAGCAGATCGGGGAGCGCTGGGCTTGCGGCGAGGCTGAGGTGTATCAAGAGCGCCGCGGCTGCGAGATTACGTTAAGAGTACTGCACGAGTTGCGTTCGATTCTTCCGCAACTGCCTGATTCGGCACCACTGGCGATCGGTGGGGCCGCTTCGGGGGATCAATACTCACTTGGCACGACGATGGCCGAGTTGGTCCTGCGGGATGCTAAGTGGAACGCCGTTTCGCTAGGCGACAACCTTCCGTTCGAGACGATTTCTGCGGCGATTCGAACGCATCGCCCAAAACTATTCTGGCTGAGTTGTTCCTATATCGTTGAACAGAAAGAGTTCCTTGCATCGTACAGCGAACTGTATGAAGAATATGGCATGGACGTCGCGTTTGTCGTCGGTGGCTTTGCTCTGACCGATGAAATTCGTCGTCAAATGAAGTACTCTGCTTTCTGTGACAACATGCAACATCTCGAAGGTTTCGCCCAAACGCTGCTTTCTGCCAGCGAGAAGTAGGGCAGCCTAGTAGATTATTCCGATTCCTGGTGCCTTCCAGGCGAAACGACGACAGGAGTTGCGCCAGAAATCAGTGTCTCGAATGCGACGCCGGAGTCGCGTGCCCAACACCAAATCTTGATGCGGAGTAGTTAATGCACTCAACTCTCTTTCTGGGCATAATGATTTCAGCGGTAACCGCTCAGGCTGCCGGTCGTCCCAACATCGTCGTGTTCTATACAGACGACCACGGTTACGCAGATCTTTCGTGTCAAGGCGTGTTCGAGGATGTCCGCACGCCGAACGTGGATGCGTTGGCGGCTCGCGGTGTTCGAGCCTTGCATGGTTACAGCACAGCGCCTCAGTGCGTGCCGTCGCGAGCAGGTTTGATGGTAGGACGATTTCAGTCGCGATTTGGCGTCGAGTCAAATGGATCATCGCTCGACGGGTTCAATCGCGAAATAACAATCGCCCAGCGGCTCCAGCAGGCAGGCTACATCACGGCTCAATTCGGCAAGTGGCACCTCGGACCAAGTTCTGCGATCACGAAGCATGGCTTTCAGCACGTGTACGCACAAAACTCGCAAGCACCGTTTTTTGCGAACATTACCTTGAATGGCGAAGATCGCCCGATGAGCACTCTTCGTCCCGAAATGTATCACATCGATGCCTGCAGCCACGCGGCAGCTTCCTTGATCAACCGTTATCCTGACAAGCCGTTGTTTCTGTACATCGCCTATCGTGCGCCTCATGTGCCTCTGGATGCGCCGCAGCATTATCTCGACCGCTTTCCAGGCGAAATGCCTCACCGGCGACGACAGGCACTGGCCATGCTATCTGCCGTTGATGACGGAGTGGGTCTGGTGATGAGAGCTTTGAAAGACAAGGGCCTGCGTGAAAACACATTGGTTTTCTATATCGGCGATAACGGTGCGCCGCTGAAGATTTATAAGGAGGACGCTCCAGGCGGCGGTCCTGGGTGGGATGGCTCGCTAAACGATCCGTTGAACGGCGAGAAGGGCATGCTGACCGAAGGGGGGATACACACTCCCTATGTTGTATGCTGGCCGAGCAAAATCCCCGCCGGACAGGAGTATCCGCACGCGATCACCGCCCTTGATGTCGCCGCGACCGCGACCGCAGTTGCCGGAATCAAAACTGATCCTGGTGACATGGACGGAGTGAACTTGGTTCCGTATCTCTCTGGCGAAAACCGCGCAGCTCCACACAGTGTGTTAATGTGGCGGTGGGTATCTCAGTCGGCGATTCGCGAGGGGCAGTGGAAACTGCTCCGCGGCGGTGATCGCGAGTACTTGTTCAATCTGGAATCTGATCTCGAAGAACAGCACAACTTGGCCGCACGTTATCCTGAGATAACCGATCGCCTTCGAAAGCGACTCGCCGCGTGGGCAGAGGAACTATCTCCCCCGGGTCTCGCTAAAACGCGGTCAGATGGCGGAGCCTGGGACAGCTACTTCGATTACTACTTGGATGGCAAACCACCGTCTCGAACACCTCAAAAAACCAATCGTCCGGCACGGCCTACGCCTTCGCTTGCGCTAAATTCGGCTTGGCAAGTTCGCAATGGCACGCTGGACGAGGTCGATCATGGGATTCAGATCACAGCAAACGGGGAAGAAGCTCGCCAGATGCCGTTCCTCGCCCGATCTGGATTGCAACTGGCTGGTCCCGTGACCGCCCACGTCGTGCTCCGGTCAACCGAGAACGGGCCGCTAAGCTTTTCCTGGCGGACGTCGAAGGACAAGGTGTTCAACGAAGAAAGTCGAATCAGCAGAACGCTAGAGCAATCGACGGATTGGAAAACCATCGATATAACCTTGCCAGCCGAATCGACGCTGATTCACATACGCCTTCAGGTTCCTAGGGGCGTTACGACCATTAAGAGTCTCGAACTCCGGCCCGCAGGCGGCCAGTCGGTAACGCTCTTGAAGTAGAAGCGATCGTGATCGCTGACGAGTTCAATGCCTGCCAATTCGGAATCTTTACCACATCTCTCAACAGCAATTTATTTGTGAACGGTGCTTGGTAAAATACGGTCGTGATATACAACTGATAGACTAATTCTCACAAACTGTCACAGGTTAAAAAGAAATACGGCCATGGGTAGAAGTTTTGAAAATCGCAAGATGTCGATCCTCAAGACAGCAGGGCAAAAATCCAAGCTGTACTCCAAATATGGCACCCAGCTGTATGTGGCCGCGAAAAGCGGCGTACCCGATCCAGAGGCGAATCCTGCTTTACGCAGCTTAATCGAGAAAGCCAAGCGAGACCAAGTTCCCGCCCATGTCATCGAGAAGGCTCTCGAAAAGGCCCGGGGCGTGGGAGGCGAAGACTTTGTGGCTGCCCGCTATGAAGGTTTCGGACCTGGCGGTTGTTCGATCATCGTTGATTGCTTGACGGACAATAACAATCGTACGATCACCGACGTACGAAATTGCTTTACCAAGACCGGCTCGAAATTAGGGCCGACAGGGTCCGTCTCTCACATGTTTGATCATTTGGCGGTACTGTCGTTCAAAGGCGACAACGGCGAACGAGTGCTTGAAGCGTTACTGGAAGCCGAAGTCGATGTCGACGACGTCGAATGCAAAGATGGCCAAGTGACCGTGTTCGCTCCCGCAAGCGAGTTCTATCGAGCTAAGACCGCCCTGCTGGAAGCGTATCCTGACATCGAACTGGAAGTCCAGGAAATCTCCTTCATCGCACAGGCAACTAAGGAGCTTGCACCAGACGAAGTTCCAAACTTTGAAAAGTTCATCAACCTTCTCAATGACTGCGAAGACGTACAGGAGATTTACCACAATGCGACTATGCCGAATTAGATTTCGGTAACGGGCCGCAGACTCGAAGCCTCATCAATTGCGATGTAAATCTGGAGTTTTCAAGACAACTACAGTGGTCGCAGATCACTGCTAGCGTGGTAAATCTCCCTATCGGCCGGATACAAGAGTGGCTAAACTCCCGAAGCCGGCGCTTTGTTACAACCGGAAACTAAGGTGCGGCAGGGTGTGTCGGTGCTTCCCAAGTTAAATTGCGTATTGGGTTTGCACTGGAATCGCAAGTGGCACACATCCTGACAACGAAGCAGTGACAAAGCACGAATGTTTTCCAGGATTCGACGTGCTACCGCCACGGAGGGCGAACGATGTCTCAGCCAGCCAGTTCCAGTCGTCTGACCGTTGCCGTGATCGTCCGTGATGCGGCTGATCTGTTGGAAACATCACTCCAATCGATTCGATCGATCGCTGATGAGATCGTCGTTGCGGATACCGGGTCGACGGACGCAACGATTGATGTAGCTAAGCGATTTGGGGCCAAGGTCGTCGAGTGTGAGTGGCAAGATGATTTCTCGGCGGCTCGTAATTTCTGTCTCTCGCATACAACCGGCAACTGGATACTGTGGCTTGACGCTGGCGATCACGTTTCCCCCGACCATGCCACTCGTTTGCGAAAGCAAATTGATGAGAATTCGACCGTGGCCACCGCGTACGTGATGTACGTGGAAATTCCAGCGAGCGGCAATTGTGCCGCCGAGCGGATTGCGCAAATCAGGTTGGCTCCCAAGCACCCCTTAATACGCTTCGATGGGCGTGTGCGTGAATCTATCACAAACTCTTTGGCCACCGCCGAAGTCGGCATTGAGCCGTTGGACGTCTGCCTCCTCCGCACCGCGCGCGAGCATGAGTTAAGCGTCAAGCAAGCGAAAGCCAAGCGAAATATCCGTCTGGCGGAAGCTCAGATTCGCGACTCCGGGCTCAGTCCCGAGCTTCTCAATTGCCTTGGCGACGCATTTCAAACTTTGGAAGATCACAATCGTGCAATCCAGTTTTTCCGTCACGCCTTGCAATCCAGTCAATCTGGATCTCTCGAAATGCTGGAAGCGTACTACGGGATTGTCACGTCACTGGATGGCAAGCCGGACCAACGCGACGAGCAACTCGCAACTTGCATGCGGGCGTTGGAAACCTATCCCATGGATGGCCAACTGCTATGCGCCATGGGAGGCTACCTGCAATCTCAAGGACAGACCGAACTGGCAATGAAGGCGTATCGAACCACGATCGAACATGGCCAGATCAATCCGGGCGTTTGGCATGTCAGCAACATCCACGAAATTGCGACGGTCTGCTGTAGCTTGACCTTGCAGTTACTTGGGCGAGGCGAAGAGGCCCTTCAAGTGCTTCTCGATGCGACCGCTTTCGACCCTGGATCGCTCCGCATTCGTCGTCAGCTTCTTGATATCTATATCAAGGCAGGACAGCGAGACGAAGCTTTGAAGCAACTCGACCAATTTCCAAAGGACTTTCCAAATCGTGAAGCCCTGCGAAGCGCGGTGCGAGGCGCGTGCCTGGCTGCTGCTAACAATTGGCTCGCCGCCAGAGCCTATTTAAAGACGGCGTACAACGCCGGGTCGCGTGAACCGCTCTGCTTGCGGTGGTATGCAACCACATTGATTGCCTCGGGCGAAATCGAAGAAGCCCGTCCGATCGTCGAACAGTGGCTTGCTCTGGAACCTGGCAACGCGGCTGCGCAACAAATGCACAGCATGTTAACTCAAAACACCAAGGAATCCGTCGCGGAGGGCGCACAGCGCCAAGTCCGCATTGATGCCAGCGAAACGCGACAAGCACACCTGACCGGAGCACCAATACGATCCCCGCTTCCACATGCCGGCAGCTCCAATCGGCTACCACATCAGCGATAGCTCGCAGACAAACCGCCGTCAGCTCACACTAGAGAACATCTTCTCAACCTTGCCTTCCGCGTCATTCGCGATCACTTCGGTCATCATCCATGTTACCGGAGCAACCGATCTGCACGACTTCTGGGCTCTCATTCACACGTCGCTTCGTGGAACAAATCGCTGCACTTGAGAACGATCATAAACGCCATGTACACGGGTGGAGGCAATGCGGACGCCGCGTTTTCGTAATGCTTACCGGGCCAGCCTTCTGGCCTCCGTATGTGGAACGACAGTCGACAACCAGGGTTTGAGTATGAGATACTAAAGTCGTCCTGAATGGTCGTCGCCGAATCGCTGTCGTGCAGTGAGAGGCGTTCGCGGATAGATCTCGCCCGCCAAAATATATCATGCCTGTACGCACTCCAATTGCTCTTGCACCGACGCTCCTTTTGACGCTTGCGCTACTTGCAGGTGGGTCGGTTGCGCAATCCGCCGACGGAGAGTTTGCCGTTGATGTGATGTCGGTGATCTCCAAGGCAGGCTGCAACTCAGGTACTTGCCATGGAAATCTGAACGGCAAAGGTGGCTTCAAGCTGTCGTTACGCGGACAGGATGCGAGGTTGGACTATGAAGCGTTGGTCCTACACTCGCGGGGCCGACGCGTGAACCCGTCCTCGCCGGATGAGAGTTTGGTGTTGCTCAAAGCCACAGCTCAAGTTCCGCATCGAGGTGGCCGGCGTTTTGAGGTCGGATCGCCGGAGTACAAAGTTTTGCGAAACTGGATTGCCGGCGGAACAGCCAAACCCGCTCCACACGCGCCGCAAGTGGATCGCCTGGAAGTTTCGCCTGACAAGGCGATTTTGACAGATCCCGTGGATGAACTTCAGCTCCATGTGACCGCGCACTTCTCGGATGGAAACTCTCGCGATGTCACAACCCGCGCGTGTTACGAGCTATCGAACTTAATCGCAACAGTAGACAGTGCAGGCAAAGTAACTCGAAGCGAACTCGGTGAGACGACATTGATCGTTCGCTATCTTCAACAACAAGTCCCCGTTTCGATCGCGTTTACAGCTGCACGACCTGATTTCGCGTGGAGCGATCCTCCAGTGAACAACCTGGTAGACCGACTGGTTTTCGAGAAACTTCAGAGCTTGAAGATGAACCCGTCCGAGTTGAGCGACGATTATGTGTTTGTGAGGCGTGCATACCTTGATGCCACGGGGCGCATTCCCTCGGGAGACGAAGCGCGAAGATTCGTCACCGATCAATCGCCGGACAAACGTACGCGACTCATCGATCAACTTCTTTCAATGCCCGAATTCGCGGACTTTTGGGCACTTAAGTGGGCCGACGTCTTGCGAACTGAGGAGAAAGTGCTGGATGTCGAAGGGGTCGAAGCCTTCCACAGCTGGATTCGTCAAAGTATCGCCACAGCCCAACCGTTGGACGAGTTTGTTCGTGCGCTCGTGACCGGCACTGGCAGCACGTTTAAGAATCCCCCAGCGAATTACTATCGGGCAAACCGCGATGCCTCGACCCGTGGCGAGACAACGGCGAGATTGTTTTTGGGAACGCGACTGCAATGTGCCAAGTGTCACAATCATCCATTTGATCGTTGGACACAAGACGATTACTACGAATGGTCCTCGTTGTTCTCGCAAATCGACTATGAAATTGGCGAAAACAAACGCAAAGACACTTTAGACAAGAATGAGTTTGTGGGGGAACAAGTCGTACTCGTCGCCAAACAAGACGAGGTACGTAATCCGACGACCGGCGAGATCGCTCGGCCAAAGTTTTTAGGCGGTGAAGCACTTAGCGACGCCGCAGCCCAAGACCGGCTCGCCGCGGTCGCAACATGGCTGACGTCTGAGGAGAACGATCGATTTGCGAAATCGCAAGTGAACTTCATTTGGTACCACTTGATGGGACAAGGACTTGTCGATCCGATTGATGACTTTCGGCTGACCAATCCTGCCAGCAATCCGGAACTGCTCGAAGCACTCGCGTCGCGCTTCGTCGCAGAAGAATTCGACGTTCGATCGCTCGTGCGGCTGATCATGACTTCGCGGACCTATCAACTTTCCGCCGAACCAAATGCGACTAACATCAACGATCGTTCGAGCTATTCGCATGCATTAATCCGGCGACTTCCCGCCGAAGTGCTGCTCGATGCACAGAGCGACGTGCTCGATGTTCCCGCTGAATTCGTCGGCTATAGAATTGGAATTCGTGCAGTGCAAATTCCTGGGGTACAGCGGAAGCGCCCGCGCGACGAATCGCCGCGTCCAGGTGATCGCTTCTTGAAGACATTCGGCAAACCGGATCGCATCTTGGCGTGTGAGTGCGAACGATCGAATGAGACAACACTTAAGCAAGTCTTCGCCTTGATCGGCGAGGGGCTATCGGCTCGACTCGCGGTCAACGGCAATCGCGTCAATCGGCTCGCGTTATCCGAGTCGCGTAGCGAGCACTTGGTCGAGTCTTTGTACTGGGAGACGTTGTCACGACCGCCAACCTCAGAGGAACTCGAAGCGGCGGTTGCAATGCTGAACTCATCACTCGATGGCCGATCGCTCGCCCTGCAGGACATTGCCTGGGCCTTACTCAATGCCAAAGAGTTCTTGTTTCGTCGATAGGTGTGCCATGAATCCACTGAGCCGAAGAACGATGTTACAGATCGGCGGACAAGGCTTGTTAGGACTCACGTTGCCGCAGATCATGCAGGCAGCGGAGAATCATTCGATGATCAGGCAGCGGGCCAAGTCCGTGATCTTTTTGTTCCAATGGGGCGGGCCGAGCCAATTGGACACCTTTGACATGAAGCCGGATGCACCCGCAACCGTGCGAAGCCCCTACCGTCCCATTTCGTCGAGTGCGCCGGGAATCGAAGTCTGTGAGTTGTTGCCCGAGATGGCCAAGCGTATGCACCACGTTTCGCTGATTCGGACCATGACACACTCAATGAAAAACCACGCTTCGGCCGGCTACTACGCGTTGAGCGGGCACGCCCCCCCAACAGACGATCAGCGGCTACGCGATTCTCTCGACTTGTACCCCGCTTATGGCAGCGTCGTCGACTATCTCGCGCCTAATAGAGATGGGATGCCGACATTCGTTTCCTACCCGCATGTGATTCGTGATGGTTCAATCGTCCCGGCACAGCACGCTAGTTTCCTCGGCAAGTCGCACGATCCGTTGCTGTTCCTCGAAGACCCCAACGATCCGAATTTTCAACTGCCCGAATTGACGTTACCACGTGGCCTTTCCGTCGAGCGGCTCGAACGACGTCGATCGATGCAACGGCTTGTAGACCAACAAGCGAAGCTATTGGAGTATTCGCGTGAAGCCCAAGGTTTCGACGACTACTATGATCGGGCGATCGGAATGTTGACTTCTGATCGAGTCAAGAAGGCATTCGACCTGTCCTCCGAACCGGAGACCATCCGACAGCGCTACGGCAAGACCTCGTACGGGCAAAGTTGCCTGTTGGCTCGCCGCTTGGTCGAGTCGGGCGTCAAGTTCGTCACCGTTTACTTTTCAGAAAGTATCGGCGGGCGGCGAGTGGACGAGGGTGGTTGGGACACGCACGGCTTTGACAACACTCGCATGTACAACATCGTCGACAAGTATCACTTGCCGATCACTGACCAGACACTGCCGACTCTGCTGGATGATCTTAGTGAGCGAGGCTTACTCAACGAGACTTTGGTTGTTTGGATGGGTGAGTTTGGCCGCACGCCGCAAATCAATAAAAACCTAAGTCGCGATCATTGGCCTCAGTGCTATACGGCGCTGCTGGCAGGCGGCGGCGTTAAAGGCGGTCATGTTTACGGCACCTCCGACTCGCGCGCAATGTACCCGGCGGAGAACCCGGTTCGTCCGGAAGACCTGGCGGCCACCATGTACCACCTGCTAGGAATCGACCCGTCTACAGAAATCTACGATCGCAACAATCGACCGTTGGTAATCGGCGGTGACACATTGCATGACGTTATTGCGTAATCGATTGGGTCGATAGTTCTCCCAGGCTTCGGCAGATTGGCGTAGCAATATTCCCGAACTATCTTCCCGATACAAGCTCGATACATAAGCAAGTGAAATAGCGGTGCTTGGTGAAATTCACTCGCTCGCGCGTCGTGCCGGCGTTGCCGCCAACAGAGGTTCCCTTTCCGTACTATTTCTTAGCTGCACTCGATCGTCACGAATCACACTTCAGTGCCCCCTCAATGTCTCGGATGGCGATTCATCGAAGTGTGCTCGGTACGCGTGCGCAAATTCACCAAAATGCCAAAAGCCACACTCGCTGGCGATTTCGGACACCGTCGTTCGCTTAGGGTCTGCTGACTTGAGTAGCCGCCGGGCACGATGCAACCGGAGTCGCTTCAGATAGCTAATTGGCGAAATGCCCAAGCAAGTCTGGAATGCGTACTGAAGCGTCCTTTCGCTCACACCGGCGACGTGGCAAAGATCCACCATGCGGACACCATTTTCGGGATTACTGTTGGCAAAGTCTTCGGCAAGCCGAACCAGGCTTCGTGCTTTACTCAATCGGGGTGTTTTACCGACCGTGTTGCACGTCGTGCTCGTCGATAGTGCCTCAACCAGCAGAGTCAATGCCTCATCGCGAAGCGACTCTTGCATGTTATGACGCTGTTGTCGCGTAAACGACGCGAGGCTGTCTGGTGTAACCATCCGATGCCAATCTGCGAGCCATTGGGTGGAAGTGGCTTTTTTCCGAGCGATCGTCAGCGAATTGATTTCTCGGATCTCTTCACCGACAAGCGTTTGGTAATAACATCGCAAATGTTCCGGTTCGACAAAAATAGAGCTACAGTGAAATCCGCTATTGCTGACACAGGCATCGAAATCGAAAGCCGGAGGCATTATAAGTAGTCGACCACCCTCGATTGCCGCACCTGCGTAATGGCCAGCATGAGACCGATCGAACGTGGTGGCGACGTACCGAAGAGTTAATGGACGCGAGCGGACTGTGATCGGCTGATTCATCTTCAGTCGCAAGATCTGTACCCCACGGAGCTCAGTGACTGACTGCCGACTGCGAAACTCCCCACCGGCCAATTGCACCAATTCCAGTTGCGTACCGAACAACGATCCATCCCACTCAGCCGGATCAGTAATCGTTTGTTCGTGTGTTACTAGTTCCATTCGGCACGCCCTCGGAGTCTATCTCCGGAAACGAATTGCGTTGCCCGCTTTTCGTCAACAACTGAGATTCCTGTTCAGGGTAGCTGGATTGCAAAACTTCATTGAATCGGCCCGAGACTCTCGCGAATTCCGCTGCGAGAATATGGAGCGGGCACCGCATGCAATGCCGCGTTAGAACAAACAAAGTCAGCAGTATATCGCTCCTTGCGGCCACTTTCACCCCCTCCCTGGGACCATGCCGATTCTGATTATCGAGCCATGGAGGCCTTTCTCTTGCGGTTCTCCTTCCGATTGCGGAATTCCGATAGATGTATCGTCAAATCACCACTAGACTCCCTCATTGGTACGCCCCAGTTCGCGCGAACTTTCTAAGCGTGAACGTACTACGCTTGTCTTATTCGGAACTTCACTAGAGGAGATGGGAGAACAGAGATGAGGAGAGAGAAACGAGGTTTTACGTTGGTCGAGCTGTTGGTCGTGATTGCGATTATTGGGATCTTAGTGGCATTGCTGTTGCCTGCGGTTCAAGCCGCAAGAGAAGCAGCCCGACGGATGTCCTGTACGAATAACATGAAGAACATCGCATTATCTATGCACAACTATCACGATACGTATAAGTCGTTCCCCCAAGGTGCCGTTGCCCGATTCGGGACTTCTCTACCCACGACCAATTTATATGTAGGCGCGTTCTCTTCGATTCTGCCCTTTATCGAGCAAGAATCTCTACAGAATGTTTACAACTTCAATGTTCCTTGGGAACAACAGCTTCCTGCTGTCGCACAAACAATCATCCAAACTTACTACTGCCCATCGAACGCAGGTCAAAATCCACTTACTGATTCGCAGCTAGGTGGATTAGGCGTTCCGAGTGGTAGCACCTACGGTGCGACGACATACTTGTTGTCCAAAGGCGCGAATTACAAATGGTGTAATCAACCGAACGCACTTGTGAACAAAGGAATGTTTGACCTGGGCTTGAAGACTAGCTTTCGTGACATAACCGACGGGACGAGCAATACATTGTGCCTTGGAGAAGGCGCGTCGGGAGGTCTCTGGAGGGCGTGCATTGGCCAAGGGTGTACTACTGGCGGCGTGGCATTCGTAGGCCAGGCTTGGATGGTTCCGCAACCTGTGAGTTCCACATACAAAGGTGCTGGATTGACCGAACACACAAGTATCTTCGGTTCTACATTCGACCAAATCAACAAGAACCCGATCACGGAAACACTCGTTGATGATAGCGGATTCAACGGTGCAGCCGGATGCACGTCCGCCGACTCGGATTCAACAAGCAACTTCAGCAGCTATCATCCTGGTGGTGGCAACTTTGCTTTTGCTGATGGCTCTGTTGACTTCCTCAGCGAAACGATCGACATGACGATCTATCGCGGTTTGTCAACAACACAAGGCGGAGAAGCAGTTAGCAAGCCGTAAGCTCGCCGAAGGGTTTTATGTCACGCAAGACGCCTGAAGAGTGGTTCGCCGAGTATTCGGTTTGTCATCAGAACAGGGCGAACAAGGTGATCCATTGGGTTTGTGTCCCGGCCATCGCGGCGTCGTTGATCGGAATGCTGTGGTCCATCCCATTTCCGTGGGTGACCGCGCCAGCAGCGTTGAATTGGGCGGCGTTTGTGATTGCTCTGTGTATGATCTTTTACATTCGACTATCTCTTCGGCTGGCGCTTGGTATGGCCGTTTGGGCTAGTGCGGTGTTGGGGGCAATCATTGGTTATGAATCGATGACCGGCGGAACCGTTCTGGTTCCGTCGGTTATTGTTTTCGTGGCTGCTTGGTTTGGTCAGTTCGTTGGCCATAAGCTAGAAGGCAAGAGACCCGCTTTTTTTCAAGACCTCCAGTTCCTGTTAATCGGTCCGGCTTGGGTGCTGGACGCGTTTTACCGTCGCATCGGTATCCGGCGCTAAACAATTTATTTCTCTTCGAGCAAACAGGCTCATGGCAAATTCGGCAACTACCGACGCTCGCCGTACCACCGCACCGGGATTCGATGCGGCGATCGACGAACTCGCATCGGGAGCAAAGCAAATACGATCGATGCCCCTCGGCAAACAGCGCGAGTTGGTGGATGCCTGTGTCGCGGGTGTCGCCCGCAACGCGACCGCCTGGGTCGAAGCAGCTTGCCGGGCGAAGCAAATTCCTCTCCACACTTCACTCGCCTCGGAAGAGATTCTCGCCGGTCCGACCAGTTTGTTGCGGTATCTCCGCTTACTCTCGCGATCCCTTCGCGAGATCGAAGCCAACGGAGCGCCGACTCTTCCCGGCGAACCTCGGAAGAACGCTCAGGGTCGTACTTGTATCCCCGTACTGCCCATCGCCAGCCTTTACGACAACGTGATCTTTCTGGGATTGGGGGCGGAAGTCTGGTTGTCACCAGACGCCCACGACCAATCGCTGTTTGCCGATCAATTTGTCTCGAACAACAACCGATCACCAAGCATCTGCGGAGTTCTCGGTGCCGGAAATGTCAGCGCAATTCCCGCCACAGATACTCTCTACAAGATCTTTAACGACGGTGAAGCCGTCTTGCTGAAGTTGAACCCCGTCAACGACTACCTCGAGTCGCCATTCAATGATGCCTTTCGTCCCTTGATCGACGCGAATCTTCTGCGGATCGTGCGGGGTGGCCATGAAGCGGGTGAAGCCATCGTGAAGCACCCACGAATCGACACGCTTCACATCACCGGTTCGCACTTGACTCACGATGCGATTGTGTGGGGTAGCGACGCGGACGAACGCGTGCGACGCCAACAATCAGGCAAACCGCTCGTGACCAAGCCGATAACGAGCGAACTCGGCAATGTCACGCCTTGGATCGTTGTGCCGGGACGCTACACCAAGCGGCAGCTTCGTGCGCAGGCCGAGCATGTCGTGGCTTCGATCGTCAACAACGCCTCCTTTAATTGCGTTGCGACGAAGATGATTGTCACATCACGGACGTGGCCGCAGCGCAACGAGTTTTTAAACTTGGTTGAGGCGTCTCTTCAGTCGGTCCCACCGCGATTCGCCTATTATCCGGGAGCTCATATCCGCTTCGAGCGAGCGACCGGTCAGGCGAGTCCCGACAGGAGTGACGGCACGTTGCCGTGGACCTTGATCCGTGACAGCCGGATCGAAACATCTCCCCACTTATTCGAGGAAGAGTCGTTTGTTTGCGTCTGCGCCGAAACCACGCTCGACGAATCGTCGCCCGAAGCGTTCGTCGATGCGTCCGTCGAATTCGTCAACGATCGCCTGTTCGGTACGCTATGTGCAACGCTCACGCTTCCTAACAACTTCCAACGGCAGCATAGGGCAACCCTCGACCAGGCGATTCAGCGACTGTGTTACGGTTCCGTTTGCATCAACCAATGGGCAGGCGTCGTGTACGGCACGATGACACCGCCGTGGGGAGCCTATCCCGGTGCCACTATCGCCGACCCACAGAGCGGCATCGGCAGCGTTCACAACACGTTCCGCATTAAGAATGTCGAAAAGACCGTGTTATGGGGCCCGCTCTGTAATACACCCAAGCCCGTGTGGTTCCCTTCGCATCGAACGGCACATCAAGTCGCCTGGTCGTTGATGCGTCTGTACGAACACCCCTCACTGACTCGATTGCCTTCGATCTTCTATCATGCTTTGCGCGGCTAACAAGCCCTCTTGTCACCCTCATGCACCCCAATAGAAATGACTATGCCACACATTCGATCAACAAGCATCGCAACTTGCCTCCTGATCGTCGCTGGTTGTACGAGTTCCACGCCAACAGCGAGGGACGGAGCAGGCGGCCAATCGACGACGACCGCTACTACGGATGATACCGAAGCCACATCTGGAATGTTTGGCGTCGAGGGACCGCTAGTCACCATCATTGAACCGGGTCCCGATGCGCTGTCCCAGGCTCAAGAGGCACTGATTCTTGCTGAAGCAGGTGATGTCATCGAGTTCGCTGCCGGCAAATTTGAATTTAATGGCACGTTGTCCTTGGATGGCGTCAGAGATGTGACGATTCGGGGGAAAGGCATCGAACAGACCACGCTCAACTTCGCCAACTTACAGGCGGGCAAAGGCGGCGAAGGGCTGAAGATCAAGGCGGATAACTTTACGATCGAAGATCTAACGATCGAGGATACGCCGGGCGACGCGATCAAATTGCAAGAGTGTAATGGGTTGACTATGCGGCGCGTTCGCACATGGTGGACGAAAGGGCCGGATGCGAGTAACGGTGCCTACGGTTTGTATCCCGTGATGTCGACCAACGTCTTGATCGAGCACTGTGTCGCGGAGTGTGCGTCGGACGCAGGTATTTACGTTGGTCAGTCGAGGCAGGTGGTCGTCCGTCACTGCCGCGTCGAACGGAATGTTGCTGGCATCGAAATCGAAAACTGCCTCAGTGCCGATGTCTACGAAAATGCCGCAACCAACAACACTGGAGGCATCCTCGTCTTCTCGCTGCCCGGGCTGACGTTAAAGAACGGGTCCGACTGCCGAGTCTTTAAGAACGAAGTATCCGAGAACAACCACTCCAACTTCGCGAAAGAGGGTGCGATGGTGGCGACCGTGCCTCCCGGTAGCGGGCTGATGATTATGGCGAACGATCGTGTCGAAGTCTTCGACAACAACTTTGTCGGAAATGCCAGCGCGCATTGTCTCATCGTCAGTTTTCTCATTACGCAGCGAAAGTTCGACGACGCCGGCTATGATCCCTATCCGGAAGCGATCCATATTCACGACAACACGTTCTCCGCAGGCGGTACTGATCCGCAAGGTGAATATTTTACGATGTACACGGCGATGGCAGGCAAGCCGTTACCTGACATCGTTTTCGACGGTGTGGTAGATGCGGCGAAACTTGTGAACGGCAAGTTGCCTCCCGATCAGAGCTTCTCGATCGTTGACAATGGCGAGGCAACCTTTGTGAATTTGGATTTAAGCAAGCTGCTGGCTGGAGCGGTGCCGAACGTCAGCACCAACCTCGAACCGTTTTCGGGAAGCCTGCCGAGGGTCGGCGCCGTTGTGATTCCAGGTGTCGAATAGTCGCAAGACTAGCTCTATTTTAGTCGATGGAATTCTCTGCCCCGTTAGACTTTTTTCATTGTGATGTGCGTACTTTTCACTTCAGCTCAAGAGCGCATCGGAGTGGTCGTGATAGCGATGGCTGCGATTGGTTGCGGTACGCACCACCAGTCGACTCCCACCGCAGACGGCCTAGCAGAAGCTGTATCTGTTGAAACGCAATCGGTCTCGCGTCGCTCGCGTAAGAGTCAGTTCAAGCAAAGCTTGTCGGAGTATGATCTGTTTCGCGAACCGCTCGGTGAACTACAACCGGCAGCAGAGGTCATCGAGTATGATCTCAACACGCCTCTCTTCTCGGACTATTCGCAGAAGCAGCGTCTCGTGCGGTTGCCACGTGGGACTTCTGCGACTTACAGATCACAGGGGCCGCTGGAATTTCCGATCGGGACAATCATCGCAAAGACATTCTACTATGCGAATGACTTGAACGATGATACTGGTAAGCGAAGGTTGATCGAAACTCGCATTCTCGAACATCGTGAAGACGGCTGGACTGGCATTCCCTATCTCTGGAACGAGGATCAGACAGACGCGTCCCTCGCAATCGCTGGAGCGGCGGTCGACGTCTCGTGGAAACACACCGACGGCGCGCAGCGGACGAACACGCATGTTGTTCCGAACGTGAACGATTGCAAACGCTGTCATGCGAATCCCACCATGCAGCCGATCGGTCCCAAGGCGAATAACTTGAATCGAGACTTTGGTTACGACGAAGGAACCGAAAACCAGCTCGCCTATTGGTCACGCTCCGGCATCGTCTCCGGCTTGCCACAACTAATTGATATTCCGCGACTCGCAGTCTGGCACGACGAAGCGTCAGGCACGATTGACGAGCGGGCTCGAGCTTACTTGGAAGTCAATTGCGCCCATTGCCACAACCCTATCGGCCCAGCGCGTAACTCGGGTTTGCATTTGAACATCGAAGCTACTGATCCGTACCGACTTGGCGTATTCAAAACACCGGTCGCAGCCGGTCGTGGGACCGGGGGTCGATTATATGGAATTGTGCCAGGCAGGCCCGACGAATCAATCATGGACCACCGGATGCGAACCGTCACCCCTGGTGAGGTGATGCCTGAGTTTGGCAGGTCACTCATCCACGAAGAGGGCCTAGCTTTGATCCGCCAATGGATCACCGAGATTGAGTAGTTCGACCGCGCCCCAAAAGAGATTTCACATCGCTGATGGGGCTCCGGACCCGGCGACTTCAGATGCCTGCTTATACTTGAATCTGTGCGATATAGCACACTGACATTATTTACCGAGCACCCTTCGAGCAGACTTCCAGGCGAAGATATTGGCTCCTGTCAGTCTTTTTTTATGAACTAGAAAATGACCCTTTCGAATTGGTCCGCATGGCACTAATTGTGCAGAAGTTGGTTCCGGAGGAACGCGGAGCTGGCCCTTCGTCATCTATTCGCTAAAACTATCCTAGCCCCACATCAACGATCGAAAGACAACAAGAGGAGTTGGCAAGATGAATCGTGACGAGGCATTAGCAATGTTGCGTGGCGGCCCCGATGGCATCGCGAAGTGGAATGAAATGCGACCAAAGACGCCGCATTTAGAGTGCGCCGAGCTTGACCACGCACATCTCGAACACGCCAACTTGGATCGCGCCGAGCTCGATGGTGCCGACCTACAGGCAGCGGATCTTGAGGACTGTCATTTGGTGGGTGCGAGTCTTCAGGGAGTCTGCCTTGAATCAGCGAACCTTCGTGAAGCCGACCTAACGAACGCTGACCTGTGGGGCGCGGATCTCCAGCGAGCGAACCTTCAAGGAGCAACGCTCCGAGGAGCCAACCTGACCGGTGCCGATTTAAGACAAGCAAATTTGGTCGGTGCCGACCTCGAAGGTGCCAAGGGCGTCAATCTCAGCGGTGCGATCACCGAAGAGTAGCCGCGACACTTGTCTCGCCTCTTGGCGCAAAGCGTGATTCAATGCGGCCCTTGCGAAGCTTCGCAGTCGCGTTGGGATGGCTTTGATCATTTCTTGCAGCATTCTGTTTGTGACTTGGTTAAATTGAAGGTTGTACGCCACTGAGTCATTCGTAAATTGAGATGGCAACCGTGCATACCCGAACTAAGCTGAACGCGCTCTCGGCCATTTGCCTCATGATGTCCACGACTCAATTGTTCGGCAATGAGCCGATCGATTTTGCGCGCGATATTCGTCCCGTATTGTCAGCAAACTGTTTTGCCTGTCACGGCCAAGACGCTGAAACACGCGAAGCCGGCTTGCGCCTCGACCGACGTGAGGATGCCACCGCTCGGCGGGATGGTGATGCCGCCATCGTTCCGGGCAACGCAAAGGCCAGTGGTCTGTTTCGCCGAATCACGACTCAGGATGCCGATCTCCTCATGCCTCCGCCCGACTCGGGACACAAATTAACGCCAGAGCAGATCTCCACAATCGGTCGCTGGATCGATCAAGGGGCCGAGTATTCGCAACACTGGGCGTTCGTCAAACCGATCCGTCCTGACGTCCCTCATATCGACAAGGTGGATTACGTCACAACTCCGATCGATGCCTTTATCCTGGCGGAACTCGCCAAACACCAACTCACGCTTTCACCAGCAGCTGATCGCTATACGTTGATACGTCGACTCTCGCTCGACCTGACAGGATTGCCGCCCGCCCCGGAAGAAGCCGACGCATTCGTGCGCGACGAGTCACCGGAAGCCTACGAACGGCTCGTTGATCGATTGCTCAACTCAAGTGCCTACGGCGAACATTGGGCGCGGATGTGGTTGGATTTAGCTCGCTATGCTGACACCAAAGGCTACGAAAAAGATCAGCCGCGCGAGATATGGCGATATCGCGATTGGGTGATCGAGGCCCTGAACGCTGACATGCCCTACGATCAGTTCACAATCGAACAACTCGCGGGCGACTTGTTGCCCAACGCCACTTCTCAACAGCAGTTGGCAACCGCATTCCACCGTAACACGATGACCAACGACGAGGGAGGTACGGATAACGAAGAGTTCCGCATCTTGGCCGTCAAAGATCGCGTCGATACTACGATGCAGGTCTGGATGGGATTGACGATGGGATGCGCGAAGTGTCACTCGCACAAATACGATCCGATCACGATGCACGAGTACTATCAGTTCTTTGCGTACTTCAATCAAACAGAAGACGCCGACCGACCTGATGATGCACCTCGCCTGGCCACTCCAACGATTGAGCAACAGAAGGTTCGCGCTCGATTGTCCGAGCAGCTCGCGGCAATGCGGAACGAGTCAGAACAAATTCAGAGGAAACAAGCGCCGGTCTCGAACGACGCGTCGGCGGATCCCAGTGATGCGAAAACAAAACTTGCTGCGGAGATCGAATCGCTCGAAAAGCAAATCGCGACTCTCGACGAGCAAATTCCAAAGACTCCGATCATGCGAGATCTTTCGCCGAACCGGCAGCGGAAAACATTCGTGCATGTGCGAGGAAACTTCCTGGAACCCGGAGAAGAAGTGAGCTGCGGTGTTCCCAAGGCATTCGGCCCGCTCCCGGATGCCGCGCCGCAAACTCGATTGGGGGTTGCACAATGGCTGATTCATCCCGAAAACCCGTTGACCGCCCGCGTTGCGGTGAATCGCGTGTGGGCCCGCATCTTTGGTCTGGGTATTGTCGAAACAGAAGAAGACTTCGGTTCCCAAGGCATCCCGCCCAGCCATCCGCAACTGCTCGATTGGCTCGCCATCGAATTTCGTGATTCCCTGGGTTGGTCGATGAAGCAGCTGTGTAAAACCATCGTTATGTCTGCGACTTACCGTCAATCTTCGTCGATCGAGATAGAGAAGCAGGAAGCCGATCCTCGCAACCAGTGGCTCAGTCGCGGCCCGAGATTCCGTTTACCCGCCGAGACGGTTCGTGATCAAGCGTTAGCCGCTGCCGGTCTGCTGTCACCGAAGATGCTTGGTCCGTCCGTAATGCCCCCGCAACCGGCAGGCATCTGGCAAACGACGTACAGTAAGTTGCATTGGACGACAAGCAACGGCGAAGACCGCTATCGGCGTGGTGTGTATACGTTCCTGCGCCGCACGAGTCCTTATCCATCCATGTTGATGTTCGACGCGGGAAGCCGCGAGGTATGCCTGATCCGCCGCGTGCGAACAAACACACCTCTGCAAGCCTTGGTCACCTTGAACGATCCTGTCTACATAGAAGCCGCCGGTGGTCTGGCGATGCGAGCACTTCGGGAAGCGGACAAAGCCGACGTCGCATCGCGCGCCGCACGAGCGTTTCGGCTCGTCCTCATCCGACCACCTGTCGATCCAGAGGTCGCTCGACTCGCCGGCTTGTTCGAAGCTGCCCTCACAGACATGACAGACGACCCCTCCGCTGTCGAGTCGCTGCTTGAGTCGGCAAACGTCGTCGCCACGGCAGACACTAACAAGCCTGAGTTAGCGGCGTGGATCATCGTGGCCAACGCGTTGCTAAACTTGGACGAAACCGTCATGCGCAGTTGACGCCAGCAACCAAAGCTTACATGAGATATCGCATGTTTCAACAACTCGCTCACGCACAAGCGGTCACTCGTCGCCACTTCTTTGGGAGCGCTGGCCTGGGAGTCGGCGGGATGGCATTGAGTTCGATGCTCCGCGCGGATGATGCCGTGGCATCTAGCGCCGCAACCGGGCCCATGAGTCCCAAACCGCCAATGCTTCCGGCGAAAGCAAGGTCGGTGATCTACTTGCACATGGCTGGCTCGCCGTCCCAATTAGAGTTATTCGAGAACAAACCCACTCTTACAAAATTCCACGGCCAGGAGTGCCCGCAAGAATATTTGGAGGGAAAACGCTTTGCCTTCATCAAAGGCGTTCCCAAGATGCTGGGTCCGCAGTTCAAATACGCACAGCACGGCCAGTCTGGCCAATGGATCAGCGAATTGCTACCCAACTTTTCGTCGATCGTCGATCACGTTTGTGTGATCCGCTCCGTGCATACGGAACAATTCAATCACGCACCCGCTCAACTATTCGTACACACAGGACAATCGCGACTGGGCTTTCCGTCGATCGGTTCGTGGGTCACCTACGGACTTGGCAGCGAAAATCAGGACATGCCGGGATTCGTGGTATTTGTATCGGGTGGCAAGACACCCAGCGCCGGCAAATCCCTGTGGGGATCGGGCTTTCTTCCGTCGGTCTATCAAGGTGTTCAGTGTCGTACGAGCGGCGAGCCCGTCTTGTACTTGTCAAACCCCGACGGAATCAGCCGTCAACTGCGCCGCAAGACGCTCGACGCAATCCGCGACCTGAACCAGTATCAGCTGGACCACGTGGGCGATGCCGAGACACTCACGCGAATCGAACAATACGAACTGACCTACCGCATGCAACTCGCCGTTCCCGAGGTCATGGACATTTCTCGCGAGCCACAACACATTCTCGACCTGTACGGCGCGAAGCCCGAATTTACATCTCAATCGGACGGCGCGGACGATCCGCGTCCTTTGTACAAGGGCGACGATCCGACCTTTGCCAACAACTGCCTGCTCGCTCGTCGGTTGGTTGAGAAGGGTGTGCGGTTCGTCCAGCTTTATGACTGGGGCTGGGATCATCATGGCAGTTCGCCCGGTGAGTCGATCGACGAGACATTGCCCATCAAGTGTCAACAAATCGATCGTGCCATGTCTGGCTTGGTGGTTGACTTAAAGCAGCGCGGGTTACTGGATTCAACGCTGATTGTGTGGGGCGGCGAGTTTGGTCGCACTCCGATGATGCAAAACAACGTCAACAAAGAGCTGAAACGCGGCTTTGTCGGTCGTGACCACCATCCTTACGCTTACACAATGTGGATGGCCGGTGGTGGCGTCAAACCAGGATTGGCCTACGGTGCCACAGACGATATCGGCTATTACATCACCGAGAACCAAGTCGGCATCCGCGATCTGCAAGCGACCATACTGAACCAGCTTGGCCTAGACCCCTATCGATTCAGCGTCCCCTATCAAGGGTTGAACAATCGGCTCATCGGCCCGACGGACGAAGGACAAGTATTGAAGGCGATCCTTGCGTAAACCCGTATCTTCGCTCGTAGCTGAACTCACCAGAGTTAGGTGCGTTGCGATAGGGTTGAATTCTGGCTAATCCAGCTACGTTTCACCACATGCCGGGACCATCGTTACTGAATTCTCAGCCCGCTGGGCAATGCTTCGCCGAAGACTCGCGATTGTTCTTCGCCGTCCAGTTCTCCACCGTCTCGGACCAATTCGACGGCATGTTGTGGGGCGTCATTGTCAGTCAGCCATTCGATCGTCCGGCGGCGCAGCTCGCTCGATATGTCTCGATAGCGATCATCCGTACGACGGGCAAGCTGGACAACGGCGAACTGATCAATGGAAGTTTGTTGTGCGGAGAGAGATTCACGGTCTTGCTCCAACACGCTCGCCAACCATTTCGCTGCGTGTGTGCTGGATACGATGGTGTTCAACGGTCCATAGACGGGCACGCGTTGCCCCAGCCTGGCTAGTGTCCAGACCATCGCTTCGCGTGGTTTCTCAAATCGGCGGCGCGGAAGAAGATCTAGCAGCATGTTGCCCAGCTCGACCTTCAAATGGACGGGCAGCAATTCGAGCGATCCTAGCAAGCGCCAGACTTCATGCGATTCCTCCGGCTTCATCGCGATTGCCGCCGTCGTGGCTTTGCCGGTAGTGCTGCGCAGATGCAAGTTGCGAATTGGCGCCAGCAGCGGCTCGGCGAGTGCCATTTGTTGCCCTGCGGAAAGTCCGCCTGCTAGTCGCCGCCACAATATCAACGACTCGGTGCGAATCGCGGGAGTGCCATGTACCAGCTTTCCGCGAATCACTCGCCACGTCTCGGTGACACGCCAATCATCCACCGCCAAGCCATAGCCGGGCCGTAATGCGTAGCCCAACAGGTTCAGCCAGCGAGCTTCATGCGCCGCACTCAGCCGGCGTCCGTCCGCACAATCCATCAACGCTTCCCAAATTCGCCGCAACAACGTCATCGGCCATTGCGCCCGGCTAATACCAAGTGTGTCCGCGAGTTGCTTGACCAACCGACTCGGCTGTTCGCCGCCACCGGTCGTAAAGACCTTCGCGATCGCTTGGCGGCAGTCGCCCCAGATTTGTTCGTCCAATGTTCCTTCGGCTTCACCAGCGGTCTGCCGCGAGTCGACGTCTGTTTGCAATGCCGACCGGATATCAAACTGCAGTCGCCAGTTGCGTTCCGAATCGACCTGATGACACCACAGCTCGATGGTTCCAACCTCGGTCAGATGGACACGCAGGTGGACTGGAATTTCACCCGTTTCATTCCGGCTACGAGTCTTGAGAACCGTACGTATCGGCGGCATGGGCGACATCTGCTCGCGATCCACAGGGAACAGGTCGCCAGGTCGATCCGCCAGCCGTGTGCTCGACACGAACAACGGAAACTCGACCGGTTGCGAGATTGCCAACTGAAATGTGCGTTCGGTCAACTCAAAGGTCTGTCCCGGTTCGGCATTGCCAGGAACAAGGCAGACGGCAACCGGTTCGTCACTTGCAACACCGATGTAGTAACTGCGAGCTAACGACGCCGCTATTCGGACACCCTCGCCGCGGCGTACCATGCCGTAGTAGGCGGCACCGCGAGCCACCGCCAGATCAAGCCGGTCGTGATCCAAGACGGTTGGACACCAAGTCGGATTCTGTTCGTCCTTAAACCAAGTCGCTAACACGTCCAACAACCGTGCTCGCAACAACGACGATGCAAAGAATCCGCCATTGAATAGAACCACATCCGGTCGCGCAGGATCGTGATCGGATTCTGAAACATCCTCGCGAGCATCGGCCCGGTGTGCGGTTAAGAATGCGGCCAGATACCGAGTCATAGCGGCATCGCTTGCATAGGGCAAACCGAACTCCTGAAAGCCCGATTGCCGCTGAATGGGCCTGTCCGTTAACGCAACCCTGGGAAGGAATCCTTCGACCAGCAGCTGGCATACTTCGTCTCGAGTCACCTCAGTTTGCAACCCACCGCCGATCAACTTCGATCCACTTCCCGGAAGATTTAGCGTCAGTGCTGGTGGAGCGGCATCGCTGAGCAATGTCTCTTTGGCATGCCGACAGGCGCCAAGTAAAACGTCCCATTGTCTCGCTTCGAGTTTGCCCCCAGGCTTGAGCTTCTGTTCAACGTGGTGGGCCAGCGCCAGATCGAGGTTGTCCCCACCCAGGATTAGATGGTTGCCGACTGCGACACGGTGAAACTGAATGCGATCCGCCCCGCGATCCTCGACCTCACTTCGCCGCACATGAATCAACGTAAAATCCGTGGTGCCGCCGCCGATGTCGCAGACCAAGATCTTTTGCCCAGGAGCAACTCGCGTTTCCCAATCGTCAGCGTGCTTGTAGACCCAGGCGTAGAACGCAGCTTGCGGCTCCTCGATCAGGACAACGCGTGGGAGCCCCGCCCGGGCAGCTGCTTCGACCGTCAACTCGCGAGCAACTTCATCAAACGAGGCCGGCAGCGTCAGGACGATGTCCTGCTCAGCGAGCGGCTCGCGCGGAAATCTCGCATCCCAAGCATCGCGAAGATGCTTCAAATACCGTGAACTGGCTTCGACAGGCGAGAGGCGATCGACATCTTCCGCTCCATGCCAGGGCAACAGATCCGCAGTCCTGTCGACTCCCGGGTGACAAAGCCACGACTTGGCCGACACAATTTGACGGCCCGAATTTTTCGCACCTTCGTCGCGTGCAAAGATACCAACGGCGAATGCTGGCGTCTCCTTCTGCCAAGGCAAGCGCAGAGCGTCGGGCGTGTATTGGCTGGGTGTGGGTTGAAAATGAAACGAGGGTAACGATTCACGCGACTCGACCTCGCCAGGACCAACCAATTGAGGCAGCGGCAACACACGCACCTGCCAAGGCTGCTCGTCGGTGTCGACATAGGTTACCGCCGAGTTGGTCGTTCCCAAATCGATACCCACCACGTACCGGCCGGGCGGCTTATCAATCAATGGATCGAATTCAACATCGCCTTTCGCGGCGTTATCCTTTGCCACGGTCGCTAGGACTCCGTCTCTTCGCGGACGCTGAATTCCAATTTCCATCGACCGGGTGTATTCGCGCCGACACACCACAGTTCAAGCATTCCCAGCTCGGTGACACGCGATTCAAAGGTGACGGGAACATACGTGTCTTCAACGTCCGCGTCCGCGGGCAGCGTTGCCTCCAAAGGAACAGTCTCCGTCAACTCGCTCTCGTCCCAAGAGCTTAGGATATCGCCGGGATGATCATCTTTCCGCGTCGCCGAACTAAAAAAGCGAAACTGAACGGGCTCACCCAGAACGAGCCCGACTTGGCCGGAAGGTACGTCGCACTGCGTGCCTTCTTCCATCCCAAATGGGACGACGCACAGGGCGCGCAGCGGACGCGGTGCTCCGGGAATCGCGAGTCCAGCCGTCTCGATGCCAATATAGTACGAACGCGCCACGCCGCCGCGAATGCGAACACCACCTTTGCCCTTCGCCCAGCCGTAATAAGCAGCTCCACGCGATACCGCGTGATCGAGATCGTGAACACCCTCCAGCGGATCAGTTTCCCGTTCTCCTTCGCACCACTGGCGCATCACATCCAGCAAACGCGATCGTAGTGCCTCGGCTTTCAAAACGCCGCCGTTGAACAGAACATGGGTCGGAAAAATGGAGCCGCCGTCCGTGCCATGCGCCGCCAAAAACGCAGCCAAATGACGCGTGATTCCTGGATCAGACTCAAACGGAAGTCCTATCTCTTGAAAACCGGAAGCTCGCTGCTTCTGCGGTCGATCAGCGGCAGAACACCTGGGCAAAAAGCCATCGACTAGCAAGTTCGATACGCTTGCTCGGTCGACTTCGACTGACACCGTGCCGCCGATCAACTTGCTGCCGCGACCAAGTACCGAGATCGACTGCTTCTCCGGTCCATCGACCGACAACAGACTCTCTTTGGCGGCGCGACAAGAATGCCAAAGCGACACGGACTGCCAGGGATTGAGCTTCACACCTTTCTTCTCGAACTCGGTCGCGACAACATGAGCCAGCGTGAGATCCATGTTGTCGCCGCCGACGAGCAAGTGGTTACCCACCGCCACGCGCTCTAGCGCAAGCGTGCCGGACTCTTCGGTAACTCGCACCAAGGTCAGATCCGTCGTGCCGCCGCCGATATCGCAGACGAGCACCGTCTCGCCAACCTTCAGCATCTTGCGCCAGCGTTCGCCTGTCGTCGCGAGCCAGGCATACAAAGCGGCTTGCGGTTCCTCGAGCAACAAGAAATCTCGCGGTAGTCCCGCCGCAATGGCCGCTTCACGTGTGAGTTCACGCGCCACCGGGTCGAACGAAGCTGGAACAGTGAGCACGACTTGTTGATCCGCCACCGCGGCATCAGGGAAGGCCTGCTGCCACGCCGCAACGAGGTGCTCCAAGTAATGTTGCGAAGCTTCGACGGGTGAAATTCTGCCAACGTCATTCGGCGCGTTCCACGGCAAGATCGGCTGACGCCGGTCCACTCGCTGGTGGCATAACCATGACTTGGCAGCACCCACCGTACGATCTGGCGCTTCCGCTGATCGGTTACGGGCATATTCACCAACCGCAAACCGTCGCGACTCGCTCCACGGCAAATCGAGTCCGCCATCGCTGGCTTCCTGCTCCGTCGCCAAGTAGGTGAATGAAGGCAGCGCCGAGCGCAACTCCGTCGTGCTGGCGGTGACAAGCTGTGGGATTTCAAGCAACTTCACTTCGGCAGCGTCGGCGTCGAGCGCCGCATAGGACAAGACGCTGTTCGTGGTGCCTAAGTCAATTCCTAATACGTATCTAGCGGTCATGCGAGTTCAAGTTCCACAGGTGCCACGATCAATGCGGCGTCATCATTGCCCGACCACTTCGGCAACTCGCAACGTGTCGCCTGCCAACCGTGATGGACGAGTTGGCCACGATGCGGCGGTTCGCCCGTCACGTTTCCGGTGAGACGGTATCGCGCGGCATCGACAATTGCCGGTGTTTCGTGAGAAGCGCCCTCTTCCGCTTCGACGACGGGCCGAAGATCAAACAGTCTTTCCAGCGTCTTGCCGCAATCACGCAGCACGTCCCGCGTCGCGGCACCGACTTGGGCGTCGGAGTAATCACCCAGCGGTTCCATCACGATGTCAACGAATCTGGCCTCGCGTTGAAGTGTTGCGAGCAGAGTAATAGCGTCGTTGCGGGCAGGCAGTTTGGGCTTGGCGGGAACAGGAGCGGCTTGTGGTGCGGTCTCGGTCTTTGCAACCAGCCCCGTATCCCGACCTCCGGCAAGGTGCTGCACTTTCGCAGCAAAGCCGCCGTCGAATAGGACTTTGAAGAACACTGCTATCGCTTGGAAAAATCGCATCGAATTAGCTCATCGGAGTGTACAGAACACCGAGTAAATCGCACTTTCGTGCCAGCTTTGATCGTACCGATGCGATCGCTGAGTGACAGGGGGTTAAGTTAGCGGCGATTTTGCAGCGCTGGACTGAAGCCCTCTCTTTCCGAGCGATTCACGTGCATCGCGGGGCTCATCACGCAGCGTGCGAGGGGTTACAAGGGCTACACCAACAGGCGGTCGATTGGCGTACCGTCGCTGTAGCGAATTGGGCGACCAATCGAAGTGTTAATTTGATGCGTGGGATCTATCCCCAGCCCTTTCAACACGGTGGCGTAAAGATCGGGCACGGGGACGGCATCCTCTGGCTCCTCTTCCCTTCCCGTCGGGTCGGTGGCACCGATTAACGCGCCGCTGCGCAAGTCGCCGCCGCCAAGCAGACACGAGAAACCGTGCGGCCAGTGGTCGCGACCATCGGCTCCGTTGATCTTCGGCGTTCGACCGAATTCGCCGAGGCACAACACGACGGTGGACGCCAAGAGATCTCGCTCGTGAAGATCTTTCAGCAAAGCGGTGAATGCACCGTCCAGGGTCATCGCCAATTCCGCGTGCCTTGAAAAGTTCTGATCGTGCGTGTCGAAGTTCTGCAATGTTACCTCAATCGCTCGTACGCCCTGTTCAACCAGCCGTCGAGCGACGAGACAACCTCGACCGAAGTTGGAATCGCCGTACGCGGCGCGCGTCGCTTCGGATTCGTCATCCAATTGAAAAGCCTTCAATTGATCCGAGGTCATCATCGTGAGTGCGGCATCCAAGTTATGAGCGTACATCGTGCGGTCGACCACCGCCTTGCGCCCCCGCGCGAAGGCACGCGAGACAACATCCAAGTTGGTCAGGCGTCTTTGCTGGCGCGGTTGTGCGAGCCAGGCCTTCATATCTCCATCGGATGAGCCGGGCTCGCGAACACGCAAAGCGTCGAAGCGGCCTCCCAAGAATCCACCGCGCGACAGCCGATTATCGTAACCCAGCGAAATCACAGGCGGGATTTCGAGTTGTTCGTACGGTAAAGCATGCGCGACGATGGCACCGACCGATGGGTGACGCAAGGTCGGATCAATCCGAAATCCGGTCTTAACAAGGTAAGTAGCTCGGTCGTGGTCACCTTCTTGCGACACCAGCGAGCGGACAACCGACAGGTGATGCATCTGCTCCGCCAGCAAAGGAAATGTATGAGCGATCTCGACGCCAGGTATCGAAGTTGAGATGGCCTGGGTCGGCCCGCCGATTTTTGTCCCCGGATGAGGATCCCAAGTTTCGAGTTGACTCGGCCCTCCCGATAACCACAGAGTGATCAACGACCGCGGTCGTTCTGTGCCGCGAGTCGACGCGGCTCGCAGGTCCAGCGCGGGAAGCGCGAAAGACATCCCGAGCCCGGTCGCCCACGTCAAGAGGTCACGACGATCGACTGTTTGTTGCGACATGAGTTAGTGGTTCCAGCAAAACTCCGCGGAATTAAACAACGTCCAATAAATGTCTTCGACGGCCAGCAAACGTCGTTTCAGTTTGACTTGCAACTGTGGCAGAAAGTGGTCCCGTTCGTCCGGTGTCGGTCGGCGCGTGAGGCAAGCCAGATAACAGTTCTCCAGACACGAAGCCGCGTCCGAACTCATCACCGCGATTCGCCCCGCCGCAGTCAGCAGCGAAGCATCGCTGAACTGACGAGTGTAGTTGCCTTTGAGCCGTTGGACCGTGTGTGGAATCGTGCTGGCTTGAGCATCCTCCGCATCTCCGGCGGCGCCGTACTCTTCGACGAACCGCGACTGTCGTTCGTAACGTCGAATCGAAGTATAAGTGCCAGAATCTTCGGCACGCAATGTTCGAACATTTGCAGCTTGCTGCATCGACCGGATCATTTGCTGCGGGCCAAGCTCAGTAACCGGGAACACGGCCCAGGCTTCTTCGAGAACAAGTGCCGAAGCATCGTCGTCGAGTCCGTTGTGCGTCGATGCCAGTCTGAAGGGCTGCGATGCCGCAATGACATGGATCAACCGGCGCAAGTCGTCGCCGTGAGCGGCCAGATCCGCCGCTAACACGTCGAGTACATCGGGGTTCTCGAGCGATGAAGGATCCGGCAGGTCATCGACCGGGGTGATAAACGCTCGGCCGAACATCATTCCCCACACTCGATTCGCGATCGCCCGGCGAAAGCGGCGGTTGTCCGAATGCGTTATCCACGCAGCCAACTCCGTGCGGAGATGCTTTCGATCGGGAAGCCATTGGGAAGCAAACGGAACCTCAGGAGCGACTTCGCGCTCTTCTTGCTTACGATCATCTTGAATCACGAACGGTCGCGGTCGTGTGTCTTGCACGCGGGCCGATCGAAATTGAACTTGACCGTAGTATGCGGCCAGACCTTCAAACTGTGGTTGCGTCCATTCGGCGAAGGGATGGTCGTGGCATTGGGCACAATCGATCCTTTGGCCGAGAAAGGCTCGCGACGTCCGAGCCGCAAGTCGCTCCGCCGCTTGATCTCCGAGCGACAGTTCGAGTGCAACAAATGTTGTAGCAGGATGATCGGCAATCGCGCCGCGTCCAGAAATCATGTCACTAGCAATATCGCTGTACGACTGTCCACGTTGAATCGCTTCCCCCAACCAACGGGAAAACCGTTCCCGCTGATGCGGCTTCAAATTTTCCGCAACTGGATCGACGAAAACGTCGCCGAGTCGCGCTCCAAAGTGCTCGATGAATCGGCTGTCAGCGATTAGGCGATCGGTCCACCGCTGGAACCGGTCCGGCGAGTCGTCGGCCTCGAACAGACGAGTTTCTTCGAGCGAAGGTGCCGTTCCGACAAGCGCCAATGTTAGACGGCGGAACACTTGCAGATCATCTGCGGTGTCGGTCGGCTCGATCCCAAAATCGCGCCAAGCAGATTCCAGTAAGACGTCAACTTGTCTTGCGGAAATGCTGACATCTGCAACAGGTACCCCTTCCAGCAGGCGAAGTGAAGACACGGCGCGACCGCCTGCAATCCAACCGATGAGGCCGACTAGGGTCAACACTACGCTCGCGGGAAGTAGAGAGTATTTCATCGATTTCATGGAGCTCTCACCAGCGGACTGAATCGGGACCGTGGCGCAACGTCGGCAAATGGCCAAGATCATTCAACTGCAAAGTACCAACATTGTTTCGCAATGGCCAAGCATATTCGTTTCAGGACGAATGCGATTGGCTTAATCCACGAAAAGTATGGCGAACTCGCGCGTGCAAGTACCGTCCAACGGAACTTGCCGCGTTGGTCGTTGTTTGATTACCGTGCGTGCTACACTGATCCGGAGCTGAGCCTTCCAATGAACGCGTCGACCCTGGAACGAGGCGAGATCGTGCCTGCCACTGATGACATCGCTTCAAGCAGACTCGCCGAGCTAGGTGAAGCGTCTGCTCGTACCACGAAGCCGTCTCGCTTCGACTTTCAGGAGTTTCCGCGAATTCCATCGCCACGGCGCCACCCACTTCAGGCAGCGACATGGCTGGTGAAGGCTTCCTTTGGCCTAGTCTCTTTGGTCGCAGTACTCTCGATCACCGCAGCGCTGCCTGCGGTCAATCTGTTGGCGCTGGGCTACTTGATGGAAATTCAAGGACGGGTCGCCCGTTCCGGAAAGTTTCGTTCGGCGTTCTATCTTTTACCGGCGGCTGCACACATGGCTGGGATCGTGTTGGGTATCTCATTGTGGCTGTTGCCAATTCGTTTCTTGGCCGGAGTTGCCCGCGACGGCTGGTTAGTCGCACCGGGAGGTACTGCGACTTGGCTAGGGACCGCTGGGCTGGTGTCAGCCAGCCTGCTGGTTACGATTCATTTGGCGTTGGCAATTGGCTGCGGCGGAAGTTGGTGGCGTTTCGTCCGTCCGCTGAGAAACTTCCGCCAACTGAGGTCTCACTTGCGAACAGGCGGCTACTGGCGCGACGCTCACCATGCAATTGTCGAGTTCGTCGCCTCGGTGCGTCTCCCCCATCTGCTCTGGCTCGGCCTGATTGGCAACGTCGCCGTGTACATTTGGCTCTCGGTGCCGGCATACTTGTTCACAATTCTGAATGATGTGACCAATCGGTTTCAGATCGTTGGTTTCGTCGCTGGCTGCGTGACACTGACGATTACGCTACTCTGGGTTCCTTTTGTGGTGACGCATGTGGCTACGAGCGGTCGATGGCAAGCGATGTTTGAGCTACGAGCGGTGCTCCGACTGGTTGGCCAAACGCCCTTTCGGTGGGCACTCGCCACCGTTGTATTGCTTGCGTCCTCTGTCGTGCCCTTACTGTATGTTGCCTTACTAAAAAACCGACTTCCTCCGCACAATGTGAAGTGGGACCTGACGCTCGTCTTCCTCGCGACAGTCGTACCCGCACGCATACTGATTGGTTGGGCGTATCATCACGCTTCGCAAGCCGAACGTCCTGTGACCACATGGCTGTGGAGAATCTGGCAGGCAGCCAACGGATGCCTTTTGTGTATCGGCGTCGGTTGGTACGTCTACTTTCTCTACGTTGCCGCCAACGCCGGTGAACTTGGACAACGAGCGGTGTGGCAGTTTCACGCTCTACTGGCGCCGTGGCCGTTCTAATTACGCCACCACGTTCGTTCTTCAACAGGGCGTAGAGATCTTGGTGGCTGCAAATAGCCACCCTACTTGGTTACACGGCTTGAACACAGTTTCCCGCACAAGCGTAATTATGTGAACCGTAAAACCCAATGAATTCCACCTTAATCCGAGGGCGGACTTCCAGGACGGACTATCACATTGGCGCGTCGGAGTTAATCGGAATAAACTATCCAGGAATCAAATCTAACGGAAAGGATGCCCGCATGTCGCGCAGAAGACAGGCCGTAGAACGGACTAAACAGGAGAAGCTCAAACGGCGTCAGCAGCGTGTCCAAAAGTTTCGTGAGACCGTGTCGCGAACAAAGCTGTCGTACAAGATGTCGGAGCGGCTGGACGAGGCTTATCACTTGATTCAGGACGGCGAATTTGCGGAAGCAGAAGCGCTGCTCAGGAGGCTCGATAACCGCGGCACGAGCTATCCGCAGATCGTCGAAGCGCTCATGTTCCTGTACCAGTCGACCCAGGATCACGAAAGGTGTTGTGAAGCGGCGAAGCGGTTGACCATCGTTACACCGCGCGACCCAGAAGCGCATTTGATGTACGCGCAAGAATCGATGTACTGCGGTCGCATAACGATTGCTCACCGGGGATACGAGCAGTTTATCGAACGCTGGCCCGAACATGCTCATGTCACGAAAGCAAAGACAGCTCTTGAGTTCCTTGTTCCCGAAACGCAGGAGCGGCTGAAGAATCTTGATCTGCCGAAAGAACGCGGAATCGAACTACTATTGCTGCACGAAGAGTCGTTGGCCTCATTGCATCAAGGCAACTACTCCGGCTGCGTCGCGAAATGTCGCGAGCTGCTGGCCGCGCATCCCACTTTCGCTTCGGCAAGAAACAACTTGGCGATTGCTTACTTCCAAAGCGGGCACGAATCAAACGCGGTGTCGGTGCTTGAAGAGACGCTTGATCTCTTGCCCGACAATCGGTTTGCAGAAGCAACCTTGGCGAAATTGTACTTTCTCGTGGGACAGCCGAGCGATTCGCAGCGACTCGCCGATCGAATCGTTGCCGATCCACCAACCTCTCAAGACGCTCTCGTCGCGGCGATCGAGACACTTGCCTTGCTAGGACGCGATGAAGATGTCGTCACCGTGGGCGAAGGAGCAACGAGCGACCAACTTCTCGATGTCGATGCCCAAGCCGCTCGCTATCACTTTTTGGCCTACGCCAAGTGTCGGCTAGGTGACGAAGATGCCGCGAAGACACTTTGGGGAAAGTGTCGGAAGTTATATCCACAGCTTGTTGACGCCCGCGAGAACCTGTTCGATTTGGAGGCGGGCGAGGGACATGCGCCGTGGCCATGCGCGTTTGGCAAGTGGATTGCCCGAGAGACGATGGACCGCGTCGTTCACGACATGACTAGCGAGAAGGCAATTCAGTTGACGCGATTCCCTCGGCTTGCTGCGATTGTCCCGCCGCTATTGGACCGCGGCGATCCTCTGGGCCGGGAAGTTGGCCTAAGATTGGCAAAGGCCGATGGCTCGCCTGCGATGCTTGATGCGTTAAGGGACTTCGCACTCGGATCGCGCGGCCCGGATGCCATGCGTTTCGACGCACTGATGTTTCTCCAGCAGAATAATGCAATCGATGCGGGCCCGCACCGCGTCTTCAGTCAGGGAAAGTGGACGGACGTGCAATTGCTTACTGCAGAGATCTATGACGAACCGGACGACGCATCGGCGTCGGAGCATGTAATCGAGAAGATCGGGGATGGGATCGAAGCCATGAATCGGTACGACTACGACGCTGCCGAGGCCTGTTTCCAGGCCGCTTTGGACGAGGAGCCGGAGAACTGCACCGCGACCTACAACCTATGTGCGGTTTGGCTTCGTCGCGGGGACAGTGCATTGACGCGAAAAGCGACCACGCGATTGGAGCAACTTCACCAGGAATTCCCCGAGTATCCGTTCGCCACTATCGCGCTTGCCCAATTCGCTGCAATGGACCACGAGTTTCAGAAGGCCCGAGACCTTTTGGCGCCGTTGTTTCGGGCCAGTCGTCTGCATATCTCCGAAGCGAAGTCACTGCATACGGCTCAAGTACAACTTGCCTTGGAGGAACGGGACATCGCCAGTGCCGAACGTGCCTATGAAGTACTCCGGCGACTTTCCGAAGAGGGGGACGCCAACCTCCTCGTATTAAGAAAACGGATCGATAAGGCCTCACAAAGACGTGGACGTGGAGGGCTGCTTTCTCCGTTCTAATACGTTGCAACGATTGGACCGTTGCACGTCAAGCAAGAAAGGATGCATCGATGCTCGGTTACTTCGATTACTTCCCTGACAAGGCAGAGACGGAATTGAGGACTGCCCGTTTCGTCGACGATAACGATGGCAACCCGATTCCGAACGGAACCTATCTGTTTACGGAATACTACTGCACCGAACCCAAGTGCAATTGCCAACGACTGCTCGTGAAAGTCTTGCGCATCGCGTCGGAAGGGGATCGCCCCAGCGAAGTCGCCACGATCAGCTATACATGGAACGAACAGTCAGTCGGTACAAACGCCACCTGGTCGTTTGTAAGTCGCGATCTGCGGAACCCGTTCCTCGATCCGTTGCACCGACAGGCAAGATATGCAGCGGCGTTATTAGAGTTTTGGCACGACATGGTCCAGCGTGATGCGGCCTATGCAAACCGTCTTAAGCGACACTACCGCGAACTCCGTGCGGTGCATCACGATCACCGTCCCAACACGTCGACAACCGCTGCGCTGAAAGGCCCGGACCGAACTTCAACACCGACGTTGACCGCTCCCACGATGACGAGGCAACAACGCCGAGCCCAAGAGCGGGAATCGGCAAGAGCCGAACGCGTCCGCAAATCTCGCTGAGGAGTCTGGAACGGTTCGTTCCGTCGAGCGATCTGCTCTCTCCGATCCCGCGCAATAGTGCTTATCGGTGGCGACTTGGACGAGGTTGTTGCAGGTGAGCGAGAACCATCTTCAATTCACTATATGTGTACTTTTCGCCAAAGTGCGTTTTGGCTTCGGTAGATGTGGCCGACGGATTGCTGGTAAAGAACGCACTAATCACGGCGACCTTGTCCAAGTCGATGATCTTCGAAATGTCCAATTGGCCTGAAGCAACGAAATGGGCCAGGTGGCCTTCGATCGTGCCAGTGGTTAACTCGCGTTCGGTGGCAATTTGTTCGATACTCTTCCCTGCCTGGAACATGGTGAAGCTGAGCGACTTGGTTTCCGAGGCGCGAGCCAAAGGTTTCGCTTTCCGTTGTTGATTGGTCGGCAATTTGTTTTCACTGCAGTACCGGACGATTATCTCGCTGATGTCCTGGCTGTACCGTCGCCATCGTGCCTTGCCGATACCGGAAACATCCAGAAGCTTTTTGCCTGTGGGTAAACAGGTGACCAACTCTCGAACCGTCGCGTTTGGAAGTACCTCGTGTGGCGCGATGTTGTTCTTGTCAGCCATTTCGTCGCGGTAATCCAGCAGCTGCCGATAAAGCTCTGGGTGTGGCGAGTCTTTGGGAATGGCGGATGGCGAGCGAGCGATTGCAGTGACCGGTTGGGCCGCGAACTCCAAAGCAGCTCGAACCTTCGCCCGCTGATATGCCTGAGCCACAAAGCCCGTCGAGCAAGCCTCGAAACAAGCCTTCTTGACGAACAACGCCTCCTGCAAAGCAACCAATTGCGCAACGACGACGTCGCGTACTGCTTTGTTGTCCGTCGTGGTGGGAATGGTTCGAGCTTCCTGCATGATTCCCGCGATCCTTTCGGTAAAGTACACAGCCGCCTTCCGCACACGTTCTTGCAGCGGTTGATTGGATTCGGGCATTGTCTCCTCGCGAAGGTAATCGACGAGTTGCGGATGGAATCGATCGGTGATCACGAACAGATCTGTCGCTGCCCGTTCGGCCAACTCATGCACCAACTTCGCTGCTTCGGCGGTCAACGTGTTGTGATGCTGAACATACAGACTGTAAAGTTGTTGCAGATTCTGGTGAGCAGCATCAAAATCGAACAACTCCGCCACCAGTTGCTGTTGTAGCTCTCGTCTCGCTTCACGAATTTGCTCTGCGCTCGGTGTGTGGCGTTCCATCTCCTCGCTGAAGTTCTTCACGACCAAGTCGGTCTTGACGCTCAATGACTTGATCGGCGACCGCAGGACGATCCCTTCAAAACTTCGACAGCGGCTGAGCGCGACATAAACTTGTCCATGTGCGAAGGCGGCTTGAGCATCGATGATGGCCCGATCGAACGTCAGCCCTTGGCTCTTATGGATCGTGATCGCCCACGCGAGCTTCAACGGATACTGAACGAACAACCCCAAAACTTGCTCTTCGACTTCCTTCGTTTCTTCATTGAGCGAGTACCGGATGTTTTGCCATTCGGCTTGCGCGACGGTTATGTCGCTCGAATCGTCGGGGCAGCGCACCGAGATGAATTCGTCAAAGAAACCCGTGATTCGGCCGATCTTGCCGTTGAAGTAGCGTTTTCCAGACTCAGTATCGTTCTTGATGAACATCACTTGGGCGCCGACTTTGAATTCGAGCGTTTCCTCCGTCGGATAAGCACTCGGCGGGAACTCGCCTTCGATTTGAGCGGCGAATGTGCGCGACTTGCCGCCAAGCTGGGCGAGGTTTCGCGTGTTAATGTCGTTCGCCACGGCATTGGTCGCCGTGAGCGTGATGTAGCCTTCGTCGGACTTTGGCCGGAAATTGGCGACGTAGCGGCTGTTCAATATCCGCAACGTATCGGCGTCGAGTTGATTGTCACGCACTTTGTTTAGCAACTCGATGAACTTGGCATCCGATTGGCGATAGATGTGTTTCAATTCGAGCGACACATAGTCCGAGTTTTTTAGGGCCTGGCTGCTAAAGAAAAACGGCGTGTCGTAATCGTCTTTAAGCAATTCCCACTCTTCCGATTTCGCAACGGGAGGCAATTGGTGCAGATCGCCGATCATCAGCAACTGCACGCCGCCAAACGGTCGACTGTCACGTCTTCTGTAACGGAGCGTTGCGTCAATCGCATCGAGCAAATCGGCTCGGACCATACTAATCTCGTCAATGACCAGCAGGTCGAGACTGCGCATAAGTTGGACTTTCTTCCTGGAGACGCCATGCGACTGTTGATCACTTCGTCGCGAGTCAGGCAGATGTACACCAAGCGGTAGTTGAAAGAACGAGTGAATCGTCATCCCGCCCGCATTGATCGCCGCGACTCCGGTTGGAGCAACCACAACCAATTGCTTGAGGCCATCCTCCTTGACCTGGTGCAGAAAAGTCGTCTTGCCACTGCCAGCCTTGCCCGTCAAACAAAATACTCTTGTTCGTATGACGAACAAGCTCAAACGCACAGGCGAGTTCCGGGTTCGATTGCAGAGTCATATCGCTGTACCCAGTGAATGTTCGGCGCGGGTTGCCGTGATCTCGTACGATGCGATTGTTCCGAATATACGGCAATTGGCTGCGGTCACATCAGTCTAACATCTCCGACCACCGCTCATCGGTCCCCTTGATTCGCTGGACCACTTCGCGCCATTGTTTCAATCAGTTGTCGTGCGTCGGCTGCGTAGTCCGCTTGTTCAAGATGTTCGTAGCGTCCCGATAGTCATTGGAAGTGTCGATAACGATGCATTGCTGAAAAGTAGTTGGGAAGTTCTTGAAATCTAGCTTGTTCATGCGACGTCAAACTGGCCGAGTTCCCCAAATGGCAGCAACTGTGAAGCATCGTGACGCCGGCATTTTTAACGCACTCAATGTCGCCAGCAACATGGCGAGGTCGAATTCACGGCAGTGGCACGATAGATTAACCATGATCGGTTCCAAAATCGAACCTTTGCGATGCTTACGAACTAAGACTGCCGAAAAAGCTCTCTCTCAGACTTAACGACAAACGAGCGCACCATCATACGGCTTTCCGGACGTCGCCGGCTTTTCCTTGCCGACGTTCCAAGGAACGATTGGATACTATCTAGCGCATCTTTGCGGAAGCTTTCCTCACGAAAACTAGCGAACTCAACACTGTCGTCAAACGACCGGGTGAACAATTCAATCAATCGATCTTCATCCGCCAAACAGATCGGACGCAAAACAAAGTCGCAACCCAGCGGCGATGGATCAAAAGCCATACTTGTCGGATGAACCAACTTGAAGTCTGCGACCGCGGTCGCTTGCGGCGACGCCCTCCCGGCTCCATCGCAATACTCGTGCTTCCAACCCATCTAATGTTCCATGACTTGAAAGTCATCGATCGACATCGGGACAGTACGAAGCGGTTGCGGCATGCAGCGAATCTACCCTCATGACGATTGCTATTGCGCGCGCAACAAAAAACCCGCTCAGGTTGGCTAAACCTGAACGGGTTTTTGTTATTCAATTTGGTAGTTGTTGGAACAAGCCCAACGATCTCTTGAGAACTTGAGTAACTGCTCCCACGGTAAGCACATCAAATGTCACCATTTGAAGGCTGCTTATCCTTAGAAAGGAGGTGATCCAGCCGCAGGTTCCCCTACGGCTACCTTGTTACGACTTAGTCCCAATCGCGGAGGTGACCTTCGGCGCTTGCCTCTCTTGCGAGTTAGCTCGGCGACTTCGGGTCCCCCCCACTTTCGTGGCTTGACGGGCGGTGTGTACAAGGCTCAGGAACACATTCACCGCGGTATGCTGACCCGCGATTACTAGCGATTCCGGCTTCATGCAGGCGAGTTGCAGCCTGCAATCCGAACTGGGGCACGCTTTATGCGATTTGCTCCACCTTACGGTCTTGCGTCGCTTTGTACGTGCCATTGTAGGACGTGTGCAGCCCTAGTCATAAAGGCCATGAGGACTTGACGTCATCCCCACCTTCCTCCGGTTTAACACCGGCAGTCTCCTTAGAGTCCCCGACATTACTCGCTGGCAACTAAGGACAAGGGTTTCGCTCGTTAAGGGACTTAACCCGACATCTCACGACACGAGCTGACGACAGCCATGCAGCACCTGTGCAAAGGCTCCCCGAAAGGCACTCTCTGCTTTCACAGAGATTCCTAAGCATGTCAAGACTAGGATAAGGTTCTTCGCGTAGCCTCGAATTAAGCCACATCCTCCACCGCTTGTGTGAGCCCCCGTCAATTCCTTTGAGTTTCAGCCTTGCGACCATACTCCCCAGGCGGAGCACTTAACACTTTCGCTACGTCCAAGAGGATGTGGGGGTCCCCTCGAACTAGTGCTCATCGTTTACAGCTAGGACTACCGGGGTATCTAATCCCGTTCGCTCCCCTAGCTTTCGTCCCTCAGCGTCAGAAGAGACCCAGAAAGCCGCTTTCGCCACCGGTGTTCCTGATGATATCAACGCATTTCACCGCTCCACCATCAGTTCCGCTTTCCTCTATCTCCCTCTAGCCTTGTGGTTTGAAGCGCAGTTCCACGGTTAAGCCGTGGGATTTCACACCTCACCTTCAAGGCCGCCTACGGACTCTTTAAGCCCAGTGATTCCGAATAACGTTCGTACGGTACGTATTACCGCGGCTGCTGGCACGTACTTAGCCCGTACTTCCTCTGAAGATCGGTCAAACTATGGAGAGAACCCCATAGCACTTCCTCCCAACTGACAGCGGTTTACAACCCGAAGGCCTTCATCCCGCACGCGGCGTCGCTCCGTCAGACTTTCGTCCATTGCGGAAGATTCTCGACTGCAGCCGTCCGTAGACGTCTGGGCAGTGTCTCAGTCCCAGTGAGCCGGGCCATGCTCTCACACCCGGTACCCATCTTCGACTTGGTAGGCCATTACCCCACCAACAATCTAATAGGACGCGGACTCATCCTTGGCCGGAATCACACCTTTGATCCGGAGATATTATCCAGCATTACCTACAGTTTCCCGTAGCTATTCTGGAGCCAAGGGCAGATATCCACGCGTTACTCTCCCTTTCGCCGCTTTCATTTACTTCAATCGACCGAAGTTTCAATCCGTAAAATCGCGCGCGACTTGCATGCCTAATCCACGCCGCCAACGTTCATTCTGAGCCAGGATCAAACCCTTCAATTTAATTGCTTACTGCGACTGCCAAGGCAAGCCCAAACAGCACAGATGACAAGCTTCCTAAATCGACGGTTTAAACCATCGTTCGAGACCTCGGAAAAGATCTCTATAGCCTAAAACTTCACAGTCTCAAGCTGGTTTCTCAGGAGGTTCACTACCAAATTGTCAAAGATCAACTTGCTTCCCACTGAGCAAAAAACCCTCAGGGGGAAACGTCAAATCTTAGGGGAAAGCAGCGGTCTGTCAACCGCCGTTTCAAAAATCTTGCCAAGTTCTTTGTCCCCGGCGAGACCCCGCATCGCCACTTGCTGGCGAAAGTACAAGAATAGCCGCCGGACGGATAACAGCCAAGGGGGTTGGCTCCGCGTTTTCGAAGCGTTTTCTCGGCCAGGCGCCGTTTGCGAAAGAAGTTGCGGCTTGGGCAATTCATAGTGTCGGCGGCGACACCGGAATCCAGGAATTGCACGTGTTTTGAGCTCCGATAGACTGCACCGTAACATTAAGAAACAATTTGGTTTGCCAGCGAGGGAGGATGATGACCAACAAGCCGAAAGCTGTTGTGCTGCTGAGCGGCGGCCTGGATTCGACGACGATTTTAACACTCGCCATTGAACAAGGATTTGAGCCTTATGCGATCAGCTTCCGTTATGGACAACGGCATAATGTAGAACTCGGCGCGGCCGCCCAGATTGCGACCACCGCCGGAGTCGCAAAGCACATTGTCGTGGATGTCGATTTGCGCCAACTCGGCGGCTCGGCGTTGACGAGCGACCTCGCTGTCCCGAAGAACGATCGCGTCGAAGACATCGGGAACGAGATACCGGTGACCTATGTCCCCGCTCGGAACACCGTTTTTCTGTCGTATTCGCTGGCGTGGGCCGAAACGCTTGGTGCGGGAGATATCTTCATCGGCGTAAACGCTGTGGACTACAGCGGCTATCCGGATTGTCGTCCCGAATACATTGAAGCGTTCGAACGCATGGCAAACCTAGCAACCAAGGCGGCAGTCGAAGGGACGCAACAGTTCAAGATTCACACTCCGCTAATTAACCTCACGAAGGCGCAGATCATTAAAACTGGCCTGTCGCTCGGCGTCGACTACTCTCTAACGACCAGTTGCTACGATCCGGGAGCAGACGGAGCGAGTTGCGGTCACTGTGACGCATGCTTATTGCGGCGCAAGGGCTTCGCCGACAACGGACTAACAGACCCTGCGAAGTAGATCATAACTAGCAGATCGTTATTGGCTTGCGGGGTCAGATCGCAAGCTAATCAGCAACTCCACATCACCCAGCGGCGCACCGACCGACCTCGCAATCGCACTCGCGGCCAACCCTTGATCCGCGAGATGATAGATCGCCTCGCGATACGCCAAAATCTCTTCCGATCTCCTGAGCGACATCTCGGCCAGCGCAGCGTCAACAGACGCCTCGCTGCCGTTCAAGTTCTCAATGGCTGCCAGAGTATCAGCACAGCGCGAGATGCCAAGTTCTTCGGCCCGGGCAATGGCGGCTTCCAATCGCGAAGAAGCTTCACTCGCGATTCGAGTCGTGGCTTGCAAGGCACTCATCTTGGAATCAAGTTCGGCTTTCAGCTCTCTCGCAGTCTCGTGCATTTCAACTTGCCACCGAAGGATTTCGGGAGGTGCGTCCAGCAGGGGAGCCGTTTTTCGCGCCTCGGCCACCTTTTGTCGAGCTCTCGTAGGTTGCTTTTCCGCCCTCTTTAGATATCGCTTTGAGCGTCGCAGTAGCAAGAAGATAAGCATCAACACTCCCACGACAAACATCCCTTGGGAAGCGATACTCGCAACTAAATACATCCCGGCGACTCCATTCGACCCACGTGGTTCGGTCTCACAACTCAATCGCGATAGGCGCGACGAGCTTCTTCGTAGACATCCTTCAGCGCGACACCTTTATCTTCGGCGATTTGACGGCACGACTCGTACTCTGGTGAAAAGCTGGTACTACCGTCGCTCAAAACGGCGAGCTTCCCGACCACCATGCCGTATGGGGTTTCAACGTCATGCCGACGTCTTTCAAGCTTATGACGACTGGCAGGCCAACGACGTACGCCCAGCGTTGAGGTCTCTCGAAAGATGATCTTTTCCAATTTCTTTATCACACCAGCATCGCAAAGCACACTTAGCTTTACACCTGGACGGTTCTTCTTCATTTGAATCGCCGTGGTGTACACATCGAGCGCTCCCGCCTCCGCGAGCATGTTCGTACAGTGTGCTACGAGTTCGCCGCTGACATCGTCGAGATTGGTCTCCAACACCCAAATTTGGTCTGATTGCAAATCATCGCCCGCCTCGCCAACAATCAACCGCAACACGTTCGCTTGTTCGGCCAGCTCCTTCGTTCCGGCACCATAGCCAATTGTCTCGATCTTCATGCCTGGCAGCGGTCCAAATTCGTCCACGATCGTCGCAGCAATGGCGGCACCTGTTGGCGTCGTCAATTCACAATCGATCGATGTCGCTTGGATTGGAATTCCTTTCAGCAATTCAGCAGTCGCGGGCGCGGGCACGGCGACTCGACCATGCGCAATCACGATATGGCCACAGCCCGTCGGGATCGCCGAGCAGACAATCCGATCCACTCCCAGCAAGCCCAAACCGATGGCGCTCCCTACGATATCAGCAATCGAATCGACCGCGCCAACCTCGTGAAAGTGAACTTTGCGAATCGTCGTGCCATGAACCTTGGCCTCGGACTCGCCCAGCCGAGTAAAAATCCGTTTCGCCAACTCCTTTTGCGGACCGGTCAATGCGCTGCCATCGATCATGTCAGTAATATGATGCAGGTGGCGATGAGCGTGTTCTGGTTCGTGCTGGACGTCGACTTTCGTTGCCCGAAAGCCGTGGCGTTTCACTTCTTCACTCACCAACTGGCAACTCGGCAACCCCAGGGAATCGATGCCCGCCTGAATTATGGTTAGATCCACACCAGCATCTACGAGCGCTCCCAACATCATGTCGCCGCTGATCCCGCTCGTACAATCAAAGTAAGCAATTTTCATAGCGTTCCTACCACTGCACTCAGAGGGCGACTGCGTACACGCTGCCAGCCGCACCAACTTTCTGCTACCTAATTTCGCCGCCCGCGTCCCGCAAGGCAAGGCCAATGCTCTCTGCTTGCCATTTGCACATCACTTCGGGTTGAGCGCTGATGGCGAACTCGCGAGAGAGAGGGTACCGTCCCGCGTGCTCCAAGTCAGAGGCTGATGGATTCGCTGTCGCTCGGCGGCGCTGGGGGGCGACTTGGTTGAGTGCGTTGCTCTCGTTGCTCACGTCCCCTTCTTAGACGTTCGCGCATGCGTTCCAAAACATTGGGAGCACCACTTGCCGCATTCTCTTCGCGCCGTGCGCGAGCCTGTTCGAGCAAATCGACAACGGTTTCCGCCAAAGGCTGTACAACACCTGAAGCGTCGTCGCCGGCCAGGGCACCCGCCGCCTCCTTCAACCAGTTGCGCTCTCTGGGTAATTCCAGCTTGGGTTGATCCAGTGTTCCACCAATGTGTATCTCGATCGGCTGCTCGGCAAGACGACTCGCCAACAAACCATCACCCGCCAGCGTAAACGGAATTTGGGCCAGCACCACTAGGTCCAGCGTCTCGTCCAGCAAACCGACCGACCCCTTCGTCCGCCATGTCATGTCGGGCGAGACCTCTGGAAGCAAGAAAGTCAGCCCTTCGTGGTAAACCCGACCATCCCGCACTTCGAATCGAACTTCCGTCCCATCAGCAATTCGCATCGTATCGGGCAACTCAATTCGCAGCAAACCGGCAACAATCGATGCAAGATCTCGAAAGATCGACTCCTTCATACTGGACTGGACGTGGTGCAACTGAAGTTTCCCCGCGATATCGATTCGCTCCACCGCGAGTGCGGTCTCCGCGGCTTGACGAAGCGGGACGTTGCAGCGTGTGATCTCCAGCGAGGCGCTGCCGCTCACGGAAGTCGAATTCGCGAGAGGCGGCGCGACAAGTTGCAGTCCGCGATCACACATCTCGGGCGAGAGCTCAATTTGATCGAGCAGCTTCACTGGTTCAATAGTCAGTGTTCTTCCTGACTCTCCCGCGATGATACGCGCCGTGACATCAAGCTGCTCCATGCGGATGATCTCTTGGTTATCGCGTGGAGCCATCACACGGAACGATGCGTCACGGACCTCAAACTTGCCGACGATCGGTTCAACAGGCGGTTTCGACTCTCGAGGAACCGGCGGACCTTCGCGGAGCAACAACTCGATCTCCGGCGACGTCACCGCGACCTCGCCGATGTCTGGCAATGTCAGCCATGTTTCAAACCAGGACTGCGAAAAGTGGAGGCCTGCGATCCGAACTTTCATCTGCGAATGCTCGCCCTCAACCCGGAGTCCACGCAAGATGAGCGGCGTGAACCAGCCAAACTCGGCTGACTGGGAAGTGATGCTCAATCCATCCTTAGCGCCAACTTGCTGAAGTAGAACATTTCGCAATGGCGTCTTCGCAATGATGTAGGGCGAGGCACCAACGAGAAATAGCAACATCGCAATCGCTGATATCAGGCGACGCCCAAAACTCTTGGGAGCAATCATCGTGCTGGTTGTCTTACTCATAAGTCAGAATCACGCAGTAAGTCAGAATCACACAGGGTTACGGCAAAATGAGTTACACTATCGCAAGTTCAGTACAACGATTACGAGACAGGATCGAACCTATGCAGCAAGTATATGTCAGCGCCATCATCGACGCACCGCTGGAGACAGTATGGAAAGTTTTGCGGGACTTCAACGCTCTGCCCGCTTGGCATCCACTCGTCGCGGCCAGTCTTATTGAGGAAAACCTCCCAGCCGACGCAATTGGCTGCATTCGGAATTTTCAGCTCAACGGATCAGGCGAGACGATTCGGGAGCAATTATTGGCGTTGTCAGACATCGAACATTTTTGCACCTATTCCATTCTCGAAGCCCCACTGCACGTCAGTGACTATGTCGCCACGGTCAGGCTCCGCCCGATCACGACGACCGGCCAGACGTTTGGCGAGTGGCAATCGAAGTTTAATACGCCCCTTGGAGAAGAAGTATCGGTGTGCGAAGCAGTGCGAGGGATCTACGAGGATGGATTTGCCTCGATCGCAAAACGCTAACCCGTTACTTGCTCTCGCGTTTCGAAGATACAGCAAGACTTTGGCCTGCGATGCGAACTACGGCTGATAACAAGGAAATCATTTCGATCAACTCGACTCGATAGGAGCGTCATGGCAAAACGCGCGAAGAAGGAGGCGGGCGGGCACTCTCACCTAACGCTTTATATCGTGGGCGCCATCGTCGTTGCCGTTGTGATCGCGATCGCAGGTCCAGCCGCCTTTGGAGAAAGTTTTCGCCCCTGCGTCGAGGTCTTTGATGTCGGCGGAGAAGTCTTCCTGCGAATGCCCCAAATGGTCGTTGTTCCGTTGGTTATGGCCAGCGTGATGAGCGGCATCTTAGGGTTGGGCGACGTCCGAAAGCTTGGGCGACCTGGCACTTACGCCGTGACGTACTACCTTTGCACGACGATGCTGGCGGTCATCACCGGGCTGATCGTGGTGAATGTTGTGAACCCGGGCCGAGGCATCGATAAGAAGCTCGTTGAAGACGCTCGTCGAGAGGGTGAAGAAACGGTCACGCACGCCGCGGGTCGCAAGAATAGCAAGAAGTTCGAATGGCATAACGTAACCGGCGATCGATCGCAAATCGCCAGCGACAGCAAGAACCTTGCCGTCAGCAGAAATGGCAGTTGGAATGTGCGCGTCGTCATTGATCAAGTGGGCGATGCTGAGGTGCCCGCACAGGCGCAACTGAGATGGAGTCACGACGGTAACGCCTTCAGTGACGTCGAGGACGGCATTTTCGTCGCAGGTAAGGGGTCTGGTATCCATCGCACAAACACCCCGATCCCCGTTCCACATGAGGCGGCCTACGTGCAACTCGCATTCGAGCCGCAACAAGGAGGCACCACCAGCATCATCGAAGCCTATCTAGTCCCTGGCCCGCCTTCGATCGGCGAGATCTTTCAAAACTTGATCCTCATGCTGTTCACCGGAAATCTGCTGGCATCGATGGTCGAGATCAATCTCCTGCCGTTAATCGTGTTCAGCATCGTGTTTGGCGGCATGTTGACGACGATGGGCCAGAAGTCAAAGACCATCTCCGAACTGGTTGTCAGCATCAACGATGCCTTGATGAGCTTCATCTTGCTACTGATGAAGCTGGCGCCACTGGGCATTTTCTGTCTAGTCGCGGCACGATTCTCAAAAGCTCAAATGGATGGGCAGTTTCTGTCGCTTCTGCGGACACAAGCTTGGTACATGACCAGCGTTCTCTGTGGTCTCGGGATTCATGCTTTGATTACGCTGCCGCTCTTGCTGTGGATTTTCACGAAGCGAAATCCTGTTCAGTTCTTCGGACAGATGTCGCAAGCCATTCTAACCGCGTTCTCGACGGCCAGCTCCACCGCCACATTACCGGTGACGATGGAGTGCGCCGAGAAGCGCGCTGGCGTCTCGCCACGATCCACCGAGTTCGTGCTTCCGCTGGGTGCCACGATCAATATGGACGGAACAGCGTTGTACGAAGCAGCGGCGGCAATCTTCATCGCTCAGGCTTATGCCATCGTCGACCCGGGATTTGTTCTGACATTTGACAAGCAAGTCGTCATTGCCGTCACCGCCACTTTGGCCGCCATCGGAGCTGCGGGGATTCCCGAGGCAGGGCTGGTTACGATGTTAATCGTCTTGAACGCCGTTGGATTGCCCTTAGAGTTGATCGGCTTGATCCTGCCGATCGATTGGTTGCTTGATCGATTCCGAACTGCCGTCAACGCGTTCGGCGACTCGGTTGGTGCGGCGATCGTCGACAAGAGCTTTGTGGCCACATCCTAGATGTCAAACGCACGCTGCCTTGGTCATTGCTCGTTGTTGGTTCCAATCTTCCGTTCGAACGTAGCTCCCAACTCTTGATAACCGTGATACACAACTCCCGCTTCGCGCCAGTGGGCCAACGTCTTGTCGTAGACCTCTCTCATCCGGAGAAGCTGGTTGGCAGACGACGAATCGGTGGTAAGGTTCTTCAACTCCAATGGATCTTGCCCCGTGTCATAAAGTTCTTCGGTCGGCTCAAAATCACCTTTGTCAAACGGCCAATAGATGTATTTCCAGTCTCTGGTCACGACCGCCAAGCTATGAACTTCCTTGGGGCCCCAGACGTTGATCAGGGGCAGCGACTCGTGAATCGAGTCGCCAGGGTCAGCAACTAGCGGTAATAAACTGCGTCCATCCATGTTGTCCGGAATCGTGAGGCCCGCTAGTTCGAGAATCGTCGGTGCGAAGTCAACATTCCCCGTGAGGGCTTCGCAACGCCTTCCGGCTTCCGGTGTCGGTCGTCGTCCGTCATAAACAATCAGCGGCACACGTGAAGCTTCTTCGTAAGGTAACACCTTCGACGCATACCCATGCGAACCGCAAATGAAACCGTTATCCGAAGTATAGATAACAACCGTGTTTGACAAGAAATCGCTCTCAACAAGCGCGTCACGAATCATGCCGACTGCTACGTCGATCGCGTAGATCTGCTGATAGTATTTCGCCATTACATCGTCGTAATCCGTGCTGTACTTCCACTCATGAAAGCGAGTGTACTGCCGTCCCTGCCGACTCTGCTCGGAAAAGTGCTTGCCGTATTCACGGCCAAAGTTGCCGGGCTTCGCGAACTTATTACCCTCGTAAACGTCATCGAACTTTGGATCGGGCGTCACGGGGTGATGCGGCGCCTTGAAGCTGATCGAAAGGCAAAACGGCTGCTTGCCCTTCGCTGCATCTCGGATGAAGTCGCGTCCGAACGCGCCGTAGGACAGCGTCGAATGTGGATACTCGCCCGCATAATGAGCCATCGACTTGTTCTGCTTGGTTACATAAGACGTCTGGCCGGGGCCGCCACCCCATCGATCAAAGTCCGAGTCAGGCAACCGGCCTTTCTTGCCCGGCTTGTCCGTCACCTCAAAGCCACACTTGCCGGCGAAGGCTGTTTCGTAGCCGGCTTGTCGCAGCAAAACTGGATACGAACGAAGCCAGTGCTCGCGCAGCAACGCTCCCGTATCAAAATTGCAACCAGTCCTATACTCGAACATCCCTGTCATCACGTTCGCCCGACTAGCCATGCAAATCGCAGTGGTGTCGTAGTGGTTGTCAAACACCAGACCATCACGAGCAAGCTGATCCAAATTGGGCGTCTTGGCGCCGGGCGTACCGTAACATCCCATCGAGTAGGTGCACTGGTCGTCGGCCATCAGAAAGACGATGTTGGGACGTTTCGTTTCGGCGCTTAGCACCACCGAAATCGATTCGCTGAGTATGGCCAGACAAGCGACGAAGCGGAGGAGTCGTATCACGGAAGTGCATCCTGACGTAGTTAGCGGCGGCAACAGCGAGCACGGTGTAGCTTACTCAAAGCCAATCGCTACGTCTTCACCCGAGAACTACGACGACGGTTCTGCCACTGCGCGCCGAAACACGACCATCTGTCCAACTGGGAATCGCGAGTCCTTGGGCGATGCCATCTGAAAGGAGTTTTCATCTAGAAATCGCACCGTCCATTGCTTGGGCGATTCTTCGTCGTCAAACTTGATTTCGATAGTTACTTGATCGTCTTCTTTGCCGGTGACCTTCCAAGTACCCTGATCTTCGGCGAGGAAACCGAAGGTTGTCACCCCCAGCCTTGCAGTGTCATCCTCACGAAATTCGACCTGCATCTTGGCCTGTATCGTGTTCACTAAGGTCTGGGCCGTGGCAGCGACAATGGGATTATTGGTAACGCCCATCTGACGTAAATCGGTCTGCGTCATTTCGAAGCTGACATCCCACGTGCCGATCAACTTCTTCTTCGCCGGATTGTAGAGGCCCATCACCGAGATGCCTCCGACGATCATCGCCCCGAACAACCCAATCACGATCAATTGCTTCAGCGTCTTCATGCTTGCCTTTCGACGGGATAACTACGGGGGCGAAATCTTGGGTCGCAAACTGTATCAACGAGGGTCGATTACCGCAACAGCGAGCGATTGCTAGCGTCACCATCAACCACTCCAATCGGGCAACGCTGGTAAACTTCTCCGATTACAGCGATTTTCTCGATTCCGAAGAGTTTTCGGACGATAAGGTCAATCAGCTGCGACAAACATTGGCGGTTTGTCGTTGGGATTGTTTCGGAACTCGGCTTGGCCGAACACGACGAGGAAGTCGCATGAATCGCTTCGCATTTGCAGCCGCCCTAATGCTTTCCATCAATTTGTTGGTTGGCTGCGCGACGTTGGAAGTCCCCTACCAACCACCAGGTCATGCCTGCGGATGGGACCCTGTTTTCGGATCGTGCGACACTTGTGGTACCTGCGGAGGCACATGCGAGGGGCACACGCCCGGTTCGTACCTCGGCCACCTACTTCGCTGCACTTCGGGTTGTGGAGAGATCTACTGGAGTCCCGAGCTCAGCGAATGCCAGGACCGTTGCGATCCATGCGATGACTGCGGTGACTTTGTAGGCCAGCGTTGTTGCGAGCCAAAGATTCGTGAAAAAATCTGGTGGACGTTGACGGGCAGGATAGGTCCGCTGGCATACGATCATGGCTGTGCGACTTGTGGCGGCAAGGGATGTTCGTCCTGTGGCAGCGTAAGCTGCAACTCATGCGGTGGAAAAGGGTGTTCATCCTGTGCAAGTTGTAGTTCGTGTGGGGGCAAAGGCTGCAGCACATGCGGCACCAAGTTCTCAGACGAGATCTACTACGAATCCGATCTACCGAACGTCGCGCCCAACGAGGCACCGACGCCGGAGCTGTTGCCGGAGGCACCGCCCCGGGCCCAGCCGGAGACACCGGCATCCATAAGGCCTTCGCGAGGAGCATCCGTAAGATTGCCGTTCCAGATTCGCTCAGCTCGCTTCTCCAGCGATGCTAATTAACGGTCCAAGAACTCGGGCCAGATCGAATCGCTGACAAGCAAGCCTTCGCGAGTGAGTCGAATCTGTGTGCCCGTATCTTCAAGCACTCCTCGGCTCACGGCTTTGTCGAGCGATTGGCCTACGAGTTGCTCGATGATGAAGCCCGTATTCGACTCGAAACTCGCTCGTTCCACACCTTCCATGCGACGCAGTCCGAACACGAGTCGTTCGCGTGCCGAATCTTCCGGGCTCAACACTTCTGACTCAGCGACCGGTGATCGGTCCGCCAGCACGCGGTTCAAATAGGTTGTCGTGCTGCGGTGATTCGTTTCGCGACACCCGTCGACAAATCTCGCAGCCCCAGGGCCGGCCGCGTAGTATGTGCTTCCTGACCAATACACTTCGTTGTGCCGGCATCGATGGTCTGGCTTGGCAAAGTTGGACACTTCGTAGTGCTCGAAGCCAGCCTCTGTCAAGGTCTCGATCCCGGCCAAGTACATCCGCCGCTCGTCTTCTTCCTCAACTTGCCGGATCTCATCTCTTTGCAGACGCACCCAAAAGCTTGTTCCGCGTTCAAAGGTCAGTCCATAGGTCGAGACATGGTCTGGTCCAAGACGTACCGCTTGCTCAAGATCGTTAAGCCAGCTGCCAAGCGTTTCGCCAGGCGCTCCGAAAATCAAATCGATGGACACCGAACGCATCGTCCGCCGCGCCGTCCCAAAAGCCGCATCGATCTGCTCACCGCGGTGGTCTCGCTCCAGCAACGCCAATTTCTTGTCGGCGAAAGACTGAACTCCGATACTCATCCGGTTTACGCCGTACGAAGCGAGCAACTGGGATTTCGCCTCGGTCACATCAAGTGGATTCGCTTCGACACTGAACTCGTGCCCGGCGGCCAATGGAAACCAGCGTGTGACAGTTTCACAAAGTTGTTGTAACTGTGCGAGCGACAGGTGCGTCGGCGTTCCACCGCCGATGAACAGCGTGTCGACTTCGCGTGGTGTTTTCAGCAAGGAGAGCTCCTGCGCGATCGCCCGCAAGTACGTTTCGGCCAAGTCATCGCGTCCCGCAATCAACGTGAAATTGCAGTAGCCGCAACGGTGGCGACAGAACGGAACGTGGATATACGCCGCGCGAGGCGGGACAAAACGCGAGTTGGTGGTCACAGCCACAAGTATAGCCGGTTGCCTAGCATATCCGGCAGCGCCTTCGTGACGAGGTTTCGAACTTGGCGACTGTTGTACCGCGTACTGAAGTGGCTAACAATCACTTTTTCGTTTTTGAAGCGATCCTTCCGCTCCACGTAGTCATCCAGATGCATGTGGCCATGCTTGTGGATTTTGTCCTTACGGTGACTGGGTGCGACAAAGGTCATTTCGCTAATTAGGACCTTCGCTTCATACATCTCCGGACAATTATCCAAACCGGCGGGGGCACTATCGCCGAGATACGCCAACTCTGGCACACGTACCTCCGTCGTGATTTCAACGCCGGATAACTTCAGGTCGCGAATCTGGTCACCACGCAATTCCAAGTACTCCGGCTTCAACTTCTGCTTCCGCTCCCACACGATATATCCCAATGCCGGGACTGTATGATGCGTTGCCGACGCAGTCACCACCAACTCGCGAGACAACTCAATCTCGTCGCCTGCTTTAACTGGAATTAATTCGCACGGCAAACGACCGCGGTCCAACTGACGATAGACTTTCAAGAGTCGCTCGACAGTCTCGATTGCGTGGTCGGGCAAATAGATCGTCGGCGGCTCCATCTTCATCATCCGTCGACGCGCCACATAGACCGGCAGCGCTGCGATGTGGTCCAGGTGCGTGTGCGACACGAACCATGTCGACGTGCCCATGAAGTCCCACGGTTGCGCGCCGAGGTCGAAGCCCAGCTTCATCTCCGGAATCCGCCAGTACGTTTGCACAGCAGCTCGCGAGTAGCCCTCGATTGTGAACCGTCCGTGTTTCAGGGTGCGAACGGGAGCGTTTTCAACCATCGATCCGTATGCCATCACGCTACGCGTAATGCGCTCTTGTGGGTGAAATTCAGTAGGTAAAGGGAAGACAGTTTAGAAACGGCTTGGTTCAGCGGGAAGGGGTTTTACAGCGATGATCGCATTTCCAACAATTCGTCCGTCGCGGCGAATACCCGGTTAAATCAGGACCTACCGGTGCTGCAATTCGTGCAGTGGACGGTGAAGGCAATTATAGTAGTAGCCGCCACGGGCCGGCCCGGGTTTCCTGATTGACGAACTGGTCTTAGCGTTTCAGCATTCGACACGAAGCGACTCCCCGCCCTGTTCAGGTGCATCGCGGTTTGTAGTCACCGAGGCAACCCATGAGCGAGCTAATCGAAACTGCCTTTACACCGACCGTGATGCCCGCAACGGTATTGCTGCTCGTAGTTTCGCTGTATTGGTCGATCGCAGTATTTGGTGGGTTGGGTCTGGATTTGCTCGACTTTGATTTGGACTTCGATGCAGATTTTGATGCCGACTCGGTGTTTGATTCAATTATGAGTGCCGGGGCCGTTACGCTTCGTTTCCTGAATATCGGTCAGCTTCCAATTAACATATGGATAAGCGTTTTCGCCATCGCATTTTGGACGATCTCGATGCTTTGGCGATCACCAGAAGGAGCGACCGCCGTTTTGACGATCGTGGCGATGGTAGTTCGCAATGGTGCGGTAGCACTGCTGCCGACGAAAGTGTTAACGCAACCGCTGAGAGGAAAGTTTGAACCCATCGAACCGAAAGAAGCTGCGGATTTAATCGATCACGTCGGCGTCGTCACTACAGCCGAAGTAACGCCTCGCGGCGGGCAAGCCCGTTTCGATTCCGCAGCTTCTCCATTGTTGTTGAACGTCCGCTCGGCACAGACCGTGCTGGCAAAAGGTGAACAAGTTCGGATCGTCGACTACGATTCCGCATCACAAATCTACACCGTTGAAAGACTGAGTCAGAAAGAACTGTGAGGGATAAACTACCATGATGAGTCCTTGGATTATCGGCGGACTGGCACTAGTCGGCTTTGCAGCGTTTGTTGTCGCCGCGCTCTTTGTCTTCTCGCAGTTCTATCGCAAGGTCGGTCCCGAAGAAGCGTTGGTCCGGTCCGGTAAGGGCGGGCTTGCTGCGGCGACGGGCGAAGGCATCTTCGTCATTCCTGTGTTGCATCGCGTTGACCAGATGGACTTGTCCGTCAAACGCATCGAGATCCAACGTCGAGGTGAAGCGGGATTGATCTGTAAAGACAATATTCGCGCCGATATCGAAGTGGCGTTCTTTGTACGAGTCAATAATACGCGCAACGATATCTTGCAAGTTGCCCAATCGCTTGGTTGCAAGCGTGCGTCGACAATTGCCGACTTAATCTTGTTGTTCGACGCCAAGTTCTCGGAAGCATTGAAGACGGTCGGCAAGCAGTTCGACTTTGTCGAGTTGTTCGTCGAACGCGATAAGTTCAAGTTGGAGATCTTGAACGTCATTGGTACAGATCTGAACGGATATGTGCTCGACGACTGTGCGATCGACTACCTGGAACAAACCCCCGTCGACAAGCTCGATCCCCGCAACATCATGGATGCCGAAGGCATCAAGAAAATCACGGAGTTGACCGCTCGCGAACACATCATCTCCAACGACATCACGCGGGAAAAAGAAAAGACGATCAAGAAGCAGGACGTCGAAGCTCGTGAGGCGATTCTGGAGCTTGAGAAGCAACAGGCCGAAGCCGAAGAGCGGCAACAGCGAGAAATCGGCGAGATTGCCGCTCGTGAGCGTGCTCAGACCGAGAAAGTCCGCGAGGAGGAACGGCTAAAGTCCGAGGCGGCCCGCATCCGCACCGAAGAAGAGATTCGTGTCGCGGAAGAAAACCGAGATCGACAAATCATCGTTGCGCAGCGCAACAAAGAACGCACCGACGCCGTTGAAATCGAGCGAGTCGAACGGGATCGACTGCTTGAAAAAACGGAGCGAGAGCGGGTCGTCGGCGTTGCAGACGTAGAAAAGGAAAAAGCCATCGAAGTCGAACGCCGCAATATCCAAGAGGTAATCCGCGAGCGAGTCGTCGTCGAACGCGCGGTGGTGGAAGAGCAGGAACGGATCAAGGACACCGAGGCATTTGCGGGCGCCGAGCGAAAGAAGAAAGTGACGATTACAGCGGCCGAGGAAGCGGCTCAACAATCGTTGGTCAAGGAAGTCAAAGCCGCCGAGGCGTCGAAGTCCGCTGCGACGCTGCTCGCCGATCAAGCGGTCATCGAGGCTGAAGCAAAGCGTGCAGCTTCCGAGAAGCAAATGCAAGCTACGAAGATGTTGGCCGAAGCGAAAACCGCGGATGAAGCGGCCGTCGGATTGGCTGAAGCCCAAGTGATGTTGGCAAAAGCCGACGCCGTCGAGAAACACGGCACGGCCGAAGCGAACGTCACTCAAAAGAAGATGGTAGCCGAAGCGAAGGGCCAGGAAGCCAAAGCCGTCGCGATCGAAAAGGAAGGAACGGCGGAAGCGACCGTCTTGCACCTGCGGTACTCCAGCGAAGCGAAGGGCATTCAGGAAAAGGCCGAAGCAATGAAGTTGTTCGACAGCGTTGGCAAGGAGCACGAAGAGTTCAAATTGCGACTGGAAAAGGACAAGGCCATCGAAATCGCCGCCATCGAAGCCCAAGTTCCAATCGCCGAAGCTCAATCGCGAATCGTCGGAGAAGCGATGAAATCGGCTCGCATCGACATTGTCGGCGGTGAAAGTGATTTCTTTGATCGGGTTATTCAATCGGTCAAGAGCGGCAAAGTTATCGACCGCTTTGTTGATAACAGCCAAAACCTGACCGATGTAAAGAACACATTCTTCAATGGCAATCCCGAGTATTTTCGTGACCGGCTGCGATCACTGGTCAACGAGCTGAATCTTAGCACCGACGACATCAAGGACCTGTCTATTGCTGCACTCATCGGAAAGATGATTGGATTGGCCGGAAATGACGGGATTCGTAACGAATTAGGTCGCTTGTTGAGTTTAGCTTCTCAGGCGGGCTTGATCGACGAGAAAGTAAAAGCGTTGAAGCTTGACGGTGTGGGCGTGGCGTCGAAAGAGGACGAGGACGTCTAGACGTGGACGATTCCGTATGCAACTCACGCGAACTCTTGCACACTTCGTCACTCCATGTCTGAACCAACTCCCGAACTAACACCGAACACCGAGAGGGCTGTTGAGCTCGAAGGCGGGACTTACGAGATCATTCGCAATCGATTGATCTCGCAGGGCAAAGAGATTCGCCTCCGGCTCGCCCAGCTCAATGACGCACGGCGCGAAGTCTTTGGGGCGATCGAAACCGAGCTCATCGAGACGGCCCGCATCACGACCGAACATAACTGTGTACCTCGCGACATGGTTGTGATCGGTGGCAAGCTGCTGTTCGGATACAATGTCCACTTCGGGTTGAAGACGGAGAGGAACCTGAAGGATGTCTTCTCTGTCTACGACTTTGTCGACAGAGAGTTTCATCAGCAGGCGCTGACGCTGATCGAGGACGAACGATTCGTCCGCGACTTCGCGGAAGTCTACCGCTACTACAAACAAGCGGTGTTCGCCAAGTTCATGAACCGCGGACCACACTTGTACATGGTATTCCGCGTTGGCAAGTCACCCACCGACATCAAGAGCTTTAAATGGGCGATCGCTGGGGATGAGTTGCATTACCTCGACAATCGCAGTGACCACGAAGTTCAATACCCGCCACAACACCAGTTCGAATGGACTCGTACGACTCGCGACATGCATCACTTTGGGATGCATCCTCACATTTCGATCGAAGACCGCGTGTTCGTTGAAACGGTGGGCGGCGACCTGACCGTCAAGATCGAGAACAACACCGATAGCGGCGAGGGCATCTATGCGGAACCCGTTGACAATCCCGATCAAACACTTGACGACGCCGAAGTACAGTACGCGATTATCGGCAACATCATCCTGTTGAAGATCCGTCCGTACCAAGAGAAGGCTTACCGTTACATCGCTTACAACGAGAAGACTAATCGGGCCGAGCGACTCGACGCTATCGCCGATGCCTGCGTCTTGCTGCCTGATGACCAGGGGCTGATCTTCTCGAACGGTTACTACTTGCAGACCGGTGAGTCGAAGACTTTTGGCAATGACCTGACACAAATGATGTTCGAGCGGCGGATCACCGCACCGAATGGCGAAGATTTTCTCTACACGTTCTATAACCGAGACACCGGCACCTACATCCTATTGCCTTATCACCTGATCGAGCAGCAAGTGGACACGCCGGTGATCTGTAACGGATTCACGGTCTTTGAATCAGGTGAATTGATTTGCTTCCAAACGCAAGACGAAGCTCAGAAACACCACGCCATTCAGATTTGGCAAACTCCGTATGTTGGCGAAAACCACGTCCCGGCGACGCAAACGGACTCGTACCTTTCAAAAATCGGTAATCGCGACATCGTCCGTGGTATGGCCGAGTGTCATGGCATCCTCACGTTGATCGAACGCCAGGAAGTATACGCCAGCCTCTATATCGATATCGTCAAGGAGACCACTGACGTTCTCGACAGCTACTTCTGGCTTGCGAGCGACGAAACCTTCAACTTGAAAGAGCCTTTAACGGCAATCAAGGCCGCGGCCACTTCGGCAATCGACGAATTTGAGAAGGTCGTGCGCGCAAAGCGTAATACTGCGGAACAAACGAAGCAAACAAGCACACAGGTTCGCGAGGTGCTCGGGGCAATCCAGCATCGCCGCTTTGCTCACATCAATGAGTTTGTCGAGTCACTGGCCTCGTTGCGGCGAGTACGAGGCGAGATCATTTCGCTGCGAGACTTGCGCTACGTCGATGGTGCATCCGTCGATCAATTGGAAACAGAGGTTAGCGAACACACGGAACGGCTTTCGCATCGGTGCGTCGAGTTTCTGTTGCTGGCCGACTCGCTGCGGCCCTACGCCGATCACGTAGCCGGTCAAACGGCAAAAATTGATGAGCTGACGAAGGCCAGCGAAGCAAAAGACTTACAGGAAGAGATTGGAAAGAGCGCCGCCGAGCTCGAAATGCTGATCGAGATCGTCAGCAACCTAAAGATTGACGATGCGACTCAGCGAACGACGATTGTCGACAATATCTCGACCATTTTTGGCGTGGTCAATCAAGCGCGAGCATCGCTCAAGCGGAAGCTAAAGGACTTGGCGTCGGTCGAGGGTGTTGCCGAATTCAATTCGCAGCTGAAGCTGCTGAACCAGGGCGTCGTCAACTATCTCGACATCTGCGACACACCGCAGAAATGCGAAGAGTATCTGACAAAGGTCATGATCCAGTTGGAAGAACTCGAAGGCCGCTTTGCCGAGTTCGACGAATTCATTCTGCAACTGACCGAGAAACGTGAAGAAATCTATACGGCATTCGAGAATCGCCGGTTGGCATTGATCGAAGCGCGCAATCAACGTGCAAACACGTTGATGAGCGCTGCGGATCGAATCTTGAAAGGGATCAAAAATCGAGTCGACAGTCTGGAGACTGTCAGCGAGATCAACGGCTACTTTGCCGGCGATTTGATGATCGAAAAGATTCGAGACATCGTCCTTCAGTTGGAGGAACTGGAAGACAGTGTCAAAGTCGGCGATATCCACAGCCGGCTCAAGACGATTCGCGAAGACGCGGTTCGGCAACTCAAGGATCGCGACGAACTTTATGTCGACGGCAAGAATGTCATCCAATTCGGTAGCCACAAGTTTGCCGTAAATGTCCAGCAGCTTGACCTGACAACCGTGATGCGCAACGAGCGGATGATGCTGCATCTGACCGGAACTGGCTTTTTCGAGCCGATTGTCAACGCGGAACTCAACGACTTGTCTGACGTCTGGCGGCAGGACGTTGTATCGGAGAACAGAGAAGTCTATCGCGGCGAGTATCTGGCGCACTGCATCTTTCATGCGGCACTCGACGCTCGAACCGTTACGGACGCTGAGTCGGTGATGCCCGTCGCCTGGTTGGCTCGCGCCGAGGAAAGCGAACTGTTGGACTATGTACGCCGCTTCATGGGGCCACGATATGCGGAAGCCTACTCGAAGGGTGTACACGACCAGGATGCGGCACGTATTTCACAGGCGTTGGCAAAGATGCATACGAGCATCGGCCTGCTGCGATTCCAGACTCGAGCCAGAACCTTGGCACGAGTCTATTGGAGCCACTTCGTCGATCGTAAGCAAAAGACGTTGATGGCCGCAAAGTTGCAGGGTTGTGGCGTCATCGGCACATTGTTTCCGGACACGAAGCAGCAAGCGCATTACGTCCGCAGCTTGTCGACGATGTTGCAAGCATTTGTCGAGGAATCAAAGCTGTTCGAGCTAACCCTCGTCGAGGAAGCCGCCGAATACTTGTTTCACGAACTGACAACGGGCAACGATTTCGTCGTCAGCCGCGTCGCCAGCGAACTGCATGACGCATTTCATTCGCATCTCGCTCAACACAGCTACGCCGAGAAGTTTGCCGAAACGCTTCAGAAGCTGAAACATGATTCCGCCGGTTCGCTCGTCCTGGCTCGCGATTGGATCGCGGCGTTTGTTGCGAGTCATTCGTCCGACGACTCGGAAGAAGAATGGGATTACATCGATGAGGTCGCCGCGTTGCTGGCCGCAGGAAAGCTCACTCGCACGCGGATCGTCGATGGTCGCATAACGCAGGAACTCACCGACATGGCGGGTTCCCACCCTATGATCGTCGACCGTCGCTATCACCTGCACTTCAATCGCTTCACGAGCAAACTCACGCAATACGCGCGCCAGGTCGTGCCGCGTTTCACGCGATTCGTCGCCTTGAAGAAGGAAGTCGTCGACGCCGCTCGCGACGAGATGCGACTCGAAGAGTTCCGCCCGCGAGTGTTGACTTCGTTCGTCCGCAACAAGCTGATCGACTCCGTTTACTTGCCATTGATCGGCGACAATTTGGCAAAGCAAATCGGTGTTGTCGGCGAGCAGAAACGCACTGACTTGATGGGCTTGCTATTGCTGCTGTCGCCGCCCGGATACGGCAAAACGACGTTGATGGAGTATCTGGCCAATCGCCTGGGCGTGATCTTCATGAAGATCAATGGTCCAGCCCTCGGACACCACATCACATCTCTCGATCCGACCGAAGCAACAAACGCGGCTGCGCGAGAGGAGGTTGAAAAACTGAATCTGGCGCTGGAGATGGGCGACAACGTGATGATCTACGTCGACGACATTCAGCACTGCAACCCCGAGTTCCTGCAGAAATTTATTTCGCTGTGCGATGCGCAAAGGAAGATCGAAGGCGTCTACAAGGGACACACACGAACCTATGATCTCCGTGGCAAGACCGTCGCCGTCGTGATGGCAGGTAACCCCTACACCGAGAGCGGCGAGAAGTTTCAGATTCCCGACATGCTCGCGAATCGTGCCGACGTCTATAACCTCGGCGAGATCATCGGCGACAGCGCAGATGTCTTCGAGATGAGTTACCTCGAAAACTCCCTGACATCCAATCCAATCCTCAACAAGCTTGCCAGCCGTTCGCAAGCGGACGTCTACGAAGTGATTCGTCTGGCGCGCTACGACAAGCACGAGGATGTCAACCTTGAGGGAAACTATTCACTCGAAGAGTTGAATGAGATGGTTGCCGTGATGAAGAAGTTGATGCGAGTTCGCGACATTATCCTCAAAGTCAATCGCGAGTACATCCGCTCGGCAGCACAATCCGACGACTATCGCACCGAACCGCCCTTCAAGCTACAGGGGTCGTATCGCAATATGAATCGGATTGCCGAGAAGGTCGTTCCGATCATGAACGACCAAGAGCTGCAGTCGTTGATCCTTTCGAGCTACGAGAATGATGCTCAGACGTTGACTTCAGACCAGGAAGCGAACATGCTCAAGTTCAAGGAGTTACTGGGCATCATCACTACGACCGAGGCGAATCGCTGGGACGACATCAAGCGCACCTTTGCCCAAAACGTCAAGTTGCGCGGAGTGGACGCCGGCAGCGAAGTCGCACAAGTGCTGGTGCAACTAGGCTCCCTTGGCGATGGACTACATTCCATCAAGAGAGCTTTGGACGACGGCATCGGTCGGCTAACGGCGCCCGACGGAAGCGCGATCGAAGCAAAAGAGCAAGTGGCCTACGTCATCGAGCAATTGCAGGCACTGAACAATGGCATGAACTCACTTGGCACAGCGCTGAGTAACGGTGTCGATCAACTTAGCCAGCAGGCAAGCTCTTCGAAGGGACTCGCCGCGGAGACGTTAATGCCTTTGCTGAAGCACCTTCAAGAGAGTGCGCCCGCGAAAGAGATGTCCGACGATACCCGGCGCATCATTGTTCAATATCGTCTGCCGAAGGAAGTCGTTGGCGTTTTACAACATCAATTCACTTTGATGCAGTCGTGGATGTTGCCGATCTTGAATGCAGCCAACTTACAAAGTTCGGACATTCAACGTCTGCAGGAGTCGCTAAACGCGACTTTGAATTCCTACGCCACGCTCGTGGAGCATCTCGAAGACTTGCCGCCTCGACCTTCAAAAGAGTAGCTGCTCGTCAGTTCGTACAGCGAGTCAGGAGAGCATTGAACTCCTCTTCGATCCCACTCTTAGGTAGATCCTCAGTCGCTTGCAAGTAACGGATCAACTTCGCCGCGCCTTCCTTGTCGTTCAGCTTGAATAGCGCCAGCGCGACGGAATACTTCGCACGAAACCAACGATCCGTGCGAGGACGAGTGCGAGCTGCTACCAGCCGCCATTGGTCGAGCGCCTGTCGCCAGTAGTCTTCGTTCTCGCTATCCAGCAGGAATCGAGCAAAGTCCTCTTGAAGACTTGCGTTACCCGAATGCTCCTTGGCGATTTGCGAGAAGAGTTCGTACGCATCGGTCACCGCGCCCGATGCGGCGAGAGCATTCGCGAGGTGTCGATCTAGTAACAGACTCTGTGCCGGATCAAGGTCGACTCGCTTTGATTCCAATCGGTTGGCAATATCAACGACAAGCTTCGCAACATCGGATCGTGCCGAACCCGCTGTTGCTTCCATCACTTTCGACACTTGTTGGAACAGCGCGAACAACTGACTCGTCGAAGCTGATCCAGTCTGCATCAGCACGTTTCGCGCATCCTCTTCACGACCCGGCTGACTCGCGATCACTGCCACCAGCAACGACCGGGCCGCGACCTTCCACGCATCACTTGGTTCGGGAAGACCCGCCACCGACGCTTTCAGTAGTGTTTCCGTACTCGTTAAATCCGCTCTGCCGTATTGCAATTGAATTTTCGCAATCGCAAGAACAGCTTCCCTTGCCGCGGGCGACCACTCCGCTGGAACCTGGTCGTCATCACGCAGAACGATTCGACTCAGCGCTTCGCAAGCCAGCCGAGTATCCTCCGTCAGAGAACCCTCACTCGCACTGAGTGTTCCCAGTCTTAAGAGCCAACATTCACCCAGTTGTCGGACGGCGGCGGTGTAGTGCTCGGAGGCCGGTCGTACCCGCGCATAGGCTTCCACAGCATCCTTCCACGAACGCCGACCTGCCTCAAACTCACCGAGCCAGAACGCGACCGTATTTGCCGAGTCGCTGTCCGGCCAATTCTCGAGATGTTCGCGTAGCGAACCTGGATAGTTTTCGACCCACTTTCCCGCCGCGACCGACGCTTGTCGCATGTTAGCAATCGCCAGCAAGTGTGAGTTGGCCGCATAACGCTGCGACTTCTGCGCAAGAGCCAATTCTCGAAACCGCTTCGCCGCCTCGACGTGCTTTTTCTGCTGTTGTTGTACGAGGGCAGCCTTGTACGACAGCTCGAAACTCTGGTCCGTTGCACCCGTTTTCATCGCCGCCGCGGCCGCCTTGTCGTACGCTGCGATGGCATCGTCGAGGTTTCCCTTTCGATACAAGTCATCCGCTGTTCGCGTCAAGATGTCGACACTTCCATCGCCGCTGCCCGCGCCGATGCGGACCAGCAGAATCTCCGCACGTCTGGCCCAATACGCGCCGTGCTCTTGCTCCACGAATTTGGCGGTCGCAATGGACTTGTCGCGCCAGCGATCTACTTCCTTCTGCTCACCGTTGTCCGCCGCAGCCTTCCACAAGCTGACGTAGGTCTCAAGGAACGCAAAGTCCAGCTCGGGAGAAGTAATCCGCGAAACACTGCGACCTTCTGCGAGGATGCTCAAAGCTTCCGAAGTCTCTCGTTTCGTCAAGCGCCACCGAATTCGCTCCGCGCGGATTGCCAGTTGTTCTTTAGCCGACAAATTGGCGTCGCTCAACGTCTTCAGGTAGGCGGCAGCGCCGTCAGTGTCACCAAGCAATCGCAAACACTCAATCTGCTCCAATCGCAAGTCCACGTATAGAGACTGACCGGGTGCAATTTGCAGCAACGGTTGTTCGACCTGATCAATTGCCGCTGTTAACGACGCCGTCCGATCGCTGCTCCCAGCGGGAAAACACAACGCTTGGTTCTTGTAGGCCCTGGCAACCTGATAGCGGACGTGGTTTTGCAGAGAAGCCAACTCCTCGACCGACAATTCGTCGGGTCGAAGAGGATTTCGGCGCCGAATCGGAATCGATTCCGAAAGCTCGCGATCGATCGCGGTGAGTGTTGTAACAGCTTCATGTAACGTGTCGCGCGCTAAGGTCAGCGTTTGATCGGGCTGTGACGATACTTCGGACTCCATGCGAGAAAGTTCGCCGCGAGCCAAAACCGCCAAAGCAGCTTGGACACGGACGAGAACTGCTCGTGGACGTCTCGAGTCCCTACACTTCAATGCGACTTCGCGAGCTTTCTCCCAATGCGAATCGCGTTCTGCTCCTCGCGAGTTCAATGCGTGGTCGGCATAGACGCGTATCAGCTCGACGGCAAATTCGATTTGTTCGTCTGAAGTTGGCTGCAATACGTCGAGCCGTTGGAGACAGTAGGCTTCAGCCAGCGTGAACAATCGTCTCTCTCGTAAGCCTGCAATGAACTCTTTGTCTTCGTCGCTGGCGGCCAGCAGCGAGGCAAGGAGCAATCCGAAGACGATCAAAGCGATCATCATGCTCCTTCGTGACAAGTCCCTTCGCCACACGCGAGAACAACAAGCGACGCTCGTCACTGCGTTAGACCTCCCCGTAACGGGCTCATCGCGGCGGAGTGTGATGCGTACAAATGCGCGGCTCACCTCAGACGTCCTCCGCGGCAGCGAACTGGACCTCGTCGAAGCCAACGCGCCGCGAAAGGTCATAGACGTCGATCACGTCGCCCAACGGTGTCGCGTTGTCTGGGTCGATGATTACGGGCGCTTCGGCGTTTGCCTGAAAGATGCGTGCAAGCTTTGATTCGACGCCCGCAAGATCGCTCAGCAACTCATCGCCTACTCGCCAACTGACACGACCGTTGTCCCATAACACTCGAACGATGACGTCATGAAAGTCCGCTTCCGGCGGCGGTGGATCGTTCGGACGGACCGTCTCACCGCCCGTCATCTCCGACACACTGCTCGGCAAGATATGTTCGACAACGTGAAAACTTGCGGTCCAGACAAAGAAAATCAGCAACAGAAACACAACATCGATCATCGGAGTCATTTTGACGTCCAGCGGTTCGCGTCGGTCTATAAAGATCGAAGGGCGGCGCATCAACGAACGTCCTCGCTACGGTAAACGCCGAATGTCACCTTCCAGATTCCAGCTCGCGCGCACGACAACATGATCGGCGAGACCGACGAGTACGGTACGCTTCGATCGCCACGAATTCGTATCTCGACGTCGTCACCGTGTTCGTTGCGAGCCTCCTTCAACCGCTGTTTCAATTCGTCGCGATCAATGCGCCGACCGGCGAGCAGCATCGTACCGTCCGATGTCACATTCAACGTCACACGCCGCAATTCATCGTTTGGCTCCTCGCCACTGTCAGCGACCGGCAGCGGCAGCTCCATCTGAGCCTCTTGCTTTGCGAGATGGCTCGATACGAGAAAAAAGATGATCAACAAGAAGACGACATCGATCATCGGTGTCATATTGAACCCGACTTCGCCGCTGCGGAGTAACGAAGGGACTCGCATCATGCACCTCCATCAGTCGGCGGTGGTGGTGGCGCCGCTGCGGATGGCTGCGACTTGGGCGATCGTCGTCGTTTGAGCGGCGCGAAGGCGTGCAATGCGACATAAGCAGCTTCGGCAACAAGTTGATCAACGCGATTGCGAAAGATGGCGAACGCGCCGAGACAAGGAATGGCGACAATCAGTCCGCCAACTGTGGTGACCAGCGCTTGATAAATACCTTCTGCAAGATCGGCGGCTCCGGCCGATCCTTGAGTGTTCGCCACTTGCTGGAAGGCGAAGATCATACCCGTTACCGTCCCGAGCAAGCCGACCATCGGGGCAATGTTTCCGATCACGGATAGGTACTCGATCTTACGGAACAAACGAGCTGACTGTTCGGCAGTTGCATCTTCCAGGGCTTTTTCCACAGCAGCCCATCCGCCATCAATTTCTGCAAGCCCGTTCAAAATCACGAATGACAAAAAGCTCGGTTGTTGACGACATGCTTGGTCCGCCTCGGCGATGCGTCCAACGGTCAGAGCCTCGCGAACTTGGTCGCCCAACCCGTCGGGCATAATCTCCGTACGCCGCAACGTCATGATGTGTTCGAAGACGAGATAGGCCGCCGTGAGCGAAAGCGCAAACAGCAGCAGGACAATCAAGAATCCCACAACACCGCCGGAGAAGATGATGCTGAAGACACCTTGTGGCGAGGATTCAGCTTCAGGGCCTGAAGCTCCCTGCGCAAACGCGGTGGTTACGATACACAGCAGTACGATCACAGCCGCACTCTTTAGCAGGATCTGTCGCAAGGTTCCCTCCCTATGAGATCTGGTGCGGCTTTTGCCTGCACCTTACTTTTGGTTTCCATCCGCGAGCTGTTTTAATCGCGTGCTTGCGTCGATGGCGACTTGTGCTTTTGGATGTTTGTTGAGAATCTCGCGATACAGGCCGACTGCATCGCTCACTTGCCCCATTGTTTCGAGTTCTCGTCCTGCCGCCAACAGCGCATACGGAACCAAGTCCCGCTCGGCGGAGAATAGTATCGCGGTCCGCATGAAGTTGATGGCCGCTTGCTCGTGCATTTCATGGCGACTGAGTGCCGCACCGACCACGTAATAGGGGCCGCCGCGAATGGTAGAGGGCATCAATTCGATTCGCTGCCGCCAACGCTCAACATCTTCTTGTGCGGATGTGACGGCTTGCGTTCGCCACAGCTGAGCCTCGGCAAGAAACACAATTCGCGGATCGGATTCGCCTACAAACTCTCGCAGCGCTTTGATCGCTTCGGCTCGCCTCGCGGACGCCAGCGTCCAACTCGCGCCTATCAGCCGCAAAGCAGCTGAACTTTTATCCTGCAGCCATGCGGTCGCTTGACGCTCGACATCCAAATTCGGTTGTGTGGTAATCCAAGTCAACGGAATCGCCGCAATATAAGGAGTCGTCGGGTCGTCGCGATAAAGCGGCGCGAAGGCCTTCACGGCGTCATCGATCCTGCCGAGATAACGGTAGCACCAAGTCAATTGCGATAAGACGCGGCGTTGTACCCAGCGACGTTCTTCATCTCGTAAGGCTTGTCGATACTTTGCCTCCGCGGCCCCGAAGTCCCCTGCAGCGAACGATGCGTTTGCCGATTGATGGATTTCCTTCCAGTTACCGATGACATCGATGACTCGGTCCGGATCGATCGTCTCCTGCCGACCATTGGGATATTGAAGTAACAAGCTCTCACCCGTGTAATCAGCCACAGTGCCGGTCACGCGTCGCTGCTTCTCACCTGGCGCAGCGCGCACGATCACAACATCATCTGCGAGCGACGACCCGGTCGGGACCCAAAAATGACAGATCACCGCGGCGACGCCGGTGTATAGGAACCTACGGCAGCTTCGAAACATCAACATAGACGTGTTTCCCGTGGTTCTCTCGCGCAAGTCGCATTAAGAAATTCTCGCCACGTGGCCGTGGCCCGGAACCAAATTCGATCGAGTTGATGGTTGCCTCGGATCGGTTGCGGCGTCGGATTTCTGCGAGTTCAGAAGGCGTCAGTTGCGGTTCCGCGGCATCGGTCAGAAAGAAAATGACATCCGGACTCATGCCCAACGCCAAGACCAGCGCTTCGACATGCCTCGTGCCACCGATCGCCGTCATTCGGTCGACGAACTCAACCGCGAGCTTTTTGTTTTCGTCGCTGGCAAACAAGATGCTCGGCGCTCGCGAACGATCTGGATGAAAGACGGTTGTCTCGTCGTTGTAAAAGACGATCTGAAACTGATGCACACTCTCCAAATCGTTCAGACTCGCGGTCAGTTGCTGCTTTGCTGCCGCCATAGGACGGCCTTGAAATCCTTCCATGCTGGCTGAGCGATCGAACACATAGATGAATTTGTTCCCGGTACCTTCGGCGCCGAACACTTGGGTCCGAGCCTGGCCGCCGATCGTTCCGCGCGCACCTTCGCCACCTGTCGTAAATCCGATTGCGCCAGGCAACACTTGCCCAAGTCCAGCACCTGACGAGAGTTCGTTTGAGGAGGGAAGTTGCACCGCGAACTCGATCGAGGTCTCCGGCAACGAAGTCGGTTGACTTGATGAATCCGTGGCCGAAGTGGCCGTGACCGTCGCAGTCGCGTCCAGGTCTTCTTCCGTGAAGTAGCTCGTTTCAGCTTCTGAACGCTGAACCAGTGCGATGCCGGCGCTTCGGTCGGTTTCGACGCGTGGCCCTTTGACCGGCGAGCGAATCAACAGCGCACAGGCGACAAGCAAACAGGTGTGCAACCCGACCGACATCAGCCACGCGGGCACCCGCCGCGCCGCACGATAGTCACTCGATATCATGTCGTAGTCGTTTGCAACAACCGCCAAAGCAAACATTCAAAAGCTCTGTATAGACAAAGGATTACGACGGAACCGCGAGAGATTCTAAGAACGACTTCCGAATGCGTCAACGTGAAGCGGTGACGGACAGCGTCTGAACATCAAGCGTCTGATTAGAAATCCGGTTGTGTTTTGGCCCGCCGAACGTCTCTGATCCATTCAAACCAGTTCAAATCGCAATCCAAGTGGCCGTCTACGGATGCCAGGACAGGTGGCACACAACGGCGCGCCAACTCGTTCGCATTCGACAATTTGCTCTCGTCATCTTCACAACCGAGGTGCGGGAGATTATTGAGGACAACCCCTGCAACTTCTAACCCGTCACGAAACGTCGAGGCCGTAATTAGCGTCTGCAACGTCTGGTTGATTACCCCCAGAGCGTTCGGAGCGACAACGATCAATGGCAGTCCAAAATCGTACGCGATGTCAGCGACATACTCATCATCAGTGACCGGGGACATCAAGCCACCGATACCTTCAACCAAAACGACATCGCTTCGATCGCACCAAAAGTCGAGTCCCGATCGGAGCAGTTCAGCGTCAACTTCCCTACCTTCCGCGCGGGCCGCCAAATGCGGAGCCAATGGTGCCGTGAACCTCTGTGGACACACTTCGTCGATGGTCGCTGGCCGACCGGCGGCATCCCACAACACAAAAGCGTCATCCCGTTCATCGCCGCAACAACCACTCGCGGCAGGCTTGTAGACGCCAACGCGTCTTCCTTCGGTCGCGAGTTGTCTGGCAATCAATGCCGTAACGTAGGTCTTGCCCACATGTGTATCGGTACCCGTAATGAAGAGACCCGGCGTTGGCATGATTACGGCGTCAACTCGTAAGTTCGCTGATGATCCATGATGCGAGCCTGGTCTGTCGTCCCACGATGAATCACTAGGCGGTGTCGGATGACGAGCGGCTGTTCGGCCGATAGAGCAATCGGTTCGCGACCTGGATACGCAACATTTTGCATTCCGTAATGACGCAATACCCAGCGCGGCGGGAACTGAGTCAGCGAGGGATGGCTCAGGATCGCGATGCCAGACAGACCCTGATCGCCAAAGGAGCCGCTGACTCCCGACCACGTGCTTGTCGATTGAACGGCGTCGTCGTCGAGAACGCCTCTTTCGTCGCGAATGATCATATCGGTGGGCGGTTTCACGCGGACGGTGAAGCCCGAGTACCCTTTCGCGTCCTCCGAACCGCCGATCTTCACGTCGGGCACAAGCGGCGTGAGCTGGATCGTGAAATCGACATACTGGACATCACCCTTCTCCCGAAAGACTTGGATGCGAGTTCGTTCGCCGATGATGGCTTTCGAGGTACCGGAGTCGTCCAGCGCGTTAGAAGTCCACTCCGCTTGGATGTCCAGTGTTGCGGAATCTGATGCTGCCTCGACAATCTCAGTTTCCTTGACAACAACCAGATGGTCTTTCGTCACCCACGGATCACCGACTTTGCGGTCACCGACCCACAGCTGATGCCACGCCCAGAACACGCCTTGATGATGACGGTGATCTTTCGGAAAGCTCTCTGTCAACAGTTCTCCGTCCAGGCCGTACAAAGGGTGAACGAATCCTGCGCGTGTGTGACCGTGCTCGGTAATCGGCTCACTTTGATAGAACAACACGGGGCGATCGCCGGAGCGAAACTGAAGGCCTTGATTTGTTCGCTCGATCCTCACGAATGCTTCCTCAGCAACGGAGTTCGTCGCAACTGGAATTGCGATGGACGCGACAATCGCGAGGTTAATGATCGACGCTAAATTGGATCGCATGGGGTGCCTCGTCAGCGAATTCTTCGTTCCATGTGTCTTCGCACTCTTGAACACTGAGTCCCAAAGTAAGCGGAGGGATCCCAGAGTAGGCAGAGGGAGAAGCGGTGTGAAGGAAGAACGATCAAACGCTCTTCGGAGCTGCGTCAATGCTAACGAGCTGACCTTCTTCCTGCTCTACAGCATGGCAGCGCACGATGTGGCCGTCCAGATCTAGCGGTTTGGGTGAGATGCTGCGGCAAACGTCCGTCGCCAGGGGGCATCGCGGATGAAAGCGGCAACCGGATGGTGGGTTGATCGGGCTAGGGACATCCCCTTCAAGTACAATGCGGTCCTTTTTCGTATCGGGATCCATCGAGGGAATCGCCGAAAGCAAGGCTTTGGTATAGGGATGTCTGGGATTCACATACAGCTCGTCGCTGGTCGCCGTTTCGACAATTTCCCCTAAATACATTACTGCGACTCGATCCGAGATGTATTTCACCGCGGAGAGGTCGTGCGAGATGAACAGATAAGTCAGCTTGAATTCTTCTTTCAGATCGTTCAGCAGATTGATGATTTGTGATTGAATTGACACGTCCAGTGCCGAGATCGGTTCGTCCAAGACGATAAAGCGCGGATTCAAGGCCAATGCCCGGGCGACACTGACCCGCTGACGCTGGCCGCCGGAGAACTCATGCGGATAGCGATTGATGTAGGTCGGGTCGAGGCCGACTTTTCGAAGCGTATCGCGGACTTTCTCAAGTCGTTCGGTCTTCGTGCCCATCCGATGCACGACCAGCCCCTCTTCGACGATGCTGCGAATTGTCATCCGAGGATTCAGAGAGCTGTAGGGATCTTGAAACACGATCTGCATGTCAGCGCGAAGTTCTCGCAATTCGCGACCGTGGATGTGTGTGACGTCTTTGCCGTCGAACAAGATCTTGCCTTCGCTAGGTTCGTACAACCGCAAGAGCGTGCGTCCCGCTGTTGTCTTGCCGCAACCGCTCTCGCCGACCAGACCCAGCGTTTCGCCTTCGGCAATGTGAAACGAGATGCCATCAACAGCCTGGACGTGCCCTATGACCGTTTGCAAGACTCCCGCGCGGACAGGAAAGTGTTTTTTGAGATTTTGGATTTCGAGCAACATGCGTAGCCGAGTGTTTAGTTTTGAGTCTTCAGTTTCCGGTCGTGAGCACTGAATACTCGGTACCTAACACTCTCCTCCATAATCAATCTCTTCCACAAAGTGACAGCGGGCAATGTGACCCGGCGTGAACTCTCGCAGGGATGGCTCCTCCTGTTCGCAGCGTTCTTGCTGAAAGGGGCAGCGCGGATGAAACTTGCAACCGGCGGGAAATCGTAACGGACTTGGGACCATGCCATCGATCGACACGAGGCGTTCGCCCCGCTTCGTTTCAGGAGTGAGCTTTGAAGCGAACAGACCGTGTGTATAGGGATGGCGCGGGTTGTTGAACAGCTCGGCGACCGGTGCGTGCTCAACAATCTTCGACGCATACATAACGGCGACTTCGGCTGCGACTTCCGCGATGATGCCAAGATCGTGGGTGATCAACAGAATCGACATATCGTTTTCTTCCTGCAACTCGCGGAGCAGGTCGAGGATTTGAGCTTGGATCGTAACGTCCAAGGCGGTTGTCGGCTCGTCGGCGATCAACAGTTTTGGATTGCATGACAAGGCCATTGCGATCATCACGCGTTGCCTCATGCCACCAGAAAACTGATGTGGATACTCTTTGATGCGTTGTTCCGGGGCCGGCACCTTCACTTTCTGTAACATCTCGATTGCGCGGTTGCGAGCTTCGGCCTTGTCGACCTTCTGATGCAACCGAATCGCTTCCATGATCTGCGACCCGACCGTGAATACGGGATTCAGGGAGGTCATCGGCTCTTGAAAGATCATGGCAATGGTATTGCCGCGCAGCTTTCGCATCTCCGATTCGGCTAACTTCGTTAACTCGACCGATCCGTCCTCGTTGTGCAGCTTGACCGACCCTTCCACAATCCGTCCGGGCGATGAAATCAACCGGATCAAGGAGAATGCCGTCACCGACTTTCCGGAACCCGATTCGCCAACGAGTCCCAAGGTCTTGCCTTTGGGGATCGTAAACGACACGTCATCCACCGCCTTCACCGTACCTTCGTCGGTGAAGAAGTGAGTTCGCAGGTTTTTGACTTCGATGAGGGGGTTCGTCATATGGCAGACGCTAACAGGCTTTTTACGTGCGGAACATTCGCTTCAAGCGACGGTTTGGAGTTCGAGTTGATTTGCATTCAGCGATTCTCTGCAGGGCTCTTCACGGAGGAGCTTGGCAACTACTTTCCGGCTTCTCGCAGTCGCGGGTCGGTGGCTTCTTGTAAACCTTCTCCAATTAGGTTGTAAGCAAGCACGGTAAAGAAGATTGCGGCGCCTGGGAAGAAGACGAGCCACCAAGTTTGTTCGATTGTCTGTCGTCCGCTATTGAGTAGTGTTCCCCAACTGGGATTTGGCGGGTCGGCTCCAAAGCCAAGAAAGCTGAGTGCACTCTCGGTAATAATTGCGGACGCGATTCCAAATGTGATCGGAACCAGGATCGGTGCCAAGGCGTTTCTTAACACGTGTCGAAACATGATGCGAAACCTTCCCACCCCGAGAGCTCGCGCGGCGATTACGTAATCGATTTGCTTCAGCTTGAGGAACTCGGCTCTTGTCAGTCGTGCGATACTGGTCCAACCGGTGATTCCGATAATGGCCATCAGATGCCAGATCGTCGTCTTTTCTAGAATTGCCACCAGGGCCAGGATCAAAACCAGTGTCGGAATGCACATCACCAGCTCGATCAACCGGCTGAGCAGGATATCGATCCATCCACCGAAGTAGCCCGCGGTTGCTCCGATCGAGATGCCAATTCCCGCGGCTAACCCCATCGAAACAAAGCCCACGAGCATGGCGATTTGTGTGCCGTGAACCATTTGGGCGAAGACATCGCGACCGCTTTGATCTGTACCTAGCAGGTTATGGCCATTGGGCGAACCGTCGACGCCAGATGGATTCGCGGGCTGTCCCGGCCACTCGTCTTCGCGAATACGGCGATACGGATCTTGATATACCAAGGGCCAGATCGCCCAGCTGTCGGGATCCTTTTCTCGGAGGTTTTCCGGATAGATTCGGCGGAAACGATCCTCGTAGAAAACCGGATTCTCCCAACGCGGATTCAGGTAACCCATGCACGGAAAGTAGATGTGCCCTTTGTACTTGCAAACAATTGGCTTCGTGCCGGCGATGGCAGGTGCGAAAATCGCGATGAGCGCGATGAAACACACGTACAACATTGCCAGCCGAGCCAGATGCCGGCGCTGAAAACGAATCCACGTCTCCGCCCAGAATCCGCGAGTCTCGTCAGACAACTCGTCGGGAGCAGACACAGCAAGAGTCGATTGCAGTTGTTCGTCGGTTGTCATTAATGAAACGCGTTGGCGCTAGGAGTAGCTTACACGGGGATCGACAAAGGCGTACAACACATCTGCCAGCAATTGGCCAGCCAGCGTGAGGACGGAGAACATCAGCGTCAGTCCCATGATTGTTGGATAGTCGCGACCGCTGAGCGATTCGAAGAACAGCCGCCCCATTCCGGGCCACTGAAAAATCTGCTCCAGCAAAATCGCGCCGCCCAGCAAAGAGGGTAATGTCAAGCCGAGCATTGTCACAAGTGGAATCAATGTATTGCGAAACGCATGATGCAGGACGATTCGCATCGGCGAGACGCCTTTAGCTTTCGCAGTTCGGATATAGTCCTGTCGAATTACTTCTTCCATGTTGGCTTTGATGAATCGCGAATAGTATGCGAGGCTGGCATAGGTGTAACAAAGTACGGGCATCAAGGCGTGTAACGTAATGTCCCAAGCTTGTCCCAGCGGGCTCATCGTTTCGTAGTCTTCGCTAACGATTCCCATCAGCGGCAGCCAACCGGCTTTCACGGCAACGAGAATTTGCAAAAACAAAGCAGCCACGAAACCTGGCATTGAGTACAGCATGTAGAGAATCGTACTCACGGTGCGTTCTTCGATCGTACCGCTGCGCACGGTAGCTCGCAGTCCCAGGGGAATCGAAAGCAAATAGATGAGCGTCAACGAGCTGACCGAGAGTGTCAGCGTCGCAGGAACTCGATCACGAATCAGATCAGCGACCGGCACTTTGCGTGAAATTGATGGACCGAGTTCCCAATAGACAAACGTGTTGCGAGCCCAATCGACATACCCTAGCATCCAGGGCTTGTCCAACCCGTAGATCTTTTCGAGCCGTTTCAAATCTTCCGGATTCATGGACTTGCTCGGGTCCATCTCCGTCTCCGCGATCGTCAGGGGCGTGCCGGGCATGCTGCGCACGAGACCATAGACCACGAACGTGATGAGCAGCAACGTGATGGCGCCGACGAAGGTGCGGCGAATAAGATAACTCAACATCGAACGTCTCGCTCCGTGAGACGAGTCAACGGATCAGTTGCATCCGTGCATTGTCGGACAAACCTTGCTGGCCAGGCGATGCAGCCGGGATCCCTAAATTTCCGGTTTCCAGATCGAATCAAATCCAGGTCCATAGTTAAACGGCCCTTTGGGGCTGAACTTGTAACCCCGCAGGCTCTTGTTGAAGCCGTAAAACGAATTGCGATAGTACAACCACATATAGGCTTGGTCCTCGTACAGGATCTCGTGAATTTTCTGGTAGATGGCAGCTCGTTTCTCTGGATCAAATTCCTTTCGGCCCTGAACGAACAGGTCGTCCACTTCCTTGCTGGAATATAAACCGAAGTTGCGATTCTCGCCCGTGCCGAAAAGGTTAACTGTCTGGTCAGGGTCCGTTCCAGCTCCCCAACCTCCAAGTGCAGCTTGGAACTTGTGATCGATCTCGGCTTGCATCAAAACCGTAAACTCAAGTGGTTTGACGTTGCAGATGATTCCGATCTGATCCAAGTTTTGTTTCAGCAACTCGGCAGTCTTGATGCCGGCTTGCGTATTCGAAGTCAGTACCGAGAATTCGAAGTCGGTTTTCTTGCCATCGATCAGCTTGTCGCGAATTCCGTCACCATCGCTGTCAGCCCAGCCCGCCGCGTCCAGCAAGTCTTCGGCTTTATCCAGATCCTGGTGGTAAGGCTTCACATTCTTTGAAGCCATCCAACTGTCTGGGTGGAACGTGCCCACTGCGGGTTGGTACAGTCCGTAGTAAAGCTTGTCTAACATCTCCTGATGATCAAACGCATAGGCCATGGCTTGGCGAACTCGTTTGTCCGAAAAGAACGGCGTCTGAACATTCCAGCAAATATGAAACTCGGTCCACTGGGTTCCGGTAACTTTTGTGTTCCTTGCGTAGAACTCGTCGTTCTGTGTCTGCTCCGTAATCCAGTGCTCGGGCGTAATCATCGTTTCTTCGATCTCGCCGGCCCGTAACGCAAGCAACGCCGTGTTGCGATCATCAATGACTTTCAGACGCACTTCTCTGAAGCCGCGAATCGGCCGCAGCTGTTTGCCATCTTTGAAGAAGAAATCGTCGCGTCTCTCGACAACAATCTCTTGTCCTTGAATGCGTTTGACTAACTTGTACGGGCCGCCACAGACAGGCTGCTGCTCTTGTTGGATGTGATAGTCGCTGTTAGCCATCGTCGGGTCGTCTTTGACAGACTGCTCATAAATGTGCTTCGGTATCGTCGGAAAGTTGATGTTCCATATATTGGTTGGGCTTGGATTCTTATGAAAATAGACAAGCGTTTGGTCGTCGTAGGCTTCGACCCATTTCAACTCATCTGTTCCTGATCGAACTGCCGGAACCGGAACCTCGGGATTCATGATCGTTTGAAACGAGAACACCACGTCATGCGCTGTGATCGGCTTGCCATCCGACCATGTAATGTCGTCTCGCAACACGACTTTGTCATACAGGCCGTCGTCGCTGGTTTTCCACGAAACAGCGAAATCCGCTAACGCCAACGGTTTCATCTCCCAGTCGAAACTAAATACACCAAAACCGATCATGCCATTCAGTTCGGCCTCTGAAATCGCGTTCTGCATCAACGGATTCGTACTCTTCACGTCACCATTCAAGTGGCGGATCATCGATGCGTCCAAGTTCGCTTCACCCTCCTTAGGAAGCCGGCCAAGAGCGCTAAGGATCTTCTTGTTCGCTTCGGGACCATCGTTGTGCAGCTTCAACGCTTCTTCGTCACTGACCAATGGCTTCTCGCCAGCTTCTGCTTGGTGGCGCAGTTCGAGCGGATCGACGACTCGTTGGTCGACCCACTTTACGTTCGCTTCGAGCTCTGCAAGCGGCGGCGCATCGAACGGCTCTAAGATAATTACTTTGGCCTCACCCACCTCGCCGCCAGCATCCGAAGCCGCGGTTGTGTTGGTGGACACTTCTGGTCCTGAAGAAACACCACTCTCCGTTCGCTTGGCACATCCGATTAGAACCACCAAAGTTAGCGCTGCGCCGTAGGCGGTTTTTTGTAGCGTCATAGTCGGTCCCTCCCTCAAGGTGGCCTAGCCACCATCCAAAGTGAGCTCTCGCTCAATTAAAAGCGACCCAGTCCGCTCCATCACCCAACTGGCTCTGTGAGCAACGCGGCCCTGTGCTTCGGGCCGCTTCAATTCGGTAACTCAGTGAAGGCAGGCTGTGGGTCGCACTAGTGCTTTATCGCAGCATCGTCGTCGGGTTGTGGGCCACCGGCTCCACCGGTGCAAACATCTCGATGCGTCGTAACAGAATGCTAGAGCATGGTTTGCGAAGGGTCAATAACAACCGCTCGCGATGCTAGCAGCTGCCGGCGTGAGACCAATAAACAACCGGCCGCTCCCGATGGACAAATCATCTGCTCATTGACGTTATTATTCAAAACAGCGAAAACTGGAGCCTTCCGCTCGGATAGCAAGAGGAACGGTGATCGACAGTTCAGGGAACAAAATCCATGACTCGAACTTACTGCATCACGTTGGTAATGCTGGGGCTGCTGTTGCCCAACGAAGCATTTGGGCAACGATCAAATTCTGCCGAACGAGAAGAGCGGTCCTCTGGACGCTTGGCCAACGCCATTTCTGGCTTGCAAAGCGATTTGCGCGATGCGAGAAGGTTGCTCGGTGAGATTGACGATCGCCAATTGCGCGAGCGGCTGGAGTTGCTTTTATCGCGAGCGGCGTTGAAGGCCGAGGACCTGGAAGAGTTAGTCGGTGACGGACCACGCGGTCGCGGCAAGATTGCAATTTCCGACGCCGATTTTGCAAAGCTTCTCGATAACATCAAGGATCAATCATTCGATGAACAGAAGCTGGAGTTTGTCAGAACATTCGTCAAAGACCTCCCGCTGAACTGCGACCAAGCGGTAAAACTTTTGAAGACGTTTGCCTTCGATGACGATCGCAAGACCGCGGCTGTGATCATTCATCCCGGGCTCGTTGATCCCCAAAACTTCTTCGGCGTGTTGAAGTTGTTTCCGTTCGATTCCACGCGCAAGCAAATCATGGAAGCAGTGCGGAAGAATTAGTGCAAATCCACCCCGCGGTCATTCGTCGCTGGACTCGCGAGAATTCAGCGACTCGTCGGGCTGTAAAGACGGGCGTAAATTGCCATACTTTTTCTGCACACCAAGTTTTGTCCTTTGCGCTCGCGGCTTTCTCCCTGACTTGATAAATCATCCTTGCAGCGTCATAACTTGCCTCTCACCCGCAGCCCACTCAACTATTGAGGAAACAGCCTGTGTCCGACGCGTCTCAGCGGCTTGCTCTAACCGATCGCGTGGCAGTTGTTACCGGTGGTGCTACCGGAATCGGACGCGCGACGGCCCTGCTCTTGGCTGAACAAGGCGCTCAAGTGTTTGTTGGTGACTATGATCCGGTCGTGTCCAACGCCGACGAGTTTACCCACCTTGGCATCACCGAATTGAACTGTGATGTTCGCCGTGAAACAGATGTCAAATCGCTCATTGAGCAGGCAGTCAGAGATGGCGGAGGTCTCGACATTCTCGTGAACAACGCAGGCATCGCCATGGTCAAGCCGATCACAGACGTCACGGAAGCGGAATGGGATGCATGTCTCGATACAAATCTAAAGGGGGCTTTCCTGACGACGAAGCACGCCATTCCACATATGCGTGTTCGTGGCGGGGGATCAATCGTCAACATGGCGAGCAACGCGGGCATTTTGCCGCGAGCTCATGACCCTGTCTACTCGACGAGCAAGGGCGCGCTCGTCGCCTTTACCAAGAGTATCGCCCTGTCACACAGCATCGACCGTATTCGGGTGAACGCGGTGTGTCCCGGACCCGTTGGCGACACACGCATGATGAACGCAGATCTCGACAAGGCAGTAGATCGAGAGGCCACAATCAAGCAGTTCATTGCGGCTAGTCCCATCGCTCGCGTCGCGCAAAGGATGATCTCGCCACGCGAAGTCGCCGAAGCAATCCTTTACCTAGTGAGCGATGCCTCGGCAATGGTGACAGGCACGTGTATCGCCATCGATGGCGGCAAGTCACTTGGTGTGCCGCCAAGCAGTGATTGAATTAGACGGTGGCGAAAGTTCTAGTCTACGCACGCGACGAATGATAGGCGGAACAGCTTAAATGCTTCCGGACTCGACGAATTCGAGCTTCATTCCGCGTCTACGATCGCCCAAGCCTCACGCAGACAACAAGCTCGCGTCGTAACCGATCACAATGCTGGCTCTTTGAGGAAGTGGAAGAGCGCAACAAGTCAAACACCCGCTTGTCATCGCATCCGCCCATCGGCTGACTCTAAATGGTTCCAACATCAGGGATCCGAGAACGCCGCACGACGAGTCCTGGTATCGCCTCGAGGATGTAGCGAGTTGCTGGTACCGAGAGACTGTTGCCAACTAGACGCCACGCTTGTTCGCGCGAAGTATTGTCCGGCAAAGTGAACGATAAGGGAAAACCAAGTTGCAGAAGAATTTCGGCAGGCGAGAAATGTCGCACGCAACCAGAAGTCTGTAAGTACGAACCGGTCTTTTTTACTGATCTGCCATAGTCCGGAGTGAAGCACGACGAAACAGCCGCCGAGTCATTGGCGTCGACAATGTGCATGGAATCGCGGTGTGTGGCGAGTAGTTCCGGTACAACAACGAGTTCATCGAGAGAGACGCGATCAAGAGTGGAGCGCAGAGAAAACCGCGGCTTGGAGTTCAAAGGCTTCCACGGCAGAATTTCTTCGCGTCCAGCGACGAGATAGTAGCGGCGTCTTTGATTTGGAACACCCAGCGATGTCGGACATAGTTGTGTCTCTTGCCACTTGTATCCAGAATCCGCGAGCGTCTCGAGCAATAATTGCCTTGTTAATGACTTGTCGAATGTCGGCACGCATTCGAGCGCCACATATCGGGGTCTTATCTTGTGAATCTGCTCGATAACATGCAGTAAGGCCTTAGCACGTGGATCATCAAGCTCGCGTCTCAGACCGGCATTCACGAAGGGCAAGACGGGCGGCGACATCCACCACACGGCTGCCCTGAATTCTCGAAACCAGTTTTCCGGCAGCGATTCCACTGGCTGATCGAGTGTTGGACTGACAAAGTTATGACGATAGACGGTGAGCGCATCGTGCGCCGTTTCAACGGCTGTAACTATTTCAGCATTCCCAGCAATTGCGGCGGCACAGCCTCCGATCCCCGCGAACAACTCCAGTACGGTCAACTTCTCCGCCATTAAGTTTGCCTAGAAAACATCTCGCGCAACATCGCGAGACTCTTCGGAATTCCAGTTCGCGGGTCTTCGCGACCTTCAAACTCCAACGATACGTACCCGCGATAACGATGTTGCTTGAGAATTTCCGCGATACGCGAATAGTCGAGGTCTAACTCGTACCACAATCCACCGCCATGATATGTTTTCGCCTGTACCAGAATTGTGTTCGCCGCGAGTTGCTCCAGTCGGTCGTACGGGTTCTCAAGAAAGTTGCCGGTGTCCATCGTGACTTGAAGCCAGGGTGAATCGATCGCCTTGACGACGCGCATCACCCCCTCTGGCGTGCGGCCAAGGCCCCAGTGATTCTCCAGTCCCATCAGCACACCACATCGTTCAGCCGCCGGTAAACACTTCTCCAAGCTATCAATGACCCAACCGAAGGCGTCTTCATCGGTGTATCCCTCGCGCGGACTTTCGATCCCACGGTTTTTCATCAACTCGTCAAAGTTCTTGCTCGTCCCCCAGGTGCCCGTATTTACTCGCATCGTGGGAACGCCCAATTGATATGCGAGTTCGATGCAATGAATCGTGTGGTCGATGTTCTTTTGTCGCACGACTTCTTCAGGCGATAGAAAGCCTTGATGTGTCGAGAAACCACATAGATCGATACCGTTGACGAACGCTGCACGCTTTAATCGCTGCAAGTAGCCGTTATCTTCGCTCTCCATCTGCCGATGCAGGATCTCGACGCCATCGAACCCCATCTCGGCCGAGCGATTGATACAGTCCTCGACATCTCGTAACTCTTGATGTCTAAACTGCCAAAACGAATAAGTCGAAACCGCGATGCGATTGCCGCGCGAGTTAGCAGGCTGCTCGTCTGCCGCGACTGCACGCACAGCATGCGCCGCCAGAGCCGTAGACGCGCCGGCTACTGCGATCTGGAAGGCCTCACGTCGATTCAACATCTTGCATCTCCTCAAAGTAGCCGCACGAAAGTGGCCATCACGCTCTGCGTGACGAGTCCTCCAATTGGCGTTCAAATTGGAAACTCGTCCAGAACTTCAATCGGTTGCGACGGGGCTCATCACGCGGTGCGTGCTGGCTACTTTACCCGACTGCGAGATGCCCGGCCATGACAGAGTTGCTACAATCTTACCCGCTTCTTGAATCTCCCGGTTAAACCCAGATCGAAATGAACAACCACAAATTGGCTTGCCCCAGCTCTGCCGACATTCTGGATGACCTGCTGAGTCAGCCGGACGAACAAGTTGTGCAGACGATGCGCGACCTGGAGGGTGACATCATCGTGTTGGGTGTTGGCGGCAAGATGGGGCCAACACTGGCACGTATGGCAAGGCGTGCATCCGACGTGGCCGGGATCACGCGACGAGTGGTCGGAGTTTCGCGATTTTCTTCCGGCGAGCTGAGACAGCAATTGGAGTCATGGGGAATCGAAACGATTGCATGTGACTTGCTCGATGAGGAAGCTGTTCCGCAACTGCCTGACGCGCCAAACGTCGTTTATATGGCCGGTTTCAAATTCGGCGCGACCGCGAACCCTTCCTTAACTTGGGCAATGAATTGCTATTTGCCCGCGATCGTTTGCCGGCGTTATCGAAACAGCCGCATCACTGCCTTTTCGTCGGGCAATATCTACGGGACGGTTGCGGTCGATTCAGGTGGAGCCATCGAATCGACTCCGCCAAATCCGATCGGCGAATACGCTATCACCGTGCTTGGCCGTGAGCGGATGTTCGATCACTTTAGTCGCGAACTAATGGTCCCTATCAGCCTTCTACGCCTGAACTACGCGACCGAGTTGCGGTACGGAGTGCTCGTTGATCTGGCACAACAGGTGTTCTCGGAGACTCCGATCGACGTGACGATGGGCTACGTGAACGTCATTTGGCAAAGAGATGCCAATTCAATGGCGCTCAATTCGCTCGTTCACACGAAATCGCCGCCTCACGTCTTCAACATCGCTGGTGCCGATACCCTATGCGTGCGCGAAGTCTGTACGCAGATTGCGCGACGAATGAACAAGTCGGTGACCTTTACGGGTCAGGAGGCTGCAGATGCGTTGTTGAACAATGCGCGCGACAGTTATCCGTTGCTGGGTTCTCCGACAACGACCAGCGAGGAAATGATCCGCTGGGCCGCCGACTGGGTAATGCAGGGCGGCGTGTCGCTGGGCAAGGCAACGCACTTCGAAAGTCGGAGCGGGAGTTTCTGAGTATCGTTCGTCAAGCAGTTACCTAATCGAGTTCGCTCATGCCTCAACGTCCATCCCGCGTCCGATATCTGGTTGTTGCTTCAGCATTTCTGATGTCGGCATTGCTGTATCTGGATCGTTTCTGCATCTCGATCGCGGAAGTTTACATTCAGCAAGACCTGGGATTGAGCGATGAACAAGTCGGTTGGATGTTGAGCGCGTTCTTTTGGACTTATGCGCTGGGGCAAGTTCCGGCGGGCTGGTTGACGGATCGATTCGGGTCGCGGCTCATGCTAACAATCTATATCCTCGCATGGTCACTACTCACCGGCCTGACAGGCGCGGCGGGAGCCTTTGTCGCATTGTTGTTGCTGCGGTTCGGATTCGGCTTCGCGCAATCGGGCGCATATCCTACGGCGGCCAGCATCATCAGCAAGTGGATGCCGCTGCAAGCTCGCGGTCGCGCCAGTGGGATCATCGCTGTTGGCGGACGCGTGGGCGGTTTTCTGGCTTTGTCTGCAACCGGCTACATCCTGATTTGGCTAACGCCCTTATCCACGCCCACGGAGCTTGCTTCGTCTGACATTCTTGATGGATCGCAAGTCGTGATCGAATTGACAAAACAGTCTGATCCGGTGACCGCCGAAGAGGCCCTGCGCGGTCGGTGCTTCGCGGAGATGAACGGCGACGTACATGAATTAGTTCTCGACCATGACCAGCATCCATCCAAGCCGCTCGCGAGTGAGGAACTTTCATCTCTCGCGGAAGGGCTGAATCAGATTATTCGGCATCCCGGTTTCTTTACGGCTGCTGAATTGAAGGGCGTCTCACTCGAGAAAGAGGCAAAGCGATTGATCGCGAAGCCGACAAGTGAACTTACGGAGCAACAGTCTCAACGTCTAAACCGTTTGGTTCTCGAAGCGCTTCACCGAAAGAGCATCAAGCGGCTCTACGTCGCTGGATGGCGACCGATGATGTTTTTCTACGGCTCCATAGGCTTGCTCGTCGCAGGACTTGTGTGGTGGAGTTGCCGCAACGTACCGTCCCGGCACCCATGGTGCAACGAAGAAGAAGTGGCGTTGATCCGAGGCGACAAGCGTGCCGGGGACTCCGAGGACAAGAAACTTGGCGGAGTGCCTATCGGGCCGCTCCTCCGCAGTCGCAGCATGTGGCTCTGCTGCGCCTCGCAATGGTTCACGAATATCGGCTGGGTTTTTCTGATGACTTGGGCGCCGCGATATTTTCTCAGCATCCACAAAGTGTCTGTCGAGGAACTGGCGCTCATGGTTGCCATTCCGCCGCTGGTAGGTTGGGCAGGAATGCTAACCGGCGGCGGGGTGACCGACGCCTTGGTCGATCGCATCGGGCTGCGTTGGGGCCGGGGCCTGCCGATGTCGCTATCGAGATTCGCCGCGATGGGAGCCTACCTGGCAGTGTGGGCTTCCCCGTCGCCGTGGCTTGCGGTCGCAATGTTCTCCGTCGTCGCATTCGCCACGGATTTTGGCACACCATCGCTTTGGGCCTATATGCAAGATGCGGGCGGTCGCCACGTCGGCTCGATTCTCGGCTGGGGGAATATGTGGGGCAACCTTGGTGCCGCCGTGACTCCGCCCCTCTTAATCTGGATCGTCGGCGAGACCGAACGCTGGGACCTCGCCTTTTTAACCTGTGCAACAGCGTTTCTCTTGTCAGGTCTCGCGGCCGCCGGGATCAATGCCACAATCCCAATTGTCCCTGATGACGATGACACCGCCGAAGCGTAAACCGTTGGGAAGTGATCGCGACCGATCGACGGTAAGTGCGAGGCAATCTGCATGCATCCTGCGGATTTGACGTGTTAGTCGGGTGTCACCGGAGTTGATTACAATTTGGCGTCTAACATGGCCGCCGTTTTCTCCCGCTCGATGCGGCATCTGGTAGAATGGCAACTGTCGTGCGGATCGTGCTTCGGTGCGTGCTGTCGGGTTTGCCGGTATGCCACTCGAAGAACACGGGCACAGCCAGTGACACACCATGGACTAGCCGGTGTTACCTCCCCGCGACTCAGTTAAGTACCATGAGGAACGTCGCGTGGGATCACTGCCAACTTTGCTGCTCGTCGCAACGATGACCGTCACCCAAGCCGAGCCGGAACAGCGAGCGACGCTGGCTCCTCAAGCAATCTCCACTGCGATACAACAGCTCGGCGCACTCGACTTTGAGATACGGCAACGCGCGACGATGCTTTTGTGGCAGGCAGGCCCAACCGTCGAGCCGGCTTTGCGCCGCGCCGCAGAGGGCAGCGACCCTGAGGTCCGACTGCGAGCGCGGTCGATACTCGATGACTTCCGATTCGGCGTTTTCGCCGATACGCCGGACGACGTGGCAGCAATCGTCAGGCAGTACCGGCGCGAAGAATCCAAAGGCCGAGAGCTTTTATGGGAGCAGCTGCTCAGCAAGGCGTCGATCAAAACCCTCGTAGCGATTGCTACCAACGAAAAGTCGGCATCGCAGCGGCGTCAGATACTGGATCGCCTCCAACGCGAAGACGAAATCGAGTACGGCGTGTCGCTTGCGGAAAGTTGGCGAGCAGACTACGACTCGGCAGAGGAAGTCGCGAAGTTCGATGAGTTCCTGCGGAAGCAAGTGCCTTACTTCGTAATCAAGCAACAGTTCGGAAAGGCTGAGTCGCTGCTCGAACAATCCGCGACCGATGGCGAAGGAATCCGCAACTGGGCCGTGTTCTTATATCTGCGTGGAACGATCGACGAGAAGATCGAGGAGTTGACACTTCAAGCCGCGCGTCAAGTCGATGCTCCCACCACGTTAGCAAAAACTCAAACCCAGCTGGTTCACATGCTCCGAATCAAAGGCGACGAGCGGGGGGCCTTGGAGTTAGCTCGCCAGCTGGAAAGTACAGACAGCAAACTGTTGCAGGGGTTGCTGTTCGACCAGCGTGCGTGGGAGGAACTCGCATCACGTCAGAATGCCTATCTCGAAACAGATCCCAGCGACAAGATCGAGGCACTAGGGTTTGCTGCGGCGTACAATCGTCTCGCTTTGAACCACGAAGAGTTTGAGCAGAATATCGCAGCCATTAAAGAAACGGCGGAGAAGCTTTTCGGCGGAGAAAGTCTGGGTCATTGTCGCGAAGCTCTGTTTTTGAATGGCTTCACCGACGACGCGATTCGGCTGCTGACGCGTGACGACATCGCTGATGCCTTCCAGGTTCAAATCATGCGGACTCAATATGCTGATGCGTTTAACCTGGCGGGCATAGGTTCGACGCGCCAGTCGCGTGACGCATGGCTGCGTGGAGTTCTCGAACGACCGGATCGCTCCAAAAACTGGCAGAGCAGTTTCCGAATTGCCGTTCAGCTGGCGCAAATCCTGGCGACTGTAGGTGAACGACACGAATCGATCGAGATGTTCGAACAGCTTGCCAATTCGCTGAAGGCGAATGGCGAGGGAACTCAGTGGAGGCAACTCGCCGAATCAGAATTGCGAGCCAAGATGGTCGACGAAGCCTTCGAGCACGCCGCCCAGGCCTTCGATAAAGATCACGAGCCGACCGCAATAACGCTGTTGTTCGTCAATCATTCTACTGCCGCGAAGATCTGGTGGGATATCTACCGCGAGTTAGAACCGGGCGACGACACGCGAGCTCGACTTGCGCGCGTCCGCAATCTCTTCTACAAACGCAAGGATCACCAAGAGGTGATCGGAGAAATCGCCAATGCTCACGATCGCGTTATGGCGTTCGACGTTGCCCACCGTGCTCGGATTAAGTGGTTGCACGCAATCGGCGAGACGTATCAGGTCCATCAGGAACCAGAGCGCGCGCAGCGTTGTTTCGAGTCGATTGCTGCGGAGCACGGTCCGAGCGCGATTAGACTAGCGGACATGCTCGCCAAGCAAGAAGAATGGATTGCCGCCTCAGATTGGTATCACACGGCCTGGGAGCGAGATCACCAGCCCTACGCCCTCTACTTGCATGGAGAGATGCTGAGCAAGGCCGGTGCTGACGACGCCGGTCGCCAATCGAAAGAACTGGCAAGGTTGCTGCCGCTGGCTGGCGCATCCCGCTATGACGGACTCGCCTCACAATTGGCACAGAGGGGCCTGACCGAAGTAGCAACCAAGGAGTGTGAGTTGTTGCGCCGTTGCTCGACTTGGACCGACTTACATATGTTCCATGCCATCGCAACGCTCAGCCAATCAGTCGCAGCGAAAGATCCCCTGCAAGCCGCGGCGTATGCCGAGCAACGGATGCTAAATTGTCTCCAAGAGCTGTGGCATTTCACAGACGCGGCAAGCTACGTCCGCATTCCGTTCGAGGTGCATCGAGATCGTGCCAAGGGGCTGCTTGAGCAGGACGACATCAGCGACGCGATCGGTGACTTGCGGATGTGCCAGAAAATCTGGCCCGGTGATCTCAATATCCCGGAGACATTCGTGCCGCAACTCGACAGGTTGTTGCGCACCGAAGCCGCCGACGAATTGTTCGACAAATCCTACGAGCTGATCAACGAAGCCTGCAACCTCTTTCCCAACAGCGCTCTGCATCACAACAACGCTGCGTGGCTGGCGGCCAAGTGCAAGCGGCGGCTAGAAGATGCGTTGGCTCACGCCAATCGAGCCCTTGAACTGGTCCCGAACGAAGCTCAATATATCGATACGCTCGGCGAAGTGTATTTCCAGCTAGACAAGAACGAACTCGCGATCGATTGCGCGAAGAAGTGCATTGAGCTGGAACCAAACGTAACATTCTATCAAGAGCAATTGGCCAGATTTCAGGCAGCACAGCAACAGCCGGAATAACTACGGCGGAAACCTGAAACTCAAGTACCCACGGAAGGATTCAGACAACTGATGGAATCGACCCGTAAAATCGCGATTGTTACCGGCGCCGGAAGTGGAATTGGGCGGCATTCGGCATTGGCCTTGCTGAGGGAGGGCTATGCGGTGGCCTTGGCCGGGCGGCGCCTCGACGCACTCAAGGAAACCGCCCAATTGGCGGGCGACGGTTCCTCTCATGCTTTGCCTGTAGCGACAGACGTTACCGACCCCGCGTCTGTTGACCAATTGTTCGCCAAGATCAACGAGGTGTTTGGGCGCCTCGACCTGTTGTTCAACAATGCGGGTATCGGTGCTCCGCCTGTTCCGTTCGAGGAGCTCACCTTGGAACAATGGCAGTCGGTTGTGAACGTCAACTTAACGGGAGCCTTCTTATGCACCCAGGCGGCGGTGCGGATGATGAAGAACCAAGTGCCGGTGGGAGGGCGCATCATCAACAACGGTTCAATATCGGCACAGTCGCCCCGGCCGAACTCAGCTCCCTACACCGCGACGAAGCACGCCATTACCGGTTTGACGAAGTCGACTTCACTGGACGGGCGCAAGTACAATATCGCCTGCGGTCAGATTGATATCGGTAACGCCGCTACAGAAATGACGGCCCGCATGGCGACCGGCGTGCCGCAGGCGGACGGTTCAACCGCAGTTGAACCAACGATGGACGTCCAGAATGTGGCTCGCACAATCGTCCACATGGCAAGCCTGCCATTGGACGCAAATATTCAATTCATCACGGTCATGGCAACCAAGATGCCGCTCGTCGGCCGTGGCTAGTTTGCATCTTCGGATCGATGGATACTTAGAATGTACCGATACCGTACGCCGCTTGTTTGTCTTCTATGTTCAATCGCAAGCATTGCCTGTGCGGAGACCCCGGTCGTCGACTTGATTCTCATCGCCGGACAGTCAAATGCTGTCGGCTATGATGCCAAACCGAGCGAGCTGCCACCGAGTCCGATCGACGGGGATGTGCTTTTCTGGTGGCGGTGTGGCGATCCGCCGCCGGATGATCACGACTCGGTAAGCATGAGTCGTTGGACACACCTGCAGCCGCAACCGTTGGGTAACCCGAAGAAGCCAAGAGAAGGTCGGCAATATGGAAACTTTGCTCAGGCCGAGGGTGGCTTCGGTCCGGAAATCGGTTTGGCGAGAACTTTGCGACAGCGATCGGAGCAACGTGTGGCAATTGTCAAGGCGGCCTTCAGCGGGACTGGAATGCGTACGGATTGGAATCCAGAAGACCCAGGCGATGGCGGTGCTTGCTATCGATCACTGGTCGCCGAAACCAAGGCCGCTATTGCCGCGGCAGAGGCCGATGGCATCACGCTGCGAATCCGAGCACTCGCTTGGGTCCAAGGTGAAAGTGACGCAAATGCCCGGGATGCGGAAAACTATAAGCACGCATTATCCAAGATGATCCATTCGCTCCGCCAAGACTTGGCAGCTCCCACATTAATCGCGATGCTGGCAGTCAACACTCGATTTGGGGGCGGCAAGAACACGTTCATGCCTAAAATCATCGAGTCGCAAAAAGCAGTCGCCGCGTCGGACGCACTTTGCGTCTATGTCGATACGTCGACGGCCTCGATTGCGAACAACGTACATTATGATGCGGCAGGTACCCTGGAAGTTGGTCGGATGTTCGCCGAAACGCTCCTGGAAACCGAGGCTGCAAACTAAACGGCGAAATCAAGAAAGAGCGACATGACGACGGAACAAGACTCCGGCTCACAACATTCCAATCCCTATCAGCAGAAGGTTAGTGAACCTGTGGTCGCCGCGGACGCAAACGCCGCAGCAAGCCCATCCGGTCGTCTTACGCCGCCCATATGGGTCTGGGTCGTTCTCATGTTTGTCGCTGGGATGATCGCACTTGTGCGAGTGCGCGACGTTGGTGGCGATCACGCGGTTGCTAACATCCTCACGCTAATTCTTTCGTTCATGGGATGTTGTGCTCTTTCGCTCTGGTTCTTGTTTTTCAGTGGCTACACGCGCATGTTTCGATTGTGCGGCCTCGTCGGAGTGATCTCGATCATCGCCTTGTTCTTTGCGGTCTTCAAAATCGAACACGTCTCGGGCGAGATGGTACCAAAGTTCCGCGCTCGCTGGGCACCACCGCCCGACTCGTTGTTGGATACGTCGGCAGAGATCGCCGCATCTGACGAAATTGACGTGATGACAACATCGGACCAAGACTTCCCGCAGTTTCTAGGTCCACGACGAAATGGAACCATTCCGAATCTTCAACTTGCACGTGACTGGGATAGCAATCCCCCGCAACAATTGTGGCGTCAGGCGATCGGGGCCGGCTGGTCGGGATTCGTGGCGGTGAATGGTTACGCGTTCACGATGGAACAACGGGGCGACGAAGAACTTGTAACCTGTTACGAAATCGCCAGCGGCAAACTGCTCTGGGTCCATAGTGAGGCGAATCGACACGAAACGGTTCTGGGCGGCATTGGCCCGCGAAGCACGCCAACCGTTCACGATGGTAAAGTTTACACACTGGGGCCATCAGGCAGCTTGTTGTGTCTCGAAGGTGCGAGCGGTGACTTGGTGTGGGCCGACAATCTGCTCACCCGCTACAACGTCCCACCCGGTGAAGACGGCTGGGCCATCGCTTGGGGCAGGAGTAATTCGCCGTTGATCGTCGATGATCTCGTCGTCATCCCGGTCGGCGGTCCAAAAGCCGGTACACACATATCGCTGGCTGCGTTCGATCGACTCACGGGAAAACTAGTCTGGGAAGCTGGTGATCGGCAAGTTAGTTATGCGTCGCCAAGTCTTGCAATGCTTGGCGATCGTCGGATGATCGTGAGTGTCAATGAAGACAACGTCAGCGGACACGATATTGCGACCGGAAAAGTGCTATGGCAGGTAGATTGGCCGGGTAATAGCGCCGCGAACGCGAGCACATCGCAGGCAAGTTTGTTGAGTGACGGTCGTTTGCTTTTAAGCAAAGGCTATGGAGCAGGTGCAGCACTTTGGAAGTTGTCTGCGAGTGACGATGGAACGATTGCTGCGGAAAAGCTGTGGGCCAACAGTGCCGTTTTGAAAACCAAGTTCACGAATCATGTCATCGGTGACGGGTACGTCTACGGACTGTCCGACGGAATCGTCGAGTGTATTCGTCTCGAGGATGGCGAGCGGCAATGGAAAAAGGGACGCTACGGGCACGGACAGATACTCCTCGTCGGCAGCACACTACTAGTCCAAGCAGAAACCGGAGAAATCGTTCTGGTCGGCGCAACGCCGGACAAATTTGAGGAACTGGCATCGTTCCCAGCAATTGACGGCAAGACCTGGAACAATCTTTGCCTATATGGCGATCTGCTGCTCGTTCGCAACGCTGCAGAGGCAGCGTGCTATCGACTACCCACTGAAAACTAGACTCAGCAATTCCCAATCTATTGTGCAAGTGAACTCGCAGGAGCTCAGAACATCGTGGTTCCGCTTGAATTGGGGCGAATCCCGCTAGTTGGGATAGAGAAGTTGGAACTACTGAGACTTTAAGAGTCCGGTGCCTCTACTGGCGTGGGACTACACTTGTTCGAGCAGCCAGTCTTCCAGGATGATCTGCTTAATCGCAGGTGCTCGCAACAGCGCGGTCCGTTCGGGCAAGAGTCGCTTGATCCAGGGGTGATGCACGACAGTCGCTAGCGCTTGCCGGCCAATCTTTCCTTTGGTTTCGACTTCGACGTTTTCTTTGAGACGCGTAAACGTCGCGGGCATGATATTCGGCTCTGGCCCGACGTGAATTACGGTGTCGACATTCGATCTCAGTATTTCGTAGACCGCGTCCCACAGCAGTTGAGGATGGTCGGTCCAATCCTGCAAGATCTGCCGGGCGTTGATGTCGGTATAGCTGCACTTGCCGGTTACCAGCGACAAGACTTTGGGCTGAGGCGCGGTCAAACCTCCCCTAAGCGTTTGCATCAGGACCGCAGCGCGATCGCAGACATTCTTTTGCCACACGATCGGTGTGTGCATGGGCGGAAACTTTTGGTCGTGCTGGCGGAGACTGATGCGTTCGGGAAACTCCTTTATTGCCTGTTTAAGCCGAGCGAGCGTATCGCCTTGCCCCATAAGAAGAATCGAGTTGGGTGATAAGATCGCCGATATGCCGACCGTTCCACCGCCCGTTTGGTTAATCTCCAGACAGAGTTTGCGAATCGCGTCCAGTGGCAACAGCTTGCCTCGTGAAAACAACACGCCGAGCGAAACGTCATCTGCAAGCGCTGCACAGTCTTCGGCCAATGTCAAAGGCACCCGCATCGCTTCGTGCAGATCGATCACTCCGCTTAACGCCACCGCGGTGATCTCGCCAAGGCTATAGCCGAGCGAGAATTGAGCCTGCTTCAATGGGATGCCAAATTGCTCGTCCAGGATTCGAATCTGAGCCTGCTCGACGGCCATCACTAAAGCGACTGCTTCCGCGTAAGTTTCCAGCGAAGTTTCCTCGTGCCGCTCGACGCGGCTCACCAGGTCAGTAGCTTTGCCGGTCACATCGGCGCAGACCGCCGAAGCCGACACAAGGCACTCCCGCACAATTGAGCCGTAGGCGTGATGATCAAGGAACTCGGAAGTTCGACCTAGGTTTGTGACGTTGTAACCACGAAACGCAAACGCGCTCGACTCGAGTCTTGATTTCAGTTCGTTCGGCTTCATAGGTGATTGCGATACCGTGTTGCTGGATACCATGCGACCGCACTCAATCCAAAGTATCGGCGGAGCTTGTGGGAGCGTCGGAGCCAAAGTAAAACCAACATTGTCGCAACGGATATTCCGCCTACTTGATCCACCCTCTCCAATGATTGAACCGCTGACTACAATTGCTACCACCCCTACGAACGAACTGACTGGAAAAATCGCCGTGGTGACCGGTTCCTCAAGTGGTATCGGCCGGGCGATCGCAGTCGAACTTGCTCGCGCTGGCGCCGATGTCATGGTTCACGCGCGGAGTAATCGAGCAGGCGCCGAGTCCACAAGCCAATTGATACAAGAGCTTGGTCGCGATTCTCTCGTACATCTCGCCGACCTGAGCGATTCGTCCGAGCACCTGCGTCTTGTCGAGCAAGCTTGGCAATGGCGTGGTGGCGTGGATATTTGGATCAATAACGCTGGCGCGGATGTCCTGACCGGAACGAACGCCAACCTGTCATTTGAGGAGAAGCTGAAGATTCTTTGGCAGGTCGATGTACTGGCTACGATTGGCCTGTCGCGACTGGTGGGACAACGCATGAGTCAGCACAATCGCGGCGCCGTCATCTTGAATCTCGGGTGGGATCAAGCCGAACACGGCATGGCAGGCGAAAGTGGCGAGATGTTCGCCACGACCAAAGGTGCAGTCATGTCGTTCAGCAAGAGCCTTGCGCAGACATTAGCCCCACAAATTCGAGTGAACTGCCTCGCACCCGGTTGGATAAAGACATCGTGGGGTGACGACGCAACGGAGTATTGGCAAAACCGCGCAAAACGAGAATCGTTGTCGAACCGCTGGGGAACTCCAGAAGACGTGGCTCGTGTCGCCAGATTCCTCGCGTCACCGGCGGCGAGTTTTATCACGGGGCAGACGATATCGATCAACGGCGGGTACAGACGATCCCAAGTCGATTGACTTATTCGGATGCTCACGATCATCGATCCTAAATCGCACTCGGTGCGGCAACGGAGTTGGGTAGGCCCTGGTCAAATACTGTTCGTCGCAAAGACTTCTCGATCGAGTGCCTTCTTGTTCGGACAGCCGTAGTTCTCCCACCAAGAACGCGCCTGTTCGCGCGTCCAATTCCCCGCATCGCGGCAATCTGCCAAAGCTTCACGCAGACTTTCGGCGTCCTGGAATCGATCTTGTGGATTCTTTTGCAGGCAGCGCATGACGATCGCACTCAGGTCTTCCGGAAGCGAAGCATTTCTTTCGATAAGTGGCACTGGCTCTTTGCTAACGTGAGCGATCATGATCTTCATCGCATTCATGCCGCTGAAAAGCGGCTCGCCAGCGAGCAAGTAGTAGGCTACTGCACCGAGCGAGTAGATGTCGCTCCGCGCGTCGGGCCGGCTTTCGCCCGATGCTTGTTCCGGAGACATGAACAGCGGCGATCCCGTGATCGAACCTTCTTGAGTCAGCCCAGAATCCTCCAGATCGACCAAGGGTTTTGCCAACCCAAAGTCGAGTAGCTTTGCAACGTCATACACACCTCCGCGATTTGCGGCGAAGATGTTACCGGGCTTGATGTCGCGATGAATCAAATTCTTTCGATGCGCCTCGCCAAGCGCCTCGCATGTCTGCATCATCAAATGGATCACTCGTTCGGGCGGCAGCGCACCATGCATTTCGACGAGCTGACCAAGGTTCAGCCCGGGCAGGTACTCCATGACATAATAGAATGTCCCGTTGTCGGACCTCCCATAGTCAAAGATCTCCACTGTGTTCCAATGCGTCAGCTTTGCGGTCGCCTTGACTTCGCGCTCAAACCGTGCCAGGGAATTGGCATCACCAGCCTTTTCAGGTCGAATCAACTTGATCGCACACGGGCGTTTTAGAAGCACGTGCTCTGCCAAATAAACCTCCCCCATCCCACCTTGGCCGATCTGCTGCTTCAATCGATATTGTCCCAGCTGTTTCGCTTCGAAGGCGACTCGTCGCAACGTGCCAATCGTATGCACACCCCACACGGCAATAACAGCACAGAGCGTCATCAACATCGTGACTTCAATGGGATAGGCACGGAAGCGAATGTTATCGAGTAGAGCATCCGGCGCCACGAACCAGAAGCCGCTCACCAGGATAACCGGCGCGGCGGCCATCGCACCAATCACAAACGCAGCGCGTCGCCAAGTGTTGGGCACAAACAATGCATAGGTGAAGATCAACAACAACCAGATGGGAGCGACGGACCGGATGTATCCCTCGTCCGCGGTTTCCGTAAGTAGCGCGCAGCTGACCAGCAGGAAAAACGAACCCGAACCGCCGAACACTACTAGTTCGGCGAGCCGTAGGTGGCGACGAATGACCGGACACTCGCTACACAACCGTAAACCCACTAGACCAGTTGTAACGGTCGTCACCGTATGAACGGCAAGCAGAATCCAATCGAATGTCGTTTCATTGGCGGCAAGGCTAAATAAGTTCTTAATCAAGAATGCAAGAAAGCCGGTGAAAAGCAGTAGCGAGGCAACTTTGAGCCGATCTCGCAACAGATCGTTCGTTTCCGCAGCCAGCTCAGGTGTACTACCCTCGACCAGCGCAACCGCGTGATGCGAATCGGGCTTTCCGGAAAGATTTGAAACTACGGCGTCGATGGTGGGGTCAAAAGGCGTTGCGTGCTTCTGCGTATTCACGGCGAAGGTCCTCTGCCACGGAAATACTATCTAAGCATCATATCGCATTGTGAGTACGAGGCCACTCACTGCTCAATTTGGTGCTCGGGCACGTTTTCGGACTGCTGCAGATAAGGTCGCCAGTTAGATTTGCGTGCTAAGCTTGCGTTGTGGGGCGAGGCTATGCTTGTGTGAAAACACTCCTACAAGCGATGCAATCGCGACAACCCACAAAGGCTGAGGCGCAAGGGCATCGAATGGGCAGCTACACCGCAAAGCGAAATCTACGCTGGACCTTACAAGGTCGACCGGATCTGACCGGTCCGGTCGAAGTCACTCACGTAGAACAGGCTACCATTCGAGTTGGCAGGTGCGGCGATGTCACGTTGCGTATCAATCGACCGACTATTTCGAGTTCGCATGCCGAAATATTCGTCCGCAACGGCGATCTTTGGCTGCGGGACTTGAAGAGCACCAACGGCACCTATGTCAACGGTACGCCGGTGACCGACGAGACACAACTGGAACGTGGCGATCTGGTCCAATTCGCGGATGTCGCTTTCCGCGTTGGCTGTGTGGAGGATTCATTCGACCTGAACAACAAGACGGTTGCCACATCGACCTGTGATGAAGCGCTGTCGCTTGTACAATTCGACCGTTTGATGCAGAATCGCAGTGTCATTCCTCACTTCCAGCCGATTGTCGCGTTGCCTGACTTAAAAGTCGTCGGATACGAAGTCCTTGGTCGCAGTCGCCACTATGGGCTGGAAAGCCCCAAGGATATGTTCCTGGCGGCATCACAATTGAACCAAGAGGGCGAATTGAGCGAACTGCTCCGTTGTGTCGGCACACGCGAAGGTGAATCGATTGACGGCAATCCGCGGCTGTTCCTGAACACGCATCCCGTCGAGTTGGTCACCTGCGGCTTGCTCGACTCCTTGGGACAACTTCGGGAACTCCATCCAGGTCAAAAGATTACCCTCGAAGTTCACGAAGCTGCTGTGACCGACGTGACAATGATGGACAAGTTGCGAAAGCGGCTCTCTGAACTCGATATGGGATTGGCTTACGATGACTTTGGTGCGGGCGAAACGCGTCTCCTTCAACTCGCCAATGTATGCCCCGACTGCGTCAAGTTTGACATGCACATGATCCGCGACATTCATCTTGCCTCGCCACGCCAGCGTCAACTGCTCAGCACGCTTGTTACGATGGTACGAGATTTCGGCAGCGCCGCTTTGGCCGAAGGCGTCGAATCCGATTGGGAACACGACGTTTGTTGTGAACTCGGGTTCGAGTTTGGCCAAGGCTATTTCTATGGCAAACCACAACCTGCAGAGCATTTGAACGGCCAATCGCGTTCGCTTTCCTTGTTCTGAATTGAGTCGAGTGGAATACTGCGGTAAGTGAAAGCCGTAAACATTTGGCCACGATTCGTCAGAATTCAATCGAGTCCAGCTACTCGAACAGCCCAGTGCGAGTCCTCGCCACCAACTCTGCTGCGGTGTCGTAAAACATCGCGCGAGTCTGCGTTTTGGAAAGTTCACCGCGCCGCCCCGCGCGCTGCATCGCCCGCAATTGTTCGTAGCGAGTGAAGGTCATTCGCGGGTCGCAATGGGTCAGATTCAATTGCTGGTTGGATGGTGACAGGTAAGCCCAGCCGTAACCGAAGGAAATATACTTGCCCCGTAATACACCGACCGGCACATCGTCGCTGCCGTACATCACGCGTTCGGCTCCCACGGTTCGGATCAAAGCCTCGATGGCATCCGACTCGCAGACAGAGGATGTATCGAACCACACGTTCGGCAAATCAGCCAAGCGTTGACCTGCCCGCTCGATCGGCCACGCGGCATAGCTGCGAGCGCAATGGGCGAGGATCCACTTGGCGCGAGGGTATGTCGCCGTCAGTCGCTCCAAGTCTGCAATATTCAGCTCGTCGCCGATCGCATCGGGGCGGGAGAGATGCATCATGATCAGCAATCCTAACTGGTCTGCGACTTCGATTTGATGCTCGGGCAGGAAATCCGTGATGCGACAATTCACAGCGTCACCCGTCTTGGAATAGAAGCGGTACGGCTTGAGTCCCAAGATCCCATCGCCCCGCACCGCTGTTGTAATCTCGTCCGCGGTCATCTCGGGACGCACGAGCATCAATGCGCCAGATGCGGGATCATCAGAAACTTGCTTCGCAACAAATCTGTTTGACCGATCGAAATCGCAGTATTCGGCAAATGGAAACGGAAACGCGAGTCGCGAGACTTGCCGCCCCGGCATCAGCAGCCGATCACACTCGTCCAACAGTCGCCAGTTCGCCTCCTCGTAAGGTGGGGTCACAAACTGCCGATAAGAAGTGCTCTCTTTGTCGGGATCCGTAAAAAACGCCCAGCGATAGATATGTGTGTGAACGTCGAAGACTCGCTCCGGCACAAAGCCAGTCAACTCCTCTTCCCAGATACGGCGATCGAGATCGGTAAGTTCGATAGGAGCCACGCGATGACTAAGCCAACTCGGCAAGTGGTTGCGGTTGACCTTCGACCAGGTACTGCGGACGCCCGCTGAGATCGCGGACCGTGGCCTGACTGACATCAATTCCGAGATTGCGATACAGCGTCGCATAAATCTCAGGGAAAGTCACCGGTCGGTCAACCGCTTCACCGCCGAGTCGATCCGTGGCGCCAATCACTTGCCCTGTCTGCATGCCGCCGCCGGCCATTAAAGCACAGTTCACGTTCGGCCAGTGATCTCGACCGACTTGCGAACTGATCTTTGGAGTTCGTCCAAACTCGCCCCAAATGATAACCGTACAATCTTTGTCGAGCCCTCGTTGGTGGAGGTCTTCGACGAGCGCACTGACACACTTGTCAAACACCGGAAAATCTTCCGCCTCGCGTTTGAAGATCGAATTGTTTGCACCGCCGTGCCAGTCCCACTTGCTATAGTTCAAGGTTACGACGCGCGCGCCTGCTTCGATCAATCTCCGAGCAACCAATAAGCTTTGAGGAACACGCGGTGCGCCGTTCCCATCCATAAACTTCGTGGGATCACCGGTACCGTATCGCTCGACGATCTTTGGATCTTCTTTCGAAAGATCCAGAGCATCGGCCAACTGTGACGACGTTAACATGTCGATCGCCTGCGAAGTAAACGCATCGATCCCTTCGAGTGTCGTCGTGTTATCGACTTCGCGTTTCAGCCGGTCGACGCCTTTCAGCAGCTGCTGTCGATCATCCAGCCGATCCAGAGTGACACCATTCAGAACCATATCCTCGCGCGTCGGTCCCATGGGACGAAACGGCGAGTAAGCCGTGCCGAGGAAGCCCGATCCAGGCTCGTTGTAGGGACCATGCGTACATGGATAGCAAAGGCTAACAAACGGCGGTGCAGCCGCGCCTGTCGCGCCTTGCACTTTCGCTACGGCCGATCCAAGTTGTGGCCACCCACCGGAAGGCTTTGGCTTCCTCGGATCGTGTCCGTTGAAGACTTGGATAGCATCGTGGCCGGCTTGCGATCCCACGATCGAACGAATCGGAACAAGCTTGTCCATCATCCCGGCGAGCATCGGAAAGGCTTCACAGATCTCAATTCCAGGCACGTTTGTGGCAATCGGTCGCCAAGGCCCCGCGACTTCAACAGGCGCATCCGGCTTGAGGTCGAACATATCCTGATGCGGCGGCCCACCGACAAGATAGATCATAATGACCGACTTATTCGACTTTTTAACTCCCGCGGCCGCTTCAGCTCGCAGCAAATTCGGCAACGTCAAACCTGCAACGCCAAGTGAGCCAATTCTCAAGAGGTCTCGCCGCGACAGGCGATCGCAAAACGAGGAACTGGAGTGAGCCGGTCCTTGAATCGTCAGCATTCGTCGACCTCCAAGCAGCAAGCAGAGATTGTAACAGGAACCGGCAGTATAACAGACGATCAGATACGTTCCAATTCGGACTGTGCCTGATCGCTCCGACAGTTGCGACAAATCCGAAGAGTATTTACTTAACGCTAGAACGGAATGTTAGTACCATAGCAACCGCGAATTATCGCGTTCAAAAAAACAAATCGACGAGGAATCATCAATGCGGCAATTCTCGCGTCGCCGTTTTTTTTGTTTCATGGCAGGTGCAGGTGCGGCAACTGGTGTATTTGCTGCCCTGCGATTTGGCCGCGATCAATCTCACGCTCCCGACGCCGGAGGCAGTTTACATGCCGTCAACCGTACCTCTTGGGCTCTGGGTTCGGATGTCTCGCTCACCGTCTTGCATCGCGATCCCAAAACCGGGGAAGCAGCGATCGACGCCGCATTTCGCGAGCTGGAGTTGATTGAGGATATCATGAGCATCTATCGAGCAAACAGCGAGTTGTCTCGGTTGAATCGCTACGGCGCGCTCGATGATCCCCATCCACATTTCGTCGAGGTACTGCGTTCCGCGCAAGCCATGTCTCGCCGTAGTGGCGGCGCCTTTGACGTGACCGTTCAACCACTTTGGAGCCTTTACAGCGAGTCGCAAAAGTTGAAGCGACTGCCCTCCGAGGATGAGATTGCCACAGCGAGACAACGCATTGGCTGGAAGCAATTGCACATTTCAAGTTCTCGAATTCGGCTCGATGGTCAGCACTCCGCGGTCACGCTAAACGGAATTGCGCAAGGCTATGCCGCAGACCGTGTCACTTCTGTGTTGCAGGAACACAGCGTCGCGCATGCGTTGGTCGATACCGGCGAGATCAGTACAGTGGGAGCGACGACTGAGGGCAATGCCTGGCGCGTCGGAATTCAACACCCTCGCGATCGCGAAGCTTACGTGTTGGTCGCAGAACTTGCCGGACGCTGCTTGGCGACATCGGGCGACTATGCGACAACTTTTAGCGACGATCACACACATCATCATTTGCTCGACCCTCGAACAGGTCGATCGCCGAGTGACTTGTCGAGCGTCTCGGTCGCTGCCAACTCTGCCCTTGAAGCGGACGCACTGTCAACCGCCGTGTTCGTACTGGGAGCCCAGGCCGGGATAGATCTCATCAAGCAAACGCCCGGAGCGGATGCGCTACTTGTCCTGAAGGACGGTCGATCGTTCGCCACAACAGGCTTTCCTATTCACCACGCCTGAGGCTCCTGAATCATGCGACGACTGTCTTCGCGTTGGTACTCTTTTGCTCCTTCGACGTCTAGAGCTGGACGCTCAAAGTTCGAGGTTCTCGCGGTATTTCTCCTCGTCTTTGCACCAACCATGCTGCTGGCCGAAGACCTCGTCGAGTTTCTCAACGGAGCAAGGGCCACTGGTTCGATGGGTGAGATTCGCAAAGACAAAAAGGAGTTCGACTTCGAAATTCAACTGGGTGGCCGCAAGCTTGTGAGGACCTATAGCTTTGACAAGGTCCACGCTGTCACGATGCAGGGCAAGCGTCACGTGCTTACGCCGATCGAAGTGGTCGCGAACAATTCTGCTGCCGACTCACAAGTTGTACGGACCAAAGCACAAGTGCTCGAATTGATCAAGACGGTCGGTCCGACTCCGCCTGATTGGTTCGAGTCGACACCGCTCGATTACCCCAAGAGTTTAGAACTCGATTGGCCGTTAAATCCTCCTGAGAAGGGCTGGAACAATCAAAAGAATGTTGGCCAGTACAAGTGGGATGTGATCAATCCGAATCCGGGTCGTTGGAAGTCGGGCGTACGGCTGATTCATCACGTCATGACGCTGCACAAGGACCAGCCCGCGTTGTTACACCGCGACATCAAGGTCCTGGGCGAGATGTACTTTGAATTGTTTCAGGACTACCCGCGAGCAGCTTTCTGGCTGCAAAAGGCCAATGTCAAGGTGCCTGAGCCACAAAGCGTTCATTTGGCCGAGTGCTACTGGCGAATGGGTAGTAAGCAGATGGCGACCGAGCTGCTGAATGCCCGGAGTCTGCCAACGAACGCTATCAAGCTGCTCGGCGACATGGGGCAGACGGATCGCGCGATTCAATTGGCCGGCGCATTTGCCAAGATGAATCGACCCCATGAAGCCTACTTACTCGCAGGCGACGCGTGTCGCATCGCGGGGCGAACGAAGGAAGCCGTCGCATTCTATCAAAAGGTGATCGATTCCCCGGATGCCAGAAACGAAGAGTACACGAAACGCTTTCAGGGACGCGCGCGAGACAGCATCGAGGCGGTAACGCTTGCGGAACAAGCCAACGTCACAAAGGTTGCCGACGGCGCCTATCGCGCTGCAAGCGTCGGTTACAGCGGACCCGTCGAAGTCGAAGTCCGTGTCGCCGATCACCGAATTGAAGAAGTCAAGGTGGTCAAGCATGTTGAGAAGCAGTTCTACGCCGCGATCACCGACACAACGAATCAGATCGTTAAAAAGCAGTCGGTCAACGGCATTGACGCCACAACTCGCGCAACGATCACTTCGCAAGCAATCGTGAACGCGACGGCCAAGGCATTGGCCAAGGGCAGTTGATCTGTGACTTGGTTGCTTGGAAGTTTGAGATACGCTTATGATGGTCTAATGGCGTTTCGTATCCCGTAGATTCTGTTTCGGTGTTTGTGTCATGCATCCCATCACAACGGCCATTCTGGCTGAACAGCTTGCCATCGCCGACGCCTTACTACAGGGAAGAGAAACGATGTTGATGCCACAAGAATTGCCCGGGCGCTACGGGCGAGTCGTCCATGCAATTGATCGCGTCTTACTGGCGTCTGACTGCGAAGCATTGGTTGGCGGTGGGTGGGCGGTATGGCGGCATGGCTACATTGGCCGTGTTACTCAAGACATCGATATCATCCTCCCCGCCAACCGTATCGAGGAATTCATGCGTGTCGCTTCCGTAAGCGGCTTTCAAGTTTTGTCAAGTTTGCCGGGACGCTGGCCCAAGTTGCTTCACAAGGACACAGATGTCCAAGTCGATATCCTGCCCGAAGGCGAGCGACCGGGATCGCCACCGGACTACGCGCCCACAACGATACCATCGCCATCGCAAATTGGTGCCGTCGTAGGCAGCTTGCGATACATCGGAATCAACACACTCGTGGAATTAAAACTGGCGGCTGGGCGGTTGAAGGACAAGGCCGATGTCGTCGAACTTCTCCGCGTTAATTCGGGTGAAGTCAACAGTATCCGAACGCATCTCGTCCATGTACATCCTCAATATGTCAATCTGTTCGATGAACTCGTCGCGCAGGCACACAAGGACGACGTACAGCGGTAAAACCGCGAGTCAGTGTACAACATGCGGCTCAACTGGTTTTTGCCATTTCTGCGAAAGAAAAAGAGAAGCGAGATGCTCGCAACTCCGTCATTCGTGACGCGTTGTGCCATGGCGATCTTTCCACGCTCATGTTTCGCCGATCGTGTGACGGGCAAACCCGGACTGATCCGCATATTGTTGAATCGCCTCGGCCCCTCGGTCCTATCCTCGCCTCTGCGGCGAATGGTTCAGACGCTCAGCCTTTTCCTCTTTATCGTACTCTTCTTCTATGTCTGCTGGCCATACAGCGCACGGCCTGCTGCGGTAGGTCAGCAGTCTGATAATTGGCGACTCGTCGAAGTAGAACAGCATACGGGTTCGTTTCGCTTTGAAGCGGACTTACGACCAGACTGGATCGGCGATGAAGCTACAGTGCTGTATGTAACAAATGGCAACGACGGCAGTTCTTATGTCGGAGCGTTTAAAGTTGCAAATATCGCGGGCAACATGTTATCGTTGCGACCGGTCGGCGAGTTATCACCGGCAGCCCTCGATAGCCTGCTTCTGGCGCAAGGAACCTGGTCGTTCGGCGAGACCGAACCAGATCGTTGGCCGTCCCACTATGCCGACGATCTGGCGCAGAAGGAGTTCATTCCCGCCGAGCTGTTTCTGGTCATTGACCCTCTCGTGAGTATGTCGACCGCGATCGCCTCTCGCAGTTGGGTTTGGTCGCTAACGTGTGCAGCGATCATTTTGGTCGCATGCTTCTTCATTCCGCGCGGGTTCTGCGGCTATCTCTGCCCGCTGGGCACGTTGATTGATTTGTTCGACTGGAGCTTCTCGCGGCGTGTAGTGCGATTTCGCGTCGCCAGCGATGGATGGTGGGTTCACATCAAATACTATCTGCTTGCAGGCACGCTGGTCGCAGCAATGTGCGGCGTGCTGGTATCGGGATACGTCGCCGCGATTCCCGTCGTTACGCGCGGGCTGCTCTTCCTCGGCGAACCGCTACAAAGCGGCATGGCTCGAGGGTGGCACTTAGTGCCTCCGATGCATGTTGGACACACTTTCTCATTGGCTCTCTTTGCGATCGTCTTGGGCCTTGGATTCCTACAGCCTAGGTTTTGGTGCAAGTACGTTTGTCCGAGCGGAGCGATTTTCTCGCTGGGCAACCTGTTGCGAGTCACAGAGAGAAAGGTCGAATCAACCTGCATCAATTGCAACAAGTGCGTTGAAATCTGTCCGTTCGATGCCATCAAGCCCGACTTCACGACGCGCACCACCGACTGCACATTGTGCCAGACATGCGGTGGCGTTTGCCCGACCCAAGCAATCAAGTTTGTCGAACGCTGGAACTTGGTCGAGTTGAAAGTGGAAAACGATCCACCCACGGGCGAGACACCGCTAGGCAGACGCGGCTTTCTGGCGTTGGCAACTGGCAGCGCCGCAGCAATCGTTGGCGGAACAAGCGTTGCGGTCGCCACGCGAACATTCGGTGCCCGGCTCGACGATCCGACTTCCTTCCGCCCCGTTCGCCCGCCGGGAAGTGTTCCAGAGCAAGAATTCCTTGAAATGTGCATCCGCTGTGGCGAGTGCTTTAAAGCATGTCCCAATAACGTGCTGCAAGCCGAAGGTTTTCAGCAGGGTCTGGAAGGTTTGTGGACACCAATGGTCAACGCGGATTGGGCGGGCTGTGAATCGAGTTGCAACGCCTGCGGACAAGTATGCCCGACCGGAGCTATTCGTGCGTTACCGCTGGAGGAGAAGAAGGTCGCTCGCATGGGACTCGCCGTTGTCAACAACAGCACCTGCCTCCCCTACGAGAATCGAGAAGCCTGCCAGTTGTGCGTCGACGAATGCAACATGGCCGGATACGAAGCGATTGAGTTTATCAACGTACATACGCAACTCGACAGCCAGGGTAAGCCGATCGAAGGAACAGGCTTTGTGGCCCCGGTCGTCCTCCGCGACAAGTGCGTGGGCTGCGGCTTGTGTCAAACGCGTTGCTATGCGATCAATGTCAAAGAAAAACAGTTGCTGACGGCTTCGGCAATCGTAATCGAAGCCGGCGCGGGCAACGAAGATCGCTTGATGACGGGATCGTATATCGAGTTGCGCGAGAATGAACGATCGCAGCGAAGACCCGATAGTCCTAAGTTTGAAAATGAATTCTTCGTGCCTTCCGGCGACACTCCATCCGTTGATCCGTTGGTTCCCGATCCAACGCCAGACGCCGCCAGCGATGACCCTTTTGGGCTAAATTCGTGAGAACGCAGCCTTTCGTGTCATTCGCCTTGCTTCGGTGGCGGCACATCGAGCGGCGTATCCCAACGATGAACGAGATGTGTCCCACTGCTCCCTTCCAGCGGTACCTTGTATGTGCTGTCTGGTTCGATGTACTTGATGTCGCCGATGCCAAAGTCATGCGAGATGATTCGTGAACCAGGAGCCATTTCTTGAAATTGGGGTATCAGACGTTTCGTCATCCAGGGAAGCAAGTACATCAAGATCACATCCGCCTCGCGCAGGTCGACCGTAAAGACATCTTGCTCGCGGATTTCCACGAGATCTTCAACTCCGTGCAATTTGACGTTGGCTTTCGCTTCCGCGACGCGCTCGGGATCGATATCAATGCCAACGCCGTGGCAGCCGTGTTTCAAGGCGGCTGTGATGACAAGTCGCCCGTCACCGCATCCGAGATCGTAAACCACGTCGTCAGGCGTGAGTTCAGCGACCTCGACCATCTTGTCGACCACCGCGTCAGCAGTCGTGATAAATGGTGCATTCAAGCCGATGCGAAACTCCTCGGCAGGAACCGTGGTTGGCAACGCGTCGACGCGTCGATAGACCACGAAGGTCGCTACGAGAGCAAGGAGAACGACCACTGTGCCGCCAACAAGAAGCGGGGCTATGCGCCGAACATTTCGCCGATCTTCAGGAATTGACGGTTGCGCGGGCGAGGTCGAGTCCATATTGGCTCCTGAGTCGGAAAAAGAAACGAATGAAAAAGGAGCGAGTTGACGACGATCACACGCTTGTACGAATCCTGCGAGAATTTAGACTGAACCGTCTTCTTTATAGCACAACCCAGGAATTCACAACTCGGGGGATAGTCTTACGCCATGCAAGATTTCGAGAAGTTGGGGGCATTCTATCTCGGCAAGATGTTCGACATGAATGCGGGCGAGTTGCGTGATGACCTGCTGCTGTACGATTCGAAAGATCTGACGACGCACGCCGTATGCGTCGGCATGACCGGCAGCGGCAAAACTGGGCTATGTTTGAGCCTCCTCGAGGAAGCAGCAATCGATGGCATTCCTGCTATCTGTGTTGACCCGAAAGGTGATATTGGCAACCTGTTGCTGTCGTTCCCCGACTTGCAACCGGGAGATTTTGAGCCCTGGATCGACAGTGGCGATGCGACGCGAAAAGGATGTACCGTCCCGGAATATGCGAAGCAGGTCGCGGATCGCTGGCGCAAAGGGCTCGGCGAGTGGGGCCAGGACGCGTCGCGCATTACGCGATTCCGCGACGCAACCGATCTGAGCATTTACACGCCCGGTAGCAACACCGGATTACCGCTGACAGTCCTGCGTTCGTTTACTCCCCCAACTGCAGCGGTTGTCGGCGACGCGGATGCCTTCCGCGAGTGCATTATGTCGGCCGTCTCCGGACTGCTCGCCCTGCTGAACATAGATGCTGATCCGATCAGCAGTCGCGAGCACATCCTGCTATCCAACATTTTCGATCATGCTTGGCGAGCAGGAAAGAGTTTGGATATGGCAGCACTGATTCGTGAGATTCAGTCACCGCCTTTTGACAAGATTGGTGTGATGGATCTTGAAACGATTTTTTCCGCGAAAGATCGATTTGGACTCGCAATGCAGTTGAACAATCTACTTGGCTCGCCCGGCTTCGCGGCTTGGATGGAAGGCGAACCACTGGACATTCAGCGACTGATGTACACGCAAGAAGGCAAGCCGCGGATGTCGATCATCTCGATTGCACACCTTTCTGATACTGAGCGGATGTTCTTCGTAACGACTCTGCTCAATGAAGTTGTGGGCTGGATGCGGAGCCAACCGGGCACTTCTAGTCTCCGAGCATTGTTTTATATGGACGAAGTGTTCGGTTACTTCCCGCCGACGGCGAACCCTCCGTCGAAACGTCCGATGTTGACGCTGCTGAAGCAGGCGCGCGCCTTTGGGCTCGGAGTGGTTCTCGCCACACAGAACCCTGTGGATCTCGACTACAAAGGTCTGTCAAACGCAGGCACGTGGTTCTTAGGACGACTGCAAACGGAACGCGATAAGGCACGAGTCCTGGAGGGACTTGAGGGTGCATCAGCGCAGGCCGGCTCGACATTCAATCGCGCGCAGATGGAAGCTACGCTCGCTGGCCTCGGCAATCGAGTTTTCATGATGAACAATGTTCATGACGACGCACCAGTCGTCTTCCAGACGCGATGGGCGCTATCTTATCTCCGTGGCCCGCTCTCGCGCGAGCAAATCTCATCGCTGATGGCGGCAAAGAAGCAAGCCCGAGTTGAAAGCGGCGTCCCGGCAAGCGAGTCGATCGCCAGCCCAGAAGCACCCACCCAGCGACCTGTCCTGCCACCTGGAATCGACGAAGCTTTTGTCGCAGCGCAGCGGGTCCCGCGAGCTGGCGAACGCCTGATCTACCGACCGGCTGTGATGGGACTCGGTCGAGTTCACTTTTCGAAGTCGACCTACGATGTGGATCTTTGGGAAACTGTCGCATTAATGCCGGTGATTGGCAGCGATGTACCCGACGACCTCTGGGCCGAGGCCACTCCAATTAACTACGCCGAACTCGAATTCGATTCGGAACCCGATCCAGAAGCGGCGTTTGCCGAACTCCCCTCGGCCCTGTCCCAACCAAAACAGTACTCTGCGTGGAAGACCGCGCTGAAGAATCACCTATACCAAAATCACACTCTGATTTTGTACGAAAGTCCGCTCCTAAAACTGAAATCTCAACCCGGCGAGACCGAAGGCGACTTTCGCGTCCGTGTAAAGCAAGCCGTCAGCGAACAACGCGACCTCGAAGTCGAGAAACTGCGGAAGAAGTTCGCTCCCAAGTTGAAGTCCCTGGAGGAACGGATACGCAAGGCCGAACAAGCCGTCGAAGTCCAAAAGAGTCAAGTCACCCAGCAGACTTGGTCAACGGCTGTCAACATTGGGACCAGTGTGCTCGGTGCTTTATTCGGACGGAAGCTGACGAGCGCAACGAACGTGACCCGCGCTGCCACGTCGATGCGATCGGCCAGCAAGATCGCCCAAGAACGAAACGACGTCGCGCGCGCGCAAGATAACGTCGAGACGCTCCAGGAACAACTCGTCGCACTAGAAGAAGAATTTACTCGCGAGTCAGATCTGCTCCGTGAACGGTTTACCGAAGAAGCTTTGGAGTTGAACGAAGTTCCAATCACGCCCCGAAAATCAGATCTTTCCGTCGAGCAAATCACACTCGTTTGGACGCCTTGGATTCTGGATGCGGTGGGGATGGCTCAACCGGCGTTTGGCGAGTAACTTCGGAGCGCGTACTCCATAGATGTTCAAGCGAATAGCAGCAGAGTAAGACTTGTTCCGGTCCACGAGAGATGAAGCCTTCTAGCTTGAACGTCTGTGATCGACGACGTCGGAAGCGAAGCCTTCGATGCGATTGTCGGTCAACTCGACGCTACCTGCTTCCGCGCCGATACGCACAGCCGTTCGCTGCATCGGCATTCTCGTTTCACGAATCTCGTTGTTGACGATACGAACGTCTTTCGTCCTTCCCGTAATATCAATGGCGACGCCCTCTTCGCCGCCGCTGTCGATGATCTTGTTGCCTTCGACGAGGTTTCGGTTGGCCCAGAAGTCCTGGCCGCGTGAGTCGTCGCGAAACAGGATTCCAATCTTGCCGCTATTGCGGATTTCATTATTCCGCATCACGTTGTCGGTGTCGCAATGACCAATCGAAATGCCGTAGCTCCGATTGCTGTCCATGACATTACCTTCGGCCAGTCCATACTTGACCCCCCAACACCAGAACAAACCTAGATTATTGCGTTCTAGGCGGTTGTTCCGAATCAGCGGTCGTTGTGAGCCTGATCCGGGATGGACACCGAGGTCCGCGTTATCATGGCTGTGGCAATTCTCGACGACGACGTCGTGACAGATCTGGAAGCTGATGCCGTCGCCGTTATAGTTTCTGGTCGTCACACCTCGCAACGTGTAGCGATTGCAGTCTTGCAAGAAGATGCAACCACCGTAGTTGCCGTTAAAGTTCTCGTTGTTGTCGCGATTTCCATCCAGCGTCAGATTCTCTATCCATACATCCGACGTGTACTCGCTCGTCAACAACGGAAACAGCGACGAGCAAGTCGGTTTCCCGGTGAGCCAGAGGTTCGCGCGCAAGCCATCATTCAATTTGAACCTCGCGCCCGATCGGGCAACTAGGGTCCGCTTGACAACCGTTTGGCTGCCGTTGTCAGGGTTCTTTGATCGCAACACGACGCCATCGCCAACTCGGAAGTTGCTGGCACTTTCAAGCGTGACTTCCTGGTCGTACCAGTCGGAGTCGGCGGCGAGGTTCACGGACTCGGAGGGAATCTTGGTGATGATCGATTCCGCGCCGCTGCCAAGGAGTCGAATCTTTGATGGCAGGCTAACTGCGTTCCGCAGCGTGTACGTTCCGGGAAGAATTTGAATGGTACCTCCGCCCAGCCTCGCCACATAGTCTACGGCCGCCTGCAGAACTCGGTCGCTGCTGCCAATCAAATCTGCGTTCTTGTGGCCGACGGTAACGGTCACTCGCTCATCCCAGTCCGGCTCGAATCGCTCATCACCGTCAGTGGCGCGAGGATTAAGAACCTCTGGTGGTGCGCTGTTGGCGGGCGATGCCAGAAACCCGGAGGAGACCGCCGTGAGGCCGATGCATTCTAGGAACTTGCGCCGAGTACTACGAACATGATTCATCGCGGAAACTCCTACGTCGGAACTGCTGGCTTCACAATCGAAAGGATAATGCGTCGGACAACTTCATACAAATCAATGGCCCCGCACTTCTTCACTCGACATAAGTCCTCGCCTTCCCGACGCCCTCGCCTTCCAGAAGATTGTCCCGATCTCGGCGAATTACGGGAACCTTATGGCGACATCGCTGTATAACTCCGTAAACCGGCTTTCGTTAAGGAACATTGGTGGCGATGGACGACCGTGAAATCGTGGCCCTCGTTGTCGAGGGAAGGACGAGCGAGTATCGCCGGTTGGTCGAGCGATATCAGCAACCGGTCTTCCGTTTTGCCTGCAACCTGATCGGGAATCGGCACGATGCGGAGGATATTACTCAAGAGGTCTTTGTCGCAGCATTCGACAATTTGCGGTCTTACGATTCGCGGCGATCGTCGTTATTGACGTGGCTGCTCGCGATTTGTCGTAATCGCTGCATCAACTGCTGGAAGCGCAAAAGACCCGCCACAACGGGTGAGAGTTTTGCCGCGGCCGACCTTCTGAATCCGGAGGACGACTCAATCCGGCGAGAGTTTTGGGAGGAACTTGATGCGGCGCTGATCTCGCTGCCCATCGATCAGAAGACAGCGTTCATCCTGGCCGAAATCGAGGGGCTTCCTTACGCCGACATTGCAGTTATCGAAGGGACGAGCTTGGGAACGGTGAAATCTCGGCTGCATCGGGCGAAGCAAAAACTGCGACAGTTGCTCGAAACACACGTGAAAGAACCTTAGCGGAGAAGTCAGGCGATGCCAGATGACAGTGATTATGAAGGTTGGCTCAATCATCGGCGGTCAATGAGTCCATCGTCCGAACTTCTGGGTCGGATCATGAGCGCGGTGAGCCATCGCGAAACGGCTCGCCGAGTTTCGCTTTTGATTCGAATCGGGCTGTGGGTTGAGCAGTCGCGAGTCGCTCGTTGCGCGGCATGCGCAGCGGCTTTGTTGGTTGGAAGTATGCCGTTTCTGTTTCTGGCCCACGTCGCACAATTGATCGTGTTTTAAGTTCATCGATGGAGAAAGACGCGTGAGTACCGAGACGACGAATGCTGAATCCATGCGACGACTGCCTTGGGTGGCGGTCGCCCTATCGTTTCTTTCTGCTGGTGTGGGACACATTTACTGTGGCAAGATCTTCAAGGGTCTCCTATTGTATTTTTCCTGGTTCATAATTCCTTTCTCTGTTTCGATTGGTGCGCTTCTGCCCCCGTCTTTCGGAACCTTGGTCGGCTTTGTTTTGATTCCCACAGTCGCTGTGACGGCAATCTACTTTTACGCCGCGCGTGATGCGTATTCGATCGCCAGAGCGGCAGCTCCGAATTATCAACTGAAGGACTACAATCGCCCGGCGATCTATTGGTTGCTGATTCTGGTCGAGTTAGTCTATCCGATCGGTCTGACCATTGGCGCCCGCGAGTATGTCTTCGAGGCGTTTGTTCTCCCGACCAAAAGCATGGCGCCGAGCTTCCTTCCCGGCGATCGCATTTTGGTCAATAAATTGGCATCACGAAAAGCGTTTCCCGAACGAGGTGATGCCATCGTGTTTCGCAATCCTGAACCCGATGGTGGTCGAGTGTTTATCAAGCGCGTGATTGCCGTTGCCGGTGATCACGTGGTGATTAACGGTGACATCGTCGAAGTAAACGGAACGCAGCTGGAACGAGTGCGCGTCCCAGTAGAAAGCCTCGAATCCATTCGCAAAGAGATCGACGGCGACGTCTATTACGAGCTGCAATCGGGAGTGCGCTACCAGGTAATGTTAGGAGGAGATGACACAGGCAAGCACACCGGTTCTACTATGGACATTGTCGTACCACGACGAAGTGTGTTCGTGATGGGCGACAACCGAAGGCAGTCGAAAGACAGTCGGGACTTCGGCGCGATTCACGTCGGTGATGTGATTGGGTATATCGACTATCTGTACTGGCCGGCAGAAAGCTGGTCACGTTTTGGACAGTGCCGCGACTAATCGTAGTACAATGGGACTTCCTGCCTGCGTCTTACGGCGTATTTCGCAAGAGGCCGCAACTACTCGTCTTCCGAGTCGAACGCCAGTTCGATCTCTTCGCCCGTCAAAAGTCGTAATCTCGCCGAAATGATCACTTCGCGGTCCGCTTCGCTCGTCGACTCGACGATCAGCTCACCGCTGCCCTTACTCCCCTCGATATCGTAGGTCCAAATATCGTAGTCGTCTTCGGCCAAGCTCTTGGCCCAATCCACTTCCAACTTCTGAATCGCCCCAACGTGCTCGTCAATTTGGGGATGATCGCGCAATTGATTTTCGATGTCCGCGCTTACTACGCTCATGCCAAACTGCACGACCCACATCCCGGCACCGCAACAAACCAACACACATGCTAACCCGACACCACCGACGACCGCGAGAACAATGGGCATCTTGGAGGGTGTTGGCGGCGGCGAACGAAAGTGTTGTTGCTCGGAATCGCTGAATCCGTGTGACACAACTATGCCGCTAGAACGAGGAGCAGGCCCAGACAGTGAACAACGCCAAGCTCAATCCGATACTAATGATGGTCAGAAGCAATCCCGTAACCGCATTCCAGGCTGCCGTGTCATCTTCCCTTTGTTCCTTGCGAACTCTTTCGTCGAAGCTCTCCTTCCAGACATTTCCACCTTCGTGACCGGACATTTGCGATTCTCCTCGCCAAGACAAATACAGATGACGCTATCAGACTAATCTGGAATCACCAGGATAGCGAAATCGAAAGTCCGCTAACAGGTCTGATCCCGGTGTCACTTCCCACGTCGCAGACTAATAAACCTCGAGCGAATCGGTGGCATCGGCGTTCATCGTGAGTAGAATAGCGTGCTCTCGCTTCGTTTGGCCATGTTCGCGACGGCGCCGGCTGAGATCCGACTGGCGAGAACCTCTGGAGCAAAATGATGCTTAGCATGATGCCTCGATGTCTTACTCTACTTGCACTGGTTGCCAGCTGCGCGGCGACCGCGCCGGTTGCACGCTCGGCGGAATTAAGCCTGTTGTTTCTGGGTGACAATGGCCATCATCGGCCCGCGGATCGATTCCATCAATTGGCTCCAATTCTGGATACTCGGGGCATTCATCTGACTTACACCGACGACATGCATTCGCTGCAGCCCGAAACACTTAATCAATACGATGGCTTGATCGTATACGCGAACATCGACGAAATCGAACCATCTCAAGCCGCAGCATTGTTGAGGTATGTGGCATCTGGCAAGGGTTTCATTCCGCTGCATTGCGCGACCTATTGCTTCCGCAATTCGCCCGAAATCGTAGCGCTCATGGGCGGACAATTCAAGCGGCATGGCGAGGGAGTGTTCTCGACTAAGCTCAGTGCAAGTAACCATCCAATCATGAAGGGTTTTCATGGTTTTACGAGTTGGGACGAGAGCTACATCCATCAATTACACAATGAAGAGAATCGGACGGTTCTCGAATATCGCGTCGAGGGCCCGCAAGAAGAAGGGAACGCCCGCGAGCCGTGGACCTGGGTACGAACTCACGGCGCTGGGCGAGTGTTTTACACTGCTTGGGGACACGATGAACGAACTTGGGGCCAACCCGGCTTTCAGAACCTGCTCGAGCGCGGTATCCGCTGGGCCTGCGGTGACGATCAGCTCGACGTGCCGGACTTTGCAGATGCGGCACACTTTGAAGTACCGGAAATGACCCTGCCGAGAAATGATGTAAAGTCTTTTCAATACATCGACGTCGGACCAAAGATTCCCAACTACACACCCGGCACCAAGTGGGGAGTACAGGGTGACCCTAGAACGGAGATGCAACTCCCGCTGCCGGCGGAAGAATCAATCAAACACTATGTCACACCGGTTGACTTTGAAATGCAACTCTTCGCCAGCGAACCCGATCTCGGCGGTAAGCCAATCGCCATGAACTGGGACGAGCGCGGAAGGCTGTGGGTTTGCGAGACATACGACTATCCGAATGAACTGCAACCTAAGGGTAAAGGCCGCGATCGAATTAGAATCTGCGAGGACACAAACGGCGATGGACGCGCTGACAAGTTCACGGTCTTCGCAGAACAACTCAGCATTCCGACGGCCATCGTAATCTATCGAGGCGGAGCCATCGTGCAGAATGGCATCGAAACGCTTTTTCTCAAGGATACCGACGGTGACGACAAGGCGGATGTCCGCGAGGTGCTGATCTCGAACTGGACACTTGGTGACACGCACGGTGGCGTTAGCAACTTTCAATACGGACTGGACAATTGGATCTGGGCCATGCAGGGATACAACAACTCGGCGCCGGTCATCGATGGAATCGAGCAACAGTCTTTTCGTATGGGCTTTTTCCGTTTCCGTCTGAGCAAAGCCGATCCGCCAAAGGTCATCGAGCTTGAATTCGTTCGCTCGACGGACAACAACACTTGGGGCCTCGGGTTCAGTGAAGAAGGGATCGTGTTCGGATCGACGGCCAATCACAACCCGAGCGTTTATATGCCGATTGCCAATCGTTACTACGAACAGGTCCGTGGTTGGTCGCCCGAACAACTGGGTACAATTGCCGATACTTACTTGTTCGATCCGATCACCGACCACATCCGGCAAGTCGATCAGTTCGGAGGTTACACGGCCGGCGCCGGCCACGCGTTGTATACGGCTCGCACCTATCCTTCAACATGGTGGAACCGCACCGCGTTCGTTTGCGGACCTACCGGTCATCTCGTAGGAACCTTCGAGCTTCGTCGCGACGGAGCAGACTTTCATTCGACAAGCCCTTGCAATCTAGTTGCCAGCGACGACGAGTGGTCTGCGCCGATCATGGCCGAGGTCGGACCTGACGGGAATGTTTGGGTGCTGGATTGGTACAACTACATCGTCCAACACAATCCAACACCTCACGGCTTCGAGACAGGTAAGGGCAATGCCTACGAATCGGATCTTCGTGACAAGAAGCATGGCCGTATCTATCGAGTGGTCTACCAGGGAACGCAAGGTCATCGCGAGGCAAGCGTCGCACCGTCGCTACATAATGCATCGCCAAAACAGCTGGTCTCAGCACTACGCCATCCAACGATGCTGTGCCGCAAGCACGCTCAAAGATTGCTCATCGAGCGTGGTAAACTCGATGTGAAGGATGAGCTAGTCTCGCTAGTGAACGACCAGTCGGTTGACAGCGTTGGGTTGAATGTCGGCGCAATTCACGCCCTGTGGACTCTTAAAGGCCTGGAAACCTTTGGCGATTCCGCCGATCAGACCTTCACTTCGGTAACGCGTGCGCTCGAGCATCCATCGGCTGGCGTACGGCAAAATGCCCTACGAGTCTTGCCTGTGGGCGAGGCGTCCCGATCGGCAATCGTTTCACTCGACGCCCTGAAGGATCGCGATCCTCAGGTTCGTTTGGCGGCCGCTCTCGCTTTGGCCGAGATGCCCGAAGGCGACGACGCCGGGCATTCCATTGCTCAGCTGGTACAAGATCCGGCCATGACCGACGACCGTTGGCTGGCTGACGCGTTGACTTCGGCCGCAGCTACCCATGCCACGCCGTTCTTGCTGGCCATGGCCGCTCAAGAGGCTTCACCCAACGCAAAGTCAGATTCGGTGGGCGACAAATTGCTGAGAATTGCCTCAATCGTGGGCGAACATACCGCAAGAAGCAAAGTAGAAGCGAAGAACATCGAAGCGATTGTCGCCGCATTGCCAAAGGCCGATCCCCGATTGATTAGTGCAGTGCTCGATGGACTTGCTCGCGGTTGGCCAAACTCCTATCGGATAAAGGTCTCGGATGAAGCAGAGAAGTCGCTTGTCACCTTGCTCGAACGAGCTCCCTCCGGGGCCAAGGGACAACTGTTGCAGCTCGCCTCGCTATGGGGCAGTCAGGAACTTGAGAAACATGCGGCCTCAATCGTCAAGTCACTTTTGGAAACAGCGGGTGACGACTCGCTTCCAATCGAAGATCGCGCCGCAGCGGCGAATCAGTTGGTCCGCTTCCGCGCGGATGACGATGACATCGCAGAGAGTTTGCTCGAGCTTGTTACTCCACAAACGTCTCCAGAATTGGCTACGAAGCTGGTGAATTCCTTAACGGCAAGTATCGCTCCCGTAGTGGGAGAGGCGCTCGTCGATCTGGCCTCGCAAACGACCCCTGGGCTACGCGACGAAGCCGTTCGAGTGCTCTTGTCGCGTCCGCAAACAACAAATTCGCTGCTAGACGGTATCGAGTCAGGACACATTGCCTTGGCCGATTTGAAGCTTGACCAAAAGCAAGCGTTGAACAACCACCCCGACAAAAAGCTCCAAGCCCGGGCCAAGAAGTTGCTGGCTGCCAGCGGCGGGTTGCCGAACCCGGATCGTGAGAAGGTACTGCATGAAAAACTTGCGTTGGTAAAACTAACAGGTGATGTTTCACTCGGCAATGCCGTCTTTAAGAAACAATGTGCCAAGTGCCACAAACACAGCGGCGAGGGAGAAACAATTGGTCCTGATTTGACCGGTATGGCGGTGCATCCAAAGACCGAACTCCTTACCCACATCCTTGATCCAAGCCGCAGCGTTGAAGGCAATTTTAGGATCTATACGATTCTGACAGACGCGGGTCGCGTGTATACGGGCATGTTGGCGAGCGAGACAAGAACTTCGTTGGAGCTGATTGACGCCGAAGCAAAACGGCATGCGATTCAACGCGATGAGATTGACGAGCTTGTGTCGTCCCGCAAGTCGCTGATGCCCGAAGGATTCGAAAAGCAAGTTTCCGACGAAGACATCGTCAATCTATTGGAGTTCCTGACCGCGAAGGGCCGCTTCGTGGCACTCGATCTGCGTAAAGTAGCAACAAGCGTTAGTACGCGCGGAATGTTCGTCAATGAAGACTCGATGGCAGAAGCGCTGATCTTCCCCGACTGGACGCCCAAGACATTCGCCGGCGTTCCGTTCCAATTGGTCGATCCGCAGGGTACGCGTGTTCCCAACGCAGTGCTGTTGTACGGTCCCAATGGAAAATTTCCGCCGAGCATGCCAAAGCAGGTGTCACTGCCGGTGAATACGTCGGCCAAGGCAATTCACCTGCTAAGCGGTGTCAGCGGATGGGGCAGTCCATATGGCGAGCAACACTCGGTCTCGATGATTGTGCGGCTTTGTTACGCTGATGGTAAAACGGAAGATCACGAGTTGAAAAACGGCATACACTTCGCCGACTATATTCGCCGCGTCGATGTTCCGCAGTCCGAGTTTGCATTCGACTTGCGAGGTAAACAAATTCGTTACCTCGCGATCCAACCACAGCGAGATGCTGTGATCGAAGAGCTACAGCTCGTCAAAGGGCCCGACGACACGGCTCCCGTGGTTATGGCGATTACCATCGAAACACAGAATCCATCAGAACATTAAATCCTCAAGTCTAGGAACACTAAGTTACACTGATTTGCGCTAATAAAGACTTTCTGCGACGAAGTCCTTAATTAGTGTTGATGAACATTGATTAGTGTTGATGAACATTGATTAGTGTTCCACACACAAGTGACTCACCAAGTACCCTTGCAACTCCGGAGAAATACAATGGTCCGTTGTCTTACCCTTGCTGCTCTTGCCTTGTTCACGTTGAGTGGATACGCCGAAGAGGAGGCGCGGACGGCGCCGCCTGAACCCGCGGACATGACATCGATTTTCAATGGCAAAGATCTAAGCGGCTGGAATGGCGACCCGCGGCTCTGGTCCGTCAAAGACGGAGCAATCCACGGTGAAACGACGGCGGAAAATGCCGCAAACGGGAACACCTTCATCATCTGGCAGGATGGCGCCACGAAAGACTTTGAGTTGCGATTGTCTTTTCGCTGTAATGCAACCAACAATTCGGGGATTCAGTATCGGTCGAAGCACATCAGCGAAGGAAATGTTCGCAATAAGTGGGTTGTTCGTGGCTATCAACACGAGATCCGCAACGAGAACAAGCTGCCTAATGTTTCGGGTTTTATCTACGACGAAGGCGGCAAGCGTGGACGGATCTGCCTCGTTGGCGAGAAGGCAACTTGGGGTGAGGAAGGCAAGAAAGTCACCGGATCGCTGATCGACGCGGATAGTTATCAGAAGTTGTTCAAATTGGATGACTGGAACGACGTCGTAATTATCGCCAAAGGAAACCATATCCAACACTACACCAACGGACGGTTGGTTCTCGACTTCACAGACAGCGCCCCTGAATTTGCGTTAACCGAGGGAATCCTCGCGTTGCAGCTGCATGCTGGCAAACCCATGTGGGTCGAGTTTAAAGATATCCGCATTAAGGCGATTGAGTGATCCACATCTCGCGGTTAGGAAACGAAGGAAACGGGAGGACTTCGCGTGATCGTTTTGGCGATATCGCGATTTAAAAACTCACAGGATTGGCTAATCCCCACATAAAGATATGCCGATAAACCGGATCGGATCGATTCTGTCGATCTGATCCGGTTTTGTCGTGGCAGGGGGGTCTGCTCGATTGACTGGCTTCCCTCGCGATGCGATTTCTAGTATTTGGGTTACTGCTTGTGGTGACTGCCGGCTGTACGGCTTTGCCGGATATTGCGCATCAGCCTCAGTTTCATAACCCTTTTCCGCAGCTCAGCCGCGTCGCAGTCCTGCCATTCTATAACCAGAGCGATGATCCAACGGTCGATCAGGATCAAGTCGCGCTGGCCTACTACAACGAATTACAGGCAATCCCCGGCTTCGAAGTCATGCCTGTGGGCGTGGCGAAACAGCTGGTTGTTGCTAGCGGTATTGCGCCACGCACCCCTGAAGATTTTCAGGCGCTCGCTAGGTATATGGACGTCGATGCTATCGTCGTAGGCTCCGTGACGGAATTCGATCCCTATTACCCGCCACGTATGGGGATCGCAGTCCGCTGGTATGCCGCAAACCCAAGCTATCACCCGATCCCGGCCGGCTACGGATTGCCTTGGGGAACCTCGGAGGAGGAATTCATTCCCGAGTCGCTTGTGTTCGAGGCTGAGTTCGCGTTGGCCAAGGAACAACTCAAGACACAATCACCGCCCGCACCGGATGAGGAAGCCCGTTCGATCGCTTCGATTTCTGCGGTGTCAGCCGAAGAGCTCCTAAACCCGCCCACAGAATCCGAACCAAGCGGACAACAAGCAGAACCAGTTCCGTTCGAAGGACCGGTAGGATTAGGAATTGTCGCACCATCGCAACTGCCACCTGACTGGCCCGATCCGCGTGGATTTGTCCCCGCACCGCCGAGCGCCGAGCGCCCGCCCGCACGACCGCAGTACGAACCGGTCCTATCGCACACGCGTCTTTACCATGGAAATGACGCGGAATTCACAAAACGACTGGCCAATTACTTCTACTTTCGCGACGACGCTCGCTTCGGTGACTGGCAGGCTTATCTGCAACGAAGCGACGACTTCGTGCGGTTTTGCTGTCACTTGCACGTGACGGAAATGCTGGCGGCTCGCGGTGGTGGTGGAAAAACGCGAGTGGTGTGGCGATGGCCGATTGGCCGATATGACCGATAGGTCGCATGGATGTCGGCCTCCGAATTTCCCCGCCACGTCGACCCGCAGGAGTTCGAGACGTGTCACAAGACATAAATGTACTGGCCCTCGTCAAAGGCGAAGAGCGTTACGTCTTTCTGTTCGACGACAATAACCGCAGCGAAGTGCTTCGCACGCTCGGTCGTTACGCCTCGAATCCCGAACTCAGCTTCAGCTGGTACGATGCCGCTGTGCTCAGCCAGAAGGTTCGCCAAGTAACGGCGGAAGTCGAACAGCCGGCAACACGATTCACTTTGCCGCTGCCTACCGACAACTCGGGTCTTGATTAATCGTGGCGAGCGTGTTGCAACATCGTAGGCTAGGTCGCAACCCAACCGTGTCCCGCGTTCACGCTGGTCCGAAACCCAGCCCACGGCGATGAAAACTGCCATCCCCCGCTTCCTTCGCTATCTACAAGTCGAACGCAATGCGTCCGAGTTGACGATCAAATCGTATCGCGAAGACTTTGAAGGCTTGATTGAATACTTGATAGAGGCCTTCGGCCATGAGCCGTCTCCAGAAGAGATCACACCGATTGATCTGCGGGGATACGTGGGCGCATTACATGAAGCTGGCTATGCCAAGGCCTCGGTATCTCGTCGGCTCGCATCGCTACGCAGTTTCTTTCGTTTTGCTCAACGCGAAGGGTTGGTTGACAGCAATCCGGCGAAGCCGTTACGTAACCCGCGGCGAGACCGAACGCTGCCTCACTTTCTTTCGACGGACGAAATCGGCCAACTGCTTGACGCTCCACCCGCCGATGTGCCGTTGGGGCTCCGCGATCGGGCGATCCTCGAAACGATGTACTCGGCTGGTCTCCGCGTGAGCGAAGCCGTCGGGGTGAACGACGAAGATCTGGATTTCGATCGCGGCCTGGTTCGCGTTCGAGGAAAGGGCAAACGCGAGCGTCTTTCGCCCTTGGGTTCTTATGCGGTGAAAGCGATGAAGCGTTGGCTTCGCGAGCGCACTCTTTCGCCGAAGGAGCCACAGAACGGTACCGCCCCGGTTTTCGTCAACAAATTTGGACGTCGTCTGACAACTCGTAGCGTCGGTCGAATGTTGGAAAAGCACCTCAAACAAACCGGTCTCGACACGCGAACGACTCCCCACACATTACGACACAGTTTCGCCACGCACTTGCTCGACCGGGGCGCTGATATTCGCAGTGTGCAGGAGTTGCTTGGCCATAAGAGCCTGGTGACGACGCAGATCTACACACATGTCAGTACCGCGGGACTGCGCGAAGTCTACGAGAAAGCTCATCCGCGTGCCTGCTAGGCAACCGATTCAACGGTGCTTTTGCCGCATTCGGCGGCTATAGTCCTCAAGGATTTTGCGTTCGCGCGGACTAAGACTTTCGATACCGTACTGATTCACTTTTTCCAGCAGTGCGTCGCCTTCAGCGTCGATGTCCGCATATCCATCGGGATCATGCACCCGCAACTTGGGCTTGATCGTGCTAGTTAAATCAGAGAACCGGTGCGGCAACATGCGACCGAAGTTTAACTTGAACTTGAAGTAGACGATAGCAAAAACAACGCCCACCAAATGGACATCATAGGCCACTCGTCCTATCTTATCTCGGCTTCCCGGCAAGGCGACTTCTACTCCAGTTGCCCCGAGCAGATTCATCCCAATCAGCAACACACCGACCAACCATGCTGGAACCGGAATCACCATGAACAACAGCAAAGTCTGCTTCGGGAAGTTGAAGACAAAGAGCATCACAACGCCCACCACAGCGCCTGACGCACCCAAACATCGCGCCCACTCCGCCTCGGGCACCATTGCATACTGCCGGACGGCTTGCGTGACGGACCCGAGTACAATGGCAATCAGATAGAAACGAAGTATCTCCTTCGATCCGTATACGGCCTCGACGCTCCTTCCCAGGAACCACAGGCTCAGCATGTTGTAGAGAATGTGCTGATAGCCGGACGGATCGTGTGCGAAACCAGAAGTCAAGTAACGCCACCAATAGAGTGGCCGCATTAGATCCTGCGGGCCCGATGCCATATCGCGCATCAGCCAATGATCGCGACCACCGATAAACATATCGAGGATATAGATCGCGACGGTTACCGCCACAATCTTCGTAATCATCGTCGAGTTGCCAGCCTGGAAACCGCCGCGAGACTCCTCTTCGTCTCGGTAATACTGTCGGTCTTGGATACCCATGCTGACGCTGCTGTGTAGTGAAGGAAGAAGGACGGTAGTCCGAAAATAGATCGCTTCGTTGGTATATCGTACGGCGTGATTCGGTAAAAGACGAGTTCTGGCGATCCACGAAATCGCGTTAGGTGCTGAGCGTACCTTTGGTACTCGGCACACCCGGCATTCGAGGGTCCGGTTCGACCGCCATTCGTAGGGCTCGCGCCGCGCCTTTAAAGATCGCCTCGCTGATGTGATGGCTGTTGCGGCCATGGTGCAGTACCACATGCAAATTCGCCAATGCATTCGCCGCTGTCGCTTGCCAAAAGTCCTCGACCAGTTCGCTGTCAAAATCGCCAATCTTTTGCGCGGGAAACTCCGCGTTGAACACCATGAAATAGCGTCCGCTTAAGTCAATCGCGGTCGTAACCAGAGTCTCCTCCATCGGCAATGTGAAATGACCGTATCGCCGGATGCCCGCCTTGTCGCCCAATGCCTGCTTGATGGCTTGCCCAAAGCAAATGCCCACGTCCTCGACCGTGTGATGCTGATCGACATGCAAATCGCCTTTGGCGGCGACGCTTAAATCGATCACCGCATGACGTGTCAGCAGTTCAAGCATATGGTCAAAGAACCCAACGCCCGTCTGAATCTGGGACCGACCGCTACCGTCAAGATTTATCTCAAGCGAGATCTCGGTTTCATTCGTCTTGCGGTCGATCTTGGCGATACGCGACATGTTGCGACTACTTTCCGTTTAGCGTTCGAGCATCTGCTTCAAAAGGGTGATGCAAGCGTCGACTTGTTCATCGGTCCCGACGCTGATGCGCAAACCATCAGACCAACCAGGATAGTTCATGTATCGGACCAGAACACGGTTGTTTTTCAACTCTTCGTAAAGCGGTTGTACCGGTCGTGTCGGGTGGGTACACCAAACGAAGTTGGCCTGGGAGGGGATCACCGAAAATCCGACTTGCTCCAGCGCCACGGTCATCCGCTCGCGCGTCGCCCGCACTTTGTCCCGGTTCGTGATGAACCACCCTTGGTCGTCGATCGCGGCCGTCGCGCCGGCAATCGACAATGCGTCGCAGTTGTAAGAATCTTTGACTTTCATTAGCTCAGCGATAACTTGAGGTTGAGCAATCAAAAAGCCAAAGCGTAGCCCCGCCAAGCCGTACGATTTGCTCAATGTCCGCGACACCATGACCTTTTCGTTTTGACGTACCAGATCGATACAGTTCGCTTCCGCAAAGTCTGCGTAGGCTTCGTCTACCAGCAGCGGACAAGGCAATGCTTCGGCAATTTGCAGGATGTCTTTCGCAGCGATCACCGTACCTGTTGGGCTGTTGGGATTCGGCAAGAACGCCAGCTTCAATCGATCGCTTGGAGATCTGAACCGGTCTGGCAGCGACCAGTCCTTGTTAAATGGAACCTCTTCGAACTTTGCGCCTTGTATCTCGGCCAAAGTGCGGTAGAGGATATAGCTGGGAAAGGGAAGCCGCAGCAAATCACCTTCGCCCACGTAGGCGCGAGTAAGTATCGTCAAAATGTCGTCGCTGCCGTTCCCACACAAAATCCAATCAGGTTCAACGCCAAGAACCTCGGCGGCCCGGCGTCGAAACGAATTGGAGATCGGATCGGGGTACTTCGCCAAACCTTGTTCCAGTACCGCGTGAATCGCTTGCGTGACTTTTGGCGAGGGTGGGTACGGATTCTCGTTCGTATTGAGCTTAATGAACTTACCCGCCTGCGGTTGTTCACCGGGCGTGTAGCCCGACATGGCGGCGATGTTATGGCGAACAGGCATGAGCGAGATTGGCAACTAGGGGATTTGGAATTTGGAGTCTAACCCAAGCGGATGTCGACACTGGCGCGGTGGGCGGTGAGACCTTCTTTGTCAGCCATCGTTTGGATCGCTGACGAGATTTCTTTAAGTGCGGTTTCGCTGTAGGAGATAATGCTCCCGGTACGGAGAAAGTCGTTGGCGGTGAGACCTGATGCCCAGCGAGCCGTGCCGCTCGTCGGCAAAACGTGCGACGGGCCAGCCGCGTAGTCGCCAAGCGCCACCGGCGAATAGTTGCCGAGAAATGTGGCGCCGGCGTTGCGAATCTTCTTGATCAACTCCCCAGCATTGTCGGTCGCGATGTGCAAATGCTCCGGTGCGATGGCATCGGTGATCTTGCACGCTTCCGTTTCGTCGCGGACGAGAATCAGGCAGCCAAACGACCGCAGACTTTGAATTGTCAATTCGCTGCGAGAAAGCTTGGCGACTTGCTTCGCGAGTTCAACGGCAGTGGCCTCAAGAACCTCTTCACTCCACGTAACAAGGATACTCGCACCTGGAGCGTGTTCGGCTTGCGCCAACATGTCGGCCGCGGTAAACTCTGGCCGCGTCGACTCGTCGGCAATCACAACAACTTCGCTGGGTCCCGCGATCGAATCGATATCCACTTCGCCGTAAACGTGCTTCTTCGCAAGTGCGACAAACAAGTTGCCGGGCCCAACAATCTTGTCGACTTTTGAAAGCCCTTCCACTCCGTAGGCCATTGCCGCCACGGCTTGTGCGCCGCCGATGCGATATACGTCCGTGACGCCAATTTCGTGGCAGGTCGCCAAGACATCGGGGTTATTCGCACCAAAGTCCGTAGGGGGGGCGACGACGACGATCTGTTCGACACCAGCCGCCTTGGCAGGAACGGCCGTCATTAGCACGGTCGAAGGATAAGCCGCCGCGCCGCCAGGTACACAGATGCCGATTCGCTCCAGCGGAATATAACGCTGACGCAGCGATACTCCGTGTGGGCGAGTCACTTCGACGTCCTTGTGTAGAATCGCCGACTGATATTCGACGATATTGTCGCGAATGCGGCGGATCGTCGAGAGAAACGCTGGATCTGCGGCGGCGTGCGCTTCGGCAATCTCATCGCGACTGACACGGATCTGGTCCGCGGCTAGTTTCGCTCCGTCGAGTTTCTCGGTGTAGCGCAACAACGCCGCGAGCCCTTCGTCGCGGACATCCTGCGTGATTCGCTCGACGACTTGCTGTGGCGAAAGCGGCTCGCCAAAGACTGCCATCGTCCGCTGGCGACCGGCTTCACTTACGATATCACCTCGCGGACTAAGCTTCTCGCGCAGCCCGTCAAGCGCCGCCTGAACATCATCTCGGCGTGTATCGATTCGTTGGATATTGAGGCTCGGAACGGATTCGGGCATGAAACTCTCGTCGATTTGCAATCACAACGGTCCAATGGTAGGTCGGTCAGACGCGGAAGGCCTCTATTTTGTTCGCCAAACCGCAAGATGGAAAGGGCGCATGACGTCGCGCATACTCGCTCCGTTTCCTATGCCGCACCTGGAACGTGTGATTCGAATAACACTAAATGGACGAAGTCGGTGAGCACTTTGGCCCGATGACGATAAGCCGCCCCGGCAGGAATCCAGACCGAATCCCCCTCGCCGGCCAAGATCGCGCTGTTGGTGAAGCGAACCTCAAGCCGCCCCTGTGTGACATAGCCCATATGCCCTTTCTCACACCAGCCTTCTTCTTCAAACCCTTGCTGAAATTCAACGTACCGAATCACCCATCCACCACGGTGGACTCGCTTCTCTCGGACAAAAGGCATGACATCGACCCAGGGCAACCTCGATAACTCGACCAAACACTCACTGAAGTTTGGTACACTCGTCTCGCTGTCAGCGTTGAGGGTATTCATCGCAGAGCCATCCTGGGAGGGGAATCCGTAACATTATTGGGCAGCAGTTCCTGTCCTTCAACTCGCACACGACACGAGTCCATCAAATCAAGTTCACTTCTAAGTTTCCCTCATGAACGAACAGCAAGTCGGAAGATTCTTCGATTCGCTCAGCCAAGACTATACGGCGGTAATCGAACGCTGCTTTCCGCGATATCGCGAGATGCTGTGGGCTTTGCTGGACTATCTTCCCAGCGACAAACCATTCAATTCGATCGTCGAGTTGGGTAGTGGGACTGGCAATCTGTCCGTGTTGATTGCTCGTGCATTTCCTCGGGCAACGATCCGGTTTGTAGACTTGTCCGGTGACTCGCTGAATGTCTGTCGCTCGCGTCTGGGCCATCATGATCGTTTCACATTCGAAGAACGGGACTTTCGTGAGCTGAGTTATGAAGCAAACAGCGTCGATCTTGTGGTGTCGAGTATCGCTGTGCATCATTTGACATCAACCGAGAAGCAGCAGCTTTTTAGCCGAATCAACGGCTGGCTGTCTCCGAACGGTGTGTTTTCTTTCGCCGATCAGTTTCGTGGTGCAACCGACGCAATTTATGCGCGACACATGCATCACTGGCGAGAACTATCGTCGGCCGCTGGTTCGAGTGGCGAGGAGTGGAACATGTGGATGATGCATCAGCGTGAACACGATCACCACGATCCATTAGTTGATCAACTTGGCTGGCTCGCGGAAGCCGGATTTTCTCAAGTGGATTGTGTCTGGCGGTATCTATTGTGGGCTGTCGTGCAGGGGAGCAAGCAATAGTGTACGGTTCATGGACGCTGGCTACCTTGGCACAAGTCGATCAGCGCCGCCACTTCAACACCGTACTCATTAAGGCTTTCACTGTTGGCGTCAATCGTGATCGGTTGTACGCATCCCCAAGTTTGCGAATTGCATCTGCGTGCGTCGGATAAGGGTGAATCGTCTTTGCAATTTGACTCAAACGAATCCCATGCGTCATGGCAAGACTAAGTTCGCAGATCATCTCGCCCGCGTGTGCTGCGACAACCGTGGCTCCTAGAATGCGTCCCTTGCAATCGGAGTATGCGCGAACGAACCCTTCGTCCTCTCCGTCGAGGATCGCGCGATCGATTTGGTTCATCGAGACGGTGAATGTCTGAAAAGACGTCCCGTTGGCTTGCAGTTCCTCAACACTTCGACCAACGTGAGCCAACTCGGGTTCTGTGTAAGTACACCAAGGGATCATCAGCGCGCTCGCACGACGTCGTCCGAAAAATAGGGCGTTCTCAATGACGATGCGGGCCAGAAAGTCAGCCGCATGAGTGAACTGATATTTCGACGCCACATCTCCCGCCGCGTAAATCTTTGCGTTCGTTGTCTGCAAGCGATCATTGACAACGATACCTTTCGCATGGTACTCGACACCGGCCGCCTCAAGTCCAAGATTCTCGACATTTGGCGCACGTCCCACCGCGACCATCAGCCGATCGACGGATACATCGTATGGCTGTTCGCTATGTTCTGATTCGGCGACCAAATGAATGCCGTCTTCCGCCTGATGAACGCGCAGATTTCTGGCACAACATCGCAGATCAACCCCGTCACGAAGCAGGGACCCCAAGACGACATTAGCCGCCTCACGATCTTCACGCGGCAGGATGCCGTGCTCAGACTCGACCAAGACAACTTCGCTTCCAAATCGGCGAAACGCCTGGCTCAACTCGCACCCAATTGGTCCGGCACCGATGAAACCGATTCTTTTCGGTAACTCCGTCAACGTAAAGATCGTCTCGTTCGTCAAGTAAGACACGCGGTCCAGGCCTTCGATAAACGGCGCGGCTGCCCGTGCGCCGGTCGCGATGCAGGCTTTGGAAAAATGAAGTGTCTTGCCATCGATCGTGAATGTGCTTTGTCCCTGAAACGCACCATCGCCTAGGAAAACATCAATGCCGAGATCGGTGAATCTTGCGGCGGAATCGTGATGGCTGAGGTCGGCCCGAACGCGTCGCAATCGGTCCATGACCGCAGTAAAGTCGATCGATGCCCCCTCAGGTATGCGAACTCCGAACTGATGCGAGTCCCGCACCGCGGCGGCAGCTTTTCCCGCAGCGAGCAATGCCTTTGACGGGACGCAACCCACATTCAAGCAATCGCCACCCATTAAGTGTCGTTCGACCAAGGCGACCTTCGCACCCAATCCAGCTGCGCCGATGGCCGCAACGAGCCCGGCCGGTCCCGCCCCGATCACGAGCAAATTATATCGACCGCGTGGTTCAGGATTCTTCCAGTCGAGCGGATGCACGAAATCGACCCATCGCCGGTTATGCTCATCCCATGGACTGGTCGCTGGAATATCGTGAAGCGGCGATGACTCGAAGACGCCTTCGTCGTTGCTCATGCTGATTTCCGTTTGCTCACACGACTCCATAGGCCAACATTGCATCAGCCACTTTGACAAATCCTGCGATATTGGCGCCGCGAACATAGTTCACATAGCCGTCTCCGTTCTCGCCGTGTGAGATACACTTTTCATGAATGTCTTTCATGATCGTACGGAGTCGCAGATCGACTTCTTCGCGGCTCCATGATAGCCGCAGCGCGTTCTGGCTTTGTTCGAGTCCCGAGACGGCAACCCCGCCGGCATTCGCAGCCTTGGCGGGTCCGAACAGGACCTTGCCGTCGACCAAGGCATGGACGGCATCAAGTTCGGTCGGCATGTTGGCTCCTTCACAGACAGCTTGCACGCCGTTGGCAAGTAATTGTTCCGCATCTTGCAAATCGAGTTCGTTCTGCGTCGCGCAAGGGAAAGCGATGTCCCCCGGCACGTTCCAGGGCCGCTTCTTCTCGTGGAAACTGGCGCGTGGATACTTCGTTGTGTACTCGGCGATCCGACCGCGTCGAACTTCCTTCAAGTCTTTGACGAAGGCCAGCTTCTCTGCATCGATTCCATCAGGATCGTGGATGAAGCCTCCGGAATCCGACATCGTCAACACCTTGCTACCCAACTGCGTCGCCTTTTCGACGGTGTAAATCGCCACATTCCCAGAGCCCGAGACAAGGCACGTCTTGCCTTGCAAACTGTCGCCGCGATGCTTCAACATGTTTTCACAGAAGTAAACACAACCGTAGCCTGTTGCTTCCGTCCGAACCAGGCTGCCGCCAAATGCCAAACCTTTTCCAGTCAGAATCCCTGTGAATCGATTTTCCAATCTTTTGTAAAAACCAAACAGGTAACTGATCTCACGTGCCCCGACGCCTATGTCTCCTGCCGGTACATCGGTGTCTTCGCCGATGTGCCGATGCAATTCGACCATCAAAGATTGGCAGAATCTCATCACCTCGCGTTCGCTCTTTCCCTTGGGATTAAAGTTCGAGCCTCCCTTCGCACCTCCCATCGGTAGTCCCGTCAGGCTGTTCTTAAAGACTTGCTCAAATCCCAAAAACTTCAAAACGCTCTGCGTAACCGAAGGGTGAAATCGCAGGCCACCTTTGTAGGGGCCGATCGAGTTGTTGAACTGAACTCGCCATGCCCGATTCGCGCGGATGTTTCCTTTATCATCCTCCCAACTGACGCGAAAGATGATGATCCGATCTGGCTCAGTCATGCGTTCGAGGATTTGCGCGTCTTTATATTTGCGGTGTTCGTTGACATACGGCATCAGCGTCTCGACGACTTCGCGCACGGCTTGATGGAATTCCTTTTCGCCAGGATTTCGCCGGATGAGCCCCCGCATAAAGATGTCGACTTCGTTTCGGACTCCGTTGGTCATGTGACTTGGTCCCCGGTCAAATTGAACTTCATTCGATTGTTTCCTCCGTTTTAACAGCGGGCCTCGTGCGGTGCACTAGTTTGCGGACGATCAAGGGAAAGATTCCAAGCAAGGCAAAAGCAGCAATGATCTGGGCGAGCTCTTGCGGCGAGAGAACCGCGCCGATTCCTTCGCTGGCCAAGGCCCGAAGATTTGGCAGCGACGAACCGGCGTAGACGTAGACAATCGTTGCCGGAAGCATCCCAAGCTGGCTGATCCACCAATAGGTTCGAGTACGAATCGGGGTCAGCCCCATTACAAGGTTAATCATCCAAAACGGAACGGCCGGTATGAGTCGGAGCGTGAATAGATAGAAGGCACCCTCACGCTCCAGTGCTTGATTGAAGCCGGCGAGCCTCGCCCCAAACCTCTTTTGAATCGTCTCGCGAACGAGGTGGCGACTCAACAAAAATGCCACGGTCGCTCCAGTCGTCGATCCAAAACTCACTAACGGCACGCCCTGCCAGAATCCAAAGTACCATCCATAGATCAACGTCATGCCTGTAGCGCCAGGTAACGAGAGCCCCGTCACTATTACGTACGCGAAGAACGCGATGCCATACACTAGCACGGGATGCTCGGATTGATACAGTCGCAACTCCGCTTCCCGCTCGGCAAGCCGGGCCGGTGATAGCGCGTCTCCGAATTGGTAATAAGCAATCGCAACTACCGACGCGAGGACAGCAAAAACGACCAATTTGGACCACGGCGTTTTCCGTATTGGCGTGTCCTTATGCCCTTCCGTCACAGAGGATTCCTAACTGGATTTTCATAGTCCTGGGCGTCTACGGTGAACGGCGGGAGTCCACTTCAATCGGACGATCTGGAAACGACTGAGTCGCTTCCTCTGATAAAAGTTCTCGCACCCGCTACGTTCACCGACAACTACACATCCGAGGTCTCTGACGCCCGCACGAGCATTCTCTCATTTGCCAATGCAATACAAATGGTCGTACGTTCTGAGCAAGATTTGGTGATCGACGAAGACTGGCGTCGCGACGGTAAACTCCTCGACCTCATTGGTTGCCAGCACATCTAGCTTATCTCCCGGCGACACAACAAACGTCTTGCCATCTTCGCGAGTCAGATAGAGCTTGCCGTCGGCCAAAATCGGTGATGGAGTAAACTTGTTGCGATTTTTTTCGACCTCATATCGCCACAACTCCTGACCCGTTTTAATATCCAAACATGCCAACTCGCCGCCATCGGTGCAAACATACACCTTGCCATCCACTGCAATCGGCGTCGGCACATCGGCTCCCAATCCTTCCTTCGTCCACAACACATGCGACTTTGTCACGTCGCCGCTTCCCCCTGTACGTATCGCCGTGATCGTCTTGCCACGAGCGTATGGCGCAATGACGATACCATCCGAAACGACTGGCGAGCAGATCGAGCGGAAGTAGCCATCTTGCGTTGGGTTGAGGCTACCAACGCGCCAGAGTTCTTTTCCGTCTTTCGCATCATGAGCTGTCACGTAGTCAGCGCCCAGGACATAGATCGTTTCTTTGCCGTCCGCATCAACAACTACGGCTGGTGTTGAATAGCTTTGCGCCGCTTCGACTGGTGCGGGCACGTTGCGATCGGTCTTCCAGGCCTGTTTGCCCGTTGCCTTGTCAAAGGCAACCACGTAGGACGGCCCCGTGACCATGACCGCCACCACGACAAACTCCTTTGTCAGCACAGGCGAACTGCCCAGATCCCACCACAGTGATTCCGGATCGTAGGCCAGTTGATGATGCCAGACGACCTTGCCGTCAAAATCGAGGCACGCCAAGTCACCGCTTTTAAAGTAGGCAAAGACATGCTTCCCATCCGTACTCGTCGACGGATTGCTACCGCTTGCTTTCTTGTGCTTGCCGGCTCGTTCGGTTCCGGTCGCGGTTCGCCATAGCTCTTTCCCATCACGGTCGTAGCAGAGCACGGTATTCTTGCCGTCGATCCCGCATGTCAAGAAGATTCGGTCTTCCCAAACGATCGGTGTCGAAGCACCGCGCCCCGGCATTGGAACTTTCCATAAGACGTTTTCTGTCTGGCTCCACTTTGTCGGAAAGTCCGTACCTTTGGCGACTCCGTTCAATGCGGGACCGCGCCACTGTGCCCAATTGTCGGCGGAAGCGGAATGGGTCAACAGGCAACAGGTTACTAAAACAATGAGCGTGCGAAACATTTGTCTCTCCCGGAGGATGGCTTTGGGGTGTGATAGATTCAGGCGGGGACTCGGCGCAGAAGCCCATTCTACTCGGAACGCAACCGCCTCGGGAGCCTTTCTCGGCTGAGGCAAATTGGTTGTTCGAAAATCAGTCGCTTAAACTCGGCTAACACAGCGTGTATCCACCGTCGATCACCAAAGATGCGCCGGTCATGTATCGCGAGGCATCACTTGCCAAGTAAACTGCCAGGGGGCCAAGGTCTTCGGGTTGGCCATGATCTCCCATAGGAATCTGCTGACGAAAACTGGCAATTACCTCGGGATGAAGCTTCGACCATCGGACGTTCGGTTCCGTCATAAACCCGCCTGGGCATATCGCGTTGACCGTAATTCTATGCTCGGCCCAATCAACGGCGGTGGCGCGAGTGAACTGAACAATCGCCGCCTTCGCAGTTTCGTAATGCCGACCGCGAATTAACTTTCCGGCGACAAACGCATTAATCGACGAGATGTTGATAATGCGACCGCCCTGCCCCCGCGCGATCATCTCACGCCCGATGATTTTCGTACACAGAAAAACGCTGGTCAGATTCAGATCCATTAGTTCGCGCCACTTCTCTAACGGCATTTCCTCAGTCGGAATATTCTCGCGCCGGCCGCCTACATTATTGATCAGAATGTCGATCGGACCATGTTCTGCGACTGCTCGCTCACAAACCGCTTCGCACGCCCCCATATCGCTCAGGTCGGCTTGCAACGGTATTGCCTCACGCCCCAACTGATGAATGGCGTCGGCTGTCTTGTGCAAACTATCGAGGTCTCTTCCGACCAGGATCACATCGGCTCCGGCATCAGCAATTGCCAACGCCATCTCGCGTCCGAGCCCACGACTGCCGCCTGTGATAAATAGCCGTTTGCCGTCCAGGCGAAAGCGATCGAATACGCTCATCATCACCACCGTAGCATTAAATCCCATTGAATAACCGGTCGGCCCTCGGTAGAACCGACGTTGGGTTTAACGGACGTTAGACCGGCTGTCAATAAACTGCTGTCACGATGAAGAGGTGTCGCGTGAGAATCGGAGTCTTTTGCAGTGGCGGCGACGCTCCGGGCATGAACGCTTGTATTCGAGCGGTCGTTCGTAGAGCGATCTCGGATGGTCATGAAGTCGTCGGAATCAACCGCGGCTATCAAGGCTTGCTCGACGAAGATTTCTTTGTGACGGAAGCGAGTGAGCCGACCATGTCACTCCGCAGCGTTTCCGGGTGGGCTCGCTTCGGTGGATCTTTCCTTCGCAGCAGTCGGAGCCCAGAATTCCGTACTGATGCAGGACAGTTCAAGGCTGTTGCGAATCTGGCAAAGCACAGGATCGACGCCCTGATCCCGATTGGCGGCGATGGGACCTTTCACGGGGCGGTCGATCTCGCAAAGCACTGGAGTGGGCGAATCGTCGGTTGTCCCGGTACGATCGACAACGACTTGATGGGAACGGATTTCACGATCGGATTTTCAACAGCCGTTCAGACGGCTGTCGAAGCCGTCGACAAGATTCGCGATACGGCCGAGAGTCACGAACGCATGTTTTTGGTCGAAGTGATGGGGCGACACAGTGGATTCATCGCCGTTCACACCGCTTTGGCCGCAAGTGCCGAGTGTGTGTGTATTCCGGAGACGAAAACGGACATCCCCGCGATTGTCCGGGATCTGCATGAACTGAAAGCACGCGGAAAGACTTCCGTCATGATGATTGTGGCTGAGGGCGACGAAGAAGGAGATGCTGCCAAGTTGAACGAAGAACTGAAAGCCGCGGGCAATCCGTTCTCCACGCGTTGTGTAATCCTCGGGCACTTGCAACGCGGCGGTTCACCCTCACCGGAGGACCGCATTCTGGCCAGTTCAGTCGGTGATTTTGCGGTTCAATCGATCCTTGAAGGTCACACGGGTATGATGGCTGGCATTGTCGGCGGGCAACCAACGCTCACACCTTTTGAGGACACTTATGCCGAACACAAGCCGATCCCCTCGGAGTTGTCGTCGCTCATCGAACGTCTGGCACGCTGAGCGATCCTCCGCGTCGCCGAATTCACCGACGAGCCTTTAGTCTTGGGGGGTGTCGACCTGAGAGCGACTTCCAAGATATGCGATTAGGTCTCGCACTTCCTCTTGCGACAGCTTTTGCAATTGCCCGTCCGGCATGATCGATAACGGCGATAGCGAATGCTCATCGATCTCGTTCAACGGAACAATAATTCGCTCATTGACCGTTTGCAGAGTGAGCGCCTGCTCATTCTCACTCAGTAGCAAACCTGTAATCACTCTTCCCGCGTTTGTGACGATCACGTGCATCTGATAGTCGCGAGAAACTGCCCCGCTAGGATCAATCAGATTCTCCAGGATGTAGTCGAGATTCGTGCGCTGCGAGCCTGTGAGGTCTGGCCCAATGCGTTTTCCCTCGCCGAACAATTGATGACAGCTCGCACAAGTGCGGCCGAAGAGCTCTCGGCCAGCTGACAAATCGGCGTCGAGGAGCGCCTCACGGGTGAGTTGCCGCTTGAACTTGCCGATAAGCCTCGCCTTGTCTGCGGGCGTCGCCCGAACCTCGCCCCACAATCGTTTGACTCGCTCGGCAAGTTCTTTATTTCCGAGGTTATGAAGTTGACGCACAGTAAAAGCGCTTAAGTCCGCGGAGTGAATACTGCCCAATTCAATCGCGTCCAGGAGTCCAGCGGCCCAGACGCGATTCGAGGCCAAGGTTTGCAGTGCGTCTTGGACCGCAGCCGGATCAAAACTGGCGTAGTTATCCAGTATCGTCGCGACGGTTTTCGGATGATCGTATTCGGCCAGACCTCGCAGGGCGGGACGGCGCGTCGCGGGATCCGACAACTGCGAGAGAAGCAACTGATCAAGTCCCGGTTCCCTCTTCGCAACCAACAGTTCGATGGCACGTTCGCGATCCTCGACCGGAATTTCCGCATTGACCACCCGATCACGCAACACGCGTACCGCGTCAGGATCATCAAAAACAAGGGCAAGTTGAATCGCCCTGTCTCGGACTTCGCGGCTTGGACTCTGCTGCAACTTAACTGAGGTCGCAGGCCAACTTGCTGGCATATCGACTCGGCGACGTCCTTCAAGACCCTCCGCGATACCCGTTAGAATATCGCTCTGCAGTTGTGCATCGTCACTGGCGCCCAACAACTCAACTAGAGCATTAAGGCCCGGCGATTCGGCAGCGAACAGAACGGTACAAGCACCAACTCCGACGAGACTCAAGATCAAACATCGATGCATAAAGTTACGCTCCGTTTTCATATAAGCATCGATGCGACGGTTCGTCAAATCTCAAAAGTCGTGTCTTTGTGGCTGGATTCACCGGAATCATCGTCCTGGCAATGCTACGCAGAATCAACTTCCAAGAAGTTCGATTAGCCTACTCGTAAATAGGCATAAACGTATTGAAGGCTGCTTCGCAAAAATCTCCAGGATCATTGAAACGACGATTCCGGTTTAGGGCACTGATCGCCGTCATTTCGTCGTTCCCAAGCTCGAAGTCAAATAGCGCAATGTTTTCGCGTAGCCTCTCCGGCCTAGAACTCTTCGGCACGATTGCTGTGCCTCGCTGGACACCCCATCGCAATACTACTTGCGCCGGAGTGCGACCGTGATGTGCGGCAATTTCTTTGATTGCCTCTTGCTCGAGGACAGATTCGCTTTCCTGTGCCATGTTCAGAGAAAAATAAGACTGAGCACCAAGAGGCGAAAAGGCCGTGACCGCGATATTCTCCTCTCGACAGAATCGCAGGAGCTTGTCTTGGGTCAGATAGGGATGCGATTCAACTTGCAAGACGGCGGGGCGAATTTCTGCATACGAAAGTAGATCGCGAAGCAACGACGTTCCAAAGTTGCAAACACCAATATTCTTCACCAGCCCATCGCGGACTAGGCCTTCCATCGCCCGCCAAGTGTCCTGGATGGGAACCGGATCTAGTTCGAGGCGAGGGGATTCTGCACTCGGATCAAAAAACCACTCCGGCGGATATCTGTCCTCGAACGGAACAAACCGTAATGAAATTGGGAAGTGGATGAGGTAAAGATCGAGATAATCCAGTTGCAAGTCACGGAGCGTTTGTTCCGTGGCGGGACGCACGTGTTCGGCACGATGGTACGTGTTCCAGAGCTTGGAAGTGATCCACAAGTCATCTCGGCAGACCGCCCCCGCTTGCAACACTCGTTGCAAGCCGTTTCCTACTTCCACTTCATTACCGTAATCACAGGCGCAATCGAAGTGTCGATAGCCAATTTCGGCAGCGTTGATCACGACATCCGCAGTCAGGCTTTTATCGATCTTCCAAAGCCCCAGGCCAACGGAAGGCAATTTGTCGCCGGTTGCTAGATCAAGTGTGTGGGCACTAATGGTTTAGTCTCCTGCAATTGGGCTAAATGGACGCGTGAACGGGTTAACGTATCAAATTCCGCTTCGCGAAGTGTTTCTGAAGTAGCTGCGACCTCACGCCAGTATCTCACGAATTACGTGGCCATGCACATCGGTCAAACGCCGGTCAATGCCGTTGTTTCGGAACGTCAACCGCTCGTGATCCAGCCCCAACAGATGGAGGATCGTCGCATTTAGGTCATGAACTGACGAGACGTTCTCGACCGCTTTGAACCCCAACTCGTCAGTCGCTCCGTAGCTGACTCCTCGCTTTACACCCGCGCCAGCCAGCACAGCGGTAAATCCATTCGGATTGTGGTCGCGGCCTTTCGCGCCTTTTTGAAACATTGGCATCCGCCCAAATTCGGTACACCAGACCACGAGCGTGTTGTCAAGCAAGCCGCGTTGCTTTAAGTCGCGAATCAGTGCGGCAGACGGCTGGTCCATGATGCGACCGTGTGTGTCGTACTGTTCGCGCAACGCCTGATGCCCATCCCAATTAAGTTTTCCGCCGCTGGCGTACGCGCCATTGAAAAGTTGGACGAATCGAACGCCCTTCTCGACCAATCGGCGAGCGAGAATGCAGTTCCGTGCATAACCGGCCTTCAGGTCGTCTTCCGTATCGTCGGCGCCGTACATCCGGAGAATGTGTCCAGGCTCGGACGACAAATCGCTGATCTCCGGCACCGATAGCTGCATTTTGGCCGCAAGTTCATAGCTGGCAATTCGCGCTGCAAGGTCACTGTCGCCTGGATTCTGCTTTAGATGCTCGCCGTTAATCACACGCAACAATTCACGCGCGGCAACATCGCTGTCGGGCGAGATCGACGGCGGTGGAAGCAAGTTCAGAATCGGTTGACTACTGCTGAACGGTGTGCCTTGAAACACGGCAGGCAAGAAGCCAGGTCCCCAGTTGTTAACACTCGCTTGGGGAACACCGCGTGGATCGGGAATCGCCACGAAAGCCGGCAAATTTTGATTCTCCGTGCCGAGAGCGTAAGTCAGCCACGCACCGATGCTCGGAAAACCATCTTGCACGAAGCCAGTCGATAGAAAATTCTCGGCCGGTCCGTGCGTATTTGATTTGCTGGTCAGCGTGTGAATGAAGGCGAAGTCGTCGACCAACTCGCCCAAGTGCGGAATCATATCCGACACCTTCTTGCCGCATTCGCCGCGGGGTCGAAACTTGTATTGTGGTTGCGCCAAGTCGCCCGCCGGACCTTGAAATGTCACCGACGGACCGCCAGGCAATGGCTTGCCGTTTTGCTTGATCAATTCCGGTTTGTAGTCCCAAGTCTCTAGTTGGCTGCAAGCTCCTGCGCAAAAGATTACCAAGACACTTTTGGCTCGAGGCGAAAAATGGGGCTTCCGCGGCGCATGAGGATTCGAAGGGTCGATATGCAAACGCGGCGAGCTTTCCGACGCCAACAGGCGTTCCTGCGCGAGCAACTGCGTCAAGGCAACGGCGCTGAGCGAGGAAACGGTCTGTCCAAAGAAGTGTCGTCGCGACAGCAGGTGTCGACCGGCATGTGTTAGTAGGTTCGGCCTAGATTCAATCATCGCGTTGCTTAAGGCAGGAAGAGGAACTCGTTGCTATTGAACAACACTCGGCAAAGCGCCGCGAGACCGTATTGCTTTGCGACTTCGGACGACGCTTCGTGTTCGACATTAGATGGCACTCTGCCTAAGGCAAACTCGAACGCAGTTTCAATCTCGCGATTCGTATCGCCGCCAGAGACCTTTTCGACGCGGTTCGCGAATGCCTCGGCGCGCTCGACAACGAATGAGCTGTTGAACAAGTTTAAAGCCTGGATGGCTGTCGTGGACTGGCTGCGCAGAGGCGTCGCTTGCCCGGCATCCGGGCAATCGAACGCACCAAAAACAGGAACCGGCTCCATGCGGACTTTATGGGCATAGATCATGCGCCGAAACTGGCCCGGACCAAACTCGTCGACGGGGGGAAACCCGCTCAAGCCGCCTCGTGACTTGAAGAAGTCGAATCCAGGACCGCCCATCGTCAAGTTCAGTTCGCCGCTCACAGCCAACATGCTGTCGCGAATCGCTTCGGCTTCGAGTCGTCGCGAAGCGAATCGCCACAACCACTTGTTACCGCGATCAATATTCCCGGCCTGCGAATCGATTCGATGCGACTGGCGATAGGTCTGCGACGAGAGAATCAAATGATGCATGTGTTTGATGGACCAACCGCTGCGAACGAACTCCCCAGCCAACCAGTCGAGCAACTCCGGATGTGACGGCCGCGAGCCGTTCAGCCCGAAATCGCTGGGCGTCGCGACGAGTCCCTGTCCAAAGTGATACATCCAAATCCGATTCACCATGACGCGGGCGGTGAGTGGATTGTCGGGCGAGGCAATCCAACGCGCCAAAGCGAGTCGCCTATCTTGCTCGGATTGTGACCCTATTCGCAGCTGGACATCGTGCGACAGGAAAATCGGCACAGCAGGCGAGATCTCGCCGACGCGTTGTTCCGGGTCTCCGCGGCGAAGCACATAAGTGGTGTCTGGTTGGCGAAAGTTCCCGCCGTAAACTAGCCGCGGCGTCTCGAGTTGCTGCTTTCGCGCCTTGAGTCGGTCGAGTTCAACAAGGAGGCTCGAAAGGTCGATCTCCGGGTTCGGCGGACGGTCACGCATCAATTCGCGTATTTTATCCGAAGGTGTTCCCATTGGGATGCGACCCGCGTGACTTGCCACAAGCTGCCACGAGTCGGCATCCAGTGAGACCTCAATCTTGTAACGAACGGGAAGGCGGTCCTTGAACTTTCCTTCACGGTCTCGCCCCCACACAACATGATCGATCTCGGCGGGCACATTCAGTTCAATCTGTACCCAGCCGCCCCCGTGTTCATTCGAGATCCAACTACGATCGTTCCCGTACCGACCATCGTTCACGTGTCGCAACTGGTGCTTGCCTGTTTCGGAATAGTTTCCCGACGATGTCGCCGTCGCGCCGTATTCTGCCAGGGCTACGTTTCGCGAAGGATCACTCGTCGAATAGATTTCCAGTTCATCAATACAGGGCTCGTGCTTGTTGTCGTCGATTGTTTCCAATGTGGTGAAGCGAAAGAACTTTGCCGTAACCGGGGCGATGTACTCATCATTTCTCCGTGAATCGATGGGCGGGCGGACTTGAAGTGTGCGCTCGATCTCTCCAATCCTCGCTGCCACGCTTGCAATCTCTGCTCGTCGCTCAACAAGGTCGCGATCTTTGATCTCACGATCTCCATAGTCGACACCGGCGAAGAAGGCCTGCATCGCATAATAGTCGCGTTGTGTGATCGGATCGAACTTGTGATCGTGACAGCGAGCACAACCGATCGTCAGGCCAAGCAATGTCGCGCCCGTACCTTGAATGATTTCGTCGAGTGCGTCTTGGCGCGCGAGCCGTTTGGACTCTTCGTCTTTACCGATCTGGCCGGGCAGCAGGACTGCCGCGGCGACAAGAAAGCCTGTTGCTTCATCCGCCTGAGAAGCGTCGCCGGCTAACTGCTCGACGATAAACTGATCATAAGGTTTATCCTCATTGAACGCGCGAATAACATAGTCACGATAGGGCCAAGCGTTCTCGCGAGGTGTGTTGACCTCAAAGCCGTGCGTATCGGCGTATCGAATGATATCCAACCAATGCTGCGCCCAACGCTCGCCGTAGCGCGGACTCTTCAACATCTCTTCAACTAATCTTTCCCATGCCTTCGGGTCTTCATTCGCTTCAAATCGCCTTGCTTCTTCGGGCTCGGGCGGCAAACCCAACATGTCAAACGACAGCCGCCGAATCAAAGTTCGGCGTTCTGCTTCGGGCGCAAAGGTAAGGCCGTGCTCATTCAGCTTCGCTTCGATCAAAATATCGATCGGATTTCGCCCCTTCTCCTTAAGCCTTTTACTTTCATCTTTTCCCAGCGGTTGAAAGGCCCAGTGGTCTAATCGCGGGTCTTGTTTCGCCTCGCGATCGTAGTCGGATTCGGGCCACACGGCACCGCGGTCAATCCAGCGTCTGAGCAAATCGATCTCCATCCGCGTCAGCGGTCTTCCCTCCGGCGGCATTCGTTCGTCCTCGTCATCGCTTGCAACGCGACGCAACAGTTCACTCTCGCTACTTTTTCCCGGGATGATCACTTCGCCGCTGTCCCCACCCTTGAACGCCCCGTGTCGGGCGTCGAGCCGAAGGCTCCCTTTTTGTACTTTCGCGCCATGGCACTCGCCGCACCGAGCAAGCAATAGTGGTCGAATTTCCGTCTCGAAATTGATTTCATCCTCAGCAGCTTTTGCTGTCGAGACGACCAGGGTCAGCGCGAGCGAAGTGATTGCGAGGGCGGGTCTCATGGCGTGCGGCATACTGGCAGTACAGTTGGCAACCGGCGGAGAATACCGCTCCATGATAGTCGATTTTCGGCGAACCTGCGAACGTAATCCTCAGGACTCGAATGGTGTGAACGCGTCGAGAGTCGCTTTCGACGAGAAGGTTTTTAACAGGACAAATTACTTGATCCGAAAAAAGACTCCCGACCCCGCTACGATCACTTTTCTGGCAACCTATCTACGCAATCACGTCAGACACCACTTCGCCATGCACATCGGTCAATCGATAGTCGCGTCCCGCATGGCGGAAGGTCAATCGTTCGTGATCGAATCCCATTAAGTGCAGTATCGTGGCATGGAAGTCGTGGACGTGAACGGGTTGCTCGACGGCGCGGAGACCATACTCGTCGGTTGCTCCATGCACGATCCCCGGTTTCACGCCTGCTCCGGCCAACCAAGATGTGAATGCCCACGGATGATGCTCACGGCCTTTGGCATCCGCTCGGTTGTTAAAGGGCGTGCGACCGAACTCGGTTGTCCACACGACCAATGTCTCGTCCAGCAGCCCCCTCGTTTTAAGATCCTTCAACAACGCAGCAATTGGTTGGTCGACATTCTTCGCAAGACCAACATGCGTCATCATGTCACCATGTGCGTCCCAGTTTCCTGAGGAACCGGTGTCGATCAGTTCCACGAAGCGAACGCCTCGTTCGACCAGTCGCCGAGCAGCAAGGCACTGCCAGCCAAACCCCGTAGTCTGTCCAGCTTGCAACGCGTAGTCATTGAGCGTGGTCGTCGTCTCCTTCGAGAAGTCAAAGGCATCGGGGACAGCCATCTGCATGCCAAAGGCCGTTTCGAAGGATCGCATGCGTGCCAATAATTCTGAGTCGTGATTTCGAGCGTCAAGGTGGGATCGATTTATCGCTTGCAAAGCTTCCAACTCGAACCTCTGCCGATCGATAGGGACTTGCGGTTTGATATTCGCGATCGGTTCGGGACCAGGTACGACCAGCGTGCCCTGATGCGCGGCAGGAAGAAAGTCATTCGCGTACACCTGCGTTCCGGCATAAGTCTGTCTCGGTGCGATGACGACGAAGCCGGGAAGGTTACGGTTCGCAGAGCCCAGGCCGTAGCTGACCCACGCTCCGAGACTTGGCCTTGAAAATGCGAAAGAGCCTGTGTGCATCCCTAGCGTGGCGTTGTAGTGATTTGAATGCGACGTGTGCATCGAACGGATCATGGCGATATCGTCGACGCACGTTGCAACGTGAGGAAACAATTCGCTGACTTCCGTGCCACACTTGCCATGCGGCGAAAACGTCCACTGCGGCTGCTTCAAATAAATCCGCTCATAGCCAGGACGATCCTTGATCTCGGGATGATCTGCCTTGATCTCCTTGCCAACATCCCGATGCAATGCTGGCTTCGGATCAAATGTATCGACGTGCGACACGCCGCCCGTCATGAACAAGAAGATCACATTCTTTGCCCGAGCCGGAAAGTGCGGCGCGCGCATCGCCAGCGGATCTCGGTCATCCGCCAGCAATTGTTCGATGATCCCTGGAAAGAGCAGCGAGCCGGTAACCGCTGAACGAAGAAATGATCGGCGAGCTTTGAACACAGGTTGCATGAGACGTTTGGTCGCCTTAGTCGATATAGAGAAACTCACTCGAAGCCATCAACACACGAGCATAAGCCGACCACTTTTCGTGGAGCGTTCCCGGATAGTTCGCGAGAAATGTCGCTGTTGCCTCACGCTCTGACGTTGTTGGGTCGCGTTGAAACAGGCGGTCGAAGATAAACTCGGTGCGAGTTGCATCCTCAACTTGATGTTCGGTCAATTCTGCGAGTGCCGTCGCCTGGTCGTGAAAGAAGGGAGCATTCAGGAAATACAGTGCCTGAGTCGGGACGGTCGTCGTTTGCCGCGTCGCGGTGCTGGAATTCGGATCGGCGCCGTCAAACAAGGCCAGGTATGGATGACGCTGCTGCCGCTGTACCATCATAAAAACGCTCCGCCGGTTCGTCTCGTAAATCGCATTGAACGGGTTGTGCTGTGTGAAAGTCCAACTTGCTTCCGGAGGAAACGGGTGAGCCTCGCCCACAGAAAGATCGAGTTGGCCACTGGCCGCCAGGAGGCTGTCGCGAATCTCTTCCGCCGTCAAGCGACGCCGCGTAAAGCGAGACAACCAGCGGTTATCGGGATCGGACTCGACGTGCATTGTGTTCGTGGTGCTACTGCGTTGATAAGCGGCCGAGTTCATGATTAACCGATGGATCGGCTTGATTCGATAGCCGCCGGCGCGAAACTGGGCGGCTAGCCAGTCGAGTAACTCGGGATGCGTCGGCGCCTCACCTCGCGACCCAAAATCGTTCGGTGTGGCGACAATTCCGTGCCCGAAATGCCATTGCCAAATACGGTTGACCATCACGCGAGCGAACAGCGGATGCTCGACAACCCAATCTGCCAACTCCCGCCGCCCACTGCCACCATCCGTGGAAACGGCTTGGGCGCCGAATGCTGACAGCCAGCGGCGAGGAACTTCTTCGCCAAGCTGTTCTGGATCGCCGCGCAGCTGGATATGTTCGTCCTTGGGTTCCGCTTCCGCGACGGCATACGCGACAGGTATCGCGGGCGGCGTCGGGCGCGGGGCTGCATTGGCCAAGGACAATTCACCCAAGGCGATAAGACCGTCGCCGTACTCCGAAGATGCAATGTGTTCACACCGAAACGAGACGCCATCCAGGCCAGCCGGATGCGCATCGCTGACGACACCTTGGACTTGGTACTCACCATCCTCGGGACAAACCCAGGCAACTGCAACATTCCGACCGACGCCGGGATGCACGAAGAACGAAGTAGGTGGTAGGGTCGTCCAGACGGCAACTGGCTCGCTCGACGCGTTCACGATCGAAGACGGGGTGTCACCGATCGACCACCCATTCAAGCCCCGCTGGCCGTTGATGGCTTCCTTCTTTTCGTGCAAATAAACTGGGCCGTCGGTCACATCTAACAGACACCACGTCGCGTCGTTCTGCTGGATGGCCGGCCCAGCTTGCGTAAACCGCGGAATCAACTCCGAAACATCCCATCGCGACTGCGTTCCAAGATGCTTGAATGTCAGTTCCACGCGTGTGGTGTCGGCTCCATGATTTCCGTTTGGCAAAACAGTCAGTTGCAGCACTTCGCCCTTTCGCAAAGCGATGCGATCGAGTGCCTCGTCACCATGTTGATGCAGGGGAACTGATCCACCCTCGCCGACTGTGGATTCAGTCAACACGCGGGAAGATGCGACTGCCAATTGCTTCAGCCGTTGTGACTCCTTCGCCGACGCCTGCAACCGCTGTTCATATGCTGTCACTTGCTGTTCGTAGTCGGCCATCAACGCATCGACTGCAGACGTTTCGAACAACGGGATCAAGTCGCGCGGCTGTCCCTTCGGTTCACAACCGGGGAACGAAAACCGTGTACTGGCAAAGATGCCATACAGCGCGTAGTAGTCACTTGAAGTAACCGGATCGTACTTGTGATCGTGGCAACGCGCACAACCGAGCGATAGCCCAAGAAAATTCTTGCCAAGGTTGTCGATGACATCTTCATACGTCAGGTGGATATCCTTATCAATATCGTGACCAAAGCGCCGCGCGATCGCCAGATAGCCGGTAGCAATGATACCTTCATCCTGCGGCAAATCCGCCGACTCTGGATTTGCGATATCACCACGGATTTGTAGGCGAGCGAATTCATCGAAAGGCATATCGCCTTGGAAGGCATTCAGCACCCAGTTGCGATACCGCCAAGCATGTGGCAGAGGCCGATCGGTGTTCTCGCCGGCCGTATCCGCATAGCGGACGACATCCAGCCAATGTCGGCCCCATTGCATTCCGTATTGAGGGGATTCAAGCAGTCGCTCAACCACTTTGTCGAATGCATCCGCCCCATCATCCGCGACAAACGATTCGACGTCCGAGGACGTAGGAGGCAAGCCAGTGAGGCCGTACGTGGCGCGACGTATGAGCGTGCGTTTGTCGGCGGGCCCCACCGCGTCCAACGAGTGCTCAACAAGCTTGGCATCGATGAACGCGTCGATATCCGCTGACGTTGGATCGGTATCACATTGAGGCAAAGGCTGAAACGCCCACCATGAACCCGCTTGTTCACGAGTCATTCCGCCCAAGGCACGAGGTGACTTTCTCGGATCGGGCGCTCCATCGGCGATCCATTTCGTAAGAACGGCAATCTCCTCAGCAGACAACTTGCCGCCTGCGTCTTGAGGAGGCATCTCCAGCGAGCGATAGTTGATCGCCTCGATCACGAGGCTGTCGTGAGGATTTCCAACAATGATCGCCGGGCCGCTCTCTCCGCCTTTCTGCCACCCCTCCGCCGTATCGAGCGACAGTCCCCCGCCAGCTTTCGTACCGCTGTGGCACTTGTAACAGCGGTTTACCAGCAACGGACGAACCTCGTTCTCAAAAAACGCGAACGGGTCCGCGTCACCCGCGAAAGAAGAAGGCGAGGAAAGAAGAATTGCGAAGCAAGAAAGGCAGAACAAGATCAAATAGCAACACAAGCCATGAGCGACCTTCGTGCCCATTCGTTCCATTCGCGTTTTTCGCGGATCAGTCATCTTCGATCCAGTTACTCGAAACATCTTGTCGCATCAATTCGCTACGCAATCAATGGATCGATCACACGCGCTTCGTAAACATCTGTCAGCCGCTCGTCGCGGCCATTATGGCTGAACGTCAAGCGTTCATGATCCAGTCCGAGCAGGTACAGGATGGTGGCGTGAAGATCGGCGGTCTGGGTGCGATCGATAATCGCGCGGTATCCGAAATCGTCAGTGGCTCCGTGAGCTTGGCCGCCCTTGATGCCTCCACCGGCCAGCCAAATGCTGAAGCCATACGGATGGTGATCGCGTCCTTCGCGGCCGGGCTCGTTGCTGTTGCGTTGCTCGGCGGCGGGTGTGCGACCAAACTCACCGCCCCATTGTATCAGCGTAGTATCGAGTAGTCCGCGCTGCCGCAAGTCGGTAAGCAAACCGGCGATCGGCAAGTCCGTCTGCTCGCAACAATTCCGCGTCCCAGCCACGTTTTGGTTATGAGTGTCCCACGGCTGGCCAGCCATGAAAAGTTGCACGAATCGCACGCCCCGTTCGACCAACCGGCGGGCCATTAAACATCGCCGGCCATACGACCGCGTCTTGTCCTGGTCTAAACCGTACAAGCGATGTGTGGCCGCGGTCTCTTGCGACAGGTCGAGCGCATCGGTTGCTGAGAGCTGCATGCGAGCCGCCAGTTCAAAGCTCGCGATCCGCGCATCGAGTTCCAATTCGCCGGGACGTGCCGCTTTGTGACGCTGGTTCAACATGGAAAGCAACTCCATACGTCCGCGTTCTACTTGCGGCGCACGCGGCGTTCGCGGCTGTAAATTCGGCAGCGCTACGCCTTCGGCACGGAAGGGTGTTCCCTGGAAAACGGGCGGCAACCAACCGCTGCTCCAGTTACGGACGCCGTCGACCGGTAGGCCTTTTGGATCGGGCAACGCGATATACGCGGGGAGGTTTTGATTTTCAGTGCCGAGGCCATACGCGGCCCACGCGCCGACGTAGGGCCGACCGCTGCGAATCAATCCCGTGTTGGCCAGCCAGATCGCTTGTTCGTGGTTGCGATGCTCGCCGAACATTGAACGGATCACTGCGATCTCGTCGGCATGCCGAGCGGTATTCGGCAGGATCTCCGAGAATTCGAGACCGCTCTCGCCGTACTTGCGGAACTTGAACGGGCTGGCCAGTAGATACGTCGTACGGGCTTCATCATCCGTGACTTCTCCGGGCGGCGGCGTCCCATCGTACTTGTTCAGCATAGGTTTCGGGTCGAGCAAATCGACGTGGCTCGGCCCTCCATGCATGAAGAGCTGAATAACGGCGGTGGCGCGAGGTCGAAAGTGCGACCGCTTCGGCAGAACGTCATAGCCAACCGAGTCGGTCGGCGACGCTTCGGCGCGTTTCGCTTCACCCAGCAACGCCGCCAAAGCCAAGCCGCCGAATCCCCTGCCCGATCGCGCAATGGCTTCGCGGCGCGTGAGTGGTAACCGTTCGTCGTGCATCCGGACGTCCTCAGTCGATGTAGATAAACTCGTTCGCGCTTAATAGCATGTGGCACATGTCGGCGACAGCGCGGTGCCGCGCTTCTTCAGGTGAAGCCGAATCCCCCAGCGACTCGGCGTGCAACCGCTGCTGCGATTCAAGGAAACCGTTCAGAGCTTGCAGCTCGTTCGACGCCGGCGCGCGGCCGAAAGCCAGCCGCACGGCATTCGCTGGGGGAGCCTCGGCATCGGCCGCGAGCACTCGCCCGGCAAACGCATCTGCGGCAGCGGTCATCATCTTGCTGTTGAGCAGCGTCAAGGCTTGTGTCGAGACGGTTGAACGGCTGCGCTCGGTGCAGTTAATTTCGATTACTGGCTGGTCGAACGCGTTAAGCATTGTCACTGGCCGCAACCGCAAGTTTTGCAGATAGATCGATCGGCGATAGCGATCAAGGTCATCATGAACCGTAACTTCTCCGTCAGGCCAAACGTGCAGCCCGATCGCCGGACCGTACATCTGCTGTCGCAATGTTCCCGCGACACTCAATACAGCATCGCGGACGGCTTCCGCTTCCAGCCGCCGCAACCGCTGCCGCCACAACAGTCGGTTCTCTACATCGGCAGCTTGCGGCATGGCAGCAGAATCCGTGACCGAACTCTGACGATACGTCGCAGAGTTCATGATCAGGCGGTGTATCTGCTTGATGCTCCAGCCGCTCTCGACAAATTCGACAGCCAGCCAATCGAGCAGCTCGGGGTGGCTCGGCGGCGAACCCGCGCGGCCGAAGTCGCCTGGCGTGGCGACGATGCCTTGGCCAAAGTGATGCCGCCAGATGCGGTTCACCATCACGCGGGCAGTCAACGGATGGCGGTGATCGGTCAGCCAGCGTGCGAATGCCAACCTGCGACCGCTGGTCTCGGCTTCAGCGGCGGGTCGCTTCCACGTAAACGGCACAACACCTTCGGTCACAGACAACGCGCCCGGCGCGACAGCGTGGCCGGGCGTCAATGCATCCCCACGGCGCAGGAAGGGAGTTGGCACTTCGCCGGGTAAATCGTACAAGGCGCGAATCTCGTCGTAGAAGTACCGGCGTGATTGCTCGTCCGCGATCTGTCCATTGATGGCATCACGTGACGTCATGTATTCGGGATACTCTGCCGGCAGTAGCTCGTCGAGTTTCTTGTCGTCCGGTTGCAGCAACGGCGCGTGCTGTTTGGCAAGTTTGTTTTGCGCTTCGTCGCGTTTGTCGGCCGGAGTCGTCAAGGCGACGCGGACAGCTTCGCGAATGTTCTCGGCCAGTTTGGCAAGCTGATCGTCGAATCGCTTCGTTTTGAACCGCTCGCGGAGCGTGCTGAGTTCGCCTTTCAGCTTCTTCACCTGCTCGTCGACTTCCTTATTGCGTTGCGAGGCAGACTCGAACTGCGACTTGCTCAGCGTCGTCAGCCGCCGCTCCATCTGGGGAATCCACTGGCTGGGACGATACGCTCCCATGAAAATCGCTTGCACACGGTAGAAATCTTCCTGTGGGATCGGGTCGAACATGTGGTTGTGACAACGGGCACATTGCAGCGTTATCCCCATCACCGACGTGGCGACAATTTGGATCGTGTCGTTGATCGTCGGGTAGAAGTATTGCGAGTCGGCGTTTTTGATCGTCGAGAAATCCGGGCGGCTGGAATCGGGAGCGGTTCGCAAATAGCCCGTCGCTGTAATCGCTTCGATGATCTCGTCCGAGAGCGCGTCGTCGTTTTCATAGTGGTGCCGGTAATCGACTAACTCGTCGCCCGCGATCTGTTCCAGCAGGAAGCGATCGTACGGCTTGTCGTTGTTGAAGGCCTGAATCACATAGTCGCGGTAGCGATAGGCCAGTGGCAGAAAGCGGTCTTCCGACAAGATGCCCGCCGAATCAGCATAGCCTGCCACGTCGAGCCAATGCCGCGCCCAGCGTTCTCCGTAGGCGGGACTGGCGAGCAACTCGTCGATTAGCCGTTCGTAGGCATCGGGCCGCTCGTCCACGCAGAACGCATCGACCGCTTCCGGTTCCGGCGGCAGGCCGAGCAAGTCAAAATACGCGCGGCGGATCAACGTCCGGCGGTCGGCTTCGGGCGACGGTGCGAGCTGAGCAGCTTCGAGCTTATCGAGGATGAAGTAATCGATCGGATTTCGGACAAGGTCCACGGAATTGACCATCGGCAAGCCATTTCGCTGCGGGGGGCGGAACGACCAAAATTGTCGCGACTCGTCGCCGATCTCCTCGCCAGTCGGCCCCACAGCCGAATCAATGTTGTCGGATCCTTCGCCAATCGCTCCATCGTTGATCCACTTGCGGATGATCCCTTTTTCTTCCGCCGTCAGCCTTTCACCTTTCGGGGGCATCTCGCCGGCGGCAATCCGCTCCCATAATAAACTCGATTCGGCCGCTGCGCGCCGCACTGCCGGCCCTGACTTGCCGCCCTGCATTACGCCGCGGCGCGTCGAGAGATCGAGACTCGCTTTGGGTTGCTCGCCCGTGTGGCACGAGAGGCACTTGGCGTGGAGTATCGGCAGCACGTGATTTTCAAACGTCAGCTTCTCGTCGGCGACCGACAAAGACCCAGTGATCAGGAGAATCACCAACCACGAAAGGCGCGGAAGGGATGCGCGCAAGTTCTTCATTCGTATGCTTCGTGCCTTTCGTGGTTCAATCTTCCACATGTGACCGATCAGCCTTCCTTCAAATACTTCACGAGATCAGCCAACTCTTGCGGCGTGAGTTGCTTCTCCAAGCCCTCAGGCATGATCGACACAGTGCCGGGCTGGCGTTCCTCGATCGCCGATTTCGCGATCTGGATCGACTTTTGGGCGTCGAGTTGCAGTGTGAGAGTGGCGTCCGTCTCGTCGCGGATCACGCCATTGAACACTCGCCCGTCGTCCGTGGCGATCGTCACCGGCTCGAAGCTACGCACGAAACTGAGGCTAGGGAATAAGATCGACTCCAGCAAATCCCGCTCGCGCCGTACTTGGCCGATGCGATTCAAATCGGGTCCAATGTTGCCGCCTATGTAGCCGCGACGGTGACAGGCGATGCAAGACGCTTTTGTGCTTTGAAAAACTCGCAAGCCTCGGCGGAGATCGGCGTGCGGCAGTAAGGCCAGGATCTCTTCAACGCGTTGGAGCTTGCTCCGGTTCTCTTGTTCGATCCGCTTCATAAGCGGCTCGGCCTGAGCCGAGACGCTCTCGCCGAAACCAGCGAGCTGTTGTTGTAAGCGGTCGGGGAATAACGACGTCGCAGCCGGCGCGTCGAGCAGGGCAGCCACAAGAACAAGCCCCACGCTGGCGTCTTTCGACTTGGCGAACATTGCCATCAGCGGCTGCAACTCCATCACACCGGTTCGCGGCAGTTGGCGGGCGATGAATTGTAACTGTTCTGCGCCGAGCGGTGTGGACGTCAGCAGGTCGACGGCCAGCGCACGATTGGTGACGTTCGCGTCGACAGTCAGTTGCGAGCAGACGAACGCAAGCGTTTCGGGCGTGATCTGGCGCGAGCCTGCCGGTAGCACGTTCAGCGATCGCAAACGAATGTCGGCGTCTGCCTGCTCATCATCGGCAATCTGCCGGAGCCGCGACACGGTCTTGTCGTCCAGCTTGCCGTCGGTCAGTCCGCTCAACGCTGTCAGCGCTGCACGAACTACGCTGCTCGACCCGGACAATTGATCGTCGAGCGGCTTGGCCCACGCGACCGGCAGTGGCTTCTGCCGGCTGGAAGTCATGGCGTCGAGTAACGCGACGCGCAATGCATCCTCTGCTGACGGATCTCGCAGCGCATTGGCCATAGCTTGTTGCACCGCAGCCGCACCTGCGAATCGCGACAAGCGTTCGCCCAGCCGTCCGAGCAACCGCGCGTCTTGCGGCGGATGCTGCAGTTCGCGGCGCAAAGCCTCGACAACCACGTCACCCCAATCGGGATGTTTTTCCGCCAACCACCAGCCGGTGTCGTTCAACAACTCGTTGTCGGACGCCAACAACGGTTGGATATCCGCGGGGAGCAAGTGACTGCCGCCGGGCATCTGGTCCAAAGCGATCAGGGCGGCGCGGCGAACTCGCGAGTTGTCTGAGCCAATAAAGTGGCGCAGCGCGTCGGGAGCGTCAAGTTCCATCGCCGCATAAATCAGCGAGTGTTCAAGGAAGCGATCGACTTCGCCGTCTGACTCGCCGCCCTGCAACATCGCACCCGGCACGGCTGCGAGCAGTCTTGCAACGTCGGTCGAGGAACCGACTCGTCCCAACGCTTCGGCCGCGGCGCGGCGATTGTGCGCCGACCCTTGTTCGATCATCGCGGCAACTTTCCCTGCCGCAAACTTGTCGCGGCGAACGCTGATTGAGTGCAAGGCCGCTTGCCGAACGGTTTCGTCCGTGTCATCAAGCGCACCGAGGACCGCGGCGCGGGCTGTCGGATCATCGATCCACGTCAATGCCCAGACGACTTGCAAACGATGATGCGGCTCGTTCGAAGTCGCGAGGACTCGTGCCAGCGCACCGACGGCACTCGCACCTCTCTGGCCGATCTGCTGCCGGGCCTGATTGCGAACGGCGAAGCGTTCGTCATTGAGCAGTTCCGCCAGCCGTTCGTCGTCGAGCGTTTGCCATGCAATCTTCCGGCCACGGGCGTCTTCGGGCGGCTTGGAATCCGCTCGGCGAATTCGATAGATGCCGCCCAGCACATCTGCCTTCTCCAACTGCGAAGTCGGACAGCACAGCCGGAACCAGCCTCCGGTATCAACTACCAGCACGCTGCCGTCGGCGTCTTCCAAAACGTCGGTCGGATGAAAGTCGAGGTTGTCGCTGATCAGCAAGTCACTGGTCTCGGAGGCAAATGTTGACCCTTGTTTAACGAGTACATGCCTCGTGACTTTGTGCATGTTGAACAAGCAAGCCAGTAGGTTGTTCGCAAAGCTGCCGCCAAGGCCGTTCGATTCCAGGCGTGCTAAGCCGCAGGGCGCGGCCGCGCCGAGATGGGAGAACGTCGGCATCAGCTCGCCGGTCCGCGGATGGTTGCCGAGCGCACTGTGGTCCTTGCCGTATGCACCGCCATACACTGCGTGAATCACACCGTCGCGCAAACCTTGATTCGGATGCACGATGAAGGTGGTGGTGAAGAATCGTTCGCCGCCCGGTGTGAAGACGACTTCGACTGGGTTGTCCATCCCGCCCGTCATGACCGGTTCGAGCGGGCCGCCTTCCGGCCTGCGGCGGAAGATGTGAGCCGCCTTCGTTGTCCACGGCTTGCCGTTGATCTCGTGCGTCTGCTCGGCAAACGCACCTTTGCACCAGTACATCCAACCGTCCGGCCCGAGATACGGCCCGTGCAGATCATTAGCACAATGTGTCAGTGTCTTGCCGTCGAACCAGACTTCGCGTTTCTCCGCGACGCCGTCATCATCCGCGTCGGTGAACTTCCAGATTTCGGGCGGTGCGGCGACGTATAGCGATCCATCGAACCAGCACGCGCCTTCCGGGAACATCAGCTTGTCGGCGTAGACGGTGCTCTTGTCGAAGACGCCGTCGCCGTTCGTATCTTCCAGTCGCCGGATCTTGTGCGGCCGCTCTTTGACCTGGATGTCAACGTGATCATTCGAGCCACTAGAATCGGTGACGTACAACCGGCCGCGCTCATCGAAGTCGGCACTGACAGGCCGATCCACCAACGGTTGTCCGGCCACGTGCTCGACCAGAAACCCGTCCGGTACGGTGAACTTGTGGCCGTTGAGATTGATTTCGGCGGCCGCTGCCGAAGACAGCACAAGAAGAATTGCCAACCACGAAAGGCACGAAATACACGAAATTGAGTTGCGCATAGGTTGTGAATGATCCTTCTTTCGTGTTTTTCGTGCCTTTCGTGGTTCAATCACACTTCCGCCAACGGCTCCCTGGCATCGCCGAACTTGTTCAGATGCACGCCCATCTTGTCCAGCATGCTGAGGTACAAGCGGCACATCTGGCGGTTCTCGTTGCCGAGATAGTCGAGATTCTGACCACACTTCAACTTGCCACCGGCGCCGCCGAGCATGACGACCGGCAACTGCGTGGCGTCGTGATGGCCGTTGAGCATGCTCGAACACAGCATGACCATCGAGTTATCGAGTGCGGTGCGTTCGCCTTCCTGAATCGCATCCAGCCGACGGGCAATGTAAGCCACTTGTTCCAGGAAGAACTGATTCACCTTCAACCAATCGTCCGTGTCGTTGTGGGACAGCAGGTGATGAATCATGTAATCGACGCCCAGGTGCGGGAATCGCAAGGTGCCATGGTCATTATTCAGCTTCAAGGTGCAAATGCGTGTCGTATCGGTCTGAAACGCGAGCACGAGGATATCGCTCATCAGCCGCATGTGCTCGACGATGTCCTGTGGGTAGCCGTCTTTGGGTCGTGGCATGTTGGGCTCGGTCAGCGACGGGCGCCAGCCCTGTAACTCGCCGCGTTTGCCTGCTCGTGCGATCCGCTGCTCGACTTCGCGAACCGAATTGAGATACTCGTCGAGCTTCTGTTGGTCGAGCTTGCTAATATCGCGACGGAAGTCCTTGGCATCGGACAGCACAGCGTCGAGCACACTCTCGTCGCCTCGCGCCGCCTTGTCCTTGAATAATTGGTCAAAGGCCAGCGCGGGATACACTTCCAAGGGTGTGGGCGTCGTCGGGCTGCTCCACGAGATGTGCGAGCTGTAGAGCATCGAGTAGTTTTTGTGGACCGAAGGGTTCGCCTTTTCGCAGCCCAGGACGAGACTCGGCAATTTCGTTAGATGGCCGATTCGCTGAGCCGCGACCTGGTCGACGCTGGTTCCAGACCGAATCGTACCGCCCGCGGACAGCGGCGCACCCGACAACAGGTTGCCCGTCTGCGAACTGTGAATGTTTCCTTTCAAGGCCTCGGCGTTGTACAAGCCGCGGATGAAGACCATGCGGTCGCGAAATTCGTTCAACGGATGTAGAACCTTGCCGAGTTCCATTTGCGAGCCTTCGCCTTTGGCCCACCACTCGTGCCGGTGATACCCGCAGCCAGAGAACAGGATCGCCATCCGCGTCGGCGGCTCGTTGAGCTTCGCGGCATCCTGCGTATCGTCCGCAAACGCCCGAACCGACTCGAACCACGGCAAGGCCATCGAAACGCCAAGCCCGCGAAGTATGGTCCGACGAGAAAGTAGTGTGGCGTTCATGTTTGGTCTCCTGAGTTGTCCTTTGAGATTTGGGACATGACATTATCCCACCGGTCCTCAACCTCTAGTTCAGCGGCCTATTGTCGGATGGATGCATCATCCAATTGCTCTTGCGCGCCGAGCAATCGCTGCGAGCATGCGCCGGTTACGGTCATCATTCTGTGTCCGAAGAAGTTCAAATCGTCCCTCGACGAGTTCAGGCGCACCACGAAACCTTGGCCCATTTTCACGAGTCATCTCTAACGTCAATCGCAAACGCTCACTTGGCGTCATGCGGCGATAGGCTTCGAGAGTTTCAGGATGAAGCATAAATCCTCTCATTCCGCGCCGCGAATCTTGCGAAACTGATCGCTACGCACGATCGACTCGACCGCGACGCTAAATCGGTAGTCGTTCTTCTCCAATTCACGGATCATTCTATCAAGTAATGGCCTATCCGAGAGCTGGATTTCGCGACCGAGGGCATAGCCCAGCAACTTGCGGCAGAATTGTCGCATGACGTCATCGCGGCGATCGGTCAACAAATAGGCTCGCAAACCTTCGATACCGTCGATCGTCTGGCCCTCGGCGAGCGTGGTTGTTGTATCGACCGCGACCGGCCGCAATCGACCGATGGCATCGTATTGTTCCAACGCAAATCCAAACGGATCAATCTTCAGATGGCACTTTGCACACGCTTCGACCGAGCTGTGCTGCTCGATCAACTTGCGGGCAGTGAGCCCTTGCGGCGGTTCGTCGGGTAAAACAGGCACACCAGCAGGTGGCCGCGGCAGCCGTTCGCCAAGCAGCGTTTCATAAACCCAATTGCCTCGCAAGATCGGGCTCGTTCGCGACGCACCCGATTGGCTCGCCAGAATGGTCGCCATACCGAGCAATCCGCCGCGGCCATTTACCTGGACCTGTTCGACGCGCTGCCACTCGCTGCCGCTCGGTCCATGGATGCCGTAATGTTTTGCCAATGCCTCGTTCACGAACGTGTACTCTGCGTCCAGCATGTTCAAAATCGAACGGTTATGTCGAAACATGTCTTCGAAGAAGCGAACGGTTTCTTCGTACATGTCGTCCCGCAACTCCGCGAAGTCGGGATAGAGCTTCTCGTTCTTCTCAGCATCGCGATCAAAGTTTCGTACGTGCAGCCACTGGCAAGCAAATTGAACAGCCAGCCTACGGGTCCGCGGATCTTCGAGCATGCGTTGCGTCTGCGTAACGAGAATCTCTTCGTCGTGCAACCGACCGGCTTGCGCCGCACGGCGAAGTTCATCATCCGGCAGCGATGACCAGAGGAAGTGACTCAGTCGGCTGGCGAGCTCAATGTCGCTGACTGGCGAGGGTGTGGTGCCGGACGCCGGCTTTTCCCGCCGATACAAAAACGCGGGTGAGGTCAACACGCGGGCGAGCGTCAGGCGGATTGCATCCTCATGTGGCAGTTCGGTCTCACGCAACTGCTGATACAGATGACGCAACGATTGCTGCTCGGCTTCCGTCAGCGGGCGACACCACGCTCGGTCAGCGAATTCGAGCACGTCCTTAACGTGCGCAGGCTGCGTTTCAACAAGCCGCTGGCTGAACTTCACAGCCCGCCTACCAATCGGATCCTTGAGTGCCTCGAACTGCGGCACCAGATCTTGCCGATCCTGTGTCGCAAATTGCGTGATCTGTTCCAGTGCAACAACCAGTTTCAGCGGTTCTTGGCTGACGTAGTACAACTCATCCCACAACCGATCTAATTCGGCAGCCTGAAGGTCATCGAGCATTAACCGCTTGAGGTGGTGATCCTCACGATGAAACAAAGTCAATGTGACCACTTCGTCCACGGGCACAATTCGAGCGTAGCACAGCGCGGCAGGGAACAGAGTACGGAATTCATGCATCGCCGCAGAAACACGTTGTTGCGCCTCGCTGCCCTCGGACACCAAGATTGGAACCGCGAGTGACACCGGCGGTGCATCCGGCTTTGTCGTCAACACATGAAGCTGGACGCTTCCTTCCTTGCCGGTTTCTGCGTGCAGTGAACCGGTTGTCACGAATTCGGCACCAGACGCCAACTCAGCAGGCAATCGCACTTCGATCACTCGAGGAGCTTGCAGACAGAGACTCGCGGCGTCTATCAGAGATCCATTCGGATGCCTTCCAAACTGGGCGGGATCGAGGCCAAAACCGGCGTTGGCATCAAACGCAGTCTCTTCACTCGACGTCACCCATCGCAACGGGCCTTTCCAGTCAGTCACTTGGTAATAAAGTTGCTTATCAAAATCACCAAGCGAATCCGCATCCGCCGCCGTCACTACCACCTGAACCGCTTGAGCAAACTGGTTGATCTCACTAGCTGGCTTGCCATCGATGACAGCGGCCCGCCACGTGGCGAGCGTTGATCCTGGCGGGATCGAGGATTCGATTTGTGGCGTGCTTTCGCTGGCGGCGAAGTGCCAGACTCGCTCGTTGCCATAAGCATCGGGAAGCGGATTGCCGCTGAGTACATTGTCGACGATATCCGGCGCCAAGTCCCACACGCGTTTTTTGCCGCCGACTTCGACCAGCTTCAATTCGACGTGCGTCGTATCACAAGCATGACTGCCGTCGCGCGGGTTTACGATCAACGAGACGATATCGCCGCGTTTTACGTCGAACTCGCCGTCCGGTTTGAAGCGCGCCGCACCCCCGTTGTCGAGCACACCACTGTCCAGCGGCGCGACGCCCGCCGTCGACAACATTTCAACTCGCCAGGCAGTGCCGTTACCGCACTTGTCATCTGCATCCGCCACGAGTCCTTCGATTGTTACCTTTCCGTCGAGCGGGCTGCGCCATGCAACGATCGACTCGAGCGTCGGCGAAGGGTGTACCGTCACGCCACGTGCAGGCACCGTCAATGTCAAAAAGCTGATAGGCTCCTTGGAACTGTTCGTCAACAGGCTTGGCGTGGCACCGCTTCCCCAGCCGTTGATTGCGTCGTAGCCTTGCCCCCGCACCAATTTGTCCGTAAACAGGCCGGGGACCTCTCGCTTCGTCCGACTGCCCAGGCCGACAAACTCCGCCCAACTCTCGAGCATCCGTGGATTCAGTGTTTTGGCGGTGGCGAGTGTTTCGATCGAATCGGAAGATGATCGCAGTTCTCGCACGGCGTCGAGGTATTGCTCGGTTCGACGCAGTTCCGACACGATGCTCTCCCTGATCCGTTGTGTCAAAGCGCTAACGTCTCGTAACGGAATTTGCTGGTTCCGTCCAATCGATGTGAACTCGATGCGAGCGTTCTCCCAAACGACAAAGTCACAGTCGTTGCCATCGCCGAGATCGCTGGCGGCCAAGTACAGCACGATCTCGGAACCGCGCCGTGCTTCCGGCAGCTTCATCCGAAACTCGTGTCGCGTTGTGATTGGCGTGACCGGTTCCATCCACGCCTTTGAGCCGCTCTCGCGGCCAACCTGACCAACCGGGTTGAACTTCCAGAGGGACTTTTGCGCTTCGGCTATCTCAGCCGCAAGTGCCGCCGCACCGTCTGCCGGCGTGTTTCTCCACTTGTCGCGCAGCGCATCGAGAAACAGCGACGAGTTGTCTTTTGATTCGTTATTCAGCACTCGCCAAATGGTCGCGAGATAACGAGCGCTCAAGGCTCGCTCACGGGCCACCGTATCAGGCATTTTCAAACCGCTAGTCAGCGTTTCGCGTTCGACGAGTGTTGCTTCTAAATATCGCTCGATCGGCAACATACCACCTTGGTTTGTGTCAAACTTGATGCCTTGCAAGTCGACCGCCGAGCCGCCGCCGTCTTCGGTGAACCGCCGATAGAACGATTGAATCGCGGCCAACAGCTCATCGGTGTGATCACGGCGAGTCGTGTACGGCGAGAAACGGATGCCATCGGGAAGCAGCACAGCGTGCCCGGCAACCTCTTTAGCGGCGTCCAGGTACTTTTGCACGAGCGATGGCGACATGCCTTGCGAGTTGCCGGTGTTCGTAAACCCTTCACCCGCCGCGCCATCGACAGGAAACTCGCGAGTCGGGTCGAGCGACTCGACACCTGTCAAATCTTGAATCGTATAGTTGTACTCCGCATTGCTCAGCCGCCGTAGCACGATTGGTCCAGGATCGCCCGCGTTGGCAAGTGCCTCGGCGTCGAGATACGACTCGATCCACGCGCGAAGTCGAGTTCGCTCCGTGATGCTCGGTTGGTCATTGTCTGCGGGCGGCATCTCGTTGTTGTCGAGCATCTCGGCGACTTTCTGCCACGCCTTCGGATCTCGCCGTACGTCAGTCAGTGCGGCGAAGCGTTGCAAGTCAAGTTCGCCTTCCGCCTTATCGGTCGAATGACAATCGAGACAAAACTGCTTGAGCAGCGGATGAATCTGTTCAAGGTACTGCTGCTGTAGAGTCTCGAACGCGACATCCCCAGCAGCGAACACAGATCCAGCGCACAGGAACGTCAATAGCAGCCACACGCCGACCACTTGTGGCAGCAGGTGCGAAGACACAAAGTTGCGAGGCAAGGGGTAAGACATGCGAAATGGTCTCGAACGGCGGGCATGATTGCGGGGGGAAAGTGACAGGTATATTGTCATACATTCCATTTCAGTTGCAAGCTCGAACAAGAAGCAGCGACGCAAGGTACTTCGCGTAATGAGATTCATCGGCCTCGACATCGGTTCCAGTTCGATCAAGGGAGCGGTCCTCAATTTGGACAGCCTCACGATTGAGAGCACGGCGCGAGTCGCGTGTCCGGAGCCGATCGCCAATCTGCCATCCAGGCATTTCGAACTCGACCCTTTGGCCGTTGTCGATGCGGTTGAAGGCGTCGTCGTCCAACTCTTAAACGAATTCGACGATTGCGCGGGCATCGTCAGTTGCACACAGATGGCGGGCGTTGTGCTCACAGACGCCGCGGGCAATCCGCTGACAAACTACTTGTCGTGGCGCGACCAGCGCGTCGCGGAAAAACATCCATCGGGGGAATACTCGTATTACGATCTGCTACAAAGTCGGCTCGGCGAGACCGTCATGCAACAACTCGGCCACGAATGCAAGCTAGGTTCGTCGCCCAGCTTGTTGTTCTGGCTGGCCGAGCAAAATTGCTTGCCGTCCGATGCGACGCCGCTCATGCTGGGCGACTTTGTCTGGCGACGGCTTTGCGGGGCCGAGCCCGTAACGGAATACACGAATGCGCTCGGTGCGCTAAACTTGCAAACACGCGACTGGCACCGCGAAGCATTCGCGCTGCTTGGCATCGCCGAACTTCAATGGCCGCGTCTGTGCGAAGCCTATCAGGCGGTCGGCGCGTTAACCGTGCGAGGTCGACGCATCCTCTGCTATCCGTCGGTCGGCGATCATCAGTGTGCACTTGCCGGTACGATGCTGCGGTCGGGCGAGTTGTCAATCAACGCCTCGACCGGTTCGCAGATCAGCTTACTGGCGACCGATTACCGCGTTGGCGATTATCAGGTCCGTCCCTACTTCGACGGCCAGTATCTTAATACGCTGACGCATCTGCCAGCCGGTCGGTCGCTGAACGTACTGGTGGACTTGCTAACCGAACTCGCGCGCTCGCAGGCCATCACGCTCGCCGATCCCTGGTCGTACATCGCGCAAGCAGCCGCCGGGGCCGAGACGGATCTGACCGCCGATCTTGCCTTCTTTGCCGGTCCGATGGGCGAGCGAGGTTCGATCGGTAACATCACAGTCGATAATCTTCACGTCGGCACGTTGTTCCGCGCGGCGTTTCAAAACATGGCGGACAACTATCGCGAGTGTTCACGGCGGCTTTCTCCGCAGCAGCAATGGAGCAACCTTGTATTGTCCGGCGGCTTGATTCAGAACTGTGACGTGCTACGCGAATTGATCATAGGCGAATTCGCTTGCCCGCATCGCGTCTGCACGACGTCGGAAGAGACGTTGACTGGGCTGCTCGTGTTAGCGATGGTTGCCAGCGGCAGGGCAGGCAGTGTCGCCGCAGCTTCCGCAGCCGTTTGATTGCAGTACCGATCTGACCCGCTATATTGTCGTACAACTCGAAGAGTCGGGAGTTGGCAGTGGGAGGTAGGGACTAAAGAGATGAGAGGATTTGACCACATGCAACAACCCGCGCCCCGCCACACCACGGTGTTTCACAACTGCCTGCTGCCGGCTGTCTATTACCTCTGTCTTCTCCTGTCCTCGACGGCCTTCGCCGACGAATCGCAATTCGTGGACTGCTCGTTGCTTGTCGCAGCCGAATACCCCGCGACTTGGCCAACGGCGCCGTTTCCTCGCTTTCAGCTCATGCATCAGCGGACGATCGGCCCTGATAGCGCTTACAACATCGACGCGCTGCTGATCGACGGGAACACGGGGACACAATTGGATGTGCCTCCGCATTCGGTCGCGCGGCCCGACTTGAATCGACCGAAGTCGGGCGAGTTGGGGTTGGCAACTACGGACAAGACCGAAGCATGGCAGTTTGGCGGCGAAGCATGCGTCGTGGATGTGCGTGATCTCCTTGATCAGGCTCCCAAAGGGGAAAGCCCGCTGGTGACACGCGACCACGTCATGCGTTTCGAGAAGAAACATCGCAGAGTACGGTTCGGCGACATCGTCTTGTTCCGCAGTGATTACTCGGACAAATACTACTTGCCGCTACCGGCCGGCAATCGTTACATCGCCGACGCGCTCGATCACCTTGCGCCCGGCTATCCCGATCCAGACCCAGATTGCATGGAGTTTCTCGGGTCGCGTGGCGTCATGACGCTGGGCACGGACAGCGCGAGCATGGGGCCGTTGCCGAGCTTGGCCGAGCCGACACATTATGCAGGGCTGAAGTACGGCATGATCTGGACCGAGGGAGCGACCAACCTCGGCGCGGTGCCCGCGACCGGCGCGTTTTACTGCATGATGGGACCAAAGCACAAAGACGGGCCGTACGGCGAAGGCCGCGCGTTTGCGATCGTGGGCGGCGATTTGCCGAATCGATTGATTGAATCGTCTCGAGCAAAACGCGCGCTCGATCTTACGCCAACGCTGTCTGCCGATTTGCCCGTCACTTCACCCGGTATTGGAACGGGGCAGCATCGACAGGTGTACCTGAAGATCGACTTCCTGTACTCCGAGTATCTCGACATGTGGCACCACACGCACTTGATGGACGCGATGGCGGGAACTCATCTCGTACCGCCTTCGTTCGCGTTGCCGCCGGAAGGCAAAGCCGTGCAGTACGCGCCGCACGTCCGCGGCTGGCTTGAAGAGTATGAGCAGAGATATGGCAAGCGTGGGACAAGTTCGATGACGGCCGAACAAGTTCCGTTGTCGTGGACTTGCGGCGAGGCGCGCGTGATCGACGCGACGCCGCTCGTCGGCACAACCGACAAGCGAAGCTGGCCCGCTTCCCCGGAAATCACCGTCGAGCACATCAAAGCTCACGAAGCAAAGTACGGCGAGTTGACACCGGGCGACGTCGTTATCTTTCACACTGGCCACATCGACAATCACTTCAAGGCACAGCCCGCCGATACTGGCTTGTGGCTCGAGCCGCTCAACGGCACGGCCGAAGGTTGGCCCGCTCCCGGTCCTGACGGGATCGTCTATCTGAAATCGAAAGGTATTCGCTGCGTGGCGACCGATGCACCGGACCTCGGTGGCGTCGAACCGCGACGCGCGCTTATGACTTATTGGGCGCTCGGCAGCAACGAGATGGTCGGTGTCGAGTTTCTACAAAACATTGGCGAGGTTCCCGATAACGGTTACTTCCTGTTCGCCGCCGTTAAGATCCACGATTGTCATGGCGGGCCTGGGCGGGCGATTGTCCTTTACTGACTTTCCCAACCACGAAAGTCACGAAATACACGAAAGGAAGAGGTAGTTGAAAGTGGTGATGATCCTATTCTGAATTGCTCCCTGTCTTCTTTCGTGTAATTCGTGCCTTTCGTGGTTCCTCTCCACCGGCTTGTGTATGTCCGACTTACCAAAAACCTGCCTTCCCACTTGGGACATCGCTGAACTTCCCGAACCGAAACCGCTTGGTCTACGCAATCTCGCCGGGTTCATCGGGCCGGGGATCGTGATGTGTGGGATTCAGATCGGCGGCGGCGAGTGGCTGTTTGGACCGGCGATCACGGCGAAGTACGGCGGTGGCTTGATGTGGATCGCGACGGTCGCGATCGTGTGCCAGGTCTTTTATAACGTCGAGTGCGGTCGATATGCGCTCTATACAGGCGAACCGGTCTTTACTGGCTTTATGCGGACACGACCGGGCCCGGGATTTTGGATCGGCTTCGCAATGTTGCTCAGCATTGGCACGCTGATCCCCGGCTTGTCGACGAATGCAGCCGTGCTCATCACGTCGATGATTCTCGATCGGCCGCCGACGCCCGACGATGCCGTCTTGGTGAATACGATCGCTTACCTGTGTCTGGGTCTGGTCGTATTGCCGGTGTTGGTGGGCGGCAAGGTCTACAACATGTTGCAACTGGTGATGACGGCGAAGGTTTTCACCGTGCTCGGCTTTTGCCTGTTTATCGGTGTGTTCTTTGTAAGCTGGCGGGGCTGGTTCGACGTCTTCAGCGGTTTCCTCAAATTCGGCAACGTGCCGGTGGACGATGGGCACGGCAGCGAGCAGGTCGTCAACGCCTTCTCGCACTGGATTGAACACGGAGAATTTCCCGTCATTGCAATGACGAGCATCGCCGTGCTCGGCGCGTTCGCGGGCTATGCAGGCGGCGGTGGACTGAGCAACTCGACCTACAGCAACTTTGTCCGCGACAAGGGCTGGGGTATGGGCAGCCAAGTCGGAGCGATCGCCAGTGCAGTGGGCGGTCACAACATTTCGCTCAGCCACATTGGCAAAGTGTTTGTCGTTAACGACGACAATTTGCGAAAGTGGAAGGGTTGGTGGAAGTACATTCTCGCGGATCAGTGTTTCATCTGGATGCCAGGCTGCGTCATGGGAATGGCGTTACCCGCGCTACTGTCGATCGAGTTTGCTTCCAGTTCGCCGATGTTCGGGCAAGATCTGGCGTACGCACAATCGCTCATCTCGGCCGATGGCATCCGCCACGCGCCAGGACTTGCTGACTCGACGCGCGAACTACTGTGGATCGCTACGCTGTTTGTCGGAATCATGGTGTTTCTTCCCAGCCAGATGGCCATCGTCGACGACTTTGCTCGCCGCTGGACCGACATCATTTGGTCGTCAATCCCTCGAATTCGAGACCGATTTGAGGCACATCAGGCAAGCCGAATCTACTACACAATCCTGGCGTGCTATATCTTGTGGTCGTTCATTTCGGCTACGATTTTTCTGATGTTCGGCGACGCGCCCAGGTTGATGGTGTTAGTAATCGCCAATCTGAATAATGTGGCCCTGGGGCTAACGTCGTTTCACGTGTTGTGGATTAACCGCTCGTTCCTGCCACCGCCGCTGCGCCCGCGCTGGTACAGCCAAGTCGGTATATTCGCCTGCGGAATTTTTTACTGCGGAATGGCTGTGCTCGTGTTTTGTGTCAACATTCTTCCTTTGATTACTGGATGAGGCATTCGGCGATGAGTCATTCGATGTTTGATCTTTCTGGGCGAGTCGCCATTGTCAGCGGTGCTGCGAGCGGTATGGGCAAAGCGGCGTCGCTAGCCGTCGCCGAGGCTGGTGCCAATGTGGTGTTGGCGGATTTGAATGAAGCTGGCGCGCAGGCAACGGCATCGGAAGTAGAAACCTTAGGCGTTCGCGCGTTGCCTGTCGCGTGTGACATCTCGAATCCTGAGAGCATTCGCGCGATGTTTGGTCGAGTCGACAGTGAATTCGGTCGCGTCGACTTCTTGGCAAACATTGCTGGCGAAGCGGTACGCAAGAAGCCCGAAGACATCTCGCTCGATGAAGTCGAATGGACTTGGCGTAATCTCGTTTACGGACGTTTTTGCATGTGCCAGGAAGCTGGTCGCAGGATGCTTGCGGCAGGCAAAGGCAGCATCATCAATCTCGGTTCGTTAGCGAGTATCACGGCGCTCGGTCGCGGACATATTGCGTACAGCATGGCGATGGGCGCGGTCGTACAGATGACTCGCGAACTGAGTACGGAATGGAGCGGGCGCGGCGTTCGAGTCAACTCGATCCTGCCGGCTCAAGTGTTGAACCCCGGCTTGCAACAACGGATCGATGCTGATCCTCGCATCAAAGATCGCTTCTTGAGCGGCATTCCGATTGGCCGATTTGGAAGTTCCGATGACATCAAGGGTTTGGCCGTGTTCCTCGCGTCGGATGCGTCGTCATGGATTACCGGCGCGATCATTCCGATGGATGGCGGTAATCTGGCGATGAATGCCGGCGGATCGGTCGGTAGTGAAGTTTTTCAGGAATGAAGTGGAAGGAAGAAGAGCGAACCACGAAAGGCACGAAATACGCGAAAAGGGGGAAGTCACAAGACAAGATGCTGCATCAGAAAACATGAGAATCCGATATCGTTCCCACATTTTTCCGCCAGCTAGATCCGCATTGTTTCCCTTTCGTGTATTTCGAGCCTTTCGTGGTTGTAAAAAACAAACATGACAACAGCAACAAATCCACAACTCGACAAACAAACGCTCCTCTCGCTCTATCGCACGATGCAGATCATCCGTCAGTGCGAAGAACGTCTTGCCAAGTCACACCAACGCGGCTTGGTCCACGGAGCTTGCCACACGTACGTCGGTGAAGAAGCCATCGCGACCGGCGTGTTTGCTCATCTGCGGAAAGAAGATGTCGTCTTCAGCACGCATCGCGGCCACGGCCATGCGCTGGCGAAGGGCTTGCATCCGCGCGAGTTGATCGCCGAGTTGTATGGACGCGAGACAGGATGCTCGCAAGGCCGCGGCGGGAGCATGCATTTGTTCAAACCGGAAATCGGCATGATGGGGACGAGCGGCATCGTCGGACCGTGTATCTTGCATGCCTGTGGCGGCGGTTACGCGTTCAAGATCAAGAAGACAGACAACGTCGCCACGGCGTGCTTTGGCGACGGAGCGGTCAACAATGGTGCGTTCCATGAAGGCTTGAACATGGCCAGCATTTGGAAGCTGCCCGTGATCTTCGTCGTTGAAAACAATCAGTTCGCGACCGAGGTTCCGTTTAGCTATTCGAGCGGCATCCCTGACGTTGGCCGCCGAGCCGAGAATTACGGGATGCCAGGGTTTGAACTCGACGGCAACGATGTCCTCGAGATTCATCGAGTCGCGGGCGAGGCCGTCGAACGAGCGCGCCGTGGCGAAGGACCGACGCTGATCGAATGTAAGACTTACCGCACACGAGCGCACGCTGAAGGGATGGGCGATTTTACTTATCGCACGAAAGAAGACGTCGAGGAGTGGAAGACGCGCTGTCCTATCCAGCGCCTTCGAACTCATATCGTCGAAGAAGGTTCGGCGACCCCAGACGAATTGGATGCGATCGAGCATGAGATCGCCGAGTTGATTGAACAGTCGCACGAGTTCGCCGAAGCAAGTGCGTATCCATCCGCCGCTTCAGCCACGAATCACACGTATTGCGAGGACGCGGCACCGCTGCCTCCGACGGCTCCACTCCCCGGCAACCGCGAAACCACTTTTGTCGGGGCGACCCACGAAGCGCTCGATCACGCGATGGCAGAGAATTCGAATATCTTCGTACTGGGAGAAGGTATTGGAATTCGCGGCGGAAATTTCATGACGACGGCTGGTCTGTACGACAAGTATGGCACCGAGCGGCTTTGCGATACGCCGATTTGCGAGCGAGGTTTTGTTGGCCTGGGTTGTGGAGCGGCGGCAAGCGGAGCACGGCCCGTGATCGATTTTATGTTCATCGATTTCATCAACGATGCCTTTGGCGAGATGATCAACCAAATTGCCAAAATGCAATACATGAGCAGTGGTCGGTTAAAGATGCCGATTCTGCTGCGAGGCTGTGGCGGCATTGGGCATTCTGCGGCGACGCATCACTCGGGCTTATATCATTCGATCTATGCGCACATTCCCGGCCTGCGCGTCGTCATGCCGTCGACGCCGTACGATGCGAAGGGCCTGATCGCTCATGCCTTGAGATGCAATGACCCCGTGCTGTTTTTGGAACATCGCGAGTTGATGTCGATCAAAGGCCCGGTGCCGGAAGAGCACTACGAGATCCCGTTCGGCCAGGCGACAGTCGTCCGCGAGGGAACCGACGCCACGGTCGTCGCCATCTCGCTGATGGTTCACCACGCGCTGAAAGCAGCCGAGCAACTCGCCGGCGAAGGATTCTCGATCGAGATCGTCGATCCGCGCACCGTCAGCCCGCTCGATACGCAGACCATTCTGCGTTCGGTCGCCAAGACAGGCCGTGTGCTGGTCGTCGACGAGGCATTTGGGCCGTGCAGCGTCGCGTCGGAGATCGCGGCCCAGATCGCCGATGCCGGCTTCGACGATCTCGACGCGCCGGTCAAGCGGCTAAACGGCGCCTTTGCGCCAACACCGTATTCCCCGACATTGGAAAAAGCGATCGTGCCGCGTGTGGAAGATGTTGTGCAGGCGATTCGCTCATTGCTTGAAGAGTGACAACCACGAAAGGCACGAAAGGGGGAACGAGATGAGCATTGTTTATAAGGAAGAGAGCTACGCGATCATGGGGGCGTGCTTTGAGGTATATCGCGAGATCGGATGTGGATTCGTCGAGCCCGTGTACCAGGAGTGCCTGGAGATTGAACGCGAGCTGCAAGCCATGCCTTTCAAACCGCGACAAGAACTCGTGCTGACATACAAGAACAAGCAATTGAAACAAAGGTATGTGCCGGACTTCTTGTGCTATGACAAGATCGTTCTTGAACTCAAGGCCGTCGAGAAGCTCATCGACAAGCACCGCGCCCAAGTTCACAACTACCTCAAGGCCACCGGCTACAAGCTCGGCCTGCTCGTGAACTTCGGCGGCTACCCAAAAGTCGAGTACGAACGCATCGTCCGCTAATTCTTCCTCCGCGTCCCTTTTCGTGTATTTCGTGGTTGGAAAACCCTAATGCCCATCGAAATCGTAGTTCCGCGACTCGGCTGGTCGATGGATCAAGGTACGTTCGGCGAGTGGCTGAAGCGGGACGGCGAACGCGTCCACGCGGGCGACATGTTGTTCGTCCTCGAAGGCGAAAAGGCTTCGCAGGAGATCGAGTCGTTCGACGCAGGCATGCTTCATATTCCGCCGGATGCTCCGAAACCGGGAGACACCGTCGCGGTCGGTCAGTTGCTCGGTTACTTGCTGGCCGAGGGCGAGGCAGCGCCGGCGCGACGCGCGACAGCAGTCATCGCGAACGCGGCGGTACGGCAAGCGGATCGTCAAACACAACCACGCGTCGCCGGACCCGCGGCGCGGCGCCGCGCCCGCGAACTGGGAATCGACTTGAACGCGCTGCAAACACCTGATCCGACCGGTCGCATCCGCACGGAGGATCTTCTCACGGCCAAGTCGCCGATGTCGGCCGCCACCAGGACACGAACCGACGATGCGCGACACGCCGTCACACCGCGTGCGCGGCGCAAAGCCCGCGAGTTGGGAGTTAATTCGGCGAAGGTGCATGGTTCAGGTCGAAACGGTCGCGTTCGTGAGCGTGATGTGATCGCTTTCGGGCGACACGCGAGTTATGCCGCGGAAGGCGAGGCGCTGCCCGTCGCGGAGGGAACTTGGCAGCCCGCCTCGAAAATCCGCCGCACGATCGCGCAACGGATGCTGGCCGGCGTCCAGCAAACGGCGCCCGTCACGCTCACCACGAAGGTCGATGCCGCACCGTTGATTGCGTATCGCGAGCAATTGAAGGCGGAAGGCGGCGAAATCGTTCCGAGTTACACCGATATCCTCGCGAAGCTCGTCGCGATCGCGCTGCCAGAGTGTCCTGCGTTGAACGCCTGCTGGCACAACGACGGTGTCTTTACGTACGACGAAATCAATGTTGCCATCGCCGTCGACACGGACAGCGGACTCGTCGCCCCGGTCATCAAGAACGTGATGTCACTCTCCTTGCAAGAGATCGCCGCACAGTCGCGCCTGCTGGCCGAACGGGCTCGCGCGGGAGCGCTTTCGCAGAACCACTTGCAAGGCAGCACGTTCACGATCACCAACCTGGGTATGTTCGACATCGACTTCTTCACACCGATCATCAACTTGCCCCAAGCCGCGATTCTTGGCGTAGGCCGCATCGTTCGCGAGCCGGTCGTCGAGGGCGACGTGGTAGTCCCGGGATGGCGACTCGGCCTGAGTTTGACGTTCGATCATCGCATCGTCGATGGTGCGCCCGCTGCACGTTGGCTGCAACACCTGGGACAGATGCTCCAGGATCTGACAACTGTAGTGGCTTGAGCCGACAACACTGGATTCTGCGACTGATCGCCTTGGTCTTGGTTGTGTTGGTGGCGGGATCTGCGATCCCTGTGGTGTCTTCTGGCTTTCGGAGTTGGAATGCCTGGCGGTTTACGACAAAATACTATGCCTTTATCGCGCTGCTCACGATCGCCTCGGCGACGATATTTCGCTTGCACGGTTGGCGGCTGTGCCGACCACTGAACGAGCCGCTGTAATCATCCACGGTTCACACCTGATCGCGGGAAGTAACTTTAACATTCGGAGGCTACAAATGATTCGCCATTTTCTTACCGTTTCACTCCTGCTAATGTTCTCGGCAATCGCGGGACGCGGCGCCGCGGAGGAAACGGTGCCTTCAACTCGCGTCTATCAGAACGAGCTTGTCCGCATCGACAATCCTAAGCCGCTTCTGGCCGATCATCCCGAGTTCTTTGAACCGATCATCGAGCAAGCTCACTTCGAGGCGCCGCCGCTGGTGGTTGACGAGGGAGCCGACTTGCATGTGCGAGCCTGGCGGTTCTCGTACAACGCGCGAGGCATTATCGAAATGCCCAACCATTTGAATGCTTCTCGAACCGCCATCATCATGGTACACCCGTGGGGCATTGACGATGGGCAAGGATGGAATACGCCGGAACCGGCTGGCGTCGCCGACTTCTGCACAAAGGAAAAGAATCATCTCGCGGGCAAACACACGCGTGAGATTGTGAGTCCCTTCATCAACTCGCTGCGAGATCGCGTGGCGTATGTGATGTATAGCCTTCCCGGCGGCAAGGACCCGATTCGCCGAATGCTTTATCGATCGTTCGACTATTCACCGAGCGAAGCGGAGCGAAAGGAAGGCGCTGCCGAGTTGACCGCCAAGCTGAATGGTTTTCGATATCAGGGGGAGTCTTTGCCCGAGAAGCTTATGCTTTCACAAAACAAACCGGTGATCGATTACTTTCGTCAGTTTCCCGGACTCGATGCCGGGGCACGATACAACAACTCGGGTTTCTGGGACTTGCCAATTCCGGTCAGTGCAGATGCCGATGTCGCTCCGGACGATATCGTGATTTACGATGCCGAAGGGTACGCGCCGCTCAAAGACTTTTTAATGACGAATGGAGTGCGACATGTATTGCTGACCGGTTACGCTACGGACATGTGCTTTTGTCGTACGACCGCCGGCTACGAAAACCTATCGAAAGACTTTAACGTGTTTCTTGTAGGCGACGCTTCGCTCGCGACTTTTCCGGCGAACACGTCTCCGCGGTTCGCCGTTAACGCTGCGATCTCCTTCGCGGCACTCAATCAACTCGTTACGCAAGTCTCCTGGATAACGCTGGACGAACAACCATGAGCGATTACGGTCGTTACCACGGGCTCACACGCCGAGATCTCCTGATCGGGTGTGCTACTGCCTCGACCTTGGGATATTCGGCAAGGTCCTCGCGTCATGCGGATGCGATCGAAACGGAAGGCCATCGAGACAAAGCGCTCATCGCGATTTCGTTCGATCTTGAAATGAGCCGCAACTTTCCGACTCGTGATACGACACACTGGGACTACGAGAAGGGAAACCTGAACGAGGAGACAAAACGCTACTCGCTGGAGGCAGCGCGGCGAGTTAAAGAAGCAGGCGCCGTAATGCACTTCTTCGCGGTCGGTCGCGTATTCGAGCAGGAAAGCGTCGATTGGCTTCGGCAAATCGCTGACGCAGGTCACCCCATCGGCAATCACACCTATGATCATGTCAACGTGACGGCGACGACGCTCGAAGACGTACAAGTTCGATTCAAACGCTCGCCCTGGCTGGCGTCAGGAAAGCCGGTCGCCGATTTGATTCGCGACAACGTCCGGCTGTGCGAATTAGCCATGCAAAGCCGACTGGGTATTAAGCCCGCTGGCTTTCGTACACCTGGCGGTTTTAGTAACGGCCTGCGCGACCGGCCTGACGTTCGAGCGATGCTCAAGGGATTGGGTTACGAATGGATCAGCAGCCTGTATCCGTCTCATCCGAACACAGCACCAATGCAGCAGCCGTCGCGCGAAGTCATCGATGCGATTGTCGCCGCGCAGGAGGACGCGCAACCGTTTGTCTATCCTGACGGACTGGTCGAGATTCCGATGAGTCCCATCAGCGACATCGGTGCTTTCCGAACCGGCCAATGGAAATTGGAATGGTTTTTGGCGGTGATACGCGAGTCGGTCAAATGGGCAATCGAACACCGCGCAGTTTTCGACTTCCTCGCACATCCGTCATGCCTGTACGTCGTCGACCCCGACTTTAAAGCGATCGATCTGATATGCGATTTGGTTGGCAACAGCAACGACCACGCGGAAATCGTCGGTTTGGATTCCATTGCCGAACGCGTTTCGACGTGAGACGACGGCGACTCGTAACGATGGAACGGGTTAGAATTCTACTAGTACGTCATCGCCGACGACACGGACGGGAAACGCGCGAGCGTTGAATCTCGGCTTATCCTCGTCCAGATAGGTTCCATCGCGAACACAGAACCGCCAGTGGTGAATCCGGCAGCGAATAGTGTTCTCTTCCAAGAAGCCGCCAGCCAGCGACGCGCCCGCGTGAGGGCAACGATTGTCCAGAGCAAAGTAGCCGTCGACCGTGTGAAAGATTCCGAGCATCAAGCCGTCAACGACATACATTCGTGCTTCGCCTAGCGGCACTTCGTCGACCTTGCAAACCTTCCGATACTCAGGCATCAAGGCTGATCCTGCCAGCGTTGCCAGGCTAGACCCGGTCGGTTGACGCGAAATTGCACGAGTCGCGTGTGTTCGACCTCTGTGACATATGCCGTTCGCCCGTCAGGGCCTCCAAAGCAGATGTTGCTTGGCTGGAGTCCGAGGACATCGATCTCTTCGAGAATCTCACCAGTCGGCGAGAGCTTGACGACAGTCCCTTTGCCATACCGAGTGATGTACAGATTGCCGTCGACGTCGCAGCGCATGCCATCAAAGCCGTGGTCGTCGAACTTCTTCAGCAGGCGTTTGTTAATGAGCGACTTGTCGTCCGCAATCTCAAACGCCCAGACATTCAGCTGTTTGCTTTCGTTCACATACAGCGTTTTTCCGTTGGGGCTGACTTCGATACCATTCGTCGTACCCATTTCTCCGGCGAGCTTCGTCACCGTGCCGTCACGGTCAATGCGCCATAGTTGGCCTGTGCCGTTTCCCCAGTTCGGATCACTGGCGTACAAAGTGCCGTCCGGTCCAATCGCCAGATCGTTCGGCTGGTTCATGTCGTCGTGGTGAGCAAATGTCGTGATCGCCTTCGTCTGCAGATCGACTCGCAACACATTGTGATTCACGTAGTCGGCGATGAACATGAACCCCTCGCGGTCAAACCTGATGCCGTTGCCGACGCTGTCGCCGGGCAGTTTTAGAAAGACGTTACCTTTCCCCTCAGGCGTTACGCGACCTATCGTTCCCTGCTTGGCGAAGTTTACGGCGAACACGTTTCCGTCGCGGTCACACGCTGGACCTTCGATACCAGCCGTGAATTCATTTGGCATCGTCAGCGGCGAGGCAACGAAGAGTCGCTCGTCGGACTGTCCAATGACCAGAAAGCTGCTTAATGCAATATTTAGAATCAATTGCGACATGCGAGTCTCCGATGCCAGTCTGAAATTTAAACGGCGAAATATGAGTTGAGGATCATTCTAGTCGGTATCTCGATCGAATGCTCGTCGGCCTCGCAATTCCGCCGCCAATTCAAACTCGCGTCGAGCTTCACGAGAGTTCAAGACCACCAAAGCCCAAATCCCGAATGGCACGCTGAAGAATGTGGTGAATCCGCAGGGGATCGCGCTGCATACCGCGCCCAGGATCGAAGCGGTATAGGATCGGCGTGTGAGCATGTTGAGCCCGCCCACAACCTGGCCGACTCCAAAGGACGAACCGCCGCCGATGATGATCAGCTCCAACACGCCAGGCATCGGAGGACCCGCACTAGGTACCCTAGCCACATAGATCGCGAGTCCGATGGCTCCGAACATCGCTAAACAGTCGATTGCTCCCGTCAGGCACATCGCAATGGCGGGGATCTTGAGTCGCGAGTGATTGGTATCGAAGTCCTCCGCTGTCGATGCTGCGAGTTTGGGCGGCTTTTGCGGAAGCGAGTCCGCAAGTCCGGGCGTGACATCGACACTATCAAGCGACTCCTCTTTCCACGCTCCCGCCAGCATGCCCCCACCACCCATCGCGATGCCAAAGCCGACCCACACGAGTTCGGGTCTGTTCGACACGCATCCAGCAATTAGCAATGGGACTCCGATCAAGACGAACACGAAGGCCATCACCAGCAGACCTGTCACCGGTCCACAAACGCGGGACTGTTGCCGCTTGAGTTTGTCAGACATGAACGCCGCGGCTCCAACGCATCCACCTCCAATCGCCACGCCGATTCCGGTCCAAAGATAGGCGTGCTCGCCGAGCATGAGACCTGCCGAAAGCATTCCGAGCCCGAGACCAACCATCAAGACCCCGAAACCAAATATTCCGGGATTCCACATCAATCCGCGTGCGGTATCACGACGGTTCCCGACAACTTGTTCATTGCCCACGATGCGTGATCCAACTCCCCGCACAAAGACTTCGGCGGCATCCGCATCCTGCGCAGCGATCGCGAGCGTGACACGGCCGCGATCCGCACCGGGAATTCCCGACACGATGCGAACCGACTCGGCTTGGATTTGCAACTTGCGAGAGAACCATCCCCTCTCCAACCGGATGGAGGAAATATCTTTCAAGCCAACGGGAACTTCGTGGAGTCCGGCCTTGAAGTTGGAAAAGAAGTGATGATCGGATGTCCGTTCGAGCACTTCGAACTCCAGGTTGATCCGATCGCCATCGAATCTCATGACGCCATGCGCCAGGTTCATGCCGTTCCAGCTCATGCCAAACGGCACCGTTGGCAAACGGTGATCGACGGTGGACCGCACGACCGACTGCGGTTCGCGAGCATCCATTTCGCTCGACGAGATCGCATCGACGTCCGTCTTGACCTCACTCGCGTGTTGATATCGTTGTTTCGGTTCGCGTTCCAACGACTTGAGCACGATCTGATCGAGCCGCGCGTCCACGGGACGTCTTTCCGAGGGAAGCTTGAATCGGCCCAAAGGCAACTCGCCGGTGAGTAACTCGTAAAAGACAACTCCCAACGAATAGATGTCAGCTCGGTGGTCCACTTCGAGAGGACGCTCGAGTTGCTCTGGTGCCATGTAATGGAAGGTACCCATGACTTGATGCGTCGCGGTCAATGTGATCTCGATAGGTGACAGTCCGAGGAGTTTTGCCAAACCGAAGTCGGCGATCTTCACACGACCGCGCGAGTCGAGCAGCACGTTTTCGGGCTTGATGTCGCGATGCACGACGCCTTCCTCGTGAGCGTACTGTAACGCCGCGCAAACTTGCGAGACGATTTCTAAGGCATCGGAGGGATCGAGTGCCGCTGTCTGGATTGCCTCGCGCAGGTTCAGGCCATCCACGTACTCCATCATCAGATAGTACAGACCCTCGCGTTCACCAAACTCAAAGACCGTGACGATGTTCGAATGTGAAAGTTTCGCCAGAGTTCGTGCTTCGCGCGCAAAGCGTTCGGCGAAGGCCGCGTCCCGGCTGATTTCACGCGGCAGCACCTTGAGTGCAACCACACGGTCGAGCATTTTCTGTCGAACGCGATAGACCGCCCCCATGCCACCTTTGCCGAGAAGTTCCAAGACTTCCAATTTCGGAAAACGAGCGCTGAGTTCCTTGATCGACGGTGGCACGAAGCGATGTTGCTGTGCCGTGGTTTCTGTTGGGTCACCGCTCGCATCGGACCGGAGCACCGCCTGTTCGAGCAGGCAAGCGGGGCAGAGGCCTTGCGGAGCATCGGCACCCAGTTCGGCGTTACATCGGGGACAACAGGCTGTGGACATCGGGTGAACTCCAATAACTCGTTGACTTCACCCTTACTTACGAAGAAATCGATGTCGGTTACCGTGTTTTTGAAAATTTCCGCCAGTATCCTACCTTCCGGAAACTGCTGGCGGCGTAGGTCGATCGCATCGTCCGTCTCGTCAGTCAATTATCACCGGGCGGACGGGACGTCGGTTCTCTGCGGGCCGCTTAACCACCCCGAATGGCATTCAGTAACTGAAGGAGTTCGCCTTCGGTATCACCTTCGTTTTCGACCGTGCTGGCAACTTCTCGACGGATTGAATCCCGGTATCGCTGCCGCAGGCGGTGTGTGGCAACTTTCACCGCGCCGACTGTCATTGCCAAGTCCGCGGCAATTTGGGCGTAAGACATCGGATCGTCGTCAACGGTCAGGTACGGCTTCAAGGCTGCAAAGAGATGGGCTTTCCCCTTCGACTCGTAGTCACGCTGGAGCCCGTTTAACACCTGCTCCAACAGAGCCACCGCCCAACGCCGCTCAAATTCCTGCTCTGGTGTCCAATCGTGGGACGGTTCGAGCATCAGTCTCCGCTCGCCGTCAGTACAGTCGATCGACACCAGAATTTGTCCTCCTCCCCGCTTCTGGGCACAATCGCGCTGATGCTCGTTGGCCAGGAAGCGTTTGAAAACCGTAAGCAAGAAATTCCGAAATCGGCCTCGCTCGCAATCCGCCGCATCGAGATACTCCTTTTCCAGAACTCTCGCAAAGAACTCTTGCGTCAAGTCACGGGCATCGTCCGGCTGTTTTCCGCGTCGTCGCACGAAAGCGTACAGCGGATACCAATAAGCTTTACAAAGCGATTCGAGTGCTAGGCTGGCCTCAGGCGACGAGCGGCGACCGGCTGCCGAAACAACACTCCAACGTGTCGTCATAAACCGCGCGTTGAACTAAGCCGACTCCGCTGGCGGCGTGCTAAGGGTGAAGGGCGCGCTCTATCGAAGACATGCGAGAAGCTCTCGGCGTTGCTTTGGGGTTGTTGTAGCTGATTTGTGCGCCAAGCGGATTGTGCGCGCGAGGGAAGCAACGGCGACAGAGTTTTCTCCACTTTCTGCTCGCGCTGCGGCTCCTGGTGTGACAAGCTTGGAAGCAAAGGACCTGTTGTACGGTCGATCGTTTTTCCAAGCTGCATCCACTCAGGAGAACTTCTCATGACGCCGTTCCAACGCCGCCGCAATCCGTCCATCAACCGCATGATCCAGGACATGCAAATCCGCAACTTCGCCGCCAGCACCATCGACTCCTACACCTGGCATGTCGACAAGTTTTGCCAACACTTCGGCAAAACACCGGAAGAACTCGGCCTCGAGGAAATCCGCCAGTACCAGATTTATCTCGTCAACGAGAAGCGAGCGTCGTGGAGCACCTTCAATCAAGCCGTTTGTGGCCTACGCTTTCTCTATGAAGTCACCCTCGGCAAGCCGTGGGCCATCCAACACATCCCCTTCGGCAAACGCCCCAAGCGACTGCCCGTCGTGTTGTCCGATCAGGAAGCCTCGCGGTTGATCCAATGCACCGAGAATCCCAAACACCGGACCGTACTGTTGACCTGTTACGCGGTCGGGTTGCGGCTGGCGGAAGCGACGCATCTGAAAGTGGCCGACGTCGACGGGCAGCGGGCTCAGATCCGCATTACTTCCGGAAAAGGGAACAAAGAAAGACCGACCAAACGGCGTCCTGCCGTTCGGTGCCCGCCCGCCTCGCCAAGATTGCTCGACGCCCTGCGGGAGTATTGGAAGCTCCGTCGCCCCAACAATTATCTTTTCCCTGGGAAGACACCGGACGTACCACTCTCGTCGGCCACGATTCAGAAAGCGTGTCGACTATCGGCGGCGCTGGCGGGAATCAAGAACCTCGTCACGCCGCACACGCTGCGACATTCTTACGCCACGAGCATGCTGGAAGCGGGAGTCGATGTGCTGACGATCAGCAAGCTGCTGGGCCATTCCAGTTTCGTCACGACGATGATCTATCTGCACGTGCGGCGTCAACACTTCGAGCGTTCACCCAGCCCGATCGATTGGCTGCCGGTGCGGCAGTGTCCACAGTGGACCGAGCGGATGCCGGAGAGTACGACCAGCCACGTGGCCGACTCGCAAACACAAACGGACGCGAACACTTCGCCCACCGTCACACCGCCGTCGGCTGTAGCAGAAACCTCTCCGCCCTCCACGGAGACTCAACAGCCACCGAAGGCTCAGCGACGCAGTTCGGGACGACGGCCGCGAGCGAAACGCAATCGTCGCCGCGAGTGATCGACTTGATTCGGGAATTTGCTCCGCGCTTCTTAATGGGGCCGGGCAACCACGCCTTTCAGGTCAAGAGTGTTCTCTCGAAGTTGCTGCTGTGCCGCACCAAGACGTTGGGCGGGCATACCTATGTGTGTCGGCCCTGCGGCACCAGTTGCGAGGTTTACAATTCGTGCGGCGACCGGCATTGTCCCGGGCACCGACCGGCATGGATGCCGCGTTGGTCGATGCCGGGGCTCGACGCGCTGATTGGATGGACAAGACGCGCGAGTTGATCTTGCCCGGCATTCATTACTTTCAAGTGGTCTTCACACTGCCGGACCGCTTCTCGCGGCTGATCCTGGGTAATCGCCGCGTGCTGTATCGCTTGCTATTTCGCAGTGCGTGGCAAGCCTTGCGTCATGAACTGCTCAAACAAGGCATCGATCCGGCTGCGGTGCTGGTGCTGCACACGTGGAATCAAGAATTGGGACATCATCCGCATGTTCATGCGCTCGTTCCGGGAGCCGGTCCTTCGGCGAATCCCGACAACGATCCGTGTTGGGTTGTGGCCCAGGACGCCAGCTTTCCCAATCGCCGCGAGCCGTTCCTGGTGGACATCAAACAACTCGGACGGACGTTTCGCGATCGGTTCGTCCGCGGCTTGGGGATGTTATTGCGGAAGGGAAGTTTACAGTTGCCTGACGAATGGTCTCAGTTACACGACAGCCGAGTGCGGCGTGCTTGGCTGAAGGCCCTGCGTCAGTCCGACTGGAACGTGTTCATCTCCGGCCCGCCGACTGGGAGCAGTAATCCGGAGCAGGTGTTGAAGTACATGACGCGTTACATGACAGGGGGCCCGATCTCCGATGCGCGGATCGTCAGTCAAAGTGAAGATCAGGTCACGTTCGTAGCTCGCAGCAAGGACAAGTCGCAAGGCAATCCGCAAGTTGCACACACGATTCCCGGCGTCGAGTTCTTGCGTCGCTGGTCGTTGCACATCCTGCCCAAAGGTTTTACGCGTTGTCGCCGCTACGGAGGTTATCACGGCAGCCGGTGTGCGTGGTACCTCGACACTTGCCGGGAACTGTTGGGAGTGAAGGCGGAGGAGCAAGAGCCAGAAGAACATTCACAAGACGTGGCAGGCGTGGCAAGCGTCCCGTGTTGTCCGCGTTGCGAACAACCGATGGCGTTGGTCGAGTCCACGTCGCGTCCCAGTTGGCGGGAGGTGTTCCAAGGGAGTGCGACTCATTCTCCGCTGGTGAACTTCCCCTGGCTGCGTTCCTCTCCCCGAACACGCCAAAGTCCTTATGAACCAGACGGCTAGGCCCAATCGACGGCTAGGCCCCGTCAGAACACACTCAGGAGATTCAGATAACATTCCTCGAAAACAATCCACGTTGGTCGCCGTAACCGGCTGCGCGCCACAGCAACGATTGGCCTTACCATCGCTACGCTCGTCACGATCGCTTGGCGAGCAAACCGCAGTTCAGATCGCTTTCTGCTTGCCGCCCACGCAAGCGAGCGGTTAAACTGCGTATCGTCTGGGCCGCGAAGCGAGTGGCATTCGCATAGAAAGTCAGGCTGCACTTCTCGCTCCGTCGGCAGCGTTCAACGCTCAATCTAACCGTCGGCAGCGAGTCCCTCTACAAAGCCACACACGCAACTCTCCCGCTGCCAACGGTTAGATTGCAATACGTTGTTCGGCGATTGAGCGGAAGAATCAGTTCCGGGCAAACCATTCGTCTCCCTGGACTCGCGCCGCGGAGCCACCGGTCCCGTCAATACTGCACATGAAAACCTTCTGACTTCAGCCGAATCCGATAGAGGCTGGTATCGACTGTGACATAAAGCACGTTCGAATCCTTGCCGATGCCAAACTCGACATTGCTCGGCAGGCCGGTTGCCGTCGCTTGGTCTTGATCGGCTGCGCCTGTCGGAATGAATCCAACTTCTTTTCCGTCTGGATTCACTACCAACACACCGGGTCGACTCGCGTCTCGAACGGTCAAGTAGAGATTGCCGTTGGTATCCACACACATTCCGTCGCAACCCTTTTTCTCGCCAAACTCGACAATAGTTCGTCGATTGCGAACCGTGCCTTCGTCATCGAGATCGAACGCATAGATCCGCATGGCTCCTTGCTTTGGTGCCGGAGCTTCAGGGTCGATCTTGTCGGTTCCGTTATCGTGTTCAGCGAGATATAGCGTCTTGCCATCCGGACTGATGGCAATGCCGTTCGGCTTGTGAACATTCTCCGTGACAATACTGACTTCGCCATCGGCCTCGACGCGATAAACGGCTCTCGATGGAAGTTCTCGCGGTTCGTCACCGACGTAACGCGGGTCCGTAAAGTAAATGCGTCCATACTTGTCGAGACAAATATCGTTGGGAGCGTTGAATTTCATACCACGATACCGATCGACGATCGTCGCACGCTCACCAGTCTCAACATTCCAGCGGGCAATGCCGCGTCCGCCGTGGTCTGCGCCTTCGCACGCCAATAGAAACCCTTTGGAATCAAAGATGAGACCGTTCGATTTGTGGCTATCTTTCGCGAACGGCTTTGTCTTTTTGGTACGAGGATCGAATCGCATGATCATTCCGGCGTCGCTTCCCATCGGAATGTCGGAGAAGTAGATGCTGCCATCCGGCGCGACAGCCGGCCCTTCCGTCAAACCGCCTTCGATCTTCGCCTTCCGCGTGAAGAGCAATTCCAGCGAAGCGTTCTTCGCGACAATTGACTTTCCGCTTGGTGCGGGCAGGGCCGCAACTGCCGAATCGCGCTGTCTATCCTTCTTCCCCGCAAACGCGAAACTCACGGCCAGAATCGCGATGAGCAGGATCGGTGTATTAATACGCATAAGTACGGTCCTTATATCCGACGGTGTTCAAGCCAAAAGTTTTGTAACAACTTCACCAGCCACATCCGTCAGCCGAAAGTCTCGTCCCTGGAAGCGGTACGTCAGTTTCAAATGATCGAGTCCCATCAAGTGCAAAATCGTGGCATGCAGGTCGTGGACATGGACGCGATCTTCGATAGGAAAATAGCCAAGTTCATCGGTTTTGCCGAGTGTCAGACCCGCCTTCACACCACCACCAGCCAACCACATGGTAAACGCCTCGATATGATGGTCACGGCCCAGAAAGTCCCGGGGCTCGCCTTGTGGTGTTCGGCCGAACTCGCCTCCCCACACGACCAGCGTATCATCCAGCATACCTAGGCGCTTCAGGTCTTTCACCAAAGCCGCCGCAGGTTGATCGATTTCTTTACAAACTTTGTCCAGCGTTCCCACCAATTCCGTGTCTGGATTGCCGTGGTGGTCCCAGTCGGTGTGATAAAGTTGCACAAACCGAGTGCCCCGTTGGACGAGTCGGCGGGCCAACAAACAATTGTTTGCAAACGATGGCTTGGTCGGATCTGCGCCGTACAGCTCAAGGGTCTCCTGCGTTTCGTCCGTGATATCCATTAACTCGGGCGCGCTCGATTGCATTCGGTACGCCATCTCGTAAGCCGCAATGCGTGTGGCAATTTCTGGATCGCTCGTTTCGGCAAGCCGCAGGCGATTGAAATCGTTGACGGCTCGAATAAAGTCGCCTTGGCGTACGGCATCAACTCCGCTGGGGTTCTCCAAATTCAATATTGGGGGGCCTTTGCCACGAAACGGTACACCCTGGTAAGTCGTCGGCAAAAAGCCGCTGCCCCAATTCGGCGAACCGCCACGCGGCCCGCGCGGTCCCGATTGCAGAACGACAAAGCCCGGCAAGTCGCTAGCCTCGCTACCGATGCCATACGTAATCCAAGCGCCCATGCTAGGCCGACCAAACCGATTATGTCCGGTGTTCATAAAGAACTTGGCAGGACCGTGATTGAAGACGTCGGTCGACAGCGAACGTACAATCGCGATCTCGTCAGCAATCGAAGCAACGTGCGGAAGGCATTCCGAAACGGCTTGTCCGCTCTCGCCGTATTGGGCGAACTTACGACGTGTCCCCAGCAGCTTCGCGTCCTTCTTGATGAAAGCAAAGCGTTGATTCTCGACATAAGACTCGGGGATCACCTGGCCTTCTAGTTGTTGCAGCTTTGGCTTGGGATCGAACAATTCCAGCTGGCTTGGACCGCCCGCCATAAACAAAAAGATGACGTTCTTTGCGCGGGGCATGAAATGTGAAGGCTTCGGCGCCAGCGGGTTCGTTGCATCCGTCCTGCTTTCTGCCCGAAGTGTACCATCCTGTGTCATCATCGAGCCAAGAGCAATCGCCCCCAAACCGACCTGACAGTCGCGGAAGAAGTGTCGACGTGTTGTTTGCAATAGATCCTGCTGTGGCGTGATCATCGATAACCTTTCGCGTGACTACTCGCGTGTCACAAACTCATCCACATTCATCAGCACGCGGGACGCCGCAGTCCAAGCGGCAAGTTCAACGTCGTTGGCAGTTGGCTTTTCACCGCCGACCAGCGCGGTCGCGGCATCCGGATCGTTTTTGTACGCCTTGCGTTGTGCTGCGACCAAATCAAGCAGTCGCGAGTGTTCAAGCTCGCTTGCTCTGCGTGAAAAACATCTTTGAAACAGCAACTCTGCTTTGTCTTGGTCATTTTGACCCCCAGCAGCCAACAATTGCTCAGCCAACGCACGGGCACATTCGATAAACTGAATGTCATTTGCCAAAGTCAGCGATTGAAGCGGAGTGTTCGAGCGAACTCGACGCGTACACGTGACGTTGGCTTCAGGAGCATCGAAGGCCATCAGCGACGGATAAGGACTCGACCGCCAGAAGTAGGTATACATTCCACGCCGAAAGCGATCTTCATTCGCGTCGGTATCCCAAGGCTTTTGATCTTGCGTAAACGCATAGATACCTTCCGGTTGCGGAGGATGAACGCTCGGACCTCCGATCTTGCGACTGAGCAGGCCACTTACCGCCAGCGCGTTGTCACGAATAATCTCTGCATCGAGCCGCACGCGAGATTGCCGAGCGAGTAACTTGTTGGCAGGGTCGATCTCGTCAAGTTCGCGGCGATAATGAGACGCCTGCCGGTATGTGGCCGAAGTTACAATCAGGCGGTGTATCGCCTTGATGTCCCAACCCGACTCGACAAATTCCACCGCCAGCCAATCCAGCAACTCGGGATGAGTGGGCGGCGTGCCCTGGATTCCGAAGTCGTTTTCCGTCTCGACAATCCCTCGTCCAAAGAAGCGCTGCCAATAGCGATTGACAGTCACGCGGGGCGTCAGAGGATTGTCGGCATCGACCAACCAGCGAGCAAAGTCGAGGCGCGAATTCACAACGGTACTCGCAGGACTTCCGTCGTCTGAACTCTGGCGAGTCTGGCTTTGCAAAGGATGGAGTACGGTGGGTACTCGCGGCTCCACTCGATCTCCGGGATCAAGAAAATTCCCACGTCGGTGGATATGGGTAATCCGTGGCTCAGACTTTTCCCGCAGAATCATCGCCGTGGGAATTGTCGGTTCGCTTGATCGCAGGTCGGCGATTTGTTGGACCAGAGGAAAAGCTTGTCGTGCTTCGTCTGACTTCTTATACAACTCGACGATCAATTGCTTTTGCGCGTCGTCGCGTTCTTCGAGTTTCCTTTCGAGCGCAACCTGAGTCGGCCCGTCAAGAGTGCGAAAGAACTTGGGTGTGATTGCCTCCTCCCATTCCAATTGCTTCTTTGTGAACTCATCCGCCTGGCTCGAAAGTGCCGCCTCAAGCTGCTGGATCTGGTTGCGAATCGCATTCCGCCGTTGAACGATGCCGTCCGCGACTTGCCAAGGCACTGGAGCATCGATGTTCGGCTCGTCGCAGTTATTCAGGAAGGCGAAGAGCTGGTAATACTCGCGCTGGCTGATCGGGTCGTACTTATGTTGGTGACAACGAGCGCAACCCAAAGTTAGACCGAGATATGCCACGCCCGTGGTATCCACACGGTCCGCGACCGCATCCACACGAAACTGCTCCTGGTCCGTTCCCCCTTCGTCGTTCGTCAACGTATTGCGATGAAAGCCCGTTGCAATCAACTGGTCCAGCGTCGGTTCAGGCAACATGTCACCGGCGAACTGCTCGATCGTAAACTGATCGAACGGCATACCGGCGTTTACGGCTGAAATAACCCAATCGCGATACTTCCACATTTCGCGGGCAAAGTCGCGTGTGAATCCGTTGCTGTCCGCATAGCGTGCCACATCCAGCCAATGCCGCCCCCAACGCTCGCCATACGCCGGTGATGCGAGCAATCGTTCCACGAGTCGAACATAGGCATCAGGACGTTCGTCCTGGACAAAACTGGTGACATCTTCTGGCGACGGCGGTATCCCCAGTAAGTCGAGACTCAAGCGGCGAATCAACGTCGCCCGATCCGCCTCGGGAGATGCAGTCACACCTTCCGATTCGAGTTTCGCCAGGACGAAGCAATCGATCGAGTTGTAGCTCGCCGATGTTGAGTTCGTAACAGGCAGCGCAGGCCGCAAGGGCTTTTGAAACGCCCAATGGTCCGAATCCACGACCAGTGCCAACTCTTCCCTTGGAACATTTGCGCCGGCGGCGATCCAGGCTTCGAGGATCGCGATCTCCCGATCAGTCAAAGGTTCGCCTTCAGGCGGCATTCGCTCCACATCTTGATCGTTACCTCGTACGATCTGAATCAAACGGCTCTTCGCCGCATCGCCCGCAACAATGATCGAACCACCGTCGCCGCCGCGCAGCAAACCACCGCCCATATCAAGCCGCAATCCCGATTCCTGCGTTTTCGCGTTGTGGCACTTCACACAGCGCTGCGTGAGCAGCGGCTTGATATTTTGGACGTAGTCGGCATCGTCCGCACCGAACGCCGCGAAGGCGAACAGCACCCCGGCAGAGCCGAGCATCAACTTGATTACACGTGGATTCATGAATACCAGCAGAGTTATCGTAGAGTTGGGAGCGACCATTCGTTCCCTCCAACATATCCGAAGGCCCAAGCAGACTCAAACAGAGCGAACCCGGTAACGAAGCGAACGCCCGGAAACCAGATTCGTTGAGGCCAAATATCCGCGCCATACCAACGCGACGTTAGGTAATAAAGCCCTGGCAGACCAACGGATGGTCGACGATCCTGACGCCCTTACAATCTCAACCTTCCGTTCGTCGAGCACGCTTGACCTGCGCGCACACAATCCAATCCGATGCCACGCTAACAGGCACAGTCCAGCCCTCTGCGCAAATCGCACGTCCCCATTGAATTACATTGTTGCAATCGAGAGAGAATCGCTCACAACTGAGCTTTTGGGGGCCCAAGCCAACTCGAACCACCGTTGCCGCTCGCAATGTCAGCAATCCGCCTTTCGACTCGGATGCGGATGAGGCCGGCGGGAAGGCCGGCTAGGCTTTGTTGATACCAATGCTTCGCGCGAGACTGCATGGCTCCGCGAAAGACCGGACTGGCAGATTCGGCCTCGCGCCACCAGAGGTCTGCAAGTTCGAGTTGCCGCTGGGACTCATCGATAACGCTAAGCTCCATTTCCGCGAGTCGTCTGAGTGAACGATCGTTACCATTCGCGAGAATTACTAAGCCATTGTCCCAATCACCTTTGACGAGGCAGTGAAACTTGCCGACATCGCCGTTTGCTTTTGGATCCTCGGGGTTCTGACTCAACACGAAGAGCCCCTCTTCGGCCAATTCCGACAAGGAATGGGCAGCGGCGGCCCAGTTCCTTCGCGATGTGAACTTGTCGATTCGGTCCTTATCATTCAACTTACTCGCTAGGGCGACAGCAAGTTGGCTCAATCGCTCCGCTTCCTCAAACTTTTCATCAAAGACGAATTCATCGAACACTGCTTCCGCCTCTTCAAGCAGCTGATCCTGCGAACGGCGGTCTTTAGCTGTTCGAGTGAGCTTTTCGATCACCTCAAGCAGCGGATCGCGTTTTAGTTCAAATCGCATGTTTAGTTGTTCGGTCGCGTCTAGAGCCACATCAACGCTGCCCGTTTGAATTGCGATCTGCTGGACAATCTCCAACAAGGCGTATTGTCCTGGGAAATCACCGCTCAGATCGAGCAGGCGATCGAGCATCTTGCGGGCCAGTTGCAATCGTTGAGTCGCGGTCGTGGCCGCGGCATAGTCGGCTTGATACAATTCGCGAAGAATATCGCGGGCCACCTTCAAGTCGCTTGCGGGCGGGGCTGCCTGCTTATGAAAGTTCAAATCTGTCGGCGTGTTCTTTTCCGTCATCAGGGACGCTTGCACGTCGCTCAGTGTCGGACGCGGCTTAGCAACGACCGTGGGCTCCGCCTCGTCGACCGAGATGGCTGCATCGGGCTCACTCTCCATCGCGACAGCCGTCTCTTCGATAGGAAGTGCGACGCCAATGGAGAGTTCGTTTGCAATTTCCGCGCCGCGAAAGCCATCGCCCGAATCGATCGTACAGGCTTTCGCGAACAGCTCGGGCGTCACCGCCCCATCAATCCACGACGCTTCGCCATCGCTCCAGACGGCAAAAAATCCATTCTCTCGAAGTGTTCCGAGCGACTTCAGCGGCGATTTAATGTTCAACGGAAGTTCGGCCGGCTTCGTCCAGGGCACCGCTTGATCTTCGTCAACTTCAACCAACGCCAACGTATTTTCTATCCCGTCTTCAACATTTCTCTCGGACACTTTCCGGCGCTCCTGATGCACTGTTGTTCCACCCAGTAACAACGCCAGATAATTTGTGTCGGTGTCGAATCGTTCGGGCGACTGAAAGACCGACGGGATTTTGTCGACCAGAGTCAGGTTGTGAGGGCTATTCCATGGCTCGTTCAAGTGAAAGGCGTCATGCAGTGATTGCAACCCAAGATAGGGCAACAGGTCAACTCGCCAACTCAACAGAGGTTTCTTCGTTGCGTCCACAACAGGCCCTGGAAAGTAGCCTTTATCGTCAAGGTACGCGCGCCACGCGATCCCAATCGCCTTCATGTTATTCGCGGTGCGTTCACGTCGTTTTGCTGGTGATAGAGGCTCCGTAGGAGGCGCATTAGATTGCGATAAGTCAACCAGTGCCGAGTCGGCGACCCGATTTGGCGTCGATTCCTCGGTCGCCACATTGGGCATCGGGACTGCGGAAGTAATGGTCGGTGCCTCGACTGCGAGTCCGCCAGCCGGCGTCAGCGTCGCTTCTGGCGCCTCGCTGGGCAGCGTCTTCGCGGGTGTGACGTCAGCTGGCGATGGCGCCGCGGGCTCTGTCTCCGCTTCATCCTTATCGGGTTTTCGCCTAATAGCATAACGCCGCATGTCATCTTGCGTTGAACCACCGCATCCGGCGAACAACAGTTGACTTGCCGCGAGAAATATCAGTAACAATCGTCGGCACCGAAACATGGTCATCGCCCTTGGTGTCATGGTCCGTTCCGCAAATACCCAAGCAATCCGTGCAGTCGGAATCCGCCACCGACTCCGAAGATATGAGAAACGCGTCGACCCGTCTCTTTGTGGAAAGATTCCAGCGAACGCTGAATCTCGTCCGCCAGCTGGATGAACAAAGGCTCAAAAGAAGCGTGCAGATCGCTGATCCGGCGTACGCTGGAAGGATTGAATTTCACCTCTTCCGCCTGCTCCTTGGTCAGCTGCAAATGGCGTGCGGCAGCGCTAGTAAAGTCCTCGCCTCCGCGTCGGAAGCTACGGAACCAGGGACGGTCTTGAGCGACGACCACAACATTGGTGGCGGCTGCGCCGATGTCCAATAACGCGATGGATCTTGGTTCTCCCGCTGCCTTACTCTCAAGATCAAGGAGTCCCTCAAATACTGCAAAGTTGTACAACGCCACCGCGTCGCTTTGGAGGATGTGAATCGGAGCTTGCAACTCCTTAAACACCATGACCAGCTCGTTAACTTCTCGCTGTTTCGCAGCAAGAAGCAAAGTGTTCGGAAAAACGCTAGAACCCGTATCACTTTTCTCGTGAGAGTCGCCAAACGAATGATACGTCCAAGACAACTCATCGAGCGGAACAGGAATCCTCTGCTTGGCTTCGAACTGCACCATTTCATGAAGCTTCTTAGGGGCGGCAGCCGGCAGGCGTAAGGGCCGACCTAACACCTTCTGGCTAGGGAAGCTAACGCAGACCTGATCGGACTTTTCGAGCGTATACTTTTCGAGAAACTTGCTCATCGTTTCCGCCATCAGCCGGTGTCGGCTGGCTTCGGCCTCAGGCCGGTTCAGCGGAATGCTATGAGGGAAGAGATCGCAACAGTCGACCGCTGGTCCAGTTCCACCAGGAACATCGACAAGCCTCACAACTTTCAGGCACGACTCGCCGATGTCAATTCCCCACGCTCTCCGAGCCGTCGCCTTCCGCTTGCCAAGGGAAATTGCGCCAAAGAGTCCTTGCTTCTCATGCTTGACCAGAGAGGTAGGAATCGTCGCCCCGTCAACGCCCTGAAGCGCCAGTCCGACAGCGACGAAATAGCGCCCCGGTTCAAGATTGATCGAATTTGCGACGGAAGCATCAGAGAACTTTAGCCGCTCAGAGCCGCCGAGCCAGTCGACAGCACAACCAACATGAGTGCGCCGCGGCGGCGGTGTCCATTCCGTCGCGGGGAAGCGTTTGGATTGGGCGGTGGGTCTCTCGGCTGCGACGCGAAATAGCTGGCTGCATCGCTCAACATTCTTTTGATCACCGGGAGCCTTCTTGGCGAATCGCTTGGCGATAGCAAGCAACGGTTCATCGACAATTGGCGAGTTCTGCAAATCGTCGACGAGCCAGCAAAACTCGGCGATGCGACCCGAGAGCGTAGTGGTGTTCTCGTCGATCGCGCATTCGGGTACTGCGCTGATGATCTTTGAGGCAAGTTTGTACTCGAAGGCCATCAACTTTTTGTTGGCCGCCACCAACAGATTGTCGCGGACTTTCTCAGCCAGGCGTCGTACGCTTTCCGATTGAGGCTGAAGCGTCAAGTATCGATGAATCTTTGGGGCGAGATCCAGATATTGCCGATTTTCTGTCGCGGCGGCGATATCGGCCTTCAATTCTGCCAATTCCCGTTGCTTCGATGTTGCTTCCGCAAGTAGTTCATCGGTCTCGGCAGTGCGCAGAGTTGGTGGCAACTTGTCCAACATCTGCTTCGCCTCTTGGTAGGAGTGCGCGTCCAGCAACTCGCGAATCCGCGCGACTCCAGCCTCTAGTACAACGGTTTGTTTCTGGGCACCTGTCTTAAGTCGCTCAAGCGCGTCCTCGATTCTCTTGGCAATGATCGTAAGTTCGCGATGATCGGGAACTTGCACCGCACGCAGCGTCCGGACGGCATCGTCCAGACGGAGATTGGCCTCGAGCGCTGCGGCACGGGCAATCGCTGATTCCGCAGCATCGATCCGCTCTTGTAAGAACTGACGAATCCGGATACCGCAGCCACCGCAAAATGCTTCCCCCGTCCGGCATTCGACTCCACATGCAGGGCACTTCTCGTAGAGTGGTTTTCCGCACTGGCCGCAAAACCTCCGGTCTACGGCATTGCCAGATTGGCAATGCCCGCAAGGTACGACCCCCAATGCCAAACTGTTCGACGTAGCTTCGCCACTCTTGGTGGACATCTCTAATCTCATATTCACCGACAATGCCCTTAGCCTTTCTTCCGGTCTTCGCCCACGACCGCGAATTTGACCTTCAAGTCCAGCGATTGAATTCGTGGATGGTCGAACTCGATTCGTAGGTCACCGAGCGGGACGCCCAGGTAAGAACACCTTGGCGCGTCTGCAGGAATATCAACTTGAAGCGTCATTAGTCCGGCATCCTGCGTCTTTCCAGAGTACGGCAGCACCGAGGCCTTCACGAAATCGGGGTTGGTCGCAATACGAGTGACTTGCAATTCGCGTTCGGGGTCTCGAATCTTCAGCACAAGCTGCGTCGTCTTGGAAACACCGAAGTCGACTTGTCCTGCATCAATCACACCATCGATCGTGATTGCTGGTCCGTAGACGGCAAGTCGTCGCAAGACTTGCCCGTCCAAGGGGAGTTCCAGCGTTTCGGCATCACCTTCCGTTGGCTGGATGTCGAGTCTCAAATGGCCCGACAGGTGACCTTGGGACATCCCCTTCTCGGTCGTCAGTGTTACCTTACGTGCCGATAGCACGTCGCCCAACGTCGCATCGCTCTCAGTGACCTGACCCGCTTCCCAGGTCACACCCGCTACGGTGCATTCCCCGCCAACTACCTCAAAGTCGTCCCAGACTTGCGAGTAAAGGATGACTTCGACTTCACCCGCGCTGTCAGGAGCGATGCCTCCAAACGATGCAGTGGGCGGCACAGCCGCCAGACGCTGACGCACTTTACCTGTGACGCGAAACGTCAGCTCGTCTTGATTTGGGTCGTTCGTGAAGATGGTTGCTTCATGGGAGTACCACAGATCACGGCCTGAATTCCAATCCAAGACAACCACACCTTCCTCTCCCGGCCCAATCTCGCCGCGCGACAAGTTGCTGAGCGTGCATTTGCAAGTCGTTGGTCCCTTGCGAAGGACAAGCGGTCCGGGACCGTCGTTACGGACTACAAAAGAGTGTTGTCCCATCGTCAACGGGTTCATGATTCCAAAGTCGTAGACCTGTTCGTGAGCCACAGCCCTGGGCATCGCATCCGGTGACGTCGCTGTCGGCGGTTTTCGCTGCGTTAAACCTTCTCGATAGAGCCAACGTCCGTTACGCGACACTTCCAACTGCTTACCTTGCCAAGTTGCCGTAAAGGTAGCTGTCGCGCTCAACCACGTGACTAGCGTTATGCCCAATAGAGGCAAGACGACAAAAGCAAAAATCAATGTTCTGTCTCTCATCGATTGCTCGACCTTCAATGATTCAAAACTGTGCAATTCATGGAAAGACGAAACGCTTGGCACGTAAAATCGTGCCAAGCATTTCTAAATCACAAACTACGCTTGCAAGAGGGCATTGCGTCCGACTACTCGAACTTAGATGCCTTCTGCAGCTTCATTAGGAAGATCCCGTTAAACATCCTCGCGGCGGGCAGTTCGACATCTGGGCTGCGATAACCCAGTACCGCATACTGATCCGCGGTAAGTCCCGTCGGAACACCAAATCCGGGATTTAGAAACTTGTCGCCGTTCTCGTCGGTAAATGTCTGCACCGATCCATCAGCCATTAATATGTTCGCCGCGGTCTTGCTCCCAGCACCATGAATGGCGTACCAGTCGCGTGTGTCCTGGAGGTACAATCCATTGCCGCTAGGGCCTGTTGGCGAAGTAAGATTTCCACCGCCTTGCTCACCCTTAATTTGGGCAGAAAGGTCGGCACCGACGGCTTGAGCCAAGTCAATGGTGTTGGTCGTCGCGTCAAAGAACGCGGGGCCATCATTGAAGGCTTCTGTCAACATCTCACCGGCTTGCAACAATATGTCGGTCGTCCCATGTACGGCACCCCATGGATCGACTGTGATGTCTTGGCTCACTTCGATGTCGAGCGACAAAAGAGCCTCATCGATATCACCGGGAGCTGCGTCACCTAACAACGCGACACGCGAACTGTGAACTGGACTCTGATCGAGCAGTTTGATGGTCAGCGGGCCGGTCGTCGAATTGACGCCCTTCAGACCTTGGCCGCTGGCATCGCCGTTCGTGATGATCGTTACTGGCGTAGAACTGGCATCAAAGGAGATCTTTGGCGTTGTCCGAACCAAATGCCAACCAGCGGCATAGTTGGTGTTGTAACCTTCCAGAATGAAGGCGTGTCCCACCAGTGCTCCACGTTCTGGATCATTTGCCAGCGTGTTGGCAAAGGTTCCCGCACCAGTTGTGCCAGGGATCGACTTCCAGCTTGCTGCGCCACAGACACCATCCGCCAAACGCGCCGGGTTTGCGCCGTCTTTGGCGTTCGTCGTATCTTTACCCAACAAGTCATTCAGCTTTTCGGGTCCACCCAGCGGACTGCTTGGGCAACGCATCTCCGACAAGTTGCCGGCGCCGATGTTGACGAGGTCAGCAACCCAACCCCAAGTGTCCATACATCCGTCACGCCGGAAGTCGCTCGCTCCCGTGCACAACTGACCTTTCTTGTCGATCTCGGCAAACGACAAGAGACCAATGCCGATCTGACGCAAGTTATTCTTGCAGCTCGACGATCGAGCAGCCTCGCGAGCTCTGGAGAGTGCAGGCAACAATAGGGCAACCAGAATGCCGATGATCATGATGACCACCAACAATTCGATCAACGTAAAACCTTTACTTTCTTTCGTCTTTCTCATTACAATCAACTCCTGGGTTAGAGCAGCGTCAACTGCTCGAGTGGAACATTTCGATTTCACAAACCTAGTTTTTCTGGTGGCGGCTGCAGTAGTTTCGCAACTACCTCAGCCGCTGCTCTTTTATTCGCCAGTCGCTTCTATGCGATACCGCCAAGTCACCTCCTTTCCGCTTGTCCAGCTGAAGCGTATGAGTACGGGTTCGACGCATTAATTTCGCGGCAGATCCGTCAGGCTATAGTTGCTCTCCACAAGATCCGGTTGCATTTCAATCTCGTCGCTGAGATAGCCGCCGACACCGGCTGGGAATCCGTTATTCAGGAGGTTATCCCCGTTGTCATCTGGGATCCGGCGGACACTGCCATCAGCGAACAAGATATTACAGTTCTGCTTATGCACCGGGCCAAACCCTGTGTAATCTTGCAGTGTGCCTTTGGCCCACACGGCCCACCATCCGGCGGCGCCGGCCTTGGGCGTACCAACGCTGAATACGGGCACCGTAAAATCGGAGACCTTCTTCGGTCCACTGGTAAACGGAAACGCCGTTACAGTCCCAGCATCCACAGAGCCGACACTCAGTGCTAACGAACCCGAAATCGCAGCATCGCCGAGAAGTGGAATTACCGAAGCAGAAACCGGCGATGTATCAACGTCCGTTCGACTCAAAGGACCCGTCGTCGAGTTGCGGGAACGAATATCCACTCCACAACCGCTGACAAGTTCACGTAAGTTGCCACTGCCATCAATCGATGCGCCGCCGCGCACCAGAAACCAGCTCGCGGCATAATTCGTGTTGTAGTGCTTGTTGTAGATTTTCTCTTCGATAATCGACAAGCGAGCACTGCCAGGCGTTGTTGCAGCTAGCTCTCGACAAGCATTAACGACCATCGTGCCATCGAGAGCGGTCGACGGGTTGCTGCCGAGATAATCGACGCAACTACCGGCAGGAGCAAAGTTAATCAAGTCGTTGTAAGTCTCGCTAACTTCAGCTGGATTCGACGAACATAACATCTCTCCGACCACCATCCCATTGTTCACTAAATCAGCGACCCAGCCGATCTCGGTCACACAACCATCGCGTTTCCAATCGAAAGCTCCGGTACAGAGCCGGTCGTTGTGATGCTCGGCATGAACCATCAAGCCGACCCCAAATTGGCGCAGGTTATTTTGGCAGGCCGCGCTTCGCGCTGCCTCGCGTGCCGTATTGATTGCTGGCATCAACAATGCCACGAGCAAGCCGATAATCGATACAACAACAAGCATTTCGACAAGCGTGAAAGCGGTAGGGGAACGTCGTCTTTGACTACGAAACATAAGATCCTTCCTGAAATCAAACGCTTCGAGAACCTTGCAAGGACTCACACCTCGCTCCAACCGGCCTCGAATCATTACGGCCAATTCTCGCGTCGCACGTAAAGCCGAGATGATTCGAAGATGAAATGCGAGTTACGCTTCCATGAACCTTTTTCGCATGTGGATGTGAATGTTCAATGAAGAAGCCTTGACAGTTCTGATCGCACTCTCACACAAGAGCGATTGTGACCTGAATTGTGCAGCCGAGATGAGCTTCGCGTTAAGTTTTCGCGAAAGTCGTTCACTGCGTCTGTCCAGTTCGCGTCTTGATCGATAACATTCGACGCGCGTCGTAGTGCCTTTGCCCAAAGCTGCTGTGCTAGAGGAGACGATGATGAGCGTTAAACTGCGAGTCATCCACGGTGCCTTGAAGAAAAACGATCGGTTTCAGGTAACGGTTCCCGTTACAAAGACTCCCTTCGTTTTTGGCAGGTCCGCCGAGTGTGATATGCGTTGCCACAGTACCACGATCAGTCGCCGTCACTGCGAGATTCGCGTCACCGGATTCGACATCACCCTTGTCGATCTGAACAGTCGTAACGGCGTTTGTGTTAACGGTCGTCGCGTAGAGGGCCAGCAGCCTTTGAAAACAGGCGATCGCATTGCCATCGGGAAACTGGAATTTGAGTTGGTCGTCGAAGCCCCCAAGCGACGAGCCGGTTTAGATCCTCTCGGCGACTCTGTGTGCGAGCTTCTCTTGGAGGCCGATCGGCGCGAGCCGGACACGCAATTCACAGATTCTCGCTGGTACAAGATCGAACAGGTTGATCCTTATGAGGGTATGTCTGAAAAGGAAAGGTTACAGGCAAAAGCGAGGGCGAAGATCCCTGAGCAGAAACGCCCTCAGAAGTTGCCCAAGCGAGTCGCCGAGAGCTCGGACATCGCAGTTCGTCAGACACTCGCCAAATACTCCCAGAGCGTCAAGCGATGCTACCGGCGACCTCAAACTCCGCAATCAAGCACTGAAACCGCGGTTCTATCCGCCGAGGACACTCGGTATTAAACCTAAGGAACACGGGAAAAACAACTTCGCTATATCTTCTGCTAATCATCCCACGGAGTGTGATGGCTACTTTGGTTTCGCCGAAGTTATTTTTCCCGTGTTCCTAAGCGATAACATCGACAGCATTGCGGGTCAGATCGTCATACATATTCAAAACAGGAGCCGACCAAGAGCTCGCCATTGCGCGGGATGCAATCGTCGCGTCATTTCGAGTCGAGTTTGCCAAGCAGTTGGGGAAGTTCGGCTACGCTGCGAAGCAGATAGTCGGCTCCGGCTTCTTGGAACTGTCGACCAGCGGCATCTAGCCGCGACTCCAGTTCGTCGGGCAAGAGATTGTCAATCTCTGCACGAGTCAGCCCTAGCGCGTTGCCGGTCTGAGTAATCGCGATGGTCGATGCGCCAGCGTTCCGTCCGGCTACTATCCCAACAGGTGTGTCATCAACGACCAGGACAGAATCCATCGGATAGATCCCTAGCTCTTCTGCCGCGCGGAAATTCATCCACGGCGCGGGGCGGCCTGCGGCAACATCGTCCGAACAGATGATCGCGTCCGGTGTATAACCTTCACTTGCCGCAAGCGGCATGACGACCTGCATCAGTTCGCGCGTGTAACCGGTGGTCGACCCGATCTTCATTCCCAATCGCCGGCACTCAGCCACAGCATCGGCGACTCCCGGAATCACGTCTGAGTGGTTTGCCAACGCGGCGATCTGCAAAGGCAGGAAGTCGTCGTACATGCTTTGAACGTCCGCATCGGTTGGAAGTTCGCCGCGCGTGTCTTGCCACAGCTCGGCAACTCGCGGCATGTCAGCGATCGCAGCGATATGTTCGCGCTTCGATAACCCCATCGGTGCCCGCGCTTCGCGCTCGCTGATGTCGACACCACGACTTCGAAACACCTCGACGAACGCTCGCGCCGGGGCACAGCTTCCATAGTCGACTGTCGTACCTGCCCAGTCAAAAATCACCGCTCGGAAACGCGAAGTCGCCATGCTATATCCTTGTTGAAATTGGTAACTACGGATCCCACCGTCGCCAACAGTGCTCGGCAAGCCCGAACGACATCGTCATGCCGCTGCCACCCAACCCAGTGCAAACATGCACATTCGGAGTTGGCTCGCACTCGAACCATGCGTTCGTAGGATGCTTGGCATAGATGCCGTTCCAACGCTGAGCAATCGTCCAATCCGGCAGTTGCATGACTTTTTTCAGTTCACGCAAGATCAAATCGTCAATTTCCACCTTGTCGAACGGCTCGATTTGCGATCCATACTCGTGCGAATCGCCCAGCACGACTTCTCCAGCTTCGTTTTGGGACATCATGACATGAATCCCAAAACGGTCGAGCTCCGGTGTTTCTTCCGCGATGCGCCGTTGAAGTGCATTCAATGCGGAGCATACTTCAAAGTTACGATAGTGCCGTAGCGTCAAGCCGCTCGCCAAATGCGGTCCAATCCGCCAGCCGTTTCCTTGAACGCACGTCTTCAACATTTGCAGCTTGCAGCGTTTCATTCCCGATTCGTGAAAAGCGCTGGGTAACAGTGTTTCGAAATCCGAGCCGGAGCAGATAACAATGCGATCTGCTTCCCAACGACGACCATCGGAGCTGACCAGTCGTCCGCTTTCGATGTTAGTGATTTGGGTTTGAAACTCGCATCGCACGCCAAAGATTTCCGCCAGCCATCGCGGAAGTTGATGAATCGCAACGCGTGGATTGACGCACATTTCGGTGGGACTGAATAATCCGCCCAGCAACCCTTGCGGGTTTACGGCGGGCGACCGATCCAGAACTTGTTCCGGCGTGAGCCACGAGCACTTAAAACCAAGTGACCCCAAACCAGGCGACTCTGCACGCTCGTGAAACTCTTGCAAGACATCAAATTCATCCGTGCGGTGTGCAAGATGTATCGAGCCACAAGGATTGACCCAGATTCCCGCGGACTCGGCGACTCGCAACCAGCGATGCCGACTTTCCAGTGCCATTTCGTGTAAGTCACCTGTCGGCTGGCCGATCGGCCAGATCATGCCGAAATTTCGGATCGACGCGCCTTGAGCCCGATCAGCTCGTTCAAAGACCGTCACGCGGTGCCCCCGTTCGGCGGCCGACCACGCGTGGGCCAGCCCGACGATTCCCGCCCCCACAACGGCGACTTCCGTTGCTAGAGTCATCGGTTCAATTCCAACAACGCGCGGCGCACGTGAGTGAGAAAGTGATCGAGCGTTGGCGTCTCGGCACCAACAATTTTCGCTTCATCATCCCATCCGCGAAGACGAACTGCTTCACGAAAGAATGGCTGTTCTTCGAAGTGAGTCGCTTCTTTGGTCGCCATCGGACCGCCCTGAATTTGCAAGCTCAATTGCGAGGCCGGGCTGAGCCGCATTCGATAGGTTGCGTCGATCGCACAAAGGTATCGCTTTGCCGCCACATGCATTTTGACCGGCTCAGCCACAGGCATTCCAAAATATTCGTTCAACCACGTCGCACCCAATAACTCGTGCCGATCATCGACGCCGTTATGAGCAGCATTCTCGGGCAATTCGTGCATCAAATGGCCGACATCATGCAGCAATGCGGCAACGATCAATACTGGGCCTGCCGCTTCAGCTTCGGCGAACGTCGCGGCCTGCAATGCATGCTCCAGCTGAGAAACCGCCTCACCGCCGTACCACGCCGATCCGCGGGATACAAATAGCGACTCGATTTGCTCGATTGTCGTGTCCGCATTTGGGGGAGTTGCTGACATGGTGGAGATTTCGCTTCGAATCTTAATCTGAAATGCTGGTGTCGATGAGTATACTGTGTTCCCGTCGTACCGATAAGCGAAGTGACATCGAAAGATTTGGAAGCACGATGAGCAACAAAGTGGATGCCGCGAGCCCCTTCAACAAACGAGATTCGTTTTGGGCATTATGGGCGGCCGCCGCTGCGTTCGTCACCTATTTCTGCATGTACGGATTTCGAAAGCCATTCACAGCAGCCACTTTTGCTGGAAGCGATGTGTGGGGAGTTGATCTGAAAACTCTAATTGTGTCCACGCAGGTGTTGGGGTACATGGTGTCGAAGTTTATCGGCATCAAAGTGATTTCCGAAATGCCGCCGCGACGCCGAGCCATTGCGATTCTCGTCTTGATCGCGCTGGCCGAATTGGCGCTCGCACTGTTCGGCGTCAGCCCGCGTCCCTGGAACACCGCCTGGCTGTTTTTCAATGGGCTGTCGCTGGGAATGGTGTTCGGATTGGTGTTGGGATTTCTTGAAGGGCGGCGGCTCACGGAAGCGCTCACCGCGGGATTGTGCGCCAGCTTCATTCTCGCCGATGGGGTCACAAAGTCTGTCGGCAGCTGGTTGTTGGAGCGAGGCGTTACGGAGGACTGGATGCCGAGCGTTGCCGGACTGTTGTTTTTTGCTCCACTCTGCATCGGTGTAGCGATGTTATCCAGAATCCCGGTGCCAAATGATCACGACATCGCTGAGCGGACCGCACGCCAACAACTAAGCCGCGGCGAGCGTTGGTCGCTGTACGGCCGCTATGCTGGCGGCTTGTCAATGCTGATTATCATGTATCTGCTGCTTACAGTGATGCGCAGCGTCCGCGCGGACTTTGCACCCGAGTTGTGGCGCGGACTCGGCGAGCCCGCGGCCCCGGGCACGTTCACGCGCTCGGAATTACTGGTGGCCTTGGGGATTTTGCTGGCGAGTAGTTGCACGGTGCTTGTTCGCGACAACCGCGCTGCGTTCTTTGTTTCGCTCGGGACCTGCGGCTCCGGATTCTTACTCATCGGCAGCGCCCTCATCGGCCAGCAAACTCGAACGATCGGCGCCTTTCCATTCATGGTGATGATTGGACTTGGGATGTATCTTCCTTACGTCGCCATGCACACGACGGTGTTCGAACGTTTGTTGGCAATGACTCGCGAGCGAGGCAACCTCGGCTTTCTGATGTATGTGGCTGATGCGTTCGGATATCTAGGGTATGTATTTGTGATGGTCACCCGCAACCTGTGGACGACGACGGGTGACTTTCTTCAGTTCTTCAGTTGGGTCTGCTGGCTGGCTACCGGATTGTCGCTGGTGTGTCTTTTGTTTAGTTGGCGATATTTTGCCGTCCGTGGTTCTCACCGAGGTGCTGCGGCCGTTGCGGAAGGGATTGCATGACGACATCGCTGGCGGCAATCTTTCATGGCTCAAAACAAGATCTTGAACTTCGTCGGATCGAGATCCCTCAGCCTATGCGCGGCGAGATTCTGGTTCGAGTATTGGGTTGTACGCTTTGTGGCAGTGACTTGCACACCTTTAGCGGCAAACGCGAGGTACCGGTCCCCACAATCTTGGGCCACGAAATCGTGGGCGAGGTGTGCGAGATCGGCGGCCCAGCAGTCGGTGGAACGGCGCGGGATCTTACCGGCCGTGAACTTCGGATTGGGGATCGAGTGGTGTGGTCGATCGTCGCGAGTTGCGGAGACTGTTTTTACTGCCTCCGCGGCTTGCCGCAAAAATGTCTAGCGGCCGTCAAATACGGCCACGAGCCGCTGCATCCCGGACGCGAGTTGACAGGTGGTTTGGCTGAGTATTGTTTGCTTGCGCCCGGCACTGCAATCGTGCGTTTACCGGACGAACTTCCGTTGTCCGTCGCTTGTCCGGCAAGCTGTGCCACCGCAACGATTTCCGCGGCGCTCGCCGCAGCCGGCGACGTGCGACAACGAAACATCTGCTTGTTCGGACTTGGTCTCTTGGGGCTAACTGCCAGCGCCATGTTGCGAGCCCGCGGCGCCGCCAACATCCTGTGCGTCGATGTCAACGAACGTCGACTCACACGAGCTCGGGAGTTCGGTGCGACGCACGTCTGTACGCCAAATGAGGTTGGCGCCCTAGCACGAGAAGTCACGGAAGGGCATGGGTTCGATAGCGTACTCGAATTGTCCGGCAGCCCATCGGCCTTTGCGAGCGGCTGGGACCTTGTCCGGCGAGGCGGCACGCTGGTGCTGGTCGGGTCGGTCTTTCCTACGCCACCAGTGTCGATTTCTCCCGAACAAGTTGTGCGCCGCAACATGACGATCCGCGGCGTCCACAACTATGCCCCTGAAGATTTATTACGTGCGGTTGAATTCCTCACGAATCACCATCACGACTTTCCCTTCGCGGAACTGGTTTCCGAATGGTTTCTTCTCGAATCGGTAACTCAAGCATTCCAGCGATGTCGCGACTCGGAACACATCCGAATTGGCGTTCACTCGCAGCCATAGTCGAAGTGTTTCCTGAGCTCACCGATAGTAACTTTTAGAGTAGGAGCCAGTTGCTGCACGCAGGTAACTGCTAAACTTGGTCTCGAATCGAATTGCATTGCGCAAATTGCACCTCTAAGATCATGGCTCCATCTACCAACCTTAGGAGTTGATCGTCATGACGAGTCGTGCTGCAACGGAGTATCGTTACGAGAAGTTGACTTGGCCCGAGATTAACGATGCCATCGACATGGGAAAGGTTTGCTTTGTCCCTTGCGGCGCCGTTGAACAACACGGACCTCATCTGCCATTGGACGTTGACCTCGTTTGCCCGCTGGGCGTGGCTCGCGGCGCGGGTGAGTTGATTCCTGACAAGATGCTCGTTTTGCCGATCGTAGCGTATGGCTATACCGGGCACGTGATGGATTTTCCCGGCACGATTAACAGCGACTATCGGACGTTTCAAGAACATGTCCTCGACATCGCCCGATCGCTGGCATACCACGGCTTCAAGAAGATCGTCCTGTTCAATGGCCATGGTTCGAATATGCCGAACCTGGATCTCGTCGCACGCCGAGCCAATTTGGAAACTGATGCGGAATGTGTGTGTCTGGCCTGGTGGAATCTACTAACCGTTGACAAAGAATTTTTACCCAGCTGGCGCGAGAGCAAATTCCCCGGCGGTTGTTCCCACGCTTGCGAGTTAGAAACCTCGCTCTACATGTATCTCGACGGTGACAACGTACGAAAAGACAAAATCAAAAGCGGCGTGATCAGCTACAACGAGGAAGACAGCCCGTTCCAGTGGGTTGACCTACTGGGACAGGGGCCGGCGACGGTCGTGTCCTGGACGAGCAGCTACAGCGAAACAGGAGTGCTGGGCGATGCGGAATTGGCCACCGAAGAAAAGGGCCGCCGCGCTTGCGAGGAAGCCGTCAAACAATTGGTCCGCTTTGTAACCTGGTTCAAAGATCGCCCCAAGGACCAACGACGAGATTTTCATCGCACTCCACCTACAATGCCAATTCCGTGGCGACAGCGGCCGATCGTCTAGCCCGCTAGCAGTCGCTTGATCACACAACTCGCGCCGGTTCGCTTTCCGATTGTCTTCCCGCGTTCATCGCTAACACCATGACTCTTCTCGACTGGCTCATCGTCTTCGTCATCAATGGTGCCATCATCTCGTATGGCATCTATTTGGCGCGAGGTACGGAAACGAGTAGCGAGTGGTTTCTTGGCGGACGGGCGTTACCGTGGTGGGCGGTAGGGTTGTCGATGTTTGCGACGAATGTTGACAACGCCGACATCGTTGGCGTGACAGGCAGCACTTTCAAAGAAGGCATTCACATCATCTCGGTGTACGCCGTGGGAAGCGTCGTTGGTGCGATCCTCGCCGCGTTTTTTGTAGTGCCGAAGATGTATCGCGCAGGATTCTATACGAACGCCGAGTATTTGGAGGCTCGGTTCGGACCCTCGACTCGCGTGTTGAGCGCGTTGATCCAGCTTCAATACCGCAGCAGCATGTTGGGACTGATCCTTTGGTCCGCGCATCTTCTGCTGACGGAGATGGTCGGCATGAGCCTGATGCAAGCGTGGATCCTTATCGTGGTGCTCGTCATCCTGGCCGGTTTTTACACAGCCTACGGAGGGTTGCGAAGTGTCGTATGGACTGACGCAGCACAAGGAATTGTCATGATGATCGCCGCCGTGGTCATCTTTGTCACGATCTGGCAAACAACAGGCGGCTGGGGCGGAATGATGGCCGAGCTGGACCGAACCGGTCGAACCGATATGGCACACATTGGGCGTTATCGGGGCGATCACGGTATCACTCCGCCATGGATGGTCGTCATCGCTTGGACAATCGTTGGCAGCGGGTATTGGACCGTTAACCACACTCAAACGATGCGGCTGATGGGGTCGCGGTCGCTGTGGGACATGAAGATGGCGGCTTTGTGGGGTGTTGCTCTGAGCTTGCCGATCATGGTCATCTCGGCCTCGCTAGGCATTTTCGCACGTGCGCTACCGGACTTTCAAACCATCCCCGATAGTGCAGCAGACACCGTCTATCCCTTGCTCGCCAACGCGTACTTAGGTTCGGGCTTCAAGGGCATCGTGGTCGCTGGAGTCGTGGCCGCAATCGTCAGCACCTTTGATTCGATGGGATCAGCGTTGTCAGCGATCTTCACACGCGACGTCTACGCTCGCTTCCTCGTACGCAACCGCGATGATCACCACTACGTGCTTGTAGGTCGCTTCGCAACAGTTGGCGTACTGGCATTGGGGTTTCTTTACTTGCCCTTCATCGCTCATCAACAGAACATGATCCAGGCGTTCACAAACCTGATCTCCGTATTTGCGACTCCGCTCTTGCTAACTTATCTGGCTGGAGTGCTCACGCCGGCGCATCGCCGCAGCGGACTGATCGGTTTGATCGTCGGAGCCTGCTATGGAGTCATCTCGCTTGTCGATCGAGTATTCACCGACGTTCCGTGGTTACCAACGTGGTTTACTAGCCGATGGACATCGTTCGGCTGGTCAATCCTATTTACGGGCTCCGCCATTTTGATAACAACGATGCTGTTCGGGAGGCAATCGCAAGACCAACTTGCCGAAACCAAAGATACCGGCTGGCTACTCCGCAGTCGCGAAGACCTGCCGCCCCTCCGAGAGCATCCGTTTGCCACCGATGTCCCAGCTTGGTTGAACCCGATTCCGTGGGCTGCCCTGTGTCTCACCGGGTCGATCTACGTCGTGTTCGTTACCTTTTGGTAATAAATACGTTGTACTTATCGTTACCGTTGCGCCGTGCCTTTCTGCGTCGCGCTGACCGCTACAATCGCGGTTTGCTTTCTCAGGTGAATCGAAAGAAGCGCTGCTAGATCGCAGATTTCAGAGATTGCTCGGTCGCAATCGTTGGCACACGAGTGCGGTTCAACATGATCTGCAACACTTCGTGGTGGAACACTTTGGTTAATCGCAAAGTGTGCTGACGGTCGATGAGATGTCATTCTCGACAAAGTACAAGAAGTCAGTTGGCGTTTCTCGTCTCAGTGTTCTGCTACGGCAGGTCGGATTGAGAACTACCAAATCAGTGTCTTCGTGGCACACCGTAGTGATCTGGGACTTCGCCGCTTGTCGTTGCATCACACGTCAGCGATGGCATGAGCACCGGTTGGCCTGTCTGAAAGAAGATTGCTATTCACCGCTTGGCATGTTCCAATCGAGGCTTCTGCCGCCACGCATTTGTCCCTGACAAACGGGTAACTCATCATGAAAAAAACGGCTGCGACGATTTGGCTTCTCGGCGTTATCGTATTGGGAGTCGGTCACGCTGACGACAAGTCCAGCGACCAGAGATCCGAAGAAACTTCCAACAAAACGATCGTCTACGCAGCCCGCAACGCGCCGGTCGCGGCGCTCGGTGAAACATTGGCAGCGTTCCTCAAGGAGTCGGGCGGCGGAGTCGTGGCCGATCCAACGAGTAATGTTCTCTTGATTCACACCGGATCGGTGAACGACCATGAACGTGTCCTAGCGGTCCTCCAACAACTCGATCGAACTCCGCGGACCATCCGTGTGCAGCTACATCTGATTTACTCTCTTGGACATGAGTTCACAGAGGCCGAGGTGTCGTCATTGTCGGGCGAGACGGAAGGCGTGCTCAAGGCCATCGAAACATTGGCATCAGCCGGGCGCGCGTATGTGGCGAACCGAATTGAGTTAACGGCGGTTGAAAACCAAATCACGATGCTTCAAGTCGGGAAGGATGTCCCTTTGCTCACCGGTACGACTTCCGTACCGGGACGTGGACCGGCGAACAATTATCGATCGGCAGCGGTCGGCACGATGATTCAAGTTCAAGCACGACTGGCGGGCGAATCCGAAATTGTTATGGAAACCAACTTTGAGAAGTCGGCGATTGAACTCCTCGACCATCAAAACGACGGATCATCTGCAATCCCTCAAGGAGTCTCAAAGCTGACCCATAATGCGACGTCGCGCCTTCGTGATGGACACAGCGTCCTGATCGGGACAATGGTCAGTAAGTCAAAAGAAGCGGCTGATGCGGCCTGCATGGTGCTTTCGGCGTCAATCGATGATGCGAGCGAAACGAATCGGCCTGTAATATCTCGCGTTACTTCCCAGCGGCCTGGTTTTGTGGCGGAAGGCAAGCGTACCAGCAACCAGGATGACTCGGACGGCGTGACCGCGCGATATCTTGATTTTTACGGCAAACTTGTCGCAAAGTACGATCAGAACAACGACAAGATGCTGGACGCCGACGAGCGATCAAAGATGTCCAAGAATCCGACCGAAGCCGACACCAATCAAGATGGACTTGTGAGCGTCGAGGAACTGATGACTTGGAGCCGCAAGCGGTGAAGCATCGTCGCCTTGGTGCCCGAAATAAAACTAGAGTGAACCGATTAGGAAGCAGGATAGATGTCACGCATTCTAAAAACGATCTTTCTTTTGGCGTTGACGGTGAACATTCACGCGGGCGAGTACAATCCGGTACTCAACATCGGTGATCCGGCGCCGCAATGGAAAGATTTACCGGGGGTCGATGGCAAGCTGCATTCGTTGAGTGATCTGGAATCCAGCAAGGCGATCGTGCTGGTATTCACATGCAACAGCTGCCCGTATGCAATCGACTACGAAGAACGGATTATCGCGCTAAGAGAACAGTTCGCTGCAAAGGGAGTTGCAGTCGTCGCGGTAAACGTGAACAAGGTGCCGGAGGATAGTTTCGACGAAATGAAATCTCGTGCCAAATTGCGAGGCTTCAACTTTGCATACCTTTATGACGATTCGCAGCAGATCGCCCGCGACTACGGTGCGACCTATACGCCGGAGTTTTTTGTGCTCGATGGTGCGAGAAAGATCGCTTATATGGGTGCGCTCGATGATAATCCTGCGTCGGATAAAGTGCAGCAACAATATGTTGCCACTGCTCTGCAATCGCTATTGGAAGGCAAGCGTCCGCAAGTTTCAGAAACGGTCGCAATTGGATGCCGGATTCGTTTGGAACGCAAGCGGCGCGGCCGTTAGTTTTCAACGAACCTCTACGTATCGGGTCGCACGTTCGGGAAATGCCCATGAAACGATCGCACGGGAAACAATGCCTCGCGCTGCTTGTGTGTGCGTTTGTGACTTCTGGACGCGCGGCGCCGCCCCTCGAACCGATCGAACTTGACCATCAGCCGCAGTTCCTATTCGACAACTATATCGTTGATAATCACTGGGCCATCAAATACAAACGCGAAGCCGTCAGTCGAGTGTTCCACCCAGCGACGAAGCACTCGACGAATCCCGTCATGGATGCGGACCAACCTAGCTACCTGTGGGTCGTTCGCGACGAATCGGATGGGCGCTTTCGTATGTGGTACCAAGCCAATACGCAGGTGAAGGGTATCGACGAGGAAGGACGCAAATTTCGAACCGACATCGCCTACGCTGAATCGGTCGACGGAATGAACTGGACGCGCCCGGATCTTAAACTGTTCCCACACATCCAACGCACTCCGAACAATGTCGTTGTCGCTCGTAGTGATCGACCAAAGATCGAAGCGTGCTCGCCATGTATCCTCGAAGTCCCGGAAGTAGATCGTCGTGACTTTAAGTACCTCATGCTCTACCGCGCAAAGGGTGCCGGATCCGGGGACCTCAACGGTATTCGAATCATTGGCTCCCACGACGGTATCCATTGGGATGTTGCCAGCGATACGCGCCTCGCCCATTTGCACAGCGACTGTCCCAACACAATCTCTTTTGACACCAAAACCAACCAGTACGTGATGTTCTGTCGCCCGAAGCATATCTACCGAGCTTTCGGCGACACGATGATCGACACAGGCGCGTCTCGGCGCATTGCGCGGTTGGCCAGCGATTCCCTATGGACGGATTGGTTGGCGGATTCCGAGCCCCAGACTATCCTTGTTCCCGACGAGATCGACAACGCCACGCACTTCAATTTCTTTTACGGAATGCCCACAAGGTTTTACGCCGGAATCTATTGGGGCTTCCTTGAACCGTTCAGGATGAACGACTTCATCCATACAGAACTGGTTTTCAGCCGAGATGGAATTCACTTCGATCGGTTGCCGGATCGACCAAAGCTGATTGAGTACGGACCTGAGGGGTCGTGGGATGATGAGATGATCTTCGCGAGTCCTTCTTGGGTTGAAGTCGGTGACGAGTGGTGGATCTATTACACCGGCTGGGATGGCCCGCATGGCACTGCCGAGAGAAGGGGAGCTGTTGGACTAGCGAAGGTTCGCAAGCAAGGCTTCGTCTCGATGCGGGGTCCTCACGGTGGCGGCGTGGTTTCTACGCGTCAATTACGTTGGCCTGGAGGTGATCTCATCGTCAATGCTGACGCCAGCCAGGGGCTCTTGCGAGTTCGCGTCTCCGACGAGAAACGCAAGCCCATCGAAAGCTTCGATTACGAGGAGTGTGAGCAGTTTCAAGGCGATAGTACGGCGCATCGTGTCACCTGGCATGGTCGTTCACTCACGGAGCTTTCCGGTCAAGTCATCAGGCTTGAGTTCTATTTACAAGACGCCGACCTTTATTCTTTCCGAGCGGACGAGACGCCTCCCTAACCGGACTGTTGCCCTATCGTTCCAAATTGGAAGCCTGCGATGGTCGATTAGGTCGGGGCCTGGTTGGTACTTACGACAAACCGTCGTCGCAGGCAGCAAACGTGACCTATGTTTTCATTGGACGCCCAAAACACCGTCGGATTTCTCTCCATTACGAGTCGATCACACACCCGATCAGATCATAACCGGGGCCACGCATGTCACACGAGCTACAAGCCACTGCGAATTCTCCGATCGCTTTTTCTTTGGCAACTCCGCCAGCATCCATCGTAAGGCCAACGAAATCGATCGATATTGTTCGCGTGGAGAGCGAGCTACTAGCCATCGACGAGCTGATGTCGGACCTCACCGCCGATTTCGTATCCGATGCAAAATAGGTCGAGTGAAGGGCTGCTTGTCGCTTGCTAATCCGGGCTATCGGGCACACCCCATGATGATCGTCCGACTATCGAGAGTTGATGTAGCAGATTCGCACGAACTGCTCTTGGGCGTGTGGAATCACGAGACTGGTTGATTGCACTCAGCAGCGCGGTCACACGTCGACCGTCTCCGAGTGCTTCGAAAGCTTCGTGAGATGCCAGATGCCGAGCGGAACGCCAACAAACATTCCAACTAAGCCGAGAAACTGAGTGCCCAATCGCTGGTCGAGCCACATTCCCGCGACGACCGGTACCACCATTTCCAACGCGATGGTCGTAATCATTGACACTGCGTGAATTGCTCGGCTCATCCACGCCGGATCGACTTGGCGACGCCTTAGCTGCTGAGTAACACAAAGTTCGTCGCGATCAATTCCTGTGCGTTCTAGGATCAGATCTTGTGCTTCCAGCTGCGATTTCAGTTGCTGAAGCTGGGTATCGATCTGCTCGGACGAGCATTCATCAAGCAGTTCCGAGATTGAACCAATGCACACGGTTCGCTTACCGTTGCGGAACGCCGCTTCGTTTAGCTGCGCTCGAATCTCGAAGATATCGAATGCGTGGTCGTTGTTCATGCCAGCCTCGCGACGCGGTCCCAATCGACTTCAACGCCGAGCCCCGGCGCATTAGTTATCGTGGTGACAGGACCTTCGATAGCGATCGGATTCGTGACAACGCTGCTGACATGATAGGAAGGCCCGAGTATGTCGCCCGGATATTCTTCGATTTTCATGTTCGAAGTGGCGACTACCATGTGGCACATCGCAGCGGTGGCGATGTCATATTCCAGGTTTGATCCAATCGAACAAGCAACTCCGTGGCGAGCCGCGAATTCGGCCATGGCCTTGGCCTTGCGAATGCCGCCATTTTTTCCTGGATAAAGACTGATAAGGTCGCAGCTCTCGTGCCGGATAAGATTCACAAGATGTGCCATATCAAAGCAAATATCGTCTGCCATCACGGGCGGCCTCGTCTCTCTTCGCACACGTGCCAGCCCCTCATAGTCGCCGTCCGGAGTCGGTTGCTCGACCAGCCACAAGTTGCAGTCTTCCAGATCGTTGATGCAGCGAATAGCCGTCTCGACGTCCCAGCCGCAATTGGCATCGATCATCAAATGTCGGTCCCGACCAATGGCTTCGCGCACGGCTCGGACTCTTCGCAAATCAATTTCAGGCTGAGTGCCTACTTTCACTTTGATTGTCTCGAACCCTTGCTCGACTAACTGCACCGCGCGCTCTCGCGCTCGTTCAGGTGTGTATGCTCCCATCGAGTAGCGACAGCGAATCGACAAGCTGCGGCAAGCACCGCCTAGCAACTCGTAAACGGGCTTTCCAACGGATTTTCCCTGAAGATCCCAGCACGCCATCTCGATCGAGGACTTAGCAAACCAGTTGTGGCGACAGACCGCATCCATGCGGCGATCCACCTCTTCGATATCGCTAGGATCGCACCCGACAACTTGGGGCGCAAGAACATTCTCGATCAGCCACTTTGCCCCAACAACGGTCTCGCCGCTCCACTTCTCCGAGACGGTTGCTTCACCAACGCCTTCGAATCCATTGTCGGTTAGAACCCGCACGAGTAGATAGTTGGAGACATCATGTACGCCCAGCGACGTGATCATTTGATAATCGGGCTTCAGGGCGATGCGGACCGGATAGGTCTCGATGGCGGTGATTTTCATGTCCGCCATTATAGAGTCGGAACTTGACCGCGTCGCGTGCTTATGACCTTCGACTTCTTCAGACACTTTGGAGTTCTCGAAAGAAATCCGCCGGAATCAAACGCGCTCGCTCATCCGGTCTGCAAGTCGCTGCAATGGTTTGCTTGAGTCGCTGACGTTGAGGTACACGTGCAGCAAGCTCATTCCGCTGCGGTCGCTCCAGGCCTTGGTGAGTGCCGCATCGAATTCGCCTTCAGTCGATATTTCATAGCCCGTTCCGCCACCGAGAACAGTGGGCAATTTGTGGTAATTCCAGCCATGAATCTCGTTGTACTTCCAATCACCCGCGTGCAGCATTCTCTCCGTACCATAACCGTGATTGTCCAACACAATGATGATCGGCGAGAAGCCGTGCCGCACAATCGTCGAAAGCTCCATTCCGGTCATTTGAAAAGCACCATCACCACAGATTGCGATTACACGATCGTCTGGTCTCGCAACTTGTGCTCCAAGCGTCGCGGGCACAGAGAAACCCATCGACGTGTAATAGGCGGGACTAATGAAGTCTGTTCGGTCGTGCATCTGAAGTTCGGTCGCCGCAAACAGCGAGTCGCCGATATCTGCAATCACAATTGTCCGATCGTCGACCTGTTGATTCAGCCGAGCAATCATCCGCTCGATGGTGATCGGCGCGTCTGCCGACATTCGGTAATCGACAGGCGCGTACTCCAACGCTCCGGGAATGATTCTCTTCGGCGGACGCGGTTTGCGGGCGGCCAGTTGATTGATGAAGTCGCCGAGCATTACGCCATGGTAGTGATGATGGTGAATCCGTAGTTGCTCGCTCGTCGCGTAAACGCACTTCGCCGGGTCGAGGTTGGCCGTGTAGATGCCAAGATTGATATCTGTCATGAAGGTACCGAGCAACACAACGCAGTCGCTATCTTCGACGAACTGTGTTACCTCAGCGCGACCCATCGCTCCTTCATAGAGGCCGACATACAGTGGATGCGTCTCGCGAATCACACTCTTGCCGAGCAGCGTTGCTGCGATGGGGATGCTCGTTTGTTCGGCGAGTGCGAGCACGCTGTCCTGCAAGCCGAAACGATGGATCTCGACACCAGCGATGATGATCGGTTTCTTGCTGTTGTTTATCAACGCAACAGCTTCATCGGCAGCTTCGTCTACGGCGCCAGCATCGCTCTTCGAGTCCGGCATTAAATACGGGTGACTCACTTGCGGAACGACATTGACCATGTCGCGAGGGATTTCGATATACACCGGTCGCTTGAATCTAACGGCTGCATCTAAGACGCGATCGATCTCGCGAAACGCGCTAAGCGGGTCGGATAGCTCCGTACCGGCGATGCAAATCTTCTCGAATACCTCCAATTGAGTGCGGAAGTCGCGCACCTTGTGGTGCAGTAGCGGGTTATTGATGCGCTCGCTCAATCCCGGAGAACCAGAAATGACGACTACGGGAGATTTCTCTGCGAACGCGCCGGCAATCGAATTACAGACGCTTAAGCCGCCGACGCAATATGTCACACAGACCGCTCCCAAACCATTCAATCGAGCGTACGCATCCGCCGCATATCCCGCACAGTCCTCGCGCGTACAACCCACGATGTTCAGCGAACTCTCTTCTAACATGCTGTAAAAAGTCAGCACATAATCGCCCGGAATTCCAAACAAATCACGCAAACCGTAGTCTTGCAAACGTCGGATCAGGTATTGTCCAATCGACATGCCGGCGGTCGCCTGGGCGGGAACCGAGATGGGCAGATGTGACATAATCGCTCCTACTCTACAGAAACCAACTCACGTAGCTTGTTTACCATATTTGGCGCCAGCGGAATTCTACGCAATCGCTGCCCTTGCGAGTATCTCCGCCGCCACGATCCTTCGTGCTTGATTCGTAGCTCAACCGACACGATGATCATGCGGCTACTACGGCAAGTAAGAAGTCGCGGATGCTGGTTAATCATCCGCAGCAACGACCGTTAGCACAAACCACAACCGCTTTCCAAAACCAAACGAGGACCTTCATGAAAACGCCTTCCGTAATTGACATATTGGTTGCTGCTGGTGTTCTCACTATTCTCGGCAGTTCTGTTCTTTCCGACGAGCAAACTCCGGACGTTCGCCATGGCGATGGTGCGATTGTTGTCACGGGCGAGTTAAAACAGTGGCATAAAGTGACGCTGTCCATGCAGGGACCATTTGGCAGAGAGACGGATAACGCTCCGAATCCATTCACGGATTATCGCTTCAATGTTCGCTTTCGACACGAGTCCGGTACACCTGACTACGTCGTGCCGGGCTACTTTGCCGCGGACGGCAACGCGGCAAACACCTCTGCCAACGCAGGAACGATTTGGCGAGCGCATCTGTCGCCTGACAAAACGGGCCGGTGGACTTACACCGTGTCGTTTCGACAGGGATCACATGTGGCGTGTGATCACGACGACACGGGTTCCATCGTCTCGCCCTATGATCGGAAGACGGGGACGTTCGATATTGGCCTGTCGGACAAGGTTGGGCGTGATCTACGAGGCGAAGGGCGTCTGGAGTATGTCGGCAAGCACTATCTGCGCTTTGCAGGAAGTGGAAGGTACTTTCTCAAAGCAGGTGCCGACGCGCCCGAAACATTGCTAGGCTACCGTGACTTTGACGGAACCGTCGCGATGAAAGAGAAGCGAGTGCCGCTAAAAACTTGGGCGCCACACATCAAAGACTGGCGAGACGGCGACCCGACCTGGCAACACGATAAAGGAAAGGGGCTAATCGGAGCAATCAACTATCTGTCCGGAACCGGATGCAATGTCTTCTCCTTTCTCACCTACAACGCAGGCGGCGATGGCGATAATGTTTGGCCGTTTGTCGAACGCAATGACAAGCTTCATTATGACTGCTCGAAGCTCGATCAGTGGGGAATCATCTTCGAACACGGTACGCAGCGCGGAATGTACTTGCATTTCAAATTGCAGGAGACCGAAAACGATGACAACCGACTAGGGAAAGACACCGGCAGCGTCGGTGAGTCGCTCGATGGCGGTGACCTTGGACTAGAACGCAAGCTCTACTGCCGAGAACTTGTTGCGCGCTTCGGTCACGAACTGGCACTGAACTGGAATTTGGGCGAAGAGAACACGCAGACAACCGAACAGCAAGTAGCGATGGCCAAGTACATTCACGATTGTGATCCGTATGACCATCCAATTGTCGTCCACACCTTCCCCGGTGAGCAGGACAAGGTTTACCGACCGCTCCTCAAGTCTACTGCCGGTTTCACCGGTGCCTCGCTTCAGAATAGCGATATCAAAGATACTCACGCTCAAGTTGTGAAGTGGGTCCGCGAGTCGGAGGCGGCAGGTAAGCCCTGGGTCGTGGCGTTCGACGAGTCCGGCAGCGCGGCACATGGCCAGTGTCCCGACTTGGGATACCGAGGCTTTGATGGCACGGACAGCGATGGCCAGAAGATCTATACCGAGCACGAGGTTCGTCGCCAAACGCTGTGGGGCACGTTGATGGGAGGCGGAGCAGGCGTCGAGTATTACTTTGGTTACAAGTTTGCCGAGAACGATTTGGTTTGCGAGGATTGGCGGAGCCGAAACAACAGTTGGCGGTACTGTCACCTGGCGATTGGATTCTTCAATCGGACAGGCATTCCGTACTGGGAGATGCAAAACCGCGACGCGCTAATCGGAAACAAAGCCCACGATAACTCGAAGTACTGCTTCGCGAAGTCCAACGGCGTTTATCTTGTGTACCTGCCGTACGGCGGCACCACGACCCTCGACTTGTCGGAGGCTTCCGGGACGTTCGAGATCCGTTGGTACAATCCTCGCGTCGGTGGTGACCTCCAAGTCGGCTCGGTTCCATCCCTCAACGGTGGTCAAGCAGTTTCCATCGGCACGCCTCCGACCGAAGACAAGGAAGATTGGCTATGCATCATCCGTCGCTCTTAGAGAAGCCAAATCATCGTGTTCTCGGCTCGCGGTAGTGACACGCGAACTGTTGCTGATGCTGAGGTCGCTTGCTCCAAGAAGTTGGAGGTGTACTTGGGCTGGGCAAGTTTTTGAAGTAACCGCTCTTAGTCCCTCCGACCACGCCGACCGCGCAACAGAATTGCCCATCCGCCGACGAAAAAGCCGACGAACGCTAACACAATTCCGCCTCGAATGATGTTGGGCGCAAACGCAACCTGTCCGGTCGTTTGATCTAGCCCAAAGAGGAAAGCTCCCAGCGCCAACATGGCCCCCCAAACCGCAACCGCCAGCATGACTCCGAACAGTAGTCGCTGTCTATCGTCAGCTTGTGGCATGGGACGGGTTTGCATCTGCAGATTCAAGCTTTGTGATATCCGAGAATTCATCGAGCGTTACGGTCGTCAGATCGCCGCCATCTCGCCTCAGCACGATGATGTCGCTAAAGACTTTGTCATCGAAATTGCGGTTGTGATGCAAGCTGTGCCGGCGGCGTTCCTTTTTGACGACCGTACCTACTGTTCTAGCCACCCAAGTCCGGAACCCAACCTTCACCTCGTGTTGGACCTCGACGCGATCCCCAGGTTCGAGAGCTGTGTAAACTTCTAAGGTTTGGGGGTAAGGCATGGCAGAGATTTCTGATCTACGGTCTATGATTTGAGATTCTCAATCCGAAATTCTCAATCACAAATCTGAAGTGACTAGACTTCTTTGGCATCAATCCACGACATCAAGCTTCGTAGTTGGCGGCCCGTCGCTTCGATCTGATGGTTGCGATTGCGGCGGCGAATCGCTTTGAACGATGCAGCACCGGCACGGTTTTCCAAGATCCAGTCGCGAGCGAACTCGCCGTTCTGAATCTCGGACAAGATTTTCCGCATTTCGTTTCGGGTCGCTTCCGTGATAATTCGAGGCCCTCGTGTGTAGTCACCGTACTCAGCGGTATTCGACACACTGTAGCGCATGTAGTTCAAACCGCCTTGATAGAAGAGGTCAACGATCAGCTTCAGCTCGTGCATACACTCGAAGTATGCCATCTCGGGTTGATAGCCAGCTTCGACGAGCGTCTCAAACGCAACTTTCACGAGTTCACTGACACCGCCACACAAGACGACTTGCTCGCCGAACAAGTCCGTTTCCGTTTCTTCTTCAATGGTCGTTTCAATCACACCGCCGCGAGTGCCGCCGATTCCTTTGGCGTAGGCAAGGCCGAGCTTCTTAGTTTCCTCGGACGCGCCTTCACCCAACGCGATTAGGCTCGGAACACCGCCGCCTTTCTCGAACTCGCTGCGCACGAGATGTCCGGGGCCCTTGGGTGCGACAAGCAGTGTATCCACGCCTGCGGGAGCCACGACCTGACCAAAGTGAACATTGAAGCCGTGCGAGCACATTAAGATGTTGCCCGGACTGAGATGTTCGCGAATCTGATTGCGATAAATATCGCCCTGTACTTCATCGGGCAGCAAGATATTCACGAGATCGCCACGCTTGGTTGCTTCCTCGATCGGCAGCGGATCGAAACCGTGGCTCACTGCCAAGTCGTAGTTGGCGCTTCCTGGTCGCTGGCCGACGATGACGTTACAGCCGCTGTCCTTCAGGTTCTGAGCCTGGGCGTGGCCTTGCGAGCCGTAACCTAGAATCGCGATTGTCTTGTTTTTTAGGAGTGACAGGTCAGCATCGTTGTCATAGTAAATCGTCGCGGCCATCGTATTGGGTTCTTTCTCTACTTCAGAAACTTGCGAATGGAGCTGTCGTGCAGCCGCGGACCGTCGTTGGACGCTTGTTCGTCGTTCCGTCCTCGGACCATGGCAATTCGACCGGTTCTTACCAATTCCGTGATTCCGTAAGGTCGCATCCGTTCAATGAAGGCCTCGATTTTCGACTCGCGGCCTGAGATCTCAATCATGATTTCGTCGTGCCCAACATCAACGATTCGGCCACGAAAGATGTCCACTAATTCGCGGATCTCTGTGCGCTGGCCGCCGGGCGGAGCTTTGACTTTGAGGAGCATCAAATCGCGCTCGACGTGGTCGACTGAGCTAACATCGTCGACACGCACAACGGTTACGATCTTTTCGAGTTGCTTACGAACTTGTTCAAGAACACGATCGTCACCGACCACCACAAACGTCATACGAGACAGATTGGGCTTCTCAGTTTCACCGACAGCCAGCGAGTCGATGTTGTAACCGCGCGATGCAAGCATCCCGGAGATGTGCGATAACACCCCGGGCACGTTCTGCACCACAGCGGACAGGACATGACGCATCTCGCTCGATTCGCTCCAGGAAAGTGATGGGTCCAAAAAGGACGTAACTCCAATGACCTCAAGGCAAACGGGCATGATAGTTGCCTGCGTAAGGAGACACAAGGGGCAGCGATTAGGCTCGCGGCACGCTTGATAAATCTTCCCAGAGGCGCGCCGCCGGCGATTGCCGCCTCCGACAAATTACTCCCAGAACTTCCACCATGGCTTCACGGCGGTTTGGGCTGGCGCAAGACCGTATTTTCTCCCAGTCGGACCAATTGAGTCGGTCATCTTCGTTCGCGCCATCTTCGCCTCTGCCAGCTTGGCGTCCAGCATATTCGCCCCCGTGAGATTTGCACCAGTGAGGTTCGCTCCCGTGAAATCGGCCCCGCGAACATCCGCGTTCGAAAGGTCAACATCGTTTAGATTGCCGCGCAGATCGGTGACCGAAGCATCGACGCCTTTCATGCTAGCACCGGTGAAATCGGCACCCTGGAACGTCGCGTAACGAGTTACCGCCCCATCGAGGATTGCTTCTCGAAGCACCGCGTGTTTGGCGATTGCTTCGGTGAGGTTCGCGTTGGTCAAGTCAGCACGATCCAAGGTCGCATCGCTCAAGATCGCTCCCTGTAAATCAGAACTGACCAATTTGGCGCCAGTCAGATCCGCGCCCCGCAGATCCGCTCGTTCGAGTTTCAAGCCCGATAGATCCAGCTCGCGAAGATCCGCCCCCGCCCATTTGGCCCCGTCCAGCTTCGACCCCTCGAAAGTTTCAGCCTGGAATAGCAGCGCACCGCTGTCCTTGTTCTTAATCTCGATCATCGTTATCGATCCTGTACCGTGATCTCTGGTCCGCGATGCCGACGGATGTCAACGGGACCCACTTTACCAAACATAAGTAGCCACGCCAACTTAGCACTGATTGATTCCCCCATTTAGCGTGATCAGGGACTCCGTCACGGAAATCGCTCCTCGTTAGCAACGTGAAACTTCGGTGATTCGTTCAAGTTGCTGAAGTTCTTGGTATAACCAAGACGATTCGTAGGGTGAGCAGATTCCTGCCCTGAGTAAGTCGTCCTCGAACTTTGGTTCGGGTGCGATTTGCGCGAACAGATGGCGGCAAAAAGCAAAAGCTTTTCAAGGGAAGCCGTAGGATCAAAGCTACACTCGCAATCGCAACCACTCAAACAATCGGCCTCTCATGGACTTTCGTGTTGACCTAACCACTTTTCGAGGACCGTTGGACCTGCTGCTGTACCTCGTGCGTAAGCACGAAGTCGATGTGGCCGACATCCCGATCGCCGAAGTCACGGATCAGTTCCTCAAATACATAGAGGTGCTCGAACAGCTGGATGTCGATGATGTCGGTGACTTTATCGAGATGGCTAGCACGCTGCTCGAAATGAAATCACGCCTCGTGTTGCCCAGTGGTGACGAAGAGACCGAAGAGCTTGAGGATGCTCGCGAGGATTTAGTGCAGCGACTGCTTGAGTACAAGAAGTATAAAGACGCAGCGAGTATGCTCGAAGAACAAAGCCGCGACTGGCAGCAGCACTATCCTCGGCTGCAAAACGATCTCCCGCCACGCAAACTGGATTTGGGCACGCAACCCATCCACGAGCTCGAGCTTTGGGACCTGGTGAGTGCTTTGGGTCGCATCATGCGAGAAAAGCAAACCACCAAGCCGTCGAACATTGTTTATGATGACACTCCAATTCACGTCTACATGAAACGGATTCACACCAAGCTTGTTGAAGAACAACGTGCCTCGCTGTCCGAGATGCTCGAGGGCGGCATGCACAAGTCGGCGATGATTGGCGTCTTTCTGGCGGTGCTTGAGTTGGCCCGCCACCATAGCGTTCGAACGCAACAAGAAGAGTTGCATGGCGAGATCTGGCTGGTGCCCGACAAGGACTTCAGTGCCGAAGCGGACTTCTCAAAAGCGGATTCGTATGGAAGCCGCACGATAAACGAAGACGATTTGCCATCAAAACCTCGTTGAAAAACGGAATGACGGAGTCTCAAGTTCCCAATGAAACGAAGCCCGAATGCTGACTAATCAGCATCCGGGCTTCTGTTGTTCACGCGAATTCATTTTCTCAGGAATTCAAGAATCTCAATCAATAAGGTCCTCTAATGTAGTTCACACCGAACTGATCCGTATGGCTGGGGTGGATCGGCGTTGGCATCATCAGACCCTCGGCCCCATAATCCGCTCCGCCACCGGGATAGCTGCGACGGAACTGATGATAGATGGGTGTCATCGTGTTTTGAGCGACGCCCCAACCCCAACGGGTTTGCATGTGAGCAGTCGGTGGCACGACCAACGCGACTGGCAATCCCGTCGCCGTGTGGTAGTACTGCGAATGCCAGGACATCCCGCGAGCGTGGCGCGCCGCCCAGCGATCAGCTAAGTTCTCCGCGCGGGCATCCTCCACGGCTGTAAAGGCTGTCAAAAAACTTGCCGCCAGCAGGCAGGCTATCTGTTTATTCATGGCACGAATCCTCTCGTGGTTGAGTTGCTACGATCATGCAACAGGCTGAACAAATCCCTTACCAATAGCGAATATGAGTCCGCGTGAGTCCGCGACCTTCGTCGTAGTATCGGTGATAGGTTCGCTTGTGCTTGTACAACATTTCGTGCGGCATAAATGGCTGGTAGGTGTAATAGGTATGGCCAACGTGGGCCGGCACCGGGCCTGGTGCCATGTACATTTGAGCTCCGACCGAACTGCAACTTGGGTCAACATAAAAGTTGTAGAACAAATCAGGCTGACCGTACTCGTGCTCGCGGCAGGTTGTCACGCCGCCGGCGCCTCGTCCGCAGGTGCAACCTTGAGCCAGAGCTTCGGTCGACGTGGTCAGATCAAGTTGGAAACAACCTGCGACTGCGATCGAGGCAATTGTGAGTTTGAATAAGCGAAGCATCAGTCGCTCCTTGCTGTTTTCGAAGGCGGGGTGTCTGGGGGATTGCGGAGCGGAAGTCAGGGAGGGAGTGGCAATTTGGGTACATTTCGTCCTGCCACCAGTTAGATTGTTCGACCGATTCGGACACGATGGGTGAGTCTTTGTTTGCCTGTTGCACCAATTGATTCCCATGTGCCGACACTGCCGGCGCAACCCGTTTGGACAGGCTCGGCTCAATCGCTATAATCGTCGACTTCCAGCCTGGACTGCTTGGCTTATCCCTTTTGACATTCATCCATTTGCGTGACCTGTAACGGTGACGGAGGACCTAGTTTTGGCGACGCGCAGCATGAAGACACGGAGCTCGGAGGCCAAAGTGGGCGGCATCACGGCAACTTCCGAGAACGGCTCGGCGTCCGAGGAGGGAGTTTCGAAGAACGGCGCCGCGCGCAACGGTTCGCCGAAGCGCAAAGCGGTTACCGCCGAGTCGATGGCGGCCAGCCAGCGGGATATCTCGGTTAGTGAGTTTTTTGCCAAGAACCGGCATCTCTTGGGCTTTGACAATCCACGCAAAGCGCTTCTGACCACAGTGAAAGAAGCCGTTGACAACTCGCTCGACGCTTGCGAAGAAGCTTCGATCCTGCCCGAAATTTGGGTGCACATCGAGTCCACGGGCAACAACCGCTACAAAATTGGCATTCAAGACAACGGCCCCGGAATCATGAAGAAACAGATTCCACTGATCTTTGGCAAGCTGCTCTATGGGTCAAAGTTTCATCGCCTGAGAATGAGCCGCGGCCAGCAAGGCATTGGGATCAGCGCGGCGGGAATGTATGGAATGCTCACGACTGGCAAGCCCGTCAAGATCATCTCGAAGATTTCGATCCGAAAGCCTTCGCATTACTACGAGCTTCAAATCGATACCAAGAAGAATCGTCCTGAGATATTGAATGGCAAAGGAGATGGCGAAGATATCCCGCCAGGCGAGAAAGGGCATAACTATCTCGATAAGCATGGAATCGAATGGGTCACCCACTATGACGCTCCGGAAGGCGAGAAGGCCGACGAAGTTCGCAGCGGAACGCGAGTGACAATCGAACTCGAGGGCCGGTTCCATCGAGGGCGAGGCAGCGTCGATGAATATCTTGAACAAACCGCCATCGCGAACCCACACGTGACACTTCATTACGAAGATCCCGAGGGCAATAAGAAGACTTATCCACGTTCTACCGACAAGCTGCCCGACGAACCGAAAGAGATTAAACCGCATCCGTACGGTGTCGAGCTTGGCCGATTGGTTAGCATGCTGAAGGAGTCACAGGCGACGACGTTGTCTGCCTTTCTCACAACATCGTTTTCACGAGTTACTAACGCGGTCGCGCGGCGAGTTTGTGAAGAAGCGAAACTCAGCACACGCGCATCAACCACGCGGATCGGTCGACAACAGGCGGACGCTCTCTATCAGGCAATTCAGAATACCAAGATCAGCAACCCTTCGACGGATTGCATTTCGCCGATCGGCGAAGAGTGCCTGCTGAAAGGTCTATACACGGTTGTGCCCGGCGAGTTTTACGTTGCGGCGACGCGTCCGCCTTCCGTTTACCGCGGGAATCCGTTTCAGATTGAAGTTGCCTTGGCGTTCGGAGCCGCCAACGAAGCCAAAAAGGTTACGCGCGAAACACTTGTCCAACTATTAAACGAGAGCGATGCACGCACGCTTCGTCAGTTCATTGTCACCACATTTGACGGTCTGGGTCCGGATTCGGCCGATCGAATCCTAAAGGCCGCCGAGATGGGCACGCGTCAGTCGCCTGGCAAGCTAAAACCGAAAGACATCGACCGCTTGCATGATGCCATGCGGAACGTGAATCTCAGCGAAGGCCAGTCGATGCAGGTGCTGCGATACGCCAATCGCGTACCGCTTCAATTCCAACCCGCAGGGTGTGCGATTACCCAATCGGTCATCAACACCAACTGGCGGCCTTACGGATTGAGCCAGTCGCGTGGCTCACTGCCTAGCGGCCCCGTGACGATCATGGTTCACATGGCGAGCGTGTGGGTTCCATTTACGAGTGAATCTAAAGAAGCGGTGGCCTCGTATCCCGAAATCCAAAAGGAGCTTCGATTGGCGTTCCAAACGGTGGGCCGCAAACTTGGGATGTATCTGAATCGACGCAAAAAGGTCAAGCAAGAGGGAGAACGCCGCAACGTGTTCTTGCGGTATCTCGGCGAAGTCGCGACCGCAGTCAGCGATATCAACGAATCCGATCGTGATGGACTCTACGAACAACTGCTAAAGGTTGCTCAGCGGAAGACTGCCGAAGCGGATGCCAAATTCGACAAACGCGGTCGGCGCGTTGAAGAGGATAGCGATTTCGGCGACAACGTCATCATCGTCGAACAGGAATCGAACGACTCAATTTCCAATGACGAATCGGGTGACGCGATTCCCGTCAAGTCGCAACGCACATTTCTGTAACTGACCTCGCTCCGGATATCAGCATGGCCAAGAAGGCTCGTCGTACTGTCGCCGCCACCAACGGCAAGAAGCCTAAGTTAACCACCGCCGACATGAAGACGTTGCGCTCGATTCGCGCCATGGCAGACGGCGTCGTCAAAATGGCAGAACGCAGCCGCGCTCCGCATCTTGAAGTGCCATCACGTTCTCTCTCAAACGTGAAGTACAACAAGTCGAAAAAGTTTATCGAGATGGGAAGCGGCAAGAACAAGCGTGAGCTCTTTAATTTGTCGCAGGCCAAGAGCTATATGCAGACGATGCTCGTCGGATCGGGGTGCAAGCAGTTGATCGAACAGGGTAAGACGACGAGCATTCGTGGTATGTACTACCTGCTCAAGCATACCATTGCCGGCGCGAAGGAAGAAACATTCGATTCACAAGGCGATTGCGATCCGATCATCGAGGATCTGGAAGTCACCTTGGACTCACTTCGCGAGGAACTGCATCTGTATGCCTCGAATCGTGGGAATATGATGGGAGATCTAACGCTCAACGATTCCGGCACGGAACTGAACTGTAGCCGCGTCGGACGCAACGGCTATAGCATTCCGTCTATCGTCGAACCTAATGTTCTGGACTTTGTTTCACACAACTGTAAGTTCATCCTGCATGTCGAAAAAGACACCGTTTTCACCCGCTTTGTCGAAGACGAGTTTTGGAAGAAGCACAAGTGCTTGTTAACGCACGGCAGCGGCCAACCTCCTCGCGGCGTGCGGCGAATGCTCAATCGGCTGCACTCCGAATTAAAGCTGCCAATCTACTGCTTGCTCGACAACGATCCGTGGGGATACTACATCTACAGTGTGATCAAACAAGGATCGATCAATTTGGCTTACGAGTCGAAGCGAATGGCGATCCCGGATGCCAAGTTTATGGGACTTCGAAGCATCGATTTTGAACGCTGTGACCTGTCACCCAGCGTCACGATCAAGCTGAGCGATTCAGACATCAAGCGCGCCAACCAGATTCGCAAGTACCCGTGGTTCGAGCACAAGAAACCGTGGCAGAAAGAGATCGACACGATGCTCAAGAACGGGTTCAAGCTGGAAGTCGAAGCTCTCATCAGCAAAGACATCAGCTATGTGACGGAAGAGTACGTTCCCGCGCGACTGGCCGAGAGAGACTTTCTTGACTGACCGGGGTCAATATCGCCATCGTCGTAGAACTAGCGTGTCGGCGTCGAGACTCTTCAGTCGCTGGAAGTAGCCCGTCGGCACGTTGATCCAAAAATCGAACACGTCATCCTGCCGAAATAGCTTGCCATTCGATGCACCAATCGAAATGCGATCGGAATAGTTCACGAGCGTCGCGATGATTTCAAATTTTGAATCATTGATGGTTTGGTAGAACCGAGCGTCGCGATACTCGCGTAACATTGCTTCAACGTGTCGGCATGTGACGGTCCTTCTAACGCGAATGGTCCAGACAATCGCTTCGTCCCCGGTGCCACGCGTTCGGAAGTCCACGCTCTGAACCGCGAAGTAGCCCTCCCTCTCGATGTCCAGGATATTCGTACGAATATCGGACAGCGGTTTCGACAAGTAGCTGATGTCGCGAGGCTTCTCAGGCTCAGGCAACTTTTTCTTCTGTCTCTCGGATTTCACAGGAACGTCAGCTTCCGCGGGATCCTGTGCCGGGAGAGTCGCACAAACCAATACAACAAAGATTGCCGACAGGAATCTTAATGAGTTAAGCGCCATCAACTAATTAACTCCACGCTATCGTGACCTTCAGAGTCACTCGATATCAATCAACGAGCTCGTTGGCATTCCAGCAAAGTTCCAGCGACCATCAGGGACGCTTTGTCACATCGGCGCAATAGCACCGTATCGGTTGGCACCCTGAACGTCCTATGATAAGCACAACAGCGGATCGGTTACCAATGTGACAATTTAAAAGGCCTGTCGCGGGCCGTTTCTACAAAGGACTCAACCGTATGCTTCGGAGATCAAGCAGATGCGATCGGATGTTGCCGTCGGAACGGAAAACCAATTCCGAAGGCCCCTCCGGCAAGTCGATCTCGCCGACATTGAACATTCGGAAGTTATCCCAATTCCCAGTCCCTTCGACGACTCCGCCGAGTGTTTCCTGACCCACCGAAAGTCGCCAGCGGTTTCCCGAGGTGCGATCGTCACACGCATACTCGATCGATACACGATATTTGCCTGCCTCGGGAACGTCCAGCGCCCAGACTGCATGGTCTTCGATGTTGCCCCAGTAGCCGAGATTTCGGTGTTTCTCCTCGTAAACTAGCATTGGCCCATAGATTCTGGCATGCATTGCGAAACAGCGAATCGACCCATCGTCACGTGTCGGGGCAACTTGTGGGTGGTTGCCGGTAAAGTGTTTGGGAACGGCTGAGATGCTGCGCGCATAAGCAATCACATCGGCGACGGCTTGTGGCGGCAACTCTTTCTCTAGACCTTCCGGCATCAACGACTTGCCGGTGCTGAGCAGCTCTTCCAGGTCGGTTCGCAAGATCGTCTGTTCCTTGGCATCTGCGCCGGTGAGCGTGATACTGTTTCCCGTTTCGTTGGTGATCATACCCGTGAATTGACGCCCGTCATTAGTCAGGGCGATGTAGTTGCGAAACTTGTCTTCGACCGCACGATTGGGGTCGAGAATCGCAACCAGTATTGCCGCCGGTGACTTATCGGTCAGTGCCGTTAGATCCGGACCAACGTGCTTACCAATATCCTGCAAGCGATGACAGGTTGCACAACTCTTGGTGAAGATCATTTTGCCACGTCCCGCATCTCCGGCGAGTTGAGGCACGAGCATGTATTCGGCGAGAACTTTTGCGCGGCTCGTCTCCGACACACTCCCAAGCAAGTTCGCGGCGAGTTGCTGAATCGTCGCGTCGGGATGAGTTAGAAGTTGTTGTCTCAGCCTCGCATCGACTTCACTTGCCATGACGCGCTTCGACTCGATCGCCGCCAGCAGTGCGCGTGTCCATTGTGTACGAGCCAACAAGCGGTCAAGGATCTGCGCGCGAAGCGTAGGCAATCGTGATTGCCAATTCGTCAGCAGGTAGTCAGGAGTCTCTGGCAGATTGCGCGCGGTCATTGCTCGAACCGCAGCCGCCTGTATCTCGGACGAGTTTCGCGACCCGAGCAACTCGGCGAGGAACTTAAGATCCTCTGCGCTCGTGGCAGAGACTCCGAGTAGTTCAATACACACCTCTCGCTCCGTCGAGGGCACCGCATGGTCGACCGCAATTCGGCGTGCCGCGATCAGTAATTCACGCAACTGCTCCGAAAGTCTGCCGTCGAGCAGTTTAGCACGGTCGACCTTGCGACGGTCTAGCGAATGCATAACGGTTGTCGTGGTCGCAAATTGCCAGCTCGAGTAACCGGTCGGAGATTTCGTGAAAATCGACCGCAAGGCGTGCTGAAGTAATTCGGGCTTGCCGAATCCGATGGCGATCGACAGCAGATTCTCGACAAGTAAGTTCTGTGACGCTGCGGCGGGCAGAACAACGTCAATCGCAGCAGAAATATTGTCGGGGCGAATGCTGCTGAGCGCAGCGGCAACGATAAATGAGTCGTCCCGATTCGTCATTGCCAACCGCGCCAAATCGCCGCCACTGCGCGGGTCATTCCACTGGCCGAGCGTGTAAGCAGCTTGAAGCAGCACGGTTGCGTCACGATTTTCGGCCAACGCACGGATCGCCTCAACGACCGATTCCGAAGAATTGATGTATTTTTCGGCAATTCGAATCGCGTGCCGACGAACGCCCGGATGATCGTCCTTCAAAAGCTGAGCGACCAGCGACTGCGACACTTCTCCCAACCCATCGAGCGTACACATCGCGTGCAGCCGAGTTGCAGGCCTTTCGGCATCGGTGGCCAATCTTTGAAGCGGCTCGATCGCGGAACTATCGTCTCGCCACAGTAACAATTGCTGTACTGTATCGCGCTGCCAACCGTTGGGGCTGTCGAGTGCTGCGACCAGCGACTTTGTATCGAGTTGGTCAAGTCGCGTGAACGAACGCGGGCTTTGGTCGGTGGGTAAGACACGATAGATCCGACCCATCTCATGTCCCGATCTCAAGTCGAGTTTGTTTTGCCAGGCCGCAGGAATCCACTCGGGATGTTCGATCACCAGTCGATACATGTCGCAGAGCCAGAGCCCGCCATCTGGACCCGTTCGGACCATTGTCGGTCGAAACCAATTGTCGGAGGATGCCAAGAACTCGGATTCTAGTTCGTCCTCCGCTCGTTGGCTCGCAAATGTCGCTCCATTGGGCGTGACGATCTCTCGATGGACTAGGTTGTGAACAGGCTCGCAAATGAAAGCGTGACAGGTCATTTCGTGCTGAGCGTGGCCGAAGAGTAGCTCATCGCGATAAATCATCGGGCTGCACGCCGACGTAAATCGATCCGCCTTGTCGAAATCATTGAAACGCGTCAAGGTGCGACTGGTCGGAAACACCGGCGACGCGCCGGGCTGATTCGACGTGTGATGATGACTTGCGGGAGACGCGTAGTACGGATTGCGTCTCTGGTAGTGATCGTCTAGCACATAGTGCCACATGGGATTGCTGTTGTTGCCACCGAACCAATTGCCCCAGTCATCGCAGTTGCGACCGAATTGCGTTTGTCCCGAAACGGTTTCGAGTTCGCCCGTATCGGGGCGAATCCGCAGATCCCGCCCCCGAATGTCGACCGATTGACCGGTCTTCAGCGACTCGATCGTCCCACCACTATCGCCATTGGCCATGTATAGCCAATTATCAATGCCCCATCGCAGTCCGTTTGCTCGGTGCTGTTGATTTCCCTCGTTGAAGCCACGGAAGAGCACTTCGCGCTTGTCTGCAATCCCATCACCATCGGTGTCCTCGGCAAAAATAACTTCGGGTACTGTACTCACCAGAACCCCATTTCTCCAGGCTTTTACGCCGTTCGGGAACGGGACATTGTCCAGGAATACCGTTGAACGCTCGTACTTGCCGTCGCCATCTTCATCGATCAATCGTCTGATCCTTCCGCCGGGTTCGCCGATCGGATCTCCTTGCTTGTTCCACGTCGCTCCGTTCGGATAATCACCCATCTCAGCGACCCACAATGTTCCGTCCGGCCCCCAATCGAACGCAACGGGATCAGCCACGAGCGGCTCGCTGGCGACGAGTTCGACTTTCCTGCCCGGCCGCACGCGGATCGCTTCAAGGGAGGCTTCCGGCGACTTCGGTCCCGGCAGCACGCCTTTCTCTTCCTGTTGTTTGCGATAATCTTTGAGCATGTCGTCGAACGACAATCGATCGACCAAGTCCGGCAAGCGGTTCGTGTCTTCGTTCTGCACCCACATCGACCTCGAATGGAACCAAGCCCCATTATCAGTTCCATCAGGTCGAACAATCATTGGAATCACGGGACCGGTACCACCCTCTTTCCCGCGAGTGCCTTCGATGACCTTTATCGTCCAGGCTTCGACTTCGTTGTTCCAGAGATGCAGTGAATAGCGTTCACCATTCGAGAAGATGATGTCGTCAAAGCCATCTTCATCGACATCTACGAAGCGCAGGCCTGAAGCTACCAGTTCTTTGACATCGCCACCGCGAAACCCGAAATCTTGGGGCAGTCGCTCCACGAAATGCTGCATCGACTGGGGAACCCCAACCAGCGATTGTTGGGCGACTTCGAGTTTCCCGTCGCGATCAAGGTCGACAAGGCTAACATCGCTCCGACTGCCATCAGCATTGCGAAGCGGTTGACCTTGCAGAAGATGCTCGTTGATTCGATCAATTGCTTCCCGAAACGTCAGGAATTTGACCTTTCTCCCGTGCTTTGCTACCGCGTGATCGATTAGTTCGACAATCTGGTCACTCCGAATCCAGCCGTGAGGATGAAAGACGAGATTGAAGGTGCCCTGCTTGATGACGACCGCATCGAGCGCGGCTTTCATGTCATCGACCGTTTGCGGATTGTTCGGCTGTTGAATGTTTTGAGCTTCCCAGTCGCTGGGGACGATGCAAGGGAATTCCCAGCACGCGCCGCCGATGATGTAGGGATACGGATAGTCTTCGATCGTGTTGACGAACGATTTGAAAGGCAAATACTTACGAAAGCGTTCGTTGCCGTCGGCGTCGAGTACAAGCTCGCGCGGCAGGCTTTGGTCTTTCGATGTCGTGATGTTGAACACGGACGAATCGATTTGCAGATAGTTCCCCTGCTCGGTCGACTTATTGAAAATCTCTGCCCAGAAGCGAGGACTTGGCGTATTGAGGGAATCACAACACGGCATCCGGAATGCGACCGGTTTATTGCGGGGAATCTGATTCATCAGATCCACACAACGGTCGTACGTGCTTTTAGCTCTGTCAAAGTCTCCGCCTTGAAGCAACGGACAAGGATGATCGATCGTATGGCATTCGATGCTCAAGCCTTCTTCGATCCATGTTTGCAACCGCGGATCGGTTGGATCAACCTTGCAAGTCATGATGCTGACCGGTGCCCGGCCATCGATCTGTTTCAGCCGCGTTAAGATCGGTCGAAGATACGCTTCGTATTTGGCCGTATCACGCATATCGTCGATCGCCAGAACAACAACGGCTTCGACACCCTCTTCCCCCACCCACTGAGGCGTCGTGAGCTTTGGAAAGTCGCGGTGAACATAGTAGGGATTGCAGAGTTCTCCGGGGAATGTAAGCCGATTCGCGTCAACTGCAAGAACTTGCTGATTTGCAGTGTAGACCAAGACCGCGATGAGCAAAGGCCGAAGTTGACGCACAGGTGTACCCTTCAGAATCGAGTGAACGAAACAAGCCTCATCGCAACTCACTTGGGATTATCTCAGAGCATTTGCAGCGTGTCCACGTGCAGCGACTCGACGCAGTTGAATTTCTAATCTAACCGCGAGTATTGCCCCGCAACGGAGTCGAACCACTAGGGTGTGAAACTCGCTGCACGGGAAGCTCGAATAAATCCGCAGCCCTAGTCGCGAGCATTTTCCGGAAGACTAATTAGTTGTGTTGGACCGGATTTGCAATCTGCTCACGCAACATCCATCGGGTGGGCGCATCAAGACGGAATACGGTTTTGCCAGCTGATTCATTGGGTTCCAAATGCGATTACTGCCAACGTAACTCAGCAGAATGCCCTTAACGTGGGTTCGCCTTGGAGCGAAACACTTTGACACCCGAAATCTATACGCGTCTAGTCTTGTCCCTGGCAAAGCGATCAACCATGCTAAATCTATAAATGCTGAACTCGCTGGCGGGAACTCAGGTCTTTCATGCACGATCACATTACAGGCCATTTCTGGGATCGAAATAGACGTATACTGCTGGGTCTGGTGATTGCTGTCGCACTTGGTGGACTTGCAGTCTTCGTCAGGACTAGAAGTAGAACGGTAGCCGGAGATTTTAGTCATCCGAAGGCCGAGCTATTGCTAGCTGGCCAAGTGGCTATGGGACAGGGCCGGTATCAGGCGGCGTTAGATGATTTCGCGCGAGCCGAGTCTGAGGCCGAGTTGCCAATTTCAATCCTTTATGATCGGGCGAGGGCGTTACTCCACGTGGGTGAAGCAACGGCGGCTGAGCAACAACTCTCCGAACTGTTGGCACGGGATCCCAAGCACGCCGATGCTAATGAGTTATTAAGCGCGCTATTTCGAGTCGTTGGGCGCAATTGGGAGATTCGTCCGTGCTTTAAAGAGCAAGTTCGCCAGAACATATTTAGTGCAGCAAATCTGGCTGCAATTGTCTCTAATGAAAATGTTGCTGTAAATCGCGGTCCCCCGAACGAAACTCAATTGGAGGAATTCTTAGCAAGTTGCAAATCACCCCATGACAATACCATCGAACAATTGCGAAACGCGCGTTACCATCAGGTAAACAATCGCCCCGAACAGGCGATTCGGTTGTTTCGACAAGTTGTTGAAGAACGGCCCGGTCTGTTAGACGCCCAGTCAAGGCTGGGCGGACTGCTCATTGAGACCGGTCGCTGGGAGGCCCTTCAACGGTGGCATGATAACCTCCCACGCGACGCTTGGTCGTACCCCGACATTTGGTTGGCTCATGGCCGATGGTCGGAACAACGTGATGATCCGCGTGCTGCGGCCCGCTGTTACTGGGAGACGTTGCGATTGTTTCCTGATCACCCAGAAGCGACATACCGTCTATCTCAAATGCTCTTTGAGTTGAATTACCGCGCTGAAGCCGCAGAGTTTTCGGAGCGTGCCAGCCTTATCAATGAAATTCAAACTTCGATTGCAGTCGGGTGGAATCCACCGTCAAATATTCAACTTCTCGCAGAGAAATTGGAGTCGATTGGTCGACTGTGGGAGTCATTGGGATGGAGCATTCTCACCATTAAATGGAGTCCGACTGAGGAAACTTGGGCGCAAGTGCGTGCGCAGCGTTTACGCGACCAGCTAAGTGCCGACACGCCGCTAGTGCTCGACACAGCAAATCTTGCGTTAAAGCTCGACCTGTCAACGTGGGACCTGCCCACCTGGAGTTCGACGCCCTTAGTGCCAAGCCGCGAAGTTTTAGATCTACCGCAATCGAGCCCTATCGCCTTTGCAGACCACGCTGAGGAGGCTGGCATTTCTTTCTCTTACCACAATGCTGCGGACCCAGAGCGGGCATATATTTTCGAGTTCGCGGGCGGGGGTGTTGCGGTCTTGGATTACGATGGCGATCGTTGGCCGGACCTCTATTTAACTCAAGGCGGCGACCGGCCGGTTCCCCAATCGCAACAACGCTATTCCGATCGACTGTTCCGCAACCTAGGCAACGGCCGATTCGAGGATGTAGTGGAACAGGCAGGGCTTAAATCGTTTGGGTTTGGGCAGGGCGTCGCCGTTGGTGATTTCGACGACGACGGATGGCCGGATTTGTACGTCGCCAACATCGGGAAAAATCAGCTTTATCGCAACAATGGCGATGGGACATTTTTAGATGTAACCGCGGAGGCGAGTCTCACGGAGACGGACTGGACTTTAAGCACGCTGATTGTGGATTTAAACGGTGACAGATTTCCAGAACTGTACGACGTTAATTATCTCGGGGGTTCGGACGTGTTCACCCGGATCTGCCGCCAGAACGGTCGGCCCATTCAATGTTCTCCGAACCAATTCCCCGGCGTACCCGACTCGGTATTTCAAAATCTTCACGACGGAACTTTCCGTAACGTCGGCCAAAGCGCAGGCGTTGCTTTACCCAACGGGAAAGGGATGGGCATCGTTGCAGCGGACTTTGATGGATCCCATCGCATCAGCTTATTTGTTACTAACGACACTACCAATAACTACTTTTTTCTAAACGACACCTCAAATCCCGGTGGTGAGTTGAAGTTCAAAGAGCAGGGCCTCTTGTCGGGACTCGCACTAAATCGGTCGGGTGCAGCTGAATCTTGTATGGGAATTTCGATAGGTGACGTAACCGGTGACGGTCGGCTTGACTTGTTCGTGACCAATTTTCGTGATGAATCCAACAACCTCTACGTTCAACGCGCGGATCTGTTGTTCGAAGATGAAATTCATAGTTCAAAGCTCGAAGTGCCGGGATATGCGCTCGAAGGTTGGGGAGCCCAGTTCATCGACGCAGACCAGGATGGTTGGATGGACCTAGTTGTTGCTAACGGACATCTTGACGACTATCCGCACAGTGCGGGATTAAAAAGAATGCCAACTCAGCTCTTTCGCAACTTGGGGGAGGGCAAATTCGCCGAGCTCTCGGCGGCGGACCTTGGCCCCCACTTTCAGGACCCTCGCCTTGGTCGTGCAGTGGCGGTTTTGGATTGGAACCGCGACGGAAAGCCCGATTTCTGCATGACACAGGTCGCGCAGCCATTTTCGCTACTCACGAATCTGACTCCGACATGCGGGAACTTTCTCGTCGTTCATCTAAGAGCCGTCCAGTCCTCTCGCGATGCCGTTGGCGCGAAAGTCACGGTTCGCTCCGGAGATTGGTCGAGTTCCCAGCAATTGGTGGCGGGTGGTGGGTTCCAAGCGACGAATCAAGCATGTCTTCAGTTTGGATTGGCAGATGCGAAGGTGGTTGACGAAATGGAAGTCACGTGGCCGTCTGGTGCAACCCAAATATTTTCCAATATTGAAACTAACAGCGAAATCGTCGTCGTCGAGGGCCGGAGCCCTTTGTTCCTGCGTCGGGAAAGTTGAGACTAGTTTTTTGACAAATTTGTTGTGTTTGCAAAAAGTCTTCGATATATTAAGGCCGAATGTGCCCATGAGGTCTTGTGGATCTAAATTCGCCGCATGATGGCGTGTCTGCGCTTGGCGTCGGATCACTGGCGTTTAATTTTAGCAGTTAGATCTCGCGGCGAGTTCAATTGTGTTGTATCGTGACTAATCGTCTGTTTTTCTTTTTTGTCTGAGGAGCCGAAACGTATGAGTCGTCTGCAATTTCAAAGACGGGGTTTCACTCTCGTCGAACTTTTGGTCGTGATTGCCATTATCGGAATTTTGGTGGCATTACTATTACCGGCGGTGCAAGCCGCCCGCGAAGCGGCTCGCCGCATGCAGTGTGGTAACAATTTGAAGCAGCTAGGCATCGCATTGCACAACTACCACGACACCTACAAAACCTTTCCTCCAGATGCAATCTGGCACGGAAATGTGAAGGGAACGACTGCGGCCGCCGGCGACGAGCGGAACTACACTTGGATTTGTTTGATTTTGCCGTTCATTGAACAGAGCCCGCTTCACGATCAGATCGACTTTTCGAGGCCAGCCTTGGGCCAATTGAGTAATATTTCAATGGGCGGCGGAAAGACCGCACTTGAGTTGATGTTGCCAGCGCTTGCGTGCCCGTCCGATTATCAGTTTGTCGAACCACCTCGGGGATTTGGCGTTACTTCCTACTCCGGCAATGCAGGTTGGGATGGTCACCGGCGTAAACACCGAGATATCAATCGAGCGGGAGTATTCCCGTTTTACGATGCGGTGAGACTTCGAGACATCGTAGATGGCACCTCGAACACGGTCGCCGTGGGCGAGACAACACAATTGGGCTTCGCGCGTCCCGCGGGTGTTGTTCGAGCTCAGGGTGGTGGAGGAAACTTGCGATCGCCGAATGGTTCCGTCTCGCGTGCCGCGTTGGTTGCAACGGGAGCTTGGCATGGTTGGAATCACGCATGGCTTCTCGAAGCGGGCAAAGGAACCACTCTGCTGGCAAATGGCACCTCCGGTACTATTTGGGGGCCCTATACAAGCCCGAATCACGTATCCGGTCCGTCTTACTACTGGCATCACGCCATCAATAACGATTGGCCCGGTCCAGGAAGTATGCACCCTGGCGGTGCCCAGTTTGCCTTGGCTGATGCGTCCGTTCGTTTTATCCCGGAAACCATTTCCACTGGCCAAGGGGCGAACGAAGCCACTGATGCTACGCTTTGGAACACAGGAAAGAACGGCAATGTTTGGGCGGCGATCCATAATATCAATGGATATTCTTACGATGCCCAAGTTGAATGGCCGTAGACGCTTGTTTTAGAAGTAGGGACCTTTCTAAGGCAGTGGAGCAGGAGTTATACTCCGTTCCACTGCTTTTTTTGCATGACAGTTACTGAACGCGTGTTAGGAGTAAATCTACAGATGAAACGAACCCTTATGGCGATGGTTCTTGGTATGAGTTGCGCACTTGTTGGTTGTGGAGGCGGACCGAAAGAAGCAACGCCTGAAGCGGCAGAACAGTCGATGGAAGCGACCATGTCCGCAGAGATGTCGACAGACCCAGCACCGACAGCTGATGGCGCGGCGCCCGCCGATGCCGCCCCGTAGGCACCGTGACTCGTGCGCCAGGCCGTCTACGTCGCTCACGCCAGTGCGACGGCCTGGAGCACGATTGCGAGTTGCGTTCAAACTAATACGATGTCGACGCGCTCAGCTTGTTTTCGCTGCTGAGTTTCCAGAGTCGTGGTGGGTAGTTTCCAGGCTGCTAGTGCGCGTCGGACGTGCCACTGCATTCGCTCTCACCAAACAGCGACGCGACATGTTCGAGGAAGACTGACGTGTGCGGTTGTGGCAGTCCATCCCCTCTTCGGGCAAACGGTGGAATCGTTACGTCTGGGTGGACGCCGGGGAAATCGTGAAAAGAATTCAGTTTGCTCACGAATCGCCCTTCGCTAGTCAGGAACATCAAGTCGACGGGATGTTCGTAGCGAGCGGCGAGTGTTTGGGCGAGGGAGTTTCCCTCGTTGGCGAGAGAGTTCAGGTCTTCTTTTAAAATCCATGTGCTCGCAAATTGTTCGTTAATGTTCTTAATCACGGTTGCATCAGAGAGCAGACCTGCTCTCAAGTCAGTGCCACTCGGTCAGCAACTTTGATCGTCCAGATTTCCCCATAACACCATCGCCAATATTGGTCTGCTCGTTTCTCTCGCGACGGAGAGGACATCGGCGAAAGGAACCCAGTTGATTGCCATAAACTTGTAATATATTCGTTCCAATCGGCGGTGCGCCTCGGAACGCGAGATCGCTTCGTCCCAGAGCAACTCTTTCGTCGCAAACTCCGCATCGCCGCCGATAAGTTCCATGCGATCGACGCGCACAATATCGTGGCTGTCCATTGTGCGATGGTTGAGCGACACCGTAACGTGAACATTGAGAGTCGTATCTTCTGGCAACGCCAAGTGAAAATAATCAACAGATCCTGTCTCGCGATTGACAATAATTCGCCCGGTGAAATAGGACGGCGTATACCACACTTGGTCCGGTTCTGGCATCTCAGCAGACCAAGTAATTGGAGTGATATCGAATTCCGCGTGAACTCGGATGGCGATGTCAAGATAAGCTGCTGACTTTGCTCGTAGTATTGCAAAGGAACCGTTCGGCCCCAATCGCCGTCCTTGGGCCTTCAATTCCATGGATGCCGAACATTGAAATTGCTTCAAGAATTCTTGGACTCGCTCAGGACTGATCGACCACGTTTGCCCGACGTCGAATACTTCATTGGGCAGAAAGGCTGAGAAATCTTCTGCCGTGTACTCTTGTCGGGGAATTTCCGGGCTTAGAGTCAGTAGATAGTCGCACATTTCCGGCGGCAGCATTTCGCTGACGTAGTTTCCATTACTGATTTTTCCCCAATGTGCCGTGACAGTCATGGGCTTGTGGGAGTGCAACATGGGATGAACGTCTCCCAGATACCCAACCTCAATACCTTCTCGCAGACTCAAAGCGACCGGTTCGCCTTTGATTGCTTTCGCCGTAACCTCTGGAGTTTCATCAGATCCCGGTAGCAGCCAGAATGCCCCAATTACCACACCGAAAACGAAAACTACTACTGCGGTGTTCCGGTATTTAAAGCGTCCAAAGTAGTCTGTCCGCTCGTATTGTCGATTCATTTTGATAACCCGTGATCGAAAACTAACGGTGTGAAACGATGTTAAGGATAATCACCCGCGTGCTGATTAACTGCCTTCCAGAAGGGGAGAGTGTGGTTTACTGCGGTCGACTGAGAGCTGCTTGTAACTCTGCACGAATCTGGATTGCTTGCTTCCATCTTGGGCTTAGCTTCAAAGCCGCGTCACACTCCTTGAGTGCTTCGTAACGCCGACCTTGTGCAGCGTAGGCCTCAGCAAGTAAGACGCAAGGGCCTGGATGGTGCGGAAGGTGTTTTTTGAGTAGTGCAAACTTTGCTGCCGCGCCGTCAAAGTCACCTCGGGACAAGAGCAGGATACCGAATTCTTTCAAAATTGGTACGTTGTCTCGAACTCGCTCTAAAGATTGTTCGTAGGCGGCAATCACAGCGTCGAATCCTTGCAATTCGAGGCGTGCTTCTAATGTCTGAATTTCCTGACTCATGCGGAGGTCCCGCTCGTCACGGTATATTTGTTCAGTAAAAGGTGGGTGCGCAAACAATCGATTGATTGTGACAAGTGACGTTAGCCGACTCCAGTCGGTGTAGGCGAGTCGGTTCATGCACTCGGCTTCCGATATCGGTTCGGCCGGTTCAAGTTGTGACTGAACCCAGGTTGGGAGCAGTTCGTCAATCTGCTCCAGAATCGATTTAGCTAAAGTATAGTTACCTTTGAATGTCATGTGGACATGCTCAAAGAATAACAAGTGCCCGAGAAGCCCATCTTGACTGGCATTTTCAAAAGCGGCTTCTGCGTCCACCAAATATAGACCTTCTTTCTCGCGACCCGCTACTGCGGTTCGAATTCTTTCGTTGATCGTCGAGTCGGCGCGAAACCGTAATACGTCGCAGTCGCGTGCGCACAGGTAATGGTGCTTGGCTTCGGCTATGCGTCCGACGCTCACTAAACACCGAGCGAGACGGAAGTGTGAATCTGCGTACTGGCCATCGATCTCAATCGCCGATTCATAACACGCGATGGCATCTGCGAGTCTGTTGTTGGCCTCCAACTCGGCACCCTTATTCAGAAGCAATTCCAGTTCAGAGGTTTCTCCGACAGAAAGACCTGAGGACGGCAGTGACGAGAAGGGTGCGCAGTCTTGCAGGTTGGTAGCCACGGTGCTGATGACTACGCTAGCGCCACTCTTTTTTCCAACCGAGCAAATCTCTCGCAGGTTAGCCTCGAACTGATCGTATGTTGAGGCTAGACGTGGATCGTCGGCTAACAGTCGGCTGTTCGCAAACATCGACATACCTTGCCATGACGTAGGCGTGTCATTAGAGGCAGAAGTGAATTGAGTAATGCATGCGAGGAGTTGCCCTATGCGAGTCGTCTTAAACCAAATGCTCATTCGTGCGAGTTCAAGCTGTCTGGCGTGTGCGCCGAGTACTCCCGAAACGCCATATGGTCCAACGATTTCGTTATTACCCATGTAGATAACAAAAAAGTCCGGACTGAAGTCTGCACACGAACGGGCTATCGGTAAAATTACGTGCGAGTTAATCGCGGTCATGGATGTATTCACGACGGTAAAGTGAGCTTTGGGATACCGTTCGCTGAGCATCACTTCGAGAATTCGAGCAAAGCTAAATGCTTCGTTTGGAAATCCCATGGCAGCTGATTCGCCGAGCACGAAAATACGAACCTCGTCTTTGGATTTAGTTGCATCGAACGAGACAGGCAGGGGCGCTCGTTCTGTATCCCTTGGAAAGAAAGTTCGGCCAAAATCGATATTTTCGATGACAACTTCTTCGTCATTGACATGCTTCCTGAGAAAGAAGTTTGTTGGATGCCCGAAGTCAGCGAGGAATAAGACTACGTTGAGAGCGAAGAGGAAAAACGTCGGCACTAGTGTTGATGTCGCGAGTCTGAAGAGCCAAATACGGAGGGTACGGCGATTGCGTGCACTTATTCCCAAGTGTGATTTCCCTGCATCGGATGCCATCTCGGTCACTCTCGTAGTAGTTGTATTAAGGATGTGAAACTATCTGTTAGGCTGAAAATGGAGATGATTTCAGAGGAAACCTAATCGCCTGCGAAGGACTACGAGCTTGGCATGAGACTGCCCTTATCAAGGCGTGCGGTGATCCCTCCAACAGAGTCTACACAATGCGGCACCATCGAACGTACATTTTTTCCCGCTTCTGTCGACGTGTACATTTGGCGGTCGAGCGGGGGATCTTAACATGCACCGAAGTACCTCAACTTCGCTTTCTCAGAGTGACTTCTTTCTAGAGGGTCGATAGGCACGTTTGAAGACTGTAAAGTAAACTGCGCAGAGCTCAGCCGAGACCATCAATAGTACTGCTCACGATTTAGCCGACGTGCGACTGGACCGCTGACAGTGCGAGTTTTCTAATACGCAGATGCGGCCTTACAAAATCCTCGTGTTAGGAACGAAACTACTACTGGGAGATACGTGAATGCTATCACCACCACCACGGTTCCTATGTATCGTGCTGGCCTCTGCGCTCGTCATTAGGATCGTGAATGACGTTTGCGTTGCGGAGAACCAAGCCTCACTCGCGGACGGTTGGAACGCGGTCTCGCCGAGGAATGAGATTCGACCGGAGTTTACTTATATCGTAGACGGTGGACCGGATAAAACTGGATGCTTCGTGATCACAGCGGATCAACGCGAAGGGCTGTTTGGGTGGTGGGAGAAGACTTTCGAGATTGAAGGAGGGAAGTGCTATCAGTTCTCCGCGGTGAGTCGTGCCGAGGGGATCGAAGTGCCTCGAAGGACTGCAGTGGTTCGCTTGTTGTGGCGAGACGATCAAGGTCGCGCCGTGTTACACGACGATCCCACATGGGCCTCGTATCGTCCTGGGGAACGTCCGCGGTCCGAACCAGAGTTTCCGGTCGATCAAGGTACGGATCAGGACGGTTGGACTCGGGTCGGTGGCATATACCATGCACCTTCGAGCGCCACGAGAGCCATTGTCGAATTGTCGTATCGCTGGGCACCGAACGGTCGCGTCGAATGGTCCAACGTCGAATTAAGACAAACCGCACAGCCGGAGCCTCGCAAAGTTCGGCTGGCGACGATTCACTTTCAGCCTCGCGAAGGATCGACGCCGGCAGACAAATGCCGCTTGTTCGCTCCGCTAATTGAAGAAGCGGCGAAAAAAGATGCTGACCTAGTCGTACTACCAGAGACGTTAACTTATTATGGCAGCCGTGGCACCTACGTCGAGGCGGCTGAACTCATCCCTGGGCCTTCGACCAAGTACTTCGGTGAGCTGGCAAAGAAGTACGATCTTCACATCGTCGCGGGTCTGCTCGAACGCGACCGCCACTTGGTTTACAACACAGCCGTGCTCATCGGACCTGACGGTGAGATCATTGGCAAATATCGAAAAGTGACGCTGCCGCGCGGCGAGATCGAGGGAGGCATCGCGCCCGGGCATGACTACCCCGTGTTCCAAACTCGTTTTGGCAAAGTCGGAATGATGATCTGTTATGACGGATTCTTTCCAGAAGTCGCTCGTGAGTTGAGCAATCGGGGTGCAGAAATCATCGCCTGGCCGGTATGGGGATGCAACCCGATGCTTGGTTCGGCCAGGGCCTGCGAAAACCATGTCTATGTCGTGAGCAGCACTTACACAGATGTTTCAGCAAACTGGATGATATCGGCTATCTACAATCACGATGGACGCACGCTTGCGCAGGGCGAGCAATGGGGTAGCGTCGCCGTTGCCGAGGTTGATCTGAACCAACCGCTTCACTGGCATAGTCTGGGTGACTTCAAAGCGCAAATTGCGCGGCATCGTCCGCCCGTGACTCCCGCCGAGAAATAGTTCACTCGGTTCACGCGTCGCCTCGCGCCTGATAGGATGACTTGCCAGACGTGAACACTCCCGTAGCCTCTTCGCGAGAGACGTAATTGATGGCAAGCGTAGAAACCGAATTTGATCTACTCCAGCAAACGCTCCAACAGGATGGCGTCGCAGCCGCGCTGGATCAGCTGGCGGCTCACTTACGTGGGAATAAGAAGTTTCATGAGTTGTTCGAAGCTCTGAAAATGAAAGTCCGACATGGGCTTGGCTTGCCGTTGACATACAGCGATGCAGGAGATGAGCTGGACGAATCGACGCGCATAAAACTGGAAGATGGACTCATCGCCGCCTGCCGCGACGTCGGTATCGCCTTGCTACGCGAGGGCGCGGTTCGTGAGGGATGGATGTATCTTCGACCGGTCGGCGACCGGGCAGCAGCAGCGGCGGAGTTGGCGAGGATCGAAGCCGACGAAGAGAATCTGGACGCGTTGATCGAAGTGACATTGCACGAAGGAGTTGATCCAAAGCGTGGATATGGCCTTGTCTTGGAACATCATGGCACGTGCAATGCCATCACAACCTACGAGTCGACCGTCGTTCGACAGAGCATCGCCGCGCAGCAGGCGGCTGCTGGGTTGCTCGTGGAGCATGTCCACCGCGAGTTATTGGCGACACTACGCGCCGATATCGCTCAACAACAAGGCGCGGAGCCTGCGGAAGCCTCGTTAAAAGAGCTGGTCGCGGATCGCGATTGGTTGTTCGGCGAGCACTCTTACCATTTGGACACCACGCACCTTGCGTCTACGGTTCGATTTTCACGGTTGTTAGAAGACGAAACACAACTGCGTCTAGCGCTCGATCTGACCGCTTACGGGCGGCGACTTAGTCCACAGTTTCAATACAAGGGCGATCAACCGTTCGAGGACATCTATTCGTCACACGCGCTCTACCTCGGAGCAATCTTGGGGGAGAATGTTGATGCCGCGGTTGACTACTTCCGGGAGCGCGCCGAGACGCTCGATTCGCGAGAGCACGGTGGATTGCCGGTTGAAGCATACGTGCAGCTGCTTGACCGATTGGGACGCTATGAATCTGCAATCGAGGCATTGCTGAGATTCGTCCAAGTGCAACCCGAAGCGGCCTCTCAAGCGATGCCCTTAATGCTCGAATTGTCTCAGAAACTCGGAAATTATGACGAGCTGGTGAGGTACTGCCGCGAGCGAGAAGATCTGTTGGGTTATGCCACTGCGGTACTTAGCTCGGCGGCGGATGCAGAGTCTAAATAACATCGCTCCAGATAACACGGGACGACGTGAAAAGAGCTCGCGTTCGAGTCAAGTAATTCCGAAATCCTCGGCGTTCGTACGTGTGCCACTTCTTAGCCGAGTATCGAGATCCCCAAAAACGCATTGTTGCTAAGTTATCCATACCAACGCAACTCGCCTTTTTTCCGTTTTCTCCCTTCTGGCGCGTCACTGTGCCAATTCGTGGGCTAGTGTTTTGTAGCCATGATGATTCATGAGTGATGGGCAAAATGTAGGACCATCGGGCTCAGGCGACTTGGCAAAACAGGAAGGTATGGTAAGTTTGGAAATTATTGCTTGACGAAGTAATATGGAGTAGGTTATTTAAAGAACTTGCACGGTGTACGCTGATTTTCGAAATTCGGCAAAACAGTTTTTTTTCTTTGAGGGAGTGCTCAGCATGAAACGTTTCTTGGTCGCAGCAGTTTGTGGTTTGTTGTTCGTTGGCTCCGCTTTCGCGGGTGACAGCGCACAAAAGGGCGGCGATGCCTCGCAAAAGGGTGGCGCAGCTCAAAAGGGTGGCGATGCCTCGCAAAAGGGTGGCGCAGCTCAAAAGGGCGGCGATGCAGCTCAAAAGGGCGGCGATGCAGCTCAAAAGGGCGGCGATGCTGCTCAAAAGGGTGGTGACGCAGCTCAGAAGGGTGGCGATGCCGCTCAGAAGGGTGGCGATGCCGCTCAGAAGGGTGGCGATGCCGCACAAAAGGGTGGCGCAGCTCAGAAGGGTGGCGATGCCTCGCAAAAGGGTGGCGCAGCTCAAAAGGGCGGCGATGCTGCTCAAAAGGGTGGCAAGGTTAGCCCAGCTCAGAAGGGTGGCGATGCCGCACAAAAGGGTGGCGACGCTTCTCAAAAGGGTGGCGCAGCTCAAAAGGGTGGCGCTCACCAAAAGGGAAGTGCAACTCAAAAGTAGTGTCCGCGTCGCCTTGCCAGGCGACATGGTCTACCTGTAGCGAAATGGAAGAAACGCCGTCCACACATTCGTGCGACGGCGTTTCTTTGTTTATATTTTCAGCAAATTGTATTCTTGTTCGTTGAAAGCTTTGGAGAGACTTCATGGGTGCGTCGGCTGTTGTATTGGCTCTCACGCTGAGTGTGACTATTGGTCAAAGCTCCACGTCGATCAAACAAGAAGAGATCGATTACCAAAATGAAGTATTTCTCCGGTGGTGGGAATCTGATTTGGTTTGGGAGTTCGATGTTCTTCCAACAGAAGGCCAAGTTCCCGACTATCGAGTGCCTTATTCCGGGCATGATTACCCGGATCGCGCGGGTGGCACTATCGAAGTGTTACGAAAGTATGATCGGGCGTTCAATGCGGGCGAGTTTGTCAGGATCGAATCGAGCAATGAACAAGAATCTAATTTCGGTCGTCGTAGGGTAATCGTGAACCGGCCGACGACAAGGTCAGGAGGGCTGGCCGCGGCATTCGAGCACAAGGACACAACAGCCTTCACCGAGACAACGACCCAACGTCGAGGAATCTTCGGTCTGCGTCGCGTTACGGTACAGCAAACTCCCCACTGGCACGGCCATTGTAACGGCTGGACGTCGGCTGCGATAAGACACGCAGAACCCCAATCGAATGTCACACGAAACGGCGTTGTCTTCACGCCAGCCGATATCAAAGGGTTGCTGGCCGAAATTTATATGTACCGCGACAACGAATTTCTCGGTGGCGAAGATGCGGTCATGAATCCTGGTTTGCTGCACGTCGTGTTAGCAAACTGGATCGGTCGCGGCGACCACCCTGTTGGGATCGAGACAGCGGTGGGTAAAGAGAAGTGGAACTATCCACTCTACGCATTTAAGACCTCATCTCGAAAAGTTTCCGATCACGAAGTCGAAGTTCGGATGAACGCGAACTATTCGCAAAGCACTCGCCGCGAAGTTGATCGTTCGCAGCACTTGGCGAAGACGATTCACTTTCACTACAGCCTCGATTTGAATGACGCAGGCGAGATTGTCGGCGGTAGTTACTATAACGACAGCGCCCGTATTGACATGTTATGGACGCCACTGCATCCAGTCCAAGGTGGAACGCCGGGTAATGATCGAGGAAATCCGCATATCGACGTCAAAGAAGTTTTAGCTATGTGGCGCGAATCGGTTCCGGAAGAGCTCCGTAGCAAATGGTGGAATATCGATCCGACTAAAGAGGATGCGATCGGTATCACCGAGGGCGAGGCGACGGAAGATGCAGTCGAGACGGTGGTGGAAGAAGTATCAGATCAAGGGTCTACGACCGAAGTTTCTGAGTCGAGCGACGAATAGTTGGCATCGTGTTGTCCGAGTGGACTGCGCCGCTCGATGGACGCCCAAGAAAAAGAAACAGCCTGTGATTTTGACACCACAGGCCGTTCGTTGTTTGTCAAGGTCGTTTAAAGCTTAGCGAGTGACGCTAACTTGGATGACCGAGCGTTGGGCATTCAGGTAAGCCGAAGGATCGACAACTGGTGCTGGTGGCATTGGAGCAGCGGCTTTGCCGTCGCTCTTTTGGTCAGCTCCCTTGCCGCCGTCTTTCTGGCAAGCATCGCAACCGCCTTTGCCGCCATCCTTTTGGCAAGCACCGCAACCGCCCTTGCCACCGTCTTTTTGGCAAGCACCGCCGCAACCCTTACCGTCACCCTTTTGGCATGCATCGCCCTTGCCACCTTTGCCGCTGTCGCAGCACTTGTTGCAAGCGAAGATGCGATCTAGCAGCGAACCATGTCCGCCCTTCGATCCCTTTTGGCATGCATCGCCACAACCCTTGCCACCGTCTTTCTGGCAAGCGCCGTCGCCGCATCCTTTGCCGTCACCCTTTTGGCAAGCGCCATGGCCGCCGAACAAGCCGCCCTTTTGGCATGCGCCGCCGCAACCCTTGCCATCTTTCTGGCAAGCGTCACCACATCCCTTGCCGCCGTCCTTTTGGCAAGCGCCATCGCCGCATCCCTTGCCGTCACCCTTTTGGCAAGCGCCATGGCCGCCGAACAAGCCGCCCTTTTGGCATGCGCCGCCGCATCCCTTGCCATCCTTCTGGCAAGCGTCGCCACATCCCTTGCCGCCGTCCTTTTGGCAAGCGCCGTCGCCGCATCCCTTGCCGTCACCTTTTTGGCAAGCGCCATGGCCGCCGAACAAGCCGCCCTTTTGGCAAGCACCGCCGCAACCTTTGTCGCCACCCTTTTGGCAAGCGCCATCTTTGCAGCCGCCCTTTTGTGCGGCATCGCAACCACATTTACCACCCTTTTGCGACGCGCCTACCCCAAGCATACGGTCGAGCAACTCGAACCCGTAGCTCTGTTGGGCACACAAGGCAACGCCCAGGACCATAGTCCCTAGTATTACATTCCACTTCATCGAGCCATGTCTCCTATACGATGGAACCATCGAGCTGCCGCGACTCCCTACCAGCTGTGTGGCGGGCCAATGCAGTCCAGTGATTTTGCGGGCACTGTATGCAAGCGATCCGTCGCTCAACCCTCCGTGAGAGAAATCAAGTCAGGAACTCCAATTCCTGTCGTGCTGGTGGCGAGCACGGACTACTCGCCAACGGAAATCACGTCAGAACCGGTCGAGCCAATCCTTGACCCGAGAATCCGTTCCGGTTGGCATGATGCAGGGTGCTTTCGATTGGAAACCGATCACTCTACATCGTGCGTCATTTTCCGTATCGGTCGCCTTCTCGAAATGCCTTGAGGCATCGTAACTAATTTTCAGCAAGTGGTTTACAACTACTTTTAAGTAGAGATTGACGGCCTCGTAAGCTGGTCCGTTTGTATCGATTACTCCGGGTCACGTCGGGGTTTTTCGCTATGCTTCGCCGTCACAATTATTACAGCTTTACAGTTTGGAGTGCTCGTAGAGAACTAACTGTCCAGTCGCACTGAAGATTCAAAAACACGATACAAGTTCATTTGAACGTGTTCAGCTGCTGGTCTCGTCTTTCTCAGTCTGTTAGAATAGCCGCCAAGTAAAATGTTGGTCGCCCTCCTCGACCCTAAACTTCAAGATTCAGGTGGCGACGAAATCGCATGACAAGTTCTTAATGGATTTGTTGTGCAAACAGATCCATCCTTCCCTGGCATTCCCACCCGGCCTCCAATTGATGATGTCTAAAGCGATTCAAGGTGGTTATGAAGTGGCTGACTTCACGCAGATCGAGGGTGTACCCTGCCCCTGCGGAAGTGCAAGAAGAGCATTCGCGGACGTCGAAGACTTCCCCGGCACCGTTCACGTGACAGAAATCTCGAACGCAGCACGCTTGCACTATCACAAGCAACTCACCGAGACGTATTACTTCCTAGAGTGCGCCGACGATGCTCAGATTCAATTAGACGACGAGTATATCGATGTCCGACCTGGAATGTGTGTCATGATTCGACCGGGCACACGGCACCGAGCGGTCGGCAAGATGAAGGTGTTGATCGTCGTGCTGCCAAAATTTGATGTGAATGATGAATGGTTTGACTGACTCCTTGCTTGACACAAATTCTCATTGAGACCTTTCCAAACGGTGACTCCCCATGATGCAGACAACTCCGCTCGATCGTCGTGTGTTTTTCGTATTAATATGCGCTGCCAGCGCGCTCGCCACATGCTCGCTTGCGTTCGCCGCTGATCCACTAGATTGGTCGAATTGGCGCGGACCTGAGTTCAATGGCGTATCTCGGGAAACGGGGTTGGTCGACGACATCGACCTCAAAGATGGGAGCGATTTGGTCGAGTGGAAGCGCGACGATCTCGGTGGTCGCAGCACTCCAATCGTTATGAACGGCAGGCTTTACACGATCGTTCGCGCCGAACCGGACACGGATCGCGAAGGTGAGAAGGTCGTTTGCGTCGATGCGAAATCGGGAGAAACGATATGGGAGAATCGTTTCAATGTTTGGCTGTCGGACGTGCCTGCCGAGCGAGTTGGTTGGTCCTCAGTGGTGGGCGATCCAGAGACCGGTTACGTCTATGCTCTCGGCGTGTGCGGGTTCTTCCAGTGCTTGAACGGCGAGACGGGCGAGCGGATTTGGTCTTTACCGCTACACGAACAGTTTGGTTTGTTGAGCACGTACGGCGGTCGTACCAATTTTCCTGTTATTTGTGACGACCTCGTCATTATCAGTGCGGTCATTATCGGTTGGGGCGACATGGCGAAGCCGGCTCACCGATTCATCGGCTTTGACAAAAAGACTGGCGAAGTCGTTTGGTACAACGGCACGAACCTCCTCCCAGATGACACCACGTACAGTTCCCCGGCGCTGGCGGTGCTGAATGGTCAAAAGGCGATGATTTTTGGTTCCGGCGATGGGCAAGTCTGGGCGTTTCAGCCTCGCACCGGCCAGCCGATCTGGCACTATGACTTTTCGCTGCGCGGACTGAACGTCGCGCCGGTCATACTCGGCGAAACGGTTTACATGGGGCACAGCGAAGAGAATGTGGGCGGCTCAACTGCGATGGGTGCTGTTGCCGCCATTAACGGTGCAAGCCAAGGTGACGTTTCGAAGTCGGGGGAACTTTGGAAAGTTGAAGAGTTGATGGTTGGCAAGAGTTCGCCGCTGGTAATTGGCGATCAACTCTTTTGTTTCGATGATCGTGCCAAGCTTCACGTCCTCGATGCCAAAACGGGCGAGCCAATCGGTCGACCAATCGCGATTGGTGGCACTTCGCTCAGAGCATGTCCGCTTTACGCAGATGGCAAGATCTATGCTTTCTCGACAAGTGCGTGGGCAATTCTCAAACCCGACGAGAAGAAGGGCGCCACGATTGTCGAACGTGGGCGATTTTCCGGCGGGGAAGAAGTGAATGCATCACCGATTTGTTCTCACGGTCGAGTTTACCTGCAGACGAGTTCTGCGACTTACTGTTTGATCGATAAGACAAAGGAACACGGCGCCGACCCGCTACCCGCTCCCGTCGCCGAAGCCAGCATCAGTGACGATTCTCAGCCAGCGCATCTTCAAGTCGTGCCGGCGGAATTGCTGACGAAGCCAGGTGCCGAGCAAAAGTTCCGCGTGCGTCTCTTTAATTCGCATGGTCAATTTTTGAAAGAGTCGCCAGCCACATTCTCGCTGAGTGGTCCGGGTACGATTGGGGAAGACGGTGTATTCAAGGCCGCCACAGACGCTCCGCATACGGCCACGATCATCACAGCAGCCGTCGGGGATTTAACGGGTCGAGCACGCGTCCGTGTCGTTCCGGATCTGCCTTGGAAGTTTGACTTTGAGGGATTGAGCGACCTGCCCGTAACTTGGGTGGGCGCTCGCTATCGCCATGTTATTCGCAAAGACGGGGATAACACGATGGCGGTCAAAGTCACAACCATCCCCAAGGGAACGCGTAGCCGCTGCTGGTTTGGTCCGTCTGATTTGCACGACTACACAATTCAAGCGGACGTACGTGGGTTGATTGCCTTTGACAAGATGCCTGATATCGGTGTGACGGCTCAAGGTTACGCGCTCGACATGCAAGGCGCAAGCCAAAAACTTCAGATCCGGTCTTGGGCACCTCAGCTTCGAATGGACAAGACGATTGATTTCGCATGGCAGCCGAATACTTGGTACGTGATGAAGCTACAAGCGTCCAACGAAGAGGGACAAACGGTGCTGCGCGGCAAGGTTTGGCCGCGCGAAGAAGATGAGCCCGCCGAGTGGACTATCGAGGCCGTCGACAAAGCTCCAAATCTCAGCGGTAGCCCCGGTATGTTCGGAAATGCAAAAGACGCTGAAATACACATCGACAACATTATGGTCACTGCCAACTGATCATTAACCCAGAAACTATCCTTGCGGCCCGGATTCCTAACCGGAACGCGGGCCACCTCACGGTACGGAGAGACTACCCACGATGAAGACAACCCAGACAGTGTTTGCTTTGACGCTCGCGCTAGTGTCGGGCATGATTGCGACTACGTTATTATCAGGCTGCAAAAAGCCTGCGACCCCCGCGACGACAGATTCACCCGGCAGCAACGCAACCTCCATCGAAGACGTCGAGATTTCGATCCCCGAAGTGGAATCCGGCGAGCCGATGGCGGAAGAGACGCCTGCCGAAGAGCCTGCGGCGCCGGCACCCAAACCGGACGAAGCACCGAAAGACGAGCCTGCCAAGGAACCTACTCCGGAGCCAAAAAAAGAAGAGCCAACTCCAACGCCTCCGCAGGAAGCACCAGCAGTAGAACCCGCGCCGCCTGCGCCAACACCCGCAGCGGAGCCTGAGGCTGCCGCTGCGGAAGTCTCGTCTAAGCCTGCCGCGAGTCCAGTGGACAAGAGTGCAAATGCTCCCATCAAGCCGGGTGACTGGCCGCAGTGGGCGGGAACCGGTTATCGAAACAACACGCCAATTGGCAAAGACATTCCGACCGAATGGGAAGTGGGTGACTTTGATCGTAAGACAGGCGATTGGATCAAAGACGATGCCAAGAATATCAAATGGGTTGCGCGGATTGGCAGCCAAAGCTACGGCAATCCGGTAATTGCCGGCGGTCAAGTTTACGTCGGTACTAATAATGGTGCCGGTTGGTTGAAACGCTACCCTTCCAACGTCGACCTTGGTTGCTTGCTGGCATTCAAAGAGACGGACGGCAGCTTTCTGTGGCAAGACTCCAGCGAGAAGCTGCCCTCCGGGCGAGTCCACGACTGGCCGCTGCAAGGCATTTGCTGTGCTCCGCTGGTCGAAGGTGATCGCTTGTGGTACGTCACCAGCCGCGGCGAAGTCAAGTGTCTGGACACGGCGGGTTACTACGATGGCGAAGATGACGGTCCCGTTCAGAATCAACTTGCCGCCATCTTCGATATCATGCGGAACGAAGATGCTGCGAAAGATCAGGTCGGACCATCGGTGAAGGAACTCAATGATGCCAAACTTCCAGATTTGCTTCGCGAGCAGTTCAAGGAGCGCGGCGTTGATCTGCCGGAGACTGTAACCGTTGCGGTCGACGAAGCTGGAAAGAAGTGGACGCTTACCGCCAAGCTCGGCGAATCCGATCGCAACTTCAAGCTCATGATCGCAGGCCCGCGACTTGCCGCGCTCAAGGTCGTGACGCCGGACGACAAAGAAGAGGCTGACGTCGTCTGGTCCTTCGACATGATGGACACCTTGAGTGTTTCACAACACAACATGTGTAGCTGCTCTGTCACCGCGCTAGGCGATATTCTGTTTGTGAACACATCGAACGGCTTGGATGAATCGCACATCAATTTGCCTCAGCCCAACGCTCCCAGCTTCATCGCGATGGATAAAACCACCGGGGAAGTCTATTGGACCGACAAGTCGCCCGGCACGAACATCCTGCATGGTCAGTGGTCGTCACCAACCGTGGCGCACCTGGGTGGAGTGGATCAAGTGATTTTCGCAGGTGGTGACGGCTGGGTGTACAGTTTCAAAGCTGACAAAGGGCAAGATGGCAAACCCGAGTTGCTGTGGAAATTCGACGCAAATCCCAAAACTTCCAAGTGGATTCTTGGCGGTCGCGGAACTCGAAACAACATCATCGCTACGCCTGTCGTCTACGATGGACTCGTCTACGTTGCCGTGGGACAAGATCCTGAACACGGCGAAGGCGAGGGGCACGTATGGTGTATCAATCCGAACAAGCGTGGCGATGTCAGTCCGCAATTGGCAATGAAAGTGGACGGTGACAACCGCGTACCAATCGAACATAAGCGGATTCAGGCGGTCATCGAGGAGGACGGCGAAATCGCTGTCGACAATGAAAACTCGGCGGTCGTTTGGCACTACAGCAAGTTCGACCAGAACGGCGACGACGAGTACGACTTCGAGGAAGAGATGCATCGCAGTTGTGGTACTGTCGCAATTCAAAACGACTTGCTCTACATCGCCGACTTCAGCGGCCTGTTCCACTGCCTTGATGCCAAGACGGGCAAGCCACATTGGACCTACGATATGCTCGCCGCCGCTTGGGGGTCGCCATTGATCGTCGAAGGCCACGTTTATATCGGCGACGAAGATGGCGACGTTTGCATCTTCAATCTTTCCGCGGAAGCACACGATCCGATTGCCGAAATCAACATGGGCAACTCAGTGTACAGCACCCCGGTCGTGGCGAATGACGTGCTGTTCATCGCCGACAAGACACATATCTTCGCGATTAAAGGTCCGGTAGGGGCTGAGTAGTGGCGCAAGGGCTTAGACTCCGAATCCGTTGCGAGTAATCACGCGAAGGTCTGCTCATCCCAACGAGTAGACCTTCGCTATCTTTGAATGGTTGGTTAGAAGACGCTACCAATGACCAAGCGAGTTCTAGATGTTGGCAACTGTGTTCCCGACCATGCCTCGATCCGCTCGTTGATCGAGAACAACTTCGACGCCAAGGTCCTGCAGGCTCATGGCCTCGAAGATGCGTTCGCCGCGCTTCGAGCGAATAAGATTGACCTAGTGCTTGTAAATCGCAAGCTGGATCAAGATTATTCGGATGGAATCGAGATCATCAAACAGATCAAAGCGGATGCAGACCTGGCCACGACGCCTTGCATGTTAATTACGAACTTCACGGAGCACCAGGATATGGCGGAACAAGCTGGTGCCGAAAGAGGCTTCGGAAAGCTTGAATTCGCTGCGCCGAAGACGCGCGAACGACTAAGCGAGATTCTCTGCCGCGCTGATCAATAGATGTCGATGCTCTTGACGGAATCACCACCCGACAGCTGAACACCGTGCAAGCAACGCTCGGCGGCGTCGATCAGGTCTTGGCAAGGGAAATTCTTCGGTGGCATGGCCAGCGTTGCAATGCCCGCGCTCAGCGAGATCGCATGGCCTTGCGTAGCCGTTTGTTCGGCACTCCACTGGCGAACGCAACGCACAAGTTGTCGCGCCAATTCGACGGCAGGTTGCCGCTCGCAGCCCTCGAATACCACAGCAAAGCGATCGTCACCGACTTGCATCAGGCGACCCTCATCGACAACGATCGCATGCATGATGGATTGTAGTCGGTTCATCATGCTAACAATGTGCGCCGGACCCAGTCGAGCTGCAAGCGTATCGGGATGATCCAACTCGAGCAGTGCGAGACTTAGCGCATGCCGAGCTTGTCTACACGCCTTGACGGCAGCCTCCACGTGGCCAACCAGGACCGAGCTTGATACATGTTGCAGTGTCATCGTCGCATAAAATGAAGTCTCGCGGGTGATAAGTGCGTTCGTGGCGACTTGCGTGTCGCCGAGATTGAAAGTACCTCGTGTCCACTCGTTACTGCGAGACGCGCACTGTCCGATCTCTCCTCGAAGTGATTGCGTCCGTTCAAGCAGCAAACCATAGTCATGCTGCTCCCCACCGGCGTCAGGTTGCCCATCGCCAATCAATTCTCGACTGATCGATTCGGCTGCGTCGGACAGTTGAGCATAAGCCTGAGAAAGGATCGTCGAATAGGTAGCGTCGTTCGGAAGACGGAGAGACAGTACATCCGCGAGTTGCGGAACTTTGGTTTCCAGCGACTCGATCAAAGGTCGGACTTCATCGATCGTGATGCCCTGGTATCGGCCGCCAACGGCGATAAGTTCATTTAAAGAGCTGGCACGGTGGCGAGTCAGGAACTCGGCGACAAGATCCGCCATGTGCAAAATCTCAGGCACCACTTGTTCGCGTTCGGGGAGTGCCAGGAGCTTATCAACATCGAAAGGCATCCCAACGTCTCGCACAATTGACTCGGGCAATCCCCAATGTCCGACGAGATGCGAACTGAGTGTGGCGTGGTCGAACCCCAGAGTCCCCTTCTCGAGTTCGAGTAAGTTACCTCCGCCGTTATAAATCCGATCGAGAAACTTCAGATAGGTGTCGCCAAGATCTTGGATCAATACTAACGTGCCGACATCTTGAAGTAGCCCGGCAATGAACGCGTCGTCACCGGGGATCCGCCAGATCGACTCCGCGAGTTCTCGAGCGGCGACGGCCTTGATGACTGTACGTTGCCAATATCGCTGTAGAACCTCCGCCTCAACACCCGAGAGCAATTCGTTTGGGAGACTGAAACCGAGAACGAGCAACTTCAGTGGCTTTGTCCCGATCAAAGCCAACGCTTGATTCAAGTCCGTAACCTTTCGACTAAGCCCAAACACCGAACTATTGACGACTCGCAAGATCTTGGTCGTCAAAGCGGGGTCATTCTCAATACATTCTTTCAAAGCTCGTGTGTCTATGGTCGGCTGGTTCGTCAGTTCGACGACCTGCATCGCGACAGCTGGCAGCGAATAAAGACGCCGTGATCGGTTCACAAATCGTTCTAGGACGGTTGAAGTCATGTCAGCAAAGTCGTTCGCTCGGATCGAGTTGCGAGGTAGGCGGATCTAAAAGCCGAAAGGATTGCCGGGGGTCAGATAAAAGGTAGCTCAGCGGAAAGCGATGTGGCGTCTCGGCGGAGGACTCAATCGGCCCCGGCGAACGTGTCAAATCCGGCAAAATCCAAAGAAAACTTGTGACCGTACGGACGATTGATTACTCTCGATAGTGAATTCAATAGTGCCTTCGTTTTGTCGCTGGAGAGGTTGTTGTGGTGGACGTCGCAATCAAAAAGGTGTCCGAGCGAGACGGTAAGGATCGGTTCGTACTTATCAACGCCACAACCCGCGAAGTCGTGACCGTACATGACATCTCTGAAACGACACTTCGACGGTACTTTGCCGACAGGGGAACCAGCGACGCGATGCTGACGGATTGCCTCAATAAGGCGCGCAAGAACTATGGCGAAAACGCCCGCAAGGCCAGCGTTCCCGCCAACGACGCTCAAGAAACAATGGGCGACGACGATCTGCTCTTCGAATTGGGGTTAGGTGAGGACGATTAGACGGCGTGTAACCCGATTGCCCCAGGGAAGCCGCTGACATATTAGTCCGGTCTGAGCATGTGTCTACTAATTGCGTAGGACACGTTGAGCGAAGACGTGATTTTCATTCCACTTCAGAAAAGCCTGCGAATCACTCTGCGATAAGACTCCAAAGCGAGACCGCTCAGCTCCGTGCTGAGCTACTTTCGATGATCGGTTGGCAAGTAGGATGGACACCTTGACCGCCGACATCTCTCCTACACTCCTTTTGGCTTGGCCAACTCCCGCTTAAAGGTGGCCATTGGCTATAATCACGGTTGCTTCGTCCTAAATACTGCACCTCGACCAATAAGTCCTTGAGCACACTGTGAGCCGATTCATCCTTCGGGCAACTGCCGTCTTCTCGATATTGATTCTGTGCGGTGGGATTCAGGCATCTGAGCCGACACCAGAGCAGACCGCGTTCTTCGAGACGAAGATTCGCCCCGTGCTTGTCGAGCATTGTTATCGGTGCCATGCCGCGGACGCAAAGAGTGTTCACGGCGGATTGTTACTCGACACTCGCGCTGGCATCCGGCGCGGTGGTGAATCGGGACCTGCCGTTGTGCCACACGACGCCGAGGCAAGTTTGTTGTTGAGCGCGCTACGATACGAGTCGTTCGAGATGCCCCCGGACCGAAAGCTTTCCGATTCAGTGGTCGCGGACTTCGAGACATGGATCGCCATGGGAGCGCCTGATCCTCGCGAAGGCGAATCCCGCGCCTTGCCTACGAGTGTTGACATTGAAAGTGGGCGAAGATTCTGGTGCTTTCAGCCGGTTTCGCGGCCCGCGGTTCCGGCGGTTAACGACGAACATTGGCCGATCACCGACGTGGATCGTTTCCTCCTTTATCAAATGAAATCAAAGGGACTCGAGCCAGTTGCTGATGCTGATCGCCGCACGTTGCTGCGCCGTATCTACTTCGACCTCATCGGTCTGCCACCGACTCCGCTGCAGATCAAGGCATTCCTACAGGACGATTCACCCCGAGCCTATGAAAAAGTCGTCGAAGAACTTCTGCGTTCGCCGCACTTTGGCGAACGCTGGGGACGGCACTGGCTGGACGTTGTCAGGTTCGCTGAATCGAGCGGCGGTGGCCGGACACTTCTGTTCCCGGACGCCTGGCGTTATCGCGACTACGTGATCGATTCCTTCAATCGCGACGTCCCCTTTGACTCATTTATCAAACAACAGCTTGCCGGAGATTTATTGGACTCGTTCGATTGGAAAGAACGGCGACGGAATCAAATCGCGACGGCCTTCTTGTTGCTCGGCCCAACGAACTACGAGTTGCAGGACAAAGAGACACTGGAAATGGATATCGTCGACGAACAGCTTGATACCCTGGGAAAGGCCTTTCTCGGGATGACGCTGGGCTGCGCCCGCTGTCACGATCACAAGTTCGACCCGATCCCAACCCGCGATTACTACGCTATGGCAGGGATCTTGAAGAGCACCAAGTCGGTGATCCACGAAAATGTTTCGAAGTGGAACGAGGTCGCTTTGCCTATGTCGGCACATGACGAGGCGCGCCTTCGTGAATCGGAAATAGAACTCGCATCGCTGAACAATCAACTCAAAAAATTACAGGCGACGCTAAGTGAACTCGGCACATCGCCAGGTAGGGGTGGCGAGTCCATCGATCCTGCATCCTTACCGGGGGTTGTGGTTGATGACCTGCAGGCCGAGAAGCAGGGGACTTGGACCGTCTCGCAGTCGGTCAGGGGATACGTTGCGGAAAGCTACCTTCACTCGATGGACGCGATGGCGAGCGTGACCTTTTCGCCTACGCTTCCCAAGCGAGGAAATTACGAAGTGCGTGTTACTTACACGCCCAGCAGCAATCGTTCGGCGAGGGTTCCCGTCCGAATCTATCACGCCGCGGGTGAAGCGATTGTTTACATCGACCAGACGAAGCCCGGCGCAGTTGCTGGTTCGATTGAATCTGTCGGCGTTTTTGAGTGCGACCCCAACCTGAATCCGCGCGTTGTCATTTCGCCGGAAGGCGCCGCAAGTGGGGTCGTCATCGCCGATGCGGTGATCTTTATCCCAGAAGGTGCGGCCACCAGCGATGAGGCACGCGCAGTTGCGGCGGAGCGAGCCAAAAACAGGAAGCGGATTAACACTGAGATCAAGGCGCTCGAGTTGCAAATCGCGAACGCGAAAAGTTCGGGACCCCAGCGAGAACTTGCGATGGCAGTTACCGATCTTGAGAAACCTAGTGACATTCCGGTTTCGATTCGCGGACTAGTGACAAATCCAGGTCCGGTCGTGCCGCGGGGTCTACTGCAAGTTGCTTCGTTCTGTGAGATACCTGCAATTGACGACGCTCACAGCGGGCGAATGCCGTTGGCAGAGTGGATCGCGGACGCGCAGAATCCGTTAACATCGCGCGTGATTGTGAATCGCGTCTGGTATTGGTTGTTTGGAAGCGGCTTGGTGCGAACGGTCGACAACTTTGGCGCAACAGGTGAAATGCCGTCCCATCCCGAGTTGCTCGACCACCTCGCGAGCACTTTTGCTGAAGATGGCTGGTCCGTCAAAAGGCTGATACGTCGGCTAGTCCTCTCACGCACCTATCGATTGAGCAGCGTTACGCCACAGGCGACCGGAATGGATCCCGACAATCGACTCCTGTGGCGCATGAATCGTCGACGACTGGATGCCGAGAGTATTCGTGATGCACTACTTTTGATCGGTGGACATCTTGACTTGGCGATCGGTGGATCGAATATCAAGCCCGGTACAAAGTCCGAGTATGGGTATCAGTTCACGAGCACAAGGCGCAGTGTCTACGTTCCCGTTTTCCGCAACGAGCTGCCCCAGATCTTCGCTACGTTTGACTTTGCGGACCCGAACACGCAAATTGGCTCACGAACAAGCAGCACAACATCGCCACAAGCGCTATTGTTGATGAACCATCCACTGGTTCACGAGCAGTCTGTAGCGGCGGCCGAGAGATGCCTCTCACAAACCGAATTAACTACATTGCAACGAATCGATATCGCCTACGAAGAAGTGCTGGGACGCCTGCCGACTGAAGGCGAGGCAGTCATCGCTGCCCGTTTCATTGGCGACAGTTCGGAAGCGGCCCGTTGGGGAATGCTTTACCAGACGCTATTTGAAAGCATCGACTTTCGCTTTTTGAAGTGACGATGATTCGTTCCTCGTTGTCGATAAAGTGTTTTTCGGCTCGCATCTAACGGCTAAATGAATTAGAACAATCATCATGTCCGCTTCCGAATCAACAATCTCACGCCGCTTCGCATTGCAATTCATGAGCTGTGGGTTCGGTTATTTGGCCACCAAGTGCTTGGCTCAATCCGAAGCCAGAGCCGCGATTGCCAATCCCTTGCTGCCAAAGACGCCACACTTTGCACCGCGAGCCAAACGCGTCATCTTTATCTTTATGCAAGGCGGGCCAAGTCACGTCGATACGTTTGATTACAAGCCTCGACTGGCGAAGGATGATGGCAGGCTGCTCGAATTCGATGACGCTCGCACGTTGGCCAAAACGCGGCAAATTTCCAAACACCGGGTCTTCAAGTCTCCCTGGGCCTTCAAACAATACGGCCAATGCGGTCAGCACGTGAGCGAACTGTTTCCGCATGTCGCTCGTCACGTTGATGATCTTTGTTTCCTCAAGGGGATGCATACCAATGGCGTGGCGCACGGTCCGTCGACGCTGTTTCTGCATACAGGTTCGATCAACTTGATTCGACCGTCTCTGGGCTCGTGGCTGTTGTACGGATTGGGCAGCGAGAATGATAACCTGCCCGGCTTTGTTTCGATCCAGCCGTCACTAGGCAACGGCGGCCCTCGAAATTACAGCAACGCGTTTTTGCCGGCCGTCTATCAGGGCACCCCGGTTGGCCGAGCCGGGCTGCCAGCGACGACCGCCCGAATCGAGAACTTGTCGAATCCGAGTGTTTCGCCAGCCGTTCAGCAAGAACATTTCGAACTGCTGCGTGCGATCAACCACGAACAGCTGCGCCAGCGACCAGGGGATCAAGAGTTAGAAGCTGTTATCAACTCGTATGAGCTCGCGTGGCGAATGCAGCAACATGCTCCGCAGGTACTCGATTTGTCGAATGAGACGGCTCGTACCCGTGCGCTGTACGGTATCGACGAGAAGGGTACAGACGATTTTGGGCGGCAATGTCTCATGGCAAGACGATTGGCCGAAGCCGGTGTCCGATACATCCAAGTCACCTACGGCGACAACACAAACAATCCCCGTTGGGATCAACATTCCAACTTGCCGATGCACGCGACTCATGCGTTTAATACCGATAAGCCGATTGCAGGATTGCTGGCTGATTTGAAACAACGAGGTTTGCTAGAAGATACGTTGGTGTGGTGGGGCGGTGAGTTCGGACGTACGCCCTACGCACAAAGCAACGGCACGGGGCGCGATCATAATCCTGACGGCTTCTCCGTGTTTCTGGCGGGTGGTGGAGTGAAACCGGGCTTCAGTTACGGCGTGACGGACGAGTTCGGTCACCACGCAGTTGAAGACAAGGTACACATGCACGATCTCCATGCTACGATCTTGCATCTGCTCGGATTGGATCATGAACGGCTAACATTCCGGCACGCCGGTCGCGACTTCCGGCTGACGGACATCCACGGCACCGTCGTGGATCGCATTTTCAGCTGAACAAGGCCAAGGGAGTCCATATTGACTTCCGACGAATGCCGCATCTCTGCTGAAGGTTCTTGCGGTGAGTCGTTCGACGTCGTACGGTGTTGCTTTGGACGCATATGCACGCACCGGAGCCGAACCATGATACGCAACCTCTCAACACTATTCTCGATCTTGCTACTTTCGAGTCTTGCCCACGCCGAAGAGTCCGTTTGGAAAGCAGGTGTGGCTTCGGTCGCGATCACTCCGGACGAATCGATGTGGATGGCGGGATATGCGTCGCGTGACAAACCTTCGGAAGGCAAGATCCACGATCTGTACGCCAAAGCGCTTGCTATCGAAGACAGAGCCGGAACTCGATTGGTTGTCGTAACGACCGATTTGATTGGTATACCTCGCGAATTGCGTGATTGGTTGGAAAAAGAAGTCCAGCGAAGTTTCAAACTCTCGCCAGCGAGTTTGATGCTCAATGCGTCGCACACGCATTGCGGTCCCGAGTTGCGAGTTAGCAAGGCCTCGGTGTACGGTCTGGAACCCGAACGAGTTCGTCAGAGTCAAGCTTATGTGGAAGAATTGAAGCGGAAGCTCGCTGGGGTCATTGGGCAAGCGATCGAGTCGATGTCGCCTGCCAGGCTCGGCTATACCCACGGGCGTGCGGGCTTTGCGATGAATCGGCGGTTGCCAACGGACACCGAACCGCGAAATGCACCTTATCCTGATGGACCGGTCGATCACGATGTGCCGGTACTACGTGTCGAGTCACCTGAGGGTATATTGCGAGCTGTGGTCTTCGGATACGCCTGCCACAACACGACTCTTGGCTTTCAGCAATTCTGTGGTGACTACGCTGGTTTCGCACAGCACTACCTCGAAGAGGCTCACCCCAACGTCAAAGCGATGTTCGTGACGGGGTGCGGCGCGGATCAAAACCCTCAACCGCGCCGCACATTGGAACTGGCGGAACAACACGGTAGAGCGCTTGCTAATGGCGTCGAGGCAGCGTTAATCGGCCCGACGAAACCGATCGATGGCCAACTTCGTGTCACCATTGACGAGGTTACCTTGGAGTTCGCCGAGCCGCCTGGTCGCGCCGCACTGGAGTTGCAGGCTCAATCTTCTAACAAGTACGAGCAGCGCCATGCTGAGGCTCTGCTGCGACAATTGGAGGAAACTGGTGAGATTCGACAAACCTATCCCTATCTCGTGCAAGTCATCAACTTCGGCGATGACTTGCTGATGATCGCCTTGGCGGGCGAAGTTGTCGTTGATTATTCGCACCGTTTCAAGCTAGAACTTCGCGGTGCGCCCGTGTGGGTCGCGGGGTATAGCAACGACGTATTCGGGTATGTACCTTCTCTCCGAGTCTTGCAAGAAGGCGGATACGAAGGGGGCGGTGCCATGCGCTATACAACTCTCCCCGGTCCGTTTGCCCCAACCGTAGAACGGCTGATTGTCGACAAAGTGCATCAGCTGGTAAGCGAAGTCCGCGCAATCGCGAACCAGTAGTGTCCGCCGACGGGTCGCATCAGGTTCACGAAGACGATTTACGCAGCAAAGGCCAAGATGCGAGGGGACACATCCACCTTCTCAAACGCATTATCGCCTATGGACGACTCAACTGATCGCGTACGAACGCACTGGCCGGTTTGGAAACTTGCGGACCGGCACCGGCGACGGAGTGGTTCGCCCCTTTGACGACCACTAGCTCCGATGCAATGCCAGTCGCCTCCAGGCGCTCGTGCATTCGCCGCGCATGTTCGATGGGTACGATATCATCGTTGTCGCCATGCACCTGCATAACCGGCGGATCATCTTTGCTGACGAAGCTGATGGGGGACACGTCCGTCTTGGCCGCGGTATCCATCTCTTCGGCTGGTGTTCCCGGTTCGTAACCAAGTAACTGCCGGTAGGCTGGATGTAGGTGTTTGATTTCGTTCAACAACGACCAGTCGGTTGGTCCGGCGAAGCTGACCGCACACTTAACTCGGGACGACTGTCTCTCCACCGAGTCTACTGATGTTGCATTGCTCACGTCATCGTGCAGAGCGACCCAAAGTGTTAAATGCCCGCCGGCCGATCCACCGGTAACGCCGAGTCGCTGTGGATCGATGTTCCAAGCTGTCGCGTTCTGTCGCACAAATTGGATGGCCCGTAGGCAGTCGTTAACTTGGGCCGGGTGGGGAGCGACATCCGTAAATCGGTATTCGACAGAAATAACCGAGAACTCTCCGGCACGCGCCGCCTCCATCAACCATGCGGGAACGCCGTTCTTCGAGCCGCCTCTCCAACCGCCACCGTGGATGTAAATCATCGCGGGAAGCGGATGGTCGGATTTCGCAAGGTAAACGTCCAGTTTTTGGGCTTGGTGTTCGTCGTCGTACGCAACATCCTTATGAGTAGTTAGCGGCTGAGCGGGTTCGGCTTGTGCGGGCACTGAAGTGACTGTCACACACCAAGCAATGGCCAATATGGACAGGAAGACGTGGGGAAGTGGCTTCATAACTAGCTCCTCGTCGTGCTTTGTTGTGGTTGTTGCCGCACGACAATTCTGCCGTGAGGACAGACTGGTGCTGGCGCATGTCGATGTTAAGGCAGCTCCAGCACTTCTACTTTTCGAATGGCAACGACGCTGCCCGGATCGTGATGTTGGAATGCAAAGTGACCTTCCTTAAACGTCAAGGCAAAGTCGAGATACTCGTAAAGTTCGTCGCCGTTCACTGTGATCTTGATCCGAGTGTTCTCTCTTCCACGCCAGACATCATCACGGACTTCGATTTCGTACGTGAACCAGGTATCGGGCTCGACCAGTCGCTTGTAGACGTGACACATTCCGTACAAAGAACCGGTCCGAATCGGATCGGTATGCGTGCTGTCGATCTGTGCTTCATAGCCATCGGTAAAACCAGGCTTGCGCGTGGTGCGAAAGTAAAGCCCGGAGTTTCCGCCATCGCTGATTTTTACTTCGGCACGATAGCGGAAATTCTTATACGGACCCTTCGTGCAGACTAACATTGAAGCTGGACCTGAACCGCTTAATGCGCCATCCTTGACTTCCCACTTGCTCGCTTCATTTCCAACTCGCTCCCAACCGTCCATCGACTTGCCATCGAAAAGCGATACCCAGTTTTCGTCTTCGGATCGGGCGATACCTGCTAGTAAAACTACAGACAGCACGGAAGTGGCGATCGGCATCCATTGAAGCGAACATCTCATGATGGTAGGTCCTTGAATCGTGAAAGTAAGATCTTTGGCAGTTAATTAGCGTCTCTATGATAACAGAGGCCACGCTACGATAAATCAGGTGTCGCGTGCTGCCGGGTTTTCGGCTCGCGATCAGTCGAGTACCGTGGGTACGCGTGTACGCACAAAGTCCGTTGCATTCAGAGTTAGAGACCGACGCGCGGGAATTCGTATGAAACTTGTGTCTTGGAACGTCAACGGGATTCGAGCGGCGATGGACAAGGGCTTTCGCGACTTCGTCGAAACGGACCGGCCCGAGGTGCTCTGTCTACAGGAGACCAAGGCAACGCCAGATCAAGTCGACCTGAGCTGGGCTGAGCCGATGGGCTATCACCAAGTGTGGAACTGTGCCGAAAAGCGGGGCTACAGCGGTACGTCGGTTTGGAGCAAAATTCCGCCGAAGAAGACAACACTTGGTATCGGGATCGATGAACATGATCGTGAAGGCCGAGTCATTACTGCGACCTTCGATGATTTTCATCTGGTCAATGTTTATACGCCCAATTCACAACGCGAGCTGCTACGACTTGATTACCGACTGCGATGGGACGCCGATTTTCTTGCCTATGTCATAAAGCTAAACCAGCGGAAACCCGTGGTTTTCTGTGGTGACGTCAACTGTGCTCACAAAGAGATCGATTTGGCGAATCCAAAGTCGAATCGGAGAAATGCCGGATTCACGGATGAAGAGCGAGCCGGCGTCGATAAGATCGTTGCTGCGGGCTTTATCGATTCGTTTCGTGAATTCGATGAAGGTCCAGGAAATTACAGTTGGTGGACGTATCGCAGCAATGCGCGCGAACGGAATATTGGGTGGCGGTTGGATTACTTTTGGGTTGCCAAGAAACTGCGTAGTCGTATCGAAGGAGCAAGGATTCGTCATGAAATTCTTGGTTCCGATCATTGCCCTGTGGAACTTACGATATCCTAGCGTTTCGCGAATGCGCATACCATCTGAACGTCCGCCGAGTTAAACTGTTACGCAAAGTCCCCAGCGTCTAGGATTTGCATATCATGCCTGACAAAGTTTTGCCCTTTCAATCGCCAACACCATGGTTTGCAATCGTTGGTGTGCTAACAATTGTTCTCCTTGCGAATGCCGCTCTTGCCGCAGAGCATCCCAATGTCATCGTGGTTATGGCAGACGACTTGGGGATTGGCGATGTCTCACCAACGAATGAAAACTGCAAAATCAAGACACCCCATCTGCAAAAGTTGGCGAACGAAGGACTCACGTTTCTCGACGCTCACACGCCAAGTTCTGTTTGCACGCCCACACGTTATGGTTTGCTGACCGGGCGATACAATTGGCGGTCGCGGCTAGAGCGTGGCGTATTGAGCGGTACGAGCGAACACCTGATTCCTGCCGATCGCCCGACTCTGGGACATCTGATGCGTCACGCCGGTTATCACACGGCAATGATCGGTAAATGGCACTTGGGGTGGGACTGGCACAAGAATGGCAAAGACATCGACTTCACCCAGCCGGTTACAAATGGTCCTGATATCAATGGCTTCGACCAGTATTATGGGCACTGCGGTTCACTCGACATGCCGCCCTATGTGTGGGTTGATACCGGGCGAGTCACCGCCCAACCTGATCGTGAAGAAGGGGTCACCAAAAATCAGGATCGCTACGGATGGTATCGCAACGGCCCGATAGGCTCTGACTTCCACATCAAGGAAGTCCTGCCGCATCTCTTCGACAAATCGATGGCGCACATCAGATCCCGAGCGGATGAGGCAAAAGCGGGCAAGCCTTTTTTCTTGTACTTGCCGCTGCCTGCACCTCACACACCGATCGTCCCTGTTCCTCCATTCAAAGACGCTAGCGGGCTTAATCCCTACGCGGACTTTGTGATGCAAGTGGATCATCACATGGGACAACTTCTCGGAACATTGAAAGAAGCCGGGCTCGAAGAGAACACACTGATCATTTTCACCAGCGACAACGGATGTTCGCCTGAAGGAAACTTCGAGCTCTTAAAGAAGCACGGCCACGACCCGAGCGCGGGGTACCGAGGTCACAAGGCGGACATTTACGAGGGAGGCCATCGCGTACCGTTCATCGCGCGTTGGCCGGGACACATCGAAGCCGGGCGCACGACGCGGGCGTTGACCTGTTTGACTGACATATATTCGACGTTGGAGGCGATCACGGGCGAGCCTCGAAAAGCCCTTGGTGGCGAAGACGGCTATAGCCTGCTGCCGGTTTTCAACGGCGAGGAGTCATCGGGTCGAGATACGTTGATTAGTCATTCCATTGGAGGTTCTTTTGCGATTCGTCAAGGGTCGTGGAAGTTGTGCCTATCGGCCGGGAGCGGCGGATGGAGTACACCGAGAGAACCGGACGCCAAAAAGCTAAATCTCCCTCCCATGCAACTTTTCAACCTCGAAATAGATCCCGGTGAGCAACAGAACCTGTTGGCGGTCGAACCCGAACGCGTCAGGCAGTTACTTCGTCTACTGGATGATCAGGTTCGTAACGGCAGGTGTACACCCGGCAACGCCGTGGCCAATGACCGAAAAATTGACTTTCTCCCGGATGGAGTCGAACTGACCGATCAGTAAGTCGCTTCTCAGCCGCCTGCGTCGCCACGCGTTTGGTTTGCGGAAAGCCATCGCAGATTCTTGTTTGCTCATACGCGGTTTGTGTCGTAGGTTTTAGATACCGATTGTCAGAGGCGGTACAGAGCCGCGTCGGCTTTAAAACACCTCGGAAGCCGCGCACCGAGTATTCAATCAGATTTCCAACGATAGGGGGCGAGGTTGGTGCCGTAAAAGGCTGCGAGCTACATTCGCACAGTCCTCAAGTGACAAGGGCAGGCACTTGGAGATTAAATCTGTTCGCCCATTTCGGGTCTATCGTGGAAGCATCACGTTTGCTAAACGCGGAGCCAAGCTTGTCCAAACAACAAGCGTCATGGATCGGATTCCTCTCATTCGTCCGCCGTCGAGGCTTCGTCGACATCAGTGCTTCTGACGTGGTGCGAGCTTACGCAATGATCGTTGGCAAGCGAGAGTTCGATCAGCGGTGGTTCGACGCTTTCTGCGAAAGAGATGATGTCAGGATTGCACTTGGTCTCTTTCTTCTCGAACGCATCGAGAAGGGGCAGATCCAGACATAGGTTAGGCGGAGCGGTCTCTTCGCGAACAGGAGTTTCTTGGATCGCCTGACTGTGTGCGTGTGTCTCCTGGGGGCCCATTTACACGCGGATCGGAGTCGTATTGGCCTCAGCTGCGTTTGTGGCCTTGTTGCCTCATAGCCGCCTTGGCGTCTTTTGAGTAGCATGGATCCGATGAATCCGGAACTGCCTAATTTTAATGGTCTACACGTCGCTGCTTTCGAGAGTCGCAATGCAGGTGAGATGGCGCGGCTGATCGAACGGCACGGTGGCGTGGCGCACGTTAGCCCTTCCATGCGTGAGGCGCCGTTGGCAGAAAATCGTGAGGCAATAGACTTTGCGCATCAATTGATCACAGGCCAAATTAGTATCGTCATTTTGCTGACCGGTGTGGGCTTCCGGCATCTTGTTTCCGCGATCGAACGCCATGTCGACCGCCAACGCTTTCTGGATGCGTTGGCCGACATCACGACGATTTGCCGCGGACCCAAGCCAGCTGTCGTGATGAAGGAGTATGGCCTGACGCCGACGCATCGCGTTCCCGAACCGAACACCTGGCGCGAGCTGTTGACAACCGTTGACCAATACGTTCCGGTGGCCAGCCAAACAGTTGCTGTGCAGGAATACGGCAAGCCTAACCCTAGTCTTGTGGCGGGTTTAGAAGCACGCGGGGCTCACGTATTGAGCATCCCGGTCTACACTTGGGAGTTACCAGAAGACTGCGGGCCGCTCGAAGACAATGTGCGGGCCCTTGCCGCTGGCGATTTGGATGTGATTTTGTTTACGTCTGCGCATCAAGCGACGAATTTGTTGCAAGTGGCCGAACGACTTAACCTCGAAGATCGTATGCGGCAGCAAATGCGAGGGACCGTCGTCGCTTCCGTTGGTCCGACAACGAGCGAAGCACTCCGCGATCTGGAGTTACCGGTCGACATCGAACCCGAACATCCCAAGATGGGACCGCTGGTCGCGGCAGCGGCTCTGCGCAGCGGCGAGATACGCCGACGAAAGCAACGCATCGCCACGCTGTTCTCTGATCCGAGTTCTGATGTGCTCGACAAGCAAGCGCCCTGGTACAACAGTCCGTTTATGAAGGCTTGCCGCCTCGAACCTACGGATGTCACCCCTGTGTGGCTAATGAGGCAAGCCGGTCGCTACATGGCAGAATACCGCGAGGTTCGTGCCAAGACGACCTTCCTCGAATTGTGTAAGAATCCGCAACTGTGCAGCGAAGTGATGTGTACTGCGGTTAAACGCCTGGGCGTCGATGCGGCCATCATCTTCTCTGATCTGCTTCCGATCTTGGAGCCGATGGGACTCGACCTCGAGTTTGCTCAAGGCGAAGGTCCAGTGATCCACAATCCCGTAAGAGAAGGCGCCGATGTCGATCGCGTGTTGGAGCTGGAAAGTATCGACTCGTTGCACTTTGTCACAGAGACCGTTCGACAAACGCGAGCTGACTTGCCCGACGACTTGCCGTTAATCGGATTTGCGGGTGCGCCGTTTACGTTGGCAAGTTACGCTATCGAAGGTGGTTCCAGTCGCAACTATTTGCACACTAAGACACTAATGTATCGCGATGAGGGAGCATGGCGTGCGTTGATGGAGCGATTTGTTCGCGCTGTGACATTGTATCTGAATGCTCAGGTTGCGGCGGGTGCTCAGTGCGTACAGCTGTTCGATTCCTGGGCCGGCTGCCTGGGGCCAGATGATTATCGCCGCTATGCGTTGCCTTACGTTCGCGAGATCATTGCCGGCATCGTACCGGGCGTGCCCGTAATCAACTTTGGCGCTGGCAACCCAGCCTTGTTACCACTGCTCGCGGAGGCTGGCGGTGCGGTCATCGGCGTTGATTGGCGAGTGCGGCTCGATGAAGGCTGGGCTATGGTCGGCTACGATCGGGCCGTCCAAGGCAATCTCGATCCGGTGAGTTTACTAGCGGATCGAGATGAAATTCGGCGACGAGCCAAAGACGTACTCGATCAAGCAGCAGGCCGCCCCGGTCACATCTTTAACCTCGGCCACGGCATCGTGCAGCAGACGCCGGTCGACAATGCGATCGCGCTTGTGGACGCGGTGCATGAACTGAGCGCGCGATAGTCGCTGAATCGTTGAATTCCTGAAAATCCGGTCGCGGGGGAGATGTCGTGCCGTAAGCAAGATTTTTAGGAAGAGGTCATGCAAAAAGTCGCGATGCAGTTGCCTATTGGCGTCGAGCTTTATCCCGGCCTTGCGTTGCGATGATCTCGCCCGCCAGGTCATCGACAAAGAATAGATCGTCTTTCACGTTTAGCTTGCGGCAGATGACTGCCTTTGGGTCGTTCCAAGGCTGAGAGCTTGGCAGTGTTTTCTCCCAGAGGGCAGTTACATTCTCAACATCATGTGCAGCAAACTGACGAATGTTGACGCTATCAATCATTGGCCGTTCTCGAATCAGTGCTCGCGCAGTTCCAGGTTGACTACCTGTCGTAACTTGGCTTTAGGAATTCAGATCTGTATGTTACCTGCCCCGGTCTATGGTTTCGTGTTTGGACCTTGGCCCTCAGTATCAAGCGCACTCACCGCTTCGACGCCGTCGCTCATCAACCATCCAATCAAATCGCGTTTCTGATTGTCGTTGAGCTTTTCGAGTAGTCCATCCGGCATCATCGACTGAGGTGAAATCGTCAGCTCTTCCACATCTTCGCTGCGCAGGCGCACTTCACCGTTGACGGTCTGGATAGCGATCTGCGCCTCTGTCCGCTGGGAAATTGCTCCGGTGATCACGCGACCATTCGTGGTGACGACAGTCGCCTGCCGAAAGTCCGCTGGGACGGCGGCACTAGGATCAACGATGTTCGACAACAAATAGTGTAGGCTGCGGCGGTTGGCACCTGTAAGTTCGGGGCCGATCGTGCGACCATCGCTAAATAGACGATGGCACATTGAACACGTCTTGCGGAACACTTCTCGACCTTCGGTCAAATCCGCTTGCGAGAGCACTTCCGGCGTCAGCGATAGTTCGAGCTCTCTGATTCCTGTCAGACGTTCCGCAGAAGATTGTCGCACCGTTCCCCACAGACTTTCCAACCGTCTAACCAGCGCCCCGTCTTTCAAGGCTGCAATTTGTCGTGCTTGCGTCGCGGAAATGTCTGACGCTTGGAACTCGTTCCGCTCGACGCTCGACATAAGAAGTCTCGCGCCGTCTGCTCGGCTAACGAGAACATCGATGGCAGTGATTCGCTCGTCAGGTGACATTTTGGGATAGTGATCAAGGATCGTTTCCAACAGGGAGACACTATGAACGCCGCTGCTCGCACGTAACGCCGCTGTTGTCATTTGCCCGGCAGCAATCAATCGCTGCAGATCCTCTGCGAGTCCATCGAAGCCTCGTTTTGCGAGACCCGCCAGCACTGCCAGGCGGGCGGCATCTTTCTGCGTCGAATCATGTACGACCTGACGCACACGTTGCACTGTGACCTCATCTCCAATGGCAGCCGCGATGGTAAGTGCAGGGAGGCGAATGCGATCCTCACTATGATCCATCAAACGCAAGACAGCGGCCTGGGCGGACTCGGGAACCTTGTGACTGTCCAAGGATTCAATGACGTCGCTGAAGCCCGACAGCACATTCGCAACGAACTCAAGATTCTTCGAGCGTTCCGCCGCAGCAAACAACAGGCCGATTGAATCGCTTGAGTGTGCCGCCAGCCGCTTTGCTGTCCACCGCATCAGCGGTTGTGGAGCCGTGGCGGCAAAGGCCACTCCACGTTGCGGATTGTCGGCCACCGCTGGCTCGACGGCATACCAGATCATGCGGTCGATATTTGGATCGACGTTCGGTGCGCGGCGAGTCAAAGGAATGGCGACATCAAATCGGTCTGTCACGGGCAGTCGTCTCAGCGCTGATGCCAGTTCCATCCGCACCAGCCACGAAGCTTCCGCGCCTGCCGCCTGAGTAAGTGCATCCGTGATGGTTTGGTCGGGGCCCGGTGCGTCGGTCAGCAGACGGATCGCCCAGCACCGCAGGTGCTCGCTATTCGACTTGAGAAGGCCGATCAACCATTCCTTGTCCGCGCCGTTGGTCGAATAGAGTGCCCAGAGCGCTCTCAACTTCCGAGTAACATCGAGATCGGAATCGAACCACGACCGCAGTTCTTGATTCACGGAACTCATGTCATGCCCCGTCGCAGCTCGTTCCTGCAAAAGCCGGCGGGCGTGTCGGACAAACCAGTCATTCTTATGCAGCTGATACTGCACGAGTTGCTCGTTGGAGGCTGCGGCCAGATCGGCCTCAACACGTTTCGGTTCGCCCCACGTGATCTTATAAATCCGACCGCTTGTACGATGCACGCCGTCACGGTCGTGGCATTCTCCGTTATCCGACCAGTCGGTCAGGTAAACATCGCCGTCGGGGCCGTACTCCATCGAGACTGCTCGAAACCACGAATCATCCGCAAGCAGGAAATCGTCATCGTGGATGCCACGAAAGGGGCCTTCCGTTCGCACGAGCTGGTCGCGGTTGATTCGTCGCCCATGAATGTTGCTGGTAAACAGCGCTCCTCGGTAACATTCCGGCCAGCGGTCTCCGAGATAGATCATGGCATCGCAATGTGCGTGGCCTCCGCCAAACTGTTGATTTCCTTCCGCCATTCGGCCTGCCTTGTCCCAAGTACCGAACGGATCAAAGGGGTCAAACGGATCAAAGGGGTCAGGACTCGTTGACGTGCATTTTGCTGGTTGCTACTTTCGCCTGTTGGTTCCCGTCCCTGTTGGTTATCAACTGATGGAACACTAATCTTCGCTGATGTCATTTCCAACGCTCAAGTCGCTTCCTGGCCTGCTCTTCCTGCGGTAAGCATGCGGAAAGGCTCACGCAAAGACGCGAAGACGCAAAGAAGGAGCCAGCGGGATTGCGCAGAAAGTAGGTCAGGCCGTGCCTGACTTGAACTGCTTGATGCTGAGCTCTCTTTACAGAGACTCGACGCTGGCATCTCGAACCCGCTGACGCCCGATTCTCCGGGTTGGTAGCGAGGACAGCCCAAAGCCGATAGACTGCGCCGGTAACGTCCTCGTTCGTGGCAGGTGGTTGGTGATGCCTCTTGGTATTGATCCCAAAGTTGATTTTGCGTTCAAGTTGGTGTTCGGCAGTCCCGATCACACGCGTGTCACCATCCACTTTCTGAACGCGGTCCTGAACCTGCCCCAGCCGATCACTGACGTCGAAATTCTGAATCCGATCCAAGGCCAAGACCGCTCGGAAGACAAGCTGGTTGTCTTGGACGTACTGGCGGCGGACTCCGCAGGTCGTCGTTTTAATGTCGAAATGCAGACAACGCTGCCCGTGGATCTTCCCAAGCGTCTGACGTACTACAATTGCCTGAACTACATCCGGCAACTGCGCGCGGGCGAAGCGTATTACGAGTTGCGTCCCGCGATCAGCATTTGCGTCTTGGACCGCGTGCTGTTTTCAGACGTGCCGGAAGTTCATTTGAGCTTTCGTTTGCGTTGCGATCAGCGGGATCTGATTTTTCATGACGACTTGGTATTTCACACGCTGGAGTTGCCGAAGTACCAGGCATCGAGTCATAATGTAGAAACCTTGGCCCCGCTGGAAAAATGGCTTTACTTTCTGAAGCGTGCCGAGTATTTAGAAGCCGCCGAGATAGCGGCGCAACTGGTGGATGCCGAGTTCCGCGAAGCAGCCGGAGTATTGGAAATGATCTCGCAATCGCCCGAAGACCGTCAGTTCTACGAAGCCCGTATGAAGTTCCTGCACGACGAAGAAGCCCGCCTGATCGCCGCACGCACCGAAGGCCGTGAAGAAGGCCGTGAAGAGGGCCGTGAAGAGGGCCGTGAAGAGGGCCGTGAAGAGGGTGCAACCAAGGGTCGTGTGGTTGGCAAGATTCAGATGCTGCAAGAGATTCTGGGCGATGCGGTGGCCAGCGAATCCGTGTTGTTGGCGATGGAGTTGAAAGAACTCTCGCAGGAGTTGTCTGAACTGCAATTACGGCTTCGCGATCGCTAATTGAGGGGCACGTCGCGATCGACGATGCGATAGCAATTGAAAGATCTCGGGTAGCGGGTCGTATGCCACGGGCGGCAGCAGGGCGCTGGGTGGTTGGTCGCTGAGCGGGTCGATCGATGAAGATGGCGCGCGAAATATGTCGAGTTACTCGGGCAGCACCTCGACGCTGCAAGCCGACGGCTCGTGGGATATTCTAACGGCGGCGGAATGCTTCCGATTGGAGAGCTGTCTAGCGCAATCCGTTCTCCCGTTGGTCGAACTGACAACCGGATAAATCCAACTGACGGCATAATGGCTCGGGCAGTTCGGACAACTTTAACCATGTGCATCGCAACAACTCGCGGACCGGCACCTACTGGCGGCAAGTCGGTAATGTCACCGTCAACGGTGATATTTTGCGCCGTTCGAGTCTTCAAATACAAGAATGCGGTCGTGATTCTCGTCCGTAAATTTGCTGCCGTTGTATGAGTAACTTTTCGGCGACCCACAACCGGTCGCGATCATCAAACGCGATCGCGATCGGTTGGCGGTCATCAGGTTCAGCGGTCGCGAGAATGACGCGACATCCGGGCGGTGGCTGTGTAAATGATGTCGCGGCGACCGTTAGTTTGACATCGCTTTTAAGACAGCGTCAAGTCGCATTCGCGCGGCTCTCGTTTCCGCGTTGTCGTCTTTCGCCAGGATCGGTCGCTCTTCCAGCTGATCGTGCGGCACATCGTACAAACGCCCATCATCGTAAAGCTTGTAGCGATGCTCTCGGGCAAAACGAAGCAACCGAAACCGATCTTTGTCCCAACCGGGCCGGGGATCGAAATGGCAAAACACCCACGGACGTGTCGCGACGTCTCTGCCGACTAATTGTGGATAGAAGCTCAAGCCATCCGTGACAGCGTCGCTGGGTAACGGATGTCCGGCGGCGTCCAAGATTGTCGGTAAGAAGTCGGTCGAGTCGACAAGGCTTTCATTGACACTCGGTTTGATTGTTCCCGGTTGCCAGCAGATCAACGGTACATGCGTCCCTGCATCCGTCGTTTCACCTTTTCCGCCGGCGACTGGCCCAGCCTTTGTCTGCGACGTGACCTGCAAGTGTGTTCCGTTATCGCTATAGAAAATAACTAGCGTATTCTCGGCAATGCCAAGTTGATTTATGTTGTCGACGATGCGACCCACGCACTTGTCGGCGTACTCGGCCATGTCTTTGAAGAACCGCACGTCTTCCACATCACGCAGGCTGCGGTCCTGCCACTCGGGGCTATCTGGTGTGGGAACCATCGGCCAGTGTGGCAGTGCCATCGGATAATACACAAAAAACGGGTGATCCAGATTCCGTTGGATGAACCGATTGATGTACTCGACCCAGACGTCCGGGCCATAGCGATCCTTGAGGTCGTCCCGAAACCGGCCGTTCTCGTTGATGACTGGGGCTGCGTAGCGCGAGCCTTTCAATTCCGTGTGTCCTGTATGCCAGAGCGCGAACTCGTCAAAGCCGGCGTTCTCCGGCTTCATGCCAATGCCGCGACGCTCCGCAGCACCGGGGTAGTCGGGCGGGTCGTAGCTTTGCAGCTGCCACTTGCCCGCGATACAAGTTTTGTAGCCAGCCTCCTGCATCCAGTGGCCGAACGTCTTTGACTCCGGTGCGAGGATGCCAAACGCGATCCAGTTGCGATGGTTGTACAGGCCGGTCATTAATTGCAGGCGAGTGTTCGCGCACAGAGGCTGAGCATAGGCATTTGTGAAACGCACTCCCTCGCGCGCCAGCTTATCAAGTGCCGGAGTCTTGTAGCTTGTGCCACCATAGCTTCCCAACACTTCAACTCCCAAATCGTCCGCCATGATCAAAACGATGTTGGGGCGAGCGGGTACTGCAACCTCGGCGAGCGCAAGTTGCGAATAGGCTGCGACCGACAAGCAATTTACCGCGAACAAAAGGCGATGCATGAGACTTTCCTTGGTGACCGATTGATTCTGGCAACTTCAATAGCATACTCGACCATTCTTAGCGATTTGGTGTGCCTCGTGAGAAAGGCGTTCCCTAGTTTTCGGCGGCTTGAGCAGTCTGACGTTGCATTGGCTTACCTCCACCGCACCCTCCGTCGTTGAGCTACTATGGTAGTATCATCCTCGCAAGTCTGTCGAATTCCTTCAGGAGCAGCAGCCGTATGTCGGAAGTGGTCATCGGGTTTCTCCTGCTGGTCGGTGCTCCGTTTCTAATCGGAATTGGCGTATTTGTGGGCTGGCTGATTTTTGGCAAAAGGTCAACGCCCCCGACGTGGCACTCCGACGCAGTCGCCACCTCGCGCACAATCCAGCAACTCGCCGACGACGGGATCATCGACGAAGAACTGCGAAGCAAGTTGTTCACTTTGCTGCGACAAGCGTATGACCAACAGGTCAAATCAACTCCTGTCAGAACGGCGGTCGCCCGGCAATCCGATGCAGAGGATCACGTTACGGTCAAAGCGGAGAACGAAGCTCCAAGTGCTCACGCGGATGCAGCCGCTGTTCCTGCCGCCCGCGATATCGAGGAAGTGCCCGTTGAAGCAGAGGTCGTTGAGGAAGTTGCTCCACCTCGCTTCGTTCATCCACTCGATGCGCCGGAACCGAGTCGTCCGCCAGCGCCCACACGACCGCAACAGCGTCGACGGGCGTTCGCCGACGTTCTGCAAGCGTTTATGCAAGATAAGAACATCCGCTGGGGCGAGTTGGTCAGCGGTTTGTTGATCGTGGGGTGTTCGATTGCATTGGTGATCAGCCTTCGCCGCGAGATCGAGAGTCTGAGCGAGAAATTCATTTATCTGCCGGCACTGTTGTTTATGCTCGCAACTGCCGCGATTCACGGAGCCGGAAACTATACATTGCGTCGATGGAACTTACAGGCGACCAGTCGCGGTGTTCTGATCATTGCAACGCTGCTCATTCCCATAAATTTCCTGGCGGCGATTGTCATAACAGGACCGGAATCGCAACAACTACCGGCGTTTCATCCACTATACATTGTGGCGGTTGCGGTCGGCGTTCTCGCGTTTGGCACGATGGCGTACTTTGCTGGGCAGGCATTGATGCGCGAAGGTTCCTGGCGGCTTTGGATCGGAGTGATGGGAACTTCCGTGGGCCAATTGCTTATCAGTCGGCTGGCAGACCAAAACGCGAGAGCTCTCGCAGCGAGCCTGCTCGTGAGTCCACCGCTGATCGCCTACCTTGTCGCCACGATCAGCCAATTGCAAGTCGCGACGCGCCGAGAGCGAATCGGTGTAACACGGGCAACGGACACGCTACTCGTTCTGGGCATCACGAGTTTTGCATTGGCAACGACGATTGGTTTGCTGCTTTCCAAATCGGATTCTGTGCGGATCGCTCTGGCCTGGCTATCGACGCCACTAAGCCTGCCCGCGGTGGTGGTTCTTGCTACGGGACTGGCGTTGCACGGTCGGGTCTCGTCGTCGCGTCTGGGCGTTCTAAAAACCATCGGCACGTCACTGGCGTTCACTGGTGGCGTCATGATGCTAGTCGCGGTGGTCCTAGCTTGGCCAGATCCGCAACTGCTGATCACCGTTGGACTCTTCAGTTTTGCCGCGCTGACACTGCTCGCTGTTATTGGTCGCCTATCCGCGTTGCACGTGCCAGCCATCGTCTGTGGCACGCTCGCACTGCTCGTTAGCTACCATTCGCTGCAGGGAGCATTCGCTGGCTACGACAGTAATCTGGCTCGTCGGATGAGCGACCTTTTCTTCGGAGGCCGCAGCAGCATTGTGCTGACGGCGATCGCGATTGTCATCGCCGGAGGGGCCGCCAGTCTGTTCCGGCGAGGACATCGGGAAAGCGCGGTTTGTTATCTGCTTGGTGGCGGAGGCGTCGCCGCACTGAGCATTATTATCGCGATCGTCGTGGGCTTCTTCGGTGAGCCCTGGCAAGAGCCGAATCTCGCTACGGCCGTGTTCTTGTTTTACGCCATGACGTTACTTGTCGTGAGTTATCTGCTTCCAACCGTAGCGGTGACATGGGGTGGTTCGGCATTGCTGTTAATCGGCTTCGTACATTGCCTTGGTTGGAATACGACCTTTCAAGGCTGGTTGGCCAACGCGTCCCTGACGCCGACTCGGCCGGTACTGAGCGCGACGCTAATGCATGGCATCACCGCGATCATCACCGCTTGGATACTCGCACGTAGCGAGCGGTCTCCGTCGTTCACCGGGAGTTCTTATCGCTGGCAGCACCTCGTTGCTCCATTGACGCTGTCTTCATTGCTTGTCTCGTTGTTGGCCTTGCCTTCGTCCGCCCTCGTTATCAGGCATCAATTCGGCGAACACGCGTGGTACATGGCGGCGCTGTCCTTGATCTGGTTCGTAGCCATGCTGGTTCAGCGCTGGCCACTTGGCTTCTCGATGTTTCAGGGATTAGCGACGGCGGCGATTATCTATGCAGCGACTTCAGTGTGCCAGCGGCAGACTTGGTGGAGCGAACGACTGCTTGCGCCGCGGCACCTCCAAGTTCAGTTCGGTACGCTCGCCTTATGGTGTTTCGTGTGGAGCGTTAGCCGAAGGATAATTCGGTGGAGATCACCAGAGACTCTTTCACTGTTACGAACCGGAGGTACGTCCGTCGATGACCTTGTCTTCGCCGCGACCGTGGGCGGAATGTTTGTGATGTGCTTCACCGCTAGTGCAATGGGGTCCGTGGTTGAATTGGGCATCGCTCAGAACGGGCAGCGGACGGTTGAGCCGCTGTGGACAAACGTGTTTACGATCGAGTCGTGGGCCGTACTGGCGTTGTTGTTCGTGGCCGTAATCGGGTCGTTGATCGAGCGATTTTCGCTGCTTGCGTTGACCGCGAGTTTTCTGCTCACCTCGATCGGTGCAATGTTGGTTGGCGGGAACGCGTTCAGTAACCTAGCGACCGCGTCGGGATTGCGTTGGTCGTTCGCCGTACTCGGGACTGGGCTGACCGTGGCTCTCTATCTGGGCTCCGAGATCGAATCACGCATTCGTCGTTTGTCGTGGCTCGAATGGGACGATGTTCCCGAAAACCTGAGCGAAGTTGCCCGCAATTGGACGCTGAGTCTATGCGCGATTCCGGTTTTGGGGCTAACGACCGTTAGTCTTGTTCAAGCCGCATCAGGTACCGCACCCAACGGACCGACTTCCAATTCGTTCTTCAGCCGTATTGGGCCCGAGTTGTCATACGGAGTCCCGCTCGCTTGTCTTGTGGTCATACTCGTCGCGCACGCCATTCGAGAGAAAAGAGCGGAGCTGATGCTGGCTGCATCAGGCGTCTTCCAATACCTGGTCAACCTGGCGTACTTTCTGCCGATCTTGAACGATCCTGACGCTCAAATCGATTGGCCCGTGGCCATTGAGTGTCTGCAATGGAACGGTCTTGGATTGGCTTCATTTGCCATTGCATGGCTGGGCATACGGCGTTGGGTTGAATCCGGACAAAGAAGCGAGAGGTGTGAAACGGTCGATCGTTGTTTGGCCCTGCAAATTGTCGTCGCTGTCGCCGCAGCCACGATAACTGGTGGCCTGGCGGCACTGACCGTCATTTCGGCACCAAGCGACCTGACCCGTTTCATAGAACTTGGCAGCTGGCTCAGTTATCTCGTCTGCTTACTCGGGTTTGGCGCAGCTGCTTGGCTGGTTCGGGCACGTTTGAATCAGTTTGGCGTATCGCAAGGAATCGGTTTTTTATTCGCCATCAGCGGTCCGATTGCTGTGTCGATGGAAGCAACTAGCGGGAGTTGGGATGCGTTTCATGTCTTGATGGTTGGCTGGTCAGTAATCGCGTTGGCAGCAACGGTCTGCACATGGATCGAACCTAGTCGCCAAATAGACAATCGTAACGATTCTGATTCAGAGTACTGGCAAATTCTGCTTCAAACGGCGCCCGTTCAATGGGCGAAGACGTTCGTGGTGCTTTCCGTCCTGCTAGCCTTGCGCGCCGCGCCTTCCGATCCTGATACTCCGTGGTGGTCGTTTGGCACGACAGTGAACGCGTCGTGTCTCGCCGGAGCCCTCGGCCTTCAGACACGTCGACAAACTTTTGCTTTCGGTTCCACGATACTCGCGACCGTCGCGGTTACGATCCTCTGGTGGGGCGTCTGGCCAAACGACGGCGTGATCGGAGTGATCGAACTTCTTCAACTCAACTTGTTGGCAGTTGTACTTGCGTCGTTGGTCTGGTTGTTTGCCGAAGTTCGTTCTCAACGACGCACTGGGCACAGCTTCGACCTGTCCTCTACCGCCGCCGTACATCGAGCGGGCGGCGTAATGGCGACTATCGTCTTGCTCGTCATGGTCGGCCTTGGTTTTGTTTTGACGGGATTCCTTGAGGCATCGCGCGGAGACATTGACGTCGCGGGCCTCATCGGATGGTTCTTGTTGCCGCTTTTGGGAGGTCTGCTGATCGGATCGCTGTGGGACTCGCAAATGACACTCGCGCTGCCGATGTTGTTCGCTTGGGGCTTAATAGCAATGTTGATGACTCTGGATGAAATTGACCAGTGGCGAGACTTCGATGGGCAATCTGTGTTTGTGCTCACCGGACTGGCGATCTCGGCTTACATCGCCTTAGCGGGACATGTTTGGAAGAATGGCATGATCGTGGCAGTGGTCGGCAGTCGTTGGGGAATGCCTGATACCGTCCAACAACTCAAACGTACTCGGGGTTGGCTGCCGATTACGACGCTCGCGATCTCGGCGATGATCGTGTTGATCGAGTTGCTGGTCGTGCTCGTGTTCCGCGAGCGTTGGATGCGAATGGCAGCCGCATTCGCTCCGTTGCTATTGGCTTATGGAGTCGGTTGCCAAACGCAGCTACACCGGCGGACTACGATGCAGTACATCAGTTTGATCTTACTGAGCTTGGCCGCCGTATACGCCGTTTGGGCCGATATCGAGCCACAATGGCGAGCGACCTTTGTATTGGAGCGAGCCGTACGGTTGCTCATGGTATTGGCAGGACTGGCGTTCTTGTACGCGATGCCGCTTTCTCGCTGGGCCGCTCGACGCGGCGACTGGCTTCCAGTAGTACGACGCATGGCGGTGTTGTGTGGCAGCGCGGCGATGGTGTCGTTGGCAGGCGTGTTGTTGCTCGAGATGGGGTCATTCGAACCGGGTATCGGCGTCCCCTTTGGGCATCCCTACCAAGCATTCGCGGTCGCGACTGTGTTGGTCGGCCTGATCATTACCTTTCTCTCGCTGGCTTTGTCACCTGAACGCGATCCGCTCTCGCTGTCGGAGCGAGGACGAATGGCTTATGTCTATGCCGCTCAAGTTACCGGAGCACTCTTGTTCGCGCACATCTACCTTTCCCATCCAAGCTTGTTCGGCGGACGGATTCGAGCCTTTTGGCCGTACATCGTCATGGCGATTGCCTTCGCGGGCGTTGGGGTTGGAGAACTCTTTGAGCGTCGCGGATTACGCGTGCTGGCGGAACCATTCCAACGAACCGGCGGCTTTCTCCCGTTGTTGCCGGCGCTTGGGTGGTGGCTGAATCAACGACTTGAAATTGACGCGGCAGGACATTACTCGCTGTTGCTGTTTTTCACCGGACTGTTCTATCTGGCCTTAAGCCTGCTACGGCATTCCTATATCAGCGGTGTCGCCGCTGCGGTGGCAGGCAACGCAGCTTTGTGGGCGTTTTTCGCCGACTACGAACCGTTGTCGCTGCTAAAACACCCGCAATTCTGGCTGATCCCGCCCGCAGCTTCGACGCTAGTCGCGGCACAGCTCAACCGCCAACGATTGAGCGAAACCCAACTTTCTGCGATTCGTTATGTCTGCTTGATGGTCATCTACGTAAGTTCGACCGCCGACATCTTCATCGAAGGAATCGGCGACAGTCTTTGGGAGCCGATGGTGCTGGCGTTCTTGTCCGTAATCGGCGTGTTCATCGGCATAGGATTGCAAATCCGAGCGTTTCTGTACCTTGGTGTTGCCTTTGTCTTTCTATCGGTGATCAGCATGGTCTGGCACGCATACGCGAAAGTCCAGCATGTAGGCATCTGGTGGGGATTCGGAATCATTTTAGGTTTGTTGATACTCATCTTCTTCGGTGTGTTCGAGAAGAAACGTCCGGAGTTGCTTCGGATCGTTGAAAACATGCGACGATGGGAGAGGTGAGCGTGGCCGGGAAATTCGACGGCAAATGCCTTGCCGTTCGAGAAATTCAAGGGGATCAGATTTTTCTCGTTGACACCCGGAAATAGTTGTTGACTATTGTTTATTCAGGGGGGTACACTGCACATCGCAGAGAGAGACACCGCTGAAGACACGTCCTGACGGAGTCGTGTCGTTTGCATCCTCCCACCGTTCCGTCTCCCGCCCCCTAAGATTCACGATCTCACTCCCATGAATTTGAAGCTCTCTGTTCGTTGTTTGGCCAAACAGACCGCCGAACTCGTCTTTAATCACTTTCCCTTGGTAATTGGGCGTAGCGTGGAAGCAGATGTGACTATCGACGATCGCTGGGCGAGTCGTCGCCACTGCTTGATCGAAGCCCAAGATGGCACGCTCATCGTTCAGGACTTGGGCTCGAAGCATGGCACCCTTTTGAATGATGCCATCATTTCTGAGGCAGTGCTTAAACCTGGCGACACCTTGAGTATCGGCCTGACAACGCTGACCGCCGACTACGACTACGTCGAAGCATTCGGCAACGCCGAGACGGTTGCTGGTAGCTGACTTGGGCTTCGTTTGCGGCCAACGAAAGTGTAGTAAGGCGTACGTATCAACGGAATGTAAGGCACTTTGGCGAGATGCTCTTCGAAGTGCATGGGATCGAAGTGTTTGTGCAGATAGGGCACATGGTCTGCCGACGGAAAAACATTGTCGCCAGCGAACCAGACGGGCCAGAAGTTCCGAGTAAACCAACGGTGTCGTTTCAATCCGTCCGCCGGATGTTTGCGCGAGACATAGAAGTCGACGATACCGATCAAACCACCGGGCTTTAGCATCGCCATTGCGTTGTCAACAGCGGCGAACCAATCGGGGATCATGGTAAGCGAATAGGAAAACGTCACGATATCGACGGGCGCTTCTGGTGGTCGAAATGTGGTCGCATCCGCTTCGATCGGTTGTATGTTCTTCCAGCCCCTCTCCTCCACCCGACGTTGAGCCATCTGCAGAAGCGAAGGCGATAAATCGACGACGTAGACTTTTTTCAGTTGTGCGATACGATCGCCGAAGTAATCCAAGTTCGCACCTGTGCCGCCTCCCATGTCAACCCAGACAGCTTCCTGCGGCGACTCGATAGCATCCCACAATTCCTGGCGACCTTGCAGCAAACGCTTGCGAAAGTCGTCGTATGCCTCGGCTTGGCCAGCATAGAAACTCTCCATCCGTGCGGCATGGTCCTTACCACGCACCGGTTTTAGCGTGAGGTAGTAGAGAATCTTCAGGTCAGAATAGAAACCCATACGATTCAGGCAGCCAAGTCTGCGATATAGAAGCGACCATATGTATGCACGCGATCCTTCTCATGCAGTTGGTCGGCGAGTTCCTGGTGATAAGTCAGAAGTTCGTGCAGGGGGCGGACGCGACCGTCCTTAGTGACTTGAACGCGCTCAATAAAGTCCGTCCGAAGCCCGCCGCTTCGCCACAGGATTCGGGTTCCGCTAGCCGCTCGGTCCAAGATTGCCTGCCATTCCAGTTCCAGTAGCGGAAAGAATTTGTCAGACAACCAGTCCATATGGTCCAGCAACACGTAGCGCGAGATTTCGCCATCGTGTTGCTCAAGAAAGCCTTGAACGGAATTGGTATGCACACTGACACGGTCGACCATGCCGCTCTTCAATTGGTGAAACCCTTCAGCACTTAAGTATTCCGGACAGCAGTCAGGAGCGTACTCGCCCGTCAGGTACACGCGCCAAAAATAATTGTCCGAGATTGGCAGCTTAGCGAACACCGTTTCGACGCAATCCTGCACAAATTTGACAATCCCGCCTTCGTACTGCGTTTCAACTTGCCGGCGCTGTGCCTTTGGGACACCTACCATCGAGAGCGTCGTGTCCCGGTTCATCGCAAAACGCATAGGCCGTGACCAAAATCGCTCGTGGAGTTCGTTGTAATAGATCCTGCTTTGCTCTTCTACCGTGCTGGCACTGAGTAAGGCTTCGATCTGAGGTCGAACGCGGACCACGCGATCAACGTAGACATTGACGGCTCGCGCAAACGAACCAGAGGTGCCGCGAAAATAAAAAGATCGTCGTCGGTTATCGAAAAACTTGATATACCGGTCCCAATAGTTCTGTGCCCACGGTGACAAAGACCCGCGTAACTTCTCCAGATACACTGCCCGCCCGCCAGGCAAGCGACCCCGCCCAAACATGCCAAAAAAGTCGTCGTATTCAAGATTGCGAATGCCCGCGAGTTTTAACTCCAACAGAGCATTTTGTCTGGGGTTCATATCAACGGCATAGACGTGATTCGGGCTTGCAAGCGCATAATCCAGAGCGTTGCATCCTGCCGAAGTGATCACCAGGAGGTTGTCGCCGGGCGTCAACTCCAAAGCGACTCGATCGAGTCGAGGATCTTCCCAGCAAGTGTTGTAGACAAGGTTGTTACCGTGAACGAGATTGAAAACACGCGCACTGAACCAATCCATCACCGGCATTTTCGTCTCCTACGGTGTGGCAGGTGCGAGGTGTTGCTCCGCCATTAGAGACCACGCACCACAAGGGCCTCATCGATGCTGTCCACGCGAGGCGTGAGGCGTCTCACGATTCTACTGCGGCCCACCCTCGTTACAAGGGGCGCAAAGCATTCCTTCGAATGAGGCACAACGAGGGTGATGTCGGTGTTGCTGACTCTGCCTTCGCCTTGTGCTGTCGACCGTTACGTGTGATAACCAAACGTATGCAACGAACCGACCAAAGTATGCAAAGCGGCTACCCGCTCAGCGCCTTATTTGTACTTGTGGCTGCTTGCGCCGTCGTTTCAGCGTTACTTGCACCTGTGGTTCGCGCCGTGATTGACAAAGTCTTAACACTCGAGCAGGTCGCCGTCGCGAGTGTGAGTGCCGCCATCATGGTTGCAATCCTTGGAGGTGTTATTGGTCTCTATCACTATCGCCCGATCCGAGGGGCCGGCTGGGGGCTACTCACCGGTGGGTTCATTGGGCTGTTGGTCGGTCCCATCATGCTGGCACCTTCTGAAGCGATCGGGCCGTTGGTGGCAATGTCAATCGGAGGATCGATCATCTTGGTACTCACAGGTGCTGTGTTTGGATTTAGCATCAGGGACTGATTACGCACAAAAGAATCCGTGTGGGCGGCGCTATGTTCGGGGAGATACTTCCACGAAGTTTTTACGATCGTGACGTGATCGTGGTTGCACAAGAACTGCTCGGCAAAATCGTGGTGCGACGTTCACGCAACGGTCTCTGCCTTGGATCTATCGTCGAGACTGAAGCCTACCTCGCGATCGGCGACTCAGCGTCTCATTCCTTTCGTGGTCAAACCAAGCGAAATGCCTCGATGTTCGGGCCGCCGGGGTATGCTTACGTCTACTCGATCCACTCGCGTTACTGCATGAATGCAGTGACGCAGGGCCGGGGACAGGCGTCGGCGGTGCTCATTCGGGCGATCCAGCCGCTGGCAGGACTTGCGTTCATGCAGCGCCGACGCGGCACGCACCGGGTGCTTGAGTTGTGTCGCGGCCCCGCTCGTTTGTGCGAAGCACTGGACGTGGATCGGCGGCTCGACGGGTGGGACATGTGTTGTCCTGCTCGGCTGTGGATCGCAAACGAAGATCCCCCGAACACCTGCGACCATACGATCACAACTTCCTCTCGCATTGGCGTTACGTCGGCAGAAGATGCGCAATTGCGATTCTTCATTGACGGTTCGCCGTTTGTGAGCGGGCTGAAGCGACTTCATCGAACGAAGCCTCGCCCAGCAAATTAGCCGTAGTTCAAGCGCCCTGGTGTCTCGCGCGCAATTGGCACATCGAACAGCTGAAGTCGATTCCCTCGCAGCGACTCGCCGACCCGTTCGCTCAGCTCATCGGGATCGTTGATACGATGAGCTTCGACGCCGAATGACTTTGCGAGCGAAACGTAATCAATTTCCGGGTTGCGTAGATCGAGCCCTTCGTACCGCTCAACCATCGCATTAGGCAGTTGAATTCCTTTTGCCCCGATCTTCAGAATCTGATAGCAGGCATTGTTACAGATCACGAAAGTGACCGGGATATTGTAGTGTGCTGCTGACCATAATCCTTGAATGCCGTATGTTGCGGCGCCCTCGCCCAGCAACCCCAGGACAGGACGGTCTGGCCAAGCGAGCTTGGCGCCAATCGTACAACCAAGCCCCCAGCCGAGCCCCCAGCCGCGATGACCAAAGTAGCCTGTTGTGTTCTTCAGTACACCGAGGCGTTCAAACGTAGTGTTCGTCGTTGTGACCGCTTCTTCGATCACGGCCACATCATCGGGAAGGATGCGAGACAGAGCACCCATCAGCCCTAATGGCGTTAATGGGCGCAGATGTTGCTGCGCCGCGATCTGACTTCGCAAAGCGTTCCTCGCCGCTTCATGGGCCGCAACATGCCGGGCCGTTCGCGCGCTAATCGCAGCCGACTGTTCATCGCTGAAGGAATTGGTAAGTTCCTGCGCCAATTCGCCGAGCGTGACTTTGGTGTGCCCCGTAACGCCGACTTCCACCGGGTAATTTTTCCCGAGTTGCCAGGGGTCTTCATCGATATGGACGAGGCGAATTGACTCCGGAATGGCGCGAGAGGGTTCGTGATAGACGTACTGTCGCAGCAAGTCCATGCCAACGACGAGCAACACGTCAAACTCCTCAAGCCGCTTGCGCACCTCGGGAGACCACAACGGCAAACCTTGTCCATTCAAAGGATGATCGGCAGGAAAGGCCAGTCGACCGTGAGTCGTTCCCGATTCCGTCATCACTGGGGCGCCGAGCAACTCAGCAACGTCAACCAACTCACACATCGCGTCCGCTTCAGTAACGCGACTTCCGGCCAAAATGCCGGGGTTGTTTGCGCTTCGTAGAACATGGGCTGCTTGCTGTAACGCCGCTAGAGGCGGCCGCACGCGCACGTCAGGCAGCCGGATGGGGCTCAGATCGAGTGCGTCGCTGATCTCCATCTGGACATCCATCGGCAGCGACATAAAGACGGGACCGGTGGGAGGCGTTAAGGCCGTTTGCGCCGCGCGGCGGACAGCAACTGGCAGGTCTTCAACCCGATTCACTTCGACGGACCACTTTGTCCACGGTCTCGCGACGGAGACCATGTCGCCGCCGAGAATTGGCTCCTCGAATTGTAATCGACGGTCTTGTTGGCCAGCGGTAACGAGCAAAGGTGTGCCTTCACGATACGCGTTGTACAGCATGCCCATCGCATTGCCCAAGCCGCAACTGATGTGAAGACTTACAACCCCCAGTGTTCGCGACGCCATTGAGAAGCCATCCGCCATTGCCATGACGGGTATTTCCTGCAGGCCGAGAATGTATTGGAATCGATCGTCGCCGACCAGCGCATCGTTCAATGGCAACTCGCTCGTGCCGGGATTTCCGAAGATGTACTTGACGTTGAAATCTGCCAGAATTTCGAGAAACGCTTGAATACCGGAAATCGCCATGATCAAACTCGGTCGTAACGCGACAGGACACGGGTTTAGAGAGCTCCGACGTTTCTATTCGTCGGTCAGTTCGTCCAGACGCTCGATCGCTTCTTCATAGGTTAATCGCCGCAACGGGACCGCGAGCTCGAGTTCGTCGTAATCGTCGCGCTCGTGCGGCGGCTGTGACACTCGTTGTACTTCCTCGTCCAGCGCGGCGAGCCAAGGCGGAAGATCAAAACCAACGCCACTCGGTTCACGCGTCAGGAACTCTGTTTCGTACTGTAGCATACGAAACGTCGGCCGCGGACCCTCGCGCTTCGCTTCGGCCACCGCAGGTTGAACTAACGAACAAAGGCGATCGATGACCAGCGGTCTCATGAACCGTTCATTGATCCGATCGGCGATGGACGGCATTTGCATTGCGTACTTTTTTCGGAGTGTATTCAATTTCTCGACGAACTTGTCGGCTTCGGAATCGATACGTTCGCGCAACGCTCGCCGCCACAACTGTGCAGCTTGTTTGCAACCGCGGCGAACCAGGATCTCGTGGGCAAGAACGACGGGTTTCAGGTTCCAGCAAACACGATCGTACTTTGTCTGGAGCCGTAAAAAATCGAGCAGCGTGTACAGCAAGTCGCCACGATCCGATTGCGTGGTCGTGCTGTTATAGTCGCGATACTCCGAGTAGTTCTCGATGATCGCTTCCAGGACCAGCGTCAAGCGATAGACAGCGTCGTGCCGGGAAATCTTCTCATCAATCTCGTCAAGCAACCGACACTCGAAAGCCCCGTTTCCCTCTTCTTGAATTTTAGTAATCCAGGTATCAGCGCCCTGATGCAGAATTGCTCGAACATTGCCAAGATTAAGAAAGTGCTGGGTGAACAGCTCGGCGCCATAAGTTTCGATAAACTCGACTAACTTGCTCCAAGCGCGCTTGTCGCTCACTTTCTCCAAGACCGACAGTCGTAAGGTCTGGCTGTGCGCCAGCCAACTGTGCAGTGCAGTTTCAGTGAGTTGCTCAAGGCAGGCGACCAGCGGCGAATCGGTTAGGTTAGGAGACTCCGTTTCGACCTCTTCTTCTTCATCCCATTGTTCTGCGGATACAACCAGCGATTGGACAAGTGATTTGTAACCGATCTTGAATAACTCATCGAACTCCGTCACGGCTCCGGCGCCGACAGGATGCGTCCGCTCCATGTCTCGGGCTGTCTCGATCAACCGAAATGTCTCGACATACAGCCCAATTCGCGGCAGACAAAGCAGCAAATCCTGAATGCTTCGTTGGCGAATCCGCGCGGCCACGATCTCGCGAGCATCGCCCCCCTTGGCCAACGGCACATACAGCAGCGGCAGAGCCGCCAACTCCTCGGTCAGCTCCGTCGCTAGCGTTTTGGCGCGACGGCGATCCCCTTGCAAAATCGCGGCCACTACTTGAATCGACAGACTCTCCTCGCGGGGCGCGTCATCCGTTGCGGTAACGGGCGGATCATTTGATTCCGCTACGATCGCAGAACGTAATAGCCGCACGGCATCCGCGGTCTCAGTCGAAGTCGCGATGATACGATCCAGCAGTCCTTCCTTGTACATGCGGCGCCGATCATAGGCGAGCATCGAATCGTGGTCACCTTGCGGAGTCGGAATGGCATAACTTCGGACTTGACCGACTAGCTCCATCAACTCCGTCCGATTCCGTTGAAGTTTCTCGATCCAATGGGCCATCACCGTACAGCGTTCAGCCAACATTTCCGCGTCGCAGGCGGGATCTAGTCGACTCAGTCCAGCGTTCTTCCAGAGCTTCGCGAGCGTCGCCATAAACGAGAGGCGATCAGTGACACGTTGCGATTCGCGAATCAATTCGTCTTCGCCGACATCACTGTTGTCAAATATTTGTCCCTCAACTCCATCGTTGGCGCTATCCCGGAATACGACATTTTCATACGCCGCGCCAAAAAGATTAACGTCTTCGTCATCATCGGTAGCAAATGGATCATCGAGCTCTGGCTCAGATGCTGCGTTCTCTTTATTGGGGGACTCGCGTTTTTGACTTGCCAAGTCGAACACCGGAGTCTTCCAGTAGGACTCCGCATTCGCTTCGACATAGTCAAAGAACTTTCTGATCAATTGCCATGTTTTCCCGGAAATGCCAGGCACCTGGTCTGCCATGGGCTCCGCGTCTTGAGGCAATTCGGCTCTGCGGACGTCCAGTAACCATCTTTCGGCAAGCCGATAGAACGAGCTGTCGCCTTGCTCGAGCGGAACGTGCTCGGATTCACTCAGCCAATGGATGAGCAGGCCGAGTGCCGCGACATAGTCTGCCTGATCGAGTAACGCCTCGATCACAAGGGCATAGGCTTGAGCGGAGTCGAACATTTGGGCATGAGGCGCCCAGAAGCTGATATCGCCCGCCGCGGCACCGCCTTCGTGCCAAAGTTTAAGGGCACGCGCCACGTGTTCCGCCGCGTTATACGCATCGAAGGCGTCAATTGCCTCTACGTTCGAGACTTCATGGGCGGCAAACTGACGCCACCAATTCGCAAGCTCACGAAAGTCCTTTGCAATCCTTTCGACCAAGTCGGTATCGTCGCCTCCCGCAGCCTCGGCCCAGGCTCGTGAGTACAGCCCAAAGATCTCTTCGATCAGTGCAATCAATTCATCAATGCGGTGATCATGAACGCTGTTCTCAGTGGCTGGGAAAAGACTGAACTGTCCGTCAAAGCCCAGGATGTTCCACGGATCGACGAGCGCGCCACAGCCGATTCCCCGGTGTAGAATCTCGACGGCTTCACTCAGCAATTCAACCGCCCGCTCGGAATCACGCTGCGAGATTGCCTTCTGTGTTGCCGTGATTCGACAGTCGATACGGCAAAGCATGCGAGCGGATGGCGTGGGGACTACATTTGCCTCTTGCTTCGCTGCGTCCGGGTAGCCCATCCTGGCAAAGATCTTTGCCAGCTGGACATGCTCCAGTTGAGCCGCCCGGCGTCGAGCCAGTTGCGCGTTCAAATGCTGTCGCGCAGAACCCAACGGCTGTCGGCGTTCGGCAGCTTCGGCCGATAATCGCTGTCCATGCCGGCCAGGAATGCGATTGAGCAATCGTTCGTAGAACGCGTCACGATATGCGGCAATCTGCGGCAGTAGACTACTCAGCGTCGTGGTCGAATCGTGTGTGTCCGGCCCCGAGCCGCTAATGCCGGCCCCCATCAAGATGATCCCCGCTAATACAGCGGCAGCCTCGACCATCAACTCTTCGTAAGGACCCTCGTCGGACTCGAGTCGCTGCATCAAGGCGTCAAGCGTTGCTTGTTGAATCACGAATCGAGTATATCGTCCCTGACCGTCGATGTGATGCGGATCCCACTGGCCGAAGTGATAATTGGGGCGTTTGTTGGCGGGATGGTCAAAATCGTATGCCCGGGGATCGATGGCTAGTTCGTCGAGCACTTGCGGATCGAAGTGAGCCGTCCGCAAGATGTCGTCGTCCGTGGAGTTTAGCAACTCCATGGCGCGCGTCACGACTTCTTCGTAGGACCCGGCGGCGACGCCCGCATCGCGTACCATCAGCGGGATGGGGCGTAACCGTTCGTGAGGATACGGTTCGATCTTCTTCGATTCCAAAACTGCGACGGGCCGATAGCCGATGTAATCATTTAGTTGAGTGATTGCCCCGCTCGTAATGCGATCGGATTCCTTCCACGGCTCACCTTGAGCAAGGACGGCTTCGCACACCCGGCCTACGAACAACGAATTGAACAGCCGCTCTGGGGTCTGGTGAAACAACAAGTCGCGATGATATTCGAAGTAGGCTGGAAGTGTCCGAGTCCAGACGAGGTCGAGAATGGCACTTGCTTGGGTTGCATCTTGAAATGCCGTCGACTCACCACACAATCGCACGAGTTCCGATCGAAGTAATTCACCAGCGACCTGCCACGGCGAGTCGCTCGAATCGGCAACCACTTTCGCTTTCCAAAGCACGTTCAGATTTGCCAGCAGCCGTGGGGCGGGTGCGCCAGACGAAAAATTCAGATGGCCGAGGATCTTCTCCACAGCTTCTGTTTCGCCCGGGCTGAGCCCATTTTTTCCCATGCCAAACTCCGGCAACTCGTCGGCGCGTGTCGTCATCCATCGTTCTCTGAAGAATCATCGTAGGCATCGTGTTTCAGATGGTCTAGGCGGTGTTGGCACCTCGCAAACGACTTCCTGGCAAGGAGTTCGAGTTCATGACTCAACGGAGATGACTCCAGCGGTTCTGCTTGAGATATTACGTACTAGCACTCTCCAGGGAAGAGCCCCGTAACCGGCACCCTGACAGCTACCCCCAGAATGGGCTTCATGCCTGAATTTGGCTGAAAGCTTTTTTTCTAATGCATCTCGCAAAATACTCGACTAATATAAGGAAACACGTCTAGTTCTCCTTGGCCACGACCTATCGAGTGACACCATGCTACGGCGATATCTGCTGTTGGGGCTTTGCCTCACAGTTGGAACACTTACCTCCACCGCAGTCGCACAGCGTTCGAATCAGCTAATCGCACCATCCGAGGCAAATCGATTCGGTTTGGAACGAGCTTGGTTCACACGCATCCAATTTGATAGCGCGCGCGGGCGTATTGCCCATGTTCGACAGCACGTTAGCTCGACGTATGGCTATGCCGTTCATGAAGTTATCTCTGCACGGGGTCGCACGGTCATCACAGATCGCGACTTGGACCGTTTTGGCAAACCGCTGGGGAAAGATCAGGCCGAACAACAAGCCAATAAGCTTGTGCAGCAGCTTACCCGCTCCGGGATCGAAGCCGAAATCAAGTCGCAGGTCTTGCCAGAGATCACAATTTATGTTGTGTCCGACTCGGGAGTCGTCCAAGCGATCGACGGCGAGACTGGTCGAACACGTTGGTCAACTGTTATTGGGAATCCACGCTATCCAACTGACGCTCCCGACGCGAATGATGATTACGTCGCAATTGTCAATGGAGCCACTTTGTATGTCCTCAATCAAGCTACCGGAGGAATTGTCTGGCAACGTCAAACTTTAGGGGCGCCCGGTGCGGGCCCAGCAGTTTCGGATGAACGGGTGTTCGTCCCGATGACCGGAGGGACAATCGAAGCCTACGCTGTCAACGACGGACGACAGCCGCCGTGGGTGTTTCAATCTCGTGGACGTGCGATTGTCCAACCCGTTATCGCCGGTTCCGGCGTTGCCTGGCCCACTGATAAGGGAGATCTCTATGTTGCCGAAGCTAAGCTAACCGGAATTCGCTATCGTCTCGAGACGAAGAGACCGATTGTGGCGAGACCGACTGCATTGCCTCCCAACCGCATTGTCGTCGTCTCAACCGACGGCTATGTCAATTGCATCCACGAATCAAGCGGCGGATTGGTTTGGCGTTTCTCGACCGGCGAGCCGATCGTAAAGCCGGCGGTTGCTATCGATGATGCTTTGTTTGTGGTGACAGACGATGACAACCTGTACCGGCTGAATGTTGATACCGGATTGGAACAGTGGTGGGCTCCGCGTGTGCGAGAAGTTGTAAGCGCAACGAAAAGCCGCGTGTATTGCTTGGGCGATACCGGTCGTCTGGTAATGTTCGATCTTAGCACCGGTGGTCGCGTGGGTGAGTTGTCAACGGAGCAACTTGATATCCGAATGGTGAACTATCGGACCGATCGGATTTTCCTCGGATCGTCGAATGGCATAATCCAATGTCTCCGTGAAGTCGATGCGGAGTGGCCAACGATTCGATCTGGCGGGCTAGAAGAAAAGAGCGACGACGCGAAAAAGCCCGCTAAGGAAGAAGAGCCCGCGGCTGCCGATGAACCTGCTCCTCCTGCCGATGATCCATTCGGTGCGTTTGGTACCGAACCCGCGGCTGGCGCTTCGGAAAGTCCAGCGGACCCCTTTGCTGATCCCTTCGGTTCGTTCTAAGACGCCGTTAATCCAAGTTATCGGCTGACTCGGGAATCTCGCCTCCGCTATCTTTACCCGTGGCCTCATAGCGAGCGACCACCGCACATCCACACGAGTCGCTCCACACATTGACGCTTGTGCGGCACATATCGAGCACTCGATCGACGGCGATGATGATGCCTTGCATCTCAACTGGCAACTTCACAGCCTGGAGGATGATCACCATCATGACTAATCCAGCATGGGGAATTCCCGCCGCCCCGACGCTCGCCAGCAACGCCGTCACTGCGACGATCACCTGATCCGTCAGCGGCAAGTTGTAGCCGTGATGAAGTTGCGCGATAAACAAAACCGCAACGGCCTCATATAGCGCCGTCCCATCCATGTTGATCGTGGCACCGAGCGGAAGAACAAAAGAGCTCACGCGGTTACTCACACCAGCTCGCTCTTCCACACTGGCGAGCGTCAATGGAAGTGTGCCGTTGCTTGACGCCGAGCTGAACGCGGTCAACAACGCTGGACTCATCGCTTTGGCAAATTCCATCGGATCTCTGCGAGCTACGAATTTGACGATCATCGGTAGGGTGATCATCGCATGAAAAGCGAGGGCGCACGCAACGGTTAACATATACCAGCCAAGAGACTTGAAGACTTCGACACCTTGAGTCGAAGTAACGGACAGCATCAGAAACAGAACGCCCCATGGAGCGAGCTTGATGATAGCCATCGTCATGGCCATCATGACTTCGAATGCCGCTCCAAAGAAGTCTCGAACGATCTCCGCTGTCTTGCCGCCCACGATTAGTGCAAAAATGGCGAAAGCGAGCGAAAAGCAAATGATGGACAAGAAGTTGCCTTCGGCCAGCGCTCCGATGGGGTTCGACGGAATCATCGTCTCGACCTGATTGAACAGGACTTCACTCAAACTACCTGTGGCGATCTCCGCTTCATGAGATTGCTGATTCTTCTCACCACCGAGCCCTGGTCGAATCAGGTTGACCATTGCCAGTCCGGTTACGATCGCCAGGAGACTGGTCACCACATAGTAGAACAACGTCCGGGCGAACATGCTGCCGAGTCGTTCGGCGTGTCCTAATCCCATCACACCGGTAATCAATGAAGTTGCGATCAGCGGCACAGCCACCATCTGTAACATGCGGAGGAATAAGCCGCCTAGTTTCTGCGCGGAATCGCCAACCCAACGCGACCAGGAACGGCCATGTTCGTGGAATATGGCATAGCTTTGCGCGTCTTGCGATTGAAGCTTCTTGAGTGTTGCGACGGAACCAGGAGTGCGGCGTGTGCCATCAACGACCCAACGTCGCTGGATACCGTCTTCTTGTGTGATATCGATCGTAATCAGGTCTGGACTGTCATGCAGATCGGCGTGGGCAATGCCTGTCGGCAAAGTCGCCTGTTCAAGGCCAGTCGTTCGTTCGGATGCCATAAAGTTCAACGACAAACCGATTCCAGCACCCAGCAACATCCCCATCAAAATCTGCCAATGAAGTGCAAGTCGAGACATGAATTCCATCTCCTGGCGTTTTGCCCTGAATCGAATCCGAGACGTGACGATCGGCTGCGAGACGACCTACGAGGCCGTCAATTGGTCATCGCCTCAGTGCCAGCAACCTCGGAACGCCATCCTACAGTCGCTCGTACGTGTCAGGTCACGCGGATTATAACGTATGGCATTTGACGAGCCACCGGCGAACTACTTGATTGCGTGACCTACAATTCGAAAGTAAGTCGGGGCGATCCGGTGAGTATGGAGAACTGTGATGAAACACGTCATAGCAGTTGCAGTTGTAATGGTTGGAACTATCTTCTCCGCTCCTTGCGATGTCGATGCGGCCCCGCGTGGTCGGTTCCGATTATTCGTCCAAAGTTATTCCTCGAACGGAGCTGTCGCCTTTGGCGCACCGACGTTCCCGAATAGCTACGGGACCCCGCATCGATTCCCTACCGCTGAGGAGCTGTATCCAAAGTACTACGGTAGCTTTCACTACCGGCATCTCGACAACATCGGCATCCCTTCGGGCGATATCGGACTGCGAGGCAACGGTTTGTACATGTCGCCTTGGTAGTACGGTGAAATTTCACCAATCAATCGCGCAACAAACGCATCCCGTTGAAGACGACCAGCAGCGACGCGCCTGTATCCGCGGCAATGGCCATCCAAAGCGATGCGAGTCCGCAAGCGGCGAGCAAAACAAATAGCAGCTTAAGTCCAAGCGCAAAGGTAATGTTCTGCTTGATAATGCGGAGGGTGCGTCGTGATAAGCGGACGAGCCAGGGCACTTTCGAGAGGTCGTCCGACATCAGTGCAATGTCCGCGGCTTCGATCGCCGCATCCGTTCCAATGGCACCCATAACAATCCCGATGGTCGCAGCAGCCAACGCAGGCGAGTCGTTTACGCCGTCACCGATCATGGCGACTGAGCCATATCGCTCGCGGAGCAGATGCAACTCGCGAAGCTTGTCTTCCGGCAAGGCTTCGGAAAGGAAGCTATCGACCCCGACGACTTTTGCGATCGCCTCCCCAGTTTCTTGATTGTCACCGGTTAACATGCGGATATGCCGAACTCCCAGCAAGTGAAGCTCTTCGATAACACGAGCTGCATCTTCGCGAACGGTGTCGGCCACACTAATCAAACCACAAACATGTGCAGCACTACCGATTGCTACGACAGAGCATCCTGTCGACTTCAAACTCGTGCTTTGAACATGAGCGGCGTCCGCGTCCGGCATCCGTTCGAGCATTAAACGGTGACTACCAATCCAATAGACTTGACCACCTACGGTTCCTTCAGCGCCGCGACCGCTCAGGCTTTGATAGGACTCGGCCGCCGCTACTTTAACTCCTTCGCGTCGGGCGCAGGCAAGAATGGCTTGGGCGATTGGATGCGTGCTTTGCACTTCGAGAGCGGCTGCTCGCTCTAGCAGCTCTTCGCGTGAATGGTGATTTAGTGGAACAACCTCTTGAACGCTGGGTTCGCCAAGGGTGAGGGTGCCAGTCTTGTCAATCGCGATCGCTTGCAGACTTGCAGCCGCTTCTAAATATCTTCCGCCTTTCACCAACACACCGTGATTGGCTGCACTTGTCAGCGCAGACACGACGCTGACAGGAGTCGAAATAACCAAGGCACAGGGGCAGGCGATAACGAGCAAGACCAGCCCGTTGTAGAACCAGTTGCTCCACGCGGCGGCAACTAGTAGTGGCGGACCGACGGCTATCAGCAGCGACAGACCAATCATGGCTGGCGTGTAGTAACGGGCAAACCGTTCGACCCATTGTTCAGATGGAGCGCGACTGGCTTGTGCTTCCTGGACGAGATGAATAATCCGAGCCAATGTGGTGTCGTCGGCGTGGCGAGTTACTTCAATTTCTAGGGTACCCTCGCCATTGATCGTACCGGCAAACACATCTTCGCCCCCCCCCTTGGCAACAAGGAGCGATTCACCAGTTATCGGGGCTTGATTCACAGATGACTTGCCTTCCACAACTCGACCATCTAATGGGATCATCTCGCCAGGGTGGACGACGATTTTCGCTCCGGGGACAATTTCACCGACGGGTCGCTCGTGCGCGTGACCACAACCCGTGTCAACGACTCGCGCGGTTGGAGGCGTCAATTTGAGCAACGCGCCTACAGCACGACGAGCTCGTTCCATGCTCCAGTGTTCCAGCAACAACGATACCTGAAACAGGAACGTAACAACGGCCGCCTCGAGCCATTGGCCCAGGCAAAGTGCTCCCGCAACAGCAACACACATCAGCAGGTTCATATCCGCACGTAACCGACGAATCGCGAGCAGGGCCTTCGGGAGGACGAACCATAGCCCCAAGCTAATCGAGACGACATAGAACAACCGCGCGGTAAGTGGCGTTGTGGCCGCGCTGTCAAGCAACTCAACTTCAAACGGGGCGAGCAGTCGACCGGCAGCGATGACATGGATCAAAAAACCAACGGCTATGGACACGGCCGCAGCAATCGCCAGGAACAGCCGAAGGTCGCTCCGGCCAGGCGAAGCACCGGTCTTTCGCGACTTTTCGTCGCGACTGGCATGCATTCCAGTCTTCGACACGCGTTCGATTATTCCTTCGACAGATATTTCGTCGGTATCAAATGTTACGACCATGCGGCGATTCACCACGTCGAATCTCAAGTCGCTGATGCCCGGACTGCCCTGGAGCTGGTCCTGCAGCAACACGATCTCTTCCGCACAGTCTAGCTCGTCGACGTTTAAGGCGATTTGAGTGGTAGCCATCCCCGAATGATTGAAGAAGTGCTCGACCTCGTCAAGCTCGGCTGGTTGGACGCGATTGAGCCCTTGTAACCAGGCAGCATTTACCTAAGCTGGCAGATTGGCCGTGTCGCGTGCTGTCCACTGGCTGCTATTCCTGAAATGCTAAACACACTTCTTATCGCTTACTGTGTCTTGATCGTCGCGGCATCGTTGCTGGGCGGGTGGCTGCCTCTGATCATGAATCTGACACATCGGCGGATGCAGCTGCTGATGAGTTTCGTTGGTGGCTTGATGTTGGGCGTCGCGCTGCTGCATCTGATCCCACACGCCTTGGTTGAGGTCAACGACAACGACTTGATCGCGCGTTCCGTCGTCGCCGGTGTGCTCATGACCTTCTTTCTGATCCGCTTCTTTCATGTTCATCAGCATGGACATGAAGTCGGGGACGGCCATGAACATCACGAAGACACTTGCGATCACGGAGAACATGAACATGCTCATGGAAATGACCATACGCATACGCATCACCTAAGTTGGTCTGGATTGTTCTTTGGCTTGGCGCTGCATACGTTCTTTGATGGCTTGGCATTGGGAGCAAGCGTGCTGGCTGGCTCTCATGACAAGGACGTCGCGCTGGTGGGCATCGGCACTTTTTTGGCTATTGTGTTACACAAGCCACTCGACTCACTTTCGCTGACTTGCGTCATGAGTGGCGGTCGCTGGACACGTAAATCGATTACTTTGGTCAACCTTGCCTTTGCATCAATGTGTCCGCTCGGAGCGATCGTCTTCTATGCCGGATTTGGCAGCTTGGCAAACTCGCGGCCTGAACTGCTAGGCTGTGCTCTCGGTTTCGCAGCTGGAATATTTTTGTGCATTTCGCTTGCCGACATCCTACCCGAGTTGCAATTCCATCAGCATGATCGCGGCCTGTTAACCGTGGCACTGTTGTTTGGCGTGTTGCTGGCCTTCCTGATTGGCTACGTTGAATCTGGGCACGGACACTCCGATCCCGCGAAACATTCTCAGCACGATCATGGACATGCACATTAGGGTGTGGCCGTCACTTTCCAGGTGGCGTGCGGTGTGGCCATCACTTTCTAAGTGATGTGCATATCTCACTTGGTAAGTGAAAGTGATGTGTGCAGGTCACTTGGAAAGTGACGGCTACATTGCGACCCCCCGCAAGATTTTTCGCGCTTCATTGCTCATCGGGGAAGCGAATGCCGGCACAGATCGCGTATGCCGCATCCCGGCTTTCCACTAACTGATCCACTTCAACCAGGAGGTTGATCTGATACAGTCGGCCCCCATGTAACAGTGCCAAGGTTTGTCGCTCGACCAGCAGAGTTCCCTCGCCGATCTTCAGTTTCAGATGACTTACGTAACGAGCACAGGGAACCGAGCCGATCACCATCGGCAACGGTGGCTCGATCACCGCTGTCCCCGATTCTTGAAGATGTTTGCCAACGGCGGAGGCAAAGTCGATGACGTTATCCTCGGTGAGATCCGCGATACCGCCGAGACTGCTTTCTTCGACAATGACTTCGATACGGGGCAGGCCGCCACCGCTATTCACGTTTGCGAACCTTACGACATACTTGCTATCGCGGGGTAGCGGCTTCCACCCATCTGGCACAGCGATCTCGATTTTTCCGGCATCAAGCGGCGGTAAGTATTCTCCTAACGTGAAGCCGGAGGCATCGACACGTTTGATCTCCGTCGCGACAGGCAATTCCGCAGGTTTCGACTCGGGTGGGCTCGCCACGTCGTCGGACAGTGGCACCCCAGGTGCCGGCGTACTAACGGGAGCTGGCTGAGGCTTGCCACAGGCAGAAAGTGATAGGACGACCAACGCCGCGGTTATCGCAAAACACCTCGTCATCCGATCCGCCTCTTGCTGAATTATTTGCGTTGGCAGTCTCACGTCTGGAACGAATGAACTAACGACCGAACTTACTCTTCGATCGCCTCCTTCACCTTTTGAACAAAGTGAGGTGTCTTGCCGTCCTTGCTAAGCTCGACGGCCTTTTTCTCGGCCTGCTTCTTCTGGTTGAATTCGTAAAGCGCCACCCGCTTCAACGATTGATTAAAGACACCGTAGAACAATTTGACACGGACTTCTGCGGCCGCCTTCTTTTTTCGTTTCGCCGGAGCCTTCTTCTTTTTCTTCGTGGTTCCGCCTTCGGCCTTTTCCAAGGCTTCCGCTGCTTCTGCTTCTTCTCGTAATGCTTTGCGACTTACTACTTTGCGTGCCATAGAATACTGCCGAGCAACAGGGGGATTTAGCTGGCGAGCCCCCTCCGGTGAAGGGGAACCTCAACGATCAGGGCATTATGATAACTAATTTTTCATGGATTCGCCAGCTGGCAGCGAATTCAATCAGCAACGCTTGTGACAACAGCACTGCGATTGCACTCGTTAATCCACCGGAGTAGCGCCAGGTGGTGGTGTACCGCCTCCTTCGCAAACATACTTGCTACGTCGCTTTGCGTAGTCTTCGGGACTTGGCAGGTCCGCAATGGTCGCACCGTTGCTAACTCCCTCTTCGAACAGCTGTTCGAGAAATGGTCGGCACCAGCCGCAACCAGTTCCGGCACCGAAGCATTCGCTCAATTGCCCGGCACGCCGCGGTCGTTCGATGCGTATGAAGTTCGTCACCTTGCGGCGAGTCACGTGGAAGCAGAGGCAGATTTCTCGATCGAGATCCATCACTTCAATTCCGTTGCCGTGGCGAGTCGCAACCCGATTCGACACGCCAACTCGAACTCCTTGACGTTCAACAACTCACTGACCATGTGCTGGTACTTCTGGCCACAACCAAGCGTTACCGCGGGGATGCCGTGCGCAGTTAGCCAATTTGCGTCCACGCCTCCGTTCGCGATCGCATGTTGCGGCTCCTCGCCGATGGAACGAATCGCTTGCCCGGCCACGTCCACACACGGTTCAGTAGTCTTCAGCAGGAATGACTCGTAATCAAGGTGCCCCGTGATCTTCACCTTCCCGCACTCGCCGTCCATGTTCCGAACTTCCTTGGCCGCACGCTGGAATGCCTGCTCCATCTCGCGGATGATCCGTTTGCGAAACTTCGGGTCGTGGCTGCGGGCTTCGGCCTTCAATGTGACGTGATCGGTTACGACATTAGTGGCTTCGCCTCCGGAGATGTAACCGACATTACTCGTGCCGTGTTTTCCATCCCTCGCGATATCGCCGTGCCAACCACTTTGATGCAGGTCGGCAATGGCCAGCGATGCAATCGCGATTGCACTGACTCCAGCTTCTGGAGCTCCACCCGCGTGGCTGGCGATTCCTTCGATTTCGATCAACATGCGATAACCGCCGGTTGCTCCGATCGTCAACTTCGTGGGTGCGCCGCCATCAAAGTTAAATGCCAGCTGCGGATTCGCCAGCAAGCTCTTGGTTAGATGTCGCGAGCCGTTCAAACCTGTTTCTTCTTGGACGAACCAACAAAAAGTTAGCGGCGGGTGGGGCAACTTGCGCGTTAATATCTCGATCGCCGCGCACAGCAGCACGGCGCAACCAGCCCGGTTGTCGGCCCCAAGTCCAGATTTCGGATTTGCCGAACGAACAAGTTCGCCTTCTCGCACCGGCTGTGACCCGACACAGATGGGCACGGTATCGAGATGTGCAGACAGCAGCCGCCGCGGCGCTCGCATCGTGCCCGGAAGCCGCAGCGCCAAATTTCCAATCTGCCCGGGAACCGGCGTTCGGCGATGAGCGCTGTCGGTGTGAATCGCCGACGCCGGTGCGCCGGCCTTACGAAGATGTTCTGTGATGAAGTCGGCGACTTGACGTTCCTGCGCGGTCTTGCCAGGAATCGCCATCAATTGCATGACGAGATCGAACGCACGAGCCAAGTCCGGTTCATGTGGCTCGTCAATCGAGGCCGCAGGCTGTATCCTGGAGTTCCGTTGATTGGATTTTCGTTTTCCCATGCACTTTGATCCGAGTCGCGGGGCGTGTGTGGGCGTCAACGTCCACGTTGTCGCATTTTAACCAATACATCCACCGTCCGCGATGAGATGCATTACCACGATCCCAGGTCATAATCATGCGTTTCTTCATTGCCGGAATCATGCAGGGCTCTCATCGGGATGCGATCTTACACCAGCAAGACTACCGCTCGCATGTCAAGTCACTGCTGGAGTTTCACTTTCCCAACTCCGATATATACGACCCGCTCGAGAACCATCAAGAGTCGCTTGACTATGACGACGCGATGTCGCGCGAGGTCTTCTATCAGCACAATCGCCTATGCCGGGAGGTCGATATCGTTGTGGCATTCGTTCCGGAGGCTTCGATGGGAACGGCGATCGAGATGTGGGAAGCTCACGAGCACGGTTGCGGAATTGTCATCGCCATTAGTCCGCTGTCGCACAATTGGGCAATCCGCTTTTGCAGCGACATCATTTTTCTAGACATCGATGCATTCGAAGCAGAGCTGAGTACGGGGATGCTAGAGCAAGAGATCAATCGCTTACTCGAAGAGAAGCGGCGGTCGAAGAATCCATGAGACACTTGCTTAATCTCGATGACGAATTAATGGAGTGGCTGGGAATGCAGGGTCAGCCCGCCTACCGTGCAAAGCAGCTGCATCAATGGCTGTTTGAAAAACGAGCCAGCAACTTCGATGATATGACGAATTTGTCGAAGTCCCTACGCACGCAACTGACTGCCGAATTTCAGATTTGGACCACGCAAATCGCCAAGCACCTGGAAGCGGGCGATGGCACCGAAAAGCTTCTTTTGGAACTGGCTGATGGGGGCAGGATCGAGTGCGTTCTGTTGCGAGACGAATCGCGCCGCTCGATTTGCATTAGCTCGCAAGTCGGTTGTGCGATGGGCTGCGTGTTTTGTGCAAGCGGCTTGGATGGAGTTGATCGAAATCTCACCACGGGTGAGTTTGTCGAACAAATGCTCCGTCTTGCCCGACTGCTTCCCGAAGAAGAACGCCTCAGCCATATCGTCGTGATGGGCATGGGGGAACCGCTTGCGAACCTCGATCGCTTACTCCCGGCGTTGGAAATCGCAAGCAGTCCAACGGGTCTTGGCATTAGCCCGCGACGCATCACGATTTCCACGGTGGGATTGCCGCCCGCCATGCGGCGGTTGAGCAGAGAATGTTCGCGTTACAATTTGGCCGTGTCGCTGCATGCACCTAACGATGAACTGCGTAACAAACTGGTCCCCGTGAATCGCAACACGGGACTCGAGGAGATCCTCGCCGAAGCAGATAACTATTTCGAGGCGTCGGGGCGACGATTGACGTTTGAATACGTCTTGTTGGGTGATCTGAACGACCAAGTCGAACACGCCCAACAGCTCGGAGTGCTATTACGGGGACGACCGGCGCTCTTGAATGTAATTCCATACAACCCGGTCGCCGGATTGCCCTATAAGACGCCCTCGTCGACAGCTCAGCGACGCTTCCGTGAGGTGCTGGAGCAAGCGGGACTCAACATACAATTCCGTCAACGCAAGGGCAACGAGATCAACGCCGCCTGTGGCCAGTTGCGGCGTCTAACGCCACAGGTCGTACCGCTCGATACTTAAGTGCGGACTCCGCTGATTCGGCGTCTGGTGACAGGAACTTCCCGGCGTTTGTGGTGTTTCGTATTTTGACGTAGGATGGCCAGCGCACGTTACCAAGCCCGCTACTCGAGAGGACGACAGACGCTCCGTGGTGGTTAGCGAATCATCGGTTCACAAGTACGAGCTGCTCGACCCCGACGTGCGGCTAATGCTGCAGGTGCGCGATGATGACGCTGCGGCCTTCGAGGAGCTGGTGGTGCGATACCAGAATCGAGTCGTCGGAATCATGACGCACCTCACTCGAAAACGAGAGCAAGCTGAGGATCTCGCTCAAGAGGTGTTCCTGCGCGTTTATCGCGCGCGAAAGCGTTATACGCCGGATGCGAAGTTCTCGACATGGCTGTTTACCATTGCAAACAATATCGCGCTCAACGCCAAACGATCGTCGGCACGGCGGCGCGAAGTCAACCTCGGAAACAACCCTCGTGATGATGACGGGCCGCCCGCGTTAGATCAGATGGCGTTGGAAGCCAGCGGCTTGATGCCGACTCGACAGTTGGATAAAGCCGAGCGCGCTGAGATGGTGCGTCTGGCTATCGAAGCATTGCCGGAACGACAACGCGTGGCGCTATTGCTATCGAAGTTTGAGAACATGAGCTACATAGACATTGCCGCAACGATGGAAATGACAGTTCAAGCGACCAAGTCACTGCTCTCGCGAGCACGCGAAAACCTGCGAATGTTACTTGAACCGTACATGCAGGACGGCGCAAGTCCAACGGAGGCAGCGGACGGATGATCGAGCGGAGCGATTCACGCGGTACGAATGTCGATGAAGAACTTGTCGCCTACCTAGATGGCGAATTGGATGCTGAAGCTGTCAGGTGTTTCGATGCCCGGCTGGTAACAGACGCGGCACTGCGAGAAAAACTGAAGCAACACCAACGCACTTGGGACATGCTCGACGATCTGCCTCGCACGGACGTCGGCGATAACTTTACGCAGACGACCGTCGAGATGGTTGCCGTCTCGGTTGCCGAACAAGTCAGTGATGGGGAACGTCAAGTCGCCCAGCGAGCGAAGTTGGGCTGGCTCATCGGTGGCAGCTGTGCCGTGGTCGCAGCCCTCTCGGGCTATGCGTTGATCGCGTCAATTTTGGCCGCGCCAAATCAACAATTGGTCAACGATCTACGCGTGATTGAGCGATTCGATGAATACCGTGCGGTCAACGACATCGAGTTTTTGCGTGCCTTAGAACGCGAAGGACTTTTCACCGCGGAGGTGCTCGATGCCCCATAAACGCAGCAGCGAGAATCGATCGAGTTGTCCCGTCGGTTCGCCGAACGATCGCAACTGGCGCGACGGTCGAGCGCAAGAGTTCGCTTTGGCATATGGATTTCCGAATCGCGATTGTTTGCTAGCCCTTTCTTTTTGCGTGGCGATCGGCAGCGTGACGTCGTTGATCGCCGGCGATTCGTATGAGCAGAAACTGCAGCGTCTGATGAGCATGCCCGCTTCGGAGAAGGAGTCGCTGCGACAGAAGCAGGAACGCTTCGAGCGGCTGTCGCCAAAGGAACAGGAAAAGCTGAGGCAACTTGATACGGCCGTCACCGAAGATGCGCGTGCGGCCGAACTTCTGAACGTCATGCAGAGTTACGCCGAATGGCTGCGCGCATTGCCATCGAGCCAGAGAATTGAGCTGCTGAGCTTACCAACAGATGAGCGTGTTGAGCGAGTCAAGCTGTTGTTGGCCGATCAAGAACGGCAGCGATTTCAGGAGCTGTTCGGTTCCAAGTTGCAGCCCACCGATCAGAAAGTGCTACATGATTGGGTCCAAGGTCTGTTTGATCGGGAAAAGGCCGCGATCCTTCGACGACTTACGCCGTTCGAACGTCAACGCCTGGTTCATGTCGATGAGAATATGCAGCGACAGGTCGTGATGGCCATGATATATCGCGGAAATCCGGGTGAAGCCAGCCTCTTCGAGTTGCTAAAGCCAACATCCGAAGATCTGCAGGAGCTCGCGGCACAGTTGTCACCGTTGGCTCGCGACACGCTAGCCGCCGCGCGGGGCGACAAAGAACGCGAGCAATTGATTCAGACGTGGTCTCGTGCGGCGATTGAGAGCCGCATCCGTCCGCCGGTCACGAAGGAAGAGATACAACAATTCCTCGAAGACCATGTCACGACTGAGCAGCGGGCGTATTTGGAAAGCCTGCCGCGGGACCGGATGCGAATGGAACTTCAACGACTTTACTTGCAGCACCGGTTCAACAGTATTGGTCGACCGGGAATGAGAAAGAGACCGGATGCGAAATGACCACGTCCGAAGACCCAATCCAACCGATCCCTCATCAGTCACTGGTTACTCGGATGTGGTACATCGGTTTTCGTCTACATAAACTCTTGGTGCGTCGGCTTGATGACGATATCCGACACGTGGGCGCGCGGTGGTAATGCCGCGATGGCGACGATTACGTCTCCAAAATCTTCGGGCTGCAAGATAGCTGCCTTGTGTTCGTCGCTAACGGGATTGGGTCGGTTATCAAGGATCGGGGTGTTAACTTCACCGGGATACACCGACGTGACACGAATTCCCTCGGGCCCGAGCTCATTGGCGACGGCTGTGCTGAGCGCAGCCATCGCAAACTTCGACGCCGCATAGGCAACTCCGCCGAGGGCTGATGCTCGAAGCCCAGCGATCGACGACACGTTGATGATCAACCCGTCGCGCCGCTCGCGCATCTGAGGAAGCACTGCGTGCATACAGTTGTAAGCGCCTGTCGCGTTGATCCGCATGACTTGGTCCCATTGGTCGGGAGTCATCTCGGTCATTTTGCGTGTCTTGATGTTGATTCCGGCCGAGTTGACGAGAATGTCGATACGACCAAGTTGTTCCGTTGCCCAAGTGACCAGTTTCTCGATACTTTCTCGATCTCCTGCATCCGCGGCGTGGAAAAGCAGCGGAGTTTTGGTGCCCGCAGACTCCGATGCCTGTCGCAGCATCTCTTCACGCCTACCGCTGATCGCGACCCGGCAACCCGCATTCGCGAGCGCTTTCGCGATTCCGTAACCTATTCCAGTGCCGCCGCCGACGACCAACGCTGTCTTGCCTTCAAGATTCATGTTCAGGGATTTCGGTTGGGGAGTGAGGGAATTGGAAATGTAGGACAATGCGTCATTTGTACGTTACGAGCGAGCGATGGCAAGTAGGTGATCGGAGCGGACGGTTGCGGATTAAAGATTCCCGACGAATAATGAGACGTGCTCGGGCGGCTAGATCCCCCACTCCCTATCTGCAAATCCCTATCGTTACTTCATGACGACCAAGTCCGCGCAAATCGATTCTACGGTCGAGATCGTCACGCCCGAGAACATCGCCTTCCATTACCAAGTGGCAGGGCCGTTTCGTCGGTTCCCGGCGTTCTTGTTAGACATGTTGATACGCTCGGGGGTCTTCACGCTGTTCATGATTGTCTTGGGTTTTGCCGGCGCTTTGACCAACCTGAGTGGTGTGATGGGCGCAAGTATGATGATCGTGTGGTTTTTGTTGGATTGGTTCTACGGTGGCGTGTTTGAAACGTGGATGAATGGCCAGACGCCCGGCAAGTGGGTTTTAGGCATTCGGGTGCTAAGCGTCGACGGCCAGCCGATCAACGGTATCCAGGCAATCATGCGAAACATCTTGCGAACACTGGACATGATGCCTGTTGGCTCGTGTATGCTCGGGTTGATTGCCATGACCTTGAATCAGCGTTATCAGAGAATTGGCGATATTGTCTGCGGCACGATCGTCGTCGTCGAAGAGCGAAAGTGGTTGACGGGTGTCGCAAAGATCGACGACGCACGCGTGGCGCAGCTTGCCAACTACATCCCAGCAGATTACCGAGTTAGCCGGACGCTGGCTAAAACATTGGCGGCATACATCGACCGGCGCCGATTCTTTTCGATTCCGCGTCGGCGCGAAGTAGCGAGGCATTTGGCCGAACCGTTGCTAGCGCAGTTCGGATTTCCGTCGGATACCAGCTATGACTTGCTCTTATGTGCGCTCTACTATCGCACGTTTGTCGCAGATCGTGGCGACGACAACCGCGCAGAAGTAGCGTTTAACGCATCGCCCTTCACGCCGTCGTCTAATGCAGATCCAACGTCTCCATCGCCCGAGAATCCTTTTGATATTGTTCCGACCCCGTCCGGGAAGTGATCCATGAAAGTAGCTGACCTTCTCGAACAGCGCCGCAAGAACTGGCAAGAACTTGAAAAGCTCTGCGAGCAAACGCAAACTCGCCGCAAAAAGAGATTGCCTCCCGCCATGATCTCGCGTCTCGCTTCGTTGTATCGAGCCGCTTGTGCCGACCTCGCGTTGGCCGACTCCTATCAATTGCCTCCAAACACAGTGGCCTACCTGCACCGTCTTGTTGGACGGGCACATAACCAACTGTATCGCAGCCGCGACTTCAACTATCACGCCTGGGGCCAAATGCTGTTGGTCGACGCGCCTCGCCGAATTTTCAACGATCGCTGCGTGCAAGCGTCGTTCGTGGTGTTCTGGGGGATATTTATTCTCTCTGCGTTTATCGCCTACTCCAAAGGAATGTGGCCTAGTTACGCGGAGGACATTCTGGGCGACAATATGATCGAGCAGTTGGAGACCAGCTTTGCGGATCCGATCAACGGCAGGAATCCACAGGCAAACTTCCAGATGGCTGGATTCTATATTCAGCACAATACAAGCATTGGCCTCAAGTGCTTCGCAGGCGGCATCCTGGTCATCCCGGGATTGTTTGTCACCGTTTTCAACGCGGCATTTCTTGGAGCCTCTTTCGGCTACATGGCACGGCCCGATATTCCGGCAGGGCAAAACTTCTTTCATTTTGTCACTGCACACGGGCCGTTCGAGTTGACCGCGATTGTGTTGTCCGCAGGCGCGGGCTTGCGGATCGGAATCTCTTGGTTAGCCACAGGCGGCCTCACACGCGAGACGTCGCTCCAGAAGACGGCTGAAGAGGCGATGCCGATTATGGGTGCCGCAATTGGCTTGTTCTTTCTAGCAGCGTTAATCGAGGGATTTCTTTCGCCATCCAGCGCACCATATTGGATCAAAGCAGTGGTCGCCATGCTCTCCAGCGGCCTGCTGATGTTTTACTTCGTCGTCCTCGGATTTCCCCGGCGCGGCGATGTCTTTTGAACGCCGATTTCCTAACTTCAAAGCTAATATCGAAAAAATAGACGCTGAATCCTGAATACGTGATTCTCCTTCATGCAACTTGATAGCACTCGCATTTCGATTCGCGAACGCAATTTGCTCGACACGTTCGACTTGGCGTTGCATGTGCTGCGCGAGTATTTCAAACCGCTGCTCATCACGTTCTTCGCCGCCGTAATCCCGCTAATGGTGATCAATGATTTGCTGGTCGGCTGGATTCTCGATGTCGAATACCGCGAGATGTTTTTCTACATGGAAGAAGCGGGAGCCATCTGGCGATTCTGGTGGGACATGACTTGCCTGGTATTCGTCGAAGCGCCACTTGCGTCAATCTTTATGACCTCGTTCCTCGGGCAAGCGGTCTTCGTTGCACGCCCTTCCTATCGTGATGTGTTTCGCGATGTGCGAAAGATGGCGGGACGGGTCGTTTGGTGCCAACTGTTGGTGCGCGGCATCTTGCCAGTGTGCGCGATCTTTTTACTCATCGACCGGTACGATGATTTCAACCCGTTGGTCGAGATCCTGCTGCTGGGGTCATTGACTCTGTTCGTGGCGTTTATTCGTTCGATTCGTCCGTTCATCAACGAGATCGTGCTCTTGGAACGAAACCCACTTCGCTCGCGCAATCCACAGGCAATCACTATCGGGAAACGGTCCAAAGACTTGCACGGCCCGAGCGGCGGCGACTTGTTCGCTCGTTGGCTAGCGACGGCGATGCTGGGAATACTGCTGACATTGTGCGTGTTTGGGACTCTCCTATTCTGTAGCGGTGTGTTCCTCAACGACTGGCAACCTGGGCCGACGATGCTCCGCTACGTCTATCCTTTGGCGTTGTGGTGCGTGGCCGGTTATTTGTCGGTCGTACGGTTCCTGAGTTATCTCGACCTTCGCATCCGCCACGAAGGTTGGGAAGTTGAACTGCGTTTGCGCGCCGAAGCGGCAAGACAGGCGGCGAAGTTAATATGAGCCACCTCGCGCAACTACACTTGGTGAGAGCTAAACCGCGATGTTTGCCATCGGTACACGGCGGAGCGAGGTTGTGGTGCATCGTTTGTGTCGCGATCCTGGCCGTTTTGGTAGCTTCTCCGAGCCTGTCGCAGGAATTGGCAGACGACGATGCCGTTGAAGCAGGCCGAAACGCTCTGGACGGTTCCGTTACATTCCCATGGTACGATCCGGAAACGGATGGAATTCGGCGATTGGATGCGGAAGCTCCCAAGGACCTGAAGAATCGCGGATCGAAGTGGGAACGGACGATTCAAGCAAAGAAAGCTCGTACCCCGTGGTCGATGCCCGATTGGCTCTGGACGATGCTGGAAGTGCTTGGTTGGACGCTGCTAGTAATGGCGTTGGTGGCAGTTGGCTACTTTCTAGTCCGAGCCTTTCTTGTCGCAGAGTCCGGCTACGCCAGCGGCGAAGCATTTGCTGAAGGGAAGCTGGGTTCTGGGGACGTTGACCGAGTGGAGAACTTGCCGTTTCAATTGGACCAGCCCCGAGCGAACTTGCTCGAGACGGCGCGTCGCCTTTACGAGGCTGGGAAATTTAGCGAAGCCATAATCTATTTGTATAGCCACCAACTTGTGGAGCTTGATAAACGCCAGTTGATTCGACTAACGAAAGGCAAGACGAATCGCCAGTACTTACGAGAATTGAAGCGCCGCAGCGACTTGTTCGCCTCGCTTCAAGCGACGATGTTTGCCTTTGAAGACGTCTTTTTCGGCAACCATCCGATTGACCGAAGCCGATTTGAAGCCTGTTGGAACGGGCTCGATGCCTTTCATCTGAGTCTGGAGAGGGCGATGGCATGAGTGGTCCTCGTATCTCCAGCGTATGCTGCATCATCGCTTTAACACTGATGTCCTGTTGCCTGGGTTGTGCACCGGCGGATGTGACGAGTACATACGGCAAGCGTCGCGGTTCTGAAGCTGGAGCGAGCGTGAATGGAACTGCCGTGCTGGCCGGGATGTTTGAAGAAGCTGGTCATCGTGTGTCGAGTTGGTCTCGGCTTTCGCCAAAGCTGGAGGAGTGCCAGACGATCGTATGGTTCCCCGATGACTTTGCCCCACCGACCCTCGAACAACGCGACTTTCTAGAATGGTGGCTTAATAACGACACGGGACGAACGGTCGTTTACGTGGGACGCGACTTTGATGCAACCTCGAAATACTGGGAACATGTGCTGCCGGTCGCGCCGCCCGAACAAAAGATGGAAGTCATGCGTCGCCAGGCGACAGCGCGTGCATCGCACGATTCCGCACGTAATAGAATGCCCAATGCGGAACTTGCCGAATGGTTCACGGTATATCGAGATGAGCCGTACCGAAAGGTCGACTCGCTACGGGGCCCATGGAGCGAGGGCGTAGACGCCACTGCAACCGAAATCGAACTGGCCGGGCGACTTGAGTTGCCGAGTGAAGCGGACATCGACGCGTGGGTGGATCGCGACGATAACTATTGGGATGGCCGACCTGCATTCACACCCTTGCTCGAGTCCGACAACGATGCCATCGCCTACCAAATCAACTATGACGAATGGAACGACAGCAAGATTATCGTCGTAAATAATGGATCGTTCCTGTTAAATCTGCCGCTGGTGAATCACGAACATCGCAAGCTGGCAGGCCACTTGATCTCGGACTGCGGGTCGGGGCGAGTTGTTTTCGTCGAGAGTAGCTCCGGTGGACCGACTGTATATGAGGAAGAACCGGGCACCAACATTCCCACGGGATTCGAAGTCTTCACGGTATGGCCACTCGGCTTTATCGTGATGCATTTGACGGTGCTGGGAATTCTGTGCTGTATCGCGATATTTCCCATCTTCGGTCGGCCCAGGACTGTGGTCAGTTCTGCTTCTTCCGAGATGGCCGGGTCGTCAAATGCCGCAGATCAAGATGGTGCTGCTACCATCATCCGCGCCGATTTCGGAAAACACATCGACGCACTCGGCGAATTGCTCGAACTGACAGAAGATCGGCAATACGCCCGCAACCGAGTATCCTACTACCACGAACATGTCAGCTGTGACTCCGGTGGCATCCATCGGAAGAAGCAATAGTTGAGGAATGCTATGAGTACGACACCGTTTGGACCTGAGTCTCAACCAACGGCGGACAGCGGCACGATTGAGTTCGCTTGTTCCGCCTGCGGCCGCATGTTGAAAGTTCCGCATCAAGCTGCCGGACGTCAAGCCAAGTGTCCGCAGTGCGCGATGGTGCAGATTGTACCCGCTGGCGGGAAGCATTCGGCGACCGCGCCCCAATCGATGGATTCCTATGGTGCTGCCGCAGCTTCAGCGCAGGCCGCCTCATCGACTTCACCCACAGCACCGCCTGTCCAGACGAACCGCATCGCCCCAGCAGAGGTACCAGGACCAGCGGCCTTCCCCGTCGCTGCGCCGGTTCGTCCCAATACATCTGCCGCCTTCTCGCTGAGGGAGTCCCTGACCGGTGGTCACGAAGGTCGTGATACGCCGACAAAGCAACTGTTTGACAAGGTGACGGACGAGATCGCGAAGATTTACGTGGGACAGGACGAGCTAGTCTTGGGAGCGCTCGTGGCTTTGTTCTCCAGCGGACACGTGTTAATCGAAAGCGTTCCCGGTTTGGGAAAAACGCTGTTCGTCCGTACGCTCGGCAAAGTGCTTGGCTGTAAGTTTGGACGCATTCAGTTCACGGCGGATTTGATGCCCTCCGATATTACCGGTGCTCCGATCTTTGACATGAAGAATCAAGACTTTCGTTTTCGTCCGGGGCCGGTATTTACTCAGTTTTTGTTGGCTGACGAGATCAACCGCTCCCCTGCCAAGACACACGCAGCCTTACTCGAGATCATGCAGGAGTATCGAGTAACGATCGATGGCGAAGCGCACAAACTCGAGCGACCGTTTCTGGTTTTGGCCACACAGAATCCTATTGAGTCGGAAGGTACTTACAACTTGCCCGAGGCCCAGCTTGATCGGTTTATGTTCAAACTGCTTGCTGACTATCCGCAAGAACAAGAGGAAGCCGATATCTTGCGGCTTCATAGCCAACAAGTTGACATTAACAAGCGATTGGAAGACGAATTACGGACGATCACTTCGCCCGCCGAAATCATGCGGATTACGGAAGACAATGGCCAAGTGCGAGTGGACGACAAACTCGTTGACTACATCAACAAGCTCGTGCGGCTGACGCGACAATGGCCGCAGTTCCATATGGGCGCTTCGCCACGAGCTGGCTTGGCTCTGATGCAGGGGGCGAGGACGCTCGCCGCGTTTAACGGACGCGATTATGCCGTGCCCGATGATGTGGTGCAAATCGTGATTCCGGCACTGCGTCACCGTGTGATCCTGACGGCGGAAGCCGAAGTTGAAGGTCACGAAGTCGACTCGTTGCTGGCCGATCTCGTCCGCTCGGTGGAAGTGCCTCGCATCTGATCGGGCAACTATCATTCATGAACGATTACTTCGAAACCGCCGAAGAGGGCATTCAGCTGCTGCGCACGCTGCCGTGGTTAACGCTGCTCGCCATCTTTGCGCCGTTGGTTGCTTTAGCTTCGTGGCGAAAAATCTATCCGCACATACCGATGGTGCTCATGATGGTGGCGCCGTGTCTGCTGACCTTCGCCTTGCTGATTTGGGACGACTTATTCCTGGTGGTTGCTCTCGCGGATGCGATCGTCGTGCTGATCGCCGTGGGAGACTACTGGACGTTGCCGCGAGCCGACGCGTTCTCGGCAGAGCGGACCGCGACTCGCGTGGCATCGATCAACATGCCGCATGAAGTCAAACTGTTGATCAACAATCATTCGAAGCGACCCTACTTCGTCTCCGTTCGCGACGACATTCCCGGCGAGTTTACCGCGGAGCCGGAAGAGTTTTCGACGCGCATCGAACCGCGCAGCCGAGTTACCATGCACTACGAGTTCCGAGCTCGCCGACGTGGTGCGTTCACGCTCGCACAAGTCTACCTGAGGACGCGTAGTTTCCTGGGGCTGTGGCGACGGTTTCTAAACTATCCAGCCGAGACCATCATTCATGTTTACCCTGACATGAAACAAATGTCCGAGTACGCAATCCTTGCCCGTACAAATCGGCTGAGCCTGATGGGCGTTCGTCGCACGCGCAAGATCGGCCAGGACAACGAATTCGAGCGGCTACGCGATTACACGCTGGACGACAATTACAAGCATATCGATTGGCGTACCACGGCCCGCCGAAACAAACTGACGGTCAAGGACTTTCAAACCAACCAAAGTCAACGAATCATCTTTCTGTTGGACTGCGGTCGAATGATGACGAACAACTCCGCGGGGCTCAGTCTGCTCGACCACTCCCTAAACGCGATGTTGATGCTCAGCTTCGTTGCATTGCGACAGGGAGATTCGGTGGGCCTAGTTTGCTTTTCAGATCAGATTCACACGTTTGTGCCTCCGAGAAGCGGCATGGCTCAGATGAACCGGCTGCTGCACGCGGGTTTTGATCGGTTTCCGCGACTGGTGGAATCTCGCTACGACGAGGCGTTCGTGTATCTCGATACGCATTGCAAGAAGCGTTCGCTCGTAATTTTGATGACGAATCTGATCGATGAAGTGAACTCTCATCAAGTACACCAATACCTCACGAATCTGGTTGGTCGACACTTGCCGCTGGGAGTATTACTCCGTGACCACAGCTTGTTCGATGCGGTCGACGCCGTCGACCCTCGTTTTCCCGCACCCGATCGACAGCTGTTCCGGGCGACCGCGGCGGCTGAGATTCTCACTTGGCGGCATCAAGTTTTGACCGATTTGCAGCATCGCGGCGTGCTATCACTCGATGTGTTCCCTGAAGACATGACCGCCCCGCTCGTCAATCAGTATCTGGACATCAAGGCACGCCACCTCCTCTAGTTTGCTCAGATACGTTCGAACCGACAAAATCCGCAATATTGGCGCGGGAACCATCGAATTCAGACTGCTTAAAGTTTGACCACTTTGTCAATTGCGACGATAATCGAAGTCAAGTCTACGTTGTCCGAACTCGTTAATCAGTGGCGATTTCTGGCTGCCTTTCAAGCGGTTTTCCCTTTCGCACGTTGGATCTTCGATGCAGTTGCCCGGCTGGTCGCGAAATTTGTTGGAGCGTCGTCGACGCAGGCGTGAAAAGGCCGCGCGACGCGAGCTCTTCGCGCCTGTGCGTCTTTCGATTCGCAAGCTGGAAGAGCGCCGAGTGCTCGATGTGTCCGCCGCGTTCATGACCGGGTCCGGCGTCTTAGAGATCGACGTAACGAATTCCAGTGACGTTGCAACCTTGCAGGACTCCGGAGGCCAAGTGTCCATCCGCGATTCCGGCAATGCGAATATCGACATCGATGTTGACGGTGGAGGTCCGATGGCGGTTGCCTGGAGCGACGTCAAGGAAGTCATTGTCCTCGGCGACCCTGCAACCGATCAAAGCGTCGTGTTTGACACACAACTCTCGCTAACGGGGCGGCTCGAAGTTGACAGCGAAATTGAAACAACTGTGTTGACGGATTCGGTGAATGCGGGAGCTAGTATCTCGTTCGGCAGCAATGTCGTACTCGAAAATGACGTCATACTCGTCGGCACCGATGTGATCTTTGGCGGTACTCTCGACAGTCAACCGAACGCAACCCGCAGGCTGACGATCAATGCGGGACCAGGATCAGTGTCGTTTAATGGAAGTATCGGCGCGAACGTCCCGTTACAAGGACTGGATATACAACGCGCGGACAACGGTGTGACATTCGGGGACCTTTCCGCGGTTCACGTCGTCAGCTCTACAGATACCATCGTGATCGGTTCAAGCAGTGCGATCGGCGGCACTGGGATCGTCTTCAATGGTGGAAACAACGCGGCGCTGCAGATCTTTACTACGAACGATGACGTCACCGTGAACGGAGCGACGGAGTTGCGAAGCGCTGTGTCGATTCATACGGGAAGCAAGAGTGGCGATGTCACCTTTACGAGTGCCTCGCCAATTGACAGCGAGGCGGGCGAAGCAAATGCTCTTGCGATCGACGCTGGCGAGGGCTCCGTGTTCTTCAACCGCAACGTCGGTGACAACAATCCGATTGGCCAATTGGTGGTCACACGCGCTTTGGGAGGCGTCACCATCGGCGATGCGGCTCCTGTGACACAAGTCCACGCGTCCAATGGAATCGACATCGGTGCGGGAACTAGCGCGATCGCCGGATCGGGGATCGTTCTAAATGGCGGAACCAGCGCACTCACTTTGCTAACCGACGCCGCGGATATTCGCCTCAATGGGACGACGACCTTGGCGTCTGATGTTTTGTTGGCGACAGGAACGGGTACAGGCAACGTCACACTGACAAACGATACTCCAGTCGACAGCATCGCGAACGAATTCAATGATCTGGTGTTTGATGTGGGGGCCGGCAGTGTCTTCATCAACGAAGACTTAGGACGAACCAATCGCCTGGGCGCACTCACCGTCTTGACCTCGGGTGGCGGCGTTGTGTTCGGTGAGGCGACGACCGAAGTACCGGGTGCAGGATCGACGGGACCCGTTCAAGTCATCAGCACTGATCGTTCGATCGATATCGGTGTCGGCTCCAGCGTCATAGGAGGCACGGGGATTGTGTTTCGCGGCACTCCCATCGCTGGCGTGATGGTCACAACGACGGGCGACAACATTCGCCTCAACGGAGCCACCACACTCGAAACCAGTGTAATGTTCGAGACCGGCCCGGGTGCCGGAGGCCTGGAGTTCACGAACAACTCGCCGGTCGACGGCGCCAGCGGCATGACCAGCAACCTGACCGCCGATCTTGGCACGGGGGCATTGCTTTTCAATGCCGACATTGGAAGCAAGACACCGATCGGTAAATTGACAGTCGTCTCGGCCAAAGCCGGTGTAACATTTGGTGAGTCGAACCCTGTCAATTTGGTGCGCACCAATCAGCCGATCGATATTGGCGTTGGATCAAATGTTATCGCAGGCACAGGAATCACGTTAAACGGCGGCAGTAACGAACTGGTCTTTGCCACGTCAAACGACCAAGTTCGACTGAACGGGGCTATTCATGCTCAGAGCGACTTTGCGATCGATACAGGAGATGGGCTTGGTGATATCACACTCACTAGTAGCGCAACCATCGACAGTCACGATGGTCCGGGGAGCGTAACGACGGCCGAACGAAACTCCGTCAGGCTCGACGCGGGCAGCGGCGCGATCTCCTTAAATGCGAATCTCGGCAGCCAGCAACAACTTGGGATGTTCACGATCGAACGAGCGAGCGGTGGAGTCTCTGTGGGCGGAGCGGATACGAGCGCTATCGGCGGCCTTGGCCCAGTAACGCAGGTCGCGACGTCCGGCCCGATCAACTTCGGGTCCGTGGCCCCAATTACCGGTGGAATCGTGTTCAACGGCGGCAGCAGTTTATTGGCGATCAGCACCTCGGCAGCAAACATCGACCTCAACGGGCCCGTCGAATTGCGGTCGAACCTGTCGATTGATACTGATGTTGGCGGAGGCGATCTAACCCTGTCATCGATCGCAACACTTGACAGCCAAGCGGGTGAAGCCAACGATCTCTCGGTCACTCTGGGAACGGGCAACGCAGTTTTTGGCACCTCGATCGGCGCGATTAACCCGCTGGACGAGCTCCGCATTGTTTCGGCGGAGGATGTCACTGCGCAGTCGGAAATTCATGCCGCTCGCCTCGTGCAGCAGTCTGGTTCCGGCGCGACAACTTTCGCCGGCGATATCGAAACGACGGATGCAACACTTACCGGGATCGACCTCGTTGGCAACAATTTTGTCTTCGATGCTTCCGTTACAACAACCGGGAACGGCATTGTCACCATCATGCACTCCGGGCTGCTCGATATTAATGCGGCGACCGACATGCGACTGGACGGCAGTTTCACGGAAAGCGGTTCGGGGACTGTCGAACTTGCTGGGAACATCGTCACCAGCGGTGATATGATTCGTTTCGGCAGCCCAGTGACGCTTACCGATGGTATTTCGGCTGGGGTAGTGCTCGATACCACAGCAGCAGCACACGTCGCTGGCGCTGCAATCGTGTTCGACCGCACGGTCAATGCTCAGAGCGTTGGAGTTGAATCCCTCGCTGTCAACGCAGGGTCGGCAGGCAATGTCACTTTCAATGATGCGATAGGTGGGGTCAGTCGCGTCGGAGAAGTGCGGATTGTTGAAGCAAATGATGTTTTAGTGGCCGGTCCCATCACGACTTCCAATCTCGCCCAGGAAGTCGGTCGCGGGACAACGACCTTCGGCGGCAGTGTGAACGCCAACAGTTCCGTTGCCAAAGCGATTGATGTCAACGCCGCGAACATCTCTTTCACGGATGCGGTTACCACCGCGGGGGACGGTCGCGTCGAACTGACGGTAACTGGCGTTCTCGACATCGGCGCTGCGGCGAACATGAATTTGAGTGGTTCGTTCACCCAGGACGGCGGCGGCAATGTTTTGACATCTGCGGACATTGTGACCAGTGACGATGACGTCACCTTTACGAATAAGGTCGTCGTTCGTGAGTCGGTTCGCTTTGATACCGGAGCAGGTGCTGGCGACTTGATGTTCCTCGATACGCTGAACGGCACCAACGATTGCCTCGAGGACGTCACGCTCGCAACGGGCACCGGAAACGCTATCTTCCAGGCTGCCGTAGGAGACGTTGTCGGTCTCGGCCACCTACTTGTGGAAGTTGCTGACGATGTGCAATTCGACTCGAGTCTGATCGCCGGTTCGTTCATGCAAGTCGCTGGCAGTGGCGAGACTCGCTTCGGTGGTGCGGTGACAATTAAGAAGGCTGCTGGAGTCGATTTGACTACCGCATCGGTTAGCATTGATAGTGCGTTTGACACTTCTACCGCCCCCGGCCCCATCGCCATCACGGCGTCGGACGATATCACCGTTAGTGGTACCGTAACATCTGGTAACGCGGCCATCGATTTGACCGCCAACGACGATGTGCTGTTGGGCGGAAACTCGTCCATTACGACGACTGGAGGAGCGGTGACTTTGCTCGCCGATGCTGATGCTTCGGTGAATGGTGCTGGCGGTGCGGTGCTGATGACGGATGGCGCGGTCATCGATGGTGGCAGTGGCATCATCGATATTGGTGCCGACGAGAATATCCAACTAGGGCGGCTCGTCTCAACGACGCTGGTTCGATTGACCTCGACCAGTGGCGGGATCATCGACGGGGGCAATACAGGTGGAGCAGATATTGTGTCCGACCAACTTGCCCTGCGCTCCGTCACGGGTGTTGGGACCACCAATCCGATTGACACTTCCGTCAATACGATTGCCGCCGAGAATAAGCGCGAGGGTGGCGTGCGAGTCGAAAACACGAACGGCGGCACACTGACGGTCGGTATCGTTGATGGGCTAACGGGCATTAAAAACGGGCCCGTCGGAGCACCTGAGAAACTTGCCGGGGAAGTCGAAGTCATTCACATTGGCGCGATTGATGTGAAGGCTGCAATCCTGAATGACGGCGGTAGCCATACCACGGTGCGAGCAGAGTTGGCGGGGGACTTGACGATTGACGCACCTATCCAAAACCAAGGCGGTAACGGGTGGATCTTTCTCTTCTCGGGTGAGGATTTGGTGATCAATAACAGCCTGCCCGAACCACAGGCTGAGATCTCGGTCGAGAACGAGGGAGCCATTCGCGGCGAAGCAATCGGCAAGGTGGTCATCGACAACTCCGAGACGGACTATGTTATCGTTCGCACGCACTCGGAGCGATTTCCCGTAACCGGATCACTCCCCACGCTGTCGGCGAAATTCCTCGATCCAGCTCGATACCCACCGGCAACAGACACGGCGTTCTACCAAGAGCTGGAAGCCGAGTTGCAAGCCATTCGTAATTCTGTGTCGGGACAGGCGACCAATTTCGCCCCGCTATTCGACATTGAACCGGTCGATCAAGGTGGTTCCGACGTTGACTCCAATGGTCGTGGCATCGTAAAAGTCACGATTGGCGATGGCTTTCATCTCGAGACGAATTGGCACTTCACGATCGATTGGGGCGACGGGACGATTGAGAGCTATTCCATTCCTGGTAATCCACAAGCGAGCTTGCCCTTCTTGACGGCTACGGGTGGGAACACCAACATCACACCCGATCTAACGAACACCGCTCGCATCGATAGCGGTGTCGGTGGCACGCCCGGTGTCTACTATGTACACCACAGATACTTGAGCCCGCCCGATCCGAACGATCCCTCGAAGCCGACGCCAATCTTTGCCACGCTTCGGTATGACGCCCGGGAAGAAGGCGAGCAGGCATTAGACCTCGGGCGGCCCACCGATGGATCGAGCATCTTTAACGGAATTCGCTTCTTCCAGAATGGCACAGAACCCGTTCAAGCAACCGACGCGGACGAATTGACGAATCCTGGTGAAGGCTCATTCTTTTTCATCAAGATTGTAGAAAGTGTGATTGTCCCGGTTGAATCGCGTCAAGTTACAACCGTTTTTGTGCCAGCAGCTACGAATGCCGCAACGACGACGACAGGGCATTCATTTGAATTCGTCGTTGCCTCGTTTGAGGCAGAGGTGTTTGAAGACTATCGGCTGTTCATGCGAGTTGTCGATGATGTGGCGGCTCACGCACAACGCGAGTTGCCTGTCGGACCGTCATCGACTGCGGGCGAGAGCGAAGAAGAGTATGCGCTTCCCCTTGAATTGCTCAACGACCCGTTAAGTATTTTTCGCGAACGAAAATTCCCCAACGGACATTATCGCGTCTACCTGGAGGAAATTCGCACCGGGCGGGTGCGTTTGATCTTGGATGTTCACATCTATGAAGGTCGCGTCGTTCCCGAGAACTTCCGGGACGGTGCGGTTGAACGCCAGCCAGGTAGCGACGACGGTGCGCAGTCGCAACCGGACTCTGCTTCGTCAACAGCGATGACTGATGCAACAACAGAACCTTCGCAGTCGACGGTGGAACAATCTAACCTGCAAGCAAATCCAGAGCCCCTGCCGGTGGAGAATGCGATACCGACTCGAAGATCTGATTTGTTATTGCCAATCGCGGCAACAGCATTGCCCTGGCAGACACGGGTACGCAAGGCCCTGCAGTCAGAGTCCCGCCCCATCACCCGCACTTCACTCCGACTGCGGCACCATCGTTGAATTGAGCTTGTCGATCAACTGTCTCAATCGTCCCAAGTTTCTGCGATTGAACTGAAACACTAAACGCGGTTTTTCGGCGAGTTCAGGTTCATCACGTTCAGCCCGCAATGCCTTCGATTGTCGAAAGGCGCCTTTTGTAACAATGCTCGCGAATTGAGTGTTGATTTCCTCAAGTTGATCGTCGGAGAGCGCTTCGTTAAGTCGCAGCACTAGCTCTTCACGGACATATCTCATGCTGTGGTACCGCTGGTAAAAGCGAAGAACTTCGGCGACTGCCGCCTCACATGAGTCGGTGACTTTGTACAGGTGAAGGTCTTCCGCAGAGATCATGCCTCCTTGCAACAGCTGCTCGTCAATAAACCTGTCGAGAGCGTTCCAGTAGGTGCCTCCCGGAGCATCCAAAAACACAACCGGCACCATGTCATGTTTTCCGGTTTGGAGCAGGGTCAGTACCTCCATTGCTTCATCGATTGTCCCAAAGCCACCGGGAAGGCAGACAACCGCATCACATTCTTTGACGAACATGAGCTTTCGGGTGAAGAAGTATTTCATATGTACCAACTTGTGATCTCCGTCGATCACCGCGTTAGCTGATTGCTCGAAGGGCAACATGATATTCAGGCCCATCGAGTGTTCTCGCCCGGCACCTTCGTGCCCGGCTCCCATGATCCCGTCACCAGCACCTGTAATCACCATCCAATCCTGTTCGGCCAAGGCGCGACCTAGCCTCACTGCCTGTTGATAGGCTGGCGCGTCGGGCTTTGTTCTTGCCGAGCCGAAGATCGTTACTTTTCGCCGGTGACGATAGGGCGCGAATATCTTGAAGGCATAACGTAGTTCGCGAAGCGTGCGGCTCAAAATCTTCAGATCGCCGCGTGTGGACCCGTCCTCCAATAGCTTGTCAGCGTACTCCTTGATAGAGCCGATCAAATCCGCTGTCCGTACCTTACGGGAATTGACCAGACTCCTCTCTGCATCGGCTTCGTGCGAAGACCTCTTATCGCTGTCACTCATTTCTGTTTCTCACATTTCCGAACCGACCCTGGTCTAGCGATACTCATGAATTCTGCGGCGCAGGTGTCTAAATAATACTTCGGCTATGCTACAGCCTTACGGCGTCCGCGCATAAAAAAACCCGGCGGCAACCGGGTGGGTAGAGTCTTGATAGCACTGCCTACGCCGAAGGGCGGCGATAGTGTTGATATGCCAGTAATACTTCGTATAAGTCCGTGGAAATTGTAATCTCATCATCAGCGAAGTCTCGCAACCAAGTCCTTTCGCTACGGACAGCGTCGGCCAGTAGCGGAAAGACCTCGCTTAAAGGCACCGTCACGTTCTCACGTGCTGGTGAGGCAGCCTCTAATGTTTGCGTCGCTTCGTCAGTTGGACCGTAGTAGATCCGCAACCGTGGTTGACCCATGCGAATTGACCTTCCTGTCACAAATTTGTTCGGGGGGGACGTCCGTGACTAAGAGCTTACGGCGCAAGTACACCGTCGCTGCTCGTGCCTGTTTATCGGCGTACCGGCTATAGCGGTTTAACCTATTTCTCCGAGAATGTTGGATTTCTTTTTCGTGAGCGTTCTGGTGATAAGTCGCAGCGTGCGGACCATGCCGCTCGCAACCGTTCGACGCCGTCTACGAGCGCCGCTGATCCTTGACAACACAGTGCAGAAGCGCTAGATTGCCGAGCTGTTAACCGCAAGCGAGATCGAACTTTGCGTCGAGCGGACTGGGTGTCCGCCACTTCCTTTATGACGAATTCACCGACCGTCGATCTGGAAACGATAGCCAACCGGCTGGATGTGCCAGTGGACCGCGCGCGGCATACGCTAGCGTTGCTTGATGAAGGCAATACCGTTGCATTCATTACACGCTATCGCAAGGACCAAACCGGCGGTTTGGATGAAGAGCAAATTCAGAGCGTCCAACGTGAAGCAAATCAGTCTCGCCAGCTTGCAGATCGCAAGGCTTCGGTGCTGAAGCTGATTGACGCACAAGGAAAACTGACATCCAGTTTGCGAAAGCGCGTCGAGTCGGCCCCATCGATCCGACGACTCGAAGATCTCTATGCACCGTTCAAATCAAACAAACAGTCGCTTGCCTCGCTTGCTCACCAGCGAGGATTAGGTCCGCTGGCCGAAGAAATCTTGTCGGGGGTCAGTTGCGATCTGGAGACGCGAGCTGCGGAGTTCGTTTCGCCTGGGAACGAGTTGGAAACAACCGCGGACGTGCTCGCGGGCGTTAAGTACATCATCGCCGAAGTATTTAGCGAAAGAACGGATGTCCGCTCGAAACTTCGCGAGATCTATGTACGCACCGGAAGGCTGATTTGCACAAGACAAGATTCGGCGGACGACGTAGCGTCCTTGCCATCCGACGGCAGCGAGTCGCCGCGTGGTGTGGGACAGGCTGACGAGACTACTGATGGTATCGCTGGCGAACTCACTGCGAAGCCAAAGATCTCTGTGCGGCAACGTAAACGAAACAAGCTCGAGAGCTCGCTTCGCGACTACTTGAACTACAGCGAAGCGCTCAGCAAAGTCCGCGCGCACCGCATCTTGGCAATCAACCGAGGCGAACGCGCACGGATCTTGCGCGTTCGCATCGACAGCGATATGGATGCGCTGACGGCGGCGGCGGCCGATCTGTTGATCGAACCCACGCATACAAACGGCGAGTTCTTGCGAGAATGCGCGAAGACCTTCACCGCACGCTCCATCGTCCCCAGTCTTGAACGCGAATTGCGGCGAGAGTTGACGGAAGCCGCGGAAACCCATGCGGTCTCGGTGTTCGCGAGGAATTTGCGGAACCTTTTCCTGCAGCGACCTGTTCACGGTCGCCGCGTGCTGGCGATTGATCCCGGTTTTAAGAGCGGCTGTAAGCTAGCAGCTCTCGATGAGTTCGGGGGCGTATTGCAACAGCAGACCATCTACCTGATCGGTGACGACGCTAAACGCGATGCGGCACGAGCCAAAATTGTAGAGTTTGTTACCTCGCACAATCTATCTGTCATCGCGATTGGCAATGGAGCTGCGTGCCGCGAGGCCGAGCAGATGGTGGCCGCTGCCATCGAGGGCGAACTGCAGGATCGGCGCGTCGAGTATGTAATCGTCAATGAGGCTGGAGCGAGCGTCTATTCAACAAGTGCGATCGGACGTGAAGAGTTGCCGGATTTCGACGCCACGATTCGCAGCGCGATTTCAATCGGGCGACGTTTGCTCGACCCACTCTCGGAACTGGTCAAAATCAATCCCGCCAACATCGGCGTTGGGATGTATCAACACGATGTAAAAGCCAAGCATCTGCGGGAGTCGCTCGACGCCGTCATAGAGTCCTGTGTGAACTTTGTTGGTGTAGACGTGAACACCGCCAGCCCATCGCTACTAAGTTATGTCTCGGGCCTCAATCAACTGACGGCCAGGCGAATCTACGAATATCGGTTGGAGCACGGTCCGTTTCGCAATCGAGAACAGATTCGCGATGTGCCGGGGATTGGCGAGTCGACATTCGTGCAGGCGGCAGGTTTCCTGAAGATTGCCGATGGCGACAATCCGCTCGACGCGACTTGGATTCATCCCGAAAGTTATGAGGTCGCGACAAAGGTGCTTGAGCGACTGGGAAGCAGCATCGCAGAGCTTGCCAGTTTCGTCGCGCGGGACGCCGTCGACAACAGAAATCGCGAGCGCGAGTCCGCGGTACCGCATACATCTTTGCCAACGGGGCTGTCGGGCGACAAGCTGTCCTCAATAGATCTAGGCGAGTTGGCAAATGACCTCGGCGTTGGTGAACTGTCGTTACGCGACATCCTCGACTCCCTTTCCAGGCCCGGTCGCGACCCGCGAGAAGATCTGCCAGCACCGGCGTTTCGGTCAGGCATTATGAAGATTGACGATATCGAACCTGGAATGGAGCTGACTGGAACGGTGTTGAACGTCGTCGATTTTGGCGCCTTCGTCGACATCGGAATTTCCGACACTTCGTTGATCCACATCAGTCGCTTGGCAGACCGTTACGTCCGTGACCCGCATGAAGTGGTAAGCATCGGTGATGTGTTACAGGTCTGGGTCCTGGAAGTGGACCGCGAACGGCGCCGCGTGGCTTTGACTGCCATTCCTCCACAAGGTGGCGAAGATCGACAGCAATCCGCGAACGAGGTGCAAGCCCCGGCGCGAAAGCGAAAAGTGGCGAAACAGAAACACACACCACCAAAGTCCGGACCACGAGCGCCGAAGTTTAAGCAGGCGGTAAGACGCGCTGCGGCGGTCGCTCGACAACCGGCAAAGCCGATTACCCAGCAAATGGTTCAAGGCAAGGAGCCGATGCGAACATTCTCGGACCTGTTTCAGTATTATGAAGTGAAGCAGCAGAGCGATCCAAACGAAACTTCCGACGAATAAAGAGCGCTATGGGTTTTGAAGAACGGTTAAACGAAGCGATCCAGCGGGGAAAGCAGCGTAGTTCGGCTAAGCAGGCTCAAGCCGAAGCGCAGGCGATGAGTGAAGACGAATTGAAGCGACTTCACAATCAATATCGACTGCAACTTTCCGAACAAATCGAGCAGTGTCTCCAGAAACTGCCGCAACATTTCCCAGGCTTTACGTTCGAGACGATTTTTGGCGAGCGAGGGTGGGGTGCCGCCTGCCGGCGAGACGATATTCGTATTTCCGGCGGCAAACGCAATAACGACTACAGTCGACTCGAGATGACTATCCGCCCGTTCAGTTCCTATCACGTCATCGATCTGTCCGGCAAAGGCACGATTCGTAACAAAGAAGTCTTCAATCGCAGCTACTTTGAGAAGATCGAAGAAGCGGACATTGCAAAGTTCAGTGAACTGATTGACCTTTGGGTTTTAGAGTACGCAGAACTTTATTCGTCGAAGTCGTAGCAGCGGAAATTGGCAGAAGCCGCCATCGAAGCCCATAATGTTTCGATCTGCTCGCTGTCGTCGACTGGTGCCTGGCAGGCAAAGTTTTCACATATAAAGACGCTGACTGGACCGTCGGAAACTTGCTTGCCCTCAAAGATCGGCTGAAGATGTGGCGAATTCGTCCTGGGATCATCTGTTCGCGCGGCGACCACAAGGTTCGGGATGTAATTCTGAGCGAGTGAATTGGCGACGCGCCTGAGTGTGTCGTGCTCGATACCGAGCATGACGATCTCCCGCGCCGGGGATAGTGACATATCCGCTGCGATTAACATTTGACCCGCAGCGGCGGGCGATTGGTGCATTACGCCGATTCCATATCCGAGCGCCGATTGTGCTGCCTGTTGGTACTTGTTACGCCCAGTGAGCCTCCCCAACCGAAGCAGAGCGGTTGCAGACATCGCGTTGCCGCTGGGGACACTGCTGTCGTGAACGTCTTTGTTCCGAGTGATCAACGATTCATGATCATCGGCCGTAAAGAAGAAGCCACCCGCAGCGGTATCCGAGAAATGAGCAATGACGATGTCCGCAAATCGCACCGCCTCGTCAACCCAACGCTCATCAAAACTCGCTTCGTACAAGGTGACCAGCGCGTTGATCATGAATGAATAGTCGTCGAGATAAGCGTCTAGCTTGGCCTTGCCGTTTCGCCAAGCGTGTAAAAGTCGGCCGTCGCTTCGACGCATTTCTTTCAAAATGAACTCCGTCGCCGCAGTTGCCGCCAAAAGGTACTTGGGTTCACCCAAGATGTTTGCAGTTCGGGCCATGGAGTCAATCATCAAAGCGTTCCAACTGACTAGAATCTTATCGTCTTTCCCCGGGCGAATTCGCTTGTCTCGCGCGGCCAGCAGTGCGGCGCGACTCGCGTCTAACTCATCGGTCAGCTCCTTCAACTCCCACCCCCGCGCCGCGGCACACTCGGCGATCGTCTTGGGCAAGTTGAGAATGTTACGGCCCTCGAAATTCCCCGATTCGCTGACGTCATAGACATAGCAGAATCGGTGGGCCCGGACGTCACCGAGTACTTCCTTGATCTCCGCCGGCGTCCAAACGTAGAACTTGCCCTCCTCGCCTTCGCTGTCAGCGTCTTCTGTACTGTAGAAGCCGCCTCGTCCGTCCGTCATATAACCAAGGATGTAATCAAGCGTCTCGCGAACAACCTGTGCATAGGATTCATCGCGTGTGATGAGATAGGCATCGAGATAAGCGCCGGTGAGTAAAGCATTGTCGTACAGCATCTTCTCGAAATGGGGAACAAGCCATCTTTCATCAACGCAGTAGCGAGCAAAGCCGCCCGCAAGGTGGTCATAGATTCCACCTCGCGCCATACTGTCGAGGCTGCGCTTGACCATATCGAGCACACTGCTGCGACGTGTTCGAAACCAGACTCGCATCAGCAGTTGGAGGTCCATCGGGTGTGGGAACTTCGGAGCCTGCCCAAAACCACCATGCGTAGAATCAAATATCTGTTCCAACTTGGCCACGGCGCGGTCGATCAAGTCGGGAGTCAGCATCCCTTGCCCTCTCCCCGTCGCGCCGACTTGTCTCAAGCGAAGTGTCAACTCGCCAGCTCGTTCAATCGCTTGTTCGCGCCGGTTCTGCCAAGCATCATCGACTGCGACAATGACTTGACCAAACCCGGGCATACCCATCCTCGGCACAGGCGGCCAATAGGTGCCGCCGTAAAATGGTTCCAAGTCGGGAGTCAAGAACACCGACATTGGCCAACCGCCGCGACCTGTCATTAGTTGCACGGCGTTCATGTAAATCTGATCCAGATCGGGCCGTTCCTCGCGGTCGACTTTGATGCTGATGAACTTCTCGTTCAAGACAGCAGCGATCGAAGCATTCTCGAAACTCTCGTGCTCCATCACATGGCACCAGTGGCACGCCGAATAACCGATGGAAAGGAATATCGGCTTTTGTTCGACTTTCGAGCGTTCGAGTGCCTCCGGACCCCAGGGATACCAATTCACTGGGTTACTTGCATGTTGCAACAAGTAAGGGCTGGATTCGTCGGCGAGTCGGTTCGACATCAGCGCTTGTGATCCTCGATTCGTGATGTGCCGCTTTTTGCCGGGTGGTTACTTGTAGCTTTCGACCTCGCCGGGAAAATCTCCGTTGCGGACGTCATCGCGGAATCGAGTGACCGCGTCGGTAATGACACCTTTCAAATCAGCGTACTTGCGTGCGAAGCGCGGCACATATCCGCTCGTGAGCCCCAGCATGTCATTTACTACCAAGACTTGGCCATCGCATACGGCACCCGCGCCGATACCAATCGTGGGCACTTGCAACTTTTGCGTAATCTTCTTGGCAACGCGAGTCGAGACACACTCCAACAAGACGGAGAATGCACCGGCGGCTTCCGCGGTCACGGCATCGTTCAGCAATCGATCTTCATCACGCTGTACTTTGTATCCGCCAAGTTGATGTACGGCTTGCGGGCTGAGCCCCACGTGTGCCATCACCGGAATTCCCGCCGAAACAAGTGCGGCGATAAGCTCCGCCTGCCCGGCGCCGCATTCGAGCTTCACCGCTTGACAGCGTGTTTCCTTGATAATTCGGGCTGCGTTTTCTATGGTCCGATGAGTACCGAGATGGTAGGTGGGGAACGGCATGTCGACGACGACAAGCGCCCGTTCCACGGCGCGGCCCACAATCTCGGCATGGTAGATGATTTGGTCAAGGGTCACGGGCAGCGTATTTTCGTGGCCTTGGACGACCATCGACATGCTATCGCCGACAAGAATCGCCTCGATTTCAGCTTGATCAAGCAATCGAGCCGTCGGAAAATCGTAGGCCGTGAGCATAGTGATCTTATGACCACGAGCTTTCATGGCCGATAGATCTTTCACGGTGGTTCGCGGTGTAATTGACATCGGAGTCTCTAAAAGGCGTGCGAGGCCGCGACCTTATCGGTCACAGTAACGCATTGTTACGGGCTTCCCCAAGCCTGACAACGGGCCGTTTTCGTCATCTCAGTCCAGTTCCGCTGGCTTCCAGTCTCAACGGACGCTATTCTGGATGACGTCGAGGGGAGTTAGCTAGAAGGAACAAAAAGATGCGACACACCCGAAAAACTGCAGCGTTTTTGACGATCTTGCTGGCAAGTGTTGGCTTCGGCCAGGAAGGTCAACCGCGGGAAAATGTCACAGCCTCGGGAGTCATCAAGGGCGTGAGACCGGGAGTACTTGCCGTTCTCACCGAACAGGGCGAACAATGGCTCGTCAAGATTCCTGATCGACCGCAGGATATCTCGTTTGTCGCCTCGGCGAATCCGAATTGGCTGCGTCCCGGGATGCTCGTCAAATTCAAAAACACGTTTGATGCGAAGGGTCGACCGGCTGCAACGGTGAGACAGTTGGAGGTGATTACGTTGCGACCGGATACACAGTTGGGGCTCATTCCCGATTCCCAGTTCGGTGGCGGAGCGACAGGTCTGTTCTCAAGCGAAGAGCCGGCCAAGAAGCAGTCGGCTCCAGAAACGATGTCGTTTACGGTTGCCGGGACATTGCGAGGATTTAAGGATGGGAATCTACTCGTCGCTGCGGGTAACATGCCCGTCCAGAGTCAACTGGACGAGCGAGCAACCATTTCCGTCGACGTATCAGACTATTCCCTGGCGCGCGAGGGCGATACGGTAGAGCTCACAGGTTGGTACTATCTCGGGCATCGCGACCGAGTCTTCAGCAACCGGCTCTCGATCTCATCCAAAGAAAAGCTAGGAATGGAAGAAGGGAAAGAGAAAAAAGTACCCACAAAGAAAGAGCCTGCCACGAAAGATGATGTTGAGAAGGCTCTAGAGGACTTATTCTCGAGCTAGTTCTAAAGTGTTAATTCGATCGCAATCCTGAGAAATCTCGCGCGAATGCTGCTCCCCGGACTAAACTTTCGGTTAGGAGCCGTGTTAGTTTTGCTTCGCGTGCTGCTCCAGCCAACTAATCGCGGCAGATGCGATTCCCTCGTGGCCACCCTCAAAAATCGTCACGCGCGCGTGCTTGGCCATTCGTCTTAGATAGATTTCACGTCCAAAGGAAGCATCCGCGACTTGGTCGCTGGGCCGAGGTGCGTCGAGTCTTCCTTCCGGTCGGCCAATCTGTTGAATTTCTGCTTCGGTGATAGTTGCTGACCCATCTGCTCGCGCGATTACATTGAACGCCTCCAACGAGTGTCGCGTTGGAACCGAGCCTGTATATCCATCGTGGACACCAGCAGCGATGTCGAGTGGTACGCCGACTGCTCGATGCAGATAGGTCAGCGGCGATCGCCGTTCATATTGTTGGTCGACCGTCGGACTATCACCGGGTTTGCCGCCACAAACTTTTCGCATCATCTGGCCATATCGATCACCATCCGCAGAATGCTTGTCATACCAAGCGGCCAGATCGCTAATTCCCACCCAGGCGCTTGCCGCGGCCCACACTTCAGGATGTCGACCCACCATCATCATCGTCATATGCCCGCCGCCCGAATTGCCACTCAAATAGATGCGACTACCATCGATTGGATACTTCGACTTCACCCACTCGATGACATCGAGAATATCTTGCTGAGCGATCTCGCTGCCACAGGCCTCGGGATGATCGTTGCGTCCACGAAAGTTCGGTTGCAATACGATCCAGCCCCGTTCGTTGGCAAGCCGCTCCAACGGTTCGTTGCGTTGTTCCAAGTCGCCGCTCCAACTGTGCAGCGAGACGAGTAGCGGGACAGATTGTCCATTTGGGTCAAAGTTGTCCGGTAAGTTCACGTAGCTTGGCTGATCGGTCTGATCAATCGAACTCTTGACATCGATCTTGAAACGCTCACTCCCTTCGCTTGATGCAGCGCACGTCGCAACGAGCACCGAGAGAAACTGAAAGCTCGCCAGCAATCTTGAATTCTTCAACTCACCAATCCTCGTTTTCGAATCTAAACTCTCAAAACTCCTGCCATTCAATATACGCACAAGCGATCCCTAAAACGACACACATGAACAATGCACTGCTCCACAGCGGTGTCCAAGGGTCGAGGTCGCGCTGTGAGGCGGACAGATTCTCGTCCGACGATCCGGCGGATTGTGTCTCTTTCCCTGACATCAAGTACCCAAACGTCGTTCCGAGTTCACCTGGCTTTGGAAACAATGTGTACAGCGGCAGTAGGCCATAGCGATAGGCTCGCATCCAGATGCCAAGCCGCGGCGAATACGTCTGGCTCCGAGTGAAATCGGGCATCTCGTAGGAGATAACGCGGACAGCCTGATCTGCAACGTACAACTGGCCGGAGTTAGAAAACACGGCGCAGGAAATAGCACCTTGCCCAGCGACCGCTGGCATGGTCAGAGATTTGTTTTCGGCATCGTAGATCCACAAGTCGCCGTTATGCAACAAGACAGCGAACCAGCGCCCGTCTGGCGACGCCGTGATGAACCGGGCTTGGTTAGGTCCTTCTGGGCTTGTGGACAATTGCTCGCCGAATGTCGTCGCGTCGATTGCTTGTATGCGTCCATCTTGTCGCCCTAGCACAATTGTCGATCCGCCAAAAGCCAACACGACGGGTTGGCGTTCCTCCCCATCAAGGCGAGTTTCTCTCAACAGCTGATAGCTGCCGTGCTCATCGCGTTCGAGCAGCTTCACTCGCCCGCGCGTATACAGTGCGAGCGCGCCGTCCGTCGTACTCATTGCCGCGGTCGAAGGTGGCGTCAGCACGATTTCGGTCGAGTCAGCCGGGCCAACATTTTCAAAAGGCCCTGCTGTCTTGAGCGGCAACTGGATGCCGAACAGTTTGACGGGGCGTTTCTTCTCGAGCGGGTCTCCCGTTAGACGAAATAGACCAATGCTTGCGACCAGAAGGACATCGCCACTTGGCTCGAGGAACAGGGCCTGAGCTCCGGTGGGTACCGTATTCTCGCTGCGAGGCTCCCAATCGTCGCCCTTCGCACCGACGGTCAATAATCGCTCGCGGACTCCTGGCTGCGGTGCTGCGACCAACGCAGCAAGCAGGCGCTCGTGCCGCTGGTCATAGACGGGGCCAACGGGTTGCATCATGTTGCGCAACTCCGGAGCAGCGATCATGATGCCACGAGCCTGCTTTTGCTGTGGCGTGACAAAGATCTCTCGCCACTGGCGGTTTGCGTCGTCCCAAGTATGAGCGACACCGAGTTCATTTACTGCCACAAGTGACCCGTCTGCTTCGAAGACGCGTGTGATTTGCGAACTGCTCCAGATCGTATTTTCAAAAGTAACTTTGGCGAGGCCGACGAGGAAGCAAATGCCCCAAAACAAGACAGTGAGCACGATGCACACGATCGGGCTGCGGTATACAACACCGACGAGCGATGATACGGAGTAGTAGACGGCGAATACGAACAGGTAGATGGGAATACCGAGCAACAGTTTAGGATCCCAAACACCGAAGCGGACGCCCAGTATTATCCAGAGACCGGTCACAAGATAGCTGGCACAAATGAGGATGAACGCACACCCGCCACAGAACTTTGCCAGAAACAACAACCAACGCGAGATTGGCTTGCTCAGAAGCAGGTGCAAAGAACCTGGATCAAACATTTGTGGAACAATCGGCGAAGTCACGAGAATTGCGACGAGCACACCGACGGCACCGACGAACCAACTCATTACGAATGCTGCACCCGTCTGTAACGCCTCCTGCAAAGTCGCCCGGCGCAGTGGAAACGGATCGAAGAACTCCCACCATCCGTACTTCAACTGGATCGATGTCGGCGGGCTGCTCCGAACGAGATCGGGGTACGAGGCTTCGACAAGCAAACGGTTGAAACGGCCAATTTCCGCCGGAGGCAGCGACTCGGGGCCGGCCTTCTTCAGTTCTCGGAGTTCATCTGACAACATCGGGACCGATGCAAAGGATTCTTCCGCGTAGAAGTCGGAACTCTCGATCAACTTATTTAACGCTTTTTTAAAGCTATCGGCGACACCCATGAACTCGAATGGGCCGCGCACTTCCTCATCGATTCCGGGCAACTTTACTTTAACAAGCCGGTCTTGGAGCTTTTCGTCGAGCGACACGAAGATCCGTCGCGACGGAGAAGGCTCGTCCTTCCTACCCTCTGTCCGAACCTTGTGCATCAGGTTCTCCCAGCCGCGAACGTCGTTGTCGCTCAGTTGCCAGGTGACCACCTGATGGTATCCAAGCGGCGCGATGACCAGCAGTAGAAGTGTGATCAGCACCAACAGTAGCCAAAGTACGCGTGATGCCAACGCTTCGCGAAACGAGTCTTTGATGATAGCGAGATATTTGTTCACAGGGATCGAAAGAATCTTCGTGTGGGGTGGGTGTGCGACTCGGAATCTAGCTACTCTGTACGATTTCCGGCGCATCGGCGAAGAGCTTTAAGAACGTATCTTCGAGTGTTATACGCCGACGCGACAAGCCGACAATACTGATGCCCCCAGCCCTAAGGTCGTCGATACATTGATCAACGGCGGCTTGATCGGCGAGTTGTAAGACCAGACGATGCGTCCCGTCGCGATGGGGCTGACAAGTCGCGATGTCTCGCGCGCCCAGCGAGGCACGAATCGATGCTTCGTCAGCCGCGGCGAAGATTTCGAGTTCTAAGCCCTCTGATTGCTGGGCGGACAGTTCGTGCACATTGCCGATGGCCTTCACTAGCCCACGGTCCAGGATCGCGACACGATCGCAGATCAACTCGACTTCTTGCAGAATGTGGCTGTTCAGAAAGATCGTCTTGCCCTGTTCTTTCAAGCGGGTGAGCACGTTGCGAACATGCGAACGCCCAACCGGATCGAGGCCATCGGTCGGTTCGTCAAGGATCAACAGTTCCGGGTCGTGGAGCAGCGATTGAGCCAAGCCGAGCCGCTGTAACATTCCCTTCGAGAATTTCTTGACCGATTCGCGGCTGCGATCAGCAAGACCGACGCTTTCCAGCAGCCGGACTCGTTCCGACTTAATTTCCGACCAGGATAAACCACTGAGCCTGCCGTAGTATTCCATCGCGGTCAGCGCCGTGTGGTGACTGGCAATACGCAGGTTCTCCGGCAGATAGCCGACTCGCGTACGTCCGGCACGATCCCCCGCAGATTTTCCCAACAAAGCCGCTGACCCGCCACTGCGACGGACGATTCCGAGAAGCACTTTGATGAGTGTTGTTTTGCCCGCTCCATTAGGCCCCAAGAGACCGAAGATTTCTCCTCGTTCAACTCGCAGCGATACGCCGCGCAACGCCTCAAACCGCCGACGGAGCAATCCGCTTCGATAAGTCTTTGTCAGGCTGCGGACTTCAATTGCTGCATCTTGTGTCATCACAGACTCACGAAATCTTGGTACGTGCCCACTGCCGCCTATGGGGCGACCGAACGGAAGCCCGATATCATACCAACAATTTGGAGCCGCGGTTTCACGATTGCAGGGGTTCCTTGACGGCTTCTCCCGCGGCTCACTATGCTCAATCGTGCGATCGCCCTCGATTCTCTCGACTATTCCACTGAGTCCTCGCTGCCCATGTTTGAACGCCGCTCATTAGGATGGCCAATTACCCTGGGCGTGGTGATGATCGTGCTCGTGGTCGCGTTGACGGTCGGTTGGGTGCTGCTGACGGTTTTGGAACGCGGGGGTGTGTTTTACTGGACGTTGCTTGCGGTCGGTACGACTTTCCTTTTGCTGGTCCTGGTCGGGGTCATCATGTATCTGGCTTTGTCCGTCAAGGCGATCAATCTCAATCGCCGGCAAGCGAACTTCATGGATAGCGTCACCCACGAACTCAAGTCCCCCATTGCATCTCTGAAGCTTTATCTACAGACGCTGAATCGCCGCGCGTTGAGTCGCGAAGAGCAAGAGAATTTCTTTCGCTTCATGCTGGAAGATGTTGAGCGGCTGGACCATCTCATCAATCACATCCTTGACGCCGCTCGACTTGAACGGAAACCGACTGCCGGCGAGGAAGAGGACATCGAGCTGGCCGCATTCCTTCGGCAATGTGCGGACGAGGTCCGCCTGAGACATCGAGCCCAAGAGAACTCCGTTGAGTTGGATGTCGAGCCGACAACGGTACACACACGTCGTGTTGATATCGACATGATATTTCGGAATGTGATTGACAATGCATTCAAGTACGGCGGTTCGGAGCCAAAAGTGGAAATCACTTCTGGCCTTTCCGACGACGGAATGATTGTCACGGAGATCATAGACAACGGACCCGGCATTCCGTTCCGGTTCCGCCAAAAAATCTTTCGGCGTTTTGTTCGGTTGGGATCCGAGTTGGAACGCGAGAAGCCCGGAACCGGTCTCGGCCTGTATATTGTGAATACGCTCGTGCGGCGTATGCGTGGCAAAGTCCGCGTCCTTGATCGACCTTCGGGTAGTGGAACGGTCTTTGAGATTAGCCTGCCAAGTGAACTCGTGCGGCCGGTCGAGAATGTGGGTAATGTATCAAAGTGACGGAGCAATTTGCATCTATGCCCCGCGCTGACGTTACGTGAATTAGCTGCGAACCAGAATGGCTGACAAGAAACATATTTTGGTCGTCGAAGACGAAGAGCACCTTGCCGTCGGCATTAAGTTCAATCTTGAAGCCGAAGGCTATCGCGTCACTGCGGTCGGTGACGGTGCTTCGGCCTTGAAGATGATCGAACAAGCCGCACCGCCGATCGATTTAACCATTCTGGACCTGATGTTGCCGGGCATGAGCGGCTATCAAGTCTGCGAAGAACTGCGCGAGAAGGGAAACAATATGCCTGTGTTGATCCTTAGCGCTCGCACGCTCACGGAGGACCGCACGCGGGGCTTTGATGTCGGTGCCGATCAGTACCTCAATAAGCCGTTCGATCTCGACGAGCTGTTAAGCCGTGTGAAAACGATGCTCAAGTTGTATGACCGCAGAGCAGGGCTTCAGGTTCTTCAATCTAACGAAGCGACCTACTCGTTTGCCAATGCAATCGTCAACTTTGACACGTATGAGGTGGTCGTCGGAGGCGAGCCCGCAAAGCTGACGGAGCTCGAAATGAAATTGCTGCGATACTTCATCGAGAACGAAGGGCGTGTAATTCGTCGGGAGGAATTACTAGTCGAAGTATGGGGCATGGCAGCCACGGCTACTACCCGTGCCGTTGATCAGTTCGTTCGGAGACTTCGAGTTATCTTCGAACCGGACTCTTCTAAGCCGCAATATTTTTTGACTCTTCGCGATGCTGGTTATCGGTTTGTCAGCGAAGGTATCAAACCGGCAGAGGGCACCAACGGAAATAGCTCAACGGACGAGACGCCGGAATGACTCGATGTGCTGTTGGCATTCGAGCAGTTCGCCGAGCCGGCCTTGCTTCAAGCCCTGTGCCATAACCCCAAACGACTCTCGCGCGGCCACAACCGTGTGATCGATATCTGCGGAAGTTTGCGCGGCATTCAAATAGAACGAGGTGTAGCCGTGGCAGCCTCGTTTCGCCATTTCTTGTATAAACAGCGTTGACAATTGTGCGTGATGCTGACGATCGTCGACGTCGAAAGTCAAGTGCGGATGAAACGATAACCCCTCGCAGCGCGCAGGTAGCGACGCTTCTATTGCCGCGGCGGTGACCTCCGCTTGCAACCGTGTTCCGATGTCGTGAACAACCTTGGGAACATTGCGTCGTCGTACCTCTCGCAATGTTGTAAGTGCAGCGCGAAGACCGATCGTATCGCTCCAGTATGTGCTCGAAATGAACATCTCGCTCGCCGCCTCCATAACAGCGCGACGTCCAACGACAGCTCCCATGGAATAGCCATTCGAGATGGACTTGGCAAAGACCGCCATGTCGGGGGTGACACCGGTCATTCCCTGCGATCCCGATATGTGAGGTCGAAAGCCCGTTGATACTTCGTCGAAGATCAATAGAACATTGTGCTCGCGAACTAATTCCGCAACGTCAGTGAGATAACCGTCCGGCGGCAGAGCGCTGCGAAACGGTTCCATGATCACCGCTGCGACTTCGCCACGATGATCGTCCAAAGCGTTACCCAACGCTTCGAGATCGCCATAGGGAAATGGAACGGCAGTGCCCGCGAGGCATTTCGGGACACCGATGGGCTCGATTCCTGGAAATAGATGCGAGTCAAGGCTGGCATCGGTTTGCAAATTGGCAGCCAGGTACCAGTCGTGCCAACCGTGATAGCCACAAAACAGAATCTTATCGCGGCCCGTTGCGCCCCGGGCGATCCTCACCGCAATGGCACAGGCATCACCTCCGCCCTTGGCATACCGAACCATCTCTGCACAGGGAATAGTGTTCACCAATTCTTCGGCCAGTTCGACTTCCAGCTCATGGTTAATGGAGTACATTGTTCCCTTGGCGATCTGCTCCTGTACCGCTTCGTCAACGATCGGGTCGCAGTAGCCGAGAATAATCGCGCCGATTCCGCTCACCCAATCGATGTACTCATTTCCGTCGACGTCCCAGAACCGAGAGCCCAAGGCACGTTCTGCGTAAACGGGAGAAACACCATAGGCGAATCTTGAAGGGCGGCGGCTGATCAATTGCGTCCCGCCGGGGATTAATTCGCACGCTCGCTGAAATAGCTGCATGGATTTTTCAACACGGTGCTGCATTGTATTTCTCACAGAGCGGATGATGGCCCACGGGCAACGGTCTACGTATGATGTATTGCTCCTTGCGTGAACCATTCGCCGCGGTGAGTGATAACTTCACGGCAAATAAGAAAGATCACTCGGAGTGACGCAAGCCGAACCTAATGGTCGCCAGAATCGTGTTGCACGTAAATCACTATGATCGATGACTGACTTAGGATGACTCCTGTGATACCCGAAGACGCGAGACAACGCTACGACAAGGACGGCTTTATCGTGATCCGCGAGTTTCTGGATCGAGACTCGTTGAACTTGCTCGAAACAAACCTCGAGCGATATATCCGTGAGATCGTTCCTCACCTTCCCGCGGCGGACGCATTCTATCAGGATCGGTCGGACCCCGAGACATTGAAGCAGCTACAACACATGGGCCACGACAAGTTTTTTGACGCGTATCGCAACGAGCCGCGCTGGAAATCACTTGCCGAGTTGTTGGTTGGCGAAGCGGTTGAAGCAAATGAACCGGAATGGTTCAACAAGCCGCCAGGCACTGCACACCCCACGCCACCACACCAAGACAATTACTACTTTTGCCTTCGCCCGCCAAACGTCACGACATTGTGGCTGGCATTAGACGTCGTTGACGAAGAGAACGGCTGTTTACGGTACGTCGCAGGTTCACACGCGCTGGGGATTCGGCCTCATGCGTCAACAAAGGTCTTAGGGTTCTCGCAAGGCATCACTGATTACGGCACCGCGGACACCGTCAAAGAACAGCGAGTGCGGCTCCAGCCCGGCGATCTCGTTGCCCATCACGGCGAGACGATTCATCGTGCTGATGCAAATCGAACCAAGACACGACATCGCCGAGCGTTTGCAATGGTTTATCGCGGTGCCAGCTGCACTCGTGACGAGGCCGCATATGCACGCTACACCGCGGCGATGGAACAACAACATAGCCAGTTGAGTAACGGCGCGAGCTGACGTTTTGCCCGATTAACTTGATGTTCGTAGCCGGACCGCCAGCAATAACGGCACAATCGATAACTTCGTTGCTACGCAAACAGTCACGCTGGCTCGATGTTGGACAGGGCGATAACGCCAAGGTATATACCCGAGCAACGCGTTTGCGTCCAATTCTCAGCTCAAACAGGACTTCTGCCATGCCTACGTTACTGACCGTCGATACCGAGCAGGACCATGACCGCCGCACATCTGCTCGTGTTTCGTACGGTGCCGTGCTTGGTGTAATCGAGCATAACGGCACACTGCCTGCCGCGACGGAGATGCGCCCTGTCAAAGCGTTGGATCTGTCTCATACGGGCGTTTCGTTCACGACCACGCGTTGGCCCAGCAGCGACTGGTTGCTGATCATGTTGGGAAGTAAGCAGAAGCCCCGCTATGCCTCCGCGCGAGTCGTGGGTTGTCAGACCAAAGCCACGACCGACGACACTCGGCGATTTGAAGTCCATTGTGAGTTTGAACAGTGGCTCGCACCATCGAATGCGTAATCGCGCATTGGACGGCTCAGGCGAGCATTTTTGAAACCACACTTCCCCCAACGTCCGTTAAGCGGAAGTCGCGTCCCTGATGCCGAAAGGTCAAACGCTCGTGATCTATGCCCAGACAGTGCAAGATTGTGGCCTGGAGGTCGTGAACGTGTATCGGATCTTTTGTCGGATGGTAACCTAGTTCGTCCGTTTCTCCGATGATCTGACCACCTTTAATACCGCCACCGCACAAGAGCATCGTGAACGCAAAGGGATGATGATCACGGCCCTCCTTGCCGACGGAGTTACCTCGGCGGACTTCATTCATCGGCGTGCGGCCAAACTCGCCACCCCAGATCACGAGTGTCTCATCAAGCAAACCTCGTCGCTTCAGGTCAGTGATCAAACCCGCGGCAGGCAGATCGGTCATGTCACAGTTCGTCTTAAGCTTCGTATTCAGGTTTGAATGATCGTCCCAGGTTGAATGGTAGAGTTGGACAAAGCGCACGCCGCTTTCGACCATGCGTCTCGCGAGCAAGCAGTTAGAGCCAAACCACTGCGTCGTCTCGTTGTTGATGCCATACATTTCGAGCGTCGCGGCAGTTTCATGTGAGAGGTCGACAAGCTCCGGCGCGGCAGACTGCATGCGGTAAGCCAATTCGTAGGATGCGATCCGCGACTCGATCTCGGCATCTCCAGTCTGGTGGAATCGCAGTTGGTTCAATTCCCGAATCGCGTCCAGCCTTGCTCGCTGCTGGTGGCGCGTTACTCCGGATGGATTCGACAAGTGAAGGATGGGATCACCCTTTCCGCGGAAGTTGACGCCGCGGTATTCAGAGGGCAGGAAGCCGTTATTCCACAGCGTCGATCCGCCGTCGACGCCCTCACCAGAATTCGACAACAGCACGACGAAGCCCGGCAGATTGCTAGATTCGCTGCCCAGCCCATAAGTGACCCACGATCCCATGCATGGGTGACCGAACAGCGGTACGCCGCAGTTCATCACGAGCTGTGCCGGGTGATGATTCGAAACATCGGTGTGCATCGATCGCACCATGCAAAGTTCGTCGGCGCACGTAGCGAGATGCGGCACGTAGTCAGAGAAATCCATCCCACATTCGCCGTGCTTCGAGAACTTGCGCGGACTTGCAAAGACTTGAGCACTTCCCTTAATCAAAGCATCATCCAGGTCTTGCAGGAACGATGCCGGCACTGGCTGCCGATGCATTCGCTTCATTTCGGGTTTTGGCAAGAACAGGTCGAACTGGCTCGGCGCACCTGACATGAAGATGAAGATCACATTCTTTGCACGAGGCTTAAAGTGCGATAAGCGCGGCGCGAGAGGATTTGTATTCGCGGCGAACGCGTTTTCAGCGGATAGCTGAGTGAGAGCGATGCCCCCAAGTCCGCAGGCGGTCTGCTGGAGGAAGGCACGTCGATCGTGATTCGCGAAGTCGTCGATTCGTTCCATCTCAGTTTCTCGTCACAAATTCGTGGACATTGAACAGCACGCTACAGAGAATTGTCCAGGCTGTCCCAGCATCAGCTCGCGTATCGGTCGCTTCATCCTGCAGCTTGTTCAGCAGTTCAGTCATCACCACCAACTCGTTCGCAGTCGGATCGCGAGCGAGGCATATCCGAAACGCGTGTTCGATCTTTCTCCGGTCATCTCCGCTCGTTTCGCGCTGTAAGCGCTCCGCCAAAGCGGATGCGGCTTCAAAAAAAACCGGATCGTTTAACAGTGTGAGCGCTTGCAGCGGAGTGTTCGAACGATCGCGACGAGTGCAGGTGTGATTTGGATTTGGTGCGTCGAAGGTAATGTGCATGGCAAAGGGCGAAGTACGCTGTACCCATGTGTAAAGGGCACGCCGGTAACGATCACCGCCGTCGCTCACTTCCCAGGTGTTGCCGTATCCCTCCTCCGAAACACTGCTCGGTTGCGGCGGCCGCACACTCGGGCCGCCAATTCTTTCATCCCACAAGCCGCTCGCCAACAGTGTCGAATCGCGGATCTGCTCAGCGGTAAGTCGGAGCGAGGGTTGCTCACCGCAATAGGTTGCGGTCGTGACGATCGTCCGCAGCATGGCCTTCACGTCCCAACCGCTGCCAATAAACTCACTCGCCAGCCAATCCAATAACTCTGGATTCGTCGGTGGCGTGCCGCGGACACCGAAATCGCCAGCCGTTGCGACGATCCCGTGCCCAAAGAGTTGTTGCCACATGCGGTTCACTGTGACACGCGCCGTCAGCGGGTTGTCTGGAGAAACTAACCAGCGTGCAAGCGCCAAACGATCGCGACGCTCGGCGCGTAACGATGGTAAAGCATCCAATGTATCGGGCGTTACGACCTTGCCCCGATCACGAAAGTCCCCCGCCAGATGGACGAAAGTCGTGCGCGGAATCTGAGTTTCCATCATGGTCGGTGCGCGAGTCACCCTTGGCAGCGAAGCACGCAGCTTTTGTAACTTGGAATTGAGTTCTCCGAGTTTCAACTCTTTTGCCCTCACCGCGTCAATGGTGTCGGCTTTGGGCAAAAAATAATCGAGAAGACGATCGCGTTGAAGCTGTGATCGCTTCGCAGGGTCGAGCTGGACGATTTGCCAACCCTCGAGCTGGCCTTCTCCTAAGTGTCCGCCCCAGACCAGTCCAAGCACTTCCCACTGGCGATCCCAATACCAGTCCTGGCCCGGATGATCACGCGCTTCGAGAATCTTCTTCTCCCAGCGACGTTGAAGATTGTCGATCTCCGAAGCTAGTGGCGTGAGCAACTCACGTCGTTGCCGATGGTACTCAGGTAACGCGGTTTCGTATGCGTCGCGTTCGTCGGGCAAAGGTGCGTCAATGTTGATCTCGTCGGCCGCATCAAAGAAGGCGTACATTTCGTAAAACTCTTGCTGAGAGAGGTCGTCGTATTTGTGGTCGTGACATTGCGCACAGCCGATCGTGAGTCCTAGCCAGACCTCACCCACCATCGAAGTGCGGTCAAGAACTTGCTTGACGCGAAACTCGGCTGGATCGGCGCCACCCTCACGATTGCTCAGCGTTTGCCGCAGGAATCCGGTGGCCAGCCTTTGACTCGTCGATGCATCAGGTAACAGGTCTCCTGCCAACTGCTGTACCGTAAACTGGTCAAACGGCATCCCTTGATTCAGCGCTTCAACCAACCAAGCTCGATATCGCCACGCGACGGGCCTCGCCTGATCCGTCAGATAGCCATCCGTGTCGGCATAGTGGCAAAGGTCCAACCAAGGCCGTGCCCAATGCTCACCATAGTGCGGCGATGCCAAGAGGCGATCGACCAGTCGCTCGTAAGCATTTGGCGACGTGTCATTGACGAATGCCACGACTTCCTCCGGAGTTGGCGGCAAACCAATCAAATCAAGAGACACTCGCCGAATCAACGCGGTGCGATCAATATTTCGCAAACGATGGGATTCGGCGTTCCGTAAGGTGTTGATCACGAATCGGTCCAGCGGAGTCTTGCTGGGATCGTCTCGTTGGGCGACCGGGACGGGGGGATGCCGCACCGGGCGATAGGACCAATGAGCGGTCTCTTCACACACCGCGGGATGGCCGAAGCACAGGACTGTCGCAAACAGTGACGCTACCAAGCAAAAGGGGTTCAGTTTCATAGATGCATTATTTCGCGATCGAGACAAAGAATGCAAGAAACTCTAGGTTTGTCTCGATCGTCGGTGCAATTGCCGAATCCTGTGGCGCAGGCCAAAGGCAATTCCCAAATGCAATGAAGAATCGAGGCAGCAGGATGACCAATTGATGAAGCTTCGGATGTTGTGTAGCGTCTTGGAATGAAAACACTCATCAAAAACGCGACGGTCGTGCTACCTAACGAGACTCTTTCTACATCGATATTGATTGAAGACACGAAGATTGCTGATATCGATCCCGCGTCCCAAGTGACGGTCGATAAAGTTGTCGACGCCAGCGGTCTTCATTTGTTGCCAGGTGTCATCGACGACCAAGTTCATTTTCGTGAGCCAGGCCTGACACACAAAGAAGATCTTTACACCGCGACTCGGGCCTGTGCGAAGGGCGGTGTGACCACGTTTCTGGAGATGCCGAACACCAATCCGAATACGGTCACCCAAGAGGCACTCGAAGCCAAGTTGGCACTTGCTGCAGGCAAGTGTTTGGTCAACTACGGTTTCTACATCGGAGCGACGCCCGACAATGTCGAAGACTTGAAACATGCCCACCGAACTCCTGGGATCAAGATTTTCATCGGATCAAGCACCGGCAACTTGCTGGTGGATGCTCAGGATGCACTCGAACGCATCTTCGCCGAGACAACTCTGCCAGCCTGTGCCCATTGCGAAGATGAGTCGACCGTGCGCGCGAATGCTGAGCGGTTTGCCGGTACGACGGACGTTCACGATCACTCCCGAATCCGAGATCATGAGGCCGCAATCATCGCTACGCGGCGAGCAATCGATCTCGCCAAGCGACATACGCATCGCTTCCACGTGCTGCATGTATCGACGGGTGCGGAGACGCTTCTGCTCGCCGAGCATGAGAATTTGATCACCGCTGAAGTGTGCCCCCACCATCTGTTCTTCAATGTTGACGATTACGAACGACTCGGATCGCTCGTCCAGATGAACCCATCCATAAAGACGGAGGAAGACAATAAGCAGCTGTGGCATGCATTGCTGGACGGCTTGATTCAAGTCATCGCGACCGATCACGCTCCACACACACTGGAGGAGAAGCGGCAACCGTACCCCAAATCGCCGTCGGGGTTACCTGCCGTAGAAAACTCGCTGGCGCTCATGTTGAATCAAGTCCACCGAGGACTTTGTACGATCGAACAGGTGGTGCGCTGGATGTGCGATGCGCCCGCTCGCGTCTGGGATATCGTCGATAAGGGGCGCATTGCGGTGGGCTACGACGCGGACCTTGTGCTGGTCGATCTCAACAAGGCAGCGACGATTCATAACGAGGAGCAGGAGACGAAGAGTAAGTGGAGCCCTTGGGATGGCGAATCGCTCACGGGCTGGCCCGTGAGCACCTGGGTTATGGGCCATCAAGTGTTTTGTAACGGAGTCATCGACGAGTCCCGACGCGGCAGCGAAGCAATCTATGACCACGCACGTGGCGGTTACTGGTCAACCTAGCACGGTGATCGTACGAAGGGCGTGGGCATCGAGGTCCACCTTCATAAGCCCGAGGTCGATATCCAACGCGTGAGGGATACATGATTGGTCTCGCGTTTGCCGAACGGGATGCTGCCGATTACCGAAGGACTTTGGTATCTACATCTCGCCAAGGCAATACAACCGTTCCTCGCGGACGTCACCAACTTGTTCGGCAACTCGCATGTAGATTCTACTTCCGCAAATCGTCGGGGTCGCAAAGACTTCGTCGCCCAACTGGTTTTTCGCGACTAATTCGAACTCGTTCGGATTGGCTGTGAACACAAAGCCCTCGCCAGCTTCGTTGACGACGAAGATGTGTTTCCCGACCATCACGGGCGACGAGCTGAAAGTTCCTCCAAGCCTTCCCTTCCAAAGCTCTTTGCCTGTGGCCGCTTCCCAACACATCGCAACACCGGCGTCGGCAACACCAAAGAGAATTCCATCGTAAAGCAGCAGCGAAGGGACATACACACGCACGTTGTTTTCCCACACGACCTCACCGGAACCATCGGCACGAACTGCGGACATGTGGTTCTTAGGATAACCACCGCTAGTCAGGATGATATTCCCGTCAGTGACCGTCGACGTTACGCACTCGGTCGTGGCACCTTCAATTTCCCACAGTTTTTCGCCAGTGAGCGGTTCATAGCTCGACACCAAATCACAACCGGTCAGAAATACTTGGTCGCGACCGGCGGCATTCAAAATAATTGGAGACGGATAGTTAGGCGTCGCTGGTCGTGCGTGACGCCAAACGATTTCGCCGGTCGCGCGATTCATTGCCGCGATCGCTCCACCCGCGTCTCCTTTGTTATCGGCCGAAACAATTACTAATGAAGCATAGATCGCGGGTGAAGAACCGTAGCCCTGATGAACGACGTAGTCCGTGATCTTCGTCTGCCAGATCTGTTCGCCGTCGCGGCTGAGTGCAGTCGTGTAGACGGCACCTCGATTTAGGAAGTTAACGAACAGCCGCTCGCCGTCGCAGGCAATCGTGGTGGAAGCCTGCGATGCCTTTTTGTTTCCCTTCCGCTCAATCCCGCCATCGTGAACGATCGTCTGCCATACTTCTTTACCTGTGTTGCGATCGAGGCACAATACAATCTGTTGGTCCGCCTGCTCGTCGGCTGTTGCGAGATAAACTTGATCGCCAACCACAGTGACCGAACCATGTCCACGTCCTGGAATCGGCGCCTTCCACAGAACATTCTCCGTCCGGCTCCATTTTAACGGAGGAGTTTGATCTGCTGCGGCAATGCCGTTGCGTGCCGGTCCACGCCACCAAGGCCAATCGGACGATGCAAACTTTGTAGGGGCCAGCGAGGGCTCAGCAGCCGGTGAGTCGGCGGTGACCTGACCAACGACCACACACGTGGCCACAGCAAACAGCAGTGCTTTGTACATGGAGTTTCTTTCTGGAGAAATAGCGGGCGATTGCGGTGTGCGGCAATTGTACTTGAGTTTCCGAAGCCTGTCGCCTCAGCCAGCGATCTTGGCAAATCTCTTAAACAGCCCTGCAGAGCATGCGAAGCGCTACTAAGGAACACGGGAAAAACAACTTCGCTATATCTTCTGCTAATCATCCCACGGAGTGTGATGGCTACTTTGGTTTCGCCGAAGTTATTTTTCCCGTGTTCCTAAGGTACTTCCGCTGTTGGCAACTAAATCATGCGGAAGACAGGCGGTTCGGTCCGACCGGGCATGCCAAACACGCCGAGCATTGGTATAACCTCCGAAACGATTGACAGGAACAAAGGGAGTAAAGAACAGCATCATGGCAGCCGTAAAGTATTGGTTGATGAAGACTGAGCCAACCAGCTATTCAATTCAAGATCTCGCCGCCGAGAAACAGCAAAAAACATTTTGGAACGGTGTCAGGAACTATCAAGCGCGGAACTATATGCGCGACGAGATGAAGGTTGGCGATAAGGTGCTGTTCTACCATTCCAACGCGACACCGCCTGCGATCGTTGGTGTGGCTACGATCGTTCGCGAGAGCTATCCCGATCACACCTCTTGGGACCGAGACAACAAGCACTACGATCCGAAGTCGACGGCGCAGAATCCTCGTTGGTTTATGGTTGACATCAAACTGGAACAGATCTTTGATGAGCCACTTCCGCTCGACACCTTGCGCAACGTCGCAGCCCTGAAAGAAATGGAACTGCTCCGCAAAGGATCTCGGCTCTCGGTCCAGCCTGTAAAGAGGTTAGAATTCGACACAGTCCTCAAACTCGCGAAAAAGAAGCGCTAGATCAGACGGGGCTTCGCCTCGCAAATCGATTTGCCTGCTCCACAATGTCAAGTCCGACGAGTCGGCTCCAGGCATCGGTCAATCGTTGACACATCGCCCCGGCGAATCCTGTTCCAATGGGTCGACCGTCCAGCGATATAACCGGGAGCAGGCACGGAGAAGTACTGCACAGAATGACCTCGTCCGCGCGATATGCATCCTCGACTGTGAGGTCGCGATGAGAAAATGCAATGCCCAACTCGTGTGCGACTTCTTCTAAAACCCCGACACTTACTCCGGGCAAGATCTTCTCGCGTGGGGGCGACAAGAATCCCTGAGATTCTTGAAACAAGATCACACTTGCGGTAGATGCTTCGGCAATGAAATCGTCTTGATCGAGAAGAAGGGCTCGCGCGTCGGGCTCGCGCTCACGGGCCTCGCGATCGGCCAAATAGTAGTGCATTCGACTGCGGCACTTCAGTTCCAGCGGCCAACAGTTGTTTGGGACTTGCCGCACGCTGCTGACGATCAGGCGTTCGCCGGACGCATATTTGCCATTCCACAGATGGAACGGAATCGGGTAGGTGTGCATCCCGACTGTGGGCCTTTGTGGACCAGGCGGTGCGAAAGTTGGGTACGGGCCGGGCGTAACAAACAACGAAAGTCCGAGATCATCTCCGGCAGCAAGTAGCTGGTGGTTGTGCTCGGCGAGTGTCTGAGCGGCTTTGCCAAGTGAGATTAAATCGACATCGGTTATTCGGATGATTTCCAGAGACCGTTGCAGACGCCGCAAGTGCTGATCGAGTCGAAACAGCTTTCCGCCGAATGTCCGCAGTTGTTCGGCAACCGTGATGCCTTGCACGAACCCGGCGTCATAAACTGGAACCGTGATTGATTCTTCGGGAATAAACTGACCGTTCAGGTAGGCGAGACGAGACATAGGGATTTCAGAGGTTCGACTTTAGATCAAGGGAAGACTGCCTTCAATCTATATTCCGAATCTGAAATTCCAAATCCCCAATTCGAAACCCCACTCCTTAGCCGCCAAACAGAATGTCACGAATCTCCTCGGTTAACGTCGGGGAATTGAAGTATCGGGACTCAGCGTGTGACTTTCCGACGATGCAACAAGTGTCCGTTTGCTCGACCCACGTGTTCACGGATTCGTCGATGTACATGCCTGTATAACCCAAGGCGGCGGGCCGTCCATGTTTTTCGACAAATCGGTAGCGCTTCAACACAGGATCACACGAGTTGTATTGAAGGAGTAGTCGATCCATTTGCGAGAGTGCGTACTCGTGGCAGGCTCCAGGCTGAAGCCAGTAGTTGTGGACCGCTGCGGCCAGCAAAGCGACACGTGCCCGCCGCGGTTCGGCGTAGGGCAACGAACGACCGGCAAGTTCGCCGCCCCCTAACAAGTGCAACGCTCCGGTAGTCACGCGAGAGCCAAAGCTATATCCGAGGATGCTGAGCTGCGTGTTGGGGTCGCATTGCGACAAAAACCAAGCCAAGTAAAGTGCTTCGCCGTTTGTCCGGGCGGCTTTCACGCGGACATCTTTGATCTGTCCGTGAATTTGATCACTGGGCCAGGACCAAATCACGAAGCGAACCGGCGGAATATTGCTGCAACCGAGAACAGAGTTTCGCACATGTCTGCCTCGTTCGATGGATTCATTCCAATCAACCCGGTTTCCGGGGACATAGACCATCGTTGGTTGGGCCGGATCGCTACTGGCCAGGTATTCGTCGAGAGATGCTTCGAGCCAGCCGATGCCCTTGCCACCGTAATGCTCAACGTGCAAGTCGACATCGTTGCTGCTCTTGTCCCAGCAAGGGCAGCCGAGATGTCGCGTTGAAACGAGCCAAATATCATCTGCCCGGTCCACATCACAGCAAACAGCCGTCGAGCCTACTTGTTCCGGTCCATCGGTGGCCGCATCCGCGTATCGCGCGGACAGGGCCCAGACCGTAGCTGCCAGCAGGACGGAGATACCAACTCGCAATGAACGCTGGAACTTCATGAATGCGTCACCAATGTGAGGTCGATGGAGGGTTGACTATACCGAGGGTAGACAAATGTAGCTTTCGATAAACATGCGTGTGTTGAGAAAAGACATCATTGGTGGAAGAAAAAAATCGACGTTGAATTTGCACATCACTGCATGTGATGTAGAGTTGCTTGTCCTTCAACCTCGCCTACTCCGCACAACCATCCCTCCCGGAGAAACTAGCCATGAAAAGGCTCACCATCCTAACGGTCATCGCAATGATGACGATCGCAGCGAGCAGCGGTTGCCGAACATGCGGTTCACCGTTCAGCTGGTTCAATCGCGGTTCCTCGTGTGACACTTGCAGCACTGGGAGTTACGACTCGTATAGTTCGTCCTATGGATCAGGAATGATCTATGAAGGCGATACGATGTTGCCTCCCGTCAGCACCGAAGTTTTACCCGGTCCACAACCCGCCGCTCGGTAACTCGTGACAGACGAATAACATTCGGCGTTGCATTTACGTTAACGGTGCAAGTCGCCGCTTGGGCGAATCCTCGGTAAGAACCCGTCGTAGGTTGGTCGCGCAATCCTGAACGCGATCGCTTGCGACGGGTTATTTTTATGCGCTCCAAAATGTTGGCTGACTAGAATGAGAGGCGACGGCATCGCGTTTGCTCCTCGGTAGCATCCCTTCGCCAACCGCCACGATCGGAGCCACAACCATCATGAAAGTACGAATCGCCGCCATTCTGCTGATCGCTACATCCGTCATCGCCAACGCCCAAGATGATCCGGCGATCGGGCAAGCCAACGGCATCAAACTCGATAAACAACTTGTGCAACGCTGGAAGGTCGGCATGTCCATCACTGCGCCAGCGGGTCCGTGTGCCGGGGTTTTTGGTACTGCAACGATCCCCACCGATTGGCCAGAACAGCAAGTGCGTTTGCTGGAAGAGGATCTTTCTCCAGAAGTGAAAGATCTGGCCTACCGCACACTGGATAATGGCGTCAAGCAAATGTTGATATCCATTCCGATGCTAAACGCGGGACAAGAGGCTCATGCCTACGTCACAGTCGAAGTGATCAGAAGCTCGATTCTGGGACCAGACGATCCGCTGCAATTCGAGATTCCGAAGCGAGTACCTCGTGATGTCGTCAAGTTTCTCGCTCCCAGCCCTTTCATCGAGAGCCGTCACGCCAAGATTCGTAGCCTCGCTCGCGAGATCTTGAAAGAGAAAGAGGACGCACCTGCGTGGGAACAAGTAGAAGCGATGTACGATTGGGTTCGCGAGAACGTCGAGTACGTGAATGGACCGTTGAAAGGCGCGATCGCGGCACTGAACGATGGCAACGGCGACTGCGAAGAACTGACATCGTTATTCATCGCGTTGTGCCGGGCAAACAAGATTCCGGCCCGCACCGTCTGGATTCCGCAGCATTGCTATCCCGAGTTCTACTTAGAAGACAAAGAAGGCAAGGGCCACTGGTTCCCATGTCAAGCTGCTGGCACGCGTGATTTTGGCAGCATGCCCGATCATCGCCCGATTCTGCAGAAGGGTGACAACTATCGAGTGCCGGAGAAAAAGGAGCCGCAAAGGTATGTCGCCGAGTTTCTCAAAGTGCAAGCGATCCGCGGCGGCGGGAAGCCACAAGTGCAATTTGTCCGACAGTTGCTTGACGGCCAGTAAAGGAGCGTTGTCGAGGACACAGCGCGAGTTTGAGAGACGGGAGAACGGATTACGCCAACCAATCAACTACAGCGTCAACTTCAACCGGCTTGAATCGATACGCTCCTGCGAGGCCGTGAACAATCGACGAAGTCAACGATGAAAATCGTAATGTGTCAGCAGTGACTTAGGTCGCTTCCAGAATGCTCGCACCGAAAGTAAATCCACCGCCAAAAGCGCACAAACCGAGTCGGTCGCCCTTTTTGGCGTTGGGCAGCACTTCGCTCAAGCAAAGCGGAATGCTAGTTGACGACGTGTTGCCGAACCGGCGGATGTTGCTGTACACCGTCGCATCGATACGATGCTGGATGGCATCCAAGATCCGCTGATTGGCCTGATGCGGCACGATCATGTTGAGATCATTCACACCCACGCCCTCTCGTTGGCACACTCGATTCAGGCTCGCGATCATCGATCGAACGGCTTCGCTGAACACCTTCCGGCCCTGCATGCGGATAAAACCACCGTCACGGAAAGGAACGGTCAGCGTGCCGCCATCTTCACCCTTGGCAGATAACTCGGGTCGATAGAGCCGACCGCGGGCATTCTCGTAATGGCTTTCGCCGTACAGCACGGTGGCCGAAGCAGCATCGCCAAACAAGATCGCGGTATCAAGGTCTTTGCGATCCAACAGCGGCGAGAGCACTTCGGTCGTCACGACAAGGACTCTCGCATCGGGCTTGCTTTGCAAGAAGTCGTATCCCGCTTGCAATGCGTAGAGGTACCCGCTGCAAGCAGCGCTAATGTCGAATGCCTGTAGCATCGCCTTCGACTTGCCGCGAGTAAGTCCGCTTAGCACCTGGCACGCCATCGAAGGACTGACCGATGTCGGGCTCGTTGTGCTACAGATCACCAAATCGATTTGATCGACGAGTAGATCTTCGTGTTCGAGCGTTCTTTCAGCTGCCTGCACGGCCATACTGACGGCATTCTGTTCCCCGGTCACCCAATTGCGGCTTTCGATGCCCGTCAACCGCATGATGTCGTCCACCGTCATGTCGTTCGTTGCCGTTAGCAATTCGCGATTGGTGACAATACGATTCCCGGTCACCGCCTCGACGGACGACAGCCCGACATCAAATGCTCGGCGGTCGTATCGCTTAGGCAATGGCAATCGTTCGGACGGTCGTCGTCGAACTAGGACCGGTTCACCTGGATCTTCGAGCAATACGGCGTTTTTGTGGACCACGGCTTGATCGGCACGAATGCGCAACAGTGGTTTTCCAACGGCGATGCTGTCACCTTCGTCGGCAAGCAAGGCCACAACTTCTCCCGCAACCGACGTAGTCATCTCGAAGACAGATTTCGCGGCTTCGACCGAAGCGACGACGTCGCCCTTCTCAACACGCGAACCTACTTGCGTCAGAAACTCGACGACCGTGACCGTCTCGTCTGAGGGAGCCGAGCCTATCGCCGGCAAGTCGAACATACCTTCTTCTTGCTCAGCGGGCTGTTCCCAGGTAAGGTCAAAGTCCAGTAGCTGAGCCGCAGTCGTCAACACTCGTTGATAAGACGGCATGACCTCGATCTGGCTACCATAGTGGCAAGGAATGAAAGTGTCGGGTCTAGTAATCCGGCGCATCGAGACGGGAAAACGCGACTTCTCGCCCACCGTTGCCAGTATTTCTCCGCCAAACCCGCAAGTGTGATTGTCTTCATGCACTACAACTAACCGCGAAGTCTTTTCCGCAGACGCGACCACCATGTGCTCGTCCCATGGCGAAAGTGATCGCAGATCGATGATCTCGACTTCAACACCAGCACGCTCCAGGTCGTCTGCCGCCCGCTCACACAAGGAAACAGTATTACCCCAGGCGACAAAAGTGATGTCACGCCCCGTTCTGAGTTTACGAGCACAGCCGATCGGCACCAATTGATCGGCAACATTGGGTGAAGTTGCTCGAGATGCGTCGTTAAGCATCGATTTTGGATACAAGATCAGCGTCGGACGCTCTGATTTGAACGCCGCATTCAGCATACCGGCTGCGTCACACGCATTTGAGGGCATGAGCACATCGATACCAGCGCTATGTGTCATCACCGATTCGAATGTCTGAGCATGGTACGGTCCCAAACCCGGGCGGTAGCCACCGCAAGCCGCCATAACGACCATGGGAACCTTCCATTCGCCACCGGTTCGCCAAAACATGCTCGCCAACTCGGATGTGAGCTGATTATAAGCTAGTGGCAAGAAGTCGGCGAATTGAAGAAACGCCACAGGCCGTTGGCCGGCGAGCGCTCGACCAATTGAGGTTCCAATGATCGTTGATTCGGAGAGCGGCGAGTTGCATACGCGGCCCTGGTACTTTGTGCTGAGACCTCGCGTCACACCGAACACGTCGCCTTTGGGATCCTCAATATCTTCGCCAAACAAGAAGACTTGCGAGTCCGTCGCCAAGTGATGATCGAGCACGTCTCGGAGTGCTTGCCCCATTGTCAGCGTCGCATTTTCTTCGTTGCCGCGCACTTCGTAGGATGGGTGCGATAACTCGACCGATATCGCCGCCTTTGCAGACATTTGTGGTGTCGGGTCCGAGCCCGCAAGCGCCTCTTCGACAGCAGCTGTAATTTCCGATTCTACATTTCGTCGCAGTGCGGCCAGCGTGGCTGTCTCGCAACCATCTGCAAGCAATCGGTTTTCGAGCCGTGTGAGTGGATCGCCCGTGGTAACCACATTGCGAATTTCCTCTGCACTCCGGTAGACGCGTTGATCGTCTGCGTTCGTGTGACTGGTCAGCCGTTCAACTTCCAAGACCACTAGCTGAGGCTTACGATCCTGTCTGATCGAATCTACGATCGAACCAAACTGATCAAGACAGCTAGCGGCATCACGACCGTCAATGCGTCGAATAGGCAGTCCATAGTAGGATTCAGCGTCGCCATCCGGGAGCGAAAAGAAGGTTCGACCACGTGTTGTGGTCGAAATCGCCAATTGGTTATTTTCGACAACAAACAGCACCGGAAGCTGGTCGCGCACCGCTTCAGCAATTGCTTCCGTAACTTCGCCTTGTTGAGTGGTGCCGTCCCCGTTGGCGCAGTAAACAATGGGTCGCGCCGGGTCGCCCTTTACCGCAGCAGCGACGCCCACCGCCTGCAAAGCATTGTTCCCGGTCGGCGTTGTCATGCTAAGGATATGCAGACTCGGATCGCTGAAGAACCCGCTCATTCGTCGACCACGCGACGAAGAATGGTCCTTGCAGAGAAACGTATCGAAGAATGAACGCAACGGCAGCCCACGGGCGACGAGCAAGGCTTTGTCACGGTAATGACAGTGCAGCCAGTCGGCTTCGGTCAAATGCGAAGCAAGCGCCGCGGTTGCTTCGTGACCACTTCCTGCGACGTGAAAGAATGCTTCGCCGCGTTGCGTCAATTCCTGCTCGACTTTGTCGATCTGCCGCGCCGTATACATCGCGCGATAGAGTGTCAGCAGGGCTTGCTGGTTCATGATGACCTCAACGGTTGGCTACGCTCAGTTTTCTGAATCGGGACTAAGCTGCGAGCGTTATCGATCCCCGAGACGGGAACAGGGATGGGTCTTGTAATAAAAGCCGCGAACTTTCAACAGAGCAAAACGTACCGAGACAACGATTTTTGTCGTTTTGCTAGCGTTGTTAGCACGCTACGGGCACCAATCAGAACGACGGCAACCAGTAACCGTTTATCGGATTATCGGCCTGTTGCAGATGATGCTTCCTTGCCCAGCACAAGACGAAATCTGCGGTCGCCGCACTTAACTGCGCCACCTAAGCTCCCGCGATTGCCCATTCCAAGAATGATTGACATCCGTCGTATGTGTTGTGAGCGTTGCGCCCGTCGCAGTCAGACGGACAGTCGTCCAACCGGTGGTCGAGAGTGCAGGATTAGCAACATAAGAAGTTGCTGGTGTGTTGATAATGTGGATGCCTTGGTGTTCGGCGAATCCCCTGTCATGAATGTGGCCGTGGACATAGGCTTTTACCTGGGGACGAGTTGCGAGGACCTTCCATAGTTCCTCAGAATCAATGAGCCCACCAGGGAAATGATTTGGATCACCACCAAGGCGCGGGTTGTGGTGAGCGACGATGATCGCCGGCATGGCGGGCCGCTGGTCCAAGGCCATCGCCAACCACTTCAATTGATCCTGGCCGAGCGTTCCTTGGGTAACCATCGTCTCTTTCAACGAGTCAAGCAGAAAGAAATTGGCAAAACGGGTTTCCACGATCGAGATGTGGCGGGATTCCACAACCGCAGCGTCAGGCCGCTGTTCTCTCATCACTTCATAGAATGTTTCGCGGTTGTCGTGATTTCCCAAAGTTAAGTGCATGTTGATATCGGCTTCTTGCAGCGGGCGGATCAGAGTACCGAGATGCCGATAGTCGCCAGGCTGTCCATCTTTCAAGGCGAGATCACCGTTGACGAGAACACATACCGGCTTTCGGTCCCGTGCAACTAACTCATCGACGACTTGCCGCAAGTGACTCGGCACGGGCGAATCGGCTGGATGTTTCTCGCCGATGTGCGTGTCGTTCAGGAGGTAGACCAAATCGTCTTCGACATCCCAGGCCAGGACATCGCGAGTCGCCACAACCGCGGTTCCGAGCACACTTGCGGTCGTGAAAAGGAACTGTCGGCGGCTTTGAGAGGGTAAATGAATTGGCATGGTTGTGCCTCTAGATAAGTGGTTCGTATACCGAGTAAGGTGTGAGCCCTGCATCGCGAAGTAAGTTGGCAAGACGCTCCAGCTCGTTTGACGGAAGTTTTATCAATGGTGGGCGTACGTGCGCGGCGTTGAATCGACCGAGCAACATCAGCGATTCCTTCATACGATTGTGCATATCGACCACGGGGTCGCAATAGAAAGCACGTACCGTTGGATAGATGCGATCGTTGACCGCTTGAGCCGCGCGCAAGTCACCTCGTTGTACAGCTCGCCACAACGCAACCTGCAAGTTGGCAATTACGCTTCCCGCGCCCGAGAGCAAGCCGTCGCAGCCCATCACAAGCGACGCGAGTAGCCACGCGCTGTGCGTGGTAAGAACATTGACTCGACGATCGAGGGCATGCAGTTCGCGGATATGCTGCTCATGAAGCGGCGGGTCGTTGCACCAGTCTTTAATCGCGCAGATCGATGGAATCCGCTCGCAAAGCATCAACAGCGTCTCGAGCGGGTAGCCTAACCCGCTGCCAAGCGGATATTGAAATAAGATCAATGGAAGATCGGTCGTATTGGCGACATTCGCAACATGCGAGAGTGCCATCTCCGGGCGCAATCGTCCACCAAGTGCAAGGACCTCCGATGGAAACACCAACAAAGCGCTCGCTCCGCATTCCGTCGCCATGTTCGAAATTCGAGCCGCCTCACGGTTATTGGTCGTGCAGATTCCACAGACTAACGGGACCCGCTCGCCAACTTGGTCGCGAGCGATTTCCAGGGATCGTTGCTGTTCGTCCAAGGTCAACGCGTGTACTTCCGACGCGTGCCCGTTCACGGTAATTGCCGCGACGCCATCCACCTTGACAAGATCGTCCAAGTGACGACGATAGGCCGGTTCATCAATCTCAAAGTCAGCGTCGAATGGCATCAGGCAGGCCGGAATGACGCCGCGGGCCTGAAACTTACTATCGGTCATCAGCGTTGCTCGGTCACGAGGGTGCTTGTGGCAGGCGAGCTAGGGCAGCAGGCCATTCGATTTGAGGAATGCGTCAGTCTTGCGCAGCGTATCCAAATAAAGTTCATGATCGAACATGAGGTAGCCGTGAGCGCCATCCGGGTGTACGTCCAAGCGGCAATCGTTGCCGGCCTTCAGCATCGCGTTGTGAAAGGCTTGCGCACCGGCGAACGGCGTGACGGTGTCTCCCGTACCGTGAAACACCAGTGCTGGCGGCAGATCGGACCGCACATGGTGCAGCGGCGAAAGCTCTTGCCACCGCTCGCCGATCTTGGCGTTTCCATAGCCCGCCGTCGAAGTATCGATCACTGGGAATAGCAACACCAATGCGTTTGGCATACAACTAACGTCCGTGGCTTCACCGGCTTCGTCAACACCTTCAAACAAAGCGGTTGAAACGGCTACGTGTCCGCCCGCGGAAGCGCCGCTGACAATGATCTTTTGCGGATCGACATGCAAGTCTTCTGCATGTGCACGGATATAACGGATTGCCGAGCGGCCATCTTTCACACAATCGAAGACGGTCGTCCCCTGTTGTGGGTTCAGCAATCGGTATTCGACGCTGATTCCAACCATTCCCAATCGAGCATAGTAATCCGCAAAGGGGTACATCCGGCGGGGCTCGCCTCCGGTCCATCCTCCGCCGTGAATCGTCACGAAGCAAGGCCGACGATCGCTCGACAGCGCGTCGCTCGGTTCAAACACGTGCAAGTGCAGTTCGCGATCACCAATCTTCTTATAGACGACTTTGCGGGTCGGCTCGAGCTTTGCTGCGACAATGCGAAGCGTATCGGGTCGTTTGGTGGAGCTCGTCTTCTTGGCATGCAATTGCTTCAGCCACGTAAGCGACTGTTCCTGCCACGCATCCCACATCGGCCCCTGATAGCCATTCAGGCCATGGCCGCCCGACGGCAGCTCCAGCAACTTCGACGGAACGCGGTGGGCCTGTAGAGCCTCGTGGAACATTCGGCTGTTCTCGATTGGTACCGGTTGATCGTCGACCGCATGTGCAAGGAATGTCGGTGGCGTCTTTGCAGTCACTTGCTTCTCGTTCGAGAAGAGCGTGACGAGCTCGTCACTCGGCTCTTCACCGAGCAAGTTGGTTCGCGAACCGCGATGCGTCGTCTCGTCCATCGTGATCACGGGATAGACGAGTATCATAAAATCTGGTCGGCACCCGAAGTGGTTCACGGGGTCTGTGGCGTGTTCATCGCCCTGATCGAAATGTGTTCCCGCGGTCGACGCAAGATGTCCGCCCGCCGAGAAACCCATGATGCCGACTTGTTTGGGATCGACGCCCCAGTCCTTTGCGTTGGCGCGCACGGTTCGGATTGCACGTTGAGCATCGAGCAGCGGCACATAGGGTCGCCCCGCAGGAAGGCGATATTCAAGCACGACGCCGGTTATTCCGTGCGAGTTCAGCCACTGCGCAATTCCATGTCCCTCGCCGCCGGTAACTAGCCCCCGATAGCCGCCGCCGGGACAGATGACAACGGTCGTTCCGTTTCCTTTATCCGCACGGTGCACCGTAATCCAAGCATCGGCTTCCTCGAATTGTGTGTCGTCAATAGGTGCGTGATTGTTCCACAGCGAGATTCGTTGCGGCTCGGCCAGCAAGGGTGAAGCACAGCCGAGCAGGATCAACATCGTCAACAGGCGAATATGCGAAGGTCTCATGGTATCTCCGGCGAAAGGAACTTCACGAAAGGAATCGACAACTGAGATGATGCAGGGCGCAGAGCCACTTGGCAAGTAATTCACGCAAAAAGAGTTTGCCCGCGAACTTCTCGCCGGATTCCGAACTACAGCCGCTAAGCCGTTTGACAGCCTAAACTTTGTGCCCCATGATGCGCAAGGACACGCCAACTCAAGAATGGCTTTCCGACGGCGAATAACGCTTGACTCAACCACCAAGCTCAGAGGTATGCCCAATGACCACGATCTTTCTAGTCTGTGCAGTAGTTGGTGGAACGATCCTGGCATTTCAATTTGTCATGACCTTTGCTGGGTTCGGTGATGACGGGCTTGATGTTGCTGACGATGTTCCAGATTCTTTCGACTCGTACCTGGAAACGGATGCCTTTGACGGCGATCTCGAAGTGGGAGATCCGCACGGATCGACATCCATGTTTGGTGTTCTGTCGTTGAGGACCGTGGTGGCGGCACTGACCTTCTTTGGAATTGGCGGGATGGCTGCCCAGTCAGGTGGTCTGTCGGCGCCAGCGCAATTGACGATAGCCGTCGTGGCGGGTCTGGCTGCGTTGTACGGAGTGTACTACTTGATGCGAGCCGTTTATCGCCTGGGCCAATCCGGTAACCTCCGCATTACTAATGCGATCGGACGAACCGCGACGGTCAATGTATCCGTGCCAGCCAACAACGACGGACAAGGGAAAGTGCAACTAAAGATTCAGGATCGGTTAGAGGAGTTCGCTGCGGTAACTTCTAACGGCGAGAAACTTAGTTCAGGTGCTAAGGTTGTTGTAGTCCGTGTTGTCAGCGGCAATACGTTGGAAGTTGAACCGCTCGTGGAATCGGCCGAGACGACGGCCTAGAGCAATCACCATTGCAGCGCCTTGACGGCGCCCATATGTATCCCAAATGAACGAGGAGATCTCGATATGCAATCGATTCTTTTGCTAGGCCAATCCATTAGCGATCCCTGGGTTCGTTGGGTCGGAGCCGGTGTACTCGCTCTGATGGTGATCTGCGTGATGCTGTTCATGGCGATCGCCAAATTCTATCGCCGCTGCCCCAGCAATCGGGTGTTGGTGATTTACGGACGAACAGGGAAGGGCAAAGCGTCTCGCACGATCCACGGTGGTGCCTCGTTCGTCGTTCCGCTGATCCAGGATTACGCTTATTTGAGTTTGGAACCGATTCAGATCGAAGTGCCTTTACGAGGTGCGTTGTCCGCGGAGAACATCCGCGTCAATGTACCTAGCGTATTCACCGTCGCAATCGACACAAAGCCGGACGTCATGCAGAACGCGGCTATTCGATTGCTGGGTCTGTCCGTGGGCGAGATTCGCAAGCAGGCCGAAGAAATCATCTTCGGTCAGCTTCGCCAAGTCATCGCGTCGATGGGAATCGAAGAGATCAACCGCGATCGAGACACCTTTTTACAACACATTCAAACTTCGCTTGAACCCGAACTCAGCAAGATCGGTTTACAGCTGATCAACGTCAACATCACGGACATCACCGACGAGTCGGGATACATCGACGCGATTGGCCAAAAGGCAGCATCAGAAGCGATCCAGAAGGCACGCGGTGATGTTGCCGACAACGAGCGGATGGGCGAAACCCGTGTCGCCGCGGCGGAACGCGACAAAGCCATTCAAGTGTCCAACGCCCAAAGGGATCAATCGATCGGTACTCGCGAAGCACAACGCGACCAAGCCGTCCGTGTTGCCGATCTGGAAAAAGAGCAAGTAGTCGGCGAGAAGGAAGCCGCGTTCGAACGCGAGGCGGCGGTGAAAGATGCCGAGCGTCAAATGCGTATTCGTGTTGCCGATGCGGATGCGGTTGCTATTGAAGGCGAGAACGCATCGCAGGCCAAGATCGCTGCGTCGCAAGCCGAATTGGCTGTGCGCCGCGCCGAGGCGTTCCAACTAGGTGAAGGCCGCAAGAAGGAGGCCGAGGCAGCAGTTCTGGAAGTCCAAAACCGGGCCATGGCCAAGGCGGCCATCGCCGAGGCCGAACGTATCGAAGCCGAACAACGCGCCCAACTGGAAGCGAAAGCGAAAGCGGAAAAGGCCAAAATGATCGTCGATGCCGAAGCAGCCGCAGAGCGAGTTCGGATCAACGCTCAAGCCGAGGCAGATGCAATCTTCGCGAAACTCGATGCGGAGGCACGCGGTCAGTTCGAGATCTTGGCCAAAAAGGGACAGGGTTTGCAACAGATCGTCGCGGCCTGCGGTGGATCGAAGGAAGCGTTCCAGATGCTGATGCTCGAACACCTCGACAACTTGGCCGAAGCATCGTCCAAAGCAATCTCGAATATCAAATTCGACAAGATCGTGGTGTGGGAAAATGGCGGCAAGAACGGTCGGACCAATACAGCCGACTTCATCAGCGGCATGGCCAAGACTTTGCCTCCCATGATGCAAGTCATGAAAGACATCGGCGGTGTCGAACTGCCTGAGTCGATGATCCGCTTCGCTGGTGATCCCGCTGCCAAGGAAAGCGAAACGCCTGCGACGTAGGATGCTGGCGATACAACTTGACAAGGGCCGGCCAGTGCAACGGCTACTCGCCGGTCTCAGGCTCGATGCCAAAGTCGCGAATCGTCAGCAGCGACCGCAACGGATATCCTCGCTCGGCAAAGATCTCGGCCGCACCTGCGAGTCGATCAACGATCGAGATCACTCCGACAACTTTCAACCCAGCAGCCTCGGCTTTATCGATCGCCTTCAGCGAGCTTCCACCGGTGGTTGTGGTGTCTTCCACGATCACCGCCGTGTCGCCGGGTTCGACAGGCCCCTCGACATCGCGGCCTTTGCCATGCTCCTTGGATTCCTTGCGGACAATGAAACCCTTGATGGGTTTGTTCTGTTGCCCAGCAACTGTGATCACAGCCGCGGTGATGGGATCGGCTCCAATCGCCATACCGCCAACGGCCTGCGGCAGGTCATCACCCAGCAACTCAAGAATCCCTTCGGCGATCAGATTCGCACCGCGCGGATGCAATGTCACTTTGCGGCAATCCAAGTAAAACGACGCCTTCTTGCCCGACGCGAGCGTAAAGTCGCCGAACTCGAGCGCGTATTCACGAATCAAATTGATCAAGGCTTGTTTGTCGTACAAGGTTGCTCCTCCTCGGCAAGGGGCGGTTGAGTTATGCAGCGTTGATACCGCGCCGGTGACGTGACAAAAAGGGGGCATGGGCGAGTTGGTTTTTTGATTGTATCGGGTGATTTCGATCACTAGACTGGTGGGGGTAGAGTCAGTCGCAGTCGATGGCTCAAGTGCTCGTCATGAATGGCGATGCTTGCTTTGCAAACTCCGTCATCCATCGGTCCGATGGATTTTCTTAGGAGACTCACCTTACTTGCGTCGAGCGATTTGGTCGGCGCCAACCAATTCGAGGTTCCAGCAATGGCAATCAAGAGAAAGCAACGCAAGTGGGCAGCACGACTCCATCGAACAAACTTAGATCGACGCCAACGACGGCTGCGTTTATACGAACAACTCGAACCGCGATTGTTACTCGCGGTCGTCGATTGGGCAGGTGACATTCCTGACGGCACCGTCTGGACTAGCGAAGATGTTCATCGGCTCACGTCAGATGTACGCGTTCCCCCCGGTTCAACGCTGACGATCGATCCGGGTACCTTGGTACAGGCAGAGGTCTTTGATGGGATCGAGCTGTTGGTTGAAGGGACCCTCATTGCCGATGGCACAACTGGCTCGCCAATTGTTTTCTCATCCGTACGCGACGACAGCGGACTCGACGGCGAAATCGGCACAGCCGACGACGTCGATACGAATGGCAGCTCGACGGGGCCAGGCCGAGGGAACTGGGATGGCGTGCGATTTGCCGCGACCAGCAGCGGCAATGTTCTCGATTATATCGAGGTGCGCTACGCTGGCGCCGGAGTGGCAAATGCGGCGCTGGTTGTCGAGAGCAATTTGTCGGTCACCAATTTGACTGTCCGTGAATCATCGACAACCGGGATCCACTTCAACGCCAGCAACCCTACGCTCACGGGAGTCGCGTTGAAAGACAACTCAGGCGCCGCGGCCAGCATGGACCTCGGTTCGAACCCTGCGATAACCGGGGTCACGCTCACAAACAATGGCGTCAACGCTTTGGTGTTGGAAGCAGGCGAATTGCCCATTGACGGGTTCTGGGACGATCCTGACATCCCCTACCGCTTGACTGGTGATGTGACGGTGCCGGCAGGCAAGACGTTGACAATTGGTGCTGGCCAAATCGTGGCAGGGCGGCACGCATTCGGTGACGAGTTGCTGGTCGATGGCACGTTGATCGCCAATGGAACAGCCGCAGCTCCAGTCATTTTTACATCCGAACGCGACAGTTCCATTGCCATCGACATCGACAATGGTTCGAGTGCTCCCGGTAGAGGCAACTGGGACGGTGTACGGTTGAGCGCAGGAAGCATGGGGAATCTGCTGGACCACGTCGAAATCCGGCACGCGGGGGCAGTCACAGCCGCATTGATTACAGCGGGTGGGCTCACGATGCGCGACAGCGTCATTCGGGAATCCAACACGTTTGGGATCCGGATTACAGGCAGTAATCCGGCGATCACCAACATAACATTGCAGAACAACACATTCGGCGCAGCCAGCATGGACTTGGCGTCGAATCCGTCAATCTCGGGCGTCACACTTCAAAACAACGGTACCAACGCGTTAGCCTTGGACCCGGGGGAACTACCCAGCGACGGGTTCTGGGACGATCCTGACATCCCCTACCGCCTGACCGGTGATGTGACGGTGCCGACCGGAAAGACATTAACGGTTGGTGCTGGCCAGATCGTGGCGGGACGCGCCGCGTTTGGTGACGAGTTGCATGTCAACGGCACGCTGATCGCCGACGGCACAACCGCAGCCCCGATTATCTTCACATCGGATCGCGACAGTTCGATTCCGTTCAACATCGACAATGCTTCCACCGGTCCTGGCCGCGGCAATTGGGATGGCGTGCGTTTGAACGCAGGCAGCACGGGGAACCTACTGGACCACGTCGAATTCCGTTACGCCGGTAATGGGGCTGCGGCGCTCGTCACATCCGGCGCATTAACGATGAGCGACAGCGCGATCCGAGAGTCTGGTACGTCCGGCATGCGCATTACCGGTAGCACCCCAGCCATCACAAACATCACGCTACAGAATAATTCTCACGCCGCGATCAGCATGGATCTGGGCTCGAATCCGTCCATAGTTGGTGTCATCTTGGAGAACAACGGTACGAACGCACTGGCCTTGGACCCAGGCGAATTGCCCAGCGACGGGTTCTGGGACGATCCTGACATTCCCTACCGCTTGACCGGTGATGTGACGGTGCCGACCGGAAAGACATTAACGGTTGGTGCTGGCCAAATCGTGGCAGGGCGGCACGCATTCGGTGACGAGTTGCTGGTCGATGGCACGTTGATCGCCAATGGAACAGCCGCAGCTCCAGTCATTTTTACATCCGAACGCGACAGTTCCATTGCCATCGACATCGACAATGGTTCGAGTGCTCCCGGTAGAGGCAACTGGGACGGTGTACGGTTGAGCGCAGGAAGCATGGGGAATCTGCTGGACCACGTCGAAATCCGGCACGCGGGGGCAGTCACAGCCGCATTGATTACAGCGGGTGGGCTCACGATGCGCGACAGCGTCATTCGGGAATCCAACACGTTTGGGATCCGGATTACAGGCAGTAATCCGGCGATCACCAACATAACATTGCAGAACAACACATTCGGCGCAGCCAGCATGGACTTGGCGTCGAATCCGTCAATCTCGGGCGTCACACTTCAAAACAACGGTACCAACGCGTTAGCCTTGGACCCGGGGGAACTACCCAGCGACGGGTTCTGGGACGATCCTGACATCCCCTACCGCCTGACCGGTGATGTGACGGTGCCGACCGGAAAGACATTAACGGTTGGTGCTGGCCAGATCGTGGCGGGACGCGCCGCGTTTGGTGACGAGTTGCATGTCAACGGCACGCTGATCGCCGACGGCACAACCGCAGCCCCGATTATCTTCACATCGGATCGCGACAGTTCGATTCCGTTCAACATCGACAATGCTTCCACCGGTCCTGGCCGCGGCAATTGGGATGGCGTGCGTTTGAACGCAGGCAGCACGGGGAACCTACTGGACCACGTCGAATTCCGTTACGCCGGTAATGGGGCTGCGGCGCTCGTCACATCCGGCGCATTAACGATGAGCGACAGCGCGATCCGAGAGTCTGGTACGTCCGGCATGCGCATTACCGGTAGCACCCCAGCCATCACAAACATCACGCTACAGAATAATTCTCACGCCGCGATCAGCATGGATCTGGGCTCGAATCCGTCCATTGTTGGCGTCGCTTTGGAAAACAACGGCGTGAATGCGCTGGCGTTAGATGCAGGGGAATTGCCTGGCGATGGATTCTGGGACGATCCTGACATCCCCTACCGTTTGTCGGGCGATGTGACGGTGCCGACCGGAAAGACATTAACGGTTGGTGCTGGCCAGGTCGTGGCAGGGCGGCACGCATTCGGTGACGAGTTGCTGGTCGATGGCACATTGATCGCCAATGGAACAGCCGCAGCTCCAGTCATTTTCACATCCGAACGCGACGGCACGGTTCCAGACAACATCGACAATACCTCGAACAGTCCTGGCCGCGGCAACTGGGATGGCGTGCGTTTGAACGCAGGAAGCACGAGGAACCTACTGGACCACGTCGAAATTCGGTACGCCGGTGCCAACACTGCCGCGCTCCTTGCCTCCGGTGAACTGACGATGAGCGACAGCGCGGTACGAGAGTCTGGTACGTCCGGCATGCGCATTACCGGTAGCACCCCAGCCATCACAAACATCACGCTACAGAATAATTCTCACGCCGCGATCAGCATGGACCTGGCGTCGAATCCGGCGATCTCGGGCGTCACCCTGCAGAATAATGGTAAGAACGCGCTGACGTTGGATTCGGGTACGATCGATGCGAGTACGTCGTGGAACAACCCAGGTCTGCCGTATCTTCTGACGAACGATGTCACCGTTGCGTCCGGCCAAAGGCTGACGATCGGCGCGGGGCAAGTCGTCGTAGCACAAGCCTTCGCCGACATCGAACTGATTGTCGAGGGGACACTCCATGCCGAGGGGACACCCAGCCAGCGCATCGTCTTTACCTCTGAGCGCGATACGGTCGATGGAATTAACTTCGATAATTCGCCCAACTCACCCGGTCGAGGAAATTGGGGTGGCATTCGATTCGATCCTGGCAGCGTCAACAACTTGTTGTCTCGAGTCGAAGTGCGCTTCGCAGGTGCAAACCAAGGCGCGGTCAAGGTCGTCGATGCGACATTGGAACTCGAAGCGGCCAGGATCATCGAATCCGGCAACCACGCCGTTCATGTCACGGATCGCGCAACCGTCGACATCCGCAACAGCATCATCGCGAGAAACAGCTTCTCGGCAATTCGAGCCGACAATCGGTCGACTGTCTCGCTAACCAACAACACACTTGTCGCAAACAATACCGGAGTCGAAGCCGATGGGCTAGGCACGCTCGTTTCCGCGACAAACAACTTGATCACAAATCATGCAAGCAGTGGGATCAGTCGCTCGAATCGAGCCAATTTGGATCTTAATTTCAATGATGTTTTCAATCGCGGCTTTAACATCCTTGACTATCGTGGGCTGATCGACCTCACGGGCACTGATGGAAACATCTCGGTTGATCCAATGTACGTCGATTTCTCTTCCAACGACTTCCATCTGCAACCCGATTCGCCAGTCATTGACGCCGGCACCAGCAGCGGAACACCGCAAGACGACTTTGATTTCAACTGGCGAGTCGACAATCCTACGGTTGATAATACCGGTGACGGACCCGAACCGTTTTACGATTTGGGCGCTCTCGAAGTGTCAGATCGCGCGCGACAAGTCAGTCACCGTCCTGTCCGCGATGTGGCACAGATTGTCAAACGCGCAGTCTTCACCTTTCGCGACGAGATGGATCGCTCAAGTTTCACCCTTGCCGATGACATTCTCGCCGCTACTGGTCCCGTCGGCTCGTTTGTCATCACAGGATCGGAGTGGTTGAACGACTCGCAACTCGCCATTACTTTCGTACCACAAGCCGCAGCCGGTACTTACGAACTCTTGCTGGCTCCCACGATTAACAATCTTGACGGCTTACCACTCGACATCGACGTCGATTCGCAACGTGGCGAAGCCAGCGATGATCAATACGCGGGCACATGGACCATCGTTCCGCCGCGGATCTTGCACCACGATCCCTCTGGGTCCGTGAATCCTACAGTCAGTCAGTTGACTCTTACATTCGATCGTCAGATGGACGTGAGCACATTCGACGTCGCTGAAGATATCATCAGCTTCGAGGGACCTGAAGGAAGTGTTGTCGTTTCGGGATCGCGCTGGCTTGACGAGCGCACGCTTGCTTTGGACTTCGCCGCGCAAGATGTGCTGGGCTACTATGAGCTCATCATTGGTCCCAACATTATTGATATCGGCGACAACTTGCTGGATCAGAATCAAAATCGGATTGCGGGCGAAGTACCGTCCGATTATTACCAAGCCAACTTCACTTTGGCGGACATCATTACTGTGTCTGGAGCGATCTCTTCAGATACGACTTGGAGTGGAATCGTCATTGTCGAGGCAGATGTTGAAATCACTGGAGGAGCCACGCTAACGATCGCTCCTGGCACGATCATCAAGCTAGAAAGTCTGACTTCCTTGACAGTTGAATCCGGAGCGACATTGAACTCAAATGGAACCGCAGCCCAACCAGTCGTCGTCACTTCAGTCGTCGACGACAGCGTGGGTGGCGACACAAATCGAGACGGCGAGCGGACCGAACCATTTGCCGGAGACTGGGAACGAATCGACATCGCGGGTGGTACAGCGAACTTCAACCACACGACGCTTGCATACGGAGGAGGCAGCCCATCTGGTTCGTGGCAAGCGTCGGCAAGCATTCGGACGCGGAGTGATGCTTCCGTCACGATTGTGAACTCAAACATCGTCGAATCGTTCTTTGACGGCATACTCGTGCAAGGCGGTCTGACGACAATCACGAATTCGGTTATTGAGAGCACAGATCGCGGTGTTGTGGCGTGGTTGAGCAGCAGCGAAGTCGAAGTCCTGAACAGTACCTTTTACGACAATCGCATTGGGCTGCTCGGTCACGGCGGCACCTTAAACGTCGTAAATTCACTCGTCATCGACAGCATTGAATTCGGCATCGACAACGACATCAACCCTGATCCAACCGTTAGCTTCTCGAACATCTATACCCCGAATGGCAGCGATACTCGCGGCTTCCCTGATCCAATTGGCAGCGATAACAACTTGTCGATCAATCCGCGGTTTATCAATTCAGAGAATCGCAACTATCGGCTCGACTTTGGAAGCCCCGTCATCGATGCTGCAAATGGTGCGGTGGCGCCGACCAATGACAAGTCCGGTTCACCGCGCTTCGACGACCCGCGCAGTGCAAACACAGGAATCATCACTCCCGACAATCATTTCGCGGACATTGGAGCATTTGAGTTCGTCGAGGGAGCCGATTCGGACCTCGATCTCGTTGTCAGCACGATCTCCGGACCGCCATCCGGTATCGCGGGTGGCATCCTTACCGTTGCGTGGTCAGGACGAAACATCGGCACTGGCATCGTATCAGGCAGTTGGCGCGATCGAGTGTATCTTTCCTCCGACAAACTCTTATCGCTCGACGACAAGATCCTTGGAGATGCGGTGATACAACGGACGCTTGGCACAAACCAAGCGTACGAGTCGTCGTTGGAGTTCATGGCGCCGAACGTATTACCCGGCGACTACTACGTGTTGGTGCGGACAAACGCTGACAACTCGGTATTCGAGGGACGGCACTTGGCTAACAACAATCAAGCATCAGACTCCGTGCTGTCGCTTGATTTGCCAACGCTTGCTCTTGGCGATGAAGTGATCGGACGACTCGAGCGCAGCGGCGACTCTGTTGCATATCGCTTGAACACATTGGGCGAAGCATCAGTGCGTGTCAGCTTGGATGGGCCGGATGATGTGGCCAACGAGTTGTATGTTTTGCGGGGTGACGTTCCGACACGCCAACGATTCGACCAACGCAGCATTCGGTTCGATCAAGCGGATCAAGCAATCACAATCGACAACGCGGACTCCGGCGAGTTTTTTGTACTCGTGCATGGCAGTCGCGTGCCGAACAGCGAGACGTTTGCGCTACGACTCGATCCAACGGATTTCGAAGTATCCGAAGTGACACCATCAAAGGCAAACAACGTCGGGCTCGTTACGTTCTCGATCGGTGGCGCTGAATTCACTCCTGACGCAAGCGTCGTTTTGAAAGATCAATCGGGAACTGACATCGAAGCGACTTCCGTTCATTTCTTTCAAGCTGATCACTTACAAGCCACATTCGATTTATCGACCGCTGCTGTCGGCAGTGCGGACTTGTCTGTCGTACTAACAGGAAATGCAACCGCAACACTAACAGACGCCATCGAGATTACGGAAGGAGGGCGACCAGGACGACTGGTCGCTGGAGTCGTCGTGCCGAGCCGTGTGCGTCTTGGCAGAGACTTTAACCTCACAGTCGAGTATCACAACGATGGCGACACGGATTTGATCGCGCCGATCTTCCGAGTCACGAACACGGGACTTGCACCAATTGGGTTGTCATCCGATGAATTCGATCGAGCCACATCCGTTGAACTAGTCGGCATCAATCCCGACGGACCTAGCGGAATTCTTCCTCCGGGAGCCCGCGGCTCGATCACATTGTTCGCAACTGCTTCGTCACAAGGCACCGAGCGTTATACAGCGGAACGCTTCGACCCGACGACTGAAATGATCGACTTCGAAGCCTCGGAAGCCGACATGCGGCCTCCAGGACTTGATGATACCACTTGGAACGCTTTGTTCGCGCAAGTCCAATCGCAGATCGGTGTGTCATGGGACGACTATCGTCAGACGCTGGCCGACAATGTTCCTGTCTTGCCACCTGGATTCGGACTTAACTATTCGGTTTCTGACCTCTTTCGCTTCGAAGTCGAAGAAGTCCGTGCGGCATTGGGAACTTCCGTATCTGGCCGAGTATTCCTTGAATCACAAGACTTTGCACTGCCGGATGCGGAGATTGTTCTCGAAGGCCGCGATTCCGGTCGCTCTTATTCCACAGTTTCACGACGTGACGGCAGCTTCTTATTCTACGAAGTCGAACCGGACACTTACGACTTGCGAGTCGCCAACTACGTCATTGGAACGAATGTCAATGTGACTGTTGCTGATGCTGACGTCGACGATGTTACCGTTGTCGCTCGCAATGGAAACACGATTCAAGGCGTTGTGGTGTTGGCCGAGACCAGCGAACCAGTGGTCGGAGCCGTCGTGACGGCGTTCACTCCCGACGGTCGCTCCTACACTGCGACAACACAATTCAACGGAACTTACACGCTGCGCGGTTTGCCAGCGGGCACCTTTGAAGTGTTCACGCGTGACGCGGCGATTGGACAAGGTCGGCGTACGGGGATCAATCTGGTAGGCACGCGCGAGACGCGCATCGTGGATCTCTCGCTGGAAGATGGAGCGTCGGTATCAGGCCAAGTCACGGACGGTGCATCTACTCCAATCGCCGATGCAATGATCATTGCTTACGACGACAAGGGCCTGCCGGTCGGAATAGGCACACACAGCGACGAACAAGGCAACTATGCGATCAGCGCGCTGGCCGCAGGAACGTACACGATACAAGCCTCTAACTCAGGTGCCGCAACTATACGAACAACGGTCTCAGTCGGTGAAGAGGAACAGAGAACCAACGTCAACTTTACACTTATCGAGGGTGGTTCTGTTACCGGGACGGTTCGGGCTTCAACCGACACAACCGCCGTGCCGCTTGCGATTGTGATAGCCCGCTCTGGTGACGAAACCATCGATGTGACTCAAGCGGACAGTGACGGCAACTTTACCCTGTCGCAACTTCCCACCGGCAGCTTAACGCTGGATGTTTCGGCGTCAGGCTTCGTGAGTCAATCGCTGGGCGTTACGCTCGCCGCCGGGGAAATGGCGTCAATTGGAAACGTCGATTTAGATGCGGCTGGTTCGATTTCTGCAACCATCACCAGCAACATTAGCGCGGTACCGCTGTCGGGATTGATCGTGCGTGTTTGGGACGCCGGCGAAGTCGTGGCGGACGCCATCTCGGACTCGAATGGACAAGTCGCCTTTACAGATTTGGAATTCAAGTCGTACGAGCTTGTCATTGGTGAAGCATCTGGGATATCGCGAAGACCTGTGACCTTAACCGAGCGTAGCCCATCGGAAGATTTAAGTGTCGGTCTGGATATCATTGGTCAGATTAGTGGCACGGTCTATGATGAGGATGGAACGACACCACTCTCGGACGTGAGCGTCTTATTATCCACCGGAGCAGCGCAAATTGGTAGGGCTCAAACCGATTCGAGCGGCAACTATACATTTCACTTCGTTGCCGAGGGCACTTTCGACATTCGAGCATTCACACCGGAACACATCTTCTCGTCTCAAACTGGACTTGTCGTTACCACCGGTTCACCAACGATTGATGCCGATTTGGTGGCCGGTGGCTCCATGATCGAAGGAACTATTAGGAGCGCCGCGACTGGTCTGCCTGTTCCTTCCGCACGAATACTTGTCAGCGGAGACGTTACTCCTGAGTTGCATGAAGTCTTAGTTGACGAGAACGGATTCTATCAGGTCGCTGTGCCGCCTGGCGCACACTTGGAGTTGATCGCGATCGCCGAACCATTTGCATTTGACTTTGCGCAAGTCACTGCAACTGCAACGACGACGGTTACGACAGACTTCTCTATGCAGGCAGGTGGTACCGTCACAGGCACGATCACGGATTCTGTCGGCGGTGTAGTCTTGGCCGGGGCAACGGTTTTCTTGCGACAGAACGGCGGACCGACCAACGGCTTGCAGGTGTTTACTGATGCTTCTGGGCAGTACGAACTACAACGTCTAAAGCCTGGCACCTACGACTTCATTGTTATCGCCAACGACAAGCAAACGCACATTCAGCGGGCGATCACAGTCACAGCCAGTTCGCAATCGTTGGACGCCGCGCTAGTTGATTCAACTAGCATGGTCTTTGGGACAATAACGGATTCTTCAGGCAACGCTGTGGCTGATGCATCGGTCCGTGCCGAAGACGCTGATGGAAATATCATTGACAGTGCTACGACAGACGAGTTCGGTGAATTCGAGTTGACGCGACTTCCCGATGGAGACTTCACAATCTTGGCAGAATCTGACGGCAGCGTCGCGGATGGGGTTGATGGTGTTTCGGTGACGGTGGCCGACAACATTCAAACAGTCGACTTTGTTGTGGCTCCGACCGTGCTTGCAATTACGCCCGATGATCCAGAGACTCCTTCTGGCCAAGGTGAGGGTGGCATCTTGTCAGCTCTGTTCAGTCGCCGAGAAGCAAAGCGTTTCGAGAACGAGCTAACCTTGCCGCCGCTGCCTCCTGGGCGGAACTGTGTTGCGTCAATCGAGTCACATCGCGAAGCTGCAGAAAGTGTGCGCATCCGGGAGCTTGCATTTGAGGCTTGGCAAGAAAGCACCGGAGCCGGGAACGACGTTCGATCCGCAAACGCCGGGCTCCTTCTCGGACAAACTGGAAAATTAGTAGCGAGTCTCGGGAAAGCTTATCTGCGAATTCAGAAGATGCAGTTCTCTACGATTAGTAGTGTGGGACTTAATGGGCTGAACGAATATAATGAAGCAAAACGTGCATTCGAAGTGATCAGCAACATCAGGCGGATGGACACGCTAATAAAAACTGGCACGGAACTTGTCCTTGAGATTCGTAAAGCACAGCTGAATAATGTTCCAGCCGCCAACGCTGGAACATTACTAAAGATTGCAAAGGTCGGCAGACAGTTAGTCGGCGACACGATCAAAATTGTCGAGTCTGTAAGTGGATCAAAGCTTCCAGGATGGGGCGGACTTAACGATTTTCTTGGGCTAGTAACAGATGGACTGTCAGTTATCAAAGCCACTTTCGACTTGGCCGTTACTGTTGGCACAGCTCTAGAAGACGCTGATACCGCCACCAAGAATCGTGACATCGCACGAGACCTTTACATTCAAGCGAGTGTCGATGCGGACTTTGCCATCGAAGATTATCAGTTCGAGGTAAAACATTGCGCTGATGGCGACCCGATGGTTAACAGTCCCGATGATGTTCCGCTGCCGGCTTGGGCGGGCGGAGGCTCTGGCGGCAGTCAGCAAACTCGTGTCGAAAGCTCGTTCGATCCGAATGACAAAATTGGGCCTGCGGCGTTTGGCGATGGTGGGTTTTTGCAGCCGACGGTGTTCTCTTACATGATCCAGTTCGAGAACGATCCTGAGTTAGGCGCGACATTGCCCGCTCAGGAAGTGTTTGTGACAGACACGCTTGACGAAGATCTTGATCTTTCAACCGTCGAGTTCGGAACTTTTGGATTCAATAACTTGGAGTTCGATGTTCCGCCTGGGTTGTCGCATTACGAGACGACGTTGGATTTGCGGCCCGACGGCATCGACTTGTTAGTGCCACTTATATTGACCGTCGACTTTGAAACGCGAGTGCTATCGGCAACTTTTGGATCGCTCGACCCGCTAACGGGCTTATTGCCCGATGACATTGATGCTGGATTCCTGCCGGTCAATGACAAAGCAATTCACAACGGCGAAGGCTTCTTCACTTACAACGTTCGATTGAACGATGATCTGCTGTCTGGTACCGAGATCCATAATCAGGCCCAAATCGTTTTCGATGTTAACGAACCGATCCTGACACCAGAGACACTGCATACTATCGATGTGGGCGAACCTGCGAGCAACGTCGAGGCACTTTCCGAAACCGTGGGCCTAAGCTTCAATGTGTCGTGGTTCGGTAGTGATGACCCTGGCGGTTCGGGGATTGGGTCATACGACATTTATGTCTCAACCGACGACGGGCCGTTCGTGTTGTGGCTGAACGGGACCAGCGACACGTCAGCAACCTTCGAAGGCGACGATGGGAAATCTTATGCCTTCTACAGCATGGCAACAGACAATGTCGGTCATGTCGAACAAAAGCTCGCCGCTGCGGAAGCGGTCACGACCGTCGTCGCTGGTCCGCCCTGGCAGAATCACGCCAACGTGCGGGATGTGAATGGTGATATGACGGTGGCGGCGTTGGACGTGTTGATCATTATCAACGAGTTGAATGATCCGCGAGTCTCGCTGGCAAACGGCGTCCTGCCTGTGCGAACCGCCGAGCACCTGTACTTCTACGATGTCAGCGGAGACGGGATTATCGCGCCCTTTGACGGATTGCTCATCATCAACTTCCTAAATGATCGTGGGTTCTCCGAAGGCGAGTCGCCCGAAGAGCTACCAATCCTTCCACCCATTACACCCGGCGTGTGGAACATTCAGCAAGACACTGATTCAGGCAACGACGACAACACGAACGAGCTGAACTTTGATGACCCGGCATTTTCGACAGACATCAACGCTTACCGCAAGACAAGCGTTGAGGTTCACCAAAATGCTTCCCAGCGTTCCCCGACTGCTCTCGAAATCGAGGGCGACGTGGAGTCAGCTCTCGACTCGCTCTTAGAACAGCTCGCTGAGGACATCGCCGAGGCATGGGAACGCTAGTCAACGGACACGCTGGCCGGACGATACCGTATCAAGTCGTTCGGTCACTGGCAGGTTAAAGCGTTCTGTTGGCCGATTATTCACTGTTCACGTCAGCGCAGTTCTCTGCCGCCGATCTCACACCAACTCCATTTAGACCGGATGAAATGCCCGATTTTGCTTGTGAAACGCTCGGCTGCGTTTTAGACTGACGGGCGTTGAATGCGAGACTCCAATTCTCGCCCGCTCGTCATGACCGGCGATGCTACATTCGCGAACTGTATTGATCTGCGGTTCGAGCCGGATGAATTCTAGACTTCGACCCTCGCGTTGCTCTAGACCCATGAACGTCTACCGGCTCGGACCGTCGTTGGAGGCAACGCAGATGGACAGGAAAAGACGACGCAGGCGGGCGAAACAACGACCGAGGTCTGATCGCCATCGACATCGCCGGTTCGAACAACTCGAACCACGACTCTTGCTTGCGGTTGTGGAATGGTCGGGTGACCTCGTGGATGGCACAGTTTGGCGCGGCGATGATGTCCATGTCATCACCGGTGACGTCACGGTGCCAACGTCCGCCAAACTCACGATCGAAGCAGGCGCTGTCGTCAAACTCAACAGCAGTAGCCGAGACCTGATCGTCGAGGGCGAACTACAGGCAGTCGGCACCGAGGCCGCACCGATCGTCTTCACGAGCTATCAAGACGACACGATTGGGGGCGATACCAATGGGGACGGTAACGCAACGGCTCCTGAAGCGGGTGATTGGCGGCGGATCGAGATACGCGCTGGCGGCACAGCCGAATTGGCACACGCTCAGCTACTGTGGGGCGGCGCTAGTCTCGCCAGCGTCGTTGTCGGAGGTGGATCGTTGGAACTGTCGAACAGTTCGGTATCTCAGTCGCGGCGGGCGGGTATGCGCATCGACAACAGTAGTCTGATCGTGGCCGACGTTGCAATCACCAACAGCCAGGGACCTGCGATTACTGCCGATCTCAGTTCGAGTCTGGACATTCGCGCTGTCAGCACGTCCGGTAATGAAATCAATGGCGTGCAGCTTGATTCCGGCACGATTCAAGCCGACACGAGTTGGGATGATCCGGATGTTGTGTATTGGCTGGACGGAGACGTTACCGTTGCCGAGGGCATCACGCTAACGGTTGCTGCAGGGCAGGTCGTGAAACTCGATAGTGGCCTTCATGAATTGGAGGTCGACGGGACTTTACGTCTTGAAGGCACGGAAGCAAATCCGGTGGTCTTCACCAGCGGAAAGGATGACTCCCGTGGCGGCGAAACGAACGGCGATGGTAGCGAATCGTCCCCGGATCGCGGCGATTGGGGCGGCATCATCCTGCGCGGTCCCAATAACACGATTGAACACACCTTGCTAAATTATGGTGGTTTCTCGGGCGGAGCCGTGGTGATCGAAGGTGGCGAGTTGTCGCTCTTGGACAGCACGATTCGCGACTCCGAAAGGCACGGCCTGCGAATCGAAAACAGCAATCCGACGATCACCAACACGTCATTTCTCGACAGCGACGATGCGGCGATCAGCATGGACTTGATGTCGCGACCGGAGATCAACGGCTTCAATGCGACGGGTAACAAGTTCAACGGTGCTTTGATCGATGGCGGGACATTGGCGCAGGACAGCCGCTGGAACAATCCAGAGGTCGTCTATGTGCTGCATGGCGACGTGACAGTCCCCACCGGTATCACGCTCGCCGTTGCCCCAGGCCAAGTCGTGAAAGTGGACAGCGGCCTGAACGATTTAATCGTCCAAGGCAACCTGCAGATAACTGGGACCGTGGCAGCTCCGGTTGTGTTTACCGACGTTCGTGACGACACGGCCGGTGGTGATACCAACGGCGACGCGGACGCTTCCTCGCCGAGGCCAAACGGCGGGCCAAATATTCGCCTGGAGAGTACCGGCAACTTCATTGACCACTTGGTGATGAGATACGGATTGCAGGACGGCATGCTGCATCTCGACGGTGGCGGGTCAGTTGTGCAAAACAGCTTGTTCAGCGATGGCGCCGCGAATGCAATCTTCTTGGAAAACCGCGCGACGCTGGAGATCTCCAACAGCATCATCTATGGCAATACCAGCCAAGACAACGCGGGTATCTACATCAAGAGCGACTCGGTTGCGACGATTGTCAACAATACGCTTGATGGAAACGAACGCGGTGTTGCGATTCTGGACGCCGAAGCCACTTTGCTCAATAACTTGATTACACACAGCGGAGAAGCGGGAATCTGGGTGCGTGGCGCGTCGGCCACTGACATTCGTTTCAACGATGTCTACAATCCAACCGCCACGGACGGTGACTACGACGGAGTCTTTAGCCAGACGAACCTGGGCGGCAACCTTTCCGAGGATCCTCTGTACATCGATCCTGGTGCGGGCAACTTTGGATTGCAGGCGGGATCTCCTGCGATCGATGCGGGCACCAGCGAGAGCGCACCTGCGGATGATTTTGCGTTTCGGTGGCGTGTCGATGACGAAGCGGCTGCCAATACAGGTGCCGGCGAATTTCGGTTTTACGATCTCGGTGCTTTGGAGTTCGATGGAATTCCCCGCGCCGTCGGTCATCGCCCGACGGGCGAATTGGAGCAGAGCGTCGATCGCGCTGTCTTCGCGTTCCGCGAAGCCATGGATACCAGCGCCGCCGACCCAGCGACAATGATCCTGAGTGCGTTAGGCCCCAACGGAGCATTTCCGATAACGAACGCTCAATGGCTTGATGGCTACCAGTTGGAACTCGTCTTCCCACCACAGGCCACGGCTGGCGACTACGAACTGTCATTAAGCCCGGATATTCCCAACGCATCCGGTCAAACACTCGATGTGGATGCCGATGGGGTCCGAGGCGAGTCATCGGACGATGCGTATCGGGCGACCTGGACGATCCTGCCGCCTCGAATCGTGGGGCACACTCCCGATAGCTTCATCGCCCCGCCGCTGGACCGAATCACTTTCCGTTTCGATCGCCCCATGGACACGTCGAGCTTCGATCCAGACGAAGATGTTGTGCGGTTCACTGGACCGGTTGGTGAAGTTCCCGTCACCGGCGCGAATTGGACCGACTCGACGACGCTTGAAGTCGTGTTCGACGCACTGAACGTCTACGGTTTCTACGAGATGGTTCTGGCGCCGAGCATTCAGAGTCAGGGTGGAGACGACTTGGATCAGAATCGCGACGGCGTCGTTGGCGAGGCGCGACGCGATCAGTACTCGGCAACATTCACCTTGGCAAACATCGCGTATCTATCGGGCGAAATCACGAGCGATACGACTTGGGACGGCTTGGTGATTGTTGAAGACGACATCTCACTTGCCGAAGGCGTCACCTTGACGATTGCCCCCGGCACGATCGTCAAGATGCGTGAACTGACCGACTTGACCATTCCGCTTAATGCCACGCTCAATGCGAATGGAACCGTCGCCCAGCCGATCTACTTCACGTCCATCCACGACGATACCGTCGGCGGCGACATTGATCGAAACGGTACCCGCGCAAAGCCACAGGCGGGCGACTGGCGAGGCATTTTCGTAGATGGTGGAACCGCGAACATCGACCACACGATTTTGCAATACGGCGGCGGCAGTCCCAATGGTCTATCGAACAGCCGCACAGCAACCATCGCCATCAATGAAGGTGGGTTGGCGACCATCACCAACAGCCGTATTTACGATTCCTTCTTTGAAGGCATCACCGTTGGCGACGTCGGAGAGCCTAGTAGCGCCGAGATCGTCAACTCGGTCATTGCCGGCGCAGATCGCGGCATTCGAATCGATGGCACGGTAACGATCCTGAACAGTACATTCGACGACAATCGAATCGGCGTTTTCGGACATGGAGGTGACTATCAACTAGTCAATTCCATTGTCAGCAACAGTTTGGCGTTTGGCGTCGAGCATGGTTTAAACACCGCTGCAACGATTCGTTACAGCAACGTCTGGTCCGACCAAGGCGAAAACTACAGTGCCATTCCGGACGCCACGGGGACCAATGGCAACATTTCAGTCGATCCCAAGTACCGAGACGCTGTCGTACGAAACTATCGTCTCGACTACGGCAGTCCGCTGATCGATGCGGCGGATGGAACGGCCGCGCCCGATACGGACTTGCATGGTGCTCCCCGCTACGACGATCCTCGTGTTATCAACACAGGCATGCCCACCGCAGGTGGAACCTACGCTGATATGGGAGCTTTTGAATTTGTCGAAGGCGCTGCGTCCGACATCGACTTGATTGTCACTGCCGTTAGCGGCCCAACAGCTGGGATCGCAGGCGACGAAGTCACGGTCGAGTGGACGGTGCGCAGTGTTGGACAAGAAGCAGCAAAAGGTTCTTGGCATGACGCAGTTTATCTTTCGTCCGATAGCGTTTGGACAACGGACGACATTCTCCTTGGCGAGTTCCTTCATGTAGGTGATCTCGGCACCAATCAATCCTATCGGGCCTCAGCCGAAGTAACGCTGCCAGGCGTACTACCCGGCGACTATTATTTCCTCGTTCGCACCAATTCTCACAACGCTGTATTTGAAGGGCGGAATTTGCAGAACAACGCCGATGCTTCACAGGCCACGGTAAAGACTGAAATAGCCCGATTGTCGGTCGGTGCATCTCAATCTGGCACAATCAGTCGTGAGCGGCAACATGTCTATCGAGTTGACGTTCCAAGTGGAGTCGACATACGGATTGTGATTTCCGCTGACGCTGACGCAAATGTTGGGGTATTCGCAGCGCGCGAGCGAATACCGACGTCGCAAGATTTTGACAATCGGGCTACGGCTTCCGGTGAAATGGAGAAAGTGCTGACATTGTCGGGCTCGAAGCCGGGAATATTCTACGTGTCACTGAATGGTGATGAAGTGCGACCATCTACAGCGTTTAACATTGATGTGCGAAGTCGTAGTTTCGGCATTGACCATGTTCAGCCGGAGCGCGGAGGCAATGCCGGGCAAGTGACCGTTACAATCGTTGGTGCGAGGTTTGATGTCGGAACCACTGCGATGTTAGTGTCCGACGGATCAACGATTGCAACTGCGACAACGCAGTATGTCGAATCGGGCGTGCTCTACGCAACATTTGACCTAATTGGGCAGGCCCCACGGATAGCGGACGTGGCTGTGAAGCGAAGCGATGGTGCCACAGTGTTGTCGCCAAACGCATTTGAAATCGTTGAAGCAACGCGTGGGAGGCTCGAAACGTCGTTAGTGGTACCGAGCCGAGTACGATTGGGTCGGGAGTATCCAATAACAATCACGTATCGAAACACTGGTGACACGGACCAGCCGGTGCCGCTACTGATTCTAGGTTCTGACGGCACCGATCAACTCGGATTCCATTCGAACGTATACGATGGGACAGAACTTCTGCTGCTCGGGGTGAACTCACAGTCGCCGATTGGCACCTTACCGCCGGGGGCGACTGGGGAGATCAAACTCTTTGGCATGGCAGGCACAATTGGGACTATTTCCCTGAGCTTGGAAGTCGCAGAATTTTCGGATGCAGCGATTCCGTGGAACGCCTTAGGGCCGACACTGCGTCCTGACGGAATCAGCGACGCCGAGTGGAACACGACGTTCGCTGCCATACAAACTCGTATTGGCAATACATGGACTGAGTACCAGCAGGCTCTTTCCAGCACGTTGGACGATTTTCCCGCATCGCGTGGATTGAGTTATCGCTTGCAAGACGTCCTCGACCTGCTGGTTTCTGAAACTCGCTTCCCAACGGACCCACTGGTAACAGGGAAGTTGCAGCTGGACGGTTCAGATCAAGCGGCAGGAGGCGTCGAGTTGCATTTGTGGGACCCCATGCAGTTGACCGCGTGTGTTTCACAATCGTTGTCCAATGGGCATTTTTCGTTTGACTGTGCACCCGGGCACTACGAACTACAAGTACCAGGGTTACTTTTATCTCAGGAGATAGTCGTAGATATTGTCGACGATGACGTGGATCTCGGGACAGTCGACGCGACCCGCGGCGCGAAGTTGCATGGAGTGGTGCGACGTGCTGACAACGGCGTTATCGTGCGAAATGCGACGGTCGCGATTGCGAGTGATGACGGTGCCGCGTTCATCGACCAAACGGATGTAAATGGTAGCTATGAGTTCACAGGGCTGCCTGACGGTACGTATGACGTGGTCGTACGAGGCAATAGCGATTTCGCGACGGCAACAGCGACGAACGTCACGGTATCTGCGACCGACATACCACCTTGGGTGGCGATTACTGTTCCGTCAGGTGAATCGTTGCGTGGCACAGTGCGCGATGACGAGGGGACTCCCGTAGCCGGAGCATTGCTGGTCGCATCGCTTGACCCTCTTCGCACACAATCCGTCGAATCTGAGTTGGATGGAACTTACCAATTGAAAGGGCTTGAGAATGGTATCTACACACTGACGGTTCGCAAGGCAGGGTTCGCGACCACTCAACAGACCGGACTCGCAATTGGCGATGGTGAAAATACTCGCGACGTGACAATGGTTACATCAGGATCTTTGCATGGTGCGGTCAGAGACACCACGACACAGGAACCCATTCCATTCGCATTCATCGTTGTGCAGCAAGCAGGGAATCAGATTACGTCGCTCCAAACAAATGCTGATGGTGTGTTTCAGTTTGCCGACCTCGAACCAGGAGCTTACGACATTCAGGTTGTCCGTTACGGTTACGTCGAGCAAACACAAGCAGTCACGGTTATCGCTGGCCAGGACACCGAGTTGCCGGTGACGCTATCAACTACGGGGAGAATCAGTGGTCGCGTAACGGACCAGAACGGCACAGGAGTATCACACGTCCGAGTCAACCTCGTCGGAGACAACGAGTCGGAAGACGCGGTACAAACTGATGACAACGGTAACTACGAGTTCGTTAATCTACCGATCGATTCTTATTCCGTCTGGATCGGTTCAAGCGCCGGTGTCTCTGGTTTTGCAGACCAAGTTGCGCTGACTGAGCAAGACAGCAGCGTTATCCAGGACTGGAATCTCGGTTCGCTCTCACGAGTATCTGGACGAGTTGTCCAAGCTGACGGAATTACACCTATTGAGAACGCTTCCGTCAATCTCGCTGTAGATGGCCTGCCTGTCGCAACTATCAATACAGACGCTGACGGCTATTACGACGTCCGCGTTTTGCGTCCCGGGACGTATGACCTTTGGGCCGCAACATTCGGTGCTTCATTTTCACCCCACCTCAATGTCGACATTACTGCGACGACTGATCTGCTGGGTCTGAATTTCCGTGCAGGAAGTGAATCTGTGTCAGGGCGAGTACTTGACGAGTTGTTCCAGCAGCCAATTGGGGACGCGACAGTCCATATTAGCGTCCCCGGCCTAGGGCTGCTGGGAACCGTGAATGAAACACAGACCGACGAAGAGGGGGTCTTTTCATTCAGCAGCATCTCTCCGGGGATTTATGAGTTGCAGATCGAGACGCGAAACCTCGCACCGATTATTTACTCACTAGAAGTAACCGACGCATCCAGCGCTGCCGGCGAGACGCCTTCGATTTACGAGAGCTTTTTTCTTGGCCCCAGTCGCCGTATCTACGGCAGGGTCGTTGACACTGACGACGGTGAGCCCGTTGCAGAAGCACTAGTTACCGTTTCTGGAACAACTCAACGTGGAGGTATTTTCCGCAGGCAGGTTGCGACCGATGCCGACGGGAATTGGGAAATGGATGCTCCCGTATTACAAGCCACTTCTGGCTCGTCAGGGAGTCCAGATACCTATTCCGTGACGATCGCGGCCCCCGACTATGAGCAGTCGACTGAAACCTACACGACCGGGCCCAGCGCTGGGTTGTTCGTATCGCTCAAAGGTTCGCCCATCGACTTAACCATCTTGGTAGTGCAATCAACTCCGATATTCTCGACGAGCATACCGGAGACGATGGTAAGCGGAGCCGTGGTGCGACTCGACGGTCCCGACGTTCATCTTGTGTCGCAGGTGTCCGAGAATTCGACCGTGGTCTTTTCTGGGCTGCCAAGCAAAGAAGCGGACTACACAATTACGGTCACTGCCTTCGGATTGGAACCGAAATCAACGACCGTCCATTTGCCGACGACTCGAAATCTGCTGGTGAAGATGGAGCAGTCTACCGTTGATGACGGCGAAATGCCGAGACCTCTTGTCTTGCCGCCATTGCCCGCGGATGGCATCTCTGCTTTTGAGAAACGATTGTTGGAGAATGCGTTTCTTTCCGGCGATTTGCCGGATCCAGAAGCCGGTTGTGAGGAAGCGCATGATATAGCAAGTGTGTTGTTAGGATTGGGTAACAATGCGGTTGAGTCTCACCGGGAGGCGCTCACCGCGGTTAGAACTACCGGGCTTGTAGGTGCCAGTCAGTTGGCTGTACGCGCGCTTGAATTCGCGTCGGCGATCCTGAAGTTGGTTAACTCTGTACAGCAAATTGGCAAGCAAGTGTCTCAACCGCTGTACGAAGCTGTCAGCGAGATCTTTGGAGACATTCGTATAGCGCAAGAGCCTAAAGAACTTAACGGCAGACAAAAGGGGACTAAACTTTCTACAAAGGTCATTGAACTCGGCCTGGAATTGAACAAACTCTATTCTCTGATTCCAAGAGTCTACGGTTCACTATCCTCCGGCAACTTTCCTAAGAAGGACCTCTTTAAGGTACAGACAAGTTTCATCAAGATCGTCGCCAACTTGGAAGATATACGTAGCCTGCTGAAAGTCGATAAGAATATTCCCTTTCTCAAAGCAGCGAAACTCACAAACACAATTCTAGGGCCGATCAAGCAACTCTTGGCGATTCGTGACAAGTTTGAGACCCTACTCAATGAAGGAGCCGAGATTTGGACCGAGTTCAAGAGAAACGCAAATGCCATTGACTTGGCATACGTTGGTGTCAAGGCAACCGAACTAGCGTACTTCGCGGCTCGCGAAAAGCTCGAAGCCTGCAACGTGGAAAGGAGGGGAGCGATTGGACCAATTCGCCCTCCCGGATCGTATTTGGCGGATCTTCGCAGGATTAGGGAGGATAGCTCTAATGACCCGAATGACAAGAAAGGAAACGCGGCCTTTGGTCCTGCCGGCTACTTAGCCCCTGAGCAGCTCGCATATCGCGTCGACTTTGAAAACGATCCCGATGCTGGGGCTACGATCCCCGCTCAGGAAGTTTTCGTAACCGACGTGCTTGATGACGACCTGGATCTATCAACGCTGGAGTTCACGAGCTTCGGTTTCAACAACTTCGAATTCGAGGTTCCGAAAGGCTTGTCGCATTACGAAACGACACTCGACCTGCGTCCCGATGGAATCGATCTGCTGGTTCCGGTGATTCTCGATGTGGATTTCGGTTCGCGCGTTCTCTCGGCGACTTTCCGTTCTCTCGACCCGCTAACGGCGCTGTTGCCCGATGATATCGACGCGGGCTTCTTACCAGTAAATGACAAATCGCTCCACAACGGCGAAGGGTTCTTCAGTTATCTGATTCGCCCCAAAGTTGATTTATCGACTGGAACGGAAATTCGTAACCAAGCCAATATCGTCTTCGACGTCAACGAGCCGATTCTGACGCCCGAAACGCTGCATACGATCGACGACGGTTCGCCCACCAGCAGTATCACGGCATTACCGGAAACGGTCAGCCCCAGCTTCGACGTAACCTGGAGCGGTAGCGATGATGCGGGCGGATCAGGAATCGCGGCTTACGACATTTATGTCTCAACCGACGACGGGCCGTTCGTGTTGTGGCTGAACGGGACCAGCGACACGTCAGCAACCTTCGAAGGCGACGATGGGAAATCTTATGCCTTCTACAGCATGGCAACAGACAATGTCGGTCATGTCGAACAAAAGCTCGCCGCTGCGGAAGCGGTCACGACCGTCGTCGCTGGTCCGCCCTGGCAGAATCACGCCAACGTGCGGGATGTGAATGGTGATATGACGGTGGCGGCGTTGGACGTATTGATCATTATTAACGAGTTGAATGACCCGCGAGTCTCGCTGGCCAACGGAGTCTTGCCTGCACGAACAGCCGAGCACCTGTACTTCTACGATGTCAGCGGAGACGGGATTATCGCGCCCTTTGACGGATTGCTCATCATCAACTTCCTAAATGATCGTGGGTTCTCCGAAGGCGAGTCGCCCGAAGAGCTACCAATCCTCCCACTCGTTGCACCGAGCGTGTGGGACAGTCAGCAAGACACTGATTCCGGCGATGACGACAACACGAACGAGCTGAACTTGGATGACCGGGCATTTTTGACAGACATAAACGCTTACCATAGGACGAGCGCTGAGCTTCAAGAGAACGCATCTTGGCGGTCCGGGTGGATTGCCGACATCGAGAGCGACGAGCGTTACGCGCTCGACTCCATCCTGGAAGAAATCGCCGCCGATATCCTGAGCGTTTGGAACGAGTGATCCTCATTCAAAATCACGGTCACTGTGCCGAACGGCAAATCTACGAAGTTGGACGCTTCGGCTTTGGTTTCAAGATCTTCTCGAGCGTTTGCTCGGCGGCCGATACGGAACTTTCCGCCGTTATCGACGGTCGGGGCGGAAGCTTGCCCGGCGGTTTCTTGGCAGGCAGCTTTCTCCGCAACGCAGATTGTCGATCCAGTTCCTCGGGCTCGGCCTGATGCCCGGCCGCGGTTTCGTCTGGATCGAGATGAAATTGGCGAAGCTCCGGCGCGGCCATACGCGTCGCTCGCTCTTCTTCGTCCGCTTGCGCCAACATGTCGCTGACATAGTCGTCGACGGTATTGGTCTTGGCGTCCGTCGCAGACCGCTCGATGAGCACCTCGAATTCAAGTCGCCCCACGCGCAGCAGATCACCCTGACCGATCGTCCGTTCCGACTCGATACGCTCGCCGTTGAGAAACGTGCCCGACTCACTGTCAAGATCGAGGAGTCGAACTTTGCCATCGCGGACGCTGATTTCGCAGTGATGGGGACTGATCACGCTGCTTGGACAGCGCATTTGGCAATCGCCAGCAGTTCCGATTACGAATCGTGATCTCGAAATGGAGACTTCCAATCCGGCGTTCTCTCCATCTTTTCCCTTTAATTTGCCTTGAACGACTTTCAGTTTTACTTTCATCGTTCGACCTTCCCTTTACGTCATCCGGTGGGCCTCCCCACGCCGCGACCTTTCACGCATCTCTAACAGGACCATTCGCCGGTCGCCGCGCAACAGAAACCGCGCACCGAGCCTTAGCCAGTATCGCTGGTCAAATTATAGCCGTCGCTGAGAGAGTGAGCTACTTTGAAGCAGTTTCGTAACCTGGTGCCGCAAAGAATGACGCGACTTCCTTGCCGTCTTCCACGTTCCAAATTCGTACTCGACCATCGAAGCTGCCCGAGGCGACTAGCTTGGCATCCGGGTGGAAGGCGACGGACAAAGCCCAATCTTGATGACCAGCGAACGATTTCAGCTGTTTCTGCGTCTTTGCCTCAAACTGGCGAACGGTCTTGTCTGCCGACGAAGCAAACAAATACTCGCCGCTCAGCGGCAATTTGAATACTTCGCCGCCGAAAGCAACATCGGCGGTCTTCTTGGCATCGCTGATCTGCCAGCGATGGATCTTCTTGTCACCACCGGCCGAGAACACATCGCTGCCTTCCGGGTGAAACGCGACACCTTTTACCGCCTCGCTGTGCCCGGAATAGGTCACCAGCAGCTCGCCGGTTTTCGCATCGAAGACTTTGGCGGTTTTGTCACGGCTGCCTGATGCCAGCTTCGACGCGTCGGCGTTCCATGCCAGAGCCATCACCCAGTCGGAATGGCTGGTGATTGTGAGCTGCTCCTTGCCGCTGGGGATCTCGAACACGCGAATCGAACCATCGGCGGAGCCAACCGCCAACCGATCGCCCTGTGGGCTGAAGGCGACATCTAACACTTCATCCGAAGTCGTTCCAAGCACATTGACGACATCGCCGCTCGCCATATCGATCACTCGTGTCTCGCCTAAACGACCGGGCGCTCCACAGCCAACGGCCAGCAATTTTCCATCAGGGCTCAGCGACAATGCGCGGGTGCGCTGGCCGATGTTTTTAATACGCCGAATCAACGTACCATCGGCTGGATTCCACACGGTCAACTCGTGGTATCCGCCCGCGATTAATTCCTTGCCATCATGGCTAAAGGCAATGGCAGCGACTGGCACGGCATATCGATAGGCAGGCGGCGGTTCGGGATGAGTTGGCGCAGGCACGATGGTAATCAACTCCGCGGCAGGATCATCGCCATCGAAGTTGGCACCTTCTTCAATCCACCGCTTGAACAACGCGAGTTGGTCGGCGGGCAAAGCATCTGCTTCGGCCGGCATTCGCTCGTCGGCATCCTCGGACGCCATGCGGCGATAAGCCTCGCTCAATTCGAGATCCTTTGCGACGAACCCCGGCGATCCCGAATCACCTTCCTTGGTAACTCGTTCAAACGAATCGACGCGCAAACCCCCTTCCGCCTTCTTGGGTCCATGACAGGCCAAACATTTGTCTAACAGAATTGGCGCCAGATCCTTGCGGAAGCTGACAGGCTCGTCGGCGATTGCTGACAATCCGGCCACGAGGGCCAGTGAAAAGGTCAATACTGACGTGATGCGACACATGGCGAGTCTCTTGTGATTCAATTGCAATTAGTGTTGAAACAAGAATTCATTCGTATTGAGCAATGCCCAGCAGACGTCTTCGAGTGCTTCGATCCGCCTTGAGCCAGGCATTTGCTTCGTCTTCTCCAACTCAGCGATTTGCGCCATCGAATCGGCGACCATCTTCTTTGCCGACTCGTCCAAGGCATTGGTGACCTCTTCGGCCGTCACCGTCAAAGTCGCTCCGAGCTTTGATGCCAAGTACTTTTGCACCTCGCTGCGTTTCCCTTCTTCCGTTGCCACCGCAGCTTTTAAGTCGTCACGAAGTGGCGCGGGAATAGTTTGCAACTTGGTATCGAACAATTTGGCTTCGAAGGACTTTCGCAGATCAGCAATCGCTTTGTTCATGGCCGCAATCTTGGCGTCTGTTTCGGCGTTATGCTGTGCAATTTGTTCGTCCTTGAGCGAGATATGCTTCATCGTCGCTGCCAGTTCCTTCTCGGTGGGAGGGCGATCCACTGCCGCAAAATGCAGCTCGGTGATGATTTCCTGATCCGACTTCTTTTGATCAAGTAGCTGTCGGAAACGATTGTTTCCATCCCGCAACTTGTTGTAGATCAATGGCCCATTAAAGAACTGAATGGCCATCCCAAGATTCGACTCGCTGGACCGTTCGCACTGACAGACCGTTTGTCGTTCCGGCTGGCCGAAGATTTTTAAGAATTCGTGCTTAACAAGATCGGGAGCCGGCAATTGTGTGGCCAGCGTCGTTGGCGGAAGGGAGCCGAACTTCTCCGGAACATCCGTGACGTGGCAAATGGCGTCGAGCAACTGCTCGGCGCTCAGCAAACGCGGTTGATAGTGAGAGAAATATTTGGTGTCGTCCGTGTTGAAGTCATTGGGTTCAAACGACGATTGATAGGTACGGCTGTTCAGAATCGTCCGAATGACATGCTTCCGATCGAAGCCGCTCTTCACAAAGTCGGCCGACAGTGCTTCAAGCAGCGCGGCGTTCGAAGGAGGATTGGAATCCCGGAAGTCATCCGGCGGATCGACGATTCCACGACCGAGCAGATGACTCCAGATGCGATTCGCTTCGATCTTTGCAAAGAATGGATTATCCGACCGTGTCAGCCACTCGGCAAAAATACCTCGCCGGTCGTCGACCTCTGCCTTCTCGACGTCCCCGTCCCCAGGCAACCAGGGCTTCATTTGCTCACCGGTTCGCGGCTGTGTAACTTCGCCCGAACTCGATACCCAGATGAATGTCTCGTCGGGCTTCGGGGTCTTCTTTCGTTGTACGCGATTGAAGAAGGCCGCCATGCCGTAGTAGTTGTCCTGCGTCCACCGCTCGAAGGGATGATTATGGCACTTTGCGCATTGCAACCGCGCGCCGAGGAAGACTTGCGAAATCGTCTCGACACAGTCGTTCGTATCGGTGGCGGTGCGATAGAAATTTGCGGGCGGGTTCAGGTGCGTGCTGCCACGGGCCGTAAGCAAACTGCGAGCAAACTCGTCGTACGGCATGTTGGCCGCAATCGCGCGTTCGACCCAGCGATGATATTTATAGACGCCGTCGTCGCCAACCTGCTTGCTGGTCAGTCGCAGCAGGTCACCCCACTTCAGCGTCCAGAACTTCGCAAACTCGGGGCGGTCCAACAGCTGGTCGATCAACTTACTTCGTTTATCCGCCGCACTATCGGCGAGAAAAGCTTGTGCCTCTTGCACCGTTGGCAAGATGCCGATGACATCCAGGTAGACTCGGCGGATGAACTCTTCGTCGGTGCAAACTTTCGATGGCAGGAATTTCAATTGTTGCAACTTGGCATCGACCGCCTCGTCGATGTAGTTATTGGTCGGTGGGTTGCTCCAGGCAAAGCCCTCGATGTCTCGAACAAACGTGACAAACGACGACTCGATAAACTCCATGTAGCGAACAATGATTGCGGCCTCTCCACGATCTTTGCCAATCACCAAGCCGCCTTCGGTAATGGTTGCAACCGCCTCGTCCGAGCTGGAATAGACCGCAAGCTCCGTCACATCACGCACCCTGCCATCCGCGTAATGAGCCAATACAGCTAGTTGCTGTGTATGTGCGGGACGTTTTAGCAAGCGACCGGACGGAGGATAGACTTCCAGTTTGACGACCCGCGGTTGCTCGGGCGGATCAAGCTTACATCCTTCAGAAATCCAATCCTTAATGACTTCGTAGGCGGGGTCACTCTCGTGCATTTTGAGCCCACCGCCGTGCGGAACTTTCATCAACGGCTTTAGCAGCAGCAAACTTTCGGCGGGATCAATGGCGTTTATCCGGCGCCCGAAGTCCTCGTGGATCAAGGTCAGCTTGTCGAGTTCCGGATCGAAGGCACGAAGTGACAGTCGGAAACCGCCTTTCCCGCTTGGGGAACCGTGGCAGGCGCCGGCGTTACATCCTTGCTTCGACAGAGCTGCGAGCGTTCCGTACTCAAACGAAACTGGCTGCGACGTTCCCTGGTTGGCAACGCTAACGGCAACCGAAGCTTCCTGACCGCCAACGCTAACTTTTAAGTCCGCCGAGCCGTCCGACTTCGGAAGGGCGACTGAACCGTCGAGCGTAAAGACTTCGGCGTTGCTCGACGTAAACTCGGCAGCGCGAGTCAAATCCTGCACACCGCCATCTGCGTAGAAACCCGTCACGACAAGCTGCATCTGCTCGCGGACGCCATTGAGCTTGATCGCAGGCGGAAACACTTCGATTCGCTGTGGTTCGCCAACTTGAATGGGCTCCAGCGTTGAGTCATCGGCTCGCCCTAGCCCGACCATCGCCGCAATGGCAACCATCATCAAGACTCCGGTGCGAATTCCCTGCACAGCCATCTTCATCATTCATCTCCTTGAGGAGTTTCAATCCATGTCGTCTCGTACGAGTCCGCGGACAAACTTCAGGGTGCTGCCGCTGTCGCCGCAGGAGCCTTAATCTCGAGCGGAATTTCATTCACGGCCAGCATCCCTTGTCCTTTGAATTCGCCATAGCTGACTATTCTGATCGCGTGCGTGCCGTCCGCCGCGTCTTTGGGTCCAGTGACGGTTACGTTATAGGTGTCTTTGTCGGCCTTGACCGTCGACGAGAAACCACCCGGAAGATCTTCGACCATCACGGTAATGGCTTCTTTGAAATCCTTGTTGGTGCGCTCCAGATTTAAGGCGATGGTCGCTTGTCCACTCGCCTTATCGAACGCCACGATCGGTGCCGCCGGTTTTACGGCGTAGAACGAGTCGAGATTACCGCCAACGACAACGGAGACCAAACCGTTCATCCACTCCGGCGGAAACGTCAATTGCGGGCGCTTCGCTCGCAGGGTCGTAACCGTTTCCACAACAGCCGTGTGCGGTCGATCGTTCACTGTGGCCGTGCCCACGATTCGGATCGGGTCCAAGCTGCCAGCCGTCGCGTTCTCGGGGACGGCAATCAGCAAGCGATGCTCTTTTGCTTTGGCGGGAATCGTCGGATTGAGCAACCGAAGGCCGACCGAGTCGTTTTCAAGTGACAGGTCAACCGCGCCATCGTATCCACTGCGGTTGCACTGTACGACCAAAGCCAGGGCTCCGTTATTTACGGGAGCGTTAAACTGCAGCCGCGTGTCTTTGTCGTTCTTGATGGCCAAACTGAATCCGGGTGTTGGTTCAATCTCGACCCGATAGGCATGAGGAGGGCCGCCGCGACGCAGCAAATCTTCGACCATCAAACAGTACATACCGTCGGCAGGAAACTTGTGGTTCAAGGTCCATTCCGCATTGTCATCCACTTTCGTCTCGGCAAGCTGCTTGTCGGTTCCGTCGAACAATCGCATATACAACAGGCTGGGCGATCCGAGACTGCGCGACACGGCACGAAACGAGAGAGACTGATCTTTCATCGCGGCAAACGTATAGAAGTCGCGATCACCTTCGGAATGAAAGTGTCCGTTTACCGCCGCGGGAATTGTGACGGGTGTTGCGACTTTCGCTGAGTCGTTAGGCTCGGCTTCGGTTGCCTCCGGCAAGGAGCTCGCGACGATTGTGCCAAGACCGGACGAAGTGCCTGATGGGAACTTTGCCGCCACCGAGAGCCGCCCGCTGGTGACTTCGTCTGGAATGCGAAGGACGACTGGCGCCGCGCCTTCGCTGGCTGGTCCGGCAAAGTGGAACTGAGCCGTTGATCCAAGTCGACCACCAAGCGGATAAGGGACCGAGACGAGCGGAAAATCGCCGACTCGCAGACGATAGCGTCCACCGCCGCGATACTGATTGTCATGCAATTCGATGAAGTAGTCGCCATCGGCGGGCAGCATTAACGACAAGCGAGAATCGGCGCCGACGCTTTCATCATCATCAACCAGCATCAGTTCGCTGCCGTCGGGTCGAAGCAGTCGAACTACGGAGTCCAATGTCGTTCCCACGCGTGCAGCCACAACTTCCAGCGAGATACGTTGGTCCTTCTTGCCAACAAACTTATAGAAATCAAAACTGGTACCATCCGCGGTCCCATCGATCGCTGCGGGGATTGTCACGACCTGAGCTTTATCAATCGCGTGGTTTGCCCCATTGTCGGCGGCACTGGCCAAATCGTCGATCATGACGAGCGCAACGTCCGAAACACCCGTCGGCGAACCAACGACGATCCCGCCAATGCCGACTGGTACCGCAGAGTCGATGGTGACCTTGCACACTCGCGACTTCTGGTCCTTGGCGTCTGCCGCACCGGGGACAATTTCCACCTTGGCCGGGAAGCTTGTCCAAATCTGTAGCGGATCATCGAGCTTTGCCCCGTGCAGGGTCAGTTCTGTCGTTTGACCGGGACGAACCGCACTCGGCAATGTGTACGACACGGATGGCTGGGCGTAAACCGCTTGTGCTAACACTAGGCAAACGATCGCGCACGCGGGAGAGGTAAAGCATCTCATTCAGGCTGGCCTCGTAGGTGGGCAAGGTTTCAGCGGGGGAGCTGGGATTCCGGTAAGTACGGGGCGGGTCCATTATTGTGACCGACGCGACAGGTCGAGTCAACAAATCGCTGGTGGCTTCGTCATCCGACCTTCCTACGAACGCTTGGGCACCGGCAAGCCCATTTCGCCCAGCAGTAAACGGATATCATCCCAAGTGAACTTTTTGGCACTCGGGTTTCGGAGCAAGTACGACGGATGGTAGGTCACAACGACTTTTGCGCCTTGATACTCGTGAATCGTTCCGCGCAGCTTGCCCACCGGTGTGGTGGTCTGCAACAAATTCTGCGCTGCGACTGTGCCCAGACAGCAGATATACTTGGGGCGAATGACGTCGAATTGTCGCTCAAAAAACTCGCGGCAGTTCGCCGACTCTTCGGGGCTGGGGTTCCGATTCCCCGGAGGACGACATTTCAGAACATTCAAGATGTAGACTTCTGATCGCTCTAATCCCATGCCTTTGACAATGATATCCGTCAGCAACTTGCCGGCTCGGCCCACAAACGGTTCGCCCTGCCGATCCTCGTCGGCACCCGGAGCCTCACCGAAGAAGCACAGCTTCGCATTCGGATCGCCGACACCAAAGACGGTTTGAGTTCGAGTGCACGCCAGCTCCTCGCAACGCGTGCATGCGGCAACTTCCTGCTGAATCACCGCCAGTGCGGCGGCTTTGTCGGGCGAGCGTCCCTTCTTCATAACTTCCGGTCTTTCGTGTTCGATGGCGCGGGGCGCTTCAGGGGCTTCGACATTGGCGACTTCTGGATTAGATGGCGGCACCGGCATTTCGAGCAATGTCGCCTCGCGTCGCGGCAACTGGACAACACCCGCGCGACCCAGCGCCTCCAATCGCTGTACAACAATTCGCTTGATTCGGTCAATCGACGCATCTGTCGGCTTCATTGGCTGCCGCCCTACGGCTATGACAACAACTAAATGTGACAATAACGAGCGGTTCAATATAAGGGGACTGGCGTGTGCCCGCGATATGGACGTCGTCGGTTACGCACGCCTGTCGCACCAGCAACTCCCCAACTATGATGAAAGCGTCCTCTTTTCTGTCGTTTCCTCCCCCCCAGATGCCGTGTAACGATGAGTGTCCCCCAAGTCGTCATTGTTGGCCGCCCAAACGTCGGAAAGTCTAGCGTTTTTAACTGGCTGGCCGGCAAGCGACTGTCCATCGTCGATGACGTTGCGGGAGTAACGCGCGACCGCGTGACTTACTTAATGCAGGAGGATGAGCACTTCTTCGAGTTGGTCGATACCGGGGGTGTGGGTGTCAACGATGTCGACAACCTGACAAATGAAATCGACGAGCAAATCGAACTCGCGCTCGAAGTCGCCGATGTTATTCTGTTCGTGGTCGATTCACGAGCCGGCTTGGTCCCGCTTGATAAAGAGGTCGCTAAGCGATTGCGTTACGTCGACAAACCGATCATCTGCGTGGCGAACAAGACCGACGATCCAGCGCTCGACGCACAGGCTTACGAGTTCTATAAGCTGGGTCGCGGTAAGCTGGTTCGAGTTAGCGCCAAGCAGAACCGCAATCGCGACGAATTGCTCGATATGATTCTCGACCGCCTGCCGGAACCCGCGCACGTCGATCCGTTGGCAAAGGTCGACGAACCGATCAAAGTGGCCATCGTCGGACGCCGAAACGTCGGCAAAAGCACGTTCGTCAATACTCTGTCGCAAGCCGAGCGGATGATCGTCAGCGAAGTGCCTGGCACGACACGCGATAGCGTCGACGTGCGCTTCGAGATGGATGGCAAAGTCATCATCGCGATCGATACACCGGGCCTGCGGCGAGGTAAAAGTGTACGTACCGACATCGAGTTCTACAGCACGCACCGCGCTCAACGCAGCATTCGACGTGCGGACGTATCGCTAATGTTCTTCGATTGCACCGAGCGGATCAGCAAGGTTGATAAGCAACTCGTGAAGTACATCGCCGACAATTACAAGCCGTGCGTATTCGTCGTCAACAAATGGGACCTGATGCAAGGCAAGATGCCGACCGAAAAGTGGGTCAACTACTTGCGTGACACGTTTCGTACTATGTGGCATGTGCCGATCGCATTTATCACTGGTGAGACGGGCAAAAACGTCAAAGCACTCGTCAACCATACCCAGATGTTGTTCAAACAGTCTCGGCAACGCGTCACCACCGGCGAATTGAATCGACTCATCCGCCGGGCCCTGGAACACAATCCGCCACCGCTACTCGACCATCACCCCGCCAAAGTCTACTACGCCACGCAAGTCAGTACCGATCCGCCCACGATTGTCTTGATCTGTAACAACCCGGGTGGATTTTCGCCCACGTACCGACGGTATCTGCTAGGTGTACTGCGGGATCAACTCAGCTTCGGCGAAGTTCCGATCAAACTCTACTTGCATCGCCGCCGCGACAACGACGATCGCAACGAGATCGGATCGGGCGACTAGTGCATCGCCGGAAGAATCAGCTCGGAGATCTCATCTTTTTTCATTTGTAAATGCGGGACGAGCTTCCCTCCCGTTATCAATGTGCCGCTGCCACCAAGCCAGCGAGCGCGGCAACCTGCTACTGACCTCCCCCAGGCCCAAGGTTGCAGAGCCATCCTGCGTTTGCCTTCAATTGAAGCTGGCGCTAATCTCGTAGGGTCAACAAACACCGCCGACCATTAAGTGTCGATGGTTTCCGGACTTTTGCCGTAGAACATCGCGTGGATTTCGGCCGACTTGGATTGGGCATTTCGCCATTGCATGGATGATACAGAAGGCACAACCGGCACGATCACGACGGGATATCTACTCTGCGACGGTCGAACTTGATTGAATCAAGCCATGGTTCATTAGGCTTCCAACTTTGATACCACCAGGGCGCGATCATGACTTTCGTACTTCAACCGTGGCAACTGTACTTGGTCATCGTCGCCGGCTGGATTCACCGCCAGCAGCAAGAAGTGATCGAGTACTTACGCACCGAGAACCAGATACTTAAAGAGAAGCTCGACACAAAACGCATCTTGCTCAGCGATGACCAGCGACGGCGATTGGCGGTCAAAGGCAAGATCCTTGGGCGTAAGCGACTTGAAGAGGTCGGAACACTGTTTACACCCGATACCATTCTACGGTGGCATCGGATGCTTGTGGCGAAGAAGTACGATTACAGTGAACGACGCCAAAAGGTTGGACGACCGGTGCTGGCCAAAGAACTCGTTCAACTCGTGCTGCGATTTGCAAGCGAGAATCCAAATTGGGGTTATGATCGGATTGCGGGAGCCGTGCAGAATCTTGGTCACGACGTCTCCGACCAATCCGTCGGCAATCTTCTCAAGGAACATGGCATCGAGCCGGTGCCCACTCGTGCCCGAACAAAGAGTTGGTCGACGTTCCTCAAGGCTCACTGGGACGTACTGGCCGCTATCGATTTCACCACGATCGAGGTCTGGACCAAGGGTGGTATCGTCACTTATTACTTGCTGTTCGTGATGGAACTGAAGACGCGACGGGTTCACTTCGCAGGTTGCACGGCCCATCCGGACGAAACCTGGATGAAACAGATCGCTCGGAATCTGACAAACTGTGAAGACGGCTTCCTCAATGGCAATCGCTACCTGCTCATGGATCGCGACACCAAGTTCTGCGAGTCATTCCGCGACTTCCTTGGCAATGAGGGCGTCGAAGCAGTGCAGTTGCCTCCGAAGAGTCCCAACTTGAACGCCCATCTCGAAAGGTTCATGAGAAGTATCAAATCCGAGTGCTTGGAGAAAATGATCTTCTTCCGTGAGAACATGTTGCGAAACGCTGTTCGCGAATCTCTTTCCCATTATCATCACGAACGAAATCATCAGGGGCTCGACAACACGATCATCGACTCTAAAGACGAAGTCGGGAAGCTTTCAGGCAAGATCGAATGTCGCGAGCGGTTGGGCGGCATGTTGCGATACTACTACCGCGACGTCGCGTAGCTGGTGATCGAAGCCAAAACGCAGTGCGCCTCTACGCAACCGGTTTGCGCCAACAGCGGCACCAACTCTGCTGACCCTCTGATTCAGACGCTGCGCAACTGAGTCAGACGCCAGATCGGCTGACATCCAATTGATTTCGTGATGCTAAAGCTAAGTTCTCAAAGAGCGAACTGTGCATTCGAGTTGTTTTACCGTACGGGATTCCGGGCCTCCAGGAAGCCAGTGGTAGAAACCAGCAGCATGGCCAGAAGAGCGGGAGTCCAGTTCATGTCGTTAACTCATTCATCGTGCCACTGCTGCTCCCAAAGGTTTCAGTTTCGATGCACAGTTGCTGCAGCATCGTGACGAAGAGGTTACAGAGCGGCTGGTTGTGATCGCCGCGGAAGGTGAGGTGCTGACCGTGCTTGAGGCCGCCGCCGGCCAGCAGGATGGGCAGGTTTGTGTTGTCGTGGGTGTTCGCGTCTCCCATGTTGCTGCCGAACAGGATCATCGTGCGGTCCAGCAGGCGATCTTCGCCTTCACGAACCTCGGCAAGCTGTGAGAACAGTTTGTGGAGCAGCATCATCTGCTGATGGTCGGCATCAATCAGTTGCTGCACTTTTGACTCGGATTGACCGTGGTGGCTGAGGTTGTGGTAGCCGTCGGTTGTGTTCTGATCGGGGTGCAGTTTGAAGGGCGGAGTCGCGAAGGCATCGACCATCAGTGTGATGATGCGTGTTGAATCGGATTCGAATGCGAGGCGAGCCATCGACAACATCAGATCGAATTTTTCAAAGAACTGCTTCTGGTCCCGAATGTCGTCTGGCGGTTGTTGATCGGTGGTCGGCTTCGGACGCAGTTCCCACTGGCGCGCCACATCCAGACGCTGCTCGATCTCGCGTACGGAAGTGAGGTACTGATCGAGACGCGATTGATCATCGCGACCGAGTGCTTTTTGAAACTGATGCGTGTCATCCAGCAGCGTGTCGAGGATGCTGGCCCGCTCATCGAGCTTGTGCAACTGCCGCTGGACCGCTGACGGATCGCCTTGAACGAACATCTTGCGGAACAGAGCCGACGCGCTGTCTTCAGCGGGCAACAGTACGCCGTCGCGAGTCCAGGAGAGACTGCGGTTCGCCTTGTCGATGTTCACGCCCAGATTGAGCGTGGGAAACCGCGTGACTGGTCCCAATCGTTCAGCGGCGAATTGATCGAGCGAGATCGTGTTACGAAAGCCGCTCTTGGTCGGTCCGCGAGCGGCCGTCAGAAAACAGTTCTCCGTGCTGTGTCCGCCATCGACATCCGGATGTGACATGCCGCTGATGACGGTGAAGTCGCCACGGAACCCGGCCAGGTCCTGTAGATAGGGTGAAAGTTCGTATTCCCGCCCGGATGCTTTCGGAAAGAACTGTTTCGGCAGGACGCCCAGGTTGTTCGAGATCAACAACATCCTCCGCGGAGTGGGTGACTCAGTGTCACTGGCGAACGCGGGCCGCGCACTCTCCAGCAGGGGCAGTGCAAGCGCGACTCCGGCTCCGCGAAGAAAACGACGACGAGTGAGTCGAGACAAGGAGAGGGGGAGACAAGGAGAAGGGGAGACAGTCAGACAAGGAGACAATGTGCCACGTTCTCCCTGTCGCCTTGTCTCCCTGTCCGATTGTCTCACTGCCCTTCGTCTCATGGTCGCTTCTCCTGTCGCTTCGTGATAACCCAGTCATCGGAATGGTTTTGCATGTTGACAAGCATGGCCACAATCGCATCGTACGCGGAGTAGAGCGCGCGAGTGGATTCGGCTTCGACATAACCGCACTCGACGGCAAACTGCAACCAGGTTTGAGTTTCTGCCGCTTCGCCTTCAGCATCATTCAACTTATTCACGAATGAACCCTGATAGCGCCGTTTTCTCCATGCCTCGGTGATGTTCGCCGCCACCGAACGCGACGATCGACGAACCTGATCCGTGAGCGAATACCGTTCTTCAGCAGGAAAGCTCTTGCTGAGGCGAAACACGTCCATAGCGGCCTTGAAGGCACGCTGATAGACCTCCAAGTCTGTATGTCTGACGACTTTAGATTTTCGCTGCGGACTATTTGTGTCGCCCATCGTTTCTCTCTTTGTCTCCCCCTCTCCCTGTCTCATTGTCCCAAAAACACCCGGCTCTGCACGAGTGAGTGAATGAGATCGCGCACTCGATACCCGTCCGATTCGCGCGCATCGAGCATTGACTCAATCTCCGCACGATCCGAGAACCGGACCGATGTTCCCGTTGCATAAAGCGTGAACTGGTGCAGAAGATTGCGGGCCAGTTGGCGAGGGTTGCTCGCCAGCAGGGCTTTCAGGTCGTGAATGTCTCGGAAGCGGCGACCGTCCAGCAGTTGGCCGCTGGCGTCGACGGGCTCGGCAAGGGTGTAGGCGAAGTCGTGGCCGGCACGGTCGATGCCGGTGACCGATTCTCGCTGTTCAAGATTCTGTTCAATGCCTCGATAACGTGTTCGCCATCCGCCCAGAACATCGAAGTTCTCTAAGGCCAGGCCGACAGGATCGAACCTCGCATGGCAACTGGCGCAGGATTCTGATTTGGTGTGCAGAGCCAACAGCTCGCGAATCGTTTTCGCCCCGCGAATGTCCGGTTCCACCGCTGGGACGCTCTTGGGAGGCGGCGGTGGCGGTTGCCCGATCAAACGTTCCATGATCCACGCACCACGAACAACGGGCGATGTCGAAGTGCCATTGGCGGTCACTTTCATGATCGCGGCTTGGGTCAGCAGGCCACCGTAGGGGCTGTCGCCCGGCAACACGACTTTCTGCATTTGGGATCCGCTGAGCGGTTCCAACCCGTAATGCCGCGCGAGACGATCGTTGGCGTAAACAAAGTCAGCATCGACTAACACACTCGCTGGGAGGTTGTCGCGAATCATCGCCGTGAAAAAGGTGCGAGTTTCGCGCTCCATCGACTCGATCAAGTAGTCATCAAAGCGGTACTCGGGATGCAGACGGATATCCGGTTCGTCGCGTCTGATGTTGCGCAGATCGAGCCAGTAGTCGGTAAAACCCTCGACGAACCGATCGAACCCAGGACTGGTGATCAGTCGATCGGTCTCACGGCGAAGAGTGTCGGCATCGCGCAACTTTCCCACGGCGGCCAGCTCCATCAATGCCGCGTCCGGCCGCGTGTTCGTCAGGAAATGCGACAGCCGCGAGGCGATGGCATATTGATCTAGATTGCCAGTCGCTGGATCTGACGGTTCGCGCAGATAGAGGAAGTGGCTGGAACAGAGGAAGGCCTTGTAGCCGGCGAGCATCGCCTCAGGGAACGGGCTCCCCTGTTCGAGTCGTTTGAGAATGAGTTGTTCGAACCGAAGCAGGGCTTCTTCCGGTACAGGCTCGCGAGCAGCGATCTTTACGAAGCGCCGCAACAGGCGCCGCGCGTCTTCGGTCCGATTCTCGGAAGTGATCTCGATTCCAAAATCGTCGAACAATATTCGTTGTGAAGGTGGCGGCCAGGATTCAGGCAGCAGCGGACCTTCGACTTCCAACCACTGAAACGCAACACCTGGCTGGCCGCCTTCGGGAAATGGTGGATAGCGATACGTCGGCGGGCCGCCATTGACATTGCGAGCCAGCGGCACGGGTAGACCGAGCAGGCTGTACTCGAACGTCTCTGTCGCGAGGAGGCGGATGGTCGTCTCATAAACACTAGGCTCGGGTCGAATGTCCATGATTCCACCGGTGGCCCGGACGTCGCCGGAGACATCCGGTCCGGACGGCTTGCGGGCGCGGAACGTCATCGGCACCGGATCGGTTGCCGGTTTGAGCTGATACCCTTCGGTCTGTAAGACGGCCCGCGCCGAAAAGCGGACCCGGTATTCGCCCGGGAGTTTCGCAACGAATCCACGCGGATATCCGAAATAGGGCCAGTGAGCAGATCGGAATAGCGCTAGTTTCAGTGTGGAATCGTCCTTGAGAATTTCCAGTTCCTTCGCGCCGACCGCCTTGTTGTCCTTGGCGAAGAACATCGCCTCCCGTTCGCCAAAGGTACTGGTGGCCGAAAACAACCGTGTTCCTACGGCGCGATACTTTTCGACCTGAGGCGGCTTCGGTCCATCGGCCATTGCCTGTTGCAGAGCAGCTTCGGCGGCGTCGAGATATGCGGCCAACTGCACTCGTGACATGTCGAGCGCCGTGGCGGTCTTGTTGAACCGATGGGCCTCGCGATCTTCCGGCAGCATGTCGCGAATATCGAGCAGTGGCAGTTTCAGAATGTCGCGAAGATTCTGTTCGTACTCTTCCCGCGTCAGTCGTCGCAACGGCCCGCGACCGTTTGTGATGACATCGACGCGATCGGCTTTTGCGATCGCATCGCTCAGAGTGTTGAGCAACGTCTGACGATCGGTATCGGACAACCCTTGCGGATCGGGCGGCATCTCACCGGCATGGATGCGATCGTGAATCAGAGCCCAGCGGTCGCGCAGGCCTCGATCGTCAAGCGTGAAGGCCAGCGAAGCAAGATCGAGCCCCCCTTCCGCCGCCGCGCCGTCATGACAGTCGAGGCAGGTGTTCTTAAGCAGCATACTCAGCGGAGCAGGCACGTCAGCAGCAGGGAGCGATGTCCCTATCAAGCCAATGCATAGCACCACGCCAAAGCTGATGCGACTCGCCGAGTCCAGCCTTGATGGTTTGACGGCAAGCCACGGGCGTCGACTACGTTCGCGAATCACCGGCGTCTGTCGCTTGCCGTTAAACGACTGTTGTGTACAGCATCGACCTTCTGCGTTTGTTATCACTACTTTACGACTCACGCCAGGATCTCTCTGATGACTTCGCCGTGCACGTCGGTTAGGCGGAAGTCGCGACCGGCAAAGCGATATGTGAGACGTTTGTGGTCGTAGCCCAGCTGGTGCAGCATCGTGGCATGTAAGTCATGGACAGAAACAGGATTTTCGACCGCCTTGAAACCGAATTCATCCGTGGCGCCGTAGATGGTTCCGCCTTTGATACCGCCCCCTGCCATCCACAGCGAATAGCCCCAGTGATTGTGGTCGCGACCTTGTGATGCGCCAGAACCGTTCTGTCCCATCTCGACAGACGGAGTCCTACCGAACTCACCCGTACATAGAATCAGCGTTTTACTCAGCAGCCCCCGTTGCTTCAGGTCGATGATCAAAGCGGCCAGCCCCTGGTCACATTGTTCAGCAACTTTGCGATGTTCGCCTTTGATGTTGGAGTGGCTGTCCCACGGCTGACCATCACCATGCCATGTCTGCACAAACCGCACACCGCGTTCCACCAGACGCCGCGCGATCAGCAATTGTCGATTCTGTGGTCCGTCGCCATACAGCTTCTGAATGTGCTCGGGTTCCTGAGTCACGTCGAATGCTTCCGTCGCTTCGGTCTGCATGCGAAATGCCATTTCAAAAGATTGAATGCGTGCTTCGATGGCGGCTTCTCCGGGACGCTGTTCGAGATGACGCGAGTTCATCTTTTGCAGCAAGTCAAACTGTTGACGCTGCTGAGCATTTGTGAGACGTTCGTTGCGAATGTCTTTGATCAGCTTCGACACATCCGTGCCCGATGTGTCGACCAGCGTTCCCTGGAACACGCCCGGAAGAAATGCGCTTCGCCAATTCCCTGCTCCGCCAACAGGCAGGCCGCCCGGACACAAGGCGACGAAGCCGGGCAGGTTCTGGTTCTCGCTGCCCATGCCCCACGTCAACCATGAACCGAAACTGGGACGAACCAACCGTTGATCGCCGCTGTTCATCAGCATCAGCGACATTTCATGGTTGGGCAGCTCTGCATGCATCGACCGAATCACGGCCATGTCGTCGACACACTTCGACAAGTGTGGAAACAAATCACTGACCGGAATACCGCTTTCACCATGTTGCGCAAAAGTGAATGGTGACGGCAAAGCGACACCAGTTTTGCGTTCGGTTTGCAGGTTATCGAACGGCAACATCTGGCCGCCGCGTTTGGTCAGCTCCGGTTTTGGATCGAAGGTGTCGACCTGCGACATTCCTCCGTTAAGAAACACATGAATCACGTGCTGCGCGGGCCCTTCGAAATGGGTACGACCCGCGGTCAGTGGTTGATCCTCTGCTTTGCCGATATCACTCAGCAGTCCAGCGAGCGCCAGCGACCCCATGCCCATGCCACTGCGTGACAGGAATTGTCTCCGCCCAATGATGCGTGGCATCTGTTTGTCAGGTTCGTTCATTTTGTCGCCTTTATTATGTAGTAAGCATATGATGTGGCCGAGTTGCATGCGTCAATCAACAAATACAAACTCATTGGAGGCCAGCAGCACGTGTGCTAACTGCTGCCAGCGGTCGCCTGCTTCTTCGTTTGCCTGATTGCTGACGAACTGCATCGCAGTTTCTAATTCTTCGTCCTGCGGCTCTCTTGAATACGCCTGCCGATACATGAATCTCACGCGTTGCTCGGCATCTTCGATGTTCGCACAACTCTTGGAGAACGCAGCCGCGCGGTCCTGAATGAACACCGAATTCAGAGCGAACAGGGTTTGCTGAGGAACCGTGGTTTCAGACCGCTTCGCAGTACACGAAGCGGCATTGGCTCCGTCAAACGTACTGGCCAAACTGGAGATGATGTCGCGATTCACGAATCCATAAACGCTGCGTCGCGGCACAACTGGTGCGGAAAGAAAATCAAATGGACGTCCGCCGATTGTGCTGACGTTCAACTCGCCCGAAACTGCCAGCGTCGAGTCCCGCATGGTTTCCATTTCCATGCGCCGACGAGGCATGCGCCACAACAGATGGTTGCCGGGATCTTTTTCACGCGAGTCGGCGTTCTCAATCGCCGCCTGCTGATAAACGTCGGACAGCATGATTCGCTTATGCAGCTTCTTCAGCGACCAGCCGTCTTCCTGAAAACTCACCGCCAGATAATCGAGCAGTAAAGGATGCGTCGGTGGTTGGCTGCGAGCCCCGAAGTCGTCCGGCGTATTCACCAGACCTTTTCCAAAATGATGCTGCCAAACCCAGTTGACCAGTACACGTCGTAACAGCGGATTGCTTGGATCAACAATGCTGCGTGCCAGCGCCAGTCGTCGCTGTCCGTCGGGAAACGTAGACGGTTCAGAGGTCGAGGGGTTCAACGCCGTTAGGAAGTGCGCCTGAACAACTTCACCGCGATCGATCGGGTTGCCTCGACGAAACACGTGAAACGGCTGTTCGGGAATTCGTTCCTCCAGCACCATCGCACGTGGCGGCGAGCCGGGCGACGAAAGCTGCAGATTATGGATCGCTCCGTTCTTGCCACCGAGATTATCTCGCACGGTACGATTCAGTAATGTCATCGCCAGGTCATCCGGCATCGCGGTTGGCGTTCCTGGCTCGTGAAGATGTCGCCTCAACTGGCTATTGACCGCGCTGTTGATTGCTTCGTGGCGAGCGTCCTGATCGGTGATGATTTCTGCGCCGGCCGCTCCTTCCAGCGACGCCTCCAACAGCGACGCCATCCACTGTCGCTGTACGTCCGCAAACAGATTGCCGTAAGCATCAGCCACATCCAGCAAACTGGCCGGTTGTTTCTGAGTCAGGGCATTCAGCACCCGAGGATTCCACTTCGGAGCGGCCGCGGACAGATTCTGAAGGTTCGCAAACTTTGCGGGATCACCGTTTTCCTTCTTCCATGCCTCCACCAGTGCTGAACACCGCGTCGTAAAATCTTCTTCTGGCAGAGCGGCCAGTTGAAGCCACGGTCCAAACACGGGGTCATCAGCCGGCATCTCTGCCAGATAGTCTCGCCAGCGATTCAGCACCAGCGGTCGCAGATCATCGGTGCGATACGAAAGAAAGGCGGCTGACAGATCCTGTTCCGGCGTTCCTTTGGCGAGTTCGCGAAGATACAGCCCCACCTGCATTCGCAATCGTCCACGCATGACTTCCGTCTGATCGCGCGCCATGTCTCGATGAATCGTCTGAAGTTGAACCAGTTCTCTCTGATATTGACGATAGGCGTCGGAATCCGGCGGTCGGCCCACAATCGGCAACATATCGGGCTCTGTGCTGCTGGCCAGGGTCGCGTACAGGGCGTAGTAGTCTGTGGTTGGAATCGGATCGTACTTGTGATCATGACAGCGAGCACATGCGACCGTCAGCCCCATCAGTCCGCGCGTCACAACGTCGATCTGGTCATCGATGACGTCATGTCGATTCCGAAACTGCATGCCGACCGTCAGAAAGCCCAGCCCCGCCAACGCAGGGTGATTCTCGTCAAGTCCCAGTTGATCGGCCGCCAGTTGCTCGGTCACAAATCGATCATACGGCACATCGGCATTCAAGGCCTTGATCACGTAGTCGCGGTAGGTATACGAAAAGGGAAACTTCTTGAAGCCGATCGCACTGCCACCATGAGTATCTGCGTAACGAGCGATGTCCAGCCAATGCCGCCCCCAGCGCTCGCCATAACGCGGCGAGTCCAGCAACCGATCGATTAACTTCGCGAACGCATCCGGCGTATCGTCAGCGATGAACGACTCGACTTCTTCCCATGTCGGTGGCAGTCCGATCAGGTCGAAGGTGGCTCGGCGAATGAGCTGCTGTCGAGTGACCTTCGCAGAAAGCTTCAGCCCCTGCGCTTCCAACCTGGCGACGACAAAGCGATCGATTTCTGAAGTTGCTTTGGTTTGTGTTGTCGGCAATTCCGGTTTGACGATCGGTTCAAATGCCCAGTGTCCCTGATAAGGCGCGCCGGCTTTGATCCACTGCCGCAGCAATTCAATCTGTTGGCTACTGAGCGTCTTCCCGGATTCAACCGGCGGCATCCGTTCGTCCGGATCCTGTGATGTGATTCGGTGCATGAAGGTGCTCTTATCCGGATCACCTGCAACGATCACGGACGCTTTTGCAGCGTCCTCCGTGTCCAGCCGCAATTCCCCTTCGCGATGGCCGTCATCCGGACCATGACAATGCAGACAATGTTCGGCCAGAATCGGACGAACGTGTTCATTGAAGCGAATCTCATCGGCAGAAAGCGACGAACCCATAAATAGCAGCAGGCACACTCGGTGCGCCCTGCCTACAAGTCGAATCGCGGACGGCACACAAAGCGTACCAACTAGGATGCTGTGTTTCATATCGGCACCTCAACTTCGTTGACAATGTTCTCCAACGGCAAACCTTTGACCGCGGCCAGGGCGAGGCGCGCTGAAGTTGCCCGCATTTCGCTCTTCGACTCCACGCTGCAAAAGGCGGCATGGCAGGTGACGATTAGGTTCGGCGTGGCGGCTTCGTCCGGCGCCTTCAGCGGCTCGTCCTCGACGACATCTAAACCCGTGCCGGCCAGCTGACCATTTCGCAGGGCGTTCAGAATCGCAGCCTTCTTGATGATCGCACCGCGAGCCGTATTCACCACGAAGGCAGAAGGCTTGATGAGAGCCAATTCAGCATCCCCAATCACCGTACGTTCAACTTCGGCATCGGAGTCATCCAGCGGCGAAGCGACCCAATCAAAAATGGCAATCATTGGCATTTGACAATGTTACTCCAGATAACAACAACGACAGGCAGCGCCGTTGTTGTCGGCTAATTGTTACTCGTCGAAACGGGCAGCAGGATGCGGGATGGCTTTGCTGAAGTGTGGTAGACCGATTCGGTGGCGATGGCTGTCGACTTACCGAATGGTCCTTCAGCCGTGTTCGGATTGCGGTCAAACAGTGGGAAGTAAGCTCCGCAGATGTCGACGCGCAGCCGATGTCCTGGCGCGATCTGAGCAGCAACCGGGCCGAGGTCGACGGTGATCTTGTAAGTCGTGTTTGGTTCGAGTGGTTTCGGCTCCAGTTCGGATTCGCGGAAGCGGCCTCGCAGAATGCCGACGGCGAGGTTGTAGGCCGCACCGTCGGGATGCACGTCGATCAGTTTTACGACCCAGTCTGCATCGGCTGTGTCGGCCGCGACGAACAGTTCGGCGCTCGCGTTGCCGGCAAACGTCAGCGGTTTCGTGAGCGGCTCGGTTGAGTAGCAGAGCACGTCGGCGCGATCTTCGATGGTGCCTTGATCGACCGGAGCCCAGATCGCCGCATGCAATGGCCGTTGATCCGTAACCGGACACGCGGGAACAGGATCGGCCGGATCGGCTCGGAAGCGATCGACGGGTTCGTCAGTGGATGGAGTCGCACGACTGAGCCGACCATCGCCATCGCGCGAGTTGGCTCGACCGGATGAATGCAGGTAGAAGCTCGTCGATTCATATCCACTCGGCGGCCACTTTTCTCCTTCGTGCCAGCGGTTCTCGCCCATCACGAAGTACCGCACGGGGACGATAGGACTCGCTTCCGAATCCGCAGTCTCTTTCAGTGTACGATCGAACCAGTCCAGCGTGGCTGCGGTCGAATCCCATTCGGCTTCCGATCCAAAGTCGAGATCGCCGACCCGGGACTTGCCAATGGTCCCATGATCCCACGGCCCAAGGATGAGTCGCTGTTGTTTGCGAGTCTCCGGATCCTTCGCCAGTTGCTGCATGCGAGTGAAATTATTGACGGACTCACGCGAGAAGAAATCGTAGTAGCCGACGACGTGCTGCATCGGCAGTTTGAGACCGAGCATGTCATCCGTCAGATCGAGCCGCTTCCAATACCCGCTTGGCGATGGATGGGTCAGCATCCCTTCAAGCCAGGGAATCGGCCAGCCGACCTGGTTGTCGATCTCGCTGAGAGGCAGATGCATGAGCGCCCGGTTCCAATCGTCCGTGACGGTTGCATCCTCGGGCTTTGGTGAGTTACCAGAGGCCCACTTGGCGATCAGCGTGTGCCGCACCGCACCACCAAGATAGAGGTTGCGATAAAAACTGCTCCAGGTGGCAGTCGGCGTGATCGTGACCAGCTTTGGAGGATGCTCGACGGCAGCTTGCCACTGCGTAGCACCAACATACGAACTGCCCCACATCCCGATACGACCGTTACACCATGGTTGATTTCCGATCCACTCGATCGCGTCGAATCCATCCTGACCTTCGTTGTTGTACGGAATGAAAACTCCTTCCGACGCGAACTTGCCGCGGCAGTCCTGAACCACGGCAACATATCCTGCGGCCGCGAATCGCTCCGCGGCTCCCTTGGCGCGATCCTTGTTGTATGGGGTTCGCATCAACACGACCGGAGCAGCGTTCGTCGTGTCGCCACGATAAATGTCTGTCGCCAGATTGACGCCGTCGCGCATCGAAACCATCACGGTTTCGACTCGAACGTCGGCGGACGCGACCAGCGGGCTGAGCAGCAGAGCAGTAAGGAGGGTGAGTCTGGTGATCATGTCTTTGTCATTGTTCTTTCTGCCTTTGGAAATCCTGGCGTGATTCATGACGGTGCGTTGCACGTTCACTCGTTGATCAATGCACCTTCCACTGTCCCCACAGTTTGAGCGTTAGTTCGGCTTCGCTGGGAACGTCGGCGGTGATAGTGGTGGCTTTGTTGCTCCAGTAGTCCTTCCGTCACACAAGACCTTCGAGCGTGCCGGTGGCGGTGCTGAAACGGTCGATCTCGATTCCGCCTTGCCGCAGCATCGAGGTGTAGAGATTGCACAGCGGCTGCTGGTCCTGGCCCATGAGGGGAATCTTCTTCTCGGTGCTGACCTTGGTTCCCGGTACGGCAGTGAGTTCCTGATTCACTTCGTCCAGATAGGGACGGTTGAAGGCGAGGTGCTGGCCGTGCTTGAACCCGCCGCCTGCGAGGATCACGGGCAGGTTGTAAGTCCAGTGCGTGTTCCCGTCGCGCAGATTGCTGGTCATCATCACCATCGTGGAATCGAGCAACGTCGAGCCGCCTTCTTTGGCTTTCTTGAGTTTGTCGAGCAGGCCGCCGAACGCCTGCATAAGCTCGACTTCAACCTGCCGGCAGGCAGCGAGCTTCTTCGGCTCTTTGCCGTGATGCGACAGATCGTGATGCATGCCGAACGTCATCAGGCTGATCGCTCGCGTCGAATCGGTGACCAGCGCGAGATGGATCATGTCAATCATCAATTGGAACTTCGCTTTCTGCTGCTGGTTGTCGGCGATGTCGCGCGGCTCGCCGCCGATCGGTGCGGGCTTGGGACGGTTCACCCACTCGCGTGCCATCTTGAGCTGACGCTCCACATCGCGAACGGATTCAAAGTACTCGTCGACGCGCTGACGGTCGGCGGTGCTGATCTGGCGATTGAGGCTCTTTGCTCGGTCGCCGACGAAGTCGAGCATGCTGCGGCCTTCGTCGATGCGTTGCAGCTCGGCCTCCATCTCGGCCGGAGTGGCTGCGAGGAACAGTTTCTTGAACAACGCCGACGGCTGGCTGATCGCGGGAATGGCGACACCATTGGCGGTGACGGAAAGCGACGGGCCTTGCGTGGTCAGGGCGAAGCTTTCGTAGCGCGTCTCGCCGCGGAATCGGGCGGCAAAGGCCTGATCGACCGAGATCGTGTTCTTGAGGTTGTGGGAATAGTCGGGATAAGGCGCGCCGGTGAGCATGACGGCTTCGGCCTTGTGTCCGCCGCCGCCGGTGTTGGGATGGCTCAAGCCGCTGATCACCGTCAAGTCATCGCGAAAGTCCGCGAGATGCGTGAGATGCGAAGGCAAGACGTAATCGCGACCTGTCGTGACCGGCACGAAGGCTGTCGGATCAAAGCCGAAGGGAACCCCAATACAGACCATTCGACGTGGCGGAGCGACCGGCTCGGCGCCGTGACTGATCGATGGCAGCATGGAGTCCAGCATCGGCACGCCGAGGGCGATGCCGGCGTGTTTCAGAAAGAGGCGGCGGGGAAGTGATTTCATGAGTGTTGCCTGTCTGGTGAGGGGTGGTTGTTGTTCGGTGTTATTTCAAGGTGAAGAGTTTGCTTTGCACGACTTCGTGAATCAGCGTCCGCAGACCGAAGCCGGACGCTTGGGATTGTTTCAAAATTTCATCCACGACGATTTCGTCCCCGACCTCCACACTGGCACCCGTAGCAAATGTCGAGAGTTTCCGAACCAGACACCGCGCAAGTAATTCCGGCCTTGCCGCGAGGGCCGCCTTGTAGGCGCGGACGTCGGCGACCTCGCCGCCGCCGGGAAGTTCGCTCCGAGTGTCGACCGACGAGCCCTTGAGGTACTTCACGTGCCCGTAATGTGCGCCATAGAAGACCCGGGCATCATTCAGTTTCTCGCCGGTTTCAGTCGTCCGGTAATAGTCGCGGTAGCGGCCGATCGGATCGAATGCCTCGAGTGCGAAACCGGGGGGATCGATCTTCTGGTGGCAACCAGCGCAGGACTTCACGGACTGGTGTTTGGCCAGTTGCTCGCGGATGGTTGTCGCTCCGCGCGTGTCCGGTTCGATGCCTCCGGCGTTCGGCGGCGGAGGCGGAGCAGGCGTGCCGACGATCCGCTCCAGCAGCCACGCTCCGCGCAGCACCGGCGAGGTGTTCGCGCCGTTGGCGGTGACCTTGAGAATGCTGGCCTGCGTGAGCAATCCGCCGCGCACGCTGTCGGCAGGCAAATCCACGCGGCGCAGTGCGGCTCCCTTCACCAGCGGCAGGTCGTAGTGCTCGGCGAGGCGTTGATTCAGAAACGCGTGCGGTGCCGAAACGAGCATCGCGGCGCCGAGGTCTCGTTCCACGAGATCGTGGAAGTAGGCGTGGGTTTCTCCCACAATCGAGTTGTGCAACAGCACGTCCTGTCGCCCGTCGTGGATGCCCTCAAAGTATTCCGGGAACAGATCACGGTCTGGCGTGGTCGCGTCGATCTCGCGCAGGTTGAGCCATTGAGCGAGAAAGTCATCGACAAATGCCTCGAATCGCGACGAAGCGATCAGCCGGGCCGCTTCGCTACGCAGCACGTCGGGCCTGGTCAGTTCGTCCTTGTCCGCCAGTTCCCGTAAGCTGGCATCGGGAGCGGAACGCCACAGAAAGTAAGAGAGTCGAGCAGCCAACTCGTGGCTGTTCAATTTTGGCCCGCGCTCGACGAGGAAGAGAAAATCGGGCGAACAGAGCACGGCGCGGTGCGCGGCGTTCATCGCGACTTCGAGGCATTCGCCTTTAGCCAGGCGGTCACGGACCATCGCGTGGTATAGTTCGACCTCGTCGTCGGTCGCCGGGCGGCGGAAAGCGCGGCTGATGAAACGCGAGAGCGCCTCGCGGACGGCGGTCTCCGTTTTGTCCTGCGGTAACCGAACGGTAACGGTGGCCTGGAGTTGCCGATAGGCCCGCACCGGACGAAGGATCGCCTCCGGCACCCGGGCGGTTTTCGCGACCTCGGCGGCCGAGACCAGTTCCGCTTCGTCGCCGTAAAGCAGGCGGTGTCCCGGCGGTGGCCAGCTTTCATGGAGCGGTCCCGTAATCTCAACAGGCTTCACGACGATCGCCGGTCCGACGGTCGGGATCGGCGGATTGGGGTTGTTGATGTGATGCCAGCCCTCGGGAATCTTCTCCGGCTTGTCGGGCAGATAGACGCTGTAGCCCGCGTCAATCCGAACTTTGGCCATCCGCCACGGAGCGACGATGATCGTCTCGCCTCGCTCAAACGGCCGAGTCAGCTCGACGACGGTCTCCTGGCGATGCTTCGCATCGAAGTGCCCGAGCAACTCCCGCCGTTTGTTACCCGCCGCGAGCCAGACACTGAAGATAAGATCCTCACCGTCGGTCGTGTCGCGTGCTTCGGTGGTGATGCGGATGCGATACCTGCCCGGCGTTTCCCGCGTCACCGCCTCGAACTGCCGCAGGTAGGCGGGCACCTCGATGTGGGTGTCGAGAAAGAAGTGCAGGTCCTCGCCGCGCAGGTTGCATTGCAGCTTGTTGTGAGCGTGGCCGTGGAAAGGTTTCTCCGCTTCGTCGGTGTAGGAGAACCGGTGCGTCTTCGTTTCCGGCCGAACCTGTCGGACGCTGGCCGCTTCCAGCGCGCGATCCGCCGCCGCCATGTACTGCTGGATGTGAACCGGCGAGATGCTCAGCCCCGAAGCCTGATTGTTGAAGCCATCGATCAGGTCGTCCTCAGGCAACAGATCGCGCAGCGGTGTGTCGATGTCGAGCAGATCGCGGATGGTGTTCTCGTACTCGAGCCGGTTGAGCCGCCGCACGCGCACTCGCCCCGTCTCACCATGCCGCGCCTGCGCTGCCACATGAAACGCGGCCTTTAAGGCTCCGAGGGCCGCAACAACCTCCGTTTCCGCCGGGCGTTCGGTCTCCTGAGGCGGAGGCATCTCGCCACTTTGCACGCGCGCCAGCACCCGGCTCCAGGCCTTGTGATTGGCCGTGTCTGCGAGATTCGTGCTCAGTAAATCCACCCGAAAACTGCCCTCGGATGTGGAATCGTTATGACAGTCGACACAGTGCGTTTGGACAAACGCCAGAGGCACCTCGCTGCCGTGGGTCGGATCGGCGGCATGCAACGTAAGAAGCATCGCGAACAGCAAAGCGGCAGGAAGGATAGGAGTGTATTTCATTAGTTGACATTTTCCGGTTGGCGATTCTGCACATATTTCGACGCGACTAGGGTATTCCTGGCGAAATCCACTACGTCTCATGCTCAACGTTAGTCTCTCATCTTCAGTATTTCGGGAAGATGGCCGGGGTTGGGAAGCGTTCTTCCAGGCTGGAAGCGTCGTTGAGGTATTCCTCACGCGGCACCTGGACCTGGGGCCAGTTACCGGGGCGAACTCGGACGATTCGGCCGGGGCGGATGCCTTCGATGATGAGATCGGTCTCAAAACGAATCTGGATGCCGCTGCTGCCCAACGGAACCTCTCCGTCCGCCTTCGTGACGTCGACGATGGAACCGCGTGAGGCCATGTGCGCGGGGCCGTAGGCGCCGTGGGTGTGCTTCAACGTGTTCTCGACCGCGCTGATCATGGTGGGGACATCCTTCTGGAAATCGACGTAGAGCGATTCGTCCATGCCGCCGAACAGCGTCGCGGTTACGGTCGCTCGGCCGAACTTGCCGTACTCGACGGCATCGATCCAGGCGGGCATCCAGCGGCTGCGGATGAAGGCCTTGTGCGTCTCGGTCTGATTGCGGGTGGCACGCTGCATGGAGACGTCGTCCAGCCAGATGTCCGAGATATGGAAGCGCGTGAACACGCCGTCGGGCGTGGGCTTCCAGGTAATGCCGAGCAGCACGGCCTGGCCATCGAGCGACTTCTTTCCGTCGGCCGGCCAGATGCCCTCGGCGATCAGATCCTCGATCGCAAGGCACTCTCGGCCACGCCAGACGCGCGTGGCCGCGTCGAAGGTCATCTTCTCTTCGTTGGCCGGCCCGTCACCGCCATCCTTCGGTTCGAGGCTGGCGACGATCATTCCCGCGTTGTTCTTGACATCCACTTCCTTCAGCCTCCAGACCTTACCCTCGCGAAGGCAGTGGCTGGGTTCGTCTTCGAGCAGCAGCACGTGGTTTTCAGCGGGTGCCGTGCCGGCGCCGCTGTAGCCCGCGTTCTTCTGCCGGTTGTTGACCGGCAACACCGGCACGGCGGAGATCTTCGGGTCGGGCGGGAGAAACGCCCGGACGTGCAGCACCGTGCCGAGCGGGATGTCCCGCAGATCCGCCGGTGCCCCGTGATGGCGGACGACGCCGTAGGGCAGCATCGCGAAGGGGTGCGGAGCGTTGCGGAAATACATGCCTGCCCCCTGCACACGAATACTTCCGCGCCGGTTGGCATGATCCACGAACACCAGCTCGCCTCGGTAGGAGAGCGACTCTTCCAGAGCGGGAAATTTTCCGGCTTCGGGCCGGGAGGGTTCGTCGTCGGCTTGTACAGTACACCAGCCAAGAACCACGAGCGTAGAACAGAGAACAAAGAATGTTTTCATAGCGTGATCCACATGTTTCCGTCTTATTCGTACGTAGCGGGCACGGAGGGCAGGTGTTTGGTCAGCGACCGTGGCGTGAGGCGGCCGGCCTTGGTGTAGTCCCACGTTTCGAAGCCGATCTGCTTGGCGGGGGAATCGTCGCGCAGGCGGAAGTCTTTGGCGGCTGCGTCGGCGAACCGGGGATCAGCGATGATCGAGTGCTGGTCCTTGCCCAACTCGCGCCACTTGTCCAGCGACATGCCGGCAAAGTCGAAGTCCTTGCCGCCGTGCCAGTAGAGGTTGTGATCGATGTCGAAGCCGCCGTCTTTCCAGTTGCTACCGAGCAGAGGTGTGTCCAGCGTCCAGTAGACGATGTTGCGATCGAAAGTGAACGAGCGATGATCTTCGACGCGACTGCGGCGGACCTGCCAGATCTGCGAGTCAACGAGAATGTTGTTAGTAACGTGGTTGTCTCGCCCGTAGTGCTGATGGAACGAGCCATCCTTGGTGTTGTAGACGAGGTTGTGGTCCATCGAAATCCCGGTGGAGCCTTCGTCCGTGTACAGACCCCAACCCCCGTAACCGAAGCTGTCGATGTCGTGGAACGTGTTGTGGTGAATGCGCGTGCCGGGGCTGACGCCGAGCGTGTAGATGCCACCCATGTCGCTGAGCACACGCTGGCCGATCTGATGAACATGGTTCCAACCGATTTCGTTGTGGTGGGCGCGGCTTGGCATGGCGTAGCCCCAGGTCCAGCCGACTGACAGGCCGCTGTAGTACAGATCGAAGATGTGATTGTGCTCGACCGTGTTGTACGAGGCGTGGCCAATCCAGACGCCGACTGCGGCGGGATGAACGCGGCCGGCATGCGCGATCGTGCAGTCGCGCACCGTGACTCGCTCGACGGCGGACTCGGGGTCGTTGGGGTCGGCCTGCAACTGGCCCCAAGAGTGAGCGCCGCCGGCATTGCCGATCTTCACGCCCCCGCCGCCGAGATCGACCATCTCGCAGGCTTCTACACGGACGTTGCGGCATCCGGCCCCAAAGCCCATCGCGTACCCGCCAGTGTGAACGACAGCGCAACGGATAAAGCTGACATCCCGCGCGCCGATGGCGGCAACGGCCTCGCTCGCATTGATCGCAGCCTGAGGGAAGCTCTCGCCGTTGGATTCACAGGCCCAGTTGGTGTGCCCCAGCGTCAGGCCCTCGAAGTGGATATGCTGCACCCAGCGATGCTCTTTCACATCGCCGGCCATGACGACGATGTGGTCGACGCGCGGCGCGAACACCTCGGTTGCGTCAGGGGATTCGCCTGGCATGGGGATGTAAGTCAAAACGCCGGTGGGCCGATCGAAATACCACTGGCCGGGCTGACTCAGCGCCTCCTTGGCGTTTGAGACGAAGTAGCGGTGGCTGGTTTCAAAATCGGTCCAGGGCGCAAGGCCGCGCGTGGGGCCGGTGAAGTTGACGACCTTCTGATCGGCATCGATTGACGCAACGCGCATACGCGAGGTGGACCAGCGGTGAAACGCGACCACCTCGACATCGGTGAGGTTCAACCAGTCGGGCTTGAGGTCGCCTTCTTTGAATTGGAAACGATCGAAGCCGCGTTTGGCGTTGGCTTCGGTGGGAGGCATATTCGAGGCGATGTTGAAGTAACCGGTCGCGGGGATCCGCGGCCGCGGGCGGCGCTGGTCACCAACGAAGAGCTGGCCGAAGTTCCACTGGCCGCTCTTCACGGCGTCGAGAGTCATTCGCCAACGGTCGTCGTCGCCGACCTGCCAGCTGGTGAGTTTGACGCCGGCGCTGAGAACAGGGCGTTCCTCCTGGTAGGCGCGGATCGTCAACGGAGTCTTGTCCGTGCGAGCGTCTTCGGGAGTGAACGTCAGCGGCTTGTCGAGTTGGTAAACGCCGCCGCGCAGATGGATCGTGACGGGCTCGTCTTTGACTCGCCTCGCTGCTTCCACGGCCCGGGCGGGCGTAGCAAAAGGCTCTTCAAGCGAGCCTTGCCTGGCATCGTCGCCAACGGGAGCGACGAAGAACTCGGCAGCTTGCGCAGCAGACACGAGCAGCGACACGCCGAGATAGAGCGTGGCAACCCGGCAGGTAGATCTGAGTCGTTTCATACTTCGATTACCTTATTGCTGTCGCCAAACTTGTCGGTTTCGACGCCCATGCGCTGGGCCATCAGGAGCAGCAGGTTGCTCATGTGGGCGTCCGTGTTTGCGGGGCGACTGCAAAGTCCGTAGTGAGCACCGGGATTGTCGAGCTGGTAACCGCCGAAGTGCCCTTGGTTGAAGTCGATATGGCTGCCGTGCTTCAGGCCGAGGTCCGAACCACCGGCGAGCACCAAAGGCAGATTGGCGTTGCCGTGGCTGTGACCGTAGCACATGCCGCTGCCAAAGAGCGACATCGTCGAGCCCAGCAGCGGCTTGCCGTTGACGTCCTTCGTCTCCTCAAGCCGCGAGAGGAAGTAACGGAACTGCTCGATGGCGAAGGTATCGTAGTTGGTGAGCTTTTCCATATAGCCTTCATCGCCGCCGTGGTGGCTGAGCTGATGGCGCGACTCGGTGATGCCGATCTCGGGAATGGCGAAGGCATCCCCCTCACCGCCCAGGCTGAACGTGGCGACTCGCGTGACATCGGTCTGGAAGGCCAGCACGATCAGGTCGTAGACCGTGCGGAAGTAATCACCGGCCTGTGTGTGCGGAATGTCGCGGTTGGTACGCTTCCGGTCGGCGTCAGCGATCTCTGGCAGTGGCGTGTCGAGCCACGCATCGGCTCGTCGGGTGCGTATTTCGGCTTCGCGAACCGACGTGAGGTATTGATCGAGGCGTCCTTTGTCGGCAGCTCCCATCTTCTGCTCAAGCCGCCGCACTTCCGCCAGGTTGTCATCGAGGACGCTGGCTTTGCGGCGCAAGGCCCTGCGCTGAGCTGCGATTCCGCCCTTCGGTTCCTCGAAGAGGGATGCGAAGATCTCGCTGCAACGACGCATCGCGGGGAGCTGGACGCCGTCCGCGGTCCAGGCGAGAGATCCCTGCGTAAGGGCAATCTCCATGGAAGGATAGCGAGTGTGCTGCGCGGTGACTTCGGCCATCGTCTGGTCCACGGAGATGGTGTTGCGTTCCGAAGGGCCGATCTTTCCGCCGGTCAGCCAGATGTTGATGCAGTTGTGGTGGTGCCCGAGGCTTCCCGGATGATGCAGGCCGCTGACAGGAGTGATGACCTCGCGGTACTTCTCCAGAGGCTTAAGCGATCGTGAGAACTCATAGTCTTTACCCGGCGTCGTGATCTGATAGTTCAGTGAATGGACGCCGTTGGCGAGATAGATGAAGGCGCTGCGCCCGGGCGAGGAGGCTGGCTCGGCTGCGTTGAGCGGTACCATGCATTCCAGGAATGGAAGCGAGATGCAGGTGCCCATTGCGCGAAGAGCGTGGCGTCGGTCGATTAGCCAGGACTGGGAAAGAAAGTTGCTCATTTTGATGTTCCTTTGGTTAGTGACTCGGATCCTGCTCAGTTCGAAAGCGAATGATTATTGAGTACTGGAGATTGAAAAATGCAGAATGTCGGGTTCGAGCAAGTCGTTTTGCATTCTTGATTCTCCAGTACTCAATAATCATTCTCCTCTCTCTTCGCGTCGTGATTGATTCGATTCGGCCGTGACCAGCGACTTTGCGATGATCTTGCAGAGCTGATCGCACTCGTCCTGAAGCTGCTCAAGTCGTTGTTCCGGAATCAATTCCGATTTCACAATCATTCTTATCCACATATTGCTTTCGCGAAGTTCTTTCAAGGCGATCGCAGGTTTGTGGATAAAGTCTTTCTTGCTTTCCGCCGCGCAGGCTTCAGCATAATTGGGAGCGGGGGAAGTTCCCAACCGCACAAGTTGACCCGCAATGTGTCGTCCAAGCCGGGTGTCTGGCAGTGCATCGACGGCTTTTCCAACTCGAACGGCAAATTCCAGCAACCGTTCTTCGATATCTGCTCCCTTCCTCCCTTCATTTTGCATTCTCCAATCTCCATTACTCAATAATCATTTCTTCGTACCGGCGACTTATCGCTTCCGTATCAAGTCCGACAAGGCCACGGCTCGCACGATGTCTCTAACGCCGTACTGGTGTCTCTTCGCTTCGTCGATGATTGCCTGTACGCCGTCCCGATCATCCACGGTCAGCACACGACGAAGGGCGTAAGTGCAAAGGTGCTCAATGAAGGCTCGTGCAAACTCGTGACGGTCTTCGAGCAGAATCTGTTTGAACTGAATCGAATCGGTGAACGGACGACCGTCTGGCATCACGCCAGAGGCATCAACGAGCGGATCTTCACCCATGCCCGTAGGAACGTGCTCGCGCGTCCGCCACTGGCCAATGGCATCGTACTGGTCGAACGCCAATCCGAATGGGTCGATGTTGCGATGGCAGGCGGCACAACTTGTGTTCTTCGCGTGTACTTCAATTCTCTGCCGGATCGTGATCTTGTTTCCCTGGGGAGGAACGGGTTCGATCGGATCGACATTGGCCGGCGGTGACGGCGGAGTCTTGTTGAAGATCGCTTCACTCAGCCAGACTCCGCGATGCACCGGGCGATGGCGCGTTCCATCCGAGGTCAAGCCGAGCACCGCGCCCATCGTGAGCAAACCGCCGCGATGGTCCTCGGGCTTGAGCGAGACACGCTGGAAGCCATCCTTCTTTGGCTCGGGCAGTCCATAGAAATCGCAAAGTCGTGCGTTGGCCATCGTCCAATCGGAATCGAGGAAGCCCTCGATGGGCAGGTTCTTCGCGAGCATCTCGCGGAAATACTCAACCGGCTCAGCCCGCATGCTCGTCTGCAACCAGTCATCGTAGGCGGGGTAGAGTTTCTTATCCGGCGGGAACATGCCCACGCGATGCAGTTGTAGCCACTGCCGAGAGAAGTCGTCGATGAAGCGGTTAACTCGGCTGTCGGTCAGCATCCGGTCCACTTCTTTCTTCAGGCCCTCGTCGTTCAGGTTGCCGCTTCTGGCCGCAGTGAAGAGAGCGTCGTCGGGCATCGAACTCCAGAGGAAATACGAGAGCCGCGAGGCAAGTTCCCAGTTGGTCAGACGTTCGCGGGTTTCGGGATCGCCTTCGACCAGATAGATAAAGTTTCGGGACGTCAGCGCGCTTTGTAATGCGGTTCGATACGCATCGGCCGGCTTTTCACCTGCTTCGCATTCGACGCGGTAGGTTTCCAGATAGTCCGTCAGTTCTTCCTGATTCACCGGACGTCGCCAGGCGCGTGCGGCAAAGCGCCCGAGGTGTTCGGCGACGACTTCGGGAGTGGCATCGTCGGGCGGCAGCACGCCATTGCGTCGGGACTTTTCCGACTCCGTGACCAGCGGGCCTTCCCATTCAATCCAATCGAGGATCACCGTCGAGAAGATGCCGTTCCCTTCACCGTCGAACATCTGCGGAGCATTTGGGTTGAGCAGAAGCGTCTCGCTGCTGTGCGTGAAGATGTAACCGCTGCGGCTCGCGAGCGCATTGCGGAAGGCGGCGCCGCCACGTCTGTCCACAACATCGGTAGCCACGACAGCAAAATGCAGGTTCGTGGGCATCTCAAGGAAGACCTCAAACTCATAAACCTGCGGCTCGTCTTCCGGCGCCGTGATGTCGAATTCGATAAGGCCGTCGACCGTTTCTTCGCTGGTCTCTTTGCCGATGCTCAGATGAGCCGGTTGGCCGCCGGGTGGACGGATACCGCTCGCCTGCAGACGCATGCGATACAGCCCGCTGTGCTCCGGCCCCGTCTTTCCAAACCAGTTAGAGGACAACGCTTGCTGCACTCGGCCGGGGAAAAGCAGGTAACGCAGCGGCCGCTTGATGCCGAATCGATCCAGCGCCAACTGCTGTTCCTTCCCGTCGCCGTAACGCAATTCTGCGGCCGTCTTGCGGACTTGGCGAGCCTCGCTGGACGCGGCGGGGAAAGCGCGGTCGAGCACGATGTCCGCCGCTCGGTAATAGCGGTCCACATGTGAAGGCGAGAGCGAAAGCTGCGACCCGATGCGTTCATACCCGTGCCACAACGTGTCTTCGTTCAGCTCTCCCGGTTTGGCCGGATCGTAGCGCACGCCAAGCAGGTCGTAGACCGTGTTCTGATATTCCTTGCGGCTGAGTCGATAATGCGATACCGCCGGCCGCGTCGCCATCCGCGCCGCTCGACCTTCCTTGAGCCGTGAGTCGAGATTCGTGACGAACGCCGCGATCTCGTCCTGAGTCGGTTGCGGTTCATCTTCCGGCGGCATCTCGCCGCTGTTGAGCTTATCGAGCGCCTCTGCCCAGTGGTGCGAGTCCACTCCCGCTTTGAAATCACGCGACAGCCGGTCGATCCGAATGTCGCCTTCCTCTTTCTGAGGGCCATGACAGCGAACGCAGTGCTTTTCCAGAAAGGCTTCAAACGGTTCCGCAGCAGAAGCAGACACCGCCATGAAAATTGATGCGCACACGATGAAACATGTCGTCGATTCCGCCATAAATCCCTGGGAGCGAGAATGCATGGTTCTGGAATGCTTAGCGCGGAATTGGAACGGGCTATTGGACATAGATCATCTCACTTGTATTCAGAAGAACGCGGCAGAGTGCGGCGAGGCCGTGACGATCGACTAACTGCCGACATGCGCTGACCTCTTCCTTGGTCGCGGGACGGGAATAACAAAGCCAATAGACACGATCCACTTGAGTGGCAACGTCATCGCCAGCTTCCTGTTTCAATCGCTTGGCCAGCGCGGCAGCCATGTCGAGCGTGAAGCTGTGATTGAGCATCGTCAGCGCCTGGAGTGGCGTTGTGGTTTCGGCTCGTTTGGGGGCGGAGAACGTGCAGTCCGGCTGATCGAACTCCGTCATCAGATCGACGACCGAGGCACGGGCGTTCTGGTGGTAGACCGCTCGGCGGTAGGTCTCCGGACTGTGCTTGTCGAGCGGCACGTAGGTGCAGACGTTGTCCTGCATGAAGTGATACAGCCGGAAGCCGGAACCGCCGCGGCGCGTGTCGAGCTTGCCGGCCACCATCAGCATCGTGTCCCGAACTTCCTCCGCCGAGAGCCGACGCGGGGGGAACCGCCACAGCAACCGCGAGTCGCCATCGGTACTGGCAGCCTGTTCGCGATATGCAGACGATCGCCGATATGTGTCCGACAGCATGATCAGCCGATGCATTGCCTTGATCCGCCAGCCGTTCTCCTTGAGCTTCAGCGCGAGGAAGTCGAGTAACTCCGGATGCGTTGGCCGACCGCCCATGTGGCCAAAGTCGCTTGGCGTAGCGACGATGCCCGTACCGAAGTGGTAATGCCACAATCGATTCGCCAGCACCCGCGGCGTGAGCGGGTTGGCGGGATGTACTAGCCAGTTCGCGAAAGCGAGCCTGCGTTCCGATTCGGGAGCTTCTGAACCAAGGCGATAGGCAAGTGTGTCATGCGATTTGTGATTGAGCACTTCCAAACTCGCCGGTGCAACTTCGTCACCCTTCTTCTGCGGACTGCCGCCAAGGAAAACATGAAATGGCCCCTTGGCATCGGCATCCACACGGCGGCCGATCCATACCGACGGTAACGCCGGAACTTGATCGATCTCCCGATTCACGGCGGCCAGTTCACGCTGGAGACGCTGCTTCTCAGCGCGGTCTTCGGCGGTCGTCTCCAGTTGCAGCAGTCGATGGTTTATCAACGCCGGTCGCGGAATCGGCTTGCGATCGCGACTGCTGGAAACCACTTGCCATTGCTCTCCATCAACGGAAACTTCAATTCGATACTCGGCCACAAACGTGAATTTGCGTTGTTCGGGAGTTGTTTCATTGCGCGCGCTGGAAAAGACAACACGGTCGACAAGTGTCGGCTCGGCCAGTTCGATCGTCAGGTCCGTGCCTGTCGCAAGGAACCGAGCCCCCGTCTTGCCATCGATGGCATGTTGAGGACCGTAGGCTCCGGGAAAGTCTTCAATCTTTCGAGCATTTCCCGTTGCACGACCGCCGTTGCGAGAAAGAGCGACATTCTTTGAGGCCTCACCGGCTGACCACACTTCGAACTCATCGATTCCGAAACCAGTGGCCGAATTCGGATTGCTGTCCTGTGCTTCACAGATAAGCCGGACGAACTTCGCCTTCACCGGTTCAAAGCGGTCTTCCGTCCCAGTGCGATCGACAGGGGCTCGCGTCCACGCGGCTTCGTACTCAGCCAGCTTCTCACGGGCGTGCTTGAGAAGGGCGGCGTCATGTTCCGCAAGCGACTTCTCAATCTCGGCCTTTTCCTCATTGAGCGGTTTGAGTTTCGCGGCTCGCGCCTGGTGCTGTTCCGGCGTCGCCAGCGGAACGGAGCCGTGACGCATCCCCGAAAACGTGGCATACAGTCCGTAGTAGTCTTCCTGTGTAATCGGATCGAACTTGTGATCGTGACACCTCGCGCATCCAAGCGTCATTCCCAGAAACGCTTCACCGGTGGCGCTGATGATTTCATCCAACGTGTTGGCACGGATCTGAGCCGCCTGAACGGGATCCTGATTTCCAACATCGTCGTAGGGCCCGGCGACGAGAAAAGCGGAACCTACTGCCACGTCAGGGTCGTCCTTACCAAAAACATCACCCGCGACGTGTTCGCGAATGAACTGGTCGAACGGTTTTTCTTCGTTGATCGAGCGAATGACATAATCGCGAAACGGCCAGATGTCGTTGACAATGACATTCCGCTCGTACCCGATACTTTCCCCAAAGCGAACGACATCCAGCCAGTGCCGGCCCCAGCGCTCACCGTAGTATGGGGATTCAAGTAGACGATCGATCAATCTCTCATAAGCCTTCGGATCAGGATTGTTCACAAAGGTGTTGACTTCCTGCGGAGTCGGCGGCAGCCCGGTCAGGTCGTATGTTGCGCGACGGATCAGAGTTCGACGGCCTGCTGGCGGATTGAGTGTGAGTTCCTTTTCAGCGAGTTTCGCGCGAATCAATTCGTCGATGGTCGCGCCGTTGGTTTTTAGCGGTTGATACGCCCACCACGATGCATCCGCCTTCGACTTCTCTTTGACGACAACACCATCGGGCCACTTTGTCCCTTGCCGAACCCATTGCCGCAACAAGTCCACTTCAGCGTCTGAGAGCGGTTTCGCCTCTTTCGGCATGGCCGGCGGCTCGCCATCCTGCGATGTGACCAGTTCGATCAGATAACTCCCCTCGGGATCGCCGGCAATGACGTACTCGTTCGATTTCAGGTCATCGATTGTCGCCAATGACACATCGCCTTTGCTGTTCCCCTGCGAATGACAGCGGACGCAGTGCTGTTCAAAGATCGGGGCGATCTGCTTGCTGAAATCAACCGGCTCGTCGGCCGCAGCCACGCTGAAACCAACGGCGATCAACCACAAAGAAACAGTGGCTTCCAGCCGCCACAGTGTTGGATACGGCGGCTGGAAGCCACCGCTACGAATCCATCTGCTCACGCCAGAATCTCCTTCACAACCGTGCCATGCACATCGGTCAAACGGAAGTCGCGGCCGGCGTAGCGGTAAGTCAGCCGCTCGTGATTAAGCCCAAGTTGATGCAGCATCGTGGCGTGCAGGTCGTGAACATGAACCTTGCCATCAATGGCTCGGTACCCGTATTCGTCGGTCGCTCCATGGACGATGCCGCCCCGGATGCCGCCACCGGCCATCAGCGTGGTAAACCCAAACGGGTTGTGGCCGCGTCCGTAGGACTCCATCGAGCCTTTGCCGTTCGATAGATCCTGCTCGTACGGAGTACGGCCGAATTCTCCAGTCCAGACGAGCAATGTTTCCTCCAGCATGCCTCGGGCTTTCAGATCGCGGATCAGGCCGGCGATCGGTTTGTCGACGGATGCGGCGTTCCTTGGCAGCGACTTCTTGATGTTGCTGTGATGATCCCAGCCGCCGGAGTTCACCTGGATGAACCGCACTCCGGATTCTACTAGCCGCCGAGCGAGAAGACATTGACGGCCGAATGCGTCGGTTGGTCCTTCACCGATTCCATACAGCTTGTGAGTTGCTTCCGTCTCGCCGTCCAGCTTGAGCAATTCCGGAGCTTCGGTCTGCATGCGGAAGGCGAGTTCGAACGATTCGATCATGCCTTCGAGCTGAGCGTCTTCTGCCGTCGCTTCGATATGACGCCGATTCATTCGCCGTAGGAAGTCGAGCTGTTGCCGCTGCCGGTTCAGCGGAAATGAAGTGTCTCGCAGATAGCGGATGTCGGCATTGGCTCCAGCCGCGTTCGGCAGACGAACAGCCGTGCCCTGATAGATCGCCGGCAAGAACGCGCTGCCGAAGTGTTGGGGACTGCCGCCGTCGCCACTGAGTTGCGGGTTGATCGTAATGAACCCCGGTAGGTTTTGATTGGCGGTTCCAAGGCCGTACAACACCCAGGCACCGGCGGAAGGACGCACAAAGTTGGTGGCCCCCGTATGGATCTGCATGCAGGCGGGAGCGTGCGCGAGATTGTCGGTGTGCATGCCGTTTAAAACGGCGATCTCGTCAATCACGCTTCCGATATTTGGAAACAGCTCCGATACCCACGTTCCGGATTCGCCGGACTGATTGAACTTCCAGCCGGAACCAAACAACCGCATGGTTCCGACACCGGGTTGCTCGATCTTCGCTTCGCGTTGAAAGGGCGCGACCTTGCCGTGATCGGCGTTCAATTGCGGTTTGTAATCGAACGATTCCATCGGCGATGGGCCTCCCTGCATAAACAGGAAGATCACGCGCTTGGCTCGGGCCGGAAAATGAGGCTCCTTGACGGTGAGCGGATTGGCTGCCCGGACAGTTTCGCCCAGCATCGCCGACAAAGCCGTGTAGCCAAAGCCGCATCCCGCGACTTTGAGCAGGGAACGTCGTGTGAGCGAATTGAGCATGACTAAATTCATTGATGGTTCACTCGCGGAACAGAAACTCGTTTGAAATCAGCAGCGATTGCGACAGCCGCGACCACGCCAGTGATTCGTCAACCGAGGTCGCGGAGCCGTTTTCCGACGCACTTTGAAGCTCGCCAACAAATGCCAGAGCATCGTCGGCTTCGGAGTTGGTCGGCTGCCGACCGAGGATGCCGCGATAGGCGTGGATGACTCGATCGCGTGGGGACGACGAATGTTGCGTCACGCGATCCGCCACGGCATTCGCACACTGTTGAACGAACGGAGAATTCAACAGGTACAACGCCTGTGTCGGAACGGTGGTCACGTTGCGGCGACCGGTCTCCTGGTTGGGGTCGGGCAGGTCAAACGCGTCCAGAAAGTCGAGGGCTTCGAAGGGCCCTTTACGCTTCTGAGGCAGGTAAATCGTGCGGCGAAACTTCATGCTGTCGGGCAACCGGATCCCGTCGCTCATGTTGCCCGTGCCACCCGGATTAAGGTTCCCGGGGACGTCAACCGGAAGACTCGGTCCCCCGCGAGTACGATCAAGTTGTCCGCTGGCCAGCAACATCGAATCGCGAATCACTTCGGCCTCCAGACGCCGACGATTCGCTCGCGCCAGCAACCGGTTCTCTGGATCAAAATCCACCGCAACACGAGGATTCACCGACGACTGCCGCCACGTACGAGACAAGACAATGCGGCGAACGAGTTGCTTCGTTGACCAGCCGTTCTTCATAAACTCGGAAGCCAGATAATCCAGCAATTCGGGATGGCTGGGCGCTTCGCCGGTGAAGCCAAAGTTATCCACCGTGCGAACCAGGCCTGCTCCGAACAGGTGATGCCACACTCGGTTGACCCACACGCGGGCGGTGAGTGGGTTGCGAGGATCGGTCAGCCACTCTGCTAGTTGAACCCGTCCACTGCCGCCACGCGTCAACGCGGGCTTGTCTTTCGGAGCGATCTCGACAGGGAAGCCTCGCGGAACGAGTTCGCCGAGTTGATGGGCGTTGCCACGAATGTTGATGTGGCTGTCCTCGGGTTCGGGCCCGTCCATCACGGCCAGCGCCAGCGAGCGAGTCCGGTGATGTTTGAGATATTTCAGCGCGGCAAGGCGGTCGGAGTGTTTTTTGGCAACGACCGTCGCGGCATCCCTTTGTTTCTCCAAGTCGGCCTTTGTTGTCTCGTCGCTCGTCGGCTGGCTCTCTGTGTCTGCTGCTTCTGAACTCGTCTCAAAGAGCCGAGCGATCTGCTTCTTGAATTCATCGGCTTTGCGATTGGCCTCGTCGCGTAATCGCGTTTCCTCCTCCAGTTCTGATTCATAGGCACGAACGCGTTCGGCCCGGGCCAGCAGATCGTCGGTCGATTCCGGCAACGGAGTCTGATTGATCGCGCTGAAGACCCCGTTGATGCGGCCGTTCAACGTCACCGTGCTGCGGAACAGCCCCGCCAATGCGTAGTAGTCGCGCTGCGAGACGGGATCAAACTTGTGGTCGTGGCACCTTGCACATTCAAGCGTCATCCCCAGGAATGCCTTGCCGACGCGGTTCACCTGACGGTCCACAACGTCCATCCGCAATTGGACCTTGTCGCCCCCCACCAGCTCCCAGGGACCGATCGCGAGAAAGCCGGTCGCGACGATGCTTTCCGCAGTGGGTTCCGGACCGAGAGGAATTCCCGGAGCGGACGGAACCTGGATGTCGCCAGCGACCTGCTGACGAATGAATTCATCGAACCGCTTATCGGAGTTGAAAGCGTCGATGACATAATCGCGATACCGCCACGCTTCGAGAGCGGGAATCGAGCGGCCCACTCCGATCGTGTCCGCGTAACCGGAGAGGTCGAGCCAGTGCCGCGCCCAGCGCTCACCGAATTCGGGTGAATCAAGCAACCGGTCCACGACCGCTTCGAAGTCTGGATGCTGTTCGAACGCCGCGACCTCTTCCGCGGTTGGCGGCAGACCGGTCAGGTCCAGGTACAGCCGCCGCAACAGCACTCGTGGCGGTGCTGGATCGGCTGGTTGAAGACCTTCCCGACGCAAACGCTCACGGATGAATCGATCGATCGAATCGGACGCGCCATCGACCTCCGGCGGCTCAATCACGCTCAATGGCTGTAGCGACCAGAGCTGCGTCGCGTCAATCGCGTGCTCGGCTTTCTTTGCAGGTGCGGACTCAACGCGAGGATCGGGAGCCCCCATCGCGATCCATTTTGCAAAATCGTCGATGATGTGATCTGGCAACTTGCCCTTCGGCGGCATTTCGTAGGACTCGTACCGCAAAGCTTCCAACAACAGACTGGCGTCTGGTTTACCAGGCACAATCGCCGGACCACTTTCACCACCGCTCAGCAACCCCGTTCGACTGGTCAGTGAGAGTCCCCCCTTCTGCTTGTCGTCGTTAGAATGGCAAGCAAGACATTGCTCGACCAGCACGGGACGAATCTTCGTTTCAAAGAAGGCGAGCTGTGCCTGGGAGAACTCGCGAGCGTCTTCCGCCTGGGCCCATGATGTGGAGCATGTCAGAGCCAACAGCAGCAGGACCAATCTACTCATGGCGTCTCCCTCGCTAAGCGATCAAGCACGGCTTGCATGTGCTGCTGCATAGCCTTAGCAGCAGCATCAGGATCACGCTCGCTAATCGCGCGAAGAATTGCCTTGTGCAGCTTTCGGCCCAACGCGTTCTCTCGCTGCGAGGGTGTCGTACGGGCCATTTGAGTTAGAACAAACTCGTAGATCACCTCGATCATGTTTTGCATCAGCAGATTGCCCGCGATGTCGATCAACTTGCGATGAAAGCGAAAATCCAATTCGAGCGTTTCGGGATACGGCAAGTCCTCATCGTCGAGCTGCTTCAACAAAGCGGCAAGCTCGGCAACGTCGTCATCGGTGGCCAGTTCCGCGGCCTGCCGTGTAGCCTGTACTTCGATCGCGGTCCGCAACTCGGCATAGGAGCGAAGTTCCTGCGGCGAGATCGTCACCGCGGATCGCAACAGCCTTACGCAGTTAGCCAGGCTGGTCCGGTTCCCAACAAAGGTGCCGCGCCCCCGCTGGATATCCACCAGCCCCATGCTCTGCAGTCGTGCCAGGGCCTCGCGGAGCACCGGTCGACTCACCTTAAGCTGTTCGACCAGTTCGTGCTCACCCGGCAGCCGCTCCCCCGCTGACAGGTTCTGCTCTTTGATGACTCGAGCTAACCGCTCGACCACCAATTCCGCCGTCGTCTGCCGCTCAATGGCTTCGATGTGCATGCAATCTCCTCGATGCGAACGTGTCCAGATGTCAGACATGTTAACAGCGCGAGCCTGAGGGAGCAAGCATGACCGTCGTTCGTTTTTTTGGCGTGCGGCGACTTGCCGCCGCTTTCGATTTCCCTTGAGTGTTCGTTCTTCTCCACAGTCCTGCCCCTCTTTGTCACATTCCCCCTCTTGGCCAACAACTCTGACGGCTGCCATTGAACGTCGTCTGCAAACCAAAGCCGCGGCAAGTCGCCTCACTCCGAATTCAAACCTGCGGCAAATCAAAGCCTTTGCGGCGGGGGCGGTCGAGTAATCGGTTGGCTTCGTCGTCGACGAACTGTTCCGCTTCGGGATTCCAGCGGAGCGGTCGATTCAGTTCGCGGGCGATATTGGCGAGGTGGCAGATCGTGAGGGTGCGATGACCGACTTCGACCGGGGCGTTGGGGACGCCACGGTTGCGAATGCAGTCAAGCCAGTTTTTCAGGTGTGGTCGTGCGACATGACCGCCCCTTGCCATTTCTCGGCCACCGAACGATCCGGGCCGTTCTTGACGAGATACGGCGGATCCGTTTCAAAATGGTTACGCCGCATATTTATCACGCCTCGCTCGCCGTAGAAGCGGATGAAGTCGGGGCCATGCACGAAGCGGACTTCGACGCCATCGGCATAAAGCAGCCGTGACGCGCTACTGCCAGGCCATTCGCGACGCGGGCGGCGAGCCAGTCTTCTATGAGATGGGCTGGGGCAGCGGCGAACGGGAAGCAGAAGGTCGCCGGCGAATTCTCGAGCTGGCGAAGCAGAACCGCATCCGCATCTACGTGCCGTGTTCGACCGCGTGGGCTCGAATTCGCAGCGAACGTCCCGATCTGGAACTTCAACATCCAGGCGACAAGAGTCACCCCGGCGATCTCGGCCACTTTACCAACCTGGCCTGCTTCTACGCTGCACTCACCGGCCAGTCACCAGTAGGCCGACTTCCCCGCCGTTTCCATGTATGGCCGCATTTGAGCAAAGACGAGAAAGAGCAACGTCGCGAACAACTTGACGCGGCATTCTCACAATTCAAGCCAGACACCTATCAGGCTCGTCTGCCGGAATGGATGCGCCGCAACGCTGGAGCCGGCTTCGTCGGGCAGATCAGCGACGACGACGCCCGTTACATCGAACGCGTCGCCTGGGAGTGCGTACAAGCCACGCAGAAAGAACTCATCCCTGGGCAATCAGACAGCCAACATTGACTTCTGACTCAGCAGAGGCGAGTGGTTTGATCGTGTCTCGTCTGAAATGAAGTCCAATGAGCTTTGATAAACGTGCTCCAAATTGTTTGTCGTTTGCGATCCGGTGCCGGTTCGATGCCGAGCTGCTTGAGAATGTTGCCCACTGTCGTGTCGGAGATAGCGTGGCCGAGATTCTGGATTGCGCCGGCAATTCGATCGTATCCCCACGTTACATTCTCCTTGCCATCAGCAGGACAAGTTGAACGACTTCCTGCAACAGCGGAGGAGGGCATGCATTCTTCCGGCGAGCGCTGTAATCGTGTTTGGCGGCAACGAGCATTCGATGCCAACGCAAGACTGTATCCAGTGTGATCAGCGTGCCGACTTCTTGGAGTCTCTGCGAACGAGGATCTTGCCTTGGATGGCCAGACGTCGCCGCTGGTCGTCGTTCAAGAGAATCCGCTTGTTACCGAACTGTTCTTTCAATACTCAATTTTCGGTACGGAGGTAGTCGAGAGCTTCTTGTTGCTGGCGATTCATCCAGCTGGTAAGGATGAAGAGACAGAGTTGCCAGGGTTGCAGAATGAACGCCATGAGCAGGGAGTCCGGTGAGTCGAGAAATACATTCGTCTACCTTTGCGATATCAGTTTGCCAAGTCAACATGTATCGTGCCGACGAACGGGTGTACCCTTGCATCCGTTTCCGGTCTTGCCAATTGGGTTGATCATGAAGGCACAGAACGCGGCTGAAATCACGACTGCTGGCTGTTGAGTTGACCGCGTAAAATGCTGCCTTTGCGTCTCGCGCTGAGTATTTTGACCTCACGGAGTTGGGGGAAACACCATAACTCAGATAGTTTTCAGGCTGAGTTTTGGCCACACTAGCTTCATGCCTTCTGTTTTGCATGGTACCACGTTCCCACCTTATGCCGATGTGAGACGCGATTTAGAGATCGGCGAGCCGACGATCGGTGTCGCCAAAACGAGGCAGGTGAACCGCCATGCGATCCATCAACGACAGATAGAGACTGCACGCCCGGCGATTGTCATCGCCACGATCAAGATAATTCAGAACGCGGCCTGTTTCCAACGAACCCCCGCCGCGGCCGGCAAGCACGATCGGCATCTGGTCGGCCTGATGTTTGTCGCCGTCAAACAAGTTCGAGCAGCACATCAAGATCGAATAGTCCAGCATTGACTGGCCGCCCTCGTCGATTGCTTTCATCCGCTTGAGCAAGTAGGCAAACTGTTCGACGTGGAACTGGTTCGTCTTCAGGTACATCGCCTCAAGTTCAGGGTCGCGGCCATTATGTGTCAGATCCAGATGCAGGCTTCCTTGGACGCCATCGAGAAAACCAAAATTCATTTGCGACAGGTCGTTGTTCAACATGCATGTCGCGATGCGGGTCTTGTCCATCTGAAAGGCCAGCACGACAAGATCGAGAATCAATCGCATGTGGTCCGGAACGTCCTGCGGCAGTTCGTCTTGGGGACGCCGCATGTTCGGTTGAGAAAGCGTTGGCTTCCAGCCCTCCAGCCGCTCTTCCCGCGAAGCCCGATTGATCCGTTGCTCGACGTCGCGAATAGATTCCAGATACTCATCGAGTTTCTGCCGATCGCCGTTGCCGATCACGCGCCGCAGATGCTGAGCGTCCGACAGCACTTGGTCCAGAATGCTGCGATCCAACCTCCGCCCTCGACCGTCCCCAACCAATAGATCGAATACTCTTGCTGGATAGATCTCTTTGGTTGCAGGTTTGGTGGCCGAAGCCCAAGAGATGCTCGAACCGTAAATCATCGACAGGCCGTCTTCTAATCGCAATTCCGTCGGCTCGATCCCCAACGCCAGACTAGGTACGGCCGTATGGTGGCCGATCTGCTGCGCAAGCACCTGGTCCATCGTCTGGCCGACGCGAATGTCATTCTGATCGAGACTGACCCACGCTCCGGACAACAGATTCGGCATGCGGCCCAGATGTGCGCTGCTGTTCTTCACCGCTTGTTCGTTGAACAGCCCACGCAGGAAGACGATATCCTCGCGGTGAGCAAGCAAGGGCTGCAATCCCGGTCCGACTTCCATCGACGAGCCCCGACCACGCGCCCACCAATGAATCGGCTCGACGCCGTTGGAAAAGTAAATGCAAGCAAAACGGATAGGCGGCTTCGACACGTCGGACGGAGTTGCGAGCTTGCCCGTATCCGCGGCGCGAACGGGCAACGACTCCAACCAAGGCAACGCCAGCGAGATTCCTGCGCCCTGCAAGAAGCCGCGCCGCGAACAGGGAGTAGATCGTTGTTGAAGCATCGTCGTCATTCGTTTTGCTTTCGAGGTTCCGGCGGTTCCTTGCCACCGGATCGTTGATAAAGGAATTGTCGGCTATGGACGACCTTTTCCACAAGTGTTGAAAGCCGACGTGTATCGTCAACATCGTCCAGCATTTGCTCGATCAACAAGACATCTTCGATCGATTCCCCTCGCCCGAATGCGTACCCAACGAGCTTTGTGCATAGCGTTCGTTGAAACAAGCGTTCGTTTTGCCGCAGGTATTCGCGCAACCCATCAATGCCCGTGATGACGCTGCCGTCGTTCAATTCTCCGACACTCTCAATCGTCTGGCCGTCGCGATAGTTCTCTCGCCAGCGGCCGATTGCGTCATACTGTTCGAGCGCGAACCCCAACGGATCGATTCGCGAATGACAGTTCTTGCACGAGGCATCGCGGCGATGTTGTTCGAGACGCGTGCGTATCGTGAGCCCGTCGTCCACCACATCACCGGCAGCAATGGACCCTGCGTCGGCGGGCGGCGGAGGCACCGGAATGCCAAGCACTCGGCGGAGTACCCAATCGCCCCGTTTGACGGGACTCGTCCTCTGCGGTGCGGATGTGACTGCGAGGACGGCACCAAGGCCGAGCAGGCCACCGCGGTGATGGCGAAGGACGTCGGTAACCAACATGGGCTCGGTCGAGGCGACTGGAGCCTCGATTCCGTAGTGCGCGGCAAGCTCTCCGTTCAGCAGGCAATAATCGGCAAAGAGAATCTCACGGACGGGGCGGTCAGCGCGAATGATGTGTTCGAAGAATGCGATGGCCTCGTCGTACATTGCCCCTCTCAAACTGTCGGTGAACTCGGGGAATCGTTCGGGATCAATGCCGCGGTAGCGGTCGAACTGGTAAAAACCAAACCACTGTCCGAAGAATTCGGTCGCCAGTCGCCTCGCTTTTGGATCACGGAGCATCCGCGTGATCTGAGCAGTGAGTTGCTCGGGGCGGTTCAACTCGCCTGACGCCGCAACGTGACGCAGTTCCTCGTCCGGCAACGATGACCAGAGGAAGTAGCTCAAGCGACTGGCCAACTCCCAATCGGAAAGCGCGACGGCATTCGACTGATTCGCACCGGAGTCTTCTACCATCCTGGGACGCTCGGCGCGGTAAAGGAACTCGGGTGCCACGAGCACTCTCGTCAGCAGCGCTTGCATGGCATGGCGGTGATCGAGATTCTGCTGCTTCCGCAGCGACGCGTAATACTCGCGCAGTCGCTGTTGTTCATCGTCCGTCAACGGGCGGCGCCAAGCACGGCTTGCAAACTGTAGGGCGTTTTCAAGATGAACCGGTACAGCCGTTTCAAATGCTGCCGCGATCTTCCGGTGGCTGTGAATGAGTTCCTGCACATAAGCGAGAGGTTCTTCCGCCAGACCATTCACCCAATCCGCGTCGAGGTCCGCAATACCGCGTTCGCCCAGATCAAGTTGGTACTTCGTCGCTACGAACCGAAGAAATGCATTGTGGTACTCAAACGAGCCTAGCAAATCCATCCACGCTTGATCGAGTTCGCGACGAGTGACGTCGTCCAAAATGTTGTCGACGAGGAAGTTGTCGTCGCGATGGTACTTGATCTTGTAGTGATAGTGATTTCGTTCGGGATTGTTGTAAGAATTGTCAAAGGGGGCGGGGATAGGATCACGATCTGACGGTGCGGGCTCGCGGTGCGAAACTTGAGGCAGCAACCGAGCGAATTCAAGCACACCGGCCCGCCACTGACCGAACGCCGTGCCTTCCGAATTTGCGAGCAGCGCCGAGACTTGTTTTCCCTGATCCGTTTCCTCCTCCTGTGCGATGGTGCAGCGGACAATGCAATCGTCGCCGTGCTGGACATCGAGTTCAGCAGTGACGGTCAGTCGCGCGGAAGTCGCGCCGTCGGGGACCGGCAATTCAAACGATGTCGACTGCGTACCCGTCGTCACGAAGTCGTGCGGCTCAATCGTACTGCCACCAGGATGTTTGCCGAATCCGATTCGGGCCACATCGGTTTCGGCAACCAAAGTCCGCAATGGTTTCGGATCGGGCAGACGCCGATCGGGAATCCGAAACTGAATGGCCGGGTCTCGCCAGACGACGACCGCATTCGGATGGCCATCGTCGTTTGCCGATTCGACTTTCAGTTGAATGTGCGCGGCCTTTGTGCCCGGTGGCCAGTTGATATTCATCTCGAGCCGTTTTGACCGATCCACGACAAACGAGTCCACCGCGAGGACGGGCGCTTCTTCTTTGGCATCGGCATTTTGTCCGAAACGTGTTTGCCAGTCGTACATCACTTGATGTATCTCGTCGCATTGCAAACGAACGGACTTCGCGAGCTCCTCGACCGGAGCGAGATCGTTGGCTGGAACGTCAGGCACAGGCAGCGCGTCCCAACGATTGACGACGTCCGATGTGGGGAACGAAGTTGACCGTCTGTTCAGCACCGACCAGATGTACTGCGCGAAGCGAGTGTCGATGTCTTCCTCGGCGGCGAGATCCGCCAGCGTCTTCTGCGACAGGCCAAGTTCGTTGCGATATCGGTATCGCCAGGCCGTATAAAACGCCCGTGAATAGCGATCCAGGCCAAATGCTTCGCCTCCTTCACCGGACGCTGTGCGGAATCCGTGGGCGCGATAGATGTTCTGGATTCTTGCAATCGCTGACAGCTCAAGTCCCGTCTGTCCCGGCGTCTGGTAGAAATCGAGCGGTCCCACTCCGATTACCGCATGCGCGGCGACTTGTTTTGCTGCGTCGAGATAACGCTCCAGCGTTGAATCTTGCATGAACTGCACGGTGCCAACATTCGCGAATCCTTCGCCGCCGACTGCATCTCCGACGAAGTCTCGCTCGATATTTAAATCCAGCCCGGTCAGATCGCGAATCGAATAGGCATACTCGGCACTGGTGAGCCGCCGCAGCATTACCGAGCCGGGATCGTTTGCATGTTGTTCCGCTGCCTGTCGTAGCTGTTGTCGAAGGACCGAAATCAGTTGCTGGCGATCGATGTCGCTCGGCTGCAAGGCATCCTTCGGCGGCATCTCGCGTTGTTCAAGCTTCTCGACGACTTTACGCCACAGTTTAAAGTCGGTGGCAAAGTCCGGTTCGAGTGCGAATTGTTCCAGGTTGACTTTAGCCTCTGACTGTTGATTACCATGGCAATCAACACAAAGCTCCCGCAGCAACGGCGCGGTAGTATCACGAAAATGTTCGTCCGCCGTCGTGCGCTGCGCGGATGCCCCACCAGACATGCCCACGCACATCAACATAAGTGAGCAAGTGGTCAGGCTGTGGAATTGCGATAGCGAGTGACGTTGCATACCTGTCTCGCGGCGGCACTAACATGGTCGGCATATCGTATGTTAGGCCAATTCCAGTGAAAACGATACAAGTAAACGTGAATGCTCGACGATCGCGTGGTGGGCCGCGGTCGTTTTCAATTCCCGGCAACCCCGACAAGAGCAGGCGGATATGTGAGTTCTTTTGCCTATGCGAGCGCGTCCGCTCCAGCAGGAACCCGCATATGGCGACGGCACCTATCCGCTCCAGCAGATTTGCTGAAGGCCGACCGAGAGAAATCTGGCTCACCTTATGGCGTTTCGGCCCCTTTCGTGTGAAGCTGTTCGAAAATGATTTCATCAAAGAACACCGTCGCTGATATTTGTCGATTCCCGCTAACAGTCTTCACTAATTGCTGGTTCACGGATTCCGTTTGTGTGAAGTAGCACGTTTTGCTTGTAGGGCGTGTGAAACACGCTATCTTCCCGTCCCCGATGCAGTTCATACCCCCTCCGCAAGGCCAGTTGAACCACTGCTGGCTTGTGCCATGACGATAAGGAGTTGCGATGAGAACTTATTGCGATTTACCGATGGCTCGAAGGGCATTGCAGACGAGTATTATCCACCTCTTAGCGGTCGCCGGTCTGGCGACCGTATCTGCAGTCGCTGCCGAGCCCGTCGACTCAGCGAAGCGGACATCCGCGGTGCGGCAGGTCAAGATCGTTACGCTTGGTGACTCGATTACCAGGGGAGTGCGGGGCGGTGTCACCGACGAGCAGACGTTTGCTGCTCGACTCGAAGACGAATTACAGGAACACGGTATTCCGGCCCACATAATCAATGTCGGCATCGGCGGCGAACGAACCGATCAGGCGCTGAAACGATTGGACCAAATCATCGAACTTAAGCCGGACATTGTCACCGTGATGTACGGTACGAACGACAGCTACATCGATCTAGGCAAAACGGCAAGTCGCATTACGCTCGACGAGTACCGTGGGAATTTGACGCAGATCGTTACCGACTTGCTACGGCGCGGAATCGAGCCGGTGCTCATGACGGAGCCTCGCTGGGCCGATGACGCAAGTGCCAATGGTGTTGGCGAGAATCCGAATGTCCGGCTCGAACCTTATGTCGTTGCCTGCCGTGAAACAGCGCAAAGATGGCACGTGCCGTTGGTCGATCACTTTGCCAACTGGACGGACTCGCGCGAACAAGGCGTCAACCTCCGCGACTGGACGACCGACGGTTGTCATCCTAACCCTGCCGGGCATCAACAACTTGCCGACGCGCTGTTGCCTGAAATCCGGAGAACGATTGGTCCTGATTTGAAGACGCGCGAGAAGCTCGTCACAGGCCAAGCCGTGCGGATTGTCTGTTTTGGAGATAGCGTGACGGGTGTGTACTACCACACCGGCAGCCGTCGAGCTTACACCGACATGTTAGGAATCGCGCTGCGGCGTGTTGCACCGCAGGCCCAGGTCGAAATGATTAACGCCGGAATCAGCGGCCATACAACGGTCAACGCTTTGGCCCGCATCGATCGCGACGTGCTTAGCCACAAGCCAGATCTGGTTACGGTCATGTTCGGTCTCAACGACATGACGCGAGTACCGCTCGGCGAATACCGTGCAAACCTGAAAGAGATCGTGACGAAGTGCCAGACGGCCGGCAGCGAAGTCGTGTTGGCGACACCGAACAACGTCATCAACACGGACGGTCGGCCAACCGACAAGTTGATCCAGTACTGCGACGCGGTGCGCGAGGTCGGCCGCGAATTGAGCGTACCGGTCTGCGACACGTATCGAGAACTCGATGCCGTGCGTGCATATGATGCTTTTGACTGGCGGTTGCTGATGAGCGACGCCATTCATCCCAACATGGATGGACACAAACGTCTAGCGATTGCGCTCGCCCAGACCATCAGCCAGGAACGCACATCACTGGCTGACGTATCACCACCGCAGCCTCCCATCGCGAGGACACTCGAATTGTTGCGCGGGAAGCAGATGATCCGCGTGTTGGCAATGTCCCCCTTTGATGAACTGATCGGATCGGCCATTCGCGAGTTCGATCGAGATGCCAACGTCGAAGTAGTCTCATGGCCGCTGCCGCAAGATGCTACCTTGGCGATGATCGAGCAGGACGCCAAAGCGCGCGTCCGCGAAATGAAACCCGATCTCGTGTTGATCTCCGTTCCGAGGTCCGCAAGTGCCGAGAGCGATGAGTCGTTCGCCAATTCCTACGCCTGGATCATGAACTGGTCGCTGAATTTTGGTCCGCCAACATGGGACTGCGTGATAATCCATCCATCGGTGGCGGACCCGGACGGGAAGGCGGAGCAGCGCGACAATCTGATCCGACGTCTGGTCCGCGCCCAAGATCTCACCTTGATCGACCGCCCATCTGACAATGACATGGATGCGGCGCGTATTCTCCGTGCGTGGTTCCAACAATTCGCGGAGGATTAATTCTGTTGCAGAGGGTTGGGGCGTGTGGTCAAAAACTTAGCCTAGATGAAAACGCCGTAAATTATGGTGTTTCGCGCAACCGACGTTTGCCACGTAAAGTGAGTCGTTGCTGCCGGTTTGATTTGGCGGAGTACTTGGATCACACGACCGCGGTTCCGTTGGTCGACGGAGAATTTCGGACTTTCTGTGTTAAAGTGAAATCTTCGCGCAAGAAACAGGTTGAGCGTTTGGTCTACTTCAATGAACACTTCTTTCGTCGGAGAACAGCCACGTGCCTGCAAGCCCTCCCGAAACCCGAGCCAGCCTGATTTTGCGGCTGCAAAATGCCGAAGATGCAGCGGCTTGGGATCAATTCGTGGAGTTGTATGGCCCGGTTGTGTATCGATCAGCCCGCGGTCGAGGTCTCCAAGCGGCGGATGCGGAGAATCTGGTTCAGGAAGTTTTGCTGGCAGTCATGCAGTCGGTGTCGAAGTGGCTCTTACGCGACGACCGCGGCAGCTTTCGAGCCTGGTTACTACGCATCGCCCGCAACGAAGTGGTGAATATGTTGACGCTGCGAGCGACCCGATCGCTCGGAGAAGACGGCGACGACGCGCTGCGGAAGATCCGTGACTTGCCTGTCGTTGATGAGATCAGCGAGCTCGTGGATCTGGAATATCGACGAGCTGTCTTTCGTTGGGCCGCCGAGCGTGTTCAGCAGGCGATCGCACCACGCACGTGGCAGGCGTTCTGGCTGACGCACGTGGAAGGTCTTTCCGTCGAACAAGCCGCAACGCAATTGGGAACTCGTCCGGGCAATATCCACTTTGGCCGCAGTCGCGTGATGGCGCGAATCCGACAACTTGTCGGGCAATACGAGGAACGCAATGTCTAGCAATCTGATGCAATGTGACGATGGACAGCTTCTGGAGATGCTGCGGACCGAAGGTGGTATCACCGAACATCAGCCGGTCATTGACCATGTCGAAGGCTGTGCGCGATGCCAAACGCGGCTATTGGAACTGGCGGCGGACGATGACGACTGGCGGAACGCCGCCGCCGCACTGTCGTCGGCAAGCGACTCCGACAAGGCAATGGACATCGAGTTGGAACAAACCGTTCTGCCACGATTCTCTCACTGGGCCGATCGCTCCACCGAATGGAACGAGTCCATGGTCAAGCAGTTGCTCGATCCGCCTTCGCATCCGGAGATGTTGGGGCGGTTGGGACGTTTTGAAATTGAGTGCCTGATCGGGTCGGGCGGGATGGGCATTGTGTTCAAGGCGTACGATACCGAGCTGCATCGTCCCGTGGCGATTAAGATTCTGGCACCGTATCTCGCCAGCAGCGGTTCGGCTCGACAGCGGTTCGCGCGGGAAGCTCGTTCGGGGGCCGGAATTATCGACGATCATGTCGTCCCGATTCATAACGTCGAGTCCGAGCGTCAACCGCCGTTTCTTGTCATGCAGTACGTGGCGGGTGGATCGCTGCAAGAAAAGCTCGATCGCCACGGCCCGTTGGACGTCGTCGAGATCGTGCGCATCGGCGTGCAGACGGCCAAGGGACTCGCCGCGGCACACGCCCAGGGACTGATTCATCGCGACGTGAAGCCATCGAACATCCTGCTGGACGAAGGTGTCGAACGGGCGTTGCTGACCGACTTTGGCCTGGCTCGCGCGCAAGACGATGCTTGTTTGACTCGCAGCGGATTTCAGCCTGGCACGCCACATTACATGTCACCCGAACAAGTTCGCGGCGAGTCGATTGACGGGCGAAGCGACTTGTTCGGTCTGGGTTGCGTCTTGTATGCGCTATGTACCGGCAGACCGCCGTTTCGCGCTGACTCCGGATACGCAGTTCTCCGACGCATCACCGACGACACGCCTCGACCGATTCGCGAAATCAACCCCGCGATTCCCGAGTGGCTTGATCAAATCGCGATGAAACTGCTGGAAAAGGATCGCGAGCAACGGTTTGGTTCGGCGGAAGAAGTGGCCAACACGCTGAGTCAATGGTTGGCTCACGTCCAGCAGCCCCACGTGGTTCCCGCACCGGCAGCGCTCACACCTGCGACTTTGAATCAATCTGGGAACAAGAGCCGTTGGATGAAGTATCTGTTGGGAGCTGCCGCAAGTCTGCTGCTGTTGTTTGCCGGGATCGTGATCGTCCTTGAAACCGGCAAGGGCACGATCCGTATCGAGAGCGAAGCCGACGGCGTTCCGATCCGCATCACACAGGGCGAGGACGCGGTCGACAATCTGACCGTTTCGAAATCTGGAGCTGGCGTTCGTGTTTCCGCCGGTAAATATGTCGTGCAAGTCGACGGTCAATTCCGCGGAGTCGAGGTCCTGGACGGCGTTGTCACGATCGACAAAGGCGAGCAGAAGATCATACGGATCGTCCAGTCGCATGCACCGACGGAACCGGCAGCGTACGCCTTGGACGATCACAAGTCCGTAGGTGCCGCTACGAATGCTCCTGAGGACCGTCAGTACCTAGTCTGGGAGGATGAGAACCAAGTTCGGCTAAGTCACTGGCTGGCAAGATCGGTGCAGTTGTCCGATGTGAAACTGCGAGCCATCAACGGCCTGCTATGTGACACGTGGCGCAAATACATCCAACTCGAAGCAAAACACTCCGAGTACTCCCAGACAGCTCAAGAACACCTTGTCGTGAAAGTCGGCGGTTCGCCCCCAGGAGGACAGCCGGGCGATTTTACATTGGCTTGCGAACGGTTGGATGATGAGTTCTGGGCGAACCTCGATCGCATCGTATCCGGAAAACAACGCGCGTTCCTCCACGCGTTGTCAACGAGGCGCGGCGACGGAAAAGGTGATGACACCTGGTCATCCCGGCCGAAAGCGTTCCCCTCGCTGTTGGGATGGCAAGACGAATGGCGCGACGTGACCGTAGAGATTTGGACGAAGGGAACTTGGTTTCACTGGAGTGTCGCGACCAGGCAAAACTCAACATCGGGAGAGGGCCAAACCCTCCCGCCAGAATTGAAACACTACTATGTCACTCCCATCATCCCAGTAGAAACGGTTCCAGGAACCGTTCAGAAAACTCGCTCCGTGGAGACCGGCGATGCCAATACAGAGAAACGAAACACTACCGGTTCGACAACGCCGTCTCACCAGGACACGAATGAGGAACCAATCGCGTCATTGCCCCGCGGCGATACCGTGATTCCCTCTCCGCAGTACGCGCCGCCCGGGCTTCGTACTGCGTTGGACCAATTGATGCAAGACATGCGACAAGCCAGGAGACATGCCGGCCGAGGGGGGCCATGGGATGAACAACTCGGCCGCATCAGTCCAAGCGATGATCACCCGCAGCTTCAATGGGCCGAGTTGTGGATTGCCGATTCGATGGCATTCGCGATCACGGCGCCTGCTCGCGACGATGACGGACGTTATCTGATCGTGAAAGTTGCCGCTAAGACAACTGACGCGGGAGCGTGGGAGGTGGAACACGTCGATGTCGAACCTGCGGAAAACGCACTGCGTGAGGCGGATCGCTTTCGAAGCGAACACACCGACGCCCGAAAAATGGTGTTTCCCGGCGAGCCCATTGGTGCAGTGGCGCTCGATCTGCGATTCTATCAACGCCTCAGTCAGTTCGGCGTCGATGGGTTCAAGCTATTCAAAGCCGAACGGGAATTTCAGGAGCGGCAAGACCACGCGGCACGCGCCAACATCGATTACGGTTTGGGAAAAGGGACTCTATCGGAACAAGAGGTTGAGCTGGCAAACTCTGATCTCCAGTGGATCCGGTTGTCGCTGCGGCAACAGATTGTCCGTTCCGTCGACACGCTCATAGCACATCAGTCGGATCTGCAGAAAATCATCGACTCGCCGCCCCATCAAGACGAGCAACGTGATCTCCAGCAACAGATGACCGACTTGCGGTTATGCATCGAGCAACTCACCACTCGTACAGACCAGTTGCGAAAGGACATTCAAGTCCAAGCGAGTCCCCATCCGCCAAACCTCTCACCCAGCGGTGGCTCGGATGAATCCGATTCCAATATGGTGCCGAGGCGCGCCGGAACCGCTCAACCAACTCGCAACGCTGGCTTGCTGGAAATTGAGTCCCTTTCCAAGGAAGCAATCAAGCTCGCAGGCGCTGTATCGCAGCCGACGGACGTTGTGTTGAGCATTCCTACGAAGCGGGGCAAGAACCTGGAGTGGAAGACGACTGTCGTCGGGAACTACCACGTCGAATTCACAAAGGGCATCATTGCCATCGACGGGGGAACTGCCAAGGGTGTTCTCTACACGTTGAAGCATGGCAACGTCGCGAGCACCAATTACCTTGTCTTCGACGGCAGTCCGATTCCGGCCGGGGAGGTCAGGATCATTGACGCATCTGAAAGGGACGTGTCAAACACTCCGCTGATCATTGCGGAAATCGTTCAGCCGGGGGCCGATCCGATTCCCATCTCGATCGAACTGATGGATCCATCCGCGCAGGCATCGGCGACATTCGGAGGAATCCGCCTTACCGACGAGATGTGCCGGATAAACGGGAACGCTTCAACAGCCGGAAGTCTCGTCCTTTTTGTTCAACATACAAGTTCTGCTGGAGAAGAGTTTCCAACGATTTCGGTTCCGGCTGGAGGCTTCAAGGTCGAGTTTCGGCAGGTCTCAACAGACGATGTGATTGGCGAAGAGATGGAAGAAGTTCGCATGATTGTCACGACTGCGGACGGAAAGACAAACGAACAGGTCATTTCATCCGGCGAGTTGGCGGGACGTGACGGGAAGAGTGGAAAACTGAAGATACGATACGCGTTTGGCGATGACGGACCTGTTCGCGACGCCGAACGAGTACACTTCGCGGACTTGTACTTTGACGACCAACGCACGCTGCCAGTCTTTCTGACGTATCAATCGGCAAACGATCTTGAGCTTGGAGAAGGCAACGACTCCTTCAGCGAACGAATTCAGGGAACGTGGAAGCTGGTACGACATTCACGAAGCTCTGAGGAGGGAACTGCGGTTGGCAGATTCTCTTGCCCTACCTGAGTCTAAACAATTGATCGGAGGAAGTCTCAATGCCCAACGCCTACACTCCTGATTACGTGGATGTCGCCTCGCCATTAGGTATGACAGCCACAAAGGCCGCTGTGAGCGGCAGGAAGATCGGACTACTTTCGCTGGTGATCGGAGCCGCATTTTCCATTTGGTCCTTCTCAATCGCTAGTGGTATAACACCGTTCGTTGTTGCCGTAGCCTGTTGGATCGCGGCTCCGTACGTCGTCATAGCGATAACGGGTCTCCGAATCTCGATCATGCCTGCGACTGTAATGTTGGGCGTTGCGCTTGCAGTCGCCGCAATCTTCGGAGTATGGGCATTTGATGCCGTCGATGAGGATGCCCAGGGCGCGCTCGTTTTACTATTTGCTCCGGCGTACCAACTTGTCGGCGTCGTCATTGCCGCTGGTATCATTCTTACTGTTGACTTCATGGGAAGACGTCGCGCGCGAAAACACTTGGTGGCGTAGTACGACGGACAATTGACGCGGTTTATCGCATACACCATCCACCAGATAACTTGCGTGCGACAATGCCGTCGTTATGCCCTGACGTCCGTCTCAGATCCAAAATAGGAACACTGACTATGCCGCATGTATTCGCATTCAGGGCGTCTGGTTGCTCGTGCTACTGATGCCATTGTCAATCTGCGACGGTGCCGATTCGAAATGGGACTACACACAAAACGGCTCCGTAGGCATTTCCGAAGAACGTGCCGGAAAAGCAGGGAACTTCCGAACTTTCGAGACGACCACGGATGACTCCGCGGAGAAAGTTGTTTTGTGGTACGCAAAACGGTTAGGGCTCCCTCAGGATCATAGCCTTGTGACGAGGGCAGAAAAGGGATTCGCGACTCTTGAGAATCAGACGATCATCAAGGCTGGGCATGGCCATGACACGGACGACCGACAAGATCACACGACCATGGTGGCCTTACTTGGCCCTGCACATGCTCACATTACTTTCTTGCATCGTCCACACTTCGATAGCCAGCAGGACATAACGATTTCGATCGCTCAATTGCCCGATGGAAAGACGAGTGTTGTCGTGATCAGACCGAAGCTTGGTGCGCTTCGCCGGGTCGGTGGCAATCCGTAGGCGATCGGTTCAGGCATAAGCAAAACCAATAAGTCTTTGACTTCGCGGCCAATGTAGACCGCTTTTGTGGATTGTTACATAGGAGCAAACGGATGGCTTCACTAACTCTCTCATTTGGCCTCGTATGTCTGACTCTTGGTCTCGGCGCGGCGTCACCTATGTTGCGTGCCGAGGATTGGATCACCGCTCCGCAACTCTGTCAGGGCAAAGCGTATTCCAGCGGAGCACGCGCGGCGCAATGGCAATTTGATCGCGACCAGTGTGTGTCGTTCGCCACGCCAGACAGTCGAACGATGTACTCGAGCGTTTTCCCTGGCAAGGATTCGAATTTTGTGTTGCAGGTCCGCGTCCGCTTGAGCGACGGTGCCGAGTGCCGCGTGAGACTCGGCGAATCCCGTTTCCAACTGACCAATTCTCCAACGCAGACGGAATTGCGTATCGACGGACAGACACACACGTTCGAGAACACTGACGCCGACTCGCGCGACTGGACGCAGTTCACGATCACCCGGCGCGACGGCAAGCTAACCGCGAACGTCAACGGCTGGCCCCCTGTCGACATTGGCGATAGCGCGGACGCGATTGAGAAGATCGGTATCGAAGCCACACGGGGAACGATCGCCGTTAAGAACTTTGTCCTTACGGGCGAACTTGAAAGACGCGAGGCCGAAGAGTGACGCACCGAGCCCCGAATGGCGAAGTGGAGCATCCTGAACTATGCGGCTGTTTCAATGAATCGAACCCCATCGTCGCATGCAATCGCGCCTTCCCGAATCCTGAATCAACAGGACAAACCAAAATCCTGAATTCTATTGTCGCTGACCGACGCTGCTTTGTCTCTTACTCTATGAACAGACCAAGGCAACTGCACAGGAGGGTCAGCATTGGAATCAGACGAGGTACTCGTCGAGCGATCGCGGAATGGCGACGTATCCGCTTTTGAAAGCCTCGTTGCGCGCTATGAACGCTCGGCGTTTTCCGTTGCCAGATCGGTGCTTGGGAACATGCATTTGGCGGAAGAGTGCGTTCAGGAAGCATTCGTGGCGGCATGGTCCGCGATGGCGAGCCTGAAGGAACCGTCCAGGTTTGGAGCCTGGTTGATGTCGATCTCCAAGCGGAAGGCGCTGCGAGTCGCCAGTTCAGAACAAAGGCATTTGTCCGATTGTTCGTACAGCGAAGCGGAGCCAGAGGATTGGGCCGCGGAGTCCGCACGGGTTACTGAACTCTTTGAGATGCTCGAGCGACTCCCGGAGGACGAGCGACTGCTGCTCACGATGCATTACTTCGATGGACACTCGGCACGAGATATCTCAGTGATTATCGGCCGCCCGGTGGGCACCGTGACGAAGATGATGTCCCGAGCCTACGACAAACTTAGAAAGATGCCCTGGAGCACTTCGGAGGTGAAAAATGATTCGTGATCTCGAGATCGACAGATTGTTTGCAGAGGCTCGTCGCGAGTTGTACGAAGCACCGAGCGTCGTCGCGAACGTTGGAGCGCGGATTCGCCAGTTGGCTGCGAACGCAAGTGAAACGGTGACGGCTGCACCTCGTCGCGTCGGCACCAAGGCGCGCTGGCGACAGCACGCCGTCAAACTGCAAGCGGCGGTAGTTGCCGCGGTGTTGCTGCTGGTGTTCATGTCCGTCGTCTTCGACAGGGGCCAGGCAAACGTCGCTTTTGCCCAGGTGGTCGAGCGAGTCGCTGAGACAAGATCGATGAAGGCGGAGCTTTCAACGAGTGAATTCCGCGGAAGACTCATCGCCGCCGATTCGCGTCGCCGCCTAGAGGGTGAAGGCTTCGCCGTGGTGTGCGACAGCCAGGCCAACCGCGAGATTTTCCTGGATACGCGTAATCGCACGGCGCACCGCAACACCGGAAGGTATATGCACCTGGTTCCCGACTGGTACGCGCTGTTCCGCAACCTGGACGCAGTCAAGACAGAACGCATCGAGGACTTCGGAGATGCGGGTGGCGCGCGTTGCCCAGGCTTTCGTGGAGAGACGGAATTCAAGGTCGGTGAGCAATCCGCGAAGGTCGGCGTCGATGTTTGGGTACACCCCAACACGCAATTGCCGGTGCGTGCGAAGCTGCGGTTTTCTGAAGACCCGCGAGACCATGTGTTGGTCGACGACATTCACTTCGACGTGCCTGTGCTGGACGAGATGTTTGATCTGGCCGTGCCTGATGGTTATCAACTCGTCGGTCTGGCTCGGAACGAACTAAAGCCGCCGCTAAGCGAAGATGAAGCGGCCAGACTGACCATCATTCCTGGAGTCGGAGTCGGCGACATCCGGTTCGGCATGTCGCGAGATGAAATTGCCGCGATCCTGGGTGAGCCGGAATTCGTTCAGCACGGCACTTATCTCTGCTACCCATCCAAGGGCTTGCAATTCATCATCGCCGTGGGAAAACTCCAAACGATCATTGCCAACCCCGGCGATGCGCCGTCACTGGTGCAGCGTGATTTCCCGGGCAAGACCGATAGCGGAATCGGAATCGGCTCGACCGTCGCGCAACTTACCGCGGCGTACCCCAACCTGCAGCAAAAGAAATACAAAGGAATCCCCGTGGTCGACATGGTTGACGAAAAGCTCGGGCTGTTCTTCGGGACGGTCGATGGCAAGGTCGGACAAATACGAGCGACGCTGAGCAAGTAACATCGGACCACCACTCATGGGAGAATTGCGTCATCCTGTGTCCATCCGAGATGGCTTGTTTGAGTTAGATTCGTGTTTTCCGCGCAAGAACTGATTTTCCGCGCAAGAATTGGTCCGTGAATTCAGACAGTCTACGTGAAGACCAACCGTTACTTGAGAACGTGCCATGCCAGCCAGTCCCCCGGAAACACGAGCCAGCTTGATTTTGCGTCTGCAGAATGCGGACGATCTGCTCGCCTGGGAGGAGTTCGTCGAACTGTATGCGCCGGTTGTGTTTCGAGCTGCCCGAGCCCGCGGGTTTCAGGCCGCTGATGCCGACAACCTGGTACAGGAAGTTCTATTGGCCGTGTCGCAGTCGGTGACAAAGTGGCTGGAACGTGATGACCGAGGCAGTTTCCGAAAGTGGTTGCTGGCGCTGGCCCGCAATCATGCGGTGAACATGCTGAACAGGCCTTCCACTCGACGGCTGGGACGGAACGACTCCGAGGCGCAGCGGCAACTCGATGAGCGGCTGGCGGTCGACGAAATCGCGTCTCTGATCGATAGGGAATACGAGCGAACGGCGTTTCGCTGGGCCGGCGAACGTGTGCAACAAGTCGTCGCGGAGAAAACCTGGCAGGCGTTCTGGTTGACGCATGTCGAAGGTCTGTCAATCAACCAGGCGGCGAAGAAGTTAGGCACCAGGCCGGCTAACATCTATTTTGGCCGCAGCCGTGTGATGTCGCGAATTCAGGAACTGGTCAAACAGTACGAGGATAGTGATGACTGAACAACTCATCGAATGTGACGATCACTTATTATTGGCAGCGCTCCACGGCGAGGACGATGAACTGCCGCAACCGCTTGCTCGCCATCTCGAACAGTGCGTGCATTGCCAGACGCGTCTTACGGAGCTTGCCGCGACGGAGGATCGTTGGCAGAAGACAGCCGCCGCGTTCTCCGATGGCGATGGGCAATTGCATCCCGACGAATCGGACGTATCCCCGCGCGGATATGCTCGTTGGACAGGGCGCTCGATCAACTGGGATGAGTCGATGATCAAGCAGTTGCTCGATCCGCCTTCGCATCCGGAAATGCTAGGGCGGTTGGGACGGTATGAAATCGAGTGTCTGATCGGTTCGGGCGGGATGGGTATCGTATTCAAGGCGTACGATACCGAGCTGCATCGTCCGGTGGCGATCAAGATTCTGGCGCCGTATCTGGCCAGCAGCGGTTCGGCTCGGCAGCGATTCGCGCGCGAAGCCCGCTCGGCCGCGGGCATTGTCGACGATCATGTCGTGCCGATTCATAACGTCGAGTCCGAGCATCAGCCGCCGTTCCTTGTCATGCAGTATGTGGCAGGTGGATCTCTGCAGGAAAAGCTCGACCGCCACGGCCCGCTCGATGTCGTTGAGATCGTGCGCATCGGCATACAGACAGCCAAGGGACTCGCCGCAGCACACGCCCAAGGATTGATTCACCGCGATGTGAAGCCATCGAACATTCTGCTCGACGAAGGTGTCGAACGCGCTTTGCTGACCGACTTTGGTCTGGCTCGAACTGAAGACGACGCCTGTTTGACTCGTAGCGGATTTCAGCCAGGCACACCGCATTACATGTCGCCGGAACAAGTTCGCGGCGAAACGCTCGACGGACGCAGCGACTTGTTCAGTCTGGGTTGCGTCTTGTATGCGCTATGTACCGGCAGACCGCCGTTTCGCGCTGACTCCGGCTACGCGGTTCTGCGACGCATCACCGACGACACGCCTCGACCGATTCGCGAAATCAACTCGGGGATTCCCGAGTGGCTTGAGCAGATCGTGATGAAGCTGCTGGAAAAGGATCGCGATCAGCGGTTTGGTTCGGCGGAAGAAGTGGCCAACACGTTGAGTCAATGGTTGGCTCACGTCCAGCAGCCCCATGTTGTTCCCGCACCGGCAGCACTCACATCTGCGACCTCGAATCAATCCGGGAACAAGAGCCGTTGGATGAAGTATCTGTTGGGAGCTGCCGCGAGTCTGCTGCTACTGCTGTTGTGGGCGGGAGTCGTGATCGTGCTGGAAACGAACAAAGGCACGTTGACGATCGAAAGCGAAGTCGATGATGTCCCGATCCGCATCATGCGCGGCGATGACGTTATCGACCGACTCACGGTGTCGCAAAGCGGAGAGTCGATACGAGTATCCGCTGGAATGTACTTGATCGAATTCGTCGGTGATGTATCGGGGCTGACTATCGATCATGAAGTCGTCTCGTTGAAGCGTGGGCAGACGGAAGTGGCGAGAATAGTGCGATCAGATCATCGAGAGCAACGATCTGTCCACCCGGCTGTCTCTAGGACCACTGAGAGCAGTCACGACATGCCTGTCGCGGGCAAGATTACCGTTGACCTCTATGGGGGCGCGGATGTCTTGACACGAATGAACAGCCGTCATCCGAGTGAAACCGCACAATGTTACAACAAGCTGCTGCTCACGCTGAACTCGATTGAAGACGTTACCACCAACTTTCGCGAGTCCGGTCCGGGCGCGGAAATCCGCACGGTAATCGTCTCAGATCCTTCGTTGCTTTGTGCCCATGAATCGCAACGAACCGGCAGGCCTTCCGATCTACAAGCCAAAATCAATGCGGCGCTGGAAACAGCAGGCATCACCAGTATTCGTTGGGAGCAAGGTCAACGGAAAGCTGACTCAACCGCCCTGGTGGACTCGGAACTTTCAACGGAAACGAGTCCGAATGACGGTGACGAAAGCGAAATCCCAGACTTGGAAGCGTCTGTATTGCCGTCCGATCCAGGCGATCCAGCCGTTAAGTTTGATGGTCACGGTGGTTGGCCGACCGGAGAGCATGGTGCCGTGCGAGCCGTGGCCTTCCATCCGGACGGAAAGCGGATTGCGTCCGGCGGCGTGGATCGCGTGGTACGCGTTTGGGATGCGGCCGATGGTCGGGAGGTGTTTCAGTTAAAGGGACATCAAGGCCAGATTGAATCAGTAAAGTTCAGTCCCGACGGCAAACGGCTGGCGTCGGTCAGCGACGATCGAACCGTCAAAATCTGGGATGCCGAGAGCGGCAAGGAACTCCGTTCGATCATCGCCAGTTCGAGCCGCGTTCTCGACGTGGACTTCAGTCCCGATGGCATCCGGTTCGCGTGGGCTTCGCTCCACGATCGGGCTGTGAGCGTTTGGGATCTGGCGACCGGCAAGCCGATGTTCTTACTAGAAGGCCGTGGTGAATGGGTCGAATGTGTTGCCTACAGCCCGGACGGCAAGTGGGTGGCCGCGGGATTTCACGACGGAACCATAGAGTTGTGGGACGCGTTGACCGGCGAGAATTCATCGAGCATTGCCGCTCACGAAGGAGTTGTGAAAGGGTTGTCATTCAGTCCCGACTCGAAGTTGCTCGCGTCGTTTGGTGTTGATGGCAAAGTCTCGGCGTGGGATGTCACTGCTGAACGCGAAGTCTTCGCCGTAACGTACGACGGCATGCTGTTCGATGTGGATTTTAGGCCCGACGGCAAACGCATCGTCACTGCTACTTCCTCTGGCATGGTCAACGAATGGGACGTGGCTAGCGGCAGCAAGACCGCGTATTGGACGGCAGATTCAACGTATGTGCATGCGATTGCCTATCGTCCCGATGGCAAGCAACTGGCCGCGGCGAGTTCCGATGGCCTCGTGCGGGTCTGGAACATCGACACGCGCCTCGGGTTGTGGGGCGGCAATTCGAAGCTCTCGCAAGTCCAGGACGCGATCAGGAAAGTGCGTAGTATGAGTTACACCGTTACTCATACTACGGGTTCACAACAAGAAATCGCCTGGGTGGTGAAAGTCCTTGGCGAAGATCTCTGTCGGGTCGAACAGCCTAACGGCATCTACCTGATTTTCGACGTGAAGGGAAAAAGGATCATGGAGGTTGACCCCACTGAATCCAAGGTTCGCATCACTGAAAATCTGCCGGTGCCCGGGGATTTCAACAGCATTGCAATGCTGGCAAACGTGAAAGCCTTGGCTGCCGAACATCAACCAGAACTGCCAGTCCGTGCGATCGACGGAAAAGAAGCAACAGGGTTTGCCATCGAGGAAAACGGCGTTCAAATCAATGTCTGGATCGATCCGGCAACGAATCTCCCCTTGGAGATGCAGCGACACAGTACACCGACGCAGGAGAACACATCGCAAGCTGCGGAGACGTGGTCGGATTTCCGCTTCGACGAGCCAATGGACAAATCGCTTTTTGCCTTTGAAGTGCCAGAGGGGTTTGCCGTCGGCACGAACCAACCGGCCGCGCCCAAGACGGGGACTTCAAAAAGCTATGGATTCGGGCCGGACGGAAGAAAGACGAAAGCCCCGTCACCAGCGATCCACGACAAGTGATCTTATCATCGTTCGTCGCAGAGCAATTAGGTGAAAACGCGACGCCGGTCTTTCACACCGAATAAGGAGTTGCACATGAGCCTAAGATCGTCAATTCTGTGCGCAATGCTCATCATCGGTCTCTCCACTCCATTGCTGTTGGCCGACGAAGACCAGGGAGCGACTTCGGTTCAACCGACCGAAGTCGAGTCGCTGTTAAAGCAATACGCCGACTCGCAAGAGAAATATGAAGATGCCATAGCGAAAGCCAAGACTCGAGAGGATCGTCAGCAAGTCAAGCTGTTGTTGCAACCCAAGCCCGTCCCCGACGCGTCACGGTTTCTCGATTGGGCAAAACTCCATCCGACAGACGATCGCGCCGCCGACGTCTTGATGCTGATCGTTGTCACAGGCGGAAAGACGGAGCCCGCTGCTCGCGCGGTCAATCTGTTGGCCGAGCAGCATTTGGATCTCGACGGCGACCGATTCTTCAAAGTGGCACCGTCCGTGTTTAACGCGGTTGAGGCCGATGAGGCTGACCGTTGGATGCGGAAGTTTGCTGATGACGGCAGTTTGCGACAGACCCGGGCGGTAGCCCTGTTTCTGTTGGGTAGGTTTAAGGCGGGTCTTGCTCGTGTTGCGGAATTGATCAAAAACCCGCAATTCGCGGAGGTGATCAAGCAAGGCAATGACAAGGAAGTACTGGAGCGCGTTCGAAACCTGGACGTTACAGCGACGAATCATGAGGCGGAGTTGCTGTTTGAAGAACTCATTTCTAAATATCCGGAAGTGGAGTTTCACGGCCGGCGCCTCATTGAGCTGGCAAAGCCGGAGTACTTTGCCGTTTCAAAACTCGCGATTGGCAAACCTGCCCCAGAAATCACTGGACAAGACCTCGCTGGCGCGCCATTCCTGCTGAGCGACTATCGCGGCAAGGTGGTCGTGCTCTGTTTCTGGGGCACCTGGTGCGCCCCGTGCATGAAGATGGTGCCGCACCACAAGGAACTCATTTCGCGGTACAAAGACGCGCCGTTTGCCTTTCTCGGAATTGCCACCGACCAGGACAAGGAAAAACTCGATTCGGTCATCAAGTCCGAAGGAATTACATGGCGAAGCTGGTGGGACGGTGGCGATACGGGCAGTCCGATCTCAACAACGTGGGCCATCAAGAGTTGGCCCGCCATCTTTGTCCTCGACCACCACGGCATCATTCGCCATAAGGATCTCTACCAGGAAGAACTCGGCGAGACTGTGGCTGCCCTACTTGAGAAAGTGAACGAAAAGCAGGCGAACTGAAACCTGACACCTGCGCCGGGGAGAAACGGGTACATTCTGCATTCAAAAGTGAATTGGGATGTCCCTTGGCAAGTTTCGTTCATCGACAACGAGTTCGGACCAGGACCGGCCTGAGCGTTGTCATTCAATGTGATCGCGACGGTCGCTCAGTGTTACTTGGACAACCTGCGGACCGAACTATCGGTAGCTCTCCGGGGGTGGACGTGTAATAATCGGTGCGCGCATTCCGCGAACTGCAATTTGCAACCTTACGAAGTCGCGAGTCTCCATGAACCTGTCGCTCCACATCTACCATCAACAGCAACCGGTCTATTCGACCAGATTCAGTGGTTCCGTCGAGCTGGGAAGGCAACAGGCGGACGAGCAGCCTTGCTATAACCGTGTCGCAATCGACGGCGGTATTAGGATCGTTGTCGCAAATCAAGTCGAAGCGACCTTTTCGAGACGACATGTGCGGCTGGAGCCGCGCGCCGACGGCAAGGTCGTGGTTCGCAACTTGAGTGCCGCGGTGCCGATCGCCACGGATTCGGCGGGAGTGGTTGGGCCCCAGGACCAGCGCGAGCTTACGCCTCCCTTTGTGCTCGTCGTCGGTGATCGCTCGATGCGCATCGAACCGGAAGAAGAAGACGCATCGCCGATGGTCAGCCTCGCCAACGTCACCATGGCTCCGGGCCAGCAACGACCACCGTCGACTCGCATCCGCGCGATTGCTGCCGCGGCGGCGGGTGATGAACACGGCGAGACGCTTGTCCAGTGGCTGCAAGCTGCCATGTCGGTGTTCCAGAGCGCGGCAAGTTCACCGGACTTTCTGGAACGTGCTGCGCAGGCCGTTGTCGAACTCGTCGGTCTGGATACCGCGTCCGTCGTTATTTGGGACGGTTCAATTTGGAATCCTCAGAATGTGTGTACACGCAGCGGCGATGTCTCTGCCAATTGGCAACCCAGCAGGACGATTCTTGACGCCGCGCGTTCCGAACGCCGAACCTTTCGCCGCGCGACGACGCTCGCGTCCGCTGCGAGCTTAAAAGGGGTCGAAGCGCTGGTTGCCGCGCCTATCCTGGATGCGCAAGGGGAAGTGATCGGGGCGCTTTACGGTGATCGCCGGCAGCCGGCGGAAGATCGCGATTCTGTCGACATCACACAGCTGGAGGCGATGCTCGTCGAGTTGCTGGCATCCGGTGTTGCGGCAGGCTTGGCGCGGTTGGAGCAAGAGCGAACTGCGCTGGCGGCGCGAGTTCGGTTCGAGCAGTTCTTCACGCCAGAACTTGCGCAGCAGTTGGAGTCGCACCCCGACTTGCTGGACGGTCGTGATGCGGAGATCACCGTGTTATTTTGCGACGTGCGTGGGTTCAGTCGGATCAGTGAGCGCCTGGGTGCGGCACGAACCTTTGCCTGGATCTGCGATGTAATGGAGGAGTTTTCCGAGTGCATACAACGATTCAATGGTGTCTTGGTCGACTACATTGGTGACGAAGTGATCGCGATGTGGGGTGCTCCGGTCGAAACCGCCGACCACGAAACGCTGGCCTGCCAGGCGGCGTTAGAGATGGTCAAAAAACTGGGTGTGCTCAACGAACGCTGGGCGAACGAGTTGGGAGAACCCGTTAGTATTGGTGTCGGCGTCAATTCCGGAATGGCACGTGTCGGCAACACGGGTTCAACGCGCAAGTTCAAGTATGGCCCGCTCGGCAATACCGTCAATCTCGCCAGCCGAGTGCAGGGTGCGACTAAACACTTGAAGTCGAAGATCCTGATCACCGGAAACACGGCGGCCAGACTTGACGCGGAGATCAATCGCCGGCGACTCTCGCGTGTCCGTGTCGTCAATATTGAAACGCCGGTTGATTTGTACGAAATCGTCGCAACGGCCGACGAGAGTTGGTGTGCGCTACGCGACCGCTATGAGAAAGCGCTCGACGCGGTCGAGCGAAAGGAGTTCTTTACGGCGACGAAACATTTGGGCAATTTGGTCGCCGAATACCCCAACGATGGACCCTCGCAATTGCTCTTGTCGCGGGCGGTGAGTGCTTTGATCTCGCGAGATGATTTTGACCACGTGTGGGAGCTGGAAAGTAAGTAGGCCGCCGTCGTGAAGTGACGTCGAGTTGCAGTCGTCCAAATGAAGATCCCTGACGATGAGTCAACAGGAACCCCCGAATCCGAAGACCGGACAAGCGAGCGAATTCATGCGCCTGGCGCTGGTTGCTGCCGCACCGGTGGTTGCCCAAATCGTCGGCAGCGCGTTCAACATCTGGTACAACTTGACTCAAGTTAGACCGCTTTTAAGTGAATCGCAGCACGAGCGACTGGTCGCGACGATCTCCGTCTTTAATGTTTCGATCTATCCTGCCGCAACCGTCGTGTGGTTGTGGGTCGTGTTTCGCTTGCTGCGGCCTATGCGGCAAATGACCGATGGTACCGAGATTAATACGCGCAGCCGTTGGCGGGCCAGGCAGCAAGTGATCAACCTGCCCTGGTGGATCGCAGGTATCGGAGGAATTGCCTGGCTATCGTGCATTCCGGCACTGATCTTCTCTTTGCAGCAACTCCCAGAGTCGCTCGATGGACGCGTGTCGACGCACCTTGCAATCTCGATCATCTTGGGCGGCATGATTGCGGTAACGCATGGCTTCTTCGCCGTCGAACTAGTGAGCCAACGATTGCTCTTTCCAGCTTTCTTTGGCGACGTTCAACCTTCCGCGACACGCGGAGCATTGCCGCTCAGTTTGCGCGGTCGCGGTCTCGTCTGGTCCGTCTCCGCAGGTGTCTGCCCGATCATTTCGCTCCTGCTGTTGCACCTGATGCCAGACGCGAATCACGAACACGCGTTCTTATTTCCTATGGCTGTCGGAATTGTAGCCATCGTGTTCGGATTGACGACTGCTTGGATGTTGGGACGGCTGTATTCTGAGCCTGTTCGTGAACTTCAGCGCGCCGCGCGAGATGTGGCGGAAGGCGACCTTACCACGCGTGTCGAGACGTTGCGGGCGGATGAGTTTGGGCCGCTGATCTCTGAGTTTAATAAGATGGTCGCCGGGCTTCGAGAAGGAGAGCGGCTCCGGCAAACATTTGGTTTGCACGTCGGGCGCGAAGCGGCACGCCAGATACTGGCTTCTGACCCAGGACTAGGTGGAGTCGAGCAGCCATTGACGGTCATGTTTGTCGATATTCGCAACTTCACATCGAGCAGCAGCACCCGCACCCCGCAACAGGTCGTATCGATCTTGAATGAGTTTCTGACCGAGATGGTTGAGGTCGTCGAACAGAAACATGGCGGCATGGTGAACAAGTATCTTGGTGACGGCTTTATGGCGTTGTTCGGTATAGGAAACGACCGAGACGATCATGCTGACGCTGCCTTGCAAGCTGGTGCGGATATGGTGCAGCGACTGGGTGGCCTCAATCACAGCTTCGCACAACGTGGGCTGGCACCTCTGGGAATCGGTATTGGCATTCATACAGGAGTGGCGCTCGTGGGCAGTATCGGGTCCGCAAGCCGACTGGAATTTACGGCGATTGGTGACACGGTAAACGTCGCGTCGCGCGTCGAGTCGGTCACGAAGCGATTAGGGGTGTCTCTGTTGATCACCGCTGCCACGCGGCGGGCGTTATCGGGCGAATGGGATCTCGTTGAGTGCGAACCGCAGGAAGTTAAAGGCGTGGCGGAACCGGTCGTCACGTTCACGCTGCCCAAAGCCGAAGAAAAAAATGATGTCTGTCATTCGGATTTCATGTAAACTACAGACTCCTGCATTTTGCCGGTTGAAGAAGACTCCCCGCGTCGCTGCCCCGCCGACTCCACACCGATCATTCCACAAGTCACCTCGCAAAAGCAAAACCCCGCGCGAACTGACAGAACAAAAATTGACTTCCCATGAGAAGCATCTCCTTCTGCATGATACTATTGTCGACCAGCGTGTTGGTCGGTGCCGATTCAGATCGTAAAGGACTCGACTTCTTCGAAGCCAAGATCCGACCGATGCTTGTGACTCATTGCTATGAGTGTCACTCGGTCGGCGCTGCGGCGAAGAAGAATCTCAAAGGCGGCCTATTACTGGATTCTCGCGATGGGAGCCGAAAAGGGGGCGAGAGTGGCCCGGCAGTCGTTCCCGGCAATCCGAAAGACAGCCTGTTGATTAGTGCGCTGCAGCACGACTCGTTTAAGATGCCTCCGAAGGGAAAGTTGCCCGACGAGATTATCGCCCATTTCGTGAAGTGGATTGAAATGGGGGCACCGGATACTCGTGATGAGGTCGCGGTGATCGCTTCGTCAGAAATCGACGTCGAAGCTGGTAAGAAACATTGGGCGTTTCAGCCATTGTCAGAAGTGACACCTCCGGCGGTCGAAGATCAGAGGTGGGTGCGTACGCCCATCGATCAATTTATCCGCGCGAGGCAAGAGAATGAAGGCATCACGCCGAACGCCATTGCCAAACCACGAACATTGATCCGGCGAGCGTATTTTGACCTCATCGGCTTACCACCTCAGCCCGAGGATGTTGACCGATTCGTTAAAGAAGCAGAGAAAGATTTTGCTGTGGCATACCACGGCCTCGTCGACGAACTACTGCGCAACGAACACTACGGCGAGCGTTGGGCCAGACACTGGCTTGACATCACGCGATTCGCGGAAAGCAATGGCTACGCTTTCGATGGTGACCGCCCCAACGCCTGGCACTATCGTGATTTTGTGATCCGTGCTCTGAATTCCGATATGCCATATGACGAGTTTGTGCGGCTCCAGATTGCTGGCGATTTGCTAACCAACATTGATGTCCAGACCACCGCCGAAGCGCGTGCTGCAGTCGAAACAATCGCCGCGACCGGCTTGCTGGTCGCCGGGCCCTATACTACGCAGCAGACACAGAAGGAGCGCGAGCGTAGTCGTTATGAACAGCTGGACGACATCGTCAGCACTTTGGGAACTTCGCTGCTTGGTTTAACAGTGGGCTGTAGCCGCTGTCACAGCCACAAGTTCGATCCATTGCCGCAATTTGATTACTATCGCCTCGCAGCCTGCTTTGCCGATGTCGGTTTCTCCGACACAGGCATCAACTCGCAGCCAGAAGCGTTTCGCCGGTCCAAGGAAGAGTACGAGGCCGCTCACGCGCCTTTGGTTGCTGCCCGAACAGCTTACGAGCAGGAACAATTCGCAGCCCGTTTCCAGCAATGGCTGGTGAATCTCGCCCAGGAAGTTGCTCCCACCCCAGCGGTTGTGGGACCGTGGCATCACGTTGGCCCGTTTTCGTCAAGCGATTTCAACGCGGCGTTCGATGAAGTCTTTCCTCCGGAGCTAGACACCGACCTCGACCGGTCATTCGAAGACGGGAATCTCAAATGGACCGAGCAACCGGAGTGGGTTGATGGAGAATCGCATAACGACAAGTTGAAAGGAACAAATTGTGCGAACTATTTATTTCGTGTGATTCAGACCGAAGCGGATCAAGTGTTATCGCTGTCCCTTGGGAGTGATGACGGGATCAAGCTTTGGGTGAATGGTCGCGAGGTGTTGTCGAAGAAGGTGGGACGCAATGTCGCCGCCGCCGGCCAGGAGACAGTCAACATTCAGCTTGGGACTGGCCGGAACGAACTGCTCATGAAAATCGTCAATGGCGGTGGAGCAACGGGCTTTTATTTCGCTGGCACACCCGCATCGGCCCCCGAGGAAATCAGTTCGCTTGTCGCAATGTCTGCTGATGCTCGCAACGACGAGCAAACAAAAAAGCTGAAAGAATGGTTCAAAGGGTTTGACTTCGAGTGGCTGCGTCTCAATCAACTCGTTGTCCGACACGAGACTCAGAATCCAAAACCCGATCTGACAAATGTCTTTGCGGCTCGTGTACGCGGGACCTCGTACCAGTTTGGTGAGGATTCGTACAAGGTCTATCATCTTCGTCGCGGCAATGCTGACAACAAAGAAGACGAAGCGCAACCGGGATTCTTACGCGTGCTGATGCGTACCGACCAGCACGAGAATCAGTGGTTAACAGATCCAGCGGACGCAGGCCAATCGCGACCCGGGCGTTTGGGTCTGGCGGAGTGGATCACGGATGTCGAATACGGAGGCGGACCCTTGCTTGCGCGGGTCATCGTCAACCGACTCTGGCATCACCATTTCGGCCGCGGTATTGTGGCGACGCCAAGTGATTTTGGAACGCGCGGCGAGAAACCGTCGCATCCCGAGTTGCTCGATTGGTTGGCCGGCGAGCTAATCCGTGGTGGCTGGAATCTGAAGCCAATTCACAAGCTCATTATGACCAGCTCCGTCTACATGCAAGCAGGGGAAATCACCGAGAGCGGCAAACAACGCGACCCCGAGAACTTGCTGCTCTGGAGACGCGAGTCGCGCCGGTTGGAAGCAGAAATCATCCGTGATTCGTTGTTGGCTGTGAGTGGCACCTTAGATCGCACGCAGTTTGGGAAAGGAACGCTTGACCAGCGGAGCAATCGCCGCAGCATCTATTTCACGGTCAAACGCAGCCAATTGATTCCAATCCTGCAACTGTTTGATGCTCCCGACACGATGCAAGGAATCGCCGCTCGCGAGGAAAGCACCGTTGCTCCGCAGGCACTCGCGTTGCTCAACTCGCCGATCATCCGCGATTTGGCAACGAAGTTTGCGACGCAGGTACGGCCGAATTCCGAGACTTCAATCGAACAAGCAATTGACCGCACCTATCAGATTGCACTCGCTCGTCCAGCGAGTGACTCCGAACGAGCGGCAATGGCCGACTTCATCGAGCAGCAGCGACTGTCGCGAGGCACGGACGCAAACGCGGAAGTTCTCGCCGTTCGCGATTTCTGCCACTTGATTCTATGCATGAACGAGTTTGTATACATCGACTGACGCGATAAGAGCCTTTTGAGCTGAGGGAAGTTGTTCTCATGCAACACTATTCAATGAATCGTACTGCGACGCGACGCGAGTTTCTCCAACGCGCGGGCTTGGGGTTCGGTTCGCTGGCAGTTTCCAGCCTGCTGCAACAGGAAGGCGTCGTTGCGTCGAATACATCGACGATCAATCCGCTAGCTCGGCGTCCCGCTCACTTTGCCCCTCACGCAAAGGCCGTCATCTGGCTCTTCCAAACCGGCAGTCCATCCCAAGTCGATACTTTCGACCATAAACCGGAACTCGCCAAACGCGATGGGACCACGCTCGCGGGTGCCGATCCAAAGACGGGATTCTTTACCACGAGCGGCAAGTGTTTGAAGTCTCCCTTTAAGTGGGCGCAGCACGGCGAATCGGGTGCCTGGACGTCTGAGATATTTCCCAACATCTCGAAGCACGTGGACGACATTGCCTTTGTTTACTCGTGTTATTCACAGTCGAATAACCACACGCCGGCAATGCTCGAATTCAATTCCGGCATGATCCGCCAGGGCTTTCCCAGCATGGGTTCTTGGCTCACATATGGTTTGGGCAGCGAGAATGCGAACCTGCCGGCATATGTCGTCATGCACGGTACCAAGCCGCGGGGCGGCGATCCCATCTGGTCGTCAGGATTCTTGCCTTCGGTGTATCAGGCAACATCGTTGGACCCGCGCGGCGAGAAACCGATCGACAACCTGCAGCCGCCCGCCGAGCTATCCGGTCAGCAGCAAAGAACGCTATTGGATGTTCTGAAGTCGGCCAATGCCGTGCATGCGGCGAGTCGTCCGTTTGACCGCGATCTAAATGCGAGGCTGGAGTCATTCGAACTAGCTTTTCGGATGCAGACATCAGCCCCCGAAGCTTTCGACCTCGCTCAGGAGCCTCAGCACATTCAAGAAATGTACGGACTGAACCGCGCCGAGTCGAAGGACTATGGACGTCAGTGTCTGATTGCGCGGAGGATGGTCGAACGCGGCGTTCGCTTCGTCCAAATCTTTGCCTCGTGTCCAAACACTCCTGGCGGTGCGGTCAGCGATGTTCCATGGGATGGCCACAACGACATCGAGGGCAATCACCGCGCTTGTGCGGCGACCGTCGACCAGCCGACTGCCGCGCTGTTGACGGACTTGAAGCAGCGCGGGTTGCTTGACGAGACGATTGTCATCTACGGCGGCGAGTTTGGTCGCACTTCCGATTCGCAAGGTTCGGCCGGTCGGGACCATAACCCTAACGCATTTACGACATGGTTTGCCGGTGGCGGCTTCAAAGGCGGGACGCAATACGGAGCGTCGGACGAGTTTGGATACAAGTCCGTCGAGAACCGAGTCAATGCTCACGATATTCACGCGACCGTTCTGCACCAAATGGGCATCGATCACACAAAATTGACATACCGTTTCAACGGTCGCGACTTTCGGTTGACCGACGTCGAAGGAGAGGTGCTTCACGACGTCTTGGCGTAACGCCTCTGCCTATGAATTCCGTGAATCGTGTGTGTGCGCGACGCCTGGATGTGAATGAATCAGGCAGCTTCGATCTCAGCTTGGGGTGGTTGCTCCGCGCTTGGCGCAGTTCCCTGGCTGGACACCTTGCGGTTTCTGTACAATCCGACAGGGAACGACAGGATGCGCGTCGGCGTCGCTCCGATAAGCTGGAGTGCGACGTGGCGAGTGCTGTGGGAGTCGGGTTCGTGGACGCGCACCGCGAGTCCTATACTCACGAAACGAAGCACTAAGCTCGCGAGGAACAACACATGAAAACCGGCGTAGGTCCCACCCATCCATGTGATTGACCAGCCCGACATGCCTCGCAATGCGGCGCCCGCGGTAATGGCTGTAACTCCGCCAACCATTCCAGCCAGCGCAGTGCCCGCGGCGATAAACATCGTGCGGTTTTCTTGCGGCGAGTTTTTTAGCAAGAAGCCATTGCTCGCGATTGCGATGCCGGCGTTTAACAGAGCATCAATCATAAATACAGGCGTTAGTACAGCCAGCGCTAACTGGGGATGCGGCGGGACGAGTAGCAAGGCAATCATGTTCGTCGCTTTGAACGCAGTACACAGTATCAAGACAGGCCGGTGACCAAATCGCTCGATGACACTGCCCAATGAATGAGAAAGCGATGCGCCGCCAACCCACGATCCAGCCCATAGCATCAATACCCAGCCCAAACTCAACCCGACATATTCCAGCAGATACAAGCTAATGAATGGCGCTCCCACCATGGCGGCGAAGTGCCAGAAACAGGCGTAGCTGATGAAACTGCGAAAACGTCGGTCGTTGAAGGGAGCCGAAAAGACGCGGGCCAGCGTTGGCTGAGGCAGAGGCGTGACCGGAGGCTCATCGACTTTCTTGAACAATAGAATATCTACGACTCCGAGCGTTGCGCCGAGTCCGATCAGCAGTGTGAAGGCGGGTGTAATCGACCAACCGCTATTTAACAATAACAGTGACGCACCAAGCAAAGACAACGCAGCAGTCCACTGCATCCATTGGTGCCGCTTGCCCCAAAAGCGATTGAGGCCCTCGCGCGGCAAGTAGTCACCCATCCAAGACATCCAAAGCGGCGTACAAAAATGTAACAGGGCGTGATTCATCGCGGTCGCCGCGATCAAAGCCCAGACCCAGGTGACGCCTGAAATGTCCTTAGCAAGCCAAGGTCCCAAAGCGATCGGCACATACACCAGACGCTGCAAGATCGAAACCGTGAACCAAATGGTGCGTCGATACCGCAGGTGATTCACCAACACCGCAGCAACGAACTGCATGAAGATCGTCGCCGTCGGAAGCGCGCCCAAAATCCCGATGTGCAGCCCGTCGGCACCATGAGCTCGGGCGAATTCGATGGTTGCCGGTGACATTGTGAGCTGTGTATACGCCATCCCCAAACAGCCAGCGATGACGATCACGCGTTGAGATGTCGGCTGGTCCCACATGAATGGCATTTCAATAGCGGATGGTTCAACTGGCAAGGGGGGCGGAGTTTAACGGATTCCAGAAATCCTGGCGAGTCACAAATTGTTAGGCATTTTCCGCCGAAAGCTCTGGGAAGTTCAATCTTGATCCGTCTCAGATCAAAACGCCAGCGACGCAAGCGGTCATGCAACAGGCAAGTGCTCCACCAAACATCGCTCGCAGCCCAAGCCGAGCGAGATCGGAGCGTCGCGATGGGGCTAGTCCGCCGATGCCGCCAATTTGGATGCCGATCGCACCAAAGTTCGAGAAGCCTGACAGTGCATAGGTCATGATTTTGACGGTGCGCGGTTGGAGTGCTGCCGTGGTATCGGCGGATGTCCACTCACGGAGCTGCTGATACGCGATGAACTCATTAGCAACGGTCTTGAGTCCTAGCAATTGACCAGCCTGCAAGCAATCGCCGCTCTCGATCCCCATCAGCCAAGCGATCGGAGCAAAGCTGTAACCGAGCACCGAGGCCAATGACCATGTCGACTCGCCATTGGCGTCACGAAAACCAATTACCCATCCAGTCAATGCGATCAGCGAGTCGAGCATCGCGATCAGTGCTAGGAATGCGATTAGCATTGCGGCGACGTTGATCGCCAACTTCATCCCATCGGTGGCTCCGATTGCCGCGGCTTCGATCGCGTTGACACCACGTCGCGGCACATCTATGGCGACCGTGCCTAAAGTGCGAGGCGTTTGGACTTCGGGCTGCATGACCTTTGCAATTAGTAAAGCGGCAGGCGCCGAAATCACAGACGCAGTGACAAGATGTCCGGCATCGATTCCCATCCCTGCATAGGCGGCGAGCAATCCTCCTGAAATGGTTGCAAAGCCACCAACCATGACCGCGTTTAACTCGGACTGCGTCATGTCGTCGAGGTACGGGCGAATGACAAGTGGCGCTTCGGTATGCCCGACGAAGACATTGGCTGCGGCCGAAAGGCTTTCTGCGCCCGACACCCCCAGGGTCCTTTGCATGACCCGGGCCATGATCGACACAACGAATTGAACGACGCCGAAGTAGTACAACACCGACATCAGCGACGAAAAGACGATAATCGTTGGCAAAACTCCAAACGCGAATGAGCGGAGTAGTGATGCCGGCGGCGGGAGTCCTTCGTCGACTCCTCCCGGAAAGATACCGAATAGGAACAATGAGCCTGATTCGACGAAGCCTTGCAGTTGATCAAAGAACAAAGAGACGCCAGTGCTTAGCCAGCGGCCTAACGGTGCCGAGAACCCGGGCGGTGTCCACAGGATGAAGCCGGCAAACACAAATTGCAACAACAGACCGCCAGCGATAATCCGCGCATTGATCCGCCTTTTGTTGGAACTCATCAGCCATGCCAGCCCAATCATGACAAGCAGTCCAAGTAGGCTGATGAGACGTTCCATGAGCGCGCAACTTCAAGATTGGGAATCAGACGGGATCGTATTGAAGCTCCGATCACCGGCGTCGCCTAGACCGGGGACGATGAACTTCTGGTCGTTCAATTCTTCGTCGACCGCACACACGTAAACTTGTGCTTCCGGAAATTGGCGAGCGAGTGACGCGATGCCTTCAGGAGCTGCGATCAATGACAATAGCTTTAGCGACGAAACGCCCCAACGCTGTAAGGCAGTCAGCGCGGATGCGGCCGAGCCGCCGGTCGCCAGCATGGGGTCCAGTACCAACGCCACGTCGACCGGACTCGCCGCTGGCAGCTTACTATAGTATTCGACCGGTTGAGCTGTCTGCTCGTCGCGGTAAAGCCCCAGGTGCCATACTTCAGCGTCGGGAATCAGATCCAACAGGGGATCAACCATCCCGAGGCCGGCCCGCAAGATCGGGATGACACCGATGCGCTGTTGTAATTGTTGGCCGTTCGTTCTGGTAAGAGGCGTTTGTACTTCGACATCTGCCAGTCGAAGGTCTTTTGTCGCCTCATACGCCAACAACACGGCCAAGCGTTGTACTAACGTCCGAAATTCGGCGGGCGGAGTGTCGTGGTTGCGTAGGCGGACGAGGTGGTGTTGTACAAGCGGATGCTCGACCGTGGTAACAAAACTCATGGATGGGACCTCTGACCGGTAAAGTCTTGAGCGGCAGTCACGATGATGCGACGGAATGCGAATTGGGAAATGCCCAACGCTTCACGAAGCCGATCCAGGAAGATCTCGTCTTCTTCGCTCAGCGTTCCCGTGGCGGAAGCCGCAAGGAATGCGTACCTTAATACCGTCGATGCGCCCTTGGATTTGAATTTTTGAGCGATCCGAATCAGCTCAACAAGCGGGTCGATCTCCAGGGCTCGTGCCTCGGCGATTTCTCGATCAAGGTGCTCTCGCAAGATGTCCTCGCCAACTTCGGCTCGAACTACGTCCTCGATACGCTGTAAGCTCGCTTCGGGAATGAGTTCTGCGCGGATCAGCGTCAAGATCATGACCAGCTTGATTCGATCGGGCCGCTCGTCACGTTCTTGGCGATCAAGTTCGGGGTTATAGAACAGTACAGACTTCGTGAATTGTGAACAGCAGTTTTTACAAACTACTTGTTCAGGCCATTCGTTCAGCGGAAAGACCGGAACAAAAAATACATAGAAGCACTGGGCTCGTCGCTCACGGCGATAGTCGCGGTCGGGGCCGCAGTTTGGGCAATGAAACGAGCCTGAACCTGTCGTCCGAATCTGCTCGCCGATTCCGAAGATGATGGGAAACATGAACGTCGGTGTTGTGTTCGCTTTAGGGGAGCGCGTCACAAAGTGACGAGAACGCATTTCGATGACAAACTCACGTAGCCGACAACGCAGAAACTCGACAAGTTCCCGAAGTTTTCAACGACAGCTATGGCCTTGAAACACCTTCTAGTCGTCGTGCTCTTGAGGTTCTTCAAGATAAGTATATCCGTGCAGAGCGGCTTCATAAAACTTTACGAATCTGCCGGCTTCTGCGTGGCCCAACAATCCGCCCTGAACGGCATTCTCGACCGCACCCTGCAGCCGATTCACGAGAGCGTCGTAGTTAAAGCTGACATAGCGCAGCACTTCATGCACGGTGTCGCCCTTCACAAGTTCGCCAAAGACGACCTCGCCGGTTTCCGATACATCGACATGCACCGTATTGGTATCTCCGAACAAGTTGTGCAAATCGCCGAGAATCTCTTGATAAGCACCCACCAGAAATGTTCCAAGGTAATAAGGCGATCCATCGAACTCGTGTAAGCGAAGAGAATGCTTCACGTCTCGCAAGTCAATGAACTGGTCGATCTTGCCGTCGCTGTCACATGTGATATCGCCCAACACTGCATGATGCGTCGGTCGTTCGTCAAGGCGATGGATCGGCATCACTGGAAATAGCTGTTTGATCGCCCAACTATCGGGCATCGATTGGAATAACGAGAAGTTGCAGAAATACGTGTCGGATAGCATCCGGTCGAGTCCCTTTAATTCGTCCGGCGTGTACTCTAACTCGCGAACTTGGTCTCGTAACTTGCGACAGATCGCCCAGAACAAAGTCTCTGACAGACTTCGCTGAGCGAGCGGCAAATAGCCCGCGGCGAACAGGTTCATCGCCATATCCAACGCCTGTTGCGCGTCGTGAAAGCTCTCCAAGACGTTGCGAGGAACAATCCGTTTATAGGTTTCGAGCAACGTATGCAGCGGTTGCTCGAATTCTTCGGGCAACGAATCGGGAAGCTTTTCACCGTTTCCTTGTCCGGAAACGCCGAGCACCCCGAAGACCAGCACGGCGTGATAAGCTGCGATCGCTCGACCGCTTTCGGAGATGATATTTGGATGCCGCACGCCGGCGTCTTCGCATACCGTATGCAGGTGATATACCACGTCGTTGGCGTACTCTTGTAGCGTGTAGTTTACGCTCGACTCGAAATTCGTCTGCGAACCATCGTAGTCGACACCCAAGCCTCCCCCCACGTCCACGATCTCCAGTCCTGTACCACGCTTGACGAGATCGCTGTAAATTCGACCAGCTTCGGTCAAGGCACTTTTGACGTGTCGAATGTTTGTGATCTGGCTGCCAAGGTGAAAGTGCAGCAACTTGAAACAATCCGCCATGCCGCGTGATTCGAGTTCCTCGACAGCGCGAAGCACTTCATTCACGGTAAGTCCGAACTTCGAGCGAAAACCGCCCGACCCCTGCCAGCGTCCGGAACCGCGGGCGGCTAGCTTGACGCGCATCCCAATCTGCGGTCGTACGCCGACTTTTTCTGCATATTTGAGGATCAGTTCCAATTCTGTGTATTTCTCGACGACCGGAATCACACGCCGACCGATCTTCTGCGCGAGCATGGCCATTTCGATGAACTCGGCATCTTTAAAGCCGTTGCAAATGATTGGTGTATCGGCGTCGGTTAGGGCCACGACGGCGAGAAGCTCGGGCTTGCTGCCCGCTTCCAACCCGAAACCCAATTCGCGACCATACTCGACGACCTTCTCAACGACTTGGCGTTGTTGGTTCACCTTGATCGGATAGACGCACGAATATTTGCCTTGATAGTCGTGGTCGGCGATTGCTCGTGAGAACGCAGCGGCGATCTCGTGCATGCGATCACGTAGAATCCCGTTGAAGCGCAGCAAAATCGGCAGATCCATTCCCCGCATCTGCAGGCGGTCGACCAGTGCCTTCATGTCCACCGAATGTTTGGGATCTCGATCCGGATGCACCAGCAAAGTGCCTTTATCCGAGATAGAGAAGTAGCCTTTTCCCCAGCGGGCGACGTCGTACAAGTCGCTGGAGTCGTGTGTCGCCCAGCGCCCTACGGAATCACTCATCATTTGCCGAGCCCATTATCACTCTGACTACATTGCCGATAGCACGTCCCCCGATGGTACGTCGCAAAACCGTCAATAGCCGTGTCATCATAGCGAATAGCGATGCACTACTGAATGCCCAGCGGAACGAGGTTTGGAGCGCGCGATAGATTGATTAGAGGTCGGGTGTCTTCACACTCGATACACTTGGTTGGCTGTGGTACGGAAAGTGTTGAGACTGCTGAAAGCTGAGCTTCGTCGCGAAATCAGAACCGAGAGTTATGGAACTAGAGTGGAAAACGAGTGAACTCGCCAGTTGCTGCCACACGATTGTAGGCATCGTCCGCGGGCTGCCTTTAGCCGACTCGCGTCTGGGTGAACCATTTGCTGACGCCGCGCTGACCTTGCGCCAGCACGTCGCGTCCTTGCGGTTGCCGGAGGGACCTTTTTGGTCCAATTTGCTCGCTTACTCACATCAGGTTGACGATCAACGGTCGTTGTTGCGAACCGTGATTCGCAAGTCAATTGGGATCGACTCGACATCGGAAGACTTGGTTGTCAAGCTCGCAAATGATCTACGCGAAGTCGAGCTTTCGTGGCGACAGGCTTTACCTTTAATGCTCGATGACTTGACGCTTCGGATGAGACCGCTTCAAGAGCAGTGGGAGGCTCGTGGCCCAGGACTGTTGCGTGCTATCGGTCAGTTGACTGACGAGCGACTATTGGCGGAGCGGGCTACCGTTGTCGCAGTTCATCCGGCGTTTGGCGGTGGGGGCAGTGCGAGTCTGGCGACGAATGTCGTTCGTATCGAGGCGCTGTTAACTAATGTTGTCGACGGGTTGCCCGAAGTTGTGCGGCTCGGTTGGCTGCTAGCACAACTCAACCATGAGTTGCCATTGTTTTGCGATAGAATCCACGGCTCGAGGTTATCGCTGATTGCCCAACTTGCGATGTTGCCCGGCGTATTGCAAGCGAGCGAAACGGTGGAACTGTCAGAGTTAACGCCTTTCACGATTGCAGAAGCACTGCCCGCCTGGAAGATCGAGGTCGCCGCGGACAAGGACATCGCCGGGACGCTACTCACTTGGTGGGATACGTATCGGCAGACGCGACCTGCCTGGGGCATCGCTCTCGCGGCGCTGGATCAAATGATCGGTGATTAACGAATGAAGGAGCGAGAACCGCTGTCGTCTGCTAGCAGCGGTCGAACTCCGGCTCGATGCCGATGACGTTCGATGCGGACGACCTTTCAAAGTGGACGGCAAGGTGTGATGGTGTGATCGTCCAAAAAGTGCGGCCTTGCTCGCTGAGTCGAGTCCCGCTAACATCCCTGCCCCGTCGTCTCCGATCAGGTTGAGTACTCTGCTCGGAGATTATCTAACTTCCAGCGAATCAACCTCTTTGTGGAAAGGATTCCGCATGGATCTGGCACTTGGCGATATCGCTAACTTGGTAGGTGGACAACTGAATGGCGATGCCGCGATACCGATCTCGGGAGCAGCGATCATCCGCGACGCAAATGTTGGTGATATTACGCTTGCCGATAAACCACAGCTCGCGAATCAACTGGCTGACTGCCGCGCCGCAGCCGTGCTCGTGCCGCCTGACGTGACGCCCGCAGGCGTGCCCTTCGTAACAGTCAGCAACGTACATGCGTCGTTCGCCAAGATCGTTGAACACTTTCGTCCTCACAAAAGCACAGAGCCCTATGGCGTGAGTGCGGCAGCGCATGTCGCCCCAACGGCTCGGATTGGGCGCGAGGTCGTCGTCTATCCCACTGCGACAATCGGCGACGATGTTCAAATCGGAGATGGTTGTATCATCCACCCGGGTGTTCACATCTTGTCGGGGTCACGAATTGGAAACAACGTCACTCTCTTTCCCAACGTCGTGTTGTACGAGAACACCGTAATTGGTGACCGAGTGATCATACACGCCGGCGCTCTGATCGGGGCCTACGGATTCGGCTACGATACGGTGGACGGACGGCACAAACTTTCTGCCCAACTCGGATATGTTTCGATCGCTGATGACGTCGAAATCGGTGCGGGGACAACGATCGATCGTGGCACCTACGGACCAACGTCGATTGGCGAAGGAACCAAGATCGACAACTTGGTGATGATCGCTCACAACTGTCGCATCGGTCGGCACAACCTCATTTGTTCGCAGGTAGGGATCGCTGGCAGCTCGACAACTGGGGATTATGTGGTGATGGCCGGACAAGTCGGCTTGCGAGACCATATCGACATCGGGGACCGAGCCGTGTTGGGGGCAAAGTCGGGAGTCATGACAAACGTCCCGCCCGACACCGTCTTTGTTGGTATACCGGCGACGGTAGATCGGGAGCAGTTTCAGAAACAAGCTGCGCTCGCCAAGTTGCCGGAAATGCGAAAGCAGTTCAAGACGCTGCAACGGCAGGTGGCAGAACTGGCAGAGAAGCTCAACGACGCGGCTTAGTAACGGAAATCCATGCACATCGACAAACCCACAGATTGTAGGACACGCCGCGTTGGGCTAATCGCTGGCTGGGGACGCTATCCGATTGTGGTCGCCGAAGCATTGCGTGATCAGGGCTGTCAGGTTGTCTGCTTGGGCGTCGAGCAACATGCGGATCCGATTCTGCGCGAGATCTGTCACGCCTATTCCGACATCGGTATCGGAAAGCTTGGCGGTGCCATTCGCTATTTTCGGCAACAGGAGGTGGCGCGCGCGACGATGGCGGGCAAGTTTCACAAGACACTGCTGATGCAGGGACACTGGATCACGCACTTTCCCGACTGGCGAGCCTTTTGCACATTCTTTCCTCATTTTTTTAGCATGAGCAAAGATCGCAAAGACGACACCTTGTTGCGTGCCGTCATCGATGCATTTGCTCAAGATGGAATCACATTTGTTCCCGCTACTGTGTTTGTACCGGAGATTCTCGTGAAAGCAGGCACCATCACGAAGCGGCAGCCGAGCCGAGCCGAATTAAAAGACATCGAGTTTGGCTGGACCATCGCCAAAAAAATTGGCGAGGTGGACATCGGCCAGAGCGTGGCGGTGCAAGGTCAAGCGGTTTTGGCAGTCGAAGCCATTGAGGGGACCGATGCCTGTATTCGCCGCGCTGGAGAGCTGTGTAAGGGGCGAGGCTTTACGCTCGTCAAAGTCGCCAAGCCACAACAAGACATGCGCTTCGATGTGCCGACCATTGGGCAAGGGACCGTCGAAACATTAGTCGAGGCTGGCGCAAAGGTATTGGCCGTCGAAGCCGACAAAACGATTTTTCTGGATCAAGCGCAAGTCATCGAGTTTGCTAATCAACACCAGCTGGCGATCGTTGCCTTTCGATGCGATGACTCGACCGGAGAACTCCGCGCGGCGGCCTAACGTGCTGCGTCGAGACAAGTGGTGGGCGTGCTAGGATCGAACCCCGCTGCCGCCCTTTACCAAGCTTCTCGGTCGTTCTAATATCGGCGTATGGGAACCGTTTTAGGACAGACGAGAAGCTATGGCTGTATTGCTGCAAATACAAAACGCACACAAAAGTTACGGCGATCAGGTTCTGCTGGATGGTGCCGATGCGACGCTGATTGACGACGTCAAGGTTGGTTTCGTCGGCAGGAATGGCGCGGGAAAGTCGACGCTACTGCGGGTCCTGCTGGGCGAAGAAGAGTTGGACGCGGGAGAAGTGTTGCCGCACCCAAAACTGCGCGTGGGCTACTTGCGCCAACATGATCCGTTCCTGCCGGGCGAGTCGGCACTTGACTTCCTGATTCGCGACAGCGGCCAGCCGGATTGGAAGTGCGGCGAAATTGCTGGGCAGTTTGAGTTGAAAGGCGCGTATCTCGAGGGACCCGTTGCCGAGTTGTCGGGCGGGTGGCAAACTCGCGTAAAGCTGGCGGCCCTCCTGTTGCACGAACCGAATCTGCTGCTCCTGGACGAGCCGACGAACTTCCTGGACGTGCGCACCCAAATCCTGCTCGAACACTTTCTGCGAAACTTTCGTGAGGCTTGTCTGATCGTTTCGCACGACCGGGCGTTCCTAAAGGCCACTTGCACTCACACGCTGGACCTGACGCGCGGCAAGCTGACCATGTACCCGGGCAAGATTGATGCCTTTCTCGAATTTCAGAAGGAACGCCGGGAACACGACATTCGTGTCAATGCTACGGTCCAAGCGAAGCAGAAACAACTTCAGCGCTTCATCGACAAGAATCGAGCCGGCGCGAATACGGCCAGCCAGGCTCGCTCGAAGCAAAAGCAACTGGATCGTTTGAAGACAACCGAGATCGAAATTGATGATCCCACCGCTCACATGCGAGCTCCAATTGTCGAACCTCGGCACGGTCCGGCGGTGCGTTGCGAAGACTTGACAATTGGCTATCCGGATCATGAGGTCGCCAGCGGTATCATTTTGGAAATTGAGCACGGCGAACGAGCTGCGATTGTCGGTGACAACGGCCAAGGGAAAACGACCTTGTTGCGCACCTTGGTTGGTTCGCTCGATCCGAAGAAAGGCAATGTTCGTTGGGGCTACGGCTGCGAGATTGGAACGTATGCACAACACGTTTACACGACCTTGCCCAAGGACCAAACCGTCCTCGAATACCTCGAATACAAAGCGAATCCCGGAACGACGAACCAACAAATTCTGGCGATGGCCGGAGCGTTGTTGTTTCGCAACGCACACGTCCACAAGAAGATCTCTGTCTTGTCAGGTGGCGAGCGGGCACGATTATGCATGGCCGGTTTGTTGCTTGGCACATACAACATCCTCGTACTGGATGAACCGGGTAACCACTTGGATGTCGAGACAGTCGAGGCCTTGGCGGAGGCGCTGCTCAAGTACAAAGGCACCGTGTTGTTCACAAGCCACGATCGTCACTTTATGAAGCGAATTGCCACTTCTGTGATCGAAGTACGTGACGGCCAAGCCAAGAACTACATGGGTGACTACGACGCCTATCTCTATGCCATGAACAAGGAGATCGATGACGGCGAGCGTGAGTTGAACGCGCGAAAGGCGGCGGCCACCAAACCGAATGGAAAACCGTCCAAACCGGTCGCTGAGCTCTCTGAGAAAGACCACCGGAAGCTGCGCAAAGAGATCACCAACATCGAGCGAAAGATCGCGCGTCTTGACGAACAAAAGCGGGAACTCAACGAAAAACTGCTCGCAACGACCGATCCGGACGAAGCGTTGCGGTTACACAACGAGATAGAAGCCTTATCCGAAGAACTCGGCGAAGCCGAGGAACGCTGGTGCGAGTTGAACGGGACTTAGAGCCTGCGCGTCGATCACGTAGGCAGCTTCTCGGTCAGAAGCGCCTCGACGAACTTCTCGACTCCCTGTACTGCGGCTTCGAACAACGCAGATCCTTTTTCTGCAGAGGCGAGATCGGGGCGGCCTGTTGCGCCGGCTTGTGTGCGCTGCATCATGTCGCGGCAAACATAGACACCCTGTACTTGATCAGGCAGCCAATCACCGGCATTCGCCACACGATCGGCATCGACCAATTCGGGACGCAGGTGCATGATCATCGAGGTTTCGAACTCGCAGGCGTGTCCGACGGACTTATCCGCACCTTCAAGCAGTTTTACAAGTGCGCTATCGCAGGGCGACCAGTAGCAACCGGCGGACAGCAACGTGTCCGGAAACTGTGGTTGGAGCTGCCGGAGCGCAACTTTCATCGGGTCGATATTGCCACCGTGACCGTTCAGCACCAGAACGCGGCGATAGCCATCCAGTAGCAACGGTTGAATGATTTCACCTAGCAAAGAGATATAGGTAGGCAGTTCCGCGGTTAATGTGGCACCGAATCGTAGATGATGACTGCTTGCGCCCAGCCACAAGGTCGGCAGTAGCAAGATTGATTCAGGGTGCCGACTTTCGGCCTCTTGCGCCACCGCACCGCAAATGATCGTGTCGGTGCCGGTCGGCAGATGCGGACCGTGCTGCTCGATTGCGGCGATGGGTAGGATCACCACAACCTGATCGTGCTTGATGGATTCCAACTGGCCAGAGGTCATTTCATGAAACTTCATTGCTGTCTCCGTGTTGTAACGATGGCTCGGCATCACGCCGCATTACTTCCCAATAAGTTAGCGCCGTCTTCTGTCTGTCGCGCTCGCTTTGCCAGGCAAAGCTCGTAATCAGCCCGATCGTCATTGTGAGCCCAAAGCCTATTGGCCCAAACCACATCGAGAACCAATCGCCGTGCTGCTGCATGAGCAGCATCGTTACCGATGCCCCCAGTAACGCTCCGACAAAGACACCGAGTGTGCTCGCGCGACGGAAAAATAACGCCAAAATGAACACCGCAAGCAACGGACCACCAAACGCCGCCGTGGTCTTTTTGGCGATGTCAAACACGTCTCCCAAAGAGCCCACAAAGCACGCGAGCGTAATTGACAGACCCCCGATGATGACGACCAATGCTCGAATCAAGGTCACATCGCGATCTGCATCTTGCGGCCGCCAGGCGGGTAGCAAGCGATCTCGGAAATCGATAATGATCGCTGTGGTAACGGAATGAATCCCCGAATCGATGCTCGACATGACCGCCGCCATCAAGGCCGCGAGGAAGAGGCCCACCATGCCTGGCGGAAAATGCAGCCGCACAAACTGAGGGAGGGCCTTGTCTTGTAGGTTCGCCGCTCGAATCTCGGCTCCCACCTGCCCCATCGCGATCCCTTCGGCTGCTTCATTGTCGAATTGCTCGAGCACAGGCAGCAACTCTTGCGGATGAACTTCGAAGTACGCGAAGAGGCCTACGCCGATTGCCAGAAGCCCGGGAATGACTAACCACATCCCAAGCAGGTTGATGCCAAAACCGATCTGCGAAGTTCGCATACTACTTGCCGAGATGTAACGCTGAACGGCGACTTGATCGGCTCCGAATGCGGAAAGACCTTCGAGGAAATAGCCGATCAGCAGCGCCCAACTGCCGTATTTCAACGCTAGGGATGGTGAAAAATCGAAGATCAGATTCGAACGGCCATCGAAGTAGGTCGCCGCGATATCGGCTGTTGTGAGGCCGCTGCGAGATATCAAAAGTCCTAACGCGAGCAAGATGGTCGAAGCAAAGATGAAGAACTGAATAACATCAGTCCACATCACCGCACGCAATCCGCCCATCATCGTGTACGCGATCGCTACAACGCCCAGCGACAAGATAACGGCGACTTGCGGGATCTCGGCGACGCTGGCGATTACGACCGACGCCGCAAAGGTAGCCGACGCCATCCAGCCGATTCGCAATAGAATGAACAGGCCGCTTGCCAGACAACGGACCGAAACGTGAAATCGCTTCTCTAAATAGTCGTAGGCTGTCGAACACGCCAGTCGCGAGTAGACCGGAATAAAGACCCAAACGACCAGCGGCGACATTGCAGTGATTCCGACGAGCGCTACGCCAACGCGCAAACTGTTTTCGTAAGCCGCAGCCGGATACATTACGAAGCTGTTGGAGGAAAACAAAGTAGCCATCACGCTCAAGCCCACGACCATCCATCCCATCGATCGACTAGCAGCAAAGAACTCTTGGCGAGATTGGTGCCGGCCAAAAAAAATCCCCAAGCCGAGCGTCAACAGCAAGTAAGCGGCGACAACGATGTGATCAAGTGGATGCACGACGGGAGCTTGCGGTAGAGAATGTGGTGGGACGCATGATCGTACATCACGACGCGATGCAATTAAAGCACGCACAGCATGCTAAAACGGCGAGTTCCTCGGAAGTGGCTGAATGATCCGACTGAGTCACGCGATTACATCGTGAATCGGCGTGCCGTAGTCGATGTCGAGACGTTTGTGGCCCGGGATCTCGAGCTTGCGTGGATCCAGTCCTAGTTGATGCAAAACGGTGGCGTGAATGTCCGTGACATAGTGGCGGTCCTCGACGGCGTGAAAGCCAATCTCGTCCGTGGCACCGTGTGCTATGCCTCCCTTTAATCCGCCTCCCGCCATCCACACGGAGAATCCGTAGGGGTGATGATCACGTCCGTCCGATTTTTCCGCGCCCGGGGTGCGTCCAAACTCGGTCGCCCACACAACAAGCGTCTCGTCGAGCATCCCGCGTTGCTTTAAGTCCTTGATCAAACCGGCGATCGGCTTATCCACGCGTCCGCAGTTGTTCGAGTGATTCTCTTTCAGCTTCGTATGTGCGTCCCAGCCTCCGCCCCCGCCACCACCATCGTATATCTGGACAAAGCGGACGCCCCGCTCGACCAAGCGGCGGGCCGCGAGAGCTTGCCGCCCCATGCCTTCTGTTGCCTTGTCATCAAGGCCGTACAGTTGCTGGACGGTTTGTGTCTCGCGATTCATATCGACGATTTCGGGCACTGACATCTGCATGCGAAAGGCCAACTCGTAGGCTTTAATCCGGGCCTGTAACTTTGCATCATGAGGATACTCGATGGCCGTCAATTGATTCAGCTCGCGTAATAAATCCAACTGCTGGCGTCGTTCATGGACAGTTACTTTGTCGCCTGGGGTGCCAAAGGGCAGCGGGTTCTTCGGGTCCAGCGTCATGCGAACGCCCGAATGTTCAGGTCCCAGATAGCTGCCATCATGAGCGCCAACCCCGCCACAACAATCGCCCGGTGGTGGGCCCATGACGACGAATTGTGGCAAGTTCTCGTTGATGCTCCCCAACCCGTAATGCACCCAAGAACCGATCGACGGATAGAAACCATCGAAAATATGACGCCCGGTATGAAACTGCAATTGTGCGGCGTGATCGTTGTCCGTTGTCCACATCGATCGCACAACGGCCAAGTCGTCGGCACAGTCTCCGACGTGCGGCCACCAATCGCTGACTTCAATTCCACTCTCGCCTCGTTTGCGATACCCGACTTGTAATGGATACACCTGAGCCATCAGTGCGCGTGGTTTACCGCCAAAATCACGGACGTTTTGGCGATAATAAGGCGAGTCAAGAACGGTGGACTTGTAGGGCGATTCGTCGATCGTCAGTCCCGCGTAGCGATTCAATGCAGGCTTCGGGTCGAACGACTCCAGGTGGCTCGTTCCACCGTTCATAAAGAACCAGACCACGCTCTTGGCTCTCGGCGCGAAGTGTGGCTCGCCGATTTGATTACCCGCTTCTGCTCCTTGTCCATCCTGTTGCAGCATCGCGCTCAAAGCGAGCCCGGTAAATCCGAGACCACAATCTGCAAGGAACTGTCGTCGCCGAACTTGTCCGCAAGGGAAGTTGCTGTGGGGGTGCATCATGTTCACTCTCTTGGAAACATCACATTCTTCAACGTACCGTGACAAAGTCGTTGTGCAAAAGCAGGACGTGGACAAGGTTTTCGCGGGCACGTAATTGCGAGTTGTTTGAGGGCGGTCGCTTCGCCGTGCCCCCTGCGGCGAATGACTCGACGATTTCGCCCCCGAATCCTTCGGCTTGTCTTTCAAGAAACTCCTGACAACGCCGAGCCTCCATTTCAGTCGGTGAACGCGAGAGGATCGTCTCGAATGCCGCCGCGATGAAGTCGTTGTCCCGCGCATGGAGTTGACCGGCGATAATCCTCGCTCGATCGGTCGTCAATCCGCTGTTCATCATCGCCAAGGACTGATGCGGTACCACGCTGTCTTTCCGCCGATAGCACGAATTTGGATCGGCCACATCGAACACTTCCAACAGGGGCATCTTTTCGTTGGGCGTGTTGCGGAAATACATGCTGCGGCGCTGTACGATCTCGCCTTCGGTTTCAGGGATTTCCGGTCCGCCAAGTTGCAGGTTGAGGTCGTTAGCCAGATACAGCGTGCTATCTCGTACCACTTCCGCTTCCATGCGGCGCGGGTTCATTCGCCACAAGAACTTGTTGTCGGGATCTTTGGCAAGTGCCGACTCGAGGCCGGTGGCTTGCGATGACGCGCGATAAGTACTCGACAACACGATCTGTCGATGCAGTGGTTTCATATTCCAATGATTCGCAATCAACTCGGTCGCCAGCCAATCGAGAAGCTCCGGATGTGTCGGTCGTCGCCCGTTCAGACCGAAGTTCTCGGGACTTGCGACGAGCGGCTGGCCGAAGTGGCGGCCCCACAGATGATTCACCGCCACACGCGCCGTTCGCGGATTGGCGGCGTTGGCAATCCACTCCGCGAGTGCCGCGCGACGGCCTGTGCTCGTTTTCGGGTATTGAATGCCGAGGGGCGTGAAGGTGTTCGAGATTGTCTCCGTCGCCTTTCTCGCAGCGGCCAGCTTTGCTTCCGCATCTGCGATTTTATTATCGGAGGTATCGGGTACCGCGTTATCTTTGACCCTGGCGAGCTCGATTTCAGCTTCGGCTATTGCGACTTGCTGCTCGGCGCGGCTGGCTTGGAATGCGAGCTCTTCAGCTCGATCGGTGTCCTTGCCCAGATGCACCGCCATCGAAGCGGCCACACGACTTTTTACGGACTCGTGACGCACCCGCGCAAGTTCGATCTCGGCTTTCGCTAAAGCCAGTGCGCGTTCTGCGTCGTTGACTCGCTGCTGTAATGTTTCGACGGACTCGACATCTTCTGCGATTGTCAGTTCGAGAAACTCGGCGGACCCTTGATGTACCCACAGGGCGAACTTGCCGTCCTGCCGAGCGACCGGCAAGTCGTAGTCCAACTTGCGTTCGCCATTCAAGTGGATCGTCAGCCGCGAACCTCGCACCTCAACTTCAAGCAGCGCCTCTTCGCCTACTTTCAACTCGGTATAAACGATGCCGGCTTGCGGATAAAGTTGCTTGCCGCCGACGCGATGGAACGCTTGAACACTTTGTCGCTTGTCGTTCGTGCTGGTGTAAACGTCTTGCGAGTTGCCTTGATCTTGATAGTCGAAGCTCAGGCCGATCGAGCGATAGCTGCCGGGTTCGAGTGGTCGATAACGTAGCCGAACCTTGAAGTCGCGAGGATGATTCTGCTTGGAGACGATCGTCGCGAATCCCGTCACTGCCGTCTCGAGCAGCTTGTTGTCTTCGTAGACCCAGGTTCCACTGACGGTCCTCCATACTTCCGGTTGGTCTTTTGCGAAGTCATCGTGCAGAAAGACTTGAGGCTCGGGAGAAGATGTACTTTCAACGCGACTCGCTCTGGCGAGCTTATCACGAACGGCTGTAAGCTTCGCCTCGGCTTCCCGACACTTCTGCTCGGCGTCGACGACCTCACGACGAGCTTTCTCGATCAAAGTCTCGCGTACGCCCTCTCTCAAGATGGGATACCAGGCTTGAGGAGGCAAATCGATAGGAAGAATCTGAAGTTCATCGCCTCCCAGAGCGGCGGGCACTCCAGGTGTCAGCGATTCCGTCTTGTCCGGGTGGCGATTATCGCCGCGCTCGAATCGATAGGTAGGCGCGTCTGTATCCTTGTCGTAGACAAGAGCAATTCCGTCCGTGAGCACGTCGCCAAGCGTTGCATCCTTCTGCATCGCCGTGAGCGCCGTGATCGGATCTGTGCGGACTTGATGCGGTTCAAAGAAGGCGCGGAACCGGTAGTACTCTTTCTGACTAATCGGATCAAACTTGTGATCGTGGCAGCGACAGCATCGCAAGGTGAGCCCGAGAAAAGCTTCGCTTGTGCGTTCGACAGTTTCGAACAGCCACACGTCGCGATCAAACTTGTACCAGTTGCGTCCGAGATATCCGGTAGCCGGGACCACGGTCGCGTCGTCGCCTGCGATCTCGTCAGCCGCCAACATTTCGCAGATCATTTGATCGTAGCCTTTGTCATCGTTCAGCGACGAAATGATCCAGTCACGCCATCGCCAAATATGGCGTTGGCTATAGCGAATTTCGTTGATCCCGCGACTGCCGTACCAATCGCTGTACCGCCAAACGTCCATCCAATGCCGGCCCCAGCGCTCTCCATACTGCGGTCGAGACAACAGATCGTCGACAATTGCTTCGTACGCCGTGACGGACGGATCGGAAAGAAACGCATGCAACTCGGCCCGCGTCGGCGGCAACCCAATCAAGTCGATGAACGCTCGCCGCAACCAAACCGACTTCGATGCTTCGTCGGCATGTGGCAAATGTTCGCGCTCTCTGGCGGCTGCAACAAACCGGTCGATCTGTGTTCGACACCACTGACGTTCGGTAACTTCAGGCACCACCGGCCGCACGATCGGTTGGTACGACCACCAGGATTTGGGTTCCGCTTGGGGTTGTTCATCGGGCGGAGCGACAGCACCTTCTGCGATCCATTGGCGGACAAGTCCAATCTCCTCCTGCGCGAGCGGAGTTCCCTCGTTCGCAGGCGGCATTCGATAGCCCGCCTCGCCCGTGAGCACATCAATCAACAGGCTATCATTCGGGTTCCCGGGTGAAACGGGCGATCCCGAGTCGCCGCCCAGCTTGAGCCCCGCCGCTGTATCCAATCGCAAGTTGGCCTGTTGCTTGAACGCACCGTGGCAGGCGTAGCACTTATGTTCGAGGAGCGGTTTTACATCGCGGAGATAGTCGCTTGACAATGCGGGCGCCGCTGTGATTAGGAGGACGACGACGTAAGCAGCGGCGAGCTTCATGGGTTTGCGTCGAGGTGGGTCGCGACAAAAGGCAAAAGGTGTCGGCGGGTTGCGAGTGCATTGTATCGCCTCCATTCTAAAGTGACACCTCAAGGGCCACCAGCAAGATTCGAGCCACTCGCGGTGAAAATGCAATCGACTGAGGCGTCGGACGCACTCACCCGCCGGCGGACTTTTCACCTTCAGAAGCCGTCGGCTGTCCCGTGACGTAGACGACGCGGTATGTGGCAACGAGCAGCGTCAAAACCGTGATCGGGATTACGAACACGAGCATCACTCCACCCAGAGTGCGGTGGAACTCGTGTTGCATTGCCTCGAGAACGATGTAAGCCGTATACGCCAAGTAGTAAAAGAAGAATAAACCGCCTTCCCAACGTGAAATGAGGTGCCCGGTAAAGAATATTGGCAGACATGCCGCAGCGACGGCAATCATCACGGGAATATCAAATCGGATTGCAGCTTGAGCGACGTGCAGTCCTTCGGGCGCGATCAGGCTCGACAAGCCCAGCACGCACAGGATGTTAAACAGATTGCTGCCGACCACATTCCCCACGGCGATGTCACGCTCGCCTCGCATCGCGGCAATTACCGAGGTGACCACTTCCGGCAACGAGGTTCCTAGAGCAACGATCGTCAGCCCAATTATCAATTCGCTGACTCCCAACATGGTCGCAATGACGACAGCGCCGCCAACCAGTTCGTGGGCACCGACTCCCAGAAGTACGAGGCCCACACAAATCAATCCGAGATTGGCAGCCACGTTTCGGAAATTTGTGGACTTTGGGACATCGGGAGTATCGCTGTTGTTTGAAGCCTGGCCTTCGCGGCGACTTTGTCGAATCGACCACGTCACATACGCCAATAGACAGCCGAAGAGTATTAGTCCGTCGAGTCGACCGAGTCTTCCATCCCAGCCTAAAACAAGCAGCATCACCGATGCGGCAATCATCAACGGGACATCCCAGCGAATCAGCTGTCGCGACACGATGAGCGGGGCGATTAGCGCAGAGAGACCCAGTACGAATAGCACGTTGAAGATGTTGCTTCCGACCGCGTTTCCGATTGCCAGATCCGTCTTGCCGACGAATGCCGCCTGAAGACTCACGGCCAGTTCGGGCGCACTCGTACCGAAGGCGACGACGGTCAGCCCAATCACAAGGGGTGAAATCCGTACGACTGCCGCCAACAAAGAAGATCCGCGCACAAGCAACTCTCCGCCGGCGACCAAAGCGAGCAGCCCCAACACGATCTGGACGATGGCGATACTTACATCATTCATGGCTTTTCTCACGAACAACCGAGTCGGGTGTGGCCTTTGATTACCTACGGCGGCGCCGCGCGTGGATAACGACTGCCCCGTCCGTCCTATGGCGCTCGGAGGCTGATTCGGAACTTACGCAAACTTGCGACGGTATTGGCTAGGGACGGAACACGGATCACAGACAGGCATTGTCTCTTGTGGCGAATCCTCGACAAGGGCCCCGATTTTTCACCCTGCAGTTTCTTACAGCATTCTGGACTTTCGGGCACGACTTCTCAACACAGGTACCGCGTGACGCCCAGGTCCGCTTCCATCGGAGCCCGTGGCCAGCAACACTGGATGCATGACCAACAATGCCCCGACGCTGCATCGCTACGACCATCGGCTCAAGCATCTCGTCCAAACAACAGGCGACGTCGCAATCGCCACCGAGCATGGCGTACCTGCTTCAACCGCGCGTGGCTGGCGCACGCAGTCGCAAACTGAAGTCGTCTCGCTCGAATTGTTTGATCTCAACACGACGCAGCTACAGCACGAGGTCGTCAAGCTTCGCCGGCGAATCGCCACACTCACCAGCCTCCTGCGTCTGGTGATCGTAGTGTTCCAGGTCTCTGGGTTTTCCTTGGCCCGATCCCGCATCAGTGATGGTAGCGACAAGAAGCGATTGATCCGGGCAATCCAGCGGACACGTTCTCATGTTCCACTTCGCACCACACTCCGGGCGCTCGGCCTGTCCCGTGGCCGCTACCACGAATGGAACAACAGCGAACGATGCGAACTCGAGGACCGCTCCTCCTGCCCGAAGACGTTGCCACATCAACTCAACAAGACGAAGTGAACGCGATTCGCGACATGGTGACGTCCTCGCAATTCCGCCACGTACCAACATCTGGTCTGGCACGGCTCGCTCAGCGGCTGGGCAGAGTATTCGCTTCTTCCGCGACCTGGCATCGACTGGTCCGACTCCACAAGTGGCGTCGCTGCCGTCAGCGAGTACATCCCGCCAAACCCAAAATCGGCATTCGAGCCACGTGTGCCAACGAGATCTGGCATGTGGACACAACGATGATTCGCTTGCTGGACGGAAGTCGAGCCTATCTGCATGCGGTCATCGACAACTTCTCCCGTCGCATTCTGGCCTGGAATGTTGCCGGTTCGTTTCAACCAGCCATCACAGCCCAACTCTTGAGGTCAGCGTCCGAATCGATGACTGAATCTGACAAACCAGCCGTCCTCGTCGATGGCGGCGTCGAGAACTTTAATGCTGCCGTGGACGAGGTCGTCGAATCCGGGATCCTGAAAAGAATACTTGCGCAAACCGAGATCACCTACTCCAACTCGTTGATCGAATCCTGGTGGCGTGTGTTGAAGCATCAGTGGCTCTATCTGAACACACTCGACAGCGTCTCCACCATCAGAAAGCTCGTGGCCTTCTACGTCGAGCAGCACAACAGTCATCTGCCGCACTCGGCCTTCCAAGGCCAGACTCCGGATGAAACGTACTTCGCGACTGGCGATCATATTCCGAAGCAAATCCAGGCAGCGAAGATCACAGCTCGCGAGGCCCGCATGAAGTCCAACCGGTCACAGAAGTGTCAGGCCTGCGAGGAACCGGTCGCCATCACTTGCGGATGAGCGACATCACAGTCCTGCATTCAACCCAAGCTGGCCGCAGCCGGCCCGCTGTCGAGGTGGTGGCATACTTGGAAGCCCTACTCGGAGTCCATCCCACGTCGCCCCGCTGCACATCGAGATCGCTCGGCCTCAGCGCACTCCGAACCACATGACGGCAACTCGCGCTTGAATGTCCAGAATGCTGTGAGAAACTGCAGGGTTGCAACTCAAAAACCCACATATGTGCCGGAGAAGATCTTACCCCTCCTGTGAACTACTCGAACCCGTTATCGGTGCAGTTTACAGGCGATTCAGACACTATGGGGGGTGTGCGGGACAACCTTTATGTCAAATCGTGACAAACTTTGTGTCCGAAATGACAAGCTTTATGTCAAAAACCAGATATGGTGTTTGACACAAAGGTTGTCCGTCCGGTCGCCGCAGCATAACGAGTTACGAACGTCTCGGACACAAACCTTGTCACGTTTGAGACACAAAGGTTGGCCAGCGGGCGACGTTGAGACACAAAGGTTGGCACGTGTGCGTCTAGCGCACCATTTGCTGCGCGACCAGTACGATACCACGAGCACAGTTACTGTGAATATCTGCAATATGCCCGAATGTAACCCTCAGCAAAACGCTTGCAACCGGCGTTCTTCGACAAAGTGGTCGACAATTGGCGGTGGGGCTCGTGTGTATCTTCGACTCCGAACAATGGGTATCAACTTCTCAGTTCTTCGCTTTGGTCTCGTCCGGATCCTGGCTTTACCCGTTGAGCATCCGCCAGTTGCTGCACCAAGTCGTGGTTGAGCCGCGCAAAACGGTCGAACTGCCGGTTGATCTTGAGGTATGCTTCGATTGAAGGGAGCAACTTGCTGAACTTGTCGAGTGGGTCCTCGGCGTTCGCCAGCGCTTCTTCTAGCGCGGAGTGCAGGTGATTTCCCAACGACAGCAACTGGCTCGACTGCACACCGATGGCGCCCTGCAGCGGATCCGCCATCTTCAGGGCTCGACGCAACAGCTTCTCCACATTCCGGCGTTGGAGTTCCACTACGTTGGGTTGCGTTACTGCGCCCTCCGGTGCTCGCGCGCCTGTGCGAGCTGCTTTCTTGATTGGCTTCGTCATGTGCATCGTCTCTAACCTCCGTGTCGGCCACCACACGCGCTCGAATGCGGCGTGGTGAAAATCCATGAAATCGAATACCCCATACTCGTAACAGTGGCTCAAGTTCCCTTTTCGTTGACCGCAACAGCTTAATTGCATCGCGGGTTAACCGCGCGATCACCCGGTCCCGGCGCCGCTCTTGCTGGAGAGACGTCAATTCTGCGCGGATCCGCTCGGCTGTCTCCGAGGTGCTTCCGAGATACCGCACTCGCTGAACTCCACCAAGGCGAAAACGCAACTTGAAATACTGAGACTCCCCCCTCTGCTCGACTGAGACGAACCCCTGCTGTCTCAGCGCGACGAGCTCTTCTTCAGTCAGTCGTAGATCGCGTATTTCCTGAATCACCTTGTCACTTCTTCTTCTGTTTCAGTGCGTTCATGATGGCCACGAATCGGCCAGATAATTCCAATTGCGTTCGCAACCTTCGTTCAAATTGGGCCGAATTGTCGCCGCTGCTTGCGAGCGTGTCCGGCATAAGTTGGAAGAACATCCGACTGATGTCCGCCGCCATGACTGTAAGATTACGGCGATACGGGTCTGCCGTCGCGAGCGCGTAGTCCAGCATTGGTTCAACAAGCTCCCGGTTCACAGCTGCCTCGTATATCTTCTGGGCTTCGTGGGGTGTGTATAACGACTGCCCGTCTTCCGAGGCCTTACGAATTTCACGCAGTGCGTCTACAACGTCCGTTAGCTCGCTCCCTCCATCTGCCATGCCCGTTAGCGATCTGCAAGTGTCATGGATGCTCAAAATGAAAGTGTCTCGGACGTGACAGAATTCGTTGCGATCCAGAAAAAAGCGTGCGCGCTTAAGGTCGGACTCGATCGGAATCCAGATACCGACATCTTGAAGGTCATACTGCAAACTCTGCTCAACAGACAGTAGTTCTCGCGCTAACTCGGACAATCCTGCCGGCGCGATCAGTTCCATCGAACGAACATTCCACCCAACCAGAACCAGCCGCAACCGATCTTCCGATGAACTGTCGGAACCCCGGTCGGGCATATCCGTCCGCCATCCAAATCGATTTGACATTTCCTCAAGCTGCGAGAGTGATGCACCGGACAATCCCGCGGCAGTTGACGCGGGCATGCCCAGCGCTCGAAGGATCGCCGCGTCCCAAATTTCTGTCGCTACGAGAAGCAATCGCTCCGAAGCCTTCAGATGTTCTCGAATCTGGTAATCGTCAAGCGAGTCCAACAAGGGCAGGCCGCGGTAAGTCAAATTCCCTCGGCCTCCTACGATCTCGTAGGGGCGTTGCCGTTGTGCGGCTCGCAATACTATTTGCGGGCCTTGATTGATGAGTCTTCTGGCTATCGCCACTTCGCCATTGCGTCGTCTTAGCAGGCCGCTCTGGATCAAATCTGCCTCGTCCCATTCCTCGCGCAGGGACGCAACAATGCGCTCGGCATTCGAGAGCGCGCAGAGCGTTTGCTTTCTGCAACGCAGCCGGTCCCAAGGTGGTGCGAATCGGACTGGCTCGCAGTGCGCCGCGAACCGGTTCAATATCCGCCTAGTCGATTCCCATTGTGCGCTCATTTCACTGGTACTCGCTCTGTTGGTTCGTCCCGGAACTCGATCGCGGCGGCGGCAGCTTTCGACTCTTGAACTCCTGTGGATCATAGAGATCTTCGCCCGAGGCGATCCGCAGCTGATCATCCGCTCTGAGTTCAGCCGCGCCACCTTCAAACGGTTCGAGCCGTGGATTAGGCTTCGCATTTTGTGTTCCGCGAACGCTCCAGGGAATCGCGCTCAGAACTGCTTTAATGGTCTCTTCGTAAGGGGTGAGCGGGGGGCTTTTTTCGTTCGTCTTGGCGGTGATTTGATCTTGTCCCTCCAACACCCGGAAGGCTTCCGGTGTGGCTGCCAGATTCAAAGGATCGACGCGCTCTTCCGCCAGACTTATCTTGATTGCGCGCAGCAAGCCGGCTCGGCGGGACAATGTGTTGGACAGTCCCTCCAGGTTCGTATCTTCACGGCGGCCACCGAAGTGCAGCACTTCACTTAAGCTCTCCGCACCGCCAAGATAGGCAACCAGCCGCAGAAAGATGCTGGAGTCTAGCCGTGGCGAGTCGCTCTTGAGGACAAGCTCGGACAGGATGAACGATGTGTTGTCGAGGCGGTCAGCTATGTCAAAGTGGTCCGACGCAAAGACGGCTACAACTTCGGCGGGCAGTCGAGTGGCGTTCGCGGCACCCTCTGGCAGGACCCCGGCCAGCAACCAGAGTTCCAGCGTGTTGCCCATCGCGTGACCGGATTGGCTAAGCTCTAAAGCGCGCCTGGTGACGGAACTTCTCTGAAGTAGGCGAGCTCGATCCTGGCTGGTCTTTGCAGACTGAAGGCCTCGCAAGTAGCTCACCAGACGGTGCGTATCTTGATCCAACCCTGGGGGCGAGGAAGATCCAGATTTGAGCAACGCCTGTGCGTTCAGACATCGCCAGTTGGGAGGACGAAGTGAATCTGCTGCATCGTACAATTGCATCCTGCGAATCCTTTCGCTACTAAATATGCTGAGCTGAGTTCCTGCTCGACAATTACTCCATATAGAGTAGTACAGTGTACTACCTCGCGTCAACTTTAAAGAAGGCGACATGGCTGAAGAACAAGCCCCCGGCGATCCAAATGCACGAAATCGCAGGCTTCGAGCGTTGCTTGAACAGCTAGCAGAGCAAGGAATCTCGCAACAGCAAATCGCCCGGCAATTGAACGTCCCACCCTCCTATCTCTCTGACGTCAAGCTGGGCCGAAAGACGCTGACCGACACATTTGGACGTTTCTTCTGCAGCGAGTTCGGTGTAGGACTCGATTGGCTACTCGACGGTGTCGGACCACAGACCAAGCCCCAGCTCTCGTCACAGCCGGATGCGGCGAAGTCCGCACAGGTGATGCTGCCAATCCTCTCCGAGATAATCCAGGGGAACCCTGAAGACTCTCACGCTTGGGATGGGAGCCGGGTCGAAGTCGCCGGCGTCGCAGCGGCCCGAGCGCTGCGTGCCGATCATCCATATGTTCTGAAATCACCGGTCGACGATAAACTTGGCCGCATCAAAAAGAATGACTTGCTGCTCATCGATCAGAGCGCCAGTGCAGAAGCCACCCTCGTCGTCGTCCTCGACGTCCATGAGTTGCACCTCGCCCGAAGAACGCAGCGCGGATACCAAGCGGTCGAATCGGGACGAGCAATGCGAGCCGCCGCTACGCCAGTCGGGGTATGCCTGGGAATCATTTGGGCCGGCTTCTAGCGCGGAGGCTTCGCGGCCAGACGCAGCATTGCTCATGCCGAATCACGTCAGCGGTGGCGAGAACTCGCGCACGAAAGTCCCAAATGCCCTGCCAAACAGCACGGCGAGATTTAACTCTCGCCTACACCCCTGCGATTGCCTAAAATGGCGACGATGGCAAAGCTGCAATACACGGCCGATACTTCCGAGGAAGCACTCGAAGTGCAGTTGGGCTGCTTGCGCCGCATGAGCTCTCGTGAGCGCATTCAGCAAACATGTGCCATGTCACGACGCGTGCGCAACATGGCGATGGATGCGATCCGGAGGCGACACCCAAATCTTTCAGACGCAGAAGTCCAGTTGATGTTTATTGAGCTGACCTATGGGAAGTCTCTTGCCGACGACGTCCGCCGCTGGAGCGCGGAGCGAGCAAGTTGAGCGATTCGGATGATTTGATCGATGCCCTTTCCCCTGTGGTCGAAGCACTCCAGAAGCTTCGCATTCCCCACTACGTGGCCGGCAGCATCGCCAGCTCGTTTCACGGTGCCACGCGATCCACCATGGACGTGGATCTCGTCGCCGAACTGAGCGAGGAACAAATCTCCGATTTTGTGAGCTGCTTTGGTGATGAGTTCTATCTGAGCGAAGCCGCCATCCGAGATGCGGTAAGGCGGCGGTCCTGTTTCAATCTGATTCACCTTCCGTCGTCGTTTAAGGTGGACGTCTTCGTCAGCCGGGACCGCCCGTTCGATGCCGAATCGATGAATCGTGCAAAGCTTGTGCAGCTTGGTGAATCAAAATCGGTACAAGTTCCGATCGCAACAGCGGAAGATACGATGATCAGCAAGTTAGAGTGGTTTCGATTGACGAATGAGACCTCGGAACGGCAGTGGGATGATGTATCGAGGCTACTTAAACTGCTCGGAGATGCCGCCGATGTTGCTTATCTTCATCGTGCTGCTGCGTCGGTGGGAGTCGCGGACTTGTTGGAACGGTTGCTGAGACAATCGGTGGGCTAAATTAGCGCAGCGTGTTTCGTTTCACCTCTGCTGTACTGATCCAGCGATTTCTGCGCTGCTGTTTGCCGAGATCCGTGTGGTCAAAATACTCCGCCGAACTGTAACAGCTTCACATCAACAAGGCCGTACGGTAAAACAACTCGAATGCACAGTTCGCTCTTTGAGAACTTAGCTTTAGCATCACGAAATCAATTGGATGTCAGCCGATCTGGCGTCTGAATCAGTTGCGCAGCGTCTGAATCAGAGGGTCAGGAGAGTTGGTGCCGCTGTTGGCGCAGACCGGTTGCGTAGAGGCGCACTGCGCATAGACTTCGATTACCAGTTACGCAGCGTCGCGATAGTAGTATCGCAGTATGCCGCCGAGCCGCTCGCGACATTCGATCTTGCCTGAAATCTTCCCGACTTCGCCTTTAGGGTCGATGATCGTGTTGTCGAGCCCCTGATGATTTCGTTCGTGATGATAATGGGAAAGATATTCGCGAACAGCGTTTCGCAACATGTTCTCACGGAAGAAGATCATTTTCTCCAAGCACTCGGATTTGATACTTCTCATGAACCTTTCGAGATGGGCGTTCAAGTTAGGACTCTTCGGCGGCAACTGCACCGCTTCGACGACCTCATTGCCAAGGAAGTCTCGGAATGACTCGCAGAACTTGGTGTCGCGATCCATGAGCAGGTAGCGATTGTCATTGAGGAAGCCGTCTTCACAGTTCGTCAGATTCCGAGCCATCTGTTTCATCCAGGTTTCGTCCGGATGGGCCGTGTAACCTGCGAAGTGAACCCGTCGCGTCTTCAGTTCCATCACGAACAGCAAGTAATAAGTGACGAGACCACCCTTGGTCCAGACCTCGATCGTGGTGAAATCGATAGCGGCCAGTACGTCCCAGTGAGCCTTGAGGAACGTCGACCAACTCGTTGTTCGGGCACGAGTGGGCACCGGCTCAATGCCATGTTCCTTGAGAATATTGCCGACGGATTGGTCGGAGACGTCGTGACCAAGATTCTGCACGGCTCCCGCAATCCGATCATAACCCCAACTTGGATTCTCGCTTGCAAATCGCAGCACGAGTTGAACGACTTCTTTGGGCAGCACCGGTCGTCCAACCTTTTGGCGTCGTTCACTGTAATCGTACTTCTTCGCCACAAGCATCCGATGCCACCGTAGAATTGTATCGGGTGAAAATAGTGTTCCGACCTCTTCGAGTCGCTTACGCCCAAGGATCTTGCCTTTGACCGCCAATCGCCGTCGCTGGTCATCGCTGAGCAAGATGCGTTTTGTGCCGAGCTTCTCTTTAAGTACCTGGTTCTCGGTGCGTAAGTACTCGATCACTTCTTGCTGCTGGCGGTGAATCCAGCCGGCGACGATGACCAAGTACAGTTGCCACGGTTGAAGTACGAAAGTCATGGTCGTGCCCTGGTGGTATCAAAGGTGGAAGCCTAATGAACCATGGCTTGACCGCTTCGTCGATTCAATCAAGCCCGACCGTCGCAGCGCAGCAATCCTCTTTTGATCGTGCCGGTTGTGCCTTCTGTATCATCCATGCAATGGCGAAATGCCCAATCCAAGTCGGCCGAAATCCACGCGATGTTCTACGGCAAAAGTCCGGAAACCATCGACACTTAATGGTCGGCCGTGTTTTTTGACCCTACGGGTTCGCGCCGGCAACTCGGTGGATATCGTCGGACTCGCCGGAGCGCCGCGCACGGTCGTTGTCACGCAGGTCGAAACGTTCGGCCAAGTGCTCGACGTCGGCCAAGCCGGCCACAACGTCGGTTGCTTGCTGCGCGGTGTGGCACGCGACGAAGTGCAGCGAGGTCAAGTGTTGGCGGCGATTGGTTCGATCACGCCGATCACGAACTTCGAGGCCGAGGTCTACGTGCTCACGAAGGAGGAAGGTGGGCGTCATACGCCGTTCTTTAACGGCTACACGCCGCAGTTCTTCTTTCGTACGGCGGACGTGACTGGATCGACTATCGTGTTGGGCAATGCCGACATGGCGATGCCCGGCGACGGCGTGAAGCTAGGCATCTCGCTGCAAAGCCCCGTTGCCTTGTCGGACGGTGCCCGCTTCGCGATTCGCGAAGGCAGCAAAACAGTCGGTTCGGGCGTCGTCACGAAAGTGCTGGCGTAGGCCGCCACATCGTAGCCTCTGGTTCGAGCAATCGGACCAGGGGCATTTTTTCATTTGGCATTTCCTCTCGGTCCCTTGTCTTCACTGGCGCGATCGCGATGCAATTGCTTCATCGCGATGGTTCGCCGGTCATCTGCGGGCCAAGTTCTTTGAAGAGATCCACCCAGGAAAGCCAGATCGCATTGTGGATTGTGGCCTTGCCGGTCGCTCTTAGCTCGACCAGCTTGGCGGGCGATTCGTCTGGCCAGTGGCCTATCCAGCCGTGAGCGAAAGGGTGGCTCTTGAGGAGAAAATCGCGTTCGTCGTCCTTCCCGCAGCTCAGTGGGAAGGTCTCGCCGATGACGATGGGCTTACCCCAGTCGAACTTCTTAAGAAGCTCTATCTCGTCATCGACCTTGCCGGTTTTGGGATACAGATGCGGTGAGACAAAGTCGAGTTGTTCGGCAGCCACCTTGTACGCGCCAGGGAAGGGAAGCATTCCCATCGTGATAAGGTGGGTTTGGTCGTGCTTGCGGATGGCGGAGACCATGCGGTTTGTCCACTCGCGGAAGATCTCATCGCCGTTGCGTTTGCCGGGATCGAGGCTGAGTCGCTGGCAGAATTCAACCTCGCCCATTCTGCCCAGGTACCACCCTTCGGCTTGCGGGCCGATCGCGCCGGGTTCGTTGACCAAGTCATAGGCGAAGATGGCCGGGCTCTCCGCACAGGTGCGGGCGATGGTCTCCCAGAAGAAGGCCTGCGTCTTCCACCGATCCTGCTCGTCCATCGAATCGTACCACGCCATGCGATCCTTGATCTGATAGCAGGCCAAGCCGGTGATCTTGAGGCGGATGCCCGAATTCTCTGCGATCCTGAGGAGACTCCTGAGCTGGTCGAGCGATTCGGAGTCGGCCTGGTCCGGCCCCTTCAGGATGGAAGGCATTTCGGGATGGATTCTGGCAACGGTGGTGCCGGTGCCTTTCATCTCGGCGAACTCCCGCTCGACACGCTGCGGGTCGCTGACCAGTCGCTTCATGATATCGACCGAGGCATAGTTGTGCCCCCAAGGAACGAATCGATCTCCGGAAGGTTCGAGGATGAAGCCTTCCTGATCGGGGGCGATTTTCACCGTCTCCATGTCCGCCGCCCATGCGTTGCGGGAGATGGACATTAGAACCAGTAGCAGCAAGCTGTGGATCAAGTGTCGTATGGTTCGAGGAGTCATTGCGGCCCCCTTCTAGTTGGTCGTTGCGAGCAGCCAATTTGCCGGGAGTCTCCGAACGCCAATCCAGAGTGGCTTGGGTCGAGAGCCGCGATCGGCGACTTAACCGTGATTGTAATCCGTCGTTCCTCGCAAGAACAATTCGGCCTGGACATCTACGACTGCGATCCTGACCGCATGACAATCTGCACATGGAATCTCCACGTTGCTCGTTCTGCGGTGGTGCCTGAGGATTGAATGTTCCTAGAAGTCTGGCTGACAATGGATGGCACGCGATACAATATCGCGATCGCCCTTGCGGAAATCACGACTGTACTACAGGTCTCTCATGAACGCTTTACGCCCCACACTGTTTTGCTTTGCAAGAGTTGCATGCCTGGCGGTCGCTTACGCCGTTTCGTTGACAAGTTCGGCGGCGGAGAAGCGACCACCCAACATCTTGTTGATCATCACCGACCAACAGCATGCGGAAATGATGAGCTGCGCCGACAACAAGTTCCTCAACACGCCAGCGATCGACAGCCTGGCTCGAGACGGTATCCGGTTCGCCAACGCTTATGTGACCAACCCTGTCTGCGTGCCCAGTCGGATCAGCATGGCGACGGGTGTCATGGCCGGTCGACTCGGTGTCCTGAACAACGGAGACAAAGCCAGAGTTCCACCGGAGGTCGACAACAACTCGCTCGGTAAGCTCGTTAAGCGAGCTGGATACAAGACATTCTACGGCGGCAAGGTCCACATGTGCCGCGAACTGAACCCGTTGGACGCCGGATACGACGAATACTTCGCGGATCAACGCGAGGCATTGCCGGGAGCGTGCATCGATTTCATCGAACGGAATCGAGACGGACCGTTCTTTGCCGTCGCTTCGTTCATCAATCCCCACGACATTTGTTTCGCCTACAGCGCGTACAAAGGCAAGTCGGTCAAGGGAAAACAGAGCGTCGATCATCTCTATAAACAAGCGTCGGAATTGCCACCCGAGCAGCTTCCGCCGTTGCCGGACAACTTTCGCATTCCTCAGCTTGAACCCGAAGCGATCGAACTCTACTCCAGGGCAAACGCCGTAACCCCGGCGGGAACGATGCGAAAAGTTTACGACGAGCGGCAATGGCAGATCTATCGTTGGATTTATTGTCGGCTGACCGAGCAGGTCGATGAGCATATCGGCCGCATTCTCGATGCGCTCAAGCGTAACGGATTGGATGAAGAGACGCTGGTCATTTTTACCAGCGATCACGGCGACATGGACGCCTGTCACCGTCTGGCTTCGAAGGGCAAATTCTATGAGCAGTCAGTCCGTGTTCCGTTCTTGATGCGATACAAAGGCAAGGTCGTTCACCGAGTGGATACGAATCTCATCTCCAGTGGGCTCGATCTGCTACCCACCGTGTGCGACTATGCCGGATTGGAGGTGCCCCAAGGTCTGATGGGAAAAAGCCTGCGGCCGCTCGCCGAGTCACAGGACGTCGCTCACTGGCGCGACTACATCGTCACGGAGAACCACACGGGGCGTATGCTTCGCAGCGTCGATTACAAGTATTGTGTGTACCGTGAAGGCGACCTCCGAGAATCGCTTGTGAACATGCGCGATGATCCCGGTGAAATGACGAATCTGGCGAGTAAACCCGAGCACACCGACACGCTCAATGAACATCGTCGATACCTCAAGCAATGGATCACATCCTCGGGCGACCAGGACGCCGAGTCGTTTGCGATCGCCGCCCGCCCCAAGGGAAATTGAGCGACGGCGTTGCGACTCCTGACATTACGTCACTCGTTGTCCAACATTCGCCGTTCTGACAAGCAACTGCGGGACCGACATGCAGCAGCCATCGCAAGTCCACTGCCATTCTTTGGAGACAATCGGAGACAATCGGAGACAATCAGAGACAATCAGAGAGCCGAGCGGGTACCTGAGGCGGACTGCATCGGAGACATAAGTTTGCCAACTTCCACGGTATTCCTGGCATCACCGGTCCAGCTGACGGCATTTTTTCCAAAGGAACGGGCCAAATGCGTCCTGCTCTCGCCCAGAGACAACAATCCGCCCGCCGGATTTCTAACCTTCTGACAGGTTATTTCGGGGCGCGACATTTTTTGTCTCTCTTCACCATGTTCGAAATCTGCGTGGTTCGCACACACTGGCAAAGCTAGTGGCACACAAGTCGCTGGCCAGCCCGTCCGTTGGCAAGAGCAAGGGGACTGCAGGAGACAAAGACTGTTTCAATCGGAGTTCGTAATCACTAAACTTATGGAACTTGAACGAACCGTATTTTCACAATTGCGACACACGACAAAGGTCGAGATCTGTATGAAACGTAACGCTCTCCCGAGGTCGATTTCACTCGTCTTCCTGCTGTTCGTTGGAGTGCAAGTGACCCAAGTAGATGCTGAAGAGAAACTTCGAACTTGGACCGACGCCAGCGGGAAGTTTCGAGTTGAAGCAGCGATGATCGATCAACTCGACGGAAAGGTCCGCTTGCGAAAGGCGAACGGTGAGATCGTATCAGTTCCGGTTGATCGGCTAAGTCGCCAAGACCAAGAGCATCTCAAGCTGAAATCCACGCGACCGGCTACCGCCCCCACAGAAACGACACATGCCGCCGCAGACCGTCCAAAGCTAAACGAGCACGACAAGGCCTTGCTGACTGCGATGCACGGACTGTACTACCACGATCGCAAGCTGGTTCGTTCTGCTTCTCCAGATGCCGTTTTTGAATTGTTAAATCCTATCGCGATGGCAACAAGTGATTCGCCTCGACGGAGGCTGGCGGCGCACCAGCTATTCGTGAATGAATTGGGAAATCTGTACACCGCTCTGGGGAAGCAACAGGACCAGATCCTCCTGAAGGTACCTACCGAATGGATGGATACCAAGATCAAAGCTGTTTGCGAATTGTTCGGGCCCGGCGATTACGACATCAGGGCCGTCGTCAACGGCTTGGACGGCTTGGTAGACGGACTTCGGGATCGAACTACCGGAAAATTCCTCATAGCCGTAGCATCGGCTCAAGTTCGCGCAGATCAGGTGGACGTCATCCGAGATGAATTCGGGAAACAGTTGTCGGAAGGAGACGATTGGCAAACATCGCTATCCGGATGGTCTGGTACGTTGCACGATGGCGACCCAGTTGGTTTCACTCAGAAAGGAGCGCAAGGCAAAATCCGCGTCTTAGGAGACTCGTTGGAAATGCGTTACAACGGGGCAGAGAGTTTGACAGGTGTGCTGTTGATCGCGGAAATCAAAACCAAGCCACTCGATCTGTCACTGACCGACGGCGAGCGAGCCTCGCTCGCTTTCAATAAGAGTCTCGGATACGGCAATCGAAATATAGACGTTCAGACCTTGTTTCTGGCTCAAAAGGCCTCAGTGGGGATGTCGAAAGCCGACTTTGCGTACCTGGAAAAGGTTGACAGAGGCGACATCATCCACCTGCCGATTTACAACACAGATTTCGCGCGAATCGAAGAAGTATCCTTTTCAGTCTATTGCGGTAGCGGCGCGTCTGGAACGCGCGAGGTAGCCAAACCTCGCGCTCGGCGATGAGCCGAACTAAGTGAAGAAGAATCACAAAGCCCCTAAGAAGCCCGCCCGCATCACCTAAGATTCCTATGGGTCGGTAGTTACCGCGACTGATTGCTTTGAGTATCCTTGAGAGGGTCGTGTCACTTGCGTGGGCACACCTTGTTTCTGGCGGCCGATCGTCGAACAGTCGGTGGCGGCCTTTCTCAAGTGCGGCGATCTGCGGGAAGGATTCGCCCGAGTTCGCTGCCCCGACTGCAAGCATGAGATGTTCGTCGCCTTCTCCTGCAAGCAACGCTGCACGTGTCCTTCCTGCCACCAGAAGCGGACGTTGGTGACCACGCTGCATGTGGCCGAGGAAGTCTGCTCTTCGGTCGCTCATCGGCAAGTCGCGTTGACCATCCCCAAGCGTCTGCGAGTTCAACGCTGGCCATGCAGTGAGCCGAGTGCATGAACCTGAACATGCCGGACTGGGTCGAGTGGGGTAACTTCTTCTTTACCGCGCAGGCTGGCCAGCGACAGGCATATCTCGATGCGCGCAAGCCAGAGAATCGCAAACAAGTCTACCAGCTGGTGGAGGAAGGCGACGTATTCGTCGAAAATCTCCGCCCCGGTGTCGCGGACGCCGAGGGGTACTCAGCCATTAGAGCTATCGTGTCCGCTCAACTTCCTGGTCGTCGCCACTCGGACAACATGGGCTGGATCGCGCCACCGGCTCTGCTGACGGCATTTTTTCAAAAGGAACGGGCCAAATACGTCCTGCTCTCGCCCAGAGACAACAATCCGCCCGCCGGATTTCTAACCTTCTGACAGGTTATTTCGGGGCGCGACATTTTTTGTCTCTCTTCACCATGTTCGAAATCTGTGTGGTTCGCACCACTTGTTTTGACGGTAGCGAAATCCGGCTACCGTCGGGTTATACGAAAGGCCGGCGTCCAGAGACGTCGGCCTTTTTGCGTTCTAGGGCCAGTTTTGGCAACGGGTTCGAGTGCTGCCGCCGCTCTCGGATCGAAGATCTCGACGTTGCGCGCGACTCGCGGCGAGGCGGTTTTCGGCGACTCCCAGCGCCGATCTTGGCCAAAACTCTCGGCTGTCTCTCTGTCTCGCGCCGCCTGGGTTATAGAAGGTTGCGAGCGCTCCTATCGCGCACAACTGGCAAATCGAAGGTGGCCTCCGACTGGTAGCTCGTGGCCGCATCTGACGCCACGAATTGGAGTCGTCTACGGCGCTGGTGGTTTAAGTAACAAACGTGATTCGGACCAGCGTTGCCCTGAGTCATGTAGTCCGGCGCCCAGAAAGACATCTCCGCTGGTACTGCCGCCGTTGGTGGTCTGGTAATCGTCAATGAATCATCCTTGCGCTCGCGGGGACGAATTGAAGGTCTCGTGGCGCAGTTCTATGATGGACTTGCGAATTGCGGACAAACTCTTCGGAAACCGCGTACGGTAAAACAACTCGAACGAACACTTTGCTCTTTGAAAACTTGGTTTTAGCATCACGAGAGCAATTGGATCTCGGCCAATCATGCGTCTGATTCAGTTGCACAGCGGCTGAATCAGAGGGTTAGCAGGGTTAGCGCCTCATTTAGCGCGGACCGGGGTGCGTAGCGACACACTGCGCATTGGCTTCGATCCCCAGTTATGCCGCGTCGCGGTAGTAGAATCGCAACATGCCGCCCAACCGCTCACGACATTCAATGTTGCCAGCGATCCGCCCGACTTCTTCACCTAGATCGATGATCTTGTTTTCGAGTCCCTGGTGGTTTCTTTCGCGGTGATAGTGGGAAAGATATTCGAGAACAGCACGTCGCAGGGAGTTCTCGCCGAAGAAGATCATTCTGTCCAAGCATTCGGATTTGATGCTTCGCATGAACCGTTCCAGGTGTGCATTTAGGTTCGGACTCTTGGCCGGCAGTCGCACCGGTTCGACATCCTCGGCGCCGAGAAAAGAGCGAAATGACTCGCAGAACTTGGTGTCGCGATCCATGAGCAAATAACGCTTGTCGTTGAGGAAGCCATCCTCGAAGTTCGTCAGATTCCTCGCAATCTGCTTCATCCAGGTTTCGTCCGGATGGATCGTTGCGCCAGCGAAGTGAACGCGTCGCGTCTTCAGTTCCATCACGAACAGCAAGAAACAAGTGACGAGACCACCCTTAGTCCAGACCTCGATCGTCGTGAAGTCGATGGCGGCCAGCATGTCCCAATGAGCCTTGATAAACGTGGACCAATTCGTTGTTCGCGCACGAATGGGCGCCGGCTCGACGCCATGTTCCTTGAGGATATTGCCGACGGATTGGTCGGAGACGTCGTGGCCAAGATTCTGCACGGCTCCCGCAATCCGATCATAACCCCAACTCGGATTCTCCCTTGCGAATTGCAGCACGAGCTCAACGACTTCTTTGGGCAGCACTGGTTGTCCAACCTTCTGGCGTCGCTCACTGTAATCGTGTTTGGTGGCGATGAGCATTCGATGCCAGCGCAAGATCGTATCCGGTGTGAACAGCGTGCCGACTTCTTCGAGTCGTCTGCGACCGAGGATCTTGCCTTTGACGGCCAGACGTCGCCGCTGGTCATCGTTCAAGAGAATTCGCTTGTTACCGAACTGTTCTTTCAAGACTCGATTTTCAGTACGGAGGTAGTCGAAAGCTTCTTGTTGCTGACGATTCATCCAGCTGGCAAGGATGACGAGACAGAGTTGCCAGGGTTGCAGAATGAACGTCATGAGGAGGGAGTCCGGTGAGTAGAGAATTACATTCATTTACCGTTGCGATATCAGTTGGCCGAGTCAACATGTATCGTGCCGACGAAAGGGTGTGCCCGCGCATCCGTTTCAGGTCTTGCCGATTGGGTTAACCATGACGGCACAGAACTCGGCTGAGATCACGACTACTGACCGTTGAGTTGACCGCGTAAAATGCTGCCTTTGGGCCTCGGCTGGGTATTTTGACCATACGTCCAGAGCCTGGTTAACTGACCTTACGGGGTCAGCAGGACTCGCTCGTCGAAATTGACGTGCAGAACGGGCTCGCAGAAACTACCTTGATGTTAGATGGACCGCGTCCACAAGTCGTTGAGATTCCGCCAGTCCATCAACACGAACACTAGGTCTAGCTGTCTCATGATTTCCCGGACTAAGCACAATTCTCGTCTTCGGAAGCTGTTACGCAGGCGTCAACGTCGAAGGAGTAGAGCCTTCCCGCTTCGTGGTGAAGTATTGGAACCGCGATTGATGTTAGATGGAACGAACTACGTTGTGTTGGACTTCACGCCGGACGTGATCGAAGACGAATTTTTGCCGAAGCCGTTTCTGGATACGTTCACGACAGTCGGCCGCCGCGGCGAATACTTTCCGCTGAACTACAGTTTCCTGGACTACGACGGCAAGGACGGCATCAACGAAGCGGACGCGGAACTGGCGGCTGAAGCGATCGTGCGCGACGTCTATCGCAGGTTGCGGCCGTTCATCAAGGATGAAGACCTGGACATCCGGCTGTACTCCACTCGAAAACACCTGGATACCAACTCCAACGCGGGGCTGGAGTTCTTACAGACGCGCATCGACCGGGAACGCGAGAATGCTTTTGTGATTTACGTCGGCGGCGATCTGAAGACGATCAATCCGGACTTCATCACCGTGAACGGGGAAAACACGGATTTATCAGGCGTCGGACAGCAAGCCTTTGACGACGGCAATCACGAATGGTACGCCTACGCATTTGCCGAAAAGTCTGCCGAGGTGCTGGCCAAGGAGCACTTCAAGAAACAACGCACCGACATCACGAAGACAAAGGTCATTCTGGACGCCAATAACAGCAGCAATTCGCTGAAGGTCACGGCGAGAATGCTGGATGATCCAAGCCCCGACCAAGGCGATTTGAATGTCAAGCCTCGCATCCAAATCACCAGCGGCAATGCCTCTTTCATTAACGCCGGAGTCGTGCCGGGCGATTTGGTCGAAGTTGTTGTGCCAGATTCCGATGGTAACGGCACATCGACCCAATCTTTTCAAGTTGGAGAAATCCTGAATAACGGCACGTTGAAGCTGAATTTGGATCGTGATGTCGCCGGCGGTGGAACAGCCCAAGGAGGTGGCTCAACGACTTGGGATCCTTGGCTGGCCAACGGTTTGGAAATTACGATCCACCGTGTTCCGCCAGCGACTTCACAAGAATACACCCAGAGTGTGAGCTGGGCGATTGTCCATGAACTGGGACATTTGCTTGGTCTGGGTCACATCTGCCGCACGGATGACGGCGATTGTGAAACCGTGGGAGCCAAATACAAAAAGAACCCCAAGGGCGATCTGAACTTGATGAATTACAGTTCGCCCAAGTCGGAAAACCGGTTCGTCAACGGCCCGGCGAAATACGAAACCGAACAGTACGATGATGGCGTCGTGTTTGACAGTTTCTATTGGGAAGCCGATCTCAACCACTTTCAAGAAGTCAGGAACTCGTTCCTTTTCAATGATGCGGCTGACGAATTCCTTCAGCCCAGCACGTCGGACATTCTGGGCAATACTTATCTGGAAGAATTTGAAACCGCGGTGGCGTTCGGGTTATTGGAACCGGCGGAAAACAATGTCGACTTTCTGACGCCGCCGCCGGAGCGGGCAGTGCCTCCGGCCGCATCCCAGGGAACGGTTGGCGCGACCACCCCGGCCAATATCGCCGGCGCAATCACAACCGGCTTTAACAACCTGCGGCAAAACCTGTTCGACGACATCAGCGGCGAAATGAACCTGGGCTCCGGCACGCTGCCGGTAATGGCCTCCAATCTGGGCGATTTGCTGGGTGTCAACGCTCTGCTAACGTCCAACGTCGATTCGCTGGATGTCAGTTCCGCCACCACGATGAGCGGCTTGCGGGACCAGTTGGTCGCGGCCGGCTTTACCGTGGATCGCTTTATTACTGACAGCAATTTCGGCAATCTGGCGGCCAATAGCCCCGCGGACTTCATCCAGGTCAGTCGTTCTTACGCGCTGCGCGAATTGTTCGGCGAAACGATGTTTGACGACGCTGGCGCAGCCGGCATTGGCGATTTGTCGGGCATCGATCTGGAAGGCGAACTGGGCGTCGACGGCCAAGCGCTGTTCTCAGTGACCTTCGGCGTGGACACGCAAGGCTTCTATCTGCTGCCTGGTGAAATCCTGCGGATGCGGGCCGACGCGTTTGGCGCATTGGACGTCGGGCTGTCGACAGCCGCGCAAGCGAGTGGCAATGCCAGTGCTTTTGTCGTAACCGAACTGGGGATTTCGGCCGCACATGCCGATGGTCGAGTGCGATTGAGCGAGTTGACATCATCGTTCGCCCAACGCACCCAGACCGACGTTGTCGGTGGCGCGTCGCTGGGCATGAATGCATCGTTCAATCTTCCCGGTGGAGCGTCCATCCCGCTGTATGGAAACTGGTCGTGGGATGTCAGCGGCGGCGGATCCAGCTTGCTGCCGGATTATTCCGGGTTCGACGATGAGTTCGTCGTGGACGAACTGATTGAACTGGTGGGCACTGGATTGAATCAGCTGGGTGCACAAGCAGCCGTAATGACCAAGTCCGTGGGAGCGATTCCTTTCTTAGGTAAAGACCTGGCCAGTCGCCTGACCCCGTTGGTGGAAGACAGCATTTCTTACGACAACGAATTTGGTTCGGGCCGCGCGTACCTGGAAGAACTTGGGTTTGAGATTTTGTCGGTCATCTCGCCGGCCGATTTGATCGCCGGGAATTTCACCAGCGGCGACCTGTTGCGGTTGCGTTACGATACCACCGCGATGCACGACCTGGCCCCGTTTGGATTCGACGGAGATTTGAAGTATTCGGCGGCTGGCGTCCCGGTCGATCTCAGTTTGCACGGCACGGTTAATATCGATCCCAGCCTATCCTTCGATCTGGAATTTGGACTGGATGCGACCAAGGGTCCGTTCGTTATCGAAGGGGCCAGCATCAGTGCCGATTTGCCGGTGACGGTGGATTTGACTGGCGAATTAGACATCGGCAATCTGGCCGGGGTCGTCGTTAATACCAGCGCTGTCTACGAAACGGGAATGTCGTTTGTCATTTCCGATTTCGATTCGGTGGCCAACGAAAAATTCTATCTGAGCCAGCTTTCCCTGGGAAAACTGCTGCGCGATACGGCTGACGTCGCCCAGACCACAGGCGATGTAACGCTGGATCTGGCGCTGAGCCTGGACGCCGACGCCGTCCCGATCATCGGCAAACACCTGACCCAGGCGCTGACTTGGGAAGCCGATGCGACTTACGACGTCGCCACAAAAGCCGGCACGTTCGAGATTAAACCGGAATCCGTCCCGTCGTTGGCAAATATTGAACGGCAGTTGCGTGACGACTTTCTCACAGAAGTCGACGCCTACAATCCGTTGCCGGTCGAATTTCGCAGATTCCTCAGCATGGACATCGCCTTGCTGGGAAACAAATCGCTGTTGGACATGCTGGGGTTGGGCGCCGCGGAGATCCTGATCGATCCGGGCAAATTCATCGGCATGGAAAATGTCGATCTCGCCGGCGGCGATGCCAACGACAATGACCACATCATTCTCAACTATGAATTCACCGAACCGGCGAATGTGATTGCGCTGCTGATGGGCCAGCCGGCCGACCTGTTTACTTTGGACATCAAAAAGACATTCGAAGGGCCCGATCTGGAAATCCCTGTCGTGCCGGACACGCCCGTCGCGTCGTTTTTCGGGATCATCAACTTCACGTTCGGTTTGAATATCGAAGTCGGCGTCGATATGGGATTCGATGTCGTACTGGGATTGGATACGTCAGGATTCTATGTGCTGGACGACTCCGATCCTCTGCTAACGGTGACTGGCGGCATCTCTGCCAAACCCATCATCAAAGGCAAGCTGACGATCGTCGATTTTGCCGAAGTCACTGGCGACATCGGCGTGGAAGCCATCGGCGGAATCGATTTGACGCTGCCATCGGCCCCGAATGGAAAGATTCGGGCCAAAGACTTGTTTCAAAACGGTAAGCTGAATTTGGATGTGCTGCAGTTCAGTCTGGCCTTCGATCTCACCTGGGGCCTGGTGGGGAAAGTCGGAAATGATGCAGCGGCCTCGATTTCCACGGACCGCTACGAAGATCGCTATCGGCTGTTTGAATTGACCATTGGCGGCAGCGAGCCGTCGGCCGCGAAATTCGAAGACCTCAAACGGGAGATGGAACGCCGGGCCGATCAGGCCGCCTGGTGCGGTTCGCTGATTGTCTATCCGAATCCCGTATCGGCGGCCGGCTGTTTGTACTATTCAGCGCCGGATTTGTTGGAATTGGGTGAGAAGGGCTACAAGTGGGCCAAGGAAAAATGGGATCAAGCGGTTGACTTTGCCAATGACTTGGGCGGCCAGGCGGCGGCCGGGTACAAGCATTCGGTCGATATTATTCAAGGCTTTTTAGATGACATCGGTGTCACGGATATCATCTCCGTCTCCGGCGAAACGCTGAACGATTTAAAGTCCCTGTGGGGTGCCGGCGATTGGGAGTCAGTCGACCCGGAAAAACGCCCGCCGACGTTCAGCACAAAGAAGGTTGGCGATACGCTGTTTGTCACCTGGCTGGAAAGCCACCGCCCAGGCCGGGGCTGGCAAGCCGACGACGATTCATGGACTGCTTATTTGCCGATCGGTTACCCAGGCACCGCGGTGCCATATTTCGATTTGGGGGACCAGTCTCGGGTCACCGTCTACTCTGACGGCAAATTCTCTTACCTTGGCAAGACCTATCACGTCTTGGATGACGACCTGACCACCGATGGAATCGGCGACGATATCTACATCGAATATGGCGGCAGCGTCCGTTTGTATGTCGATACGTTCGACATCCGGACCATGACGACGCTGCCCCGGGGGTACATCGTCCCGGAGTACACCACGATCCGTTGGAACGCCACCAACAAACGCGATGACAGCGATGTGCAATTCTCCGCCAGGATCTATTACGACGGTCGAGTGCAATATGATTACGGCCCCGGCAATACGAACCTGTTGCCAAAAATCGGGGTAACCGAAGACGGCCAGTTTACGGCCATCGATCCGTACGACGGCCAGTCCAATTTGTCACTGGTGAATTCCGTGCGGATTCTGACCGATGGTTCGACCATCAATCGCGGCACGAACGAATTTTCCATCCCGACGCTGTATGCCGCCGGGCCTTTTCCCGAAGAAGGTGCGCCTCACGTCAATACCATCGATCAAGCGGACCCGTTGGCGGCCAATTTGAAGATCGATTGGGAAGACGGCGACATCGTCATTGACGCGCCGGATTTCGTGACCAGCGAAGAGATCGCCAAGCGCAAAAGCGGCTGCTTCGACGGCTGTGAAACCGAACGCGAATATGCGGACATTCGCCATCCCAACCGAGCCGTCATCGACGCCGCGGGGATCAACAAAATCGTCGTGGTCGGTTCGACGCACGATGACAACCTGATCGCCACCGCCGGGCTGACGATTCCCGTCACGTTGTATGGCCTGGCCGGCAACGATCTGCTGGTGGGCACTGCAGTTGACGACGAAATTTTCGGCGGTGAAGGCAACGACATCATCCAGGGTCGCCTGGGAAACGACACGTTGCACGGAGACGGCGGCGACGACCAGCTGTTCGGCGACTACGGCAACGACACGCTGGACGGCGGCGCGGGCGATGATCGGCTAGACGAGGAGTTTGTGGCGGACGACAGCGAATCGGCGCCCAGCCGGATCGCCGAGCAGAACATTCTCAACGGCGGCAGCGGAAACGACGAACTCCGCGGCTCGCCCGGCCGCGACACCATGGATGGCGGGCTGGGTAAAGATACGTTGGTGGGCAACGCCGGCAACGACGAAATGCGCGGCGGCCCGGACTTCAAAGCGGTCTACGTCATAGCGGACGAATCCGATTACTTGGACGGCGGACCGGGTGACGATCACCTGATCGGTGGCATCGGCGAAGACCTGTTGATCGGCGGCAGTGGCGACGACGTGCTGGAAGGCCGAGCCGACGACGATCAATTGCAGGGCGACGATGACAATCTGAGGTTGCTCGGCAACGATATGCTCTACGGCGGCGATGGCAATGACACGCTGCTGGGCGGATTGGGCGCTGATCGACTGTTCGGCGAGGGAGGCGCCGATGTGCTGCGGGGTGGTCCCGGCAACGATCTGCTGGTCGGCGCGCTGGAGAACGATTACGAAGCCAGCAGCGATGGCAATGACGCGTTGTTTGGCGGCCCTGGCGACGACGAACTGTACGGCGGACCCAGCGGCGCCGGGCTGCCGATTTTTTCTGCGCCGGGTTCGGTATCGATGGATGTGCTGGAAGGCGATGATGGGATCGACATCCTGGTGGGTGGCAGCGGTCCGGATTCGCTCAATGGCGGCGCTGACTTTGACAGCCTGGATGGCGGCGATGGCGATGACTTCCTGGCCGGCGGTCCCGGCAGCGAAGATCCGTCAGATACGTATACCGATCTGTTGATGGGCGGACCCGGCAACGACCAGCTGTTTGGCAGCAGAAACTCGACCGGCTTGATCGGGACGTTCATGGACGGCGGACCCGGCAATGATGTGTTGGGTGGCCAGTCCGGTCCCGACTTAATGATCGGCGGTCCCGGCGCGGATGAAATGGACGGCCTGGGCGGCGATGACCGGTTGTTCGGCCACTCGCAGAGCGGCGCCGGTGACGACGATGCCGCGGACGTTCTGCGCGGCGGTCCGGGCAACGATCACATCGAAGGCCAGGGCGGCGACGACATTCTGGAAGGCAACGACGGCAGCGACTCGATCTTTGGCATGGCCGGCCGCGATATGATCCTGGGTGGCAACGGGAATGATCAACTGTTCGGCATGGACGACGACGACCAGATTTTCGGCGGCGACGGCGCTGACACGATAGAAGGTGGCGCCGGCGCCGACCTGATCAATGGCGATGACGGCGACGATCGGTTGTTCGGCCACAGCCAATCGGGAGCCGATGACGACGGCGCTGCGGATCGCATTTACGGTGACGCGGGTGACGACCTTATCGAAGGTGGCGCCGGTGCAGACGAACTGCACGGCGGTGACGGCGACGATCGGATCTTTGGACATCGCGAAGATGCTGCTGGCGACGACGGCGGAGCGGACACGCTCTTCGGAGATGCCGGCGAAGACTTGCTGTACGGCCAGGCGGGTAATGACGAGATCCGCGGCGGAGCAAACGACGATCGAATCTGGGGCGGGTTGGGCAACAATTTGCTTTACGGCGATGCCGGCCGTGACGTGATCATCGCCTTGTCCGGTAATGACATCATTTCCGGCGGCGCGGACGCCGATTTGATTCAAGCCGGCGCCGGCGACGACCAGGTCGCCGGCGATGATGGCGACGATCGAATTTATCTCGGGCCCGGCAATGACACCGGTGGCGGCGGCAGCGGCGATGACTTTGTCTTTGGCGAAGACGGCAACGACGTACTGACCGGCGGTCTGGGCCAGGATTATCTGAATGGCGGCGCCGGCGTGGACGACATTGCCGGCGGCGACGACGCGGACTACCTGGTGGCCGGGACCGGTGCCGGTGGACTGCTGGACGGCGGCGCTGGCGACGACCGGATCGTCGGTTCGGATGAAGGAGCCAGCGTCGACCCGAATTTCACCGACATGATCTATTTCGGCGACCGCATTCTCGGCGGTCCCGGCAATGACCAGATCTGGGCCCTGGGCGGCGCCGACTACATCGACGGCGGTGATGGCGATGATCGAATCGAAGGCGGCGTCGGATCTGACTACGTGCTGGCCGGCAATGGCGACGATTGGGTATTCGCCGGTGATGACTTGGGCGATCAGATCTTCGGCGGTGCGGGCGCCGACACGCTGTACGGTTCACACGTCGGCGACGACATCATCCACGGCGACGCGGATAACGATCGCATCTTCGGCCAGGGCGGCCAGGATCAGCTGTTTGGCGACGCCGGAGATGACATCCTCGATGGCGGAGCCGATGCCGATGTGATCAGTGGCGGCGATGGCGACGATGAATTGATCGGCGGTGGCGGCGCAGGCGACCAGCTCAACGGCGATGCCGGCGACGATTTGATTCGCGGTTCAGATGACGGGGCGGATCAGATCGATGGCGGCACCGGTCGAGATGTCGTGTTCGGCGGCGGCGGCAATGACGTGATCCTGGGCGGCGACGGCGACGACATCCTGCACGGCGGCGCGGGCGACGACCAGATCGAAGGCGGCGGCGGAAGCGACGTGATTCTGGGCGAAGCCGATCACGACATTCTTTTCGGTCATTCGCCCACCGGCAGCGGCGACAACAATGCCGTCGATTTCATCTATGGCGACTTTGGAACGAACGCGGACGAAGCCGGCTCTGGCCAGGATCAGTTGTTTGGCGGCGGCGGCAACGACCGGCTGTTCGGTGAAGCCGGTGATGATTTGATCAATGCCGGCGGCGGCACCAGCGACCTGGTTGACTACGGCAGCGGTGACGGAGCAACGCCAGGCAACTTTGCGCCGCCAACTGCGACAGCCGCGCCCGGGATTCAACCGGCGTTTGCCTTGATCGCGGCCGACGCAACGCTGGCCAGCGGTGCCACCGACCAAGGGCGTTGGTCGGAACTGGCCGGCAGCGCGACGGACTTTGGCGTCAGCGGCCACGCGTCGGCATCCATCGACCCCCGCGTCGCCGTCAATGGCGACGCGACCTACGTCGCTTGGGCTGACGCGCGATATGGAAACTATGAAATCTATGTTGCCCGGCACGACGCGGGTGGTTGGTCGCAATTGGCGTCAAGTGCCGAAACCGGCGGCATCTCTGCCAGCCAGACGTCTTCGCGGCAGCCAAGTATTGCCATCAACGCGGCCGGGAATCCGGTAGTCGCCTGGACGGAGTTCACGGCGACCGGCAGCGACATCCACGTGTTGGCGTGGGACACGGGAGCGGGTGAATGGCTGGCATTAGGATCGTCCAACGCCAGCGGCGGGATTAGCGCCACCGGGAGTGCGTCCGAACCGCAAGTGCTGAACACGGCGACTGGAGTGGTCGTGGCCTGGCTGGATTCCTCCAACGGCCATACCAACGTGCACGCTCGACGATTTGATGGAGCGAACTGGGTGGAATTGAATGGCAGCGCGACAGGCGGCGGAATCTCCGGCGCTGCCACCGACGTGCAGCAATTGGCCCTTGCCACCGACGGCAACAAGATCGCAGTGGCCTGGACGCAATCGGTCAATGGCCAGCAACAGTTCTTGCTGCGCGAATACAGCGGCAGCTCCTGGCAACAGTTGGCTGGCAGCGCGACCGGCGTCGGCATCAGCGGTACGACAGCGGCAAGCACCTCTGCGACCGTCGCGTATCACAACAACGAACTGTTTGTCGCTTGGCGCGAGGCGGATACCGATCCGGCAGTACCGGGCACGGAAATCTATGCCGCTCGGTTTACCGGCGGCCAATGGCAACCTGCCGGCGATGGCGCCACCAGCGGTGGTGGAATCTCAGCTGCAGCAGGCGATTCGCAGCAGCCGCGCCTGTCGTCCGCCGGCGGAGTTTTGCATTTGGTCTGGACGGACGATCGCCTGGCCAGGCAGCTGGATGAAACGGTCAGCATCTTCGCACGGCAGTGGAATGGTACGGCATTTGTTGAAGAAATCCGCGGCGATGCAGAATCAACCGGCATCAGTACCACCGCCGGTTTGCCGGAAACTGTGCATGTCGCCGTTGACGGCAGCGGCCATCCGTTTGCCGTGTGGACCGACGTCAAGAGCGTAGGATCGGCCATTTATCTGCAAGCGAACCTGTACGACGTCAGCTCGCCCAACAACGTTCGCACGGCCAGCGACACGCCCGGCAACAGCATTCAGGACGTTTTGAATGCGTATGTGCTGGGGCCCGGCGATGTGATCCTGGTGACCGGGACGATCAGCGGCAATGTCACGGTGACAGCGGCCGATGCCGGCGTGGCCATCGTGGGAGCGCCGGGCTCGCGCGTCGATGGCAACATCGCCATCAACAGTGCGGACGACGTTATCTTGCAACGGTTGGATGTAAGCGGAACTATAACGGTCAACAACTCGGCCGGCTTCACGATGCGCGAATCGGCCAGTGGAAATCTTACGATCCAGGCCGGCAGCAATGCTCAGATCGCGCACAATTCGCTGGGCAATGTACTGCTGGCTGGAAATTCGACTGGCGCTGCGTTCGAGCAAAATCAGTTTGCCGACCTGACGATCGGAACTGGCGGAGCGACCGATGTCCTGGCCAGCGGCAACACGCTTGTCCGGCTGCTGATCCTCAATTCGGCGTCTGGCACGATTTCCGAAAACGACCTGCACCATTTGCAGCTGGCGGCGGCATTCGACGGAAAGATTCAAAGCAACGACATTCACGATTCGGCCGCAGCACTGATGCAAGTGGGCGTGTTGTATGAAGCCCCTGCCACGCTGAGTGACAACAAAATCCATGGTCATACGACGGGCATCGTCGTCCATGTCTCGGCGGATATCGACGGCCTGGGTTACGTCGGAGCAAGCACCGCCAACCAGGTGTTTGATAACGCCACCGGCATTCAACTGCAGCAAGGTCGTGTGCGCGGCCAGCACATTTACGCCAACCAGATCGGTGTGGAAGGCACGGGAATTCTGGGCGGCGACAGTCTGGATAACGCCAATTTGATTCACGACAACGCTGTCGGCGTGCGATTCATGGGAACGATTCAGTTCAATGATTTGCAAGACAACGCGGTCGGCATCGACGCCACGTCAAATCAATTAATCACTCATAACGTGATTGCCGGCGCTGGCACTGCGGCGATCGTCGTTGCCAACCAAAGCCGCGTGCGAATCTTCGAAAACACCGTCGATTCAACTACCGGCGATAACATCCGAGTCACCGGCGTCAGCAGCGAAGTCGAAGTGCGCGGCAACGTGTTGTCGAGTGAGTCGGGATACAACCTGTATGTCGATGGCGGCAGCCAGTCGGGTTTCTTCAGCGATTTTAATGCGCTGCACCACGGGCCGGCCGGCAAACTGGTTCACTACAACAACACCGACTTTGTGGACATCCTGGACTGGCAAGTCGACGTCAACCGGTTCGATCTGCACTCGATCGGAACCACAGTCGTCGATCCGTTGTCGGCTCAGCCTCGATTTGTCAACCGGCATTGGGACGACTTCGCGATTCTGACTCCAGCAGCCGGTTTGCGAGCAGCCAGTCCGACCGTCGATCTCAGCGACGTGCGATTGGATCAAGGCATCGAGCACGGGTATGCAAATTTGTTGGTGAATCCCAGCTTTGAGAGTGGACTGACCAATTGGGTCGTGAATGCTCAAGCAACCAGTGCAACCGGTCCCCAAACGGCCTGGGATGGCAGTCAATATTTCGCGCCGGGCGATACGGTCATCGGTGAAGCCGAACAGACGATCGACCTGGTGGCGGCAGGCTTTACGCCGGCAGAACTGGATAGCGAAGACCTGACGATTGTCTTTGGCGGCCGGCTTCGCAGCAGTGCTGAAAGCAAGCCCGATTCCGGCGAAATCCGGCTGGTCTTTCTGGACGGCAGCGCGCAGGAACTGGAAACGGTGTCGACTGAAAAATCTGCGATGTCCGATCGATGGTACCTGGCCGGTGAACGCGTGCCGATTCCGGCCGGCGCTCGCAGCGTTCGTTTCGAATACACGGCGACTCGCAACACGGGCAACAGCAATCACGCGGCGCTGGATCAAGCCTTTGTCCACGTGATGCCGGAAAGTTACGCCCCGGATCTGGGTGCTTTCGCCAATATCGCCGACGATGCCGTTTCGGTCGCGCAGCCGCGGATCTTGTTGCATTCGCCGGATTTGTACGTCGATGCGGAGCGCGGCAAGCCGTTCGAGATTCGCTGGGAGACGTTTGACAATCCGCTGAATTCCGACGTGCGAATCGATCTCTACCAGGACGGCACTCACGGTCCGGAACTGGTTACGACCATTGCGGCGCAGACCAGTGACGACGGCAGCTATCTGTGGACGCCGGAAAACAGCAACGTCGCGTTTGGTACGCACGGTTTGCGAATCGCTGTGACGCTGTTGGGCAATGAACTGATTACCGATCGCAGCGAAGAAGGGTTTTCCGTCCCCGAAAATACCACGACATTTTTCGTTAACGATCAAACGACCGCAGATGATGAATACTCGGCGGCCGTTGGCGACAACCGCAATACGGGCAAGACGGCCGCGGCGCCCAAGCCGAACCCAGTCAATTTGCTGCGCACTTATGCGCTGGGCCCGACGCATACCCTGTTCGTCGACAGTGGCACTTACCGTTTGCACAACCCCATCGTGCTTTCCGGAGCCGGTATCCGCGGCGATGACGAAGGATTTGTGTTCACGGGGCCGACCGACACGAATCGAGTCACCAGCTTCCGCTACGCGCATCCTTCGATCACCGGTCCGTTGATTGAATTGGATGACGCCGACCTGGTGACGCTGTCCCATCTGACGTTGCTGGGTGGATCGACGGGCATTTACGCCCATAACGGCAGCACGTCGCTGACCGCCACAGACTTGATCGTCCAAAACCAGGCCGCCGATGGAATCCGAGTAGAAGGCGGCAGTTCAGTGGCGGGAATCGACTCCGTTGACGCCTCATTCAACGGTGCTTACGGCATCTACATCGATGGACATGTCGGCACGATTGATGGCGTCACCGTATCCAACAACCGTAGGGATGGGTTGCATCTGGAAGATCCCGGTGGTGTCGTGATTCAATCCACAACGGGTCATCATAATCTCGGCAGCGGTATCGTCCTCCAGAACGGCGTCAATGAAGATCAGGCCATCATTGGAAACACAGATCTAACGCTAGATCTCGGAAACAAATTCTATTCCAACGCGGCCAATGGTGTTGCCGCATCAGGGCCTGTTCTCGTTGTTGGCAATGTCGTTTATGGGCACACCGGCTTCTCGTCTCGAGGCATCGTGGTGTCCGGGGCAGCAGCTGGCTGGAACGTTGTTTACGGCAATGCCACCGGCATTGAACAGTCCCTGGGTGGGCAGACCCATAACAACCGCGTCTATGGCAATACGGTTGGCATCCTGGTTGACGACGACGGCAGTGTGCACGGCAATGTCATCTATAGCAACGTGTCTGGAATCGTCGCGGACTATCACGCGGCAACGGTCGACGTCACGAACAATTTGATCTACGACCACGCCGAAGCGGCAGTGAAGTTGGTTCCTATTTACGGATCGTCTTCTTTGTCGATTTTGAACAACACGATTTTCGAGCCTTCTGCCGACGGTGTTGTGATCGGTTATGCCCATGACACCGATCTGCGAAACAACATCATTCAAGTCGACACGGGCGTCGGCGTCTCAGTTGATAGCCTCAGCCAGGTAGGCTTTGCCAGCGACTTCAATTTGCTGTACGCCGGCAGTGGTGGTGCGGTGGGCGATTGGCAGGGCGTGCCACGCACCACGCTTGCCGATTGGCAGAGTTCAACATTCCAGGACGGCAACAGTTTGAGCCAGGATCCGCTGTTCGTGGATTTCGACGGCGCGGACGGCGTGCTGGGTTTCACTAATGCCAGTCAGGATGGACGCGACGACGACTTCCACTTGCAAAGCCTGTACGGCAGTTTCCATGGTGGATCGCTGGCTCCCGCGCTGAACGCAATGACCGGATTGCCGGCTCTCTTGACCGCCACCGAACAAACCGATGGCTTGCAATCACCAGCGATCGACCGCGGCGACGATGCCACTTCGCTTGGCAACGAGCCGGCGACAAACGGCGGCTTTGCAAATCTGGGCACCTATGGAACGACGTCACAGGCCTCCAAGAGCCCGTCGTCATTTATCACAGTGATTAGCCCTGACGGGAATGTAACGTGGCCTGCCGGGCGGACCTTCGATATTCGCTGGCGTTCCAGCGACATGAGCGGAACGGTAGATATCCAGCTTGTTCAGTCCGATGGCATTGGCGGTTTCATTGCAGTCGATCTATTGGCCGACGACACTGCCAACGATGGCCTGTTCTCATGGACGATTTCTAATTCGGTCACGCCCGGAGAGTACTACGTTCAAATCACTGATAACATCAGCGCGCAATCGGACACCAGCAACGAGGCCTTCACACTCATCGAGCCGGTTTCGGCGTATTACGTGAATATCGAAAGTGACGGCGATTTTTCCGACAACGAATATACGACCGTCTCCGGCGACAACGGCAACGACGGCCTGTTTCCGTCCAGCCCCAAGGCGTCCATTCGCGCAGTGCTGGAAGCTTACGACCTGGGCCCGGGCGACGTGATCTACGTCGATACGGGCGAATATGCACTAGGCGCCAATATTGAACTGTTGCCCGACGACAGCGGTGTCGTGATTCAAGGTCCCATCTCGGGCGACCACGTAGCCTTGCTGAACCGAGGCAACACGTCCAGCGGAAGTTACGTGTTTGAACTGCTGGGCGCTGACGATGTGACGTTGTCGCATCTATCGATGACCGGCGGCTATCACGGCATCTTTGCCGACCAGCATTTCGGCGGCAGCTTTGCCAATCCGCTGGTCGATAGTGACGGCCTGGTGGTTGCCGACAGCCGGATCTTCAGACACGGCAACGACGGCGTGTACCTGAAAGAAAGCAATGATTTCAGCGTGTTCAGCGGCAATTCGGTCTACGACAACGGCGCCGATGGCATCGATCTGGAAGGCTATGGACATACGGTTCGAGACAACCAGGCGTATGGCCATTTGAGTTTTTCGTTCAGTTCCGGCATCAATCTCGATCCACCCAGCGATGCGCCCGCCGTTTCGGTCGTGGAAAATAACGAAGTGTTCAATAACCGCGCGGGAATCGTCGTGGACACCTTTGTCACAGCCACTGGCAACACCGCCCACGACAATACCACGGGCATCGAACTGACCGGTAACGCCCTGGCCGTCGGCAACATCGTCTACAGCAACAACATCGGCGTCCGTCACAACTACGGCGGACGCAGTCAAGACAATCGCGTCTTCCACAACACGACCGGGATCGTGTTAAAACGCGACGGCACGCCTGTCGGCAATCAGATCTACGGTAACTCCACTGGAATCGCCACCGATCCGCTGGAAATCTACACAGGTCGCATCGCCAACAACTTGCTGTACGCCAACGCCAATGTCGGTTTGGATCTGCAAAAGGTCGGCGTTACAGCGGTGGTCAACAACACCATCGTGCAAGCCGTGGGAGAAGGCGTCCACCTGCGCAGCAACAGCCACGATGTGACGCTGACTAACAACATCTTCGAAATCCAATCCGGCCACGCGCTGCGCATCGAAGACAACAGCCAAGTCGGATTCGTAAGCGATTACAACTTGTTCCAGCTCAGCGGCGGCGATCTGGCCTTGTGGGGCAGCAGAATGTTTGTCGATCGAACCGACTGGTTCTTTGAACTTGGCTTCGACGCGCATAGCACTCAGCAAGATCCGAACTTCGTCGACCCTGACGGCGCGGATGATGTGCTGGGATTCGATCTCACGCCGATCGGGCCGGCTGTGATCATCGACGACGGCGATGCCGGCTTCAGCACCACGGGCAGTTGGACCACTGTGGCGTTCGAAGACGCCTTGGACGGCGATTACCGATTCGCCAATTGGGACAGCGGCGCCAACGTGGCGACGTGGACATTCGATGGGCTCGAGGCCGGTCAGTACTACCATGTGGCAGTCACCTGGCCGGACGATCCCGCTTTCTTCCGGGAAACCTCGGGCATTCCGTTTTCGGTCATCGACGCCGAACGAGTGGTCGACGTGTATCGAGCCAACCAGACGCAAGTCACCGCCGACTTTACCGATGCCGGTGTGACTTGGAGTGAACTGGGCGTTTACCGAGTTACCGGCGATACGCTGACCGTCAGCTTGCGGAGCAACTTTACCGGCGGCAGCACGTCAGACCAGGTACTGGCCGACGCCGTTCGTCTGCAACACGTCCAAGGCGACCATGGCCTGGACGACGACTTCCACTTGCAAATCAATTCACCGGCCATTGACCGCGGCAGCCTGTTGTCGGCCTCGTATCTGGAACCGCTGCCCAACGGCGGTCGAGTCAACCTGGGCGCATACGGCAACACGGCCGAAGCCGCTTTGAGTCCGGCTACCACGATTCAGGTTCTTTCACCCAACGGATTGGAGAAATGGGCCGCAGGCCAAACCGTTGCCGTCGAATGGCGCAGTTCCGGCCTGACCGAGGAACAAACGGTGGCGCTGGTCAATGTCGGCGGCGCAGCGGTAGACAACTGGTTGACCGATGCCGGGCAGTTGGTTTTGGGTTCAAAGTCTTCCACGACCACGGCGATCGATGTTTCGGGCGTCGCCAATCCAGCGCCAACGGCCGTGTATCAGAGTTATGCCTCGGCCGGTTCCGGCGCTGGCAAACACCTGCGGTACGAACTGGCGATTCCCGACGGCCAGTATACCGTCCGCTTGCACATGTACGACCGCGATAGCTCCAGCGTGGGCGAAGCGATCACCGATCTGTATTTGCAGGACGCATTGGTCGTCGACGACATGGATCTCTATGCCGAAGCGGGCAGTCGCTACAAGGTGGTGGTCAAAAAGTTCACCGTCGACGTCAGCGGCGGCAACGGCCTAGTGGTCGAATTGGTCAACATCGCGGGCGACCCAGCTTACCTGGCGGCGATCGAATTGGCGGTGCCCAATACCGGCGGCAGCGCTTCGCCCACAGCCGACTTAGAAGTCTCGATCGATAGCGGCGCTACCTGGACCACGATTGCCACAGACCAGCCGATGGACCGCTTTGGCCGCGGGTCGTACGACTGGACGATCGGTGCGGAGTTTGAAACGACGGGCAACACGGCACTGGTGCGAGTCAGTTCGAGTATGACCGACGACTCCGACGAACCGCTGCTGATTGGCAACAGCGGCAACGCCTACTACGTGAACATCGCCGGCGATGTGGACTTTGCGGACAACGAATACACGACGGCCGCGGGTAACAACCTCAACAGCGGCCGCAGTCCTGCATCGCCGCTGGCCGACTTGAGGTTCCTGCTATCGGCTTACGACCTGGGCCCGGGCGACGTGATCTACGTCGATACGGGCGAATATGCACTAGGCGCCAATATTGAACTGTTGCCCGACGACAGCGGTGTCGTGATTCAAGGTCCCATCTCGGGCGACCACGTAGCCTTGCTGAACCGAGGCAACACGTCCAGCGGAAGTTACGTGTTTGAACTGCTGGGCGCTGACGATGTGACGTTGTCGCATCTATCGATGACCGGCGGCTATCACGGCATCTTTGCCGACCAGCATTTCGGCGGCAGCTTTGCCAATCCGCTGGTCGATAGTGACGGCCTGGTGGTTGCCGACAGCCGGATCTTCAGACACGGCAACGACGGCGTGTACCTGAAAGAAAGCAATGATTTCAGCGTGTTCAGCGGCAATTCGGTCTACGACAACGGCGCCGATGGCATCGATCTGGAAGGCTATGGACATACGGTTCGAGACAACCAGGCGTATGGCCATTTGAGTTTTTCGTTCAGTTCCGGCATCAATCTCGATCCACCCAGCGATGCGCCCGCCGTTTCGGTCGTGGAAAATAACGAAGTGTTCAATAACCGCGCGGGAATCGTCGTGGACACCTTTGTCACAGCCACTGGCAACACCGCCCACGACAATACCACGGGCATCGAACTGACCGGTAACGCCCTGGCCGTCGGCAACATCGTCTACAGCAACAACATCGGCGTCCGTCACAACTACGGCGGACGCAGTCAAGACAATCGCGTCTTCCACAACACGACCGGGATCGTGTTAAAACGCGACGGCACGCCTGTCGGCAATCAGATCTACGGTAACTCCACTGGAATCGCCACCGATCCGCTGGAAATCTACACAGGTCGCATCGCCAACAACTTGCTGTACGCCAACGCCAATGTCGGTTTGGATCTGCAAAAGGTCGGCGTTACAGCGGTGGTCAACAACACCATCGTGCAAGCCGTGGGAGAAGGCGTCCACCTGCGCAGCAACAGCCACGATGTGACGCTGACTAACAACATCTTCGAAATCCAATCCGGCCACGCGCTGCGCATCGAAGACAACAGCCAAGTCGGATTCGTAAGCGATTACAACTTGTTCTACCAAGGCACCGATGCCAACGCGTTTTTAATCTCGTGGAACGGGATGAATATCGACAGTGTCGGCGATTGGTTTGCTACCAGCGGTTTTGACCAGCATTCCCTGGAGGGCGATTACCTGGCGATCGATCGCAACGGCGCCGATAACGTCTACGGTTACGATCCGAACTCGATGACCGATGGCGGCGCCGACGACAATTTCCATCTGACCAAGACGTCGCCAGCCATTGACCGCGGGTCGACCAGCCAGACCTCCAACATGGACCGCGAAGGCAACGTCCGCCGCGACGATCCGGGCACGACCAATGCCGGTACGCCGGACTACATCGAATCGACATCTAGCGAAACGGTGTTTCGACCGCGGCATGCCGGCGTGGCCCAAAGCTGGCACGGCGATGACGATTCGTGGACTCTGACATTGCCGTTTACATTTCCGTTTTACGAAGGCAATTACACATCCGTTGACGTTTCTTCCAACGGCTTTCTCCACTTTGCCGGTTCCGATTCCGCGGACGGCGGCAACAACGACGCCACCGCGTTTGCCAACAACCGCCGGATTGCCGTGTTGTGGGACGATCTCAGTACGGCAGCCAGCGGCGACGACATTTACGTCGATGATTCGATCTCCGGGGAAGTCACGATTCGCTGGCTGGCGACCAACAAAGCTGACAATAGCCAAGTCAATTTCGCAGCGACCTTGCGTGACGACGGCACGTTCCAATTCGACTACGGGCCGGGAAATGCCAATTTGACGCCGACGATCGGGGCCTCCAGCGGCGACGGTTCCAACGCGACGCTCAGCAGCTACAACGGCGCTGCGACGCTGACCAATGCCGCATCTGTATCGTTCTCAACCAATTCCAGCGGTTATCAAGCGGCCAATCTGGGCGCGAACCAGTTTGCCGTCTCCGGAGTGGCACAAGGCTGGCATGGAGATGAGGATGCGTTCACCTACAACCTTCCATTCAGCTTCCCCTACTACGGCAGTTCGTACAGTTCGGTCCAAGTCAGTACGAACGGGTTTTTGCATTTTTCTGGCCCGGATTCTGCCAGCTTTTCTTATGAGAATGATCTCTCGATCTTTCAACGCAATGCCAGAATCGCGCCGCTGTGGGACGATTTGTATACCGATTCCGGCGACATCTTTATCGACGAAACGGTGACTTCCACCACGATTCTCTGGCAAGGCCACACGTTCAATACGGATGACCCGGTAAGCTTTTCCGTGACGCTGCTGTCCGACGGGACAATCCAGTTCGATTACGGCAGCGACAATCTTCAAGTGGCGCCGCGCGTGGGAATTTCGGCGGGCAACGATGCCGATTTCCTGTTGATCAATGGCTACGATGGCGCCGGCAGTTTGAGTAATGCGAACAGCATCCGGATTTCGCCCGTCACTTCGACCAACTACGTGGAACTCATCTCTTCCGCCATCGGCTATTACGCATCGATCGGCCAAGCGCAAGCCTGGCAAAGCGATAGCACATCGTGGACGCTGAATCTGCCGTTTGCCTTCCCGTTCTACGGCAATGACTACTCCAGCGTTGAAGTTTCCAGCGAAGGCTTTTTGCACTTTGCCGGATCCGACTGGACCGGCAGCGGTTCGAATAGTACGCAAACGTTGGCCGACAACGTTCGGATTGCTCCACTGTGGGACAATCTGCGGACGGATGAAGACGGTGACGACATCTACGTGGATGCAACATCCGGCTACACGACCGTGTTCTGGGATGCGACGAATGAGGCCGACGGCAGCGACGTGCAGTTCGCCGTTACCTTGTTTGACGGCGGTCAAGTTCGCTTCGATTACGGACCCGGCAATCAGCAGTTGACGCCGACCATCGGCCTATCTGCCGGAAGTGGTTCGGCGTTATTGGCCTCGTACGATAGCCGTGTCTCGCTGGAAAACAGTCCGTCGTTGCAGTTCGATTTGCAGCCCACCTTCCACGATATTGGCGCCTATGAATTCCAAGGTTCGTCGCTGGATGTGACGCCGCCGTCGATCGTCAGTTCATCCTTGGTGCAGACCAGCACCGGTTCGACATTCCACATCGTATTTAGCGAAGCCGTGGATCCGATCGATGCGCGAGCACCCGCGAATTACGAACTGAGCGAAGCGGGAGCCAACGGCGTGCTGGGAGACGGTGACGACGAACTGATCGACGTGATCCCGCATTACGACGCCGGCGGACAATTGGTCGTATTGCAGGTCGCCGATGGCCGCCAGCTAACGGCCGGCAATTTCAAACTGATCGTCCACGCCGACTCGACCATTCACGACCTGGCCGGACTGAAGCTGGACGGCGACGGCGATGGCATGCCAGGCGGCAACTTTGTGGCAGCAAATCGCTCGCCCGCGATCATGCCGGTCGTCGATCAGACCGTCGCCGAACTATCCGAATTGAGCCTGACGGTGTCGGCCTCCGATCCCGATTCCGACGGATTGACGTTCCGCATCGTCAGCGGACCGGAGGGAGTGGCGATCGATGCCGGCAGCGGCGAGCTCTCCTGGACTCCGCAGGAACAACACGGACCCGGCCAGTTTTCAATCGTGGTCGAAGTGGCCGATGACGGCAGCCCGAGCCTCACTGCGCGAACGACGATCAACGTCACGGTAACCGAAGTCAATGCAGCGCCCACCATCACAGCGATCGGCGATCAGCAAGCCACGGATGGAACGGAGCTTGCCTTCACCGTGATGGCCAGCGACCCGGAAAACAATGGCCTGACGTTTTCGTTGGGAGCTAACGCTCCAGCCGGCACAACGATCGATCCGGCGACGGGCCAGTTTTCCTGGACGCCCAGCGAAAGCCAATCGCCGGACACGTACACGATCACCGTGCAAGTCACCGATGACGGCGTGCCGAATGAATCCTCCAGTCTGGATTTCTTGGTAAACGTGGCCGAACACAACGATGCGCCGGTGATCGCCCCGATTGGCGCGCGCATCGGCGCCGAAGGCAGCCGCAGTCGCTTCACCGTCGCAGCGACTGACCTCGAAGGCGACTCGCTGGTTTACTCGCTGATCGGCACCGTGCCCGGCGACGCAGCCATCGATGCGCAAACGGGAATTTTCACCTGGACGCCAACAGAAATGGATGGTGGAAGCCAGTTCAGTTTTACAGTGCAAGTCGCCGATAACCGGTCGCCGATGGCAACGTCGATGGCAACGTTTACGATTTATGTCGATGAGATTAATTCGCCGCCTGAGATCGCCGACATTCCCGCACAATCGGTAACAGCCGGGGCGCAAATCGCATTGCTGGTGGACGCCAGCGATGCGGATCTACCCATCAACGGCCTGTCTTTTTCGTTGGCCGCCAATGCACCGGACGGTGCCGAAATCGATATGTTCACAGGACTGTTGCTTTGGACTCCGACCTTCGACCAGATCGGCGAACACGCGGTTACGATTCACGTCACAGATGACGGCACGCCCGTCCGTACCAGCACCTTTGTGGCGACAATCACGGTTACATCAGCTAACATGCCGCCGACCGACATCACATTGTCTGCCAGTGCGATTCCGGAAAACACCGATACATCGACCGCCGTGTCTATCGGCAATCTGTCGACCGCCGACCTAGACAATGGCGACATGCACAGCTACGCGCTGGTGGCGGGCAGCGGAGACAGTGACAATGACGCCTTTGAAATCGTCGGCAATAGCTTGCGGGTGAAATCTGGGGTTGAGCTGGATCATGAAACAAGGGCAAGTTACTCAATCCGTGTGCGAACCACAGACTCAACTGGCCTAAAGTTTGAAAAGACTTTTTCAATTGTCGTGCTGGAAGTGAACGAGATGCCCGTGTTGGCCTTGATTGGCAACAAGAGCGTGAATGAAGGGACACTGTTGACGTTCACCGCCAGCGCCACGGACACCGATGTTCCTGCCAACACGCTAACATTCAGCCTCGACTCCGGTGCTCCCACCGGAGCCAGCATCGATGCTGATACGGGCATCTTCACCTGGACGCCAAGTGAAGCTCAAGGCCCAGGAACGTACAGCATCACGGTACGGGTGACAGACGACGGCACGCCCAACTTGAACGACTTCGAGACGATCGAAGTCACCGTGAGTGAAGTGAACGTGGCACCCGTGTTGGCCTTGATTGGCAACAAGAGCGTGAATGAAGGGACACTGTTGACGTTCACCGCCAGCGCCACGGACACCGATGTTCCTGCCAACACGCTAACATTCAGCCTCGACTCCGGTGCTCCCACCGGAGCCAGCATCGATGCTGATACGGGCATCTTCACCTGGACGCCAAGTGAAGCTCAAGGCCCAGGAACGTACAGCATCACGGTACGGGTGACAGACGACGGCACGCCCAACTTGAACGACTTCGAGACGATCGAAGTCACCGTGAGTGAAGTGAACGTGGCACCCGTGTTGGCCTTGATTGGCAACAAGAGCGTGAATGAAGGGACACTGTTGACGTTCACCGCCAGCGCCACGGACACCGATGTTCCTGCCAACACGCTAACATTCAGCCTCGACTCCGGTGCTCCCACCGGAGCCAGCATCGATGCTGATACGGGCATCTTCACCTGGACGCCAAGTGAAGCTCAAGGCCCAGGAACGTACAGCATCACGGTACGGGTGACAGACGACGGCACGCCCAACTTGAACGACTTCGAGACGATCGAAGTCACCGTGAGTGAAGTGAACGTGGCACCCGTGTTGGCCTTGATTGGCAACAAGAGCGTGAATGAAGGGACACTGTTGACGTTCACCGCCAGCGCCACGGACACCGATGTTCCTGCCAACACGCTAACATTCAGCCTCGACTCCGGTGCTCCCACCGGAGCCAGCATCGATGCTGATACGGGCATCTTCACCTGGACGCCAAGTGAAGCTCAAGGCCCAGGAACGTACAGCATCACGGTACGGGTGACAGACGACGGCACGCCCAACTTGAACGACTTCGAGACGATCGAAGTCACCGTGAGTGAAGTGAACGTGGCACCCGTGTTGGCCTTGATTGGCAACAAGAGCGTGAATGAAGGGACACTGTTGACGTTCACCGCCAGCGCCACGGACACCGATGTTCCTGCCAACACGCTAACATTCAGCCTCGACTCCGGTGCTCCCACCGGAGCCAGCATCGATGCTGATACGGGCATCTTCACCTGGACGCCAAGTGAAGCTCAAGGCCCAGGAACGTACAGCATCACGGTACGGGTGACAGACGACGGCACGCCCAACTTGAACGACTTCGAGACGATCGAAGTCACCGTGGTGGACCTCAGCCCTTGGCAATACTATAAGGCACCGCACGATGTCAATCGGGATGGATCGATTAGCCCGCTTGATGTCCTAATTATAATCAACGACTTAAACGAGAATGGTGCAAGGACCCTAGTTCGATTGCCATCGGATGAGTCGAACTATGTGGATGTAAACGGGGACGGCTCTGTTTCACCGCTTGATGCGCTGGTTGTAATCAACAGATTGAATCAATTCGTTGTAACACCTGAGGGCGAGGCACATCCAACTGAGGCGCCACAAATCACTTTCCAGCACGAAGAGATTTTCACATCTGCAGATCGCGCAAGCGAGATTCCGGAGGACCATCAACGTCCATTCCCTTATTACGAAGAATTGGCGGTCGGGACTGTCTCATTTGGTTGTGTATCCCAACGCGACGATCTACTACCGGAAGCTAAGTCCCAAAGCCTTAATTCGGAGACGCTGGCTCTTGAAGATGTTTTGGACATAATTAGCGATGACGTTGCATCGGCGCTATGGCAACTTGCACTGCTGCGCGACCGCACGTAAGCCTCCCTGTGCACAACCCTTTTCCGAACGCCGTACGGTAAAACAACTCGAATGCACAGTTCGCTCTTTGAGAACTTAGCTTTAGCATCACGAAATCAATTGGATGTCGGCCGATCTGGCGTCTGACTCAGTTGCGCAGCGTCTGAATCAGAGGGTCAGCAGAGTTGGTGCCGCTGTTGGCGCAGACCGGTTGCGTAGAGGCGCACTGCGCATTGACTTCGATCACCAGTTACGCAGCGTCGCGATAGTAGTATCGCAGTATGCCGCCGAGCCGCTCGCGACATTCGATCTTGCCGGAAATCTTCCCGACTTCGTCTTTAGGGTCGATGATCGTGTTGTCGAGCCCCTGATGATTTCGTTCGTGATGATAATGGGAAAGATATTCGCGAACAGCGTTTCGCAACATGTTCTCACGGAAGAAGATCATTTTCTCCAAGCACTCGGATTTGATACTTCTCATGAACCTTTCGAGATGGGCGTTCAAGTTGGGACTCTTCGGAGGCAACTGCACCTCCCCGTGCTGGACCCTTATCGAAACGAATCTATTTTTGATGCGGCGGCAAATCGGATGCACCGGCTGGGTTCGAGTGGTTAACACGTAGCGCGATCCAGAGGTTTTGGGTCACTAGCGATCTAGAGAGTGGCACGGCTGCACGCGGGCACCGACTTAACAGCTTGCGCGAGCGATACAACCGGCGGCGATGGTTGAAGAATTCACAACGCTGACCCGAATGGGTCTTTACGGACCGTGACTACGGGGTGCAAAAAGGAAGTCAACGTCCTTGATACCAACGCCTTCGGCATTTTATCGTAATGAAGAATTTGTACCACCGTCTGCTGCTGTTGATCGCCGGTTCGACACAAAAAGAACTGGCTTCGCAGATCCGCTACCTGAAGATCGAGAACGACGTTCTCCGGTCCAAACTGCCCAAGCGAGTGCCGGTCACCGAGAAGGAACGGAACAAGCTGGTCAAGTTCGGGTCAAAGCTCGGCAAGGCCCTCGGCGAGCTGGTGATCGGGTAGCCGGGAGTGTTTAGCTCCCGGCCCCCACACCACCACGGCAAGCGGGTCCGCACCGGGCGGTTCAGGTGGTAGCTAACGCGGAAGACGGTGCGCAGATGCTTTGCCTTCCGGGTAGTGAATGTTGACCCAAAGTTCCTTCAGCGAGATGACACCCTGCTCGGCAAGCCAAGCGTTCGTCATCCCCGTGTGAGTGCTCAGCGTGCGGGAGAGTCGCCAGTAACCTTTGCGGCTGAGTCCGGCGAGAATGGCGGACCGCTTGTCCGTTCCCAACTTCAGCAGTTGGCGAATGCGGTTTCGCGGGCGATGCCACATCTTCCAGTAACACGACCGTACACGGCGGCGAAGCCATTCATCCAACGTCGGCAAGATGGTGTAGTATTCGGACAGGCCGAAGTATCCCATCCAACTCCCTCTAATGTACGCTCTACGAATTTGTGCCAAGAGAACGCTGATGGTAATCGTAGTAACCAATGTGTCATTCAAATGTTGTGGTAATTTCGTTGAAAGCAAGCAATAATTCGTGTCTCTGGTCGATTTTCTCTCGGTTAACGCAGTTCGTGCAGCTACCGTCAACCGATGGCTGGTGCTCCGATTAACTGGTTAACAACATATCAAGCGTCAGACGTTACAAACCCTCTAGCTCGCGCGGCAGAAGTCACATGAAACGTGATCACTTGCCGCCGATTCGAGAACCGGCGTTTCCACGAACCGCTTGCACCGGCCTTTCAGATTCGGCTAACCGATGGACGTACGTTGCCGAGATGATTTAGAATCCGATCTTACTCTTGATCGACGAAATCCACACCCGTACCGGTGCCAACGCTCTTTTAAAGGAAATCGCAATGCAAGTTGCACTCGAGTTTCCGAATCCGGTTGGTGGATACGGTACGAAATGGGTCGAAGTGAATGACGTTGACGAACTCAAGAGATTCTTACAAGCCGAATCGGTAATCAGCTGTGGCAGATATTCAAGGTGCATCGGGACGGGAGACGGTCGGTTTGATGGCGAATCTCGGTCTGTGGACGAATTAACCCAGGACGACCTCGAATGGGCTGCCACGACCGAGTCCACACGTACTCGCTATATCAACTGCGTCCGACAGTTGACGTCGAAATGAAGGCAAACCGATGGCTGCGCTGCGTGGTCTGCTTACCGTCATTGTGAACTAGGTGTAGTGGAGTGAATCTGTCCGCCAATTCATTTACTGATGAGCTCGCGCGGTACCATCGCAAATGCCGCCAGCATCTCCACCGAGCAATGATCGCCCGGCAGGTTATGTTGGCTCACGTGGACGAGATACGCACCGCTGCGCTTCAATCAGTGCAAGATGTCTTCGATAATGCGGAGGACGTCGAGAAAAGGATCAAGAGGTCGATTGAGGAGAGCCAGCTCCTGCTGCTCAAAGTAAACTTTGAGTTCTACGTCCATCGAACACTCTCGCTCTTCTGGGAGCATTTCGCGGAGCACGTCGTTCGATTAGCGTATGAAAAAGGTGCTGAGCACGTGAAGGAGATCGACGAATTAGATATTCCCAAGACGACTTGGCTGGCGGTCGCCTTTGATTTGGATTTGAACTCTCTCCGCGATGCTCGTGACGTTGTCCCAGTGCATGGCCTAGACAAACTTTCCAATTGTTGTTTACGACTGTACGGCCATTCGTTGCAGCGGCTCGCACAGCAGGCGAATCGTGTCCCAGAAATGACAGAGACGATTGACCCATGGTCGCAACTATCTTGCTGCTTCGCAATTCGTCACTTACTTGAGCATCAAAAGGGACGCGTCGATGCAAGGTTCAAGAAGACGAGCAAGCGATGGAGAAAGACTAGCTGGAGTGATCGACTAGACGACTGGCTATCTCATGTTGCTGCGGGCGAACGTCCTCGTGTTTCAGTCTGCGAGCAAGATCTGGTACAGACTTTTCACGTCATGCAGACCACGTCGGACTCGCTCTTTGCCGCGTTGGTCCAGGCATCCGTGGACATGCTGACTAGCGGTGGTCAGCGGCGGTGTCGATGAAGATCGTCTTGAATGGATGCGCCCCCTGACAATTGGGACAATGTCGCCCAGCTCCCGCGTTAGCTGCGTCAATATGTGGAACCAATTGGCCGCTACTCAAAGCGCTTGTCCGCTCCTCGGTCACATCAATTGCGCCAAGCACAGCTTGCGAATGGTGTCGAAAGCCCGTCCATTAGTGACTGGCCAGCAACTGGGAGCAAGTCTTGCGTATTGTTGGAGTAATCCGCACTGCGAAGCGCGGGCAGCGAGTCCGAAAGCCGCCTCCCCGTACAGGACTCGAACCTGCGACCGGTGGGTTAACAGCCGGTTGTTAAGACAGAGTAGGGTTAGGCGACGATCACCTTATCTCTGTGATCGTGCGACTGAAAATCCAGCATCCGGCCCTACGTCCGGCTGCCAGTTGACGACCATGGCTGAATCATTCGGAATCGCCGGAAACGTTACCAAACTGGGTGTCTGAACCGCAAACGTGAAAGAGCTTTGTTGCCCGCAGCAACTCGTCGACCTTGAAACTTTTCACATTATGACCATCGTGCAGCGCGGCCATTGACTCTGATCACGACTGACAGCTGGTGAACACGCAATTGGCTATTGCGACCAGGCTCTGTCGCTGTACAAAAAGATTGCCAACTGCATTTTTCAGCTTAATTTAACCTGTTTGTAGCACGCATGCGTGAGATTTTCCAGCCACTGCTGTTCTTGTTGGCCAGGTCTTCGGAAGAGGAGTTGCGGCGCCAGAACGAGTTTCTCAAGGCAGAGAACGAACTGCTCCGAAAACGTGTTCCCAAGAAGCGAATCTTCCTGAATCAAGAAGAACGCGAACGACTGATGAAGTTGGGACTGGCAATGGGACCCGCCATTCGGCATGCAATCACTATTGTTGACTATTCGACGTTCCGTCGGTGGGTGAAGAAGTCGGACAATAAGGCAACGGCTACGAAGGTGGGACGTCCGCGCATAGCCCAAGTGATCCGCGAATTGGTCGTGCAGATTGCCAATGAAACGGGCTGGGGTTACAGCCGGATTCTGGGCGAGCTGAGAAAGTTGCATGTCGGACGCATCTCGCGGCAGACCGTGAAGAACATCCTGGTGGAGAACGGTCTTGAGCCAGGTCCCAAACGTGGCCGAGGTTCGTGGGGCGAGTTTCTAAAGCTCCACGCCGACACACTCTGGCAGTGTGACTTTTTCAGCAAACGCATTTGGACGATGGAAGGGCCGCGGCAAGTCTTCGCATTGGCGTTTATCCACGTTGCGACACGTCGCGTTTTCGTTAGTCCCTCAACATTATCAGCAAATGGCGAATGGATGAAGCAACAGGCGACCGCGTTTCTCGAACACATTCAAAGCGAGCAACTGGAATGCTCGATTGTAATGCGTGACCTTGATAACGCGTTCTCCGAGAATTTCAATTCGGTCTTTACCGATCGAGGCATTGCGATCAAACCTGTCGGCCCATGTGCTCCGAACTTGAATGCGTTCGCGGAGCGATGGATTCAAAGCATCCAGCAAGAAGCGTTGGACCACTTCATCATCTTCGGACAACAGCATTTCGACCACATCGTTCGCGAGTACGTAAAGTTTTATCACGAGTGCCGACCGCATCAGGGAATTGGCAACGTGCTATTGCCCAAACCACGCGGCGAGCCAGTCGATGACCTCGTCGACAAAACTCCCATACAACTCAGCGAGATCAAGTGCGAACGTCGCCTCAGCGGTCTTCTGAAGCACTACTATCGCGCTGCTTGACCGTTGGCGAAGTCATCTCACCTCGACAGCCCTTACTTGTCCAGCATACGGCACAACGCGAAGCTGGTCGCGGCTATGTGAGTTGCACTTGCGAGGCTTTGTTAAGTGGCATGTATCGACCATTCTCCTGGCAAATTCGCCTTGCGTGGCAAGATGTGCCGATGCTGAGGTCAGCGAAGAGACTGACCACGATCTTGCCGCGGCTGACGCGTCGGATAGCTAAAAGAAAGCAACCACCCGGCCGCGCCAGCGCGCGGCCGGGTGCCTTGCATGACGGACTCCGATTCCAATGGTGAGGCAGCAGGGCATCTCGTACAGCTTGGTCTGCAAGTCGTCGAGTAGTTCGGTGACGGCGGACCAGGGTTCGCAAGTCGACTGATCTTCCATCCTCGATCATCTTGCCATAGTCGGTATGAAGGTGTTCATCAAGCTCGACGGCCACGTCGCTTTCGCCCGACTTACGGTAAGAGTTTCTCCTACGTTTCAGCACCTGTTGAAATCGTCAGCTCTCCGGCAAGCAGATTGAGAGTCTGGTCGGCATCGGTCGACATGTCGCGCAGCCAGCGAGTGAACTGATGAAGCATCAGTCCGGCCGCGACGCACGCGGCATAAATCGTACTGCGACTCGTGCAGCTGCCGACTTGTGCTTCCGATTGTGAGAAGAGCGTCGTTGGATAATTCGCATCGGTACCAGGATTACTCGATGAGAGCACGCGAACGACTTCACCCAGCATTCGCGCATCACACCAGAAGCTGCAGCGCTCCTTGGCTGTGCGCCAGATCGCAGACCTTGCTGAAATCGAATCGACGCAGCAGAAGACAGCCGATCCGATTCGCTGCTTTGATCGATATCGATCATGAATCGTCTCGACTGCAACGGACGGGTCAAGGCGAAGGATCGTTGCTTTGACGGCGTCGACCTTGGTCCGACCGACTTCGGCGGCCGCATAGCCTTGTGTCGTGGTGTTTGACAAGTCGACGTTGTCAAAGTCAACCAGTTGAATCTGCGGCACTCCAATGGCAGCAAGCTGGATCGCCACGTTCCTGCCAACGGCTCCAACACCAATGACTGTCGCGCTACAGGTTGCAATACTATGTTGAGGCACCAGATCGCGTTGCCTCACGAAACGATCGTCAAAGACTTTATTCATGTTCGACTACCTGTAATTGGAGATACTCGGCGTCGTCTTCCGTATAGCGCAACAAGTCGTGATACCACTCTGCCTCCAAGGAATCGTGGTATCCAAACGGGTCGGCGAGACTCGGCCGGTCATTGGCAATCGTCAGGTCGTGGACATGCTCAGCGAACTCCTGCATCCACGCAGACCGGGCGCTGGCCGGAAAGTCGACTTCGTAGTCGATCGTAACACCGAGTTCGATGTCGCCACCCGGACCACTGTTGAAGCGTAGGCGGGTATATGTATCTCCGCTTCGCGCGACGATAAACATGATGGCCCAGTCGGCGCGACCGAATACGCGCTCGAAAGTCTCCTCGTCCGTAGCGCTAGGCAGAGGACAATCGCCAGGATGCGTATGCACCCAACATCTTCCGAACGACTCCGGCTGGCGGCCCGCGTCAACCTGCTCGTCGAAGAAGTCGGCCACCGCCTCGTCACGAAAGGACACCGTGACTGGCGTGCAATCCTGCTGGACAAGCCGGATGTCAGTGATCAAGGAAAGATCGTCCGGCGCCGAGACTCCGAATCCTCCGATCTCGGTATTGCCCTGGTCACGAAAAAACAGCAACTTGCTCCACGCTGTGGGTGTGAATCGTAGCTTCGGCTGGCGATGGATCGATCCGCCGTACGACTTCAGGCGCGGCTGCGCCTTCTTCCGGGGTTGGCGGTTCCTGTTGGCAGTTATCACAGACGTTCTCCTCCACACATCGAGGACAGAAGGTATCCCTGCATGACTTGCAGGTTCGTTGGCAGTGTTGGCAAACGTCCTCGTCGCACGACTCGCAACGAACAACGCAATCACCGCAGAAGTAAGAACTACATGCTTCACAATGGCGGTAGCAGGAGTCGCAAAGGGAATGCTCGCACTTCTCGCACGTGTAGCGATCCTCGGCGTCAATCGTGTCACCGCAGTCCGAGCAGGTGACGCCCGTCCAGTCTGCCAGTGAAACGTAGGGACTGCCGCTGTTGTAGGTCAGCAGTACGCTGTTGACGATTGAAAAGAAGTCGGCGATCCGGCCTTGTTCGAGCGCCTGCACGATCGGCAGCCTTGCATCACCCATGCAAAGTGACTCGGCTTCCACATGCGGATGTGTCACGTTGTCATTGCTGGTTGCGGGATTCGGATCCAGAGCAATTACCCGAAACCAGGTGGTTGGGAGTTCGCGCCAGTCGAGTTCGACTTGAAACCGGCCCAGAGCGATCCCTTCCAGAACAATCTCCTCGGTGGTTACCGAGAGCGTTCCCTGCAGACAGCTCCACGATACCTCCTCGAACTCAGATTCCAGCGACACAATGTCCTTGTAGATGTCGTGAACAGACGCTACTTCCTGCCGAACACCACACAAGCCTTCGCCGAGCTTTGACAATTGGTCCGTCATGGTCTGAAGCTGACTTCGAAGGTCTGACTCCAAGCGACGTGCGGCGAGGATCCATTCTCGCGAGCGAGCCAAGTCTAATTGTCTGCTGAGCGAGTGGCACTTAGACCACATCGCTGCGGGCAACTCAGTCCGAGGGATGACGCGGCGCCGCCTGTGCAGATGTTCCCAAATAGCAAGCGCAATGCGATGCGCAGGAGTTGGTGCCATAGCTGCTCCTTGAGGGAAAGACAAAGGGGCGCCACGAATGGTCGTGGCGCCCCCACGATTATGTCAGCTCCGCGCGCCCTCGATCTTCGTCGGCGTGCAGCTCACGCGATCTCCCTCTTGCAGTATGTAGTCGCGCGACGTTGGCTGGCGATTAACCCGAATCAGGTAATCACCGGCCTTGCCGTGAGGAATCCGCTCTTGGAAAAGTTCGGAGATCGTTGTTCCGTCCTTGATGTCGATATGATCGGCGTAGCCGCCGCCATCATTATTGATCCATAAGATTCTCATGCAGATACTCGCAGGTTCGTGATTAGAGTTGGTTTCCGACCGCCGTGTCATAGACAGCGCGAAGTCACTTCGCGCAGGGGTGTAGCATCATGCGTTGTGCTTCCAGTTCCTCCCAATCGACGATGAGCGGCTCGCGATCCCGCTCGAACGGAATGGGCTCCAGGGGGACGAATCCCATCTGGCCAATGGTCGCCACGGTTTCGCCCGTGGCACGGGCAACTTCACGATTCAATTCACGTTGGTTCATGCGTTCTCTCAGACAGTTGCAGGGACAAGAAACGAAAATGGCTCCCGATGGGAGCCACAACAGGAAGCTGTCTGAAAAAGAGACGGTGGACTATCGCTCGACTGCGAGTAGCCGATGTTGATAGATCCAATCGCGTTCGGCGGTGAGCGCCTCACTGCGTCGCTCAAACGGCCCCAGTCGCGGGCCGTCGACCGGTGCTAGATCCGCGTACCACTGACCCTTCGGATCAGGTTCGACATGCGAAGCGCGTGCAATTTGGAGTGCACCGAGGGTCGCGATCGGAAGAGTCTCTTCATACAGGCAGCGAACAACACCTTTCGGACTCACGACCAGCTCCATGTGCGCTACTCCCCAATGCGAGGACGGCGCAAGATGTTGCGGCGCGGCCGATCGACGAGCAAGTCGTCCAGCGCGTTCTGAACCTCCGTGAGTTGGGCGGCAACAGACTGTCGCAACGTACCGTTGTCGCGTAGCTGCTGCGGACTGCGTCCCTGCACGATATCTTGGACTTGTTCAACCAGTTCATCCAACTGGTCGTTACTGCGAATGTTCAAGTTGCGAAAGCGGTCGAAGAACTGCACAAGGTTCCCGACCGCCGAGTCGCGGAAGACTTTTGGTTGACCGTCGTTGTCTCCAGACAACCGTTCGGTCAAGTGATCAACAAGCTTGGTAAACTCGTCGATAAACGCGGCTTCCGTCAGACGGACCGCTTCATCGAAACGCGAGGCGACACGAGCACATTCCTGCTCGTAAAGCGCAGGATTGAGTTGACGAAGGTATGACGGCGCTTCAACCGCGGGGTAATCCCATTCGATCACGAACAGCCCCTGCAGATGCAGCGGATAATCCGCGGCGTTGAACAGGCTACCCAGCTGCTGTTGGGCCAGATCTTTCAGATCGTCGTACCGCGTTTCCAGCACCTGTACCGCTTCGTTCAGCTCGGCGCGGAATTCGGCCATCTGCAAATCGAATGTCTCAATCGTGCCTTGCCGGATCAGACGCATCCCTGGTTCTGGAAAAGGAACGGTCACGCCGCGCCAGTAACCAATGGCGCGTCCCCTGATCGCTGTCAGCCCCTTGTAGGCCGGATGCTTGGTGTCCAGCAGACGCTTCCCGGCCGATAGACAATGTGACTGAGCGTCGAAAGCAACCGCCGCTCGTTTCCTTTGTTGATCGGTCAGCGCCTTCCGCACGCCAAACCAGGACACCGATAAACGAACTGCCGCCATTTCCGCCCGTATCCGCTGGGCTGGCGACGTGGATGGACGAACCGCCGGTTCGTCAAGCGTTACACTCATAGGTGATGCTCCTTTCAAGGTGGTCGCCGCTGGTTCAGTTGACGGACGGATCGCGCGGGATGTTGCGGCGAGACGATCGAGCCGTAGAGCCACGACGCGTGTAAATGCCCCCCGTATCGGCGTCCAGGCACCGACCGTTGGCCCAGTTGCGCAGCCTCTCGACTGACTCGCTGGCAGTAACGGCCACCGGCACGACGTTGGTGGCCGCTTCCTTTAAGGGAAGATCAAGCAATGCGGCCAGACGGCAGCAACTCTTGATCTCGGCACCTGTCCATTGATCGGTGCGCGGCTTGGGCTGATTGGCATCAAGTCCGTAATGACTCAAGTAGATATCCCAGATGCTTCCCTTGTGCGCGGCACCCGGCAAGTCGCAGAAAAAGATGCCATCGAACCGCTCCGCGCGCGCAAATTCCGGTGGCAGGACACTGATGTTGTTGCACGTGCAGATGACGAAGACATCCGATTGATGGTCGGCAAGCCAGGTCAAGAACGTACCGAACAAACGTGCGGAGACGCCACTGTCGGATTGACCGGAACTGGCAACGCCACTCAACGCCTTCTCGACTTCGTCGATCATCAAGACGGCGGGGCTCATCGCGTCCACGACTCGCAACGCCTGTCGCACATTCCGCGTAGGATAGGCTGCGGGCGAGTTATCAGCCGAAGCTGACACTTTTCCCGCAACCCTCCTCCAAACCGGACGTGCCACTTTCATGGCATCCGGCTTTCCAGTGTTGAGATAGTCAGGTTACGCGAGGCGTATGCTTGATGTCTTGATAACATCGTCGACATAGCATCAGCGTTTTCCGGTGTCGGCCAAGCATCACCCGAACCCACTTTGGTGGCTTCGCTCGCCACGAGCGTCGAAGATCCGCGAGACGACGAACTTGGTGGACCACGCATGGTCCTTCCAGTCCGCACAGTTCACAGCGGTTCGCCAACAAGCGTGCGACGAGTTCAGTCGGTGGGCTTACGGGAACGTGGGCCGGTGGATCACAATCGTTTCCAAATGATGACCGGGCAAGGTTGATACCGCCAAAGTAGGCCGCACGGTCTTCACCGTGGTGGCGTTCTGTCAGCAGCAACACTTTCCGGGGTCCGAGAGGCGTTTCTACTTCCGCCTTGAAGGTGTCGAAGATAGCCTTCGTGGTCATGCTGAACTTCACGGCCAGGGTCTTGGCCAATGAGACGTTCATGAAGTAGAAGAGCTTGCCGAGTCGCACGTTCATGTTCCAGGCGAGCTGGTAGTATTGAACGAGCCCTCGCCATTCCGCCTGGTATCTCGCTACGATGTCCAAAGGACGTTCGTTGATGAGATCAGAGCGCGGGATTACTCTGCCAGCCTCGGTAAACTTGGCCAGCTTCTTGGCGATAACATCGGCAGGAACGAGTAGACACACATTTCCATTACTTTTCCGCACGCCATTGACTTTGTGGTCATTGTTGTGGGAAACGCAAATCTCGTAGCCGAGAAAGCGGGCTTTCTCGGTCCGAGCATGGGTTATAAGCGTCTTCTCCGAGGAGAGCGTCAGTTTCAGTTCGTCCCGAAGGAACTGCTGAAGTCGCAGCTTGATCTCCTCCGCCTCACATTTCGGGCCTGTGAGTCCGAGTAGAAAATCGTCCGCATAGCGGACGTAACGCAGGCGGCGATAGTTAGGATCGTTCAGGTCTTTCGACGGCAGAACGCCTTTGCGTCGCATGCATTCGCGATAGCCTTGAATATCGCCATCACGCTTTCTTCTCGCGGCCATCTTCTGGAGGTTGTGGTAAGCCTGGTTTGTGCGACGCACCTTGCCTTGATTAAACTCCGGCAGGAGCGTCTGTTCGACGAACTTGTCCAACCGGTCAAGGTAGATATTGGAGAGGATCGGGCTAACAATCCCGCCTTGCGGCGCACCGCTAAGCGTTGAGTGAAAGCTCCAATCTTCCAAGTATCCAGCCCGAAGCAGTTGGGAGACCAGTTCAATGAACCGGCCATCGCGGATCTTCTCGCGAAGGATGCTGAGCAACTCCTGATGGTCGATGTTGTCAAAACATCCGGCGATGTCTCCCTCGATGAACCATGTTGTTCCGGTCCACGTTCGTGCAATCTTGGCCAGAGCCGTTTGACAGCCACAGTTCGGTCGGAATCCGAACGAACAGTCGCTGAACTGGGGCTCGTAGTACGCTTCGAGGATGGTCCGAAGCGATTCTTGTACGAGCTTATCTGACCAGGTTGGAAGTCCCAGCGGTCGAAGTTTGGCATTCTTCTTGGGAATGTAAACTCGTTTGACCGGGGTCCATTTGAATCGTTCGCGACGCAGAGCCGCGACGATGTCGTGGATCTTTTCCAGAGACATTCCATCCGCCGTCTCCTTGGTGATACCGGGCGTCATCGCACCGTCGTTACGGTAGATCTTGCCGTAACTGGCCAGATGAAGCTCCGGGTCATACAGGAGGCGGTAGACCCGTTCCAGGCAGAGGCCACGTGATCCTCTATCCTGCAGAACCCACATCGTTTTGGACATCTTGTGCATCACGCACGCCCTTGCGAATGGACTCCGCACAACACCTACCCCCCTTCGCCATGTAGTAGGCTTTCCCTACCGCTGACTACTATGGGGGCTCCGTCACCATAGGACTCGCGTCCCGTAGGCGATCCCGAATTCCGTACGAATTGAACGATAGGTCTGGTTAGGCTCCTCGTTCGCTCCCTTAAAATGCCTCGCTGGCATTCCGTGTCGTTCCAGAGTGTTGCCGGGCAACAGAACAATCCCGGGTATGAACGACAAGATGAGTTGAGTCGTTGTCTCATCTGCGGGGCGTTTACGCCGTGGAAGCTGAGGTTCAAACAGTCTAGCCTTAGCCATACAGACCGGGTCTTGCGGAGCATGGAATCAACGACTTCATCCATCAACCGCTTTTCGGTAGTGCTATATTTCCCCTTGGCCTTTCGGCTCATTTCAGGTAATACCGATGACCCACAAGTCTTTACTCCGAACTTGTCTATGCTGTGCATAGGATTCAATTCGCCGTTAGACGGCGCACTCCGTTTCCCCGACGAGGCTTCCCATCATGGCGCCGACGTCCATAATCAACGTCGGCCGCCCGACGGCGTGACCAAGCCCTTTGGCAAATGCGCTCTTTCCGGTGCCTGGAACTCCTAGTAACAAAACACCGCGTGGCTTTGGTCCTGCACTCCCTTGACGTGTCGGACGCAGAGCCCTCCGGCAAAACGATTTCAGTGCCTCCATCCCTCCCAAACCGTCGAGCGATTCGCCGCCTTGATGGAGCGATAACAGGCCACTTTTCTTTAGCATCTGCGCCTTGGTCTTCCAAAGCACCTCCGGCAACAATCGACCGTGCTGCACGAGTGATAGCGATAGGGCGAACTCGACCTCGTACCTTGTCAAACCGACTGCCGAGTCGAGCACCCGCTGCAGCTGATCGCCATCCGGTAACTCTCCCTCTTCGGTCGCAATACCGCGGGCGATCTGTTCGATTTGTTCACGATCTGGAAGCTCGTGCTCCAAAACCACGAACAGCTTTTCAAGTTCGAGCGGCAATTGCACGAGAGGTGATAACACGATCAGAAACGTTCGATTCCGCTTGCCGTCGGTAACCTGCCGTACCATGGCCTGGATGACTTCCGCCGAATTGAGAAATCGATGGAAGTTAGTCAAAACCAGAAGGGCAACACCATCGGGTGTGGCCAACGAGTTCACGATGCGAATCGCTGCCAGAGGGTCGGTGGCCGCAGCCGACGCAGCGGTCGTATGACCACTTACCGCCAGTCCCCGCTCGATGTCCCAGGTGGCCAGGTGCCATTGTTCTTCGCCGCAGATGCGCGAAATATCCGCCACAGCATCTTCGTGCTCGTGGCTCTGGATCCAAATGCCGCTGCAGCAAGCGCGCACGTGGTCCCTCAAGCTGTTTGCCAGCGTCATAGAATGCCTTTCAATTCCGCGTGGAATGATGTTGCCGGAATCAGTTCTGTTGGCGAACTTGACTTTGTCCGGTCACGGCCGTTTGGTGATATTCGGAAGTAAGCCGTTCTTGCGCCGGCGTACCGAGCGCCAATTCCAGGAAACGACTGAACGGTTTACAGTCCGCGCCTGCGAAACCTTTCGTCTCCACTTGTGTCTCCCCCTTGGGTGAGACGGTGACGATGATCCTCTTCATGCTGCACCCCCTACCGCAACCGTCATGCGAATCGAACCGTCCGGCAACGACTCCTCGGTCATGGTATGACCTTGCGTTCGGACCTCGATCCGAGTTTTCTCGACTGCATACGCTTGCAGAAACTCATGCAGTCGAGATTCGTCGCCCCATCTTCCGCCGTAGGTGTCGTAGTGGACCCGACCAGTCTCGGTGTTGCAGACGGCCGGGTACTTCCAATCAGGAAGCCGGACGGCCCACCCGGTGACTTCGCCAGCAAATAGGCGTGTTGGGCCGTGAACGGGTGGAGGTAATGTCAGCCGGTGGCAGGCAGCACCAATGGCTGCTGGATCTCTCACCTCTGTGGCGATTTCAACAATGTGTGACAATTGACAATCTCCTTCGGTGTACGATGCCATGAAGCTGGTGAAACCTAGATCGCGACGCTCTCATCGTGGGAGGCTGATGGATCATCAGGGTCCGCGAGCCGCTGCTGGACGTGGTGCTCAATCACGGGGGAGATTGCACCCGGGCACAGTAGCCTGGGGCGATCGCTCGCAAATTCTTCAATCAACAACTCGCTGATCGCCAGTTCGTCTTGAGGTGCGCTGCGCCAATCGTGCAGTAAGTACCAGGACAGCAACAACGGAAGTGCACAGACCAGCAGCAGGCCGCCATAATGCAGCACCGGAACCAGCAGTGAGTCGCGATAGCGCTCGCCGGCGATTCGTTGGCGTTCGCTCTCCAGCCGATCACGCTGAACGCCAACGTCCGCCTGCTGCCGCTGAACCTCGCGCTGCAGCGAAGTCAGTTCCTTTCGCGACTCATGTTCGCTTTCAACTAATCTCTTGACCCCTTCGGCGACCTCGCGGTTAAGTCGGGTCATCTCTTCATTCTGTGATCGCTGTTGCTGAACCGATTCCTGCGCCATCCGTGCCAGTCGCTCGTCTTGGCTACAACCGGTGATCACGATGGTCAAAAGCATCGTCAGCAGTATCCTTTGGTTCTTGATCATGACGTTTCCAATGAAGTAACAATCGACGTAAAAGGACTTGCAGTGCCCGCCTCAACCGCGCCTCGCGCAACAGGGCGACCACCGCAAGCAGGATGGCTAGCGACATGCAGGCCACCACGATGTGTGTGTTCAAATTGCAGTCCTCATTTCGGAAAAGACGGCGAGAAAGAGCGAACTGCTGCAAGGTGAGTAGTTCGAAGAATCGGAGAAACAAATCGCCCCATCATGCGACGCGGCGAAACGTGCCTGTTTCCCGTTGTTGTTTGATCTGAGTGACGTCGTCACGGCGGTACAGAGAGAATCCGGCACCTGGTGTTACCCGTTTCCCATAGACCGGTTGAATGCGCCCTTCGGCTTCCCAGCGGACCAATGAAGCGCGACTGATATGGAGCAACTCGCACACCTCAGCCGCATGACAATAGGTCGCACGAAAGCGGTCGACCTCCTCTTGTGAACAGACGCGCGACCGTCCTGATCGCCGGACACAAAGCATTCGCATGGCGATCCATTTCTTGAGAACTCGCTCCTTGGTCGGGCGTCCCGGTAAGAGGACCTTCGCCAGATGATTCAGCGGATAACCATGTTCACCAAAGTGTTGCGCGCGAATGTCCGGCAAGATGTGATCAAGGTCCCTCTTCGACACCAACACTCCTTTGAGCGTTCCCTCATCATGCAACCTGCATCCTCGGATCTGACCCGTCACAACACTTTGCCAAAGCCTGGCGAATGTCAGCCCAGTCGGACCGTAAACCCGAGTTGCCTGCCGCGCCGACAACCAGTTCGAGGTGAGACGCGATGCACAGGGCAACTCACGATAGCGATTCTCTAAGCTTTGGACCGAGCCTAGCAAGACGCGCCAACCACGTTGCGTGCGAATACCACATAGCAGGTCGAGTCGAATCAGATCAACCAGTTGATGGGGACCAATTCCCAACCGAGACGCCGCTTGTGTCCGGGAAAGCGATTCCCGCAGTTGTTGCTTTAGCTGGCCCACCGACGCGCGCCGCACGAGGCCGACGGTGCGAGTCCCCGCATCACTCCATTTACCCTCCAGCAGGCCACGTTCAATCAATTCACGAATGGCAGTGTGACGAACACCAAGCAGCCTGGCCCCTTGAGTCTGTGTAATCCAGTCACGACAGGACAATTTGCTCCGAGCTACACGAGACTTGAACAGACACACCTTGCGACTCAGATGGCCTCGCGTGTAATGCGTCAGCAGATAGTCACGCAACACGTCGGCCGGTGCGGCGTAACCCAATGCTTCGAGCTTGGAAGCGTTGCGCGGCAGATAACCGAACGTCCGTGCGATCGCAGACGATTGGGGCGATTCTGAGTTTTGCTGGAGCACATCCAGAAACGACAGGAAACGATTGGGCCAGTCGGATATTGTCGACGTGGCAGCAAACCAGGTCGATTGTTCGTCCGTGGCCGCTGGCGGCAACGTCAAGGCATTTGGCCAATCGGCAAGGTATTTACGCCGCCCGTCCAAGCATGCTCGAATGCGGTCCAACCACCAGAAACAAGTGGCCGTGGAAAGACCGGGAATCGGCTCTTCCACGCCGTGAAGGCATTGAAACACGCTTCGCGCCATCCTGGCGGCTTCTTCAGAAACCTTGCATGCCCGCCACTGGCGAATGTCGCTTCCACAACTGCAGTTTTGGACAAGCTTGCGGTTAGGACGCAATTGTCGCTGGCAATCCGAACAGCGATCGACCAGTAAGCATCGATGCTCAGGACATATGGGCGCTGGCTGGAATAACCAGGCAACGCGCTCGTAGGGGACTCGGTCGTCACGCAGGCAACCGGGACATACGGTTGCGGCAGCCGTGAAGTAGCGCAGGGTGGTCTCCGTATCGAGAATCCTTGTCGCCGGGTCTCGACGTGTAGGTAATACCAACTCGGTCGACCAACGATGGACCGTGAGCGATAACAGCTCCCACGGACTGCAGTCCAGCAGTTGGCCCAGTGGCGTGAGTAGCTGATCGTCACATAGCGAGTTGGCGTTCCACAACACTGCCCTCTTGTCCGAGATCAGATTGGCGATATATCCGACATCCTTGTAGCCCATCCCCTCGGACGTGCGTCTGAGAAGACTGGCCAACGATTCACCGGGCAGAGCTACTTGACGGGCGGGCAACCTGCGGTTGCGTTGCATCATCCACCTCCCAATAGCTGGCCAGCTGTCAATTGTTTCCGGCGGCTCCTGGCGGCTCGCGGCGTCAATCCCACACCGGCTGTCCGCAATTCGTCCGCCGGCTGTACTCGATCGAGGGCTCCTTTATCAAGTTTGCCAATAAACGGATTAGCTTGATCGGCCAACACGCGCTGCATCGCCAACTTCGATTCGTAGACGCGTGCAAGATCCGCGATGTCGACTTGTTCGTGTCCTTGCGAGATTGCTTCAGACGTGGCGCCCCGGACGAGCGTCATCAAGTAATCTGGCACACCTCGCGTTGCCAGAAAGAAACGGCCAGCCAGTTCTGCCTCAGCAAACCCGGATTCCTTAGCCAACGGTAGCGACGCATCCAGCTTCTTGAGCATGCCGCAGAACTCGCGCCTCCCAGCCGTCGTTCGCCAGGTAAAGCAACGCAGTGTCAGACGCTCCTTGAATCGACGTTCGGTATGCTCAGCGCTCAAGACGTGCTCAGCCTCCGGCATTCCACAAACGACGATCGGAATCTTCGTATTCACGATCAGAACTTTCAGCCACTGTGACGCCTTGGTCATGACACGGGCCCGATCGATGTCGAACAGGTGATGGAATTCGTCCATCACGATTAACTCCACGCCACAATGATGCAGCAGTTTCACCGCGCGGTTCGTCAGCGTTTGGACGGTGCCGCGGCTCCATGCGGGATCGCCCAAGGCCATCAGCAGATCCGAGGCAATTCCCTTTGGCCGGGCATCTGGCTGGAGCGTCACTTTCAGAACAGGTTGCCGAGTCGCCGTTTCGGTCTCTTCCGCTGGGTAGGACTTCCGATAGTGATCAACCACGCTGGTCTTACCTACGCCGGAGGTACCCAGGATCGCTCCGCAAACCGGTTCGGACGCATGCCGGCTGCTCTTGTGACAATGGTCTAACAGTGCGACCGCTTCGCGAAAGCGCGGGTGCAAGACCAGCAAGCGGTGCACATGTTCCAGCCGCTCCTGGACGGAAGTCGTGTGCCACCGAGTTCGATCCGATTGAGCAGGGGATGCGCGGACCATTGGTATCTCCTCGAGAAACGAAACAAGGATAGGGAGTAAGAAAACCGGTGTTACGCCGTGGTGATTCCCCAGTCGTCGACGTCCAAATCGTCCGGGTTGACGTCGGTCACCCCGTTGTCGACCGGCTCTACCTGCGAAGGGACAGCCTCATCCAAGAGCGGCTCGTCGTCAGACTCCGCAGCGGCACTCGTGGAATCACCGGGCGCTGCCTGCAGGAATCGCGCCGCGCGCTGGCGACGCTTGCGGGAAGGCTTCGTCATTGCACGCTCGGCAATCTCTCGGATTGCATTCCGGCCTGCCGCCAGATTCATCATATGATCGGGTTCGTCGAACTTGTCGCGCACAGCCCGTTTCAACACATTCCACTGGTACTGCGTCAGGTGGTTCATCGCCGCATCGACCGCCAAGGCTTTGATATAGCCCTTCGTCACCGGGTGAAGTACCCACACGTATCCCAGGTCCCAAGGATTGTACCGGACGCACATTCGATGGGTGTGAATGTTGGTTGCCGCCAATTCCGCGCGCACCGCCATTAACTCGTCGCTCGTATAGAACATGCCACCAAGCTCAACCCCTCGCGCAGACAAGGTCCGTTCCGCTTGTTTGCTGAGCAGGATAACGAGGTCATCCGGCGACGCTGGCAGAGACGGTGGGAATTCTTCGGCACTCTCTTGCCACATGCTGAGACGGGTCTGGCCGGAGGTCGGATGCTTGCTGGCCGCATAGACGTCGACCAGATGAACATGAATGATCTCCAGCAGCGCCTCGTAAGTCACAAAGGGACCGTCGTCCGGATTGTAATCAGCCCGCTGCTCCCAGCTTCGGAATGTTCGACCCGGCAGGGTTGAAGATAGCTGGTCGTTCAATCCACCGAAGAACGCTTCCACAGCACCTTTGAAGTGCGGCGTACGTGGCGGATTGAAGTCGAGTTCCATCCCCAGCTGGAACGCCGCGTTCTCGAGATCCTTGCTGGTCAGATCGGCCCCGCGATCGCAGACGAGCTTCTCGGGAACGCCGTAGCAGGGCCATGTTCCGCGCACCGTTGAGTAACGCTCTCGAATGTATGTCTTTGGCAAGATGGCGTGTCGCAGGGCTTCCATCAAGCAGGCGAACGACGGCGGCTCGAAGCTCAGACAGAACCCGAGGATCATGCGACTGCAATAGTCGATGAGTACCGTCAGTGTCGGCTGTCCGATCGGACCCGCCTGGGTACCAACAACGACCTTGAGCGGCGTATGATCGACTTCAACACGTTCGAGAATTCGACGTGCCAAATGTTGGGGTGAAGTTGGTGAATGTCGGCGATCGGCAATTTGCCTGCCCCACCGCTGGCGATCCACCTCCCAAGGGTCCAGTTGTGCAATCCGTCGCGCGATGGCACGGTTCAGCGTTGTCTCTTTGGGAACGGGCAACGCCTGCGCCGCGGGCATCCGGGCGTTGAGCCGCTGCAGGTCTTCCAGTACGCGGCGAGTTACGGCCGAGATGGGTCTGCGAGCTTTGGTCAGGTAGACGTTTTGAATCGCGTCGTCGGCAAGCTGCTTCAGCCGGGGATACTTTTCCAGCCAACCGTGCCGTCGCCGCTTACCCCGAGCACCACTACGCATGGTTCGAGGGAGCAACGCCAGCCGATTCTTCCCCGCCTGGTGCCACGCTCGCCACCATCGCCGCAACGTGCGCGGTGAGCATCGCACTCCGCCGACCGTCAACTGTGCCGCTCTTTCTCGAAACTCATCCTGCGTCGGTTGTCGATCTGAATCCGCCAGCGGTGCGATGGCGCTCCAGCGGTCTCTCAATACCGCCTGTTGTTGTTCGGTCAAATCATGGACAACCGGCGATCCGACATTACCCTGTGCTTCGTTAACGATGGGATCTACAGCTGAAAACGACAGAGTGCCGTCAGCGTACGACGTCAAGATGTCGGATCTTGTGAACTGTCGCGGAATTCGGAACTTGATGTCTTCCGCGACAAACAGGTCATTAGAGATTTGGCGGACTACACGGAAGGTCCGCCCGTCGAGCAACCATTCGGTGCCCACACCGAGTCGAACGGGTTCCATGTAAGAGCACCTCCAGGATAAATCATGGTCTCTTTATCGAGTGGCAGTGAACGAGGGTCGAAGCTGAGCCTGTGGATTGCAAGGAGATGAAACAAGCACACTCGCACTTGAGCGCCTGACGCTCCGGCATTCAACAAGTCCGTCAGCTTTCGACCGTCTTGTGGTACCCGTAACTCCAGCGTCGCCAACTCGTTCGGATCCGCCTGTAAGTGACGGTAGCGGGCCAGCAGCCGCAGGTTGCGAACGAGGGTTCCACGCAGCAAATGCTGTTCGGTGAGTACGTAAAAGGACCAACCGTTTTTAGCCGCGTACGTGCGCGAAGCGCTCAGTTTTCGCTTTACAATCTGGTCTTCAAGACGCCGTGATGGCTTGACCTCGACCAAGTAACTCCGCCCGTTCGTTAACTTCACCAGGAAGTCCGGGACGACGTAGCTGACGTTCTTTGACGCACGTCGCCGATGTTCCCGTTGCGGCGGGGATTTGAGGATTTGGATGTCGAGTTCGCTTCCGGTTTCACGCCACGAGTACCAGATTTTGACGGGTTGCTCGCACACAGACTGAACCTCGGGACAACCGGCAAAGATCACGGCAGCAGCCGCTTCCAACTGTCCCTGGCACTTGAGTGCTCTCCCAATCTGCGGACATGAAACCAGGACGAATGACCCCGGCGTGCGACGGCGAAGGCGATAAGTGCTGGGGCAAGGAAATAACTCCCGTACCTGTTCGACATCCTCTGCTTGCCAATTCACGCGGCCTTGGCAGTTGCCGGTCTTGTGCGGCGCGAGGGTTGGCTCGCTGAGATTCGTCGTACCGGACACTTCGACTTCTCCTTGACGAGAGTGGGACGACAAATGCGAGCATTGACCAGTTCAATGAGCCGGTCTTCTGACTCGTCTTCGAGGTCGTCCCACTTGATTGGCCTTGAGTTCTGTTCGATCATCTTGCAGACGTGCGTCACGCTCTCGCGAGTTACACCGTTGACCGTGTTCATGGCGTCAGGCGGCGCGTAGAGAAGCCTCGGGCTATGCAGCGTGTGCAGCACAAGACGCGACGACTCCGGTCGGACAACAACCAAGCTCCGTTTGCCGGAAAAGACAACCGTTCCCACACCCCACTTGGCCGCTTTAGTTAGCGCGGCGACTATCGTTGCGTATATCGGCCCGGCAGCCGCATGACTTGGCGCGAGTTGCAAACTCCGACCGGCGAGAAGGGTCAAATCGAGCGACATCGCGCCAATGAATTGCGACAGAACAATCTTCTTGTCATCTACCGGACTGATACCCTGCAAGTCAGACGGATGGAGTTCGACAATCTCGTCGGCCGAATAGGCAAATGCCTTTCCGACCTCGTGCGGTTCCAGCAAACCGTGTTGTGGACAGCGCTTTGGCTGCTCGATCCTGCGTCCACATCCCGCGTGAACCTGGCACAGCTGAATGCCCACACAACTCTGGACGGCAGGAAACGCCTTGACCGGAACCAATAGTTGCCCCAACTGCAGCTCACCACACCAACTTGCCCGCCCCGGGCGCAGTGGTTCAGGTCTTTGTGCGGTAACTTCCCTCTGATTGACTCGTTTCTTCACGTTTCCCCCTTTCGTAGATTGAGAGCACACGGCGCGACACGACGGCGCAAGCCGAGCGCCCTTCGCCAAAGTCATGACTGATGCCCAAAAGACAGAAAATAGACCCCGGAAAGCGTCGCCCTGACATCTATACTGGGGCCACCATCTTATTCTGACGCACTTTTGCCAATTATTCAGGAGTCAGCAGCGGCACCAGCCACCGCAACAAGGACACACCCCCACCGCAGTCATCTCGTCAATTCTCTCGTTCGCAGCCCAGGTCTCGCAGTCCAATGTCCGTTGCGCCTTCGGTGTTGCGCGCTCCGGTCATTTTGACCGATGTTGTTACAAGGAATTCCGGAACGACCTCGGTTGCGCCCCCCGAAGCGCGCTAGCAACCTCTGATTCTCGCCTACAAAACATAGACCGACGCTCGAAGGCAATACCGGTCGGTGTTGACGTTATGTACGCCGAACAGCTTTGACTCACCTGACCAGTTGTCGTCATACGTTAGTGACGCGGCCGTCGAAGCCAATGTAAACGGCTACACCGCGCGCCATAATCTGATGGACCAGCAGTCGGCACCGGCAAGGCGAAAGTGCTTCGGTCGTGGACACCGGGCAGGATAAGGGAATGGTCATTCCGTCGTTTCTGAGTCGGCATGCCCAAAATGAATTGACACTGCTTCACGGTACGCAAAGGTAGAGTCAGGGTGTCAGAAACTCGAAGTCTTCGAAGAATGCGTCGATTGCAGCCACCAAGTCTTGGGCAATGGGCCCTCTTCTGTGTGGTGTGATGCGATCAAGGGGCATGAACTGCAGATGCTCTCCGGGCGAACTAGGGATGATGGTGATAGTCGCCGATGCAGGGAATGTCGGAGCGTTCTGGTCGTTCTTCAATGCGCTCAAAACTGGTGAGGAAACGGCGGGATTGGGGATGCCATGAGCAATGTGTGGAAATGTAAACTCCCCTTCCGGACTGCTCGCCGATGCGTTTAAGAAGTTGATGACTTGAAGGACATCAAGGGGCGCGACAAAGTCATCACCATTGACATCGAAGTAGAAGAACTCCGTCAGACCAATGACTGTTGACGGCGTCGAAAGTGGTCCGGACCCGTCCGTATTCAATCTATTGATGACAACGAGAGCATCGAGCGGCGATACACTGCCATCGCGATTCGCATCGAGCGAGCGCAGCGGGTTCTGATTCGGGGATGTGTTGGCAACTTCGATGGTGGCAGTGCCTTGAGTGAGTATATGGACGTACTCAGAATCGATGATCCGGGGAATCTCGACCTTCCACCCTGAGCCATAGTTCACGAGGTCATCCTCATTGTGATGAATTCGCAAAGTACCTGTCGTCGATGAGATATTAACGACGTCGTCGACACGGAGCGTTAGTAAGTTGCCGCCGCTGCCGACAATGTCGAACTTTTCAATCCCTTGAAGGTTCGCGTCACCGAGGACGCTCAAGTCAAGATCCTGGTTGCTTCCAGTCAGCCCCAGCGTGTCAACTCCTTCACCGAGATCAATATCGAACAAGGGAAAAGCCGTTGTCACATCCTCAATTGAAATGTCGAGCCGGTCGTTTCCGTCTCCGGCACGGAATCGAATCGGCGGCCCGACCGTTCCAAAACTGTTGCTGACGGCTAAGACATCGTCCGTTGCCGAACCGACAATCTGCAGCGACTGAAGCGAATTCTGTTGCAAACGGGTCAGTTCGCTACCGCCGGGCAGCTTCAGCACGAGGTCATTGGCGTCGTTAACGATCTCCACCGTGCCGGCCCCGTCCTGCAAGTTCACCGTGACGTCGTGACCGGTCTGCGGTTGAAGGAACACAATATTAATGCGATCCGTGACAAAGCTCGCACCACCGCCGGCAATGGCGATGTCGTTTGCTCCGTCGCCGTTGATGTCTCCCGTTGCAGTCAGCGACATGCCGAATCTCGGACTCCACAGTCCGTCCGGTGTCTCGCCGGAGCCGTTGTAGAGTTCGAAGTTGGATTTAACGGTTCCATCGGCAGCGAGGTACAGAATGTAAACCGTTCCATCGAGGCCCTTGTGGGCAGCAACGGCCAGTTCGGTCACCCCGTCTCCGTCTCGATCGCCCAATGCGGCGAGAGCACTTCCCAAGCCGTCGAACTTTTGAGTCGTACCCGATGGCAAGCCGTTAACTCCGTCCGAGATTTTTGTAGTCGACTTAACGGTGCCATCGGCATTCAAGGAGAAAATATAGACGGCACCGGCATAGATTCCGCCGGCGTTCGCATCGCCGGGAGCACCAACCGCCAGATCGCTAATCCCGTCGCCGTCCATGTCACCCAGCGAGGCAATTGCCACGCCGAACGAATCGATGGCGGTCAGACTGCCCGCCGGCAAACCGCCGACACCGTCCGCAATTCGCGTGCTCGCTTTCACGGTACCGTCGTCGTTCATCAGCAGCACAAACACATGCTGATTGGTTCCGTTGGGCTGTGTTCCCACCGCCAAGTCATCGACACCGTCGCCGTTGATATCGGGCAGCGTCGTCAGGGACGTTCCGAATCGATAGTCGGTACCGATCGTTCCGTCCGGCAAGCCGCTCATGCCGTCAGTGATTTGTGCATGATCGCCGACCGTCCCGTCGGGATTCAGAAACAGGATATGAACCGAACCCGCAATCTCGTCTTCGGACAAAGCCGGCGCTCCCACCGCGATATCCGGAGTGCCGTCATGGTTCAGATCTCCCAGCCCGGTGACGGCCTGACCGAAGGCGTCGCGCACCTGGCCGCCGAAACTGTCAACGCGTTCGTTGAGGACTTCGTCGGGAAGTCCGCCCTCGCCGTCAGCAATCTTGACGTGATTCAGCACCGTGCCATCGGCATTCAGCAATAGAATGTAGACGGCATCAAAAGTACCCACCGCGACATCGGGCACACCGTTTCCGTCCACGTCGCCGATGCCTGCCATCGAGTTACCGAACCCGTCGAACTCTTGCAGCGTGCCGGCGGGCAAGCCTCCCACACCGTCGGCGATCGGTTGAAAACCGACAATCGGTGCGGGCGAGGTCACGATCGTATTGTTGCCTTGGTCGTCGATAAAGACATTGTTGCCGGTGCCGCCGTCGAGCAAGTCGTCCCCTTCCTCGCCATGCAATTCGTCGTTGCCGGGTCCGCCATACAGGAAGTCGTTCTCCGCACCGCCGAAGATTTGATCGTTTCCTTCTTCGCCATAGAAACGGTCCACGCCTCCTTCGGATTCCAGCACGTCGTTGCCCGTACCGCCGCGCAGCTCGTCGTCGCCGGGTCCGCCCATGACAACATCATCGCCGGCTTCGCCTTTCACGACGTCATTGCCAACCCCACCGACCAGGAAATCAAACTCATCCAAGCCGTTGCCGCCGCCGCTAATCACATCGTCCCCGCCTCCGCCGAAGATGATATCCGTATTGCTTCCTCCCGTGAGGATGTCGTCACCGTCGCCGGTAAAGCCCAACGCGTCGGTGATTGACTGAAGCAATCCGTTTCTACCGCCGAAAACCAACGACTTCACGGACTTCCAGAAAGAGGCTGCAAAATCCACGTTGCCGATCAGCAAATCGATCGCATCGCCGAGCACGACGTTGGTGCCGTCACCGGCGTCCACCGTGTCTCTTCCGTCACCGGCGATGATGAAGTCGAACCCCGGTCCACCGACGATGGTGTCGCGCCCGTTGCCGCTGGAGACAAACCCGATACCGGTTCGCAGGTCACCCTTTTCGATCGCGGCCAGAGCCAGAGAGCCCAGCGTGGCAAATGAGTAACGGTCACCCAAAATAATGTTGCTGCCGCTCCCGCCGACAAGGTTGTCGTCACCAAAGCCTCCGCCGATCAGATTGAAGCCGTCCTGTGCAAAGATCGAGTCGTTACCATCGTTGCCGAACAGCAGGTTGATTTTCCCGCCGTCATCGCGAATCGTGTCAGCGCCGTCCCCGCCGATCGCCAAAGTGAACCCGTCGCCGCCGTGGATCATGTCCGCGCCGCTGCCGGCCAAACCGGGAAGCTTAAAGCTGGTGTCAATTGCGTCGAGATTTTCGTCTTCCGATTTGTCCAGCGATAGATTGCTGTAGTCCAAGGTAACGCCCACATCGATGCCGAGATTAAACGAATCTCCCATCAAGATGTCGAAGAAGCCCTGTCCGGTCACTTGATCATCGCCGTCGCCGCCGATCAACAAATTGAATCCGCCGGCCGCGCCCTCCAGTTCATCGTTCCCGTCACCTTCCTGCACGAATCCCGCTTCGACAGCAAACTTGGTGGGCAACAATCCGTTGAACTCAATCTTGAAGACATCGGCGGGAGTCGTCGGCAATCCTTTGAAGTCAAAATCGTCACCGATCAGGACACTGCCGGCGATTGTTCCGGGCACCCCGTCTTCAGCCGGCGTCGCAAAGAGTTTGTCGTTGCCTATCCCGCCGACCATGATGGAAAAACTGCTGTCGTCCAAGCCGGTCATTCGTAACGATTCGCCGTTGCGGATGCGAGTACCAAAGTCACGGATCGTCATCGCGTTCGGCGCGGCGCCGGCCACTGCGGCAAGCAGTTGCGTAAAGTCCCCGCCGCCTCGCAGCTCGTCGTCTCCTTCATTGCCAAACAGCAGATCGACGGCACCTCCGCCGCTGTAGATCTTGTCGGGACCGTCTCCACCGAAGGCCACATCCAGTCCCAACGAACCGACAATGGTATCGGCCCCTTGGCCGACCAAGTCGAAGCCCACGTTTGCCGAGAACAACGAGAGAGCTTTCGACAGCAAATTACCGGATTTGCCGTGCGTCGTTGCGTCGTCTTGCCCTTGCGAGTCTTTGGATTCCGCGAAGTTGATCCCCAGCGACGCCGAGAAGTTGAACGTATCGCCGAACAGCAGCCCCGCCCCATCTCCGCCTTCGAGGTAGTCGTCACCATAACCGCCGACCAGAAAGTCAAAGCCGGGTCCGCCCGACAACACATCGTTGCCCGCGATCTCCGGATCACCGGGGCCGATTTGCACGTCGAACGACAAGTTCCCGTCGCCAAAGCCGGATAGAACTTTCGCAATGTTGGAGCTTGCCGCAAAGTCGAGCGTATCGCCAAGCAACACGTCCACACCCGGACCGCCGGCCAGCGTATCGTTGTCGTCGCCGCCGATCAGGAAACTCGCCGACATCCCGCCGATCAGCACATCGTCACCGGCTCCACCCACAGCCAGCGTAAAATTCGCCGCCCGATCATTGATCGTGTCGTCGCCGTCATTGCCGAAGATCACGTCGACGATGCCCCCGCTCGACGCGTTGTCCTCCGGGTCGAGTGCCTCGAACGTATCGTTGCCGTCGCCTCCGAATACAACATCGATTCCACTGCCGCCGTAGATCATGTCGTCGCCGTTTCCAGCCAACGCGATCTCGGCGCTGAAACCAAAAGCCTTAAAGAACGCCTGTTTGGCGGCGTCCAAGTCGGGAGCGTTGAGCAACAAGGACAAGTCATAGTCCAGCGCGGCCTCGACCCTGAAGCCGTCACCCATCAACAACCCGCCGCCGGCTCCTGATCGCAACTCGTCCGTGCCGGGACCACCGATCAAGACATCAAAGCCGTCTCCACCGCGCAGGATGTCGTTGCCCATGCCGACAGGTTCCAGCGAAAGTGTGGCCAGATTAATCCTGCCCATCGCCAAGTTATCAAGGAAGTCCTTCAGCGTAGCAACTTCCAATTCAAATCCTTCGCCGAGCAACACGTCGATATCGTCTCCGCCCGTGATCTCGTCGTTACCGGCACCGCCGACCACCAGATTCAAACCGTTCCCCGCGTCAATGATCGTATCGACGGTGAGGTTGGGATCAACGCGAATGAAATCGTCGCTGTCGGAAGCAATGATGACGATGTCGGCAGGCGAAGTGACCGTCGCGTTAAAATCTTCTGTACCTGTCGCCGTGTCGAATTGGAAGTTGAGCTCGAGTTCACCGCTAATTTGCGTTGGGGCCACTGTAAGCGAAGTGGACAACGGACCTGTGCGGAGAATTGCTCGTTCAGTAGGCGCTGCCTGATAGGCACCGCGGTAAGGCTTAAACGAGGTTTCCACGGTCGGCTGAATGACTTCCCCACCAATGACGTATATGCTTGCAATTTCGGGATCGTTGATCAGCGGCAGCAAGTGCGGAACTTGGTCGGGTGAAAACGTGTATTGGTGTTCGCCTGCGGCGAGCGCATTAGATAGGTCTGCGGGAGTGACCGTGAGGGTGGGGTAAAGTTGGTCATCCATGCTCAGCAAATCGTCGTCGGATCGCACGAAACCAAAGACGACGGGATCGGATACCGCCTCGGTCAACTCGTATGTCAGCACCACCGAGTCACCTTGACCGCGCAGGCTCTTCACCAGGAGTTCCGAGGGAGGTAGTTGAGGTAACGGACTCTCGAACGCCCCGATATCGGTAGCCTGCCCTAACGTCCTCGGCTCGCCACGTTGGTCCATAGCAAGTCCCAGTGGATTCAGCCCGGCATCGATAGCTGGACTTCCTCGCAGCAGAGCGTGCGTCATCGTCGGACCGCCGTTGTCCTCCAGCGGTCCTAGAAAGGGATCGACCACGCCGACTTGGTTGCCATTCACGCCGTCGACTAACAAGTCTTCAGAAGAGGTTCCTAACTGGATTCCGATGAGATTGTTGAAGCTCGGCGATGGGGGAGTTGCGTCGAAGCCATAAGCCGCAAGGTCGTCGGGGACGATAGTTTCTATTCCGGCATGATTTCCCGCAACAATTGTCGAGATCAAGACAGCAGATGCACCACGCAGTCCGCCACCTCCTCCAGGCGCGTAGTTCTCGGTGATGGTGCTGCCCGTAATGGTCAATACACCTGCGTCCACTACGGTGCCGTTCCCCATTTCGGCACGAGGGACATTGTAGATGCCACCACCGCCTTTCTTCGATACGTTGTTACTAATGGTGCTGTTGATAATCGTCGCTGTGCCGTTGTTGTAGATGCCACCTCCTCCGTCCGAGAACCCACCGGTATTATCAACAACGGTACTTGATACAAGCGTGAGGTAGGAGTCCGGAAGGTTTAGAACGCCTCCGTTACCTTGGCTTCCGTTCCCACTGATCGTCGTGTGGTCAATAGCAACTGTTGCTCCCCTCATATTCCGAATTCCATCGTCGTTGTCAGCCACGATGCTGTTCGAAAGCTTAACGTTTGTGACGTTCCCGTTGGCATGTATGCCCCGGGAGTTGCCGGTGATCACGCTGTTCGTGATGCTAAGGTCTGCGATATTGTATGCGATAATTCCTCCAGATCCTGAGAAGCCCAGTATGCCGCCCTGATTGTTCGAGACGACCACGTTGTCGATGCTAACCCGGTCACCGGTGAGAAAAAGTCCTCCGCCACTATTGTCTTGGATCACGCTGTTCGTGATTGTTAGGTCATCTCCATTCGCAAATATTCCGCCGTAAATGTTATTCCTGACGATCGTGTCGGTGATCGTTCCCGCTTGGGCACCGATTCCTCTGACGTTGCCATCGATAACGCTATTCGAGACATGGAGCGTACTGCCGGAGATCCCCCCCCCATTCACAACTTCAACATCTCGGATTGTCAGTGCCTCGACACCGCCAACTCCACTGAAAGTAAGGTCGCTTATCTGTACGTTAATTTTCGTGTCCGGATCCTCATCATCGACCTTGAAAGCTTCGCTAGAGAAGGTAAAGTTTTCGACTTGGTCGGCTGGGCCTTCGATGGAGAGGTTTCCGACTCCGAGTCCTGTGATCGTCAAGTCGTCTGAAATGGTGATGATGTCCAGTAGCGTGATCGTCTCTCCCGCTAGCGCCGGGGAAAACGTGATGGTGTCGGCACCCGACCCAGCCGGCACGTCGGATCCCGGCGAACTACACCCGAAGCTCCGGTCAAGCTGACTATCATGGTTCGCCGCCAGGATCGCTTCCCGCAACGACACTTTGCCATCCGGGCATGTAAGCCTGGTAATAATTTCATCTTCAATCGTATCGACGACGAAGGTGGTCAGCAGGTAGCGGGCTTCGAGTTGTTCGCCGCCCAAGATTGCCCCCGCATCACCGAACGCACGCCGACCGCGTCGCGATCGGCGTCGCGAGCAGCACTTTTCGTATCGACAGAGTATCCTCTGAACCAGGGCTTGAAGGCCTCGTTCCTCGGTTCCAAGCATCGTATCTGAATCTTTCGCCAAACAGGCCGGCCAAACAGACGTTAGTCGGGCGGGAGAGGTATGCAGAACAATCGCGCGAAGTCTTGAAAATCAATAGCACCCTCAGTATTGATGGAACCTGAATGCTATGCAACTCATGCGCACGACGAGACGTCACCGTATGACCTTCTACGTCGCAAATAGCCCGCTCGGAAGGGCGAGGCATGGTCGTGCTCTGACACGAGCAGCAAGAGCTTCGTCGAGGCCTCTCGGTGGCCGATGACGGCGTCCAAACCGCTCTGGTCACCCCTCCCGAAGCAAGTTAGTGCCCCGCAACTCGGACCGATCGGCTCGCGAGTTTTTCTTCCGAAGATCGTCGATCACTGGGTATAAAGGCCGACCGCTTACCCGCATCGGTGTGCCGTGATCTTCGCCAGCTTGCCATAACTGTCAACGGCGTTGATATCTATGAAAGAGTGGGGTTTGTCGAAAAGCGGCTCTCCTGTCGCATATTTGGGAAGCATCTACCTTTTTCCCAACGACAGGAGAACCAGACATGTTGTACCTCGGAATCGACCAACACGCACGTCAAATTACGATTTCGCTCCGTGATGAGAACGGTGACGTTCTGATGGCTCGGCAGGTTTCGACAAGGCCCGAGAAGGTCAATGAGTTCTTTCAGCGCTTAACCCGCGAGCGATTGCAGAGCGGTGAATCGTTCATGGCCATCCTGGAAGTGTGTGGGTTCAACGATTGGCTGATTCGTATGCTGCAAGACTACCGTTGTCATAAGGTGATCCTGATCCAACCGCACGACCGAAGCAACCGCAAGACGGATCGACGCGATGCGGCAGCGCTCAGCGAACTGCTGTGGGTCAACCGCAGTCGCCTGGCGGAGGGCAAGCCGGTCCGTGGGCTGCGGCAGGTCAACATCACCTCGACCACAGACCAAGAGAATCGGCGTTTGACAACACTCCGTAGAGACGCCGGCCGAGTCAGGACTGGCATCATCAATACGATCCGTCACGTCCTCAGGCGGCACAACCTTCAATGGGAGATGCCCACCAAGACATTCCCCACGAAGCCCGCCATTGCTTGGCTCAAGGAACTGGTGTTGCCGGAGATCGACCGTTTGGAGATGGACCACTTGCTTTCCGATCTGGAACGCATCCAACAGCGTATCGCGGATCTAGAGCAGCACATTGCCGCACGTTGTGTCAGCAGTGATGACGCCGTGTTGCTCTCGACGATACCGGGCGTTGGCGCGTTTATCGCCACGTCGCTGGCGTGTCGCATTGGTCGCGTCCAGCGTTTTCCTCGTGCGCACAGCCTGGCGAACTATTGGGGACTCACACCTGGTTGTCGCAACAGCGGCGAGCACAACCAACGTCTGGGAAGTATTACCAAAGCTGGCAGCACCATGGCGCGGTGGCTGCTGGCGCAAATGACCTACAACGTCTTGCGAAAGGACCCACGGCTGCGCGAATAGTTCAAACGCATCAAACGCAGACGGGGAGCCAAGATTGCACGGGTGGCCGTGATGCGAAAAGTCGCCACGATCATGTGGCACATGCTAACAGAGCGGAAGAAGTTCGCGGAGTGTCGCTCCCCGGCCGTCACCTGAGCGATGGCCGGACGGAGCCGGCCAGAAGATACACCTCAAGAGAAAAAAGGTCACAAATCAACGTGAAGAAAAAGGAGACTTTCCAAACCAAGATTCGGTAGTGGTTGTTCGATCCGAGTAGCCTAGCGCAACTCGAGATCCCTCCCGTTTGGGCCAACTCGGTTTCGTCCGTGGATGCAGTCGTGGAGCCAAGCTCTGTGAACTGCACGAAACGTTGATTGGAGTGGCCCTCTCGGGAGGAATTCGCAACAGAAACATCAGCATCTGCCACGACGAGGCAGAGCTGCTCCCGGAGCACCGGGGGCGGTACCTCGCGAAGAAATGTGTTGGGAGCAATCGCGCATTGACAAGATCGATCGCAACTTCCCGCAGCGACGACAACCAAAACGAATCTCAATACGAATTATTCCACCGTTAACTACACGTTCCACCAACTCGATCACCAAATCATGCGACAACGCAAAGCGCTATCCGTACGCGCTCAACTCAATGGAAACCGTTTCCGCTTGACAAACTCTTACAGAAACGGACGAAAAGACCGACGGCGTTTTCGCAGATCCCCAAACAGCGTCGGTGTCCCGTCAGTCGCCCATCCTGTGCGCGCAAAGCCCTGAGTAAGACGCAAAATCGCCACCCAGTGGTGAACAGACACTTTATCCACCATTGTTGGGGGGATCCGGGACAACCTTTGTGTCAAATCGTGACAAACTTTGTGTCCGAAATGACAACCTTTATGTCAAAAACCAACGCATGGTGTTTGACACAAAGCTTGTCACGACCGCCACGACACCATACCAACTTACGGCTCGCCCGGACACAAAGGTTGTCCCAGTTGAGACATAAAGGTTGGCCAACGGACCGGTTTTTGACACAAAGTTTGGCACATCACAATTGCGTTCTGTATTTGTTGTTCTCACAGGCGGAGTTTCGTACCGCAGAGCGAAGTTCCCCAAGCCATGCGACTACCTCGAGTGGCCACGCGGATGTGGGTATCACAATCACGTTTCTTCGCTTTGGCTCAACGGCAGGGATGGAGCGTTCAGCGTATGAAGCGAGTCTCCTGCATTCGATCTCATTCGCGGCTTGCGAGACTCGACAGCTCTGATTTCTAGCTGTGCGAAACGATCCACTTGCCGCGTTACCCTCAAATGAGCGTCAATGGCTGGCAGCAGGCGTGTAAGGCGTTCGACGGTCCGCGGGCCACTCTCGAGAACTTGATCGACTGCCTCGTCTAACCATATCGCGATCCGCATCAAACCGCTATTGATCGAGCCCAGATTGGCCTCGAGATCATCCTCTTTTGCCAGCGACTTGGCTTGATAGTCGAACACACGACTAAGGCGCGCTTCATGATTGTGGGCAGCATCGACCGTGTCCTTACCACTTCCGCGTTGCTCCTTAGTGACGGACGGCACGGTGCGCGATTCAGCATCCTTCTTCTTCATTGGATTGTTCCTTGATTCTTTGTAACAGGAGCATCATCAAGTCGCTTCCGCGGGCGGCGGATTGACCGCCCGTGAAACTCATAACCGTATGATGCGAGCATAGGTTCGAGCTGCGTCTTGCTGTCTCGCAGCATCTTGTTCGCGATCTTGACAGCTGCGTTCAACTCGCGGAAAGCTGTGGCCTCAGACTGCAAAGCCGAGACCTCTCGCTCGACCACAGTGGCACGCTCAGCGCTACCGATATACCGAACAACTTGCTTTCCATTGCGGCGAAACCGCAACTTGTGGTAGACCCTGTCACCCCGCCTTTCTCGGCAGATAAAGCCCTGGTGACTAAGTGCCTCCAGATCGTTATTATCCAGCCGGAGCGCAGCGAGCGCCGGATACTGTCCTGAGGGGCATGAGTCCGTCAAAACACTGTTTGTAGCAGACGGTGTCATAAGAAACTTTCTAAGCAACCAGCTGCACTGTCTTGAGTACATCGTCGTTGCTTCGCGTCACATCGTCCTGGGGTTCCGGTCGCGCGGCGCTCCCCTTGTCGTCGGCAACCTGTCGCTTCGACTGCAGCCCCGCTTCATGTTTACGCTGCGAAACTTCGCACTTATGCTTAAACTTTTCTTGCGCGAACGCGAGCTTCTGCCGTGCGAGGTCGTAATCGAGGTACGTTTTCAAGAACTGAGGTGCTGTCGCCTCGTTCAATTTGAACTCGAGCGCCGCTTGAAGTTTTCCGTGAAGCAGCACTTCTTGGTCGACGACGCGCTGAGCCTCATCGAAAGGCAGATGTTCTTGGGCGTCGAGTACGGCGTTCGCCATCACCGGCCCGCCAAAGAAGGCCACTTTCATCTTGGCCGCGAGCTCCATGCTCCCACACTTAACCGCCGGCATAAAGACGTGGCACGTCATCCAACTCGTCGCTCCTCGCTTGTCGCGAATATCGAAGAATAGTAGCTCCGCTGTCTCCATCACTGCCTGATCGATGTTCATCCGCTGGCTGATGTCGTCGGTAGGCAGATCCCCGAGAATAGAAAGCTTCAGCGTCTCAAGGGCCTTTTCGTTTCGCTGTAGCTCAAACGCTGCTGCAACAACCGGAAACCGTTCGATGGCTCGGCCAGTTCCTCGTTCGTCGCGCCGCATCTCGCGTAGGCACTTAATCGCTTGTTGAGTTGGTTTGTCGAGCCAGGTCCAGAGCTCGTTCTTCCTTGACAGCGTGCGGAATCTGTCTGCGAGCTGCCAACGAAAGTCAGGGCCTTTCAAACTGTGATGCATCTCCAACCAAGCACCATTGTTTTGTTCCATCGATTGTCTCCCAACTACTTGCGTCTCGTGAGTTCTCTCTGAATCTTGACTAGGCCGTTCACAACGCGCAACCGTTCGGCCATTTCTTCTGGCTGAAGAACTTTCTCCCGTTTGTACAATCGGCCATCGTGGCTGGGCTTTGCCGATAGAATCAGTTCACTTGAGTGATGCCAGTGCTCCATCAACTCGGCAGCTGCCAGAAACAGTGAGCGGCCGACAGAATCCGACGCGGACATCGTGTCACGGATTATTGCGTCAACAATCGTCTTGTCGAATGCGCGATTCAGCGCCTCCAGTCTCGCCGTTACTTCCTCTGTATGCAGCCCAACTTTTCTGGCGCGCTTGATCGCGCGCAATAACTCCACTCGCGCGGTAGCATAATCGACCTTTTCGGGCGCTATCACCTTTTCGAACTGCTTGAGCGAGACAGTTGACCGGGCAATGCTCTTCCACATCAACCGACGAATCAAATCCCGGTCGGAGAATTCTACTGCTGCCTGAATCTGATCCCAATCGACAGCCGACGGCCTCCAAACGTCGACGCTGTCATGTGTGTCACATTGATATGCCTTTTCGGCGCCTAGAAGGTGTGCAACGACTTCGTGCAACCCTTCCGGAATCTCATTCACTAATTCGGCAACTTGCCAACCCACCAGCGTGAGGCGAAACCCACCACGACAAACAGCCGCCAGACTCTCAGGCCGCTGCGCGCTGCTGCCTCCCTTGACCTGGATATCAAGCAGTCGCCGTGTTTGCTCGCCGTCCATTTGCTCAAGACCGGCGGACGGCGAACATGGCACTCGCAGCATGCGCAACACCATAACGTCGAGCATCGAGAACCCAACAAGTATCCTCTTCTTGCGACCACTCCAAGTTCTCGTGTAGTGGTCGTCACTTACATGGAATGCCGGCGGATCATCCGTGGTGACGGATCCCTCGTGGCTGACAAGATCGAAGGGGTGGCCATCCTGTTCGCGCCTGAGCACCATAAAGATTGGCGGCGAACCAGCAAGAACCGGTGACAAATGAAGTTCGTCGTTCGAAGCCGGAAGGAATGCGCCCGAAGCTTCAAGATCCTCTTCGGGAAACTCCTCCTCAAGCGCGCCAATGAGGGCCGGTAAGTCGTCTGGTAGCTGGCGAATGCTCTTAACGGGGTTCAGAGTGTCCCACACGGGCGGTGGAGATGCGACGCGAGTTCCTTCGAGAACTCGTTGCAGGATTGATTCGGTGGGTGTTGGTTCGGTTCGTGGCACGGCGTTCCCAATCAAGATAGTCTCGAACCCGAATAATCGTACGACAATATTGTGCCATTTGGCAATATCAGTCTTAATGGCAACCGGAACGTATTATCAGACAAGCACTTAGCGACGAACCAGCATCAGGCACACACCCAAGATCTGCCTAGTGGATATTGTCTTTGTGCGCGGCAGGGGTGGAGCGGGCTCCCGCACCTTGGTTTCGGTGGATCCGTCTGGGCGCAGGCGAACTACGATCAGCTTGTCGCCCGGTTCATCTTCCGGGTAGGGCAACTCAACATAGAGGTAGTCACCTGGATCATCAGGCTCGCCCTCGTGGTGACGCACCAAGGCAAGTTGGGCCTGTCCCCGCATTTCGACCACGCAGATGCGTTGTTGAACAAGGTCCATCCGACCCCAGTAGCTCGCATCGGTCTCGATCAACAGTAGGTCCTTCGGCGCAACCTTAAGGTGTCGAATGCGAAGAAGTGGATCTCTTGGTTGCACCTCAATCCAGTAACGCGTCTCCCTGAAAAAAGCGCCGGCCGTAGGCAACGATTCACCGCTGAGCAAACCCGGGCTATTGGCTGGCGCGCCCGGCAGTGGTTGCCGCGAAATCGACAGAGGCCAGCCTGCGGCAGGCGCCTCCGGGCTGTCCGCAAGCAGCGGCTCACCAACGCCACTGAGCAACCAGGAGGGATTTACCTTTGGGTGAGCGCTTATCGCGGTGAGTAGACGACGCCCAGCCGACTGTCTACCTGCCGCAATCTTCGTAATGACGGACGGCGAACACCCAACGTCACGCGACATCGCAGAGCAATTCGAGGCCCAAACATGATCAAGAAGCCATGTGATCCTCTCCGCAATTGGAGTGACTGGTGTGCGTCTAGGCTTCTTCGACTGTCTCTTCTTTCCCATGGCGCCACATTGTATCGACTCACTAACGGACTGAACAAGTAATCCATTTGGCATATCGCCCATGCGTTCATGCGAGGCTGTCACGCGCGGAAGTTTGAACCGGCCGACGCCAATCCCGCCGTGGCTGAACCGTCTGATAGCCAAGAGAAAGCTATCTCGCGACCGCGCGACTGCCGTCATGCAAACTCGAACGAATCACGTGCAGCTCCGCTTCACTCATCATTCCGCACAGAACCAACAAACCGTCGTTGTAATCGATTGGATCGTAGGCACCATCCTGATTGGCGAGCGGTGTGCCAAAGATACCACACAGTTCCGCGAGTTGATGCCAGTTTTTGCACGACCGCTCCAAACGGCTCATCGCCAAGCCAAGGGTGATGCCCACATGATGGCGACCAATTTCTGCCATCAGCCCTGAAAGCCAAGCCGGTGGGTCTATCAATTCGCCGATCGCTCCTTGATTGTTGTCGCTGACCTCTACCTTGGCGGCAGCGTGATCCGTCCTGCAAAGCTTCCGACCGCGCGATTGCGCGGCCTGGAGACAGCTTTCTCTTAGCTATCAGACGGTTCAGCCACGGTGGGATCCGCGTCGGTCGGTTCATAAGCCAGCCGTCGACCGGGGAACTCCTCTCTCAACAACGAGGTTGAAACTTCCCGTCGTTCGAACGAGCTCGGTCTTAGCAGCGTTGAGTACCCCGAGACGGTCGAAGGGCCCGGGCGTCTGTTTGCCGTTGCTCCGGCATCAATAATCAGGTATGGGTAGAATACGAATCAACTCTGAAGTGAAAGGAAAAAGGCATGCCCGATACACCTCTCGAAGAGCGAGTTGGAGCGTTGGAAGAGCAGATGCGGAACGTGATCGAGAAGATTCAAGCTTCGTCTTCGCGAACCGACGGTCAGAAGGACTGGAGAAAGTCGTTGGGGATGTTTGACGATCATCCACTCATGAAGCAGATCGACGAGGAAGGCCAGCGGATTCGTGAGCTAGACCGAACACAGGCGTCAAATGATCATTCTTGACACCGACCATCTCAATACACTGAAGTATGCGAACAGTGAGAGGTTCGGCCGCCTGGCTCGACGGATGGCGGACTCACAGGATCAGGACTTCGCCACGACGGTGATCACGCTCGAAGAACAATTGCGTGGATGGCTGGCACAGATCAATCGATTCAAAGAGCCGGTAAAGCAGGTGCCAGCTTACGCGGAGTTGACCGGCCTGATTGAGTTCTACAGCTACTGGACCGTTCTACCTTTTGATGAACCGTCGGCTCAACTGTTCAACGGTTACCGAAGACAGAAGATCAGGACCGGAACAATGGACCTCAAGATCGCGTCGATTGCTGTCAAGCACAGTGCCCTCCTGATCACCGCAAACACTCGCGACTTCGAACCAATTCCCAACCTCCGAATTGAAGACTGGATCAACTAGCGTCACAAGGATGCCGCTGTTGATGGCGGGCGGACAAGGCCCGTTTCCAACGTTCTTTGACAACTCAACTTCTGCTCGCGTACGGTAAAACAACTCGAATGCACAGTTCGCTCTTTGAGAACTTAGCTTTAGCATCACGAAATCAATTGGATGTCAGCCGATCTGGCGTCTGACTCAGTTGCGCAGCGTCTGAATCAGAGGGTCAGCAGAGTTGGTGCCGCTGTTGGCGCAGACCGGTTGCGTAGAGGCGCACTGCGCATTGACTTCGATCACCAGTTACGCAGCGTCGCGATAGTAGTATCGCAGTATGCCGCCGAGCCGCTCGCGACATTCGATCTTGCCTGAAATCTTCCCGACTTCGTCTTTAGGGTCGATGATCGTGTTGTCGAGCCCCTGATGATTTCGTTCGTGATGATAATGGGAAAGATATTCGCGAACAGCGTTTCGCAACATGTTCTCACGGAAGAAGATCATTTTCTCCAAGCACTCGGATTTGATACTTCTCATGAACCTTTCGAGATGGGCGTTCAAGTTGGGACTCTTCGGAGGCAACTGCACCGCTTCGACGCCCTCATTGCCAAGGAAGTCTCGGAATGACTCGCAGAACTTGGTGTCGCGATCCATGAGCAGGTAGCGATTGTCATTGAGGAATCCGTCTTCACAGTTCGTCAGATTCCGAGCCATCTGTTTCATCCAGGTTTCGTCCGGATGGGCCGTATAACCTGCGAAGTGAACCCGTCGCGTCTTCAGTTTCATCACGAACAGCAAGTAATAAATGACGAGACCACTCTTGGTCCAGACCTCGATCGTGGTGAAATCGATAGCGGCCAGTACGTCCCAGTGAGCCTTGAGGAACGTCGACCAACTCGTTGTTCGGGCACGAGTGGGCACCGGCTCGATGCCATGTTCCTTGAGAATATTGCCGACGGATTGGTCGGAGACGTCGTGACCAAGATTCTGCACGGCTCCCGCAATCCGATCATAACCCCAACTTGGATTCTCGCTTGCAAATCGCAGCACGAGTTGAACGACTTCTTTGGGCAGCACCGGTCGTCCAACCTTTTGGCGTCGTTCACTGTAATCGTACTTCTTCGCCACAAGCATCCGATGCCACCGTAGAATTGTATCGGGTGTAAAGAGTGTTCCGACCTCTTCGAGTCACTTACGCCCAAGGATCTTGCCTTTGACCGCCAATCGCCGTCGCTGGTCATCGCTGAGCAAGATGCGTTTTGTGTCGAGCTTCTCTTTAAGTACCTGGTTCTCGGTGCGTAAGTACTCGATCACTTCTTGCTGCTGGCGGTGAATCCAGCCGGCGACGATGACCAAGTACAGTTGCCACGGTTGAAGTACGAAAGTCATGGTCGCGCCCTGGTGGTATCAAAGGTGGAAGCCTAATGAACCATGGCTTGACCGCTTCGTCGATTCAATCAAGTCCGACCGTCGCAGCGCAGCAATCCTCTTTTGATCGTGCCGGTTGTGCCTTCTGTATCATCCATGCAATGGCGAAATGCCCAATCCAAGTCGGCCGAAATCCACGCGATGTTCTAAGGCAAAAGTCCGGAAACCATCGACAATTACATGGTCGGCCGTGTTTTTTGACCCTACGCCCTACGGGGTTTCATGACTGCATTAGACAAAGCGAGAGTTGAAATGCTTTCACCTTGATCACCTATCCCTCCATGAAAGCAGAGATGTGTCCCGACACATTCGATCAGGCAGCTCCCAGTCCGGCAAGCGTTCCTGTCGCGTTGGCGAAACGATCCGTTTCGATACCCAGTTGCTGTAGCATGCTTACGAACAGGTTGCATAGCGGTGGCGGATTGTCCGGGTCGAATGCCAGGTGCTGGCCGTGCCGGAATCCGCCGCCGGCCAACAGCACCGGTAGGTTTTTGACCGAGTGACTGCTGGCGTCGCCGAGATTGCTGCCCAGGAAGACCGAAGTTCGATCGAGCAGATTCGACTCGTCTTCCCGCGATTGCTTGAGCTTTGCCAAGAAGTCGCGGACGGTCTTCATTGTCTCGACTTCGACGATTTGCAGTTGTTCCAGTTTGTTTGGATCTTTGCCGTGATGGGACAAGTCGTGATGGCCGAGCGAGACGCCGGGAATCGGCGGAGCAGTGGTCGATCCCTGCAGCATGATGGTGACCAATCGCGTGGAATCGGTCTGCAGGGTGAGAAGTGTCAGATCAAACAGCAGCTTCGTGCGACCGATGAGATCCGAGGCGTTGGCAATATCGGTGGGTGGAGCGGCGTCGACGATGGGCTTGGGCCGCTTGAGCCATTGTTCGTCGTTGTGCAGACGGCGTTCCAGGTCGCGGACGCTGGTCATGTACTCGTCTAGCTTCTCGCGATCATTCGCGCCGAGCGAGGCACGCAAATCGGCGGCCTGGCTTCGAACATCGTCCAGAATACTGCGGCCTTCTTCGAGACGTTTTAATTGAGCCTGGACTTCGTCGTCGGCCCCCTTCAGAAACAGTCGGGCAAACACTTGCGAAGGCGAATTGTCGGCCGGGATCTGTGCGCCGGTCCGAGTCCATGCAAGTCCCAGCCCCTCACCCGACAACGTCAGAGTGGGAAAGCGCGTCTGGTCACCGATGTGTTCGGCCGCGAACTGGTCGAGCGAGATCGAATTGCGAAAACCGGGACGTCCAGCTCCTTCGGCTCCCGTCAGAAAACTGGCTGTCGCCTGATGAGCGAAGCCGGGGCTGTTCCCCGTGTGCATCAAACCGGAAATGACGGTGAAGTCGTCGCGATAATCGCTGAGCAGTTCCAGGTGGGTCGTCAGTTCGTAATCGCGGCCGGTCTGTTCGGGAAAGAAGTTCGGCGGATAAAAACCCAGCGGTGCGCAGATGCAGACCATGCGACGTCTCGACTGGACGGCGCTTCCCATGGCCTGCCTCGGCAGAAAGAAGTCGAGGCACGGCAGCGCCATCGAAATGCCCGCGGCACGCAGGAATTGGCGGCGGTAAACATTCATGGGATGTCCTCTTCTCATTTCATCTGAAAAACGCTGCTCTGCACGATTTCATGGATCAACGATCGGAAGCCGTAGTTCCTTTCTTTCACACGACCAACGATCGAATCAATCTCGGCACGGTCGGCTCGCGTGGGGGCCGTACCGGTGGCGTAAGTTAGAAGTTTTTCGGCAAGCGCTCGGGCCAACTGATCCTTATCTTCTAACAGCAACTGCTTAAACTCGTAAATGTCCTTGAACTGCCTGCCGTCCGAGAGCACGTCGGCTGCATCCACGGCAGGGCCGTTCAAGTAACGTTTTCTTTGACCATTGACGTACGCCGGCTCGCCTTGGCCAATGCTGCGGTAACGATCGCGCCAGCCTCCGATCACGTCGTAGTTTTCCAGAGCGAAACCCGGCGGATCAATCTGCGCGTGACAGCTCGCGCAGGCGGCGTTGTCACGGTGTTTCGAGAGTTGCTCTCGAATCGTGGTGGCACCTCGGATATCGGGCTCGATCGCTTCCACATCGACAGTTGGCTTCGGCGGTGGTGTGCCCAGGATCCGATCCAAGACCCAGGCGCCGCGAAGAATTGGTGAAGTCGTGGTCCCGTTTGCCGTCACTTTCAAGACACTGGCCATCGTCAGCACTCCACCGCGACGGCTGTTTGGCGCGAGAGGTACTTTGCGGAACTCCATACCTTCAATGCCCGAAATGCCGTAGTGCTCGGCCAGCCGGCCATTGAGCATCGAAAAATCCGATGCCACGAAGTTCGTCAGGCTCAGGTCGTCCTTCAGCAGTTCGTCGAAGAAGAGCAGCGTCTCCTTGACGCTCGAGACTTTCAGCACGTCGTCGTATTCCGGGTACAACATCCTATCGGGCATGGTCGCGTCGATCGCTCGCAAGCCAAGCCATTGCCCCGCGAAGTTTTCCGTGAAGGCTGCGGCTTTCGGATCACGCAGCATTCGCTCGACCTGCTGGCGGAGCGTGTCGGGCTGGTTCAACATTCCCTGCTCGGCCAAAGCCGCGAGCTGATCATCCGGCATGGAACTCCACAGAAAATACGACAAACGTGAGGCGAGAGCGAAGTCGTCCAGCTTCCCCGGTTTCTCGCGGAGGAATAGGAAGTGAGGCGACACAAGCACGGCGCGCAAGCCGACGCGCATCGCTTCTTCAAACGACGCATTCTCGTCCAGCTTAGCCTGGACACGAGCCAGAAACGGCTGGATGTCCGCGTCGGTGACGCTGCGGCGAAAGGCTCGGCGCGTGAAGTCGCGCAAAATCCGCTCGGCATCGACGAGCGGTTGTTGCGAGACGACCTCGCGTCGGCCGTAACCGTTCGCCAGGCGTTCTTGCGGCATATCGCCGAATAGCATGCGATGACTTGCGGGTGGCCACGTATCGACGAGCGGTCCTTCGATGTCGACCCATTGCACGACCAGTCCTGGTCCTTTGTAGTTCTCCGCACCGACCTTCTCGACGTCAGGCGGAATCGCACCCAGATCGTCGGCGATGATACGGATCGTATGAGCTGGCTCCATCGACAAATCGAATTCGACAACAGTCGGCTTCCCGGCGGGGACATCGAAGTAACCGACCAGATCCTGCTGGGCCGCCGCGTTCATCGGCCCGACCATGATGTGAAACGTGACGGGTTTCTCCGTTTGATAACCGTAGCCTGAAATGCGAAAGCGATACTTGCCGCGCTGTCGACTTTGAAACTGCCACAGCGTGACTTGAATGTTTGCCGAAACCCACGAGCTGAAGATCGCGACGCCATCGTCGATGTGGCGATACACGCTGCCCGTCGCCTTGACCGTCCGTTCGTTCTTGATATCGAAACGACGGCTGAGCGTGTTAGGCTTGGGGCCCGATGCGATGGCGGCGTTGATCACGCGCTCCGCCGAGTCCAGATAACTCTTCATCAGGTACGACGAGACGTGCATCGACTCGGCACTATTGTCGAACCCGGTGATAGAAGTGTCCGGCGGGAGCAGATCCTTGAGTTCCACATCAACCGCGAGCAGGTCGCGCACCGTGTTCACATACTCGGCCCGATTCAAGCGTCGCAAGACCGTGCGTCCCTGAGCGGCGATCGCAGCGGATTCGGTGACAGCGACTTGCTTGTTGATCGCTTCAACCACCGACACAATTTCGTCCGCTGCCGGTCGCGGTCTTCCCTTCGGTGGCATGGTACCGTTGCGAAGCTGTTCAACGATTTGCAGCCAGCGCTCACGATTGACCTGGTCAGCGAAGTCCGGCTGCAGGGCGTCGAGCGAAAACTCGCCCTTCGGTTCCACGCCACCATGACAACTCCGGCAATGCTTTGTGAAGAACGCAGGTGCAGTCTCGTCGGCTGCTGCTGCCGAGTGGGGAAATGCTGACAAGACTACCGCGACAAGCCACGATGCTGCCGAAAATCTCGCTGTGATGGGGGCATTTCGAACCATACGTCGTTAGTCAAGTCCGCCGGATTGACCTGCAAGTCATCGGTCATTCTAAAGGAAGGTAAACACTGCAGCAGCGCCTTTTCAATTGAGATCCGAAAATGTTTCGACTCTTTACCTGCATCCTGATTATCGCTTCGGTCGCGGCGCTGGCAACGACGCGTCAAACCGTCTTGGCGGCTGAGCCGAATCGTGCCGCCGGGGATCCGCCGGAAGGGTTCGGCGGCAAAAGCGGAGGAGGAGCGGAAGGACGTACGGTTGTCGTGACGACACTTGCCGACGGCGGCCCCGGTTCACTGCGCGCCGCACTCGCACTGCAAGAACCCCGGACCATCGTGTTCGCAGTCGAGGGCACGATCACGCTGAAAACTCGGCTGCGCTGCACGCACGGCCGTGTGACAATCGACGCAGGATCTGCCCCGGGTGCGGGCATCACGCTGTTGAACCACGGCATCCAGTTCCGTGGCGACTGCGATGATATCATCATCCGTAATTTGCGGATCCGTGTGTTGACAGGCGGAGCGGAAGGAGACTGTCTTCTGTTTTGGGGAAACGACGGCCATACGATCGAACGCGTATTGATCGACCACTGTTCGCTGATGTGGGCCACCGACGAGGTTCTCAACACCTGGGGCGATGTCCGCAACCTTACCTGCCAGTGGACCCTGCTTGCCGAGGCTCAGCTTCCCCACAGCAAAGGCTGGCTGTCAGGTGTCGGCTCGGACCGCATCTCTATTCACCATTGTCTATTCGCCCAAAGCGCCGATCGCAATCCCAAGCTCGAAGGCGGCACATACGACGTAGTGAATAACGTGATTTGCAACTGGAGTGTCAACAACGCCGCCAAAATCGAAAAAGGTGCCCATGTCAATTTTGTCAACAACACTTTTGTCGCCGGGCCACAGTCGTCCGCAAGCAAAGGGTGTGTGTTTCCTCGCGATGTGACCGCGGGTACACGAGTGTTCGTGGCGGGGAATGTTGCTCCGCTCACGCCTCTGGGAACGGAAGATCCCTGGCTGAACGTGACTTCGTACGAAGAGGTCGGCGGCACGAGCGTGGAACGTCGCCCCGCGCCGACAACGTATCGCGCATCGACCCGCTTTCCGGCTGAGCCGATTGATACGCAGTCCGCCGGGGATGCTTACAAGTCGGTGCTGGCCCGTGTCGGGGCGAAGGTTCGCGATGCCGATGACCAGCGTGTAATTCAGAACGTCGTTGATCGGTCGGGTAACCTCGGTCGACAGCAACCGTGAACCAATCTAACTCGAACGACAATCCTATTCGCCTTCGTTTTGTCTGCCACCGACGCGTCCGGTGGCCACAACCAATTCGTCGATCCACAGCGACTGCGTGTGCGGGAGCAGGCCGGGGCCAAAGTATGGCGTGAGTAAATACTGGTTGAACTTCATGTTCGGAAAGTCGGTTGAACGGAGAATCAAGTTGGTGTGCTCCACGACCAGCTGGCCATCGAACCAGCCTCGGACGATGCCGTCGGCGTTCGGCTTGTCGCGATCCACGTCGAGCGCGTTCAGCTTGAACAGCGCCTCGACCGTGTGCCATTTGTCGTCAACAAACAGCCGCTCCTTGCTGTCATAAAAGGAGCCGTTGTAGCCGCCGCGAAGGGGACCCTGCGTGAGACCGTGTGGAGCATCCTTGTTCTGGATATCCTGCGCTGCCAGCCGCAAACGGCCGTCTTGCGGTTCAATGTACAATGTCAGGTGGCTGGCGGCCGGACCGTGATACTTGCCATTTTCTGTAGTGATGAAGTGCATCAAGTGTGGATGATAGGAACGGCCCGTCCACCCCCAATTCTCAGACAGCTTGACGTGGAACCTAATGTAGATTGTATCGGTCGGTTCGAAGAGCCGACGGATCCCCGACGAGCTGGCTGGCGTGGTCGTGTTCGCTTTCCACTCGTACTCGATGCAGCCGTTACCCTCAAAAGGTTGCTTGGTGGAGATTGTGAATCGATTGCCGTCATACCAGTCGCGCTTGAGCAATTGCGAATCGTCAAAACTTTCGCGAAACAACACGACCGGTGTTTTCGCAAGCGGCTCAGCGCCACCGGCATGCCCAAGAAAGTCCCACAGACTCAAGCAACTCGCGATTGCGACGACGCATGGTCGCATGTCATTACTCCAAAGAAGAGGCCTGGCAAAAGGAAGGCCTGCCAGCGAATCATCATATCCGATGCATCCAATATCCGTGCGCCGACTGTTGCACCAACCGCGAAGAAGCATCCAGCATCGCTTGCCGCAAAACGGCGAGATACAATGATCGACGCACTTTTGTGTTGCGCGACGTGCCGCAGGATGGGAGCATGCTAATGAAGTTGATCGCATTCGCAGGGCTGCTGGCAATGACAGTCAAGCAATCGAACGCGCCGTAAAGCCATGTTAAAACGCAGCCTCAATACAAGCTGTTTCGTCGTGCTCGCTCTTGCCAGCGCAGAGTACGCCTGCGCAGACGCGACACTCCCCACTCAACTCACGCCCTTTCTCGAACGCCATTGCTTCGATTGCCACTCGGGCGACGAGCCCGAAGCCGGACTCAACCTGCAGACGATGTCGACCGACATTGCGGACGCCGATGTGAGGCGTCGCTGGGCGTATCTGTATGATCGTGTTGCCACTGGCGAGATGCCGCCGAAGTCGGCGGAGCAGCCGGATGCCAAAGCCAAGGCACAATTGCTAGAGACGCTGGCCGACTCACTGACTCGCGCCGACGCCATCCAACGCGAAGTCGTGCTGCGGCGGCTGAACCGACGAGAGTATGAACATGGGGTGCGAGATTTGTTCGACATCGTGGTCGACGTCCAGAGCATTTTGCCGGACGATTCCGCGGAACAAGGGTTCGACACGATCGGCTCCGACTTGTCCGTTTCGGCGGAACAAATGGTCGCGTATATCGAGGCTGCGGACGTCGTGCTCGATCAGGTGTTCGGATCGGCGACAGCGCCGCCGCGACGCATCAATCAGACCGTGAACTTTAAGGACCTGCGGTCGAAAGACACGGCCGACCGCATCCTGCCTGATGGCGTTGTGCTCTTCAGCGGTGCCAAAGATCTGCCGCTGTACGGCGTCAGTGTTTCAGGACCGGCGACTTACCGCTTGCGAATTCAGGCGAAAGCCATCCAAACAGATCGTCCGGTCGTCATGCAAGTCAACGGCGGCGTTACGGGCCGCATTCCGGGCCATGTCGCTGGATTCTTTGCCGTGCCGCCGGACAAGCTCACGACGATTGAACTGACCGATCGGGCCGTCGAAAACTCCGACACGTTTTCTTTCGGGCTGATCGGAGGTTTTCCTTGGTGGAGCGTCAAGGAGGACGAATACGAGGGAGCCGGGTTGTTCTTAGGGGACATCCACATCGAAGGCCCGCTGGAGCAGTGGCCGCCCCCCAGCCGCACAAGGTTGTTCGGCAACGTCGATCCATCGAACGGCACGCTTGAGGATATTCGCGGCATTCTGTCACGCATCATGCGGGAAGCCTTTCGCCGGCCGGTGAACAGCGATGAAGTGGAGCCGTATGTTGCTCTGGCCAAGCAAGCGTTGGACGAAGGCGTGTCGTTTGAAGGGGCATTGCGCCGAGGGTTGAAGGGCGTCATCTGCGCGCCTGAGTTTCTGTACCTGGAGGAGTCGGTTGAAGAGCGTCAGCAAAGCCGCGAGTCGCAACGAATCGACGACTTCGCACTTGCCTCGCGATTGTCATTCTTCCTGTGGAGTTCGCTGCCGGACGCGGAACTGCTGGCGCTGGCCGAGCGCGGCGAATTGGGACGCCCCGACGTGCTACGAGAACAGGTGGAACGGATGCTCGCTGATCCGAAATCGCAACGGTTCGTCGAGAGCTTCACCGGTCAGTGGCTGCGGCTCGACGACATCGATTTTACCGTCCCCGATCAAAGTCTCTATCCCGAGTACGACCAACTATTGCGGCAGTCAATGCTTGGCGAAACACACGCGTTCTTTCGTGAACTGCTCGATCGCGATCTCAGCGTGCAGAACTTCATTGATGCCGATTTCGTGATGATCAATCAGCCACTCGCCGATTTCTACGGCATCGAAGGCGTCGACGGGTTGGAGATGCGGCGAGTCGACTTGCCTGACAACAGTCCTCGCGGCGGCGTGCTGACTCAGGCCAGCGTGTTGAAAGTTTCGGCCGATGGTACACGTACATCGCCGGTACTGCGCGGAGCGTGGATTCTGAAGTACTTTTTCGGCACGCCGTCTCCGCCGCCGCCAGCAGGCGTGGTGGCTGTCGAACCGGACATTCGCGGTGCGACGACGATCCGCGAGCAACTCGCCAAGCACCGCGAACACGAAAGCTGCAACCGCTGTCACCGCAAGATCGATCCACCCGGCTTCGCGTTGGAAAGCTTCGACGTCATTGGAGCCCAACGCGATTGGTATCGTACTCGCGGCAGCGGCAAGTACCTGACGATACCTCGGCATCCCCAAGCCCCGAAACACTATGTCCAATATCGGCAAGGGCCGGATGTGGACGCATCGGGAACGAAGTCCGACGGTCAGCCGTTCACCGGTATTCACGAGTACAAACAATTGCTGCTGAAAGACAACACGGCGATGCCACGAGCATTAACTCGGCTGTTGCTGTCCTATTCTCTGGGCCTACATCTTGGTTTCTCGGACAGACCCGCGGTCGAACGGATTGTGGAAAGTGTAGAATCACACCACTATGGACTGAGGTCTCTGATCCACGCAGTTGTGCAAAGCGAGACGTTTCGCCAACCATAAAGAATCCTCTTCGGAGCATGACCATGTTGAATCGTATCCTCAGAAGAGTCTTCCTCCGCGGCGCAGGTGTCGCGATGGCGCTGCCGGCGTTGGATTGTATGACTCCAACGGTCACCTCATCGGCAGCCGAAACGACTGAGGCTCGGCGGATGGTGGCGATTAACTTCGAACTGTCGTTTCATCCGCCCAATCTGATTCCGGCGACCGGCGGCCGTGACTACGAACTGACGCCGTATCTTGAGCCGCTGGCCAACCTGCGCGACGACTTTACGTTCATCTCCGGCACGTCACATCCCGAAGTCGACGGCGGCCATGCGGCGCACAAATCTTGGCTCACCGGCGCGCCGCATCCTGGCGCGGCGAACTTCAAGAACTCGATTTCCATTGACCAATTGGCCGCCAAACAGATCGGCTTGCAGACGCGCTTCGCCTACATGGCCTTGGGTGGCGGCGGACTTTCCGTGTCGGCCAACGGTGTGCAAGTTCCGGCACACGGATACGCTTCGAAGCACTTTGAAGCGATGTTCTTGGAAGGTCGGCCGGACAAAAAGAAGCGACAGATCGAACGCTTGCGCGAAGGGCGGAGCGTGCTCGACACCGTGTTGGACAGCGCACAGCGGATGCAGAGCCGGGTCAGTCAGCAAGACCGGCAGAAACTTGATGAGTACTTCACGGCCGTCCGCGAAGCCGAACAGCAACTGCACAAGTCCGAGCAATGGCAACACAAGCCCAAGCCGAAGGTGGACGTCACCCCGCCTCAGGACATCCGCGACGGCAACGACATCATCAATCGGGCGCGGCAACTTTACGACGTAATGTACCTCTCGATCCTCACCGATTCCACGCGGCTCATCACCTACTCGGTCGGCGATTCCAACGCGGTCGCCACGCTGCCGGGCGTCTCGATGAACTATCACGACCTGTCGCATCATGGCCAGGACCCGGAGAAGCTCAAGCAGCTTGGCATCATCGAAGCGGAACACGTGAAGCTCTTCGGCGATTTCATTCGCCGGTTGAAGGAGACGACGGAGGGCGACTCGAATCTGCTCGACCGCAGCATGGTCCTGATGGGCTCGCACATGCACAGCGGCGGCCACGACAATCGCAACCTGCCGATCATCCTGGCTGGCGGCGGCTTCCGGCACGGCCAGCATCTTGCCTTCAACCAGAACGACAACGATCCGCTCGCCAATCTCTACGTCAGCATGCTGCAACGGCTGGGGATGAACGTGAATAAGTTCTCTTCCAGCACCGGCACGCTGCGCGGTTTGGAGACCTAGTTCCATGCGGCTGGCTCGGGCCGTCACCAACGACCCCACGAATCAATAACAATCTCCACCAAGGGGAAAGCGGAATGAAACGCTGCGTGGTCGCGACGCTTGTCGTAGTGACGTTAGAGCTGGTCTTCCACGGGACCGCAGCGTTGTCAGACGAGCCACTGGCGGAACACCCCGTCAATACCTGGATCAAACGTACGCCGCTGGACGGAGCCCGTATGGTAAATAAACTCGGCCGAGCTTTAACTTCAGGGTTTTATTGGATCTTGACGCTCTCGGCGGTCGAGTAACTCGACCGTCCCAGGTGGCGTCAAAGTTTCGCTGAACCGCATGATCGCCGTTCATCGCATCGACACGTCGCGGCGAATCGGCAGAGAATGTTGACCGTTAGCGTTCGCAAGTCAAGGGTGAAGGATTTTACCCTTCACCGAACCGTGTCAACTCATGAAATTCGTTCTTCAGCCTTGCGAGCTCGCGTTTGCAATCCTCGCAAGTTGGATCAATCGCGAACAACAAGAATCAAACGCGTATGGTTAAAAAAGTCAGCTGAACGGTCATCGCGGCGAACGCACCTTGCGGCCATGACGTCTGCCTCTTGCATCAAGCAACTGGTGATCGCATGGTGAAGGCAAGTTTCACACATTTCATCATTGAGAGATGCATGAACTTCATCCGTGCTGTTTCTCACAACATCGCTAACGTCAAGCTGTTACGTTTCCGCGGAGTTTTTTTCACCCCACAGTGTCGTGCAAGTACGCGAATTTCAAAGAGGTCGAGTTACGGCTTGTCGCTCTGCTCGTCACTCAAGCTTTGTGCGATGGCCTGAAACAGACGAATCGACCATTCGTCCCAGCGGGGACCGGTTTGGCGGCGAGCGTGGGCGATGATGAGATCCTGGTCGAGGTCGACCATCAGCATGCAACCGCTGAACGAGCCGTGGCCGATTGTGTTCAGGCTGAAGATGTGATTCTCTGGCTGCAGCGAGTTGCGCGGTGCGTCGGGTTTCAACTTACGGGACCAATGCAAGCCGATGCCGTGTTCAGCTGAGCCGTCTTGTTGCGGGAGCACAGGCGCCGGCAAGAGCTTGGCGAATGTTTCCGGTGAGATGAATTGCAAATCGCCGTAGCTGCCGCGGTTTGCAACCAACTGTGTCAGCGTGCCGAGTTCCATGGCGGTAAACTGTCCGTCCGCGCTGGCGTTGCCTACTGGCACGTCGTCGAAGTTCAGCGGCCGGAACAGATGTTCGTCGTACAACCGCACGCCACTCTTGCCGGTCACAATCTCCATGGCCTTGACCGCCAGATCGTACCCCATACCGCTATAGGCATAGCGCACATTCGGCTCGTTCACGTCGATACCGTTGAGAATGATGTTCTCCAGATGTGGGTTGCGGAAGCCGCCGAAGTCGCCGTGGCCTGCCAAGCCGCTCGTATGATTGAAACACTGGCGGAACGTGGGCACGTGTGGACTGTTCTGCGGATAGTCGGGAAAGACCGCCGCGAGCGAGTCGTCGAGATTGATCAACCCCTGGTCAACGAACTGGCTAAACAGCAGCGCAGTGACACATTTCGTGATGGAACCGACCCAGCAGCGATAGTCCCGATCAACGGGATTGCCCTCGCGATCCTTTCCGAACGCCTCGTGCGTGACGATCACTCCGTGTCTGGCGACGAGCGTCACGAACGGCTCTTTCGTATCTTCGTACCAATCACGACAGACTGCGTCGATCTTTGCCTTGGCGTCGGCGAGCATGCCCGCGTCGCGAAGTGATCCTTCGTGTAACGTATTGGCTGGCTCACTAAGGTGGCGCGGCGGCTTAAGCGGACGAACCTTGTCTTGCAAGTTCTGCAGCTTCAGCTTTAGCGCCAGGTGATAGTCTTCATTGAGCACTTCGACCGAGTCGGCAAACCGCGGCGGACGGCCGCGCGGCTCGGCATTCGTAATCCCGGCCAGCGTGATGGCAATCATCTCGTCGTCGGCAAAGTGGCGGCGAAGCAGGTCAGTCGACAAACGCGAGAGCTCGTCTTCACGCTCCCGCCACACATCGGTCGCGGGCAAGTCAGGCAGCGGCGGAATGGTAAACGTGATTTCGGGGAGAAAGAGGATGAAGGCATCTACGGACGGAGTATAGAAGGTGAACGCACGGCGTAGCGGTGTGCCATTGGGTGCCGTGCCTTCGACCCAAGCGCCCCAGCGACCGGATTCGCCGGGGACAGCCGTCTCCTCGAGCTTCTCGTTGAACCAGCGTACAGTCAGCGGTTCTTTGACACCGAGCCTTCTGACCTCGTCAACATCGCGCCACACGATCCTTGGTGGCTCGCCAGCTTTGAAGACCCAGCTGTTACGCTTCGCGGTAATCAGTTCCTGAGCCTGAAACCGCTGACGCTCAAGCCGCAGCGATTCGAGATTCGCTTCCTGGGCGAAACAGCGATGCTCAATGAGAGTGACGAGGATAATGGCGAGTACTACGCAAGTCTTTGCGAGAGATATAGTGTTCATCCCATCTATTATCCTGAAAGACAACTTAGATGTCTGTAACCGAATACCTTCCGGCTCAACCGTGCTGTTTGTCACGACATTCTGACATTTTCTGTCCGAGTTCTCGACACCGAGACAGCGAAGAGTCCCGTCTTCAGCAAGAGTTCTAGTTGTCTCGTCGTCACGTAGCGTTTGCCGTCTCCACGGACGACTCATGATCGCGGCCTTCGGTGTCAATGCTGCGGTTTTGCCGCGGGCTGATGCCTGGCGGGGAATTGCTGGCTCCTCAGTTACTGAGCGAGACGAGTGGCTCACACTTCTGACAATTCAGTGCTCGATTCGCTTTCAGGCGTGATTGCCTTGCCGCCTGTCGAGCGGCCTCCAGTTGCTTCGGAATATGCTTGCCGGTCCCATAGTACATCTCATCACTGCTGTTCACCACGACATTTGGGAGTTTACCGCGCGAGTACTCGTCGCTGCCACTTTTGAGTTTTCCCGAACCGATACGGGCATGATCATGAACGCATGCCAGAGAATACCCACACCCAAAGACAGTACGATCACCGCCTCCGGCGTCTGATCCAAACCACCGGTGACCTTGACCTTGCCGTTCGATACGACGTTCCACGTTCGACAGCTCGTGGTTGGCTCAAGCAATCCAGAACGAACGTGGTCTCCATGGATGTACTCGATATCGACGCCAAGGCACTTCAACGAGAAGTGCTATCTCTGCAACGTCGAGTCACCCGACTGCTGGCTCTGCTCCATCTTGTGGTCGTGGCGATCAAGGTGGCTGAGTTCTCCTTCGACAGAGTTCGGCTTCCCGATGGAACCAGGAAGCAAAGATTGCTGCAGGCCGTCGAGCGTGCACGAGCGCATAGGCCACTTCGCGGTGCGCTGAAACTCATCGGCCTGTCGAGCACACGCTATTACGCATGGCTGGGAAAACACGAATGCGGGCTTGATGACCAGTCGTGTTGTCCAAAGAGCTCTCCTCAACAGCTTACTCGCGAAGAAAGCGCGGCCATCAGAGACATAGTCACCGCAGATAAATATCGACACGTCCCCACAGGAACTCTGTCTCGTCTGGCTCAACGACTCGGCAACGTCTTTGCCTCGCCGACCACTTGGTACCGACTGGTATGTTCCCACGACTGGCGTCGACCACGACAACGCGTGCATCCCGCAAAGCCAACGGTCGGCATCAGAGCCACTCGGCCCAACGAGATCTGGCATGTGGATACCACGCTCGTGCGACTCCTCGACGGCAGCAAAGCCTATCTGCATGCAGTGATTGACAACTTCTCACGAAGAGTCCTTGCGTGGAGAGTCAACGACTCCTTCATGCCCTCGGTCACAGCTGAATTGCTCGTTGAGGCATTCGATGGGCGCAGCAGTGACAAGCCATAGTTGCTCGTCGATGGGGGAGTCGAGAACTACAACAGCGAGGTCGACACGCTTGTCGAGTCCGGGTTTCTGACACGCATTCTGGCCCAGACAGAAATCCGCTACTCCAACTCATTGATTGAATCGTGGTGATGCGTCATCAAGCACCAGTGGCTGTTTCTGAACACGTTGGACACGGTGGCCAGTGTGACGAAGCTGGTCACATTCTACGTCGAGCAGCACAACAGCCACCTGCCACACTCGGCATTCAAAGGCCAGACTCCGGACGAGATGTACTTCGGAACAGGAGAGGGTATTCCGAAGCAACTGGCAGCCGCGAAGTTGCAAGCTCGGGAACTGAGACTGCAGACGAACTGAAAACGAAACTGCCACGCGTGTCTACAGGCGGTGTCTGCGAGTTGCTGAGAGGACAACGAATCGAAACTGCCCAACCCAGTCCCAGTACGCCGCAGAACCAATTCAACGATTCCGATTCAAGCCACAGTACGAGTCGGCCAGCGGTACCAGTCCGGCTTTGCAGCGCAGCGAATCGCTTGATGCCGGCTCACACATTGAGTGGCGCGTACTCGCGAGGAAAAGTCCCAAAGGTTCTGGTGTTCAGCAGGGACAGAAAAGTCAAGAATGTCCTGAGAAATAGCACGGATGAATCGTGGCGCGTACTAGTTGCGATGCATTCGGAAAGTAAACTACTATCCTGATGGGGCATTTATGGATTTCATCCTAATTAAAGTGTTGTCATGTCGCACCGCAATGCTCTCCGCAAACGAATCCGAAGTGCTTTCAAAAAACGATCGAGACGGCCAACGCGGCAGCCCTACCGCTTCCGCTCCTTGCTCATGGAGCATCTTGAGGAACGCGCCTTGCTTGCGGCCGGGGACCCCGATTTAACATTCGGTATCGATGGACGCGTGACTGCAAACCTCTTTGAGGCAAGTGCCGAAAATGGTGCGGCTGATGTGGTCCTCCAGACTGATGGCAAGATTGTAGTCGTCGGAAACAGAGACTATTCAGAGACCGGCCCAACACTGACTCGCTACTTGGAAGATGGTGAGCTGGATCCGACGTTCGGAATGCAGGGACGTGTTAGTTTTGCGAGTTACATGAGTGCGCAAGCTGTCGCGATTCAAGCAGACGGTAAGATTGTGATCGCAGGCTCCGACTACAACAGCGGAAACGGATCGGATTTTGCCTTGGCGCGTTTCAATAGCGACGGCAGCCTCGACGTAACATTCGGTACCGAGGGCGTGGCCACGACGGACTTCGGAGATAACGAATATGGACAGAGCATCGAAATCGATAGTAATGGCAAGCTGCTCGTTGCGGGCTATTCCACGCAAAGCAGCGGAAATTCGGATTTCGCCGTTGCACGATACAACAGCGACGGCAGTGTCGACGTGACGTTCGGCAGCGACGGCCTCGTGACGACCGACTTTGGATCTAGCAGGGACTATGGTCGTAGCGTCGCGATCGATAGTAGCGGCAAGATCGTGGTGGCGGGCGGGACAACCACGACGAATGACGATTTCGCCGTGGCGAGATATAACAGCGACGGCAGCCTCGATACGACATTCGATGAAGATGGGTTGGTTATTACCGACTTTGCATCGCACTACGACTACGGCTATGGCGTGGCGGTAGACAGCAATGACAGGGTTGTCGTTGCAGGTTATTCGTCAGGATTCGGTTTCGCTCTCGCTCGATACAACAGCAACGGCAGTCTGGACGACACTTTCGATGGCGACGGCATGGTCACGACCAACATAGGACCGAGCGGTACCTATGGATACCACGTGGTAATTGATAGCGACGAGAGAATTGTGGTTTCGGGGTACTCGTTCTCGGGTGTCACAAGCACAAGCTTTGGCTTGGACTTCGCGGTGGCGAGGTACAACAGTGACGGAAGCCCCGACATGGCGTTTGGAACTAATGGCATCGTCACCACAGATTTTGGAACGGGGCTCTTTGAAGTTAGCAAGAGTGCTACCTTTGACCCCAGCGGCAGACTGGTGGTGGTCGGCACGATAAGTAAGGCGTTAACAGGCTCGGATATCGCCGTGGTCCGGTACGATGAAGACGGCGGCCTGGATCACAGCTTCGGAGACGGCGGCAAAGTAACCACCGATTTTGTTGGAGTCGGTTCCGAAGACTACGCTGCCGACCTCGTCGTGGTGCAACCCGACAACAAGTTACTGTCATTAACAAACAGCTATGACTACTCGACCTATGCGTACGGAGATTACGCCTCTTACAGTACACTCGTTCGTCGCAATAACGACGGCACGATTGACGCGAGTTTTGGAAATGGCGGCAGGGTGGATCTCGAATTTGACTCCGGCGCCATTTCGTGGACCTCAATGGCTCTACAAAATGACGGCAGTATAGTTTTAGCAGGCTATTCGTATCTCAATAGCGCGCAGAGTAATTTTGCTTTGACGCGTTACAACAGCCACGGCAGTCTGGATACGACGTTCGGGGACGGCGGTCTGGTTACGTCGGATTTGGGAACCGGTGGGGACGTTGGCGCTCAGAGTCTGGTGATCGATCACGAAGGAAGAGTAGTAGTCGCGGGTTACGCTCAGAATGATGGTGCGGGATACGATTTCGCGCTGGCGCGTTACAACAGTGATGGCGGTTTGGACATGACGTTCGGCACAGACGGCTGGACTCTTACCAACTTCGGATCCTCCACGGATTACGGGAACAGTGTCGCGATTGCCCCGGACGGAAAGGTCGTCGTCGCGGGCTACTCGTACTCCAGCGGTAACGCAGACTTCGCGCTGGCACGTTACAACGGCGATGGCAGCTTGGACATGGCGTTCGGCACAGATGGCCTGGTAACCACCGACTTTGGAGCGGGTGGCGCCTACGCGAGTGACTATGGACGCCGTGTGGCTTTTGATCAAGACGGCAAAATCATCGTCGCCGGTGATTCCTATCAGAGCGGAGCAGCGGATTTTGCTGTGGCGCGGTACAACGCCGACGGCAGCCTCGACATGACCTTCGACACGGATGGGCTGATAACAACGGACTTCGGGGCTGGTGACGGCAATGCATATGACTACGGTTATGGACTGGTAATCGATGGGGATGGCAAGATTGTTGTCGCGGGTGAATCATATCAAAGCGATTCCGGTTCGAGTTTCGCGATTGTCCGGTACAACGGTGATGGGAGCTTGGATACGACATTCGACTCGGATGGATTGGTTACGACGAGTGTTGGTGTCGGCAGCTACAACGCGGGCTACGGTCTCGCAATCGACGGTACCGGCAAGTTGGTTGTCGGAGGCTCCGTGACCCGTCCCATCACTGGAGACGACGTTGCGTTGGTCCGCTATGAACCCAATGGCTCATTGGACTCTTCTTTTGGCGCCGGTGGCGTGGTGATTGAGAATGCGGGCTTTCTTGGGACGAACGATGTTGGCCAGGGTATTGCGGTAGATCCGTCGGACGGAACGCTCGTCGTAATGGGAACGGTGGGATCCAATTACGGTGCCTTGGGTAGCAGCTACGGCACGGTAGTCACCATCACTCGGTTTGCTCCGAGTGGTGCGTTCGACGCGACGTTTGGCGAACAAGGGAATGTCGTGGTGGACTTTGGTGGCTATTCCAGTCACGGTGGGGCTGTCACTCTCCAGTCCGATGGACAAATTGTCGTTGCAGGCTCCTTGCTTTCGTTTGGCGGCAACATGGACTTTGCCGTGCGTCAGCTCGCGAAGGACGGAAGTCTGGACGCGGCGTTTGGTGTCGCTGGCACCACGTTGGTAGATCTTGGTGGCGACCGCGAGAGCGCCGCGGGAGCGGTCGTAGACGTCGCTGGAAGGATTGTTGTGGTCGGCACCTCGCAACAATCCACGACTGGGTACGACATAGCGATTATGCGGCTCACTCCTGACGGAACGCTTGACGATAGTTTCGGCGAAAGCGGTTCGTTGCTATTGGATCTGGGTTCACTCGACGACTATGCCTATGACGTTGCGCTGGACAGCGACGGAAAAATAGTTGTCGTTGGAAGCGTCGGCGCGCGTGATGGAGAAGACACGGGTCGAGATTTCTTCGTGGCTCGTTTGAACTCGGACGGTAGTCCAGACATCACGTTTGGAGATCAAGGCGTAGCCTTCGCAGATTTTGAGTCCGGAGAGGACTTCGGTCGAAGTCTCGTCGTGGACAAAAGCGGAAAGATCGTGGCGGCGGGCAGCTCAGAAAGTCAAGGATTTGCGATTGCGCGATTCAACGCCGATGGGACGCTCGATAGCGACTTTGGAGCGAGCGGTAAGCTAATCACGGATTTCGGGCAAGGTCCAGGCGATGCCTACGACGTACTTATCGACGATGTGGGGAGAATCGTGGTTGCTGGTGCGACAGGTTCTGTGACGACGAGTCAATGGTTCGACAATGCCTATGGGTCGTACTACGGATATTCGTTTGAGCAGAGAGATTTCGCGCTGGCGCGATATGATACAGCAGGCACTCTCGACCGCAGCTTTGGGAATGATGGAAAGATCGTCACGGACTTCGGACACGGTCCCGATTTCGCACAGGGAATCGTTACCGACAATGTTGGCAATATCGTCGCTGTGGGATCTTCGCAACAGCGGTTTAATGGCTTCGATATCGCCTTGGCCCGTTATCTCAGCGATGATGTGTTACGCGTAGTACAGCAAGTTCCGGAAGGGCCGGCTCTTGCACCGGTCGATTCCCTTCGAATCACGTTCAGCCTTCCTGTCAATCCTGATAGCTTCTCGCTGGATGACATCCTTAGTTTCTCCGGTCCTGACGGGAACATTGTGGCTACCAGTTTTCAGTGGTTGGACGCAAAGACAGTACAGATATCCTTTGCACCACAAGCGACGCTCGGCGAGTACGAGTTGGTGATTGGGACTTCGATCGAAAGCACCGAAGGCATGCTTTTGAATCAAGACCATGACGATATCCAGGGCGAAACACCTGACGACGAGTATGTGGCTTCATTCCGCATCGTCGATGAAGGACCCCGCGTCGTTTCCCACTCTCCCACAGATGTCATCATCGGTACGTTCTCGACCGTGACTCTGACTTTCAGCGAACCGATGGATGAGAGCAGTTTTGATCCGGTCAGCGATGTGCTCAGCTTTAGCGGCCCAGCGGGATCAGTTACTGTCGACGAGTACAGCTGGCTGGATGCCCAAAATCTCGAGATGGCCTTTTCTCCGCAAACGGCGCCTGGCATTTATCGCCTCACAGTCAGTGCTCAGATTCTCGATCTCGTTGGCAACGGCCTCGACCAGGATCGTGACTTGATTCCCGGCGAAGCCTCGGATGATCGATACAGAGCCGACTTCCAGATCGATGCACCGCCACGAATCGTTGCGCAGCTGCCCAGCGGCGCTACACAAGGTCCAGTCGACAGATTGCAACTCGACTTTAGCGAGGCGATGGACCAAGACAGTTTCACCATTGTGGACGATGTCGTGAGCTTCGTCGGACCTAATGGCCCAATAGCATTGTCCGGTTCAAGTTGGTTAGATGCCAACACGTTGGAGCTGGTTTTTGCGTCACAATCGAGTCTTGGTCGGTACGAATTGGTGTTGTCGCCTGCTATTCAAGACTTGGCTGGCATAACGATAGACCAGGATGCGGACGGGGAGCCAGGTGAATCTGTTGAAGATCGGTATTCCGCAACATTCGATCTTTCGGCGGGTCCGCGAGTGGTGGGCCACTCGCCATCCGGACAAGTGACGGAGCCGATCACGGAAATCACGTTGACGTTCAACGAAGCCATCGATGCAAGCACGTTTACGGCGAGCGACGTCGAGATTCAAGGACCGAGTGGGGCCATCACGATCACCGGGGCACCGGAACACGTGAGCGGAAACACCTATCGAATTAGATTCCCACAACAATCAGGCTACGGCGACTATCACGTCTTCGTCGGCCCTCAGATCCAAAATGTCGGCGGACAAGAGATGGATCAGGACTGGGACGGTATACTTGGGGAAGCGGTCGAGGATCGCTACGACGCGACGTTCGCGATCATCGATGTCATTGGCCCGCGCGGCACTTCACACTCGCCGTCGCTTCCGGTGCAAGGACCATTGACGTCTGTCGATATCACCTTCAACGAGGCGATCGATGCTGCGTCTTTTGACGCGTCCGACGTTACGATCGCTGGTCCCGCCGGTCCGATCGTGGCGAGTCAAGTCGAGCAATTGAGTGCCGACGAATTCCGCGTACACTTTCCCACACAGTCCGCTGAGGGCGCGTACCATTTCACGATTGGGCCGAACATTCAGGATCTCGCGCAAAACTGGATGGATCAGGACGAAGACGGTCTAAAACAAGAGCCCACCGATCAATATCAGGCAGTGTTGATGATCGACGATACGGCACCGCTTGTGACCGCGAACTCCTTGACGAGCGTTCAGAACACGGCAGTACGCAGCTTCGAGATAACCTTCACCGAAGCCATCGATGAGACCAGTTTTGATCCGGAAGCCATAACAGTCACAGGCCCCACAGGAATCGCTACTGCAACAAAGGTCGATGTTCTTGATGTCGATCGTTTCCAAATCAGCATTGCTGGAACCGAAGCAGACGGAACCTATCATGTGTCCTTGACTCCTACGGTCACGGACTTGGCTGGTAATCTACTCCAGGAGCCGTACGAGTTCGACTTTGTCCAACAGCTTCCAGACTTGCGCGTGACCATTGGCGATTATCCGCTGGAGTGTGTGCCCGGCCAGCAAATTGAGATTCAATGGACTGTTACCAATGCTGGCCAAGGCGCGGCAGTCGGCGGCTGGACAGATCGAGTGTTTTTCTCGTCGGACGACGGAGGGAACGATGGCGTTGAATTAGTACAACTTGAATTTGATCAGCTGCTCCCTCCGGGCGAGTCCTATACCCGGGTTGCGACGGTGACGGTACCGGCCGAGGCAAGTGGTGAGCGCTGGGTCGTGGTCACGGCAGACGGTCTGGCCGCGCTTGATGAAATCGACAACACGAACAACACCACAGTCCTCCAGCCGCCGCTGCTAATCACAGAGCGACCTTATCCCGACTTGCGCGTCAGCGAGTTGACCGCGCCTTCCACGCTCGCCGCAGGCGAATTGGTGAAGGTCTCCTGGACCGTCCAGAACTCGGGCAGCGGTGCAACGACAGCGGGCTCGTGGTTCGATGCTCTGTATCTTTCGTCGGACGCGGCGCTTGACAATTCAGACGTCAAGTTGACCAAGGTGAAAAACCTCGATTTCCTCGCGGCAGGTGAGTCTTATGTACAGTCAATCGAAGTACTCGTACCGGATAGCACACCGCGCGGCACCTACTTTCTGATTGCTGCGACAGACACCGACAATGCGGTGCAGGAGTTTGATCGCGAAGGTAACAACGCAGCAGCTTCTGATAACGCGATTGATGTCGTTACACCGCCGCCAGCGTTCTTGACCGTGACATCGATCCAAGTCGGCAGCACTCTCGAACCTGGAGTTCGGCCAACATTTACATGGACCATTACAAACACTGGCGGGACCACGATCGACTACGGATGGTCCAGTGGCACAGGCTGGGATGACGCCTTGGCGCTGTCGCGTGACCAGGTGTATCAGGAAGATCAAGACTACTGGCTCGGTTCGCACACCTATTGGCAAGGCTTGCCATTGGCGCCGGGAGAAAGCTACACATCCACGGGGACCGCAGAGAATCGCGTGCCCGCGTGGGAACCAGGGACGTACTACCTCGTGGTCATTCCCGACACACACTTCGGCGCTGGTTCGGCGTTCGGACAGAGCGTCATTAACCGTGACTACGGCGTTGCCGAGGTCCAAATTGCTTACACAGTTCCTGACCTTGCACCCATTTCGATTACGATTCCGGAAAATGCGACTGTCGGACAGCCGCTTAACATCGGCTGGAGTGTCAAAAACGCCGGCGAAGGACAAACTCGTACGAACAACTGGTCTGACAGAATCTATCTTTCGACCGATGGCATCCTCGACTCGGAAGACATGCCTCTCGGCACGGTGCCTCACAACGGCACGTTAACCGCCGGCACCAACTACTCAGCGTCAACTACTTTCAAGCTGCCTGGAAACCTCAGCACGGGGACATACCACCTAATTCTCAAAACCGACGACACAGCAACGGTTGCCGAGAGCGATGAAACGAACAACCTGCTTGTGTCTTCTTCGACCGTCACGGTCAACCGTGTCGCATCGGACTTACAAGTCACCAGTGCGGAAGCACCCGCTGCCGGTATCGCAGGCCAAGCAATCACGATCGATTGGACGGTGCTCAACAGTGGCGGCGATCCTACTGCCGCCAGCACGTGGACCGATGCAATCTACTTATCCGATAGTGCAAGCTTTGATCCGGGGAAAGCCCGCGTATTAAAGGAGTTTTCGCACACCGGAGTCCTCGCTTCGCAAGGGACTTACAGCCGGTCGGAGCTTGTTCCATTGCCCCAACACATGGAGGGAACATTCTATCTGTTTCTGGCAGTTGATTCACGCAAGGAATTGTTTGAGTTAGACGCCGAGGAAAACAATCTGCAAGCCATTGGAACCGCAATTGAAATTGTCGACCATCAGCCAGATCTGCGCGTCGCCAGCTTCTTGGTTCCCACCACGGCAATCGCAGATCACAGCATCGAATTGGAGTGGCAAATCGAGAACGTGGGAAGCGGCAGTGGAATCCCGAACTGGCAGGACGCGGTATACCTCTCCAAAGACGACATCTTAGGTCCAGAGGACGGTAATCCTCTTGTCACTTTAACGCGGCAGGCTATTTTGGCTCCCAATGGAACCTATTCGCCAATCCCGTCACCCGTCTCGATTCGCTTGCCGGACGGCATCGAAGGAACCTATCACATCATTCTGGCGACTGACTCTGGCAACACGTTGTACGAAAAGGGCTCGGAGCAGAACAACATCGCCATACGAACGATCGAAATCGAAGATCTCGCAGCAGATCTTCAAGTTGTGTCAGCCACCATACCGGCTGCGGGCCAGGCAGGTGAGTTCATTGCGATCGATTACACCGCCATCAACCGTGGACGTGAAGATGCGATAGCCCCTTGGAAGGACGCGATTTACTTGTCGGAAGACGATCACTTTGATCCCACCAACGACCGATTGATTGGAGTACTCAGCCACTCCACCTCGGTCGGGATTGACCAAACCTATAAACCGCAAATGATGCCGGCGTACGTTCGACTTCCCGATCGTGTCGAGGGCGTATTTCACATCTTTGTCGACGTGGATCACTCGAACTCCGTACCCGAAAAGCTCGGAGAATCCAACAACGCGTTCCTCGTGCCGCAACCAATCTCAATTTTTCTTACTCCTGCTGACCTCATCGTCAGCCGTGTCCAAGCCCCAATCAACGCAACGGCCGGCGCGCTGGTCACAGTGAGCTGGAGTGTGAAAAACCAGGGGCCACAATCCACTGCGGAGTCCACCTGGAGCGACGGCGTCTACCTTTCAACAGACACGACGTTTGACCCAGCCAGCGACATCGAACTCGGGACGTCCGCGCATGTGGGCAAGCTGATGGCTGGCGAGTCATACGACGTGAGTGCACAGTTTCGAGTCCGCCAAGATATCGAAGGACCATACTATGTGTATGTTATTGCCGACGCACGGCGCCAGGTGTTCGAGAACCAACTGGACGAGAACAATGTAACCGCTGCGCCGGTTGCTCTCTCGGTCATCGGACAACATGCGGACCTGACGGTCGCCGCGGTGAACGGTCCAACCAGCGCTGTCGCAGGCGAACCAGTCGCGATCAGCTGGACAATCACCAACACCGGCGTGGACGCAACGCCTGGAAGCACTTGGTCGGATAGCGTCTACTTGTCTAACGACAGCGTCCTAGACGCGTCCGATGCGCTGTTGGGAACATTTCCGCACAACGCCCAACTTCCACCGAATGGCAGCTACACACAATCTCGCGGAATCACCATTCCGGCAGGAACGATGGGAGCGTACCACGTCATTGTCAAAACGGACTCCAGTACGAGGAATGACGTTTTTGAGTTCCAAGCCGAGAACAACAACACCTCTGCTTTAGACATTGAAGTGAGTCTCGCGCCGCCCGCGGACTTGGAAGTGGCTGAGATAAACGCACCGATATCCGCTTGGTCTGGCCAGGACTTTCACATCGAGTGGACTAGCGTGAATTCAGGTGGCACTCCGGCCAATTCAAAAGAGGCGGGATGGTACGACAGCGTCTATCTATCGCGTGATGCCTACTTGGATCCAACGACTGACCTACATCTTGGCTCCGTGCTTCATGCGGGGATACTACAGCCAGATGCGACATACACGGGTATTTTGGACGTGCGTCTGCCGGTTGGTCTGTCGGGCCCCTACTACATATTCGTTTTTACGGACAGCACGAATCGTGTCGCCGAGCGCGGTGCGGAAGGCAACAACTTCCTGTTAGCATCACCCACGCTACAGATCAACTTGACGCCTCCGGCCGACTTGGTTCCCACTCGCGTCGCGCCACCCTCCACGGTGATTGCCGGCGAACCAGCTCTTTGGGAATACGAAGTAACCAACAACGGCACTCTCGATGCGATGGGAGCTTGGTACGACACGTTGTATCTCTCCGCAGACGCAAGCTGGGATGTCGACGATGCGCGTGTCGCCCGCGTGTACCACAAAGGCGACCTCGCTCATGGCGAACACTACGACCAAGCAGTGACGGCGGCTGTCCCCGCTGTTTTGTCAGGTGAGTACTACTTGATTGTACGCACGGACATACTCGATCAGGTGCGCGAGTCCGCTCAAGACGAAACAAACAACGCCGCGGCGTCCGTCGAGAAAGTTACGGTCAGTTATCACGAGCTATCGGCGGGCGGTGATCCCGTCACCGGCCAGATCAACACAGGCGAGCGACGCTATTTCGAGATTCCCGATGTGGTAGCCGACGGCAATCTCGTCCTTAACCTCAACGTCGCCTCGGCGGAAGCAACGAGCGAGTTGTACATTCGCTACGGTGAACCGCCAACGCGAAGCCTTTACGATGTCACTGCCAAAGACCGAACGGGCACCGGTCAGCTCGCGGTGATTCCAACGACGCAGGGCGGTACTTACTATGTGCTGGTGTACGGCGATCATTTGCCGGAAAGTTCGACCGACTTTTCAATTGAAGCGTACTTGGCTGACTTCGCGGTCTACGACACGAGCTATGGCCGTGGTGGAGCCGCAGGCAATTTGACAATTGAGATCAACGGCGCCGGATTTGATCGTTCCGTCACGGCACAGCTTGACGACGGCGCGGGCTTCCAACTGAACGCGTCAGAGTACTACTTCGTGGATGGCACGAAGCTCTATGCGACGTTTGATCTGACTAAGACTGCACCTGGAACTTACGATGTCGTCGTTCACAACGGTGATGGAGCCGAAGTAACTGTCGAACAATCGCTCGAAGTCGTAGAAGGTGGGGGCGGCACGAATCGGCCCGAGATTAACGTGCCTTCTCTGGTTCGCTGGGGCCGGGAGTTCCAGTTTACTGTCACTTGGGGCAACGACGGTTTGAATGACGCGTTAGCTCCGCTATTGACCGTTGGCGGCAGTCAGCCCTTCGGTTTCGCTCCCGGCGACGACGAGTCCGCGGGAACGAGCTATACCTTCCTAGGAACCAACACCCACGGCGGCCCCCCCGGAATTCTCCGTCCTGGGCAACGCGAGACCGTCACGTTTTTCAGCGTTGCCGATCCCGATGCAGGGGATTTCAACTTCTATGTGGACCGCGGATGCAAGGATGCTCAAGCTTCGTTTGACTGGGATTCGATTCGCGACCAACTCTCGCAACTCGACCTCAGCTCGGAAGAATTTGATGAAGCATTCGCTCGCATGCGTGAGCAGGTAGGTAACACTTGCGGAGACTATCTACGCATGTTGTCACTTCGTTCCAGCCAATTGCCGTCCGTTCGAGGCAGTTTGGTTGAAGTCAACGAATTGACGCATATCGAATTTGACAGTGTGCTCGAACAAGTGTTCCCTTCGATTTCCGGGACTCTACAGAACTCTGCTGGTCTGCTTCTGACTTCTTCGCGTTTTAGAATCCGCGCAACCGAATTGAACAGTAATGTATCGTTCTTTGCGGATTCTCTCGGTGATGGGTCATTTGTGATTCCCAAAGTGACTCCCGGCGTCTACGCACTGAGTGTCGAGGACTTGGATGTTATAGACGTCACGCCAGCCCAGGTCGTGATTGATCATGATGGCCACGCACGCGGCGTTCAAATTACGGTTAGCGTCGGCAGCCAAGTCGAAGGAACAATCTTCCTTGACAACGCACCACTCAGTGGAGCGAAAATCGCTCTTCAAGGTGCTTCTAAGAACTACAGTGCCGTGTCCGACGCCAACGGCCACTACGACATCCGTGGCGTAGGTGAAGGCGTTTACGAAGTTGTAGTGATGGGCAGCGGTGGCGCAACGACACATCTATTTAACCAGAGGATTGACAAGAGTCATCAAATATTATCCGTCTCAATGCGCCCGGGAGGCTTGATCGAGGGTAACTTACATCTTCCGACCGGTTGGGTGCCGGATACTCCGGTGTTCTTTCGGCTGCTGTCAGCGGATACCGCGGAACCCAGTGATACGGTCTATGGAACAATCCGCCAGGGCAGTTTTTCTATACCCGGCCTTCCACAGGGAATATACGACCTCGAGTTTTCGGCGGACGGCCTACAATCCAGTTGGGTCCATAACATTGAAGTCTCCCCTGGACAGAGTGCCGCGATTGATAATGTCGTTTTAGTTCCGGGAGCAACGATTCGTGGTCAGGTGATTTTCGATGATGCCACGTTCATTCCTCAGCGTGCCCAGGTGCAACTTATTCAAAATGAGCAACTGCTAACTGCCGCAGCCTTGCACCCCGACGGCAGCTACGAATTCTCCGGCTTGGCAGTGGGTACATACGCGGTTCGATTCTCGAATGCTGCTTTTCCATTCTCCGAAACGGTAACTTTGGATGTCGCTGGCAACGGCCTTGTTACCGCACAGGATATTGTGATCCGCGCCGGTTCCGTCGTTACCGGCCTCGTAACTGACACACACGCTCAACTGCTTCTCGGAATGCCCGTTACTCTGATCGGCGATGATAGTCGGCAGCTAACGACCGTCACCAACGAGGCGGGTAGATACGTGTTCGCCAACCTTCCACAACAGCGATATCGCGTGTTGGTCGCATCTGATGACCCACTCTCCTACCAGGAGGTTGACGCGGCTGTTCCAGGACAGACATATTCCGCGAATTTGACCGCGAGCGAAGCCAGCGTGATTTCGGGACGGGTTACAACGGCTGATGGCGTTCCGGTTTCCGGTGGAATTGTACGACTGTACGACGACGTGAATCTCGTTGCTTCAGCGATTACCAGTAGCGAAGGACAATATTGGCTGAGGATTTCTACAGAAGCGAACTTCACGCTTGTGACTTTAGCTGGCGAAGGCAGCTTCCCCGTCATTCATAATGTTGCTACCAAACTAAACACTTCACTCGTTGTCGATGTAATTGGTGGCAGCGACAGTCTAAACCTGCATATCGACTCGGGTGGAACTCCACACACAGGCGGCAGCGTATCGCTTTATCAAACGACGCCATCGGGACGAACTTTGGTTGCGTCGGTCGAACTCGACGGTCAAGACGAGGTCCTATTCACGGGATTGGTTTCTGACTCTTACGATATCCACATCGTTACCGACGACGATCGAGTCGGGGAAACTAGCGTGATTGTAGACGGAGCCACCGAACTCGTCGTCACACTCGATACGGCTGCGTCTATCCGTGGCAATGTCGTTGATAACGCCGGAAAATTCATACCAGGAGCGCGAGTCACCGTGAGGGCCGACGACGGTGTGAATCTCAACTCGGTTGTGTCTGGGGACGATGGCGACTTCCAAATCGTGGGGCTAACGCCCGGCGTCTATACCGTAGTCGTTTCTCGTGTGGGCTACACACCTAAGCTCATCTCCACGCTCGTTGATGGCCTGACCAGCGCCAATATCCAGCTGCAGCCGTCCACGACTCGGCTGCATGGACGCGTCAACGATACGAACGGCCAAGCGGTAGCAAATGCCGTCATTACTCTCGCGGATGCCTCTAATGTCACCCTTGGGTCGGTTGTGACGCGAGGGGACGGCGTATTTGAAATTGATGCGCCCCAAGTTGACGGACTGCAGATTTCGGTGCTCTCCGATGGAGCTCATCCTGTTATTGTGCATCCTGCGACACTGGTCGTTGGCGTTAATGAGTTAGAGAGTGTCGAAATAACGCGTTTTGTCGCCACAAGCAAAGGAGATCAACTACAACGCGTCGCTCCACAGACCACTCTTCAAGGGTTCGGCGATGGTACCCTCGCCGTATCAGGAATTTCGCTACCCACTTGGCTCACTCAGCTTTTCGTTGATTACGATCGCAGCGAGGAACACTTAGATGAAGGCGATGTACCCCCGCTTCCGACCGGCGAGTGTGGGCAGCGTTGTAGTTCCAAGAGATCGGACGTCCTAACTGCGATCCAATACCAGGATCGGAAACTAGAGCAAGTACATAACGCAGAAGACGTATTGGACCCTACCGTGTGGCTCGCTGCAGCGGTCATTGTTCGCGACCTGTCCGTGGCCGTCGGAACAGCAGCGACCGCTGCTCTGAGTATAGAGTCGTTATTGGCATTAATTCCTGCGCTGGAGATTGCCGCGCCCTCTGCGAGTGCGACTCAGGCGATCGTATTGGCAAGCTCGGCGATGTTTGAGTCCATCAACTCAGTGATACTCAAGCTCGACGAGATTCCACTAGCCAAAACGCCAGAAGCAAGTTATGCCAAAGCCGCTGAAGCCGTGGGCATTCTCGCTAACGTCCACACGTTTGTGAATGCCAAAGTTGAAGTAATCCTTCGCAGCATCGGTGACAACCCACCTGCGGCTTTCGATAACTTCAACGCTGGACTTGGGATTATACAAACGGTCCTCTATCTCATGGGGGGAGTTCAAAAGGCTGCCCAGCAAGTGGCTCAGGTGACGCTGGATGTGGCGGAAGCCGAAGAAGTCTTTGAGCGGGAAAAACTCGCGTACGAATCGGCCGCACACTCCGCTCGCGTCTATCTGTTCCGTTATTTGGGCTGCCTCAAACAGCCATGCGATCCGTGTGATGGTCCCAACCCGCCTGCCAACTGCGACGGCCATGATGACGATGGTGGAGGTGGAGGCGGTGGGTCACACGATCCAAATGACAAATTGGGGCCAGAAGGTTATGACGTATTTGGCTTTATCAAGCCAAATACGGTATTGGCCTATACCGTGCGGTTCGAGAATGATGCCAAGGCAACCGCTTCGGCCGTCCTGGTGACAATCACTGACCAGTTGGACAGCGATGATGACTGGAACACCTTCCAGCTTGGCAACATGCAGTTTGACGATCATGTCATCGAAGTACCACCCGGTCTCACCTACTTCGAAACTCGAATCGATCTCCGCCCGGAGGGTAACAACCTGTTTGTCGACATTGTGGGTGAATTCAATTCAGACACAGGTTTGGCGCAGTGGTCCTTTACTGGAGTCGACCCCACGACGGGTGAGTTAACCGACGACCCACTGGCGGGATTCCTACCACCCAACAACCCCGACATTCACGATGGAGAAGGCTACGTCCAATACTCGGTCTATCCGAAAATCGATTTGGAGACGGCCGCGCAAATCACGAACGTAGCTACGATCGTGTTTGACTGGAACGAACCGATTGACACTCCGTTGGTCACGAACACCATTGACGCCGGGCTGCCGGCCAGTGCCGTCGATTTCCTGCCGAATCAGGTGACGGAAAAGGTATTCCAGGTTAGTTGGGCAGGGACGGACGATGCCGATGGGTCGGGCGTCCGATCGTACGACATTTACGTTTCAGTGGATGGTGGTTCCTATCAGCGCTGGCTGAGTGAGACCACTGCGACCAGCGCTACTTTCGCCGGCGAGTTTGCGCGATCTTACGCTTTCTATAGTGTGGCTCACGACAACGTCGGCCATGTCGAGCTTCCTCCGTTAACGCCAGATGCACAAACGGTGACCCCAGCCGGGACGGCGTCCATCGGCGATCGCGTTTGGTTGGACATCGATGCCGATGGCCTTCAGGACGCTGGAGAGCGTGGACTTGCCGACGTCATCGTTGACCTCTTTCAGAAGGACGGCGCAGCCGTAGGCAGCGTCATGACTGATGCGGCTGGCTACTACCGCTTCGAGGACTTGGACACGACCTTGCAGTATTACCTGGTGTTTGCATCGCCCGCGGGCTATCGCTTCAGCCCTCAGAATCAGTCCCTCGACAACTCCCGTGACAGCGACGTTGATCCCGAGACAGGTCAAACGGACTCTTTCTCAGTGACCCCAGGGGAACATGTCGGTTGGGACGCTGGTCTCTACGAGCCGGTTGAGATTCGCGGAACATTGTGGTACGACGCCAACCAAGACGGTAACCAGGACAATATCGAGCCGGTTTTGCCTGGATGGACGGTGTTCATCGATCTCAACGAGAACGGCTTCCTCGATGACGGTGAGCCTTCAGTGGTTGCAGACGAGAACGGCACATACCAATTTGCAGGGCTAGATCCGGGAGCTTACTCCCTCAGAGAGATCATGCCTTCAACTTGGGACCAAGTCTACCCGGGGGCCATTGGAGCGAGTGACGAGCCGCAGAGCCGCTGGGCGCTGAAGTTCCAAGACGCAGGCTTTTTACAGGCCGAGGGAATAGATATTCAGGCACTGGCAAACTCTGTTCCCGTGTTGGTCGATTGGAACAACGACGGTCTTGAAGACTTGCTCGTGGGTGAAACCATCGGCAGCTACGGGAAGGTCCGCTTGTATCTAAATGAAGGTACTGCGGCACAACCGCAGTTTGGCGAGGTCGTTTACCTTCAAGTCGATGGCGCCGATCTCGTGGTTCCAGCCGCTGGGAGTTTGGGTGTTTTTCCGCGCGTCGTGGATTGGAACAATGATGCTCGTAAAGACTTACTGCTGGGTCTGAATGACGGCAGAGTGCAAGTGTTGGTGAATGTGAACACCAACGAGACGCCCGAATTCCAAACCGGCTTTTACGTCGAGGCCGGCCCGCTCGGCACCAAATCGCAAATCGACGTCGGCTCACAAGCTACCGTCGAGATGGCAGATTGGAACGCGGACGGTCGGCTTGATTTAATTGTTGGAGCATTCGACGGTCAGATTCGGGTTTTCCTGAATGAGGGTTCACCGGAATCGCCGGACTATCGAAACCCGTGGATTGTTCAGGATGCGATGGGGAATCTGAGCACGCCTGGCGGCGCTGCAAGTGTGGCTGTGGCGGACTTGGATGGTGATGGTCGCCTGGACCTGGTGCTTGGCAACAGCGTTGGCAGCTTGTACCTGTACCGAAATGTTGGTTCGAGCGAGGTACCTCGATTTGAGACCGGACAGCTTCTGAAAGCGGACGGTTATGACATCACCTTGGATACGAACAGTTCTCGTCCTTGGATTGACGACCTTGACGGCGACGGAGTGACGGACCTGATCGTAGGGGGAGCCGACGGTCGAATTCGCGTGTACATGCGGGACATCGATACCGATTCCGCCTCAATCTATACGACGACTTCTTCGCCGGTCGACCTCTTCACTCCCAGTCTGACGGACAGTCTCCCGTTAGACGCAGGAGCCGCTGACCTGATCGGCCTGAAGGAATTTCGTTCGGACGCTCGGTTTGCGGACATCGACGGGCGCGGACTTGCTGTTGTGGTAATTGACACGGGACTAGATTTGGACCACCCGTTTTTCGGCAGTGACCAGGACGGCGACGGTGTCTCCGACCGAATCGTGTTTCAGTATGACTTTGCCGATGACGATGACGATGCCAGCGATATTGTCGGCCATGGTTCGAACGTGACGAGCATCATCGCGTCGAGTGATCCGCTCCATCAAGGTGTCGCTCCGGGTGTGGACATCATCCATCTAAAGATATTCAGCAACGATGGCTATGGACAATTCGCCGACGCGGAGCGGGCGTTGCAGTGGGTAATTCAAAACGCGGAAGCGTTCCATGTTGCAGCCGTCAATCTCTCGTTCGGCGATCTCGGAAACTGGGACGAGGCGAGTAGACGATTTGGCATCGGGGACGAGTTGGCGGCCTTGGCGGCGATGGATGTAATTGTCGTCGCATCTGCCGGCAACAGTTACGCAACCTATAGTGGTACGCAAGGTGTCGCTTATCCAGCTGCCGACCCGAATACAATCGCCGTCGGAGCTGTCTGGGACGGCGATCATGGTGGTCCCTGGAATTTCGGAAGCTACGGAACGGACTTCACCACTACCACCGACGGGATTGCCGTGTTTTCGCAACGCGATGGCCAATTGCTGGACACTTTTGCCCCCGGCGCAGCCATCCTTGGAGCAGATGCTCGCGGTGGAACCACGACCATGACAGGCACAAGTCAGGCCGCGCCTTTCGTAACCGGTGTCGCGGTTCTCGCGCAGCAGATTGCAATGGGAACGCTAGGCAGGCCCCTCACGCAATACGAATTCCGCTCACTGTTACATTCGACCGGACAAACGATCGTGGATGGCGATGACGAAAACGACAGCGTTCCGAACACCGGCTTGAGTTTTCCACGGCTGGATGTACTGACGCTTGCGGGGGCGATTGGACAAATCGATGCTGCAAATCCAACTCGCGAAGCCGATCCAGCCGCCAGCGATTCCTCCGGCAACGCAGGCACACTCGCGAGGACGCTGACGATTCCCTTTACGCATCGCGTCCAAGTGGTGTCGGGCGACGTACGAACGGGCGTAGACTTCGGGAACCGTCTCCAAAATATGCCACCCGACGTAGACAACCAGCAATACAACGTCGATGAAAATTTAAACGAAGGCGCAGAGATCGGGACCGTTTTCGCCACGGATCCGAACTTCGGTGACGTGCTCGAGTTTACGATCCTTTCGTGTGGCGATACGTGCCCCGTCGCAATACTTCCCGGCACAGGGAAACTGACAGTGTCAGACAAATCCCAGTTCGACTACGAGGTCATTTCACACCTCGAGTTTACGGTTGCTATTAAAGACTCCACCGGGTTAACGAGTGAAGCCGAAATCACAATCAACGTGAACGACGTGAATGATCCGCCCTTCGCTGTTTATTTGTCTGACAATGTGGCCAAAGAGCGCGTGGCTGGTGCGACGATTGGCACGTTATCGGCGGGCGATCAAGACACTGGCCAGACGCACACTTTCAGTCTCGTGGATGATGCGTCACTGTTTGAAATTGTGGGCGACACGTTACGATTGAAGGCTGACGCCTATTTAGACACTTCCGACGGAACGACGGTGGACGTCGGCGTGATGGTTCACGACTCGGGTACCCCAGCTGGAACGCGGCTACAGACATTAGCCGTTAGCCTTCTGGAGAATTCGAAGCCTTGGCAAAATCCCGTTCAGCCTTTGGACGTGAATGGCGATGGCAGGGTCGAGCCCCGCGACGTATTGAACATTATTAACGAGCTGTTCCAGCGAGTCGTCATAGGTTCGAACGGCTTACTACCTCGCTCCAGAGCGGCGGAGGGTGCAGGATTCTACTTCGACTCCAACGGTGATGGCTATTGCGCGCCGTTGGACGCGTTAATCGTGATCAATTTCCTAAACGCGCGAGCCTTTGGCGAGGGCGAAAATGTCGCTGCGCTCATCCTAAGCACCGACGTCAAAGAACCCCGTGGAAGTGATCACTCCTCACAGGTTCGCAATAACGATAAAGACGAAACTCCGCGACCACTCGACAGCTACTTTGCCGAACTCACCCGTCTTGAGTGTGCAACGCCCACACACACGCGTCAACTCGGTGAGTCGCCGATCGCTGAGGCCTGGGACGAAGAGCTTGAAAGTGTTGTTGATGGAATTGCTTCCGATGTCGCTCTCGGTGCAATATTGCCCTGCTGAACACCCCTGCAGTTTCTCACAGCATTCTGGACTTTTTGGCGCGAGTTCTCGTTTGGCGGCGTGGAGCGTGGCTACACCGCGTCAGCGCGAGTTGTCCGGGTGCGTTAAGTAAAATGGGACGGTGCACTGCCGTACGGTAAAACAACTCGAATGCACAGTTCGCCTCCCCGTGCGGAACCCTCTTCGTAACAATACTCTCTTTTGCGAATTCCCTAAGCCGTTGAGATAGCGACGGTTGGCGAGTTCGAGACTCTTTCGGTCCCACCAAAAACGGAAGGGACCTTCTACGGAACGAGGGTGAATCGGTTAACAGAAAAGTCGCGCGAGCTGTTAGCTGCTTTGTCGATTTTCAGGTGGCATCGAACTAACGGCGAAATAGTTAACAGCTTGCGCGAGCGCTACAACCGGCCACGAGGTTGGACGAATCGAATCCGTCGCGCGAAATGGGCCTTTACGGATCGTGACTCCGGGGTGCAAAAAAGAAGTCAACGTCCGTGATACCAAGGCCTTCAGCATTTTATCGCGATGAAGAATATCTACCACCGTCTGCTGCTGTTGATCGCCGGGTCGACCCAGAAAGAGCTGGCCTCCCAGATCCGCTACCTGAAGATCGAGAACCGGATTCTCCGCTCGAAGTTGCCGACCCGCGTGCAGGTCACGGCGCAAGAGCGGAACAAGCTCGTGAAATTCGGTTCCAAGCTCGGCAAGGCCCTGAACGAGTTGGTCACGATCGTCCATCCCAGCACGTTGCGGCGCTGGATTAGGGAATCTAAGAAGGCGACGACGAGGAAGCCGCCCAAGAAAGGTCGCCCGCGGACCAACGAGGAAATCCGGGAGCTGATCATCAAGTTGGCCCGCGAAAACGACTGGGGCTACACGCGGATCATGGGTGAGCTCAAGAAGCTCAACATCAAGCCGCCGTCGCGGAACACCGTGAAGAACATCCTGAAGGAGAACGGGCTTGAGCCTGGCCCGAAACGCGGGGCCGGCACTTGGGACGAGTTCCTGAAGATCCACGCGGCCACGCTGTGGCAGTGCGACTTCTATTCCAAGAAGGTTCTGACCATCAAAGGCTTCCGCGATCTGTTCCTGTTGGTGTTCCTGCACGTTGAATCGCGGCGAGTCTTCATCGCCCCGTCGACGTTCCACCCCAACGAGGCCTGGGTAAAAGAGCAGGCACATGCGTTCCTCACACACGTCAGCGACTCCGAGCTGGGAGCCACTGTGGTGATGCACGATCGCGACACTAAACTCACCACGTCGTTCGACGCGTGCCTCGAATCAACTGGCATCGACGTAAAGAAGGCAGCACCTCGATCTCCGAATACAAATGCTTTCGTTGAGCGGTTCATCCAGACCCTGCAGCAAGAAGTGCTCGACTATTTCATCGTGTTCGGTGAACAGCACATGGACCACATCGTGTCCGAGGCGTTGGCGTACTATCACGAGGAACGCCCGCACCAGGCGAAGGAGAATGTCCCCCTCGCGCCTGCCAAGCCCTCCAAGTCACGAAAGACGGGGAAGCGAAAGAAGGACCAATCGCCACCGGACGCCGTGCCTGTCTCACAGATCGAGTGCCGTCAACGACTCGGGGGATTGCTCAAGCACTACTCACGGAAGGCGGCGTGACCGCTGGAGCTCATAACCTGGCAGTCACCGGTGCAAATCCCGTCCTGCCAACTTGAATCCTGGGAAGCGAACAAGAGCGACCCCAGGGTTAAGAGACAAAGCCGACGCTAACCACGTCGGCTTTTTTCGTGGAAACGCCAGTTCTGGCACCAAGTTGCGGATTGGCGTGTCTCTTGTGAGGATGTCTCTGTTTGTCGCGCGTGACAGCGGCTGGCTCCGTCCACACGTCGAAATCGGTGCCCGCAGGGCCCGAACTCTCAATTGTCTCTGTCGCGCCTACCGTCCGGGTTAAGAGGAGTTTCGCCCCGCTATGCGGGCCGAAACCTCCCGTTTCGGCCCGGTAGGCGGGACGGAAGGCCCGTGCGTCGCGCCGCTTGGTCTAGGGCGTGTTCGACGGATTGGCCTTAGACTTGCGAACATGTGGGAAGCTTCAAAGGCTCACCCTGTTGCAAACGCTGATTCAGATCGTTCACGACGGCGTCGGGTTGCCTCCCTTCCGAACAAGCAAAAGTGCCGATGGTCAACTCATTAGGCACCGTTCGCGCCCGCGCAAGGTATGCCGAGCCTTCCGCTATGAGAACGTCTTCAATGCAAGGATGTTGGGCAAGTACCACTGCCAGCGACGAGCGCACCGTTACGCGACCAGATCGGATCAGCGGGTCTCTGTGCCAAAAGAGCAAGCACACGCTGATCGTGAACAACAGAAGTGCCGTCCATTCGAACACGGCGGAGACGGGCATCCAGGCGTATGCCCACGGCGTCCAAATCGTGGCAAGCTCCGACGTGACGCGTAGAAGGTTGCCAATTCCAATCAACATCAAAATCGGAACGACGAATCCTGGGCGCCGAAGTATCCGGTGTTCGAGAACGGGTAGTAGCCGTTGGCCAACTCCGAGAATGAGTGTTGTCATGAACCCGACAGTCAGTGCATGTCTCACTGCGCCAGCAAATGCGTGGGGAAGGGAGATTGGAAGCAGTAGAGCGCAGAGTTGACCACCAGCGAGCAGGAGCATGGAAAGCACTAGCCACGAGAAAGCAAGCGGCATGTACAAGTCGAGAACCCAGTGTCCTTGTTCGGGTCTGTGTGAAGATCTTGGCTTTCCAATAAATACGTGTTGGCCGATCGCGTAGAAGATGGTTCCGGCCGCAATGGCAGCGACTCCGGTGATAGACAGCATGCTGGAGGAAATGCCGCTGCTAGTGGCGACAATCATCACCACACCACAATTGTGAAGCCAGAATGCAGCCTCAATCGCCCAGTATCGCGTTCGACCAGTGCGCAGAAAGCCTGGAAGCAGCATCTGGCCAAAGCCATAGATCGAGTTCATTGCGAAACCGAAGACGGCGAGTTCGATCAACGACAGCCTTTCTGTCATGCTGAAGCTGCCTGGTCCGGTGTCTGATACTTGCCAGCGCAGCAGAAGCGTTGCGGCAGCCCAAATCGTCAACCAAAGACCCGAAGCCATGACGGCACGTGCCCATGTTGTTTTCCACTTCGGCCAGAGCAGGTGGATTTGTACGCACCAGAATGCGAGTGATAGCCCGAGCAAGGCAGCGGCGCTTGCGATTCCGGCGCCCTGCAGACTAGCAGGGGAAAGAGACCACAAGAACCCTCCCGCAAGGCTCAAGAGGCTTAGTCCGAACAACACGCGGCAAACGCGCTGTCCGACGCGACTTCGAACCGCGTCTATCAAGACAGTTCGCAAGGAAATGCCGACGATGAATAGTCCAATGAATCCCCAAAGCTGTGCTTCTCCGTGAGCCACAATGTGCGCCGTGTCGACAGCGGCAAAATCGTGGTTGATGCCGATTCTCCAAAGCATCCACGCGCCCCATCCAGCACCGAGAGTCAAGGTTATGGCCAATGCGGTGACGATAAAGCTACGATGAATTCTTTCCGCGGTTCTGTTCCAACGATCGACGGGAACGCCTGCGGCTTGCGAGAGTCGAGCGAGAAGTTGATCGAGATCAAGACCGCGAGCGCAAGCGAAGTGTGTAAGCGGTTGGAAGTGACCAAACCGCCCAGGTCGGTCCGTTGGCTCACCGTACTCGACGAAGATGTCGCGGCAAGCCGGATAGTCCGTCGCGACCTGCCGAACTGTCATTTCCGGCCGAATGGCTGGCTTCTGATAGGAACGTGTCTCGGCTTGGCGGTCGGAAGCATCCGAAGAATTCATCAGTGCAGTCTCATCAGGGGCTATTTCTCCGCCACCGCGATCAGGTCGACGCTGCTATCGCGGTTGTATGGTTGCTCCTGGTAGTTTCCAAAGATCCGTACACTTGAAGCGCCGGCGTTGCGGAGGGTCTGGTCGAGTTTCTCAGCTTCAATACCCAGGATCGGTACGGACTCGGTTTGCATCGTGGTCGAAGTATCTAGCGACGCGATGATGAGGTCCACGTATCCGCTTGAACCGGTTCGATGGACACCTTTGGCAATCAGAACGTCCCCTCGTTCCAAGGTCGCGCGTTTGCATTTCTGCCACACGCACGGTCCGTCTGGCAGTCGCCACAGGTTCAGTACGTGCAACACGACCACACCGCCGCCTCGAACGGCCGCCAGCATCTCTCGCACGGCTCGTTCAACAGTTGGCATGTCCGACGCTAGCGCGAGTGAGTTACCTGTACAGATGACGGCGTCGAAGGGGGCGCTGGGCTGAATTGGCTGGTCAAAGGACCTGACCGCCCATCTTAGATTGTTGGACTCACCGAAGTTGGTTCGCGCCCGCTCAATCATGTTTACACTGATGTCCGCTCCTTGCACTCGCAATCCCCAGGAGTGGAACATCTCGGCATGTCGGCCAGTGCCGCATGCTACGTCCGCCACACTACGCACACCAACGCGATCAAACAGGCTGCGATAGAAGCGTCCCTCGTTGGCGAGCCGTTTTTGCCAATCGATCATCGCCTCATACACGTCCGTCACGTCGCTAAATACGTCTTCACTCATGTGTCTGCCGCTTTACTTCGCCGTAATTGTTCGCTCCAGAGCACTCGCGTCGAGCTTCGCTTGTCGCATTTATTCATGAGGTGATCACGTTGCTGACGGTCTTCGTTGAGCAGCGAGCGCAATCGCGGCGAGATGCTTGTGGTATTTTCGGAAAACACTCCTCATTGCCAGTACGCGCCGCCTGGCCACGGGATGCCGAGCGACGTTCCAACCGAACCGGATCGCTCGAAATAGACCCTCATCTCGCACTAACCGGGTTGGCTCCAACAGATGCATCGGAGCAGTGTGTTCGGCCACAACCGTCAGTCCAGCCGAGTCCAGAAGTTCCCGCCACTCAGCAGACGTCAAAGGTCGAACACCCACATGTACTTCATCGGACAGATCACGCTGAATCGCGTCGCGCACGGATTGGTCGACGTTGTCGGGCACGAGGCAGAGTTCGTGGATGCCATAGCGACCTCCCGGCGAGAGTAGGCGTGCAGCTTCTGCGACGATTCGTGTTTTTACGCTCGGTGGCTGCATTGACAACATCGCTTCGCCATAGACAACGCTGGCCGACGTCTCTGGTAATCCTGTATCTTCAGCAGTTCCCAGTACACACCGCTGATGTGGGCCACTGAGATACCTTTCCACAATGGCGGCTGCATCGCGATCTCGCTCGATTGCCGCATACGAACGGGGCTGGCGTCTAAGCGTCATCCGCGCAGTGACTCCAAGTCCCGGCGCAAACTCGACAACATTGTCACCTTTCCCAATGGCCAATTGGTCCAACAATTGGCGGGTCAACTCGATACCGCCAGGCCGTAGAACGCGCTTTCCCATGCGAGCCAACAGCCAATGGCCGGGCATCTTATCGGCAGGTGGATCGTGATCCGCTATTCGTTCCGGGCAGGTCGAATGTGTCAACGCCATAGGTGTGCTCCGCTTTCTCGATATCTCCGCTCGATGCTTTGACGCCCTAGCTTGGAATGCGTGCGCCTTCTAATTCGATGGCCCTTGGAAACAGAATGCTGTTTTCTTTGTGGACGTGCTGATGCATGTCCCGTTCGAGGTGACGGAGTCCGGCCAGCATCGCCCGATACGTGTTACAAGCGCCTTCCGGCACCTGGTAGTCGCGGGTGAGCGTATGGAGTCGCGAGAGGGCGTAACCGGCGTCGTCGTGCTCTTGCTCCATCATGCGGATTGGGTTGGCCACAGTGCCGAATGGGAAGGACGGATCGTCGGCGGATTGTTCCAGTTGCCGAATAGCGGGAAACAGGACACGCTCTTCTTTGAACATGTGCGGCTCCAAGTCGGCCCGCAATGAGGCGAAGACCTCTTGGACCGTCGCCAGTTCAGGGTGACTGTCGCCGTGGGCCTCAACCACCTTCGTCACTATTTCCGTCAGCCGAGGTAGCTCTTCTTTCAGATACGCATGATGCGTCTGCTCGATATGGTCGCACAAGTCAGCGAGTGGGGCATTGAGCCAGCTTTCGGTTGATTGCTCATCCTCTGCGATGACCTGCTGAAGTTGCTGCATGACCTGTTTCGGATCGAGTTCACGGTCCCAGCAAGCTTGCTCAAGTGACTTTCCGCCCCCACAGCAATACTCGATTTGCAGCGCCTCGAAGACGCGGTACGTCTGTGGATATGCGGCAACCCAATTCCCGACAGACGAATTCAGATTTACTTGTTCCATGATTGGCTCCTCTTCAACAATAAGGCGATCTGGTTACGTCCCAAATAGTGATTTCAATGCATGCAGCGTTGCTGTTCGCCCAGCACGTGCCCAAGACGTCATGAGCGGGATGTCCTTCGGACAGACGGCTTGGCAGTTGGCCGCTTTTCCACAGTTCTGAATTCCGCCAGGGGAGATCATCGCTGCAATTCTGGGCGTCGCTGACATTCGTCCGGTCGGATGAGAGTTCATCAAAACGGCCTGGCTCATCGCGTGTGCGCCGATGAAGTTGCTATCGAACGCAGTGTCCTCCCTCTCTCGGAAATGTTCGTCTGTTTCACCTGCCACGCGTTGCACTTCGATCTTGGTATATTGCGGACACGCTTCCAGGCAGCATCCGCAACTCATGCACTCGCTGAGCGGATACGCTTGCTGCTGTTGCTGTTGCGATTGGCACGGGCCAGGTCCGGCGTCGTAGTAGCCATCAACCGGTATCCAGCATTGGAGCTTTTCCAATGCGCGGAACAGCCGACGCCGATCCACCATCAAATCACGAATCACGGGGAACTTGGTGAGTGGGCGCAGTTCGATCTCGTCCGGATGATCCGCAAGCAAGTGGTCAACCAGCGCGGAACACGCTTGCCGAACGCGTCCGTTGATCAGCATCGTGCACGTGCCGCAAACCTCTTCGAGGCAGTTGGCCTCATAAACGACAGGGGACACGTGCTTTCCGCTCGCCGTCACTGGGTTGGCAGAGATTCGCTGAAGCACGCTCGTTACGTTAAGACCCGGCTCGCGGGCAAGCCGAAAGGTTTGCCAGTACCTGGGCTGTGCTGGCCGATCCTGGCGCAACACTCGCACATCGAACGGCATTGAAGCGGTCATTTGGTTGCCACGACGATTCATGGGTCTTATTGTTCCCGAAGGCAGGAGATTCGCTCGTCAGAGCATGCTGGGCGTCGGGTTGTAAGTGACTTCATCGGGATCTTCGTCGGTAAGCGCCTCGATGGATTTCTCCCAAGCGTCGTAGCTCGCCAACGCACTGCCTTGCTCGAACTTGCCTCGTCGCTCGCCGAGCGATTTCAACGTTGCCCAATGAACGTAAGCGAGTAGTTGCTGTTCCGAGCCGAACGTGGCGACAAGCCGCCGATCGACTCCTTTCTTTGATCCATATAGATAGTGCATGGGCTGTCTCCTTTCTTTGCGTCACGTTGCGGCATGCTCGAAGAACTTGTCTCGTGCTTCGATCTGGTGCTTTGTCACTTGAACACCACAGCAATATTGGTGCCACCAAGCGGGGTGTCGCGGCTTGCCGCAAGAGCAAAGTGGATCGCTACAGGTGCAGTAGGCTCCGGTCGAGCTCAGCGCTTCCGACGATGTCCGGGCAACTGCTGCATGGAGTTTCTGCTCTCGCAGTGCCACCATCCACATGGATACGACTACACCAGATACCTGCACTCCCCAACTGCTGAGCTGTCGGACGATATCATCGACGCTCGCGTCTGGCTGTCGCGTGAGTACTCGTCGTATCAACCCTGGCAGGTCCACTTTGCTTCGGGCAACAAGCCAAGGAGCCGGGGCAACCTGTTGTTCCAGAGGTGGGCGCATGATGTCCATTGCCGTGCTTCCAATCGTTTTGGGGCTTAAGATGCTTTGTGCTTCAGCAGAATCGTTACGAGCAGCGACGAGTCCTCGACGGCACGCAACGAATGCTCGTCCGATCCAGCAAGATAGAGCAACTTGCCGGCCGTTAGCTCGCACTCGGACTCGTCCGTGTCGAAGGCGACTTTGCCTTCTAAGCACTGAACGGTGATCTCACCAGGAACTTCATGCGGCTTGAGTTCTTTGCCGGCGGGTAGCACGAGCCGAATCACTTCAAGCGCATCGGTCTTGACCAACGTAGCTGTCTGAGTGTCTTTCAGTTGAGCACCCAGCGGGCGAACGTCGATTACTTCTGCTGGTTTTGCATGTGGAATAGCCATTGTGTTGTCCTTTCGATAGAAGCCTTGTTGGTGGAATTGGCAGCGTCATTCCTTGAGTCTCACGAACACATCTCCATCCTCAACCCAAGCGTCATGAGCCCCCGTTGGACAAAGCGCGGGCATACAGAGGTTCTTTCCCGTGCGGATGTCAAACTGGGCTCCATGCCACGGGCAGGTCACAACAAATCCGTCTACTTCCCCTCCGGCCAATGGGTCGCCTGTGTGAGTACAAACGTCGTCAAGGGCGAAGACCTCATCGTCATGCCGGAACAACAGAACTGGTGTATCTAGCACGATGACGGCCAGTTGCCCGTGATTGGGGATGTCATTCAGTTGTGCAGCTCGCTTCGCATCAGCCATGTGACTCTGCTTTCCGGAATGAATGCCCTGTTTTCAGTCCAGCCACGAAAACGACCAGTGCCACCGCACCGAGAAAGAACAATGTGTCGCCGGGCACTCGCATCCAACGCAGGTTCTGCATCAGCGGCGTTTGCATGAACTCGCTACTGCGGGCGAACCAATAGCCGTGCTCGACTGACGCCTTCGTTTGCAGCAGGCCGACGGGCAGCAGACTCAAGCAGCACATCGCAAACAGACCGATGTTCAAACTCCAGAACGAGAACTTCAGAAGCCCGTCTTTCCATTCACGGGCCGGAATCAGCACGCGCAGACACATCAGCATCAAGCCGATGCCAAGCATGCCGTAGACGCCAAACAACGCGGCGTGGCCGTGTACCGGTGTCGTGTTAAGGCCCTGCATGTAGTAAAGCGCGATCGGCGGGTTGATCATGAAGCCGAACAGCCCGGCGCCAACCATATTCCAGAACGCGACGGAGATGAAAAAGTAGATGGGCCACTTGTAGCGCTGTACCCACTGACTCTTGCGAGAGCGCCGCAGATCATCCATCGCGTCGAAGCCGACCAATGTCAGAGGTACCACTTCCAGCGCGCTAAAGACCGACCCCCACGCCAAGGCGACGGTTGGCGTGCCCGAAAAATACAGGTGATGAAGTGTTCCGATGATTCCTCCCGATAGGAAGATCGTCGCGGACAACAACGCGGCGGCCGCGGCGAGTGTCGGACGAATCAAATTGAGTCGCATGAAGACGAAGGCAATGACGGTTGTCGCAAAGACCTCAAAGAAGCCTTCCACCCACAGGTGAACGACCCACCAACGCCAGTACTCGACGATCGTGAGATGGGTATGTTGTCCCCATGTGAGACCCGCTCCATAGAACAGAGCGATGGCTCCAGTCGCGACAGCCAGTAGAGCGACTAGTTGCTTTTGATGTCCGGTCTGACGCAACGCCGGCAACAGGACTCGAATCATCAACCCCAGCCACAGCAGCAAACCGACCATCAAAAGGATTTGCCAGAACCGTCCCAGATCGACGTATTCATAACCTTGATGGCCAAAGTAGAAAGACTGGGTGTCGGTCATCTGGTTCTGGATGCTAAGCCACTCACCAGTCAGCGAGCCCACGACCACTAGCAGCAGCGCGCCGAACAGGAGGTTTACGCCGAAACGCTGACCTTTTGGTTCGTGATCGCTGACCAGTGGACCGATGAACAAACCGGCAGCCAGCCACGCTGTGGCGATCCAGAACAGCCCCATCTGGATGTGCCATGTTCGAGAAACGCTGTAGGGCAGCCAGTCGGAGAGTGGAAAACCATAGAAGCCGTCGCCTTCCACGCCGTAGTGCGCCGTCACCACGCCAAGCCCCATCTGCACGAGGATCAGCGCGGCAACGACCCAGAAGTACTTGATCGTCGCTCGTTGTGAAGGCGTCGCTTCCCAGCGAGCCAACGGGTCGGAGTCTAGCGGCAGCCCCTCGGTTTCGTCTTCTTCATTGCGCGAAGCGTACCACCACGCCATCGCGGAAATACCGGCGAGCAGCATGATGATGCTGACACCCGTCCAGACGACGTTGTCCCCGGTCGGTCGATTCCCGACCAGGGGTTCGTGCGGCCAGTTGTTCGTATAGCTGGCGATGTCGCCGGGCCTATCCGCTGCCGCAGCCCATGAGCTCCAGAAGAAGAACGCTGTGAGTTTGTGCAGACGCTCGCTATCCGAAATCGCTCCGGAAGGGATCGCGTAGTCGGCGTTTCCGTCGATGAAGACCGCGCGATAGTGTGCCACGTTTGCTGCGAATGCTTCGGCTCGCAACGGGTCGATCGTCAGCGTTCCGGTCTCCGCATCGTAATTGTTGGCATGAAATCGCTTGGTCAACCGAGCGGTAAGCTGGCCTTGATACTCGGCATCAAGCTCATCGAAAGGCTTGTTGAATTCATCGTTGGCCCAACGATCCAGAATGAACACCGCTTCGCGATGTAGATAGTCGGCCGTCCAATCGGGAGCCGTATAGCTGCCGTGCCCCCAAACGGAACCGACTTCCATGCCGCCCATCGTCTGCCAGACATTCTGCCCAGCCGTGATTTCGCCGCTGTCGATCACCGACTTCCCGTCCGAAGTGACGACCTTGTCAGGGATCGGCGGCATCTCTTGATAGATCCGGGTGCCGACCCAGCCGAGCACAGCAAATGAAACGATCAAAACCAATCCAAACAAGACCCAAAGTCGCTTCATGTTATCCCTCGCAATCCAATCGAAACGCGCTCGGCGGCAAATAGTACATGTGCATATGCAGAATTCTAGCGGTTGAATAATGCACGTCAAGGTGTAGAATAGTTCTGGAGGAAAAAATGCTCTCAAAAACTGCGGAATACGCTCTCCGAGCAACCGTTTGGCTTGGCCGGACTCCGGAGAACGCAGAACCTGCTGACCACCTCGCCGAGGCAATCCGCGTGCCAAGACGCTACCTTCACAAGGTTCTGCAGGACCTCGTGAAGGCCGGGCTCGTTCGCTCACAATCTGGGCCTGGCGGTGGCTACCGTCTGAATCGCGATCCCGGAGAGATCTCGATTCTCGACGTGATCAACGCCGTTGGTCCGATTGAACGCATCAACACCTGTCCTCTCGGCCTCGAATCACACACCAGTCTTTGCCCACTGCATCAGGAGCTCGATAAGGCATACGCGGCGATGGAGGAAGCATTTTCACGTGTTACTGTCGCCCAAGTGATCAACCGGCCGAGTCGAATTACACCGCTGTGCGAAGTGAAACTGGGAGACAGCACATAGTCTGCTTGGAAGAGTCGAGATGCTGAGTCTACTTACCATTGCTGGTGGTGTTGCGCTGATTCTGTTCGGCGTCCGCCACTTGCGCAAGGGGCTCGACCGCTTGTTCGGCGAACGGCTCGGCGATTGGTTGAAGCGGCTGTCAGGGAACCGCATCAAGTCATTCATCAGCGGCATCGGCGTGTCGATGTTGGCACCGTCCAGTACGACCATGTCCGTCCTGGCGGTGCAAATGGTTCAAGCCGGTCACATGAATGCAAAGGCGATGCTGGCGCTGATGTTCGGCGTCGATATTGGCTTGACAGTCACTGTGCTGTTGATCTCGTTGCAGCTGGATCAGTTCGCGATGGTCTTGATTCTGTTTGGCGTGATCGGGTTTCAGCTGACGAGCGGATCGCGCTCACGTGGCGTGGGACAGTTGCTGCTGGCGTTGGGGTTGATCTTCTTGGCAATCGGAACAATCAAGACGGCGGCCGGCGGGATCAGTGACAATACCGACCTGATTGAAGTCTTGAAGATCGCGTCGCACTATCCGCTGGCCATTGCGCTATTTGCGGCTGTCATCACACTGGCGTTGCAGTCTAGCACGGCAACAATCGGTGTCGTCATCGGACTGGCAGCTACCGGCATTATTCCTTTGCCAATGTCCCTTGCCGCAGTTGCAGGAGCCAACGTAGGAATTGTCTTCTCGCTACTCGCGTTTGGCTGGCGCCAGGTTGAGTCACGGCGGTTGGCCGTCGCGATGCTGATCTCGAAAGTAGTTATCGCTGCGTTGACACTTCTTCTGCTGCCGTGGTTTGCCAAGGGCCTGGAGGCCGTACCGGTGTCGATCGAACAGCGGATTGCATTCGGTCATTCGGCATTCAACATTGCGATGGCTGCGTTGTTTCTGCCGCTAATCTCACCTCTGGCCAAAATCGTTCATTGGCTCGTTCCCGATGCCGCCGAACCAGAAGAGCGGCGGTTTGGTCCCCGCTACATCAACACAGGGTTGACCGACAGCGTGCCGCTGTCATTGGATCAATCAATGCGGGAGATTCTCCACGTGGCGGAAATTGTCAGTGGCATGTTCGGTGATTTGTGGAGGGCACTTAAGTCAAACGACCGCGAGCTTGCTGAAGAGGTAAGCGCACGTGACGACCAGGTTGACCTGCTGGATTCCGAGATCAAACGATTCCTAACGACCGTCCTCACGCTTGGCGAAGACGCCGCCCAGGCCCGTGAACAGATGCGTCAGTTGCGTTACCTGACCGAATTGGAGACGGTGGGTGATATCATCGACAAGAACCTCGTTGAGTTGGTCATCAAGAGGCACAAACTAAACGTTGACTTCTCCAAAGACGGCTGGCAGGAACTGGATGGTTTCTACGGAAAGGTCTTGGAAACAATGACACTGGCCGAAGCCGCTTTCACGACACGTGATCCACTGTTGGCCCAGCAACTCTTGCATCACAAGGAGCGGCTCAAGCAAGACGAAGAAGAATTGCGGAACCGCCACTTCGCCCGGTTGAATGCTGGCCAAACTCAGAGCCACGAGACCAGCGCGATCCATCTGGACGTCTTGACTCACTTGAAGCGTATCAACAGTTGTCTCGCGCATGTCGCCTACGCGATTCTTGACACAGGACACGACACAGCAGAAGGGTGACCGGGTCATTCAGCATGGCCACGTTTGATTGCCGCGGGTGGTACGCAGGCCATGGAGACGGGCGCGTAGTTGCACGTGCAGCCGGCTGTCAAGCTCGGAATGTTCAGTACGCCATCGGCCGGATACAGGTTGTTGTTGGTCGAGCAAGCAGGGCGGATTCCGAGAACGGGCGTGATTTCTCGGTTCTCGAGGTCAATCCAGGCCGCGTTGCCCTTCATGCGTGTGGTCATCAGGCAAGTGCTGGCCCGAGTGACCGTGCAGCCGCGACGGTTCCACGTCAGCGGTGTGCCGATCCGTTCTAAGGAAGGCAGGTCGTAAACCCGCAAAGTATCATCGCTGCCAGCCAGCAATTTGCTTCCGGCGATGTACGCTGGAGCTCCGGTCTTGGGCAGTCCTCTTCCGGTCAGGACGAAATCGGTGGATGGCACATCGGCCGGTTGTTGTAAAGGTTCGCCGTTGGCCCCGTGAAGGAAGCTCGTGGGCGTTACCACGATGTCGAGCGGCTCGCTGTAGCGCAATCTCGCACCGCCCGGTCGCTCCCACAACCGTTCACCTGTCGCCAGGTTCAGGGCGAAGATCTTGCCACCGCTGGTTTCGTCCTCGCCTCGCCGTGGGTTGGCCAGCTCACTGCAAAACACCTTGTTGCCTCCTGCGGCGAGGTACAGCGGGCTGCGCGTTGCCTCAACTCGCCAAACCAGCTTGCCCGTGCGGCGTTCCAGGCACAGCACGTGTTGACCGCTGCTTCCCACCAGGTAATTGCCGCTGACTCGCAGGTTCGCCCAAGGTGTATCGAGGTCATCGGGAAGGGGGATGCGACGGGCCAACGCGCCCGTGGCCGCATCGAACATCATGCAGTTCGTGCCGTCGCTCAGATAGATCGCGTCTTCAACGGCAACCAGTTCGGCGGTCGGCGACAAGCTGGCACTGGGTCCCCACTGGCGATGTCGCGCGTAGCGTATTCCTTGCCGGTCAAGTAATTCCTCAGATAAATCGACTTCCCACATCAAGCGTCCCGTGAACACGTCCGTCGCCTGAAGCAGTTCGTTTTCATAGATCACCACGCGCCCACCGGCAACTCGGAGTTGGTTTTGCCCTGGATACTTGTGCCAACGCCGCGAAGCATCGAACCACAGGACTGACGTAGGTGAGCGAAGTTTGTCTGCCGACGCTCCGGTACTGGCCGCATCTGCTTCGGCGTGCGACCAGTCGGCCGCTCCCGGCAACGCACCTGAGCGGACCAGCAACGTAAAGTCACCGGCTTCCCGAACACTTGCTCCCGGAAACGCATCGCCTTGCACGATCTCTTCGATTCGTTTGCGATCGGCCAGCGCACCCCAAGCGCAGGCGACACCGCCATACGGACGCAGGGCATGGAAGACGGCTTCGACTAGCGCTTGCTCCCGAGATTGCCCCAGATCAGCAGGGGTTTCCGAAGTAATCAGACTCGCCAGGTACGGCGAGAACGGGTAAGTCACTGGATCGCCGACCAGTACGCTCGCTCGTGTGCCGTACAGTCCCATCCGATCGAGACGCTGCCGAACCGCGGCGACCTTGTCGGCGTCTTTGTCCAACGCGATCACGTGCAGCTCGGACTGCCGCACCAGTTCTTCGACCAGGCGTCCCGAGTCGATCCCGAGCACCAGCGCGTAACCGTCGCGAACATCCGTAGCATCCAAAATTGACATGGCTTTGCTGGTCCACTGGTCTGTTGCAGACGGCTCGGCTATGGCGACTTTACGCGTCGTTGCTTCTGCCGTTTGCGGAGCTGCGAACGCCAATATGGTTCCCTCGGCAGTCACGACGAACAGCTTATTGTCGGCGGCCAGCATCCGCTCGGGCGTCCCTTCGATTTCCGCATGCCAGACGACTTTCGGTTCCGGACTGGACGTGTCGATTGCTTCCACGATACCAGGTCCGCCTGCGTAGACTTTACTGCCGGCTTTGATGTGGACCCGGAGCTTTGAGGGTAGCTGCCAGAGTTCGCGAAATACTGCACCGAAGTTATCCGGCACTTCGTCTTTGGCACGGTAGGACGGGATGTTGTCCTTCGTCCGTTCTTTGAGTGTATATGCTGTCAAGTCGCGGGCGACGATGTTCTGGTCGCTGTCGTACATCACGGTGGGCGTCATCACCGGCTGGCTGAGGCGGTCCAGTTCACGCTGGTTGGCTCGCGCGATCTCCAGCCGCGTCCAGCCGCCCGGATACAGATTGGGCTTGTAGTCCGTCTGGCCGGGCTTGGTCTTCGCCAGCCGCTCATCGCTAGGACGCGTAATGTCGTACAGATCGCCGGCATGGCTGAGGTAATTGCCGACGCCCGCGACAAACCAGCAGCCTTTAGGCAGCCCGAGACGTCCGCCCCAGCCCATCGAGTACTTTTGCAGTTCGCCCGTCTTCCGATCAAGGAAGGCCGGAAGTTGCGCGCCGCACGGAACGATCAGTCGATCATCCACGATCGCAAGGTAACCTTGCGGCGTCAAACCGGAGTAATGCCCCACGCCATGGTCCCAGTTACTGTTTGGGATGTGATCGCCCTCGGTATTCGACCAGACGGCTTCTCCCGACTGGGCATCCACGGCATGAACGAAAACGCCTTCAGTTGGCCATATCCCCGCGGCAAAGTAAACGATGCCATCCGCCAACACGGGACCGCCACGGGCCGGAAACAACGAGATGAGTCGACCGTGGCCGATAACTTTGCGGTCCTGTTTTTCCTTGGGAAGGCCGCGAAACTTCCATCGCAGGGAACCATCGTTTGCGTTCAAGCAGTACAGGTGGCCATCGTCGGAAACAAAATACACCTTGCTCTCCCAGGTGACGGGAGCAAAGCGGACGGGCCCTTCGGCAAAGAAACGCCACCGCTGGTCGCCGGTCTCGGTGTCCAACGCCGTAACGCTGTCGTTGACCATGGAAGGCACAAACATGGTTTGACCGAGCACTACCGGTTCGTAGGAAGCGTCGTACTTGAGGCGTAATTCATATGGAAACGCTGGTTGAGGGGCTGGAAGCGTGCGTGTCCAGCGAAGCTGTAGACCGGCGGGCAGTTCGTGTGGTGACGCCGCCGTGCGTCCCACGTCATAGCGAAACTGTGGCCAATCACCAGCCAGCACATGAGCCGTCAGCGAGTTCGTAAAGACAAGCAGAAGGAAAGGGAGTAGGCGATTCATCAACATCCTCCACATAGGCTTGAAATCATGGCCGTCTGGCATGCGCTGGCTCGGCAGCCGTCTTGCTGCAGGACAACGTGAGACTTGAAGGTCATTTACCAAGGATTTTACCCAGCTCGGACTACCCTTGCCATCAACGACGATTAATATCAAAGAGCGGCAAAAAGCGTATTTAAAGCCGATCAGCGATCCAGTCTCCTGATTCGTCGAGACGTCAGGCACTATTACTAGGCGTCGCCGAAAGCGCTTGATATGTTTGTCGATGTTTTCCCGCTGCCGTACAACTCGCTTGGCTGAAGGTGCCCCTGCCTGCCCGCAATGACACGCCTCCAAATTGAATGCTCCTTACTACTGCCTAAGGAATCCCTGTGCGTCATCTGCTCTTAACCACACTCTTGTGTTCAGCGTTGACAGTGCCTCGCTGCTGTTTCGGACAATTCATCGTCGCTCATCGCGGAGCGTCGTATGACGCACCGGAAAACACGCTGGCCGCGTTCCGGCTGGCGTGGGAGCAGGGAGCCGATGCGATTGAGGGCGACTTTTACCTCACATTGGACGGGCAGATCGTCTGCATTCACGACAAGACGACCGGACGCGTTGTGCCCGATCAACCGGAGCTGACCGTTGCGAAAGCCTCGCTGCAGCAACTGCGGCAACTGGATGTCGGCCGCTGGAAAGACAAGATATTCGCGGGCGAGAAGATACCGACGCTGGAAGAAGTTCTGGCGATTGTGCCCACGGGAAAACGTATCTTTGTCGAAGTCAAATGCGGCCCCGAGATCGTTCCCGCACTGCAAAGGCAACTGGCAGCGTCCGGACTGGAAGATCAACAGATTGTAATCATTACCTTCAACGAAGCCGTCGTGCAGGCCTGTCGCCGCTCGATGCCACAGTACAAGTGCAACTGGCTGACGGGCTACAAGCGGGAGAATGCGGAGGAGGACTGGAAGCCCGCGAAGGAGGATGTCATTTCCAGCCTGCGACGGACGGGAGCCAGCGGACTCGGCACACAGGCCAATGAAGACGTCATTGACCGCGGCTTCGTCGAAAGTGTTCGTGATGCCGGCTGCGAGTTTCACGTCTGGACGGTCAACGATGTCGAGTCTGCGAAGCGATTCGTCAGTCTGGGAGTCGATTCCATCACCACCGACCACCCGGCATTGATCCGCACCGTTCTGCCATCTACAGAGCCGTCGACGCAAGCGGATCTGATTCGGCAGCTTCAGAAGCAGGCGGTCGAAAGTGGCCACTCGCCGGCAGTCCATTGGGGATGGAAGCCGGAAACGTATTCGCTGTGGACCACACACTCGAACCGCCTGATCCCGGTCTACACCTACGGCACAAAGGGCGCAGGCGAGGGGATCGATCTGGATGATTATCAGGGGGTCAACAGTCTGTACCGCGACGAGGCGAAAGTCACACGGCTTTACGGACGGCCGACATCACGCACCGTGAATTCACAGGCCGAGTATCTGGACCAGACTAACATCTTCGATATCCAACGAGCTGCGCTCGATGCAGGAAAGAAGCACATCTTTCTGGTGGTGTTCGACGGAATGGACTGGCAAACCACCCAAGCCGCCGCCATCTACAACAAGCAGCGGATTTCCTATGAGTCCGGGCGAGGGACTGGCACGCATTTTCAGGAGTACACGGCAGGTGGAACGTCGCAGTTCGGCTTCATGGTGACGAGCCCGCAGAACGACGGCACGCGAGTCGATGTCAACACGCAAGCCGTCGCCAACCCTGGCGGAACGGTTCCCGGCGGCTACGACGTTTCGCGTGGCGGCCCCAATCCGTGGACGCCGGCCAGCGACCTGCCGTATCTCGCGTCGATGCCGAAAGACGCGGCCGACCGTCACACCTACACGGATTCCGCATCATCGGCTGTCAGCATGACCGGCGGCATCAAGACGTACAACGCCGCGATCAACATCGACGCGGCTGGCAAGCTCGTGCCCACGATCGCTCACATGGCGCAATCGGAGGGCTATGCCGTCGGAGCCGTCACAAATGTCCCGATCAGCCACGCGACACCTGCCGCGGCGTACTCTCACAACGTACATCGCAACGACTATCAGGACCTCACTCGCGACCTGCTGGGTCTGCAGTCGATCAGTCACCCGACGCAGCCTCTGCGCGGACTGGATGTGCTGATCGGTGGAGGCTACGGGGCTGAACGTGACAAGGACAGCGGGCAAGGAAGGAATTTTGTTGCCGGCAATGTGTACTTAACCGCCGAGGATCTGCGAACTATCGAGCACAATGGCCGATACGTCGTGGCGGTGCGAAGCAAGGGCGTCTCCGGGGCAAAGCGTCTGGCTGAAGCCGCCGTTGAGGCACGGAAATCATCGCAACGCCTGTTCGGCTTTTATGGCGTTGGTTCGGCAAAGGGCCATTTGCCCTATCAAACGGCCGACGGGAACTTCGATCCGACGATCGGCCGCCAGAAGACTGCTGAGACATACACCCCCGCCGACCTATCCGAAAACCCCACTCTGGCCGACATGACGCGCGCCGCACTCACCGTTCTTGAACCCAATGACAACGGTTTCTGGCTGATGCTGGAAGCCGGCGATGTCGACTGGGCCAACCACGACAATAACCTCGATAACGCGATCGGAGCCGTCAACAGCGGCGATGCGGCCGTCAAGGTGATCACCGACTGGGTCGAACAGAACAGCAACTGGCAAGAAAGTGTGATGATCGTAACCGCCGACCACGGTCACTACCTGGTCCTTGATCGTCCTGGGCTGCTGATTCGAACGCGCTCAGCATCGAAGTAGCCAGTTAGCGCATCATCCGTTGTTTGCAATCGGCGCGCTGTGGTCAACCATGATGGAGTTGGGCTGAATAGAATCCCAAACGCAGTCGCGTGCTCGCAATGGCACGGGTTCACGGGCAGGCGAACCCTAGGCAGCCCGTCTGTCGTCGCAGACTCCTAAAGAGACGGCGACACTCTTTGCAGCTTCGCTTGCCGTTGCGCCATAGTAACCGGCACAGACCGGCTCGCCGGGCAAACGGACCTGAACGTACCACTCTGAAATCCCGATCTGAAGTTGCGGAGGCTCGAATTCAACAATGTAGGTTTGGGCCAAAATGTCCAACACGCGGCGAGCGTCAGGACAAAGTTGACCTCGCTGCAGGGCGTCGTACTGAACCAGGCCATCCATCGCTGAACTTTCACTTTCTGGGAACAAGACCTCGTATCAAGTATGTCGTCTATGGACTTCGCAACGCTTGAATCGATTCTCCAGCCTCCTCGAGACATCTTCAGCTACGTTTTGAGGCATCGCTAGCACGAGAACCCGTAATATCGAATCGCGATCAAGTGCTGGCTGAAGCAACAGTTGCACGACGAGGCGCGAGGCGAGCAAGAGAAAGACAATCCGCATTCCGACCACCAAAGCTATCGCCCTCTCGTTCCGGTTGGTACTCGACTTCTTCAACTCTTAGCCGGCGCCTGCCGCTAGGCACGCGCCAGCGAACGACGTCACCGACGCGGTAGCCGAGAATTGCCGTCCCGATGGGCGCGAGGATCGACAACTTGCTCTCGGCGATGTTGGCCTGATCTGGATAGACGAGCGTGTAGGTTTCCACTTCACCCGTGTCCACATCTCGTAAGCGAACGGTGGATTCCATCGTGATCACGTCACCGGGGACTTCTGCAGAGGTGACGATTTTGGCACGCTGAAGTTCGGCTCGTAAATCTCTCAAGTACGACTTTGACCGAATCGCTTCAGTGAAGTCGCTTGCGAGCAAATGCTCCAAGCGTTTTCGATCGTCATCGGTGATGATAATGTTTCGTCGAGACATTGCTCAGCTCCTAGAGTTGTGACTGTGTTTGCCTACAAGTGAAGCGAACACAAGAGAAACCACCTGTGCGATTACGCAACCCGCATGCCGGATTGCCGTGTGGTGTTTTTGGTGGAGTAAGAACTGCAAGATTCAAGTCGAACTCAAAAGTAGAGATCGGGTCCATTTGGATCGCTGTCGAGTCCCCCGGACAAATAGAGAAGCGCACCCAGCAACCAAGGAATCGCACCCGAGCCGACCACTCCTAGCGACGCACCGCCAAACCATGCAGATCCTTGGGACTGCGCTGCTGCTGGTTCCTGATCAGTGCTTGCCATGAGACTCACTGCGCAATACGCGACCATTCCCAGCATGGCGACGAGACATCCGCTGACGACAAGTTGCTTTCCGCGACGCAAGCGTTGGTCCGCTCGGGCGTACATCTCTCGTCTTGTTGGATCTGAGGTTGTGTTCGAATTGGAAACGTTCATTTGGATCTCGAAAGGGAAGTTAAGGCAGGTCACCGGCCGGGCACCTGCGAGAGAAGTCGACGCTGGCTGTCAACTTGCGAGGACAGTGCGTCCGACGGGTGACGACGCACCGAACTAGTTGCCCCACTGCGAAGTTGATTCGGAATGCAGACGCTTGGCGACCCCTCTCGAACGCCACGTGACGATGTAGTGCGATCAGCACATGGTGTGCTCAAGACGAGCAAATGGCCGTCAACGCGGACGACGAGCTTTACGGTACTGATGTCCGGGAACTCGGCGACAATCGCGTGGATCGCCGCGAGGGTCAATTGGACGGCGTAGTAGGTCGTCGCACGAACCTGAATGGCGACACTTTCGTTGTCAAGCTCGACGGACAGATCCGACAAGCGTCCGCGTGTTCGTTTTTCGATCACAAAGCGAAACGAATCGAGAAGTTCGTTCCTGGCATTCCATTCCTCCAACGACATACACGGCATCCTTGTTCGGTGGTGTTGTTTGCGGCCGTAAACAGATAACACGTTCGCGACCTTGTCGGTGAGACAGTCATGCAAGTTCAATGCCCGGCTGCCGGTCGTCTTAAGTCGAGTTGTCGGGCCGGAGGCTCGTTGCTTTGTAATGCCACATGGCAAGTGAAGGCGGTTTCGTGACACCATCGAGGGACAGTGTCGCCGCTTGTTGTCACTTCCTCTGACGCAGGCAAGCTGGTTCGCCTGGAAACTGCAGCTCTGGTTGCTTCGCACACGCGGCGCGCAGGTTGCTTTTGATTCGGCGAATCGTCGATGTCATGGGGACATCGCCGCAGAATACGCTTGGGCAAGTACTTTCGGAGATTTCGAATGAGATTAACGATGATCGCGTTAACGCTAATCACGACGACCAGCTTTGGAGCCTCGATCCCTGATGAGGATATTCGGTTTCAAGACGAAACGTTTCAACACTACTGGGGAAGGGACTTCGATTGGAAGTTCGACGCGTTGCCGACCAAGGGAGCCGTCTCAGCGGAACGAATTCCCTACTCCGGCTACATCTATCCCGATACGGCTGGCGGGACTCAAGCCGCGTTACGAAAGTACGACGCCGCTTTTCACGGCCGGCGGTCACTGGCCACGTCCTACGAGCGATGGGATACAACCGCATTTCAGGAACCCGTCAAGAGACGCGGTGGATTGTTCGGACTCATCCAAGTGACTCGGATGGGCACACCGCACTGGCACGGGCACTGTAATGGTTGGACGTCCGCTGCGATCCGACACGCTGAGCCTCAGCACAGTGTCACGCGAAATGGCGTCTCATTCTCGCCAGCGGAGATCAAAGCGCTGTTGGCAGAGATCTACATTTACAACGACCACTTGGATCTTTCCGGTTCGGATAACTTGATCAGCGCTGGGCTATTTCACGCAGTGCTGACAAACTGGCTAGGACGCGGCGGTCATCCCCTGGGGATGGAATCGCACCCGGGCGAGGAAAAATGGAATTACCCGGTCTACTCGTTCGCCAGTTCCTCCGCAAAGCGAGGCAACAATCTAGTCGAAGTGAAGTTGAATCTCGCCTCGGCCAAAGACAGTCAAGGCGAGCTCGATGAAAGTCCACGCATTCAAAAGGTGAACTACTTTCACTACATGTTGGATCTGAGCGACGCCGGAGAAATTGTTGGCGGTTACTTCCTTCGCGATAGCAGCCGAATCGACATGCTATGGTTGCCATTGCGACCGAAGCTCTCTGGAGAGGAAGGGCATGAGCGAGGCAACCCACACGTCAATGTTAATGAAGTGCTGGCCATTTGGCGCGAGTCGGTGCCGAAGGACATTCGTGATCGGTGGCCGATCGCTGATCCGGCACCGGAAGATCGCGTGGACCCCGAAGCCAGTATTAACGATTGGTTGCCTCTCCAGATTCCCGGCACGCCTTCGACGGAAGAAGATGCGGGCGAGGGATCAGTTGAGGAAGCGACCGAAAATGACGATGCTGTGGCTGCGACCAACTGACGGCCAGTACGCAGCTTTTGATCGACCTCACCGGTTTCCTTGCGCATCTCTTGGCCGGCCCTCCGTCTGAAAGCGGGCTCCCCAATCCGACTCGCTTCAGGCGGACGGGCCATCAGGAGTAGCGGTAGCCAACTGGGTCACTCGCGAAAGTTTGCCGCCGCAATTCCGTGCTTCTTCAAGAGCTTGTGCATGCCTTGCCGTGACATGCCTGCTTGTTGGGCGGCTTGGGAAACGTTGCCCAGGTGCTTTTGAAGCAGAGACGTCAAGTAGTCGTGCTCGGCGTCGTCGAGGGCTTCGTAGCGAGATGCGCCGACAGCACCGGCATTTGGCTTTTGCTCGGTGAGCGCCGATGGTTGCAGCGCCGGTGGCAGATCGGTCACCTCGATCAAGTCAGTTCGAACCAGGGCCAGCGCTCGTTCGACGACGTTGCGAAGTTCCCGGATGTTTCCAGGCCAACGGTACTTGCGGAAGCACGAAGCAACTTCGTCCGAGAAGCCGTGGACCTGCGAATTGGTGCGCCGCAAAGTCTTGAGGAAGTGTTCGGCGAGTAGTATCACATCATCGCCTCGTTGCCGCAGCGGGGGCAACTCGATATGAATCACGCCAAGTCGGTAGAACAAATCGCGTCGAAAGCGACCTGCGTTGACTTCCATTTCCAGATCGCGATTCGTCGCACAGATGAAACGAGTATCGACCTGGACTGACGTGTTCTTGCCAACGGGCGTGAATGTCTGCTCCTGAACAACTCGGAGCAACTTGGCTTGAAGCGGCGCTGGCAACTCGCCAATTTCGTCAAAGAAAGCCGTTCCGTGATTGCATTGGCTTAGAAGCCCCTCCTGATCCTTCACGGCTCCGGTGAACGAACCTTTCACGTGCCCGAAGAGCACAGATTCAAAAAGCGTTTCTGGGACAGCAGTGCAGTCGATTACTTGGAAGTTGTGATTCACTCGCGCGCTATGCTGATGGATCGTTCGGGCGACGACTTCCTTGCCAGTGCCACTCTCACCTGTGATGAGGATATTTGTATCCGTTCCGCCTACACGGTCGATAATGTCGAACAATTCCAGCATCTGCGCACTGCCGCCGATTACGTCGGGGAACTTCGTTGCGAGCGATCGTCGTTCGTCGTCGCTCCGTTCAACAGTCGGCTCGCTGCCCGTTCGGTGAGCCAGTACGCGGCGGACACTCGACAACAGATCCTCGTACTTCACGGGTTTCAACAGGTAGTCGGCAATGCCCAGCCGTACGCTTTCAATCGCTGTTGGCAATGACGGCACGCCGGTAATGACGATCAACGGGATGTGCGGCCAGTTCGTCCGCCCCTGGTGGAGGAGTTCGAGTTTCAAGTTGCCTGGCATGTTCAGGTCAGACAAGACAAGATCGAACGACTCTTGCGACAGTGCTTGTAGCGCCTCATGTGCGTCAGGAACACACACGCATTCGTAGCCCGCTTTGCGCAGCAGATCACCGGTCGTCCTCAGGTAGAGAGGCTCGTCGTCGGCAATCAGTATTCTGGCGCTTCGTTTGTCATTCATTGGATTCGTTGGCCGGCGGATCGACGCGCGCGGGAAAGGCGGCGGTAAACCGGCTGCCCTGTCCCAGGTTTGAATCAACCTCGATTGCCCCGCCCATAGCTTCGATCAAACTTCGCGACACCGATAAACCCAACCCCATTCCACTTTTCGGTTGGCCACCCTTGGTCGTGTAAAACGGTTCGAAAATGTGCGGCAAGACGTCTTCCGCGATGCCTGCGCCACGGTCGGTAACCGAAACGCGAATCTCACCGGTGGTATGTTCAATGCGAATCGTCACGGTCTCTCCGGCCGGTGACGCTTGAACTGCGTTGCGAATCAGGTTGTAGAGGATCTGCTTAACCTCGCCTTCAGGGAGCAGCACCGGTATCGAGGGGCCGACCGATTCTGTTTGCAACCGAATCTGCTGCTTGCGGGTAACCCCGTCGAGCAGAGTTGTAATCTCGGAGAGCGTTCTCTCGATCTCGAACTGATGTGCCGTCTGCGGACTTCGCCGATAGAGTTGATACATCTGGTGGATAATCGAGCTGATGCGTTCGATCTCGCGATCGATCAACTCCAGCAACTCGAAGTGCTCGTCTTCCGGCGTCAAATCCGACTTGATCAACTCGAACGCGTTGCGGATGCCGGCCAGCGGGTTGTTTATCTCGTGGGCCACACCTGCGGCGAGCTGCCCCAGAGCCGCAAGTTTTTCCATTTGCCGACGATGACGTTCTAACTGCTGGATGCGTACCGTCCGCTCCTGCACGAGCTGCTCCAGGTGTTCCGCGTGGAGCCGGATCTGATCGCGCAAGTTGCGGCGCTCGGTGATGTCGCGAATGCTAGTGCGAAAACCGAGGTGCTGGCCCGCGTCGTTGTACATCGGTTGCCAGGAGACCGCCATCCATCGCCGTTCACCATTGCGGTGAACCGATTGAAACTCCATATCATTTGACGATCCTCCAGCCCTAGCGTCTTCCAGCATCTCAGTGATCCGCTCGTGGTCGTCAGCAACCGTCATCGGGAGCGGGTAATCTTCCATCGCCAGACACTCGGCAGGGTTGAACCCGGTAACTCGTTCGACGGCAGGGTTCACCCAAACCAAGCGACCGTCCGGTGCGTGCCAACTTTCCCAGTCGTAGGTGTAGGTCGCTACGGCACGAAAACAGCCATCACTCAACGCGCCAACGCGAAAAGCATCGTGGCAAGTGATCTCGCTGCTTGGTGTTTTTTCGGGCGGCGACAAGGCGTTCTGTCCAAAAAGCTACAGCGCGAAATTGCCGACTCGTTCCGGCTGGAACAAGATTTCAGCAATCCGCCAAGGTCCAGGTTCACTTCGACTTTCCCATTCTACCAGATCGCCCACTTCACAACCGATCAGACGAGTTCCCAACGGTTCCAATACCGAGATTCCTTCGTCAACCAGATCGACGTCCTCTGGGTAAACGATCGTGCAGATGAATTCCGTCGCCGAGGTTACGTTCACCAACAGTACAGTCGAATTCATTGTCACCACATCATCTGGTATCGACTCCGACTGGATCGCGTAGGCATCTTCGAGCATGCATTCCAATTTATCTCGCACTTGCCAAGGTGCTAGTCCTCGCGCGTCGTCCGACATCAGCAACTGGCCCAGGCGGCAGCGATCTGTGTCTGTAAGTGTGTTGCGTTCTTTCATGGCGATGTCTCCTTCCATGCGACTATCAACAAAAATCTCTCGTTTTCGCTAGACGGCACTGCCGACACTTTTGATCGGGATAACATGACTCGCGAGACGACCGCCAGTGATCGCGACTCCCATGCCACCAGGCTACCCTGGACGATATCGGTGCTAGTGCGTGAGTACCGCGCGTAAGACGATTGCCACAGCCAGCACGAGAAGCAAGATCAAGTGCTCGCGTAGGGCGGTTACTAGCTCTTGGGATGTTCGGTACGTCGTCATCTCACACCTCCTCAGAAACGCTCGATCACGGTTGTGCCTTCAATCAATCTGGATCAGCAATACTTATGCCGAGCGGCGCAAAGCCTTGTCCTGATGCCAATTCAGTGCCGTGCCGCATGGTGAGTGTCAACAACCGGCGACAGTGTCTTCCTCCGTAGACTAAGCGGGTCTTCTCAGCAAAGAAGGGCTGCGAGGTTGACTCCAGAGGAATCGACAGTTACAAAACATGCAAAACAGATACATCTTTAGCTTGTTTAGCGAGCGCGCCTCGAATGCGACTTACGACGCATACCGACTTTGCCCTGCGGACGCTGATGTTTTTGGCGACGACTACCGAACGGGCAACCGTGGCTCAAGTCGCACAGTTGTATGGCGTTTCGTCAAACCACATCGCTAAAGTCGTCAACCAACTCTCGCGGCTCGGCTACGTCCGTAGTATCCGTGGAATCGGCGGTGGCATCGAACTTGCTAAACAGCCTACCGACATTCGCCTTGGTGAAGTGATCGAAGCATTCGAAGGCAACATGCACCTGCTCGAATGCGTGGCGACCGAGGACGTCTGTGCAATTCAGTCCTTTTGCAAGCTCAAAGGAGCGCTAGCCGAAGCCGAACGAGTGCAGCTGGAGTATCTGAATGGAGTCTCGCTAGCTGACGTCGTACCAAAGAGGCGGCAATTCGCCCGTGTCAGTTCACTCCACTCATAGACGCTGTCTCTGAGAAGCCACCTTCCCCGCCTCCTACCAACCCTCTATTTCGTTCAAAGGAAGTCTAATGAAGAAACGCTATGCCCTTGCCGTCTGTGTTCTAGGAGTCGCCTCGGTCGTCGCCGTGAGCGCATTCATGTCTGGAAGTGCCAACGTTGCCAAGGCTGAAGAGAAGGCACCTGCGGCAAAGCCGAGCAAGGCGGCTGTGGAACGATCGAGGAAGTCCGTTCAAACCCTGGACAATATCTTCAAGCAAACCATCGTGTTGGTCACGGACAAATACGTTCACGATGAAGACGACTTCGCAGCGGGCAGCGCCGCAGTCCTGTTATTCAAGAACATTTCCGAGTCCGGCGACAACAAGGTGCGATTGATTGACGCCACAGGCGAGCCCTACGACGACGAGAATGTTGCAAAAGATGACTTCGAGCGAGAGGGCCTTAAGCGATTGAAGGCCGGTGACCAGCTTTACGAGCAAGTCGTGAGCAAGGACGGCAAGCATCAGCTACGAACATTGACGGCCGTTCCCGTGGTCATGAAGAAGTGCGTTATGTGTCACGAACATTACGGGGACGCGAAGAAGGGCGAACCGATCGGAGCGATCAGCTATACCGTGCCCATCGAGTGAACACTTTCAGGTCGGATACCTTTCAGGTCGGATACCGAGAGATCATGAACCACGCCATCGACCTTGACGCTTTCGTTCGGGAAACCGGCGACGCGATTATAGCCGCTAACCAGGACGGTGTAATTGTGTTCTGGAACCCGGCGGCGGAGGCGATGTTCGGGTTCACTGCGCAAGACGCGGTGGGGAATTCACTTGACTTGATTATTCCGGAACGCCTCCGTCGACGGCATTGGGATGCCTTTCGTCGAACGATGTCAACTGGCAAGACGAAGTATGGCAAAGAAGTGCTGCGAGTGCCTGCCATTCATAAGGACGGCCACAAACTCTCAATCGCTTTTACCATTGCCATACTGCGGTCGCCGAACAATGGAATCGAATCAATTGTTGCCATTGTCCGTGATGAAACCGAACGATGGGACGAAGAACGCGAGCTTCGCAGACGTTTGGAGAAAGCGGACGGTCGGACCGCAGCGTCCGAGTGAAAGGGGCGAGAGCGTGACAGGAAATGCGTCAATACACAGGAGTTCCACGATGAAAACAACTTGGCTGACGTTCCTCGGGCTGGCATGTGCCTCGGTGAGCCTCATGAGTATCGCGACGGGAGTCGGCGATGAACCTGCGTCCGCAGATTCACTCACCACGACCGAAAGTGCCACGCCGGGCTCTGAGGCCGCATTGCATGAGGATGCCAGAGTCTCGCTCAAGGCCGCACGGGATCGCGCACAGGTTATGCACGACGTCTATGCGGCAACGTTGGAAGTGTTGCATCACCGATACTTCCACCGCGATCGAGCCATCATTCCGGCCCGTGCGATGCAGGACATCTTCGATGAAATCGAGCGGCAGTCGAAGACGGAAGCCCGTTGGATTTCGGCGAGTTTGAAACCAATGAGTGTGGATCACGAGCCCACAAGTGACTTCGAGAAACGAGCCGCCAAGGAAATTGCGTCGGGTACAGAACACCTTGAAGTCGTCGAAGATGGGTACTATCGCCGCGCGGGAGCGATACTGCTTCGCGACGGATGCGTTGGCTGTCACGGTGGCTTTTTCAAACCGCAGTCCAATAAGCCGAAGTTTGCCGGTCTGGTAATAAGCGTACCAATTCAGAGCAACGACGCGATCGAGTCCAAGTAGAGTCTGCGCAAAGGAATCAACAACAGTGGATAAGAAGTCCAAGGTTGAGCACATCAAGGAAGCAAGTGGCGGCTTGCGCGGCTCGATCGCTGAGGAGTTGGCGAACGATACCGACCACGTGAGCGACGCGACGACGAAGTTGCTGAAGTTCCACGGTACCTACCAGCAGGACAACCGCGACTCGCGAAAGGAGCGTCGCAAGCAGGGGCTCGGCAAAGAGTTCATCTTCATGGTGCGGAACCGGATTCCGGGTGGGAAGATTACTGCCGACCAGTTCCTGGGGGAACTGGACATTGCCGACGAGTTCGGCGACGGCACGCTCCGGATCACGACACGGCAAGGCATCCAGTTGCACGGTGTTGTGAAGGGCAATCTATGGAACACCATTCACCGGATCAACAGGATAAAACTCTCGACGCAATCGGCCTGTGGTGATGTCGAGCGAAATGTTGTCTGCTGCCCCGCACCGTTGCGGAACAACGCGATTCGCGACCAATTACAGCAGTACGCCGACTCCATAGCCACCCATCTTCGTCCGAGGGCTCGTTCCTACCACGAGATCTGGCTGCAAGATCCAGCGACAGGCGACAAGCAGCAGGTCGTGGGGCCGCCGAAAGAACCCGAACACGACCCAATCTACGGCAATGCGTACTTGCCGCGCAAATTCAAAACGGGCATCGCATTGTGCGACGACAATTGCATTGATGTTTATGCCCAAGACGCTGGGCTATTGGCTGTCACTCGCGGAGATTCCCTGGTCGGATTCAATGTGTTGGTTGGCGGTGGCATGGGCACGACGCCCAGCAACGACAACTGCTTTCCCGCGCTGGCTAAGCGGATGGCTTTCATCGCGCCCGAGCATGTCTTACCGGTCCTGACTGCGATTGTGCTCGTTCAACGCGACTTCGGCAATCGCGCAGATCGCAATCAGGCTCGCATGAAATACGTGATACACAAATGGGGGCTGGAGAAGTTCAAATCGAAGGTCGAAGAGTATCTCCCTCAAGCTGAGTCGATCTGTGGCGTTCCCGCTGGAACTGTGCCGCGTCTGCTGACAGACCCCGATTCGGCAGACGTGACACGGCATCACGACCACCTGGGCTGGCACGAGCAGGGCGATGGCAATTGGTTCCTTGGCCTGCCGATTGAGAACGGTCGAGTGAAAGACGATGGCGAAGTGCGGCTCAAGAGCGCGCTGCGTTCGATCTTCGAGCGATTTCGGCCAAGCGGCCGGCTGACCGCGCAACAGAACATCTTGCTCTGCGATCTGGCCGAGTCGTCACGGCCGGAAATCGAGAAAGTACTCAGCAAGCACGGAGTTCCGACGGCCGATTCCATTAGCCACGTCCGCCGTCTTTCCTTTGCCTGTCCAGCCCTGCCGACTTGCGGTCTGGCGATTACGGAAAGCGAACGTGTCATGCCGAAGTTGGTCGGCGAGTTGGAAGCGGAACTGAGCCGGCTAGGGTTGGCCCACGAACAGTTCACCGTGCGGATGACGGGCTGTCCCAACGGATGCGCCCGGCCCTACAACGCCGACATCGGACTCGTCGGCCGCAGCGTGGATGGAAAGACGGGTGAAGGGAAATACACCATTTTCGTCGGCGGCAATCTAATCGGCACGCGGATGAACGCCGTTTACAAAGATCTGATCCCGATGAGCCAAATTATTAGCGAGCTGCAACCGTTGCTGCTGTACTACAAACTTGCTCAGCGTGACGCCGAGACATTGGGCGATTTCTGCGACCGAATCGGGATTGAAGAGTTGCTGCGATTCGACGGCGAACAGAGGGAACTGGATGACGCCGCCGTGGCATGAGAGCCAGTCGGAGATGCTAGATGAGTCACACGAACGAACGTTTCGCATCGAGATTGTTCACGCCAGCGAGACAACCGCTGGCCGCGTGGCGGTGCGAATCGCGTTGGAAACCAGTCCGTCTGACGACATTGACCTATGGCTGCCGTCACTCGCGCCGAGCGGTGAAGTTTGGAAGCGGTTTTCTTGCGACGATTACGAGTGGCACGAGTTTTGTCGCCTCTATCACCTTGAACTTCAGGCACGCAAGTGCCAGTGCGAACGCCTCCGATCGCTCGCGCACAAGCGTTCACTGATTCTTACATACCAAGCTGGTGATGCCCGGCACAATGTAGCTGTCGCCATGAAACAACACCTGGAACATCTGGAATGCAAGCGCCGTTACGATGCCGGCTGGATCATCGGCGGCCTTACGTGGCCGGTGACAGAAGAGATTGAACGTTGCGGTGGCTTGTGGTTCGCCAGGCACAAGGCATGGACGATGCCCAATCACGAAACGTGGAAATACATTCACTCGCTGCTGCCAGGCGACTTTTGACAATGTCGGTGCGACGAAGGAGTTGGACATGAGGAGAAGTACAACCTGCACTCTACTGGCGATGATCCTGTCCTGGGGTGCCGTGCTGATCACGTGCGGGACCATGGGATTTCCCCACGGTTGTCGTGCCTATGCTGGGGACGATGGTGACGCCGTTTCCGAGGCTGCCCACAACGCCCCGGCGACGGCCACGGAAGCACGCGGCCGCGCCCAGCTTCTTCACGAGACGATTCACGGAGCTTTGCAAGTCATGCACCGCGATTTCTTCCGCGAGGACGAGAAGCTGACGATCCCTTCGCATTCTTTAGAAGACGTCTTCCGAGAACTGACCCGCAGCTATGGTGTGGAAGTGCGTTGGCTGGCTGTGAACACGGAAGCCATGAATGTTGACCACAAACCTCGAACCGAATTCGAACGGGACGCCGTCAGAGCACTCACGTCCGGCAAAGGAGAATTCGAAGCCAGCAATGGCGAAGTCTACCGTCATGCTGGAGTGATTCGCCTTTCGTCACAGTGCCTGAAGTGCCATGTGCCAAATCGGACAAGCACGAAAGACCGGGCAGCAGGGCTCGTCATCACCATTCCGCTTGCGAAGTAATAGAGAGATCGCAATGACCCAGAATGTCGACTTAATCGACCAATACCTTGCAGGGCCGCAGAAGTTGCGGCACGCAATTGTCGGAATGACCGACGGTCAGCTCGACGCCACGCCGATTCCAGGCAGATGGTCAACTCGACAGGTCGTCTGCCACATCGCCGACTTTGAGCCGGTTTATGCCGACCGTATGAAACGCGTGATTGCGATGAGTGAACCAACATTCTTTGGTGGCGACCCAGACGTATTCGCCGCGCGATTGGCGTACGATCGGCGAGACGTTGACGAGGAGTTGCAACTGATCGAAGCCGTACGCAACCACATGGCCCGTATCTTGCATTCGCTTGCGGAAGAAGACTTTCAACGCATCGGCCATCATTCGGAAGACGGCCCATTGACGCTTGAGACGTTACTTCGAAGAATCACCGAGCACATACCTCATCACCTACGGTTTATCGAAGAAAAGCGGAAGGTGATCGGATAGCGTTCATAGTCGTTCAGTTTATTGCTTCGGAGAGACTGCACGAAGGCGGTCACGACAGGCCAGGGAGGAAACCGACATGTTGGTGCTATCTAGGAAAGCGGATCAACATATTGTCATTGCGGACGACATCGTCGTCTCAGTCATACGGATTGCTGGGAATCGAGTGCAGATTGGTATCGAAGCCCCTGAATCGGTGCGGATTCTCAGAGGCGAGTTGGAGCTGTTCGACGATGAGTCGCAGCTTGTTTTACAAAACGACCGATGTAGAGAGCACGAGTGCCATGAGCCGATTGCGTAAAGTTCCCAGCGTTGGCATTGTTGCGATTGCTTTGTTGCTCGGAGTGCTTTGTCCGAACGTGTTCGCGCAAATTGAATTCGAGAACGAACCCATCAACTATGGTCGGTCGCCCACGAATGATCCGGTGATCGCGTTACAGACGCAACTTGACACCGGTGAAGCGAAGTTCGAATTCGACAAAGACCACGGCTACTTGCGTTCCGTGCTAAGGCTTCTCGACATCGATTCATCGTCGCAAGTCCTCGTAAACTCGAAGACCAGCTTTCAACTTCGGCGCATTTCGCCGAAGCGACCACGTGCTCTCTACTTCAATGATGAATCGTATGTCGGATGGGTACAGGAGGGCGACGTTATCGAAGTGATGACGACTGATCCCCTCCAAGGCGAAGTCTTTTACACGCTCACTCAGAAAAGTGGCGGCCACCCGCAGTTCATCCGTGACCGCGGGCAATGTATTTCCTGCCACGCTTCCTCTCGTACTCAAGGCGTTCCGGGCGGCTTGGTCCGATCGGTTTTCGTAGATGCCAGTGGCCAGCCACAATTTGGCTCCGGCACATTTACCATCGATCATCGGAGCCCTTTTGACGAGCGTTGGGGCGGTTGGTATGTCACGGGCACGCATGGCAACATGCGACACATGGGCAACGTCGTTTCGCAAGATCGGCAGAATCCTGAAGCACTGGACCGTGAGACTGGTGCGAATGTAACCGATCTTTCGGAACAACTTGATACGTCGCCCTACCTGACACAGCATAGCGACATCGTGGCGTTGATGGTTCTGGAGCATCAGACACAGATGCAGAACTACCTGACGCTCGCCAGTTACGAAGCTCGCTCCGTTGCTCATTACGACAGCGTCATGAACGAAGCTTTGGATAGGCCGAAGGGCTACATCAGCGAGTCAGCGAAACGCAGAATTGCATCCATTGGTGACAAGCTGTTGCGCTACCTGCTGTTCGCTGAAGAGTTTCAGCTTTCCGCGTCCATTAAGGGAACGTCTTCCTTCGAAGAGAATTTTCAAGCCCGAGGACCGCGCGATAGCCAGGGCCGGTCGTTGCGTGATTTCGACTTGCAAACCAGGATGTTCAAACACCCCTGCAGCTACATGATCTACACTGAGTCGTTTGATCGATTGCCCGGTCCCGTGAAGCAGTACGTTACTGGTCGCCTGTATGCGATTCTGACAGAAGACGACGATGATGAGACATTTGCTCACCTCTCGACCGGTGATCGTCGAGCCATACTTGAGATTCTCACCGAGACCAAACCCGGCCTGTGGCCGAAGTGAAATGACCGAATCTGTGTCTCATCAAGCCACACTCGTTTCTCTGCAGGTTGGATTACCTGAGACTGTGCAAGCCAACAACTTGGGCAGTTCGGGGAAGAGTTGGACGACCGGGATCTTCAAGTCGCCAGTGGATGGACCTGTATGGCTTGGCGCGAAGAATCTTCGGGGCGACGGCCAGGCGGACTTGGTGCATCATGGTGGCGTACACAAAGCCGTCTGCGCCTATTCCGCTGATCATTTTCCATTCTGGCAGCGCGAATCGGGAGAACACGCTGTCCAAGCCGGTGCATTCGGAGAAAACTTCACTATCACAGGACTCACGGAGCGAGATGTCTGTATCGGCGACATCTGGGAGATTGGCGATGCCCAAGTACAAGTCTCTCAGCCGAGACAACCGTGCTGGAAACTAGCACGGCGCTGGAATCTCAAGGACTTCGCTCTTCGCGTGCAGCAGTCCGGCCGCACTGGCTGGTATTTTCGAGTTCTTGAGGAGGGATTCGTTACCAGTAGAGTGTCCATGACGCTCATCGAGCGTCCACACAAGGAGTGGACCGTCGCCAAGGCGAACCATGTTATGCACAAAGACAAGGCCAACCTTGCCGAAGCAGCACGATTGACGTGTGTGCCGCTGTTATCTCCCAACTGGAGGGAATCGCTACGTCACCGCGTCGAGCGAAGCACCTCTCTGGACGATCAGACGCGACTCAGGGGGCACGAATGACCGACAGCGACTCTCGCGTAGGCAAACCACCAGCCGACCCAGCACAGGCATTGTCGAACAAAGCCGTCTTGAACTGCGACTTGCACACAAGCGTACCCGACTGGGTTATCGACCACCCCGAATCCATGGCGGTGTTCAAAGAGTTGGGAATCGCCACCAGTTGCGAAGGCAAGTCGTTAGAATACGTCTGCCGTCAGCAGGCACTTGATCCGCAAAATGTGCTGGACCGCCTGCTCCGTGTCATCAGCAATTAACCAGTCTTCAAGAACAAGAGACACTGAAGTCGATGGCGGCCGGTCGGCTGGTAGCGATGCAACAACCTATCATTGGCTATCACACGGACGACGAAGGACACTGGGTTGCTCAACTTGCGTGTGGTCACAATCAGCATGTGCGCCACGATCCACCCTGGATGCATCGTGACTGGGTGACAACGGCAGGTGGACGTGAACGGATGCTCGGCTTTCATCTCGACTGCAAAAAGTGCGAAGACGCAGCGCCTGCCGATGATCAGCCCATTCATCGTTTCGGATAGAGCCAACTTCGGAACAGCCAAGTGAGCGCGGGAAGCACGAGCCACGTCATTGATGCGACGCCGATCGCCGACAAGATTGCGTTGGCGAAAAGATGCGGCAAAGAGCCTGTAATCGGTTTGAGAATAGTATTCAACGGGAGCACGGTACCGTACACAGCGATCCAAACGATAATCGCCATCTTGTACTTCGGTGGAGTCTGGACGAGCGGGGTGGCTGCGTCCGGTGGCGTAAACCAGGGTTCAAAGCCCGATAGACGCTGAATCTCAGCCGGCTGCTGTTCAAAGGGTTCGAGATGCGAGACCTTTTCGCGCCGCTCGTCGGACTCGTACCAGCGCCGCATGTTGTCCAGCGTGTCGAATCGAGTGATTACACGGTAATGCGGCTGGTCTTCGGACTCTGGCTTCAACACCATCGAACCTTGATGCCCCGGAAAGGACATTGACGTGCGGAGCAACTCACCGATCGCCTGCTCCCACTCTCGCTCTTTGCCGGGAGCAGGAAACGCTGTCGCGAAGATAGTCGCGTGGCTTGATTGCTTCATGATTTCGCCCGGCATCAACGACATCCGTTAGAACGCACGGATGCACCAATAGCACGCTGCCCCAAGGGTCGCTCCCATAGGCAGCGTTATTAGCCACGCTCCGAGGATTTTGCCGATCATGCTCCAATGAGCCTGGCGTGTAATTGTTCCAATTCCGAACAATGATCCGCAGCTCACATGCGTCGTGGAGACCGGAAGGCCGAGTCGACTCGCACCGATCACGATCAAGCTGGTGATGAAGTTGGCTGTGAATCCCTGACCGTGATTCATCGATGTGATCTTTTGACTCATTGTTTCCGCGACGCGGCGGGCACTCATTATTCCACCAATCGCTATGGCAATGCCCACCAATGATGTGCTGCCGAATCCGCCGAGTGCTGGAGCCAGTAGCAATAAGGCAGCGATCTTCGGCGTATCGTTCAGGCCGCGCGCAAAACTGACCATGCCTGCCGAGAGAAAGTGCAGCCGGTCCAGAACTGTTCCTGCATCCACTCCCAACATCTTTCCTTGATAGCGACTCTGGCATGTGACCACATCGCCAAGCCGGATCGACAACTCTTCTGCCCGTTCGAGAGCAACGGCATTGCACGACGTCCCTACGACCTCAATCGTCTCGTTCCCTACGCAGAGACACGTCTCAGAAGTAAGTCCCAATCGCCGGCGGGCATAGGTCAGGATGGGATAAATCAAAACCGTCACGAGTACTGCCAAGAACGGACTAACAAGTAATGGAACAAAGAATCCGCTTCCCAGCTTTCCTAGATGGATCGCTGAGCCAGCTATCCAGCCGGCTCCAACAAGCGATCCGACCAAACTGTGTGTCGTCGAGATCGGCATGCCTAGCCGCGTTGCGATCAGGACCGTAAGCCCAGCTCCGAGTGCGACCGCGGCACCGTAGTCTGCGGTAGCTGCAAGATCGGCATCGACGAGCCCCTTGCCCGAGAAACTCTTGAGCAGTGTGCCAGCAAGGAACACGGCTGTAAGCGAACCTAACAGCGTGGTGACCGTGGCCCACGCCAGCGCGCGCCGATAGTCAGTCGTCCCGCTTCCAAAGAGCGTGGCGACTCCCTTGAAGTTGTCGTTCGCACCGTTTGCGTATGCGAGACAGACGACGGCAAGAATTATGATCGCAATCACCATGACAGATTGGGTCACAGAAGTACGGGCTGAGCATCGTCGTAAGGTCGGACTCGGCAATTCGTTTCCGAATTCACGGATGCAGCATAGTACGAAATACTGCTTGTTGACAGTAGTAGCGAGACGCTTTGCCTCGACAGCGGTTTTCTTCGCGATCCATCCACGTCGTTGCCGTGTTGACAGTGTCGCCGTCAGTTGACAGTTGAGTCGCGATCATACTGCGTTTGGTCAGTGGACAACTACCGCGCAAGGTGCGGCACGCATATTGCGTTAAGACTTTCTGTCAGTGATGAAGCAAGACGAGACGTTGGTGACCCTCATCACATGAGCGACTGGGATGACCTGCTTTTGATCTTGGAGTCGCTAGAAATGCCTGACTACCAGTTCTTCAAAGTCGACCAGTACGACAAGGTATTCGTGCTCACGTGGACTGAGTTAGCTGCAACACGCATCCTGCAAGACAACGAAGTTCAGGTCGAATTGCAGGCCTTCGTGTTGACGGCCAAGCCAGGCTGCGTGGTCGTAAGTTTCACACAGTTGGCACAATGCCCGTCCTCGCTCATTGCGTCGCTGATCGTATTGAAAAGGAGGTTGGAAGAGCACGCGAACGGTTTGCAACTTTGCGGGATGAGCACACAACTGCGTGAACAGTTCCAGCGGCTTCATTTGGGGCGCGTGTTCGAGATTCACGATTCAGTCTCCGACGCGATCGAAGCGTGCGAGTTAGCTGTCACGAATTGAGGTGAACATGACCGCCATTCTGAACAAGAAGCTCAAAAAAACCACACTGCCGCGTGTGTGCTATCGTCACACTGGTACAGATCGGTCATACGACAGGATTCTAGATCGACGCCACGTCGCTCAGATCGCGGCAGAAGAGGAAGAAGCGGCAACGGTCGCGAAGTACACCCTTGCTCTGGCGCTGCTTGGAATCACACCGCTGATTGTCTTCCTCTTCATGCACTACTTCTTTCCCGACCTACTTCTCCTCCTCGATCCTCCGACCAGTTAGAGAGACGGGCTTGCATACCGAGTCGTAGTTCGCCGCAGATTCGAACGCTCGAAAAGCGACTGGCCGGCCAATTGTAGCAATGGCTCGACACGAGTAATCAAGCTGAACTCCGTCAGTTTGGCAACGATCCGTTCACTAAAGCGCTTGGTCGCGATCTCGACACGGAATGGAGGGTAGATCACCACCTGTCGGTTTCGTCATTGTGCCGCTGGGAAGCCTACGAGTCGGATGTTGCCAAGCTCCCGTACTTTCTGAGGACAGCTTGACCGAAATGAGTCCGGTGTGGGAAACCTGCTGCGCAGCATCCATTGATGCGATCCCGCAGGCTTGTCGAAGTGGGCATCCCATAAGCATCGCAACACCGAGCGACGCAAGCACTGTGTCACCGGCGCCACAAGCGTCGCGAGTCTCTGCCGGAATAGCCGGCAAATAGTGTACGTATCCGGTACGATCCGCGCATATCATGCCGCGCCGACCAAATGTAACAACCACATGGCAATTGTTGCAGCGCGAAAGGTGATGAACCATGCGAAGCGGCGGAAAACAAGAACGGCTGCACTCCGCAATAGCTTCTGCTTGGTTGGCTTTGATCAGGTTGACTTGCCCGTAATCCGACCAGCTCCTGTCTTGAGCGGGATCAACCAAGACTGGAGTACCTGCGCGCACTGGACCGTTGGATTCTCCGGAGGAATGGCTCCCATCGAAGTGAGAATTGACAGTCTGAAACCAAGCCCGATGACCAACTGTGAACGTCCCAACGCACCTCACGTGATGTGTATAGTGACGCGAAACTCCCCGTGCCGTCCTCAATACACACCACGGATTCATCGAGCTAGGTTCCTTTGATACCAAGAAGTTACGTCAAACTCCGTCGATCGAGTTTTTCGCCTGGACGAGCCCACCGGCTCGTAAATCGGGTCAGAACGGACCGCCTAAACCGAAGCGCGATCGGCTGCGGTTAGCGCGTTACTACCAGTCGCTATTGGACACGGGGAACTTCGAAAGCCGGGCGGCGCTCGCCCGATACTTGGGAGTCAGTCGGGCACGCGTCACTCAAGTCCTCAACCGCCTGAAGGACCGTGATGAGGAAGGAGCGACTCGATCGGCATGACCGGTGGGTCGGTGCCGAAGTTGATTCCGGCTTTCCGTGAAATAGGGTTGAACAATCTACCCCTGTGCAAAAAGTCCGCTCCGCCCCACAAATCCCTAAATTACAACGAATTCCGATGGCTCGCTTTCGCAACATATACACGTCTTTGATACTCGTTATCGCTGGCTCAAGCCAGAAAGAACTGGCCCGGCAAGTCAGTTACCTGAAGGCGGAGAACCAGATCCTACGCAGTCGACTTCCCAAGCGAGTCATTTTAACAGAGCGAGAGAAGAATCGCTTAATCCGATTCGCCAAGAATCTCGGATCTGCACTGAACGAACTGGCGACGATCGTTCACCCCTCAACGATACGCCGATGGATTCGCGAAGCCTCAGGAAACAAGTCCAAGAAGCCTGGCAAACTTGGACGTCCCCGGACTGCCGAGCAAATCGAGAAGCTAATTCTAAAACTCGCGAAGGACAATGGCTGGGGATACACGCGGATTCTTGGAGAACTCCGGAAGCTCGGCATCGAATCGGTCACGCGAAACACGGTGAAGAACATTCTCAAACGAAACGGCTATGACCCCGGACCGCAGCGCGGCCCGGGAACCTGGGACGAGTTTCTGAAACGCCACGCGAAAACGATGTGGCAGTGTGACTTCTATTCAAAGAGGGTCGTTTCCAAGAAGGGATTGCGGGATCTGTACATACTGGTGTTCCTGCATTTGGAAACCCGGCGCGTCTTCATTACGCCGAGTACCTACCACCCAAACGAAGCGTGGGTACTGGAGCAGGCCGAAGCATTCAAGCAGTTTTCCAAGGAAGAGCAGTTACCTTGCAAAGTCCTGATGCACGACAGAGATACGAAGTTTACGAAGTCGTTCGACGCCAAGTTTTCCTCTCGTTCTCGTGAAGTGAAACTTGCCGCATTTCGGTCGCCAAACACATGCGCGTTCGTTGAACGCTTCATTCAGTCACTTCAGCAGGAATGTCTGGACCACTTCGTCGTTTTCGGCCACAAGCACTTGGATCATCTGTGCTCGGAATACGCCGCTCACTATCAGGAGGAACGGCCTCACCAGTCGCTTGAAAACAGCGTGCTGCCGCACCCGAAACGAAAGAAGAAAAAGCAATCGACGACGAAAGATGGTGAAACGATTCGGTTATCGGATATTCGTTGCCAGGAACGACTGGGGGGACTCATCAAGCACTATAGGCTGAAGAAGGCGGCGTAGGATCAGCAGTCACCACCCGACGACGAGAAGGTGTATGGCCAAAAGATCAGACTGGTCCCAGCTTTGCCTTTTCCCGCAATCATGAGAATATGGATTTATGTCTGAAGAATTTCCCACAAAACGCTCACTCGACAACTCTTCCGTCGAGCAACTTCGACAGCACATGCATGCCGTTGAGCGTCTCAATGCTGAAACGGACTACATCCGATTGCAATTGACTGAGTACCGCCAATTGGATGTTGTTTGCAAGGATCTCCAAGCTGGTGCTGATTCACTAAACGATGCAGCTGACTATCTACGAGATGTCCTTGCTGACTTGTCCGAACGCACTGATTCGACCTCAACTTTGAAGGTTCGCTGACGGAGGACCTCTGCATTGCCGAACACAACACGATCGCGATGACACAACCGACCGAAATTGATCCATACTCGTTGGATACTCAATCTTTCAACGTGTTCCATATGGGACTCGTAAGAATCGATGTGCGTGAGGCGAAGCGAATCCTCAGTGCAAAGAAGCGAAGACCGAGAATCCACCAATGCCAATTGGAACCACTTGCCGGAATGGTTCGGCGACCCGAGATTAACACACTGTCTGATGGAACGATTGAAGTTGCTGCTTCCTCCGTATCGCTGGACTGGGATCTGATCGCGTCGCCAAAGGTTGATCTTGAAGTGCCGATCCTGCTCGCAAGACTTCCTAAACAGCTGCCAGGGCTCTGGCCCATCGACGGTTGGCATCGTATCGCAAAGGCGGTAGATGCCGGCATTCAATCGCTTCCCTGCTACATTCTTTCCGCAAAGGACACAGCGCGGATCATCGAATGGCCCGACTGAAACACGATCACGAGGGTTAGAATGGAAAACTCAATCACCCCGGTATGCAAACTCGGAGGACGGAAGAAATGAGCGCCACCACAGTAACACGGACGGAAACATGCGGAGCATACGACTGCCTGAAGCGATTCGAAGTCGATAGTGACAAGAAGGCTGATTACCTCGTGCAGGTGAAGGCACCCAGCGGTAGCTGGTTCGCCATTGCGTTCTGTCCCGCGTGCATGAAAAAATGGGAACCGGCTACGACTGAATAAGAGTGATCATGTTGTGCTGGTGGGGGCTCGCAGCACGTAGAAGTTTAGCGTGACGGTCCCTATTGCGGTGCAAGGGATGCGGGCTTCCGGCGTCACCAACGGTTTCTTTCGCTGCGCTCGGTAACCGGGGACGCCGGGCCGAACTCCTCCCCGCTTTCGGCGCGCCCGTCACCCTTGACCGCGGGCTGCGTCACGCTGGCACTTCCGTGCCTTCTCGCTTTCCCGTGAGAGGCATTTTCTTACTTTCCTACCCCTTTTCCCTATGGCTAACACGCCAGCACAGGCCAAGCATCTGGCCTCAAATCAGGATGCGACATCACCGGCAGTACCTTCCGCAAAGCCGCTTGCGTCGGTGCGGTTCGACAACGTTCGGGCGGCGATCTTCGGCGAGACCGTGAAGACGGCTACCGGCAAGGAGATCGTCATGCACAACGTCTCCCTGAGAGTCGCGTTTCGCGACAAAAATGGCGAGTGGAAACACACGCACACACTCAGGCAAGCCGACCTATTGCCCGCTGCCGAAGCGCTGCGCAGGTGCTATCACCTGATCGAAGAGCGTTGCCAGAATTCCTGATCCTCATCGGCGATCTTCACTTCCGGCGGCTCATGGATTTCCGGTCCGTGGGCCGCCTCTTTTATTTCTTCACTCTTATTCCCATGAAAGCACTTTCAGTTGTTGAGTTCAACAAAGTTACCTATTTCGTGGATGAGGCTCTCGGCGAGATTCGCCGAACCGACGATCCGCAAAGCATCGTCAAACTCCCGCGACTTAAGATGCAGGAGATTCCCTACGACGCCGAAGCTTCTGTCTGCCGCTTCGTGCCGTCTGAGGAAAAGCCGCTTGTTTACACGAGCGGCGCGGGAATCATGTACGGCCCGCATGTCATTCGAGCGTGCCAAGTCATTCTTCAGCGGCTTGCCAAAGAGCACGAGGGTCTCGACTACCTGCAAGTCTTCGAGGATCAGACGGGTTTCAAATCCGAACCGCTGTGGTTCATCGAAGACGGCGACGGCGGGGCCATCACAGCTTTGCTTCCGTCCAACTACTGAACGCTTCGGCGTTCCCCCGTCCGTGGTCGATTCGTCGGCCACGGGCGTTTTCGTATTTCTTTCCCTTCTTTCCAATGGGCCAATACTTCAAAGCCGTTAACACAGATAAACGCGAATACATCTGCCCCTGGTGCATCGGCGGCGGTGCCAAGCTCTGGGAATGGGCTGCCAACTCGCAGGGCTCCATCTTCACGCTGTTGCTTCGCAAGAGCGACGAAGGCGGCGGCGGTGACTTCTACGGCTACCACAAAGGCTGCGGCGAAGGCGGGCCGATCAACGGTCCGCTGTCCTCCATTGCCGGACGCTGGGCCGGTGACCGCGTCTGCCTGGTCGGTGACTACGATTCTTCGAGTCTCTACAACGATGCCCGCTCGTATCGCAACATCAGCCGCGAACTCGTCGACGAGTGGAACGCGTTCATCGAGATTCCGGACCGAAAACTCGAATACGACCCGTGCAGTTCCTGCACACCGTCGTGACCGTTTTCCTGCTCTTGGCCCGCTCGATCCGCTTCGGGCGGGCCGCTTTTCTATATTCTTCCTCTCACTGCCATGCTGCATGATTCCCGACTCTGGAAACGCACGACCGGGCCGACGCCCGCCAAACTTGCCGAGATTCTAACTCGTGAAATTCACCCGTTGTGTGCCGGATTCGCGATCCGAGGCTACCCCGAATATCTGTTCCTCAATGACTCCATTTCCTCGCACGGGGCACAGGAATACGGCTTCCTGAAACGCTCAACGTTCAATCTTTATCGCCAATACGAGTCGATCACATTCGGTTGGTGTTCCACGGCCGAAGCCGAGGCGATCATCGAAGAGTGTCTCTCGGGGCGTTTCGATGGCTTCAACGAGTGGGGCGCGGTTGACGCCTTTCAGGTCGAATCCCCCGCCGTCCATCGCAAACACCGACACCGATATTGCTCATGTTTTGTACCCGTTTACCCATCTCAGTCATGACCCACTCCGATCCGCGACGCTATCGCAATTACATCTATAATGCCCGCTGGACCTACGACCCGCAGGCACAGCTCGTCAAGAACGAATTCAACCGCGTTATCACCGACGTCGGCCTCACCGATCCGTCCGCCAAGCGTCTGACCGACCGTGAGGGATTTCTCCTTGCCACGTCCCCCGATCTGTTTCAGGCGGTCGAGGAACTTCTCTCACTGATAGAAGTTCACGCACCGGCGATTCCACGCAGTCACAGCACGGTCAAAGCCGCCCGCGCGGCCATCGACAAGGCGCTCAACGAACCGAGCGACGAGTGAACACATCATCGGCCCATGCGGTCCCGGCGGCACGTTCGTCGGGGCCGCTTTTCCTATTCCTTCCTCCCCCATCTCATGTCCATCGATCTTGCCAGTTACATCGAACGCACACGATTCACGTACGACCCCGAACACCTTCACATCATCGATGACGAAGGCATGTTCGTCGCCGAACTCGGACGTCCGAGTCTGATCCTCCCAAACGATTCGCTGATCCATGCTCAAGGCCGCCTTATAGAGGCGGCTCCCGAACTGCGTCGACGTCTCGCAAGTCTGCTGATTCGGTACAGAAAGGACTGCCCGGAGCACCGACACGAAGCATTCGTCCTCGACCATACCTGGGAGTTCATCGATAGCATTCTCGACGCGTCATAAGGCCCTTCGGGGCCTTTTTTCGCCGTTGAAACCGAGGAGTGCATCGTCTGCGCTGCTGTCCCTGCGCGGGCTTGGGCCGATCCGCTCCGGCGATCCCCTCCGACGGGCGCGGGGTCACGCGGATGGCGGCGACTCAACGTCGCTCAGGCGAAGAACATCCTGAGCACTTCGACGGACGGTCAACACGAAGACCGTATCGTCTCTGATTGTGAAGACGGCGCGATAGCTGGGACGTGAACCGAGGCCGAGCAGCTTGTCACGTATCTCGTAGGGAAAGTCGTCGTTCTCCGCCGAAACCGAATGGCTTTCGGGAAAATCGACAATCGTTTCCAACTGCGACTGAACCGTATCCAACCAACGAGCGGCCTGCTCTGACGAATGATGGTGCGCCCACCACTCCGCGTTACGCAGCACGTCCGCCTTGGCCTGCGGCAGGATAATCAGACGATAGCTCACTGCTGTCGTTGTCGTAGACTGAGGGTTGCTCGGATGTCTTCGAATGCTTCATCGAGCGGAGTCCCCTCGCCCGCTTCCATCTCCGCAATGCCTTGAGCAATGGCGTCGCGGTCTTGCTGACGGCGCAGCGCGTCCATTGCCTGTCGATGTATATCGGCATCGACGACGAAGTAAACTCGCTGCGTATCCGGATCGACGACTTCGAGTTCGCTCTCTCCGGTGGCATGCAGGGCGTCAGCCAATTCTTTGGTGAGTTTCGCTGTCATGCCAAAATTATACACCAAAATTCACAGAAAGAGAAAGAACGAATGCGCACCAATGCGTTCAAACGAGTGCATCGCAGCGGCACGATGTGCCGGTAGTTGCCTCTTTTTTTGACATTTGCGAGAGCGGTGGCAAGCTGGCCCGCATGGTCCAACGCCCGGTCCCGTACTGTGAACAAAGCATTGAGGAGCTTCTTTCCGTTGTCCTCCGATCCGACAAAATGGCCGCTCAACTTGCAGGCCGGCGAATCGAATCAATCAAGGATGCCACGCGACGAGAACTCGGACTCACCGAAGCCGCCTACGCCAGGTTGATGGCAGGTATTGAACTTGGACGAAGGGTTGAGGAAGCAAAGCTTCAGTACGACAAACCCACGCAACTGAATTCAAGTGCAGCGGCTATCAACTTCTGCCGTATTCACTTCGCCCGCATCATTGCTGACGCTCTGCAAGAAGAGTTTCACATCGTCACATTGAACACCAAGCTGAACTACATCGATTCTCATCGGATCACGGTGGGAACACTCGACGCGTCGCTTGTTCATCCTCGTGAAGTGTTTCGCCCTGCCATCAAAGATGCGGCAAGTTCGATTCTACTTGCCCACAACCATCCTTCCGGGGATGCAACACCAAGCAGGGAAGATTTGGATGTTACCGACCGAATGAAGCAAGTCGGCGAGACGCTTGGCATCACGGTTGTCGATCACATCGTTCTGGCAAAAGAAGGCTGCGTGAGCATCAAGGAACATCGCGGGCGGTGACAGATCGCAGGCGAATCTAAACCGCACCATGAATTTGCGTGCCAACAGCTTCTCTCGACTCTCAGCTTGATTCGCGCTACGCTTGCCATGTGAAGTCCTCTACACATCGTCGAGCCGAGATCATCACGATTTTGAATCTGAAAGGTGGCGTTGGCAAAACGCACGCTTCGTGGCTCCTTGCCGGAGTTTGCGAGGAGCGCGGACAGAAATGCTTGTGTATTGATTTGGACACGCAGGGAAACCTGACTCGTAATTTGATCGATGATGCTTCTCCTGTTCCCGGTGTTGAAATGTTGTTTCATCCCGGAAGTGACAGTGACGCCAAGGAATTGATCCGTCGGACCCGTTTCGAACACATCGACCTGATCCCTGCCAGCTACGCGATCGCGCCTTTCGACTTGTCCGATCAACGACAATGGGAAGCCAGCGACCAGCAACGCACGCTCCATGATGCTCTTGAGCCGATTCGTGATCAGTATGACTTCATCATCTGCGATTGCCCGCCGAGGCTGTCTCTCGTCAGTTTCGCATCACTGGTTGCCTCCGATCACTGCCTGATTCCATTGGAGGCCGCAGACTGGGGCGCTCAGGGCGTCACGCAGGTCACCGAAGCGGTTCACTATGTTCAGAAACGCGAGAATGCACGCCTTCATTTGCTCGGATACCTGATCTCGCGATTTAAGACCGCTCGAACGTACCAACACAGCTATTTGGCGCAACTTCGCGAACACTTCGGCGATCTCGCCTTTGACACGGTGGTTGCTGATCTGGCAGGCTTTGAGAAGAGTGTCACCCACGCCCACCCCATCAACCTCAGGGAATCCAGCAGCCGCGAAGCCGACATCGCCAGACAACCTCCCCGTACAGGACTCGAACCTGCGACCGGCGGGTTAACAGCCGGTTGTTAAGACAGAGTAGGGTTAGGCGACGATCACCTTATCTCTGTGATCGTGCGACTGAAAATCCAGCATCCGGCCCTACGTCCGGCTGCCAGTTGACGACCATGGCTGAATCATTCGGAATCGCCGGAAACATTACCAAACTGGGTGGCTGAAGCGCAAACGTGAAAGAGCTTTGTTGCCCGCAGCAACTCGTCGACCTTGAAACTTTTCACATTATGACCATCGTGCAGCACGGCCATTGACTCTGATCACGACTGACAGCTGGTGAACACGCAATTGGCTATTGCGACCAGGCTCTGTCGCTGTACAAAAAGATTGCCAACTGCATTTTTCAGCTTGATTCAACCTGTTTGTAGCACGCATGCGTGAGATCTTCCAGCCACTGTTGTTCTTGTTGGCCCGGTCTTCGGAAGAGGAGTTGCGTCGCCAGAATGAGTTTCTCAAGGCAGAGAACGAACTGCTCCGAAAACGTGTTCCCAAGAAGCGAATCTTCCTGAATCAAGAAGAACGCGAACGACTGATGAAGTTGGGACTGGCAATGGGACCCGCCATTCGGCATGCAATCACTATTGTTGACTATTCGACGTTCCGTCGGTGGGTGAAGAAGTCGGACAATAAGGCAACGGCTACGAAGGTGGGACGTCCGCGCATAGCCCAAGTGATCCGCGAATTGGTCGTGCAGATTGCCAATGAAACGGGCTGGGGTTACAGCCGGATTCTGGGCGAGCTGAGAAAGTTGCATGTCGGACGCATCTCGCGGCAGACCGTGAAGAACATCCTGGTGGAGAACGGTCTTGAGCCAGGTCCCAAACGTGGCCGAGGTTCGTGGGGCGAGTTTCTAAAGCTCCACGCCGACACACTCTGGCAGTGTGACTTTTTCAGCAAACGCATTTGGACGATGGAAGGGCCGCGGCAAGTCTTCGCATTGGCGTTTATCCACGTTGCGACACGTCGCGTTTTCGTTAGTCCCTCAACATTATCAGCAAATGGCGAATGGATGAAGCAACAGGCGACCGCGTTTCTCGAACACATTCAAAGCGAGCAACTGGAATGCTCGATTGTAATGCGTGACCTTGATAACGCGTTCTCCGAGAATTTCAATTCGGTCTTTACCGATCGAGGCATTGCGATCAAACCTGTCGGCCCATGTGCTCCGAACTTGAATGCGTTCGCGGAGCGATGGATTCAAAGCATCCAGCAAGAAGCGTTGGACCACTTCATCATCTTCGGACAACAGCATTTCGACCACATCGTTCGCGAGTACGTAAAGTTTTATCACGAGTGCCGACCGCATCAGGGAATTGGCAACGTGCTATTGCCCAAACCACGCGGCGAGCCAGTCGATGACCTCGTCGACAAAACTCCCATACAACTCAGCGAGATCAAGTGCGAACGTCGCCTCAGCGGTCTTCTGAAGCACTACTATCGCGCTGCTTGACCGTTGGCGAAGTCATCTCACCTCGACAGCCCTTACTTGTCCAGCATACGGCACAACGCGAAGCTGGTCGCGGCTATGTGAGTTGCACTTGCGAGGCTTTGTTAAGTGGCATGTATCGACCATTCTCCTGGCAAATTCGCCTTGCGTGGCAAGATGTGCCGATGCTGAGGTCAGCGAAGAGACTGACCACGATCTTGCCGCGGCTGACGCGTCGGATAGCTAAAAGAAAGCAACCACCCGGCCGCGCCAGCGCGCGGCCGGGTGCCTTGCATGACGGACTCCGATTCCAATGGTGAGGCAGCAGGGCATCTCGTACAGCTTGGTCTGCAAGTCGTCGAGTAGTTCGGTGACGGCGGACCAGGGTTCGCAAGTCGACTGATCTTCCATCCTCGATCATCTTGCCATAGTCGGTATGAAGGTGTTCATCAAGCTCGACGGCCACGTCGCTTTCGCCCGACTTACGGTAAGAGTTTCTCCTACGTTTCAGCACCTGTTGAAATCGTCAGCTCTCCGGCAAGCAGATTGAGAGTCTGGTCGGCATCGGTCGACATGTCGCGCAGCCAGCGAGTGAACTGATGAAGCATCAGTCCGGCCGCGACGCACGCGGCATAAATCGTACTGCGACTCGTGCAGCTGCCGACTTGTGCTTCCGATTGTGAGAAGAGCGTCGTTGGATAATTCGCATCGGTACCAGGATTACTCGATGAGAGCACGCGAACGACTTCACCCAGCATTCGCGCATCACACCAGAAGCTGCAGCGCTCCTTGGCTGTGCGCCAGATCGCAGACCTTGCTGAAATCGAATCGACGCAGCAGAAGACAGCCGATCCGATTCGCTGCTTTGATCGATATCGATCATGAATCGTCTCGACTGCAACGGACGGGTCAAGGCGAAGGATCGTTGCTTTGACGGCGTCGACCTTGGTCCGACCGACTTCGGCGGCCGCATAGCCTTGTGTCGTGGTGTTTGACAAGTCGACGTTGTCAAAGTCAACCAGTTGAATCTGCGGCACTCCAATGGCAGCAAGCTGGATCGCCACGTTCCTGCCAACGGCTCCAACACCAATGACTGTCGCGCTACAGGTTGCAATACTATGTTGAGGCACCAGATCGCGTTGCCTCACGAAACGATCGTCAAAGACTTTATTCATGTTCGACTACCTGTAATTGGAGATACTCGGCGTCGTCTTCCGTATAGCGCAACAAGTCGTGATACCACTCTGCCTCCAAGGAATCGTGGTATCCAAACGGGTCGGCGAGACTCGGCCGGTCATTGGCAATCGTCAGGTCGTGGACATGCTCAGCGAACTCCTGCATCCACGCAGACCGGGCGCTGGCCGGAAAGTCGACTTCGTAGTCGATCGTAACACCGAGTTCGATGTCGCCACCCGGACCACTGTTGAAGCGTAGGCGGGTATATGTATCTCCGCTTCGCGCGACGATAAACATGATGGCCCAGTCGGCGCGACCGAATACGCGCTCGAAAGTCTCCTCGTCCGTAGCGCTAGGCAGAGGACAATCGCCAGGATGCGTATGCACCCAACATCTTCCGAACGACTCCGGCTGGCGGCCCGCGTCAACCTGCTCGTCGAAGAAGTCGGCCACCGCCTCGTCACGAAAGGACACCGTGACTGGCGTGCAATCCTGCTGGACAAGCCGGATGTCAGTGATCAAGGAAAGATCGTCCGGCGCCGAGACTCCGAATCCTCCGATCTCGGTATTGCCCTGGTCACGAAAAAACAGCAACTTGCTCCACGCTGTGGGTGTGAATCGTAGCTTCGGCTGGCGATGGATCGATCCGCCGTACGACTTCAGGCGCGGCTGCGCCTTCTTCCGGGGTTGGCGGTTCCTGTTGGCAGTTATCACAGACGTTCTCCTCCACACATCGAGGACAGAAGGTATCCCTGCATGACTTGCAGGTTCGTTGGCAGTGTTGGCAAACGTCCTCGTCGCACGACTCGCAACGAACAACGCAATCACCGCAGAAGTAAGAACTACATGCTTCACAATGGCGGTAGCAGGAGTCGCAAAGGGAATGCTCGCACTTCTCGCACGTGTAGCGATCCTCGGCGTCAATCGTGTCACCGCAGTCCGAGCAGGTGACGCCCGTCCAGTCTGCCAGTGAAACGTAGGGACTGCCGCTGTTGTAGGTCAGCAGTACGCTGTTGACGATTGAAAAGAAGTCGGCGATCCGGCCTTGTTCGAGCGCCTGCACGATCGGCAGCCTTGCATCACCCATGCAAAGTGACTCGGCTTCCACATGCGGATGTGTCACGTTGTCATTGCTGGTTGCGGGATTCGGATCCAGAGCAATTACCCGAAACCAGGTGGTTGGGAGTTCGCGCCAGTCGAGTTCGACTTGAAACCGGCCCAGAGCGATCCCTTCCAGAACAATCTCCTCGGTGGTTACCGAGAGCGTTCCCTGCAGACAGCTCCACGATACCTCCTCGAACTCAGATTCCAGCGACACAATGTCCTTGTAGATGTCGTGAACAGACGCTACTTCCTGCCGAACACCACACAAGCCTTCGCCGAGCTTTGACAATTGGTCCGTCATGGTCTGAAGCTGACTTCGAAGGTCTGACTCCAAGCGACGTGCGGCGAGGATCCATTCTCGCGAGCGAGCCAAGTCTAATTGTCTGCTGAGCGAGTGGCACTTAGACCACATCGCTGCGGGCAACTCAGTCCGAGGGATGACGCGGCGCCGCCTGTGCAGATGTTCCCAAATAGCAAGCGCAATGCGATGCGCAGGAGTTGGTGCCATAGCTGCTCCTTGAGGGAAAGACAAAGGGGCGCCACGAATGGTCGTGGCGCCCCCACGATTATGTCAGCTCCGCGCGCCCTCGATCTTCGTCGGCGTGCAGCTCACGCGATCTCCCTCTTGCAGTATGTAGTCGCGCGACGTTGGCTGGCGATTAACCCGAATCAGGTAATCACCGGCCTTGCCGTGAGGAATCCGCTCTTGGAAAAGTTCGGAGATCGTTGTTCCGTCCTTGATGTCGATATGATCGGCGTAGCCGCCGCCATCATTATTGATCCATAAGATTCTCATGCAGATACTCGCAGGTTCGTGATTAGAGTTGGTTTCCGACCGCCGTGTCATAGACAGCGCGAAGTCACTTCGCGCAGGGGTGTAGCATCATGCGTTGTGCTTCCAGTTCCTCCCAATCGACGATGAGCGGCTCGCGATCCCGCTCGAACGGAATGGGCTCCAGGGGGACGAATCCCATCTGGCCAATGGTCGCCACGGTTTCGCCCGTGGCACGGGCAACTTCACGATTCAATTCACGTTGGTTCATGCGTTCTCTCAGACAGTTGCAGGGACAAGAAACGAAAATGGCTCCCGATGGGAGCCACAACAGGAAGCTGTCTGAAAAAGAGACGGTGGACTATCGCTCGACTGCGAGTAGCCGATGTTGATAGATCCAATCGCGTTCGGCGGTGAGCGCCTCACTGCGTCGCTCAAACGGCCCCAGTCGCGGGCCGTCGACCGGTGCTAGATCCGCGTACCACTGACCCTTCGGATCAGGTTCGACATGCGAAGCGCGTGCAATTTGGAGTGCACCGAGGGTCGCGATCGGAAGAGTCTCTTCATACAGGCAGCGAACAACACCTTTCGGACTCACGACCAGCTCCATGTGCGCTACTCCCCAATGCGAGGACGGCGCAAGATGTTGCGGCGCGGCCGATCGACGAGCAAGTCGTCCAGCGCGTTCTGAACCTCCGTGAGTTGGGCGGCAACAGACTGTCGCAACGTACCGTTGTCGCGTAGCTGCTGCGGACTGCGTCCCTGCACGATATCTTGGACTTGTTCAACCAGTTCATCCAACTGGTCGTTACTGCGAATGTTCAAGTTGCGAAAGCGGTCGAAGAACTGCACAAGGTTCCCGACCGCCGAGTCGCGGAAGACTTTTGGTTGACCGTCGTTGTCTCCAGACAACCGTTCGGTCAAGTGATCAACAAGCTTGGTAAACTCGTCGATAAACGCGGCTTCCGTCAGACGGACCGCTTCATCGAAACGCGAGGCGACACGAGCACATTCCTGCTCGTAAAGCGCAGGATTGAGTTGACGAAGGTATGACGGCGCTTCAACCGCGGGGTAATCCCATTCGATCACGAACAGCCCCTGCAGATGCAGCGGATAATCCGCGGCGTTGAACAGGCTACCCAGCTGCTGTTGGGCCAGATCTTTCAGATCGTCGTACCGCGTTTCCAGCACCTGTACCGCTTCGTTCAGCTCGGCGCGGAATTCGGCCATCTGCAAATCGAATGTCTCAATCGTGCCTTGCCGGATCAGACGCATCCCTGGTTCTGGAAAAGGAACGGTCACGCCGCGCCAGTAACCAATGGCGCGTCCCCTGATCGCTGTCAGCCCCTTGTAGGCCGGATGCTTGGTGTCCAGCAGACGCTTCCCGGCCGATAGACAATGTGACTGAGCGTCGAAAGCAACCGCCGCTCGTTTCCTTTGTTGATCGGTCAGCGCCTTCCGCACGCCAAACCAGGACACCGATAAACGAACTGCCGCCATTTCCGCCCGTATCCGCTGGGCTGGCGACGTGGATGGACGAACCGCCGGTTCGTCAAGCGTTACACTCATAGGTGATGCTCCTTTCAAGGTGGTCGCCGCTGGTTCAGTTGACGGACGGATCGCGCGGGATGTTGCGGCGAGACGATCGAGCCGTAGAGCCACGACGCGTGTAAATGCCCCCCGTATCGGCGTCCAGGCACCGACCGTTGGCCCAGTTGCGCAGCCTCTCGACTGACTCGCTGGCAGTAACGGCCACCGGCACGACGTTGGTGGCCGCTTCCTTTAAGGGAAGATCAAGCAATGCGGCCAGACGGCAGCAACTCTTGATCTCGGCACCTGTCCATTGATCGGTGCGCGGCTTGGGCTGATTGGCATCAAGTCCGTAATGACTCAAGTAGATATCCCAGATGCTTCCCTTGTGCGCGGCACCCGGCAAGTCGCAGAAAAAGATGCCATCGAACCGCTCCGCGCGCGCAAATTCCGGTGGCAGGACACTGATGTTGTTGCACGTGCAGATGACGAAGACATCCGATTGATGGTCGGCAAGCCAGGTCAAGAACGTACCGAACAAACGTGCGGAGACGCCACTGTCGGATTGACCGGAACTGGCAACGCCACTCAACGCCTTCTCGACTTCGTCGATCATCAAGACGGCGGGGCTCATCGCGTCCACGACTCGCAACGCCTGTCGCACATTCCGCGTAGGATAGGCTGCGGGCGAGTTATCAGCCGAAGCTGACACTTTTCCCGCAACCCTCCTCCAAACCGGACGTGCCACTTTCATGGCATCCGGCTTTCCAGTGTTGAGATAGTCAGGTTACGCGAGGCGTATGCTTGATGTCTTGATAACATCGTCGACATAGCATCAGCGTTTTCCGGTGTCGGCCAAGCATCACCCGAACCCACTTTGGTGGCTTCGCTCGCCACGAGCGTCGAAGATCCGCGAGACGACGAACTTGGTGGACCACGCATGGTCCTTCCAGTCCGCACAGTTCACAGCGGTTCGCCAACAAGCGTGCGACGAGTTCAGTCGGTGGGCTTACGGGAACGTGGGCCGGTGGATCACAATCGTTTCCAAATGATGACCGGGCAAGGTTGATACCGCCAAAGTAGGCCGCACGGTCTTCACCGTGGTGGCGTTCTGTCAGCAGCAACACTTTCCGGGGTCCGAGAGGCGTTTCTACTTCCGCCTTGAAGGTGTCGAAGATAGCCTTCGTGGTCATGCTGAACTTCACGGCCAGGGTCTTGGCCAATGAGACGTTCATGAAGTAGAAGAGCTTGCCGAGTCGCACGTTCATGTTCCAGGCGAGCTGGTAGTATTGAACGAGCCCTCGCCATTCCGCCTGGTATCTCGCTACGATGTCCAAAGGACGTTCGTTGATGAGATCAGAGCGCGGGATTACTCTGCCAGCCTCGGTAAACTTGGCCAGCTTCTTGGCGATAACATCGGCAGGAACGAGTAGACACACATTTCCATTACTTTTCCGCACGCCATTGACTTTGTGGTCATTGTTGTGGGAAACGCAAATCTCGTAGCCGAGAAAGCGGGCTTTCTCGGTCCGAGCATGGGTTATAAGCGTCTTCTCCGAGGAGAGCGTCAGTTTCAGTTCGTCCCGAAGGAACTGCTGAAGTCGCAGCTTGATCTCCTCCGCCTCACATTTCGGGCCTGTGAGTCCGAGTAGAAAATCGTCCGCATAGCGGACGTAACGCAGGCGGCGATAGTTAGGATCGTTCAGGTCTTTCGACGGCAGAACGCCTTTGCGTCGCATGCATTCGCGATAGCCTTGAATATCGCCATCACGCTTTCTTCTCGCGGCCATCTTCTGGAGGTTGTGGTAAGCCTGGTTTGTGCGACGCACCTTGCCTTGATTAAACTCCGGCAGGAGCGTCTGTTCGACGAACTTGTCCAACCGGTCAAGGTAGATATTGGAGAGGATCGGGCTAACAATCCCGCCTTGCGGCGCACCGCTAAGCGTTGAGTGAAAGCTCCAATCTTCCAAGTATCCAGCCCGAAGCAGTTGGGAGACCAGTTCAATGAACCGGCCATCGCGGATCTTCTCGCGAAGGATGCTGAGCAACTCCTGATGGTCGATGTTGTCAAAACATCCGGCGATGTCTCCCTCGATGAACCATGTTGTTCCGGTCCACGTTCGTGCAATCTTGGCCAGAGCCGTTTGACAGCCACAGTTCGGTCGGAATCCGAACGAACAGTCGCTGAACTGGGGCTCGTAGTACGCTTCGAGGATGGTCCGAAGCGATTCTTGTACGAGCTTATCTGACCAGGTTGGAAGTCCCAGCGGTCGAAGTTTGGCATTCTTCTTGGGAATGTAAACTCGTTTGACCGGGGTCCATTTGAATCGTTCGCGACGCAGAGCCGCGACGATGTCGTGGATCTTTTCCAGAGACATTCCATCCGCCGTCTCCTTGGTGATACCGGGCGTCATCGCACCGTCGTTACGGTAGATCTTGCCGTAACTGGCCAGATGAAGCTCCGGGTCATACAGGAGGCGGTAGACCCGTTCCAGGCAGAGGCCACGTGATCCTCTATCCTGCAGAACCCACATCGTTTTGGACATCTTGTGCATCACGCACGCCCTTGCGAATGGACTCCGCACAACACCTACCCCCCTTCGCCATGTAGTAGGCTTTCCCTACCGCTGACTACTATGGGGGCTCCGTCACCATAGGACTCGCGTCCCGTAGGCGATCCCGAATTCCGTACGAATTGAACGATAGGTCTGGTTAGGCTCCTCGTTCGCTCCCTTAAAATGCCTCGCTGGCATTCCGTGTCGTTCCAGAGTGTTGCCGGGCAACAGAACAATCCCGGGTATGAACGACAAGATGAGTTGAGTCGTTGTCTCATCTGCGGGGCGTTTACGCCGTGGAAGCTGAGGTTCAAACAGTCTAGCCTTAGCCATACAGACCGGGTCTTGCGGAGCATGGAATCAACGACTTCATCCATCAACCGCTTTTCGGTAGTGCTATATTTCCCCTTGGCCTTTCGGCTCATTTCAGGTAATACCGATGACCCACAAGTCTTTACTCCGAACTTGTCTATGCTGTGCATAGGATTCAATTCGCCGTTAGACGGCGCACTCCGTTTCCCCGACGAGGCTTCCCATCATGGCGCCGACGTCCATAATCAACGTCGGCCGCCCGACGGCGTGACCAAGCCCTTTGGCAAATGCGCTCTTTCCGGTGCCTGGAACTCCTAGTAACAAAACACCGCGTGGCTTTGGTCCTGCACTCCCTTGACGTGTCGGACGCAGAGCCCTCCGGCAAAACGATTTCAGTGCCTCCATCCCTCCCAAACCGTCGAGCGATTCGCCGCCTTGATGGAGCGATAACAGGCCACTTTTCTTTAGCATCTGCGCCTTGGTCTTCCAAAGCACCTCCGGCAACAATCGACCGTGCTGCACGAGTGATAGCGATAGGGCGAACTCGACCTCGTACCTTGTCAAACCGACTGCCGAGTCGAGCACCCGCTGCAGCTGATCGCCATCCGGTAACTCTCCCTCTTCGGTCGCAATACCGCGGGCGATCTGTTCGATTTGTTCACGATCTGGAAGCTCGTGCTCCAAAACCACGAACAGCTTTTCAAGTTCGAGCGGCAATTGCACGAGAGGTGATAACACGATCAGAAACGTTCGATTCCGCTTGCCGTCGGTAACCTGCCGTACCATGGCCTGGATGACTTCCGCCGAATTGAGAAATCGATGGAAGTTAGTCAAAACCAGAAGGGCAACACCATCGGGTGTGGCCAACGAGTTCACGATGCGAATCGCTGCCAGAGGGTCGGTGGCCGCAGCCGACGCAGCGGTCGTATGACCACTTACCGCCAGTCCCCGCTCGATGTCCCAGGTGGCCAGGTGCCATTGTTCTTCGCCGCAGATGCGCGAAATATCCGCCACAGCATCTTCGTGCTCGTGGCTCTGGATCCAAATGCCGCTGCAGCAAGCGCGCACGTGGTCCCTCAAGCTGTTTGCCAGCGTCATAGAATGCCTTTCAATTCCGCGTGGAATGATGTTGCCGGAATCAGTTCTGTTGGCGAACTTGACTTTGTCCGGTCACGGCCGTTTGGTGATATTCGGAAGTAAGCCGTTCTTGCGCCGGCGTACCGAGCGCCAATTCCAGGAAACGACTGAACGGTTTACAGTCCGCGCCTGCGAAACCTTTCGTCTCCACTTGTGTCTCCCCCTTGGGTGAGACGGTGACGATGATCCTCTTCATGCTGCACCCCCTACCGCAACCGTCATGCGAATCGAACCGTCCGGCAACGACTCCTCGGTCATGGTATGACCTTGCGTTCGGACCTCGATCCGAGTTTTCTCGACTGCATACGCTTGCAGAAACTCATGCAGTCGAGATTCGTCGCCCCATCTTCCGCCGTAGGTGTCGTAGTGGACCCGACCAGTCTCGGTGTTGCAGACGGCCGGGTACTTCCAATCAGGAAGCCGGACGGCCCACCCGGTGACTTCGCCAGCAAATAGGCGTGTTGGGCCGTGAACGGGTGGAGGTAATGTCAGCCGGTGGCAGGCAGCACCAATGGCTGCTGGATCTCTCACCTCTGTGGCGATTTCAACAATGTGTGACAATTGACAATCTCCTTCGGTGTACGATGCCATGAAGCTGGTGAAACCTAGATCGCGACGCTCTCATCGTGGGAGGCTGATGGATCATCAGGGTCCGCGAGCCGCTGCTGGACGTGGTGCTCAATCACGGGGGAGATTGCACCCGGGCACAGTAGCCTGGGGCGATCGCTCGCAAATTCTTCAATCAACAACTCGCTGATCGCCAGTTCGTCTTGAGGTGCGCTGCGCCAATCGTGCAGTAAGTACCAGGACAGCAACAACGGAAGTGCACAGACCAGCAGCAGGCCGCCATAATGCAGCACCGGAACCAGCAGTGAGTCGCGATAGCGCTCGCCGGCGATTCGTTGGCGTTCGCTCTCCAGCCGATCACGCTGAACGCCAACGTCCGCCTGCTGCCGCTGAACCTCGCGCTGCAGCGAAGTCAGTTCCTTTCGCGACTCATGTTCGCTTTCAACTAATCTCTTGACCCCTTCGGCGACCTCGCGGTTAAGTCGGGTCATCTCTTCATTCTGTGATCGCTGTTGCTGAACCGATTCCTGCGCCATCCGTGCCAGTCGCTCGTCTTGGCTACAACCGGTGATCACGATGGTCAAAAGCATCGTCAGCAGTATCCTTTGGTTCTTGATCATGACGTTTCCAATGAAGTAACAATCGACGTAAAAGGACTTGCAGTGCCCGCCTCAACCGCGCCTCGCGCAACAGGGCGACCACCGCAAGCAGGATGGCTAGCGACATGCAGGCCACCACGATGTGTGTGTTCAAATTGCAGTCCTCATTTCGGAAAAGACGGCGAGAAAGAGCGAACTGCTGCAAGGTGAGTAGTTCGAAGAATCGGAGAAACAAATCGCCCCATCATGCGACGCGGCGAAACGTGCCTGTTTCCCGTTGTTGTTTGATCTGAGTGACGTCGTCACGGCGGTACAGAGAGAATCCGGCACCTGGTGTTACCCGTTTCCCATAGACCGGTTGAATGCGCCCTTCGGCTTCCCAGCGGACCAATGAAGCGCGACTGATATGGAGCAACTCGCACACCTCAGCCGCATGACAATAGGTCGCACGAAAGCGGTCGACCTCCTCTTGTGAACAGACGCGCGACCGTCCTGATCGCCGGACACAAAGCATTCGCATGGCGATCCATTTCTTGAGAACTCGCTCCTTGGTCGGGCGTCCCGGTAAGAGGACCTTCGCCAGATGATTCAGCGGATAACCATGTTCACCAAAGTGTTGCGCGCGAATGTCCGGCAAGATGTGATCAAGGTCCCTCTTCGACACCAACACTCCTTTGAGCGTTCCCTCATCATGCAACCTGCATCCTCGGATCTGACCCGTCACAACACTTTGCCAAAGCCTGGCGAATGTCAGCCCAGTCGGACCGTAAACCCGAGTTGCCTGCCGCGCCGACAACCAGTTCGAGGTGAGACGCGATGCACAGGGCAACTCACGATAGCGATTCTCTAAGCTTTGGACCGAGCCTAGCAAGACGCGCCAACCACGTTGCGTGCGAATACCACATAGCAGGTCGAGTCGAATCAGATCAACCAGTTGATGGGGACCAATTCCCAACCGAGACGCCGCTTGTGTCCGGGAAAGCGATTCCCGCAGTTGTTGCTTTAGCTGGCCCACCGACGCGCGCCGCACGAGGCCGACGGTGCGAGTCCCCGCATCACTCCATTTACCCTCCAGCAGGCCACGTTCAATCAATTCACGAATGGCAGTGTGACGAACACCAAGCAGCCTGGCCCCTTGAGTCTGTGTAATCCAGTCACGACAGGACAATTTGCTCCGAGCTACACGAGACTTGAACAGACACACCTTGCGACTCAGATGGCCTCGCGTGTAATGCGTCAGCAGATAGTCACGCAACACGTCGGCCGGTGCGGCGTAACCCAATGCTTCGAGCTTGGAAGCGTTGCGCGGCAGATAACCGAACGTCCGTGCGATCGCAGACGATTGGGGCGATTCTGAGTTTTGCTGGAGCACATCCAGAAACGACAGGAAACGATTGGGCCAGTCGGATATTGTCGACGTGGCAGCAAACCAGGTCGATTGTTCGTCCGTGGCCGCTGGCGGCAACGTCAAGGCATTTGGCCAATCGGCAAGGTATTTACGCCGCCCGTCCAAGCATGCTCGAATGCGGTCCAACCACCAGAAACAAGTGGCCGTGGAAAGACCGGGAATCGGCTCTTCCACGCCGTGAAGGCATTGAAACACGCTTCGCGCCATCCTGGCGGCTTCTTCAGAAACCTTGCATGCCCGCCACTGGCGAATGTCGCTTCCACAACTGCAGTTTTGGACAAGCTTGCGGTTAGGACGCAATTGTCGCTGGCAATCCGAACAGCGATCGACCAGTAAGCATCGATGCTCAGGACATATGGGCGCTGGCTGGAATAACCAGGCAACGCGCTCGTAGGGGACTCGGTCGTCACGCAGGCAACCGGGACATACGGTTGCGGCAGCCGTGAAGTAGCGCAGGGTGGTCTCCGTATCGAGAATCCTTGTCGCCGGGTCTCGACGTGTAGGTAATACCAACTCGGTCGACCAACGATGGACCGTGAGCGATAACAGCTCCCACGGACTGCAGTCCAGCAGTTGGCCCAGTGGCGTGAGTAGCTGATCGTCACATAGCGAGTTGGCGTTCCACAACACTGCCCTCTTGTCCGAGATCAGATTGGCGATATATCCGACATCCTTGTAGCCCATCCCCTCGGACGTGCGTCTGAGAAGACTGGCCAACGATTCACCGGGCAGAGCTACTTGACGGGCGGGCAACCTGCGGTTGCGTTGCATCATCCACCTCCCAATAGCTGGCCAGCTGTCAATTGTTTCCGGCGGCTCCTGGCGGCTCGCGGCGTCAATCCCACACCGGCTGTCCGCAATTCGTCCGCCGGCTGTACTCGATCGAGGGCTCCTTTATCAAGTTTGCCAATAAACGGATTAGCTTGATCGGCCAACACGCGCTGCATCGCCAACTTCGATTCGTAGACGCGTGCAAGATCCGCGATGTCGACTTGTTCGTGTCCTTGCGAGATTGCTTCAGACGTGGCGCCCCGGACGAGCGTCATCAAGTAATCTGGCACACCTCGCGTTGCCAGAAAGAAACGGCCAGCCAGTTCTGCCTCAGCAAACCCGGATTCCTTAGCCAACGGTAGCGACGCATCCAGCTTCTTGAGCATGCCGCAGAACTCGCGCCTCCCAGCCGTCGTTCGCCAGGTAAAGCAACGCAGTGTCAGACGCTCCTTGAATCGACGTTCGGTATGCTCAGCGCTCAAGACGTGCTCAGCCTCCGGCATTCCACAAACGACGATCGGAATCTTCGTATTCACGATCAGAACTTTCAGCCACTGTGACGCCTTGGTCATGACACGGGCCCGATCGATGTCGAACAGGTGATGGAATTCGTCCATCACGATTAACTCCACGCCACAATGATGCAGCAGTTTCACCGCGCGGTTCGTCAGCGTTTGGACGGTGCCGCGGCTCCATGCGGGATCGCCCAAGGCCATCAGCAGATCCGAGGCAATTCCCTTTGGCCGGGCATCTGGCTGGAGCGTCACTTTCAGAACAGGTTGCCGAGTCGCCGTTTCGGTCTCTTCCGCTGGGTAGGACTTCCGATAGTGATCAACCACGCTGGTCTTACCTACGCCGGAGGTACCCAGGATCGCTCCGCAAACCGGTTCGGACGCATGCCGGCTGCTCTTGTGACAATGGTCTAACAGTGCGACCGCTTCGCGAAAGCGCGGGTGCAAGACCAGCAAGCGGTGCACATGTTCCAGCCGCTCCTGGACGGAAGTCGTGTGCCACCGAGTTCGATCCGATTGAGCAGGGGATGCGCGGACCATTGGTATCTCCTCGAGAAACGAAACAAGGATAGGGAGTAAGAAAACCGGTGTTACGCCGTGGTGATTCCCCAGTCGTCGACGTCCAAATCGTCCGGGTTGACGTCGGTCACCCCGTTGTCGACCGGCTCTACCTGCGAAGGGACAGCCTCATCCAAGAGCGGCTCGTCGTCAGACTCCGCAGCGGCACTCGTGGAATCACCGGGCGCTGCCTGCAGGAATCGCGCCGCGCGCTGGCGACGCTTGCGGGAAGGCTTCGTCATTGCACGCTCGGCAATCTCTCGGATTGCATTCCGGCCTGCCGCCAGATTCATCATATGATCGGGTTCGTCGAACTTGTCGCGCACAGCCCGTTTCAACACATTCCACTGGTACTGCGTCAGGTGGTTCATCGCCGCATCGACCGCCAAGGCTTTGATATAGCCCTTCGTCACCGGGTGAAGTACCCACACGTATCCCAGGTCCCAAGGATTGTACCGGACGCACATTCGATGGGTGTGAATGTTGGTTGCCGCCAATTCCGCGCGCACCGCCATTAACTCGTCGCTCGTATAGAACATGCCACCAAGCTCAACCCCTCGCGCAGACAAGGTCCGTTCCGCTTGTTTGCTGAGCAGGATAACGAGGTCATCCGGCGACGCTGGCAGAGACGGTGGGAATTCTTCGGCACTCTCTTGCCACATGCTGAGACGGGTCTGGCCGGAGGTCGGATGCTTGCTGGCCGCATAGACGTCGACCAGATGAACATGAATGATCTCCAGCAGCGCCTCGTAAGTCACAAAGGGACCGTCGTCCGGATTGTAATCAGCCCGCTGCTCCCAGCTTCGGAATGTTCGACCCGGCAGGGTTGAAGATAGCTGGTCGTTCAATCCACCGAAGAACGCTTCCACAGCACCTTTGAAGTGCGGCGTACGTGGCGGATTGAAGTCGAGTTCCATCCCCAGCTGGAACGCCGCGTTCTCGAGATCCTTGCTGGTCAGATCGGCCCCGCGATCGCAGACGAGCTTCTCGGGAACGCCGTAGCAGGGCCATGTTCCGCGCACCGTTGAGTAACGCTCTCGAATGTATGTCTTTGGCAAGATGGCGTGTCGCAGGGCTTCCATCAAGCAGGCGAACGACGGCGGCTCGAAGCTCAGACAGAACCCGAGGATCATGCGACTGCAATAGTCGATGAGTACCGTCAGTGTCGGCTGTCCGATCGGACCCGCCTGGGTACCAACAACGACCTTGAGCGGCGTATGATCGACTTCAACACGTTCGAGAATTCGACGTGCCAAATGTTGGGGTGAAGTTGGTGAATGTCGGCGATCGGCAATTTGCCTGCCCCACCGCTGGCGATCCACCTCCCAAGGGTCCAGTTGTGCAATCCGTCGCGCGATGGCACGGTTCAGCGTTGTCTCTTTGGGAACGGGCAACGCCTGCGCCGCGGGCATCCGGGCGTTGAGCCGCTGCAGGTCTTCCAGTACGCGGCGAGTTACGGCCGAGATGGGTCTGCGAGCTTTGGTCAGGTAGACGTTTTGAATCGCGTCGTCGGCAAGCTGCTTCAGCCGGGGATACTTTTCCAGCCAACCGTGCCGTCGCCGCTTACCCCGAGCACCACTACGCATGGTTCGAGGGACCAACGCCAGCCGATTCTTCCCCGCCTGTTGCCACGCGCGCCACCATCGTCTCAACGTGCGCGGCGAGCATCGCACTCCGCCGACCGTCAACTGTGCCGCTCTTTCTCGAAACTCATCCTGCGTCGGTCGTCGATCTGAATCCGCCAGCGGTGCGATGGCGCTCCAGCGGTCTCTCAATACCGCCTGTTGTTGTTCGGTCAAATCATGGACAACCGGCGATCCGACATTACCCTGTGCTTCGTTAACGATGGGATCTACAGCTGAAAACGACAGAGTGCCGTCAGCGTACGACGTCAAGATGTCGGATCTTGTGAACTGTCGCGGAATTCGGAACTTGATGTCTTCCGCGACAAACAGGTCATTAGAGATTTGGCGGACTACACGGAAGGTCCGCCCGTCGAGCAACCATTCGGTGCCCACACCGAGTCGAACGGGTTCCATGTAAAAGCACCTCCAGGATAAATCATGGTCTCTTTATCGAGTGGCAGTGAACGAGGGTCGAAGCTGAGCCTGTGGATTGCAAGGAGATGAAACAAGCACACTCGCACTTGAGCGCCTGACGCTCCGGCATTCAACAAGTCCGTCAGCTTTCGACCGTCTTGTGGTACCCGTAACTCCAGCGTCGCCAACTCGTGCGGATCCGCCTGTAAGTGACGGTAGCGGGCCAGCAGCCGCAGGTTGCGAACGAGGGTTCCACGCAGCAAATGCTGTTCGGTGAGTACGTAAAAGGGCCAACCGTTTTTAGCCGCGTACGTGCGCGAAGCGCTCAGTTTTCGCTTTACAATCTGGTCTTCAAGACGCCGTGATGGCTTGACCTCGACCAAGTAACTCCGCCCGTTCGTTAACTTCACCAGGAAGTCCGGGACGACGTAGCTGACGTTCTTTGACGCACGTCGCCGACGTTCCCGTTGCGGCGGGGATTTGAGGATTTGGATGTCGAGTTCGCTTCCGGTTTCACGCCACGAGTACCAGATTTTGACGGGTTGCTCGCACACAGACTGAATCTCGGGACAACCGGCAAAGATCACGGCAGCAGCCGCTTCCAATTGTCCCTGGCACTTGAGTGCTCTCCCAATCTGCGGACATGAAACCAGGACGAATGACCCGGGAGTGCGACGGCGAAGGCGATAAGTGTTGGGGCAAGGAAGTAACTCCCGTACCTGGTCGACATCCTCTGCTTGCCAATTCACGCGGCCTTGGCAGTTGCCGGTCTTGTGCGGCGCGAGGGTTGGCTCGCTGAGATTCGTCGTACCGGACACTTCAACTTCTCCTTGACGAGAGTGGGGCGACAAATGCGAGCATTGACCAGTTCAATGAGCCGGTCTTCTGACTCGTCTTCGAGGTCGTCCCACTTGATTGGCCTTGAGTTCTGTTCGATCATCTTGCAGACGTGCGTCACGCTCTCGCGAGTTACACCGTTGACCGTGTTCATGGCGTCAGGCGGCGCGTAGAGAAGCCTCGGGCTATGCAGCGTGTGCAGCACAAGACGCGACGACTCCGGTCGGACAACAACCAAGCTCCGTTTGCCGGAAAAGACAACCGTTCCCACACCCCACTTGGCCGCTTTAGTTAGCGCGGCGACTATCGTTGCGTACATGGGCCCGGCAGCCGCATGACTGGGCGCGAGTTGCAAACTCCGACCGGCAAGAAGGGTCAAGTCGAGGGACATCGCGCCAATGAACTGCGCAAGCACAATCTTCTTATCATCCACCGGACTGATACTCTGCAAGTCGGACGCATCGAGTTCGACGATCTCGTCGGCTGAATAGGCAAATGCCTTTCCGACTTCATGTGATTCCAGCAAACCGTGCTGTGGACATCGCTTTGGCTGCTCGATCCTGCGTCCACATCCCGCATGTACTTGGCACAGCTGAATGCCCAAACAACTCTGGATTGCAGGAAACGCCTTGACCGGAACTAACAACTGGCCCAACTGCAGCTCACCACACCAACTTGCCCGCCCCGCACGCGGTTGTTCGGAACTTTGCGCGGCAACTTCCCTCTGATTGACTCGTTTCTTCACGTTTCCCCCTTTCGTGGATTGAGAGCACACGGCGCGACACGACAGCGCAAGCCGAGCGCCCTTCGCCAAAGTCATGACGGATGCCCAAAAGACAGAAAATAGGCCCCCGAAAGCGTCGCCCTGACATCTATACTGGGGCCACCATCTTATTTTGACGCACTCTTGCCAGTTATTTAGGAGTCAGAAGCCGTCGTATCGGCTCCAGCCACCGCAACAAGGACACACCCCCACCGCAGTCATCTCGTCAATTCTCTCGTTCGCAGCCCAGGTTTCGCAGTCCGATGTGAGTTGCGTCTTCAGTGTTGCGCGCTCCGGTCATTTTGACCGATGTTGTTACAAGGAATTCCGGAACGACCTCGGTTGCGCCCGCCGAAGCTTCGAAACGTGCCGCCATCACGACCCTCCCCGGCAAGACCGACGCGCGCAACGGTCCGATCAAAGAATGTGTGTGAAGACCCACCGGGCATCGAGCCTACTGTCCCTTGGGCACGCGGATTATGATTTCAGCCGTCACGTTTTTAAACGTCTAGCGTTTCATACCTTACGGTAAACTAAACCTAGTTGGTAGGAATCTGGTCACTGCAATCGCCGTGTCTTGTGATCATGCAATGCCGACGTCGCCTTGTAGCGTAAAGGTGCATGAAAATCATAACGTGTGTCCGGTTGGCTTGAATTTACAAAGCTTTAGACCCTGGACACCTTCAACAACTTGCGTCGACAGTAATACCCCCAACCTGCACCGGTTGCGAAAACCGAAGCTGGTAGGCTCTTTTTGAGATCTGACAGAGTGTCTCCACCGCGGCGTCACGAACTCGTCCAGTTCACGGACATCGATCCGGCGTCGATGAAAGTCTGACGTCACAACATACCGCCACCGGAGAAACCGTTGAAAGGTAATAGCTTCGCCAGGGTGCTTTCTTGCAGTTGGAAAGCACCCGGCACTGCCAACCTTGCGCTATCGGTACTGGAAACGCACTATGCCTCTCGACTAGAACGCAGTCATACATCAACGACTGCGGTCGTTGTAGCCAGAACATGAAAAGAATACCAGCTAATGTACTTACTCAGACTAAGCACTGGGAGCGCATTCGTATTTGAGAAGTCGTCGGCAAGGCAATCATTCGAGCACTGAGTTGTCCATAGATTGCACCAATCCGCGCGCTCTGTACTTGAGTCGTCGTCAATTTCCAGCAAAGCATCCGCCCGCAGTGTAACCATAGTAGGACACCTCCGGTTGGAACAATGAGCAGTCTGAGAGAACAGGGAACGTCGGATGGTGATTAGACCGCCAAATCCACGCCACGAAGGCGAGAAGTTTCGCAGTCGCTGTGTCGAGAGCTTGGGCAAAACGTGCAAGAATGTCTGAGAAACAGCCCAGAGACCCCGCCCAACTCGGCTTTCATCAACAACCCTGGACACCGTAGTGATGCGGTTTGGAGCTCTTCTTTGTAAGCCGGATTTGCAGTTCATCTAGATGTTTGAAGTTGTGACGGATTAGGAAAACTCAGAACCCGCCCCGTGACAGACGCACTACCGCGCGCTTGACATCTCAGTAAATCCGATGTAGCGTGTCGAGATCATGACAAGAGATCCGGTCACCACCCTTACGACTTCACCCCAGCAATATGACCTGCAGATCTTGCAAGTGTTTTTTATTGGTGTGTGCCTGTACGTCGTTGTTCTGTTTGTGAGCACGCCACACGCCGAAGCGAGTTGTGGAGATTGGCTTGATCAGTCGGCCATGCAGCATCAGGAGTCGCACAAGCAGCCCAAAGTCGCTCCTCATGCTAGTTCACCCCCCACAAGCCCGCGCCCCGCTAGTCCTTGTAAAGGGCCACTTTGTCGAAACGCCCCAACAGTCCCAGTTCCGTTCGCGCCCACAAGTAGCCGGACGTCTAAAGTTGACACTGGTTGGATGTTGGTAGCCAGTGAACTTCCGGACCATCCGCGCCGTTCCGACAGCTACCACGAGCTCAGTCTTTCTGCTCCCGCGGGGCATCCTCTCCGCATCCGGCGCCCTCCTCGCTATTAGCTTCAACAATTTGGAAGCAAATTTGCGACTGCATTATGCGGTGCGCGTTAGTGCGTTGCGCAATGGGCTGATCTGTGGCGTTTCTCTACTCGTAGTCTATTGCCTTGAGTAAGTCGCAATCGTCAGCAAGTGGCGATTTGTGTAGATCTCACACCTGCGCAAGTCGAAACAGATTGCACCAGGGCTCGATTCCAAAATGAACCAGCTGAATTCAAAGCGGCTAGGACGTAAGAGGCATGCATCCGTGCGCGGATGTCGTGACGACGCCATCGGATCGATAACTGTCCCGCGGTGTTGGAGTGGCTGGGTTGCGTCGGCAACGGTCGTTAGTACTTGCCTCTTGGTGCTTACATACTCTGCGCGGCAGATGTCGGAAGGTGCGCCCGCAACTAGTCCGACGAACGTCTACGAGACTGCATCGGCACAATCGAACCCGATTCCGCGAGTACGATTCACGGACATCACAGATTTAGCCGGCATCGATTTTGTTCACGAGAACGGAGCCCGCGGACAGAAGCTGCTTCCGGAAACCATGGGCGGCGGTTGCGCATTTTTCGATTACGACTCGGACGGCGACCAGGATTTGCTGTTTGTCAATTCGCAGCCTTTGCCGGAAGCTCAGCAGAATGCCGGCCCGTCGTCGACGATGGGCTTATACCGCAACGACGGTCGCGGCCACTTCGACGACGTAACTGCCGGGTCAGGGCTCGATGTCGCTCTATCTGGCATGGGTGCAGCGGTTGGAGATTACGACAACGATGGTCGAGTTGACGTTTTTCTTTCCGCGGTCGGTGGCAACAAGCTATTTCACAATGAGGGAAATGGCAGGTTTGTCGAGACGACGGACGCAGGCGTAACTGGTGACTCCAATGAGTGGAGCACTGGCTGTGGGTGGTTCGATTACGACAAGGATGGAGATTTGGACCTATTCGTCTGCAACTACGTTAAGTGGACGCGAGAGCACGATTTGAAGCAGGGATTTCGTCTGCCCAGTGGCCAGCCAGCATATGGTCGGCCACAGAACTTCGACGGCGCGTTTCCCTACTTGTATCGCAACGAAGGAAACGGCAAATTCACCGATGTCTCGCAGCAAGCGGGCATTGAAGTCCGCGATCCATCGACCGGCGCGGCGATCAGCAAGTCACTAGGCGTGACCTTTGACGATTTTGACGGCGACGGTTGGTTGGATGTTGTCGTGGCGAACGACACGGTGCAAAACCAACTGTTTCGCAATCGCGGCAACGGAACCTTCGAAGAGGTTGGCGCGATGGCGGGGATCGCGTTTGATGCCACTGGAAGCGTACGTGGCGCGATGGGAATCGACTCGGCTTACTTTCGCAATAACGATGCTTTGGGAGTCGCAATCGGAAACTTCTCGAACGAGATGATGGCCTTGTATGTAGCCGACTCCGGCAATATGCAGTTCGCCGATCAAGCGATGGAGACGGGCCTCGGCCCAAACACGCTGAGAGAGCTCACGTTTGGAACCTGCTTCGTCGACTACGACCTCGATGGTTCCTTGGACCTGTTCGCTGCGAACGGACATTTGGAACCGGAGATCAACACCGTCCAGCCCAGCCAGCAATACGCACAACCGCCACAACTTTTCTGGAATGGCGAAACAGCAACCGGTGGTGGGTTGCTACCGGTAGCGACCCAATTGAGCAGTCGGGACTTCACGCAGCCCACTGTCGGGCGAGGTGCCAGTTTTGCAGACATCGATGGCGACGGTGATCTGGATTTGCTCATCGCGGCCAATGGACGCGCTCCCCGCTTATTGCGGAACGACCAGGCGCTCGGACACCATTGGCTGCGGCTGAAGCTCGTAGGTTCTAGCAGCAACCGGGATGCTATTGGAGCCCAAGTCGAAGTACAGTTACGCGATCGCAAATTGCGCCGTCGAGTGATGCCCACTCGTAGCTACCTGTCGCAAGCGGAATTGCCGCTCACCTTCGGACTGGGGACAGACGATCTTGTACATTCCATCACCATCCATTGGCCTGACGGCTCGCGACAAATTCTGCGGGACGTGCACGTGGACCGCAGCTACAAAATCGAACAAGGCAGCAAATCAGTAGCAACACGGAGCCTCCAACTCCCCGAGTCGGTTGCTGTGGCGAATAGCCAGTATTCGCAGCGCGACGGTCAATCCTTCCTCATACCCGGCGCTGCTCCGAGTTGCGGGGACTATCTACACGTCAGCGATCATGTGCCAGCCGCAAAGAACCGCGGCTCCGCACCGGAACGCACCTGCCACGGGCCATTATGTTCAAAAGCTCCGGGCGAGGGTCATGTTCCGCCGCCCAAACCAAATCGCACTGAGCAACAACAGCGAGATGCGATTGCCAGCTCAGTTCATCCTCCCGCGCCGGCGTTTCTCTGCGGCCATATCGGCGCAGATTCAGATGCCCTTCCCAGCTATCTAAGCGACCGAGTCTTCCGCCCTCCACGCGATTGCTGATTGATCGCCGCTGGTCACATTCGCGAGTTTCGTTCGAAGATGGCCAATTGCGCCAGCGATATGTAACTCGACGCGTCATTTTGTGCCGACGGGCCCCTCTTGTATCTGGGTGAATTCGTGCGCGCACGAATTCTTCTGGATAGATCGTCTGGAAACGCGCCTGCGTTTGTCAGTCCATTCAGCAATCTGATTTAATTTCATCGTGGAGATTCCTAATGTCAACTTCTGCTGCTTGTTCTATTGAGGCTGCGGATCGCAAGCTTACCTGGATGGAAAAGCTCAATGGTCCTTGGCACAAGTACTCATTGTGGATTTATACGGCCATCGTATTAGCACATTGGATGGAGCACTTGGCACAAACCACTCAGATCTATCTGCTCGGCTGGCCGATTCCCGACTCGCGGGGTGTCGTTGGGTTGTGGATTCCCTGGGTCGTCAAGTCCGAAGCGCTGCATTATGGCTACGCCATCGTCATGCTGATTGCGTTCTGGATTCTGCGCACGGGTTTCGTAGGCCAATCCTACCGGTGGTGGATGATCGCGTTTTGGATTCAGTTCTGGCACCACATCGAGCATGCCTTGCTCCAGGGCCAAGCGATCTTTCATCACAATCTGTTTGACTCGCCCGTGCCGGTGAGCATCGTTCAGCTTGTGATCCCGCGAGTTGAGTTGCATCTGTTCTACAACACCATCGTGTTCATCCCGATGGTGATCGCGATGTTCTACCACATGTTTCCTTTGCCGGGCGAAGTGCCGCATCAAGGCTGCTCGTGCGCCTGGCATCCGCGCATGGCGAAAGCTTGATTTTACGCGTTCTGAATTCCCATGGTCATACACCCGGCCAGGGCGCTCGCTGCTTTGCGCGCCGTCTTGGCTGAAGGGTGAGTTTTCAAGAGAGGTGAAACATGAATCTCGTTCGTTCCGTTATGACATTCTTTCTGCTCCTGCTGTTGGCTGTGGCGGTCGCAGGCTGGATTTGGGCTGGCAGTCTGCCGACGCAAAAGATGGAGGGCGCACGCCTCGTGCTGGCTTTGTGTGGAGTGGCTTCACTGGGAGCCGTCGGGCTGCTTTGGACAGCCAAGCAACCCGTAGCCAATTGATCGAGGAGGTCAAAGTGCTAAACCGCTACTTTGTATCGCTCGGCCTATGCGCTGCTCTGCTGTTTTGTGCCGGTTGCCGTTCGGCTTCGTCGGAGGCATCTCAGACCGAGGTCGACTTGACGATCGATCCTTCGCCGCCGCTGGTCGGCGACGCAGACGTATCGTTGACCTTGTCAGATGTCGGCGGCGCCGCTTTAGCAGGTGCGGATGTGCGGCTGGAAGGAAACATGAACCATGCGGGCATGAAGCCCTCGTTCGCCGAATTGCGCGAAATCGAACCCGGGCGGTATGTCGGTACACTCGAATTCACGATGGGAGGCGACTGGTTCATTCTCATGACGGCAAAAACGCCGGATGGAAAAACCGTCCAGCGCAAGATCGATGTGCTGGGAGTGAAATCGCCGTGACTTCAACCGTGCAGGAACAACACGTTGCGAGAGACCGACCTCCGCACCGGCACGCTCGCCCGGCGTCTTTCGACGTCTTGCGACTGCCGTGGCTGGGGAGATTCCTACGTTGGCGCGGCTCGCGCAGGACGTTGCAATTGCCCGTGTTTGTGCTCAGTTTGGTCATGATCGCGCATGCGTTTTGGGGGCCGGATCTGGCGCCGAAGAATCTGGCCGCGCTGTTGACCTGGGTTCACTTTCGCGGGTTGGTTGTGTTGGTCATCCTGTTGGCCGGCAACTTGTTCTGCATGGCTTGTCCATTCATGTTGCCACGCGAGTTGGCTCGGCGCTGGATCGCTCCTCGCTGGGAGTGGCCGCGAGCACTGCGCAACAAGTGGCTGGCCATTGCACTGTTCGTGCTTGTGCTGTTCGCCTACGAATGGTTGGATTTGTGGTCGAACCCGTTGTGGACGGGTATGCTGATCGTGACGTACTTTGCGGCGGCCCTAATCGTCGATTCGCTGTTTCGTCGGGCGTCGTTCTGCAAGTACTTTTGTCCGGTCGGCCAATTCAATTTCCTGAGTTCCACGCTATCTCCGTTGGAAGTGGCCGTGAGAGACAAGGCCGTCTGTGACGATTGCCAAACCAAGGATTGTATTCGCGGCGTTCGAAGGTCAGAGAACCCTTCGTCGGAACATTACCAACTGCCGATCGTGCAGCGTGGTTGCGAGTTGGCATTGTTTCAGCCGCGCAAGGTCGGCAATCTCGACTGCACGTTTTGTCTCGACTGTGTCTATGCCTGCCCGCATGACAATGTCGGCATTCTCGCCCGGCTGCCTGCCGAGCAGCTTGCCACGATTGGCACACGGTCCGGCATCGGCAAAGTGGAACGCCGCTTCGATTTCACGGTACTGGCAACTATCTTCACATTCGGCGCACTGCTGAATGCGTTTGCCATGATCAGTCCGGTATACGCCCTGGAGCAGTCGATTGCCGACTTCACTGGGTTGCGCGTTGAGTGGCCGATCCTGACGGGAATGTTCACCGTCGCGCTGGTGCTGGAACCGGCGATCTTGTTGGGAGCCGCAGCGGTTGCGACGCGCTGGTGTACCGGCTCGCAGGAATCCATCTTGTCGATCGTCAATCACTTTGCCCGTTCGCTGGTGCCGATGGGGTTTGGGATTTGGTTGGCGCACTACGGATTTCATTTCCTGACTGGGTTCTTGACTGTGGTTCCAGTTGCTCAAAATGCCGCACTGCAATCATTCGGATTGCCGCTGTTGGGCGAGCCGCTATGGCAACTCGGCGGACTTCCCGAATCGATCGTATTCCCAATGGAAGTTGGATTTCTGAGCTTAGGTCTGCTCGGTTCGTGGCTTGTTGCGTGGTCAATCGCACGTAATGTAATGCCCCGCCGTACCGTGAACGGATTTGTGCCGTGGGCGCTGCTTTACTTGCTGCTGCTGACCGCCGCGTTGTGGATCATGACTCAGCCGATGGACATGCGCGGGACGTTCTTGGGAGGTTGATATGTGTGACTTGAGCCAACATCGAAACTTGACTGTTATTGCGTTCGTTGCGTTCGGAATATCGATGGCAGTGGCTGATTGCTCGCCTGTGTCGGCTCACGAAGGTCCGCCATTTCCAATTCTGATGGACAAGCCGTTGGCCGGTTATCTCGTCTCCGTCTGGGCCGATCCCGACATTGGCGAGGCAACTTTCTTTGTTGTTGTCGAATCGCCGCAAGGCGGGCTGCCGGCAGAAGCACCAAGCGTTGCGATGTGGTTTGAGCCGGTCAGCGGCAGGCTCGACCGGGTGGCTTGCGAAACGAAACAAGAGGCTTTACGAAATCAGTTGCAGTTCATAGCCCAACCAAACTTCGATCAACGCGATCAGTGGACGGTCGGATTTCGTCTGACGTCCGCGAATGGCGTTTCGGAAGAGTTGACAGCGCAAGTCGAGTCGACGCCACCTGGGTTCGGCCCGTGGGACTTTGCCATCTACCTCTTTCCCTTCTTGTTGTTAGGGGGCATGTGGGTGTTGGCGATGATGCGCCGAAGCCGCATGAACTCCTCAGAACCGCAACGCTATCAACGCGACGATGACCAAGCCCACGCCGATAGCATTTTGCCCAAGATCGAGATGAGACAGGGATCATGAACCAACTTCCTGACAACTCCTTGCGAACCATTGCCATAGCTTTCTTCGTGTTCCTCTCGGTAGTCGCGCTGAGCGGCGTGGCGTACTGGAAGTTTACGGCAGGCGGAACCGCGGAACCGGATTCGCCAGAAGCGGTCTCGCCAGAGGTGGTCGCCGACTTCTTTACGAGCTTGGCAGCGCTGGACGTGGAAGAGAACGAACGAGCGGCGCGGATGCTCACACGTGCGGTTCGGTTGGAGCCGGGTGAGCCGGCATTGTGGGCCAATTTGACGGTAGCACATATGCGATTGCGCGACATGCACAGTGCCCAACAAACGCTGAACACCGCGTTGTCGCTGGCAAGCGGTTCGCGCGAATTGGCCTTGATTCGCGCGGAAGTATTGGAGCAGGCTGGTGAGATTGAACCGGCCATCGAGCAACTCCGCAGCATCCATCAAGACTGGCCGGAGAATATCGCCGCCGCCTACTCGTTGTTCTCGCTGCTGGGACAGGTTCGTAGCACGGAAGCTGACGTGGAACGTCTTGAACTGCTTTCGGACATTCTGTCACGCGCTTCCGGCAATTTGAGGGCTCGATGTGAACAGGCTCGATTGGCGGCAAAGCTCCAGCACGGCGAACAGTTGCGAGAGGCTCTCGACGCACTCTTGCGGGACATCGACATCAGGCCTGCAGCTGCGCGTCAGCAACTGAGAAATGCGGACGGAGCCGCGCGAGCGAGTGACTATCGCAAGGCGGCGCAGTCGCTGACATTTTTTGAGAATCTGTTGAAGCCTCAGCTCGAATATCAACAGAGCTTAACCGGGCTCGGCGTTTCGCACGGGATTTCGCTCGGCACACCACAAAGAACCTTCTTGCGGTTAAAACTGCCGCAGGCCGAAGCGGCGGAAGCCGATGTCGCGATGAAGTTCGAACTAGAAGAGTTTCCCAAAACAGCAGCGCGGCCCGATCTCGTTCTGGCCCTGGAGCAAGCCGGCGAGCGACGCTCGACCCTTATGTCGTTAGCCGGCAACATGCTGCAGGTCGGCGAGTCGGCCGCGCTGCCTTTTCCAGGATCGTCGATCGACGCGATTCCTTCAAGCATCGCGGCAGCCGATTTGGACAATGACTTTCGACAAGACCTGGTCGTTGCCGGCACGGAAGGTTGCCGCGTTTATGGCCAACAGAAAGACGGTTCGTTTGCGCAGCACCCCGTTGCGCTCAACGAATTTACAAGGCAGTGGCTTTCGGTCTGGGCGGTGGACGTTGAATCGGACGGCGACCTCGACCTTTTGCTCAGCGATCATCAATCACCGCTCCGCTGGATTCGCAACAACGGCGACATGACGTTTACAGCTGTCGAGGAATTCATTGCGGCTGACCGAATCCGTGATCTCGAAACGGTTGATTTTGACGGCGATGGAGATGTCGATCTGGCGACTTTGGACACGTCCGGCGCTGTGGCGGTTTGGCACAACGAACGCAGTGGAAAGTACATTGCCGCACAGACGTCATTTGTGCAGCCGCGTCTAGCATTGACGACGGGGGACGTGGACCGCGATGGACGAATCGATCTGATTTCGATATCGCAGTTGGGTGAAGTGAGCAAGGCGTCTTGCGATACGGATGGCACCTGGTCCGAGTCGCCGTTGTTGAATTGGTCACCAGCTACATCTCTCGCCAGCGCACAACCCGGCGACGTCTTTCTCGCGGTTGCGGACACCGACAACAACGGTGGCGTTGATGTGGTTGCCAGCGCGAATGACGAGACGGCCATCTGGCTGCGCGGCGCGGCCGACCAGTGGTCACAGCTTGCCGACTCACCGGCCTTGCAGGTTGCGTCCGTGGCGGAAATCAATGATGACGGCCTATTGGATCTGGTCGGGATGAACGCCGACGGCGGTTGCGTGGCGATGAACCGCAGCCAAGCCGGTTATGGCTGGCACGTGATTCAAACTCTGGCCAACACGGCAGCTGGCGACAAGCGGATCAACGCCTTCGGAGTGGGAGGTAGAATCGAGATTCGCGCCGGAAAGCTTGTACAAGCGGCCTCGATCCAATCGCCACGAGTCCATTTTGGTTTGGGTCGACACCAGACGGCTGACGTAGCTCGAATCGTGTGGCCCAACGGAACGGTCCAAGCGGAGTTTGACTTACAGTCCAAGGCCACGCTCGTCGCGAACCAACGTCTCAAGGGTTCCTGTCCTTGGGTGTTCGCGTTCGACGGCGAGGAATTTCAGTTCGTCAAGGATTTCATTTGGCGGTCGCCGTTGGGCCTGCGGATCAACGCGCAATCGACGGCTGGCGTCACGCAGACAGAAGACTGGATTACAATCCCCGGGGAGCGTTTGGCCCCAAGCGAAGGCCGTTATCAAGTACGAATTACTGCCGAGCTTTGGGAGACGCATTTCTTTGATCAAGTAAAGCTTCTCGCGGTGGATCATCCGGCCGGCTTCGATCTGCTGGTCGACGAACGCTTTGTGCCCAACGCGGCACCTGCTCATCGCGTCCGCCTCGTTACGCGCCGCCAACCCTTGCAACAAGTGACCGACCATCGCGGTAAGCCGATGGACGTGGTGCTGCATGCGAACGATGGTCTGTATGCGGACGATTTCGCGTTGGGCCAATATCAAGGAGTTGCGGAAGAACATTGGATCGAATTTGATCTACCACCGGACGTGGCGGCCGATCGCGACGTGTTGATCGTGGGTCATGGTTGGGTATATCCGACTGACAGTTCATTAAACGTCGCGCTGGCTCAAGGCAACGCAGCGAGGCCGTTCGGCTTGATCTTGGAACAGCGGGGTGCGGACGGCAAGTGGCGAGTGCTGGACGACAACCTGGGATTTCCCGCAGGTAAGAACAAAGACGTGTTGATCGCGCTGCCCGACGAAGCATTCACTGTTTCCAGGCACTTTCGCTTGCGGACCAACATGGAAGTCTATTGGGATTCGCTGGGCTGGAGCTACGAGATCGTAGATGTTGGAACGACCGCAACCGAAATGCCGACCGAAGTTGCCGAGTTGCGGCGGCGAGGCTACTCAAAGCTCTTGCCGATCAATCGCCGGCGCCCCGATACGCCGGTCTATAGACTCGAATCAACTCAACAGCGGTGGCTCGACCTGGAAGGATACTACACGCGCTTCGGCGACATCCGCGAGTTACTGACGGCCGTGGACAACCGCTACGTGATTATGAACGCGGGTGACGAGTTGGTGTTTGAGTTCGAAGTGGTTGACAAAGTTCCCGAAGGTTGGAAAAGGGATTTCGTTTTGGTTGGCGATGGCTGGGTCAAAGACGGTGACTTCAACACTGCCTTTTCAAAGTCGATTGGTCCTCTGCCGACCCATGAAGACGTTGAATATTCAGGGCCACTCGTTCCCTTGGAGCGAGATCCGGTTTTCCAACAGCACCGTAATGATTGGCAACTTTACCACACACGTTATGTAACGCCTCGACACTTCCAGCGCGGGCTCCGGCCTATACCGTCTCCTCAGACAAGCGGAGAAACATCACGATGACAATTCAAACAAAACGAACCTTTGTGACGTTTGCTTTCGTCGGATTGTTGATCGGTCCGGCAATCTATATGCGGATGGCTTCATCCTCGCATTCGCACAGTCAGACCGCCGTTTCAGAAGACCGCGACCAGCTACTTGCGCGTTACGGCTTTGTGCTGCGACAGTCCGCCAGTGACTCAGGAATCGACTTCGTACATCACCCACCACGGCTCGATGCTCGGCTCGATCATATCGCTCCGCAAGTCGCAGCGATGGGGGCGAGCGTCGCCGTCGTCGACTTCAACCGTGACGGCTGGCAGGATTTCTATGTAACCGACAGCGCGCCGGACAGCCTGAACCGGCTATATCGCAACCAGCACGACGGGACGTTTGTTGATGTCGCGGAGCGAGTCGGCCTGGCCAATTTGAATCGTGCAGGAACCGGCGCGTGTATGGGCTCGGTTTGGGCCGACATCGATAACGATGGTTACGAGGACGTGCTGGTTTACAAGTGGGGCACGGTAGAACTGTTTCGCAATCAGAGCGGCGAGTCGTTCGAGCGAGTAACCGAGTCGGCCGGCATGCCCGCGTGGAACAACATTGGTTGTGCCACATGGCTGGACTACGACCGTGATGGCTGGATCGACTTATTCCTGGCGGGGTACTGGCCGGACGACGTCCGCCTGGAACAGCTTGAACATACGCGGATCATGCCCGAGAGTTTTGAATATGCGCACAACGGCGGACGCAAGTGGTTGTTGCGAAACAAAGGCAACGGGCAATTCGAAGATGTGACCGAGACGGTCGGTATCGATAGCCAACGGTGGACGCTGGCCGTCGTCGCTGCAGACTTCAACGACGATACTTATCCCGATTTGTTCCTGGCAAACGACTACGGTGTGTCGGAGATGTACATCAACGAAGCGGGCAAACGCTTTCGCGAGCAAGGAAAGGAGACCGGCGTCGGGTACGCGCCGAAGAGCGGTATGAACGCAGCCGTCGGCGATGTACTGAATCAGGGGCGGTTGGCAATCTACGAGTCGAACATTTCGGAAGAAGGCGTTTTGATCCAAGGCAATAATCTTTGGTTCCCCGCATCGGACGGTTCCTTGCGATTCGATAACCTCGCGTCGGTGATGGGCGTCGAGTTGGGCGGCTGGAGTTTCGGGGCGCAGTTCGGCGATTTGAACAACGACGGATTCGTCGACTTGTATCTGACCAACGGCTACGTGTCGGGCGACCAGGGAACGAGCTACTGGTACGACTTTTCTCAGATCACGGGTGGTCATTCGAAGATCATCTCCGAAGCCAAAAACTGGCCTGAAATGAAGGGCCGTAGTCTGGCCGGATACCAATCAAAACGAGTTTGGTTGAACGACGGCGCGGGTCAGTTCCAAGAAGTGTCGCAGTTCGTGGGCGCGACGGATCAATACGACGGCCGAGCTGTGGCGTTGGCAGATCTCGACAATCGAGGCGCGTTGGAAGTTCTGGTTGCCAACCAACGAGGTCCGTTGCTGGTATATCGCAATCAGGTCGCGGCGAATCGCCATTGGATCGACTTCGAGTTGACAGGAACAAAAAGCAATCGCAGTGCCATCGGAGCGCGGGTTCGCGTCCACTGGAACGGTCAACAGCAACTTCAAGAACTGGTTGCAGCCAGCGGTTACGCGGCACAGAACCAGAGACGATTGCACTTTGGACTAGGCGATCACACCGAGATCGATCACGCGGAGATTCGTTGGCCGTCGGGCGTAAAGCAAATCATCGAGCATCCGGCTGCCGACCAGATTCACAAGATCGAGGAGCCACAATGAGCGAAATCACAAGCAGCCAATCTACAGATACAACAGCAACTAGTGTCGAGAATCCAACGCAGAAGGAAGATCACGCTACGGCACGATCGATCGTCTGGAAGAAATGGTTGAGTTTTGATAACCGCTTTCTCGCGCCGGCTTTGATCACCTGCATTCTGCTGGGTGGACAGATCACGTTCGGGATTCTGGAAAGCTGGACGCGCACACTACTGGCGATCGGCATGGCGATGCTGATTGAATTGGTGCTGGGCAAACTGATGGTCGGCAAGTTTCCTCATCTCGCGAGCGCCTACATCTCGGGCATCAGCGTTGGAATTTTGATCCGCTCGCCGCACTTCTGGCCATATGCACTGTGCGCCGCGCTCTCGATCACATCGAAGTACGTATTGCGTTGGAACAATCGGCACTTGTGGAACCCATCGAACTTTGGCGTCAGCGCGATGCTTTTTTTGTATCCGGCCGCCGTCGCCAGCCTGAGCATCCAGTGGGGTAACTTCCTGTGGCCAATGATTGTTGTCTGGTGCTTGGGTTCGATCATCATCGGACGCCTGAAGCGGTTTCATATCTGTCTGACGTACGTCGTGTCGTTCGTTGTGTTGTCCGGTGTTCGAACGCTGATCACGGGCGTTCCGTTTGCGAGCAACGTCGCGCCGCTGACCGGGCCGATGTATCAGCTGTTCGTGTTCTTTATGATCACCGATCCGCGCACGACAGTCAGCGGCAGGCGCGGCCAGTGCCTGGTCGCGTTACTTGTGGCCGTGGCCGAAATGGTATTGCGGCTTGCGCAGGTGATTCATGCGCCGTATTATGCCCTGTTCCTGGTCGGCCCTACGGCGATGGCGATCGAACTCGCTTGGAATCAGCGCAAGGAAAGTACAGTCTGTCACGTCGCGGATGCCGCGGTCGCGGAATCAAAAGCATCCTGAAGGAGTTATCCGCATGCCATTCATTGAGTGGATCGAAGATGAGGACGCTGACGGCGAGTTGGCAGAGCTCTATCGGGCTTACAAAGAAACTCGGCCTGATCGTCCTCGGATGCCTGGCATCTTGAAATGCTTCAGCCAACGGCCCGATTTTTTGCAACGCGTGATCCAATTCAGCAACGAGCTGCATTTTTCGGACGGCCATCTGGATCGGCGGACGAAGGAGATGATTGCGACGCTGGTTTCGGCGTTGAATCACTGTCCCTACTGAGTGGGCTCGCACGCCTACTTCCTGCAGTTGCAGGGAACCAACGACCGAGCGGCCAACGCCCTGCGCCGCCGTGACATTGAACAAGCGGTGTTTACGGACGCCGAACGTGCGTTGCTGCGTTTTGTCAAACTCGTCACCGAAACCGCGTATCGTGTCACACCCGAATCGACGCAAGCACTGCGCGAAGCAGGCTGGACCGATCCGCAAATCGCCGAAACCGTCTACATCACTGCTCTGTTCGCATTCTTCAACCGAGTCGCGGACGCGTTCGGTTTAGAAGATCCCGGGTATGCACAGAAGCACGAGGACTCAGAACCAGACACGGCATAAGTTTCCCAGGTTGCCGGAGCGTCATTTCGGAAAGAGAGATGCAGTTTGCGCCAGGCTGACGACGATGCTCTTCCTCTAGGGTCGAGCAAACTTCAGGTGTGATGGTCTATCTTAACACGGAGTTTTGCTCATGGATGTCTTTGCCTACGGGCCTCGTCTTCACTTCCTATCTTGGGTCGTCGCAATAGTTTTCATGTGTGCGGCGCTGACTCAGAGTGCGGTCGCCCAAGAATCAGATAATTCGCCTCCCGTAATCACTGCTGCCGAAGTCCATTTTGTGGATGACAATCCGGCAGGCACACTGTCTGCTCTGGAAGCTTCGACATCGTCATTGGCCTGCGACTGTCCGGATTGCAAAACGGCGGGCGCGGTAAAGCCCGCGGCTCGCTGCAAAACCTGTTGCCACGGACGACCGATTGATTGGTCGAAGTACCCGGAAACAGTCCGACCGATGCCTCGTCCCGGCATCTTTCCAATCCCGCCGACACAAGGACCTGCTTACTTTTCAGCATGGGATCAGCTCACCGGCCAGTGTCGCCAAGTTCCACCAAAGTCAGGCTACGCACCGTTCGCCATCAATGCCTGGCCGTTCTTTGATGCTGACTGGCGTTTTGTCGAGTCGATCGATCCGCCGGACCGGACATTCGTGGAGAAACTCAAACGCATCCGTGTGAATGATTGTCTGATGTTCAGCACGGGCGGCGAGTTTTGGACTCGTTACGAGAACAAGCACAACGCTGGGCTGACCACAACACAAAACGATTACACGCTTGATCACGTCCGTCTATATGGCGATTTGTGGTACAGCGATTGGTTGCGATTCTACGGCGAATACATCTGGGCGGACAGTTTCGGAGAAGTGGCTGCCGGCCCATTCGACGTCGACCGGGGCGACCTGCAGAACATGTTTGTTGACGTCAAAGCATTCGAATACCAGAGCAAGCCGGTCTATGTACGGGCTGGGCGTCAGGAACTGTTGTTCGGTTCGCAGCGGCTGGTCACCCCGTTGCCTTGGGCCAACAAGCGACACACCTTTGACGGAGTGAAAGTATTTCGCCGCGGCGAAAAATGGGACTTTGATGCGTTTTGGACGCAGTACGTTCCTCCCAATCCCAATAACTTCGACACGGCAGATACGAATCGCAACTTTGCCGGCAGTTGGTTGACATATCGGCCCCAGAAAGGCGAGACCATCGACTTCTATTACTTGATGTATGACAACAAGAACGGTGCAACGCAGCAAGGGATCGTGCGTTCGCCGTTTCAAAATCACACGTTCGGCAGCCGCTGGGCAGGAAGCAAAGACGGTTATCTGTGGGACTTCGAAGGCGCTCTACAGACCGGCCAGCAAGCTGGCAACAACATCTTTGCAGGCATGGCGACGGCTGGTGTCGGACGCAATTGGAAAGATTGCAGTCTAACGCCGACGCTTTGGTTGTACTACGACTACGCCAGCGGAGATAGCGATCCAACGTCGGGCGACGTCCACACCTTCAATCAGCAGTTCCCCTTCGGTCATTACTATCTCGGTTGGATGGACCTTGTCGGTCGGCAGAATATCCACGACTTGAATGCTCACCTGTACCTCTATCCCACACCGTGGCTGACGATGTGGATGCAGTACCATCACTTCTGGCTCGACCAAAGCCGCGATGCGCTTTACAACCCCGGCGGCGGTGCCTATCGGATCGACCCAACGGGACTCGCTGGAAACAACGTCGGCGACGAGATCGACCTCGTCTTGAACTTCCATCTGACTCGCTACTCGGACATCTTAGTTAGTTACAACAAGCTGTACGGAGGCGGATTCCTGCAAGCCACTTCGGGACTGGGCCGTGCTGTGAACGCAGAGGCTCTGTATTTCATGTTCCAGCAACGGTGGTAGCAAAAGCCTTCTTCGACCCAGTCGACGAACTTAAGATTGTGTTTTACGCACGCGAAATTAGGACCGGGCCGTACAAAGAGCTGAAAGGATTACGTCCCCGAAGTATCACAAGTGCCGATGCGGCTCTCCGGTTGCAACGGCAGGAGCACGGTCACAGATGGGAGTTCACTTGGGCAGTTGATTGAGGATGGCCATTGAGTCACCTTGCACGCTGTAGAGCATGCCGCAGTGGTCGCGCGAGTAACGTGTGCCGTTTTGGGAGAACGAGTGATGTTGTCAACTTTCACCTCAATACTGCTAAATGGGACTCGAACCGGGAATGTAGGTCGACGATTACGCAGCTCCAATAAGACACCGGTCGACCACGTCGACGCAACTTCGCGACTCGTCTGAAGCCCTTGATTCGCGGATTATGTCTCCGCGAGTCGTGGCCGCAACATTTTGGTTGAGAGTTAGTTACGATGCATCCGCGTTGTTGGCAGAGTTCGCGTCACGTGCCGTATCGTGTCTGAGGATCAAGTTCTCCCAAACTCTTTCAACCTAAAGGATCTGGTCTTAGCCTATATGCCTCGAAATCTGCGTAGACCCGGCGCGAGCCACGATCGGCAAAGCCAACTACGCTGCGACGACATTTGCATCGCGGCTGGTAAAGATTGAATGGGAACGTCGTTGCCACAGCAGCTTCACTCCAGGAGCGGCACTATTGCGGCGTCGAGCAGAACCTTAAAACGTCCGATACTGATCCGATCCTTTCACACTCTTGAAGCTTTTCAGTCGTTGTAGCCAGGCAGATCCGAAATCGGGGCTGTCAGGCCTCGGAAAAAGGCATAGCTGCGCGCATCGGTGTGCGATTACTTTCGCCAGCTTGCCAACTTCGTTCGCGACTTTGATATCTATGAAAGAGTCGATCTAGCCGAAAAAGCGGTTCTCCTGTCGCATGTTTGGGACGCATTTACATTTTTCCCAACGACAGGAGAACCAGACATGTTGTACCTCGGCATCGACCAACACGCACGTCAAATTACGATTTCGCTCCGTGATGAGAATGGCGACGTTCTGATGGCTCGGCAGGTTTCGACAAGGCCCGAGAAGGTCAATGAGTTCTTTCAGCGCTTAACCCGCGAGCGATTGCAGAGCGGTGAGTCGTTCATGGCCGTCCTGGAAGTGTGTGGGTTCAACGATTGGCTGATTCGTATGCTGCGAGACTACCGTTGTTATAAGGTGATCCTGATCCAACCGCACGACCGAAGCAACCGCAAGACGGATCGGCGCGATGCGGCAGCACTCAGTGAACTGCTGTGGATCAACCGCAGTCGTCTGGCGGAGGGCAAGCCGGTCCGTGGACTACGGCAGATCGACATCGCTTCGACCACGGACCAAGAGAATCGGCGTCTGACAACACTCCGTAGAGACGCCGGCCGAGTCAGGACTGGCATCATCAATACGATCCGTCACGTCCTCAGACGGCACAACCTGCAATGGGAGATGCCCACCAAGACATTCCCCACGAAGCCCGCCATTGCTTGGCTCAAGGAACTGGTGTTGCCGGAGATCGACCGCTTGGAGATGGACCACTTGCTCTCCGATCTGGAAAGCATCCAACAACGTATTGCGGTCCTGGAGCAACACATTGCTACTCGCTTGGCCGGCAGTGATGACGCCGTGTTGCTCTCGACAATACCGGGCGTTGGCGCGTTTATCGCCACGTCGCTGGCGTGTCGCATTGGTCGCGTCCAGCGTTTCCCTCGTGCACACAGCCTGGCGAACTATTGGGGACTCACCCCCGGTTGTCGCAACAGCGGCGAGCACAACCAACGTCTGGGAAGTATTACCAAAGCTGGCAGCACCATGGCGCGGTGGCTGCTGGCGCAAATGACCTACAACGTCTTGCGAAAGGACCCACGGCTGCGCGAATGGTTCAAACGCATCAAACGCAGACGGGGAGCCAAGATTGCACGGGTGGCCGTGATGCGAAAAGTCGCCACGATCATGTGGCACATGCTAACAGAGCGGAAGAAGTTCGCGGAGTGTCGACCCTTGGCTCTCACCTGAACGACGGCCGGACGGAGCCGGCCAGAAGATACACCTCAAGAGAAAAAAGGTCACAAATCAACGTGAAGAAAAAGGAGACTTTCCAAACCAAGATTCGGTAGTGGTTGTTCGATCCGAGTAGCCTAGCGCAACTCGAGATCCCTCCCGTTTGGGCCAACTCGGTTTCGTCCGTGGATGCAGTCGTGGAGCCAAGCTCTGTGAACTGCACGAAACGTTGATTGGAGTGGCCCTCTCGGGAGGAATTCGCAACAGAAACATAAGCATCTGCCACGACGAGGCAGAGCTGCTCCCGGAGCACCGGGGGCGGTACCTCGCGAAGAAATGTGTTGGGAGCAATCGCGCATTGACAAGATCGATCGCAACTTCCCGCAGCGACGACAACCAGAACGAATCTCAATACGAATTATTCCACCGTTAACTACACGTTCCACCAACGCGATTACCAAATTATGCGACAACGCAAAGCGCTATCCGTACGCGCTCAACTCAATGGAAACCGTTTCCGCTTGACAAACTCCTTCAGAAACGACGACAACCAGAACGAATCTCAATACGAATTATTCCACCGTTAACTACACGTTCCACCAACGCGATTACCAAATTATGCGACAACGCAAAGCGCTATCCGTACGCGCTCAACTCAATGGAAACCGTTTCCGCTTGACAAACTCCTTCAGAAACGGTCGAAAAGACCGAAGCTGTTTTCGCGAATCCCCAAACAGCGTCGGTGTCCCGTCAGTCGCCCATCCTGTGCGCGCAAAGCCCTGAGTACGACGCAAAATCGCCACCCAGTGGTGAACAGACACTTTATCCACCATTGTTGGGGGGATCCGGGACAACCTTTGTGTCAAATCGTGACAAACTTTGTGTCCGAAATGACAACCTTTATGTCAAAAACCAGATAGACGTCTTAGACGTCCAGATTCCGAACTTCCAACGCGTGCTTCTCGATAAACTCGCGTCGCGGTTCCACCTTGTCGCCCATCAAGACGCGAAACATCTCATCAGCTGCACCAGCGTCTCGCATGCTGACTTGCACTAGAGTGCGGTTGGCGGGATCGAGGGTCGTCTCGCGAAGCTCTTCCGCATTCATTTCACCCAAGCCTTTGAATCGTGTTACCTGGAGACCCTTCTCACCCGCGGCGCGAATTGCCGGCAGTAAGCCTCGCAGGTCTTCCAATGGTCCTTCGTGTTCACCACGCCGCAATACATAACGCGGATCTTCAACGCCAGTTCGTTCCTGTGGGATCAAAGATTGGATGTCGAAGCCAAACTCGGCCAATTCACTCAGGCCGCTGTTGATGGTTCGAACTTCGTGAAGTTCGGTAACGTGTAGTTCTGGGCCGTGCTTTCCGTTTCCGTCTTCCGGTTCAGGTTGATCGCTGACACGGACTTCTTTGCCCGCGGATTCTTCTTGCCGTTGGAGCAATTCATCCAATTCTTGCCTTGACGTGAACCAATACTCATCGTGACCAAGAAAGACATGAAATACAGGCAACTTGCCCTGAGTATCCATACGTTCGGCATGAGCGCGGAGACTGATGCCGCGTCGCTCTAAAGCCAACAACGCGTCCTCCATTCCGGCGAGCGTAATCGAGAGTTTCGTCATCGTGTCGCCGCTAATGATTTCACCGGTACCGGGATCGAAGGCCGCGTCTTCCAATCCGCGCTCAAGAAGCTGTGTCTTCATTTCTTCATCCGTTTGGACATAGTAAGTGTCTTTTTTGCTCTTTACACGGAACAACGGTGGTTGAGCAACGTAGACATGTCCGCCAGCGACCAGTTGATACATCTGCCGATAGAAGAAACAGAGCAGCAGCGTGCGGATGTGTGAACCATCGACATCGGCGTCCGTCATAATGATGATCTTGTTATAACGACGCTTGCTAACGTCTTGATCTTCGCCAATGCCGCTATCGATCGCGCGGATCATGCTCTGCACTTCTTCATTCGCTAACACCTTGTCTTCGCGGGCCTTGTAGGCGTTGATAATTTTACCTCGCAACGGCAAGATTGCTTGATACTCACGCAACCGTCCACCCTCGGCGCTGCCACCCGCCGAATCGCCTTCTACCAGGTAGAGTTCGCACTTCTCCATCTCGCGGCTGCTGCAATCGCGCAGCTTGCCAGGTAGGGCACCGCCACCGAGTGCCGTTTTCCGCTGTCGCAAGATATCTTTTGCCTTACGAGCTGCCTCCCGCGCTTCAGCAGCCAAAACACCCTTTCGAACAAGCGCTTTGGCAGTACGTGGATTCTCCTCAAGGTACTTGCTCAGATATTCGCCGACCGCCGTCGTGATGATGCCTTCGACTTCATTGTTGCCTAGCTTCGTCTTGGTCTGACCTTCAAACTGCGGATGCGGAACACGAGTGGAAATTACAGCGGTTAAACCCTCGCGAAAGTCATCGCCGGTCGGCGTGAGATCCTTGAAGATGCCTTCTTTTTTCCCGTAATTATTCAAAGTACGCGTCAAAGCGGCTTTGAAACCCGAAACATGAGTCCCGCCCTCGATCGTATGAATGTTGTTGACGTATGAGTGGAGCGTCTCTGTATATTCACTGGTGTATTGAAGCGATATCTCATACCCGATCCCATCCGACTCGCCGGTAAAATAAATTACATCTCGGTGAAGCGGCTCGCTTGCACGATTCAAGTACTCAACAAATTCGATAATGCCCCGCTCGTAGTAAAACTCCTCGCCCTCGCCATTTCGTTCATCAAAGAACTTAATTCTCACACCTCGATTCAAAAACGCCAGTTCTTGCAACCTCTTGTGCAGAATGTCGTAGACAAACTTTGTTGTCTGAAAGATTTGAGCGTCGGGTTTGAATGTCGTTTTCGTCCCAATTTTGGGAGTTGTTCCCAGCTTTCGAACGGGCCCCGTCGGTATGCCGCGTTCGTACTCTTGCTGAAAGACGTGTCCTTCGCGAAACACTTCGACTTCCGCCCACTGCGAAAGGAAGTTCACGACTGTAACACCGACACCGTGTAAACCACCCGATGTTTGGTAGGCACCTTTTTCAAACTTGCCTCCAAATTTCAAGACCGTCATCACGCCTTCCAGCGTCGATATGTCACGACCGGTCTCTTCCGATAGCTGCTCATGGATATCTACAGGGATACCGCGTCCATCATCTTCGACAGTTACCGATCCGTCGTTGTTGACCGTCACACTAACGTGCTTGGCAAATCCGGCCATCGCTTCGTCGATCGAATTATCGACGACTTCGTAAACAAGATGATGAAGTCCACGCGCCGTGGTATCGCCGATGTACATTGCCGGTCGCTTACGAACGTGTTCCAAATCCGACAAGTGTTGCAAGTCTTCGGGCTTGTATTCCGAGTTTGCACTTGGCGTCTTCGACTCCATGTCCTTGGGACGCTGAAGTTCAAAGTTCTGTTCAGCAGGTTGCTTCTGGGGGTTATTCTCGTCAGTCATTGTCATTCTTTTCCTATTTTCGCGCTCAAGCGGCTTAATCGATTTCGCCGACTCGAAAGCGCAATTCTTTTAGATTCGATGCACCTGCCGCCGCTTGGAGCTTCTTTAGCAACTTTCGTTCTTGAAATTTCAACTCTTGCAACACCGCCGAATTTCGGGCGACGATCTCCAGTACTCCTCGATTTGTTCGGCCAACTCGACTGTTGTTCGCTAGTTTCGCTCCCGCAGCTTCGTTCCAAGCTTCCTCCCACTGAAGACCTTGTTGCAGCTGGGCGTATCCCTTTCGTGCCAGCAACCGACTCATCACATCAGCAATCCTGACCGGTGCTCGCGGGTGGCGTTGCCGTTGCTGGGCCTCGTAGAGCACTTGGGCAAAGTCGTCTTCGTCTGTTGGTTGCATCCTTTACGACTTTCTCCGCTATTGCTCTCTCGCCAGAGGCATCACGACATATCCGTATCCATCATCGGTCGTGAACAAGGCCGCGGATTCGGCGTCACGAATGTCGATCGAAATGGACTTTTCAGCGTCCAATACCTTTAAGAAGTCCGCAACGAATCGATGATCCATGGTGACAGTTATTTCTTCGCCGTCGTACGCGATCGGCAATTCAACGCGAGACTGTCCCACTTCCGCCGTTGATCCGGCGAGCACCAGCGTGCCATCACCAAAAGTGAAATCGATACCACGACTCTCTTCGCTCGCGACGATTGCTGCTTGTCGGAGCGTTGAATATAGCGGTCCGACCGTGACTTGAATCTGGACCGAATCCTGTCGAGAAGGGAAGACTTCGCGCCATTTGGGGAATCGACCCTCAACCAAACGAGCGTAGATCGTCGCGTGTGGACTTCGGACCATGATGTCATTAGCTCTCGCGGCAATCTGAATTTCGACACCGGAATCGGTGAGCGCCCGCTCCATAAGTTGCATCGCCCGGGAAGGAACGATGGTCATCGTATCGCCCAACGCATGACCACCGAAGGATTTCGCCGGACCTTCCATCTTGGCAAGTCGTCGGCCATCGGTCGCTACGGCAGTAATCGTCTCTTCTTCCATTTCGAGAAGAACACCACCAAGAGCATATCGACTGCTTTCGGCGTCTGTAGCGAAAAGTGTCCGGCGAACAAGTTCTTTAAAAAGCCGCGCGGGCACCTCGTGATAAGACTCTTCGCTAAAACCTGCCACCACCGGAAACTCGTCTGGGTTTTCAGCCGGCAGCTTGAACTCACTACGCTCACCGCGAACCACAGTCCCAGTTTCATCAGCTTCGATTGTCAACTTGTCGTCGTTGCTCTCGCGAAGAATCGAGCCCAACAGACTAACGGGCGCGAGAATCGTTCCTGGTTTGTCTACTTCGATACCGCCAACTTCTATGCGGATTCCAACTTCCATATCCGTTGCTGTCAATGTCGTGACTTCGCTCGTCACTTCCAATTTGATATTACGCAAGATCGGCTTGGGACTGCGACTTGGAGCGACAGTGGCAGCGGTCATAAAGGCAGTCAGCAACTGCTCTCGATCACAGGCAATCTTCATGAGTTCGTCTTTCTACAACTTGACAATATGTGCTCTAACTGGTTTTTGGGAGTTGGGCTCTGTTCACTCTTAATAGTATTTAACTTTTAGCAGTAATATTATTAGCAGGTTGACGAAGGTCGATGGTTCGCAGCTCGACATCGAAATCTTCGTTAACATAACTGGTTACGTCGATTGTAGAGAGCTGATGAACGGTGCAGAACCGGTCAGTAAAGTGTTGTTGGATTGTTGTTAATCTGTTCGTCTTTTCAGGTTTTGTAATCACTGCAGATTCGGGCTGTCGATGTAGGACAATTTTGCGACATCGACTGACAAATTGTTGACAAGTTATCCCCATCGAGTCGATCAACTCGCGAATTTCGAAGTTGCAAGCTATTTCACTGCAGCTCCTATTTCGGCCGCTGCTCGTGCGAATCCCGCATCACTCTCGATCCACTCCAACGCTCGGTGGAAGGCATGCATCGAAGTGGTATGGTCACGACCGCCGAGACTCTCTCCGATGGCCTGAAAACTGGATCCTAAAACGGTTCGGATTAAATAAACGGACAACGCGCGAGCTCGAACGACGGACTTTCGACGGGAATCGCCGGTTAGCTCTCGGAGAGTTAGGTTAAAATACTTGGCCACACGTTTGTTGATTTCCTTGGCGGTCACTCTGTGAACCGTTTCGCACTGCGAGATGATCCGTTGTACGGCCAACGCAGAGTCAGTTTCGCCCTGACCAGCGAAGCATCGCAATTCGACCACGGCGGCAATTAGATCGGCGACCATTAATGGTTTTGATTGGTTCCGATTCGGGTCAGACGTTAGTCGTTGGACGATTTGTTGCGGAACATCAACGTCATTTTGTTTCGCCAGTTCTTTCAGAATGACTTCGCGTGTTACGGCAGTAGGAGGGACTAGTGGAACATGTAATCCGTGCGACAAACGGCTCAAAAGTTCAGGTAAAAGAGTGTTGAGTTCGTGAAGCGGAACTCGCGAGGAGATGATTACTTGACCGTCGAGTTCGCACAGCGCGTCGATGGTGTGAATAAGTTCTTGCTGAGCCAGTGGTTTAGACGCAAGTTCATGTAGTCCATCCAGTATCAATAGGTCGACGGAACGATGTAGTTTGCGTACATCGCATAGAGAATCAACGTCAATTCCGTCAGTGATGGTGCGAGCGTAATCCGCGCCGGTTAACCACAGGCTGCGACAATCGGGAAATGCGATCTTTGATGACTTGAGCAGGCTCTGCAGCAAGCGTGTCTTACCAACACCCGCGAGTCCCGTTACAAAGAGCGGGTTGAATCTCGCCCATTGGTCGGTGACGGACGCATCCGCAATCCTCGTAAGCGCGTTCTCAGGTCCGGCGACGAAGTAACTGAGTGAAGTGGATTCTTGGTCGCGAGAAGGGACAAAGTTGCCGCGTGTCGACACAGCACAGTGTCCTCTGGCTCGTGCTCGCTGAGGGATGGCAAAGACGCTTCCGACCACTCCGACTCCGTCCGTTGGTTCCAAGATCCGCAGAATAGATTGCTTGAAGATGAAGGTTCGTAGCAAACCGCGAATTATAGTGGTTGGCCGACCGACTTGCGAGCCGTTGCGACAAGAAATTCAAGGTCTCAGCGTTGCTGTAAGCTCTTATATACACGAAGGATGCGTTGAACGGCGAGTTCGATGTCGGCCATCGTCGTCAGACGGCTAAGACTAATCCGAATCGATCCCTCGATTACTGCTTCTTCAAGTCCCATCGCAATCAGGACCGACGAAGGTTCGCTTGATCCGCTGGCACAAGCCGATCCGGTGGAGCACGCCACCCCGGACATGTCGAGTGCGAGAACGATTGCTTGTCGATTAAGGCCGGGAAAAGAGATGTTCGTTGTATGAGGAAGACGGTTTGCCAATTGGCCGTTAATGACCAGCGAGGGAATGGCGGAGCAAAGCTGAGCTTCGAGCGAATCTCGCAACGAACGCATCGCACGCTCCGACTCAGCCAGCCGGTCTACCGACAGTTCCAGCGCCTTGAGAAATCCCAGCGTGAGCGGGACGGATTCGGTACCCGGACGAAATCCCTGCTGTTGGAATCCGCCCGTCATGATGGGCATTGGATTAATGCCGGTGCGTAACAGCAGACCGCCTACGCCAACCGGGCCGTGCAGCTTGTGTGCCGACACGGATAACGCATCGACATCCAGCTTCCGAAACTCAACCGGAATCTTACCGATCGCTTGAACTGCGTCGCAATGAACCGGAACTTGAGTGCCGCGTGTAATGCGAGCGATTTCGGTGATCGGCTGTAGTACGCCAGTCTCATGATTTCCGAGCATTACACTCACAACTCGCGTTCGATCGTCAATCAAGTCGCGGAGTTGATCAACTCGGACAACTCCGCTGCAATCAACCGGCAGGCGGCGGACTTCGACGCCGAATCGTCCCATTTGTTGCGCTGTTTCCAAAACACTCGGATGTTCGATTGGCGACACCACGATGTTTGCGTCACCTGAACCCGTGCAAAACCCACGAAGGGCCAGGTTGTTGGATTCGGTACCACCGCTGGTAAGCACGAGTCGATCGGGGCTCATCCCGGTCGTTTCGCCGCCCAGCAACTTGGTGATACGTTCGCGGGCGTCCTCCAATACTCGCCGCGTTCGCTGCCCGCTCTGATGCTGACTTGCTGGGTTGACGTATCCCGAGCAGTTAGCCTCGTAGATCACTTCCGCAACCTCGGGCAACATTTTTGTTGTGGCATTGTTGTCGAGATAAATCTGTTCCATCCTCCCAGTTTAAGGGAAGGTGCGGCGAGTGGAATTGGGTAAACTCGACTCTCCTAGAACGAAAGTCCGGCAAAGACCGAACCGTCAAAGCTCGATTAGCGGTGCGACCTTGAAAGCTGAACCGTCGCATTCGGCGGGGTGCAACTCTCAAATGAGAACGGAGTTCGAATCGCGGATTTGCTCGGAACAACATTCTCTTGCGGCAGCTTATGACCGTCGTCAACTTCATGCCAGACATGCTGAGGATCACACTTTTCGAGTCAGTCTGCCGATCGACTGCTTGCGCTGTGTGCGGCCAAGATTTGGGCGTCGACCGCTGATTTGCCGTGAAGTCGGCTGTGCGTCGGTCACTTGGAAAGTGACGACCACGAACAATGATTGACACCATCTATGACCTAGTGGTCGTCGGTTGCGCTAGAGATCGCTGGGGGGGTGCTTATCGCGTCCCTGGACCCTGTCGATTCGATCAGGTGCATAGTTCAAGACCTCGGTGAATAGCTCAGCTGCGATCTCTGGCTGGTCAAGAGCTTCAAAAGTCTCCGCGGTCAGGAAGAATTTATCGGCCAGAGTCTGGTTGATGCGTTGCTGAAGTTGCTCAGGTCCCGATGCGGATCGAGCCAGAACGAATAGGTCCGGAACAAAACTGTAGAATTCTTGGCGAGCTACCTTGGCGATCGCGGGCCACAACACTTTCGCCAACTCGACGTTCTTCTCAGACCACGTCAGCCAGATGCTGTCGCCATCCTTATCAACCGCGTCCGAGTATTGACACAGTATCCGCGAGTCACCCTGCGCACCGTTGCGCGATCCCTTGGTTGCCAATACGAGATCCCAACGGTTTTGAGGCTTTGCGGCCTTCGGCAACAGTTTTTGTGTACTGAGGTACTTCTCCAGGTCGTTGGTCGTGTCGTTGTGGCTAATCGGCGTGATCTGAACTCCGATGAGCGGGAATTCCAAGTAGGCAAATCGGCGACGCTTGAACGAATCGGGCGAGAACTCTTCGCCGTTGATGCTGCCAAAATACAGCACCGCGTATACAAGGATGATGCCGATTAGTAGAAGCCCTAACCCCGCAAATGCGAGGCGACTGAGCAACGAGGATCGAGGCTTGTTAGCGAACGTATTGGTGACTCTGGCTTCTGACATCTCGACGACCTGCTCGTTGCTTTCTCGGGACTGGCCATTGTCCCTGGTCGGTTTCCGTTTGACAAGCGATTCGGCGTGTGCGACAAGTCAAGCGACGCGATCAGGTCGGAACAGGGTGCCATTGAGATGCTGATCATTTTGCTCATCTACGTGCTGGTGGTTGGTTTCGCCTACGGGAGCTTCCTCGCGCTCTGTACGTTCCCAGCAATTTGGCTCGCCTTCGGTCGTACGCACGTCTTCCTGCGAATGCCGATTTTTTTGCTTTGCACCTTGGCCTTGGCGCTTATTCCGGTGTTGGCATTCTCTCCGAACTCATCGGATGCCGGGTCCGCTTATGTACTTGGCGTCCTGTTGGTCGCGGTGAGCTTCGTGAAGCTTCACGTCTTGATCCAAGTTCCTCTTTTTGTCATTGGCGCGGCGACACTGATCGCAGTGCCATATCAGGTCGATGTTCAGAGCCTCGACTCGAGTTGGGTTGTTCGCGTTGCGATCGCCATGACGCTGATCGCGATTCCCCTTTCACTCGCGCGGCTGGCTGGGCTTCGGCTGGTCGATCTGACCGATGAAACTCCAGGCTTGGACATGGAACGAGGCACGGGACGCGACTTGAGGGAATGGTTTGCCTATCTCGACGCAGCGCATGCCGACTCGCTAAAACACGCGGAGATCATGGCCATGCTGCGGCAGTTCGGGTTCTCCTTCGAGTGGCAAAAAACTATTACCGTGGCCTACGAACGGGCGCTAGGCAGGTGGGATGTCGAACCAACCTCGCGAGAGAAGTCACGGGTCGTTACGCCGGACAGCGGAACCAGCATCGCCGATGTCGTGACAAAATCGACCAATCAGCAATTCAGTATCTGGCAACTGCTGTTGCTCACCTTCTGTGTCGCTTGCCTGTGTGGGTTCGTAAGAAACTTCTCCTGGACCGCACCAACGGCGTTGGATTTTAAATACGTGATTCCCGCGACGATCGGAGTTGCTGTAAACACGGTGATTGGGTTGTACGTTGGCCTGGCGCTACGACGCAATCGTAGCCACATTCTCGCATCCATGATGTTCGCCATCATCACTGCGGTGGGAGTTTCGTTGTGGATGGGCTTTTCCGCGATGGGTCGACTTTCTGCAGCTGCCCTCATGACGATGCTGCTGCACGCGCTGCTTGTCGGAGCGATCATGAGTCACTTCGGATACCACGGCTATCGCTTGGTCTTCGTCCGCGTTGAGCCGAAACGTGTTTGATTCGAGCTAAAACTGGCGAAAGTAGCTCTTTGTGTCGCCGCGCGGTGTTCGCGCCAGCCAGTAGGACTTGGCAGAACGATCAAGCCGCCGCTGCATCGGGTCGCGGCCACAAAGTCGCATGAGCAGGCCGATCGGAGTGAGCACCAAGTAGAACACCGCTAACATCATCAGGTGCGAAACGGTCCAGCCGATCGGAAAGGCGAGCGCCATCCAAACGACATACAGCGGACGGATGGCTGTTGGAATTACAACACCGATCAGGCCGATGACGCCCGTGACGAGTAGCGTGGCGAGGGCTGGAGTGTGACTTTCGAGACGCTTCAGAAGAACAGTCGCAACGATCGCTCCAAAGCCGATCAAGAGCAACGAGAATGCTCGCAGTTCTTTGCGCGACGGATTCCAGTTGATATCGACGAGCGCCATGCATCACACCTTGCAGGACGTCATCAATTCGCGGAACTGATTGAAAAGATATTGGCTGTCGTGCGGGCCAGACGACGCTTCGGGATGATATTGGACGCTGAATGCGGGCACTTCGCGATGCCGCAGACCCGCGATCGTGTTGTCATTCAGGTTCCGGTGCGTGATCTCAAGGTGATCTGGCAAGGTCTCTTCTTCAACCGCGAAGCCGTGATTTTGGGCCGTGATTTCAACGCGCGTCGAATCGAGGTTTTGAACTGGTTGGTTGGCACCGCGATGACCAAACTTGAGCTTAAATGTTTTCGCTCCGGAAGCTAACGCGAACAATTGATGTCCCAGGCAGATTCCGAACATGGGCCGCTTGCCCAGCAGATTCTTAATCGTATTGATGGCGTAATCCAGGGGCTCCGGATCACCCGGGCCGTTCGACAGGAAAATGCCATCAGGGCTAAGTGCGAGCACTTCCTCGGCGCTGGCTGTGCCGGGAAGAATTGTGACGCGGCACCCAGATTCTTGTAAATATCGAGCGATATTCCATTTCATGCCGAAATCCAAAGCCACGACATGGTGTTCGTCGGCATAGCTATCAGCTGACATCGCATCCGAAATGCGAGACCACTTGCTCAACCCCTCGCTCCAATCCCGAGGCTGGTCGGGTAAGACTTCTCGGACCAAATCTCGTCCCACTAAACCGGGGCTCGCTTTCGCTTTACTCACCAGACTTGCGTCGTCCAAGTCAGTCGTCGAAAGAACGCCCTTCATGGCCCCCTGGATGCGGATCCGGCGTACGAGGGCTCGGGTATCGATTCCAGCGATTCCGACGATGCCATGCTTCGCTAGGTACTCATTGAGTTTGCCGTCGCAGCGAAAATTGCTGGCAATTCGGCTGTTCTCGCGAACGATAAAACCGGCCAAATGAGGCTTGATGCTCTCCACATCTTCGGCGTTGACGCCGTAATTGCCGATCTCGGGATAGGTCATCGTGACGATCTGTCCGCGATAGCTGGGATCAGTCAGAATCTCCTGATAGCCCGTCATCGAAGTGTTGAATACCACTTCCCCGTCGACTTCTCCGGCAGCCCCGAAAGCTTCCCCAGTGAATACTGTTCCATCTTCTAAAGCAAGTTTTGCAGTGGTCATGGGCGGTTCCAAATTGGGAGATACCCAGCGGTTTTAGCCGACCTTAATCCAGACGTCACCTAAAGTTGGGGTGCGCGACTGTCGATACGAAAGAATACGGCTGTGGGTCTCCGGGCGTGGTTAATCTATGTTCGGACAGCCAATTACGAAGGGTTCTTGATGCGGCGATCAAGGGCCCTTCGATTTTTTATGCGCTATCGGTTGTTCGTCAACGGAATCATTATAGCCGTGGACACACTCTTTCGACAGGATGCCGCGATCCGTTTCGCATCGACTCGCTGGCGCCAATCGTGAAAGCTAGACAGCCCTTTTCAACGCTTTAACGGTTCTTTTGACGATATCGCCCGCTAAGTATTTTGCGTCGCCGTTCAATTGCGACCTTCCGCCGGTGAAGGCTGAAAATGTCTTGCTGATGCGAAATGGCTCGTCGATCAAAGCATTGCCGTTATGTTTCACTTGGATTTGTCCCGCAATCCAAGCTTTGCCCAAAAAGGCGAGCATAAAATGCAAGGCGAAGTTGCCTTCGTCGATCTCAGTGAAGGCGCCCGTGATCGACAGCTCGCCTTCCAACGTGTCAAGAAACTTTGCGTTCTTATTCACCCGCTTGCGAAGCTCCGCGTCTAACGCAGATTGTACTTCCTTCGGATCAAACTTGAGCCGACATTGGCAACCTTCCAGCCGAAACGGCACGATCTCGATGTTCACTCGGGCGTACTCCTCTGGGCATTAGAGACAGCAGATTCCGTGTAGGTATAAGACACAGCGGTGCTTGCTTTCTGAGTCACCGTTCGCACCGCCGAACTGTGGGCGATCACGAGGGTCACCAATTCAAAAATCATGAGTGGAACCACCAGCCACACCATGTTTTGCACCTGGAAGGCATAAGTAACAAGTCCCACATAGCACAGCCAAATCAGGGTTACCCTCGCCCATTCCGCCTTCCTTAAAAGACCGATGAAAATCGCAATATAGAAGCCCATCGAAATCAAGCCGCCAATCAACGCAATGGGAATGGGAATCAGCAAGCTGGAGATGGTTATTCCAAGTACAACCAGAAAATGAATGGCAACGAGGACGCACAAGACACAGATCAGCGGCGAAGATCCATGTTGCTCACTTGAACTTGCCTCGGAGGGCGTTGGAGATGCTTGATAGGGATTTACACTCACGAGGCTCTTTCGCGATTGTGAGTCGGCGCGAGGTTGAGTCAGATTTGTCAGCAGTTTAAGCCGCTCTGCGCGCACTGAACAGCACTGAAATAGAAAGTCAGCCCTACCGCCGAATAATTCCGAATCGCCCAGAAACTCAGACGAATGAGCTAAGGAACACGGGAAAAACAACTTCGCTATATCTTCTGTTAATCATCCCACGGAGTGTGATGGCTACTTTGGTTTCGCCGAAGTTATTTTTCCCGTGTTCCTAAGACTCCGACCGCTCGGATTACGAGCCGAGTATTTTGCTGATTGGTTCGCCCTTGCTGATTACCATTGGGCGGCCCAGCTGGTCGTAGATCTCCGTGCCGGGTCGATAGCCGAGGCAGTGAAAAATTGTGGCGGTGATGTCCTGAGGCTCCACGCGTCCCGAGGCCGGATACGCGCCTTGCGAGTCCGATGCTCCGCAGACTGCTCCGCCTCGAACCCCTCCTCCCGCGAGTGCCGCAGAGAAGACGTGGCCCCAGTGGTCTCGTCCGCCGCGAGCGTTGATCTTCGGCGTGCGGCCAAACTCGCCAATCCAGACCACCAGTGTATCCTCCAGCATCCCACGCTGTTCGAGATCTTCAAGCAGCGCCGAGTAAGCGAGATCCATCGGCGGCATCAACACGGTCTTTAATCGTTTCGAGTTGTCAGCGTGGTTATCCCACGCCGGAGCAACCGCCTGATCCTCCTCCCAGCGCGTCCAATTCACTTGCACAAGCGAGACGCCTGCTTCGACCAATCGCCGTGCCAGTAGAACGCTTTGTCCAAAACGGTTTCTGCCATATCGTTCTCTGACAGTGTCGGGTTCCGACTGAATATCGAAGGCTCGTCGCGCGTTGGAAGAACTTAGCAAGTCAAAGGCTTTGTGTTGGAGCCCGTTCCAACGCTCGACTGCCTGGTCGCGATTGACGGCATCCAAATGTCGATTGACCGTCGCCAGCAACGAGCGCCGACGGCCAAATCGCATCGCGGGAATGTCGCTGGGAAGCGAGAGATCGGGGACTTGGAAATCGGGTTTGTTGGGATCGCAGTCAAGCAGCCATGGCTCGGCGCTGTGTCCCAGCCAGCCTGCATCTTGTCCCGGCCAAACGATTCGCCCCGTGTTCCAGATCTCCTCAGGCAGCCGAACGGCACCGGGCAGACTAGCAGTGTCGCCGCGCAGGTGTCGCACTACCGCACCCACACACGGCCAATCGTTGGGTGGTCCGTGCAGCGCGTTCTCTTTGTTCTTGGGTGCATGTGGGTAGCCGGTCAGCATCCAGTAGCCGCTCGACGAGTGAGCATTATCGGCGGTCGACACAGCGCGAAGAACGGCGATGCGATCGGTCAACTTCGCCGTTCGCGGCATCAACTCGCCGACATGCAATCCCGGCACTGCCGATTCGATTGGTGCAAAGTCGCCACGAATTTCTGCTGGAGCATCAGGCTTGGGATCCCAAGTTTCATGTTGCGGTGGGCCGCCCAGCAGAAAGAGAACAATGCATCGCTTGGCACGCCCAAAAGAACCATTAGGCGACCCGACGGACGGATCAGTCGCTGCTTTCAGCAAGCTGGGCATTGTCAGACCGCAAGCGCCGAGACCGCCGACGCGAAGCATCTCGCGACGGTTCACTCCGTCGCATAAGCGGACTCCGCGATGAGAAGCAGGATTGCGTTCCAAGATCGAGAACATAACGGATGCTCGGCTGGGAGTCGTAACAGCAGGCCCAAGTGTCGGGCCGTGCTGTCACGATTATCCTCATACCGGGCGATGCAAGCAATGCATATGCGGCAGATTCGCCAACTCCGCGAAAGGTATTGGCCAGGAGATGCGTTTCTTTTCGGCCAACCTTTCGATCGTTCGGTTCAATCGCGCGAGCGACAGCGGCTTCGGCAGCCAATCGTCCATGCCAGCACGCAAGCACGTCTCGCGGTCTCCGGTCGCGGTGACCGCGACGATGGGAATTCTCGTGCCTTCCTCTTCATCAGCACGAATCGCTTGAGCGGCCGCGATCCCGTCCATTTCGGGCATCTCGACGTCCATCAAGACAAGATCGAAGTCGTTATGTCGCAACGCCTCCAGGGCTTCGGCCCCGTTGCACACCAAGGTCACCGTATGACCGGCGCCTTCGAGCAATCGCACTGCAAAGCGTTGATTGAGCAAGCCGTCTTCAGCGACTAGCACGTTCAGCCGGGTGGGTTGTGAGTTGCACATGCCGTTACTTCGCTGCGAGTCGAGCACTATTGGAGACGCAGAGCTACTTGTCATTTCGTCCACTGCAATTCGCCGAAATGTGTGGCGAGTCTTTCCTTTCACGATTAATAGACGGCTCGACCGCAATTTTGTTCGTAAATTCTCAAAAATCTGCCGCGGTTCTTTGTCGCAGCAACGAAACTTCTGAAATCTTGCAAGACGCCGGATATTTTCTCCACTTCGCGAGCTGCCGAGACATCCGTTTGAAATCACGTGTATCAATCGTTTACGATAAGGAGTCATCCAGGGGCCTGGATCGTTGAGGAGAGTCTCTCATGTTGTTGCGTTCCCAGGGACCGGTCTGTCTGCTGCTGGCGTTGGTTGCTGTCTGCTTTGGCTTCGATGCATCACATGCGTTGGGCGCCCCGCCCGCACCAGTATTCCCACAAGTGGAATGGGAGGATCGAATCGAGGCTGCGTTGAACACTAAAGGTGATTGGGATTTCTTTGATGCGCCGTTAATCGAAGTGTGCCGGACGTTACAAGAGCGGCTCGGTATCGACGTCGCGCTCGACACAATTGCTTTGGAAGATTTCGGGATCGATACCCGCACGCCCATTACGCGCGTTATCCGCGGTGTATCAGCGAGATCATTTCTTCGGCTGACGTTGAACGAGCTGGAGTTGATTTACACGACGCGATACGGGGCACTCTGGATTACGACGCCTGAGAGCGCCGAGGGACAACTCAAAACGCGGGTCTATCCCGTCGGCGATTTGCTTGTGCGCGATCCAGTGTTGAGCGAGTCATCGGTGGATTACGACAGCTTCATTCAAGCGATCACTTCCGTGATCCATCCTGACGCATGGGATATGGTCGGCGGACCGGGGGCGATTGAAGGCGTCTACGAATCGCTGGTCGTTTCGCAAGCCTCGGATATCCATGAGCAAATCGCGGAACTCCTGTCTACGTATCGAGAGATCATTGCCGACCACAATGTTGGTGAGGAACCGAAGCAGACGGTCTATCTGCTGGGTGAGGACAAGGCGACGGCCGAAATTCGTCGATTGCTAGACCACCCTTTCACGGCGGAATTCAAGGACGCATCCCTCAAGGAAGTCTTGGAAAGCATTTCAGAACAGACAAAGATTCCCATCGTTATCGATACGAAAGCGCTGGAAGACTTCGGTATCGATGCTTCGGTGCCAATCACGGAAGAGTTCGCCGACACGCCGCTGCACTTCGTGCTCGTTCGCATTCTGAACGAGCACGAAGTGACGTACATCATTCGGGATGAAGTGCTCGTAATCACGACGCCAGAGCAATCGGAAGCCCAGCAGATCATTGGCCTCTATCCAGTTCGTGATTTGGTTCAGCAAGGAGAGAGTCTGATCGCGGATCCCTCGGGAGCGTCGAATGTTGATTTCGATTCACTGATCGCGGTAATCGAGTCAACTGTAGCGCCCGACAGCTGGGAAGCTGTTGGAGGTCCAAGTTCGATTGGAACCTTACTGCCGATGCCAACCATTGTCATCGCGCAAACGCAAGATGTTCATGAGCAGATCGCAAGCCTGCTCACGAGCCTGCGAGCGGCGAAGAAGATGAAATCGGTTGTTGTCGCCGATCCGACTGCGATCGCCGTAAGGTCCTATCCGCTAAACGTGTCAGACTGTTCTTCCGATGAGATTGCGAAACTTGTGATGCGGGCCACAGAACCGGGGACTTGGAACGACCAAGCGGGTACGTTCGTGCAAGGCTTGGGATCGTCGTTGATCGTCAAACACAACGCCAACATTCACCGTCGAGTTCAGCGGTTGTTGAATGATGTTGGCGCGACGCCGGTTTATGGCTCGATGTGCTTGGGACCCTGTGGAGTGGGACTCGGAGGCGGTGGAAGCTCCGGCGCGGCTGAAACAAACGCAGCACCAGCGGCCAACCCCGCGCCGACCTCAGGAGGCGGATTCTTCTAACCGCGATCGAACCGACCCTACGAACGTGCGACGCGCGCCTTCAACTTCCCAACCACGGCTTGAAACTCCTCGCGAAGCTCATTGAATTTCGCCACGGTCTTTTCACCGGGAGCTTTGACGTAGTCGAGCATGATGGCTTCGGCGGCGATAAACTCGTCGGAGATATCAGCCACTTCGGTGGCAATCTCCGGCGGGATATTCGTCACGCCGTTCGCGTCGCCATGCAACAGGTCGTTCTGATACACCATCAACCCACCTACGCGAACCGGCAACGCAAGATGCAGCATGTGGCAATATCCGTGCGAGCAAATCGTCGAACCAGTAAACACCGGATACTTGAGCGCTCGAACCTGTTCGAGATCGCGACCTCCGCCGTTGGTGACCAGACCCACCGAACCGTAAGCTTGATACGTGGAACACATGACCTCGCCGAACACCGCGGCCACCGCCGGATCATCTGCATCTTGAAATACGACGACTGCTGGCCCGGTCAGTTCGCCGAACATCTCGAGCTGCTTTTGGATCGAACCGTAGGCATCGCCGCCAACGGGAGGCGCGTCGGATCGGAACTGCGCCGTGCAGGCAAATCCGACCATCGGCGGCAACTCTGGAAAATTCGATTTAACGCGATGATCCATATAGCCGACGTTACGGGGCCGAATATCAAACAGCTCGATGACGTTACAGATGGTGGGCGTATCGTATTTGGCGAGTTTGTCGAGCGTGGCTTGCGTGATGGTCATGGCGGGCGGACTTTCTGTAGGCGGGGTGTGAATTTGTGGCCGGTACTTTCCAAGTGCTGAGCCCAACAGCGTGTTGTGATCGTTGCGGGCAGCACACTTGGAAAGTGCAGCCTTCGACAAAATTCAGGGGACTTTGCACTTGGAGAGTGCTAGTCACCAAAGCCGAAGCACTTGGAAAGTGCTGGCCACTCACGCTGAAGCACTTTGGGAAGTGCTGGCTACTAACGCTGAAACTTAACAGTCGGACGAGCGATCCTCAAGCGGCTGATTTACTTCGCGACCGGCTTGTGTCATAACGAACCGCTGACCGTTGCAGTTCACGGAGGTACCGGGAGAAATCGATGGCGGAGCAGCCAAAAGACGAATACCCCACAATCCATTTGACGGGGACCGATGCCGACTTGCCCAGTTGGTTTACCAACGATTTCTGTAAGTACAAAAACCTGCGACCGATGGCAGGTGGCGGGAACGGGCAACTGTTCGCATGTTACGACAGCAATCTCGGGAGAAAAGTTTGCATCAAGCGGCTTGCACCTGAGAACGCGGAGAATCGGAACGAACGCAGGCGGTTGCTGCGCGAAGCGCGCGTGACGGCCCAAATGTCGCATCCCAACACCGTGCCCGTGTATGAACTTGGCAAGGATGAAACGGGTGCGATCTACTTTGCGATGAAAAAGATCGAAGGCCGCGATCTGTTCCGCATTCTGAGCTTGATCGCCCAGAAGAATCCTGATGCGGTTCGTGAGTTTTCGTTAGACCGATTGCTGGGCATTTTGGTGCAAGCCGCCAACGCCCTCGCCTATGCCCACGCTCATGGCGTGATCCACCGTGACATCAAACCCGAAAACATCATGGTCGGGATGTTCGGTGAAGTGATGCTGATGGACTGGGGTGTCGCCAAGGTGTGGGGCTTGCCCGATGAAGGCGACAGCGGAAAGCTCAAAGACACCGGTGATGATCTGGAGGAGCGATTGACGTCTCCCGGCCAGCGGCCAGGCACACCGCTGTATATGTCGCCCGAACAAGTCAACGGCAGCAAAAATATCGACGAGCGGACCGACATCTTCAGCATGGGGGTCGTACTTTACGAAATCCTGGCGCTACGCGAGCCGTTCCGCGGTCGGACCATCGACGAAACATTTCAAAACGTCTTATACGCCCCCGCCGAACCACCGAGCAAGGTGGCTCAAGGCCGCAAGGTTCCGAAGAAACTGGACGAGATTTGCTTGAAAGCGTTGGAAAAGAAGCCTGGTGATCGTTATCAATCGATCCAAGCCATGATCAACGCCATCCGCGACTTCCGCGCCGGTGCGCTTGAGGCGGAAGCGATCGTGTAGGTCGTATTTCGTGGGTCAACCGCTCGGTGTCCATGCTGCGATCTGGTTGCATACCGAAGCCCAGGGTCGCAGCACCGCGGCGCGCGAGTGCTTTTGTTGCAGATCATTTCGGCCATTCGCCAACCGAGTTTGCCGCTCGGTGTAACAGGGGGTCGATCTCGCGGCCAAAGTGAGAAGCGTCCGGGCTGCTGCGGGCGTTGAACAGTGCCACGAAGTTTCGTCCGTCGTGACGGCGGATCAGGATTGTTGCTGTCCCGGCCAGCGAACCTGTATGCCAATTGTTTTGCTTACCGTCGTCCAATGCTCGATTGAACCAACCCAGTGAATAGAAAACCGGCTTCTCCGTTCCGTCCTCTTCGTATCCGGCCAGTCCCGGTGGGCGAGCGAACATCGCTGCGATGCTCTCTGCGGTCAAGATCTTGCAGCGCTGCGGATCGTCGAAGGCTGCTGCGAACTTTGCCAAATCCGTTGCCGAAGCGATCCAGGCACCGTGCGAGTCCATCGCTTCCAGGTACCAAGCACCGTAGGGCCACGGGACATCTTGACCGAGGTCCTCTTGAAAGACAGACGGTCCGCGACCGGGATAGTAGTAGCGGACTTCTTTTGGCTGCCGGCCATCGAGGCGTGTCTTGCCGATCCGCATGGTGTGTATATCGAGCGGAGCGAGAACATTCTCCTGGACGTACCGCTCGTATGATTGGCCGGTCAACTTCTCGACAATGCGACCGAGCAAACAGTAGCCGTAGTTGGAATAGGCGTAGCGATAACCGGGATCGAAGTCGAGCGACTGCCCGAGCATCGCGCGGATCACCGTATCAGGGCTAGCGGGCGCAGGTAGGCCGAGCTTGGCGGCGAACTCGACGGACCGAAACATACCATCGAACGAGATATCTCGATCCCAGCCGCCGCGATGTTCGAGCAGATGTCGGATCGTAATGTCGCGTTGACGCGCGTCGAATTGCTCGCCTTTCGCCTTGATCTCGTCTTCATAGTCCAGCACGGCAAAAACGGTGTCATCGAGGCTTAATTTTCCCTGCTCCGCCAATTGCAGAATCGCGACTGCGGTGATGGGCTTCGAGATGCTGGCGATACGGAACAAGCTGTCGGTTGTTACTCGTTCGTCAGTAGCTACATCGCTATAGCCATAACCACGTGCGTACACGATTCGTCCTCGATCGGTCACCGCGAGTGAAGCACCAGGCACACGATGCTGTTCCATGAACTCGCGCATCATCCGATCAAAGCTGTCGAAGCCGGGGTCCGATTCGCCAGTTGAAACGGCGTGCGGTGCTGATTCCTGGCGATAGCCGGGACCGCGCAATACGCGTCCCGGCAATGCATCGGTTTGCTTGCCGTCGTGAAGCACAAGTTTGCCGTTAACGATCACGTGCCGCATCCCCTCGGCGATTTCATTCGGCTGTGCGAAGGTTGCGTTGTCGGTAAGCGCGTCGTAGTCGAAAACAATTACATCGGCGGAAAGACCTTCGGAAATCCGACCACGGTCAAAGGCCAGCACGTCGTTCGCCGCAGCGGCACTCGCCTGAGCTACCGCTTGCTCCAACGAAATCGCTCCCAGATCGCGCACGTAATGCGACAGCAAACGCGGAAACGAACCAAATGCGCGGGGATGTGATGCGATGCGGGAACCTCCTGCAGGTCCGACATCGGTGCAGAACGAAACAAAGTCTTGCTGCATGGCCAAGATCTTGTTGGCATCCGTCATGCTCTGCGGCAGCGCGAACGCTCCGGTACGGACAAGATTAAAGAAAGTCTCCCAAGGGTCTTCTTCGCGAGCCCGCGCCATTGCAGCGACGCTCTGTCCGACAAGTTCCGAATAGCGAGGATCCTCGGCCTGTCCGATGACCACACGATCCCAGTCATGCCCGACATGCCGATACCAGTTTTCCCAACCGCCCGTAGTTTCCATCTCCTTGCGAATCTCGTCACGATAGCTCGCGTCGTCTAATCGACCGAGCAGTTGCCCCTGTCCCGCACCAAAGTGACGCGGATGGATGAACGCCGTGACGCCTAACCCGTTATTGATATACGGATAGATGTCGGCGGTTACTTGCTGGCCTTCGGCTCGCGCGGCTTTGATTTTGGCGATGGCTAACTGCATCTTGCCCCAGTTCTGTCGCCCGGCCGCCTTTAGGTGATAGATGTGAACGGGCGTGTTCCCGGTTCGGCCAATGTCGAGTGCCTCGTCGATTGCTTCCAGAAGCAAATCGCCCTCGTTACGCATGTGTGTGTAGTAACGACCGCCATGCTCTCCAGCGACTGCGGCCAGCGCTGCGATCTCTTCCGTGCGAGCGTAAACCGCGGGCGGATAAATCAATGCCGTCGAAACGCCGATAGCGCCCGATTCCATGGCTTCGCGCACGTGCTCGCGCATTTGGTCGAGTTCCTCGTCGCTGGGCCGCCGGTCGATATCCCCCAAGACCAGGCGTCGGACTTGAGTGTGTCCCACGGTCTGCACGACATTTACCGGCAAGCCTTTCAACTCGATGAGCTGAAAATACTCGGCCATCGTCGTCCAGCCGCGAGCAGCACCCTCTTCGACGCTCAACGGCGCCGCCGAAGCTCCTTCGCCGGCATTGATCGTTGTGATACCTTGCGTCAAAAGATTGATGGCCGTTTTCGGATCATCCAGCATTGGAGTCGCTGTCTGGCCCATCATGTCAATGAACCCCGGTGCCACGATCAGGCCGCTGGCATCGATCACCTTCGCAGCACGTTCGGCGGCGATATGTCCGATCTTGGCGATCTTTCCATCTCGAATCCCAACGTCCGCGACGTACCAGGGAGATCCCGTACCATCGACTACGCGACCACTGCGAAGTACGAGATCGAAGCTGGGCTCGTTGGCCACGGTCGCAGTAACAACCAGCAGACTTATGGCGACGAAGTGAACAATGGATCGAATCATGGAGATACTCGTTTCAGCTCGGTCAATAAAACGGTGTGGGTGGTGCGGCCGTCGAGATGAATCCCGTTGATGACGCAGGATGGAAGTGGACATCGCAAATTATGCGTGATAGCGTGTGGACTTGCCACTCAGGCCTAGAACTTTGGAGTTTAGGAGACTCGCCATGCGTTCCATACGAATCGTCGCAGTGTTCATTGTGTTTGTGTTTGCAATATCCGTGCTTCACGCGGGTGCTGTAATCTCGGAATCCGCGAAAGGCGATCCCGGGATCAAGTCGATCAACGTGCTGAGCTTTGCGCCAGATGGAGTGCTGCTAATCGGAGACGGCGCAGGTTCGCAAATCTTGGCAATAGAGACCGGTGACGTATCGGCCGAGCCAAGGTTGAGCCAGATGATCGAAGGCATCGACGCGAAGCTGGCGGCCCGTATAGGGGCGAAAGCGGATGGGATCGAGATCATCGATGTGGCTGTGAATCCAGCGTCCGGAACGCCCTACTTTGCAATTCGAAAGCAAGACGACAAACGCAACCTGATCCTCACCATTGATGGCCAGAGCGAAATCCACGAGTTTGAATTGACCGATGTGTCCTACGCGCGCATCCAGCTCCGAGTCGGAGAAGACAGGATCGGCAGCATTACGGATGTGGCATGGGCCGACACGCAAATCGTCGCCGCAGGTCGCAGCAACGAAACTTTCGCCTCGAAGATCTTCAGCATTGATGTGCCATTGAAGAACGACGCGGTCGGGAATGTGAACAGCGCCGAGACCTATCACGTCTCACATCGCCGTTGGGAGACAAAGGCTCCGATGAGCGTGCTGATTCCTATTAAAGAAAACGACAGATCGTACGTTGTCGGTGCGTTTAGTTGCACGCCGATCGTCAAGTACCCACTCGACTCGTTGCAACCAGGCGCTCACGTGAAAGGTTCAAGCATGATTGAGCTGGGGTCGGGCAACCGTCCGATCGATATGTTTGTTTACGAGAAGGGAGGCAAGTCCTACGTGCTTTCTAACACGTTCCGATTCCATCACGAACGAAAGCCGTTTGGACCTAGTCCCTACTGGACGGTGAAGTTCGAGCAAGAGTTATTGAGCGAAGGCGATGCGGTGAATGAAAACGCCATCTTGCGATTGAAGGGTTCTGCGCCGGCAACCGACAAGATCGAGATGGTCGAAGCCTTCCACGGCGTGATGCAGATGGACAAGCTTGACGAAACTCATGCCTTGGTGTTGCGACAAGTCGAGGAAGGCGTTCGTCTTGAAGTTCTTCCCTTGCCCTAGTGCGGACAGTCGCGTGCTATGCTTCTTTCGATTGGTGTCTTGTGCATTCTGACGGTCGCCGCGGGTTCGCCGATTCGCATTGAGTCGTCGGACGCCGGTCGCGTCGTGACCGTTATCGCCGATCTCGATCCGAGCTTCCCGCCGCCACTGTCGTCGAAGCTTACAAGCAGGCAGGGCGAAGGTGTCCTGACCTTTCGCCTGATTGGAAACGACGGTGGGTTGGGTGCCCCGATCATCGGCGATTATCGTCAGATCGGCTCTCAACTGCGCTTTCAGCCGCGTTATCGACTGGTGCCAGAATGCGCGTACCGTGCCACGCTTTACAGCGTTCGCCCGATCGTGAACCTGGACTATCACGTTCCGAAACTTTCGAGGAGCGAGGCTGCTGTCGTCGAGAACGTGTTTCCCAGCGCTGGCGTTTTGCCGGCGAATCACTTGAAGTTCTACATTCACTTCTCGCAGCCAATGCGCGAAACTCGCGTCATTTTTGACCGCATACATCTGCTGAATGAGGATGGCAGCGAGATTCCCGATCCCTGGCGTCGAACCGAACTTTGGACAGAAGACCTTCGCCGTTTGACGCTGTGGATTCATCCGGGGCGAGTCAAGACAGGCGTGAATCTGCGCGAAGAACTCGGTCCCGTGCTGGAGCCCAACCGGCGCTATACACTCGTGATCGACGCGGCGATGCAAGATGCGAGCGGAAAGCCGCTAGGTCGCCGCTTTGTCAAGCAATTCGAAACGAAAGCTGCCGATCGCGACCGTCCATTGCCCGACCGATGGCAACTGATTCCGCCAACGGTTTCGACTCGGCAAGCCGTTCGATTGGCGTTTAATGAACCGTTGGACCGCGCTTTGTCGGAACGATTTATCAGAATTGAAAGTTCGCAAGGCGAGCAGCTAGCTGGTCGGGTTGTCGTTGGTAAGGACGAAGCCGAATGGTCGTTCATTCCGGAATCCGCTTGGCTTGAGCGCGACTATCAAGTGGTCGTCAATCCACTCCTGGAGGACCTGGCCGGCAACACGCCGGAACGAGTATTCGATACGGATCTGAATGCCCCGCCTGCACCGGCGCCTGTCTTGATCTTGCCGTTCCAAGCACGCCTTGCGCTAGAAAGCGAAGAGGAGCGACCATGACATTTTCGCGGCGTGATTTCCTGACCGGCATAATAATGGGCGGGAGCGTTTGGCGTACCAGTTCGTTGGGCAACGGAGGGCTGATCGCGGACGAAGCGACTTCGCTGTCTGCCAGACGACGGGCAGCCGCTCACAGATCGCGCCGCATCATCTTTAACAACGACGGCGACGACATCTGGGCCGCGGGCGCGGACACCACCGAACGGTTTCTGGCCACTCGGCACTCGCCGCTCGTCGGGACGCAGGTCGACAGCATTCATTACTGCACGACGCAATCATTCAATTACTTTACGCACCAGACGAACGTCGCCGAGGTCTTTACCTCGAAGGGCGGCCAATTCGCCAACAACAATCTGGCGAAGTTCCTCGAACAGAACACGGATGGGTTGCGGATGTCGTCTCAGTTCGCTCACAAACATGGCATGGAGAGCATCTGGACATTGCGGATGAACGACATTCACGACGCCTGGACACCGGAGCTTCGGCCTCGCTGGAAGCAAGATGACCCAACTCGCATCATGTCGACGATCGAAGCGACCAAGGACTTCGAGGATCGGCGACGACTGTGGAGTTTGGTTGACTTCGAGCATCCGGATGTCGAACCGCGGCTCTGCGCGATCATCGAAGAAGTGCTCGTCAATTATGAGATCGATGGTGTGGAGCTCGATTTTCTCAGGGCACCGTTCTACTTTCGCAGCACCTACGAGGGACACCCGGCAACTGATCGACAGATCTCCGTCCTGACGAAGTTGGTCCGGGCGATCCGCAAGATTGTGCTTCGAGAAAGCGATCGACAGAACAGACCGCTTCTGTTGAAAGTACGAATTCCGTCGACGCCCCAGCTTTGCCGCAAGATCGGCATCGATATCGCCGCGTGGCTGCAGGAACAGTTGGTCGACGCAATCGCACTCGGCGGCGGCTACGTCACGTTCGACTTGCCGATCAAACAGCTTGCCGATCTGGCACACAACCACGACGTGCCCGTTTATCCTTGCCTCAGTCAGTCAGGATTGCTGTACCGCCCGCCTCGCGGCACGAGCAACATGCAGCCTCCCGAAGCGTGGTTTGGCGCGGCGAGCCAACTGTGGAGCGGTGGGGCCGAGGGCATCTATACGTTCAATCTGTTCCCTGGTCCGGGCAGCGAAGCGGATCGTGACTACGCCCGGTCCGTACTCAACGTGATTGGTTCGAGCGAGCGGCTGACGGAGGCACCAATCATGTACGCGATCTCCGACGCTGGCACCTGGATGCCGACTCACTATTGGGCCAAGGACGCGGCGGATTTCGCGAAGGCACTGCCTTTACCATTGACCGCGCACGAGTATGTACAAACGTCGATGCTCGTGCCGGAAGACCTGCGCGGCGCAGGGTTTGACGTGACTGCGGAATTGCGAGTCGATTTCACCGGCCTCGCTGCTGAAAGCACGCCCGAGATTCTGTTTGGTTCGGCCAACTTTGGGCCGACTGCTGGTGGAGAGCGATTCGCCGACGTCCATCGATACGTTTGCGCGGTGCCGCTACAGTCGATCAGCCAAGGCCCGAATCGTGTGATGGTCAAGGTGAAGGAGAGTGGAGCGGCGCTGGTCGGCGCCGAACTGTGGATACAACGCTAATGCGCCTCACAACTTGAAACATTTCATGTTGCCATCGCGATCTTTGCAGAAGAGCCTTCCGTCGGCGAGCACGAGGTGAGGCCACGCATCGTTGGTGAAAATCCGATTCTTGCGCGCCAGTTCCTTGAAAGCGGTAGGTTCACGATTCGCAGATTCGACGAGGACAAGTTCGCCTCGGTCTGCCCAAACGATGAGCCGATCATCGGCGGTCGCCAGCAGCGATGCCGTGTCGCCGAAGCGTCCGCCCCGCCAAATCGGCTTGCCTGTGGCAAAGTCCAAGCAGTACACGCCCCGCCAGCACCAATACACGAACCCTTTGTGCACGACCGGCGAACAGACTCCAGATGCATAGGGTTGCTTCCAGGCGAGTTGAGCCCCGCCGCGTGTGATGTCGACTTTGCAGATCGAATATTGATTGTACTCCGAGGTAATGACGACCGAACTACCAATAACCGCGGGCGTCGCAATGCTGTTCGCGAAATCGGTGACCCAAGGGAATTCCGCCAATGTTTCGCCTTCGTGTCCTTGGTCCAGTCGGGAGACGAGCAAGTTGCGAATCGTCATCACCGCCACGCAGGGTATGCCTTCGACCGTGATCGGCACGAGTCCACCGGTGTGCCCGGCGGGATCTTTGGATTGCGAAGCCCACACTTGCTTGCCGGTTCGTTTCGAGAAGGCGATCAAGTTGCCGGTGTCGTCGCCCACTTCGGCGATGATCCAGTCGCCATGTACCAGCGGCGAGGCAGTGTATCCGTAGTCGCGCAGTCGGCGGCTGCCAACGAGCGGGCGTTGTGGAACATCGAACTGATCGTAGAAGTTGAGTCCCCAGACGCGTCTTCCATCGCTGCTGGTATCCCAGCAATTCAGATGGCCGTCTGTGCTGAGCGTGAACAGGTAACCCGTGTCGCGATCAAAGACTGGCGTGACGGAAGGGCCAGAGTACAATCCTTGATCGCCTTCACTCTGGCGGCCGTACATCGGGCAATCGTACGACTGTTCCCATAACGCTTGCCCCGTGGCTGCGGTGAAGCAGCGCACGTAGTCTCGTCCGTTCTCCCAACCGATTGTATAAAGCCGACCATCCGCCACGATGGGAGCGCTGCCTCCTGCGCCGACCTGGATCGTCCACGCGGCATCACCCACCGGCCAGGACTGGCGATCCCATCCAGAATCCTCACCGCTGATGCCTCGGCGATCCGGCCCCCTCCATTGCAACCAGTCTTCCGTGTGAGCGGCGCGCAAGAAAGCCAACCCAATCACGATGAACGAGAGACATAAAGGTCTGGCTTTGACGAACAAAGTGAATTCCCTCCTCGACAGTTACCCGCAGGTTCGGTGTCCACTGCTGAGCCGACATTCTATTCCAAGGACGGTCAGCAATCTGCAAGGACCTCAAAAGCTGGCGACGGCGCGAAAGACAGTTTAGAATCTCGAACGACAAATGTCGCTCGCCATCTGCCTCGCCCCAGCATGCACCTTCAGGAGCCCCGAATGAGACTTTCTGCTTTTATCTTGGGTGCCTGGATGATCCTCTTGCTCCCGGTGCTTCATTGTCTTGGCGAAGCGCCTCGCGCGGTGTGGACGACGTCACGCGTCCGGGGCGCGCCTTATCCGCCCGCACCGTACGCGATTCAGCCGGCGTTCCCGCACGTCCACTTCAGGAATCCTACGTGTATCGAAGAAATTCCTGGTGCGGATCGATTGCTCATCACCGAGATCGGCGGCAAGATCTTTGGCCTGCTCAAGAACCCCGATGTGCATGAGGCCGACCTCATCATCGACTTGGCCGAATCGGCGGGAGACGGTGTGCGAGTCCTGGATGCGGACTTTCATCCGCAGTTTCGGCAGAGCGGACAGATCTTTATTTGTTACGTGCATCCGGACGACGGAGGCCTGACGCGCGTATCGCGCTTCGCAATGCTTGGCGCACCCATCCCGCGTATTGATCCCGCGAGCGAACAGGTGGTACTCACTTGGCCTAGCGGAGGTCACAACGGTGGTTGTCTCGAATTCGGCAAGGACGGCTACCTTTACATTTCGACAGGCGACGGATCGGGTCCGAATCCTCCTGATGGTTTGACGACCGGTCAGGACGTTACGGACTTGCTGGGAGCCGTGTTGCGCATCGATGTTGATCAGACCGCTGGTGATCACGCCTATGCCATTCCCGCTGACAACCCCTTCGTCAGACTTGAAGATGCACGTCCAGAAGTCTGGGCTTACGGTCTTCGCAATCCATTTAAGATTGGAATTGATCTAGTGACGGGAGACGTGTTCGCGGCCGACAACGGTTGGGAGACGTGGGAGATGGTGCATAAACTCGTGCGGGGCGGAAACTGTGGTTGGCCGGTGATGGAAGCCCGCGCTTTATTACGAACCGAGGTAGCCGTTGGTCCGACTCCAATTATTCCTCCGATCAAAGACCACTCGCACACAGAAGCTAACTCCGTGATCGGGGGTCCAGTGTATCGTGGCCGAAAGCTCCCGGGTCTCGTCGGCTCATTCATCTATGGCGATTATATCACGGGAACGATTTGGGCTTTGCGGGACGAGGGCGATGGAACCTACTTCCATCAAACGCTGATCGACACCGATCAGCGCATCACCAGCTTTACCGAAGGTAGCAACGGCGAGTTGTATGTGCTTGATTACGATTACACGGGACAGATCTACGAACTAGTACCGTCGGATCTACCCGACACATCGGCTGAATTTCCAAAACGCTTGAGCGAAACGGGCCTATTCACATCGACAGAGCGACTACAGCCTGCGCCGGGCGTCATCTCGTATGAGGTGCGTGTTCCGCGTTGGACGGACGGAGCGTATGCTCAGCGTTGGATCGCGATACCAGACGACGGCGTGGTCCATCTGGCTTCCGGCGGCGAATCGCCGGTGTACCCGGAGGGCACCGTGTTGGTAAAGCAATTGAACCTGAAAAGTGGCGAGAACGAAATTCGCCTGGAGACGCAGTTGCTTCACTTCGAGCACGGCACGTGGCGGCCCTACAGCTACTTGTGGAACGAAGAAGGAACGGACGCAACACTTGTGGATTCGATTGGTGCCGACCGCCCAATTCACGTTACTGACTCCGGTGGCGAAGTGCAGGAGCGCACTTGGCACGTGAGCGCCTCGAACGAGTGCAAGTTGTGCCATAACGCTGGCTCGAATTCTGTCCTTGGGTTCGTACCGAATCAGTTGGAAGATCAGCTCTCGGCGCTGACCACCGTCAAAATTCTTGGCGAGCTGCCGGAAGTGCCCGCTGCACTCCGTCTCGTCGATCCGCACGACGAAACGCGGTCCCTGGATGATCGAGCCCGATCGTATTTGCACGCCAATTGCAGCATGTGTCATCATCCGGGCGGCAACGCGATCGTGTCGTTTTATTTGCGCAGGGATTTGCCCTTTGATCAGCTGAACACAAACAAAGGGACCGGCATCGGGACCTTTGGAATGCAGAACGCGAAACTCATCGTGCCTGGGGATCCTTATCGTTCCGTCCTGATGTACCGGATGTCGAAGCTAGGTTATGCCAGGATGCCCTACATCGGCTCGCAAGTCGTCGACAGTGCGGGTGTCGCGCTGGTGTCAAAGTGGATTCGTTCCCTTGACGACCAGCCGTCGGCGGGCGTTTCGCCCCCGATTGCCTCTAATTCGGCGGAGTCCAAAGCGCTGGAAAATCTTGCCGATGCAGGCAGCAGCGAACATGAAGCCGCGATCCGCACGCTTGTACAATCGACAGAGGGAGCGCTCTCGCTATTGGCTCGATTGCATGGCGGCGAACTTGTTGAGCGAGACCAACTCGTGGCGATCGCCCTCGGCAATGAAGTGCCAGACACAAATGTGCGAGGTCTGTTCGAGACGTTTCTTCCTGAGTCGCAGCGCCGCGCGCGGCTAGGGCCGAACATTGACCCCGAACTGATCCTTAAGCAGAGCGGTGATGCGGCCCGCGGTAAACTGATTTTTTTCAGCGATGGCGCTCGTTGCAAAGCGTGTCACGACGTTAGCGATCCCAACCAGTCATTGGGCACGACGTTGGTCGAAATCAATAAAAAGTACAAACAACGGGGCGAGTTGCTTCAGCATGTCCTGAGGCCTTCGCTCAAGATTGACGAGCCAATGGCCGCCTATCGTTTGCTAACAAGACACGGCCAAGTCTTTGTAGGCTTGCTCGTCGAGAAGTCAGACGAGGCGGTTGTGCTCAAAACGGCTGAACGCAAGCTCATTCGCGTTCCGGGTGCGGAAATCGAGGAGCTTCAAAAGAGTCTCAGCTCGTTGATGCCGGATCGAATCCTTAGCGACTTGACGGCACAGGAAGCAGCCGACCTGATCGAGTACATTCGATCCGTAGGTGTTGCCGAGTAAACCACGACTTCTCATAACACGACTTAGAAACTAAACGTAAACTGCATTGTTACAGAGCACCTTGAGGAATATGTCCATGAAAAGTACGCGACGGTTGTCATCTGGAATTGGGATCGTTGTTCTTTCGTTCGCGGCCATGCTTGTGTCGAATAAAGTGACACATGGCCAAACGCCAGAGGGATTCACACCCTTGTTCAACGGCAAGGATTTGACCGGTTGGAAGGGACTTGTGGGGAATCCAAAGACGCGGCGAGCGATGTCGGTTGATGAACTCGCCGCGGCACAGAAGGCGGCTGACGACGACATGCGCGAGCACTGGAAGGTCGTTGACGGCGTCCTGCAATTCGATGGTAAAGGCAAGAGCCTCTGTACCGATAAGGATTACGGCGACATCGAGCTGTATGTGGATTGGAAGATCCTCGAAGGCGGTGACAGCGGTATCTACCTGCGCGGAAGCCCGCAATTGCAGATTTGGGATACAGACTATCCAGACTACTTTCGCCATGGCGCCGAAAATGGGTCGGGCGCTTTATGGAACAACAAGAACAATCCGCGATTTCCCGTCGTCAAGGCCGACAATCCCGTTGGCCAATGGAACACGTTTTACATCCGCATGGTTGGCGAACGTGTGACCGTCAAGCTAAACGACGAATTGGTTGTTGATGACGTGGTGATGGAGAATCTGTGGGAACGCAATCTGCCGATCTATGCACGCGATCAGATCGAGCTACAGAATCATGGCAACACACTGTACTTTCGCAATATCTACGTGCGCGAAATTCCGTCGGACGAAGCTAATGCTTTACTCGCTCAGCGACAGTTCAACGCTGGATACGAAAGCATTTTCAACGGAAGCAATTTCAGTGGATGGACCGGCGACGTTGAGAACTATGAAGTCGTCGATGGCGCAATCGTGTGCAAAGAGGGCAAAGGCGGCACGTTGTTCACCGAGAAGGAGTATTCCGACTTCATCGCGCGATTGGAATTCAAACTGCCGGCGGGCGGTAACAATGGATTGGCGATTCGCTATGCAGGCGAGGGCCAGCCACACATCGACGGACTCGAGCTACAGGTACTCGATTCGGAAGATCCCAAGTACGCTCAGCTCGATCCTCGGCAGTATCACGGTTCTGTGTACGGACTCGTTCCGGCGCATCGAGGTTACTTGCGGCCCACCGGCGAGTGGAACTTTCAACAAGTCACGGTTCGTGGCTCGAACATCAAGGTCGAATTGAACGGTACGACGATTCTCGACGCCGATCTCAGTACCGTCGCCGAGTCGAAAGACGGGGCGTTGCCGCCGGGTGTGAAACGCAAGACTGGTCGATTCGGGTTTGCGGGACATCATGATCCTGTTGCTTTCAGAAATATTTCGATTCACGAACTACCCGGAGAACCTGCCGAACTGCCGACGCGCGATTCCGCGATCAGTCCGACCGATGGTCCAATCAAGTTGTTCAATGGTCGTAACTTTGAGGGCTTCTACACCTGGATTAAGGACTTGAAATATGCCGACTGGAACAAGATTTTTACCGTCGAAGACGGCATGATTCATGTGTCCGGCGATGGATATGGCGGGTTGATTACGAACCACGAGTATCGCGACTACCATCTTGTCGTCGAGTTCAAATGGGGCGAGAAGACATGGGGAACTCGCGTGGATCGCGCTCGAGATTCGGGCATTTTACTGCACTGTTGGGGGCCGGACGGCGGGTACAGCAACACCTGGATGGCGTCGATCGAGGCACAGATTATCGAAGGCGGCGTCGGCGACATCTTGGTGCTATCAGGCACGGACCCCATCACAGGGCAAGCCTATCCGACTGCCTTGACGACGGAGATCACGAAAGATCGTGACGGCGAAAAGGTCTGGAAAAAGGGTGGCGAACGCATCACGTTGTCCAGCGGTCGCATCAACTGGTTTGGACGGGATGAAGACTGGGCTGACAAGATCGGGTTCCGTGGCAAGAACGATGTCGAAAGTCCGTTTGGTGAATGGACAAAACTGGAGGTGATCGCCGATGGCGGACACTTGCTCTATAAAGTCAACGGTGTTGTCGTAAACGAAGCGTTTGAAGCCAAGCCGAACTTCGGCAGAATCTTGTTGCAAACCGAGCAAGCCGAAATGTTTGTCCGGCGTTTCGAGTTGTGGCCGTTGAACAAGCCACCGGCGGATTAGGGAGTTAACGAGGCGACTCGGCGGGCGATGTGTCGTCGCAAGAGCGGTATCTTCGCCGTCGTTGCAAGTTGAAGGAATCGATCCAAGTCCACGTGGACGAGTGGCTCGATTCCGTACCATAGCATCAACGGCAAGTTCGCATCGTCCGCATCCTCGTCACGGCACGCCAATGCTTCGGCAATCGGCCAGCGTTGGTCAGACGGCAGGCTTTGGAGCGCGCTTGCCAAATGAAGGCGTACAAACGGCGAGTCTCCCGACGCGGCCAATTCGACAAAACGATCAAGATTTGATGGCGAAAGCGATTTGTTTTCACTGAGCAATCGTACCGCCCATGCGCGGACATACTCGCTCTCGTGGTCGAGTTGTTGGCTCAACATTGGCTCGTCCAAGCCACCAGTGACGTGCAACGCCCAGAGTGCCCGCAATTTGCGAGGCACATCAGGCTGCTCGTGGAACATGCTCCACAGACGCTGATTGATACTCGTCATGTCGTGGCCGCTGGCCCGTCGCTCGTGTAATACACGCCGGGCATGCCGCACCCACCAATCGTTGTGATTCAGTTGCAATGCGACCAACTCATCATCGCTCAGCACTGCAACATCCAATCCCATCGGTTCAGGTTTACCGTGGCTGATCTTGTAGATCCGACCTGTGTGACGCCGCGTGTTCTTTACGCTGTGACATTCGCCGGTATCGGACCAATCGCTGACGAACACCGAACCATCAGGGCCATACGCGATTGTCACACCCATGAACCATGAGTCTTGCGACTTCATCAAGTCGGCGCCATGCGACGCAGTGTAGCCAGACCGAAATCGCTTCAACACATCGTTGTTCACTCGCTTGCCGTGAATGTTGTTCATAAAGACGGTGTTGCGATATGAATCGGGCCAACTGCCTCCGAGATACACCATCGTACCGCAGTGGGCGTGTCCGCCGCCGATCGCGTCTTCCTCCGGCGAGCCGATGCCGTCACGGATGTCGCTGCCGCCCGTGAAGTGAAGGTGATCCGCAATCGTATCGATTCGCTGGTAAGCATGTTGACTCGATGCCCGGTTACGCCAAGGTTCGTAGTGCGCTCCCTGAATAACATGAAACAGATGGGGGTTCACGCAGTTGCACACAAAACCCTGACCGTAATCATCAAAGTCGATCCCCCACGGATTGGTCGTGCCGTCCGCAAAGGGCTCCCACACATGACGGACCGGATGATATCGGTAGACGCCACCGTCGTAGTGGACGCGTTCGTCTTCGGGAGTTCCGGGCTTGCCGAGCAACGAGTAATTGGTTCTGCCATGCGTGCCATATAACCAACCATCCGGTCCCCACGCGAAGCCGTTGGCAAGATTGTGCGAGTTGGCGTGATTGCCGAAGCCATCGAGCAAGACTCGCGGTTCGGCATCGGGCACGTCGTCGCGATCCTGGTCGGGAATGAAATAGAAATACGGCGGCGACATGATCCACGCTCCGCCAAAACCCACCTCGATCCCCGTCACGTAATTCAACTTGTCGTAGAAGACGGTTCTCTTATCGAACGAACCGTCGCCATCGACATCCTCGAAGATCAGGATGCGATCATTCAATTCGCCGCCATTTGGCTCAGTCCCATGGTTGGGGTAGTTGTACGCCTCGGCCACCCACAACCGTCCTCGATCATCGATACAAAATCCGATCGGCTGACGAACGTCCGGCTCGCCCGCGAACAGGCTCACTTGGAATCCCTCTGGCACCCGCATCGTGCGAGCTGCTTCGAGCGGGGGCAACGGAGCGTCGGTTTCCTCGCCGGATCCGATTGCTGGCGATAAGCAGAGCATTGTGGAGCAAAGTAGCCAGTACCGATTCATAAGTCGCTCGCCGCCATTGCTCACCTGTCAAATGCACTTTCTAGATTTATCGAAGCTCCATCCTAACCAAAACTCTCGCTGGCGAGAGCCAGCTGCCGCCGGACGTTCCATTTCCCGTTTGTCTTTTGTCCGGTCCATGATATCTTACGTGGACGGATGACCACTTTGGCATGACGCATCAGGATTTGAGCCATAGGGATGGGAGACAAGGATGGGAATTCAATCCGTTGTGGATTTCATGGAGCGGAAGTTCGCACCGCAGATCGCCGCACGATCGATACTCGAACCCTCGGGCGGTGAATTCGAAGACTTGCCGGAGAGCCTCGATCCGCGTCTCGCAGAGGCGTTGCGGGGCAGCGGCTTGAATCGGCTGTATTCGCATCAACGCGAAGCGTTCGATGCAATTCGTCAAGGTAGCGACACGGTGCTTGTCTCGCGAACGGCGAGCGGCAAGACGCTGTCCTTTCTGCTTCCAATTCTGCACGACTACCTGCAGGCGGATGCAGCATTCGGCGTGATGTTGCTATATCCCACGAAAGCCCTCTCGCGGGATCAAGAAGGAACGCTGGGAAAACTGCTTGAAGCCGCCGGTGCGGACCTTCGATTGGGAACATTTGATGGCGATACGCCGCGCGAAGAGCGAACTCGCATTCAATCGCATGCGGATTTCATGATCACGAATCCCGACATGTTGCACTCGGGAATCCTGCCGAATCACAATCGACGCTGGCGGACATTTCTGTCTCGATTGAAATACATTGTCATCGACGAAGTACACACGTATCGTGGCGCCTTCGGTTCGCACGTAGCCAACGTCATGCGGCGATTGTTGCGTGTGTGCGAAATGCACGGTAGCCGCCCGACGTTTGTTTGTTCCTCGGCCACGATTGGCAATCCGCGCGAGCACGTCGAAGCGTTGTTCCAACGCCCATTTCATGTAATCACGCGCGACGGTGCACCGCGTCCACAACGTGACCTTTACATGATCAATCCACCCGTCGTGCAAAGTCACGGTCACGCGCTGTATCGCAAAGGGCCCAATTCGGTCAGCATCCCGATGATCCGGGAAGCAACGAGGCGCGGCGTGAGGACGATTTGTTTTTGTCGTGCGCGACAACAAGTCGAACGCCTGTGTCGTGCGGTCACAGATGGACATCCGGACCTGCGGAGCAAGGTCAAACCCTATCGTGGCGGGTTGCTGCCGAACGAGCGGCGAAAGCTAGAACGCGATCTGGCCGATGGTCGAGTGACCACCATCATCAGCACGAATGCGTTAGAGTTGGGTATCGATATCGGAGACCTGGATCTATGTATCCTAAGCGGCTATCCCGGGTCGATGGCCAGCTTTTGGCAGCAAGCCGGTCGCGTGGGGCGCCGTGGCTCGCGAGCGGTCGTTGTCTACGTGGCTCGAGACACGCCGATCGATCAATACTTCGTCCATCATCCCGAGTTCGTTACCTCGGCACCGATCGAGCGCGCGTGGTTGAACGCCGACAATCCCTACATCCTGCTGCAACATTTGCCGTGCGCGGCTCATGAGCATCCGCTTCGCGAAGACGAACCGATGTTTTCCGAGCCGGCCTATCCGGCGGCAATGGAAGTGCTGAAAGAAGATGGCAGCTTGACTGAGTATCGGGGTAACTATCGTTATGCGCTGCGCGACTATCCGGCTAAAGGCGTCAATCTTCGTGGGATGACGGATTACAACATCGAGATCTACTGCGGCACCGAAGTGATTGGTGAACTCGATCCGATTGGGGCACGCGGAACGCTGTACAAAGATGCGATCTATCAACATCTTGGCAGTCGTTACATGTCGATGGATCTCGATCTGGAGAAAAAGCTGTGTCGCGTCGAACCGGTAGACGTCGACTACTACACGGAAGCGGTGTGGGAAAGCCGTGTCACGTTGACCGAATCGCTTGATCGCTCGATTTTGCATGGCGCGGACTTGGAATTTGGTTATGTCAATGTGAATCGTCAGCCAAAGCTCTACAAGAAGATTCGTGAACGCACGTTAGAGAACATTGGCTACGGTCCGATTACTCTCGATCCGTTCATCTACGATACAACGGGCTTCAGCCTGCATCCGCCAGAGGATTGGCGCCAGGCTGTCGAGGCCGTCGACAAGCGGCACGTTGGAGCAGCGCTTTATGGATTGAGTTACATTCTCAAGCGAACGGCTCCCAGCCTTTGCCTGGGTGACGTTGAAAATATCGAGACAGACGTGTCGCTCAAGGAATTGGCAGGCAATAAGTGGCATAGCGCTCTTTACTTGTACGACACGATCGAAGGGGGCGTCGGCTACGCGGAGAAAATCTTCGAGGTGTTCGAAGACGCTTTGAAACTGTGTCGCGCCATCATCGACGAATGTGCTTGCACGGCCGGTTGTCCCTCGTGTGTCACGTCGCTGCCGCCTGGTGTCGCGGACGAGGACTTGGAGCAATTGCTCGTCGAGTCGAACGCATCGGTAGTTTGCACGCGAAGCTTGCTGTCGGCGTTGCTCACGGGCGAAGTGAGACTGCCGGAAGTTGCATATCACGAGCTAGCGCAAAGTTCGCGAGTTAACCCGCCCGAGCTTGACCCGGAAATGGAGCGATTAAAGCAGCGACTTGGCAAAGCGAGTAAACTCCTTCAAGACAAACGGGCACGAATCCATTGATCACCGAAGCGCTGTCACATTGCACAGGGATTGGACCCGTTCGACTCGGTCAGCTTCACGAGGCGGGCATCCGAACTTGGCACGATGTCGTCGAACGCGTCGGGCGATTTCCAATCAATCGTTCCGCTTCCCTGATCGAAGAATGCAAGACCTGTCTCCAAGCTCTCGAGTTGAAAGACATTCGATATTTTGTCGAGCGGCTCGCTCCAATCGACAAGTGGCGGATCGTGTCGGAGTACCTCGATGACGCGTCGTTCTTCGACATCGAGACGATGGGTCTGGAACACAACTCGCCGATTACGGTTATCGCATGTTGGCATCGGGGTGTAGTTTTAACATTCGTCGAGCACGAAAATCTGGACGACTTCCTCGATCTGCTGGACGACGTCAGGTTGCTCGTCTCGTTCAACGGTAGCTCGTTCGATGTGCCGCGAGTGCTCGACACGTTTCACATTCCGGAGCTTCCCTGCCCACATCTCGATTTGCGTTGGCCTTGTTATCACAAAGGATTTAGAGGCAGCTTGAAGAGTATCACCGCGCGGCTCGGTTTTGCACGACCGACGGATCTGCAACACGCGGACGGCGAGCTGGCAATTCATCTGTGGAACCGCTGGACGCTCGATCAAGACAAGGCTGCTCGTGAGTTGTTGCTGCGTTACTGTGCATCCGATGTGATTCTGCTGGTGATGTTGGCGCACAAGGTTGCGGAACGAGACATCAATTCGCCGACGACCTTGTGGGAGCAACTACCGACTAGCCTGGGAAGAGAAGAACCAGTTCCCACGATTCCAGAGAGTATGCAGTTCGTAGCCAATGCATTTGGAAAGGGCAGCCCTTCCAGGCTGCGAGCTCGACGCGTGCCGACCGCCTAAGTCGTAGCCTCGACGTGCCGCGGCAGAAGGTTTTCCGTCACGAAATGCCGGAGCTACAATGGAGAACCAATGACACTTCTGTACTACGATCCGATTTTCCTCGAACACGATACCGGACGGCATCCGGAGAACGCCGGGCGTCTGCGGTCGCTAATCAAACATCTCGACGAAAGCGGTTTGAGCTCTCGTTGCCAGCGAGTAGGGTGGGACTCGATCTCCATGGAGCGGCTTTGTCGTGTTCACGGTTCACGGCACGTCAATGCTGTGAAGGACTATGCCAACCGCGGTGGAGGACAGATTGAGGCTGATACCGTCGTATCGCCAAAGTCCTATGAGGTGGCCCTGAAGGCGGCAGGCGCCGTCTGCGATGCGGTGACGCGAGTGACGCGAGATGATGCGCGACACGCTTTATGCCTCGTTCGACCGCCTGGCCACCATGCACTTGCTGACAGCCCGATGGGGTTTTGTCTGTTCAATAACATTGCGACTGGGGCGCGGCTGGCGATTGACGAGTGCGAGCTGGACCGAGTCCTCGTCGTCGACTGGGACGTGCATCATGGAAACGGAACGCAAGCCATTTTCTGGGAAGACGCGCAAGTCGGCTTCTTCTCGGCACATCGATATCCCTTCTATCCAGGAAGCGGCGCGGCGGACGAAACAGGTTCCGGACGAGGGCTCGGCGCGACCAGCAACCTACCCATTCGTTTTGGCATATCCCGTGAAGACTACATCGCTGGCGTGCGCGCACAGCTGGCATCATTCGCCGATCGGATCAAACCACAATTGGTTTTGATCAGTGCCGGCTTCGATAGCCATCGATCCGATCCCATCGGTTCGCTTGGGCTGGAAAGCGAAGACTTCGCGCCGTTAACGCAGATCGTTCTCGACATCGCCAATACACATGCTGGGGGACGCGTCGTGAGTGTTTTGGAGGGCGGTTACAATCCAGCGGCGCTGACGGAATCCGTGGCGGTGCATCTTGAGGAATTGCTCGGAGCTTCCAAGTAGCCGTCACGATAGGCGTGAGCCGACTGCACGATTCGCACGAATAAACGTGAGCTAAGTGAGAGAACGCTCGACGCGATCAGCAGACCTCAATGGAGTCCGTAACGTCCCATCTTGTAATGCAGCGTTCGGACGCTGATGCCCAGGCGTTTGGCTGTTTTCTCCCGATGAAAGTCGCTGGCGGCTAGGGCGGCGGAGATGGTTTCCCGTTCGCACTCTTCGACAGACTGGGAAAGCGTTACCGCTGGCGCGACCGTAGCTCCCGCTCGCATCTGCAGCTCGGGAGGTAAGTCATCGCCATGGATGACGTCTCCGGTCAACGTGACAACCAATCGCTCCACTACGTTTCGCAGTTGGCGGACGTTGCCTGGCCAATGCGAAGCAACGAGGATCTGCATCGCTTCCGGTGCGACCTGCTTGATGGGACGATGATGCCGGTCGCAAAAATGTTGCAGGAAGTGTTCTACCAATAGCGGAATGTCTTCCCGTCGCTGGCGCAGCGGAGGGATATGAATTGGAATTACGTTCAGTCGGTAGAAGAGATCATCGCGAAACGTGCCGTCGTCGATCAGTTCGTCAACGGATTTGTTAGTGGCGGAAATCACGCGAACATCGGATTGCAAAATATCTTCACCGCCGACGCGCGTGAATTGTCTGGCCTCGAGCACGCGCAGCAAATCGACCTGACTTTTCGAAGACATCTCGGTAACTTCGTCCAGAAACAGTGTGCCTCCATGTGCCTGTTCGAAACATCCGGGCTTCTGCCGCATCGCGCCGCTGAACGCACCTTTCTCGTGACCAAACAGTTCACTCTCCAACAATGCCTCGGGCATGGCGCCAAGGTTGACCGCGACAAAAGGTGCAGCGCTCCGGTCGCTGAGATCATGCAACGCGCGCGCGACCAGCTCCTTGCCGGTTCCGCTTTCGCCGTGAATCATCACGGTTGCTTCGGTTACGGCGACTTGCCGGATTTGGTGAAAGACATCTTGCATTGCCGCACAGGTGCCGATGATATTCGATATCTCGCCGGCGTTTGCCAACTGGTTCCGCAGTCGTTGGTTTTCGATCAGAAGCTGGTAATGCTCGCGGGCTTTACGGACCTGTTGGCGCACGAGATTCAGATCGAGTGGCTTGGAAATGAAGTCCAGCGCCCCAGCACGCATGGCCTCGACGGCGGTCTCAACGGTACCGTGGGCCGTGATCACGATAACTGCCGTTTGTGGACGTCGATGCAGGATCTCGCGGACCAATTGAATTCCATCCATGTTGGAATTCAAACGCACATCGGCAATCACCAATTGGTACAAATCCTTCGAAAACTTGTCCAAGGCCTCATCGGGACTGCCGGCGGTTTCGAGCAGATCGGCGGCACCAACAAGACCTTTGGCCAGTCCGGATCGAATGTTCGGCTCGTCGTCGACGATTAGTACGCGGAAAAGATCTGAACTCATGCTTGTCGATTCAAGGGCAGAAAGATTGTAAATTCTGTACCGTTTGGGCTCGTGCGAAACTCAATGTTCCCATCGTGCTGACGAATGATTTTGTCGCACAGCGCGAGTCCCATCCCAAGTCCGTCGTTGCGTGTCGTGAAGTAGGGATCGAAAATTTGCGCTTGGATTTCTGGAGGGATGCCGTGACCTGTGTCGATGACGTCGATTGCAAGATTGTCTTTTTGTTGCCGCAGTCGAAAGGTCAACGTGCCGCCTTTGGGCATGGCCGAGATGGCGTTGAGCGCCAGGTTGAGAAGCACCTGTTCCAGCCGAACTGAGTCTACTTGGACCAGTGCCAGCGGCTCGTTTGGAAACTCGACCTCTAATTGAACGCCTTGCTGCGAGGCTTGTGGCCGCAGTAGTCGCACTAATTTACCGATGAGTTCTCGGACATCGACATCGGTCCTTCCAAGTTCTGTTACAGACGCATAGTTGCGGAAGCCATCGAGAACATTATTGATTCGTTGAACCTCGGTACGGAGTACGTCGAGCAATTCGTCGACTTCTGCCTGGTGCGGCTCGTCGGCGAAACGCTCGCACAACAATTGGATGTGCAATGACAGTGCGCTCAGCGGATTTTTGATTTCATGCTGTAGACCCGCAGCGAGCGAGCCAAGCCCCATATACCGCTCCATTCGGCGCAGGCGGTCTTCCATCAGGGCTTTCTCGGATACATCTCTGACATGAATCACGGTACCAATCTCTTCGTTGCGTTGGTTGCGGAGCAACGTGCATCCAGCTCGTAGGGTCTGCTGATGGCCGTTGTTGGTGACACGGTAGTCACGATCTCGAATACAATTGTGATGTGCATTGACCTCCTGACAAATTGACCACAACAGTCCATGGTCATTGCAAAAGTCTTTAAGCGACCGACCGAAATAGTGGTCTGCCGATCCGGTCAGCTCGCGGCCTCGAGGGTTGATACTGGTAATGATGCCATCGGGATCGGTCGTGATCACCCCAGCATCCATGCTCGCCAGAATGTCTGTCGCGAATACTTTCACGTCGCGGAGCGATTGCTCGCTGCTGAGGTAGCCACGTACGAGAAATGCAAAGGCAATTGCCGTGCCGATCACATTTAGAACCAACAACGCCGACAATCCACGTTGCAGCCGCAAGTCACCAGCGAGTTCCTGGGCCACCGCGATATCGGTTTCGGGAACATATTGAATGATTCGGGCGACAATTTCCTGTTCGCGGCGAACGTCTGATAGGATCCAAGCCGTCACGACAATGCCCACTAAACTCAATATGGCAAAGCCTGCGGCGATACGCCGAACGCCGCGTCGCTCGCGTTCGTCATAGACTTCAAACATCAGACGTCCTAGGTTACTTCGTAGCGGAAAGCAATCGTCAACAAGCCAAGTTTAGCGTCTCGCGGCCCGACAGGGACGCGCGCTAGCGCATCCTCGCAGGATTCTATTGACGGGGATGTCTGCAATGAATTGCACATCAGTGCACGCACTTGCAGACCTTTGGACGAATGGCGCGATCGGCGCTATGGCGAGGCATGAGCCAGATTCATGAGGGTGGCGAGCCGCTCAACAACCTCCGGATATTGCTCGGCTAGGTTATGAGCTTCCTCAATATCCGCGGAGATGTCATACAGTTCGAGCGGCCCCTCGGGATTTTTCTCGGTCTCGAACCGGATACCCTTCCATTTGCCTTGTAGAACGGCTTGCCGACCGCCTTTTTCCTGGAACTCCCAATACATGTAATCATGCTTGGACTGTTCACCATTCCCGCACAGCGTCGGGACGATCGACAGACCATCGTTAGGCGGCGCATCAGCACCGGCAAGTTGCGCCAGCGTCGGCAGAATGTCTTGGAAACCGGACACGTGGTCCGAAGTGGCTCCCGGGTGGATGCTCGCGGGCCAGCGAGCAATCATCGGGACGCGGATGCCACCTTCGTAGAGGTCTCTCTTCATGCCTTGTAGTTGGCCATTCGAGTCGAAGAATGGCATCTGATGTCCGCCTTCCTGGTGCGGGCCATTATCGCTGCTAAAGATGACCAGTGTGTTCTCATCGATCCCCACTTCTTTCAGTTTGGCCATAACCTTGCCGACGTCGCCATCTATGTTTCGAATCATCGAGGCGAAGCCTTTCTCGGGCGCTGGCCATTCCTCGTCGGCGAATTCGCCGAAGCTTGGCACCTCCATGCCACGTTCCGGTCGCATGCCGCGCCCTGCTTCGTTGTTGGCGTGAGGGACGTTCATCGCGAAGTACAGAAAAAACGGCTCGTCACGATTTCGTTCGATGAACGAGAGGGCTTCTGCTGTAATGAGGTCCGGCACGTAATCTACTCGCTTCGTCGCGATACCCCGCCCGTCGCCAGCTTTCCACTGCGGTTCGACTTCATTTCGCAAGGCAACTCGCTCGCCGTTGCGGATGATGAACTCGGGATAGAAGTTATGAGCGTGGAACATGTTGATATAGCCGTAGAAATAGTCGAAGCCCTGTCGTTGGGGATCATCCAGCGGCGGGGGATTACCGACGCCCCACTTTCCGACGCAACCGGTACGATATCCGGCCTGTTTAAGCACCTCGGCAACCGTCACATCTTCGTCTCGCAGTTGGCCGGGGCCGTTGCCGCGAACTCGACAATGCCCCGTGTGCAACCCGGTGAGCAGCACGCAACGCGATGGCGCGCAAACGGTCGAGCCCGCGTAGTGTTGAGTGAATCGCATTCCTTCTGCGGCCATACGATCCAGGTTCGGCGTCGTCAATGTCTTTTGACCGTAGCATCCGAGGTCCCCATAGCCCAAGTCGTCGACAAGTATTAGGACGATATTAGGTACACTCCCGGAAGTGGGTTCTGATGCATGAATACAAGGATATGTTGACAATGACCCCAATAGTGCAGTAAGAATGAGTGTAGTAATTGTGTGTAGTAAATAGCCATCTAATGAGTTTGGCCGTGAATCGACCGTTTTTAATGTGGTTCGCATTTGGACTTCTCCAGGGGTTGGCTGGCCCCAGTATCGATCGCGGAGTTCAGAGAGTCAACTTTGCGATGTACTCGGGAGCGTTTGGAAAGAGGTAAAGAAGTATGGGTCGAAAAGCCAAGAAACGTCGACAGTCGCACGGATCTGCTTGGCTATGGAAGCAGACAGACTGTTGGTACTACACGCAGCCTGGCACGAAGAAGCGGGTCGCGCTCTTCGATGAGAATGGCCAGCGGATTCGTGGGAAGGAGAACAAAGAAAAGGCGGAAGTTGCGCTAGCTCGCGAGAAGCTGACATGGGGCGAGCAAATCGGTGTAGCGAATGGAGGCGGCGAATGGATTGTGGCAAGAGTCTGCTCGGAGTATCTGCAGTACTGCGAGCGTGGCGTAGCAACCGGATCCGTCAGCCAGAGCCATTGGACGAACTCAAAGGCGTTCCTCAATGACCTGTGTGGGTTTTGCGGAGCGCTGCCGGTGGCGCAGCTGAAGAAAGGCCACGTGCAGAAGTGGATCGACAAGCACGACACATGGAAGAGCCCAGCGACGGTTCGCGGTGTAATCGCCATTGTGCTCGCCGCCTTCAATCGAGCGGACGAGATGTTTGGAATTGCAAATCCGATCAAGGGATTGAAGAAACCAAAGTCAGAGCCCCGATTGGCGTCGATAACTCCGGATGAAGAGCAGGCACTTTACGGGGCCACGGAGTCGTGCTTTGGCAACTTCCTGTTCGCCGCAATACACACCGGGTTGCGACCGTTCTGTGAACTGGCAAAGCTGACAGCCGACGACGTCGAAGAGTCGGAACGTGGGATGATGTGGCGAGTGTATTCGTCAAAGACGAAGAAAACTCGCAAGATTCCGGTTCGGCCTGAAGTCGCCAAGCTAACGCGGCAACTGATGAAGACGGCACCGAAGGGCTCGGGCAAGCCGATCTTTCGCAACACTCAAGGAAATCCTTGGAAACGAATGACCGGTGTCGTTCGATTCATCGCGCTGAAAGAAAAGTTGCAGTGGGACACGGACCCCGTCAAAAGCAAATACTCGTGCTACTCGTGTCGGCATACGTTCGCACATCGCATGTTGTCGGGATACTGGACTGATGGCGTGGGCTGTTCTATCGAAACATTAGCTGAGTTGATTGGCGACACACCAAAGGTTGCGTTTGATCACTATGGTCGGGAATGGGGACAACATTACCAAGAGCCGCTTTGGAACGCGATCGGAGAAGGCAAGCGACGAAAGAGTCGTCCGCAAGGCAAGCAATCTGCCCAGGGCGAAGACCGAGCGCGTCCTCGCAAAGCGGTGGCTGCGACCGTCGACAAGAGATCCGCGCGGTCGCGATCAAAGTCGTCGGCTGACAAGCGAACCTCACGGAGCAAGCAGAACACATGACATCGACGAGCACGCCACGTCGCCGCAAGTCGCGAGGGACCGCATGGTATTGGCGACAAACTGATAGCTGGTATTACACACCGCCTGGAACCAAGCAGCGGGTTCGACTCTTGGACGAAGACGGTCGTCCGATTCGTGGCACGCGCAACCGCCCCGCTGCTGAATTGGCGTTGGCACGAGTCAAAGCGTCTGGCAACTGGCGTCCGCAGGCGGAGGAAGTCAGCGAGAGTGTCTGGTTGGTGGCAAGAGTATGCTCGGAGTTCATCGAGTACTGTCAGCAGCGAGCCGCAAATGAAAGTCTCAGTACGGAGTACCGAGACGAAGTTGCTCGCCACCTAAACGACTTGTGCAGTTACTGCGGTGCGTTGCCGGTCAGCGAGCTGCGTAAAGGTCATGTGCAACATTGGATCGAAAGCCATTCGACATGGCGATCACCAGCGACCCAACGTAATGCCATCACGACAGTCCTCAGCGCGTTCAATCACGCTCAAGAAATGTACGACGTTCCTAGTCCCCTGAGAGGTTTGAAAAAACCGCCGCAGCGACCTCGCCTGCATTCGTTTACTGCGGAGGAGGAGCAAGCGGTGTATTCGGCGACCGACGAGCCGTTTCGCAATTTCTTGTTCGCGGCGGTGCACACCGGTTTGCGACCCTACTGCGAACTCGCAAAATTGACTGCGGATGATGTCGTGGAAACGGGTCGAGGCATGATGTGGAGGGTGTACTCTTCGAAGACGAAAAAGACACGTAAGATTCCCATTCGCGAAGATGTCGCCAAGCTGACGCGTCGATTGATCGCTGACGCTCCAGCCGCCGCCGACACAACGGTTTTTCGCAACGCTCAACACCGCCCTTGGAAGAAGGTCACAGGTGTCGGACGATTCTTGAAGATCAAACGCGAACTTGGCTGGGATCAAGATGATGTCCGAACGAACTATTCGAGTTACACATGTCGGCACACATTCGCGCACCGGATGCTCGCCGGATACTGGAACGACGGAGCAGGTTGTTCGATCGAAACATTGGCGGAGCTGATCGGCGATACGCCAAAGGTCGCGTTCGATCATTACGGTCGTGAGTGGGGGCAGCACTACCAGGAACCGCTATGGGCGGCGATCGGTGTCGGGTAGTGCTAATGCGGTCGGAGCTGATTGGTGCGAATGGACTGACCGCGTTTTGACCGTCACACTGATGTAGAACTCCTGTTTGAGCTGGCATTGTCTCGTCCGCAGGTTGTGACCCATGTCGGTTCGTCCTTTAGGCACGAACAACGGGTAGTTGGCTGCGTCGGACGATGAAGCCGACGCAGCTTCGCAGGTTGCACTTCTGAGGCGGCTGCCAATAGTTGCGGCGTCCGTCCGGAACCACCTCGGTTATTCAGAAACGTCACGTCCCACGAGTTTTCGGCGTCTTGTTTTCCCGAATGAGTTTTCGGACAATCAAACCGCATTCGAGCTTGCGATACCGCATTTCCATTGTGGTGCGTGTCATCAAACGACCGTTTTGTGGAACGGCCGCTGCGCCCCACAAAACGTCCAGGCAAAGGAACGCGGCACGGCGAATCTACCTGAAAGCATTCCTCAGAACAGATTCCTTCGTGCATCCCGTGTGTCGGATCAAAGCACGCAGGGTTGGTGACTACGGCAACTTCTATAGAGTAGGATTCGTGCTGGAAGCCTGCCCGCAGTGAATGCCCAGCGGCGCGGCTGCAAGCGGGCCGAACTCCGGACTCTGGTCGTTTTCGAAGCCGAACACCGCCGCCCACACTCGCGATATTTGCAGTACAAGATATGATGATAGACTTAGACATTTGCGTCGGCTTCGGAACTCCGCTCCGTACCAGCAGCGTTTCTTTAACAGCGCTGAATATCGGCCAAACTGCGGGGTACGTAGGTGCCAACCACGTGCTGAGGCTGGATGAGCATTTCCACGACTACGTCGAATTGCAGAATCGCTCCGCCTTTTTCTCGTTACCAGCGGTCCCCGGGTTTCCGCATCAACCGACGTTCACTCCCGTCGCGTCCAAAAAGCCTTGTGCTGGTATCGCTGGGACCCTAGGCGAAGGAGCGACCGCCATCGTACTGAAGCGGCTGGCTCGATTGAGAGCGATTCAGCTGGTGACATTGGAAGTATCCCGCACCGTAAAAACACCGGACTTCGCAGTGCAACTCCCGGCGAACTGGATGCAGACGGCCCAATTGCAGGCACCGGCGGGGCTGCCTGCGGCCCCGCAGTGGTGGCCGGTTGAGGCGAAGGCCTGCAGACGGGCGGGGAGCAGTATGACATCGTCGGCTTGGAAGGGATTCCAACAACTCGTGTCGTATTGGCGGCGCATACGGGCAGCAAGTCCCAACGACGTGGGATTCGGGATCGTGGTCGTCTTCAAATACGACAACCTCATTACGTCTCCGCCTAGACTGTGCACCCATATCTTCCTGCCCCAGAACCAATCTCTTATCCACACCCAGCTTGCAACGGCGGGAATAGTGACGCGGGCGAAGACCATCTTTCTCAACGGAAACCTATTGCATGCCGTCTGAACTGCCGGAAGGCCTTCCGAATTTCTTCATCTTGGCGCGTCAAGCTTTATGGGCCGGAGACCGTATGCGAGCGTGGGAGTACCTCGAACGCGCTGATGCATTGATTTCACCAAGTGCGTCGCGCCGCGTCAACCAATACGCGTCGTTGGAAGACATCGTCGCCGCAGACATCGAGAAGATCCGTCGGGAGTTGAAGCAATTCGAAAGAAGGGCCGCGGAGAACGGGGACCTTGCCGGCGCAACAGCGAGCGAGAATCCCTACGTGTCGTCGGCCACATTGCGAGGCGTCGTGTTCAGCGACGGTTTTAGTCAATTCTACATGAGGGCGTATCTTGCAAAACTCGACATCGAGAGTAGGTTTCGCGAGGCCGTTGTCCGTACGGCTGCCAATTTTAGGGTGGCGAGCCGAGAGGACGTGGAAGGGCCCGATGAAGAGAAGGCTAAGCAGGATGACGGCATCGATCTTGCCGACGCGAGCGAGGAATGGATCGATCTAAGCGAGTCACCGAAGGTCCACGTGTATGTTGGAGAATTTCCGCTGATCGAAGCGCGGTGCGATTGGTGCCCACCTCCCGAAAAAGGGGAGAAAGTTCGCGAACGGTTTGCCGCAACCCTGCGTTCGATCGATCCATCCGAAGAAGTTTAGGGTTTCTCACACTGCTTGGTTTGGCGAACCGGCGGCGTTCGGCTTCGGCGTGTCGGACCGAAGCGCGTAATCGAGGGAAACGAGTGACGCCTGTTTACTCCTCGTACTTTTCGTTCTTCAGTTCGTCGTGGAACTTTTTGCGGCGTTCTTTGAGTCGATCATCGATAAGTTTTACAACAACTGGGGAAAGACCGTTGGAAACGGACGAAAGTGCTTTGGGCCACGGCTGGAAATCATCGCCGGGATCCATGCAATCGATCATGTCGTCAATATAACGCCACTTCACTACCAACCCTTCAGCCGAAACGACGCATCCGCGTAGTTCAGAGGCGAGTCTTCTTTGCCTCAATCGGTTCAAAGCTTCTATGGCCGCCTTGATGACAGCTTCGCTACTGTCGTCGAGACAACGGCGGATGTGACTTTCGAGTTGGACACCGTCATCTGCCCAACTCGCGGCAAAACATGCAGAAGCGCGAGCTTCGGGCGACGTGGATTCCCATCGGCCCGCCAATTCGCCGGCCAATGACACACCACTGAGAACTCGACCAATCGCGTACCGGACGAGGCCGCTTCTTTCAGAATCCAAGCGATCGAGCAGCGTCGGAATTGCGCGTTTTGAATCGATCTTGAAAAGCAGGTAAGGATACCGTTCGCGATCGTGCCACTCGACCGTGCGAAGTGCTTGCGCCACGGCATCGTATGCTGCTTCGGAATCAAACTCGGCGAGGCATTCGATTGCGCTGGCTTTTGAGCCTACAAGCCAGGAACTGCCTTCGTCGGCGACTGCCTCGCGATGAAACGTCTCTCGAAGCCAGTGGTTGTTTAACAGTCTCTGCTTCAATTCGGGCCGAAGCCGAAAAATCAGAATTCGCAACAGGCCCCAGTCGCCAAAACCCGATTGATTCGGCAACTTCCGCGTGGTCAGCTCCAGCACTTCGTCCGCGTGATCCGACAAGTTCATGAGGTTTAACGCGGTTATGTGATCGAAGTGTTGCTGAAGATCGTGCCAAAGCGCGTCCCATGCTGCAGCCGTTCCTGCTTGAGTGAGCATCCGAGTCACTGAGTAACGATGCTCGTCAAAGTGCCGTGCGACAAGCCGAACCCCTTCATCCGATTCATCTTCAAGCATTTCGAGTCCAATGATGCATGCATGCCTCAGTTCAGCGTCTACTGGGTTGGACCCAAGAATTGCGTGCAGTACAGAGGCATCGGAAACAGCATTTCCGGCAAAGGCAAGAGCCATTACTTTTCCAGGCGCCGGATGTGATTTAACTTCCACTCGCAGTTCATCCAACCACTCCGCTGCGAATTCTTGAGGAACCAATCGCTCGTTCGTCAACTCAATCTGCGTCTGAAGCCCCAAACGAGCTACGCCCATCGCAGCAGCTTCCCACTGACCATGCACTGCCAATAGCTCGATCGCGTCGTTTTGCTCCATCGGGTGCTTCTCCCATAACTCGTCGCTTTGCGAGCGATCGGCCGCGATTTCAAACGTCTCTTCATCTGGATTCTTGATGCTCCATCCCCAGGCGTCGAGTCGGCCATATCGGTTGTCACATTGCAAGTATTCGTTGACCAACTGCGTGAATCCCTCGCCATTGATGCGTCGTAGAACACGGACTCCCGGTTCCCGAACGAGACTGTCCGTCGCCAATCCTGTCCGCGCGCCGATTCTTCGCAAGTATTCCTTCAGGTTCCATTCAAAACTCGTGTCACGCTTCCGCTCCAAGACCTCGACAAGTCCCGGCGACACAAGCTCCGCGATGAAATCGAACTCGCGGTAAAACGGGTCTGACTTCGCCTCGGGTTCCGTCAGATGCTCCGCCAGACGTCGATCGAAATCGTCGAGCATGCGGGCAAAGAGGTCCGCCGGAACGTCGTTGGGGAAATGGCGGAAAAGTAATCCAATCTCCCACGAATCGCCTGTTTCGTCCGCCCATTCCAGCAACCGGCGAGTCACTTTCTGCTGCTCACGCATCCAGACTTCGCGAAAGGACCATGAACTGGTGAGATGCAGGTCCCGTTGATAAACCTTATCGATCGACTGGGCCGCCTCAATGGGATCGATACGCGACAAGGACTGAATGGCCACTGGACCACACAAGTCGCGTTGTTCCGGCAATTTCTCTCGCAGCCAGTCGACATACTCAGCGTCACGAAACCGCCCGACGCATGCTGCCAAAACGCGCGGACGATCTGGGGCCACTTTCCGGAAGAGGGCATTCTTTGCTTCATCCCAAACAGGCTTGCAGTCGGGAAGATTCACGATAAGCCATGCCAAGTCATGAACGGGTTCTTGTGGGTCCGCTTGTTTGATTTGCCGCACGATCCACGCCGGATCGTGGACGGCCGACTTCCGAAGCGTGGTCCACGAATCTTCCCGAAACAGCCAGTCCTGCTCGCCCTCTTCAAGAAATGGCCCTGGGGCCAAAGTACCCGCAACATGAATGCGCCAGATTTCGTCGAGAATCTCAGGGCGGGTGGACTGCTGTGCCAACTTCAACCCGCGCCGCTGAACGTGAGGATCTGAGTTCGTAAGTAGCGATCGCGCGAATTCAGCGATGCGTCCTTGACCGACTTTTGCAAGTGCGCGGGCGATTGCCGCCTGCAACCAAGGGGAACCCTCAAGCTGACGGAATCGTGTGAATAGTGGTTCGGCAACTCGTTCGCCCAGTGTTGTCACAAGGTCGCGATAAAGCACTTGCGGCAGGTGGCCGTACGTCGGCTCGAGTGCCTCCAAGAGTCGAGGTGCCGTGTCGGTTGCGATTTGCGCGTCACCACACACGAGCCAGAGAACATCCATTGGGACGTACCCGAGATACACTTGCCCATACTGCCCTTCCCGTCGGCTCAACTCAGCGACTTGCACCACGAAATCATCGACCGTCCGCTTTCCAATGCGTAACGACGTGAACAGCGACTGGGCCACGGCCCAATTCAAAAGGCGATCGTGAAAAATGCGAAGTCCGTCATCACCAGCACGCCTCAGCCAACCACATCGCTCCAGCCGCTGCAGCGATGCATCGTCAATCTCAGGGCTCAACAACTGCCGACTAGTCCACGGATATGGCTCGCCGCTAAGTACACGCTCGGACAGCAGTTCAAGTCGTGCAACATCGCGTGGGAAAGCTATCTGTTGACGAGTGGAAAGACGACGCCACATTTGCGAGTACAACTCGTACTCATTTGTCGGATGCCACTTTGGTTCCAATTCATCGAGATAAATAGATGCAAGCAGAGGGTGTCGTAGTGTCTCGCGAACGTCCTTCGGAATCTCAGTCCATGTGTCGCCCATTCGCCGCACGAGCAGGTTGTGTAGTTCTTCCCACGTAAAGTCTTCACAAGCTGCGATCGCAACACTTCCGTCACCACAATCCCTCCGGAGCCAATCTGCGAATTCCGGTCGACAAGACATCGCCACGGAAATGCCGCGTGACGGCCAGTTTTCTCGAACGATGGACTTAGCCTCTTCGTATTCGGTCACGTTGTCCAAACACAGTCGCAACCGCAGCGTTTCTTGCGACGGAACCACTTCACTGAGATTCGAACTGATTTGACGAAGTGGGATCGGTTGTTGGCCGCCGCGTATGTCAAGCCAAAACTGATGCGCGGCGCGGTCCAAATCTTCGCGGGTGTTCCCAGTCGCGTCGACCCAAAGCACTGGCGCGCTGCGGTGCGACGCACAAGTAGCGATACCGGCAAGCGTCCATGTCTTGCCTTGGCCACTCTCACCGGTGACGACCAGCGTTCGCGGCGAGTTGGCCCATTCTGAGGCAATCGTTTCGGCGTTCTTTAGTCGAACGTCGAGTCGGGTGTCATACTGGTTTCTGGCAAGAATGCGCTGGAGTTCGTCCTGCGATTTTGATCGGATTCGGCTCCAATCCGTCAATGGCGTGGCGTTGAGATTGTGTTGGGCAAGAAGTTCCTCGGCAGAAATCGGCTTGTTGCCTTCGGCTGAAAGTTCCATCAGTGACTGTGCCAGAGCCGCTCTCGTGGCCGGAATCGAATCGCGCCGGTCCACAACGGCCAGCAGCAGTCGGTCGATTTCCTCAGCAACGGATTCCAGGTTCTGGCCGCCAACGAATTCGAACGCGCCAAGCAACCGCCAAAGCCGTCGATGCAGCTCCGCGTCTGAAATGGCGAGCGTCTTGATTGCCGGACGACTTTTCAAAACGTCTGCGATCAAGCAGAACATCGCGAGTTCCGGGTATTCCTCTTTCTGAAACAACGATGTGTCTTTCGAATCGTCTCGGCTCTTTCGGCGGGCGGTTCGAAAACGTAGCGATATCTTGTCATCCAGTTGCGAAACAATGTCCGCAGGCGGTTCGACATTTTCAAGCCGGCGAAAGAAACGATAGACGTCGTCCCAATCGCCCATCGTGCCTTCCGTAACAAACCGAAAACGCTTTGAGTCTGTGTCGTTGGCTGCAGCCATGAAAAGGTCTGGAAGAACGTCATTGATTATCGTTTGTAGCGACCACGTTCCGGCATCTGACTTTGCCTTCAATTGTTCGACGTCTGCCCCAACTCTTACATCGCCTCCGCCACCTTTGGGTTCGAGGACTAACAGCGCTTCGCTCTCCACATTCGAATCGATTGGTGCTCTGACTCGAATTTGCAACGCGCGCAGTAGACACCAAAGCGTCTGGTAAATGACGCCGGAGATATTCGCACTACCTCCGTGTTGCCCTGACCCCATGCCATACTCATTCTGAAAAGGAAGAAGCCAACAATAGGTCCTCGAATTGAGGAACTCGGTGGGCACTTGACCGGTATGCAGCAACCGAGACCCGGATTATAGAACGTATAATGGTTGAGTGGCATTGGCGGAGTCGCAATTGCACGTAAAACCAGTCGCTCGGCGCCTCGGTCACATCGACCGAGGCCTACACGAGTCCACGGGGGGAGAACAACTCCTGCGTCGTGCCGAATAGTCGTCGTTTTTGAATTGCAGCAACAAACGAACCAATGATGGCACGGCTTAGAGCGTATCGAGAAACGTCCGAGTTGCTGCAACTGGCCTGCTTGGCGGCAGCAAAGATGTGATGCGACGGTATAACATAGTTCATCAACTTACCGTTTCTCGAACTGACATTGCGAGCTGCGGAAACGGCCTCGGACTTGTGCGGTCATTTCGGGTTTTGGCCATTCTGACCACTGTCGCTTTTGACATTTGGTCACTTAGTGTGAATTGCGTTTCTTGCGTCGACCATCGGCGCTTGTCGGCAGACGTGTCATCCACCTATACTCCTAACGGTCTGACATGGACACACAGCGGCTCTGGCGTTCCGAACATGATGCAACGAATTAGTATTGTCAGTACGATGTTCCTCCACGCCTGGTTGTGTACTCAGAGCTTATATGCCCAGGCCACAGTGGATCACGAAGGCGCAGCACTTGTCGCGTCGGCAGTATCCAGCATCGATGACTACCATCGCGGGGCAGAGACGATCGATAGTGTTATCCGAGTCGTCTACTTCCATCCCAGTGATCGCGAACCTTTGGCGGAGTGGCGCGATCGGCTTAGTCGAATCATTGCTGACGTGAGTGACTTCTACCGCACCGGCTTGCGACGGTTTGGCATCAACGATCGAGGATTCCAATTTGAGAACAGCACAAATGGTTACGTTTTCCACCTTGTGCGAGGTTTGTTGCCGGCAAGTGAATACCAATACGACTCGGGCACCACGATCGAACGCGAGTTGCGGGTAGCACTGCACGGCAAGATCAACTTTGAGCGAGAACACGTTCTGGTCATTCACGGGCTGTGTCATCGCGAAAAGGACGGTCGATATGTCTTCAACGCACCATACTACGGAAGCGGATCACAGCGCCGCGGCATATGTCACGCCGCAGATTGTGAATTGCTCGATCCCCTGCTACTTACGGCCAGAGACCGCAAAATAGTCTACACTGAGCATTACTATCGACGACAAGAACAAACGGTGGCGTTGTTCAACACTTGGTATCTGGGCGGGATCGCTCACGAGTTAGGCCACGGCCTGGGCTTGCCGCATGACGCCGGTGGACCATGGGAGCGGGATCAACATTTAACGGCTCTGATGGGGTCGGGCAACCAACACTACCGGGAAGAGCGATGGGGAGGCAACCGTCCTGCGTTTCTCTCACTTGGGTCTACGCTAAGGTTACTGTCCCATCCGTTAGTGACAAATTCATCGCGAGGGCGTTTCGCCGACGCGGACATGACGCTGGAAGGTATGAAGTTCTCCAGTGAAGGCCAGTCGTTGAAACTGGTTGGCAAGATCGAAAGTGAGATCCCCGCGTATGCCGTTATCGCTTACCTTTGGCGTCCGCCGAAGTGGCCGGGAAATCCGCAGAACGATCATCGTTCAGTGAGCTATCCAGCGTCTGTTTTGGAGAACAGATTTGAGTTGTTGGTCGATCAGTTCCAATCAGGAGATCATCGCCTGCGACTTTCGACCTTGCAGTGCAACGGGGCTGCTACGAACTTTGACTTTCACCTTCACGTTGATGAAGACAGCGAGCCGAACATCGTCCAACTGAACAGCGATTGGCTGGTCGCACAGGCTGAATCGGCAGTGCTTTCAGGTGCTGCGAACGCGGGCTCTTTGGTCAGCGCCGAAGCTATCGCGAAGGCAACGACTGATGATGCGAAGGGGAAGCTACAAGTTCTTAGCGAGTTACTCACGCCTCCCACTCCGATCGAGCTTGCATCAACAGATGCCAAAACCGTCCATCTCTCCGACGCGAGTTGGGTTACCGCAACGGTTGGGTGGCGTGACGTTGCCAGGAACCACTTTGATCGCGAGAAACGGCACCGCAACAGTATTTATCTGGAACTCAAGGGAAAGTTTTACGCAAAGGGACTCTACGCACACTCAAAATCTGCCTACGTCTTCGACCTGCAGAGTAGGTGGAAGAAATTCACGGCGACGATCGGTCTGCGAGACGGTGCTTCGCAGCAAGGATCCGCAATTTTTGTTGTGCGTGGCGACGGAAACATTCTGTATCAGTCACCCGTGCTCCGCGAAGGCCAAAGCGCCGACATCTGCATTGACGTAGCCGATGTGAAAAAGCTCGAGTTAGTCGCAGACGGCGCCGAAGGCCATATTCACAATTCGTGGGCCATCTGGGCAGTACCAAGGCTACTCCGATAGGCTGATGCGAAATACGTCTCTTTGCCGCTCGTTCGCTAGTACCGTTCGTGCTGAAGACGACAAATCCTACGTCGCGCCGAAAACTCGTCGCTTCTGAACTGTTGCACTAAACGAACGATTACTGGCACAGTCGGCAACTCCGTCGCAGTGTTCTGAATGCGTTGGTGCACGATCAGGTGGGCGTGTCCTTGGAGCGCGAGCGGCGTAGGTTGCTATCGCGAAGCTCTCTTTTGTTCTCCCGGAAGTCAGTCGTCGGGCCGCCCCAACTGCACGGTGATGCCGGGGAAATCTCGCAGTTGAACGGGTGGGCGTCGTCTAGGCTGAGGCTGCGGAAATACTCGCATGGCTTCTTTCAACCGATCGATCTCGGATTCGTCGATTCGAATGCGACCTTGACCGCGACGTCCTCCTTGGAGATAGCGAATCGTTATCGCTTGCCCACGAATGACAAATTCTCCGGCGTCGGATTGGCTAAGCCACTCATAAAACGTGGAGACGGCGATTCCCAAACGCTGCGCGGCTTGGCTCGAGTTAAGATCGCCGGACGACATCGACAAGTCTCACGTACACTTTGATTTGAAGTGACACGACTTGTTGATTTTGGCGGTGGTTAATCGCGCGGCGGTCGCACGACGCGATTCTCAATATCTCGAGCAGCTTTCTTTGCTGTCAGTCGTTACCGTTGGCGAAAAGATCGTTGGACATTTGCCACAATGTGTGCAAAGCTGAAAGCTATCAAGCAAGGATAGGCTCACGGTTGGGCCTATTGCTCATTTATCCAAGGAGGTTTTGAAGATGACTTCAACAATCTACGAGCCCGAGCTTTCGAAGTGGGCTGCGGAGCGATTGGGATATCTTTCGACGCAAATTGCAGGAGCCACCTGTGCGGCTAAGTTGTGGGAACGGCTATTGCCCTTAGATCGACAACGGCTCGGCGGCGATCTGAAGGCGGCACGTGAACGCTGGCCGAGTAACGTCGCCTTGTGGATTGAATTGCGTGGCGTAAATCCCTATCGAGCCGTGTTGGACGTAGCCAAGAAGATTGACTGTCTTACGCAAGAGGATTACGAGAGTTTGCTTGTGGAAATCGGAGAAAGTGTCGATGTCGACGAAGCCATCCGCATGGCCGTCGCCGGGGGAGGCTTAGTTGTTGTGGAGCGGCCCCGTGCTGCCTACTGGAAAGGCGAAGAGGTAGAAGTTGACTTCGCTAAATACGGCGAGCCCTGGGCGTTCCTATGGGAGTTGGCTCGCCACGGAAAGGCTGGACAGCCGGTCGACCGAGATACTTTCAACGGTAGCGCGGGCACGGTCGCCAAGTTGAAGCACCGTCTTACAAAGATGCCTGAGTTTCCGGTCGATTTAAATGATTCGATTGAAGTCGTCGGTCGCGGAACCCAGCAATTGCAACTACCACGTGAGCAGATTCGAGTTTTTGAGCTCAAGGGACTTGAGGCTCTCGGCGAGTGGTTTCCGTAGCCTGCCGCATGCTAGCCGTATTTTGCCGCAGTTAGGCTCTCACAAATTCCCGGTATCGCCCCCACGTCCCGCACCTGGCTCAACTGCCTGGTTGAGATCAAGGTGCTTGGGACGTAGGTGGGCCGAGCCTTGCATAATGTAATCGCAGATTGCTTCCACACCCGGCTCCCACCGACCGCTGCGTGAGTCTCGCGTCGGTGCAATGGAATACGCCGAGCGGTTACCTTCCCTCCTCGCGACAGTGTGTTGCGAAAGACGTTCCACCTTGAAATCGCGCTCGCGGTTGTGGTGAATACGAAACGTCATCGGTGACCTAGGGACCCAATCCTCGTTCAATGTTGCCGCGCGAGACCGCGCATCTCTGGCAGACTGCGCTCGATCTCTGACGATTCGTTGGGCACCAGTCTAGGTGAGGCCTTCAATCTAAATAATTCGGTCTTTTGCGTCACAATTACTTGATGACGGAAGGATTAGCGTCGGCAACTCTGCTAGTTGCTACCTTCCTCTAGCGTTCTGCACGTCTAGTTTTGAGCAATCGAAGCACAGGGAGGTTCGTAAATGCAAGTGTCAAATGCAAGTGTGGAGCCAGCGAACTCCGACAGTCGCCAATTTCAAGATTTGTCACACGAGCAACGTGAGTTCGCCAGCGTGTTCGGCCACCTGCTGTTGGAGAAATGGAACCGGACCCTCGATGCCCAACGAGTTGCTTCGCGGCAAGTCCGTCAAGCAGATAAGCCCAGGTGACTGATTGTCGGTCCGCCATCTGAGTCGATCGGGTGCTGATGAAGCCGCCCCCCGACGCTCCGGCTCCAGCGAGAGCCGGAGCCTTTCTTGATTACTCGCATCGTGCGATCGGTGTGCGACCCGCAGTTTGCAAAATCGCCGCCATGTCGCGAGCAATGTGAGCTCGGGAATTGCACACTATTCAGCAGCCGTAACGGCGGCAGAAGGAAAGTCAAAATGACACAAACTAATCATACGCAACAAACTGGCGATGGCACTAACGACAGTGCCGCAGTTTCATCAGTACGTCGTTCACGTCGGAGGCGACAGGCGGCTTCACAATTGAATTCCGCTGTTACGACGGACGAGATCGCGGCAAGTTACTCTCGATACAGTTCTGACCAGCAACGAGAAGAGGGTATTCTCGATCAGCAGCGAGCTTGCCGAACGTCGGCTGAGGCAAATGGTCACAAGCTCCTAGTAGAGTATGAATACGCGGACGAAGCGATATCCGGAACCAAACTTCGGCGCACCGGGCTTGACCAGTTGCTCCGTGACGCCGAGTCCGGAGAGTTCAGAGTGTTGTACTTTTACAGCCTAAGCCGTTTAGCTCGCGAGTCAGTGATCACGATGCCGATGCTCAAGCAACTCGTTCACAACTTTGGCGTACGTGTGATCAGCGTCACCGAGGGCATCGACTCGGACCGGGATGGCTGGGAGGTAATCGCCTCCATTATGAGCCTGTTGCATGAACGCTATATCAAAGAACTCAGTGCAAATGTGTTTCGCGGCCAGGAAGGTGCGGTACTGGCTGGATTCGCTGTCGGAGATCATTGCTTCGGATACACGACCGTACCAGTGGAGGGAACGGAGGCCACTCGTCATGGTAAGAACGCGAAGCCCCGGATGCGATACGTGATTGATCCGGTCACCAGTGCCTGGGTTCTCCGTATCTTCTTTTGGTTCGTTCGTGAAGGTCGTTCCATTCGTTGGATTACGCGAGAACTCAACCGCCGCAGTGCTCCGAAAGATCATCGAGCCACGACCCCAAAGTGGCACCATCAACAAGTTGCTGGTGTGTTAGGACGCGTAAAATATGTCGGTTCGTGGCCGTGGGGGGAGCGAAAGAACGCCCGTGATCCGCTGACAGGACAAGTTAGGCAAGAGGATCGCCCTGAAGACGCTTGCGAAAAGTGGATTCGAGATCTTCCATATTTGCGGATCATTGACGATGAGACGTTTGATGCCGCGCAGCGTATGCTGGACGCCAACATTGAGCGGCACGTTGCGACACGTCGCCCCAACGGAACGCTCGCTGGATCACAACGCGGTAGCACAACTCCTCGTCATCTGCTATCGGGCTTGATCCAGTGCGGTGAATGTGGTGCGACATTTCACGTCGGCGGCACTCACGGTCGCTACCTCTTCTGTCCCAACTATTCGAAGGGAAATTGTAGTTGCAAGACACAACTTCGGCGTGATCGGGCGGAGTCCATGATCTTGGAACGGATTGGCACGGGTATTCTTGACGATGACAATTGGTTTGCGGCAATTTTTGAAAGTCTGCAATGCTCCTGGCGCGAGGGCATGCGCCGACGTCCTGCCGAACTGGCCGCAGCCGAGAACTGTTTGGCCGATATCGATCGCAAAATCGAGCGTTTGATTGATCGAGTAGAGAATGGTTACGAGGACTCGGGGCTTAAAGAGCGGCTCTCGCAACGGCGCTCCGAACGACGTGAACAGCTGAAGACTATTGATCGATTGAAGAAGACCCGTGAACAAGGCTCGCACGAGCCGACCGAAGAGTGGCTCCGCTCCGAACTGAAACAGCTCGGCAGGGAACTCCGCACCGACATTCCAGCCGCTGCGATTGCGTTACGCAATCTCGTTGGCGGTAAGATCGTCGTGACAGAGGTTAGCAACGACGGGCGTAAGAGGCACGACCTGCAAGGTCGTTTCACAATCAAAGTCGATTCGGTCGCGGCTGCCGTCGCGGGATTCTCGCTGGCTCCCGAAACGATTCAAGATAGCTCCACCAGTAATTTGAGCGAACCGATCGTCATCGATTTTGTCGACCCAAGTCCGCTCGAAGGGCCATCGGAGGAGGCAAAGCGATTCTACGACATGAAGCTGATGAATAGTGAGATCGCCAAACGAATGTGTATCTCCAAGAGTCAGGTCACAAAACTCCTCAAGTACTGGTTCGAGTCGCGAGCTCTCACCATGCCTGACGGTCGCAGTCGTCGGTCAACATTAAAGCGTAAACACTCCGAGCCACCTCTGTACCAACGCATCAGCGATCAGGTCAAGCAGCTCTGTGATGACGGTTTGTTGCTTGGGGTGATCGCCAAGCGGTTGAAGTGCGACAGGAACACGATTACGAAAGCGATAACCTATTGGTACGAATCGCGAGAATTGGAAGCACCGGACGGTCGAACGCGACGCAAGACGCTTGATCGCAAACGCGAGAAGCGGCGTGGCGATGAAGACCGCGACTCCAAGAACGACGCTGCCGCTTGATGCGGCAAGCGTTATCGCGGGACGTTCAGCACCAACAGGCCGACGATGAGTCGGCCTGTTGTGTGCGCCTACCGATTCATCGGCCTTTCGTCTTTCGGCGACCTAAATAGTTACGGCTTTCGCGTCATGATTCATTGAGTAGTAGAGCCAGGCATTTTGGTCGTGTCAGTGGCTGCTCGCCGCCATTCGGACGCTACTCTCGCTGCCGCATCTTCTTTGAAGACGCCATTCATATCGAGAATCCATCGGATTCGACGCGTTTGACCGTCCTCGATGAACCCGACCGTCCCTAAGTCATGTCCCCGAATATGAAGAGGTCTGTGTGTACGAATTACTCAGTGTTTGTTTGTCTGTCGCAGCCGCGACAGCCGTGATTGCGTTTCTTCGGGAACGCAAGTTGCGGCTGGCGCTGCAACGACTCGTTAATCACCTGCTAAGTCGTTGGAGGACTAATGAAAAGAAACATGATCGTGATCGCCATCGTCATGATGGCGGTCGGTTGTCAGACGGAAAGTGAACGCGTTGCGGAACTGGCGACCAGGCACGCGTCAGAACAGGCTCAACTCAGCCGCGAAACGGTCGAGCTGCAAACAGAACTCATCGAGGGGACGCGGCAACTCGTCGATGCCGACGCACAATCTCGCCGCGACTTCTTGGAATTGGAAGGAAAGCTTGACGAGCAGCGGGTTGAGATAGGACATCGACACGATGAGTTAGAGAGAGAGCGACGCGATATCGCGAAACAGCGATATCGTGATCCGATCATCGCCAATGCTGTGGCAGCCATCGGAACTTTGTTGGCGTGCCTACTTCCGTTGTTGTTGGCAGGCTACCTGCTGAGGGCTCAGCTTCACGAGCAAGATGACTACACGATCACGGAGATCCTGTTGGACGAGATTGCAATTGAATCACCGGCCTTCGAGCAGACCAAAGTCCCCGCGTTAGACCACGAGTCTGATACGCCACGACTCGCTGACAACGCTCACGAGCCACCGCCCGAGACTTCGGACTGATACATCAAGTCACTACTCTAACGAAAGGGAGCGTCCATTGTCACACATCGTCAACATTCAAACAGAAATCCGCGACGTCGAGGCACTCGGTGCGGCGACTCGGCGGATGCAGTTGCCGCCACCTCGATACGAGGAAATTCAATTGTTCACCTCACGAGCCACGGGCTACGCCGTCCGACTAAGAGACTGGCGTTACCCGGTGATCTGTGATGTCGAATCTGGTCAGGTGGCGTTCGACAACTTCAATGGTCGGTGGGGTAAGCAAACGGAACTCGATCACTTGTTCCAAAGCTATGCGATTGAACGCACGAAGCTTGAAGCCCGGAAGCAAGGCCATACGGTTCACGAGCAGCCGCTCAATGATGGGTCCGTAAAGCTCACCGTCTGCGTGGGAGGTGCCCAATGAAGGACAGCCCACAAAAGCTCATCGAAGTGATCGTCAACAGCGATGGCACGACGCGAGTTGAGACGAGAGGCTTCAGCGGCGGTCAATGCCAAGAGGCAAGTCGCTTTCTGGAGACCGCGCTAGGTCGACGGATCGACGAAACGCTAACGCCAGAGTTTTACCAATCTGCCCACGAGCAGAATCAAGTCTCTGAGAACCTCTAAGATCACTCACCAAGATGGAAACAGCCTATGACAAGCATCACCATGCCCCGGTCCCCACCGACGCTATGTACTCGCCACACTCTGGCGACGATGCGACCTCTGCTACTCGTCGTCGAAGGCGTCAACGATGTCGAATTCCTGCGTCGCATTTCGCGAATGCTTCATCGCAGCGACTCAACGTTACCCGACTTGGGAGTGTTGGAGCAAGACGGACGACTTGTCTTCATTCCATTCGGTGGTGGCAACGTCGCCGCTTGGGTGAATCGCCTGGAACCTTTGGGCTGTCGCGAGTTTCACATCTATGATCGCGAGGTCGGTGTTGAAACTCGTCACCGCATCTCGGCGGCGAGGCGAGTCAATGCTCGGCCGAGTTGTCGTGCTTTCGTGATGGCCAAGCGAAGCTTGGAGAACTACCTCCATCCCAAAGCGCTCGCAACGGCGACAGGCATTGAGTTGCAGTTTGGTGACAATGACCCGGTCGCGGAACTGGTCGCGAAGAAACGGTTTACCGGGGAAGAGCCATTCGTCGAATGGGACCACCTCCCGCGGCGAGCGCGGAAGCGGTTTGCCAATCAAACGAAATGTTGGCTCAACACTCGCGTGGTTGAAGCCATGACGCCTGAACTCTTGCGCGATCGCGATCGCGATCCTCAGGGCGAGGTCATCACTTGGATGCAGGCCATCGCCGACATGACGCGTTAACGGGCGCAACTCGTTGGAGTTGGACTGATTCTCTGACACGAGCATTCCGCTCGTGTCTTTCCTCCTCACAATTTCAAGGGAGATGTTATGCAACTATCGCACCAACTTGCGGAGTACGTCCGTGCCTGCTTCGCGGGTGTCTGGATTGAAAGCCAGGAACACGAAGACGCGATCTTGGAGATCGCGCAACTGTGTCATCGAGAAGCATGGATGTTTGCTCAGTGGGATATCGAACAGGGGCTGAGGACGACGTGCAAGTTAGGCGACGCGTCCGTGTCCGATCCGCTTTCGGCGGTCAGGGTCGCCAACGACATATCCGATCCCGATACCGTCTGCGTTCTTGTGCTGACCAACATGCATCGTTTTCTGGGATCGGTCGAGATTGTTCAGGCGCTTGCTCGTCAGGTCCATTTGGGAAAACAACACCGCGCCACCTTGGTCATTCTGTCGCCGGTGATTCAACTTCCGCCCGAGTTGGAAAAACTGTTCGTCGTCCTACAGCACGAGTTGCCAGATCGGTCGCAACTCGAGGACATTGCACGCAGTATCGCTACGGAAGAAACCGAACTGCCATCTGCGGACGAACTGTCGCGAGTGCTCGAATCGGCCGCTGGGCTAACTCGGTACGAAGCCGAGAACGCTTTTTCGCTGTCGTTGGTTCGACATGGATGTCTGCATGCGGATGTCGTCAATGACCTCAAGGCACAAACGCTAAAGAAGAGTGGCCTTGTCGGTTTACACTCGGGTACAGAACGGTTCGATCAACTTGGTGGCCTCGATAACCTCAAGGCATTCTGTCTGCGGGCGGTGCGCCGTCAAGGAACTCGAAGTACCAGACTACGACCTCGCGGCGTACTACTACTGTCGCCTCCAGGATGCGGCAAGAGCCAGTTCGCCAAGGCACTCGGAAACGAAACTGGACGTCCAACTCTCACGCTCGACATCGGGCGGCTTATGGGAAGCCTGGTCGGTGAATCGGAAGGCAACATTCGTCGGGCGTTGCGGATCGCCGACGCGATGGCACCTTGTGTATTATTCTGTGACGAACTCGATAAGGGCCTGTCGGGAGTGGGCGGAAGCTCGCAAGCTGACTCTGGCGTTTCCAGTCGGCTATTCGGAAACTTCTTAACGTGGTTAAGCGATCGAGAGAGTGATGTGTTCGTGGTCGCCACGGCCAACGACATTTCCAAGCTGCCACCCGAATTCGCGCGTGCCGAGCGCTTCGATTCCGTCTTCTTCATCGATTTGCCAGATGCCGACCAACGGCAAGTGATTTGGCAGATCTATTCGGAGCAGTTCGGTCTCGATGAACAACCTCTGCCGAAAGATGACCTGTGGACCGGGGCCGAGATCCGAGCATGTTGTCGGCTTGCGGCATTACTGGATGTTCCGCTGATTCAGGCGGCCAACAACATCGTGCCCGTCGCGGTGACCGCTCGCGAGTCGGTGGAACGGCTACGTAGTTGGGCCGACGGTCGCTGCTTGTCGGCGGACAACACTGGCGTCTATCACGCCTCGCAATCTACCGGTAAGTCGCGAGTTCGTCGCAAGCTGCCGCGAAATCCTTCCGTGAATTGAATAACTATATATGTAGGAGTTGAGTCATATGACAGTGACAATCGAATCGCCGCCGACCCCGGCATCGAATCGCCTTCGGGCGACGATGATGGCGGCGCGGCTCAGCTTTCAGTGGTTTGGAATCACCAGGACACTATCGACCGCACAGAGATCGCAAGCCGCCGAATCGTTTGGTGCGGAAGGACACTTCTTGAACGCTGGGAAACGACTGCTCGACACACGCCATCGGCGTTACCGGGCCGTTACGGGAGTCAAGAGTCGCACGCAGGCTTTCTGGCGATCGGTCAGTTTGCCCTTCCCGGAGCCGGGCATTCGGTTGATTCGACGGGACTACGTCGAGTCCTTTCAGCAGCAAATGGCTCGCTTCCAAGGACAGCTTCGCGAAGCGGTGCAGAGCCTCGAAGATGAGTACTTGGAATTGAAGCAGTCCGCCCAGCGAAGACTCGGCGAACTCTTCGACGAGCACGATTATCCGCCATCTCTGCTGGAACTGTTTGCTATGTCTTGGGAGTTCCCGAGTGTCGAGCCGCCGCAACATTTACAGCAGCTCAGCCCCGAGTTGTACGAAGAAGAACGACGGCGGGTTGCAGCCCGTTTCGAGGAAGCTGTCTCGCTCGCTGAGCAGGCATTCGTTGAAGAGCTTTCGTCGCTCGTGTCCCATTTGAGCGAGCGACTTGCCGGTCACGACGATGGCAAGCCAAAGATCTTTCGTGATACGGCCGTTTGCAACTTGCAGGAGTTCTTCCAGCGATTTCAATCGCTCAATGTGCGGTCCAACGATCAACTCGAAGAACTCGTCCAGCAATGTCAGGCTACGGTCAGCGGTGTTCAGCCGCAAAGTCTTCGGGACGACCGATCGCTTCGTCGTCGTGTGGCCACGGAACTTTCCGCCGTGCAATCGGTCCTCGACGGCTTGCTCGTCGATCGGCCTCGGCGACGTATCCTTCGGGCCCCGAAGTAGGAGATGACGATGCAACTGTTAATCCAACCCAACGGTCACGTCCGCTGCCTTTACGACGAGTTGATCGATCTTCGCAAACTCGGCCAGATGTCGGTTGAACGAGGATCGATGGTCGAACCCGATGACGTTGGCAACTGGTTCGCCGACCTCGCCATCGTGAACGGACCAACGCTGGGACCGTTCACACTTCGTAGCCAAGCTTTGGCCGCAGAACGCCAATGGCTGGAATGCCACTGGCTTCTGCGTTCCTAGCCCATTCACTCCCGCAACTACTTCTATCGCCCCAACGGCACATCTTCGTGATGTGTCGCTGGGGTTTCTTCACTTCTTGTTCTCATTCACAAGGAAACAACCATGCAGCAATCCGACATTAACCGTGCCGTCGCCCGAGTCACCAACGAGACCATCGCGACCATCAAGCGATACGGCTTCTCGATCGAGGAAGCTCCCAGAGACTTCACATTCGTCGACGACGTTCACGAACCAGAGCGTGATCTTGCCGCGGAAGGAGCAGCCCGTGATCTGGCTCTCTGCTAACTACGGCTCTACCGAAGACAGTCGGCATGCTCACAACTTACAGCTTCGTGCCGGTCGCACACGCGGCTCGCGACAACAGCGCCGCCGAAAACGCAGGCATCGCAGTAGGCGACGCCACTCTCCACTACTCCCACCGAAAGGAACCCCATGCGCGTCTTAATAATCAGCAACGACGGAGCCGGTTTCGCCGACTTCATTGACGTCGAAGCCGGAACAACCGTCGAGCAACTGTTTACCCAGCAAGTGAAGTCCGGCAGGCCCAACGACTATCTGATTCGTGTGAACCGCTTGCCGAGCCATCGCGAGCAAGTGCTCCAAGAAGGTGATCGCATCAGCATCACCGCACGAAAGATCGAAGGTGCCCTCTAGCCAATAACCATGACCGGCCGGGACGCACATCCCGGCCGGTCGTTCCTTCTTATCCGGAGTTCCAGCATGACAAGACGAGATCGTGAGTTGGAGAGAAGCGCTTGTCAACTGTTCGAGTTGCTTCGCACCAGTTCGAGCAACAAACCAGCCGTGCAGTCGCCACGATCGGCCTGGCTCGAGTGCGAGAAGTTGTCGCGGCGGATCGGCAAGGCGAACGCACGCGGCTGGTATGATGCGGCGAAACGCCTACATCGACAGCTGGTCGACGCACAAAAGACGCTCCTGGATCGGCTGACAGTCGTGCAACGGGAACTGAGTTTGTCCATGGACCCTCCGCCTCGCATCACATTTGGCGACCTGTATCGTGATCTTGTGGCATTGCGAACTGAATTTGCAAACGTGCAGTACGATCATCGCCACGATGAGCTTTCCGTAACCACCGAGGAGATCATTCTTGACGATCTTCATTTCGGATCGTTCGCGATTGTTCTGGAGTGCCGTCAACTCGGCAATGCCTTGCCCTACCGCGTGGAAGCGTTGGATGCGAATCCGGCGAGCGGAAGCTTTCAAACAACGCATCCGCACGTTCAAAGCGACACGCTCTGCGAGGGCGAGGGACGAGTGCCGATCGAACGAGCCCTGTATCAAGGAAGGCTGCTCGACTTCTTCGTCATCGTGCGGCAGATCCTTGATACCTACAACCCCGATAGTGCCTACGTCTCGCTCGCGGAATGGCACGGCATGCCGTGCCAAGACTGCGGATGTTCCATGGGCGAGGAGGATCGCGAGTCGTGTTACGGATGCGAAACCGATTTGTGCAGCGAGTGTTCGTACGTCTGTCAGCGATGTTCGGAGCGATTCTGCAACGGCTGCACGGAAGCCTGCGAAGTCTGTCACGAGTACTACTGCCGAACTTGTCTGCAACGGTGCAGCGAGTGTGAACTTCTTTACTGTGAGGATTGCCAAACCCATGACCAATGTCCCAACTGTGCCGAGAAAGAAGCGGCGGAAGCGGAGCCATGCAAGTCACCGAACGACACTCCGGTTCACGCCCTATGCGTGGCCCAAACTGTTGTTCGTTCGTGACTACGGCGATACGGAGATCGGTGGCTTTGGGATCTCGTCTGCCGACAATCTCCTGCTGATCGAAGACGTGCAACTCGTCAAACAGCAATGTACGACCGTGACCGTGGCCTTCGACGACACGGCGGTCGCCGACTTTTTCGACGAACAAGTCGACGCCGGACGGCGACCGGAACAGTTCGCTCGTGTCTGGATTCACACCCATCCCGGCAAATCCGCCGAGCCCAGTAACACGGACGAAGAGACGTTTGCACGCTGCTTCGGTAACTCGGATTGGTCGATCATGGCCATCGTCGCCGCGGGTGGTGCGACCTATGCACGTTTGCAGTTCAACGTCGGTCCCGCTGCGGCGATCACGATCCCAATGGAGATCGACTTTACCTCAGAATTCCCCGGTTCGGATTGCGAAGCCTGGGAGCAAGAGTATTTGGAGTGTGTTCGTTCAATGGATGCCAAGTGGTGGGATTGCCGCACCAGTTCGCTGCTCGACGAGCGACTGCTCGATTACGACGACACGGACTGGTTTACCTCTATGGAAGCCGCACTCACAAAGGAGGATTACTTTGACTGAAAACCGTTTTACACGCCAAGGCGATCTTGTTCCCAGAGGCAAGATCGCCGAACTCGCCGCCACGGTGATCGGAGTCGGAGCGATCGGACGGCAAGTTGCCATTCAACTCGCTTCGATCGGCATTCCCAAGTTGCGATTGATCGACTTCGATCTCGTCGAGCCGACAAATGTCACAACGCAGGGATATCTGCACGGCGATTGCGGCACCTCGAAGGTGGAAGCATCGGGAGCCTACATCCGCTTGATGGACCCCGCCATCCAGGTGCTCACGATTCACGGTCGTTATCGCCCGTCGACGTACGTTGATCCAGTGGTGTTTTGCTGTGTCGATTCGATCACCGCCCGCGAGGCCATCTGGCGAACGGTGTCTCCGCGTTGTCGGTTCTGGTGCGATGGCCGAATGCTGGGCGAGACGATTCGCATCCTGACGGTGGCCAACGAATTCGGCAGATCGGCGTACGCCAATTGTCTGTTCCCGCAGTCCGAGGCTCAATCCGGATCTTGCACGTCGCGGAGTACGATTTATGCGGCCAGCATCGCCGCTGGTTTCATGGTCCATCAGTTCACCCGCTGGCTCCGCGAGATCCCTGTTGACTACGACCTCTCGGTGAATCTGTTAGCCAGTGAAGTCGCGATCGGATAGGCGTTCGCATCATTTCGGCTGTTCAGACTCGCAGTGAGCTTCTCGAATCTGCGAGTGATTCCTGTTCGTCCCGTGTAATCCATACTGTTTGTGAAATCTCAATACATGTTCTAAAGGGAGCTTTCATGGAAAAACTTTCCCTTCTTCAACGGACCAAGCATCGACCGCTCCAAGTCGCGGTTGCCCGAGGCATGCCCGTCTGCGAGATGGGCGACGGAACTCCGGGCAGCATCGTCGGCTTCACCGATGGTTACTGCATCTATCGCCTTGACGACGGCGAGACACTTTGCGTGGCCCCGTGGCGCGGCATCGCATTGAGCAATATCTGCCCCGCCTCCACGCTGTTACCGGCGGACGTCTCGGAGAACGATCGGCAAAACGCAAGTGCGACGGTGTTACGTGAGTTACTCAGCCTGCACCGAATTGCGAAGCTTACTCCGGCGCAGCAGACTACCAGCGAGGAACTCTTGGAGCTCCTATGCGGTATCTGAGCGGTGATTAACATTTCGCCCGCATCGAACAACAATTGGAGCGGTACAGATCCAACCTACGCGTGGAGCCCGACATGGGCTCCACGCGTAGGCATCTTTTTAGCTATCCGGGGCGACGGAAGAGTCAACAGTAGGCAATCGCTGAGCATCGGAGTATCGGTAGTTGCCCGACTCTTCAGTCGCCTTGATTCGCCAATGTCCACCGCCATCCGTGCGATATTGAAGGTACTCGCCGTCCGATGTGACCGTTTCTGGAAGAATCTCGCCGTCAGGCGTCGCAATGTCTTCTTGAGTCCGGACGAAGTGCTCTTGCAGCGTTTCGTCCGACTTCGAGCACCCCGCCAATAAGGCAATTATGACGCCGGCGACGACCAGCATTCCGTTAGTTTCACGAAAGCAAGTTGATTTGTGCATTCGCATAGTCTCGAGCAACTTTCTCTAAGGCCTTGTCTTGCCACTGATGAAGCACGGAGATTTGCTGCCGCGTTTCGCGTTCTATTTGTCGCCCGATGTCGGTAGCGAGTTGTGTTAGTCGACCGGAAATTGCCTTGCGGTAGTTCGCCGGGCGACTGCTTATCAGTCCCAGCAGATATTTACACGCTCCGAAGATCGCGACTGCCACTGATAGTGGAATCGCCACTTGAGGAGATTTTGGTGCCAGCATAAGCACCGCCACCTCAAGCCGAATGGTGTCCATTGCTACCGTCGACAGAACGGGTCGTTGGCTTGCCGCTTCGGCCTGCGATACCGCGGCCGAAAGTTGGGCTCGGATGTGCGGAACCGCAGCATGGAGCAAATCCAGTTGATCGGCAGGACCAGACAGCTTCGGCAGTTCAAGGGCCCAGGCATTCTGAACGGTTTCGCAGCACCCCTTCCAGTTCTCGTCGAGTTCGCCTCCGATCTTCTCTGCAATCTGTTCGATTTTCTGCAAGATCAAGTGCTCTTGGACAACGTCCGCGACGAACGCATTGCGAACTTCCTGCTCCCGTTCTTGCTCGCTTGATAGGCTTGATAGTTTTTGTGCGAAGCTTTCAGAGCAGATGTGGTCGACAAACGGCGCACAGTTTCGACAAGGCGTCTGGAACCAATCTTCGATGTCTTGCCTGGCAAGGGCTGGAAGTCGGTCGAGTTCGGATCGCGCGAATTCGCTTCGCGGAGTAGCTGCTTCGTCCATGAGTCGGCTGGCCAACTGGTGGCGTGCGAAGACCATTCGCCCCCAAACAACACTAGACGCCAAGACCACCACCCCGCCACGAGTTCCCATCGTTAGCAGCTCACGACGACTCATTGCCATCTGTCTAGCCTCCACTCCGTAGGGTCGCATTATCGGAGTGTAGACTATTGTCCACAGACTTAGTTGTGTCGTCAAGCTACTCTCGCCGCATGCTTGGTGAGGAACTACGGAAAGCACGGCAGCAGGCGGGCCTAACGCAAGAAACACTGGCGTTTGAGGCGGGGGTGGATCGTACCTATATCAGCCAGCTCGAACATGACAAGAAGTCCCCGACGCTCGACGTACTCTTTCGCATCAGCAAAGCCCTGGGGATCAAAGCGTCGATTCTGATCGCTCGGGTAGAGCGAAACTACCAGTAACCACCGGACGTCGCTCATAATGGTCTGGAAACTCGGCGACTTACGTCGGACGGGGTCGACGCTTGTATTTGCTGCGCCGGGAACGATTTAACTCCGAGTGCGAGGCGATCTTACAACTTCCGCACAGTTCCGCCCGAGGCGTACTAGGATCTGTCTGAATCACCTAGCACCGCATGAATCTCGGCATGATTGACCGTTCGGCGCGCGAGAAGTAGCTCCTTCACTTTCTCGACGTTAGGAAAGAACTCCTTCATCAACTTAAAGGCTCGCCGTCTGAGTCGCTTTTCGTATGGGGCGATCGTAGCTTCGTCGAATTCGCTCTGACAGCCAGGTGGATGCAAGTTATAAATTCTCATCATGGAGCGTGGATTGACGGCGTCATTACCATACACTTCGTAGTCACCGATTCCCCCGTCGAGAACGTGTTCAGTAGCGTAACCTGCATAGTCCACCACCATGCGTTCTTCGAGCAGTTGACGGCGAGGTCCATCTCCAGGTTGCCATCCATTGAGCTGGTTACCGACAACCACTTCGCCTCGAGTGTCCTTCTCTTTGTTTGGACGAATCGTCGCCGTTCCTATTGGGAGTTCAAAGTGCCACGCCGCGACCGCATGGCCCGCTTCGTGATAGGCAGTTCGCTCTAGACGTGTCACAGTCCTTCGAATCGGACTCTTACGGGCCATTTGCTTGCTCTTGAAATTGGTGTCGCTTTCGAACCTTGTCCCCACAAAGCAGATGCGTGTATTCTACGCTTGTCAGTGTATTGCTATGAACCCCGGGACACGAAGTTACGTTGCGTGCCGTGGGCAAAAGGGCCACCTGATCGTAACTCTCTGTGAGTAGACCAATTCGGTCTGCCCTTGAAGAAAGCAGGCGAAGGCGAACCGTCAAGCGGTCGTGTGGCCTTGTCTTGAATTCCGAACCATTGGTAACTGTGAATACGGCGAATCAACATTCTCAAGTTCCTCCGGGAGGCGATAGCGTAAAGGGCCGTTCGCATTCTCGCGTTCAGCGGTGATCAGCCCCCGTTGGTGAAGGCGGTCGAAGTGCGTTCGCACTTGTTTCAACGACCATGACGTCAGTCGTCTCGCCAAATCGCGAGCAGATAGACGTCGCCACCTGCTTTCCGGAGTCGATTCACCGGTGCAGCCCATCTGCAGATAACGTGCGTAACCATCGTCGGCTCTCTGAAGATATTCGATCAAAGTAGCAACCATACGTGAATGGACGTTACCAAGGTCAGCCAACTCTCGCCGCGTGATAGCGTCTCGCTTTAAGGAACTGCTGTGAGACCGTCGATAGCCATCTTCGTCTTCGACCCGGAACGGATTGCGGCGGTCGCCACCGAGCTTTACCGACAAGTAGACATTGGCACGGCGAATCATGTCCGCGGCCAGCGGTTCGCAAAGCTCTCGATTTGGCCGAACGACCTGCGAACAGAGGAGCCGCCGGACGAACTCGTAGTCAGTCAGTGTAGTCACGAGACTGTCGCTATCTTGGTTTGCGGTTGAATGCAGGAAGGCCGCACCTTCAACAAGTGCCTCAACGATACGCTGCTCTCGGAAACCCAAGCCAATGCCTTCTGATGAACTAGGTCGAAGGATCGCTTCCAATCGACCGTCGTACTCGATGCTTGAAGGCAATGCAGCTTCTACCACGGGACACTCAGCGTGAACCGCCACCCAAGTGTGGATCGCGGCAACTTCATGCTCATCATTCGTCAGCGGCAACGTAAGTCCCGGATCCAAGTCCGGCTCGTCATGGTGAAGTGCACAGAACACGGCGGGGCAAGAGCTCATGGCAACGGTCCCCGCCATCTGGATCGTCCAGGCAACTTCCTGATACAGTCGCGGAACATAGACAAAGACAGCTCGGACACTCGCGACGCGAAGTGCGAAGTCCTTGAGATCTCGCTTCGCCCGCACATGAATCACATTGCCAGCACCGAGCGATCGCGTGTAGTATTTCCAAATCCGACACAACGTGTTCGCTGGAAGGTCGCACGTGATTGTCACTGATTCACCAACGAGACCGGCGGCAATCGCCAGTTCACCGAGCACGACCGACGTTGGACGAGAACGGATGTTTGCAGGATCAGCGAGTTGAGGCATGAGACACCTCCGATTGTCGATTCGCCAACCGAGCAGCGATCGATAAACCGCGATCCAGCGGGGCGACGGCTGGAGTCGCAAGCCACCATCGAGAGACAGCGTGACACAAAGCTTTGTGCTGACTAGCTTTACGGAACTTCACGCCAAAAATAGAATTCGGCTTAGTCGTGTCCACGACTATGCCCAATTCAATCTTTGGCGGAAACTTCTTTGTAATCTTGATCTGACGCGTCGTGAGCGGCTCGCTCAGTCACTCAGAGAAGCATATCCAAACTGGACGGGTACAGACTCATACGGTCGATCCCCCATCACTCGGCGATTTGAGCCTGAATCTCTGCAGGGGCGCTGAACGCCGGGGTGTGCGCCACCGCCGCAAGTTTGGGCTGATCCGGAAATGCGTCCATTCCTGAAGGAGTTTGTCAAGTGCGAGCGGTTTCCATCGGGGTCAGTACGTACGGGTAACGCTTTGCGTTGCCGCATGTTTTTGGTGGTCGTCGTTGGTGCGGGGGATGTTGTTAATGTTGATGGATGTGGATTCGTTTCGGTCGTCGTTGCAGCGGGAAGTTGCGATCGTTCTTTTCAATGGCGATTGCTCCCGAATCATTCCTTCGCGAGGTACCACGCACGGGTTTCCGTGAGTAGCTCTGCCTGGTCGTGGCAGACGCAGATGTGTCTGGTGCGAATTCCTCCCGAAGGGGCCACTCCAATCAGTGCGTCGTGCAGTTGACAGAACAAGGCTCTGCCACTGCATCCAAGGACGACATCGAGTTGGCCCAAACGGGAGGGATCTCAATCCGCCAGAGCGGACTAGATCGAACAACCTTGCCGAATTCTGGAACGGGTATCTCTTTCTCTGTTGGGTTGTTGGCTTCTTTCTCTTGAGGCGTATCTTCTGGCCGGCTCCGTCCGGCCGACTCTCATGCGGCTGCCGGCGCAAGTGCTCGCCAGTCCGCGTACGACTGCCGCTTCGTCAACATGTGCCACAGAATCGTGGCCAGCTTTCTCATCACGGCTACGCGAGCAATGGTGGAGCCGCGTCTGAGTTTGACACGTTTGTACCACTCACGCCACCGAGCGTCCTTCCGCAATACCTTGTGCGTCATTTGTGCCAGCAGCCAGCGAGCCATACCGCTGCCGGCCTTGGTGATTCTTCCCAGGCGTTGATTGTTTTCGCCGCTGTTTCTACACCCGGGCGTCAGGCCCCAGTAGTTGGCTAAGCTGTGAGAACGAGGAAATCGCTCGATCCGACCAATGCGGCACGCCAGCGACGTGGCCGTAAAGGCGGCGACACCTGGCATCGACGCGATGATCGCGGCGTCTTCGCTGTTACCACAGCGTTCAGCGATGGCCTTCTCGAGATCCGCGATCCGCTGCTGGACTTGTTCCAGGTCAGTCAGCAAGTGATCCATCTCCAGACGATCGATCTCTGGCAACACTAGCTTTTTGAGCCAAGCAATTGCCGCTTTTGTGGGGAACTTTTTGGTGGGCATCTCCCACCCGAGGTTGTGGCGGCGGAGGATCTGCCGGACTTTGTTGACCAGGCGTGTCCGCGTCTGACCGGCATCCTTGCGGAGCGTTGTCAGTCTGCGGTTCTCTTGGTCGGTGGTGGAGGCGATGTCCACTCGCCGCAAGCCGCGGACGGGCTTGCCTTGCAGGAGGCGCACCCGGTTGGCCCGCAACAGTTCGCTGAGCGCCGCGGCATCGCGACGATCCGTCTTCTGTTTCTTCCGATCTTCCGGCTGGATGAGGATCACCTTTTGGCAACGGTAATCGTAGAGCATACGGATCAGCCAATCGTTGAAGCCACAGACTTCGACGACGGCCACGAACTGTTCGCCGTTCTGTACTCGCTCGCGGGTCAGCTGCTGAAAGAACGCATGGATCTTCTCAGGCTGCGGCGACACCTGTCGGGCCAGCAGGACATCGCAGTTTTCATCGCGGAGCGAAATCGTGATTTGACGAGCATGTTGGTCGATACCAAGGAATAGCATGATAGTTCTCCTGTGTTGGAAAGAGTAAACGCTTCCCAAATATGCGATAGGAAAACCGCATCAACTGAACAGACCCTACTCCTTCATAGATATCAGTGCGCGCAGGGTCCTCGGCTGAGCGACCGGAGACCTGCAAAGTCATTTTAGACGAACCGAGTTGAGGTTGCTCGCGTAGAGTGCGGTGCAGGGGGGCTCTTATCTGATGGAAGGAGCCTTTGATGCAAGCGGTTTCGTTGTTGCAGGCGTTGGGAAATCTAGAAGATCCGAGGGCGGCTCGCGGGGTCAGGCATTCCTATTCGGCGATCGTCGCCTTGGCGTTGTTGGGTATGCTGGCGAGGATTCGCGAGATGGAAGTGCTCGTGCATTCGGCTCGCACGCATTGGGATGAACTTCGCGAACCGTTGGGGTTTACGCGCGAAGAGCCGCCGGTGGCAACGACGATCAGCCGGACGTTGGCGCTGTGTAGCGTCGCGGATGTGCAAGCGGTGTTTCTGACTTGGTTGCAAACGTGCCGGGAAGAGTTTTCGGCGGAAGGCGTGGTTGCGGTCGATGGCAAGACGGCCAAACAAGTGATCGACAGCAACGGTCGTCCGCTGCACATGCTCTTGCGTCGCCCTGATGTTGGCGTCGTCTCGCACGACGTTCACTACTACGTCACCAGCCTCGATCCGGATGCAGTCACCGCGGCGGACTTGTTGCGTTGGGTCCGCGGACACTGGCAGATCGAGAACAGTCTGCACTTTCTCAAGGACCGCTGGTGGGACGAAGACCGTCACCACACCCGGCGACCAGGCATTTCCGCCGTGATGGCCGGTCTCAATTCGATCGCGCTCTCGATCCACCGCCTCTCGTCCGATTCCGAGCAGCCGGTAAGAGCCTCCGCCGATCAAATTGCCTGGCAACCCAGCAAAGGGCTGCAAATCATGCTCGCCTGACTTTGCAGGTCTCCTGGGCTGAGTGACCGAAGGCATACCCTGGTATGAGCAGTTTAGGTCGGTCCGGCGGCGAGGTTGGTGGGATGCGCACGGGTCGTCCTGTTCGCGATCCTGGGTCTGATTCCGTGACTGAATCAGTGAGGCGACTTTCTTGACGACACAATGGATATCAGGTCCGTTCATTGTCGTCCCTTCCTAAACTCGACCAGCCGCAGCACCCCAGTAAGGTGATTGATCTCGAAGCCGAATGACGCTTCCCTGCAAGCTGATGAAATAAAACAACATTTGAGCGGTCCGTGCCAATCTGCCGCGCGGCCGCAGCCAGCGAAGCTGCCAGTCGGTAAGCCAGCGTTCGGGGTCAGTCAACACGTTTTCATAACTGACTTTGCTCATGGCGTTCAGTGCGGCATCAGGAAGATGTTTAGCGCGAAGAAAAACACACGACGTAGCTGTAATTGCGAGCGGGCTACCTCGTCTTGGTTTCGCGAAAACAAGGCGTCTCGGCCAGCGTGAAGATGACAACCTCTTCGCCGGTGAGCGTGCTAATGTCGTGATGCAAACTGAGTGGTTTGATGCCGGTGATCTCCTTCACCAACGCTTCTAAAGTCGGCCTCGCCACCTCGATCAGCTGCGATCGGACTTGCTTCAGCAGGTCGCGTCCTTTTTCGGCCGGCAGCGTTTTCACTAAATGCTGTTCGGCGGCGGTCAACACACCTTGCAAGCGAACCACCAGCAGATCACCGATCAAATGTGTGTGTATGTCTTTGGGACCGCGGCCCATATACTCCTGCTCGAAACGCGACATCCCTTGGCAGACGGCGGCTTCGATCTCTCCCTGGGTCTTCATCAGCGGTCTCCAATCTGGCCGAGCTAGTCGTGGCGGACGCAGCATTGCGGAGAAAGTGCGTCTGTATTCCAAGAGAACTTGTCGCCGCGCACAACATCAAACAGCGTACGGAAAAGGCGAAACCGATTCTAGCCGCCGATTGCGAGTGCGTCTTCGCAAACGGTGAAGTTAAGTTCGCTCTAACTCGCCCGCGGCGCGGGTCAGCTTGACAAACACCGTCGCGCTCGATCCCACCAGTACTCTTCGAATTTGAGAATTCCAAGTACGCGCCCTTGTTTAATAAACTCTCGGGTCTACAATCCAACCGTCGGGAGATGAATCAACGACACGACAATTCATCCTTCGCCCGGCAAAGAAGCGATTTTTCGGATGACTAGATAAAGAGCAACTTGGCGCCGCCAGGGGGCTCGTTGAACAGTAAACCGATGTGGCGGAACACCTGCGAGTGTTCTGCCTCATCGGTTTTTTTTATGCGCTTTCGAGTAAACGATGATGAACGAAACCAATTCGGATTTCGCGCAGCAACTCGCCCGCTTGGCCAGCCGTTTCCAAGAGCAGCGGACTGGCCACGCTCCCAAAGCAGTGAACGTCGTGCTCGGCGAAGACACGCTGGTCATTACGATTCACGAAGCATTGACGCCAGCCGAAAAGGCCCTGGCCGGAACCCCAAAAGGTTCCGCTCAGGTGCAAGAGTTTCATCGTCGGTTGTTTGCGGACTCGACCGATGAAATGCGACAGGAGATCAAGCGGATCACGGGCCGCCAAGTGCGGGAAGCGGTGGTGGAAGTCGAAACCGCGACGGGCGCCATCGTCCACGTGTTCTCGACCGGTGCGATGGTGCAAGTGTTTCTGCTAACTCAGGACGCGGATCCAGACGCCGATATCGATCGCGATGCGATCGAGCGCGGCGATGACGACGGATTTCGTCCGTCGCCTAAACCTAATGTTTCAAGATAATTCAAGCCCTCAACGAGACTCGGAGTAGTCCATGTTTAAGGGAAATATGAACAAAGTGAAGTTAGTGGCCATTGCTGTGACCAGCTTGCTGGTTTTGATCGTCGTGTTGCAAAACACGCAAGCCGTCGAAACAAATCTGCTGTTCCTGACGGTAACGATGCCGAACGCCGCCCTGTTGTTCGGAACATTGATTATCGGTTTTGCGCTGGGTGTCCTCACTGCGGGCCACATTGTGTCCGTTGAGAAGCGAACGGTAAGTACGGCGAGCGACAAAGAGCCGAGAGCTGCGGCATGAGCAGCGAAGGAAGTGTTGAATTCGATTGGAAACTTTGTCATTCGACCGACTCGGCCAACGTGGCTGGAATCGCTAATCACGAATGACGCCTTACTCAGTTGTCGTTAGGAGACTGCGATGGGAATCTTGTTATGGATCGTGTTTGGGCTGATTGCCGGAATCCTCGCGAAATGGATCATGCCGGGGAGAGATCCAGGAGGCTGGATCGTCACAATTCTCCTGGGAATCGCTGGCGCCTTTGTCGGTGGAATGATCGGCACCGTACTTGGATTCGGAGGGGTGAGCGGCTTCGACATCCGTAGCCTACTGGTCGCCATCGGAGGCGCGTTGCTGTTGCTATTCGGCTATCGACTCGTCACGAACAGAGTGGCAGCCTAATGCCAACCAGTATCCAAGAACTGTGTCGACAAAAAGGCGTCTCCTTGCCGAGTCTAGCTGAGCGAAGCGGTGTGGATCTTACACGGTTACAAGCCATCTACCTCGGCCGGTGGACACCGAGTGCGAACCAGCGAGCGAAGATCGCCCAGGCATTGGACACACCGAAAGATGACATCGCATGGCAACATAGCACGCCGGTTGAGCATTTCTATGGACCGTGCTGAGAGTCAAGTAAGACAAGCCGTTCTCTTTCAAGGAGTCGAGTCGATGAATTGGGATCAGATCCAATGCAATTGGAAACAGGTGAGCGACAAGATAAAGCTGACCTGGGGCAAATTGAGCGAAGACGACTTAGCCGCGATCGCGGGAAAACGAGACTTGCTCTCCGGACTGCTCCAACAACGGTATGGGTACGCGAAAGTTCAGGCGGAGACGAAGGTCGACGACTTTGCACAGCGGTTGAATTAGGAAATCGAAACTCAGGATGCCGCCGGAACTTTTCACTATCAGGAGTATTTCAATGTCAACAAGCTCATCCATAAGAGTTCTTCCCGAAACTGCCCGCCAAATGACGGCTCCGATGGTTTCCTCGGTAGATGCGTTCGTTGAGCGTCTCGGCGCAGAGGTCTCCACGGCCCGAGAACGAGTCCGGTCGCTTCAAACCAAGGCGGCTGAGGCTTTTGCAGGCCAGGAACGGCGCTTCATCGGTTTCGTTAGTTTGGCGGATCGCATCCATGCAATCTTGCTGCCACGCCTCGAGTCGTTCGCGAAGGTGGAGGTCTTCAAGGACATCAAAAAGATCGTGAGCCTGGAAGGGCAAGGCCTCGATGTGCGGGGATTTCACGGTAGAACGACAACACTGTCCATTCCATTTTCCGACGCATGTCCGGCGAAGGTTCAGTTGTCCTTCCGCGTGGGGCATGACGGCCCTGTCGAAAACGCCATCATGGACTACCGGCTCGAGATCCTTCCGATCTTCTTCCAATTCGACAACCACGATCAACTCATCGTCCCAATCAGCCATCCCGACGAAGATGCCATCGCGGGATGGATCGAAGACAAGTTGGTCAGATTCACTCGGACCTTTTTCGAGCTTCACTTTCACGACCAATACCAGCAGAAACACCTGGAGACCGACGTTGTAATGAACATTCGGTTTCCGAAGACGGACGCCGTCGGGAAACAGGAATATGAGGGTCGCACCTATTACTTCTACACGGACGAGTCGTTACTGGCATTCGAAAGGGATCCGTCTGAGTATGTCGCGTCCGCGTGAATCACAGCCGGCCGTTGTCGGCACTTAACACGTTGTCTCACACGAAGGAGAAACTTCCATGGACAATCCTGCCATCTACATTCCGATTATTGGCGTCGCTTGCGTAGTGGTTTACTTGTTGAGCTGCATTCGGATTCTCTACGAATACGAGCGCGGCGTCGTGTTCCGTCTTGGCCGCGTACTGGAAAGTGCAAGAGGGCCCGGGCTGATTATGGTCTTTTGGCCGATCGACCGAATGACGCGGGTCAGCCTGCGAACTCATGTTGATGACGTGCCGGCTCAAGACGTCATTACGCGCGATAACGTGTCGGTCAAGGTGAATGCAGTCGTCTACTTTCGTGTGACCGACCCCATGCAGGCCGTGCTGCAGGTTGAGAACTACTTATATGCGACCAGCCAAGTTTCGCAGACGACATTGCGCAGTATCTTGGGACAGGCGGAGCTTGACGAACTGCTCGCAGATCGCAACACGATTAATCGTCGCTTGCAAGAAATGATCGACAAGCAGACGGACCCTTGGGGCATCAAAGTACTCGCCGTTGAAGTGAAACACTTGGACCTTCCCGACACGATGAAGCGGGCCATGGCAATGCAGGCGGAAAGCGAACGGGAGCGCCGCGCGAAAGTCATTCACGCCGAAGGCGAGTTTCAAGCGTCGGGACGATTACGGGATGCGGCGGAAACGTTGGAGGGGTATCCCATGGCGATGCAGATGCGATTCCTACAAACTCTGTCCGAGGTCGGTGCCGAGAACAACACGACGATTGTGTTCCCGATGCCAATAGAATTGCTTAGTGCGTTTCTGAAGGACGCGCCACAGAACGGCAAGCCGAAACGCAGCAAGCCGAGGGTGGACAACTCTACCGAGCCACTACTTGGCGTTGAGGCACGAATGTGAAGGGTCTGATCGAGTCAGCAGTGAGTGAGGAGAGACCGCGTGTCAGATCGTAGTCGCAAGCAAGGAACGCGTTCATCATGGTCGTCTCGGTTCTAATAGGCGCCTTCGTTGGGGTGCTGTTTCTAGATATCTACAGCGAGCTCAGAACCGGACTGCCCACGCGGTCGGCCGGAAAGTGACACTGGGCAAGGATTCACAAACAAATGGTTGACTCGAAGAGTGCGAGTGCTATCCACGACACGCTAGATACGGACACGGTGTATGCCGTCATTGCACGATGTTTCGGAGTTGCCCGCAAACAGCTCACGGCGAAAACGTTGTTGTTCGAAGACTTGCGTGTTGATTCGATCGACCTGCTGGCCTTGGCCTTGGACTTAGAAGAAGAATTCGACGTTGTGATAGCGGACGTGGTTCTTTACCGCATGCGCACGATTGGCGATGCGATTGGGTGTATGGTCGATGCGTGTGAGTTGCGGCGAATCGAGCGTGAAGTAGCGTCGATATCGGCTCATCGCAAATAGAGCGTTGGCGTAAGTACGGTTGGCGGCATGCGGCGATCGCCCCTGCCGAATGTGTTTTTCCCTTGCAGGAGATTTGCGATGTTAGGAACTGTTAGGAACCATTTTGCTGGTCGTGTTAGTTCTGATGCTTCTCGGTGCGGTGCCTGCCTGGGGCCACAGCCGAAGCTGGGGTTAAGGCCCAAGCGGCGGGCTTGGATTGTTGGTGTTGGTCGTTGTCGTGCTGCTACTGATGGGGCGCATTTGATTTCGTTTCGTTCTCGCCCCTGAGACAGTGTCCGCAGGATTGCGGCAGAAATGGAAGTCACTATGGCGAATCAACTCGCGGAAACCAACGGCGCGGTGCATGTAACGCGCGAAGACCTCGTGGCCCTGCTCAACGAATACCTGGCGCGTGAATACCAGGCCGTCATTTCCTATGTGGTGTATTCAAAGGTGATCAAGGGCGCACCGTACATGAACATTGCCGCAGAACTCGAGAAGCATGCTGCGGAAGAGCTTTCACACGCGCTGATCCTCGCCGGACAGATTGACTATCTGGGTGGGATGCCGGTAACGGAGCCCCAACCGGTGAGAACTTCGGCCAAGGCGGAAGACATGCTGCGTTTCGACTTGGACGCCGAGACAGATACGATCTTTCACTATCGACAACGAGTGCGGCAGTGCGAGGCACTGGGCGAATACGCGATGGCCGAACACATCCGCGGCATCCTGGTGCAAGAACAAGACCATCAAGTTGCGCTGGCCAGTGCCTTGGGAGTGGAAGTGCCAAACGCCGCCAGACGGCAAACGCCAATCGACGAACACTCCCGCATCAACGCTGGCATCAATCGTGAGATGTCACTGGAACGAGCAATTCAATAAGCCACGACGGATTTTGATAACCAAGGAAGGAATTCCACGATGAATGACAATGCTGTACTGCAACTGCGATTGAATAGTTCGAAGCCCATTCGTGTTTTAATCGCCGATCCCGAGGAAGAGCTGCAGCCCGTGTATCGAGAGCCGCTGGCGCAGGCGGGCTTCGATGTGGCCACGGTCGGCAGTGGTTTGGCGTGCGTTGCTCGGCTGCGCGAGCGAGTGCCCGATGTGCTCGTGATCGAGCCGCACTTGCCGTGGGGCGGAGGCGACGGGGTGCTGGCGATGATGGGCGAGGATCCTCAGCTTGCAGCCATTCCCGTCATGGTCCTGACGTCGCATCGCGAATCAGATGCCTTGAGCCGCGTGGCGAAATTTCCGGTCAGCAGCTTTCACCTCAAACCGCTGGCCCCCGATCGATTGGCGGCGAAGCTCCGCACTCTGGCAGCGCATCCCCGACAACGTTTCGGTTTGTCAGAACAAACCGGCCCCCTGGAATCTGCAATCGCAAAGCGGACCGGCGGTCGGGTTCAAAACTTGCGGGTCGAGACCGTGGACGGGCGGATCGTCGTGCACGGCCGCTCCGACTCGCATCATGTTAGGCAATTGGCACTGGTTGCCATACGTGAGGCATTTGAGGCTTCGAGATTCCAGTCCGAAAGGATCGAAGTAAATATTGAAGTTGGTTGAGTAATGATTCCTGGAGGTTTGTTCCTCACAGAAGTCTCGGCCCGCGTGGGCCCCATGTTGGCCTTACCTAAGAGGAGTCTTTGCAATGTCTCGAAAACTATTGTTCTTAGCCGTGGTTGTCGCGGCGTGTACGCTGACCTTCGGCACCACCGAACTGCCAGCCCAAGGCAGGAACAACTGCAGCAACAGCTACAGCGGTCGCGGCTACAGCACTCGCGGCTACAGCACCCGCGGTTACGGAAACTACGGTGGCTATGGCTACCGCGGCTATGGCTACCGCGGCGGCTACGGCAACTTCGGCTATGGCCCGCGCGGGTACGGCGGTGTGGGTATCGGCATCGGTTTTGGCTCCCGTGGCTTTGGCAACTACGGTGGCGTCGGCGGGTTCTTTTAACGAACTGAGTCGTTGGCGGGAGCGCCGGACGCACTCATTTCGTTACCAGTGGACTCTCTACGGAGAACGTGGTTCGGTCCATCAACGCATGGCCAACCTTACGACAGACACGGATGTAACGGACTGCCACAGTGCTCTGGCGCCGATGCCTTTTTTGATGATGTGGAGGAGTGCCGGAAGTTTCAAACTCTTGTCGAGTTGACGAACGGACGGCAGTCCAGCGAGGACCAAACGAATCACTGGCTCGCAAGGGCCGGTCGAACGCGAAGGCGGGCTGCTTTCGTGAACGGTCCGCAGGAGTTTTACAAGAGAAAGACACAGAAGATGAACTACCGAATGTTTTCACGAAGTGCGATGGCTTTGGCTCTGCTGGTCGCGATCGCGCCTGCGTTCGCAGAAGACAATGCCAAGGACGCCAAAGAGGCCCAGGAAGCGACGCATGTTGGCAAGGTGGTCAGCATCACGGGCAACAAGCTCGTGATGACGAGCAAGGAGGGAAAGGAGCATTCCCATGCGCTGACCGCCGCAGCGAAGGTCACTTGTGACGGCAAAGCCTGCAAAGCCGAGGATCTCAAGGCCGGAACGAAGATCCGCGTCACGACGCAGGCGAACGATGCGAATCTTGTGACGCGCATCGAAGCGATCGACATGAACAAGTCGTTTGTCGACACGCACGATGGCCAAGTCGTCAGCATCGCCGGCACCAAGCTGATCATGACGGGCCCACAGGGCAAGAAAGAACAAACCTGCACCCTGGCAGCCGACGCGAAGATTACTTGTGACGGCCAGGTCTGCAAGTCATCGGACTTGAAGCCCGGCATGAAGATCCGCGTGACATCCGAGAGCGAGACTCCGCAAACGGCAATTCGGATCGAAGCGATCGACAAGAATCTGAAGTTCACCAGCCTGTAAGCATTGGCTGATAGCGATAGCTCCGGGCGCTGGCCCTTGGCCAGCGCCTGCTTCATCGTCACTCACACACTCAAAGGAATCAATCATGAAGTTTTATGCGTATTTCCTGGTCGCCTTCCTGTTGGGCGCGGCAGTGGCGTGGGGGCAATTAAGTGGCGTGCCCAGGGGCCGGACAGAGATTGATGACGGCATGGAAGTGCTCACACGCGGGCCCGTGCATGAAGCCTTCGCGGAAACGGTGACCTTCGATCCCGAACCGGGAATCGTGACGCCGAAAATGCCTCCGGTCGCCATCGAGGAAGTGCCGCCAGACCAGCGTCCCGAGGGAACCAACGTAGCCTGGATTCCCGGTTACTGGGCCTGGGATGACGAGCGGACGGATTTCCTCTGGGTCAGCGGAGTATGGCGGGCGTTGCCGCCGGGTCGCCAGTGGGTGCCTGGATATTGGGGCCGCGCCGGACAAGGCGCGCAGTGGACGTCCGGGTATTGGGCCGATAGCGAATCGACCGAAGCGGAATACCTGCCCGAGCCGCCGGCGAGCGTCGAGTCCGGTCCCAACGTGCCAGCGCCTTCGGTGAACCATATTTGGCTGCCCGGTACTTGGCTCTGGCAGCAGAACCGTTATGCGTGGCGGCCCGGCTACTGGGCACCTGGGCAATCCAACTGGGATTGGATTCCGGCGCATTATGTCTGGACGCCTCGCGGCTATTTGTTCGTCGATGGCTACTACGACTATACGGTTGCCCGGCGCGGTGTGTTGTTCGCGCCCGTGTATTTCAATTCCAACAGCTACTCGCAGCAAGGCTTCTCCTACCGGCCTGCGACAGTGATCAATCCAGCCGTGTTCGCCAGCCATCTCTTCTTGCGACCGAGCTACGGCCACTACTACTTTGGCGACTACTACGGTTCCAACTACTCGTCCAACGGGTTCTCGCCGTGGTTCTCGTTCTTCTCCAGCCGCTCGGGATACGATCCGTTTTATGCTCAGCAGTACTGGCAAAATCGCAATAACGGCCAATGGAATCGCCAAGTGCAAGCGGACTTTACCCACCGGCAAGCCAACGCGGCGGCTCGGCCTCCGCGAACGTTTGCGGCGCAGCAGCAGCTTGGCGGAAACGGTCCGAAGTCGCAGAACATGGCGAGCGTAATCGCGCAGCAGCTCGATCAGTTCAGGAAGACCGCCGACAGTTCGATGCGATTCCAGCCAGTCAACGACGGTGACCGTCAGCAATTCGGTCGGCGCGGACAAGACGTCCAGTCGCTTCGCGAACAGCGACAGCAGTTAGAGGCCAAAGTTGCCGAGCCAACCGCCGCGCCGTCTGCCCAAGGAGGCGCATCGGCGCGCGTCAAGTTGCCCACATCTCCGTTTGTGGCGAAGCGACCGGAGGCGTTCGACGAGCACCAGCGCCCGCCGCAGTCACATGCGCAACCTCAAGTCGATTCCAATCTCGTGCCGACGCCGCGCCGGCGAGGAAACTCTTCGGTAGGAACGAGTCCGGTACCTTCCAAAGAGAAGGCCGCTCCGAAGACAGAACCAAAGGTCGAACCCAAGGCGGCGCCGAAGAAGGCCGCATCGAAAGATAAACCAAAGGGCAAGCCTTGATCGTAGTGGGCGAAACTAAGCACCTCATTTTCATTGGAGAACCTGACCATGTTGAATTCAGCCATTTCTTGATTTCTGATCGCGTTGATTACCGGACGACTTGGCTTTTGGGGAATCGCCGGCCCCTTCATGGGAGCAGCGAAGATTGTGTTTGTGGTCTTTCTCATCCTTGCGGTTTTGTCCTTCCTATGGGGCGAGATGCGCCGCCGACCGATCTGAAAGTAACTCGCGAGCGATGAGGAAGAAAGTTTGCATAAGTACGCGCATGAAATGTGGTTTTGTGCGATTTGAAATGATCGACGAAACAGCTCGCTTGCCAACAAAGAAGGAGTTGAGTGATGAATAGACTATTTGCGTTTCTGATTGTGGTAGTGATCTGTGTTGTGGCCATCGGCTTTTACCGGAGCTGGTTTACCGTTTCGAGTCAAAGTCCCAACGCGGAAAGCCATCAGGTCGATATCAATGTGACCTTGGACCCCGACAAAGTCGAAGCGGATGCCGAGACCGTGAAGGACAAGGCCGTGGAGCTTACCGGTCAGGCTACGGAAGGAGCTAAGGAGCTTGTCGACCAGGCAAGACAAATTGAATTCGGATGAGAGGTAAGGGATGCACAATCCGTGCAACGACACACCAAATCTAACGTCATACCCAAATGAAACGGTACACTCAAATGAAACTCACTGCATTCGTCGCGATTGTCGCGGTAACCCTGACCACCATCGTGGTCGCGCAGACACCGGCGCGACCGAAACCACAGCCCGACGAGAAAGCCCCGCTGAAACTGGACGAGAAGTTCCCCGGCGTACGGTCGGCACCAAAAAAGACTGTACCTGCGGACGGTGTGAAGGGTCCCATGAAGCCGGTCGATATACTCCCCGGCGTACGATCGAAGTTAGAAAAGGGAGTTCCAGGAGTCGGAGAAAAGGCTCCGATCAAAACATTGCCGGAGAATTTCGAGGCGCGGTATCGACAGGCATATGACCGTCTGGAGCAGAAGGAGTTGTCATTTGAGGAGTACCTCCAACTCCAAAAACAGGATTTCTTGCGAATACAGCAGTTGGAAAAGATCCCCGCGGCGGAACTTCTGCCGGGCGGTAGAAAACCTGCGAAACTCAACACCGCCTGCGGATATGGGGATTTCGAGGCTGTTGGCCTCAATCCAGTCATCGATTCCGCGGAGTGGTCTGGTGCGTTTGGGTTTGCGTGGTGGAATCTGAGTCCTCCGGTGATTTGGTCGCCAGGCCTCGTTTCTGGACTCATCACGGACCCCAATGCCCACCAGACCCTTATCAGCGCGGGGACCGATCCGGTCGTCGGGATTCAACAGACCGGGCCGAATACGAGCACCGGCCAGCCGTCCGGATACGCGGTTCGCATCGGCAACGCCGTGAATGGCTTTGGAACCGAACGTCTCTCGAAGACGTTCACCGTGACATCGTCGGACTCGTTAATACGGTTCTGGTATGCCGTGGTGCTGGAAAAGCCGCAGGGCCATCTGGGCCGACAACCGTTCTTTGGAGTGCGCGTGATCGACTACGGCACCAACATCGAACTCTTGGGCCTAGTGAATCTCGGGTGTGCCAATCCAGTGGTTGCGGACTCGAACAATCCTTTCTTTCAGACTAAGACGCGACCCGGCCTTGAGCCGATCGTGTTCAAGGATTGGGCTTGCGCCCAAATTGATTTGTCCAAACAAGTAGGGAAGGTGACGACCGTCGAGTTTGTGACTCAGGATTGCCGCGCGGGAGGACACTTCGGCTACGCTTACGTGGATAACTTCTGTGGCACCTGCACGGATAGTCCAACCGGCGACCTGGCGTTTGATGCCGACCATAGCACGAGGTGTGGAAAGGGAAACGTTTGCTACAACTATACGCTGCCGAGTGCGAGCAATGCCGCGGGCAATGTCTCTGGCACCGCGGTGATCACACTCGACATCTACCAGAATGGCAGCTTGCTCGCGACGCTGCCCAGCAGCCCCACGCTGAGTACGGGAACGAATTATTGCTTCGGGATGATTGATCCCACTACCATCCCGGGTATCGACGTAGCCGCGGGCGGTATTGATCTGGCCGCAACCGGGACGTTCACACTCGGCGGAAGCGTCCAGACGTTGTCAGTCGGAACAATGCCGGAGGGCCGAATTCCCGGGCAAAACAACGACTACAGAATCGCTTGCGGAGACACGCCGCACCTCGCGACGAATTGCTGCCTCGGTAAGAACCTTGTCCCGAACCGGACTTTCGACCCCGACGGCACGCCGCCTGGCTCGGAGTATCATCCGGCGGCAAATAATGGTTCTCTCGTTCCCGGGACGTTCATACTGAGCAAGGTGGAAGGCATTGGCGACGCGTGTCGGAATTGGATGCTACCGCCGGCGTGCGCGAACACCCAGGATTTCTCCGGATACGTGATGCTGGTGAATGGACTGACCAACCAGCCGACAGGTTCGACGTCCGTGATCTGGGAACAAAAGTTTGAGTTGCCCACACTCCCAGGCGTGAAGGAGCCGGAGTATCGCATTTGCTTCCGGTATCTGCCGCTGCCGCAATGCTGCTTCGACATTCAGGCGAAACCCAATATCGTGGTAACCGGTCAGAGCGGCCCGATCGCGTTGAGCAATGTCAGCGATGTCGATACCGGCTGCGGGCATCTGTTCTCGGCGTCGTTCACTTCCAATTCGGGAGCGGCTCTGCTGCAAATCGTTCTTCCCGAGGATGGGTTGGGCGACGGCAACGACCTGCTGATTGACAACATCTCCGTCGTTCAACTCGTGAAGGTGCCCGCGGCTCTGTTGCTGTTCAATCTGCAAGCGGCACCAGGCACGGGTGGCACCTACGATGTCACGCTGACTGCGCCGACGGGGCTGACAAATCCGCCTTACACGTGGGCGTGGGAAATGTGGGATCCGTCTGGTCCAACCCTGGTCCAATCGGTCCCCGGGAATTTACCCGCGACCGCGTTTTCCAGCCTGACAATCTCGACGCCGTATGTCTTCAAGCTCAAGGCGTGGTCCGAATGCAACACGCTGACTGGCTCGAAGCAGACCTGGAGCTTCGAGCCAAACGCCAAAAAGGCGGAGGGGAAGACGATCGAGGATCCGAATCCCGAACCTGTGACGAGCAAGACGGGACCGCGGTTGCCGGCGAAGCGTTCCGAATGAAATCGAACTCGTTTCACTTCTGGTACGCGTGTACTTTGCCCGTCGCCAGCCTGTTGGCAGGAGTCTGCTGCGGTGAACCGCAGCAGACTCCTGCGCCGCGAGAACCGGTTGCAGTCGTCGAGCCTCGTGTTGTATCGGGGCCTCGCGTCGTGCGAGCGATCCCAGACGATGGGTCTGCGCGGGTGCTCTCGTGGGATGCCGTGCAGCGGCGCCGCGTGATCAAAGACGGCGAAGGGCCTGTGCGATTCAGCTTTCGGATGAAGAATGTTTCGCAGGAAACGGTCGTCATTGAGAAAGTCTCCGTCTCTTGCGGATGCACGTCGTTCGATACCCGAGCCATGCCGTTTACCCTCGCGCCTGGCGCCTTCGAAAACATCAAGATCAGCATGCACGTGACCGGAAACATCGGCACGGTGACGAAGTCGATCTTGGTTCAGGGGAGTCGCGCCAACTGGACGCTGCTGGTCACGACCGAAGTGCTGCCGCGAGCCGACGAAGTTGCGGGGTTGGGCTTGTCCAGTGGCGCGGGAATGCCGGCCACCGCGCGAAGTCGAAACATCCGTCTGGCGCAGACAGACCGGCAGGCGGTGTTTCGGGGTGACTGTGCGAGCTGCCATTCGCGATTTGCCGAGGGACAATTTGGCTACAACCTGTATCTCGGCGCATGCGCGATTTGCCACGACGCGGCACACCGCGCGAGCATGGTGCCTGACCTCCGCGCGGCGGCCGTGCTGCGCGACGCGACCGACTGGCGGCAGCATATCGATGACGGGCTCGACGGGACGCTGATGCCAGCCTTTGCGAAAGCGAAGGGCGGCATCTTAAGCGATGAGCAGATTGAATCACTGATCAAGTTTCTCACGGAAAGTCCGTTAGAACCTTAGACTCAAAAGCAATGAAAAGCGCAGAAGAGAATTGCTCGCGGCGCTGGACGAGACTCGCTAACCAAGGTTCGACACCCCGTCACGGAGAAGCTGCTTCGCCGCGGAGTGCCGTTCTGTCATACAAAGGAATGAATCGATGAATTGGATTGGGACCAAAAACTTAGGCATGCTCTTGCTGGCCATCTGGTTGATTGCATCAGGCGTGTTGGCATTCGTCCAGATCAACTTCGCCCAGCAAGCCGGGATGATAATGGCCGCGCTCGCCATTGCTGCCGGTGTGTTGCTCCTATTGGGTCACTAAGAGTCGCCTTTTACTCCGCGAATGTCAACTAGAACAAATGAGGAATTCGCATACATGAGCAAAAAGGTCTTAGCAGTCATTGGTATCGTTCTGATCATGGCGGGAGCGCTGGCGCTGTTCTATCGCGGCATCCCGTATACAAGCCGGGACGTCGTGGTCGATGTGGGACCAATCACAGCCACCGCAGTGTCCGACAAGACGTGGCCCGTGCCGCCGATCCTAGGTGGGCTGGCAATCGCTGGCGGTGTCGTGCTGATCGTCGTCGGAACCAGAAAGTCGTAGCACGAGAGCTCACAGTTAATTGACACGTCACTTTATGCGAGGAAGTTCTTATGAAGCCCAAACCTAAACCCGATCCTTCGTTATCCCCCAAGGCGGAGCAAGCAACGCATTCAGCCAACTGGAGCGAACGTGAGCATGTCTCCGAGCAATCGCAAGTTGCGGCGCAGTCGCTGGTGGATGCAGCTGGCAGTCCGGAACATGCCAAGCATGCGATCGACGTCGTCGAGCAAAGTCAGAACGATTCGCCTGGCGATGCTAGCACGCAGGTTTCGCCGACAACTATCAAGCGGAAGAATCACTTCGTTAAGGCCTTGGAAGAATTCGAAACGTCACTCGAAACACCTTTGATGTCGGGCGACTTAACGGATTGGGTGACCACCGTCCAAGGCGCCTGCGAACAGGTGGGCGAGCTATTGCGCGGCGAAGTCCAGAGCGAGCATGCTGCTTTGTACGTTACGATCTCACGGGAGGATCCAGAACTCGCGAGCCGAGTTGAGAAGTTGCGGGCGACCGATGAACAGTCGCTCGTCGATTTCGGCAACGTCCAACTCAGCCTTAAGCAGTTGCTCGACCGCGCTCAATCAGTCGAACAAGACGAGGCGAAGGCGAAGCGGCTCAGCGCCGAAGTAGTCAAGCAGGCCCTGGCGTTCGTGATCAGCGCACGCACGCAAGAGACGGCGATTGCCACTTGGTTCAGCGAATCCTTCAATCGCGACAGCGGATTTGGTGATTAGTTGCTGTCATCAGAAGCATTCAGCTCTTGGGCAGAGAGTAAGCGAGGCCAAGGATGCGTGGCGGAACGAAAGGAACCCCAATTGATGAATTCGAAGATTCGGACCGGAGCAAATTCGGGTAAAGGCTATTACTTGAACATCGCGACGTTCGGAGACCGACGCTGTTGGATCCAAACTTGTCCGGCGGGATTAGATCGATGTGGAGCAATCTCCCGACACAGGTTACTGTGATGCGCTACTGGAACCGACAACGTCGAAGTGTGGATCAGAAGGTCTTGTCCGGCGATTCGCTTGGCTTTGTGCCAGGCAATCAGGTCACTCTGTTACAGAACGGAGAAGCCTATTTCCCTGCTATCGAAACGGCGTTCGACCGGGCCAGGTATGAAATCTATCTTGCCACATATATCTACGAAGATGATGCCACCGGACAGCGGATTGCGGACGCGCTGAAACGGGCGGCTCTACGCGGCGTAAAGGTCTACGTTCTGATCGACGGCTACGGATCCAAACATCTCCCACGGAGCATGCTGGACCGGCTGCGGACGGATGGTGTGAAGACGCTCATCTTCCGCCCCCAAATATCTCCTTGGACATTACGGCGTAAGCGTCTGCGACGAATGCACCGAAAGCTCGTGGTCGTAGACCGGGAACTCGCCTTTGTCGGGGGGATCAACATTATTGAGGACAGGGGCGCGACTGGCGAGATGCCTCCTCGCTATGATTACGCAGTCGCGGTGGAAGGGCCGCTGGTGGATGTGATCCGCCTTTCCGCACATCGCTTGTGGTCGATGGTGTCATGGACTGCTTTTCGCAAAAGGAGCGCCCGGTGCGGGGCATTGCCGGTTGCGACATCGACAGGCGGATCCATGAGCGCGGCATTCTTGATGCGAGACAATTTCCACCATCGCCGGGACATTGAAGCGGCGTATATTCAAGCGATCAATAACGCGGAATCCGAAATCATTCTTGCCCATGCCTACTTTTTGCCGCGGATTGAGTTTCGTCATGCGCTGATCAATGCCGTCGGGCGCGGGGTACGAGTGCTTTTACTATTGCAGGGGAAGGTGGACAACCTTCTTGAGTATTATGGATCGCGGGCACTCTATGGCAGTTTCATTGATGCAGGAATTGAGATTTACGAATATCGCAAGGGCTTTCTCCACGCCAAAGTGGCGGTCATTGACGCGCATTGGGCAACGGTGGGGTCTTCGAATATCGATCCGTTCAGCTTGCTACTGGCACTGGAATCGAATGTGGTTGTTGACGACAAGGCCTTTGGCGCGAACTTGGCGCATAGCCTGAAAAAGACCGTGGAAACGGATGGTCGGCGGATCATGCGCGATGGCTGGAAACAGCGGCCCGCTGCCTTACGGTTCATAGGTTGGCTCTGTTACGGGTTGCTGAGATTGATGAAGGGGCTCAGCGGTTATGGTGTTGAAAACGATCGAGCTAAGGAACGAAAGCAAAGGAATAATAAAAGGCAATGAAATGAAGAACGAAGCAGGTGTGTGGATTGACCATCGCAAGGCGGTCGTAGTCCGGATTTCGGAGAACGGAGAAGATACACGACAGATCAACTCCGATGTTGTCAGGCCGTTTGCGCCGGCTGGCGGCCCAAGCTCGAAGCAGCCGGACCGTCGCCAGGGCTATGTGGCCGAGAGTACGCTGGAGCACACGTTTGTGAGCCAACTCAAGACGTTTTATGACGCGGTGCTCACGGCCCTTCGTGACGCCGACTCGGTATTGATCATTGGCCCTGGTGAAGCGAAGGGCGAGTTTCAAAAGCGGCTCAAGAGCAAGAACTTTCCGGCGCACGTCGTGGAACTGGAGGCGGCAGACAAGGTGACGAATCCTCAGATCGTGGCCCACGTTCGCGAACACTTTGAAGCTGCCTAAGAAAACAACATCCTCGTTTAACGGGAAGCCTTAGGCGACGGTTTTTGCGGCATGCTCAGGGCAGTCGCTTTCGGCTTGCCGTAAAACGAGAAAAATCAAATCGGGAGCCGACCAAGACCGGTGAAACTCAAGTAGGAAGCGACGCCATGAGTGAAAAGAGAATTGGCAAGGTGACAAACCCCGGCCCGTCGCCGGATGAACTGCGTCCCGAGCAGTGGAAGTGGTTGCACGTCACGCTCTCGAGTATCGGCGATGCGGTCATCACCACCGCTGATTGAGATTGAGTTGGCAGGACAGTTTTCCACACCCCAGACATCGGAGGCTCTTCCATGAAGAAAAAGTCTGTTTCAGCGAAGGCGAAAGTGCCTGTCGAATCGCCGGCATCTACAGACGAGGCCTCGGTCTCGCGCGACGAGTGCAGCGCTGCGGTGTCGTTCCCGATCGTCGGCATCGGTGCCTCGGCGGGTGGCTTGGAGGCGTTCACGCAGTTGCTCAAGGCGCTGCCGCTGGACACGGGCATGGGTTTCGTCCTGGTCCAGCATCTCGATCCGGAACACGAAAGCGCGCTGACGCAGATTCTTTCGCGAGCCACGTCGCTGCCGGTGTGCGATGTCACCAACAACCAACTAGTCGAGCCCAACTGCGTCTACATTATTCCGCCGGACACGAACCTGAGCATCGCCGACGGCTCTTTGAAACTCCAGCCACGACCGAAGACGCGCACGCCGCATCGGCCCATCGATTCCTTCTTTGAATCGCTGGCGGCGGACCACGGCGAGCGGGCCATTGGCGTGGTTCTGTCGGGTACAGCCAGCGACGGCACACTGGGATTGGAAGCGATCAAGGCGGAGGGCGGGATCACCTTCGCCCAGGATGATTCGGCCAAGTACGACTCGATGCCACACAGCGCCGTCGCCGCGGGATGTGTGGACCTCGTTCTTTCGCCGAAAGAAATCGCCGAAGAACTCGCGCGGATTGCAAAGCATCCATATGTGGGAAGTGGCGAGTGGCGAGTGGCGAGTGACGAGAAGGAAAAGAGTGATGAGTGCGAAGCGGCGGGTAGTGAGAAGGAACAGGCTAACGGTGATGCTTCCTTGCCCAGTTCCCACTCGCCACTTGCCACTCGCCACTCGCCACTTTCCAGCGACGGCTACGCCAAAGCACTGTCGCTGCTGCGCACTCATTGCGGCGTGGATTTCACGCTATATAAATCCGGCACGATCCAGCGGCGCATCACTCGGCGGCTGGTCATCAACAAGCAGAACCCGCTGGACGACTACGCCACGTTTCTTCAAGGGAACGCCAAAGAGCTCGATGCGCTTTGCGCCGACCTGCTCATCAATGTGACGAGTTTCTTCCGCAACCCCGAGGCGTTTGAAACGCTGCAGCGCGAGGTCTTGCCAAAACTTTTGACGCAGCCAGGCGACGAACCCATCCGCGTCTGGGTACCCGGTTGTTCCACTGGGCAGGAGGCGTATTCCATCGCCATTGCTTTCATGGAGGCGGCGGAGAAGTCGCCCCGCGGACGCAACATCCAGGTGTTTGCCACGGACCTCAACGAAAAGTCCTTGGGAAAGGCCCGTTTCGGGCATTACCCCAAGAGTATCTCGGACGACGTCAATCCCGATCGTCTGCGCCGGTTCTTCTTCGAGGAGCAGGGAGGCTACCGCGTCAGCAAGTCGCTGCGCGAGATGGTCGTCTTTGCGAGACAGAACCTCTTTGGCGATCCGCCTTTCTCACGGATGGACCTCATCTGTTGCCGCAACCTGTTGATCTATGTGGGACCGAGCTTGCAAAAGAGGGCGATCCCCACGTTTCATTACGCGCTCAAGCCAAGCGGGATTCTGTTCCTCGGCGCGTCGGAATCGGTTGGCGGCTTCACCGAATTGTTTCAGCCGGTGGACAAGAAATACAAGATCTATTCCAGGAAGACGGCACCAACCCCGGCATTCCATATGCCGGCCAGCCGAGTCCGTGGTGAGTGGGGTTCAACGGGGCGAAGGGCCACGGCACAATCCGAGGGTCAGCCGCAAGTGACGGATGGTTTGGGTGGCGAGCCGAGCGCCCAGCGCGAGGCCGACCGCATCACGCTCAATCAGTTCGCGCCCCCAGGAGTGCTCGTCAACGCTGAGCTGCAAGTACTGCAATTTCGCGGTTCGACCGGCGGGTTCCTGGAACCGCCGGTGGGCAAGGCCAGCTTCGATGTGCTGAAGATGGCGCGAGAGGGCCTGATGCTGCCGTTGCGCGCCACGATTGAGGCCGCCCAAAAGGACAACAAAACCACGCGTCGGGAAAACGTCCGGGTCATGCAAGACGGCGAGGCCCGCGCCGTCCACCTGGAGGTCATCCCGCTTAAGAACCTGCCTGAAATGTGCTTCCTGATTTTGTTTCTGAATGCCGAACAAGCCGGCCGCGCATCGTTGCCCGAACAGCCGGCTAAGCATCCGCTTAGCAAAGAGGACGAAGCCAGCCGCATCACCGAACTTGAAACAGACCTCGTCGAGGCGCGCGAGTACCTGCAGGCCCGCGAGGAACAGCACGAGCGGGCCAGCGAGGAACTCCAGGCCGCCAGCGAGGAAATTCAGTCGGCCAACGAAGAGTTGCAAAGCGTCAACGAGGAACTGGAAACGTCGAAGGAAGAGCTGGAGTCGGCCAACGAAGAATTGACCACCGTCAACGACGAGATGTCCCATCGGAACATCGAACTGCAGGTTCTCAACGACGATCTGGTGAATTTCCAGAAGTCGACGCGGCTGGTCGTCCTGCTGCTCGGACGCGACCTGACCATCCGGCGTTTTAGTCCGCAGGCGGAGAAGGAGTTCGGCCTGCAGGCCGCCGACGTGGGGCGTCCGATCAGTCACGTCCGGCACAACCTCGTGCATGCGGACGACACAAGAATGCCACTCGATCTGGAGGCGTTCTGCACGGAAGTCATGTCGTCGGCGAGCGAGCGGGAACGCCAGGTTCTGGACCAGGCCGGGCGCTGGCACTCGTTGCGAGCGCGACCCTACACGACCAGCGACGAGAAGGTGGACGGCGCGGTGCTGTTGCTGTTGGAAATCGACGAACTCAAGCAAAGTGAGCAAGCGGTCGCCGCCGCCCGCGATTACGCCGAGAACATTGTCGCTACCGTTCGCGATCCGCTGCTGGTACTCAATAGCGATCTGCGCGTCGAAAGCGCCAATCTCGCCTTTTACCAGGTGTTTCAAGTCGAGTCCGCCCAGACGGTCGGCAAGTTCATCTACGACCTGGGCGACCACCAGTGGGACATCCCGCGGCTGCGCGAGCTGCTGGAGAAGATTCTGCCGCAGAGCACCAGCATCGAAGAATTCCAGCTCGAGTTTGACTTCAAGCAGTTGGGCAGCCGCACCATGCTGCTCAACGCTCGTACGATCCAGAACCCACAGCGAAACACCGAGCGGATCCTGCTGGCCATCGAAGACGTTACCGAGCGCAAACAGTTGGAAGAGAAGCTGCAAGCCTCGGAAGCCCTTTATCACCAGCTCTTCGAAACGGCCAAAGACGGCGTCCTCATCCTCGACGCCGATACCGGGAGAATCCTCGAAGCCAATCCGTTCATGACCGAACTGTCGGGCTTTGCAACGGCCGAACACATCGGCAAGGAGCTGTGGGAGATCGGTTTGTTCCGCGACAAAGCTGCGAACGATGCCGCGCTTCGAGAACTGCTCCTGAAGGGCGGTATCCGCTACGACCACCTACCGCTCAATTCCAAGAGCGATCAGCAGGTCGAGGTTGAGTTCGTTAGCAACATGTCCCAGTCGGCGCACCGGCGCGTCATACAGTGCAACATTCGAGATATCCGCGATCGCAGTCGACTGGAAATGTTGCAACGGCGGCAGGCGGTCGAGTTGTCGGACATGCACCGCCGCAAGGACGAGTTCCTGGCGATGCTCAGTCACGAGTTGCGAAGTCCTCTGGCTCCCATTGCCAACGCCGTGCAGTTGCTCGGTCTTCAGCGGGCGAGTGAAAACCAGATTCAGCAGCAGGCCCGCGGCATCATCGAGCGGCAACTGAAACAACTTCAACATCTCGTGGATGACCTGCTCGAAGTTTCCCGCTTGACCACGGGCACCGTTCAGCTTCGCCGAGAACGGGTTGCCATCGGTGGCATCATCGAAGATGCGGTGGAGACGGTTCGCCCGCTGATCGAGCAGCGCCGGCAGGAACTGACCGTGTCACTACCGACGGAACCGATCTGGCTGCACGCCGATGCGGCACGGCTGGAACAGGTGGCAGTGAACCTGCTCACCAATGCGGCCAAGTACACCGCGGAAGGCGGGCATGTCTGGCTGACCGTCGAACTTGAAGAAGACAAGGAGATGGGGAGACACGGAGATGGGGAGAAGGCGAAACCAACTCTTCGCTCTCCAGCCCTCCCCCTCTCCCCCGGTCAGGTTCTTATCCGCGTGCGGGATACAGGTGTCGGCATCACCTCGTCACTGCTTCCGCACATCTTCGAGCTGTTCACGCAGGCGGAACGATCCCTGGACCGCTCGCAAGGCGGATTGGGCATCGGACTGGCTTTGGTGCAACGACTCACGGAATTGCACGATGGAACGGTCGAGGCTTCCAGTGTCGTTGGCGAAGGGAGCGAGTTTGTTGTTCGTCTGCCGGTGCCGCCGACGGACGCACCACTACCAACGTCGCCGCTCACGGTATCCGACCAGCCGACCACACGACCCTTGCGAGTGCTGGTGGTGGATGACAACGCGGATACGGTGTTAAGCTTCACGATGCTGCTGAAAGCATCGGGACATGATGTTCGGGCGGCTCACGACGGGCCGGCGGCAGTGCAAATGGCCCTCGATTACCAACCGGACGTGGTGTTGTTGGACATCGGATTGCCCGGTCTTAACGGCTATGAAGTTGCGAAACGGATCAGGCAGCAGCCGGATTTCAAGAACGTCATGCTGGTCGCCTTGACGGGTTACGGCCAGGATTCAGATCGTCAGAACTCCTTGCAAGCGGGCTTCGATCACCATTTGGTCAAACCCGCCCGTTTAGCGCAGTTACAAAAGATCCTGGCGACCGTCTCGGAGCGAGTGACACAGTAGACCAGTCACTCCGTGACTGGAACCTTCGAGTCACGGAGTGACTCGTCTACTTTACCAGCGAAAGGAAGGAAGACGATGAAAACAACCGAGAAGACGTTGCGAGTTCTGATTGTGGATGACAACCGCGATGGTGCGGACGCCTTGGGTTTGCTCGTGGAAGAACTCGGTAACCAAGTGCATGTGACTTACGGCGGGCGGCAGGCACTTGACGTGGCGACCGCCTTTCGGCCCGACTTAATACTCGTCGATTTGCTCATGCCGGACATGAATGGTTGTGACCTCGTGAAACGTCTGCGTCAGATGCCCGCCTTTGCCCACGCGAAGATCGTGGCGGTCACAGGCCTGAAAGACGAGGGACACAAAACCTTGGCCCTCAAGTCCGGCTGCGATTCGGTCCTCGTCAAACCCGCAGGTCTGACCGACATTAAAACCGTCTTGGCGAGCGTCGTTCCCGTGGTCACACCTGCGGGCCAGCCGCCGACACAGCCGCGAGAGCGTGCGAACTTCGACGTAGATCGTCGTCTGCCGATAAGTGAAGCCCGACGAATCCGACGCGAACGCCCCTCCAAATCTCTGACTCAAGCCGAAAGTGAAGCACTCATCTGTGATGGGATCATTCGCTTTCAAGAAGAGTATTTGGGATGGCGGTCGGAGCAAGTTGACGTCCACTTCATCAAAGAACTCTTGGTAGTTCGTATTCGCGGAGTCTTGACTCTCGCCGAACGACAACTCGGCAAAGCGCTCTCGCCGGAGAAGGGCAGAGATCTGGTCAAGCAAACCCGAAAGCAACTTCTGGAGTTGGCACGCCCGATGTTGGAATCGCTGGTCTACGAAGCCGCCGACGTGAAGGTGTTGAGTATGCACCATGACATCAGCACTGTGACCGGCGAAGAAATCGTGATCTTTTCCTTGGCCGAAGCACCACGCTTCCAGTAACAACTCAACCGAAGTTGGCGTGTATGAACCTTCAGCGAACAGGAGCAAAGACATGTCAAGCAAACCCATGGTTGACCGCGGACAAACCCTCACCGCGCCCGCCGGCAAAGTGATCGGTTTTTTAGATGGCAAAGTCGAATTTGAAGCGTTTGCCGACGCTCTGTCGACCGCAGGGTATAAAACTAAGACGATTACTACGCTTAACAGCACAGACGGCATTCAACTTTTGGAACGGTTAAAGGAACACAGTTTTTCTTTGGGGATTCCGAGGACAGCATCATCCAACTCGGCATGCGATAACTAGAACGGGGCCATTACGCCGTGGCGATTGAAGTCACAGACCATCAACAAGCCGAGAAAGTCGTGAGTCTGACAGCACCTCATGGCGGACACCACTTCACGTACTTCGGAACCTGGATCACTGAACAGCTGCCGACGGACCCAAGCTGAAACAATTTCGACCGCAACTCTGAACAAAGTTGACTCACATCAACGATCTACTCGAACACGTTCGTATCGCTGACATTCTGGATGTGTGCGTCGTCACCGCACTCGTCTACGCGGGGCTGCGATGGCTGCGCCGCAGGGCGTCTCGGGCGGCGGCACTCTGTCTGCTGTTGATTGCCACGCTTTACGTCAGTGCCCATGTATTGGACATGTACTTGACGCTTTCGGCGTTTCGGATCGGCCTGACGGTGATCCTGCTGGCGCTGATCATTGTCTTTCAACAGGACATCCGGCGAGGCTTCGAACAACTTTCGGCATGGGGATTATCGGAGCGATCGAGTACGTCGAGTGGCACCATCGATACGTTGCTCGAAGCGGTCAACATCTTGGCGAAAGAAAAGATCGGTGCGCTACTTGTGATCCCGGGACGTCAGCCGGTTGAACCACACGTTCGCGGAGGTGTCCCTGTTGGCGGACGAATCAGCATTCCACTGCTGCACAGCATTTTTCATCCGGCGACGCAGGGCCACGACGGCGCCGTCTTGATTGACGGTGACTTGATCGCGAAGCTGGGCGTTCATTTGCCACTGTCAAAGAACCTGCCGGAAGTAGGTCGTTCGGGAACTCGCCATACCGCGGCACTCGGTTTGGCGGAGTGTTGCGATGCGTTAATCATCGTTGTTTCGGAAGAGCAAGGGACCTTCTCGGTCGCACAAGAGTCTCGCCTATCCGCAATTGAATCCGTGGGCGCACTGAAACACAGATTGGACGGATTCTACGGGCGGCGAGTACAAACGCCCAAGGAGCTTGCCCGGAGGAACTGGCTCACGGCCAACTGGGGATTGAAGTTACTTGCGGCAGCGACGGCCTGCGGCCTGTGGTACCTGTTCGCCTACGATGCCGAGACGATTCGACGTACGTTTCATGATGTGCCGATCGAACTCCGGAATGTGCCCGATAACTGGATTGTGCGCGATACATCCCCCTCCGTGGCTCAAGTTACCTTGAGCGGCTCGGAACGTGCTTTTGCCAAGCTCATCCCAGCGGACTTGAAGGCATCGATCGACCTAAGCGGCGTGCTCGGCAGTGCGGATATCCTGCTCACCAAGGAACACTTCGAAGTGCCGAGTGGGCTTTCATTGGACCAGCTTGATCCTTCTCACGTCCAAGTACGAACCGAGCAGCTGATCAGCGTTAACTTGCCGGTGCAACCCATCTTTGCTGCGACCACAGCCGTTGCTCGTGAACTAGTCGCCAGCAGCGAACCATCAGTCGTTCGTGTCTTGGTCCCCGATAGCATGCGAGCGTCGCTGAATGACGTCAACACCGAGCCGATTGAACCGTCGTCAGTCGTTGCGGGCAACGTGTTGGAGCGCAACTTGGTTTTGCCACCTGGCGCCAAGTGGCCTGACGGGCGCGCGCCGAAAGTGACCGTCCGGTTCCAGCCAAAGCGTCCACGCGACCCATAGAGGCCGCATCGATTGATTTCCGATCCGGCCGAACGCGGAAGTGTGGCACGCCCAAAGCAAAGCGTTGGGCGTGGCGGGCGCAGAACAAAGCGTGGCGTTTCCTCGCACCCCAGCACTGCGGTCCTTCGACTTCTCTTTTCAACTTCCTGGGTGGCCTTTATCATGCAAACACGACCGACAACTTGCCGGATGGAGTTTGATCGTCGATGACACTTCGTTGACTCACGGTTCCAAAACATAGTTACAGGCGTCGCCAGGGAAAGTGACAGCGATGGACGTTTTGTTCTTGTGGGACGATGCTCCCAGTGGTAACGTCGAACATGTTGCCGAGCACGGTCTCACTCCTGACGAGGTGGAGTCTGCATTCAACAACATTGAAATCGAAACAAACAGCCGTTCAACCGGTCGGCCTGCGATCTTTGGCCGCACGCTCAACGGTGACGTCATTTTTGTCGTGTACGATCTCGACAACGACGACGATGGCAGAGAGTTCATATACGTGCATACCGCTTACTTCGCGGAGGAGGAATGATGACAGCCAAGCCCAACATCTCGCCCGAACGAATGGCCGAGTTGCGTTCCGAAAGCCAGCGACTGCGGCCGCTGCTGGAGGCTGAAATGCCCGCCTCGCGTGACCAGTGGAAGCAATGGGCTCATAGCGTCACGAGTGTCGTGGCTCGTCACTCCAAGGAAATCGACGATTACATTCAGGCTCACGGTCCGATGACGCGTGAAGAGGTCGTCGAGCGAGCGTTGACAAAGCTGCTCTCGGAATCGTAACCGCGCGTTCGGAACCGGGATGCGCGACGCATCGGAAGTCGCCGGGCAGATTCCGCCGCGGTATCGCATTCGCGGCGCTGGGCGGAATGGGTGAACGAGCCGCAAACCGGGGCGGAAGTGTGGCACGCCCAAATCGCAGCGCTGGGTGTGGCGGGCGCAGAACCAAGCGTGGCGTTTCCGCGCACCCCAGCCACGCCCTTCGAAGACTCAGGGCGTGCCACCCGACCCGCGCGAAGTTCCGACAATCGTTCTAATGCTCTTGGCAATGTCCGTAAACGCCTCATCTTGGTTGCTCCAGCTTGTAACCGCCATTCCATCCTTTGGCAATGCTTGGATACTGTGAAATGGTGCAGCTGACCAATCGCATGACCGCAAGATAATTGGGATAACACGGGCATGGCCAGCATGATGCCGCTCCAACGCACGCTTCATCTCGATGTTGTAGCAATAGTCCGACGCGAGAAAATCGGAGCTGACGAGCAGAAGAATCAGATGTGCACTCTCCAGGCCGTCATCGATTTTCGTTTTCCATTCTTCACCGCCTTCAATCCTTCGATCGTGCCAATGCGAAATCAGCCCTTCGCGTTTGAGCGATGATAGATGCCTTTCCAACTCGTCTCGGAGACATTCGTCGCAATGAGAGTATGAATAGAAGAGGACAAAACCGCTCGATAAAGTGTCACCACTTTCGAGCCAGGGCACAACAACCGCCGTTGCGTCGCTGTCTTCAAACGCTCGCAACTTCAACAGGTTCACAATTCGTTGCGACAGGATCCTCGCTGTCTCCCTCGCATCGGACATTCGGTTCAAGACGTCGCCAAGTTCGCGAGCGTATTGTCCCCAGACCTTGTCAGGGTCGACTTCGCGGCGGTATCTCGCTTGAATCTCCTTCAAGAAAACCGTTTCGCGCACGACGGTCCACATCGGGGTTGTGTCGATCCCTAACTTTGAGTCGCAAAGTGCCGATATGATTTCTGTGTGGCGCTGTAAGTTGCATACCATGTCTCCACTCGGATCGTCCTTAAATTGAAAGAAATAGTGCAATTCTCCGACGTGAGAAATCCATCGCTCAACGTAACGAATTGCTTCGCTAACATCGTCTTCAAGCCTTTTCATCGTGAGTGAATCGAAAGCGTATTCTGGCTCGGCGTACTCCGGCTCTTTGTAATAGATATCGCATTGTGCGCTTCCCATGGCGGGAATACCGCCCTCTGGTACTTTCGCAATCAAAGAGTAGAGCGGTAACGTCTTTTTGCCGTCGATCTCGAGCACTGTATGCGACTTGTCGTTCACGAGTTTATCCTCTGGCTGGAGAGTACGGTCGTGTGTCCCAACGCCCATATCAAGGTAGCGATCCACCCCGCGTCTGGTAAGCAGGTCGGGAGCTGAAAGGTGTCAAGAATCATATCTATCGATTTATGGCCTGGGTGACCGTGACTCAACTACGAAGGCCGCTCTAAATCGTGTCCTGTCCAAGTAGCCGCCGCTCACATCTCGCGCAAAGCGCTGATGATCTGGATGCGAACCGCACTGATCGCTGGGGGACAAGCCGCCGACCAAGCCCATGGTGAGAGACATCGCAACGCCCCGCATCAAGACGATACGGCCGAGCGGAATGTGAAGGTGATTTCGCTGAACGTGGCCCAGATGACTGTGCCGGTCGAGAAAAGTAGGCCGGAACAAGTCCGCGCAGTTCCGGCATGAATCAAACGCTACGCCTGATAACAGGCCGAACGTAGGTCGCCAGCGACTGCGGGATTACCGCGGTTCAGGGCTGGCCTCGCGATTGCCGTTGGGCGGAAAAACGCCTTCTTCGATCAGCGAGCGGCGAAGATGAACGCGATCGACGGCATTGATCTTCAACAGTTCCACAGTCGCTCTGCCGACCGCTGTTGTGCCGATGAGAAGGGCAACCTGCCAGCGAAAATGCTCCGACCACGCGTTTGTTCTCGGGTTGAAAAGATCCACCGTCTTGACCGTTCCGGGATCTTTGCTGCTGATATTCGGTCCCTTGTTCTTGTTGCACGAATAGCAAGCCAGCGCCAGGTTTTCGGAGACCGTGGGACCACGGTGCTGCTCGCCGATGATGTGATCTACCTCGTGAGACAAGTCCACGAACTGCTGCGGCATCTGGCAGTACTCACATTGCGATTGAGCGCGCAGCCAGACGAGTTCGCGAAGGTTCCTGCTTCATGCTTCGCCAGAATGGTCAGTGAGCTGCTTGAGGGACCGTCTGGCCTTCGACTTCAGCAGCGAAAGGAAGTTGCCGACTCGCTCGTAACAGTCAATCTGAATTTGCTCTTCTTCGGTCAACGTCCCCTGCCGGGCCTTCTCGGCGAGCGCGCTCATGTGATCTCGGTCGTCTGGCTGAAACTCAAACGTGAGTATGGAACGTGCGAGGTCCGCTGGCAGAATGTTTTCGTTCGGGTCAATGATCCGGGCGAGAATGTCTGCTTCCGAGGCTGGTGCTAAAGTAGTCATGGTGAAATTATACCACACGTGTCCAGAGGAAACATGTGAAGCGAATGGGTGGCGGACGTCACCCTCGTCGAAGCGGCACCGCTTGCTGATTTCCTGGATGTCCCGCGCGTAGCAGACCTGATCGATGGGCGTGCCCACGGACAAGTTGCTACGCAAGCTCGAATCGAAGGAAACGCGAATGCATCTGCACTTCAGCTCGCGTTGATCTCATCCGCCCACACTTTGAAGCTTTCCAGCGTCGACGTTCCGAAGCTGGTTGTGAGCGCGACATCCGCCGCGTCTCTGCCTCGCGCAATCAGGACGCGCCCAATGCGAGGCGTGTTGTTTCGCGCATCGAAAGTGTACCAGTCGTCGCCGAGATAGGCTTCGAACCAAGCGGCAAAGTCCATGGCGGATTGAGCTGGGGGAATGCCGATGTCACCGAGATAGCCAGTGCAGTAGCGGGCTGGGATATTCATACAGCGGCAGAATGCGACGGCGAGATGCGCAAAGTCGCGACACACGCCTTGGCGATCCTGAAAAACTTGAAACGCGGATTTCGTCGGGCTCGAAAGGCCGTAGCCGAACTGAATGTGCTGATGCACGAAATCGCAGATCGCCTGGACTCGCTGCCAGCCCGTCGGTGCAGTACCAAACAATTGCCAAGCAGTCTCCGACAACAGATCGGTCTCGCAATACCTGCTGCCGAGCAGGAACAGCAACGCTTCCAGCGGGAGCGACTCGACAGGCCGTTGCTCGAGCCAAGGCAGTACCGGGTCGGGATTGCCGCTGTCGGACACGACACCATTGCCGCTTAGCCGGAACTGTCCCGCGGGTGCCACGATGCGGCTGCACCAGTTGCCGTACAAGTCGCGATAGGACGTAACTCGAACAGACGGAGAGAGCATCAGGTGGTCGGACTGGATGATGTCTGAGACCCGGCTGTAGTGAATGCTCAACGTGACAACCATCGGCGTTGGTTGTGGGCACTGATAGACCAACTCGTAGCCGACCTGAATCTTCATGGGTAACGGCTCGCGCTCGATGTAGAAGTTGATCAACGCGATCCTAACACGCTGCCTGTCAGGCAAGAAGGCTAGGGAATCGACCGCAGTGCGAGGCCTTCGCCCGATTGCTTTCCCTCACCTGTCCCGTAGAATGATGACCGTCGTGGAATCGGGAAACATTTACTTCGGTTCCGCAGCATTTGAGTTGTTGGATGACTAGATAAAGAGCAGCCCGGCTTGCCTGGGAGGCTTGTTAACGAGTAAGCCGACGTGGGTGAACTACCTTTAGGTGTTCACCCACGTCGGCTTTTTTTATGGTTCTCAATCAATCCATGGAAGGTCAACACAATGGTCACAATGGTCGCCGACACACCGAACTACGTCTTGATGGAAGGCAATCGCCGCATCGGCCCAATTATCTTCCCGCTGCTTTCGGGCATTGAATGCTTGCCAATTTATGGATTTTCCGACAAAGGACCGTATGACAAGTTCTGCGCGAATAGCCAGTTGGCGTTGACCCCGTATCCGTTGGTCAAAGGCTACCTTCAGAGGCAGCACGATATCCGAGGCGAAGGACTCAAGCTCGTGGTGATTGACGCTGCGGGACCTAGAGATCCGCTCCTGTACGCCGCGACAATGGAGGCGGTGCTGGATGCTCAGGAGAATCGAACGACTCACGTCACCGTGACGCACCATTTGACTTTCGATCAGGAAGCCGACGCGTATCGCGTGGAAGAGGCGTGCGCGTGACTCCAAGGGGCAATTCGGTCACGGGTGAGATGGTGCATTTATCTATCGCACATAATTGCTCAGCGGTATTGGAGTTTAAGTGCATGTAACTGAGATAACAAAGAGACTGCTGTCTTGGCGATCGCCGATTGATCGGAAAGTTTTGCAGGCAGTTTCGGCGGACGAGCAGCCGTTACGAGCCGAACTGCTTAGCATCGATCAACTCGAACGGCACGCCAAGGTGATCGCGGCGTCGCATTCGTTGGCCACCGGTCGCGCTCCCGACAAGTTGCTGCCGCGGCTGGACGAGAATCAGCAAGTTCTCATCGAGACCTATGATCTTGTCACGGCGGCCGCAGAACAGAATCGCCATATCGAGCCCGCCGCAGAATGGTTACTGGATAATTTCTATCTCGTCGAAGAGCAGATCCGCGCGATTCGCCGCCTGCTGCCTCCCTCTTATAGCCGCGAATTGCCGCGGTTGGCAACCGGCTCAGCCAGCGGCTTCCCGCGGGTATATGGGATCGCCTTGGAATTGATCGCACACGTCGATGGGCGTGTCGATGTGGCAAGTCTGAATGGTTTTACGGATGCGTATCAATCGGTCGAGCCGCTGAAGTTGGGCGAATTGTGGGCGCTGCCGTTGATGCTCCGGCTGGCACTCATTGAGAACTTGCGGCGGATTGCTTTGCGGATCGCGGCCACGCGTCTGGATCGCAACTTAGCCAGCAACTGGGCAGAACGCATGGTCAGCGTCGTCGAGCATAAGCCCACCGACTTGGTGTTAGTGCTCGCCGACATGACCCGCGACGATCCTACTCTATCTGGCGCATTCCTCTCCGAGCTGACACGCCACTTGCAAGGCCAGAACCCCAATTTCGCGTTTGCTAACAATTGGCTGGAACATCGACTGGCCGATGACGGACTGACGACCGAGCAACTCGTGCGTGCCGAGGGCCAAGCCCAAGCGGCCGATCAGGTCTCGTTCGGCAACAGCATCAGCAGTTTGCGATTCTTGGACTCCAACGATTGGCGAGAGTTTGTCGGCCAGCACAGTCTGGTCGAGAAGACGCTGGTTGGCGATCCGGCGGGCATCTATGCGGAAATGGACTTTGCGACACGCGATCGTTATCGACACGCGGTCGAAGGCATTGCTCGCCGCAGCCACCTGAGCGAGTACGACGTGGCACACAAGGCGGTGCAATTGGCCGAAAACCACGCGCACAAAAAGCCGCATGAACGCGCCGCACACGTCGGCTACTTTTTAATCGATCGCGGACGTCCCGTGCTCGAGCGTCTGGCCGATATGCGTCTCTCTTGGCCTGTCGTGTTCGACAAACTCAGGCGGCGATTTCCACTGACGTGTTACTTGTCGGTCATCGGACTCGTAACGGTACTGGCCACGTTATTGTTATCACGTTGGTCGCTAGAGCACGGAGTTGGTTGGCCCGGCGTGTTGCTACTGTCCGTACCGACATTCATCTGCGCTACCAACTTGGGGATGGGAATCACGAACTGGTTGGCGACAAGACTGCTCCGTCCACAATCGCTGTCTCGCATGGATTTCGAACAGGGAATACCTCCTGCGCATCGCACCTTGGTCGCGGTCCCCACCATGCTCACGAGCTTGGCCGGCATTGAGCATTTGCTGGACGGGCTGGAAATGCGTTATCTCGCCAATCGGGGTCCAAGTCTACACTTTGCTTTGGTGACCGATTTCGTCGATGCCGCAACCGAGACGTTGCCCGGCGATGCAGAACTTGTGCGTCTGGCGGGTGAAGGAATCGCACAGTTGAACGCCAAATATGCGGATGACCGCCCGGATATCTTCTATCTGTTGCACCGCGCCCGCCGCTGGAATGTCCAGGAAGGCGTTTGGATGGGATACGAGCGCAAACGCGGAAAGCTGGCCGATCTGAATGCGACGTTGCGAGGCGCCCAGGACCGCTTTGTGGACGTCGTGGGTGAGACGGCGATCCTGCAAGACGTGCGATATGTCATTACACTCGACACCGATACGCAGTTGCCGCGCGACGCTGCGCGGCTGATGGTGGGCACACTCGCGCACCCGCTCAATCGCCCCGTGTTCGATCCGAAAATTGGCCGCATTGTCGATGGCTATACCATTTTGCAGCCGCGGGTCGGCATTAGCCTGACGAGTGCACAGCAATCGCGTTTCGCTCAGCTGTATGCCGGTGACGTGGGCGTTGATCCATATACGCGCGTCGTGTCTGACGTCTATCAGGACCTCTTTGGCGATGGCTCGTTCATCGGCAAGGGAATCTATGATGTCGATTCCTTCGAGCGCTGCTGCGTTAGTTTTCCTGAGAATGCGATCCTCAGCCACGACTTGATTGAGGGCGCATACAGTCGTTCGGGATTGCTGAGCGATGTAATGCTCTACGAAGAGCACCCCTCGCGTTACGCGGCCGATATCGCCCGGCGACATCGTTGGATGCGCGGCGATTGGCAGATTGCCACCTGGTTGTTGCCTTGGGTACGAGGCGCGGCACGGCAGCGCGTCCCCAATCCGATCTCCGCGTTGTCGAAATGGAAAATCTTCGACAACCTGCGGCGGAGTTTGATGCCCTTGGCAATGGTCATTCTCATTGTGGCCTCGTGGTTCATCTCATCGGGGCTGGCGGCGGCGACACTCGTCTTTTTAGCGACCATCGTGATGTTGCCCACGCTGCTTGCCGGTGTCACCGAGATACTGCGGAAGCCCACTGACCTGCCGCTGCGGATGCATATGAGTGCGGCTCTGCGGTCAACGACGCGGCCGCTCGCTCAAAACGCTTTGACGTTGTTCTACCTACCGTACGAAGCCTCTATCAGCGGCGACGCGATCCTCCGCACGATCATCCGCATGACATGGACAAAGAGTCGGTTGCTCGAATGGAAGACGTCGAGTGATTCGGACCGCGGCACCGATGGTAGTCTGCTGAATACTTTCCGCGTGATGGCGGTGTCGCCACTGCTCGCGATCACGGCGTTGGCAGTGCTTGCGTTCAGTCAAGTCGAAGCGATTCCTTTCGCGGCGCCGTGGTTAGCTATCTGGACCGCTTCGCCGCTTGTTGCGTGGTGGCTCAGTCAGCCTCGCACCGCACCCGCAATGCAACTCTCCCAGAGCCAGCGTCACTTTCTCGAAAAACTGTCGCGCAAGTCCTGGCGATATTTCGAGGAGTTCGTTTCGGCGGAAGACAATTGGCTGCCTCCAGACAATATCCAGCAGAACCCCGACTTGGTGATCGCGTCGCGGACGAGTCCCACGAACATCGGGATGGCCCTGCTGACAGATCTGTCTGCGTATGATTTCGGCTACTGCTCGGCAGCCACGCTTCTGACTCGCACGCAACGCACCTTTGTTACGCTGTCACGGATGGAACGCCATCGAGGCCACTTCTTCAACTGGTATGACACGCGATCGCTGGAACCTCTCAATCCTCGCTATGTTTCAATGGTCGATAGCGGCAACCTCGTGGCAAATCTCTTGGTACTCGCCAGCGGATATGAGGAACTCAGCAAGGCACCGGTATTGCCGCCGCGGTTGTTCGGTGGCTTGCGTGATACGTTGCGAGTATTGCGCGACGTTTGCCACGGCGCGATGGGGCCGCTCGTCGATGCAGAAGTGCTGCGTAAAATCGAACGTCAGATCGAGGATCTCGAGTGGCCGCCCACGTCGTTGAATGCTGGCAATGACCTGCTTTCGCGACTGGAAAGTGCTGCCGCGGAACTTACCGCGGCGGCGAGTGACCGTGGTGAGCTTGTGTGGTGGGCCAAAGCCTATCAGCGGGCCTGTTACGACCATCGATCGGACTTGTTGCATGTGGCGGTCTGGCTTGCAATGCCTCCAGCACCTGATGGACTTTGGACAGAGGGTACGGCCGAGCAATTAGATCGGCTGAGCGCGCTCCGCGAGACACTCGAGCGTTGGGATTCGTCAGCCAAACTACATGAAATCGCCGGTGCACAGATGGCGACGTCCGCACTGATCGAAGCAGCCGTGCGAGAAACGCCCGCTGTGGCACGGGAATGGCTTCAGCAACTGGGCAATGCACTGGCGTTATCGTCGCAGCGTGCGAGTGAACGCATCCAGACTTTTGCGGAAGTTGCTCTGCAGTGCCGCGAACTGGCCGACATGGATTTCAGGCTGATGTATGATTCCAGCCGAGATTTGTTCGCCACGGGCTACAACGTCAGCGAGCGAAGGCTCGATGCAAGCTTCTACGACTTGCTCGCCTCGGAAGCGCGTTTGATCAGTTTCATAGTGGTGGCGCAAAGTGATTTCGCGCAATCACATTGGTTCGCGCTGGGCCGGCTGCTGACGAGTGCGGGCAAAGCGCCGGCGTTGTTGAGCTGGAGTGGCTCGATGTTTGAATACCTGATGCCGTTACTCGTCATGCCCAACTACGAACACACTTTGCTCGACCGCACCTATCAGGCGGTCGTGCGCCGGCAGATCGAGTACGGACGTCAGCGGGGTGTTCCGTGGGGCATTTCAGAGTCGGGTTACAACGCACTCGATCAGCACAAAACCTACCAGTACAGGCCGTTTGGTGTGCCGGGACTCGGACTAAAGCGAGGACTTGCCGACGACTTGGTGATTGCGCCCTATGCGACCATGCTCGCGCTAATGGTCGCGCCCGAGTTGGCTTGCCGAAATCTGGAACAACTGACGGCCGACGGCCAGCAAGGTGCCTATGGTCTGTACGAAGCAGTCGATTACACGCCCGCACGTTTGCCGCCAGGTACCAAGAGCGTCACGGTCCGGCAATTCATGGCTCACCACGAAGGGATGGGCCTGCTGTCACTGGCATACGTACTGCTCGACAAGCCGATGCAACGCCGCTTCATGGCCGATCCGATGTTGCGTGCGGCGGATTTGCTGCTGCACGAACGTGTGCCCAAGGCGACCGCAGCGGTCTTTCCGCACGCCAGTGAAGCGAGCGTCACGCGGCTCGCCGCGGGCGAAGAAGCTGGCGGCATGCGCGTCTTCACAGACCCCAGTAGCGCAGCTGTGGAAGCTCACTTGCTCTCGAACGGCAGTTACAATGTGGCGGTGACGAGCGCAGGTGGCGGCTACAGCCGCTGGCGAGATTTGGCAGTCACCCGCTGGCGCGAAGACGCCACATGCGATAGCTATGGAAGTTTCTGTTATGTGCGCGATGTCGACAGCGGCGCGTTCTGGTCCAACGCTTGGCAGCCGACACGGCACCGCGCCAAGAACTATGAAGCAATTTTCACGCAGGCGCGGGCCGAGTTTCGCCGCACCGATGAGCAGATCGAGACGTACACTCAGATCAGTGTTTCGCCCGAAGATGACGTCGAACTTCGTCGTGTGACGCTGACCAACCGCTCGGACTTTCCTCGCACGATCGAAGTCACCAGCTATGCAGAAGTGGTACTGGCGACTCAGGCACAGGACACCGCGCATCCTGCGTTCAGCAACCTCTTCGTGCAGACCGAAATTGTGCGTGATCGGCAAGCCATCTATTGCACCCGACGACCGCGGTCGACCGAAGAGCAGCCGCCGTGGATGACCCACATGATGGTCGTGCGAGGCGAGACCGATCGCGAGCCGTCTTACGAGACCGATCGCCTGCGGTTTATCGGCCGGCATCGAACACTCGCCGAACCTGCGGCCTTCGACGGCAAGCTGCAGCTTTCGAACACCGAGGGGCCAGTGCTCGATCCCGTTGTCAGCATCCGGCAGACGATTGTGCTAAAACCGAACGAGTCAATGCAGATCGATATCATCACGGGAGTCGCCGAATCTCGCGATGGCGTTGAAGTGCTGACCGAGAAATACGGAGTCCCCAGCCTGGCAGATCGCGTTTTCGACCTTGCTTGGACGCATGGCCAAATCGTGCTTCAGCAACTGAGCGCCTCCGAAGCAGATGCCCAGGTCTATGGTCGCCTGGCCGGCTCGATCATATACGCTTCGTCTTTGCATCGTGCTAAGGCGACTATCTTGAGCAGGAATCGGCGCGGCCAGTCGGGACTGTGGGGCTATGGCATTTCGGGCGATCTGCCGATTGTGTTGGTGCGAATTCGTGACAAAGAACGCCTCGCTCTGGTGCGTCAGGCTGTCCAGGCCCATGCCTATTGGCGATTGAAGGGACTCGCCGTCGATCTTGTCATCTGGAACGAAGACGATTCGGTCTATCGGCAGACCTTGCAGGATGCGATCACCGATCTTGTCGCGTCCAGTCCCGAAGCACCGCTGGCCGATCGTCCCGGTGGCGTCTTTATTCGCCGCGGTGAGCAGATGTCGGAGGAAGACCGCGCGCTGTTGCAGACCGTGGCGCGCATCGTCTTGCTGGACGACGGCGGCACGCTCGCGGAACAGACGGATCGACGCGGACGAACAGAAGTGAAGATCCCGCGTTTACAGCCAGTGCGCCCCCAAAAGAAGTTGCTCCCCTCCGCAGAACATGCGCCTTACGATCTAGCATTCTTCAACGGCTTAGGTGGTTTCAGTCGCGATGGCCGCGAGTACGTCACGATCCTGCCCGAGGGTCAGACGACCCCAGCACCTTGGGTCAATGTAATCGCCAACTCAAAATTCGGAACGGTCGTGTCCGAGGGAGGCAGCGCCTATACGTGGGCCGAGAACAGCCATGAATACAGGCTGACTCCCTGGAACAACGATCCCGTCTCCGACACGGGTGGCGAAGCCATTTACCTGCGGGATGAGGAGACCGGATATTTCTGGTCTCCGACGCCGCTGCCTGTGCGCGGTCGGAATGCTTATGTCGTGCGGCACGGATTCGGCTATAGCATTTTCGACTACACGGAAGATGGTATCACGACGGAGTTGTGTGTCTATGTCGCCGTCGACGCACCGGTGAAGTTCTACAAGCTGAAGATCACAAATCATTCCGGGCGTCCAAGACAGTTGTCGGCAACCAGCTTTTGGGAGTTGATTCTCGGAGACGTACGTAGCGGGTCGCTGATGCATGTGGTAACCGAGAGCGATCCGGCGAGCGGAGCATTCCTCGCGCGTAATGTGTACAGTCCCGAGTTTGGGGACCACGTCGCGTTCATTAACTGCAGCGAAACGGGCCGCTCGTTTACGGGCGATCGCGCGGAGTTCCTGGGGCGCAATGGCAGCTTGGCGAGTCCGGCGGCCATGCGGCGCGTGCGACTGTCCAATCGCGTCGGCGCGGGATACGATCCTTGCGTGGCCTTGCAGACGCCACTGGTGTTCGAAGATGGACAAGAGCGGACGGTTAGCTTCACGATGGGGGCAACGCGCGGCGCGGCGGAAGCCAAGATTCTAGCCCAGCAGTTCCGCAGTACCGACAGCGCGCATCGGGCAATCGAAGGTGTCTGGGATTATTGGAGTCGCACGCTGGGTGTCGTTCACCTGGTGACACCGGATCCGGCGGTCAATATCCTGGCGAATGGCTGGCTCGTCTATCAGACGTTGGCCTGCCGCATGTGGGCTCGCTCGGGTTTCTATCAATCGGGAGGCGCGTTCGGGTTTCGCGATCAACTGCAAGACGCGATGGCTTTGGTGCATGCCCAGCCGCAATTGCTTCGCGAACATTTACTGCGAGCTGCCGAGCACCAGTTTCGCGAAGGAGATGTGCAGCACTGGTGGCATCCGCCTGTGGGGCGCGGTGTGCGAACGCAGTTCTCTGACGACTACCTGTGGTTGCCCTTGGCCATTTGCCGCTATGTTAGCATCACCGGTGATACCGCAGTGCTCGACGAACGCATTCCGTACTTGACTTCACGCCCTCTGCATGACGAGGAGGAATCCTACTACGACCTGCCCCAAATGTCAGACGACGTCGGTACGCTGTTCGAGCATGGCGTCCGCGCAATCGAACGCGGTTTGCGTTTTGGCCAGCACGGCTTGCCGCTGATGGGCTGCGGCGACTGGAACGATGGCATGAATCTCGTCGGTCAGCACGGCCGAGGCGAAAGTGTGTGGCTGGCGTTCTTTCAGTTTCATGTGCTCACCCAATTCGCCGCACTGGCGCGTCGTCGTGGCGACACGGCCATCGCGGATCGATTGACCGTCCAAGCCGGGCGACTGCAAGAAAATATCGAGGAGCACGGCTGGGATGGCCAATGGTATCGGCGGGCGTACTTCGACGACGGCACTCCGCTGGGCTCGGCCACCAACGAGGAATGCCAGATCGACGCGATCTCGCAAAGCTGGTCGGTTCTTTCAGGTGCCGGCACAGCAGAGCGCACTGAACTGGCGATGCAGAGCGTTGATCGTCGCCTGGTACGTACGGACGAACAATTGATCTTGCTGCTGGATCCACCGTTCGATAAGTCGGCGCTCAATCCTGGTTACATCAAAGGCTACGTCCCCGGTGTGCGCGAAAATGGCGGCCAGTACACGCACAGTGCCATCTGGACCGTGATGGCTACCGCGGCAATGGGTAACAGCGAGCGCGCTTGGGGGTTGTTCTCGATGATCAATCCGATCTCGCATGGTGCAACGCCCGCCGACATCGCGACGTACCGGGTCGAACCTTATGTTATGGCCGCAGATGTCTACGGGGTGCAGCCACACACGGGGCGTGGCGGCTGGACGTGGTACACCGGTTCATCGGGTTGGATGTACCGCTTGATCGTCGAGTCGCTCATCGGCCTTCATCTGGAAGTCGATAAGCTGCGCATCTCACCTTGCCTGCCTACAGATTGGACCGAATTCCAGATCCACTATCGCTATCGCCAAACATTCTATCACATCACAATTCATAACCCCAGCACGGGCGCTTCCGATTGCCGGTTAACACTCGATGGCATCGAATTGACCACCGACTTCGTCCCACTTGTTGATGACGGTCGCGAGCACAAAGTCGAACTCGAGACGCAAGTGAGCGCAATTGCCCCGGCACCAAGGTAAGGTATTGGCGACGGTAAATGTCCGTTGTTGTGATGGTGGATTGCTCGAACTTGCCCTCCGGGAGACCAGTAAAGAAGCGGTCGAACAGGCCTCCGTGCAGTCAAATTACTCCGCCGATCAAAAGCATCAGGCACAATTCATTTTGCGTGGTCACGAACTACCGATTCTCCGCTTATCGGCTCAGCTTGATGAGCATTTTCACGTCGTCGGGATGAAGAGAAGAGTGCTTGCGGATAGCTCTGGGGGACATCCCATCGGCTTTCTTTGCCAGGCGGCGCAGTTCGCTTGGTGGGAGCCTGGGAAGCTCTCCGGTCGTTCGCTGGATCTCTCGTGCCAATCGTCTCGATTCTGCCCGGAGGCGAGCGATCTCACGCCACGCTTTCAGCCATCTCAGCATATCAAGCAGCCTTGCGATGGTAGTATCGCAACATACCGCCAAGCCGTTCGCGGCATTGGACCTCGTCGCTATCGTTGCTAATCTCGGCCTCTGGATTGATGATCGTGTTGTCCAGGCCTTGGTGGTTCCGCTCGGCGTGGTAATGAGCCAGGAATTCGCGAATCGCGTTTCGTAACGAGCCCTCGCCGAAGAAGAACAGACGATCCAAGCACTCCCATTTCAGGGAGCCGAAGAACATTTCTTGATGTGCATTCAAGTTCGGACTCTTCGCTGGCAGTCGTACGGGCGTAATTCCTTCGTTAGCGAGAAAGCTGCGAAATGACTCACAGAACTTCGTGTCACGGTCCATGAGTAAGTATCGCTTGCCGTTAAGGAATCCGTCGTCGAATGCTGTGATTTCCCGAGCAGCTTGTTTCATCCAGGCTTCGTGTGGGTGTGTCGTGCTGCCGACAAAATGAACACGTCTTGTTTTCAATTCCATGACAAACAAGAGATAGAAAGTCACCAAGCCGCCGTTCGTCCAGACTTCTACCGTCGTGAAATCGATCGCGGCAAGTACATCCCAATGAGCCTTGATGAGCGTGGACCAAGTGGTATGTCGTTTGCGATCGGGTGCCGGTTCAATGCCATGCTGCTTGAGAATGTTGCCCACGGTCGTGTCAGAGGTGTGGTAGCCGACATTGGCCAACGCACCCTGGATACGGTCATAGCCCCAGGTAGGATTCTCATTTGCGAACTTGACGACCAAGTCGACAATAACTTGCCGGACGCGTGGGCGGCCTGTTTGTTGCTTTTCCGACGTGTCCCATTTCTGGGCGACCAGTTTTGCCGATGCCAGCGGAGGATCGTCCCTGGCGTGACGATGGTGGTTAGTTCCATCAATGCCTTACGACCGACGGACTTGCCTTTAGCTGCCAGCAACCGTCGATGCTCATCGGACAGGAGCAGTCGCTTCTTCCCCTGGTGTCCAGCTCGGCTTTGAGTTGTACTTGATAGAATTCGATCACCTTCTGCCGCTCATGATGAACCCAACTTGCAAGACTCGCGAGCAACAGATGCCAGGGTTGCAGGATGAAGTTCATGTTTGTGGTCGTTGGTAAAGCGGAACACCTTCACCCTGCTGCCTAACTTGACTTTTGTCAATCGTCGATTTCAGCGATTGAGCAACCCTTGTTCTGTAAATAATTTTTGGTTTGACAGTGTTTCTTGTTGTTGTCGGGTTCGTTGAATTTGGATCGGCTTCGCCGGTTTTCTCCTTGCGTTCACGCAGACCAGAGGGGGGCTCATTGCCACCCCTCTGGACTCCCTGACTAGCCTCTTCTCGGTTCTGTTGGTGCGTCGTTGTCGTCTTACCGAAGATACGTTTTGCCGGTCTCCCAGTCTTCGCTGACTTCGATCAGGACGGCGCTGACCAGTCGCAACAACGAAGCTTCATTGGGGAACAACGTGGCGGACTCGTGTGCGATGCTTGATCTCTTGGTTGAGTCGTTCGAGCATGTTGCTGGTGCGTAGGCGTCGTCGCTGCGAAACAGACAACTGCATCACGGACAAGCCTTCCATGACGTTGGCTTCCATCCACTCAGATAACTTCGGAGCCGACTCGCGATACTTCTCGGTCGTGCGTTTCCGCAAACATTCGGCTTCGTGGCTATCGGTCGCGTTGAAGATGGCTCGTAGGTCTTCGGCAACGGGTTTACGCAGGGCCACTTTCGGCACGTAGTGCAAGGCGTTCTGTTGCAAGTGGAACTGACACCGTTGCCACAGCACACCGGGGAAGCAGGCTTGGCGAGCTTGCTTCAGTCCCGCGTGACTATCGCTCACGATCATCTCGACGCCCTGCAAGCCACGTTGACAGAGTTGTTCGAGGAAGGCTCTCCAAGGGACTTCGACTTCGAACAGAGAAACGCTGCCTCCCAGCACGGTTCGCTTGCCATCCGGCAAGATGCCGATGGCGATCAACACCGCACAATCACGAACCGTTTCAGCATGTCGAATCTTTTCGTAACGAGCGTCGAGGAGAATGTATCGAACGCGCCCCAGCTCTCTCGTTCTCCACGCTTGGAGTTCTTCGTCGAGCAGTTGTGCAGCCCGACTGACTTGGCTGCTGCTGACATCGAGTCCGCAGAGTTGCTCGGTGATCTCGGCGACTTTACGAGTCGATACACCTTGCACATACATTTCGGCGACTGCCAGCTTCAAAGCCCGTTCGCTGCGTTCACCTCGTTCGAGTGTTGATGGATAGAACTCGCCATCACGTGTCTGTGGCACTCGCAGTTGCAACTTGCCGATGCGGCTGTTGACGGTCTTATGTTTGAAGCCGTTGGCATAGCCGGTTCGATGGTCGGAGCGCTAATTGGGCCTGGCTTGGAGGACTTCGGCCCGTTCGAGCTTCATGGCTTCATTCATGAGGATGGTGATCGCTTCGGCCATGCCGTCGAAGCCTTCTCGCGCGAGGAGTTGGACGAGTTGATCAAGGTTGTTAGATTGCGGTTGATGGGTCACGTTGGTTTCCTTTCACGTTGTGATTGACGCGAACAAGAAACCAAGTATGGCCCACTCGTCAAGCCAACTTCACAGAGAACAGTCAGCTACAATAAGCTCGACCGAATCTGACCATTTACAGAAACAACATTACACCAACGTCGCGGCGACTGTAGCAAAATGTAGTTAATTACGCCCGACTGCACTGAATTCAACGTAGTTTCAAGGAGCTTGAGAAAAGCGTTTTTATCTGGTATTAACCGATGACTACTACGTTTTAGAAGTGTGTCGAAGTGTTGCTAATACTTATCGTCGGCGAGGATGAGTACGATATTAGGTACACTCCTAGAAGTGGGTTCTGAAGCAAAGATACGAGCATATGTTGACAAGGACGCCAATAGAGCGGCGATGATGAGTGTCGCAAGTGTCTGTAGTAAATGGCCGTCTGACGAATTTGGTCTTGGGTGGACCGCTTTGACTGTGATTCGCATTTGAACTCCTTCCGGGGTTGGTTGGCCTCAGTATCGATCGTGGAATTCAGAGGGTCAACTTTGCGAAGTACAATCGATTGCATGTTAGGAGGCGAGAAAGGATAGATCGAAAATCCGTGGACTGCCGTGCGTGACCCAACGACAGTCGTCTCTCGGGCCCATGTTGATTTTCGTAATCCTTGTACGCTGGCGTCGTATCTACGGTTTGCACGAAGCCCAATACATTCAGCGTCCTGAACCCAGCGACTTTCCCCTTCGCCGCGATCATGAAAGGCCGATCATGCGTGAAAACTCGTTCACAAAACGGAAACGCGGAAATGAAAAAAGACTCACTCCCGTTGGATCGTTGACTCAGATGACTTGGTGTAATCGGTCGGGGCGATATCCGGAGTTGAATCACTAGCTAGAGATCTACTCATGATGAAGTTAGATAGAAAATGTTCCGGTTGTGCAGAGGAGAGTGAGGCGTTCCGTGGGTGGAGGATGATCGGATCGTGGACACACGTGATCTCTTCGCGGGCGCAATCTTCATCTTCGACATTTAGAGGACACCGGCTAGATTCACAACGACTCGACCAACGTCGTAAGTCGCTCGAATCCGAGCTTCAGTACATCTTTTGGATCTTGAGACCAGAGTACCGGATTGAACAATTCCAAACTCACCGCACCGGCGTATCCCTTGTCTTTCAACACTGTGAGTTCTGACTTCAGATCAATTACCCCGTCGCCGATCATGACCCGGTCTGGGTCAGTCTGCTTGAGCGGCGGGATATCGGGGTGCGCGTCGTCGATGTGATAGTGACTGATTCGCTCGACGGGTACGGCGCGCAGGTCGTCGAGCGTCGAGTTTGTATTCCAGCTATGAAAGGCATCGACGATCAGCGTGGCGTCAGGATCGTCGACATCTTGCACGACTTGCCAGGCTTGCGGCAGGGATGCGACCGACTCGAAGAAGCTGATGTATTCAAAGGTGGGCTTAGCTCCAATATTTCGCCCGATCTCCAACAACTCTTTGTAGCGGCGTGTAATTTGGCCGATGTCGCAGGGGAATCGTGACGGCGAGCAGACCAACCAAGGCGAACCCATGCGGGCAGTTAGCTCTAATCGTCGCTTGAATTCGTCCATCTGGTGGGGGCGTTCAAAGTCGCTCGCCTCGGCCCACCCGCGAGATGCAATCATGCACGGCACGCTCAGTCCGTGATCCGCCAGTGATTTTTCGATGTCGCGGACTTCACCGCCTTGTCCGATGTATTCGTAGATTTCATTCACCCATAACTCGATTGCTGGAAATCCCGCGTCTGCGGTCAATCGAATTTTGTCCATGATGGGAGTTGGTTTGATCGTGCTTGTGTTAAGGCAGAGCGTGAAGGACATCTCAGATTTCCTGGGGAGATGTTGGTGGAACAGTAACGTCGGTTATTATGCAGCATAACCGATCAGCATGGTCCAAGGGAGCAATGTGATGGCCGAAGAAACTTTGAATCCGTTGAACGATTTTCCTGTCGTGATTAGTCTGCCGCTCCAGTGGGGCGACCAAGATGCTTTTGGACACGTGAATAATACTGTTCCGATTCGCTGGTTCGAGTCGGCACGCGTCGCGTACCTCGAACAGAGCGTGATGCATCAGATGATGCACGCGGGAGGTCTCGGACCGATCCTGGCCTCCGTTACCTGCAACTACCGCCGTCAACTTCACTATCCAGATCGCGTTTCGATCGGTGCACGCATCTCCAAGATCGGCCGCAGCAGCCTGATCATGGAACATGTCGTTTATAGTGAGAAGCTCGACGCCGTCGCAGCAGATGGAACGTCGACGGTCGTCGTCTTCGACTATGAAGCCAACCGACCAACTCGCGTTCCCGACGAAATACGCAAGGCTTTTGAACTGCTTGAAGGAAGGACAATCGGCGACGGTCAGAGTTGAGAGATCAACACTCTTCGGCAAGAACATAGAAAGGCCGTGGGGCGGCCCACGGCCCTAGGTCGACATTTGTCGCATCGAAGTTCGTTAGTTGTTGTCCTTAGCCAGCGTGGCCGGAAAGCCAATTTCGGCCAAAGCTTCCATCGCCTTCTCGGCATCGAACTCGTCAGGATTGACTTTGCAATGAGCGATCTTGTTTGGGAAATCGATGGTCACACTCGCTACGCCCGGCAGCGATGAAAGTGAATCTTTCACTTCCTGGGTTCACGAAAATGCTCACTGCATACCGGGAACACTCAAGGAGACAAGCGTCTCATTCGCAGCAGCCTCTGTGTCGGCAGTCGATTCGGACGGCACTTCCGGAATCGAAATCTCCACGTCAGGTGAGGCATCGCTCACGGGACTCGGAGAATGCGTGGGTGATTGGGAGCAGCCAATCACTACCGCTACCGACAGGCTCGCCAAAAGTCGAAGTTTCATGGCTACCTATCCTTTCATAGATCGGAAACAAGAATCAGTTACGAAGATTATCGGTTCTGTAACGTGGCGCGGCAAGCAAAAGTCCGAACATGTGCCAATCGAGCTGTTACACCCCACAGCCCCTCAAGTCGCTGTACTCCCACGTGCGTTGCCATGAGCACGCTCGCGCCAGAAGTGTGCTCTGACTTACTTCAGCGGCAAAATGGCGGCCGCCGCCATTGTCGCGGCCAGTCCCGACAGGCCCATGACGATACTCAGCGGCGTCACCGTCTTGAGCCCTTCTGCTTCCGTCATGCCGCTCATCTTGCAGATCACCCAGAAGCCGCTGTCCGCCATCCAAGCCACTGGCTTCGAACCGCAGCCAATCGCCAACGCCAAGTAAACCGGATGAAATGTGAGTTGTCCTGATTCGACAAAATGTTCGAGGACACTCACTGCGGTAATCATGGCCACGGTTGCGGAGCCCTGTGCTGTTCGAATCAGCGTCGTTACAAAGAACGCGATCGGCAGGATCATGATCGGGTCAATATCGGATGTCAGCTTTGCAATCTCGTCGGCGATGCCGCATTGTCGTACGGTTGTCCCGAACGCCCCGCCGCCCGCAGTGATTAGAATGATGACCCCGCCGCCCGCCAATGCGGCTTGAACGGCTTGTGCAATTTCGGACGCGCTCTTTCTTGTCTGCCAGGCCACCATCCCCAGCGCAATTCCAGCAGCTATGATCAAGGCCACATTCTTGTCACCAATGGTCTTCACGTAAGGCTGTGCTGCAATCGCCCATTCGGCGCCACCCGCTTTAACATAGGTGTCGAGCGCGGTTGCCACCGTGATCAACACGACAGGCAAAACGATTGGCATCACCGCCAACCACACGGGAGGCAATTCGCTTTCGTCGCGCTGTGAAAGCTGCTCGAGTTCTTCAAGCGACACATCTGCCGACTCTCGGAGCGGAATCACCATCCGACCGTTCAACCAACAAGCGAAGAGATAACCACACGAACTTGCAAACATCCCTATCACACACCCGCCAACGATCATCGCAGCGAGGTTGACGCCCAATTGATCCGCGACGAGCAATGGACCTGGCGTCGGCGGAACGAGTGAGTGGGCCATCGTGCCACCGGCCACAATGGTCAGAATAAATAGCAAATAGTTGCCACCGGTGCGCAATCGCATTGCCTTGCCGAGCGGCATCATCAGATAGAAGACTGTGTCGAAAAACACTGGGATGCCCAGCAAAAAGCCACTTGCGATAAAGGCTGCGGGTGCTCGTGGTTCCCCGACGAGTCGCAGTGTTGAGCGCACAATCTTGTCTGCGGCGCCGCTATCGAGCAGGCACTTGCCGATGATCGACGCCATTGCGATTAGAATTCCGATACCAGCGCAAGTGCTGCCAAATCCTTCCGCAACGCGATTGGGCGCGGAAGACTTTACAAACTTCGCGGCTGACTTCTCGCTCCAGTCACCTTTCGCGACTTGCTCGTCCGCGTACTTGCGTAACGCGTGCTGTGGCGTCAACAAGGCTACCGTTAACGCTGCCAGCAACAGGGCGATAAACGCATGAAGACGCAAGATCAGGATTCCGCCCAACACGATCGTTACGGCAATACCGAGAATTACGGCTGGATGCATGTCGTTGACTCCAATTCGCGAATCAGGAGTCACGAACATAACAGATCAACCAGCGGTCGCCCATTCAGGCGTGATATTGCGAAGATTGAGCTGCCCCAGCGGCTCTGATACGATAAGCGGGTCGTACAACCGTAGTGGAGGCGAGCAATATGCTGTCAGTCGTCGGACGGGAATTCGATCGGACTTGTGAAGCTTTTTCGCGACGCGAGTTTCTTCGAATCGGTGCCTTGGGAATCGGAGGCCTCAGTCTTTCGGACGTGATGTCTGTTCGAACGAACGCCGCCGCGGGAAGCACTTTCGTCAAAGACAAAGCGGTAGTGCTTCTGTTCTTGCAAGGTGGTCCGACACATATTGAGACGTTCGATCCGAAAATGACGGCGCCGTCAGAGTATCGAGCAATGTTCGGCGAAGTGAAGACTAGTTTGCCGGGCGTAACTTTTGGAAGCCACTTCCCGCAGCTGGCATCCATCGCCGACAAGTTGTCCATCGTGCGGTCGTTTTCTCACGGCGTCGGCAGCCATCAAACCGCTTCCGAGTTGGTCGCAGCCGGTGGAAATCCGACCAAAGCTACGATGGGCACGATCTACTCGCGCGTAGCGGGCGGCAGCAATACAAAGACCGGCATTCCCAACAACGTCATCCTTGCCCCTCCGGCTGCCGGTGATAAGTACAAGGGATTGGGTGGACCGAGTTCGCGAGTCACAAACATCGGCTCGTTACCCGCCGCGTACAAGGCGTTCGATCCGAGCAGTGGCGGAAATCTGATTGACAATATGAAACTGCAACTCGCAGGCGATCGTCTCGACGATCGACGCGTGCTCCTAACGCAACTCGATGGCATCAAACGCGAGGTCGATGCGACAGGTGTATTGAGCGGGGCAGATCGGTTTCAGCAGCAAGCGTTCGATGTCATTGTCGGCGGTGTTAGCGAGGCATTTGATCTGTCGAAGGAAGACGCGAAGCTCGTCGAACGGTACGACACTTCCATGTTCGAGATTCCTGCGTGGTTGAAGAAGAAGAAGTCTAATGTTCCAGGTCAGTCGCCGATCGCGCTTGGAAAGCAAATGCTGATGGCGCGGCGACTGGTCGAAGCGGGCTGCGGCTTCATTACCGTGACGAGCGCCGGATGGGACATGCACGGCAATGCGTTTGGTGTGGATGACGGGATGCCGTTGCTCGGTCCGTCAGTGGACAAAGCGGTCAGCGCCTTCATCGAGGACCTCGAAGCTCGCGGGCTCAGCGATAAAGTGCTTTTGGTCATTACCGGTGAGTTTGGGCGAACACCGCGGATCAATCAAAAAGGCGGTCGCGATCATTGGGGTAATCTTTGCACGCTGGCGTTCGCGGGCGGTGGCTTGTCGATGGGACAAGTCGTCGGTGCTTCGGATCGAACTGCGGGACGACCGATTTCCGAACCCGTTACCGTCCAAAATTTGCTGGGTACGATCATGCATACGTTGTTCGATGTTGGGCAACTGCGGTTGGAGACCAGTGTTCCGAACGAGATTGCCCGCACACTCACCAGCAATCAACCCATCCCTCAGCTGATCGGATAGTGCCTTGGACCCCGAACAGGAGCCGGCACCGACACTTTGTGCTCGTTGCGTCAAAGAGTTGACTCCCGGTCGTAGCGAGTTTTACGTGGTCGAGATCCAGGCCAAAGCTGATCCAACACCCCCAGTGCTCGATGTCGCGGACATGAGCCGCGACTACAAGACCGAGATCAACGCGTTAGTTGCCGAGCTAGAGAACGTGACCCCTCAGATTCAGCGGCTGACCATCCACTTGTGTATGGCTTGCTACGCTGGTTGGATCGAGAAACCCGCGGGTTGATTACTAGGCGACTGCATCGAGTGTGCTCAGTACGGATTGGCCCGCTCGACGAAAGCGATTGAGACTCTGGGGCAGTGAATGTTACGAGCCGACTGGAAAGTGACGGACTTTGCCGCATTCGCAAGACGCAATTATGTCGCAGCTCGTTCCGTCGTGGCATTGTCGACGATGTTCTCGAACGCGTGAACTGGCATGACCATAATCTTGCCGTCGCCCATTCTGCCCGTACGAGCGATCGCGACGATCACGCGCAGGATCTCGTCGACCCGCGCATCGTCGACCCAAACGGAGATTTCAACTTTGGGAAGGAAGGCCATCGAGTACTCGCTCTCGCCGTACTCGTCGAGATAGCTCTTCTGCCGACCGTAGCCTTTGACCTCGCGAACGGTAAGCGCCTCGAGCGGCGCCCGTTTCAGACGATCGAGCAGCTTTTCGGCCAGAAACGGTTTGATGACAGCGACGATCTCTTTCACGAATCAATCGCAAAAAGGAGTCGTGTCCAACTTGCAAAAGCACTCCTTGAGTACTTGACACAAATCGAACTTGTCCTGGTTTTGCGCCTAGCTAAAAAAGTTTTCGCCGAACAGGTTTACTTCGGGACTGCTCTCGACTTCGATATCACCATTGATTTGCGTCATACAGGCCAACCGCATGTTGTCTTCGTGACCGATGTACGCCAAGCAGGGAATCGGGTCCGGCGGAAAACCGGGTGTTTTGAAGCGGAGCTGTTCACGCTTGGTAAGTTGATTCGTGTTTTGAATTCCGCTGGTAATCAACACGCGGCAGGTACCGCACATGCCAAAACCATGGCAGTTAAGATGCTTGTTGACGCTTGCGCCATAACCGTTCACTCCGCAGTTCAGGTTGATTCCTGCTTTGACGGCCTCTTCCCGAAGGTAAGACCCGGCGGGAACTTCGATTTCTTTGTTTTCTTTAGTGAACTTGACGATTGGCATGGCTCAGATCTGCTGTCAATAAAGGCCTAAATCGAATTCCATGAAAATGGTGGTGTCCAGGCATCCTAACCTTGGGCTATGTCAAAATCTACCGCGCCAATCGCATTGCGCGAAGTGTCGTGAAAACAACGAATTTGCCAACAAATCGTGAGTATGCTTCCGGCAAGTTCGTCTTGGCAGGTTTCCAGGCATCTGATACCGTACTCAGCCTTCGGCAAGGAAGCCGAAGCGAGTCCACGAAACTGGGTTTTGACCGAATGATTCGCGCGGAGATATCGTGGCTACATCACGGAGGAATCGGGACATGAGCACCGAGGGGAAACAGGACGTTTGTGTCCACATCCGTTGGATGATTCGACGCGATATGCCTGAGGTGCTGGGCATTGAAGGCCAAAGCTTTGAATTTCCTTGGTCCGAGGAAGATTTCATTCGCTGTCTGCGTCAACGAAACTGCATCGGAATGGTCGCCGAATTCGAGGAGCAGGTGGTTGGATTCATGATCTACGAGCTGCACAAGACGAGGTTGCACGTCTTGAACTTCGCGGTCAATCCGAGTTTTCGCCGACGCGCAGTTGGGCGAGCGATGATGGGCAAGTTGGTGAGCAAATTGTCGCACCAGCGGCGCAACCGGATCCTGCTCGAAGTTCGTGAGACGAATCTTGCAGCTCAGTTGTTCTTCCGCAATATTGGGTTCCGTGCCGTTTCTGTCTTACGCGACTTTTATGACGACACCACCGAGGACGCATACTTGATGCAATTCACGTATCAACCAGCAGAGGCCGAAGAAGCCATGCCGGTGAATCGCATCACGCGTTTAGCAGGTTAGCCACAAACCAAAGCGTAGAAGCCGCGATGCCGCACGAGACGCTGGCGATTCTGTTCCTTCTCGTGTGTATTGCTGCGCCATTTGTCTGGGCTGGAATTGCACTTTCGCGCAGTCGTTTCACGCTGCCTCAGGGAATTCTCTGGGTAATCGCACTGCTGTTGGTTCGATTGCTGTGGCGAACGAATCTTCCCCGGCGAAAGCCAGCCGGGTCCGAACAGGGCGCGGTTGTTGTTTGTAACCACCGAAGCAGCATCGATCCGTTCTTCTTGCAAGTTTGCTTCGATCGGCCGATGCATTGGATGGTCGCCAGGGAGTATGTCGAGTCGCGGGCATTTGGCTGGTTCTTGCGAACCTGTGAAGTGATTCCTGTCAGCCGCAGCGGCAGCGACATGGCAGCGACCCGCGCCGCGATTCGCTACGCACAGCGAGGCGACTTGATCAGCATGTTTCCCGAAGGCAGGATCAACATGACCGACAAGCTGATGCTTCCGGTACGTCCCGGCGCGATCCTGGTGGCGTTGCGCGCACGAGCGCCGCTGCTGCCTTGCTACATCGATGGTGCGCCCTACCGGGGAACGGCGGCGAGTCCGCTTTTTATGTCTGCCCGAGTTCGGGTGCGATTTGGAGAAGTCATCGACCTTTCATCCTATTACGATCAAGAGACTAGCGACATGCTGGTGAAAGAATTGATGACGCGGATCGTGAAAGAGATTGCCAGACTTGCCGGGCAGGAAGACTTCAAACCTGAATTTGCCGGTCGAAAGTGGAAGCCTACCGAAGACGAGCTCTTGGCAGATATCGAATCACTCAATCGTCGTGAACGACGAGATGCGTGAGGCGGTCCATCTGGCTTCGCAAGCGCTCCTTAGTCTCGGCAAGTGTTTTTCCATGCGCAAACACCGTGGCGATGGGATCGCCTCGTTTGATTTGCGCTCCAAGCATCGGGATGTCTGCAAGGATGGGATCGGCTTCTTCGTGATGATTTGCCGCCAGACCGACGTGTATTCTGGCGTCGATGAAGGTGTCTTTGGTGGCGTAGACTATCGCCTTGCCATGAAGTTCGAGAGCGGATTGCCGTGGCGTGCAAGTTGCGACGGCGGGTAGTTGGCCGTGGCGACAAGCGGCAACATGCCAGCGTATCGTTGCGACGTTCAAAGCACGTTCATGGATCTCGACGGAAGCGGTATAGCGAGGATTGACTTCGACCGGCCAAACGCCTTCGTCGTTCACGACGGCGTCAACCCCGAACAAGCCGCTGAAAGTAAAGTTGGCCGCAATACAGCTGCCGATTTTAGATAGCTGACCTCTCTGCTCGTCGGACAGCGCAATTGGGCCGACCGATCCGACATATTGAAACTCGCGAGCCGCACCCCATGAATGCCCGGCCAATTGTTCCGTCGCTCCGAGAAGAATCGATTGCCCATTTGCTGCGATGAACGTCGCTCCTACCGAGGAACCGGAAATGAATTCCTGGTAGTACGCCCCTCGGTCGCGTCCGGTATCGTGGTTGTTAGATTGGTGTGACTCCAGCCGTTCGACGCCGAAACCTCCGGCCGCTAGTAACGGCTTGCGAAGCCAGCCCCCAGGGACAGGAAGCGATGACCCAAATTGCGGCACTTGAAGACCCGCCTGCCGCAGGGTCGTCGTCAACGTCTCCGGATCGCGAACCCGATGCAGCGAAGCGGCTGTGCATCCCAGGAGAGCGCGATCCATCCCGATTTCCCCAATTAGGCGAGGGTAGTTCTCCAGCGGACCGGTGAACATCCAATCAGCCGTCGGCAACTCGCGGGCGAGCTGCGGCAGTTGCCGCAAATCGTCGTATTGTCGAAAGTTGCTGCACACATGACGTAAGTCGGCGTCCATAAAGCGGTCGATCGCAAGCGGCTTGAACCCCGCTCTCCGAGCCGACATCGCCGCCGCCCTAACGCTGCCTCCGACAATCAGCAATCGCTCTCTCATAAGGTGTTCCCCCATGCAACTCGGGGAGTTGCAATCAGCATGGGGTCTGCTAAGTTCATTGGTTCTACACTTCCGTAAAAAGTAACTCTCAGAGATTCTATCAGCTACACGGAGATTGATTCATGTCGATGTACATTGGCGAAGCGCTTGCGGGTGACGGCAACGAGATTGCACATATTGATTTGCTGATCGGTAGCAAGAACGGTCCCGTCGGAAACGCGTTTGCAAACGCGCTCGCGCGGCAAAGCGAAGGTCATTCTAACTTGCTGGCGGTGCTTACTCCGAACCTCGCCGTAAAGCCTTCGACCGTCATGATCACCAAAGTCACGATCAAAGGCATGACACAAGCCGTTCAAATGTTTGGCCCTGCACAAGCGGCCGTCGCCAAGGCTGTCGCGGATGCCGTTGGCGAAGGCATCTTGCCAAAGGATCAATGCGAAGACTTGGTTATCGTCTGCGGTGTGTTTATCCACCCTGCCGCCGAAGACAACAAGAAGATCTACGATTACAACTACGAAGCAACCAAGCAGGCAATCGCGAACGCAATGGCTGGTAAGCCAAGCGCGGACGAGATGCTCGCCGGGAAGGATTCCGAGCATCCCTTTAAAGGCTTCTAGACTTTCGCGATTACTTTGTAGACTGACCACTTCATCGCCCATCGCTCGCGCAAGCCGCAACGATGGGCGATTCTTTGTAGGTAAACCATGACAAAGCCAAAAATTCTGATCCAACTGGACGGTGACAATCAAGCCAGCGTCTTTGATGCGGTGGTCGGAGTTGATGCTGGAATTGATCATTTATTTCAGTATCACTCGGTTCAAGTGGAGCAAATTCGCGATCTTGTGCATGGAGCGATGTTCACTCGCGGGCCGCAGGACTTGCATAACACGGCGCTTTTCATCGGCGGTTCCAATGTCGCGCACGGCGAGCGCCTCTTGCGAGCGGCGGCTGACTGCTTCTTCGGGCCGATGCGCGTTTCCGTGATGCTCGATGCGAATGGAGCCAACACGACGGCCGCGGCTGCGGTTCTCGCAGCCGCTCGTCATGTTGAATTGGCGCAATCCACGGCGCTTGTTTTGGCGGGAACCGGACCAGTTGGGCAACGAGCGGTACGATTATTGGCTCGGTCCGGATGCCAAGTCCGGGTCGCTTCCCGAAGTGTCGAGCGGGCTGCGGAAACTTGCCGGCAGGTGCAGGCGAATTGCGCTGACGCTGTATTGACTCCGGTTGCGACGGCTGATGCTGATCAGACTCGAGGCGCTCTGGAAGGGGTCAACATTGTAATTGCCGCGGGAGCCGCGGGAGTCGAGTTACTCTCTGACGATGCTCGCAAGGCGTGTGCTTCGCTGCAAGTTGCAGTCGACTTGAACGCGGTGCCGCCCCTTGGCCTCGCAGGCATCGGAGTCACCGATAAAGCGGTCGATCATGAAGGCGTGATCTGCTACGGCGCAATCGGGGTAGGTGGCACGAAGATGAAGATCCACAAAGCTGCCATCAAGAAGCTTTTCACGGCAAACGAACTAGTTCTCGATGCCGAAGAGATCTTCGAGATCGGACGCGAGTTGGAGACGGCCCCCTAGCTACGGCCGGTTCTTCAGCAGAAAGAACACTAGGAGCGAGACCAGTACGATCGCGCAACCGACCCAAACGATCAAGTTCTTGACGAACTTTCGAGCCGCTCTGTCTTTGGAAGTGAGCTTGTGAGCTTGAAAGTCGTCGGCCATCGCATCGCGCGGAGGCACTGGCATTGAAGTGTGATTATCGCTTGGGCCGGCGACTGCCCCTGGCGGTAAAAGGTCCGCCGGTGAATAACTCCGTGGTGGATCAGCGCGATGTGCCGCTGTCGCATTGCGCAACGGGGGCGATTTGATCGGAGGAGGCTCGGTGGCGACGAAGTGAGTTGGCATCGATTCCACCATCGGCGGATCAGGAAGGGGAGGCTCAGCAAACAGTTGGTCGCGGGCCAGTGCGACCGGTTGACGGCAGTGGGGACATGCGACCTGTACCGAGGACAATGTCGTGTCGACTTGGAAGAGCCCGTTACAGTGTGGGCATTTGTATTGCGACAGAGTCATCGGTTGAGCGTGCTTTCGGCGGTATTGCAGCAGTGGTGTCGATGATCGGCTCCGTTCAACGGGCAGCAATCGGAAATCTTAAGTCTGCTGCCGCGTCGACAACTCATGTTAGCGAGCCAGCAAGGCGATATCCAATCAGCTGAGCGTCGGCGTTCCCAGCTCGTACAATCCTTATAACCGAAGTACTCGGACGGACGATTTTATTCGTATCACCAAATTGCGATCGGTTCAGTCACCTCTCTTTAAACGGTCACCAATACTTGGGCAGTGGACAGGTCATGATCGCTGGTTGTTCACGGCTGACAAATGGCCGGATCGAGGTTCAGGTGATGCAGAGATATCGAGTTATCGTCCTTGGGTTGGGATTGCTCTTTGGAACGCTAGTGACAAAAGCGGAAGCAACCCACCCGTCGTATCTTATACTTCGTGGTCCCGTCACCGCCCATCCACACCACGCGCATCAAGGCTATTACCCCGGCTACGGCTACGCGGTACAGCCGCAGGCCTATTCGTACGGATGGTTTGGGGCGACACCGAAACCGCAATGGACACGGCACTTCGGATACTACCGCAACTACACCGAGTGGTCGGCGCGCTAGGCGACCAGCAAATGGCTACCTGCCGAATCCAAAGAAGAAGCTGAAGTTCTGGATGTTGTCACCGGGTGCGCGGGCGACCGGCACAGCGAGATCGAGGGCCAACGGGGCGGGTCCCATGGCCGGGATCGAAATCCTGAGGCCCATACCTGGGGAGACGCGGTAATTGTTCGCGTGTATCTCGATGTTTTCCTCGGTTGTTCCATAGTCACAGAAGACAACACCCTTCAGCATGTCGTCCGCAGTCAACGGGAACATGTACTCCACCGATCCTAAGAATTGAAACTCGCCGCCAACGATGACTCCAGAATTCTTAGGCGAAGCCCCGCGAAAATTGAAACCTCGCATCGTCGAAAATCCACCCGCGAAGAAGTTCTCGTAGATCGGCGTGTCCGGACCTGTGAAGCCAAATCGAAAGCTGTACGCTAGCGTGTGTCGACCTGATCCGTCCGGACGCTCGCGAGCAAGGAAGTATTGGCGATAGTCGATTTCGCCGCGAGGATAGTCGAACGAACCGAAAACTTGCTCGTAACTCAATTCGATTAAGTGACCTTCCGTTGCCGCAAAGGGAGTGTCCCGCGTGTCGTGTGTCAATGTTGTCTTGCCGCTGAAAAGACTGTTATCACCCACGACGTCAGTCAGTTCTGGAATTGGAACGCGAATGCTGCTGATGCCGACGTTTTCGGCACGCAGTGCTGCGCTTAAAGATAGATCGTGCGTTAGGCGGTAGCCGAGTGCTGCGCGTCCGCCGAGTCGTTCTTCATTCCAATCAAAGTAGTTTCGGTTGTAAAAGAAGCCACTGAGATTCAAGCTGAACGGCGTCGGCACCGACCCGAGGTAGAGGTATGGTTGCGTGAAGCTCACGAGATAGCGTTGCACTTGCGTGCCGGGTTGGGCTTCCAGGCGAAAACCTTGACCGCCACCGCGCCATGCCGTTCCATTCACGACGTCTTGGAAACTTGTCGGTGGACGCCGCCAATCAAAGTTACGTTCGTCGATCGTGATCTGGCCGGTGACGCCAAGATCCGAGTTCACACCCATGCCGAACATGAAACGACCTGTGCGAGTCTCGTCGACATAAACGTCGAAGTCGACCGTTGGTGGCAAAGGTACTTGCGGCTGCATTAATGGTTCCGCGTTGCCGGGCGGCACGACACCGGGAAACGCCGCCGGCGGCTCGGGAAGGGGGTTCTGCACCATTTGAGCGACTGGCGAATCGTAGTAACCGTTTTGCGGAGCATAGCCTCCCGATACAGGATAGCCGTAGCCCGGACTTTGGCCACGTGTCACAGGCTCTCCAGATACTTGCATCGGTCGTCGCCAATGATCGCTGCTGCCTGCGGTCGGTTCGTTTATGGGAGCGAACCAGTTACGAGGACTCTGACCACGGACGACTCGCTCAGATTGTGGCGATGAAGTTTGGTTTTCATCGACGCCCTGTAAGCTCGTCCCTGGCTTGCTCACGGCCTGAGGCTCATTTCCTTCGTCGCCTTCCGGCAAGGAAATCGTCGGCTCTTCCACGGCATTTGTCTGTGGCGTTCGCGATCGGTGTGGCGGTGCGATCGGCTTCGTAGGCGTCAAAGTTGTACAGCCAACAGTGCAGAGCACAGCGGCAATCCAACTGGCGACGATCGTTTTGGGAAATGTCAACGAATTGCTCCTGCCAACCTACCTTGAAGGTCCATACGAAAAGGGGCCGTAGGGCGATGGCGCGACCTGGGGGAGCCTCGACATGGGAGGCGCAGGATCGACGTACACGTCTATCTCGACTTCATCACGATCCGGGCTTTGCCCGCGAACGGTTCCTGATCCTTGCTGAGCGATTCCGCCTGTATCGCTCAAATCGGGCGGTCGAATTACAACACGCGGTTCTTTCCCTGATTGCGGATCTGTCTCAAACAGCTGTGAAGCTTTAAGGCGACGTTCACTCGATCGGACTTCGCGGATATCCACGATATCGCCTGGACGAAGCGACATCCGATCTAAGATGACGCTCTCGCGAGTGTGTGGAAATTCACCGGAGATGTGAACATTGATCCGGCCTACGCGGAATTGTTCACCCTCGGAGACATTGTATACCAGGTCCAATTCGCCTGGGTTCTCGAACGAAAAACGAGGCTCGGCCTTAACATCGGCAAAGATATAGCCCTGGCCGCCATATACATCCCGCAGTGTGTTGACGTCGCGGTCCATCTTGCCTTGATTGAAGTATTGCCCCGACTGGAGGTTCAACGAAGCTTCCAGGGCTGGTGTATCGAATGTCGAGTTCCCAAACACAGACACGTTGCGGACGACGAACTGTGGACCTTCGTCGATAACGAATCGCAGGGTCAGCCACTTGTTGTTCTCATCAAACTCCAGCTCTCTACCGATTCTCGCCTTGAAGAATCCAAAGCTCCGATAGTAAGCGGTCAGCTTTTCAACGTCCGCCTCGATTTTCGAGCGGTCGACTTTGCCTCGAAACAGGTAATAAAGATAGCCTGGCTTCGACTGAATTTGAGTTTCCAGTCGACCCGCCGAAACGAAGCTGTTGCCAACGAACTCGACCTTCTCGATCCGTTGCAACGGCCCTTCGGCAACAGCAAACACGGCGGCACGATGTTCTGGTTCGTTGCCCTCGATGACCGACACCTCGGCTTTCGGGAAACCTTTGGAGCGGTAGTAGTCCTCAATTTTGCGGCGGGCTTCTTCGATTGCATAGAAGTTTAGTGAGTCGCCGACGGTCAATCCGCACTGTTTCGCCAGTGCCCGATCGGTGAGGCCGCGATTTCCGCGAAACTCGATGGCACGAATCGTAGGACGTTCGAACACTTCGAACGTCACCACCATGCCCTCCGCAGCCTCTTGCGTGTAGATGCGAACTTCCCGAAAGAGATTCGACGAGGTCAAGCGTCGTTTGTCGGCCTGAAGAGTTTCAGGATCGTAAAGTCGATCCTTACGGGTCCGCAAATAGGATAAAACTGTGTCCTGTTTGACGGTTTCATTTCCTGTGATGCGAACTTCGGCAACTAGCGGTCCCTGTGGCGCTGGCAGTTGTTCTGGAACAATAGGGAACTGTGGGTCGTAGGGCGGTTGCGCAATTCCCGCGGTCGTGCCGATAGCCATCAAGACCACCGACAGCACCACGCACTCCACGAGTGACGAAGACTGGTTACGACTAAGCATTCGCTTAGATCCGATCGTTCGAGATAAGTAAGACAAGGTTTGCCCGAGACGGAGTCGATCGTCCCCGCCCGAACATGGAAAGGAACCGGCGCGGCGCAAGACCTGACCAGCGGGCGGTAGAAATACAAGAAGTCGTCGACGGCGACAAGGCGAATTCGACATAACGATAGCGTTTGCATGCACCATAGATCTCCCTATCTAAGCGTGAGCAAAACCCGTTTTAGCGGCCCATGTTCTGAAGACGACATGGACGCCCCGAGCCCGATTCAGTCTGTACGGCGGATATCGAGAAAGGTTCGCCGCGATCCGCTGCGCCTTCCCGCGGGCACCTAGTCGACTCGGTCGTCTCGACTAGACTCTATACGGAGATCTCGCCTGTATATCTCGTGTTGCTGACGGTGCAAGAACTCAGTTTTCCTCAATGGTCGCCGAATTCGTCCGATTACAGCTACTACGACTCCCATTTCGCTAGCAACCACTTATGGCACGAACGACAAGTCGCCAGCGTTTCACCGACTATCGCGATGGGGTCAAATCCAAAGGTGATCGGACAAGCCACGGGCGCGCGCGCAATTCTTCGAAGCAGCGTTCCAGGACGTTCTTTGAGCTGTTCCGATCATTTTTAATTCTCTTGCGTGGCTATCGAAAGTCGATGCTCATCGCGATCACAACACTCACGATCGCGACCTTGATCAAGCTGGCGCCGCCGGTTTCGCTGAAGCTTGCAATTGATTACGTCCTCGTGGACCGACCGTTACCGGCCGAATGGATCGAGCGATATCACCTGCCTACCGATCGCGTCCAGTTGCTGTTGCTGATCGGTGGTGCCGTGATCATCACCTCGCTCCTAGCTTCGATCGTCCATCTTTGGGGAAGGTGGCACGCCACCAAGACGGTGAACCATGTTCAGGTGAAGTTGCGCAAGCAAGCCTTCGAGCACGGGATGCATTTGCCGCTACACCGGGTGTACGAATTGAAGTCAGGTGGTGCGGCGAGTTTGTTGCGCGAAGACGCGGGCGGTGCGGCGGAGCTGATCTTTAGCCTGATCTACAACCCCTGGCGCGCGGTTGTACAGTTCGTTGGCAGCCTCATCATCTTGGCTTTCGTCGATTGGCGGATGATGACCGGCGGCTTGTTGGCCTTGCCGATTGTCTACTTTACGCATCGAACTTGGATACGCCGCATTCGCCCCTTGTGGCGTGATGTTCGATCGCAACGGCAGGAGATCGACAGCTATGCAACCGAGGCCTTCGGAGGGATGCGAATCGTTCGAGCCTTTGCTCGTGAACGCACCGAAGCGGGACGATTCGTGCTCGGCAACGACTTATTAGTCCGCAAACAGTTGTTTGCGTGGCTATGGACGCGGACTATCGACTTTGTGTGGGACACCATCATTCCGCTGTCGTCGACCTTGTTGCTCACGTACGGCGGCTATCGCATTTTGCAGGGAACGCTCACGCTTGGTGATCTCACCATGTTCTTAATGTTCCTGGCCATGCTACTGGAGCCGCTTGCAACCCTTGTCAGTAGCGCGGCGACCTTTCAAAACAATTTGGCCGGCTTCGAGCGAATCTTGGATCTTCTCGAAGAGCCTACCGAGATGCAGGCCTCTCCCGCAGCTGTTAACCTCGATGCGATTCGTGTGTCTGGCGCACTAACCTTTCGCGACGTCTGTTTCCGCTATCCGAATACAGAGCGGCTTGTTCTTGAAGGTGTCAGCCTCGAAGTTCGTGCCGGCGAAACGATCGCGTTGGTCGGACGAAGTGGCGCCGGCAAGACGACGTTTTGTAATCTTGTTGCACGCTTTTACGATCCAACGTCCGGGCAAATCTTGTTGGATGATCGCGATCTCCGCGACATTCACATCGGCAGCTACCGCAGGTTATTTGGCATCGTCGAGCAGGATATATTCCTGTTTGACGGTACGATTGCTGACAATATTGCCTATGGACGACGTGGTGCCTCGCAAGCGGAGGTTGAACTCGCCGCTCAGGCGGCGAACGCGCATGAGTTCATCGCGCAGCTCGAAAATGGCTACGCGACGATCATTGGCGAACGCGGTGTCAAACTCAGCGGCGGCCAACGACAACGACTTGCGATCGCTCGAGCGCTGCTGGCTGATCCGAAGATCCTGATCCTGGATGAGGCTACATCTCACTTGGATAGCGAGAGCGAGCGGTTAATTCAAACGAGTTTAGAGCTCTTGATGCGAGAACGAACATGCTTCATGATTGCCCATCGAATGAGCACGGTGGCGCTGGCGGACCGTATCGTCGTGCTGGCTGATGGACGCATCGTCGAAGTCGGAACGCATGAAGAGTTGATAGCGGCCGATGGTGACTTTCGCCGGATGGTCGAGATGCAGTTGGATGTTGGCGCAACCAAGTAAACCGTGAAAGCGATCGATCTATGAACGACTCCAAGAGCAAAGCCGCATTAGTCACTGGAGGTGGAACTGGAGTGGGCCGAGCCACTGCATTACAACTCGCCAAGCGCGGGTTTGATGTTGCAATCAACTACTCGCGATCGAAGGGCGACGCCGAACAGACGGCGCAAGACGTTCGAGATCTTGGCCAGAAAGCACTCGCGGTTCAATGCGATGTCGCGGTCGATGAACAAGCGGCGGCGATGATCGAGACGGTCCGCACCGAGTTCGGTCGTTTGGATGTATTGGTAAATAACGCGGGGATGACGTATTTCGTCGAGCACACCGATCTCGATGCAATGAGCGAAGACAAGTGGGATCGCATTCTCGCGGTAAACTTGAAAGGCGCGTTTTACGTGAGTCGCGCTGCGATTCCACTCATCCGCCAAGGCGGCGGCGGGGCGATCGTAAATGTCGCGTCGGTGGCTGGAGTCGCGGGTGCCGGCAGTTCGATTGCCTACGCGGCTTCGAAAGGTGGCATGATCACCATGACGAAGTCGTTGGCCAGAGCCTTTGCACCGGAGATTCGTGTCAACGCGGTCTGCCCCGGCGTGATCCTTTCGCGCTGGCTTGACGATCATCAAGATATGATCGACCGGGCAATCGACATCACACCATTAGAGAGAGCCTCCACGCCAGACGACATTGCAGACGTGATCACCTTCCTTGCCTGTGATGCCGGCATGATGACGGGCCAAGCATTGATCGTCGACGGCGGGCGGACGATGTAAAGAAAAGAGTAGCCATCACGCTCCGCGTGATGAGCCTTCGACGTTGGAGTTTGCTGGTCGCACACGTCTGCTACGCGAAGGAGAGGGATTGTGCAAAGCCTCATCACGCGGAGCGTGATGGCTACTCTTTACAACGTACTCGCCGATCGACCACTTTCAAACGTCCTTCAGCAATCAACCGAATCGCTGCTGGATACGCTTCGCATTCCGTTTCAAAAACTCGCTTCTGTAGCGTCTCGGCGGTGTCATTGTCATGCACGTCGACAACGCGCTGCAAGATGATGGGACCGTGATCGTATTGATTGTCAACGAAATGCACCGTACAGCCGCTGATCTTGGCGCCATAATCCAGCACGGCTTGATGAACGTGCAGACCGTAAAACCCTTTGCCGCAAAAGGCAGGAATCAAACCGGGATGGATGTTGATGACTCGGTTTTCAAAATCCGGCGGGATAGGTAAGAACTTCAGGAACCCGCCCATCACGACCAACTCGACGCCGTGCGATCGCAACGCGTCGAAGATCGCCGCGCCAAACGCCTCGGCGGTTAAGAATTCTCGTTCGCGAACAATCAGCGCGGGGATGTTGGCTTCCGCTGCATACTCCAGCCCTCTGGCTTTGGCGCTGCTGGAGATGACCAGCTTGATCTCAACCGGCAACCCCTCCGTCTCGATCTTGCCAAGCAGGTTCTTCAACGTCGTGCCGCCGCCGGAGATGAGGACGGCGATGGGGAGTTTGTGGGTGTCTGACATTCTCAACCGCGATCTACAAGGCGATGACAGTGTTTGAGTGGCTAATTGGACACTCGCACGAAGATCTTAACTGTTACTCCCGCCACTTCACACTCCAGCGGTTCGACTCCCTCAAGTACCTCGAACACGATCGAATCGGCTAGTGTTTCGCCTTGGATGTAAGCGAGGTTCTCTTCGATCGCTTTGCGCAGCTCGTCCGAGCCCGTCACAATCCCCACCTCGATGCGGTCGGTGAATTCGCAATCGAGTTGCTTGCGGCGATCCTGGATTTGGCGGTTGATGTCGCGAGCGTGGCCTTCGCGAATCAGCTCGTCAGTCAATTCCGTCGAGAGCACAACCACCGTCGTTGGGCCTTGAGCAGCCGTCCAGCCTTCCTTGGCTTGCAGCCGGACTTGCAGGTCCTCGTCGTCGAACCCGATGTTTTGCCCTTCGATTTGCATCAGGACTTTGCCATTGGCGGTCAGTTGCTTCAGTAACTCGCCGCCATCGGCTGACGTGAGTGCCTTCTTCACGGCTGGCATCAGTTTTCCGACGCGGGGTCCGACGCGTTTGAAGTTCGGTTGCACTTGATAGTCGATGTATGTCTCGGCATTTTTCGTGTAATCGATCTTTTTGACATTCAATTCGTCGCGCAGTAGTTCGTCGTGTTCTTCTAGCCACGATTGGTGTGCGGAATCGGCGAGGATGACCTCGACTTTGGCGAGCGGCTGACGAACCTTTAGCTTGGCGTTCATACGAGCGCTGCGGCCCAAAGACGCGACTTCGCGCAGCAGCCGCATACGCTCGGATAGCGTCTCGTCGATAGCGGTCGAGTCGGATGTGGGGTAGTCGCAAAGATGCACACTTTCGAGCGCTTTGTCTCCGAACACACCGGCCAGGTTCTGCCAAAGTGTTTCTGCGAGGAAGGGCACAAACGGAGCCACCATCTTGCTGGTTGTCAGCAAACACTCGTACAGCGTCCAATAGGCGTCGAGCTTGTCCTGCGACTGTTTGTCGCTGGCCCAGAAGCGATCTCGCGAGCGGCGCACGTACCAATTGCTCAATCCGTCGACAAACTCGTTGATCTGCTGACAAGCACCGTAGTTGTCATAGGCGTCCATCCGTACGACGACTGCCGCGATGGTGCGGTTCAATTCGCTGAGCACCCAGCGGTCGAGTTCGCCGCGTTGGGAAGATGGCCGATACCCTTTCGCGTTTGCAAACTCTTCGCTCGCCAACTGAAATTCTGACTCCTGACTCCTGACTCCCGACGTAGGATCGAACCCATCAATGTTTGCGTAAATCACAAAGAAGCTATAGACATTCCACAACCGTAACAGGAACTCCGGGATACTGTCCTTGATCGCCGGTTCGCTGTAGCGGATCGATGTCCAAGGTGCTTGGTTCGCGAAGAAGTACCAACGCAGGGCGTCGCAACCGTACTTGTTAAAGATTTCGTTGGGCTCGCGGTAATTTCGCTTGCTCTTCGACATCTTTTGGCCGTCTTCACCCAACATCAGGCCCAATACGATGCAGTTGCGAAATGGATGGGGAAAACGGATCTGGGATTTGGGATCTGGGATTCGGGTTTTGTCTCCCGACTCCTGACTTCTGGCTCCTGACTCCTCGCCAAACAACAATGTGCTGATCGCCAACTGGCTGTAAAACCATCCGCGAGTCTGATCAATCGCCTCGCTGATAAAGTCCGCAGGAAATTGTGCCTCGAACTCCTCGCGGCCCTGATGCGGATAGCCCCACTGGGCGAACGGCATCGCACCCGAGTCGTACCAGCAATCGATGACTTCGGGCACACGAGTCATACGACCACCCGACTCGAAGGGTGAATCGTATGTGATGGCGTCGATATACGGTTTGTGAACGCGAAGGTCGTCGGGCAATTCAGGATTCTGCTTCTTGGCTGCTTCCCACACTTCGGCTCCCGCAACTCCCGGTTTGGTGAGTAGTTCGTTGTATTGGGCAATGGCCTCCATCTTGCCGGTCTTGTCACAGACCCAGATCGGCAATGGTGTGCCCCAGTAGCGCTCGCGCGACAACGCCCAATCGACATTGGCCTCCAGAAAATTTCCGAAGCGACCGTCTTTGATGTGTTCAGGCAACCAATTGATCTTGCTGTTGTTTTCCAGCATGCGATCCTTGAACTGCGTTGTACGGATGAACCAGCTCTTGCGCGGGTACTGAATCAACGGATCTTCTTCGGCTCGCCAACAGAAAGGGTAGTCGTGCAAATATTGATCGAGATGGAATAGCACACCGCGTTCGCGCAATTCGCGCGAGATGTCTTTGTCTGTTTCCTTGACCCAGCGGCCTGCGTAGTCAGGAGCTTCCGACGTGAACTTGCCATCGGGACCGACGGCGCAGATCAGCTCGGGCCCATCGCCATCCGCAAATCGCGTCTGTTCGGCGACCAACACTTCGTAGTCCACTTCGCCAAATGCTGGTGCCTGGTGAACCACGCCCGATCCGCTCTCGATCGTTACGAAGTCCGCCGCTACGACTCGCCACGCGATATGTTTCTCGCTACCGTCGTCAAGTGTGCCGGTCTTTTGGCCAAGAGCCTTGTAGTAGTAATCGAACGGCGGCACATACCGCTTGCCGAGCAGAGTGCTGCCCTGACAAGTGGATTCTACGGTCAGTTCCCGTTTCGCCTTGTCAGCGACGGTTTCGACGAGATCAGCCGCCAGAATCAACTTCTCGCCCGATTCTTCGTCGACGACTGTGGCGTATGTCAAATCGGGATGAACGGCCGCGAATTGATTACTTGGTAGCGTCCAAGGCGTCGTCGTCCAAACGAGCAGCGACGTATCGGTTTTCTCGCCGTTCTCGTCAAGCAGTGGAAACTTCACGTAAACACTTGGATCAGCGACCTCGCGATAGCCTTGTCCGACTTCGCCGGCGCTGAGTGCCGTGCCGCCCTGGGCCCACCACCAGACGATCTTGTGACCTTGGTAGAGCAGGTCCCGATCGAACAGATTCTTCAGCGACCACCAGACACTCTCGACGTAGCTTTGATGATACGTGACGTAGGCTTCGTCGAGATGAATCCAGAAGCCAAGCCGCTCAGTCAGTCGCTCCCATTCTTGCATGTAGCGCCAGACACTTTGCTGGCACTTCTGGATAAAGGGCTCGATGCCGTAGGCCTCGATTTCTTCCTTCGAGTGGATACCGAGATCTTTGCAAACTTCGACTTCGACTGGCAGGCCGTGCGTGTCCCAGCCGCCTTTGCGCTCGCAATGATAACCGCGCATCGTCTTGTAACGAGGGAACAGGTCCTTGATCGCGCGCGTCAGACAGTGGCCGGGATGGGGCATGCCGTTGGCTGTGGGCGGACCTTCATAGAACACGAACTTGTCACTGCCGGCGCGGCGCTCGAGCGACTGTTCATAGATCTTGTGTTCTTTCCAGAACGACAGGATCTCTTCTTCGAGTTGTGGGAAGTTAGCGTTGGCGGGAACTGACCGAAACATGCTTGCGTCCAGCTTGCCCGAGCTGCCGGCGGCAGGCTGCACGGAATGTTATCGAGAAGTCGATCGGTCGCACGCGGACTTTCGCTCGGCGAAAGTGTGCGTCTTCGCATAACGAATCGCTCGCGCGACCACCATCACCGATCCACCGTTCTACTCATCCTCTTCAGGTTCGATTTCCGCTTCCTCTTCTTCATCTTCGTCGTCGGCTTCTCCCGAGAAGTCGGCGGTGCCGTCGTCGAAGTCTGAGGCGGGGAACTCTTCGTTGTCGACTTCGTATTCGTCCTCGGCTTCTTCCTCGAAGTCGTCATCAAAATCGTCGTCGAAATCGTCCTCGTCGAAGTCATCAACATCGTCTTCGTCATCGTCGCCGATATCAAAGTCCGACATCTCGGCCACGATCACACCGTGACCCCACTCCGCGACGCGATTCGGCTCGGCCACCACGATGCCCGCCTCGGGCAGACTGTACAGGTTGGAGTCTTCGATTCCCAACGATATCGACATCGATATACCTCTCAATAACGGCGAAATGGGTCGTGGTTGCGATCAGCCATCGGCAATCGACTTTCGGTAGAAGCCTCGACAGAAATGGAAAGCAGATTGCGAACCGCTGATCGTTGAAATCTCCTAGCTATATAAGCATCGCGACTTTGTCAACTGACGGGAAGGTGGGGTCTGGAGGGAGAGTCGGGCCGATGCTAAACGCCTAGCATGGAACCGCAGAATTTCGAACGAGGAATGTCCAATGATCAAGTAAATCGACGGTCCACTTGGAAATTGGACATACCTTGTTCGACATTCGTCTTCCGACTGAACCTCCGATTTCCGAGGCGTCTCACCGCGCTCTCACCTTATCCCTTACCTCGCACGCGGCACGTCGCATCAGCGTCACGTCAAGTCCCATCGACAGCCACTGGATCCCCATATCCGCGAGACGCGAGAGATGTACGGGATCGGCACCAACGGAAACGCCCACGGGTATCCCGGCAGCGCGAGCCTTGTCGATAATAGCTTGCATTACCTTGAGCACTTCCGGATGAGCCGGTTCGCCGCGGTAGCCGAGAGCGGTCGATAAATCGTTTGGACCAAAGGCGATGCTCGTCAGACCCGGTACAGCGAGGATCTCGTCAATGTTATCAACCGCCGCCGCTTGTTCAATTTGAACGACGATGATGATATCTTGGTTCGCCTGCTCGTAGTATTGCTTGACGTTCCGGCGACCGTAGTCCAATGGACGCAAGGGTCCGAATCCACGCGTTCCCTGTGGCGGATAGAGACAGGCTGCCACGGCTCGGGCCACATCCTCCGCCGTCTCGATCATGGGAACGATCACACCATCTGCGCCGATATCGATCACGGGCTTAATCAGGGCTTGATCGTTCCAGGGAACTCGCACCAGTGCCGCCGTGCCGCTGCCCTTGATGGCCATTAAGTGGTGCTTTACCTCTTGAAGTGATAGAGCGGTATGCTCCATGTCGACCCAGAAAAAATCTAGATCGCCGCAGAGGGCTTCCGAGACGTTGGGGTCGGCCAGACCAATTCCCGTCCCAAAGCAAAGGTCGCCACGGTCCAACTTATCTCGAAACGTGCGTGCGTTGTACATGTTATTGTTTCCGTAAAATGGGTAGAAGAACGCACTAAGGTAACTCGACGAATGGAGCGTAACAATACGCCGGTCGCCGTCGCCACATCGAAATCGCCGTTGAAACACTCAGCCATTTGCACGATGATCCCTTGGCAGAATAGTTCGAATCGCAAAGGGAGGAAAGCAAATGCGTCTTCGGATGCGACGGATCTCGCTGCTGTTGTTGATCGAATTCCTTGTGGGCGTGAGTGCCCCTGACCTGTCGGCGCAACCGCCCGCACCGGCGACGAATGGGCTTCGCACTTCGAACACGGCAAGCGAAAATGCCAAGAAGCAGGAAGCGGAACCGTCTGAGACCGAGACACCGGTACCTGAAGTAGATCCAGCGCTGAAGAAGGCTCTTGGATCGCCGCGTGCGACGATGCAGACATTCTTGGAGGCGATGAAGGACAATCGTGGAGAGGATGCTGCGCGGTGCTTGGACCTGTCGCAGCTAGCGGCAACCAACGAGGCGCGCGAGACGAAAGAACAGGAGCTCGCCTATAAACTGCGCGAGGTTTTGAAAAAGTTGGTTCCGATTGAGCCGACTCGTTATCCCGAAGAGGCTGATCCGGACGCAAACTTCTCGCTCAGCGAGACTCATAATACCGATGAAGCCGATCGACCGATCGCTGAACAGATTGTCATTTCCAAAAGTCCTGATGGGTTATGGCGATTCAGCGCCGATACCGTCGCCGCGATCGAGCAACTTCATGAGGACCTGCTGGAACGAGAAAATGTCACAGAAACCGCAGTAGTAACTACCGACGCGACCGAGGCCGATGTTCCGTTCTCGATCTGGTTGTCGGAGCAATTCCCGGTCGAGATGCGAAAGACACAGTTCCTACTACCCAGCTACCTCTGGATCTGTCTGGTTGTGATTCTCTTGCTTGGCATGATCGCTGACCGGATCACGCGAGCCGCGCTCGATCTGCTGATGAGGGCTTGGTTTCGATTGCGACATCGGACGCGCGCGCCTGGGATTCCCGGGATGTGGCGGCCTGTCGGCCTCTTTGTACAGTGTGTGACTTGGTACGCGGCGACGAAGCTGATCGGGTTGCCAACGACGTTGCTGGCGGTGCTGCTGATTGGCTTAAAGTACTTTTCGGTGATCGCTGGGGTCTGGACGAGCTTCCACCTGATCGATCTTGCCGCCCGGCTTGCACGTCGCCGAGCCTCCAACACTCGGTCTCGATTCGACGACTTGCTCGTTCCGCTGCTCACGAAGTCATTGAAGTTTGCCGCAGTCTGCCTGGGACTTGTGATCTGTGTAAATGCCTTCGATCTGAAAGTCGTCGGCTTGTTAGGCGGTCTAGGTATTGGAGGTATGGCGTTGGCGTTCGCGTCCCAGGACGCTATCGCCAATGTCTTCGGTTCGCTAACCGTTCTGCTCGACCGACCCTTTGAAGTGGGTGATTGGATTGTGTCCGAAGGTGTCGAGGGCACCGTCGAGTCGGTGGGGTTTCGCAGTACGCGCGTAAGGACCTTCTATAACTCGCTCATCACGTTGCCCAACAGCCGCTTCACCAACTCTGCCGTCGACAATATGGGCCAGCGCCAGTTTCGGCGATTTAAGACTTCGATCTGTGTACACTACGACACAACGCCGGAGCAGATCGATGCCTTTTGCGAAGGGATTCGTGAACTGATCCGCCGCCATCCCTACACTAGAAAAGATTACTACCACGTCTATTTCAACGACTTCAACGACAGTTCGCTGAATATCCTGCTGTACTGCTTTTTTTTGTGTTCGGAGTGGTCGGTCGAGTTGCGGGAGCGGCATCGTTTGCTCGTGGATACCATGAAGCTTGCCAGCCGACTGAAAGTCCAGTTCGCTTATCCAACGCGGACCATTCAGTTGTTTCGAGGCGAGCGAACGGGCGATGTCCAAGATTGTGACTGGTCCGATCCGACTAACCTTGGCGTACGTGAGGCTGCACAAGTCGCCGGACCTGTACTGTCGGAGGAGGACCGGCCCGGCGACGTCTTGTTTCCTGGGCCCACTGAAATCTGACGAGCCTCAGGATGCACTCGAGGCAGATTTGAAGAAGACGGCTCCGAGTGGTGGCAGCGTCACGTTTAGCGAAGCGGGTCTGCCGTGGGCACCGATCGGAGTCGCTTCGACGCCGCCAAAATTGCCCTGACCACTGCCTCCATGTTCGACAGCGTCGCTGTTAATTAACTCGCGCCAGAAACCACCGCGCGGTACACCCACTCGATAATTATGTCGGGGCACCGGCGTAAAGTTGCAGACGACGAGAATCAAGTCATCGTTGCTCTTGCCTTTGCGAAGGAAACTCAGCACGCTCTTTTCCCAATCGTTTGCGTCGATCCACTCGAAGCCCGTGCCATCGCAATCGATCTCGTGGAGCGCCGGCTCGCCCGAGTGGGATTTGTTTAACGTAGTGACCCAACGCTGCATGGACGAATGGGCAGGATGTTCGAGCAGGTTCCACTGCAAGCTGGAGTCGTGCTGCCATTCGTCGCGCTGGGCAAACTCACTTCCCATGAACAACAGCTTCTTGCCCGGCATCCCGTACATATACGCGTACAGCAGTCGCAAGTTCGCGAACTTCTGCCAGTCATCACCGGGCATCTTATTCAACAGCGAGCCTTTGCCGTGGACGACCTCGTCGTGAGATAACGGCAAAGTAAAGTTTTCGTTGAACGCATAGATCATGCGAAACGTCATTTCGTTGTGGTGATATTTGCGATGGACGGGCTCGTGGGCCATATATTTGAGCGTATCGTGCATCCAACCCATGTCCCACTTGAAACCAAAGCCAAGCCCACCGACGTACACCGGGCGCGACACCATCGGCCAATCCGTCGACTCTTCGGCTGTTGTCTGTGTGTCGCTGTGACGTGTGTAGACTTCTTCGTTGAACTTGCGCAAAAAGCTGATGGCTTCCAAATTCTCGCGACCACCATGGACGTTCGGAATCCACTCGCCTTCCTTCCGCGAGTAGTCCAGGTACAGCATCGAAGCCACGGCATCGACGCGGAGGCCATCGATGTGGTACTCCTTCAGCCAGTACAAAGCGTTGCTCAGCAGAAAACATCGAACTTCGTTGCGACCGTAGTTGAAGATCGCGCTCTTCCAATCCGGGTGATAGCCTTGCCGCGGGTCGGCATGTTCAAACAAGTGTGTGCCATCAAATAGGGCCAGCCCATGATCATCGTTTGGAAAATGGGATGGCACCCAATCCAGGATCACGCCGATACCTTGTTGGTGCAGTGTGTCAACGAGGTACTTAAAGTCTTGGGGTGTTCCGTAGCGACTGCTCGGTGCGAAATAACCTGTCGTCTGATAGCCCCACGAGCCGAAGAACGGGTGCTCCATCACTGGCAGCAACTCGACATGCGTAAAGCCCAGCCGCTTGACGTGTTCGGCGAGTTCGACGGCCAACTCGCGATAACTGAGTGAACGATTGCCGTCGGCTACGACGCGGCGCCAAGAACCGAGATGCACTTCGTAGATGGACATCGGCGCATCGATTGCGTTGCGAGAAGCGCGCTCGGCCATCCACTCTTGATCGCGCCAATCATAGTCCAGGTCCCACACGATCGACGCGGTTTTTGGTGCGACTTCACAAAAGACACCGAATGGATCCGCTTTGTCCACACTGTAGCCTGTCTCACGCGACACGATGTGATACTTGTACAACGTGCCCTTGCCAACTCCCGGCAAAAAGCCTTCCCAGATACCTGAGCTTCCACGGGGAGCGAGCTTGTGGGTGCCTTTGTTCCACCCATTGAACTCGCCAAATACGGATACCGAGCGGGCGTTTGGCGCCCATACGGCAAAGCTGGTTCCTGATGTGCCGTCCTTGGCGACACGTGCGTGCGAACCAAGTCGTTGTTGCAATTCGAAGTGCGTTCCTTCGTTGAACCAATGCAGGTCGTCTCCGGTCAGGAAACTCACATCGTGACGAACTTGTGGGGTCTTGGGCGAATTAACGACCTCGTCCGTTGTTTTCGTCGGTTCGGTAGGTTTCATGAGTCTAGTTTCGCGATAGGAGGGTTTCGGGTTGTAACCGGTTTTTGCGGCGTTTATGGCGCTTTGCGTTCGGTCAAAGTTCTGCAATTCGGTCGGCGATCACAAGCTATAAGTAGTATTCAAAGTCGCGTTCTGTCCTGACTCGGCGACGAACTTGGAAGATGTGTGCAGGAACGGTTGATGGATCGAGTTCGACGAAGTTGCGTTCACCGTGCCACAAGAATCGCTCGTCGCTCAGTAAATCATGCACTTGATAGGGTTGGGATTGATCCAGCTTCAACTCTGCCAACGGCAACTCGATCCAACCGGCCTGACGGTGATGAGGATCCAGGTTGACGACGATCAGCAAGATCTCCGACAAGTCCGCAGACACCTTGGAGTAACAAATCATCTGCTCATTGTCGATGTCGTGAAACACGACATTGTCGTTCGATTGCAGTACGCCGTACTCGCGACGAAGGTCGTTGACGCGCGCGATGAATTCATTCAGACGATCCGGACGTTTCAGGTCGTGAAAATGTACCTGATACTTCTCCGAGTCCAGATACTCTTCACTGCCGGGTTTCGCGGGCGCGGTCCAGCAGTGCTCAAAAGGCGGGCCATAGATTCCGTAGTTGGGAGAGAGCGTGGCGGCGAGGACCAAGCGGGCCATGAACGCCGGTCGTCCTCCGAATTGTAAATACTCCGTCAAGATGTCTGGCGTGTTGGGCCAGAAGTTTGGACGAAAATGTTCCCGCAAGGCTGTTTGAGTCAGCTCCGTTACATACTCCGTGAGTTCTTCTTTGGTGTTGCGCCACGCGAAGTAAGTGTAAGACTGGCTGAAGCCGAGTTTGGCCAATCGAGATGTGATCTTTGGACGCGTAAACGCTTCCGCCAGAAACAAGACGTCCGGATGTTCTCGTTTGATTTCTGCAATACACCATTGCCAGAACGGAAAGGGTTTCGTGTGAGGATTGTCGACACGAAAGATCCGCACACCTTGCTCGATCCAAAAGTCGAAGATGCTCTTTAGCTCGTCCCACAGCGCCTCCCAGTCGGGCGTTTCAAAATCGAACGGATAGATATCCTGGTATTTTTTGGGAGGATTCTCGGCATACTGAATCGTGCCGTCCGGTCGTTGGCGAAACCACTGCGGGTGTGCTTTGACGTAGGGATGATCGGGAGCGCATTGAAAGGCGATGTCCATCGCGATCTCGATACCATGCTCTCGAGCCGCCAAGAGCAGATGCTTGAAGTCGTCCATCGTGCCTAGTTGCGGGTGGATCGATTTGTGTCCTCCTTCTGCGGCACCGATCCCCCAGGGGCTGCCAACGTCGCCTTCTTGAGCTTCTTCCGCGTTGTTCTTTCCCTTCCGGAACTGTGTTCCGACAGGGTGGATTGGCGGAAGATAGAGCACATCGAATCCCATGGCAGCGACGTAGGGTAAACGCGACTCCACATCTTTCAGCGTACCGTGTTTTCCTGGCGAGTCGGCACATGACCGCGGAAAACATTCGTACCAGGCGCTGAACCCTGCTCGTACTCGATCGACGGTGACCCGCAATTCTCGCTGGTAGGTCGTGGCGAAATCTCGAGGTGCATGCCGATCCATCAGCAACGATAATTCCGAGTCATCACAGATCTGCTCGATATGAGCAATCGCATCTGGTTGTCTTAATCGTCTTCCCCAATGAGTCAGCCGCTCCGCTTCGCTGCCCGTGACTTTTGTTGCTGCCGCTTCCAACAGTTCGGCACCGATCGTCAAGTCGACACGAGTTACCTGATTGGCGATCGCCCGCTTATGCAGATCGCGATGCCAGGTCTTGAACCGATCAATCCACGCTTGGACCGTATAGCAATAGACTCCCTCCTCGCCGACGAAAAACTCCGCTTCCCACTCGTCATTGACCAGCGGAGTCATAGCAACTTCGCTCCACTCCGCATCTCGTTCGGATCGATAGCGCACAACCGCGACGACGACATCGTGCCCATCCGCAAAAATGTTTGCTTCAACCGCCACCGACTGGCCGACGACTCGCTTGATTGGAAACTCACCGCCATCAACCTGCGGTCGCACGTCCTCGATGACCACCCGACTCTGTCCATTTTGTTTTTGTGTCATCGTCTTTTCCCGAATGAATTCTAGCTAGGTCGCGGCGACTGGAGGCGGGACCGTGAACCGCTCAATTTCCCAAATCCTAGCTCGAATTGTCCCCATTTAGAATGACCCTTACATGTGGAGGTGGATGTACCAATGAACGGCTATTTTTAGCTCTGCCCAGCGGCTTCTCGTTGTGCCATTGGTAACAAAGTTGCAGTTACGGCGTAGTGATCGGATGGAAGTCGATCCTCAAACGCGTTTCGATCGATGGTTGCGGCGAGTGTCGTGAAGTGACGAGAATGAAGAATCCAATCGATTCGCGAACCCGTGCGCGAGCTACAAAAGTCATGACGTGTTAGTTCGTCTGGAAGTCGTTCGGGATGTGCGGCGCGGTAGGCATCGATGAGACCGGTCGCGTTCGTCGGTCCCGATACGAGCGATTTGTAAGGTTGTTCATCCTCGGTGCTGTTGAAGTCACCGCAAAGAATGACAGGACCGTCGTTGCTCAACTTTCGGATCTTGTGTGACAACAACTTGGCACTTGCGAGTCGAGCGGCTTCGCTGCGCTGATCGAAGTGAGTGTTGAAGAAAGTGAACGAAGCTGTTGGCGATGATCGCTCGACCAGTCGGCACCAAGTGACGATTCGTGTCTGAGAGGATTCCCAACTCTTGCTACCGGGGACATCCGGTGATTCGCTGAGCCAGAAGTGGCCTCCTTCAAGCTGCTCGAAACGCTCGGCGCGATACAGGATCGCAGCGTATTCGCCACGCATGGCACCGTCCTCGCGTCCAACGCCAAAGCAATGGTAGTCCGGCAGATTCGCCTGCAAATAGGCGATCTGATGGTCCAGACCCTCCTGCGTTGCCAATAGGTGTGGGTCGAATTGGCAGATCGCGTCCACAACGAGTGCGCGGCGGTGCTGCCAACTGTTGCGCCCATCGTTGGCCGTGTCATAGCGAATGTTAAAGCTCATGACACGCAGACGTAATGTGTTCAAGTGGGACATAGCCAGCAACTTCCGCGATTAGTGCCGGGCAGACGCCTCGTCCGGTGGCGATTTGGGACGGATGAGGCGTCCGCAGTAAGTTGGTTTCGGCTCGGCCACGATAGGAATCTTACTTCATTGACGGCGCATGTTCACCGAACCGTGGGTGTCGGGCTTGGCTCGCTCCGGCGATGCAAAAACAAGGCCGGTTGACAACCCAATATACCCGGCGGATGCTGTGGAGATTCTGGAGTGATGCTGAAATGGAGGGCGACTCGATGAAATCCCTGCTCTTAACTCGAGAGTTCCCGCCCGACGTATATGGCGGCGCTGGGGTGCATGTCGAATATCTCTCGGACGAGCTTTCAAAGCTAATTGACGTCGAAGTACGCAGTTTCGGGAAACAGGACCTAACTTCCGAACATCTCCGGGTCAAAGGCTATCCTTTCAACGCCAATTCATTCGCGCGCGTCGACAAGAAGCTTCGCGGAGCGCTGGATACGCTCGAAACTAATCTTCAGACGTTGACCGACCCCATCGACGCGGATGTCGTTCACTGTCACACGTGGTACGCCCACTTTGCAGGCATCTTGGCGAAGATCAACTATGGCATCCCGTTGGTCGTGACCACGCACTCGCTCGAACCGCTGAGGCCATGGAAACGCGAGCAGCTCGGTCGCGGCTACGACCTATCTTCTTGGGTGGAGAGAACGGCTCTCGAAATGGCGGACGGAATTATTGCGGTCTCGAAAGAGACGAAGGAGGATGTCGTTCGCCTGTTCGACGTTGATCCGGACAAGGTCAAAGTGATATACAACGGCATCAAGATCGAACAATACAAACCCACTTCGGACACCTCCGCGCTGGAGAAGTACGGCGTCGATCCAGCGAAGCCGATTGTGCTTTTTGTCGGACGAATAACGCGTCAAAAGGGTATCATCCATCTCGTGAATGCTATTCGGCATATTGATCCCGCCGCTCAAGTCGTCTTGCTCGCAGGAGCTCCCGACACGCCCGAGATCGCTGCCGAGATGGAAGCAAGTGTCGCAGAGGTGAAGAAGACTCGAGACAATGTGATTTGGGTCGAAGAAATGTTGGACAAGCCGTCCGTAATCCAGATGTATTCGCACGCGACGGTGTTTTGTTGCCCGTCGATCTACGAACCGTTCGGGATCATCAACCTCGAAGCGATGGCTTGCGATACAGCCGTCGTTGCGAGTGCGGTGGGCGGCATCAAGGAAGTCGTCGTAGACGGCGAGACCGGAATCCTTGTCCCCGTCGAGCAGCAATCGGAGGCTCCCTTCGAGCCCCTTGATCCGGATCGCTTTGCCAAGGATCTGGCTGCCGGTGTAAACAAGGTGCTAGCCGACGACGCGTTACGCGCCTCGATGGCCGAACAAGGAAGAATCCGCGCGCAAGAGACTTTTAGTTGGTCCAGCATCGCCGAACAAACGAAGGACTTCTACGAATCGCTGATCACCTAGTTGCCGACTTTCGCGCACCGGAGCGCCGCCGTGAACATACTAATTGCCAGCAGTGAGGTCGCTCCATTCTCGAAAACCGGGGGACTAGCCGACGTTTGTCGCGAGTTGCCCCTCGCGCTCAGTAGAATTGGCCATCAGCCAATGGTCTTCACACCGGCCTATCGCCAGATTCGCAACCGGGCCGCGACGCTTGAGCGAACGGATGTGACATTCGAAATTCCGATTGGCAGCAAGGTCATGATCGGACATCTACTCACAGGAGTGATGCCTGATTCAAGTGTGCCGGTTTACTTCGTCGATCAGCCGGAATACTTTGACCGCGATCAGCTGTATCAAGAGTCGGGGCAAGACTACAGAGACAACTGCGAGCGATACGTATTCTTTTCACGAGCGGTGATGGAGGCGATCCGCTTGCTCGACCTGCCGGTTGATGTTATTCACTGCAATGACTGGCAAACCGGACTGATTCCCGCCCTGCTACGGATCGAGTATCAACACGCCCGCGGCTATGAGGACATCGTCACGTTGATGACGATCCACAACATGGCCTACCAAGGTCACTTTTGGCATTGGGACATGTTGCTGACCGGCCTGGATTGGAAGTACTTCAATTGGAAACAGATGGAGTTCTGGGGCAATTTGAACTTGATGAAGACAGGGCTCGTCTTCGCGGATGCGATCAGCACCGTTAGCGCTCGTTATGCCGAGGAAATCCAACACGATCTTGGCTGTGGTTTGGAAGGTGTGCTGCGCCAGCGTTCGGCTTCGCTGTTCGGGATCAACAATGGAGTCGACTACGAACTTTGGAATCCGGCAACGGATCCGCAGCTCGCGGCGAACTATTCCGTCGACAATTGGCATGAGGGGAAGGCGGCTTGCAAGACGGTTCTTCAACGTGAATTTGGTCTACCGACCGAGTCCGAAACACCGCTCATAGGACTGATTGGCCGTCTCGCGGATCAGAAGGGATGGGACCTCGTCGCGAACGTCATGCAACGCTGGGTCAACCGCGAGAAAGTTCAATGGGCGATACTTGGCGAGGGGGAAGAGCGTTACCACGAAATCTTGGAACGGCTCGCCACACAAAGGCCAGATCGGGTGGGAATACGGTTCGAGTTCTCTGATCCGATCGCCCGGCACGTTGAAGCAGGCGCTGATATGCTCTTGATGCCAAGCCGTTTTGAACCCTGCGGCTTGAATCAGCTCCATAGTTTGAAATACGGGACCGTGCCAATTGTTCGCGAAACCGGCGGGTTAGCCGATTCAATTTGCGACGCTTCGGCAGAGAATCTCTCCAATGGGACGGCGAATGGATTCAGTTTCCAAGCGTACGACGCAGATCAACTCGAAGTCACTCTGCAACGAGCGTGTGACACGTTCAGGACGCGCCGTGATGTGTGGCGAAATCTGGTGGAAACGGGAATGAAGCAGGATTGGTCGTGGAACGAGAGTGCGCAACAGTATGTTTCACTCTATCGGCAGATGCGGCGGCAGCATGATATGTTGCGCCAAGCAGCGGAGGCTGCGCACTGAGAGAAATTCTGAATGCCAATATACAAATCACAAACAAATGCCAATTTCCAAGAACGATTGACCAAAACGAATGGTCGCCCGCTGGTTAAAGTGTTTGAGACTGCTCGTCTCGGTGTGTTTGTAATTTGATGCTTGCGATTTGGAATTTCCCCGAACATGCCTGAACTTCGACAAGACCCGCTTTCTGGTCGTTCGGTTATCATCGCCGAAAGTCGTGCGGCCCGACCGGATCAATTCTCCGGGAGAAGCGAGACCGACGTTGTTGTCTGTCCGTTCTGTCCGGGACACGAGGACCTAACGCCCAAAGCTTCGGCAGTCTATCCCGTCGGATGCAATGATGATCGCTGGCAGGTGCGGGTTGTTCCCAACAAGTATCCGGCTGTCGAGCTCAACGCTTCGGGTGATCGTGGCGAAGCGGCCATTGGCGTCCATGAAGTGATCATCGAATCGCGGACACATGTGACGAGCTTGGCGGAAGTCTCGGCGAACGAGGCGGAACTGACGTTCTTTGCTTATCGCGATCGACTGCGGGCGTTGAGCAAGGACCAACGCTTGGACTATGGCCTGATTTTTAAGAACGCCCGAGTCGATGGCGGCGCCTCACTCGAACACACGCACAGCCAGCTCATTGCCGCCGCGACTATTCCCACCGATGTTCAATGCGAGCTGGCTAAAGCCGGCGAATACAGGATGCTGCACGGTCGCTGTGCATACTGCGACTTGATTGATGGGGAACTCGGGGGCGCCCGTCACGTCAGTGAGACTGCTAGCTTCTTCAGCTTTTGTCCGTTTGGCTCGCGATTTCCGTATGAGATGTGGGTGCTACCAAAAGAGCACTGTGAGTCGTTTGAGAATGTTTCCGATTCGGGCGTCGCCGAACTAGCGCAATTGGTGCGTCGGCTCATTCGAACGCTTGAAACGAAACTCGATGCTCCGGCCTACAACTACTGGATCCGCAACGCACCGTTTCGGCTATCACCACACGATGATTTCCACTGGCGAATAGAATTGACGCCGCGGATGACTCGGCTGGCGGGGTTTGAGTTAGGGACGGGATGTTTTATAAATCCCGTAAGCCCGGAACATTCGGCGGCACAACTTCGTGCCGTAGTTGCTGAAGTCGTTTGATTACAGAACCTATTCGGCGGAGGAAGGCTAGGTAAACGGCGTGGGCTTTGTTGATAGCTGGCCGACTTGTGGAATTCTATGGTACGATGACGTTCCAAAGGCCGCCGGATGGGTGGCCTCCGACCGATTGTGACGGCCTTGGAGCGCCGTCACTTATCGTGTTTTGCACTGTGAATAAGTAAAACCCGAATTGCCTGCGCGATCCGCCGATTCCTTTCACTTAGAGCTTTGTTGCCGTTATGACTCAGCCTATCCGATTTTGTCTGGTCCTTCACAATCACCAACCAATCGGCAACTTTGATGGTGTCTTCGAACAGGCCTACCAGGACAGCTATCTGCCGTTTCTGGACGTCTTCGAGCCCTATGGGGACCTGAAGATTTCGCTGCACACCAGCGGGCCCCTGCTGGAATGGCTGGATGAGCATCACAGCGATTATCTGGATCGGCTCGCAGCACTGGTCGAAGCAGGACGCGTCGAAATCATCGGCGGTTCCTTCTATGAAGCGATTCTCGCGATGATTCCATCACGAGACCGCGTTGGTCAAATCAAGGACTTCTCGGGCTGGTTGGAGCAACGGCTCGGCGCCACCATACAAGGCATGTGGATTCCTGAACGAGTCTGGGAACAACCGATGACTTCGGACATCGTTGATGCGGGCATCAAGTACACGGTGCTCGACGACTTCCACTTCAAGAATGCAGGACTCAACGATGACGAGCTCACCGGTTATTACGTGACCGAAGACGATGGCCGGACGCTCAATGTGTTTCCGGGCAGCGAGCGGCTTCGCTATTTAATTCCCTTTGCTGCGCCTCACGAAACAATTGACTATTTGCGTGGCATTGCGGAACGCCATCCTGGCGCGGTGGTCACGTTTGGCGACGATGGCGAGAAGTTTGGAACTTGGCCCGATACTCACAAGCATGTGTATAACGACGGGTGGCTGCGTCGGTTCTTTGACGGTTTGGTCGAAAATCGTGATTGGATCAGCACCACTACGCTCGCCGATGCGGCTCAATCTACGCCGCCAGTTGGCAAGATTTACTTGCCAGATGGAAGTTATCGCGAGATGACCGAATGGGTTCTGGCGACGGATCAGCAAGTCGAATATGAAAACATCACTCACGAGATGCATGACGATCCGCGGTGGCAACGATTGGTCCGCTTCGTCCGCGGTGGCTATTGGCGAAACTTTAAGGTGAAGTATCCCGAGGCGAATGAGATGTATTCGCGGATGCTGCAAATCAGCCGCAGGTTAGCTCAGGCAGAGGCCACCGCGGGTTCAACAGACGAAATCAAATGGGCTCGTCGCGAGTTGTATCGAGGCCAATGCAACTGTGGTTACTGGCACGGTGCTTTTGGCGGCATCTACCTGCCTCACCTACGAAACGCTATCTACAACCATTTGATCGCCGCGGAAAACCTGCTCGACAAATCGGTGGGCAAACCAGCAACTTGGGTCGAAGCGACAGCCGATGACCACAATTTTGACGGACGCCAAGAGGTTCGTTTGGCCAACGATCGGATGCTGGCGTTCTTGGCGCCGTTGGAAGGCGGCCACATCTATGAGCTGGATGTTCGATCGATCTGTCACAATCTGTTGGCTACGCTCACGCGGCGCCCCGAGGCTTATCACCGCAAAGTATTGGCTGGTGCAAATCAAGATAACGGCCACGTTGCCAGCATTCATGACCGAGTTGTGTTCAAACAAGAAGGTCTCGATCAGCGGCTTCAGTATGATGCTTATGCCCGCAAGAGTCTCGTCGACCACTTCTACGACGACGATGCTTCCTTGCAATCCGTTATCGCGGGCGACTCTGAGGAACGTAGCGACTTCCGAGATTGCGGTTTCGAGACGAAGTTACGCAAGGGCGCGGATCGCGTGCAAGTGCTAATGAGTCGCGACGGAAACGCGTTTGGCATTCCGCTCAAGTTGACCAAAGGTGTGACGCTTACTTCGGGCAGCAACGAATTGGAAATCGCGTACTTGCTCGAGAACTTGCCGAAAGATCGTACGCTGCACTTCTCGGTGGAATTCAATTTGGCGGGTCTGCCTTCGGGTGCAGACGACCGCTTTTTCTATCTAGGCGAACACGAGAATCGGCTCGGTCATCTGGGGACCCAACTCGATCTGATCGATGTCGAAGATCTTGGTCTCGTCGACCAGTGGCTTGGCATTGACGTTCATTGGTCGGCCGATCGCCCCACCCACGTCTGGACCTTCCCAATTGAAACCGTCAGCCAGTCAGAAGGTGGTTTTGAGCTGGTGCATCAGTCCGTCGTCGTTCAGCCGCACTGGCACGTTCGTGGTGACGCGAATGGTCGCTGGGCAGTGACAATGCGGTTGGCGCTTGATACGAGCCTCGCCGAAAGCCGCTCGGCGCCGCAAGTCGAAGAAAGTGCCTTGGCGCACTAATATCACTCGGCGTGCAGCAACAGCCGCTGCAAAATTCTTACAAAGTGCAGTGCGACAAGTCCTGCAGGCAGTGCGATCCCGATGCATGTTGCCAGATAGTCGCGAGAGTTGTCCCACACTGGCAACGCAGCTTTGCGCGCAAACACTAACCCGACCGAGGAGATGATCAGCCCAAGCACGCTCGCAACGACGAACAATTGCGTTAACACTGCCGCTGTTCCTAACGTCAGGGTGCTCAAGCCAACCACGAGTAGCCCTCCACAGCCAATGAGAGCACAAGCCCCGCCAACGAACGATATCGACTGGAACTGGCGAATCCTCTTGTCACTCATTTTGCAGCGCGTCAGGCGATGATTTGGTGAATTGGCTCTGCACCTTCTACGCCGACGAGCTTCTGGTCGAGGCCGTTGTAGAAGTAGCTGAGCCGATTCGGGTCGAGCCCAAGTTGGTTCAGAATCGTGGCGTGCAAATGTTTGACGTGGAAGCGATCTTCAACTGCGGCGCTGCCCAGCTCATCGGTTTTTCCAACACTCACGCCACCCTTGATGCCACCGCCCGCCATCCACATCGTGAATCCATAAGCATTGTGATCGCGACCGGTTCCTTCCGCATACTCGGCCGTTGGTTGACGACCGAATTCGCCACCCCACACGATCAACGTCTCGTCGAGCATTCCTCGCTGCTTTAGGTCCTTGAGCAGACCAGCGATCGGCTTGTCCGTTTCACCTGCGTGCAAATCGTGGTTGAGCTTCAAGTCGCCGTGTGCATCCCAATTGGCATCGTTATGATTTCCACCCGAGTACAGTTGCACAAAACGGACACCGCGTTCGACGAGTCGCCTCGCGAGCAAACATTGGCGGCCAAAGACCGCGGTCTTCTTGTCCTCCAGCCCATACAGCTCGATTGTTTTCGCATCCTCTTGGCTCAAGTCAACCGCCTCCGGCGCAGCAGCCTGCATTTTGTAGGCGAGTTCATAACTCGCGATCCGAGCTGCCAAATCTGAGTTATCGATTCGCGGTCGTTGATGTTCCTCGTTATAGCTGTGTAACGTGTCGAGCATCTCTCGCTGCATCTCACGTGATACGCCAGCCGGGCACTTGAGGTCCAGGATCGGTGTGCCTTGTGAACGCATGACCGTAGCCTGATAGGTCGCCGGCATGTAGCCGCTGCTCCAATTCTTCGCACCGCTGATTGGACCGCCGCGCGGATCGAGCATGACGACAAAACCGGGTAAATTCTCGTTGATCGTGCCGAGCCCGTAGTTGGACCAAGATCCAATGCAGGGACTGCCGCTGAGAATCTTTCCCGAATTCATCATCAACATGGCGGAACCATGAATCGGCGAGTCCGCGGTCATCGAATGGATGAACGCGATATCGTCAACGCAGGTCGCCAGATGCGGGAACAAGGTCGATACCCATTGGCCACACTTGCCATGTTGAGCAAAATCCCAACGCGTCTCGACGATCCGTCCTTGGTTCTTGTGACCGCCGCGCCCAAACGTCTTGACCTCGACGGTCTTGTTGTCCATACCCTTCATCGCTGGTTTGTAATCAAAGGTATCGATATGCGATGGGCCACCGTACATGTACAAAAAAATGACGCTTTTGGCTTTGGCGGGAAAATGTGGATTTTTCGCCGCCAGCGGATTTTGCCATGACGAAACTCCATCGGCAGCTAGGGCTTGATTTGCGAGAAAGCCATCGTCGCCAAGGAGTCCAGCAAGCGCCGTGCCCGTAAAACCGGCCCCGGTTTGCCACAGGAACTCGCGGCGCGTGCGACCACAGAAATTGCGGGTCGGTTGTTCGTTATTCATCTTCCCACCTAGCTCAGTCGATGTACATAAATTCGTTCAAATTCAGCGCCGTAACACAGAATTGCTTGAGCGCCGCTTCGGTGGACAGCTTGTATTTATGTTCCAGTGTTTCCACCAAACGTGTGCCTCGTGCAATTTCTTCCGTTGTGGGTTCACGCTGTGTCACGCGCCGCAGGCCAAGCGCGACTTGGTCATGAATTCTGCTCCCCGCATTGGCGATCAGGTACTTCGCGAAAACAGCAGCTTGTTCGTTAACGAAGTCACTGTTAAGCATCCCAAGCGCTTGGGTCGGCTGCGTCGTGACAAACCGAATCGGGCAACTTGCGTCTGTGTCGGCTCCGTCAAAACTGGCCATCATCGGAACGACAAGCGATCGTTTTACATGGATGTAGAGACTTCGGCGGGCGCGATCTTCGGGGGAGGATTGCCCCCAGCCTGCTCCTGGCCGCGATTGCCCCGCGAGCACTTCTTCGGGGATCGAAACGTAGACGCTCGGGCCATACATCTTTTCGCGATTCAAACTGCCGTCGACTGCCAAGATCGAATCGCGAATCTCCTCTGCAGACAGACGACGCATGTCGAATCGCCACATCAAATTATTGATTGGGTCCTTGGCGAGCGCTTGTTCATTGGGCTGTGACGACATTTGGTAAGTGCTTGAGAGCATGATCAGTTTGTGGAGTCGTTTGAGTCGCCAGCCTCCGTCGATAAAGTCCGATGCAAGCCAATCGAGCAGCGCGGGATGCGTCGGGGCTGTGCCCTGAAATCCAAAGTCGCTGGTGGAACGCACAATTCCGCGTCCAAAGTGGTAATGCCAAATGCGATTCACCATCACGCGAGCGGTCAACGGATTGTCGGCACTTGAAAGCCACCTAGCCAGCGCCAATCTTCGTCCTGTTGAATTAACGCTATCACCAGGTGAAATGATGTTGGGAGACGGCGGCGACAGCACGGATGGAAAATGTGGTTCAACTAATTCTCCCTCGACATGAGCATTACCGCGTATGAGTACGTGCGTTGGGTGTGCGGTCGGACCATGCTCGGTAACACAAAGCGCCTGCTCATTTCCCGGCGGACGAAATTGTCGCAACTGATCGCGTTCGGCGGTTAACGCGACGTAGCGGTCGAAATCCTTTTGCGACAGAATCTTCCCGATGCGTGTCCTCGCGATGTCGATTCGAGCCTGCTCGGCCTGCCATTCGTCGTTTTCGACGCCAACCAAGTCTGCCTTGATGCGTCGATCGAGGTTACCAAGTGCCTTGCGGTTCTCTTCGGTCTCTTCCCTATGTTCGCGGATCAATCGCTCGTAGCGTTCGACAGACTCGTCCGTTCCCAGCGTGCGAACCGAATTGGCCAGTACACTCTCGTGTGAGCGTTCGCCAAAGCGTTTGACATTTCGGAAGAATGCGAGCATTCCGTAGTAATCGGTCTGCGGGAGCGGATCAAGTTTATGATCGTGGCATCGCGCGCATCCAACGGTGATTCCCAGAAACACTTCGCCCGTCGTCCGAACCAAATCGTCCAAGTCTTCGAACAGTTCCTGGTGAGCATCTACCGGTTCGTCTTGCCAAATGCCAAGCCGATAATAACCGGTTGCGATGATCGAATCTGAAGTCACCGTGGGCAGTTCATCGCCGGCGATCTGCTCTTTGACAAACTGGTCATAGGGCTTATCGTCGTTGAAAGACCGGATCACGTAATCGCGATATCTCCATACGAAGGGCTTGGCACCGTCGCGTTCATAGCTGTTCGTTTCGGCATAACGCACCAGGTCGAGCCAGTGACGTCCCCAACGCTCGCCATAATGGGGCGACTCCAATAACGCGTCGACAACTCTTTCAAAGGCATCTGGCGATGCGTCGCTCAGGTAGTCTTGTACCTGTTCTGGCGACGGTGGTAGGCCAATCAAGTCGTAATACGCGCGGCGGAGTAACGCTGTCTTTGTCGCAGGCGGGGCGGGACGCAACTCGGCTGCATCGAGACTTTTCAGGACGAAGGCATCAATAGGCGTTCGCACCCAATGATCACCAGGGTGCGAGGGAACTTCGGGGCGAACCACAGGCCGAAACGACCAGAACTGTTTCGTCTCGTCATTGACGGGTGGAGGACCGTGCTTTTCAGACTCGACATGCGCGATTTCGTCCCCCGGCGTCCATGGCAAACCGATCTCGACCCACTTGGTCAACACGTCGATCATCGCTTGCGGAAGCTTTCCACTCGGGGGCATCTCGTAGCTTGCGTAATTCACCGCTTCGAGCAAGATGCTGTCGCCGGGCGATTCCAATAGAACGGAAGGACCTGTGTCGCCACCCTGCAACAACCCGCTTCGGCTCGTTAACGAAAGCCCTCCTTTAGGGGCACCGTTCGCACCGTGACACTTAAAACAGTGTTTGACCAGGATTGGTTTGATTTCGGTTTCGAAGAACTTGATTTGCTCAGCGGAATGCTCCGGTTCGGAATCTCCGCGCACCGAGTGAGGCAAAAGTAGAACTGCCGCGAAGATGCTGGCAACTGGCAACAGCAAGAAGCGTGACATATCTGCGTTCCGAGGCGTTTGGTTCGTTATATCGTGGCTTGGTCTAGCGTCGTGCGATTGCATTTTCTCGAAGCGAGCCGTTGTCCTGAAACAAGCCAGCCGCGGCAATCGGAAAGTCAGGCACCAACGAGTCGGTCAAATACTCGATAATCCCCGCGACTGCGCCCTGACGCTTGCTTCCCCGCGCGCGAACCAGTTTGCAATCTGCAAACGAAGGTCCCAGCGATCGACGCCGAGCTTCGTCGCACACTCGTGTGAATAGATTCTCTTCCAACTCGAACAACCGTCCGTAAATGAACAAACTCGCTGGATTGAACAGGTTGATGACCGTTGATAGCACAAAGGACAGTTGCTTGCAGACTAATTCCAACTCGTCCTCCACGCTCAGTTCGCCGCGAGCGACCGCATTGAGGATCTCTCCAATCTCCATTCTCCGTCCCACTCGCTCTGACACCAACCATGCCAACGCAGAGTCGCTGGCAACCGTCTCTAAGCATCCGCGAGCGCCACAACCGCACAGGCGTCCATTCACGTCAATCGGAATGTGTCCGATCTCACCTGCCAATCCGCTATGCCCGGTGAGAAGTCGACCGCCGCTAACAATTCCCAGCCCAAGGCCGGTGCTGATATCGAGCATGCCGAAATCGTCTAATTCCTGAGCCGCACCATAGCGACGCTCGGCGAGACAAAGTGCATGAGTCTCTTGTAGTACAACGCAATTGACTCCCAGCTGTTCGCTTAAATCGCGACTAGGGGATCGCCCGTTTGTCATGGGGACGTTGGGGGAGAGTAGGCCCTGTTCTCTGCGATAGTCGATTAGCCCCGGGATACTAATCCCAAGCCCCAGAGTCGTAACCGTGTTTGGATTGAGCAAAGCACGGGCGTGGTGTACGGTCTCTCGGAGGAAACGCTCATAGGTTTTCGGCGTTTCAAACGCCACTTCGCCATCCTGACGCAACACCCCATCGATGCCGGCCTTTACCAGGCGGCATTCGGATGCATCGATCACAAGTCCCAGGACTTGAGCGGTTTCGTTCGCTAATCGCAATTGTTTGGCCGGCCTTCCTCGGCCGTTTTCTTTAACGTCGAATTCCTCCAGCAACCCGGCTCGGAGTAATGAGGCGACCGCCTTCGAAACAGTTGGCGCGCTAGTATTCATGCGTCGCGAAACATCGGCACGGGAACATGGACCGTGGGCTTGTAACACGCGCATCACACTGCGTTCGTTCAAACGGCTGAGCAATTGTGGCTGGGCAGACGCGTTCGTTGGCATAGGGGTGAGGATGAGAGGCGGGGTAGCGTGACCGTGACTTTAGACTATACCTGACCCTAGCGTCTGTCAATTATATTTACGAAATATCGTTAAGTTATTGAGGCGACCGTGACTCCGCAGCGAGCGTCGTCGACTGGTGGTCTGGCCGGAAGCCTTTGAGCTCGCAAACTTGCCTTGCCGGCAATCTAGCGACAAAATGCATGAAGCGTGGGGGCAATCGCTTGCGGAACAGACAATTATGCAACTCTCGTGCGTCCATTGCGGAAAACACTTTACGATCTCGGTCGACCAACTTGGTGGCACCGGTCGTTGTCCACATTGCCGAGGCGAAATCAGGCTGCCAAGGGCAGAGGACCCAAGCGACCAGCTGGAGCAAGTCCAAGTCGTACATAGTTCTTGGTGGGAGAACTCGGTATCGGGGCTGGCATCCCTCGTATTCCACCTTGTTCTGATTCTGATATTTGCCTTGATTAAGTTCGGCGGCCAGAGTGGCGAGGGGTTGGCAGAAGATGTGTTGATCGGAGAGTTGCCCTCCGTTCAACTCGGTGACTCGAACGATGAAGTTCTGTCGCAAGAGGAGCAACCGAAGAGCGAAGAGTCCGCGGAGATGCTCGACGAAATGCTCGAAGTCGAACCGCCCATCGAGCCGACGACTGACGCGTTCTCAGACGAGCAACTGGCGATTGTCTCGCCCTCGACTAGCGGCGGAGACACCGGATCTTTTGACCTTGGCGCGATGAGCGTCGGTGGAGGATCGATGGCCGGTGGCGGTTGGGATGGATTCTTGCAGAGCCTACGCCGCAACGGTCTGGACATTGTCATCACGTTCGACAGCACGGGCAGCATGGGCGGCGAGATTCGCGAGGTCAAGGAACAAATCAAACGCATTGGCGGCACCCTGCTGAAGATGGTCCCCAAGGCTCGCATCAGCATTTGCACGTATCGCGACAACGGTGATGAATACGTTGTGCAAGGGTTACCATTGACCAGCGAGATCGCCGAAATCGACTCCTACTTGAGGGATATCAGTGCGGATGGCGGTGGGGATACTCCCGAGGCGGTTCAGGAAGGTATGCGGTGGGCGGTTAACAACAATCAGTTCCGTACCAATGCCCGCAAGTTGTTGCTGCTGTTTGGGGATGCACCTCCTCACGCACAAGACCACGGTACCTGTTTGAGCATCGCTTCCGACTTTCAGCGCGAGCATAACGGCATCGTTAGTACCGTGACTTGCCACAGTCGTGCGCCGCTAAGAGAATTCGTCGAGATCGCCGAAATGGGCGGTGGCGAATCATTTTTGACGAGTGACGAACGACAAATCATGGAGCAACTGATTGTGCTGGTCTTCGGCAGCCGCTTTCGCAGCAAGGTGCTCGAGGCCTTTGAGCTTATGGGACGTTGATGGGCGCCTTAGCCTGGAGAGTCGGTGATCAGAAGGCGAGCACGGCATTTTCCACGTTGTCGTGGATCTGAAAAACCGTGCCATCCAGGTTCAGCATCCTATAGGCGTCGCGAATCCCAGATGTCATACCACACAGCTTAAGACGCCCACCGTTCGCGAGTATTCGCTTCTTCGCGCGTAGCAAGCCGTTGATGACCGCAGTCGAACAATGCACGACGCGACCAAAGTCGACAATCGCCTTGTCAGGTCGCTCCGCGTCTACCAACGAAAGTAGCTCGTCCTGCAACTGAGTTACCGTTGTCGTGTCAAAGAGTTTAGGGTCGATCAGCTCGATGACGAGCACATCACCCTCGTGCCGTACCACCAAATGTTGATAGTCGTTCCACATCGATTCGGCCTTTGCCTCTGTTCGTCGGACTTTCTCTCTCTGCCGCTCCGGACAGCGATGGTAAGTGTAGATCGAAGTCGCCAACTTGCAATGACTATTCGGTTTTAGATTGCGGCTCCTCCCAAGGATTCGACCAATCTCCCCAATGTTCAAGATATAGAGCGTAAGCGGGCACATCTTCAGCTCGATCCGTGAGCCACGCGTATGCCTCGGCGATCAATTCTTGCTCGCGGTCCAAGGTCAACTGACCGATCATGACTGCGCTGCGCAGAAAGACAAAGTACGTGTCCAGGACGTCGCAGCGGCAATAGTCATTAATCTCGGTAACTTTGCGTTCGGCGAACAGATCCTGAACCATGTATCCCTGGACCGACATCTTGCCAGGTTTCCCAAGCATGGTCGCGGCCAGATTCAGCCCACCGTTCAATCGAGACGCACCGAAATTGGTCATTAACTCATACAGATCAAAATGCGATTCCGAGTTATATCGATAACGCGGTTGCGAATAGCTCTTGCCATGAATGTCGAACCACGCCGGTACGCTCAGCCCAAAACGAAACGCGGCCAATTCCATCAATGGTAGATCGAAGGTTCTGCCGTTAAACGTCACGAAAGTCGGGTGGCGATAAGCCTCCCAACCTCGCCAAAAGTGCTCGGTGATAACATGGGGTCGGAATTTGGGGTCGTCCAATGCAACGATATCGAGCAATTGAAACTCAGACGTGACTTTCGCGACGACGACTGACACGGGGTACTGGAAGGAGTAGGGAATGAAATCCGTCCCATTCTTCTCCATTAGTTCGGCGCGATAGCGGGCTATTGCATCTTCGGGCGAGAGACCTTCGCCGGGATATCGGATCTTGGAAACCAATTGCCCGTCGGCGACACTCTCGATATCAAATACGAGGTAACGTACCTTTGCGTTGTTTGTGGCCACGTCGCTTATCCTTCCGTTCTTGAGTTGCCGAAAGCCTGTATTGAAACACCGGCAGGTGCCGCTATCGTGCCAGCCCGCTCAAATGTGTTCGACGTTGTTTGGCCACGGTTCACTGCGAGATAGAGAGGCTCTCGCGGTGCATCTTAAGCGATGTGGCCTGACGTGCCGGGACATCATTGAAGCGTTCGCTCGGTCCAAATGCAAGTGAATCGATCTGAGTAGGGCACAAACGACTAGGGCCAATTTGGCGACCGCTTCTCGAAGAACGCATCGAGCCCTTCTTGCGCCGCTTCAGTTGTCCTGGCAGTCGCGCTGGCAGCGGCCCCAGCCGAAAACAACACGCTCAGATGCTCGCCGATATTCTCGTTAACCATTCGTTTTGTGAGAAGCAACGATTCGGGAGCAGATTTGGCGCACTCTTGAGCCAACGCGTTCGCCCGCGCCCAAACTAAGTCGCTTTTGACTAGCTCGTGGAACAGATGCACGCGCATCGCTTCGTTTGCATCAATTGTGCGCGCGGACAACAACAAGTTTGCGGCATATCCAGCGCCGATCCGGAACGTCAAGAGCGGCGCGACGATTCCCGCAACTAAACCACGGCGAGGCTCGGGAAATCCGAGGCTTGCCTTCTCTCCGGCAACCACGATGTCGCTCGCCAATACTAGACCTGCACCTCCAGCGACCGCCGCACCGTCCACGGCAGCAATAATCGGTTTCGGAAAACGCAGCATCGATTCGAGTAATTCTTTGTACTGGACCGCATCGTTATACCACTGCGATTGAGCGTCAGGCTGCTTACTTGTCACGCGCATTTCATCTAGGTCCATGCCGGAGCAAAATGCCTCGCCAGCCCCCGTGAGAATCACAGCACGGACCTTGCGTTCCTGGCGAAAGTCTTCAAACGCTTGCCGCAACTCCGCCATTGTCTCGCGGGACAAGGCGTTTCGCGTTTCACGCCGGTTTAGGATGATCGTTCCACTCGGAACATGTTTTTTTAATTCGACGACGGCCATCGGTCTAACTCGCGCAGCTTCACAAATACCCAGGCCTTATCGTACAAACATGCACGTGCCGCGCGCACTACCGGGGGACGAGATACGTCCCTGCGAGACGATCGCTGATGCTCCGTTGCGGATGCCAAGCGGAAATGATCAGCAGCATGCCGACCAGGAATAATGCCAACCACGACACAAAAGGAGTCAGTAGCGAAAGGAAGTGACCACCCGCGATCTGCGCCATCCCTAAGAACGCCAAGAGCAGGCCGATCGGTGCGGGAACCAGCGCCCGCCAGAACATCCTCAATCCCGAGGCTCGCCTTCCATCGCGGCGAACAGCAACCATGTTGAATATTCGCAACAGTAATCCTCCGCGAAAGAACTGAGCTGCGAAAAGAGAGGGAAACCATATGAACTCGAACCACACTGCAGCCATCATTCCCGGAATCACGCCCACGCTATAGAAACCGGCGGCGGGACCTGAGCTATAGATGGTCGCCATTCCAGGGTTCGCTGACGCGCGCTCATCGATCAACGGCTGGACCACGGCGTCTGCTGTGCTTAATTTGTCCGCGTCCGGAATCGGCTGGGCTGCCAGCAACTCAAGTATCCTGCGAGTTTCCGGATTGTGAAGTGCCAGCGTGCCATAAGCTTCCCAATTCTCCGCGCGCTCGATCGTCTTGCGATGATGGCCGGAGATCCAAGTGCGGATCAGCTCCTGAGTTTCTGACGAGTTCGATGACTGTTCGTACGATTGCAACAAAGCAGTTGCGTGTGACAACTCGACGAGCTCAGGACTAGCTTTCGAAACACTACGATTGATGACGAACCCCGTCATCGCCAAACTGAAGGCGACACTCAGCGAAGGAGCGATACAGCAGAACATCAATCCGAACCGACGGTAACGCGAGATCGAAGGACCTGCTTGCAGTAGTTCTCCGAGACGCCGGCGTATCGCGTCGAGCGAGGTCATCGCCGGTAGTTGGTCAATCGCATATCGAGCGGATAAAGGAACCAGTAGAGGAAGTTTTCGTTCGCTTTGTCTTTTCGGAGCGATCATGAATTGAGCGACCCTCGATATGAACTCGGTGCATGACTCGTCCGGCGAATTCGTCGTCGACAGCTCAGGCAGATCCCTAGGTCGGTCACCGCCCGCTGGGGCCTGGATGTCGAGTAACTTCATTCTGCCGTCGCTACCCACCCACAGTCGATCAAAGGCCACTAGCTCCGGCAACGTCCCCTCGTCACGAGAGATATTCAACTCTTCCGCCAGATCCTTCAACCGGTAGCGAATCGATGGCCATTCTGGCTCCTCGCGAAGAGCATCACCAAGTGCGACGCCGCGGGGAGCTTCGTATGCGTCCCAAACCGCATCCCCGTCCGTACCATTTGCCAGCCAACGCAGGCGTCCCGGTCGGGTGATGTTGCGAATCGCCTCCGGGACAGGTTGCAAGTTCTGGCTTCTACGGTGAACCCAGACGCGACGCAGCAGTCGCGTGTCGTAACCCAATAGCAACTCACCGCCTTCGTTCCGCGTGAGTGTATCCAGCACCGAGAACGGGCCGATCGTCGGTAGAGACTTGAGTTGAGGCAAGGGCAGATCTTCAACAGCCCACGGTTTCCTTCCCGTTTCACGCTGCCGCGATACGACCATCACTTTCCCGATGCGATCGTGAAGTCCTGCGTAGCCGTTCGATCGACGAGCTGTTGAGAATAATGACAAGAGTAATAAAAAGTACATCGGTCCTAGGAGCATCGAGAAGATCACCGTTGGCGCGACGGAAAGTTCTTGCGGCGATACTCCGGCGTTCGCGATTCCGTGGGCAATCGAAAACATCGATGGCCAGATCACGAAGATTGCCGCCCGGGCAAGCGATCGGCCCAAACTCGGACTACTTCCACTGTTATCGACCACGCGTAGTTGTAGCAACGCCTTCCCAATGCTCGCTCCCCAAAACGACTCGGTGAGTCCGTAATATAGAATTTCGAACGAGTACGTGATTAGCGCCGCGACGAAGAACGGATTCGTTTCCATTGCTTGCAGACGCTGCGCTGTAACAACTCCTGGAAAGAACAACAATGTAAAGGTCGATGTACAAACGCCCAGAAGGATCCGATCGAGTACATTGGCAAGCGTGCGGAGGCCGAGTAATGCTGGTGTTGGCGCGGTTGTGCTAAAGGGAAGTAGTTCTTGTTGCAGGCTTTCGTAGTCGCGGAATCGCTGTTCTGGCAACTTGTGTAAGCACCGGGCAATTACGTTTGCCAAGCCTTTCGGAATATCAGGCTGAAGTCGATCAACGCGAGGAGCGGGCTGCTCTAACACGGTTGCCAGAAGTTGAACAAGGTTTTTACCGCGAAACGGCGTGTCGCCCGTCAGCAAATAGAATAACGTCACGGCTACCGAATAGATGTCGCTGCGAACATCCAGTTCGTCGCCACGCAGTTGCTCCGGCGAAGCGAATGCCGGCGTCCCCAGCACCTGTCCCGCGAATGTCAGTTCCGTTTGCGAAATGTCATCACGCGGTCCCGTCGAGATCGACAAACCAAAGTCGCCGATCTTTACCGTTCCATCCGGCTCGATGAAGCAGTTGGCCGGCTTTACGTCGCGATGCAAGACGCCCTTTTCTCGCGCCGCCTCTAGCCCATCGATCACTTGCAAGATGGCATCGACCGCGCGAGCCACCGGTAACGGGCCGTGCTTGGCAACTTGTTCGGCCAGCGTCCCCCCTCGCACAAGTTCCATGCTGATGATCGGAATGTGTTCGACTTCGTCGGTTCCGAATACGTAAACGCTGTTCGGGTGGTTGATCGAAGCGGCCAGACGTCCTTCACGCAAGAATCGCTTGCGTGCTTCCGTGTTGTCAAGCGATCTGGCGAGAACCTTCAAGGCGACGCGGCGGCCCGTTTCGATTTGGTCCGCCTCGTAGACAACGCCCATGCCGCCCCGCCCTAATCGTCGCACAATTTTGTAACCGCCAAACTCTTCACCCGCCGCAAGGACTTTTACCCGGGCGGCAACGGGCTCCGATGGACCAGCGGTGCCGGAAGACTCAGCGTTCGAGCCCGCCGGGTGAAACGACTCGGTTTCATCGCGTAGTCCGGCCCGCATCAAGCAGGCGGGACACAAGTCGCCTGGCGAGTTTGACGGCACTTCCTGGCCGCATTCTGCACAGTGGCGAGGTTGATCCTCGGTAGTTACGTCTGTTTGCGAGGACTACTGACAATTTTTTGTGCGAGCGTTACAGCGATTTTTTGAAATCTGCGGTTTTTCACGATATGCAGTGCCGAAACGCAGTTTCAGTCTAACCGCTTAGCGCAGTCAACAACTGATTGATCTCGTCGTCGACCTCGTCCGGACTTGCAACCGTCTCTGAAATCTCGGCCTTTAACAGCTCACGATATCGCTTACGAAGCCGATGAGCTGCCGTCTTCACAGCCCCTGAAGACATCGACAATTGCACAGCCAATTGGTCGTAGGTGATGTCTACCGCGTTGCCGGTCAAGCAACCCTTTAACTCTTGAAATATCTCGCCCTTTCCTTTCGCTTCGTATTCCGCCCCCAAGCGATTCAACACGCACTCGAGTAGACTCAAGGCCCATCTACGGCGAAAGATTGATTCGGGCGTCTGTGTGTCCACCGGCTCAATACCGTACCACGCTTCGGCGGCATGGTAGTTCAGCGACAAATGAACTTGACCGCCACCGCGCTTCGAAGCTCTCCTCTGGGTCCGATGGTTGGCTACGAAATGCTTTAGCGAACCGAGCAGGTAGGCGCGGAAACGCCCTCGCGATTCGTCTGCCCCCGCGATGCATTTGTCGCACTCGAGGAGCGTCGTGAAAAACGACTGCGTCAGGTCCTGGGCATCGTGCGATGAGTGGCCTGTTCGTCGCAAATAGGCATACAGCGGCATCCAATACCGTTCGCAAAGCAGCGCGAGCGACCTTCGCCGAGTCTCAGGCTGGCTCGCGCCGACGACAATGCTCCAGTGCGTCGTGTGAAATGACGAGTCACCTTCGACGAAGAAATCGTCTTGTCGCTGATCTGCCATCCGTTCAGTTCATCCTCTTCGAGAGGGAATTGCGGAGCGTCTCGCAATCGCTCGTAGTCGTGATTTACGATCACGGATGAGTTATCATGGCGAAGCGATCACAAAAATCAATCATGAGGCATCTTATGAAACTCTCGCCCCGCGCACATCTGCCACTCTTCGGCTTGCTGGCCCTCATTGCAGTACCTGCGTTGGCACAGCCCGAAGGATTCAACTACGACGAGTCGAAGGTTCCGACATTCACGCTGCCCGATCCTCTGACATTGGCCAGCGGCAAGAAGGTTGTCGACGCCAAGACCTGGCAGGAGAAGCGGCGACCTGAAGTTCTGGAATTGTTTGAGGAGCAAGTCTATGGCCGCAGCCCGCAGCCGCGCGATGACATGAGCTTTGAAGTCGCCTCAGTCGATAAGCAGGCCCTAGGCGGCAGGGCCATACGCAAGGAAGTGACCGTCTACTTTTCCGCGGACAAGTCGGGACCGCAGATGAGTGTGCTGATCTATTTGCCGACTTCGGCCTCTGGGCCGACGCCGGCTTTCGTCGGTTACAACTTCTACGGGAACCACACGATTCACTCCGACCCAGGAATTACGCTGTCCAAGTCCTGGATGCGCAAGAACGACGACAAAGGCGTCGTCGACAATCATGCCACGGAAGCGTCGCGTGGCACGAGTTCTTCGCGGTGGGCGGTCGACATGATCCTCGATCGCGGTTATGGATTGGCGACGATCTATTACGGCGACGTTGATCCTGACTTTGACGATGATTTTCAAAACGGCGTGCATCCGCTGTTCAACAAACCCGGACAAGAGAAGCCGGCGCCGGACGAATGGGGTTCGATTGCCGCTTGGGCTTGGGGACTGAGCCGCGCGATGGACTATTTTGAAACTGACGATGACATCGACCATAAGCACGTCGCTGTAATGGGACACTCGCGCCTGGGCAAGACATCACTGTGGGCCGGAGCTACCGACGAGCGGTTTGCGATCACTATCTCGAACGACTCTGGGTGTGGGGGAGCCGCTTTGAGCCGTCGTCGTTTTGGTGAGACCGTCGCCCGAATTAACACGTCGTTTCCGCATTGGTTCTGCGACAACTTCATCCAATACAACGACAACGAAGACGCGTTGCCAGTCGACCAGCACATGTTAATTGCACTGATTGCTCCCCGCCCGGTCTACATCGCGAGCGCCGAAGATGACAAGTGGGCGGACCCACGAGGCGAGTTTTTGTCTGGATACTATGCCGACCCGGTTTATCGATTGTTAGGGACACGCGGTATCGGTGTCGACATGATGCCGGAAGTCAACGAGCCGGTCATGAATACGATCGGATATCACATCCGATCTGGTGGCCACGACGTCACCGACTATGACTGGAAGGCCTATCTCAACTTTGCCGACAAACATTGGAAGAAAGACTAACGGGCGGTTCTGAACCCATTGATTGAAGGACAGGCTGCTAGCCTGTTCTTCTCTCTCAATTCTCAGCCAGGCGGGCTGGACTGCGAGTTTTGAAATGCCTTATCGCGACGCAACGAGCCTAATGGCCTAACTCCTCGGCCCTGGCCATGAGGTATTCGCCGTAGTCATTGCCGACTTCTTTGGCGAGCGTGGCGAGCTGTCGAGGGGTAATGAAACCTTTGAGGCAGGCAATCTCTTCAAGACACGCGATCTTCAAACCCTGGCGCTCTTCGAGTGTCTCGATGAAGTTGCCGGCTTGCAAAAGCGACTTATGAGTACCGGTGTCTAGCCATGCGAAGCCGCGTCCAAAGCGAATGCATTGCAATTGCCCACGACGTAGGTATTCGAGGTTTACGTCTGTGATTTCCAATTCACCGCGAGCAGATGGAACCAGACGGGAGGCGATGTCAACGACTTGATTGTCGTAGAAATATAAGCCGACGACGGCGAGATCCGATTTGGGATGCATCGGTTTCTCTTCGATCGATAGGACTCGACTGTCCGCGTCGAGTTCCGCGACGCCGAAAGGTCGGGGATCTTTAACGGGGTAACCAAAGATCGTCGCGCCTGCACTCCCTGCGGCTTGCGCGAGCAGTGGTTGGAAACCTCGACCATAAAAGACATTGTCACCCAGAATCAGGGACACATGGTCCTCGCCGATGAACTCACGACCGATAATAAACGCTTGCGCCAATCCTTCCGGACGGGGCTGGATCGCATATTGGATGTCAATCCCAAGTCGCGAGCCGTCACCGAACAGCTGCCGAAACGCAGATAAATCGTGTTCCGTTGAGATCAACAGAATCTGCCGAATACCCGTTAACATGAGCGTCGACATCGAGTAATAAATCATCGGCTTGTTGTAGATGGGAAGCAGATGCTTATTGATGGCTGTAGTTGCGGGATACAGGCGTGATCCGGTGCCGCCGGCGAGGATAATGCCTTTTCTGCAAAGTTGTTCACCCATTTGCGAAGCCCGTTCCAAGTCGTTTTCGCTGATAGATTCCGCGTGAGACCCGTTCAACCCAATCGCCGTTCTCTACGTACCATTGTACTGTTGAGCGAAGGCCTGTCTCGAACTCGTGTCGCGGTCGCCAGCCAAGCTCCAAAGCGATCTTGCGCGAATCGATGGCATACCGACGGTCGTGGCCTGGTCGATCGGAAACATGCGCGACAAGCGATGAGCAGGGGATGTGAGGAAGTCTCGGACATATCTCATCGACGATTGAACATATAGCATTCACAATTTGGAGGTTCGTGCGTTCGCTGTTTCCGCCGATGTTGTAAACTTCTCCGACCTTGCCTTGATCGAGCACCATTCGGAGCGCATCACAGTGGTCTTCGACGTGCAGCCAGTCACGTACATGGGCACCGTCGCCATAAACCGGCAATGGCTTACCTTCGATAGCATTCAGGATCATCAGCGGTATCAGTTTCTCTGGGAACTGATAAGGACCGTAGTTATTCGAGCAATTGGTGATCAAGGTCGGCAGGCCGTAGGTGGCATGATAAGCTCGAACGAAGTGATCGGCTGACGCCTTGGAAGCAGCGTATGGAGAGTTGGGAGAGTACGGCGTTGTCTCCGTGAATTTTCCGCTGGGGCCGAGCGATCCATAGACTTCATCTGTCGACACGTGCAGGAAGCGGAAATTCGCCCGGTCCGCGTCGGGAAGGCTCTGCCAATAGTTTAGAACCGACGTCAGCAACCGAAACGTCCCAACCACATTGGTTTGAATGAATTCAGCTGGACCATCGATAGAACGATCTACATGCGACTCAGCCGCCAGATGGACGACGGATGTCACTTTGTGGTTGCTTAAGATGCGTTCGACAAGTTCCGAATCGGCAATGTCACCTGCCTGGAAGATAAAACGCGAGTTATCTGCAATTGGCTGTAACGAGTCGAGATTACCCGCATAAGTCAGTTTGTCGAGAACGATAACCTGCGAGGCTTCTTGCCGAATCCAACTTCTAACAAAACAGCTCCCGATGAAGCCAGCTCCGCCAGTTACGAGGATCGTGCTCAATAATCTAGCTCCCGCAGATTGACGTCAAAATGGGAAATGAGCGGAACGAAGATCGGTAGCATCTTTACGACGATCCAGCATGGTTCCCAGCAAAGTGTTGTTCAAGCTGCGTAGTTCAACTCGATGGGGCGAAGGAGTGAGGAGTGAAGTCAAAATCGTACCTGAAAGTCGTGCTCGGGACAGCCCTGCCTTGCTGGGAGTCGGGCGTGGAATTACGCTAACACTGGAACATGCAAACGGTAAACTCCTCCTAGAGCGGCTCTCAAACAACGAGAGGTATTCTGCCGGCGCTATGCGGCTAACACTTGTAATTCACTCGCTTCATGGTGGCGGGGCTGAAAAGACGATGGCCTTGATGGCGAGTCGTTGGGCCGAATTGGGACACTCGGTTACGCTCATCACGCTTGACTCAGTGGGAAGCGATCGGTACCCGCTGGCCGCCGGGGTCGAGCGCGTGTGCCTGGATAAAATGGCCGTTTCTCGCTCGAAGCTGGAGGCGATGTGGCGAAACGTGACTCGCGTCAAGGCTTTGCGTCGTGCAATTCGCGCCACGTGCTGTGACCATGTGATCAGCTTCACTGAGAAAGTCAATGTCTTGGTCCTCCTTGCAAGTGCTCGACTCGAAGCTCGTGTCATAGTCTGTGAGCGAACCGATCCACGCTGTCACTCGATTGGTCGTGCGTGGTCATTGTTGCGGAGGATGACGTATCGCCTTAGCGACTCAATTGTCGTACAAACCGATCCTATCCGAGATTTCGTGTCCCAGTTTGCAGCACGTGTGCCAATCCACGTCGTACCAAATTGCGTCTGGTCCCAATCGCTGACTAACGACTTGGCAGACTGCTGCGATCGACCCAAGAGGATCATCGCGCTAGGGCGTTTGGTCGCGAGTAAGGGTTTCGACTTGTTGATCCGAGCTTTTGCCGAGATTGCCCGCGAACAAGTCGATTGGGAATTAAAGATTTTCGGCGAGGGGCCAGAGAGGTCGAAGCTTGAGTCCTTGATCGCGGAGTTACAACTCGAAAATCGCGTTCACTTGCCGGGTTGGTGTGCCGAGCCTGCAAGTGTGCTCAGCCAGGCCCAGGTGTTTGTCATGTCGTCCCTCTACGAAGGCTTTCCCAATGCCTTGCTGGAAGCGATGGCGATGGGCCTAGCTCCGATCAGCTTTGATTGTGAGAGTGGACCACGCGAGATCATCCGCCACGAGGTGGACGGTATCTTAGTCCCGGCACAGGACGTCACCGCTCTGTCACGGGCGCTCAAAAGTCTGCTTACGAACGGCGAACAGCGCTATAGGATTGCTGCGAAGGCCTGCGAAGTCCGCGACCGTTTTAGCGAATCGAAATACTTCGAACACTGGGAACGAATTCTCGCGGCTGGCACAAGTCGGGAGCGAGGTTTCTGAACGTGTGTGGCATCGCAGGACTACTCGATCTGTCTCAATCGCGTGATCCAGCCGCGCTGGAACACATCGTGTACCAAATGACGGCGACGCTGCACCATCGTGGACCTGACGATATGGGAACGTGGGTCGACAGCGAATGTGGAATTGCGTTGGGGCACAAGCGACTTTCCATCGTCGATCTTTCACCGATGGGGCATCAACCGATGCAATCCGCCAGCGGTCGATATTGCATTTCGTACAACGGCGAAGTGTACAATCACCGCGAGTTGCGGCGCGATCTCGAACAGGAGGGCGTCCATTTTCATGGACAATCTGATACGGAGGTGCTCGTCGAAGCAATCGATTGTTGGGGACTGTCCGAGACATTGCGGCGATCAAACGGCATGTTCGCGATCGCGGTGTGGGATACACAGCGGCGCTGCTTGACGCTCGCACGTGATCGCGTCGGCATTAAACCGCTGTATTACGGTTGGAGCGGAAACGACTTTCTGTTCGGGTCCGAGTTAAAGGCATTACGCGCTCATCCAACCTTTCAAAACGAGATCGATCGTGGGTCGGTCGCACTACTATTGCAGTACTGCTACATCCCCGCACCTTATTCGATTTACCGTGGAGTAAGCAAACTTCCGCCTGGAACGCGACTCGACATCAATATCGAGACAGAACCTGGCGCGGCAACTCCAGTAGCTTTTTGGGAAATGGATGAAGTGGTGAGGCGCGGGCGTGACGAATCCTTTCGTGGCTCGCATGACGAGGCAACCAATGCGCTCGAGCAACTACTCCGCGACTCAGTTCGCTTGCAGATGCAGGCGGACGTCCCCTTGGGCGCATTCCTGTCGGGCGGTATCGACTCGTCTTTGATCGTCGCGCTCATGCAATCGCAGAGCTCGCAGCGCGTTAGAACTTTTTCGATTGGATTTCACGAGCAGCAATACAACGAAGCCCACTACGCAAGCGCTGTCGCGAAACATTTGGGGACCGAGCATACCGAATGCTATGTGACGCCGCAGGAAGCACGCGATGTGATCCCGCTTCTACCCCAGATTTATGACGAACCTTTTGCGGACTCGTCTCAGATACCAACTTACCTCGTATCGAAGATTACTCGCCGCGACGTAACTGTTAGCTTGTCGGGCGACGGAGGCGATGAACTTTTTGGCGGTTACAATCGCTACGCCCACACCGCAAACATCTGGAGAAAAGTATCGTGGTTGCCTCGATCGGTGCGATCGGCTGCTGCTTCGCTGCTACAGTGTGCCGTACCTTGGCGCGGCGAGGGTGCGCGCCGTCTGTTGCGCACTCCCCATCGGCAAGCACTATACGCGTGGCTAAACACGCACTGGAAGGCCCCAGAGCAAGTCGTACTCGGCGCGAGCGTCCCGACGCTTGCATTTGGAGAATACAATCGTTGGGGCACGCGATCCGAATTCGTCGAACAGATGATGCATCTTGATTCGATCACCTACCTGCCGGACGACATTCTCACGAAAGTAGATCGAGCGAGTATGGCGATTGGTCTGGAAGCACGTGTTCCCTTGCTGGATCATCGCGTTGTGGAATTTGCGTGGTCCTTGCCCCTGGCGATAAAAGTTCATCGCGGGCAAGCGAAGTATCCTCTGCGCCAAGTGCTTCGACGGTATGTTCCGGAAGAATTGTACGAACGACCAAAAGTCGGCTTCGGTGTCCCAATCAACGAATGGCTTCGCGGACCGCTACGCGAGTGGGCGGAAGAGCTGCTTTCCGAGGAACGACTCAAACGAGAGGGTTTCTTTGAAGTCACGCAAATCCGCCAGCGTTGGCAGGAACACGTCGCCGGGACGAGCGAATGGCACTACTGGCTGTGGGATGTCTTGATGTTTCAAGCCTGGCTACAGGAAGATCGTTCCTCGACCTGGGAGCGAGCGCAGGGTTAGTCAAGCTGCCGCGCCGCTTATATCCTTGGATCATTCGGGATTAAAAGGCGATCCTTGCGGCTTCGCTCACTGCACAGCGGATAAGTCTGCGAAAAAGTGTTCGTGCTGCACCCAGCTGGGTGTGATGTCGAAACGCATCAACATCTGTGGCAATAGCGGCTGCTTGATATCTTCGATGGGTAGAACACCCAGCGGAACTAGAATAGACGCGGCATCCGGCAACGTCGCGAAGCGCGTGATGACAGCTTCCAAATGATGTCCCGCAATGTCGCCGCCAACAGCGGCCAAATCTCCGCGTTCGGATGAGTGTATTGAAATCGCTGCGCCGAGCGTGAGCGCTGACAGGTCGTCTCTGACCAGCAGGTCGTCCTTCAGTGCCGAGACGTGGGAGGACAAATCTAACCCGGCAGGAACATTTGCGTAGGTGCGCGATCGATATCGCGCGATGGCCGACGAACTGGTGGGCGAAACTCGGACGACATCAAATGCCGTCGCTTGCTTTCCCATCAGACGCGGTGTTGCGACGGTCATGATGGCCGGAGCCGACGCGAGAAGTCGAGGGGCAAGTTGACTGTCCGGACGCTCTGGAAACAGACCAACGAACGGGGCCTTACTGACGGTTGCGTCGTATAGAAGTTTGTCGAGTGTCTGATACTCGCCCGAGCGGGATCGTGCGAGACTGGCCGCCGTCCGGGCGCGCCAGCGAAGTAGCTCGCGCGTGGCAGCATCGTAGGCAGCGACTTCATCGGCAAATTCAGGTGCTTTGGATGCAAGTTGCTGAAGCGCTGCGTTCCACGTCTGAAGGGCTTCGCCATTCGCGACTTGTCGGGCCAGCGGGGCGATTGACTTCAAGTAAGCGTTATACAACGGTACCACCTCGTCGCCAGAGACTCGCTCTGCATCCGCGCGAATCAACGCTGCGACTGATTCGACAACAGTCGAGCTGAATTGCAAATAATCGTGTTGCAATGTTTCAGAGGTTGGGTCGGGACTAATCTTCGTCGCGTTAGCTCCCGCCATTTGAAACAGCGGCTGCATGGCCCAATCCAAAGCTCGGCAATGCAAGCAAGCAACATGAACTTTCGCCCACCGCATACCGAACTTCTCAACAAGTTGTGGGCCGGTCACTTGCTCACCGTCCCAGTCCGTTGAACCGTTTGCGGCAACTTCGCCTATCGCTTGCTGCATTGCAGCGCTGAGGCTTGCGAAATCCGGAGTTTGTTCCCCCCGTGACTGGCCAAGCATTTGTGCGGCTTCTTGCGATCGAATCCGCCGCATCGCCGCGTCGATTGCTGCACGAACGTCTGCAAACGGTTTTTCGATCTCGAGGCGTTCGGGATCAGATAAAAAGCAAACTCCAGGTTCGAGGGCGTCGAATAACCGATAGAGTTCCACTTCAGCGGCTATCCAATCTTGGTCAGCCACCATGCGCTGAAGCTTTTCTAGTATCTTCACGCGGGCGGGAGTTTGTTTCTTAATTGATAAGCGAATAGCATCAACGAAATTCTGGGAGGTGGGCGCAGAAGCGTAGGGCTTGATAACTTCGTACAACAGCGCACCTCCAAATTCGCGAACTCGAAATAAGAAGTCCGTCCCGGCCGACTCACCTTGAATCTCAAGTTGTGGTGCCATTCGATAGAGCCGCACAAACTTTAGTCTTGTTTGCCCGAGAGCCTTGCCGCTTAGCCTCGCGCCCTTGCCAGCGGCGACGGCATCGAGATAAGACTGTGTTTCCTTAATCGCGCTTGCATAGAGGGACTTGGCCGTTCCATGCAAATTGCCCCCATCGCAAATTCCGTGGGCGTCCAATGTCTCGTGTGGCGCTTGATGTTGGGGATTGGCGGTAGCCGCAGACAGCAATTGTGTCGCGAAGATCACTGCGAGATAGCTGGGCATCGTGAATTGCTTAAGCATATATGACCAATCAGTCTGAAAAACTCGAAAAAGTTGCGAAGCAATCGACGGGATCCTAAGTTAGGCAGTCCACGGACCTACTGCAAGCGTTACAAGTCACAAAAGCACTGACTCTCGCCAGAATTCGCTGTCTCCGATGGAAACGATTCCGCTAAGTGAATTCGTATTAGTGGAACTGAGTTTGGCCGGTGCGAGAGTCCGCTCGGGCGGCGAATAACTATACCCCTAGGAGCTTACGAATTCGATCTCGACTTGTGGTTAACAGGCGTCGGAATAGCCAATGGGGTGACGCGAGTTGGGCTGTAGTTAGTTCCGAATTCCAGATCGCGTTTGCCTCTAGTTCACGAGTGAATGCGGACTTCCAGTTCTTGAGTCCGATCGCGATATCATGACGGAACTCCGGGTATTTGGCGAGAAGCAATCCACACGCGAATGCGTGGTCAAGGTAGTTCGCCAACGCGCTCGAGTCACACTTGGAGGTAAGTTGGCCAGGTCGGCGGCGATAAGCGCCAAGCACATCTGCCAAACACACAAGACGGTGATTGTTTTTGATTAGGATTTCCGCGAATAAAAGCCAGTCAGAAGCGACCAGAATCTCTTCATAGCCGGTCTCGGGAACGCAGTTGCGTCGAACGAGCAGGGAGCACCCACACGTAAAACAAAGATGTTGAAACAGCACGCTAACCGTGCCGTCATACTGCAGTGTCCTGTTGGCCCAGGTGCTGGATGATACTTCTCCGACATCGTCCAATAGATGTACATCATGTGCACAAATTGCCACATCAGGGCAAAGCTCTAGTGTTTGCACTTGTTTAGCGATTTTATTGGGGTACATGAGGTCATCACCCGCAAATAACGCCAGGTACTTGCCCTTACACTGCGGCAGCAAAAAGTTGCAGTTTCGCGAGACTCCTAAATTCCTACTTTGGCGGGTAGCAATGATCTTTCCAGGGTGCGCCTTGGCAAAGTCGGCTACGATATTCCACGTGCCATCGGTCGACGCGTCATCAGAGATGACAATCTCGATGTTTTCATAACTCTGGTTTAAGCAACTGCGAATCGAAGACTCCACGAACTGTTGTTGGTTGTACGTTGGCATCAAAATGGACACGAGTGGTTGTGAAATGTCTCCGGATGCAGGCATGAAGGCGACTCCGGTTGGCTCATTTTGGCGGTATCAAGTTTTGGACCGCTTGAATCACTTGACTCACCTGCGAATCAAGTAACATCGCGTGACACGGTAGGCTTACACATTCCTGCGAGTGCCGTTCTGCAGTTGGCGTCGCGCGGCTCCGCGCTGGCAGGCAAGCTGGTTGGTCGGACGGCAAGATCGGATAATGTACCATGGTTTCGATTTGAAATTCTGAGACCAATCTCTCCCGGAATCTCTCTCGGCTCGGCACCGTAACTACGAATAAATGCCATGCGGGCAACTCTCCCGGTCGTGGCGCAGGCAGTGTAAGTTCGCGCTGGCTTAACGCTTCCAAGTAATGTCCCGCGACCGCGCGGTGTCGCTCCAAGGTGTGTTCGATGGCGGCGAGTTTGGTTCTAAGAATGGCTGCTTGAAACTCGTCCAGACGTGAATTGAAACCGGTCACTTCATGATGATATTTGCTGGATGTGCCATAGTTTCGAATCTTGCGTACGAGGTCCGCAAAGTCCTGATCGTCGGTAGTGATTGCGCCTCCGTCTCCCATACACCCAAGTACTTTGGTGGGATAAAAGCTAAACGCAGCTGCATCACCCATCGCCCCCACACAAGCTCCACTGGCATCTCTGGCACCATGCGCCTGTGCACCATCCTCCAGCACAAGCAGGCCTTTCGCGGAAGCAAATTCACGAATCTCTCGCATCGGAGCAACAAGACCGTACAAATGCACCGCCATGATTGCTTTGGTTCGAGCAGACAGTGCACGTTCTGCATCTGCGAGATCAATCTGCGCCGTTGGCAGCTGGATATCGACAGGTATTGGAACTAGGCCGGCTCGCTGTACGGCAAGAAAACAAGCAAAATAGGTTTGCGCGGGTACTAGGACTTCGTCGCCAAGTTTCAGATATCCCAGTTCTTTCCACGCTTCGAGGACAATCCAGAGCGCGTCGAGTCCGCTTCCGACCCCAATGGCGAACCGCGTGCCGCAGTACGTTGCCCATTCCGTTTCAAATGCGTGCAGTTCGTCTCCGAGCAAATAGATTCCACTCTCACGGACACGTGCTAACGCTTCGGAAATAGTGTTCTCGTAAGGCAGGTTGATTTCGCGAAGAGGTAGGAAGGGGATCGGACCCATTGGTATGGCTACTTGCGTCCTTGGAGGCTCTTGAACTCATGGTAATCTCGGATGTAATCGGATTCATCGTAAAGTTCGGATGCGAGTACGAGACAAACTGAACCGGATGAAAAATTGGACAGATTGCGCCAGACCATCGGGCTGATTAGCAACCCTAGGTAAGGTCGATTAAGGTGCCATACCTGAGAGTCTGTTGCATCATCTAAAGTAACGTCAAAGCTCCCAGCGACAGGAATTAAGAGTTGGCACAGATTTCGATGTGCGTGGGCGCCGCGCGTTGCACCACCGGGTACATCGTATAGGTAGTAGGTTCGACGAATCGCGAATGGGATGTGATTTAGGGATTCAATGAAAGTCAGGCTTCCTTCGGGTGCGCGGATCCGTGGCAACTCGACAACATAACAGTTCTTCAGTGAGCCGGTCTTCAAATCAGACATCTATTTCGTAGAAATCATGAGTAATAGTACGCCCACCAAAGCCCTCTTTCTGATCCACCAAACCTTCGTTCACTTCTCGCCCTTCGTTCGTCGTAGAGATTCCGAAACTGAAGAAACGGCAGCGGTTTTTGAAGTTTTCTAATACATCGAGCAATAATTGATCCAGGGCATGCAACCGACGTCCTTCGGCAGTACTGCTAATATATTGTGCGTGTGCGACCAATTCGGTTTCATAGGTAACTACACCCGCAATTACACTTCCTTCGAGCATAGCGACGTGCAGTTTGATCTCGTTTGAAAATCGGCTTTTAAGCAACAAAATCTCATCGAGAGAATGAGTTGCACCAGTATTGTGACGCTTACTGAGGTTTTCTCCTAAGACATTCCAAAACGCGGGGAACTGAGAGGAATCAATCTCGACAACAATTCCCGATCGCTTCGACTTTGCGGCGCCGCGACTTCTTCGAGCGTGAACTCTAGCAGACCTGCCGTATTCCAGTACCGTGTTCAAGTCTCGACGAACCAACCTCCCACCTTCGAGAAAAAGGCAATACAAGTCTTCATCCGACGGATTGCGATGGTAAATCCTTGGAATTGACTTGTAAAGGATCTTGCGGCAATTCGACTGTTTGGCAAAATCCTTGGCTAGTCGCAACATGTCCCGCACGTGAGTTAGTCTCGCCTCGGGCAATGTAAGAATTCCACCGAACGTCAAACCGCCGTGCGAGATAAGCGTATCTTCGTGGCGAGACATCGGCAGACAGCCGATAGGATTTGCACCCTTGCGAAACAACACCGAGGCGTCAGTAAATCGAAGTTTATGGTATTCCAAATAATTTCGTTGAAACTGAAACAGTCCATTGCGTGCTTTGGAAACAATGTCGTCCCAAGTCGCTCGAAGTTGTTGGTCAAAGAGTTCTAAGGTGATCATGGTTCATCCATAATAGCTGCGCCAAATCCTTCGCGACCGAAGTCATTGCCATTATAAAAGCACCATGTCTGTTCGTTTATCCGGGTCACGACGGCGTACATAATTGCCTTCGAATCCCAGCCAGAATCCGAAACATCGAGATTGAGATCTTCGTCCATCCGTCGCCAACTTATGCCGTCGTTCGACTCCGCATAACCCAACCGATACTCTCCCCCGTGCGCTAGGCTTCGACGTGAGAAGAATAGCTGATATCGATCAACCGCCCTTACAACCCATGGTCTTCCGATCCCGTGTTCTTCATTGCCGAGTTTCATGCAGATTCGCCCGTTCCCTGACCAACACAAAGGATCGCGAGACTCAAGGTATCGCAATTCGTAAACGGGGCACTGTTTATTTGCGATCGTTGTCCATGTATCGCCGGCGACGTACCACATTCGATACACATCACCCTCGCGCAAGACACAAGGACCGCCTCGAAAAAACGCTTCGCCGGGAAGTCGGTCGAGCAAGGGCGTCGGCGACACCCGAAAAAACTCACCTTGACCCCGCGTACGCACTGCTGCACCCGTAAAGAGACGATATCGGATTCGTGCGCATAGCTCGAATCCAACATAGTACATGACTTGGTCGCCAGACGGCAGTGACACAACTGAACAGGCCATAACTCCGTTGTCATCGAACATCCCCGCCCGACCCACGTCGAGAAGCGGCGATTGGTCTTCGACTACCCGCACATCAAAGGGATCTTTTAAGTCCAACGTGACAGACGCGGGTCGACCAACTCCATTGCGATCGCACCGTGTCACAATAAACGAAATGGTCGTGTCATCGCTGGGAATCGGCGTCGGAGTTATCGCGCCATAACTAAACCATGGAGGGCAGCTTGTCGGTTGATAAATCAGTCCCAGCTTACGCCATCTCATGATTCAGGCATCTCGACATCAAAAAGCGCATAGGTCGTTGGGCTTGCTGGTGCCGCTTTCGAGCCCTTTAGCAATGTGCCATCAGGAATGTCTTTTGTTACGCAGGCACCCGGCGATAACCAGACGTCGCGGCCGATCGTCAAGTTATTGGCGATTGTCGCATTAACGCCAAAGAAGCTGGAACTCTTGACCTTGCAGTACCCAGAAATCACGACATGAGATGAGATAAAGCAGTGGCTATCAATCGTACAATGGTGTCCGATGTGGTTTCCACTCCAAAGGATCACGTTATCACCGATCGTCGTAAATGGCTGCACCACATTGTTTTCGAAGATAAAACAGTGTTCGCCCAGTTTTACATTGCGCCAAATAAAAGCTTTAGTGCTGATATAACTCGCGGGTCGGTAGCCGCGTTGCTTCATCTCGAGGTAGAGCCGAGTTCGGGTGCGGTTCAGCTTTCCGTAAACAATCGCCGCGAAGAAGTAATGCTCATCAGCTGGATACTCCGACGCTAGCGACTCTACATCTACTACGGGGAGATCGAACAAGCGATCCCGCTTTCTGTACTCTGCCTCAACGGCGAACGCTGTCGGATGAAATTCGGAGTCATAGCGAAAGTATTCGTATGCGATTTCGGCAAAGGCGCTGTCGCCTACGATGATTAGGGGCTTATTCATGTGATCGAGTTGCGCTTTCTTTTCACGGTCGAACGATCAGGATGTCTTCTCGCCGATTCGCCATCGGTAAATTGGGATCTTGCGGCATGATGAATGCATGAAAGCCTGCGCTTCGCGCTCGATTCACCAACGCCATAACTATCGAGTCGTCCAGCAAATTGGGCGTAAGCTGAAACGGTTCAATTTGTGGATTCGAAGTCGAGTTCGTGAATTCGCGATGAGAACGCGCACCGGTTTCCGAGTAGAAAAACCGATCTCTCATGCTACGATTGGGAATGTCCCCAAGCAAACATCGACCGCCAGGTGCGAGCAAAGCCAGGCAGGCATCGAGGAATGAGAATAGCGATCCTTCGATGAACACGTATTGGATTACACTATAGACCAGGATGCTTTGCATCTGACCCTTGTTAGTTTGAATGAACGCATCGCAATCACTGGGAAATTCTCCCGCGAACTTTCGGACCGAATCGTGGGCAGTAATGGCGTCCAACATTTCTTCTGAATCGATTAGCGCCAAGTGCTGATTGAGCTGAGCGGCATTCTGAATGAGATGATGAGCAAGATCTCCGCATCCACAGCCAATATCAAGAACCGTTGAACCAGGATCTTTAATTGCCGGTAATTTCGAGAGGATATCTCCGAAAATCAAACCCGTGAGACCATCGCGATATTCACGTGGAAAGCCGACCTTCTCGTTAGGCGTTAGGCGTTTGTCGTCCGCGCGGAGGCGAAAATCAGCGAAGGTCAGGTTGGCAAAACTCCGGTGATACTCAAGTCGTTCGTCGTTCATTTGCCACACTTCACTGCGGTTTGGGTTTCATGGCAGACGGCTCAACTACACTATAGTTCCAGTCGAATCTGGGAGCAGTGATGCCCGGAAGCTGAGAGAAGTTGTTTCCCGCCGGCTCATGATGTATCCGAAATTGTACTGCCTGTTCGATCCGAGCTAGTATCGTTGATTGCGAGTCGCCGATAATCACCGACAGCAAGTACTCGCCACTGTTTAGAAAGTATCCCGGAATCGCAATTTCCAGTTGGTACTCTCCGATGCGTGATCCGTTCGGTTCCCGTATGACATCTCCCGAATGAAAGACTACAACCCCATCGGCGGTAATTACTTCTAACGTAAAGTCTAACAGTAGTCGCCCGCGACGACAGTCGAAAGCGACTTGAACGGAGAATCCAGAACTGATCGTCGCAACCTTTAAACCTCCTGACGGGGCAACGGCGATCCGTGTGATTCGGACGTCGCTTGCATCATTCATTGTTTCGTCGGAACACCAAATCGTCGCGTGCCGTTCGACCGACGGTCCGGCGAGGTACTCATGAATTACCTCTGATGCCTTGCCCAGTCTTTTAACCTGCCCGCCATCTAACCAGACTGTTTGCGTAGAGAGGTTGGCAATCTGACTTAGGTCGTGGCTTACTAAGATGACAGCGCAACCAGAACATAATAGTTCTGTAATGCGTTTACCCGATTTGATTCGAAAATCGGCGTCACCAACCGCCAATACTTCATCGATAATCAGGACGTCGGGTCGAATTGTGGATGCAATCGCAAATCCCAATCGAACCTTCATACCGGAGCTGAAACTCTGCAATGGCATATCTAGAAATTCGCGGAGACCAGAAAAGTCGACGATCTCATCGAACGACGCGGCAATCTGCCTGGCAGAAAGTCCTAACACGGCGGCATTAACGTATATGTTCTCTCGGGCGGTCAGAATTGGATTGAAACCAGCCCCCAGTGCAATTAGTGCTCCGATGGTTCCGCGAAGCTGTATCTCACCGGTATCCGGTTTTATCAAGCCATTAATCATCTTCAAAAGTGTGGTCTTTCCCGCACCATTTCGCCCAATCAGTCCAAGGCACTCTCCTCGTCTCACTTCAAAAGTAATATGGGAATTCGCCCAAAATTCGTCGTTCCGTAACGCTGGTTCCATTGGATGTTGAGCTTTGCGCAGCAGAAACTCGTCAGCAATGTCACACAGCCCGTACCAGAGACCTTTGGCTAGACTGCGACAGTACTTCTTGCCAACATTGTGACAGTGAATCAGCCTTTCGGACATTACATACCCATTCGGGCAATGATGTGTGGCTTTGATACCCGCAATCCAAGAAACGCCACAAGTAATGTCAGTAAACTCACGACGAACCAGCATATCGTTGGCATCGCCCACTGAAGACTGCCAGTCAATAGCACGTCGCGACATAGTGCGATTCCTGGTGTCAGTGGACTGTTCCTCACGATCGTCCCCAATGTCCCTGTTCCATCTGGGATCGGAAATACGACCGGTGCCGCGAACATCAAGAGTCCGAATAAGGGTACAAGGCCATATCGGACATCGTTGTAAAGCGCTCCGATTGGAGCTATCAGCATTCCGGCGGCAAACGCCTGAACCAAGACGGCACTCGCGGCAAGCGGAAATAGCAGGGCGGTTGGACCAAATTCGACACCGCGAACGAGTAACGACAAGACTACGAATCCCGACGTGACGAAGAGGTTAAAGGCTGCTCTTGCTACGCCAGCGAGAATGAATGCCTCCACGCAGACGTTAAGCTTGACGAGCACCTCTCGGTTCTCATAGATCGTATCTGTCGGTGCCATCACAGTCGCGGTGAAGGCAGTCCATATCGCCGTACCTACAAAAACGAACTCAGGATAAGGGACGGAAGTTTTGGCCGTCACGATTCTTTGTTCGTTTAGTAAGTGCCACGCAAAAGCGGTCGCCAACGGTGGAAAAATCAGCCAAGCATAACCGAGCAAACTCTGGCGGAATTGCGCTCGTAGATCACGCAGGAACAAGATGAGTACAAGACTACGATTTCTTGCGATCTCGCTGACAATTGAGAGTACCAGGCGACCAGGGTGACGTAACACCCCTTCAGTGTTGTAGATAGTGAGCGGCAATTCCAAGTCCGAGGAATCAGCACAGAATCTTGCACTTCCGCTTCCAGCTTCATTCAAGTCGCGCGTCGCCATCAGGAGTCTGGACCTTCGACTATTCGATTAATTCCGCATCTGGCTTAACCGACAGTAGCCAGTTACTCCACGCTCGCTGTGCGGCCTGCCAAGCCGGTTTCTCGACACGAACATCTTCTACCACCAGCCCAAATCCTTCGGGCTTCCGGCTCATGAATCTTAGCCCATCACGGGCGGCACGGACTACACGGTGGTCGGGGTCGCTCAGCGCGAAAATGAGTGAAGGAGCGCTATTTAGATCTCGCACCGTCCCAAGTGTTCGAGCAGCGGTTAGTCTTGCCTGAAACGATCCGTTAATTATCATTCTCCGAAGCCGAATTAGCTGTTGCTCCCGTTGCTTTGAATCGTCGCTCAATACTAGCTTCTCGGGTACTTCCGAAACAAAATCGCTCTGTGGAGTCCCAGGGTCATCGAGCATCGCAAGCAAGTCAGTCACCGACTTGGAGGGGTCTGCGGTGACGACTTGGCCCTTGCTATTCACGCTCGCTGTCGATAGATCCGACCCTAAACCTTTGCCTCCGGTCAGGCGACCCTGTTCCAGCACGATGCGTGTGACGGTCTTCTTTGAAGATCGCATTAAGTATAAGACAGCGAAGGCAGTGTCGATTGATGGGCCCTGAGTACCGTGTTCCCAACTCCCATCCTTCTTCTGCTGTTTTCGCAAATAGTCTACTCCAGCGTTATACCAGCTTGGCTCCGGATCTTTGATCCCTTCGGCCAACTCGCGAAACGCCCAATATCGCTCGATCGCGTACATGTAATAGTACTGTTGATGTTTCTTCCCGAGATATGTGTTCTCTAGCGGAGCGCTTCGGTTCATCCAATTATTCCCATCCTTAACGGCGATTTGCCAAAGCCCCTGATCTACGGCGGATGCTTTGTCATCGCGACGTTCGATAACTGGTTGGATGGCTGGCGGGAGTTCAAGGCGTTTTTGCATCGTACGCGGGTCGGCCAAAAAACCGAGAAGTTCTCCGCACACGTATAAGCTGCCAACTCCCGCTCCTGTCATCGAAGCAGAAAAGTCACTCTGATTAATCCGAGTGAATGTTCCAGGATCGGTACCCTGGTACGCGAAGCTTCCGTTGGGGGCCTGTGTTCGAATCAACCAGTTACAGACCCTTTCGACGGTCGTGCTACCGACGTTTATTCCCTGACGGTGCGCCATCCACATGCCGAGGCAGGCGTACTGCGTCTGCGATGTATCACCGGTTGGATAATTCGGGTACGTCCAAGCGCCGCTTGAATGTTGACGGTTGTAAATAGCCTCTAACAGGGCTTCGATTTCGGGCCTATACGCTTGCGGATCAAGTGTGCCTAGAAAGATAAGCGCTATTCCAAGGCTATAGTTTGCATGGCCGTCCTTAGCGAAGCCCTTTTTGGCTTCTTCTCTCGTCTGCTCGATCGCCTTCTTCACCAGGGGGTGCTGTGGGTTCCCGGTACTCGCGTAACACGCGAGTGCGCAGATGCACACACCTCCGAGATATTCGTCGTCGTGGTGTTTACCGAAGTTACTCTCAATGAACGCTTGTCCCCGCGCAACCATCGCCTGGACTTCTTTACTTTCGGGCGTATAGGCGTGTGTATCGGCGCTCGTGCTGAAGACAACGAGGACAGCCATCGCAATGGGAAGGGTTCGTTTCATCATCGACTCCATTTACCCAGACACCTCCAACGATGGAAGATTCCGACAAATCGGTTTCCAATCGTGTAACCTCCCACTGCGATTGATCCTAATTTCCACCGCTATTGGTGTCAACGCAGTTCACTTCAGAACCTGTTTCCTAGTCTGCCTTTACGGCAACAACTAAATTCCTGCCTACCACAAAGTATAAATAAACGGTGCTGCCGCTGTCCCGCTCAGCATGACGAGTAAACCCATCAGCAACAGGACGAGAATAATCGGAGTTAGCCACCACTTCTTGTTGTGAACCAAAAAGTCCCAGAACTCCGCTATCAACCCTGGGTCCTGCTCTTCGGCGATCTTGATGAATTCACTCGACTCCTCACGTTCGTGCTCTCGATGGTTGGCCATTAGGTGGGTTCCGAGTGAAAGAATCTACGATGCTTTGGGTCAGCTTCTCATCATAAGTCGAGCAAGGAACGACGCCAATTGATGTCAAATTGACGGCCATAGTTAATGTAAGGGAGGCCCGTGTCCCTAGCGAATTCACCGATTCTATGCCCGAAGGCGAGCGTGGCCCTATGGTTGCGGCGCTTCCGGGCCGATAATGATTATTGAACAGATCGATGCATCTTGATAAGATCAAGCAGGCCCACCGAAGTCAAGTTGCGTTCCTCCACCAGGAACAGGAGCTTCCATCATGCTCACCATTTACGGTCGTGATCGCCAACGCAGCGGATTCTGTGACGGTGTCAATCGACGTGATTTTCTAAAGATTGGCGGATTGGTGATGGGTGGCATCTCATTGCCACAGCTTCTCGCTGCCGAAGCGAAGGCGGGTGTCACACGCTCTCACAAAGCGATTATCAACATCTTCCTTCCCGGTGGACCACCCCATCAAGATATGTGGGACATCAAGCTGGATGCTCCCTCTGAAATCCGTGGCGAGTTTCAGGCCATAAAGACGAGTGTTTCTGGGATCGAAATCGGCGACCAGTTCCCAATGATCGCGGGCATGATGGACAAGTTTGTGCCCATCCGGTCGATCGTTGGTGCACGTGGTTCGCATTACGCCCACGAAGCAATGACGGGTCAAGGTGAGAATAATGCACCCGCTGGCGGTTGGCCTTCGATGGGTGCATGGGTGTCTCACTTGCAAGGCCCGGTGAATCCCACGATCCCACCGCACCTCAGCCTGATGTACAAGACGTCTCACCAGCCCTGGGGTGACCCGGGCGATGGTGGATTCCTGGGCGTGAAGCATGCACCATTCCGATTGGTTGGCGGCAAAGATGACAATCGGCGAGTCGAGTCGCGTGAAAACATGACCCTCAAGGACATCACGCTCGATCGCCTCGCAGATCGCGAGTCGTTGTTGCATGCCATCGACGGTTTCCGTCGCGAGATCGATTCGAGCGGCGCGATGGACGGGCTTGACGCGTTCACGCAACAAGCGATGGGCATCCTCACCTCGTCCGCGCTCGCCGAAGCTCTCGACTACACGAAAGAAGATCCAAAACTCGTGGAGCGGTACGGCAAAGGTGACCCAGAATTTCGCGCCGACGGTGCTCCGAAGATGACCGAGAATTTTCTCATTGCTCGGCGTTTAGTCGAGGCTGGTGCTCGTGTTGTCTCTCTAAACTTCAGCCGGTGGGACTGGCACGGCGACAATTTTGGTCGCGGACGGCAAGATATGCCGATGTTGGACCGCGCCCTTTCAGCACTAGTCGAAGATCTCGACAACCGAGGTATGTTGCGCGATGTTTCCATTGTCTGTTGGGGCGAGTTTGGTCGAACACCGAAGATCAACGGCAACGCGGGTCGCGATCACTGGCCGCGTGTGTCGTGCGCGATCATGGCTGGCGGCGGAATTCGCGCAGGACAAGTAATCGGTGCGACGAACCGGCTCGGCGAATATGCAACCGATCGTCCCGTGACATTCCAAGAAGTTTTTGCGACGCTCTATCAGAACCTGGGCTTGAATCTGCGAGCTGTTCGTGAATTCGATCTCCGCGGTCGTCCGCAGTATTTGGTCGATGAGGGTGTGAAGCCGATCTCTGAATTGGTTTGACGTGCCATGTTGAGCATCCTCGGAAAGCCCGATCGTCGGCAACATCTCTGCAACGGGCTAACTCGCCGCGACATGTTGCGGATTGGGGGAACCGCGATTGGCGGTTTGACACTGCCGAATCTCTTGCGGCTTGAAGCCGAAGCTGGCATCGATCGTTCCCACAAAGCATTGATCATGATCTACATGTGTGGCGGTCCACCACACCAGGACATGTACGACATCAAGGTTGATGCGCCCGATGAGATCCGCGGGCTCTTCAAACCAATCGACACGAATGTTCCCGGCGTACAGATTTCGGAGAAGCTTCCGGAACTTGCCAAGATCATGGACAGGGTTGTACCCATTCGTTCAATGGTGGGTGCCATCGATTCGCACTATTCCTACCAGTGTATGACAGGGCATCACGAGCAGAATCAACCGGCGGGTGGCTGGCCGCACATTGGTTCCGCCGTCTCGCACTACGAAGGACCGGTTCACGCCGGGATTCCGCCATTCGTGAGTCTTTGCTACACGACCCAGCATCGGCCCTACAACGAGCCAACCGCGGGATTCCTCGGGCTCGGGCATTCGTCGTTCCGTCCGACCGGGCCTAGCCGCGATGACATGGTGTTGCAAGGCATTGGCAGTGATCAACTCAGCGACCGGCGCAGTTTATTGAGTTCGTTTGATCGTTTTCGCCGCGACTGGGACCGTAGCGGGAAAATGGATGGCATGGATGTTTTTACCGATCGCGCGATGGGCATCCTTACTTCATCCGACATGTTCAACGCACTGGACATAAGCAAAGAAGATCCGATGGTTCGCGAACGCTATGGCGAAGCCGACTTGAGCAAGCCGAAGGGTGATGGCGCACCTCGCACACCACAAAACTTTCTGGTGGCTCGTCGCTTGGTCGAGGCTGGCGCTCGCGTTGTAACGATCAATTACGGCTTTTGGGACTGGCACAGTAACAATTTCAAGACCGCTGAGGAGGAGTTCCCGGTCTTCGAGAAAGCGCTCACCGCTTTGATCCAAGACCTGCATGAACGCGGGTTGGATCGAGATGTAACTGTGTTGGCTTGGGGGGAATTCGGGCGCACGCCGAAGATCAACGACAAAGCAGGCCGCGACCATTGGCCTCGTGTCTGTTCAGCGTTGCTTGCCGGCGGCGGCATGAAAACCGGTCAGGTGATCGGCTCGACCGATCGCTTGGGCGGGGAAGCCGCCGATCGTCCCGTGTCTTTTCAAGAAGTCTTCGCGACGCTCTACCACAACCTGGACGTCAATTTGAATTCCGAACGCCTGTTCGATTTCCGTGGTCGACCCCAGTATCTTGTAGATCCCGGTGTGCAGCCCATCGCCGAGTTGATCTAGGCGACTTGTTTTCGGCGCACGGTGGGACGTCATTGAATGCCGGTGACTCTTTGGGTCTACTTGTGTGATCTAATGCCGTCCATCGAGGCCATCACGATGCCGAAGTATCACGTATGTCGTTCGATTCAGATTCAGGAGTCGCCGCAGAAGGTCTTCGAGACCGTTGCCGACTTCGGCACTTGGACGACGTGGTCGCCTTGGTTGTGTGCTGAACCAGAAGCGGAAGTTAAAGTAACGGAGAACGCTTCCTCGGTCGGATCCGTGTACTCTTGGAACGGCAAGCTAGTCGGACAAGGTGAGATCGAGCATCGCAAGTTGGAACCCGGAAGGCTGATCGATGAAGAGATTCGCTTCGTCAAACCTTTCAAGTCAAGGTCGGACGTGGCGTTTGAGATGGAACCTGTGGGCGATGGGACTAAGCTCACGTGGCACATGCGCGGAGCGCTGCCATGGTTCATGTTCTGGATGAAGCCGCTGATGCAATCGTTCATCAGCATGGACTACGACCGAGGTCTCAAGATGCTGAAGGAGTGGATTGAAACGGGGCAAATACTTTCCAAGACGCAGATACGTGGCGTGGAATCGATCGGGCCATTACGCGTGGCGGGCGTTCGCAGAAAATGCCGTCTCAGCGAAGTTGGTCCATCCATGCAAGCGGGATGTGCGGAAGCGAAGAACAAGCTGTCGGAGAATAACTTGCCGACCGACGGAGAGATGATCTCGGTTTATCACAACTTCAATCTAAAGTCGCAGGTGTTTGACTATACCATTGGATTTGCGATACCCGAGACGGCGATTTCGGTGCCGTCGGATCTCTCGGAATGGTCGCTTCCGGCGGTCAAGGCATTACACGTCGATCACATTGGCAGCTATGATCATCTGGGCAACGCGTGGAGCGCGGCGAATCAGGTGGCTCGCTACAAAAAGCTAAAGCAAAGCAAAGTGGGAGCATTCGAAATCTACAAAAATGATCCGAAAGAAACGCCCGTTGTAGGCTTGCTCACAGAGATCTATTTGCCTTTAAGATGACGGCGCGGACTGTATGAGTAATGCCGTTGTGGAGTCGCGGTCGCGCGCAATTGCTTGTTAGTAATTGTCGGCCATCGCAACCTGATCGCGTATGCTGAGGACCCGATAAATGACCAAGCACATTGGAATCTTGACGTCGGGCGGCGATTGCCCTGGACTCAACGCAGCAATCCGAGGCGTTGGCAAAGCCGGCCAAAGTTTTGATATGGAATTGATCGGCTTCATGGATGGCTTTCGTGGTCTCGTACAAAACCGCACGATGCGGCTGAACAACCAGATCCTGTCGGGCATCTTGACGCACGGTGGTACGATTCTGGGTACGAGTCGCGACAAACCGCACAAGATGACGATGGGCGAGGAAACTCGCGACATGACCGATGTGATAGTCGAAACTTACAATCGGCATCATCTCGACGGGCTGGTTTGCGTCGGAGGCGGCGGAACCCAGAAGAACGCATTGCGGCTTCAAGACGCAGGGCTCAATGTTATCACGCTGCCCAAGACGATCGACAATGATGTTGCCAAGACGGACATCACTTTCGGGTTCGACACCGCGTTAGGCATCGCGACCGAAGCCATCGACCGACTGCATTCGACCGCGACCAGCCACCACCGCATCATTGTCGTCGAGATCATGGGGCATCGTGCCGGCTGGTTAGCGTTGGGAGCGGGTATCGCCGGCGGAGCCGATGTCGTATTGATCCCCGAAATTCCCTACTCGCTAGAATTTGTTGCGGATGCGATCAAGCAGCGAGCTCGGGGAGGGAAGCGGTTCAGTATCGTCGCTGTGGCCGAGGGAGCCATGAACGTCGAGCAAGCGGCACGGTTCGCGACACTCAGCCAGAAGAAGGACAAGGCTGGCAGCAAAGCGAACAAATCCAAAGCCGCTGCCGAGTTGGCGGCGTTTCATGAACAGCACGTGGACCACACTGTGCAATTGACGCAGCAGTTGGAGCAACTGACGCGCATCGAGTCGCGTCTGACCATTCTCGGACATTTGCAACGTGGCGGCACGCCCTCGGCCGCCGACCGGCTGCTGGCGACGAGACTGGGCACGGCCTGCGCTCAACTGTTGAACGATGGAGTCTATGGGGTCATGGTTGCAGCGCGTGGTGACGGCGCAAAACCGGTAGCGCTTAAAAAGGTTGCTGGCAAAACGAAACTCGTTCCCACAGATCATCCCTGGATCGAATCGGCGCGACGCGTCGGAACTTGTTTGGGTGCGTGACTGAGCGTAGCTGTGGCGTCGAATTCGTGCTTCCGACAGCACCGCTAGCGCGGCGATCGTAATCTCTCTTGACGATCCGCCTTGATTCTCGGAATATCCCGCCCTCGTCTCAAAGTGGCTCTTCCTGTCTTCGAATTCCCGGAGCGTGCGCGGTGCGCAATTCGTCTCGGTTCATCGCCGTTTGCCTCTGTCTGGTGGCTTTGGTCTCGTCGTATTCACGATGTGTTGCCGAGGATCAGGATGAAGTACCGGCATCGCGGCTGCGACGCGAGCTTTCGTCGACTCGGCGCGTCGGATACCTGCGAAAGCGAAGCGACACTGAATCTGATCGGGCGAGGTTTGTACTGAAAGACGCCTACGACAAAGCAACGTATAGAATCATCGAACAGCCCGGGCTGGATCTGGCCGATTTCGTTGATCGATACATCTCGCTGCAGGGAGAAACGGAAGGTGGAACAGACGGCAGCCCGCTTCGTTTTTCGGCGGAACAAGTCACGGCCTTGGACGATCAACAGCCGGTAAGCGCCCGGGCCACGAAGGTACGACCAGCTGCCTTCGCGGCGGCTGATGCTCGCCCAATCGAACCGCCTCGCGATCTAACCGATGTTCGCGTTGCGGCACTCACGGATGGGCTCCCGGCTCCCTCCGAAGTGCTCGGCCCGGGGTCGCCCTATTCGCTCGAGATTGAGACGGCTCCACAGAGTTATACAATCGAGCCGCCTGTCACGGGATTTGGTTGGCTACGACCTCCAGCTACCGCCAGCGACGGGCTCGGCGGAAGGGCCTGGGTTCGAGGCGAGTATTTGCTGTGGACCACCGACAGCCTGCGCACACCTGCCTTGATTACGACCAGTCCGACGGGAACTGCTCGTGCTACGGCTGGCGTGCTCGGTGAAGCAGGCACGAGCGTGTTGTATGGTATCAGCAGCATCAACAACGACTCGATTTCGGGGGGCCGCTTGCGCGGTGGCTTCTGGTTTGGCGATGCGCAGAAGGTCGGTGTCGAAGGTGATCTGTTCATGTTGCGCGAACAAACGTCGGAGTATCAAGCGACCTCCACGGGCGATCCGATCATCGCGCGGCCCTTCTTTGACATTGTTAACGGCCGAGAGACGGCTGAGTTAGTTGCATTTCCATCGGTCGTCCGCGGCGACATTCAAGTCACGGCTCTCACGAATCTCGCATCTGGCGGTATCTGGATGCGTTTCGATCCGCACGGGATGGGCAGCCCGTGTGAAGCTCGATCGGGCCGGAAACTGGATTGGGTGATCGGTTATCGTTCGATGAAGCTCGAAGACGACATCAGCATCCGCGAAAATCTTACTTCGCTCGATACAGCGAACCCTGGCACGTTCGTAATCGAAGACGGATTTACGACCGACAACAAGTTCAATGGTGTCGAAGTTGGTGCGGTCTACGAAGCCGATCTTGGTCGTTTCTACTTCGAGGCGCTCTCAAAAATTGCCATCGGGAACAACCGTCAAGTTGTAAATATCACCGGGTACAGTGACATCACGGAAATGGGACTCCTCGAACGATTCCCCGGTGGCGTCCTTGCCCAGCGGACGAACATCGGCAGCTATAAGCGCGATGAAATGTCATTGATCCCACAACTCGGGGCCACCATTGGTTGGCGAGTCACTCCTCGCTTCAGCCTGACGGCGGGGTATACCTTCGTCTACTTAAGCAACGTCGTCCGTGCTGGAGACCAAATCAGCACCGACATCAACCCGAATCTCTTTCCACCTGAAGCTGTCCCCTTCTCCGGCGCACTTCGCCCTGAATTCGCATGGAGAGAGACCGATTTCTGGGCGCAAGGCATATCATTGGGCGGCGACTACCGCTGGTAGCGGTTAGGCGGTTTGTAGCGATTTGATCAAGTCGCGATATCGGCCCTCCGATAACTCTGAACGATGTGTCGTAGTTTGCGCTGCGCGCAGCTCGTTCGGTTTGCTCGAATTGATCATTGCACCTGCGGATTGCCGAAATGAATCGTTTCCATCGCACGAGGCGAAATTTCTCGGAGAAACTTAGCCGTTGGATCGGAGGAGATCGATCCACCCGCTCTAACCGACACACACGCCGACGATTACTGTTCGAGCCACTTGAGAATCGCCGCGTGCTAGCGGCGGGCACGGACTTGGCGGCGATCATCGGGACGGTGTTTGACGACTTCACTGGTGATGGGTTCAGCCCAGGGGAAGAAGTTGCCGGTGCCGCCGTCAATCTCTACGCTGACTCCAACGCCAACGGCACCTTTGAGCCAGGCGCCGGTGACGTCCTGCAAACTTCCACAACCACGAACGCCAGCGGTCAATATCGCTTCAGTAACCTCACCGCGGGAAGTTACTTCGTTCAGCAACCGGCTCAGTCGGTATCTGGATCGACCCTGCTGCTGGCCAACAGCAGCATCATTGTTATCTCAGCGGCAGACGTTCAGGGAACTTCGATTCGAACGATCGACACTTTCAACACGACCGTTCAATCGGCTACCGACTCCACCAACGATGCCATACCGGTCACAGATTCTGCGGCGGCCACTGAGGCGATCGGCAGCGAACGGGATTTGTTCGTAAATCTGACTTCGGCGTCTGGTGCCCTGCAATTGAGCGCGAACGACCCGCTCACGCCGGGTGTGCTGACCTTTAACACCACGGGAGCCGCGACCGGCGAGAGGGTCATCACCTGGGACGGTACTGGGGGCGGCGCAGCGGCGGTCAACGACACGGGGCTCGGTGGAATCGATCTCACGTCCGCCGGCACCGCAACGGGCTTCAATCTCATGATCGGGGCTGACCTCGCTGGCGGAACTCTGGAGATGTTGGTCTATAGCGACGACGGAACAGGAGGCACGGCCACGCGATTCTCGACCGCAACGATCAGCTTACCGGTCACGGGTGGATCGGCAAGCGCTGTGGAGTACATACCGTTCAGCAGCTTTACGACCGGAGGAGGTGGAGGTGCAAGTTTCGCGAGTGTTGGCGCGATCGAAGCCGACATCAGCGGTGTGGCAAATCTCGACGGCGAAATTGATCTCGTGAACATCGTCGGGCCAACGCTCTTCACGCGAGACTTTGACAACTTCGAATCGGCTGACCTCAGTCTTACGAAGACCATCGATACCGCGACTCCAAACGTGGGCGACAATGTCACGTTCACGCTTACACTGGCTAACGCTGGTCCGGATGCGGCGAGCAATGTCACGGTTGGCGATACACTTCCGTCCGGGATGACCTTCGTTACATCAACGCCAAGCCAGGGTACCTACGACGCCGGTACCGGCATTTGGACCGTTGGTTCGGTGGCCAGCGGCGGTAATGCGACATTACAGATCGTGGCGAGCGTATCTTCAGTCGGCGCAAAGACGAACACCGCGCAAGTGGCTGCGGTCGACCAGTTCGATCCCGATTCGACGCCCAACAACAGCATTGAAATGGAAGACGATCAGGACAGCGCGTCGCTCACACCTACCAGCGCTGACCTCTCGCTTACCAAGACTGTCGATAATCCAAGTCCAAACATTGGGCAGAGCGTGACATTCACGTTGACCCTTGCTAATGCAGGCCCCGACAGCGCGACCAACGTCACAGTTGGCGATGCCATCCCCGCGGGCATGTCGTTTGTTTCAGCGAATCCAAGCCAGGGAAACTATGTCAGTGGTACGGGTGTGTGGAACGTCGGTTCAGTAGCAAGTGGAGCCACAGCGACGTTGCAAATCGTCGCCACGGTCAACTCGACAGGAACGCAGACTAACACGGCGCAAGTCACTGCGTCGGACCAAGCAGACCCGGATTCGACACCCAACAACAACATCGAGATGGAAGATGATCAAGACAGTGCCGGATTGACAGCCTCGATCGCGGATCTGTCTTTGGCAAAGATTGTCGACAACGCGACACCAAACGTGGGCGACAACATCACATTCACAGTTACGGTTACGAACGCCGGCCCAGATCCCGGCACGAACATCGCAATTACCGATGTCTTGCCGACAGGATTGACCTTTGTCTCGTCGGCACCCAGCCAAGGAACCTTTGCCGGAGGGACCGGCGTGTGGACCGTAGGTACCGTTGCCAGTGGCGGTAACGCAACGCTTCAAATCGTCGCTACGGTGACCACCGTCGGCGCAAAGACGAACTCAGCGCAGGTCACTGCCGCCGATCAAGCCGACTCGGATTCGACGCCCAACAACGGTGTAGCCAGTGAAGATGATCAAGCCAGCGTCATCGTGACGCCGCAGGTAGTGGACCTTTCACTAACGAAGGTGGTTGATACGTCCTCGCCGAATGTTGGTGATACAGTTACGTTCACGCTGACGCTTGCTAACGCCGGACCAGATTCCGCGACGAATGCCACCGTGACGGACGTCTTGCCCGCAGGATTGACGTTTGTGTCGTCGACGCCGAGCCAAGGAGTATACGACAATGGGACCGGAGTCTGGACGGCGGGCACGATCGCTGGCGGGGCAAACGCGACACTACAAATCGCCACGATGGTTACCACGTCGGGCAGCAAGACAAACAGCGCGGAAGTCACTGCGGTCGATCAAGCTGATTCCGATTCAACGCCCGGGAACGGTGTGGCATCGGAAGACGACCAAGCTGCCGTCGCAGTGTCAGCGCAGGTCGCGGATCTCTCGATCGCCAAGACGGTCAGTAACGCGGCACCTGACGTTGCGGATAACGTCACGTTCACCGTGACGGTCAGCAACGCCGGACCCGATTCCGCCACAAATGTCACGGTTACCGACACGTTCCCAACGGGCATGGCCTTTGTTTCCGCGACGCCCTCGCAGGGTACCTATGACAATGCGACTGGAGTCTGGAGTGTCGGTACCATCGCCAGCGGCGCAAATCCAACGCTGCTGATTGTGGCCACGGTCGTGGCTGCAACAACTCAGACTAATACTGCCGAGATCACCGCCTCCGACCAATTCGATCCGGATTCGTCTCCAAATAACGGCGTGACGACCGAAGATGATTTGGCCAGCATACTATTGACGCCGACCGCCGCGGACCTCTCTCTTGCCAAAACCGTCAGCGATGCCACACCGAATGTTGGCGAGAATGTAACCTTTACCGTAACCGTATCAAATGCGGGACCGGACAGCGCCACGAATGTCGCGGTCACAGATCTATTGCCGGCGGGATTGACATTCGTATCATCAACGCCCAGCCAGGGATCCTACAGCAGCACAACAGGTCTGTGGACAGTTGGTTCGGTCGGAAACGGAGCGTCGGCGAGCCTCCAGGTAGTTGCTACGGTCGCATCGACCGGGGCAAAAACCAACTCGGCCCAAGTCACTGCGTCGGACCAAACCGACCCCGACTCGACCGTGAACAACGGCGTCGCCACCGAAGACGATCAAGCGAGCATCGCGGTCACTCCTCGAATAATTGATCTTTCCCTCGCGAAGACGGTCGATAATGCCACACCCAATGTTAACGACAACGTGACCTATACGGTTACGGTGTCCAACGCGGGTCCCGACTCGGCCACCGGCGTTACGGTGCTCGACCTCCTCCCGACGGGAATGACCTTTGTCTCATCGACAATGACCCAGGGTTCGTACGTCAATGGCACGGGCGTTTGGACGGTGGGGACGATTGCCAATGGCGCAAACGCGACGTTGCAGATTACTGCGACTGTCGGCTCTGTAGGTACGAAGACAAATTCGGCGCAAGTCACGGCGGCAAACGAAACGGACTCGGATTCGACACCGGCCAACAGCGTCGATACTGAGGACGATCAGGCGAGTGTGAGCTTGACGCCTCAAGACGCTGACTTGTCGCTGGTGAAGACGGTCGACAATTCGAGCCCGACATCTGGTCAAACGGTAACTTTCACCGTGACGGTCTCGAATGCCGGCCCGTCGAGTGCTACGAACGTCATTGTTCACGACTCACTTCCTAACGGGCTGACTTTCGTTTCTTCAACGCCCAGCCAGGGAACCTTTGACGACGCGACGGGGCAATGGGTTGTCGGCACGATTGTCAGCGGCGGATCGGCCACGCTGCAAGTCGTCGCAACCGTCAGCACAATTGGCGAAAAGACGAATACCGCGCAAGTGCAAAGCGTTGACCAGAACGATCCCGATTCTACGCCCAACAACAGTGTCGCGACCGAAGACGATCAAGCCACGACGATCCTGACGCCACAGGTCGCCGATCTTTCCGTGACCCAATCGATTGATAACGCGATGGTGAATGTTGGAGACAATGTGACGTTCACCATCACGGTTGCAAACGCCGGACCTCAAGATGCGACGAATGTTGCTGTGCTTGACGCGTTGCCGGCAGGCATGACTTTCGTTTCGTCGACGCCAAGTCAGGGTGCTTTCGATGGTGGGACGGGTATCTGGACGATCGGATCGATCGCGAGCGGAGCCTCGGCATCCTTGATGCTTACGGCCCGCGTCGACACGCTAGGGCTGAAGACCAATATTGCCCAGGTCAGCGCAGCGGACCAATTTGACAGCGATTCTACGCCTGGCAACAACGCAAATACGGAGGATGATCAAGCGGAGGTGCTGGTGATTCCCCCACGCACGTTATCGAAGCGGGCGTTCTTATCTCGGTAGTAGCGACTAGAGGATGAGACGCGACTTGCCCTTCGGAAGGTCGACGCACAACAGCGACTCTCGATCACTCGAGTAACATGCACCAACCGTGAGCGCGTTTTCCGAGCGAACTCTTATCAGCTGGACCAGTTCATCATTAGCTTCAAAAACGAACGGACGATCGCCTACGGGCAGGCGAAATGTAAACCCCGGACAGGCAAACGGTGCTGAGAGCGTCACGTGATCGTCGGCCCTTTCAATGTTTGTTAACTCTCTAGCGGCCCAATAACGAGCGATCTCGCTGTTCTTCATCCAGATCAAATTGTCAAACCTTTCGTGCAGCCGGCGGACGACCTCGCGAAAGATCTCGAAACCGACTTCTTCGCCGTTGAAGTAAATCCCCGTCCAGTGACAAACCATCAAGGCGGGCTCGCCGCGAGTGATCACATCAACCATCCTGCCCGACGATAGGTCGGGCGTAATGAAGCGATCAACATCTCCGCGGTCGGAGCAATCCCAACCGCCCGTCCAATCACCGGTGCAACCAATTATCGACACGACACACTTGGGATCATCGGTTTCAAGATCGGAAGCGTATTCAACACGAGGTGCCACGCTGCGATCACCTTCGCTGTACAGGTGGCGGAAATAGTGTGGTATCTCGGTGCCGTAGATATCCCGACAAGCCATCAATGTCGCCTTCGACAATTCGGGAAGGACGCGATTGCCGAAGCCACCTGGAGTCGTCACACCTTCGCAGGGCAAATCGATGTTCTTCAAGATCTGTAAGCCGTACCGCATGTACTCCGCGATTTCTTCCGCCGACTTGCCATCCGTCCACCTCCAGTTCTCGCAGAACTCGGGCCCGAAAATTGGGTATGGGTGTCCGGTCTTTGTATCAATTACGCGGGTGTGCGTGACCATCTCGGGGTGAATGTCCCAGTTTGGCAACATCAATCTCTTCACCAGATCGATGCTTTCCACAAGCTCTTTGCGGGTCCAGCCTGGGACTTCGCGATCGAGTCGTCCTACGCAGGCTGGATAAGGCACGATGCTGTACTTCCCTTTGACTCCTTGCTCGGCAGACCACTCGCCAAACCGCCGCACAAAACTGTCGGGTATTTCCAACGGCATCTTTCGCCAGTCGTGATCGTAGCTGCCGTTGTTCCACGCTGCCTGAAACTGTGGGATCGCGAAGCGATTGAGATTTACGAGGCAGGTCGAATCGTCGATGATCAACGACACGGGGACTCGATTACGCGGATTTAGAATCTCGATCGACGCATCTTGGTTCGGACGAACGCCCGGCATTTGAGCGAGGGTGCGCTGCGTGGCGCTTCCCAACATGGTGCCAACGACTGCGGCCCCGCTTGCGCCAAGGAACTCGCGTCTAGTAGCTTCTCGCATCCAAATAGCCCTCTGTGCAACGAAGTAAATTGTGGGACGGACGAGGCGTCCATCCTACATGGTTGAACATCTTAACTACAATGATTTCATGAAACCGTTTATCCGCCCAATGATCGTCATGAGCTTGATCTTGCTTGTTCCGATCGTTCCGTTCTTGCTGTTCGGAGCAAACTTTGAAGCATGGGTCGTGCAATGGTCCAAACATCCGTATTCCCAGCCTGCCACAGCGCTGGTCATCATCGGTCTGCTCGCCACGGACATTTTGCTTCCTACTCCTTCGAGCATGATTAGCACGCTGGGAGGTTGGCAACTCGGCATCGTTGGCGGCACGCTCGCCTCCTGGATCGGCATGTCGCTCGGGGCGATCATCGGATTCTTGCTGGCACGGCGCTGGGGACGTCCGCTGGCACTGTGGTTGTCCAGCGAAGAGGATCTCGACCGGATGCATGGCCTGAGTCAACGATTTGGACCGGTGGTATTGGTCTTTGGCCGTGGCGTACCCGTGCTCGCTGAGGCCAGCGTGCTGTTAATGGGAATTCACCAACTCAGCTGGCGGCGATTTCTGCCCGCGGTATTACTAAGTAACCTGGGCATCGCCTTCGCCTACTCGGCGTTTGGCAACTATGCCGAGCAAAATCAATGGCTCCCGCTAGCTTTGGGCGTGTCCATTGCACTCCCTGTATTGTTGGCGACAATGGTGGGCCGTTTCCTTCCAAGCACGCGTACGACGCTTTCCCATGAAACAGACACGACCGCCCGCGATGAACAATAACTTGTTAGACGCAAACGACGACTCGATTTTCGATATCCAGACCAATGCAAGCGGCCCGCAGGGCAAGCTACCGCTGACCGACGACATGTTGCGCAGTTGGTCGAGCGGAGATTTGTTTGGCTTGACTCAAGCCGCCGGAATGGGATGGAAGCCAGAAGATTTGCTCGGGCCGCAGTATCTGCTGCTCAGCACGCAAGGCGGTGTGCGTGCGCCGGATGGCCAACCAATCGCGCTTGGATATCACACAGGTCATTGGGAAGTCGGCCTGCTCGTCCAAGCAGCTGCTCGCGAGATCAAGCAAGCGGGCGGTGTGCCCTTCGCAGCCTTCTGCAGTGATCCTTGCGATGGTAGAACGCAGGGAACGACCGGCATGTTCGACAGCCTACCGTATCGAAACGATGCCGCCGTAATCTTTCGCCGCCTGATCCGTTCATTGCCTACGCGGCGCGGTGTCGTGGGAGTCGCGACTTGCGACAAAGGCCTGCCGGCAATGATGCTCGCGCTTGCCGCAATGCACGACTTACCCAGCGTCCTCGTGCCTGGGGGTGTGACCTTGCCGCCGACACTTGGCGAAGATGCAGGCAAAGTGCAAACGATCGGCGCCCGCTATGTACACGGCGACATCTCGTTGGATGAAGCGTCCATTGCTGGTTGTGCTGCGTGCGGGACCGCCGGGGGTGGATGCCAGTTCCTGGGCACCGCGGCCACGTCACAAGTTGTTGGTGAAGCACTCGGATTGTCGTTGCCTCACTCTGCGCTTGCACCGAGCGGGCAACCGGTCTGGATTGATATGGCAGTACGCAGCGCCAGGGCGCTCATGCAACTCGCTGATCGTAACTTGAAGATGCGAGACATACTCACGCAAGGTTCGATTCACAACGCCATGGTCGTCCATGCAGCGGTCGGCGGTTCGACAAATCTGTTGTTGCACATTCCGGCAATTGCATTTGCGGCTGGTCTGGATCGACCGACGGTCGAGGACTGGAACAAAGTTAATCGTAGCGTTCCGCGCTTTGTCGATGTGTTGCCAAACGGCCCCACGAATCACCCAACCGTGCGAGTGTTTCTGGCGGGCGGAGTGCCGGAAGTTATGTTACACCTTCGCGCGATGGGGTTGCTGGATTTGGAGGCGCTGACAGTGTCCGGCCAGTCGGTAGGCGACACGCTCGCGTGGTGGGAGTCGTCGGAACGCCGGCAACGGATGCGCGAACTGTTAAGGCAGCACGATGGCGTAGATCCTGACGACGTGATTATTCCGCCGGAAGAAGCGCGGCGTCGTGGCATGACGAGCACAGTTTGTTTCCCGCGCGGCAATCTTTGTCCAGAAGGTTCTGTCATCAAAGCGACTTCCATCGATCCCGCGGTTGTTGACGGCGACGGCGTCTATCGAAAGACCGGCCCAGCGCGAGTATTCACGAGCGAACGAGCAGCGATTGCGGCGATCAAAGGGCAATCGGACAATCCGCTAAAGCCGGGAGACATTTTGGTACTTGCGGGCCGTGGACCACTGGGATCTGGAATGGAGGAAACCTACCAAATTACGTCCGCGCTCAAGTTCCTGAAGTGGGGTCGCGAGGTCGCCGTTGTCACGGACGCTCGATTCTCCGGCGTGAGCACCGGTGCGTGTATCGGTCATGTGGGGCCTGAAGCACTTGCCGGAGGTCCGATCGGCAAGCTGCGAGACGGTGACCTGGTTCGGATTGTCATCGATCGCAATACGCTCGATGGAACCGTCGACCTCGTAGGCGATGGCGCGCGGGAGTTCTCCCCCAGCGAAGGTGCCAACATCCTTGCCGCACGCGCGACTCGCGAGGACGTTCAACCGGACACGGATCTTCCGGACGATACGAGGCTATGGGCGGCGCTGCAACGAGTCGGGGGTGGAGCCTGGGGCGGCTGCGTCTACGACGTTGACAAAATCATCAAGGCACTCGAAGCCGCGGAATAGTCAACCTGGGACGTTGCGGCGAAGTTTAAGTACCTTTGTCGTTCGGACGATCCAACTAGGAACGTCCGCTGGCGATCAAGTAATTCCCCTGCCCGCCTTGTGTGTCGTCATGGTGCTGACGCTGGTCGGTTTGTTTGACGCGAGCGGCGAGTTGATGGAGTTCCTGAAGTAGGTGATCAAGGTTGGACTCCAGCGTTGGCAGGCTTCCTGTCTGATGCTGTTCCATTTTGGTGCGACCTTTCATGATGATTGTCAGGGATGTGCGATGGGTTATCGGCCTGCCTTCGACTCGATTTTCAATGCCCACGTGCTGTGTTGGTCAAATCCTCGCGAACCTTACACCTTGCCCGATGTGTCGCAATGTTGATGGTCGCTGCAAGCGGTCGTGTAAAATGTTCACGGGTCATGTCCCGCAAATGTAAAAACGACAGACGATCTATCCCAGCCGGAAAGGTGTTGGGAACTTCAAGTCCTGATGAGAACACAAGTTGAAGCGAATGGAGATTTAGTCGGCACGCAATTCGCAGTGTCGTAAAACGCAGCCAGGATGGCTGATCAAATGGTGGTAGAGACCTCTGAAGCTCACAGGGAAGTAATTCATGATCAATGCAAGTTTTGCTCAAGACTGCCCCGCTTGTAGCCGCAAGTTACATGTTCGCGTCGCCTATCTCGGGCGTCGCGTCACCTGCCAGCATTGCCAGGCGGAGTTCATCGCTGCCGAATCTTCTTCCCATCTGATGCAGCCCGCGTTTTTGAGAGACTCGCTCGTCCAGCGTGCCGATGATCTCTTGCGCCGTCTCGAAATTCAGGCCGAGTACGCGTAGGCTTTGCGCACCGCGTCACCATTGCCAGTGGCATCCACGGCGCTGCCCCTGGCAATCGTGACAGGTGGCCGCAAGTTTCTTGGCGTTTGGAATCGGTTGGTGCTCATTGGGGGAGATCGACCGAGGGCTTTGGAAAAGGAGTTCTAGCATGGTACGCGCCACATCCACCAATCCGAAGGAAAACCTTCCCATGTGCGATCGATACTTCGTGAAGGGAATCGCAGAGGCCCGCTTCGACGAAGTCGCGCCGGCTGCCGAACTTCAGAATCGGGAAACCGAAGAGACCGGCCGCTCGTTGGCCGATATTCTGACCGACCTACGCTTGGCAGGCAGCTTGTAAGTGCTCTGCTAGGCGACCGGATCTGTTGGCTCGTTGTCGGGCTTCGAGAAGCGACTGAGCAGGGCTGGGAGGAAGAAAACGTCGGCGAACAGGGCCGATGTTAGCGTTATGGCTCCCATGATGCCAAACAGGCGCGCGTCGCGGGCATCCCCAAAAACAGCGGTCATCATTCCGGTGACCAAAACGATCGTCGTCATCAAGAGCGCCGAGCCGACACCGGTGAAGGCCCTTTGAATGATCTCTCGTTGTTCACCGCCGCCGGCGCTTTCTTCGACAAAGCGCGTCAGAAAGTGAATCGTGTCGTCTACGGCGATGCCAATACAGATTGTGAAGACGCACACGGTCACCAACTCGAGGTACTGTCCAAACAGAAGCAGCATCGCTCCCGTAGCAACAAGCGGAAATAGATTGGGGACGATTGAAATCAGCCCTATGCGGATCGATCGATAAACAACCGTCAGAATCAACCAGATGACGATGCTTGCCGTCCCGAGACTTGTCGCCAGATCCGTCACGATTCGATAGATATCTCGCCAGCGCCAGATTGCGTCGCCTTCCAATTCCAACGCGAAGCCGGGATGATGCCGAGCGATCCGATCCAGTTCCGTTTCAATGCGTTCGAATACCGGACCATATTTTGCAATTCCAATGTCCTGAACGCGAAATTGAACCGTTGCGGTATGCTGCTCTGGCACGTAAAAGGCGCGCTTGAGCGACGCAGGTAACAATTCCAGTAAAGTCATTCGTTCCGCAGGTGGTCCTTCGCCGGGTAGCACTGCCAGCAACTCGTGTAATCCCAGCGGTTGACCGATCAGCGGCTCGTCATCCAGCACGTGACCGACTTCATGTAAGACTTCGAGCAAGGCTCCTTCAGTCGTCATGTCGTCCCAATGGACGTGAACGAACCCGAATTCCAGTCCGCCAAGCGAGCGATCAAGATGGCGCAGGGCTTTTGCTGCTTCACCTGATTCGCTCAGCCCGCTATAGCGTCGCTCATCGGGTTTCAGCTGTGTGCAGATTGCCGCCAACGCAACCGTCGAGAGAATCGCAACCCGTGCAACTTGGCGATCGTTTCGCAAAATCCACGCGACCAAGGGGCCGATGCGCCGCAATTGCCCATCGATAAGACTCTTGCCAAGCCCCACGTGCAATCGCCAACCCAGAGGTGAACGGCAACCGAGTGGCACGGCGGTCAAGACGCTGAGCAGCGTCGAGATGACACCGAGCACACAGCACCAGCCGAAATCTTGCACGATCTCGTGGTGCGCCCAAGCGAGGCTGGCAAAACCAATCGCTGTGGTCAGGCTCGTCAGGACGCAGGCCATACCAACACGCGCGACGCCGCGTCGAGTCGCTTGCCGAGTATCCAAACCCGAGGCTCGTTGATTGCGTATCTCGACCATCAAGTGAACCGCATCGGTCAGGCCCACCAGACTTATTAGCACAGGAACGATGATGTCGTTGAACGGGTTGTCCTGAAAGTTGAAGAAGTGCAACAGGCCCATCGTCCAGAAGACACCCAACGCCGGCGCGATGGCCACGATGACAACTGCCGAAAAGCCGCGAAACAGTACCAGTGCTGCGACGAGCATGATGCTGTAACCGACTGCTTGGTACCGCCACGAATCGTGTAGATGATTGCGGGCCATCATTAGATACAGAGGTGCCTTCCCGGTGACTTGAAACTTGAGGTCAGCTCCGGGGACTCGCGCCGCTGCGGCTTCGGCGACCCGTCTGAGATCGGTCGTGCATGACTCATCGGTCGTCGCGTAGAACCAATCGATGCGCAAGTGCAACAACAACGTCTTGCCATCGGTCGAAATCAGTTGACCAACGGCCAGCGGATTGCTGAGCGTTCGCTGTCGTCCAAGTTCCATCTGACGAGAGGATGCATTCGAGCGGGGCAACAACGACTCGGGCAACCCAAACAAATTCAAGCCGGGGATGCTGTCCAACCACAGCACGCGCGAGACTTGCGGTAGCGCCTCAAGATCGGCGACCACGTTCCGGATCGCCGTTAAGCCTTCATGCGTAAAGAAGTCTCCGCTCGTGGCTACGAGAATGCAGTCGCCTCCGGCAATTTGAAAGGGCTCGACATCGGGCGGTGGCTCGCTCTGTGTTGAAGATTGCCGAGCAGGCTGTTGAGGCGTTTCGTCCCAGGCATTCTCTTCGGTTTGCGAATCGAAGAGATCAAGAATAAGCGACGGTTTGATGTAACCGATAACTGCCAGCGCGGTCATCGCGGCGAGGACGAGTACATGCGCGGCAGGGCGGTCTGCCCACCAGTAAAAGAGGCGTCTGCCCAGCCCGGCTACCTGCTCGTTGCTATCCATCAAATGCTCTTGCGTAGACTTCTGATAGTGTCACCCACCGCGTAACGCTCACATTCATGGGCAGTCATTTCGATCGAAGCCGCCTGGCTGCTTCGGCTTCGATCTCGCTACGGTCGAGTTGATCATCGCGGTTATGATCGATCTGACGGAATCCGAATCGCCGGAAGGCGTCGGGGGTTTCGCCCTTCGTGATTACGCCGTCTCCATCTCGATCCAATTGTGCCAAAAACTTGGCGATCTCGTCGTCGATTCGCTGTTGCCGTTCCGCTTGATCTTGTGGTGTCTTCTTGTTCCCCGGTCGCGCGATGACGTGAGGTTTGTTACGAGGATGTGCGATATCGAAGAAAGCGACTGCCATCTCCTGCCACGTTTGATCACCCCAGGTTACAAACTCGTTCGGATCGGGGTTCGTCGGATTTTGAGCCGAGTTGTCGAAGCTGATTTGCATCTCCAGGGTGTCGACATTGCCCAACGCCAACGGTACCTCAAGCTGATACCAATGCTGCCAGTTGAAATCGTAGTGCGGCACCCAGAGCAGCGTGTTCATCTTTTCATGCTGCCGCACATCAAGGCGAAAAGATTTCCCGCGCAGGTGCATGTGTGGCATCGCGCCCAGCAAACGCGACTCGCGAGCGAAGCCGTCTAGCCGCACATCGACAACGAAATCTCTCTCGCCCGGTGGAATCTCGAAATGATGATTCAACGCCACACGCGTTGTGACTTCATGAGTGACTTGCTCGGGCTTGCTTAGCCAGACTCCGACTTTGGTCGTGTCGTTCGTTTCGCGTCCGTTGGGTGTGTAGTGCATTTGAAATACGAGTTTTGATCTTGCCGGGATACGTCGCGCGTGTCCCGCAGGCAACATCGTTGTTCGTTGCCCCGGCACGTAGCCTCCCATCCAGCCGATACCATCCGTTTCAGAGCCGTCCGGGGGGCGAACAAAGATGATGGCGTGGTGCACTACGGACGCATCGCCTGGAATGACTTGGGCCGCACTGACCCAGCGATCCTCTTCCCACTTTGGATCGACAACGAAGTACTGATACTCGACTGTGCCATCCGATGGCACAACAAACGGCCGGTCGCGCATGGCAAACTCGACGTCAGGCGCGGTCGGCAGATGCCAGCCGGCGATCCACTTGGGTTGGGGCGGAAGGTCCATTACATCGCCCTCCGGCATCCCTTGGGCGACCCAACTCGCGAGCGTCTCGCGGGCCTGCGTCGGCATTTGCCGTGCGCCGACGAACTTGCCATGTGCAGGGTCGGCATGCCAAGGCGGCATGCGCTGTTGGTCAATGACTTCCAGTATCATCTCACCCCAGCCCACGACTTCGTCGTAGTTCGTCAACGAGAACGGGCCGATCTCGCCCTCGCGATGGCATTCCACGCAATGTTGATTGAGAATCGGAGCGACATCGCGAGTGAATGTCACGACTGCGGATGGGTCGACTGGTGACTGGCGTCGCTCGGCGAAAGTAATCAGGCAGCCAACGGTTTGAGTCTTGGCGCGTGGTACGTTGCGACCGTTAACCAGGGCTTCGATAGCATTCCGCAAGTCATGCTGTGTGGGCTCGGAGCGCGATATCCCCGGTTCGTATTGGTCATCGATGCGGCCTTGATAACGGATGTGGTCGGCAGCGTCTAAGACGAACACTTCCGGCGTCCGCGTTGCGCCGAACATTCGTGCCAACGATTGATCGCTGTCTTTGATGATTGAAAATGAGAGCTCGTGTTCGATCAGATAGCGTTTCACATCGGCGACGGAGTCTTGCGGATTGCTGTTGATCCCAACCACTCGAACGGCATGATCGGCGAATTCCCGGTCGAGCGACTCCAACCGTGCGCCGTATAGCCTGGCAAGTGGACACTCGGCTCCTAGGAAGCAAACGACCTTCCATTGTACATCGTTCGCTGCAACGGACTCGTCATCGACGCCGCGTAGATCACTCCAATTGACGGGGACCGCTTCGTCACCCGCAACTGCTCCCGCACATATTGCACATGCTAAAAATGCCAGGGAATTGCGAAGAATCACTGCACATGACATGGAATAAATACCCAGCAAACGTACTTGCCTCGTGAAGTTCTTGGCGGAGGAGAACTCTGTTATACATTAGGCGGAAGCGAGCATCGAGGCTTACTCGATTTACCGCCGAATTGAGTGTTCAGTTTCAGATGGATGTGTAAATGAACAGCTACATCATCATTCCGGCTCGACTCGAGTCGACGCGACTGCCGCGCAAGTTGCTGTTGCGGCAGACCGGAAAGCCGTTAATTCAGCATACCTACGAAGCAGCCTGTCGTGCGACGCGCCCGCTGGGGGTAAGAGTCGCGGCCGATCACGAAGAAATCGCTGCGGCTGTTCGCAGCTTTGGCGGTCATGTCGAGATGACCGATCCGAACGCACCAAGCGGGACAGATCGAGTGGCGGAGGTGGCTCGACATCTGACGGAAGCGGAGTTAATCGTAAATGTACAGGGAGATGAGCCGGAGATCGCGGGATCGGCGATTGACCTGGCGATCGAGTTATTGCAGGCCAATCCGTCTGCTGTCATGTCGACTCTGGCGACTCCTATCCGATCGCGATCGCAATTGAATGATCCGGCTTGCGTGAAAGTCGTCTTCGACTCCCATCGGCGAGCTATGTATTTCAGCCGCAGTCCAATTCCACATGCCCGGCAGTGGTCCGATGCGCTGCTTCACGCGACGCCGCCTCACTTTTATCAACACGTCGGACTTTACGCGTATCGCCGAGATTTCCTGCTGGCCTTGGCGGAAATGAGGCCATCACCGATGGAGCAGATCGAGCGGCTGGAGCAGCTGCGCGTGCTTGAAGCCGGGCATCAGATTTTGGTCGGCGTCGTCGATGAACCGACGATAGGCATTGATACACCCGAGGATTATCGGGCATTTGTCAGTCGGGCGTCGAGTTGCTAAGATGCAGTCCCAGGGATGAAAACCTGGGTCCCGCCTAAAGCCTATTTCCGGGCATCCTCATACCTACCTTTGCGGTTGTTTCGCGCTGCCGTTTCGGTCGCTTTGCACCCTACGTCACGTTCGTAACTAATTTGAACACAAATACTTGCCAGGAAGGCGTTGGAAAATGACCAAACATATATTCGTGACCGGCGGTGTTGTTAGTTCCCTGGGAAAGGGGCTGACCAGCGCGTCGATCGGAATGGTTCTGGAACGTCGCGGGTTGCGAGTTCGGATGCAGAAACTCGATCCCTACATCAATGTCGACCCTGGCACGATGAGCCCGTATCAGCATGGCGAAGTATACGTGCTGGACGATGGCAGCGAAACGGACCTTGATCTGGGGCACTACGAGCGATTTACCAACAGCCCGTTAACGCGAGATTCGAACTATACGACGGGCCAGATTTATTTGTCGGTGATCGAAAAGGAGCGTCGTGGCGAGTTCCTGGGTAAGACCGTCCAGGTGATTCCGCATATCACCAATGAAATCAAGAGCGTCATTCACAAGCTGGCGGGTGACGCTGTCGACGTCGTGATCACCGAGATCGGCGGTACAGTTGGCGACATCGAGAGCCAACCGTTTCTCGAAGCGATTCGCCAATTCTCGCTCGACGTTGGCAAAGAGAACTGCCTCTACATTCACCTCACGCTGGTGCCGTACTTAAAAGCGGCCGCCGAACTAAAGACAAAGCCCACGCAACATTCCGTCGGCCAACTTCGGGAGATCGGTATTCAGCCGGACATCCTTATCTGTCGTTGCGAACGTTCAATCAGCCGAGAAGATCGCGAGAAGATCGCGCTCTTCTGTAATGTTCCTTTGGAAGCCGTTATCGAAGAGAAAGACAAAGACTTCTCAATCTATGAAGTTCCGCTCAGCTTAGTCGACAACGGCCTTGATGAGCTGATTGTAAAAAAGTTGCATCTTCATGCCGAAACATTGGACTTGGATATTTGGCGTGACCTACTGCATCGATTACGAAATCCCAAACACGAGATAAGTATTGCGGTTGTCGGAAAATATGCAGAGCACGTGGACGCGTACAAGTCCATTTACGAAGCGATCGACCACGCTGGGATCCACCACCACGCTCAGATCCGCATCGGTCGAATTCACAGCGAGGCCATCGAACGGGAAGGTCCAGAACGCCTGCTCGCTGGTTATGACGGTATTCTGTGTCCTGGCGGATTTGGCGAGCGCGGTATCGAAGGCAAGGTCGAAGCGATCCGCTTTGCCCGTGAACGAAAGATACCTTTCTTTGGAATCTGTCTGGGCATGCAATGTGCCGTGATCGAATACGGACGTAACGTCGTGGGACTCGACAACGCTCATTCGACAGAGTTCAGCAAGGACACTCCGCATCCGGTCATCTGTCTGCTGAATGAACAGAAGGAGATTACACACAAGGGCGGCACGATGCGACTCGGTGCCCAGCCTTGTAAACTCGATCCGACAAGTCTCGCGGGCGCTTGCTACGGCGAAGAAACGATCTCGGCGCGGCATCGCCATCGTTACGAGTTCAATAACGTCTATCGCCAACAGTTTGAAGCGAACGGAATTGCGTTCACTGGTCTAAGTCCTGATGAATCGCTCGTCGAGATCGTCGAGATTCCCGACCATCCGTGGTTCTTGGCTGTTCAGTTCCATCCTGAATTCAAATCGAAGCCGACACGAGCTCAGCCGTTGTTCGCCGGGTTCGTTGAGGCCGCGATAAAAAAAAACGAGACTAAGGCCAAAGGCGGAAAGAAAGCCGAGTCGGCTGCAGGCATCATAGGGAGATAAGCTAACTCGGGGAACCTTTGGCAAGTGTGATGCTATTTCAACGTCGCAGTTTGAGGAGTTCGAAGTCGCGACAACTTCGAAGTTGCCATGAGCGAAGAAGAAGTCAGTAAACCAGAGATCATCGTTGATGACGACTGGAAAGAACGAGCGCAGGCCGAAAAAGAGCAGCTCCAGCGAGACGCGGAAGCAAAGCACAAAACCGAGTCTATAAAGCCGGAAGCCGGTCAAGCGAAACCTGATTCCGCCGAACCGTCGACGCACGAACAACTGCCACCCGCATCTTTCCCCGTGTTGGTGATGTCTTTAGCCACACAGGCTTTAGCTTCGATGGGACAGATCCCCGGTGCCGATGGCAAGCCAGTCGTCACGCTCGATCATGCAAAGCATTTCATCGACACGCTTGGCGTTCTCGAGGAGAAGACGAAAGGAAATCTTTCTGCAGAAGAGTCGGGAATGCTCGAGAACGCGCTTCACGAACTGCGCCTCCTGTTTGTTGCTGTCGGAAAGCAGCACGCTGCGACAAAGAACGAGTCCGCAAAACAAGCCTGATCCTCCGCGGTCTTGACCAATTCGCTTCGGATCAAAAATGTTGATGCAGAATGGATTCTTTTCAGTTCGCCCTGCATGACGCCGTTATTGGCTTGAGAGCGTGTTCGCCGTAAGCCAAGACTATACAACGGATACCGTGCATCCCGTGTCTTCTGAATTACAAGCTTGGCTGTCGGCTCGACTTGCGACTATACTAAATCAAACGGCGGTCTCACCTTCCCAGCCCACCAAGAACTTCGTTGTTCCGACGATCCCTCCCTCAAAGAACACTACGATTGCGCTCGTCTCGGGTTCAATCTATTGCAAACTCGCTTCATCCCGCGCAATAGCCCACCCCTGCCTCATGAATGCAACTCAATCCCCCAGCTTTTGGCAACTCGCCTGGAAGCCTGTGCTCGGTCTCGCGATTCTCGGTTCCGTCGTCGCGTTGGCCGCGGCGAGTTGGACGCTTTTACAAGACATGGGTGAGACGACACAGGCCTATGTGTACTACACGGTAGAACCGATGGATCTGCCGATCGTTGTTACCGAGCGCGGCAACCTGGAGAGCCAACTCGAAACAAAAGTGCGCTGCGACGTCGAAAGTTCCTCCTATGACCGCAGCAGTTCAAACGGCACTTTGATCATCTTCATCGTGCCCAATGGAAGTGCGGTTGAGAAAGGTGACTTGCTCGTCGAACTCGATTCGGCCGCGATTCGCGATCGGCTTGATACCGAACAACTGGCATTCGACAAAGCGGTCTCGCAGCGTATTCAGGCGCAAGCTACCTACGACAATCAGATTACCGAGAATGAAACGAATCAGGCCCAAGCGGAGTTGAAGGTCGAACTTGCCAAACTTCAACGCGAAATGTATCTCGATCCCGAGAACGGAACATTCAAGCTGGCATTAGAAGATATCGAGCGACAACTTGACGAATCGAAAAATCAGATTCTCGAGTCGCAAGCGGCGCTAGAACTTGAGAAGACCGATAAGTCTGGTATTGAAGCATTGTTCAAGCTCGGTTACCGCGGTAAGAGTGACCTGGAGCAAAGCCGCTTTCGATTCATGCAGGCAGAAGACAAATTGGCTTCATCGATGAATCGGCTCTCCACGTATCAAGCGACTCGTCAGCAACTGGAGGATTACGAGTTTCGAATGCAGAAGTTGCAGTTAGACGGCGACGTAGCCACGGCGGAACAAAATCTCCTGCAAACCAAGACTTCCAACGAAGCACAACTCGCTAAAGCAGAGGCTGCGAAGAACGAAGCGGAAAAGACAGAAGAGAAGCAATTGGAGCGGCTAGAGAAGCTCAAAGTGCAGTTGACGTTGTGCAAGATCTTCGCGCCGCACGATGGGATGGTAGTCTACGCTCGCGAAAACAGTCGCTACAGCAGCAACACTGAAATCGCCGAAGGCGTTGCCGTTCGTCAGAGGCAAGAGATCATCACGCTGCCCGATTTGTCGCAAATGCAAGTGAAGACGCAGATCCATGAGGCGGTTCTCGATCAGATTCGCGCCGGCCTGCCGGTTACCGTCAAAATCGACGCTTTTCCGAATCGCACCTATGACGGAATTGTTCACAGCGTCGCGGTGGTACCAACGTCAAGTTACTACACAAGCGTCAAGACCTACGATTGCGTGATTCGAATTGTCGAACGCGTCGAGAACCTGAAGCCAGGCATGACCGCCGTCGTTGATATTCATGTTGAACGCGTTCAGGATGTCTTGTCGATTCCGGTTCAAGCGGTCGCACAAGTGAAGAAAGATACCTGGTGCTACGTGCATAGCGACGAAGGTGTTGAACGGCGGTTGATCAAATTGGGACGCAGCAACGACAAGTTCGTCCACGTATTGGAAGGTTTGTCGGCCGGTGATCGTGTGATTCTGAACACCGATGCGATCTTCGACGATGCAGAAGACGGGAGCAACGAAATTTCTCCGGAAGCCGATGCAGAACCGGCTCCTGAAATCGACCTGACTGAGGCGGCGTCAACGACGACGGCTGAGGCGAGCGACGATTCCAAAGCTGTTTCAGCCACCGAACCCGATCGTCCCAAGGGCAAAGGCAAAAAACGGCCCAACGAGTGATCTTGATCGCAATCAATCTAGTCAGCGATCACTAAGCTGGATTCACGCATGTACTGGAATACGTTCAAAGTTGGCGTCAAGAATCTGCTGCTGCACAAGCTGCGCAGTTTGCTCACTGTGCTGGGTGTAATTTTGGGTGTGGGGTCGGTGATTTCAATGCTCGCGATTACAGAAGGATCGAAGAAAGAGGCATTAGAGCGCATTCGCCAGCTGGGTGCCGACAATATCATCATTCGCAGCGTTAAACCGACCGAGGCCGGAGGGGAGGGGGAGACGGCTTCTGCCGCAGCTGCTCAGACGAGCCGAGTGCTAGAATACGGCTTGAAGCATAAGGACCTCGAACGATTAAAAGGCGCCCTGCCGACGATCAAGAAGGCGGTCCCGATTGCGCTGGTCGTCCAAGAGTCGCAGTACAAGCACCGCCGTATCCCCAATGCGCGCATTCTCGGCACGATTGACGAGTTTCTTAATGTCAAACATTTGGAGGTTCGTCGAGGGAGATTCATTACCGATGTCGACGACTATACGACGGCTAATGTGGCGGTTCTCGCTGCAGGCGCAGCCGACCGGCTGTTCAATTACGAGGACCCGATTGGAAAAGATGTTCTGCTTGGAACGGACGTGTATCGCGTGATTGGAGTCCTTAACCCCCAGGGAACTGGCAACGCGACGCCAGGCGGCATCGGTCAACAGAACTATAACGAAGATATCTACATACCGCTGAGTTGTGCTCAGCACCGCTTTGGCGAGTTGCAGGCGATTCGAAGTGCTGGAAGCCGAAGTTATGAAATGACACAACTGAACGAGATCACCCTGGCTGTGACGGATTCCAGTTTGGTTAGCCAAACTGCATCCATGGCCAGAAAGCTGCTGCTGCGGTCTCATCCGCGACAAGATGATTTCGAGATCCAGGTGCCGCTGGAGTTGCTGAAGCAAGCTGAGCAGGAAAAGCGAGTCTGGAATCTTGTGTTGGGAAGCATCGCTGGCATTTCGCTGTTAGTCGGCGGCATCGGAATTATGAACATTATGCTGGCGAGTGTGACTGAACGAACTCGCGAGATCGGGATTCGTCGCGCGTTGGGTGCGAAGCGGTGGGACATTACCTATCAGTTCCTGGTCGAGACGATATTGCTGTCATCGGTCGGTGGTTTACTGGGAGTGGCCCTGGGGATCAGTCTGCCGCTGATCGTAAGTCGCGTCGCGCATCTCGAAACAGAAATCAGCTTCTGGGCGGTTGGTATCTCGTTTAGCATCTCCGTGGGCATCGGCGTAATCTTTGGATTATATCCCGCACGCCGGGCCGCTATGATGGACCCGATTCAAGCCTTGCGACACGAGTAGAGAAGGCACGATGCGATTTCTCTCACCGCTGTGTCTGTTGCTGGCCCTCGCTATGCTCATCGCCGGATTTGCGCTTTGGTCTGTCGATGCTCCCGAGGCGGGGATCGAATTGCATCGCGCTCGTGTCGAGGGCGATGACGATTTTCGCGAGGTTTTAGAAGCGAAGCTCGAACAGAGGCGGATGGCTCGCAGTGCATTGCTTTTTTGTCTGTTCGGTGGCAGTGCGATGATGGCGTTAGCCGCGTTCGCAACGCTAGGTCGAAGCAGCTGAGGTGGAGTCCGAAAGCTTTGAAAACATTTGAGGGCGGCTCGCAGCTGTGAATCGTCCACCGTAGCCGTCACAGGGACCGGAATGTGCTCGTTGTTGTCTTCGTCATGAAGACCGCGAGGCGGAACCGAATACGCGCTTCAGCAAGCCGAGGACGCCGCTTACAACAAATAATCCGACCGCAATTGCTAGTTTCGCAATTCCTCGCCCCCTGATTTTAAAAGAGGAACCACTGCCACTATTACTCGAATTACTCGGGACGGAGGACACACTTGGGAACTGTGTTGGAGCTTCGCCGATCCGTAACTGATGTGACGAATGCTTTTGCACACCACATTGTGTACAACGCTCGCCGGGTTTGATGTAGCCGGGATTTCCGCAATTGGCACAAGCGGGGCCTCTACCGGAGTCGCTCGACTTGCCGGCGGAACCGCTCGGAATCGTCGACGGGATCGTATTTACGAGTTGTGTTGAAGTACGCGCATCTTGAAAAAGACCCTTTGACTCCAACTGCGGAAGTTCACGTTCACCGGAGGTTGCTTGTGCGATCAGTTCTTCAAACAACATTGTTGCGCGCTCTGCATCTTCCAGCGCCAGATCCGAAAATGTAATACTGGTCCGTCCCTCCGCAGTGTCGATCCAAACGGCATCATGATCGTATGTCACAAAGCGACCTACCATCACTTTGCCATTGACCAAATGCCATACATGCCATCTTTCCAGTGATACCTCGGCAGAAGGCGCGACTGGTTTCAAGCCAGTCCTTTCAGCGGGCGTGGCGATGTCTACTCGCGTTGGAGCTGCCGCAGCCAACTGAAGTATCTGACGCTGATCAGACGCCGTAAACCTATTGATTGGCAAAACCGTCTCACCAGGATTATGGGATATCCAGACCAAGCTGCCCTGAAGTTTCTGAAACGTACCGGTAAGGGAGCTTCCATCTCGGAGCACCCAAGTGGTCCCACCAGCAGCGGCAACCGGACCGCGTTCGGCAGCCGACGAAGCAGTTGTTGAACGCTCGTTACCGGCGGGTGGCGGTGAAGTCGCGTTTGGGTCTCCAATATCTTTCGCCGCGCGAGGGTACGTTGATTCGAGATAGGACTGATCGCTGTTGCTAAGCAAATCGATAGCCAGGATGAACTCTTTACCATCTCTGCGCAATGTCACTGCTGCGTCGTCGCGCCTCACAAAGGCAGCGAGAATTTGCTTACCAGCTCGGTTCGCCCACATCCGTTCCCTAGTCAGCCATGCAACGTACGCTTGGTCCTGCTTGCTGAGTTCACCAAGATTTATGGTGAGCTGATCGGCCCCATCATCAAGGATAACTTCATCGCCACGAAGCTCTCCGAACTCGCCTGAAAGCGGTCGCCCGAGATGTCGCCACTCTCGTCCTTCGTTGCGACCAGCAAACAGCAGCAACAGCATGGTGGCGGCTAGCAGAGACTTCATGCGCATCGTGATTTGTTCCTATCTCCAACGCCCGAAAGTAGGGCCTAGTCTACGAGAGTAATGTCCGTTTGTCACGCAGAAACCCGTCAGCGCAAACCGTCAACGCGACCAGTGAGGTTTTAGGCGGTTCTGCGCAACTCTGCGGATAATTCCCTATTTGTGGGCCGACTGATTGGCCGATGTTGATGGGTACCGTTCGGTGTTGTCTTTTCGTCCGGGCCGATTCAGGCCAATGTTCGTTAGCAAGGGACGCTGCGTGGCAGCTAGCCTGCGAGTTTGGTTTTTAATCGCGTTGGCGGTGCTAGCGGGGTGTTCGCGCCGCCACTACCGCGAACGCGCGGACATAGATGCTTACTCGTTGCTTCACGAAAAGGCAGGACATACGCCGTGGGACGCACCCACTGACTTTGATGTCGTTCCGGTTTTGGGGTCCCGACTCTATGACCCTACATTACTCGAAGATCCTCTGCTCCCTTTACCTTCCCCGCAACTTTACGCCTACGACTTGCCACAGCTTCCAGAGCGAGATCCTGCTCGATTTCAACAACGGCTCCGAAACGACAACCTGGGCATTGATCGAAATCCGTTCCCAGAAGTGCAAGTCGCAGCGCATGTCCCCGAGTTTGTGCGCCTACCGCGGGTGTCGCAACAGGTCGCCGCTGTAACCGCGCGCACTGAGTTGCAACCTGTTACTTACTTGCGCGATGCGGACGAGGGGGCCGAAGTGCTTGCGGAAACGCCGGACGCGGAACTGCCAGCTCCTGGCAACACACCGCCTCGCGACCCGGTGGAAGAGGAACTGCAAGTGGTTCCAGTTCCGGTGTCCGCATGGGAGGACATTCCTCAACGCTGTCAGGTCCGCATGTTTGAATTCGAGAGCATTCGTGACGAGTTTCGCCGTACGTATGGCGAACCGCCCACCGACGCGCAACGAGACGCCGCGCAGGCATTAGCGTTGGAGGACATCGTCGAAATCGCACTGCTCAACAGCCGCGAATATCAGACGCAGAAGGAAACGCTGTATCGAGCCGCGCTGCGACTTTCGTTGCAGCGTTTCGATTACGATTTGAAGTTCTCAACAAACGGAAACCGCATTTCGACGGATTACACACACGCGCGGGACGGGGGCGTTGAAGTCAATCGGTTACGTGTGCCAAGCGGATATCAGATGGACAAGATGCTGGCAACGAGTGGGACATTGTTGCTGCGGTTCGCCAATAACTTAGTGCTTACGTTTAACGGCGCAACCGGATTTGCGACAGACGTCGGTTCCGACATCGTCTTGGATATCCAACAGACGCTTCTGCAAATCGACGTGCAATTCGAGCCGCTCACACAAGCCGAACGCGATGTTGTTTATGCCGCTCGCAACTTCGCGCGTTTCCGCAAGACCTTCTACGCTGATCTGACCAGTCAGTACTACACATTGATTCGCACCTACCGACAGGTGGAAATTGATTCGCAAAACTATCTGACTCTGGCGCGAGCGTTTCGTCAGGCTGAGCAAGAGTACCGTGCCCGCCAAGTGCCCCGATTTGAGATTGACCAAGTCGAGCAGCAAGTGCTCAGCGGTCGTAGTCGACTCATTGGTACGTGTAACAACTTGGAGCAATCACTCGACAATTTGAAAATTCGCCTTGGTTTGCCGACGGAGACACCGATCGATGTCGATTTAACAGAGCTCGAACAGTTGACTCGATATGATGAACTTGCCGTGCGCCGCGAGTTGGTACGGCGTGTTCAGAAACGATTGGTCGACGAACGCAATTCTGCGGAGCCAGAACGAGTTGTTTTGTTGAGTTCTGCGATCGACCTGATCGATCGAATTCGTGGTGCGTTCGAAGTCTTGGAGAAGCTTGGCGAAGAGCCGCCAGATGATCGCGAGCTGCAAGACTTACGGGCTCGGCTCAGCGTTCAGCTCGCTCGATCAGATGCCAATTCCGTACGGCGGGAACTTGACGAGGAATCGGCAAGCGGTCCTCTGAATGACGCAACACTGTATGGGCGGACTATCGACTTGGCGGATCGGCTGCTCACGCTGATCGACTACCAAATCGAGCTGGCCACACTGCGTGGCCAATCTGCGGAATCGATTGCGGATATGAAACGCACTTCTCAAGAGCTCCATCGAACAATCGACCGTCTGGACGAGGAAGACGATCGGCTTGTCAGACGCCTGACGACCTCCTCGGACGCGACAGAGAACCAACTCGATCATGAGCAATTCGTTGAGGAATTGCGTCGGCTTGTACGCGAAGTAACGACATTGCGAGCGGCTTGCGAAGAGCTCGTGATATTGCTGGATCAGGTGAACCACGCGGATGATGTAAATCGAAACCCGGCGCAAGCGTTGTCTGCAACCATTCAGATCGTCGACAATCTTATTGCGCGAACGGGGCAACTCCTTAGTCCGATAGGCGGCGGCCTGACTCCGATCGAGACGGAGTTCGACGATGCGATGTTGACTGCGCTGGTATTACGTTTTGATCTTATGAATCAACGTGGTGCGTTGGCGGATCAGTGGCGGCAGATCAAATTGGCTGCGGACGATCTTAAGTCTGTGTTGAATCTTCGTGCGACGCAAACGGTGCGCAGCCCCGGTACGAAACCATTCGACTTTACGTTTGACGAAAGCCTAACACAGTTAACCGCCACGCTCGATCTTCCGCTAAATCGTCGAGCGCAACGAAACTCGTTTCGCCAAAGCCTCATTAATTATCAAGTAGCGCTTCGCCAGTTGATGTTGCTCGAAGACACCACCAAGCTGGCTGTGCGTAACGACCTCCGTGCTCTGGCCCTTGACCAAGAGCAGTACAAAGTGGATGTGGCGAGTGCTGGTCTGGCCTACGAGCGGGTGGTCAGCACGCAGATCGAGCGGAACTTGGGGATCGGTGGTGTGACGGCGCGGGACTACCTACAGTCGCAAGACGCTTATGTCAGCGCCCTCGGCAGCGTGGCGAGTCGACATATTAACTACATCGTTGACCGCATGCAGCTGTTCTTGGATACGGAAGTGTTAAATGTTGATGAGCGTGGGTTGTGGGATGGGCTGTACGATGAATCTGTGCAGCTGACCCCCTATTATCAATTGCCGCCCTATGCGTTCCCTTACTATGGTGAACTGCCGCGAGGGCTGCACTATTCGCGTCTTATGCGGCGGATGGAGCAAGTGCCCCCTGGTACGTCGATGTTCCACCGAAGTCCTACGGAAGAAGAGTTGCGACCGATTCCCGAGGATATTTTGGCGCCTGGAGCCGGTGGGGCGACCGAATAGCCAGATGATCGAACGGTTATCGGTCTTGCCACAGCATTGAGTAGCTTGCCACGAGCGGCGGCATCGAGCTCGCAAGGTAGTAGGCTCGCGGTGACGTTAATTCGAGCAACGCCGATAAATCTGGATGCTGATTGCGCGACATCATGAGCCCCGACACATCGAACAGCGTTGCCGGGCGGAGATATTTGACGACGCTGGTATTGCTTGTATCCAGACGTGCCAGTTCCATGGCGCGATCGATCGCCGCTTCCAAAAATCCAATTTCGTCAACCAGGCCTGCTTCTTTCGCTTTGGTCGCGGTAAAGATCTCTCCAGTCGCCAGTTCGTCCAAAGCGGCGTCATCTTCGCGGAATGCAGGCCTTCCAAGCTTGACGATTTCTTTGAAGCGGCCAAACGATTCATCGACGTACGCCTGCAATAATTCGCGATGCTCTTCCGGAATCGGTCGCGTCATTGCCAGCATTTGTTTACGCGGATGACTGGCTATCGAATCGTCTTTCACGTCGTATCGCGCCATCAGTCCGCTAACATCGTAGTGCGGAATGATGACCCCAATCGAACCCGTTGTGGTGGTTGGCTCGGCGTAAATCGACTTTTCTTGATCACCCACCGCCATGGATACATAGTAGCCGCCGCTGGCGGCGATGCTGCCCATGCTTACCACGAGCGGAATACCTTTCTCCTGTCGCAACTTGTTCAAGTGATGGAAGATGTAGTCGGAACCGGTGACGGTACCACCCGGTGAGTCCACGCGGACGACAACAGCTTTGACGGACTCGTCTTCACGAACACGATCGATCTGGCTTTTCGCATAGCCCTCGCCGTCCATGATTACGCCTGTGATCGAAATAATTGCAACCTTGCTATCGGCGAACGTGGCTCCAGAATGATATTTCTCGGTGATCCCGCCGGACGTATCAAAATAGTCAGACAGCGTAACAAGTTGCCCTATGAGAAAAATCGCGCACAGCCCAAACGCCATCCAGCCAAGCATGGCGAAGGTCGTAAGCATCATTCCACCGCCAGTGCGACTTTGTTGAATGATGATTGGTTGGCCAGGCGGTGACGGAGAATAGTGTCCTGCAGCGAGATAGGCAGGCGTGACGTTCGGGGGCCGTTGGAGGGAGCCTTCGGTAGGGTCGTATTTCATCGCAACAAAATCCTTGGCACACATTGGGCGTGTGCTGGCAAACATTCGTGGGCTCGTTCGAGCGCGCCCGGAACTTACGCATCCCGGGAACCAACTGCTATCCTACCCCGCGTACACTCGATTTTCTGCTAGCGAAACCCATCCGGCAACGGTGTTGCCTCCAAACCGTGAATGCCGCTAAGCTACGGCTCAGGAACGCGTTTTGACGCGCCCGAACCGAATTTCAAGGAAAGGAACAGAAGTGATCGTCGCTGCATCAACCGAGTGCTATCGCGATCTGTCGCTGACGGATGCCATCAGTAAATTGACAGACTTGGAATATACCACGCTTGAAATTACCATCCACGAGAGTGGCAATCACGTGAAGCCCAGCGAAGTGGCGGCCGACCTCGACAAAGCGATTGCCGCGTGTCGAGATACGCATCGGCTAAACATTGCCGCCTACTCTGTCGAGATCGAGGCCGAGGGCGAAGAGTATTACCGACAATTCGCCGCGATTTGCCAATTGGCCAAGGCGACTAAAGTTGTCACGCTGACGATCCCCTCGAGCGAGCATGGCACACCCTTCAACGAAGAAGTTGAACGACTACGCAAGTTAGTTGCCTTAGCAGAGTTAGAGGGTGTACGCGTCGGTATGCGGAGCCAAGTAGGGCGTCTATCGGAAGATCCGGATACGGTCGCTGTGTTATGCGATAACGTGAAGGGATTGGGGCTAACGCTTGATCCCAGCCACTATATCTTTGGCCCGCATCAAGGAAAAAGTATCGACAAGCTGATGAAGTATGTCTACCACGTGCTGCTGCGGGATACGAAGAAGGATCAACTCCAAGTGCGAGTCGGGCAGGGGGAAGTTGATTACGGAAAGCTGGTTAATCAGCTGAGCCGCGTCAATTACAACCGCGCGCTTTGTGTTCACATCACCGAAATGGATGACGTGGACCATATGGTCGAGCTACGTAAGATGCGGCTGCTGATTGATAGTTTGCTTTAAGAGGCCAGTGCGGCGACAGCTCCCGCGAAAAAAATCGGCCCTCGCCGCAAAAAGAGGACGAGGGCCGCATGAATTCACGAGAGAGCGATACTGTCAGTCAAAACAACTGGCCTCTGATTCAATCAAGCAATGCCCTTCTCGGGCGCGCCACTCGCTCCAGCTGGCCTGTCGAACCGCGCAGAGTGCAGTGACTTGAACCTCAGGACGATATCAGAAGCAAATCGCTTCAAGTAACAGACCGGGCCATCAAAGAGGCAGTCTCTCTTTACTTGAAGGGGGGCCTGGAGGCGTTGCGAAGTGCAACCACCTCATGAAAACATTCCTGGTGGATCTTGCATAAATGCCCTCCGTAGAAAGAGGAAAATCACCAACAACATTTGTCCATGAACCGGACGTCTGCATACTAGCGACTCGCGCGGGCATAAGTCAAGCAAATTCTCAGCATCTTTTCAACGCGACCTTCAAGATCAGAACACAACTTGGCGCGTGTGTAATTACGCCGGTCATCGCCATCTCCACCACACGTTTGAACGGCACCCTGACACATCGAATCTGTTCCGTTCCTTCCAGGTTCGGCTTTCCGATGCTGAGCGACTCAGCCAAAAACAGTCGCGTTGGTGAAACGACATTCGCAGTAAAGGGATCAACGAGACCTAGATCTGTCCATCGAGCGGCCTGTATCCCCAACTCCTCTTGCAGCTCACGTTGGGCAGTTGCGTGTGCTTCTTCGCCCGCCTCGATCCCTCCGCTTACTGCTTCGATCGTAACGCGTCCCACGCCGTAGTGAAACTCTTCCGTGAGGTAGGCGTTGTCCTGTTCGTCGATTGCGAGCACAGAGACACCCGGTTTGAGATCCAGAACGCTGTACGATCCAGGTTCGCCGTCGGGGCGTATGACTTCATCGCGTCGCAGGCGAGTCCACGGATCGCGATAGACTTCTCGCGACTCGAGGATTTTCCAAGGCCCGTGCTGCCGATACTGTGTAGCCATCTGTTATTCTGTTGCCAAGATTTGCAAAACCGCTTCCGAACCAGGCCTCGCCACTGGAAAAGTGACGGTCGCTACCAACGTATCATGCCACGATTTGCTGGTGTTTCACAACGTCGCTGCTTAGATCATCGACGCGGCGAATCGCTTTCAGTAGAGTAAAACAGAACATCCTCCCTGCCTCTTTCTACGAGAACACACGAATGCGAATGCTGCCTGGGATGATCACTGCGCTGTTATTGTCAATCGTGGCATTCGGCGAAACTAGTTGGTCCGTCGAACCACCGGTGGATGCGAATATCCATCTTCGCGGGACATTGGTGAACGCGAGACTGCAATTCGAGCGGGAAAGACGCGGGCATGTTGCATTTATAGGCGGCTCGATCACAGAGATGAACGGCTATCGCCCGATGGTAATGGAGATTCTCAAGAGGCGCTTTCCCGATACCGAGTTTGAATTTACAGATGCCGGTATATCATCAACTTGTTCCACGACGGGGGCATTCCGCCTGCAGGACCATGTGTTGAGCAAAGGGTCTGTCGATTTACTTTTCGTCGAGTTTGCAGTGAACGATGATCAAGACGCCGGGCATTCACGTCGCGACTGTATTCGAGGGATGGAGGGCATTATTCGGCACACTCGCGAACATAACCCAAATGCCGACATCGTCGTTACCTATTTCGTCAACCCCGAGATGCTCGCGATTTGGCAGGCTGGCGAGATACCGTTGTCAGTCGCGGCACACGACTCCGTTGCCCGGCACTACGGTGTCTCAACGATCAATCTCGCCAAGGAAGTCGCCGACCAGATTGATGCAGGGACGCTGACTTGGGAGCAGTTCGGTGGAACGCATCCCAAACCTTTTGGCAATGCCATTGCCGCTGGGATGATCGATCGAATGATGGAGCGAGCTTGGGGCGAACCGCTATCCGAGAACGCATCACCGGAATCACACGCGATGTCTGAGTTGCTCGATACGAACAGCTACGTTCGCGGGAGACTGCTACCTCTGGACGCGGCGAACTCGTTGCGAGGATGGACCATCCAGACGCCCGCCTGGGAAAATCTTAAAGGCGCGAGCCGCAGTCGCTTTAGCAAATCGCTGTTGCTTTGCGCGGAGCAGCCCGGCGACGAGTTGTCGTTAGCATTCGAAGGAACGGCGGTCGGTGCATACGTTCTCGCAGGACCTGACGCCGGTATTGTCGAGACGAGCATCGATGGCGGACCCTATCACGAAACGAATCTGTTTCATCGCTTTAGTAAGGGGTTGCACTATCCGCGGACTGTCATGTTTGACGCAGATTTGGTTCCCGGGGCGCACACGTTACATGTGCGGATCGCCGCTTCCAAAAGTCCCGACAGCGTTGGTCATGCGGTGCGCGTACTCAACTTCGTCGCGAACTAGCGACGAGCACGACGGATCACACGCACAGCTTTCCAACAAACAGGGAAACGACTTCATGCCGCTCGCATTCGCTTCTGCTTTGTCGACCAATCCGAATTCTCTGGCCGCTCTCGACGAAGTTGTTGCACTCGCCAAACAGCAACTCCAAGGCGAAGCAACCGTCGCGTTGTTGTTTGTTTCCGCCGATCACCTCGGTGCGGCGGATAAGCTCGCCCCACGGCTGTGTGAGCAACTTGGCACTGACGCAGTCATCGGTTGCTCGGGGGAATCGATCGTCGGTGTTGGGACCGAGATCGAGATGGAGTCAGCGATGTCACTGTGGGTGGCGTCTTTGCCTGGTTCAACGGTAATGCCGATGCGGCTCGAGTTTGTACGTACGGCAGAGGGTGGCTCCTTCGTTGGTTGGCCGGACGAATTGCCCGACGCATGGCCGGTGGGCTCCGCACTGTTAGTCTTGGGCGACCCTTACACGTTCCCCCCGGAGTTCCTTTTGGAACGCGTCAACGATGATCACTCGGGGGTGTCGGTAATCGGGGGTATGGCGAGTGCAGCGACTCAGCCCGGCGAGAACTGTCTCTTCATGGGGCCGAACGCTTATCACGATGGTGCTGTCGCGGTATTGATTTACGGTGAAGTGACGATTCGATCCATCGTCTCGCAAGGCTGTCGTCCGATCGGCGAGCACTTCGTGATTACCAAGGCCGAGCGCAATGTCATCCAAGAACTCGGAGGCTTGCCGGCGTATCAGCGTTTGATCGAGGTGTACGCGACGCTTGCTACGCACGAGCAGGAAATGGTGCGTCGCGGGCTGCATGTCGGTCGAGTTGTTAGTGAGTATCAAGATAAGTTCGAGCAAGGTGACTTCCTTGTTCGGAATGTCACGGGAGTTGATCAGGAAAGTGGTGCGATCGTACTCGGAGATTACGTTCGTCCTGGGCAAACGGTGCAGTTCCACGTCCGCGACGCAAATACAGCAGATGGCGAGTTGAAGCAGATGTTGGCTGCGCTCAAACAAACCAGATCCGGCGATCAGCGCGGGGCGCTACTGTTTACTTGCAACGGCCGCGGAACGCGGCTGTTCCCCGCACCCAACCACGATGCCGAAGCGATCGGCAATGCGTTAAACAACTCGCCGCTCGCCGGTTTTTTTGCGGCGGGCGAAATGGGGCCCGTAGCTGGAAGAAATTTTTTACACGGATTCACTGCCAGCATCGCAATCTTTGAAGCAGCTCAGTAGGCATGCAAAAGAGTTCTGTTTTCGTCGTCTCGACGATCCATTCTGCAGTGGGTGATCGAGTGCAACAGGTCGCAGATAACCAAACCAAAAGAGCGAGCCCTTGAACTTGGTGACTTTCGCGCGACCGACTCATCCCGTATGCTAAAGAGGTCGATATCGCCGACGAACGACGAACGGGGAATGTGAAAACGGGGGATTGCATGAATGCCAAAGTGGATTGGGATTACGCTCGAGAGGCCGTCGGCGGAAGCCCGGAATTGTTACAGGAATTAGTCGAGATTTTTTTTGCGGAGTACCCCAAGTTAATTACAGGGATTCAGACATCGATTGAATCAGCGAATCTTACCGATTTGAGGAGGTTCGCCCATACGTTGAAAGGAAGCCTGCGTTACTTCGGCAAGACGGAGGCAGGGAAGCTATCGTTGGCCCTGGAAGAAATGGGGCGTGACGCGCAGCTCGAAGATGCTCACCAGGTCTTTGCCCGGTTGCAATCCGAGGTGAATGCGTTGATTCCTGAACTAACCGCCTTCGCCGAATCTCAAACTTCCGATCACGACGCGTGACGGCGAGGTTGTCCTTGTTCGACATAATCATTAGCCACGGGGATGTAATCGACGGTACGAAGAGTCCTCGATTTCGTGCCGACGTTGGCATCCAGGGCGATCGGATCGCGGCCATAGGCGATCTGTCAAACGCTTCTGCGCGTGAGACGATCGATGCCGCCGGTAAAATCATAGCACCCGGTTTCATCGACGTGCATAATCACAGTGACGGCTGGCTGCTCAAGACACCGCATCTTACTCCCAAGACTCTGCAGGGTTTCACCACCGAGATTCTGATGGCGGATGGAATTTCCTACGCTCCCGTCAATGAGTCGACTGCTGCCCAGTGGATATTCTATTTGCGAGCGCTGAATGGCTTGCGATTGGATGAGTATCGAGGTTGGAAGAGTTGGGGCGACTACATGCGGTTGCTGGATGGTCATGCCGCACAGAACTCGGCCGCGCACCTCCCCTATGCCAACATCCGTTCGATGATCTGCGGCTTCGGACGCGGCGCGGTCGATGACTTTCAGATGCGACAGATCCAATACGAGACTCGTCGAGGCATGGAGGAAGGTGCTGTCGGACTGTCGACGGGACTTGACTATATCGTGCAGTGTTTTTCTACGACCGACGAGTTAGTCCAAGCCTGCTCAGCCATGTCGAGCTATGGCGGCATCTACGTCACGCACGTGCGATACAAGAAAGGACTGCTGCCTGCCCTGAACGAAGCGATCGAAATCGGGCGCCGGGCGAATGTGCCTGTCCATATCTCGCACCTAAAAGTGCAACCGCCTTACACACATGAACAAGTCTTCGAGTTGCTGGCTGATGCTCGGCGCGACGTCGACGTCACCTATGACGTTTATCCCTATCAACCCGGTTCGACGATGTTGAACTACTTCCTGCCTTACGAAGCCTGGGAAGACGGCCCGCTGGCGACGATGCACCTGTTGCACGAGCCAGAAATCCTCAAGCGGTTTCGTGACGGGCTGAATGCTCTGCGGCTGGACCTTGATCACGTTCGTATCGCCTGGGTGGCGAGCAAAGAGAATTCGCATCACCAAGGCAAGACGCTGCAAGAGTACGTCGACGAGTCGGGAAAACCGGCCGACCACGCGCTGTTCGAACTGTTGATTGAAGAGCGGCTGGCGGTGCTGTGTGTGATGGACGAAGGCGACGACGCGCTGGTCTGGCCATTCTTGCAACACGAACTGTACATGATGGGCACTGACGGCATCTATTTTCCAGACGCCCAAGTCCATCCTCGTATGTACGGTTCCGTCGGTCGGTTCCTCGGTCGCTGTGTCCGCGATTTGAAGTTGTTCACGCTAGAAGAAGCCGTTGCCAAGCTGTCGAGCGTTGCCGCCCAGCGATTCAAGCTGGTGGATCGCGGCACGCTGGCCGCGACGAAGTTCGCCGACGTCGTCGTATTGGATCCGAACATGATATCCGACGAAGCCACGTTTGAAACGCCCGAAGCTCCGACACGAGGCGTCGACTATGTGTTTGTTAACGGCGAGACCATCGTTCGAGAGGGCAAGACTACCGAACGGAAACACGAACGAATGCCGGGGCGATTCTTGCAGTTTGGTCGGTGAGCGTCTGTCGAATCACATCCACTCACGAATTGGTTTGCCTTCGATTAAGCGAATCGGCCGACCGTCGGGGGCTTGAGCGATTAATTCGTGCGGGATGCCAAGTTTCATGTAAATCGTCGTGGCGATGTCGTCGCTCCAGTATTCATCCTTCGTCACGTATCCGCCTTCGCCGTCTGTCGCGCCCAGGACGTGGCCCGCTGGAATGCCCGCTCCGGCCATGACTGCAAAACCGGCAGTGGCCCAATGATCGCGTCCGCTGGCCGAGTTGATGTTCGGCGTGCGACCAAAGTCGGTCAACCAGCAGACAAGCGTCGTGTCGAGCAAACCTCGCTCTTGCAAATCGATCAGCAACTGAGGCAGCGCCTGATCGACCGGTGGGATGCGGCTGTCCTTTAGCGATTTGAAGTTGTTTTGGTGCGTGTCCCAGCCTCCATCAGTGACGGTGACGAATCGGACGCCGGCTTCGATCAGACGGCGAGCTAACAAACAGTTTTGCCCGAAACGATTTCGGCCGTATGCCTCGCGGAGTTTTTCGTCCTCGGAAGCGATATCGAACGCGGTTTTCGTTTCCTGTGCCGTAATCATGTTGAATGCCGTTTCATACTGCTCGTCGATTGCGTTGAATGCGGCAGGTTGAAGCTCGGCGTCGCGTTGCAATTGTTCGACGCTGGCCAACATCTTCTTGCGGCGGTCAACTCGGTCCAGCGTGATGCCGCTGGGTGGTGTGATATCGCGGACGGTGAACTTGTCACTATTGGGATCGGAGTCGATCACGAACGGGTTGTGCTCGTGTCCGAGTACTCCGGCGGTGCCGCCACCGAAGCGGTTGTCGACGTCCGTGCCCAGTTGCACGAAGGGAGGCATCGCCGTCTTGAAGCCGTGATAGTAACTCATCACTGCGCCGTAAGTCGGATAAGCCACAGCCTGATTGAATCGACGCCCCGACATCACCCATTGGTCAGCCGATCCGTGACTGCCGTTACGTGGGTTCCAACCGCGCAGCAGTGCAAAGCGATCTGCGTGCTTGGCCATGTTCGGGCAAATCTCGGTGAATTGGACGCCTGGGATCGCGGTGTCGATCACACCAAATTCACCGCGAACCGCAACGGGTGCATCGGGTTTGGGATCGTAAGTATCATGGTGGCTGGTCCCACCTCGAGTCCAAATGACGATACAGTTGACATCCGATTCGTGTCGCCCTTGAGCGGCAGCGAGCTTCTTGCTGGCGATGGCGATGGGCAGCGATACGCCCAGTCCTGCCAAGGCTCCAACTTGGAGAAAGCTTCTGCGAGAAACCCGGTCACAAGATTGAGTAGCACCGAAGGGTAGAGTCAACATCGTAACGATCTCGTTTGCGAGGTAGGCGGGATGGCATCGGGTGGGCTCGAATTGGGGTTCGACGCGATGCCGGGAAGGCTCCGCTATCATAGCAACTCATTCAGCTCGCTCAAAGCGAATAATCCAGCTAATTAGGGCAGGTCGAGCTGCAATGGCGCTGCACTGGACAGGCTGGTTGGATTGCCGCGACAATGATGCCAAACAGCAGGAACGATCCAAAATGGCACACGAAGACTTCGATATTGATAGCTTGGCGGTCTACCTCCATCTTACCCCCCAGCAAGTCGCCAAGATGGCGGACCGCGGCAACTTGCCTGGTCGCAAGGTTGGTGGCGAGTGGCGATTCGCACAAGCCGAAATCCATCATTGGTTGGAGGAACGGATTGGAGCGTCTGGCGAGAGTGGGCTGATCGCAGTCGAAGGAGTGCTGGACCGCGCCGCGGCAAAGGACTCGGCGGACGAGGTAGTTTCGATCATTTCGATGTTGCCCGTCGAAGCGATCGAGGTCCCGCTGTCGGCAAGGACGCGAAACTCCGTCGTCAACTCGATGGTAGGGCTAGCAGCAAACACGGGACTACTCTGGGATCCCGACAAGATGGCGGAAGCCGTTCGAGCTCGCGAAACATTGCATCCGACTGCCTTGGACAACGGCGTCGCGTTGCTACACCCGCGTCGGCCCATGCCGACCGTGTTGGCCGAACCTGTGCTAGCTCTCGGTCGCACCAGCCACGGCATCCCCTTTGGCGGACCGCGTGGAATGCTGACCGACATCTTTTTTCTAATTTGCTCTATCGACGATCGCGGACATCTGCGAACACTTGCCAGATTGAGCCGGTTGGTTGGAGATCCTGAATTCCTCGCGGCGCTACGCGAAGCGGAAGGTCCCGCCGCTACTCACGAATGCGTATCGGAATTTGAGAGTCGAATCCCGCGATGACAACAAAGCGAGTTCTTTTTGTCGGTGATGCGTCGCATCATGAGTTCCAAGAGCCCATCGCATGGCTCGGAGAATACTGCACTCTCACGATCGTCGAAAGTTGTGATAAAGCCACGGTCGAGCTCGCCAATGACGGGCGACCTCCCGATGTGATCGTGCTGGCCGCCGCCCGTCCGGGCATCTTTGAACAACACCAAGTTGTTTCACTGTTACGTCGCGCTCCTCTCGCTCGAATCATCGGATTGATGGGCGGCTGGTGTGAAGGCGAGTTGCGTACAGGGTATCCTTGGCGCGGTGTGACGCGAGTTTATTGGCACCAGTTTGTGCCGCGTCTGGCGGAAGAGTTGGCCTGTCGGCACATACGCGGGCGACTAGCAATGCCGCGCACCTACACCGAATGGGAAGCGAACAACGTAACCGTTGCGGTACCGGAAGTAAGGCAACGCGGAATGGCTGTTATTCGAGCTGCCACGATTGAGACGTATGAAGCGATCGCTGAAGCATGCCAAGCCATCGGCCATTCCACCGTGTGGGTGAACCCGCGTCAGCCCGCGTTCGCGAGCGGTGCTGCCGTCGCGATCTGGGATGTTGGCTTGTCGATTGAACGAGACAAAGCAGAGCTTGCTGAATTCGCGAAGCAAGTACACCCCGCTCCAGTGATTGCATTGATTGGGTTTCCTCGTGCCTCAGATCGGCGACTCGCGGCGGAGTATGGCGCAACGTGCGTCGTATCGAAGCCTTACCTGCTGCCAGAACTGTGGACGGAATTGACACGAGTGTCGCTCGCGGAGTCGTCAGCGGTCGACCCACAAGTCTCGGCGGCGTAATATCGTGATCACACTTCCGCGATCTCGTGACAGATCGGTACCAATCGCAAGGATGGCACGAACTTGAAGTCGCTTTGCCAAGACTGTGCGAACGTGAGGCGAGTGGTTTCCGGAACGGGTTCAATCTTTTGGTTGTGTCAGCTCGCTCAGTCGGACAATCGCTTCGCGAAATATCCTCCGCAGCCGATATTGCGGTGTCCGGGCTTCACTGCGATTGAGTCAGCTTTTGAAACGCCTCCGCATACCGACGACCAAACTCGCGGTAAGCCGCGGCGTTGAAATGAACTTCGTCGCCCTTGTGGCCCAATCGATCGGAGCTAACAAACGCAGTGTGTGCGATCTTCTTGGGCAAACTCCGATGGGCAGCATCCACGAGCTTTCTCGATTCGTCCCACGGTCGTTCGGCGAACTGACCCAGTTGCCCCGCAAGGAACGGAGCTTCGGGAGCATTCAACTCCTCTCGAAAGCGGGCGATCAGCGTATGCAACTTTTGCTCATAGACCTCCGCCGCTCCCGGATGCGAGTCCGACTCGCCTTGATGCCAGAGAATTCCCTTTAGCACGCCGACTTCAAGAGCCTGTTTCGCTCGCTTGATCGCATCATCGTAGGGATGGCTCTTCGTTTGCGCGTGATACCCGCCCGGCTCCCAACTTGAAATTGGCGAACCACCCACGGCGCACGGAATGAGCCCAATCGTGATATCCGGATTCGCCTTCGCGAGCTCGATTCCGAAGGTGCGCCCGATGCCCACGCCTGCAACGGGCTTGTCGAAATGAAGCGGATCGACTGCCGGAGCCCATTGGCGGTTCTTGGTAAACATGAGCACGCGTGGGTGGGGCTGGCGATCTTCCTCAGCAACGATTCCGCGGCCCGCCATGTTGGATTGGCCAACGAGGAGATAGAGGTGGAAGTTCTCGCGCGGCGGAAGCGCAACGGTGGGTCCATCGTCAGCGGGGGCAGAATCGCAAAAGGGCAAAAGTAAAAGGACGGCGAGTATCAAGCGACGGAAGATCATGCTGGGGTCCCTCGGCGATTATCCGGGTTATTGATTGAAATCGAAACTGTTTTGAGTTACGACTTATCATAACCGCTATCGCAACTACCCGCCTCCATGCTCTCCTGCCAGAAAGACGCAACCTATGAAACACGACCTACTTGCTGCCCCCAGTCTTCGATTGCGGCTGTTCACTTGTCTGTTCGGAATTCTCGGTGCAATTGTCAGTGCCGTCGATGCGAACCCGCCAGAGGGATTTCAGGCCGTATTCAACGGCGAGAATCTTGAAGGATGGCACGGTGATAATCCACACACGACCGTCAAGGCGGCCGAAGATAAACGTGAGGAAGCGATCGCTGACCAGCAGGAAGAGTTCAAAGCGCATTGGAGCGTTGACAATGGAGAACTCGTGAACGATGGGCACGGCCCGTACGCGACGACCGACGAAGAGTTCGGCGACATTGAGTTTCTTATCGAATACAAAACGGTCGCCAAAGCGGACAGCGGTATCTACCTGCGAGGTACGCCCCAAGTTCAGATTTGGGATTACACAGAGGAAGGCGGCAAATGGGACCGCAACGCGGATAAAGGCTCGGGCGGACTGTTTAACAACAGCAAAGGTGCTGCCGGTCAGCTCCCACTCGTTCTGGCCGACAAGCCGTTTGGTGAATGGAACAAGTTTCGGATCGTTCAACTGGGCAGCCGAACGACGGTCTTTCTGAACGACAAACTCGTGGTCGACAATGCGATCATGGAGAACTACTGGGATAAAGATCGCAAACAGCCGTTGCCGGCTCGCGGCCCGATCCATCTGCAAACTCATGGCGGCGAGATTCGCTGGCGGAATATCCAAGTGCGCGATATTCCGATCGATGAAGCGAACCAGCGATTACGCGGTGACGACAAAGCCGCTGGATTTACGTCGATCTTCAACGGGGCCGATCTTGCTGGCTGGACAGGCGCAGTCGACAACTACGAGGTGCGAGACGGAGCGATCGTTTGTAAGGAAGGGCATGGCGGCGTGCTGTTTACCGACGAGATTTACGACGACTTTGTAGTCCGCGTCGAATTCAAGTTGCCGCCCGGCGGCAACAACGGCTTGGCGATTCGCTATCCCGGCACGGGCCGCGCTTCGTACGATGGCATGACCGAGTTGCAAGTTTTAGACGATACGGCTGCCAAGTACGCCAAGCTTGATCCACGGCAATTCCACGGTTCAGTCTATGGCATGGCTGCGGCTCATCGCGGTTACTTGCGACCTGTGGGCGAATGGAACTATCAAGAAGTGACCGTGCAAGGCTCGACGATCAAGGTTGAGTTGAATGGCAGCATCATCGTCGACACCGATGTCAGCACGATCACGGAGTTCAAAGACGACCGCCCTCATCCAGGTAAAGATCTCAAACAAGGCCATTTCGGTTTCGCCGGTCATAACGATCCCGTGATGTTCCGAAATGTGGCGATTAAGAAACTTGATGCCAGCGCGGAGTGAAATCACTCGCACAGCGGTCAGTCCGCGGATAGGTCATCGATAAAGCGCTGCTCGGGATAAACTCGCTCATATTCGATTCCGAGTTGCTCCGATACGATGCGGCGAACTCGAAGTGCGATGTCACGACTTGTACCGGGACTGCACCGGCGAATGAACTCGTCGTCGCCGATAGGAGGAAAACGCTCGTTAAACCGCGCAACCGCACGACGGTGAATCGAGGTGACGACAATGGCCACACCGACGACAACAAGAATGACTAATCCGTAAAGCATGGACGCGAGATTCAGGCAATGTTCACGGTTTGTTCACGGTCGTGACGGTCGTCGGCAAGATTTGCTGCTGCATGTGGGTAAGAAGGTAAGGGACGAAGATCACACCCGTGTAATGGTTCGCCAGCATTTCAATGTGGTGCGATGGTGCGAGTCGAGCCGTCTTGGCCAGCAGGTACGAGTTGGCGGGCGGCACGACGGTGTCGAATTGAGCTGAGTAAAGCCAAGTGGTTGCCGGATCGAGTCGGTGAGCGATGCGAAGCGGCTCGATCGTCGCAACCGCAGCTTCCAGCTTCTCGCCGATCAGGCCGGCCTTGGCCAACTCTTCACGGAATTTCGCCGCATCCCTTTGGCCGTTCTGGATCACGCCGCACAAGTCGCCGCCGGCCAGCATGATGAAGACGCGGTCATATCCTCGGTCGATACTGGCGGCTGTTGCCGTGACGAAGCCGCCCAAGCTTGTTCCTTGCAGCGAGATGTTCTCGTTGTCGACAAGTGGCAAAGCGGCAACGGCATCGCGTGCTCGACGGACATCCGCGACGGCTTGCCGAATTACCGGGACAAGATTCTCGCCGTTCGGTCGCTTTCCGTTGGCCCGGCGTTCACCGTAATACGGCAACTGAATCATGAATGCATGAAGCCCTTGCAGTCGCAGACCGCGAGCAAACATCCGGCCGGCCGTCATCCCGCTGCCCGATTCATGCACAACAACGACGGCCGGCGCCGCGATCGGCGACTTAGCCTTGTCTCGCGGCATGTACCATTCCATTGACACCACATCGTTTGCCGAGTCGCCGCTGGGCACGGGCGAGGGAAACTGAATCATCAGATCACCACAATGCTCGCGTGGCGCTTCACATCGCACGTGAAACTCGACCGCCGGCCAGACTAAACCATCGAGGCATGCCTGGGCATCGGGTGACATCTCGATGCTCGGATTAAGTGTGTCATGCGCCGCGAAGTTGGCGCCTGGGCCGGGCGGTATCTCGGCGATGGAATTTGTCGAAAACGACAGCAGCGTCAGCACGAAGATAATGAGTCGCCACATTGGTTCGCCTCAATTGTTAGTCACGGCCACCGTGTCTTCGACCGATGATCCGGGAATCGCGTCGAGCAGTTCTTTCAAATCCAATCGTACGTAGGGCCGCTCTGCCGCCGGCTTGTTGTGGCTCGCATTTGCTACGTACAGGAGGCGGTCACCAGGAATGAATAAGACGTTGTGCAGGTTCGACTCCATGGCAACGGGCCGACTCATCAGCCATTGAGCGACGTCTGCGTCGATCTGGCCGTAGCGCTGCTGGACTCGTTCCCGCAACTTTGCGAGCCGTGAGCCGGCGGATAGCACGACGGCATCGGCGATCCCTGCGCCGAGCAACTCGTGAGCCTCGCCCGGATGTACGAACTGAATACTGTCGGGCGTTGCTGCGACACCTACGGCTTCATTGGTCTTGCCGTCAGCAAACACATAGTAATACTCGCAGGTGCGGGGGTTGCTCGCCCACAAATCCGTGACGTCTTCGAGCGTGGAACATTCTTCCAGGGCGCGGCGCATCAACGTCGCCATTGGTACGCCGTCCCATTGCCCCTCGCCGCGACCACCCATCTCTCCCAGCGAAACGCCTTGCGCGTTCATCCCGCTGACACTGCCAATGAACCCGGCGTAACCAACATTGGCAAAAGCGTTGTGACCGTCGGGGGCCACGATGAAAGTTGTCGCCGCATCCTGCAGGCCGATCGTCGTCATGTAGTCCAACACCCGCCCATGATAAAGCTTGCCGTCGACCGTCGCTTTGCCAAATACCGCGAACCCGGAGCAATGAAACAATTCCGGGAACACATTCAACGTCTGGCAGAGCTCCTCTTCCAGGCCCAGACTCGCTGCCATCGCACGCGTCTCGGCCTTGTGACGTGCGGGAATGTGTGGCGCGAGGCGAGCATACGCATCGGCCAGGTCGTGTCGGAACCATCGGCCCGTGCGAATTGTCTGTACCGTTCCAAACGAATACAAGACCGAGTCGATACAGCGCATGGCCTCTTGTTTCAGCAATTCGCCGTGGGCCTTGCCAATTTGTTCGGGTGTGCCGTAAAGTATTGCGACGCGTTGGCCATCGATCCACCGCAGCTCGCCATGTTCAACTTGCTTCGATGTTTGTGGTGGTGAAATGAGCCGTCCTGCGGGGTCCAGAATCTCTAAGGCACGCCGTACACCGCGCACCAATTGACGTTCCAGCTCACCTCGGTTGAGATCGACTACATGGAATCCGGGCCAGTTGCCGAGAGGCTCGGTGGAGGATTCTGCCTCGGAAATCGACAGCAGGACGCGTGCATCGTCGCTTCGCGCATCAAGCGTGTTGCCATCATCGGCAAACCGAATCGACAGTTTGTCTCCCAGTTTCCATGACGAGGTATCTGGATCAAGTTGCAGCCTGATCAGGCCAATCAGAATCAAGGCGACAGTGTTCGGATCTCCGCTCTGCAAGATCGGGAGGTAGGTGGATGCGTTCGAAGCAGGGCTGATCAATCGGGTCGCAATTCCAGTGGGTGTAAGGTGGTCGTCGGGATTTGACTCGCCGCGCCCGAGAAAAACCGTCTTGTGAAGCGGCAGGACCATGGCGGTCGCTTCGGAACGGCGTCGAATCTGGATCGCGTAATCCTGATGAGTGATGTCTAAATCAAACGAGTCGTCGGAAAGACTCGCCAGTTGCGCGTTGACCTTCTGCAAGTTGCCGTCAATCTTAAATTCGACTTCTGCCGACAAGGTAAACTTGTCTCGCTTTCCACCAAGGCACTCAAGCAGCGGTTTCAATTCGCGCGCGAGCTGCACTTGATTGTCGTCGGCGCCACCTGCGTAGGATTGGAATAGCAAAAGTGTAAGGCACGTTCCCAGCAACACGCGGCGAGTTATAGAACGACTCATTGATTCCTCGCGAGAAAGGTGACTGCATTCTGGTTTTGAAAGCGATACAATCGGCGTGCCACATTAAACTTCGCATGGTGACCACGAAGCGACAGCTTAACTCAAATGTTACCCCGGGCCAAAGCCAGGAGTTTCGATGTCGGGAAATCGTCCTCACAAAATGAGCCTGTTTTGGCCGAGCGCCGACAATGACGAGTCACGCCTACTAAAGCTATCACATAGGAGTCTACTTCAATGTCTGTAAAAGCACAGCCAGACGGCTATCACTCGGTCACTCCCTACTTGATCACGCACGACGCCGCAGCCGCTATCGAGTTCTACAAGAAAGCCTTCGGCGCCACAGAATTGATGCGACTGCCCGGGCCAGGAGGCAAGGTGATGCATGCCGAGATTAAGATCGGTGATTCGCCAGTCATGTTGGCCGACGAGTTCCCGGAAATGGGTGCTAAGAGTGCGAAAGCCTTCGGAGGTTCGCCGCTTCACCTGATGATCTATACCGAGGACTGCGACGCCATCTTCGCGCAGGCAATCGCTGCCGGTGCGACTGAGAAGAAGCCGATGACAGATCAATTCTACGGCGATCGATCGGGAGCGGTGGAAGATCCTTTCGGCCATTCGTGGACGATTGCTTCGCATACCGAAGACTTGTCGCCCGAAGAAATCGACCGGCGTTTTCAAGAGATGATGAAACAAGGCGGTGGAGGCGAGTGAGGAATTCGGCCCCCCAGGGAATTCGAAACGAACTTCCAAGGTCGAACAAGCAATGTTCACTGATCGCGTTTTGCGGCAGCCGCTCAATCTCCAAACTGATGCGGTGAGCTGCCGACATCGACGATGCTGCACGCGATGATGGGTTCGAGTCCCAACTGTCGCGCCTTGGCAACCACCGCATCGCTGTCGCTGCCAGGATTCAGCCAGAATTCTTCGCAGCCCTTGGCCACCACTTCCTCCAGCATTTGTAACCCAATGTGGGGCGGGAGGTAGACGCTGATTCGCGTTAGCCGGTCGACTGGGACATCGGCGAGTGACTTGTAGGCTGCGAGGCCTTCGATTTCGCCGCCGCGTGGATTGATCGGATAGACATCGTAGCCTTGTTTCAGATGCGCGCGAACGGACTTGTTGCCGAACTTCGAGCGATCAGCACTTGCGCCGAGTATTGCAACGGTGGGTTTGGTCATCGAACGTCTCCGAGGAGGGTTGGCGGCGAAAGACATAAGAGACACGAAAATCATGACAGGACTCAAGTCCAATCTCTTTGTGACGTCTCGTACGTTTCGTGGCCATCCTGAATTGATACTTGTTTGGGTCAATCAATGCGACGCGTCGTCGTATCCGGCGACTGTGTGCGCCGCTGCAACAGGCTGTACCAATTTCGCCATGCATTCTGATCGAAGCCGAAACTGATCCCCGAGAGTTTTACTAGCGTCTTGAGTACTTCGTGATTCGTCGCGCTGTGAGTGATGACTTGCGGCGAACTCGGCCCTGAGGTGTACGTACCGCCGGTCTGGTTCGCAGTTCCACCGCTGGCGAATGTCGTAGTGATCATGTCACTGCCCGGGAGAACCTCGTTATGTTGTGTCACCAGGGCTTCGATCAGGGGTGGAATGGCTGATTGATCGCCGAGCGAGCCAAGTGCGATTGCCGCGCGATTCACGCGACCATTGTCGTGACTTTTGAGAGCCAGCACGAACTGGCGTACGAGCGGCGGCGTCGAGCGGCGTTGCAGTTCGTCGAGACAAGCGTAGTACACTTCCTCATCCCGATCCGACAACGCAAGTTCGATCATCGCGACCGAAGCTTGATCGCCCGGAATCCGCCCCAGCACTTCGACATACACCAACCGCATCCGTCGATCACGTTCGGCTTGCAGCATTCGCCCGACCGCTTCGATCGCCAAGGGATCACGGACTTGGCGAATGTTTTCCAACGCTGCTTGCTGCCGATCCCCACTCAACTGAGACCGCCAGCGCGAGAGTTTGACATACCAATCCTTTTTGGCGAGCTCCTGATCGCGGCGTTGCTCGGCCAAATCGATCTCCTGTTGTAGTCGCCACTTGCCTTGATAGCGAACATAACCCTTTCGCAGCAGATGCTCTTCCTTCTTGACCCATTGGCCGCCAATTTCCGAATAGCCCAAGGCGCGACGAGCGGCTACGTGTTGCGGGTCGAGGTCGATCACTCGCAGCAGATGCTGCTCTCGTTGCTCGGGCAGGTCGTTAGCCTTACACCATTCGGCAATCTTCCAGTGATCGTCGGCGGTGTCGGCCACAGTCGGTGCCAACCGGTTGTACCTGATTTGCGATGCCGATTCGCGAATGACTTCCGCGACTTGAGAGCGGTCGAGTTGGAGCTGAACGCCGTGTTCTGTAGTGACGCGGTAGAACATTGCAGTGCGATCACTCTCGTTCAACCACTCGCCGTGAACTCGGGCACCGGTCTTCAAGACAAAGGTGTCGGCATAGGTCGTCCACGGCGCTATCGTAACCAGCAAGCACCCCATCGCGAAACGAAATGAACTGGACGACGACATAACAAGACTCCCCTACCGCATCGAACATTGCGACGGCGGCGCTTTCAATATACGAGAGGGGAGTCTTGCTGTACAAGGATTTGGCGGTCGTATAGTGGTACACTTTGCCCTGCGTAGGGCGCATGAAATGCACCAGCGACGCAAAGATGGCGTGTTTCAAACGCCCTACGATCAATGCCTACACTGTCGACGGTCGTGTTCCAGCGCAGAAATACCGTAGCTTTTCGAGACCTGGGAGTTGTGCGCTACGGCCGATCAAGATCGTTGGTGCGGACTTCGCGGAGTTTATCCGCCAACTTGGCTTTGAACCGAGCCACGGTCGCCGCATGCTCGGGCATGGCGGCGAGATTCGTATACTGCTTGGGATCCTTTTGCATGTCGAACAGCTCGATGCCGGCGGAGGCGTCTTCTTTGTATTGGATATAGGCCCATTTGTCTTCCCGCAGCAAGAATCCTTGGCGCGAAGGGGCGACGCTGAAAGCTGTGTCCCGCACTGCGGTCTCAGGCTCGTCGAGCAGCGGTGCGAGGTTCTTGCCTTGCAGACGACTGGGTACTTCCAGCCCACAAAGTCCAGCTACGGTGGGATACAAATCGAGTAATTCGACAAGGCTGTGGCACACGGCCGGAGTCTTGCCGGGAACGCTGATAATCAATGGCACCGACGCCGATTCCTCGTGCAGACTGACTTTGGCCCAGAAGTCATGCTCGCCAAGGTGGTAGCCGTGATCGCTGGTGAAGATGATGATCGTCTTGTCGTCCAGCTGTGCCTTTGCGAGTGCATCGAGCACTTTACCAACCTGCGCATCCATATAGGCCACACTGGCGTAATAGCCGCCCATGGCTTTCTTCTGACGCCGCAGATCCATCTTCATGTTGACGCTGGTCTTGTAGTTGATGCCCGCCTTGGGAATGTCGTCCCAGTCACCGGAGACTTTCTCGGGAAGTTCCATTTTGTCGTAGGGCAGAAATGGACCGAAGTAGGGTTTCGGCGCGACAAAAGGAACGTGCGGCCGGACAAAACCGACTCCCAACCAGAACGGTTCGTCCTTGTGTTTCTCGATCAACTCGACTGCCTTGGCTGCTGTCTTGCCATCCGAGTGTACAAGGTCATCGCCATCTGCTTCGACGACCACGAACGTGTTGCCGCCCACCACCGGCTTCTTGCCGTCCGGATTTCCTTCGAGCGTTTCGCCGACGCCCGGCGCCTTCCATTCGGGCCCAGGGCTGTTGAACCGCTCGGTCCATGAAGACGCATCATCCGCGCCGTTGCCTCCGTCGTGATCTCGCCCGTCACCGCCAATTTCGATGCCGCCTGGTACTCCCATGTGGAAAATCTTGCTGACGCGCGCCGCGTAGTAGCCGTTGTTCTTGAAATGTTGCGACCACGTCGCGCGATCACCGATCTGCGGCCGCGGATTCGTATATCCGAGAACACCCGTCGCATGTGGATAGTAACCCGACATGAAAGAAGCTCGCGACGGGCCGCAATAGGTACCTTGGCAATAGGCACGCGTGAAACGAGTACCGCGCGCGGCAATGCGGTCGATGTTCGGAGTCGCGCAGACCTCGTTGCCATAGCAGGATAATGCCGTTGATGTCAGGTCATCTGAGATGATGAACAAGACGTTATATTGCGGCTCGTTCGCAAGGGACTGCGAAGCAAGTCCGAATGCCATACAACAGACGCAACCGGTGACCAGCGTCAACAAAGATTTCATCACTTCCCTCATCGAAACGAACTCGACCACATCCACCAAATCCAGCGCACCGCACCGCAGCGTGTCTCTATCATAGCCAGAGACGACTTGGCGCGGCATCCGGTCAGAGGCAATTGGGCAAGATCCCAATCTCAGCCAGAGCTTTTGTTGTTCGCAATGCTGAGACGGATCCGTGTAGGACGGTCGAGTCTTCCGTTCGAATACCTTGTGCGCCACGAACAAGAAAAACGCCCAGGTAAGACCGCGGCACCCGTGAGTTTCTTGTTCGAAGTTATTCCAGACCAGGACTTTCCACAAACCGAGATAAGTGCGCAAAAACCCGGCATTCGCCGGAATAAGAACGGTAGACTTTTACCCGCTCGACCGGGATAATCCCGGAAATAAGAGTCTTACCCCGGCAACCGCCGGAATATTTAATGAAGTTCGCCAGCAAACTGCTGCCGTCCATAAACTCGCGCAGACGGCGATGCTACTGCCCTGTACCATCCATCGTGTCCACCTTCCCTTCACGTAACGGCCAAAGAAAGGAATCTGTCAATGATGAACCGAAGTGTAATTTGCACTCTACTCGCTGCCTTGTTGATGACTGCATGGCTACGTGCTGACGAACCAACTCTTGAACTCAACGGGCGGTGGATCGTAACGAAGCTCGTCATCGATGGCGCCGAGCTGCCCGTTTCCACGTCGCCGGACTCGTTCTGGTGGGAAGTTGATGATGACGCGTGGCACTACTCGTTCGTTCTAGATGGCACACGCACGAAGGTTACGTTCACCGTTACACAAACCAAGAACGACACGGAGATTGCAGTCGACGCGAAATTGCTGAATGGAGGCTACGCCGGTCGCGTCTGCAAAGGGATCTATCGGATCGATGGTGACGTTGTGCGACTCTGCCTGGCTGATTCTCCGTCAATTCCTCGACCCACGCGTTTTGAATGTCCTGCAAAGTCAGGACTGCAATTGTTCGAATTACGACGGGCGAAAACGACAACCCCAAATCCTTAGCGTGGCGAACCATGCGGTGAACGGGAGCCGCCGATCACGCGGGTTTTGAAATCATAGTTTTTTGGCGGCGGCCCCGTTACCGCGGTCGTTCGGTTGCTCAAGACTCATAACGGACACTCCTGATGGGATCGTTCAATGAATAACAGAAAAAACACGCCCGTGATCGTTCCAGATTACCACTCGGAAGAAAACTGGGAGGCGTTCAAGCGACTCTTTCCGAAACATGAAAGCGTCGAAGCAGGAAGCTATGCCGAGGCTGCTCAGCGTCTTGATGATTTTGAAAAGGAGTCCGTTGCTGCCGGATCGAATGTCCAACGAGTGGAAGTGAATGCCTCCGAATGGGAGGCTTGGATCAAATCCAATAAGCACCCGATGACCAGAGACTACGTCCCCCGATACGCGATTGTCAAATTCGCCGATCAAACGACCGGGGACGGACATGATCTCCTCGACCTCACTTAGGTTTGGTGTTGGCTCAATGCTGTCCTGTCGCTCCAACGATGCCGCAACCGAACTATCCGTTGGACCGGAGACCTCGGCCTTGTCGGTTCTCACATCCCCATCGTTCTCTCGGTCCCGGTCAACTTGCTCGTTCGCCAATCGATACCTTTGCTCTTTGGTTCTTAGCTGTGATCCCGATACTGTGAACGACACGAATCCTTATCGCCCACCCGCCACGACTGCGCACGCCGAAAAGTATTCGGCAAGATCCGTGGCTGCGCGGCTTGCTTCTTATACGCTTCTGATCGCCCCCTCAGTTCTGGCGATCCTTACAGTCGTAACCTTCGCCGGTCGGGTCGCTGGGCGGAAAAACCAGCAAATGCCGATTCGATCGATGGTTGGACCGAAAGAACCCGCAGTGGAAATTGGCGATGCTTCGTGGTATACCGCCATACTTGTGTTTTCTTCGATTGTTGTCTGGGTTGGCTTACGATCCACGCAAGGTAAGATCCCAATCGCCGGGTGCATTGCGACGGTCATACTATCAATGTTGATCATCGAAACGAACGCCGCACCCATCGTCTCCCCGCTGACAATTGCGGCCGTTGCAATTCTGGTTTATGGCGGATACATCAAGCCGCGTTTCTTCCCTCAACGTCTCGTAACTGGCGAACCAGCGGATGCACGGGAGACCTCGGCGCAGTCGGTACTGAAATCAAAATCAACTCCTCGGTCCCCGTGATCCGTGTCGTTGAACTAAGCCGACTCCGCTGGCGGCGTGCTAAGGGTGAAGGGCGCGCTCTATCGAAGACATGCGAGAAGCTCTCGGCGTTGCTTTGGGGTTGTTGTAGCTGATTTGTGCGCCAAGCGGATTGTGCGCGCGAGGGAAGCGACGGCGACAGAGTTTTCTCCACTTTCTGCTCGCGCTGCGGCTCCTGGTGTGACAAGCTTGGAAGCAAAGGACCTGTTGTACGGTCGATCGTTTTTCCAAGCTGCATCCACTCAGGAGAACTTCTCATGACGCCGTTCCAACGCCGCCGCAATCCGTCCATCAACCGCATGATCCAGGACATGCAAATCCGCAACTTCGCCGCCAGCACCATCGACTCCTACACCTGGCATGTCGACAAGTTTTGCCAACACTTCGGCAAAACACCGGAAGAACTCGGCCTCGAGGAAATCCGCCAGTACCAGATTTATCTCGTCAACGAGAAGCGAGCGTCGTGGAGCACCTTCAATCAAGCCGTTTGTGGCCTACGCTTTCTCTATGAAGTCACCCTCGGCAAGCCGTGGGCCATCCAACACATCCCCTTCGGCAAACGCCCCAAGCGACTGCCCGTCGTGTTGTCCGATCAGGAAGCCTCGCGGTTGATCCAATGCACCGAGAATCCCAAACACCGGACCGTACTGTTGACCTGTTACGCGGTCGGGTTGCGGCTGGCGGAAGCGACGCATCTGAAAGTGGCCGACGTCGACGGGCAGCGGGCTCAGATCCGCATTACTTCCGGAAAAGGGAACAAAGAAAGACCGACCAAACGGCGTCCTGCCGTTCGGTGCCCGCCCGCCTCGCCAAGATTGCTCGACGCCCTGCGGGAGTATTGGAAGCTCCGTCGCCCCAACAATTATCTTTTCCCTGGGAAGACACCGGACGTACCACTCTCGTCGGCCACGATTCAGAAAGCGTGTCGACTATCGGCGGCGCTGGCGGGAATCAAGAACCTCGTCACGCCGCACACGCTGCGACATTCTTACGCCACGAGCATGCTGGAAGCGGGAGTCGATGTGCTGACGATCAGCAAGCTGCTGGGCCATTCCAGTTTCGTCACGACGATGATCTATCTGCACGTGCGGCGTCAACACTTCGAGCGTTCACCCAGCCCGATCGATTGGCTGCCGGTGCGGCAGTGTCCACAGTGGACCGAGCGGATGCCGGAGAGTACGACCAGCCACGTGGCCGACTCGCAAACACAAACGGACGCGAACACTTCGCCCACCGTCACACCGCCGTCGGCTGTAGCAGAAACCTCTCCGCCCTCCACGGAGACTCAACAGCCACCGAAGGCTCAGCGACGCAGTTCGGGACGACGGCCGCGAGCGAAACGCAATCGTCGCCGCGAGTGATCGACTTGATTCGGGAATTTGCTCCGCGCTTCTTAATGGGGCCGGGCAACCACGCCTTTCAGGTCAAGAGTGTTCTCTCGAAGTTGCTGCTGTGCCGCACCAAGACGTTGGGCGGGCATACCTATGTGTGTCGGCCCTGCGGCACCAGTTGCGAGGTTTACAATTCGTGCGGCGACCGGCATTGTCCCGGGCACCGACCGGCATGGATGCCGCGTTGGTCGATGCCGGGGCTCGACGCGCTGATTGGATGGACAAGACGCGCGAGTTGATCTTGCCCGGCATTCATTACTTTCAAGTGGTCTTCACACTGCCGGACCGCTTCTCGCGGCTGATCCTGGGTAATCGCCGCGTGCTGTATCGCTTGCTATTTCGCAGTGCGTGGCAAGCCTTGCGTCATGAACTGCTCAAACAAGGCATCGATCCGGCTGCGGTGCTGGTGCTGCACACGTGGAATCAAGAATTGGGACATCATCCGCATGTTCATGCGCTCGTTCCGGGAGCCGGTCCTTCGGCGAATCCCGACAACGATCCGTGTTGGGTTGTGGCCCAGGACGCCAGCTTTCCCAATCGCCGCGAGCCGTTCCTGGTGGACATCAAACAACTCGGACGGACGTTTCGCGATCGGTTCGTCCGCGGCTTGGGGATGTTATTGCGGAAGGGAAGTTTACAGTTGCCTGACGAATGGTCTCAGTTACACGACAGCCGAGTGCGGCGTGCTTGGCTGAAGGCCCTGCGTCAGTCCGACTGGAACGTGTTCATCTCCGGCCCGCCAACGTCCTTATGAACCAGACGGCTAGGCCCAATCGACGGCTAGGCCCCGTCAGAACACACTCAGGAGATTCAGATAACATTCCTCGAAAACAATCCACGTTGGTCGCCGTAACCGGCTGCGCGCCACAGCAACGATTGGCCTTACCATCGCTACGCTCGTCACGATCGCTTGGCGAGCAAACCGCAGTTCAGATCGCTTTCTGCTTGCCGCCCACGCAAGCGAGCGGTTAAACTGCGTATCGTCTGGGCCGCGAAGCGAGTGGCATTCGCATAGAAAGTCAGGCTGCACTTCTCGCTCCGTCGGCTTCGTTCAACGCTCAATCTAACCGTCGGCAGCGAGTCCCTCTACAAAGCCACACACGCAACTCCCCCGCTGCCAGCGGTTAGATTGCAATACGTTTACGTTGTTGTTTTACGTTTACGTTATTCCGCTCAACCATATTCGAGGTCTCAATGAAACTACGAACTTACTTTTCGCTCGCAGCGATTTGCGTCGCTGGCTGTGCAACTAACACCGCTCCACAGCCAGCCGATAGCGAAGTGGCGAGTGCTTCGCCCTCTACCGAAGTAGATCTGTCGGATGACATCCAATCGTTTGGCGACTTTTCGTTTTCAATTCCTAGTGGATGGTCCGTCGTTACGCCGGATCGAGATAAGACGAAGGCAATGCTCTTGCTCGACGGGACCAATTGGCAGAACGCAAAGGCAATGATCAAAGTTGACGTTGGTGCCCCTGCGGCACCAACTGCAAAACAACTTGCTGAAGGTTTCGCTAACAGCACAGGCGGCCAAGTGTCGGCAGACGCCTTAGATTTCGATGGCACGCCTGGCGTTAGTGCATCAACGTCGAGTACTGAGCTGATGACACCACGCAACATGATTGTCGTCTATCGTGACAGCCACGCGTATCTGCTAATGGCTGGCGCAACTGCCGGTGTTGATATCAGTGACGCCGTGTCGCACGTTCGCGAATCTTGGAAATGGACACAACCAAACGCGGAATAACCAATCGGTGAACGTGAGTCCTCGGCGCTGTTTGGATTGCAGATCGTAATCAACTCCTCGGACCACGTTACCTCAAACATTCGGTGGCTCCGGATCCACTCCGTCAGGTGCATACATGTCCATTCTGATTACTTGCATCGACTGCAACGCTAAGATCACCGCGAAGGACAAGCTTGCGGGGAAGCGTGTTAAATGCCCAAGGTGTGGCGCTACCTTACAGATCCCATCCGCAAGCAGCGACAAAGCTCCAGGCGACGAGTCTTCGTCTACGCCGATTCCAACAGCGACGGCACGACAAAAGGAGTATGCACGAACGCTCGGAATCGACTTTCCAGCGGACATCAATGTCCATGACATCAGCAACCTGATCGATGCCGCTGTGCAAAAGCGCGACGATGAACGATTTGACAAACTAAATGAATTGAGCGATCGCGAAAGCGAAGCGTGGAACAAAATGCGAACCGAGCTACTTGCCGAAATCGACCAAGAAGATTGTCGCCTATCGCAGGCGACACCGCGGCAAATGGTTGATGAACTGGCTTCGCGTGGTCGCGGTGCTGTACTAATCACTTTTGACTTTGCCGAGGTTGAAGATTTTGAACATTTATCAGGCGTTGGCTTTGAAATGGAATTCTGCGAAGATGCGATGTCCGAACGTGACGCCCGAATGGTGATGATCACAACTGGTCACGCCATGCTCCAACAGGAAACGAAAAGATGATCTTGGCGGTTCCTGCGTCTGCTGAACCGCCACCGAACAGCTGTATGTCTTTCTTTGTCAAGTAGTACGTACGGTGAGCGCGGTAAAAACTTTGCATTTTTCTGAGACCCGAATTCGTGGAGTCTCGTTGAGTTGGTCGACAGCTCGTTGTTGAGCCGTTTTACCGCCTCGGTAATGCTTGGCTTTCCCGAATAACGATCGACGCTCGCGAACTCTTCCAAGGCGTGACCACGACGAAGCGAGTTCGGCGTTGTCGAGTTGCTTGATTTCTAAAAACGAAGTCTGCGGTTACGTGTCGGATCGCTCCGCCGTAAACGAGTTGCTTCAAACAGCTGTCAGCGCTCAGCCGCACGACGAGCCGACCTCGATGGGTCCGACGCTCGTTGTGCGGTGTCTTCCGAAACGCCGATTTCTTTCGTCACGGTGTTTCTCGCGGAAGACGGCAGTAGAAATTATCCGTGACGGCACTGGTCCATTCAAAAGGGGTTGGCTGGCACTCTCACTTCGCATCCTCCAAAGGAACACGAAGCCGGGCTTCCAGTTAAGGAACACGGGAAAAACAACTTCGCTATATCTTCTGCTAATCATCCCACGGAGTGTGATGGCTACTTTGGTTTCGCCGAAGTTATTTTTCCCGTGTTCCTAAGGGGCGGTTCGCAGTGACGTGCAACTGGCGTGGGCGTTCGTGAGGCCTCGCGTTGTTGGTTGGTAAGTTGTTATGTGTTGTTGTGTGTTGGGCCCGTAACCTTGAGCTTGAAGGCGCGCGAAGTCCAAGCCTTACTTGTTCGTCGGACTTGCCAACTGGACCGACGCTCTCATTGATCCCTCTAGGTCTCGACAGGAACCGAGAAGTCTTCGACGAAAGGAACAAGCTGTTCATAGTCTTGCCAGAGAGCTTCGTAATGCTGGTACCAGCGTCCATTTACGTACCAGTATGTTTCGAGGACGCCGCTTCCACCGTTGGACGTCACGAATACCGACGGAACACGGATTCCGCGCGGCGTTATTGAATGCCCAAAGATCCAATGGATGTTACCGTCGTTCGGTACGACTGGAATCTGTACGACTTCTAGACTTTCCGGCTTTCCGAAGTTGGGGTCAAGAAACGGATTGGGACTCGGCGACCGTTTGAGTACGCATTCGGGGCATTCTCGTAGGCGCTCGAACAACGGAATGTATGCTTCATCAATCCTCCAATGGTCATTCCAACTCATGGTGTTCCTTTCGTCGTCAACGCCGTCAAATGCTGCGATTATGGTTGGTGTCCAAGGGATGTGCGCGTGTACAATCGATGACAAGCCGATAAGGCTTGGCCGCGTAGGTTCGCACGCTTCGGGAAGGTCCTGGCCCGGGTGGTTGCCGGCGTGCTCGTGACAACTCAACCGGATTTTTAGAGTCAGAATATCGTGATTCGACAGACAAACCAGTTCGCAAACCAACTGACAGGGTTGATTATCGTTGCGGCGCTCGCGAGCGGCGACGCTGCCGCAGCGGCAGAACCGATCTTGGCATGGCGATTTGATGGAACCGCATCGGCGGGCGAGTGGCTGGGGAAATTTGGCTCATCAGCCCCGGGTCCGCGACCTCCAAAATATCCCGGATTTCAAAGTGATAATTCGGCTATGGCCTTCAATGGGCATGAGGGCGCGATCCTGGTGAAAGATCACGAGCGCGGCGGTTTCACCAATATTCGATTCGACAGGGGCGACACGTTTGGTTTCGAGACGTGGGTAAAGTTCAGCGCCATCGCCAAAGGACAGATTGCCTATGTCATGGGCAAGGGACGCCATGTTCAACATGGTGAAGAGTTTGCCGACGACAACCAAAACTACTCAATTCGGTTTCAGGGAACCAGCGAAGGCGCTCAATTCGGGTTGCTCTTTACCAGCGAACATCCCGGCACCAAACAGCGTGCTTGGCATCGTTGGTGGAGCGACCCCTCGGTGCCGATCACAGGTTGGCATCACGTGGCACTCGAATTCACTTTCGGGAAACGCGATAGCCTGCGTGCCTACATCGATGGGAAACCAGTGACAGGCAAATGGAGTGAGAGCGGGCCGACGGATCTGCCGCCCGTCCAGGATGCGGACGACCTGGTAATTGGTACCGGTTACACTCGCGGGGAAAGCTCGTCTTTCCAGGGATGGTTGGACAACTTGGCGATCTATCGTTCCGGCTTTGAACCTCAGGAAATCGCACAGCGCTATCAGTATGTTGCTCCCCCGCCGCCCGTTTCGCGCGAGATGATTCCGCCTGCCAAAGTGCTGGTCCAAATCAGCGAACGAGGTGTGCCGCAAGCCAACGGTTGGCCCGACGAGCCAGAGGTAACGGAATCTTACCTGGAAGAAGTCTTCGGGTTATTCGAGATACCACACAAATACGTCTCGACCGGCGTCCGCGCCGACCGCGCAAATCCCTCCCACGTACGAGCCTCGGCGCTGGTGACAATCCCACCCGGAAAGCATCGTCTGTTGTTGCGAGGCCGTGGCACGTCACGCTTGTTCATCGATGGCGAGAAGGTGTTGGAAACGGCACCGCGCCCCACCGATTCTGGCGGTCACACGCCGTTATCGGTACAGGACAACTATCTCGATCTCGGCCCCGACTTTCGCTTTGCTCCCCCGGGTAATCGCGATGCCTGGTGTGAGTTCGCATCCACCGGCGGTGAGCATTTCGTTATTCTCGAAACCATGTTGGGGAATGTTATTGGGCAAAACAAGCAGAGACCCGAGCTGGGTGAAACCGTGGCAGCGATTTCGCTGGAAGGAAGCGAGTCGTGGTCACTGCTGTCGCCGGGCGCACGTCATGTGTCCTACACCGACGCGGGTTGGGAGGCCTATCGAGACGAGCGTCGAGAATGGCTGGCCGCCGTAAACGCCCGATCCCGTGAGGAATGTCGGGCAGCGAACGCCGAGTATTGGCAACGGCGCCGAGCGGCTGGCGAGCAGTGGTTGGCGTCGGTCGACCACGTGAAGGTGCCCGAGCTGTCGGATGGCTACCCTGCCAACAACGAAGTTGATCACTTCGTTGGCGCACGTATCGCCGCGGTCGCAGCCGAAGCTCAACAGAGTGACCCGGCAGGGATCGACTACTATCGTGACATTCAACCAATTCTTGAAGCACACTGTTACGACTGTCATCAGGGCGGTAAAGCCAGCGGCGGCCTGCGGATCGACGATCGCGAGTCGATACTCCAAGGCGGTGAATCCGACGGTCCTGCCATCGTTCCTGGTCAGATCGATGCGAGCGCGCTGATTCATCGGATCACGTCGACCGACGAAAGCACCATCATGCCACCGAAAGGCGATCCACTGGACGCGAAGGAAATCGATTTGATCAGCCGTTGGGTGCATAGCGGCGTCGCATGGCCGCAGTTCAATGTCGCTAACTTCAAGCTCAACCCACTGACGGACGATCTGGCATTCTTGCGGCGATTAACACTGGACACAGTCGGCGTGACCCCGACCGAGCCTGAGATCGCCGCCTTTCTGGAAGACGACCCCACGGTACGGCGTCCGAACGCCATCGATCGGCTGCTGGATGATGGCCGCTGGGCAGATCACTGGATGGGGTATTGGTTAGATGTGTTGGCTGAGAACCCAAATATCATCAACCCAACTCTCAACAACACAGGTCCTTTCCGTTGGTGGTTGTACGAGTCGCTGGTCGATAACAAGCCAGCCGATTTGTTTGTCACCGAACTTATTCGCATGGAAGGAAGCGAGCGGTTTGGCGGACCCGCCGGATTCGCCACGGCGTCTCAGAATGACCTGCCAATGGCAGCCAAGGGCATCATCATCAGTTCTGCTTTCCTCGGTGTGGAAATGAAGTGCGCACGTTGCCATGACGCGCCAGCCCATGTCTCGCGTCAAGAGGATCTGTTGCAGCTCGCCGCGTTGTTGAAGCAAGATTCGGTCACGCTACCCAAGTCCAGTAGCGTTCCTCAAGACCGCTTACATCAAACGGGACGTAAACCGCTTATCGAAGTCAGTCTCCAACCGGGCGTCGAAGTAGCACCCGCTTGGCCCTTTGGGCGGTACTGTAACGAAAACGTCGCCGATCAACTGGCCGAGCACCCCGAGAGTTTCCGCGATCGGCTCGCCGCACTAATCACCGCGCCGCACAACGAACGCTTCGCTCAAGTGATGGTCAACCGTATCTGGCAACGTCTAATGGGACGTGGGTTGGTGGAGAACGTCTCTGATTGGGAGAAAGGCGGCGCATCGCATCCGGAACTGCTGCGTTGGCTGGGGCATCAGCTGGTTGCCTCGGGCTACGATGTCAAGGCAATCGCTCGACTTATTCTGAACTCCCACGCCTATCAACGTGCGACCGATGCGTCGTTGGCAGAAACCAGTCCGCTCTATGTTTCTCCGGCACCACGTCGGCTAACGGCCGAACAGATTGTCGACTCGGTGTTCCATGCTACGGGTACACCTTTCGACCTGGAGGAAGTCAGTCTCGATATCGATAGCGTACGAGAGTTGAAGAACGCGATTACGCTGGGCAAACCACGACGCTCGTGGATGTTGGCATCCACGTCCAACGAGCGCGATCGTCCCAGCTTGTCGCTGCCCCGAATCACAGCAGTCGCCAGCGTACTGAAGGCCTACGGTTGGCGCGGCGCTCGGCAAGATCCGCGCAGCGTTCGTGAGGTTGAGCCGAATGTCTTGCAGCCCGCGATTTACGCGAACGGTGTCATGAGCACATGGTTGACCCGGCTGAGCGACCGTCACGGGATGACACAGCTTGCGCTCACGGATCAACCGCTGGAAGAGTTGATCGACCGCGCGTTTTTACGATTGCTGACTCGCCACCCTTCGAATGTGGAAATGCAACTGTATCGGGATCTGCTGTCCGAAGGCTACGAAACGCGTGTGATCCCTGAGTCGAAACGCGTCTACCCAGAACCAACAAAGCGCGAGCCGGCGCGGTACGTGAGTTGGTCGAACCACGTCGACGGCCCCGCCAATTCGTTGGCGATACAACGGGAAGCAGAAGCCCGCCGCGGTGATCCACCTACCAACGCGCTGCACGACGACTGGAGGTTGCGTATGGAAGATTTTCTTTGGGCTGTCCTCAATGCACCCGAGTGGATTTATACACCTTGATTGGAAAAACTCGCACGCGACCGGATCAATCTTATGAATCGACGACTGTTCCTTAAGCAAACTAGCGCTTTGACCGTTGCCGCGTCGGTCGGCACGTCTCTGCTCGCGTCAAGCGACGCTCCCGGCTTTCCCAAGGGAAATGCCGAGCATGTGATCTTTTTGTGGCTTGGTGGAGGCATGGCGCAGATCGACACATTTGATCCGAAGCAACGCGGCAATTCGACGACCGCGCCCAAGGTCGCCGGATCGGAATACGGCACCGTCGATACGGTTGTGCCGGGCGTCAAGTTCTGCGAACACCTCCACCGTACCGCGAAACTCGCTGACCGGCTGACCGTCCTGCGAACGATCAATCATCACCTGATCGACGAACACGCCTTCGGGACAAACTTCGTCCACACCGGTCGGCTGATCAGCGGCAGCATCACGTATCCTTCGATCGGTTCCGTCATCAGCCACGTGCGCGGGGCGGCCCACCCAGATGTCCCGGCCTATATGTTGATCGGTTATCCCAACGTCAGCCGTGGGCCAGGGTTCCTGGGAGCCAAAGGTGGATTTGTGTACTTGGTCGACACCGAAAGCGGGCCGGCTGGTTTCACTCGTCCTGAAGATGTGCCGCCGACACGGAGCGAACGCCGGTTGGAGTTGCTAAAACCGTTGGTAGACCGCGTTCCCCAAGGTTCAGTCATCGATCAATATCGCGCGGCCCAGGAAGAAGCCATGCGGCTGACCGGCCCCGAGTTTATGCGTCACTTTCGCTTGAACGACGAACCGGCCGATTTGCGAAACGCTTACGGCGGCGAGTTCGGTCAGCGTTGCCTGTTAGCGCGTCGGCTTGTACAGGCGGGCGTGCGGTTCATCGAGGTATCGCACAATCTGAATTTCATCAACGGCACCGGATGGGACACGCACAACGAGGGACAACGCAACCAACACCTGCTGATTAAGGAACTCGATATCGCATTGTCGGCGCTGATTGTGGACCTTGAGAAGCAAGGCATGCTGGACAAAACGCTCATCGCCTTGGGCACCGAGTTCGGTCGTCCCGCCGCATACGACGGTCGTGGGGGTCGCGGTCATCAGGGCAGCTGTTTCAGCCTGTTGCTTGCTGGCGGCGGACTCAGGCATCAGGGGGCGTACGGTGTGACCGACGAACTGAGTAAGAACATCATCGAAAACCCCGTTTCCGTCCCCGATTTCCACGCCACCATTCATGCAGCGCTCGGTATCAATCCCGCCCATGAACTTTTCGATGGTTCCCGACCTGTCCCAATTACGGACGGCGGTAAGCCGTTAACGGCGCTGTTCGGATAGAGCAAGCAATGGCCGGCGGGGCTCGAAATGGCTAAGACGCTCTTGGAGGCTCAAGAATTCCAAGACTGGCGTATAATCACGGCTAGCATGGCAGTCCGCACGCAAATTGGTCCGCGGTGGATGCGATCTAGTGAAAGGATCAGCAACAGATCTCAATGAAGCAAGCCAGCGATCAACACGGGTTTGCTCAACACTGCTAGAAAGAAAACCGTGTGACGGAAACGGCGAGTGCCCCCACTTGGAATCGAACCAAGAACCTATTGATTAAGAGGAGGCCAGCCTCAATGCGAAACCCCTTGAAACACTGGGGAAATCACATTTCCTAGTCGCACATTCTACACAATTCGACCGATTTTGCACCCCATTACTGACCTCAAAGCTGACCAGCATCAAGTTTGGAGACTATATGATGAGATGCGTGCTGTGTCGCTTGAAAAGTCAGCTCGGGTTTTCGTAATACCAGGCCCCTAACTGCTGCCAACTCGGGGTTAGGCCCTCTTCGACATAAACTCGATCCACGCCGCCGGACCAGCCGATGCAACGTTCAAGAAACGCACGCCGCCCCATCTTTCCGCCCGCTTCGCGATACTCGTCAAAGTACTTGTTGACCAGCACGAGGATCATTTCGGAGGTTCCGGCGGTGTCGCGTTCCGCGTCCCCCAACTCCTGCCGTTCACCGTCGATGTAAAATGATAGACGAACGTAGGCGAAGCGATCGCTATACTCCCCGACCCTAAGGTAGATACTGGACGCAGCAGTAATCGCTTTGGATCGATTCGAGAAAATCACTTCGGTTGTCATTCCCCGTCCGTAACAACCTCGGCTGTAAGTCTGCCGATCCATAACCCGCCCGCCGAAGTTGCTAAGACTTTCCTCAATCATCTCCTCAAGGCGACGTCTTTCCTTGGCACCGAGGACATGCAGATCGATTTTCAATGTTACAGACTCCTCGCTCGTTTGGCTTTGCGACTTGTCTTCGTTTGGTGCTCCTCTCTTTGAGGGTGCTACTCGTTTTCTGGCCATGGTAGGCTCCTTTCACAAATTTCAGGGAAATGGGTAACTCGGACCACACTTTAGCGTCGCAATTCACCGAGTCGATGTGTTCCAGGTGTTCTGGAACCAAGAACAGGAACCGAGTGCCTTATGGCTGAGCAGAAAGAGTGTCGAGGCGTCTGGCTTGCGACGTGCCGCACGATCGCCGCTTCTGGCGACTCGTCAGCCACCCCCGACAAATCGCTCGCCAGACGAGCTGCCAGAAGGTGCGGCAGCTATTTAGGTAAACGTTTATGTTATTTGCTGGTCACAGGACGAAGTTTAGCCGCTGGGGGCCAAAGCAAGCCGGTTTACGAACCACAGTTCGTCAGTTCAGGTCTCTGGGGGCAAAGCAGTTTGCGAGTATCGCGTGGGAACCGCTTTCACGGCCCTTCAGGGCTGAATACGCGTCTGGAGGCGTCTGCACGGGTAATCCACTCTACACAAGGACACCGGGAAGACCTTAAGGCTGGGCATTCGGTGCGATTACGCGGCCCGAGGTCAGAATCCTGCTCTCCACGCCCGAATTCTGGCTGTCAGACGCAAACACGTCACTGGCCCGCTTCGTTCTGGGACTGTGCAACATTCCTGCCGCCCGTTAACGTAAACGTTTCGACAATATAGCGACAGCTTTTCTAGCGTTTGGACACCACTCGTAGGTAAATCATGGCAAAACGATCGACACGGCCGGATGCCGCCGCCAAACGTACGCAAGAGGCGGTCGACAAGCTTAAGACCTACTACGAGCTGGGACAAAGGGCAGTCAAACTGAGCAAGTCCACCGCAGGAACCTATGCTCGCGGCGTCATCACCCAGCTGGTTGAAGAAACCGGCGAGAACCAGGCCACCATCAACAAATGCCGACAGTTCGCTGAAATGTACACGCCTGCCGATTTCAAGGTACTGTGCCAGCTCAGACGACCTGACGGCAAGCCGATCGGCTGGGGGCACGTCACCAAGTTGCTCACGGTTCCCGTGGCAGATAAACCGCTGCGGAAGAAGCTGCAGGTACAGGCGGCGAAAGAGGGCTGGACGGCAAGACGCTTGAACGACGAGATCCAGGGCAAGTACGAGTCCAAACTGAGCGGCATGGGACGGAAGTGGAAGCTGCCGACGTCGAAGCAACAAGCGTTAAGCCAGATCTCGCAGCGAAGCCAACAATGGCTGCGGTGGTACGAGGGACTGGAAAACGCCAAGGGCGTCTCGGTCGCTGATCTGCCCGATGACGTTCGGACGCGGCTGAAGGCGGTGATGCGGGGGATTCGGAGGTTGGAGGAGGCGACGAGTTAATTCTCACTTCATCGATGTGTCTTCAGTAGACGTCGAGCGAATGGTACAAAGGGGCGGCTGATCTGCTCGCTGATTAAATCGAACTCAGTTCTCCAGACTTGAACATACGCATGGGAATTTCTTGGATTCGGATGCGACCGAAGGCATCCGAAGAACTAGAAAGGCTCTTAGCCCTCGTCGAAATGCAGGCAAAGTCGTTTCAAGCGATGCCCTACTTCTGGTGTACCGATCCCATCGAGACGCCAGAGACGTTTCATCAGCAAACACGAGAACTACATGAACAGGATTATCTCGACACTTCACGCCAGTTGCGGGAATGCCTTCAGTTTCCAGAGTGCGACGACGATGCGGGTGAGTGCACAGATTTTCCGGACTTGGCGTTTGCATTCCGCGTTGGGGCCATCAGCGGCAATCCGGTATTCCCTCCGATCATTCGCATGAACGCACTGCGAACATTCGTCCCCGATGCACTGCCTGAACAGGTGAATGCGTGGAAGCAATGGTGCGAACAAGTGGCCGGTGGCTTGCATGTCGACTACCTGCGGCGACTCTGGGCGTATGAAACCTCAATGTCGTTGAATCATTTCGGCACCGAGCTAAGGCGTGTTGCAAGCTTGTCGCGGCAGGAAACGGCGAATTGGGCCTCACGCCCCGAGTTGACGGCAGTTCGGGACGACATCCTAGAAGGTCCGGTCTGGGAGGTGTTGCCCGCCCCGGTCTTCATTCCAAATGCTGAATCGACCGTACAACCGATGGTCGGGAGCGACGAAATGTTCGACTCGATCTGGCAAGCCGTGCGGGACCTTGTCCAACTGACTCGCGAGTGGGACCGCCAAGTGAAAGGGCGATGGAAACTTCGATATTACGAAGACTACTACGAAACATTTGAGCAATTCCTTGCTCACGCGAAGACAGATTGGATCAGCGAGTTCTTTGCCTGGGCTGATCGATGCTGCTCGGAACAAATGGGGCTGTTTCTGGACTATTGATTCTGTCGGCTGAAGCCTGTTCAGTCCAGTGAGACCTTCTCCGAACGATCTGCTGTTGCCAACAACCTCCTGATGTTTTCCAATGACTTCCGACGCCATTCGGCAAGCTGTTCCAGCGATAATCTCGGGAGGGAGTGCCATGCGTATTAACGGTGGACCTTACGACGAGCGTGACCTACCGCTCCAGCCGCCACTTGCCAGGCTGATGCGACTGCCGCACGAGCAAGAGTTGGACGCATTTCTGGGCGTGATTGAGGACGACCCTGCTGCAACCGGGTTGCACGCTTGGCCCTATGTCTACGAACTCGACGACAGCGTCGAACCGGCTGTTTATCGTTGCAAACCTCGTTGAGAAATTGAGGGTTCGACCGTAGAGACTCGCCATGAGATACGACGAACGACAGCAGCCCAGTTCATCTGGAGCCTTGGTCGCCGTCATAGGCGTCGGCTTGGTTCTCGCCATTCTAGCCATCATCGCCGCTGCGGGCGTTGGCCTGTTTTGGGTCCGATCGAAGACGCAACAAGCTATCGTGATGGAGCAGCGTGCACTTGCTGAGGCTCATCGGGCGGAGGCCGAAGCACAGCGAACAGTGGCACTATCCCGATTGGAAGAGTCTCGCCGTGCTGCTATTCCAGGATCGCGACTCAACTTTCTGGTGGGAATTGATCGCGAAGGAAACATGAACGTCGCTGGCAAAGTGATTGGTCTCGACGAGTTGAAAAAGCGGCTCGCTGAATTCAAAGACAAATCACACAACACCTTCCTTCTGCGTATCGACGCCGATCAAGAGTGCCCCGCCAAACATATCATCGCCGTAATAAAAGTCTGCGACAAAGTGGGCGACATCGATTATCGGATCATGTCGTCAAAGGATGCCGATATGCCAGCCGATGGAATCAACGCTGGAGACTAGCATTGTCTTCTCGCCACAGCGACTGCGACGGTAACGCAGCTCGACGCACAAGCCGACAAGCAGCGGCTCGAACTCCAGTCATCGTCGCGACGCAATAAATGGCCTACAATCTCAACGTGGCGGTGAAGCGAGTGAACCATGTTGGTTTCGGTGGTACCGCAAAGATACCTTTTTAGGAAGTTCGATTTAATGGCTGAAGGTAAAATCAAGAGACTGATGGACAGAGGCTTTGGATTCATCGAGACCGGAACGGACAAAGATTTGTTCTTCCACAATTCCGCCCTCGAAGGAGTGAGCTTTGAAGAACTCCAAGAGGGACAACTGGTGTCATACACCGAGGGACAAGGGCGTCAAGGACCGTGTGCCGAAAACGTGAAGCTGGTCTGAATCAGATAGTTTCAATCACGCAGTATAGAAGCCGACGATCTCGTCGGCTTCTTTGCGTCGCGAGCTGCTTTACCTTTGCCATCAGTGCAACTTTAGCGTTTTCAAATCCGAACCAGAGTTCGTATTTGAGTTGCACGAAAACACGCCATGATCTTCGGTATGCTGGCCAATCTAGCCGCTGTATGCCATCCAACACTTGTAATCTTCAAGCAGCTGGCGGTTGGGATCGTTCCGCTTGACATCAATGTCCCTGATCGGAAACTCGATCCGCTTGTCTTGGTAAAGCCCCACACCGATCAAACCGTAGGACTCTTCAGCCTCATAGTCATCAAAATCGTACAGGCTGCGTACCGTCACTGAGCAGGGCTTGCCTCTGAAACGACCGTCGTCTGGTACGTAGCGAGCTTGAAACGGCAACGCCAGCTGATCGACTAGATACTGGTAGTAGACAGAGAGGGTCTCGCAGTCCACATCCGGCAATGGATCGTCCGAGGTTAAGTTGAAGGTTGCTCTGATTCGGTCTTCCTGTTCGTCCATCGCAAGCGGACGAGTGACGATCTCTGTCGGCTGCTCCATCGGCCCAGCCTCGCCCTTATCCAACTCAAGTTCGTCCTCTTTTAACCAAACCCTATCCCACTCGTAACCGTCTCGTTCACTTCGCTTTCGATACAGCGACGGCATTTCATCGAGAGTCCGCCGGTTCCATTTAATCTCGTAAGCGATGGGAGTCTGGTCGGCGAAGACTTCCGAGATCGTGCCTGCCCAATTTCCCATTGGAATGTCTGGCAGATCGGGTAGCGTGACGCCTGTTATCACTCGAACTTCGGTTCCGACCGCAAATTTCGCGGACGCAATAAGTCTCGACTTCGACATGGTGATCCTCCTTGATGGAATGCCCTTCTGAAGAAAATCATCATGGTCGATTGGGACTCGCTTTGGCAAGTTCTATTGGCTGGTCTGCGGAGACTAAATAAGTGTTGCCGGTGAGAGCGACACGGCACACTCTGCAAATTTTACGTCGTACGTCATTAGCGTCGCAGCAGCAAGCGTTAGTGTCCGCTCTTAGTGCCATCGCGGCCTGAATAAACACGCAAGCCGAATGTCTCATTCAGAACGGCGAGTTACTTCCCTGCTTACCTTTCCAGTACGGGCAGAATGGACAATCTTCGCCCAAGGGAAAGTCTTCAACTTCTTCGTGCGGACAGCCCATGTTCTGGTCAGCGGATGCTACAGACTTGACACCGTGCTTCGCAAAGAACTCCTTGATTCCCTGCTGGACCCGTGGACTCTCTGTTACGTCTGTTCCCACCCATCTTTCAATGATCACTTCCGCGTCGTCTTCGAGGATCACCCCCGCAACGATCTTCGTCGTTGTCTTGTCGTCGGGACCGTACAGAGCGACCGTGCCGATGGGATACTCTGGCAATTGCTGTGAACAGTGCCTCGCTTGATACTCTTCAATCGCCGCAGTCCACTCGCTGAGTTCCATGTCGGAAAGAAGCTGTTGGTTTTCTCCCGTGACGAGTCGACCGGTCTTTTCAGTGGCGTAGATGATCGCTGGATCGATCCCCACTTTCTTCATTGCCTCGATCATCTGGTGTTCCGCGAGTTCAAAGTGAGGCATGTCCGGAAACACCAGATCGTCGGGACCGGGCTCTCGTCCGTGCTTCGCGATGAACGCCTGACGCTGCTCATCGAGAATCACTTTCATCTCATCGGAGATTGGCATCGACTTGAAAATGTTACCGTCGTCGTCTTCCTGCCATTCAAATTCTTTGCGTATACAGCATTGCTTGTATTTCTTGCCGCTACCGCACGGGCATGGGGCATTGCGAGAGACTTTTCGGTGAGCCATTGAAAGCATCCTGTTGAGTCGTTTCTGCACAATCAACTCACAGTCATTTTCCATTCCACGATTAAAGACGCAACCAGATGATCACCCAATCAGATTGTGTGCAGGAAGCCTTGTCACTCTGGTCATATGAGCGATGGGCTTGCCCGTCGCTTTCATCTGGTGGATTGCAACGACTTGTTAGCTGCTGAATCACGCCGAAAAGTTGTGTCCACGGCCATTTATCATGACCTCGTCGGAAGATTTTTCGATTTTCCTGATGTCTTCTCGGTCCTGCCTCCGCTTATCGATATGAGCAAGTAACGACTTCAGGACCCTGGGGATGTTGATAGAATGACTAACCACTTAACTGACAAGCAGTTCGCACAATGCGGAATCCATGACCCAACAGGGAAACACCACACAGCTTCAGGCTTTGCTCGACCTTGCCTCCGAGGGCAACGACGAAGCTTACGGGCAACTTGTGTCCCAAGCTTCCGAGCGGCTGCTAAAGCTGACACGCAAAATGATTCAAGGCTTTCCTCGATTGCGGCGTTGGGAGGCAACCGATGATGTCTTCCAAACCGCTGCTATGCGACTCTATCGTTCGCTCTCCGAAGTCAAGCCTGAGTCTGTGCGTGACTTCTTCGGACTCGCAGCCACGCAAATCCGCCGAACGCTCATCGATCTTGCCCGGCATCACTACGGACCGGAAGGGCACGGAGCCAAGCACCACACAGACGGTGACGGTCAAGCAGCAGACGACGGTGTGCTCAAACAACAGTCCGGTCAGAATCTTAAGCCCGAATCGCTCGACGCATGGGTGCGGTTCCACGAGGCGGTCGAGCAGCTTCCCAAACATGAACAGGAAGTCTTTCAGTTACTCTGGTACGCTGGATTGCAACAGAGCGAAGCCGCAACTCTTCTTGGAGTTTCCGTTCCCACGGTTCAACGTCGCTGGTATCAGGCTCAACACTATTTGCGTCGAGCCGCAGATGGGAATTCCCCAGTTTCTGAGGAGCTTGAATAACATGCTCGATGAAGACAGGATCGGTGATCTGGTTGTGCAGTGGGGCCAAGCATGGGAACAGGGTCGGGAACTCTCCGTTGACGAACTTTGTAAAGGTAATCCCGAACTGAAGAGTGAAGTTGCAGACCGGATTCAGAGCGTTAAGGACATGAGTTGGCTCAACGAGTCTGATGACGAAGATGACGATCTCTTGTCGCTTCCAGATTTCGCAACGGTCATCAGCGATGCCGACGAAACAAAAATCCCGGCAGTTACACTTCCCATCGAAGAGTTCACGCAAGCCGTCATCGACAGTGGGCTGATGACCAGTGAAGAAATCGAGGCGATTCGCCAGCGATCCGAATCGAAGGACACACAGGAGCTTGCCCGTCTCCTTCTTCGTGAGAAGAAGCTGACTACGTATCAAGCCAAGCGAATCTGTGATGGCAACACAAAGGGGCTAGTTTTTGGCAACTACATCATCCTCGACGAAATCGGTGCTGGCGGCATGGGGCAGGTGTTTAAGGCACGCCATCAACGCATGAAGCGAGTCGTTGCTCTGAAAGTGCTGCCCGAACATGCTGTGAATTCGCCAACGGCTTTGGAACGCTTCCATCGGGAAGTCGAGGCGGCGGCAAAGTTAGAACATCCCAACATCGTTACGGCTTATGATGCCGACGAGTCGGATGGAACACATTTTCTCGTGATGCAGTACGTCGATGGAAAAGATCTCGCCACGCTTGTTCAGCGGCAGGGTCGGCTCTCAGTAGCACGAGCCTTGGATTGCATTCTTCAAGCCGCCAAGGGCCTCGAATTTGCTCATGGCGAGGGCGTGGTTCACAGGGACATCAAGCCAGCCAACCTGCTCATCGACAAGAAAGGCTGCGTGAAAGTCCTCGACATGGGCTTGGCACTTCTGGAGACCAGCAACGGGAACGGTTCTTATGCCGCTACGCAAGCTCACTTGACCCAAGACGGCACCGTCATGGGGACCGTCGATTACACTTGTGAACGGCGTTTGAAAATGCCAGCGCTTGGGCGGTTGAAAAGGCTAGCGCCCGATTTGTTGTTTCTTATTGTAATTTGGCTGAGCGGCCCGCAAGACCCCTCACAGGTCTTGCGCGGACGCAGCAGCTTAAACTCCCTTGGATTTACGAGTTGATTCCCCGATTTGTTTCGCGCGATTGTGCGAGGTTTTTGGGGTTTGACGACGACGAGCGTCGGCCAGGCGGTAACTCTCGCCGCTGGCTTCCAGGATGTGACAGCGGTGCGTGAGCCGGTCAAGCGTGGCGCCCGTTAGCCGCTCACTGCCCAGTACTTCGGTCCAATTCTCGAACGGCAGGTTCGTCGTCACGATCAGACTCGTCCGCTCGTAAGCCGTGCTAATGATGTCGAATAACAGTTCCGCGCCCAACTTGCTGGCGGGCACGTATCCCAACTCGTCCAGGATCAACAGATCGAGCTTGGCGAGTTGGTTCTTCAAGCGTAACAACTGCCGTTCTTCACGCGCTTCGATCAGATGCGTGATCAGTTCGGTGACGCGCCAGAAGCGAACTCGCTTGCCTTGGCCGCACGCTTCGACGCCCAACGCCGTTGCCAAGTGCGTCTTGCCCGTCCCGGCGTTGCCAATCAAGATGATCGACTCTCGCTGAGTGAGATACGCGCCACGCATCAGCTCGGTAACAAGCAGCTTGTTGATTGACGGCTGCGCGGCGAAGTCGAAGCTCTCCAACGTTTTCGTGTTGGGGAACTTGGCATCTTTCAGGCGACGCTCGGACGCTCGCTTCTCGCGATCGATGCGTTCCAATTCGCAGAGTTGCAGAAGGAAGCCCAAGTGATCCACGTTCTCGCGGGCACAGCGGGCCGCGACTTTCTCGCATTCGCTGTGCATCGTGGGCAGCTTCAATGCTTTCAGGTGATGCTTCAGTAAGAGGGTGCTTTTGGTTTCTTGGGGTTTCATGGCTAGGCTCCCACTCGCAAGGATTGATAGGCCCCGAGATCGGGAAGCGGTACGCGAACTCCCTGCAAGTGAGGACGGCCATCCAGACAGAACAAGTCGACCGGCGGCTCTTGCTGAGAACGCAGGATCAGCTGAATCGCATCGGCACTCTTGGCACCGATCGATAACGCGTAGTCCACTGCGGCGGTCAACTGCGATAACGTGGCCTGCTCCAACAGTCGCAGCACCTTGATGAATTCGCGTGTGCCGAGGTTCTTCAGCACGGTTTCCTGGCGACGACGCAGTACCGCGAAGCACTCCGGCAATTGCCAATCTTCCAAGGGACGAGCGTAATCAAAGGCCCCAGGCTTACGTTCCAACAAAGCTAAGTAATGAATCGGATTGAACTCTGTATGCTCCTTCCCCCAGTGACGCGGATGCCGAGCCACGAGTTGATTGCCAACGGCGATGCGAACCTCTTCGATGCCGCCAACCACCGTCACCTGATGATGAGCATAAGCCGTGGGAACCGAGTAATCGTTGCCATGAAAGCGAACCAGCGATAGCGAACTGGCCTTGGCGGTTTGAATGCGTCGTGATTCAAACGCCTGACGAGGAATCTCCGACAGAGCACTTTGCTCTTCGAGTAACAACGCTTCCTTCGTCGCCGATTTGCCACGCAACTGCCGCTGCAGATCCCGACGACAGTGTTCGATCAGCTGCGCGTTAAGCGTTTCCAAACTCCCTACTTCCGGGATCGGCACTAAGAAGTTGCGACGCGCGAAGCCGAGCAAGTTCTCGACGTGCCCTTTCTCATTGGGACGCCGCACGCGGCAGAAGTGATGCTCGAACAGATAGTGACTCTCCAGTCTCAAGAACTCGCGAGTCGCTTCCCGTCCGCGACCACCCACGATCTTCAAGACGGCAATCTTGCTGTTGTCATAACTGATGCGACGCGGCACGCCGCCAAAGAACTCAAAGGCCCGGCAGTGACCTTCTTGAAACGTCTCCGTGCATTCCTGGGGAAACACCTGACAGAAGATCGCGTCGCTGTAGGGCAACGTGATGACAAAGAATGCAGCCTTCGTCGTCTTGCCGTTGAGGACTACGGTGACTTCGCCGAAGTCCGCTTGAGCTTCACCCGCGCGATGGCTCAGCGGTAAGAAGACTTCCGCCTGACCATGCTTCCAAGCACGCACCGCATCCTTCACGATCGTATAGCCGCCGTCGTAGTCATGTTCGACACGGAGACGATCGAAGATGCGCTGCGCCGTGTGCCGCTGCTTCCTGGGAGCCTGGCGATCCCGCTCCAGGATCTCATGAATAATCGGCATAAACCGATCTAGCTTCCTCTTCGCGCGTGGCTGCTTGAGCTGATACCCAGGCGGCTCGACATGTTCCAGAATTCTCTGGAGCGTCCGCCAGGGGATGCCATAATCCTTGCACGCTTGCCGCTTACTAATCTCTTTGCCCAGTACGCGCCGTCGAATCTCGACCCATTTCTCCATGTCCTTGAACACCCGATCCCCCGCACATCTGTGAGCCCATTGGTTCCAAAAACCACTCACAAACCTACGAGATAAGACAAGGACGCCGCCGATTCGCGATTGCACTCCAATCCCCGCCCAAGCGCTGGCGTTTTCAAACGCCGTTCACAGTCTGGAAACCATACGGCGACCAAGTTCATTTGTTGAGGAGAGCAGTTTTAGGATTTCATCGTCGGGGAATCGACGGAGTTCAAAAGCGGCGAGAAGTGCATCGTTCTGAGATTGTTCAGCGATTACATGAGCAAGCCCAGTTGCGAGGCTATTGGTAAGTGGTATGTGTTCCAGGGTGCTTAGGGCTCTGTTACGCACAGCGTCATCTGAGTCTTGAGTCGCTCGAAACACTGCGGCCAATGTTTCTGGACCCAGCTCCTGCAATCGCTCAAGACATCGAATTGCCAGTAAACGATGACGCGAAGACCCCGCGACAAGTCGCACGGCGATTTCTTCCTGAGCCATAAATGCCCCGTGTAGCCACCCGAGGCGAATCTCGCAAGTGGCTCGATCACTGACATCAAGAACATATAGTGCGATGCCAAATCGAAAGCAAAACGCGACGGCTCCCGCGACTAGTGACGCATGGACGCCATGAATGCGGCCGAACCACAAATACAACATGTCAAACGTGTCTACCGCGTGGAGCACGTTTCCCAGGGGCCAGACAATCCAGTTTTTGGCACTCCATCCTTCGCTCGCCGCCAATACCGCGAACCCGACGAACGCCCCCAGCAGTAACTGCCGATGATGGCTCACACGACTCTTTGCGATGCGAATCCTGCCAGAAATCGCCCCAAATCGTGACCGGAAGGCGTTTCTCAAAAGTAGCAACACCGTACCTGTAAAGAGCCCAATCCAGACGAGTAGAATCGTCATCAAGCTCTTGGCAAGTACTGTCCGTGGTCTGGGGATGTCAGGCATTAAAGCCGACAACTGGGCGTTCTGCAAAGTCACTTCGTCGAAGATCTGAAGTAGGTCTCCGATGTCCGCCACATGTGCAGCGAACAACGCCGCCGACAACATTGTGTCTGCTACTTCTACAGGTTTGTTTGAATCCTCCCGGAAGTCGAAGTGAGCTGTCTGGAAGCTTGAATTGACGCAATGGAAGAGAAGCCCGAATAGGGCGATTAGAGTGAGGTTTGATAGAACTGGCATTCGGGCTCTTGTTACAAGCATCCATGCAGATAACGCCATTGTCGCTGCAATTAGTGATGCAACTACGACCATTTCAACATGCGGTTGGACGAGTGTGGCACAGCCAAACGTGTGTGTATAAAGCATGCCGCCAATGCAAATGATACCCAGCCAAGTCAAGACGACGTCGTATCGCAGTTGCCGTTTCGACCACTCATAGTTTACTGCCCCGCTGCGATACCGCTTGAGCTTGCGGCGGCGAGAGATCGTGAACCGGTGCTTCACTTATACGTCACCTCCATTTGCAAGCCTTCGTCTGTTCCGCGACCCTGAAAGCTACGAACGTCAACTTCACGACTCTACGGAATGAGTCACCGTTGATAGTCTACTTCGAGCCTACATCTTTGTTGCTACTCAGGTGAATGCTCGGGTCACCGAGCCACGTTTGCTGCGTCTATCTGTTCGCCACGTGTTTGCGATTCTTGAGCACGAGATGGAGGATTCACCGCTCGACAATCCGTCCATGTACTGCTCGGCGAACATTTCCTTTCTTGGTTTAAGAGTCAACCAATTTGCCACTCTCATGACGACCTTGCTTTCGGTTTGCTCGGTGTCGGCTCCCGCCAATTCTACCCCGACTTTGTCGACGACGCTACAATCCCAACATGCCCGCTCGCACCATCGCCATCGGAGACATTCACGGCTGCTCCATCGCTCTTGCAGCTTTGATCGACGCGATTGATCTCCAGCCAACCGACACGCTTGTTACGCTTGGTGACTACGTTGACAAGGGGTTCGATTCCAAGGGAGTCATCGACTTTCTGTTGGAGCTGGAAACACGTTGTCAGTTGATCTCGCTTATCGGGAACCATGACGCCGTCATGTTGGGAGCGATTGACTATCAACTGAGTGTCGAGCAGTGGAAAGCATTTGGCGGAACGGCTACGCTCCAGTCTTACGGTGAATCGGAGAGCCTGAAAGACATTCCGGTGAGTCACTCCAAGTTCCTGCGACGATGCCGATTGTGGTACGAAACGCCTACTCACTTCTTTGTTCACGCAGCTTATGACCCGGAGCGTTCACTCGAAGAGCAAGAAGACGCAACTCTGTTATGGCAAGGCATCCGAGATTTCGTTCCTGGTCCGCATCGCTCCGGCAAGATAGCAGTCGTCGGTCACACCTCCCAGAAGAACGGCGAGGTTTTCGACGCGGGCCATCTCGTATGCATCGATACGAATTGCTGGAATGGTGGCTGGCTGACGGCGATGGACGTGCAGAGTCGGAAGATTTGGCAGGTGGATGATGCTGGGCGTCTGCGTTGACTTACCGTCGATCAACCATTCTGCATTAACTCGACCGCTCCATTCCGCCGTCGATTCGATTCGTGAACGTCGCCGAGCAGGTCCAAGTGTTAATTCCGGCCATACGCTGCGGTTACTACTCCGACAGAGATGTGTTCACCGGAGCGAGTGATGGCCACAGTTTCTGAACCACGATCAATTCGACACACGCCGAAGATCGCATCGTGGATGCCCTTGCTGGTGTTTCCTGCGGTGGTCTTGATGCTGGGAGCTGATTGGCCAGCCTGGATCTTCATGTGGTCCCTGTCATTTGCACTCTACGCGGGATTTAAGTGGCTGACGTTCGCGGACTGTGCTGTAACATTGCCGACGAATTGGCGAACGCTGAGTTACTTGCTGCTCTGGCCGGGTATGGACGCGACGTCGTTTCTGGATCAGGATCGGTCGACAAGCAGGGCTAGACCAATCGAATGGCTTAACGCGACGCTCAAGCTGATGCTCGGCGTGGCCCTGATCATCTTGTCCAAGTCCGTGATCTCCTTGCATCCTCTGCTCGGCGGTTGGATCGGCATGACGGGCATCGCGTTCGTGTTGCACTTTGGTTTAATTCACTTGCTGTCGAACCTATGGCGGGAATCTGGCATCCATGCCGTTCCCATTATGAACGCACCCGTTATGGCATCGTCACTCAGCGACTTCTGGGGCCGCCGGTGGAATCTAGCGTTTCGCGATCTAGCACATGCGTTTGTATTTCGACCATTCTCCGGCTCATTCGGCGTGACTGGGGCAACGATGGCCGTGTTTGTCGTGTCAGGCGTTATCCATGATGTCGTGATTTCGACGGCTGCCCGTGCCGGTTACGGATTGCCGACTTTGTACTTCATCATTCAAGGGCTCGCGTTGTTGTTTGAACGAAGCCGAATCGGCAGACGAATCGGACTTGGAAAGACTGTTATTGGATGGGTCTATTGTGCGGGAGTGATCTTGGGACCAGTTGGATTGCTGTTCCATCGTCCCTTCATTGAACACGTTGTCGTTCCCATGTTGCGAGCATTGTGATGAACCTGGAATTACTAATCTTCGTCGGCGGAATTCTTCATTTTGGCATTCTGATCGCGAGTGCGTTGGTGCCCAAAGTACTCGACTGGAAAGAATCGCTGGGAAGACTCGACGGCTTGTCCAGGCAGTTAGTCTGGGTGCATGGGTTGTTCATCGTGCTGGTAATTATTGGCTTCGGACTGTTGTCTGTGGCGTGTGCCAGCGAATTAACAGGCGGAACATTGTTAGCACGGGCCGTCTGTGCGTTTATCGCGTTCTTCTGGGCGGCCAGACTGGTCGTTCAGTTCTTTGTCTTCGATGCCAAGCCGTATCTGACAAGTGCGGTTCTGAAAACGGGCTACAACGGACTGACGGTTGTGTTCAGCTACCTAGCCGTCGTCTATTCGCTGGCGTCTCTCGTCGGTTGATCGTATGCTTGTGCTCGACAGTCAACCACGAAAGCCACACTTGAAGGACATCGGATGCACTAGGTGTAGCTGTCTCCATCCGTATCGCGAGTTCCTACAAGCACGAGACACTTTTGAATGGTTTGCCAAGCATCAGGGTATAAATCCTTCGTGAACACCGTGAGGGCGGCCTCAAAGCACTCGACCGCAGTTGCCGCGTCGTCACCTTCGTTCTCGCTGGCGAGGTTGCCATGGCAGCTTCCCAAATACCATTTCGTCTTCGCCCACTCTATCGGATTACTTCCCCGATCATAGACTCGAAGTGCCGCGTCAAAACATTCAATTGCTCGTCGGAATGCCAGGGTGTTGCTTGGGTCTTCCTTGGGAACGTACAGTTGCCCGAGACAATACTGCGTAGACGCCCACTGTTGTGGATAGCTCGATTCGTTGTAAACGCGAAGAGTCGCTTCAAGGCATTTAATGGCAAGCTCCCTCTCAACACTTTCAGGGCCGTCGAACATCAATGAGTACGTCAGCCCCAAGTCGTAGTTCGCTATTGCCCATTCATCCGGATTCCTTTCTTCCGAATACACGCCGAGGCACAGTGTAAAGTGATCAATCGCCTTTCGACGGTGATCAGGTTTTTCGTCACCCAAAGCAGCGTAGCTCTTAGCGAGATTTATCTGTGCCATTGCCCATTGCTCTGGTGAATCCTCCTTGGCGAGCTTACGAAGCGAATCACAGAAACAGCTAATCGCAGAATCGAAATGGGCTGCACACCTACTGTCGATTCCGAGTTGCAACCATGCCGTCGCAAGCATCGACTTCGTCAACGACCATTCGCGGGGAAGCGACTCTTCGTTGCGAACTCGTAAGGCAGATTCATAGTACTCGATGGACTTATTGAGGTTAAATGTTTTATTGGGTTCTTTGGTCGTTAAAAACGTGTTTCCCAGGTTGTGCTGAATTGCTGCCCACTCTCTTGGATAGCTATGCTCCTTTCGGACGCGAAGTGCTGCTTCAAATGACGCAATCGCACGCAGGTGATTCTCGTGAACGTCGCCATCTGTTAGTTCCGAGTATGCGACCCCTAAGTTATTCTGCGTCGTTGCCCAAAAATCCGGAAACTCAACTTCTGATCGCACACGAAGGGCATTGTTGTAGCACGAAATCGCTCGTCTGAGGTTCTCGTTTCGGTTGTCCGAGAGTGAGCGATATGCCTTTCCCAAGTTGTTCTGTGTCATTGCCCACTCTTTCGGGAAATCACACTCAGTATGGACTCTCAACGTAGCCTTGAATGAGTCGATGGCTCGACGTAGGTGTTCCTGTCGCTCAGGAGCTGGGTGATCTTGAAATGCGATGCCAAGATTATTCATGGCCATTGTCCACGCGTTTGGATTCTTAGTTTCGGAGTACAGTGTGAGTACGGACTCATAGCACTGAATCGCCTTATTGAAGTAGCCGCATCGGTCGCCTGATTGAACTTTCTGGTAGGCATTCCCTAAGTTCATCTTCGCCATCGTCCATGCCTGCGGGTTTTCTTCTCTAGTACAGGATCTAAGCGAGGATTCAAAGCATTGAATCGCTGTGTGCACATTCTGTGCGAAATCCCCAACAGGAAGTTCGAGGAATGCTGTGCCAAGATTATTCTGAGTTATCACCCAGTTGTTCGTGTCCTTCTCTGCCGAATAGAAACGCAACGCCGCTTGATATAAGACAATCGCCTGCCCGATGTTCGCTGCACGGTCACCAACGGTTGCGTTGCAGTATTCGAGTCCAAGGTCGTTAAGCACGGCGGCTGTCATCGAATCGATAGACTCAGGTCGTTGGCAAAGTGACTCCAAATCTACCGGTCCCCACCAAGACAAGAGTGAATAGTGCTTCGTCATCTGCAAGTGCCGTCTTGCTGAAGTGGCGAGTTCAATCCACTCTCGTCTCGCTGCACTAGGGTCGACACACCAGATGTGATACCACCGCAACGCTGCGTATTCGTCACAATGATCACTACTTCGTTGAGACCAGAGTTCTATCCATCGGCGATGATCCGTCTCGGCATCGACGTTCAGTTGCTCGACAGCTCGTCGCATTTGAACATGGATCGTCCACCAACCGCTCTGTTGCCGATGGTTAACAAAACTGAACCTATCAAGCCTGCTAAGTGCTGCGTCGCATGCAATCGTTCTGCTTTCCGAGAACAAAACACTTGCAACTTCATGATCGAAGCGTGGCGTTAGGCAAAGCCTTTTTATCCACAACTCGATATCGGGATCGCCAAGCGATCGCAAGAAACGCAGTGCGAGTTCACGTTTGTCACCGGGCGAAAGATCGAACGTGTCTGGATTAGTTCTGACACCTCGGTAAGAATCCGCGTAAACGGTATCTGCACATAGTCCTAAACTGAAGGGATGGAATGCCAGTTTGCCGTTAGTCGCGGAGTTTTCATCCGGGCTAACGCGTAGAATTGCCTTCAGTAACATTTCATCATCGATTCCACACTTGTTAAGGAACTTCCGACTGTCAACTTCTGAGAGTCCGCCGACAAGTCGCTGCCTCAAGAACTCTGGGTTCGCATAGTCGGCATCAGCCTCCTCCCACGCCAGTCGATCACGACCGCAAATCACAAGCATGACAGGGGAGTCCGGAGCGAATAACTCTCGCACCCAACGCTGGTGGTGGTGGCTTTGGGCGAAACCGTCGCCCCAACGCAACAGTGCCTCGTAGCTATCCAGAAATACAACGCCGCGACAAGCTCGCTTGTGGTAGTGCGTCGGAAGCCGTTCTCGCAAATCCAAGAGGAGGCGACGCGGCAGTAGCGGATAGATTTCGTGCGGCGTCATACGACTAAGTCGTGCAAAGTCATCCTCGCCTGCCTTGCTCATCAGCCAGCGGACGGGCTCACTGTCTTTCAGTTTCTCCCAAGCGTCCTTGGCAAGATGTTCTCCAAACCACTTAGTAAGCCGCTTCCCCGGAATTCGTTCAAGAACGTCATCACCCGCTTCTTGCAATAGCTCCCACAGCTTGCCCATGACATTGTTTGCCCGAACTCTCGGTTCTTCTCGGCACCCTTGTTTGAAGCGAAGCCAATTGAATGCTAGGTCAAATCGAACACACTCAAGAGGCTGGAACTGTCGCCTCAGCTCCCAGAGAGCAGCAGCACTGTCAGCTTGATATAGAGCACCGCCGGTTGCCGGACTAAAGTCGAGCCATGCATTTGGAACTTCAACTCCAAGCTCGCGTCGAAGACGGGCGATCAACCAACTTTTCCCACTGCCGCCGACGCCATAATACATCTGCACCGGGAGTGGAAGAGTTGTTTTGTTCAGCGAGCATCGGAACGCGTCCAGCTCTTCATAACGGTTCGTAAAGTTTTGAAGGTCGTCGCTTGGAGAAGACGGTGAGTCGAGGCGATCAACCATAGCCACATCCTGTACGAGGAAAAGTAAGCAGTGTCATTGCTCGCAGCTACCAAGAGGTATGGTCGGAGTCGACATCGTTCCTCTCACCATCTTCATGCGATTTGGCGAGCTACATACTCGTTTTCGTAACTTCGCGATCAATCTTGTAAAACGGCATCTCTAGCGTAGCAAACACCTGACGCCGAGCACACATTCTCGACACTACGCAACGAAGTTAATCCGAGCCGCATTGAGAGAGTACAACGTGGACGTACCGGGGTGATTGATGTACCTGGCAGTCAAGAGTGCCCGACATTCATCCGCCGAGAGTCTCTCGGTTGCAACCACAACCTGCTCGTCCGCGACCAACTGCGATGCAAAGAACATTCGCTGCTTGCCGTCGAGCAAGACCGCGTATTGACCTTCAGGCCCCGAACTGTTCACAGACAGAACGGCACCACAGCTGTCGGGCTGCGACCTCAGTCGGACAAGCTGGCGGGTTGAAATGCTGATGAATCAGGCATATTCGCTAAACAGTGACCGGCGTAATTGGTATTGGTGTAGGCTTGCCAGCGGCGTCTTCCTTGACGTGCTTGCGAAACCAGTAGTCAAGCGGTTCCGTGCGGAGCAATTTCCACTCAGTTGGTGGTGCGGACGGCTCATTGCCGTGGGCAACGTGACTCATCGAAACTCCCCAACGCACAGTCTTCTTCTTTGTGCCGTCAGACTCCCTTGAATACGATCCAGCAAGGATGATGCGATCAAGAAGTTTAGGCCAGTGGTACATATAGACGGTCTGCCCAACGCTTAGGCGACTCTTGACTTGATTGACGATGTTCATCCACTTTTTGTCGTCCTGGCCGTGCAACTCAAAGTGCGGCCTGCCAAAGTCGGATGAGCGACCAAACGCTTCACTAATCAAGTGCAACGCAAAATCCTGCTCGTTGCCGCAACTGAACGGATTGATAAGTGCGATCCATTCGGAGTGCATCCAGAGCTTCTTCAGCAATTCAATCTGATCTTTGATGATCATTTTCGGAGAAGCGTCTGATACGATGCCTCGCCAGAAGCCACCTTCCTCGACTTCTTCCAGAGAGCGGATCAGTTTGTATTCTTCCAGCAAAGCGTTTTTGGTGGCGGCGTTGGCGACGATGCGTTCGATTGACTCGGCCTTGTCCGAAGCAATCGCTTCCCGCCCCCACGCAATATCCTCGTCTGGCCAGTCGCCACACACAGGGCGACTCACCAGCGTCTCTCGCATTTTTTGCAAAATGCCTTCACAGAGCAGTCGAGCACGCTGGTCCTTGATCCTCTTGACGGTCTGATCAGCAACCTGGTTCCAGCTTCCGGCGTAGAGGTCCGAAACGACGACTGGACACGCCGAGACACGCGGAAACAAGTTGCGTCCCAACTCCTTGAGCTGTTCCCGCCATGCTTCTTTGTCTTCGTGAGCATCCTCATCGAAGATTGAAGGTGTGAAAGCAAATTCCGTGAGCATCAGCCGAACCTCTCGTAGAAATCAATCTCGAAGAAGTCGTCTGGCCACGGTTGAATGAACTCTCCCTTGACATCAACGTCGATTTGAGTGACTTGGCAGCATCCGTCTTTCTGTCGAACGTAATTCACCGCTAGGTCATCTGTGCGTAGCTGTTGTTCCGCATCTGCCGTACCCTTTTCGGTTTCACGAATCCGACGCAACAACCGAAGAATTAGGTGCTCGCTGTGGGTTTCAATTAGAAATTGCCCGCCGCTTGACTTCGCCCCTTCGATGAACAGATCGCCTAGCTCTGCCTGTATTCGCGGGTGCAGATGCAGTTCTGGTTGCTCGATGGCAGACAATTTGTTGGCTCCGTCCATCGCAGTGACGACAACGGGCACGACTTGCGATATGCCAATCCCGATGTCGGCTGGCTGAAGTTCGATGTCAGTGGCTGTTGGGATGACGACGAGCCGAGATTTAGTTGCAAGACTCTCCAGGTCAAGCCTCATATCATCGTTAAGTTTTTGACCGCTAAGAAGTGTGGCGACGGCAGGGTCACTGAGCTCCAATTCCTTAAAATCTTTCCGTCGAATTCTGTATCCCGAGTCGAGCCGTTCCTTGTCGGCCAGCCAACGATTCACTTGCGGTATCAATGAATTGTGCTGGCGATACAAGGCGTGCCATGCACCAAGCCCCGACGACCAATGCTCTCGATCAAGCCCTTTCGAGTGGCGGCTTGACTTTTGGGGTACAAAGTTGCGAGGAGGAAGAATTCGGATGGGACCGAGATAGCGGAATGCTCTGAGCTGCTCGCGTACGAGATCGATGGGGATCGTTAGAACTCTGGATATGAAGTGTGCGAACTCATGGCCCATCTCCCGACGCCGGAATTGACGTCTTTTTTGATCGTCAGGCTCGCTATCATAACCGAAAAAGTCAAAATCCATGTCCGAGAGAAAACCGAAGCCAGATGGGGCATACCCATGTTTGTAAGCCAACTTGAACTGACCGCCGGGTCGAGGCAAGGCGGATGGCTGATCCTGAAGCAACAGACGGAAAGAAACCTGTGTGTCAGACTCCGGGCCAGGCTCCGCGATGGTTTGAAAGAACTCGATCGTATTCCGGCGGTAGAAAGATAACGCCGATTCGTACACATCCATCCCGCGAGCAACCATTTCTTCACACTCTTCGTCACTCTTAAACTCCCCGATCGCCAACAAACACGTGTAGTCTACCCCGACATTGAGCCGCGAGATCCAAGGTTTACTTTCATTTGGATCGAACTTGACCTCAGCAAAAAACATCCCATTCAGGTACAGCTCGTAGGTCTCGACATAAGCCAAGGATCGGACGTCGTCCCACCGGACGCCAATTTCAACAGCAAGGTTTTCCGGAAGGCCGAAATGTTCCTCAAGAAGCCCTTCACCCCAATCGACTTCAAAGTTCACCTCCGACAGTTCAACTCGCAGCCGGACGGTTTCTTCCAAATTATGAGCGTGTGCCAAGTTTCTGAAACCACCGAGATTCACGAATTCGCCGCCAGAAACTGTCTGATCGGCGTCGGTGTTTAGGCGGTCAAAGATTTCAGCAGCATAGTGAAGAGCTTGCAGTACCGTACTCTTGCCCGCACTGTTGGGGCCGAAGAGCAAGGTAATCGGCTTCAATTCGAGTTCGATGCGGTCTCGGATGCCCTTGAAGTTTTCGATGGCAATGCCGGTGATCATGTCGTCGTCCTTGTATTACGCCTTAGCCCGCAATCGGCGTTAAGATGGCTTGGCGATATCTATTTGCTGTTGTTGAGTCGACTAGCGAAAGTGTGGCTTTCACGTACATGCCTGGTATATAAGGCACGTGGCGTGCCGAACGATGGTGGGGTGATGATCTGGTTAGTCACGGGGGCTCCATTCTCCATCGACTTCGAGGCGTTTCAGTTGTGCATCGAAGGTCTGATAGTTCTTCATTCCCAACAGACGAGCAGCCTTCACCTTGATTCCCCTTGCCTCCTCCATCGCACGGCGTAAGTAATTGCGTCGTATGTCGTTGAGGTGCTCCTCTAAGTCGAGTCCGTCGCCCAGCGGTCGATCCATTACACCAGCCAACGAGCCACTTGATTCGCACAATTCACCGATAGATGCCGCCAGTTCCTGATGTCCAATGTTTTCTCCGTCGGTCAGCACAGCAGCTTGTACCAGTGCGTTATAGAGTTGCCGCACATTGCCTGGCCAAGTGTGCTTCTTCACAAACTCATTTGCGGAGGCAGAAAGAGATTTGTGTTTGTAGTTGGGCTCCTCGGCGGCGAACTGTTTGTTTATTTGGGCAAGGAGCTTTCCGGCGATCTTGGGGATGTCACTCTTTCGTTCGCGGAGTGGCGGCAACGTTATTGCGAGTGAAGCAAGACGGTAGTACAGATCCTCGCGAAAGCTGCCGTCTCTGATCGACTTGTGCAGGTCGTTGTTCGTGGCGGCGATGACCCTGACGTCAACCTTTCTGTCCTTATCGTCGCCAAGACGACGAATCATCCGAATACTCGCCCCTTCGTCAGTGACTGGCTGCAGCACACGGAGTAGTTTTGCCTGCGTCTCGAAATCGCACTCACCCACCTCGTCCAGAAACAATGTGCCACCGTGAGCTTCCTCGAACGCCCCGACTCTCGGATGGTCGGCACCGGTGAAGGCTCCCTTTACATGACCGAATAACTCGGATTCGAGAAGTGACTTTGACAGGGCGGCACAGTTGATGGCTCGAAATGGCCTCTCCCGGCGAGGACTGGCGAGATGGATGGCTTTCGCGAACATGTCCTTACGAGTCCCGGTTTCTCCCAGCAGCAGGATCGAGACACCTCGCATTGCAGCTCTTTTCGCTCGGCCCACAGCGTCACGGATCGCTCGGCTATCACCTGCGATCTCGGTAAATCCTTCGACCTGTGCAGGGCTCTCGGACGCAAGATGTTGTAGATACACGTCTGGATCGCGGAAAATCTCGGGGATCACATCGACGGTCAGGTCGAAGCGTACGTCGGTGATCCACGACTCTCCGCCGTATGTCTCGTAGAACGTGGCCGGGTATCTTGTCTTTCCGAGTAGAAGCCAAACAGCAGCCATCGCAGGCGTGCCTGGACTTAGATGGAGACATAGCTCGCTGTTCGGCCCATCTTTGCGTTTGCGAATCGCAGCCAACTCGTCGTCGGCGATCTTGAAGATTGCAGCATAGTCAGTGGGCTTCTTGAGTGTGACCTTGACTAGGTGTGCCTTGCCGCCGAGCCAGGAGAGGAATTGCTTGTTCCAGTCTGCGGCATAGTTACTTAAGAGCCGGACCTCGTCGAAATCCTGAGTCTCCAGGAGCGTCTTGGTTGGACCTCGGTCGCCTTCCTGCGGTTGCGGTCCCTTGAGCTTGTTGAGGATCTCAGTGCGTTTGGCCGCAGGCAGCGTCGCCGCCATCGCTCGCAGATCGCTATGACCTATCCACTGAACCAGAATCCTTCGCTTCCCCATGGCACCATTCCGCTTGTGATTGTGCAGATGCGATGGTAACGGTTCCAAGATTCAAGTGAAACTACCCGGAGACCCGATGGATGACGGTGAAATCTGACGTGGCTGGCCCCTATCCATCCACTCCACCACCGCTTCCGCCGTCGCCGGATTCGTCGCCAGCGGCACGGAATGCACATCGCAGACTCGCATCAACGCCGACACATCTGGCTCGTGCGGTTGGGCGGTCAGCGGATCGCGGAAGAATAACACGGCCTCGACCTTTCCTTCGGCCACGCGGCCACCGATGATTAAGTCACCGCCATCGGGACCGTGAGCAACGCGTTCAACTTCAAGGCCGATTTCATCGTGGAGTAACTTACCGGTGTGGCCGGTGGCAACCAGTTTGTGGGTGCAGAAGAACTCGACGTGTCCGCGAGCGAATTCGAGCAATTCGCTTTTCTTCTTGTCGTGGGCAATGAGGGCGATCATGTGCGGGGCACTCCTGCGACAGAATAAAGATCAGCGGTCTAGTCAAGCGGCTTCTGTTTCTTCATCGGCATCTGCCCGTCGCCGACATCTTCCCGCGAACACCGGGAAGAGATCATCAGTACCGCTGCACAGACAACGGCGGCTACGCTGGCGGCAGAGGCACTGATCCAGATGGCTATTGTGTAGCCCTCAAGCTCTCTCCGGTCGGTTGCCGTGGCCGCTGCGGAGAATGCTGCTGACGGCACCAAGAAGACCATCCAAAACGAAATCCAGAACGCGTTGTGCATGTACTGCTGCCGACGCTTGGTCGACTCGGCTTCTTCGAGCGGATATCCCGCTTCGATCATCTTCAATCGTTCTGCGTGCAATTTCTCGCGAGTGAATCGCAGATGGCGAAGGAAAAGCACGATGAACAGGATCGTCAAGGCACAAACGGCAGTGGCAACGATCAGTCCGATGAGCGGCATCAAACTGAATGTCTGGCTAATCGCATCAACAGACTCCTGGGCGAACAACATGTTTCGGTTCCTCAAAAGGCACGGGCTGATCGCGTAGCTCTAGCGGCGTCGGCAAGATTCTACAGTTGGTCGGAAGTTACTAGCGTTCGTCGCTTTCTGGTCACGGATGCCAAATGCGGACCAATGGTCAGCATTTGAGAATCGCGGTTGCTTTCGATCAAGATGGATTCGACTTAGATGCAGTTGCTACCGAGTTGCGGGATGATGACTTCAAGGCGGTATCGTACCAAATCGATTCTGCTCGCCCGTCACGTTATAGAAACGCTCTTCAGGCTCCAAAATTCTCCGCAATCCGCTTCCGTTCGTACTCGAACCAACCATAGTTCGTCCGCACCGCCTCATCGTGCCACTCTTCATATTGGGAAAACGGCGTCCCCATGATCGTGGCCGCAGCAACCAGTCGGGAACGCAAGTCACGCTCGTCTGGATGAAGGTCGTCGCCGCCGCTCTCCACCAATTGCTGAACCAGATCAACGCCATCGAACTCGAAATGTGCCAGCAAAGCATGGCCAAGTTCCAGCTGAACTTCGCCGTCTTGCTCATCGCACAAGAACTCAAGACACGCCTTGGCACATTGGTCAGTGTGGATCCTCTCCAGGGCCGAGCACATGATGGTCCGGAAATTGAAGTCGCCGCATTCCCAATCGCTGGTGATTGCTTCGACAACCGCGTCGGTGCCGATACTGCCCAGAGCGTCGCCACACTCATCGGCAATGTCGTCTTCGGCGAGGTGGCTTCTCTCGATAAGGAACGGGATGGCTGCATCCAGCCGCATCAATCCGGCTAATTTGACGACATGCGAATCAATCCACTCGGCAAGTTCAGGATCGAGGCCGTGTTTTTCGCGGCGGAGCAATGCAAGCAGTTGAGCTTCGCCGTCGCGATGTCGAGCCAGCAGTCCGTTCAGATGGTGAAGGCGTCGGTGATCAGTAGGGGACCACTTACGTTTCCGGCTCAACTTGTCGGCACATTCGAGGAACTTCTTCCAGGCAACTTCCCAGTTCCACGAGGCGGCTAAAACGGTTTCGGAAATCCACTTATCAAGCTCTCGCGGAAACAGTGGAGCTTTTCGGATCTCCGGCTCTCGATGGGCGATCAGCGACGGTTCGGCATCGCATAGAACCAGAGCAACGGCAAACCGATAGTTGTCGTTGTCGATGCTGGCGAGGTCGAGGTCACTGCGGTGTAGCTGGTCGATCAGCCAGTCGATGGTGGATTCGGTCTGCGGCAGTCGTTCTGCGTCTCGGAGAATCCGAAACGCACTATCGATGCCGAAAGTCTCGACTGCCTTGATCACGAGCGGCATCACCGAAGCATCGTTGTTGAGCGAGTCGGTGAAGTAACGCAGGGCCGTCAGCCGGACCTCTTCTTCAGGGTGGTGGATGGCAGCTTTTATTTTCGATTCGGGGAGACGCATGGGAGGCATTCTAGCGTTCAATCCACCCGCTCGACACGTCCATCCCGACGAGCGACAATTCTGCCTTTCAGCAGCATGTGGGCCCCGCAGCGATGGCAACAATCCTGAAGAACCATTACGTGCTCGCGGTCCCAGACGCAGTAACGACGGCCCGCTTCTTCATCGACGTTTTAGGTTTCGACTCAAGTCCGGTCGCCGATGACGGCTGGCGATTTGTCAGCAAGGACAATCTCCTTGTAATGTTGGGGACGTGCCCGGATGCGATCCCACCTGTCGAATTGGGCGACCACTCGTACTTTGCCTATCTCGTTGTTGACGACGTCGATGGCTACTACGACGACATCAAAGCGAAAGACGCAGCGACATTCAGCGTGCCGACAAGTCAGCCGTGGGGAATGCGTGAATTCGGTCTGGTGACGCCGGACGGCCACCGCATCATGATCGGGCAGAAGATCGACGAGTGACTTATCTGGTTCGTACAGTTAGTCCGTTAGCCAATAACCACCACACTCGCAGCTGAACTCCAGCATGGTCGATCTCTGGGGAGTCTTCAAAGTCGGAAAGCTTTGGCCAAGCGGTTCGTTTTGTTGACGAGATAACGCTTCAATGGCTGAGCGTCATCCCTAGAAAGCGTTGGCAGCCGGAAAAGCGATTCCCAAGTGCATCGCCTGAATGAAACCGGACTGTCAGGAGCAAGGTGGTTGGCGATCTTGTCCGCGACATCCCGCTCCTCTGATTCTCGCACAAGATTGACCACGATCGGCTTCTCGCCGTCGCCAGCCAACCATTGGGCAAAGATGATGTTCCGCACAAGTTGTTGCAAAACGGCACTCGGTTTCTGCTGTTCAATCCATTCGCGGTCGAGAGGATCGGCTTTGCCAGCCACGCCCGGATAAAGGTGGAGAAACTCGGACACTTCCCCGAATCGCTCTTCCTGCCCTGAGAGCGTACCGTTCGGTGAACCGAACTTGGCTTCGATGAGGACGATTGCCCGTCCTGGTATCCGCAGAATAATGTCAGGCTCGGTGGGAATGCCAGCACGTCGCTCTAAGACATCGCGGATCTCAATTAACTTATCCCACACTTGCGGCTCCTCCTGCGAGTACCTGATTCCCCACAGATAGAGTTCTGGTTCGCTCTCTGCTTCGATGCCAATCAGATTCCGAAATGCTGAAGTCAGCTCGTTGAGACGAGTCAACCCAACAAAAACATTCCAACTCAACGCATCTTCGCTTCGTTCATTGCCCAGCCGCCAGGACTCAACTTTGAGTTTCGTGAATCGGTCCAGTTTCTCCGCATCGATGATGAAGTTTCTGCGATAGTCGTCAAACACATACGTTGGACTGGTCGAGACACTGATACCGTGATCCGGGCAGACAGAGTTGGGAGCCTGTTTGCCGCGACTGCGTTTCGCGAGCCAGTGAGGGCAATTGCGAACGCAGCAACGGATCGCGTCGTTTCGTATCAAAGGATCGGACGCCCCCAAGCGGTAACGCTCGGCTGCATCGTCCTCCAAATCCAAGAACCCCAAGGGGTGTTCGGTCCAAATCGGTGGCATGTGGGGCATTATCTCACTCGTTCTGCTCAGGTCGTTCGTCAATACCAAATACCGCTGTCAGCGGCGTTGGGTTTCCGGCGGCATTCTAGCGTGCGATTCGCCCGCTCGACACGCCAACGTCACCTCGCCACAATACCAGCTTTCAGTCTCAAGGGGGCGGCGATGACCAAATCAAGCAACGAACCAAAGGGCTGTCTAGCCGCGATTCTCAGCCTGTTCGGAATCAATCTGGGCGGCGGCTCCGCACCGACCAGTGCCTTGCCATATCGTCTTCGCGACGACTTCTTGTCGCCCGCCGAGCATTCATTCTATCGCGTTCTGGTTTCCGCCGTCGCCAACAAAGCCGTTGTCTGCCCCAAGGTGAATCTGAACGACGTGTTCTTCGTTGCCAGGCCGAACGAGAATCAAAGCTACCGAAACAAGATTGACCGTAAGCACGTCGACTTTCTGCTGTGTCACCCGACGACGATGAAGCCGCTGGCAGGCGTTGAGTTGGACGATTCCAGCCACCAGCGGAAAGATCGGCGGGAACGGGATGAGTTCGTGGATCAGGTCTTCGCCGCTGCCGGACTGCCGGATTCAGGCAAGTGGAGTCGTCCAGACCAATGAACATCCTCTTCCTCCACGGCTGGACTTCCGTCCCTGGGGGTCGCAAGCCAATCTTCTTGAGAGACGCTGGCCACACCGTCTTCAACCCGGCTCTCCCGGATGATGATTTCGCGGAGGCCGTCAGGATTGCCCAGGTCGAGTTCGACCAATATCATCCCGATGTGGTCGTCGGCTCATCGCGGGGCGGTGCCGTGGCAGTGAATATCGAGTCGGGCGATACGCCGCTGGTATTGCTCTGCCCCGCATGGAAAAAATGGGGCACGGCCACGAAAGTCAAAGCCAACACGATCATCTTGCACAGCCGGGCCGATGTTGTCGTGCCGTTTGCCAACAGTCTGGAACTCGTCAGCAACAGCGGCCTGCCGAAGTCAGCGTTGATTGAGGTCGGTGCCGATCACCGACTCGCCGATCCAGAGTCGCTGGCGAGGATGTCGGCGGCGTGCGAGTTCTAACTGTCCCATAGAGCGAACCACTTCCCGTGATTAACAGAGACAGAGTGAATCTGGTGTTGGTAGCAGTTGGCCTGCTTACCGTACTTTTCGCCAGTATCTATTTTCCGATTGTCCGGTACACGACATACGCATTGCTGATCGCTGTCGTTTGTGGGGCGTTACTCCTTATCACTGCCGGAATTGTGCTTCTCATGCTTTTCAACCGGGCAGTTGACGGGCCGAAGTCCCTGTCGGGCACTCGATGCAAAAAGTGCCGTCAGCGGCGTGCAATTCGGGAAGTCAGCCGAAAGTTTCTGGATGGCGACTCGAAAGTCGAATTCGACCATTACAAGGTCGTGTATTGTTGCTCGGCCTGCGGTCATCAACAGGAACAGGAAGAGCATGTCTTCCCAAAGAAATAGCCAGATCGAATACTATTCTCATGAAGATCATTGTCGTCATCATCGGTTCACTTCTGCTGTTCGCTGTGGCAGCATTTTGCGTCTTCGGCTTCTTGGCGACCTTTGAGCCGACGAGCAACGCTATGGTCTTCAGGGTCGGTTACTCGGTCATCGGCCTTGGCTGCATCGCCGGAGTAATCCTTCTGATCGTGAACGCTGCTAAGAAGTAGGGAGTACCGATTTATGGAACCCTAGGCAGTCAATTGTTCCGCAAGAGTTGTAGCGAACTCATGGACTTGCAAGCCAACGACGAGTTGGTTCAGCAAATCAAGACGGCGGCAGAAAACGTCCCGGATGTGAAGGCCGTTGAAACACTGTGGGTTCGCAAGTCCGGGCTGGAATACTTCGCCGACATTCACATCGAAGTCGATCAGTCCTTAACGGTGGCGGAAGGACATCGGATCGGCCACCAAGTCTAAGATAAGTTGGTCGCCGAATTTCCGACTCTACGTGATGTGTTGGTTCACCTGGAGCCATTTGGCGACATAGTGGTGGATAATATCCTGCCGGAACATTCACGTCACCAGCGATCCTTGCCAATCAACTGTGGTGGGTTCTGACACGCGACCGCTAGGCACGCGAAAGCTCTAAATAAATGGCTTCCCCGCGTCACAATCAACTGATGCCCACGGCATAGCTCTTCCAACCCGCTCTTTTCGCACTTTCTGGAGTCCTCGCCTATGAATCACACCGTCGTCGCCAGCTTCTCGTTTGCATTGCTCGTCGCCGTCGCCTTGCTCGTTCGCGAGGTGCGGTTTCGACGCTGCCTGCAGAAGCTGCTGAACCGTCTTCTTGCCTTCTGGAGACCCAACCTTGATGAAGAACAGCATCGGTACTTTCGTGATCATCCTGGTGATCGCGGTCGGATGTGACTCGCCCGATGAACGCCTGGTCCACCAGCTCGCCGACACCAGCCAGGAAGTTGTCAGACAACGCCAGGAGGTCGCTCGTACGCAGCACGAACTCGCCGAAGGGAGCAAGCAACTCGTAAACGCCATCGCCGAGTCACGACACGAACACAATGAACTGCAACGCGACCTGCAACAACAACGTGACAACTTGGAGTCAGAACGAAAGGCAATCGCGACTGAGCGTCGCTTTGAATCGCTGATTGCTCCCGCGATCCAGACAACCGGCGTATTACTGGTCGCCGCCTTGCCGTTGGTGCTGTGCTGGTACTTGCTGCACGGCCTGCGTACACCAGATGAGGACATCAGTGAAGTGCTGATCCAGAATTTCATTGGTGTCGAACAGCTTGCATTGCCGACCACGGCTGATCGACAACGCATCGAACGCGAAACTCCGCCCGCACTGGTTGAAGATCCGCCGTTCTGACACCACCAAGTGGACGCATTAGTCTTGGCTTGTGCTCCACGCTAGAGGTCGCGGAGTAAACGACCATCAGGTTCCCTGAACTTACTCGCACCCACTTTACTGAAATTCAACTACAGCTGTGATTGGCAGATGCATGTTTCGTAAAAAGGAACAAACGATGGCGAGTTTTGAATGGCACCTGCCGTGCTACGAAATGTCTGTAATTGGGGCAAGCGGAGGCGGCTCCGTAACCAGTACCGCTAAGGATGTCTGCCCATACTGCTCCGTCGCTGACTGCTACGCCGACTGTGATGGTAGTGCCGGAGACATTGATGGGTTGGAAAGTGAACAGCAGATGATCGACCGAGAGCACTACAACTGTGCAATCGGCGGAATCGAGGCTTTGATACTGACAATGGCCTGTGCCGGTATCGAAATCGACACTCCAGCCATGATCGAAGCAATCGAAACGGCAGTCGAGAGAGCGGCGAACAATGCCTGACTGCTTCGGGTGGTATGGTCGCTCCAACATCATTCAACTTCGACCAATCCGATCAAGCCGTCGGCAAGTCCACACGCGTTTTCTTCACTTTCCTGCCCACAGCTCTCTTTATTGATTACCTTGACACTTACCAAGGAGCCATCCATTGAGCCACATCGTAAACATCAAAACCGAAGTCCGCGATGCCAACGCCGTGCGAGCCGGATGTAATCGACTTCGTCTGCCGCCGCCCGTTGACGGCACGCATCGGTTGTACAGCGGCCATGCCAACGGTCTGGGCGTGCAGTTGCCAGACTGGCGATATCCGGTTGTCTGCAATTTGTCGTCCGGCGAATTGAAGTACGACAACTATAACGGCAAGTGGGGCGAGCAGCGACACTTGGACGCGTTCCTTCAATCGTACGCCATCGAAAGGGCCAAGATCGAAGCTCGTCGCCAGGGTCACAGCGTGACCGAGGCCCAGCTGTCAGACGGCAGCGTGAAACTGACCATCAACGTCGGAGGTGCCGCTTGAACAAGACAATCGAAATCATCGTGTCGCCGACTGGTGAAACACGACTGGAGACGAAGGGGTTTAGCGGGGCGGAGTGTAGGGAGGCGAGCAAGTTTGTGGAACAAGCGTTGGGAGTGGCAGCGGGTGAACAAGTGACGGCGGAGTTTCACGAGCGGACCTTGATCCAGCAGCAAGCTCAACAGGGGTGACAATAGTGACACGCACGACGTTAAGATTCTGCCGCCAAATCCTCGTCGCCTCGTGAAGCCGAGCCCTGCGTTGGTCAACCACTCTTAACCCAGTCTTCGAGCTTGCTGTAATGGGCTCGATACCACTTGAGCAATCGTGCGGCCCCATGCACGCAATTCTTCACACTGTCGCTCTGCTCGGAGATTGGTTTGTTCAAGTCCAAACGCGGCAACCCAAGAAGTTGTACGCGGATGATTGTTTTGCCGCTTGGCTGATCAATTGTCATGTCTTCGTCGATGATGCCCTGTAACTTGGGAACATACCACTCTCGCCGTGAGCCCCATCCTCGGAATTCAATCCCCACCCACCCCTCCTTCAATCGATGCTCCAGAAACAATTTCCCTACGCCGGCCGAAAGACGCGGGGTAATGTCGTAGAAGAATTTGTCGCTCCCGAGGCTCCGCCCTCGACGTGGCTTTTGCTGAAGTGCAGGCTCGTTCTTCCGGACGATGTCAAAGTAGTCATCGAAGAACTGCGTTCTCTCGTCGTCGTTGACCCGCTGTCCGCCTCGTCGGCATTTCTCGATTGCATGGGCCAACATCAGCGAGCGATGCTCTTTCCTTCGTTCGATTTCCGATAAAGGCTGTTCATCGGGCGACTGGATCTGCTCGATAAGCTCTTCATAAGCGATCTTCATGTCAAACGATTCACTTGATACGTTCTCCAAGTAACGTCTGGGAGCCACAATCACCGTCATCGACACAGTGTTGCCCCTCTCGCTCCTGACCATTTCGGCACGCTTGCGATATCGTTCCGGTTGATCGGCTGTGAACTGAGCATCAATTTTGTCTTCAATAAGAAATAACGCTGAGAATTCACCCGCAGAGCCTTTTCCAGAGATGGTGACCTCTAGGTCGGATTCGCCACTGCCTTCGCCGGAATAACTCACGGAGTGTCGTGCTGTGCAGACAACGGATTCAAGTATGGGCAGTCGTTCATTGGCTTCGCGAGCCCTTTGATAGAACCAGGTGACGAACGGCGGGCTGCACCAAAACTCTTCCAGCAGCAACAAGTCAATGTCCCACTCACGGATCACTGCGAATCGGTCCATTGTTGTTTTCATCTGCTGACCTCAGAGGTGATCTCTGCTCCACGACATCAGAGCCTGCCGTATTGTAGCGGGTCAACACTGACAGGGCTCATCGCCACCTGTTTCACCGGCACTGGATTCAATCGCGGGACGACTCAATAGGGCGGAAGCAGCCTGCGGAATCCGTGAGTCAGGACCACCCCCAGAAAGAAACTATTGCGGGCCACGATGCCAAGCGGCGGAAAACTCAACGGTCTCGCGGGTATTCCGCTTGCTTCGACATCGTGCAACTGCTCGGCCAACTGTTCCATCCAAGACACCGTTCTGGGCCATTCGCAAAGTCCCTGTAGCCACTCTTCTGGGATTCCCTCCTTGCCCACCTTGCAGCCGATAATCCCGCCCACAATCGCGGCAGTCGAGTCGGTGTCGCCGCCGCAACGCACAACTTCCATGATTGCCTGTCGAAAATCCTGCTGATAGCTCAGCCAAGCATGGATCGCCACTGGCACCGTATGGTAAACGTAGCCTGAGACTCCTTTCTCTAATCCCAGCGATGCGGCAAAGGTTCGCGGTGTTTCATTGCGAGTGACGCTATCGACGGCTTGATCCAGAAGGTCCAGTAACTGGTCGGCTGGTTGCTCTGCGAGATTTCGACGCAACATCTGCACGAAGTCATGACCATCGACTGCTGAGTCGCGACATGCCAGATTTGCTGCCAGTGCGACCGCCAGTGCTCCGTATTCAGCTTTGGGATCGGTATGCGTGATTCGAGTGGAAGCCCGCACGAATTGCTTGAGCAGTTCGTGATCCTCGATGGCGACACCCAATATCGGACTTCGCATGGCGGGTCCGTTGCCCGCCGAAAAGACGCCGCTGTTTGCGGGTGACACTCCCAAGCAGAGTTTGCAACATGCCCGTAGCATCGCCAAGCCAGTGCCAGCAGGAAAACTCACCAGCCAGAGCCGCAATCGCCGTGCAAGTTGGCGTGTAAACGACTCGACATCGTTTCCAGAAGCGATCAACGCCTGGGCCACCATGCAGGCATGTTCCGTGTCATCGGAGACCAGCCCTTGACCGAACATCAGGCGATGGCGTTCGGGAGCACCCAGCAATCGTAGTGCTCGACGCGGAGACAAGCCTTCGTAAGGCAGCCCAATCGCATCGCCAATCGCGGTCCCGAGGATCGATCCGGTGAGTGATCTGGCGTTCATTACTTCAAACATCCCGAGCGTGTTTGCAACGCCGTTATCGCAGGTCACGTCCGCCGTTGACGTCGAGCGTTGCTCCCGTCACGAACTGGGATGCGTCACTAGCCAGAAAGACAATGCTTTGGGCAATCTCTCGCGGTTCGGCGAATCTCCCCACGAGTACCTTTTCTCAGCGTAGTCTGGCGGTAAGCTGGCAGCCGTCTGCTGTCCCATCTCGGTGAGTGTCATTCCCGGTGCGACGCAGTTAACACGGACCTTTGGTGCCAAAGCCCGAGCAGCACTCTTGGTTAGATTGACCAAACCTGCTTTGGCGGCAGCGTAGTGAGCGTGATGCGGAACGCCGGTGTGAGCGGCGACGCTGGCTACGATCACGACAGCCGCGTTGTCGCTAAGTAAGTGTCTGGCCGTGTGCAGTACGTTAAAGGTGCCATTCAGATTGACATCGACAATGCGTTTCCACTCGGCAGGCGTCAGCTCGCCAAACGGCATCGAGGTGGCTTCCCCGGCACAGAGCACAAGCACATCGAGTGGTCGTGCATCGTCCGGCAACGCCGCAATTGCTTTCTCGACTTCTTTGTCTTGCGTCATGTCCATCTGGCACAACCATGCCTCTCGTTCCAGATCTCGAATCGCGTCCGCCGTACGTGCCGCCCCAGCTTCATTGCTGTGATAACTGACGATGACATTGGTACCTTCTTCGGCCAGAAGCTGAGCCGTGGCGGCTCCAATGCCGCTCGACGCTCCAGTAACGAGTGCTGTTTTTCCAGACAGTCCAAGATCCATCCGCCGACTCCTCGCCCAATCTAGTACCGCTCGTTGATCACTCAGGATAAAACAGATCGTCATCGGCAATGTCTGGAATGCCGATCACCAGCACTCGCATCTTCCCTTTGGCTCCATGCACGACTCCTGGCGGGATCTGCACGATGGAGCCCTTGCGAACAGGATGCAGCTCGCCGTCCAGCATGACCGTCCCTTCGCCATCGAGCACGTAATAAAGTTCGGTGCCACGTTTGTGGTAGTGCTCGCGGGCTCCATCGATGTCGACGGCGTGAACCCACGCGGCCACGTCGGAATCTTCACGGCTTATCAACCGATCTCGCCAGCCGCACGTACTTCGCTCGCGAGGAGCTTCACCTTCATGCCGAACCAGCGTTTGGAGCTTCGTGGTCATTCTGTTGCTCCTAGCTCCTTACACCGTCGACCAGGGTGGCCACGGTGCCTTTCAACAACTTCTCTCCACCGAACTCCATCCCCAAAGCACGAATCTTTTCGGTGACGATTTGATGTTTTGGTTGCTTGGGTTCGCCGATGATCTGGCTCTTGCTGCCAGACAGTTCATTGGCAAGCGTGGCCACGTCCAACTCCGACACGTAGCGGTCGTAACAGTTGAAGGCTTCTCCGGCGATTCCGTCTGCCGTCAACAAAACACCGACCGCCTTGGCCACATCAGCAGCATGGACTTCTTTGCCTCCGCGTGAACATTGCACCGTCTCGCCACGCACGACCGCCGAAACAAGGTCAAACCATTTGCTGTTCTGGATCGGTCGGGTCACGCCGTAAACGCCCGTTGGTCGCAAGGCACAGATCGGGTAACCGTCTCCTAGACCATAACTATGGACGAACTTCTCGATGGCCGCCTTGTGGGCTCCGTAGTGACTCGTCGCCCAGAGCGGATGAGCCTCATCGAGCGGGCGGTCGTCGAGGATCTTTTCATGCACGGCACAGGTTGAAATAAACACGAAGCGACTGACACCGGCCCGTCGAGCCGCCTCGATCAACATCAGAGTGCCGACCACGTTCTTCTGGACAAACTCGATCACGTCACCTTCGGCACCGCGAAATCCTGTCCCCGGTCGGTAGAGGGCCGCATGGACCACTGCGTCGCAGCCAGCGACCAGCATGTTCGCACTCTCGGGATTACCCAAGTCTCCCACAAGCCACTCCAGATCGCCGCTGGGGTCAAAGCCTGTGCGGTCGCTCGACGGGCGATACCAGCAACGAAGTTGATGACCCTGTTCTGCCAAGTGATTTGCGATGTAGCGACCAATGAATCCCGTAGCTCCCGTTAATGCGACCCGCATCGCTTTCCTTTCCTGTAGCGAGATGGAATGGTCATGAAATCAGCTCGTGGACGACGCCAACAGCTTTCTGTAGTCGTGGATCATCTCCGGCACACTGAATCGCTCGCTTCGCCTTTGCCGCGACCTTCGCCCGCTCGGAATCGTTGCGAGCGTCCGAGTAGTTGTCGAAGACATCAGCCAGTTTGATGAGGCGAGCCGCCCACGGTGCTTGGGTGAGCCCTGCATCGTATCGTTCTTCCCGTTCCTCTTCTGGCAATCGGGAATCTTTGGTCAGCGACACCACGAGATCTGCCACGTTGTGTCCAAACTCTTGCAACAAATCATCGTAGTCGGTGGTCGTGTCCTCAATGACGTCGTGCAGGATCGCGGCGGCAAGCACTTGCGGGTCACTAACTTCAAAGATGTCACGCACGGTCATAGCGACCCGCACGGGGTGAGCAAAGTACGGCGTTCGCTCGTCCTTGCGAAGCTGCCCGGAGTGCTGTCGTGCGGCAAACGAAATCGCCTTTTGCCAGAGCTTGAAGTCTTGTTCGCCAACCATAACGCATATTCCCTTTCCTGAGAGGCTTTGCTCATGACTCTATCAAATAGCTTGCGTGAATACATCGCCGCCTGTTTCACGGGCCTTTGGATTCAATCCCACGAACACGAAGACGCGTTGTCCGAAGTCGCCCAGCTCTGCCGCGATGAAAACTGGCGACTCGCAACCTGGGACATTGCCCGAGGTCTGCAAGTTTCTGGCCAAAGCGACGACGCCGAATCAACAGGCTCCGATCCACTGGCCGCGATCCGATCCATCAATACGTTGGCTTCACCAGACAGCTCGGCCATCCTGGTGTTAAGCAACTTTCATCGATTCATGAACAGTGCCGAGATCGTCCAAGCTCTTCAGCACCAGATCGTTCAAGGCAAACAAAACCGTACCTTCATTGTCATTCTGTCGCCGGTTGTTCAGGTGCCAACGGAACTGGACAAACAGATCGTCGTCATCGAACACGAGTTGCCCGGTCGCGAGCAACTTGAAGAGCTGGCTCGCAGCATTGCCACTGAAGAAGGTGAACTGCCAGAGGGCAATGAGTTAAGCACCGTGCTTGATGCGGCGGCGGGACTCACTCGTTACGAAGCGGAAGCTGCGTTCAGTCTGTCGTTGGTTCGAGAGCAGGCAATTCGTCCCCAGTCCATTTGGGAACTGAAGTCCCAGATGCTAAAGAAAAGCGGATTGGTCTCGCTGCATCGTGGCAGCGAATCCTTCGATGATCTCGGTGGCTTAGACGCGTTGAAATCGTTCTGTACACGGGCCATGCGAAACCAAGGGCACGGGAACCTGCTCAAACGGCCTCGCGGTGTCATGCTTCTTGGAATTCCAGGAACTGGAAAATCTGCGTTTGCCAAAGCTCTTGGCAACGAAACAGGACGCCCAACGCTGACACTCGATATCGGTTCGCTGATGGGATCGTTAGTCGGCCAGACGGAGAGCAACATTCGACAAGCGTTGCAGATCGCGGACGCCATGCAGCCCTGTGTGTTGTTTCTGGATGAATGCGAAAAGGCACTCGCAGGTGTTGCGAGTTCTGGTCAGACAGACAGTGGCGTGTCGGCACGGTTGTTCGGCTCGTTCTTGAGTTGGTTGAACGACCACACGAGCGATGTGTTCGTGGTGGCGACCTGCAACGACATTAGCAAGCTGCCGCCCGAGTTCAGTCGAGCCGAGCGGTTTGACGGGGTTTTCTTCTTGGACCTGCCGGGTGCGACCCAGAAGGGCAAGATCTGGGATATCTGCTTGAACCTGTTCGAGCTTGATGCTGACCAGCCGAAGCCCAAGACAACCGATTGGACCGGTGCCGAGATTCGCAGTTGTTGCCGATTGGCGGCCTTACTTGATATCTCACTAGTTGAAGCTGCTCAGAATGTCGTGCCGGTTGCTGTTACCGCCGCTGAATCGGTTACCCGTTTGCGTGATTGGGCTTCGGGCCGTTGCCTGGATGCTGACGTGCCGGGGATCTACAACCCGTCTGGTAACAAGCAGGCCAAGGCTCGTCGCAGCATTCCGCGTGATCCGTCGTTGAACTGACAATCTGCTGGTAAGCCGTAGCATCACTGACTGTACATGACACGACGGTCGATTCTCCGCGTTCTCCTCCGGCGACGTATTGTTGTAATTACCGCGAAGACTACCTCAATAGTTTACAGAAGCCGCCATGGCCGTTACGGTAGCCAGCAAAGCCAACGACCACGAATGAATGAGAAACGGAGTCCAGTGGTTCGCGGACAGCTCGACGCTCGACATACGTAACAGAGAAAGGGAGGCTTCTCATGAAGGACAGTATTCGCCAAGAGTTTCGAGAAACCGGTGATGCAGAAACTGCCGAACTCTGCGGTGAGGACTTACGGGCGGTCGAGGAAATCGCCAAGCTACATCCAGCGGATTCTGGACCGCCGCTACTGACCATCCCATTCGGTCACGGTCGTGTCCCTGATGGCCCTTTGGAACATCCTGACCATAGGTTCTACCGTTCCGGCGATCACAAGCAGTTAATGTTCCGTACCTTTGTCGACAACGACTGGCCAAGTCATCAAAGCGGGGCTGAATTGGAGGACTGGAAGAGGCGGTGGAGCCATTGGTATTGGGCAGCGGCCAGGGCTTCGCGGCGGACAGATCTCTGGGATGACCGTTGGTACGTGCAGAAGATCAGTGTCGGACAAAGCATAGTTATGATCGCGTGCAACGTCGATGATGTGCGATACAGTGCAGTAACTATCCGAAACCGGTCAGATCAGTGGGAGGTCAACTACCTACCGCGAGGTTCCTCAAATGGTGAGTACTATCAGTTGCACCAGGGGCATGAGGAACGAGCAAAGATTCACGGTCGTCACTGGGGCTCACACTGGCAGTGGGATATCTGGAATCCTCACAACTATCCTCCTTACGACGGCAACGACTTGATCGTGAGCTGGGGATTCGACTAGGTCGCTCTATAAGAAGAGTGCAGTAGCCGAAGGCGTAAGCACATTCATCTGACGCCCAGCTACGTGCCGCTGTAATGAATACGAAGACGGTTAAAACGCCCTGCGAAGTCTCAGAGCGGTTTGCGATTCTTGGGTGTTTCAATGCCAGGTAAACCACTCGTCGTCGCCTTTGGCATGAGCCCAACCGGACCAGAGTGCATGTTGATTTCGATGGCGAGGCGTATATCGACGTCAAATGTTAGCACTGCGGGCGGTTCCGGTCGTGTTGGATCACAGATGGCACTCCTCGATCAAACCTCGTGGTAAGACAATCGTCGAAGTCTGATCTGCTGAACGCATGACCAACACTCACTAGCTATAGGAGCATTCCTTTGATCCAAATCATTCGTTTCCTCGCTTGCGTCTTTGGGCCGCCGATCGTTGTCTGGATGCTGATCAATGTGGGATCTACAACCCGTCTGGGAGTGCTTCATCGAAGTTGCGGCGAAGCATTCCGCGTGATCCGTCGCTGAATTGAAAACCGAACTTGAGTTCGGATTTGGATCGCTGGCAGCTCCGCAAGCGGATTGATTGGATGAGCAGCAACTATGCTGACTGCGGCAAACGAACACTGCGAGCTTCCGATCCGTTCGTAGTTCTGGTTCTGGACTAGATTAGCATCTATTCTTCGACGCTGATTGTTCGGGCGATACGAAAACCGTTAATGATCGTTCGCCTCGTCGATTGGACTTCATTTCGATCGGCCGCTCTTGCATCCCGAAGTCTTCCACTAAACGATCCTCCGCGAAGTTCTCGATATGTTTGCCGATCAATAACTGCAGCACTCTCTTGGTCCAGGACAGGTTCTGCATTCGCCCTCTTTGAGTCCGAGAAGTGCCCTTCTTGACACCATTCTGAAGCATTTCCAAATATGTCGAACAATCCGAAATCGTTTGGCTTCAACAGCCCCACGGGCCAAGTCCGATCATTCGAGTTGCCACTGTGCCACGCATACCCTCCCAGTAGCTCATCCGCCATTCCATAAAAGCGGCTCGTCACTGATCCGGAACGACAAGCGTACTCCCACTCGACCTCAGTCGGGAGACGATACCCAGTTCGATGCAAATAGTCCGATGGCAGCTTCATCCCCGGTATAATTTCGCGAAGTTTCGGATAACACATCTGTGATTCAGGAATGCCCTCTTGTTCGCTAAGCCAGCGGCAATATCGAGCAGCGTCATACCAATCGAGACCAATCTGGGGGCACTGTTCGTCTGGTGCAAAATGCGACACATCACCTCTGTATATGTGCGGCTGCATCTTTTGAAACAACAGAAACTGTTGTCTCGATACTTCGGTCGTCCCAATTGCAAACGTGCGGTCGATTCGTTTCCGGTGAAGTCGTTCGTCCGCTTGACGCCCCTGTTCAAATTCGGGAGAGCCCATCACGAACTCGCTAGGTCCGGGAACAACGGCAAGCGTGTGCTGGTTGGTTTGCGATATTAGCCATCCTCGCTCTTCTTCGATCACCCCAGTAGCTAATCTCATTTTGATGGTCTCGATCTCCGATGTCCTACCCCAACGACGTAACAGCCATTCCGACGCAGCATGGACGCCTGGGTCCGGATCGGACTCATACCATTCAATTAGTAAGGGACATAATGCATCCCGATCAAGCAAGTGATCGCTTTTGTAGTCGCCGGTAGCAAGCAACAACGCCCGACGGATTGAAACGTCCGTTTCCTCAATCAGTAGCCGTAAAAGTGGCTTGGGATCGACATGAATCTTGCCAAGCCACTCGATGATCCACGACCGCAGTCGCGGGTCAGGTTTATGTTTTAGTAGCGGCACAACTTGAGAGACGTGATCCATTCGTAATAACGCAATTGCGGCACTCGCTTGACGACGGGCCAGAACTTCCTTGTCCACATCAGTAACTACCGGTCGTTGCCACACAGAGCCGCCAATAGGTTCATTACCGATCAACGCGGTGCTTATCGCGGTTGGCTGGTATCCTTCTTCGGCTAACAACCGACATTTACTCAGATGGCGGCTTGGGATGTCACCATGGATTTCAACCGACTCAAAACGGTCTTGTGCAGCCCATACACCAGCGTAGATTGCGGTCGGTGTACCGGACTTGGTTTCGCTGGCGAGATCGACGTCCCATTGGGTACCGCTGTCAATCTTGTCCTCGTAAAACGCCTTCTCGCCACTCCAAAAAGACCACTGCTCGTTGAGAGGTGGCTTCCTCCAAATGAGCGTATGCAACATCGAGCCATTCTCCCCCACGAAGATCTGCCTAGTGAGCGGAGAAAACCCACTCGCCGAAAGCGGCTGCCAATGCTGAGTGAACTCGTCATCAGGAATCCCAATTTGGGCTAAAAACTCCGCATCCGACTCCTTCTCAACCCAAATGCCTGCGTAACAGTCGGACGCCGCCCCGCCCGAGTGTGATGCATATCCCGCTGCATCTAGTGGGACAAATCCTTCGGCAGCCTGCTTCAGATACTCCTCCCGCATTCCTCTCACAGAGAGCCCGATCGAGATTCTCCAGACCCGAGAATCTCTTCTCCATATTGCAGCAACATTAACGGAGCGGTCGGACGCAAATGGTCGGAGGCGAATAGGTGTATAGCCCGATCCACGCAACTCTTCCGACACCTGTAGAAACTCGTCTAGCGGCATCACCTGGACGAAAGCAAATCTGTCAGAAACCATGCCATGGGATCGTTCAATCTTATCGAATGCAACTTGAGTCAGTTCTCTCCACTCTGACTTGAGCGGCAGATGATCCCAATGACCAATCGCTTCTCGATTGAGTTCCTTACCTAATTGATCGACGGCCTCGCTTCCACCTGCTGCAAGCCTTTCACACAAGACCACGAATTGAGTTGGGTCGGCGTCCAGAATCAGGTTCACAAGAAGCTCAATGTTGTCGCTACCGTATTCTGCTAGTAATGATGTTGCTAGAGAGCGAGCTACTACATCCTGCTCCTGGTCACGATAGATGTCCGCTAACGGGTCGATGAGTTGTTTCCCTATTGGCCGAAATGCGTCCAGCCAATCACCCAGCGAAGACACAGGCACAGCGACAAGTTCAGTAGCGGCATCGAAAGAAGCGGACTTCCAACTTGAGTTCTCCGGGTCGTAGCTCGCCAGGGCAGCCAGTACGCGGAGTCGCTCACTGACTTCTGTATCAGAAGTCTGCTTCAGTTTTTCCCACAGTTGCCCAACGACTTGGCTTCTGTACTTGGAAAGAAAGTCTCTAATTACAGCAAACTCGCGAGGCCCCGCGACCAACATTCGTTTGAGGAGGTAGTCGACCTGTGCCGGTTCTCGCGATAAAAGTGCGAGGCTTGCATGCAATCGTTGCTTTTCATTACCACTTGCGTCCCCCGACGCGTAGGCGAGACGCAGGTGTGGATAGGCGAAACGCTGGTACTGATCGATCTCCCTGACAATACGGACAGTATCCTTGATATCAGCCGTTGACAATTGATCAACCAACCCTCTCGCATATGTCCGATTTTGGACTTCTCGCACGGCCACAAGTGCACCGACGATGCAGATAGCTAATGCGAAGATGAGTGCAGCGGTCGTAGGGTTTCGCTTGCTCCATCGCCAGATTTTGCTAAGTGTTCCAATCGGACGAGCTGTGATTGGCTCGCCAACTAAAAACCGCCTAAGGTCGCCTGCAAGTTGCTCTGCAGATTGATACCGATCACTCGGATCTTTCCTGAGACATTTAAGGCAAATCGTTTCTAAGTCTCTCGGGATTCGTGAGTTTCGACGTCGGAGTGTCGGTGGGTCTTCGGTGAGAATCTGCACGATCAGCATTTGTTTGTCGCCCTGAAACGGGCGGGACGCGGTTAACATTTCAAATAAGATTACTCCCAACGAGTAGACGTCAGAACGACGATCCGCATCATGAGCTTTTCCCATCGCCTGCTCAGGCGACATGTATGCAGGTGTACCTAGAATCGCACCATCGACTGTCATCGTGATCTCGCCCGAGTCCCGTTTCGCTAACCCAAAGTCCATAATGTATGGCTGAGCGTGCAGATCCATCATGACATTGCTAGGCTTCAGATCTCGATGGACAACACCATGTTCATGAGCGTGGTGGAGTGCCTCGGCGATCTTGAGACTAAGCTCAGCAGCTTCGTGAGGGGGCAAAGGTTGCTCGCCGAGCCACTTTTGAAGGTCCGCACCTTGTACATAGTCAACGACAATGAACGTATCGCCGCCAGCTTGGCCGACTTCATGTATGGATACGATATTGGGGTGCCGAAGTTGCCTGTGAACGGCGTTTGAAAACGCCAGCGCTTGGGCGGGGATTGGAGTGCAATCGCGAATCGGCGGCGTCCTTGTCTTATCTCGTAGGTTTGTGAGTGGTTTTTGGAACCAATGGGCTCACAGATGTGCGGGGGATCGGGTGTTCAAGGACATGGAGAAATGGGTCGAGATTCGACGGCGCGTACTGGGCAAAGAGATTAGTAAGCGGCAAGCGTGCAAGGATTATGGCATCCCCTGGCGGACGCTCCAGAGAATTCTGGAACATGTCGAGCCGCCTGGGTATCAGCTCAAGCAGCCACGCGCGAAGAGGAAGCTAGATCGGTTTATGCCGATTATTCATGAGATCCTGGAGCGGGATCGCCAGGCTCCCAGGAAGCAGCGGCACACGGCGCAGCGCATCTTCGATCGTCTCCGTGTCGAACATGACTACGACGGCGGCTATACGATCGTGAAGGATGCGGTGCGTGCTTGGAAGCATGGTCAGGCGGAAGTCTTCTTACCGCTGAGCCATCGCGCGGGTGAAGCTCAAGCGGACTTCGGCGAAGTCACCGTAGTCCTCAACGGCAAGACGACGAAGGCTGCATTCTTTGTCATCACGTTGCCCTACAGCGACGCGATCTTCTGTCAGGTGTTTCCCCAGGAATGCACGGAGACGTTTCAAGAAGGTCACTGCCGGGCCTTTGAGTTCTTTGGCGGCGTGCCGCGTCGCATCAGTTATGACAACAGCAAGATTGCCGTCTTGAAGATCGTGGGTGGTCGCGGACGGGAAGCGACTCGCGAGTTCTTGAGACTGGAGAGTCACTATCTGTTCGAGCATCACTTCTGCCGCGTGCGGCGTCCCAATGAGAAAGGGCACGTCGAGAACTTGCTCGGCTTCGCGCGTCGCAACTTCTTAGTGCCGATCCCGGAAGTAGGGAGTTTGGAAACGCTTAACGCGCAGCTGATCGAACACTGTCGTCGGGATCTGCAGCGGCAGTTGCGTGGCAAATCGGCGACGAAGGAAGCGTTGTTACTCGAAGAGCAAAGTGCTCTGTCGGAGATTCCTCGTCAGGCGTTTGAATCACGACGCATTCAAACCGCCAAGGCCAGTTCGCTATCGCTGGTTCGCTTTCATGGCAACGATTACTCGGTTCCCACGGCTTATGCTCATCATCAGGTGACGGTGGTTGGCGGCATCGAAGAGGTTCGCATCGCCGTTGGCAATCAACTCGTGGCTCGGCATCCGCGTCACTGGGGGAAGGAGCATACAGAGTTCAATCCGATTCATTACTTAGCTTTGTTGGAACGTAAGCCTGGGGCCTTTGATTACGCTCGTCCCTTGGAAGATTGGCAATTGCCGGAGTGCTTCGCGGTACTGCGTCGTCGCCAGGAAACCGTGCTGAAGAACCTCGGCACACGCGAATTCATCAAGGTGCTGCGACTGTTGGAGCAGGCCACGTTATCGCAGTTGACCGCCGCAGTGGACTACGCGTTATCGATCGGTGCCAAGAGTGCCGATGCGATTCAGCTGATCCTGCGTTCTCAGCAAGAGCCGCCGGTCGACTTGTTCTGTCTGGATGGCCGTCCTCACTTGCAGGGAGTTCGCGTACCGCTTCCCGATCTCGGGGCCTATCAATCCTTGCGAGTGGGAGCCTAGCCATGAAACCCCAAGAAACCAAAAGCACCCTCTTACTGAAGCATCACCTGAAAGCATTGAAGCTGCCCACGATGCACAGCGAATGCGAGAAAGTCGCGGCCCGCTGTGCCCGCGAGAACGTGGATCACTTGGGCTTCCTTCTGCAACTCTGCGAATTGGAACGCATCGATCGCGAGAAGCGAGCGTCCGAGCGTCGCCTGAAAGATGCCAAGTTCCCCAACACGAAAACGTTGGAGAGCTTCGACTTCGCCGCGCAGCCGTCAATCAACAAGCTGCTTGTTACCGAGCTGATGCGTGGCGCGTATCTCACTCAGCGAGAGTCGATCATCTTGATTGGCAACGCCGGGACGGGCAAGACGCACTTGGCAACGGCGTTGGGCGTCGAAGCGTGCGGCCAAGGCAAGCGAGTTCGCTTCTGGCGCGTCACCGAACTGATCACGCATCTGATCGAAGCGCGTGAAGAACGGCAGTTGTTACGCTTGAAGAACCAACTCGCCAAGCTCGATCTGTTGATCCTGGACGAGTTGGGATACGTGCCCGCCAGCAAGTTGGGCGCGGAACTGTTATTCGACATCATTAGCACGGCTTACGAGCGGACGAGTCTGATCGTGACGACGAACCTGCCGTTCGAGAATTGGACCGAAGTACTGGGCAGTGAGCGGCTAACGGGCGCCACGCTTGACCGGCTCACGCACCGCTGTCACATCCTGGAAGCCAGCGGCGAGAGTTACCGCCTGGCCGACGCTCGTCGTCGTCAAACCCCAAAAACCTCGCACAATCGCGCGAAACAAATCGGGGAATCAACTCGTAAATCCAAGGGAGTTTAAGCTGCTGCGTCCGCGCAAGACCTGTGAGGGGTCTTGCGGGCCGCTCAGCCAAATTACAATAAGAAACAACAAATCGGGCGCTAGCCTTTTCAACCGCCCAAGCGCTGGCATTTTCAAACGCCGTTCACAGGCAAGATGCGTATACCGTTCCGTCGTCTTCGTAGATGTATGCCCCATCAGCAAACTCGTCATTTTCAGATCGCCGGTGCGGAGTATCGATTTGGTAGCTGCTCGGTGTCGGATCGTTTAGGGCACCACGTCCTTCAGGCCAGAGCGGTCCTTGACGTGATTCATCCGGTGGTCAATGGCGTTGATGGTCCATGGCTCGCCTCGCGAGTTAAGAAAACAGAATTCAGAGGAGCAACTTTGCTGCAAACAACGGAGCAGTCGCTGCATCTTTGGAATCAATGCGATGATCTTCGGTTTACCAGTCCGCTTCGTCTTGTGATCCGGGAGGATTGCTACTTCTTGTTCCCAGCTAATATGCTCCCACTTCAGCCTCGCCAATTCACCTGGACGACACAGCGTCCAGTCCATGGCCAGCAACAACCGACGAAATGCTGCCCCAGTTCTATGCCCGTTGCGGGAGTTGGTCGCTCGCAACATGGTCTGAAACTCGTCGTCAGTGACAAACCGATCTCGTGTCTTCGCTTGCGGAATGCGAATGCGACCAAGTCGGTGCGGCGGAATGAGACGATGCTCCACGCCCCAGTTAACGCATCGGCGAATGGACCTGAGAATGAGGCCCCGCGTCGAATCACCAACCGAACGTTTCAATGCGGCGGAGAAGCGGGTTATGTCCAGCGGTTCCAGGCTGTGGGCATCTCGCTCGCCAAATTCGTCCACAAACTTTTGGCAAGCATAGCGGTACGAATAATAAGTCCTTGCTTCAAGATTCTCTTGGGTATCTGTGAGAAACTCCTCGCACAATCGAGCTACGGTTACAGAACCGTTCACGTCGGCAAGCAGTGCTTGCTCGGCAAGGAGTCGGTTGAGCTTCTCCTCGGCCTTCTGCTTACTCCCCTTACCCTTTGCGAGCGTCTGGCGTTTTCCACCAATGTCGCTGCACCACGTACCCTTCTGGGCATTCCACCAGACTTTTGGCTGACGTGCCATAGAAGAAAACCTCCTTACGAAAGCTGACCCGAAAACTGACGTCGGGGTCTCGAAAGAGGCTTCGATTTTGAGAGCCCTTGTCGCAACTGCAATTGCGGCAAGGGTTTCTTCTCAGTGCCCCCACTTGGAATCGAACCAAGAACCTATTGATTAAGAGTCAATTGCTCTGCCAATTGAGCTATAGGGGCTTTGAGGTGGCTTTCACCGCCATCAAGTCCACCAGTTTAACAAGTTCCCATTGCGACGAAAGCCCTTCAATTTGATCTGTCCTTGGACCTTGTGATAGCACCGCGGTGTCTGCTTGCGCTCGGAATAATCAAAATTTCCGTTAAAACCCGAAATATCCGCAAGTTCCACCCAATTTGACACGATATAGAGGGCAGATACGAACAGCGGACGTTGGCGTAGCAGGCGTTTGGACTCTCTTGACTGAGGAATCGTGGCATGTCGCACAAGTCATTACTTACCGCACTCAACGTACTTCTGGCTTGCGCAGCCCTCAGTAGTACGGGCTGTATTGGCTTCCAGCAGCCGACGCTCGGTTTGTTGTCGTTTCCAATTCCAGTCACGCCTTACTTGCAAGATAAAAAGGAAGATGAGTTCTGGATCAAGGAGCGATACGACACCGTCCCGATTCTCGGTCCTCTTTCTGCTGGGGGACCGGTCGTCGCACTAGATCCGCCCAGCGACGACGAAGTGTTACGTGCATTGCAACGAGCCCGACCGATCGAGGGCGGCTTGCCTTACCTGCATGAGACGCAATGGAACAACATGCGAATGGTCAAGGAGAAGATCGCCGACTACGTCGATCCTCCTAGGTTTATCCCCACGATCGGCCCCGCTCAGCTTCACCACGCCCACTATAAATGCACGATCTATTTCACTGAAATCACGAATGTCGGCTGGCCGATACCGCATCAGCTCAAAAACGAAGACGCGGTCGAGGTCATCTATATCGACCACAATCACTTCCACATGGTCGGTAACGTCGATGCTGGTGTGAATACGAACTACTAAGCCGGGCAAGGCAACAATACGCCAAACGCATGTAGACCTCATTAGCACTTGTGCTAATGAGGTCGCGTTATTTCTTGCCGCATTGACACACCCCGGACGCCGGCACGCATCACTCAAAGTCGAATGCTTTCGTGATTGCCGGAGCACCGTAGACAGCTCCGCCTGTCAAGACTTCGATATTATCACGAGGATGCGCAATTCCTGCTCCGTGCGTGTGCCCACAGAGAACCGTCAGCTTACAAGTCGGGTGCCGCGCCATGACATCAAGCATCACGTCGCCCATCGCCTTGCAAGTGAAGTGCGGCAACCAGTTGTCATCCGACAGCCGGCCTTCGTACCAACAAGCTTCTTGAAACGGCGGCACGTGGGTGAGTGCGACGACGTGTTCATAGTCCACGAGCGCCAACGGTAGGAGGTCACCGATTTTGCCCGCTGCCTCGTCGGCAAGCCACTGCAGCGTCGGACGGCGGTCAAGGTGATAGTGCCCAGCTAGCTCTTCGATCAAAGCATAATCACTTAGAAAGACGTCCGAACCAAGGTAGTCACCCAGGCGCGCATCTGCCCATCCGTCGTGACCGATTAAGCCTACACGACTTGTCAGATCAATCGCTCGAGATTCGAGTGTCAGGTAGGTTAACCTTGGACAAGTCTTACAGAATTCGCCAATTGCATCGCGAACCGCAGCCACCGAACTGTGATAAAAATCGTGATTGCCAAGGACGAAGTAGATCGGGCAAGGTACGCGCGCCGAGAATCGACCGAGATATTGTTCGACATTTTGCGCTTCGCCGATATCGCCGCCGATCAGAACGGCGTCGGGCCTCGCTGCGATGACGTCATCCAGTAATCGTTCCCTGATCTCCGACTCGACGAAGTTCAAATGAAGATCGGTCAGCCAGACAACTCGCGTCATTTGTTCCAGCGCTCTATACGATGGAGGCCAATTCTTGCCCAGTCGCCACGTGGTCGCCGACACCTACCGTAACTTCGGCGACGGTTCCATCGACGGGCGCACTAATATGGACTTCCATCTTCATAGCTTCGATGACTAGCACGGAATCGCCCGCGTCCACCGCGTCGCCTTCATTCGCGAGGACTCGCAGCACGACGCCCGGCATTTCAGCGGTCACCGCGGTCCGCTGGCCGCTGGGTGCAGCACTCTTCGCCGCAGGAGCGGCATCGCCGTCTCCGCGAATGCCGACACTATACACCTTGCCGTTTACAGTCGCCCGATCACCGTCAAACGCCATGCGATAGTCTTTGCCATTGACGGTGACGACGTAGCGGCCTGATGCCTCCGCACTCGTAGTTATCGCAGCTGATTCTTTTTCGACCTTGCGGACGCCGGTCGTCGCTTCCCCTTTGAGGAAGGCGAGCCCTTTCTCTTTGCAGGCGGCGACGATGAAGATGTTCTCATCGGTTTCGGGCAACCCGTTGTCCTTCAAAATCTTCTTGGCAGGCTCAATCCCCTTGTTGGGATCTTCATCGTTCATTTCCAGCGGTGCCCGAGTCGTTGGCTCGAGGCCAAGTTGTTCCGACGCAATCTTGACGACCTCGTCATCGGGCTTTACCGGTGTCTTGCCAAAATAGCCCAGCACCATCTTGCCGTATGGTTCGGCAATTTTCTTCCACGGTCCGAACATCACGTTGTTCAACGCTTGTTGTACGTAGAATTGCGAAACCGGGGTGACGGACGTGCCGAATCCTCCACGGCGAACGACATCGCTCATCGCTTTGATCAACTCCGGATACTTATCCATGATGCCATTGTCACGCATCATTTGAGTATTTGCCGTTAACGCGCCGCCAGGCATGGGACTCCACGGAATCAATGGCTCTACGGCCGTCGCCTCCGGCGGCAGGAAGTAATCCTTCATGCAATCCTTGAAGACCTCTTCGGCCTCGCGAACCTTTTCGATATCAACATCGAGCGCGTAATCGGAACCCCGCAGGGCATGCCACATCACAAGAACATCTGGCTGACACGTCCCTCCTGAACAGGGTGCGAGCGATAGATCGATGGCGTCGGCACCGGCATCCAGCGCGGCTTTATAGGCCAGGACCGAAGTGCCGGCTGTCTCGTGTGTGTGAAAGTGAATGAATGCGTCGCCAGGAAGCATTTTCCGCGCGCGTCGAATAGTCTCGTAAACCGTCGAGGGCACGGAGGTGCCTGAAGCGTCTTTAAAGCACACTGCGTCAAACGGGATTTCCGCGTCAAGAATTTTTTGAAGAGTGGCTTCATAAAAGTCGGCGTTATGCGCTCCCTCACAGCCCGGCGGCAATTCCATCAGCGTCACACAGACCTGATGCTTCAAGCCTGCGTCCACAATGCATTGGCCGCTGAAGATCAAGTTGTCGACATCGTTCAGCGCATCAAAGTTGCGGATGGTTGTCATGCCGTGCTTCTTGAACATCTGAGCGTGCAGCTTGACGATATCGCTCGACTGTGACTCCAGCCCCACGACATTCACGCCTCGGGCGAGCGTTTGCAGATTCGCGTCGGGGCCGGCGGTGGCGCGAAACGCATCCATCATGTCGAAAGCGTCTTCGTTGCAGTAGAAATATAGCGACTGAAAACGTGCTCCGCCGCCAGCCTCAAAATATTGAATGCCCGCATCGCGAGCTGCTTCCAGGGCAGGTAAGAAATCTTTTGTGTAGACGCGCGCACCGTAGACCGATTGGAATCCATCGCGGAACGCCGTACACATGAATTTGACTTGCTTCGTCATCGGAAAACTCGGGTGATAAAGTTAGTTCACTAACACCGACCACAAGACGCCGGCCGCGACCGCAGAGCCGATCACTCCCGCAACATTTGGCGCCATGGCATGCATCAAGAGGAAATTATGGGGATCTTCTTGTTGCCCCACCATTTGAGCAACGCGGGCCGAATCCGGCACCGCCGAAACGCCCGCAGCACCGATCAACGGATTGATCTTATCCGTCAGGAACAGGTTCATGAACTTTGCGAATAGCACGCCGGCAGCTGTGGCGACGGCAAACGATGCGGCGCCGAGACCAAAAATGAGCAACGAGCTCGGCGTCAAGAAGTTCTGTGCCTTGGTACTCGCTCCGACCGCAAAACCGAGCAACATTGTGACACTATCGATGAGCGAGGTTCTCGCCGTATTGGCGAGCCGTTCGGTCACGCCGCTTTCTTTTAACAAATTGCCAAAGAACAGCATTCCCAACAGTACCATGGCGCCCGGTGCAATCAGCGAGCAGATTAGAAACGCAATAATTGGGAACAGAATCCTCTCGCGCTTTGTGACATGTCGCGGCGGTTTCATGCGAATCAGGCGTTCATCGCGAGTTGTCAGTAACTTCATAATCGGTGGTTGTATTACGGGCACTAACGCCATATACGAGTACGCCGCAATGGCAATGGGACCGAGCATGTGCTCGGCGAGCTTCGAAGACAGGAAAATTGCAGTTGGCCCGTCCGCCCCGCCAATGATTCCGATCGCGCCGGCCTCAGCCGGTGTAAACCCCATCCATAGGGCACCCAAAAAAGTCGCAAAAACGCCGAACTGAGCGGCTGCTCCGAGTAGCACCAATTTCGGATTCGACAACATAGTCGAAAAATCGGTCATTGCGCCGATGCCAAGGAAAATCAGTGGCGGAAAAATGCCGTAACGCACGCCAAAGTAGATATACGCCATCACGCTGCCGGAATTGAACTTCACTTGTTCGCCACCCGATGCCAGCGGTTCGGTGACGACTTGACCATCGGACACGACGATTCCACCCGAGTCGTAAACACCTAGCATCATGTCGGGCAGATAAGGAATATTGCCGACGATGACCCCGAACCCTATTGGCAGCAATAGCAGCGGCTCGTAATCCTTGATGATGGCCAATGCGATAAAGACAAGACCGACCACGATCATCATCGCGTTGCCCGGCTCCATCAAACCAAAGCCGGTCGTCTGTAAAAACTTCAACAAGATGTCCATTCAAACTATCCGCAACTACTTTTGATGTGCCAGAGATTCAATGGAACGATGTGAATGTGGAGCCGCGTGGGAGGCGAACCTAGCCGCGTCTGTCCTTCGAGTTCAGGCGAGTGTGCATTGCGAACCCTATCGCTACGGCGACTGCCGCGTCGTCCGATGACTTTGCCGCCGGTGCGCCATGATGGTCACGCTCGGGTGGAAGAAAACCTTCGAGAGCTGCGAGAAGTTTCGGCATCGCCGCGATTGCCATAGTGATTAGCGCCAGCGATGTGAAGACGATCGCCAATCCGGTCAGAGCGACTCCAAACCCTTTGTGATCCAGAATGTTCTGAAATTTGAATGTGAGTTCAGCGAGCATATCTCAGAAGTTTCATCCCAGTATCGCGACGATTGAGCAAATACTGAAATCGCAAGTTTTGAGGGTCGTGGGCAAACCGCCTAGAGTAACTGTGGGGGGACCCTGTGTCGAGGGTGCTGCTAGGCCGACTTAGAATTGCTGCCGCTCACGCTGGGGCACCAAAATTGTCATTTTCGATAGGCTGGCCATTCGATCCGCTGAGATTCGTAGCGAGGCCAATTCCAGACGGGCCACACAGGACTCTCGGATTGCACCTCCGCATAGTACTCGCGAAGTTGAGCCACGAGTTGTGCAAGTTTTTGCGGTTCCTGATCGACTAAATTCTTCGTCTCAGCGGGGTCATCTTTCAAGTTGTAGAGTTCAAATCCAACCAGCTTGGCCGTCTTCAACGCATGCATCTCCTCCGCAACAATGTCCGCACTTGGTTTCAGTGGCGGAGCATCAAATTTGGCCAGCACTTTCCAATCATCAACTCGCATCGCGACTTTTGGTGCACTCGAAGCGCGTACAAAATGCCAGTAGAGCGGTCGCCTGCGACGTATTGTCTCGTTGCGCAGCGCGGGCAGGAAACTGGTTCCATCCAGCGCGCGATCGGAAGGTGGCTGGATATCCGCCAACTCGCACAGCGTCGGCAACAAGTCGACGCCGCTGATCGCCTCGTCACTGACCTGTCCCTGCTCCACATGCCCAGGCCAACGCACAATTCCCGGCACCCGAATTCCGCCTTCGTAGAGGTGTCCCTTCTTCTCGCGAAAGGGGCCTGGCGATCCGTGTGGATGGATTCCCGTGATGGCCGGTCCGTTATCACTCGTAAACATGACAAACGTGTTCTCTCGCACTCCTAACTCGTCGAGTGTTCGCAACAACCTTCCGCAAGCGCCGTCCATCTGTGTGATGTTGCCGTGATGAGCCGAGTAGCTGGGATCTTCCGAGGGATAGAGGTCAGCATACTTCTTGTCGCTCGCGATTGGTTCATGGGGCTCGTGGTAGCAAACATACATGAAGAAAGGCTTCGACTTGTCACGCACATCCTTCAACCAACGAACTGCTTCATCGGTAACCAACGGACCAGAATAGCCGTCGAGCGGACCGGCGGGACTTCCGTTGCGAACAAAGTTGTTTGGGTTTCGATGATTCGGTAAGGCGTTGTTCTGTGTCGAGAACCAATAGTTGAATCCGTGGTCAGGCGGTTGTGGCTGGCTTGGCAAATTGAAGTCGCCATTTAAATGCCATTTGCCGAAGTGGGCCGTGTCATAGCCCGCATTTCTTAACAAAGTCGCGATCGTAATCTCTTCCCGCCGAACGTGAACTGGCGAGAACATCGGAATCCAGTTGTGTACCCCGACGCGAGTCGGAGTGCGACCAGTCATCAATCCGGTTCGCGCGGGCGAGCAATTTGCCGCCGCTGCATAGCAACTCGTCAGACGTAATCCCTCGCGAGCCAGTTGGTCGATATTCGGAGTCTTCAAGTCACCACTGCCGTAACACGCCAGATCCCCATATCCGAGATCGTCGGCGAGGATGAGTACGATATTAGGTACGCTCTTTGGAGTGGATTCTGATGCATATATACAAGGATAAGGTGACAACGATGCCCATAGTCCGGTAAGAATGAGTGTAGCAATCGGGTGTAGTAAAATGAGGTTTAATGAGTTTGGCTCCGATGGGGTCGTTTTCGTGGTGATTCGCAATTGGACTCCTCCTGGGTTTGGTTGGCCTCAGTATCGATCGTGGAATTCAGAGAGTCAATCTTGCGGATCGCTGTCGTGGAGGTGAAGAAGCATGGGACGAGCAAGCGACCGGCGAGGGGATTCGCCGCGCGTTCAAGCAACTCGCCGCGCGTGTCGCCGCCACGCCTCCCGAACGGCAACCCGTCCAGGTGCTGTTCCACTTCAGCGGACATGGATCGCAAGTACCCGACCAGGCGTCCGGTCCTGACCGCGACGAAGACGACGGCTTTGACGAGACGCTGGTCCCGTTCGACGCACTCGAACAAGGCGGCGAACAAGACATCCGTGACGACGAAATCAATGCCTTTGTTCAGGACGTCAGTCAGGACGGGCGGGCCAAGATGTTGTTGGTTTTGGACTGCTGTCATTCCGGAACTGGAGCCCGCGGCGCTACCCGGACGCGGCAACTCGACCGGAGCGCTCAGCAACCGACAGTCAGCAACGTACCCTTGAACCGCAAAAAGTTTCCGCCCAACGTCGTCTTCTTGTCGGCTTGCCGAGCCCGCGAGGTGGAACCGGAGTTTCAGGACGGCGACATCACGTACGGGCTGTTGACACGGTTTTTGGTCGAAGTGCTGAGCGACGAACTCAAGGTGTCGCAGCTCTCATACGACCTGTTGCAGCGGTCTATCGTTTCTCGCTATCTGAGTGACCGCCGCGTTTTACAGGCCCCGACTCCACAAATCGAAGCCGATCCGGACGCGCTGCGTGCCACGGTGCTAGGAGCTGGCAGCGATGTCGACCGGCCTCCCTATCACGAAGCCGTTCGCGAGTCGGCGACGACCGTTCGGCTGAAAGCTGGTTCGTTTCAGAATGTGACAGTTGGTTCGGTTTATGAGTTGTACGATTCACCGGAAAAAATCGCCTCAACCGATGCGACGAGTGCAGCGTGGCTGCGAATCACCGACGTGAAGGCCACGACGTCGGAAGGACAGACCGGACGCTGGGACGACGAGCAGTCACAATTCTCCAAGGCCGAACTTCCGGCTGGCTTCATGCAAGGGTACGCCGTCCAACGGGTTCATGAGCCGGGTGATACGACGTTGAAAGTTAAGGTCGTCAGTGCGGACGGCGGCGAGGCGCTGTCGGCGGATAGCGTGCCGCCGGCTATCACTAAGTCGTTGTCCGGCGATGAAAAGACGTCGTGGCTAAAATGGGTGAGTGACGACGTGACGGCGTGTGACGTTGTCCTGCGGATGGATGGTGACAAAGGTGCGTTGTTCCCCGGCACTGGAATCGGCGAGGTTTTTCAGACAAACGATCATCTGCCGACGTCACTGCGCGGAGGATGGGGGCCAATCGATTTGAATACGGGGCAGGACCTCAGCCCCGAGCCGCGCAGTCTCGTGGACCTCATGCGGCAGATCGCGCGGGCGCGAAACCTTGTCAGCCTGGCTGGAAGCGAGGCGATTCGGGAGGCGCCAGGCTACAACGTCAAACTCGAATTGCTGAAGGTCGACTACGATTTCGACAACGATCAAGTCAAAAGTGCCACAGCCTGGCCGCCCGATTCCGAGGATCTGCCGAAGGTGCCCAACGAATCGGTCTATGCCTTTCGTGTAAGAAATGACGATCCAGAGGGCAAGCCGATTTACGTTTCGGTCTTGTCGATCAGCCCCAGCATGGGAATCGAGGTCGTCATGCCGTACTTGGAAGAGCATGTCAAGCTGGAAGCGGGTGAAAGCCGTGACAGTGATCCCTATTTGTGTGAAGCCCCGTTCGGTGAGGGCCAGATCATCGTTTTGGCAACGCGCGAGCCAACCGATTTTAGCTTCGTCGCCCAAGCAGATCTGCCGACGGGCGGCGCGGCGGACCTTACCGACCGAATTCTGGAGGAAGCTTATTTTCAGAAGTCCGCAACCCGTGGCCGCAGGTTGCGGCGGAAGTCGACCGACGAGGCTACATGGCGCGCCGAAGTGCTGCGGCTGCGGTTTGTACCCTGACGTACCTGATTGTCTCCTGCATAATACGGCAGAGAATCAAGCCATACAGGAAACGACAGGTGGAAGAGATTTCGTTTGTAGAGCTTTTGAATCGGGTGCGGCACGGCGATTCGGCTGCGGCTGGTCAGCTGATTGAAGAATATGAGGACGTCATTCGTCGTGAAATCCGGTTTTCGCTCTTTGACTGGCGGCTGCGGCGTGTGGCCGACGAAAGCGATATTTGCCAGTCGGTGATGCTGCGATTTTTGGTGCGAGTGTGGTCCGGCAGCTTCGAGTTTGAGAAACCAAATGACTTGATCAACCTGTTGAAAACGATGGTACGGGCCCGCGTGGCTGACCTGCACCGGCACTGTACGGCCCAGCGGCGTGACGTCCGACGGACGCAGCCATTCGACAGCGGGATACCGACCGCGGCCAAGACGCCTGCACCCGACTCGGCGGTGTTGAGAGCAAATTTCCTGGCCGATTTTGAAAGGCGGTTAGACGAACCGCAACGGACGATCCTCAAGTTGCGGCGGGACGGGCTGAACTGGGTTCAGATCGCCGAACGGATCGATCAGACAACCGATCGTGCCGACGCAATCCGAAAACGCTTTGAACGCGCCGTCGCACGCGTATCGACCGAATTGGGAATCGAACTTTGACAGATCCAACAACGAATCGCGAAGCGTTGCCCGACGCATACGACTCGCCCGTCGTCGATTATATCGCACGATGGGATCTCGGTTCGACGCCGGAAGTGTTCGCCTTCATCCAGCAACATCAACTTTCACTCGCCGATCAACTTGATGTCGTCCTGTTCGACCAAGCGCGGTGATTTCAGGCTGGCTTGGCAGTGCCGGCGGAAACCTATCTCGAACGACTACCTGAGCTGGCCCACGACCAATCTGCCAAGCTGGACATCGTCTACGGCGAATTCCGCAACCACCAACAACATGGTCGACCTGCTTCACTGCCCGAGTTTCTTACCCGCTTTCCCGACTTGTCCAAGGCTTTGTCTCGCCAAGCCGAGTTCGCTGAGTGGGTCGCGCTGGGCGATCGCGAGTCGGTGATGGTAAGCGCTGACACCACCATCGAGATGCCCACTCAGCGGATAGACACCGAGGCCGTTATCGATGTCGCTGCGCCGTTGACGATGGACGATTATCAACTGGAACAGCAGTTGGGCCGCGGCGGCATGGGAACGGTCTACCGCGCCCGTCAAAAGAGCCTCGACCGCCCAGTGGCGATAAAATTCCTCAATCCAGACAAGTGCCGCACACTCCACACCGCCGTGCCACGATTTCTTCGGGAAGGACGGGCGATCGCCCGGTTGAAACATCCGCACATCGTTGGAGTGCACGGGATCGGCCGGACGAATGAAGGCGGTTACTTTCTGGTCATGGAGTTGGTCGACGGCCAGGACCTGCGTCAATTCGCGAAACAAGGACTGGCGGTCCGCGAGTCCGTCGAACTGCTCGTGACGGTTGCCGAAGCGATCGCGCACGCCCACGCGCGCGGCTTGATTCATCGGGACCTGAAGCCGGCCAACATCCTGATCGATGCGGACGGACGGCCGTTGGTGACAGATTTCGGTCTTGCCCGGTTGGAAACGGACGACGAAAGCGACGCGCTAACTCAGACCAACGATGTACTGGGTACTCCGAGTTACATGGCACCCGAGCAAGCCGACTCGCGGTTTGGGGAAGTGGGGCCGTGGACCGACATCTATGGGCTGGGAGCCATGTTGTACACACTGCTCGCCGGTCGCCCGCCAGTAAGCGGCAACGAGCCCATTCGCATTCTATCGCAAGTGATTTCTGACGATCCAATCCCTTCCCTGTCTGCTGCTCGCCCCGATGTGCCAGCCAGACTGGCAGAGATGTGCGACCGTTGTCTGCGCAAAGTCCCGGCTGAACGAATTAGTTCGGCCGAGGAATTGGTCCGAGAATTGCGCGATTGGCTGAAGGGCTCGCAGGCGACAGCACCGCCCGCCACCACGACCAAGTTTGCTCTCGGGTCGAAACGGCTCCGGCAAGGTGCGGCATTAGCAATCGCAGGCTTGATCGTTGCGACGCTACTCGTGATTTCGAATCCATTCCGACAGAGCGAGGTCGGTTCCCCGCAATCAGCCGCGTCCATTCCCGAAACGGTGACGTGGTCGATTGAAGCGTTCCGCGACGGAGACGTGCGGGACCGGATTTCACTGCTAGAGGATCCCGGCCCGCTGTTTACCGGTGACAGCATCCGGATCCGCGTGTCGTTTTCTGATCCAACATGGGCCTATCTGTTTTGGATCGACAGCGGAAGGAGAGGTCACTACGTTGTATCCCTCGCCGGGCAGCCGCGTGCAACCGGAACGTTCGCTTGAAATACCGGCCGACCCGAGCCAGGGACTGCCAGTGCTGGGGAAACCCGGCAGTGAGATGGTTGTGCTGGTGATGCGCAAGAGCCCTGTTGAAGACCCCGCGGAAATCGCGACCTTGTTGAAACCGGATCCTCTATTCCCGCTCATTTCACCGAATGAAGTTATTCTCGATGGCATCGCCCAGACCCGCTCCGCTGCGGAGCCGCCAGTGGCGGCGCTCGAAGGGCTTGCGTCGCCAGCGAGGGCGGTGGGAGCTCCGGAAACCTTGCGTGACTCCGACGCCCTGACGACCTTCGCCGAATGGCGATCGGTCATTCCCGTTTCGGTCGGTGACGTCAAGTTTGTTGTGCTGTCGCACGTGAACCCCGAGTAACACCGACGACGTTCCTCATTGCGAAGCCAAGTCCGGGTCGGAGGTGCGCCATCGCCCGTCATACCGATGATGGTGAAACCGCTGCGGTTGAGTCGGAGATGAAATTCGGTAGTTCTTCGGCCACTAGCGCGACGGCAACCAGACAAAACATCACGACCATCCTAGCGAGGCCGAAGCGGAGATACGAAACGGAAACTGCGCAGAGGGGCGGGGACGGGATGGCACTGTTGCGCGTTAAGTCATGCCGCAACGCAGTCATGTGGCGATTAACGGATACTCTGGTCAGAGAATCTCTGGAATTGGCTCACCATGATCGAGTACCGGGAGGGGCCGATCGAGAAGATCTCGCACGATCGCTCGGTGACTAATTCCCAAAGCCGAGTAGATCGTCGCTGCGACGTCGGCGGGTGTGTATCCGTGACCCATAGGCTCCGCTGCATGTGCGTCGGTCGCTCCGATCACTTGGCCTGTCTTGGTGCCGCCGCCAGCGAAGAAAAGCGACCCCGCCCGACCCCAGTGATCACGCCCACCGTTCTTGTTGATCCGCGGCGTGCGACCAAACTCAGTGAGAAAGACGACCAAAGTCGAATCGAGCAACCCGCGTTCTCGCAAGTCATCGATTAGAGCTGCAAATGCCTGATCCATTCCGGCAAGATGGTATCCGCGTTTCGCGAGTTCGCAAATGTGAGGCTGCTTCTGAACCGGTACGGCATGGTTGTCCCAGAAGTTCCCGTAGTCGAGGTCGTAACCGTAGTCGACCATCACAAAGCGTGCCCCCGATTCGACGAGCCGACGAGCCATCAAGCATCGACCACCAATTTTTGTGCGTCCGTACAAGTCGCGAATCTCGCTAGTTTCTTTGGTCAGATCGAATGCGTCGCGAATCTGAGGCGTTGACAGCAAACGCAACGCATTCTCGTATTGACCGTCCGCTTCCGCCAAGTTGTCGAACGATTCAAGGCCGCGCAGGGCTTGATCGAAGCTCTTCCGCAAGTCAGCTCGGCGATTCAGGCGCGCCAGCGGGATGTCCTTCGACAGCACCAGCGACTTTGGTCGGAGGTCCTCTTCGTAGAACGCATCCGGATTTTCCCAACGCTCCGGTTCGGCTGTAAAATCAGCGGGGACGGGTAAGCCGCCTAAACAATATGGTTTATATTCGCTGCCCAGCCAGCCCGCGACAAACAAGTTATGCGGAGGCGGACCCGGTCGCGTAATGCCTGGTACTGCGATGTATCCTGGCAAGCCATTACGCGGCCCTTGCAGATACGAAACGATCGACCCAATGTTGGGCTCGCTGAACAGTCCGTTGCGATCGACCTTTCGCCCGGACAACGTGTAGACCTGGCTAAGCAAATGGTCATCGCTATCGTGCGAGAAATTGCGTAGCAAAGCTAGTTGGTCCGCAATCTTGGCACACCGTGGCATGACTTCGGTGAACTGCACGCCAGGAATGGTTGTCGCGATCGGCTCCAGCGTTCCACGAATCTCTTCGGGCGCATCGGGTTTGGGGTCGTAGGAGTCGATGTGTGTGACACCACCACCCATCCACAGGTAGATCACCGACTTCGCTTTACCGCCACGACCAGTCGCTGCCGCGTCAGCGATCGACACCGGCAACGCAGAAGCCGCGACACTTAAAGAACCGACTCGCAGTATGTCTCGACGATTAAAGAGGCCGTCTTGATGGATCATAATCACTCGATCTTACAAACAAGAAGTTGGAATCATTATCAATGAATTTCAAGCTCGCGGACTTTGCGGCACACCAAGTCGACTAGCCGAACAGTTCCACGATTGGCTTTCCTCCATCCGTAAAGTCAATTGGCAGGCCGTCCGGTTTCTTGAGACGCAAATTGGTGTTGATGCCAAGTTTGCGATAGATCGTCTCGGCATAATCATAAGGCGTGTAGCGCCGGTCGATCACCTCGCCACCATCCACGTTGGTCGCGCCCACAACTTGCCCTCCGGGCACGCCGGCGCCAGCAAACGCGATTGACATGGCTCGGCCCCAGTGATCGCGACCACCCCACTTGTTCACACGCGGCGTTCGTCCCATCTCGGTGATGAAGCAGACTAGTGTCTCGTCCAGCAATCCTCGATCGTGCATGTCCTCGATCAGGGCACTCAGCGATCGGTCAAGGCTTGGCATCATCACTGCGTGCGGCAAACCAAAGCGTTCCTGGTTGCTCATTCCCTGGGGACCGCCGCATGGTCCGTTCTTGTAGATCCCTTCGTGATGATCCCAATTGAGAAAGACCCCGTTCTTCTGCCCATAATTGGGGCGATCGACGTGGCTTGGCGGTTGGATGACAGTCACGGAAACAAACCGCACACCGGCTTCAATCATCTTGCGGCCCAGCAGATAACAACAGCCACGATGATCGCGACCGTAGCGATTTCGCGTGCGGGCGTCCTCGTTCGACAGATCAAAGGCGGCGTGTACCGTTGGGCTGGTGAGCAAATCGAAAGCATTCTCGTAGTGCGATTGCATCGCTTGCGCGCCAGCAAGTTGAGCGAGCGGCGACTCGTCCAGACCTGTCACCAAGCGTCGCCGCTGGCCAAAACGCTCATGACTCAAGCCTGGTTGTGGCTGTAACGCCTTGACCTCCCAATCGTCCGTCGAAACGTCTTCGCCGAGACTCTTCGTACCGAGCTTCCAGGGCGCACGGACAGGGTGGAGAAAGCCCGTGCCCGTGATGTGATTCGGCATATTTGCGCCCGGGCAAAAAATGTAGCCAGGTAACTGTGAGCAATCCGAACTGAGCAACTCGGTCACGATCGAGCCGATGTCAGGGAATCGATCGGCCAGGTCGAAGCGATAGCCTTTGAAGAATTCCTGACAACCTTCCTTGTGCCCTGCGACTTTCGCGGTAGTCATCGAACGAACCACGGAGAGCTTGTCGGCATGCTGTGCCAGCATCGGCATCAGCGACGAGAATTGAATGCCTGGTACATTCGTCGAGATCGGCTGGTACGGCGTTCGATGGTCCACGGGTGCATCCGGCTTGGGGTCCCACGTGTCCATTTGGCTGATGCCGCCCTCCTCATAAACGACTAGTACTTGCCTTGCCCTCGCCTGATGTCGTGCATTTTCGGCCAGCGATTGGAGCGTTACCATTTCGCCCACGCCGACACCGAATAGGCCGGCGGTGACGTGCTGTCCGAATCGACGGCGGTTGAAGCTTGCGGGGTTAGACATAAAACGGCTCCGTGTCGGAGAGCGATGGTGTGACTTTCTCGATCAGATTTCCCAACCTCTGCGGTATGTCTTGCTCAAGTAGCCATTCGCATCTAGGTCGTTCGTGACTTTCATCGATTCCGGATCGAACTCAATAGTCTTGCCGACACGATAGGCGACATTGGCCAACAGCACGACTTCGGTGAAGGGACCGGCATACGTGAACGGGCTGCCTGTGCGACTGCCGGTCTTACAGGCGTCGATCCATTGTTGATGGTGCCCGGGCGAAGTGGGCAAATACGAATCGGGACCTTTGAAGTCGACAAACTGATCTTCGGGTAACAGTCTGGGATTTCCTCCGTGTGCGATGGCGATGCGCCCTTTGTCTCCGATGAACAGCGAGCCGTTCATAGGCAGCTCTTTGGCAATCTCTTCGCGGGGAGTCGTTTCGCCTTCATACCAGTAGACGTCTACTGCCGGCAATTTACCACGTTTGCCAAACTCGAATTTCGTTTCCATCCATTTCGGCGCACTGTCCGCGTTAGGCCTGGGGCCCTTCGAAGTGACTTTGACCGGACCTCCCAGCTCCAACGCCCAGAAGGTCGGGTCCATCAAGTGAATTGCCATATCTCCGACGGCGCCGCAACCAAAGTCCCACCAGCCGCGCCATTTGAACGGAGCATAAGCGCCGTGATAGTCACGCTGGTTCGCGGGGCCGAGCCATAAGTCCCAATGGAAACCAGCCGGAATCGGCGGCTTGTCGGTCGGTCGATCGAGCCCTTGCGGCCACCAACGGCCCGGACGATCCGTGATGACGTGCACTTCAGTGACGTTGCCAATCGCTCCCGATTGCAGCAACTCGACCAATCGCAGGTAGCCCGGATGCTCGTGGTTCTGCGTTCCCATTTGCGTCGCGAGTTTCTTTTCGGCGGTCAGCTTGGTGATCAGCCTCGCTTCGGCCACGGTATGCGTGAGCGGTTTTTCACAATAGACATGCAAGCCTCGCCGCAATGCACGAACGGTTGCGGGGGCGTGATGGTGATCGGGCGTTGCGACGACAACGGCATCGAGATCGTCTTGTTCGAGTAGCTTGCGATAGTCGACGTACTTCTTGGCCGAGGGATGTTTTGCTGCCGCCGCACCCAAGCGGTCTTCATCAACATCGCACAGCGCCACGATGTTCTCGTGAGCGACGCCAGCCAAGTCGCCGGCACCACGCCCGCCAACACCAATCACTCCGATGTTAAGCCGTTCGTTTGCACCAAGTACTCGTGATGGAGCCGATAAGACGCCTGATGCCGCGATGCCAAGTGCGGACGATGTTTGCAGAAAGAGCCGGCGACTGAGTTGGATTTCCATCCGAGGTTAACTCCAAGCAAGGTCTATTTAATATTAATATTTCGGAAATCTGTGGGTAGAAACCTCGTTCGCGCCAGCCGCTCTCCCGGTGGTCGAACTCACGATCCGCATTTTCAAAGCGTTCACGGAAAGATTGTTGGTCATGAGGAGTTGCTTTCGAGCGCAAGACCCCGACAGTATACTCGGTTCCGACATGCTTTGGCGAGATTCTCCTTCAGTTCCTCGCGTCGTTCGTACGCTCGATGCTGCGGTTCCCGATTTGCCGCTGACGGATGCGCGACCTTAGATTGCGCGCTGAAAACTCGGACGCCGCACGAAACTTGGCGGCGGTGCTCGGTCTCAGACGAGGTGATAAGTCCCTCTATCGCTTCGTGCGCGCAATGGGACTTATGCCATGCACGGCGGTCAGGCCTTCGACCGGCCCAGCTAAGAGCAAATCCACCAGCGCCTCGAATTCATCGTTGTCCCCAGGTTGGTGAGCGACTCTGGCCGCCGCCCTTTCTTGGTGCTTTGCCCAACGAAGCGAAACGGATTCCGACGTGCGTGAAGCGGTTTGTCCAGGTGGGGCAAGCTCAGCGAAGACGCTGCTTATTGTAAACCGCACCACCGAGATTGTGACCTGAGCGGGAGCCCGTGTCCAGCTCGGAGCGAAGGGCACAGAAGACAATGTGCGGCGAAATTCCGCTCGATCGGAATTAGCCTGGACGATGTCCCGAGGAGGGACAAATCTTCGAGCCGATCGCTGACGAATTCCGCCGCTGTCGCACAACGTGACGACTTACCGGAGACCTTCGCAGCGATCGGTTCGATCTTGAACAAAACGAATACTCAGATGACGTCACCTACAAAGACCATCAATAAGCACTTCGCCGTCCAAGGTCTCTCGAAGATCATTCCATCACTTCTCTTCTAACTCGACAGACCACCATGACACAACTCACACAAAAGACAACGCACCAAGAATCCGACGACGCCGGAAAACGCGACTCCTGTCCCCTCAACGCATTGCAACCGGCCCACTGCACCCCGACCATTTTCGTTGGTATCGACTGCCCTCGGCACCCGAGCTTATTCCTCCGACCGCTCCCAGAGTTTGCGGATTCTCTCCAGTTTTCGCTCGACCGTTCGCGGTGCGCAGGGGATCATTTCGGAGATTTCGTCGTTGGTATAGCCTTCCAGCTTCCAGGCCGCGATCTGCCGGAATTGGTCGTCCGGCAACAGGCTCAGCAAACGCTCGCACTCTTCGACCGCCAAGGCGGCAACTTCGGGCGTTGGTTCAGAACCCAAGATGTTGCCTATCCCACGATGAGAGTCGGACTCGACGTGACCGCCGAACACCGATTCACCACGCACGTCGCCGGAGCCGCGTTTTTGCTGCATTTGGCGACGTACTTGATGTGAGGCTTTGCGAGCGGTGATGGTCACGAGAATCCGCCACAGGTCCTGGCGGTCTTCGAGCTTCGGGAATCGGCCCCGCGCGGCACCACGAAAGAAGCTGTTCATGGCGCTCAACGCCACATCTTCCTCATCCGCCATTCGCCGCTGACCGGCTGTCAGCTTTGTTCGGGCGAGCCGTACGAGTTTCTCGAAATATTGTTCCCAGATTCGTTCCGTCGCGGCGTTGTCACCTTGCCCTAGCGCACCGAGCCATTGCGTGATCTCGTCGTCGGCCATACATGCACCCGTCGTCCGAACTCTGAAACAAATCCGGAGAAAACTCTCCGCCGTGTGTCGGGATTGTTATGTGAACCGGCATATCAGACGTAGCACCCGACAAACCACCCCACAATCTTAAGGAGAACAGTCATGAACGCAAACCAGAAGCTTCGGCTGCCACGAACCGTCGCCATTGTGGCGATCGCGTTTGCCGGCGGCGCCTGGTGGTCAAGCACCGCCCAAGCGCAACTGTCGCCAGGTGACAAATTGATCAACTGGAACGACTACCCGGTCAAGAATCCATTCGGTTTGTTCGTCGGCGATAACGGGAGCGGCGTCGCCAGCGGCGGTACGTGCCAGCGTCAACCCGATCAGGGAAACGACGGCACTCCTTCCAACAACGGCAGTAACCAAGGCGGTGGTGCCGGCTGCCCGATCCCGCCCGATGACAATGGGAACAACCAAGGCGGCGGTAGCGGCTACCCCTGTCCACCCAATGGCAACGGGGGCAACCAAGGCGGCGGTGGCAGTTACCCCTGTCCGCCCAACGGCAACGGGGGCAATTGCCCTAACGGCGGCGGCATTCCACCGTGGATCGACATGCCAAACATCCCACCGCCGAATTGTCCGCCTGGTTATCAAGGAAAGCCTCCGCAATGCACGCCACCGGGTGGCGGCACGAGTGGCGGCACTCCTCCGGGATTCGGAAAACCTCCGGGATGCACGCCTCCAAATTACGGAAAGCCACCGGGAAGCGGAAAGCCACCAGGAGGTGGAAAGCCGCCGGGTCAACAGCAAACTCCAAAACCACCCAAGCCGCCAGGGCCGCCTCCTGGGTGTCAATGGGACAAGTCACAAGGCCGCACGCCTGGTGGTGGAAACCAATCGAATGTCGTCATCAGTTGGGTGGGACAGGTCCAAGTCGATGGCAATACGCTTCGCGTCGAATTCAAAAAGAGCGGGAACATTTGGATCGAGTCCTGGAATGGCGTAGCACTGTTTCAGCATCAAGAGCAGAGTTTTGCGAATGGTGTCGTGGTCTTGTACGATGCCGTTCGGCAGATCTACGTGCAGCTAGACAGTACCACCGCTTCGTTCAGCGGTCCCACTGGTTCCGGCCAACTTTCGGGAAGATTTCAGGCGATTGGCTGAACGCACAGCATACGACAGCGGTCCGTCACAAGATCGCTCTGAGTTTACCCAAGAACGCCCCGGATCCACGGGGCGTTCTTTTTGTGTTGGGGCACGAGTTGCCAGGCTCGTTAGCGACGCAAAAACTTCTTCGAGCCGTGCGTCGGGCAATTGGATGAAACCGGCATGTTAAGCACAGAGGATCGATGTTCACGAGCGACCGAGAATCTATGTCGCGATAACCGCGGAAGCGAGAATAAGTAACATGCCTACGTCTAGCGACCCATCAACTTTGACGGAACGAATCGATCAAGTTTGTGATCGATTCGAGGCAGAGTGGCGAAGCGGGCATCGCCCAGAACTCAAAGACTTCTCGCAGCTGTTCGCCGAAGAAGAACGCTTGGCAGTGCTATGTGAACTCCAGGACATCGACGACTTCTGGCGCCGGCGGTCGTGCGAGTCGTCACCACCAAACACGAGCCTGATCCCGAAGACTCGCTCCTTAGACGACGTGGAAACACCGGTAGACGAAGATACCGAGGCTTGGGATTTCCGACGGTCGAATCGGCCTAGTTTTCCATTACGCGGTCAGTCGCTGGGTGGTTATGAATTGGTCGACGAGATTGGACGCGGAGGCATGGGAGTCGTCTACCAAGCCCGGCAGATTTCCACAGATCGCATTGTGGCTTTGAAGTTGATCCGTAGCGAGTTGCTCGCCAGTCTGCCCGTAAACACCCGGGAGGTCGTGCTACATCGCTTTCGGCAAGAAGTCCAGGCAGCAGCGAAACTAGAACACGACCACATCGTGACTGTGTACGACGGCGGGGAAGCCGATGGGCAACCTTTCTTGGCGATGCGATTCGTGCGCGGGGAAAGCTTGGGCCAGACGATTCGGCGCCATGGTCCTTTGGCACCCGCATTGGCCGCGCGGTACATCGCGACGGTGGCGCGGGCCGTCGAAGCGGCGCATCAAGCGGGCATCGTCCATCGGGATATCAAACCGCAAAACATCCTTATCGATAAACAAAATGACCGGGCGATGATCGCGGACTTTGGCGTCGCCAAGATTCGAACCGATAACATCACGACAACGCAACATGGGGAACTGCTGGGAACGCCGGGTTATATGTCGCCGGAGCAATACCAAAATGCGGCGGCTGCCGGACCTCAGTCGGACGTGTACTCCCTTGGAGCAACTCTTTACACTGCCCTGACGGGCGAGCTGCCGTTTCGCGCTCACACGCCCTGGGAATTGATGCGTCAAGTGTTGGAACAAGCGCCCCCGCAACCTTCGAGCCGAATATCAGGGATCGATTCTCGTCTGGATGCTATTTGCCTCAAGTGTTTGCAGAAGGAAGCGGAAGATCGGTACATCACTGCCGGAGAGTTTGCCGAGGACCTGGAACGATATCTCCAGGACGAATCGGTTCTGGCAGCGAAGTTGGGAGTGTGCGGCACGACGCGGAAGACGAGTCGCCTGCACTGGACTTTTGCCGCGAGCCTGGTCCTCGTTCCGGTTGCAACATTTGCTGCTGCGTCGGTGTGGGACTACGCCAGCGCTACAAGAGGAGAGCGCGAACAGACTTCGTACGGCGATCCGGAAAGTGTTGTCACCTCTGTAGCCTTGCACGGGCAGCGCGTAGATGGTGACGATACCTGCGAAGTTGCGCAGTCCATCGCCGAATTCACGGAGGAGGACGCCAATGCATCACCATCGGCTGCCGATTGGGTTTCGAACGAAGGAATCATTTGTTGGAAGAACGACGGCTCCGAAGGGGACGACGCGCCCCTCGCTGCGGACGTGAAACGCGTGTCTGGTCCTTCAGACGAACCGTCCCAGTCCCATCGCCAAACAACGCCACCGGGCGTTCAATGGGATCTGCCGCTTGACCCGATCGAACGAGCATTGCCCGTTAAAAGTGGCGGTTGATTTGTACTTGGAGCTCGGACGAAAACACTCGATTCGGCTTCTCCCGCAACGGGAATACCGCGCCGACACGGAAATCCGTTTGGGCGACTTCAGCATGTAGTCCCAGTGTAAAGTTGAGTATGTCTCGACGGTTTGCAGATTCACCAAATATTGGTCGCGGAAGCGCGCCGCCCACGACGTCTGTATCTTGAAGTGTTGTCGTGTAGTGCAGTTCCAATAAGGCGGCCAGCCCTCGCAAGTAGTCAGCCTCGGCGTCACGATAAAGCCAGCGTCCCACGGAGGCGTCCAGATAGAGCAGAGATTGGTCGTTGTACACTCCACTGACCAAGGGCGGGACGTCAATTCGGTTTCCGTTCGCAGGGACGTCTAATTGAACGAACGCGTGGCCAAACGTAAGGTCATCGGGACTCACCAAAAGACCCAGATATGGCATTAGCAGAACGGCATCGTTGTGAACGACCATTGGAAAGCCGATAGCACTTCCGCGGACGTCGCTCCCGGTCGGGAGATCGATGCCTAAGCCCGCAACGATCGCAGCATCGTCCGTTTCATACAGCAACCTCTTAAGCGAGACGTTTAGATTGCCGATGTTTCCACCGCTGACGGCTAGCGACGGCGATGTGAACGCGTAGTCGCTCGTAAACGGCATGCGTACGTCAATCGACCAAAGCCCGTCAGCAAACGTCTTTTCCAAACCGAGCGTGTACCGGTCGACGGCGAATCGCTGCACACCGCCTGGTGTTGCCACGTCATCATCGCCAGCGAGGGCTGTGTAGAAGCGATTGTACATGAAGATCATGCGGTCCATCGGCAGTGCCTTGTTGTTCTCCGCGATCTTCATACGTCGCGCGCCTCCGGCCAGACCAATGTCCGCGCCAGCCGTGGGTGCCAAGCCCGCGAAGACTTGACCTGCGCTGGGAAACGTATCGCCGAACATGTTGGGAACACTGGCTAGTCGAAACCGAGAGCGTACTGTATTGCGTTGCAGACGCACGAAGCGTGTGCGCGGAGCGGGCTGCGGCTCTGTGACTGGCGGGGCAGGAGCTTCCGCAGCCTCCGCGCCTGGATCTTGCACGAACCGGAGAACGACGTCTTCGTCGTGATCGGTCCAATAGCTCGCTTCGTCCGCACGCGACGGACCAGTCCAAACACCAGAACTAATCGCGGCAAGAATTACGCAGTTGACTGCGTAGCGCGAGCGATGAAGCGGCATGGATAACTCCTCCGTGAGCTGCCAAGTCCGTTCTTCCAATGCAATCCCATTGCAAGGCCGCCGCATTGTAACGACGAACGTAGAACGCGAACTGACTTCAACAAATCGACCCAGACATCCTGTCATTTGAAGGATCGGAGCCGTTCAAAAGGAGGATTAATAGAAGTCGCAACTACAATTCCACGGCGCGGTTAGCGAACTGTACAGTCGGTACAACCGTTACAACCGGAACTCACAGCCCTTCGATCAACTGCTCGAACAAGTTGATCGTTTCCTCCAAAGCCGCCTGGTAATCCGGTTGGTCAGGGAACTCGGTTGCCAGATCTTGTAATTGCCCGCGCGCCGAGTTGCGTTCGGACTGTCCGACGTCCGGACGCTTTGGGTCGAATCGGAGGAGCCCGATTTCTCTCAGGCTGATGGCCAGGTCCAACCGGTAACCGGGAACGTTCGGATAGTCACGAACCAGTTGTTCGAGTATCTGGCGCGCTTGATCCAAGGAATCCAACGCGTCGTCGACGCGCTCTCGCTCTGCTTGAAGAAGCGCCAGATTCATGAAGATGCCAGAAAGAGAGGCCTTGTATCCCGCAACCTCAGGGCTGGCGAGAACGAGGGCTTCCGTTTGTTCTTTTGCGAGTTGGTAGAGTGCAATCGCCTGACCAGCGCGACCATCAGCACTCTCCACATCCGCCAGCAGTCGGTAGCAAGCCGCCAGTTCGTGCTTCACTCGTAATGTTTGCGGATTGTCTTCGAGCAGCTTTTCAAATTGCTTGACGGCGGTATGCAAATACTCTTCTGCAACGGCTGTGTCTTCCGAATAAATCGCCACAGTCGCCAAGTTGAAGTTTCCCATCGCGATGTCTCGACCAAGTTCCAGATCGTGAGCGACTTCGGACAGGCGTGTGCGAATCGTGTGTGCCGTCTCGAGTTCGCGGCGTGCGACCGTCAGGTTGCCTCGGTCTCGCTCGAGGAGGCCGATGTTCATGTGCGTGTTCGCGAGTCGCCGTTGATACTCGGCGTTCTCCGGTGCGGCGGCGGCAAGTCTTTGGCGTATTGCCAAGGCTTCGCGATAAGCGGTCAGCGCCGCGTCAGAGTCCTGGCGTCCATGCTGTACTCGCCCCATTCGATTCAAGGTGTCGCCCAGCGCCGCCGACCGTTCGCGATTCGCGGGATCTTCCGCGACGAGTTTTACCTGCAATGCTCGCGCTTGCTCGTAAGCCTGGAGGGCTTCGTCAGACGTCGCGATAAGTTCGTTAATGCGGCCAACGCGAAAGTGTGCCAACGCAAGTTCATCCCGAAACGCGGGATCGTCGGAACGCTGCTTAAGAAACTTTTGGTAGTACTGAACGGCTTCTTGGAGCAACGCTTGGCGTAACGGTTGCATACCAGGTTGGTCGAGCAACTCGTGATCGCTGGCATGTGTGAAAAAACGGTCCACAGCGCGCTGCATTTCGCGGAAGCTCTGTTCAGATTCTTCTTGCGCCTCTCGGGCGACCACCAACGACGCTGACGTTTTGACATAGCCGATGGTCGCGGCCGCCAACGCGACGATAAGGAATGCGAGTGCTGAAGTGATTGACGCCGCGGTAACCGGGTTGCGTTGCGACCATCGCCAAACCCGCTCCCAGCGACGAATCGGTCGTGCTTCGATCGGCACGTTGTTTAAGTATCGCCGAAGGTCCTCGGCCAACCTCTCTGCATTCGCGTAACGCCGTGACGGTTGCTTGTCCAGGCACTTCAGGCAAATGACCTCAAGATCGCGGTCGATCGAAGGGTTCAGCTCGCGCGGAGCGACAGGCTCTTCCTCAATCACGTGCTTCAGCGTTGTCGCCAAACTGGGAGCCTGGAACGGCGGGCGAGCCGTCAACATGTGGTAAAGCGTCGCGCCGAGCGAGTACACGTCAGTCGCTTCCGTTACGTGGGCCGAGTCCTGGGCCTGTTCGGGCGACATGTAAGAAGGTGTACCGAGGATCTGCCCGGCTTGTGTCATCTCGTTGCCGGTCCAGGACACTTTCGCCAAACCAAAGTCAGCCACGAGCACACGATCCGTAACACGCTCGACAAGTATATTATGCGGCTTCAGGTCGCGGTGCAGGATTCCGACGCGATGGGCTGCGTGAACGGCGCGCGCCACTGGTTCGAGATATGCCGCCGCGCGGCGCCCATCCATCGGCCCGTCTTGTAACAGCTCCGCGACGCTGCATCCTTCAACATATTGCATCGTGAAAAATGGGCGCCCCTCGAACTCACCGACTTCATAAACCGAGACGATATTCTCATGCTCCAATCGGGCTTCGGCTTGCGCTTCATGCCGAAAGCGATCGGCCATCTCGATCTTCATCTCTTGTGGCAACAAACCGAGTTGTTCGCTCTGGATCACCTTGAGCGCAACAATTCGATCCGCCTTGGCCTGCCGAGCCCGGTACACGACCGCCATGCCACCGCGGCCGATCTCTTCGAACACTTCGTAGTTGCCGAAACGAGCAATCGGATGCGCGCTGCCGTCGCCGTCCGCCGCGTCTGCAGCGACCGAGGTATCGGTGTGCAGGAGGGTTGGGAGGTTTTCCGTTGAAGACGTAGCGTTGACTTGCCCGCATTGTTTCTCGATGACTGACGTGAACTCAGGAAACCGACGCCGGTAGTCTTCCAACAAAACATCGTGATCTCGCCATTGACGCCAATGAAGTTCGATGGCCAGCAACTCGTCAAGCAAACTTTCGCGTCGATTTCCGGCGACGCACTTGAGATAGTCCTCAATCTGCGGCGACAGCCCCCGCCGAAGTTGATCTTCAAATTCTTCGCACAGCGCTTCGGTTTGCGACCCGAATGACAAGTCATCGAGGGCGTTGAGATTCAGGCCACTATCATCTTGAAATCCTGAGTCATTCATAAAGGTATCTCGTCAGCCCAAACGGGCGAGCCGAACAGGCAAACTTCGATTGCAGGAACGATCATCGTGCCACCCAGAATATAACATCCCACCCATACGACAACCCAATTCGTGTTACGACCGCTGGCGCGGCAGTCGCTTTCGCCGAGAATGTCAACATTAGACAGACGAGGGCTTCGTCCTGCACTTTGCGCATCTTGGACAACCCAACGGGCTTGATCTGACACCCAGCAATGTTGCCGTCGCCTAACTTTCGTTCTCTGTGTTGTCGCGTTCGCGCTGGAGCTTTTCGCGAAGGATTCTGATCCGCTGTTGGTATTCGTCGGCCAGATCCGCGGCGTCGTCCTGAATGGCCATGCGACGATCGGTCATGTTCTTGACCATACGAATGAATGTATCAATCAAGCCCGCTTCACACGGGATCTCGGCGAGGCGATCAATCGTACGTATTGCGTTTCGATCATCGCCCTGGTCCTGAAACGCCCAAAAGATGTTGTACAGATTGTGCGTTAGCAACTCCCGCGCTTCCGTATCTTGGGCGTTTTGTTGAAGGACGCTTTCAAGCACACTCGCCGCACTCTCCCAATCAGAAATTGCTTGATCTCGTTCTGTCGCATAAAGAATCACGGCCTTGTTCAGTAGGAATCGCGCCAGCTCGATACGTACTTCGCGAGTACCAACATTCAGTGCTTTGGCGCGTTCGACCGCGAGAACGGCTTGGTCAATGTCATGCAGATGGTTTGCCAGATTCGTGTGGAATCTGGCTAAATCCAGACTGTATTCTTGTCGCACTGGCTGGTTTGCTTGGCGACGAGCGTTGATAACTTCGCGCATGCCTTCGATGGCAATCGCGTAGGCCTGCGCGGCTGGCGCCTTGTCATTCGCGTGAAGCTGTCGCAATAAAATTGCCGTGTTGTTATGGCACTTGGCAAGAAGAACCTGGCCTTCTTCCGCGGTTGCCAGTGTGGTTTGGCGGTCCAGCGCCTGAAGGAATAGACCTTTCGCGGTCTCGTAATCGTGTTGGGCGTCGGCCAGCAATTCCAGGTTCACTCGGTTGATCCCGCGATTCATGTGAGAGCGACCTAGGTCCAGCAAATACTGATACTCCTCATCGCCCTCGGCATCCGTCACCAACTTTCCTTGAATCTCGATCGCGGCGCTATAGTGTCTGTCGGCTTCGTCCGCTCGCTCTTGCTTCGAGAATTCACGCAGCAATTCACCCAGCCACATGTGACAACGTGCAAGTTCCTGGCGATAGATGGAAACCGTCGGAAGATCGTGTGCTAACGATTCGAACTGACCAATGGCTTTCTTGTACGCTTCGTCGGCTGTACGCACGTCGCGACCCGAACCGATTTGGTGGTGAATCTGCGCTACTTCAAAATGTGCCTTCGCCGTTTGGTAGCGGGCGTCTTGGTCCGTTGCGCCGCTGGTCTTGCCGATTTCTTTGTAAAGATCCAGCGCCTTGTTGAGCAGATTCTTTCGAACGCCTTCCACTTGCGGAACATCATTGAGCGACTCAGCGCCGACTTCTGTCAACATGTCAAAAACCGCCTGATTTGCTAATTTCAGACTTTGGCTGGCTTCCTCTTTTGCAGCCCGCTCTTCCTGCTCAGCCTCGCGAGCCTTGGCCTCGCTGGCGACCGCCGCGTTTCTCGCGCGGATGGCTGCATTCCTTGAACCAGTGATGAGAACGAAAGCGATGACGACAGTGATCAGGACGGCGAACAGCGCGGCGACTGTCGAGGCGGCAATCGCGGCGTTTTCCCGCACCCAGCGTTTGGCGATCTCGACGAGGCCTGGCGTACGGATGGGGATCGGTTTCCCTTGCAGATAGAGATCCAGATAGTCTGCCATCTCGCGAGCCGATCGAAGCCGATTCTCTTCGCTACGTTCCGTGGCTCGCGCTACGATGGCTTCTAAGTCAGCGTCGAGCATGGGGTCAATGGTGCGCAATTTAGGCACGTCGCGCGTCAGCACCCACGACGTCAGTTGGCGCTCATCTTCCGCCTCGCCGAAAAGCCGCTCGCGCGTCAGCAATTCCCACATGGTGATGCCAAGCGCACGAATGTCGGCTTGAGGGCCTACTTTCAACTGGGCAGCCGCCAATTGTTCCGGTGCCGAGTATCGTAAGGTGCCCAGGAATCCCGAAGACTGTGTGGGCGCAAGGGACAATGCATCACTCTTGGCAAGGCCGAAGTCCATCAATACGACGCGTGATCCGTCGGGCGTCAGCATCAAATTCGCCGGCTTGATGTCGCGATGGACAATGCCTTGATCATGAACCGCTTGCAGAGCACGAGCGGCATCGCGAATGAAAGCCACTACACGATGCACGAATCCTCCTGGGTCGTCCTCCTGCGCGGGCAACTCGGGCAATGGAGGGAGCGCCAATTTACTGACCGATGAAGGTTCGGCCGCAGCCGATTCCACTGCGGCTTCTGCCGAAGTCGGGCTCTCTGCGACAGTTGTTTCTTTCGTTCCCGCGCTCGTCTTTTCCAGACACTTTTGCCGCATTTTGCCGCTGGCAGAAACGATGGCACGATGCCAAGTCGTGCCGCCGAGTGTCTTTGCACTGCCAGCTTTGTGCGGGCCGGCCAACTCGCGCCAAGTTTGTTCTAAATCCGCGCCCGGAACATATTCCATGGCATAGTACAGCTGGCCGTCAGGAAAGGTTCCGCTGGAGAGTACCTTCACGATGTTAGAGTGTTCACACCGTCCGAGTGCTCTCATTTCGCGCCGAAAGCGAGCCAACGCGACTTCATCGCCCGCCATGTCCGCCGACAACATTTTCAACGCGACGAGCCGCCCGAGCGATTTCTGTCGTGCCAAGTAAACAACGCCCATTCCTCCGCGCCCGAGTTCCGTCAGGATCTCAAAGTCACCAAGAATGCGCGATCCAGTCTCGTCGGTGCTGGATTCAACGGACGTTGAATCTGTCCGCAAGTCTTCTCCGAACTTATCCAAACCAGCTGCCGTGACTTGCTGACCGGTGACTTCGCTGAGCATACGTGCCATCGCCGGAGCGGCGGATTCGACTCGTTCAGTTCGACCGGTACAGTAACTTAGATACTCAACCTGCCGACCGTTGCGATCGCGGTTCAGGAACAGCACGTCTTCGGAAAGCTCGTTTTCGCGGTAAACCAACAACGGATCAAGCAGAAGCGGTGCAGTGCGTCCGGGCCAAACAACGGCCACACGATCGGGAAGGAGCTGGCTGGCCTGTTCCGCATCAAGGAACAACGGCGCCATCCGTTCACCCTGCAAGCTAACCAGCTCGCGCATGCCCACTTCGATCCGGTTTTCTGCGACGGTTTTCACCTCAACAAGATAGACGAGCTTGCTTCCGCTTGGGCCGAGCAGGTCGATGGACCCCTCGGCGAGGAGTTCGTTTACCGCCGGAAAGAGCAGCGGTCCCATCTGTTCGTCGTAAAATGAATCGACGCGCCCAGCTCCGTGCCCGAACACCGCGTTGCGATACTGCACGAGTGACTCGATTAACTGCAAGATCGAGCAACTCCTGTCGCCGGCAACTTTTCCCTCGGGGCCGTTCTTGATGCGTTGAAAGAGAGCCAAGACGCCAGGCAAATCGTGACGTTTGACGCTTAGCTGTTCCCATAAATGACCGAGCGGGTGTGATGCGGCGTCGGGTCGCGACCCGAAATGACGCGCCAACTCGCGCAACATCCCCACCCATTGACCCAGTGAAGGCAGCGCGAGTTGTACGAGCAGGTTATCGATTGCCTTAACACGAGCGTTGCTGGTGCGTGCTTCTTTCAGATACTGCACGATCATCGGTGCAGCAACCAGCTTGACAGTCAACTCGCACAAGTAAAAACAATTGTCGTGTCGTCCACGACCATCCTTGGCGTTGTGAGCGCGGGCATAAAGTTGTGCCAGCGGTAACGGCAATCGCAGAAGGTAATCGCGCTGAAACTCATTCGACATTCGTTTTGGACCTACGTCATGGAACCCAAAACAATCTTAGGCCAAAACGATTTCGAATGCACCAACGCAAACTCGCTCGTGCGGCTTCGTCCACCCGCCGTCGTTCGAGCCGATCGTCGAGACGCTCGCATCAAACTTTCTCCGAGTCTTGCGGTGTTCCAGCCGACGTGCGGCGAAAAGCTCCCGGCACCTCCGAAATCGTCCTGACCTCCCATTACCGAGGCTTAGTATCGCAAGACATATTCCGCGCGTACGATGTCGCGATACCAAATGTCGCCGGTCAAGGCGCGACCATAACCCACGTAAATGGAGTCGCGAGGCGTGCTCCATCGCAGACCCAGCTTCAAATTGACGATCGTGTCGTTCACGGCGCTGTCGAAGACAGCGTCTCCCAACGAGACAGGGTTCGTCGGCGTGGGATCTCTGAATTTGAGCCCATCCAGTACGGTCCATCCGACGACTTCAGTAACCGCAGTCAAGCGGTTCGTCACGGCCTGCTCGGAGCAGCAGTATTCCTGGTAGATGTCGTATCCTGCGCCGAGACCATATCGCAAGACGGTCCCAGAGAAATTTCTGACGGTGCCGTTGAAAGTTTCTTTCTCGCCGCCAATTGGGATCCAAGCCCGAAACTCGCCGAATGTGGATAGCCGATTTGCCTGTGATGCGAATAGGAATCCGGGTTCGAGCGACACGTGCTCGGTACCCAGTCCTTTGATTCCGTCGCCGGTTGGGAAGTACCCTCGCAATTGAAAGGTCAAAATCGAGTTGTCATCCGACAGCAGAGCAGCCTTGAAGCCAGCGCGAATATCTCCTAGGCCAGCCGCATTCTCGTTAAAATCCGGATTAATGAACCGGATCGGCAGTTCAACGAATGCCGAAACCATGTCGCCATACACCAAGTGTTCCGCAGCGAACTCCAGCTCTTGAAAGTCCACACCCGAGTCAGGGAATGCCGGGCCGGGGCCGTTTCCACCGGAGAAGCAACCGCATTTGGCGTAGAAGAATTCCGCGCGATCGGGAAACGGATTGTCGTACGCAGCATCGAATCGCAACCGAAACCTGTTTCTGACAATTGCGTTATCGATGTAGCCCGCCGGAGAATCGGACGAAAGCAGTTGCGCGTCGACCGATGCAAGCCCAAACAACATAACGTAGGTCAGCGCGTGCAAGAAGGTTAATGTCCATCGCGCAACCAGTCCCTGTGCGCCGTTGTTATCGTTGTAAATCATCCTGACATCCCTGTCTGTAGTTATCGAGAATCGCGGCTTTACCCACGTGCTACTTCGATCCATTTGCATTCCGAAGATTGACTAAAATCCGATGACCCTGGTAACTCGTGTATTCAGTACGACTACACCCCATATACCTCACAAGTACCTGTCCACGCGTGATTGGAGCTTCGTCGACCACCGCGTCAGCTACTGAAGAATCGAGGGTCACATGCTGGGGAACTGAAACGATGAAGGCGACCGGCGTCGCGGGTACCACTCCATGACAAGCATGGTTTACAAAGCCAGCAACCACACTTCATCAGGACGACTTGCGTGGCGAAGTCGACGGCGACGAGCCTATCCCCGTGCTGGTATGAGGGCGAACGCTTCGATTAATCTTCAGTTCGATCGCGATAGGGTAAGCCCTGACGAAAGACTTCGAGTCGTTCTCGATATGCATCCTCGAGTCGCTCGTGGCCTTCTTCGACAGCCCTGGTTTGCCAGCGCACGGCTTCTGCAAAGTCACTGTTTTCGGCATATGCAGCCGCCAGGGCGTTAAAGCAGCCTGGGTCTTTCCAACTCGACAGGCTGCACGCCCGCGTGGCCTCTTCGAGGGCCAGTTTTCCATTTCGAAACGATTCCACGGGACAAGTTGCATGTTGCCACGCAGACTCTTGCCAAACCTTGTAAAACTGCGGGTCAATTGTCAATACTGTTCGGCACGAGGTGTGCCAGTGTTGGTGCGGGGCGGGTTTGAGGAGGAGGAGTTCCGCGCGATGTATGTGGGGCGGGCTATGTAATCTTTTGGCGACTCGTCGATGGAGACTCACGGCTTGGTGAGCGCGCAGCGTGAAGGGCGGTAGAGATGATTGCCGCGATCTTCCCTACGCCTCTTGCGACTTCAATTTGTCGATGTGCTGCATTAACTCATCCTCGTCGGCCAGGCCGGTGAAGTAGAAGCAGATCATCTCGTAAGTACGAAGCGTCGGCTTCTTGCCGGTCCACAACGCGATCAACATGCAGGCGATGATCGCACAGTACGTGCCGTTCTGATCGTGGCTGAGCAAGTGTCGACAGCCCAGGATGTGCTTGAAGAAGCGAAAAAATATCTCCACCGCCCGGCGATAGGAAAAGATCAAGCCGATGACTTCCGCAGGTACGTCCAACAAGTTGGTCGCGATGCGCAAGATGCCGTCGCTATCCACGCCGCTCGATCCGCTGCGGTACTTGCCGCGGTTCGTGTGCGGGTTGACGCGAAGGCAGATGACTCGGACCTTGTGATCCAACCCAGAGCCTTTGGAAAACTCCACGATCTCGTCGCTGATGATTTCATCCAGGCCCGCCGCGTCGTTTCGATAGTTCTCTTTGACCACCGTCCACACGCTGTTGTCACGCAAGCGGCACACGTAACTGCTGCCAGCCGTGACGATCTGATTGAAGAGCGTGAATTTGGCATAGCCTCGATCGGTCACATACAGCCGATCCGATTCAATCACTGCTGCGAGCATGGCACGCTCATCGTGCTCGCCGCCACCGTTGGGCGTAACATCGATCCGCGTCGGCACACCACGCAAGATTTCCAAGTGCGTATGCAGTCGCCACTTCACCATGCCGTTGCCATCGGTCGCCTTGCGCCAAGAGGCTTCCATGATTTTCGGCAACGCGGCGATCAGTGAGCCATCAACCAGCGTAATCGTCTGCTGGATATCACTCAGCCGCTTGTCTTGTGCGAGCGGTTCGAGTTGCTCACCCAGTTCGGCGATGATCGCTTTCAGTCGATCGGCGTCGAAGACAGACGTCGCTTCGGACAGAGAACCGAGCGAAGCCTGTTGACAACCCAGCTTCTTCTGAACCTTCTTCAGTTCGCTGGCTTGTTGCACTCCTCGCAGCGACGTGACGATCGGATTGAACAAGAATAGCAGCAGGAGCATGCAGTACTGGTCATAGTGCAGATGCCGGTTCCCGGCTCGGTCGCGCTTGCAACCGTCATCGTGCAAGCGTTCGAGCAGCGGCACCAGCTGCTCGAAATACTTCAATCCGGTGATATCTCGTTCCTTGATTTCCTGCTTTGCAGTCGTCATGCTCCCCAAGATGACAACTTCGGCCGTCGCTAGCTAGCCCAAAATTGAGAAAATATCGGCTAGCAACTTTCGTGCCGAACAGTATTGGGTCAATTGTATCTTCTCAACGGCTAGCAGCCTGAAGATTAGCATCTTCGACTGCGGATCTGATGGTTTCTGGGAGGGAAGTCAGCTCGAATCGCTTTCTGAGACGGTCGCGGAGATAGGCGTAGGCACTGGTGCCAAGTTTCTTCGAGGTTTGCACGAGCGTCGTGAAGATGTCCATCGCGCGGACGCCAGGAAGACTGCGGCTGTGGAGGCTCACGTCGCGACGCCGCGCACTTACACGGGCTTGCAACTCCGAGGCGTTGTTGTGCAGACGAGAGCAAGATCTGATCGAGTGAACGCCGGTCGCAACAGTAACGCACCGGGAACCGCTAGAACTTACACACACTCGCGCGAAGGACCCTACCCGGACAACAACGGTACCATCATCGCGAGAAAGGGCGTCGGTGTGTCGGCCCGACGCAGGTTGTGATAGCCGTTTGCTCGCAAAGGACACGACTCGTCCTGAGTCAGTTAGCGTCGGGTGGTATCTGCACCCGGACGGATAGTCATGAGGGAGATATGCGGTACTTTGCAAGCAGCCAAACGTCCACAATTTGACCGCAGTTGCGGCTTCTCCGAATTGCCGTCGAACGAGTTCGCCACCCTCCCTCCCTCCCGCTTCCGCTGGCGGGCGATGCAACCGTCCCCACGAAGAATGGAAACCGTCTGGACTACATCGATGTAGATTGCCTCGTTCCCGCGCAAACTCACTCGCTTTGACTTTGAGTTCGGTGTTCACGAACGCAATCAAAACGACCACGCGATTTGGTCGCCCTGGGCTGGGTCGTTTGCCGATCGCAACTGACCTTGCTGGTCGTCAACTGATACTTTCGCAACTGAAAGTGCTTCACGTGCCGGTTTCGATCCTGGTACCGCCGGACGCGCCCCGAGGTGTTTCCGATCCTCAGTCGCGTTTAGAATATCGGCTCCGAGATGGGAGAGAACGGATGGACGCCGGAATGGTATCGGGCGAATCATCGGACGCCATGGGTGGCTAACTTGCAAAGTCAGCCCTTCCCATGGAAGCTGACCTGACCGGCGAGGCGCAATACAATGCACCGCACAGGCATTTCTCGCAACCGACGCAGGACATTGAGTGATGCTTGCTCATCTCAGTTCATACCGACAAACAGGGGACTGTCGCCGGCGTGGCGAAATCTTGGAAGAAATATGTCCAATTCAGTGCGTGACCGGCAGACTATACGTGAATGACCAAGAAAACCTGCGAATTTGACAACCACGAAGAGTTCTTGCGGAGATTTTTGGAGTGCCAGCGTGGGCTGCTGCGCTATGTGATGTGCTTCGTTCCAAATGCCCATGACGCTCGTGACATCGTGCAGGAACCGAACAGATGAGTGAATGGTGCCATAAGAATTCTGAATTCGTCGATGTACTCAAGCTGTCGACATCGCCCGTCGAATGGGCGGCCTCTTGCCGCCAGCCTGCTGTAGGATGCCGCAGATACGCTTGCGTCATCGCCGCAGTGTGGATCCTCGGTCAAGCAGCTTGGGTGTCTGCGGCCGACGTTGATGCGGCCGCATCTCCCGTCGGCCATGCCTTTTTGGAAAGGCATTGATACTCATCATGTCTTGCTTGAGCGAGTGAGCCTGTCCATTAGAGTCGGTGATTCTGAAAGTTCAGAGCTCTAAACGAGGTCAGCGTGTTGCTGCCTCAAAGGTTTCGTGGCTCAAGCTCACTCGCTCAAGGAAGGACATAATATGAAGTTCTACAATCGACAGCACGGATTCTACTGCGGAATCGACCTGCACGCCAACTCTATGCACGTCTGCGTCGTCGACCATCAAGGAAACAAACACCTCCATCGGAACTTCGATACCAAGAAACCCGAGAAGTTCCTCATCGCGTTGCAACCCTTCGAGAAGCACGATCTCATCATCGGCTGCGAGTCGACCTTCAATTGGTACTGGCTCGCCGATCTGTGTCATCAACAGAACCTCGCGTTTCTGCTCGGTCACGCACTGTACTTGAAAGCCATTCACGGCGGTAAGACCAAGAGCGATCGCATCGACTCCGAGAAATTGGCGATGCTGCTGCGAGGCGGGAACTTCCCGACCAGCTACGTCTATCCCAAAGACATGCGAGGCACGCGCGACTTGCTGCGACGGCGAGCCATGATCGTGCGACGCAGATCCGCCACGATCGTCCACGTACAGATGGTCAACCATCAACAGAACTTGCCTGCCTTCAAAAAGTCGATCAGCTACAAGACGAATCGTGTCGGCATCGCCGATCGCTTCGAGGAAGACAGCGTGCAACGCATGGTCACGCTCGACGTGGACTTGATCGACTTCTATGACGAACAGATCAAGCGGCTCGATCTCTACCTGGAACAACACGCGAAGATTGACGATGCGGATACGTTCTACCGCTTGATGAGCATTCCCGGCGTTGGCAGAATCCTGGCGATGACGATGCTGTACGAGATCCACAACATCCGCCGCTTTGCGAAGGTCGGCGACTTTCTGTCGTACGCTCGGTTGGTCAAAGGCACGAACAGTTCGGCGGGCAAGCAGTATAAACCGACGGGCTCGAAGATCGGCAACCCGCACCTGAAATGGGCTTTCTCCGAAGCCATCACGTTGCTCAAACGCGAATCGCCTGACGCCAAAGCCTTTGCCGAGCGGATCGAGAAGCAACACAACAAAGCACGAGCCAACACGCTGCTGGCCGTGAAGCTTGGACGAGCCGTGTATTGGATGCTGACTCGCAAGACGGCCTTCGATAGCAGCATCTTTGCGAAGTAACCAACGTAGCCGTCACTTGCCAAGTGACCAGCCCCAGTACGAACCATCACGTCGCGTTGGCGTGAGCCGAACGCATAACTGAACCGCGGCAACCTGACGGTCTAACAATCAAGTTGCCAGACGCTGTGTAACCTGACTGTCAAACCACATGAGAAGTTCGACTCTGAAATGTTCGACCCTGAGAAGTTCAACACAAGTCGAACCAGCTCGCTCGACAGTCTACACGAGTGCGTCCGAGTTCACGCGCATTGAATGGACACGCCAACGCGACTTTTACGAACCATCACGATTTCACAATTCACAACGGGAGACACCACGAACGACCAAGCAGGTTGCACGTCACTGCGAACCGCCCCTTAACTGGAAGCCCGGCTTCGTGTTCCTTTGGAGGATGCGAAGCGAGAGTGCCAGCCAACCCCTTTTGAATGGACCAGTGCCGTCACGGATAATTTCTACTGCCGTCTTCCGCGAGAAACACCGTGACGAAAGAAATCGGCGTTTCGGAAGACACCGCACAACGAGCGTCGGACCCATCGAGGTCGGCTCGTCGTGCGGCTGAGCGCTGACAGCTGTTTGAAGCAACTCGTTTACGGCGGAGCGATCCGACACGTAACCGCAGACTTCGTCATAGAAATCAAGCAACTCGACAACGCCGAACTCGCTTCGTCGTGGTCACGCCTTGGAAGAGTTCGCGAGCGTCGATCGTTATTCGGGAAAGCCAAGCATTACCGAGGCGGTAAAACGGCTCACCAACGAGCTGTCGACCAACTCAACGAGACTCCACGAATTCGGGTCTCAGAAAAATGCAAAGTTTTTACCGCGCTCACCGTACGTACTACTTGACAAAGAAAGACATACAGCTGTTATCACTGCCATGACGATTCGACTTCCGAGGGTTCGCTGAATCTGCAGGATCTGAAGATCCAACCGGATGATACCGTGAATCTCGCCAAGTGGGCGAAGGTCTACGATCGGATCGTGTCCGGAGAGATGCCGCCTCAGGATGAAGAGCGGCCTGATCCGAAGGAAGTTGCAGCATTCACGAAGTTGACGGCTTCCGCCCTGAAGTCGACTTGGCGCGATCGTTACGCGACTCGTGGCCGCGTGGGTGGACGGCGGCTGAACCCGGTTGAGTACGAGAATACGCTGCGAGATTTACTGGCGGCCCCGTGGTTGCAATTGAAAGAGATGCTGCCTCCCGATCCGGAGGCTCACGGGTTCGACAACGTTGCCGAAGCACAAGAGATTTCGTACGTGCAACTGGCGCGTTACCTCGAAGCCGCCGAAGTTGCGATCGATGGCGCGATGCGCCTACGACCTGCACCGGAACCAACGACCGTGCGGACGTGGTTCACCGAAGAGGGACGTTATCTCGGCCGGGACTGGAAGGAACGATTGGGCAGTCTGGACAACCGTCCGGAATGGACCTGGTTCTGGCAGCAGCCCAACAGTGCCCAGGCGCCACGTCGAATCCGTAACACTTCGCAACAAATCGCGGGTTGGTACCGCATCCGCGTTCGATGTCGGGCCACGTTGTGGGACAAGGGGCAATTACTTCCGCCCAAGGAAGGTCAAGTCGCGTGGATCAACACGGCGGCGAAACGTGTCCTCGCGAAATTCGATGTTCCCGAAGCGGTTGACGGCGGAGTCGTTGAGTTTACCGCGTGGCTGCATGAGAACGAACTGCTGGAGTTCTTCTATGCGACAGCCGACGACCGCTTGGTGTCGAAGAGGACCAAAATCAAGACCGATGCCGAATTGCTCAGGCGAGCCCATCAAGAGTTTATGGAAGATTACCGCGGACACGGCATCGCCGTCGATTGGTTTGAGATCGAAGGCCCATTCGCGAGTGAATCGTGCGAAGGCGATCCCCGGCAGCAACCGTGGCCGTCGGAAAGTTGCGCGCGGCTGTTCGGCGACCTCCCGATCAAGCCCTGGACGAAGGCGAGTGGATTGCGGCCGCCCGACCCGCTCAACCTGCCGGACCTGACGGCGAATAAGCGTGGGCTTCGCGAGACCTTTCAATTGCCACCGGACATGGTGATGGTGGTCTCCGACAAACCACTCGAAGACGCCGAAAAGCTTTTGCGGAGCTTTATGCGGCGCGCTTATCGTCACACGCCGGAGGAGTCGGAAGTGCAGCGTTGTCTGGCGTTCGCTGTGGCTGCGATCCATGAGAAGGCATGTTTTCAAGATGCGATGCGATTGGCATACAAAGCCGTTCTGTGTTCGCCGGATTTCCTCTATCTGCAAGAGAGGCCCGGCAAACTCGACGGACCAGCGCTCGCATCCCGGTTGTCGTACCTGCTGTGGCGGTCGATGCCCGACCGCGAATTGATGCAGTCGGCTGAGTCGGGCCTGTTGCTGACGGATGAAGGGCTAACGCAACAGTTTGATCGCATGCTCATCGATCCTAAGTCACAGCGTTTCATCAGCGACTTCACCGGCCAGTGGCTCGATCTGCGAAAGATTCACAACACATCGCCGGATCGGTTCCTGTTCCCAGAATACTTCTGCGACAACCATCTCGTCGATTCTGGCGTCAGCGAAACAGAAGCGACGTTCGCGGAAATGCTTCGCGAGAACTTGCCTGCCAAGTCGATCGTCGCCGCCGACTTCGTCATGGTGAACGAGCGTCTTGCGGAGCTGTACGGAATCGATGGAGTGAAGGGAAAAGACATTCGTCGAGTCGAATTGCCGACGGGCTCGCCATATGGAGGCTTGCTGACGCAGTCGAGCGTGATGAAGGTTACGGCAAACGGACTGACGACGTCCCCTGTACTCCGCGGCGTCTGGGTGATGGACCGTATTCTCGGAACGCCGCCGGCGCCGCCACCTCCCGGCGCAGGTTCCATTGAGCCCGATACACGCGGCGCGACCACCGTCCGCGAATTGCTCGCCAAACATAGCCGCTCCGAAACATGTGCCGCCTGTCATGCGTCGATCGACCCGCTCGGCTTCGCGTTGGAAAGTTTCGACGTCATGGGCAAATGGCGCGACCACTACCGAAGCCTCGGCACCGGCGACGATGTCAATCTCGTCGTCGCGCTGCGACCTGTCCAATACAAACGCGGTCTGCCGGTCGATGCCTCAGGCGTGACAAAGGATGGCTACACATTCAACGACATTCACCAATTTCGCAAGTTTCTGGTCGCACAAGACGAACAACTCGCACGCAACTTGACCGAACGCTTTTTGACGTTCGCGACCGGCGCGGGCGTTACGTTCGCGGATCGCACCGTCGTCGAAAACATCCTTAGCGCGAACAAAGAACAGTTTTATCCGATCCGGTCCCTGCTTCAGAACGTCATCTTGAGCGAAACATTTCGATCGAAATAGGAACTATTTCATGAACATCATTACCTCTCAATCATCAATCAGCCGGCGTACAGTCTTGCGTGGACTTGGCGTGGGACTTGCGCTGCCGATGTTGGACTCGATGATCCCGGCTTGCGCCGCCGCGGAAGCATCCGTTGGCCCGCAGCGATTGATTGCCATCGAAACCAACCAGGGCATCCTGCCCAAGTACTTCTTCCCGACGGGCGAAGGCCGCGACTACAAGGCCTCTCCCTATCTGCAGATCCTTGAACCGTTTCGGGACCGGATGACGGTGTTCTCAGGCGTTTCCCATCCTCAGGTCGATGGGGGGCATTCGGCGGAACAGTGCTTCCTGACCGCCGCCCCGCATCCGGGGCGTGGCGGGTTTCGCAACTCGATCTCCGTGGATCAATACGCCGCCGAGCGCATTGGCCATCTGACACGGTTTCCTTCGCTGGCGCTCGCCGTGGGGACGAAGCAGAGTCTCTCCTACACGCAGTCAGGAGTCCAGATCCCGGGCGAAGACTCGCCATCGAACCTGTTTCGCAGGTTGTTCGTACAGGGATCAAAACAGGAGGTCGAAGCTCAAGTTTCCAAACTTCGTCACGGACGCAGTATCCTGGATTCCGTTGGTGATCGGGCACGTCAATTGGAACGACGCGTCGGTCCTTCGGACCGCGAGAAGCTCGGTCAGTTCTACGCTGGCGTGCGAGACCTGGAAAAGCGGTTGCACAAGACCGAGCAGTGGGAGCAACAACCGAAAACGACAGTCGCGATGGAGCAGCCGCGTGACTACGACGATCCCGGCGCGTTGATCGAGCGAACTCGCGTGATGTTCGACCTGGCGCGCATCGCGATGGAGACCGATTCAACTCGCCTGATTTCGATCTATATTTACCAAAACGATGCGAAACCGAATATCGCCGGAGTCGACACCGGCACGCACCCGCTGACTCATCACGGCAATCAACCCGAGAAACTTGAACAACTGAAACGAATCGAAGAAGCGCAGTTTCATGAACTCGCAAGATTGCTCCGTGGACTCCACGACTCCAAAGCCTCTGACGGCACGCTGCTCGATCAGACATCGGTGATCTACGGCACGTCACTGGGCAACGGAAATTCTCATGCGAACGACAATCTGCCGGTTCTGATTGCCGGTGGCGGTTTTCGACACGCCCAGCATCTCGCGCTGGGCGGCAATCAAGATTACCCGCTTCCCAACCTCTTTGTGAGTGTGCTGCAACGGCTTGGCATCGAATCGGATCGGTTCGCAACGAGTACTGGAACGATGCGCGGTTTGGAGTTGGCCTAACCTCGCTGTTGGCAACATCGATGCGATGTGGCTGTGCTGCAAGCACGTTGCCGCCGTCCTGAAGGAGCGCCAGTATGGGCGGATCATCAACATGGCCAGCACACTTGGTCTGGTCGGTCTGGCGAACCGCACTCCATACGCGACCAGCAAGGGAGCCGTAGTCCCGATGACGCGGGCGTTGGTATTCGAATTCGCACTCGACAAAACTACGGCCAACGCTATTTGCCCCGGTCCATTCCTAACGCCGATGAATATTCCCATCGCCGAAAGCAAAGAGGCGAAGAAGATTATCGTCGGTGCGACAGCGGTCCAGCGTTGGGGCGAGAGACGGCCGAGAATTTGGTCAGGAAACGGGGCGTTAGAGGGCGAGGAGTATGAATATATCGGGTTAAGTCGTTCCGAAAAGAAAGTATTATTACGAAGAGCGTTCCTTTCGGGGAGCGGGGCGACTAACTTGTGGTTCGGCATACCCGACAAATCGCTGTTGGGCTTCGAGGTACATCGCGTTCGTGTCAGCACCGCGGAAGAAGCTCTTGATTCTCGATGGGAACTCGATGCTGCCACCGCGAATGCATAAACCCGAGAACGTGCGAGCCTACGTGTCAGCTAAGTGGAATGAAGACATTGATCGCCCGTGAGAGTAAGATTCCGCCAGTCAAGACGCCTGACCTGTTGATGGTCCGCAGTATCTAATCTGGTTTCCTCCGAGAGCGCTACCGGGAATCGATCGGAGCTCTCAAGAGGGAATTCTGAAAGTCTCATTTTTGACGAGGAAACGGGGGCGCTGCGCGGAGTCTGACTGAAAGTAGGAAAGACTAAACGTGCATTTTGAAAGCAATATCATAAAGCAGCTCCTCCCAATTCTTCTACTTACATTCGCTGGCAGCTGATGCGGCATCTGAAAAACCCGTACCGATCCCCGACCGTCCCGGGGCCCGAGCCCGAACGTTGGCCATTCCTTGCAACCCTTTGGCTCGGCGCCATCATATTGGTGCTGCTCGGCTGTGCCGTTGTCGGCCTCGGCATGCTCCCCTCGGACGCGCCGGGGTTCTTCTTGCTCTTCGGCGCTCACCTGATCGCATGTGGTGCGCTAGGTGCGATCGGTGCCTGGACCACGAGGCGAGGCGGGCTGCGCCTTCTGTTCCGCTGGATGTCGGTGATCGTGAATGCCGCACTCGCGTTCCGGATCGCGATGCTCATTCTCAGCGGTACGGTGCGCGGTCCGCTCATCGTAGCTGCGCCGTTGCTGCTCGGTCTTCCCGCCACGCTCAATGTTGTATCAGCCGCGTGCGTGCGGGCGAACCCGTCGACTTGATATTCTGGATATCGATGACTTCAACGCCGATGAAGCGTTGGGGCTGTTTGCCGGTTTGAACGTCGTATCCTCTCATCGCTAGCAGCTCTTAAGTTGTTGGTTTGCGTATGATGGAGTTATGAGCGGTGTAGATGTTGAGTCGATTCTGAAGCAGGTGGAGGCGTTGCTGGCCAGAGCGGGGGCGTTGCCTGTTGAGGCGGGCGAGGCTGTGGAGAAACTTCTGAATGTCGTCGAGGCGCTCAGTGCCGATAAACAAGAACTCGCCGAGGAAGTCCATCGACTGAGGAAACAGCTCGAAGAGAAGAAGAAGGACAAAACCACCGCGAACCCTCAGCAGCCTGACGAGCAAGCTGCCGCCCCGAGCACGAATCATTCCTCTCAGAAGCAGCGACGCCAACGCGACAAGAAGCGTCGCGCGGGACGCGACCGGCGTTCGTTCAAAGACGTGCCGATTCACCAAGAAATCGAGTGTCCCGTCGATCCGCTCACTCTGCCTCCCGATGCGGTGCGTGTCGAGGATGAAACCGTGATTGTCCAAGACATCGAGATCAAGCCACGGAACACGCGTTTCACACGACATGTCTACTACTCGGCACAGGAGCAACACTTTTTCCGTGGCGCGCTCCCGACAGGTTGCGACCAGGGAGACTTCGGCGCGGACTTGCGGGCCTTGATCTTGTCGCTGAAGTATTGCGGCAACATGAGCGAGCCGAAGATTCGTGAGTTGCTGCTGAACTTCGAGGTCCAGATCTCCGCGGGCAGCGTGTCGAACATCCTGACGAAGACGGCCAAAGCGTTCGAGCAAGAGTTCGACGAGATTGTCCAGGCGGGACTCGCCTCGACACCTTATCAACAGACGGATGATACTTCGGCTCGCGTGAAGGGCCAGTTCTGGCACACGCATATTCTGTGCAATCCGTATTCTGTGCAATCCGTTCTATGCGGCGTACTTTACGCGGGCTCATCAAGATCGGTTGACCGTGCTCGAAGTCCTGCAAAACACGAGCGATTTGCGTTTTCAGTTTGGTGCGGAAGCTCTCGCGTTACTACACGACGAGTTCAACATTCCCACCAAATGGCAGCAAGTCATCGGCGACGTGGGTGAGGTGCAGTTCGACAGACCGTCGCTGACGGCATTGCTGGATGGTTGGTTCGGCAGCGGCAACCAGCAAGTCCGCACGGCGATCGAACACGCGACCGCGATCGTCTATTATCGGCATCAGACGGCAGTGCGTGTGGTTGACACGCTGGTGTGTGACGACGCGAGCCAGTTCAAATTACTGACGGCCAAGTTGGCGGCTTGTTGGATTCACGATGGCCGTCATTACGAGAAGCGGTCTCCAGTCGTGCCGCGTCATGCGGCGTTGTTGAATACGTTTCGACAGCGTTACAGGGACTACTACGAATCGCTGCGTCAGTATCGAGCCAGTCCGAGTACCGAGCGGGCCGCGTCGTTAGGACTCGAGTTCGACGAGTTGTTTGCGAGCCGCACCGGGTATGCGGCTTTGGATGCTCGGATCGCCAAGACGGCGGCCAAGAAAAACGAGTTGCTGACGGTGTTATCGGAGCCGTCGGTTCCGCTCTCGCGTAACGAGCACCGCGGCATAGCTTCACAATTGTGAGCAAGTTACTCGAACTACGGCGTGGCGATGCGGTAGAACGGGATGTTGTGGATTGTGGCGGGGCGTTTCATGACGGGGTGTTGTTGACCCTGGGTCATTTCCGCGACTCGCTCGCCAACACTCTGTTCGAACTCGGTTAGCGATAGGAACCCATCGTCGTCCAAGTCCGCCGCTTTGTCTTCAAACGTGGCGAGAATTGCCTTCGTAAAGGCACCATGTCCCCACGCTTCGTCCTCGACACTGATCTCGCGTGACAGCGACGAAGCAAAGACGATCGTGCCGTATTCCTCGGATGTCAACTCGTACAAGGGGTCGCGCCAAATGGACTTCGCACCGGTAATTCCCGCCGCGTGGCAGGTGTCCACGAATAACAACACTTTGCAGGGCAATGACTCGAGCAACTGGGCGATGGCGCTGAAGTGCAGTCCGGTCGCGGAGAGGTTGTCCGGTTCCACTTCGTGTGGGGCCAGATAGTATTCCAGTTGCCGATCGCGGATTCCGTGAGCCGAGATGAAGATCACCGCGACGTCCCGCTGGTCGACGTTCTCCGCAAGTTGGCTCATCGCCGATTGAATGTGGTCACCGGTTGCTTCGGCATTTGTCAGCAAGTTTTCCGTGAGCTGTTGATAAACCGCGCCACGCTGATTGTCCCACGCGGCGGCAAAGGATTCGGCATCCAGATGAGCATAACGCAAGTTGAGTTGAGGATCTTTGTACTCCGAGATGCCAACAGACAACAGATGCAAGTTGGGCTTCGCGTTCAGTACGTCGGCGGGCGCATCGTAGCGGACGGAGACTGTCACGGGATTGCTGTGGGCGACACTGTTCCCGGCCATCAACGTGATCTGGTTTTCACCGGGAAGCAGTGAGACGGCGCGGCTGAAGCTGACGCGCCCGTCGTTCGTTTCGCCAGGGCCTAGCACTTCGATTCCTTTACCTGAGCCGGGTCGTCCATTGACCAAGATGCGAACGTCTTGGATGGGCATGTCGTTTTCCGCCACGATCTCGGCCAGCACGTGGACCTGTCCTTCGCTGACAACCGCGCCGTCTTGTGGGCTGACGAGGCGGATGCGAGGCGGATGCATCTTCTGCATGGTTTGCGGTTTGCGGAAGTCTGTCGTGATGGGGACGGGCGTGGTGATCGGTTGCGCCGTGTCGGCGGTGATGGGTCGCGCCGGATCGACAGCCACTTGATTGGTGATACGAGCAACTTCCGCGATCGCCGTTTGGACGTTGGCGGATCGCAGAACGAATTGAATGATGTCGGGCCGGTAGAGCTGATCACGGAACTGATGCAGCGGATAACACGAAGCACTTCGGTCGCGCCCACGGTTCACATGCCAAGCGACAAGATCGCCGCAACCCGGAGCGGCGTCGTAATATCCTTCCGGGGTCCACGCGATCCATTCGCCGTGTTCACCCAGCAGCAAGCTCAGGAAAGGCTCGATTGGCGAGCCGGAACTCTCAAGACTCCAGAAACGTACGGTGCCGTCCATCGAACTGCTCGTGAAACAACGTCCGTCCTCCGATTCACACAACGACGTGATGAATGATCGATGCCCGACGTATTTGGATTGCGGCTCGGCGGTGGCTGGGTCGAACAGCGTCAAACCGCCAGACTTGTCGCCAATGATTGTCGGGAAGTCGATGCCGTTCCGCTCGGATTGCAACAATGAAAAGCACGTTGGCGTGACGTCGTCGCCGAGTGCAAAATCGGTGGCCCCGCCGCGCGGCCAAAAAAATCTGACGCCATATGTCTCTTGGTAGTACGTCGCCAACAGCCTGCCATTCCCCGTGGTCCGCTCGCCGGCCAGGAACGCGTCAGCGGCGGCTGATGTCACTATACGATTGGCGAAATCGAATGCCCGATCGATCTCGCCATATCGATTCCAACTGGATTGGGTTGGTTGGTGAGTGAAGCCGAGTCGACGGGACTTCGCGTCCAAAGCCGCGCGGTAAATCGGTCGGGAAACGCCTTTCAAAATATAAATGGGGGCGCCTGTTTCTGTATCCCAAACGTGAACTTCGCCGCGACGGTCGCCGGAAGCAGACAACTTACAATCGCCGCTGAGAGCGATCGCAGTAACTACGTTTTGATGGCCGGCATAGACAAACTGCGGAGTCGCGTTCGTGCCACGCCAACAGCCGGCCCAATATGTCGGTTGGCCTTCGGATTTGCCGTACGCCAACCAGATTTCTTGATCAAATCTCCAGTCACAGGAAGCGAACTCGTTGCCGAACGACTGTGAAATATCACTAGCCTTTTGAACCCAGGTCTTCAGCCGCTCTGGCAACTCACTATTGGCGGGCAACGCTTGGCAGCCAGGCACAGACAAGATGGTTGTTCCAGCAGGGCCGTAGGCCAGCAGCAGTGATTCGTCCAACGGGAAACTAATTGTCTCGAAGGTCCCCACCGGAAAAGCCCCTGCGGCAGCGGTTCCCACGATTTGGCGAAGCGGCCAATCGTAGATCGACAAGCTGCCATCCGCACAGGCGACGGCAAGAAAACGCCCATTCAAGCTGAAAGCCAAGTCGGTGACGGGAGCCGAAAAGCCCTCGATCAAGCTGTCGATCTCGGCGATGTGGCGAACGTCGTACACGCGCAGTGCGCCCTTGCCTTTCGCGTCGCGTATGCCCACGACTAGGTCGCAGTTGTCATGCGAAAAGGCGACCGATAAGCAGTCGCCCTCGCCATTGGCTCCAATCTCGCCGCGCAACGTCCGTAGGTGCCGACCTGTCTGCGTGTCCCATATGCGCACTTCCTGCTCGCCGCAGGCAGCCAGCATGGTCCCATTGGGACAGAAGCTGATGTCCTCGACCGCGCCGGGAATTCCGCGGACATCCAGAATCAATGACACGTCTCCGGGTTTCGTTGGCTGTTGCGAATGAACTGGCGTGTTGAATGCGGTCCCAAGGATGAACACAAGGAAACCACACAGGCGTAGCAAGCATCGAGGGGAGATAGCGGTTGACATGATCAGACTCCCAGAGATTTGGACGGTTGGCATTTGATTGTGACCGGCTTGCTTCGCGTGTCGGACTTTCAACACGCAGAGTGTGCCTGACTACATTGGTACGGAGTGGCCGGTGATTACTCACCATGTTGAATCAAAAGGCTGGAATGTAACTCGATTCCTGTTGAGCGATGGGCATGGCCGTCGGTTGCGACGCGTTGGTCGGAGCGGCATCCGCGTCGAACAGGTCCCACAGATGATCCGACGCATTCACGGCGGCGAACAGCGTTCCGTCCTTCTTGTCATGGTAGACCTGCTTGGTGGCCGAGCCGTTACCACGATCGTAACGGATGACGATCGGGTAGTCGCTGTCGTGTTTGTTGGATTTGCCAACCGCCGCAGTCGCGTGTTTGCCTTGGACGATGTAATGGAACGCGGTCGTGTTCTCTTGGTTATCGATGACGACTTGGAACTTGGCACGATTCAGATCCCACGCTCCGTCGGCGATCCTGAATCGATACGTTCCTGGCTCAAGCGTATAGCGAGTGGTTCTGCCAACTCCCGTATCGAAGGCGACGGTAACGGTGTCGTTGGTTTCGACAGTTCGCTGGTATCCGGCATCTAAGGACAGTTCGCGGTTGTCCACAACAAAGTTAATCTTTGTGCCGGTTGGGTTCAGCAGCAAGATACCGCTGCGGACGAGTTCGGATTGGCGGGCCGCCACTGCGTTTCCGGTTTCGATGCGATGGCCAAGTGCTTCGGCGACGTAACCCTTGTCGACATGAAAGCTTCCCCGACCGCCTGTTCCAATCATGACCATCTGCGAATTGACAACCACCGTAGAACCGTCTGGTAAATTCGGATGATAGACAAGTGTGACGATGCCGGTCGGCAACATCGCGGTCTGCCCCGCCAACGCGAACTGTTGGTCTTTGCCTCCTTGCCGGTAACTTACATTGACCACCGGACGCGATGGTTCGACGAGCATCGCATCGTAAATACGACACTCTTGTTCCAATTGTGCCACGAGATCATCGGCGGTGCAGCAACCGTTGCCTTGTAAGACCTGAACGGGAATTCGATCGACGATCCATTTCAGCTCGCCACACGCAGGACGGCGTTGGCGAATTGCGAAACGGAACCGCTGAAATCCATCGATTGTCGGGCAGCGGTGAAAGGGCACCTTGCATTTTGGTAGCCACTTGAGCCACAACATTTCTGCTTTGTCGCAGTTGCCAGACTTGAGCAAGTCAAGCAATTCGACTTGAACATTGCCAGAGACTCCGTGGCGACACATCAGACCGATGATCGCGTTGTCATCACACTCCACAGGCGGAATCCGGCGAGCCAACCGATCAATGAGCTCTAACAAGCGGTCTTGGAAGAATGTTTTGGCTCGTTCCAATTCATCTGGTTTCATCTCGCGGCCAACCAAGTCGATGGTATTTTCATGAGGATCGACCGCAGCGGGTGGAAGTTGCTGTATGTCAGGGACTTCGTTGGGACGAACTTGTGCTGGAGGATCCGGTTCGACCGGCGTCTCGCGCCATTGAGGTGGTTGTTGTGGCTGGGGGTACGTAATCTGTGGTTTGCGCGGCGGCTGTGGCCACTGAGGCTTGGGGGGCGTGCATCCTCCGTTGGGACAGTTGGGACGCCCCGTGCCATTGCCAAACGTGGCTGCTCCAGGTCCGACACCGATGTTGAAGCCGCCATTGCCATTCCCGAAGGACCAACTCATGCTTTGGCCACTGCCGTAGTTGCCCCCACCGTGGTTTCCGCCCCATGTTTGATACGTCTTATAGCCGCCATGACCGCCGTATCCACTAGAGCTCCCACCGAAGCCGTACGAAAACTGAGCCGAAGCTTCAGGCGATAAACAGACGCTTCCCGCAGAAGTAAATGCCAGCACGGTGATGATTGAGCGTAACATCAGAACTTCCCTCCAAGCCGTGATATTTGTGTTTTGGACGCCCTTAAGATGCCCAACGGTCGGAGTTACCCGACATCACGGTCGCAAGAAAAATGGTTCAGACAAGTTATCGATGAGGACTGGAGTCTGGGTCACGCCTGGGAATTGGCGTTCGACGTACTCGGTGACGTCACGCTTCAACTGCGCGAAGCTGTCCGTTAAGGTCAGTGGCGTGCTTCCGGCCTGAAGCTGTTTAGCCAGGAAATACGTCATGGCACTCAGGTCGTGTTCCTTTCGTTCGAAGGAAACCTGACTGGCCGCGGACGATGCCAAGAGTGCCGTATCTCGCTGGCCGATGTCTTTAATGCGGGCAAACTCCCCATCCAGAAAATCAAACTCACCGCTGGCGGGCTGGTTGGTGGCCGACTCGGAACCGGGCAGCGCGAATGACTTCGCGCCAGCGGCTTGACCGGCCGAGTGGCACATATCCAGAATGACGACGACGCGTCGCCCATCCATCTCCTGAATCCAACGCCCAAACGTGTCGTCCATGATCATGCTTTGACGAATCGAGTCCAAGTTCGACAGGCGTCCGTCGTACGGAACCAGGTACTCGTCAAAGCCGTCCTTTTCGTCACCGCCATCATCGGCACAGCGCGAACCGTGCCCGGACCAGTAGATCACGACACTGTCGCCTGGACGAGTCGCCGCGATGACCTTTTGTCGCAACACCTGCTCGATGTTTTGTCGCGTTGCCACTTCGTTTAACAACACCCATCCTTGTCCAATTTGTCCTTGCTGACGCATCGCTTGCGCAATGGTCCGAGCATCGTTCTCACATACCGTCAGATCTTTGATTCGTTCGTCGGCGTACTGGCTGATGCCGATGAATACACCCACTCGACGCGGGCCGTTGCCTGTGGATGGATTGCTGACGCGGGAATCGGAATTCGCCGTTGTGCCGGGTTCGCCTGCCTCGTTTGTAGCGAGCGTTGTGATCTCGACGTGGTGCTCGGCCCAGTTGGTTGCAGCTTTGACTTCTTCCGCGTAAACCCCGCGAACGCCGGCCACTCGCTCCGCCGCATTGCTGCCCGTCATCAATCGGGCCAGCGCGGCCTCTTCCATCGGCGACTCGGAGACAATCGCCTTGAGTAATTCCGGGCCAAACGGCGCACCGATCTTCAAACGGAAACTCGACTGCCCAGGCTGCGATGGACGTGGAATCGTGATCGGCTGTTGAGCGGCAATGCGGTTGTCCTGGCCAAACGCATTGGGAAACAGACACGTCACGTTGCCGCCCGCATCGCAATACAACAGATACAAATACCCCGCTCGCGCCGACACGACGCTGACTCGCATCTCTTCGCCTGCCTGGTAAGTGCGATCCGGTTGGTCGACGTCCACTCGAACCAAAAAGTCCGGGTGTTCGTTGCGGACTTCCTCAACGAGCACTCCGCGCGCTTGCCGAGTTTCTTGGCTATTGGCGGAAGCCTGGCAAAGTGCGATTGCTCCCAAAACCAGAAGCATTTTCATGTGGTTCATGGTTGATCCCTTCCGTCGCAAAAATTGTGGTCGGTTCGTTTCATGAGCCGACATCCGCACACGTAGTGTGCGGGCTACTGTTCTTCCACATAGATTACGATCTCATCCTGAGCAAAATGGGGCAGCGTCCGGCTGACCTCAGCCACATCGAACTCTTCGCCGCCCAGCGTTGTCTTGCCCGAAACATAATCGCGTAGCATCGCCTTGATTTGTCTTTCCTGGGTTGGGAAGAAGCGGAAGCCGTGCTCCAACAAATCTCCAGCGGGTTGCGACCGATCTCGTTCCGCGTTGTTGACGTTTCTCCGGTCCAACCCCGTCAAGATCAGGGGCCGTTCGGTCACCAAGACCTTAATTCGGTGAGAGCCGCCAGGCCCGCGAATCAGGTAACTATCTTGTCCCGCAGCGGGAATCCGAAATTCTTCTTGAGCGGCAATGGTGTTATCCTCTCCCGGTGGCGGGTACAGCAGCGTTAGTTCTCCAGTCGGATCGATGTGCAGCGCATACAAGTAACCGGCGCGCTCTGATGAGCCAGTAATCGCGGTGCGATCGCCTTGCTTGTAGCGCACTTGGCCAAATTGAAGCAGCCGCGCGTCGAAGCCAAAGTGCGACGACTGGTTCGCGATGGCGCCGACCAATTGCAACGGACTGATCGGCATTGGCAGCGTCTCATGTGTGCCATCGCGCGTCGTTTGGGCTCGCAACAGTGATCGCACATATTCGCCTCCATTGTTGGGCAAGTCATTCGGTGGTGGTGTGAGCGGACTTTCCGGTAGTTCGTTGCGGGCTACTGATGGAGCGACAAGCTGACCTTTGACTAGGTTTTGCACAATCGCATATTGCAACTCCGGGTTTTCAGGCTGGACGGAATCTGGATACCAAGCAAAATCAGGATGATTCTGAATACTTGGCCCAATCCAGCGACCGCTACCCGGGACAGGTTCCGACCCGCGCATGAACACCTCGAACATATAGGTTTGCACATACGGCATGGTGCCAACGTATTCGGGCGGAACGGAATCGTCGGCTGCCCACAATTTGAGTATTCCCCGGTGACGCCCATTGCCGCCAGGTATCGCGTCGTACTCGATACGATAGGCGAATGCCGGGTAATTCCAGACCTCGGTGGATGGGTCGAGATCAAAAACCAAGGGTCTGCGGCGATCGCGAATGAAGCTCCGCAATACCTGCCAAAGAAGGTCGGGAGCCATGTCCTGCGCGACGTCGTTTTCTCCGTCGCCGAAGCGATCGCCGTACCTGCTTCCCGGATCATAGGCGTGGCAAGCCGAGTAAAGGGCTTTGAGATCGGCTACCTCCAAAATGTGCGTTGCGCCGCCTGTGGTTACGAAGCGTCTTTGGGTTGGTTCCTGTTCAAGCACAGAAGCGGCTGCCCAACCGTGACAGTAGCCGTGCCAGGGCTTGGCTAATGGGCCGGGTGGGTGATTCTCTAACTCCCACCACATGGCCCGCTTGCCAGCTAGTACGTCGTACTTACCCAGCGACATCAATAACTCGCCCTTGGAAACTGGCCACCAGTAGCCTGACCAAGGTATATGGTCCGCAGCCGCTTCTTCGACCGTCGCGAGAACCGTGCGTGCCGGAGTCATCGTAACGACCACGAGTAACGCGACGAAAACGAGTGAATTCACTGTGAAAGGGTTGCGGGACATGGTTTCCTCTCGGTTGCCGCAAGGCAAATGTTGTTGAACCTACAACAGTATGCCCAATTGGCTCCGCATCCCGACATCAGCATCCCGACGTTTTGAGCTGAGGACCGATTTCAATCTTGCCGCTACGCGGAACGACCGCCTCGCAGATGAAGCCAAGGGGAAATCCCGCCAACATTATCCGCAAGCACACGTTCTTCTTACCGCAGCGGTAGATATGGTCATTAGGGTGGCCAAATCGTCCGAGAATCGATCTATCCAAACTCGGTCAGATAAGCCTTGGGCGAGAAATGAGTGTCAGGAGTCATTTGCCGAGAACCGGCCCCGTGGGTGCTTCGCACCAATGACTCCTGACACTCATTCGCTTGTTGATTGCCGCGCCCGAGATGGATCTTGCAATTATCGAACTCGACGACCCAACTCCGTTCGACAACGTCAGACCTGTCGAGTTTGCCCAAGGGCTACCAAAGCTGCAATCGCCAGTTCAAGTCATCGGCTACCCGACGGGCGGCTCGACCATTTCCGTCACGGAAGGAGTCGTTTCCCGAATCGAACACCGAAGTTATTCGTATGGTGCGGAAGGCTTGCGGATTCAAGTCGATGCCGCGATCAACCCAGGCAATAGCGGTGGTCCGGCGGTTGCAGATGGCAAAGTGATTGGGATCGCTTTCCAGAAACAGAACAGTGCCGACAACATTGGATATCTGATACCTAGCGAAGAGGTTGCAGCTTTTCTCGCGGATATCAAAGACGGCAACTACGACGGCAAACCGAGTATTCGCGTGACTTATCAGAATCTTTTGAATCGCGGGTTTCGAGACAGCCTGGGTCTTGATGCCGCGATGAAAGAGGTCGTGATTCAAGACATACTCAGTGAGGAAAGCGAGTATCCGTTGCAAGTTGGCGATGTCGTGACGCACGTGGGGACATATGATTTGGACAATAGTGGCATTGCAAGGTTCTCCGATGAGCTGCGATTCGAGCTTAGCTATTTCGAGTCGATTGTTGCGAAGGACGGCAAGGTGCCACTCACCATTATTCGCGACGACACGGAAGTGAAAGTCGATGTACCGCTTGAGGAAAAGCCTCTGGAGTTATTTCGTAGTCTAAAGGGCGAGTCCCCTGAGTACTTCGTCTATGGACCGCTTGTTTTCGTCGAAGCAACAGCGGATTTTACCGCGGCTTTGGAAGCACAAATGCTGGGTTCTGATCTGAGTGTTCGTGCCCACAGCGTTGCCATGCTGCGACTTTTGATGTGGCGCGATAGTCCGTTAGTTTCTCGTCGGTATGACGAGCCCGCGTTTGAAGGCGAACAACTCGTGATGTTATCAAATTCCTTGCCGCACAAGATTTCCCTGGGGTACGGAAGTCCGGCAACGAATGTCGTGAAAGCCGTGAATGGGACAGACATTCGCAATATGCGTCATCTGGTGGAATTATTGCGTGACTCGAAGGACGAGTTCATTCATAGCGATTTCGACGCGAAATTCTCCGAGAAGCTGGTGTTTTCCCGTGAAGAGATCGAAGCCGCCTCGGATGACATTCTTACCGCCAACGGTGTCTCGCGGCGCGCTTCGACCGAGTTGTTAGAAGTTTGGGAGGCCGAATGATTGCTCACGTCGCTGGCCTAGGCCAGTTGCTCGTCGAGCTTGTCGACGATTGAGTTGCCGATGTTTAACGACGACGTGACGGCAGGCGAAGGCGCGTTGTTGGTGTTGATGACATTTTCCGAAGCTTGAATTAGAAAGTCGTCGACCATGTCTCTTGCTGGCGAAATGGCGTGAGCCGAACGCCAGCTCGTGCAGGAACGAGATGATCGCCGCGAATTTCAGGCATCAGCCGCTGGAACGCTCCGACAAAAGCAGCCTTGCTAAAAGCCCGCCTCATTTCCCCAGCGCCGAGCTGCCAATACTTCGCAGCCAGGCGCAAGAGGCCACCGTGGCTGATCGTCTCGACAAGGTCGGCAAATTGATGCCAAGCTGTCGATGAATCTCTCTGGCGAAAGCCGGAACAGCCTTCGTTCTGCACTCAACGCCGCCCTCCACCAGCTGTGTATAGTGGACGCCGAGAAATGGAGAACGTGAGTCAGGAAGCAACGAGCAAACCCGATGACAAACAAGCATTTAAGGCTGCAAAGATTGTCAAGCGAGTGCGTGCTGCGTCTTCCAGGAAAAGCTGGGAGATTTTTCGACAAGCAACCGTCGAGCGGCGACCGGATGCACAAATCGCCAGCGAATTTGGAGTCACGATTGGCACGGTTTACAAGACGACGTTCCGAATCAAACAACGCCTTCTTGAAGAGTGTCAAAAGATCCGCTAGGCATTCCCCTTGCTCCCGTTCTTTTCGGTGCGGGATTTGTGCACTCCAAATCAGTTTTCGACAGGCACTACAAACCAACCGTACGTACGTCCGATACGAACCTAGGGACAGAAATGTCCTTGTGTCTTGGTGTAACTTTGCTTGTTCTAATTTGATGCTTCGCATTTGAGGAGCAGCATCCTCTCTTGCCAAGTGCTGTTCACAGTCCCACAGGGCAAGCGTGAGGCGCTACTTGCGAGTTTCGCATCCAGTTTCTTCGCATGATTGGGAATGACGTCAGGCCTTGGTAGAATCAGGGTCTTCGGATTCACCAAGTGCTGCGACGCCACCAATGTTGAACACCCTGAAATTGTGCAGTCCTCCATTGCTGGGGGCGATTCCAGCGGCCATGGGGCAAACGGGGCGCGATATACTTCACCGGCATTCAACCGAAAGACGACAACAATCTATGAAACGCTGCAACCTGTTGATCTTTGTCGCTATCTCACTCACGCATACGCTGGTGCTGACTTGCCCAGCAGCCCAAGTCGAGGCAACCGCTGCCGCGGAAGCGGCGGCCAAGAAGGCCGAAGCCGATCAGAAGCTCGACGAACAGTATCAGGCGCTAGTCACGGCGCTTTCGCCCGCCGAGCAAGCCTGGGAACGCGTGCTCCAAGATAATCTGGGCGGCTTCTATTTGCCGATCCACAAGCGGCAAAAGGTCGCTGGCCAATCGAACGCCTGGGACTTCGTAAAGGACGATCCGCAACTTCCGCGAGTGTTATTGATCGGAGACTCTGTTTCCCGGGGCTACACGCAAAGCGCGCGACAGGCGCTTGCCGGCAAAGCTAATGTCCATCGGGCGCCAGCCAATTGCGGTCCCACGTCACTGGGACTGAAGAAGATTGATGTGTGGTTGGGAGAAGGCAAGTGGGATGTCATCCACTTCAACTTCGGCATCCATGATCGGAACACACCCATCGCCGAATATGCCCAGCGGCTGGAACAACTCGTCGAACGGATGAAGGAGACAGGCGCCAAACTCACCTGGGCCTCTACGACTCCCATACCTGATGATGCTGCCAAGAAACAGACGGCCGCCTCTATTGTGGAACGCAACGAAGCAGCGGCCGCCATCATGGCAAAGCACGGCGTGGTAACCAACGACTTGTTCACCACGATCACTCCTCATCTGGACAAGATGCAGAATCCGAACGACGTCCATTTCAACGCCGCCGGGTACGAGTTCCTGGGCCAGCAAGTTGGCGTTGCTATCGCCAAGGCATTGAATTGAGGCAAATCGACCAGCATGAACCAACTGATTCTCACCCAGTCGATGCGGGCGATGCCACTCCTCTCGCTTGGGAACAAGATGCAGCGCTTGCCCGTTGCGGCAATTTCAACCACGCCGCAACGGCGATCATCCGCATCAAATCACTTCAGCAAACACCCTCGGCATTCGTAAGAGTAACATTATGAAATCGGCATTTACAGTTTTCCTTCTGGTCGCGTGTCATGTGCTTGGCACGTCAGCATCAGCGGCTGACCGTCCCAACATCGTGCTCTTCCTCGTGGACGACATGGGTTGGATGGATAGCACGCCCTACGGATCGCAGTACTACGAGACACCCCACATGCAACGGCTGGCCCAACAGTCGATGCGGTTTACGGATGCTTACGCGCTGCCGCTGTGCTCGCCGACACGGGCCTCGATTCTCAGCGGGCAATACTCGTCACGGCACCGAGTGACGTCCGCCAGTGGTCATCAGCCGGCGGCCACGCACGACGCGTCGCCGTATCCCGACAAGGCGCCGGCAAACAGAGCGTTCCTCTATGCCAACAGCAAGAACTATCTCGACCTCGAACTTCCGACACTTGCCGAGGTGTTGAAGCAGGCCGGTTACCGCACGGGGCACTTTGGCAAGTGGCATCTGGGATTGAGTCAGGAACACTGGCCAGACAAGCATGGCTTCGACGTCGCTTTCCATGCTCAACCGAGCCCCGGCCCGCCGAGTTACTTTTCGCCCTACGGCGTTCACACAGACGGCAAGCCATCCGGGCGGCACCACGTCGGTACGATCACGGATGGTCCTGACGGCGAATATATCACCGATCGTTTGACCGACGAAGCGATCAAGTTTGTCGAAGCCAATCGAGACCGTCCGTTCTTCCTCAATTTCTGGCACTATGGTGTACATGGTCCGTGGGGACACAAGGAAGAATACACCGCCAAGTTTGCAAACAAGAAAGATCCGCGCGGCGAGCAGCGCAACCCGATTATGGCGTCCATGCTCAAGAGCGTGGACGAGAGCCTGGGGCGGTTGATGGATCGGCTGAATGAACTGGGCCTCGCGGACAACACGCTGTTCATTTTCTACTCGGACAACGGCGGCAACGTCCACAGCCGCACCTATGAAGACGCGAAGATCGCAAATGTGAAGGAAGGTCACCCACAGTTCGCAGCGATTCAGGACTGGCGGAAGTGGGCCGGGGGCGAGCCACCGACGAACAACGCGCCGCTACGGGAAGGTAAAGGCCGCATCTACGAAGGCGGTCAACGCGTGCCGCTCTTGATCCGCTGGCCAGGGCACATCCAAGCTGGCTCGACCAGTGACGCGGTGGTCGGACCCATCGACATGTACCCGACCATTCTTGGCGCCGCTGGGTTGGATCAGCCGCGAGGGCACATCGTCGACGGCGAGTCGCTGCTGCCTGTACTAATGCAAACCGGGAACTTGAAACGTGAAGCCTATTTCACTTGGTTCCCACACTTGATCCCTGCCGTCTCGGTGCGGCAGGGCGATTGGAAACTGATTCGCCGCTTCGAACCGCATCCGAGCTATCCCGATATACACGAGCTTTACAACCTCAAGAAAGACATTGGTGAAACCAACAATCTCGCCAAGCAGATGCCGGACCGAGTCAAGCAACTCGATACTCTCATCGACCAATTCGTGAAACAGACCGATGCTCTCTACCCCAAGCCCAACCCAGCATACGTTGCAACGCCCAGTAACACCGATCCCACCGAGGGACTCGTGCCAAGAAGCTGTGAGCTCATCTCGGCAGACGGAGCAATCCGAGTTGTCGCTCGTGGTCGGCTGCCGTTCCTCGGTACAGCCAGAGTCAAGCTGAATGGTCCCCTGAAGCTGACCTTGGTTGCTCGTTGTGCGTCGGGTGGCAAGGGAAGCGTGCATTGGAAAACCAGCGGCCAAGAAGACTTCCCAGAGACAGGACAGAGTATCGACTATGAACTCCCCGCTGGAGAGTCGTGGCAGGAAGTGATCATTGATCTACCGGTCCAAGGCCAATCACAGATCGTGAGACTATACCTGCCCGCCGACCAGTCCTCCGTCGAGCTTCGCTCGATACGCTTCAGGGACGGTCAAGGGCGTGAGAAGGCTTGGGAGTTTGCCGAGGTGACTCCATGAGACCGAGTAAATTCGTTGCAATGATGTAAGCAACTTGCGTTCGTCTTCGCCTCTGTCACGGCTGGTGTGTGTGCTGCGCAAATAGACGTCCAAATTACAGTCGTATTCGGGAACGAGCCCTCGGACACGACGGAAGTCGTCTTACCAGAGCGGTAGCCTATTGGGGCTTGACCATTTGATTCGTGCCAACAGGACGTCTCCACGATAGCCATTGCGAGGCATCCATTCACCCACGGTGACCCACGACTCATCTGGACTCACGTTAGTGACGTCAAAGTTACCCATCAGAGCGACCTCATCAGGATCATTCACGCCATCGCCGACCAACGGCAGCACGACTTGCTCGGTCTTGCGAATCAGACATCGTTTCTCCGTGTCGAGTTGGGCGACCCACAATGGAGACCGCCAGCGAATAACGCCGGTGTTCGACTTGTCCTTTCGCGTGTAGACCAGAAACAGTCCATCACTGTGAGTCAGCCAGTGTTGTTGCGTCGTCGACATTTCTAAGGGAGTGCCATCGTCCCAAGCCCAGGGACGCTTTTCCTCCCAGTTCAGACCGTCGTCGCTGACGCTGACATAACCTCGATTGTCCTCGGCACGAATCGTGATCCAGAAGCGGTCTTCAAACTGGGTGACGCTCGGTTCGAGCAGCCCGCGTCCTTTGGGATTGAGCAGCGGCGGACCAACTTCTTTAACCCTGAGCAATTGACCATCGAAGCTCGCATGTACACCCGCCACCATGCGATGGTCGGCTTTCGGCCCGAACGTGAATGACATTTGTACGTCGCCGTTGGCCAGGATGACTCGCTGCCCACAGTTGTTGGAATAGATGTGGGATCCGCGCGGATCGTCCCATTCCAGAATACGGCGTGGTGACCACGTGCCGTCGTTCGATCGCGTCACATAGACCGGGTACCGCGCCAGTTGCTCGTTGCGTGCAAAGTACGCTCCTTTGTAAAAGACAACGTGGCCGAGCGCGATCACCGTCCCGGTCGGAGGATGGTATTGCGGAGTGACGTCACAAACGGCGGCCCGCAGATCATCAGTCCGCCCGGGGATCGGATCGCGTCCCAGTGCTGGGATCGGTTGCGGCTCGCTCCACGTTTTTCCCAGGTCGTCAGAGGTCGACCAATGTACCTGGCCGAAATAATCCGATCCGCCGATCTCCTGCAGATTCATCAGCGCGATCGGCTGGCCACTTGGTCCCGGCAGCATACAGACTCGCGGATGAAACCACGTCCGGCTCTTTCCATCTCGATTGCTCCACAGTGTTTCCTTTGAAATCGATGCGATCAGCGGCTCGCCGTCTGCCGTTGCTGCTGCATTCCAACCAAGTGTCGCGCTAAACAGCAAGATCAAGAGTATCAGTTGTGTCTTCATGATGAACGTGTCTTTTCCCTCAGCGGAGATAGAGTGCGTGGAAGCGAATCGCCGTATTGTTTCTTCCTTCGAAGGTTACGCGAAGACGCACGGAGCCGGGCAGATCGCGGAGTTCGTGGTGACCCTTCCACGTTACAGGTGTTTGAAAACCGCTCGCGCTCACAATGGCCGCCTTCGGACCGGAGTATTGTGGCAGGGGACGCGTGTAGCGATCCAGCAACTCCACCTTAATCGCGGCGTCGTCGCCAAGGCCGTCGGCGTTTACATAGAAGCGATGGCCTATCGATTGCCGCAGTGAGATGGCTGACGTCATGAACTCGCTCACGGTCCTTTCCATCTGGTAGTTGCCTTTGCCTTCGGTGGTCTTGTCGACGACCAGACTGCCGAAGCGATCTCGGGGGAGAGTGGCGATGCCTACACCGCCCCGGGGTGGTGCGCCCTGCCAATTTCGCGGGTCCCAGGCTCCGTAATAGATCAGCGTTTGAGCACCGATGTTCTCGAATCCCTGCCCCTGCAGCAAGCCTCCCTGATCCCATTCGCCGTCCGAGCCGCGTTTTAGAAACGTCCACTCGTGAAGCGGCTCGCGAAACCGCAGCCCATCGTTGCTCATGACAAACCCCAAATCGACGGTGACGTCTTTCCAGTCCTTCGCTCCATGCCAGCGTCCGGACACACCGAGCAAGACATTGCCGCGATGCCACACGCTGATCGCTTCGTGGTTCTGTTCGCCTTCGCGGCTGCGGCCCGGCCCCAGCAACTCGTGCTGTTGAACGCGCACGAAGCTGACGGCGCTGGACTGACTCCAGCTAACAAAGTCGGGTGACACGAATGATCGCACGACGCGACCATGAAACGGACGAGCCGCTGCGATGGCGTTCTGTCCCGACAGATGATACAGCCCGTCCCACTTGTAAAGGCCGCCAACCGGCTCGAAGTGCAGCGGCGGGATGAGCGTGTCCTGGAGTGGCAGTTCGGCCGCTTGCGGTTGTGAGTCGATCGCCAATTTCCAGGTGAACCCGTCGCGGCTGACGTATGGCGCGAACGTCCCTAGCCGGACTTCGTTCTTCGGAAACCAGACGTGAGCTCCCATCTTGTAGCGTCGATCCGGGTCGGGATCGTCGGGATCATGCAGCACCTTGAGATTGACGACTCCAAGCGGCGGATCCATCTCTACAAGGTTGTTCTTCAGCGTGCCTCCGGATTGCACCAGACCCAGCTCGGGTTTCGTCCAGCGAATCCCATCCTCACTTTCAGCGTACGCCACGCGCCACGGGACAGATCGCGGCGTGTCTGGATTCAACCTCTCGGCGGTCGATACGGCGACATACCACATACGGAACCTGCCCGAGTCGCGATCGCGAAGGACCGACCCATAGAACTGCACAGCCCACGAATCACACGATCCCTCCGGTCCACGGTCGAGGACGGGATTGTCGGGGTGCCGCTGTGGCGAATTCATTTCCAGTTTCAAATTCTGAGTGAACGGGATGGATATGTCATCAAAGGCAAACAATGTTTCTGCTTGCGTCTCGTCGAAGAACGCCGGCTCGTCGGCGATCGCTGGCGACTGGAATCGTGTCAACGCCAGCAGGCAGGCCGCAACACGCAGCGGCAGAGATGCATCAGTCATTCTTTGAATCTCCCCGTGTCAGCCGCAGCGCAAACACTTCGGCGTTGTCGAGATGCAACCGCAGCAAATGTTTTCCCGGTGGGAGGTCGGCCAATCGCTTCTCTCTCCACAGTGCAACAACACGGAGCGAGTCTTCCGTGATCGGGACGGCGTCGTCCCTGGTGAACCCGCGCAGTCGGTACCCGTCCTCCGTTAGAACTTCGACTCGGATCGAACCACCGCTCGCATCACCATTCACGAGAATCTGCTCGACATCGCTGAGGTCGATTGGCTTGAGCGTGATCTGGCCCTTGTTCGCCAAGGGTTTTTTCAGAGTCGACTGAGCGCTGATCGCAACAGGTCGCAGGCCGGCGAATCGATCCATCGGGATCGTTGCCAGACCTACACCACTTTGCTGACTCGCGTCGGTCAGTTTCGCGCCGCCGCCGATCGCACCGCTGTTGTAGCCTCCGTAATAGAAGCGAATTTCGTCGTCGAGAATCACCGGTGTCGAATTGGTAAAGATGCCGCCATTGGAGAAAGCCTGTTCGCCAGCGGGGAAGAAAGGCTGGTCGCGGAAGGGTCTGTGCCATTGAATGCCGTCGCGGCTGACCATCAGCTCGACATGCATCAAATCAGCCTTCGCTCCGGTGACCTCACCGCGAGCGCGAAGAATTTGGTTCAGGCAGAAATATACGCCCTTGTGATAGAAGACCGGTGACGTGTGGAACTCGGTGTTTGGCGGATCGTGCTCATCCGGCCAGGCAACGATCTGCGGCTTCGACCAGTTGAGGAAATCGGAACTCTCGACACGTGCCATCGCGTGCTTCCAGGCGAGGCCGCCAGCCGGTCCCTGAATCCAGCACTTGCCGTATGCGAAGTAGGCGCCTTGCTGTGGGTCGAACATCACATCCGCAGCATCCGACATCGACAGCGGAATGGCCCAAGTCTTGCGAGTGAACTGTTTACTCGCGTCCCAATGTTCCGAGTAGACCTCTTCATCGAGGAAAGGCGGCTGTAGACCTCGACCGCCGTAAGCCGTGCGATTCAGTGGATTGCGGCTCGACTTCGTCCAATGGATTCCGTCCGGCGAGAAGGCCGCGTGAAAGCCCGGCCACTCTCGACCGTCGTCGTCCTTCGAGAAATCTGTGTAGAGCATTTTGTAGCGGCGTGATTCGTCCGGCTCGTGCGGTTCATACAACACGGAATTCGCATACCGGTCGCCGTAGCCTGCGTCGCCCGTCAACACGATGTTGGTCTTTGAGTGATGTCCGGCAAATGGCTTTCGTTCGGTCCGGAAGTCGTGGACATCAAAAAACGGCTTGGTGAACGAAACGCCGTCGTCGGACTCGGCAAGACATACTACGCACTTGTGCGACTTGCGTTGGTCGCGGTCGCCGGCATAAGCCTGATACCAGAGTTGATAACGCCCCGTGTCCGGACGATGCACGACGCTTGTCCACCCGATCGCCATCTCCCAGGGCTGGTCTTCGCGAATCAGCGGGTTGTCCGGATGAAGCGTGGCCGGATGTAGCACTCGCTGCGTGCCCGAGCGGTACAAAACGTGATGGTCGTCAACAAACAGCAAATCATCTTCGGCAGCTTTAGCTACATATGACGATTTGCCAAGGGCGTCGGGGACCTGACGGAGAATCCAGTCGGCCGCTCGTTGTGAACTGCCGCGAGGAGTTGTGTGCCCGCGAGGCTCCGGCAGCACATTCAGTTCCACCTGGCTGTCCAGCCGTTGCTCGCGCGATGCGGACGCCAGTCTTCGCGCGAGCGCAATTGCTCGGTCAGTCCCGACGCGCTCGTCCTGATCGCCGATCACGATCCACACGGGACGCCCGGCAAGCTGCTCGGCCCGGCTTTCCAGACTCAGCTTGGGCACAAACGGAGAATAGGCGAGAGCCCGGAACTCGCTGAGGGCCGCGAGGTCCGTAACGGGCGCAAAGCCAGCCGCGCATTTCACTCGCTTGTCATGGGCCGCGAAGTGAATGGCGAGAAACCCGCCGCGGGATGTTCCGCACGCCGCGATGCGTTCCGGATCGGCGATGCCCAACTTGACTAGGCGATCAAGCACGCAGGTTAGCCGCGCATTCGACTCGGCCACAAAGTCATGCTCCTTAGCTGCGCGGTGACTCCAGCCCGACAGGCCTGCCGGTTCACCGTCCCTGGTCTGAGTTCCATGGCACGGAAGATCGATCGACACACAGACCCAACCGTGTCCGCCAAGCTCGTTGCCGCACTGACGGAAGTACGGACTCTCGAGTGTAGACTCGATTGTCCCTGCGAGGACAAACAGAGCGGGCGCCGGCCCGTTTCCAATTCGGTTCCACAAGCCGAACTCAATTCCTTCCGGTGTCGATTGCCGCAAGATTTCTGGAGGAAGCTGGTCGGCAGTCGATGGCTCATCTGCCATTAGCGTAACTGCCGAGATAGCCATGAGCGCGATGACTGTGCGAGTCGACCAGGCCTTCATACACTCTAAATTAGACGCAGCCATCGTATTCCCGTCCTCGCAGTAGCACATAAGGCGGCTTCGGTTTTGTCGGGTGCGTCCAGCGAGATTTCGCAGACATGTAGTGCACGGCAAGTCCTCGTCGCGGGCTGTCGGTCCGATTCGGTCCGGATCGATGCAGTAGTCGGCTGTGGTGAAACGACACGCTTCCGGCTTGCAGTTCAATCGCAACTTCGCCGGAGGCATCGTACTGATCACGCCGAACTTGCATGTCCTCACGGTCTCCGACGAGCCACGGTTCGTCGTGATCGAGTATCTCTCCTCGATGGCTTCCCGGTATCACATACAAGCAGCCGTTCGCCACGGTCGCGTCGTCCAGCGCCGTCCAACAGGTCACAAGATCCGTCGGTTCAATCGTAAAGTAGGCCGAATCCTGATGATAAGGCTTCTCGATTCCACCCGGCGGTTTCATGAAACACTGACTGCCATACAGCTTGATGTCCGCACCGATCAGCAATTCAACAATATCGAGAATCCTGGGATTGGCTGCGTGTGCCATGAAGACCGCGTCGCGTTCGGCACACTCGTTGATCTTGCGAATACCAGTCTCGCCGCTCGCAGCGTGGGACGCTGGTTCGAATTCAATCTTCGACGCCGGAAGCGTGTTCACCACGCCTCTGGCCACCTCGCTAATTCGTCGCTTCAGCCGCTGAAGCTCTTCAGCCGCGAGCAAATTCATAACGGTTACAAATCCGTCACGACCGTACCGTACGTCCAGTGAATCTGTGGAGCCCGTCACGAGTTTCATTGCGCGATGATCTCCGGCGATAACGGTTACGTTCCAGACATACCACACACGCGTCCGGAATTCAGGTTGCAATTCTACTCTCAAAGGCATGGAAGTGTGTACAGAGCACCAAAAGACGCTGATATTACGTCTTGCCGGTCGCTCGTCGGATAGCAAAGATGACACTTCACACTTTTGGATTGAACTTTGGTTGCTCAGCGGCCGTGATGGACAAACACTCTTTTCTGGAGACCCCTATGCGATATCACGTTGTCATGAGTTTGTGTGTCATCACGTTCACAAGCGTCGTAACAAAAGCAGTCCACGGCGACGCGCCGAAGCAGGGTGCCGTGACCCGGGCCGAGTTGGGACCTGCTGTTGCGCTAGAAACGGTTTTCATACCGCCCGGCGAATTCATGATGGGCAGCACACCGGAAGAAAAACTCTGGGCCGTGGGCATCGAAGGAGGTGCTCAGGCGGGCACCGAACGAGAATCGTACGAAGGCGAGCACCCGCGAAAGATAAGCGTGAAGTACGGTTTCTGGATGGGCCGCACTGAGGTCACGGTCGGCCAGTTCCGGCGGTTTGTCGAAGCGACCGGATATGTCACGGATGCAGAGAAGCCGGGGGGCAAGACACAGTGCTTCAATCCGAAATGGATCGGCTACAACCTCACGACACAGGTGACGCATCCCTGGGAGCCGATGCCGGACAAGAGCTGGCGCGATCCGAATTTTCAGTTTCCACTGCGCGAAGACTTTCCCGTCGTATGCGTCAGCTGGACCGACGCGCGCGCCTTTGCCGCCTGGCTAACCAACCACGAACGCCAAGCCGGTCGTCTGCCGGACGACCTGGAATACCGCTTGCCGACCGAGACCGAATGGGAATACGCCTGCCGCGGCGGACGCCCTGACAGTTCGTATTACTGGTGGGGCAACGAGCTAATGGATGGCGAAGGTCGGTTCAACATTTCGGCAGTCGATTTCCTCCCCGATCGAAAACAGAAATGGCCGCTCAGCAGCGCGCCCTGGAGCGATGGCTTCTCGTTCGTGTCACCCGTCGACCATTATGGCGAGCGGGGCCGCAACGGGTTCGGCATGGCCGACATGTGTGGCGGTGTCTGGGAAGTGATTCTGGACCATTTCGATCCCAAGGGTGGTCACGAGGAACTTTACACGGTGAAGGAGAATCCACGTCCGGTCTGCCGAGGCGGCAATTACTTCGACGTCCCCGGCAACGCCCGCTGCGCCGTCCGACTAGGTCTTGCCGGCCCGCACTACTCCGACTCTCGTGACGGTTTCCGCATCTGCCTCGGACCGCCACGGGATCACCAGTAGGAGCAAGAGTCGAGGCCGAATTTGTCGCCACTCTGTTTTCGTCTTCAATGACAACGTGGATAATAATGTTCAATTTGACGCAAGTTCTGAGTACTTTGTGGTTAGTAATTGTTAGTGCCGCAGCGAGCGCCGCCGCCGAGTGGCCTGCGTTACCTCAGCGCAACGGTGCGGTCGAGATTCCGGCGCAAGAGTGGGTGCAGCAGCCGGGGCCGCGCACGGTGCGAGTGACGATTTCTTACCCGGGCGGATCGCTGAACAGCGTTATCGAGCAAACCGGCGTCATGCTGACGCTGCACAATTGGGGCGGCGAAGACTGCGCTGGCACAGCCAGTCCCGACGCTTTGGCCCAGCGGTTGAATGTGGTGGCCGTGTGCGTGAACTATTTGCAAAGCGGCAAGAAGGCGTCGATCGACGACCCCGAGCCGTATGACTTCGGCTATCTGCAAGCGATCGACGCGCTGCGCGCATTGTGGTTTGTGTGCGACGGTCTCCAGCGCAGTGGTCGCGAGTTCGATGGCGGACGACTGTACTGCACCGGTGGGTCAGGAGGTGGCAATGTTACGTTGATGGCCAACAAACTCGCGCCGCGGACGTTCGCCTGCATTATTGATATGTGCGGCATGAAGAAGCTGAGTGACGACATCGCGTTCAACCTGCCGGGCGGCAGCGGCCTCGACGCTCGATGGAGCCGCGATCCAGAAAGTGCGAGCTACTTGAGCAATGACGAGCAGGAGTTGCGATTCGTTGGCCATCCGGATCATCTGCAAGTCATGAGGATGCTGGGGACCTCGGCAAAAATCATCGTCGTGCATGGCGTCGATGATGCGACGTGCCCTTACGCCGATGCGGTGGAAATGGTTGCCAACATGCAGGCGGCGACGTTAGATGTCGAGCCGCATTTCGTCACCAAGGGCGACATCGACGGCGCGGTCTTCGCCAGCACCGGGCACTCGCTCGGCAACCGCACTGAGATTGTGTTTCGCGTCGCTGGCAAGTATTTGTCCCCAGACAGCCCGGACTTGCTACGGCGAAAGACGCCGAGCGATTTCGAGCGGCGCGCTGAAGTCTGGTATCCGACGAGCCGAGGGCGGTTTGTCATCTCCTACGAGAACGGTTTTCCTGTGGGACGGTTCGAAGCGGCCAGCGCGACTTTCCCGCCGACGCGTTAAACAGCGTACTTTCTTTCTCGATCGCCAGTGGATTGGAGAGTGACAATCGACACTACGTACGCGCCAGAGAAAGGAAAGCCTCGCCGCGATTGCGCACGGCAGCTGATTGTCGACCAAAGGTTCACGTTCGCTGGAGAGAAACGAGGCGTTTACCGCCTGACTGACATTTGCGAGAAGAGCGTATATGGGAAGAGCTCCGCGAGCTATTCGATGTGTGAACGGGAGCAGGGTATTCGCTAATTCAGGAGGTACTCTTCGAACGGAGCCGAACAGGGCGTGCCCCGAGAGATGAACATCCGACGTTCGGAAGGTTCGATTATCAGCGCGAACACCGTTTGCCAGAAGCCGTAGATGGGGTCATCGTTGGAATGGCGGCAGATCGATGTCGGGAACCGATCGTGGTCACTTAATATGGCTTGAAGTTCTTCTACCGTGCCTTGCGTGGTCGCGAGCAGGCGATCTATCCGCTCCTTGCGAGGTTGTGAATCGATCAGCTCCGGAAACTTATCATTGATCGCAACAAGATCAGGATGAAGACAGTGGTTGGTGTGTGCTAAGGGTTCCTTTGCCATCGGCGTCAGTAGGTGGACACTATCAAGCGTCACTTCCAAGTTGGCTGGTCCCTGGGGCGTCGCAAGCATGATGTTTGCCGGGATCGCGCGGTGTGCTCGTGAAACGGATTCAACAGCCTCATTGACGGAATGCGCTTCATAGATTTCCCGCAGGATGAAGTAGTGTGGAACGCCCACCGGACGACTTGGCGCGGGGAGCGTGTTAACACAAGCGCCGATGCCCGTTTCACTCAACCCCATGTAAGTGATCAGCCCCGCTTGCGTACAGACCATGGTCGCGGGCTTCCCCTCAGGCCTCCGCGTCAACACGACGGTGAATTCATCCAGAACCGGATCGTTGTCCCAAGTCTGGGCCACGATGCAGCGTCCAGCATCCGGCTGGAGAGACAGCGACGTACATGCCGCGTCATCGTCGGGAGTCAATTGGTTGCGAACTTGCAGCAACATCAAGTCGTCAATCGATACGTTGGCGCCCTCGGCAGTCCCCTGCAACTCCTCAATTAGATCGGGGCGATACTGCTCGGCGAAGTTCATACTCTGGTGTGCAATCGCGATCGCGCGTTCGCGAGAGACTTTCATCGTTTTGTGAACTCGCTGCAGAGCCACCTCGCAAAACCCTCGCGTTTGCTGCCGAGTTGCCTCGCCAATCTGGCGTCCGAGTTCGCGTGGAGATCCCTGGACGGAGACTTCTGGATACCTGGTCGGTGTTGTTGTAGTTTGCATTGGTCGTGGCCGATTGGAGTCTCGTGTTGGATTTCGATTGTGAAGTGAATCTGTCGCTTATTGCTCATGCTAAATGTAATACTCGATCACTTCCTCCTCCTGGACCGCGACCGGTTTGCGTTCGAGCATGGCTTCCGCCACGCGCATGGCTTGGCCGCGAAGTTCCGGGACCGCGGTGGTTTCCCACAGACTGCCTCGCAGCAATGGTCCGATTGCAAACAGCACGGGGGATGGCATACCGTTGCCGGTGATGGCTGCGAAGTGCTTGTCGACAAGGATTCCCATATCCAGTTCGTCCGCTGTGACAAGTTGCTTCCGCAGCAGATTGTCGAACAACGGGACACCAGCTTGCGTGAATCGCAATTGTGGACCCGTGCAGTTGATAATCAGGTCCCCAGCGATGGACTGTTCGTTACCTTTGGTGTCGCGCAACACGACGTCGATTTGCTGCTCGCCGGGAACCAGCTTGTCGATGGTGCCGGCGATGACTTGCAGCCGGCCTGAGTCGAGTGCGTCGGTCATTCGGTTATGAATCGAGGCGGCGATGCGGTGCCGCGTGACGTTCCACTCGGGCGCGTCATGACTCAGAAACGCTTCTTTCTCATCCTTTGAAAGACTCTGCCAGAGCCGTTGCGTGTGGGGACGAAGTTTGTCGATGGCGATCGCCGGGTTCTGACTCATTTGCCTCAGCCGTTCACAGTGACGCTGAACCAGCTCCCGCAGGCCGGACAGTCCCAGAGATTCCGCATCGTCCGGTACAAAGTCTTCGTAGGCAATGCCGCGAAAGTGTGACTTCGGAAGTCGTCCGCTGCGTGACACGGCAACAATCTTCCCGTTCCAGCCGATCTCACCCAGCGTCAACACGATATCGACCATTGTCAGCCCTGTCCCGAGCAGCACGATGGTCCCTCCCGGCGGCGGCAGACGGCTGAGCCACTCGGACCAAGGATCGGATCGGTATCGCGGGTCGTAACGCAACGGCGATGCGGATGGAAACGAGCCCGGTGCCTGGTTGCCGGTGGCGAGCACCACTCGGTCAGCTTCCAAAGCATCGCCGCTCTTCATCAGAACGGTGGCCGATGATTCGCCGCTGACGTCGACGTCCACCGCCTCGTCATCCAGCGCCTCGATCGTCACCTGCGAGCGTTCGTCGATCGGATTCATGCACGCGCCGAGCAGGCTCCGTAGATAGTCGCCGTAGATGCATCGCGGCGCGAACATTTCTCTCAACTCGTCTTCCGGGGTGTCATTGAACTCACTACGAGATCGCAACCAGTCAACAAAGTGCGTCGGGCGATCAGGCAGAGCAGACATGTTCCGCGCAGCAACATTCAGCAGATGCTCATTACGGCGCGTGCCATACGCAGTGCCTCGACCCAGTGGCCGCTTCGAGTTAATGATCACAACCCGTAACGGCTGATCGCTCAGACGAGAAAGATTCACGGCTGTCATCGTGCCGCCAAACCCGCCGCCGATAATCGCAATTGTCTTCACTTTCCATAACCTTCCTGCGGTTCGATGTAAGCCGAAAACGTCCGCAGCTCAACTCGGCCAAAAATATGATCCGCTCCAAATGGGTCGAGATTCATTTCTCAGCGGGATATCGCTCGAACGTACAAATCCTTCCAATACACTCGGTCGCCGGCGCGCCAGTTCTTTCCGCCGTGAACTTGCAGCCCGATAGAGCCGCTGGGCAGCACGACTTCTTTTGCTCGTTCCGCCTGGTACGCCGGATGCATTGTTGTCGCTGCGTTAAAACGACAGACCTTCAGGTCGTTGACCCATGTTTCGATCACCGGCAGTTTGCCTCCTGTGCAGCGAATCCGCAACTGATTCCAGTCATCCGGCTTCCACACTTGCAGCCACGCTTCCTGTGTGCAGGTTACTTCGTAGACACGAGCCGGCCAGTCTTTTGCGCGGGCGTCAACCGCCATCTTCAACTCGGGCTGCGCAGGATCGATCCTGGAAAATCCCCACGGTCGGAATGGAACACTGTACGGTTTCGTTTCCAGACGGATGTGGCCCACATTGCCGTGGTCGTGATGATCGACATATACCTGCCAGCCGCCTCCGAGTTCGTCGGTTCGTAGAAAGATACCGCTGTCCGGCCCCCAGTCAGGACGCAAGGACACTTTCAATTCAAAATCGGAAAACAGTGCGTCGGTCAGCAGAAAGCCGCCGTTGCCCGAACCCGGCGGTCCCTGCTCGCCAAACAGCACACCATCATCGGTGACTCCCCAGTGTCCACCGGTTCCGTGCTGCCCCCGCTGTTTCTGAAGATGCCAACCTGTCAGGTCCTTGCCGTTGAACAGCGGCTTCCAGTCCTCTGCTTTCAATTCGCAGAGCGGGCTGTACATGGCAATCAAGAGGAAGAGGTACTTCATGGTTGCTCCTCGTGTTATCGGTTGGGAACTTGGGTCCCAGACAATCCCTTCGTTTCCTCACTGCTCGCGTTGGCACTATGATACTAAGCTCACGAAAGGAACCGAAGATGCGAACGCAAACTCAATTGACTTCCACGCTGGAAAGTCTGACACCTCTGCGACCCCTGGTACAGCGGGCAGGCATCAACCGAAGGGAGGCGCTTGCGGTGCTGGGTGCAACCTTTCTGACGACGAACCGACTCACAGCAGCCACGGCACCTCACTCGTTTGTTCCCTATATCCTCGGAGCCAACACCGCAATTTCCGGCTACGGATTGTTCGACGCCATTCGCTTGGTGGAGCGACTGGGATTCAAAACGATCGAAGTGCAAAACCTTGATGGCGTACCTGCACCGACTCCGGATAAGTTCCCGGGCTTTCGTTTCGAGGATACAAGCGAAGATTTGAAAGCACAGATCAAGGAATCCCTCTCCGGCTTTCAGTACATCACCGCGCACCTTCCCTACAGCGGCCTTGAATATACGGCGCCAGATGGCCCAGCTGCATTGGCTGCAGTGCGGCAACTCGAATCGGCTCTGGAGGCGGCGGCTTTCCTGGGCGCGAAGGTTGCAGTTCTTCATCCCAAGCCGGCACCCGGGTTGGAACAGCGTGACATCTGGCCGATCATGATCAAACGCTTTCGCCACTGGGGTGACATCGCTCAGCAGAACGGATTTCAACTGGCGTTGGAGACCGGTTATCCCCTCAGTGTCGCCGACTTCGTGGATCTGGTTCAGGAGGTCGATCACGACTTTGTCGGGGCAACGCTCGATGTCGGGCATCAGGGACGCTACCGCGAGCTCGCTGCTCGAGTCCGACCGGACGAGCGAGGAACTCCAGCCGGCATTCGCGCCTATAACGACACGAACATTGATTTGATCGAACGTCTGGGAGGCAAACTCGTTCACTTGCACATTCACGACATCCAGCCTGCGACCTGGCGCGAGCACCAGCCATTGATCCACGGCTTTGTCGACTACCCCAGACTCATCGCCAAGCTGCACGAGATCCGATACGGCGGCGTACTCGTCTTCGAGATCGGCGGACCCGCGGAAGAGATGCCAAATTATCTCGCCGATGCGAAGCACAAACTTGAGCAGTATCTTCGTGATGGCTCGAATGAAAACGCACATGGGGCGCCGGCGCCAGCCGCGCCATGACGCCACGTCCGCTGTTGGCCGCAACATCCGGGATTTATCGCTAGTCAAACTGAAACCCTTGGCTGCTTCACCTCCGACAACGCCCGGCGGGAAGGCATCGCGACCATCCAACTTCGCGAAGTGATCGTTCCCTACGAAGAGAAGGGCGAGTCGAAAACGCTCCGGTTGATCACGAATCGGTTGGACGTTTCCGCCCACACGATTGTGCTTCTGTATCAGTACCGATGGCAAGTGGAATTGTTTTTCCGCCGAGATAAAACAAGGACGCCACCGATTCGCGGTTGCACTCGAATCCCCGCCCAAGCGCTGGCGTTTTCAAACGCCGTTCACACGACGGCATCGAGACCCAAAACGTAAGCGGGGGAGCAGCGTAAAGGATGCCAGGCTCACGGTTCGGGTTCTGGTAACAAACTCGTCGCCAGTTGGAAAGGCAAATTGCTCTGAAGTTTCCGCCGCGTCGCGATCGCAGTTTACCGCTGCTGGCCCACCGGGCAACGAATAGAGAACTGGCTCAAATTGATTGTAAGAGTTCCGGACAACGCGGCAGTCCTCGAGTGGACACGTCACATCGACATTGAGACATCCTTTTCCGTGATGAGGTCGTTGTAGGTGACATTGGTGGCGTCGTCGAAATCCAGGCGAAGTTCTTGGCCGGTTATGTTCAAGTCCACTTGAATTCGTGCAGTAGGCCCTCGGAGCTGAGCAACATTAGGTCTTTGCGAAGCTGCATCGCGGCCTGGACGGTGTCTGCCTATCATTAAAACGTCCTGCTGTGGAAGATTATTGGCAATCTTCAGGAGTCCGCTACTAGTGGGCTATCGCACTTTCGATCGGGCGGTGAAACGGAGAGCAACTAGTCGTGGATGTCTTCCAATCGCGACCGTTGGAGTCGCAGCAATCAAGCCAATCGTGGCGATTATGAGGAAGAAGTAACGCGATCCACACATTTCGACGCCACGGCATCGATGACCTATCCTTTCCCTAGACAGCGATCCGAGTTCGACTCAAAGGAGCAGACTAGCGATGTCCAATTATCCCTACACGGTTCTCACCGACTTGAGGCAAGCCACGCGATTCGGACGAGAGTTCGGGGCGGAAGAAGTGGTGATTTGGAGTGTTCCGGGTGAAGAAAAACTAGCCTACGTCCACGACGAGTCGCTTGGTGGTCTGGGCCTCTATCTGGACGACCTTCAAGGTATCGAGAACGGCACGGCAGTCGACATGGTCTACGCGGGCCAATTGCTGCGAGGTAGTGTCCGGCACATCGAACCTCGCGACGAAGGTGGATACATCGTCGGATTCGAGTGCCATCAGCAGAGATAGTTGGCTCGCGCAATGATGCTTTAACAACGGTTCGTATTAGCGATCCAAGCCGGTTCGCAAGTACGCCTCGGCTTCGTCGTAGTTCATCTCGACGAAATAGCTAATACGACCGCGTTCCCGATCCATGCTGGCCTTCTTCTGAGCATCGGGTTCGCTGGCGATCCTGCGGTTGAGACTGTCCAAAGTCTCGCGCACCGCAAAGTAACCTGTGCGATAGGCTTCTTTGGCTTCGTCGCCACGCTCCGAGATAATTTGCCGTAGTTTTTGTAGATCGTTCGCGTCGATCTCTCGCTTCACCAACTCGGCGAATGCCGTGATCTTGCCTGCGAATTCGAGTGCGTGTCGTGCATAACGCTGTTCGTCCGCGTCCCCAGCACGCGGCAGGGACTTCGCCAGTTGCTCAAGCTGTAATATCCCGTCTTTAAAATCGCTCTCCCAAAACGATTTCCAGGCCAGAGCATGGTAGGCGACACTCGCGCCGGGATGGTGTAGGCGAACTTCGTTTAACATCTGTTGAGCGGCTCGTGTCCGATTGCCCTTCATTTGTGCAAGGCCAAACGCGAGTTCTGCATCCGGCTGGCCAGCCGACAGTTGTTTGGCGTTGGTGAAGTCAATCGCAAGCTGATCATCGATCCTGCCGTGGAGAGCGGCCAATACGCGAATGATGGCCGCCTTGGATTCGGTCGACAGACGCGCGGGAGTCGCATCTGGTAGGTACAGTTTGGGAGTCTGTGACGAGCTTCCCGCCACTTGATTCAACGATCGATCGACGTAGCTGAACAACTCGTTCGCGTCGATCCGGTGGTTCCGGTTGATATCTGCCTCACCCGTAAAGGCGTCTTCAACACAGACCGCGAAAGCGCCGCGCCCGCGATCGTCTAGCTTGGTCGACACCTGCCCATCGCTTGAACTTGCGATGACGATTGCCGAGGTGGAGACCGGACGGCGAGGCGTTTCTTTCACCGATTCGGCTAGTCGTACCGCAGATGCTTGTGGGATGGGTGAGTCAGATCCAGGAATCTGGCCCGTGTCCAACACAATGATCTTCTCGCCGGCCCGGCACTGCTCGACCTGCTCGATCAGCCACCGGATTGCGAGGCCCGTCGAGTCGACTCGACGGACATCAAAACCTTGCGGCACGAGATATCCGACGCCCAGTTCATTGAGAAATCCATGACCCAGGTAATAGACCAACAATTGACTGTCAGCGGGAACCCGGGATAGAAAACGACTGACTGCTCCTTCAAGAGCCAAACGCGTCGCGTCTTGCTGATGCAGAAGTTGATCTTCCGGCACGCGGTACAGCGTCCGAAATGTATCGAGCAGCGCCGTGCCATCCGCTTCGCCGTAACGGATTGGCGGTAAGTCCGGATTGTCGTAGGTTTCGTAGTTGATCACGATGGCCCACGCGCGAGGATCGGGCTGTGGAACAATGGCAACCTGATCCGCTTCGCGATTTTCTGGATCTGGCGATTTGCGCTGAATGGTCACACGGTCGCCGGGTCGCAAAAAGAACAGGTCGACTGGTCCGCTATCGATCAAGATGCGACAACCTGCCCCCAGAACAAACGAAGCGGTCTCGTTGTTTCCGTCGCGATTCACCGTCAAAGAGCGTCCGCTGTAATCGACACTCGCTACAACCCCCGATTCCGTCACATCGCGAAATGCTTCAATGTGATGCACGGTCACGTCGTATTCGAGCGTTACTCGGTCGCTCGTTCGCAAATTGAATGGTGATAGAGGGCGTGCGTCTTGATGGGTGGAGCCGTTCAACGTGATCTCGCAATCGGGCGAAATGCGAAGCTTGCGCTCGGCACCGGCCGATTGCGTATTGGCGGCATCCACTTGAACCGCAACTTCCGTATCATTTGCGCTTACGAGCGTTCCCGACAATGAAAGCGTACGCAAAGCGGTTACGCGCAACGCTAGCCGCGTGTCGTCGTCCCCTGCTCGATGTTCGACGGTAATCCGGTCATCCGGACGAAGCTGTGCGAGACGCGCAGCATTTTCGTTCAATGTGTACTTCGTAATGTCATTCGTGCGAACTCCCATCAAACTGCCGTTGGCGGTCTCGAAAACTAGCGACTCGGCGGCCGAGTCGACCGTGCGAAGCACTCCAGCAGTCGTCGTGGCGACTTCCCGAGTTACATAAACCTCCATGAACTGCCCGACACTTCCGCTGAGGTAGTCGATATGTACTTGGTCGTCCTTCAGCAAATCGGCGAGAGTTGCCCGCTGACCGTTGACGAACAAACGATCCTCGTTCGGATCAACGACAATTCCTAACGCGTTTCCGCCGCGAGCCTGCGCCAAAAAAAACTGACTTCGCTCAGGATCGAGTTGAACGATCTGACCATCGGTTGGCTGCAAGGCGACTGCCTGTGTGGCAGCAGGTTTTGGTGGCTCCTGGCTGGGTAACAGGAGCATTGCAAGGCTCAAGATAATGCTGCACGAGGCTGCACCAATCGCGAGTGACCGCCTGCGCTTTGCAGAAGTCGCTTCGCGTTCCGCTTGTTCCTCCTCCGCCACGCTGGTTGAAGGAGGAGGTGCTTCACCGTCGATGCTTAAATCGGCCAGCACTTCCCCGGCGGTTCGATAACGCTTGGCCGGATCCTTCTCGACCAGCCTCTGGATGATGTGCGCCAAATCGGCTGGAACACCGTCAAGCGTACGCGAGATCTCCGGCAAGCGTCGATCGGCCGCCGAGTGCCACATCATCCATGCGATCTGCTGATCCCGGCCATACATGTTCAATCCCGGAAACAACGTCTCGAAGTGGTCGCCGCATAGCAACTCGAACGCCGTGAAGCCAAGCGAGTATAAATCGCTATGCGGGCCAACCGGACCAAATTGGTCCGAGACGACTTCAGGAGCCATGTACTTCGTCGTTCCTTTGACAACACTGCCGTCATCTCCCACCAAGCGACGCGCGATGCCAAAGTCTCCTAACTTGACGCGAGCATTGCGGTCGACGAGTAAGTTGCTCGGCTTCACGTCGCCATGAATGATGCCGTGCTCGTGCATGAACTTCAGCGCGTGTAGGGTGAAGTTCAACGCCAGCCGCATGTCTTTAATGTCGATTCCGCGGCCACCTAGCAGTTGGGGCAAACTCCCTTGAGCAAGCTCCAAAATTAGCCACCCGCGTTCGCGAACGACATCATAAATGGTCATGATGTTTGGATGTTCGAGCGAAGCCAGAAGTTGCGCCTCTTGCCAGTAGCGATCGAGTTGCTTCGGATCCTCCAAGTACTGCTGGTGGATCTGCTTGATGGCGACGTCGCGTCCCAATTCGTGATCGCGACCGCGAAACACTGTCGCGAAGTCACCTTTCGCAATGGAGTCTACGATTTGATATCGATCGGCAGGGCTCATGTCGGCTAGCGTAGCAAGGTTCGTAGGAGTGAGTCGAGGTGTTCGTCGTTGGGCGGCAACGGCGCGCTCACTCGACCCGTGATCCCTGTGTATGCGTTCTTGTTCTCTTCACGGAGCATCTTTAAGACTTGCCGATATTGTGCTAACTCCTGAGCATAGTCGCCCTTGTGATGGGCTTGCAACGCAGTCGCCAAATTCTCCTGGTAGGGGTCCCGAAGCGGGTTTCCCTTCACGTAGTATGTCTCGATCTGTGTTCGAGCTTCTTTCTTGCTGTCCGGTTCAGCGCGGTACGGTGTCGTATCCAGCAACAACATGGAGAGCGACGCGAGCAGGCTGAAGCACAGCACTCCCACCAACAACAAGGGATTCGATCGTTGACCATCCGCCTCGCTCGTCGCGGCAGACTTTCCCTCGCTCAACACCAGCATCGGCAACTGTCCATCTTGGCCTAACTCAATCGCCGACTCGGTCGACTCGCCCGCGATAAACCGCGCAGGCCGAGCGGCTCGCGGGGCGGGAGCTGAGGTTGTGGCAGATTGGTTGGGACGAGGCGGTTGCTGGGCCGGTTGATCATTCGTCGCCGCGGGCTTTGGGGCCGGTGTCTTGCCCGGAGGGAAATAGGCATCCGTCGAAGGCAGCGTTTTGGCAGGCGGCTTCGCTGTCGCAGGGGGTTCCGCGGCGGAACCGGCCGATGGTTCGGCATACGCCCGCTGGCTCGAGTGTGGAGGTGGTGGCGGAGGTGCCGCTCGCCTACCGCTTTCCGGAGCGGATATCGGAAACTGCGAGTTGCAACCGGGACAGGCCGCGATCTGGCCGATCAACTCATCAGGCGCGACAAGCTCTTGTCCGCAGGTAGGGCAATGAACAGCGACGGGCATTCGGGGATCTTGGACCTTTCTAAAAATCAACGCCGAACATCAAGTAGTTCAATGCGAATGGTCCCAGGATAATCAACACAGCTGCTGCCATCACGAGGACGCCGGGCAACAACATATTCACACTCGCCTCGCCAGCCAGCGTCTCGGCGCGTTGGCTGCGCTTCACTCGCAAGAGATCTGCCTGCGTTCGGAATATATGCGACAAGGGCGTGCCCAATTCCTCGCTTTGGATGATTGACCCGATGATGGCACCAATTTCCTCGTCGTTCAATCGCTTTCGCACATTGTCAAAGGCTTCCGTGCGAGCCTTGCCCATATTCATGTCCGTCAACACGCGACCGAACTCAATTGATACCGGATGTCCTTCAAATTCGTTGACGGCTTGCTTAAGCGAATCCAAGAAGCTGGCTCCTGCTTCCATGAGCAGAGTCAGCAGATCCAAGAAAAACGGAAGTCGACGCTTAATGACCACGAGCCGTTGTTGTGCCTGCTTTGACAATCGCCGTCGCAGGAGCCATGCGGTAATGACTGTCAACATCACCGCGGTAACGCATCCAGCGATGCCCATAAAAGTGATGCAGGCGAAGAAATAGGCGGGAGCCATCAGCAGCGCGAGCAATTCGCACCGTGCGAGATACTCTTCGGGAAGCCAAAAGCGAGGCAACCCGGCCGCTTGGATCTCTCGATAAACTTCGTCCAAAGAGCCTGAAAACGCCGCGCGGTTCAGTTTCGCGAAAACTTGCAAGAGTGGTTGGAACATCCGATAAATTGGGTCGAGACGGCGGAGTGCGTTAATACGGCTCACGTCGTATCGCCATTCGTCATCCTGCTCGAGATCATTGGTTGTCAATGCTGCCACGACCCACCAAACGCTCATCGCGACAAACGAACCCACCACCACTGTGGCGGCGGCTGCGAACGCGTCGATTTCAGCGAGCAACAAAAACATTTCAAATATCCGTGTTCAGGATCTTCAAGGCCCACAGATACGCTACGAGATTCAAGACGAGCGATACCGACAACATTAACTGGCCGGGCAGCGTCGTGAATAGTCGCTCGGTATTCACGGGATCGATAAAGGCATAGACCAGGAGCAGCAAGGCTGGCACGATCGCCATATAAACGGCGGACTTGCGTGCTTGAGCCGTTTCGGACACGACCTTTCGCTCGAGGCGTTGCATTTCGACGACCGACTGCGCGATTCGCTCGACTGTCTCGTTCAACCTTCCGCCACTTTCGCGACTTGCCAACAAAGCGGCGGCGAACAACACAAAGTTCTCGCTCTTTAGGCGTTCCTTGGCCTCGGTCAAAGTTCGTTCCAGCGGCTTTCCCAGTTTGTACTCGCCAACGATTTGATGGAATTCTTGGCTGATCGGTTTCGGACACTCAAACGCTAACAACTCCATCGACTGTGGAATTGACAGGCCGGCCCGAATGGCACTCGAAAACATCACCATCGCGTCAGCCAGTTGATCCTCGATCTTTTGTTGTCGAGCGTGGGCGGCACGCCGGACGACATACCACGGCCCCGCACACATGATGACGGCCACCGGCGCTGCCAGGGTGATGGCATCTATTCCAATCCACAGGACTAGAAAGACCGTAGCCACAATGCCAAGCCAAGTATTTATCCAGCGCCGAATGGGCTTCGAGGTGAAACGTAGCGCCCGCAAACGCTCCTTCAGATCCGCTTCCACAAAATCGATCGCGACCGAATAGTTTGCCAGGTTCGCGTAGGTAATCCCAGCGATGCAGAGGCCCGTGAACGAACTGAGGAGGATTGCATTCATAACGCAATTGTAACCGACGGCGATCAACAAGTGTCGATGCTGCCGCTGCGCTTGCCTCCGGTACGCTCGCGGTGTCTGCCGCTGGATCTTGCGGATGCCCGTAGAATTGCACGAATCCAACAACCCGGTAAACTTACGATCAAGAGCGGTTGCAACGGCTGGGCCCTGCAAGTCGACTCGTCGTGCCCCTACGTGAGGAACTTGGAATTATGAAGCCACAACATTGGACTAAAACGCTGTCTCTGTTGTTCATTGTGAGCGCCGTAACGGCACTCCCGCCGTATGCGGCAAACGCACAGGAGAAAAGCCCGCACATCGTCATCATCTGGGGTGATGATATTGGTCAATCGAACATCAGCGCCTACACGCGCGGCATGATGGGCTATCGTACTCCGAATATCGACAGCATCGCCCGTGAGGGTTTGTTGTTTACAGATTACTACGCCGAGCAGAGTTGCACGGCCGGTCGTGCGTCATTCATTACCGGTCAGCATGGCATGAGAACCGGTTTGACCAAGGTGGGACTTCCCGCCGCACCCGTGGGACTTCAGAAAGAGGACCCAACGATTGCGACGTTGCTCAAGGCACGCGGCTATGCCACGGGCCAGTTCGGAAAGAACCATCTTGGGGATCGCAACGAATACCTGCCGACAGTGCATGGCTTCGATGAGTTTTATGGAAACTTGTATCATCTCAACGCTGAAGAAGAGCCCGAGCATCCTGATTATCCAAAAGACCCGGCGTTTCGCGCGAAGTACGGTCCGCGAGGTGTGATGGATTGCTTGGCTTCCGATGTCGACGACCCAACCGTCGACCCACGTTTCGGGCGTATCGGCAAACAAAAAATAAAGGACACTGGTCCCCTGACCAGAAAACGCATGGAGACCATCGACGACATTGTGGCGAACCGTGCGGCCGACTTCATTGCTCGTAAGACAAAAGGCGATGCCCCGATCTTTTTATGGGTCAACTTTACACACATGCACTTTCGTACGCACGTCAAGCCCGAAAGTGTTGGCCAGTCGGGACGTTGGATGAGTGAGTACGCAGACGCGATGATCGATCACGACAAGAACGTCGGGACCGTGCTGAAAGCGATCGATGACGCTGGGATCGCAGACAATACATTCGTCATGTACGGCACGGACAACGGTCCGCATATGAACACTTGGCCGGACGGTGCCATGACGCCCTTCCGAAACGAGAAGAATTCGAATTGGGAAGGTGCCTATCGCGTGCCTTGTATGGTCCGATGGCCAGGCAAGATCCCGGCCTCGTCGGTATCGAATGATATCGTGTCGCACCTGGACTGGATGCCAACTCTGTTGGCGATTGCTGGCGAACCTGACATCACCGGCAAGCTCCTCAAGGGACACAAAGTTGGGGACATGACCTACAAGGTCCATTTGGACGGCTACAACCAACTTGGTCACCTTACGGATCCGGTAAAGACACGAAGTCCACGTGAGTCGTTCCTTTACTGCAACGACGATCAGCAGCTTACTGGTCTGCGATACGACAACTGGAAGCTCGTTTTTCTGGAGCAGCGAGTTCGCGGCACTTTGCAAATCTGGGCCGAACCCTTTGTGAGCCTACGAGTGCCCAAAATATTCAACCTGAGGCTGGATCCGTACGAGCGCGCCGACGTCACGTCAAACACCTACTACGACTGGTTAATCGACCATGCCTTCCTGCTTGTGCCGGCACAGGACTATGTTGGCCAGTTCTTAATGACCTTTAAGGACTACCCGCCCCGTCAGAAGGCCGCCAGTTTCAATCTGGATGAAGTAATGAAAAAGCTGCAGGAGAGCGGCGGTAGTAAATAGCAGAAATACGGATTGGGATGAGTTGGCGGGATATTCATATTTGAGTGTCCCGCCGCTTTTTTGCTGACATTCGTTCGCGATCGCGCCGATTTGGTTCCTGATTGATTTTGGCTACAATGGGACACTTCGGAGTGACCTCCGCTCAACTCATTCCGTTCATTTGTCCGACCGACTTTTTCGCACGATCACGCCGCGTCTGCCTAGCTTATGCCCGCTCAAAAGTTCATCCTGAACCCGATGCGCACAGCCAAACAGGGTTCGAATATCAACGTCGGCAAGTATGGCGACGAGTATCAGAAAATCGTGACAACGCTGGAGATCAGTCCTGCCGATATGGAAAGTCTAGGGATCGCTGAGGGTGATTCTGTACGCGTCAGGACCGAATTCGGCGAAGAGGTTTTTCAATGCACCGAAGCCAACGTGCCGGACGGACTGTTGTTTATCCCGTACGGCCCGCCAACCTGCCGGTTGATGGGAGGAAGCACCGATGGTACCGGGATGCCGACGTCGAAGGGATGGGAAGTCGAAGTTGAGCGAGTCGATGTCCCAACGTAGAATCGTCTCAAAGGAAATGACTCCATGAGTAAACAAGAATCGAAAGCGGATTTAACGGCAGTGGATAGTCCTCATTTCACGCTTCCGGACGAGACCGAACATGTCGCTGCTTGGGAAGAGGTGGAGGCCGGGCGGTACATGCCGAGACGTGTGCGTGGATCGTGCCAGGGCCGTGCGCTGGGATGAACTTTCCTTGTTCCGTCCAGTTCGGACGACGCGACGCCTGAAAACGCCAACTAACGGGAGAACCAATGACTCTCACCGTCGTAAACAACGCGACGTGCACGTTCTGTGGATGTGTCTGTGACGATATCGAACTGCACGCCGACGAAACAAACATCCTCAAAGCCAAGAAGGCCTGCGTGCTCGGTACCGCTTGGTTCCTGAACCATTCGGCCGAACACAAGTACCCGGATGCCTTGGTCGACGGCCGGGAAGCGACCTTGGACGAAGCGATCGAAGCAGCGGCGACGCATCTGCACGCCGCCAACATGCCGCTGGTATACGGCATGAGCAACACAACCTGTGAAGCGCAACGCGAGTGTGTGGCCCTGGCAGACCTGTTGGGTGGTCTGCTGGACAGTCACACATCTTTGTGACATGGCCCCACGGAAATCGCTGCTCAGTTGGGCGGCAAGGTGACTTGTACACTCGGTGAAGTGAAGAACCGAGCCGATTTTGTTGTTTACTGGGGAGGCAATCCTGCCGAGTGCCATCCTCGGCATTTTACGAAGTACGCGTTGATGCCCAAGAGCAAGTTTTTACCCAAGGGCCGCAAAGATCGGACCGCCGTCCTGGTCGATATCCGCCCCACGAAAAGCGCGAAGGCAGCCGATATCTTTTTGCAGGTACGCCCGGGAAAAGATTTCGAGTTAATCTCCATCCTGCGGGCGTTGATTAAGGATCAGAAAGTCAGTGCCGAGGTTGTCGCTGAGACAGGCGTGACGTTGGAGCAGTGTGCGGATCTTGTCGAACGTATGAAGAGGGCCAAGTTTGGTTGCATGTTTTTCGGTATGGGACTGTCAATGACGCGTGGCAAGCACATGAACTCTGCCGCGCTATTAACACTGGCCGCCGAAATGAACGCCTTCACGAAATTCGTTGCCATGCCGATGCGAGGCCACGGCAACGTGACTGGTGCTGACGTCATCATGCGTTGGCAGACAGGCTATCCATTCGGCATCACGTTCAATCGAGGTTATCCTCGTTACAATCCCGGTGAGTTTTCGACGGTCGATGTTCTTGTGCGTGGCGACGCGGACGCGGCCTTCATTATCGGAGCCGACCCTGGCGCGACGATGCCCCAGCCGGCGATCAATCACTTGGCTCGGATTCCTACGATTGTGCTGGACCCGCATGTGACTCACACTAGCAATTTGGCGCGAGTGCATATCACAACCGCTCCGGCCGGTATTTCGGCTCCCGGGACGGCTTATCGAATGGACGAAATTCCGTTACCGTTAAAGCCGGCGCTCAAGTCGCCTTACCCAACGGACGAGGAGGTCGTTCGTCGAATCAAGGACGCCATCGCCAGGAAGCCGTTTTGGATGCCTGAAGGCGAACAGATTCTGGCAACACAGATTTAAACGTAGGCTGGGTCGCGACCCGGCAGATTGCAAGGACGCCGGGTCGCGACCCGGTCGACATCGAACACATCAACATTATGCTTCGAATCACCGGCGGCAAGGTCTACGACCCGGCGAATGGAATTGACGGCGAGGTACGAGATCTGTGCGTCTCGGATGGCAAGTTCGTGCAGTCGGTCGAAGACGGGCGGACCATCGACGCCAGTGGTATGATCGTCTTTCCCGGTGGAGTCGACGTGCATACCCATGTTGCCGGCGGCGCGATCAATTTCGCACGAGCGATGACGCCCGAAGATCATCGCCGCACGCAAGCCTTTATCCGATCTCAGTCGCGACGATCCGGACTAGGAGGGATGGCTCCGACAACATTCGCAACGGGCTATCTCTATGCCGGCATGGGTTGGACGACGGTCAACGAAGCGGCTGTTCCCGTTCTGTCAGCTCGGCACACACACGAAGAACTCAGCGACATCCCGATCGTTGACAAAAGCACGCTCACGCTGATGGCCAACAACGAAATCATGCTCGACCTCATGGAGAAGGGCGAGTATGAGCGAGCGAAACATATCGTCGCTTGGTACATCTGGGCAGCGAAATCTTATGGCGTGAAGGCTGTCAATCCAGGTGGCGTCGCAGCGTGGAAGTGGGGCAAAGACGCCAAGCAGCTCACGTCGCCGATCGAAGGCTACACACGGCTAACTCCTGGCGACATCATTGGCCAGCTGGCAAGGATCTGCGACGAAATTGGCTTGCCACATCCTATGCATCTTCACTGCAACAACCTTGGTGCGCCTGGCAACATCTCAACGACACTCGACACGCTGCAACACCTCGAAGGCCATCGAGCGCACATCGCGCATTCGCAGTATCACGCCTATGGTGGCGACGACTGGGACGAAATGCGGTCCGAAACAACGCAGCTGGCAGAATATTTCAACGCCCACCCCAATATCACAACCGATGCGGGAGCGGTGTTGTTTGGCGATACCGTGACGATTACTGCCGATGGTCCCTGGCAACATTTGCTTTACAAGCTCACCGGTCGCAAGTGGGGAAACCTTGACGTCGAAAACGAAACTGGTTGCGGCATTGTCCCGTACACGTATCGGCCCAGCAATCTGGTCAACGCGATTCAATGGTCCGTCGGTCTCGAACTCCTGTTGCTGATCGACAATCCGTGGCAAGTGTTCCTATCGACCGATCATCCCAACGGCGGCTGCTTCTGGCGGTATCCGGAAATCATTCAATTGTTGATGTGCGCGGATTTTCGCCAGGAATGCATGAAGAAGTTGCCGGATAAGATCAGAGACCGAATCAGGCTGCACGAACTGACACGCGAGTACTCGTTGTACGAAATCGCAACTTCGATGTCCGCCGGTCCGGCCCGAGCTCTGGGTTTACGGAACAAAGGTAATCTCGGAATCGGATGCGATGCGGACATCGTGATCTATGAAGAGGATCACGACGTCGCTCGTATGTTTGGCCACCCGCGGTATGTGATCAAAAGCGGCGAAATCGTTATTGAGGACGGAGACATTCGCGCGACGCCTGAAGGTCGCGAGTACATCGCCAAACCACACTATGCTCCCGAAACCGACGAGTTCCTGCGACCGTTGTTCGAGGAGTGCTACACGATGCAATTCGATAACTATCCGGTTGAAATGGAGCGTATCGAGAATCCCGACATTCATGACTGTGTGCAACCCTCATGAGTAAGATCACGCTCAGGCTGAAAGAGCAGCCCACCGTTCCGCTGGAAGCCGAAGTGCTCTCGCCAGACGTATTGGCCGAACTGTCGAATGACGAGATTCGGTCAAAGATCGTACTTCACGGCAAACGCCGATGCCGCCTGGACGACTTCTTTGACATAGAGGGAGAGCGCAGCGATAACGTCGAGCTCTACGGCAACTTGCACAAAGTCCGTTGGATCGGACGCGACATGTCGCGCGGGCGCATCACGGTACATGGCTCGGTGGGGATGCACCTGGGTGCCTATATGAAAGGTGGCGAGATTGAAGTCCACGGAGACGCTGGCGATTGGATCGGCGCGGAAATGAAGAACGGTCTGATCCGCGTTCATGGCAACGGTGGCGGTCAGATCGGCGCGGGCTATCGCGGGAGTTTGAAAGGCATGCGCAATGGAACCATCATCGTCGACGGTTCCGCTGGCCTGGAAGTGGGCATGCGAATGCGACGCGGCATGATCGTCCTGGGCGGACCCGCGAAAGACTTCACCGGCTTGCAAATGAAAGGCGGAACGATCGTATTACTGCAAGGTGCCGAGATCCGCACGGGCGCCTGGATGATGCGTGGCACCATCATTTCGATGAAGCCGCTGAAGTTACTGCCCACGTTCTCGTACGCCTGCCGCTATACGCCCGACGTCCTCCGCTTGTACTCGCGACACTTGAACGAACTGGGCGTAACCTTACCATTCGCCTCCCACGAAGGAGCGTACCGGATGTACTCGGGTGACGCATCGGTTCCTGGCAAAGGCGAGATTCTAGTCTGGGATTCAATCTCGGCTTCGCTGTAACGACGCATACTATTGGCCCCCAACGACGTCTGTCATGCGTCCGTCAATGCCAGCTTTGACGATCATAAGTCCATCTCCGCGAATGTTAGTGCAGCTCATGACGCAAAGTCGTTATGCGATATGCTGTGGCCGCAGAGTGGTCCCTCGGCTTTCCCCAGGTAATGAGACACTCGTCCTGTCGTGGCACGATCAACCGTTGGCGGTGAACTCAATCGGAAGCAAGCCGGTGGCGATAGGCCCACAGGCCAAGTGCGGGGTTGCTGATGTAGTAGAGTCGCTCACCGTCCGGCATCGTGTTCCAACCGTCTTTTAGTACGGAAGGATCGTAGCGAGCGGTCATGGCAGCTAGGTCACCGTGCTCGTAGCCAACGCCGCTAATTTCGTCGTGAGTCAGCTCTCCCGGGCAGTATGTGACCTTAAAGCGTCCTTCGGACGAACCGTGGATGAGATGCGCGGCGGCGGATAGATTGCTTCTCAAGTCCTCGTTCTCATCGACAAAACGCATGATCTCAGGAGTTGTGCGGTAGCCGTACTTGCGGATCAAGCGATCAATTTCCGGATCTTCGCCGAAAGTTTTCACCTTGGGCGCCAGCACTATCAACTCGCCTCCGTCAGCAATCGCCATGCGCGTGCGGTAGATCGACTTGTTGCCCAACCAAGTACTGTGAAACTCTTCAGGATCGAGATAGACGACGACCTTGTGCATCTCTTCGTCCAGGATCTCGAAGTTGACTTCGACGGATAACTCTGCGGCGCGTTCAAAGCACTCGTGATCGTTCCCGATGAACATTCCCCGGGTGACCAGTTGTCCAGCGCCATTCGTGCCGACCACGGTCAACACGTAGACCAGCGGAAGATGCTGACAGAAATTGTCCTGAGCATAGTTCAGTATCCGGCGTAATGGCGTATCAGCCCGCCCCATCATCCGCTCCATACCGTAAGCGGCCCCGATGAAGTGGCTCTCGTTAATGCCGCGTTGGCCACCCGTGCCCACAAACACATTCTTGTTATAGTTAGCCATGCCGATCACTTCGTGCGGCACAACTTGGCCGATAGACAAGATCAGGTCGTGCCCGCCGTGCCACAAGAGCTTGTTCAACTGTGCCGGCCATGGCCGGTTCCAGATGCCCGCGGTAACTTCCGATACAAATTCAGATGGCACCTCCCCGATGGTGATCACATCGTCTCGCCAGCGATGCTCGCGGATCAAGTGCTTGGGGACCGATGGAAACATTCGGTCCAACTGCCACGCGGGCATCGGAAAATGTGTGCCCAGAGCTGGCATTACATCGACTAGACGCTCCTGGAAATAGTCGTGCGTCTGGCATGTTAGCAAACCGGCGCGACTGTTGAATCGCGTGAAGTCTGGCGGTAGCGCCAACACACGATTTGGCTTGCCGAGCTGCGCGAACGCCTCGTGCAAACCGGCCCGCATCTCGTCATCGGACAGTTCCGTCGAGGTGGAGCCCACTGCAAAGTACATTGTCATGAGTCAACCTTGGAAAACGGTATTCGAGAAACATGCGTTCCCGATACTGCTCAATAATAGTCCTGGGGCATTAGTTGCGGGAGTAGGACGAACGAACAGCCATCGACTAATTGGCTCGCACGTCTCGGTCCAAGGAACGAGTGCAGTCAATGAACAGCCAGCAACAGGCACTCAATAGATACATCGCGGCCACGATCGCGAACATCGGTGCGTAGTCGGTGATCAGTTGCTCTTCACCGTCGACGATCTCCTTGGTGGTGTACATATCGAGGATGATGCCTAGTAAGAGCGGAGTAGCAATCATGCCTACACTGCCGGACGTGTTGATGATGCTGAACACCGTGGCTGAATAGCGACCACCCATATCCGTACAAGTGCCCCACACAGTTGGCTGCGTCCAGTCGCTAAAGAACTTTACCACGAACAGGCACAGCGCCGCCGCGATGCCGCTGACTTGCTGGATTGCGACAAACATCATTACACAGGCAACGAGCTTGCCGACAAAGCCGGCACTCGTCCGCGCCCAGCGCCGACTGCGCGTGAAGTGAATCAGTCCGTCGTTCACAAACCCGCCCATCACTCCGCCCAACGCGCCGCCCCACAGCGGCAGACTGATCAGCAGGCCGGCGGTCCCGACGTCGAATTCGCGAGCCTCCATGAAGTAGCTGCCCATCACGTAAACGTAAATGCTGTCCGCACCGGCATTGATAAATTGCTGAAAAATGAAAATCATCATGCTCGGACTGCGGATCACGCGCCCAAATGGCAAGACTCGTGAAGTGTCGGTTGAGGATTCAGCTTCTCCCTCACGAATCAAATCCAGCTCCGCTTGATTTACGCGCGAGTCCTCTCGCGGGTCGTTGCGAAACAGCCAAACGAACGCCGCCGCGAACAGCACACCAGCCGCTCCCATGATCGTTACGGCGAGCCGCCAATCCAGTCCGCATATGCCCATCAACAGTGTGCCCATTATTATGGAAGACATTGCGCCGCCGCTGCGCCCGAAGAAGCTGGCAATGAGTCCTTGCACGATCGTCCGCGTGCGAAGCGGAAACCAAACCTTTGTCACCTTGGTGAGACTCGGGTAACAGCCCGCCTGCGCTGCGCCGAAACCGAGTCGCAGTCCTGCAAGTCCGTAGAAGTTGCCGGTCAGTCCGAAGCAGGGCAGCAAAACGGACCAGAGCGAGATGATGATGCCTAAAAACAGATGAGCACCAAAAAAATCGCAGATGATGCCGCCTGGGATCTGACCAAAGGCATATGACGCGTTAAAGACGGTGAACAGGCCGTCGACTTGAGCGTTGCTGAACTCGTACTCTTCGACCAGTGCCGGGCGAATGAAGTTCCAACTGTATCGATGAAGGTACAGCATCCACGATGCGCCGCTGGCCAAAACGAAGACTAACCAGCGAACCCTCGTGGGACGTTCGCAACTGCCGAGTTGCGAGTCCGCATCATCCGGATGTTCACCGGCCATCTTGCATCTTTAACTTGTCTTTGAAGACCTTTCTAACCTTGTCGACCTTTGGTTTCACCACAAACGCACAGTAACCCTGATTCGGATTTAGCTCGTAGTAGTTCTGATGGTAGTCTTCGGCTTTGTAAAAGATCCCTGCGGCCGTAATCTCGGTCACGATCGGAGCCCGAAATGCACCGGATTCGTCCAGCGCCTTCTTGTACTTCTCTGCGAGTTCTTTTTGTTTGTCATTGTGATAGAACACCGCGGATCGATACTGGGGCCCACGATCGGCTCCCTGCTGATTTAATGTTGTGGGATCGTGCGTCTGCCAGAAGACTTCCAGCAATTCATCAAAGCTGATCTTTGCTGGTTCGTACGTGATTCGGCAGACTTCGGCGTGACCGGTTGTGGCAGAACAGACCTCTTCGTACGTGGGATTCACAACATGTCCGCCCGTGTACCCGGACTCGACTGAGACGACACCTTCCAATTCCTTGAATACAGCCTCAACACACCAAAAGCATCCTGCGCCAAATGTCGCAATTTCGGTTCCGCCCTCCGTGGGATCAGCCGCGGTTTCATGCGAAGCAGGTTGTACTTGCGTAGTCGCGTCCGACGGACTCGTCGTCATAGCATCGACCTCCGGTATGGAAGCGTGATTGGAGACAGTGCAGCCAGTTGTGTAAGCACACACGGCCATAAATAGTGCAACGCAAACGTGTCGTCTTAACATAGCTTCAACTCCTGAGCGTCAATAGTCGGCCATGATTGGCGTCACGGCTTGTTGAAGGTCGCCGCCGGTCACGTGGACGTTGCCGTCGTGGTCGACAAACACATTCACTTCGCTCCGCACGCCGAACTCCGGCAGATAGACTCCCGGTTCAATCGAGAAACAAGTACCGGGCAACACCAGCCGTTCGTCCCGCATTTCGAGGTTATCCATGTTGGCACCATTGCCGTGAGTCTCTTGCCCGATGCTGTGCCCCGTGCGGTGAATAAAGAACTCGCCATAACCCGCGGCTTCGATCACATCTCGCGTTGCCTTGTCGACCTGCCAGCCTTGCAGGGGCTCGCCTGCGGCGAATGACTCTTTGACGATTGCAATGCCTGCGTCACGAGCGCTCGCGACCACTTGAAAGATGGCTTCGTATTGTTGCGGGACGACCGCACCGATATAGCCAACTCGAGTCAGATCGCTGTAGACGCCCCGCGGTCGGTCCATCTTGGCCCACAGATCGACGAGGACAAAGTCACCCTCGCGCATCTCGGTGTCGTTGTTAGGATCAGGCTCGAAATGCGGGTCGCCGCTATGTGGTCCAACACCAATGATTGGCGGATGGTAAGTCGTCATGCCTTGCTCAGCAAAGTGTTGCATGATGTCTTGCTGAACCATGTACTCGGTGACACGATCGCCGGATCGAATGCGATTGGCGATCAAAGACCACGTACGCGCGAACGCGGCGTTGGTGTGTTCCGACGCTTCCAGATGCATCTGCCACTGATGATCGTCCCAAACCGCCTCGAACTGCTGCACAAGGTTCCCTGAAGAGACGACTTCACATCCAAAGCGACGGACCAATTCGACGGTGCCGGCGTCGACTCGCGACACGTAGGGATTGGCGTTATTCGGCGAGTATTCCATCGCGACGAGATTCATGCCCTGAACGAGTCGCTCGACTCCAGCTTCCAACTCCTGCCACTTCAAATAGACGCTCGCAGAACCTGGCAAGGCTCTCAACGCGGTCGTTTCGATGCGGTGGACCAATTTGTGTGGCTCCCCTCGGGCGGGAATGCAATAAAACCATCGACGCGATCCGACGCTGTCGTCACTCAATCCAAGAACGCGGCGAGCGAGGGGATTCGTCCCGCGAAAGTCATACAGTAGCCAACCGTCAATCTCGAACTTTCGCAACGCGTTTTGGATCGCTTGAATGTTCAACATGTCATCTCAGAGCTAAAGCCATGGTCAGCTTCCGAAGTCGACGAAGACCTCGCAAGCGTCGTTTGTCATTGTGAACGCGACTTTGTCAAGCGGATCATATCACGCAGTCGGCGTACTCCTTGGGCACGTTCGAGAGCACTTCGTGCCCGTCACTGGTAACAAGGATATCGTCCTCGATCCGTACGCCAAACGCACCGGGCAGATAGATTCCTGGTTCAACGGTCACGACCATTCCAGTTTGCAGCGGACGTTTTTGGTTGACCGCCAGACGTGGCTGTTCGTGAATCTGTAAACCGAAACCGTGACCTAGCGAGTGTCCGAACTGTTTTCCAAATCCGGCGTCGGTGATCACCTTCCGAGCGGCAGCGTCGATATCCTCCATGATCGCTCCCGGGCGAATTGCTTCAATCGCCTTCTTCTGAGCTTTGAGGACGATGTTGTAAACTCGCTCCAACTTCGCGGGAGCTTTGCCCGTGACGATGATCCGGGTCAAGTCGCTCATGTAGAGCTTGGCCTTGGCACCCCAATCGACCAGCACCATAAAGCTCTCTTCGACTTTCACTTCGCCCGGGCGGTAGTGCGGGAGGGCGCCGTTTGGACCGACGCCTACAATTGGCCAAAAGGCCGTACAGGCACCGCCAAACAAACGCACTTGGCGTTCGATTTCGTCACACACTTGCTTCTCGGTTTGCTCCGGTCGCAAGCCTGCTTTCACGACTGCGAACGCTCGCTCGGCTATGCCAATCGCCTCACGGATTTCCGTCAACTCGTCTTTGTCTTTGATTTCTCGTAATTGCTCGACTAAGCCGCCGGTCGCAACCAGATCAACCTTCGCCAGTTTCTCTTCGAGTTTTTGAAAGAACTCCAGCGTCACATTCCCAGCTTCGATCGCCAACGAACCCAGCTTTGTTTTTCTAACCAGCTTCGCGACGCATTCGAGCATTGTCGATTCGGGACCGCGAATATCCAAGTCGATATTCGGACACTCGTTCTCCAATTGTGTTGTGTAACGCTTGTCGCTCAGGATGATCTGACCATCGCGTGTGAGTAGGAGATAGCTTGAATCGCCGGTAAACCCGGTCAAGTAAGTGACATTATCATAGCTCGTAACGAGAATCGCATCGGCGTTGGTCTCGCGAACGAGTCGCCGCAGTTTGTCGCGACGCTGTTTATAATTGGGCATGAATGCGATCTTTGCACAGGTAGGCGGGAGGATCAGTCGGCTTTGGCGAGCTGTGGTCGGTTTTGGCGATCGACGAGAATCAAGCGAGGTTCGTGAGTTCGTATCTCGCTTTCGTCATATTCTGCGTAGCTGGCAATGATTACGAGATCGCCGGGATTTACAAGATGTGCTGCTGCGCCATTGATGCAGATCTCCCCCGCGCCCGGTTCGCCAAGTATCGCGTAAGTGCTCAACCTCGCCCCATTCGTGATGTCGTAGATCTCCACCCGTTCGTAGACGACGATATCCGCCGCCTCAAGGAGTTCGGGGTCGATCGTTACGCTGCCCTCATATTCGAGATTGGCGTCGGTCACCGTCGCACGGTGAATCTTGGATTTTAAAAGCGTTCGTTTCATCAGCCATCTAGCCGCTAAAATAATCGAATTCAAACCACTTCCATAATCGGCCATTTGCCGCCGTTGGACAAGGTGTGTTATTCGCGATACGGGGCACAAGTCGTTGCCACCACGAGGTTAGCGCGGCTACGCACCGATGCTCGCCACGGCGATCGCCAGCCCGATGATGCCAAAACAGACGGCAAAACAGACGACAACGCCAATCACATCCGTTTTGCTGGGACGTTGAAATTCGAGACTGCTGCCTGGGAACAGCTTGCGATCTTCCAGCGCCTCGACATTTGCCAACGCCTCTTCCAGGTTCTTTTTGTCCTGTTCGTGATCGGGGACAACCGGCGTTTTCATCTTGGAGTAATACCGATCGAGACCTTCCTTGCTGTTGCCGGGGGTAATCAGGCTGAACAGAATCATCACCAGGAAGGGCATGATGATTTTCGGAGGCAAGGACAGAGTGTCAAGCGTCGCGTCGCTCATCGACTTCAAGTTGACTCCCGCCCAACGATACAACACATAGTCGGCTTGAAAGCTGCCGTAGCCACGCAGCTTAACATTGTCGTCATAGGCGAGAATCTGCTGTTCCGTTTTGTCGTTTAACTTGGTTGGCTCGCCCACTGGCTGAGGTTTCACATTCGCCAGTACGTTCCCCGCGTCGTCGATCGGTTTGACACCGTTCGGCCAGAAGATGCTCTTGCCGCCACTGGTCGTCGTCTCGGAAAACTCATCACCAACGGCCAGTGGCTTCGGGCGCGACCCGAGCTTAGCAATGACCGCTCGCGCGGCACTCAATCTCACTGTCGCTTGTTGAATCGCGCTGAGCAACTCGTCTGAGGCTTCACTATCGGTCGAAGTTGCTCGCAACCGGGATACTGTGTCGCGATACTCCTGCTCGGCGGCCGCGAGTTCCGGCGCGGCAACTCCATTCGCTTTGTCCCACTCAGAGATCTGTGTCTCGCGGCGCAGCACGTCGCTCGGCGCGGCATCGCGCTTCGTCGTGGTTTGCACGATTTGATTCGCCACGAGATAGTCCGGGTTGTCTTGCAGTGTTGGCATCAACTTTGGCGCCATGAAAGGAATGCCGAAGAATACCACGACGTTAAACGCTACGGTTGCCCAGGCCGCGCCGGTCGTCGCGCGACGCCAGTACATCCCGACCCAGAAAGGAGCAGCAAACAACACGTTGAACACCCACGTCAACTGAAGCTGCGTGAAGACGTCCATGTAGAACAGCGAAACGATTACGGCGCCGCCAACAACGATCACACCCGTCAAGCGACCGACGCGAACATACTCGGCTTCGGATGCCGACTTGTTGATGTAGGGAGCGTAGATATTTCGCACCATCAGCGCTGAACCGACGATCATGTAGGCATCAACGCTGCTCATCAACGCGGCGAGCAAACAGGCAAGCATCAAGCCAGTTAGGCCGGGTCCGAGCAGGTTTCGTGAGGCGATGCCCCAGGTCTTATCGGGATCGACTACTAGTTCCGGATTGTTCGCGTACAAAGCCAAAGCAATCAACGCCGTTAGCACCCAACCCACCGTGCAAAACCGTTTGAGGAAATTGCCTACGACCAAGCCGACACGCGCGTCGTTTTCCGTCTTTGCCGAGCCACCGCCGGTGGCGATGAAATGTGGCTGCACGACGATGCCTACCAAATTGATAATCACGATAGCCACGATGCGGTGCAGCGGAAACTCGCTGGTGCTCGTCGATCCGATCACACTGAAATGCTCTTTCGGCAGTTGCTGATGCATGTACTTAAAACCGGCCATCATGCCGTCCGTCTGCGGATCGCCGAACTCGGTGACAAGCGCGTTCAAGCCGTAAGGGATCAGCACGATCGACAAAAAGATGATGCACATTCCTTGGATCAAGTCCGTAAAGTACGCGGCTCGCAATCCACCCAGGATGCCGTAGGCAACGACGATAACGCCAATTACAGGTACCAACACGTACTCGATCCCGACAGCATTACCACCCAGCATCACGGTATCGAACTCGATCAACGGTGCCGCGACTTTTCCGATGGCCGAAAACAACATCGAACCATAGACCATGTAGAACGAAAGGCCGAAGACACAGTAGGCCGCTCCCAACGCTTTAGACTCGTATCGCTCGACAAACCAATCGCCAAGCGTGAGATGCCGCATGCGGCGATACCACACACCGGCAATCCAATAGAAAGGCGTTACAAAAAGCCAGTACATCACGGACCACATCCCGCTCATGCCGCTGGTGAATGTCGTGCGGCCAGTGTTTACGGGGTCGCTTGATCCAGTACCCGCGCCGAAGGCGGCGAAGGTCTGTAAGAGCTTTCCGAAGGAGCGGCCCCCCATGAAGAAGTCTTCCTGCTCCTTCACCAGCCGCGAAGCATACACTCCGATGCCGATCATCACAGCAAAGTATCCGACCAATACGAGATAATCGAGCATAACCATAGATGAAGTCCTTGCAGGCGTGCTTTTGCAGAGTGAAGGGCGGGGAGGTGTGAGCCCCATTGTAAATGGGTGAATTCGGATCGCAAGCAACCCGCGGGCGAGTCGAGTCGTTTGCGATGTTCGTAAGTCTTTGTTGTTTTTGAGGATGTTATTGGGGCTGCGGTAAGGTTCCCCGCAGTGGGATGAGTTGCGTGGAGGAAATGTCGAGCATTTTGAGGTGGCAGCTCGGCGGAAACTTTTTTGCCACGATTTTTCGACCAGGCAGCGAACTCGCGGGGGATGGCTAGCGTAGTGATGCGATCAGCGACTGACTTGGTATTTCATGGAGGAGCCTCATGCGGATCGCATTCACCAAACCGCTCTTTGCGTGGGACGAACTAGAAGACAGTCCCTCGCTCACCACGTTGCGAGAACTACTGGCCGCGTTGCCCGACGGCAAGTTGCTGGATTCTCTGCGACAGGCACGTGGCAAAGGACGCGATGATTATCCCGTGCATGTGTTGTGGGGTGTGGTCGTGTTGTCGATCGCGTGTCGGCATTTGGATGTGGAAGCCTGCTTGGCCGAACTGCGGCGTAACGCGGGTTTGCGGCGGCTGATCGGCATCGAGCAAGAATCACAAGTGCCACACGGTTGGAACATGTCGCGGTTTCTGGCCGTGCTGGGCGAGTCGCCTCATCGGGAGTTGCTGCACGAAGTCTTCAACGCGTTGATCCAAGAACTCGGTCGCGTGGTGCCTGACTTAGGCGCGAACACCGCTGGCGACGCCACGCAACTCAGCGGTCGAGTCGCCGAGCAATCGATCGCTGCCGCCGAAGCCGCCGCCGGCTTGCCGCAGCCCAGCGGTGGCCGCAAAGAGTACACCGACGATGCGGGCCGCGTGACGAAGGTGGTCGAGTGGTTCGGCTACAAACTGCACTTACTGGTCGATGTCAAACACGAAGTCGCGTTGGCTTACGAAGTCACCGATACCAAAGCCGGCGATGGCGAAACGCTGCCGGCCCTGTTGACGCAAGCTCAAGCGAATCTGCCGGACGACCGCATCCAAACATTGGCTTATGACAAAGCAGCCGACACCAACGAAGTGCATGCGGTCCTGTCCGCGGCCAAGATCAAACCTGTCATTCAAAATCGTTCGTTGTGGAAGGAGGAACACGAACGGATGCTGCCGGGGCACGACGGTAACTCAAACATCGTGTACGACGAAGCCGGTACGTTGTATTGCTACGACCGAGTCAGCCAACCGATGGTGCGTCATCAAATGGCGTACATCGGATACGAACCGGACCGCGAAGCAATCAAGTATCGCTGCCCGGCCAAGCACGAAGGCTGGGAGTGCCCGATGTCTGCGCTGTGCAACGGCGCGAAGTCTTACGGCAAGACCGTCCGCGTGCCGCGCGAGATCGACCTCCGCCGCTTCCCCGAGTTGCCGCGCGCCACGAAGAAGTTCGAGCGCTTGTACAAAGGCCGCACGTCGGTGGAGCGCGTGAACGCTCGGCTGAAAATCTTCTGGGGCGTGGATGACGGCAACCTCAAAGGCTCGCGTCGCTTTCATGCTTGGGTGGGAGCGGTGTTGGCGGTTCATGCTGCGTTCGCGACGCTGCTAGCCAGTGCGCCTCGTTACGAAGGCGGCCGCTCTCAAGGCACCTTGGGCAAACTCCGGCTGAGTCCCATCGCCCAAGCTTTACGCGAGCGAGTGACCTCGGCCGTGACCTAAACCAACCGTTCCACTTCACCGAGCCCTCCGCCTCGACGCGGTCGCGGTCTGCGCCCACCTGACCGAAATCCCTCTTGCTGCCGCTGAATCCCGCTACCAAGCCTTACTGAGCCCCCATTCAACTCGCTACTCAGCGAAACGACCAGGCTCAGCTCTGACTACAACGCAAACGCCTCGGGCGAGTCCTGCTACTTGTCGGGCACTCGAAGACTTTTAAACTGAAGGGTTGGAGTCAATCGGTCATCGATCACCAAGTCAATTTGCGGCAACTCACTATGAGCGAAGAACAAAAAATATCGTCTCCCTGGATCATCAACACCACACCCGAGTCGTTCGATAAGGACGTTTTTGAGCGTTCTCTTGAAGCTCCGGTCGTGCTGGACTTCTGGGCTGCGTGGTGTGCGCCTTGCCGAGCACTGGCGCCAACGCTGGAAGCATTGGCCACGGAATTCGACGGCAAGTTCATTCTGGTTAAGGCAAACACCGAGGAAGTGCCCGAAGCAGCTGCGAAATTTAACGTCCAGGGAATCCCGGCAGTCTACGCGGTGATCGATGGCGAGGTTGTGGACTTCTTCAATGGTGCGCTTCCGGAACCTCAAATACGCACCTGGCTCGATCGACTGTTCACGATCAGCATGTTCGCCGAGGCGAAGCGACTTGAGGAGTCCGCGCCCGCGGCCGCAGAAGCCAAATATCGAGCGCTTGCCGAGCAGATGCCCAACAACGCTGAGTTCCAAATCGGACTGGCTCGCACCTTGCTTGTGCAGCAGCGTTTTGATGACTGCCAACACATCATCAGCGAACTCGAAAAGCGAGGCTTCCTCGAACCGGAGGCCGAAAAGGTGAAGGCTGCGCTCGACCTACATGGCATGGAGGGCGTCGACCTTGAAAGTCTGAAGCGAGACGCTGCGGCCGCCCCAGACAATCTCGGGTTGCAGTTGCAACTCGCCGAAGCCCTTGCCGGCGCCCAACTATACGAAGAAGCCCTCCAAGCTTGCCTCACTCTCGTCGAAAGGGATAAGGCGGGAGTCGGCGATGCGGCTCGACAAGTCATGATCGATATCTTTCGCGTGCTGCCGAGCGACTCTGACCTGACGACAACCTACCGACGAAGACTGTCGACGGCGCTGTACTAATGGTAGCCATCACGCTCCGCCGTGATGAGCCTATAGAGAGGGCGATCGCAGCTTAAACGGTCATTGCATTTTGATCCGTTTTCAATGGGCTCATCCCGCGGAGCGTGATGGCCACAGAAGGAGAAGGTGATGACGGTGCCGGCGCGATCATTGCCGATGTGGCTGTTCATTGCGTTTGCATTGTTCTTGAATGTGGCACTGCCGCCGATAATCGATCGGATCGAGTTTGGAGGATTCGACGAACGGATACAAGCTCTTTTGTTTCTGGCGGGAACGCTTGTCGGCGAATGTTGCTTTGTGGCGACTGTCAGCGGATTGACGAAAAGGACTTGGCTCGGCGCTCACCTTTTTGGATTGGTAATTATCGGAGCTGGCTATACAGCTGCGATGGTTGGTTTTTGGATGGCAGACGAGTCTGAAGAAGAATTCGTCCTGGGCTTCGCCTTGATGCCACTATTCCTGCTTTTCGCGACTGGGCCCTTGTCCGGTCTGAGGCATATATTTGGTTGGCGTTTGGTGGCTGAACCTGATGTCGCCAGCACCTCGCAGCCACTGAGCTTGGCAGATATTTTCTCCCAGATGGCGATCTTCGCCTCGGTGTTTGTGTTGGCCCGAGTCCCACAAGTGGTCTTGGAAAACGAGGTCAGCGATCATTGGATCGCGCTCGCAATTACGTGCCTGATTTTGTTTGGCGTTAGCGTCGTGATGTTGCCGCTTCACGCACGAGTCGCCTTTGGCAAACTTTCTCGTCGGCGAAAGTGCGCGTGGCTTGCCGTGCTTTCGTTTCTGATCGTATGCATCTGCTTCGGCATCACCCAGTGCTTTATGTCGATCGACACACGATGGAGTGAACGGCTCGAGATTGTTCCTTTCTTGCTGTGTTTTCTCTGGCCTGCGATTGGAATGTTCTATCTCTCGCTGTGGTCGCTCGCGGCGAGTGGTTTGCGACTGGTTCGCAGAGCTGACCTAAAGGAAGTCGAAGCGACGAATGCCGACAAGGCACAGTCGGCCCGCCTCCAACGATTAACATGGATTCGGATCGCCGGTGCCGTGGCGGTCACGATGGCGACGAGCGTTTACCTCGCGAACCTACAACGCTGGCGGGACGCTCGCGATAGGGAAAACGCCGCGCTCCAGACAGTTGTAAATGCGACAGGAGGTGCTATGGGTGTCTACGATCGTATTCCAAAAAACATTACGCTCGGCCCGAAAGCGACCGACTCCGATTTCGCCGCGATCATGGGTTGTCGAGAATTAGAGCATCTGTATTTCCAAGGTTCCAACATCACCGACCATGGAATGCAACAGTTAGAGCAATTGAAGTCGTTGCGTGCATTGACGCTCGATAATTTGAAAATCACGGACGTTGGGCTTGCTCCTCTGAAACATTTACCGAATCTCGAATCGCTAGTGATCACGAATTGTGACGTCGTCGCAGCCAACATCAGTAGCTTGCCTCAGAAACAACGCCTACAGACGCTGAGGCTCTCGGCAACGCGGTTCGGCGATGAAGAGAGCGCGTTGTTGCCCGACTTTTCGGCGTTGAACGAGTTAAACCTTAGCCACACCCCAATCACAAACCACAGCTTGCTCGCACTTGGAAAACTCACAACATTGACGGACCTCGATCTGGTCGGAACCGACATCACGGTCGAAGAATTCCCTTCGTTGCCCATTCTCCGCAGCCTGGATCTATCGGAGACTAACACCAACGACGTCGCCGTAGCTTCGATTGCCACACTACCGAACTTACGAAGTGTGTTCCTAAGGGATACGAACATCACGAATGCCGCGATGGCCTCGCTTGCACAGGCCAAACTGTTGTATCTTGCCGATCTGAGCGACAATACGATTGATGATGTAGGCCTTCACGAATTGGGACTTAGCACTTCGCTCGTCGAGATCAAACTTTCCGGGACCGAAGTTACCGGCTCAGGTTTCAGCACTTGGCAACCGCATCGATCACACGCCAGGACGCTCTCGCTCGATCGGTCGCAGCTCACGGACGTCGGGGTTGCCGCCATGACAACTGTCGGCGCGATCGATGAACTGTCGCTCGCCCACACCGCCGTCACCGATAACTGCCTGCAGCATCTCACGCCGATTGGCATCAACGATTTGGACATTCGTGATACACAAATCACTTTCAACGGTCTAATTTCGATCGGGTTGCCGAGTGTCGAAAGCTTGCATGTTGCACTGGGACAGTTTACGCCACAGCAGATCACCCAACTCAAGAAGCAGCTGGGGATCAAAGTCGCCGTTGACGAACATTGAGGCTATAACTCCCGATACTTATTTCTAAAACGCTCCTAACTTGCTGATCGCCTGCGATTGCGGTTCGTGCGGCACGATGGCGAGAGTTGCTTCGGCTGTATACGGGCTGCCGTCGTGCGTTGCCGTCGCGCGGACCACCAGCGGCATGTTCCATGGGCCGAGTTCACCGTCGGCAAAGCTGAATTGGAGCACTCCATCGCTTTCGTTCGCCGCGAGCAGAACGGCCTCTGACTTCACGCCTTTGATGTGCGCTGGCACAATCGCGCGGACCTCGACAGGCCCTTCAATGCCCTGTCCGCGACCGACGTGAAAAGGGACCACGCAATGCGTCTGCCGGTCTGCGACCAGCGACTTGTGACCAAGACGCAAATCAAGCTGCCCTGGATCAACCAGCACAATCACCTGATCGTTCTGTGCGTGCGACGTGTAACTAACGCGGTGTACTTCCCCCGCTTCATCCATCACGTCAGCCACGGCCATGACGGCCGTGCGGCTCGTACGCCCGACTTCCATCCACGGAGGAAGCTTGATCGGATAGTCAAATTCTGAGTCACCAGGAGGAACAAGCATCGTCGGCCCGGTTACGCCTTGCAGGTGCCGAACCTGGCGTTCCGCCATGCGAATCGTAATTGGCCCGTCGTAGCTTCCTCGATCGATCCGGTAGTGCCGCGAGAACGTCGAGCCTCGCGCGGCATAACGTGTTTCAAAGTCGCCAACGACTTTGAACGGCGTAGGGATGGCCACAGAGAGCGATAACTCATCGAAATCCAAATCGTCTGGTGAATCTGCAGGCTTGATCGCGCGGCGACTGACGGTCGACTTGCCAATCATCGCTGTGCCCACAATCGGCAGACGAGCCAACTCGAGACTGGCGGTTTCGCTCGCTTTGAAGACGAGTTGGGTATCGTTCTTCTTCGCCGGAATTGTATTGCCTGTGATTGATAGACCTTGTGGTAGAACGCCAGCGTCAAGCGTTATCGCACCTTCAAACTTGCCCGTTCGAGTGGCCGTAACTTTTAGTTTCACTTCTGTTCCGCGCTCGATTGTCAACGCGTCGACGGGCAACTGCAGAGCGAAGTCAGGCACAGCGTCGCCGCTTGGCTCGGCGTACAGACGATACGCGAAGCGGTTTCCTCCTCGCGTATCAAACGCGTCCTGAACTGTGATCCTAAATCGTCCATCGGATGTCGCGGTATAGTTCAAAGCGGAATCGATTCGTCCATCGCCTGCGTCATCGTTACTGGCGAGTTCCGCGCCTGATTCGTCATAGATACGAAGTACAGAGTCGAGCATCGACCCCAATTTGGCCGCGTGGACCGAAAAAGAAATCTGTTCGCCCTTGATAAGTGTGATCCACCACGAGTCGATTTCTCCTGGCTGCTCGATACAGCCATTCATTACCGCGGGCACCGACAGTGTATCTGACTCACGCGCGCCGCGTTCGATGACTTCCGGATGATTGCTCAGCTCAATCGAGCACTCGTTCGTCCGATGGCCGTCGATAATGAATTGTTCGCGTTGTGATGACTCAACCGCTTCGTCCAGAGTGATGGCAACCGCCTCGTCCGGAACAGCCTGACCTAGTAGCCGAAACTCAGTCTTAGCCCCTCGCCGCCCGCCAAGTGGATAGACTTGGTCGACGTAAGGCTGGTCGGTGATCGTCAAGCGGTAGACGAAGTGCTGTAATCCGTCGAAATTGATATCGTGAATGTGGACCGCGTAGTCGCCGTCTTCAAGGGCCACGAATCGCAAGAGCGAATCAACTCCCTTTCCATCAACATTCTCGGCGATGAGATTACCTTGCGGATCAAATACGGCAATCCGCGAGTCAAGCGGCGATCCAAGCCGATTGGCCATGACTTCGCACGTGTAGCTGGTTCCTGCTTTGGCTTGGAAAGTCCAGATGTCGATATCTTCGCGCGGAAACATCCGGCCATTAATTGTGACGGGCAGTTCAACCTGCGTTGGAATTGGGTCGCCGTCGACTTCTTGTTCGATTATCTCGGGCAAGTCGCCGATTACGAACTTCATCGACTCGGTTACGCCTTGCGACGTCCAGACTCGCCAACGACGGAATCCGAGCGGTGCGTCGACTGCGATCGAAACCGTTCCGTTCTGTGCCCAGGGGTAATCTTCTTTGCTTTGCGAATCGGGCAACGGAATGACCGGGCCCTCGAACCACAGCGTCGTATCAGCGCGAAGCAATGTTTGTGAAGCCGTGACTCCCGGTCCAAGCATCTCGAAAGGACAAGCGTCGTGCAGGTAGTGACCGCCCACATGGAAGTCGACGGTCGTGCCTCGTTGCCCACCAGCTGGAAAAATATACGAGACACTGGGTGCATCGGCTGAGCAGGTGGCTGAGCCGATTGAAAGAGTGACGATCGCGAGACAAATAGTCGGTCGCATGGCGATTGGAACTTGTTGAGCTTATCTTCAGTTCACCCAAGTAATTCGTACATGACCTTACCGTCACCCGGAACGATCGGAATCGGTCGACCTTCTGGCGTATGAAAGGTCGTCTTCGGATCAATGCCGAGACAATGGTAGATCGTGGCGGCCAGGTCAGCAGGTCCCTTGGGTTCGGTCGCGGGCTTTTCGGCCCGTTCGTTGGATGCTCCGAGCACCATCCCTCCCTGAATGCCGCCACCTGCCATCGCGATCGCGGTACTAGGCCCCCAATGATCACGTCCTGCATCCTTGTTGATTCGCGGCGTTCTACCAAATTCACCGGTGACCAATACAAGTGTCGATTCGAGCATCCCGCGATCTGACAAATCTTGCAGCAGTGTCGGCATCGCAGAATCCAGGTGCGGCAACAAATCGTTCTTGAGGACCGTGAAATTGTTGTAGTGTGTGTCCCAATTCGTATGGTCGATCAAGACACAACGCACTCCCGCTTCGACCAGTCGCCGTGCCATCAAGCAGGATTGCCCAAGCGAGTGGCGACCGTACGCATCTCGCAACTTCTCGGGTTCCTGGGCAATATCAAAGGCTGACTTTGTCGCCGTCGAGGTCATTAAGTCAAAGGCCTTCTGTTGAAATGTGTTCATGGCCTTGGCGTTTGTATTCGCGTGGACTTCAGCCGCCCGTTCGAAACGATTGACTTGCGAAAGCAACGCGCGGCGATTGTCCAGTCGATTGCTGGAAACCTCGAGCGGTGGAGCAAGATCTGGGACGGAGAATCCCGGCGAATTTGGATCGGCTTCCACGACGAACGGAGCAGCGGTCGAACCCAAGTACGATGCTCCACCGCTGTTGTGCATCTTGGGCAGACAAACATAAGGAGGCACCGACCCGCGCGGTCCCTGGCTGCGGGCAATAATCGCTCCATGGGCCGGGCGTTGGTTGTTGGGCTTCAAGCCGCCATTGAAACCGGCCGTTGGCAAGTAGCCGGTCAGCAGGTAGTGATCCGCAGGCCCATGTCCCGAGTTGCTGTGACCAAACGAACGGACCAGCGAAAACTTGTCGGCTTGTTTCGCCAACCGGGGAAGATGTTCACAAAGTTGAATTTCGGGGACGTGCGTGCTGATCGGATTGAAGTCGCCCCGAAACTCTGCGGGAGCGTTCGGCTTCATGTCCCAGGTGTCGATCGTCGACAAGCCACCCTGGAGAAAAACGATGATCAGCGAAACGTCCTTGGCTGGCGTTCCGGCTTCTGAAGCGAGCGTCGCTCCGGCCATAATCTGCGGTAGCGAGACACCCATTCCGAACAACCCAGCCGTTCCGACACGCAACGCATCTCGCCGCCGTATCCCGTCGCAAAATGGATTCGTCATAGGTGAGTCTCCAGTCTCGTGGTGCCACCCGCACTAAAGTCTTGGCAATTTGAGTTTCTCAACTCATCACAAGTTAGTGATTAAACAAAAACTCAAGCGAGTTCATCATGCTCCAAACTACATCTTCCACCGCTTGCTGACGATCCGCGTTCTCCTGGAAGTAAGAGATCGCGACTTGTCTCTCTTGCTCGGTTGGGAAGCGGCTGAAACAAGTCAAATAAAGTTCGTCGGCGAGCGATCTGTCGTCAGGCAACGCATTCAAGAGTCTCGCGATCCGCCCACCGGAATGGGACAATTTCTCCTGTATCTCAGGCGAATTCAGCACATGCAACACTTGTGCAGTCGTCGGCTCGGCCACGCGTTCGCAGTCACATGCGGTCGCTCGCATCGGTCGACCGAACATCTTGAGAAAGTAGTGAGGCACGTTGCTGTCCCACAACTGAATGGCGCGGCTACCGCTGGGAACGCCATCAAACTTCTCAGCAACTCCCGTGGTCTGGCACACCGCGTCGAAAAGCACTTCTGCGTCGAGCGGTTTGAACAAAAATCGCGAATAGTTCAGCTCGTCGAGCTCGTTCGTCGAGTTGGGATGGGAAGTTCGCTGATACGCCTCTGAGGCCACGATTGCTCTGATCAAGTGCTGGACATCGAACTTGTTCGCGGCGAGATGTTCGGCGAGTCGGTCTAGCACTTGTGGATTGGACGGCGGATTGGCCATGCGAAAATCGTCGACGGGCTCAACCAGACCGCGACCCATGAAATGAGCCCAATAGCGGTTCGCCAAATTCCGGGCAAACCACTGGTTGTCCCGCGATGTCATCCAGGCCGCAAATTGTTTGCGGCGATCACCCGGCGCCGGTTCCATCGTGGACGGTTGCAGCAAGGCGCGGGCGAAGACTTCTTCGCCGGTACGCGGATGCTTTGTTGCCGAGTTCCTTGTTCCAACCAGGACCTCTCCGCGCGGTGACGTCTTGAAGGCGACTTGAGTGAAGAAAGCCTGCATCCCGTAATAGTCCGTCTGGCTCCAGCGATCATACGGATGATGATGACACTGAGCGCATTCAATTCGCACGCCAAGAAACACTTGCGAAATGGTGCTCGCAACCTCGTTCGGTTTGTCGACCACTTTGTAGAACTGGCCAGCAGGCGTGTCGGTCAGCGGTCCTTCCGCGGCGACTAACTCTGTTGCAAATTGATCGAGCGGCTTATTCACGGCAAAACTATCGCGAATCCACTGGTAATAGAGATAGGCTCGCTTGTGTCCCAGCTTCAACCGGTCAACCCGCAACAAGTCTGCCCATTTCAGTGCCCAATAGTCGGCGTACTCCGGTCGGCGGAGCAAATCATCAACCAATCGCGATCGCTTATCGGCGCTCGTATCGGCGAGAAACGAGCGCACTTCGTCTGCGTCGGGCAGCGTTCCAATGATATCCAGGTAGACGCGTCGCAAGTATGTCGCGTCGTCACATTCGCCGGAGGGAATTATATTCAGCTTCTTTAGTCGTTCGTGGATCGGACCGTCGATAAAATTGGCCTCAGACAATTGAGGGTAAGCCTCAATTGTTTCGTTGCGAGGAACGATTGCTTGAAAGACGTCAACGTGTCCGAGGTAACTTGCCATGATCGCGACGCCGCCCGCCGACTCGCCGATCGATACAACACCGTCTTCGTCAACCGTCGCCATTGCTTCGTTGTTGGACTGGTATGTCGCGAGGCGAGTCACATCCATCTTGTGCCCGTTGCTCCATGTCGCCTCGACATGTAATGGCTGGGAAGCACGCATCGCCAACTGGCGTTCGCTGGGGGTTACTTTGATGGCAACGACGTTCGGATCATCGGGCGAACCGAACGGCGCGCCGGCTCGAATCCAGTCAACCAGCGTCTCGTGTTCGGGGCGTCTTGTATCGATCCGAATGCCGCCGCCATGCGGAATGCCGCCGTTCGCCTTGAGTAAGATCAAGCTTCTTTGTGGAGCAGCCGGGAAGACACGCCGGCCGCGTCCTTCCATTGTTAACGCTCGATAATCTTGGTCAGGATCGAAACCGAATACCGACAATTTGAAGCCGTTTTGGCCTTCCGCCTTGCCGTGGCAACCCGACGTGTTGCAGCCGAACTTGCTCAGGATCGGAACAATGTCGTTCTCAAAGTTGTAGGTTCGCGGTTCCGCCGCGTTCGCAGAAGTCTGTGCCGCGAAACAGGCATACGAACCGAGCAATAATGAGAGGGCGAGGTCTCGCAGCATGGCAACGGGTGGGCGAGCGGGCGGTGGAAAGACAGATCGACATACTACATATCGACGAAGCTTGATGTTAATGTATGCCAGCAGCCAGATGCAAGCTTAATCGGGCTGTCGGTCTTGTAACGAGCCATGTCACCGCATAGATTTTTGCACTCGCGCGTCTCCATCACGTAACCTCTCACTACGGAATGACTGATGAATACGTTTGGCCCGACGACGACCAATGATGACGATGCCGGTCCGCAATGGCGACCGTTGGACCGCATCCAACGTCGCGTGGCTGGCGTATTGGTTGAGAAAGCCAAGACCACACCCGAAAACTACCCGTTGTCGCTGAACGCCATCACGACCGGCGCGAATCAAAAGAGCAATCGCAGCCCCCAAATGGATCTCGATCCTAGCGACGTTGAATTGGCTTTAGAAGAGCTTCGTGAAATGGGCGCGGTCGTCGAGATTCAGGGTGACGGTCGCGTCGCCAAGTACAAGCACCGCATGTATGAGTGGCTGGGCGTCGACAAGGTGGAGTTGGCGGTGATGGCCGAGTTGTTGTTGCGAGGAGAGCAGACGGTGGGGGAATTGCGTGGCCGCGCAGCCCGTATGGAACCGATCGCGGATCTGGGCGCGCTGCGTCCCGTCCTTCAGTCGTTAATGCAAAAGAAACTTGTCATATCGCTGACACCAGAAGGTCGCGGTCAGGTCATCACACACGGCTTGTATCAGGCGAACGAGATGGACAAGGTCAACGCTCGCGCCGGCGAAATATCGGCGAGCGAATCGTCGCGGCCCGCGCCGCCACCCAAGATTTCAACTGATGCAGTCTCGGAGCTGCGCGAGGAGATCAATGAACTTCGCCACGAGATCGAGCAGCTTAAGGAGAGGCTTACCCTTCTTGAAAGCTGACGTCTTGTTCGCCGAGCCGCCTCAGGCTATCAATTCCCAATCGCGACCTTGATTTTGTCGAACACTTCGAGTTCCGCGAGCGTTCGCAGGCGATCACCCGACCGGCCCGCTGCGGGTCGCTCCTCGTTGCCTTCACGCCGCGCTGCTCGCTTTTCTCTTATTTCCGTCAGCCGGTCGCTGAGCTTGCCGGCGAGTTTGTCGATCAGCAGTTGGACGTCGACGGTAGACTCTGGGCTTTCGATCGATACCAACAGGCTCCTTGCTCCGTCGATTTCTTCTTGCGTCACGGGAAAAGTCTTTCTGAGTTGCTCGTCGCTGACACCGTTGCGATGAATCCAGATAGCGGCCTGCGTCAATTTGGACGAAGCGCCGAGTTTTGCAGCTTGCACGAGAATCTTTGTATCGGCGGAATCTGGCGCCGATACATTGAAGGTACTTTGCATCTGGGGAGTCGCTTTCTCGAAGTCGCGACAGAAGCCTTGCAGGATGAAAACATGTTGCTTGTCATCGGTCAGTTCGATCGCTTCCGCTTCGTGATACTGGTCGCCAATGCGCTCGTACTTGATGCCGCCCAGCGCCATGCTTTGGACATCTCCTGTGTTACTTTCGATAACCGTGCCCGGTGAGACTTCGATACGCAAGTTGTTCCGAGTGCCCCGTCGTACGGTGACTTGCACGGAGTCGCCGGTCGATGACCCTCGTCCGTTGACAGTTACGTCGACGAGGCCTTTTTCAATTGCAACATGCAAAGGAATAGATCGTTCCGCAAGTGCGGGAGCGCCGACTCCGGTAAGCGCCAACAAGATCAGCGACAGTGTCCACCGCATCATGATTCGACTCCTTTCGTGAATTGCTCGTCTCTGGATTACGAACGCAGTGGGTCCGACGAATCAGCTACCGCTCCGTCCACTTCCAGCCGAACGGAGTTTGCAGTTCACGTTCGGCGAGTTTTGCCCAGGGTGTTCCAGGGTGTTCTTTGACGACACGTTCGAGATACATCTTGGCCTTCTCGCCCAGCTTCTTCAGCGCGCTGGTTGCATCGGTCGTCTCGGCCGTGGCTAGTTCCCAAGTATTGCTTGTCTCTCGCTCAAAGTTTTTTCCGCGTTTCAACTCGGCCAACATGACGTTGTAACCATCGACACGCGATTTAGCGGCGGCAGCTCGTCCCATGGCAACATCGTAAGCTGCCTGCCAGCGCGGAGAGGTCAGCTTTGCTCGTCCCGACTCACCCTTCTCGAGTGCATCGTACAACCGATTGACACCCGGTTCTAACTTCGCCGCCAGTTGCTGGGCGCGAGCCAAATCGCTGGCCAATTGGGGCTCATTCTCTTTTCGGAAAGTGACTTCCGGCAACTGTGTAAATTCGACTGCGTCCACCTTGGCAGCTTCGTGTAACGCCATGCATGCCGCATTGCCTTGCAGGATCTTTTGGTACTCCGCCTCGGTCGTATAGTCCGGTGCGTACTTCTGCATAACGGTTGGATCTGGCTGCCAGACCCCCGATGAGGGCCATTCGCTTACCATAGCGCCCGCAAACGAATAACCGCTGGTCGCCGGACGGACCGCAATATAGCGCCCACTTGTCCCGCGGCAGAGCTTTTCTAGCGCGAAGGGACCAAAGCCAGAATCCATCATACGGAAGTCGTTCATTCCGCCCCAGAAGCCGAGCTCAATATGCTCTCGGTAACGTGACTCAGGCCCCTGTCGAATCGATGTCTTGTCTGATGCATTCTCGACGGAAGGATCTAACGCAGCCACCCGCCCAAACGGTGCGGGGACGCCAATCACATAGATCGGTGTCGCGTTGCGACGTGGTTCTTCGATTAACGAATCGACCAGATTCTGGTCGTCGCCGGATTCGTCGGTAACGATAAAGAACATCACTTCACGGCGTTCTGCCGTTCGGAAGTGGCTGTACTTTTTGATTGCCTCGCCAATGGCTGTAAATACCATTTCTTTGCCAGTTGGGTCATTCGGCATGCTGTTGATGGCCGTGACCAGCGACGACGGATCGGGTGATGGGCTATCGACGGGAAAATGAACTTGTCCACCGAACGTACATACTGCCGTCAAAAACCGTTTCGGGTCGACATCGGACTTCAAGCCGGAGTAAGGCTGCTGGATCATGCTGCCGATCGTTTGTACCAAACCGCGAGCGCTCTTCGATTCGTCAATCACCCACACTGCCAGCGTCGGGCCATAATCGACGGAGTCTCTTAACAAGGAAGTCACTCGTTCGACGATCTTTGAACCGGACAGGCCCTCGCGAGATTCGTTCTTGCCAGGCGCGCTGAAAGAACCACCACCTTGAAACGCGTAGTCACCGGAATTCGCGCCGAAGTTAAAGTCAAACTCGCTCTCCGTTTCCGGGATCTCGTCGAAACGCGCTCGGTCATCGGGAGAGACACGAGGACGACGCACCGTCGAAGCGTTCCCCTTCGTCGTTGAAGCCTGCTGCGGCGCGGCGGCGAGCTGCTCAGCAATCTTGTTGCCGGAGGCCTTCGGTTTGGCTGCCGGAGGCGTAGTCTTGCCACATCCCACGATCAGCAGTGCGAAGATGAGAACGACCCATGCGAGTCGCAGTGAGCCGCTAGCTCGGCCAGCGGCTTCCTGAATATCATTGATTTCCCGAGCACTGGTACAGCTCGTGGCACACGACACATCACTCCATGACCCACCGGTGGGACAACACATCGATTTCATAACATCGCACCGCAACGATTGAGTTCTCACAGAAATAGGCCCGAATGCTACCGGGTTTGCTCTATTCGATTCTAGTCAATTGTCGAGGTGTCGTCGCGGGCATTCCTGGAAAGACGATCTGCGGTGCTGGCAGTATCGATTAGGGATTCGCATGGCCTTTCTTGGCGCGCGGGGATTGCTGCGACCGGGTATCTGGAGATTTATACTTCTCGGCCCATGCCTTTAACTGGGTTTGGGCAGCAGGAGTGCCGTAGTTTTCGAGCTTGCCTGCCGCGATGATGCGCCGAGCTGTCTCGCCAATCCGCTGTTGTGCGGCGGGCGTGTCTGCGGCATAGGCCTCAATGTCAGTGATTGCCTTTTGGACTTGTTCCGCAGTAGCCGTTTTCTGGATCAATGAGCGCAGCAACGCATCAAGCGTCGAGTCATTCATGCGAGCCGCTGGATTGCTGTCATCGCCGCGATTCTCCATTTCCTCAAGCGCCGGAACTTTGCCGCCTCCCAGAACCTGGACGATTTCTTTTGCGATTTTCGGCGCATCGGCCTGAATACTTGGTTGAACGATCGCGAAGTTAGCCGTCACTTTGTTTTGATTGCCGACGAGTACCGTGAGCGAAACATTTCGATTTAGCCCGTAGGCACCCGGCCCCTCTTGACCATCGGGCGAGATTCCAAGAGCCACGTGTTGCGGCAGCGCGTGAGATGCGCGCTTCATCCAGTTCTCGGTCTCGGTGGGATCGGCACTGAGAAACACAACACCACTCACTAAGCCATCCTTTGCACGCGACGCTGCATAACTCATGACCAATCGTGTAAGGCCCAGCGACGGTCGTGTCACCTCGTGAACGAAGATAATTAGCACCGGTTTGCCATCGGCCATTGTGACGACGTCGAACGCTTTTCCAGCGACTTCACCGAAGGTGCCTTGAACGGTAAATGGCACAAGCCGCTCGCCGACTTGGGGCCCCGAATATGGTTCGTCGCCCCACGAAGCAGAAACTGCAACGCAGATCGAGAGCAAAGCAGCGGCAAAAACTCGCATTGCCGGGTTCCTTGTGAACAGAAGACCCACTAAAACCAGCGTGAAGTATCAGCAACGTCGATCGGCCTCGCAAGCCGCGACGGGCAAGTATTTGGTTCTCGCCACATCGAACATCGAAATTCGTGCGTGCTGTGGGTGTGTCGACCGTTCGACGTACAACTCATCGCATTTCGGCAGCACCACAGCAACACCGACCTCAAGCCTGGCAACTTGGCAAGCCTCTAAATCAGTGGTTGTCGCCGATGTTCGCACGTCGCGCGCACGCATCGGGGCGATGGCGATTGCCAGTTGGAGATTGATCTGCTCATATTTCCGCCTGACGTGGATTCGCAGACGGTCGAAGTCCAAGTACCAGTCTCGCCGATTGGGAACCGCGGATATCGAATCGCTCGACGTTCCATCGTGGCACGCAACACAAGCAGCGGTTGACTTTGCGATCGCCTTCTCCGTCGATGGGACGGGGCTATCCGCCTTGTGGCATTGCGTGCAGCAAGCCAGATCTGTGCTTGCAGCAAGTCCCCACGCAACTGTCGTCGCTCGACAGGTTTCGGGGATTTCCAATGTCGCCAACAGCAACTGATTTTGGTGTTGCTGCTGATGATGATTCTGCGAAGCAAGCTGTTGCCTGTCGCCAGCCGGTTGAGGGTCTGCCAAGGTCGCCAAGATAACAGATCCGATGAACATCACGCCCACCGCGACTGCTACGACCAATGACGTGAGTGACGACCAACGTGTCGGAGCAGAAGCCGGTTTCGACTGCGTTCGTGCATTAAGGACTAACGCCTCGATGATGGGCTGAAGCCGCCCCGAATACATCGGCAACTCGGCGTTGCTCTCGGCAGACATCGATTCGTGAAAAAGGCCGACCGCTGGGCGAAATGCCTCGGCGAGTTGACGACACTCGTGGCAAACCGCTAAGTGCATTTCGACAAGTTCATCGTCAGCGCTGCCCGACGGAAAGGGCTCGCGGGTCAATCGGTCAAACACATCGTCACAGGTGAAAACGGCTTTCATAGGCCGGCACTCCAGCAATCAGTCAAGTTTTGTGTTCCGACGCCTGTTCGATCGATAGCTCGCCTTCCGGGCCAAGAGATTCGGCCAGTTTGGTCAAACCCCATCGAACGCGATTCTTCGCAGATGACAAGCTGCACCCCATTGCCTCGGCAATCTCGTGAAACTTCAGCTCACCAAAAAATCGCAGTCGCAGCGCGTCGGCTTGATTTTCCGGGAGCTGCGACAGCAGCACATCGAGTAATTCAGCCCGCTCTTGCGTGGCCAGCCGATCCGAAGGCGCCTCGTCCGACTTTAGATGTTCAACCAAGGTAGATCGCAAATCGTCGTGGTCGCTATTCTGTCCCCATGCGCCAATGAAAACGCCTCGCGAAAACTTCTTCATCTGCCGCCGACACTGGTTTAGCAGAATGGTCCATAACCATGTGCGAAAGCTGTACTGTGAGTTGTAGGTATGCAAAGACTTGAATGCACACAGAAATGTCTCCTGAACCACATCTTCCGCCCAACCGGGCCGGCCCATACGACTTCGAGCGACACGCATTAACGGTCTCTGATAGCGGTCAACGAGCAGCGCGAACCGGTCGCGCTCGCCAGCAAGTACAGCGGCGATCAAAGTCCCATCGGGAATTTGGTCTGAAGGCGTGTTCACTTTGCGATGTTGGCAGAATCGGTGGGAAACTGGTCGCTTGTATTGTGGCTTGAACGGCGAGCGGATGACAGATGGTTATATCCGCTGAATGCCAAGATGGGTCAACTAAAACTCATGATCCCAGCAAATGACGCTTCCGATAGGGCCCCAAGTCCTCCGGCCGGTGACCACCTTACTGCGACGGCAGCGAGGCGCAGCGTTGATTGCGAGGCCAAGGGCCTTTTCGGGGCATTTCGCTGCACGTGTCGATGAAGTAGGTCGCCTCGTCTTTGAGACACCCACACTGCATTTGCTTACGAAGAATACGACCACATCAAGGCGATCATTTCGACGCAGCAGTCGTACGCAGGCATGTCGGGTGTTCGAAGTGGGCGAGTTGTTGGAGGACGCGTTGAACATCAACATTGGCCCCCTCGTACGCCATCGCATCGAAGCCATCAAGGAATTCGACGCGATCCATCCGATCAGCCTCGACAAGCAGAAGGTGATGCAAATCCTGATTAACTTGATCGGGAACGCTAAGCACTCCAAACGGGACGCCGAGACCGACGAAGGACAGATTTGCCTCAGCATTCGGCGCCAGGATCATTCGATCGTGTTGCAAGTGATGGACAACGGAGTTGGAATAAGACCGGTAAATCTAGAGAAGAGCTTTCGTCATGGGTTCACGACAAAGAGCGATGGTCACGGCTTTGGACTTCACCGCGCGGCGATTGCCGCTAAAGAGATGGGTGGCTCGCTAACCGTGAAGAGCGACGGCGCAGGTAAAGACGCAACATTCACGTTAAGGCTGCCACTGAAGCTTCAGGGAGTGGTGGCCTAGCGTCTGTTCTTTGCGATGACCTGTGGCCTCATTCCCCATCTTCGAGCGGCTACTTCTTCACCACCCAAATGTTTCGAAAGACGACTGGGTTGCCGTGGTTCTGAAGAAACAGCCCATCCGGTTCGGGGCCCTCTTTGTTTCGACCAGGCGTTCCGTGTGTCAGCTCCACATCGCTATGAATCTCGACTCCATTGTGACGAACCGAGATGCGTGCGTTTTTCGTCTTGTTCCCACTGGCATCGTACCGTGCCGCTGTAAAGTCAATGTCGTAGGTTTGCCAAGTTAAAGGCGGGAAGCACATATTCACCCTGGGTTCGGCAATCGAGTAGATTCCGCCACATTCATTGTTCTTGCCCTCGAGCCCGAATGAATCGAGGACTTGAACTTCGTAGCGGCTCTGCACGTAGACGCCGCTATTGCCGCGACCTTGCCCGCGCGCGGTCGGCATAAACGGAGTCTGGAACTCGATGTGTAGATGGTGGTCGCCGAACTTTTCCGTCGTGGAGATGTTCTGTGCGCCCAGCCACTTCCCATCGATGATCTCGCCACCCTCCCAAGCATCGGTCGAGCTGCCATCGAACAAGACGACGGCACCTTCCGGCGGCTTTGCGCCCAACGTCGGACTTTGACGATGTGCTTTCGCGAATTCGGCAACCTTTAAATCGCCGAGATAAACGACCATCGAACCGTCCTTCACCTCGGCCGTCACTTTGCCGTCGTCGTGAGCGGTCGTAAAGCGTAGCACTCCGTCCTCTAACTTGCCTTCAGTGGAGTGGGTTTTGTCACCGCGCGACCAGCCATCGCCCGGTAAACCACCGATGAAGCCGACCGCCTGAAAGGCTTCATTACCCAAAGCGATAATTTGAACTCCGACCTTCAATTCCTTTTCGCCCGTTTTCACTGTGGCCAGATACTCACCCTGCAACTCATACTCGACACCAGCCTTTGCGGGGTCGGTGAATACCACGGCGCTTGGGTCCGCGGCGAGCAAAATAGCGGGAGCCAGGGTGATGAGGGCGGAAAGGCAGCGAACGGAGAGGGACATGAACGGGGCTCCATCAATTGAGGTTGAAATTCGAGGTCCCCAATTCTGAACCCCGTAGACATCGCAAGCAAGTAGAAAACGCGGGAAAATCGGGACGCTTGACTCGGGTTGGCCGTTCGCCAACACTAAACCCTTAATCTTGCTCTTCGTTCCTTCCATCCTTTCAGATCGAGTTTTCCACGTGCCGCTCTCCATCGTTTGTCCCGGGTGCAAGAAGCGTTTCACTGTCAGCGAGAAGTTCGCCGGCCAGAAGGGACCGTGCCCAAAGTGTAAGACGGAAATTCAAATTCCGGCGCTTGGCGACGAGATTGTAATTCACGCTCCAGACTCAGGGACGTTGAAGGATTCCAAGGGGCGGTCTGTTTCGAAGCCGATTTTGCGCGAGGAAACTAAGTTCTCGCCCAAAGTCGCCGCCGGAATCGGAGTTGCCGTACTCGTCGTGCTGGTGCTGGCGATCATATTGAAACGCGGACCAGACGACGACCCAATTCCAGCAATTGTTCCGATATTGGGAGCGTTGTTGTTCGCCCCGCCAATTGTATTGGGAGGGTATACATTTCTCCGCAGTGATGAGCTTGAGCCGTATTCCGGAACAGATTTATGGATACGCGTGGCCGCCTGCGGCGCTTCGTATGCGTTCCTGTGGGGAGCTTTCTGGTTCTTGTCCTCGCAACTGGGGCCATTCAATATCACGCAACTCGTTTTCATCCTGCCGCCGCTGGTCTTCGTTGGTGCTTTTGCGGCCTTCGCAAGTCTTGACCTGGACTACTTGATGGGACTAGTGCACTACGGTTTTTATTTGCTCGTGACCGGTGGATTGGCATTGTTTATCGGTATCGAGATGTTTGCTTCGGCGGCTAGTTAGCCGCGAGTCGACTCGCACAATTCGTCGTAAGGCAGCATCAGCGTGGTAAGCACGATCGGTGAGATTCCCGAAATCCAGGGACTCGACGCGCGGCAGCATTTGCTTCGCATTCCGCCGCAACTCGACGTACCGCTCACGCGCCGCGTGCGGCAGATCATCGATACGGCCGAGTTCCGCCGACTTTCGCGCATCAGTCAGCTGGGGCTTGTATCGCTGGTCTATCCAGCCGCCCATCACACGCGATTCGAGCACTCGCTGGGCGTCTATCGCATGGCGCTGCACTATTTAAAGCGTTTGTCTTATGACGAACGGTTTGCCGATGCAATCTCGGTGAAAGATGCGGAAGTTTTTATCGCAGCGTCGTTGCTTCACGACCTCGGACATTGGCCTTTTTGCCATCCGATCGAAGACATGGATTTGGCCGGCGTTCCAGAACACGAGCTTTTCGCCAATAGCTTTTTGCTTGAGGGAGAGGTCGCCGACGCGTTGCGCGACGATTGGGGAATTAATCCGCGAGAGGTAGTGGCACTTCTGTCCGAAAAACCTCGCGATGCAAAGTCGAGCATATTGCACAGTATGCTGTCGGGGCCAATCGACGTGGACAAGATGGATTACTTGTTTCGAGACAGTCTGCATGCTGGTGTCCCTTACGGTCAGAATTTCGATCAGCAGCGACTGATTGGCAGCTTGTGTTTGAACGAAGCCGGAGACGGTCTTGCGATTACCGAGAAAGGCCGCACCGCCGCCGAAATGATGGTGTTTGCTCGCTATGTCATGTTCAGCGAAGTTTATTGGCATCATTCGGTTCGTTCGGCGACGGCGATGTTGCAACGGGCTTTCTATCTTCTTTATGGGGATCTCGACCTTGACACACTGTTTCGTCAGCACGAACAGCAGATGATCGACGAGCTGGTAAACGCAGCAGGCACCGGTCCGGCGAACGAGCTGCTCGACGGTCTGTTCGGCGCCACGCGTCGGCTTTACAAGCGCTTGGCTCAATACAGCTACTTCCAAGAGCGGGACATCTACGACCAACTGGCTCGTCGGCCCTATCCATGGTTAGTCTGCTGTGCCGAACACTTCACGAACCTGCTCAGCCGTGAAGTTGGTCGTCGCGTCGCCCCCCATGAAATCTTGTTTGACGCCCCGCCGATCAAGTTGGAGGTGGAGTTCAATATCGAAGTTCAATACGCGAAAGAAGATTGCTATCGAAAACTGGGTGATGTCTCCCCTGTTGTTCGCACGCTCGCACGACAACAGTTCGACGATTTTGTCAAACGTGTGCGCGTGTTCGCTCATCCTGAGCTTGCGGTCGACATGAATGATTCACACGACATCAACGGCTTGCTTCGTGAAGCGATCGCAATCACGATCGGAGCCGATGCTCAATGAAACGATAGAAAACGGGTGGAGTGGGGCCTACTCAGGGATCGTCAGTCGACCGCCACGAATAGGTCGCGAAGTACGCTGGATGCTACCGCCCAGCTGTCTGCCGCAGCTTCAAAGTCGACTTTCATCCATCGAACTGGTTGATTAGGCGAGGCCCGCGATCTTGTCGTGACTTGTTCGTTGACGGGAAACTGTGCGCTGCTGCCTGTCGCCAACCGCTCTTCGATTTCCGGCGAAAGTAGATAGTCTACCAGTCGTCGAGCGTTCACCGGATTTTGACAGTCCTTCAAAATGCACAGGCTATTGGGGATGAAGAGCGAACCGAGTTCACCTTCCGCTTGATCCGGAAACACGATCTCGACGGGCATGCCATTGTCGATCTCGATAATGGCGTCATCGGTGTCAGTGATTCCGAATGCAAGTTGGCCACGACCGACAGCTGCAGCGACTTGTTTGTTTCCCGACATCACCTCGGCGTTCTCGCGAATTGCCCGAAAGAAGGCGGTTGCACGCTCGTCACCCCAAATTGAAAACAACACAGCGGCATGTGTGGCCGTGGTCCCGAACAGCGGCTTCGCGATGCCCACTTGGCCCTTCCATTTCGTGTCTGTCAGGTCGTTAACCGAAGTTGGAATCGAATCCCGATCTACGAGATCAGTATTGATGATCAACACACGTGCCCGCGCGGCGAGCCCATGCCATTGGGCACTCGCTGAACGATAGCTGAGCGGAAACGTCTCTGCGGCTGGCGAATGATAGACGTCCAGCAGACCCAGCCTTTCCAGTCTCAGCGTGTGAAGAATCTCGTTATTCCAGAAGACATCACACCGCGGGCGATTCTGTTCCTGGATGATGGCACTCACTAAGCCAACGGTCTTCGTCGACTCGACGTCGTATTTCGCGAGCGTTTGAATACCCGTCGCCGTTTGAAAGTCGTTCAGGATTGGTTCCGAAAACTCGCGGTCGAGTGCCGCGTAGACAATGACTTCCTGTTCGGAATATGGCAGGCAACCGATGGCAGTCGCCAACAAGCTCGCGAGCACGACAAGGCGCAAACCGTTTCGGATCACAAGAATTTACCTCACGCGCCCACGTACCGTCACAGAGCTCGACCGACTGGTTAGAATAGCTTGTCGGTAGTCACTTGAATATGTTGCCGGAGTTGCAGACTGATGCCGAGTTCGCAGATCGTAATCATTTCGCGAGATAGAAGGCTGTTGGCAATGACGCTCGCGGCGGCTTTTGTGATCGGTTGTGGCGGCGCGCAAACCGAGCCTCAACACTCCGGCAGCAGGCTCGCTCAAGCGGGCAGCGTGGTCAAACAGGATCAGCCAAAAGCCGCACCGACGAGCTCGGCGCCCGCAGAGTTGCCAACTTTTGGCGAAACGCAACAAATGGTTGATCGAGAGCGAACACTTGGTGATTTGTTCGAGCAGGCGAGCAGCAAGCCGTTCGAAGAGGCTCCGATGATCTTGGCTGCCGACAATTCGACGACACCGAAAATCGATGAGGAACGAGTTGCTGCCTCTGGAATTCGCAAGATTGAGGGCGAACACCTCACGCTTTATACCGATTTGCCCCAGGCACCAGCGATCGAAGAGTTACCCGACGTGTTCGATGCCGCCATTCCACAATGGTCCGAGTACTTTGGCGTGGACGCAAAGTCGGTCGAGTCGTGGCAGCAGATCGGATACTTGATGCGGGAGAAGGCGCGTTTCGTCACTGCCGGCCTGTTGCCCGAAAGCTTGCCACCGTTCTTAAATGGCTTTCAACAAGGCAACGAGTTGTGGCTGTACGAACAGCCGTCGGACTATTATCGCCGACACTTGCTGTTGCACGAGGGCACGCACGGATTTATGAAGCGGTTCCTCGGCGGTGCCGGACCGCCTTGGTATATGGAGGGGACGGCTGAGCTCTTTGGAACGCATCGGTGGCAAGACCAGCAACTACTCCTCCGCTGGTTCCCAGTCGACAAGGAATTGGTTTCACACTGGGGACGTATCAAAGTCGTTCAGGATGACTTTCGTAGTGGTGCGGGCAAGGCACTCGAAGACGTTTTGCGCTACGACAAGACGGCACACTTGCAAGTTGAACCTTACGCGTGGTGCTGGGCAGCTGCTGTGTTCTTCGATTCGCATCCCGCGTATCGCGATCGATTCCGCGAGTTTCGCAAGTTTGCACCAGACGATACCCTGAGCTTCTCGCAGCGATTCTACGACACGTTTAAAGCTGACTGGCCAAGCATCACAAGACAGTGGCACGTCTTTGTGGCAAACATCGACTATGGATTTGACATTGCTCGTGAAGCCATCGATCCAAAGGAGGCGAGCGAGTTGCCGAACGATGGCGCCACGGTGACAATCACAGCGAATCGTGGCTGGCAATCGACCGGCATTCTGCTCAGCGCAGGAACCAAGTACAAGCTTGAAGCCAGTGGTCGCTATCAATTGGGGGACAAGCCTAAAATCTGGTGGTGCGAGCCGAACGGGGTCACGATTCGTTACCACAAGGGCCTCCCACTGGGCGTGTTGATCGGAGCGATTGTGGATGAGTCCGCTGTTGACGGCGGCGCGCTGCCGCTGGTCGCGCCGAAAGAGATCGGCCTGGGCGGCGAATATCCGATCGACGCTAGCGGCACGCTTTATTTACGGGTTAACGACTCGCCCACCGAGCTGGAAGACAATGCCGGTTCGCTAGAAGTGCGGATAGTGAAAGTGCCTGCGTGATTGAGACCTGCGGACCCGCTGCGGTCCCTCATTGACGAACCCATTATCAACCCCAACAATGCAGGGCTTAAACGCCTCAATCCCGCTGAAAAACTTAAATCTGCTAATTGCGGCTAAGGTCGGAGAGTTGGACACTTGATCTCGCGTCCGTTTTCGCGTTGATCGAACTCACAAACCTCAAATCTCGGTCGGTGGTGGTATTCATGAATCACATCGAAGCACAAGACCCTGATGTTTGGGCCGCGATCGAGGCCGAAGTCGAGCGGCAGCGCGACGGGCTGGAGATGATCGCGAGCGAGAACTATACCAGCGCCGCCGTGATGCAGGCGATGGGCACGGTACTCACCAACAAGTACGCTGAGGGTTATCCGGGGCGACGGTATTACGGCGGATGCGAACACGTTGACACCGTCGAGACATTGGCAATTGAGCGCGCCAAAGAACTATTCGGCGCCGAGCACGCGAATGTTCAGCCGCACTCCGGCTCGCAAGCGAATATGGCCGTCTATCTCACGGCGATCCAACCCGGCGATACGGTCCTTGGGCTGGATCTGGCCCACGGGGGTCATCTGACGCACGGCATGAAGCTGAACATCTCGGGCATTTTGTACAACTTCATCAGCTATGGCGTGACGCGCGACACGAACCTGATTGACTTCGATCAGATCATCAAGCTCGCGCGCGAGCACAAACCCAAATTGATTGTGGCGGGTGCAAGTGCTTACCCACGCGAGATTCCTCACGCGCGCTTTGCCGAGATTGCGGAAGAAGTGGGCGCAAAGTTGTTTGTCGATATGGCTCACTACGCCGGACTCGTTGCTGCGGGACTGCACAACAGTCCTGTGCCCGTTGCCGACTTTGTGACCACCACTACTCACAAGACGCTGCGCGGACCGCGAGCCGGATTGGTGCTGTGTAAAAAGGAATACGTAAAGGATGTGAATCGCAGCGTGTTCCCCGGTTTGCAAGGGGGCCCCTTGATGCACGTCATCGCTGGCAAAGCGATTTGTTTTGGCGAGGCATTGCAGCCCGAGTTTAAGCAGTACGCTCAATCGATTATCGATAATGCGAAGGTGCTGGCCGAGGTGCTTGCTGGTGGCGGCTTGAAGCTGGCGAGCGGAGGCACTGACAATCATCTGATGTTGGTCGATGTCACGCCGCTGAACATCGGTGGTAAGATCGCCGAAGAATCTCTGGAGGCATCTGGTATCACGGTCAACAAGAACATGATCCCGTTTGACGAGCGAAAGCCGGTTGATCCATCGGGAATTCGCGTCGGCACGCCAGCGCTGACGACGCGAGGTATGGGTGTCGATGAAATGCGTCGCGTTGGCGGCTGGATGCTGGAAGTATTGAAGAATCCGGAAGACGAAGCTGTGCGAGCCAAAGTCCGTGGCGAAGTTCGCGAGATGTGCAAGCATTTCCCGGTGCCTGCCGATCGACAATTGGCTGAGTCAACTTGACAATTCCCGTAACTGATTCACCTGTGTTCAATCGCACGTGATATCCCGCCGAACTTCAGCAGGTTCAGTACCGATATTTGCGACCACTCACTCAAAACCCGATAATCTCATGAGCAATCGAATCCTGATCGCCGACGACAATGAACCCAACCGCGAATTGCTCGACGCATATCTAGCGGGAGTTGATTGCGAAACCGAGATCGCTGTGGACGGTCAGGATACGCTCGACAAAGTCGCCTCGTTCAAGCCGGATTTGATTCTGCTCGACATCATGATGCCAAAGCTAAGTGGCTTTGAGGTCTGTAAGAAGATCAAGGAAGATCCTGCCACAAAGCAAATCATGATTCTGATGGTAACGGCGTTGAACGAGTTGGGTGACATTGAACGCGCCGTTTCTGCGGGCACTGACGACTTCCTCTCGAAGCCCGTTAACAAAATCGAGCTAATCAAGCGGGTGCAGAACATGCTGAAACTAAAAGATATCTCTGACGAAAACGAGCGTCTTAGGCGTTATATCGAGGAGATGGGCGACGATCGAGGCGACGACAACTAGCATGTCTCGTCTCACTCCTGACTTGGAAGCAAAGCTCTGCAACTTTGCCCTCGCGCTTGTCGACCAAAAACAGGCTGTCGTCGCCGTTCCCCCGCAGCAGAATTCAACTGGATTCTGGTTCGGTGGCGGCAACATGATCGAGGCTGCGGACGGTCAGCTGTATCTCGTCGGTCGATATCGCAACTTTGGTGATTCGCGGACTGGATTAGGTGCGGGTGAGCGAGGGCTGGAACTTGCGATCTTTCGCTCGGATGACCGAGGCGGGACTTGGCAGAAGCAAGTTAGCTTTTCCAAGCCGGAGTTAAACGTCGATGATCGTGCGGTATTGTCGATCGAAGGCAGTGCGCTTTATTTAAGCGAGCGCGGCGTCGAACTGTTTGTGTCGACCGAGAAAGCGGGGATCGAGTATCCGGAAGAGTTCCGGTCTTTCCTGAAGCCCGGTACGGGTGTTTGGACGATCGAACGGCTTGAGGCGAGTTCGATCGAGGGTCTAAAAAACGCTACGATCGAAACCGTGCTCAAGTCGGCGGATCCTTCCGTGTTGCATGTCAAAGACCCGGCAGTTTATACGGCGGCGAACGGCGATCTCGTGGTGATGTTCTGCACACATCCCTACTGCTGGTCCAGCTCGAATACTGCTTACGCAATACGACGGAAGAACCAGAAGCAGCTGGGCGGGTCTTGTTTCGATTTCTTTCCGCGCGGCTCTACCTGGGATGTCGCGATCACTCGCGGTACTAGCGTTTTAGACGTTCCCAAGCTCGGTGCCTTCGCCAATCGACCAGTTAGCTTGCTGTTCTACGACGGCGGCGAATCGCTTCGCAATTTGGACGAACACGAGCAGGCGGTAAAACGCGCTCGCGGCTACTCTTGTGAAGAAATCGGCGGCGTGGCCTATTTCCTCGATGGCGATATGAGTCGGATCTATCGCCTCTCGCAGAACAAGCCGATGTTCATCAGTCCTTACGGCACCGGTTGCAGCCGGTATGTTGATGTTTTGAGTGCAAGCGACGGCTTGTACGCGACGTGGCAGCAGTCACAGAGCGATCTTTCGCAGCCGCTCGTCATGAACTTTCTGAGTAATCCCGCCATCGCAAAATTGCTGGCGTAGATAAGCAGCCGATAACATCAGTCGCTGCGTGACATCAGCCGCTTGGCGTAAGGACGCCCTTGGTCGTCTTTCCGATTAGCGTCAAGCTCGACCATGATTCGGTTTCGCCGTTTGAGTTCCGACAACTGGCCTGGGTGGTCGTCTCGTCGAAGGACCGCGTCATCCGGAACTACGATGGATTGTTCCCTGCCTTCTCGCGTACGAATTGCCACAATCCGCGAACTGACGTCGACGCTAGACACCATCCCCATGACCCGACCGGCGGAAAACCGAGCGGGCACGGGGCGCCTCATCGGACGGTCGTCACGCGGTGAAGTTTGCCCGCCGCGCCGGGCGCTGCCGCCGTCGCGATCAACTTCCAAGGCAACGGTGTATTGCTGCGTCACGGGCTTGCACCATCCCTCAGCGTCATTGCACGCGAAGTACTTTACAGTCATTTCGAATGATTCGGCGCCGTCTGCTGCGTCAATGTCGAGCAAGAATTCGCGAGGATCTGCATCTGATTCGACCTCGACTTTCGGTGCTGCACCCGAAGATGGCGAAATCATCGTTCCCTCCGAAGCTTTGATCTCAAACGTCAGGGGAGCGGCCAAGTTGTTCCAGTGGACGTCGTATATCGGATCGAGATGAAAGCCCAAATACAGCTTGCCTTTGCCGTATTTCGTCACATCACTGTCCGCTTCGGCTCGAAGTTTTACGTAAAAAGGTTCCAACGAAATCGGCGCCGGCTGGATGACCAGTGCTTGCATCTGCCCCGGTATCCGCACGCGGGGTACGACACCGGTGTTCGCCACTCGTCGTGGCTCGACTCTGTTCATGTTGAGTGCGGCAACGGTCGTTGGTGGATCGACGGCGCCGACAAGTTTCTCCAGGTCGCGCCGCAATTCCGACGGGTTGCTCCACGACCGACGAACCGCGACCCTGCCATCGGCATCAATGATGAACTCCGAGTTTGGAGCATCACCGAGGCCGTGCTTCAGATCGTTCTCCATGGTGTCGCAGATCCAGGGGATCTCCGAGCCAAGTGTGCGCTCGGCTTCCTTCACGTGCAGCAAACGCTCGTCCAAGGTAAACGGTGTCACGTAACCGTTTGTCTCAGGGTGCGCGAGCGCTTTATAGATGTAGAAGAATCTAACGCCCTTGGGCGCATAGTCGCGATAGATCGTCTCCAAACTGGGGACGTTACGAAGGAACGGCGGTCACGTGAGACAGCCGAAGACGAGGACCGTGTAGCAACCCTTGAACTCTCCGAGTTGAATGGTTTGGCCCGTGGCGTCGTACGCCCGGAGGTTGGGCAATGGCTCGCCGATGGCGGGTGCATTGCGATCAAAGCCATGCATGACGCCTTCGCGAGTCACTTGGCCCAGCAAAGGACTCGTTGTAAATAGGCCAATCCCGAGGACCGCGAACAACAATCGCTTCATACCGCTCACCTCTTTGTTGAGTAATTTCGCTGTGGGTCTGCTCAAACGGTGCAACACGCAAACAGAGGAAAGGTTTCGGTAGGCGAATGGGAAAGATTTGGCATCACAACTAGAATACTCGATTACCCAAGTGACACGCGACGAAAATGTCAGGAATGTTTTGTGAACCAGCCGCCCTCTGCGATCCAGGTGAGTTGCCCGCAATGCCAGGCGACGCTGTCGTTTCCCCGGGCCGCGGCACACACCACAGTGACCTGTTCGAATTGTTTGGAGGACTTCGTCGCGACTCCCACGACGGAAACATCATCTAGCGCTGTAGGATCTAGCGGTGGTGACGATGACGCTCTTCGACGCCTACTGAACCCACACTTTGATCGCTCGTCGGCGGACAGCGAGAAGATTCGTCTGGATGGTGATCTGGACAGCGATGAGTATCCCGTTAAGAAGAAGGTTCGCGTCCTAGAAAGTGGTTACGAGTTTAGTGTGACATGCATGGTTTGTGGAACTCGCCTGGACGTAAATGATGCGTTGATTGGTAAGAAAGTGAAATGCCCAGATTGTCACAGCGGAATTGAAGTGCGGACGCCTCCGCCTGACAGACGCCGCGCACCGGTTCATCCAACGGAGTCCGCTCGCGACGATGACGACTATGGTCTTTCCGCGGCGGCAAATCCTGCGGTGGCATCGTCTCCTTTCCACTCCATCGCCAACGATCTCATCGCGAATGCTGAAAAGGAAGTTGCAAAAGAGACGCCCATTGCGCCTCGTAAGCAGCAGATTCCTGCCTTGGATGCGCTGCAACGTGCCGAGGATTCTCAAAAAGCGACGGACGAACAGGAACGACCCAATTTGCCTGCCGCGCCATTTCGGACCGGTGTTCTGAAGTTCCTGATCGATCCTTTGACAATCGCACGACTACTCGTCCTTGGTTTAGTGTTCTTTGTGGAACTGGAGGCGATCCAAGCGTCGATCACAACCGCCGAGGGTGGTCCTCAGGCTCAGTTTATGAGTGTCCTGTCAAGGATGTTCGCAATTACGCTTGGCGCGGTCTTTGTGACAAACCTAAGTGTGAGTTTGCTGGGGATCTTACAAGATACGGCGAACGGCAAGGACGCCATTGAGAGTTGGCCCGACGTGAACTTTCTCGATTGGCTGGGCGAGGCGTTATATGTCTTCAGCGGATTGTTTATGGCCGTTTTTCCGGCGTGCGCGTTGGCAAAAGTTGTGAGCCTCGTGGGCGCTCCCGATGTCGTGTTCTGGGCCATTTCGATTGGAGGCAGCTCGCTGGGGATTCTAATTCTGTTTCCATTCTTGCTTGTATCGATGCTCGAATCCGGTTCGCCAATCATGCCGGTATCCCAACCGATCCTTCGCAGTTTACGTTTGGCTCGCAGCAGTTGGGTGGCATTCACGATGCTGTCGGTCTTGGTGATAGGAGCGGGACTTTGTCTCGGCGCAGTTCGCGTTTTGTGGTCAGACTCTGCGATGATGAACTTGCTGGTCGCCGTACTGTGGATCGTCGTGGTTGCTCTCTATTTCCGCCTCCTTGGTCGACTGACTTGGTGCTGCGACGAGGCCGTATTGGCCGAAGATATTCGCCTTGAGCAAACCTCCGAAGCCGCCCACAAATCAGCCTAACAAGCGAGCCTCGTCGAAGAACTTTACGTTCACAAGGGGCTTGACGCAAACTCCTTTGATTAGGGGACTTGCGAGCATAGGGAATTGCGTCATCCGGTTGTTGGTCACCGGTAAAACTGGTATATTACGCGGCTTAGTTTTCTTGCTAGATCCCGCTCTTGGGAGCGCTCTTCGTTTCGCTCCTGGCGACGAGATTTTCACAAGGTGATATCGACCGAAAGGATTCCCGTTGTCGACCGATTCCCGCGACCCTAACGACCCGGAAAACAACCCTCTTCCTCACGAAAACCCCGGCACGCGGCTTGTCGATCTGCCGATCGAAGACGAGTTGAAGCAGAGCTATCTGACCTACGCAATGAGCGTGATCGTTAGCCGAGCGCTGCCGGACGTCCGCGATGGTCTGAAGCCTTCGCAGCGCCGGATTCTTGTCGCGATGAACGACTTGAATTTGGGTCCTGCTTCGGCGCGAGTTAAGTGTGCCAAGATTTCGGGTGACACCAGCGGTAACTATCATCCGCATGGCGAAAGCGTGATCTACCCGACGCTGGTTCGTATGGCCCAAGAGTGGAACATGCGGCACACTTTGATCGACAAACAGGGGAACTTCGGTTCGATTGCGGGTCTGCCTCCGGCGGCGATGCGGTATACGGAAGCTCGGCTATCGTCCGTGGCAGCGATGATGCTGGATGATCTCAAGCTTGACACGGTGGAGTACGTTCCGACCTATGACGAGCGGAATACTGAGCCTAGCGTCTTGCCGTCAAAGTTCCCCAACTTGTTGGTTAACGGTGCCCAAGGTATCGCTGTGGGTATGGCCACGTCCATTCCGCCGCATAACTTGCGGGAGATCTGTGACGCGGCAACATTGTTGATTGACAACCCAGATGCCACGGTCGATGAGTTGATGGAGTTGGTCCAAGGTCCAGATTTCCCGACCGGCGGAATAGTCTGTGGGCGCAGCGGAATTCGACGCGGCTTCATGACGGGTAGATCGACGATTATCGTTCGCGGTCGCGCCGTAATCGAAGAGCAGGCTCGCGGCCGTAGTCGCATTGTCATAAGCGAAATTCCGTATCAGAAGACTCGCGACGCGGTTGTCGAAAAGATTGCGGAGTTGGTTAACGACGATCGAATCAAAGGCATCTCAGGAATTCGCGACGAGAGCGATCTGAAAGAGCCGGTACGTTTGATCGTTGAGCTGAAGCGTGATGCCGATCCGGAAGTCGTGCTAAATCAACTCTACCAGTATTCGCAAATCCAAGACACGTTCTCGCTGAACTATCTTGCGCTTGTCGACGGCAAGCCGCGGACGTTGACTCTGAAGGAGATGATCCAGGAATTCATCCGGCACCGCGTGATCGTGATTCGCCGTCGGACGCAGTTTCTGCTCGCGAAAGCTCGGCGTCGAAAGCACACGGTCGAAGGATTGTTGCTGGCGCTGGCTAACATCGACGAAATCATTCGCGTGATTCGTGCTTCCGCGACGCAGGCCGAAGCCAAGGTTGGCTTGATGGGCGTCGAGTGTCCGGCAGCGATGATGGAGCGAGCGCTGGGAGAGGAAGGCTACTCGCATTTTCAAGCAGAACGCGGCGCAGCGGACACTTATCGGCTGACGGCGGTCCAGGCAGATGCGATCTTGCGAATGACACTTGGCCAGTTGGTGAACCTCGAACAAGAGAAGTTGGGGGACGAACACCGTAAGTTGCTCGAAGAAATCAAAGAGTACCTGCGAATTCTTTCCGACGACCAGAATATTTTGGATATTGTTAAGGACGATTTGGCGGAAATACGTCGGCGGTTCGGTGAAGATCGACGCACGGAAATATCGGGCGAAGAGTTAGGCGATGTTGATCTGGAGGATCTGATTGCCGAAGAGACGATGGTCGTATCGATCAGCCATGAAGGTTACATAAAGCGCACGCCGGCCAGCACTTATCGGGCGCAACGTCGCGGCGGTAAAGGGCTCAAGGGTGCCAAGACGGATGAGGAAGATCCGATCGAACATTTGTTCGTTGCGAGTACTCACGCGTATTTGCTCTTCTTTACGAACCAGGGACGCGTCTACTGGCAAAAGGTGTATGGCTTGCCGCAGTTGTCGCGAGAAGCGAAGGGGCGTGCGATTGTCAATCTGCTCAGCTTGGCCGAAGGCGAGAAAATCACGGATTGTCGCGCCGTCCGAGACTTTGATCTGCCCGATCACTACCTAATGATGGCAACCCGAAAAGGACTTGTAAAAAAGACGCCACTTGAAGCTTACAGTCGACCGCGGCAGGGCGGAATTATCGCTATCAAGTTGCGTGAAGACGATGAGTTGGTGGACGTCGTCGTGACGAAAGCTGGGGACGAAGTTGTTCTCGCGACGGCCAACGGAATGGCGATCCGCTTTAGTGAATCGGATGCCCGTCCGATGGGACGGAACACTTCGGGTGTAAAGGGAATCCGGCTTAGCAAGGGTGACGAACTCGTCGGTATGGTCGTGGCTGACCCTGATTCCACGCTGTTAACCGCGTGTGAAAATGGCTATGGAAAGCGAACGAACTTCGGGCCTCACATGGCCGTGGAAGACGAAGAGAGCGAGAGTACCGAGGAAGCCGAGGAGACGAGTTCTGACGATGATGATGAGGTAAGTTCCGGCTCGCGATATCGAACTCAGCGTCGTGGAGGCAAGGGAGTTCGAGATATCAAGACAACGAAACGCAACGGTAAAGTGATCGGCATCGCACGCGTGACCGACGACGACGAATTGATGATGATGACGGCTCGTGGAAAGATCCAACGGATGGCAGCTCGGGAGATTAGTGTCATTGGTCGCAATACACAGGGTGTGCGGATCATGAGCCTGGACGATGACAAACTCGCTGCGATCGTTCGCGTTCCTCGCGATGAAGACGAGGAGGAAGAGGCGTCGGAAGGCAAAGATGTGAAGTCGACGGACTCGACGCCGATGCCTTTGGAAACGGACGAAGAAGCTTCGGCGAGCGATGAACAAGGAAGTTAGTAGCTCTTTCTGACCCTCATCAGCCACTGCCCTCTGCATCAAGTTAATCGATGACTAAAAACCGCCGAGCATTGATCACCGGCATTACTGGGCAAGACGGGGCTTATTTGGCTCGGTTCCTGTTAGATCGCGGATACGAAGTTCACGGAATCGTGCGCCGCTCCAGCACGGAAACCTTCGAACGTATCAGCCTGATTCGCGATCAAGTGTATCTGCATCAGGCTGATTTGCTGGACCAACTGTCGTTGGTGCGAGTGGTCGAGAAATCACAGCCCCACGAAGTCTACAATCTTGCGGCACAGAGTTTCGTGCCGACAAGTTTCGATCAACCGCTGCTGACTGGCGAGTTCACGGCATTGGGCGTCACTCGCGTGTTGGAAGCCATTCGTCTTGTAGATCCGTCAATCCGATTCTATCAAGCGAGCAGCAGCGAGATGTTCGGGAAGGTGCAAGAAGAACCACAGACCGAGCGGACTCCATTGTGGCCGCGCAGTCCCTATGGCGTTGCCAAAGTCTACGGCCACTGGATCACGGTCAATTATCGCGAGAGCTACGACCTGTTCGCTTGTAGCGGCATTCTCTTTAATCACGAATCTCCGCTTCGTGGAAAAGAGTTTGTGACGCGAAAAATCTCGGACGGTGTCGCGCGAATCAAACTGGGGCTGCAGAAAAAACTCAAGCTCGGCAACCTTGACGCCCAGCGAGATTGGGGGTTTGCGGGAGATTACGTGCGAGCCATGTGGCTGATGTTACAACAGGATGCACCGGACGATTTTGTGATTGCTACCGGCATGAAACACTCGGTACGAGATTTTTGTGAAGTTGCGTTTGGGCATGTTGGACTTACCTGGCAAGATCACGTCGAGACGGATGCGTCCTTGCTTCGGCCCGCGGATGTGAACACGCTTTGTGGTGATCCGAGCAAGGCGCAGCAACAGCTCGGCTGGGAGCCAGAAGTATCGTTCGCGGAACTTGTACGAATGATGGTCGACGCAGATCTTGAACGAGCGGCAAAGGAAGCGTCGTGAGAGCCTTCATCACGGGCGTGACGGGGTTCGCTGGCTCGCATCTTGCCGAGATTTTGCTGGCCAGCGGTGACGAAGTACTGGGTAGTTCGCATTTCGGAAAATGGGGGTTTGGTGTCCCAGCAGCGGTGCGACAAGCTGTGAAGTTGCTTTCGTGGGATCTCTCCGAGGGAGCTGACGATACCGTATGCCGGACCGTCCGAGAATTTCAACCGGACGCCATCTATCACCTGGCGGCGATTAGTATCCCGTCAGCATGTGGCGGCGACGAACCAACGCCCGAAGCCTTAGCCATCAATGTCCAGGGCACAGAGGGAGTGATAGAACTATGTCGGACGCTTGGATATCGCCCACGAGTGTTGCTGGTCAGTAGCTGCTACGTCTATGCGCCGGTGTCCCCTGCTTCCCCGTTTGTCACCGAGAACTCGAGGGTCGATCCACAACGAGCTTATGGCAAAACCAAGTTGATGTCGGAAGTGCTTTTTCAACGAGCGATCTACGACGGACATTTGGACGGCATGGTCGCCAGGTCGTTTCAGCACGCTGGCCGCCGGCAATCGCCACGGATGATTTTGCCTGAGTGGATCCGGCAATTCACGATGTCAGCCGATGAGCCGATTCGAGTTGTTTGCCTCGATACGCACCTCGATCTGACGGATGTTCGTGATATTTGTCAGGCGTACCGTCGGCTGGTGGTGGACGGGAAAGCGGGAACTGTATACAACGTCGGCAGCGGCGTAGACCGCAGGAGCGGCGATCTGCTGGAGATCATCCAGCAAGTCGCTAGCACGCGTCGCGAGGTGATCGAGATGGAGCCGGGATTTCGTCAGCATCCGATTGCCGACATTTCCCGGCTCGTCGAACATACAGGATGGAAATCGCTAGTACCGCTCGAGCAAACAGTTAGAGATACCTTTGAGTACTGGCGCGCTCGGCTAAGTTACGAACAAGGAATGGATTCATGAAAATTGCTGTAGTTGGAACCGGATATGTTGGCCTCGTTTCAGGAACTTGCTTTGCAGACAGCGGCAACAACGTCACTTGCATCGACATCAACGAAGCCAAGATCGAACAGCTGAATCAAGGCAAAGTTCCAATTTATGAACCCGGTCTATCTGAACTTGTCGTCCGGAATGCGGCAGCCGGACGCTTGCACTTTACAACCGATCTGGCATCGGCCATTGCGTCGGCAGAACTCGTTTATCTGGCAGTTGGTACACCGCAATCGGACGACGGATCGGCAGACCTGTCTGCACTGTGGGCGGTTGTCGATTCGATTGCTCCTCATCTCAAGGAAGACGCCATTGTCGTCACGAAGAGCACCGTGCCCGTTGGTACGAACGCTGGCATTTATGCAAGGCTAAAGGAAGCTACGGGGCGAGAGTGCGACGTGGCGAGCAACCCTGAGTTCCTCAAGGAAGGTGCGGCCATCAAGGATTTCACGTTCCCAGATCGTGTCGTCGTGGGCGTGCGGAGACCGGAAGTCGCAGAGACTCTTCACGAACTGTATGCTCCGTTTCTGCGCACGGAACGTCCGTTCCTGGTGATGTCGCCTGAAAGCGCCGAACTGACGAAGTACGTCGCCAACGCGCTGCTCTCGACAAAGATCAGTTTCATCAACGAGATGGCGAACATCTGCGAGTTGATGGGCGGAGACATCAACGATGTTCGTCGTGGTATCGGTCACGACCAGCGAATTGGATTTCAGTTCTTGTTTCCGGGAGTCGGGTATGGTGGAAGCTGCTTTCCCAAGGACGTACGCGCGTTGGCGAGCATGGCCAAAAGCGTGGGCGTCGAGCCGCGAATTATGAACTCGGTGGACGAGGTCAATGACAATCAAAAGCATGTGCTCATTAAGAAGGTTGAAGCCCAGTTCGACGGGAAACTAGCGGGCAAGACGATCGCCATCTGGGGTCTCGCATTTAAGCCCCGAACGGATGACATTCGTGAAGCCCCGGCTCTGGTAATGATCGACCGACTGCTCGAACTGGGAGCAACACTTCAAGTCCACGACCCGGAAGCGATGAAGAATGTTCAAGCGATCTACGGAAGCAAGCTCAAGTATGCGAATCAGCCGATGGATGCGTTGGAGAACGCAGATGCACTGGCTATTAACACGGAATGGAGCGAATTCCGAAATCCAAACTTCGACGAGATGAAACGCCGCATGAATGCTGCGGTGATCTTCGACGGACGGAATCTTTACGATCCCGAACAGATTAAAGAGCACGGATTCGCGTACCACTCAATCGGACGCAGTTCCGTCACGCCAGATTAGCAAGTCGGTGTTCGCCAAGAGTCTCCGAAAGCAACGCTGATCATTAGCGTCGAGTCGGGGGTGGGGGAAGCGTCAGTCGCGTCGCAGATTGCGAGGACTGAAGAGTTACATAATCCCGCAGGAGATTATAAGTAGCCGCAAACTCGGCACTTTGGACCAGAGTAGCGTACTGCTGATCCGTCGCGACGGCGGTGTATTGTGCAAGCTTGGCCTGAATGACAGACAGCTCCACGGCGCGACCTTCCAGTACTTCCCGCGGCAGCTGCAAGTACTCGCGCCACCGTTCGTCGAGAATCGTGGACAATCGTTGCCACGAAGTAACAAGTTGTCCTCGTACCATCTCGGCTTGATTGGGTTGAGGTGTAACCGGTATCGCGTTTTGCGTTAGCCCCGGCGCATCTATTTGAGGCGCGCCGCTGTATTGAGCGATCCGATTCATCAATCGAATGGCCGACGGCGGCGCCGAGTTCAGTGGGCGAATTGCCTCGCCATTCGCACCCACAATGGGTGTCTGGTAATACGCGCCGCCAGCGGAATAGTCGAGTTGCATTACGGAACCATCAATGGAGACGCCCGCGAACAAGCCTCGGCTGCGTGAATAAGACAGAATTTCGGCGGTCAGCGTGGCGTCCGTTGCAGCCGCAGCTTGACGTCCGACCGGCCCCGCAGCGGCCGCGGCGTCGACACCGATGGTAAATCGTCCCGACAATAGATTGTCGATACTTTTCCGAGTTCTAAAGACCAGCACGACATCCGTCGACTGGATACCCGCTTGCCATCCAACACTGCCACCCGTCAAAGACACGAAAAGCGGAGGGTGCCATTGACCGGAATCGTCGCGAACCATGACGACGCCTCGACCGTGGCGGACGCCGACAATAAATCCGCCCTTGACGACACTAGGAATGATCGCCACCCCGCGAGCACTCGCTAGCAGCGATTCAGGGATTTGCTTTGCCGGGACTGACATGATCTCGTCGAGAACATTGGTTGCCAAATCAACCGTTTGGTCCATGATCGTTTGGGACATTGCGAACGAGTGCCCTAAGAGGCTGCAAAAAACGCAAGTGGCGAGCAACGATCGTGAATTGCGGTTCATGGTCTGGACCTTAGCTATCATGTTAGAACGAGCTGGCTTCTCGCTTGGGGGCAGGCATTCTAAAGAGATCGATCGCCAGCGACAATGTTGATCTATTACCCCTTCGCAAGATGGTAGGATGTTCGAGTAAAGTGTCTCGGAAAGAGAATCGACCTGGCGACAGGACAGTTGTAGAACTCAACTCGATGAGCCCGCGATGCTATTCCGTTTGATGACCTATAACATTCACAAAGGTATCGGCGGCGTCGACCGACGTTACCGGCCGGAGCGAATCATAGCGACGATCGCAAGATATCGTCCTGACATCGTGTTCCTGCAAGAGGTAGACGACGGAGTACCTCGTTCCCGGCTCGATCGCGAAGTAGACCTCATCGGAGATGCGCTTGACTTTCGACATCGCGCGTTTCAACAGAATGTTTTTCTTCGTCAGGGCTGCTACGGAAATGCCATACTTAGTCACTTCCCCCTGTCGGACATTCAATCTGTAGATCTGACGATCCCGCTGAAGAAACGCCGTCAAGCGCTCGTTGCTCACTGTGGGGTGCGCTGGGAGCATCACGCTCGAACGCTTCTTCTTGTCAATGTTCATTTGGGGCTGGCCGGTTTTGAGCGGACCGCACAATTACGGAAAATCCTTTCATGCGATGCGTTGAAACATACACAAAAGTCCACGCCGACAATCATCGGCGGTGACTTCAATGATGTCTGGGGAGGACTCGGTAAGAACACATTGGAGCCCGCGGGATTCACGCCCGCGCTGGGTATGACAAAGACATTTCCAGCGATACTACCCATTCGGCCACTGGATCGCGTCTATTTTCGAGGCGGAATGAGGCTCGATCACAGCTTCGCATCGCACACTAAGTTGTCGCAACATGCTTCCGATCACCTGCCTGTGATCCTGGACTTCATTCTCGATTAATTCTCGATCACGCGGCCTGCCTCAATTGCACGACAGCGCACGTCACGTTCGTAGCACGAATCATGAGTGGCAAGCGGACGTAAGCTCTGCAACGGATCGATGACGTCTTAGAACAACGGCGGCTTGCCGAGTTGACGACGAAGCACGGCCCATTGTCCCGCGTGCATGATCCAATGGCTGCCCTGCATACTGAACGCGGCCGCTACGGTAGGTGCATACGCCTGCATGGATTCCGGCGATGGCTTGTCTAGTTCTTCGTCGGTTAGCTTTTCGAGCGCTGCCAGTGTGCCGCCACGCTGCTCTTGGTAGACTCGCAGTAACTCTTCCTTGGAATCGAAAGCAGTTGGGTCATCCGACGAGGCCCTTTCCTTTCCGTAACGCTCGCTGAATCCCTCCGGTAATGATGGCATCGATCCAGGCACGACGCTTTCGATCATCATCCGTTCCGACGTCACCAAATGCCCAATTTGCCACTTGATATGATTGCATTCTGGATGTGGGCGCTGCATCAGCTGTTCATCCGAAAGATCTTGCAGGTAAGCCATCGAGATCATATCACCCGTATTGATAGACAGTTTAATCGCTTCCCGTGAGTTCATGATCGCCTCTCCAATTGTTATTACTCATGTAATCGCCATACGTCTACCGGATTCTGACATAGCGGCCGGTGTTTCGCTATGGTGAGTCGAGCTTCGGTCTAATATAGATAAGCTGGGTGGATAGGCATTTCCATGCGACCCGCTAAAAGTTAGAACGCTACATCCACTTACGATGCGTGAGTAGGGCACTGTGGCGAAGGACTCACTTCAGTGACATTATGGTTGAATTCGACTTACATATCGCAAGCACACTGGGGCTGTTGCTGGGAGTATGCCTGGCGGCGGGTGTGTTTGCAGATGTACTTCACCTGCCCAAAGTGACGGCATACCTGCTGGTCGGATTGCTAGTAGGTCCGAGCGTCCTGGACTGGATACCGGAAGGACACGTGGACCTGTTCGAGCCGGTGTTAAAACTAGCAATGGCAGTCGTCTTGTTCAACCTAGGCTGCGAGTTCACGTTCACGAAAGTGCGTCGAGTGGCAGCACACTGTCTCGCATTATCTGCGGCGGAGATAGCGATCACATGTGGACTGGTAACAATCGGACTTTGGATGTTTGGTTGTACCGGAAGTATGGCCTTGCTGCTCGGCTGCTTGGCCGTTGCCACCGCTCCTGCGACAACGATTCTGGTCCTAAAAGAGTTCCGCTCCGAAGGCCCTGTGACGGAGAGCACAGGCTTTTTGGTAGCTATGAACAACTTTGCTTGTATCGTGCTTTTCGAGATGGGTTTTCTAACCATTCAACTCGTCCAGGGAAAGCTTCACGTTCCTATCGAGCAACAGCTGGGCATTTTGTTGCAGAGCATTGCCGGTTCAATGGCGCTGGGTGTCGCCGGAGGTTTGGTTGTTAGCTACGGCTGCGGGCTTCTCAATATGAAGCGTTGGCTGGTCCTCCTGGTCGCCACGACGACGTTTTTGCTCGGTGTGTGCGAGACGTTCGATATCCCCTATATGTTGACGTTTCTGGTGATGGGCGTGACCGTCGCGAATACGTCGGAAATGAAAAGCAAGATTGTCGACGAATTGGATCACTTGTCCGGACTATTGGCCGTACTCTTTTTCGCTGCCCATGGCACAGAACTCGATGTGCATGCATTTATCGAAGTGGGAATGATTGGGGCTGTCTATATTATTTGTCGAATTGCCGGGAAGTGGGTCGGCGTTTACGCTGCAGCAAGAGCGACGCGACAACCATTGGAAGTTCGCCACTGGTTGGGCAGTTGTCTCTTCGCACAAGCCGGAGCGGCGATCGCGCTCGCAACCATTGCCGTTCATCGCGATCCCGTACTAGGCAAGCCAATCCAAGACATCATTCTTGGTTCCGTCGTTGTGTTTGAAATCGTTGGCCCGCTTTTCATCCGGCAGTCGCTCATTCGAACGGGCGAAGTCCCATTGGCTCAGGCAATTCGTCACACGAGCAGCACTCCGCTCGGACAAGTGCGAGCTCTGGCCGATCGATTCAGAACGGCGCTCCACAAGTCCGCACCTGCGACTACCGCGAACACTAGCGTGAAAGTCAGCGACTTGCTTCGCAAAAGCAAGGGATTGAACCAGTCGGCTAGTTTCGACGCCATCATCGCGCACATCGAACATAGCCACGACAACACCTATCCAGTTGTTGACGATCGGATGCAGGTCGTCGGCGTCATTCGCTATCCGCTGTTAAGCAACGTCATGTTTGACAACAGCGTGACTCAACTTGTCCGCGCCGAGGACTTGGCCACGGAAACCGATGCACTGCTGCATCCCGATCAACCAGCGACAGATGCGTTTGAATTGTTTCAGGCTGAAACGGACGACTGCATACCCGTTGTCACTCGTGAAGAGCCGCACGAGCTACTTGGCGTCGTTCGTCGTAGCGACGTGATGCACGCTCTGATCACGCAACATCGCAAGTCAAAGTAGCGCTGTAGGCTACTTTGCAATGAACAGCGACTGCGGTGTTAGCGTGCCCGAGTCGAGCATTTCTAGCTCTTCGAGTTGTGACACAAGCGTGCTCCAACGTGAGATTGTCATCTGTCCAAAGTCCTCGGACTCGACATCAGGATCGATGCAATACTCCTTCATCGCGTTCACCCCGAAATCGAGGACTTCAAGACTCATCTCGGAATTCAGCTCGTGAATCCGCTGGTTAGTCCTCGACGGGTCCGCTAGATACGTTTGCCACCCTCGCCGACTGGCGGCGATCATCTTGCGAATCAATTCGGGACGTTGCGTGACCACGTCGTCATTGGTCATCAAGACGCTCGTGTATGGATTGAATCCAAAATCCGCGACCAGCAAGCTGCGCACTTCCGCACCTTCTGCCTTTGCAACAAACGGCTCACTAAAGACGTAGCCTTGCTTGGCTGCTCGCGGATCAGCCAGGAAAGGAGCCAGGCTTGCCGAGTTCGGTACGATCTTGACGCCATCTAGCGGCAGTTTCCTGATCAAGTACTGCGCCCAAGCGTGCTCGCGACTCATCATCACCGTTATATTTTGTAGTTGATCGAACTGCTCAATTCCCGAGTCGGCATGTACCAACAGACATCGCGGACTGTTTTCCAGGGGTGCGAACAACGCTTTAATATTCGCACCCTCCGCGCGTGCCAAAACGATTCGATCCGCATTCGTGACGCCGAAATCGACGGCCGCTCGCGCCGTTTGCTGAACAACGGGCGCGTTGGGGCCACCAGGTATTATCGTTACATCAAGTCCCGCATCTTCGTAATAGCCATGCACCAACGCAGCAAAGTATCCGCCGTGTTCGGCTTCCGGATACCAATTCAGCATAAGTGTGATAGGTTCGAGCGACTGGGCGCTGCCAACCGATGGGTCAGACACCGTCGAGTTCGACGCAGGGGCGTTCGATTGCGGAGTACAACCGGACGAGAGCAGCAAGGCCGTGATTACAATCCATCGGTAGCGCATGATGAAAACAATCTCCTGGGAACGAACGTCGCGGCAGCGGTTCTAGCCGCCACCTAATTCTGGGCGACATGTAGGGCTTACGCATGATACCAGCGGGACAAGACAGTCGCACCTGCAATGTTCACCACCGCAAAAACAGCCATGCCAAGCGCGGTCGACGCAATCACAGCCGCAAACAACTCGTCCGTCTTGAGCAGGTTCGTCGCCCGCATAATCACGTAACCTAAGCCATCTTGACTACCACCATATCCTGCGAAAAACTCGCCCACAATCGCACCGATCACTGCCATTCCGCTTGATACTCGCGCTCCTGTTACCAGATACGGTACGGCCGACGGAAGACGCAGCTTAAAGAGCACTTGCCAGCGATTCGCGCTATGGAGCTCAAACAAGTCGACTAGATCGCGATCGATGCTCGTCAGACCAGTCGTCGCGTTAGTAATAATCGGGAATAGGCTGATGATGAACGCGATCAAAGCTACGCTTTGGAAGCCGTAGCCAAACCAAACAACGATAAGTGGTGCGATCGCAACAATGGGCACCGTTTGCAGAAAGACGGCATAGGGGTAGCACCCAGCCCTGATGAGAGGCGAGAAGGAAAACGCAAAAGCGATCAAGGTTCCCGTGATCAAACTGGATATAAATCCACAAATCGCAGCAGCCGCGGTGAGCGCGATCGCGCTGCTCAACTCTACTTTGCCCATCCATGCGGCCCGAACGACGGAGAGCGGACCCGGGAGCACGTACTTTGGAAGACCTCCCACCTGTACGATGAAATGCCAAATCAGCATCGCCGATAGCAAGAATGCGATCGGCGGCAACAATGCGAAAGCGAGCTCACGAGCCGATCTCATGCAACTTCCTTTCGTAACAGATCGCTGACGTGTCCGACTAGTGCTCCGAATTCACTTGATGCCCTCAGGGTGTGTGATCTCGGATAGCTGAACGGTACCTCGATGGTCGCCTGGATTCGGCCTGGATGGCTCGCCATAACGATGACGCGTTGACTGAGAAAAATCGCCTCGGAGACGTTATGTGTCACAAAAATTGTTGTTGGTGTCTGTTCACCCCAAATGCGCAGCAACTCTTCGTTCATTTGCTGGCGAAGTATTTCGTCCAACGCTGCAAAGGGTTCGTCGAGAAGCAATACCGCCGGTCTTGTAACCAGCGCGCGCGCCAACGCAACACGCATTCGCATCCCACCCGAAAGCATTCGCGGATACTTGGTTGCATCTTCCGGTCGCAATCCGATGAGGTTCAAACTCGCTCGAACCAGCGTTTCCTGTTCCACGACCGCAACTCTTGAAAGCTCCAACGGCAACGCGATATTCCGCCGAACATTTCGCCACGGTAACAGACGCGGTTCTTGGAACACCAACGAGATGCTGTCCCGGAGTCGCCGATAGGCGGTCGGAGCGCGTTCGTCGATCAAGACCTCACCAGCGGTCGGTTGAGTAAGACCAGCGATCAATCGCAGTAAACTCGACTTTCCACAACCGGAGGGCCCGAGCACAGTCACGAATTCGCCTCGCCGAACGGTTATCGCGACGTTTCTGAGCACCCAATCATCCGGAGTAAACCTCAGGCTGGCATCGCAAAGGTCAATCATGGAAACAAGTTATGATGCAAGTGGATGCTTGGGAAGTCCTGAGCTGAATGGCTTGGATGGCTTTCGATTGTAACGACTTGGCGACTCGAGTGGTGGCTCATTGAATTGGTAGCGTATGCTCGCTTAAAAGAGAAACTGTTGGCCAGTCCTGGTTTTTGGGGTAAGGAACTGCGAACAATCCAATTCAGGAAGTTGTCCATCGAGCGAGTGTTTTTTGGAGAACACTTGAAAGGATCGGCGGATGTGAGCGGCAATCTCGCCCGTTCCGCACATCCGCTCGCCCCACGTGGAATCGTTCACTTTGCCATCGCGAGTTGCTCGGATTCGATCCATGATTCTCGATGCTTTGCTTGGGCATGCCCGCGCGAGCCACTCACGAAAGACGACTTCGACGGTCAATGGCAAGCGCAGCAAGACATAGTTCGCGGTAGTCGCTCCCGCATTCTTGGCCGCGCAGAGGATGGATGGAATCTCGCCATCGTTCAACGAAGGAATGACTGGTGCCACAATTACACCGACTGGTACCCGCGCGCTGCGCAAATCAGAGATCGCACGCAATCTTGCGTCTGGCCCACTGGTTCGGGGTTCCATCTCGCGCGCCAGCTGTCGATCGAGAGTCGTAATGCTTATAAAGACGTGGACAAGGTTCATCGCAGACATCTCGCTGAGAATGTCTAGGTCACGTGTCACCAGTGCATTCTTTGAGATAATTCCGATTGGTTGACGAGCTTCAAGTGCCACCTCAAGACATCGGCGCGTCAGTCGAAACTCTCGCTCCGCGGGTTGATAACAGTCAGTAACACCCGAAAAGACGATCATTTCCGGTCGGTACTTTGGCCTAGCGAGCCAGTCTCGAAACAGCTGAGGGGGCTTGGTGCTTCACGAGAATCTTCGACTCGAAGTCGATACCCGCATTCATACCGAGGTATTCGTGGGTTGGCCTTGCGTAGCAATAACTACATCCATGCGCACAACCGCGATAGGGATTGACGCTGTAACGAAACGGTATGTCCGGACTCTTGTTCTCGCTGACGATACTCTGCGACTCGTCGTTTAAATAGACAGTCTTCAACGTCCTTAGCTCGTCAAAAAACTCGTCGTCACTTTCGATTTGATCGAGAGTAGCTTCGAAGTGGCGTGTCTCGAATCGATTCTTCGGACTCGACCAAGTACCGCGCCCTTTTGGTCCCACCCAATTGACATCAGACACGCGCGTAACCCTTGTAAAGAATGTGAACTAATGTTCATGTTAGTGGCCTATGCGCCGACCGTCCATCTGGGAATTTTCGGTTTGCGACAGGCCCTTGCGGAGCGTTCAAGACCCGGTAAGGTGACGGATTCAGCAGTAGATTAGTTTGCTAAACCAAGGAGAAGCCACCATGAGCGTACTCGTTCAAAAACCCGCCCCGGATTTCAAGGCCCAAGCCGTGATGGCCGACGGTTCGTTCAAAGAAATCAGCCTGTCCGATTACCGCGGCAAGTACGTCGTGCTGTTCTTCTACCCATTGGACTTTACATTCGTCTGTCCCACCGAAATCATTGCATTCTCGGAGCGAGCTGGCGAGTTCGAGAAATTGGGCGTCCAACTTCTTGGCGCGTCGGTTGACAGCCATTTCTCGCATCTCGCATGGCGAAACACACCGCGTACGGAAGGTGGGCTGGGCCAGATCGATTATCCACTGGTTGCTGACCTGAACAAGGAAATTAGCCGCGCCTACGACGTGCTGCTGGACGGCGGTATCTCGTTGCGAGGGCTGTTCCTGATCGACAAAGAAGGTGTCGTGCGACATCAAGTTGTGAACGACCTGCCGCTCGGACGGAGCGTGGATGAAGCACTTCGTATCGTTCAGGCACTTCAGTTCTTTGAAAAGAACGGCGAGGTTTGTCCGGCGAACTGGAAAGAAGGCTCCCGCACGATCAAGCCATCGCCTGATGCTAGTAAAGAGTTCTTTAACGCCGAGTACGGAGCGTGATACTGGACCGGCAGTGGCAAGAATCAATAAAGGCGGCGAGAGTAAGATTCACTCTCGCCGCCCCATGTATTTCTTGGCGATGCAAAGCACAGCTGCTAGGCAACGTCAGAAGTTCGATTCACGATTTCGATGTAGTTGAAGGCGCCTTGCGTTTCAGCCTCCGTAGTCTTCCACCACGGATAGTCGCCCCACAATTGCAACTCCATCCACAACAACACACATGCTAATACAATGGCGCAGAACGAGATGAACAGCATCACGGTATAGACACTGATCTTCTGCTTTTGCTTGGGAGCCTCAGCACTGGCAGGACTAAATGAGCTTGGTTGCGACACGATCGCCCCTCTTAATGATGCCTTTGCGATACTCGGGAATGATCTGGCATACAGCCCGGTCCGGTTCAAGCTGTGTGACTTTGACGCGTCCCAGATAAGCGTTGTTGCGGAACACTTCCAAAGTGTGGCCCGCGCGAAGCCCATCATCGGAACCGATCGACACTTCGATCAACGTCTTCTCGCCAACTTTGGTCACAATGCCGTCGACTCGCGGCGGAATGTCAACCACGGGTGTGTACTCGGTCAACTCGTGGGCGTCCATCACCAGTTTCATGCGACTGACTTGATCGCGAAGCTGAACTTCCTGCTCCCGAAAAGTCGAAACGGATCCTTGCAGACCAGAAATCGAATCGGTCAATGCAACGACGTTTGCGAACTTCTCGTCGCGATCTCGCTGAGCGTTCACGATATCGGTTCGCAGTCCTGCTACTTCTTTGCCAAGATTGTCCAAGATCACCGTGTTTTGGCTGAGCGTTTCAGTGATCAAATCGTTCTCTTGCTGCTTCTTTGTCAGTTGATCGTAGTTAGACGCCAGCTGCTGCGCCAGAGCTTCTTGTCGCGACTGTAACGCGGCAAGAGCGAACCGACGAGCGGCTTGCTCGATCGCCAAGCGATCATCCGCTCGCGATGCCTCCGCCCGTAACCGATCATTCGTCACTCGCAGCTCCTCGATCGTCGCCTTATGTGCAATCGCTCGATCCCGCCAACTGCGGTGGGTCGCAAAGACGGTAACCGCGATCATCATGAACGCGATGCTCATGATCAGAATCAAAACGGTAAAGATCTTGCCGACAAGCGTCATAGGAACAATTCCTTCAGGAAATCAACGATTTAGGCGATCTGGATGCAACGTCGAGCTAGTAGACTTTCGCTCCGACTGGCTCGCCGCGAAGCTGCCATCGCATCCAACTGTTTACCTCGACTAGACATAACGAGCGACTGCTACTCGACAAGTATAATTGCCGAAAAGCCAAAGTGTCAACGAAAACACCTTAAAATAGGGAAGGCACGGAGAATAGGTCGTCACCATCAGGGGGCGGATCATCCGTGCCGCACACACTTCATTCGTGCGACGCCTCGAGGGTTATTCCTGGGCGCTTCGCCCGATCCCAGCAAGTGGCTAGACCCAGCCCCAGGCAGAACAACAGGCACAACCAGGCGAACCAGTCCCCGTACCACTCGTAAGAGCTAGACCGTTCGCGAATGACCACATTGGAAACGACGGTTCCTTCCTTGCGGCGGGGCATCGTTGCGATCACGCTCCCATTGCTGTCGATCGAAGCGGTGAGACCGGTGTTGGCCGCAATTAGCATGGGTCGCCGCATCTCAATTGCTCGAAAGATGGCACAACTCAATTGCAGATCCAGGACCCCAGAGCCCCAAAACCAGCCGTCGTTCGTCAGATTCACGAGTACATCGGGACGATGCCCCTTCCGAGTCAGCTCACAAACTTGACGGCGAATCAAATGCGGCACGGTGTCTTCAAAACAAATACTCGGAGCGACACTGATGCCATGCATTTCAAAAGAGGCCGGGCGAGTTCCGGGAGTCAGCCCACGGCCAATCGGCACGAAGTCGTACAGCCACGGAAAGTAGTCGCCAAAAGGTACGTATTCGCCTAGTAACACGCGGTGATTCTTGTCATAGCGGGCGACAACCTTCCCGCTTGGATCAATCAGCAAGGCGGCGTTGTAAGTCTGCTCGCCGTCGCGGACAAGTTCCAGCGTGTCGCAGCCAACGAGCAGGTATGTTCGGTGGTCGACCGACCCGGTGGTGTCGCGGTTACGATTCACGACGCTTGCGACTCCTTCCGTCTTTTCGTTGAAGTATCGCAGTCGCTGTTCGACGAGCATCTCGAACTGTTTTGAATCCATGCCCAAACCAGCGGGAATGGTGGCATCTGTGGCGACGATCAACTGGGGCACATTTCCGGAAAACATCCCCTCGGGCCATACGATCAGGTCAAGGTCATCGTGTTCGCCGCAGGCATCGAGCGACAGTCGCCAGTATTGATTGAAAGTATCGACGGCGCGTTGTTGAGCGGTAGCGGGGTCAAAGACTGTGTCTTCGGTTCCCTGGATCAATGCGACTTTGAGATCGTGTTTCACGGGAATCTGACGGAGCGATGCAATGCTGCTCAAGCCATAAACAAAAACGCACAACAATACTGCGCCTGCCGTGATCAATGGTGCAACGCGCTGACGGATGTTCTTCGAGTGCAGTGAACTCGCGATACACGAACCGACGAAAACGACGACAAAGCTGACGCCATATGCCCCAAAGAGATCAGCGATCTGGATGATCGCACTCGCTTTCACCTGTGTGTGTCCCAACAACGCCATCGAGAAGCCGGTGATCAGATGTCCCCGGACGAGTTCCAAGCCGGTCCATACCGCAGGCGCGGCAATCACCGTTGGGATATTCCAGCGATGAACTGCGACTCGCGCGAGCGCAACGGTGAGCACTTGGTAGAGCGCGAGATACGCACCGAGGAACACAAGTCCGAAGTAGTTCGCCCAGAACGCGCGCCCGACACCCTCCAGTAGGAACGCCCAAGTTGATGCCGACACGAACCAAATTGTCCAGTAGGGTCGCTTACCTGGCATGTGCTTGGATTGAATCAGACTAGCCCACGCTGCGGGTGCGAACCAGGCAAGCGGAAACCATTCCAGTGGGGGAAACGCGGCCCAAGTCAGCAAATTCGCAACAAGGCATAGCACCAGAGTCTTGGAAGACCTGGGAGGTAAAGGCGTTTCACACCATGGGCGTTTTCTGGTCGGCATGCGGCCCAGAATAGAGCAGTCACCGTGATCGAACCAGATCGCATGAGTCGAGTTCGTTATTCCGGATCAGCCGCGTTAGCACCGACATTTCGAATGATCAGCAAGATATGTCCGGAATCGTTGTCCCATTTCGTCGGCTTACGGGCAACTTGATCGTCACGATCATTTGCGTTTAGCTGCGAAACAACATCCGCTGCGTCACTCGCAGCGATCGCACCATCCCGATTTACATCAAGCCGGGGCGGATCGGCAGGATCTGGTTTCACGCGAATCGATGGCGTCGGGAACATGGCGGCCCCAGGAACCGAGACGCTGTTTAGCTCGAAGCGAAACGCCAGTCGAAACGCTTGGCCAATGGCCGAAGGCGTTTCTGAGTTTTGCGATACATACTCGCGTGCAGAGTCATGCAGGCGATGCATTACTCCTACCTTATTTGGTTCCAAAACAATGTCGTAATGAAGTTCCGACACGGCCAGGCCAGCGTTTCTCAACGTCTCCAACTCTAGACCGAACTGATCCAAGACTCCTACTGTGCTGACAACGTAAAGCATTTCGACCTTGTCTTGATCATTGCTCTTAGGCGTTGCCAGGTCGTTCTTGTAAAGCGTCGTATCCGTTTCACCTTGGATAAACGGAGATTGACGAATCGCCATCAACCCCCGCTCAAGCTGGCTGTCCAAGCGTAAAGCCGGATCGATACCAATTCCCGCCTTCTTCAGCAGGGTGTCAACCGCCTTGGTTTGCTGACCCGCCTTCGTCACCGTGACGTCATAGACCATCGTGTACTGGGGAACCTGCTGGAAATAAACAGGCATCGAGACCGGCGTCACGCCAGCGCCCGGGGGAGTGTCAACGCTGGGTTGTGGGCTCGGCGGGCGTAGCATCACCGTGAATGTGATAAGTGCCGCGAGCGACGCTGCGGCGACAAAGACGCTCCGCCAAGGGCTGCGTTCGACGTCATGATGAGTTGACAGAACCGGTTCGTGTGAGGGGGTCGCCTTCAGTTCATCGATTTGATTAACGACCCGAGTGTGAAAGTCCGCAGGCAGGCTAAAACTCGGCAGGGCATGCATCGAGGCGCGCAACTCTTGAAACTCAGCGAGCAGCTGCCGGTGCTCGACGGATTCAGCAAGCAGGCGCTCGACAAGCTCAAGCTCGTCTCCTTCCAGCTCACCGTCGACGTAAGCACTTATTATTTCTTCAGTTACATGATCCCGCATGACTTTGTTTCCGGCACATCACGGCCAGCTTGACGGAGTGCATACCGTCTCTCTTGGTGTGTCAACGCTTTGATGCGCCAGCGAGCCAATAAGTTCCACAACTGTTGAAAATATCGGCTCTCAGCTGCCATCCCGGCAGCGACAAGCCTCATCTTTTCTGAACTAACCGGCAATGTCAAACGATTTGCGCTATCATGCCTGCGAGGGGGGATTGTTAGCGTAGTTTTGCTAACCTCCCGTAGCCGTGACTTTCCAAGTGACCCGCCCGATCACCGAACGCCACATCGCTCACCACACGCCGAGGCCGCAATCACCGGTCATCAAGCGCCTGTGGCCCGCCTCCACGGCCAGTCGATTCCAAGTAAGATGCGAGAATGACCTGGGCTGCGAGCATATCGCGTCGCTTGTCGCGCTGCTTCTTCGTGAGTTGGCCGGCGGCCATGAGGTCGTCGGCGATCACGGACGAATAGCGTTCGTCATGGAAATCGACGGGAAGTCCCGTTGCCTCGCTCAGCCACTTGCCGAATGCCCGCGCCTGCTTCGATTTTTGGCTTTCCTCGCCCGACATATGGATTGGTAAACCGACGACGAACCCAACGAGTGCTTCAGCTTTTGCCAGTTTTAGAAAGTACTTGGCATCTTGATCTGCGGCGCCACGCGAATAGTTATCCAGTGGGCTCGCAAGCGTTTGGCGGGCGTCAGAGATTGCGATACCAATGCGCACGGTACCGAAGTCGACTCCAGCCAACCGACCTTCCCGGGGTAGTGACGCACTCATTCGCTTCGCCGACGTTCTTCGGCATCTCGCGGGATAGGTTGTCGCAGTTCCTCTGTGACCAAGTAACCGTGCCAGAAGAACTTCAAGGCACACTCGCGGACCTGTTCGTCGTCCATGATCGAACTGTGTAGCACGGGAAATACGTGAAAATCTCGGGCACCAGGTAATCGCGTCTCTGCCACACTGACCACGAAGTCATCGTCACCGGACAACAGTGGATTACTGCCCGACGGCTCACCATTGCCGCCTGCGATCACCGCAAACTCGCAAGTCGGAATCGCCAATCGCGGTTCCAATGATTCCCACTCATTGGCGAGCTCCAACCCAGTTTTTCCCCAGATCGTTTGAAAGATCTTGTTATCAGCAAACTTACGAGCAAACTCGGCACCATTGTTCGGAGGAGCGAGCATGACGATTCGATGGATACGCGGGTCGGGAGTTCGTCCTGTCGCCGGGTCCGTCTGATCACCGAGGTAATGTCGTATGACGAGATTTCCCAAACTGTGTGCGATCAAATTGATCTCGGTGACTTTGGGGCCCAGATGCCGCATCACACTGGCAAACGAGCGAGCATGTTGATCGAGTTCGTTACGTGTGCTGGCGTAAGAGAAGTTAACGATTGTGTAGTCGCCGTGTTCATGGAAATAGTCGCAGATGCCCTGCATTGATTGCCGTGTGCGTAACAAGCCGTGAAGTGCCACGACGACTTTCCCTCGCATCGGAGGCATTCCCAGCTCCTGTTTTAACTTCTCCAGTTGCTCATTGCAGTGTTCAAAACTTCCCCAAGCGCGACGATAATCTTTGTCGTCCAGCAGCCGATAGTGTCCCGTCCAGGTGTGGCGTTGAATTCGCCATGCATGGAAAATCAGCTCATCTGTCCATAATTGCTTTCCGCCAAACGTAGGCCCTTCGACCGTCACGGCAGGTACTTCCAATCGAATTCCCACGGTCTCATCGCTTAACAAGTGAGTTGGGGCGATTATGAGAACAATTACGAACAACAATACGATTCGACTCATAGCGGTAACCGGCGTGGGGAAGAGTGATTAACTGCCGAGCTATAAACGTAGTCACGGCAATTTTGTGTTGTCGCCTCCGGCAAATTATAGGTACTGGTCCCAGCCTTTTTCTTTCAGAATCTCGACGACTCGTCGAATCGCCTCTTCGTCGTGCTTTCGAGCAACAAGCGTCGCGTCGGGCGTATGAACGACAATACAGTCATCCACACCGAGTGTGACAACCAGATGTTCGGGCGAAGTCCGCACGATGCAACCGCTGGAATTCACAGCCAAGTGTCGACCGATCACGGTGTTGCCGCACTCATCCGTTCCTCGTTGTCGTGTAAGCGATCGCCAGTTCCCGACATCGTCCCAATCGTAGGAAGCTTCAATGACAACGACGTTTTCGTACTTCTCCATGACAGCGTAGTCAATCGACTTGCCCTCAATCTTGGCGAACTCCGTAGCAAGCGTGTCGTCAAATGCCGCGCTTCCATAGGAATCTGCGATTGACTGAATGTGCTCGTACATCTTTGGTTCGAACTGTGCGAGCGCATCGAGTATCGTCTTCGCCTTCCAGACAAAGATCCCGGAATTCCAGTAGAAACCGCCCGCCGCAAGATACTGTTCCGCCACTTCCATCGATGGTTTCTCTCGAAACATTTTAACGGGGTAGGCGGCGATCTCGACTTCGATCCCGTCGTCGGACTTCAGCGGTTCACCGCGTTCGATATACCCGAAGCTCTCTGCGGGATAAGCGGGCTTGATGCCAAATGTAATGATACGAGTTCTGTCGCGGTCCACTAACGCGGCAGCATGGCGAATCGCCGCATGAAATGCCGCTGTATCGCGGATCACATGATCCGACGGCATGACGACCATCGTTGCATCCTCGTCGTTACGAGCCACGATTGCGGCGGCCAAACCGATACAGGGGGCCGTATCCCGTTTGCAGGGTTCGCCGATCACGGCTTGAGCAGGAAGGTCGGGTAGCTGGTCGCGAATCGCATTCACAAGCGATTCATTCGTAACGACCAACGCATCGCTAGGAGACATGATGCCGCTCACGCGCGATAACGTGTCTTGGATCATCGTCCGTTCGCCGACGAGGCTCAGGAGTTGTTTTGGCAACGCGGTGCGACTTGCGGGCCAGAAGCGAGTCCCTGATCCTCCGGCCATGATGACAGCGTGTAACATGAAGACATCCTATGTCGAATTCTCTGGGGTCCATTCCATAAAACAGCGTCGGGAATCACTCGTCGGGGTGTGCCATCGGCAGTGCCAGTGCTTCGTAAGAGTCCTCAACCTGAAAACACCGGCACAGCCAGTAGCACACTTAGATATTCCCGCCGCACTCATTGTTGTGCGAAATACTTCGCTTGTCTAACCTCGTCCTTAGGGACTTTTGTCGCCGCTTCGCTGGCATCCATGGCCCACAACGGGCTGACTTCAACCGCGACTCCTTCCTCGATCCTGGCACCGGCGTTCCGCAATAGCTTTGCGTCGCGTGCCACCATCGCCGCCCTCGCTGTTGTCGGACTGTCCGTGGGTTCGCCCTCGGCGTTCTTCACAGGAGCGAATGCGTCGCTCGCATCAACTTCAATCACGATTGCATTTTTTGCTAGCGGCAGCAAGTCGAAGATGAACCGCTCAAACTTGATGGCGTTCGGCGCTTGCGGCGTTACTTCGCTTCCATCTGCTGCAATATGCGGCACGGCTTTTAAAGCACGATGAAAAGGCAGCGAGTCTTTGCGGCCTGCTGCCCGTTCCAGAAAACTTCGTCGGAACACATGCACGCCGATGCTGCCCGCCCACAACTTCAGCGAACCGTCATCCTGCGTTTGCGCACCGCACTCGGTCGGCAGATCGCTGTATTCGATGATCTGCGTTACGCCATCGATCGTGACGACGTTGCCAACTTTCTCGTCAGCCGCGCGTTTCTTTACCGCCTGCGACGTCATCTCGGAACCGGACAACAAGTGATAGCCGATCATCTGCGGATCACAAATCTGTACCAGCGGATTGTCGATATGACAGTAGAACAAATGTTCGATGTTGCGCTGCTGGGCGTCCGCCATACAGCCTTCCTTTATGAAAGCCGCCAAAGTTCCGCCATGCCCATCGGGGCTGAGCGCGAGCGAATCGCGATCGGCCAGCAACAGCCTTCCCGTGGCCGCATCGACAGCGGGCATCACGCCCTGGCAGAAAACTCGCAGCTCGTCCTCTCCCAAGCCAAAGCGATCGTGCTCCGACAAAAACGATATCGTTTCCTCGTGCGTCGCAGGGCTCGTCATCAAGTACAAGGGAATTGATGCGCCGTACCGCCGGGCTACGGCGCGCAGTCTTTCGATCAAAATCTGAAACAGTGTACGATTTGAAACGGGCCCTAGCGGGAACATCCCCTTGGGATGGTCGAATCCCAGACGTGTGCCCTGTCCGCCTGCCACGAGTATCAGACCAAGCTGCCCCTCGCGAAGCGATTGTTCGCCACGAGCAGTCGCTTCCTCTTGGGAGAACTCGTTGTCCGACGACTCGATGCGAATGGCGCGAGGCGGCTCGGCTTTGGCGGCCAGCGCTGCCCAATCCGGTGCAGCGTCTGAACCTTGAACCAACTGTGAGAGCAACTCGAAATCGATCGCCTCCACTTGGTTCGATAGTTGCTTGCGTTGAGTCGCATCGAGCTGTTCCCAAAAGGCCAAGACATGTTGTTGGCCAAATGTTTCCAGTCGAGCGGCGAGTTCATCGTGTTTCACAATAATCCCTCAGCGTGCATCATCAGGGACGAGATTCGTCATGGACTAGAGAACCAACCTTGAACGTATCCGTACGCCAGCACCGCCAAGATCGGGAAGAATACGAAAATCGAGCCGTACGTGAACAATGTCGTCCAAGCGTGTCGAGGCCACCGAGCCATATCAGTATTCGTCCGATCGCAACAAACTCGAAGATATTTGAAACCTGTAGCTGAAGTCGCAAAGCTTCAGGAACCCAACGAAGTTGTGCAAATTCCACGGCGAGCTCTACATCGCGAACCGCGTCCTGTGCACACTGCTTTACTGAACCTCAGCGCCCGTTAACATAGCTACCACGCCCGAACCATCCAAGAGCAGCAATCAGTAGGATGGACCGCCTCGTCCTTCATTTTTTCGAACGGACGAGGGCATCCGTTCTGCGTAACGCACGTCTGGCGTAACGATACCACCCGACAAGACCTTACGTTCGGAGACGAAATGAAGCTTACCTCAGTACCATTGGCGATCGTTTTGCTTCAATTCTGCGGAGCGCTTGTTGCTGCGGCGGAAACGGTATCACTGACAGACGCGACCACCCTTGAGTTTGCTTCCGTCAATGCTGGCAAAGAAGCGTTGCTAACGCCAGATCGCTATACGCACGCGCTCAGCCGTTTTGATCTCGAATCTCGACTCCGGACAAACAGCGATGTCACCGCCGATGATTTGATGGGATTCGCGGCCGAACAAGTCGTCGCGTGGAGTGCCGAAGATCTCGCGAAGATGAAACCGATGATCGCAAGCGTCGCGCAACGGCTGGCTGGTTATAGGATCGCTCTGCCGCCAACAATTCTGTTGATCCAAACCACGGGAAAGGAGGAAGGCGACGCAGCTTATACGCGCCGCCACGCGGTGATCTTGCCGAGGCGCTATGTCGGATTTCCTGTCGCTCGGTTAGAACCGATTTTCATCCACGAACTGTTCCACGTCCTGAGCAGCCACAACGAAGCTTTACGGAATTCGCTGTACGAGATCATCGGCTTCAAGCCTTGCCCTGAGATCGAGCTTCCTGAACCACTAGCCGATCGAAAGATCACGAATCCCGACGGACCATCGTTGGACTACTACATCGCATTGGACGTCGATGGCCGGCACAGGCTTGCGGTCTGTTTGCTGCACGCACCCGAAAGATTCGACCCTTTGCAAAATCGCACTTTCTTCCAATATCTAAAGTTCCACTTGTTAGCCGTCGAACACGAGGGCGACGATTGGCGCCTTGTCCAAGTATCCGGTGAACCTCTCCTGCTTGACCCGGCGCAAACGCCTTCGTTCCATCAGCAAATCGGCAGCAACACAAAATACATCATCCACCCCGACGAAGTCCTCGCCGACAACTTCATGCATTTGATGATGAAGAAGCCAAGCCTGCCGAACCCGGAGATTGTCGAGAAGATGGCGAAGCGACTAAACCAGCCCTAAAACAGCGCAGCCATCGTTCTCCAAGTGAAGAGGACCAACTCCGTGGCCATCACTTTCCAAGTGATGATGGCCGAAGATATAGCTATCACCTTCCAGGTGACTCGGGCTGGCCACTTGGAAAGTGACCGCCACATTCAACTCGCCTGCTATTCACGCTCGCCGACCTGTCTCCCGCGATTAGGCACGCCGCGACACACTTCTTAGGAGCTGGCAACGGCAACGCCCTTCACTGTGGCGTGACGTTTGTGTTGTCATACGGGCTAAGCGGCAAACGCGACTCGATTGTTCTTCCGGGCCGACGGGTGCATCGAGCCAATCAGCCGAGATCAGCTACGCCCGATGGTCGAGGAATCTCTAGCGGAAGTGATTCGTGCATTTGATGATGAAGTAGCCCAAGTTGTCAGCTCTCGAGTGGATGTCGAACACTTTCCGAGAGGACGATTGCTGAGTATCACGCATAAAAAAGCCGCAGGTCAGGGGTTGCCTGAGCTACGGCGGTCGCCCGTAGGCGGTGCCTGCAAACTTGTTTTGTTGCGAAAAAGCATTGCAGGACGGAATTGGTTACACGCTCATCATGGTACTTGACTGAACGAATACGTCAAGCGCACCATATCCCTTGCAAGAAGGACTTGGTCGCTTACCAAGAAACGAAAGAGGGCGATGCCATGACGAAGATTCTCGCGTTTGATATCGGTTCAAGTTCCGTCGGAAGTGCTTGGATCGACACTAAACGGCGAAAGCTCAAGCTGGCTGTCAGCATCTTTCCGGCTGGGGTTGAATCGTCGGAAACCAAACGTGGTGCGCCGAAAAATCAGAAGCGAAGGCAAACCCGCGCACAGCGACGATCGATCCGACGCCGCTCGCAAAGAAAACGGGCGTTGCGTCAATTCTTGATTCGAGAGGGATTCCTGCCAACAGATTCAAGACAATTTGCGGCGATGTTGGCCGACAGCAAGAAGAATCCGTGGCATCTCCGTCGCGACGCTTTGACGCGCGAGTTGTCGCTGTTGGAGTTTGGACGAGTCCTATTGCACCTGAATCAACGGCGTGGTGCGTTGGGAGTGGAAGTGGATCCAGATAATCCAGACGAAGGGAAAGTGAAAGAGGCAATCGATCGCACGAAAGCCGAGCTGCAAGGGCGAACTTTTGGGCAATTCATGGCGGATCTTTTCGATAGCGATACAGCAGCTCTTAAGTCGAAGCCTGGTCAACATGTACATAACGCCATTCGGAATCGTCGCGATACGTTTCGCTTTCACGCGGATAGACAAATCATCCGGGAGGAGTTCGAACGGATTTGGTCGAAGCAGAAGAGTTTCGGCGGCGATTTGGCAAAGCGATTGACTGGCGACTTGAAGCAACAATTTGACGAAGCCGAACAAGATGATACATGGCGTCATCAAGGACTAATCTTTGGTCAACGTGCGACCTATTGGGATACTGGCACGCTTGGGCGATGCGACCTGGAGCCAACTGAACATCGATGCCCAAAGGCCGACATGTATGCGCAAGAGTTTTTGACTCTCGAAACGGTAAACAACATCCGCATTAGCAAGAACCGCGGCCTTGAAGCCGCACTGGACGCTTGCGATATCAAAGACGCTCGGACCAAGGTGCTAACCGCGTTGCGAACTCAAAAGACCGCGAGCGTTGCGACAATTCGGCGGGCTCTCGGCATTCACAAGAAGGAGGTAAAGGCATTCTACTCGCTCAATATCGAGCGTGATCCCGATCGGTTCCTTAATACGGATTGGTTCTATCGTTCGTTTATCAGCGGTGTATTTGGCGAAGACGCATGGAACGACTTAAACGAACAACAACGCAACGCGGTAAATCGAGCTATCCTCAAATTTGATCCACAAGCCGACGGAGCTGAGACAAAGTTGCACGCCGGAGTCCAACAGTGGTGGGGGCTTGATGAGCAGCAAGCAGATGCGTTCGTTGCCGCATGGAAGGAGCGACCGAAGATAGATAAACGGATCAAACTCTCTCGCAAAGCGCTGAAGAATCTGCTGCCCTTTCTTCGTGAAGGCAAGAGCGTTAGTGAATCGCGGCAGCAGTTCGCCGAGCTCTGCGCTGAGTCGCCACTACAAGCGAAACGCTACGACCTCCGTGGCCGCCCACTCACAAAAAAGGAGCGTCATTTCGTCTCCAAGCACCCAGATCTATTGCCTCCCGCTCCAAAGCTCTCCAACCCGGTGGTGCGGAAGGCAATTCATGAAGTTCGACGACATCTCAATGAATACCTACAACACCCCGAATACGGAAAACCAGACCGAGTCGTCATCGAACTTGCTCGTTCTGCACGACAATCCGAAAAAGTACGAAATGCCACGCTTGCGCTGAATCGAAAACGCGAGAAGCAACGGCTCGAGATTATCGATCAGTTTGAGCTTCACGACCTGAGTCAAAACCAGCAGAGTCGCGTGGTTGAACGTGTTCTGCTTTGCCGACAGCAGCGGGGAATGTGTGCCTACACAAATCGAGGAGTCAATGATGGAATCCCCGGCATTTGTGCTTACACTGGCGCACAGATTACAGAAGCAATGGCTGCGAGCGGTACGAACCTTGAAGTCGATCATATCGTTCCGCGCAGTCGTTCGCACGACAATAGCATGAACAACAAAGTTCTCGTGTTTCGTGACGCCAATCGGGACAAGGCGAATCGTACGGTGAAGGAGTGGCTTGGCGCGGACTCCGACGCATTCCAGGCTTTGCTGCAACGATTACATCATCTTGGTGAAGGAAAGACCGTCGAATCGTATTTCACAAAGAAAGACTATGACCGAAAGTGGGAGAATCTGAATCGTGATGCGCCCGCGACCGAGGAGTTTGTCAGCTCACAGCTCACGGATACTGCGTATGCCAGCAAACAGGTCGCGTCTTACATTGCCGAAGCCCTCTTTCGCGACAAGCCAGAAGACAAGCGTTTCGTCTTCACCACAAAAGGTCGTTACACGGCGGCTTTGCGGCGAGACTGGGGATTGCTGGAAGGGGAAATCGATCGCGAGGCGAATAGAGTTTCTACCGAAGAAGAGCGCTCAGGCCGCACCGAAACAGCGATAGCACGTCGCTCGGACAAGGACCGAAGAGACCACCTGCATCATGCAATCGATGCCGTCGCAATCGCATTTTGCACTGGAGAAAACATTCAGAAACTGGCAGACTTCGCCAAAGCACAGGAAATTGCTCGCGCGAACGAGGGCCGTTGGCCGCGTCGCAACACGATCGAACCGCCTTGGGGAACGGTCGAATCTTTTCGTCAACAGGTACAGGCCGCCGCGAAGCAACTCGTTGTTTCTCATCGACCGGTAAAGCGTAAGATTGTCGGTGCTTTTCACGAAGAGACGTTGTATGGTCCTGTGCTTGATAACTTGCCTGTTCATCGAACTGAATCTGCCGACTCTTTGTTCACAAATCGAATTAGCGCCGGAGCGCTTAAGCCCAACCATTTGCGAGTTCCAGAGGGATGGGACGAGCTAACCCTGAAGCTTGATAACAGTAGATTGAAGCCGCAAGAGACGCGACAAATTCGGCGCTCATTGGCTCAACTCATTGATCCATCGCCAGCCAAGTCTGGAATCGTTCGTGATCGAGAATTGCGTGATCAAATTCGGAAGTGCTTGCGTCGGAATGGGCTTGATCCTGAAAAGTTCTCGCCGCAAGACATTAAACGAGTCGTTGAAGCGGGCAAGTTACAACTTCCCAGTGGCGTTCCTATTAGGAGCGTCATCCTACTGCGGACAAATACCGAGCCGGTGATTATCCCGCGTAAGAAGTGGGATGATGCTGTGGGACGGATGCTCCCCGACGTGGACGAAAACGGCGAACCCGACCCGCGCACGCGGCGAGTTTATATCGGCGGCAACAATCACCATGTCGAGATCCTTCAGGACGATAAAACAGGTAAATGGAGTGGAGTCTATGTTGATACATTCACAGCAGCCAAACGCGTTCGCATAGAAAAGCAACCGGCTGTCGATCGACGCCCTCGTGACGGAAAGACATTTGTTCTTTCGTTGGCCGAAGGCGAGACGATCTACGCTCATCGAAAGGGGGCTAGTCCAGAGGACGATTCGGCACTCGACTACTTTGTTGTCGCGAAACTTGAGCGGACGCGAAACAAGATCATTTTCGCGCCACATTGGGATGCGCGGCCAGCGGATCAAAAGAGTGCTATTCACCGCGATGCTTGGGAAGCGTCGCCGGCGCAACTGAAGTTCCTTGGTCCCGATCCGAATTCGCCCCCATTCAAGGTCCAAGTAAACGCACTCGGTGAAATTCGTCGCATCGACGATTAACCCTGGCAACTCGATCTCCACGAATTACACTCAACCGTGGGAGTCGTTACCACGGATGGTCCTAGTTGCAAGTTCAACTGAGGGCCGAAGCGTTGATCAAACGCACCATCGAAATCTCCAGCGAAGCGGCACATCTGACGGTTAAACATCGGCAGATGCTGATTCAACGCGACCGCAAGACTGTAGGCAGCGTGCCTTGCGAAGACATCGGCATCGTCCTGGTCGATCATCCGGGCACAACCTACACGCATGCGGCGCTTGCACAGTTAGCGGAATCGGATGCGGCGTTGGTCGTCTGCAACGAACAGCATCTGCCCAGTGCGATCCTGCTGCCGTTGACCGATCATTCGCAAGTCGTGTGGCGATTGAACGATCAAATCAACGCCAGCAAGCCGCTGTGCAAACAACTTTGGAAACAAATTGTGCAAGCCAAGATTCGTGCGCAGGCAAATGTGCTCAGTGCCGACTCGAAGGCGCATCGAAAGCTGCTTGATCTGGCTCTTCAAGTTCGCTCCGGCGACACGAAGAACGTGGAAGCCCAAGCGGCACAAACCTACTGGCAGCATTTCCTTGGAGAAGTCCGCTTTCGGCGCGACCGCAACGCGGATGATCTGAACAGTTTTCTCAATTATGGCTACGCGGTTATTCGTGCGGCGGTTGCGCGAGCGTTGGTTGCGGCCGGGTTGTTCCCGGCCCTTGGCCTGCATCATCGTAATCGTAGCAATTCCTTTTGCCTGGCTGACGATTTGATGGAACCATTGCGGCCAATGGTTGACACTCGTGCAAGAGAATTACACGCGATCGGCTATACCGATCTGAGCGTAGAATCGAAACGCGTTCTGTTGGAAGTGCTTGCGGAACGGGTCCGGAACGGCGACGAAGTTGGCCCGCTGATGGTGCATATTCACCGCATGGCTTCTTCGTTGAGCAAATGTTTTGCTGGCCAGGCCAAGCAGCTTGCAATCCCGGTGATGATCGACTCGAACGACGGCACGGATAAAACGGATGCTGATTAACGGATACCGATGTATGTGGGTGATCGTGATGTTCGACTTGCCGACCGACACCAAACGAGCGCGCCGCGACTATGCGCAGTTCCGCAAGAAGCTAATGGAAGACGGCTTCACTATGATGCAGTATTCAGTGTATGGTCGTTGCTGTCCGAGCCACGAGAACACGGACGTCCACGTCCAGCGCGTACAAAGAAACCTGCCGCCGGACGGCGAGGTTCGAATCCTGGTTGTTACTGACAAGCAGTTTGAAAAGATGCGAGTCTTTTTCGGAAAAGCACGAAAGGCTCCCGAATCCACACCATGTCAGCTCGAGTTTTTCTAGCCAGTTCTCCTTTCAAGTCTTTACGATCAAATTGCTTAGGTCGTAGGCAAGTGTAACCAATCCCGCCCTGCGACCAATCCGCAACCCGCGCGGTCGGCAGCATTTCGGGGACATTAGTGTAACCAATCCCGCCCTGCGACCAATCCGCAACTGCGCGGTGCTGGCGAAGACACCGGGCGAAAGTGTAACCAATCCCGCCCTGCGACCAATCCGCAACACATCGAGCTGTTCTTGACGGGTGCGGTTAGTGTAACCAATCCCGCCCTGCGACCAATCCGCAACAATACCTGCGGTTGTGATACTCCCATTTGCAGTGTAACCAATCCCGCCCTGCGACCAATCCGCAACCGACTTCGAGAGAAGGAAAATGTATTCGTGAGTGTAACCAATCCCGCCCTGCGACCAATCCGCAACGTGGAATCGACCGAGGTGATGGTCGATGTGAGTGTAACCAATCCCGCCCTGCGACCAATCCGCAACCTCAGGCGGCGGTAGTGGAATCTCGCAGAAGTGTAACCAATCCCGCCCTGCGACCAATCCGCAACGAGTGGGTTGTACTGTCGACCACGCTAACTAGTGTAACCAATCCCGCCCTGCGACCAATCCGCAACCTTGCCTTGGTCCACTTCGCATTCAGCGGCAGTGTAACCAATCCCGCCCTGCGACCAATCCGCAACCTAGAAACAAGTCACTGTTGGCGCAGGAACAGTGTAACCAATCCCGCCCTGCGACCAATCCGCAACAGTGGTGGTGACAATGACAACATCGCCAAAGTGTAACCAATCCCGCCCTGCGACCAATCCGCAACAGAACCTGATCGCATTCCTCGAATGTCTCGAGTGTAACCAATCCCGCCCTGCGACCAATCCGCAACAAAGCGTTCGCGTCTAAGTCGTCGAAGTTAGTGTAACCAATCCCGCCCTGCGACCAATCCGCAACATAATTGCCACGCGATATTCGAGAAATGACAGTGTAACCAATCCCGCCCTGCGACCAATCCGCAACAGTGAAGGAGAGTGCTGTTGTGACGACTGAAGTGTAACCAATCCCGCCCTGCGACCAATCCGCAACAAGCAACTCCCGATACATCCTCAACCACTCAGTGTAACCAATCCCGCCCTGCGACCAATCCGCAACGCGCTCCTTCCTGGTGGTCTGAACGATTTCAGTGTAACCAATCCCGCCCTGCGACCAATCCGCAACATGCACGCCTTCTGTCTCGCCAGATGGCTTAGTGTAACCAATCCCGCCCTGCGACCAATCCGCAACAAGCCGGTGTGCGAAAAACTGGCACAAGACAGTGTAACCAATCCCGCCCTGCGACCAATCCGCAACAGCAGTTCTCCTTGACTTTCTTTAGCGTTTAGTGTAACCAATCCCGCCCTGCGACCAATCCGCAACATACTCTCTCTCTTACTCCTCTCCTCTCTAGTGTAACCAATCCCGCCCTGCGACCAATCCGCAACCACCTTATATGCGGGGATTTCGCCACACAAGTGTAACCAATCCCGCCCTGCGACCAATCCGCAACTTGCAACGCGATAACCAGAATTCGGCGATGAGTGTAACCAATCCCGCCCTGCGACCAATCCGCAACGACAGAGGTGTCCACCGCTGATTGCTGGTAGTGTAACCAATCCCGCCCTGCGACCAATCCGCAACCTTACACTGTGGGTTCTCTGTTGCTGTGGTAGTGTAACCAATCCCGCCCTGCGACCAATCCGCAACATGGATTACGAGGTGTAGATGGAACTGGCCAGTGTAACCAATCCCGCCCTGCGACCAATCCGCAACAGGTTTCTTCATCTGGTTGTGTAACCACAAGTGTAACCAATCCCGCCCTGCGACCAATCCGCAACCGCACACACACGCCGAAATCAGCGACAGCAGTGTAACCAATCCCGCCCTGCGACCAATCCGCAACGCTTGACGAACGTATCATCGAGCCAAATTAGTGTAACCAATCCCGCCCTGCGACCAATCCGCAACAGCGTAACGATTTTGGTTTCTTCGCCTAGCAGTGTAACCAATCCCGCCCTGCGACCAATCCGCAACGTTCTTGCATCGGAACGCAAAACGCGTCTTAGTGTAACCAATCCCGCCCTGCGACCAATCCGCAACAAGATCACGGAAGATCCCGAGTCATACGAGAGTGTAACCAATCCCGCCCTGCGACCAATCCGCAACGCAGGCGTCCTCGAGTGCGTGCTTCTGCTCAGTGTAACCAATCCCGCCCTGCGACCAATCCGCAACATTCGGTGGTCACACTCGCTGGCCGTATACAGTGTAACCAATCCCGCCCTGCGACCAATCCGCAACCGAGATACACCAACCCCGTAGAACAATGTAGTGTAACCAATCCCGCCCTGCGACCAATCCGCAACGCGATCACGCCGTACGCCCAGGAAACGAGCAGTGTAACCAATCCCGCCCTGCGACCAATCCGCAACTTTGTTTGTGTTCGGTGTTGTTTTGATGTTAGTGTAACCAATCCCGCCCTGCGACCAATCCGCAACCGTGGTTGGTGTGGTGGGGTGTTGTCGCGGAGTGTAACCAATCCCGCCCTGCGACCAATCCGCAACTGTGTCCGGTGTGGTTGTGTGTGCTTGCAGTGTAACCAATCCCGCCCTGCGACCAATCCGCAACTTCGCTGTGCTGTTTTGTTGCGCTGTGGTTAGTGTAACCAATCCCGCCCTGCGACCAATCCGCAACGTGTCGTGTTGGTGTTGTATGAACTGTGTGAGTGTAACCAATCCCGCCCTGCGACCAATCCGCAACTCTGTGTGGTGTGTTGTTGAGTGTTGTCGAGTGTAACCAATCCCGCCCTGCGACCAATCCGCAACTTTTAATTAATGTTTCGAGGCGTCTGTCCGATACGGAATGGTCTCGGCATTGTGAAGAAGCAAAAAATCTTCGACCTCAGAAACTGAATTGACAGGTAGATTGCGGCTGGGTCTAATTCAGCCTTCAAATTTAGGCTAACTTCTGTCATGTCGCTTCAGGCATTCCGACGGTTATCTTCCCAAAGACGGCGTCGTTGACTTTGTAACGTCCTGTTACGCCGACGAAATATCATCACATCGTTATCTAAGAGGTCTGTTCACATGGGAATCAACCGAGTCCGGAAAAAACGTCTTGCCGCCGCGTCTCAACATCGACGGTTGTTCATGGAACCTTTGGAGGCTCGTCTTTGCTTGGCGACCGTGCCCGCGTTCAGCAGCCTGCCGGGGGCCAATCACACGATTTTCCTGGATTTCGACGGACACGTTACCACGGGGACAACTTGGAACTCGGCGTACGGCATAACTTCGATAACTTCACCGCCGTACGACATTGACGGCGACGAGTCCACATTCAATGCCACGGAACTTGCCCGAATCGAGGCTGCTTGGAAGTGGGCCGCTGAGGACTTCAGTCCTTTCGAGGTCAACGTGACAACCGTCGATCCGGGGCCGGCTGCCCTCAGTTACTCTGGACCCGGTGACACCCAATGGGGAACGCGTGTCGTTATCACGGACGATACATTCGCGAACTGCGGATGCGGCGGACATGCTTACGTTGGCAGCTTTGACGACCCGCAGGACGAACCGGTCTTTGTATACAACACCAGTCTGAAAGGTGTTTCCGAAGCCATTACGCATGAGGTTGGTCATGCCCTGGGCCTGTCGCACGACGGTTATTCCGGCGGCGCTTACTATTGGGGACATGGTAGCGGTGCGACCAGTTGGGCTCCATTAATGGGTGCAAGCTACAACCAGAATGTTACCCAATGGAGTAAGGGCGAATACTATACTGCTAATCAAACACAAGATGATTTGTCGATTATCTCGTCACTCACCAATGGGAACGGGTTCGGCTACCGGGCCGATGTTCACGGCGACACAAATGGTACAGCGACCGTCTTGTCGCCGACCGGTACCAGCATCGCTGCAAGTGGAATCATCGAGAGCACAGCCGACGTGGATGTGTTCACCTTCACCACGGGTGCTGGAAATGTCAGCATCGACATTGATCCTGCTGCGACTGGACCCAATCTCGATATCCGCGCGGATCTCTATGATTCAACAGGTTCCCTCGTAGCCACGTCGAATTCTGCGAGTGTATTGGACGCCAGCTTCAACTTGACGCTCGCAGCCGGTCAATACTATCTCCACGTCGACGGCACCGGCACCGGCGACCCTTTCAGCGCGACACCAACCGGGTACACCGAGTATGGCAGCATTGGACAGTATTCGATTAGTGGCACCATCGTTGACCCGGGCAGCTTGCCGAGCCTGTCGATTAACGATGTGACGGTAAATGAAGGCGATGGTAGTGCGACCTTTACAGTGACTTTGTCGGGAACTGTGACAGATCCCGTGTCGGTGAATTACGCAACCGGGAATGGGAGTGCGGCGGCGGGTAGCGACTACACATCGACTAGCGGGCTGTTGACGTTTGTTGCGGCTGGGACGCAAACAGTGACGGTTTCGATCACTGACGACAGCGCGGCGGAAGGCGCGGAGACTTTTGTCGTCAATCTGAGTAATGCTGCTAACGCCACGCTCAGCGACGGCCAAGGTGTCGGCACGATTTGAAGACAACGATGCCTCAATTTCGATCAATGACGTCAGCGCAAACGAAGGTAATTTGTCCAAAGGCAAGAAAAACGCCGACAACCCTCAACTGAAGGATTTTGTCTTCACGATCAGCTTGTCCAATGCCGTAGCGCACAGCGTTATGGTTGACTACAGCACGGTGGACGGAACGGCGACAACCTCCGGTGGCGACTATCAAGGCGCAGCTGCCTCGGTCACCTTTGCCGCCGGCGAGGTTAGCAAGACGGTGACGATCTCGGTTGTTGGCGACAATGATCAAGAGCCGGATGAAACATTCAGCATTCAACTTAGCAATGCCCAAGGCGCCGCGATCTTCGATGGCGTTGGTACGGGGACCATTCTGAATGACGATGGCTCCGGTGGTGGTGGCGGTGGCAATGGCGGTGGTGGAGGAGGTTGCAACCCCAACAGCCCCAAGTGCAACAGTTTGGCCGACGAAATCGAATTACAGGATCCGATTTGGTGGTTCGAAGGTCCTGACGGCGATGGCGGCGACTTGCACGATCACGATCATAACCACGAACCGTTGCCGCACGAAAGTGTCACAGTTCTTGCCATCGGGATGCTTGTTACGCTCGACCAGGGCAGTGACCTGCCTCTGAAGGGCTCGCTGAGCGAAGTCCAAAAGTGTACCGATATTGCCTTGATCGATCGTGCGTTGGCAGACCTCGAATTCAGTTCTCTTCCGAATTCCGTCGAGTCGCAATTCGCAACAAGTTCTGAGACCTCAGAGAGTGACGCGGAGGAAACCGGCCTGCATGAAGATCTATTGGACGCCGCTTTTGACGAGATCGTCGATATGCTCTTATGACCCAGCGAGTCTCGTCAGCATATGTGTCACCGAATGGACAGAGTCGAATTAGGTCACGTCCGCGTGTGCTTACATACTGTGCCGTGACCGTCGATGTCGCCTGCTAGGTGGTAGACGTATGTTCGAACGCGTCAAACTGGAGCTTGCGGCTACGAAATGATCTCGTGTATGACTTCGCCTTCCACATCGGTCAGTCGAAAATCGCGACCGTTGTGGCGGTAGGTTAGTTGCTTGTGGTTCATACCGAGCAGGTGCAGGATGGTGGCGTGCAGATCGTGCAGGTTGACGCGATCGTCTACCGCCTTGTGGCCGACCTCGTCCGTTGCACCGTAGCTGGTGCCGCCTTTCGCGCCGCCGCCGGCAAACCAATAAGTCATGGCGTTCGGGTTGTGATCGCGGCCGGGTTTTGCCGACTTTTGCGCGACCGGCAAGCGGCCAAACTCGCCTCCCCATACGACCAGCGTTGAATCCAGCAAACCGCGCTGTGCGAGATCACCTAGCAATGCTGCGATCGGTTTGTCGGTCTCGCCCGCAAATTGCGAATGGTTGCCTTGGATGTCGTTGTGGCCGTCCCACGAGCGCTGATTTTCCATGCCGCCGGAATAGATCTGCACGAATCGAACACCGCGTTCGACCATGCGGCGCGCGATCAGACACTGTTTCGAGAAATGCGCACAACGCTCGTCGTCCAATCCATACAGCGTTTGAATGTGCTGTGGTTCGTCATCAATATCCAATGCCTCGGGCGCGGCGGACTGCATGCGGTAGGCCAGTTCAAAGCTCTCAATCCGCGCGGCGAGTTCCTTCTCGGCGGGATTCTCCTCCAAGTGATCTCGATTCAGTTGAGCTAACAGGTCGAGCTGGGCCCGTTGGCGCGACTCGTTCAGCGCTGCTGGCCGATTCAAATTGTCGATGGGATCGCCGCTGGGCTTGAGCCAAGTCCCTTGATAGACACTGGGCAAGAAGCCAGCGCCCCAATTCAGCGAATAACCTTTTGGCAAACCACGACCTTTCGGGTCCGACATGACAACGAAGGCTGGCAAGTCGCGACTTTCGCTGCCCAGACCGTAGGTCGCCCACGAGCCGACGCAGGGGTAGCCCATTTGTGTAAATCCGGTGTTGGCCATGAATAGCGCCGGGCTGTGGTTGTTCGATTTGGCGTAAGCCGAATGAACAAAGGCCATCTTGTCGACGTGTTGCGATAGATTCGGAAAGATGTCCGAGACCCATTTTCCGCACTCGCCGTGTTGCGCAAAAGCGAAAGGTGACTTCATCAGCGGCCCAACCGAGCCTGAGAAAAAGCCGGTAAATTTGTCGAAGCCTTCGAGTTCCTTGCCGTCGCTCCGTTCCAGTTCCGGCTTGTGATCCCACGTATCGACGTGGCTTGGGCCGCCGTTGATGAACAGCCAGATGACCGCCTTCGCCTTGGGATGAAAGTGTGGCGGACGCGGTGCGAGTGGGTCGAGCGGCGACGCGTCGTTGGCCGCGCTTAGCAAACCTTCGCTGTTGAGCAGCGTCGACAGTCCGAGCAGACCGGCGCCGGCACCGGAATGGGCCAGTAGTTGTCGGCGAGTGAGGGTGGTGCGAAGCATGGGGGAATTCCAAATATCAAATGACAAACTACAAGCAAAACACAAATTCAAAGAGCAAATACTCAAATCGAGCAATTGTCATTTGTGACTTGTTTTTCATTGGCGGCTTTTAATCAGGGATTGTTTGCTCAGTCAACGTATACAAACTCACTGAGACTCATCAGCACCTGGCAGAAGTCGGTGAGAGCGAGTTGGCGGGCGTTCTCTGACGACTCGCTTTCGTACGAGGCCAACTGCCGCTCGATGAACGATGTCGAAGCCGCCAGTTCTTCGTGGGTGGGTTGGCGAGCAATTGCCGTCATATAGCCGCGGCGCAGAATTGCTTCGATCTTTTCGTCGTTACCGGTCGCGATACGCTGGGCGAACGATTTGGCGTAGTCACGAACGCGTGGATTGTTCATGAAGATCAAGGCTTGCGGAGCAATTGTCGTACTAGGTCTTTGTCCGACGCTGGCCAGAGGTTCGGGCGTGTCAAACACTTGCAGGAACGGAACCAGTTTGCTGCGTTTGATCATGAAATAGATGCTACGCCGCCGCATGGATTCGTCGAGTGTGCCGGGCCCGAATTGGGTTTCGTCCAATTGTCCGCTGACTGCGAGCAGGGAGTCACGAATGATTTCTGCTTCGAGTCTTCGCGGTGAGAATCGCCACAGCAACCGATTATCCGGATCGATCTTGGCATTTAGCTCGTTGTATTGTGAATCCTGCATGTAGACCGAGCTAGTCATGATTAGTTTGCGAATAGGCTTCAATCGCCAATCGTTGCGAATCAACTCGCCCGCAAGCCAATCGAGCAGCTCGGGATGCGTCGGACGTTCGCCCTGAAACCCAAAGTCGTTTGTCGTGGCGACAATGCCTTGTCCGAGATGCTGCTGCCACAGCCGATTGACGATGACTCGTGCGAGCAACTGTCCCGCACCATGTTCTGTATCCGTGATCCAGTCGGCAACGGCACGACGGCGGTACGAAGTGGTAGCATCTTCGGGCGGCGAGTGTAGCCAGTGCGAGTCGGGCTCGACCGATTCATGGGAGTCGACGCGCATTAGCACTTGCAGGAAGCCTTCCGGAGCCGCACCTTGCTTCTGGTTGACATCGCCCCGGCGTAAGAAGAACGCGTCTTTGTAGAAGTGCGGGAATCCGCGGCCATCACCGTGGTTTGGAATTGGCGGGACGTTTTCGCTGGCTACCATCACGGTCGTCATTTTCGGTGTTGGTTTGGACGCAAGATGCTCTCGTAGCGGATCGTACTTCGACCGCCAGGCTTCATCCGTTTTCTTGTACACGGCCATCAGGGCATCGCGGCGCGCGTCGGTCAGTTCCGTGCCTGGCGGCAGTTTCAAGAGTTGCAGTTCAGCGTCCGCTTGTTCGACGGACGTGGCATCCAACGCTGGGCGATCTTGTTGGGAGCTGATAGCGAGTCGGAGTCGACCGATGTTGTGCTTGTTGTTGACGTTGAACTCAAGCCGCACTGAGAGACGTGTTCCCTCGGGAAAACCGATTGGCTTTTCCAGTCCGAACGAGGCCGCATGGTCCTTGCCGAATTGGGGATCGACCGCCCAGCCGGATTTAGGATCATCGTCCAGCGAACTCGCGATCGAAAGTCCGCCGTTATTCTGCTCGAATGTGACTTGCGGTTCTAGCAGTCTTACTTCTAGCGGATCACCGGTTCCAGCAAGCGGTTGGACGGTGAGCGTGATGCGGCTCAATGCGAAGTTCCCGTTGCTGGCGCGTCCAGGACCTCGCCTGGTCATCGAGTCGTCGGCCAGCGCCTCCAGTCGCAGTGCGGTGATGTTTTGCAGACTCGTCTCGGTCTCGAAGGTGTAGACATCGAAGTCTGCGTTTGTGCCTTCGACGAGATAGGATGCATCACTTTGTCGGGAAAAAGTCGCGCCACCTTCCGAACGCAAGCTTGTTGGAGAGAGTGTGATCCAGGGAGCGATCTCAACAGGCGGACTCTCTTCGCTGGCCGACTTGGCACGAACTGTTTTCAAAAACTCCTCGAAGCGAGCCGGCAGTTCGTTCTTTTCGAACGTGTCCAACGCTTGTTGCAGCGGCGCGAGTTGGGCGTGCCAGGTTGCCAACGCTGCCGCGGTTCCGGCAGGATCGAGATCAATTTCGATGTTGCTGCGAATCGTCGTACGAAATGCCGAAATCAGCCGGTAATAGTCGCGAGAAGGAATCGGATCGAATTTATGATCGTGGCAACGCGCGCAACCTATCGTCACGCCCAGCATTGCGGTGCCGAGCGTCGACACCATGTCGTCCAACTCATCATAGCGTGAGGATTCAAACTCCTTTTCCGTGAGTTGTGTCGGAAAGACGCCCGCTCCCAGAAATCCGGTTGCCATCATTGCTAAAGGGTTTTCGGGTGCGATCTCGTCGCCCGCGATCTGCCAGCGGACGAACTGATCGAATGGCATATCGGCGTTTAGTGCTTTGATCACAAAGTCGCGATAGTGAAATGCGTGCGGTCGATCATAGTCCTGCTCAAAGCCGTGGCTTTCGGCGAAGCGAGCGATATCGAGCCAGTGACGGCCAACACGCTCGCCATGATGTTTGTCGTTCAGCAATCGATCGAGCAGCTGCTGATAGGCATCGGGTTCGCCGTCGTTCACGAACGCCTCGACTTCTGCGGGTGTGGGTGGCAGGCCGATCAAGTCAAAATAGGCGCGGCGTATTAACGTCTTTCGCGAAGCCAGAGCATTTGGCCGAATATCGGATTGTTGTAGCTTGTCGAGGATGAACTGATCGATCGCAGTTCTCGCCCACGAATCGTTTGAAATCGCAGGTGGATTGCCGACTTGCAATGGTTGGAACGACCAGAAATCCCGTGCCGACGAATCGATCATGCGATCGGTCCAGGCTAGCGGATCATCGTCGGAAGCGGCGTGAAGCGGTTTGTCGTATGGGGCGCCGAGGTCAATCCATTTGGCGATCGCATCAATCTGCCGTTGGTCGAGCTTGGCCCCATCTTCGGGCATGACGGGATCGTCTTCATGGCGGATGAGCTGCATCAGGCGGCTGGAAGATGACTTTCGAAGTTCAATTGCACTTCCGCTGGCTCCGCCCTGAAGAAGAGCTTCGCGCGTCGCAAGACTGAACTCGCCCTCGGTCGCTGCACCACCGTGGCACTTCAGACAGCGCCCCGCCAAAACGGTGCGCACCTCCGTTTTAAATAGTTCTCGGCCCGCAGCCATTTGCCGAGCGTGTTCGGGGTCAAGTTGCTCGGACTGGCCAGCAGCAATGCTACCTAAAGCGGCAAAGATCGCTAAACAAGTGAAGTAAGTCGGAAGGCACCGCGAAGACATCGGCAAGTCCAAATTGCTGTGGGGCTAGTGGTGATGTTACGACAGCCGACCATTATACGCGAAGCTCAGCGATAAGTCAGATTTGCACATCGCGAACGAGATATTCCGATGTTTTTGGCGGGAGGCTTCTCGTGCTCCGAAGAATCGAAAAGCGGAGGCGTCGTTCGACAGCTTACGAAGGAAGTCGCACAGCGAAGCTTGCAACAAGCGGCTGCTCGATCGCTTGAAAGTCCTGGTACCGCATACGAATGGCTTCGCGATGACTATTGCCTTCGAAGACGATCTCGTTGTCATAGACCAAGCTTTGCTCAACGAGTGTCTTCATGCCGTACTGGCTTCCGAAGGGCGGCAATGTTCCGGACTCACAGTCGGGACAGTGCCGCATGATCTCGACTTCAGTCGCCAACTCGGCCTGGCATCCGCCCAATGCCGCGGAAACCTTTTGCAAGTCAACTGTCTTTGTTGCCGGGAGCACGCATACCAAGTAAGTGGAGCCGCGGTCGACCCGCAACAGGACCGTCTTGGCGACATCGCGCCCTGGGACGTGGAGCATTCGCGCAAGACGCTGAGAGCCGTACGTAGCACGATGCGAGATAGCATCATACGCGACTCGACGTCCCGTCAGGAATTCTTGAACATTCATACGCATGTGCCTCCTCATGGTTGTGCAGGTACGAGTCGCATGACTGAAGAAGCGAAGCACAAGACGCTTAAGGCTCTAGTTCCCACGTATCTCCTTATGGCAATTGACACAGCTGATCGTCAGTTGTGTAAAGGCGAGCGTTGCACCATCGAGATTCTGCTGTTCTGAGTTCCGAATTAGCTCGTTGGTTGCGAATTCGAAGGTCTTTAAGTGAGTTCTATAACCCTCGGTCTTGCCGCGTACGAACCCTTCGATGCGACTTAGCCCTTTCATCGCCGTGGCGTTTTCCGTAATCAGTTCGAAGTCTTCCGTCGCCAAGCCGTTAAGAATCCGTTGCGAGTAGACGAGCTTCTGTTTCATCCAAATGCTCGGCTCCTCCTCCTTTGTCTCGTCCTCGGCGCGTGACGCCGCGATTGCCAACAAACAGATCGACGCCGCAAACAGAATGATTTTTCGCATGGAAGTGTTCTCCTCTCGATGGTTGGCGTTGCCTCCGATACAACGCACAATTCAAACCTAAAGAAGCTCCAGAAGCAAACTTTGCGCCACGAGCACGGCGTTCAACCGTTGATTGTGGACCAACGGAGTTTCTAGTGTGCAGCGACGTGGAAAGTGTGACCAAAAGGCGCAAAGGTGTGCGGTACAGTTGCGCTTCGCTGGAGCGAGGCAAACTTTTTAGAGCGCCCGTTCCGACCCGCAAATCCATTGTGCAGTATGAGTTAGGCTGATTTGAGTGTTACTAACCGTTGACAACTGAACCTGAAACCTTCATCGTAGAGGGTCAAAGATTGACAGGAATCGGAGTCGACTCATCTGATCCTCGGGGTCCCGCGAAGCTGCCACGAATCCGGATAGGTTTGCCGGTAATGGTCGGCCACATTCGCCGGCTGCGAGTTCACGGAAGAAAGTTGGGCGTAAGCTCATCGGGCGGATGACCGTGAACAACGCAATTTCGAGCGATTTAACAAGGCCAAATCCGCGTGGAGAGATGTCATGACTACTGTCCTGATTGTCGATGATTCGGCGCTTGATCGCGAGCTCGCCAAGCGAATCTTGAATGAAGACCCGCAGATTACGGTCGAAACCGTCGACAACGGTCGAGCTGCACTAGATCGCTTGCACGCGGGTGGAGTCGACCTTGTTGTGACAGACCTAATGATGCCGGACATCAATGGGTTGCAGTTAGTGACTACGATCCGCGTTGACTATCCAGATACCCCCGTCATTCTTATGACAGGTGGTGGGACGGAGGTTGTCGCAATGAACGCTTTGGCGCAAGGGGCGGCGAGTTACGTGCCGAAGCGGATGCTTAATGACTGGTTGCTCAACACGACGCACGACGTCATGTCGCTTCGACAAGCGCAACGTACGCACGGCAAACTGCTGGAGTGCTTCAAAGTCGTTCAATTTGAGTTGGATTTGAGCAATGACGCGGCAATGGTAGATCCGCTGGTTGAGTACTTACAGCAAATCATCGGTGGGATGCGTTTGTTTGACGCCACCGAGACTTATCGTTTGGGAGTCGGCCTCAAGGAGGCACTGCAGAACGCCCTTTACCGAGATCGAACGATTCAGCTCGGTGTGCGAATCGATCGGCATAAAGCGCGCTTTACGCTTCGCACTGAGCCCGATGACGGTCCTGTATTCGACGCGGCAAACGTCCCCGGAGTAGAGGATCTTGATGCATTGAGGACAACGAACGAGCGTGGCTTTATGCTCATGCGATCGCATTTGGATGACGTCCGCTTTAACGACAATGGTACGGAAGTCGTGCTAGTGAAACGCCGTGATGAAGACGGTGAAGAAGTGTGAGTCCACGCCAGGTTCCCATCAATCCACAATAGCATGACTGCAGCATTGCACGTTCTACAGATCGAAGACAGCCCGACGGTCGTACAGCTGACGCGATTGATGCTGGCCGAATCGAATAGCTTGGAATTCACAATCGATGACGTCGACACACTCGCTGCGGGCATAAAGCGTCTTTCGCGAGGCGGGATCGATGTGGTGCTGCTAGATCTGACTTTGCCCGATAGCGAAGGGATCGACACTTTCCGAGTTTTGCATGCGGCAGTTCCTCGGGTTCCAGTCGTCATCTATACGAGCGTCGATGACGAAGCGCTGACGTTGGATGCACTTCATCAAGGCGCAGCGGACTATCTCGTCAAGAGCGAGGTTCATGCCAAGTGGCTGATTCGAGCACTCAGCTATGCGCCCAAACGGAATCGGCAGGCAAAGTCTGATGAAAAATCCGGCAAGGCAAGTCAAGAGTCACGCGAGCGGACGATCGAAATCGAAAAGTCAGAATCTTCGCCTGGCTTGTTTCTCGTTCGGATCAACGAAAGACGAATGGTCAGCGTCGTCACAATGGAAACCGTTAAAAATCGACTCCAGAACTTGGTGCGACGTGTCGATGCGACTGAGGTGCGCATCGATTTCTCCAATGTCGAATACGTCTCCAATGTAGCAATTTCGATGTTGCTGATTGTTCACAAGAAGGCCAAGACTGTCGACACCGCGTTGGTGCTCTGTAATGTTTCGCCGTCCGTCTATGACCAATTCTCGAGCCGTCGCTTCGACAAAGTCTTTCACATTGAAAAAGCGATCGCGGGCGACTGACGGTGCCGATCAGCCGCGCCACGCCTCGATGATGTGACAGGCGTTGGCGACGGCAGCCTCAAGTTCTTTGAGTCGCGCTCGGACGAGTTCGAGCTGCTCTTCCTTAGCTAGAACTTCAAACTCGGCTGCGACCTCGGTGAGCTGATTGGCAGCGAGGATTCTTGCTGCTCCTTTGAGAGTGTGTGCGGCTCGTTGTGTCATTTCGACGCTCTCTTCTGCCAAGCCCTGACGCAAATCCTTCAAGAGTTTCGGGCACTCCGACAAGAAGATTCTCGCGAGGTCTCGCAGGACTTCGACGCCGCCGGGAACTTGCTTCAACGCCACGTCAAAATCAACAATGTCTTTTGGATCAAGCGTAGCTCCTATAGGGTTGGCTTGCTCGGTGCGACTTCCTTCAACACCTTCCGCGGGAGTTCCGTTCAGAAACTTTGACATCGTACAAAACAGCGCGGCAGGCGCGATCGGTTTGGAGATATAATCGTCCATGCCCACTTCCAGGCAGCGCTCTTTGTCACCCTTCATCGCGGCGGCCGTCATGGCAATGATCGGTGTTCGCTTTCCTGAGGACGCCTCTCGTCTGCGGATCACAGTCGTTGCTTTCAAACCGTCCATGACGGGCATTTGAACGTCCATTAAGATAATGTCGAACGGCTGATCTTCCCAGCATCTTACGGCCGCCTCTCCGTTCTCGGCGACGACGACCTCGTGCCCCGCTCGTTCAAGGAATCCAACCGCCACACGCTGGTTGACGAGCCCATCTTCGACGAGCAATACACGCAATGAGCGGCCTAGCGGTTTCCCGAGTTCGGCTGGGTCCGCGTTCGTCGGTTCGAGTGCGTTTTCATCCAGCGCTTCCAGGATCGTGTCGAGCAGCTCCGATTTGATGACGGGTTTTGTCATATAACGCGAGATCCCAATTTCACGACAACGCTTGGCGTCGCCTGGGCGAGCGGCTGAAGAAATCATGACCATCGCGGGATGTGCAAGCGCGGTATTACCGTTTATCAACTGAGCAAGTGTGAAACCGTCCATTCCAGGCATCATGCAGTCCAACAAGACCAATGGATATGCTTCCTCGCAGTTTGCCGCGCGCTGCATTTCTGTCAGGGCCTCGACGCCGCTGGCAGTGGTCTTCGGGGCAAGACGCCAGCTCTTGAGCATTTCTTCAAGGATTCGCCGATTCGTCTGGTTGTCATCGACGACCAAAACTGGCAGACCGGCGAGCGCTGGTCGTTCGAACGCGGCGAAATTAGGCTGATTATTTGCAACCAGAAACTCAGCCGTAAAGTGAAACGTCGTGCCTTTACCAACTTCGCTCTCAATCCAGATTTCACCCTTCATCATCCGAACCAACTGAGACGAAATTGCCAAGCCGAGGCCAGTTCCTCCATAACGGCGCGTCGTCGACGAGTCGGCCTGCGTGAACGCTTCGAAGACCTTTTGCTGCTTGTCTTTAGGAATGCCGATCCCTGTATCTTTGACCGAAAAATGAAGGCGAATGCTCGAATTCTGGCGACTAGCTTCCGTGACTTCGACGAGCACCTCACCTGCGTCCGTAAACTTAATCGCATTGCCGACCAAGTTGACAATCAGCTGTCGCACGCGACCGGGGTCACCAAGTAGTCGCTCGGGTATTTCAGGTGCAATCCGACATGCGAGTTCCAGCCCTTTCTCTGCGGCGCGGACGGACAGCGTCTGGGTCGTCTTGCCGACACAATCCGAAAGATTGAAAGGCACGGATTCTAGTTCGAGCTTACCTGCTTCAATTTTTGAGAAGTCGAGGATGTCGTTCAGAAGCCGAAGTAGCGAGTCGGCGGACTGCCGTATCATCCCCAGATAATCGGCTTGCTCTCGCGTCAAAGTCGTATCGACCAGTAACTCGGCCATCCCGATGATGCCATTCATCGGCGTGCGGATCTCGTGGCTCATATTCGCGACAAACTCGCTTTTTGCGCGGTTGGCGGCATCCGCCGCGTCACGTGCTTCTCGCAACTCGTCTTCGGCTTTCTTCAATTCGGTGATGTCGCGCGAGATGCCAAAAGTTCCTACGATGTCACCGTTGCTGTCGCGGAGCGGCATTTTCGTTGATGAACACCAGGTGTTTTCGCGATCGGGCCACGTTTCTTTTTCGATCGATGCGACGAGTGGTTCGCCCGATTCCATGATGGCGATTTCGTCGGCACGAGCTTGCTGTGCATGTTCAGCTGTGAAAATATCCGCGTCTGTTTTCCCAATTGCCTCGGAGGGATCTTTCAATCCAAACTTCTCGCTCATGCTTTGGCTGATGCGTAAGAAGCGACTTTCCCGGTCTTTGAAATAGATAGCGTCGGGGATCGTTCTCAAGAGGGTTTGCAGGAGATACCGCTCTTTGTCCAAGGCCTCCTCGGCTTGCCTCGCCTCCGTTATGTCCCAGAACAGCAGTTGCACACCGGTGATTCGGCCATCGGCATCGCGTAACGGACACTTGATTCGCTCGATCCATAGATTCTTGCCGGTAGCCGTTCGATATGCTTCCTTCCCGTGGAGAATGGCTCCCGTGCGAAGTACCTCTTGATCATCGAGCGTATACTTTTTCGCCAGTTCTGGCGGGAATAAGTCGGCGTCCCTTTTGCCAATCACTTCTCCGAGCTCTTTTCCGTGCAACTCCAGATAGCGACTATTCGCAATCGTTCGTTCACCATCGCAATTCTTGACCAACATGCATAGCGGCAAGCTATCGATCAAGGTCCGGTAACTCGCTTCGGCCTCACGGAGCGCGCGTTCCTGGTCGATCAAATCTTTCGCCTCGTGAACCACTCCCCACAACTCTATCTCGCATTCGGCATTTTCAATCCGCTCTACGTGGTGTTCCACTGCCAAGTTGCTCCCATCGGGACGCACGATGCGAAACGGCAATCGCTTGGAACTCTTCGCAACCAAACTTGCCTCGAAACCTTCGCGATCCTCTGGATGGACAATACCTGACCACCAAGGAATTTGTGTCGCGAGACTTTGCAGCGATCGCCCAAACAGACGCTCTCCGGCCAGATTCAGGTAGTGTAATCTACCCCCTTCGTCTGCCTGCCATATGACGTCGTGAGAGTCTTCTAAGAGGGCCGTCGGTATTGACCGAGTGAGTAGCTGCCGATTGCGCTTTGCCATAGAAAAAAATGAATACCAGAAGTGGCCAGGTGACCGAACAAATATGCCGCGTTAATGCGTTTCGTGGTTGACTTTGATTCAGTCTATCGCACACGCGCGAAGAATACTGCACACGCGCATCATTTTATAAGGCGATCGAACACCGCAATGCGCATTTACACGACCCGTCGACCACCTCAGCGGAACTTATCGTTCCAGTGCCCACACGACCGCATTCGCTAACAATCGATTGAAGTCATCGCTGCTGAAATCGCTGACGTGTCCTAACGATGTGTAGAAGACACGGTGATTACCGCGTTGGTTTGTCCAGGCGACCGGTTCCGTGGGATGATCGGGGATCGTGCCAAAGATTAGGGGTTGAGCGGACTTTGCTAGTGGACTGACTTGATATAGAGATCCGCCCCCGATGAAGGAGGTCACCGACACACCGTCTAAGATCGCGTGGCCAGTTGCACCTTCGGCAAGGCTTAGTACGCTGGTCACGCCATTGGCATGATGTCCATGGTAGTTTCCGCCAAGAACTTCGCCGTCAAAGGCCTGCCACTCGTCATGCCCCTCTGGATGTTCCCCCTTGGTGTGGAATGCGTGACTGGCGGTGCGAATTCCAACGACCGGTTTGCCAGCCGCGACGAATTCTCGCACCAAGTCTAGTTCTTCCTTCGGCAGGGAACGGCGTCGTACGCTGACGAAAAGCAAATCTGCAGTCTTCAAGGCCGCGAGTCCCGCAAAGTGATTCTTGTCCATTTCGTCAGCATGTATGATCGTCGAGCGAATTCCGCGCGGTGCCAAATGTTTCTCGGCAAACACCGGCAAGGTGACTTTCGTTTCGTACTCTTGTTCACCGATCATGAACACCACATGCGGCTGCGAGGCTTCGGCGAACACGAAAGGTGGCTTACCAGTAAACGTCGTTGAAGTAATCGTCGGGCACCAGTACTTTTCGATATGCTCGATGACGAACTCCGTTCCCTTCGTATGCGGCACGTAAGGCTTCATCCGTGAGTTGTACATCGTGTCGGTCATGTCGCGCATGAGTACGACGTTCTGCCCCTGATTCACCATCTGACGAATCGAGAACGGGCGACCCAGAACGCACATGTTCGTATGGACGCCCATAACGATCACGTTGTCGATACCGCACTGTTTCATCAAATAGAATGCCTCGGAGTTGTCCGTAATTGCGTCGCCCTCGACGATCTTGATGGCATCGATTTGGCGCGACCAGGCTTGATAGTTTTTGCACGGTGGCCAGCAGTCGCAGCCGCCGTCGGAGTCGTCGATGGGTAATGCCGCTTCGTGATCCTTGTCCAGATAGCACCAACGCTCCAACGGCACCTGCGTTTCGACCGCAGGAGCTTGTTGCGCGAGCTTCCGCATTGGAGTTTCTTTGTAATAGTCCAGGCAACTGCTTGGGCAGTGAATGATCAAAACGCCTTTGTTGCGTGCGTCGGCGATGACTTCATTCATCCTGCCAGCCATCTCGCCGACGCGACGAGTTGCCCCCACGCACCAATGCTTGTCCCACATATCACAGACCACGATGGCAGTCTTCTTGGCCTCCCAGTTCAACGAGGACTCGACGACGGAAAAATCTCCCGAGACTTGTGGGATGCGGTGACGAGCCGGAAGCTCCAAAGTCGACTCGGCGCTAGAAAGTGAACCTGGACACGCAATTGCTATCGCGATTAAAAGCGTTGTTTGCCATAGGGAACTCTGACGGAGCGGAGTGTGCATAGACATCAAGTTGCATCCTTATTGCAGCATCGTTACCGGTGATTTAAAGAGTGTACTAATCTCTCCAAGCGATTGCGAACGCGCCGCGCCTTCCAAGCCAAATGAGTTAACCATCAGGAGCACGCTCGCTTTGCTTCCCGACACTGGTGACCTAGCGTGAGACCCGTTCGACGAAGGCCTGGTACACGGAATATCCTTCCTCCAGCAATTCGCGCATTTTGTCCGGCGGTTGACGCTTTGAGGCTCGGTAATAGATGAACATCTCGCCGGCCGCTTCGAAGCAAATCCCAGTTCGCTCGACGAAAAAATCGAGCAACGGGATATCGAAGAAGTTGCGTATCGCCGCCTCGTCCGTACCTTTGAGTACGAACATGGATGAAAACGAGGGGTGATCCTCGAAGTCGATGTCTTGCAGTCCGATCGCAGCACCGATCCGGTCAAAAAGATGCTCGGGACGCATGGTGAATTCGGGAAGTTGCAATCGCTCGGAGTCCATCGCCACAACCGTCTGCATATACGTCCGCGCGTTCTTTCCGGTGCCGGTGGTGTATTGGTAATCGAAGAGCGTCAGCGAGACCGCATCGGTCTGTCCCAAAATGACGTTCTTCATCGCCCGGCCTCGCCCTGAGTTGAACAGTTGGAAGCGATTGACTTTCGATTGCACTTCTGGCGGTGCGGTATCAAAGAACTCCAGGCTCAAGGCGCCTGCAAACTCGCGCATCCCCTCGGTGCGTTTCTTCTCGACATGCAAACTCCACACGATAATCGCGGTGACAAGACCCCCCATGGCAAGAACAATCGCAGCAATGATTAGGGGGCCTTCCATAAGCGATCCAGTCTTTCGTAATAAGTGTTACATGTCACAGAATCGGTGCATCGATCGACGATCCAAGCAGTTTAGAGACCCGTTAATCTAAAATCCATCGATCGCCTTCCAAACCGAGCGTTGACTCCGAAGGGGGGCTGCCTAGAATGGAGGCAATCGGCACGTTTCCCACCCCGCCGCCTTGCTTTAAGTAATCGCGTCCACCCCAAAATTGGCATCGACTTCGCATGTCACAACATTGGTTAACTGCGCTGCCCGTCTACAACGAAGAACGACACGTCGACCGCGTGCTGGCCGAGGTACGTCGATACAGTGACAACATACTGGTGATCGACGACGGATCGACGGACGGGACTCCCGAGTTGCTCGCCAAGCACAAAGAAATCCAAGTTGTGACGCATGTCGTCAATCGGGGATACGGTGCCGCCCTGCACAGCGCATTCGAGTATGCAATACAGCACGACTACGAAGTCGTCGTCACGATCGACTGTGATGGTCAACACGAACCCCAACGCATCCCGCTGTTTGCCGCTGCGTGTCAACAGCCCGGTGTCGATATCGTCTCGGGCAGTCGTTACTTGAAGCATTATGAAGGTGACAGCGAACCGCCTGCTCAACGACGACGGATCAACGTGCAAGTCACCTCAGAATTGAACCGACGTTTGGGCTTGTGCTTGACGGATGCCTTCTGTGGATTCAAGGCTTATCGTGTCGACGCGATGCGCTCTCTGCAAATCACGGAGAATGGCTACGCGATGCCGTTAGAACTATGGGTCCAGGCGGCCCATGCGGACTTACGCATCATCGAGCTTCCAGTACCGCTGGTCTATCTGGAGGAGAAGCGTTCGTTTGGAGGAGTGCTCGACGACGCTGCGACGCGACTGGAGTACTATCACTTAGTACTCGACCGCAGCATCGCTGCCGTTGGAGGCGACAGCGAGCAACTCGCGCTGTCCAACTGTGCTGATGGCCTCTAACTCGTTGCGACAATGGCTTGATAGCGTCACTCCACTGCTTTAGACTCGCCCCTACAACGAGCGAGTCTTTAATGTAAGTGAACTGTTGTTCCGAGCTGCCAGTGCGTGACATCATCAACGAGAGATATCGCCTGATCGAAAAGCTTGGCGAGGGCGGGATGGCCAACGTCTATCTTGCCAGGGACCCGGAAACGGATCGGCAAGTCGCTCTCAAGATTATGAAAACTTCTCTCGCCGGCACTTCCCGGAAGCGCTTCGCTCGCGAATTTCGGGTGGTGGCTGCGGTAGACCACCCCCACTGTATCCGAGTGCATGACTTCGCCGAGACGTCGGAGTTTCCGTTCTTCACGATGGAAGTCTTCTGCGGCGAACCAATTACTTCGCTCGCCGGAAAGCCTCTGGCCACGATCCTAACTGCGATCTATCAGGCTGCTGATGCCCTTGATTTTGTTCACTCGCGAAAGATTGTCCATCGCGATATCAAGCCATCTAACCTACTTGTCAAATTTGGCAACGACGAACGTCCAAATGGCGCGTCGGTCGACCTCAAGCTTACCGATTTCGGCTTGGCTCGGTTTCATGGTTCTCCGTCGTCATTGAGCGTCGATGCCGGCTTTGTTGGAACTTTGGCCTATTGCGCTCCTGAGCAGATTGCTAACAACGCGATTGACCACCGGGCCGATCTGTACGCCTTCGGAATCGTGTGTTACGAGACGCTGACAGGACAACATCCGTTTCAAGAGGCTCGCGATTCTGGAATGCAGGCACTAATGCGAGCACAATTGGCACAACAGCCGCCGTCCATGCGTCGTTTTAATGCACAGATCCCGGTGGACCTCGATGAAGCGGTATTACGCTATTTGGACAAAGATCCGACTCGTCGCCCGGCGTCGGCGTCGATGTTACAGCGAGTGATCGGGCAGCATCTCGGCTATTCCGGTTTCGACTCGCCGCAACGCGATGCCGAGACAACGGTCGTGAACCCGATGATAATCGCGCGTGCCGAGGAGATTACAACGCTTGGCGAAGTACTGCGAGCGTCTCTAAGTCCGATGAACCTGACTCGCGAAGAATGGGTGCGGCGTCCCATCCCGTCGCTGACGTTATTGACAGGAGAAGCGGGTATCGGCAAGAGCTACCTACAACAAGACGTTTCGCGCATGGCGAGGCGCAACGGAGCCGATGTTTACGAGGGTCGCTGCTTCGAGGGAAACCTCGCCCCATACCAACCGTTCGTCGAGATCATACGCCAGATGCTCGCGAGTGCGAATGAGAGTGATTTGTCGACACCGGATTGTGATGCTTCCCCGACGTTCGGCGTGTTGGCGCCAACGACTGCTCCGGGCACGGCAAATCGAGCGACGCTCAAAGACATCATCGGTGAGTATTCCGCGGAGTTGCTTCGTATTGCACCTGACTTACGCCAATGGTTGCCCGGCGAAGCTTTCCGCCAAGTTGATTTGAGCCGCGAGACAAACTATGTCCTGCGCGCTATTGCGACATTCTTCATCGAAGTTGGTGCTGCGCGTGGTACTTGCCTCTTTATCGAGGATTTGCAGTGGGCGGATCGCGGTACGTTAGATTTGCTTCGGCACTTGGCGACAGGCCTTTACCGCAGCCGAGAGCGATGTGTGGAGAGCAACGCGACGTTCTCGCGATTGTTTATTGGTGGAACCAGCCGGTCGGGCGAAGTGGGATTCGACGAATTCGCTAAGGAGTTGCAACGCGAGCGGTATGCCCAAGTCGTAGAGCTCGGATCTCTGAGCGCCGACGAGAGTCGCGAACTGATCTCGTTGCAACTCGGGTGCAGCGCCGTTGATGTTGATGACAGGCTCGTCGAGCAACTACATCAGCGATGCCATGGCAACCCATTTTTCATTGCCGAGAGCTTGCGTGCCTGGCAGTCCAGCGGTCGAATCGCGCGCGATGATGATTCGTGGAGGTTAGACGACACGACGGGTGATGAAGAGACGTGGCCCGATTCTGTACGCGGAGTCCTGCAAGCTCGGTTTCGCACCATTTCTCCCTCCGCCAGTCACGTGCTAGGGGCCTGTGCATCGTTAGGCCGAGTAATCGATGTAGACATACTGCGTGAAGTTATGCAAGACGTACCGGAAACCGAGTTCCTCGATGCGGTCGACGAGTTACTGGCGCGGCAATTGGTGTTTGAAAGGCCAGGCCTTACGCCGGAACTCGAGTTTTCGCATGATTTGCTTCGTGAATTGACATATCAGCAGTTGTCAGCGAGCCGCCGCGTCGCAATGCATCGTCGCGCAGGTGAGGCGCTCGAGGCTCGCCTCGGACATGGTCGCAACGTATCGATCGAAGCACTAGCTGGCCATTTCTACGAAGGTCGTGTTATCGATAAGGCATTTCACTACTTGTTGGAGGCTGCCGAAGGAGCGTTGAAGTCGTATGCCGTCGACGATGCGGTGCGACACCTCGAGCGCGCCGAGAAGCTATCGGCGGAGTTTGCCGAGGAAGCCAAGACGCGGCGACTCTGGAAGATGTTCGCGACCGCGCACAGCGCCGCCGGGCGGACGGCTCTGGCAATTCAGTACCTCAACAAACACCTCGAAACGAGTGGCGATGCCGTAGAACGCGCGAGGATGTATGAGCGTATCGGCGCGATTCGCTTCCGCATCGGCGAGTTTGATGAGGCGTTGAAGTGTTTTGAAAAGGGACTTCACGAACTTGGACTAGCCCTGCCGCGTAGCGTCGTGTGGGCGGGCGTGCGAGGTGTTGTCAACTTAGGGCGATATTTCACGCCAAGAGCATTGCACGTCAATCGGGCTGTGAAAGACAAAGATCGAGAAAAGGCGATGATCGCCTTCGATATCTGGGATCATCTTGCATACCTGTTTGCTCAACGGAACATCATTCGTTGCGTCCAGGCAACGGGGCAACAGTTTGTGCTCGCCCGTAAATTAGCCGAACCAAGTTTTATGTGCCGAACTCACGGTCGCCACGCACTGAACTTTGGCATCTTGTCACTTAATGGGTTCGCCCGGGGCGCGCTCAACAGAGCGCTCCAATACGCGGCGGACACCGGAGACGCCGAGGCACAAGCTGTCGCAAAAGGGCAAGTCGGCTGTGCTCACTACTTCGCCGGACGCCTCGAGGACGCTGAACAAGCGTTGCTTGAATCGCTCGACGTACTTGATCGGCGAGGAGATTCATGGCCCAGGATGTTCTTTTGCCACAATCTTCGGCATTTGTACAGCATTCGCGGTGACAACGAAAACGAAATCAAATACGCCAAACTCGAAATGCAAATCGGCGAGATTGCTCACGACTCAGAAGGGACCTGTTGGGGAGCATACGGCGTTGCCAATGCCTTCGCGAGAATGGGCAGACTCGATGATGCACAGCAATACCTGCAACGTGCGCTTGGGATGATCACAGCCAAGAACAACATCATCGTCATTCCCACAGCATTGCAAACATTCGGTTTCGTGCATTTGCAATCAGGAAACTACAAGGAGGCATTAGAGTCGCTTCAGGAAGCACGAGCCATCATCGAAAGGAATTGGGCGTTCGTCGACTATTCGGCGAGATGCTACCCGCTGCTTGCGGAGGCGCTGCTCGGGGCGAATTGGTTCGAATCCTGTGTGTCTCTCGATGCGAAGACACTTCGCGAGGCAACCCGGATGGCGCGCAGGGCTCGCTTCTGGGGTGGTCGCTTTCCAAACTACATGCCCCACGCACTACGAGCCAGCGGTAGAGTGGCCGCAGCTTTGGGGCAACGAGAAATGGCGCTGGCTTACTTTCGGAAGGCCTCCACAGTGGCTGATCACCTTGGCGCTCGGTACGACAAGGCACGAGCGTTAATTGATGAAGGCATCGTCGAAGATGAAGCAACTCATCAACGGCAACGAGGTCTGCAACTGCTCCGTGAATTGGGGGCGGTGTTACCCACGTCAGAGTTGTGACGCGATGCAATTGCTGGCAAAGGTCTTGACGATGCACGCGTTGACTCGCCTTTCGCACGACATAGAATAACCGGAGTCGTTAGATTTCGAGACCTAATTATCGTTTACGATCAGTATATGTCTCCGCTACTGGACCGATTTCCTGTGTCGCAATGTCGGCCTATCACTTTCCACCTCGATCGTGACGGCCAACGCGGTTCCGACTTGCACCGCGTCCGGCGCGGTGGTGATCGGCTGGACGGCGTCTGATGAATCGCGTCGAGAACGCGATCGAGTACCGTCGTTTGCGGAGTCCCCAGGATCATGGTGGACGGTTGGTCGATCCTCCACTGTCCACAGTTTCGCAACTTCTCTCCGCAAGCCGCGCGGTCGATCGGAAAAAGGAACTCGAGTTGAGCGACCGATCGATTGCGACGTTATCGGCCACGGCGCGATTGCACGTTCTGCGAGCAGCCATTGAGTACACAAGTCGCTATCGAGATGTTGACGTTTCGCCGCTCGACTCGAAGGCATCGATCGTGATGACGGGCCATCAACCCGAGTTATATCATCCCGGAGTATGGTACAAGAACTTCGTTCTTGACCATCTCGCTCGTACTCATCACGCGATTGCCATCAACCTGTTGATCGACAACGATACAATGCGCCAGCCTGCAATTCGAGTTCCGACGGGTACGCTCGACTCACCCACGCTCGAGTCCGTAGCATTCGATCAAATGCAGGAAGAGATGCCTTACGAGGAGCGTCGACTAGTTGATCCCAAGTTATTCGGTTCGTTTGCGAAGCGAGTCTGCGCGACACTAAGTCCCTATATCGGCCAGCCCCTCGTCAATCAGCTTTGGCCGGAGGCGATAGCGGCATCTCAAGCGAATCAAAGTCTCGGGTCTTTGATCTCGCAAGCGCGCCATCAGTTGGAGGCTGCTTGGGGACTAAAGACCTTGGAACTGCCGCTGAGTCATGTCTGTGATAGCGATACGTTTCGTTGGTTCACCGCAACGATTCTTGGAGGTCTACCGCAATTCCAGCGGATCTATAACGACTCGCTGTTCGAGTATCGGCGTGTCAATCGCGTACGTAGCCGCTCACATCCAGTTCCACCGCTAGTCCAAGACGGCGAGTGGTTTGAGGCTCCGTTCTGGTTGTGGTCTTCGTCAGATCCAAGACGACGACGGCTGTTCGCTCGCACGGTTCGTGACGGGATCGAGATCAGTGACCTCGAAACCGACCGCCACCACCTATCGATTTTTCCAAACGGTCCAAATGAGGCAGCTATCGACCAGCTACAACGGTTGCGCGACCAAGGTGTCAAGTTGCGCTCTCGGGCGCTGCTCACGACGATGTTTGCCAGAATTTTCCTTTGCGATCTGTTCATTCACGGGATCGGTGGCGCCAAGTACGACCAGCTTACCGACGCGATCGTCCAACGATTCTTCGGGTTTGCTGCGCCCGAATTCTTGACGGTTACAGCGACGGCCAAATTGCCGATCCAACATCGCGAAGTCTCCGACCTAGATATTCGCGAAATAGAGCTGAAGCTGAGGGAACTGCGTTTCAATCCACAGCGTTACCTTGCTTCAGCGCGAGAGGCGGTGTCGTTGGTAAATGCCAAGTCTCGATTGATCGGGATGAAACCGGACTACGAACAACGCGTCGATCGTCATCTGCAATTCGCCCAGCTTAACGATGCAATGCAACCCCTGGTCGATAATGAGCGGGAAAGGTTACAACGCGAGCGGGCCTATCTAGTACGCCAACGGCGTGTCGCGAAACTGTTAGGTTCGCGAGAGTACTCGTTGTGTCTGTTTCCAGAGAAAACTTTACGACCTTTACTACTGGACATTTTAGGAAACAATTATAAGTTAGACGGACATTAGAAGCTTCGAGGGATCGACCGGCTTTGCAGAAGGGATGCTGAGTCATGAGTTCGACTGCAATAACGCGTAGCAATCCTGGTCGTGAGGCGTCACGACTTGATCGCGAGGATTCACTTTCAACGAAGTCTCGTCGCCCCACGGCGGACCACCTGATCGGCTCCGTTCCAGAGATGCGTCGGTTTGGCACGGAGCAAGGGTTCTGTGTCGTCAATGCTCGCGCCGGTGACCATCATGACATTCACGCTCTGTTGGTCAGCGTTCTCCATCAACCGAGCTCCGCCGAGTTTCAAGCACAGCTGGACGATCCGTTTTACGAGCCCAATGATCGGCTATTGGTGAAACGGGGTAATCAGATTGTCGCACATGCGCGAATCTCTAACCGCGAAATGCACCTTTCCGGCAGGTTGTTACCCATCTCTTCGCTTAGCGATCTGGTCGTGTTACCCGAATATCGTGGCGAAGATTGTGCGTTAGAACTCGTGCATGCGGCGGAGTGTGCAATGATCGAAAGTGGATCACAGATGGCGTTCCTGCGCACTCGTCAACCTGGATTCTTCGCTCGATTCGGTTGGACGGTCGGTGCGCGCCACAGTTACTCAACCGCTGGTGCTCGCGACATTTTGTCGAGACTTCAGCAACGGGAAACACCTGCTCACAACCCGCTCGCGCCGGACGTACCGCCGACGAGTATTCGCATGTGGCGCCACGTCGAACTAGCGGCCCTAACACGCCTGTACAAGCAAAAATCCGAACACGCGTACGGTCCTTTAACACGCACTGACGCGTATTGGCAGTGGCTCGTCAGCCGTCGTGCCTACGATAGCATTTACGTGGCAATACACGGCCCGGACAAGTTGGAGTTGGACGATACGCTCACGCCCATTGTGGGTTACGCGGTCATGCAAGAGGGCCGGATCGTAGAACTCGTCACCGCTCCCCACCACCGAGATGCCGCCGCCGAGTTACTTGCCAGAGCTTGCGGCGACGCGATCGAACGAGATCTGCACCACATCCGAGTCGACGCTGCCCCTGACGAGTCCTTACATCAGATTTTTGCTGAGGCAGGTGGGCGAGGATGCTTCGACGAATCAGATCAGGGTGAAGTGACGATGGTGAAGGCGTTCGACCCAATGCAGCTACTGGTCGATTTCTTTGACTTGATGCACGAGCGAGCGAAGGACGCGGGTCTCAGCTTGCCATGCGATTTGGGACTGATGATCGGCGGAAAACGATACGCAATTTCGATTCGCCAGCGTACCGTGAAGCTACTCCACGAGAAGCTGGGACGTAGTTACTTGGAGTGCGACAGTGGCCAACTCACGCAGTTGTTACTCGGGCATCTCGACGTCGCTGAGGCTGTTGAGGCGGGTAAAATCATCGCGTCGACACGTGTGGCAACCGAGACGGCCAGTTTGCTGTTCCCGCGATTGCCGTTCTGGCGACCTACGTTTGACGACCTGCAAGCTCAGTAGGTTTAGATCGCAGATCGATTGATGGTGGGTTTTTGGGCCATCTAGAATCGGTGAACGACGCGTTCTATTCGTTTTCCATGTGGCCATCCACGAACACTTCGCCCAGTGTAGTAGCAACCAGCTCGTGTACCTGGTGGGACGCGACTGGTAAGTTCACGGTCGAGGCAATCTACCTCGGCCTGGCTGATGGGACGGTGATGCTGAAACGCTCCGATGGAAGGGAGTTGTCCGTCCCGCTTGATAAGTTGAGCGAACTAGACCGTGAGCACGTAGCTTAACTCCAAGCATCGCAGGACGAAAACCCGTTCAAATGATCTCGGGTCGTCATACGGACTGCATCCGAGCGGCCGCGATTGTGTTCCACAGCAGCATCGCAATTGTCAGAGGCCCGACTCCGCCCGGCACGGGCGTAATGGCACTGGCGACTTCGAGTGCCGCTTCAAAGTCGACGTCACCGACCAAACCATCGTCTGTTCGGTTAATGCCAACATCGATGACGACTGCTCCGGGCTTAATCATGTCGACCGTTATGAACCTGGGGTGTCCGATCGCCGCGATCAGAATATCCGCCTCCCGCGTAATCTTTGGCAAGTTGACGGTTCGACTGTGACATACGGTGACCGTTGCGTTAGCGGCCGAAACGCCGAGATTTGAGGTTCGCTGAACCAGCATGTTTGCAAGCGGTTTGCCGACGATTTCGCTACGCCCAACAACGACAGCGTGTCTGCCGCTGATCTCGATCCCGCAACGATGCAGAATCTGGACGACGCCGTGAGGTGTACAGGGCAGGAACCTCGGGCGTCCTTGAACGACGAGTCCGACGTTTTCTGGGTGAAACGCATCAACGTCTTTAAGGGGGTGAACAGAGTCCAGGATATTGGTTTCGGCGATGTGCGAAGGAAGCGGAAGTTGGACGAGGATGCCATTTACCGCGGAATCGGTGTTCAATTGATCGATCAGCGCGAGTAATTCGGCTTCGTTCGTGTCCGCAGGAAGCCGGTGCAGTCGACTGGCGATGCCAACCCGTTCGCAAGCCCGTTCCTTGTTCCTGACATAAACTTGGCTCGCTGGGTCCTCGCCCACCAATATCGCCGCTAAACACGGTGTCACGCCGCTTTTTTCCATAAACTCGGAGACCTCTGCCTTAATCTCCATTTGGATTTGTTTAGCAATCCCTTTTCCATCAAGAAGTTGTGCCGCCACAAGTTCCATCCTTTCGGGAAGTAGCGATTCATGTTTGGTCGGGCGGGCATTCTAGACCACTTCCGCTATATTGTGCAGTTGGCCCTTGCCGATCAGGGAAGTTATACTGACTTGACTATCCAGGTAAGATGCGTGCTGCGAACGTAAATCTTCGTGATAACGGGGTTTGCGTCGCGTGATCTCGCATAGAACTCCGCTCGAAGAGGACAGTTCGCATGGCGAACGATCGATTTAACGAACTACTACGACAGATGCCTTCGATTGCGAATGCCGTAAATGGCTTTGAATCGGAGTCGATTCAGCAGATGGCATACAAGGAATTGCTCGCGGCATTGAACGCCACGCCGGAAGCCCCGGTCGCCAATGGGCCCACGGAAACTCAGGACGTTTCTTCAACCGTGAAGCCCGTGGAGTCTGCCAAAACAGGACTAAGCACCGCAGACATTCTCGCGATGGCCCGCAGCGAAGCGACTTCAGTAGGACCAACAAGATCTGGCGCGAACGGCCAAGGAGCGAAGTCAAGGTCACCTGCCGAGACCGAGCCGGCTCCTATCGGCGATGTACCGCTGGGCGATCCCGAGAAGCCCAGTGAAGTCGAGCTGTTCAAGGAGACAAGCCACCAGCTTCGCGGCGAGATCCCGGAAGAGCTGGTTGATGGCAACGACTTCTTTGGCAAAGGTAGTATTCAACTGCTGAAGCATCACGGCACCTACCAGCAAGATAATCGCGATGCACGTGCGCGCGGCGGTGGATCGAAAGCGAAGCGCGATTACATGTTCATGGTCCGCTCGAAGATCCCCGGTGGCAAATTGACCAGCGACCAAATGCTTGCCCAACTCGACTTGGCCGACGATGTGGGAAACTCCACGCTGCGCGTCACCAGTCGTCAAGGGTTGCAGTTGCACGGGGTCTTAAAGAGTGATCTGAAGCGCACGATTCAAAAGATCAATCAGATACAGATGAGTACCCTGGGCGCATGTGGCGACGTGAATCGTAACGTCATGTGCTGTCCAGCGCCTCACCGCAACGACGCCATCCACGACGAGATGCAAGCGCTAGCCGACCAGCTTGCGGCGCACTTCGCACCCCGAACTTCGGCCTACCATGAGTTGTGGCTGCGCGATCTCAACACGGGTGAACAGGAGTTGGTGGGAGGCGGAAAGGAAGGTCACGAAATTGAACCGATTTACGGCAAGCATTACCTGCCGCGCAAGTTCAAGATGTCGATCGGTTTGCCGGAAGATAACTGTGTGGACATGTATACGCACGATTTGTCGTTAATGGCGATCTGCAAAGACGGCAAGATTATCGGCTACAACATGCTCGTCGGCGGTGGCCAAGGCGTCACGCCAAGCGCCGCAAAAACCTTTCCCGCGCTCGGCAAAAAACTTGCCTTCGTCGCCCCGGATCAGGCCATCGATCTGGCAACGGCCGTCGTGAAAGTGCAGCGAGATTTTGGCAATCGCAGCGACCGCAAGAATGCTCGGCTCAAGTACTTGATCCACAATTGGGGCTTGGAACGGTTTAAAGCTAAGGTCGAAGAGTATTATGGCAAAAAGTTGAGCGAGCCCGATCCGATTGATGTCTCTGGCTTCGACGATCACATGGGCTGGCACAAGCAAGGCGACGGCAAATGGTTTTATGGCCTGAATGTCGAAAACGGTCGTATTAAAGATGATGCCTCGCTTCGACTGAAATTCGCGCTACGCGAGATTTGCACTCGGATAAAGCCAGGCATCCGGTTGACTGCCCATCAGGACATCCTCTTCACGGATGTTGCTGGCAAAAACAAATCCACTTTGGAGACGATTCTCCGCGAAAACCAAGTTGCGCTGACGGAAGAGGTATCGACGGTCCGTAAGTGGTCGATGGCCTGCGTGGCATGGCCAACTTGTGGGCTTTCGATTACAGAAGCCGAGCGCGCGTTGCCGGGGATTATGGATCAAATGGAAGTCGAACTTGCTAAGCTCGGCTTGGACAGCGAAGAGTTCACGGTTCGCATGACGGGATGCCCGAACGGCTGTGCGCGCCCCTACAACTCAGATATTGGGTTAGTCGGGAAAACGGCGGGAAAGTATACGGTCTCGGTAGGCGGGCGATTGCTGGGTAATCGGCTGAATTTTATCTACAAAGACCTCGTGCCTGAAGCCGAAGTTGTCCCGGAACTCGTGCCGCTGTTTGTCTACTTCAAGCAGGAACGAGACGCGGGTGAATCATTTGGCGATTTTTGCTTCCGCAAGGGGCAAGACGACCTGCTGGCGTGGTCCGAGACTTACCAGTCGACGGCTTCCCAAGGCGTTTAGACGACAGATCAAACCTCTCCGGAATCTTCAATGACTCTGGAAGTTTGCTCAGGCCACATCGCGACGCCTGCGCTTGGGATTGCTATAACTGTCGTGATTCCCCACGTTGCTTGCTCCGGAGACGAACGATGACGCCCCGCGAAGTACTTGCCTTGTGTCGCGAAAAAGATGTGAAAGCAGTCGATTTTCGTTTTATGGATTTTCCGGGGTTGTCGCAGCATTTTACGATCCCGGTAAGGCGTTTGACGGAAGAGATTTTTGAAGATGGGCTTGGCTTTGACGGATCGAGTATACGCGGCTGGCAAGCAATCAATGAAAGCGACATGCTGGTCGTGCCGCAAGCGGAGACGGCGTTCATCGACCCGTTCACGACGCTTCCAACGCTGTGCATGATTTGCAACATTCAAGATCCAATCACACGCGAGGACTACTCACGCGACCCACGAAATGTCGCTCGCAAGGCGGTTAATTATTTGAAGAGTACCGGGATCGCCGATACGGCCTACTTCGGACCGGAAGCGGAGTTCTTTATTTTCGATGACGTACGTTTCGATCAGAACTCGCGTGAAGCGTTTTATCACGTCGACAGCGTCGAAGGCCAGTGGAATCGAGGAAAGGACGAACGCCCTAACCTCGGTCACAAGTTGCGCTACAAGGAAGGTTATTTTCCGGTACCGCCCGCGGATCAGATGATGAACATTCGCAACGAAATGATGCAGGCGATGATCGATTGCGGTCTGGACGTCGAATGTCAGCACCACGAAGTTGGTACGGCTGGCCAGTCTGAAATCGATCTCCGTTTCAATGAGCTTGTGAAGATGGCCGATGACTTGGCAATTTATAAGTACGTGGTAAAGAACGTAGCAGCGAGAAACAATAAGACCGCCACATTTATGCCCAAGCCGATTCTTGGGGACAACGGCAGCGGCATGCACACGCACATGTCGTTCTGGAAGGACGAAGAACCCTTGTTCGCTGGCAGCGGCTATGCCGGACTCAGTGACATGGCGCTTTATGCAATTGGTGGATTGCTGCGGCACGCTCCTGCGTTGCTCGCCTTTACTAACCCGACAACAAACAGCTACAAGAGATTGGTGCCCGGCTACGAAGCGCCGGTCAATCTAGCCTATTCACAACGCAATCGGTCTGCGGCTTGTCGTATTCCAATGGTCAGTCCCAGCCCGAAGTCGAAACGAGTCGAATTCCGCTGTCCGGATCCCAGCTGCAATCCGTACCTTGCTTTCGCCGCGATGACTTTGGCGGCCATCGACGGCATCCAAAATAAAATCAGCCCCGGCGATCCGCTTGACAAAGACATCTACGATCTAGAGCCCGAAGAAGCGGCGAACGTGCCGACGACGCCCGGTTCCCTCGACGATGCGCTCGATGCGCTGGCCGATGATCACGATTTCTTGCTACACGGCGATGTGTTTACCCCCGATGTGATTTCGACATGGATTCATTATAAGCGGACGCAAGAAGCCGATGCCGTTCGCTTGCGACCGCATCCTTACGAGTTTTGTTTGTACTACGACATCTAGGGCTCGTGAGCGGGAAGTACCAAACTCCAAAGGGCAAATAGCAAATAAAGCTCAACGCTCAAGTTCGGAAAGCTGAGGTCGGTGAAGTCTGCCGATTAGCCATTTGGTTTGAAGCTTTGAGGTTTGCATTTGTTTGTCGTTCGGCACTTGCCAATAGAGATCTACCCTAGCAGGTCGTCACCAACGTGCTGCGCTCCGTCAGCTTCTGCATTCGGCATGAGTCGGTTAATACACGCGTCCATTCTTGAACGCTCGCGTTGCACAACTGGTCCTCGGCGGACAGCATCGCGTTCACGATGCGATCGAGAATCTCTCGTTCTGCGGTTCGGCCGATTTTCGCGATTCGTGTTTGCTTGTCGTCCATGATTTCGTTTCCTCCTTGAATTAGCTGTGCTGAGTAGCAGGTCGATAGGTTTCGTTAACATTTCACACGTAACGCAATTGGGATGCCAATCTTGGCGGCACCGAACTCAAGATGCCGCACTATGCTCGTAAAGCCTTGTTTTACGGGCGATTTGCGGCCAAGTTTCCTTAGAAACGGGCGTTCCAAGACGTTATCTGGCGAACAGGTCGCGAACGAATTTCAAACGCCCTTGTATTTGTGACACACGGGCGACACGACGATCGTGATTTACTTTTTTCCGCGGAAAAACATTAACGATTCGTCCAGTGATTGCCGGCTAGGTTTCAAGCCGCTTTAGCTGTCCGAGAGGGACGTAGAACTTGGTGTATCGCTTGCCGTCCGTATACTTCACTCCGCGAGCATCTTCGACCAACACAGTGGCGCGTTTCGTGATTCGATTCACGACACCGACATAGTGCTGTCCATCCAATCGGAACGAAACACGACTCCCCGGTTTGACACCGAACTTCGTCAGTGCCCGTTCGCGCGGCGTGATCAGTTGGTGCGTATGTTCGGTATGACAGAAGAATCGATTCGCAATCGATTGAAAACGGCGGGCCGAGCAACTCGATTGCTCCCAAAGCAGGAATTCGATGAGATGTACCAGTTCGTGTTCAAAGATACGTTGCAACGCTTCCAGCCGATCACGACACTCGATGCCACTCATCACGATCGGGCGATCTATATCGTGGAATGTTTGAAACAACAAAGTCGTGGAAACCGCGATCTCGTATTCCGTTCTGATCTGTTTGGTCAGTCGATCGCGATGCCGCAGACGCGTCGCTTTGCCAGCCGCTTGTGTCATTCGCTTGGAGAGTCGGAAACTGAGCGGAGCGTCGCCGAGCACCCTTCGGCAGCGACCATCGAAGAACCGCTCGTCGTACAAATCGAACAAGCTTGCTATGTCGTCGGAAGAGATCGATTTGAAGTTGCCAGTTCCGAGACACCTTGAACGCCGGAGCAGCTCGTTGTAGATCGACTGAGTCTTCGCGGTAATATCGGCAGAACTGTTTCGCTCTTGTTCGATTCTTGCTATGAAATCCATTTCCCGCGCTCCGCTCCGCGCCGTTCGATCCTGTCGCCCGTTGATTCTAGCGAGACGATCTGACAGGCGGTAGAAGTCGCTCCGAATGTGGAAAGCCCGTGGCAGCTCAAGTATGATGACGGGTTATTTATAGCACTGTTCGACATATCACCGTCGCCCCCGTCCCCTTTCGCTCAGTGAGGGTGACGCCGACGTGGTTGTTTTTGCAGGCTGGTGCTGCTGCGAAGTCGTTGAGCATTTCGCGGGACCGGTGGGGTCCGCGTTTAGCTGTTATTCCGTTCGTAATGGTGTGTTAGGGAGACATCCTGTGGTTCGTGAGTTATGTCGTTTCGAGTTCCTGGCGTGTATCTTCGCGACCATTGTTCTGCCTGGCGCTGCGCGGTCGGCACCTTTCGAAGTAAGAAACGGCGATCGAATCGTCTTCGTGGGTGGGACCTTTATCGAGCGGATGCAGCAATTCGGATATCTCGAAACGCTGCTCACGGTTGCACATCCTGAAATGCGTATCACGTTTCGCAATCTAGGGTGGAGCGGCGATACCGTATGGGGCGATTCGCGAGCTTTATTCGGAACGCAGATCGATGGTTACAACCGGTTGGTGAATGATGTCAAGGAGGCGAAGCCGTCTGTGCTGGTAATCTGCTACGGAGCGAATGAAGCTCATGCCGGTGAGCCGGGTTTACGAAGATTTGTCGACGGATTCAATCACTTGTTGGACGATTTGGCCAGTACGAAGGCGCGCCTCGTCTTGCTTTCTCCTCACGCATACGCCGTCGGACCGGCTGGTACGCCTGAACCGACTGTCTATAACACAAAGTTGAAATTGTATTGTCGCGCGATCGAGCAGTTGGCGAAGGAGCGTGACGCTTGCTATGTCTCGTTGTTTGATTTGATGGACGTGATGCAGAACTCGCCGACTCGTGTCGGCACACAGACTTTGACCGACAGCGGGATGCATCTGACGGATAACGGTTATAGGATGGCTGCATTCGAGATTGCGAAGCGTCTGGGAATCGATTTGCCCGAGTTGAACTTCGCCGTCCCTGATCAGCGAATCGCCGAACTGCAGGCGGCAATTCAGTTGAAGAATGAGTTTTACTTCCATCGTTACCGACCGCAGAACGAAACTTATCTGTTCCTGTTCCGAAAACACGAACAAGGCAATAATGCCGTCGAGATCCCACAGTTCGATCCGCTTGTAGAAGAACAAGAGAAACGTATTGCTGTATTGAACGGCAGCAAATGAATTCGAGGGCCACACGACTGCGTGTGCGAGTCGCTGGCCGAATTAACGATTACAGAGAGCTTTGCACTACTCCTATGAAACGAATACCCTTCCGTGTGAATCTGTGCTATCCGTGTCTTTGCATGCTCGCAGAGCTGTTCGTCAGCCCAACATTTGGGCAGCGCGACTTGCAAAACATCCCCGACCCCGACCCGGAGATCGAACGCAGTTCGTTTATCGTGGCGGATGGCTTTGAAGTGAACCTTTACGCCTCCGATCCACTGATCGCGAAACCGATCCAGATGAACTTTGATGCCGATGGTCGGCTGTGGGTAGCCAGCAGCAGCGTCTATCCGCAGATAATGCCAGGGCAGAAAGCCCAAGACAAAATCCTGATCATCGAGGACACCAACCAGGACGGTAGTGCCGATAAGACTTCGGTGTTTGCCGATGGGCTGCTGATCCCTACGGGTGTGATTCCTGGCGATGGCGGCGCGTATGTTGTGAACAGCACCGAGCTGTTGCACCTGAGTGACTCGGACGGCGACGGAAAAGCCGACCGGCGCAAGATCGTATTGTCTGGTTTCGGTACGGAAGACACGCATCATTTGTTGCACACGTTGCGTTGGGGTCACGACGGTTGCTTGTATATGAATCAATCGATCTACATTCATAGCCACGTCGAAACGCCTTATGGTGTGAAACGCCTGAACGGAGGCGGCATCTGGCGATTTCGACCTGAAACACTGGAGCTGGATGTTTTGGCTTACGGGTTGGTAAATCCTTGGGGCCATCATTTTGACGCCTGGGGGCAATCATTCGCGACCGACGGAGCCGGGCGTGAGGGGATCAACTACATCTTTCCGGGTTCGGTCTTCGTGACCGCGCCTGGTGCAAGGCGATTTGTGAGTGGCCTCAATCCGGGCAGCCCCAAGCATTGTGGGTTGGAGGTGGTTAGTGGTCGTCACATGCCCGACGATTGGCAGGGCAGCCTGGTTACAAATGACTTTCGTGCTCATCGTGTCTGCCGCTTTGTGTTGTCCGAAGATGGCTCGGGCTACGCTTCGCGTCAGGAAGTCGAAGTCATCAAGTCGACTCACGTTGCGTTTCGTCCGATCGATGTGAAAATGGGTCCGGATGGAGCGATCTATATTGCCGACTGGTACAACCCGATCATCCAACACGGCGAAGTCGACTTCCGCGATCCACGAAGGGATCATGTGCATGGTCGTATCTGGCGAGTCACGGCAAAGGGAAGTCCACCGGTCAAACGCCCAAACTTGACGGATGCTTCGATCACCGAACTACTTGACTTGTTGAAAGAACCCGAGGAGTGGAATCGTCAGTTCGCGAAGCTAATTCTAAAATCGCACGATCGGGACGAAGTTACAAAGGCGCTCGGCGTGTGGCTGACATCGCTCGACAAGAACGACGTGCATTACGAGCATCATCGCCTGGAAGCGTTGTGGACTTACCAATGTGTCGGTGGCAGCAATCACCAGCTACTTCTCGAATTGGCCAAAGCCGACGATCATCGAGTTAGAGCAGCAGCAATCCGCGTTGTGTCGGATTGGCAAGAACAACTTGACGATGAGGCCATCGCTGTTTACCGAGCAGCCGTGCGGGATGAACATCCGCGAGTCCGGCTCGAAGCCATTTGCGCCCTCGAACACGTTCCGTCTCGCGAGGCAGCCGAAATCACGATTCTGGCTCTTGAACGACCGCTCGATCGGTTCCTTGACTTTGCACTATGGCGCACGATTCGTGAATTGCAAACCCACTGGCTGCCTGCTGTCATGGCAGGGGAAGTCGTATTTGAAGGCAACATTGATCGTCTGACCTTCGCCTTAAACGCCGTCGATTCACCCGAAGTCGTCGCGCCGCTGTTGCGATTGATCTTGGAGGGAAAAGTTTCCGAAGATCGCGTTGCCGGTGTGCTGACACTGATCGCTACGTTGGGCGGTGCGGAGGAACTTCGGCAAGTGTTTGCGATGACTAGCGGCCACGACTCCGGTCTCCCGGCAGGGGTGAAGGCTACGATTATCGAAACATTGGTTGCAACCACAACTTCTCGCATGCTTATTCCGGCGGGCGACCTTGGTTCGCTGCGCGACTTGATCGGAGAGGACGATGCGCGACTACGCGCTGCAGCTTTGCGAGCGGTTGGTGTTTGGAAGCAAGAGTCGCTTCGCGCTCTCGTGTCGCGGCTGGCGCTTGATCTTTCCGCGGAGCGCGGCGAGCGCGATGCGGCTATTGATGCGGTCACCGCGCTTGGCGGACCTGAAAGTGTAAAGACGTTGAATCAGCTCTCCCATCTGGATAATGTCGAGGACCAACTACGTGGCGTCCGAAGCTTGTCGGTCATCGCTCCCAAGCTCGCCGCTCAAAGAGCGGTTGCTCTACTCGGCCGCCTTCCGCAGGGCGTTGACCCCGCGTTGGTCCTGGAAGTGCTATTAGGCCGCAAGAATGGTCCGGCCGAGGTCGCTGCGGCTTTGGTTGGCGTAAAACTCGACGCTGACGTCGCAAAGTTGACTCTGCGCGCCGTGCGATCCGGCAGCCAGCAATCGCCAGAGCTTATCGCTGCGATTCAGACGTCAGGCGGTTTGGCGGAAGCTGGCTGGAAGCTGACACCAGATTTATTGCAGGAGCTTGTCGCGGAAGTTGCTGACAACGGTGATGCCCACCGCGGCGAGGCGATTTTCCGACGTTCGGAGCTTCAATGTGCAAAATGTCATGCCATCGGCGGTGCTGGCGGTCGCGTAGGGCCCGACTTGATCAGCGTCGGAGCCAGTGCTCAAGTCGACTACTTAGTCCAGTCTCTGATTACACCCAACAGCAAACTCAAAGAGAACTTCCACTCGTTAGTGATTGCGACGGATGATGGACGAATCGTCACAGGGATTCCGATTCGACAAAATGATAGCGAGATTGTGCTTCGCGATTCGGAGGATCGCGAGATCGCCATCCCCACGAGCGCGATCGAAGAGAAGCAAGACGGGCGCTCGCTGATGCCGGATGGTTCGGTAGATGGTTTGACGCGAAGTGAATTGGTCGATCTAGTGCGATTCCTGTCGGAGCTCGGCAAAGTCGGCGAGTTTGCCATCGGAAACGCGCGAGTTGTTCGCCGCTGGCAGACATTGACCTGGACTCAAGAAGGGTTCCATCGCTTGAATCGCACAAGCTACGACATCGCCGCCACCGACGACCCGGCGCTAACGTGGGCATCAGCTTACAGCCGAGTCAACGGAGAACTGCCCCTGGAGGCTCTTCCTCAGCTGAAACCACATCGCGAAACCCCCGAGACGACGTTCTTGCACTTCGATTTGGAAGTTACGACCGCCGGCGAAGTCCAGTTCGACTTCAATTCTGCAGAGGGACTTTCGCTTTGGGTAGATTCCAAGCCCACTCCCGTCGAGAGCCAACTCCAGCTCACCCTAGAACGTGGTTCGCATCGATTGACGCTCGCCGTTGATCGCGACGTGCGTACCTCGCCAATCCGTGCCGAATTGGTAGACGTTCCTGGCTCGAACGCCAACGCGCAGCTCGTATCCGGGAAGTAGTCGCGATTTGTCCCGACCGAGACAAAGACAACCAACGTCACAATTTTGATGGAATTCGGGGCTGTGGTCTGCTAGAACAATCGCTACCGCTTCGCTTGAAATAGGGGGTAGTGATGCCGGGTAGATTCGATCCATATCACAAATGGCTGGGGATTCCGCCGCGCGAGCAGCCGGCAAATTACTATCGTTTGTTAGGGCTGGACGCATTCGAGGACGATCCTGAGGCCATCGAAAGCGCCGCGGATCGTCTCATCAAATATGTCCAGAGCACCGCAACCGTCGAGCAACTTGAAGACGCAAAGCGTGTCTTCCTCGAGTTGTCTGCCGCCAGGCGCTGCCTGCTTGTAGCAGAACAGAAACAGGCCTACGACGCCGGACTTCGTGCGGGACAGTCCGCCGCCAAAACCAGTACGCAACCGAGATCGGAGGCTGGCAAAGCGCGAATTCCCTCGATCGAAGTCGCACCTGTCGTGGGAAGGTCGCAAGCTCCGACCCTTCATAAGGCATATCCGAAGCAGAAAGCTAAGCCAGCAATTGCAGTTGCTTCAATGATCGGATTGATCGGAATCGCTTTTGCTTTCGCCATGCTCTTGGCAGGCCGTGAAGAATCGCCTCCCATCGCGCGGACTTTGGATGTTGCCGAGAACTCTGAGATCTTGGATCGAGAGGAGTTGAACTCAGCCGCTTCCGCAGCGCCGGTATCTTCGATTACGGACATCGACGCTCCCAAGACGAACGATGAAAAGGTGGTGACGCTTCCGTCGGCGAGTGCCGCCGAATCGAGTTTGCCCGAATTCACTCTTGACGTACAGGAACATACGCATCAAAGCGAAAGTGAAGTATCGCCGCCCACGACGGTCAATCAAACACCATTTGATAATGGCCGCGAAGTACCAGCTCTTTCACCATCTACAGACGTCGAATCTGTGGCGGTAGCGGTTGCAAACAGTGGTGCCTCAGGTAGTCCACCAGAATTGCGTGGAGGCCTTCTGCGAGAAGTTTGGTCTGACGTCGCAGGAAATAAAGTCGAGGACATCCTTCAGCACGTCGCCGCGCATCCGGAGCCCAACCAAACCGAGACGCTCGATTGCTTTGAGGTACCCGAGGACTTTGATGACCAGTACGGACAACGTCTACGTGGCTATCTACACCCGCCCATGACGGGCGTTTACGAGTTTTTCATACGAGCAAATGCAGAGGGCTGGTTATTCGTCAGCAAGGATGCGATTCCCGAGAACAAAGCTCGCGTTGAACCGAACAAGTCGATCGAGTTTGAAGTTGGCAAGGCTTACTATTTCGAGGCCTATCACAAAGAGAGCACGGGGCGTGACTATCTGAGCGTCGGCTGGCGACTGCCAGACGGTACGGAAGAGAATCCAATTCCTGGTGAGCGGTTGTCGGTTCACTATCGCATCGCACCAAGACATGAGACTGAATTCGTTGCATTGACTCCGATCGCAACGGAAACCGTTCCGGAAGCAAAGTTTGAAATGCTTGACGAAGGCGTGATTCTCGCGCATCGGGAAGCGAGTGGCGACGATATCTATCGATTGAAGTTCGAGTCTGACATGGAAACCATCACCGCGATCCGCCTCGAAGCGATCGCACACGCGAGCTTGCCGGGATCAGGACCGGGATTCGGAATTGGAGGTCGATTTGCGCTCGCTGAGATCTCCGCTACGATGTCTGACCGCAAAGTACCGGGGAGTTCCAAATCGTTAGAGTTTGTGGCCGCCCTTGATGACCGCGACCACGATATGCGGCGTCTGATCGACGGCGATGAAAAGACGTTGTGGCGCGGTGCGGGGCGAGGAAGTCACGCCACCGTTACTCTCTTTGTTCACGATCCTCAGCCGTTCAACAGCGGTTCGATTCTCGAAGTCGAGCTAACTCAGCAAGATAACCTGGGATGTTTTCGTATTCTAGCCACCTCGTCGGCACATCCGAGATCGATGTCACCTTCGTCGACTCTTACTTCCGAAAACGAAGGTCTCTATGAGCTCTTCGTGAACCTCGGCGGTGATGAATTCATCACACCCGATGGAGTGTGTTGGCGGTCCTCGAAGCTATTCGATAACGAGACGTTTGGGCACGAGGGCGGGCGAGGTGTGTCCGAGGATCTAATCGCCAACAAAGTCCAGGGTTCGGCGCAACGAGGGATCACGGCGTTTCGGGCGGTCGTTCCGGAAGGCGTTTATGATGTGAATCTGTATTTCTGCGAGTACTGGTCCACGACGCCAAGCAGTCGGCAGTTCGCGATTGCCGTCGAAGAGCGAGTCGTGGCGAGACGTTTCGATATGCTTCAGGCAGCCGGTGGATTCGCCAAGCCGCTCGTGTATCCGATCCGCAACGTCTCGGTCGTGGATGGTCGGTTGGACGTTCAGTTCCAGAAGGCGAGCGATGGTGCTTCCGCGATCTTGAACGCGATCAGCGTTCGACAGGTAAAGTAGATGTGCGATCGCAAAGCCTGAACAAAATGGGAAGGCCGGAACAGGGCGATGTGTCTGAAATTCGCAGCTCGCCGAACGGGCCCCCAGTTTGGCCGCGAGGGAAGCAACGCCCCGCTTGTTCGATAAGTCTTCAGATCAAACCGTCCTGTTCGCGACCCGCGCGACACCCATTTTGACCGTCACATCCGGCAGTGGAGCAACGGTCTTCACATCCCGTCAGGAAGGCAGACCTCCTATCTCCCCTCCACACCCTATATATCGTAAAGCGATAACGCGGATATTACCCAGAACTCCCGCTGAACCAGTCTTTCCTGCCAGGAGTACCCAGGTTGAAGCGACTGTAGCGGTTGTAGGGGACGCGACGGGCTATCACAGCGACTGGAAAACCCACAACTGCTTTGTGGCAGGCATAGGAATGGCGATTACCGCGAATGCTCGCGCTGGCGAAGAGACGGAAATATCGTGGACATGTCCATCGACCTGTATCATCTCCGTTCGCCTGCCCTGTCTTTCGGAAGCTGCACCATTCAGTCGCTGGCGACTACGGAGTCTTGGATACAGTACAAATTCTTCTCGCCGCGGATGAAGATTTGCCCATCGCTTATCGCGGGCGATGCGAAAGTGTACTCCCCCAGCGAATTCTCGGCGACGATGTCCAGCTTGGGTCCTGGTCGCACGATCGTCGTAGCCCCATCATCCGCCGTCAGATATGCAAGTCCGTTAGCGTGAACCAACGACGCGCTAAAATGTTGGCCAATTCGCTCCTTCCAAAGTGCTTCGCCCGTTTTGGCATCGAAGCAGTTTGCCGTCCCTCGGTCATCGGCGACGATCAAATAGCCGTCCAGAACAACTGGCGAAGGAACGTAGCACTTGGCCGAGGTTTGGTGCCAAGCGACGTGCGTTTCCGTGACGTCGCCCGTTCCGTCCGGTCGGATACCCATGACGTGATAGTCTGGAAATCCAGAACTCATGAAGAATAGATTTCCGTCGAACACCATCGAAGCGACGAACTGTTCCGTAGGCCCGTCGATTTCCCAGTGTCGTTTTCCCGTAGCGGGGTCGTAACTAGCAATGTGTTTGCTTCCCGACAGAACCATTTGTGTGCGACCGGCAACATCGCGGATAATCGGCGTGACGTAGCTACGTGTCTTGTGCGGTCGATCGACTTTCCAAAGCGTCTTTCCCGTCTTACGATCCAACGCCACGATATACGAGTCACCATCGTGGTCCCCGTTGATGATTACCGAATCCTTGTAGAGCACCGGAGAGCTGCAAAAGCCGTGTGCGCTGATGAAACTGCCAGGTTTCACGAGCCACTTTTGCTGGCCGTCAAAATCATAAGCCGCCACAACCATTTCGCCGGGAGTAATGGGACGTGGCGTGCCGACGTTGGGCGCGGGAACGGTCCGACCGTTGACCTCCAGGAATGAAACATAGACATACTCGCCGTCGGTTGCCGGCGTTCCAGAAGCAAAGCTGTTCAAATTGTGCTTCGATTCCAGAGGAGCACTCATGACAGTTTTTTGCCAGTGCAGTTTCCCATTGCCGCGATTGAGGCACATCAAGAATCGCTCCTTCTCGTCCGGAAGGCACGAAACCAAAAAGATGCGATCTTGCCAGATCACTGGTGACGCGTGACCTTCCCCCGGGATCGCCACCTTCCAGCGGATGTTCTTCCCCGTCGTGCCATCCCACTCAGTTGGAACATTCGTCTCGGCGCTTGAACCGTCGCCACGCGGACCTCGCCACCCGGGCCAGTTCTCGGCGTGAGCATGAGAGGCCAGGACTGTTAGAAGACATACGAAAGCGAACGAGTTGGAGCGAACCATAGAGATTCTCTTATTCGGTGGGGCTTCGTTGGAGTGAGTGCGACTAGTATGGCACCGCGCGTCCCGCGAGTCTATCTCTTGAGGCATCAAGATGCGTCATCACTTTGAATTGATGACGCCATCACATTGACAACGCCCCCGGGCTCGTTTAATCGAGGAAATCTGCCGAAAACTCCGCCAAACCGCTATTGGCCGCTTATCGTCACCGCTGGCACGCGGTGTGCAAAACCAGGAACCTGTTGACCTCGTCCCTCGCCGACAAATCAGACACGGGAGATTCCAAAATGAGACTAGCAATCGCAACCGCCGCTGTGGCAACCATTCTGGTAGTGACGTCCGCAACCTTCGCACAGACTCACGATCATTTCGCACGCCAACGACAGGAGGCTGTTGCCCGCCAAGTAGCGGCCCAGCAGCAGGCCATCGCGAATTACCGCCAGGGCCACTGGGGTGGACCAACCACAGCTCATCGCTACTACCGACCCAGCTACGGCCACAATCACCAACAAAGTATCCAGTTCTACAATGTCAACCCATACAGCTATGGCTTTGCTCCCTATGGCTACGGAGTTGGAACGCTACCCTATAATTGCTCCCCGTACTACGCCATCCCAGGCGGTTCGGGTGTCTACATCCATCGCGAGATTTATCAATCGCGATAAGGTAACATTGGGCGACCGGCCCATCATCACGGCCACAAGATGCCTCGCAAGACGCTTTTTTGCGAGGCGACTTTACGGACTTTCCGCAACCAGCGACGACACGTTCGTGGAATCAGCGCGATTGCTCTCGACACCTCTCGGTGTCCCGAGATACGTCGAGACGAGCATCCCTGCACCCATGCTGGCCACCAGCAACAGCAAGACAAAGAGTTGAGAAGGCGATCGTTGGCTCATTGCTGTTGATCCAATGCTGGCGGGTAACAGTTTACGCAAGTCTAGCTCACCCGAAGTCGCCTACCGGTCGAGTGTTTGGGCAGGTCCAGCGTTTGGATCATGCTGGCCACACCGATCATCCCGCCTGTCCGGGCTTTCTCACGACTGCATCGCTTGGTCCTCGTCAGCACACCACTGGCTGCAACGTAGCATTTACAAACCCGTTACGCGTTTTGACGGCGTTGTAAAACAAAATCAAACGGCGGCTCGTCTTATCCCACAGAGGTAATGGGCCGCCGAGTTCGTAGCCCGACTCCGCGCGTTCGTCTCGCGACGCGCTGTGAACGCTTGAGGAACAGAACAGATGAGAACACACCGACTCGCGATTGCCATGTTTACGTTAACCGTCCTGACGTGCAGCGCGTTTGGCTGGACTCAAGAAACCGACCCACTTTCAACGGAGTCGCCGTCGATGGCACCGCCCGAACTATCGGCTCCCGCCGAAAGAGGCGTTCTGGCGCCGTGGCGCGAGCAAACGATCTACATTCCGTACAAGCAACTGCAAAAGGTATTCGAGGAACAAGGCCGCGGCGTTTTCGTGCCCTATGAAAAATTCCAGGAGCTGTGGAAGAAGGCTCAGGCCAGCGAACCGCAACCCGCGGATGATCGACCGCCGATTGGAGCCCTCGTCACCGAAATCGCGAGCGAAGCAACCGTCGAACGTGATGTGATCAACGTCCAGGCCAGCTTACAAATCGAACTGTTGGGCAAAGGCTGGCACGAAGTTCCACTACGGCTAGGCGATGCTGCGATCCGCGCCGCGACGATCGAAGGTCAGCCGGCGCGAATCCTCGCGGGTGGCGAGCACGGCTACAAGCTGTTAGTACAGAACTCAGGCGATTCGCCACGACGGCTGACGCTCGATCTTGAATACTCCAAGGCTTTTTCGAAATCTCCGGGGCAAAACAGCGTCTCGCTAGAAGCTCCTCAAGCGCCGGTTAACCGCTGGCTGATTCGCATTCCGCAAACTGGGGTGAAAGTCAACATCCAGCCCATGATCGCCGCAACAGAAGCGCCGGTCGACTTAGCCACCGGAGAAGAACCGCCAGAAGAGACTGTCGTACTAGCATTCGTCGGAGCGGCCAACACGGTGCGAGTCGATTGGACGCCCAAAACCGAAGGTGCCGCTGGACTGGAAGCACTCGCCACGGTGCAAGCTCAACAGGAAGTTGCAATCGACGAGGGAGTCGTCCGTACGCGTACACGACTCGTATACGATATCAGCCGCGCGGAACTATCACAGTTGTCCGTCGAGGCTCCGCTCGACCAAAAGATCACACGCGTGATCGATCCTAACGTAAAAAAATGGGAAGTCGCAAAGGACGATACAAAGCAAACTATCACGATCGACTTATTTCAGCCAGCTCGTGGCACTCAAAACCTGACGATCGATAGCGAGAAGTTCAGCGACGAAAGTGCGCTTCGTGAAACACACGTCCCCGTCATACAAGCGGTCAACGTGAGCCGGCAGCAAGGCGTGGTTGTCGTTCGCCTGGGTGACGAGTTGCGGGCGGAAGCTATGGCGAAGAACGGACTGCTGCAACTCGATACAGCGGAACTCCCGCAACCACTGCAGAGTGTCAAGTGGGCGTTCGCCTATCGTTACGCGGCGTTACCCTATGATCTCGCCCTGAGCGTCGAGAAGGTGAAGCCGCGAATTCATGTCCAGCAGTTCGTCGAAGCCTATCTTGAACCGGAGCAAATCACGCTCGACGTGTCTGGAATCTTCGACATCCAACAGGCCGGCGTGTTTCAACTTGTATTCGACATTCCTGCGGGTTATCAAGTCGAGCGAGTTCAAGGGCGCAAGTTGGGTGACGCTCAGCCCGTCGCCGTCGATTCGCATCATTTGGGAGGCGATGACAACACGCAGTTGTCGATCAATTTGGCGCGGAAGGCAATCGGCCGAGTCGGCGTTTCAGCGACTTTGCGTCGCGCGCTGAACGAGACCAATCTTCTTCAACCTACGGGTGCAGCAGCGGAGATCCAGATTGGTGTTCCCCGAGTTGGAACGGAAGTCGAGGAGATATCGGGCAGTCTGATCGTTCATGGCCCAGAAAGTCTTCAAATCACCACGCAGTCCGTCAGTGGCATGCGAAATATCGCCATTGCCGAAGCTCACAAAGACGTGCAGCGCGTCCGCGACGGGCGCTTTGAAGGACTGCGAGAGGTTCTTGCGTTCGTTTTTACTCGTGAAGCGGCCGAGCTGGCCCTCGCTGCCGAACGCCGCCGACCGCAGGTCACCGCTCGACAATTGCTGACCGCTCGTATCGAGACCGGCGTGGTAAAGTACGAAGCTCGCTTCTTCTATGACATCTTATATAGCGCCGTCAAATCTCTGAGGCTCGATGTGCCGGAAGGTCTTGCGGGCGAGATTCGCGTTGCATCAGGTGGCATCAACAAAACGACGATGTCGCCTCAACCCGAGGACGTTGCCGACGGTTTTGTCGCGTGGAGCTTGACTGGTGACAGCGAACTCCTTGGCCAGCGCCAGTTTGTCTTGAGCTGGGAACGCAGCACACCTGAGTTGGAAGTTGGGAAGAGCACCGACTACGCACTGCCAAGATTGCGACCGATGGGTGTCGATCGAGCTTGGGGTCAAATTGTTGTGAGCAAAGCCGAGACGCTCGATATCCGGGCTGCCGCAGGATTCGATGGGTTGCGGCCGATTGATCCGCAGCACGATCTGATGCCCGGCGCCAGTGTGGCAGATGCGGCGCGGGCTTTTGAATTCCACGATCTGTGGAGTCTTTCGATAACAACGACTCGCTACGAGCTCGAAGAAGTAAAACGCACGAGCATTGAACGCGCGTTGGTCCGAGTGGTGGTCACGCGCAGCGATCGCTTGTCGGTTCAAGCCCTCTATCGCATTCGCAGCGCTGTCCAGCGTTTGGCCGTTGCACTGCCGGCGGAAAGCGAATTCGACAACGACCCGCTTTACATCAACGGCGAGCCCAAGTCGCTGGAACACGGCGAACAGAATCAATTGTTCGTTCCGTTAGTCAATCAAAACCCTGAGACGCCGTTCGTTCTTGAACTTCGATACACGGTGCGTGGCGATCATCGGCAACTCGACTTGCCGACTTTCCCAGGCCAAGCAGGTCTTCAAACCGACCCAGCCATGCAAAAAATTGAACTGTCGGTTTACCTTCCCAATGAAATGGCGCTGTTGGACGCCAAAGGGCCCTGGACGAATCAGCAAGGCGATTGGTACTCGAAGCTGAATCGACTGGCTGGCCAGACGATGAGCGATGACCATCTGCTGGCATGGGTCACCGAAGGCGTTGGTATGAAGAGCCAACACGCTACGACTTTTGCAGTCGACGGTCGCCTCTACAGCTTCACGACGCTTCGCCCGGCACCACCTCCGCAGGGCTCACTTCAATTAGTTGCCTGGGACGGGCGAGCATTAAACCTGCTCGTCTTTGCTGGTATGGCGCTGGTTGGCATCGTCTTCGTACGACGCTCGGTCTCCAGCAAGCTTATCGTCCTGGCGATCGTACTATTCACGTTGGTGCTCGCTGGCGTTTTCGCTCCTACGTTTGCGATGCAGTTGATTGATGGCTACTTGTTGGTGGCGATTCTGCTCGTGCTGATCCTCTGGTCTGTCGCCGGCGTAATACGCCGCGCGTCGCAACCCACGCCACCATCCACCGAACCAACCGTAGCACCCGCCCCGGACGAGACGCCCGCCGAAGGCCAATCACCTTTTGAGCCCGTCGATGAAGCGGACAATGAGAGCGATGGAGGTGAAAGTGATGCGTAGTTCCTACCTGCTGATGACTATGCTGGCGAATCTTCTCTTGCTCGGGTCGTTGGGCATCGCGGCTGAATCAAGCGTTCAACCCATTCGCGAAATCTTTGTGCCCTTCGACGATCTGAACGTCCTCCTGCAGAGCGATGCTGAGCGCGTATTTCTGACCCGAGATGAATACGAAGAGCTGATCGAGCGAGCCAAGAAGACTCCGGTCGAACACGCTCCACATAACGTCTTGCTGCTTTCGGCTGACTACAACACCACGATTGAGCAACAAAGAGCGGCGATTCGTGGCACGCTTTGGGTCGAGGTACTGGAACCGGGACTGCATGCAATTCCGCTGGAGATGCAGAGTGTCGGCATTCGCACGGCAACGCTTGATGGCGAACCGGCGTCGCTAGGACGCAATCCGCAGGGTCAAGTGACTTTGTTTGTGGAAGGAAGAGGCAAAAAGCAGCTTGAACTTGATCTGGTAACGGTGCTGCAAACATCGGCGGCACAACAGTCGCTGCAATTTACCTTACCCACCCCCTCTGCGACGAGGTTGCGAGTTTCGGTGCCAGGGAATGTCGAGGTGCAAAGCGGCGCCGCGGTGGTGTCGCGAAGTGTGGATCAGGCGGCGGGCGTAACGCGTCTCGAACTGTTGCCGCAACGAGGCCCCTTGTCTTTGGTGATGTCGCTGAACAACAAGCTGCTGCTCGAACAACGAGTTGTTATGGCTCGCAGCGTGATCGTCGACGAAATGACTCAGGCCTACGAGCGGTTGCACGCCACTGTTTCGCTCGGCGTGCTGCACGGCGCTGTCGACCAATTCCGCTTACGGTTACCTCCCGGGTTCGACATCAACGAGGTCACGTCGCCGACTCTCGCCCGTTGGCTTGTTGTGGACGAAGGCGAATCGCGAGTACTCGAAGTCGACTTGCGCGAGCCGACGACAGGCACCGTTGTCCTCAGTATCTCTGCGATCAATAATCAGGTCGCATTACAGAACTGGCAGATGCCGCGGCTGGAGCCTTTGGACGTTGCAAACCATGTAGCGGTCGTGGGACTGTTGATCGAAGACCGGCTAGCTGCCGACTCGATTGCCACGAGCAATCTGATCGCGATTGACAACGAATTCCTCCGCAAAGCTTTGCCGGAGAGCGTCTTTCAAGTTGATCCCGGCGCGCCACAGGTTCGCCCCGTTGCTGCGTTTTACGCACCTCAAGAACAATATCAGCTGACCGCTCGTTTCACACGGCCACCCGCAAGCGTCGAAGCCCACGCCACGATGCTCCTTACCTTGGGCGAAAACGAGCAACGCTTGCGCGGGACATTTACGTTGATTTCAAGCTACGAAAAGCTGTTTTCTGTTGATATCTCTGTCCCGGGTGGATGGCGAGTCGCAACCATTCAAGCAGATGACGGCTCGTCCGTGCCGTTCGAGCGAATTACGACGGACGACGACGGACGTACACGGCTGCACGTCAAATTGCCCGCTGGCGTAGCACCAGGAACGGCAGTCAGACTGACGCTTGAAGCGGCCAGCGTTCCTCAGGGTTGGCTCGATGAATGGTCGCAAATCAGCACGAACTTTCCTGTCTTTGTCGTCGATGAGATTCCGGCGGCGACGGGTGCAATCATTGTTCAAACACATGACGATCTGACCGCTCGCCCCGATCAACTGAACGGGCTGACGTCGTTGGGCGATGCTGATCGCAAGTCGCTTGGCTTGACTGAAGCCGAAGGGACATTGGTCTATCGAATCAACGACGCTGACTACTCGGCATCGTTTGCCCTCGAACGGCTCGCACCGCGCATGACGGCTCGCACGTTCAACTTCCTGAAAATCGAACCAGAAGGCCTGACCGCTCACTACGAAATCATCTACGATGTCCAACAAGCTCGTACTAGAAAGTTGCAATTTGAATTGCCGGAGACCGCGCCGGCGTCATTGTCAATTCGAGGTCTCGACGAAACGCAAGTCAAAGAATACTCGAGTGAGATTGTTGACGGTCGCCGGCGGTGGACGGCATCGTTGGCGGAATCGGAGATTGGCCAAGTGCGGTTGGCGATCGACTTTGACCAGCGACTTGCAGACGACGAACCGCAGAACTGGGCATTGCCGCTGGTACGCGCCGTTGCCGTCGCATATCAATCAGCGATCGTCGCAGTGGAAGGAAGTTCCGAGTTCGACACTCAAGTTGAGACGAACGGGCGTAAAATCGATGTCGGCGAGTTGGTAGACGCCGATTATCAAGTCGGCAAACGCTTGCTAGGGGCCTTCGGATTCGTTGACGATCCCGAAGTGACAATTGACGTCTTGCGGCGTCCCGGCTACGGACTGCCGGCCGCGATCACGCAACGAGCGGAACTTATCACGTTGTTCGCTGCCAGCGGTACTAGTCAAACTGCCGCGCGATACTTGCTCCGCACGAAAGCCACATTCTTACAGATCAGCCTGCCTGCCGATGCGATCTTGTGGTCTGTGGCCGTTGACGGCAAACCATCAACGCCACAGCGAGACGGCAACGATCTCGTCATCAGTCTTCCGCCGACCGCTGACAATGCGGTACGAGATCTTCAAGTCGTCTACGAAGTGCAAGCGAATCCGCTTGCTTGGATGGCGGATGTCGAAGCCGTTGCGCCGCGATTGGTCGTCCGCTTGGACAGCGGGGAAGAACGATACGAAGTTCCGACGGCGGATGTTTTGTGGCATCTGGTCTTACCGGAAGGACATCGCATTGTGCGAAGCCATGGAACAGTGTTTACGGAGCACACGGCGAAGCGAAGTAATACGGCAACCTTGATTGGTCGAGTGTTTTATCGACTGGGCGGCGGCATCGGCGAGTTTGGCATTCTCCCAGGACTGCTGTTGTCTGCCAGGCAGGCTGCGCCAATGTCTACTGCATCTCCTCACTACCTTGACGACAGCGTCGGGATGTACGGGGGATCGGAAGAAGCGAGTCAGGCGGTCGAGATGGATTTTGCTTTGAGCGAACCGATTGCTCCGGCTGTGGTTCCGCCATCCGACCCCAGACCGCAAGCGGAACGAAGCGACATGCCGGCGCCCGCCTCTGGCCCCGCACCGGATGGTGCGATTCGCAGCGGAGTGGAGTTCTCCTTGCCCGCTCGAACGCCTCGCGATGAAAAGTACTGGGCACTGCAGGGTGTTCGCAGCCTTCAAATCGAGTTGGAACGATCGGGGCAACAAGTTGCGTTTCAAAGTATGGGATTGCGGCCGCAGTTACGAGCGACGTTGATTCAAACGGACCGGCTGTGGTTCTTGTCATGGGCGTTGGCAATCGTGACGGCTGCCTGGGGTGTTACACACATCAATCGCGGCCTTCGTCAGAAGACTCGCTACGTGTTGAACGCTTGTGTGCTGGCAATTGCAGTGCCGCTGGTTGTCGGGCTCTTTTCCGGCATCGAGGTATCAGGCGTGTTTGTGCCGATGCTCTACGCCGCGTTACTGCTTATCCCCTTTTACATAATTGCCGGTGCCAGCAAATGGATGGCGTCGAAAGCGACATCCCGAAGTGTAGCCACCGCCACGTCAACAATCGCTGCGCTAGTATGCCTCGTCTTATCTACCTCGCCAGCGTTCTCGCAGCAGCAAGGGAATCGCCCTGCTGTTGATCCTGCCGAATTGCTGCTACTTCTTCAACCCGACAAGCCTGTCAAGCTGCCCGAAGACGCCGTCATCATCCCGTACGACCCGAATGACGAGAACGGCGTCGCCAACTCCAAGAAGGTGCTTGTACCTTATGCCGAGTACACGCGACTTTGGAACCTTGCTTTCCCAAACAAGCCTCTCAACGACCTCCGACCACCCGCGCCTTACGCCTTCGCAGATGCAAGCTACACCGCCACGCTTGAAGGTGAAGACTATCTCGTCATTCGCGGTCAGATGGTTCTCGACATTTACCAGCAGTCGCCGCTGGAAATTCCGCTGCAGTTGGCAGGTGGTGTCTTGGAGCGATCCACACTGGATGGCGAGCCGGCAAGACTGCGAATCATCGCCCCACAGCCGACCGGGGCGAATCAGCAGCCGCAACAAATGATGCAAGCGGAGCAGGTTCAACCAACCGCCTTCGTGCTGCTGTACGTGACTTCACCGGGTCGTAAGCGGCTCGAGGTTGCCATACGTGTGCCTATCACGCGCAGTGGTGGATGGCGGATTGCCAGTGGTCAATTGCCAGCCGCTCCCGCGACTCAACTTGCACTGAATGTTCCTGTCCCGCAAACCGAAGTCCGCTTGTCCGGCATACTCGATCGAAGCAATTTCGAGACGATGGAAGCGAACGAATCAATTGCGACGGCGCTGCCAAGCAGCGGTGTGTTCAGCCTGCAATGGCGGCCTGCCGTTACCGCTGGACAGGTCGATCAAACGCTGACTGCTCGTTCTATTGGAGTACTCGACATTCAAGAGGACGGGGTCCGGCTGGCTTGGCAACTCGAATTGCAGACTCGCAACAATCAACGCGAGACGTTTACTTTCGTTGCTCCGAAGGACTATCTTGTCGAGCGTGTGTCAGGCGACAATGTACGTGGTTGGCAATCGAAACTCACCGGCGACGAACAGCAGATCGACGTGACACTACTGAAAGCTGCGACCGGTGCGGAAACGATTACGCTTTTTCTCTCGCAACGAACGGTGATCGGAGCCGACGGCGTGCCCAACCTTGTGGCGCCGGCGATCGAAGTCCCGGACGCTGTTTTGCACCAAGGTCAATTTGCGATTCGCCGTAGTCCGTTGCTGGATGTTCGCACTGAACAGGCTACGGGAGTGAACCGAGTTGAGATTGAGCCGGGAACGCTGGCAAGTGTGATTAACGCTGTTGTAGAGGAGAGTCCGCTTGGCTTGAAACCGTTTGAAGCGTATCGTTTCGGAGCTACGAGCTATCAATTGCAACTGTCGGCTCGGGCATCCGGGGCACAGACCGCAGTCGAAGAACAGACGATGTTGCGGATCGGCGATCGCGAGACGATGCTCGAGTCACGTATGAAGTTCATGATTAGCGGACGCCCGGTGCACCGATTCGAAATCGAGTTACCGGATGGACTTGAGCTGAAGGAAGCAATCGCTCCTGGCGCTTCCGACTGGGCGGTCACGGAGGTGGCGAACGGGCGATTGTTGACCGTTTACTTGGCGGCTGGAGCCCTGGGCACGGTCAATGTAGACCTGCGTGGGGCTCTACCGCGAAACGGTAGTGAGGCGGTAGGCAATCCGCGGTTTGTTGTTCGCGATGTCACGCAACAATCGGGCTACATCGTCGTACAGGTCGATCCGTCGGTCGAATTAACAGCAGATCAATTGGAAAACATCGAGGAAGTGGGACTGGGACGTGTCGCGAGCTGGCTCACGGTCGAACAGCGTCCTTTGAGTCGACTGATCATGTTCCATCGAACTGTGGATTACCGTGTCCGCTTCTTGGTCACGCCGCGGCAGCCACGCGTGAATGCGTTTAGCGTAACAAACATTCGTATCACGCCTCGCGAGATCGAAGAGCTTGTCTTCTTGAAGTTCACCGTACGCAACGCGGGAATTCGGGAAGTGTCCTTCTTGCTCCCTGCATCTTTGCGAGATTCCGAAATCTCAGTTCCCCTTTTGCGTCAGAAGACAATCACGCCGGTGGAAGGCGACTCGAGCCGGGTTCGCGTGCGTCTTGAACTGCAAGATCACGTAATTGACGAGTTGATTGTACTCGTCCTCAATTCGCGGTCGTTAACTTCGAGTGCCTATTCCGCGCCGGTTCCCGCTATCGAAACCGGCACGACCGATTTTCGTTATGTCGTCATCGAAAGTGCCGGGCGTGATGAAGTGGTTATCACCAAGAGCGAAGGCTTTCTCGAACTGAATCGTCAGTTGTCTCAGTGGAAACGGTTGGCTCAGACTCTCCCCGGAAACATCACGCAAGCATACGTTGCCCGTGAGGCGACGGAGGATTTGCAATTGACGATCGCGACGCGACAGCGCGCCGCGGTGGAGACAGCCGGGGCCGGTATTGGTCTGGCGCAAACGCTGCTGATGGTTGATGCCAATGGTGCGTATCGAGGAATGCAAGAGTATCGCGTCGACAACAAGACTGAACAGTTTCTGGAAATCGAGTTGCCGGAAGGGGCGCAGTTGTGGACCGTCTTCGTCGCAGGTGAAGCAGTGAAGCCTACTGAAGTGCCGAACTCTGCGACTGGCGGTCGCGTTCGAGTTCCGCTGATCAAGACGCAAACGGGCGACCTCGATTACTCCGTGAAACTCACGTACGGTGGCGATCTACGACGGCTCCGATCACTGCGACACGTCCGTTTTCCCTTGATGAAGACGATCAACATCAATGTCCAGCAAAGCCACGTGCGGCTTCGCTTGCCGGAGTCGCAGCGCTGGTTTAACTTCGCCGGCAGCATGCGTCAGGTGACGGATGTCGGTGAACTAGCTGCCGACTATGTCTCTTACCAGACAAAGCAGGTACAGCGGCTGATGCAAGTCATTAACAGCGATGCGTACGATGCTTTTTCACGAGTTCGAGCGGAAAACAACATCAAGCTTCAGGTTCAGAATTCGGAGGCAGAAAACCAGAAGCTAGTCGAAGGTCTCTACGGTGCTTCGAGCAACCGCCGATTGCAGAGTGAATTACAGAGTAATTCGGGCGTTGTACTGGAGGCGGAGAAACAAATTCAACAACAAGCTCAGTCGCAGCCCGATGCGAGCCAACTGGGGAATTCCTATCGCTTCCGCCAGTTGTACAAAGATCAAGGGACGAACCGCGCGAGCGATGTGGTTAGCGGATTGGACAACAATTTTAACGGGACCCCGTCGGAACAAGAAAAAGAGATCACAGCGGGGGAGCAGCGATTCAATGAAGCGTGGTTTTTCAGCAATCAACTCAAAACTTTCGAAGACAAGAAGGAAGACGTGTCCGGATCGCGGATTGCCGCTCGTCCCAGCAAAGCTCGCGCGGCAAAACCAGGTTTGGGGACCGAAGCAGAATTACTGAAGAACCAGGGGAAGGCGCTCGAACCGTCCGAAGAGCAAGGCAAAAAGATCGCGGTTGACGAAGTATCACAAATCGAACGTTATCAGCGGCGTCTCGAAGTGATGAACGACGCGAAGCAACTCGGTTTATCAAGACAAACTGTCCCGCAATCGGCGTCGGCGGCGTCACAAACCCCTGAATATTCTGACAGCTTCAGAGATCGAGAGTCGCAACTCGAAATGGCCGGTCGCGCAGAGGGACGTGGTGGTGGCTTCGGCGGCGGCAGATTCGGTCGTGCGATGTATGGTGGAGCGGAGTGGATGGACGCTGGGGTCCAAGCGACGCCAGGGGTCCCAGAATCTGCTGGTGAAACGGGTTTCGCAAGTCTTGACGTGACTCTCCCAGAACGCGGAGCCGAATATCTGTTCACGACACCGCGGGGTGACATCGAGATTACTGCCCAAAGTGTCTCGACCGATCAAGTCGATCGAGTCATGAGTCTACTGAGTATTCTCGCCGTCTTGATCGGACTGGCTGTCGTCTATCGAATTGGTTGGGCGATCGTCGAAAAAACGAGCAAGCGAACTTTGGCCATCACGAGCATTCTGCTGGGAGTCCTGAGCATTGTTGTTGGTGTGCTACCGGTGGTCGGAATCGTGATGACAGTTTGGGGCATCGCAACGGCAATCAGAGCATCCGTAAATGCCACACCAGCCGCGAGTTCGTAATGGCACTGCCCTCGCCGGGATCAAACAGACAAAGCATCGAACGCGATAAGTTTCAATGCCTGATGTAGGAGACTTCGTTTACGAACGGAGGTGTAAAGCTTGGTGCCACGACTGAATCGTTAATATCAAGGCCGGCTTCCATCCAGCCTAATCGATTGACGAAAGGATCGTCGCTCGCGACATTTGATTCAACCACGTAGCGGATGTGCCCGTCTTCATAAAGAATATTCTCGCCGCGACCGCCATGATTTGCACTGCGATGGCCAGCGAGTTGAAGACTTGGCGCGTCTGACATCAATGCGAAATTCGTTCGCCCGAGGTTTCGCGGCGCACGATGCCGGCCATTCACGACGACCCCGAGATTGTAACCATAGCTGCCACCCATAGAAGATTGCATCAAAACCAGAGTGCGGCCCGACGCTTGATCAATTTCGTCGAGAGTCGGCAATGCCCAATCGTGTTCGCGTTTGGCGAGTGCAGAACTTGGGCAGATTATTTTCGTGTCGTCCGCCAGATAACCTGCGTCAACCAAGACGGGAGCATAGATTCCCGCGACAGCACGATTACCCTCCGTTGGAACCTCTGGGAAGTGACCTCGACCTGCCTTCTCGCTGAAATCAACCAGCGCGATTCCCAGCTCTCGCAAATTGTTCTGACAAGCCTGTAACCGAGCCGCATAACGGCTCTGAGAAATCGCCGGAAAGAACAACATCGCCCCTGCTAAGCACACACCAGCCATGACCACAACGTCGGCGATCGACCATCGATTGCCCCCACGAATTTCGGCGCGAGTTGCGGGTTGTAATTGCTTACCAGCCGGAGTCGCCGAGGTACAAGCTGCAATCAATGAACAAGTGCGTTCTGCTAAACGAGCTGGTGGCTCGAATTCTTCGTAAGCGTCGGCTAATGGTTCAAGCGTCAGGGCGAGCGATTCCAACTCGTCATGGAGTTCGGGATTGTCTATGAGTTGCTGCTCGACTTCGAGACGCTCTGCGTCGTCTAGTGCGTCTAGTAAGTACCCAAGCAGTTGCTCTCGAGTTCGGTCGTTCACGTGTGCTATTCCGCGTGAGTCATGTTCCAGTACTCGTTTAACTTTCGAATCGCTGCGTTCAAGCGACTTTTGACGGTGCCGACCGGAATATCCAATGCGTCCGCCGCCTCGCGATACTTTAGGCCCTGATAGTACACGAGATGAACAACGTGCCGCATCTGGTCGGACAGTTGATCCAAGGCTTGTTGTACCCACTCACCACTTTCCAGCCGGCTGGCCTGCGACAGCGGATCGGGGTCCTCGCTCACCAGGATGTCAACCAACTTTGTCGAATCGTCGCTGCCTGTGCCCGCCCGGTCAAGACTAACCGCGCGGTGTCGCTTGTCGCGACGTTGCGCATCAATCGCAGCGTTGGTAGCCACCGCATACAACCACGGACGAAATCGGCGGCCCTCTTCAAATTGTCGGCACTTCTGATGCAACAACATGCACGTCGCTTGAAACACGTCTTCCGCCAACTCGGGTTTGCCTAGATATCGACAGAGATAGTTGTAAAGCTCGCGTTCGTAGCGTTGCACGAGGGCCGCAAACAGACTGCGCTCGCCGGTGGCACAATACTGGAGGAGCAATTGCTCATCCGTCATTTGAGCGACTCGACTGACCGGGGAGTTGGCCTGCTGGGGAGTTTCGATTGTGGTGGCCATTTTGTTCATACGCAATCAATTCGACGAGAGTTCATGAAGGAACGAGCCAGCCACTCGGCTGATTGCGGCTCTCGTCCAAAAACCGCCATCATAGCAAGCCGCACGATGCTTAGCTAACGCTTTGCGAAGGTGCGAATTGACAGTGCCAAACCGCCGACTTACACTCACGACTTGCATACGTCGCAAAACCTATGCCACCGGAAACCAAGTGTCCAAATCGCACTACCAATGGGCTGCCCCGGGCGACGTTAACGCCTTTTTCGGCTTGATGTTAGATAACATCGCTGATCTTTTGCTGGCAGTCGGCTTGCTGTCCGTCATTTTTGGACTTCCTACAAACTTTGCCCTTCGTTACATGATCCCGGGTACGGCTGTTGGGGTTCTAGTGGGGGACCTGCTGTTCTTCTGGATGGCTTTTGCGCTTGCGCGGCGAACCGGACGTAACAATGTTACTGCTATGCCGTTAGGGCTAGACACACCCAGCACATTTGGCATGGTGTTCTTCGTGCTGGGGCCGGCGTTCCTGCGGGCCAAGGAGAACATGTCGGTGGAGAACGCCGCTCTCTACACCTGGCATGTGGGAATTTGCGCCATTTTTGTGAGTGGTCTGTTCAAAACTGCGTGTGCCTTCGGGTCGAATTGGGTCCGACGCATGGTGCCGCGAGCAGGCCTGTTGGGTTCGTTGACTGCCGTCGCGCTTGTGCTGATCAGCTTCCTGCCACTGATCGAGATATTGCATTTTCCGATTGTCGGATTCTTGGCCTTGGCCATCGTGCTAACCACGCTTGTTGCGAGGATTCGAGTCCCAGGAAAAATCCCCGGCGCGTTGGCTGCGACGCTGATAGCGGGGACAGTTTACTACCTGATGGTCGGCTTTGGGGCGATTCACCACGATTGGGGACAATTCGAGCAGGCTCGCCGGGGGCTGTTGCCCTACGAGTGGCTATGCGTCTTTCGATTCGAGTGGGTTGCGGTGTTGCCCGATTCTTTGCAATACCTGCCGATCGTAATTCCATTCGCACTGGGTACCGTTGTCGGCGGAATCGATTGTACGGAGAGTGCTGCAGTCGCGGGCGATGATTTTGACACGCGACAAGTTATCGGCGTCGAAGCATTTGCCACGATCGTGGCGAGTCTTTGTGGCGGGGTCATTCAAACCACACCCTACATCGGACATCCTGCTTATAAGGCGATGGGAGGTCGCGCTGCTTACACGCTGGCGACCGCTTTGTTCGTCGGCGGTGCGGGACTACTCGGCTACTTTGGCTACCTGTATGCGATCATCCCGAAGGCGACCGTCTTTCCGATCTTGGTTTTTGTCGGACTAGAGATCACGGCGCAAAGCTTTCAAGCGACACCGAAGAGACACTACACCGCCGTCGTCTTGGCGTGTGTGCCGGCACTCGCAGCGCTAGTTTTGATATTCACTGACAAAATCTTTGGCGAATTGTCACCGCAAGGTGTCGTGGTCACCTCGCTAAGCGAAGCGATGCAACTCGAACTGCAAACAGTCCGCGTCGTGGCTAGCGGTTTCATTGTCACCAGCTTGCTTTGGGCATCGGGATTGGCGGCGATCATCGATCGACGTTTGAACGTCGCGGCTATCTATTTCGGGATCGCGGCGGGCTGTAGCTGCTTTGGTGTTATACATTCCCCTTTACCGGGAAGTGCGATGTTCTTGCCTTGGGGTCTGGATAGCGCATCGTTGGAGACACCTTTACAGTACGGAGGCGGATATCTCTTGACTGCCTTGCTACTGCTTGGTTGGCACTTTTGGTTGCGACGGGCGGGGCAAGCATCAGGAGCTGACGAACTGCTGGAAGAGGTCGGTTTTCCACGAATGTTGGAACCAGAAGTCATGGACACGCCCGAGGATGCTCGTAATTACAACGAAATGGACCATTCCGAAGTCAATCGAGTGTTCGTCGATGACCTTCTCGCGTGTGGTAATATCGCAGGTGACATTCTCGACCTGGGCACCGGAACAGCATTGATTCCCATCGAACTTTGTGATCGCGTTGACAACTGTCGCGTGATGGCTAGCGATATGTCGACGAGCATGCTCGATCTTGCCGTCTACAATCTAGCCGTTAGTTCTGCAGAAGGGCGAATTCAGTTGGACCGCGCCGACGCCAAGCAGTTGCACTACGGAGACGACACTTTCGACATTGTCATGTCGAACAGCATCGTGCATCACATCCCCGAACCCGTGGCCGTGCTGCGAGAGGCCGTGCGGGTCACGAGGCCCGGCGGGCTTCTCTTCTTCCGGGATCTGATGCGTCCGGAGAACTCGGACGTCGTCAAAGACCTGGTTGCAACTTATGCTGCCGGTGCGAACGAGCGTCAAAAGAAAATGTTTGACGACTCTTTGCGAGCTGCCCTCACGTTAGAAGAAATCCGCTCCCTTGTTACAAGCCTTGGCTTTCCCGGAGCGACGGTACAGGCTACGAGCGATCGTCATTGGACTTGGCAGGCGAGAATTCCCCAAGTCGAGTCCGCAGCGTCCAATTAGCTACGCCGCCGCGCACGAAGACATGGCAGCAGTGCGCTGCAAAGACTCCTCACAGGCTGCGACAACGCTGTCGACATCGATCTCCAACATGGCATCGTTGCACGCTCGACGTCGCTGGCGGCTTGTGCCGTCCTGAAAACTCTTTTGCACATGCAGGTGCTGCTGTCCGTAGGCACCCGAGTCTTGAGGACGCGTGCTCCCGAATAATCCTACACATGGCGTACCAACGGCGGCGGCAATATGAAGTGGTCCCGTGTCGGAGCCAACAAACAATCGAGCCCTTCGCGTGATGGCCGCCAGTTCAGGCAACGTCGTGGGCGGGGCGAGTAAGGCTCGACCGCCAGAACACGCGACGATCTCTTCGGCCCATGCCCGCTCGCGCTCACCGGACCATAGCACGTAGGAGGGAATTTGATAACGCTCGCCAAGGCACCGGGCAACACGACCGAAACGATAGGTAGACCACAGTTTAGAGTCCCATCCGGCACCGGGATTCAAAGCGACGAATTCACAGTTCAAGTGCGCGGACTGTATCATCGCATTGACCCTTCTTTCGACCTGCGGGCGTATCGGCAGATCAAATTGCACCGCAGGAGTAGCAATGCCCAAAGGCTTCAAAAGCTCAAGTTGCGCGTCAACGATGTGGTCTTTCGATGGAGTTACAAGCTCGCTATTAAGCCAGCGGCTCAACTCACGGCCGCGCGGCTGGCTAAATCCAATGCGGCGTTTTGCACCGGACAACCACGAGATCAAACTGCTCTTCGTCAGTCCTTGTGGATCAATCGCAATATCAAAACGCGCTGCGCGCAGCTTCGACCTGAGTTGGCGTATCTCATGAGGAGACTTCATCCAGCGTTTCGACACGACGATCAACTCGTCGATTGCGTGGTGTCCATCAAGCAATGTCGCCGGACCGGGTTGAGTCACCCACGCGATGTGTGCGTGAGGAAAATGTTCTCGAATCGCACACACCAACGGCAACGTAAGTACACAATCGCCAATGGCACTGAGCCGGGAAATCAAAAATCGCGTACTTGGTTGTTTGTTCATGGTCATGCTTCTCCAATAAACCAATTAATACGCATCGAAATGGCGACGCATCCCGACCCCCATCTACGGCGGCGATGTGCTCGCGGGCGGAACCTGAGTTGGAGCCGATGCCGGAATCGGTTGTGTTTCGGGCGGCTGAGCTGGCGGCTGAGTGTTGGGTTCGCTGCCAGGAGGCCGTGTCGGCGCCAGCACGACCGGTGGAAGTCGTTGCTCGTAACCCACGACACCCACCTCCGAGCTTGGACGAGGAGCGATAGATCGAGGAAAATAGAACTGCTCGGCGTATGACACAGGAAGTTCCTCGGGGGACGTTCCGTCTCGATGGACCTGTGGAATCCGAATGCGACTGCCTGCGAACTGAGTTCCATCGTAGACCGTTCCGCGCTGGAACGGTCCGGCGCCAAATAGCCAGAAGTCTTGCGCAGTGCTCTTTGCTTTGGATATGCCTGATTGCCAAACGGGTCTTCGGCTCTCGCGATCGTAGGCAAACGCCGCAACCTTTGCCGCACCCAGATTCGCGTCCTTCTTCGCCAACGCCAACTCTGGAATCGCGGGCAATCCAGGCGAATTCGGTACAAAGTCGGCAGCCGCGGAGAGGCCGCTATTCGCGGGCAGCCCATAGACGATCTCGTGCCCATTCGTTCCTAGTGCGCCAACTCGTGCTTCCACGATGAAATCCGCATCTTCCGCTTCGTCTTGCAAGCGACAATCAGCCGCTAACATCTGTTGCCGCAACGAGCTGATGATGTATTCGGCGTTCACAAACCCTACGCCTTTGACATTGTTGATATAGCGCGAGTCGAAGAATACCTTTTGGCCCGACATCGCGCTAAAGTCAATTTCAGAGATCGCGTGGTCGACAGCGTCCGACATGAGCAACTGCTCTGTCGCAATTCGCGACTTTGTCGTGCCACAACCTGTCGCAAGAATCATCGCCAGAAAACAGATGATGCGCAGGGGCAGTCGTATTCGCTGCTCGATCACGCCGCTAGCACCTTGCACTCGCATCACTCACAGTCGGTTTCGTTGTGGGATAGAAAAAGGTCGCGGAGTATAGCGAAAGCCGGCGGATGCGAAAACGCATCTTCTTCGCTCGATGGAAGGCGACACAATTTCCCTCCATCGAATGGGAGCTATGGCTTAGGAGCGTTCGAGAAACGCGGCAAATTTGTGCATCTGATCGCACGGGCCACTAAGGACAAATTACGCGAAGACCCACCTATCCCGGAGTCTTCGTAACCCGACGTGTCAGCGAGGGAAATTCGCGTATTTGCGCTTCGTCCTCGCTAACGCTTCGGATTACGATTTGCGAGGCGATTTAGGAAGAATGGTCGCAACTTACTGAAGTGAAACATCTTACAGCGTTGGAGTTCCGGCAAATGACTCATCCGGGCCATTCGGAATTTCGGTAAACGAGATTCGCCTCAGTCGCCGAGTCGCAGTGCTTTAGTGGCGCGAGAAACGCGAGCAGTAGACGCAATCGATCGTGTTGTCATCAGAGCTGGTAACAGCAATCGAGAGCCACAAACTGCGGAAAACTCCGTTGGTGTGTAGGCCGAGTAGGCCTCGAACGTGCCAACTGGTGATTCCTAAATAACGTCGACATCATCGTCATTTAATGAGTCGCCGCAAACACGAATTCAAGAGCTCGTCGCGTGTCTTCGTAGGACGTGCTGTGGCCACCGTCCGGCCGGTGCAAACTTAGCACCTGCGCGTTCCGACCTTTCAACTTATCGATTAATCGCAATACGGATGCCGGTGGAACGATCGTGTCCGCTCCACCGGTCGTCACCGCGACGGGCATCGTGAATCGTTCTGGAAAGAATTCTGCGCTCCGCTTTCGATACTCGTCAGGCGAGTCTTCCTTGGTCCCTCCATAAGACTCGGCAATGGCGTCGAGGAATCGTTCGTATTCCACTAGGTTTGCGGTTCCATTGAGCGCGACTACACCGTCGATCAGGTGCGGATGCAGCGCAGCAAAGGTTAGTGCTCCTGTTCCACCCATCGAGCCCCCACACAGAATTACCCGCTTGACTGGCAATGTCCGCGCCAGCGCACCAATAATTTGCTCCACATCCGCCTCGGCCTTGGGACCCATCCATGACGTCTTTGCGCGATAGTCGGGCGATACGAGCAGCGAACTGGTCGCGTCCGCCACGTCACGAACCGCTCGACATTCGCTACGGTTTTGTCGAACAAATTGCCATCGATCTGAACCGTGGCCATGTAGCGCGATCAGCACCGTCACAGGTCGAGCGGACTGAAAGTCGTCGGGTATGACGATGACATACTTTTGCTCCGACCCATCGCAATTCGCGACGAACGATCTATCTTCGATCGTGGCTGCGTTAACACCTTGAGTAAGGGCCCAAATCGCAAATACAAACCACGATGTCACAATCAAGAACTGCGCTGATCGCATGAGTTGAGATTTCATGGTCATCGGGATTGGCCTGCGGCTTGTATTGGCAAGCATTTTCTACGCGCTTCGCTACCTGGTGGAGACCGAGAGCAAGGAGTGAAACCCAGAGGTTTTAGCCAACGAGCTTCTTGTTAAATGCGCCTTCATTGATCGTCGGGCGTTCCGGTCTTCCTTTGTGATCATAGGTCAACTGCATGTTGTTAAGACCCATCAGCCAAAGAATCGATGCGTGAATGTCATGGACATGCATCTTGTCTTCAACGGCATACAGTCCCAATTCGTCGGTAGCACCAATTGCCTGACCACCTTTTACGCCTCCACCTGCCATCCAAATCGAGAAGCCCGTTGGATTATGATCACGACCGTCTCCCTTTTCGCTCATCGGCGTGCGACCGAACTCGCCGCCCCAAACCACCAGCGTTTCGTCCAGCAAGCCGCGCTGCTTCAGATCCTTTAGCAAACCCGCAACCGGTTTATCCATTGATCGACAGAGACGTGAATGATTGGCCTCGATCGCCGAATGTGAATCCCACTTGCTCCCTGTGCCACTGTATAGCTGAATGAATCTCACTCCTCTTTCGACCAGGCGTCGGGCAAGGAGACAGTTGCGGCCAAACGTCTCCGTCTCTTTGTGATCGAGCCCGTAAAGCTTCTTCATGGATTCCGTCTCTTGAGCCAGATCCACCGCCGCGGGCGCCTGGGCCTGCATTCGAAAGGCCAATTCATAGCTCTCGATACGCGCCTCGAGTTCGCTCTGTTGAGCTCGCGACTGGGCGTGTGATTGGTTGAACTGTTGTAGTAGGGACAGTTTTTCCTGCTGGCGCTCGCTGGAGTACCCTTTAGGCATGTTTAGATTCGCGATCGGTTCGTCACTCGCGCCGTTAATACGAACGCCCTGATGCGTCGCCGGCATGAAACCGCTGCCCCAATTGCGAGGTCCGTTGACCGGGTTGCCAGAGCTGTCACACATGACCACGAATGAAGGCAAGTTGTCATTCGCTGTGCCCAATCCATAGTTCACCCACGATCCGAGCGAAGGTCGTCCCGCTACATTGATGCAAGTGTTCATCTGGCAGACGCCGCCGGCATGATTGATGCCGTTCGTCCAACACGAGCGGATAACCGCGATATCATCCATGCACTCGCCGATGTTGGGAATCCACTCAGTGGCCCACATACCGCTCTGGCCGTGTTGCTTCCAAGTTCGGGGGGCCGCCAAGAGAGCGGCTCCCCGTTCGCCCATAGCCGTAATCGGCTCTTTAAAACCTGAAGGCAGAGGCTGACCTGATAGCTTGTTCAGCAGCGGTTTTGGATCGACCAAGTCGAGGTGACTCGGACCACCTTCCATAAACAACCAAATCACACTCTTCGCGCGAGGAGCATGGTTTAGTCCCCGCGACGCAATCGCACCGGCTGCCTCTTGTTGCATCATCCAGTTCAAAGCGAGCGCACCGAAACCGACTCCGGATTGCTGGAGCATTTGGCGACGTGTGAGAGTCGCGCCTGTAGCTATTTGATTAGTCCACATACAAGAACTCGTTCGAGTTAAACAACACATGGCAGAAATCAACCAGTCGATCCTGGTCGAACGTCCATTGATCTTCGGCTGACGATGCCGCAATGAAGCGACGAGCGCTGGACAATTCCCCGTCGGAAGGTGCACGGCCCCAGGTCAACCTAAAGGCATGCGTTAACATCGCGTCAGGCATCGCGAACTCGTTCTTTGCCAGTTGCTCGGCAAGCTTTTGCGCGCGGCCCAGAGTGTAATCGCCGTTGATCATCATTAACGATTGGGTCGGCGTGGTTGTGCTATTTCGTTGTGCAACGCTCTTTAGCCCATTGGCCACATCAAAGGCCGCCAGGAACGTATCCGGTGTGTTGCGAAAGCTCTTCACGTACAACGCTCGTCGAGGCGTCTTGGCATCGACACTGGGTCCGCCAATCGTGGTTTGCAATTCACCGCTAATCGCCAGCATGGCATCACGGATTTGCTCGGCCTTCAAACGCCGAACACGCGACCGCCACAACAGAGTTTCGGCGGGATCTTGCTGCTGATACTCGTCGGCTTGCGGGTGGTGTGCAGACTGTTGCCAAGTGGCCGACATTAAAATTCGCTTGTGCAACCGTTTGATGCTCCACGCGTCTTCGACGAATGCCACGGTCAACCAATCGAGCAATTCAGGATGCGTAGGAAGCTGGCCCAAGTGCCCGAAATCGTTGGCAGTCGAGACGATACCCTGACCGAAATGCTCCTGCCAGATTCGGTTGACGATCACTCGAGTTGTCAACGGATTATCCGGGCGACCGATCCACTCCGCCAAAGCCGTACGGCGGCCTGTCGACGCCTGGAGTTCGGGGAAACTTGGGGCTACACCGACTGGCTGCTCGGACAAGACTGCCAAGAACCCTGGTTCGATTGCGGTCTCGTCACTCGCATCAGGAATCGTCGTTGGAGCTGGAACGCCTTGAAAATCGGTTGCGGTTGTTAACTGGGGAAGCGGATTTGGTTTGATGTTGTCGAAGGCCGCTAGTTCTTTGTTCAAGGCGTCGTATTTCTCTTTGTCTTCCTTCTTGATGCCGCTCAGCGGGCCGCCGCCTTCCTCGTAGAACTGTCGCGTAACCAGATAGGCCATCTGATTCTCCCACGACGTCCGTTGATCGACTGGCTTGTAGAAGCAGGCTTGGATGTCGAGAGGAAACTTGTCGGCCGTCGATTTCCATTTACGATCGTGATACGGCTTAACAATTGCGTCGATCTGTTCGCGAATCTCTTTCGTCGCAGCTTCCCAGACTACGAGTTTCTCCTGATAAGCCGCTTGCTCGGCTTGCGTCGCGCCGACCAAATCGTCGCGCCAGCTAATCGGCTCGAAGAACGCCCGTAGCTTGAAATAATCGACCTGCAGCAACGGATCAAACTTGTGATCGTGGCAACGGGCGCAACCCATACCCAAGCCAAGGAAGACGTCACCTGTGACATCTGTCATCTCGTTCATGATGTCGTTCCAATGGCCCCGCGCGTCGCGCTGGTTGTATTCATAGATGCCGAGCCGCAAGTAACCAGCCGCGGCCAGGTGTTCCGGGTTATCTTCTGGGATTTCGTCGCCTGCTAACTGTTGTCGCACAAACTCTGAATAGGGTTTGTCGTTGTTAAACGCATTCACGACATAGTCGCGATATCGCCATAGATGTGGACGGAACGCATCCTGGTTCCAACCGTCGGATTCCGCAAAGCGAACGATGTCCAACCAGTATCGCGCCCAATGCTCGCCGTAGCGATTATCGTCCAGCAGCCGATCAATCAGCTTCTCCCAAGCGTCAGGAGCCGCATCGTTGACGAAGGCATTAATTTCCTCCGGCGTTGGCGGCAAGCCGAGCAAGTCGAAATACAATCGTCGCACCAGCGTATCGCGATCCGCTGTTGGGGCAGCCTGCATTCCGTGAGAAGACAATCGAGCCTGGACGAAACGATCGATTTCGTTTCGCGACCAGTTGTCGCTATCATCCCGGGGAACTTCAGGTTTCTTGAGCGGTTGAAACGCCCACCACTCGCGATCTCCCGGCGCAATCAATCCCGAGTCTTCACGCAACGCCGCAAGATTCTCCGGCCAAACGGCTCCGGCCGCGATCCATTGCTCGAACTCGGCGATTTCCTGTTCCGAAAGCTGGCCGGTGGGAGGCATCTCGAAGCTTTCGTACTTCAGCGCCTCGACGATCAAGCTCTCGGCAGGCTTGCCGGGCACGATGCTGGGCCCGCTTTCACCACCCTTGAGCATGGCGGCTCGCGAATCAAGCCGCAGCATTCCTTCTCGTTTCTTCTCGCCGTGACACTTGAGGCATTTGGTGACGAGGACAGGACGGATGTGTTGCTCAAAGTGAGTGGCCGCCGCTTGCGCTGGCGGGGCTTCGGCGCTGGCAGCAGAGGCCAGTCCCCCGGACACAACAATAGCAACGACGCAGGCTGATACATATTTCGATCGAATGCGGTTCAGACACATGGAGATGGTGTATCCGTTCATAGCTCCGAGGCGGGATGGATTGAGCGGGAAAGTCCTCTTCATCATAATCTCTCTGGAGGGATGAATCACCGGGTAAAGCGGCTTTGCCATGCTTCGCAGTTTGCGATAGCTGCGAAACGGAAATGCCTGAGACATACGGATAGGTTATACTGAGGGCCCCTAGAAGCGACGATTCGACTCGCCCTCCTTTACCAACCGAACATCTTACCGCAGGTCACGTGCAATGCGTCGACTCCTAGTGCTCTTCGTCTTGCTATTACCGCCACCCGCGATGTTGGCGGCAGACATCGACTACGAGCGTAATATCAAACCCATGCTTACGGAGAAGTGCTCGGCGTGTCACGGTGCCTTGAAACAAGAGGCGGGTTTGCGGCTTGACGCTGCGACGTTGATCCGCCAAGGAGGAGACAGTGGCGCAGCGATTGTCCCTGGTTCAGCGGACGGCAGTTTGTTGTTCGATCGAGTCACGGCGGAAAACATTGACGAGCGAATGCCGCCCGAGGGCGAAGGCGAACCGCTGACTCAGGAGCAATTGACGTTGCTTCGCACATGGATTGAGCGCGGCGCACCGTCACCCGCCGACGAACTCATCCCCACCAGCCCTCGCGATCATTGGGCTTACCAAGTACCCCAACGCGCGAAGGTGCCTGAGATCAACGATCCGATATGGAACACCAATCCGATCGATGCCTTTGTCGCCGAACAACATCGGCTGGCCGGGATCACGCCCGTCGAGCTCGCTGACGAGCATACCTTGGTAAGGCGATTGTATCTTGACTTGATCGGCCTGCCGCCAACTCGTCAGCAACTAGATGAGTTCCTAAAAGATGAGTCAAGCGAAGCGTATGCGCGGCTTGTCGATCGTCTCCTCGACAGTCCGCAATACGGCGAACGCTGGGGACGCCACTGGATGGATGTCTGGCGTTACAGCGATTGGAGCGGATACAGGGACCAGCTGCGCGGCAGTCAACGCCACATCTGGCGATGGCGCGATTGGATCATCGAGTCGTTGAACGCTGATAAGAGCTACGATCAGATGATCGTCGAGATGTTGGCCGGTGACGAACTCGCACCCGAAGACTTCGACGTGTTGCGAGCAACCGGCTTTCTGGCCCGCAACTATCACAACAGCAACCGCAACATCTGGCTCGATGCCACTGTCGAGCACACCGCCAAGGCATTCCTTGGGATGACAATCAATTGTGCCCGCTGTCACGATCACAAGTTCGACCCGTTCGTGCAAAGGGAATACTACGCGTTGCGTGCCATCTTCGAGCCCCACAATGTGCGAACGGAACGCGTCCCGGGGCAGAGCAATTTGATGGTGGACGGCTTGCCGCGTGTGTTCGACGCCGAGTTGGATGCCAAGACGTTTGTGTTTGCCAGGGGCAACGAAAAGCACTTTGACAAAGATCAGCCCGTTAGTCCGGGGATCCCGGCGATCTTTAGCAATTCGTTTGAAGTGACTGCCGTCGCCTTGCCGCCGATCGCCGTGTTTCCGGCGCTGTGGCCTCATATTGAACGGGAAGAACTTGATGTAGCCGAGCGGCGTTTGGCCGCTGCAACGAAGCGACACCGCGAAATCGTCACGGGTGAGAATGCGGAGAACGCCGACAACATCGAATCGCAAAAGGTCGTTGCCGCGGAGTCGGCACTGGCGTCGCTTCGTGCGCGCTGGGCGGCGGACAAAGCGAAATACCTCGGGGACGGTTCAACAGACGCCAGCCAGCTCGCACAAATCGCTGCGGACGCTGAACGCTTGGCGGCACTGCACGCAGCGCAAGTCGAAGCGTCAGAAAAGCAGTCGGCGCTAATGGCTGCTCAAGCGAGCGACGAGACGGACGCAAGCAAAAAGCAGGCGGCTATCGACAAAGCTCGCAAGGAGTCGGATGCGGCTCAACAAAAGGTAGCCAAAGCAGAGGCAGCACGCGAGGAAAATGAGGCGCGCTACACCGCCGTCGGTAAAGCCTATCCGGCGACCAGCACAGGCCGACGCCTGGCGCTCGCTCGTTGGATTGCCGACCGCCAGAATCCACTCACTGCCCGCGTGGCGGTCAATCACATGTGGATGCGACATTTCGGTGAACCGCTGGTTGCGAATGTCTTTGACTTTGGTCTCCGCTCGCCACAGCCGACGCACATCGCTTTACTCGATTGGCTGGCCGTCGAATTGATGGAAAACAGTTGGAGCATGAAACATTTGCACCGCTTGATGGTGACATCACGGACCTATCGGATCGCGTCTTGGGCACCGCCGGAGTTAGCGGCAGCCGGTTCGAGAGTTGACCCTGACAACTTGCTGCTGTGGCGAGCGAATGTCCGACGACTCGACGCTGAGGTGATTCGGGACAGCGTACTTCAGGTTGCAGGCAGCTTGGACCTTCAACGCGGTGGACCCGACATCGACTTTACCGAGGGTGAAAGTGTACCGCGTCGTAGCGTCTACATCCGTCATGCCTACGAAAAGCAAATGACGATGCTGGTGCTGTTCGATGCCGCGGGACCCAACGAATGCTATCGCCGATCAGAAAGCGTCATTCCGCAACAAGCTTTGGCGCTCGCCAACAGTTCGTTGTCGCTGTCCGAATCGCGAAAACTGGCGAGTGTTTTATGGCGCGAAGTCGCCGATCACCCGGACGCCGAGGTGCGCTTCGTACAACTTGCGTTTCGACAAATGCTGACGCGCGATCCCAGCGAGTCGGAGACCAACACCTGCGTCGAATTCCTCACACAACAAGCTGGCGTACTGGCGAAACAGGCGTCGTTAACAGACTTCGAGAGTAAGACGACCGCATCGATACAGGCCTCCGACGAGCCCAAGATGCGGGCACGGGAGAACTTGATACACGTGTTGATGAACCACAATGACTTTGTTTCCGTTCGATAGTGTGGCCGTCATTCGCTGAGTGAGGACGTCCGAGAACTGCTGGGTCATTTGACGCGGCGAAACGGTTCACGGGCGTCGGCGCTGGTGGGCTGATCACTTGGAAAGTGATCGCCACGAACGATGCTGGCAAACTGAATAGTGGAACCTGCGATTGTAGGAAGGCGAAGATAACTATGGACCACCTCCATCACACTCGACGAGCGTTCCTCTCCGAATTGGGACTCGGCTTTGGCAGCGTGGCCTTGGCTGGCATGTTGCAACAGGAGACGCAGGCGACTGCGAGTGCGCAGTTGCAACGGATGGTTCCGAAGGCGAAAAGTGTGATCTGGTTGTTCATGATCGGCGGCACCAGCCACATGGAGTCGTTCGATCCGAAGCCGGCGCTCACCAAGTACGCCGGCAAGACGATCGAAGAAACACCGCACAAAGATGTACTCGCATCTCCCTACTTGGAAAACGAACGTGTTGTTGCCTTCGACCCGAATAACGGCTTTATCCGTACCGAGCTGTATCCGCTGCAAGTTTCTTATCGCAAATGGGGCCAGAGCGGGCTGGAGATCAGCGATTGGTGGCCGCATCTGGGTCAGCAGGCGGATGACTTGTGTTTGATCCGATCGATGTGGACCGAGGACAGTAACCACGGAGCACAGCTTCAATTTCATACGGGCCGCCATCGCATCGATGGATTTTTTCCGACGATCGGGTCGTGGGTGAACTATGGACTTGGAACACTCAATGAGAACCTGCCGCAGTTCGTCGTCATGGGTCAGCCAATCGCCGATTGTTGCGGCGGGCAAGAGGCGCATCGCGCCAACTATTTGGGACCACAATACGACGGAGTACCGCTGGCAATCGATCCGGTGAACCCCTTGCCGTATGCCAAACCGGCCAAGGGGGTGTATCGCGAAGAGCAGGCTGGCGAGTTTGAGTTGCTCCACAAGTTGAATAGGCTGACCGCCGAGCAGTATCCCGACGACGAAGCCATTCGCGCTCGTATCCATTCCTACGAACTGGCTTATCGTATGCAGACGGCGGTTCCGAACATCGTTCGCTTTGATGACGAGACGCAGGCCACGCAAAAGTCCTACGGCTTGGACCAGAACGAAACGCGCGCCTTCGGCCAGCAGATGCTCGCTGCTCGTCGGTTGGTCGAACGCGGCGTGCGGTTCGTTCAGGTGTATCATGGCAGCAGTGGTGGTGCCGGTCAGTGGGATGCACACAAAGGACTGAAGGCCGGCCACAGCAAACTCTGTAAACAAGTCGATCAACCAATCGCGGCGTTATTGGCAGACTTGAAGCAGCGCGGGCTGCTCGACGAGACGCTGGTTGTATGGGCCAGTGAGTTCGGCAGGACTCCCGGTTCACAGCACTCCGATGGCCGCGATCATCATCCGTATGGTTTCACCGTGTGGATGGCGGGAGGTGGAATCAAGGGTGGCATTGCACACGGCAGCACTGACGAACTCGGCTTCCATGCTGTCGAAAACCGTCATTATGTAACCGACGTCCACGCCACGATCCTACACCAACTGGGCCTCGACCCCCGTGAACTCGCCGTCCCCGGCCGCAAGCGATTGGAAAAAGAGTTGGGCGCGCCGATTCACGAGGTGATCTCTTGAGTGTCGCTCCTCGACTTTCTCTTTAATCGCCTGCTACAGCGACAGACGTCGAATATCCGCTAGCCAGCAGATCAGGCTCTCGCCTGACGGATGTCGGAGCGATCTTTCCACGAACGGCCAGTTTCCGTTACGATCTTCGCCGATGGCAAGGATGCACAGGAGATTTGACCGCTGAAACAGACGATTTCTATAACGATAAGGATGACGATCGTACTAGCGTTCTTGTTGGGGATGCCGCTGGTGGCCGTACCCCAGATCTCTGAGCGTTTGTTTGCTAGGGTGGCACGCTTGCCCGATTCGACCGTGGCCAAGGTGCCCGCGCCCGACTCACCTGTGGCAGAGGATCACCAATTGGGCCATCGAGCCGCGACCTCCAACATTCACGAGGCCGAGCGGCTTGGGAGTACGGTAACGATGCTAGCATCGGATCGCGAAGTGGCCGATGCGCTGCCGAATCCAAAAAATCTAACGACGACGATCGAGAGCCTGAAGGCGCAATTTATGGATGCCGGTGTGACCTATATGCTGCTGGAGCGAATTGGTTCCGACTCGGTGAAGTATCGATTTCAGTTCGACGTGCCGGTGGCGGGGGGATCGGCCTATCGAAAGCGATTTCAGGTCATTGACGAAGCGCCTGATGTGGCCATGCGAACGGCATTATTGGAGTTGCAACAGTGGCGGCTATCGGCGCGCGAACCCGATCACCTAAAACGACCGACCGTCTTATTGCGGTAGTCCTGCGGGCCGCAGGGAGTTGGGGAACATTCAGACTTCGCGTAAATTCATGCGTTCTGAACAAAGATAAGAAATTAGCGAGCGGAAATGCACCGGACGCTTAGCCATCAGCACGGTCAAACGGCCCCGCAGCAGCTGCAAAGCGTCGCGCTCCGTTATCGATCTGCGCACCTGCCAATCTCGGCGAGAACGAATTCGCGGACCTGTTTGCACACCTGGGAGCCGATTGGCAGAACATCCGGTGTGGCGACCGGCGACTCAAAAGGTGGGCGCGACATGCGGCTGCAACGGCTGGAAGCGGTGTTATTTCTTTCGAGAGAGCCGCTTTCGAGTCGCAAGTTAAGCCAATTCGCCAGCCTGGCCGATGCGACAGAAGCTCGTACACTCGTCCGCCGTCTGAACGAACTGTACGACAACGAAGGCCGGGCCTTTCGCGTCGAGGATGTAGCGGGTGGCTATCAATTGCTCACGCGAACTCCGTTTGCGGCTTGGTTGCGCCGATTGGAGTACGTCCCCAGCGAAGTTCGCCTGTCGGGACCGGCGATGGAGACACTTGCGGTGATTGCTTATCGGCAACCGGCTGGGCGAGCGGAAATCGAGGCGATACGCGGTGTGAGTTGCGGCGAAATGGTGCGTCAGCTAATGGATCGCGATTTGGTCCGTATCCAGGGCCGGAGCGAAGAACTTGGGCGACCCTACCTCTATGCCACGACAAGGCGTTTCCTACAGTTGTTCGGTCTGAAAAGTATTGATAAGCTTCCGCATGTTGCTGAACTTCACGCTCTAAGCGAGAAAAAGAGTACAGTTTTGACCGGTGATGGCACCGATAATCAGAACGATGAGAAATCCGATAACGGATCCGACCCAGATCGCATGAATGAGGAGAACGACGTGACCGCCACTATTGTCGCCGATTGCCTGACTGAAGAGGTTTTGGACGATTTGAGACTACAGACGCCGGTGGATGCTCCCCGCAATTCATTTGACGATGACGACGACGATGGGTGGGACGATGACGATGACGACGACGACTACGACGACGATGATGACGACGATGATGAACTTGAAGACGACGACGAAGAAGAACTCGACGAGGATTTGGACGAGGACGAAGAGTTCGACGACGATTGGGAAGAAGTAGACGACGATGACGACGACGAGGAAGATGACGACGATGACGACATGGGGTGGGACGAGGATGACGACGAGGACGATGCCGACGACGAAGAAGACGAAGATTTCTAAGCCACGTCGCGATCGCTAATTGAAACGACTCGCCAGCCGCCTGTTTTTGGGCGGCTTTTTGTGTGTTATACGCAAAGTGCCGGAGACTTCCGAGCCAGGCGAATGATCTCTCCGGACGGCTTATCGCCAGAAGTTCGCCTGTACCATGGCTTCGTAGTCGAATTGGTCATCGTTCAGCGGAATTACCATCGCCGGGCGGATCGAGAAGCCTCGGTTCGTTAACACGTTCACACCCAAAGTTAGATTCACGACATCGAAGCGATCGACCAGATTGCGGATGTCGAGCGATCCGACGGTGATCGAATCGGTACCTTGCAAAGGCGTTGCATAGTGCAATTCTGCTGTTGCTGCGATCGCAGGCGAGCCGTCACCATCAAGTTCCGTGAATTGATACCCAATGCCCAGGTCGGCAAAGAGAAGTGTTTGTTCTTGCAAGACGCCTACGGGTTGAACATTTGCGCCCGTCAAATCAGCCTGTATTCGATTCCCATTGGTGTCGATATCCAATTGCAGGAACGATTGCCAATACCAACCGGAATCGTATCCACGTAGCAAACCCAAGTAAGGTAACAGGTGCACGCTGGCGTGGTTCACGTGAACGATCTCGTCACCAACCGTGTTGAAAACTCGCGCATCGCTGCCTGTTGGAACCGTTATTCCGACTCCACCTGCCAGAACATACTCGTCTCGCTCCGCTAGAATTGTCTTCAAAATGATTGGGATATCCCCAAATTCGGTGTTCTTCGCGATCACGCCGTTCGCAACTTGGTCGGCCGCGAGTGTCGAAGCGAACGGAAACAAGACTTCAACGGAACTGCTGCCCTCCAGAAAAGTCCTTTCAAAGCCGAACGCATAACGATTAACATCGCCGATTCCGCCAATAACGTCGTTAAAGAAATTGTAGTTGGCAATGAAGCGGTCGCGTGGGATGGGGCTGTTGTTTTCCGAGAGCTTGAAGCGTCGAACTGCGACGCCGCCCGCCGGGATCAGGACCGTATTTTGGATGGGCGTAAACGTGTGCTGAATGTCTAAGGCCCATCCATTGCCATCACCGATCGGTCCGGTAGCCGTTCCGCCGTCATAGACGAGCGTGCCTGGACCATTAACCGCCGGCGGCGAGAATCCCGTCGTCGTCGGATCGGAAATCGCGTATGCGAATCCCGCCCCTTGGGCGACTCCCGGACCGATGCTCGACGCAATCTGTGCGCCAGTTGCGCCGCCATTCAGAATCTGAATCACGACGGCAGGATTCGGATCGGCACCAGCGCCACCGTTCGCATTTGTTACGAACAGGTCGACGCCGTTAAGACCATCTCTGATCGATTGGGTAAATACGACCGGCGTTCCGAGCACGTTGGATTGCAGAATGCTGCCTCCAAAGTAATCGCCAAACATACTCGGCAGGCGATAGGTGCTGCTACGGCGGCGGGCTGCTACGGCTTCACTCCGCGAACGTGACGGTGGCGCGGTGGGTGCGGTGCTGCCACCGGTTTCGTCTTGGACAAAGTACACGTCATTCTCGGCATCGGAATCAATTGCAAACTCGATCGGGTCATCCGCCTCGTCTGAGTCTCCGTCGACATAGACTTGATAGGGAGCGGCCTCCGTTCTGGACTCCTGAGCGTTCGAGGCGGTCTGGATACCGCAGATGAACATTGTCAGTAGCAGTATCTCGGCGAAATGAAACCTGCGATTTGCCATGACTCTCACGCGTCTAAGGGAGAAGATAGGAGCGCTGCCGCCAGGGGAGCCTTGACTACCGGATCGTGAACGTAAATTCAGCCTGTATTGGTCGTATCGGTAGTCCGTCGAGTGCGGATCATTCAATTTCTAACCAAAAGTCCGAATGTATCGACTGGGCCGACAACGACGATTGGCTGATCCCAACACATTTTTGTTGTAATCCCTTGTGGTGCAGCATATTCTGGCAACTGATGCTCGAATTTCGGCCGGTTGAAGTTCATCGTCGGCACTTTATGCAAGTTGACTCATCCCCCGCATATCCACACATTCGCGACTTGGCGAGTCTGGCTGTTTGCTTAACTCTCTGACTCCATGCTCTAGGACTTTTCGCACGAAGGCGTGACTAATCCATGAAATCGCTCGACGTCGTCTTTCGCGCGTTAACAATGATGAAACCCATGCGTAGGCGTATTCGTCATCGCCGGAGACCTGCGCTACGCCGTCCTGATCTGCAAGTCTTGGAACCGCGCCTGTTGATGACAATCGCCAATTTGGTCGCTCAAGAGTTTCGCACTGACACGTTCAGTTTCAACACGAACTTCGACTACGCGTACGACGAGCTCGGGTATCAGGATCGCATCAGCCGAGGGAGCCTTTCGAGCACAAACTCGAGTGTCGTCTGGACAAGTCCCAAGGATGCGAAGGGCACACTCACTGGCACAGCAACGGGGACGGGCAGCGACCAAGTACAGATTAGCGGCTCGTTCGTTCCATGCTCCACTTACACGATTCTAAACCAAGGTACTTTTGAATATTCGGTAGATGCCGTCGTCGGCTCGTATACGATCGACAGCGCGACGACACTGGAAGCTTCATATCCAACTTATACGGATCACACTGGTGGCAACTGCCCCGCACCAAACCCGCCGATTTCTTATATCTTTGGTGGAGAGGTTCCCGGCTACTCGGGGCAATACGACCCGCAACTCTTCGAATTTGCGGTTCAATACGACCGGGACGGTGCCACTGTTAATGTGCCAAGTACGGCGATCTTGTTCGATAACACGGCGCCCAACCAAATTGCACTGACGTTGAATCCATTTCAGCCGCCGGTTCAGATTCCAAACGGATGGGTGCAAGTACCACAGACGAACGCTCCATCGACCGTTAACTACGTTGACATTGATAAGGGCGGAATCGATTTCACGGTGGACGTCTCGGGTATGCCGATCACGCCCATCAACGGCGATGTGATGACACCCGTGGCCACTGTCCGACTGTATTGGGCCGGGGGAGCTACGACTGCAAAGATTTCCGAGATCCCCATCGACATGGGTGCCGGGAATTTGGATGTCTTCTGGAATAGCACAAAGATCCAGGGACAAATCACAGAGATTGGGACGCCACCTTCGAATGCAACGCATGTCATCGTCGAGCTTGATGTTCGTGATGAAGTGAACGTAGCAGATCAGCAAACGGTACTGCTGATCGATAATTTCGTCGCTAAAGATTCCGGTCCCTTTGCTACCGACGAAGATTCTCAGCTCGACGAATCTAGTGGTACGATCTTGAACGCGGGCGACGCCGTCGATGGTGTGAAAGTGCTGGCCTACAATCCGGTGTCCCAATCGGGTGCCGCAGTCGTGGTAACCGATGACGGCGGAGGCTTTACCTACGACCCGCGGACCGTCGCCTCATTCCAAACGCTTGCGCCTGGTGCATCCGCAAGCGACGGCGTCGAATTTTTGGCGATCAAATACCAGACTCTCGTCGATACGGCGATCGGCTCGATTTCGATTACTGGTGTAAACGATCCACCGGTGGCAACGGCGGATGGCCCTTTGTCCACAGATGAAGATACACCGCTGCAACTTGTTGCCGCCGACCTGCTCGGAAACGACACCGAGATCGATAACGGCGACATGCTGACCATCTCCAGCACTTCGGCAACGAGCACTCACGGCGCCGCGGTGTCGATCGTCGGCGGGAATGTTGTGTACGATCCAACGTCCTCGCCCGAGTTGCAGGCGTTAGGCGTCACGATCCAATCGGGTATTCCAGTACCGGATACTCTGGTCGATTCCTTTACCTACACCATCGAAGATTTGTTTGGCGGAACTTCCACCGCAACGGTGACAGTCGAAGTGACCGGAGTTTCCGACCTTCCCACTATCACCGCGATCAACGATCAGTCGATTCGGGTCAACACCCAGACAAATCCACTGCCCTTCACGATCGGCGATGCTGCCACGCTGCCCGACAATCTGACGCTTACTGTCGACTCGACGCTTCCCAGTTTATTGCCGTTAGCGAATATAACGCTCACCGGTAGCGGTGATCAGCGATTTGTCCAGCTTACGCCAGTTGCTGGTGAAACAGGTTCGACTGATGTGACGATTACCGTAACCGATCCAGACGGGAACAGTAGCGCGACAACCTTTGCGTTGGCCGTGCTCGCAAATGTGCTGCCCACGATTACTGCGATTGACGATCGCACGATTAACGCTGGCGAGTCGACGGGTGTTATCAACTTCACCGTCGGCGACGAGTTCACATTACCCGGCGATTTGATTGTTACAGTCGATTCCTCGAATCCCACAGTTGTCCCCGTCAGCAGTATCACGCTAGGGGGTACGGAGGCGGATCGCACCCTTAACGTCGCGTCTCCTGACAACGAAGTCGGTTCTTCCACAATTACAGTGACGGTAACGGATGGCGATGGCGGTGTTTCGAGTGAATCTTTTCTCGTCACGGTTGTCGGACCGAACAATGCGCCTGTTTTGAACAACGAACTGTCCGTCATGTTGGAGCCCGTACGCGGCGATGATTCCGAAAAACTGGGTCAAGTTATTTCTGAGTTGTTGACGGTCGCTGGCGATTTGATCACCGATATCGATCCTATGGCTGTGGAAGGAATTGCCGTTATCGCGACGTCAGGCGGCGGAACCTGGGAATTCTCGAATGACGACGGAACGACATTTTCCGCAATCAGCGGCGTTGCCGAGACGGCTGCCTTGCTGCTGCCTGACACGAGCTTGCTGCGATATCACCCTCCGACCGAAGTAGTCGGAGGATCGCCCGATGCGCCATCAATTACCTTCCGAGCCTGGGATCAAACAAGTAACGACACCGACACGACACAGAACGGAGGAATCACCGCTTATAGCGTCGCAACGAAAACAATCACGACGCAGGTGGCGCTCACGCTTGGGGAACTGCGAGCGAACGAGAACGATGGCGCTATGTCAGACTTGGTGATCTCGGACGGAGCGCCTAACGGCAAGAGCGATCGACTTCAATTGAGCCTCGACGATTCGGGCACTCAATTGGTCATCACGGACAACTCCTACGTAATCGGCGACTTTACCGGTACGGCCGCGGCGGCGAACTCGGTGCAAATCCCAATGTCTCGCATCACGAGCAGTGTCGTTGAAATCAATCTTGGTGACGGCAACAACACGCTGGACTTCGACTTCAGTAATGCACCAGCGGCGGGTGTGAATTTGTCGTTTGTCATTCATGGCGGACCCGGCAACGACCAGCTGACGTTTGTAAACACTAATGTGCTGGGAACAGGCAGCATTTCGATGAATGACCAGATCGAAGACATCTTCGTATTGGGGTCGATCATGACCAATGGCACGCCGGTAACGCTGGACGCGCGTCAGAGCATCGAGATCAACGCGGATATCATGACGAGCGGCGGCGAAGTGCAGATTTCATCGGGGCACGATATCTTGGGCACCAACTGTGCGACTGTCGACTCGGGCGATGCAATGGTGATCATCACCGGGACAACGGGAATCGCAAACCTAGGCGTTCGAACAACTGCGAGCGTTTCCCTGACAAGTACTGCGGGCGGGATCAGCGGTTGTAACGGTGTCGTCGCGGTCACCGCGAATTCGCTTACCATTAACGCTCTTGCATCCGTCGGTGCTGCTCTGATTCAAGGTGGCGCGGTATCGGTCATTGACCCGCTTGCAGTGAGTGTGAACGAATTGCACGGCAGTGTCGGCGGCCTCGGCATCTTCTTAACGAACACTCACGACTTCACGGTTGACGATGCAGTTGCCACGGGTGCCGTGCCGGGGGGAAAGAAAGTGATCTCCATCGTGCCGGCGCAACCTATCACGCCGCAACCCGAGGGCGAGCAATCGCCCTGGCAAAATCAGCGAAACCCCTTGGATGTAAATGACGACTCTTTTGTCTCACCTTTGGATGCACTGACCACGATCAATTTCCTTCGGAACAGCGCCGCAGGCGGTTCGAGTGAAGGAAGCTCGTCGACACCAGCGAAGTTGTATTTGGACGTGAACGGCGACCGCCAGTTCTCTGCGATTGATGCGCTTCAGATCATCAATCATCTGATCGCCGCGGATAAATTGGTCGCCGAAGGCGAAGCGGCACCCACAGATCCAGCTGGCTTCTCCCCGGCTTATCTTGCTCAGTCATTTGATCTTCCCGCTGCGAAAATTGGCCCGTTGATGGTGGTGATGAAACGCGCGGCTCAATCTCCAACCCCGAAGAGCATCTTCGAAAGAGGCCAAGTTCCGATCACGAACCACGTCATGGCGGAACACGCGGCCGATCCCTTGAACTGGTTCCACGCCGACCTGGAGTCGTCGCTCGACGAACTATCGCAAGACGTCGCGAAAGTAGCGCGTGCGGAATTATTTCGCTCTCCGCTTACGTTAAGGTAGCTCGTCACCTTTCTCCGCGAACCCCAGCGGACTAGTGCGCGGCCAACTAGACGATTCCCGTGGCTGGATTCGCAAGAATTCGGTCGACTTCTGAAGTGTGGCAACTTCCGCCACGGTTCTGAAAACACTTCTGCTATTGCGGCTGTCCGGCACCCGATTCGGTTGGAACTTTCGACGCGGCTTCGGCTTCAAGGATATACCGCTTCGCTTCAGCGATGTTGTTGTTAGCTTGATCGAGCATCGGCTGATAGTCGGGGTATTCGGAGACGAGTGGTTCGAGAATGCCCGCCGCGGCTTGGTAAGCATCGAGCGCCCTTTGATCCTGTTCAGCCAAAAAGTGCAGGTCGCCGATCCGCATCGAGGCTTGGGCTTCGGCTAGGCGGTACTTGGCGACGCTTGTGCTTCGACGCGCGAGTTGTGCAAATGTCGCCCGCCCCATTTCATAAGACTGTAGCGATGCCTCGTAAAACGTCTGCTGCATGGAGTTCTCGTCGGACCCTAGCACACTTCGCATCTGTTCGCTCTTTGCTTCCCCGCCGAGCATCAGGCATTGGGCTCGTTCGTATTGGTTTTCCAATTGGTTAGGGTCTCGTGCGAGTAATTCGTCGAACGTCCGGACGGCCTGCGAAACCTGCTCACTGGTTGTCTCGAAGTCACCCAGCCATGAAGTGACGAGTGCGGTGTTGTAGTAGCCCTGTGCAAGATCCTGCATCAGGTCGTGGCGCACGTCGGAGGGCTCGTCGAGTCGTTCAAGGAGTTCGCGGCGCTGCTGTTGAACTTCGGTGACACGAGCCAGGGCTTCCGCATAGTAAACGTCGGCTGCTTCGTACTGTTCTTGATAGCGAAGCAGATCGCCCATCCTCTGTCGAACCATCCCGCGGTTCATCCGCGAATTCAAAAGTTGGCGCTCGTATTCCAAGTTGCCGGGACCGGCATTCACCAATTCAGTGCGGACACGGATCGCTTCGTCGTAAATGGCTTCGGCTTGCTCGAATTTGTGCCTTGCTTCGTCCGGATCACCACCTGGGCTGGCCGCCGCAACTTCCAACACGTTCCCCAAAAGATTCAGACTCTCTCCCAAGACGTGCAACCGAACTTTGTCACCTGGCTGCGCGGCAGATAGGTTTCGCTGAATCTTAAGTCCCGCTTCGAGCGCCGCCCGCGCGTCGTCGTTCGACCGCAAGTGGAACATCATCCTCGCCAAGCGAAAATAAGACACACCCAACTCGTGCTGAACCTTCGGGTCTTCACCCAACTGGTCTCCCATCTGTTCGTACAAATTGCTGGCGGTGGTTAGGAGTCGAGCGCGGACCTCCTCAAACCCTGGTTCGTTCAACAGCGTTACGTCACCCCAATCGGTGAACAATTTGTTGATGGCGGCCAGAAGTAGGTCGCGGCCATCCTCGGCCTGTTTCTTCGCAGCGACGGCTTTGGCTTCTTCTTCGACGGCGATACCGCGGGCGATCTCGGCATCGTTGCGGGCATCGACGGCAAACTTGAGACCAATCGAAGTGCCCACAACGCCCAACAGCAGGACCCCAAGTGCCGCTGTAGGCCAAGGATTGCGATAACACCAACGGACCGACCGTTCAACGATGCCCACCGGTCTTGCGAGAATTGGTTCGCCCGCGAGAAAGCGTTGCAACTCTTCAGCGAGATCTTGGGCCGAGTCGTACCGGCGCGCTTGATCCTTTTGCAAGCACTTCAAGCAGATTGTCTCGAGATCGACGGGAACGCCGCTGTTCAGCATCCGAGGTGAGACGGGATCGGTGCTGAGAACTTGCTTGATGGTCTCCCATGGATTCGCGGCACCAAACGGAGGTTTACCAGTAACCAACTCGTAGAGGATGGCCCCAATCGAATACACATCGCTTCGCGCCGTAATTTGATCTAACTTTCCCGAAGCTTGTTCCGGAGGCATGTAGCTGGGAGTCCCCAGCACCGTCCCGGCGACCGTACGCTGCGATTGCTCGGCCGTTCGCTTGGCCAAACCAAAGTCCGTGATCAATGGTACGTCATTGCCATCGACCAATACATTCGAGGGCTTCAAATCGCGATGCAATACGCCTTCTTGATGTGCGTAGTGCATGGCCTCGGAAATCGTCTTTACGAACTTTGCCGCAGCACGCGGGGCTAATGGATGTTCGCGGACTAGATCCCCGAGACTCTGGCCTTCGATATACTCCATCGAAAAGTAGTGTTGCTCATCGCATTCACCCACTTCGTGAATCCCAACGATGTTCGGGTGTCGCAAGTGGGCCGCCGCCTCGGCTTCGGCATAGAAACGGTCGATGTCGCCCTGGTCAGCGAACTGGCCAGCGAGAATCATCTTCAACGCCACGATGCGGTTGAGCTTCCGTTGCCGCGCCTTGTAGACAACGCCCATACCACCCTTGGCAATCGTTTCGAGGATCTCGTAGTCGCCGAAGATCTTCGTAGTTTGCGGCGCAATAGGAATTGCTGCTAGATCCGTGATTGTGCCGTGCGGATCTCGGGCAATGGTGGCGAAAGCGTCTGGCCGGATGGTGTCGCCATCGCCGGGAGCGATGGTTGCATTCGGATCGTACTCGGCCACTTCCTGATTGGTTGGAGCGATCGTTGCGTGAGCGTCGCCAGGCGTCGTCGCGACATCTGAATTCGCCAAAGCTTCAGATTCCTGAGCCGGTGGTGCGAAGGCCTGAGTTTCTGGTGCGTTCATAACCGTCTTGATGCTAGCCGCGTGTCCGCGAATTGACTGGCGGATATGACGCAGAGCTACTCGTTCTGCAAACGCTTCGAACTCGGTTTTCGTCGAACCCTGAAACTCTCCCAATCGCCGCTTGGCTTCCTCCTGAATTTCTTGCCACATTTGTGTGGCATTCAGGTCGTGTTGGACCGCTTCGAGTTCCATGTCGATGGCCCGACGGAGCTTGGGTCCCACTTCGGCGATAAGAGCGAAATACGATGACTCGTCGCCAAGCTTTGCTTGCGAGATTAGAGTTTCGATCGTGTTACCAGCGTTTGGCATAGGTTGCTAGTTGCGGTCAGCATGGGCAACGGAGTCAACTTTATGACGACTTCGGAGGCTCTGACTTTGGTGGTGTTGTCCTCGGAGACATAGGAAGTTTAGCCGCAATGCGAGTGACTTGCACTGCATCATAGCGGAATCATCGGCGACTCACGAACGGCTTGATTCCAGACATATGAATTGAGCGAATGGTCGCTGCCGAGTAGAGTATTCACTTCTGTGTACCAAATAGCGTTCGAGGATGTACGGATTTGTTAATCGACAAAAGTCACCGAATGTGGATGATCCTTACGATCATTGCATTCGCGCTTTCGAGCGGACTGTATGCCAGCTACGCGGCCTCCGCCCCCAATGGACCCTCCGGCGGCAGTTGGCAAGGCATGGCTTTTGGCTTCGTTGGAACGATGTTGATGGTGTTCGCTGGCTTGCTGGCGGGACGTAAGAAGTTACCGCGTCTGCCCATCGGTACAGCTCGTTTCTGGCTAAGGGCTCACATTTGGCTCGGTTTGCTGAGCGTTCCTATGATCCTCTTCCACGCCGGATTTCGTTGGGGCGGTGTGCTGGAACAATTGCTATTGATCGTATTTGCCGTGGTCACCGTGAGCGGCATTGCGGGCGTCGTGTTTCAACAGTACCTGCCGCGTGTTATGAAAGACGCGACCGGTCGCGAGGCGATGTTCGAGCAGCTACCTTCTGTCTGCGGTGCGTTACGGACCACTGCCGATGAACAAGTCGTTGCTGTCTGCGGAAGTCTGTTTCCGCCCGTGGACGATTCACGACAGGAGCACGAGAGTTTGCGTCAGTTCTACGTCGAGATCGTTCGTCCGTTTCTGAGTTCCACCATCGAGAAGCAGTCGCCACTGTTGAACGTGTCCCGAGCTACCGCGGTATTCGCTCAAATGCAACGAGTTGTGCCGGCAAGTTCTCGCGTCGCGTTGACGCGACTTTCTTCGATCTGCGACGAACGGCGCGAACTGGTGCGACTAGCGAGTCTGCACAAGTGGCTGCACTATTGGTTATTCTTTCACGTTCCTCTTTCCATGTCGCTACTTGTCCTTGCGGTCGCCCACATCATCGCGTCGGTCTATTACTAAGATGCCCGATTCTCGCACAAACCCGTCAGTAGCCGAACGGCTTGATTTACAAATCGAGCGAGTGCCGAATCCCATGCATCGCTGTCGACGATGGGTCACGCTTGCGTGCGGGCTCTCGCCGATTGCCTTTGTGATTGTGTGGACGGTGGGCGGTTACCACTCGATTTATCTGTCGCGCGGTGTAGCGACAAGCCATCTGCCGGCGCAGGCGGATTGTAAGAGCTGTCACCAGACGCCGTGGCAGCCGCTGGTGCGATTGGCCCGCGTCGACAACGACATACGTTCGGTACACGACGTCGATTGCCAGCGCTGTCACCGGCAGAACAAACAGGATCACAACTCCTTTGCGCCAGCCAAGGGCGTGCCGGATTGTGCTGTCTGTCATCAAGAGCATCGAGGGTTTGAGCGCTTGACCGATCACGCTGACGACTTTTGCACCAAGTGCCACTCGCCGTTTGAACAGCACCCCGAATTTGCTGTTCATCGCGGCCGACCGACCGACTCGCTCGAACCAAGTGAAGCGATGATGTATCGCGAGTTGTTGGCGATTGCCGAGTATGGCCCAACGCCGGAGAAGTGGATGGACAAAACAGCGCTGCATTTCAACCATCAGGATCATTTGAAGCCGCTGCACACGGTATGGGAAAAGCAGATGGATGCGAGCGACTCGCCGAAGACAGTTCAACTCCAATGCGCGGATTGTCATCAGCAAGATGACACCGGTCTCTACATGCGTCCGATAGTTTTTGAGCAACACTGCCAGCAATGTCATCCATTACGGTTCAGTGGCAAGTTGTCGGAACAACCTTTGCCGCATGAAACGCCTGACATCGTCCACGGCGTGTTACGCGATCGGTTGATGGCTTACGCGGACGATCATCCGGAAGAAGTGGTTGGAGCATCCCCATCAACGCGTTCGCGACTGCCAAATAAATCCACACCAACAGCTCCCAAAGACCGATGGAACTGGGTGGAAGAAGAACTGCGATTGATCGAGAGCTCAGTATTCCAAGCCGTCCCAGGCGTCTCGGCATCTCCGAAGAATAATGCCTGCCAAAAGTGTCATTTCACTACAACTGACGACTCGGACATCGGCTTCCAAATTCAATCGCCCAGTATTCCGGTGCGTTGGTTCGCTCACAGTCGCTTCGACCACAGCGCCCATCGTGACGTGTCGTGCATCGAGTGTCACCATGTGGTTCCGGGTGCGACGTCGCTCGAAAGCACTTCGGTCAAAGACATCTTGATGCCCGAATTGAATGTGTGTCAAAGTTGTCATGGAGCGACTCGCACCGTGCCCACACAACGCTACGGTCGGCAGAATTGTGTCGAATGTCACCAGTATCATCACGTTCACGAAAGCAGCGCCACAGATGTCCAGTCGGAATAGGTACGACGGCCTGCTGAGGTCGTTGAATCGTAAGCACGAAGCTTCGCCGTGTGCCACTGACTACGCGAGTGCTTCGCGACGCGCCGCACATACCGACGGCACTGGCAGAACCAGTGGCACACCGCGCTGTTGTGGCTTTGACAAAGCTCTTGTTTTCTTTGCCGCCGGCTTGTTTGTGTTGTTTCACGTTGAACGAGTGACTTGTGCCACCGAGCCTGGAGTATCGGTCGAGCAATCAGCATTCGCCATCGATAGCACCAAGGGATTGTTGGCAGTTCGCCACTCCGGCAAATTCCTTGGCGCTCGGTCCTGCGCCGCATCGGCATGTCACGGTGGCGTCGACCCCGATCCGCGATTCCCGTTAAGCCAACGCAATGAGTACGTCACCTGGCTTGATCGAGACCCACACTCGCGCAGCCATCGCACGCTCGACAACGAACTCTCTCAAGCGATCCTCTCACGGCTTGCTCGACCGGCGGACGACGACGATGATCGCGCACGGAGGTTGGCCAATTGTTTGGGCTGCCACAATCCGCAGCCCGAGCCTTTGCGGCGCAGCGACACCTATTTCATACGCGACGGCGTCAGTTGCGAGATGTGCCACGGGGCGGCTGAGCAGTGGATCGGTCCCCACGTGACAGCTGAGTGGCCGCGACTCAAACAATCCGGCGAGGCAATCACGATGGGCTTCATCGCGACAGAAGACAGGACCGTCCGCGCCGAGACGTGCGTTGCGTGTCACGTCGGGTCGCCCGGAAGAGAAGTGAATCACGACTTGATCGCAGCGGGACATCCAGCGCTCAAGTTTGAGCTAACGGCGTACTACGCGATGCTGCCGAAACACTGGCGTGACACGGACGAGCGGCGAGGCAACCCGCAACTCGAAGTCGAACTTTGGCAAGCCGGGCAAGTCGCTTGCGCCAAGGCGGCGGTTGAGTTGTTGAAGTGGCGGGCAACACGTGCCGCTGATGAAGACACAGACGCGATCTGGCCCGAGTTCGCCGAATACGATTGCTACGCCTGTCACCATGATCTCGTTCATCCCAGTTGGCGGCAGACGAGTGACGCGGGCAGCGCGCCCTTGGGTATGGCCGAATGGGGAAGCTGGTACTTCAATCGCATGAGGCAAGTATCCCGTTCGAGTCTTGAACCGGTCGAAACCGCGATGCAAAGCGGCTTTCGGCCAGAGCCAGCTGCGGTCATTGCCGCCTGTAGCTCGGTGCGGTTCGCAGCACCGGGCATCCAAGACGCGGTCCGTGTACCGAAGAACTGGGATGATGCGACGCAGCAGTATCTCGCATTGGTCGCTTGGGAACAGGCACAGCGCGATGCGGGAAAGCCCAATGCTACTCGCTTGACCACCTCAATCACAAACTTGCGGCAGCAGTTGGCGTTCCCAGAAGGTCACGACAGCCCGATGCGGCTGTTCGAATCCGGCGGGGCCAGCGTCACTCGCGATCAAGTGCATCAGTCGCTCTTGGAACTCATGAGACAAATTCAACAGCGAGGGGAGAACTAGAATGGCTAATCCGTTCCCTTCACTGTGTGCCACTGGCTCTGGCAGTGTCTGCCACTTCCGGCAAAGTGAATTTCCAATTTCGAACAAGGAATGTCCGACGCCCAAGTTCTCCCGCGACGGTTTTGAAAGTAAGAGCCTTGGAAATTGGGAATTCCTTGTTCGAAATGCTGCGGTTGCCTCTTTTTTCTCCGATCGCCGGACGCTATTTAGTCGTAGGCTGATTGCAGTGATCGTTGCCACATGTTGGATGCTCACTACCTATACCGTTGATCTGCGTGCCCAAGACGCAGAACTCAATGCTGCCGTGGTTGCTCCCCGCGAACCGAGAAAGTATCTCGGCGTTGATCGCTGCGAACGCTGTCATCAAGCTCCAACTCAGTCGGACATCGATAAGCGATTGACTGACTTTGTGTTGCTGAACGAATCCAAAGTCTGGTCGCAAGATATTCACTCGCGGGCGTATCAGCTGATCGACCCAGCCAACAGCCCGCTCAGCAAACAGATCTGTGACAAGCTGCAGATCGCGGACGTTTCGCAGGCTCAGCAGTGCTTGAGCTGTCATTCGAATTGGCTCACGGGACACGAGCGCCCGCCCACCTATCAGCGCGGTGTTGCTTGTGAGTCGTGTCACGGACCGAGCGAGAAATGGGATATGCCTCACAGCCTGCCAGAGTGGCGAAAGAAGACCGTCGCCGAGAAGGACGCGGCGGGCATGGTTGATGTTCGCAATCCAGTGCGACGCGCGGAACAGTGTTTCGGCTGTCACATCGGCAACGCCGCCGAAGGCAAAATCATCACGCATGAGATGTACGCAGCCGGACATCCGCCGCTGCCTAATATCGAGATCGAATCCTATGTCGCCCAGTTGCCGCGTCACTGGCGATATCTCGACGAGAAGGTGGCGGATGCCAAAGCGAAACATGGGGACGCCGGGATAAAAGCTTTTGAAAACTTCGATGAGTTCGTTCAGGAAAACCATCGTTATCTGTTGGGCAGCGAAGATGTTTCGCAAGACGCGGTTCTCGCACACCACCACCGCGCGGCTGCGGTCGTTTTGGGAGGTGTGGCCGCTTTGCGGGAATCGATCGAAGCGCTGCGAGACTTGTCGACTCAGGAGGGGATGGAAAGAAGCCGTTGGCCGGAATTGGCTAACTTTGATTGCCGGGCGTGTCACCACGATCTTGCGACACCCGGATGGCGACAACAACAGCGGACTGGTTCGGTGCCCGGCAGGCCATTGATTGCCAGTTGGCCCACGGCGCTCGTGCGTCTTGCAATTCGACATGTGTCTAAGGACCGCAGCGACTACGACGGGAAGCTGGCCGCGTTTCATAACAAGCTTGCGGGCGTGCACGCGGAGTTGCAACGATCCCCGTTTGGTGCGCCCTCGCGAGTGCATGCAGCTTGTTCGGAAGTGTCGGATTGGTTGACTGTGGAAATTGTCGAGCCGGTAGCTGCCCGACCGTTCGATGACCGAGCGGTCGCGGACGCGATCAACGTGTTAATCGTGATCGGCAGCAACGAGGCGCACGACTATGATTCAGCGCGGCAAATCGCGTGGTCCTTGCAGATTCTGGCCTGTGATCTTTCCGGCAACGAACCGCTTGCCGACGCCATCGCCCAGGCGCTGAACGACCTCGCGCCAAGTCTGCGTCTCGAGTTAGCCAACGGCTCACAGCAGTGCTGTTCGCCCGTGACTTCGATCGACGAACTGCGCGAGCCGACGCCGCTTGCCGCTGACCTGCCGGCTGCGCTGGCAGGTCCCGTGGAATTTGATCCGGAACAATTTCGTCAGCAAATGCAGAAGTTGCGAACAGTGCGGAGGTGATCGAACACGACGGCGCTACTTGGGGCCGGGCGGCAAGTGCTCGTACAAGAACTTGGTCATCAGCTCACGCAGGTGGCGCGTTGTATTTGTTCCTTCGCCAATGCCGTGCCTGCGGCTTGGATAGGCCATCATTGTGAAGGCTTTGTTGTGGCGAACGAGTTCGTTGATCAATGCCTCGGTGCCCTGATAGTGACAGTTGTCATCGCCAGTACCGTGAACGAGCAGCAAGTTCCCCTTCAACTGATGTGCAAAGTTGATCGGCGAACCGTTGAAATATCCTTCGAAGTTGTCCTTCGGTAGCCCCATGTATCGCTCTTGGTAAATCGTGTCGTAGAAGCGTTGGTTTGGGACAGGTGCGATCGCGATCGCAGTGTGGTAGAGATCGGGAAACTTGAAGATGGCGTTCAGGCTCATCGATCCCCCGCCGCTCCAACCCCACACTCCGACGTGATTCGGATCGAGGTATGGACGTTGCTTCAACACCTCGCGTACGGCGGCGGCTTGGTCTTGTGCCGCGAGGATGCCGACTTGTCCATATATCGACTTACGCCATGAACGACCTCGTGGTGCGGGAGTACCACGACTATCGAAGCTCATCACGACATAGCCCTGTTGCGCCAGCATTTGATGCCACAAATAACCGCTGCCGCCCCATCGATCCGTCACGGTTTGCCCGGCCGGTTCTCCGTAGACGTGGACCAGCAACGGATATCGCTTCGTTGAATCGAAGTTCGTCGGTTTGATGCACCAGCTATCGAGCTCAACTCCACCACCGAGATCGACGCGAAAGAACTCGGTCTCGCCGAGCTCAAGCCGTTTGATGTTGTCGTTCAGCTTCTGATTGTCGACCAGCGTGCGAAGTGATCGATGAGTTGGCAAGGCGATCAATTCCGTGGTGGGAAGCCGGCCGAACGCGGACCAGCTATGGATAGCATAGCGGCCCGAGGGAGCGATGTCGTAAGTGTGCCAGCCCGATTGGTCGGGAGGCGTCACTCGCTGTGCTGCCGTGCCGTCAAGATGGATGCGATGGAGGTAACACTGAGTCGCGTTTTCGGGCGAGGCAAGAAAGTAACACCACGGTTCTGCCGCCTCGACATGTAACAACTCGATAACATCGTAGTCGCCATGCGTTACTTCTCGATGCTTAGTTCCACGGCGATCCACCAGTTGCACGTGCCGCCATCCCTCCGCTTCGCTGATCCAGGTGAAACGCTTCCCGTTTGTGACCCACTTCATCTCGTCGTGAATGTTGACCCAAGCTTCATCGATTTCTTCGTGGATCGTTGTAGCATCACTTGTTTCAACGTCGATCAACATGACGCGATTCACCTTCTGTAGGCGATTCAATTGCTCGACTACGAGTTCGTCAGAGTTCTCGGCCCACTCCATCCGAGCGATGTAGTGATTGCGAGCGTCGCCGGGGATGTTCATCCAACGCGTCGTCTTTGTTGCGAGATCGATGACGCCAATTCGACATGCCGAGTTGGTTTCGCCCGCCTTTGGGTAGGCGATCTGTTGGGATTCGGGATAAACTCCGTCAAGATTGTTGACCAGCGTGACGCGCCGGACCTGACTGGTGTCGAGTTGCCAGAAGGCAATCCTTTGGCCGTCGGGACTCCAGCGGAAACCGTCTCGGAGGAAGAGTTCTTCTTCATAAACCCAATCGAAGGTCCCATTGATTATCTCGGGTGAATCGCGAGAAGTGAGGCGTGTGATGTGATGGGTGGCGACATCTTCGACGTAGAGATCGTTTTCGCGCACGTAGGCTACGCGAGTTCCATCCGGCGAGAACTTTGCAAACATCAAGCTCGCTGCCGGTCCGTCGGCGCCCAACTGAGATAACTCGTGGCTCGACCGGTCCAATACCCAGTAATCACCACGCGTATTCCGCCGCCAGACGCGCTTCGAGTTGCTATAGATCAACAGCTTGGAATGATCAGTCGACAGCGCGAAGTCTTCGATGTGGATCGGAGCGGCATCGAATTCGGGACGGAGGTCCGCCGCGCGCACGAGCGTCGTCTTTGTGCCCGTCGCGGCATCATGTCGGACAATCTTTTGGCCTCCGCCGTCTGCGTTCTCAACGGTCAGATATGCGTCAGAGTTTTCGAGCCATCGTCCGGAGAAACGCTTTGCTTCGAATTCCCGTTTCCCATAGATGCGTTCTAACGTCAAGAGTGCCGGATTGGGCTTCTCGTCCGCATGGACGAAGGGGACGATGAAGATAAGACACAGCGCACAGAGCCAAACAATTCGCAGCATGATGATTCGCCAAAGGGTTGAAGTTGCACTTCGACGATAATCTGAACGCGGCGCGTTGTCACTCCTTTACGCTTGGCTCAATCGCGCCGAGGGTAGGACGGGTCGTGACCCGGTATCCAGCGCTAGACCGACGTACGATTTCACGGTGGCCAATCCCGTGCCGCTGCAGATGCCGGGTTCCAACCCGGCCTACCTTTGTGGTCCATACACGCGATAGATCGGGTCGAATGGATTGTCGCTGACTTTCCAGACTCGACCGTCGCGCGAGTATAGCTTCTGTTGTTCTTCGCGGTTCATGGGCCGGGCACCGACGCGGCCGAACACGGCGATCTGGTTGCCGGATTCGTCGACGGCCCGGTCACGATCAACGCCGCGCGAGATGGCCAGGGCGTGACCTTCCTTCGGCAGCTTGTAGCTGGCAACCAGCTGCGGTGTCGGTCGAGGACTGAAGCCGTCGTTGCCCGGCGTTTCGGCGGAAGTGAGTTGCACGACTCGCAGCCCGTTCTCGCCATCAGCCAGGTAGGCGAACTCGCTGACATAGGTGATGCCTAGCTGGACGTCATGCAAGTCGTTGATGCAACCATCGGCGTTATAGATCTGGTCGAGCTTTGGTTGGCTGGGATTGGTGATGTCGAGAATCACGAGGCCTTGTGACCCGCCAGCGACATACGCATATGTGCGAGCCAGGTAGATGTTGTGAGCTTCGTCTAGCTCGAATGTGGCAACGAGTCGCGGTTCGTGCAACTGTGTAATGTCGAGCACCTTCACGCCCTCTTCGTCGCACACGAATGCATATCGGAACTGAGCGGCCACCGAATGGGGCTCGACAACGACGTCGTGGCCAAGCACCGCAGTGACCTCGGGGTGCATCGGATCTTCCAACGCCACGACGACCAACCCCGCTTCACAACAGATGTAAGCATAAGTACCCACGATCGTGATGTTGTTCGCTCCATCCAGCAAACCGCCGGGATTGAAAGTCAGTTCGCGTTCGAGGAAGTTGTTCAGCGGATCACCATCCAGCAGCGTGGCGGCTCCGACCAGGATCAGGCCCTCATACTTGTCCGTCACGTACAGGTGCGCGTACAAGCCGTGTACCGATTGTTCGTCGTTCTCGTCCGCGTGGGTCCGTGTTGGATCGGGAGCGATCGTGGTCGGCGCGGCGACCGCCGTGGCGTATTTGGTCTTGACGTAGAACTTCTGTCCAAAAGGCGATACGGGAGCAGTCGTAATGCGCTCCGAGAACGCTTTATCGTCGATGAACGCGATATCGAACACCCGCAACCCACCGGTACCGCAGGCGGCGTAGAGATACTCGCCGCGCGCTTGCACTTGCAGGACTTCGGGCTTTCGGAACGGATGCACGATGCTATCGAGGATGTCTTTGCCGGGATGCTCGTGAGCGTGTTCGAGCCAACCGTCGCGTTCGACGTGCTCGTGGAAGTTGTCGGGGAACGCGAGTCGGTGCAAGTTGCTGCCGATCACGGCTTGCGGCTCGTTCTGTTCGGTGACCACGACGGCTTCAAAACCATGCTCGCCCGCCGCGACCCAACAGTAACGACCAATGAAGTTCGTATAGCCTGTTCCCTGCATCAACAACTGCGACATGATGGCGTTGTTGTCATCGTCTTTCGAGAGGTGGCAATCGCTGCACATTTTGGTCTCGGTCGTCCCGGACAGGTACTTCCCAGTACGATGGCTCTCGGGCGGTCCGCCGCGGACGGTGTGTGGCACATTGGTGCTGAACGCGATGCCGCTCAAGCCCTCGGCTGAAATCGTCTGTTGCTGTGTGTAGATGTTCTCGCGGTTCTGGTTGTAGGAGCTGACATGGATCGCGCACGACGAGCGGGCGGGGCCGATGCGATTTCCGGTGACGTTACCATCCTTGGCAAGCATGAACACGTCGTCGCGCAAGGTTTGAAAGTTGTACGAGACGTAGTTGCGTGTCACGTCACCCAGGTTATGCAACGCTGGCATCTTCTGATTAGCCTTCTGCGGCAAGTGGCATCCGAAACAACTCGGGTTCCACGACGAGTGGCAAGCGATGCAGTTCATCGTTTTGCCATTGTGCGCGCAAGCCTTGCGACGCGGATCGCCTCCCCATTCCAATTGGCCGTCGCTTCCCATGCCTACCGTCTTGGCCATGTGCGACAACACGTTGTAGTGCTCTTCATCATTCGGATCGATCGTGGCAGCCGTTTGGACAACTTCCCAGGAAAGGTCCTTCTCCACCATGGAATTCTGATACAGCCGCTTGCCTCGCACCTCGAACCGCGGCTTGCCGAATGGTGTTCGCATCAGCAGAAGATTCGTACCCGGCTCGGGCGCGGCCGGACCGGTTGTCATCATTCCACGCCCGGCATAGATCCGCTGCGGAACGCTTTCGATGGTGTCGCCATGACAGTCTTCGCAAGTGATCTCAATCGCCGCACGCACTTCGCCGTACAACTTCGTATTGCCATGCACGTCTTGATTGAAGTGGCAATCGATACAGTGCATTCCCTTTTCCAGGTGGATGTCCATCAAATGCACAGGCGTGTCCGGTCGTTGTTTGCCGGTTTGCTGTTCTCGTTCGCTGGGTGGATGTAACGCCGCTTCGAGTTTCTCGGTACCGACGCCGCTCACCGGTTCGCCGCGATAGTCGAGCAGGTTTCCTTGCCGGTCTTTTTTGAATACGGCGCGAAAGACCCAACCATGGCCGTGAAAGTCGGCAAATTGCGTGTGGCGAGCTTGCGAATTCAGCTCGCTGACGTTGGCCAGAAACTCGGGATCGGACCACAACCCGCGAGCCGCCGCTTCCTCGGGATTTGACATTTGCGATCGAATCAGCTCTTCCGGAGTTGGGTCATGTTGTTCGTGCGGGTACATCAACTCGCCGTCCGTCTCGTTGTCCCACCACATGAACCCGAGATAACTGTTCATCACGTTGGTGCCGGGATGCACGTGACAGACGATGCATTGACTCGTCGGAATCTGCAACGTGAACTTGTGCTCGATCGGGTGTCCTGGTTCGTGCTGCGAGATCGTCGGGTCGGTCGAATGGCTCTGGCCCAGATTGCCGAACCGCGCGTAAGGCCCCGAGTGCACGCGCGAGCGATCGTTAGCATAGATCACGTGGCAAGCCGTGCATCCGCTGGAGCGATAATCACCCGGGTGATCGTTCGTGCCGAGAAAGTTCAATGTCGGGTCGAGCAGTCGCGTCTTTTGCAGGCCGATGAAGACGGGGTCCGTCCGGTTTTGTGTGCCGAGTCCGCGGTCGCTGACTCGCTCGCGTGGTCGCCCGGGTTCTTCGAGTCGTTCGGGGATGCCGATCTCGGGACGGAAGCGACCGCCGCGTTCAAAGATACGCAGGATGTTGCCGGGCTGCGTGATCTCGAATCGAGGCAACGGGTCGAGATACGGCAAGATACCCTTCTGTGTCATCTCTTCGTGCGTCGGCGGAGGCACGGTTTGCAGTCGCTGCGGAACCCCATTCATGCTGTAACTCTCGCCATAGCGAGGCCACTTCTTCGGAATCGAACCGTTGTTGTAAAGCGCGGCTCCCCACAACATACAACCGTGCGTCATCATGCTCTTCTTGACGGCCAGCGTCTCGTGCGGGTGGCACTGGCCGCAGCTGATATGAGCGACTCGCAAATCGCCCGGATTTACGAAACGGATGAACTCGGGATCCTCGTGATTCAGCAGCGTATACGAACGAACCGGGTTTGCTGACGTCCGCCAGGCCTCCGGGAAAGCGGAGGCGACGTGCGCCGAGTCGATCGTCGTGCCATCCGGATTGCCGCCATGACAGTCGCAACAACCAAGATGCACGCTCGGCTTGTTGTGCATATCCTTAGCTCCCGCGTGGCATTGGACGCACCCATGGCTCTTGGCCAGGGCTTGCTCGCGAGTTTGCCGACGAAGATCGAAATTGCGATATTCCGCTGGAATCGGAAACGGATCGACGCTAGCAGTCGTGGGCAAAGTCTCGGGTTCTTGGGCGTCGAGCAGCGCTGAGAATGAAACTGCGATGAAGACGAACGCCCACGCAGCCCTGGAGTTTCGCCTGATCCATATATCCACTTCACAACATCCTTGTCTGAAGCTGTGGGTTGAATGGCCACAAAGAACGCAAGAAACTACAAAAACGTAGCAGGAGCGCACTTTCGCTTCCTCTGCGAGCTTCTTTGTGTCTTTGGTGGCCTTCCCGAACCGCTCAATAAGTCAGGATGATATCGAGAAAGCTGGCGAAAAGTCCATCGACATTCCCAGCGATCGGATTGTACAGATCCTTGAATCCGCCACCTGGGATCAATCCTGAGATGCCTCCGACCAAAATCACATTGTTGTTGTGATACGGTCGATACTCGGCTCCCAGGCTCAGATCGGTGCCGATGAAGTGCCCGATGTCGCTCTGAAAGACAAACTGTTCCAAAACTTCGGTTTGCTCGAACCAAAGGACATTGGCGTTGCCGATCAGCTTGAGCCGCGGAGTGATATCGGCGTCCATACCGAGGTTGACCAGGTAGAGGCCCGGATTCACGAAGTTTGTTTGGCCTTGAAATTTGCTTGACCGCAGGTTCGGAATGAGACTCTGCCGATTTACAAGATTCACACCAAACAACCGCACCATTTGCCGCTGCCAGTAACTGAACTCGCCGCCCGCAAAATTCGGATTGTCGAAGATGGCATCGAAGCCTCCGCCTTCGCCGTCATTGATATCATCGTCGCCCGAGGACCAGAACAGCGAACTACGAAAGCGAACCCAGTCGCGATCGTAGGACAGCTCAATCGCCGCCATCTGTGCGTTGATGTTTAACTCGCGACCGGCCAGCGGATTGAGTTCGTCCTTGCCAAACGCCCAGTAGAATGCGTGACTGATGTTAAATCGATTGATATGTCCGTTGCCCGCCCAACCCACGTAGAAGGCATCAACCTGATGAGGCTGAAATACTCCGACCGGATCGGGGCGAACGAGGAAATTGTTCTTGTCAAACTGCATAGTCGCCTGATCGCGGTTGTAATGAAAGCTGAGCTGCGTCGTGTAGCCGGGCCAGATGAAGTCTTGGCGGTAGTAATTCGCGATGACGGTGTTCTGCTGTCGGTCGTCGAACGTGTTCAGCAGACTGTTTGTCTCCTTTTCGGTCTGATCGAACCAGATGAGATTGAACTGGTCACGATTCGCGTTTCGGTTACCAAATAGGCGTACACTGCGATTCACGTCAGCAAAGATGAAACCACGGAAGTCGCTGACAAAGGGCTGAGATCCGGCTCGCACGGACACGAAATCATAGTTGGGGCTGAGGTCTGCGAGCTTCGCTTCGACAAACCATTCTTCCAAAGAAAAGTCTTGTCGAGCTCTTGTCGTCCCCGCATTTACGTTTGGATTGACGACGGCCAACTCGTCGACATCCAAATAGTTCAAGTTGAACACAGGAGTTACTTTGAGCCGCCAATCCATCGGCTTGAACGCAGTATCACCGTGGAAAAGATCAAACGAGATCAGGAAGTTCTCTGAGTAAAAATACTGGTCGGGATCACCAAAGAACTCTTCTGCGAAAGGATTCTGTGTGCTCTCGAATGGCGTCGTCGGTGTTGGAACTTGGCGAAACTCTTGTAACGCCAAAGTGGATGCAGTCACATTCAGGAATGTATGCTGGCCGATGATCGGGTAGTCGCCCTTTAACACGTTTTGATTGTAGGGATCGATCATCCGACCGAACATGTAAGGCGAATCGTCCATCCAATCATTGGGCTCTTCGTTTCGGTCCCACTCCGGGAATCCAACCCGCCATAGGTCTTCAACGGGCACGAAGTGGCTGTTTGTCTGCGCCTCGGAGGGAATAACACTTGAAGGGCCTGAGAAACCGAGCGGTGCATCCGAGCCCCAGTCCAGCAGCGGTTCGAATTCGAAGTCACTCGGAAGAAGTTCTTCCTGCGGCATCGTCAGCGAACGCGGTCGCAAGACGTCGGGTCGGATGTCGTGTTCGCCCGGGATAATCGCCTCGGTCGGCGCCGGAAGATCGTCACTGACGGTTGTGTAGTAGCTCGTTGGCTCGACGCCGCGCGGCATCGATTCATAGGTTGCGATGGGCAGTGCATTTCGGTTAGTCGTGAGCGATTCGCGCGGTACGACGAACTTTGTGGACGGCAATCGCGACATGCTGCGCGGCAACTGTGTCGGCCTTTCGCCTGGCACTTGTGGGAAGATATTCGGCGGTGCAGCCGAGAGTTCGCGCACCGAGACAACTGCACCCATCTCGAGCGATACCCAACAGCACAACGCTGCGAGGACGAGAAAGGAACAGCTGTAGCGAGTCGGTACTCCGGACACGCAGACCACAGCGCCGAGACGCTTGGTCAATGACCTCAAACTACTCACCAGTTGAATCACCACCAGAGTTTCGCGCGAAGTGGTAAAGTCTTCTGGTTGTATCGGTTATGCGATCTCTGTGGATAAAGCCGTTCATCGCGATTCTGCATACCGAAGAGTCTTCCTGGGGGCGTCTTGGACGTTTGAATTGTCTCAAACGCCAAAAAAGTGATTTTCAACTTCGGGCTGGGTAGACTGGGATGGTTGGTGCAATACATCGATCGCATGCTGCTAGCCCCGCTATCTATCGGAGCCGATGCCTGCGCACACCTCGAGCAAAGATCCTCATGGCGCGAAGAGCCCGATTTAGAACTAGGAAAGCTGCGGCGAACCGCTACCGGCCGCGCGTGGAGTGCCTCGAAAGTCGGCTGTTGATGACCGCGAGCCCGTGGCAGAACTCTTTTCTTCCGCCCGATGTCGATGCTGACGGAGCGGTTGCTCCGATTGATGCACTTCTTGTCGTCAATGAATTGAATGCGAACGGGTCGCGACCCCTCGTCGCAGCCGAAGCCGAATCTTCCGCACCGACGGTCACCAAGTTTGTGGATGTTAGCGGAGATCAGTACCTAAGCCCGATTGATGCTCTCCGCGTGATCAATGTTTTGAACGCCGAGGGTGAAGGAGGTAGTACGACACTCAAAGCGTCAGAGGTCGAAGCGTTCTTGGCACGCGCGGCAGCCGCATCAGGAACTGAGGACGCCATTATCGCCATCGTTGACCGCGGGGGCCGGATTCTCGGCGTGCGCGCCGAGGCAGATGTGCTGGCCGAATACAAAGTTGGGGCGATCGACGAGCGTACGGCCGATTTTGTCTTCGCGGTGGATGGCGCTGTTGCAAAAGCTCGAACAGCCGCTTTCTTTGCCAACGGTGACGGAAGCGGAGTCGTTGGGCCGTTGACTTCGCGAACCGTGCGCTTTGTCAGCCAATCGACGGTCACACAGCGCGAAGTTCAGTCAAACCCCAGCATTACCGATCCCGACTCGACGATCCGCGGCCCAGGCTTCGTTGCACCAATCGGTTTGGGCGGGCACTTCCCGCCGGGCGTCGAATTCACGCCTCCGGTTGATCTGTTCGCGATCGAACATACGAACCGCGACAGCATCATACATGCCGGTGAAGACGCAATTCTCGGAACGGGCGATACTGGCGAAGGCGATCTTGGTTCGCGATTCGGCGCGGACTTTAAACCGGGTGCATCGGTCGAGGCGCCTGAGTCTTATGGCTTCGTCTCGAAACGCGATACTAGTGCGCGAGCACGCGGGATCGCGACGTTGCCGGGCGGAATACCACTTTATAAGGCTGATCCCGATACAGGCGCACCGGTTTTAGTTGGAGGTATCGGCGTATTCTTTCCCGGTTCCGACGGATATGCGACTTACGAGCAAGCCTTTGTTGCCGGGGTCGGCCAGACGGAACTCGAACGGACCAACGCGCCGAAAGTTTTAGAAGCGGAATGGATCGCGTTTGCCGCAGCCTGTGGGAGCTCGGGTGCAGCGGCGAAGGTTGGCCCGCTGGATGGAGTCGCGTGTCCGGCGGGTTACGATCTTCCGTTTGGTCGCATCGATCTCGTGGGGATCACGTTGGAGATCTATGGCCCGAGTCCGACAACGGCCCATCCCCAAACCGGCGTCGCCAGGTTGTTAGCGAAAGGTACGGAAGTCGGCATCGGTGACTCGACGAGCGGTGCCGATCAAATCGTCGTCCCCGGCGAGTTTTATCGCGAGGGAAAGTCGGTACCATACGGCTGGCTGGTCGAGCCCCGTGATTCGACGCTGCTCAACCCGGATGCAACGCCCGAGATCACGGAAGCGGAAGTGCGAACGATCATCGAGCAGGCCATCGAGGAAGCGGATCTCGTTCGCGCTGGCATTCGTTTGCCGATCGGCAGCCGTACACGTATGGTATTCTCCGTCGCGGATCGTGATGGAAATGTCTTGGGTCTGTACCGCATGCCGGATGCGACGTTCTTTTCGATCGACGTTGCCGTAGCCAAGGCCCGCAACACGGCCTACTACGCAGATCCTTCGGATTTGGTGACCGCCGATCGCATTGATGATAATGCTGATGGAGTTGCGGATGCCGGCGTGCCTGCGGGAGCGGCGTTTACGAATCGCACGTTCCGGTTTGTCAGCGAGCCGCGCTATCCGTCAGGCGTCGAAGGCTCGCGACCCGGAGCCTTTTCCATCCTGCTGGATCCTGGTATCGATCCGGCGACCGGCGAGAATATGGGCCCCGCGTTGCCCGCGTCCATGTATTCAACCAGCGATACAAGTGTTCTCGGATTCGATGCGTTCAACCCGGGACGCAATTTCCGCGATCCTGACAACATCGCGAACCAAAACGGGATCGTTTTCTTTCCCGGCAGTGCTCCGCTCTACAAAGATGGAAAACTGATTGGCGGGTTCGGTGCCAGCGGAGACGGCGTCGATCAGGACGATGTAGTGACGTTCTCGGCGACCGTTGGCTTCGAAGTGCCTACGGCGCTGCGAGCGGATCAATACTTCGTTCGTGACACGCGGCTGCCGTTCCAAAAGTTCCTGCGTAATCCGAGAGGCTAGTCGCACATCATTCGGCAAAACGGAATGCCGAAATCAGCGGGCTTTCAGAAAGGTCACGGATGATAAAGATTACTTGGCGAAACATCGCAACTCTCTGCTACGTCACGGCATTGTCATTGTTGTTTTCGACGAAGCACGCGACCACGTTTGCGGCGGAGCCTTCGGTCGCCTCCGTGCACATTTGTAGCGGCTGTGCGTCGTGCAGTGAGCCGGCTGTTGCATCGACGCACTCGCACGAGCACGGTTGCGTCGATCACTTTCATCGAACCGGTCATCCTGAAACGCAGAGCAAGTTTGCCAAACCCTCGTTGAACAAACACTATTCTTTCGGTTATGTCGGCGGCGGTGCCGCGTTTCATGGTGAACCGAGATACTCTAACGAAGGCACATGGGGTGTGGACTATTCTGGTATTCTATTCACTAAGCGGACTTGGCTTTCCTGGTTGCATGGACAGCGGTCGTCACGCCATGATGGGTCTTATCAGACCGATGGGCCGCATCTACTTCATCGGTAAATGATGCTCAGAGGAGGTGTTGCCGTGCCAATGCACGATTGGACTAAGGTACGATTCGGGACATTTCACAGTTTTCATGTGCTTTGGATTTCGACAATCACGAATTGGCTAAATTCCCGAGCCTTGCCGACCGGGTACTTTGCCATGGCCGAGCAAGTAATTGGCGGTCCAGCTCTTGATGTAGTTAAACTCTGACTTTTCCGGCAACGCGACATCCGTGGTCGTTTCGTTGGCGGAACCGAAGGCGAAACCAACGGCCAGCATTGTGATGACGGCTGATGTCGAACGCTATGCCGAGAAGGCGAATCGGATCGTCATTCGTCATGAGTTGGGCAAGGTGCTCGGAGTGATCGAGATTGTGTCGCCTGGTAATAAGGACTCCGCTCACGTCCTCCGAACTTTTGTCGAGAAAACCGCCGAGTTATTGTTCGAGGGAATCAATTTGCTGGTGGTCGATCCATTTCCACCCGGACCCCGCGATCCGCAAGGGATTCATGCATTGATCTGGAGTGAAATCACCGATCATTCGTTCAAATTGCCAACCGGTCTCCCGCTGACAATCGTTTCCTATCAAACCGAGCCAACCAAGACCGCCTATGTCGAACCAATCTCAGTGGGTGTAGCACTGCCGACGATGCCACTGTTCCTCGAAGGTGACTTCTACGTGGACTTGCCGCTGGAACTGACCTATCAGGAAACTTGGAACGCGTTACCGCTCCTGTTGCGACAATTGGTCGAATAGGCCATCTTCATTCTCTCCATCTTTTTTGCAGGTCGTTCCAATATGTTGCATTCTGTTGCGAACATGTGCTTATGGAACCCAGCAAGATCCTAAAAGATGCAGAAACTGCTCCTGACAAACGAGGGTTGGAGGTCCATCGGGAGGCAGTCCTGATTCTTCGACAGAAGGACTATTCCTGGAGAGAGATTGCTGGCTTTTTGACTGAACGTGGAGTTCAGACCGATCACACCAAGGTCTATCGAATGTTTAACAAGGCCAAGAAAAGGAAAACGAAGATGATCACGATCCCAGTAGCAGCGGAGTACAAGCGTGCATTGTCAGAAATCGAAATCAATGATTATCAACGGGCGATGCTGCGAGCGCATTTTGAAGCGCCAAACCGAACGATCACCTACACCCAACTTGCAGCTGCGGGAGGTTACGCCACGCACCAGTCTGCAGATGCAAATTATGGAAGGCTTGGATTCAACTTAGGGAACGCACTCGGAATTGAATTCGCGGATTCTGAGGACCGACCAGGAGAGAAATTCTACAGTAGCGCCATCGGAATGAAGAACGCGTACGCGACGAAAGATGACCATTTCCAGTTGGTAATGCACCACGAACTCGCAAAAGCAGTTTCCGAACTAGGATGGTTCACCGAATAGCCGACGCCACCTTTCACTGGGATCGCGAAACACAGGGTGTCCAGGTTGCTTCGCTACATCGTAAAGCAACCTGGACCACTGGCATCCTGCCAAGGAAATGAACCTGGCTTTAGCGGCTACATGGCAGCCGAGAATCGCGACATGATGGTTCTTACCGAACGGACGGGCCACACTTGCTAAGCCAGGAGTGATGATTCACACTTGGCATGTTGCCCGACCTGAATTCGCGTAAGGGTTCTTTGCGTTGACCACCACTTCCCGTGCCACGATCTCGGCAAAGCCGACAGCCGAACTTGCCCCGCGCGCCGGGGACGAGATCCTTCGCTCTGACGAGCTACAGCAACTCGAGCTGTTTGCGAGCCTAAAAAAGCCCATATCCGTCGAAAAGTTTCCTGGTTCGATTGTGTTGCGGCGCTTTCGCAAGGGAGACGTCGTTTGTCGACAGGGCGACCAGGGGCATAGTGCGTTTTACATCGTTCGCGCCAGCGATATGCAAAAGTTGAGCGCGCTCCGTGCCAGCGATGGTGGCAAGCAGACCACCGGTGAACCAGCGACACCCGCTCCGTCGGCTCGCCAAATCGCGACGGCTTACATTCTGAGTGGTCAAACAACGGCTTCGTCGGGATTCTTTTCGAAGTGGTTCTCGCGTCGTACTCGCGGCGAGAAACCGGTGAATCCGCAGTACATCCCCAACGACGGCCCAACCGATATCGACTATGTGACGCGTCAAGCTCCGATGAGGGAGGGCGACGTGTTTGGCGAGATGAGTTGCATGACGTTGGCGCCGCGATCGGCAACGATTGTTGTCGATGAAGATTGCTACATGGTCGAGTTCCTGCGGAATATTTTCGACCAGATGCAACGCGACGTCGGCTATCGACAAAAAACCGACGAACTGTACGCCCAACGCGTACTCAGCACACACCTGCGTCGACTCGAACTGTTTCAAGACTTGACCGATGAACAGATCGAAGTCTTGCGTCAAGCGTCCTATCTCGAAGTGGTCGATCCGGGAGCGATCATCTGCGATGAAGGGGAGCAGTCTGACAGCGTATATTTGATTCGGAGCGGTGTCGTCCAAGTGGTGCGAGGTGCACACGTAGCGTTTCGCGCCAGCGATATATCTGACTGGCCTATGTTTTGCCAGAGTCTGATTGCCACAGGAACACCGCAAGCCGAAGAGAAGGACGATTCAGCAACGGGAAAACCGACGGGCGGGTCGGCAATCGCTGACATTTTGGCTGCGGCACGCGGTGGCGGAAAATCAGCCGCGCCGAAAGCGAAATCTACTTCGGAGCCAAGTTCATCGGCGAAACCATCTACAGCACCAAAGGGCGGTGCGTCGGTTGCCGATATCTTGGCTGCGTCTCGAGCCAAGGCGAAGAAGCCGAGTGAGACAGCCAGTCCAAGCGCGCCCGACACTGAATCGACCCAAAAGAAACCGCGTGCCGTCGCAGATGCCAAAGATGTTCTGGCCGCTGCTCGAGCAGCGATGAAACCGAAAGCCGACAATCCACCAGCGGCTGCCCCCGTAAAGAAACCGGGGAAGTCAGCGGCTTCGGTTGCGGATATATTGGCGGCAGCGAAGAAGAAGCCGGTGGAAACGGGCGCAACGACGCCGGTGTCAGGTGAAGAGGTGCCAGCTTCGTGCCTTGTCGCGAAGTCTCCGGGCGCATGTGGTGAGCCGAAGCGATTTGTATGGGCTTGGTTTACGCCGCGCGTGCAGACGTCCATTCGATCGATCGCCGAAGGCCAATCGTCATCCGATGATGATCGAGGGCTTGTCGTTCAAGCTCTCAACGAATTGATACGGCAACGTGATTTTGTTGCCGCGGCCGATGTGCTGCCGGTGCTGGAGCAGCCGACGTTGCGCGCCGCAATCGAGAGTTTTCCTCACGGCACGCAAGGCGCAAAGAAGCAATGGTCCGAGTTAGAAGTTCGCATCGCTGGTGGCATGGTTGTACGCGAGTTGTTTAATGCGGCGCTATCCAAAGTCGCAACAGGGAAGGGGCCGCCCGATATTTTGGCGTACCTCTCGCGCGGCGACTGTTTTGGCGAGATGGCGGTGGTGTTGGACGTTCCGCGCCAAGCGACTTGTATCGCGTATGATCATCCAGCCGACGACTCGAACCGCAAACCAGGCCGAGTCGAGTTGGTGCGAATCGAAGGGACGGCGTTTCAGCAGTTGCTGGACAACTCTCCGTCGCTGCGTGCATCCGTCGATAAACTCGTTGCCAAGCGATACGCAGACATCGTCGGCAGCGACTTGAGACAGGCGGGTGACGCCGATAGTTCGCTGATGCGATCGGAAGAGTTTCGCGACGAGGGACTGGTTCAAGGTCAGAATCTGTTGCTGATCGATCTCGATCGTTGCACTCGATGCGGCGATTGTGTGCGAGCTTGTGTTAACTCGCACGATGATGGCTACTCGCGATTGTTTCTCGACGGACCACGCTTCGACCGCTTTCTCGTCCCTTCCGCTTGCCGTCAGTGTTTGAACCCGTCTTGCATGATTGGATGCCCCGTGGGATCGATCCAGCGAGGAGCCAACGGCCAGATTGAAATCCGCGACTGGTGTATCGGCTGTAGCCTGTGTGCTCGCCAGTGTCCGTACGATTCGATTCAGATGCATGATCTTGGCGTGATCCCGGAACATTCTGTTGGATGGATGTATGCCCCGGCAAGTCACGTTGGGAATGCGAGGTGGCAGGAACGCGGCTACCGGGCGAGCGGCTGGTTGGTGGGAGCGGCCCCCTTTACGTGGACGATCGATTTATTTGAGGCAATCGCTTCCGTGGTCAGCGCGAAGGCCTGGGGAGCCAACGTCGGTAGCATCCCCGAGCCCATCTGTTTTCGCTACGAGTTTCAGCTGTCGAAAGATCAGCTTCGCCGGGGTTTGTTTGCGATTGAAGTCATCTCGAAAGGGCTCACGATTCGGGTTTGGATCAACGGCGGTGTCGTCAATGCTTCCGCGCCGTCCAATCCCAAGAAGGCAAAAGATGACGAATTACATGCAAAACTGGATGCTACGCGGTTACGTAGCGGAAGTAATATGCTAGCGATCGAGCTCAGCCCGCCGGCGTCGAAGGGAGCGGACGTTTTCACTCCGAAGTACAATCAGCCAATACTTGGTGTGCGACTCGATCTGTTACCGCAGGCCGGCGATCTGGCGATTGCTACCGCGGGTGCTAATGTCGACCTGGAAGTGGAGCTGGTAAAACAGCAAGCAGTCGTTTGCGATTTGTGCAGCTCGCTGACAAATCAACGTCCTGCGTGTGTCGATCAATGTCCGCACGAAGCTGCGATTCGCATCGACGCACGTACGGAATTCCCGTCTTACTCGTAACGCTTGTCGATTGCTTCTGTTTTGAAATACTTCGGGCATCATCTATGTTTGACCTAATCGCAGAACACCCGCTGTTGGCGAGTGTGTTGGCTTTCGTTGCATTCTGTGTGATCGTGTCGTTATACGACATCACGCAGAAGCACCACACGATCTTGCACAACTTTCCGGTCGTCGGGCATCTTCGGTACTTTTTGGAAATGGTCGGCCCCGAGATGCGTCAATATTGGGTGGCCAATGACAAGGAAGAGATGCCCTTTAATCGCGACGAACGGAGCTGGATCTATGCATCGGCGAAGGGCGAGAACAACACTTTCGGTTTTGGCAGCACCGAGCAGATGTATGGCATCGGCTACCCCATCGTGAAGCAGGCGGCCTTTCCCTTTCCTGATTATCGGGCGTATCACATCAATGGTGATCCTTCCGCTGTTCCGTGCTTGAAGGTGATGGGTGCGGCGCACAATCGACGGCGCCCCTATCGACCTCGCTCAATTATTAACATCTCGGCGATGTCATTTGGGTCGTTGGGCGAGCGGGCGATCTCGGCTTTGAATCTCGGCGCGGCGCAGGCCGATTGTTATCACAACTCAGGTGAAGGCGGCGTCAGTCCGTATCACTGTCTTGGCGGCGACATCGTGTGGCAGCTTGGTACGGGGTACTTTGGAGCGCGCGGGCCGGATGGTAAGTTCTCTGTCGAGGAAATGGTTCGCAAGACGACCGAGAATGACAAAATTCGTGCTATTGAAATCAAACTCTCACAGGGCGCAAAGCCGGGCAAAGGAGGAATTCTTCCTGGCGCTAAAGTGACTGCACAGATCGCGAAGATCCGGGGGATACCGATTGGCAAGGACTGCATTTCTCCGAACGCTCACAGCGAGTTCGATACGGTCGACGAGTTGATCGACTTTGTTGAATTAATTGCCGGTAAGACGGGACTTCCGGTCGGCATCAAAAGCGCGATCGGAAAGATCGATTTCTGGCATGAACTTGCCGCGAAGATGAAGAGCCGAGGAGAAGGTCCTGATTTCATTTCTGTTGACGGCGGCGAAGGTGGCACGGGTGCGGCACCGTTGACATTCGCAGACCATGTATCACTGCCGTTCAAGATAGGGTTTGAAAGAGTCTATCGCATCTTTCAACAGGCGGAGGTCTCGAAACAGGTCGTATGGATCGGCAGCGGGAAGTTAGGCTTTCCCGATCGGACTTTGGTCGCGTTCGCGATGGGTGTCGACATGATTCAAGTCGCGCGAGAGGCGATGATTTCGATCGGTTGTATTCAGGCGTTGAAATGCCACACGGGACATTGCCCGACCGGAGTCGCAACGCAAAACAAGTGGCTGCAAGCGGGGGTCAATGTTGAAGCGAAGGCCAAGCGGTTTGCGACGTATGTCAAAGCCTACCGCAAGGAGGTATTGTCTTTAGCTCACGCCGCAGGCTACGAACATCCGGCTCAAGTCAATGGCGACGATATTGAATTCAGTTCGGGTGTGAACCGGTTCCTGACGCTCACCGAGACACTCGGCTATCGATGTGATGAGATCGAGTTCAGAGGCATGGCGTCACTGGCCGACGACTCGCCGGATGCCTCGGCGACACAAACTACTTGACTGTCGAACGTCTCGGCATCAAAGCGGTGTAATCGAAATCCAGGACGACCGAAGGCTCGTACTTGCCGTCCGCGTCGAGATAGGGCCAGTTGCTGCACGGCAGGTCTTTGGTGGCAACGGTGCGGATGCGTAGTGCGCCAAGGTCCTCGCGGTCGGGCAACAACCGCTTGTCGAGGATCTCCGACCAGGCATAAATCGTATCGCCGGCGAATGTTGGATTGGTATGGCGACCACCATTTATCGCGGCCACGCCCAGTGCGTTGGCCAGTCCGTTGTACGAGATCGCGCGCGCGAGGCTTATGATGTGACCACCGTAGACGATCCTGCGACCGAAACGTCCTTCGCGCTCGACGTGTTGATTGAAGTGGACGCGAGCCGTGTTTTGGTAGAGCCGAGTGGCAAGCATGTGTTCGGCTTCCTCAATAGTCATGCCGTCAACATGATCGATACGCTCGCCCACTTCATAGTCCTCCCATACGTGAGGACTCCCCGAGCGATGCGTGTCGTACGACGCTGTGTCGAGACGGAAGGGAACCGCAAGTTCGTCGCACGTGATTGCGTCAGGAAGATCCGGCACGACCGGTTCCGGTGCGGGCGCTTCCGGATTTCGCTTTGGTACCATGACCCAACGGATGTAATCGACCACCGTCTCGGAACGCTGATTGATTCCGATCGAACGTACATAGACAATTCCGGTTTTATGATTGCTGTTTTGCTTCAAGCCAATGACGGTGGATGTCGTCGATAGGGTATCGCCCGGATAAACTGGTTGGTCGAATCTTCCGCTGGCATATCCCAGGTTTGCGATAGCGTTGAGCGAGATGTCGGGCACGGTTTTGCCGAAGACCATATGAAATGCCAGTAGGCTGTCGAGCGGCGCTTGTTGCAATCCGAGGCTCTGGGCGAATTCCGACGAAGAATTGATGGCAAAACGCGAGCCAAACAGTGACGTATACAGTGCCATATCGCCGGTGGTTACCGTTCGTGGCGTTGCATGGACGATGTGCTGGCCAAGTTGAAAGTCTTCGAAGAAGTTACCCGGCGAAGTTTTGGAACCCATCGCGATACTAACTCCAATCAAAACCCGTACGCTTCGGCCAGTTCGCGATCTTTCTTCGCGACCAATCGAGCGAGATCGACGATCACCTTTGCCTGTTTCCAGGTTGCGTCATCTTGCATCTTGCCATCGATGGTGGCGACGCCCGTGCCGTCGGGCATGGCTTCCAGAATCCGCTTGGCGAACATCACTTCGTCCACCTGCGGGCTGAAAACACGTTTGGCGATCGAGATTTGGTTCGGAGCTAACGACCAAGCCCCGGCGCAACCCATGAGAAAGGCGTTGCGAAACTGTGCTTCACACGCGGCTTCGTCTTTGAGATCGCCAAAAGGCCCGTAGAAAGCGCGGATGCCGTATGAAACGCAAGCATCGACCATGCGTGCCACCGTATAGTGCCACAAATCTTGCTGGAAGAATGCGCGGTGCTCGGCACCTTCTTTCGCGTCAGCCAGCACACCGTAGAACGGATGTCCTCCGCCCACGCGCGTCGTCTTCATGCCACGCGATGCCGCGAGATCGGCCGGCCCTAGACTCATCCCATGCATCCGAGGACTTGCTCCGGCGATGTCTTCGACGTTCTTTACACCTTGAGCCGTTTCCAAAAGCGCGTGTATCGAGATCGGTTTCGTAACACCGTACTTGGCTTCCAGCAAAGCGAGATATTGGTCGACGAAGTGGATGTCCCAAGCTCCCTCGACTTTCGGAATCATGATCACGTCCAACTTATCACCGACTGCCTCGACTAATGCCGTCAGGTCGTCCAAAACCCAGGGGCTGTTCAGAGCGTTGACGCGCACCCACAAACCCGTATCACCAAAATCCGTCCCGCGGACGACTTCGATGAAACCCGCGCGGGCTGCCTCTTTGGCGTCGACTGGGATTGCGTCTTCCAGATTTCCACACAGCACGTCAACTTGCTGAGCCGTTGTCGGAATCTTGGCACGGATCTTTTCGATGTGAGGTGGGAAGAAGTGGATCATTCGTTCAGGTCGCACCGGCAATTCACGCAGCGGTTGCGGAGCGCCGAGCGCCAGCGGCTTATAAAAATGGATGGGCGGTTTCATACGTGCGTGTTCCCTTTTTGCTTTCGTCACTTATATGTAGTTGAACTCGCAAGAGTTCGCCGTCTTGCGTTCGGGCTGAATTCCGGGGAATCCAGCTACAACGCGCCGGCCACAACGCCGTTGTCATGTAAGACACCGACTTCGGCCTCGCTTAAACCAAGTACGTCGAGCAGGATCTCATCAGTATGTTCGCCGAGCCGCGGCGCCGGTTTGACCGGCACTCTGTCGACGTTGCTAAATTCGAAGGGCGAACCGGGCATCAGATAGCTGCCGATCCCAGACTGCTCCACCATGCTGAACATCGGGTTTTCCGTTGAACAATCGGGATCGGTTTCAATCGCTTCCCGCACGGTTCGGTAAGGTCCCCAAGTCACCCGATGTTCGTCGAAGGAGATACGAACCTCGTCGAACGTCCTTTCGATGAACCAAGCTTCCAAAAGGCCGGCGATTTCCTCGCGAGCGTGGAACCGATTACCTTCATCGCTCAAGTCAAGATTGAGGCGCGCGCCCAGCTGCGTAAATTCTTCGGTCAGACCTGTTGCTTGGCAAAGGCATTTCCATTGGAGAGCCGTCAGCCCGACCACCATCGCTCGTTTGCCATCCCGTGTTGTGAAGTCGCGACCGAATGCGCCGTACAAATAGTTACCATACTTGGGCCGATCGACGTTGCTGATCATGACTTCGGCGATCAAGCCGAAATGGCCGAGGACTGCCAGTGCCACATCCTTCAGTGCAATCTTTACGAGCTGTCCCTGACCGTTAAGCCGCCGATGCCGTTCGGCCGCGAGCACTCCGAGTGCAATCATTTGACCGGTAATGAAATCCCAGGCCGGCAGAACATGATTTACGGGTTCTGGCGAATCCGTTGGCCCGGTCAACATGGGAAAGCCAAGCTGTGGATTCACGGTGTAATCAACTTCCGAGCCACCATCACGGCGACCGGTCAGGTTGATCATGATCAAGTCGTTGCGATAAGTCCGCAACGAGTCGTAGCTGAGCCACCCGCGTGCTGGGAAGTTCGTACTGAATATGCCTGCGTTGTCGCCGGTTGCACAGATCAAACGCGTAAGCAACTCTTGTCCGCGAGGGTCACGAAAGTTTACGGCAATGGAGCGTTTTCCTTTGTTGAGCCCTGCCCAGCAGAGGCTTTTGCCCTCGCGCGAGAGCGGCCAACGCCCAATGTCGAGACTGCCGCCAATTGGATCAAATCGGATCACGTCGGCGCCCAGCTGTGCAAGCGTCATCCCGCCCGACGGGGCTGCGACAAACGCCGTTCCTTCGACGACGCGAATGCCGCTAAGGATTCCCTCCATCACTTGTCTCCGTGGTAGTCGGCGTACTGACTGGGATGCCTTTCCGTCGCTACGTTAGATTACTCTCTGCTCGCGCAAATTCTCGATCTCCCGATCATCGGCGCCCAACAGATCGCGGAGCACTTCTTCTGTATGTGCACCCAATCGCGGTCCCAACTTCTTGATGCGTCCTGGAGTCTCCGACAATCGAGGAATTACCGATGGCACAATCACCGTTTCGCCGATGTCTTCGTCTTCGATCGCGACCAAGTTCTGACGCGCGTGAAACTGGCGGTCGCCGAAAATGTCGGCGATCGTGTTGAGCGGTCCCGCCGGGGCACCGGTTGCAAAGCAGCGATTTAGCACCTCTTCACGCGTCAGAGACCCGCACCAATCGCGCACGATTTCGTTGACGTCATGGCGATGTTCGAGTCTCGTTTTCTGGACGCCGTAGATACTGTGCGAGGCCAACTCCGGGCGGTTCATGGCCAGCGCAAGTCGTTCGAACAATTTGTCCGTTGCACAGGCGATCGCAACCCACTGGCCGTCTTTCGTCGGGAAGTGGCCGTAGGGGCACGCAAAGTCGTTGTGTGTCGGACCATGCCGCTCGCGAACGGTGCCGAACATGCTGTAGGCGGGAGCGAGTTCATCGGTGCAGCGGAATACGGACTCGTACAACGCCGCATCGATGTATTGTCCTCGTCCGGTTCGTTCTCGATATCGAAGCGCCAGCAGGACACCAAGGCAACCATATAGCCCGGTCATGTAGTCACCCAGTGTCGTCGAACCCGGTGTCACAGGCGCGCCTTTTGGCATACCGGAGAGATAAGCCAGTCCACCCACCGCATGTGCGATCCGCGCGAATCCCGGACGGTTTTTGTACGGCCCGGTCTGTCCGTAACCGGTAACGCGAAGCATGATCAGACCGGGGTTAATTTCGCGCAAGACCTCCCACCCCAAGCCCCATTTTTCCAACGTCCCAGGGCGAAAGTTTTCGCAGAGGATGTCTGACTTCTCGATCAACTGTTTGAATAGTTCGGTACCTTCGGCATGATGCAGGTCGATCGTGACCGATTTCTTGTTGCGAGCTTCACTGAGCCATGTCAGTGTGTCTCCGCGATTGGTCGGTGTTCCGAAACGCCGCAGGGCATCACCTCCCAAAGGATGTTCGACCTTAATCACATCGGCGCCAAACTCGCCCAAGATGCTCGCACAGTAGGGGCCCGCAATCACGGTTGCGACGTCGACGACGCGAATCCCGTCCAACGGGAGTGTTGCTTTGTCTTCCACCGTCATGCCGAGCCTCGTCAAATGATTTTCTGTTTGCGCATGTTGTCGATGTCGTGAGCGGATATCCCCAGCAAATCTCGCATTACTTCGTAGGTCGCATTTCCCAACGGCGGACCGAGATTGGTTATGCGGCCAGGTGTTTCGGATAAAGTCGGCAAGACTCCGGGGACGACCACGTTACCCAGTCCATCTGCTTCGACTCGGGCCAAGTTCCCGCGTGCCTGAAAGTGTTCGTCCTCAAAGATGTCGGCAATGCTGTTGACTTTGCCGACGGGCACCTGTTTGTCGAGGCAGCGCCGCATCACTTCTTCGCGGCTGAGCGAGCCCACCCATTCTGTGACGATCTGATTCACGAGATCCCGGGCCGCGAGTCGCTTGCCTTGTTCGCCGTACAGATTCGCGGACGATAGTTCTGGCTTTTCCATCGCTTCCGACAGTCGCTCGAACATCTTGTCCGTCGTGCAAGCGATCGCAACCCACTTATCGTCCTTGGTGCTGAAATGCCCGTGCGGAACGGCCACAAAACTGCCGGCGCCCTCTCGCGCTCTGACCTTGCCAAACATCTCGTAGGCGCCTGCGATCTCGTCCAATTGACGAAACACTGCCTCATAAATCGCGATGTCGATTACTTGGCCCTGGCCCGTCCTGTCGCGATGACGAAGGGCGAGCATGATGCCGATGGCACCGTATAGACTCGACATGTAATCGCCCAAGGGGGCAGTCCCGGGTACCACTGGTGTTTCGCCGGGGAAACCAGCAAGATAAGACAAGCCGCCAAAGGCATGAGCGATATGAGCGAAACCGGAGCGGTGTCGATACGGACCGGTTTGACCATAGCCGGAGACGCGGAGCATCACCAAACCAGGGTTCGCTGCGCTGAGCTCTTTCCACCCGAGCCCCCATTGTTCCATCGTGCCGGGGCGAAAATTTTCGATCACTACATCAGACTTCGCCACAAGTTTGAGGAAGACCTGGACGCCTTCTGCTTGGCGCAGGTCAATGGTTACTGATTTCCGATTGCGACCTTCTGTCAGCCATGCGAGCGTGGCATCGTGACGACCGGTCGGCGTTCCAAAACGGCGCATTGGATCGCCCGCAATTGGGTGCTCGATCTTCAGCACTTCTGCACCGAACTCACCGAGAATTGATGCCGCATGAGGTCCAGCGAGAAAGGTACCCACGTCAAGAACTCGGACGCCCGTCATGGGCAAGTCTTCAGCGGGCGATGAAGCGTCATTTGCGATTGCCTCTACGCGATCGTTGGCATTCAAATTGCTTGCTCCTTCGGCGATAACTGCGTGTCACGTCGCACATGCAAATTGAATGCCACAATGGATGATCGGTTGTCGAAGTCCAGCGGAGGTAACGTGTCGCCCACGCGCGCCTGCACCGCGTCGTGTCGACTTCGATTAGATCTATGGACGTTATACACGTATGACAGACGAAGCGATCGACTACACCGAATGGATTGGCCACACAGAGTACTTGGAAGACGATATCGGTCAAGCTACGGCAATCGCCGCCGCCGCAATGTTTGACGAGAGTGGCGAGCAGTTCGCGACAGGCGCAGAGTTGCCGCCACTCTGGCATTGGTTTTACTTCCTTCCGAAAGTTCGCCAATCGATGCTGGGCAACGACGGGCATCCCCAACGCGAACGCAACAGTTTCATGCCGCCGATCTCGTACCCGCGACGGATGTTCGCTGGTGCGCGGTTGAAGTGGCATCAACCGCTCATAGTTGGTCGGCCCGCGCGTCGCGAAGCCAGCATTTGCAATATTCTTCAAAAGTCCGGCCGTAGCGGAGCATTGGCATTTGTCACGGTCCGTTATCGTATTTTTCAGCAACTCGCCGATCGTCACGTTCAGTCAACCGTTCCGCACAGTGAGTGTGCGGGTTACGCGCTGTGTCTTGAAGAGGAACAAGATATTGTCTATCGCGAGCCGGGTCCCGCGTTGCCGCTACCAGAACCTGTCGAACTTCCGCCCTTGCAGAACGGAACATGGACGCGCGTCGTCTCGCCCGACACACGACTTTTATTCCGCTTCTCCGCTTTGACGTTTAACGCTCATCGAATTCATTACGACCGAACCTACGCGATGAGCGAAGAAGGATATCCTGGGCTGGTTGTACATGGCCCGCTAACAGCAATGCTGCTGTTGCAACTTGTGTCGCAGCACACTCAGCGACGAGTTACGTCTTTCGACTTTCGGAGTCAATTGCCGCTATTTGATTTGTCCCCATTCCGGTTGGTTGGCAATCTTTCTGGAACAAGTGTTGCACTAGCAGCGCAGCGGTCTGACGGTCGGACCGCGATGAATGCAACTGTCCAGTTAGAGTAGCCGTTTGCCCCGCCTGGATAACCCACGAAAGACGACCGCGATTGCCGTATTTGTGATCATCGTTTGCACAACGAATACGCATCTCCAGTGGTGGTATTGGTATTAATGCGTTCTGTGACTCGCGCGCTTGGCGACGAGTTTCGATTTCGGCGAACTCAAACGGCAAGACGCAAAACCAATAATTCCTTAGGTGCTGCGTGGCGGGAGCTTTAGTGTCGAGTAAATAGTCGCGTGTGCGACCTCGCGCGCGCTAGTGAACTTCATGAGTGACTCGGGTCGCGGCGCACGGAGTGCTTTTTCATTCTCGGAAACGCGTAGGTCACGTCCCTAACATGCGAGAAAGCACTTATGCCCAAAACCATCAACTCGACGGACATGGCGGAAATCGATCTCGTCGACCAACGAGTCGAATTGCCTGTCGTTGTTGGCACCGAGAATGAACGAGCCATCGATATTTCGGTGTTACGGGAACGAACGGGAGTGATCACACTCGACGAAGGTTACCGCAACACGGGATCGGTGCGATCGGAAATTACCTTCATCAATGGTGAAGAGGGAATCCTGCGCTATCGAGGCATTCCGATTGAGCAGCTTGCCGAGCGGTCGAGTTTTATCGAAACAGCGCTGCTCTTGATCTATGGAGAGCTTCCGACCGAGGAGCACCTCGCGCATTTCCGCGGCTTGTTGACAGAACACGAAATGATTCACGAGGGGATGCGGAATTCGTTCATGGGATATCCGCCGAGTGGCCATCCAATGGCAATCCTGTCATCCATGATCAATACGTTATCGTGTTACAACACGGACGTCATGGAAATGGAAGATGAAGCCGGATTTGAAAACGCAGCCGCACGACTGATGTCAAAGATTCGGACGGTCGCAGCGTACGCCTACAAGACCTCGATGGGCCAGCCGCTGATGTACCCTCACCCGGAACTAAGCTATTGCCGCAACTTCTTGCACTTGATGTTCTCTTTGCCGAGTCGCATCCACGAACCGGACCCAGACGTCGTCCGCGCGCTGTCTCTGTTCTTACTATTGCACGCCGATCATGAACAGAATTGTTCAACGTCAACTGTCCGCATGGTCGGCTCTTCCGGCGCGAACCTGTTTGCGTCCTGTGCGGCTGGCGTATGCGCGCTTTGGGGCCCATTGCACGGCGGAGCCAACGTGGCGGTGATGGAACAACTCGACCGGATCCACAAATCTGGAATGAAGGTCGAGGAGCTGATCGAACGCGTAAAGCAGCGCAAAGAGAAGCTGTATGGCTTCGGCCACGGAGTTTATCGCAGCTACGATCCGCGTGCGCAGATTCTCCGCGAACACGCGCCGAAGGTGTTGAGCCAATTGGGGCGTACCGATCCACTGCTGAAGATCGCGCAAGAACTTGAAGAGATCGCGTTGCACGACGATTACTTCATCGGTCGCAACCTCTATCCTAACGTCGATTTCTATTCCGGTATTCTGTTGCGAGCGATTGGCATCCCGATGAATATGTACACAGTCATGTTTGCCATCGGACGAATGCCTGGCTGGATTGCGCACTGGAAGGAAGTGCGCGACACGGGCAGCCGCATCTACCGGCCGCGTCAGATTTACACTGGCCCGCCCAAACGCGACTATGTCGACTTGCAGTGGCGATAGTGTGATGTCGTAGGGTGCTTTCTATAATGAGCGATCGCGTTCGACATGGACTTGACGCGTTCCTGAATCGCTAGTTTTCTGCGTTAGCCAGAGCCGCTCGTCAGCGATTTCATGATGATCGTTCCATTCGGACGCTGGTCGGCGACCGTCAGCTGGTCCGACCAAGATCGTCGCTCAGTTGTTGGCGCGGTAACTTTCTAGATCCAGAGAGGATAAGTCTCCGTCTGGTAATGCGTCTGGCGCGCTCGCGGCACTTGGTAAGAGCTGGTCACATTCGCGAGGCTGGCCTGCGCGTGTGGTTCTGCTCCATCTTGTGTTGCGCAACTGAAACACAGCGTGACCATGCTCACTCAACGTATCTAGTGGCACGTTCGCCGATGGAAGCGCGGTATCGCGAGAGTACAATGAGAAAATTCGTGGTAAGCTGGGAAGCTCGCAGGCGAGCTGTGAAGTCCCGATCCGGTCCTCGGCACGATTCGCGTACATTTCGCTTTGGTTGTCGATATGGCTGGTGGGGCAACAACAATCTGAAAGTTGATATGGACCAAGGATACGCGACGCACTGACATGAAGATACTCAAAGTAGTGGTGCTTGGAACTGCTCTGGCTGCAACGGTCGCGCGTGCGGAAGAGCTCGGCACGGTCAACGAGGCTGAGAAATTATTTGCACTGCGCGTCAAACCATTGCTGGCTGAGAAGTGCCTCGCCTGCCACGGGGAGAATCCAGATGAGATCGAAGGCGGCTTGGACCTGCGGTCCCGAGATAGTGCGTTCGTTGGTGGCGAGTCCTTTAAGAGTGATGTCGTAATCGTCGGAGATGGCGATCACAGCATGCTGTATGTGACCACGACGCGAAGGGAAGAAGGTTATGAGATGCCGCCGAAAGAAGCGGACCGGCTTTCCCAAGAGCAGCAATGGTGGATTCGGGATTGGATCAATGCAGGAGCGCCGTGGCCCAGCGACGAGCGAGTCGGACAAATCCAGCAACGGCATTCCGCGGGCGAACAGGTTCTCGTCTCGCGAGCCCTCTCGGACCAGTGGCAAAACCGGCGCTATGAACCCGAAAAGCTGTGGGCCTACCGCCCGATTCAAAGGGCCGACGTTCCTCAGGGACAACATCCAGTCGATTGGTTTATCAATCGCAAACTCGTTGATGCGAACTTGACCCCCGCACCGCCGGCAGACGCGATCACGCTTGTCCGCCGGATGAGCTACGGGCTTAAGGGACTGCCGCCATCGCCGCTTGAAGTCGAAGAGTTTCAGGCCGAGTACGAAGCTAATCCTGATCGTGCCATCAACTCCTTCGCCAACCGACTTATGGCTTCGCCACACTACGGTGAACATTTTGGTTGGCATTGGCTTGACATCGTCCGCTATGCGGACACTGCGGGCTTTGCCAACGACTACAGCCGTCCTAACGCGTGGCGATATCGCGACTTTGTCGTTCGCTCGTTCAACGGGGACAAACCCTACGACCAATTTGTTCGGCAACAAATTGCTGGCGATGAAATCGACGAAAGCCATGTCGAGAATCTTATTGCCACCGGATTCTTGCGAATGGGGCCTTGGGAGCAGACGAGCATGAGCGTTTTCAAGGAGACGCGGGGCCAGTGGCTAGACGACGTCACCGACACGGTCGGTCAAGCCTTTCTGGCCCACTCGATGTTGTGTTGCAAATGCCATGACCACAAGTTTGATCCCGTACCCACTCGCGACTATTACCGCATGATGGCCGTGTTTTCAACGACTCAATTCGCCGAGCGTGATGCACCTTTCATGGCCGAAGAAAACCTCAATGGATTTGGCGAGAGCGATGAATGGGTCGAAGCCAAGATCGCCGCCTATGAGAAACAGCAGAAGCAGCTTGAAGCGAAGATCGCTGAACATCGGACGAAGGAGACCGGTAGTGCAAAGGTCGGCGACAATGGGCTCGATCCAGGTGACGAGGCGTCTTCGGCACGGATCGCAAAGAATATCGCGCGTCACCAAATCGAAAGAGATCGAACCAAGGCGGTTGCATTAACTGTCTATACAGGGGCGACGCTCCACCGCAAGAATGTTAGTGGTCGAATCAGTTTACCGAAAGATCGCTGGTCGCAGGGCGAAATTGAACGAGATGCCATTCACCTTGGAGGTAATGTCTATTCATTAGCTGATCCAGTCGTGCCGGGTGCATTAAGCGCAGCCGAGTCGTTGGGTCATATGCAGTCCAGCGATTTTCCCGGCGACAAGGGCCAACGCCGTTTGGCGTTGGCGAACTGGATTGTCGATCCGTCCAATCCGCTCACTGCTCGTGTGATTGTCAATCGCATCTGGTCGTGGCATTTTGGCAAAGGCATCGCCTCAAACCCAAACAATTTCGGCGGCACTGGCGGTTTGCCGACTCATCCCGAACTGTTGGACTACCTTGCTTCATGGTTCATCGAGAACGGATGGTCGATCAAGAAACTCAATTACCTGATCGTGACCTCGAACGCGTATCGACGTGACAGCCGCCATCCGGAAGCGAAGATAGTTGCTGAAAGAGATCCGCTGGGGAATTTGTACGCCACGTTCTCCCCGCGACGATTGACTGCCGAAGAGTTACGCGACGCGATGCTCGCCGTGAGCGGCGAACTGAACGCGACTGTCGGAGGAATCCCCTGTCGTCCGGACATCAATCGAGAAGTTGCGTTTCAGCCGCGGCAGATCATGGGTGGTACGGCGTCGGTCTACGAGCCTGATCCATTGCCGGCACAGCGTAATCGGCGGACCCTGTATACCGAAAGGATCCGTGGCCTACGTGATCCGTTTTTGGAAACATTCAACCAGCCGGGACCTGACAAGTCGTGCGAGTTGCGGGAAACTTCGACGGTGGCACCCCAGGCTTTGACATTGATGAACTCGGAAGAAGTCTTCGATCGATCGATCGCGTTTGCAAATCGTTTGATCTGCGAGGAGTTGCCTGATGACGAGGCGACCCTATGCCGTGCCTTCCAGCTTGCGTTTGGAAGACAGCCGAATGGACAAGAGTTGCGTATCTGTTTGAAGCATTGGCGGGAAGCAGCCGAGGAGGAAGCGACAAAGAAATATGAGCGGACTGAATTTCCCGAACGATTGACGCGTACAGTGATGGCCGAAAAGACCGGTCAGCCTTACAGCTTCGTCGAAATCATGCCCGCCTATGTGAACTATCAACCTGACCTTCAGCCAGCGGACGTCGACGCGAGAACACGTGGCCTCGCGAATGTATGTCGAGTGCTGCTGAATTCAAGCGAGTTCTCGTATCTGGATTGATCATGTGCACCTCTCTTAACACCATTGCCACGCCCACTCGCCGTGACGCACTGCTCGGGCTCAGTGCCGGACTCGGGTCGATCGCCTTAGCTTCGATGGGATATGGAAGCGAACCGAGGCCGCATCACGCCGCGAAAGCCAAACGCTGCATCTTCCTGATGATGGAAGGCGGCCCGTCGCACATTGACACGTTTGACCCCAAACCGGAGTTATCGAAACAGCATCTGAAGGCGTTCACTCGTCACGGCGAGATGGAAAGCGCCATGTCGTCCGGAAAGCGGTATTTCGTCAAGAGTCCGTTCGACTTTGTCAAAGCGGGCGAGTCTGGTGCTGATCTGGCTCGTCCGTGGGTTCATCTCGCGGAAATGGCCGACGAGATTTGTTTCTATCGCGGCGCTCAAGTCGAGTCGGTTAACCATCCGACTGCTTGTTACCAGTTGAACACCGGCAACCAATTTGGCGGCGACCCTGCGGTTGGATCTTGGGTCACCTACGGATTGGGATCGCCGAACGAGAACCTTCCCGGGTTTGTTGTCTTGCCCCGCACGAGTTATCCGCAAGGTGGTGCGGCGAATTGGTCTAATGGATTCCTGCCGGCCAGATTCCAGGGCACACCGCTTCGTCCGGAAGGAAGCCCAATCCTAGACCTGAACCCGCCCAACGGGATTTCACGTGAGCAGCAACGAAATGATTTGGATCTGTTACGGGAGCTTAATCGACAGCACCTTGCCCAGCGGCCGGACCGCGACGATTTGACAGCTCGGATGCAAAGTTACGAATTGGCTTACGCTATGCAAGCAGAGGTTCCCGGTGTCATTGATATCGAGGGTGAATCGCAACACACCCTCGAGGCTTACGGGATTGGCGATCCCAGCACCGATTCTTTTGGACGTAAGTGCCTGTTGGCGCGACGATTGGTCGAGAAAGGAGTTCGATTTGTCCAAGCCTATGCGGGCAACTGGGACAGCCACGATTACATCGAAAAGGCGCATGGATCGCTGATTCGCAGCGTTGACAAGCCGATCGCGGCGCTGTTACGTGAGCTTAAACAGCGCGACATGCTCAAGGATACACTCGTGGTGTGGTGCGGTGAGTTCGGACGTACGCCCGACAACGGATTGCGAGGCGGCGGCCAGTCTTATGGGCGCGATCACAACGCCAAAGCCATGGCCATGTGGTTTGCAGGTGGAGGCACACGAGGTGGACACACGGTTGGTGCTACGGATGACATCGGCGCCAGTGCCGTGGAGTGTGTGCATCACATTCGGGACGTTCATGTCACGTTGCTGCACTTGCTGGGGTTGGACGACAATAAACTGACGTACTATCACGCCGGTCGGCACAAGCAACTTTCGCAGTTTGGCGGAGAAGTGATCAAAGAACTAATTGCGTGATGTCGAGTCCCGTAGGCAGGCGATCTCGACGCGAAACCATCACTCGAAAAATCGCGATCATCGGACAAGCCAAACCGGCGAGTAGACAAAAGCCGTTGTACCGCTTGTTGGAGAAGGGATTCCACCGCGAGCGACGATGTTTGCCGGTTGAACCATCACACGCTTGCCGGATTGTTTTCCGGTGAGTTTCACTTCCATGATACGGATGCCCGCGAATTGGACGATCGTATACATTGCGTTGTTGCCAGGGCCTGTTACTTCGCTGAAGATCGGAATGATCCGCGGTTGCCCCTTGATCGATTCCAGTTCGTCTTTCACACCCGCACTAATTCCCGTGTCGCCGTTCAACGGTAGCTCACCGTGGGAATCGAACTCCAGTTTTCCGCCGTGATAGGATAGGTCAGACGGGGAGATACCTTCGACGATTTGACGAGCGATGTCTGCCGTGCTGTTGTTGTTACTGCCGATGTCGATCGTCCCGCGGTTGCCCGGCGAACCGGTTCCTTGCGGATAGAGATTAAATTCGAGAATGCCATCGGCGCCAGCCTGTACTTCTCCCGTTGCTGCGTCCCACTTCCAATCATCCGTACCAATTCCGTTCACGAGATCCGTCCACGTGTCTTGGTCGAGCGCGAAAGGCAGGAGATCCAAGTTCCCGCTTGACGATGTTTGAAATCCTTGAAAGCTATTCAAGAGCGCGGCGGTGGCTTCGACTTCGGCACCGATGCTGTCGAGCCCCAAGACATTCGCGATGAAGAATGGAATTTTTCCGTTTTGGGACTCGGTTCGTCGCACGCGAACCCAGACGGTATTCGGCGTATTGGTGTTTGTGAGGTCGATTGCGGCCGTCGGATCGGACGGATTTGGCAGAAAGCCGATTACGACATCTTCGGCAGCGAGCCCAGGCGGTTGATTTAGGACTGGATTCAGAGCTGCATATTGAGATGCGCGATCTCGAGCGCTCTCTTTCATGACATAGACATTGCTGTCACCCGTGAGCGCACCGCTGTCGACTAAATCCCATGCGGCGGCGAGCGCAGCAGAATCTGCAGAGCGTTGCATTTCCCCTCGCGCAACCTGTAGATACCCGAGGTCGACGGCAAAGGCCAGCATCGCCATGACCATGACCATCAGTACGGCGCTAAGAACTAGAATGGTGCCTCTACGTTTGCGACGAAAGTGACGACGTTTCATGATCGGCCTCTGAATGACGCAAATTCTGAATGAATCAGAGAAGTTTTTACGAAGCTCAATTGTGAATGTGGACAACTCTTTCCGTTGGGTCTTCAACGACTTCGCCGTTGGAAAGCGTGGCTCGAACACGTTTTAGAATCAGAGATGTCACGCGGTTGCCGGCATAAGCGACCCCTGAGTTTTTCGCCGAGATCGCCGGGTCATATCCATTCAAATTAGGCAGATCGGTCACCAGGCTGGCGTTTAAGTAGCCTTGACCGCCAAAGTCGCCCCATGTCGTCGAACTACCATCCTTGATCGCAAAGGTGAGCACGCCTCCCGCAAGTGAAAGAGATTGCGTCCAGCGCACCACTTCACCGTCCGTAGAAAGTACACCCGGATTCGGGAATTTGCGTGATCCGAGTGGTTGTTCGTCATTCCAGATCTGAAGCTGTAGTCCGCCAGCGGTGAACTCTGGTTGGCTTTGGTGGTTCAGCTCGAAGGCGGCATGAATCGAGTTGACGTGTGACAGTGGGGAGATCGTGCAGCTTATTTGAGGTGCCGTGCTGTTCGGGTCGGGACTGGCAACAATCAATTCCCAATCTTCTTCGACGACGACGAGCGTAATCGGTTCGACGGCGAACCCCGAATCGATCGAGAAGGCGAGCCCGAGCATGGTGAGCAACACTCGCGGCGCATGCGTCCACGGAAAGAGTCGTGGCATCATAAGAAGTACCTCAGGCAACAGATGTGAACTAGCTGCTGTGCCAAAGCAAAGCTGCTCGTCTTGAAATGACTTCCTTTCGGGAGCCTGGCGATCTCGAACGAGACCCATGGCTTTGCGTCCTGGCCTCACGGCCAGTTTGCCGTTGTCGAGGAACCCTGCCTGAGTTCCAAAACAAACCGAAGTGCTATTTGAATAGCTACGTCAATTATGGCAGTTTGTCAAATCGACAAATCAGAATAGATGCTTGCCACGGTGGTTTCGCCCGCAGTCGGAGCGACGAATGGCGCAGCTGATTGCATAGCGGAGTTGGTATTCGTTTCAGCGATTTCCTGTTCGGTATCGAGCGCGGCACTTTTGGTCTGTGGCTCTGATGGACAGGATGCGTGTGAGCGAGACTCCTGTTCGCGTAGCCGATTCATGACCAAATTCATATTATCCGCAAACTCGTCCCAGTAATCGCCCGGTCGAAGTCTGAACGGCGGTGGTGTTTCGCCAGCCGCGAGTTCGCGCATCACTCGCTGCATCCGCACCATCGGGCCTGCAAACTTGCTGCTCAATCTCAAGCAATCCAGCATCACCAAGGGAAGCAATAGGACAGATCCGAGGAGAGCGGGTCCGCAGTTGAGCCACAGCTGGGTAAACAGTTCGACGGAAGATTCGGGTTGTTTCGTGAAGATGATCCAGCACACAGCTATCAGTGTCACGGAGAACAGGCAGTAGAACCAGTATATTGCTGTGTGGACTAGCAATGCACCTTGCAGATTGCGATCTGCGAATAGTTGATGTCGTCGTTTTCCACCCGTCATCGTTCCTGTCCTCATCACTCAAACGGCATTCCACCAAGGATCACGAGCGCTGCCCGACGCTACGAAGAGTCTTTGGAACCGTAGCATGTGGATAAGCGCTGTCACTCCAATTTGTGCGTTCGCCGGAAAAACTTGCTTGATATTTGACAAGCCTCGCTTATCGACCTATTTATTTTAATGCACATCTGATTTATCTCGTCCGCGGAACTCAGGCAGAGTTCCTCGACAAAGGCAAACCGGTCGCGAGGCCGGGGCGCAAAGCCATGGGTCTCAATTCCGAGATCGCCAGGCCGCCGAAAGGAATCATCCGTTCCACAAACGTCGTGATGGCATCGCGCACTCTCTGTGCGCGACGCTGGAGCGCTCAACAAGTCGCCTGAGGTTGTCCCAATGAAGACGGTTGCGCACCAGAATTCGCGAGGCATGCGGCAATTGCGGTCAAGTCGCCGGGGCACGACACTAGTCGAATTCGCGATGGTGCTGCCCGTCTTCTTCACTTTTGTCTTCGGTATCGTTGAGTATGGGCGACTGCAACTCGTCTCGAATATGCTCAAGACGGCTTGTCGTACTGGCGCACGACTTGGCTCGACCGAAAACGTCACGACAGCCGAGGCGCAATCTCGTGTTGAAGAGATTCTCGCGGCGGCGCTCGACACCGACGATTTGACGGTCATCGTGAAGGACGCCAGCGTCTTCGATACTCCCGGCCCATACCCGGCGTCTGCAACTGACTTCAACGCACTCAGCGACATCGAGCTGGATGACGCGGAACCGCGTCAGTTGTTTTTGATTCGCGCGACGGTTTCCTACAACGATATTGCTTTGATTCCATTCTCGGTTTTGAACGGTGTGCAGTTGAGTGGCCAGTCGCTGATGCGACACGAGTAAATAGTCACTACTTAAGGTGCGATCATGAGATCTAGTCGAGCGAAGGCAAGCACAAAACGACGCGGGGCAGCAGCGGTCGAGTTCGCGATTGTCGCTCCGATTTTTATCACGATCGCCCTGGGTGTGTCGGAAGCCAGTCAATTGTTAGAGGCGCAGAATCAACTTGCGGTTGCTGCACGAGAAGGCGCACGTCTGGCCGCCATGGATCGAACGGGCCTGTTGGAAGATGGACAGACGACCAACGCGAAGGTAACCAGCGATATCGAGAACTATTTGACCGCGAACGGACTTCCCGGCGATCAGGCCGACATCTTCATCGTTGATCCGACGGACCATACCACACTGTTTGATCTAGACGACGTGGCCAACGATCTGCAGCTGTTTGAGGTTCGAGTCGAGATGCCCTATGCAGCGCTGACCAATACAGGTGGACCAGGGACCAGCGAGTGGCAATTGTCCGCCAAGATCGTATTCCGCAATGCGCGCGCCGCGATCGTTCAGTAGTTGTGAGTCCAATTCATTTCGTGATTTGTCGAGAGTGTCAGGAGCAGTCGAATGAAACGCATAACTCATCGGTTGGAAGCGAGGCTGGCGCATCCACGATCATCGTCCCTACGTCGAGGTGTCGTTTCGATCCTGGCCGCGTTTTTACTTGTCGGCGTGTTCGCTTTTGTTGCGTTTGCCGTCGACACAGGTCTGATGACTCTGACTCAGACAGAGATGCAGAACGCGGTCGATGCCGCGGCGCTTGCGGCTTCTCAAGAGATCACCGGCGCGATTTACGATGCCGGGCAGGGAGCAGGCGATGCGTCGGTCGATTCCAACTCCATCGCAGTTGCTGCCGCTCGCGAGATGGCGGCGAACGTCGCCGGGCTGAACGGCGTGTATGTGGATCCGAACGAAGACGTCGCGTTTGGAAAGCGTTCGTACAACGCAGCGACCGGCGAGTGGCCGATCGTGTGGGGCGCTGAACCCTACAATGTCGTACGAGTCACCGCGCGGCGCGACAATACTGACACGGATGAGCCGGATGGTCGCCTTCGATTGTCGTTTGGCTGGGCCGTCGGCATGTCCTCGGTGGAAATGGTAACTTCCGCGACGGCCTTCGTCGAAGCCCGCGATATTGAGTTAGTACTCGACTTCTCGGCGTCGATGAACGACGACAGTTCAATCCGATCGTTCGGATCGTTGGGGCGGTCAAATGTTGAAGCGTCGCTGGATGGGATGTGGGATGCCTTGGTCGAGGCTGACCCCAAATGGCCAGGCACGACAACTTCAAAGTTCCCTGCCACGGGGTTTGGCGACATTGACAGCTACTACGGCACCTACATTCCCAGCAGCAACACATCCTCGATCTACCAAAGCTTGGATTTGAATGACACTATCGGCGGTGCCGTTAAGTATCCCTTTCCGCAGGCCGGTCGATACAGCAACGGGCAGCCTAAGTCGAAACCCAGCAATTCGACGAGTCAGAGCTTGTGGTATGGCTACATCAACTATGTAAAGAATCTCAGCGGCACTTATCGAAAGCGTTATGGCTATCGGACATTGATGGATTACCTACAGGAACAGCGTTACGCCAGCGACCAATCAGAAGATCTCTGGCGGACCAAGCACTATCCATTCAATGGAGTAAAAGCTGGGGCGTCGCTATTTCTAAGTTTCCTGACAGAGCTCGATTTCGGTGATGAGGTTGGGTTGGTGAGCTACGGTGGATACTCACAAGTCGAAATGGTCCTTAATGATGGCGACGCCTATGTAGACATCAGTTCTGATCCAATCACGGGTGTGTACTCCGACATCGATACGATTCAGATTCACAAACAAGCCGGGCACTATGATGGCTGGACCGGTATGGGATACGGGATCCAAGACGCAAAGGAGATGTTGATCGGAGATCCAAATGATTCGTTCAACAACGGATATACCCGATACGGTGCCCGTCCGACGATGATCATCATGACCGACGGCCAGACAAACCAAGGTCCCGGGAATTGGAGCCTTCCCAGTGGCTGGGATTGGGCGGACTGGACTGACTACGACGGCGACGGCGATGCGGACTACTATACCTACGATCGAAAGAAGCAGTACGCGTTCTGGGAAGCCACAGAAGCGATCCGATACGGCGTCACGATCCACACGATGAGTGTCGGTGTCGATGCCGATCGAGATTTGATGGAAGCGATCGCCTTTGCCGGAAATGGAGTTTGGATGAATATTCCGGGCGGTACGACCGTCACACAGATGGAAGAAGAACTGATCGCAGCGTTCCGTCAGATTGCGGCGAAAGTTCCACCGGCGAAACTAATTCATAGCGGATCAAACTAGCGAAGCACCCCACCGCCTGGGCGGCCGCGGACGACCCTGATGCCTTGCAACTGCATAATGCAGATTTAGCGTCCGCCCAAACACAAGATCCTCGAAGTCTTACCCTGCTTCGAGGATCTTTCTTTTTTCTTGAGTTCCTACGACTGAAGAGCGCTGAGCCCGAGTAGTAGAGCGCGTTTCAAAACACGTAGTACAGCCAAGTTGAATTCGAAAACATGTGGAGAATTGCTGGCAGGCTGCGCTACGACGGTCTTGATTTGCTTTGGTGCTTTGCGCGCCAGGTTAAATTGGGCGTGACCATCCATCGTCGACGCGTTGCACGCGCGGTTGTGCCTTTAGAATCCCCTCCAGATGACTGCCAAACAAGCGAACGCCGGTCGCGACCGCTTCGGTCTCGGTCGCCGCAGTTACGTGACCGAGAAAGTGATTTTCGGCAAAGACATCCCATTCCTTGTTGGCTTCTTTGTTGTCCGTCATGCGTGCATATACTCCATGTCATCCAATGCCGGAGTGCAGCGCGCAAGAATTTGTGCCGGACACCGTACGAAACGACGCCGACTGCCCCCACAAGTATTGCCTGCCTCAACACTCGGGGTTTGTATCCGCGATATTTAATGCGACGAGGATAGCCGCCGGTGGGCGGCGACGCAATCGCAGTAATGTTCACTTCTTGCGAGAATTCCACGACTGCGACAAGTCCTGTTTCGTCTCGTCCAGGATTTCGAGAATGGCTCGACGGTCTGTCGTCGTGAGATGAGCGAATTGTTGTGACTGATCGGCTCCGGTGAGAATCTCCCAAAGCCGGCTGTATACCTGCTGGCGAATACGTTTTGGCAAACCATCGAACGCATCGGAGTAGATTAGGAAGCTACAGGGATAGCGAAAGAGTCGCCGTTTTAGATCAAATTGCCGTAGGCTTCTGCCTTGCGTGTCAAAGGGCCCGCGTACCTCGAAGTCCTTGGCAAACGACGATGTCCCGGAAATCGTGTCCGAGAATTCGTATTCGTCCACCATCAAAATGGCTTCTACAAGTTTTTCCGCAGCCGAGGCATATCGGCTCCGGGTTGAGTCCGATTCGAAGTCGACGGGTCGTTCCAACGCGCGATTCATGGCTTCGGAATCGCGTTCGGTCGTCCGACCTTGAAAGTTGGCAGCCGCGAGTTGATTATGCACCGACACTTGATGACCAAGCACCATCAATGCAACGATATCGCTGTCCTGTGTGATGTAACGCGAAGTCGGAATGCGATCTGTCAAGTCAGTGATGTTAGCGCCTATCTCCCTGTCGAGATCCTCGGGACTTATCCGGCCTTCAACGATCGCATTCCCCATGTGCCGCAATCGACCATGTAAGCCCGTTACGTACCAACCTCCCCACCGCTCGGCGAATGGGCTGGTATCGTCGGTCCGATAGGTTCCCGAGCTAAACACCGGAAGCCCACTCGCATCGGAATATACCGACCGCATGATGTGGCCAGGTATTCGTTGCGTATGACTCGAAGCGTGACACAACAAGCAATGATCCGTCTGACGCTTGATCACAGCACTAGACGCATTGTTCTGGTCGAGGGTGTAAAAAACAGCACCGAGTTGCGGGTCGACAGCCGAGATTTCGATGACGTCACCCTGTTGAACCCACCCCAAGTAAACGTCGTCGTCAAAGTAGATCGCGCGAGGCGAACGAGGTGAAATGCGATGCCGCTGCAAGCTGGTTTTTGAGAACACCAAAGTCTGAGAAGACGTCGGTATTTGGAGATACTCCATTAGCGCAGGCAGGTACCCGTGCGTGACATCGTAGTCAAGATCCACCTTCCCGTCGTCGAGTTGTTCCTTGAGCCGTGCTACTCGGTCTTGTGGGGCTGTTGCCGAGTAGTTGATTGGATCGCGTTCATACTCCAGCTGACCAAAAGCGGGAGTGCAATTGGGCAGCAGGAACGCAAGAACAAATACAAACGATTTTGAAGCCAGAGAGCGAATTAACACATCGGCGCCTCGTTTGTCGACGATTCAAGCAGCTTGATAGTGGCGAGTGATCAGATCGTTTTGGAGCCAGAGCAGTTTGTTAAATGCCCGCAAGGTTGTTGCCTGAGTCGCGCTGTCGAGACCAAGGCCAAAAATGGTGGAAACCAAAGCGTCTGATACAAAGCCCATCAGTGCGTTCATCTGAACGAGTGGCACGTCAAGCTCGGGACTGCCAGCTTTGGGGGTATGGATTTTTCCAACCACGTCCAAATAGTTAAGCATCGTGCCATCATACGGCTTCGTTACCAACGCCGTTAGATATCTCCCGAGGTGCTGCTTTCGAAACTCAATCATCTCGTGATCTTGCGTCAGCGAGTCGATGTCTTGTGGAACTTCTCCCTCATAGCCCGACTGACGCGGCACAAAATGACGCTTTGTTGAACTGTAAGAGAAAAGTTTGTCGTAGACGGCGTCGACCAACGTCGGAACCAACGGAGCTAGATGAGAAGCCGCTCCATGAATCGCCACTATGTCATCTTCCCCGAACCCCATAAACTCGGTGAGGTAGCCGAAGCGGTAAGCAAGATCCGATTCCAGTTGTGCTTCATCGATTTGTTTCACGAGTGAAATTCCTTTCCCAAAGTCTGGAACTCATGGAGACTTTCGAGCCAAATTACTAAACTGGATGTATGTATCCAATTTAGGATCTGAGTATACCGGCACAAAAGTGGATGTCAATGTCCAATAAAGGGTTTGCCTAGTGATTTCTCAAACGGTCGAATACGCCTTACGTGCTGTTGTTTATTTAGCCGACCAGTCTCCGAAAGCCCGAACGACAAGCCAAATTGCATCGGCGACAAAGGTTCCGCCGGCCTATATGTCGAAAGTGCTTCAAGGGTTGTGTCATGTCGGCATTCTGCGTTCTCAGCGAGGCATCGGCGGAGGCATGTCCTTGGTGCCATCGCCGGAAGATCTAACCATCCTTGATGTTGTAAATGCGGTTGAGCCGATTGGACGGATAAAGAGTTGCCCGCTCGGTCTGGAGTCGCATGGCATCCAACTTTGCGCATTGCATCGAAGGCTGGATCTCGCGTTGGCCACAGTTGAAGAAGCATTTCAGAGCACGACCTTGGCTGAAGTACTCGCCGATCCGAATCCAAGTGTCCCGCTGTGTGACCTGCCAGGCCGAGAGGAGAAGTGATCGGTCTGCGAGTGAGACTGGCTTCACCAATGTGATTCAGCCGGCATCGAATCCGGCTCGGAACGCACAGTCTGCTTCCACCGAACCATACTTCGGAGATTAGCATGAACGTGTCCACCACGTTCCAAGTGGCGAGCGTTCATCCCTTGGAGTAGGACAGCCACGAATCTGTTGATCTTTCGACGTAGTCCAGTTGTAACGATTTTGTCGAGCCTCGGCCTCCAGGACACGTAACCTATACTTTCGAGAAACTCATCCGAAAGATTGGACGCACTTCGACCTGAGAGGCAACGGGAATGACTTCTGATCGTGATTCAGACGCCACGAGCGAATCGCGGCGACCAACGCGATGGCTAGATGGGGCAATCGTTTGTGCGACGATTTTAACTTGTGCAATTGCGCTCGCTCCCAACATTCCGGACCCTGACCTTTGGGGGCACGTTCAATACGGTCGCGATTGGTTAGAGCAAGGCTTCCACACGTCAACGACTTACTCCTATACGGCCGAAGGATATCGCTGGGTCAATCACGAGAATCTGGCCGAATTGACCGTTGCCATTGGTATGAACGCGCTGGGGCCCATCGGGATGTTGATTGCCAAATGCCTTGCGGGTCTCGGCGTGATTGGTCTGATCATGTGGCGGGCGCGGCATGATGGGTTGGGACTGATTACCATTTGCGTGACCGCATTGCTCGTCTCCATCAACTTGACGTACTTCTGGCCAATGCGCCCGCAGCTGCTAAGCTGGCTGTGCTATACGCTTCTGTTGACGCTGTTGTCGTGGTGTTTCCAGGGGTGGGAAGGTCGCGGCTGGTTACGATGGCTGGAACCGAATCTCGACAGATCGGAACAGGCAGGCCCCGATTATTCGAGCTTCCGCTTGCGTTTCCTTTGGCTGGCCCCGGTCATATTCTGTGTGTGGGCCAATTCACATGGTGGCTTTGTCGCCGGTTACTGCATCTACGTTGCCTATCTCGGGCTTCGCGGGATCGAGGCATTCTCGTGTTTCGGGCGCGAATCATTTGGCTTGCTCAGGCGGTTTGCAATGATGGTTGTTGCAGCGGGGCTGGCCACTTTTATCAATCCTTATGGCGCGGGGCTGCATTTGTGGATGTTGGGGTCACTTGGTACGCCTCGCCCTGAGATCATGGAATGGCGGGCGCCGGATATGCTCTCGACGTTGATGTTGCCGTTGTGGCTCATCATGTTTACTTGGTTTGCCTCGCTATTGTTGACGCGGCGTTCCCGGGATGTAACTCACTTGGTGATCCTGTCGCTGACGCTTTGGCAATCGCTCTCGCACGTACGACACATACCATTCTTTGCCATTCCGTTCGGCTTTTGGATGGCGATTCACGTCGAATCGGTACTCCGGCGATTCAATATCGTTCGTGATGAAGCGGAGAAAGGGCAGCATGCGAAGACCATGAGTTCCCGAATGCAGTGGTCGTTTGGAGTTGTGTTCACGCTTGCATTTGTGCTGCTTGGATTCCGATTGTATGTGCGGCTCAGCGAGATGCCTGTGGAGCGGAAGGATTATCCCGTTTCCGCGTTTCAGTACGTTGCCGACCAGGATTTGCAAGGAAGAATGGTCGTCACGTTTAACTGGGCGCAATATGCAATTGCGGCGTTTGGTCCTCGGGATCAGACTGACGAAGGTCTGCTGATCAGCGTCGACGGAAGATTCCGAACCTGTTATCCGCAGGAAGTGATCGACATGAATTTCGATTTCGTTCTTGGAAATCTCGAACCGCGTTATCGCAGTCCAAACTCGCCTCCTTTCGACGACGAACGCGTTCTAGAATTCGGCGATCCCGACATCGTGTTGATAAATCGCGAGCAACCTCACGGGGTGAACGTCATGTTCAGAAATCAAGACCGTTGGACGCTGCTCTATCAGGATCGCATTGCCCAGGTGTGGGGAGCGGCGTCAAAATATGATGACCCCGCAAGCATTCACTACATTTCTGAAGATCGGCGCAACATTACCGATGATGAGCAAACGGGGACCGTGCCTTGGCCGGCATTACCCATACGCCCACGGCAAAACCGACAATTGGCGCAAAGCCACTCGTGACGCTTCGGTAGTGCGAAGGATTTGCGAAAACTTGACGCCTCAGGCAAATAGCGTGCTATGTTTCTATAGGGCGATGTTTGCTGATACTCTGAGCGATATCGGCTTACGTCAGACCTGCACTCAGAGCTCACGCTCGCACACAACATCCCGCCGACTCACTTCACACACCAACACACCTCGTCTGGGCCAGCCGAGGTAACGACCGACACGCACGGCGTCACTCCCAGCGATAGGAATCTCCGATGTCAAATGCGATGCTGAATGACACCCCGTCCAGCGTGCACTCGATGGCGTTTGTTCCCTACCTGTCACACCCACCAGCAGCCGAGATCGTGAGTCGTGCGGAGCGTAAGCTCGCAGAAATCGAGGCCCTGTGGGATTTGATGGAACTTGACGAAGAGTCGGTACTTCCAGCCTCGCTGCCGACGGACCTTCGTGTATCGGTAGTAATTCCGGTCTACAACGAGAAACGGACCGTCTTCGACGTGATCGCACGTATCCGGGCGCTTCCGTTCGAGACAGAAATCATTGTCGTAGATGATTGCAGCACCGACGGCACGCGAGGATGGTTAGAGACTGTACGTGGCGCCCCGGGCCTGAAACTGATACTTAAAGACGAGAATCAGGGCAAGGGAGCGGCGCTTCGGACGGGATTCATGAATGCAACGGGACAAATCGTTGTCGTCCAGGATGCGGATCTAGAATACGATCCACGCGACATCGAAACGCTGATTCGTCCAATTATCTCTGGCGATGCCGACGTCTGTTATGGTTCGCGATACTTCTATCGTCGCAGCAGCGATCGTTCCTTTCTGCACCGTTTGGTAAATCGAACCCTCACGACAGCTTCGAATCTTTTCACTGGCCTGCGACTCACGGATATGGAGACTTGTCACAAGGCGTTCCGTACCAACGTCCTCCGTGACCTGCCCTTGAAACAGAACCGTTTTGGATTCGAACCCGAGGTGACCGCCAAGATAGCCCGTCGTAAGTATCGAGTGACCGAGACCCCGTCAAGCTATAAGCCGCGAGGCTATGCGGAAGGCAAAAAAATTGGCTTCCGCGATGCATTAAATGCGATCTACTGTATCGCGCGGTATGGGTTCGCCGACTAGCTGAAGCAGATCATTCCGCCAAGAGTCGCTTTGCTTCATCCGCGCTAACGAACCCGTCCTCATCTTTATCCAGACGTTCGAACTTGTCGCTTGCACCGAGGAACTCTCGCGGACTGATGTCTCCATCGCCGTTAGTGTCCATACCTAGGAACCATGTGGGAATCGACTCGACGTCGCCGCGAATCGGAATCGCTGGCATCACCAACAGCGCGTTATCTTGATTTGCATCGCCACGCACGAAGCCAACCGCCATCGTTCCCGGAATTTCGTGTGACTGCAGCTTTCCATCTTCGTTCTCGTCGAGATCATGCAAGATGCGCGGTGCCCCATAGATCTCTCGCGCAGTCAGGCGTCCATCTCCGTTAGTGTCGAGCGCTGTGTACAACGCGTCCTCCTGGTCCGCCGCGCGCGCTCGTATCTGTGCTCGAATGGCAGCTTGACGTTGCCTCACGAGCGCTCGCACTTCATTCTCGTAAATCTTGCCATCGCCGTCGCGATCGATCCCTTCGAAGGGAATCTGAATCGCAAGTAACTGACCGGGGTACTCGTCGCTTTCCAAATAGCCGTTATTGTCGGCATCGAGCGACGAGAATTGGGCGCTAACGGTTTGGGAAACATTTGCAAGCGAGGGATCTTCGTTGACGAAGAATTTTACGTCGGCTCCCGGAAGCCGAAATGATAAGTGCGATGTATCTTGACGAGTTGTGTCGAGTACCGAAGTCAGCGTTTCACTAGCTGCCAGAATCTTGATGCTCGGCGGCTTTGGCATTGCCGCATCGTCGGAGTTAGAGAACGCGACCTCCAAAATGAGGTGCGGGGGAACCTTTGCCAGCGTGGACACTTCGTTACTGTCGATAAACGCGTTGTTGTTCTCGTCGAGCAGCGTTACGAGTTCTGGAGTCAATGGCATATCGTTAGCTTGGACTCGCTCGCCGTAAGCGTATGTCTCCTGCAAAGCGTAGGACACGTAACTCCAACGCGTGCGTTCACTGATCAAGATTGCTGTGTCTGGCGCGTTGACGCGACGCTGATTCGACATCTGTGGTTGCGTCTGTTCTACCGAATCCTTGAAGTCTGCGAGTACCAAGATTTCGTCATCGTCGGCGTCGCGCTCGAACAGACGCTGGGGAGCGGCTTGCATCTCCTCAATCGTGATCGCACCGTCGTGATCTGCATCTAAGAGGCGTCGAACGTGTGATCGCGTGCGATTGTCCCCTCGGAATTCGTTAGAGCTGCGCAACGAGAACGCACGCGAACCACCGACATTGCGAGTCAAAAAGCGTGGCAACTCATCGCGGTTGACCAAGCCGTCGCGATTTGTGTCGTACATTTCGATTAGTTGGCGCTTCTGGTCCGCGTCCTCGGACGCTAGGTTACCATACTGCCCGAAGGCGAAATTGGGATTTTCGATCGCTGCTTCCCAAGTCAGCCCTTCAGGATCGCCTTCATTCAGATCATGCATTGCCTGTTCGACCAGTTGCTCTAAGGCTCTCGTATACGGTTCGCCATCGATCCGCAGGACAACCTCGACTACGAGCGGCCCATCTCGTGTCAGGAGCAAAAACCTTTCGCTGGGATCTTGTTCTGTCCCAGCGGTCGTGGAAGTTGAATCCTCCCGCTCTGCCGCAATCGCTTCTGTGGCAGAGCTGAGCGATGAATCGTCGTTTGACACTTCCGAGTCTCCAGAGGACGATGCATCTGGCGATGGCGGTTCCGTTTCGTTGGCCGACGCTTCGATTTCAGGCGCGGGCGAAGGGTCTTCGCGTGAGGCGCGCTCTATCACTTCTTCAACACGCGACTGCGGGATGGACGATGTCTCAAATTGGTGCCTACAACCAATGGCCAAAGAGAGCAACAGCACCAAGGTTAGCACAAAGATATGGCGCAACGGTTTCGCTCCGATAACAGCTTCTAGTGATTTAACGAGAATTCCGCGCTGTTCAACAGAGCCCATAAAACATCACCCATCGCTTCACGCTGGTCGTCCGAGTCGTTCACATGGGCAATGAAGACTTCTGACTCGTCGCTGCGCGGCAATCGCGAAAGCGTTCCGAGGAATAGCGTCTCGATTCTCTCCTCATTGGTGAACAGAGGGCCGTCTAATGCAATCAGCACACTGCTCTGATCACCCTGGCTCGCATTATTGATTGTCGGGCCATTAAGAAGCGTCAGTGCCTGTAAGACCCCAGCATCAAACTCGGTTGCGTTGCTGCCTTGCATCTGCATTTTGCCGATAAAGGCAAGCCGTTGCTGATCGAGCAAGCTGCTACGGAGTGCCGGAAAGTTAGGAATCTCTGCTGGGCGATCGCCAGCGATACGGTTCAGGCTGTCATACAATTGCTCGGACGTCATTGTTTTGATCGCCATACTCGCGAACAGCTCGGGGGCACTAGGTTCGCGATTCAGTCGGCTGCTCAATTGATAGGCCTTCGTATTCGATAAGGTGCGTATCAGCTCCTTAATGTCGAAACCGGTGTTGACAAAATAATCGGTCAACTCTGCAAATAACTGAGGATGACTTGGCGGATTGTGTTCACCGATGTCGTCCACAGGATCGATCAAACCTCGTCCAAAAAGGTGCGCCCACACGCGGTTCACTGCGGCTTTAGCCAAGTAAGGGTTGTCGCGTGATGCCATCCAAATGGCCAATTGCACGCGGCGTGTGCCACCTGCATCACCGTTTACTGGGTCGCCATTAGGATAGCGAGGTGGCACGATGGTTTTTGTGTCCGGAAGTGTAACTTCACCCGAGTCGAGATCGACCAGTACAACTTCGGTCGGGGCGCGACGACTATTTGATTGTTCGAGTCGAGCGAAAAATGCTGCGTAGCCCCAGAAGTCTTCCTGCTTCCAATGGTCGAAAGGATGCGGATGGCACTCAGCGCACTCAATCTGTAGTCCGAGGAAAATTCGGGCCGTGCTCGCGGCGAGTTTTTCGGGTTTTACTTCCAGCGATGTATAGAACAAGGCCGGCCCCGAATCACCACCACCTGTGGCGACGAGAAAGTCCGAGACGATACGATCGTAACGCATGTTCTGTGCGAACTGTCGGCGAAGCCAATTCTGGACGCCGGCAACATTCTGAAGTTGCTCCAAGTCCAAACCGCCGGGCACCATGATTTGGCGCCAAGTGTTTGCGAGATGAGTGGGGTAGCGGGGCGACGCTAGCAAGTGGTCAATTAGACGCTCTCGTTTGTCGATGCGATTGTCCCCAAAAAACTCACGAACATCCGCGACGTGTGGGATGACACCAGTCAGGTCCAGATATACTCGGCGAACAAATTCACCGTCTTCAGCTGCTTCGGACGGCGAGACTAATTCACGAGTCCATCGGTCGGCAAGCAAGCTATCGATGCGTTCTATCATTGCGGAGCGACGAATGTCTAACGATTCATATGCCTCGGCCGATAACGCGATCGTGACGACTGCGAGACTGATGGATGCCGTTCCGAATCGGGCCATGATCTCAACCAACGCTGGAAGTGTGGTGTGAAAAGTCAGACTTGATTCTAGGCGATTCGAGTAGCTCGAACAAATCTTGAAAAGGTGATGAAGCCCGCTGCGGCGGTGAAGCTGCGCTGAGCGGACTGTGTGCCCAAAAAAGCGAGCAGAATTCTCAGCGAGAGGCGAACTAAGGCGTATTGCTCCCGGACGTTGTCAATCGAGTGAGGAAGACCTCTCACTTGTTGCCAGTACCATACGAGGGGCGGTTCAACGATGTGTCCGGCCCGATCAAAGATTGTTCGCGATTTGGCTGGTGCTATCGATTATGGCCACGAGCATGTCTGCGTCGGACCGTGTTCCCGTAGAAATGCCCAGGACGATAAGGCCGGTCGAGGATGTGCTGTGACTTGATGGCTTCGCGTTCAGCGCCTCGCGCGATGACCGGACCCGAAGCAGATACCTCGGAAATCGAAAGCAGTGTCTGAGCTATCACCACAACTGTAACCACAAGCAGAACGAATCTGGCGTTCATTTTAATTCCGTTTCCTATCCCGAGCCCATTCTGACTGGAGACGTCGACAGAATCTCACGGCTGCCGACAACAAGGTTTCTTCCAGACTCTAGGTCACAAATTGGCCGGTTGTCGTCGTGATCAGGCTGCAAAATGCCTCAATTGGGCTGTCATCACAATGAGCACAGCTGAATCAACCTGGGACAAATTCGTGACGAACTGGTGGCGAGTTTGTCCGTAGAAAGGATGCACATCGAGGGGATTCAGCCCCGGCACCGTATTTGCCTAATGAAATAAGCATCGAATGTTCGCTGCCACATTAGCGAACAGAGAACCAAATCGAGCCAGCGTCAGTCTGAATAAAGAAGAGACTTACAGGGGGCCCGCAAGTCGGACTTCGCCTTAGGAGAGTTACCATGAACACCAAACATCATTCCCAGACTTTTAACGATCTGCGCCAAGGCATCTTAGCCATGACCGACGACGTATCGCGGCTGGCATGTTCGCGACGAGCGGAACAGCTTTTAGATCGCATCGACCCAAAAAAGTTTTACGACGCGAGTGTGATTGCAGGACGAATCCTTGGCATCGAAGATACTGACTCGAACACCGTGTCGCTTTCCGGGGAAGAAGTTCGCAGTGAGTTGTTGCAGATGATCGACGAGATTTCAGCCGTGACGATCGCTGCCGCTGATTTGGTTTCCGAACCCGTATTAACGGTCGATGAAGTTGCCCAGCGGTGGAACGTATCTGCAAAAACAATTAGCCGGTGGCGAAATCGCGGGTTGGTGGCGCGGACCTTTACGTTCGATGGGCGTCAGCGAGTCGGATTCTTGGAGAGTTCGTTGAACCGTTTTGCTGCAGCAAATCCAAAACTAATCCGAAGAGGAAGTCTGTTCAGCCGGATTACGGAAGAAGAGAAAACTCACACATTGCGCCGAGCTGATGAGATGTTGAACAGCGGCACCCCAATCTCGAAGGTTGTGACAACTCTGGCGCGGGACACGCAACGTAGCTTGGAATCGATTCGACAGTTGCTCAAACAGGCGGGTAAAGGCGGAAGTTTCGTGCGTGGTAAGTTAAACGAACGGGCCGAGCAACGGCTCTACAAGGAATTTCGTCGCGGAAAATCGTTAGGGGCATTGGCGCAGCAGTACGGGATCGATGTCAATGCTGCGGCCCGAGCAATGAACCGCGCGCGGACAGACCGAATTCTCGAGTTGCCGCTTGAGTACATGTCTTCCCCCGATTTCGCAAAATCGAACGCGGATGAACGGATCTTGTCGGAAACGCCACCCGCAACCAGCGGTCAGCGACTGCCTCGCAAACCGTCCGATCTGCCGGCCTATATTGCAAGTCTTTACGACGTCCCGCTGCTGACCGCCGAGCAGGAGACGCACCTGTTTCGTAAGTACAACTACCTAAAGTTCAAGGCTTCGCAGTTGCGAGAGAAGCTAAACCGAGATCGGCCCAAGTCACAGCTACTGGATGATATCGAGTTGCTATACCGGGAAGCAGTCGAAACCAAGAACTTGCTCACGCGTTCCAATTTGCGTCTGGTTGTGGCCGTTGCAAAGAAGTATGTCGGTAACACCGGTGACCTGTTTGAGAAAGTAAGTGAAGGCAATCTCTCACTTATGCGAGCTGTTGAAAAGTTTGACTACACGCGAGGCTTCAAGTTCAGCACTTACGCTACTTGGGCGATTAAGAAGAACTACATTCGAGCTTACTCCAACGAAGTCAAGCAGACGGATCGATTTCGTACGGGACACGATGAGTTACTCGATGCCAGCCCTGGCCATCGGAGCGACCCCACCAGCCAACTGGCTGCACAGCGCCGTCGCGAGGATCAAGTCAGCAATATCATGGAGCGGCTAACCGACCGTGAGCGACAGATTATCAGTTCGCGATTTGGTATCGGTTCGGAACGTGAACCGATGACCTTGAAGGATGTTGGTGTCGAACTTGGCGTCAGCAAGGAGCGAGTCCGTCAAATTGAAGCGAGAGCGATGCAAAAGCTTCGCGAAGCCGCTGTCTCGGCTCGCCTCGATAATCTTTCGGACTCTGGAGAGTTCACTTTCCAAAGCAATTAATCGGAGATGCCGTCACTCATCAAAAATTTGCAGGCCGGACAGCGTGGCATCACCTCGAATCCCTCGAAATCTGATTTCAATTGTTGAATCGGAGGTGATGCCGTTGAATTCTTTGACGATGCTACGAAATGGGCCCCCCGTCACTTTCGTGATATCAAAACTCTCCAGCACCGGCTTTCCTTGGATCAGGACGTCGAAGACCCTTTCACCGGCAGTCTGACCTTCCAATTCGGCAAAGGTGAGTCGTACGGTATAGGAGCGGATCTCGTCGCTCGGGACTCGTTGCTCGATAGATTGAACTCCCACGATGCTTGACGAGGCGACCCAATCGATTGCGTCGTCGGTGGGCTGAACTCTGGATGAGTGATGCCTTACAGATCGAATCGTTTTGCCCGACATTTTGACGGGCAGATCGGGCGAGTGTCCTCCGACGGTTGGTTGTTCGTACCACATGACTCCGTCGGAACTGCGGCGGTCTCCGGGCGCACCAAAATTCACGGCGAAATGTGCGGGCGCGGTTTCAAGGCTGCTGAACGTCCACTGTTCAACGTCCGGAATGTGAACCAATGCCAGCGAGCATTGGTTTTGATAGGCACAGACGCAGGTCCGCGTGTAATCGGGTGCATTTAGCACACCGTCGGCGACGATGAGATTGGATGTGCAACTCGATCGAAAGCCGCCGATGTTGCCCGTACCACTATCTCCTTCGAGATCGCAGAAGCCTGCTGCTCCGCTCCGAAAGGTCAGTAGATGCTCGCTGCCGACCGCGGTATTGCATCCGTACATCCGCCTATAGTTCCAACCAGTCGTTTTGCCGGTGAACAAGTCCAGCTCGAAGCCCCCGCCTCCGTTGGTGATGATTCGGTCCCGCCACAACAAGCAAGGACCACCGTGTCGCTGAGACCGATCCTTCCACAAGACGTCACCATTGCGGCCACGATATGCGACCATTCCCACATCCACCTCATCTCGGGCGCGGTCACGATAAGCACTTCCTGCTTGAAGCAGTACGTCATGCTCCCGCGAATAGTTGAGAAATGTTCCAAAGACTTCGTCGCTTGTCGACCATACAACCTTACCACTGGCCGCATTTAATGCGAGGAGCCGCGGGTTCGCCGATGGCTTAAGGCCGCGTCGTTGCAATGTTTGAAGTTGCAGATCGGACAGGCCGTCAATACAAAACACTAGATCACCAGCCACTGCAATTGCATTGTGCCGAAAACTGTGTTCTGCGGTGCGAGTCCACAGTATTTTGCCTGTATGACGATCCATGACAACAAGTCGTCGACTAGTTGACGAATACTGCGCCTCGGAGAATCTCTCCGCAAGTCGCGCGGAATCGGCAAGCGGTATTTCGTCGTTCACCGAAACTGGGCTCTATGTCGCAATCAGAAAGTCTCCTTCTACGGCGAGATATCCCCAAGCCGGTTTCTGAAAACCGGTTTCCGCATCCAGAGTGATCTGGCGGATTGTATCGCCAGTGGCTGCGTCGATGTGCAAGATCGTATCGCCGTACACCACATAGACTGCGTCGGGCAATGTGACGTAGTTGCTGCCGATCTCCCCAGCACCGGCAAAATGCTTAGTCGTATTGTAGTAAGTTCCAAGGCCAGGCAATTCCTTCTCCCAAAAGACTCGACCGGTGTAGACATCGACACATCGCAGCATGTCTGCGCCCTCGATCACCAACCGCCCGCCCGCGACTTGCGGAGACGGTCCATGTCCATGGCGCGGCAGAACTTTGTCATTCGGCGGACCACCGAACCAGAGTAAGCCGAGGGGTGCCTTTACGATCGAATCCGTCGACACAACGCTGTTTGTTGCGTCGCCGTATTGATGCGTCCAGCTGCCCGCACCGGGAAGTGAACCGCGCCGCGTGAGAAATGTGATACTTCCGTCGCGCGCCAGATCCGCGTTAGGGAATTCACCGTCAGCAAGTATCGCGGCTACCGCACCGTGTTGCTGCTGCGTCAATTCCCAGCAGGCGAATCCACCGTAAGGTCGCAATGAATGGAAACTGGTAGTGAGTAGTGTTTCGAGATCACTTTTATCTGCAGACTCTGCGACGTCTCCCGTTACGATGTTTGCAAAGTAGGGAGGTAACTCGACGTTTGAGAAGTCTTTGGCGATCGCGGCGACGCGCGTCCCGTATCTTCGTTCGATGACTTTGTTGCGTCGAAGTAAGTCGATGTTTTGGGTAGCAGGATCGACCGTGATTACGTGAAGATTAGTTTGACCGACGAGTTGCTCTAGGGTGTCGGCGGATGTCGTGCCAAGAACCAGTGCATAGCCATTTGGGTTGGGATCACGTTTTAAGATTGCATCCAACAGAGCATCGCGTGTTGCCGTTACGTCTGCTCCCTCGGTAATCATGTGTTTCACCGCGGCCTCGCCAAGCTGCGAAAAGCACTGAATCGAGGAGTCGGTTATCACAAACAGTTTATCATCGCCAGCAATCATACCCCGTGGAACACCCTCGATCGCTGCGGTCCATTGAGGCGGTAGCAGCTTGTTCGCCTGCCTCGCCTTGTCGATATCAAAGGCAGCAATCACCTTTTCACGACCGGCGTACGCTCGATTCCCGGCCACCAAAAAGATTGGCAAATCGGGAGTTGAAACTGCCCAAGATGCGTTCGGCCTGAGATCCACCTTTTCCCGGGCGTCGCCTTTGCGATCGGTATCTTTCGATCGATGTAACGCGTTGCTGAAATCGAATGCGGACATCTTTCCCAAGACGATGTCAGCCATAATGGCATCCACAGGAAGCGCGCCGAGCGCCAGTCCGTCTTGCATCGCGAATGCCGCATCTTCGACAACATAGAAGTGCTCACTAGCGACCACCCTCCATCCCCCCGACCCTTTGCCGCCGAAATCGAAACGCGTCATTTCGCCGGTATCGCGATCGAAAATACCCGGCAGCGAGCGACCGCCTGGTACGAGCAACAGGTCGTTCATGGCTGCAAGATAGCCTTGCGGCGCAATCGATCCGAACGAGGGAGCGCCATGCGGATGAGTGACCCATCGCGATCCTGTCTCGCTATTAATCCACTTTGTCTTGCCAGTCTCGGCATCGACGGCATGAACGAAGATCCCCATGAAAGGCCAAATTCCGGCGGTAAAATAAACCGTGTCATCGATCAACACCGGGCCTCCTCGTATTGGCCACATTGAGATTAGCCGGTCGTTGCCGATGATTCGGTGGTCCTCGGGTCCGCCTCGAATCTTCCAAAACAGCGAACCGTCTTTGGCTTGCAGGCAGTACAAGAAACCGTCATCGCTCGCGGCATAGATTCGATTACGGGATGCAACCGGCGCAAATCTCACAGGGCCTTCGGTGTAGAATCGCCATGCTTCCACTCCGGAATCTGTGTGATAAGCGGTCACAGAGTCATTCACCGTCGATCCAAGAACTAAAAGATCGCCAACGACGATCGGTTGGTGAACAGAATCGAACTGCAACTTCTCTTGCGACGCCGGCCATGCCGGACGAGGCCTGGGCAATTCAAGTGTCCAGGCCAAACGCATATCTTCCGGTAAGGCCGCGGGAGACGCATTCGATCTCGTGGCATCATAACGCCACGTCGGCCAATCCGCGGGTGATGCTGTTCGAGCCGTCAAGCAGATTGGCAACACAAGCAGGAGATGTTTCATTCGACAGGTGTGCATTGGTGGCTCCAACAGCCGCGTGAAAAGGGGCGAGCGGGGGAGCCATTAGTATAGTCATCCCCGCATTGCCGAGTTAACGGCATTCGCGACAATACTCGGCATGGCTGAGCGAACTCCAAAAATCGCCTACGTTACCGCGGGTGCCGCCGGGATGTACTGCGGCAGCTGCATGCACGACAACACCCTGGCCCGTGCGCTCACCAAGCAAGGGGTCGATGTTCAATTGATTCCGACCTACACTCCGATCCGCACCGATGAAGAAGACGTCAGTATCGATCAAGTCTTTTTCGGTGGAATCAATGTGTTCCTCGAACAACAAATACCCGGTTATCGCTTCTTGCCGGGATTTGTACGATCGCTGCTGGATCGCCCAAGCCTGATCCGTTGGGCAACGAAGGGAGCGGCGTCGACGAGTGCCAAGTCGCTCGGCGCACTTACCGTTTCCATGCTGCGCGGTGATCATGGATATCAGGCTGCGGAAGTAACAAAGATTTGCGATTGGATTTCAAAGACCGTTCATCCGGATTTGGTTAACTTCAGCAACATTATGATCGCGGGCTGCGTACCGCATCTTAAACGCGAGCTGGACGTTCCGGTCGTTGTGACGTTGCAAGGCGACGACATCTTCCTCGATAGTTTGCCCGAGCCTTTCAAGTCACAATCGTTTGTTGAGATTAGTAAACTTGTCGATCATGTCGAGGCGTTTTTGACGCACAGTCGTTACTACGCGGCGTTCATGTCTGAGTATCTGGGAATTCCGGCGGATAAATTCCGCGTCGTCCCCCTCGGGATCGACACCAGTGGCTTTCCACGTGCGGATCATTCCGGCGAGACACGGTCGACGTCAGCCGGAACGATCGGATACTTGGCTCGACTGGCCCCGGAGAAGGGATTGCATGTCCTCGTCGATGCTTTTATAGAACTCAAGAAGCGAGAGGGTATGCAGGGGGCTCGGCTCGAGATCGCGGGTTGGCTTGGGGAAAATAATCGCAGATACGCCGAGCAGGAGTTCGAAAAACTATGTGCCGCCGGAGTGCAGGAACACTTTCGATACGTAGGTTCGATCGGTCGCGAAGAAAAAGTAAACTTCTTAAGAGGTGTTGATGTGCTCTCCGTACCCACGACCTATCGCGAGCCGAAAGGGTTGTTCGTATTGGAGGCTTTGGCGGCAGGCATTCCCGTAGTCGTACCCAGCCACGGTGCATTTCCTGAATTGTTGGAGGCGACCGGCGGCGGAAGGCTGGTACCCCCAAACGATCCAATTGCCCTGGCAAATGAGTTAGAATCGCTGCTCCTGGATTCAGAAACTTGTCGCAGCCTGGGGCAAGTTGGGGCGACCGCCGTACACGAGCATCACAACGCAGAAATCATGGCCAAGAACACGCTGGAAGTCCTATCCAAGTTCTTTGCCGATGCAATCGCCTCGCCAAAAGGTCATTGAACGCGATTCGAGACACCAGTCATCTTTACTCTCCGGCGCAGATGTGCCTGGGTGCGGTCAGCCTCTGAACTTTCCGAAGAAACCAGAAAAGCGCTGTCACTGCCGAACCAGAAAAGGTGCCAGTCACGAATGGCACCTTCGCTTTTGGCTGAGCGCGCAGATTGAGATAGGCGTGGACGGAAGTTATTTCTAGAATCCGGCCAAGCTTGAGGATTGGTCTAGTTTCAAGGGCCATCCTTGGTTAATAGGATGTTGCCCTCCTTGGTCTGCTTGGCGATTGAGACCAAGGAGGGTTTCTTGATGCCTTCGGTACCAGAATTTGACGACCGACGCAGCAGCCGTTTTCGGAATATCGTCAACGCGTTTCTCAGCCAAAATGGGCTCCCTTTTGCCCACGTCCTTTCAGCAGAACGCATCGAACGCGTCTTTGCCAAGCATGACAACCTCTTTGCCACCAGCGCCATTCCACGGCCGTGATGGTCTGGTCCTTTCATGGACAAGTGTTGCGCGATGGCAATGAAGCCTCCTGCCAGGCCGCGGTGGCGCGCGTCGTCACGTACTGCCGGCAACAAGACAGCGAGCCGCCCACAGCGGACACCGGCGACTATTGCAAGGCGCGGGCCAAGCTTTCTCAAACCGCCTTGCGTGACCTGACCAGAGAGTTCGCCGGTGAAGTGAAAGATCAGGCCGTACCGACTTGGCTGTTCAAGGACCAGTATCACGCCAAGTTTATCGATGGCTTCACGTTCACGATGCCCGATACGGAGAAGAACCAGAAGAAGTTTCCGCATCCCAGGACACAGACGCGAGGCGCCGGGTTGCCAATCGCGCGAGCCGTGGCCATCCTGTCGCTGGCGACGGCCTGTGTGATCGACGCAGTGTACGGTCCTTACGCCGGTAAGGAAACGGGCGAGTCGGCCTTGTTGCGTACGCTGCTGGGGAGCTTGTCGAAGGGCGACATCGCGGTGCTGGATCGGTATTACTGCTCCTTCTGGATGATCGCCTTGTTGCTCTCGCAAGGCACGCAGGTTTGTGCTCGCAAACATCATCTGCGTCATTCGGATTTTCGCCGAGGCCAGCGGTTGGGCAAGTACGATCACCTCATCATCTGGACGATACCACAGCGACCGACATGGATGGACGAAGCTACGTATGCTCAGATTCCTGCCACGCTGCTGCTGCGTGAGATCCGCTACAACGTCGTCGAGCCTGGCCGCCGCACGCGGAGCATTGACGTCATCACGACCCTGGTGGATGCGGACGCATTCACGAAGGAAGAGATCGCCCAGTTATATGGTTTCCGCTGGAATTCAGAGCTGGATATCAGGAGCATCAAGGACTCTCTGAACTTAGGCCACGTTCGTTGCAAGTCGCCCGAAATGGTCGAGCGGGAATTCTGGACAACATTTCTAGCGTACAACTTAATTCGCATCACTGCCGCGGGAGCGGCCTTGTTGCACGATAAACAACCACGTCAGATCAGCTTTGTGAGTACGTGTTGTCATCTTGGATGTTGTTGTCATGCGGATTAGTTGCCGCAAGCTGCTTGTGTTCGCTGATTGAGACGTCTCTATCTCAAATTGCATCGTGTGAAGTGGGCGACCGTCCCGGCCGTTTAGAGCCCCGCGTGCTCAAGCGACGCCGCCACGGCTACAAACTGATGCAACAACCCAGACACGTGCTTCGCAGGCAATTGCGTAAGAAATGTACATGAACTAACTTGCAACCTGACAGTGCCATTCGTGACAGGCACCTGTTCTGGTTCTTTTCTGGTTTGTGGTTTTTGGTTCAACGGAGAGAATACAAAGGGTGTCATGAATCGACTTTTGAATCTGCTGTCCGTGCTCATCGTCACGTTGCTCACCTCGCTGCCATGTCACACGCTTGCAGATGATGAGGCCAGAAGCACAGCCCTCGAAGGAAAGAGACTCTCCACTGAAACCTCTGCGACTGAAGAAGCAGCGGATTCAGAGTCACGGTTTCTGAATGTTGTTCGCCGAACCGTCGACGTCATTCTGGAGAACGGGCGAGATACGCATGGCGACCAGCAATCAGAGATGATCATTTCGGTACTGGACCGGAAGAACGGTAAGCCGATACGCTCGCTCCCTCGACCTCCACAGGGAGTTCGGCACAGTGATCGCGTCGGGCCAGGCGGCTCAAATGCAAACCTGCAGCAAGACCTCTATCGAACCATGCTGCATCTAAGTCGCCTGACTGGCGACATGCAGTACGAACAGTCAGCACGAGCGGCGCTGCGGGACTTCATTCAAATCACCCAACATCCTGACACCGGATTGCTGGCGTGGGGAGAACACCTTTACTGGGACTGTATCGAGGACCGACTGGGTGACCTAGACCCCAATGGAACGCATGAGCCCAAGAAGAAATTCATCTATTTCGATTTGCTTTACGACCTGGAACCTGAGCGAACATTGAAATATGCCCACGGACTCTGGGACCATCAGATTGCAGATCAAAAAACGGGCAACTTCAGTCGTCATGCCAAGTATGATCGGCATGATCCCCGTCGCGATTACGATTTCGCCAAGGAAGGGGGCTACTTCATCGACACCTGGTCCCGCGCGTACGCAGCCACTCACGATGAAGAATTTGCGACGGCCGTCAGAGTGCTGACTCAGAGGTATCTCAACCGCATGAGTGCTTTGGGCCATCTTTCTCTGGACAGCACGACTCGGCCGGAATGGTTTCACACTTCTCCGTCGTTATACGCAATAGCGCTGGCTGCCGAGTGTACGGACGCCGCGGAACGGATGGACGCAAAGTCTGCTTCATTGCTCCGGCAACTCGCTTCGGCTCAGGACAAGGCGTTCCTGTCCATGCCACACAGACCGGATGATTCCAAGCGAGGATTTGTCAGCTATGCCGATACGGAGTCGGGCCAACCAAAACCTGTGGAAGCAAAACAATCGAATGGTTTTTCACGCCACTGGGGATTGGGATACGGCGTCCATTCGACGGCGATGATTGCGTTATTGTGCAACACTCGGCAACAACAACTGGGAGATTCTGAACCGGGCGAAGAGTACAGGCGACTTGTCGTGGAAGCTGCTACACTCTACTTGACAGAGCAGCCCGATCCGGCAGCAGACGATCTTTGGGCCGGAGAATACGGCACGGTGATTTTCACTTTGCTTGCCGCTCACCGAATTTCGCACGACTCGCGATATCTCGATCATGCAATCGCTTTGACCGACGATGCCATTCGCATCTTCTGGGACAAAGACCGCCCCCTCCCACGCGCCAGCTCGAAGACCGATTGCTACGATGTCGTGACGGGCACTGACACATTGATTCTCGCTCTTTTGGCGGTCCATGAGCAAGTCACACGGAAAGCTCCACAAATCGAAGTCAGTGATCTGATTCGGTAGATCTCGTAGCGTCCAATCCCACCTTCAAAATGAACACCAGCAGCCACTCAGCCGAAAGCAGAGTAGACCATGCCAAGATTGTTATTTCTCATTCTACTAGCAGCATCCCTGAAGATGCCTGCGCTGGCTCAACCAGGTTCTCAGTCGGAGAACTCTGAGCAACCATCGCGACGACGCGGAGGTTTCGGGGGGCCGATTGAACTCGGTCCTGATGACAAGCAAACCTATCCTGATCCACCGGCGACCATTACGCGGAAACGTGATGGGATCGCTCGTGGCGAGCTGGAGATGGTCGAATACGAGTCGAAGACCGTCGGCACCACGCGAAAGATGAACGTCTATACGCCTCCAGGTTACTCAAATGAGAAAAAGTACCCGGTACTCTACCTGCTGCATGGAATCGGAGGAGATGAAACGGAATGGCAGCGATTCGCGACTTCCGATGTTCTCTTCGACAATCTCATCGCCGATGGAAAGGCAGTGCCGATGATTGTTGTGATGCCAAACGGACGAGCTCGGAAGAATGACCGAGCCGAGGGGAATGTGTTTGAGTCCGCACCAGCGTTTGCCGTCTTCGAACAGGACCTGCTGAACGATGTCATTCCAGCGATCGAGTCACGCTACTCTGTCAAGCAAGATCGAGAAAACCGCGCTCTGGCAGGGTTGTCGATGGGGGGAGGCCAGTCGCTCAATATTGGACTAACTCACGTCGATACGTTTGCCTGGATTGGCGGCTTCTCGTCTGCTCCAAATACAAAGTCCCCCGAAGAACTCGTTCCCGATCCCGCGAAGGCAAAAAAGCAACTCAAACTGCTGTGGCTCTCCTGCGGTAACAAAGACGGACTGATCCGTATCAGCCAGCGGTTGCAGCGTTACCTCAATGAAAAGGACGTGCCGCACATTTGGAACGTCGATTCGTACGGACACGATCCGACGCACTGGCGCAACAACCTGTACCACTTCGCTCAATTGTTGTTCAAACCACCGACCGACGAGCCCGCAAATGTTAAAGTCCCAGACGACGATTCCAAAAATGCGGCCCCCTCCGATCGTGGCTAGCCCAGCACACATCTGGAAGGCATCACAGATGAAATCAAGCAAACCTTCACTAATCAGCCCGGCAAGGAATGTCCGCGGGTCAATTCATAGGGTCGTGTCAAGTTCCGGATTTTTGCGCAGGAGCCAAAGTGTGTTGGTGTGACGTTCGCAGTGACGTGCAACTTGCTTGGTCGTTCGGTGGTCCTCTCGTTTTATAAAAGTAGCCATCACTTTCCGAGTGATGAGCGCAAGATGTGTGGGCAGATCACTCGGAGAGTGATGGCTACGATAGGTTATGAGCAAGCGTTGCGTTGGCGCGTCCAATCAATGCGCGTGAACGCGGACACACTCGTGTAGACTGCCGCGCGAGCTGGTTCGACCTGTGTTGAACTTCTCGGAGGTCGAACTTCTCATGTGGTTTGACAGTCGTGTTACACCGCGGCTGGCCAGTGCAGCCGTGCTGAGCTGGCCGTGGTTTAGTTATGCGTTCGGCTCACGCCAGCGCGACGTGAGGGTTCGTGCTTGGGCTCACCGAAACGACAATCGATTCGGCAATCACGGGATCGCTGTCGGGCTCAATTTGTTGATAGCCTTCGGTTGGTAGGCGACCGCGACCAAACCGTCGCAAGAAGTACCCGATCATTTTCAGTTTCCCGCCGCAAAACCTAAAACGCGACGAATCTCGCTGGGGCTGGTCTGGCCAGTCTCGACGGCAGTCTTGGCACGCTGCCAGATCGAGGCCATTCCGGCTTCGATCGCGAGTTGCTCCAACTGTGGTGCATCACCGCGTGAAAGGATCGCGCGACCCAATTCAGACGCACTCGACTGAAGTAACTCGGCTAACACCACGCGACCACGGTAACCAGATCCAAGGCATGCCTGGCAGCCAGCTGCCTGCCAGGCGTTGCTTACTGACAGATTCAGTTTGCCGGTTTTATCGGTGATCGGTACTCGGCACGAGCACAGCTGGCGGACCAAGCGTTGGCTAAGGATGCCGAGGATGCCGCTTCGAAGCAGATACGGTTCTATGCCCATGTCCGACAATCGACTGATCGCGCCAGCGGCGCTCCCAGCGTGGAAAGTCGTAACCAACAGGTGGCCGGTGAGCGAAGCTTGAAAGGCGGCTTCTGCCGTTTCGCGATCCCGAATTTCACCAACCATGATCGCTTCGGGGTCTTGCCGCATTAATGAACGCAGGCCCGCCGCCAAGTCGAACCCAGCTGTTGGATTGACGCGCGATTGCGAAACTCCATCAACGGCGCTCTCGATGGGATCTTCGAGCGAGACGATGCTTTTACCGCCTTCCGAGGCTTGCACCAGCGCCCGCAAGCAAGCGTAGGCGGTCGTCGTTTTTCCGCTGCCAGCGGGACCGGTAATTAAAATCGCACCGGAGGTTTCTGCAAGCAACTCGACGAGCCGCGTGGAGATATCCTCTGGCAGCCCAAGGTCCTGAAGATGCAGATACTCGCCTTGTGCCGCGAACAGCCGCACGACGGCACGTTCGCCATGAAGCGTCGGGAATGTGCTGACGCGAATTTCGACGTTGCCTCGCCGATCACGGATGCGACCTTCCTGCGGAACATCGGTTCTATAGGTCAGCAATTCAGCGAGCACCTTCATCCGCGAAACCACATCCGCCGCTTCGCCACGAGGAAATTGACCCACCGGTTGAAGCACACCATCCAACCGCCAGCGCACGTCGAGTCCGTCGACCGTTGGCTGAAGGTGAACATCGCTCGCTCGGATGCGGCTGGCTGCATCGAGCAGCACGTCGACGAATTTCGTTGCGTACTCTGGCCCGCTCGAATCGAGTTCGACGAGCCGGTCGTAAACACAACTGTCCTTGGTTGCAGATGCCGCACTCATCTCGGGCCTCGACGTTTGCGTAGTGGGAAACGCCCCTCGATTGCAAGCTACCCGGTCAATGCGGGGAAAGCAAATTTAGGTCTGCGGACGGCGCGGCATCTTGCGTGGGTGTGGCGGCGGCTCGGAGGGTGGAAGCGGAAGATCCGTCTCTTCATGCCACGACTGACGCTCGGCTTCGGTCGCATAGAAACGCAACCAAGTCTCCGCGTCGTCGCTATCGTCCAAGCAGTGCCAGTGCAAGAAGTTCTTCGGCAAGTCAATCTTCTTCTCGTGCGACGGCAAGATGTCGCGGTAGATCAAGCAATACAACTGGCGATCGGAAAGGTGCTCGGTAAAGTCGAGTACGACGCGATGGTCGTAGAGCTTTTGAATTACGTCGTTCAGTAACTCAAGCAGAGTTGCTTCATCGAGCAGGTCTGGATGAGGCAATTCGAGCTCTGGCTGAAACCACTTGCTGATCGGCAACACCGGTGCCCGCTCCCAAGCCAGCATCGACGCCAGAAATTCATTCTCGGCTTGTGTGGGCAAACGGCGGACATCGAGCACATGGATCGATTCGTCGAGGTACGGTTCCAGCTCGTCGCGAAGCTGAGCATTAAGGAGCAGGTGGTCAACTTCGTCGGACGTCGGATTCTGCGAGTTTCGCATGACTCGGGACCTGATGCTGTGTGGGGGAAACCTGGGGGCCGGGGAGACCGGATGCAATTCGTTCGCGGACCTCTTTGCGAACGTCATTGCTGCGTCTAATTCGACTGTAACAACGCAGCTATAAGCTGCAAGCGTTTCGACGCCGAAACCACTGTTCTTGAACGACTTTTGCCACGGCCTAACGACAAAACCCGCATGACCAACCAAGTTCACGGCGAGTTTTTTGAATAGGTTGACAATTCGTTTATGCATTGAGGGCCGTTGATCTGAAATTGATAAGGAAGAACGCGAGGTATTTGGGCACGGAACGCCCGAAGCTCGCCCAGGCGGCACAAGGACGTCTCCCGCCATTTGACTGCGGTGCCGGAATAGTTATGCTAAACGTAACAATCCCACCCCGGCACGCGTCGAACTCGGGCCCCGCCTAACGCGTCCAAGACTGCATTGCATGAAGGAGAAAAGGCATGCGTAGTTCACTCACCTTATTCGCGCTCGTGATGTTGAGCGTGATGGCATTTACCGACACCGCGTCGGCAGGACTGTTTGGTCGTATCCGTGCGCGTCGCACCGCAGAAATGCAGGCTGCTGTGGCCGGTCAAGTTGGTGCTGCCGCCGCACAGCTCGGCGCGAATCTCGATGCTCAAGTGGCCGCAGAATCGCAGAAGCTTGGCGAACAATTCGCTACCGAGTCGAAGAAGATCGATACGAATTTGGCGGAGCAAGGAAAGAAGCTCGAAGGTCAGTTGAGCGAAGGCTTGGCTCAGCTACAGCAGAAAGCGCAAGCGATGCTCGCCGCCGAGACAAAGAAGCTGCAAGATCAGCTCAACGAGCAAATCGCCAAGATGCACAACGACGCGAAGCAAACGATTGTCGCTGAATCGACGAAGTTGCGAGAAGAAGTGGAAGCGAAAGTCGCAAAGTTACACGCCAGTGCTGACGCTCAGATCAAGGATGCCATCGCCAAGTTCGATGGTGACATGGGCAAGGGTATGCAAGAAGCTCAAGCAGCAGCTCTGGCGGCCCGAACGGCCTCCGCCGACATGCGTGATGAAATCACAAAGCTCAAGGCTGAGGTGAGCGACATGTTGAAGAATCAACTCGCTGCTTCCCCGGCTCCTGCTCCTGCTGAAACGCCTGAGGAGTCGGAAGCTCCCGATGAAAACGCAATTCCGTCAACTGCCTCGCGATTGGAAGAAGAGAAGAAGAGCTAGACTTCTTGGTTGATGGCCACTGATTGAAAGACACCGAACGCGGCGGGCGATTTGCTTGCCGCGTTTTTCATTCAGCTTCCGGCAGATTCTCTAAGTTCGACTTTCGCACTTTTAAGCAGCGAGTTGGATGAGACGCTCCAAGGGTTGCAGTATTTTTCGCACAGCCGGGGGTATTCCCGGTGGTGATAAATGATTTTTCTGGAATTCGTGGAGGCTGTCGACTCGCAAGGCGGCGAGCATGTCGGCGAAGGAAACGCGAGACTTGCCACGATAGTTTCTCAGCGGCGTGGCCGGTTCCGGGCGAACGCACTCATGCCAAAGTGTGATCAGACTATACATCAGAAAGCCTGTTGGCGCAGTGCGTCGGACCGCCTCGCGAGTTCGGTTCTCCGGCTCGTCGATGCCGAGGTGTCGTTTGCATTCGTGGAAAGTGACTTCAATCGACCACCGCCGAGAGAACCATTGCAATATCGGTTCAGCTTCAACGTCGGTTCGCGTACTGTAAAACACTTCGCGACCACGTCCGCCGCGAAGGTGCTCGACGGCAACAACCTTCACGGGGCGATGGGGAGGACGATAGAAGCGTCCTTCCATTGCGTCCAACCGCACGCGATAGGGGCGACCTTGATAAAGGGAGAGCAGCAAACGCCGCAGCCCTTTTGCGTTCAACATTTCGTTCGGCGATGGCAGACGCTCGCCCCGTACTCGTGGACGGTCTCGTCCCTGGTACTCCGGTGCCCGAGCGTACAACCGGGCCTTGATGTCGGCACGCCCGGTCACGTCGATGCGGCTCGGTATGCGAGCCAGAACTGCGGGTGCCGTGAAAGCCGAATCCCCCAGGAAATGCAAGTTCTGATCATCGGCATGCTTTTCGATGCATTCCAGCATTTCGATCATCAAATCGGTCTTCGAGCGATATTTGCGATTCCATTGGGATGCCGTTTTCTTGTTCAAGTACAGCCTCATCAGGATCGGCAATGCGAAGTAACGCCCAGGCGTTCGTGGACTCTCGATGACGATGCTCAAGACCACCCAACAGTGGCCCCAACGCGTGACTGTGTGGCTGCGACTGCTGAGACACGGATCGCGGTGCATGCCGACACCAAAGATCTTCAGGCCGCACCGAGAAAGCAGCGTGTCATCGCCTGCCAAGAAAGCGGTCGCTTGAGGCGCCAACCGCAACGTCAGATCGAAAATGGCCAAACCAACCCGATCGATCGACCACTTGCTCGCTGCGAAGACACGATGAAACGCTGCATGATGCCGCGTCGTTCCCGAACAACGAACGATTCCCAACACCGTCCGCCGCGGTGCGAAGACCCAACCGATGATCAGTTCTCGAAAGGTTGCGGCAGTGGGTTCAGTCATCGCCAAGGCGAACACTTGCAACAAACAATGGAATAGAGTTAACAAGTTCCATGGGAGTCACCTCCGTGAAGGAATGAAGTGGTACAACCTCATCCTACCGAAGGCCGGATCCCATTTTTCCTGCCAGCAATGCTCAAAAGTGCGAGAGTCGAACTCAGCATAGCAAACTGAACCCTCGGAACGGCGATATCGCTTGATTTGAGACGTTGCCTTCGGCACGCTATGATTTCGGCTCGTGCATAGATTTCAGCTCGTGCAGATGTATTTCACCCCTACAGCGACACTACTGACCAACGTGACCCGCGATCAACATGCCTACGAATCTCATGAATTTTGTGGCTCTCGTGCTCATCGCTTCAGCTTTCTCGACGGTGTTGGCCGAAGAACCGCTCTTTCCGAACGCTGATTTCGAGACTGGAACACTAGCGGGATGGACAGTCGAAGGTGAGGCGTTCAAAGTTCAACCAACAAAGGGCGACAATCCGGCGGCTCGAAATCGCGAGACAAGTAACCACCAAGGCGAATACTGGATTGGAGGTTACGAGAATTATACAGGTAACGAGGGGAAGCCCGGCGCAACGCGAGGTGACAAGTTCACCGGTACACTCACGTCACCCGAGTTCACGATTACGAAGCCTTACATCACCTTCCTCATTGGCGGTGGCAATTTACCCGGTCAGCAAGGCGTCAAGCTGTTGTGTGCGGGCAAAGAAATTGAGTTGGCTAGTGGCGTCGATTCCGAGACGATGGTGAAGCAGAGCTTTGACGTGTCGCAGTATTTGGGCGAAACCGTGCGACTGGTGATCTTCGACGACGCGAAGGGTGGGTGGGGCCATATCAATGTCGACGCCTTCACCGCAACCGATGAGGCGGTGCCCGATGTTTCCAAAGCATTTGCGTTCATTGATGGCATTTCGACGACCGCCTATCCTGACACCGGTTACGATCAACCGTTGCGACCGCAGTTTCATTTTTCGTCGCGTGAGAATTGGTTGAATGATCCTAATGGGATGGTTTTTGATGGTGAAGAATATCATCTCTTTTTCCAACACAACCCCAAGGGCACTAGCTGGGGGAACATGACATGGGGCCACGCAACTAGTTTGGACATGGTGCATTGGACGCAGCAATCGCATGCGTTGTTGCCATACCGAATTGATCGCCGGGCGGGTACCATCTTCTCAGGCACGGCGATCGTCGACCATAACAACTGCCTGGGAAAGCAAATCGGGGATACGAAGACAATCTGCGCATTCTTTACCTTTGCTAGTAAGCCCAAATTCTATCAGGCCATGGCATACAGTACGGACTGCGGTGCGACTTGGAACTATTGGAATGAAGGTCGCGCCGTCGTGCCAAACCAAGGTTTTGATAGCGGCGAGCGCGATCCCAAAGTGTTCTGGCATCAAGAGTCGCAGAAATGGGTGCTGGTGCTGTGGGTTCAGCACAATCCCGGTCGCGTGCGATTCTTTACTTCGGAAAACTTGACCGACTGGGAGTTTGCATCGGACTTGATGCGAGACTGGGCCTTTGAGTGTATGGACCTCGTGTTTCTGCCAATGGATGGAAATCCGAACGATATGAAGTGTGTGATCTACGACGCCAGTTTCGACTACGAGATAGGTACCTTCGACGGCAGGACGTTTCACTCCGAAACCGAGCCACAAAAGATGTCACGAGGCAATTTTTACGCGGCTCAGACATTCAACAATGCTCCCGATAAGCGAATTGTGCAGATCGGCTGGATGCGAGGCGGCCCTAATTCAGCACAGGCATACGGGCTGCCCTTTAATCAACAAATGTCGTTTCCTTGTGAGTTATCTCTGCGAACGACGACGAAAGGTCCGCGGCTGCTGTGCTGGCCAATTAAGGAAGTGGAATCGTTGACAACGCGCACACACGTGATGGAAAACGTCGTTCTGGCTGGCAATACGAACGCCTTATCGGATATCGCCGGGCTCGATTTAGTCGATCTTACCGTGGAGTTTGAACCAGGAACTGCATCGCAAGTCGCCTTCGATCTGCCAGGCGTATGGGTTCGGTACGATGCGAAGGACCACGTCGTCACTCACAGTGGAATCAACAACGAAGGCGAGCTGCAAGAAAAGTATTGGACGATCGACAAGCTGCCACCTCGCGACGGAGTCGTGCAATTGAGAATTCTTGTGGATCGCCTATCAGTCGAAGTATTTGCTTTTGACGGCGAGGTCTTTGGAAGTCACTACATCAACCCAAAGCATGGCCCCGCAACTCACTCCATTCATGCCATCGGCGGCGAGGCCAAAATCCGGAGGCTGGAACTCCGAGAGTTAAATTCGGCGTGGTAAGCTGGTCGCATGAAACATCAACCGCGAGCCCTCTGGCGCGACAAGTTGTACGAGGTCATCTTCGAGGCAGATACTCGTGCTGGGCAATGGTTTGACATCGGACTGCTAATCGCGATTCTAATAAGCGTCTCCGTCGTGTGTCTTGAAACCGTCGAAGATCTGGACCGCGTGTACGGTCGCTGGTTTTACCACGCCGAATGGACGTTGACCGTTCTCTTCACCATCGAGTATGTACTGCGAGTGGTTTGCGTTCGACGTCCCTTGGGTTACGCGCTGAGTTTCTACGGCATTGTGGACCTCCTGTCGTTTCTGCCAACCTATATCAGCGGTTTCGGCTTTGGGCGAGTCGGTTCATTTGCCGTCATTCGTTCGTTTCGCCTGCTGCGAGTGTTTCGCGTTCTTAAGCTGATTCATCTCACGAGCGAGTCAGAAGATCTGGCGAGTGCTGTATGGCGAGCGCGCGGCAAGATTGTCGTCTTTCTCGCAGTCGTCTTTATCACCGTCACGATCGCTGGTACCTCAATGTATGAGGTGGAACGGCTACACAATCCAAACGACACACAATTCACGTCCATTCCACAATCGATCTATTGGGCCATCGTGACGATGACGACAGTCGGTTACGGTGACATCGTGCCACAAACAACGCTCGGCAAGATGCTGTCGGCGTTACTGATCCTTGTCGGTTACAGCCTGATCATTGTGCCCACAGGATTTGTCTCGGCGGAAGCGGTGAACATCCGCAGGAAGCAGGACACACTCACACAAACATGCCCCTACTGTTTGGTCGAAGGGCATCAAACAGACGCCGTCTTCTGCCGCGTGTGCGGTCGGCCCCTCTGAGCAACGCCTTCACATGCGATTCTCTGCGCGACCGACTGGCAAGCCAAGTCTTCTCGCCGCGTCAATCCTTCAAATCGGCACGCGATTCCGCAAGCAGCTGTAGAAGTTCATCCTCAAGTTGCTCGTCCGAGCGATATGCGAACAGTTCATCGACCACCGTTTCACCGGTCGCACCGAAGCGAACGGAAGTTGAGGATTTCCCCGCACGGACGATGAACTCCGTGTCCTGAGCTCGGCTCCGCACGTTTAGCCACGGTATGTTATCAGTACCAGAGCTGGCGGTTGTGTTTTCCTGATTCGGCAACAACGCACTCTGAACTTGGTAAGGGCGAACATACTGCAACGGTAAAGCAAGTGAATTTGGCACCGCTTGAGTGTGATTCCCAACCGATAACGATCCGCCCAGTTCCTCATGATCGTAACCGTAAAGATGCCCGACTTCATGAACGAGCGTTGAAAACAGACTTTCTCGGTTCCAGCCGAACCCAGCTGCGTCGATGTCAATTTGAATCCGCCCCTCCGCGCGATAGGCCAAGCCCAAATACGGATTGGCAATCTGTGCGATCTCAAAAGTGATAGGCGAGTCAACTGCGGCCAACGGGTGCGACTCTTGTCGTTGCCAGAATGTAATCGCTTGATGCGACAAGGTATCGAGTTCATCTGTGGTCAAATGCCATCCGCCGGTAGCGGACGTTGAAGGCTCAGCAACGAGTGGTGCCAGCGGCGCCGTACTGAAATACATCTGATCGACGTTCACGGAATCACGATCGCCGTTCCCGGTCGTATCGGGATCGGTATCGATCACTCGGACTTGAATCGTGCCAGAGATTGCTGACGGTAGAGCAACGGGGTAGAGCGTTAGGCTGGGTGTCGTGATGGTAGCGAGACTTTCCCAAGTCTCACCGCTATCGGACGAGTATTGGAACTCGAAGTCATCTCCCTCGGAGTTATTAGGACGCGAAGCCGTTAGATAAAAACTCTGAGCTGCGTTGACACCGACGAACGTCCAACGATGATCCATAAAACTCTTCCGACTTGAGGGCTTTCCACCGGTGCGTTCTTCCTCAATCGTCTCAACGACGCCGTCCGCGACCGCCGTGGATGCAAAGTCGTTCGCGATAACCGTGCTCGAGATCGCGTTCTCGCTGGTAGCGACGAAGATTTGCAGATCGTCATCAATAATAGTCACTGCGGCAGAGTCGTTGGCCCCGGGCTTATAAAGTGAGCCTTCCAGTAAGGTCACCACGACCGTTTCATTTCCTTCGGCGTCGCTGTCATCAAGAGGGTTAATCGTGATCGTAGTGGCAGTTTGCCCGTCGGGAATTGTGGCGATGCCTGTCAGAGCAACATAGTCTAAGTCTGATGTTGCCGAGCCGCTTACGGTGTAGAAAACTTGCAAATCTCCAGAAGTACCCTCGCGAGTCACCGTAAACTGTCCGCTTTCAAAGGGCAACTCGAAGGCACTGCCGTCCGTCGCGATAATGTCGACCAGTGGTCGCAAGTCAGTAGTCACAGAATCGAATGAGATGAGATCAACATAGATTGACTCTAAGCTTGGTGTAGCGTTTCGAGCCACAGGAGAGCGATCAGTATCGACGACGCGCACCATCAAATCACCAGTAAGTGGCGTTGCAGACAGATCAACATCATACGACTGCCCCGTTGCCGACCCGACGATTACCAAAGGAGTCCACGCTCCACCGTCAAGCGAATACTCAAATCGAAAATCGTCGCCTTCTGCGTTTACATTGCGCCAAGCATACAGTGAGAAAGATTTAACATTCACTACGCTCCCGAACGACCACAGGTAGTAATCGAGCGCGCTACTCGTCTTCGGCTTCTTGCTGCCACCGACGAGCGATTCGCCCTCGGTGACGCTTTGAACACTGCCATCGACCGCGCGAAGTGCAGCCGCTTCGAAGGGGTCTGCTGTTGGTTCCAGCCCCGTCGTGTATGAGGTACCGCCACCAACGAGCGTGCCACTTTGCGGAAAATATGAAACCGCCAGCGGTACGTCGTTATCCAAATTCGTCAGGAGAACATCGGACGGATCTAGTCCGTCGTATCGGGCATCACCGCTAACGACGGCAGCCGTCACGATTGTGTAGACAATGTCGCCGTCCACGAAGAGATCATCCACACCGGTAATTGTTACGATGTGCGGCGCATTCCAGTCGGACGCGTCGAAAGTTATCTCGCTGACGCCCGGAATGCCTTCCCCAGGATCGGTCGACGAGAGAGCGATTGTTACTTCGCTCGTTGGCAGCGCGTTCAAGCTGATTGCAAACGTCGCGGTGCCTCCGTCCTCGGTTGTACTCCCGGTGACCGGCGAGACCAGAACTTCGACCACATCATCGTCGATGTTTTTCACCGTGACGTCAGCGGCATCCAAGCCACCATAATTACTATCATCGCTGACTGCGGCGCTAATGATCACGTCGTAGACTATGTCACCATCGACGATCGCATCGTCGACACCGGTGATTGTCAGGGTCTGCGCGATGTTCCAGTTAGACGCCGTAAAGACCAAGCTCGCAGCGGAGACGGTGCCTTCAGTCGTATCGCTGCTTGATATGCCAATAGTTACATCGGATGTGGGCTCCGAACTCAAAGCCACGGAAAACGTCGCGGTTCCCCCGGCCTCCGTCGTGTCACCGCTGATCGCTGAGACCGTGATGCCTGCCGTATCGTCGTCGACGTTTATAATGGCGACGTCATTGGCATTGATTCCGACGTAGTCGCTGCTGCCGCCGATCGCTCCCGTCACAATGGAATAAGAGACGTTGCCGTCGACGACCGAATCATCTTGCCCCGTCACTGTCACGATCTGAGGTATGTTCCAATTGCCCGGCAGGAAAGCGACGCTCGCCACGTCGACCGTTCCTTCGGCGGCATTACTACTGGAAAGTGGAATTTCCACTAAAGCGGTTGGTTCGCTTGCCAAAACGATCGAGAATGTGGCCGTTCCACCTGATTCGGTCGTGTTGCCGCTGATGCTGGAAACGATCACGCCGCGCGTATCGTTATCCAATAGCGAGCCATTTGTGTCGATTGCATCGAGACCATCGTACTTTGGGTCCCCACTGACTGCCGGGCTCGTCAGGACTGCAATCCCGAGCGTGTTCTCGTCGATGTCGTCGTCAATCGCTTCAATCGTTACTGCTTGAGGTGTCATCCAGTTGGCCGCTGTGAACGTCAGCGTACCTGGAAACACCGTCACCTGATTAGGATCCGAACTCGATAAACTGATGGTCACATTCGCGGTAGGCTGCGAATTGAGGACCAGCGTCACCGTATCCGTTGCCCCGCCTTCACGGACCACCAGTCCTGTCGTCGGGTCGACGGTAATGCCGGCAGTATCGTCATCGTGGTTAACGATTACTCGATCGGCGACGCTCAAACCGCTGTACTTGGTGTCGCCACTCAATACAGTTGTGATGATGTGGTAGACGACGTCTCCATCGTCAATCGCATCGTCTACGCCCGTGACGGTCACCGACTGCGCAACATCCCAGTTGGCCGAAGTAAAGACCAAAGTCGTGGTCGACAGCGTGCCCTCACTGGTATTACTGCTGGACAAGCTGATCGTGACGTTGGACGTCGGTTCAGAGTTCAATTGGAAGGCAAAGTTTGCGGCACCGCCCGCTTCAGTTGTGTTGCCACTGACCGCCGAGACCGTGATTCCAGCGGTGTCGTCATCAATATTTGTCAGCGTAACGTCTGCGGCATCTAATCCGTCGTAGTTACTGTCGATGCTGCTGGCTGCGCCCGTGACGATGCTAAAACCAATGTTGCCGTCATCGACATCATCGTCGACGCCGGCCACGGTGACGATTTGTGAGGTATTCCAATTGGCGGTCGTGAAGGTCAGGCTTGAAGTCGAGACCGAACCTTCGGCTGTGTCGCTGCTCGCGATGCTGAATGTCACATCGGCTGTGGGCTCGGAATCTAGTTTCACGGTAAAGGTGGCCGTCCCGCCGGCTTCCGTCGTGTTGCCACTGATCGCTGACACGCTAATTCCGGCTGTGTCGTCATCAATGTTGGTGACGTCAACATCGGCGGCCTTCACTCCGTTGTATCTCGTATCGTTGCTGTTAGCCGGCGCTGTCAGGATTTTATAGGGCGTGTTGCCGTCGGCCACGTCATCATCGGCACCAGTCACCGTAATGACTTGCGGAGTGCTCCAATTCGAAGGCAGGAAGCGAATAATACTCGTGGAGACTGTTCCCTCTGACGGATCATCGCTTGAAATCCCGATCAATACTTCGGCGATAGGTTGCGAATCGAGGACGATGGTGAAAGTGGCCGTTCCCCCGGCTTCCGTCGTGTCGCCGCTGATCGACGAGACGGTGATCCCCGACGCATCATTATCCAAATTGGTGACCGGAACATCGGCCGCATTCAAGCCGTTATAGCTCGAGTCGCCGCTGCTGGCGGGCGCCGTGACGATCCAGTAGGCGATATTCCCGTCGTCAAGAGAGTCGTTGACGCCGGTTACCGTCACTGTTTGGGGAGTATTCCAGTTGGCCGGCGTGAACACCAAACTCGATGTCGAGACGGTCCCTTCCGTCCCGTCACTGCTGGAAATCCCAATCGTGACGTCCGCTGTAGGTTCGCTGTCGAGTGCCACTGTGAAAGTCGCGGTACCTCCGGCTTCCGTTGTGTTGCCGCTGATCGCAGAGACGTTGATGCCCGCCTCGTCATCGTCGGTCACGTCAAGAGTATCGGTCCCGTCAGCGTGACCTGAGGCGGATGCAGTGAACGTGACGGTCTGTGTTCCATCGGCGATCAGATCGTCCACTGCATCGATATCAAACGGCGCCGAGGTCGTTTGCCCGGCGGGAATCGTCACGGTGGTAACGAGGGTGGCCTCCGTGGTGTCGTTGCTGGTCAGCGTCACAATCAGGTCATCGGAAGTGTCCGAATTACGGCTCACAGTCGCGGTGGCCGCTCCTGCCCCGTCGCCTTCCGAGATCGTGCCCAACTTCGAAGAACGCCCCTCGCGGAACCACAGGTCGCGATCGGAGCGGACCGCGCCATTGAAGATCCCGGCTCCGGAACTATACACATCTCTGGTCGCGTACTCGGCGGCGAAGGAATCTCCCGAGATTTCGAACGGCTCGAGCACATAGGTCGCCCCAGGCGTCAGGGGGACTGTGCTGGCAAAGTTGAACCGAATCTCCGCAGCGTAACCACCCGCAATACCACAACCCGGACCACCTGCCTGATTAAAGCAATCTTCCAAAAAACACTGGATCACTTGTACCCAGCACCGTGCCTGTAATGGACGACTGGCGAATTCGGACGGCGCCTGTAACACCGTTGCGTGCAGTCGTGTTGTCTGAAAGTTTCAGCACCACATAGTCGAGGCCCGATCTGGTTGGGACAAAACTCTGGCCCATCGGAGCAAAGTGATCGACACCTCCCACGGAACCGCCTGTCTCAGACGACTGGTCGACCGTATCGGATTGGCCAGTAGACAAGCTCAGGGTCAACCGGGCCGCATCATCATCGGTCACGTCTACCGAGTCCGTGCCATCCGGGTAACCGTTCGCAGATGCCGTCAGTGTTACTGTTTGCGTTCCGTCCACGATGGCGTCGTCTACGGCGCCGATATCGAATTGCACCGACGATTGGCCTACCGGAATCGTTACCGTCGCGGGCGCGGATAACTCGGTCGTATCGCTGCTCGCCAAGCTCACTATCAGTTCGCCGGAAGTGTCGCCCGTACGTGTGACAGTTGCCGTGGTGGCTGCCGGCCCGGCGTCTTCCGAGATGATAGCATCGGTAATTTCCAGTATCAGGGCCAAGCTAACGCCGTCATCGTCGGTAGTGGTCGCGGTCACGACCTGATCCAGGACACCATCGAAGGCATCGTCCGAAACGGCATCGTTCACCGCGATCGTGATCTCGGTCAGTTGGTCACCATCGGCGATCTGGTCGTCCGCGCCGGTAACGGTCACATCCTGAGCAACATTCCAATTTGCCGGAGTGAATGTCAGCGCTGCTTTATCAACGGTCGCTTCGCCTGTATCGGCACTCGCAATGTTCAGCACGACGTTTTCCGCCGGCTGCGCGTCCAGGGATATCTGAACCGTCTGCGAAGAACCTGCCTCCGATACGGTAACCCCAGGTCCAGAAATGTACTCCACTTCGAAAGCCAATTGGCTGGCATCGAACAAGCCACTGAAGATTACACTGGTAAAGAACCAGTCGTTTTGATCCAGCCGCTTGTTGACGGGGTCTGGTGAAGTGAACAGGATGCTGTTTCCGGTGACCTCCTTGTTCCAGAGATCTGCCACAGAGAACGGAGTCACGTTCAACACGGTATTCGGGTGCGTTGCATTGATGACGACCCCCGCAGGCAGCCCGGAAAACGTGACTCGAAACGCTTCATAAGAACCCGGGGCAAGGAATTTGGTCGTGCCGCTGTTGAATCCAGGCATGCCCCAACTCGGCAGCGTCTGGTTTGGAGTCGAGGTAAATGGAACGCCGAACGGATCGGTACCTGACGCCCCGGAATCCGACCAGGTGATCTTGGTCGAAGCGCCAGTTACCGTGAAGCCCGCAACGTCGTCGTCGGTAACGATGACGGAATCTGTGCTGTTGGCATGCCCAGAAGCCGAGGCAGTAATCATGACAGTCTGCTGACCGTCAATGATGTTATCGTCGACGGCACCGAGGCTGAACGTCATCGACGCTTGCCCGGCAGGAATCGTTACGGTCGCTGGGACAGTAGCCTCCGACGTGTCGTTGCTCATGAGTGTGACGGTCAGCGGATTGGCCGGATCTGTATTGCGGCTGATCGTCGCCGTCGATGCTCCTACGCCCGCCGCTTCGGAAAACGAAGAAGCGGCAATCGTCAGCGTCAGCGTTTCGACGTCATTATCCACATTGATCACCGATACATCGATCGGATTCAGCCCGTTGTAGTTGAGATCGTTACTGACTGTGTTCGCCGTATTGATCGTATAGACAACATCGCCGTCCAGGTTCAGATCGTCCGCGCCGGTTACAGTAACGGTTTGTGCGACGTTCCAGTTCGCTGGAGTAAACGTCAACGAAATCGGGCTCACGTTGCCCTCCGAAGTATCGCTGCTGATCAAACGGAACGTGACATTCGCCGCTGGCTCGGTGTTCAAGACGGCCGTAAATGTTGCCGTTCCGCCTGCTTCGGTCGTTGTCAAACCTGTTGGTGGCGTGATCGTGACGCCAGGAACCGCGACCGTGAAGCCCGAATCGTAGCGGGCTACGGCAAAGTCGCTGCTCGTTGCGCCCTGAGCCGACTCGCCGACGACAACGATCTTACCGTCCGCCTGGATCGCCATATTCAATCCAAAGTCGGGGTTTCCAGCTCCAAAGTCGGTGGTGACGATCCCTGCGTTCCCGAAACTCGTGTCCAGATTGCCGCTGGAAGTGTAACGCGAGAGCGCGAAGTCGTGACTGGTCGAACCCTGTGTGCTGTAACCGGCAACAACCAGGTTACCGAGAGGGTCGATGCCGGCCCCCCAATAACCTCGATCCGTGGTTCCTCCAAAGTCGGTTGTGACCTTGCCGTCTCCGGAGAAGGTCGTATCGAGGCTGCCATCAGTGTTGTAGCGAGCCGCGGCGAAGTCGAAGGTCGCAATTCCGGCGTCGCCCGTCAGAATGAGCCGCCCAAGACCGTCGATGGTCAGACTGCGTGCGACGTCGCTGCCTGAACTGAAATTCGTCTGTTGGATTCCGTCGCCATCCAGCGAGTTGTCCAGCGTGCCGTCCGCGTTGTACCTTACCAAAGTAAAATCGAAGTCGCTTCCGCCGGGACGCACGGAATAGCCGGCGCCGACAATCCGCCCCTGCGTATCCAGTTCAATGTCCAATAGAGCATCCGTCACGGAAATGTCGGTGATGACTATTCCCGAGTTACCGAACGTCGGGTCGAGACTCCCGCTACTGTTATAGCGAGCCAAGGCGATGTCGCGACCAGCCGCGCCACCAGTTTCCGTATACCCAGCCACGATGATTTTGCCGTCTGCATCAATTGCCATGCCGCCAATTCCCTCGTCGCTGCCAAAGTCGGTCGTCACCTTGCCACCGTTGCCAAAAGTCGTATCCAGATTTCCAAAGGTGTCAAAGCGTGCCAGCGCAAAGTCGGTCCCGGATTGCCCGACGACTATCAGTTTTCCATCGGCATCGATCGCAACGCGCTGAGCCGTATCTTCGCCGCCGAAATCCGCTGTCAGTTTCCCATCGACACTGAAGGTCGGATCGAGAACACCGTTGGCGTGATAGCGGACGACAGCGAAATCGGAGCCCGGACCGATCTTGGCTGAACCGACGACGACCAGTTTCCCGTCCTGCTGAATCGCAATGCCGGTGGCTTTGTCGGAGAGACCGGCCGTGACCGAGGCAAGATCGGTGGTCACCAGCCCGCCCGTACCGAACGTCGAATCCAAGTCACCCGCCGCCAGCAGACGTCGGTCTTCGAGTTGCTCCAGAAACAATCGGAACTGTGACCGCCGGCCCGAGCTGCGCCGAACTCTTGCACCATTTGATCGTAACCAAGCAATACCACGGTGAGTCCGACCGATCGTCCGGTTTCTGGCCATAACGACAAGCTCCGATGAAGTTTTACATCGCTCTGTACGGGCGACCTACGACTGAAAATGATCGAGAAATGAGAAGATAAGATCACATCGTGGAGATAAACCACTGATGCGCGTGCGGCAACGTAAACGATCGCCGAGAATCCTTCAACCGTCCAACGGAGGGAGGGCGAATCTGACACGTGGTTTAGCCTTTTTCGCGAGTCGGCTACTTGTAGGACTCGGGACCGCCGATTGCGTTCGCCCCAAGTTCCTCGGTCTTGCTCAACTTGGCGAGCCTGGGACCAGCAGCTCCTGACGTAGCGATTCGTAAGCGACAGTGGGAAGCTTACTCTTCTCACGCACCCGGTACTGACGAACTTGCCGCCATTCACAAGAGCTTGGAGCTCAGTCGTCCCATGGGTTCACAAGATTAGGTGGGGAAACTGAGCAAGAAGTTAAGTCTCGATCTGACCGTTTGGCCTCGCGGTTGCCCAGGAGAGAATCTTGGGGAGGGCAGCACTACCTCGTCTTCTCATATGCATTTCTTAGATGTTCAGCCAGCGCATTACGGCGTGGGGACTCGGTCGACGACCGTGATAACCGTTTCAGGCAGTGAATGTTGGAGCCGACGGAGAGTTGGCTCGGACAGCGTCATGTTATGTAGGAAGAGTTGATCCAACTGCCGCAATTGAGCGAGGCTGACTAAGAATTCGGATTTCGTTCGTATTCCCGACAACTGGAGAGTCGACAAGTTCGGTAGCAGACGCAGCGTCGAAATGTCGAGATCCTCATGCTTGGAGTAGTGAATGTGAACTTCCTCGAGGCCGGGGCTTCGAGTTACATCGGAGAGCGCGAACTCGCTGGGGTCGACATCGTAAATCGAGAACTTCTTCAATGCACGAAAAGCCGGCACTTGTCCAATGAGCTGAGCGTCAGCACGATGACGGATGGTGACACGATTAGGTCGCGACAGCATTCGCTCCACCAGTGTTGCGTATTCAGATGGGGCTCGTTGAAACGAAAGTCCCAGTGAATCGAATGAGTTTGATTCGATGTACGCTCCATCGCGACACAACCGATCGGCCACGCGCCACTCGATGCAAATCACGCGCAGGTAGGAACCAACGTACCCCAACAGCGGACCAAGCAGGCAAGCTATTAGCAAAAACCAGCTCAATCGCACCTGACGCAGAGCCTGTGATTTGTTGACGCCGCTCACAGGCAGTCTTTTTCGAACTTCGCTCATGTCCGTCAGATTCCTAGCAGGCCTAGTAAAATGTTGGAGAGGAAATCGAAGCGGCTCGTCACGCAACGCCCATGCCACAGAAGTTGCGTCTTCCCGCAAACGCCGCCAGAATGCGGAAACTGCAAGTTCTTACCAGCTTCGCTTGTGCATGTGGCAAGTCAGCTCCGTCCGCTAGCGATCAGGGCGTGGGCAGTTGTTGCCCGCTTGGCGGGCAACTGCTTGGGTGGAAACAATCCGCCCAGCCCTGGAGTCGCAATCCGCTGCTCAGCGTTTTGATAGCGAAAGCCACGTGACGGCGCGTGTGGCATAGCGACACGATCGATATGCCAGGTTCCGAAACATCGAACAACTCCGTATTCTTTAAGTCCGGTTGCCGAACGCGAACTGTTGACACCTCGAACATGCGGAAAGTTGCTACGGATGGCAGACCACGACGCTAGATGGAAGCAAAGCCTACGTCGGCGAATGTCTGACTGGTTCAAACGCAACTCGCGTGACCTCCCGTGGCGACGAACTCGCGATCCCTATCACGTGTGGGTTAGCGAGATCATGTTGCAACAGACGCAAGTCGTTACCGTTATCCCATATTTCGAGCGGTTCATCGCTCGGTTTCCCACGATCGCATCCTTGGCCGAAGCCCACGAGGACCAAGTCTTGCGGCAATGGGAAGGATTGGGCTATTACCGCCGTGCGAGGCAACTTCACAAAGCGGCGCGTGCGATCGTCGATGACCACGGCGGTGACTTCCCTCGTGATGCCGATGCTGTGAAGGCGCTGCCCGGGATTGGCCGTTACACGGCCGGAGCCGTTCTCTCCATCGCATTCGACGCGCGCGAACCAATTCTAGAAGCGAACACGGTCCGCGTATTCAGTCGTTTGATTGGCTATCGTGGTGATACGACAAGCACCGAGGGACAACGTATCCTTTGGGACGCAGCCGAAGACTTTTTACCGCGAAAAAACGCCGGTGACTTCAATCAAGCGATGATGGAGTTGGGCAGCGAAGTCTGTACGCCGCGCAATCCATGCTGTAACGACTGTCCCGTCGCGATGCTCTGCCCGACACGAGCCAAGGGCCTTCAGGAATCGATACCCGCCGCAAAGAAGAAGACGAATTATGAGGAGGTCAGCGAGGCCTGTGTCGTTGTACGGAGGAATGGCAAAGTGCTGCTTCGCCGATGCGAAGAAGGAGAACGCTGGGCTGGACTCTGGGACTTTCCAAGATTGGCGAACAATGCACAAGCGGGCGCGGCGCTCCGCCGCGAGTTGAGCGAAAGGGTTCGCGAATTGACCGGATACCACGTCGCAATCGGCGAGCATCTAAAGACGATCAAACACGGTGTGACGCGATTCCGCATCACCTTGAAGTGCTTCGACGCGGAATGTCTGTCCGGCCCAAAGAAACGCACGGGCTTCGCTTGGGTTCCGCCTAGACAACTCGACGGCTATGCGTTGAGCGTAACGGGGCGCCGGGTTGCTGATGCGATTCAACAATCATCACCCAGAACATAGCCGTGTCCACGACGCGTGTGCAGCAGTTTCGGCATATCAGGGAGTTCGATCTTCTTGCGCAAATACCCGATGTAGACGTCAACAACATTGCTTTGCGATCCGGATTGATCGTAGACGTGTTCCCAAATGTCCATTCGCGAAACCACTTGCCGCGCGCGAGCAGAAAGGTATTCGAGCAAAGCGTACTCGCGCACTGTTAATTCGATCGTCTTGCCGGCGCGAGTCACAGTTCGATTCGTCGTATCAATCTCCAGATCGGCAACTCGAATCAGCGGATCTTTCACATCATAACGGCGACGAATCAAAGTGCGAACGCGAGCGAGAAGTTCCTCAAAGGCGAACGGCTTAATAAGATAATCATCCGCGCCACGATTCAGACCCTCGACGCGGTCATCAAGTTGATCCTTGGCAGTCAGAATAAGTACTGATGATCGACTGCCGCGCGATCTTAGCTTTTCGAGAATCGTCAGGCCATCAATTTCAGGCAGCATCAAATCCAGCACGATTACGTCGTAGTCATAAGACTCGGCGTACCAGAGCCCATTCAGACCATCCGCAGCCGAATCGACGGCTAACCCTGCTTCGCGCAGACCTTGCGTGACGGATTCACGAATTGGGCCGTAGTCCTCAATAACTAACACGCGCATCTTGTCACTGATAATCGCTAACACGAACCTAGACGAATCGGCTTTGAAACGCAGCACACCGGCGATGCACTCACGAGAGAGCCTCTGATCGCGACCTTCAGATCACGCCGACAAGTCGCCCAGTATAATCAGACGCACTCGATTCGCAGATCGATTTGTCCACGGATTGCGAGGTGGGCCGCAGGCCGGATCTTGGGGCAGGTAAGACCCAGGCAACTGATCGCGGCCCACCACACAAGCCGTGTAACCTTTCGATTCGCGGAAGTATAACAAGCGAACATGAGAATAAAGTGAGTAAGTCAGGCGCAAGCTGTCCAAAAAGCAATAAATGTTGCACGAGCGTTCTCGCGACGATGTTATGATCAGAAACATACGGTTGCAATCTTGAGACGTCACAGTTCATGAAATGGTCTTTGCGTTCACGTCTGTTGCTGGGTATCGGTACGACTGTGGTAGCTGGATTTGCCGCTGCTGTGGTTGCGATTTTTCTCGCCATGCGTGCGAGTCTGGTTCGCGAATTTGATCTACATCTCGCCGCGCAGACGCATGCATTGGCAACGCTCATCAAGCAAGAAGGCGATCGCATCGAGATCCCGTTCGTCGATCGACCCCTGCCGGAATTCGCAAGAAAAGTTCGGCCCGAGTATTACCAAGTGTGGGCAGATGACGGAAACGTCCTTGCCCGTTCGCGACGATTGGAAAGGGGAAACCTCACGCGAACGAACGGATCGCTCGCGGCACCGGGCTTTCGTTACGACGATCTTCCAGATGGAAGGCGGGGGAGGCTCGCGGCAGTTGAGTTCTTCCCGGTTGTCGATGGTGAGCGATTGGATGATCCCCATACCAAGAGTGGCATCGACTTCGATGACGACAATGTCGATCGAGTTAATTTTTCGGACCGTCGACGCGTGACGCTTGTTGTCGCACGTGACACTTCCGAGATCGATCAGGCGATCTCAGAGCTTGCATGGACACTCTTCGCCATCTCGACCATAGTGACGCTCACCGTGCTCGGAGTCGTATCCTGGTTGTTAACGCGAAGCCTTCAGCCTCTGCGAGTCCTTGCCAAGCAGATCTCGAACTTAGATGCGAGCGACTTGAATCAGAGATTCGAGTTGAGTGATTTGCCAGACGAACTGGTTCCGGTGGTAGCGCGACTGAACGAGTTGCTAAGCCGACTCGAAGAATCGTTCTGGCGTGAACGAGCGCTGACCGCCGATGTTGCACATGAATTGCGAACCCCACTCGCCGGTCTGCGAACGACGTTGGAAGTGACTCTCTGCCGAAGCCGCAGCCCGAAAGAATACGCGAAGACATTGAGGACCTGCGAGACAATTTGTATTGAGACGCAGCGAGTGGTCGAATCGCTGCTGTCGCTCGCCCGCGCAGATAGCGGCACAATTCCGTTAGAGAACTCCAACGTAGACGTTCCAGTTTTCGTGACAGAATTGTGGGAGAGTTACAACGATCGTGCAAACGAGCGATTCGTTACCGCTTCCTTTGACGGACCGCTGACACTGTGTATACAAACAGATGCTGATAAGCTAAGAGTCGTCTTGTCCAATCTGTTCGACAACGCGGTCGACTATACGAATCAAGGCGGCAACATCTCGGTCGGTTGGCGCCGCGACGGTCATGGGGTGCGATTTACTGTCGCGAATACGGGATGCGAGCTCGATAAGGATCAGCTTTCCAAAGTCTTCAATCGTTTTTGGCGTGCCGACGTTGCACGGGCGGCAACGGGAACGCATGTCGGCGTCGGACTTGCCCTTTGTCGCCGAATCATCGAGATGCTCGGCGGTTCGATTGAGGCGGTCAATCGTGACGGAATGTTTGTGACTTCACTTTATCTGCCATGTGATCTTGCATCTCATTCAGGCACCGTCCTGCAAGCGTCCAACACGACCTGTAGTTAGATCAGCGTGCTGTGAATCGCTTTGAACGACGGGGAACCTAGCCCTTGTTGCGATGAGCCGGGGCACCCTACAATGCTGGCTGCTCACAATGCAGAGAATGCAACTAGGAATTAGCAGCTGTGTCAAAGTCACTCCGGACGGGGATGACGCTTGTCGAATTGCTCGTGACGCTGGCAATCATCGGGATTCTCGTCGCGATCATGTTGCCCGCGGTACAGCAGTCACGTGAGGCCATTCGCCGCATGAGCTGCCAGAACAACCTCAAGCAAATGGGGCTGGCATTGCACTCGTTCGAGTCGGTTCATCGTCGCTTTCCGAAGGGCGCGACAGAGGCCAGCGGGTGGGCGACGGGCGGATGCGATCCTGAGGAGGCTGAGATCGAAGACAACCCAGGCGAGTGTACGGACCTTCAAAACTGGGTACCAAAGTGCTTGTCATTCCTTGAAGCATCCACGGTTGCAGACGCCTATGACTTCGACCGACCGTGGAGCCATTTAACGAATCGCGCTGCCGTGAGCACAGCACTCAATCTGTTTCTTTGCCCTTCCGCTCCAGGAACAAATCGATCCGATCAACACCACGTCGTTGGTGCGGCGGCGACTGACTACGGTGCCATCTTTCAGGTAGACAGAGATGTTTATATGGACTTGTTCGGCGTCCCGGACCCAGGTGTTGCCGCGCGGCAAGGTGTGCTCGCAGAATACGAGTCGTGCCGTCCCGCATGGATCACGGATGGATTATCGAACACGCTGCTGCTGGCAGAGCGTGCTGGCAAAGGACTTGCATACGTCCTCGGCAGCCCGATGTCAAAGGCTCAGTTCCTGCGTTACCCCGAGGATGACGTCGTCGAAATCTCCGGTGAAATCTATGTCCAAGAAGGTATCGGCTGGGCCGATCCGGATTCGGGATTTAGCGTCGAGGGCACGGGTGAGGATGGCGTCGACCTCTGTGGTCCGTACATGATCAACGCGAACAATATCGGTGAAGCGTACAGCTTTCATCGCGGCGGCGCGAACTTTGTCTGCGCAGACGGTTCCGTTCGCTTCCTCAACGAGCAGATCGATGTATGGGCATACGTCGCGCTCTGCACCCGGGGTGGTGGTGAGGTTACGCAATAACCACCACTCGGGCGCGATTGTCGTCCTGGCGCACTCATTTATCGGTCAAGCCCTTCGCGGACCCTTGTCTACGCTGGCGGCGGCGTTGGAGTGGCAATATCACCTGCTGTCGTGATCGAAAGACCACCAGAGGCTCGTAAGTCCACACGATAGGCCTTACCCTTTTTAACTTTGATCGATGGTGCTTCACCATGAACTGCACGAATGCCTAGTTCATCCTGCTTCGTTTCGCTATTAGCGACCTCCCAGAAGTCACTCCAAATCTTTTTCTCAAACTCCGACATCTCGCCGCCACGGCCATAGACTGCCGGACGCGAACCATCTTCATCGAGCGCAAAGCCATCACGGGGTTCTTGCATTTCGCCGAAGATACGGCGGAAGAGAACCAGCGAGGTAGAACGGTCGATATCCGCTTGCTCGACATACTTGTCGTCAAACTTTACAACCCAACTGTCGATGTACAGGACTTCGCCCTTGATTTCGACGCGTTTCGGAACGCCGATGGGGTCTCCATTGCCATTAATCTCTTGAAATTCGATCTGTGTGAGCGTTGTGTCTGTCGCCTCGTCCTTGGTTTGATCCACAACCCTGACCAACGCTATGCGATGATCCACTTTGAGCAATCGCATCGCCGTATCTAGACGCTCAATCTCTTGCTGCTTTTCGGCGACCTCGTCGTTCAGCGCACCAATCTCCTGTTCCTTAACTCGAATGACAGCGTCTTTCGCTTCGAGATCGGCCTTCGCCTTAACCAGCGCCTCTGCGGCTCGTTGGGCTTCCAGTTCGGTCGCGTTATAGGTGTTGTAACCGTACCAGCCGCCAATCCCCAAACCACCGACGATGACGGTCGCCAGCAAAGTGCGTATTGCGCTAGTGATAATCGAGACTTTTTCCATGAATGTCGTTTTGGCCATCTTCGTGCTTCCCGAAAGCGTCAGTTATTCGTGCGAGTAATCGCCACAGCATCTATAGTGTCGGCGTTCCCAATTCTAGCTCACCACGATCCGCGTCCGAAGTTAAGCGGGATCAGATAAAGACGGCCTGATACATAAGATGTATCGGCTGTGTCGGTTAGCGGCCCAGCAACTTGCGCACCGCGAGTCCAACGTCGGACTGGGACATTAGGTATTCGCCCACCAGAATCGCATCGACGCCGGCAGCTTCGAGTGACAAGACATCACTTCGGCCATGAATTCCGCTCTCGCCCACCAGAATGCATTGCTCGGGAATCCGCTTTCGCATTCGAACCGTGTGCTGCAGGTCGACTTCAAATGTTCGCAGATCGCGATTGTTGACGCCGATCAATGTGGCGCCTGCGTCGATTACGCGGGATAGGTTATCGGGCTCGTAGAGTTCAACCAGCGGTGTCATGCCAAGTTGAATCGCTTCGTTGTGAAGCTTCCTGAGGTTACAGTTATCAAGGCATTCAGCAATCAACAACACAGCGTCCGCACCGGCTGCGCGAGCTTCGAGCAATTGGTAAGTGTCGAGAATGAAATCTTTTCGTAACACTGGTACGGACACGGCGGCGCGAATCTCTCTTAAGTATTGAAGACTGCCCTGAAAGTACTCCACGTCAGTCAAGACACTGATACAAGAAGCACCATTCGCTTCGTAGGTTTTTGCGATCTCGACTGGATCAAAATCTTCGCGAATCAACCCTTTCGACGGACTCGCCTTCTTGACTTCCGCAATCAACCTGATGGAGCCGCCGGCAGACAGGGCTTTGAAAAAATCACGCGGCGGAGGAGCCTTTTCAATTGCGGCGTGCAGATCGGCCTCGGGGCACATCGCCTTCGCGCGTATGATTTCATCACGTTTCGTTGCGACGATCTTGTCGAGAATCGTGGGCATGCGGCAGCTCCGGCTTGAGGAAACCTAGTGCTTAAAATGCCGTCGACCGGTGAAGATCATCGGCATACCGACTTCATCACAAGCCGCAATCACTTCGTTGTCATTTTTAGAGCCGCCCGGCTGTATAATCGCCGCGACTCCTGCCTCAGCCGCTTTGTAGATTGAATCCGGAAACGGGAAAAACGCATCAGAAGAAAGCACTGATCCGGCGGCCCGATCGCCAGCTTTGCGAATCGCGATCTCGACAGAATCGACACGGCTCATCTGGCCAGCACCGACCCCACATAAAGACTGGTCCTTGGATAACGTAATCGCATTCGACTTAACGTGCCGCACCACTGCCCAACCAAATCGCAGTTCCGCCATTTGTTCATCGGTTGGTTCTGCGGCAGTGACGACTTTCCATTCAGTTTCTGGATCGGGTAAGGCGTCCGAGTCTTGAACTAACATCCCGCCATCGATGTGACGATATTGTCGCTGTGGCTTTACTTCATCGAGACGACCGACTTGCATCAGACGGACGTTGCTTCGCCATTTCGGCTTGCTAGTCAAGACACCAACCGCTGCAGCCTCAAAATCAGGAGCCACAATCGCTTCGACGAACAGACCCGGGGTCGCCAGAAACTCGGCAGTTGCAACGTCGACAATTCGGTTAAAACCGATCACCGATCCGAATGCACTAACGGGATCACCAGCCATTGCCTTTTCTGCGGCTGAACTTAGTGACTCGGCGGAGGCCGCGCCGCACGGATTGTTGTGCTTGATAACCGAACACGCAGCTCCCGGCAAAGAGCGAGCAATCGTGAGCGCGCTGTCGAGATCCAAAAAATTGTTATAGGAAAGTTCTTTGCCATTCAGTTGGCGAGCGGTCACTAAACTCGCATGTCGAGCTCCGACTTCGCTATAGACCGCGGCCTTTTGGTGTGGGTTCTCGCCATATCTGAGGACCGCCTTGCGGTGCAAAGTGATGTTCGTCGTCGGTGCAAAGGGTCCGTCAGTAGTTTCGCCGCAGAAGTAGTCGGCGATTGCTCGATCGTACGCCGCAGTGCGGGCGAAGGCTTCAGCGGCCAATCGTCTGCGTAATGACAGCGAAGTTGAGCCCTCGTTCGTAACTTGTTCGAGGATTGCAGAGTACTGCTCGGGATGTGTTGCAATACTGACAAACTTATGATTTTTTGCAGCGGCCCGCACGAGGCTGGGGCCACCAATGTCGATCTGCTCGATCGCTTCGTCCCGAGTCACTCCCTCGCGTGCGATTGTGGCCTCGAACGGATATAGATTAACCACGATCAGCTCAAATGGCACAATGTCGTACTCGTCGATCACCCCCATATCGTCCGGACGATCATGCCTGCAGAGGATTCCACCAAAAATCTTCGGATGCAAGGTTTTCAATCTTCCGTCCATCATCTCGGGAAAATCCGTGTAGTCGCTGACATCGTGCACACGAAGACCTTGGCTTTCGAGGTGCTTGCGCGTGCCCCCTGTGCTGTAGATCTCGACACCGGCACTCGACAGACCGTAGGCAAAACCGGCCAAGCCAAGCTTGTCGCTCACGCTGATCAGAGCACGACGAATCGTCGGATTATCCATTTCAGAAGTTCTCGCAGTCGGAAACCACCTGGGACAAGTGCCATGAGCACTCAGTAAGACCCTGGTTTACGTGTTGCCGTGCGAGCGGTCAAGGTGCGGAGCACCGCATGAATCCGATGATTATGGCCGACGATATCGAATCGTTGGCGAGCTGTAACGAAAGAGTCGAGACTTGAATCTCACTCGCTCTTTGCGTCCCCGGTCGCTTCGTCATCCACAGCCGTAGGTTTCTGCGACTCGGTCGGAGATTCGATCGATGGCGATTCGGACGCTGGTTTCTCCGCCGCAGCCTCCGCTGGCGTTTTAGTCGCCTCCGCATTAGTCGTTTTATCGGCGGGATTCTCCTTTTTGGCGTCCGCTGGATCAGGCTTCTCTTGGTCATCACCGTTCGAGGGTTCGCTTTTCTCGGGCGCTGCTTCCTTTGCACCGGAATCTTCCGTGTGTTCCGCCGTACTTTCCGTTTCAGGAGCGGCTGACTCTTCGGCGACGAAAGGCTCGTATTTCGCGAGGATCTCGTTTAACGCAAAGTTTGCAGGCAATTCCTCGTCCAGCTGACCAAGCAGTTTGATGTAGAGCTGGATGTCCTCGACCAAATCGTCCTCGGTCAGTTCATTAACGAGACCGCGGTGCTCCTGGAACGTCTCGGCCCAATCTTTCCAAGCAAGTTCGAATTCAGTCCTGGCAGCATCCGGGTCCGCGTCTTCCATGTGCTGCTTCGCCGCAAACACGTGGCGCCGAGCGTTGACCGTCTTTGGCATCTGCTCGACTGCACATCGCGCTTTCCAATAGTTGAAATTCACATTGTTTCGATACGAATCAATGTGTTTTGCTTCGGTTTCCTTGTCGCTTGCTTGTTTCGCCAAGCGAAAGGCACGAGCGCGAACATCTTCGGGAGAAGCTTCTGCCACATCTCGATACGTCACCGTGGTCTTTTGCTCGGCTTGCTGTTTCCGATTCCCTTCAATCTGCCCAGTTATTTCGTCCCAGGTCTTAGCCATGGCGACTCGCTCCGCCTCAGTCAACGCGTCGATTCTTTCCTGTTTGAGTCGCTCGCGAAGCCCTGGCAGGAGTTTGTCGAGTTCGTTGGACAACCGTTGTGCTTCCGCAAGTGCGGCTTCTTCATCGTTCAGCCGAATTCGTGTTCCCCAGGATGTGGGCACGACTCTCGTGCCATAAGTGTCCCAATTCTCGCCAGCGCGTCGCCATGCGTACTGAGCCTTCTCGTCGAGCACGCCTTCGGTTTCGATGGTGTTGGCATAGTTCATCAAGGCCTTTGGTCCATCGGAGTAGAAAATATGTGGCGCTTTGCCTCGAATCGGAGCCTGTCTCGTTTCGACAATGTCGTAAGCGCTTTCGTACCACAAGCGACTGGTCAACCAATTGTCGGGCCTTTGGTCAGCACCTCGCGCCTCGGTGTCGATGTCTACATACTGGCTCAGCAACGCGTGAAAATCCTTGTCATCTTGGAACAAGCGGCGGAACTGCTTGTGCTCATCTGCACGTCCGAATTTCTGGCCTGTATACCAACCCACGGTCCAAAACAGCTTTGGTTCATTTTGGTTATACCGAGTTCCTTTGATCAGGAACTCGATACCCTTTTTGACCCACAGGTATCGAAAACGAAAGTCATCGTGTTCGACAGAGATATTGTACGACAGGTTGTGCGACTGGAATTCCCACACCGAGATAAAGTGCGGTTGAAGCTTGGACATCGTATTGACGGTCGCGACAAGCTTTTCCCAGTCCTCCGTCTTTTTGTAGTGGTTTGCCTTCGTCCACAAGATATTCGCCGCGACACCTTTCATCCCAAGCGTCGCCAGTTTCATGGATTCGCTCGCCGGATCGATCTCGCCCAGTTCCGTGGGCGAGAGGTCATAATCGGCTCGCAACTGTGCCAATTGGCCACCACGATTTGAGGTCGACTTGGTTGCCGGATGGCCGATCACGTAGAGCGGAATCAACAACAACGCGATCAAACCGAGATACAGAACTTTGCGTTGGAAAGAGGCGTTCTGGATCATGCCGCGATTTCCCGTGTTTTAAGCAAATAGTACGAAATGAGCGATACAACGAAGACATAGCAGAAGGCCGTCAGCAATTGTATGCTCATGAGCGATCCGTCGATATTGTATCCGTAAGCGACGTACTGGGTCGTCGTGAACTTGCCGTAGTCGGGCAACATACCTGTCATGGCTTGCATGAACGTCATAAAGACCGTGTCAAATCCTTCGACGATCGTCATCGGGGCCTTGCCAATTTCCAAATCGACGCTCACGTTCTGTTGCGTGACGATCCGAATGAGCGACTCGATGGGGCCGCCACCTTCTTGAGTTCCGGTCGCCACTTCGAATATGAAATTCGAGAAGTAGCCGACGACGATGCTGGACAGAGTTGCCATCATTGCCACGGCCCCACTCAGGAACGTGCTGAACATCACGCCGAAACTCGTCACCATGACCATCTGAAGCCAGATGCCGACATAGCCTTTCGCGAGATTGGCCACAAACGATGCATCACGGTCCAGGATGTATACGTCTCTTTCGGCCATACCGTAGTACTGCGATCTTTCGCCACACTGAACCCAAACCTCCAGTTGGCCTTCATCGTTGACAAGATCGAACAGATTGCCATCGCGTACGCTTCCGTCCTCATTGTCGACAATACGAATGCTGCTGGGAATCGTTTGTTTGTCAGACACGAATTCCTTGGCCGTGAAGTTGATCGCCTCACTTCTGCGTACTTTGGCGCTGGGATCGGGATTTCGGAGCACAATCGAACCGAGGATACCCTTCTCCATGTCGCCTTTATAGGTCCGGAATACTCGCAGATTCATTTCCAGGTCGAATCCGTCCGGATAGCGTTCGGGCGTAACATCATTAAACGTCCAAATCGCCGCCGCCAGTGTGCCGCCCTCGATGTAGCTGCGATAGGCCCATTCATGTCCGACATTAATTCCTGTGTCGGTGTCCGCCCCCGCACGATCCTTAAATCGAAGCTTCCCAAAGACGGGAACTCGCGCCTGAAGAAGGCCAATGGGCGGGCCAAACTCATAACCGTCGTCCGTCTTGGTGACTTGATGCCAGTGGCTCATAACGACGTCCGTCTCGCCGGTGCCGTCGTCAAACATCTTGAACGTATGCCGATGGTGGCCATCGTATGTTGTCTCACCTTCGTGAGTCACTTCGCCTACCGCCGCCGCAGCAACTTCCTCGACCGCATGATCGTGGTCGAGTCCCCGTTGGACAAAGAAATAGCTGACAATCGCCATGGGAACCAACAGCATCGTACCCACGGTGACAAATCCCAGGATTCGCCCAAGTACGATTTCCCAGGCGCGAACGGGTTTCGTAACAACCGTATAAATCGTGCGATTTTTGATATCCGTCGGCAGACTAAAAGTGCTTAAGAAGAGCGCCAGCAACACAACCAAGTAGTTTGAAGCTGTTAGTACAAAGCTCAGATAGAGCCTCGCAGGGTTGTCGCTTTCGACGTCGAGATACCAGCCAGCGAACAGTATGATGACGACGAATACAACGAATGCAATCAAAACGCGTCGCCGGATGGCCTCTTGAACGGCGAGCATAGCCATCGCAATCGTTCTGGGTACCGACCAATTCACGAAATCGACGACACTGCTGGCAATCAGTTTCGCCACAGAGTAGAAACCCTCGACGGGTCCGCGACGGGCTGAGGACACGAGGAAGCCAATCAGAACGCCGCTCGCAATCAGAATCGATATGCGGACGAGAGAGAGAACGAAGCCTCCAAACAACCACTCACCAAACTCTGGAATAACTTGATCGAATGTCATGACGTCTGGCGTTGCCTCGAAACAATCTCACGGGGAAACAGAATGAATGCTGAACCAAGAGGAACGAATCGCTAGTTGTCCTGCATCGAGCGACGACCGGGGTTGGCCTCACTGTCACGCACAATCTTTAGGAACAACTCCTCTAGCGTTGTGGTTGGATTCTCCATTGCCACAAGTTTGCCACCGTGCCGGGCTATGACCGCACGGATTTCTTCTTCCGCTTCCTTCGTGAGGCCTTCGGCGCGGACTTGCGTCATGTCCTTGACAGTTATCAGGCTGTCGACGCGACCGAGCTCCTTGAGTTCACCTTGGTGCAGAATTGCTATGCGGTCACAAACATCCTGGACATCCGCCAGCAGATGGCTGCACATCACCACAGTCTTACCTTCATCTCGCAAGCGGAGGATCAAGTCCTTCATTTCCCGGGTGCCGAGCGGGTCGAGGCCAGAAGTAGGCTCGTCGAGCAATACCAGTTCGGGATCGTTAATTAAAGCCTGAGCCAAGCCGATACGACGCGTCATGCCTTTGGAGTATTCTTTCAGCTGGCGACGCTTCGCCCAGTCGAGCCCCACCATCGTGATCAGTTCGTTTACTCGATCACGACGAACGTCGGCCGGCATGTCAAACAGGCGACCGTAGAAGTCAAGCGTTTCGACGGCGTTGAGAAACTTGTAGAGATAAGACTCTTCCGGCAGATATCCAATCCGTTCGTTCTTGCCGACGTCGCTGGCATCCTTGTCAAAGACCAATGCTTGCCCGCTGGTTGGGAACAACAAACCGAGCAACAACTTGATTGTCGTCGATTTGCCGGAACCGTTTGGGCCGAGCAAACCAAAAATCTCGCCTTTGCGAACTTCCAGGTCGAGCGCTTTAAGAGCTCGCACCTTTTGGCGTCCCCAAAAGTCGCGATAAACCTTACTAAGGTTTCGAGTTTCGATAACAACGTCGGATTGTGCTGAAACTTGGTCGACGCCGGGTGACGGATTTTCCTCAGCAACCTGATCTGCCATGAGCTTCTACTTTTACTTGGGAGTAACGAACGTATTAATAAGGTCCGCTGTCTGGAAAAATAGGCATACAGACAGGTTTCCTGTGTACGGACTGGGTATCCGAACGGTTCAAGTGTTGTAGAGAAATTCGTCCGGAAGCTGATTGCCGGTGTCAGCTCGAGGCCCGCCGGAGGTTAATTTAGTGCTTCGGAGCCCGTATAAAGACCGCGTCGGCCCCTCCACTATAAATGGGGCATCCCAGCCTCGCAAGGATTGCTCGACCGTTCGCAGGCAAGGTAACGAGAAGTTTGCGCTTCCCTGACAATCGGTAAAGTTCCGGATAAACTGCGTCTTTCCGCTCACTTTCTCTAGTCGGGACTGGAAGATGGAAGGATGCCCAAGCGTTCGGGACGAGAATTACCAGTCTGCACTAGAGTTTCTCTACGGACGCATCAACTACGAGCGATCAGCTCGCGGAGTTCCCGGCGGCTCCCGCTTGGATCTCGGGCGAATGCGCCGGCTGCTTCATTGCCTGGGCGATCCTCAGCGACTGCTCAAAGTGGTGCATATCGCCGGAACGAAGGGCAAAGGCTCGACGGCCGCCATGATCTCTTGCGCATTGACCGCAGCCGGTCATCGCACAGGGCTGTACACATCGCCACACCTGGAGCGACTGGAAGAACGCATCTGTATCGATGGTGGCGAGTGCTCGAAAAGGGAACTTGTCAACTTAGTCAGAGTCGTCCGTCCGGTGGTCGAGGAGCTCGACGAAATGACTCTGGAAAATGAAACGCCCGGCAATTCAACCTTCTTCGAGATCACGACGGCGATGGCGCTGCTGCACTTCGTGGGTCAAGCGGTCGATATTGCGGTACTCGAGGTCGGGTTAGGAGGTCGTCTTGACTCCACCAACGTCTGCCAACCCGTGGTGACGGTGATTACTTCCATCAGCTTTGACCATGTCCAGCAACTTGGCAACACTTTGAGCGAGATCGCCCGAGAAAAGGCGGGGATCGTCAAGCCGGGCATTCCGTTGATCTGCGGAGTCACGGATGAGGAACCACGAACCGCGATCGAAAAGATCGCCGAAGAGCGCGCCGCTCCGATGACCCGACTCGGCAAAGAGTTTGAGTTCCAATACGCCCGGGCATCCCGAACTGGCGTCGTTGGAACAGGCGGCTCAATCACTTACCGCGAGAATTCACTTCACGGCGGTACGCACCTTGATGACGTCCAGATCGGCATGCTCGGCGCTCATCAGGCCGCGAATGCCGCCGTTGCAATCGCGACGCTGCATCGGATGCAAGAAGATGGTTGGACTATCTCGGAAGACGCAATTCGTCACGGCATCGCAAATGCAAGCTGTCGAGCGCGAATCGAAATCCTCTCGCTCGACCCGCTCGTCGTTTTGGATACGGCCCATAATGTGGCTTCCATAGCGGCTTTGTTGTCAGCATTAGACGAATCGTTCGGCGATCGGCCGAGGGTCCTGTTGTTCGCCGCCACTCGTGATAAAGACGTTTCCGGTATGTTGCGACTTTTGCTACCGCAATTCGACTTTGTCATCCTAACACGTTATGTTGAAAACCCACGCGGCGTACCGCCCGATCGACTGTTGGAATTGGTCAATAAATTGCGTGCTGAGTCTTGCAAAGTGCCGGAGTTGCTCGTTAGCGAGTCGCCGGTCGAGGCTTGGCAAAAGTCGCTGGCCATTGCGTCTGGTGGTCAGATGATTTGTGTTACGGGGTCGTTTTTTCTAGCCGCAGAGCTGCGATCCATTATTTCAGCCACACTCCCGACTCCACACGCCTAGTATGCCACACGACGTTAAAGTGCCGACGTTTGACCTTACTCAGGCCGAGGTGACCTCAACCATGTTAAAGAAGTTCGTCATCGTTTTCAGTATCGTCGCGTTGGCAGGACAGGCCACTACCGCGAACGGACAAGTTCCCAACGAGAGCGACGCAGTTGTCACCAATGCGCTTACCCGGAGAGTCGAACAGTTCTTCGGTCATTTGAAAACACCGAGTGTCTCGGCCGAAGATGCCTTTTCCGAACTGCTTTCTGGCGGTCCGCTCGACGGTCGAACCGAGCAGTTGAGGGCCTTCGTTGAGAACTACAAGAAGCTCGAAGCATCGTACGGGCGATTCCTGATTGCAAAACCGATTCGCGCCGAGCGAGTAGGAGATGACCTGACGTTCCTTACCTTCTTGTACGAGAGCGAACAATTTCCAATCGTCTGGCGATTTGCGTTTTACCGACCGCCCTTGGAAACGCTCGAACGACCCGACTGGTTCGTCGTTCGCTTAAGCTTTGATACGAAGTTGGAGTCGCTCACAAGCTCGCCGTAACGCCGTTTTCGTTGCGGCATCTTTGTCTTTGAGGCGGCCGCTGAGATAGTTGATCGCGCGCCGAAGCTGTGGATCGTCGACCGTTTCCCCTTCGGCTTCTCCCGCGTTGCCATCTTCGGCTTCCGCGTCGGGAGCTTGATAGCGGTCGCGGTCGCGCCGCTTCAGATAGACGCTCTCGAGCATTTCCTCGGGGATCGCGACGACATAGCCTTCGTTAGGGCGAACGCCCCAAGCTTCTTCATCAGTGGCATCCTTACTGCGGTGAATGTTCTTGCCGCTGGGGCGCCAGTAGGTCGCAGTCGTTAGTTTCAGGGCGCTATGCCCCCCTTCGAGATCGAGAATATTCTGCACTGTGCCTTTTCCCCAGGTTCGCTCTCCGACGACGATGGCACGCTTGTGATCTTGCAGGCATGCCGCCACAATCTCGCTAGCGCTCGCTGAAAAGTTGTTGACCAGGACCACCATGGGAAGGTCCTTTGGCACCGCCATTTCAACCGTCGCGTCGTAGCTGCTCCGTAACCTGCCGTGGCGTCCGTTCGTGCTAACAATTCGACCTTGATCGATAAACAGGTCACACATACCGACCGCCGCATCGAGCAAACCACCAGCGTTGCCGCGAAGGTCAATGATGATGGCTTCGTAGCCGTGACGTTCGTCCGTTGATTCCAATACTTTTGCAACTTCGTCGACGGTGTGCTGGCCAAAAGTCGTCAACCGCAAGTAGGCTATTCGCGGATTCTCCTCAAGGTGGAAATCCCACGACCCGTCGGGCCGCCGTGTGTCGCCTAGGACAGAATCAACCGTGATCACCTCACGAATGATTTTTACGTCGAAGGGGTCTTCGTGGCCATCTCGATCGATTGTTAAGACGATCTCCGAACCCGGTTTGCCACGCATCAACTTCACGGCGTCGTTCAGGTGCATTCCAATCATCCGCTCGCCATCGACAGCCAGAACGCGGTCGCCGGCTTGAATGCCGGCTCGGTAGGCGGGAGTTCCAACCAGTGGGCTCAGAACCAACAGCGGTTGATCGGGTTCCTTCTTCTCGACCTCGACACCGACACCTCCGAATTCCTGGTCAAGGCTCGCGTTCATCTGCGCCAAAGAATCCGGGCCGATATACGCGGAGTACTGATCCAAGCCCGAGACCATTCCTGTCATCGCGTTCTCGAATAGCGTGCGCGAATCGACGTCTTCGACGTAGTACTCCGAAACCAGCTCCATCGCTTCCGCAACCCCCGTTGCATACCGATTGCGTTCGGCTTTGTGGTAGCAGACTAGCGAAAGAATCGCCGCGAAGAAGATAATCGTCAAATTGCGGGGCGGCATAACCCGTTCCAGTTCCAGTGACATAAGGGCATGGTGTCAGACAACACCAAACTAATGCGGACGCACCTATCCTAGCGTGTTCAACGCAGCCGAGTAAACCGATATGCTCATGCGAGAATCCGTTTACCTGACTCGCCAGCGACTTCTTGAACGTAACGAGGCACGGCATACCCGGGGAGCTTTGAGCGTAGTTGTTCGACCAGCTCCAGCCCACGCGCGACAGGCACCTCAAAATGACTCGCCCCCGCCACGCGATCCAATTGGTGGAGGTAGTAAGGCATCACTCCCACGTTGACCAAGGCCCGAGACAAGTCGACGAGTGAGTCAACCTGGTCGTTCACGCCACGTAGCAATACGGTCTGGTTCAAGATAGGAATTCCGGCCTGACGTAGCTTGGCCAGTGCGGTCGAGACATCTTCCGCAAGCTCACGAGCGTGGTTGGCATGGACGACAACAATCGGAGCAATCCGCATCGCAGTGAGACATCTCACGAACTCATCCGTGACTCGCTCGGGAATTACAATTGGAAGTCGCGTATGAATCCGCACACGCTTGACATGCGAGATCCGATCGAGTTCCTCGAAAAGCCGTTCGAGCAGGTGGTCGACTAGCGAGAGCGGATCCCCACCGCTCAGGATCACTTCTTCGACCGACTTGTCACGCGCAATCGTTTCGATCGCGGGTCGCCAAGCTGCGAGTGACTTAGGGGCGTCCTCGTACGGAAAATGACGCCGAAAACAATATCGGCAGTGGACCGCACAGACGCCGGTCGCGATCAGCAGCACTCGTCCGTGGTACTTGTGAATCAAGCCCGGCACGCGTGTTGCGTCCAAGTCACCAACGGCATCGCGTACGAAGCCGTCGGCTTGTTCCGCCTCGTCGGCGCGTGGAAGCACCTGGAGCAGTAAGGGGTCTGCGGGATCCCCTGGAACCATCTTTGCGACGAAACCTCGCGGTGCGAAGACGCGAAATGAATCCGCGGCTGACCGACTCGCCAGTTCGGGTGGCAACTTCAGTTCCCGGCACAACTCTCCAGCATCGCGAATCGCGGATTTGACTGCCGCCTGCCAGGATAAGTAAGGGCTGGGAGTGGCGCGGACAGAACTGAGATCGGAAGCTACAATTGCCATGACTCGTTTCTTCGGGAGCGGGTTTCCGCGAATGCAAACATCCGAGCGGCTTGCACTTCGGCATCAGAATAACTCTCCAAGCATCCGAAACGAAGTAGGGACAATCCACGTGGCGACATACAAAACGAGCGAGTTCAAGAAGGGTCTGAAGGTTCAAATCGACGGCGAGCCGTACATCATGATCGAGATGAACTTCCGCAAGCCAGGTAAGGGAGCCGCCCTGTATGAATGCAGGCTCCGTAATTTGATACGCAATACGATTGCCTCGAAGACCTATCGGGGAGGCGAGACCTTGGAATCGGCGGATGTCGAGGAAATCGATGCGCAATACCTCTACCGCCAAGTAGATACCTTTGTATTTATGGACAACAAGACGTACGAACAATACGAGTTGACGGCCGAGCAAGTCGACGACAACTGGAAGTATCTGAAGGAAGGCTTACCGATTTCGATGGTGCTGTACAACAATAACCCCATCGCCATGTCTCCACCTAACCACGTTGAATTGCTCGTTACGGAGTGCGAACCCGGCGCGAAGGGTGATACCGCGACAAACGTCACCAAACCGGCGAAAGTCGAAACCGGCGGCGAGTTTGCCGTTCCGATCTTCATCAAGGAGGGCAATGTGATCAAGATCGACACACGTACGGGCACCTATATCGAACGTGTCAACAACTGAGCGGCCGAGTTCGCGTGACCGGCCACTCACATGCTGATTTTCGGCCCTCGGCCACGATGGACCGACTCCGCAGTCGTGCGAGGTTGCTCGCGCGATTACGAGAGTTCTTCGACCGCCACGATTTCCTCGAAGTCGAAACGCCATTACTTTCGGCCGACACGGTAGTCGATCGGCACCTCGACCCACTATCTGTAACATTGTTCGATGAACCGCAAGTTCCCAGTGTCGGTCGGGAGATGTGGCTCCAGACATCCCCTGAGTTCGCCATGAAGCGGTTGCTCGCCGCGGGTGCGGAACGTATTTATCAGATTACTCGGGCGTTCCGGGGAGCTGAAACCGGCGCACATCACAATCCCGAGTTCACGATCGTCGAGTGGTATCGCGCCGGGGATTCGATGGATTCTGGAATGAGCCTGCTAAGCGAGCTCGCCGAGGAGTTTCTAAACGCCGACTGTGTGATCCGAACTTCCTACCAAGAAGCGTTTCAGCGTCACATTGGACTCAACCCACACACGGCTACAGTTAGGGAACTTGAAGCCGTCGCAATTGGACAGGGCATTCCAATTCCCGACGAAATGCCAACGGACGATTGTGACGAGTGGTTAAACCTGCTGCTTGCTACGCTCGTTGAGCCAAAGCTCGGTGGAACGGCGCCGGAGATTCTCTACGATTATCCCGCTTCACAAGCGGCACTGGCCCGGGTGCGTGATTCTACCCCGCCCGTGGCGGAACGCTTCGAGTTGTATGTGAACGGCCTTGAGTTGGCCAATGGATACCACGAGTTGCTCGATGCGGATGTCTTGCGTGAACGGAACCGGAAGACAAACCTCCTCCGCCAAACTGATGGTAAATACGCATTGCCGGAACATAGTCGATTGCTCGAAGCAATGGATCACGGTCTGCCAAATTGCGTAGGCGTGGCTTTAGGCTTCGATCGACTCGTCATGGTCGCCACCGGTGCCAGTAACCTTCAGGAGGTGATGGCGTTTCCGATCGATCGGGCCTAGTAAATTCGAAAACGACATGGCCCGCGACGAATAAACGCTGCGGGCCACGGTGGAAGGAGGCAGATTGAGTCGACGGGATTAGTCGTCATCCAACGAATCGTACATCGCATCTTCGGACAATCGTCGTTCGACAACTCGGCCAAAGTCGTCGAGGCTTCTGCGCTGGCCAAATTGATGCCAGGGGCTGACGTCCTTAAGTTCCGGCATGACTTCGACAAGCTGATCTACCAGCATCTGCGACATCCGCTGAATGGCAACCGGCGCTCGCTCGTGAATTGCCGCTGCGGTCTTCATCAAACGGATCATACGGGCCCGTTCCATTACCGGCCGAGACAACGGCTCGTCGGTTTCTTCGACCAACTCCGTCAAAGGCACGTCCAGAGCCCGCTGCCACTTGTGGAGGTCGCTGATCCGCAGATCTGTCGATTCTTGTTCTTGGAGGCGCAAGCTACGAATGTCGCTCCCCATTTGGCGGGCTGCGCTGCGAAGCGAGACCCCCTGCTGGAGACGCACCGTGCGGACGCGGTGAAGTTGACGGGGCGGCTCCTTAACCTCAGCCTTCTCAGAAGCATGAGAAGGGACGACGGGTGTGGAAACTGCTCCGAAGGTGCCAAATTCTGCTGTTGCCATGCTCTGGATCTCCTCGTTCCGGGGCTCTATTCCGGTTTGGAGAAGTTCCGAGAATCGTCGCTTCCATCCAAACCGCAACTTTGACGCAGGTCCGGATATCCGAGTTCCGCAAAAAGTGCAACTTTTTTGAAGCTGCTGCAAAAGATCGGCGCAGCGTCAGAAACTAGCTGGATGGAATCGACGCAAGCAGAAACGTAACCCTATATCATTAAAAACCTTAGGGAGGATGTGGGGTCCATCGCGGGGCTCAAATCTGGTCATTGATGCATGGCTGATGGTTGGTCATTCGCAGAAAATCGAAACAATGGAACCGGAACGGGAAGCCTTTTCGCGACGCGCGGCGAAGCCTGCGTCGGCCTTCGTTCGGGCGTTCGTCGTTGCCGCGGGGATCCACCTCGCTCGCGGGCTAGTCCGTGTCCCCAATCCTCAAGTTCGCGCAGAACCGACGAATGAATTCCACCGACGTTGCTACCAACTGGGGCAACGACCAATTCCTCGAATTCGCGATGTTTCCAAGCGCGGCGCAGCTGCGAAGCATTTACCGGTTCGTGCCCAGCATGAACGATGACAATGTCGCCCGTAGTGTGTGCCGCACCGGTTTGGGCGCTGGCCTCGATTCCCAACTGGTCGGGGTGACGTGTAACCCGAACTTGCGGATACTGCTGAGCCAACTCCAACGCGACATCTTCCGTCTGATCGGTGGAGCCATCGTCCACAATCAGCACTTCAAATCTAGCCACCAAGTCGGGCAGCACTTCGAGTAGGTGACCGATTCTTCGAGCCAGGTTTCGCTCGGCATTATGGACCGGTACGACGACGCTAAGCGATTTGGGAGTAGTGCTCACGGAGATGCTCCTGGAGGGGAGGAGGGGACGACGGAGAGTACAATACTCATCGGTTCGCAGATTGGTGTACTAGAGCAGGCCACCGAGTTGTCGTATTGTTCCACTCGTAAGGCGCACGCTGATCGTTCGGCCTGAGTCGGTCGCGAGAACCGACTGTGCTGCTCGGTTCGAGCGTCTACTACAGATCTCAGCCGCTGAATTGCGAGGTAACAGGATGAAGACACTGACCAAAGAGATTTGGATGGAAATCCCCGAACGCCGCGCGATCGTTTCCATTCATCGTGAAGTCGAACGCTTGGTGCAGGAGAGCGGAATCCAGGACGGATTGGCGCTGGTGAACGCGATGCACATCACCGCCTCAGTATTCATTAACGACAATGAATCCGGGCTGCATCACGATTATGAGATTTGGCTCGAGAAGCTGGCTCCATTCGATGCCTCGTCGCAGCGTTACCATCACAATCGCACGGGCGAAGACAATGCAGACGCCCATATGAAGCGGCAAATCATGGGCCGAGAAGTCGTCGTCGCGATCACCGCCGGCGAACTGCACCTCGGTCCGTGGGAACACATTTTTTACTACGAGTTCGATGGTCGCCGGCGAAAACGACTGTTGGTGAAGTTGATCGGCGAGTAAGCGTGAGTCGTTCGACGATTCAGCGATACTGCCGTCGACTTCCTAGTTCTTTCCAGGTGCCTAGCTCCCCCAGTGGATGACCAAGCTGACCAAAATCAGTACGATCATCAAACAGCCGACCAGGATCTTACCGAGAGTCCCAATCAGTCGCCCCCAAAATGCGGCGTGACCGATGTTCAAGCTCTCATCAAGGTCGCGCCCCTTCCATTGCTCACCCAAGACGGCGCCGGCGAGCGCTCCGAGTCCGGCGCAGACGATCGGCCCGATAATCTGGCCGACAAAAGGAATCGGCACAAAGAGCCCAGCAACGCCACCCAGCAACGATCCAACCAATGCGAGCACCGTGCCGCGTTTACTCGCGCCCGCCTTCGACGCGCCAAACGCGCCCGCTAGAAGCTCAACTCCCTCGCCTATGGCCGCGAGCGCAAAGAGCCCGAGCACGGTCATGACGCTGATGTCGAGCCTTCGATCATCCGGTACGAAATAGGAGTAAGCAGCAGCCAGAGCAACTATCAGCCAATTGCCCGGCATCCCGATCAAATTCAGCGCCCAGCAAGCGACCGAGACGATCACCAGCACAATTGCTGACAAGATTACAACGATATTGATTACCATAACGAATCACCTTGCCCACCTATTCGCTTGAGATCAACGAGTCTTGAGCGGGTGTGCCCTCGTGCGAGGTGGAGATCTACCGAGAACTTGTACCGGCGTGCAGCCTACCCGGCACTCAGTTTCGATCGCGATAGCTGGTTCGTCGTGGACGCTGAGCGGCGCTGCCGTTACGATAACTTCGTCCCGAGCGTCCGTAGCTGGCGAGCCGAATTTTCTTGGCCCGCCAACGCTGTCCCAGAATCACGGAATTCCAGTTCGCCATGACGAGTTCTTCGCCGTCCGCGAATTCCCGGATAAAGTGCCCACGCATTGTTGCGGGCGAGTTGGGCGGAGCGAGTCGCTTAGCCCGCTCGATTGCATCGAGCGCAATCATCCGTGGAGCAAAACCTGCTTGTTGCAACATCGCAAAGTAGCCGTCGTCCGAAAGCTCGTGGTAACGCAAGTCGATCTTCTTGCGTTCCGCCCAGGTTGCTCCCTCGCCAGCTCTATCAAGCAGATAGTTCTTTGTGACCCAATCGACAGAACCGACCAGACTGTCGATTGGTTCTTTCTCGGAAACCATTTGTTCAAGATGATCGAGCGTTTGACCCCACAATTGCAGGAGTTCCCACGCCTCGACGGGTACTTCCGATTGTTGATTCAAGAACGCGCGGCAACCGTTAAGGTAGTATCTTTGCACCTGCAAAGCGGTGACGGTCTGTCCGTCGCGCAGCAAAAACAGATGTGTAAGGGAAGCGTCTGCGCAAATCTCATGTAACAACTTGATTGGATTGCGAACCGACGGGGAAGACGTAAAAACCCCGGCTTCAATCGCATCGAGGACCAACAATGTCGTGCCCACGCGAAGATACTCTGCGGTTTCGCACATATTCGAATCACCGAGACCGATCTGCAATCTTTGTCTCTCAGCGAATAACTCGAAGTACTCTCGGGGAGCGAACCACGAATCAGCATAAACAGCTTTGAAGAAATGCCCCATCGAAAAGATCGGTCGATCACCAACCATTCCGCCGTAACCAACGACGCAGTTGATCGCGGGTGATTTGTCGGCGATCCAAAAAATGCCGTCCGCGTCCACCATCCCTGCACCCGCGAAGATCGGACGAGTGATCAGAAACGGAATCAAACGCTTTCGAGCATCGCGAAACGCCGCTAGATATAGCAAGCCGTAGAGAACCATGGCTAGCGGCGCCGTGAGTATTCGAGTCACTAACTGTAACGAAGATTCAAGCCATATCGGCACATGAATGCACGTCTCGCGGCCCTCGACTAAATCGCGGCCAAACAGAAACAACGCAATGGATTCTCGTCCACCCGTGACGAGTTTCAGCGGCATATAGATGATGCCAGCAATCAGGAAGTACGACAGGGTCGCAAGTACGCAAACGCCGATCCCCACCCATGTGACCAATGCCAGGGGGAACAGTAAAACCAGTCCCAGTCGCCACAAGAGCAGCCGCAGTCCCGATGCGATTGTTGCCTCGTAGCTCTCTTGCGCGCCATAAACATTGTCACAAGCATCACGATCATTCTTGATCAACTGAAAATCGTGATCGGCTGCTGCTTCGGCGAGTAGCCGATCTTGGGCGCGTTGATAGGTGATGGCTTCACGCGGGCTGCGACACTCGGGTGTCGCGCCTTCGATTAAGCCACCACCGGCTGCCGGTCGTTCAGCTTCGAACCATACGGCACCGCCGTTGGCTGTGAACACGCCTTCCTTGAAGTGCTTTGCAGCTACGGTCGGGACACGGCGGTGCAAGGCCGCCACAAGCGATTCATAAAGTCTGAACTTTGATCGGCGAGAGGTCGCAAGTTCGGAAGCGGAGCGAATTGCATACTCGGTTTCCAAGCCGAGCAGCCGCTGAAAGACCGCTGCCACCCCTATTCACCACCGTGTGGAACTTTGGCCTCTTCGAGATAAGCTTGCGGATCGACTTGGCTATCACGACGAACCATGTTGACGATTTCTTCCATCGGCTTGGATTCGATCGGCGTGGTAGTCGCTTGTTGATCAACGATTTCGGTCTTTGTCGACATTCGCTTTTTCCTTACGGTCGGGAGTCAATTGACGAGAACCAAACAGGTTTCCATCCTATCCCGCCCTCCATCGGCTCGCAAGCAATTTGGGACGCATGCATCGCCGCGCGGCGATAGCCTATATGGATTAGCCGGATTTTTTGCCGTAGCGAGCTAATTCTTGCTTGATTTCTAAGGCAACACGCGGGTTGACCATGGCTGCCGTCGCAATCTGGCATGCATTGGCACCAGCTGCCAAATACGAAGTGACGTCCCTCGCGTTCTCTATTCCCCCGACTCCGATGACTTGAACTTGGAATCGGTTCTGTCGTATCAAATCAGTGAGCATTCGAGTTTGCTGGATCGAAGCGTCTCGAATCGCGGTACCGCAAATCCCTCGCCGCTGGCCCTCAAATAAGAAGGACTTACCTCGGCGTACCTGCGTTGCCACGCTGTTTGTCATCGCGAGCCCATCAATGCTCGGACCGATCGCTTCAAGCAGTTCAGCGGCGGCTTCCTCCGTGGCGACGTGTCCTATCTTTGCGACATATGGCACGCTGCCGATTGCTGCCCGAACACGTTCCGCAACGCATCGCGCTTCGGCCGGATGTTGAAACAGCTGACCGTCGCAGGTCGAGACGTTAGGGCATGAAAAGTTGGTTTCAACGACATCGGCACCGCTTTCAACCGCCCACTTGGCACACTTTGCATAGTCCGCCGCAAGATCATCGAGCGTCCACCCATCTTCAACCGACGCCACCACTGATACTGCAAGGAGCTTCCCCGCACCGAGTTGTTGACGAGTCACTTCGATATCCGAGCGCCAGACAGCAGGCTCTTTTGAAGGCATGCCATAGGAGACGGCCCAACTTCCCAGCATCTCCTCCGAAGTCGTGACTTCCGCCTCGCTTCCGTTAAGTTGGCTACAAACTACAGGCTGTAGATTCGGCAGGGGGTAGCAATCCCGCGACCGGCTGCGAACGGTCTTATACGTGACAACATCGAAACCGAGACTTGCATAGTACAAACACCACTTTCCATTTAGTAACGGTCCCGCAGGCACCCCCAAGGGTGACGCCACAGGCAGCCCGCAAAAACTCCATTCACCCGGCATCTTTGGCGCCTCGACGGCCACCGGAACGGGGGCGTGTTCATAATTCCAGTCGTAGCTCTGGAACCGATCATACACCGGCAATGGCTGTGATTTGTTCATTCCGATTTCGACATTCCTGTTGTAACGCTTGCGACGACAAAGGCGGCGAATTACCATAAACTCTTTGCCAGACACCTCGATCTGCGCGGTCGCTGCCTCCATCATGGTAGCCGGTTTGCGTATCGAGTCTCAACATCCAATGTCGAATCGGGAGTGCCCGCGAATGCGTAGCTATGTAGCAATTGGATTTGCCGTCATCGGCCTTCTCGCGGCTCGTCCGGCGGACTCATTCGCTCAGGACAGCGTGTTGGCCGAACTGTATGGACACGGAGTACACGCGTATTTTGCAGGCAATTACCAAGATGCCCACACTTACCTGACCACCGCGATTGATCAGGGCACGCGCGACCCACGAACATTTTACTTTCGAGGACTTGCCTATACAGCTCTCGGGCGACCTGATGAAGCGAAAACTGATTTTCAGAAAGGTGCAGAACTCGAAACCACAGGTGCTGATCGCGTTTACCCCGTCAGCACCTCGCTTCAGCGTGTCCAAGGTACAAGCCGAATCGAGATTGAACGACAGCGACAGCTGGCTCGCTTGGCGGCACGGACCCGGACGGTGAGAGCATCACAAGCTCGATACGAACAATTACAAAACGCCGAAGGTCAGGTCCTCCGCAATCCCAGTCGGCCACAACCCGCTTCAGCCAAGGAACTGGTTGGCACACCACCGGCCCAGGACACATCGGATCCGTTTGGTGGAGACGCTCAACCCGTTGAGCCGGAGCCAGCGCCCGCAGAAACGGCGACAACCGAGCCAGCCGATAACGGCACCGACCTCTTCGGTGACAGCAACTCGACCGATGCGATGCCGGCGGACGCGGGCGATGCATTTGGTACTGATGCGAGTACGGATCCGTTTGCTGATGATGCCGCACCGGCGACCGAGGGTGCTGCCCCGGCCGATGCTCCAGCGTCTGATCCATTCGCCGATCCCTTTGGTTAATCCCGTTATTCAAGCTGCCACAGACTGAAAACTACCGGTCTTGGCGATCCTTTGATTCGTACACCGTCGCTTTACAAATGTAGGGCGACGGTTTTATGCTTTCTGGGAACTCCAGGATATCAAAAGGAACTCACAATGATTCATCGCAGCTCGATGTTGCTCGGACTCGTTGCCCTGACCTTGTTCGGCAGCATTGCGTCGGCTGAGAAAGATCAGCGTCCTAACATCCTTTTCGTGTTCTCAGACGATCATGGTTATCAAGCGCTGAGCTGCTACGGAAGCAAGGTCAACGAGACTCCGAATCTCGACCGAATTGCAAATGAGGGTATGCGGTTTGATCGCTGTTTCGTCACAAACTCGATCTGTGGTCCTTCGCGAGCTGTGATCTTGACCGGAAAGTACAGCCACTTGAACGGCTTTGTTCGCAACGGGAACCGATTTAACGGCCAACAACAAACTGTTTCCAAATTGCTTCAGGCCGCGGGCTATCAGACGGCCATCGTGGGCAAGTGGCATTTGGAGACCGACCCGACCGGGTTCGACTACTGGCACATCTTGCAGGGGCAGGGCCCCTACTACAATCCAGCGATGGATACGCCGGACGGAGTCGTGAAGCACACCGGTTACACAACCGAAATCATCACGGATCTGGCATTAGATTGGCTGAAAAACAAACGCGATGCTGACAAGCCGTTCTATTTGATGTATCAGCATAAAGCACCGCATAGGAACTGGCAGCCCGGTCCGAAGCAGTTGAACAACTATGATGATGTCACGATTCCCGAGCCGGAAACCTTGTTCGACGATTACAGCCATCGGGCCAGTCCGGCTCGCAATCAAGAGATGACCGTCGAGCGTCATCTCAGCCCCAATGATTTGAAGCTAGTGCCCCAACGTGGACTGACCGACGAGCAAAGGAAGGCTTGGGACGAAGCCTACGGCCCCAAGAACGAAGCGTTCGAGAAATTGAATCTGACTGGCAAGGATCTCGTGCAGTGGAAGTATCAACGATATGCAAAAGACTATTTGCGATGTGTCGATGCTGTTGACGAGAATGTCGGACGTGTCCTGGACTACTTGGATGAAACCGGCCTCGCGGAGAATACGGTTGTGATTTATTCGTCCGACCAAGGTTGGTATCTCGGTGAACACGGCTGGTTCGACAAGCGTTGGATGTATGAAGAATCGTTTCGCACTCCTTTGATGGTCCGTTGGCCGGGTAAGGTGAAGCCCGGGACTGTCTCGGATGCGATGGTCATGAATTTGGACTTCCCGGAACTGTTCCTTGAGATTGCCGGGGAAACAGTTCCGGACGACATGCAGGGTCGAAGTTTCAAACAAATCTTGCTAGGCGAGATGCCCGACGACTGGCGCAAGTCAGTCTACTATCACTACTATGAGTTCCCGGGCGCACACTCGGTCGCCAAGCACTACGGAGTTCGTACTGATCGACACAAGTTGATTTATTACTACGATCTTGACGAGTGGGAACTGTTCGATCTGGAGAAGGATCCCCGCGAATTAAGAAGCGTCTATGACCAAGCCGAGTATGCCGCCGTGCGAAAAGATCTGGAAGCTGAACTTCAGCGACTCCGCGATCAATACAAGGATGATGGTTCAGTGGTGCAGTTCCAAAACCAGAACACAAAGCAGAAGAAACGAAAACGCGTCTAACTCGCGTGTGTTGTTCGCTCTGGTCGCTACTTTTGCTTCCTCACCCAACTGACAAACTTCCCGACTTCTGCGTGGGCGCAGAGTTTTTCGAGAGTGTTAAATTCGCGTCCGAGTTCCTTCTCGTCAGGGATCAGTTCGTGAATCGCATTGTGACAGGCGCGGCACAGCGCCACGGTCATGCGCATATCCTCGCGAGTGAACCGTTTCTTGAACCACTTGTTTCCGTGGCAAGTACGAGGAATCAAATGATGCTGAGTCGTCCCACGTTTAGTGATGCGACCACACAATTGGCAAGCACGATCCGTCATGCTTTCACTCCTACGATCGTATCAACGTGAAAACAAATCGACCGGTGTTGGTTCGCCACAGTAGAGACAGTATCGACGGTTCTGCGAAAGAGGACGATTACAATGCGGGCAATCGCCGGGCGCTTGCGCGGCAAGCTTGCCATCGATTTTGCCGTCTTTCAAATCCACTTCCAAGACGCGTCGGACGAGCAATTCATCATCATATCCGTGTTCATCTCTTAATATGTTCCATAATCCTTCGGTGATCAGCAACAACCGTTCGATATCCGCCCGTACACAAACGAGCTCATCTTCAACGCGGCTCGCGGCATAGTGAGCTTGTTCTGCGGCAATACCCGCCGAGTAGTCACTCGGCGAAGATGATAAAGCTTCGTGAAACATTGTCTTCGCTCCTCTCGTGTGCGTCTCTACTGCACTTGCCCGTAAAGCACCATTGTGGCCGTCACCTTCCAAGTGAACAGCGTCTATCTTTCGACGTTGTGGCCGTCACTTTCCAAGTGACCAGCGCTCAGCACTCGACGACTGGTTGCCGAAATTCTGATTTCACTACATACACGACAGAATTTCATCGCTAAACAAACGTAGCTGCCTGTCGCGTGAACAGCGGAGGCTGAAAGCCTTCGGATGGCTCAGACCAGTTGCCTTCCATTACCGGCTTTGACGGAAATAGCGAACGGACTGAAAGTACGATCTCGCTACGGGGTTCCAGACAGGACGCAACGCAGACCTACCGCATCATCTCGGGTCTTTGCGTTTGCTCCCAGTCGGAACGAACTCGTCAACCGGTCAGCGGTATCCTTCCAACTGCCACCGCGGAGGACTCGTTTATTGTCGACGCCGTCGATCGTCCACGAACTGCCATCATTGGGAGCATCGACGTAGTCCTCGTGCCAAGTGTCGGAACACCACTCCCACAAGTATCCATGGATGTCGTACAAACCCCATGCGTTTGGTTTCTTAGCTCCAACCGGAGGATCATTGCCGGCAGCGTTCCCGGTATGCCAGCCATACTCATCTAACTTCGTCACCTCGTCACCGAACGAGTAGATGGTTGCCGAACCCGCGCGCGCGACATACTCCCACTCTGCTTCGCTGGGCAATCGAATAACCTGGACCGCGGTGATCAACCCGGCTTCCTGCATCAGCTTCGTTGATTTTCGGCAAAACTCGACGGCCTCGTCAAAGGAGAGCATTTCCACCGAGTTCCGCTTCCCCTTCCAACGTGATGGATTCGTCCCCATCACGGCTTCCCAAAGGTTTTGTGGCACTTCGTACTTAGCAACCTCAAAGGCATAGGCAAACTCGACTTCATGGACTGGTCGTTCCACATCGCTGCCAGCTCGTCGCCCCATCGCAAAGCGGCGCGGAAAATCGCCTACGCCGGGCGAGATAGGAACGAACTCATCACGAAATATCTGTAACAGCTCAGCTTGCGTTGGTTGGGGGTCCGCTGCCACCACCATCGCCAATAAAAAGATCGTCACGTGTGAACCTCGATCGAATAGAAAGGCGAACTAGCCGGCCTGATTGCCCTCGCCATAGATGAGGCCTTGGCGGAACGCTTCGGCCATGGCCTGTGGCACTTCAGCCTCGGCTAACACCAGTGCAGCACGATTTCCGGCGACCTTGGCTTTCATTTCCTGCTCGAAGGCGACCGCCTCAGCGCGTCGCTGTTCCGCCATAGCACGTGCAACACGAGTGTCGGCTTCGGCCTGATCCGCCTGCAAACGGGCTCCGATCTGATCGCCGACATCGATATCCGCGATGTCGATAGAAACGATTTCGAATGCAGTGTGAGCATCCAGCCCACGGTTCAGCACGGCCTTGGAAATACGATCCGGATTCTCGAGCACTTCGAGATGCGTGTTTGACGAACCGATGGAGGTGATAATACCTTCACCCACGCGTGCAATAACGGTTTCTTCTGTCGCTCCGCCAATGAGTTGCTCGAGATTCGTGCGAACGGTAACTCGAGCTCGGATTTTCAGCTCGACGCCGTCCTTAGCGATAGCGCTTAAGAATGCCTTGCCGCTTCGCCGTGGATCGGGACAATCAATCACTCGTGGTGACACACTCGTCCGCACAGCGTCAAGGACGTCGCGACCCGCCAAGTCGATAGCGGCAGCGCGATCGAAGTCGAGATCGATCCCCGCCCGATGAGCAGCAATGATCGCATTGATGACATTCATCACGTTGCCGCCCGCCAGAAAGTGAGCTTCGAGGCGCGAGGTGCTGATGCCATGTCGACGGCTGATGTCGAGCCCTGCCTGAGCAGCCATGATCTTCGCAGCGACGATGATTCTCGCATTTACCTGGCGAAACCCCATGCCAATCAAGCTGAGCAGACTGACATCCGCGCTCGACATATAGGCTTGGACCCAAATATTCCCATAGACCATCGCGGCGATGCCGAAGATGCCGAAGAAAATGACAGCGAAAATTCCAACGCCAAATAGAACTGGCCACACCCAATCGCCAGCCGATAGCAAAGGCAGTGCATCCAACATGTCTGATTCCTCTCTTCCTACGTCCTACAAGATTGCGCCACAGCTCGGGGGAGACGAACGTCCAAGTCGACGCCGGAAATGATACTGGATTCTGCGCCGGGAATACAGCAGCCGACTTGCGTAACAATATCTACAAGCCTATTCGCAGGGTATGATACAGACTCGTCGGCTTGGCATATCGGGTTAAACGCCCGATTGACGGAAAAGCGGTCGAGAATCCTGAAGATTTCGACGGCACGCGACAAACCGCATTGTCCCTCATTCTTCAACGCGAGTACTTCCCAATGACAAACATATTTCGGATTCTCCCGCTATTCGTCGGTTTAACTCTGGTCTTGCCGAGTTTCGCAGTTCGGGCACAAGACAGCACGGAAACAAAGGACGCCAGTGCCTCGCGGCCGAGGACGGATCGCCCAGCGTCAAAGAAAGGTGGTTCAAAGCAGCCGGAACATTTTCGTTGGGTGAATCCGCTGCCCAAAGGTAAGTACCCCGGCGTGCTGCACGCGACGTTCGAGAGTCCTTCGATGGGGATCGACGTAGGTTATTGCATCTATTTGCCGCCTCAATACGACGAGGCGGATCGCGAGCAGGACCGTTTTCCAGTCGTCTATTACCTCCACGGCGGTCGCCCCGGGAGCGAAACAAAGAGTGTGGGCTTGGCGACCTATATCCATGAAGCGATCTCAACCGGTAAGGTTCCGCCCATGATTTACGTGTTTGTAAATGGAGGCGAGGTGAGTCACTACAACTACCCCGAGAAGAACTCGATGGGCGAAGATGTGTTTGTCCAAGAACTGATTCCGCATGTCGACAAAACTTATCGCACAATCGCTGATCGTCGCGGTAGAGGCATCGAAGGGTTCTCGCAAGGTGGACGCGGCACGACGCGGATCATGTTCAAACATCCGCAGCTGTTTTGCTCCGCAGTACCCGGAGGCGCGGGGCACTCCACGGAGAAGAGCATCTCCGAAAATGGTGGTCGTGAGAGTGAGAGTTTGAAGTTTGCGCCGGGATACAATACTTACGATCTGGCTCGGGAGTACGCAAAGCACCCTCAACCGGCGCTGAAAATCCTGATTCATGTCGGCACGGCAGGCTTCAATTACCAGAACAATTTGGAATACATGGCGTTTTTGCGAACGCTCGATATTCCGTTCGAAGCCTTAATCGTTCCCGAGGTACCACACAGCGCGAAGCTGATTTATGAAGCTGCAGGGCTTCAGCTCATGGCATTTCACGCGAAGAATTTTGCTGCTGAAAACCGCTGAGCGACTGTGCTTAGATTAGCTCCGGCATCGCTTCGTGATCGTCAACCAGATATCGGGGGCGACCGGTCAAGTCACGAACGGTAGTACGGACAGGGTCGATACCGAGGAATTGATATAGGGTCGCGTGAACTTCGCCAAAGTGAACCGGTCGATCAGCGATCGCGCCTCCCAGCCGGTCCGTTGCACCGATGACTTGCCCGGTGCGAAAGCCACCTCCAGCGATCAGTCCGCCACCAACTTGTGGCCAGTGGTCACGTCCGGCGTCTGCATTGATCCGCGGCGTACGCCCAAATTCGCCCCAGGCGACTACGGCCACATCCTGATCGAGGCCACGAGTATGCAGATCCTCGATTAGAGCTGACAGTCCCTGGTCGAACATCGGCAAGTGCGTGTTCTTGGCTTCGCTGAAGTTGTTGCTATGAAAATCCCAGCGTCCAAAGTTCAACGTGACGACACGAGCTCCCGCCTCTACCAGACGCCTCGCCATCAAAAAGTGTTCGAGATTTCTAGGTGCGCCGTCGCCGTAGCGCTGTGGATTGCCTTTGCCGTATCGCTCTCGGACGTTGTCCGGTTCCTTTGAGATATCGAGCGCTTCGGCGAGTTTAGTTGATGTGAGGATGTTAAATGCTTGTTCGTTGATCTCGTCCAATCCAGCCAAATCGCCGCTCGCGTCCACGTCGCGACGGAGTTGATCGAAGTCGTCGAGCAATGACTTTCGATCTTCCAGCCGATCACCGGACAGATCCTTCAGCGTCATGTCACTTTGCGCCGGCCCCGATGGGCGGAAGGCGGCATTTCCAATTCCGAGAAAACCGGGCAATCCCGGCGAACCATACGGCGGGTGACCTGCATCCGGAGCCAATCCGATAAAAGGAGGCACCGCGATGTTGGTTGCGCCCTGCAGTTTCGCGATCGTCGAACCGATCGATGGCCATCCGCCTCGCGGTTCATTTTGCTTCGCCCGTCCCGTGTAGCAAATATGTGAATCGTGGGCACCACTCGGCGATCCATAAACGGATCGCAATGGGACACACTTGTCCATAATCGCCGCCATCCGAGGCATATGTTCACAGATCTGGATCCCAGGAACTGGAGTCGCAATCGGTTGGAACTCGCCGCGGATCTCGGCGGGTGCATCGAGCTTCAGATCGTACATGTCCTGATGCGGTGGCGCGCCGGCCATGTAGATCATGATGACGGATTTGTGCGAGTTTTTGATGCCTGCGACCGCTTCCGCGCGAAGAAGTTGCGGCAGAGTTAGCCCACCCAGCCCGAGCGCACCAATCTTCAGCACGTCTCGCCGAGTCAGATCATCACACAAACGATATCGATCACCGATAACTCGAAGCATCATCTTCTCCAGATGCGGGACGGGTTGAGCCTGACAGGTAGGGTCGAGAGCAGGCCGGGAAGGCGGAATTCACAACGCCCCCAATTCTATCGCAAGGAAGGCATTCATTCCAACCACAAAACCCGAATGACGTCTTGGCTCTTAGCTACCAAACGCAGCGAGCGCCTCGTCAGCGGTCGCATAAACGTCAAAGACGGTGTTTTCGAGGTTCAAAGCATGAAACGCATCATGCACATGCTTCGTCAATCCGCAAAGTTTGAACTGGCCGCCACTACCGACCACTCGCTTCTTAGTGGTCAGCAGACTATTGATGATGCCCGTTGTGCAATACTGAACAACACTGAAGTCGATCAACAGCTTGGCCGGCTTATCCGCTTCGACCAATGCCATCAGTTCTTCGTGGGCCGCATCCTGCAACACCAAGTCGGAAAGCTCGGCATCAACCAGCCGCAGAACCGTAACTCCCCCTTGATGCGTAACCTCGAACCGTTTGTATTCTGCCATAGCTGCGGCTCCGTTGCGGGATCACGTCAACGCGATCGAAATGCGGAAATTATCAGTCATTTAGCGTAACCGGACGCAAGTCTGCTGAAAAGGTATCGTTGGGCATTTGGCAAATTGCGAGAAGCTGACAAGGGTGTGCAACCGTTGCTGAGGGATTTATCGGGCCCCGCCACGGCGTTACCGTCGTCCTCAAGATCGCATTAGGCCTGGGAGGTAGTGGCATTACTGAGTGCATGCTCCATCGAGTCCGCGTTCCCATTCAGCTTGGGGTCTAAGCCAAGTTTCTCAGCCAACAACAACTCAATTAGGATGCTCAGCGGTCCCTGCTCCAGGCGGCCGCAATTGCCATCCGCCGCTGCTCCGCTTGTAAACACTTGTTGAGGCACGAGCGGCTGGCGGCTTCGAGCCAAGTATTTAGAGACCATCGACACGGCGTATAACCGCGGATCGCCGTACGAATCGATTTGTTTTCGCAAGACGCTGGCTTGAGCCTCTCCTTCAAGTGCAACTCTCGTACTTTCGCCTTCGCCAAGCAATGTTTTCGCCTTGCCCTCTGCTTCCGCCATCAGCAAGTGTTTGCGATGCTCCGCTTCGGCGTCGACGACTGTTTGCTCCGCACGCATCCGCGCTTGCTCAAGTTCCGCTTCCCCGCGGTTTTTGGCGATCTCGATCTCGACCTTGGATCGGGTGAGATCGGTCTGCATTTCTGCTTGTGCCTGTGCCATCTTGAGCGTTTTCAATTTCTCGGATGCGGCGCATTGCTGCTGATACGTCAGCACCTGTTCTTGCGAAAGCTGACGTAAACGTAATTGCTCTAGCAGCAGCTCAATCTCGCCAGTGGCTTCCTGCGTCTCAGGTTTGCCGATCAATACGTCGACCAATTCGATATCAAACTCACTGAACTTGCGTTGCAGTTCGTGACGTGCCTCGGCCTGAATTGAGTCTCGATCGTGCAATAATTCTAACATCGTCTTCTTGTGAGCAATGTCGCGGAAGTAGGCACTCAGTAGCGGGTCGAGCGTTTGTGTGATCAGCTTCTTGACGTCGCCAAATCGTTGCACGACGCTGGCGGCCTTTTGATAGTCGATATGAACAACGACGGACAAAGGCAAAGCAGGCTCGTAGGCATCGGCAGTAACCAAGTCAATTGACTTTAGGCTCTCGTCGTATTTGTGGGATTCCGTACGTCCCGTTATCCAATGTAAGACAAAGTTCGTCGTCGGCACGAGATGGACGTGACCCGCATAATCATTAAATGCGTATTTGCCAGGGCTCAGTGTGCTCGCTTGAACCCCCCGCTCACCGGACGCAACTCGTTCCCCATGACGAAATGCATCGCCAGACAGATCACTGCCTTCCTTGCCGAAATAGCTGACGACCACACCGACATGGCCGATTGGAACAACTTTCTTTGGGATTAGTTCGACACTCGCGAACCAACGATTGATGAAGTATGTCCCGTCGGTCAAAACGGCAAACTGCCGGCCGCGCCGACCACCGGCGCGAAGAAACGCTTCGATGTCTTGGAAGTTACTGTGGTGATGCATAGCGTTGTCGTCGAGGCCAACGGGCGGAGCAATGATTTGCCCTGGGTCCAATGTCGGACCATCGTGAACCGTAACTACTCCGATCGTGTCTCCGGCATCACGTGAATCGTCCGGATCACCAATGTGAATGATCGGTGCCGCTCCCACAACGATCGGGTCAAAACCGTGAGCGGCTTGAAGCATCTGACGCCACTTATCGATCATTTGCGATTCGTGTTGCGACATCATGCCCAGGCGATAGACACAATCCTCTGTGATCACAACGAACAGCGCCAAGTTTATCGCGTAAACACCCTCCCGCAAAATGGCTCGCTGCCTTCCCCGCTGACCAACACACATGTGTTCGCCGCCCTTGCCGGACAAAAATGTGCGAGCATCTTGAAAATCGTTACACTCGACGACTCGCGCAAGGGTTTGATCTGAATCGACCGGGCGTCCGTCACGAGCGAATACGTAGCCGATCTTGCCTTGGGGGACAACGGTCAGCGACGTCTTATGAATCCGATATTGCCATGGCCAGAAGCCAAAGTGCAATCCGCCACGCAGAAGTCGCATTTCGTAACCGGCCTCTCCGCGACTTGCGATCAATCGCCCCTCTGCCACAGAACCTTGCCGGGACCAAAGCTTTTCTACGATGCCGACTTTGTCGTTAGGAATGTAACGAACTCCCGCCAGCCAAGCGGCGAGCGGGGGTAACACAAGGAGACCGCCCAATCCAACTGCCGCCCAAAGCAAGACGCTCATATCAACAATCACACCGAACAATCCCGTCTCCATGATTACTCTCCTTCATATGACTTCCACGAATTCCGCTCGACACACGTTGGTCGACCGACCTGCGGTGTTTCAAAGCAGGCTTTGCATGTGGTGGACCAACGCTCACAGATTGTCAGTAAGGTCCTGATATCACATGAATTAGAGAATTTGCGAATCCACCTACTTGTGGCGCATTTCACCAGCCACGTAGTGAAATACACCAACTCTTAGGCTAAAGTGCCGAGATGTTGAAATCTGTCTTACTCCTGGCGGGCGAACCAATTGTCTGCCCACTTTGGGAGTCCATATTTCGTGAGGCTTCTGGTCCGCAGACTGAAGTTGTTGCCCTGCATCAGATCAGCGAGTTGCTGGCAACTCTAGAAATTTGGGAAGAGCGCCGACTCGTCGTCTTACCGCAGAAACTTGCAGAGCAGGAGAATCTGGTTCCGAGGTTGCGCAGGCTCGATGAGGATACTCCGATTGTTCTCGTTGCCAGCCACGGAGATGTCGAAGCCGCTTCGCAAGCGGTTCGTATGGGTGCGACAGATTTCCTCGTCTCGGGCGACCGCTTACCGGAGCGAATCGCGACTCTGCTCGGCAAACTCCGTGGTTTGTACGATGCGATCGACAAGAATCGCTTGCTGTCCGAACGCAATGCACAACTACGAGACGCGATCCAAGCGAGATTCGAAATTGTCGGTCGGTCACCCCAGGTGTGCGCGATGGTCGAGCAAATACGCCGCGTTGCCGAGGTTCCTCGTCCCTTGCTGATTTGCGGCGAGCGGGGAACAGGCAAAGAACTCGTCGCTCGCGCAATTCACTTTACCGGCAAGGCCGCCTCGAAACCGATTATTACTGTGAATTGCGCCGCCTTCAGCGACTCCCTGTTGGAAAGTGAATTGTTCGGTCACGAAAAGGGCGCATTCACCGGTGCTGACGCAACGAGACATGGCAAGTTCGAGCAAGCAGATGGTGGGACATTGTTTCTCGACGAAATCGGCAACATGTCTCTGACGTTTCAACAAAAGATTCTACGTGTGGTCGAATACGGTACGTATACGCGCGTGGGCGGGATGCGTGAGTTGAAGTCAACGGCGAGGATCATCGCGGCGACCAACTGTGATCTGCAAAAGATGATCCGAGAAGACTTGTTCTTGCCGGACCTGTATGACCGCTTGGCATTCGAAGTGATCGATGTTCCAGCCTTGCGCAATCGCAGCGGTGATATCGAAGTACTCGCGCATCATTTCGCAACGCAATTCGAGCGTGAAGTGCCTGCATTCCGTGGTAAGCGATTCTCGAAGGCGGCCATTCACGAATTGAATCGCTATGCCTTTCCCGGCAACATTCGCGAGTTGAAGAACATTATCGAACGAGCTGTCTATCGCGACACGACTTCCGAAATCACACCAGCCGATTTGGGCTTGCAACCCGGCAAGGCGGTCGAGCGTACGGGTGGAACTTACCAACAGCAAGTCGACGCATTCGCATCCGATCTCATCGCGAATGCGCTCCAGCAAGCCGGCAACAATCAGGCGGAGGCCGCTCGCAAACTTGGACTGACCTATCACCAGTTTCGCCACTACTACCGAAAGTACTTGCATTCATCAGCAAAGGATGCTTAAAGCTCCGATTTCCGAAAAACTTCGATACTTACCCTGCAATCAATTTCGGATGTGAATTTTGGATATAATGGTACGCGTTGCTATTCGAGTGATCGATACGCCCGCCCCGCCACCTACGCCGCCCTGAATCGCCAAAGAATTCTCAATCAGACGCCCGGACAAGCATGTCACGTTTCTCCGTCACGATTATTGTTTTGGTCCCTCTGTTCGCAACGCATCCTGCGGCGGGCCAAGTCGAAGTGAATTTCCAACGCGACGTGCGACCGATTCTCTCCGACAAGTGTTTCTTCTGTCACGGACCCGACGAGGCGCATCGCGAAGCCGATTTGCGACTCGATGTGGCAGAGATGGCACTCGCCGCAGCGATCGTGCCAGGCAAGCCCGACGAGAGCGAACTGATCGCGCGAGTCAGCTCAACCGACCCGGACACTCAGATGCCGCCCCCCGATTCCGGCAAGTCATTAACCAAGGACGAGATTGAACTTCTAAAGAGCTGGGTCGTCCAAGGCGCACCGTACCAAGTACACTGGGCGTTCATCCCGCCCGTGAGACCGTCGGTGCCGCAAATTACTTCAGGCAGAATCCGCAACGCAATCGACGCGTTTGTGACGGAACGGCTTAACCGCGAAAGTCTGTCGATGGCTGCGGAAGCAGACCGCGTGACCTGGTTACGACGCTTAAGTCTTGATCTGATTGGTTTGCCGCCCACGATCGAAGAAGTCGACGCCTTTCTCTCCGACGATTCGGATGACGCATACGAAAAACAAATTCGACGCCTGCTCGAATCACCGCACTACGGCGAGCGTTGGGCTAGGATCTGGTTGGACGCGGCTCGCTACGCCGATTCGAACGGCTACGAAAAGGATGCTCCTCGCGAGATGTGGTTCTATCGCGACTGGGTTATAGACGCTTTGAATGACGACCTACCCTATGATCAATTTGTCATTCAGCAGATCGCTGGTGATCTAATAGCGAAGACCTTTGAACAAAGAGCGAACGCAGAGCCACACGGCGTTGATCCACAAGACGTAAAGCAAGGGCGAGACGCTGCAACACTCGCCGTTCAAAACCTCCGAGTGGCTACCGGTTTTCTGCGCAATTCGATGATCAATGAAGAAGGCGGTGCCGACCCCGAACAGTTTCGCATGGAGGCCATGTACGACCGCATGGACGCCATCGGCAAAGGTGTACTGGGTTTGACGATACAGTGTGCGCAGTGTCACAGCCACAAATACGATCCCCTCACGCAAGAAGACTACTACCGAATGTTTGCGTTCCTGAACAATACACATGACGCAATCATCCCGGTTTATACACCGGAAGAGCAGCAGCACCGAGAAACGATCCTGGCGAAAATCGCGGACGTGGAAAACAACTTGAAAGTCGCGACACCTGACTGGCAGCAGCGGCTCGCAGCTTGGGAAGAAAAGGCTCGGCAGTCCGTGATCGAATGGGAAGTGCTGAAACCCGTCAACCTGCCGTACGAAGGGCAAAAGTTTCGCGTTCTGGACGACTTTTCAATTTTGAGCGAGAGTTACGCCCCCAAAAGTTCCGCCCCTGAGTTTGATGCCCATACAGAAGCTGAAGGTATCACCGGATTCCGGTTGGAATTACTCACACACCCAAAGCTACCGCGAGGCGGCCCGGGGCGCTCGGTGCGTGGAACCGCAGCCCTAACGCAGTTCAATGTCTATGTCGCACCGCTCGATAATCCGTCGAAGCGTACAAAGCTGAAGCTTGTATCAGCAACGGCAGACGTCAATCCTGCCGACGCTCCCCAACCGGAATACCTCCGGAATATTGACGCCAAGGACGGGGACCAGCGAACTACAGGTCCGATTCAGTTCGCCATCGACGACAACGCGAACACGGCGTGGACGACTGATATCGATCCGGGGCGGCGCAATCAGCCGCGAAAAGCCGTATTTGTTCCCGAGTCGCCGGTGGGCTTTCCGCAAGGCACGATCATTACGTTTCAACCGACGATGAATCACGGCGGCTGGAATAACAACGACAATCACAACTGCTTGATGGGACGCTACCGCTTCTCACTCTCAACCTCCGACCAACCTGTCGCCGACCCGCTGCCAGCACACGTGCGCGAAATCCTGGATGTTGAACCCGCCAAACGAACCGCTTTGCAGCAGGCCGCGGTATTCAGCTTTTGGCGATCGACCGTGGAGGAATGGGCTGATGCGAATGCCCAGATCGAATCCCTCTGGCAATCGTATCCTGAGGGCACGACACAACACGTACTCCAGGAACGTGACCAAATGCGGCAGACTTCGCTGCTGAGTCGCGGCGACTTCCTGAAACCCGTGCGGCCTGTCGAACGTGGCGTTCCCGGATTCTTACACTCGTTGCCCGACGACGGCGGAGCGTCACGACTGACTTTTGCCAGATGGCTGACGGACGAACGGTCTCCCACAACTGCCCGTTCGATCGTCAACCGTATTTGGCAGGCGTACTTTGGAGTCGGGCTGGTCGAAACCAGCGATGATCTCGGTTCGCAAGGCACACCGCCGTCGCATCCCGAACTTCTGGATTGGCTCGCCGTTGAGTTGGTGGAAAATAATTGGAGTTTGAAGCATCTGCATCATTTGATCGCATCGTCAACCACATATCGCCAATCGTCGGTCATCACGCCATCGCTCTATCAACAAGATCCTTACAATCGGCTGTTGGCTCGGGGACCGCGATTTCGCGTTGACGCAGAAATCGTTCGGGACATTACACTCGCGGCAAGCGGACTACTGAATCCACAAGTCGGTGGTCCCTCCGTCTATCCACCAGCCCCGAGATTCCTGTTCGATCCACCGGCCAGTTATGGACCGAAAACTTGGAATGAGGAGCTTGGCGACAACCGTTATCGTCGCGGCCTATACACATTTCGCTTTCGTAGCGTCCCGTATCCGATGCTTGAGACATTCGACTCAGTCATCGGCAATGTATCGTGCGTACGTCGCAATCGCTCGAATACGCCCCTCCAGGCACTAACGTCGCTGAACGAGCCGATCTTTATGGAATGTGCGCGATCATTGGCCGCGAAGACCTTGCAACACGGCGGTGATACGGACGAATCCCGTATTGCCTACGCAGTGCGGCGGTGTGTGGCCCGTTCACCGCAGCAGGAAGAGATTTCGACACTCAAGCTCCTGCTGGACAAACAAAGGAAACGAATCGCTGCGGGCGATTTGGACACAGAAGTTATCGTCCAAATTGACGATGCCGCAAGTGAATCGGAAGACGAGCGAGCAGCATGGACGCTGCTCGCGAGAGTGCTGCTAAACCTCGATGAGACCATTACTAAAGAGTAGCGAGTTCATGGACTACCGGACTGTTCCGATGACAACCACCCACTTATCTCGCCGCTGGTTCCTACGGGATTGCGGCGTCGGACTCGGAGCAATTGCAGCCAACCAGTTGTTGGCAGAAACGGGGGTTGCCGCGACAACGGATCTTCTGGCTCCCAAACAACCGCACTTTCCCGCCAAGGCGAAGAACATCATCTACCTCTTCATGGCCGGTGCGCCCAGTCATTTGGAGATGTTTGATTACAAGCCGCAACTCGCCAAATTTGACGGAACATTGCCGCCTCCGGAGTTACTCACGGGCTATCGTGCGGCGTTCATCAACCCAAACTCGAAGCTACTGGGGCCGAAGTTCAAGTTCTCGAAACATGGGGAATGCGGCGCAGAGATCTCGGAGTTGCTGCCACATACGGCGCGGATAGCTGACGATTTGACGATCATCAAATCGATGAGGACGGATGCGTTCAACCATGCACCTGCACAGATCATGATGAACACCGGGTCGCAGCTGTTTGGCAAACCCAGCCTTGGCGCGTGGACGCTGTATGGACTGGGCAGTGAGTCGCGCGACTTGCCCGGATTTGTGGTTTTCAGTTCTGGAACGAAAGGTCCCAGCGGCGGCAGCAGTAACTGGGGTAGCGGATTCTTGCCAACGGTTTATCAAGGAGTGCAGCTTCGCAGTGTAGGCGACCCCGTGCTGTACCTGTCCAATCCGGCAGGTATCGACGATCAGGTCCAACGCGATTCACTCGATGCGATCACGGACTTGAATCGTCAACGACTTGCTGTCACCGGCGATCCAGAGATCGCCACGAGAATCAACTCGTTTGAGATGGCTTACCGCATGCAGGCCAGCGGTCCCGAGCTGATGGACATTTCCTCCGAACCACAGCACGTACTCGATATGTATGGCGTCGACCCGGCAAAAGCATCCTTCGCCAAAAACTGTTTGCTCGCGAGACGGCTTGTTGAGCGGGGGGTACGCTATGTTCAACTGTTCCACGAAGCGTGGGATCAGCACGGCAACCTCGTGAAAGACTTAAAAAAGAACTGTCTCAACACGGATCAGGCGTGCGCGGCATTGATCAAGGATTTGAAACAGCAGGGCCTGCTGGAAGAGACGCTGGTCATTTGGGGCGGTGAATTTGGCCGCACACCGATGGTGCAGGGTGGAGGAAATGATGGCCGCGACCACCATCCCAACGCGTTTACAATGTGGATAGCAGGCGGCGGTATGAAGCCCGGCGTAACCTACGGCGAAACGGACGACTTCGGATTCAAGACGACCCTGAACGAAGTCCACGTTCGCGACTTGCATGCAACGATCTTGCACCAACTCGGATTCGATCATCATCGGCTGTCGGTCAAATTCCAGGGACTGGACCAACGGCTTACGGGCGTCGAACCGGCACGAGTCGTCAACGAATTGCTGGCCTGAGCCGGTATTGACCTCGCGCCGCGTATCGCAGTTTCCGTATCCAAAACATCTGAGCCTCTGTCACACGTCACCACCAATGAAACAAAACGAACGCCGGCGAGGCAACAAAATGATGCGACGCGCTTGGATGCCCCTGCTGATCGTCGCGGTCGTTTACTCAGTGACAGTAGCCCAAGAGAACGACATCAACGCGACAACTCTAAGCCAAAGTGCGAATGTCCCTACGGCGGATCTTGTCGTTCCGCCGGTGATAGACGAACTTCCGGCAGCAGGTAAGCGCGTACGTCAAGTCAATTCGGACTATGCAGGAACCGATGTCTATCACTTGCTCTACCTTCCAACGGATTGGCAACCTGGAACGAAGTATCCTGTCGTCGTTGAGTATGCCGGTAACAAGTATAAATCGAGCCTGGGGACCGTGGAGGGCAGCAGTCTGGGCTACGGACTGTCCGCCGGCGAGGGTGTGATCTGGGTTTGCATGCCCTATGTGAATCGGAAAGAGATGAAAAATGAAGTGACTTGGTGGGGCGATGTTGATGCGACGGTGAAGTATTGCAAGCACACCGTGCAGCGTGTTTGTGCGGAGTATGGTGGCGATGCCGATAATGTGTTCCTCGTGGGATTCTCGCGAGGCGCGATCGCCTGCAATTACATCGGACTGCGCGATGACGAAATCGCCTCGTTGTGGCGCGGATTCATTTGTCACAGCCACTACGATGGCGTGAAGGCGTGGCCGTATTCGGACAGCGACCGGATTGCTGCCGGAAAGAGGCTTCAGCGACTGGCGCACAGACCGCAATTCATCAGTCACGAGAACAGCGTTGCGGCGACGCAGGACTATTTGCGGGAGGCCTATCCCAGCGGGAACTTCACGTTCGTACCACTACCTGACACGGCACATACGGACACTTGGGTTCTGTTTAACACACCCCAACGCGCCGCGCTCCGAAAGTGGTTCAACGAAGCACGGACACGGGATCCGTAGTTGATGGTCCGACGACACTTTGGCAACATTCCTCGCGGACATCCATTTAGAAATAGGCCAGCCAATCATTGTCGAGCGACGGGACGACTGCTCGCTGGCTCTTACCTATCGATCGCGTTCAAGGGCGTGACGTTGCAGATCTCGGCGCACGGGATTGAAGGTTTGCAGATAAATAGCTGCATCCGATGTAAAGCGACCCTGACCTGCGACGTAAAACGACACTTCGACCAGACCGTGAATGGCGAGCGACGAGTCCTCGTCGGGGTGGCGGCCCCGAAACGGGAGCCGGTACGCGGCGCCGTAGGGAGTGAAGTCACTCGTGTCGGCCCGTAACGACCAGCGACCAAGTTGTGGAAAGGCATCGCGGTCGCGTGTCGGGAGTTGATTGCGACCGATCAAGGTTGCTGTGATCTGGCCCGATGCGGGAATGATCTCTCCAAATGTGTTTCGTGGAATCACGCGAATTTCAATACCATCGGTCGCTGCATCTTGATCCCAGTTCGCCACCCTCGCCTCGACATCCAGTGAAGCAACTCGAGTCGCTGCGTTATGCTGCGGGATCGCGCGAGTGACGGTGGTAGCGATGTTTGGCGTCGTGCTAGGTGCAGGAATCGGCAACTCATTAGCCTTTGGCTCCTGTGTTCGAAATTCGTCGATTCGCTTCGAGAACTCGGCGACAGCTAGTTTCTCGCCGTTCGCATTTACGGCCTTTATACGCTCCCAGGCAGCAGACGTTGCGATCTCGAAGGTTGGGGAAGTTGATCGCAACCATAGATGCTCGCCGTCGGTTCGTGGATCAACTTCACCGGTCAACATCCGTCCATCTTCCAGCCACACGACAACCAAGTCCCTGGCACCGGCAAATCTCGGCACCGCGACCGCACTTAGCCACAACAAAACGAAAGCGGCGAATCTGGAGCGAGCCATATTGAGATCTCCGGAATTGGAAGAGACCTCTACCTAGGGCACGCTGGATGCCAGCCGTCCGTTCGAATCACGATGGGCAGACGCAAGTGCCTGCCATGATAGAAGTTCGAAGCGATGCGATCGTTTGCGATAGGTGGCGACCAATGCGTTGACTTATCGCAACATGTTGCCGAAACGCCTCGCGCGGCAACGAACGTCCTGGGCATAGCTACTGAGCAAAACGACGCACGACGTTGGCGGTAATCTGCGAAACTTGCCTGTCGACCAACAATGAGCTGGGCCAGTTGATTGACCCAGTCGAGAATACGGCGGCGCCATTGCCCGGTTCATGGACCACCATGTTGGCTCCGCCCTCGTCGGGATTGAGGCCTCGCGCAAGTAGCTTCGTGCTGGATGGCGAGGAGGGCGAGATCTTGTCCGTCTCATGGCCCGACGCCCCGCCAGGAATGCGTTGGTGCTGACTCTCGTGGCCGAATGTGTCGCCGTTGCTGAGCCCCGTGCCGGCGAAAACCCAGTGCGAGGCTTCGATGACCTCATAGGGCGCGGCGGTCATGATCCCTCGCTCATCGTAGACCACACCCAACAGATTTGCCTCGGATTCCTGACGCAGGTGAAAGCGACTTTCGAAGTTGTTGCCGATGGCGGTAAGTTTGCGCGAATCATCATTGCGATATATGCAAGTCTGCTCATCGAGGAACTCCACATCGCAATTTAATCCATTGCCCCCCAAATACATCAACCGACCGCCTCGCTCAAACACCCACGACTTCACCTTGAAATACATCTCGCTCGACCAGTACTCGGGGTGCGTACTGATGATCAATAGTTTGTAATCGTCAAGGTTTAACGTACCAAAGTGCAATTGCGTTTCAGCATAAACATCATGAGCAAACTCTTCACGTTCCAACCAGCCGAGCAGTCTCCATTCAGTCGGTGCAATGTGGCAAGGAGCGCGTCCTTCGATCGGTCCCGTGATCTCTTCGTCCTCGGGAATGTGATTGATGGGTTCGGGGCGATCGAACGATAACGGATCGTAGTCGGTCGTGTCGTAGCTGATGTGATCGGGGTCGGTATAGCGACGAAGTTCTAGTCTCGCGTTAACCGTTGGTGTGGGCGGAAATGTGTCAGGATGAATGTAGTTGCTGCGGCCTCCAAAGCTGTTATACGCGTTCCACGTAATGTTTGAGAGCAAAACCGCCGTCGGCGCGGTGGGCTTCTCAGGCGCAACAATCCAGGGAAACGAAAAGAACTTGCCCGATTCGCCTTTCGCATGGAAGTAGTACAAACCGCTCCGCTCTGGAGCCGTGACGTATTGCTTATGGTTGGGGCTGCTGTAGCCGAACTTGTTCCACTGCACTCCGGTCTGCGTGTAGTCTCCGTCGGGTGTTATCTGGACCGTAGCCCGCGGTCCATGCTCGTCGAACCAACCAATGGGCGTCACCAGTTCTTTGGTCCAACCGTAACGCCATAGCGAGAGCTTGAATTGTTCGTCCGAGTGCACACGAAACTCTGACTTCTCGCCGGATTGCACCCACTTGGGCCAGGCATATCCCAACAACGAATCCTTAAGCAACCGAAAGTGATAAGGTCGGTCGGTGGACGCGACGATTTGGACTCGCTTTGATCCGTAGCCAGGCTTCGCCAGGATAACTGTATATTCACCCGGCTCGATATCGGCGAACACGGCACCGGATGCACGCGACCGGGCTTCAATGTTCAGGGAACCACGCACAAATTCAAGCTGCACGTCGGGAAGGGCAACATAGCGTTCGTCGCTGACGTATCCGATCAACATAGCACACTACCCGTCTAGGCCAGTAAGTCTCTTATCACACCACCGGTCGGAATGATCCGGTGAGGTCTACCGAAGCGGTCGTAGAGTATACGACGATGGTCAATTCCGAGTTGATGATAGATGGTGGCCATGATATCAGCCGGGGCTGTAGGTCGGTCAGCGGGGAACGCACCTTGCTTGTCGCTGGCTCCGTAAACGAAGCCGGGACGAACTCCACCGCCAGCCAGCATCAGTGAATAGCAATAATTCCAGTGGTCGCGGCCCGCGTTGTTACCATTAATCTTTGGAGTCCGACCAAAGTCGCCGAGTACCGCGACCAAGGTGCGATCCAGCATTCCGCGCTCATGAAGATCGCTCAACAAGGCGCTGCTCGCTGCATCGAACTGAGGGAGAAGCGTATCTTTCAGTTTTGCGAAGTTTCCGCTGTGTGTATCCCAAGTCGCGTTGGCATCGGGTGCCCAGGATACGGTCACGACGCGCGTTCCTGCTTCGATCAATCGCCTCGCCAACAGAACGCTTTGGCCGTAGATATTGCGACCGTAAGCATCTCGCATCGCCTCCGATTCTTTCTCAATACGAAAGGCGGCTTGCGTGTTCTTCGACGTCAAGATGTCCGTCGCTTGTTGCTGGAAACGGTGCATGGCTCGCAACGGCCCCGCCGATTCGCCTCGCAGATGGACGTTAAGGTCTGACAGCAACTGGCTCCGGTTAGCAAGTCGCGTGGCTGGAACATCCTGTTGCAGCGTGAACTCGGGCACCGAGAATTCGACTGCGTTCGGATCTTTCAGAATCCACAACGGATCGTAGCCGCGACCAAGCCACCCGCCGAAGAAGCCTGGTTGTGGCGGGCCGGTTGCGCCTTCGAGCGTCTTGTAGGGCATGGTCACATGCGGAGCGACCTCTGGCGGCGTTGGCCGGAGCAAGGCGGCAAGCGCACCGGGACTTGGATTGTCGGTTGGTTGAAAGCCACCGCCTTGTTCGCCGCGATCATGCCCTGTCATCGAGACATACACGGCGGCCGCATGAGAATTGTTTACACTGTGGTGCATTGAACGTACGAGAGTACAAAGATGCATCTGCCGGGCTAATTTCGGGAGATGCTCCGAGAGTTGAACTCCCGTTAGGGAAGAGGCGATCGATTTGAACTCGCCACGAATGTCGGTCGGCCCGTTGGGCTTCATATCCCACATATCGAGGTGACTGGGCCCGCCATTCAAGAAGATGATGATCAGGGAATCTGCCCGAGCCTGAATTCCGGCTTCACCCCCAGCAGCCAACAACTCCGAAAGCGACAAGCCCATCGCACCGGCAGCGCCGATCCGTAACAAGCCCCGCCGCGTAAGACCCTTGCGATGCAATGCTTCGTCTTCCCGCATACTTTCTCTCCTCGATCGCAGTGCTGAGGACACATGCTAACTCGAACGAATGTGAACCGCCACACAGGGGCGACTCGTCGGTCGGTCAGAGCGGTCTGATACGAATATCTTTGAACTCCGCCATCGTGCCAAGGCACTGTAGTCCAATGAAGCCAGTGGATCGAGCGGCATTGGTTACCATCTGACCTGGAATTGTTACATCGCTGAGATCCACGTCTTGCAACTGCTGACCATTCAGGGAAACCGTGATTCGCGATTTCCGTGCGACGATCTCCATCGAATTCCACTCGCCCGCAGGTCGTTGAGCGGTCGACGGCCCGAGCTTTGCGATGTTGAATAGCGATCCAGTATGGTTCCCATTGTTCAACGGAGGACCATCATAGATCTGGACTTCGACAAACTCGCTGCCACTCAGCCCCCCACTACGCGGAACTCGCAGGAACACGCCGCTGTTGCCTTCAGCCGGCAAGCGAAATTCCAACCGCAACGCAAAATCGCTGAACTCCTGCTCGGTCGATAACCATCCTGTACCGTGTCCCGTCGCGGACAGTATTCCGCCCTTTACGACCCACAAGTCAGAATCGCCAACCGGTTGCCAGCCGATTAGGTCACGGCCATTGAATAGCAATCGCTCACCAACACCCTGAGTCACGATAGAATCATCGACAATAAGTTCTGCCGGATCTTTACCGGAAGCAGGGTTCACGCTGGCAGCAGCGGTTAACACTTTGAGTTGCAACTCGTGAAAATCAGTGTCGCCTTCATAGCTCCCCAGGCTAAACGCTCCGAGAAGAGTGTTCTTTGCGAGCGCCGCCTGAGGTCCGGACCAACTCAAGTGGCTGACACCGTTCAATTCGAAGTCAATTTTGACATCTGAGTCTTGGAGTTGCACATCGACTATGACGTCATAACGGTACCCAGATTGTAGGTGGTCAGGATCGACACGCACGCGAGTTCGATCACCTTGCTGACCATTGCCTGCCTGCAGACTACTCACACCTCCTCCAGCGTCGAGCCAAACACCAAACATCCGATCCTTGACCGGGAAGCTGAAGTTCACGGAATGCTCGCCACTGTTCCGGGTAAACGATGTATGCACCCGGTAACTTCCTTGGGGTATGACCGGGATTCGTATCGTTGCATCCCTGAAGGGTTCCGTTGTCGTCAGGCCACGCGAGGAGACATTCCACGAGCCTATGGCTGCATCGGTACTGCTAACCAACGGAAGCAGGTCGTACCAAGGACCAGGCGTCAGTACCACTGGTTCTGGGAAATCAAATAGTTTTGGTCGCGGGTCTACATCAGCAACCGTAGCGTCGGTCGACGCGACGCTCGTTAAAGAATCGGCTCCAGAGCCGACCATCATTTTCATGACACCCAATAGCAGCGCCACGCAGAGTGCGCCGCCACCAATCGCGCACCAGAGCAGCCACTTTCGCTTACCGGCACTTTCGGTCGCGGGGCGTTTTGGCGCAACACGCTTGGGACGCACGGGACGAGAGGGCGCAACCAACGGTTGTTGTGGGATGTTCGGAGCGGTTCCTTCTGAGTTGGCATGCAAATCGATCGTCTCTTCGACCACTCGCGCGTCTATGTGCGTCGCTGGTGTTGTTGCCACGCCGCTGTTGGAATTCAGTCCAGCAAAGAAATTGGTGAGGGCGCTGTCCGAGTTTTGTCCTGTAACCCGTTGTTCGGGAAGCGACGTCGAAGCAATCGCCATACTTAGATCCGCGATCACTTCGGTCATTGATTGCTGGCGATCATCAGCTCGCTTCGCTACCATCTTCTGAAACACGGCGTCCAACCGCTCTGGTATCTCGGCCCGGACGGCTTTCAAGCTTGGAATTGGATCGCTGGCGTGGGACATCATCTTGTTCATGATGGTGTCGCGATCGTAGAGCGGCATGCCGGTGAGCAGCCGATACAAAGTACATCCGAGGCTGTAGATGTCGGCACGCGCATCCGCCGTTTTGGTATCACGAGCCTGCTCGGGGGACATGTAATCAACGGTGCCCATGATCTGGCCGCTCTTGGTCAATCCGTCACGCGAAGCGTTTTCCTGTTCTAGGCGAGCCAGGCCCAAGTCCAAAATCTTTACGGTGCCATCTTTGTCGAGCAACAGGTTCGCGGGCTTGATATCGCGATGAATCAGCCCCTTCGAATGAGCATATTCCAAGCCGCGTGCAGCTTGGATCGTACACTCGATTGCCTGCGCCACCGGCAACCGCCCGCTCTCGCTCAGTATCTGCGAAAGGTCTTTCCCATCGACGAATTCCAAAACCAGATAGTGCGACCCCGCGTGTTCCGAAGCATCGAAGGCAGTGACGATATTGGGGTGAATCAGCTTGGCAGCCGCCCGCACCTCGCGATAGAACCGGTCGATCGCTTGCTGATTCGTCAAAGACTTGGCCGGAAGGACTTTGATGGCGACCTCGCGTTCCATTCGCCCATGCCGCGCCCGCAGCACGACGCCCATTCCGCCTTCACCCAGCTTGTCGAGGATCGTGTACTCGCCAAACTTTAGTCCTTGGTGTTTTCCCTGATAGATGATCTGAGCCTGATACTTGGTCAGCTTCCGCTCACGCACCAGCAGCTTGGCCAAATCCTGCACACTGTCTCGCCGCTCCGGCGGAAGGTTTTCACAGAACGAATTGACTTCGCCAGCTTCCATCAAGCCGCTTTGGCTGACATTTTCGACGAATTGTTTCAACGTAAGCGGCATAGTCGCGATTATAGCCAGGGCAGATTGAGCTTGGCCACGGTTAGCGGCAGAAACGAACCAAAAGTGAAATATCCGCGCGAGATCATTCGCGAACTGCTCCACGAGCCACGCAACTTGCCGCGATTCATGCAATCCGGTCGATGAAGCCACCCGGTCGCATAATTCCGTTCATTTTACCTATAATACCACGCTCAAGAACCCACGAGAGACGGTGAGAACACATGCCCAAGACGGATGCCGCTGACCATTCGGACTACAAGTCATCAGGAAAATTGCGAATTGGCGACCACTGGAACGCGATCAGCATCATTGCTTTGTCGCAGTCCAACCCATTAAAGGCCGTCGCGGAATTCGTCGAGAACAGCATCGATGCGCATGCGCAAACGGTCACTATCATACGGGGCCGCGAAAAAGGACAGCCCTATCTTCGCATTCTCGATGATGGAAACGGGGTCCCGGCGGATGAAAACGGAGTCCCTGACTTCAAGTACGTCGCCACGCACATTTGCGATTCTATCAAGCGAGAAATGAAGGCTCACGGCGAGCAGGGCTTGCAAGGCGAGTTCGGCATTGGACTGCTGAGCTTCTGGACGGTTGGAGAAGAGCTGAGCTTGGTCTCGACCGGGAAGGATGGCAAATCGTATGAAATGCGAATGTCAAAGGGAGATCCAGGCTACCGCGTCATGCCGCGCCGCACTTTGGTCGCGGATCGCGGGACACAGTTAACCATCAAGCCATTGCTGCCGGGCATTCGGCATTTCAGCGGCGAGAAGCTGCAATGGTACTTGGCGTCCGAGTTACGTGACCGCATTCGTAACTCAGGCGTCGAGATTCGCATCATCGATCGCACGGCGCGCGCGGAGTATGTCGTTGAACCACAGGCGTTTTCCGGTCGGCAACTCCACCATTTACCAAAACCAACAACTCCCCACGGTGACGTTTACGTCGAGTTGTACTTGGGCGAACCGAATCCAGAGAATCACGTTGGTCTCTATCGATCCGGAACGCGTGTGATCGAGCGTCTGACCGATATCGATGGTATGGCCAAGCCGCCCTGGTCCTCCGGTTATCTCCAAGGTGTTGTGGATGCGCCGTTTTTGCACCTCACACCGGGAACGCGACTGGGCGTGATCCAAGACAAGGCCTACGTCGATTTCCTCGAAGCGCTCGCGCCGCTAGAAGCCAGGTTGGACGAGATAATCGCCGAACAGAAGCAGGCGGAGCAGGACGAAGTCAACCGCGATACCTTGAAATCAATTCAGCGTGCCTTCAAAGAAGCGATGCTCGCACTGCCGGAAGAGGAATACGATTGGTTCGAGGTGTATGGCGTCGCCAACCGCGGCAAGCATGCTCAACGTCCTGGCACTCCGCTCACCGACTCGGCGGTACGGAACAACGCCCACGAAGTTCGCGAGCAAAAAGCATTCTTTGATCATGCTGGCCCGCTCAACAGCGTCCGCGTGTCGCCCGCCAGTTGCGTCGTGCCGGTGCGTCAGCAAAAGACCTTTCGCGCAATTCCCCGCGATCGTGCAGGCCGCTTGGTCGAAGAAGGCCTGCGTTTTTGTTGGGAAGTTGCCGACGGTCACGCAACACTCGAAAATGACAACCAGGAGATCGTCACGCTGACCACCTCCGACGACCCGGAACTCGTCCGACTTCGCGTAACCGTCGGACAGGAGCGTGCTGAGTATACGGCCGAAGCGCTAGTCACCGTCACCGACTCGTTGCTGCCTGAGAAACCAAAATCAAACAACCAGCAAGGTTTGCCAGACTACACCTTCGAGAAAGCACCCGGCGAATTATGGCGGTCACGTTATGACACTGACCAAAATCTGGTCATCGTCAATAACGGGCATCGCGATTTCGTGTACGCCTCGCGTCAGAAGACCTTGAAACTGCGATACGTCTGTCGCTTGTTCGCGAAGGAACTCGTCTTCCACAACTTCCCGGGCTACAGCCCCGAACAGTTGCTCGAGCGAATGATCGAGCTGTCGCTTTATACGGAAGAGAACTTGCGCTAACCGCACACTTTTGCCGCTTCACTCGCAACTAACGCGAGTGCTGCTGGCCGTGAGGCAGTATTTGAAAGGTCGATGCGCTCCAAGGTCACGCGTCACGATACATGAGCCGTCATCAAAACAAGCGGTTGTACCCGTTCAAGGCCGCAACCCGATAGGCTTCCGCCATCGTAGGATAGTTGAACGTCGTGTTGATGAAGTACAGCAGCGAGTTTGCATCGCCCTGCTGACTCATAATCGCTTGGCCGATGTGAATGATCTCTGAAGCGTTGGCACCGAAACAGTGTACTCCGAGCAACTCCAGCGTTTCGCGATGGAATAAGATTTTCAACATCCCGACTGTTTGTCCGGTGATCTGAGCTCGGGCAATGCTTTTGAAGTGCGCGTGGCCCACTTCATACGGTATGTTGCCGGACGTCAACTCGCGCTCGGTCTTACCGATGGAACTGATTTCGGGGCTCGTGTAGATGCCGGTCGGCACCAGTTCCGCCCTGATCCCAAGATCAGTCTCGCCGACGATATGACTTGCGGCAGCGCGGCCCTGGGTGTAGGCGGCACTGGCGAGCGAAGGAAATCCGATCACATCGCCAACGGCGTAGATATGCGGAACCGATGTCTGGAACACATCGTTCACGACGAGCTGGCCGCGTGAATCGGCTTCGAGACCGGCATTTGACAAGTCAATATCCGTGTTCCCCTGCCGACCGTTCGCCCACAGCAATGCTTCCGTCTTTAACTTCTTTCCGCTTGTCAGATGCAACACAACCCCGTCGTCGCAACCTTCGATGTGTTCGCAATCCTCACCGTGGCGGATGAGCACTCCTTGATCGCGCAGGTGATAGCTCAACGCATCGATGATTTCGTCGTCCAGAAACTCCAGCAGTTTAGCGCGAGTATTTACAAGGTTTACCTTCGCGCCCAAGTTGCGGAAAATCGAGGCGTACTCCGAGCCGATAACACCCGCTCCGTAGATCGTGATGGATTTTGGATTGAACGACAAATCCAGGATCGTATCACTGTCGAAGACGCGAGGATGACTGAAGTCGACATCCTCGGGGTGATAGGGCCGGGAGCCGACCGCAATAACAATGTTCTCAGCGGTCACGCTGCGGTCGCCCACCGCGATCGTATGTGGATCCGAGAATCGCGCCGCACCGCGTAGAACTTCGACGCTGTTCCGATCGTAGAAGCCGCGGCGCATCGCGACCTGTTGAGAAATCACGGCTGAGGCACTTTTTCGCAACTCCGGAAATCCGGGGCGTTTTGTGACGCCGGCAAGCAGCGGATCGCGCCACGCTTCTGTCACTTTGAAAATGGCATTCCGCAGCGCCTTGCTGGGAATCGTGCCACGGTGAGTGCAGCTGCCGCCGACTTGTTCGAGTTGCTCGATCGCGACAACTCGCTTGCCCTGCTTAACAGCCTGCATCGCCGCACCTTCGCCAGCTGGTCCCGTGCCAATCACAAGAACGTCGAATTCGTATTGCGTGGCGGACACTTAGAAGCTCCTCATCCTCGATTTCGGCGACTGATGTTCGCGCAGCTCCAATGTAGTCGCAGCACTCCGGGTCGCGAAGGCCGTCGACTCCACTCTTGTCCCACAAGCACGGCTACATCGCTGTCGTAGATTGCCGCGTGCAGACGTGGTCCCAGTTCAATTGCAATGTACGGAGATGTGCTCACACACGCCGAAAGTGCTCAAAGCCAAAAAACTGAGCAAGTGTAGAGTGATCGCTTGCAACCAGCCTACTTGGGGCGATAGCCGGGGCCGGGCTCGTGTCGTGACTGCTTTCGCTTCTGTTTCTTCTTTGGCTTTGGTTCACCGGTGATCTTGTGGACGTATTCGCCGCGGAAGCGTTTGTTGGCGTCCTTGCGACGCTTGGTGATGGCCTCTTTGGGAGGCTGAGCCGGAATCAAACAGTCACAGCCGTCGCCGATCAAGTCCGTCCGTTTTGCTTGTTCCAGCGCTTTGCGGACTTCAAAATAGTTCTCGGGTTTGAAGAACTGCATCAGCGCGCGCTGCAGCTTACGGTCGCGAAGGTGCCGTGCAATATAAACCGGTTTCTTCGTAAAAGGGTCGAGGCCCGTGTAGTACATCGCAGTAGCAACGTCCATGGGAGCCGGGATAAAATCTTGGACTTGATCCGGGCGATACCCGGTTTGCTTCAACATGACGGCCAAATGAATCATCGCGTCGAGGTCGCTGCCCGGATGACTGGCGATGAAATAGGGCACAATGTGCTGCTTCTTGCCGGCCTTCTTTGACTCGGCGTTGAAGATCTCGGTGAACTCCTCGAAGTCGTCGCCCGAGGGCTTTCGCATCAGTTCGAGCACATTGGGATCTGTGTGTTCGGGCGCGACCTTCAACAATCCGCCGACGTGGTGCCGAGCCAGCTCGCGCATGTATTCAGGTGAACGACGGGCCAAGTCCATGCGGATGCCGCTAGCCACCATCACCTTCTTGACGCCTTGCACTTCGCGTACGTCCTTCATCAACTGCACCAGCGGCCCGTGATCGGTGCCTAGCAGCTTGCAAATCGTCGGGTGTACGCAGGATTGACGGCGACAGATCGCCTCAACCTCGGGCCGCGTACACTTCATCTGATACATGTTGGCGGTTGGTCCACCAATATCACTGACAATCCCTTTGAATTTAGGGTCGCTGGCCATTTGCTCAATCTCGCCGATGATCGAATCGTGGCTACGCGACTGAATAATGCGGCCTTGATGAGCGGTGATGGAACAAAACGTGCAACCGCCGAAGCAGCCTCGCATGATCGTCACCGAATCCTTGATCATGTCAAACGCAGGAATTGGTTCCTGGTAGCTTGGATGCGGCTTCCTGGTATATGGCAATCCGTAGATGCGATCCATTGCGGCTTGGCTGATCGGAAAGCGAGGTGGATTGCAGACAACAGCTTGCCGATCGTGGAACTGCACCAACCGGCGAGCGTTGTAAGGATTGGTTTCGTTGTGAATAATCCTGGTGGCTTCGGCAAAAGTCGGTTTGTCGACAGCGACTTGTTCATAGCTGGGCAGCGTAATCGCGTCATCGGGCGGCGTTTCGGAAGCACCGAGGGCATAAGCCACACCCCGCATGTTGCGCAGATCGCAGACTTGCTGACCCGCCGCCAGTCGTTGAGCGATTTCCAAAATGATGTCTTCGCCCATACCAAAGACGACAAGATCTGCCTTGGCATCGAGCAGAATCGAGCGGCGGACCTTCTCGGACCAGTAGTCGAAGTGCGCCAGCCGACGCAACGAAGCTTCAACGCCTCCGGCAATGATCGGCACACCCTTATAGGCCTGTCTCGCACGCTGGCAGTAGGCGAGCGTAGCGCGATCCGGTCGCATGCCGATCCTGCCTCCGGGTGAATAGGCATCGTCGTTGCGCACTTTCTTGTTCGCCGTGTAGTGATTGATCATCGAGTCCATGTTGCCAGCGCTGATTGCATAAAACAGACGCGGCTTGCCAAATCGCTGCCAATCATCGACCTTTTGCCAGTTGGGCTGGGAGACGATGCCAACTCGAAATCCGCCCGCCTCTAGTACGCGCCCGAGAATCGCCATCGCAAAGCTTGGATGATCGATGTAGGCGTCACCCGTAACAAACACAATGTCGACTTCGTCCCAACCGCGGTCTTCCATCTCGCGCCGGGACATCGGCAACGCCTTCCGCGCACCAAGCGGTACAACGTCCGCACTAAGTTGTGCCAACGGATCACTGGAGCGTGAATTGCCGAGAATCGGAAGTTGAAACATTCTGCTAGGCCTACCGTGCGCTGGGAACTTATTCGAGTATAAGCGTCAGATGGCGGGCAGCCTATTGGATTGTTCCCTGTGCCGGAACGATTTATGTCGACTTTACGCCGGTGGTTTTGGCGCAATCAGCTCAGTTTTACTTCATGCCGCGACACGATCGCTAAAAGTTGGAAGTCCTGAAGAGATTTCGAACGAATCTTACGGTGCCGGCATCATGCGAATACAAACTGGTGCCGGAATATCGATACTGTTTCCTGTCGGTTCCAATGCGCCGGTATTTTCATTGATACGAAAGACGACGATCGAATCGCTTCCCTGGTTCTCGGCCAAGAGGTAGGTGCCTGTCGGGTCGATAAAGAAGTTACGTGGCGTTTTGCCTCGTGTAGATTCGTTCTCGATATATGTCAACTTACCGGTGTCTTGATCGATCTGGAACGCCACGATGGTGTCATGCCCGCGGTTTGATCCGTAAAGGAATCGACCTGAGGGGTGAACTCGAACCTCAGCGGTACTTAATCCTGGTTGATTGCGGTCGGCATCTGGAATTGTCGAAATCGTCTGTATCGTCTTTAGCCGCCCTTGCTCCTTGTTGTACTCGAAGGCCGTGACGGTCAGCGCCATCTCGTTGATCACGTATGCGAACGCGCCGCTCGGGTGAAACGCAAAATGGCGAGGTCCAGAACCGGGTTCGATCTCGACCGCCGCTGGGTCGTTCGGAGTAAGCTTCCCTTGTTCCGCATCAAATGCGTAAATCAGCACCTTGTCGAGGCCCAGGTCAGCAGCAAACGCGAACTTGTTATCAGGCGAAAGATTGATGGAATGGCCATGCGGGCCGCTTTGCCGTTGTTTGTTGATGCTGGAACCTGCGTGCTGAATGAACGACGAAGCATCTTGGAGCGTCCCGTCCTTGTTAATTGGGAGGCAGGCTACGCTGCCGCCTCCATAGTTCGCGACAAGCACATTCTTCCCGGATCCATCCACGACTAGGTGGCAGGGGCCGGCGCCACCAGACGACTTTTCATTGAGCTTGGTCAGTGCGCCATCCTTGGGGTTGATCGAGAAGGAGGTGACTCCCCCGGTGGGCTTCCCGTCAAATTCTCCAATTTCGCCCACGGCATAGAGGAACTTGTTGCTGGGATGAATCGCGACGAATGAGGGGTTAACGACCCCTGCGGTAGCACCGACTTCAGTGAGTTGGCCCGTCTTCATGTTCAACTTCAACGTGTAGATGCCCTTGCTTTTGCCGCCGCGAGTATAAGTGCCGACGTAAACAAGATACTCCTGAACGCCCTCAGCGAGTGCTGCCGATTCGGTTTTGCCAACAACCATGCCGAGAAACAGACAAACTAGTAGAAGCGAGTTCAGGGAATGTGGCGAGTGTGTCATTTTGCGTCCTATCAATGATTTTCAGGGTATACATGTCTGCGAGACTTGCAGACGCTCGTATTTAAGCTGGAATCGGGTCGGAGATCAAATCTCCAGTCGAAAGGAAGTCGTTTGATCCTCAATTGAGCTAGCAAATTGGTCTGAGTTCACAATTAATGCTTCGTTGAAATTCGTTGTTTTTTGTCGTTAGGACAAATTGACGCATTTGCCGCAACCGATATACTACGGAAGTCAGGGCGGGACGACTCGAGGACGTTTTTCGGGTGCCGCCATATAGGTTTTTTTTGAGGAAGTAGACGAATGCCAGAAGGTACAATCAAGCGGTTGACGGAAAAGGGTTTTGGATTCATCGACACGGGAGGAACAAAGGACTTGTTTTTCCACATGTCAGCTCTCCAAGGTGGAGCGCGTTTCGACGAGCTTCAAGAAGGACAGCGAGTCGAGTATGTAGAAGGCCAGGGTCCCAAGGGCCCAGCGGCCGAGAGTGTCACACCGCTTTAAGTAGTTAATACGGTCAGACGCACAAGAAGCCGGCGAGCAATCGCTGGCTTTTTTTGTTCTTGCGCCGCATATCAGCCGGTTATCCGCCGACAAGATCGGCGAACCATCGAGCAATTACACCAAGCGGCCCACTGCTGTGCGCTTGGTCGAAGAGTTCTTTCATGGGTCGGAGCGTTGACCAATGCATGCCCCAGCACTCTCTTTGTCCCGGTTGAATTGGGACGGGATTCAGGACGCCGACACGGAGTAGATGGGATCGGTCGGTCCAACCAACTGCCGAGTATTCGGGAGGGCAACCTACCATGAGGATGTAGTACGAGTCGTCAATGTACTCCACGCGCATCCGTCCTGGTGTATTTCGCGGTGGGCGAACTAGTAAAAAACCTCGCTGTTCGTCGTAGTGTCGGGTGAATTTTACTTCTACGGGTTTATTCAAACTGGTCCAAAGCCTCCGCAGATCCTGCCCACGATTTCCCTTCGACGACTCAGCAGCAGTGCGCCACGCATCGAACGATCCCGGGCACAGCAACGCGCAAGCGGCCAACTCGGCGGACAATCCATCGAGGTCGATTTCATTATCCGACTGCTGTGCTGATTGCTTTCGCGTTCCTAGTTCCCCCGATTCCGAAAGCACCCTTTTACGAGCCACTTGTGATTCGAGCCAGGGACGCGCCGCATCTACATCGATCGTCAGAATCAATTCGTTGCAGAGTTGGCATCGCAACGGACCACTTTGTTCCTGAGGCTTTCCGAGGCGAACCTGTCGTCTTTCACCACAGTGGTTATAGAAAACATGCATCAAGTGTCTCTTCGCAGACTCGAAGTGCTAGGCGTACCCTTGAGCTTGAAACCACTTCCAGGCTTCGGCAATCGATTCTTCGAGAGGTCGGACGACGTAGCCAAGTTCTTGTTGCGCGCGGGCGATGCTGTAGTAGTTATATATGTCAGACATTCGCACTGACGCCGAGTTGACGTCGGGCTCACGGCCCGTCAATTTGCCGAGCAAATCGCCGCCGCGTCCAGCCAGAATTCGCATCAACGGACCAGCTCGGCAAATTGGCGGAGAACCGCCGGTAATCGCACTGATTCGCTTCCACAGATCAAGGTAACTCACGTTTTCGCCGGCGAGAATGTAGGACCGTCCGGCGGCGCCTCGTTGGAGCGCAGCCAAGATGCCTGCGGCAACGTCTCTGACATCACAGACCGAGCATCCGCCTTTCGGAGCAAAAGGTGTAAATCTCTTTTTAACCTCCAACAACATGCGTCCCGATGAAGGCTTCCAGTCCCAAGGTCCCAGCATGAAACCAGGATTGACGATAACGCCCTCCAAACCGTGTCCAACCTCGTCGAGGAAGGCTTGCTCCGATTCGCGCTTTGAAACGACGTAACTGCAAAGTAGTTTTCCTTCACGAGGCGTGTCTTCGTCCGCTGGTAAATCCTTTGATCCGAGACCGAGAGCATCAACGCTTGAAACGTGGACCATCTTGGCGCCGGCATCGCGCGCCGCTGCCGCGACGTTACGAGTTCCTTCGACGTTGACAGATCGCTGCAATTCAAGCTCCGACCAGCCGATGTGAACGTGCGCCGCCGAATGAACGACTTGTGCGACCCCGGCCATAGCCTGCCGCACGGAGCTCGTGTCACACACATCTCCCCGAACGACCTCCAGGTCCAATCCGGCGAGCGGTCTCGGATCGCTGGTTTCACGGACGAGAACTCGCACGGTTTCGCCAGCATCCCGCAGCATTCGCACGACATTGTTGCCGACGAGACCCGTCGCACCCGTTACAAGAGTCGTCATCACAATTCCTTAGCTGCAAATTGCCCACAAGACGCGTACGCCGAAAACGCTTATTATAGAGCAGTCCGCAGCTTAGCGAACGCCAGCCCGTCCAATTAGATTCCGCGTTCAGAAGAGGCAGTTGATGTCCGATATTTCCGTCACTCCAGTCCAAACAAAACGGCAGCAGAAGCAGTTTCTAACGCTGCCCTGGCAGATCTATCGTGACGATCCTCACTGGATTCCTCCGCTGCGTCAAAACCAGAAAGAGCTCGTTGGGTTCGCAAAGCATCCATTTTATGAGCACTCCGAGGGGCAAGCATTTTTGGCCTTGCGAGATGGCAAACCGGTCGGACGTATCCTCGCGATCGTCAACAATCCGCATATCGAACGATTCAAGGAACGGCGTGGATTCTTCGGATTCTTCGAGTCGATCGATGATCAGGAGGTCGCAGATGGTTTGTTCGAGGCGGCAACTAATTGGCTTGCCGAGCGGGATATCCACGATCTGCGCGGGCCGATGAACCCGTCGATGAATTATGAGGTCGGCCTGCTGATCGACGGCTTCGACAGTTCGCCGCAGTTCATGATGACGTACAACCCACCGTTTTACGCCAAGTTGATTGAGGGATGTGGTTTTCGTAAGACCCAAGATATGTATGCATTTTGGGGCCATGTTGAGATGCTTGAATCGCTCGACAAGAAGCTGTACTTCGTCGTCGAAGAGGCAATGAAGCGTTTCCACGTGACGCTAAGAAAAATGGATACCAAACATTTCGTTCGCGACGTCCGCATGTTTCTGGACATCTATAACTCTTCATTGGGCGGGACCTGGGGGTTTACGCCTCTCTCGGAAGGCGAGGTCGACCATATGGCCGAGTCGATGAAGCACTTGATTGTTCCCGAATTGACCAGCATCGCGGAAGTTGACGGGCGAGCGGTGGCGACGGCGTTCGCCCTGCTAGATTACAATCCTCGAATCAAAAAGATCGACGGTCGCCTCTTCCCATTTGGGTTCTTGCGTTTATTTTGGAATCGGCGAGCAATCAAGAAAATCCGCATTATCAGTACAAACGTCGTGCCCGAGTATCAAAAGTGGGGCCTCGGACTCGTGATTTTATCACAGTTGGTTCCCGAGGTCATTCGTTGGGGGGTGGAAGAAGCCGAATTCTCGTGGGTTTTAGAGAGTAATCAGTTGTCCTACAAAACCCTTAAGCGAGGCGGCGCGAAATTGACGAAGACATATCGAGTGTACGACCGTGGTCCCAATTCCGAATGGCCCGATGAGACCTAAGGCTTTTTTCTCAGTCTTTGATCGTCGACAACGGCATGTGGGAGAATCGCCAGGCGAATCTGGCGCGACGATTAGACAAGTTCTCAACCAAAAAAGTTACTATGTCAGAATCTTCGGAAATTGTGATCACAGGAGTCGGCGTCGTCAGCCCGATTGGAGTTGGCGTTGAGCCGTTTTGGAAATCGCTTCTTGAAGGCGTCAGCGGAATCCGTCCCTATTCGCTCCTTCAAGGAACGGAGATGCCCGTGCGATTTGGCGGCGAAGTCGTGGATTTCGATGCCAAAAAGTATGTAACGCCCCGTAAAAGTCTCAAGGTCATGTCCCGCGAAATCCAAATGGGATTCGCGGCCGCGGCGATGGCCGCGGAAACCGCAGGTATTGAAAACGGCACCATCGACCCAGACCGATTCGGGGTCGTCTATGGATCAGAGATGCTCTACGGTCCGCCCGATGAGTTGGCAGAAGTAATGCGAGGCTGCAAAGTCGATGGAGTTGTTGATCCATCCTTATGGTCGGAGCAAGCCGCGAAAAAGAACTTCCCGCTCTGGATGCTTAAGTATCTTCCGAATATGACCGCATGCCATGTCGGCATTGCATTCGATGCGCGAGGCCCAAGCAATTCGATTACGCATGGTGATGTGTCGAGTTTACTGGCGATTTTCGAGGCAACCCATGCAATACTTCGTGGCAGAGCCGACGTGATGATTGCAGGCGGCTTCGGAGCGAAGCTGAGCGTAACTCAACTTCAATATCGCAGCGACGCAAACCTATCCCATCGTAACGATGATCCAACCGCAGCATCGCGGCCTTTCGATGCCGATCGCGATGGGATGGTTAATGGCGACGGAGCCGGAGCGATTGTCATTGAGCGACGAGAACACGCTGAAAGGCGCGGGGCGAAGGTGCTGGCGGCAATCCGCGGCATGGGCGAAAGTTTCGAAGCGAGATTGACGCCCAAGCCCGTGACTGGAATCGCCATCCGACGATCAATTGTCCAAAGCTTGGACAAAGCTGGCATGTCCCCTGAAAGCATCGGCTACGTCAGCGCCTATGGAGCCTCCACAATTGTCGATGATCCGCTCGAAGCCCAAGCAATCCGGGAGTGTTTGGGAGATGTGCCGGTCACCGGATTGAAGAGCTATTTTGGCAACATAGGTTCTGGAGGTGGTGCGGTGGAAACCGTCGCCAATGTATTAGCACTTCAAAACAACGCAGTCCCACACACACTGAACTTCGGGACGCCCGACCCTGCATGTCCGGTGAACGTCATCCAAGGCGAGCCGCTCGTCGGTGCCGCCCCAATTGCCATGGTGCTCAGCCAGGCAGGTCCCGGCCAAGCGGCGGCATTGATCCTGTCGCGCGACTAGGCACGCTAAAGTGATCGATTTTGGTCGGACTGCCTGTTCCGTCAGCTCTCTTGGCCATTTGACTCCAGGGGTAGATGCTGGATGTACTGCGATGCGTTCGTGTATCCTACTAACCGGCAACGTCCGCACTCACGAATCGACAGCTTGAAAGCGATAAGTATAAAGGAGTTGGTCGTGGAAATCACAATCGCGATGATGCGAGCATCGCTGTACTCGGCCGTTGTTTGCGACGCTTTGGATGCAGTAGGACTTCGTAATCAATCGCCACGCGTCCGTTTGACGCCCTATGCTTGCGACGAAGTGCTCGTCGGTCGTTGTGCGACAACTCTCTGGACCGATATGTATCACGAAGTGCCCAATCCCTACGAATTGGAGCTCGAGTCGGTCGACAGCTGTCAGTCAGACGATGTCATGATCTGTGCTGCTAACGGCTCCATGCATTCCGCCCTTTGGGGCGAATTGCTCTCAACTGCGGCTCGAAACGCAGGATGTGTGGGTACCATCATCGATGGAGCAGTTCGCGACGTCGCCAAGATCCGGAGGATGAACTTTCCAGTATTCGCTCGCGGCACCAGCCCCTACGATAGCCAGAATCGACAACGAGTTATCGACTTTAACGTCCCAGTCGAAATAGCGGGTGTACGATTCTCACCGGGCGACCTCTTATTTGCAGACATTGATGGGATCGTAGTAGTTCCCCAGGAGGTCGAAAGCGAAGTCATCGACCGCGCGTGGGACAAGGTGCATCAGGAGAACCAGGTTCGCGACGCCATCCAATCTGGGATGCGCGCAACCGAAGCATACGACCAATTTGGCATTCTCTAGCAACTTTGATACTGGTATCGGAAAAACTGGAAGACTAGACTGCCGTCTCGCTCACCACCGACCCGTTTCGATTATCTTTCCCTCTCCTAAAACTGAGGTGGCTCCATGACGACAGAAGACCAACCAAACAACCATCAGCATGGTCCCAACGCACCGCAAGACGGAAGCAATAAGCGATTGATTGTGTTAGTCGGCTTGCTGGCCGTCGCACTCTTTGCGCTGTGGTACGACTACAAGGTGGCCCGTCCTTCGGTAGACCGGGCTTATGAACGAATCGCCTCGGAAAACGCAACTGTAAACGCCGCCGCGGAACATCGTCTCATGACGAACGTCGATGTACAAAGCGTACTCGGGCGGTCGCCGAACGAAACTTATCTCGTCGGCAGCTATACCGTCGAAGCGTACCGTTGGCGAGCCGGAATGCCGATCGAGCTGCGCGGCCTGGATGGGCAAGAGTCGCCTGGCGTTGGCCTAAAGACTCACAGCTACTACGCCGTATATCGCAAAGACGGACCCTTGCTCAATTTTGTAACGCACTTCAAATACGACCTCGACCCAGATTATTTCGCCGAGCCCGTTGTCATTAGGTCAGCCGAGACGGGCGCATCCGTAGCGCCGGGGCTCGCCGGAGCCGAGCAAAGCGAATACGGCAGTCCCGAGTCGGGATCAGGTAGTGGCCGTGAGGGCGGAGGCGGAGGACGAGGCCAGGGCGGCGGCGGCTTCGATCCGGAAGCGATGTTTGCTGAACGGGACGTGGATGGTGACGGTAAACTCACCGGAGAAGAGATTTCGGCGCGAATGCGAGAGAATCTTGAAGCGATCGATACGGACAGTGATGGAGCGATTTCTAAAGCCGAATTGCTCGCGCGGATGAGTCAGTTCCGAGGACGCGGCGGGCGCGGTGATGGTGCGAATGCTGGACCGGGGCGCGGAGACACTAGCGAGGGCTCGCCTCGACGGCAGCGACCGCCGCAGGAGTCGGACGACAGCGCCGCGAATGCCGATGCAACGAATGACAATACGACCGCGAGTGAATCAGAGGCGCCGGTTGACGCCAATGCCTCCGTCGCACCGGAAGGCAACGCGACAACAGACAAGGTTCCCACGACCGAAGCGCCGGAACGCGAAGCTACGAAAGGTGACTCTGCGGCAATTGAGTGATCGGGACGACGGTGACAGTCGCAGTAACTTTTTCATCGCGCACGAGCCCGCAGCGACGCACTAGCGGCTGTCACGCCGCGAATCGATCCGATCAAAGAATTGATCCAACTCCTCCAGCGGCGCCAGGGGATGCACGCCGTCAACGATCGCGTTCCACGCGTCATCGATGTTTGCTTTTTGCTTGGTCGTCAACTTCCAAGACATGGGAATTCTGAGTGATTTGTCTGGCGAACGGAAATCGACCATCACCGAATACACTTCGACTTCCGTCGCATCCCGAATCTCCTCGTCCGCCCGCTCCTCGACTGTCTTCGTGATTTCGGAAACGCGGTTCGAGTTGTCGCGCGACATCGCTTGCAGTCGCGCCAAATCAGCGGGAGATAGGTTGGCATTGGCAGCCGGATCTGGGTCGCTCGGGGTGGCGCCGTCTCCGATGACGTCTTGGACGGCAATGATCTTCTTGAGCTCGGCTTCGCGTCGTTGCACTTCCTTGCGAGACTGAGTTACGTTTTGGAGCAAGCCGACTTCCAAGTCACCTCGCTCTGTCTGAGATGCGGAGCGCACTGTCATCATGGCATCGAGAGGACCAATCAATGCACTTCGCCAACCCGACGCCGAGTCGGGGAAGATGCCTGAAGCTTGTCCGATATTTGTGGGAAACGCTTGAATCCGGATTAGCAGCACACGATCGAACGGGCGTTCATCGTTCTTTTTTCCCCTGTAGTACGCCAACAAGCGATTGATCCAATCGACCGAAGTCACTGCGCCTTCGTTGTCGACGTAAGCTCCGTCAACGACATGATACTTTGATATCGCCGATTGCCCCGTGTGTACGCATTCAACGTCGGGTGGAATTGACGCCCGGGCCGCTGGCGTCACATAAGGGAATGTTGCTGATAAACGAGCTGCTGTCGAAACCAAAGGTCGGGCATGAGGGAACTCTTTGAGCAGCTGAACTTCCGCATCAGGAGCATCCGACCGATGGCTTTGGTCGGTTCGACTTCTTGCTGGCCCTAGAACCGGCGAGATTTGTAGACGCTGCCCACTCTCCATCAGCGTCGCGTTAAAGACAGGAACAGGCAGTTGCTTTTCACGGATTGCGACTCCCAGATCAACCAGATCCAACGTCCCGCGATCGATGTCGTCAACGCTGGTCGAAGTCATCCGCTGCTGCCACACTTGCTCAATTGCCCAGCCTCGGTCGACCGTCCGCTCAACGGCAAAAGGAAGCACCGTCCGAAGTGTATCCGGGTAGGCGAGCCCCCACGCGGTCGCTTCGAGTGCAGACGCTCGTGCCGCGTGCTGTATCTTCATCATGGTCTTTGAAGTCAGGGCGTCGCTATGTGACACGCTCGGGTCGGGCGAGAGCGCTACTTCCGCGCGATTGGCCAAATAGAACATTGTTCCGACACTTCCGCCGGAGACGCTGCTGATCAATCCAATTGATCGGGAAAAATCGTTGCCATAAACGCCATGCAAGCCGGTCAACACTTGGGCCGTCCAAGCAGAGGCTTGAATGCCGCCTCCCGATGCATCGACCACAACAAGAGTTCGTTTCCCATCCGGTCCGGACGGAAACGTCCATGCGTCGAAAACTTCAGTGAGATACGGCGGTCGATACGAGGCAGCGTCTTCCGGTGTCAAATTCAACTCGTAGTAATGATCTGTACCAAAGGTGCTGTAGAACAGCATGACCGCCACTATGATCAGCAGCGGAACTGGAATTCGATAGCGGTCCCAAAAGAACGCAAAGCCCGGCAAGAAGTACAAGAGCAACAACAACGATAGCAACGCGTAGAACAACGCGAGATACGGTGACAGTTCAGTCGGCATCGGTCGGTCGCCTGTTGCCGAGACATAGTTGATGACGTACCAGACTAGGAATGTTGCCGTGTACAAAAGAAGACGAAAGTGCCCTGGTGCAAGGTGCAGTGATGTTTCCGTATCAGAGTGCCGGATGGTTTGAAAATAACCCGGGCCCATCAATGCGTTGAGCCACCCATAAAGCGACTGCCGCCACCGCGGCGGCGCACTGCGTTCTCGTCGGCCCCGCAACTCGTGAAACAGAATCATGATCACGTTCAAGCTGGCGAGCAACACGACCGTTGTAAGTAGCCCGCCTATCGCTTGCTGCCAAGCGAACGTCTTCATCACAGCGATGCTAGATGAACCGACCTGCGAGATCCACATTTCGGAAGGATCTTCCACGGTGCTGTAAATGCAGGCTTGAACGATTCGGTGCCACATGCCTACGGCGACTGCCAAGCCCAGCAACATCATGAACCAGCCCGTTCGGTTTCGATACCAGTCGACCGTGTCGTCGACCGCCTCCATGCCCCACGCTTCCCGAAATCGATCGGCTGCGATTCGGTAGTCATCAAAACGAAGGTGCGCGTTCATCGTCGTGGCCCGCAAGGTTTCCATTACGGTCGCCGCACACCACATCGAAATCCAGGAGATATTGAAAAGTTGTTCGGGTCGGTCAACGACAAATAAGTTCGCCAGCAGCCGCGGTAAGAGGATCTGTGAGACTGGAACGATCGCCACCAAGACAATCGCTAGCAGCCAGGAGTATCTCGTCAGAAACAAATAGCGGATAGCCAGAACCAACGCCGTTTTGAGTCGCAGCACGAGTGTGCCTCCGAGGTAATAGATTTCGCGGACACCAGTGTAACCGGATGCCTCGGACCGCAGCGACCCCAACTAGAAGCAAATCAACAGAGCAACCTTTGCTCACAGCTCAATGGTTCACACTAAACTCTGTCGATGCTAGGAGCGCCCAAGCAAGCCGTCCGATGGCAGCGGGTCGACTCGAAACATGCGAATCAAGATAGCTCTGCACTTCTGCCACTTCTTCTTCGGTAGGTAGACGCGTCAGCAGCGAAAGGTAGAGTTGGTTTGCAATCTGCACCGAATCGTCCAATTGGCTCAAAGCCCCGACCAGATTCGTGTCCCGCGGCTCAAGCCAACTCAATACCACACCATCGTTCAAGAAAAACAGTGCTGCTTTGACCGATGGCGCGAAATCCACTTCCGGCTCGCGAGGCGGATTGGCAAAGGCCTGCGCGAATCGTTCCTGCAGCGCCTTAAGATCGCCCCTGGCTTCTCCCTCGCTGGCTCCTTCATCCGCAGCAACAGGAACTTTGCCGTCGCAAGTTGCTCGCAACATCGCTGCAAGCAGTTGTTCGGTCGAAAGCGGCTTCTCGATCGCGACTCGATAACTCGTGTCGGTCGGTGACTCGTCGTCTGCAGGTAATTCGCTCGATCGCTGGTAGGTATCAGAAATCGCTAGCTCGCGGATGAACCACCGCAAATCATAATCATGTGAGGCGAGTTCATCGCCTAAGAGCTCGAGCAACTCGGGATGAGTCGGAGGATTGTCCGCATGGTGCAAGTCCAGCGGCATCACCAAACCGCGTCCCATCATCACCCACCAGAGTCGGTTCGCTATGTTACGTCGAAAGTACGGATGGTTGGGCAACTGTTCAGCAAGTTCATGCAAGGGGCTGAATTTGGGAACGCCGGGAAAGCGAGTTTTTCTATCGGGAGGCACCAGATACTCTTCGCCTTTGGCAAACGTGGGTATCGAGATCTCGTCGCCGCCTGGTAGCCTCGGGCCGGTTCGTTCGTCCTCCATGACGAATACAGACTTGAAGTCTACTTTCTCAGTCAACAAGTTTTCCGCGACAGCCGGAAACTTCACATCCTTGCGCAGCGTCGCCGTACCCAGGAAGCCATACAGTCCCTGGTAATCCACTTGCTTATACTCGTCAACAAACAAGTGATCGTGGCATTGAGCGCATTGAACGTCGACTCCCAAAAACATACGCCCGACATCTCGCACCAACCCGGGATAGTCGACAGGATTCTGACCATAATTCTCCAATCGCTTCGACAGGAAGAATGCCGATCCGCGCGTTTGTTCATCTTCGGCATCGGGATTAGCCAGCTCGCGAACCATCTGGCTCCAAGGCTTACCTGCGGCAAACGAATCCTGAAGATAACTCGCCCATGCTTCGTCGTCTCCAAGTCGCTCCATAAGCATGACATGGAACAACGAACTCATGCGTTTCGGAAACTCTGGACTACCAAGCAACCGATCGATCAACGCGACACGCTTGTCAACGGTCGTATCGTTCAGAAACTCTTGGGCCTGTTCAAGTGATGGAATCGTCCCCGCGAGATCCAAATAAACGCGTCGAAGGAACTCGGCATCGCTCGCTCGCTTCGCCAATGGCCCGCCCGCACGTGCCTCAATTAATTCATCAACCCGTTGGTGAAGTGCCGCTTCACCTCCCCAGAGATCTGTGTTCACAGAAATCAGTATACCGAGGCCACAACAGACCAAAATCGACACGGGACGAATCATCGGCAGGATCAGTTTAGGTGGGTTCAGGGTGGGACTCAGGATGAATCACAGTTTACGGTCTTGCGGGGCACAAATAAAGACAATTCCCGTACGGAGTAGCGTGCCATCCAAGACCCGCAACCGAGCTTTACGAGCGTACCACTTTCTGCCACGATGCCTCGTCAATAAACTATGACAGGCACGGATACGCCTTTGCACACACAACGGAGATGAGGATGGCCGAACGCTCAAAATTCCAACAAAAGGCAATCAAGAACTTTTACGATAACCGCGAAGGGATTGCGATCCAACGGGCGCAGGAATTGGTGACCGAACTCTATCTATCGGAAGGCAAAGCTAGAGCAAAGCACTGGAAGGCATTAGCAACCCACCTTCTCGCCCTCGGACTGAAGCCTGACAAGATCGAAGCCTTGCAGGCGCAGGACAACCCGGAAGCGGTCGCAAAGGTAGTACAAGAGCTCGTGCAAAAGAAGTAAAAATGCGTTCAACGTGGAATTTCTATACTGCCGGACAATTGACGTTTGGGCCGGGCTCGGTGCTACAGCTTGGCGCGCTGGCAACGCGACGTGAGCTAAGCCGTGTCTTTGTCGTGACGGATCGAACGCTGGTTCAGCTCGGAATTACAAAGCGAGTTGTCGAACCGCTGCGGGCAGCAGGTATCTCCGTTGAAATCTTCGATGGAGGCGAAGCCGAGCCGTCGATCGCAGTCGCTGTGGCAGCAATCGACCAAGCGCGTCCGTTCCGGCCTAACGCGATCCTTGGTTTGGGCGGCGGCAGCAACATGGATCTGTCCAAGATCACGGCCACGGTTCTTTCGCATGGAGGCGGACCATCCGACTATTTTGGTTTCGATCGTGTTCCGGGTCCGGTGATGCCGCTGATTTGTGTGCCGACGACGGCAGGGACGGGCAGCGAGGTCTCGCACGCTGCAGTTCTGACCGACAGCGAAAACCAGATGAAGGTGAGTACGCTGAGTAACTGGCTGCGGCCCACGCTCGCCATTGTCGATCCTGAGTTAACGTACAGTTGCCCCAAGCAGGTCACCGCCGATAGCGGAATCGACGCCTTGACGCATGCCATCGAAGGCTACACGGCGACCGACTACCGCGAGCTCGTCACGCCACCTGGTGAAGCCTGCGCCTATGAAGGCAGCTTCCTGTTGGGAGACGTCATCGCCGAAAAAGCAATTCGCATGATCGGCGCGAACCTCGTGCAAGCAGTCAACGAACCCGACAATCGCCAAGCTCGCGACAACATGGCGCTCGCGTCAACGCTGGCGGGGATCGCTTTCTCGAACTGCGGAGTGGCGTTAGTCCACGCACTCGAGTACCCAATGGGCGGTGCGCTGCATTGCTCGCACGGCGCGGGCAATGGACTGTTGCTGCCGTTTGTGATGCGATTCAATTTGCCCGAACGTAAAGTCAAGTTCGCGAAGATCGCCGAGTTGCTCGGCGCGAGCGTGTGTTCAGACGTCGACACGATGGCCCGCCGCGCCGTCGAGTCAGTCGAACAACTCAAGCGGGACATCGGCATCCCAGAACGGATTCGCGATATCGGCGGCAATGAATCGCATCTTCCGAAGTTTGCCGAAAAGGCGTTCGCGATTAAGCGGTTATTGTGGGTGAATCCACGTAAAGCGAGCCTGGAGGACCTCCTCGGCATCCTAGAGGCTGCTTTGTAGCACTGCCCCAAATTTCCCAGTGACTTTGGAATTCGGGCAGGCGTTGGGGACGGCTCACAGCGATTGAACGATTTCTCGCAACGCCTCGGATTCAGTAGATATCCACTCTGCGGGCGTGGCAGCAAGCGACGCGAGGAGCTCCGGAGCACACACTTTGGGAACGCTCTCGGAATTCGCTATCGACAACAACGCGACCACCGTGTCGGCATATTCCTCTTGCCGTCCCTGCCGCACATAGCAATTCAGGAGACCGGCACCCGCAAAGACGCGGCTGATTGCACTTTGCGCGAGCCCCCATGACCGATCGTAGTGTTTCAGAGCCGATGTCACGTCGTCTTCGCGCAAAGCACACGCGCCCAGCAGGCTATGCATTTGGATCTGACCTTGTTGGTCGTTGATCGCATCCGAGAGTTCCAAATCCTTCTCGAAATGGAACTTCGCGGTGGCAAGATCCTGGGGTTCACCAAAAAACGCGAGGCGGCCAAGTCCTCCATGCGTCATTGCCTGCCCTCGGAGGTCACCGATTTTATGCGTGTCGATCAGCGACAGACGACGCCGCAACAAAGCTCTGGCCTCCCGCTGATCATCTTGCGAGCCGTGACTTAACTCGGTTGCCAGCGCGCCTAGGATACGTCCGAGCAACTCCAGCGAGGAGCGGTCCTCAGGTACCGACTCCATGATCTCTAACGCTTGCCGCAATTGCGATTTTCGCTCATCAGCCCTCTCCGGTGGCAGGCTAATGCCGACGAAGTGTCGGCCGCTCGCTTGGTCCTGTGGCGATCGTGATTCGTCAATCAATCGGTATCCGATCTCTAACGAGCGGTCAAACCATTGCGACTGGCCACTGCTCTTGCCCGCATCGTAATGCACTTGAGCGATCGCGAGCAGCAGTCGAGTCGAACAGTTTGGTGACTTGGCAAGAAATCTTGCGCCAGCATCTGCCGCTTGGCGATGGTCTTCAAATTGACCGGTCACGTGCGCCTTCAAGCAATTCACGTAAAGCCGCTCTGCCGCCACCGCATCTGGCTTGCCGAGCAACTTGGCACACTCATCGGCTGACTGTAGGTAATAGCTTGCGGTTGAGAAATCCAGGATCGAACAAGCTGTCTCGACCGCTTCTAGTGAGTACTTCAGCCCGCGTTCCGCATATTGGGATCCCGCTGCACTAAAGTGGTTGGCGATCTGATAGACGTTCGGGGAATTCTGAGTGTAAGTCGCCTCTAAAATGGTACCCAGTCGCGCGTGATGTTCACGAACGATCTGAGGCAACTCCTTCGATCGGTGATTTCGGTCAATTTGCAGTTCCTGCCGCACGACATCGAGCATAAAGGAGGACTGAAACGCAAAAATGTCGTCACGATGTTTCACGTCATAGAGAATGCTGGTCTCTTGGTCGATTCGATCCAGATCGATGAGTACTTCGAGTTTTGGCTTATCTAGTGCCTGAGCGACAAGACTCGATGGAAACTCTCGCCCGTTACACGCACATGCGGCGCATTGAATAATCGTCCGGTAGTGCGGATGGCTGCGAAGTTGCTCGACGAGCACCTCCCGCATTTCCGTTGGTACAGCCGTATCCTCCGGCCACTCGTCATCCTTGAGCATCGCACCCTGGTCAGAAGCAATAAACGCACCACTACGTGCAAGGCTGCTGACCACCTGGAGCAGCCAAAACAAGCCGCCCTGTTCAATCGTCGAGTCGCCAATCCGATCAACGACTTCCTTCGCAGTCTTAGTGGTCAACCCGATCCCGCCCGTCAGGATTTGTACTTGCTCTTCCGCTGTAGGGTTTTCGATCTGCAAGCGTTGCGCGAGGCCAAGTCCCAACTCGTCGAACACAGTTGCTTCGTGACTCGCAACGAGAATGGCAATGGGCACATTGCCGCTGCTCGGAAATCTGGAAATCAAATGTTTGAGTAGTACGCGTGACGCGTCATCGAGCCACTGCACGTCGTCGATCAGCAGGACAATAGGCTTGCGCTTTGCGATTCGCTCCAGCGTCCATCCGATGGATGCCGCAATGTCTTCCGCCGAAGAAGCCTGCTGTGCCGTCCCCGAAGAACTGGGAAGCAACACTCCTGCGAACGGCACAACGGATTGAAACACCTCTCCAAGCGCGGCATCCAACTCGTTCGAGTTGTCGCGTTGTGCGCCCAGCAGTTCGATCTCGAAATGCTGCGCGAGCGCAGTCTGGAAGGGGGCATAGGGCTTTGGCTCTCCTTCTGCTTGAGGACATTCCCCGTGCATTTCGATCGCTTCTCCGCCTTGCTCTCGAATCCGATTCGCAAGCTCCGAGGAAAGCACCTTCGCAGTCTTGGACAATCCACAGCCGCGAGCGCTGTGAAGCCCTAGATGTACCGTATCGCCAGCAAGAAACGGTTCAACCAACTTCCAACTGCTTTCATAGCTCTTGAATTTCTGAAAGCGAGGGCGTTCTGCCAACTCGCCCAGTTGATCGATATCCACAACCGAAACGGCATCTCCGTGTAGCGGCTCGATCCGTTCTCCCCGCGAAAGTTCGCTCAATGCATCGGAAGTTCGACGATGCAGCGAGGCAGGAACAACACAAGTAATCGTGGTTAATGCGGCAACACACCATAGCGATGTCGGATCGCTGAGGAACACGGCCAGCCCCAATAACAACGCGAAGCTGCAAGCGACGACCGCAAATATGCTCGGAATCTGGTCAACCGTATCGAGCGTGCGACCAAACAGGAATGCCACACCAAACGCAGCGAGCGTTGCCGGAATGAGTACGAACCACGCATTGCTCTGAAGGTAAAGAAACATCGTGACTGCCAGGAACGCCGAAAAACCTGCCGCGATCCCAACAAAGACGGGCGCGACTCGACCCTCAATCGCAAACACCGGCCAGATCTTTGACAGACGTTTTGCGACCAGCCAGAAAGCCGTCATGGGCACAACGGTGCAGGCGACACCGGCGATCGCCGGAACCCAAAACGAAACGATCGCCAATGTCTCGGGAACCGGCGAGATGGATTTAATGAGCGGGCCCACGATCCAAGGCGTCACGCGACCGACAACAAATGGTGTCAAAGGCAGCACCACGTAGGCCCATGCTTTTGTTCCGACCGTGGCGCGTCGACGTATCTTCGATTGAAGCCAGAAAGCCAGGAACGCGATCGCCAGCAAGGCGCCATTCACAACGATGATAGGTGTGAACCAGCGATTGCGATCGCGACTGAATCCCATTACTGCGAAGTTCTGGGTTGGCTCGACGACCGCGCTGCTATAAATCTTGCCTTCGAGCACGTAAAAGTAGTCGTCATCAACGACGTCGGTTTCGCGTACGAGTACTACCAGGAGATCGTTAATTCCGAAAGCATCGAGTAGGCGTTGCTTGATTGGCTCTGTGACCTTTCCCGCCTGGAACTCGTCCAGTTGCTCCGGACTCAACGCATCGGTAACTTCTCGCAGGTTGTGAACGAAGTATTTAGGATGCGAATTGAAGACATAGAGCGCTTCATTTTCGAGCTGCGGATTGTGAGGCACACTCGTAAAGACAACATCCAACTGATGTCGTTGCTTCCACTCCGTAATCGTAGTCAACGCCAGCTTCTTCGCGGCGGACGTCGCTGCCATCACCGTGGGATCGTCGATGACTTCAAACGTATCGAGAATCGTTGACTCGGCGAACAAGCTGCGTGTGATGAAGCGAGTGAGCGGAAACACGCCAAAGAGCGTGTCGTGAGCTATCTCGACTTGCTCGTCCAAGTCGACTTGAAGCCCTTCGATGCGTGCCAAATACCGGTCGCGGTCCAGCACCGAGAGCGGAACATCTTCCAAGAGTCGTTTCGCTTCGCCTAAGTGGTATAGTCCTTTATCGAAAGCCGCCATGTTCCCTTGCTCCGCCATACCGAACCAGTAATAGGTTTCCGCATGAAGCAGCTCCTGATCGATATCATTCCTACGACTTTCCCGACGGGTATTGTTGGGCACGGGTGCTCGGTCTTGAGCCAGGATCGATTCTGTCGCGAGTGGACTGCACGCGATTAACAACAGTGCGTGGCGAAGGGCATTTATCATGATGAATGGAGGCCGGCCAGTGAAATGAGCTCAGGTGGACAATCTTGCAAGGAGCTTGCGGAAGATGGGAGCAATCGCAAAAAACGCGACTAGACCGCCAACTCCAAATACAACAAGTGCCAGACGCGATTCTGACTCGATCGTCGAAAGTAGTGCAATCGTGACCATCGGTACCGCAGCGGCACACATAAAGTACCGCCAAGTCAATGCATTCAGCCTCTCAAACGCATGTCGATCCTGTGAAGCATAGACACTTCCTCCCGCCAATCGCGGGTAAACAATGTTCATCATGAACCAAGTGTTGATAAAGAATGGGTAGGCAGCTGCGACTAGACCGCACAACATCAGTGACACAAAGAAGTGAACATAAGCGACCGGCGGCATACTTCCTGACGCTAAGTGGATTGCGATCGGGTACGTAATGCCTGCCAAGCACCAGAGCGCGATTCCCGTCAACGCCGCATAATGCCCAACGAACAGGCTACGACGGCGCGCTTGGCTCTGTGAATGCAAGTCCACCGCCTTGTTCTGGCGGAGCTGACGGATGGGCCGTACGGCGAGGAATGTAAACCAGCCCACAAGGTAGACGCCAATCGGATAGGCAATCGCATTGATAATGGTTTGCGTCGCCCAAAACACATTCAGAGATTCGGGTGTGACGTGCTGAATGATCTGATTGCGATTGTAAACGAAGTTAAACACACCAGCGGCCGCGTTCGGGATCAGAGTCGCTAGTATCACGATCGAAATTGCCATTCGCGCCGCGAACTCCTGCAGCGCCTTTGGCTTGCCGATCACCACAGGCTTGCCGTCCAGATACGCATCAAGGTATTTGACCAGATCTCCGATCTGTTGAATGCGGTTCTCGACATCGCGTTCGGTGGCTTTTTCTGCGATCGCTTCCAGCTCCGGCGACAATCGTGGGTCCACCGTGCGCAGCGCCGGGACGTCGTGGTTCAATACCCAAGATGCCAGTTGTCGTTCATCCTCCGCATCTGCGAACAGTCTTCTCTTTGTCAGCAGTTCCCACATCGTGACTCCCAAGCCACGTACATCGACGGCAGGCCCAACTTGCATATTTGCGGCCGCAAGTTGCTCGGGCGCCGAGTAACGTAGTGTTCCCAACAGGCCGCCTGAGCGATTCGTCGTCAACGCCATACTCTGTCCCTTGGCCAAGCCAAAGTCCATCAGCACCACGCGCGAGCCATCCGCTGTGAGAATCAGATTGGCGAGTTTTACGTCTCGGTGGACAATTCCTTGTGCATGTACCGCTTCGAGCGCAGACGCAGCGTCACGCATGAGCCTGGCGATGCGACGCTGAAACACATCGATACCCTCGGTGCCATGGTCATCATTCATCATCGACGGAACAGCAGGCGCACCTACCGACGGAGATGCATTCGTAATGCCGGCTTGACTTGAACTCGCCGCGGGCAGGATCGAGGTCGATGCCTGTCGGCTAAAGTCAAGTTGCGTGTCTGCGGACACGAGCTTCTTGGTCGCTTGTTGCAGCTGCTTGGTGCTCGCCTCACGAACCGCGCGGTGCCAAGACATATTTTCGGATTTCTGGTCAGTGGCTCCACCAGCCAGTTCACGCCACACCTGTTCCAAATCGGCACCGGGAACATACTCCATCGCGTAGTAGAGTTGTCCATCCGGCATCGCGCCGCACGAAAACACTTTGACGATGTTAGGATGATCGCAACGACCGAGCACTCTCATTTCGCGCCGAAAGCGAGCCAATGCTATCTCGTCGTCCAGCAACTCAGCGGCAATTGTCTTGAGTGCAACGATCCGCCCCAAAGACAACTGCCGTGCCAGATAAACCACCCCCATGCCGCCGCGTCCCAGTTCAGCAAGAATCTCGAAGTCGTGGACACGCGGCAGGCCTGCTGTTGGTACAGCGTCAGTTTCAACCGTCGGTTTCTCGATTGAGCTTTCCACTTCTGAGGCTTCGGCAGGCATTGTCGCCACTTGTGCCGAAGCTACGGAAGCGAGCATGCGAGTCATCGCCGGTTCCATTTCCGGATCACGCACGGTCTGACCTGTCGTATAGCTCAAGTACTCAACGTGCTTGCCGGTGCGATCCCGATTCAGAAAGAGCACTTCTTCCGTCAGTTCCGTTTCGCGAAACGCAAGCAATGGATCGAGCCGCTGCGGCAGCGTTCTGCCGGGCCATTGCACTGCCACGCAATTGGGAGCGAGCCGAGACGCTTCTTCTACAGGCAACTTAACCGCATCTGCCCGTTCGCTTTCCCGGCCCACAAGGCGGCGGAAATCTATCTCCGCTTGATTGTCGCCCGCCACCCGAATCTCGGTCAAGAAGATCAATTGACTGCCGGGCGGTCCCAATAAATCCAACACGCCGTCGGCCAGCAAATCCGTGACGGCAGGCAGCAACAACGGGCCCATCTCTTCTTCGTAGAACGATTCGACGCGGCTCGACCCATGACCAAACACCGTATTACGGTATTGAACCAGCGCATCGAACAACTCCAGTGCCGAACAACTCTTGCAGTTTGAACTTTCGCCGTCAGGGCCATTCTTGATCCTTTGAAAAAGGGCGAGCGCCCCGCCCCAATCGCCGCGCTTCGTATCTAGCTGGTTCCAAAGATGTCCAAGCGGATGCAGATTTGCATCAACGCGCGCACCGAAATATCTGGCTAATTCACGCAACATGCCGAGCCAGTGGCCTAACGAAGGTAGCCGCAAACTGGGTAATCGATCGTCGATCGCTGGCGAGCGATCCTGGCCCTGGGAAGTCTCCGTGAGATACGTGGACGCCAGTGGCATGGTTGTCAGTTTAATTAGCGCTTCGCACAGGTAGAACGCGTAATCGTGGCGAGCTCGAGCCTGCTTGGCGTTGTGCGCACGGCTATATAGCTGCGCTAGCGGTAGCGGCAAGCGAACCAGGTATTCGCGACGAAAGAGTTCGTCCATGAGGTTTTATCGAAATAACGCGGCTGACCCGCCGAGAAATCGGCAGTGTGAAGAAGGAATCAAGACCGGGTGTTACATCCAGTCTACGTGGTCCGCCGAGTCGATCAACGGTAGAACCGCGGCGCTCGCAAAATCTCTCGCAGAATTTGGGACCCAGCCCGAAATTCCCTATTCCTGTGCGTTCTTGTCGCGCATCAACTGTGGTGGAAAATCAGCCGGCGCCGAGCCAGCGCGGAGCCGCAGGTTCGCTCCCATGCGAGCCTTGTGGCTGAACGGGACGCGATTAGCGCCGGATTCTTCGAGAATGTGGTGCAAGTCCGCTCTCATTCGTGTGATCCGCTGTTGCTGATCGGGAGCAAAGATCAGATTGTGCTCTTCGTGCGGATCGTTCTTCATGTCGTACAATTCGTCGATATCCCAGATGCCGTGATATTGAATGAATTTGTATTGCGGCGTACGCAATGCGAAAGTCGTCGGCGTTTGTGGAAAGTTGTATTCCCAGTAGTACTCATACAACAGATTCTGCCGCCACTCACCAGGCTTCATCTCGCCGCTGGCGAGACGTAGGAAACTCTGCCCATCCATTTGCTCGGGAGTCTTGAGGCCTGCTGCTTCTAGAGCTGTGGGGCCGACGTCGATGTTGGCGACGACTTGTCCAACTTTGGTGCCGGGCTTCCATCGCTTGGGACACACACCCAGCAAAGGCACTCGCATCGATGCTTCATAGGCCGTGCGTTTATCGATCAATCCATGTTCACCCCATTGGAAACCGTTGTCTCCCATGTACATCACCATCGTGTTGTCAGAAAGGCCGTTGTCTTCAAGCCACTTTCGCACCGTCGCAATCGACTCGTCGACGCTCAACAACGCTTCGCAGTACAAGCGGTAATGTTCTGCGATGTCGGTATCCTGGTGATAGGCAAAGTCGACACCATGCCAACTATTACGCTGGTTCTTCAGCCACATCGGCTTGTCTTTATAGTTCTCCGGCGTGTCTGCCATCGTCTTGGGCTTCGGCAACGGTTTGCCTTCATAGCGACCGGCATGACGTGCAGCGGGATGAAACATGCCGTGAACGCCTTTGTGCGACAAGTACATGAAAAACGGCTTGTCACTATTCTTGACGCTGGAGTTCAACCACTCGATCGCATAATCGGTGAGTTCATCGGTGATGTAGCCCTTCTGTGGCACCGACTTGCCGTCCACATTCAGCGACCAGTTTTTTAGATTCTCGGGCGGATAGTAGTGGCCCTGCCCCTTGAACGATACCCAACGGTCGAATCCCGGACGAGGCTCGTCCGAATGACCGCCCATGTGCCACTTGCCGAAGTAAGCCGTTTGATAGCCGGCAGCTTGTAGATATTGCGGGAAAAAAATCGTCCCTTCCGGCGTCAGCACGTTATTGTCGACAACACCATGATTGTGCATGTACTGGCCAGTCAAGATCGATGCCCGACTCGGCGAACACAACGATGTCGTTACCATGGCATTCTCAAAGTAAACTCCGTCCCGTGCCATCGCATCCATGGCAGGCGTTTCGACCCACGGATGCCCGAGAAAGCTCATCACGTCGTAGCGATGATCGTCCGACAGGATGAAGACGACATTCTGGGGCTTCGCACCCGGAAGTTTTTCAAGTTTCAAGTCGTCCGCCGTCGCTCGAGAAGTAGCGCAACACATTGCAAGGAGCAAACAGGAACAAACATTCAATGATCTAAACCGCATGATGCTCTCCGAAGATGTCGATTCGTCGTAAAGTGACGATAGCTGACCGAATTCAGACTCGTTCAATACCACAAGGATACACAAAAACTTCCGCGTCATGGACATGCAACTGGCATTCGGACCTATTGAACCTTGACGGGTGAAGTTTGTAGATGCTGCAAGTTGGTTGCATAATCTTTGCCAATGAATGCCGCGAATTGAACGACGCTTCCCGCTAGTGTGCTTGGAATGTCGAACGCAACTTCAATCTCGCCCTGTCCGGTGGCTTGGAGGACTTTCCGATCGACTCGTTTGGCTTCCGGACCCGCTTTGAGTGTGACATGAATAGACTGCTCTTCAAGGTCGGTGCTAAGCATGTGAGCAACCCTGACCGTCACTCGTTCGCCCGCGCGAATTTTCTTCGGCAAGAGCAGTTCAATTAGCTTCACCGGCTTGTCCGCTTGGCGCTTTGTTGAACCGCGATTCCCGGCACGGCCTTGCTTTCGGCGTTCCACCGCCTCTTTTTCTTTCGCCAGGACATAGGCTTCGCGCGCGTTGGCATCCGTCCGATGACGAAACGCTTCTAGAACGTGATCTTTCGTATCGACCATCCAGGTTTCGAGCGTCGACTGCAACTTCGTCAGCACGGCTTCATGCGCTGGTGAATCAATCAAATTGACAAGGCAGTCCGGATCGTTCTCGACATCAAACAACTCTTCGACAACACGATGCTGATATAGCGTATGACGAGCGGCGATTCTCTCGTCGCTCTCAGCAAGTTGCGCCATACGGTGATAGGTCGGCGTGCCGCTTGTTGCCGTCGCCATCACGCGTTCGCCGTTCGACCAAGGATTGAACACATACAGATACTGCTTCGTCTGAATAGCTCGCATCGGATCGCGAGAACCGCCGGAGTTCTCGTTATACTCCTTGACGACAAACTCTCGGTTGACTTGCGTCTCACCCTTGAACAGCGGCGCAAACGAACGCCCATCGAGTCCCTCGGGATGCCGAATGCCCACGACATCGAGCAGCGTCGGAAGAAAATCGACGGCCGAAACCATGTGCGTGTGATCGACACTCGCGGGTCTCGTTACGCCTGGCCACCGAATTAGCAACGGTGTTCGCGTACTGTGGTGATACACTTGAGTCTTGGCGAACGGCAACGGCATGCCGTGATCGGAAAGGAACATCACTAATGTATTGCTCGCCTCGCCGGACTGTTCGAGCGACCTCAACACGGCGCCCGCCGCATCGTCGGCGCGTCTCACGGACGAGTAATAGTGCGACAACTCTTTTCGTACGACCGGATCGTCAAACAGGAATCCCGGTATAGGCACTTCTTCAGGTGTGAAGACTCGCGAAGGAATGTGTGGATCCGGAATCGTCTCGCCACGTTTTCCTTCGGCATGAAACGGTTTGTGCGGGTCGGCGATGTTAATCAATAGACAAAACGGCTTGTTCTCCGACCGAGCTGCCTGAATGCAGCGAGTTGTCGAAACGCCGTACGACGCGGCGTCTTTGACATGAGCCTTGGTGCCATCGTCCAGCGTGTCTAGCACAAGGTCCCACTCAAAGGGATGATAAGGTGTCGAGTGAGAAACCTTGTGACGGATCGCCGTAAAGTAGCCATTCTGGTGCATGAGATCAGCCAAGACCGGATATTCGGGATCGCTTACTTGGTAAAAACCTTCGACTCGGTTGTTGTGTGGATACCGACCCGACCACATAACATTGCGTGAAGGCATACAATTGCCGACCTGCACGTGCGCGAAGCCGAACTTGATGCTCTGCGTTGCCAATTGGTCGATGTTGGGCGTCGTTTCCGGCAACTTGCAGCCAAAGGCCCCGATCGAATCGGCACTCATGTCGTCGACCGTGATGATCAAGAGGTTCAGTCGGTCCGCAGCTCGCGACGGCCCAACGGCCAGAGCGAGCGGAAGCGCGAGGAGCAATAGGGTCCGGCACATTTGTTTCTCTTCCCAATTGACAGGAATCGGATGGAGTAGCACATCAGCGGCAATCGGCTCCGTTGTAGTGTAATTTCAGCCACCACTCCTGTCTGCTCTCCAAGCGGCTAAGCACGCACGTTTTGCGGCGCACCGTTATGTAGTGCTGACGAATGACTTTCGTTATGCTCTGACAGAGGGAAACTTCTTCGATGGATACATCCGCCAGCTTTCTCGAGTCACTGCGACACGCCCCCGAGGACGGGGCCTGGGCGAAGCTCGTAGATCTCTATTCGCCCTTGATCCGAGGATGGTTAAAGCGGCGAGGTACTGCGGAAAGTGATGTAGATGATGTCGCACAAGATGTAATGGCGGTCGTCGTCCGGCGCTTCCCCGAATTCCGTCGTCAACCGCATACGGGGTCGTTTCGTGCTTGGCTGCGGAAGATTACCGTCAACTGCCTACGTGACCACTGGAGACGAGATAACAGACAACCCTTTGCGGTTGGAGGAACGGACTTTGGTGCTATCGTCGATCAACTCGAAGACCCGCACAGCGAACTGAGTCGGCTGTGGGACCGCGAGCACGACGAGCACGTAACGCAATACCTCCTCTCGTCGATTCGTGCCGAATTTTCGGAGAAAACATGGATACTTTTCCAGCGATTTGCCATAGACGGTTTGAACGCGGACGAAGTCGCTGCAGAACACGGCACAACCGCTAACGCGGTCTTCATTGCCAAGTCGCGAGTCATGGCGATGTTGCGGGAGCGCGGAAAGGGGTTGATCGACTGATTTTCTGAAAGGTTGCCACCTGAATCGCCATACGACACTGGTACACAATTAGCGATTCTGGGACCGATGCCGAGATTTCATCTGTGCAAGAGGAAAATACAACTCACCCGAGCAACGAGCAATTGGCGGATTTCTTAGCCGGGAAGCTCGGGCGCGTCGATCAAGCGTTGGTCGAGGCGCATGTTGAAGATTGCGCAGAGTGCTGCGAGCTACTTCGTTCGCTTCCCGATGAAACCCTGCTCCAGCGGATGCGTCGTGATGATACAGCGTTCTTTCCAGACGACACGCAGGACGGACTCGCTTCGGCGACCGACAACCTCCAAGCCAGCTCATCGAAGTTGCCTCCCGAACTGGCGGAACATCCACGCTATCGCATCGTCAGGCAACTCGGCGCGGGTGGCATGGGAGTCGTCTATGAAGCCGAGCATCGCATGATGCAGCGTCCCGTAGCGCTGAAGGTCATCAATCAAAGATTGATCAACAATCAAGAGGCAATCGACCGGTTTCACCTCGAAGTCAAAGCCGCTGCGATGTTAAACCATCGTAACATCGTCACCGCCCACGACGCAGAACAAGCGGGCGATTGGCATTTTCTCGTGATGGAATTCGTTGCGGGCACGAGTTTGGCCCAACTCGTTCAACAACACGGTCGGTTATCTGTATTGCATGCCTGCAACTTCGTCATGCAGGCTGCAATGGGGTTACAGCACGCCTCAGAACATGGCATGGTTCATCGCGACATCAAACCTCAGAATTTGATGCGCACTCCTAAAGGAACCATCAAGATCCTGGACTTTGGGCTTGCACGCCTGGCAACGGATATCGAAACAGGCCGACTGACCCGAGCCGGCTCGGCACTTGGAACCGTCGACTACATTGCACCCGAACAGGTAGAAGATTCGCGGCACGTCGACATCCGCGCTGATATCTATAGCTTGGGCTGTACGCTCTACTACCTGCTGTCGGGACACGTCCCTCACCCGGAAGGAAACGTCGTCGACAAGATCCTTTCTCATATGAAACAAAAGCCGCGGTCGTTGGCGGAAGTGCGCGATGACGTTCCAGCAGCAGTCGTTCAAATCGTCGAGCGGATGATGGCGAAGAATCCGGCCGATCGTTTCCAAACTCCTAAGGCAGTGGTCGATGCGTTGAGACCATTCGCTCGGCCCGCTGGGTTCGTCGAGGAGCGTGTGCAGACGGAACCTGACACACCGACGTCTACTCCCCACGCCGAATCGCCGCAGCAGACCGATGATCCCGATCAGCCGATGCAACAACAAGTTGATCTGTTTGACGTATCGTTTGCGAACCAACCGCTCGCGACATTACCGCCGACAAGCCCGCCTCGCAAACCTCGTAGCAGCCTAGAAATAACACAAGCTTGGATTCGGTACGGGCGTCCGTTCGGCGCTTTCGCAGTTCTGACTATCGTCGCCCTGCTGCTTGCCCCCTACTTGCGAACTCTTTTCACGACCACTGCGATTCGAGGCGGCGGAAGCGAGATTGAGTCGTCCTCGGCAGGCTGGCTGGATTTGATGTCAGACCTCGACCTGAACAGTAATCAAGCGATTGGCCATTGGAGAATGCAGGGCGACGACTTGACGGTTGACGCGACGCCCGGTGCGAGATTGACGCTGCGATTCGACGTCCCGGAACAATACGACTTTGAGGTCTCGTTCACTCGAACTTCTGGCGAGCATTCCATCGCATTGATCTTCGTGGCCGGCGGCAATCAAGCGTCGTACGAGATAGACGCTTGGGGCGAGCACCTGGCTGGAATCCAGAGTATTGGCGGACTCACCTTGCAAGACCCGGCGATCGGCGGCGGATACTGCCGGCTTGAAAACGGCGCTCGACATACGGCGCTAGTACAAGTACGTCGGGATCGTGTTTCGGCGTTTCTCGACGGTGATCTCATCATGGTCTATGAAGGCGATAATTCTCAGTTGGGATTACTCGATCTCTGGAAACTCCCAAGCAACCGAGATCTTGGCATTGGTGCCTACGAGAGCGCAACAACCTTTCATCGCATCCGAGTCCGCACGGTGGGTGTTTCGGGTCAATGAGGCCAGAATTGTACTCAAGTTATCGTGGCGTGCGTCTTTTTCGGAAATCCTGAGAATTTCGTGAAAGGTCCGACCGTCGACGCCCATTTCACTTCTACACGTCAACCACTTGTCTTCGGTTTTCAGAAAGAGGTGAATCATGTCCGGTCTGTTCTCGTCGCTTCGTACATCCGTTACCCGCCGAAAACTTCGTCAGCGTCGTAAGGCACTCCGTTGCGAATCGCTTGAAGCTCGTTTGATGTTTGCTGCCGACATGGCCGATTTGTCCGCATTGAACGATGAGTTCAATGATCCAGCGACTCTCGAACAGTGGCAACTTGTAAGTCAAGTCGAAGGCTGGGGAACTCAGCCGTTTGAGACCTTCGACATCGACCAGACGAATTCTGATGCATTGACCATCGCACCGCACACTTCGACTTGGTTTCAGGATTATCAAGGCGATTTGGCTTTCAAGGAAGTTGCCGGCGACTTTATCGTGACAACGCACATCGCGATCACAGACCGCGATGATATCGGTGCCAGCGACGCCGACGATGTTCCAAATGACAGCACTTTCTCGCTCGGCGGCGTCATGCTCCGATCGCCGCGGGCGATTACGGATGCAACGACGGAGTGGACTCCAGGTGGGTCGAATTTCGTCTTCCTATCTCTCGGCCACAGCTACGATGGGAACATGAGCCTGGAATCGAAAAACACAGTTAACAGCGTCTCCAATTTGGAGTTGATTCCCGTGAACTCGACCACCGCTGAATTGCGTGTCGAGCGATCCGGTAACTCGATCACGACCATGTATCGTTTGACGGATGGTGTGGAGTGGCAAGTTGCCGCCAATTTCAGCCGACCCGACATGCCAGACACGTTGCAAGTTGGTTTGGTTGGCTACACGGATTACGAAAAGACGTCGAGTTTTGATCCGTTCTATGCCAATTCCCACACGCTTATCGACAATCCTGAGAATGCCGCCAACAGCAGCAATCCGGGGCTGGCCTACGATCCCGATGTGCAAGCTCGTTTCGACTACATACGTTTCGAGCGACCCGAATCTGAAACGTCTGAACCGCAACCGCCCGCCGAAGTGACCACGGAAGTAGTGGTTGTGAATCCGAGCTTCGAAGATATCGCGGGCGAGACGCCGTTCAACGAGTTCACCTTTGGACCGCTCCCGGGATGGGACTTATACGACCCAGGCAACATCACCAGCGGCGGGACCGGACCACAGTACTACGTCGGTACACTCACGCCCGGCGAAGTTCCGAGTGAGCCGGGCCTGATTCAGAACTTTCCTGGTGGCGCGTACGATGGGCAACGTGTTGCCATCGCGTTCAATTTCGATGGCAGCGGAGACGGCGGCGAATATGGCATTCAGCAAACTTTAGCCGCAACACTCCAAGCCAACACGAGCTACGCGTTATCTGTGAACATCGGTAACATCGCCACGGGAACCGCGATCAGTGGGCAGACTTTCTTCCTCGACGGCCTGCCCGGATATCGTGTGGAGTTGTTAGCGGGCGACACAGTCATCGCCTCAGACAACAGCTCTCTGAGCGGCTTGATCGCGGAAGGTGAATTCGGGGAGAGCGTCGTCACGTTCGATGCCGTCGCCGCTCATCCGCAATTGGGGCAACCATTAGGTATTCGTCTCGTCAATCTAAATCAAACCGCAGGCGTTCCGGCGGGGAATGACTTAGAAGTCGATTTCGACAATGTGCGTCTAATCGCTACGTCGCTTGCATTTGCGGAAATTGGCGATCAACAGGTACATCACAGCAACGTCCTGAACATTCCACTGCCGACCGCGATTGCCGACGGTACACCTATCGCTTACTCGGTTGAGATTGAAGGCAGCCAACTTTGGGACCTCGACCAACAATATGACCTGAACGCTGGCGGCTATACGCAAGACGGAACGCCTATCTACTACGAAGACTATCAAAACTATGGAGTTCGGTGGCTGCAAAGCGATACAAGCGGATGGATGTTCTTACAGAGTGATGGGACGCTGCATGAGTGGCAAGGCAGTATCGCGGCAAGTCCAGAGATCGCTTCGCTAGGCGAAGAGGTCTTTGCAGACCCGTCATTGCTTCACGATGCGATCAACTTCGGCACAGCGTTGCTGGATGGAAACGCACTGATCATCGATCCGACGGAAGGGTTTCTCGGCACCTTCAATGTTTCTCTCTCAAAGACCGCGGGTGAACTGAGCGCCTCAGAAGTTTTTGCCGTTGAGGTCACGAATATTAGTCCCGACATCCCGGTCATCGGGGATCAATCGATCGCTACTGACGAAGTGCTACTGGTCGATTTGCCCACCTTAGACGCAGACGGAGATGTGATTGCCTACGAAGTAAACGTCATCGAAAACATCGCGGCGGATGCCCGGGATGCGTTTGCCATCGGCGCAGACGCTTCGCTCGTCAACAGTGATTACGGATTTAACTACCTCGGGCAACAGGAACGCTGGGTGCAGTCAGCCTTCGGTTGGATGTTCATAACGACCGAAGGAACACTTCATCAGTGGACCGGCACCTATGCGACGAGTCCTGAAGTCGCCCGGCTCGACGCTCGCTACCATGCTGATCCAAGCTTGCTGATAAACGCAGAGCAGATCAACATTTTTGCCGCAGTGATTGAAGGTCAGCTTCAGGTCAGCGTTGCGGACGGATACGTCGGCGAGGTTCACATCCGGCTGTCGGCCACCGATGGACTAGAATCGATCGAGCAATCATTTACGATCGACCTGACCGCTCCCGCGTGGGCCAGCATGGTAGATGATGCATTCGGAGCAGGCGACGACTGGATTTAGAGACAGAACGCGCACACAGTGGCCGTCACTTTCCGCGTGACAAGCGCTCGCCACTTGGAAAGTGACGGCCACTGTTTTAACCTTCGTCAGAATCACTTGGATCTTAACAGGCTGTCATGGGGGCAGAAGACCTTAGTTTCCGCCGTCGCCTAATGGAGTTTCGCGACCTAGCAGTTAGAATGGCGACGCATTCCAGCAACTTGCTCCCGACTTGGAGTGGTCGATTTGGCTCTTTCTGCAACTCGCGGTGTCACGCTCGACGAACTTGTCGCGCTCAATGACGAGCTTATCGCGCTCGTGCGTTCCGGCGTACCTTTGGAGAAAGGATTGATCGCACTTGGAAAGGATTTGCCAGGACGGCTCGGCGAGTTGGCGCGGTCGCTTGGAAGACGTCTCGAATCGGGCGAGAGCCTCGCCGATACGCTCGACGATTCAAAAGAAGGGTTCCCGCGCGTGTATCAGGCCGTTGTTGCAGCGGGAATACGTTCGGGCAGGCTCTCCTCGGCACTAGAAGGCATCTCGACAGCGGCTCGTCGCGCAGCGGAAGTGCGGCGTGTGATGATCGTCTCACTCGTCTACCCAATCGTTGTGCTGATGGTGGCGAGTTTCATGTTCCTCTTCACGGCAGTCTACACAGCGCCCGTCGTCAGTCGTTTGTACGAATGGCTACGTATCGAGCGTCCTTGGTGGTACGAGTGGGTTGACCGCGTGACACACGTCGGTCCCGAGGTGATCATCGGCTTTTGGCTGGCGACGATCATTGGTGGTGGCCTTTGGCTCTATCGTTCGGCTCGTGCGACAGCGATCTCGGACAAGGGAGCGCACGGATTCCCCACGGTGGCTCGTGTCTTGCACGTCGGTCGACTCGCAATGTTCTCGGATGTACTGGCAATGATGGTCGAGCAACAGGTTGCCTTGGACGAAGGTGTGGTTCTCGCAGCGGAGGCCAGCGGCGATCGACTTCTAATCAAAGCCAGCAACCTCATCGCCGCGAGAATTCGCGGCGGCCAGCGGTCCGGGCCGCTGCCACAGGGCTTTCCACCATTACTTGGGTGGTTAATCAATTCCAACACGCAACGCAGCCATTTGTCGAAAACCCTGCGACAGTCCGCCGACTCCTATCGTCGCCGAGCACTGAACATGGGGAATTGGCTAACGATCTATCTGCCAATTATCTTGTCTGCCGGCGTAGGTGGCACGATCGCCATGCTGTATGTGTTGATCGTCATGGCTCCGTTCTGCAACCTGCTATATCAACTAAGCTTGCCCTAGATATGATGCGCTTTCATTACGTCGCGGAAGACGCTCAAGGCAGACGCCGAGAAGGTGAACTGGCGGCATCTGACGAAGACGTCTGTCGGCGGCAACTTCGTGAGCAGGGTTTGCGTGTGTTGGAATTGAACGCGATGCACAGCGACCGCGACTCTTCCGCAGCAAAGCTCTCGCACTCGGATTCCGAACACGTCGTAATAGCAATGGCCGAATTGAGCAATTCGGAATTGCCATTGGTCGAAGGGTTGCGCGCCGCGGCTGATGAGGCGGTGAATTCGCGTGTGGCCGGCGCCCTGCGGCAGATCGCTGGTGACGTTGAACAGGGATATGCACTCGACAGCATCATCAGCGAACGAGGCCAATTCTTGCCACCGCACGTCCGTGGACTTGTCGCTGCTGCGTCGCGAACGCAACGGATGGGCGTCGCTTTGGACGACTTGGTGGAACACCATCGCGCGACTCGAGAAGTGTGGCGGAAGGTGGTTGGTTCGATCACTTACCCCTTGCTCGTACTCGGCATGACGATGTTTGTACTGTCGTTCCTTCCGGTCTATATCGTGCCGCAATTCGCTCAGATGTTCGAGGAGTTCGAGCTGGAGCTTCCTATGGCGACACAAGCTGTGGTCAGTATCAGTGAGACAATACTCTGGTTTGGCGGACCTGGCCTGCTGGTTGTGCTCATTTTGGCTTTCGTGCTCGTCTTGTTACTGATACTGGGTTCGTTTGGAATTGGGACGCCGGTTACACACCGGCTTACGACAACGATGCCGTTGATTGGGCCGATTTGGCAATGGAGCGGAACGGCCGCCTTCTCGCGACTGCTGGCGACCATGTTGGAATACGACATCCCGCTGCCCGATGCGTTGTTGCTGGCGCGTGACGGAGTTCGCGACCCGGAAATCAATGATGCCGCCACGTCGTTCGCACGCGGTGTCGAGAATGGCCGGACGCTGTCCGATTTGTTAGCTGAATCGAAACGATTGCCCGCCAGTATCACGCCGTTCGTACGCTGGGGTGAACGGACCGGCAAGTTGCCGGAAGCGTTACGGGCCGTCGCGGACATGCTCCTGTTACGCGTGCAAATGCGGACGCTGTTGTTACGTTCGATTGCGCCGCCGGTGGTATTCATCCTGGTCGGAATCATGGTCGGCTTCACCATCGTCGCACTGTTCATGCCATTGATCAGTCTTATTCAGGGGTTGAGTTAGCGAGTCGATGAAGATATTCGGATCAATTCACTTGTTCGTGCTGATATGGATCGGAGTGGCCGTGTTGTGGTCGTTACGACTCGCATATCGCCGACGAGGGGCCGCGGCAGACGATTCGATCCGACTGATCCTGACCATTGCTGGTTGGGTCTTGATTCTGGCTGGCATTCTGGGCACGGCCATACAGGGTTTTATTTTCGCAGGCCCTCTTTCCTGGATCGTGATACTAGCCATCATCATGATGGCTGTCGGCAGATATCGAGGCGCTGAAAATCGTACGCTCCTGTGGTGTTTAGCCGCTGCCGCCGAACGCGGTATTCCCTTGGAGCAAGCCGCTCGGGCCTACTCGATGGAACGCAGTGATGAACTTGGCATACGAGCTGCGCGGCTGGCCAGCCTTCTCGAAGGCGGCACGCCGCTCTCTCTGGCACTTGCCGACGCTCGAGTTCGCCTGCCGCTCGACGCACTGGTGGCGGTCCGCGTCGGTATTGAAACAGGAGATCTCGGTCAGGCACTCTCTACGGTTGGCAAGCACGATGACGATGCAGATACTTTGTTGCGATCCATCTTTGAGAAGGTCTTTTACCTGGGTGTTGTCGCCAATGTGTTGCTGATCATCTTGACGTTCATCATGCTCAAGATCGTTCCGGTCTATGCAAAGATGTTCGAAGAGTTCGAACTGGATCTTCCGGCGATGACGCAATTGCTAGTCTACCTCGCGGACCGTTTTATCAATTACTGGTTCTTTCTCTTCCCGCTTATCATGTGGCTGCCCATGTTTCTGGTCGTTGGAATGCTGCATTACATTGGCTGGCTGCCGCGAAACTTGCCGCTTATCAATTGGTTCGCATTGCGGTTGGATGGAGGTCTGGTGCTGCGTTGTCTGGCGCTCTCGGTCAAGCAGCAACGACCCTTGACGGAAATGATCTGGTTATTGGCAAGGCTTTATCCAAAATCAAGCGTGCGCAAGCGACTCCTACGAGCGGGTCACGATTTGAACAATGGCCAGCACTGGTGCACAGCGCTGCGGCAGGCGAAGCTGATCCGATCGTCGGATCTCGCAATCCTGACTGCGGCTGAACGATCTGGGAACCTAGAATGGGCCTTGGAGGAAATGGCCGACAGCAGCATCCGCCGCCTGGCATACCGCCTGCGATTGGCCTTGAATGTCTTGTTCCCAGCCGTGTTGTTTGTATTCGGCTTGTTCATCGCCTTTGTCGTCATCAGTCTGTTCATGCCGCTCGTTTCGTTGATTCAAGGATTGTCATGATGCGGTCTCGACCAACGTATCGTCCGGTTTACCATCGTGGCTCGATGTTTATCGAAACCGCGATTGGAATCGCGCTGACGGTGATCGTGATGATTGCCGTCGCTCAACTCGTTGCGGTGATCGCAAAGCAACGTCGTGACATGGCTAACACGCGAGTGGCAACTCGGGAAGTGGCCAATATGATGGAACTAGCGATCGTTTTGCCGTGGGACGAATTGAATGCCGACGCAATCGCCAAGTCAGAGATCTCGGATCTTTCGTCCGTCGCGCTCAGCGACCCAGAACTAGCGATCGATATCGTCACACTTGATACTGCCCTGCAAACAAAGCAAATAGAGATCGCCTTGTCCTGGCGAGATCAGGCAAACCGCCGCGTCGACCCGGTGCGGCTCGTCGCATGGAAACACCAGGCAGCAGTTTCGGAATGATCGGTTATGAAACGGCATAGCGATTCCACAAACGGAAACTCACTCGGCAGCCGGCCACGCTGCGGCTTTACGCTGATCGAGATGCTGATTGTGATCACCGTTTTCGTGTTCTTATTGGCGTCGGCAGCGATGGCCATCAGCACGCTGCTTCGTGCTCAGGGCGACTTACAAATGGAACTTATCGAAGCTGCGACGATGTCGCGACTGGCCGCGCAGTTGCGGTCGGACGCTCATCTCGCAAACTCGGTGGGTGTCGTGACGGAAGGGAGTACTACGACCACTCGTCTGCGTCTACCGGACGCCGAAATCCATTACACAACGCTTCCACAGCGCATCATTCGGACCGAACACCGTGAAGATGCCGAGGTTCATCGCGAAGTATTCGCTCTCCTCGAAGGCACGACAGCCAACTGGGAAGTTTCTACGAAGCAACCAACATTCATCACACTGACCATATCGTTTGTTTCACCGAATCTGCGGGAAAGTGTCGCGATGCCGCGCACGCACCGCATCACAACGAGCGTTGATCTCTACCGCGGAGGTGCGCGATGAAACGTACACGAAGGGGTGTGGTGCTCGTTGCTGTACTGGTCGCTTTGCTGGTCGTCATGTTGATCAGTGCGACCATCGTGCGGGGGCTGGTCGTGCAACATCGGCTCGCGACAGCAGAATCCACCCGCGCGCAAGCATTTTGGTTTGCCGAGTCGGCCGTTCAGCGAGCGCGCACGCAACTCGAAGCGAATCCAGACTACGAGGGCGAAACTTGGCGAGTCACGATTGCGACTGGTAGCGGTGAGTCCGGAGAAGCCGTAATCCGAATCAAACCAGTCGCGAACGAATCTAACTGGCGAACAATCGTCGTCGAGGCTCGCTACCCCGACGATCCAGTTGCGGGGAGCTTGGAAGAGCGGTCACTCGTTGTCCAACTCGATCACCCGGGGGTCGAGTCGTGAGCCAACGTGCTGCGCAAGGATTCACACTAACTGAGTTGCTCGTCGTGATCGGCATTTTGGGCGTTCTATTCTGGATGCTGCTTCCGGCGGTTCAAGCGGCGAGAGAAGGGGTGCGGCGTGCTAGTTGTGCGAATCGCCTGATCCAAATGACGATCGCCGTACAGAACTATGAAGACGCGATCAAGGCCTATTCGCCAGGGACAATCGACGTTCAAGGGCCGATCGTAAACTTGCTGCAGGGCAGTCTTCGGTTCATTCGAGACACGATCGATATGCAAGTGTATCAGCGGCTCGGGCACCGAGCCGATGGGCAATTGCTGTCGGAGGAATTTTAGTTATGTCTGTGATGAAATACTTGGGAACAGTGATCAATGCTAGTTGTCGCTCATTGGGAGGAGTGTCAGGATTAGCGAGGATTAGTGTAGATTAGCGTTCCAGCCCTTGTTAGAAACGGCAACCTGGCGGCAGACATGCCGCGGACGGAGGAATGACATGAACCGACGAATGTTTCGAGGCTTCACGCTCGTCGAGTTGCTAGTCGTCATCGCGATTATCGGAGTCCTCGTGGCTTTGCTGTTGCCGGCTGTGCAAGCGGCCCGCGAAGCGGCTCGACGAGCGCAGTGTACGAACAACCTCGTACAACTGGCGATCGCCATCCACAACTATGAGGCGGCGAATCGCGTTTATCCACCGGGAACAATTGAACCAACCGGCCCCATCCGGAACGTGGCACAGGGATATCATCACAATTGGATCGAACAACTGCTGCCCTACTTGGAGCGAAGCGTGGTCTACGATCACATCGACCGCTCGGTCGGCGTCTACCACCCCAACAACGCGCCCGTCCGAGACTTGAATATCAGCGGCTTACTCTGTCCATCGTCGTGGTCAGCAAGCGCCGGCTACACCAGTTATGCAGCCGTCCATCATGATGTCGAAGCGCCGATCGATGTTGACAATCATGGCGTGTTCTTCCTGAACAGTTCCGTCCGTTACTCCGATGTGACCGACGGCGCGTCCCAGACATTGTTCCAAGGTGAAAAGCTAATTCTTGCGGGTGATTTAGGATGGATGTCGGGAACAAACGCTACGCTGCGGAATACAGGCACCCCGATCAACGCCGTACATGCCGTAAGACGCAACGTCGGCGGGATGCTGGGGCCACCGAGCACGCTGGTAGGTGACAATTTCTATGGCGACCAGGGAATCGATTCATTCGAGACCTTACAGGCGAACCCTGCGACTGACACGGCTGGAGCGAATGGCGAGGAATCAAAGCCAGCGATCGTCAATGGCCGACCCACTGTCGCGACAGCCGTTGGAGGTTTTTCGAGCGACCATCCAGGAGGCGCCAACTTTGCGTTTGGTGACGGAAACATCCGCTACATCACAGGGACGATCGACATGCAAGTCTTACAGCAGCTCGGGCATCGCTCGGACGGGCAACTGCTCGACGAATCGTACTGAGGACCCAGGCCGATCGGGAACTTGTGACATGTTTCGAAGGAATCGACCACGACCTGGATATACCTTTGCCGAGATTTTGGTCGTGATCGCCATCATTGGGGTGCTCGTGGCGTTGCTCTTGCCAGCCGTCCAAGCGGCTCGGGAAGCGGCAAGGCGAATGAACTGTACCAAAAACCTCGAACAACTGATCATTGCTGTCCACAACTACGAGATGTTACACCAGGTCTATCCGCCCGGCACCATCAATTCAACCGGCCCGATTTTATCATTGTCGCGAGGATATCATCACAATTGGCTAATTCAATTGCTTCCGTACTTGGAACAAAAGAACACTCACGCGCACATCAACGATTTGGTGGGTGTCTATCATCCGGACAACATGCCCGTCCGAAAACTTGATATCCAGATATTTAGTTGTCCATCCGCGCCGAGATCGGGCCGAGCGTATTCGGACTATGCAGGAGTTCACAACGACATCGAAGCACCAATCGACGTTACAAACAGCGGAGTATTCTATCTGAACAGTCGAACCAGCTATTTCGACCTCAAGGACGGTAGTTCTCACACGCTTTTTATTGGTGAGAAAGAGACGTATGCCGGCGATCTGGGATGGATGTCCGGGACTCGGGCTACGCTCCGCAATACAGGCGTACGAATCAACTCGGCGCCCGGCAATACCTGGCGAGGACGTCGATCATGGACGCGACCATCGGGTTATCCGCAGGGCATAGAGTCAGGTGAATATCTTACGGACGAAATGCCGGACGATGAAGAACTTCTCGACATGCTCCTCGGGGAGGAAGCTTTGCGACCCGCTAATCTCAACGCTTGGACGCCGGAAGATGCAGGTGACCAAATCGATCCCGATGAGTACGGAAGGGGCGCGTATGGTTCGACGAACGGCACCTTAGATCAAGCCGAAACTTTGGAGTACAGAGATGTGCAAGAAGCTTCCATCGCATCCACGCTCGCAACCATAAAATCCAAACCGGAGCTTGCTGTCGGTGGATTTGGGAGCTCCCATCCCGGCGGATCACAATTCGCTGTGGGAGACGGCAGTGTGAGGTTCTGCGCGGAGACGATCGACCCGCTCGTGTATTTGCAACTTGGCAATCGCGCTGACGGGCGATTAGACGAAAGTGATTGGTAGCTGCGGCGTGCTTTTGCTATGGGCCAGCAACACACGCATTAGGCATGGAACCACGCTCGACCAATTACATTACGCCTCCCAATTTCCAAAGATGTCATCCATCGCGGCATCAAGATCGTTAGACTTTGCGATCTTCTTCTGAGCGTGCAGGTCGGAGGCGATATCTGCGATTGCATCATCGATCTTCGCTACGACAAACTCCGACGCTGTATTTGGCAAATCGATGACGTCCGGCAGGCGTCGATGCGGCCTCGACGTTGGATCGAACAGCGACGCCGCGCGCCCAGTCGCACCCGCCAACCAGTTACCGACACGTTGAAAGAGCGTCGACGCAGCTTCCCGCGTCTCACGCGCCGCGCCTGTCAGCGACGCGGTCGGGATCTCTGACGGAACGGTCACAACCGATGCGATCGCCTCGCCTGCAAGCAACGAGCGGTCAACCGGTGAGTTCACCACTGGGGTCACGAATTCAAATGTCGGTCCTTCGCCTTCACCATCAAACGCAATCCCATTCAGATAGTTGATCACGTTGAGCACGTCAACAGGTGCCATAATCCCGTCGCCGGTGACATCCAAATACACGTCATTGGAAGGAAGATATTGAGAAGAGCTAGGCAGCATATTCGCTACTTTGCCCGAGCCGTGTTGGTTCAGAGCGTTGATGATCAACAGCGCGTCCAGCGGTGAAACGGTGCCATCACTGTTGACGTCATACTTGTTCGTCGAGTTCTGATAGCTGATGACGGTAGTCCCACCACCGGTGTCACCCCCACCAGTGTTTCCGCCACCAGTGTTCCCACCGCCCGTGTTCCCACCACCTGTGCTACCTCCACCGGTATCGCCGCCCCCGACAACTGCCGCAACCGGCGGATCAAAGTTACCGAACACCGGCAACTCTGTCTTGTCGCCAAATTCGAAGGAGATATCGTTGCCCAGCGGCGTCGGTGCATAGGGCTCGAAGATCGCCGAAGGTACGGCCCCCGTTCGATCTGAGATCAAGATGCGGAAATCCGCGGGTTGCGAAGGCGCGGGCTGAGTCGTCGGTGTCGGGACTGCGGAGAAGACACCGAAGTCATCGATACCATCTAGATTCCAATCGCCAGCTACGGGACGTTCGGTTTCCCCAGGCAACCCAAAGACAACCGTATCGTCGCGTTTACCATCGCGATTAACATCGAAGTACCACTTGTTATTGAGAGCATCAAAGATCACCAAGTCATCGGCACCATCGCCGTTGAAGTCGCCGACGATGGGACGGAACACTGAGGTTAGATTGACCTCAGTCGGTGGTTCAACTGGACTGGTCGGAAGTTGCTGTCTGGCCGCGATAAAGGCGGGGATCTCGGGGTATGTCGACAGATCCAGCACGATCACAGTGTCGGTTCCGTCGAGTTCGTTGTTGCCGCTCGAATCCAAGATCCACCGGACTTCGTAGCTTCTACCCGGACGAGAACTCCCCGGAAGTGTTCCGCCAACTGTCGATCGGAAAGCGAACAGGCCGATTTCGTCGCCGGAATGAGTTGCGTTGAAATCGCCGGCAACTGGCTTGCCGGGAACCTGGAACTGAGCCGTAGGCACTGAAACCAAGTCCGCAGCTCCGTCGTGATCAAAGTCGAGCAGGAATCGATACTGGAGATTTGTTTGCCCTGACTGTATGGATGGAGCCTGGCCGTAGACTCCGATCTTGTCGAAGCCCGAGGCGTCCATTGTCATCGTGGCGATGTTGAAATTACCAGTAAAGTACTCGTCGGTACTCGTTCCGATCTGATAGAGGAAGTCGCGGTTCGTGGCATCGTCATTGTCAGAGTCGAAGACGCCATTGCTGTTGGCATCGACTTGAACGGCACCAGCCGTTGCAGTGCCAATCTCCGGTCGACTATCTACCGTAAAGCGGGCAACGAACGAAGTCCCCGGTATACCATCTCCGCTGGCAAATACTGGAGCTCCCTGCGGTTCCGCTGCATTCGACTCACCATCCAGCGCGTTGCCCGCAGGATCTTGCAGGGCATCGCTGATGGTCAGCGTAAAGCGATCGTCTGGCAATGGTGCTGCAAACGTAAGAGTTATCGTGCCTTTCGCGGATTGGCCGTCTGCGGCCGCAACCGGCGTGAATGTGATCGAACTAATCGCGATCGCACCACTATCGTCACCGACTAGTGAGTAGTGCCCGGCGTTTGCGATCAGTCCCGCGTCAAATGCCGCATAGAGGAAATTCGCGTCAACATTGCTGCGAGCTGCCAAGTCTTCGACGCTCAGCACCAACGAATTCACCGCAGGCGTCGGACCGTCCATCGGATCTGGATTGAACAGATTGAACGCATTGCCTTGGCTGTTGATATCGACTGCCGTAATTTGCGGTCCTTGAGTATCCACGAAGATCGTTAGCTGCTCGGCGGCCGTAACAGTGCCCGCAGGATCTTCGGCGGTCACCAACAAGCGACGGAGGCCGTCCGTGGTAAAGTGTTGCGGATCGTTCAAGTCGATGGTCGACGTGACATTCCATTGGCTGATCGTGTTTTGGTTCGTGCCATCGGTCGTCACCGTCGTGGTACCGATTAGAAGATCGCCAGCATCCACGACCCCGTCACCATTTTGGTCGACGTACACGCGAACGATCGAATCGGCTTCGGCTTGACCAAAGAAGCTCGGCGTCGTATCGCTCGTAACGCGATCATGGAATGAAGCAACAACTCCGGTTACCCCGGTATCGCCATCGCTTGGTTCGAGCCCGTCACCGTTCACGGTCGGATCACCGAACGAGACGCTCGGTGCCGATGTGTCGACAAAGATCTCAAGTGATTGGCTGCGTGGACCAAAGCCGGTCTTCTGTGGCGTCGCGGCATCAATCATCTGTACGCGAGCTGATAGGAAGTGCGAGCCCTCGGACAAGGGCGTTGTAAACGTAAAGGCATACAACCCATCCGTTCCCGTCGCAGTCGCAAACCCGACAGGCGTCTGGGGTGCCGTCGCGGACTGACTGGGCGTCGGACCTTCATCAAAAATTGCGATTCGGAAGCCGGCCGTTGCCGTAGTCTGGAACGGAATCGGAATGACTTGATCTACAGGCATCGTCGTTGCGTCGTTGCCGGGAGAATCGTAACGGAACACCCCGTCATCCAAACGCAAGAAGATTGTCGGCATATTCTCAGCCGTCACATTATCGGTCTGGGACTGACCCGTGTCGCTATTCGCCCCGACCGGCGTGTCCTGCAACTCGAGGTCGAACGGCGTTGGCGGGGCTTCATTGATGGCCGTTATGGAGTAGTTGTTGACGACGTCGACCGTGCGTCCGGCAACTTGCAAATAGTACGTCTGGCCACCGACGACCGGGATTCGTACGCGTTCATTTTCTCCGAACGCATCACCGTCTGTGTCCAGTTCACTTGCTCCATCGTTGTCGCCGAATGCACCCGTACCGGCAATCAATGTGCCGTCGATGTCGTAAACTTTAATGTCCAAATTGCCGTCACCAGGCAACCCCGGTCGCGTGCCGATCGCGGCGACTTCCTCAAACAACACTTGCAAGTCGAGCGTACCGGTCTGGACCGCTTCGATACGGTACCAATCGTTGTCGCCCGGGATGTCGAAGCCATCGCCAAAGGGATCAACGACGCCATCGCCAAAGGGATCAACGACGCCCGCCGGGTCGATCGTCGGACGGATATTGAGCGTTGCGTTGGCGCCCAGCGGTGTTGCCGTGAAACGATCCTCGTTCGATTCGAGGTCGTCGTGAGTGAAGACGACCAGCCGTGCAGCATCACCGCTTCCCGCGTTCAGAGCCGCGCCATTCTCGTCGACCAATTGCAGTCGCTCGATGCCGGTGAACTCGTGCTCCAACGGTTCCGCGTTGGCGGGACCGATAGTCACGCGGCCTTCACTATCAACGTCGCCCTTTCGATACAGCGTGAGATCATCCTCGCCGTCGTCGACGATGATCAGCCGATCGCCGGTACCCGTCGCAGGTCCACCATCTACGCTCATGTGCAGGCTCAACCCAGAGGCGTCGAACAAGCCGTCAACGATCTTCAAACGGATCGTGTCCGCGCCACCGAGCGCGTCGACGTGAGCAGCTTCCACCGTCTTTACTGGAGGACTAACCGTGTTATTGACAGCTAATGTATCGGTGTCGATTACTCCGTCGACAGTATGCTGCAGTTGGGTATCGCTGGCTTGGAACACGTCGATCACATTGGCAGCCGACGTGCCTTGGATCAGGATCGTATCGAAGCCATCGCCACCGTCGATCGTGTCGCTGCCGGTCCCACCGACCAACACGTCTTCACCCGCTCCGCCTTCCAACCGATCGTTACCAGCGAGACCAAACAATTGATCATTGCCGTCACCGCCTTGCAGCAATTGGCTCGATGCATCGCCAGTAAGAACATCGCTGCCCGCGCCGCCTCGCAGATTTCCGAAACCTGTTATTGAATCGTTACCCAAACCGCCGTCGATCACCACATCTTCGACATCAAACGAGCCGCTCAAATCCGCAACATCAATCGTGTCGTTGCCACCATTGCCGTTGAAAGTAAACGAATCTTCGTTGGCACTCGCACCAGAGATGTTGATGTCGTAGACAAGTCCCGCGATGTTGATGACGGCTCCGTCGGTAATCGACACCGTATCTGCGGTCGATCGTCCGTTCACGGTCACTTGGTCCGACTCGCCATCGTTTGGCCCCAAGCCTAAGTTGAGAGTTTGGACACCCGTCTGCGTGAGATCATTGACAACAAAAGTATCCGCGCCGCCAAGATTTGTTACGGCAGTGCCAAAGGCCGTGGAGACATTGAGATCAACCTGTTCGATGCCTGCGGCATCAACGCCTTCCGTAGTCGCTCCTGAACTGCGATCGAGCTCCAAACGCGAACTCCGTGCGGTCAGTGTGAACGTGTCGGGTACGTTACCACCGGTCAATTGCAACACGTCGACTCCATCCTCTCCTTCGACAACGTCTTTCCCATCGGCCGGATTCCATACAATCAAGTCGCTGCCTGCTCCACCGAAGATCCGGTCGGCACCCAAACCGCCGAGGATCACGTCGTTGCCATCACCGCCGCGGAGCAGGTCGTCCCCAGTCATGCCGAAGAGCTGATCGTTGCCTGCACCGCCATCAATGGTGTCGCTGCCCGCACTGCCTCGCAACACATCGTCACCCAGGCCGCCCAGAATCGTGTAAGTCCCGCTGCTGCCGTTCACATTAACATTGTCGTTGCCCTCGCCTGCATCGACGACCTTCGGCAACGTATTTGTCAACTGGTCGAACGTGACAGTGTCGGCACCGCCAAACGTGAGCACATCAATTCGATCGAGGCCACTGCCGACGGTAACGCTGCCTCCGTTCATGGTGATAGCCGTCGCCGAGTCGCTGACCGTGTTCGCGTTCTCGTCACCGCGAATCTCTAATACGTCGAAGCCGGCGCTGCCGCCGCTGACCGTAAATGCCGAATCGGTCAGGCCGCTGTACGTCACCAGCACGCCGACCGAAGTGAATTGTCCGGCACCAGGCCCCGTCGGAGTGACTTGAATCAGGTCGTTGGTGCTGGTACCAGCCGCATTCAGCGTCTCGTTGCCATTGCCGATCGCCGTGACTCGCATCAGGCCGCTCGTCGCGCCCACTTCGTTAATCGCAATCGTATCCGCGCCTCCGTCCTCGTGGATCGTCAAGCTTTCCACGCCCGGAATCACTATCGAACCACCGACTACACCCGTAATTGTGCTCGTTGCCAAGTCGAGCGTCGTGCTGACGCTCATGCGACCGGTAACCGTCACGGTATCACCTGCCAAATCGCTGGTACCGCCTTCGATCCGGATACCATCGGCGAACAAGGTGCTCGCTGCCACGGTGACGGCATCGTTGCCCGACAGCAACTGTAGCGTAAGTGCGGACAAGTCGGCGGCATTCGCCGGAATATGTCCCGTGCGTTGGACGACCCCGGTTCCACTGACGCTAAAGACATCGTCACCGCTGCCACCGGCATAGATCAATCGATCGTTGTCGGTTGCGTCAGCGTCATTCAGCTCTAAGCTGGCTGCTGCTCCCAAGCTGACATACTCGACCGTCAACCAGTTGTCGACTTGCAGGCTGCCCGCATCAACGCTCGCCCCCTCGTGATGAACCAAGTTACGAGCCGCACCACTGGCTGACGTCACGGTAAGCGTTTCGCCGCCATTCTCACCGTCATAGATCAACCGTTCGATGCCGTTTAAATCAATCGGTGTTGTCAAGCGAGTCGTGTCGAACGAACCGCCGTCAACCGCATCGGGCGTGTAGTTCGCGCCATCAGCGCCGCCGTCGTCTCCGGTGATCGTGACAGTGTCCGCATCACTGCTCGGATTTCCACCGTTAATCGTGATCGCCGTGTCGGCGAGCGTGTTCAGGTCGATATCAAAGTCGTCGTCGCCAGCCAGGCCGTTCAATTCGACCGATGCCATGGCTCGATACTGAACCGCGATCCCGCCATCAATGCTGACCGTAAAGTCCGCGGCGCCATTGCCGACCAAGGTGATGTCATTATCGGCGTTCGTACCGTTGATCACTGATGTAGCACCCGGTCCGCTGCCGATCAATTCAATGCTTTCGATGTGATCGAAGCTAACTGGTTGGGAACCGGTAACGGCGACGCTACCTTCGTCGATATCCGGGCCAGCCACGAAGGTGGCGCTGGCGGCGATGTTCTCGACCTGCAATTTGTCGCCTGTCACGCCGATAGGATCGCGTCCATCGACGAAGATCGGAATTGCACCCGCAGTCACTCGGAAGAGGTCACCACCCTGCAAACCGTCCAGCGTCAGTGCTTCCGCGGTAATGTTGATCTGTTGGCCCGTTACCGTCACGCTGCTGTCAGTGGCAACGAACGTGTCAGCGGCAGTCGTACCAACAATCGTAATCGTATCTTCGCCAGCAACGCCCGAAACATTGAGAGTATCCGCGCCGAGATTCGAGTAGCTCACAACGGGAACGCCGGAATTCATGACCACTTGGCCAGTATCGCCAGTCAACGGCGTGATGACGATCGCATCGTCTGCGCCTGTGGCAAAAACCGTCAAAGCCGAGTCCCCAGCATCGACGTCGACCGTGGCGATTCCAGTGTAATTTACAACACCCAGCGAGCTTTCCGTGATCGATCGCGATCCCCAATCCAACGACACCGCCGCACCTTGCCCGTTGAACTTCAGACTATCTCCGTCGGCCGGATCATCGCCGTGTAGATGGAAGATTGCGGAACCCGGCGTCACGTCAAAGGTGTCGTCGCCATCAAGACTTTCAACCGTAATCGTTTCGAGTCCGGTCAGATCTAGGTCTGCGCGACCGGCGAGGGCGACGCTGGTCGAGGTCACGATAAACCGATCGTCCAGGTTGGTGCCTCGAGTAATCAGGCTATCGTCGGTCGTCGTCCCCGTGGTCGCTCCGGTCAAAGCGATCGTGTCCCCATCGCCAAGCCCCGTGTAACGGATCTCAAGTGAATCCGCCTCTAATGTACCCTCGTCCGAAACGATTCCAGGCGTGTGCTGGAACGTCGAGGCCTGTGTCACCGTCAATGCGTTATCCGCGTGAAGTTGCAGGGCTTCTGTATTCGCAATGTCAAGGTTGGCGGTCAGCACACCCGTGATCCGACCGGCCCCGACATCGACGCTCGGCATGGCGCCGCTACTGGTCAATGTATCCTCGCCGGCCTGGCCGACAAAACGAACGACTTCGCCAGCACCCGCACCCGTGATTTGTACCACCGCTGACAACCCGTTAACCGAAACGGTCCCTGCCGACTCTTCGACGCGGACCGTATCGTTGCTTGCGGTACCACGAACCTCGACGGTGTCACTGTCGGCCCCCGCAGACACGTTGACCAGTGCGAGACTCGTTCCAGTCAGGTCACCGATTGTCACGACATCGGCTCCCGCCTGTGTGTTCAAATCAATTCGACTGACGTTCGCAGTGCTTACGGTATCGCCACCGTGTGCAAGATCACCTCGCAATCCGTTCGCGGCCAAGGTGACGTTGTCGATCGACGAGGTAAAGGTCGCTTGCAAGACGTTCGCTCCGCCGCCACCTTCGACCGTGTCGCTGCCGTCTCCCGCATTCCAGAGGAACGTGTCGTTGTCGTCACCACCAAATAGGAAATCGCTACCAACTCCGCCGGTGATGCTGTCGTTACCCGATCCACCTTCGATCCAGTCGCCAATCGGAGTTACGCTATCGGGCGTATTTGATCCCTTGAGAGTGTCATTGCCGGCTTCGCCCAGGATTTTTACATGCGCGGCGGTTGTACCCGACGCGTCGACCGAATCGTTACCGGACCCAGCTTTTACGATGTAATGATGACCCGCCGGCGTACCATTCAAGTCCGGTAGTGCCGTCAGCGTGACCACGTCGTTATCCCCGAAGGTCTCGATATCGACGCGTTCCAATGTCGCGGTGTTCAGCGTTACGGTACCGCCGTTCACGGTAATGCCGGTCGCCGTGGAGGTTACGGTGTCGACGGCTTCACTTCCCAACAAGGTCAAAACATCAAATCCACCGGTGCCGCCGCTGACCGTAAAAGCAGAGTTGGTGATTCCCTGATAGTCGATGTTCACACCGGCGGATGCGAGCGATCCGGTACCGCTGGCAGTTGGCGTCACGACGATCGCGTCGCTGCCGGAAGTGCCCGTTGCATTCAACGCGTCGTCGCCGCTACCGGAAACGATTACTCGCTTCAAGCTGCTGGCCGCGCCAACTTCGTTGATGTTGATCGTATCGCTGCCGCCATCGTCGTTAATCGTCAGATCTTCCACGCCGGTCAAGGTTACTGTCCCACCGACGACTCCGGTAACGGTACTCGCCGCTAGATCCAACACCGTGCTCACACCGGTGCGACCAGTTACGATGACCGCGTCGCCAGCCGTATCACTCGTGCTTGCTTCAACCAACACGCCGCCGGCAAACAGACTGCTCGCCGCTACAGTCGCCAAATCGTTGCCATTTAACAGTTGGAGAGTCACGCTACCCAGATCCGACGCGTTGACGCTCACGTGACCGGTACGCTGCACGACGCCGAGTCCGTCGATCGAGAAGTCATCGTCACCGTCCGTACCAACATATACAAGACGATCGTCACCGGGATCGGCATCCAAATCTTTTAGGTCGATCGCGCCTGATGACCCAAGACTCACGTACTCGACCGGCAGCCAGTTGCCGACTTGCAGACTCCCCGCATCGGCGCCAGTGTCTTCTCGATGAGTGATCGTCCGCGACACACCCGCCAACGAGCTGACCGTCAGCGTCTCGCCTTGGTTCTCACCATCGACAATCAGGCGTTCGATGTGATCCAAGTTAATCGCTGTCGTGAGACCGCCGATCGCCAGCATGCCGCTGTCGACCGCGTCCGGTGTGTAGTTCGGTGTGTCAATTCCACTCGTGCCCGTCACCGTCACCGTATCGCCGTTAGTATTCGGATCACCACCATCGATCGTGATAGCGACCATCGTGAGACCATTCACGTCCACATCGAAATCGTCGTCGCCGTTCTTGCCCTGTAACAACAGTGTGTCCAGGCCCGTGTAGGTTACGATCAGGCCGTTGTTGACCTGCACGTCAACCGTCTGAGCTGCCACGCCGACGGCTGTGACGTCGTCATCCGCACCGGTGCCCATCACCGTGACATCCAACCCGTTCGTCGCGTCGGTGACGTTCAACTTCTCGATGTGATCGAACGACAAAGGCTTGTGGCTGTCGATCACCAGAGAACCTTCATCGTTCTCGGGACCGCCCATGAACACGGCGCTCGCCGTCGCGTTGACAGTAATTGTGTCGCCAAGCGTACTGATCGGATCGCCGCCGTCGATGGTGATTGGAACCGTGGCCGAAGTCGTCACGGTAAACGAGTCGTCGCCCGCTTGGCCGTTGACATGCAAAGCATCACCTGTAGCGAGGTTGGCCAAGGTCAGCGTCTTGCGACCGGTAAGTGCGATCTCGGTGGCACTGATCTTCGCGAACTCATCGGCACCGGACGTTCCGTTAATCGTCAGCAGGTCGTTGCCCGAGGAAGCACCGACGTCGATCGTCAAGGCTCCCGTGTTGTTCGTCGTCACCAAGGGCGACAAACCATTGACTTGCACATCCGTCGTGTCGGTGCCCGTCTGAGCAACCACGAAGCCGTCGTCACCCGCCGTGCCGTTGATATCGATGCCGCCAACGCCATTGTTCACCGTTGCTCGTTCGATACTCGTGAGATGGATCGTGCCCAGACCGGCTCCCGTCACACTCGGCGCGATCGTGCCCAGATTCACTTCGACATTCGTCATGCTCGCATCGCCATTCAGCGTCACGCGATCGGCCGACGACAGATTGCCGCCCACTAGATCGATCGTCGCGATGCCGTGTCCGGCTGTCACCGTGAAACTGTCATCGCCACCGTCGCCGTTCAGCGTCAAGTGATCGATCGCACCCGACGCATTGACCGGGATACGCGAACCGAGATTCAACACCGCGCCACTGGTGACCGTGAACGTATCGTCACCGCTCGTCCCTTGATATACGAAGTCATCGTCGGCTGTTGTGTCAGGATCGCTCAACGTGATTGCGCCGCTCACCCCCAGATTCGCGAAGTTCATCGGCATCAGCGAGCCAACTTGCAGGTCGCCGCTGTCGATGGTTGCGCCCGGGGTCAGCGTCGTGGTCAGCGCGGTCGCAGCTGGAGTTGCCACGGTCAGTGTGATGTCTCCGTCCGCTCCGTCCAGTGTTACATGCGATACAGTTCGCAGTTGCACCACTCCGAACGAAGCCGATGTCACGTCGGCACTCTCGGAAGTCAGCGGCGAGAAGGTCGAGTTCTCACGCAAGTGAACCGTTGCTGTATCGGCGGAAGCCGGATCGTCGCCTTGCAGGGTTACAGCGACACCCGTAATCGGTGTGATCGAGAAGTTATCCGTGCCGAAGCGGCCTTCGACGGTCAGTGCAGTGAAGTTGCTGGTCACTTCATCGGGATTGAACGTGATGACTGTGCCGTCGTTGATCCATACGCGGCCGATGTTGTCGTCCGACGTGTTGTTCGTGTCGGCAACTTCTGCAATCGCGATCGTGTCATTGTCATTGGTGCCACGGACGGTGAGCGTGCTGGTGGCCGCCGAAGCGAGGTTCAGCCATTCGAGGTTCGTGAAGCTGATATCGGCCGACGTATTACTGAAGCCGTCGATCACACCACTGGTGCTCGTCGCGCCCTGCGTCACACGAACATTAGCACTGGTCGACAGGTTGATCGTATCAGCATCGGTCGGACCGCCCGCATCAATTGACAGCGGTGTCGTCACGCCAGTCGCTACGTTGATCGTGTCGTCACCTGTGCCGGTCTCGATCGTCAGTTGTTCAGTATTGGCAGTCGCGTAGCCTACCGCGATCCAGTCTGGTGTGGTCAGATCGATGAGGCTGTTGGTCACGTCGAGCGTATCATCGCCCGCCGTCGTCACGACCTTTACCGCATCCGTACCATCCAGCGGATCGACCGAAAACGCGCCGCTGGTCGTCACATCGACCAAGACCGCCGCCCGGTCGCTAACGACCGTAGCTCGTGATGCAGCCAGCGGCCTGACCGTCATCGTCTCGTCGACGCTCGTCCCCTCGACCGTCACCGCCTGGCTACCGCCGATAATCGCGACGGTCTCGATGCCGCTGTAAGTCACATCGCTCGCGCCCATCGCGCCGGAATCATCAATCGTCGAGTTACCTAGATCCACCGTCGTCGCGCCGGTGCTGTTAAACGTCAGCACATCGTTGCCGCTGGCGTCCCCTTCCACCGTCACCGGAATGCTCGCTACCGCGGTCAAAGTAAACGCGTCGTCACCGGTCAAGCCACGAAGCGTGATCGCACCCATGTCCGAGCCGTCGACATTCACGTGGCCGCCGAGTTGCACGATCCCCGCACTTGTGACGGTGAACGCATCGCCGCCGCTGCTGCCAAGGTGTACCAACCGATCGTCGCTCGTCGTATCGGCATCTTCCAGATCCACTGAACCCGCTACGCCCAGGCTCACGTATTCCACCGCCAGCCAGTTCCCGACCTGCACCATTCCCTGATCCGCCACGGCAGTCGGAGTATGCGTGATCGTACGCGACACACCCGCCGACGATGTCACCGTCAGCGTCTCGTTCTCATCCTCGCCGTCGTAGATCAGACGTTCCACGTTCTGCAACGTGATCAAGTTCGTGTTGCCCGTTCCCTGACCGTCCAAGCCCGCGATCGTCAACGATCCGCCATCCACGCTCGTGGGCGTGAAGTTCGCGGTATCCACGCCGCTCGTACCCGTCACCGTCACGGAGTCCGCATCTGTCGAAGGATCACCGCCATCGATCGTAATCGCCACCGCAGACAGACTGTTCACATCCAAGTCAAAATCGTCATCACCCGCTTTGCCTTGTAGTGTGATCGAGGCGATGTCGGTATAGCTGACAACGAGGCCGTTGTTGACTTGAAGATCAACGTCATTCGTGCCTTGGCCGACGGCGGTGAACTGATCGTCGTCACCCGTTCCCATCACGGTGATCGCCAGCGTCGAACCACTATTCGGTCCATCGACCGTGACCGCTTCAATGTGATCGAAACTGATCGGCTCGTGGCTGTCGATAATGAACTGCCCTTCGTCGCTTTGGGGACCAGGCATGAAGACCGCTGTGGCTGTCGCGTTGAGCGTGATCGAGTCGCCTGTTCCGATTGGGTCGCCGCCGTCGAGGAAGATGACCGGAGTGTTTGCATCGGGCGTGACTATAAACGTGTCGGCACCTGCCGAGCCTTCCACGATCAACGATTCGATGTTTGTCGTGTCGTATGCGACGGCTTTCAGCGATCCTATATTGACGTCGGTCGAATCGATCGTGATCGTCTCGCCCGCGTTTGTGCCACGGACGGTAAGCGTATCGCTGCCACCTGCGTTGTCACGGATCGTCAACACAGCGCTGCCGGTGGTCGTGACGACCGGAGCAAGACCATTGGTTTGCACTCTTACGGAGTCGGCGGCCAGCGGTGTCGCAACGAAGGTGTCAGGGCCTGCCGTGCCATCGATGTCGAGCGTGCCGGCAGCATGGTCGACCGTGAGCTGTTCGACGCCCGTGTAGTTGACCGCACCGAGCAAGCTCTCGGTAATGGATCCCGCACCTAGATCGAGCACGACCGCCGCGCCTTGGCCATTGAACGTCAAGCTGTCGCTCGACGAAGCACCGCCCGCGTGAATGTTGAAGACGTTGCCTGCGTTCGGAGTGACGTCGTGTGAATCAACACCATCCAGCGACTCGATCGTGATCGTCTCAATCGTATCGCTCAAATTCAACGTCGCCCGTCCGTCAATCGCGACACTTGCTGCGGAGATTGTAAACGCATCGTCGCCGCTTGTGCCGTAAGCGGTCAAGGTATCCGAACCACCCGCTCCGCTCAGCATGATCGTTTCGCTCGAAGCTAGGCCCGTGTAGGTCACGTTCAAGCTGTTCGCCGTGATCGTTCCTTCGCCGCTGTTCGCGCCCGGCGTGTGTGTGTAGGACGTGCTGCCGCTGATGGTCAGGTTCGTCGTCGTCCCGCCATCCACCACGTGAATCGCTTCCGTATCGGTGTAGCCGATCGTGGCCGCCGTGATCCCGTTGATGCTGCCCGTCGCCGTGTCGATCGTCACCGTGGCCGCGTTGCTGGTGACTTCCAGATGGTCGTCGCTGCCATCGCCGTCGAAGGTCACGCGATCGGCGGTTGCGTCTGTTTGCAACACGTTGATCGTCGCCGATAGACCCGTCACCGCGACCGTGCCAGCCACGTCTTGCATCGACACGCGATCCGCGCCGCTCGTGCCGTGAATCGTGACTGCGTCGTCCCCCGTGCCGACCGACAGATTCACCAACTGCACTTCGGTTCCGCTCAGGTCGTTGATCGTCACCGTGTCGCCAACGTCCGTGCCGCCACCGGCGTTGACGTTCAAGCGTTCCACGCCCGCCACGCTCAGCGTGTCCGTGCCGTCGCCGAGTGTCACTCGCGTGCCGCTGGCACCAACCGTCAACGTGTCCGCGCCCGCCGTGTGCGTCGTACTGACGATGTCCGCTCCCGTCTCGCCTTCGATCACGTCGCTGCCGTCGCCCGTCGTCCAGATGAACGTGTCGCTGTCCGCGCCGCCGAACAGGTTGTCCAGGCCCGTGCCACCGGTGATTGTGTCGTCACCCGCCTCGCCGTACACCGTGTCCGCGCCCGCACCCGCGCTGATCACGTCATTGCCGCTCCCGCCATAGATCAGATCGGCTTGAGCACTGCCCGTCAGCGTGTCGTTACCCAGCCCGCCGTAGAGCGTCGTCGTGCTGGCCACACCCGAGACATTGATCGTGTCATCGTCGTCGCCGCCATCCACGATCACCGGGATCGCGATCGCATGGCTCAGAGTCACCGAGTCGTTGCCGCCGAACGTCGTGATGTCCAAGCGATCGATGTTCGCGAAGGTCAGCGTATCCAGCAGCGTCACGCTCGTCGCCGACGCCGAAGTCACCGTATCGATTCCCGCGCCGCCCACGATTTGCAGGACGTCCGCCGCACCGCTAAACCCGTCCGCCGTCAGCATGCCGCCGAAGCCCGCGTAGCTCACCACCGTCGTCACGCCCGCTGCCGTGAACACGCCCGAGGTCGCGGTCGTCGCCGTGTAGATCAGCGTGTCGTTGTTCGCCGTGCCGATGATGTCCAACGTGTCCGCCGCGTTCGCGTTGCCGTTGATCGTCACTCGCGACAGGCTCGTCGAACCTCCCAGGCCCGTCACGTCGATCTCATCCTTCATCATCGCGCCGTTCGCGTTGACCGTCAGGTCTTCCACGCCCGTTAACGTGATCGTCCCGCCCACAAGGCCCGTCACCGTCCCCGCCGACAGACTCACCACCAGGTTGTCGTCCGCCGTGTTGTCCCGGCCCGTCAACGTCACGCTGTCGCTGGTCGGGTCGCTGTCGCCACCTTGCACGTTGATTCCACCCGCGAACAGGCCGCTCGCCGCGATGCTCACCGAGTCGTTCCCCGTCAGCAACTGCAACGTCAACGCGCCGAGGTCCGCCGCGTTCACGCTCACGTGACCCGTCCGCTGCACCACGCCCAAGCCGCTCACGCTGAACGCATCATCGCCACTGGTCCCTTCGTACACCAAGCGGTCATCACCCGGATCGGCATCGCCATCCAACAATGTCAACGAGCCCGTCGAACCCAAGCTCACATACTCCACTGCCAGCCAGTTGCCGACTTGCACGCTACCGCTGTCGATCGACGTTCCTTCCCGATGCGTGAGCGTCCTCGCCGCGCCCGTCGCCGACGTCACCGTCAGCGTCTCGTTCTCATCCTCGCCGTCGTAGATCAGACGTTCCACGTTCTGCAACGTGATCAAGTTCGTGTTGCCCGTTCCCTGACCGTCCAAGCCCGCGATCGTCAACGATCCGCCATCCACGCTCGTGGGCGTGAAGTTCGCGCCGTCCGCGCCGCTCGTACCCGTCACCGTCACGGCGTCCGCATCTGTCGAAGGATCACCGCCATCGATCGTAATCGCCACCGCAGACAGACTGTTCACATCCAAGTCAAAATCGTCATCACCCGCTTTGCCTTGCAACAACAGTGTGTCCAGGCCCGTGTAGGTTACGATCAGGCCGTTGTTGACCTGCACGTCAACCGTCTGAGCTGCCACGCCGACGGCTGTGACGTCGTCATCCGCACCGGTGCCCATCACCGTGACATCCAACCCGTTCGTCGTATCGGTGACGTTCAACTTCTCGATGTGATCGAACGACAAAGGCTGGTGGTTGTCGATCACCAGAGAACCTTCATCGTTCTCGGGACCACCCATGAACACGGCGCTCGCCGTCGCGTTCACGGTAATGGTATCGCCAAGTGTACTGATCGGATCGCCGCCATCGATAAAGACTGGTTCTGCGCCGGGAGTCACGACGAACCTGTCATTGCCCTGATGGCCGTCGATTGTCAAGGCCGAGATGTTCGCAGATGTGTACGTGATCGCATGGAGTGTGCCGACGGTGACCGAAGTACCCGCGACGTCCACCATGATATCCATATCGTCACCCGCCGTTCCATGCACGGTCAGAGTGTCGCTGCCTCCTCCCGCAGCACCAACCTTCAACACCCCGACGCCCATCGTGTGAACAACGGGACCGATGGTGTCCGCGACGAGACGCGTGGTGCTGGACGTCAAAGGTGTTACGTCAAACACATCGTTGCCACTCGTGCCGTCGACGGTCAGAGTACCCGCACCATGATTGACATTCAGGTCTGACAGGCCGGTGTAGTTGACCGGTCCAAGCGTGCCCTCCACGATGGAACGAGCGCCCAAATCCAGGGTCGTGTCACCCGCCACTCGCTGGAACGTCAGCGAGTCTGCGTTATCTGGCCCACCGCCATGCACGTTGAACGTCACACCCGCGGCAGGAGTCACCGTCGCCGAGTCGGTTCCTTCGAGCAGGTTCAACGTGACCGTTTCCACCGACGTCAGGCCGTAAGTCCGACTGTTGATCGCCAGCGAACTGCTGGTGGCGGTCACCGAATCGTTGTTGTTTGTGCCGGTGACGATCAATTCGTCGGTGCCGGTGCCCGTCAGAGTGATCGTGCCGTTGATGTTTTGCCACGCAAGTGGCGTCGTTATGCCGATCGCCAAATCGCCGGTCGTGGCCGAAACCGAATTCAACGCAAACGCGCCCGTACCGCTGGCTGACAAGGTGTTCGCACCACCCGCGCCGTCCACGACGAGAGCTTCCGTGTTGTTGATCGTATAAGTCGTTGTCACACTTGTCGAAGTCACACCCAAAGTGTCAGCCGTCGCGTCATACGCAAAGGCATCCGCGTTGCTTGAACCAACAACCGCCAAGCGGTCATGTTGCCCCGGCGCATTGGCCGTCGGATCACCCAGGTCGACGCCGATGGTCGAGATGTTCCAGGCGGCAGCGGGTTGTGTCACCGACACGTCATCGGCTCCCGCGCCGCCATCCAGATTCAACGTGCTCATCGAATCGAATGCGTCAAACGTCACGCGGGCACGGCTGTTTACGTCCACGGTCAGCGTATCCGAATCACTGGCCACGACGGTGATCGTATCCGTCGAACCGGTTCCGTTGATGGTCAGGCTGTCGGCCATTCCACCGGCATTCGCGTTCAAGCGAATGGCTTCGATGCCGACAAACTGTGTCGTATCGCTGCCCAACTGTAACGAGCCCGAATCATTGGTCGTACCAGGAGTGACTGTATAAGCTGCCGCCGTATTCGTGCCGGCGGTAACCACCAGCGTATCGCCGGTGGCTGCGTCCTGGCCGTCGATCGTCAATGGCGCCCCGCCCGCACCGGTGATTGTGATCGTGTCATTGCCAACGCCGCCTGCGATTACGAGTGACTCTGTATCACCGCTGTCGACCGTGATCGTCTTGTGAGTGCCGACCGTGACCGTGCTCGAACCGCCGCGCACCACCGCGATTGCGTCGGCTGCTGCCGTTCCGTGGACGGTCACGCCGTCATTACCCATCAGCGGATCGATTGTCAGTGTCGTACTGGTTGTCACGTCAACCAGCGGCTGTCCGGCAACCACGACTTGCGCACGGTCGCTTGCCAGCGGTGTGACGTCGAACGTCTCGTCGACATTCGTGCCTTCGACCGTCACGCTCTGGGTGCCGCCGATAATCGCGATCGTCTCGATACCGTTGTGGATCACATCGCTAGAGCCATTGGCACCTGCATCATCGATCGTCGAGTTACCCAGGTCCACCATCGTCGCGCCCGTGCCCGTGAAGTTCACGCGATCGTTGCCACCGGCGTCGCCTGTCACCGTCACCGGGATATCCGCCACAGCTGTCAAGTTGAAGGTGTCGTCACCGGTCTGACCTTCCAATGTGTAGGCTTCGATGTCGGTCGTGCTGATCGAAATACGGTTGTTCAGCATGACCGTCGTTGTGCCTGCCACGCCGAACGTATCGGCTGCTGGAGTACCTTCCACGACCAAACGATCGATACCCGTCTGGCCAGCACCATCAATCATCACACTGCCGCTGGTACCGACGTTGACATACTCGATCGCCAGCCATTGATCGACACGGATCGTGCCCGCATCGTCAACGTCGCCCGGCAAGTGGACAATCGTATTGTCAGCCGAACTGCCTGTTACCTTTAGCGTCTCGTCTTCGTCTTCACCGTCGTAGATCAGACGTTCGATGCTGTCGAGGTTGATTGCTGTGGTCAGGCCGCCAATCGCCAGGGTTCCGCTGTCGACTGCGTCGGGGGTGAAGTTCGCGGCGTCGGCGCTGCTGTTTCGTCCGGTAACCGTCACCGTATCGCCGTTAGTATTCGGATCACCACCATCGATCGTGATAGCGACCATCGTGAGACCATTCACGTCCACATCGAAATCGTCGTCGCCGTTCTTGCCCTGTAACAACAGTGTGTCCAGGCCCGTGTAGGTTACGATCAGGCCGTTGTTGACCTGCACGTCAACCGTCTGAGCTGCCACGCCGACGGCTGTGACGTCGTCATCCGCACCGGTGCCCATCACCGAGACATCCAACCCGTTCGTCGCGTCGGTGACGTTCAACTTCTCGATGTGATCGAACGACAAAGGCTTGTGGCTGTCGATCACCAGAGAACCTTCATCGTTCTCGGGACCGCCCATGAACACGGCGCTCGCCGTCGCGTTAACCGTAATCGTGTCGCCAAGCGTACTGATCGGATCGCCGCCGTCGATGGTGATTGGAACCGTGGCCGAAGTCGTCACGGTAAACGAGTCGTCGCCCGCTTGGCCGTTGACATGCAAAGCATCACCTGTAGCGAGGTTGGCCAAGGTCAGCGTCTTGCGACCGGTAAGTGCGATCTCGGTGGCACTGATCTTCGCGAACTCATCGGCACCGGACGTTCCGTTAATCGTCAGCAGGTCGTTGCCCGAGGAAGCACCGACGTCGATCGTCAAGGCTCCCGTGTTGTTCGTCGTCACCAAGGGCGACAAACCATTGACTTGCACATCCGTCGTGTCGGTGCCCGTCTGAGCAACCACGAAGCCGTCGTCACCCGCCGTGCCGTTGATATCGATGCCGCCAACGCCATTGTTCACCGTTGCTCGTTCGATACTCGTGAGATGGATCGTGCCCAGACCGGCTCCCGTCACACTCGGCGCGATCGTGCCCAGATTCACTTCGACATTCGTCATGCTCGCATCGCCATTCAGCGTCACGCGATCGGCCGACGACAGATTGCCGCCCACTAGATCGATCGTCGCGATGCCGTGTCCGGCTGTCACCGTGAAACTGTCATCGCCACCGTCGCCGTTCAGCGTCAAGTGATCGATCGCACCCGACGCATTGACCGGGATACGCGAACCGAGATTCAACACCGCGCCACTGGTGACCGTGAACGTATCGTCACCGCTCGTCCCTTGATATACGAAGTCATCGTCGGCTGTTGTGTCAGGATCGCTCAACGTGATTGCGCCGCTCACCCCCAGATTCGCGAAGTTCATCGGCATCAGCGAGCCAACTTGCAGGTCGCCGCTGTCGATGGTTGCGCCCGGGGTCAGCGTCGTGGTCAGCGCGGTCGCAGCTGGAGTTGCCACGGTCAGTGTGATGTCTCCGTCCGCTCCGTCCAGTGTTACATGCGATACAGTTCGCAGTTGCACCACTCCGAACGAAGCCGATGTCACGTCGGCACTCTCGGAAGTCAGCGGCGAGAAGGTCGAGTTCTCACGCAAGTGAACCGTTGCTGTATCGGCGGAAGCCGGATCGTCGCCTTGCAGGGTTACAGCGACACCCGTAATCGGTGTGATCGAGAAGTTATCCGTGCCGAAGCGGCCTTCGACGGTCAGTGCAGTGAAGTTGCTGGTCACTTCATCGGGATTGAACGTGATGACTGTGCCGTCGTTGATCCATACGCGGCCGATGTTGTCGTCCGACGTGTTGTTCGTGTCGGCAACTTCTGCAATCGCGATCGTGTCATTGTCATTGGTGCCACGGACGGTGAGCGTGCTGGTGGCCGCCGAAGCGAGGTTCAGCCATTCGAGGTTCGTGAAGCTGATATCGGCCGACGTATTACTGAAGCCGTCGATCACACCACTGGTGCTCGTCGCGCCCTGCGTCACACGAACATTAGCACTGGTCGACAGGTTGATCGTATCAGCATCGGTCGGACCGCCCGCATCAATTGACAGCGGTGTCGTCACGCCAGTCGCTACGTTGATCGTGTCGTCACCTGTGCCGGTCTCGATCGTCAGTTGTTCAGTATTGGCAGTCGCGTAGCCTACCGCGATCCAGTCTGGTGTGGTCAGATCGATGAGGCTGTTGGTCACGTCGAGCGTATCATCGCCCGCCGTCGTCACGACCTTTACCGCATCCGTACCATCCAGCGGATCGACCGAAAACGCGCCGCTGGTCGTCACATCGACCAAGACCGCCGCCCGGTCGCTAACGACCGTAGCTCGTGATGCAGCCAGCGGCCTGACCGTCATCGTCTCGTCGACGCTCGTCCCCTCGACCGTCACCGCCTGGCTGCCGCCGATAATCGCGACGGTCTCGATGCCGCTGTAAGTCACATCGCTCGCGCCCATCGCGCCGGAATCATCAATCGTCGAGTTACCTAGATCCACCGTCGTCGCGCCGGTGCTGGTGAAGTTCACGCGATCGTTGCTGCCAGTGTCGCCAAAGACTGTGATCGGAATCGTCGCCACCGCCGCGAGATTAAAGACAGCGTCCCCAGTCTGGCCGTCCAGCGTGTAGGCTTCAATGTTCGTCGTGCTGATCGAGACGCGATTATTCAACGTCACGGTCGCCACGCCAGCCACGCCAAAGGTATCGGCCGCCGGAGCTCCTTCCACCACCAAGCGGTCGGTCGTGGTCTGTCCAGCGCCGTCGATCATGACACTGCCAGTCGCCCCGATGCTGACGTATTCGATGGCTAACAACTGATCGACTTGCACGGTCCCCGCTTGGTCCGTCGCGCCTGGCGTGTGAACGAACGTGTTATCACCCGCATCCCCAGTGACCATCAGGACTTCATTCTGATCCTCGCCATCGTAGATGAGCCGCTCCACGCCGTTCAGGTCGATTGCCGTCGTCAGAGCCGTGGTGTCGAACGTGCCGCCGTCCACAGAGTCCGGAGTAAAGTTCGCGCCGTCCGCGCCCGCGTCACCCGTGATCGTCACCGTATCCGCGTCCGTGCTCGGATCGCCGCCGTTCACCGTGATCGCCAACGCCGTCAGATCGTTCAGGTCCAGATCGACATCGTCGTCACCCGCCAGACCGTTCAACGTCACGCTGGCGAAGTCCACGTAGCTCACCGCCGGACCACCGTCGATGCTCAGCGTGAAGTCGTTCGTATCGCCCGCCGTATTGCCCACCAGCGTGATATCGTTATCCGCGTTCGTGGCGTTAATCGTGAGATCCGCCGTCGCGCTGCCATCCCCGTCGACGGTAATACCTTCAATCCGATCGAAGCTGACCGCAGCATTCGTACCCACGACGAACGAGCCTTCATCGTTCTGAGCGCCCGCAGTAAACGCGACCGCAGCAGCACCGGAGTTCACCGTCAGCGTATCGCCACTGCCAATCGGATCGTTCCCATCAATGAAGATCGGAATCGCAGCGGGGGTCACCGTGAAGTCATCCGAGCCTTCATGACCCAAGACTTCCAGTGCGTCCACCGTGGCGTAAGTCACGCGCTGCGAAGTACCGATGTCGACCATCGTGCCATCCGCCGTAATCGCTTCGCCTGCCGTGCTGCCGTGAACGCGAAGCGTATCGGTGCTTGCGCCACCGTTGATCGTCAGCGTCGCGTCGCTGGCCGTCGTACCCAGGTTCGTGAATGTCAATGTTGGCCCGACGCCGTTCACGCGCACCGTACCACTCGTCGCCGACAACGGAGTCACGTCCAGCACGTCGGCTCCCGAGGTTCCCGTAATCGTCAGCGACTCGGCGCCATTGGTCGGAGGAGTGATACCGTTTAGTTGCAGCGATACCGTCTCCAGGTCGCTTCCTGCCACACCCAGGTTCGTTACACTGATCGCATCTCCATCTATCGCCGTGGCTCCGTTCCCGTCGATCGACAAGTCTTCGATGCCAGTCAAGGTCACGTTACCCGTGACGATCCCGCTCACCAAGTCTGCATTGGCGCCGATCGTCAAGCCAATTGTGTCATTGGCTGTTGTACCTTTGAGCATCACATGGTCACTGCCCGATGCGCCGCCTGCCAAGGTAATGTTGGTGTAAGGCGAAGCATCTACGACGAACGAGTCGTTGCCATCCAAACCATCGATCACCAAGTTTGCAAGCGAGGTGCGTGCGATCGTCGTTCGCCCTGTTGTTTGGACGTTACCGCTGGTCGCGACCGTAAATTCGTCATCGCTCGCGGTACCACGTACCGTGAGCGTGCCGCTACCGCTCAACGTCACAGTATCGCTACTTCCATCGCCCTCGAACGAAATCGGAATCGTGTCCGTCTGAATCAGACCATCGTCGGCTGCCACCCCCGGCGTATAGATGTAGTCGGTCGAGCCACTGATTGAGATTCCCGTATTGCTGACTTCGACTAAATGCAGGGCCTCAATATCGGTTCCGTAGTTCACCGTGACCGAAGGCTCAGCGTTCGTCACCTTTCTCGTCGCGGTGTCAACGGTCAACACGCTTGCTTGCGTTCCGTTCACGATCAGTGTGTCGCTCCCGCTGTCGCTCGGGTCACCACCATTGACGCTGATACTTGTCAAGCCCGCCGGTTGAGTTCCATTGCGAAGGCTGATCGAGTCGTCGCCGCCACCTGCGTTGATAACGAGGCTAACCTTGTTCGTAAACTCGATCGACTCGTAAGCATCAATCGCAACCAAGCCCGTTGCTAGTTGATCCGCGTTACTCATACCTGGGGTCGGATCAAAGATCGGGTGTCCGTCGCTTAGAGAGTTGGGACCGACGTTATAGCTGATGGCGTTGTTGCTGCCTGTCGCATTGACAGTCAAAGTTTGCGCCGCCGTAGCGTCCTGAATTGGTTCGAGACCCGTGAAGTGAACGGTTTGTGATGCGGTGGCCGTCGCATGCACGACCGTTCCGGCATCAACCGCCGGACCGATGTCGTAAGTGACCGCCGTCAAATCGGTTGACCCCAGGAACTCGAGACTGTCGTCACCGGCACCGCCGTCGTAGTGAATGAAGTCGGTCAAATCGACCAATCCGTTCGAGTTGTCGATCCGCAGTGTATCGTCGCCCGCATGCAGGTTGATGATCAACCCCTTGGTCGTCGGCAGGTCGAACGTCGAACTACCGGATCTCGGCACCGAAGGCTGAGACCAGGCAACGACCAGATCGCCGGAGCCATCCAAGCTGACGGTCACCACGTCACGCACACCGTCTTCACCTTGGAACGTAACGACGTTCGTGAGTGGATCGACGAAGAAACCATACTCGAAAGCAATCGTCAATTCCGTTGCCGCGGATTGCGAGCTGATGTTGCCCGCCAAATCTTCGACCTCGACTCTGAAGTCATAGGTATCGTCTTTCAGAACCGCCGAAGTAATTTGCCAAGCGCCCACACCGTCGCTTGCCGTCCCCGAAGTTTCATCGCTACCCACGAATCCCTCTCCCACCAGTTCCCCGTCCGCAAAGAGTCGTATCTTCGCATTTGCCTCGGCGGTTCCCTGGAAGGTTGGATTGATGATTGATGTGATGCCATCGCCTAGAGGCAATGTGTCGCTAGAGATTTCCAAGATGGGTGCGCCGGGCATGTTGGGCGCCGTACGGTCGATGGTGACTACCAACTCTTCGCTCTGCACGCTCGTATTGCCTGCCGTGTCCGTCGATTCCACGCTCAACAAATGTGTGCCCTCTGTCAGCGCCAGCGAACGCACATTGATGTTCCCAACCGCCGATGTGAATGGACCATCGATGATCGTGTTGCCGTCCTTGATGACAACCGAAGTACCCGCGTCTGCCGTGGCCGTGAAGGGAACCGTGTTCGCCTGCTTCGTCACATTGTCCAGGTCGCTCATCCCACTGTCGTTCGCGGGCAGCAAGTCCAGCGTCGGACGCTGAGGAGAAACCGTATCGACTGTCACCGTCAGCGTGTTCGTCTGCGCCGCGTTGATGTTCCCCGCCAGATCCTCGATCTCGACGCCAATCGTATGAGCGCCGTCCGACAAGGCGACCGTTTCGATCTCCCAGGTCCCGTTGCTGCTCACCACACCCTGGCCGATGATCGTGCTGCCAACCATCAAGCGGACCTTCGCATTCGCCTCCCCCGTACCCGTCAGCGTCAATTGGTTCAAACCCGTCAAATCATCCGAATTGCTGCTCCCCGTATCACTCGTCGCCAACAAGTCCGGGGCCGCAGGATCGGCCGGTGCCGTGCGGTCAATCACCACCACCAACTCTTCACTCTGAGTGCTGATGTTGCCTGCCGTGTCCGTCACCACCACATTCAACAAGTGCGTACCTTCCGACAGGTTGATCGTGACGACATCCGTACCCGTCGACGTGTAAGAAGTCGTGCCGTTCGCAACCGCATTCAACGTCACCAGGGTCAGCGGCGTATTGCCATCCTTCACCACCACCGTCGTACCCGCCTCCGAAGTAATCGTGAACGGAACCGCATCCGCCTGCTTCGTCACGTTGTCCTGATCGCTCATCCCGCTGTCGTTCGCGGGCAGCAAGTCCAGCGTCGGACGCTGAGAGGCCGTCGCATCCACCGTCACCGTCAGCGTGTTCGTCTGCGCCGCGTTGATGTTCCCTGCCAGATCCTCGATCTCGACGCCAATCGTATGAGCGCCGTCCGACAAGGCGACCGTTTCGATCTCCCAGGTCCCGTTGCTGCCCACCACACCCTGGCCGATGATCGTGCTGCCAACCATCAAGCGGACCTTCGCATTCGCCTCCCCCGTACCCGTCAGTGTCAATTGACGCAGGTTCGTCAAGTTGTCCGTACTCGAAGAGCCCGTATCGCTGGTGGCCAACAAGTCCGGGGCCGAAGGATCGGCGGGCGCCGTACGGTCGATGGTGACTACCAACTCTTCGCTCTGCACGCTCGTATTGCCTGCCGTGTCCGTCGATTCCACGCTCAACAAATGTGTGCCCTCTGTCAGCGCCAGCGAACGCACATTGATGTTCCCAACCGCCGATGTGAATGGACCATCGATGATCGTGTTGCCGTCCTTGATGACAACCGAAGTACCCGCGTCTGCCGTGACCGTGAAGGGAACCGTGTTCGCCTGCTTCGTCACATTGTCCAGGTCGCTCATCCCACTGTCGTTCGCGGGCAGCAAGTCCAGCGTCGGACGCTGAGGAGAAACCGTATCGACTGTCACCGTCAGCGTGTTCGTCTGCGCCGCGTTGATGTTCCCCGCCAGATCCTCGATCTCGACGCCAATCGTATGAGCGCCGTCCGACAAGGCGACCGTTTCGATCTCCCAGGTCCCGTTGCTGCTCACCACACCCTGGCCGATGATCGTGCTGCCAACCATCAAGCGGACCTTCGCATTCGCCTCCCCCGTACCCGTCAGCGTCAATTGGTTCAAACCCGTCAAATCATCCGAATTGCTGCTCCCCGTATCACTCGTCGCCAACAAGTCCGGGGCCGCAGGATCGGCCGGTGCCGTGCGGTCAATCACCACCACCAACTCTTCACTCTGAGTGCTGATGTTGCCTGCCGTGTCCGTCACCACCACATTCAACAAGTGCGTACCTTCCGACAGGTTGATCGTGACGACATCCGTACCCGTCGACGTGTAAGAAGTCGTGCCGTTCGCAACCGCATTCAACGTCACCAGGGTCAGCGGCGTATTGCCATCCTTCACCACCACCGTCGTACCCGCCTCCGAAGTAATCGTGAACGGAACCGCATCCGCCTGCTTCGTCACGTTGTCCTGATCGCTCATCCCGCTGTCGTTCGCGGGCAGCAAGTCCAGCGTCGGACGCTGAGAGGCCGTCGCATCCACCGTCACCGTCAGCGTGTTCGTCTGCGCCGCGTTGATGTTCCCTGCCAGATCCTCGATCTCGACGCCAATCGTATGAGCGCCGTCCGACAAGGCGACCGTTTCGATCTCCCAGGTCCCGTTGCTGCCCACCACACCCTGGCCGATGATCGTGCTGCCAACCATCAAGCGGACCTTCGCATTCGCCTCCCCCGTACCCGTCAGTGTCAATTGACGCAGGTTCGTCAAGTTGTCCGTACTCGAAGAGCCCGTATCGCTGGTGGCCAACAAGTCCGGGGCCGAAGGATCGGCGGGCGCCGTACGGTCGATGGTGACTACCAACTCTTCGCTCTGCACGCTCGTATTGCCTGCCGTGTCCGTCGATTCCACGCTCAACAAATGTGTGCCCTCTGTCAGCGCCAGCGAACGCACATTGATGTTCCCAACCGCCGATGTGAATGGACCATCGATGATCGTGTTGCCGTCCTTGATGACAACCGAAGTACCCGCGTCTGCCGTGACCGTGAAGGGAACCGTGTTCGCCTGCTTCGTCACATTGTCCAGGTCGCTCATCCCACTGTCGTTCGCGGGCAGCAAGTCCAGCGTCGGACGCTGAGGAGAAACCGTATCGACTGTCACCGTCAGCGTGTTCGTCTGCGCCGCGTTGATGTTCCCCGCCAGATCCTCGATCTCGACGCCAATCGTATGAGCGCCGTCCGACAAGGCGACCGTTTCGATCTCCCAGGTCCCGTTGCTGCTCACCACACCCTGGCCGATGATCGTGCTGCCAACCATCAAGCGGACCTTCGCATTCGCCTCCCCCGTACCCGTCAGCGTCAATTGGTTCAAACCCGTCAAATCATCCGAATTGCTGCTCCCCGTATCACTCGTCGCCAACAAGTCCGGGGCCGAAGGATCGGCCGGTGCCGTTGTGTCGATGATGATGATCATCGCATCGGAGACAATTGTGCGGCCCGTGGCAGTCGGAGTCGCTCCATCGGTGATCGTCGTGCGTGCCGCAACGCTGTAGGTACCGGCCCCAAGCGCCGCACTCGTTGTCGTCCAAGTTGTGGAGACGGCATTGCGCGATGCCGTCTCGATGGTGAATGCCCCGCTGGTTGTGTTCGTAATCACGAATTCGACGTCCACACCGGTTGCCGGCGCGGTATCCTGCGTGACTCCCAATGCCGCCAGATCTGCGGTGACCGTGAAAATCGGCGTCGTATCGTTCGTGACGTTGTCGCTGTTGGACGAACCGCTGTCGGAGGTGGCGACGAGGTCGACCGTATTCGGAACAGGCGCGGCAAAGTTTTCGATCTCGAGCGAGTAGCTGTTGGGATCGTCGGCACTAGAAACGATTACATAGTAGATCTGGCCTGCTACAACTGGCATGGTTAACATTTCGCCGGTCGCAGTGCTCGTGTTGGTCGTCACGATCGAATCGCCGGAGGCGCCCTGGATCGCAATGTTCAAATTGCCAACCCCTGACGCAGTTGAATCGGGATGGAAAATGGTAACGGCCAGCGAACCCGAGGCATGTGCCGTGACTTGGTAGTAGTCCAGGTCCGTCGCGGTACCGGTAGAATGGAGGGTCGAGCCGGTTACGGTTATCTCGCTCTCCGACCCAAGTACTGTCGCGGTCGCGAGCGTGTCGTTCGCTTCGAGCAGATCCGGCAGCAGGTAATTCGTACCGTCGATGCGGAGCAGCTCCACATTATCGAAGCTGACGGGCTGCCTACCGGTCACCGCGACATTCCCCGAGTCGTTCTCTGGACCGACGTTGACAACGAATCCGGCACCAGTCACCACATTCAAAATGTCGCCGCCGGTTTGTTGGAGTTGCCCGATCGGGTCGCCTGCATCAACCGAGATCGGAATCGTCCCAGCGGTTGCGGTAATCGTGTCGATACTGTCGCCGCTGTGGACCGCCACCGACTCGACAGCCGAAAAATCGATCGGCAACCGAACGATTGTATCCGCCGTCAGGCTCACGACCGAGTCGCTGATCGCGATCGTGTCAGGATCGCTGGTCCCTACGACAGTGATTGAATCGGCTCCGGCACCGCCGGTGACCGTCAGTCGTCCGGCAGTCGCCGCGCTATCGAGACCGCTCACGTTGATCGTCGGCCCGCCCTCGCTGCGAGTGATGGTACCGGCCCGCGCCGTGAGAGGAGTGAAAGTGATCGTGTTGCTGCCGTCGGCAAGCGAGATGTCAATCGTGTCGGCGTCGCTCGTTGTGTCGGTGTCACCCGCGTTGAGGTTCAATTCCTGCACATCGGTCGGAGAACCGTAACCGCTTACGGTGAAAGTGTCAGCGGTCGTTGTGTTCGTTCCATTCAGTGTCACGTCCTCGATACCGCTGAGGCTAATCGCACCCGTGGCAACGCCCGTGATCTGGTTTGTGTTGAAGTTAACTACTGCGTTCGGATCGGTTACCGAAACCGAATCGCTACCAGGGCCATTATCACCACCGATGACTGTGATGCCACTTGCGAATGGAGCGCCGGTAGCAATCGAGATTGTGTCATCGCCACCACCAGCGTTGATGACTAGCGACGAAGCAGCTGATGCATCGACGACGCTGTTGTTACCCAACGCATCCGTCACGGTCACGAGTCCGGTCGCACCGACATTTATCGTATCGTTCCCCTCCGTGCCCTGGACGGCGATCGTGGTCCCCGTCAGGTTTGCATCTTCGACATGCAGGTAACTGAGCGCTAGCAACGCGTGACCGCCTGTATCGAACGGCTGAATCGTGCCTGCTTCAGATCCGGCAGTCGTGACGGATGCGGGACTGTTCGTTGCGTTCAAAACATCTGTCGGATTCGCAGCGCCCTCTTGCGCATCGACCGTAACGGATTCGATATCGGTCAGGATGTAGTTGACCGTTCCCGTGTTCGTGATGTCAAGCTGCGCATCGTTGTTCGTGCTTGCCGTGTACGCGATCGTGTCAAGGACATTATCGGCTCCCAGAATCGAAACCGAGTCGCTCGCCGCGGGTGATCCACCGTCGAGTGTGACGTCGTCGAGCCCCCAGTTGGCAAAGTGACCGATCGAGAAATGGTCATCGCCGCCGAGACCGATCAGTTCGATGTCGCTGCTCGTGCTGCCTAACGCGGCGAAGCTCACGGTCGGTCCCGCATCGACACGAGCGTTGCCGGACAGGGAAGCGGTTCCGGAGAGCGTAAAGACGTTCGAGGCACCAGTACCATTCAAAGTCAGTTTATCACTGCCCATGCCGCCGCCGCCGTCGATCCCGATCGCTTCGGTATTCGTGAAGTTGACCTCCGTTGCCGGAGAAGCTGCCAACGTGACGCTGATCGTGCCCGCGTCGCTGGTCGCGCCCGGTGAAATGGTGTAGGTGTCACTCCCGTCCGCCGTACCGGTCAATTTCAGCGTATCGCTCGCGGACGGTACACCCAAATCGACGTTGATCGTCGTGGGTGCCTTGTTATCGGCGGCCGCGGTCGATTGAGGCGTCAAGGTCAACATGTCGTCACCATCGCCAAGCTGGAAAGCGATGCTCGGGAGCGCGGTCAGTTGAGCCAGCGTCGGTACGTTACCAGCCGTGCTGCTGGACGTTGCTCTCAGCGCTGCATGAACCTGAACCAGTTGCGTGCCCGCTGGCGAATCGATATCGATCAGCTCGTTGGCGTGCGGCGTGATGCTGCTCACATCCGCACTCGGATTGTTGTAAGTAAACCCGGCGTTGGTGAACTTCGCCGTGACTTCATCGTTTCCGCTGGTCCCAGCGATTGTCAACGTATCGTTTTCACCGCTGACGGCGTCGTTGAAGAAGAAGGAGAAATCTTCCAACGTGGTGAAGTCGATCGTGGCGATGTTCGAGCTGTCCGTGGCGTTGGTGACTCGCAATTGCCCCGCGCCAGTCGTGGTCGTCGGAGCCAGTACAACCGCTTCGCTGACGCCATCGCGGCTGCCGTCGGGTGTGTTATCGACCAGCGAAATACCGGGCTGCGTCGCCGTATCTCGTTCGATATTGCCATAGAACAGATGGTCTCCATTCGTCTCGCCGGTCGATCCGCCATCCACGGTAACCGCGATGCCCCAGCCGCCAGTCGTATTGTCCGCCCAAGGATCGATCGTGATCTGGTCGTCACCGCCAGCACCCGTGATGTTCAAGAAGCCGACGCTGCGGAAGCCGATCGGGCTCGATCCATTGATCAGCAAGTAAAACTCGTTCGCACCATCCGCATCGCCACCGCTGATTGAACCATCCACATCGCCGCCAAAGAACATGAATTCGTCGACTTGATTCGCGTTCGCGCCGTTGTTGTCGCCGATCACGTTCACGATGCCGTTGGTCGAACCGGGCGTGAGCGTCAGCAGTTCGATACTATTGGAACTGACCGGCTGCGTTGTGGTGACGCCCGCCGTGCTGCTGATCGATACATTGGGTGGATCCGTCGTGTCGCTGAAGACATTCAGAGCGCCACCGGGGAGTGCCGTTACGTTCAACCGGTCGCCAACGATCGGCGTGGTTGTTGGTTGCGGAGGCGCTCCGCCGTTGATCTGGAAGCGGAAACTGGTGGAGAGTGTGAGCGTGATATCATCGGCGATGTTCGTGCCGCGGACACTCGCTTCCTCGCCCGTGTTCACGATCAATTCCGCGTCGGTTGCGGTCGGACCGGCGAACGAAACCGTGTCAATGTTCACATCGACCAGTTGTCCTTGCGAAATGTTGCTGGCGTTGAATCGTTCGATGCGAACGCGCGAATCGTTGACCGTGATGTCATCGTAGGCATCGGTCGTCCGAATCGCGGTGTTCGCACTGCCGAACGTATTGCCGCCCCAAGCCGACGTGGCGCTCACATTGTTGACCGTTACGCTACCAACTGTCGTGTTACTTTGCGTCGAAGCGTTTACAACGATCTGATCGCTTCCGCCGCCCCCGGCCAACGTCAAGCCGCTCGCTACGGCACCGGCTTGCGTCCGCAACCCGGCCAAGCTGAGATCGGGACCCATAGCACCGCCGCCTCCCGCGATTCCAGGATTGTTCGCAGTCGCGGCTGTCGTGCCACCGTCGAGCAGTGGGCTGCCGTCCAGGAACACGTTGGCGGATGTGGCGGTGAGTGGTGTGACAGACAAAATGTCCGCAGCCGTGGTGCCGGTCACCCTAATCAGATCGTCGTTGACGCCATCGCCGACGTAGTTGACTTGTTCCACCGCGTTGATGTCGATGGCGTTGGTATCACGCAGCCCCGTAACATCAATATCGCCACTGGCCTTGGTGGCATCGGCATAAGTGAGGCCCATCGTGCGGACACCATCCGCGGTTGCGTCGGCACGCAGATTCACGACATCGCGCGTTGTCGCCGCGCCGCCGTTCATCGTAAAGCTCTGAGCCGCATCCAAGTTAAATCCAGCCGCCCACTCGAATGTGAACGTGTCGTCGCCCGCATTCCCGTTAAACGTGTTGCTGCTGGTCGCCAGCATGTCAGTCGTCAGGCGACTGCCTCCTGCGGCCGTGGCGTTGGTGAACGTGTCATCGCCGCTGCCCCCTTGAATCGTGAAGTTCTCTAATTGGTCGGCACTCGCGATATTGAAGCGAATGTCGTTACCGACGAAAGCTCCGTCACCAAACTGAACGCCTGTTACCGGTGCGGCAAACGTGAAGATATACGTGTCGGCGTCGCTGTCCCCGGCGTCCGAGATATTGAGCGAATCGGTGCCTCCGTAGGTGTTGAAGTTCAACTGACCGTCGATGTTGTCGAGCGTTCCCGTCAACGCCGCTCCGTCGCTGGAGATGTTGATCGTATCGTTACCGCTTGCCGTCGAAGGATCGGTGTCGATGTTATAGACAGTCCCCTGGTTGCTGCTTTGGATGTTCAGAATGTCGTTGCCGCTGCCAGCGAACAGATGCACGGTATCGATCAACGTGTAAGTGATATCTGTGCCGCCCGCCGCGTTGCCGGTCAGACCATCGATCGTGGTGGACGTCAGAGCAATCGTGTCACCCGTCGTATCATCCGAATCAACAACGAACAGCTCGTCGTTGCCAGCCTCATCGCCACCCGTGGGTGAAACGATCACAAGTGCCGTGATGTTATCAACCGTTCCACCGGCCGCTGGGCCGTTGCTGTCCAAAATGAAGTCGTCGTCACCCGCACCACCACGCAAGGTCAGCGTGGAAGTATTGGCGAGGTTCGTCGTGCTGCGAACGCGGATCGTATCGTCCGAAGTATCCGCCGTGCCGGTATTCACATCTCCATCCAGGACGATCGCAATCAATTCGCCCGCGGCACTGTTCTCCCCCGCGTCCAACGATTGCAAGTCGATCGTGTCCAAGCCACCCATGCCGTAGATTTCTAACGCCGTAAACGTGCCGACCGCGAAGTCGTACGTTTCAAACGGGAATGCTCCCGTTTGACCGCGCACACGTGTTGTAGCGTCTGGTTGAGCTCCGTCTGTATCCGTGGGATCTGGATCAAAGACTTCAATTGTGTTGTCGTTGTTATCGCCCAGAATTGTCAGCGTTCCACCCGCCGGACCACTGGCACTGATGGGCTCTAGCCCCGTGAAGTAAATGCGATGCGCGGAAGTACCGGCGCCGTTCGTTGTCAGTACTTCACCTTGCAGGTTGCCAGCCGTGTTGCCGCCTCCCGCGCCGTCTCCCATCGCGTAGGTCTGATTGACATTGCCCGTCGTGGCGTTGTCAAAGATGAATCTCAATGCGTCGTTACCACCCGTGCCACCGTCGAACAGAATGTTTGGCGTTCCCGGCAACAACGGATTGTTCGCGGCCGAAAAACCGCTGATGTCGCCCGCGAACGTCATGCGGCCATTCGATTCGTCGATGATCAGCGTGTCGTTATCTTGATTCGAACCGACGACATGCAGACCGTTCACGTCCGCCATCGGCCCGCTGTAGATCACCGATCCATCCAGCACGATCTCGAACGTGGTTGCATCGCCGCTCTTGAGCCGAATGCGAATCTCGTCGGCATCCACGGCCAAGTCATCGTCGGTGATTGAGTTTTCTAAATCCACGACGATATTGAACGCTGCGCCGCCGGAAGACTCGTTGACCGTTTCAATACTGGAATAGGTCACCGCCCGATGTTGAGCTCCCGTGCTGGTGAAGCTGTAGGCACCCGCGCCGGTGCCGCCCAGCGTTAGAGTTCGGGAGAGAATGTTGGTGTCGCTCAAATCGATGTTCAACGTGTCACCCGGTTGCGTCGGCAACACCGGTGCGTTGCCGTTGATTGTGAACTCCGTTGTCGTCTGCGGCGACAGGCTAAACGTGTCGTCGTCGTCGCCACCGTTCAGGAACGTGCCACCGTCAGGCGAGTTCGTTTCGATGATCCCGTCGATGGTGATCGTTCCGCCCGCCGCATCCGGATCCGTGCCGAATGCGTCCACGTTGATTGTGATCGTTTGCGTGGATGTACCGCTGGAATCGGGTGCTTGCAGCTTCGCGTCGTTCGTACCATCTCCCTCCAGCACAAAGTCGTCACCCACGTCGAATTGGAGATTGCCAGCCGACGACAAGATCACGGGGTCGTTCGCTTTGGCGATCGTTAAATCATCCGTGGCCGCGGAGGTGTCGAGCACGTCGATATCGATATTGTTGACCGCCGAGATATTGCGAGTGATCGTCAGCGGACCGCCGGTGGTAATGTTCAAGAAGTCGAGTGCGAAGGTGCCGCCGATCGTGCCAAAGCCTTGATTGCTTCCGCCCTCATCCTTGATCTGGCCGTGAGCCTGCGGGTTGCTCGATCCATCCGTGTTGTCCGTGGAGGTGTCGATCGTCAAGCCTTCGTTACCAGCCGCCGAGGCGTCGATCGTGCCGTTTTCGAACAACATCACATTGCCCGCATTTATATTGTTCTGATCGCCCGTCGGATCGGTGTCCAAGGTCACGTCGTCGCCGCTGGACAAATTGATGTCGCGAACTTCCGACAAGTTGATATCGCCGCCCAAAGTGAAGATCGAGACGGTCGCGGCTGAATCATTGATGAACGTCAGCGTGCCCGTGGCGCCCGTGCCGGTCGAATCGAACGCATCGATCGTCAGTGCCGAAAGGGCGTTGATCTCGCTGGCACCAGCAAAGTAGATATCGCCTTCATCGACCGCGTCAGCCGCGGCACTGTTGGTGTTGATCGTCAACGACCGCGTTCCGGCGCTATTGCCGCTGAAGATTGAGCTGCTGAAGTCCGCGTCGCCGCCGTGAGTGGTGAACGTCGTATTGCCAGTGAGCACCGTGCCGCCGTCAAACTGGACCGCATTCGTTCCCGCAGCCGAATCCGACGCGTTGATGCTGGCCGCCGGAGTTCCCGCGCCATCGTTGCCGATCGTGATCGTGCCTTGGTCGGCCAAGACAACTAGCGTTCCCACCGCGTTCGCGGCACCGCTGCCGCCGATGGAACCGGGGAGCGTCACAGCGCCATCGTCATTCGTGCTGGCGGTGGCTCCGCGGACGTCGATCGACAGTTCCTTGCCCGCCCCCGTGATGTTTCCGGTCTGAGCGAACGAGACACTGCCTTGACCAGGAGATGTCGGAGTCGAATCGATGCGGACATGATCTCCCAAGACGACAGCGTTGACGTTGCTGAAGTCGATATTCCCGGTTGTGACGTTGATGTTCGTGTCGCTGGACACTTCATCGTCGAGCGTCAGTGTGCCGCTCTTCGCGGGCGTTGCGCCGCGACTATCGACAGTGACGCTGAGCAACGCCGTGGTCGTACCGACATCGCCGAGCAAAACGCTTCCAGCATCGTCCGCGTTGCCGCCACCCGATGTATCAATCGTCAAAGCCGCTGTGCCATTGAACACCGCCCGAGCCACATCGACTGCGCCCGAATCGCGGTTCGACGTGTCAGCAGGATTGGTATCCAATCGCAAAGACGTCGCGGGCATCGTCACGTTGCCGATGATCTCGATCCCATTGGTCGTCGGCGTGTTACCCGTGTCGGCATCGACTTCGATCACGGGCGAGGCACCGGTAAAGCTCAACGTGCCCGCCGAAGCATTGGTCGCCGCAGTGCTCATGTCGATCGTGATGGTGTCGAGGTACTGCTGACCAACCTGCTTCTTCACTGCGGCGATTCCAGAAATGTTGCCACCGCTGTTCGATGCACTGGTGCCATCGGAATGGCTGGTGTTAAGCGTCAGGTCAAAGCCCGTCGCATCCGCCGTGATCGTCGAGCCGCCGAAGTCAATCGCGCCCGCGGCGGTCGCCGCTGTGCTGTTGCTCAAGTTGATCGTCAGCGAGTTGGAGACAATCACATCGCCCGCACCGGCAAACGAGAAATCGGCCGCTGTTCCCGCACCGTTGTCATCCAATTGAATGCCATTGTTCAATGTCAATGTTCCGGCCGTTCCAGTGCCGCCGCCATTATCCGAGTCGATGTCCAGTTTGCGCAGGAAGTTTTCATTGCCGCCGTCATCGGCAAAGACATTCAACGAGACGTTTCCGGCGTTGTTCGTGCCCGCCGCCGACGTGTCGATGGTTAACGTCTCGCCTGCATCCTCACCAAACACCGTCGCAGCAGACAAATCCACGGGACTCGCATCATTGGCCGCGGTGCGTGTCGTGATCGTGGGCGTGCCATCCACTTCCACTCGCCCCACGAAGGTGACTCCACCCGCAGCGCCGTTGACCGTGATGTCATGATCCAGATTGATCAGGTTGTCGTTGGCCGTGGCACCGTTCGTGCGCGCCGTAAACGATTGCAGGAATTGGCCCGTCGTATTGTTCGACACGGTTCCAAACGTCACGATGCCTCCGCTGGAGCCGCGCGCGTCCAATGTCAGCGACAAGCCAGCCACATTGGCGAAGATCACGCTCGTGCTGCTTTCGTTCAAGTTGATATCGCCACCCTCTTCATCGTCCGCGTCGTCGGTATCGATCGATGCGTTGGCGTCGATCCTCACCGCGCCGCCATCGAACGTGAAGTGAGCGGGGTTCGTGCCGTCGTGATCGAGCGCGATCGAGTTCGACAGAATTAGGTTACCGTCCGTGTTGTCGTTGGCGTTCACATCGACTGCGGCGACGAAGTCATTTCCGCCGGTGTTGCTGAACGCACCCAGCAAGGCATTGCCCGCCGTACCGCCGCCGGGCACGGTGGTCGTGATCGTCAGCGTATGCGGGCCACTGGTTCCCGTGCGACTGACAACCGTTGCGGACGACGTATCAAAGTTGCCACCGTTAGTGAATTGAGTCGTATCGCCGGTCAATTCCACGATGCTGCCGTAGGTGATCCCGCTGGTGTGATAGGTCGCTCCGCCAGAACCCAGGATGATCGAGCCCGTATCGGCCGTGACTTGCAACGTGCCAATTTCCTCGCTGCCCACGGTTTGTCCTTGACCAATGTTGGTGGGCAACGTGACCGTTCCGTCGTTACCCGCTTGATCGGGAACTCCACCGTTGTCCGCGACATTGATCGTCAAGCTGCGCGTCGTCGCGCCGGAAGCATCATCCACGATCGAACCCGTGGCCGCGAACGTGACGTTGCCTTCGTTGGCCGCGGTCGGTGCCGTGTCCATCGACGTGTTGTCGTTCAATTGCACGAGCGACACATTTGTGAAGTCGATCGTTCCAGTGGAGATGTTGATCGTCGCGACGCCATCGCCATCGGAGTCGTTCAGGAACAGGGTGCCATTCGTGGTCGTTCCGCGAGTGTCCACCGACATGCCAACCAACGGTGTGGTGGTGCCCACGTCGCCGAGTTGAACGTGACCTGCGTTGACTGAATTAGGCGTCGTGCCTGACGTTCTAATCATGAGCGTTCCGGCACCGTTAATCACTGCGTTGGAAAGGTCGATGATCCGACTATTGATCGTTTGATCTAACGGGTTCGTATCGATCGTGAGCGTACCTGCGGTGGGAACAGTTACATTTCCAATGACTGAGATGCCAGGATTGCCAGAAGTTCCCCGCGACTCAACGACCGGGGTTGATCGTTCGAAACTTAAGGTACCTTTGTTATCGCCGCTGTCGGTACCAGTGGTTCCCATATTGACCGATAGAGCTATCGTCGCGGTTCCTCCAGTATGGCCGAATGAGCCGACAATTACGTTGCCACCGCTCTCGCCACCGTTTCCATCGCTCGCCACACCGGTCCAACTGGTGTTAATCGTAATGCCGACATTGATCGTCGCCGGAATGACATTGGTATCGCCGACGTCAAAGGTACCACCGGCCACATCGTTCATGCCGCTCGACAAGTCGATCGTCACGGTTTGAAGGGCCAAGTCTTGAAGGGCCAAGTCGGAGTAGAAGTTGTTCGTATTGATTCCCTGATCGTTCACACGGAACAAGGCGGTCTTCGTGGCATCGCCCCGTAGCGTCATCGAGCCGTTTCCGGTCACGTCGCCGGTGTTGGCAGCACTGGAACCAAACGTGTAGATATCAAACTGTCGGATCGCATTGCCATTCGCGGCATTGAAGACGCCCAACGTCACCGCGCCACCTGTGTTGCTCCCTTCGTCGGCTCGAATTGTCAGATCGACACCCGCCGCGCTGGCCGACACGCTGCCGCTGGTTACGGCGAGATTCACATTGCCGGCATTTCCATTCGCACCTTGTTCCGTATCAATCGTCCGGGACGCTGGCAAGCTCAACAAACCGTCGATCGTTACCGCGCCACCATCCACGCTGATATCGCCACCCAGCGTCACCACGCCGTCTGTATCGACAGTATCCGCGGCGTTGGCATTGACGACCAAGCTCGACAGGAATTGGCCACCGCCGGTCGAGCTCACCGCGCCGAGAGTCACCGCGCCGCCGTCTTCACCTTCGTCGTTGCCGTCGACGCCAGAGTGGCTGGTGTTGATGCTGAGCGTCAGGCCCGTGGCATCCGCGGAGATTGTCGAAGTGCCGAAGTCCACGGCTCCTGCAGCTTGATTGTCTTTGGCTGTTGTGAGATTGATCGTCAGGGGATCGCCTGTCGAATCATCGGAGACGACGATGTTACCGCCACCGGTCACTTCAAACAGTGACGTGGTCGTTGTTCCGTTGTCACTTAGCTGGATGTCACCATTGAGCTCTACGCTACCATCAGCCGCTGTCCCGTTCGTATTAACCTCAAGACGCCTGACGAATCCGGTGCCGCCAGCGTTGTTAAAGACACCGAGTTTCGCCACACCGCCCGTGGCACCTGCATCCGTACCGTTGACGTTCAGCGTCAACTTGCCCTGCGAGGTATCGGCGTAAATAATCGCGCCGCTCAGATCGATGTCACCCGCCACGTCGGCTCCCGCCTGAGAGTCCGTATCAATCGTAACACTGACTCCCAACTCGACATTCCCGACGAAGATCACGCCCGCATTCGTGACGGCTCCGTCTACACTTTCGTCTGTGCTGATGTTGTTGTCCAAACTGATTTCGCCCGTGCCGTTGGTGCGAGCTGTGAAGCGACCGAGATGACTGCCTGTGGCGTTGCCGACTGTGCCAAAGATCAAATTGCCGCCATTGGTTGCGCCGCTCGTATTCAGATCTAATGCCAAATCCACGGCGCTGGCAAAGATCACACTCGACCCACTTTCGTTCAAATTGATCCCGCCGGTGTTTGTGTCGTTGTCACCACTATCCGTATCAATTGACGCGTTGCCATCGATCCGGACATTCGCACCGTCAAACGTCAGGTTCGCCGCGTTGTTCGCTCCGTCTTCGTTCAACTGAATCGAACCGCTCAGGATCAACAGACCATCGGTCGTCTCATTGGCGTTCAAATCGACGGCGTTGACGAAGTTGCCACCCGTGTTATTGAAATCGTTGAGCTGGATATTGCCAGCGACCCCGCCGGCTCCGCCCGTTGTGGTCACAGTCAAATCCCAGAGTCCATTCGCGTCGCTGCTGATGTTTGCGGACGACGCATTGAACACGCCGCCGAAGGTGTTCTGAGTTGTATTTCCGGTCAAGATCACCTTGCTGCCGTATTGAATCCCGCTGGTGTGATACACAGCCGTGCCACCCCCACCCAACGTGATCGATCCGGTATCCGCGGTCACTTGCAGCGTACCGATCGCATCGCCACCACCGCCACCGATCGCGTCGCCAATCAACTTGGGCAACACGACGTCGCCGTCGTTGCCGCCACCCGCCGTGCCATCATTCACCGTGATTGTCAGGTTGCGCGTCGTCGCGCCGGCCGCGTCATCAACGATCGACCCGGCACCGTTGAAGGTCACATCGCCATCGTTGGTGCCTGCGCCATCCGGATTGGTATCGATCGTGACGTCGTCACCCAATATGAAACTCAGCGGGTCGCTGAAATCGATGTTATTGGCCACATCGATGATCGTAGCAGTCGTGGCTCCATCGTCATCTTGGAACGTCAGTTTGCCGTCCAGCGCCCCACCGCTGCCATGCTTTGTTTTGACTGTCAGTGAATCAATTTGTGTCGTACCGGTCACATCGCCGAGCGTGACATCGCCACCGTCGTTGCCGTCGTTGGTCGACGCATCCAAGGTAAGACTGAAACCTGTCGCGCTGGCACCGATTCGCGCACCAGAGAGATTGATATCACCAGCATCTAAACCTCCACCCTGTTCTGTATCAATCAGAGTGTTCGCCGTGATGGTTACTGTCCCATCCAAATCCACACCCAATCCACTGGTGCGCACTCGAATGTCGCCGTTGAGCGTGATAACTCCGTCCGTGGCCGCGTCAGTATCAACCCGCAGACTGCCCAGGAATACGCCGCCGCCCGTGCTGTTCACAGGACCAATCGCGACCGCGCCTCCGGTTGAGCCAGCACCGGCATTTTGCGTGTCGACGGTGAATGTGAAGTTAGATGCATCGGCCGAAATGTTGCCGCTGCCCAAATTGACTTGGCCAGCCGCGATGCCGGCCGTGTCGCCTTGCTCCGTATCGATGGTCAACGTCACCGACACGACAATGTTGCCACCACCGACAACAGTGAAGTCGCCCGGATCGGCGCCGTTCTCATCCAGGCTGATGTTGTTGTTGAGCGTGATCTTGCCCGCCGTGCCGGAGGTGTTGTTGCTGGTGTCGATGGACAAGTCATTGACGAACTTGCCGGTCGTGTTGTTGTCGAAGAGGTTCAGTCGCACTTCACCGCCACTGCCAGCCGTCGCGCGCGTCGTGTTGATCGACAAATCCCAAGGACCGCTGGCGTTGCTGGAGACCTCGGTGGAACTGAAGTTGAACAGGCCGCCGTTGGTGGTCATCGTGGTATTGGCCGTCAGCACGAACTCGCTGCCGAACGTGATCGAACTGGCGTTGATCGAGCTGGTATCGGTCGTGCCTGGATTGACGTTGCCGCTGGTGATCGTCCCCGTGGCGGCAGTGATTTGCAGTGCGCCCAACCGCGTGCTCGTGCCGATCTGAGCGGGCAATTGGACATTGCCGTCGGTTCCCGACCCGCTGTTATCTTCGCTGACATTGATTGTCAGGTTGAATGCTCCGTCCAACGTATCGGTGGCCGGGAACAGGACGCTACCAGCGTTACCGTTGACCGTGTCTCCGGTAGCATCCGTGTCGATCGTCGTATTAGCGATCAGATCGACGTCGTCCGCGCCGCTGAAATCGACGTTGCCGCCGTTGGTCTGTAGGGTTGCTCCCAACTGCACTTTCGCGCCGTCGACATCGATGCTGCCCGTGCCGGTGTTGGTCGCATTGGTTTCAAACTTCACCAGGTCGTCCGTGTCGCCGTCCACATTCAAGTTGGCGGAGAAGTTCGAATCGACACCTTGGATCGAGATCGTATCCGTGCCGCTGCCCGCGGTGACGTCAATCGTGAGGGACATCGTCGGGTTCGTAAAGACAACGCTCTCGCTGAGCGTGGAGTCGATCAGCGTCTCGCCAGCACCCGAGCTGCCGTCTTGCGTGTGGACGAACGAACCTAGAGTTACATCTCCTGTATTGCCGCTCGCATTAGCTAGAGTCAGAGCCAAGTCTGGTGTGACGTTAAGGTTGTGGTTCGAAGTCAGAATGATGAAACCACTCACGTCAATCATTGCCGTCACCAGTTCGGTCGCACCCGTATTGAAAGCAGCTTCAATTGCATCCAACAGTGCGTCGACATCAGTCGTGGCAGCGGTGATCGTCAAATCGTTCGTGCCGGCCGCAATCGGGGTGCCGTCCGCGTTGACGCCGGAGATTTCAATCACATCACCATCGACGTAGGCTGCACCCGCATCCAGTGCAGACAACAACGTCGCACCAACCGCCGGGTTTCCACCCGTAAGTAGCGCTGTATTGCCCGTGACAATCTCAGGCCGAGCCGTCGCATCTTGAAGCGTGATTGTTTCGGCGACTCCGATGAACTGAAAGATGCGATGAGCGGCATCGAGGTTGTCGATAATCGGCTCCAACCCGGTGTAGGTGATCGTGGCCTCGAAGGCCGCATTGCCGTCGACGTCGAAATCGATAAAGCCGTCGCTGGCGTTCGTCATCCGATGGCGGATGGTGGTGACGTCTTGGTTCGTGTCCGAGTCGATTAGGCGGATCGAGTCGGGACCGCCAGAACCGCCGGTGAACGTCGTCGCTGCGGGCAAGGGATAACCGTTGCTCAAGTCGACGGTCAAACTGTCCGCGCCACTCGATCCGTCGATCACCAAGGTGGTCAAGTTCGTCAAAGGTGTGTTCAGGACGAGTGTCCCGGTCGGCCCACCTGCGCGGATTTCAATGTTGCTGCCGTTCAGAGTCACGTGATAGTTATCGGCCTCTGCCGCACCCGTGAAATCGGGCGTCGCATTGTACGTGAGCACCACATCGTTGTTGTCCGTGCCGCCTTGATAGTCGATGGTAAAAGGATGTCCGCTGATGATCACCTCACTTCCGTCCGGCAGACCGGCGAATTCGCCGTTAACCGAGGAAGTTGGGGCCACGTTGTCGATGATGACAATCGAAGCATTCGCAGCAGGCGTGTAACCGACGGAAGCGTTCAGCGTCGCGCCTCCCAGCGTCACGACACGCGATGCACCCGTGACTTTGAGCTGGTCGTGGGAAGTTCCCGCCACGTTGCCATTGATCTCGACGTCGAACTGATCGCCGCTGCTGAACGTGACATTACCATCGACGACCATCTGGCCGGGCGAAGCACCGGGTGCCACTTTGCCGTTCACCGTCAACGTCGCTGCCGTTACATCCGTCCCGGCGGCGATTCCCGCTGCGGTCGAGATCGCACCGGTGTCGGCGGTCAGGGTGACATTACGCAGTCCGATACCGTCGCCATTGTCGGCCGTGTCATTGGCCACGAGACCTGCCACGCTGATCGAATCGCCGATGATCGAGACATCGTCTTTGAACGTGTAGGCGTCAACATCAATCGCACCTGTATTCGTCGCGTCGCCAATCGTGATCGAACTGAAGCCGTCCTGTATGGCCGATAATTGTGCAGCAGGTATTTTTAGGGTGCCGGTAGGCGTTGTGCCCCCGATCCCAATGCTAGTTGATGCCGACTTCGGGCGAATAGTCAAAGTGCCGGTCGACTGTAGAGTGGCGTTGCTTAAATTCATCGTGTCACTGACGAGTTCGACGCTACCGGTCGCTGTACTCCCGCCAATCGTTGCTGCCACGAACGTGACGAGTCCATCAACTCCACCGGTCCCTGTTGCCGACACTGTGATTGTTGAATTGCCTGTTGAAGCGATGGAACTGCTCGCAAGAGAGACTCCGTATCGGGGGTTGCCATTTGTGCCACCCGTTCCAACAACGGAGATCGCTCCACTTGCAGATGTTACTGTCGCATAGCCAAGTACAATCCCGCTCGCTTCGTTTGAAGATGACGCCGAACCTCCCGTACCAACAATCGTGATTGAACCCGATGTCGTTTGAACCGCAGTCGTGGGGCTGGCATGAACACTCTTGACACCGATTGCGGTTGCAGAAACCGCTCCCCCTTGCCCTTGTCCACGAATGGTTACATTGCCTGCCCCAGTGCTGATCGCGGAATTCCCCAGGTCGACACCAATCGCTCCCGTGCTCGAAGTACCGATCGCTGGGGTGTTGGCTGGGTCCGTACCGCCACCGATCGTGACATTTCCGCCTGATGTGGTGATGCTCGCGCCGGAGATTTTGACGCCGCCGCCGGAGGCAGTTGCTTGGTCGCTATCGGAATTCAGCGTGACGTGCCCACCACCGCTGGTGATGTCCTCGTTGACAATGATGTCTGTTGTCGCGACCAGAGTGATCGCGCCGCCGTCCATGCCGTCACCGCCCTCGGATGCGAGAGGTTCGGAAACGGTAATGCTGCCAATGGCTGTGATCGCGATCGCTGCATCCGTTGTGCTCACGCCCACCGTCGATCCGATTCCGCCGATGGTTAGATCGCCGGTGTTATTTACAAAGACGCCACTCGTTCCGCCAACGGCTTCGAGGTTCGTGACTTGAGTTTCCAGGAAGCCGTCCGCCGTGTCGGTTCCCGTGGCCCCAATACCCGTGCCCGCCGAAACGATCAGGTTCGTGACCGTCACATCGGGGTTGGTTGCGTTACTGTCGACGACGTTGGCACCAGTGATCAACGCCAGCTTGCTCGTCGACGCAGGAGCAATCGCGCCGCTAAACGTGATCGCACCGGCCGTAGAAGCGCCAACCTCCAACAAGCCCGACGTGACGAAATCGAGTTCGGCGTCGGTGAGCCCCAGCACGCCCGCCGCATCTGCAGCACCCAGCCCGATGCCGACACTGCCGTCCGTGGCCTTGGGTTTAATCGTGACCGTATTCGTTCCGGCGTTGATCGTCGTCGATCCGGAAGCTTCAATCGAGTTGGCGGTGAATGTATTTTGCGAACCAGTCGTCGTGATCGACGCATCAATCAAAACGATACCTTCGCCAACGGTCGGGTCGGAACTGGCTGTCGAGCCAGTCATGATGACTTGGCCCACCCCGGTGGTGGTCACACTGCTGCTAGCGCGTATGCGAAGTCCATGATGCCCCGTACCCGTCGAATCGTGGGCTGTGCCATTGAGTGTGATGTCTCCGTCTTCGGACGAAAGCATACTACTGCCGGTGATGTCGATGCCGACGTTGTTGTCAGTGCCGGCGCCACCGTTTCCGCCCACTTCGATACTTGCGTTGCCCGTCGCCTTTATCTTGCCGCTTAACTCGATTTGTACTCCAAGACTGGTCGATGAGGAAGTCTCATTTGTGGACCCTGTCCCTGTCACTAAAATCGCACCCGCGTCCGACTCGATGATGGCGTTTTTCAGCCGCACACCTGCGCTGTTTAAAGACCTGTTGCGAGTTGTCCCTTCCACCTCAATCTTTGCGCCGTCGGTTGATTCCACTTTCGCACCGCTATCAATCGAGACACCATAGTTCCCTTGCCCTCCGGACAATCCTGACACACCCGTGATGGAGATGTCACCGGTCGTCGACGTCACGAGTGTCGAATTGCCAGTGATGTACACACCATGCAAGGCATCTACGCCCTTGCCGCCTGTTCCATCCAGTGTGATCTTTGCACCGTTCGTGCTTTCGATCTTAGCAGCGGAATATACGTGGATTCCGAAATTGTTACTCGAATCGGTATCTCCATTGTCGGGTGCCACGATGTCAATTTTCCCAACAGCCGACGTCACATTCGTGCCGCTACCAAAAACCGATACACCAGCAAGTTGGTGGCTGCTTGACGCCGCTCCACTTCTCCCGAGAATCAGGATCGCACCCGCGTCTGTGGCCGTATCACTAGACGAAACAGATGCACCATTTCGCAGCTGGATTCCATCAATCGTCTTGTTGCCTCCAGACGTATCGCCGCCAGTCGCGATCAGGCTAATGCTGCCTGTTCCGGTCGTCGAGATTGTTGCTCCATCGACATCCAAGCCGACAAACGTGCCGCCCGCTGTCCCTGGCGTGTATGTTCCGGGTGTCGTACCCGTGCTGTTGGCGATAATTGTCAGTGGTCCGTTCACGGTTGTCGCGCTTGAATCCGTCGAAAACGCGATGTTTTCAGTTGCGGTAAGTGACAGTGTGCCAGTGCCGCCTGTAGCCAGATCCGAGTTCGCATTCGGTAATGAAATTCCGCCGCTCGCACTGGCTGACAGATTCTTATCGTCCGCCATGTTGACTGGCGAGTTAAAAGTGATGCCGCCCGCCGACATCAACATTAAGTTCTGATTGCCGGTCGTCGTGGCGTTCAGCGTGATACCGCCGCTGGTCGTCGTAACGTTCGCATCCGCAGTGCTGATCGTCAGTGCGTCTGACGAATCGCTACCAATGCTGACCGCGCCGCCTGAAGTGAACGTCATTCCATCCAGCGCGACGCTTTCGTTGAACGTCGCACCGCCGCTGCCGACCGTGACATTTTCCTTGAACGTGGTCAGCCCAGCAGTTCCGTTCTGCGTGATGCCGCTCGGTGCCGCGCTGCCGCCGATGATGCCCGCGAAAGTGATTGCACCCGCGCCCGACAACGTCAGCGCGTTCGCACCATTCACCGTGCCATTCACCGTTAGCGTCTTGCCGCTGGTGTTGGAATCAAGCGTGCCGCCGCCCGTGCCGAGACTGATGCTACGGTTCGCGGCGAGCATTACATCATTCGTCGTGGATTGCAGCGTGCCGCCCGCCAGCGTGATGTTTGTCGTCGCAGCCCCTGGCACCGCTCCCAGATTCCCATCGCTGCTGACCGACAACACACCACCGTTAATAGTCGTACCGCCCGTGTAGGTGTTGGCGCCGCTTAGTGTCAGCTTGCCTGCGCCGGATTTGGTGAGGGCGAGATTCTTTTCATTTGCCGTTGAGCCACCGATCGCGCCGCTGAACGTCGTGTCGCTGGCTTGATTCACCGTGAGTGTGGCACTGGTGGCGCTGTCGTTCACGACCGAACCAGCACCGCTCAATCCGCCGACGGTTTCGCTGAAGCCAACCAGCTTGAAGGTGGCACCTGAAGCGATACTGAGCGTCGTCGAATCATCGATCTTGTCCGCGCCGCTCAATGCGAACGATCCACTGGACAAAGTGATGGTTCCACTTCCGGCCACCATGCTGGTGACAGTCAACGAATCGGCTTCGCTAAGGAATTGATTGCCATTGCCTGAGGTGCTGGTGGTTAGTGACGTGGCAGACAGACGAAGGTTGTTTGTTCCATCGCCGATCCCACCCGACCCCGCAGTGAGCGAAACAGCGCCACCAGAAATGTCGGTCCCCGTATTGTCGTTCGTCGTGATGGCACCAGTCCCGGAAGTTGTAAGCGATACATTTCCACCGTTCGCGTTCAGCGAGAACGTCGACAACGCGATGTTGTTGCCGCTGGCTGTCGTCAAGTCGACATTGGTGGCTGCCGCCCGCGTGATGTTGCCGGAGAACGTAATTGCGCCGCTATTGCTGTCGCCAATCTGTAGCGTTCCGGCGGTGATCCGATCGAGTTCGGTGTCGGTCAGGTCTAGTCCACCGGTCGCAGTTCCGAGATTGATCGCACGACTGGCTGTTTGAGGCTTGAGTGTGACGGTAGCGGCTGAAGTCAGTTGGCCTGCACCATTGATGTAAACATTGTCTGCCGTGATGTCGATCGTGCCGGTATCAGCGGTTGTGACATCGGCGTTGGCGCCGATGTTGACCGTCTCAGCCGCGAGTGAAAGCGACTTGCCGCTAGCGAAAGTGATCGCGCCGTTCGACGTGATCGAGTCAGTGGTGCCGCCCTTGCCATCAATGGCAATACTGGCCGCAAAGCTCGAGCCCACCGTATTGAGATTAATGATGTCATTGTCAGCATTGTCACCATTGATCGTCAGCGTGCCAGTGATCGTTTTGAATTCGACACTTTCCAAGCTGTTGGAGAAAGAAACGAGCGTATTGGTTCCACTCGAAGCTGCAACTGTCGTCGTGACAGTGCCCGCCACCATGCTCATCGGATCGACGTTGACGGTGTAATCGACAACCGTTGAACCGGTCATGTCGACAGGTTCCAATCCCGTAAAGTTGATGATGGCTGAGCTATCAAGGGTCAGCTTTCCATCAGTGGCATCGGTTGCGTCGTACACGACGGTGCCAAAGCTGCCGCCAGTTATCACCAACTTGTCACCGTTGCTTCCTTCCGCTCCTCCGTTGAAGGTCAACCCGCCAGAGGGAATCGGATTTGTACTGCCTGAGAAATCCAGCGTCAGCGTGTCGTCGCCGGAAGTTCCGTTGATGATTAGAGGGGCGGTGGATGTTGTAGTAACAACAACGCTGTTGCCGCTATCACGAAGCTCGATCGTACCACCATTGTTGACGATGCTGTAATTTCCGCTGGATGCAACGCTGAAACTCTGCGTCCCAGCGTTGTCGTTGTCCGTGATGGTTACGTTTTGAGTTTTAGTCGCACCGAGCGTGATACCACTGGATGGACTCGATATAGTCAGCGTGGCGGTCTCTTCGCCTTCGTTTAGCAGGTCGTCTTCAATCGTGAAAGTCACGCTGCCTTGAGTCGCACCGTTCGGGATGGTGATCGTTGTGTTCGATAACGCGTAGTCACTCGCTGTGACATTCGTTCCACTCACGGCCAAGTTCACGGTCTGACTCCCCGTGACATTGCCGCTTGCCGTCGCCGTGACCGTAACGACGGTCCGCGCTGCCTCCGTACCAGAGCTGACATCGACGGAGAGATTCACCTGTTCGGCAGCATCAGTTACGCTGATCGTCGAAGTGTCGACCGCACTTTCGGAGTCGTCATCGGTCAGCGTAAACGTAACCGTCCGATCCGACGTTCCCGGTGTGTCAGAAGTCGTCCGATAACTGATTGCACGAACGACACTCTGCACAAGTACATTTGTCGCGTTGCTGTTGAAAGTGATCGTCAGCTTTGTGCCATCGGAAACAGTTCCCTCCGATGCGCTGAGCGTTCCAATCACCGTTGTGCCGTCGCGGAGATCCGTCCCGCTCGTGTTGATCGTGCCCACAATGTTGTCTGGGATTGACATCTCATCCCCAGCTTCGTTGTTTGCCGTGATCTGAACTTCCAGCTTGCCACCGTTCCAATCCGCGTCGCCGTCCGCATCGTTAGCCGTTGCTGACGATGCGATAGCAACCGGATTTCCACTGTTTTGCCCTTCGGTGTAGTTGAGGTTTGCGACAGAAATCGTCGGAGCTACATTTGTGACACCGAACTCAAATGCGCCAATATCGACAGCCGATCCCACTATCCGTGGAAATCCTGTACCACGTTGGTCACTTTCATAAGGCTCGTATTCAACGACATAGCGATTGTTCGCGCTGGAATCGCTCCAAGTCCCCGTCGAAGCAGAAATGATGCCAAAGTCTTCGCCACCATTGTCATCTGGTTGTCCCGAAGCCCAGTTAGTGTACGAAAGTGTCTCTCCTGTGACCCAAGTGAAAGTCGCTTCGCTGTCGCGATCGGTCAGGCCAATGAACGCGTCGGTAAGACCTTTGCCGGAGACGATCGTTTTCACAACCGAGTTTTCGCTGGCGTCCGCGATCGTTGCTAGGTGGCGACTAAAACCAGCGGCTTTGGCATTCTCGGCGAATATCTCCGCGAACGCGAATGTTGTCGACTGGTCGATCACCTCATAACCGTGACCAGTCGTTGATATGTGCGTAGCATCAAACGCCGCCAATCGATCCGCATCGGACGCGCCTGCATCGATGGCAACGCTGTTTTGCACCAATGAGTACGTCTTGGTAGGCCCACCGTTATCCGACAGAGTTGTATTCAACACATCGGTAAGCGTTAACAATTGTCGGCCACCACTGCCATCGTCTTCTCCAACAATGTTGCCGGTTGTTCCATACGTTATACCTCCTGACGTGGATGGATCACCGATCAGGTTGTTTAGCCCGTGAAGTATTGTCTCCACACGATCAATATCGTCGGGCGTACTTGGCCCACGTAGATTCCCCGCGACGATGTTGTTGTGCAGAAACGCATCGCCTCCATTGGAAGTCGTGAAGTAAAGGCCGCCTCCCGTACCGGAGGCGTTGTTATCGGAATCAGCGGTATTGAGCACAATTGTGTTGTTGCTGAGAAACTCGGCTTCGTAGTCGATACTTGGTGAGCGCATATAAATGCCGCCACCACTGACTCCGGCTGTATTTCCGCCGATAGTTGAGTTAGTCACCGAAAACGTGTAGGCGTTCGCCATGAAGTTGTAGATCCCCCCCCCATCGCGACCGGCAGCATTGTTGAAGATCGTCGTTCCTACAATGTCCGCGTACCCATCTCCGAGAGCGATCCCACCGCCATAGAGAGCGGAGTTGTCATCGATCTCTGAATCCAAGACACGCAGCGATTCCCGGAACGCGTAAATCGCGCCTCCGTTGCTCGTTGCTACATTATCGGTGAAACGGCTAGATCGGATGGTCACGTCGGTGTTGGTTTGCCGCAGCCCACCGCCGTAGTCCGCTCGTCCACCTTGAACGGTTACCCCTGTAATGTCTAACGAGCCACCTTGAACGTCAAAGACGCGGTCGTTGATTCCAGACGTTCCACCGGCGTTAATTATGGTGACTCCCACCCCTGCACCAACGATCGTCGTATCATCCAAGATGTCCAAGTCACCAGCGGCCGCGGTGTCATCGGTTCCACTGAGAGTCAGATTGTAAGTGCCAGCCGGAACATTGATCGTATCGGCACCAGAAGTGGAGTTTGCAGCCAGGATTGCATCGCGAAGCGACCAGCCGTTGCCTCCACCCCCACCGTCCGATTCGTCAATTGTCGTCGTCACATTGAATGTGGACAGCACGCGCCGGTCTTCCAACGATTCGATCTGCGAGTGTCGTGATAACTCGGCATGGAACGCATCGCGTCGATAGCGGCGCGATCGCTTGCGGCGAGTGAGTTGTTTCCAGTAACGCTGTAGTATCTGTCGGAACATCTTGCGTTAGCCTTTTGGGTAGACTGCGGGCGCGAGGCCCGAGCCTGGAGACTGAAGTAAGGAACGTCGAACGTCAAACGCCGAACATTGAACGTCGAACGTCGAGAGTAAAACTTTGAAAGCAGACGGCACTGGCACAGCCAGTGGCACATGGTGATTCGTGGACTGCACGGGCGATAGAACGCGGGTGGACCGCAGTTGCACACGAGCGCCGAGCTGCTTGGTGTCGGCGGCGGGATCTTGAGGGTGGGTGACGGGTCGGTCGGGGCTGATCACGATGGAGCGTGATGGCCACTTTGCGTTGACAAGGCACGAACCGAGGCGAGCGCGCAACGGGATCGCGGACGGTCGAGCCGCCCTTGAAAAGTGCTTCGAGGGATTAGATGACGCGGTGTTGGAGCGCGCTTCTGGCCCTAAAGCAAATCGCGCACTGCGTATCCACGCTCGCATACTCGTTGTTGCATATGCTTATTCGTGCATGTGCCTCATTGGTGTTACGTCGTTCGTTGAAGTCGTGAGTCGTCCGCGCGCACCCTGCACCTCGTCCGACGCGCCAATCGCGCCGGTAAAGATGTTCCAACCGGTAATGTCTCGCACAACCATGGAAGTGGGCAGACACAATTCCCCCACGGTAAATTCACATGGACTTCGATTATCCATAGAAAATGTCGTAATTGCCAGTATTTGGGACGATATTAAGAACTTTTTCGCCCCCTCCAAGGCAGGAGAATCGGGTCGCAACGTCGGAAACCACCGGACTACGCAAAAAGGGTAGGTTACGCGGAACTGCTCGGCGCAAATCTTTGGCGAGACTGTGGGGGCGAGTCACTTGGAAAGTGACGGCTACATAGGGCGGAGACTGTGGCCATCGCTCGCCGAGCGATCTGCCCGCAAGCGGTGGTAGTCAGAGGTACCGAGGACTGGCCGCGGGCAAATCCAGAGTAGTGGAAGTATGCGATGAGGGGCGGGTCACTTGGAAAGTGACGGCCACGTAGCGCGCCGACTGTGGTGATCGCTCGCCGAGCGATCTGCCCGAAAGCGGGCGGGAGTCAGAGATACCGAGGACTGGCCACCGGCAAATCCAGCGTCGTGGGAGTAGGCGATGAGAGCGGGGCACTTGGAAAGTGACGGCTACGGTGGCTACTCGCTGCGGCGGAGGTTGATGTAGCGGGGCGTGTTTTGTTGGATGTACCACTTCTTCCAGGCATCCTGATCGTAACCAAAGTTCACACCCTGATGCATGCCCGACAAAGCGTGCAGGACGGCTTCGTTCTTTACCTTTTCTTTGACGACTTTTGGTTTTCCGCCCATACTGAGCCCGCCCCCACCGCTGCCGAACGTCGGCGTAATCCCAGCACCGCCGCCAACCGTAAATTTGTGTTCGGTGATCAAGTGTTCGATCAGCGGCAGGGTCGTCGATTCCGGCTTGTTCATGTAGCCCAACGCTACGCCCGCCCGTTGGACCATCTTGTTCTCGTTGTCGTCCAGCATCTTCAAGAACGCAAGAATCGCGACTTGCGAGCCGCCACGCTGTAAGACGTCCAATGCCTGTTCGCGAACGCGGACGTCGGCATCGTGCAGCGCGATATAGGTCAGCGCCCCGATCCCGGTGCCATGGTCGGGAAAATGCGACAAGACTTCGATATACAGCCGCTTGAGCACGGATGGTTCGTTGGCTTGTCGCAGTTGCGCGGCCAGCGCGGGCACCGCGCGGGGATCGCGAATCGCTTGCATGTTAGCCAGCCCTTCGGAGGCTCGTTCGCGCCCCTTCACAATCCACTCGCGCCACAGCTTGACATTCTTGCGCCAAGCAACGGCCAACTCTTCGTTCGCACGGTCGCGCTGTTCGATGGCGACTTCTTGCGGCAGTCGCCAGGCACCGCGATGGCGGATGAATCCCTGTTCGGCCATATATTCGTCAGGGCGCTGCCAACGTCCTTCGACACGGTTGAAGCCAAGCGCGCGGCGGGCCGCTTCATGGTCGGTGTTATGACGCAGGACTTGTTCGAGATGAAACTCTTGCTGCTCCTTCAAGCCAGCGGCTTCGCACTTCAACGCCATGTCCCAGTGGCCCGCCTCGGAATCTTCGACCAAAGGGGCGACTTCTTCGTAGCGAGCCTCGGCCTCGGATTTGGCTACGAACCGTTCGACTTCATCAACCGGCAGCACCAGTTGTCCGCCCTCGCGCGGTTGGACCACAAACGTCGATCGCGGCGATTCTTCGGGATTCAGCAAGACCCCTTCGACTTGGCCACCATTGTTTAGCAAAAACACATCGGCGCGAGCACTGGTGCACACGATTGTCGCCAAGCCACCAATCCAGCCAATTGTCAACAAATAACGAATCATCGCCGATCCAGTCGGTTGCGTGCCCCAGAAGCGCTGGCTGACTCTAGTATAGGCGACGCACGAATGACAAGCGAATGTAAAGTAGGCCGGAACGTGTTCCGGCACTTGACGCAGGGAGCCGCCGGAACGCGTTCCGGCCTACAGGCTAGATCGAACCTACTTCGTCGACCCAAGCTTCAAGCATTTGGAATTGCTTGACGAAGTTGTGCTCGTTGGTGCCCAGGGGGCTCTTAAAGAAGCTTGCCAGGAAGGTCAGCAGGCCGCGGTTGCCATGGCGATGAGCACGATCGGTCAGCCGCACTAGATCGATGACCAATGGGGCCGCCAACAGCGAATCGCAACCTTGCCATGTGAATTGCATGGTCATTGGCGTTCCCATGAACCCGCGAAAGTGGATGTGGTCCCATGCGGTCTTCCAATCGCCGAGACTTTCGATGTACTCGATACTGACCAACGTCTGAGGCGAGTAGCCGAAGATCTGATGCAGCAGACGGTCCTTGCTGGTGACTTTGCTCTTCTTGTTGGCTGGGTCGTCCAGAACTTTGCCATCCATATTGCCGAAGATATTGTGTCCCACCCAGCTCATCACCTCCAAGTTACGGGCCGCGAACATGGGCGCAAGCGTGCTCTTGAGCAGCGTCTCGCCTGTTTTGCCATCGTGGCCCATATGACAGGTGTCGTTCTGTAGGGCGAGGTCGCAAAGCGCGGCGGGTGCCGATCCCAGCGACGGAGTGAAATTGACGTGCGGATAGCCCAGTTCGAGCGCGGCGATCGCGTAAAGCGAACTTGCGGCGAGCGGGCACGTCTCGGGCTTGTCCAGTAGCGGATTGAGCTCGGCCCAAGTCTCGGGCAGTTTACTGGATTCGATCGGCGGCTCGGTGGACGTGACGTTGACAACGATCACCTGGTCGAGTGCGTGTTGTTCGGCGAAGGCTTTGAGATCGGCTTGAACGCGCGTGATCGATTCCCGCGGCGATTCGACCTTGGCTCGCAAGGCTTCGGTCGCGAACTTCTCGATGGTGGAACCGACGTTGAACAGAACTCCCGGTTTGATGTTGGCGTCGATTTCCGCGAGCTCGGCTGCGCACTGATCGACAATGTGCCGGTCGATGGCGCGGCTGACGTTCGCCAACTTCAGCGCTTCGTCCAACAGTGTGGTCTGGCGAATGTCATGGCCGCCGACGACCAACTCGTCCCACGCCACGAGTCCCAACTTCTCGAACAACGGCAATTGCGTGACAAGACCTTGATTGCCGATCAATCCCTTTCGCAGCGCGACGAGCCCGACGATCGTCGTCGTCGCGACGCCTCCGAACGCACCAAGAAACCAAACACCAACTTTACGATCCGACATGAACGAGCCTTCAGGAGTGTTTTGATGTTGACCGGATACCTCGGTGGCAATCACTCTCGGAGTGATGAGCGTTCGTCACTCGGAAAGTGACGATCACTATCGAAGTGAGTAGCGCTCGTCACTCGGAGAGTGACGGCCACGTTGGCCTGTTCCGACAAAGCTTAGAGCCTTGGACTAATCGCGATGCAGCAGGTTGGCGAGCCGAGGGGGCTACACCGGAGTGAAACGTCGAGATACGATGATTGTCCCACGTGACAAGGCGGAGCGTCAAGCGGACAAATCGACGCGGGGTTGCGACCCCGGCACAATATACCACGAGGATTCTCGACGATGTTTGAAACCTTTGAGATGGCTCCGCCCGACTCGATTCTGGGACTGACGGACGCATTCAAAAAGGATCCGAACCCGAACAAGATCAACCTCAGCGTAGGTGTTTACAAGAACGCGGCGGGGAGCACTCCGATCTTGCGCTGCGTCAAGGAAGCCGAAAGGCGATTGCTCGAGGAGGAGCAAACCAAGGGCTATCTAGGGATCGATGGATTGCCCGAATTTGGGCGGCTCGCCTGCGAATTGCTACTGACTGCGGGCCATGAAGCACTGACATCCGGGCGCATCGTCAGCTTGCAGACTCCGGGCGGCACGGGGGCGTTGCGTGTGGCCGCTGATTTCCTCAAACAAAACCTGCCGACTGCGAGCGTTTGGGTCAGCAAGCCAACTTGGGCGAACCATCCCAACATCTTTCAGGCCGCGGATCGCAAGGTCGAAACCTATCAGTACATTAACGCGGCGGGGACGACGCTCGATTTTGACGCCATGCTCCAAGCACTCAACCGGATTCCGGCGGGCGATGTCGTGTTGCTGCACGGCTGTTGCCACAATCCCACGGGCGTCGACCCGACTGCCGATCAGTGGCAACAGATCGCCGATGTCCTGCACGACCGAAAGCTGTTGCCGCTGATCGATTTTGCGTATCAAGGGTTCGGAAAAGGGATCGACGAGGACGCTGCCGGCCTGCGGACCGTGATTCGTCCGGGAACGGAGGCGTTAATTTGCAGCTCGTTCTCGAAGAACTTTGGTTTGTACAGCGAGCGGGTCGGCGCGTTGACGATCGTCGCGAGCACCACCGATGCCGCACAAGCCGCGCTCAGCCACGCCAAGATCTCCGTGCGTACGAACTACTCGAATCCACCTCAACATGGTGGAGCGATCGTCGCCAAGGTATTGGGCGATGCGGAGCTGCGCGGTCTGTGGGAAGAGGAACTCGCTGAGATGCGAGGTCGAATCCACGACATGCGAACATTGTTCGTCGAAACGATGAAGCAGAAGGCCCCGCAACATGATTTCTCGTTCATTGCCGACCAGTGCGGAATGTTCTCGTTCTCCGGCCTGACGCCCGTGCAAGTTGACGAGTTGAAGAGCAAGCATTCCGTCTATATCGTAACTTCGGGAGGTCGGATCAACGTCGCCGGGATGACCGCGGAGAACATGGATCGATTGTGTTCGGCGATTGCGAGCGTGCTGTAGTTGCCAACTCACTCCATGAGATGAGCCCTTCGCACAGCCGCTCACTATCTCGAAGCCTTCACGTATGGCAAACTACACGCCGAGGGGCTGATCACAGCAGAGTGTGATCGCCACGTTGTTATGCCCGAGGTAATCAACATTCCAGCAGGTTGGCGCGGTGACGAGTTGCTCCGTCGCAAAGACTGGTTGCACACATTCGAGTCGCGCGACATCAACGAGATTGACGCGGCACTGGATTGCGTCAAAGCTCTTCCGCTCGAAGAGATTTCTCCCGCCACTTTTACGCTCCCGACACTCGCGGCCAAGCTGCTCTCGATTCAGCATTCGCTGGAGCACGGTGCGGGCGCGGCGATGATCCGTGGCCTGCCCTTGGAGCGGTATACAGAGAAACAAGCAACTCGAATCTTTTGGGGGCTGACATCTCACGTGGGAACTGCCGTCTCGCAAAGCCCTGCCGGAGAACGCGTGTTCCCCGTGCGCGATGAGGGCTATGCGGAGAGCGACCCCAAAGCACGTGGTCCAAGTTCGCGAAAGCGGCTGAGTTTTCACACCGATCGCTGCGATGTGATCTCCTTCCTATGTATCCGTCAAGCGGAGAGCGGTGGCGAGAATTATCTTGTCAGCTCCGTCGCGATTTATAACGCGATGTTGGAACAACGTCCCGACCTGGTCGAAGTCCTGATGGAACCTTATCGCTATCAGCGGCACAATGTCGATACGGGCAACGTACTGCCGTACTACGAACAGCCCATCTTCTCGATTCACGAAGGCCATTTTGCTGCAAACTTGTTGCGAGTGCTCATCGAACGTGCCTACTCCGCGCCCGACGCGCCCGCCATGAGCGACCTGCAGCGCGAAGCGCTCGACTACATCGAGAAACTCGCGGAAGATCCGTCGATGCACGTCAGTTTCCGACAACAGCCGGGAGACATCGTGCTGCTAAATAACTGGGTGACTCTGCATCGTCGTAGCGAATTCGTCGATCATATCGAGCCTGCTAAGAAGCGTCTATTGCTGCGTATTTGGCTGTCCGTTCCCAACAGCAGGCCGCTCGATCCTCGCTTTGCCGGCAGCTATGGAGCGACGGAAGCGGGCGCGATCCGCGGCGGCATGCGTGCGGTTTGATCGGGCGTCCAGAGCAACCACTTGCCGAGCGATATGCGGTGAGATCACCGACACGCGCGAAGCAACGCGCCGCCGGTTTCGTCAGTCTTTCGCGAGAATGGGCCTAGTCACGCGGAGCGTGACGGCCACGATGGCTGTCTGCGATCCGATGCGCCGTAAAAAAGCGGTTCGGCCCCCTCAATGCGGCGCAGCGTGAGCCGTATAATCAGAGAATTACTCGTGACGGAGATTGTCAGTTGGAAATCATCACGTATCCTCACCCCACGTTGCGGCACAAATCGAAGCCCATCCGACGCGTTGATACGGCGCTTCGCGAAATTGTGCGCGAGATGTTCAAGCTCATGTATGAAGCGCGAGGTGTGGGCTTGGCGGCGAATCAAGTCGATTTACCGATCCGGCTGTTCATCGCAAATCTCGAGGCAGATCCCGAGAAGGGCGAAGAGATGGTCTTCATCAATCCCGTCGTCAGTATGCCCAAGGGCACCGAAGAGAACGAGGAAGGATGCCTCAGTTTGCCTGGACTGTACGGTAATGTCGTCCGCCCGAAAAAGGTGCGTATCAACGCCTACAACCTACAAGGCGAAGAGATCAATACCGATGTCGACGGACTGTTCTCGCGCGTCGTCCAACACGAGACCGACCACTTGGATGGCGTCTTGTTCATCGATCGAATGACCGAATCGGCAAAAGTCGAGATCGAAGGTGAACTCGATGTCTTCGAAACCGAATTCAACAGCCGCCGCGAGACGGGCGGGATTCCGGATAACGACGCAATCGCTGCGCGGCTGAACGATTGGGAAGCGAAGTACTGCTGATGCGGATCATCATGATGGGAACCGGGCCGTTCGCGGTGCCGACGTTCGAATCGATCTTGGACTCGAAGCATGACGTCGTCGTGCTCGTCACACGACCGACGCCACCTGTCCGGTCGCGCAGCAAAGCTCCGCGTAATCCCATGCGCGAAGTCGCGGAGGCTCGGGGCATCGAAGTGCTCAGCCCCGATGACGTAAACTCGGATGCGGCACGCGCACAGTTGGTCTCGCTGCGTCCTGATCTCTTTGTCGTCTGCGATTACGGCCAGATCCTGTCTCCCGCAACTTTAAGCATCCCCGCATTGGGAGGCATCAATTTGCATGGATCGCTGTTACCAAAGTATCGCGGAGCGGCTCCGGTTCATTGGGCAATCTTGAATGGCGACGAAGAAACCGGCATCACCGTAATTCACATGACTCCCAAGCTGGACGGCGGCCCTGCATTGACGACACGTTCAACACCGATCGGCGCCGACGAAACCACGGAGCAACTTGAGCCGCGATTGGCGTTGCTCGGCGTCGAACCCGTACACGAAGCCATTGCCATGCTTGAAGCCTGGGATCGTGAGTCTCCGATCGGCACACCCCAGGACCCGGCGCTCGCCTGTCGCGCGCCCCGGTTAAACAAGTCGGACGGTGCGGTTGATTGGTCGCTTTCAGCAACCCAGATTTACAACAAGTTTCGCGCGCTAAAGCCCTGGCCGGGCAGCTTTACCCACTGGCATCGATCCTCAGGTGAACCGTTGCGTTTGCTGTTGGACGAGATCGCTGTCGTCGAGTCGACTGGGCGCGATGCAACTCAACCTGGTTGCGTACTTGTGTCGGACGGATCTAGCCTGGAGGTTGCGACAGGCAATGGTGTTCTCTCGCTACGTATGCTCCAGCCGGCAGGGAAACGTGTGATGGCCGTTGACGAATTTCTCCGCGGTTATCCAATCCCCGTCGGCGACCGGCTAGTCGACGCGCACTAGCGCTTCGTCTCAAGACAGACAGTAGACAGTAGGCCGGAACCAGCAGAGAGCAGTTCCGGCAACGTCGAAATCGTTACGTCCAACAAACCTACAGTGAGATTCTCATGGCCGTTTCCTTCAGTCATTTCGCGTCGTCGGTCAAAGCGGAAACTGCCTTTACGGTGTTGGCAGCTGCCAAACGCTTGATTGCCGCGGGTAAAGATGTCATCGAGTTGGAGATCGGCGACAGCCCGTTTCCGACTCCCGAACCGGTTGTTGAAGCAGGGATTCAAGCCATTCGCGGCGGACGTACACACTATGGGCCTTCGCTCGGTATACCCGAGTTTCGCGAAGCGGCTGCCGAGTATGTGAATCGCGAATATGGGTTGACGGTCGCAGAGGACAACATCATCGCCGGGCCCGGCGCCAAGAATTTCGAGCAACTGTTCTGCGAAGCATTTCTCAATCCCGGCGACGGCGTGCTCGTATTCAGTCCGCACTTTCCGACCTACCCGCCGAATATCGCCCGCCGTGGCGGACGAGTAGTTCTGTCGGCCCTGCAACACGCTCACGACTTTCGACCAAATCTCGATGACGTTCAAAAGTTTCTCGCGGACGATCCGAACCCAAAGGCCATCTTCTTGAACTCGCCCCATAATCCCACCGGCGGAATCACGCTGCTGGAAGATCTCGAAGCGCTGGCCGAGATCGTTCGTGGTCGAGACGTCGCCGTGTTCAGCGATGAACCATACGACCGAATGGTTTGGAATGGGAAGCACCACTCGTTGCTGGCTCAGCCGGAAATGATCGAACAGACCGTAGCCGCTTATACCTTTAGCAAGTCGTTCAGCATGAGCGGTTGGCGGCTAGGCTTCGCCGTGAGCAGTACGAAGACCATCGAAATGCTTGGTAAGCTGACTAACACGGCACTATCTTGCGTTCCTCCGTTTACGCAACTCGCCGGCGCGGCTGCGATGCGCGAAGCCTGCGACGAACGAGATCGACAAATGAACGAGTTCGGTCGCAAGGTGAAACTGCTGGTCGACCGGCTCAACGACGTAGAAGGCATTTCCTGTCTGATGCCGGGTGGGAGTTTTTATGCGTTCCCATCGGTCGCAAGTCTTTGCAATCAGCTGGGCATCACTTCGCATGGGTTGGCGATGTACTTGCTCGAAGGCGCGGACGACATGCAGGGCGTCGCCTGTCTGGGTGGCGAGTGCTTCGGAGAGGCCGGCGCAGGATTCCTCCGACTGAGTTGTGCTGAGCCCGATCATCGTTTGATCGAAGCCGTTTCATTTATCGCGAATGCCATCGAACGAACCTCGCGCGTCGAGGCATACGTCGCGGCTCATGCGCTGTATCGACTGGAGGCTCCCTATACGAGCGAGTAAGTCATCTCCAAGGTGTGTCTCGGATATCGCGCGCCGTTCGCGCGGACTCGCACAGAATCGGCAAGCGGCCCTTTCGAGACGAGTTGTCATTGGTCTAAAATACTGGGGCATAGACCGTCATCAGCGTACACCCCGGCGCAGGAAAGTTCGCCTGCTCTGTTTTAGCGCGGTTGGTCTTGCATTTGCGACGCTCGCGTACGTCAGGCGCTTTTGCAAGTATGAGCGTCAGTATGATGGGTGCTAGTCACTTGGTATGTGCTGGCCGCCGCGACGACAATTCAACATCAACAGGAGATACTTTCATGCGATTTCGAATCACATGCATGGCCCTAGCGGTGCTGGTTGGCATGGCTTCGGTTGGATGCACGCCAAAGAAACCGGTCGACAATACGACAGATCCCGCAGCTCCAGCAAGCAATACAACGGCGGCCACTGATGCCGCCGAGCCTGTGGCAGATAGTCAGCCGAGCGAACCGGAGGCAACTCCGGCCGAAAGCAAGATGCCGACTGAAGAGCCGGCACCGGTTGAAGCAGCCCCAGCACCTGCCCCTGCTGCGGCGGTCGAGAAAGTCATGCTCGGCTCGCCCGAATTGACTGCGGGCATCCCCGGCGACGGCGCGTTAACGACCGAGCAAATTGAGACTTGGCTGGCCGATCCAAAGAATCACGCCACACTTGAGGTCGAGCTACCGCTCGGCCTGTCGGCAGGTGCTGGACAGATTGTGATCCCCGCTGACAATCCGATGACGCGCGCCAAAATCGAGTTGGGTCGACAATTGTACTTTGACAAGCGGTTGTCTGCTGACAGTACAGTTAGCTGCGCGGATTGCCACCACCCCGATGAAGGCTACGCGCGACACACTCAATTCGGAGTCGGCATCGGCGGACAGGAGGGCGGAAGGAACTCGCCCGTCAGCTTTAATCGAATTCTGAGCGGCGCCCAATTCTGGGACGGACGCGCCGCTTCGTTGGAAGAGCAAGCCGTGGGCCCGATCGCGAATCCCATCGAGATGGGCAACACGCATGAAGCGGCAGTGGATACCGTCAAAAAGATCGAAGGATATCGGCTTCAATTCGCCAAGGTATTTGAAGATGGCGTCACGATTGACAACATTGGGAAGGCGATCGCGACCTTCGAGCGAGCAATCGTGACGGGACCATCGCCCTTCGACTACTACGAGCCGGTTCACGCCATGCAAGTCGCCTTTAAAGATGATCTTGAGGATCTGGAGGCTCTGAAGGATGACGATCCGGATCTGTACGAAGACTACATGGCAAAGCTGAAGACTAGCGAAGAACATCCTATGTCCGAAAGTGCAAAACGCGGTCGCGAGGTATTCTTCACTGCCAAGGGAAGTTGTACTGCGTGTCACGTGGGAGCTAACCTTGCCGACGAGAAATATCACAATCTTGGGATTGGCATGGACCAGGAAGAACCCGATCTGGGACGTTTTGCGGTCACCAAGGACGACAAAGATCGAGGTGCCTTCAAGACACCAACCGTACGCAATATCGGTTTGACTGCGCCCTACATGCACGACGGATCCCTGAAAACACTTGAGGAAATCGTCGAGTGGTACGCAAAGGGCGGTCACCCGAATCCGCACCTGAGCAAAGATATCAAGAAGCTGGAATTGTCCGATCAAGACAAGAAGGATTTGGTCGAGTTCATGAAGGCCTGCACCGGCGATTTCCCGAAGGTCGAACAAGGACGTCTGCCCGCATAGCCGGTGTGTAAACTGCGGATAGCCAACTTAGAACTCCGCAAGTATGCTGGAAAGACAATACTTGCGGAGTTCTTCATGAGCGGGAAGCGACACGATCACGAGACCAAAGATCTGGCTGCCGCGCGGCGGAAGGTCCGCAAAGAAGGCCTTGGTACGGCGACCCGGCATATCCTGCTTTGCTATGATCGCGGAACCGCCAAGTGCGCCAGCCGCAATCAGATGCGAGACTCGTGGCACTACTTGAAGAAGCGGCTCAAGGAGTTGAAGCTGGACAAACGCGGAGGCGTCTTCCGGTCCAAGTCGTACTGTCTGGATATCTGTGTCGGTGGTCCCATCGCCGTCGTCATGCCCGATAACTGCTGGTATGGACACTGCACGCCCGAGGTATTGGAAAACATCATCCAGGACCACTTGATCGGGGGCGAACCGGTTGAGAAATATCTCCTTTCTCGTAAACCGTCATGCGAGGCGTGACTTATCTGCGGTGCTCGCGACCGCACTCTTCTCAGCCGTGGAGAGGAAATCTCGCCGCGAGTCTCGAACGCTTTGTGAAACGTCTCTTGGGTCTTGATGCTCGCTTCATGCAGTGTTAACTTCGAGGGATTTTACACACAGCATCTAGGCTGGTAGGGAAACCACCGGCCCACTCCAAGAACTTGAAGGGAATCGTATCTAGTGCCACGCCGAACCGACATCAACAAGATCATGCTCATTGGCTCCGGCCCGATCGTCATCGGTCAGGCCTGTGAATTCGATTATTCAGGGACACAAGCCTGCAAATCGTTGCGTGAAGAAGGTTACGAAGTCGTTCTGGTCAATTCGAATCCTGCCACGATTATGACGGACCCCGGCACGGCACATCATACTTACATAGAGCCGCTCGATTGGAGAATCCTCGCCAAGATCATCGAGAAGGAACGTCCCGATGCGTTGTTGCCAACGCTCGGTGGCCAAACTGCTTTGAATCTTGCGATGCAGTTGGAGGAGAAGGGTGTCTTAGAAAAGTACAACTGCGAGATGATTGGTGCAAACGCGTCCGTCATCGCCAAGGCCGAAGAACGCGAACTGTTTAAACGCGCGATGGAAAAGATCGGCTTGTCCGTTTGCCGCGGCGAGACAGTCCGTACTATTGAACACGCGAGACGCGTGCTCGACGAGATCGGGTGCCCCTGTGTTGTGCGACCGAGCTTCACCATGGGAGGCAGTGGCTCGGCGATCGCTTACAACCGTGACGAGTTCGATGCTTTGGTGCGCCGTGGGCTCGATCAGTCACCGGTTACCGAGGTGCTCATCGAAGAATCCATCATCGGTTGGAAAGAGTACGAGATGGAAGTGATGCGCGACATGGATGATAATGTTGTGATCATCTGTTCCATCGAAAACTTTGATCCGATGGGCGTGCATACCGGCGACTCGATCACGGTGGCACCGGCGCAAACGCTGTCCGACAAAGAGTACCAGCGAATGCGTGACGCTAGTCTCGCCGTTATTCGCGAGATCGGTGTTGAGACTGGTGGTTCAAATATTCAGTTCGCCATCGAGCCGAATGACGGCCGGATGATCGTGATCGAGATGAACCCCCGGGTCAGTCGTTCGAGCGCGCTCGCATCAAAGGCCACGGGGTTCCCGATCGCCAAGATCGCGGCAAAGCTCGCCGTGGGGTATCGCTTACACGAGTTGGCGAATGATATCACTCGCAAGACGCTGGCTTGCTTCGAGCCGACCATTGACTATGTCGTGACGAAGATCCCTCGATTTGCTTTCGAGAAGTTTCCGGAAGCCGACGCCACGTTGATGACTCAAATGAAAAGTGTCGGCGAGACCATGGCAATTGGCCGAACATTCAAGGAGTCTTTTCAAAAGGCGCTACGCGGACTCGAGGTCGGCAGTTTCGGATTTGGCTCGGATGCCAAGGACCTTTGGGGCACGAGCGAGCAGCCCACTCGCGACGAGATTCGTGCCAAGCTCGCGACACCGAACGCGGATCGTGTTTGGTATCTGCGTTATGCCCTGAAGAGCGGCATGACGGCTGCCGAGATTTTCGACCTGACTGCGATCGATCCCTGGTTCTTGGATCAACTTGCCGAAATCGTCGAGATGGAAGGACAACTACGGCAGTACAGCGACATCACACAAGTGGATGAAGCTACGCTTCGCAAAGCCAAACGATTTGGCTTCTCAGATCGTCAATTGGCAACGATGTGGCATGGCAACGAGATGGAGATCCGAGAGCATCGCAAATCGCGAGGCATTATTCCTACGTTCAAGTCGGTTGACACGTGTGCCGCAGAATTTGAAGCCTATACACCTTACTACTACTCGACTTATGAAGACGAAAATGAGGCGCCGGAGAAGAGCGAGAAGCGGCGGATCATGATCCTTGGCGGTGGTCCGAATCGCATCGGGCAGGGGATCGAATTCGATTACTGTTGCTGTCACGCCAGCTTCGCGCTGCGTGAAATGGGCATCGAGTCGGTGATGGTGAACTCGAATCCAGAGACCGTCAGTACCGACTATGACACCAGCGACTTGCTGTTCTTTGAGCCGCTGACAAGTGAAGACGTGTTGAATATCTATGACCGCCTACAGCCCGACGGCGTGATTGTGCAGTTTGGTGGCCAGACGCCGCTGAATCTTGCTCGCGCGCTGGAGACTGCCGGTGTCCCGATCATCGGAACCAGTGTGGACACCATCGAAGACGCCGAGGATCGCGAGAAGTTTCAACGCCTGCTGGGACAGTTGGGACTCAAGCAACCCGCCAATGGGATCGCTCGTAACATGAATCAAGCGCGCGTGGAAGCCGAAAAGGTTGGCTTCCCAGCCCTCGTTCGCCCGAGTTTCGTGCTGGGCGGTCGCGCGATGGAGATTTGCTACGACGAGCAGCAGTTCGAGCGGTACGTCGCCGAGGCTTTCGTCGCAGCCCAGGGGCAACCTGTCCTCATCGATCGCTTTTTGGAAGACGCGACCGAAGTCGATGTCGATGCCATCAGCGATGGTCACGATGTCGTGGTGATGGGTATCATGGAGCATATCGAAGAGGCCGGTGTTCATTCCGGCGATTCGGCCTGTGCGATCCCGCCGTATAGTTTGCCCGGCCCTGTGGTTCAAGAAATCCGTGAAGCGACGCACGCGTTGGCGCGGAGATTGAAGGTCGTGGGCTTGATGAACATTCAATTCGCCGTGAAGAACGAAGATGGTCGTCCGAATATCTACGTCTTGGAGGTGAACCCGCGAGCCAGCCGAACGGTTCCGTTTGTCGCGAAGGCAACGGGCGTACCGGTCGCCAAACTCGCCGCCAAAATCATGGCTGGCATGACGTTAGCGGAGTTGGAAATCACGAGTGAACCCATCCCGGCTCATGTGTCTGTCAAGGAAAGTGTGTTTCCCTTCCGGAAGTTTGTTGGTGTCGACATCGTACTCGGCCCCGAGATGCGGAGCACAGGCGAAGTAATGGGCGTCAGCGAGCGATTTTCGATCGCGTTTGCGAAGGCACAGCTTGCCAGCGGTGTCGTGCTTCCGGAATCGGGAAATATCTTCATCAGTGTTACATCCCGCCACAAAGATCAAATCGGCGAGCTAGCCCGACAACTTCAAGCGATGGGATTCAATCTCTTGGCAACCGAAGGAACTGCGAAACGGTTGGATCAGGAAGGCATTCCTGTTCAGAGAGTGAAGAAGATCGCAGAGGGACATCCCAACTTGATCGATCATCTCAAGAATGAGGAAGTCGCTCTGATCATCAACACGCCCAACGGAAAAGGGGCGAGAACCGACGAAGGCCGGATTCGTGCTGCAGCCGTCCAACATGGCGTACCTTGCATTACAACGATTCAAGCGGCCGTCGCAGCCATCAAGGCGATGGAAGCTCTTCGCGAAGAAGAAATGAACGTCGAGTCACTGCAAGAGCGATTTTCGTTGCAGACGACGTCTTAGGAACACGGGAAAGACAACTTCGCTATATCTTCTGCTAATCATCCCACGGAGTGTGATGGCTACTTTGGTTTCGCCGAAGTTATTTTTCCCGTGTTCCTTAGCGGCCATAGCCGTCGCTTGATCAAGATTCGGGAGGAATTCGGTGCCCCATTTTGTCGCGCTTCGTCGCGATGTATCTGGCGTTGTGTTCGTTCACCGGCGGAAGGATCGGAACTTGGTCAACAACTTCCAAGCTGAAACCGCCATAGATAAACGCATCTGTTTTCTTCGGATTGTTCGTGAGCAGTCGTACCTTGCTTAAGCCAAGGTCTTTCAGAATCTGGATGCCGATTCCATAGTCGCGAATATCCGCCTTATGGCCGAGCGCGAGATTCGCCTCCACAGTATCCAGCCCTTCATCTTGCAAAGCGTATGCTTTCAGCTTCTCGGCAAGCCCAATCCCGCGACCTTCTTGGGGCAGATAAATCAGGGCTCCGGCACCATCGTTTTGGATCATCTCAAGAGCCATGTGCAGCTGGTCGCCGCAGTCACAACGCAATGAATCGATCAAGTCGCCCGTGAAACAACTCGAATGCAATCGAACCAGCGGTGCATCTGCCTTGGACAGGTCTCCACAAATAATCGCCAAGGGCGTTTGGGCTTCGTACTTCACCTCGTAGGCAATAACTCGGAAAGCTCCATGTTTCGTCGGCAAGTTCGCTTCGGCGACGCGTGATACGAGCTTCTCGCTCACGCGGCGATGTGAGATTAGCTGCTCGATGGTGATGATTTCGAGGTCGTGCTTCTCCGCCAGATCAAGCAACTGTTGACGCGTTGCCCGTTCGCCCTGCTCATCCAGAATCTCGCTCAACACGCCCGCAGGGGCAAGTCCTGCCATGCGGCATAAATCGACTGTCGCTTCGGTGTGTCCGGCACGCCGCAGAACTCCACCTTCCTTCGCCAACAACGGATAGAGATGGCCCGGTCGAACGAAGTCGTCTTTCTTTGCGTTCGGATCAGCAAGCGTCCTCACGGCAAGAGCTCGCTCGTCTGCCGTGATTCCGGTCTTTGCCGAAACATGATCGATCGGTGTCATGAACGCCGTTCGCAATGGCGCGTTATTCGACTCTACAATCGGCGTTAACTCCAGACGTCGGCACACTTCGGGCAAAATCGGAGCACACAACTGTCCGCGACCATCCAAAATGAAATTGATGTTTTGGGCCGTGGCTTTCTCTGCGGCGCAGATGAAATCACCTTCGTTCTCGCGATCCTCGTCGTCAACAACGATCACAACTTCGCCGCGCGCAATTGCGTCAACGGCGGCTTGAACAGTCGAGAAAGGACGTGACATAGATTCGTGGGGTGCTTTAGTTGGGAAGGGATGACCAAAGGAGCGTCACATTATTATAGGGACCGGCTGCTCGACGAGAATGCCCGGGGGCTCGTGCGCGCTCGATGGGCTGTTCGATCAGGACGTCGAATCGCGAGAATTGCTTGCGAAACGCCTCCACAACACTATGATGCGGGCTCACGCTCCCGATGCCCGAACCAGGAACCTGTTCCCATGCGTCACGCTTCTTCCCTCGTCATTTCGGCATTTGCTTGCCTGATTGTCGTTTGCGTTATCAACGCAGACGAACGGGAAGCCATTGAATCGATGTTGAAATCGCAAGTCATCACACCGGAGTTGTCCCAGGCGGAAGTCGAGGCATTTTGCGAAGCGAGAGTCCCACTCGTGCCCCCAACGACATCAAAAATGATATGGGAGCAAACGACAGACAAATGGCGCGCCGACATGTTCGAGCAAGTGATCTTCCGCGGCGCAGCGGCAGAGTGGCGAACAGCAACTCGCCGGGTGGATTGGCTCGATGAGATCGAAGGTGGGCCGGAGTATCGCATCAAGAAACTAAGGTACGAAGTCTTGCCAGGATTGTGGGTGCCCGCGTTACTCTACGAGCCGATTAATCTGTCCGGCAAGGTGCCGGTAGTGATGAATGTCAACGGCCACGACCGTGCCGATGGCAAATCGGCCAAGTACAAGCAAATCCGCTGCATCAACCAAGCCAAACGTGGCATGATCGCTTTGAACGTCGAATGGCTTGGCATGGGACAGCTACAATCCAACGGGTTTACGCACTATCGAATGAATCAACTCGACCTGTGCGGCACCTCGGGGATCGCTCCTTTCTATCTCACGATGGAGCGGGGGCTCGATGTGCTGCTCGATCACGAGCATGCCGACCCCGAACGCGTTGCTGTCGCAGGCCTATCGGGCGGCGGCTGGCAAACAATCTTCATCAGCTCGCTCGATACTCGCGTTACGCTCACCAATCCGGTCGCCGGCTATTCCAGCTTCCTGACGCGAATCCACAACCACTCAGACCTCGGCGACTCGGAGCAAACTCCCTGTGACATGGCGACCGTCGCTGATTACAAGCATCTCACGGCCATGATGGCTCCGCGTGCAACACTCCTGACGTTCAATGTCGCCGACAACTGCTGCTTCGCCTCTGGCCATGCACTACAGCCGTTAATCGATGCCGCCAAACCTGTGTTTCAGTTATACAACCAAGTCGACCGACTCGACTCGCATGTAAATCATGTTCCGGGCAATCACAACTTTGAACAGGATAACCGCGAAGCACTTTATCGCATGTTCGGCAAACATTTTTACGTGGGCGATTCGTCTTTCGACGCGCAGGAAATCCTCAGCGGGGATGAAGTCAAGACGAAAGAAGAGCTTCACGTTCCACTTCCGTCGGCGAATGCGGATTTCAACACGCTCGCTCTGGGATTGATTGACAAACTGCCGCGCGAGCGGCTGCCGGCAAAACCAGCGAGTGAATGGACCGCGACCGCGCGTCAGCGACTCGCCAGTGTCGCACACGTTCATGACTATAGGATCGAGGCGGAAGAGGTGTCGTCGAAGTCGGTGGGCGATATCACTGCCAAGATTTGGAAATTGAACGCTAACAATGAATGGTCCGTTCCGGCGATCGAGTTGGTCAAAGGAAGCGGCGTTCCAACAGCAATATCGATCGTCATTGCGGATGCCGGGCGAGTCTCCGCAGCGGACGCAATTGAGCGGTTGCTCGCACAAGGTCACGGTGTTTTGGCGGTAGATCCCTTTTACATCGGCGAGTCGAAGATTCCGAGCCGCGATTTCTTGTTTGCCTTGCTCGTCGGAGCCGTCGGCGAACGGCCTGTTGGTATCCAAGCAAGTCAGCTGTCGGCGATCGCCAGATGGACGAAGGAGCAACACGAGAGTTCAGCCGTTGAACTCGTTGCCTTGGGCGAGCGGATGTCCCTAGCTGGCTTGGTTGCAAGTGCGTTAGAGTCTGAAGCCGTCACCGGCGTCGAGTTGCAAGGCTCTTTAGCCTCTCTGAAGCAAGTTGTGGAGAGAAGCTACGTCGTCAACGAAAAGCCGGAACTCTTTTGCTTTGGATTGCTCGAAGCCTTCGACATCCGAGAGATTGCCGCCCTGGTAGCACCACGGGAGCTGCGATTCATTGACGCAGACGATCGCACGCGATCCGAGCTTGCTCCGTTGAAATCCTGGTACGCAGATCTTGGCAAAGATCATAATCCGCTGCGTTGAATCAATGCCCCGGCACTGCTTTTGCCGACCGTCGTGATCGAATAGAATTGCGGCCTTCTGGTCAAGTGACTTTGCAATTCGAGAGGGACTTCATGGCGTTTCAGTTGGTTGGACATGTCGCGTTCGTGACGGGAAGCACGCGGGGGCTGGGCAAAGATGTTGCCATGACGTTGGGCCGCGCTGGTGCAAAAGTCGCGTTCAATTATTTCAACAATCAGCAAATCGCCGAAGCGACGTTCGAAGATTTCCTTGCGGCTGGCGGGCAGGGAATGTTGATCCGAGGCGATGCTTCGGATGAAGCTGCCATCAATGACATGTGCAAACAAGTCGCCAGTCAACTCGGCACGATCGATATTTTGGTCCCGAACGCCACGCCCGATCAGCCGCAAATGCCCATCGAGGAATTCACATGGCAACACTGTCAGGACATGATCGACTTCTTTGTCAAAAGCCCTTTCTTGCTCACTAAAGCCTGTATCGGCGGTATGAAGGAAAAGAAGTGGGGACGAATTATCAACATCACCAGCGAAGTCTATCATCGTTCGGTGGGCAACTTCGTGGCGTACGTGTCGGCAAAAGGTGGCCAGATTGGTTTAACGCGGAGCCTAGCCACCGAATTCGCGCCGTTCGGTATCACCGTTAACTCCGTGGCGCCCGGTTGGATTCCGACTGAGCGGCATGCCAACGATCCTCAAGAGACCAAGGACGCCTACCGGTCCCTGATCCCTGCAAACCGCTGGGGAACGCCACAAGACATCGGCGACGCGGTGCTTTACTTTGCCAGCGAGGAAGCGTCGTTTGTCACTGGTCAGACGTTGTGCGTCAACGGCGGCATGACACCCTGGTAACCTCGTTGAAACTAACAACCCTAGTCGGGAGAAACGTGATGTTTGCGACACAACAACGATGGGCTTGGATGGCGTTGTTCGTGGCTGCACTTGGGTGTAGTCGAGGAAGCGGCGTGGATGTTTCGGTGTCCGTAAATAGCAACACGACGACTGCTTCTGAATCGACTCACGCGGCTGAAGAAGTTTCTCGCGAGTCGAAAGGCGTGATTGGATTCTCCGCCCTGACATTGACGAACCCTTTCTTCAGTATCATCGCCGACAACCTGCAGGAAGAAGCGGCGAAGCACGGGTACGAAGTGCTTGTTGACGATGCGAATCGCGACGTGAAGACTCAGTCAGAGCAGATCGACACCTACATCACACGCGGCGCAGCGGCGATCGTCATTAATCCATGCGATCGTCTATCGATCGGACCCGCGATCAAGAGAGCAAACGAAGCCGGCATTCCCGTCTTCACTTCCGACCTGCAATGCGTGGCCGAAGGAGCCAAGATTACGGGGCATGTCGGCACCGACAATTTTGGCGGCGGCAAGTTGGCCGGCGAAGCGATGATCGAAGCGGTGGGTGAAACCGGCGGAAAAGTCCTCGTGTTGCACTTCGAGCAGGCTCAGTCATGCGTGTTGCGAGTCGAGGGCTTCAAGGAAGTGATCGATGCCTACAACAAAGAACGTGAATCAGGCAAGATCGAGATTGTCGCAGAACTGGACGGCGGCGGTTTGCGCGATGAAGGTTTCAAGGCCACGTCAGCCGCGATTCAATCCGATCCCGATATCAGCGGCATCTTCGCCATCAACGATCCGTCCGCGCTCGGTGCTTACGCGGCTTTGGAGCAAGCCGGGAAAGTCGGCCAAGTGAAGATCGTCGCGTTTGATGGCCAACTGGACGGCAAGCAAGCCATCAAAGAAGGTAAGATCTACGCCGATCCGATCCAATTCCCAGACCGCATGGGACAGATCACCATCCAGAACATCGTGAAATATCTAAATGGCGAAGACTTCGAACAGATCACGCTGATTCCAACCGAACTGTATCGCAGGGCCGACGCTGATAAAGATCCAGAATTGAAGTAGCGTTCTCATGCCACCGCTGCTTCAAATGCGAGGAATCTCCAAGTCGTTTCCAGGAGTGCAAGCACTCAAAGCCATCGACCTGGACCTTGGCACCGGTGAGGTGCTCGCTCTGCTCGGCGAAAACGGCGCGGGTAAGAGTACGTTGATCAAAGTCCTTGGCGGCGCTCATGTCCCGGAAGCGGGTACGATTGAGATCAATGGACGAACGGTTACCATCACCACACCGCACGATTCGCAGGATGCGGGCATCGGCATCATCTATCAAGAGTTTAACCTCGTTCCCGAACTGACCGTTCGCGAAAATATCTTTCTGGGTCAAGAAGGCGGCTCACTAAGTTGGATCAACGCGAGACGAGAGCGGCAACGATCCAGGCAACTGTTCGAGCGACTCGGCGTTCCCATCAATACTGAGGCGATTTGCAACTCGCTGACCGTTGCCCAACAGCAGATCGTCGAGATCGCCAAAGCGTTGTCGCAAGATGCGCGGATCATCGTGATGGACGAGCCGAGTGCTGCCTTGACCCTAAAAGAAGTCGATAGTTTGTTCGCCATCATCCGCGAACTAAGGTCACAAGAGATCGGCATTATCTACATCAGCCATCGCCTGGACGAGATTTTTCGAATTGCTGACCGCGTGACCGTCATGCGTGATGGAGCACATGTCGGAACCGAACCGATCATGTCGTTGACACGGAAACGCATGATCGAAATGATGGTCGGTCGCTCGATCGACGACGAATTCCCCAAACAAACAGCCGCGATCGGCGAAGAGCGGCTGGTCGTTCGTAATCTGTCTCGCGGGCGAGCCGTCAAGGATGTTTCGTTTTCCATTCGCCGCGGTGAGGTGCTTGGCCTGACAGGGCTCGTCGGAGCCGGACGAACAGAAACGGCTCGATTGATCTTCGGCGCAGACCGATCCGACGACGGCGAAACCGAACTGGATGGGCGAAAGCTCTCGATCAATCATCCGCGCGATGCGATCGCGGCGGGCATCTGCCTGTTGACCGAAGACCGTAAGTCGCAGGGCTTGGTGCTCGGACAGTCCTGTCTTGAGAATTTCGGTTTACCCAATGTCACGGCTTTCAGCCGCTTTGGCCTACTGCGACATCGAGAAGAGCGGGCTGCGTTCGCCACGTATGTGGAAAGCCTTCAGATCAAGTTGACCAGTCAAGATCAACTTGCCGGAACCCTATCGGGCGGCAATCAACAGAAGATCGTCCTGGCAAAGTGGCTGGAACGCAATGCGGATGTCATCATCTTCGACGAGCCGACTCGCGGTATCGATGTCGGTGCAAAGTATGAGATTTATCTGCTGATCAATCGGCTGGCGGCGCAAGGAAAAGCTATCTTGATGATCAGCTCGGAATTGCCGGAAGTGCTTGGCATGAGCGACCGCATCTTGGTCATGCATGAAGGTCGTGTGACGGGCGAGATCACCGATGTTGCCAATGCCACGCAGGAACAAGTGATGAATCTGGCGATTGCCTAAGGAAGTAACGTAGCCCCGTAGCCCTGTAGGCTGGGTCGCGACCCAGCAACATACTAAAAGCTGGGTCGCGACCCAGCCTACGCAATGAGACTGTCATGCAGAAGTTCATTTCACAATACGGCGTTCTCTTTGTTTTGGTGTTGCTGTGCGCCTACTACTCGTTTGCGACGCTGAATCCGCAGCAACCCTCAGACGCAGCAGCCGGACAAAATCTAGCGAGATTCATTGGTCAACAGTTGCCAAACGCCAATGTATTGATCGTCGTGAGAGATAGCGCAGATGATCGTCAGTATGCCGATTCGATCCGACAAACGCTGACGGCTTTGAACATAGAGCCGGTTGGCATCGTCGCCGGCGAGCCTCGCGACGTGATCGTCGAATTGCGAAGGCTCGGCACGGACGGTACGAAAGTCGACGTCATCGCGACGCAACACGCCTCGGCTCAGTGGTCTGTGTTGGGTGCGACCAAACTCAATGAACTGGCAAACGAGTTTCCGTCGCTGGCAAATATCCAAGTACTCAAGCCGTCTAGCTATACGTGGCCAACTTTTTTGACGCGTGGAAATCTTTTATCGATTGGAAATCAAGTTGCCGTCACCGCGATCATCGCGATCGCCATGACGATGGTCATCATCACAGCGGGCATCGACTTGTCGGTCGGCAGCATCATGGCGCTGTCAGGGGTGCTGGCGGCTTGGATGATCCAGCGTATGACGGGAGACAGCGAACCAGGCGCGATGGACTTAATGTTCGCTTGTTCTGCCGCCGTACTGTCATCAGCCCTAATCGGCCTGCTCACCGGAATCATGGTAACCGCGTTCGACATCCCCGCTTTTATTGTCACGCTCGCCGTGATGCGAATTGCACGAGGGTTGGCGTATAAAGTTGCCGATGGTCCGTCGCCAATCGGCATCAACTCCGAGGCATTTCACAGCCTGAGCGCCGGCAACCTCCTGGGTGTTCCTAATCCAGTAATCTTGATGATCGTGCTATATATTTTGTCCTACGTATTGATGAGTCATACGGCGCTGGGGCGCTACATATATGCCGTCGGAGGAAACGCGGAAGCTGCCCGTTTATCTGGCGTGCCGGTGAAACGTGTATTGGTGTTTGTGTATGCGATTTGCGGAGCGTTGTCTGGACTAGGTGGCGTGATGGAAGCATCGCTGTTCAGTGTCGGTAATCCCAACAGCGGCGTCGGGTATGAGTTGCAAATCATCGCTGCGGTCGTTGTCGGCGGCACCAGCTTGATGGGGGGCAAAGGGAAGGTCTTGGGCACGTTAATCGGAGCCTTGATCCTGGCCGTCATCAGCAACGGCATGTATCTAACCAAAGTGGATAGCTACACCCAGATGATCGTCTTTGGCGCGTTGATCCTGGTCGCTGTTCTATTAGACCAGTTGAAGTCAAAGCGGTGGAAGGTTTAACGTCCGCCGATGACGGGACTCCTGGAAAGCTGATTTATCGACTCACCCGATTCATCGAGCATTCGTCACCGCTGCTCAGCCCTTGTTCAGAATCTGCTCAACCGTCAGATCGTGCTTCCAGTTCGTCATCCAGTGCCGGATCGTGGCGGCGAGAACCCGGTGGCCGTCGCGGGTGGCGTCGGCTAGTTTTCGAGCCCAAGCGTCGAGCAGGTCGTCTTTGAAATACTGCCGGTACTTGAGAAGCACCCGCAGTTCCTGCCACCACGGCGAGTCGGGTACGGCCAGTTCGACCAGGTAGCCATGCTCCACGGCGAGCACCACGTACTCGCGCGTCTCTGGATTCAACCCGTTGCCGCGATCAACAACAATCGGCGAGATCTGCCTTGCGAGGGCCTCGCGAAATCTCGCCAGGTTCCACGCGCGAGCCGCCGGCAGCAGGTCGTCGCTGTAGTCATAGCTGCCTGGATCGTCGCCGACTTGCGTGTAGAAGTACTGGTCCGTCTCCAGCACGACGCCCTCGTCGCCCGCCAATCGCCGCGCCATGTGGCTCTTGCCGCAAGCTGGCAAGCCGCGCATCAAATAGACTCGCTGTGGCGATTCGTTCATGCGTGCAAAATTAGCACGCTGGGCGCAGACGTGAAGAGGCAACAAAAAAGCCTCGCGTCGGAGGGGCAGATTCCGACGCGAAGAGTTGGTGTGCGACTCGCCAAAGACAGTCGCCAACGTCTTGAGTAGGCCGGGTTGTAACCTTAACTTTTACCACATCTTTTGAGGTTAGCGGCGTCGTAGCCGTCGAGCATGGCTTGGAGTTTGGTCCAGCCGCGCCAGAGGACAAGCCAACCGGGGTGGCGGTCGCGTTTGCGGTTTTGATGGCCGCCGAGCCGCGCTAACGCGTAATAGAATTCATGTACCGTCATGCCGACGCGGACTTCCCGATAACGCTGCAGACTCATCACCTCCACATACTCCGTCGCCAACAGCGTACTGGCCAAACGCGTCTTGGCGTCCGACCGGCGACTCGCGTCACGCAGGTTTAGCAGCGTCACCGCCACCACCGACAACAACGCGATCGCCGGTTCCAAGTGATCGATCGTGGTGAATTGCATGTCTTCGATTTGACAACCGGTCTTCTGCGCCTTGTGATATTCCTCCACGATCCAACGTCGCTCGTACCAACTGGTCACGCGCCACGCATCCTCCAACGTCGCGACCGGTTCGTTGGTCAGCAGCGTCCAATCGATGGCTTTCTCGCCCGCGGGCGGAGCGACTTCCGTGATCTGCACGACGTACAACGGCAGCGGCTGGTCGCCATGCTCGCCGTGCTTGGCATGCGGCGGACAGATCAAGAGGGGGCCGCCACGCACGATGAACTCGGCGGCCTTTCGCGCCGCGCGGCCCTTTTGAGCCTGCACGTCCATCGTGAAGCGGCCCAACTCCGGCAGGTCGCGGGCGTACTCCTTCAGATAACATTGCCGACCGACCGCCTCGTGACCGGCATACACCTTGCGGACCTTGCAGGCACGGATCACGAATCGCCGGTCGCTGTGGAATTCATGTTCGAGAAACTCGAACGTGTCGGAGCCTTGATCGCAGACGTCGATCAGCTTCTCCGCGGTCGGCAAATGCCCAGTGCCGCGCAGCCACAACCGGCTCTCGCGCGAGTCTCGCTCGCGGCGCTCGGTCAAGGTTTCATGGTCGGGAACGTCCGCGCGGTGATGCAAGACCTGATCCATCAGCCCCAACACTTCCCCCGTCTCCGCTTCCACGGCTAACACGTTTTGACACACATAACCGCGCCGCGTCCCTTTGCCGATTTGTCCCAAGTCCTCCACCAGCGACGTGAGCGTCGTGTAGTCCAACTCGGTCGCGTCATGCACCAGCAGCACCGCTCCTGGACAAGCGGCGATCCGCTTCAGCGTATGTTGCCGGGCGGCTGCGAGGAGGGCCGCATGCGTCACGTCATCGCAATCGCACAGCCGATAGAAGGCCCGTAGGTCGGCGGGCGAAGCGAGCTTGTTGGGGAGCGTGCCGCCCGGATGCCGCCGCATCAAGTCAAAGGTTTCGACTAACCGCGCAGTGCGGCGTTGGTCTCCCAATTCTGCGTGGCCGAAGATGGCCTGACCCAAACTGACTTCCGTTTCGTAGGCATTCGACATGGCATGAACATCCTTGCGAGGAGAAAAGTAGGAGGAGCACGGTCTGTTCTACGCACCTGCCTACCTCGTTGCTCAGTCGCACAGGGCGATTGCAACAATGACAAACGGTCCTCGTCGCCCCACCCCCTCATCACCAACCAACTTGACTCCGCTATCACCAACCGCTACCACAAAACGCTTTGCAATAATTACTCAGGAAGTTGTGGTCAAATCTAAGATCGGTGCCCACCCGTACGAAAGGCTCGGTGCGGACCCGCCGGAGAAGGGAGTGGCCTGGCATTTTTGTGGTCAGATCGACGAAGTCCGCGTCTCGACGGGCGCGCGGTACCACGAAGACTTCAAACCGGAAAAGCGGTTCGATCCGGATGACGAGACGCTGGCCCTGTATCACTTCGACGAGGGCGAAGGCGGCCAGCTCACGGACTCATCCGGACACGGCCACCACGGGAAGATCTTCAGCGGCAGGTGGGTCAGGCCTGACGAGCACTACGAACTGACGGGCGACGCCGCGAAATCAGGCGATGAAGCCAGGTGATCTCGACGACACGCCCCGTTAGATATTGTCTCGTCGGCCACTCTTGCTGGAACCGAAGGAACTCTGCTGCGGTTGATGACGGCTACCGGACGCGGTGTCGCCCGACCACGGATTCAATCACGTCTGGCTGAGCGACGGAAACGCGAATTTCAAGGACAGCGGCCAGTTGTTTGACACGCAGACATCCATCTCAATCGCGTCGGGCGACATCGATCAGGATGGCCATACCGACGTCCTTGTCCGCAATAAAAGGGTTAGCGCAATATGGCGAAACGACGGCAAGGGAGTATTCTGCATCGTCGTGCATCTGCGCGGACTCGATTCACTCCATGGTGCGCTCGCGGATCTGGACGGCGACGGTGATCTCGACATCTTCGTCGCAAGGATCGGTCCGAACGGCGTCCTACTGAACGATTCTATCCAACACTGATGCACGGCATGTGACCATTGCCATTTCCGACCCCATTTCCGCCTCCTTGACCACCGTCGCCGCCAGAATCATCGTCCAAGATCGTGCCGATGCCGCTGCCATCGGCAATGTTCGAGCCGCTGGGACTACTCAGTAGCACACTGAAGGCTTCATCACTCTCTTGGACTTTGTCGCCGTTCTCGGTGACGTTGTCAGTTTGCGATGTCTGACCCACGGCGAATGTTACGATCCGGGGGGCTGCCACATGGTTGTTGTTGGACGTGGCGGCAGTTCCATCCGCGGTGGCGAAGTTGACGGTGACAACGTGCGACACAGGGTTGGACAGCGAAACGGTAAACGTGAAGTCTTTCGTCTGTGGATTGCCGGAGTTCTTCTTGCCCTTCGCCAGGTTCCCCCTCGTTGCTGCTCACGTCGTTGATCGGAATCGACGCGTCGTTATCCAAGATGGTGCCAACGCCTTGGCCGTGCGTGCTCACCGCGTTGGTCGCACTGTTCAAGTTGACGAGAAACATTTCCGCGTCTTAGGAACACGGGAAAAACAACTTCGCTATATCTTCTGCTAATCATCCCACGGAGTGTGATGGCTACTTTGGTTTCGCCGAAGTTATTTTTCCCGTGTTCCTTAGTCAGCACTTACCTTGTCGATCGACAGCGTTGGCACCCACCGGGATCAACGACGGCTCCGGTGATCGAGTACGCACCAAGGCTACCGTATTCGGTGTAGTCCGTCGGCGCCGAACTGAACGGATCACCGCGCAGAGATTACCTTCCGCCATCGACACGTAACTTCGCGCAACAGCGAACGGGTTCCATTCTGGATGCCCTCGACAGGCTTCATCAAGTCGCGCGAGCGTGTAGACTTCCGAGCGACGAGCAATTGGGAACGGCCAAAAATCACTCCGATCATGCAATGCGAAATCGGGGCGTCATGAGCACACCGCTTCAGCCGCCAGTTCCCCACTTCTGACGCAGAAGGGAATTCCGACGCCGCGATAGGCGTTGCCTGCGAGGGCAAATGCGGGCAGATGGGAAGCCATCTGTTCAATTCTTGCCACGCGATCGAGATGACCGAGGTGATATTGAGGCATCGCTTGATTCCATCGAACTAATTCGCGAATCTGCGGCTCGCCGCGAATGCCCAACAACTCCGCAAGTTCTCGCTCGGCGATCGAGTATAGCTCTTCATCGCTCAGACTCATCAGTTCCTCCTGACATGCCCCGCCGATGAACACGCGAAACAGCACGCTGTCGTCTGGCGCGCGGCCAGGAAACTTGATGCTCGTAAAACTGCCGGACAGGATCTGTCGCTTTTCTACGAAGGGCACGACAAATCCAAAGCCATCTAATGGGTGAGTGATTTGGTCGCGGCGATAACCGAATACGGGGACAGCTGCACTGGCGTATTGGATACCTGTCAGTTCTTGCGACAAACCGCCATCGATCGCTCGCAACAAATCCGCTGCATGGGGTGCGCGCGTGGCAACAATCAGCGCATCGAAGTCGCAAGAATCCGGTTCACCCTCAACAGTCAGCTCCCAAGTGTGCTCATGTCGACGAATGCATTGAACGGGAGAATTCAGTCGCACACAGTCGACCGGCAAGTGAGCTACGATCGCATCGATGAGCGATTCCATCCCGTCCCGCAAACCTAAGAACATGCCATAGCGAGCACCGGTTCCTTCACGTTTTGTTTTTGTTGCCTTCTCGCGCACACCGCGGGTAAGGTTCCCCCACTCCTGCTCCATCGCCACAAACTCGGGCATTGCGGCCTGCATGCTCAGCTTCGTCGGGTCCGCCGTGTAGATGCCGCCAATCAGTGGCTGCACCAGGCGATCGTATACTTCGCGACCCAGGCGGCGAATGGCGAAGTCGTGTAAGCTTTCATCGGATCGATCGTGACGTGTGGGGACAAAGCGTTCCCACGCCAAGCGAGCTTTGCCCCACCCACTTAGTAGCGGCGTCCTCAGCACGGGCCACATCTTTGCAGGGCTCATCAGCGTGAACCCCTCAGGGACCGGGACGAGCCTTCCTCGAAAGACGACAAAAGCGCGGCGGAAGGCTTCGTTGGTGTTCATCAGTTGATCTTCAAGGCCAACTCGACGGCAAAGGTCCAGAGCCCAAGGCTCTTTCGTCGTGAACATGTCGGCGCTACGTTCGATCAGATAGCCATCGCGGCGAATCGTCTCCAGAATTCCCCCCACGCGATTGCCCGCCTCGAACAGTGTCACTTCGGCAGTCGAATCGATTTCGCTCAGCCGATGTGCGGCCGCTAGCCCGGTAATACCACCACCGATTATCGCAACGCGTCGCTTTGAATTTGCTAGGTCAGAATTCATTGGGGTCCGGTCGTCGTGTCGGTAACAGTTTCGATCAGTGTCAAATTTCGCGGCTTCGGTGCTCTACGAACATCGTCGTCAGAATGAGCGTGAGCCTCAAGGTCCCGTTCCAGCAGAAGTCAAAGAAAGAGGCGAGACGCAATGCACAAGGCGCCGATGATATTGGATGTAGCAACACTTTCTGAGGATGGCGAGGTGGTGAAATGCATTTCCGATATCGCGGAGGCTCAAAGAGCAACTCCAGTGGAAAATGGGAGCATCGTCCGCGAACCGGGATCGGACACGTGGCGTTTGAAGAGATCGGCGAGTGGACGCTGGAACTGACGCATCGCCAAATCGGCGTCACGATCAAGCGAGACCAGTACAGTGTCACGATCCGCCGCGAATCACCAGCTCACGAAGAGCTACTCTCGGGATTCTCGAACAAGGTTACGGCATTGGCGGCTGCGCGAAAACGCGTGGATTTTCTCAGCCATATGCGTGAACCGATCCTGCGCTCGCCGCATCGATCGCCCACGGATCAAGCGCGCCGCCGTTCATAGACTTCGCCAACGAGACGGGCAGAACACATGCAGCTATCCAAAATAGCGCACCGCGTTCTGAAACATCAGGAGTCCGTCACCGTGCTCTTGTAGGCCCTCACGCGTCCAGCGCGGGTGCTGTGTAGGATCAACAAAGCGTTCGGGGTGAGGCATCAGACCGAAGACACGTCCTGTTTCGTCACAAACGCCAGCGACGTCCGCTTGCGACCCGTTTGGATTGTCGGGATAAGGCACCTGTCCATTGGTTGCGCGAAGCGAATTATAGCGCAGTGCCAAACGACCCTCGGATCTCAACTGATCCAGCAACGCGGGCGTTCGTGTCACGAACTTGCCTTCGGCATGCGCCACCGGCAAGTACATCGACTGAATTCCATTGAGGAAAACGCTCTTATGGCCATCGACTGCCAACTTGACCCAACGATCCTCGAACTTGCCCGACGCATTCCAAGTCAAAGTCGCTGGCTCGCCATGTTCGTCATCTGCAAGCAAAATGCCCGAACGAATTAATATCTGAAAGCCGTTGCAGATGCCAAGGATCAGTTTGCCAGCCGACTTGAATTCGACCAGCGTCTCTTGCAAGTGATGACGAATTTGATTGCCGAGGATGCGACCCGCCGAGATATCGTCCCCATAACTAAACCCGCCAGGCAGACAAAGAATTTGATACTGATTTGAAAGGGACGGCGTTTGGAGCAACTGGTTGATGTGAACCAACACGGCCTTGCCCCCCGCTAACTCGAAAGCGTGCGCTGATTCGAGGTCGCAATTCGTGCCGGGGGCTCGCAGAATTAAAACGCGGGGGGTCGACATTTCGGAATTTCGATTTTCAGTTTGTGGATTTCAGATTCGGGAATGGTGATCCGACCGCAACGTAGTACACTTCCTAGTGCTCTTACCACCGAAGTGGTGATTGCCAAGCCTCTTTGAGTTCCTGGATGCTGCTGTCGATAAGAGTCACGCCGGCGCTTCCTGTAACTACTACGCGACCAGAGTCGGTCACTTCGCCGATCGCGGCGAAGGGAAGACCATCGAACAGCCGTTCAAAGTTCGCTTTCCTATCGACAGGCACTTCGCAAACAAATCGCGAGTTCGACTCAGAGAACAAGGCTGCCACATCGACCGCTCCTTGAATATCGGTCGGAACGTCGGCCAGTGATACCAACGCGCCCAAACCGCCGGCAAACGCCATTTCGGCCAATCCCGCCGCCAATCCACCTTCGCTGAGATCGTGACACGAGCGAACGCATCCGGATTGGATGGCCTGATGTACGGAAGCGAAGATTTGCTTTGCGCGATCGGTGCAAACTTTGGGAACTTGGCCACCGTTCAGCTTCTCGACCAAGGCAAAGTGTGATCCGCCCAGTTCATCGCTTGTCAGACCAACGAGATATAGCGAGTTGCCGGCTTCTTTCAGATCCATCGTCACACACTTGCGGACATCTTCGACTTGCCCCATCGCGCTAATCAACAGCGATGGCGGAATCGAGATCGTCTGCTTGCCGCCCTCGCTCTCGTAGCTGAACTCGTTGTTCAGGCTGTCTTTGCCGCTGATGAAAGGTGTGCCAAACGCGATTGCCAGATCGCGGCACGCCAGCGCCGCGCGAACGAGAGAGCCGAGTGTTTCGGGGCGATCGGTATAGCCCCAACAAAAGTTATCGAGGATCGAGATGCGGCTCGGATCGGCACCCACCGCGACACAGTTACGGATCGCTTCGTCGATCGCGCTGGCGGCCATGTGATACGTGTCGAAGTCGCCATAGTGCGGATTCATGCCGCACGACACGGCAATTCCACGATGCGAGCTCAACACGGGCCGCACGACTGCCGCGTCACCTGGTCCGTCGTTATCTACACCGACCAGCGGTTTGATCACACTGCCACCTTGCACCTCGTGATCGTACTGACGAATCACCCATTCTTTGCTGGCGACGTTCAACGATCCGAGGATCTTGCAAAGCGCGGCGTTCAAATCGATCGAAGCTGCTACTGGGAGGTTCATCGGCGCTGTGACCGGAGGTTCGTAGACCGCATCCCGGATGATCGGGGGTCGTCCGTCGTGAAGTAACTCCATCGGTAGATCTGCCACGATGTGATCGTTGTATTTGAGCTGCAAACGCCCCGTTTCAACGAACTTTCCGATGATCGATGCTTCCACTCCCTCCGAGCTGCATAGGCTCTCGAACTCATCCCAGTTTTCGGGCGGGACAGACAACACCATTCGCTCCTGAGCTTCCGATATCCAGATCTCGGTATAGGAGAGCCCATCGTATTTCAAAGGTGCTTTGTCGAGCCAGACTTCGGCTCCCGTCTTCTCGCCCATTTCGCCGACGGCACTGGAAAAACCACCCGCACCGCAATCTGTCACCGCGTTGTACAAGCCCCGATCACGAGCTTGCATTATCACATCGAGCACCATCTTCTCAGTGATGGCGTTGCCAATTTGCACGGCACCGCCCGACAAGCTCTCGCTTTCGCTGGTCAGTTCGGCGGAGCTGAACGTCGCACCATGAATACCATCGCGACCGGTGCGTCCCCCGACAGAAACGATCCAGTCTCCGGCCATAACTTTTTTGGTCGACTTGTTGCGTGGAATGAGGCCGACATTGCCGCAATAGACCAGTGGATTGCCGAGGTAACGCTCGTCGAAATAGATCGCTCCGTTAACGGTCGGAATCCCCATTCGATTCCCGTAGTCGCGGACTCCCGAGACGACGCCTTTCATAACGCGTCGCGGGTGCAGCACGCCGGGCGGCAAATCGGCAGTTGAAATATCGGGGGGAGCGAAGCAGAAGACATCCGTGTTAGCAATCGGCTTCGCTCCTAACCCTGTTCCCATCGGATCACGAATCACACCACCAATGCCCGTGTTGGCTCCACCATACGGTTCCAACGCAGAGGGATGATTGTGTGTTTCGACCTTAAAAACGACGTTATATTCGTCGTCAAATCGAACGATCCCGGCATTGTCTTCAAACACACTGACGCACCAATCGTCGGGGCCCAGATCGCGGCGGATTCGCTGTGTGGCGGCGAAGATCGTCTCCTTCAGCATGTTCTCGAAACGCTGCTCGCCATTCTCATCGCGATAGGCAATACGCCCTGCCAGCGTCTTGTGGCTGCAATGCTCACTCCAAGTTTGCGCAATCGATTCCAGTTCAGCATCCGTCGGATTGCGTCCAAGTTCTCGAAAGTAGTTCTGAATCGTCTGCATTTCCACCAACGTCAAGTACAACTGCCCTTCGCGGCTGAGTCGGGTCAATCCATCGTCGTCGAGATCGAGAATTGCGACATGAGTCAATTCAAACTGATACGGCGAGCCTAACTGTAGGTGGTCAAACTGGAGCGGCCCAACGACGACTTGTTCAATCGAATCGTTCGCGAGTATTCGAGACGCGAGCGCCCTAACAGTCTCCGCTGAGGTTTCGGGCAACCAGAACTTTCGGAGGGTGCGAACGGCATCGACGCGTAGCCCAAAATCTGCAATCGCGTTGAGTGCGCTTTGTGCGACGGGATCCATTACGCCTGGCTTAAGAATGACGTGAAGCAGCTGTGGCTTGCCGTTAGGCGGAACGGTCAAACTTTCATCGCCGGCGAGGGCGACGACCGTTCGTTCAACAACTCGATCGGCAAACAACTCGCGAGCAAGTTGCTTGGCTTGCGTCTCGTCAAGCTCTCCCTGCACAAGAAAACCTCGCGCGGCGCTAACCACTAAATCCTTTGCCAAGCCAAGATCCGCCGCGTCGACGGACACCGCGTTGCCAAGCCGATCCGGTTGACCTTCGGCCGGATAAATGTCAATTTCCCAGAGAGTCACGGCGTTGCTTTCCTGCTTGCAACAGTTGAAGGATCTTTCCTTGGTCGTCACGCTCGAGCGCGCGACGTAAGGCAGCGAGCACTTTCTCAAACTTGTCTAATGACTTCAAGACGCCATTGGTATTCTGCACAAGGATCTGTCGCCAGAGTTCGGGATCGCCACTTGCAATACGAGTCGTGTCCATCCAACCGGTGGAAGCTAACTGCAGTTCTTCTGCAGGCGTCGCGGCAGCAAGCGCTGAGGCTATGAGATGTGGCATGTGACTGATGGCGGCGACAGAGCGGTCATGATCTTTGGGTGACATACGAACGACTTTCGAGCCAAGAAGCTGCCAAAACAGCTCGATCTGACGGACCGCTTCTGGGTTCGATTGCTTTGAAGGCGTGACGACTGCAACACGACCTTCGAACAGATTCGCTTGGCCATGCTCGGGCCCGGTTTTTTCGCCGCCAGCCATTGGGTGGCTGCCAACAAAGGCGGCACGATCCGTGGAACTCCTGAGTGCAAATTCGACCGTTCGCACTATCTTGAGTTTTGTACTTCCTGCATCAGTGATAATCGCATCTGGCTTACAACCGGCAGTCGCTTCTAAAACGAGCGGCGCGATTCGTTCGACCGGTGTACTGATGAGAATCAGACGAGAATCACGGACGCCTCGCGATAGATCCGTGGTCGTCGATGTGACGGCACCATGCTGCCTCGCCTTGCGTAACGTCGAAGCTCGGCGACCAACTCCGATCACGTTTTTTGCGAGTCCACGTTCGCGCAGTGCCAAACCTATGGAAGCCCCAATTAGGCCAACGCCAACGATTGTTACGGAGTCCCAATGTTGCATAACTCGCCGCATCCCTGTAGTTGCACAGGATTCTAGCAAATGCCCCATGCCTTGCCTTGGGGGTGGGAATCGGCGCGGTGTATCTTCGAAGCTAGGTTTGCGGGGCAAAGCAAGACTACGGCGAGCATTGTGAGGGAGATCTCTCCGTTGCATAAACTTAGAAAACCGCTCGATTGGACCAGGAAATGAGTAGCATCCACGCTACTGATCATGTTAAGTTGTCTACTGGGTTAGAACCTTAAGCTTGGGTGAAGAAAAATGAGTGACGAGAATTCAGAATTTCGGAAGGTTGTCGAGCGTGTCTGTGCCGGGTCGGACGAAGCCGCTTGGGAACTGATTGATACCTACGGTCCACACATTCAGCGGGTGGTGCGTCGTAAGCTGAATCAAAAGATGCGTTCAAAGTTTGATTCGCTCGATTTTGTGCAGATGGTGTGGGCGTCGTTTTTTACCGAGCGCAAGAAGCTGGCTCAATTCACTGAGCCGACCGAACTGATTAAGTACCTGGCGACGATCGCTCAGCGTAAGCTCATCCAAGAGTCGCGGCGCCGTCTGCAAGGGCAAAAGCACAACGTCAGTCGCGAGCGTGTCCTGATCGCGAACTCGGAAGACGAGTCAGCTTACGTCCGAAAATCCAATACGCCGAGCCAGATCGTCATGGCAAAAGATCGGTTGGAAGCGATGATGCGCGAACGGTCGGATCGCGATCGGCAGGTCGTGGAATTGCGTATGCAAGGACTCACATTCGTCGAGATAGGGGAGGCCCTGGGAATTCACGAACGCACCGCGCGGGAAGTCATCGAAAAGCTGGCACTTGTCGAGACGGCGTAGATGAAAGAAGTTCACATGGGGCGGGCAACGCAAGCCGCCAATCAGGGTGCTGCTTCAACATGGCGAGTCGTTGCCAAGAATGGGCGCCCGCCGATCAAGATCGCGGTGGGCCATCTCGCCAAGGAACAAAAGCTAGACGATGCCCTGGACGAATACTGTCGCCTACGTGAACAGGATCGTTCAATAACCGCCAGCCAATTCTGCAATCGCTATCCGAGCTATCGTCACAGCCTCCGACGGTTGATTGATGTTCACGAAGCACTGGAACATCAACCGGCATTGGAGGAAGAAAATTGGCCAGAACTATTTAGCGATTTTCTCGGCTACGAGATCATTCACGAACTAGGCGTCGGCGCCATTGCTCGCGTCTATCTCGCCGCAGAAACGGCTTTGGGAGGCCGCTTGGTGGCACTCAAAGTCTCGCAGCATGGCGGTGACGAGGCCGAGACACTTGGCAAACTCACACATCCGAATGTCGTCCCGGTTTTTTCTGTCAAGCACGACGAAAATACAGATATGACCGCTGTTTGCATGCCGTATCACGGCAGCGCAACTTTGGCCGATGTCTTGGAGATCGCGTTCGAAAATGGTAGGCCGCCCACATCGGCCCGCGTCATTATCGACGCCGCACGCGCACGCGAACAAGTCGTCGGTTTTGTAGGGCACGCTTCAACGAAGCGCACCCCCAACGCGGGCTGCCTTCGAGGCACGTATGTTGACGGTGTGGCGCGACTTGGCATTCAGATGGCGGAGGCTCTCGCCTATACCCACGAACGAGGAATTCTGCATCGCGATCTGAAACCCTCAAATGTACTCCTGACGCCGGACGGCGTACCGATGTTGCTAGATTTCAACTTGGCAAGTGACCTTGAGTTGGGAGCCGGCAGGTTAGGCGGCACTTTGCCCTATATGCCGCCGGAGCAGATTCGGGACGTCCACTTACAACCGTTCGAGGCCGATGCGGCAGGCGATCCTCGATCGGATGTTTTTTCGCTTGGCGTCATTCTCTACGAGTTACTAGCCGGGAAGCTGCCTTTCGGAGATCCGCAACTCGGCATCTCGCCAAGCCGGGCGGCTGAAGCCTACTTACGCATTCAACGGGAGCAGGCTCCAACGTCGCTGGCAAAGTGCAATCCACAGGTCCCGCCAACGCTCGCGAAGACGATAGACCGTTGCCTGTCGTGGGACGTCGAGTCGCGTCCGCAAACGGCGAACGAGCTGGCAACCGAGTTGAGGAGACAATTTGGTTTACGTGCAAAGCTCGGGCGTTTTCGCCTCTTGGCCCTAGTGTTTATCGCCATCGCGATGTTAGGAATCACCGGACAGATCCGCCACTCACTTCTCCGGATCCCCGATTACACGCGGCATATGGATTTAGCACTCGCTGCACTAGAAGCGGGAGAGTATGCGCAAGCAACCCAGCATTTCGACGATGCAGAAAACGCTGAAGGCATGGCGACGGTACCTGTCCTTTTCGGAAGGGGATACAGTTATGAACAGCGAAGGATGATGCCAATTGCCCTCTCGGAACAGAAACTTGCAAGTGAACTTTCACGCGATCCCCTGGTAACAGATTGTTACGCTCACTTGGCGGCCATCAACGGTAATTACATATCCGCGATCATCGGGTACCAACAGGCGAATGAACGTGATGGCGACTACGCAATGCGATACGTGAGCTTGGCACACTGTAAGCGTTTACAAGGTTCCAAACCCGAGTTGGCTATTCTCGATTTGGACAAGGCACTCGAGTTGGACCCCAACCTACAGATTGCTTACCACTCGCGAGCAAACGCGTACAGGGATGCGGTCGATCGCACAAACTTTCCACTTTCGAAGGCTATCGTCGATATTGAGACAGCAATTCGAATTGGCCCCACATACGCGCAGCTACAATACGACGCCGCTCGCATTTATTCCCTCGCTGCGGCGGAGGATCCAAAATTCTTCGAGGAAATTCAGTTGCATTTGAGCAGCGCCATCGATTTGGGACTGCACGAACACAATCTGGACCGAATTGCTGAATTCGAGCACCTGAAGGAACACGATTGGTTCGCGGCCCTTGCAGAAAGGTCACGTATTGGCGAACCCCCAAAGGAGCCGCCTCGTACGCCACCACAGATGTTTGTAGCACCCGCGACAAGCGAAGTCATTGATTGGCTGCGGATGCGGATTTAAGACCGAGGCGTATATCTAGCGATCTAATGTATGCGCTGGGCCTTGATTCGGATCTTCAAGAACACAAGAGATCGTTCCTGATTGTGCTGGTGGCATCGAAGCTGTAAGCGTAATGGTGTCACCAGCGTAAGCTTCGAAATAATACTCGAATGCCCCCCCAGCCGTGGTTGACGTTTGTGCTGAGATGTCGCCTCCAATGTCGATCGTAACATGCTCATCAATTTCCAATTGAGCGTCGACACTACCTTCAAGGATCCATTGATTGTTGCCTAGGCTAGTGATGTTATAGGTTGTGAACTCCAATGCCGAAGCAATCTGTGGCACGATTCCGATGAGAGTTGCGGCGAGCGCGAGAGAGATACCACAAGACAATCGCTGACGAGCGGAAGCGGAACAGGAAAACATATTCTTCTCCTTGGAATTCTTGGATCTGCGCACAAAGGTGGCGCAGACTGGTAAGGTGGGTGGAAAATGGGCATTGGTCGAACCCGACGGTGTCGTCAGGTATCGAGCCAACGGGCGCGTCGTCTTTTGGAAAATCCGTTCGGAACCAAAAAACAGCGAGGAAACATCCCTGAGGGATGTTCAAAGACACATGACCGCCTGGGACTGCGCGCCGCTCGAGTGAGCGGTCTGCCCCTCGCAAGTTTCGTCCCAGGCGGATCACATGTTCGAAAGTGGTAACAACCGCTCTCTACTAACATCTATTGAAAAACGGAGACAAAACCGGGTCACAATTCCGGAGATTTTTTCGATTTTTTTTGGCGTGCCGCGTAACTGCTGTCTCAACAAACAGTTGCCAACGATCCGCGTCAGCCGTTTTTTTTTGATCGAGCGAACCGGAAATCAGTGAGGACCACCAAGAGGAGCGAGAAGGCGTGACGCTCAATAGCCCGGATTATTCGCAACCCGATGCGTCAGCGAGGGACATCGTGTAAATCCCTCGCTAACGCTTCGGGTTACCATGTGCGCGGTGCTTTGGGCAAGATACGCACAACTCCTTCTCACGAAGCCTTTTAGATCGTTACAGTAACACTTCATGAATCCGGGATAGCTATCTACGAATCTCGGTCGAGAAGTCTGCAGAGTCGGCAAATCGATTCGCAATGTCGGTGACCCGCGCCCTTCGCCGAGCCTCTTGAAAGGGCAGCGACGTGTCTAGCAGGCCAAGCTCATAAGCTAGCCCATCCGAGAAGCCAGGCAGGAGAGCCCTAACATCGTAGGGGACCCGACCGGGCTTCAAGCGGTTCAAATGTCGGACGATGTTGGTCGTGCAGTTGTTGCTTAATGTGTCGTAAAACTCGGGGACCTCCGCGAGTTGATTGACACGTTGCAAGACGTCTACGAACAAGTCGCGTGACTGCTCTGGCGATGCAATCGTTCGATAAACATAGACATCCGCATCTCGATGCTTGGTTCGTCGGAGTATTGCATCACGTTCGTCGGCAAGAACATACATCAGCTCGTATTGACGCAATTCGCCAAGAATCGGCGAATACTTCTCACCTTTCTCCAGCCGAGCTTCGGCTGATAGGACGATATGTTCCCCGTCCGAAAATCCAAAGCTCAACATCGTGTGCGCGAGACTTGGAGTGTCCTTGAACGGTACAACGATGAAGTCCACGTTGCGAATCTTGGACAGGTCAAAACGCTTGTCGTAGTGATTCACCACGTAGTCAGAATCTGATTCATACACACAACTGCGAATGTTGTGCACAATGGCTTCGTCGCCCTGAATGTCCGCGTAAGGAAGTACGGCGAGATCCGGAGTCCAATCACGGTCATTGGACGGAGTGAGCAGCCGGGCGGTGGAAAGCGACGCTGGAAGCCCCGACGATATATCATCATCTCCGGAGTGCTTCCCCAGTGTGTGGCATCCTGACAATAAAACTATGAAAATCGAGAGGGCGCGTATCATCGTGCTAGCGGCGCAAGTGACCTATGCCTGCTTCCTCAAAGCCCACGCTTTGGTCCAGGATCGCCTCCCCCCGACAGACATCAAGTCAAGACTTTTAGCGTGAGTTCACAACCGCCGCAATAGAATTCGCTGTGATAGCACAGCGACTACGGCTTTCCTTGACGCAGCCTAGTGCGGATCGTTGCAAGTCGCTCGGCAAGCTCTGTTTCAAAACCGCGGGCAACTGGGCGATAGTATTCGCGTTCGACTCCCAAGTAGTCTTGCGCGGCGATCCCGTCGTCCGCGTCGTGCGCATATTCGTAGCCCACTCCGTTTCCCAACTGTTTCGCCCCGCCGTAGTGGGCGTCGCGTAAGTGCAAGGGGACGGGAATCATTCTTCCCTCACGGATATCGCTTACCGCTTCTGCAATCGCGACGGTCGCGGCATTGGACTTGGGAGCACAAGCGAGATAGGTCACACACTGGGAAAGCGTCAGCTGACATTCGGGAAGCCCGACGAACTCGCAGGCCTGCATCGCAGCCACCGCTAGCGGCAGGGCCTGCGGGTCCGCGTTACCAACATCTTCGCTTGCGAGAATAACCAGTCGCCGACAAAGAAAGCGAACGTCCTCGCCCGCTTCGAGCATCCGCGCCAGCCAGTAAACTCCTGCATCGGGATCGCTGCCGCGAATGCTCTTGATAAGCGCGCTGGCGGCGTCGTAGTGCGAGTCACCGGTTGCATCATATTCCACCGCTCTGCGTTGTACCGACTCTTCGGCAAGTTCACGTGTAAATTGCAGCGGTCGCTCATCGCTCGACAACACAGCAATCTCCAATGCAGACAGCGCGCGACGCGCGTCGCCGTCGCAAACGTCTGCGAGGAATCCCAGGGCCTCGTCGGTCATCTCGACTTGGTATTTTGCCAATCCGCGTTCACGATCGCCGATAGCGCGCATCAATAACTTCTTGATGTCATCTTGTGATAGTGGCTGAAACTGAAATATTTGGCTGCGGCTAACTAACGCGTTCACCACAGAGAAGAACGGGTTCGACGTTGTGGCACCAACCAGCGTGACGATCCCCTCCTCGACGTCGGGCAGCAAAGCGTCCTGTTGCGTCTTATTGAAGCGATGGATTTCGTCGATGAAAAGCAGCGTGCGCCGACCGCCCGTGGCGGCCTCGTCTCGCGCTGATTGCAAGACTTCCCGCAACTCCTTCACTCCGCTGGTGACCGCACTCAGTTGCCGAAAACGGCTCTTTGTCTCTGATGCGAGCAGCTGAGCCAAGGTTGTTTTGCCCGTCCCGGGCGGTCCATAAAAGATGACCGAACCCAAGCGATTCGCCCGCAGTAGACGGCGCAACAGCTTACCCTCGCCCAGAAAGTGCTGTTGCCCGGCGAACTCGTCGAGAGTACGTGGCCTCATGCGAGCCGCAAGCGGCTGCACCGCACGAAGGTTCGACGCTTCGGATTGTTCAAATAATGACTTTGCCATGCGAGCAGTATATCGCACGTACGGGCCTGAATGTTCGGCAGGGACTATTTCACGAGCCGTGTAGCTGGAAACGCGGCGTACCACCCAAACCAGAAGGCACGATGGGCGGGAAGGCGGCGCAGAACTTCTTCACCGGCTTGCGTCACGAGCTGGGATTCGCTGACCTCCCACTCGCGACCATCCGAAGCCAACAAGCGACCCCTGGCGATCTGCTTAACAAATTGAAACGCTTTGGATTCGTAAACACGATTCTCACCGCCCTCATCCGTTAGAACGACGAATTCCGTCTCACCGATTCGATCGTGGTAGACACGGTGACGGTTCAGATACTCGACGGAAATGGCAAGCCGCTCATCCCTCACTTCATCAAGTCGAATCGCCAAAACTTCATCCTTGTTCTGCAAACGGGTGTCGAGTTCCGGTACTGCAAACATCAGCTCGTCAGTCGCAAAGTAGTCGTGGTAGGCAACACCTTCGCCGTAGTCGCGACGATGGCCGGTCTCAAGCGACAAAACCGTCGTATCGGGATGTTCGTTACGCCAACGGCCCCACGATGTCGTTACGACAGAGAGTGGTTCGAGCTTGATTCCTTGTCCGACGAGCGAGCCGACGACCGGTTTTCCATCCAGCGTTGACCACAGCGATTTGGTAGCGTGGTCGTACATCAGCTTGTTTGATCGATATAAGAACCCGCTCGTACCGAGTTCGTAGTGAGTATCTCCGAGGTTTGTTCGGTATACGATCATCGATCCACAAAGCGTACAGTACACGCCATTGATCGATTCGCCGCCGACCGAATCTTTGACCATCTCGTGCCAGGCAAGAATTCGTTTGGGATAAGCTCTTGCTTCGCCGTTGACCTCAATACCAAATACGATGTCCGATGCGGCCAGATAATCTGCCGCCGCGGCGGACAAGACTTTCGGATCTTTCAATGGCGGTATGCCGTCGCGCCGGACACCGCCCCAACGTATTTCGTCCAGCCGTATGGAAGCCTTCTCCGCGGAAGTGAAGTATTCTTGAAACCGAGAATCCACTCGCGAATACAGTGCCGCTTTGAACATGGCGTAGTCGGAATGTACGGCGATTTCTTCTCGCCAAATCCAGCGATACCACGCATTCAGGTCAGGACCGAACTGCTGCCCCGTTTTCTTCTCCAAGACTTCGATAGCTGCTTCGCGGACGGCATCACTGCGGATAAAGGGAACGCACTCCACGAGCATCACAGCAAACCCCGGATGCCACTCCCTTTCAATCGCAGTCGTTGCCTCGAAGATCGCAACGCGGTCGCGAGAGCTAATCAGTGCGATAAAAAGTTCGGTGCATGCTGTGTGCTTGTCGTCGGTATGTACCGAATCCGTTTCCTCGGGCAACAAATCTGCGATTTGAGTTGGAGGCACAACCGCCAAGATTGCTGATTGTCGATGTCGAACGAAATACCCCGCGGCGAAAGAGACGACTGCAATGCTCAGCAGGAACAATAATGAGCCAATGCTCCGTCTCATTTACAGAGCCTCAAACGACTGTTGATCGCGACGTGTAAAGACGCTCGTGCCACAACTTCACTCTAGATCGATCTGCCGAAAGATGGGCAGATGCCGATAATAAACTTCGAGGCTGCAAGTGGCGAGTGCCGTCATGTACATACGACCGCCTGCCGAGGCGTGTGGTCCGGTGGGATCCCAGCTTCCGGCTTCATGCCCGCGACGCTCTTGGGTCTCAATCAATATCTCGCGCATCTCTCGGTTCCACATCTCCCATTCCGGACCACCGTGATGATGAAATGCTTGAGTTCCGTAGTACCAGTAGTAGATGTTTGCGTCGCGTTTACTAGGCAGATGCTCGGCAGCGAGATATCGAATGCCTTGCTCGATGCCGGGCATATCGAGCTTCCACCCGAGATACATCCGGCACAGTAACGCTTCGGCGGTCATGATATGTGTGGGGCCTTGGCGCGGCATGTACGCATACTTGGACCCGCTGCCGCTCGAGACGGAATCAAGAAACACGCCCGCCAATTCGAGAGTTTCGTCAGGCACATTCAACTTCGCGGCGCGACCGCTTTGCAGCGCCATGACTTGCCAGCCAACCACGCTCGTATCACCAGCCTGCCCTGGCCCGTATCGCCAACCGCCGGCCTCGTGCTGCGCGGCCACAATAAAGTTAAGAGCCCTTTGTGCAGGTCCGCGCAGACTGTTGTCGCCAGTCATCATGTAAGCCTCACACAGCACGATCGTCGCTTGCCCGTGGGCATACATCCCGGTGTTGCCTTGTGAGTTGGCGCGCAAGTCGCCGTTTTCTCGCTGATGTTCTAGTAGCCAGCGCAGGCCGCGAGATACCTGATCGCGATATCTGCCGACTAAGTGTGTCTGGCCCGCGCCGAGATAAGGTAACAGGGCCAATGCCGTTCCAGCCGCGTCGCTTCGATGTGACCCGGTCCCTCCGCACGCACAGCCCTCCGCACGATTGAAATCGTGCAATCCCCAGTGGCCGTCCTCCGCTTGATGCAGCGCCATCCAACGCAATCCGCGAGCCACGGCTGCTTCGGTCAGTGTCGTTCCTCCTTCTCGCTTCACTACCTCGACACGTATGCGAGGGTCGCGTGCGGCCACGGCTTGCCCTCCGCCAGTGGCCGTCCCGATCAACCGCTTGACCTTGGAGAGATCAGGCAGGCTCGGCTCGTCAACGCCGGGATCAATTCGCAACTCGCGGGCATCTTGATCTGCCTTGACGACGGCCTCGCGTTGCTTCGCATCCGTCAAGTTAACATCTTTCGGGACGGGCAAATCAAAGACGACTTCGTTCAACGGGTCGATGACAATCTCATCTCCACCCGTCTGAACTTCCTTGGCAACGGTTGTCGACAGCGTGATAAAAGGACCTTCGTCATCCGATGCCAACGTGAACAATGCCAGCAACGTCAGCAGAATCATGTGAAAGACAAGACTGACGAGCCACGCTGGAGTGCATGCGAAAAGATCTCGCACGACGGCTGTGACGCCTGTAGCCCTCGCACTCTTTTGAAGCCTGGCTCGCACTCGATTCTCTAACGCAGACACGGGGCGACGCGGCGGTGGACGGCGAGTTGCACGAGGCGAACTGCCCGGTGGTTGAGGTGCTCTGCGACTCGTCTGAGGTTGCTGGTGTTGACGCGTCGTTGGTGTCGCGCGTTGCTGTACTGGCTTCGCGTTAGCGGGTGAGAGTTTTCCCGTGCCCGGTTGTTGCTTGACTCCGGTGGTCTCCGGTGGCCGCGTCGCTGGTTGCGACTCGGTCGCCGGAGTTCGATTCGCAGACGCGGGCTTGGCCTGCAATGAGGTGGCCGCCGGTTTCTCCTGTTCCGCAATCAATCGTCTTGCCTCGCGCTCCTGCTCCTCCGTCAGCTCGATGCTGGTCCCACATTGCCAACAATCGGCGATCATCAGCCAGAAGCGAATCGACATCGGCGCGCCGCAATCAGGACATGCGCACATCAATACGCCGCCGTTCAACCACAGTTGCCCCGCCGCAAACTCCGCGGGAACGGAATCTGTCCCAGTTCTTTGTCGCGGCGATGTCGCAGTTGACACTTCGCTCGGCAACTCTAACGGTTCTGTCGATTCGAAGTCGATGATACGACAAGGAACAGGCGACGCACTCTCAAGCAATGCGTCCGCTTCATGAATCGGCCCGAAGCTCACATACAGGTCGGAATCGTGGTCCGAATTCGCCATTCGCGCTTTAGGCATAGAAGTGACTTTAAGAACAAGCGACGAGTCGCTCGCTATGGTTCCCCCGGTGGTCCTACGCATCAGTCTAGCTGCCGACGGTAGCCCCGGGCAACCGATGCGCTGAGGTCCACGCCTTTGATCGGCACTGAAGACCTAGCGCCCGAAGCTCACACCCCAATGGACGCCGGGCCGACGGTGTGGGCCATAATGGTATCTGTAGGGGAACGGTGGAGCCACGTAATGATGTTCTTCAATGATTACCGGCCCCGGTTGGCTGATGACTGTGGGACTCGACACTTGGGCAGTCGGCGGCGGAGTCTGCTGCATGGTTTGAATCACCGTATCACTAACTCCGGCATTTCGCAGAGTTATTAAGTCGTTGACGCTTGGCGGGCTTGCAACTCCATTCGCTCGCATGTGCGTCGCGATGACTTCGTCACTCAGGCCGGCCTGCGTCATCGCAATCACGTCGTTCATCGCGACAGCGCCGGCCATGCGGCGGCCCATGCGCTGCTCGATGATTTCGGCAGATCGCGCAGCTTCATAGTCGATCGTGTCGCCTATCGCCGTTCCAGCCAAAGCGCCCACTGCGGTTCCAATGATCGCACCGCTGGCCGCATCTCCGTTGTGTTGCCCAATCGCAGCACCTCCCAACGCTCCCGTGAGAGCGCCCAAAGTCGCACCGCGCTCTGCATAGTTTGTTGCGTGACACCCACCAGTGATGATAAGTATCCAAAGCAACGTGAACTCAGTCAGCCCAACTCTCATAGACACTCCTTGCCGGTTCGCGGGGCGAGATAATCTCAGCAACAGCGAATTGGGTCAAGCCAAAAACAGAGACGCTAGCAGGTGAGCAAGGCCATTGTTTGAGCTTTCTTGCTTGTCACGGTCGATGCACTACGTTTCGTCTGACGCATCTAAGGGTTGGAAGTAGCTCCACTCGAAATCATCGGGAAGCCGTCGATTTGCGGCAAATTCCAGATGAATGATGCGACGTTGACGTTGGGTCTCAGGATGTGAGGTCCCGCTGCAGTGAGAAAGTAATGGACGCATCGCGAGTACATCGCCCGCGTTTGCGACGATCAGTTTGCCCGCGCCCTCGCATTTGTCTTCCGAGGCTTCGATGCGGTGGGAACCGGGCAGAACGCGCAGTGCCCCGTTCTCTTTGGTCGTGTCATCCAAGTGAATGCGGAGTGTAAGCATCGACTCGAGAACGAATCTTGGTGCTTCAATGTGCGCCACGCCAGCCTTCTGTGTCGGATTGCGAAATGATGACGACAAAAGTCGATTGTTTCGAACGGCAATTGCAAGATCCTTGTGCCAAGGTAGCGACCACGATCGCTCCGGCGGCTTGTCAAAATACAACCCACGCACGAGCCCTGCCTTCTCACCGAGCGTTGCGCGCAGCAGTTCCGGCAATGGTGATTGTTTCCAGATTGCTTTTGCCTCGGGAAACAGATCAAGCAGGTTGCGGAGCGCGTAGACGAAGCCGTTTCGGCTGCGCACAGAAGCGGATGAGGGCGGCAGTTGCTGGAGACAAATTGATAGCTGTGCGATCGCGCGGCGGACCTCGCCCTCCGAATACACATTCTGGACGAGTACGTATCCGTCGCGATCAAGTTGCGCGTGCCAAATCATGTTACGGACCGATAGTCATTTAGGTAAGCAATTCACCTGTTGCGATCAAGAACACTCGAACGACGAATGGTGAAGAGTCGTCGGTCAGGCATGATGTCGCGGCTCAGCATGTAGATGATCATCTCGTGTTGATACCTGAGAAAAACAGGCGGAGGCTCGCAAGAATAGGCGGAATTTCGCGTGATCTATGTCGCCCGCTTAGTTACACTCCACATAGGTTCGCACAGTCTTCCATTAGTACGCTTATCTCGATCGGAGCTGCGAAAATGAACCGACCCTTCTATCGTAACAAGGTTGCGAGGTATTGTGATCGAGCTCGTCGCCGCCGTTTGTTCATCGAGCCGCTGGAAGACCGCCGATTACTGGCCACTTTCGTCGTAAATTCGATAGCGGATTTGCCGGACAGCGGTGAAGTACCAGGCACCTGCGATACGGAGCTCGATCCGACGGCCGACCCGCCCATAGCGGCCAGCGATATCTGCACTTTCCGAGCGGCGATCGAGTCAGCAAATGCCAACGGCGGACGCGATACGATCACATTCGACCTGCCCGAAGGCGCGGTCATTTCAACGGATGGCGTTTCCAGTAGCGGCGATGTGGACATTATTGGACCCGCCGGTCGGATAATAATTAACGGCCCGGGAAAGGACACGGCTTCGGGTGGGATCGTCATTGGTGGGAACGGTAACAGCGTCATTCGCAACCTCGTCCTCAACAACTTTACGGAAGCCATCTGGCTTGTCTCTGATAACAATACGGTGGCGAATGTCTATGTTGGGGTGAATGTGGACGGAAACGCCGCGATCGGCAACACGCGTGGCATCGTCGTCGAGGGCCTCAATAATGTCGTGGGTGGTGCAACCGAAACCGACCGAAACGTCATCTCCGGAAACGAAGTCGGCATATTCGTCGTTAAACGGCTGGGAAGCAGTGCCCCGGTTGTAAGGGACAACCGCATCATTGGAAACTATATAGGCACGGATAAGAATGGAACCGCGTCAATCGGCAACACGGAGTCGGGGATAACGATCTCGCAGCTCAGTCAGAACAACGTGATTGGAGGTGCTGAGGGTGCGGGAAATCTGATATCTGGAAATGGTCGCGGCATCACGATCGAACACCAAACGGCCCGACACAATCATGTGATTGGCAATTTAATTGGAACCGCGATCGACGGCGAGACGGCTTTGGGCAACTTAGAAGGGGTGTTCATCAATGATGCCCAGTTCAATTGCATTGGCGGGATCGTACCACCGGCGACGGGTTCCGTGCCAAATTGTTCGAGTGGGCCGATTGGCGCTCAGCCATTTCTGGGCAACGTCATCTCGGGCAGCCGTGGCGACTTTCCGAATGCGATTTTTGGGATGGGCGTCTGGATCGTCAATGTCAACGCGACTGGGAACCTGATCCAAGGAAACAAGATTGGCACGGACATCAGCGGCACGATCGCCGTGCAGAACGCCGGTGACGGAGTAAATATCAACAGTTCGAGCGGTAATACGATTGGCGGCACGCCGGCAGCTCGGAGGAATATTATCTCGGGTAACGCCGGTGATGGCGTAACGATCTTTGGCAATACAGCACTGCCATCGGCGAGCGGCAATGTTGTAGCGGGCAATTACATAGGTGTCGATGTCACGGGTGCGATCGATTTGGGGAACGGCTTCCGTGGCGTCCATATCGACTCAAATGCGACGAATAATGTGATTGGAGGCGATCTCGCCTCTGACCGGAATATTATTTCCGGAAACGACGCTGACGGGGTAATTATCGCATTGCAGCAGGCGACGGGAAATGTCGTCAAAGGCAACTATATCGGCACAGACAAAGACGGAATTTTGCCGGTCGGTAACACGGAATCTGGGATTTTCCTTTTTGAAGCGCCCGATAATATCATCGGTCAAACCGGCGGAACCTCTTTCTCGCGGAATGTCATTTCAGGAAACTACGATGGCGTCAAGATTCAAGGTGCGGATGCGACCGAAAACATCATTGAAGGCAATTTGATTGGCACCGATGTGACCGGTAGCGCGCGGATCAAAAATAATAATCACGGCATTTACATTCTGGACTCGTCGGAAAATCGCATCGGGACCCAAACCACGCTCTCTCCCGACCATCCGAATTTTCCGGGCAATGTAATTTCCGGGAACGATGATGACGGGATTCGCATCGAGGGCATGACTTCCGCCATGAACTATATTGGCGGCAATCTCATCGGTACCAAAAGTAACGGTCAAGAAGGACTGGCGAATACGCTGCACGGTATCAATGTTCTTAATGCGCCTAAGACTCGCATCGGCGTTTCGCTGACCGGTGAACCAGCGTTGTCAGGTAACACTCTCGCCAGGAACTTTGACGGCATTCGTCTGGACGGCGCTGAAGTTAAAGAAACGCTGATTGGAGGCAACTTCATTGGTACGGCGTGGCAGGCAACCGTGCCCATCGCGCCTAACTTTGAAGCTGTTCCTGTTGAACAGTCGGTGCTGTTGGGTAACACTCGCGGGATCAACATTCGCGACGGATCAAACAACTTTGTCGGAGGCTTCGTACCGGATAATCTCGGTGGCGGGACACAACTGCCCGCGAACATAATCGCTGGTAACGGAACTACGGGTGTCAGGATTCAGGGCGACAGCGCGACCGGGAATCGAATTCAACGCAATTCGATCTTTTCTAATGGGGCGTTGGGAATCGATCTGGGCGGTGACGGCGTGACACCAAACGATGCAGTGGACGACCGCGGTCCGAATTTATTCCAGAACTTCCCGATCGTTGACGGCATCGATGCAGGGGGAACATTGACCGGAACATTGCACAGCAACGCCGATTCAACATTTACGATCGACGTTTACTTGAGTCCTGAAGTTGACCCTTCAAGTAATGTCGAAGGGACGGTATGGATTGGTGAGAAGGAAGTCGTAACGGACGGGGATGGCGACGCGACTTTCGACATCGATCTGGATTTGGAAAAGTTCAGCCATCAGCGAACGATTACAGTCACGGCGACGGATGGCATGGGGAACACTTCCGAGTTTTCTGCGCCGCTACTGTTGGCCGACTTACAGACCGAACTCGATGCATTGTCAATCGGTCAAATCGAACGACGCGGAGCCATGTTTGTTTTGCCCTATAGCAGTAAGGTGACGAACACCGGAACCGCGCCAGCAGAAGATGCAGTTATCCGCATTATGGGCAATGGTCAAGTTCTCGACGTACGAACCGTCAGTCTGGACGCCTGTATGCCGGAATCTGGGTCGTGTCCATTTGAAGAAGTTGTTGGTGAATGGGACATCACTTCGCTTTTTGGGCAAGGCGAGCTGGGTGCTCCTGTCACGTTAGAGCTTGATGTCGAAGCCGACCCGGAAGATACGATTGCCGAATTCCCTCAACCCGTTGGCATGAACAACAATCTGGCGACGGGGACGATCGAGGATGTTGATCCGCGTCCCCGCATCAAGCTGATTGAATCTGAGTATCAACCCGGCCACACGTTTTTGCCAGGTGTGTCGTTACCTAATCGCTTCGATATCTCCGTGGATTGGAATGGAAATCTTGACGACAGCCAAATCGGCGCAGACCAACAAGCTGTGATCAACGCATTCGTGAATGGCGTAATAGTCCGAACGAAGAGCGTGTCCGACCCGTTGCAAGATACATCGCTAGCGATCGACTTTGGGAGTGAGTTGACGACCGGTACGAATATTATTCATTTTCGCGCTGACACCGATTTACACACATTTTTCTCCGACTACGCGCAATTGGATTTCGAGCAATCTTTCGGGATCAACTGGATCGACACGGCGTTAGTAACCGTATCGGGTGTGCCAGCGTCCAGCCCACATAACAAGACGGCAGTATACAAGGCGGGGGTCGGGTTTCCCCGCGTCTCGACAGAAGGCTTCTTTGGTATTCCAGTGGACCGAGTGGGGATGATCGGTGGGAAATTTGGGCCTCGGATACCACAGATCACAGTTCGCGTTGAAGTGCGTTCGGATCGAACTGGTACCATCGAGGGTGAAGCAAAATTCGAAGGTGAAGTCGCGGGGAAGAAAGTTGGCGCCGATGATTTTGGAGAGATTGGCGGCAAGGCGATTGGAAAGTTAACTGGGGATGTGATTTTTGATGGGTTCTTTCCCACATTGTTGAATGCCAGCACCTCGTTTCGGCTGGAAGGATTTGTTACCACCCCAGCGATTCCACTGCCTCCTCCGGCTAGCTTCATCCAAGCACAAGTCAAGTTGAATTTGGCTGTCGACGCGACCGCCGATATCGTACACCGTGACGGTGATGACCATCTGGCATTTGGGGGTGACGTCGTTCTTGGCCTCGAGCCCACATTGGAAGGCATCCTTTCGATCGGACGGGACGGACTCGCAACCGTCGAAGTAGGGATCGGTGGAACTTTACGTGGTGAATACGATTTGGACGAAGACCCGTGTTTCAATCGCAGTGCGACCGCAGAACTCTTCGCTCGTTTAAAAGCCACATTCCTCGTCTTTGAAGCTCAAAAGACTTTTAGATTCCCGTTTGCGGCAACCGGTTGTGGCGTTGGGGGCGAGGGAGAGTCGTTATTCGCGAGTCCGCTGGTTTCAAGTGACTTGCAGCTCCTGCCTCGGTATATCGTGAACGGGAGTGAGGAAGGGGAGGCCGCGACTACCGGACTGCCGACGATCGCATACCCGTATGCACGGCCCGCGATTGCTCGTCACGCTGACGGCACGATGACCTTGGTGTACATCGATGAAGACGCGACAAAGCAAGACGCACAACATCTCGAAGTCTTCGCGGCCAGGTTTGACGGAGTCCAGTGGTCTGCGCCCGTTCAAGTCAGCGACGACACACTAATTGACGACGCTCCCACCGTCACCTACGACGCCAGCGGGCGCGCAATCGCGCTGTGGACGCGCCTTAAAACTCCCATTACCGACGTCGCCAGCGCCGATCCAGCTGCCCTGCTCGCTGACTTAGAGATCGTCTACGCTGTACATGACCCCGATACAGACACATGGAGCGCTCCCACCGCGCTCACGGATAACGCGCATCTGGATTTCCTTCCGCAGCTGAATACGGATGAATTTGGAAACACAACGGTTGCGTGGCTGCGTGACTTGGCGAACGATTCGCCAATCTTCCCAGATGATGCCGCATTACTGGGAGCAGACGTGATGTTTTCTGAGTGGAATGGAACGGAATGGTCCACACCCATTGTCGCGGTATCCGATGCCCATACGAACGCGACACCACAATTCGATGTTCGCGGAAACGAGGGAGTGCTGGTGCTGAGCGACGACTCGGACGCCGAGTTGACTACAATTGGCGATCGAGCGATTCACATCAGCCTGTTCGACGGAAGCTCCTGGTCCACACCGACAGTTATGGCCGGAACCGCCGATGGCCTGGCCGACCTGTCGCCGCGTGTTGCTTACGACAGTACGGGCCGTGCGGTAGTCGCGTGGGTGAAACGTGGTGTATCGATTGGCGAGGAAGAGAGCGACGTAACCGATCAACTGTTTTACTCCGATGTGACCGCTGGCACACCGACCGCCCCGGCCGCGGCGATTCACGCACCCTCGATCAACGATCTACAGCTGTTAATCGATTCAGACGACAATCCGCTTGTTATCTGGCAAGCTCTGTCGAACGCAGGGCCAGACATTTTTTATTCGCGTTTGGATCGGTCTTCCGGCGAGTGGGGTGAACCCAGACAGTTTACCGATGACGCGGATTTGGAGTGGTGGTTTAGTCCGTTCATCAATGGTGATGGACAGCTAGAGATCCTTCACTTGAGCCGCGAGGTTGGCACTGAAACCGCACCGACAGGTGATGGCAGCGGTGCCGAAGGTGAACCTGGCGATACGATCTTGATTCCAACGCTGGGTAATTCCAGCTTGCAAACTCAAGCGACCTCGATCGGACAAGATCTAAACATCGTATCTTTAACACTTTCCGAGGCGAATCCGATTCCAGGTAGCACCGTGCAGGTGACAGCGACGGTATTGAACGGAGGTGATTTAGGTACACCGGCGAGCGAAATTGGATTGAGCGATGATGGTGTCGCCGTTGGTGTGAAGCTCCCAGTTCCCGCGCTGCGGGCAGGCGGCTCCAGCCAAATTGTATTTGATTGGAACGTACCTCTGGACGCTGCTGCGCCACACGTGCTTGTTGCGCAAGTCGATCCCGATTCGCTGCTGGACGAAATCGATGAATCCAACAATGTGGCCTCTCTTGTTGCCCTGAAGCCGGATTTGGTCGTTGGTTCGGTCCAGAGTTCGCTCGACAATGACGTCATCACAGTCACCGCTGAATTGTTGAATCAAGGCGGGAGCCCAACTGTAGGGGAGTTTGAAGTCACCTTGCGGCAAGACGACCCAGATACCGGTGATGTGATTGAGACAAGGATGCTTAATGACCAATTGTCCCGTGGCGAAAGCGTCGTGGTGACGTTTACGATCACCGACGCCTTGGCGACGCTAGGAGTGCCGCAAATTGGCTTCGTCGTAGTCGATTCCAGTGAGTCGATCGAAGAAGTCGACGAGACGAACAACTCGAACTTTGGCGCTCTTGATCCACAAAAGAGTATCCTTGTACTCGGCGAGTCGGCAACTGTGGCCCTGCGGGTCCGAAAGGATGCGGACGATGTCGTCATCACACTGCAGGATGCTTCCGAAATACTGCGCGAGCAACTGGTCTCGTTGCCTCGTCTCACGCTGCCTGCAACATCGAAGAACGACGAAATTACCATCGACTTTTCGCGCGGCAACCCTGTCCCTTCACGTGGAATCGCGTTCAGCGGCGCAGACGGCGACGACACCCTGATTCTGGAGAACGGAGGCACAGCAAATATCACATTTCATGGCGGCAGTGGCCAGAACTCGATCCAATTGCTAGGAAGCGGCATCCAGTTAGACCTCTCGATTCCCGATGAAAGCCAACTCTCCAACGTATACATGCTTGATATAGTTGGGGACGGTGACAACAGTGTTGCCCTAAATGTTCAAAAGGTTCGAGACATTTCACCCGCGACCGACGAACTGATGCTGCTTGCTGACGTCGGCGATACGGTTGTGATTGGGACCGGCTGGGTGCTAAGTGGAACCGAGATAGCAGGAGGTCACTTCTTCCGAGTGTTAGAGCAGCAGGGCGTCACATTGCATTTGAGCGGCCCGGCACAATGGAACAACCCTCTCGATCATCTGGATGTGAATAACGACGGCAAACGCTCACCATTGGACGCCTTGCTCGTCATTAACAACTTGATCCTTCCCCAGTCACCGTTTCGTGATGCTTCGAACCGAGCGATCGATCCCTTTGTCCTGAATAGCGACGGCAATCCGGAGAATGACTTCGACAACTTCTACCGCGACACAACCGGGGACGGCTTTTTTTCACCACTCGATGCTTTGCTTATTATCAATTTCTTGAACGCGCAATTTGCGGTTCCCGAGGGTGAAGAGATGGGCATCTTTGCTCCAATCTCCTCGAACGTTGCACCGCACTTCGAGCCAACCGCCACGCAGTCTCCACCACTCGTCGCGAACGACCTATTCACATCCGTGGACGATGCGTGGCGCCTCGCCGCCACCGGCCCTGCGCTTTCAACTCGCGTTGCCAAGCAAAACGATCAAGCCATTATCGACCTATTGGACGCGGACGAACTGCTCGCCCTCTTTCACAACGACGATCTCATTTGAGACGGATGACATCGTTCGGTAGTGGTACACTTTGATCGTAGGGCGTGTGAAACACGCCATCTTTGTCGCTGCTGGTGCGTTTCATGCACCCTACAGAAGGCAAAGTGTACCACCACCCATCGTTCTCATCGATTGGCGGAGCGAGTCTCGATTGAGTAGAATTAGCTGGTCGTTTGATGTCGTAGCGCACTGCTACGCAATCACCTTCGGCGGGCCAGCAGGGTGCATGCAGCTCAGTTCTGAGGAAGTCAACATGTATCGTACGTCGGCAGCTATTTCAGGTTTCTTTTCTGCGGTTCGCGATCCCGGAGGCAGGGGTGTTTTAAGTGCGTCATTTCTCGTTGGCCTCCTTCCAGTCATTGCGCAGGGACAGGAGGTAGTGAAGCCAGCCAGCGAGATCAAAATCTTAGAAATTGCTGATGAACCTAAGTTGATCGATCCGGCGACTGTGATGCCATCGGGGCTGGCTGCCTCAGCGACGGTAGATCTCTCAGACTCGTCGTTGCGAGAAGTGATCGAGTGGCTGAGAGCCGAACAGAGACTCGTTGTACTGACCGATAGCAATGCCTTGGCCGAAGCGGGCATCCAATCGGGCGAGCCCATTTCGGATCGCCTCGACAACGCGCCGATTTACTTGCTGTTGAACCGGCTTCGCGCGAGTGGCGTCGCCTGGTACTTCGAAGATGAGATCCTTCATATAACTTCTACGGAGGCGGCTGAGGAACACCTAGCGACGATTCCGTATAACCTTGGCGATCTGCTGGATGCCGGTTACGACACAGATGATTTGGGGCAAGTCATCGAAAGTGCCATTGCACCTGAAAGCTGGGAGACAGTCGGCGGCGCTGGCGTTTTGAGCTTTCTTGGCGACGTCATGTTCCTGCGACACACGGGCGAAGTACACCGGCAGGTCGAATCGCTACTTGGTGCGCTTCGCAAGCACGGTCGGAGGACTTTCATTCTTGATCCTCCTCAACACTTGCTTCTACGGCAAAAGCTGAACGACAACGTGACCGTGGCTTTTGACGACACACCGTTAGATACTGCGGTCAGCGAGCTTGGCAATCAACTTAACATTGACATCCGGCTCGACTTACCTGCATTGCGTGATATTCGCGTTCGTGAACGCCAGCCCGTGACTTTAAAGCTGACGGACCGTTCGTTGAAGACCGTGCTTCAATCGCTCGTTATGGACTTTGACTTGACGTGGGTGTTGCGTGACGGAGTGTTGTGGATCACGAGCGAGGAATCAGCGGAAGCGTTTCTGAAAACCGCAGTCTACGATGTCCGTGATCTTTGTCGCGACGATTCGGAATCCAGGGCGCTTCGTGAGGCCGTCATGTCGCAGACAAACGTGGACTCTTGGAACGAAGTTGGCGGCCCTGGAGCGATCGAGTTCGCTAAACCGGGCACACTTGTTATCAGTAACCAGGAATCGGCTCACATGGCGGTACTGGATCTGCTGGAGACTTACCGCGCCGCGTTACGCAATTCCAAGCCTCGTGATCGACATGCCGAGGACCCTAACGAATTAATCACGACATACTATCGGCTGCACGCGGCGGTAGCGATGGATCTGGTGACATGGCTGCCGAAGTTAGTGGAACCAGAGTCTTGGAAAACTAACACCAAGCCGGATGCGAAGGGAACCGTGATGCTCGTGGCGTCGCCACCCGATCTCTTTAGCACCGATGGACAACTGGCGCGACTCGCGGCGAGCGATGCCGACAAGACACAAGTGCAAACCGTCGTTGTCGCAAGATCCGTTTTGATCATTCAACAGACTCGCGCCATCCACGAGAAGATCGTCGAGTTGATTCAGCGTGTCGAATCGGGCGACGCCTTAGCGGTCGATGAATTTGAAGGCATCGGCGGCGGTGGATTTGGTGGGGGATTTTTTTCAGTGCCGGAATACATGCATCGCGCAAAGTAGCATTCCATTGCTCGGAGTGAATTCATGGATGTTGTCAATATCGCCGACGTAGAAGCATTTGCCACGAAGGACGGCTCGGAGATCCGCGAGTTGTTAGCCGACCGGAACTCGTGCATTCGCAACCAGAGTTTGGCGGAAGCGAGATTGCCGGTGGGTGGCATAACGACTCCTCACTATCATCCGCTAACCGAAGAGATTTATTATGTGTTGGAAGGCACTGGATCAATGCGGATCGGAGAAGAAGTGCGGGAGGTTGGGCCCGGAGATGCCATCGCCATTCCACCGGGAGCGACGCACCAGATTCGCAACACCGGAGGGATTACGTTGAAGTTCCTCTGCTGCTGCGCACCGGGCTACGAGCACGAAGATACTGTGTTGGTCGACTAGCGTGCCGGCTGCTAAGCTTCCCGTAGAGCGGTCGTGATTTCCAAAACCGCGTCTTTGCCGTCGCCGTACAGCATCATCGCGTTATCGGCAGCAAACAGCGGGTTTGGAATACCGGCAAAGCCGGGGCTGAGACTGCGTTTGATGATGATTACCGTGCGAGCTTTGTCGACGTCGATGATGGGCATTCCGGCGATGGGGCTCTTTGGGTCAGTCTTGGCAACCGGGTTAACGACGTCGTTGGCACCAATGACAATCGCCACGTCGCAAGTGTCCATCGTGGGGTTGATCGTGTCCATTTCGAGCAGCTTGTCGTAGTCTACATCCGCTTCGGCCAACAACACGTTCATGTGCCCTGGCATGCGGCCAGCGACAGGATGGATTGCATATTCGACGGTCGCGCCTCGCTCTTCGAGCAGCTTGCCGAGATTGCGGACAGCATGCTGAGCTTGTGCGACCGCCATGCCATAACCTGGAACGAAGACAACGCGTTGGGCTGTTTCCAGAATCATCGCAACGTCTTCGGCTGAGGTACTACGAACATTGGCATAGATCTCGTCTGCGTTCCCGCCGGACCCACCGGCATCCATCACCCCGAACAGGACATTGAACAAGGAGCGATTCATCGCCTTGCACATTAATTGAGTGAGGATCACACCCGATGCTCCAACCAGCGAACCTGCGATGATTAGGACGTTGTTGTCGATCACGAACCCGGTCGCCGCTGCGGCAAGTCCTGAATAGGAATTCAGTAAGGCAATCACAACCGGCATGTCCGCTCCGCCGATAGGATTCGTCAGCAACACGCCAAGGACCGAGGCAAGTAGTGCGATGAAGATGTACAGCGTGATGTGCATTCCGATGCTGTTGCTGTTGAGCATTCCGATCGTTAGCAGCACGATGATCGCAGTGAGTCCGCCATTGACGACATGCTGCATCGGAACCTTGAATGGTTTCTTCATCCAGCTCAATTCTTGCAACTTGCCAAATGCAACTAAGCTGCCCCAGAAAGTAACAGCGCCGATGATGCCCGAAGCGGCCGTCGCAATCAAAACATCGCCTGTCATGACTTCACCGCCAGAACGGCTAAACAGCTCAGCGGCAGCCACAAAAACCGAAGCGGCTCCGCCAAATCCATTGAACAACGCGACGAGTTGGGGCATTTGAGTCATTTGGACTCGCATCGCAAGCACGGCTCCGATACCCGCACCAAGGATCACGCCCGCGCCGATGAACCAAAAGCTGACTGCTTCATCCGACATGCCTCCGTTGGCGACCCATACGAGCGTCATCACGACGGCTAACAACATGCCGGACGCGCCGAGCAAGTTGCCTCGCACTGCTGTTTTCGGACGCCCCATTTGTTTGAGGCCCATGATGAACAGGATCGAGGCAACGATGTAGCTGATTTGGACCAGCGGGTAAAGCATGACTGCAATCTCTTAAAGTTCTGAAAGTTGGGCTATGCCCACCAATCTTTTCCGGTGGGCATAGCCCACTGCACGACTAGGCCCATCAAGCACGACTTTGAACTAACGCTTCTTGAACATCGCCAACATGCGGTGAGTCACCATAAAACCACCAACGGCGTTGACCGTCGCGAGTGTCACCGCAATGAAACCTATAAAGCCGGAGAAGTTCATAGTGGCCGCGACGATTACCGCACCCACCAGGGTGATACCGCTAATGGCATTTGATCCGGACATCAACGGTGTGTGAAGTGTCGGCGGTACTTTGGTGATGACTTCAAACCCGACGAAGACCGCCAAAACAAATACCGTCAAACTGCCGATCACCCGTCGCACATTACTGTTGGAATCTGCGGTGCCCGATTCAACAGCCGGACTAGCCGCTGCCTTTTCCTCGCGAGGTGTCGCTGGGGCAGGCGTCGTTTCCTCCGCAGCCTCGGGCGTCTCTGCCTGTTCCTCAACTGCCGGCTCATCCGGGGCCTCGGTCGCTGTCGCGGCGTTCACATCGGTCGCAGCTTCACTGGCGTCGCTGGCTTCGTCTTGCGCGAAGAGAAGCCCCCCAGTCAGCATGGCGAGTCCAATGAGTCCGAACACTTTGAATATCGATGGGGTTCGAATCATCCGTCACTTTCCTTGGCTTGAGTGCCGTCGTTGTCTTCCGTATCGGTCGAGTCCGACTCGATATCCTCCGAAGTTAATGTGATCTCTGCATTGGGATCGGGTGCCGGCAAGGGCTCCATTCCCAAAATCTCACGCATGCGAGCGTTGACCAGTTGGCCTTCGTGGCCGACCAATGTGTCGCGAATGATTTCGTCTTCGAGATTCAAGATGACCTGACCGTCCTTAATCAGGTTGAGCAAAAACTTCGTGACATTGTTCGAGTACATCTGGCTGGCATGGTTAGGAATCTCCGAGGGCAAGTTTGTCGGGCCGAGAATTGTTACGCCGTGCTCGACTACACGTGCATCGGCCTGACTCAATTCGCAGTTACCGCCGCGCTCGGTTGCCAAGTCAACGATCACGCCGCCCGGCACCATCCCTTTGACGGCATCCGCCGTGATTAGCAACGGCGATTGCTTGCCGGGAATCGCCGCAGTCGTGATGACTACATCGCTCTCTGCTACAACGCTGGCCATCAACTCCCGCTGCTTCTTATAGAACTCCTCGCCCATCGCCTTGGCATAACCACCTTTGTCTTGAGCATCGCCAGCTTCCAACTCCAGCTCGACAAACTTGCCGCCCAAACTTTCGACCTGCTCGCGGCACGCGGGCCGGACGTCGTAGGCGCGAACGACTCCACCAAGTCGCTTTGCAGTCGCAATGGCTTGTAAACCGGCGACACCCACACCGACGATGAACACTCGCGCCGGCGTCAGCGTACCCGCGGCGGTCATTAGCATTGGGAAGATCTTCGGCAATTCGATCGCCGCCAACAGAACCGCACGGTAGCCTGCGATCGTCGCCATCGAGGAGAGTACATCCATGCTCTGTGCACGCGTGATGCGGGGGATCAACTCCAAAGCGAACAGCGATGCGCCTGTCTCAGCGATCTCGACCGCCGATTTTGGCTCGCCCAACGGATCGCACATGCCGATGATGAACTGGCCCTGACGAAACCTAGAAAGGTCATCACGACCGGCGTCTTTATTTGCGCCGAGCGTTCGCACTTGCGCGATGATGTCGGCGTTAAAGACTTCGTCGCGGGTAACGATTCGAGCGCCCTTTTCGACGTAGTGCGAATCTAAAAACCCAGCAGCCTCACCTGCACCAGCCTCGACCTCGACTTCGAGGCCTACCTTGGCAAGTTGCGGCACGTTGGCGGGCACCAAAGCGACACGTTTCTCGGTTGGGAAAGTTTCTTTGGGAACTGCAACCTTCATCATATTCGGCTCAACCGGAGTTGGGGTCCAAAACAGGTAGTCTAGCGAGACATGTTCAAGTTACAAATCCCCTCAGACACGGCGTACGTTTCCTAACCATCGGTCCGTCGATGTGTGGCGGGTCACGTTCGGTAAAACACGACGAAAGACACTGGCTGTGACGGTCGAAGGCTCTGATCACGTAGAATCGGTCAAAGGCATCGAAACGCGCAACCATAGTGAATCACCGCAATCCGAGCTCCCGTAGATGTGCGTCGACCCACGCCGCATTTTCATTGTCCAAAGGTGGTTTCGGGTCGCTGCGATAGTCGATTTCATCCGCGTATCGACCGTTGACGTAGGCGGCGTCGACGAGTGGTTGAAGCTGAAGCGGTATGTCCTGATCGTGAGGACGTAGCGGAATGCGGATCGTCGGCAGCGGCTCGGTCAACGGTGCGGGATACATTTCACTTTTTTCCGGTTTGATCGCACGAATCACATTGATCCGGTACGGCTTTCGGCAACGCTCGGGCACTCGAAGTTCACCGACTCCGACGATCCACTCGCCCTCGCGCAACAAATCAATCTCGACGATGTTTACTGCACCACGCAGCAGAGTATTGCGTTTGCGGACATATTGCCGTCGACCGGGCGCAGGAACTTTGTTCGCCAAACTAAGAAACTCGATCGACGTGACGATGCGATCACCGGTATCGATGTCGACGATATGGATATACCGGAGCGTGCGTGGTTCCGTCTGGCGAGCCACCAAGATCGGTTCTGCTACGGCCACGCCGGGTTGAGAGAGTACTTCGGCAGGCGGTGCGAACGGCGACTCTGCGACTTGAACGTCAGGTACGAATCGATCCCCATCCTCCACATCATCCGACTCAACGGCGACATATTCTTCGACGCGTGCTCGCAGTCCCGGTGGCAAGTGCGATTGAATCTGATCCCTGGCGTACGTCGTCAAACTGGTGTGAATGTCACCCCAGCGAGCTTCAAGCCAGGGATTCATGCCGGGAAACGGGTTCTTGGTCATGCGGACTTCTCCTTCGTTGCATTGTACCGAACGAGAATCATCCTGTGCCACCGAGAGTAATGTGACTCACGCCAATAAGCCCTCAATGACGTGAGCACCCTCAACGCCTGTCAACCGCGCGTCGAGTCCTTGATACTTCACTGTAAACCTTTCATGGTCAATGCCAAGATTATGCAGAATTGTTGCATTCAGATCGTTGATGTGAACCGGGTTCTCGACAATGTTGTAGCTATAGTCGTCGGTTAAGCCGTAATCGATACCTGGTTTGAAGCCCCCTCCGGCCACGCATGTCGTGAAGCATCGCCCGTGATGGTCGCGACCGTGGTTCGTGGCTGTTAGTGTTCCTTGGCTGTAGATCGTCCGACCAAACTCGCCGCCGAAGATGACAATCGTGTCTTCGAGCATTCCTCGCTGTTTCAGGTCTTTGATCAAGCCTGCCACGGGTTGGTCGACTCCATCGCAGTTATTCTTGATGGCAGTCGGCAAACTGCCGTGCTGGTCCCAGCCGCGATGAAACAGTTGGACAAAGCGAACGCCCCGCTCGGCCATCCGCCGGGCGAGGACGCAGTTTGAGGCGAATGTACCCGGCTTTCGAGAATTCGGCCCATAAAGATCGAAGGTCGATTCCGACTCATTCGACACATCCATGAGGTCAGGTACCGACGTCTGCATTCGGTAAGCCATCTCGTATTGCGCGATTCGCGTTTGAATTTCCGGGTCGCCCAGATCCGCGAAACGCTCTGCGTTGACCTTCGCGATGCCGTCGAGCATCGACCGGCGCAACGACGCAGGAATGCCAGGAGGATTATTTAAGTACAACACCGGATCGTTGCCGCTACGAAACTGGACACCTTGATGTTTGGAAGGAAGGAAGCCGCTGCCCCATAGCCGCGCGTACAATGCTTGTCCGGGCGCGTTACCAACCGAGATCATCGTAATGTATGCCGGCAAGTCCTCGTTGGGGCTGCCTAGTCCATAGCTCAGCCATGCGCCCATGCTAGGACGCCCAAGCTGCTGCGTGCCCGTGTTAATGTAGGTGATAGCTGGATCGTGATTAATCGCCTCGGTGTTCATCGAGCGGATAATCGCCAAATCATCGACAATCGATGCAATGTTTGGCAACAGTTCGGCGTTGACCCACGTGCCGCGTTCGCCATGCCGAGTGAACTTGAACATCGGCGCGACACACGGAAAGGACTTCTGACCGCTAGTCATTCCGGTTAACCGCTGGCCCTGCCGAATCGATTCAGGTAACTCCGTGCCATGAATCTTTCGCATGGCTGGTTTGTAATCGAACAAGTCAATGTGGCTCGGACCGCCTGCCATGAACAAATAGATGACACGTTTCGCTTTGGGAGCGAAGTGAGGCAAGTTCGGCAATCTGCCCGCGACCAAAGAGTCTGCGTTGGCGAGAGATTGCAACGCCATTGCACCTAGGGCGCCGGTCGCGCCCGCCAAAAACGCGCGGCGGGTGGGAACGTCAATCGGTTGAACATCGAACATCGAACGTCCAACGTCGAACTTTGAACTTTGTAGTATCGGAATTTGGGATTGGTTAGGTTTCATGGGCCATCCGCCTTTTGAGCTGTCTTCAGGCTTGCGACGAAGATACGTATAAGTTCGTCAGTTTCTTTCACGAGTGGATTCAGCAAGTCCGTCTTATCGAGTAGCGGTATCCGCTGAATCAACTTAAGCCATCTCTGTGTTTCACGAAGTTCCTTCAATGCGATCTTCATCTTATGAATAAAGTCTCGGCGCGATTCGGCGGCTTGGGATTCGCCGTGGTGCGCCATCGGTGCCGTCCCGCTCCGCAAAACTTGTCCGCTAACATGTTTTCCCGTCTGAGTTCTCGGCAGTGCCTCGGCCAATCGCACAATCCTCGCTGCATACTCCAAAAGCCGCTCTTCCAAATCAAACTGCGGCGTGTTGCTCTTATCCGCCATAGCGAGTTTTCTTTACTTCAATGTTCGGCGTTGGATGTTCGATGTTTGGCGTTCCAAGTTCTTAACCTCGCGTTAATGTCTCATCCAAATTAAGTATCGAACTCGCGACAATGGTCCATGCCGCAAGTTCCACGGCGTCCAAGGATTCGTCCAGTTTGGATTCACCAAAGCTGAGAAGCTGTGTTGCCGCGTCGGGGTTGCCCTTGTAATGATCAATTGCGGTAGTGAATACACTGAGCAAAGCCGCACGTTCCGACTCACTTGGCTCACGCGCCACGGCCTGCAAGTAGGCGAATGCAAGTCGTTCTTCCTGTAATTCACCGCCTTCGAGCATCATTCGTTGTGCGAAATTTCGTGCTGCTTCGACGAACTGCACATCGTTTAGTGTCACCAACGCCTGAAGCGGAGTATTGGTCCGAGGTCTTCGGATCGTACACTTTTCACGGGTCGGAGCGTCGAAAATTTGCATCGAGGGTGGTGGGGCTGAACGCTTCCAATATGTGTAGAGGCTGCGGCGGTAGAGTTTGTCATTGTGATCTTGGACAAACTTAGGATTCCCGCCGAGTCCGACTTCCGCCCATAAGCCGGGCGGTTGATACGGCTTCACGCCCGGTCCACCCATCTGATCGTTGAGCAAACCGCTGATCATCAAGGCATTGTCACGAATGAATTCACCTTGCAAACGGAATCGCGGACCTCTACCGAGCAAACGATTGTCTGGGTCACGGGCAAACGATTCAGGCGTGACTTTGGCACTTTGGCGATAGGTCGCAGACATTACGAGCTGTTTGATCATTCGTTTGATATCCCAACCACTCTCTCGAAAGTCGGTCGCCAGGTAGTCGAGCAGCTCGGGATGGCTTGGATAGTCACCTTGCGATCCGAAGTCTTCCGGAGTCGATACCAACCCGGTACCAAACAGCATTTGCCAATAGCGATTCACCGCCACGCGAGCTGTCAGCGGATGATCCGGTTGGAATAACCAGCGAGCAAGTCCCAACCGATTCGTTGGCGCATCCTGCGGCATCGGGGGCAAGATTGCCGGTGTGGCTTGCGTTACTTTTCGATCGGTCGGCGAGCTGTACGATCCGCGATTCAAGATAAAAGTATCCCTCTGTGTGTCGCGCATCATCATGACCGTGGTCAGCGGCTTCTGCAGCTCGGTCTCGTCGGCTTTCAACTTATCGCGGAGCTTTTCCAACTCCTGATACTTGACGTCGGCGTTGTTCAAATAAAATTCTCGGAGTTGAGCGACTTGTTCTGGAGTTCGCTGGTCGGCGGCAAGATGCAGGATCGGAGTGATGGGATTTGAACCGGCCAAAGATTGAACTTCGGTCGCCTGTAGCTCGCGATCAAACATTCGTAAATCGTCGATGATCCCTTTGTAGCGTGCATCGGGGTGGCGGCTGCCGATTAGCAGCGTCTTCTTCGTGCGAATTGTCTCCGATAATCCGTCCTGTTGAACGTCCCATTCCCACGACTCGCCGTTGACATAGACTTTAACACCAGCTGCCTTCGACGAGCCGTCGTAGGTGGCAAATACGTGTTGCCATTTGTCGGCTTCGAGCCGCTTTTTCGTCTGAATTTTGATCGCGTTTCCGGGCCACGTATTGATGATATGTACGGTGATGTAGCCATCGCTTAACAACATGTCATAGCCGCGATAGTTGTCAGCGTTATCCATACGAGCCAGTACTGCGCCGGACGCCATTCCCTCGGGACGCACCCAACCGCCATAGGAAAACTTGTCGCTCCGTTCGAAGTCGCCAAGGTTTCCAAGATCGACATAGGTGCTGCCATCCAGCTTTAACGCCTGATCGAAATGACCGGCAACCCACTGTTCTTTGCCTTTGATGTCGCCTTCGCGCTTTGAATTGACCGTATCAGCAACCTTCCTTCCTTCGCCCTCGTCCAAGGCAAAGTGCAACAATGCATCGGTCGGAACCAAGTCGAGTTTGTTGGCTTCCACCTCGGATTGCTTGACGACTAACCACGCTTGAAACTCCGGATCGATCGTTGCGACATGGTCTTTGAGTTGTTGCTCGGCCGTGGCAAGTTGTTCACGAGTCTCGGGTAGCTTTGCTTCCTTAAGAGGATCGGGCACAGCGATGGTCGGCGCGGCATTCCCGTTGCGAGTCTGCATTCCTGCGTCTTCACTGACGTTGAAGAAGGAAAAGAAACGGTAGTAGTCGGCCTGCGAAATAGGATCGTACTTGTGATCATGGCACTGAGCGCACTCCATGGTCAGCCCAAGCCAAACGGTCGACGTCGTCTTAACGCGATCGACGACGTACTCGATGCGATACTCTTCGGCTATCGCCCCGCCCTCATCAGTCGTGCCGTTGTTGCGATTAAAGCCTGATGCAACCTGCTGTTCGATCGTGGGATTGGGAAGCAGGTCTCCGGCGAGTTGTTCAATCGAGAATTCGTCGAACGGCTGGTTCTTGTTGTACGACTTTACGACCAGATCGCGCCACGCCCACATATCGCGCGGGCCATCTGCATGGAAGACGCTCGTGTCGCCATAGCGAGCCGCGTCGAGCCACATCAGCGCCATCCGCTCGCCGTAGTGCGGAGACTTCAATAAACGATCCACAACCTTTTCATACGCGTTGTCAGAGTCGTCGTTCACGAATTCGTTGACCTCACTCGGCATGGGAGGCAACCCCGTCAAATCGAAGCTCACGCGGCGAATCAACGTGCGACGGTCGGCTTCCTCGCTTGGCATAAATCCGTCGGCAACGAGCCGGGCCAGGATGAACTGATCAATCGTGTTGCGCGGCCAAGTCTGCAAACGCTCGGAGTTTGGACCAGGAGGCATCTCGTCGGCCTGGGGGACAACGCTTTTCGTTGGTGATAAGAAGGCCCAATGTGCGGTCCACTCGGCTCCCTCCTCGACCCACCGTTTGAGAAGAGCGACTTCTTCGGATTTGAGCGGCTTCTTGGCAGTTGGTGGCGGCATCATCTCATCGGGATCACGCGACATCACGCGGCGAACGAGTTCACTCTCGCCGGCCTTTCCCGGAACAATTACAGATTCTTTGGCAGCATCTTCGAGGTCGAGCCGCAGCTCGGCTTCACGATGCTCCTCGTCCGGCCCGTGACAATGAAAACACTTGTCGGACAAGATTGGCCGGATGTCGCGGTCGAAGCGGACCGATTGGGCCGGTGCGCTGGTACCGATGAGCAGGCATGTTGCGATCAGAAAAATGCTGAGGTGTATGAGGCGTAGACGCATGGGGAACGACGACTTTGGGAAGGGAGAGGCTATTGGGGGAAGGAACTTGGCAGGCGTACTGCCATCTTAACCAGTCTTCCCCATTGAGTGAAACACTTCCTTGTGACGAATGCCCGTCCACCGCGGGGCTGGCGGCGGGTTGACTGGCAGGTATCGGCCTCGAAAGCAGCAAGAAAGTCGCGAGAAGACTGGCATTCTGGACTGCGAAGATATTAAACTCAACAGGACCTACCGCTGACGGAAACGCATCGTCGGCACGCTCCCCCAATACATAAGCATTCAGCCACTTCCATTAATGAGGAGTACAAACAGTGTCTAAGATTTCACGTCGTCGATTTGTTCAAAGCTCGCTGGCTGCGTCCGCTGCAGTTGCGATCGCGCCACGATTTGGGCGAGCCCAATCCGCCAATGAGAAGTTGGGTGTGGCGGTGATTGGCGCCGGAGGACGCGGTGGTGAGCATATTGGTCGCTGGCTGCACGATCCACGCACCGAAATTCTGTACATCGTCGACGCCGATGAAGAAGCTGGGGCCAGACGTTGTGACGCGGTTGCTAAACAGCAGGGAAAACGCCCAACATTTGCAAAAGATATGCGTACAGCGTTTGACGACAAGACAGTCGATTTTATTAGCACAGCAACTCCGAATCACTGGCACGCACTGTGCGGCGTGTGGGCCATGCAAGCGGGCAAGGACGCGTATGTCGAAAAACCGGTGTGCCACAACATCGCCGAAGGCAGCGCGTTGATTGCGGCAGCTCGCAAGTACAACAAGATGTGCCAGGTTGGCACGCAATGTCGATCGAGCAAAGCTTGCCAAGACGCGGTGGCATTTATCGCGGCGGGCGGCATTGGCGAAGTGAATTTGTCGCGTGCGCTGTGCTATAAGCGCCGCAAATCGATCGGAGCATTGGGTGACTACCCCGTGCCGTCATCGGTGGACTTCAATCTTTGGAGCGGCCCGGCGCAATACACCGACCCACGCGTCACTCGCAGCAAGTTCCACTACGATTGGCATTGGCAGCGATTGTACGGCAACGGTGATAGCGGCAACCAAGGTCCGCACCAAACTGACATCGCTCGTTGGGGACTCGGTATCGACACTCACCCCACCGGCATCATCACTTATGGCGGACGGCTGGGATATCAAGCCGAAAGGAACGATCCCAGCTACGTGGATGCCGGTGATACGGCGAATACGGAAGTGTCGGTCTTTGATTACGGCAACAAGTGTATCGTGTTCGAAACACGTGGACTTGAGATTAAAGACGCCGCGGACGAAGAACTGAACAAGTTGTTTGGAAACGCAAGCGGCAACAAGATCGGCGTTGTGTTCTACGGCTCCGAGGGCTATGTCGTGCAACGAACGTATTCACACTGCGTTGCGATGGACAAGGAGTTCAATGTTATCAAGGAATTCAAGGGTGGTGAAAACCACTTCGAGAATTTCATCGATGCGTGCATCAGCCGCAATGCGGAAGATCTCAATGCAGATGTTCGTGAAGGTCACTTGTCGGCTGGGATGAGCCATCTCGGCAACATTTCCTACTACCTTGGCGAGAACAACAAAGTCTCAATCGATGAGGTACGTCAAGCGTTGAGCGGCATCAAAAGCCTGGACAACAACGATAAAACGCTGGATCGAACCGTTCAGCACCTGAAGGACAACAACGTCGATCTAGATAAGTATCAACTCTCGCTCGGACCGCAGCTAACATTCGACCCGGATCGTGAAGTCTTCCCCGATTCGCCCGAGGCCACGGCGCTGTGCACTCGCGAGTATCGACAGGGATTTGTTTGCCCAACTGCGGACAAGGTATAGCTGGCTCGTCGTCCCGCGAGCTTCGGCAATTCTGCCCCGTGGTGGAACAAGAAAGAGGAAAGGCTCTGGGTATCCCCAGAGCCTTTCTTCGATTGGGCGCTGATAGCGTAAGTGCATTAGAAGTCGAGGTGCCACTGCACGTAGGCAAAATCAGCGTCGCCGTTGTAAGGTACACCAGCGGTCGTGGCGTAATATGCACCCGCGAAGAAATGCGAGTAGCCATAGACTACGCTTGTCCGGGGTGTGATGTTGTGCGTGATCAGGAAGTCGATCTCGTGGCCCAGATCCTTGCTACCGCTCGATCCTGCGGTCTGACCATTGAAGGCTGTCATGTCGACGTTGTAAGGGACGTCGTTGCCATTGGCGAGCCGGAAATAGTGATACCAGATCAACAACTGCACCTTGTCGGTTAGGTTGGCCGTCAACTGGACGTTCATATCCTGGAGATTTCGGCGGCCAAAGATGTCCATGAACCCGTTGTACTTGTGGGCCAACGGTTCGTAATGGTGATATCCGTTGCCCACGGCATTGGCACCGGACGCCCAGTCGTAGTAGCCCCACAGCGTAGGTGAAAAGATCGTACAAGGGAATTTGCGGCCCAATCCGGCTGTGACTGCTCCGGCGCCATGCCCGGTGTTGTCTGCATTGGTGCCGAACTGAACAGCTGCCTCCAACTCATACAACCAGTCGCCTTCGCTGCCCCAATAACGTGTGCCGAGTGTATCGTAACGAAACCCACTAGGGAGGATATCTTCGTAGTCCAAGGCGAGCCAATACGCTTCGAGGTTGTCGCGGCAGAGCCCTTTATAGGTCCCATAGAGTCCGTAAAGTTGGCGGTCCAGATTCGGGGGATCGAGTTTTTTGGCATGTGCCGCGTCGCGATGCATCGGTCGCAGCCAGAACCCATCGATGTCCCAGGTTTCTCCTTTCCACATGGCTCGGGCACCATCAAAAGTCCGGCGGGTGTTTCCCCAATCGAGAGGCGACACCATTCGTTGCGCCCCTAACATAATCTCCTGACGTCCTACCCGCGCGCCGATCGTACCCCGGCCGAGATCGTAGCCCTTGAATTCGACAAACAAGTTCTGCAACTCAGTGCGGTTCTCTTCGATCACCCGTGGTGGGCCGCTTCCAAGTTCGCTGGCTGCGTCGAGCATCTCGCCGTAAAAGCGGAAGTGGCTGCCGTACTCTGCATTCAAGTACAGTCGCGTCCGATGCAACAGGAAATCGTCATCGTCGCCGGTGAGGCCAAGGAAGTTTGGAATCCCGACGTTATTGATGTTCTGTTCGTGGTGGTACCGCATCCGATATTGACCGCCGACATCCACCATCCAGCAATCGCCGACGGGCAGACGCTTGAATCGGTCGCCTAGGTAGGTTTCGCAGCACCCTGCGTTGGCCAGGTAACTGAAGTCGTTTGCATAGAAGACACCCTTGTGAGAAGCCGCTGCCGCCTTGCGAATGGCCGCACATCCTGCTTTGCCATCGCCCTTCCCACCCAGGCATGAATCACAATTACAACCTTTGCCACCTGGCTTTGAGTCTCCCAAATCAACGGCGTCAAAGACCTCAATCATTATGGATGCTTCATGGATCACTTCGTCTGAGCCATCAACACCCGCAATCAGGGCATCGTTCGGGACGCTGGTGCCCGTGTCCTCAAAATGTCTACCCTGCTGACCGATAGCCGATGTGCCGGCGCATAGTGCGAGGACTGCAAACGTGAGGAACTCTGGAGTGCGGTACCGCATCGCTTTTAACCCTGGCGTGAGAGGTTCGATAGGCGCGATTCAGAGGTATACCGGTTGGGAGGATTGAAACACGACTCTCCTATGCACCTACTCTGTTTACTTCGGCCCGAGTGACAGGCCGCATCAGGGCGATTTGTGAACATTATCCGCGGGAATCGCTGCGAGTGTGAAACTGTACGGACGAGTTGAAATATTCGCCTTCATCGGCGCACGAGTGCGCTGACCCGTTCCAACGTGGCGATCTTTGCGGAGGTTCACCCCAGACAAAAAAAGCCCCAGCAATCTTGAGAGACTGCTGGGGCCTTTCATCATCACACTATGGTCAGGCTACTCGTTGTTTAATGCAGCTTGAGCAGCTGCCAGACGAGCGATCGGCACTCGGAACGGGGAACAGCTTACATAGTTCAAGCCGACGCGATGACAGAAGTCGATCGATGCCGGGTCCCCGCCATGCTCGCCACAAATGCCGACTTTCAGATCCTTGCGAGTCTTGCGACCTTTCTGTACCCCCATTTCGACCAGTTGCCCGACGCCAGTTTGGTCTAACGATTGGAAGGGGTCGACTTGCAGAATTTCCTGCTTCAGGTAATCAGGGAGGAACGAGTTGATGTCGTCGCGGCTGTAGCCGAACGTCATTTGAGTCAAGTCATTCGTTCCAAAGCTGAAGAATTCAGCGTGTTCGGCAATTTGATCGGCCGTCAAAGCAGCTCGCGGAATCTCGATCATAGTACCGATCGAAATGTCGAGACTGCCAGTAAACTTCTTTGCGGCTTTAACCTTTTCGATCGTCTCTTCAGCCAAAGCACGCAGCGTTGATAGCTCGGCGACCGTCCCGACAAGCGGAATCATGATTTCCGGCTGAGCCTTGATGTTCTTGGCCTTGCACGCAATTGCGGCTTCGACGATCGCGGTCACTTGCATCTCGAGAATTTCGGGATAGGTGATGCTCAATCGGCAACCACGATGGCCGAGCATGGGATTCGCCTCGTGTAGTTGATCCACGCGGCCTTCAACATCGCTGGCCTTTAAACCCAACAACTTTGCGATATCGGCTTGAGCCTTCTTTTCGTGGGGAAGGAACTCATGCAACGGCGGATCGAGCAAACGCACTGTTACCGGCAATCCTTTCATGGCAGTAAAAATGCCGATGAAGTCTTTGCGTTGAAAGGGCAGGAGCTTCTTCAAAGCCTTCCGGCGCGACGGTTCGTCTTCTGCCAGAATCATCTCACGCATTGCCGTAATGCGGTCGCCCTCGAAGAACATATGCTCGGTTCGGCAGAGCCCAATTCCCTCGGCGCCAAAGTCGCGCGCTCGCTGCGCATCTTCGGGAGTGTCCGCATTCGTGCGAATCCCGAGTTTTCGATACTTGTCGGCCCATTTCATGACTTTGGCGAAATCGCCCGAAAGCGAGGGTGTAACGGTTGCGATAGCACCGGCCATGACTTGGCCAGTCGACCCATCCAGCGAGATCGTGTCCTTATGTGTGTACGTTTTGCCGTTAACTGTGATCTTGCGTGCTTTCTCATCAATGTGGATGCTGCCGGCACCAGCAACACAGCAGCGTCCCCAGCCACGGGCTACAACCGCTGCGTGGCTGGTCATGCCGCCAGTGCTCGTCAGAATGCCCGCCGCGCTGTGCATACCATCAACATCCTCGGGGCTGGTTTCATTTCGCACCAACAGCACCTTCTCCCCAGCCGCTGTTCGAGCGACGGCTTCTTCTGCGGTAAACGCCAGGGTACCGACTGCCGCGCCTGGCGAAGCTGGAAGCCCGGTCGTCAGCACATCGGCCTTAGCTTTAGCGGCCGGATCAAAACTGGGCAGCAAAAGTTGCGTCAGGTCGTTGGCCGGGATCCGCTTGACCGCGGTTTTCTCGTCGATTAGCTTCTCACGTACCATATCGCAGGCCACTTTGACGGCGGCGGCACCGGTGCGCTTACCGTTACGAGTTTGCAACATGTAGAGCTTGCCGCCCTCGATGGTGAACTCGATGTCCTGCATGTCTTTGTAATGCGTTTCCAAAATCTTTTTGATATCGAGGAGTTGCTTGTAGACAGTTTTGCCTAGAGTCGGCAATTCATCAGTTTTCCAACCGGGCATCTCGTCGACGGGTTGCGGCGTCCGAATGCCGGCGACGACGTCTTCCCCTTGCGCATTGACAAGGAACTCTCCGTAGAATTTATTCTCGCCAGTCGATGGATTGCGAGTAAAAGCGACGCCCGTGCCGCTGTCGAGCCCCATGTTACCGTAGGCCATCGCCTGAACATTGACGGCCGTGCCAGCCAAGCCAAAGATGCCTTCGACTTCGCGGTAGCGGATCGCACGAGGCGTCTGCCAGCTCTTGAAGACCGCTTCGATGGCGAGTGCTAACTGCTTGAAGGGATCCTGTGGGAAATCTTGCTTCGTGTACTTCTTGAACACTGCCTTGTAGGCTTCGCACAACTCTTTAAGCCCTTCCGCTGGTACATCGGTATCGAGCGCGGCTTTGTACTTCTTTTTGATCTTGGTGAATTCGGCTTCGTAATGTTCGTGGTCGATTTCCATGACAACATCGCCAAACATATTGATCAAACGGCGATAGGCGTCGTAAGCAAACCGTTCGTTGCCGGTGGCCGCGATCAGGCCTTGGACGGATTTGTCTGTCATGCCAAGGTTGAGTACAGTGTCCATCATCCCCGGCATCGAAACAGCCGCACCCGATCGGACCGAGACGAGCAGCGGCGACTTGTCATCACCGAATTTCTTGCCGAGCTCTTTTTCGAGGGTCTTCACACCTGCGTGGACTTCGTCCATCAAACCTTTGGGAAGTTGGCGACCTTCCTTGTAGTAGTTCGCGCACACTTCGGTGGTGATTGTCAGTCCAGGCGGAACAGGTAGCCCAATCGCCGTCATCTCCGCGAGATTCAAGCCCTTGCCACCTAGCAAGGCTTTTGACTTTCCGCGGCCGTCGCAACGAGTCTGCCCAAAGTAGTAGACCATTTTGTTGGAAGATTTCTTTGCCATTATCGAGTACCTTCTTTTATGAGAATTCGGTGTGTTTGTCTTGGTTGGAGTCCGCTTCGAGTTCCCGCACGCTAGCGATCAATTCGGGTTTACATGAATGTAAATCGAAGATTGTGCTACGGGCGGAGCCGGTGGTACGCTCGCAGCATAACCGATTCTCCGTCAGCGGAAATGTTGCTAGAGTCCCTGACGGCAGATTGCGAGACGTAGATAAGCCGCAAAGTCTAGCAGTGCAGATTCGGACCGTCAATGAACCACGAACCCTATGATGGAGCTCGTTTGACCGACCATTGAGCCGATGGTTTCGCAGCCTCAATTACGTGGCTACCCTACTCTCGCGGTCGAGTGTTTTGGCTTCTGACGGAATGGATTAGGTATTCACGTGGCTCCTACGCAAAAAAATAGCGACGACTCATTTGTTACTACAGCGTTTTCGTTTGAAGCGGCGCTTGGCGTCGGGGCCCTGCTTATCGGCTGGGCCGTCAGCATCGACCCTTTGGGAACCGTACCTGTCTTACGGGAAGCGACCGTCTACCACTACATGCGGTCGCTGTTTTGGGGCAGCGTAGCGACGGTCCCACTTCTTGCAGGGTTGTTGGTAATCGACCGTCTCCCCTTCCGTTGGCTACTGCGGACTCGCCGATTGGTGTCCTCGCGAATTCTGCCTTTATTCTCGCCGCTTTCGTTGTTTGAGATGGCGGCGATCTCCTTGGCTGCGGGTTTTGGCGAAGAATTATTGTTTCGCGGATTGTTACAAAGTGGCATCGCGGAGTTCGCGGGGGGGAAGAGTGGAGCCGTTGTTGCGATCATAGCGACGTCACTCTTATTCGGCCTCTGCCATTGGATTACGCCCGGCTACGCGGCCCTCGCCATGGTGGCCAGTCTGTACTTGGGCATACTCTTTGCGCGAACTGGGAACCTGCTCGTACCCTTGATCGCGCATGGGCTCTACGACTTTTTGGCACTGGTCTATCTGACGCGGTCCCTGATATCGGAACAGGAGTAAGCGTTCTTTGGTGTTGGTACTTACGAGAGTCCGGCACCTGTTTCGAAGGTCCAACACTGCGGCGAAGTTTTTGAGTCACAGGGTTGTTTTTGTCACTTCTGCTATTCAATGCCAAGATAAGCAGATAAAGTGCGAACTATGGAGACTTGCTCGCGTTAATCCAGTCCGCTAATACATTGAAATGAAGGAGCCCTGGCTATGCCCATCTCGTTCAACTGTCCTCATTGCGGTACTTCAACGCAAGTTGCAGATCAATACGCGGGGCAGAGTGGTCCCTGCAAGTCTTGTGGCAACACGATCCAGATCCCGCTTGCCGGCGGATACCAGGGAAAGTCTGCTCCGGCACCGAACCGATCGTCGTCCTCGACGGGCACCATCATCATTGTCGTCGCATTGATCGCTGTGATCGGGGCGGTAACTGTAGGCGGAGTGCTGGTCGCTCTATTACTTCCAGCGGTTCAAGCAGCGCGAGAAGCGGCTCGCCGGGCTCAATGCTCGAACAACCTCAAACAGGTTGCGCTCGCCATGCACAACTATCACGATACCTATAAGTCATTTCCTCCCGCTTATACTGTCGACGCAGACGGCAACAAGTTACACAGCTGGCGAACTTTGCTTCTGCCGTTCCTCGAACAGGCCGCGCTCTACGACCAGATTGATCTCGATAAACCATGGGACGCACCCGAAAACCAACACATTGTCGACACGGTGATTTCAACCTATACATGTCCGTCGAGTCCAAACCAGATGATGCCGTACACAAATTACATGGTGATTGTAGGGCCGGGCGCAGTGTTCGAAGGCGCGCAACCGATCGCGATTCGTGATATTACCGATGGCACTTCGAATACAATCCTCGTCGTGGAAGTTGAGGGCCAGCAAGTTCCGTGGATGGAGCCCACCGATTTGTCGCTTGAACAGATGCAAATGGCGATCAACGGAGGATTGACCGAACCTGGCAGCAATCACCCAGGCGGCTTTCAGTCTGCATTAGCGGACGGTTCGATACGCTTCATTGCGGCCACGATCGACCCAAACCTGCTCCGGAATCTAATTACTCGCAACGATGGGCAACCTATCCAAAGCTTCTAGTCGAAGTCGAACGTAAGACTCATCCTTCGAATCTCGCGCAGGTGGCCAGCACTTTCCACGCTATGAAAGGTCGTCACTTGGCAAGTGTTGTCCAGGTCTGACCCGTTGGCGAAACGCGATTCGCGGGCTCAGTTGGCTAGATCTTCTGTACCGGGAATGAAGTGCGGGAAGTCGTCTTTCAGCTGAATCTCCGCGCCCGAGTGTTCTTTTGAAGCGGCCCAATCGAAAAGGTAGACGGAGATCGCCGTCGTTAACGCCTGACGTTCCTCGGCCCAAGTACGCTGTCCCGGTTCGATTTCGAGGCAGCGGATCAGATGAACGCCAAACGGCGTGACAATCGGATCGCTGACCTCATGCTCACTCAGGGCAAACGCTGCTCGCGAGAAAGCCTCGTGCATGGGCTGGTGGCGATCAATGAAGCCAATGTCACCGCCTTGGCTAGCCGTCGGTGCTATTGAATGGAGTTTTGCCGCTTCTTCAAAACTGATTTGACCCTGGACGATCGAATCGCGAATCTTGTTAGCACGCTGCACGGTCTCCATGTATTCGGCTTCCGCTCCCACCTTGAGCAGGATGTGCGCGACTCGCATCCGAGTGCCGTCAAAATCACGCCGGTGGTCATTGAAGTACCGCTCGAGATTGTCGTCAGTCAAGTAGCGATCGAGAAACTTCCGCCAGCTGATCTGCCATTCCAGCAAACGTCGCATTTCCGCGTCGGTCATTCCAATCGAATCGACATGTTTGGCGAGCGAGATCTCTCGAGACTCCAAGCGTTTCTCCAGACGACTCACTTCCAGATCGATCTCGGCTTTGGACGCCGCTCGATCGGTTGCCCTGAGCCACTGAATGATCAAACGGCGATCAACGAGTTGCGCGAGGGTTTTCGCTTGCAAGTAGGGACGCGCGGAATCGGCAATTCTTCGTGTCCCGAAAGCAGTTTGCAGTTCGCGTTGGACCTCTCGAAGGTAGATTTGCTCGCCATTAACCGTCGCGACGACTTCAGTATCGTCAACGTCCTCTTGAGCCTTACACAGCGAAGACGCTTGGAATAGCAGTACACTAACGCTGATCGGTCCAAGCCAGCAGTGGTGGTGGCCAGCGAATCCAGTTGATGTTCTCACGGCAGTTCGATGTCTTTCAATTCGTACTCGACGGGCAACTGCAGTATGAGAGCAGGCGTCTTGTACACGAACGTGCACCCTTCAGGCCCATCCGGCAAATCAAACAAGTAAGCGATTCCGACCTCACTGGTTCCTTGTCGCGTTGCTTGTAATCCGACGTTGTCCAGCCGCCTACCATTTTTGTCAGTCAGGTAAGCTTCGTTTCGATAGACCCAACCACGATGCGATTCCAGAGCATTTGCAGCATCATCGAAACGAAGCGCCATTCGTGCTTCGTACAGGTCGACGTTCTTGCGAAGTCGCTCGAACGTGACGACAACGCCCGCTCGCTCTTGTTCCACGTCGCGGGCGGTCGCGACGTTGGCGAACTCAAACGACTCGACGCGTCCTGGCACCAAAGCGGTGAATCGTCCTTTGAGCGAACCAATTCGCTTTGACTCACGACTTGCCAGTTCCAGTGGAATTCCAAACTCGACTGCGGACATACCCAGCTCGGCGGAAGCGTTCAACGCACCTTGTGAACCGGTTATGGAGAGTTCCTCGCCGCGATCGTCCAACACGGTGATCTCGCTGAGTTGCTGGCGTAATGCGATGGGCATCACACGCGGCTCCCAAGCGACACTAACGCTCAGACGCATCCCGTTAACGGCTGGATTTCGAAGGTCGCGACGCGACTCGACGCGCAAAGCTTCTAGCCGAAAGACGCCCGAGTAAACGCCTGCATTCACCCTGGGTGACTCACCGTCCGGACGCGTAGTCAGCACGATGGCACTCGCCTCACCACCAAACTCATTGATGTTCAATTTTGCTTGGTCAAGCACTTCGTCCAAGGCCCGCCAATACGGAGTCTTGTTGAAGGCGACCTTAACGTCGCCGCCGCGCCGTTGGTAACCGGTAACCTGATTGCCGGTCTGTTCGTACATCGCCTGAAGAGCGCTGCCCAGGGACATCTCGCCTTCGAGGGTCACGTGACTTGGCTGGGCGATCGATTCAGCGGTCGCCGTTTCCAGTGTTTTGCGGACGCGGCCCAACCGTTCTTTCACTTCGGCCGGAGTACGCGGCGTGATAAGTGGCAGGAGATTGAGAACTTCCGGGCCGAGTTTAATTAAAGCCTCTTCGGCCGCTTCCCGTTCCGACCGCTGGTTGCTGTCGAGCTGGAGGACGAGCCGATTAACCTCAGCTTTCAATCCGGCTTCCGGGCTAACTGTTTGCGCCGACAGTAGGACTAATAAGGCGGTCGTGACTGCACTCATGACTTCTCTCCCGGATTTGACGAGCTTGCCGCAGGAGCCCCCCAGACCTTCTTGCTGAACTTGATTCGGTCGTACATCCCATGCTGTTTCGGTTCATTCGCGAAAGTCGGAGCATGTCCTGTAAACGCTAGATTAGCGATCAAGCGGCCATCCTTCGCTTTGCCGGTAAGGTGACACTCGAATACATCCCGCGTTTCATAGTTTCCGTCGATGCCCACGCCCATCACTTCGGTGATGCGACTGATTTTTCGCGAACCGTCTTCCGAGTAGCGGTCAAGCTGTACGATCAGGTCGATCGCCGACCCGACTTGAGCTCGCGCAACATGCACGGGAATTTCGACGTCGGACATCATAGACAGCGTCTCGAGACGCACCAGCGCGTCGCGCGTGGAGTTCGCGTGAACGGTTGTTAAACTACCTGAGTGGCCGCTGAGCATCGCCTGCAACATGTCGAGCGCCTCGCCACCTCGCACTTCCCCGACGATGATTCGATCGGGACGCATACGGAGCGATGCGACGAATAACTGGCGGATCGTCAATTCACCGCGCCCGTATTGATCCGGGCGTTGCACTTCCAAGTAGATGCAATGCCTTTGTCGAAGCTTCAGCTCGGAAGTGTCCTCGATGACGATGATACGTTCTTCTTCCGGTACTGCCGTTGTGACCGCTCCCAGTAGCGAAGTCTTCCCAGTGCCGGTTCCGCCCGAGACGATTATATTCTTTCGCAATCGAACACAGATTTCTAGAAACTCTCGTGCTTCTTCGTTCAATGATCCGAAACGAATCAGATCTTCGAGCGACAGGCCACCGAGTGTAAACTTTCGGATTGTCAAACAAGTGCCAGTGCGGCAACCGGGCGGAATGATCGCGTGGACGCGCGAACCGTCGGGCAGGCGAGCGTCCAGGATTGGATGCTCTTGGTCGATCTTTCGTCCAACCCATTGAGCGATGTTGTGGACCGCCGAGAGAATCGCATCTTCCGTCTCGAATCGGACCTCTGTCTCAAACAACTGCCCCGCCCGCTCGATATAAACTCGGTCAAAGCGGTTCACCATGATCTCGGTGACACTGTTGTCGTCAAGCAAATGCGCGATGGGGCTCAGAAAATACCCAACGCTTGCCTCGAAGATGGCTTCTCGTGTCATACGCTTTATGATCGTTCTCTGGTGTCAGACAGTCAACGCACCGATCAATCGAGCGGCTACCAAGCTAGTTGCCTGGACGCGATGTTTATGTGTGTAATAGAACTATAACTTGTGCCGCGATTGCGAACCGCTGATATGAACGCATTGGCCAAATATATCAATGTTCAGCCGAATTTGCTGTGGGCGATCAGTGTGATACTTTGCAGCCTGCTTGCAGGCACGGTGGTCCGCGTCATTTGGATAGCCGCTTTGCCCACCGACCACGATCGCGATCGGCTCGCGAGCTTGAAAACGTGGTGGTCGCTCGTCCTGCTGTTCTGTGGCGCTGTACTATCCGGGCGAGCTGCCGTAGGTGTGTTGTTCGCAGTCGTTAGCTTTCTCGGGTTACGAGAGTTCCGTCGGTTAACGAATCGTGACACAGGCACTAACGTCTCCGGATACTGGGTTTACGTCTTAATACCGTTGCAATTCCTGTGGGTTGTGCTTGGCTGGTTCGAACCGTTCTGGGTTACGGTTCCCGTGGCGAGTCTGCTGACGATTGCTGGAACAGCGGCAGCCTCCGGTCAAACCAAAGGTTTCGTACGACAGGTGACATTCACGACGTGGGGCGTAATGATGACGGTCTTTTGTGTGTCTCATGCGGCGATGCTATTGTCACTTCCCGAGTCGAGCAATCAAGTCGCGGGCAACGCTGGCTGGATTGTGTACCTAGTTCTGTTGACCGAATCGAACGATATCTCACAAGCACTATGGGGACGCCAGTTTGGGAGGCACAAAGTGACACCACACGTCTCTCCGCACAAAACCTGGGAGGGATTGTTGCTTGGAATCTGCACGACAGTAATTCTGGCGGTTGGCCTCGCACCACTGCTCACTTCGTTACACGATGGCCCAATTCGCAACGTCAATCCGGCTGTTCGCGACATCCCAATTTTGTGGTCCGCGTTGGCGGGATTCTTGATCGCTATCGGCGGCTTCTTCGGAGACATCACGATGTCGGCGCTAAAGCGAGACGTTGGTGTGAAAGACAGCAGCACACTGCTCCCTGGGCAAGGCGGCATTTTGGATCGAATCGATAGCTTGATATTCACCGCCCCCGTATTTTTCTACTACGTGTACTGGCTATTTGCATAAGTCGCGTAGAATCACCGAAGTCCAATATCGAGTTTTGAATGGAATAGTGGTGCCAAGCCCTTTGTGTGTGATCGCCACTTTGAATCTCGCCGACTGAAATCCGGCGCGCAGTTTTGCCGCTACATGAAGTTAGGAGTATGCAAATCGGACAAGGTGCGTGCTTGTTCCGCCGTAAATCCGGCATGTTCCAGCCGCTTCACGCGACTCTCGTGCATCGTGTCCAGAAGTTCGCGAAACGCTTCGTGCCCACGGGCGATTGCCTTCGTGTCTGTACTACCAGCCGCGAGTATGGTTAGCCCATCTTGTAGCGGCGCGGGTGCGCCGCTGACATTAGACAAGGTTACTGCTCGGCGTCGAACGGCAGCTTCCAAGCGGTGATAGAGCGTAGTGTCGTGTGCCAAGGCATGGCGGACGTGGACGAGGCCGAAATGGACGTGCCGCGCTTCGTCGCTGCGAGCTCGGCGAACAACTTCGGCGGTGACTTCATCCGGGGCGTGTTCTTCGATGAAAGTTAGCAGATCTAGAAAGGTTCCTTCACCGAGTACGGAGAGCAAGAACGCGGCTTCGGTAAAGTCTTCAAGTTCCAAGAGCGACAGCAATGACTGTGAAGTCGTAGCTGAAGAGACTCCGAGTCCTCCGCCTCCCGCTCTCGCTCGCTTCAGGAACACGTCGATGTGACGAGCCTCGTCGGCCATTTGAGACGACAAGAACATTGCCGTTTCAACATACGCCGGATGGATGCGGGAGATAAATTTAGAGGGAAGGTAGAGCGCGGACAGTTCGTTCTCGGCCAAGAATGTAAAGACTTGACCGAGCGCGCGTTCGATGACGTCTGGCAGCTTTGGTGTTTTCTGCCAAGGAATGTCTGTGTTTGCGTTCCACTGGGCCGCGACGGCTTGATCATAGAGTTTGGCGATTTCGGGTGGCGAAACGTGTTCGCGGTCAAGCAGCGAGAATGGGTAGCGCGGGCCGCCCGGTTCGACTTGCGCCCCGCGCGGAGCAAAGCCGCTGGTAGGGTCCGCGCGTTCCGGCATGGGGATCGCCTTGAGTACATCGTCCGCAAATATCTGGCCGTCGTGTTGAGGCAGCGTGATGTTGCACTCACGTTTGCCGCGCGGCAGCGACAGCGATCCTCGTGCTATCAGATGACGGTCGTAGCCGGAATCGATCCATTGCCGTTCCCGGTATTCGTGATGCTGGAGCTGGCACCAACGCGGCAAGTCGTCTCGTAGCGATCGGTTGACGGAGTTAACCGCCAGTACGCCGCCTGGCTCCAGCAAGTCAAGCGCTGGGCGAACCAACGCCAGCAAACCTGCTCCCAGAGCGAGGTCACCACCATCGATTGCTAAAGCTGCGTTGTCGTTTTGCACGGATTCCTCGTCGCCGAACTCGCATCAGCTCAGTCAGGCTGCCTCGGCTGGATTCCATCGAATCCAGATGCGCTACGGCATAGGATTGGCGATCGCATCGCGTAGGCTGTTGTATCCTTCCTCGCGGGGCGGCATCCACACCTTCAAACCTTCCAGTTCCAACAGCCTGCGGTGCTCGGGTACGTCCCACCTCATTCCAAACAAAGCCCCCTGGAAGCGTTCGACTTTGCCTGGGTCGAGAGTGGGTAGTGCATCGAACATGCAATGATCATATGGCGGGGTGGTCCAAAGTGAGCGAATCAAGTTCGCGTCGACATGGCCGGCGGCTTGTTCGTTGACCCAAATAAGATCGCCGATTGTCCCTGCTTCCGCTCGTCCATCGGCAACCGCCTCTAGGACCTCGATTTCACTGCTGCCGGTGTCACCGTGTTTGCCGACGTCCGAATCGAACTTCAACAACTTTACTGCCGCCAGGTCGACGCCTTCGGAACGAAGGAAGTGTAGAGGTAGAATGCGAGCCTGCGTTGAATCACGACTGCCAACCGCCAGTCTTTTGCCTTCCAAATCCTTAAGCGTGTTGATGCCCGAATCGCTTCTAATGACGACACGCGAGTGGAAGTCTTGATCCGTGTCTCGCATGCCCAGCGACAGAGATCGACCGTCGGTGTGTTTCTGCACACGCACATGCGCCAGCGGCGTGTTCCACGCAATGTCGATGTGGCCCTTCAGCAGCAACTCGACCTGACGTTCGTAGTTTGAGAACAGCACGAAATCCATCGGGGCACCGTTTTGATTGAAGTGCTCTCGAATGCCTTCCCAAATCGTTACAACCTTGGCGTCGTAGGCGACAGCGCCCAACAGAATCGTATCGTTACTCACAATCGTTCTATCCGTGTTACAAGAGAGCCAGTTGCGGGCACAGCGAGTCAGCGATGTTCCGAATCAATCGCGATGTGCGCGATGGCAGTGTCGGCAGTCGTGGTGAATCACAGCGAGGGATTCCGACCGCCGCTTACTTAAATCATCCTCTGTCGCGTTCTTGGGCTGGCGGCGGAGTTGTTCCTCCAACAATCGCACATTCGCTATGGAGCTTTTTAAGAGTTCGCGGAACGCCGATGTTCGTGCGAGGACCTCCTCGGTTCGCATAAGCTCCGTGTAGTGCTCTCGAAGCAACAGAGCTTCGTGCTGAGGCGTCAAGTCCTTATGTTTTGCGGGTGATTGCCACCCGGCGGCTTCGATGAGCCTTAAGTTATCGAATGTTCGTTCAATTTGTACCATGGCCGTCGCAAGCGGCGGCACTTCGACCGCTTCGCGATAGTCCACGACCACTGCATCGAGCTCATCGCATCGCCCAGTCGAAGCCACCACTTTATAGAGGCCTTGATAGTCGGGGCTCGTCCCCGCCAAACGCAATACTTCGAGCCCCACCTGATGATCGAGGTATCCGGCGCCGATGCAGGCGACGACCGCGGCAGCAGGACTGCGATGCTTGCCATGATGACAGTGAATGTAGATCGGCCCGGGCAAATCATGAACCGCCTTGGCCAGCTCGAGACTTCGCTGACCCGAGATGCCATCGTACCCATGCGGCAGATGTACGTAGCGCAATCCGTACTTTTCCGCGAGCGCTAACTCTGGTTTGGCGCCATCGACGCTGATTACCGTTCGTACTCCAAGATCATGTAACGCCTGAAACCCGGCATCACCATCGGGTTGACCTCCTGAGATCACTTTGGCGTGCAAGCGATGGGCGTTTGGAAGTGATGGGATCGACAATAGCGCCATGCCCGAGGTTGGAGGCGACGGTTGCTCGCCCATGACAAGCGACGCCGCGACGAAGCAAATCCCCGTGGCAAGGGCCATCCGCATGCAAATCATCAAGCCAGACTTCTTCATAAGCAACATTGTATCAGTGCCTAAGCCGAAAGACAGACAGGACAAATCGGTCGCAGCACTTTAAAACAGCGGTAAACCAGTGAGCGCCCGGCCGATGAACTCTTGCAGATGATCGACGGTCGGTGCCATTACCCAGCCGGCTCGGGCATCGCGAAACATTTGTTCGATGCCCAAATGCCGTGAGAAGGCGGCACCGCCACATGCTTTCATCCCAAGATCGGTGACGTGCAGAGCCGCTTCCAACGCTGCCATTCGTGACTGCAGCACATACAGCGGCGTTTGGTCGTCCGGATCGAGCATTAATTGCGTCGTGAAGCCCAGCAGTGCGCGGCTCTGTGCGGTACGGCAACTCATCTCCGCTACGCGTGCTCGTAGGTTTGGCAAGTCCCGTAGCTTCGTCCCGTCGTACGAGAAGCCTGCATTCGAAAGGTGCTTTTGCGTGGCACTGATGGCCGCCAGGCACAGGCCATGCGCCATGGCAGCGGTTCCGACCGAGAACCACGGAAGTACGACTTCGAGCATCATCGCAGCGCCTTCGCCCTGAGGTGTCAGCAACTCCCCTTGGGATACCGCGACGTCGATGAATTCGACCGGCGCCGAGTCGTTTCCGCGCAAACCTAGACCGTTAAAGCTGCCGGAGACGTTAACGCCTTTAGCGTTTCGACGAGCTACATATAATGTCGACTCGAGCGGTGATGATGCACCTGGCTTCTGGGAGCTGGAAACGTAACTGTCCGCGTGGTTTGCCGACGTAACCCACGACTTACTGGCGCTCGTTGTAAAGCTGCCTTGTGAGTCGTCTCGCATCTCCGAAACCGGAGCCCAGAATTGAGAACGCGAACCCCGCTCGGAGAACGCCAACGTCGTCAAGTGTTCGCCGGCTGAAATTTGTTTCAACAAGGCCTCTCGATTGGCGAGCGTGTGGGAGGTGACAAAGGTTTGTGATGCACAGACATGCATTACATAAATCATCGCGGTGGATGGACAGGCTTGTGCCAACTCTTCGACCACTGCTGCGAAAACACCGGGCGATTGGCCGTTGCCACCCAATTCGACCGGATTACAGAGTCCAAAGAAGCCCGCTGCAGCAAGTTCTGCGATGGATTCAGAGGGGAACTTCGCATCGTTGTCCACCTCAATAGCTCGTTGTTCGATTTTGCCCGCAAGCTCTTTCGCTTGAGCGACAAGCTTCAGTCCAACACCGTCGATTCCAAAGATGTTCGCCATGATGCTCCTTGGTTCTCTCCTGTCTGCTCGATTAGAAGTGCCAGTTGACAGCCCAATCGATGCTATTAAAAAGTGTGCCGTTTCGTCCAGGTGCCGAAGCGCCGTTTACTCGCTGGTGGAGGTACACGGTATAGAGATCGACGTCCGGTAACAACGTGAGTTCATATTCGTTGAAGGCGTCGATCGAGATTCGCCGTGCTACATCAAGCATCCTAAGCCACGAAGACGCTCCGCCAACGGACTCCAACTCGCCCGCTGAAATAGCTGATGAGGCTCATTAGGCTGAGCATGATCAAACACCACAGAGTTGCTTTGCCGCCTCGAAGCCGATCGGCCAGGCCTAGTAGTTGTACAAACTCGCCCTGATCGGTAGAGAGCAACGTCAAGCCAAACATTGCTGCATAGCTGCCCGCGATTGCGAGAGTGAAAAAGGTGACTACCCATACAGAACTCCAGTCTGGCAACTGGATCAAGTACAGAGCGTATGCCGACTGTATCAGCGCGACCAACATCAGCACACACGCCCAGCGGCTTACGCCTCCGGAAGTGGGACTTAGCCAGTGCTCCGTGACGTCAATGATCGCGGGTACCATTCCAACGAGCCCCGCAATCGCGAGGGTAACCGCCAGCCAGCGTACGGTCGCGACCTTGTCCCGATCCGCGACGTAACCACTGACCGTAATCTCGGCATCGTCGCCAGTGAGGTTTCCGGACAGCTCAGCGTCCAGCAGTTCGGTTACCTGTACGTTATGGCGTGAACCGTTGTTCGGTGACGATAAGCTTGGTGCCCCATCGTCGTCGATTTGTTCAACAGCTGATTCGGCTTTAGTTGGTTCGGGGCGCGGCGTTTCCCGTTGTATCGCTCTTTTACTCGGCAACGGCGGAGGCTTTTTGGAAGTATGGCTGTCGTCGTTCTTGATTCCCGGAGAAGATTCCAGAGGTGCAAGCTCTCTCGCGGGCTGTGGTCGCGCGCTCGACTGATCTAATTTGCGGCCAAGCTTGTTGTCTTCGGCCGCGATTGGCGGCGGTTCTGGATCCGGGAGATCGACAAGGGCCGAAAGCGGCTTTTCGATTTTAGAGCGAGGTGGCGTTGGAGACGTAGACGGCTTGGGACTCGCCTTTTTGGCTTCGAGTTGTGCGCGACGTTTTTCCACGACGTCGACTGGGACACGTAGCTTACGTTCGCAATTTGGGCACTTGATCCGCTTGCCGGCAGAACCAGACGAAACGAGCAGCTTACACCCGCAGATACAGCGACACTTCAAGGCCATCAGACTATACGCACTACGACTAAATTGGCGCGACGAAACTCTTGTCCTAGTTTGGTATTAGATGCGTGGCTGGTCAACGACCGATTTATCGTTGCCTTTCACTGTCTCCGACGCGATGATCCGATTCGATTTAGAGCGATAGAAGCGTGGATACAGCAGAAACTGACTCAAACGAAGTTTCCGAGTGCCGATCGGTGGGCGTCTCGAACAATGCCAAGGGGAGTGCCGTGCAGACGACGGGCGTGCCAGCGTCAATGTTCCCTTCGTTTACGGCTGCTTTGACTTTCAAGAACTCGTCGAAGCGTGCTTCGAAGGCCTCGACGACCGAGGGATCAAAGTGACGTCCCGATTGAGAAACGATTAATTCGCGTGCTTCGTCACAGGGCATGGCTTCCTTGTAAACGCGAGCCGATGTTAAGGCGTCAAAGACATCGGCCACCGCTGTGATCCTCGCGCACAAGGGAATATCACGCCCGCGAAGGCCATCTGGATAGCCACCTCCATCGAACTTCTCATGGTGCGAACGCGCGATTACGGCAGCCATTCTCAGGAACTCGCCAAAGTTGCTTTGCCTCGCGGCGCTCTCAATGGCTTCGGCACCGATGATTGTATGTCGCTTCATGATCTCGAATTCGTCGGGAGTCAGTTGGCCGGGCTTCAGCAAGATTTGGTCTGGGATGCCAACTTTGCCAATGTCGTGTAACGGTGTCGAACGATAGAATTCCGCCAAGAAGTGACGCGTGATCTCTTTGACATACGGGCCGTGCTTGGACAAGTATTCCGCCAGAAGTTGCGCGTAAGCTCGCATTCGCAATAAGTGTTCGCCCGTCTCCGGATCCCGCGAGTCAGCCAATTGAGCCAAGGCAAACATCGTCAAGTCGCGAGTGCCTGCAATTTCCGCTTGTCGCTGTTCGAGTCGCTGCGCCAGCAGGCCCGCATGTCCGCGCAGTTCGTCATGTGCGTTTTCAAGTTCGTCGACACACCCCTGTATGATCGACATCACGCGGCGTGTGTTGGCAATTTGGTCGCACTGGCGCTGCAGCCGCTGGTGGACCTCGTGCGCCAACCGCCACTTGTCGGTTAATGACCTCGCAAGCAGACGAGTCTCGGCAAAAGCGAACGGTCTTCGGAGCAACAGCACTCGACCAGCACCTGAGAATTCGCTGACGACTTCATCGAGCAAACATTCGGGGCGAGCCGTGTGGATCACGATCTGCAGCCTGTCGTCGATGTCTAGTAATTTGCGCGTAGTATTAAGCCCGTCCCACCCCGATTGCATACGAATATCAACGAACGCCAAGGAATACGGTCGTCCATCCTGCTGCGCGGCTTTGACCATCTCAAAACCGGCTTGCTCCTGAAATACAGAGTCGATCTCAAAGTCAGGAAGCGACGTCGTCGACGGCATGTCGTCAGGCAATGGTCGCTCGCGGTCATTATGTTCGCGATGCGACGTTTGCGCATGAGCCAACGCCGCTCGAAGGTCGGCGTGAATCGACATGTTTTCGTCGATGATCAAGATCCGTCGATTGAAATCAAACGTGGACATGTCCAGAAAACCGCGTGAAGCTCTCAACGCCACGGACGCAGTAACCCCCTTACTGCCGTCAGTTGCGACTCGAAACTATAGCTCGCCCAACACCTTGCGCGACGGCACGCGATACTTTGCGACTTGCACACCCACCTCCAGCGGTGTCATGCGACCGCTACAACCGCGCGAATCCTCGAAACCAGTGCTTCGCTCCCCTCGGCCAACGATACTTCCTCGCTCTCGCCAGTCCGAAGGTTTTTCAATTGAACCGTTCTGGCGGCAAACTCGTTGGCACCGGCGATCAGCGCGATCAAGAAACCTCGACTGTCTGCATACTTTAGTTGCTGGCCAAGTTTCTTTGCATCTGGGTACACTTCGACTCCGATCCCAGCGGCACGAATCTGTGAGGCGAGATTCAAATAGGCGCCGAGCCGGTCGCCATCGAAAAGTGGGATAAAGACCGGCGCCGGCGTACGGACTTTGGCCAGTAACTTCAACTCTTCCATCGCAGCGAGCAATCGATCCAGACCGAGCGATGCTCCGATTCCGGGGAGTTCTTGTTTGGTGAATAAGCCAGCGAGATTGTCATATCGACCGCCGGAGCAAACGCTGCCGATCGTCTGCAGGTCGTCAAGGAACGTCTCGAAGATCACACCAGTGTAGTAATCCAATCCGCGTGCAATCGAAACGTCGACCTGAACGCGGGCCTCATCGACTCCGGCAGCCGCCATGCCCGCCAAGACTTCCTTCAATCTACCGACGCCTTCTTCTCCAACTTCGCTACCTGACACAAGCGACGCGACCAGGTCGAGAATCTCGCCGTTCGATCCTGCGAGGTCCGAGAGTTTGAGTACTTCGTCAGCCTGTTCTAGCGTCGCCCCGGATGTCGCCACCATTTCGTCCGCGACCTTGTCACGACCGATCTTGCCAAGTTTGTCGAGCGCGCGCAGCACTTCGGTTGACTTGCTGGCCAAGCCGAGTTTGTCCAGCAGCCCGTTCAGTACCATCCGGTTGTTTAGGCGAATCGTGAACTTTGAGAATCCGATTGCTCGCAACAAGTCGTGTATCACGAGACCGGTCTCAATGTCCGCGACGACGGACTTCGTACCGATCGTGTCGAAGTCGCACTGCATGAACTCGCGATAACGCCCGCGTTGTGTGTTCTCGCCACGCCACACACTTGCGATGTGATACCGTTTGAAGGGCGTTCCCAGCTTTGGCACGTGTTGAGCCGCGAAACGCGCCAGCGGAACCGTCAAGTCGAACCTTAACCCTACGTCGCGACCGCCGTGGTCCTTGAACTTGTACAGTTGCCGATCGGTCTCATCGCTACCTTTACCGGTGAGTATATCGAGGTACTCTAGTGCCGGAGTGTCGATCGGGCTGAATCCATAGGAGCGATAGACCTGCTGCGCGGTAGCGATCAGTTGCTCGCGAGGGATCATCGCTTCGGGCAAATAGTCGCGAAAGCCCTTCAGCGTGCGTGGTTGAATGAGCGACATAGACGACAAACTGCTTTGTGGAAATCAGACGATAGGCAACATGGCGGGCCGACGACTGCGTATCGATTTACCTGGTTTTTGGACCACTGCCTCAGCATATTCGGCCACTTGCTCGGCTGTCTCGAAGTAGCGGTCATAGACCCAATCGTCGTCATACTCGCAGTTTTCCGTAGTGTATTCGCGGCAGATGTCCGGGCGAGTCTCGTAAATGCCACATCGCTGATCGGGCTGAAGATGCTTGCACACGGTGTGAACAAGGATGTACCAAGTATCATCTTCGGTGAACACGCTTGCTCGGTCGTGCAGCAAGTACCAGCGAACGAAATCGAAGTCGCGCTGTGTTTTTGGCGTATCGATGGGTAACGCAAAATACCGACAACATTTCGCCGTGCAATGTTCGCACAATACCTCGCCGGGTTTTAATTCTTTACGAGACGGCTTCTGAGTTAATGTCGCTTCCATCAATGAATCCTTGTTCCCAGTGCCAAGTCAGGGGAGGCCTAAAAGGTAACAGACGCCTTCACAAGTGAACAGGCGACACAGGAAGCGTCCGGACGTCGGCAATCCGTGCCGAGTGAGTAACGGACATTGCCCATTTGAGCCTCCATTTGCTAAGCTCGGCTGGTGTTGCTCAATCCTCAACTCTTACTCCCTCCTGGCAAATGCAGATCGTCATCACCGCCGTCGGTCCCGACAACGTCCGTCTCGTTGACCCGATCATTCACTATGTGACGGGCGAAGGTGCGAACATCGGCGAAGTCCAGATGTATGACCACGATGAAGAGGCGCTGTTCGCAATGCTGCTGCGGATTGAACTGCCCGCCGATCGGCTCACAGATGTCCGTACGGCGCTTCGCGAGATCGGCAAGATCAAGAATCTTGCGATTCGTGTGTGGTCGCCGGACGAGCGGGCGTCCCGCCCACGACTGGCGATTTGTACGACCTATCGGCAGGAAACACCGTTGGCGCTACTTCGTGCCATTCGCGACAGCCAGATTAAGGCGGAGCCTAGCGTGATGATCGGCAATCGCAGCGCGTGCCGTGGCATTGCCGAACAGTTTGATGTTCCCTGGCACAACATCGGAGATTCACAAGGTCGTGTGAACGATGACGACCTTGTTTCGTTATTGGATCGCTATGAAGTCGACTATGTCGTGCTGGCTCGCTACATGCGAGTTCTCTCGGCGGCGGCCTGTTGGAAGTACGCGGGCGGGCGGATTGTCAACCTGCATCACGGGCTATTGCCAAGTTTCCCGGGAATCCGACCCTATCACGATGCCTACGCGAATCGCATGTTGACCTATGGGGCAACGTGCCACTTCATCGTGCCAGAACTCGACGCCGGCAACCAGATCATCAACCAAGCCACGTTTACTGTTCCGCCGGGTGAATCGTTAGACAATATCATACGCCTTGGACAAGCCGACAACGAACCGCGCTGTTTGGTTGAGGGGGTTCGCAGGGTTGTGGACCGCGAAGTGCAACTCCATTTTCATCGTGTAGTCGCCAGGAAGTGAGCCGCGCCACCAGAGATCGATGCGCCAAAACAAGGACCGAAGCGACTATCGACTTTGATAGAGCGGATTGTATGGTCGGTAATATTCGAACGGCCCTGACCGTGAATAGTACCAAGGTCGTTGCTGCAGTTGATTTGCACCCGACCGGTACGAACCTGTGACTCGTGGGCCCATCGAGAAGCTTGGGCCGTAGTAGCGAATATTCTGGTTGGCGGGCCCGCTCCTTCCGATGCGAAGCGAAGTCCCGCCGCGACTTCCAAATCCACGTCCGCTTGCGAGCTCGATGTTACCGAGACTCACCGCAGCTGCGGCCCAAGCGACAAAAACAACGAATCTGAATTTCATCATCTGCGTCTCCGCGTAATGAGAGCTGGTTGGCGTCATCTATCGTAAAGGTTTCGAGACAGTTTATCCAACAAATCAACGCGCGAAGTCTGCATCAAACTCGGTTCAAATTCAATCTCTTTGGACGACATCGAGATTTGCGGCTTCCAATTAGTGGTGGCCATAGCCGTGTCCACCGCGGTGATAGTCATAGTGGCCGCCTCGATGCAGATCGTAATGGCCCGGCACATAATCGTAGTGGCCGCCATGGCGGTAATACTGGCCAGGATGCCAGTCGTAATGTGTCGTGCCGCGATAGTCGTAGTGTCCTCGACCGCTGTAGAGACCGCCATAGCTGTAACTACGGCCATAGTAGTTGCCACCGTAGTGCGGATTGCCTACATCGATGTGAATACGACCGTTCCCAAAGTGAAATCCATAGGGACTCGCCGCCTTTGCCTGGGGTGTTCCGAATCCAGCAAGCCCTAGTCCGATTACTGCGATGAATGCTAATGCAAGTTTCCTCATGGCTTCTCTCCTCTTGGTCACGATTTGCAACTGTTTGACTGGTGTGCCTCTGTAGGCCCGTTGTCTTATCTATTTGGCAAAGAGCATGCCAAACTCCCGAGCCGACCCAACCCTTAGCGTTTTCACTACTACTGGCGCGAATTCATTGCCAGCAGCGTCGCGAGTGGGACACACGATGTCGTCAATTCGATGTCGAGGACCTATGGAAAAGTACAGGACAACGCAATCTGCTACTGTGTGCGATACGAAGCGTCAGCTTGTTTTTGCGCGGCAACAACTTGGTTGCTTGTTCGCGGAGGTTTGATGCTCCTAACCTTCAATCGTTCGCGAGGTCTCACGACAAATGATGCTCAACAATTTTATTGGCGGTCGATGGATTGGCGCAAATGCCGCGAAGACCGTACCCGTGCATAATCCTTCGACTGGCGAGGTGATCGCCGAGACGCCTCTTTCTTCGGCTGTTGACGTGGATAATGCGGTGGCCGCAGCGAACCATGCGTTTGCCCACTGGCGTCGGACTCCGCCACCGAAACGCGCCGCCGTGATGTTCCGATATCGCGAGTTGCTCGAGCAGCAGTTTGAGGAGCTCGCCAGGCTTGTAACTCGGGAGAACGGCAAGACGCAGGAAGAGGCCCGCGGTGATGTACGCCGAGGTATCGAAGTTGTCGAGTTTGCCTGTGGGATTGCTCATCTTTTGAAGGGCGAGAGTCTGCCTCACGTCGCGGAGCAACTTGACGCAGTTACGATCCGCGAACCCCTGGGTGTATGTGCGGGAATCACACCTTTCAACTTTCCCGCTATGGTACCGATGTGGATGTATCCCATCGCCATCGCTTGCGGCAACACGTTCATTTTGAAACCCAGCGAAAAGGTTCCTCAGACCGCGATGCGGCTGGCCGAATTGATGGCAGACGCCGGTTTGCCCGACGGTGTACTAAACTTGGTTCACGGTGGGGCCGACGTGGTCAATGGGCTGTGCTCGCATCCGGACATCGCGGCAGTTAGTTTCGTTGGATCTTCGACTGTGGCGAGGCACGTCTACACACTTGGTTGCCGAAATGGAAAGCGAGTTCAAGCAGCGGGGGGCGCCAAGAATGTGTTGCTCGTGATGCCCGATGCCGAGCCCGACTCAACCCTTCGCGCAATCATCGGTTCTTCGTTCGGTTGCGCCGGCCAGCGGTGCATGGCCGGGTCCGTATTGATGGGCGTCGGAAAGAAGACTGCGGACGAATGGCGTGAACGCGTCGTTGATGCGATCGATGCATTTTGTGTTGGAGACACAAATGTTGATCTTCAGGCTGACATGGGGCCGGTAATTGATGGCGCGGCGCAAAAACGCGTTCAAAGCTACCTCACAGCCGCACCAGCCGAGGGTGCGAGCGTTGTGTTTGACGGCAGCAGTCGGGCTCCGCAGCAAGGTTACTTCGTTGGTCCAGCCCTCGTCGATGAAGTCGCGCCGAACATGAAACTGTTTCAGGACGAGGTGTTCGGTCCGGTGCTGTCGCTCGTGCGACCGGAATCGCTGAGCGACGCAATCGCCATGATGAACGGGTTGCGGTTCGGCAATGGCGCGACAATCTTTACGTCGAGTGGTGCCGCGGCACATAAGTTTGTTTCCGAGATGCAATCTGGGATGATTGGTGTCAATGTGGGCGTACCTGCGCCAATGTCGCTGTTCAGTTTCTCCGGTTGGAATGACAGCTTCTATGGCGATTTGCACGTACAGGGAATGGAAGGCGTTATGTTCTACACTCGCCAGAAATGCGTCTTATCGAGATGGGATGCTAGTTACGAGCGTGCGATGGGCTGGTAGTGAAGGAATAGCACGCGGCGTGATCCATGATAGCACTCGATAAGTGCCGCCCCGATCTGTTAAGCTAGATAGGGGCCAAGTAGCGTGATCCCCGCCATGGTCGCAGGTTCCACCTCATGACTTCACTTCACCACTCTCGTTGGACAGCGATAGCAGTATGGCACCTAGTTTTGCTGCTCATCGTAGTGAATGCAGTAGCGGCTGAGGATCTTGCTGGAGAATCTGCCGCGAACCGCGAACAGCCTGAGCTGATCGCGTTTGATACTTTCGATTACTCAATGGGTGTGCTGCACGCGGCAGACGGGGGAACGGGCTGGAAGCACCCGTGGCAGACTTCGCGCATCGCGCCGGTCGTTGTGGAAGCCGCCGATATTCTCGATGCGAAAAAACGCTCGAGTCGAGCGTCTCGCACGATCGAGATTCGTGGGAACGGTGCCCGCAACAATCCCGCGCGACGCGAACTGCGACAACCAGTGTTGAAGAAAGAAGTCTTCGTTCGATTCGACTTGATCTATCGAGCCGATCCACTTCAAAACACCGCGCAGGTGGACCCCGAGTTTTTCGTGCTCTGGCTGGACCGGCTCGATGGCGGTGATGGAGCGACTCACGCGGCGAATGTTCCGAATATTGGAGTGCATCTCGCGGATCGAGGGCCGAAAAAAGGAAAGAATGTATTCATGGTCCGTGTTGGGCCAACAAATACCGCTTGGAGCAAAATCGAACTGCAAACCGACCGCATGTATCGAGTTGTGGGACGCCTGACGAAATCGGATGACGAGCCGCGAGCTGAGTACGATCGGTTCGATCTGTGGATTGATCCCGACGCGAAGGACCTGATGTCGCCTGTTGCGAGTGTGTCCGGTGCGCAAAGTGTCAGCCAGATTCAGTGGGTCGGCTTTGCGACGGGCCTGAAGACGGAGCCAACGGACCGCATTCTCGTGAGTCGTGTTGCGATTGGCGAAACATGGGGCAGTGTCGTGAGTGACTCGCCCGCGTTGGAGGCGTTGGAAAGCCACTCCGAACACAATGGTTTCGTGTGGGATAAACCGGTCGATTTCAAACGGGATGTTTATCCACTGCTCAAGGAACGATGCTTCGAATGTCACTCGGGGGTGAACCCTGATTCTGGATATCGGCTCGATCTACACCGCGAGCTGTTGGGATACAGCAGCGGCGAGGTGCTGGCCGAACCAGGGCGAAGTCATCACAGCCGACTGATAAAAGTGATCAGCACTAAGTCTGAAGAAGAACGTATGCCTCCCGACGACGCAGACCCTTTAAGTGACAAACAGATCGCCATGCTCCGAGCATGGATTGATCAGGGGCTGAAGTGGGACGATGAACTGCTGCCACCGCCGCGTCTTGAATCGGATCATTGGGCATTCCGACCGATCTCGCGTCCCGAACTTCCACTCATCAATGACGCAGAGTGGGTGAGGACCTCCGTCGACGCTTTTATCGCAGACAAGCACGCTGTCGCCGGACTGCATCACGCCGCCGAAGCTTCGCCGCGAGTTCTGGTCCGTCGTTTGTATCTCGATCTGATCGGTTTGCCGCCGACACCAGAAGAAGTCTTCGAATTTGTCGAAGACGACTCGCCACTCGCCTATGAAAAACTCGTAAATCGATTGCTGAATTCAAAACATTATGGAGAACGCTGGGGTCGGTATTGGCTTGACTTGGCTCGATGGGCGGAGAGTCAAGGTTACCAGCACGACTTCGTCCGTCCGTATGCTTGGCGGTATCGCGATTATGTCATCAACAGCTTCAACAGCGACAAACCCTACGATCGCTTTCTCAAAGAGCAATTGGCGGGCGACGAACTGCAACCTTATTCCGACGAGAATTTGATCGCGACCGGTTTTTTGGGAGCGGCTCGCATCAGCGGCAATCAAGAAGATGACGGCATTCAGCGGAACGACGTGCTCGTTGATATTGTCAATGCCACGGGGAGCGTTATGTTGGGATTGACGCTGGAATGTGCGCAGTGCCACAACCACAAGTTTGATCCGGTTAGCCAAAGAGACTACTACAGTTTGCAAGCGTTCTTTGTGAACGGGCAACTGGGCAACTTGTCATTAAGAGACACCGGCATTGCGAACCCGACGGATATCGAACGCTGGATTCCCCGGCCCGCTTATGCCTTCTATAACAAGGAGGTTAAATCGCTCGTCAGCAAGAAAATGTTTGAGCCGACGCAAGCACCACACACGTGGGGATATCTTTCAGCCGCGACGGGAGATCCCGGCATCAAACGCTATTCCGTGGTAAACCGTCGACCGATTGTCTGGCGTCCTGAGCATCTGAAGACTGTGGAAGCCAGGATGTTAATTCGCGGTGACGTCGCGAGTCCAGGTCCGGTTGTTCGCGCGGGATGGCCTGAAGTCCTTGGCCCGACTCCTAGCTCGCTTGGCGTGAGAGCTCGATCCATGCTGGCTGACTGGATGGCCGACCCCAACAATCCGCTTGTCGCGCGGGTGTGGGTCAACCGGCTGTGGCAGTATCACTTTGGGCGAGGCATCGTTGAGACAGCCAGCGACTTTGGTGTGGAAGGCGCCAAGCCAACGCATCCCGAACTGCTTGACTGGCTGGCCAGGGAGCTGATCGAAAACGGCTGGAGTACCAAACACATTCACCGCCAAATCGTACTGTCGAATACCTATCGGCAACAGCGTAAACACAACGAAGCGAACGCTGCTATCGATCCCGACAACAAGCTCTTGTGGTGCTGGCCGCGACGTCGATTGGCCGCCGAGTCGATTCGTGACTCGGTGCTGGTCGCGACTGGCGAATTGGACCGCACGATCTGCGGTGTGAGCGTGCCACCTGAAACGGAGGAGCAACAACTTCGCCGGACGATCTATCTGTTTCAACAACGCAGTAACATGCCTTCCGTCATGGAGATGTTTGACGCACCGACGGGCATCGCCAGTTGTTCGCGCCGTTCGGTATCAACTGTCGCCTTGCAACCGTTGTTCATGTTGAACAGTCAATTCATGGCGAGACGAGCGACCGCACTCGCGAAGAAAGTGGCCGAAGTCGCCGGGACAAATGCCGATCAACAAATCGAAGCGGCCTTTCAAAGGACGCTGTCACGTACCCCTGATGCAGATGAACTTGTGATGGCACGCAGAATTCTCGATCGATTGGCTTCCGAATCGGAAGACGGCTTGGGCGACGCCAATGAAACCAACACACGCCTCATGCAACTCTGTCATGCACTATTGAATCTGAACGAATTCGTGTACATCCCTTGATTGTCGAGTGGAAAAGATGCTGATAAATCGTCGCGCCATGCTCCAAGAGAGCGCTTTGAGATTTGGCTCGCTGGCGCTATCTTCGATGTCGTTTGACGACTCATGGGGTGGAGAACAGTCGTCGCACGATTTACCGGGATCTCATCATCCTGCGTCGGCTAAGAGCATCATATTTCTGTTTATGTCGGGAGCGCCGGGACAGACCGACACATTTGATCCAAAGCCAGCGCTCACAAAGTTAGACGGCCAGCGTGTCCCCGAGTCGATTGCCGCAACAGTCCCGAATATCCCCCGAGCCGGAGTTGAATCGAGGCTCTTCGCTTCACCATTCACTTTTAGGCAATATGGCGAGAGTGGGATTCCAGTCTCCAGCCTGTTTCCACGGACGGCGGCGTTCGTTGACGATCTTTGTGTTGTTCGCTCGCTCAACCATCGTGTTCCAGTGCATGGTCCGGGTGAGTGTATTGCTCTGACCGGTACGGGGGTTGGTGATCGACCAAGCATGGGGGCGTGGGTGAATTACGGTTTGGGCAGCGAGTCACGCGACCTACCAGGATTCGTGGTGCTATTGTCCAACGTCACGGGCCCACCGCCCCAGTTACCGGGCTGGGGAGCGGGCTTTCTGCCGTCGCGATATCAAGGAACGCTCGTCGACGGCAATAAGGGAGTCCCGTATACCGAGATGCCGAGCGGCTATACAGAATCGAGCCGTCGACTACAACTCGATTTCATCAACGAAATGAACCGGCGACACTTGTCGCAATTAGGGCCCGATTCTGAGCTCGAAGCGCGAATCGCATCCTACGAACTTGGATATCGCATGCAGGCGTCGGCACCTGAAGTGTTTGATCTGTCGCAAGAGTCAGCCCGGACTCGCGAGTTGTACGGTCTCGATCAAAAGGGAACCTCTGAATTTGGGGCGCATTGCTTACTTGCTCGACGGTTGGTCGAACGGGGCGTGCGTTGCGTTCAGCTTCGCAATGGTGGTTGGGACGCTCATGGCAACCTTAAATCGAATCATCTTCAGGGTGGCAGGAACACCGACCAGCCTATTGCGGCACTGCTCGGCGATCTCAAACGGCGCGGTCTCCTGGAGACCACTCTGGTCGTGTGGGGCGGCGAATTCGGTCGTACTCCCACCATCGAAGGCAACAGAACGGGTGACGCACGCGGTCGAGATCATTCACCCGCTGGATATACGATGTGGCTGGCTGGCGGCGGTGTGAAAGGCGGCCAGATCGTGGGAGCAACCGACGAGCTAGGCTATGTTCCCGTCGAACGTCCACTTACGCCAGCCGATATGCACGCCACGCTCTTGCACGCGATTGGTATCGACCAACACAGATTGATTTACGCTCACAACAATCGAGACGAAATACCAACCGTCTTCGGCGGTGAGGTAATCCGGGAGGTGTTCTCTTAACGCTTTTGCAATCTCGCTTTAGGGCGATGTGTTGATAGCACAGCGGTCGAAGAAGCGGTGGTTTATATCGCCGGTCAAAATGACGTCGTTTCGCGACGGTTTGTCTGCGACGATTCCGCCTTGCTTGTAAAGATTGGATTCCGATAGACTCCCACGCTCGCCTTCTTGTGTAAAATGAATCGTTCGTGGGAGGTCGTTCCAATGTCGCTATTATGGGCTGCCAGTTTGCTACTGCTCGGCGCTGATCCGATTGCGGATACCGTGGTAGTTTGCCCTGAAGTGTTCGGCGAAGCCCTAGAGCCGTGGATACAACATCGCGAGAAGCAGGGGCATCAGTTCGCCTTTGTGTCCAACGAACAGACGCCCGAGGCAATTCGCAGCGACATTCGAGAGGTTGCCAAATCGGGCGGGTTACGGACGATTGTGTTGGTCGGGGATGCAGACCCACGCGCGACCGCCGACAGCAGGGTAGCCGCTGTCACGACCCCAACCTATCAAACGGCAGCGAAGGTGAACGTGTTATGGGGTTCAGAGCCCACGATTGCAACGGACACCACGTATGCGGACTTAGACGATGACCTGCTGCCGGATGTTGCGATCGGTCGATTGTCGGTCGATACGCCGCATCAGCTCACGGCAATCATCAACAAGATCATCGCCTATGAAACACAACGGCCTCCCGGCGTGTGGCGTCGTCGCGTGAACTTCGTAGCGGGAGTGGGTGGATTTGGAGCGGTCGCAGACAACGTGATCGAGACGGCAACCAAGAAGGTATTGACCGAGGGAATTCCAGCCGCATATGAAACATCAATGACTTACGGCAGTTGGCGAAGTCCTTTCTGTCCTGATCCCCGGCACTTTCATCAAGCGACCGTTGATCGATTGAACGAAGGTTCGTTGTTCTGGGTTTATATAGGGCACGGCCAACGCCGCTTTCTCGATCGTGTTCGTACGCCCGCCGGTTACTATCACATTCTTGATACGGACGACGTTGACAAGATTCACTGCACCAACGGATGTCCAATTGCAATCTTTCTAGCTTGCTATACGGGCTCGTTCGACGAACTGTCTGACTGTCTTGGAGAAGAAATGGTGCGTGCCGCGGATGGTCCTGTGGCCGCGCTTTGCGGTTCGCGAGTCACGATGCCTTATGCCATGGCGGTCATGGGTAACGAACTGATGGATCAGTACTTTGTCAAGCGTCGCAAGACGCTGGGCGAGTTGGTGATGTACACGAAGCGTCAGATGGTGCGCGAATTGCAAGCGGACGAACAAGCGGCCAAGTCGACACGACACTTGCTGGATTCAATTGCAGCCGTCATCAGTCCGGCCCCCGAGATGCTCGATGAAGAACGTCGCGAGCATGTATTGATGTTTAACTTGCTGGGCGATCCGTTGCTGCGATTGGATCACCCGCATGAGATTGCGTTGACGACCGTCAATGAAGCTGCGGCTGGCAGCGAGTTGCGCGTCTCAGGAACCACGTCGATCGACGGGCAGTGTACGATCGAACTGATCTGCCGCCGAGATCGCTTAAAGAACCGTTTTGTCGCTCGACCCTTCTTCGATCCGCGAGACGAAGCTCTGTCGGACTATACAACGGTCTATGCTCAGTCCAATGATCGGCAATGGACTAACAACTCGTTCGAGTGTTCGGCGGGCGACTTTGATTCGGTTCTCAAGATACCGGCACATGCGGTCGGGCCCTGCTACGTCCGCGTATTCGTCGAGAACATGCATGGATTTGGGCTTGGGGCAACCGAGCTTTACGTACGACAGACTGGTCCAAACCGCCAAGTTAGCGACTCGAACTAATCCACACTCGTCTCACCTTATGCTTCGAAGGTGCGTGGATGCGCTCGATCTGGCACTGATGAGGAAGCGTGATGTCCCCGGCCGAAGAAACGACCTCCCCGGAAGATTTTAGAAGTTTATTCAACGTCCCCAACGCATTGTGCGCGATTCGGTTCATTGGGTCGTTCGTCCTCGTCGGAGTCGCTCTTGCCGACGCTTCGAGTTCATTTGTCCTCTTGCTTACGTTCCTGTTAATGACCGATTGGGTTGATGGAAAGCTTGCAATTCTGCTCAAACAGCAGACAAAGCTTGGGGCGAAACTTGATACGCTTGCCGATGTGTCACTGTACCTTGCGTTGCTCTTTGGCTTGCTTTGGCTGAAAAACGCAGAACTTGCCGACCAGTGGATCTGGATGGGAATTGCCATGGCGAGCTATGCCCTGAGCGTGCTCGCGGCGTTTGTAAAGTTTCGAACTTTTCCGAGCTATCACACGCGTGCCGCCAAAACTTGCTGGTTGCTTGTCAGCATTGCCTCGCTTGCGCTCTTTGCCGGTTGGTCCGTCTGGCCGATTCGTGTTGCTGCGGTGGCTGTGACTGCCACGAATCTAGAAGCCGTTGCGATAACGATCGTGTTACGTTCGCCGCGGGTAGATCTGCCTTCTATCTACCACGCATGGAGACTGCGAAAAGACTCGACAGCATGACTTCTCGCGTCTCACGGGACTTGCGTCGGAGTCCGCCACCAACGGAACCGTCGCAGTAAATACCGGATAGCGATGGGCGAAATGGCGAGCAGCGTTCCTGCGATGAACAGTTGCGGCGAGACAACACCGAGGATGCCCTGCTCGGCCAATGTTTCGAGCGTCGGCAACTGAGACCCTGCATAAACCATCACGAGCGATCCAGGCAACAAGCCGAATAGCGTTGCCCAGATAAAGCTATGCACAGGGATTGTGGTGGCACCCATTGCGTAGTTGGTGAGTGTGTAGGGGACGTGAATGAGTCGCATCGCAAAGAGATAGCTTGCCCCGTCGCGTTCCAGTGCACGGTCGATGTGGGTGACGTAGTGCCCCAATCGACGATGAATTGCTTCGCACAGAACATAACGACTAAAGCAGAACGAGAAGGTCGCAGCAATCGTCAATGCAAGAGTTACAATCAAGAGACCAGCAGCGAGACCAAAGATCCAGCCGTAGACGATCGATTTTCCTGCCGTGCCGGGAATCAACGAAGCCGCAACGTAAATTGCAAAACCAATTAAGTAAGTTCGTAGCGGATGCTCCTTGACTTGCTGACGTAACCACAACTCATTTGCGATCAAATGATCGAGTGACAACCAATGTTCGAAGAGCCAGGCGAGCAGACACCCTGCAACAACAAACAGCAAAAATGCGGTCAGCTTTCGTTTCATGGTGAAGCTGTCAGTGCCGGGCCGACGGCCACGCGTATCGCCCGCGGCACCACCTCAAAGGTTGCTTCCAGTTCTCGAGTGGGTTCGCCGTCAATGCTGAAATGAAGTTCGGGCGTCGTGCTAACATGGACGCGTTTCGCCTCGAACATCTTGATTGACTCCGGTTGCCCTATCCCCAAAGCGTAGTTCAGGCCAGCGGACATGAGTTCCAACGCCGGTAGCACTGGAACCACGACGACTGCCAGTTTTCCATCCATCAATGTTGCTGAAGGAGCGATGGGAAAGCCGCCGCCGACATAACGACCGTTCGCAATGATGACACCATAGACTTGAAGGTCGCAAGATCGATCGTCGATATCGATATGCAAGGAACTGGCCGTCATGTCGATCAGTTCGGAAAAAGCCGTGATCCAGTACGCGAACGCTCCCCATTTAGCCTTATCGGTGTCCAGGACATCTGCCGCAACTTTGCCGGCCATCCCGCCTGAAACGGCGTTGACAGCATAGTAAGTCCTCTTATCCGTAACTTGAATCAAGTCTACAGGTACGACGCGATCACCGAGCGCGATGGCTACGGCTGATTGGAGGTCGTCGAGTGGGAGACTGAGAGAGCGGGCAAAGTCATTTCCGGTTCCTAGCGGGATCAGGCCGCATTCGACCTGCGCCAGGTCTGCCCCGATACCGTTTACAACACGATTGAGCGTGCCATCGCCACCGGCGACGATGATTCGCTCGAATCCCTCATTTACAGCACGACGAGCCTGGCTCTCGACAGCCTCGCCGTCTCGCTTGTCGTGGATGTGGCAATTACGGCCAATCAGCAGCGGAGTCAGGCGTTCTCGAATGCCCGTGGCTTGCCCCGCAGATTTGTTAAGGATCAGGCAAGATCGTTTCATGCTCTTGTAAACTCGGGAGAGTTGGCTGCGGATTACTGACGCACAGAAATCGTTTACGCTAAAATGCGGTCGTCATCCTGCACTAATCGTATCATGTTGAAGTTGCTGCATATTTCCGATTTGCATTTCGGACCACCCTATCGTGAGAAAGTTGGTGAGTCCGTGTTGCGACTTGCGCCGATTCTGGCGCCTGACGTTATTGTCGCCAGCGGCGACTTCACGCAAAGGGCCAAGGACGCCCAATTCGCCCAGGCGCGGGCCTTTTTAGACAAGCTGCCCAAGCTGCCTACGGTCGTCGTTCCGGGCAATCACGACGTGCCATTGTATCGGGTCAGCGAACGAATGCTCGATCCGCACGGCCTCTACAAGAAGCACATTTCCCGCGAACTGAATCGTGTATGGAAAGTCGATGGTGCCGTGTTTGTTGGGCTCGACTCGACAGCTCCGCACAGCGCGATTTCAAACGGTCGTATTAGTGAGCGGCAGTTGCAGTTCTGTGCGGATTCCTTTGAGAATTCGGATGCAAGTCTCGCCAAGATTGTCGTCGCGCACCATCACTTCGCGCCGGCACCGGACTATGAGCGTGATCGCATTATGCCAAAGGCAAAACGTGCTATGAAACGCTTTGTCGAGATGGGTGTCGATATGGTACTCGGCGGCCACTTGCACCGCGCTTACATTGGAGATTCACTGGATATCTATCCGGACCTCCGCAGCGGACACCAAGGCATTATTATCGTCCAATGCGGCACCACGACCTCACGTCGCGGTCGCGCTCGTGAAAGACAACGCAACACCCTGAACACGATTCAAATCTGTCCTGAGCGTGTCGAAGTTACTCATTATATGTACTTCGACGACATCGATAGTTTCGAGCCAATCAGCCGCCATTTGTTTCCGCGAAGAGGCAAACGGTCTGTGGCCGAGCCAGTTGAATAGCGAACGCTTCGACTGTGTTCTACTCCGGATAAAGTGCCGTCGATAAATAGCGTTCGCCGATGTCCGGCAGAACGACTACGATCAGCTTGCCAGAATTCTCGGGGCGCTTTGCCACATCGAGAGCTGCCCAAGCCGCCGCGCCGCTGCTGATCCCGCACATCAATCCTTCCAGGCGAGCTAACGCGCGGGCCGTATTGGCCGCATCTTCATCTTTGACTTGCACGACTTCATCGATGATGTCGACATTCAACACGCCTGGAATGAATCCGGCGCCGATACCTTGGATTGTGTGTTTACCGGGTTTTAGATCTTCGCCAGCTTTGCGTTGCGTGATCACAGGACTGTTGGCCGGTTCGATGGCAATTGAACGAACATTCGGATTCTTCTTTTTCAAGACTTCCGAGACACCAGTGATCGTCCCGCCGGTGCCCACACCTGCCATAAAGATATCGACTTTACCGTCGGTGTCTCGCCACACCTCTTCCGCTGTGGTTTGCCGATGCACTTCGGGGTTGGCAGGATTCTGGAATTGTTGCGGTACAAAGTAATTGGGATTTTCGGCAGCCAACTCCTCGGCCTTGCGCACTGCGCCGGGCATACCTTCGGCGGCCGGAGTCAACACCAACTCGGCACCCAGTGCTTTCAACATTCGCCTTCGTTCAAGTGACATACTCTCTGGCATCGTGACCATTAACTTATAGCCCCGCGCCGCGCAAACATACGCCAAGCCAATGCCGGTGTTGCCGCTCGTTGGCTCGATCAGCACCGTGTCTTTGTTGATTTTGCCGTCCCGTTCGGCGGCATCTATCATCGCGCGGCCGATCCGATCCTTCACACTCCACAGCGGGTTCATATTCTCGATCTTCGCAACCACGGTGGCGACACAACCTTCGCTCACGCGGCGCAATTTGACGAGAGGCGTGTTGCCGATGCATTGCGTGATGTCTTCGTAGATTCCACCTTGGGTTGCGGTAGACATTTCGTTTACTCTCCAGATTTTGATAGTCTGCGATGAAAGTCAGCACACGCGGCGCGGCGACTGTGGTGATCGATTTCAAGAGGCATGAATATAGCAGCGAACGGGAAGCAGGGTCAACTCGCGGAGCGCCTATAGGCTCTTCAAGTACGCGATCAAATCGCTCAACTGACTTTCCGAAAGCGGCTGCTCTCCCGCAACCTTTTCCGGCGAGTGCTCGTCAGTAAGGACTTCTTCCAGGGATTTTGCTCGACCATCGTGCAGGAAACGTACTTTGCGATAGACACCTCGCAGTGACGGCGTATTGAAGCCGTTGTAGCGGTCTTCGTCTGCTCCGAGCCCGACGTCATGAATCTTGCCATCAGTAAAGTAGTCTCCCGAATGACAATTCGCGCACGCGGCTTCGCGGCTCTCGAAGATTCTCTTTCCACGTACTGCCGCCTCGGACAACGAACCATCGGCACTTCGGTAAGGATTTCGCGGCGGTTCTAGGGATTCGAGATAAGCCAATACGGCTCGCGTATCCTCTTCGCTAATTTTCCGTCCCTGCATTGTTGTCGTAAACGATTTGCCCATCGCGTCATGCAAGTCAGTTTGCCAACCGTGCCAAGTCCACGGTCCCGTTTGATGTACGTGATACAACGGAAGCACCGTCTTCATCGTCAATTGACTGCCGTCGTTCATTGTGTCCATTGCTTTGGAATTGACACCACCGTTGTAGTGACAACTGTGACAGCTATACCATTGATCGAGACTTCGTCGGCCATCATAGAAGATTTCCATACCTCGCCGTGCGAGCGAAGGCTCAGGCGATGGGCCGAGGGAAATCTCGCGAAGGAGTTTCCGCGACTCGATGTCGACTTCCTGTATGCAATCTTTCACGTGGTTCGCGACATAAGCAGTTCGATTGTCGCTTGCCATGACGATTCCCATCGGTCGGCCGCCCACATCGATACGATAAAACAAGTCATTGTCAGTCAGCAGTTTTCGATCGATCAAATCGCCGGGCCCACCAACTCCGACGTAGGGTAAATCCGGCTGTCGGTAGACGAGCAGTTCGTGCGTTCCCGATGCGGTCACGACAAGTCGCCGCTCGTCGCTGCTCATAGCAATTCCGTGAGGATCGGCCACGGCCATGCGTGGCACGTCGAGCGAGATTGCTTCGCGATAGGAAGGGCCGTCCAAACGCACCCGTCCGATACGACTCGCCAGAACCCAACCCAATTGAATATTGCGCGGCGTGATGGGATTGCTGCGATAGACCATCCACGGAAAGTAAGCGTATTGTCCGTCGTGTGAACACAGCATGTGGCCGATGTTGATTCCGCCGATCATGCCTTCTTCGTACAATCGTTCACCGCTTTTGGCATCGACGACGACAATTTTATTTTCACCACTGCAACCGACCGCTAACCGGCTGCCATCAGGCGAAACTGTCAGATATCGCGGCCATTTGCCGACGCCGAAGCGCCGAGCGAGTTTTCCTCGGACAAGATCGACCTCGGCGACTTCGCCCGATGCGACCAGGCCGACGAAGGCATGTTGGCCGTCCGGAGCAACGGCGATTCCCACCGGCTCGAAGCCAACGTGAATCACCGATTTTGTTTGCAATGTTCCGTGTTGCACTTCGATCAAGACGAGATCACCACTGTACGAGCAAGAAACGAGTAGATGGCGATCATCGAGGCAACGAACGATGCTGGCCGGATGCTCTCCACAGTTCACCTCGTCGAGGACGGTGCCGCTCTTTGATTCGATGAGCGACACCGTGCCGGATGTCTGATTGGCCGTGGCCAGCCAAGATTCATCGGCAGCGAGCGTCAAATCGACCGGCGAGCGGTAAATGGCTGCCTCCTTGGCAGCTGAGGTTTCTTGGGCCGACACTTGTCCCGACCGTTGGCCAAGTAATAATCCCCAGACTAAGACTAGTAGAACGAATCCGATTCGAGTGGCCGTTTGTCGCGACATTCGCTGAAGATCCTCGAAAACTGGGTGATTCACTTAGGTAGGCAATAGAGAGGGGGCGTAAACGGCCATGATAGCACACAGCTGTTCGGAATGGTGAAATAGTATACCGACGTCTTGAATATGCCTACGTAAGAATGGATACTGATTGCCAGTCAGCTGTCAACAGAATGTATTCTGGTTGCGGCTGAGGCCTGCACATGTCGACCGCCTGGCGAGAACGAACGTCCTGGTGGTTCCTTCCAAATGTTCCCTCCCCGATTTTGTCTCAAGGAGTTTTGATGATGAAGAGTCTGAAGTTTGTTGCGTGCGTAATGGTACTATTTGCGAGCGCCTCGTTCGTTTCTGCCGAAGAGATCAAGAGCGGTCTTCAAGCGGGCGATCTGATCGACGCGTTTTATGTGACCAAGTTGGCGGGTGCTGAAGATGATGGTGTCGCGGTTGGCAAGAATCTGTGCTACCGCTGCAAGAATGGTGGTCGCCCACAGGTGATGGTGTTCACTCGTTCTTCGGACGAGCAAGTCGTACAACTCGTTCAAAAGTTGGATGCGGCTCTTAGCGAAAACAGCAGCAAGCAATTGCGAGCATTCGTGAATGTCATCGGCGAAGATAAGTCGGCTGCGTCGAAGGAAGCGAAGAAGTTGGCTTCCGCTTCGAAGGCCAAGGAAGTTCCTTTCGTGGTGCCCAATGAAGTCGAGAACGGACCAGGCAACTACGGCTTGAACGCCAAAGCCGCTGTGACCGTCATCATGGCTGAAGGCGGCAAGGTAAAAGCGAATCACGCTTTTGCATCCGCATCGGACGTTGCCGTTGACTCGGTTATCGCCGACTTGGCAAAGATCCTCAACTAGCGTTTTGCTACTTGCGAAGTTAACAAGGCCGCGGTGCTGCAAATCAGCATCGCGGCTTTTTCATGCGCTACGGGTGTGACGCATCTTCACTTGCAAGAAGTTGCTCCACAAGTGGCTTGATGTGTTCTTCGTAATTGAACCCGCTGGGACCGTAAGCCGCCTCGTCGTTGTTAAAGACGGTATGAACCTTGCCCTCACGGTCGTACACAACTGCGGCTGGAATAGAGGCTGTGTCGATGTTGCGAAAAACATCTTCGTCAGCGTCGCTGGATATGAAATTCTGCATCGAGGCATTTCTAGAACTTAGAAACTTCAGCACTCGTGGTTTGATCTCTTCGCCGATATCGGCGTCGCCGCCGTAGTAGTCGACATTTACGGAAGCACAAGCGACGCGAGCGTGAAGTTCTTGGTGCAGATTGACAAACTGTGGAAACTCCCGCATGCACTCCACGCATGAGTTTGACCAGATATCCAGGACAACGACCTTGCCATGCTGGTTGGCCACCCAAGATTGAATCTCTTCCCAGCTCTTGATATCGACCGCAACTTCAGTTGCAGAAGGGGAAGCTTCCTTGGCCGCCAAAGGCTGACTGGCTGTCGTGTTGACCGGCGCGGCAACTGGGTTACTTGGCGAGCCACCGCAACCTGCGATGATCGCGGTGACAACGGCAGGCCCCGCCAGATTTGCAAATCGCATGGAATTCCTTCTGCTTTTCGTCGAAGTCTAGGCGAGCAACTCACCGATGGGGGAAGCGGCAGGGTCTGCGATCGGCATTTCGCGGCCATCAACGTCGAAGGAACCCGTCGAATCGACGCCTACGGCCTGCATGTAGGTGTGAAACAAGTGGCCATGATCGACTTCTCGGTCTGCGACGGCGGTTCCATTGTCGTTGGTTTTACCGATCACAGCACCCGGCTGAATCTTAGCTCCACCCAAGCAGATCGACCATGCCGTTCCCCAATGATCGCGACCATAGTTCTGGTTGATGTTTGGCGTCCGTCCAAATTCTGACAGCACAACAATCAACGTACTCTCCAGCATGCCGCGATCAGCGAGATCCGCCACCAGCGTTGCGAACGGCGAATCAAACTCACCGACTTGCTCGATGTGGAAGTTAAAATTCTCGTTGTGAGTGTCGTAGTTGGAATGTGTGACCTGGACAAACGTGACACCATTCTCGAGCAGTCGCCGGGCGAGCAGACAATGTCGACCGAAATCATGTGCACCGTACCGATCGTGATCTTGCTGCGGTTCCTTGGTGATGTCAAAGATCTCTCGCTGCTTCATTAGCTCCAACGCTTGTTCGTAATTTGCGGTGTAAGCGTCCGTCATTGCGGTTCGACGTCTTAGTGCAAAGCGATCGTTAACTTGTCGACGAAAGGCTTGTCGAGCAACTTCCGACTGTTCGCTGATCGAAGCGGGGCGTTCTGTGTTCTGCGGTGGTTTACCATCACCGAGTGAGATGCTCGAGTATTTGGGGCCGAGGTAGGCCGAGTCGCTGCCACGCCCGCCGCTGCCCCCGGGGGTGATGACGATGTGTCCGGGCAAGGAACTCGAAACTGGAGACAGTGCTTTCGCCGCAACTGCGCCCAGCCGCGGATAATCGGCCGCCGGCGTTTGTCGGCGTCCAGTGAACATCGCGTAACCACCCTTGCCGTGGTCGTTCTCCTTCGTGTTGATGCTGCGAACCAGCGACAAGTGCTTCATCTGTTTGGCCGTCTCTGGCAACAACTCGCAGATGTGAATCCCCGGAACAGCCGTGGGAATCGCTCGGAAGGGACCGCCGGTATCAGTCCCAGGCTTGGGATCCCAACTCTCAAGCTGACTCAACCCACCCGCCATGTTGACGACAACGACGCGTTTCTGATCCTTCGCGAGTTGAGTTGCACTCGCCGGTTGCGCCAACATGCCCAGTCCTCCGACGACTGCTCCAGCACCGGCAGCTGTAACGCCGAAGAACTGTCGCCTTGCGATAATATGTTCGTCTGTACCGCACGCGTAAGAGCACTTCATCATGAATCCCTTTGCTATCGGTCGTTAACAGCTAGTAGCTAAATCGAAACTCGGCAGAGGTGAGCAACGCCCATGTCATTTCCTTGATCACATTTAGCTTGTCTTCCGGACGTGAGTTCAAGTAAGCAACAACTTCCGCCGTCTCTGCTTCGCTAGGCGGTCGGGTCAACAGGCTAATATACATCTCATCGGCGATTGCCTTTGGCTCTTCCAGCTTGTCCAGCCTCGCCGTCAAGTTATTTCCGCTCGGGTTCAGCCATGATTGTACAACACTTCCGTTGGCGAAGAACAAGGCTTGGTCCACCGTCGCAAAGAAATCACTTTGAGGTTGGCCGTCGCCGTGGCCAAACAACTTTACAAACGTGCCGATGTTACCCTTCGTCTTCTCGTAAACGAACGACTCCGTTTGCTTATCCCGCTCCGCAAGCTGATCCGGATCGGCGGCTTTCTCGGGATCAAGCGGCAGCGTTTTGTTCACTTCCATTTCGGCCGCCACTCGCTGATTCTCGATCACACCGGTTGCTTCCATCACTGACCACGCCATCTGCTCGGGAGACAAGTGTTCGAGCCGATTCGCGGAAAACCGGTTTGCCCAGCGTTCTCGCATCACTTCATACAAGTTCTCGAGCGTTGCTTCATCGGCCGAGACGCGTTCGGCGTAGGTGTAGGCGAGGATCGCTTCGGCAGCTCGAATTTCATCATCGACAAGCACTTTGGATCGAGTCGCAGAACGCAGTGCCTGACGAGCAGCAGCAAGTTGAGGCTCAATCTCCCGAACCTTTGTCCTCGCCGCGTCGAAACGCTCCTTCACTGCGTCCGCCGCCTGCTTCGCGGCGGCAAAAGCTTCTCTTGCTTTTTGTGCAGGTGGCGACTTGGCTGCAACTGCCTTGTCCGCCGTGGCAACTTCGGCGGCGAGCTTTTCGGCTCGAGCCTGCAACTGGGTTGCGATACCTGTGATTTCCGCATCCTTCAATCTGTCAGCTGCTTCTTTCGTAGTCGTGGCTAACGGACGGATGGCGTTCAGGGTGCTTTGCTTTGCCGTCTGTTGTGCTTGAGCATCGGCCAATGCCTTGTCAGCCGAATCCGCTGCCTTGCGCGTGGTGTCGATCGCAGCGCTGGCCGTCATCAGTTCGTCAAAAATCGGATTGACGACTTCACGCGCGGCATCGAACTCCGCCTCGAAACTGCCAAGGGCTTTCTGCGTGTTCGCAACTTGGATCGCGAGTTCACCGGCGCGAGAACGGAGTGAAGCGAGATGAGGCTCGATCGTCTTAACTTGCTCAGCAACCGTCTCTGGAGCATCGAGCGACCGTTGGTACGTCGCACTCAAAGCTAGTTCTCGCAAGAACGCCTTCACGTCGTAGTCCATCGCCACAAACTGATCGCCCAACAACTCCAGCAACTCTGGATGCGAAGGCGGGTTGTCAGCGTGATGCAAGTCAACGGGCTCGACGAGACCACGCCCCATCATGTGAGCCCATAGTCGGTTGGCGATGTTCTTGTTGAATTGCCGGTTCGTGCCGTTGGTCGCGAGCTCCGCGAGTTTCGCGCGGCGACTGAACTTTGGCACGGGACGAACTTTGTCCGCTGGAGCAACGTCATACTCTTCGCCTTTTGGAAAGAAGGGTTCGTCGATCTCAAACGAAGTTGGCAATCTCGGAAAAGTCTTGTCGCTCTCACTGGTGAACACGGAAGTAAAGGTAACATCGCCTTCTGCCTTCTCAGCATAGAAGACCTTTTTGTCTTTGTCCGTGAAGAGGACGCCTCGATTCAGAAACGCATATATTCCGTAATAGTCTGCTTGATAGTAGCTCGATATAAGCGGATGGTCATGGCACTGGGCGCACTGAAGGTCCATACCGAAAAAGATACGTCCGATATCGCGCGTAATGCTGTTTGCTTCGCCGTCGCGAGTCAGGTAAAAGGCTGTGGCCGGGCGAATCTTTTCGTCTGTTCCGTCGGCCGCCAGAATCTCTCGTACCAAATCGTCCCAGTGTTTGTTTTGCGAAATCGAGTCGTACAGATACTTCTGCCACTCGACGTTCTTCACGTGCTTTTCAGAACGCCTTTCCATCAGCATCACATCGAAGACATTCGCCATGTGCCGGCTGAATTGCGGGCTGCCGAGCAGGCGATCGATCATCCGCTCGCGTTTACCTTCCGCATTATCCTCTAGGAAGGCGCGAGCCACATCGTGGGGCGGAATCGAACCCGTCAGATCCAGATACAGGCGGCGTAAGAACTCGCCGTCAGTTGCAAGTGGGGCGACCACACCCAGATTTGCGTCCGTGACCATCCGATCAATCGACCCATGCAGCGGCACATCGGCTGCTGAAACGCTCACTACTTGCGCAACCGCAATAGCGAACAACAAGGGAGCAATCGAGCGAGGTTTCATCATTGGCCAACTTTCGTCGTGCAAGACGGCTGGGCCGAGTAATTCAAGAGGCGGGAGGGAATCTTGGTAGGCAAACTGAACTGGCCCGGCCTGACGACCCAAACCGAGAACTCATCGACGACGGTCAATATGTTAAACCACCAATTATATGCGGGTCAAGCTTGTCGTCGCGTCTTGGTCATTTTTCGAGTTCATTCACGCCAGAGCTTCATCGGACGAGGAAAACCTGCTATCGTAGTACCCTTGGGGGAATGGAGTATCGGCGAGGAGTGTTAAGCAGGTAGTCGTTCATCGTCCTTCGCCCCCGCTGGAGATTCGAGATGCGATCCATGACGATCGAAAATGAAGGCGACTCGGTGGTCGCGATGTTTTTGGAACGAAGCATCAGCGATGAAGTCCGCATCATGGAAATCGGTGACGAGCTTACGGAAATGGCCAGTAAGATGTCCGCCGAGCAGAAACTTATCCTCGATTTTCAGAAGGTCGAATATTGTTCGTCAGCGATGATCGGACAACTAGTTCTATTGAGAAACGCGACAGAGCGAGATGGGGTGAATTTGAGGTTGCGAAACGTCTCTCCCACCATCCAAACCATCTTTCAGACGATGCGACTGGACAAAGTCTTTCGGTTTGACAAGCCCGACGCTTGATTGCTTAGGTGTCTTTGAAGCGCTTAGGTGTCTTTGAAGCGCTTAGGTGTCTTTGAAGCGCTTAGGTGTCTTTGAAGCGATAGATCGCTGGCTCGACATTTTCGTCTAATTCGTAAAGGTGCGGCCAAGCCTGTAATCCGGTTACACCCGGATCATCCTCCGCCGTGCCTAAGAACGCGGCCAACTCCTGCTCGCGCGGGAGTCTCATTATCTTCGCAAATGGTGGTTGAATCGGTAAGTCGCGCCCGTCGTACGGGCCACCCTGAAACCGCATGGTACTTCCTCCCCAACCTGACACAGTAAATTCGGTTCCACCCCCACATCGTAAATCACGCTGACTATTGGAAAGTATCGGACATCGGTTCGCAACCGTGGGGCTGAATGCGATAAGGATTGGCAATCTCCCGCAGCTATTGACTATGATCAAGGACTTCGGGACCGTTTAATACGTCCGAGATGTGGATCGCCTCTTTTTAACCTCAAGCAGTAGTGCCCATATGACCCACAGGATTTGGAAGGCGACGTGCGTCGTTGCAGTTTGCCTTGTGATGAGTTTACCTTTGAACTCCCGGAGCGCTGAAGAGACGCAACCTCTAAACATCCTGCTGTTTACCGCAGACGATCTTCACGCGGAGTCGCTGGGAGTGTTCCGCGGCGGTGTTAAAGATCTGACTCCGAATCTAGACCGGTTTGCAAGACAAGGGATGTTATTCGATCGGGCTCATGTAAACGCGGCGATATGTGTTCCCAGCCGCGCCGTCATCGCGACTGGACTGTACAGCCATCGCAGCGGAGCCATGGGGTTTATGAAGGCAAACGCCGGGACACCCGAGGTTGTGACGACCTTCCAGGCGTCCGGATATCTGGCAGGAATTCTCGGTAAAGTGGACCACTCGACGCCGACCACTGCGACGAAATGGGACTACAGTTTTGATCAGAAAGACCTTGGCAACGGGCGGAATCCGGAAATCTATTACCAACGATGCCGAACCTTTTTTGAGCAGTGTAAGGCGGACAACAAGCCGTTCTATTTCATGGTTAACTCGCATGATCCACACCGTCCTTATTGCAACCCAAAAAAGTTGACGGCAGGCGCGGCGATGCCATCCAGGGTTTACGAACCATCCGAGGTCGACGTGCCGGGGTTTCTTCCAGACTTGCCCGGAGTCCGCAATGAACTGGCGCAGTATCTAAATTCAACGCGTCGCCTTGATGATACGTTTGGCCGAGTCATGGACGCACTTGATGAGTCTGGCTTCGCGAGCAACACCATTGTCGTCTTTTTGTCCGACAATGGGATCGCGGTGCCTTTCGCCAAGTGCAACGCATGGTTCCACAGCACTCGAACACCGCTGCTTGTTCGCTGGCCGGGAGTCGTTGGACCAGGAACAGCCAATCGCACAGACTTCGTGTCCGGAATCGATCTGTTTCCAACATTCCTTGATGCAGCGGGCGTTGCAGCACCGGTCGAACTCGACGGTCAATCGATCGTGCCACTGTTGAAGGGCTTGCCACAGAGCGGACGCGAATTTGTGTTTACGCAGATCGATGGGAAGGCTGGCGGAGATAATGTTCCCATGCGGTGCGTGCAGAATGCAAAGTACGGCTACATTTACAATCCGTTCTCCAACGGCGAGCATGTCTATCGGAATAACAACGAGGGGCTAACGATGGCAGCTATGAACCAAGCCGCCAAGCATGACCCGGAAATCGCCGCACGCGTTCAACTGTTCCGCTACCGTGTGCCGGAAGAGTTTTACGATTTAAAAGACGATCCCGATTGTCTTCACAATCTCATCTACAGCCCGGAACATCGTGACGCCATTGTCGGGCTGCAAGCAAAGCTTCAGGGCTGGATGACTGCGACTGGTGACCCCATGCTCGCGGCTTTTGTGAATCGGGATGATCGCAGACTTGTCGAGCAAACGCTGCTTGCAACCTATGGACCACCGAAACAGCCGCGGGCAAAACCGCAAAGGGAAAAGAAAAATCAAAAGTCACCGTGAATTCAAGATGAGTCCCCCATCGATCGATCCTCGACCGTTCGGAATGAAAGATATGATCCTCCGCTCTGCCCTCACGCTGCTTACTTTGTTCGCCTGCCTGAATCGTCTCGAGGCTGCGGATCGCCCCAACTTTGTCTGGTTGATTTCCGAGGACAACTCAACACACTACTTGAAACTCTTTAATGAACATGGGGCCGAGACGCCTCGCATCGCGGAACTAGCAAAGCACGGGCTGGTGTTCGAGAATGCTTTCTCGAACGCTCCGGTTTGCAGCGTTGCAAGAACGACCTTGATCACAAGCTGTTATGCCCCGCGAATCGGCACACAGTACCATCGTCGCTCTATCACCGTGCCCATGCCGGATGGGATGCGAATGTTTCCGGCGTATCTTCGCGACGCAGGATATTTCACGGCAAATAACAACAAGAAAGACTACAACGCTCTTGAAGGCGAGGGTGTGTGGGATCAATCATCCAAGCAATCGCACTGGCGTCAGCGGAAATCTGGGCAGCCGTTTTTCTATCAGCAGAGCTTTACGACCACCCACGAAAGTTCTCTTCACTTCTCCCGCAAGGTCATGGAGACCGAAGCGACGAAAACCGATCCCACGGCGGTATTCGTCGCGCCGTATCATCCCGACACTGCTACTTTCCGCTACACGTACGCCCGTTATCACGATCGCATTCAGGCCGTTGATCAGCAGATCGGTGAAGTTGTGGATCAGCTCGCGGCGGACGGCGTGCTCGAAGATACGTTTGTCTTTTATTTTGGCGATCACGGCGGTGTCCTACCTCGTGGCAAAGGCTACGCTTACGAGAGCGGGTTACATATTCCGCTGGTTGTACGTATTCCCGCGAATTGGAAACACCTTGTCGACGCCCCGGTCAATACACGCGTTCGAGGTTTTGTCAGCTTCATCGACTTCGGGCCGACGCTGCTGAATCTCGCAGGGATCGCAACGCCGGATGCGGTCGATGGGCGACCGTTCCTGGGCAAAGATGTCACCATCGAAGAAGTGAATCGACGCGATGAAGCGTTTGGCTATGCAGATCGATTTGACGAAAAATATGATCTCGTCCGCACGCTGCGAAAGGGGAGGTATGAGTACGTCCGCAGCTATCAGCCATTCAACTTCGACGGGCTGCAAAACAATTATCGCTACCGGATGTTGGCCTATGAGGAGTGGCGCGAGCTCTATCATGCCGGGAAGCTGAGCGAGATCCAACGACAATTCTTCGAGTCTCGTCCTGCCGAAGCACTGTACGACATCCAAAGTGATCCCTACGAAACCAGGAATCTGGCGACCGATCCGAAATTCGCGGCGATTACTGTTCAACTCCGCAATCGGTTGCGCGAGATCGTGACTGGACTGCCCGACCTGAGCATGTATCCGGAAAGTTATCTGGTGGATCATGCTTTCGACGATCCTGTCGCCTTCGGTCAATCGAACAAGTCAAACATCGCCGAGTTGGTCGACATCGCAGATCTCAGCCTTGTTTCCTTCGCTGACGCGTCGTCCTCAATTGAACAGGCCCTCGGGTCGTCCGACCCGTGGAAACGGTATTGGGCACTGATTGCGTGCAGCACTCACGGATTCGCCGCCGAAACTTTCGCCGCTAAAGCAAAAGAAGTCGCAGCGAGTGACCCCGAACTGCTCGTACGAGTTCGCGCCGCCGAGTTTCTCGGGCTGATAGGTGCCGCGGAGCCACAACCGACGATCATGAATTGTCTCGAACGAACGACTTCCCCGGATGAAGCCAATCTGATTCTGAATACCGTCGTATTACTTCGCGATGGTCAGCCCGGATACAAGTTCGACGTAAGCTTAAACTCCCTCAAGAGTCTCAAACAGAAGAACGCCGACGGCGTGCAACGCCGCATGGAGTACCTCGCAACTCCCTGAACATTAGGTCAAATGTATGGCGCGCCGGCTTATGGCTTTTCGTGGAGGGCGATTACTGCCGGCGCATAGGTCCGAACGTCCCAAGCCATAGCATTCGGAAGCAGTTCAGTATCGAAACGCCCATCAGACTCAACCAGAATTAGGCTTGAAGAGGGGGCGATTTCACACATCTTTGATATCAAAGCGAGCGTCTCTTCAGTCCGACTTACGTAAAAATCGTACGGCGGGCATATGAAGATCAGGGCCGGTACAGATGGCGGCGAAAGCGTCTTGTGGACGATGAAGGCGTCTCCAGCTTGTACCATGATCCGATTGGCGATGCCCAACGACTCGGCGTTTTCCGTGATGGTCTTCGCGTTCGGAAAGCGGCGTTCCACGATTCGAGCGGAAATAGCTCCTCGGCTTAGCGCCTCGAACGCCATGGCGCCCGTTCCGCCAAATAAGTCGATCACTTCCATTCCGTTCGTGGCGGGACCGATAAGGTTGAAGACCGCCTCGCGAACACGGTCCTTCATTGGTCGTAAGCCGGCATCGCCGTTGTAACGAAAGCTGCGTCCGCCCAGATCACCACCAATGACACGCAGCATCGTCGACACATTCTTCTGCCGACGATGGCCATCAGAGCCAAATTTTTTGGGCTTTCGCGCCATTTTGCTGAAAATCCTTGTCGCGAAAAAACAGCGGAGTCCCTTGATGGTGTCGCCTTCCCACTTAAACTCGCTATGTTAATCTTTACGAACCGGATCGATACCCGGATCGTATAACCTGCTGCACGAGTCAGCCGCGGTTTGAGTCAAGATCCTGCGGCGAGTTGGTTCGAGCGGCCCCAGCCTCGTAACATCGGATCACAACACGAGATGCGACCTCCGCATTACTCGTCTCACCACAATCACCGTATCAGATTAGCACCAGGAGTGCGATAAATGTTGCGAAGAATTAGCTCGATTAGATCCCTGGCACGTTTCTTGGTCTTCGTTCTTCCGGTGTCCTTCGTCGGGATCTGCGGCATGGCTCTGTCGCAAGAAGCTGATCCGGTCGGCGCAGCTCCTGCCGCAGAAGCAGAACCGACAACCCCCGCCGAGGCCCCACCTGAACCTAGCAAGGCCGAGCCAACCCCAGCGGCTGCAGCCGAGGCCGAATCTCCGACGCCAACTGCCGAGCCAACGACGACACCCGCGACTTCACCAACAACCAGCGAAGTTGCGGCAGAAAGCGGTTCCGCCGCGACAGCTTTCGCCGCGAAACTTGAGGAATGGAAGAGCTTGCTGAAAGAATTGCGAGCGCTGCAAACCGAGTACAACGAGGCTCCCGAGGACGCACTTGTTCCGATCCTTCAGCGATGGAACGAGCTGATGACCAAGGGCGACCAGATGGTGAAAGAGATTGGTAGTATTGGTGCTGCGGCGTTCGCCGAGGCTCCCAATGAAGATCGTGAGTTGACTCGATTCCTCGTAAAACTACTGGCCGATCACTCCGAAAGGGACGCTTACGAGGATGCGAATGTTGTAGCCAAGGCGTTAATCGATAACGGCTGCGACGTTGCCGAAATCTTTTCAAATGGTGCTATCGTCGCGTTTTGCCTGAACGACTTTGACAGCGCCGAAAAGTATCTAAAACTCGCCTCCGAGCGGGGGGCGATGTCGGAGGAGGCACAAAAATACGTTTCTTTGCTCGACGAGTATCGAACATATTGGGAGGAGGAGAAAAAGATTCGTGAAAAAGAAGCTGCGGCCGACGACCTGCCACGAGTGAAGATCACGACATCCAAGGGCGACATGATTGTCGAGCTTTTCGAGAATGAAGCACCGGGCGCCGTTGGGAATTTTATTAGCCTCGTTGAGAAGAAGTTTTATGACGGCCTGACGTTCCATCGCGTACTCCAACACTTTATGGCCCAGGGCGGGTGCCCGAACGGAACCGGCAACGGAGGGCCCGGCTACAACATCTACTGCGAGTGCAAGCAAGATAACTACCGAAAGCACTTCCGCGGGACGCTCAGTATGGCCCATGCCGGTCCGGACACCGGTGGATCGCAATTCTTCGTCACCTTCGTACCCACGTCGCATTTGAACGGTTTGCACACAGCATTTGGGCGAGTGATCGAAGGTATGGACGTGTTATCGAAACTGCAACGCATCAGCCCCGATGCCGATAAAAAATCGCAGCCCGATGTAATCGAGAAAATCGAAGTGCTTCGGAAACGTGACCATGAGTACGTCCCCAATAAGGTCCAGTAGGAAAAAAATCCTCATGAGATATTGTTTTTGTGCCTTGGTTACGCTGTCCGCGTTTTTCCCCGTGACTACGACAGTGAACGCAGAAGACGCGCCGGCGCGGAGTTTTAATGACGTCGATGCCGAGTGGACAAAAATTAACGATCAAATTAGCGATCTGATTGCCAAATATCGGACAACCCCTGCAGCCGAACGCGCGGCAATTATCAGTAATTACAATGATCTCGTCGAGCAGAGTAAGAAGTTAGTGCCGCAGTTGCGTGCGGCCGCGATCGCTGCTTATCAAGCAGACCCCGGAGCGGACGATCGCGTCGAAGAGCGATTGGTAGGCCTTGTTGCTAACGATGTTCGCCAAGACGATTTTGAAGCCGCGCTGGGGTTGGCGAAGTTGCTTGTCGACAAAGGCTGTAAGACTCCGGCGCTAGATACTTTCATCGGAGTTGCTGCCTACTGCGTCGATGACTTTGAGACGGCGGAAACGCATTTGAAACGCGCGGAAGCGGCGAATGTGCTCACTCAAGAGGCAGAAATTGCGTTGCAAGACTTACCCACGGCGAAAGCGGCGTGGGCGGCTGAGCAGGCGACTCGAGCTAAAGAAGTTGAGGCAAACGACCTGCCGCGTGTGAGAGTCGAAACGAGCAAAGGCAGTTTGACGGTAGAGCTCTACGAAAACGAAGCGCCCCAGGCGGTCGGTAATTTTGTGAGCTTGGTAGAGTCGGGATTTTACGATGGTTTGACGTTTCACCGTGTGTTGCCGGGATTCATGGCTCAAGGTGGTTGCCCGGATGGAACGGGTACTGGTGGTCCCGGATATAACATCGCCTGTGAGTGTTACCAGGAGAATCATCGCGATCACTTCCGTGGTACGCTGAGCATGGCTCATGCAGGCCGCGATACTGGCGGTTCACAATTCTTCCTGACTTTTAAACGAACGTCTCATCTAGATGGACGCCATACCGTTTTTGGCCGCGTGATCGACGGCCTGGAAGTGCTCGCCAAGCTTCAACGGCGCGACCCGAGCGGCCGTGGTGAGTTACCGGAACCGGACAAAATCGTGAAGGCCGAAGTGATTCGCAAACGCGATCATGAATACAAACCGACTAAGGTTGGAGGTTAGGGGCGGAAGCGGGTCGCGAAAGTCAGTCTTGCGTTTGCGGGGCCGGCGGTTCTGCTTCGTCCTTCGCTGCGGTTTCCGGCTTGTCTTCGCCGCCTGACGATTCGGGCTTGCTCGGGACCTCGTCGACATCAAGGACCTTAACACGGATTGACTTCAATGCACTCCCACCGTCGCCGTCTTCCACTTTGACCTCAACTTCGTAAATGTTGTCTTGGTTGGAATCGGTTGGATTCTCGAAATCGGGCGCTGTTTTGAATGACAAATCGCCTGTGCGAGAATCAATGTTGAATATGTCCCGATCACTACCGCCGCTAATCGAAATGGTGATCTCTCGGGTCGACATGTCCTCGTCGCTGACATTGACCGTAAGCACTTCGATTTGATTTTCTTGGACTTTCGGCGAGTAGGTAATCGTTGGATGTTCGTTGGCGTTGATCACCGTAACTTGAAACAGTCGAGAAGTGCGACCACCCTGATTGTCTTCGGCTTCGAGTTCGACTTCGTAGACGTTGTCTCGATTTGCGTCGCACGGATTTTCAAAGTCCGGTGACTTCAGAAAGATTGTGTCGCCCGTTCCGCTGTCCACGGCGAAACGCTCTCGGTCGTCTCCCCCCACGATCTTATACGTAAATCGCTGCGCGGGAATGTCTTGGTCGGTACACAAAATCGTAAATGCAAATACTTGGTTTTCGATTGCTTCGACAGTGTCGCTTGATGTGATCACCGGCGGCTCGTTGACATCGGCGACGGTGATCCGAAGCATCTCCATCGCAATTCCACCGGCGCCATCGTCGACCCTCACCCGGACTGCATAGATATTATCCTTATCAGCATCTCCAGCGTGCTCGAAGTCTGGCACTTGTACGAAAGTCAGTTCGCCGGTCGTCGCGTTGACAGAGAATCGTTTCCGATCAGCGCCGCCCCGGAGCGAATACGTGAGCTTCTGCGGTATTTGATCTTCGTCTCTCGCCACGATCAACGCCGCAATCGATTCCCCTTCCGGCACTTCTATCTGTCCCTTCGTCACGATCACCGGAGGATCGTTAGCATCGACTACGGACACCTGCACGAATTGTGTCACAGCCCCACCATCAGCGTCCTCGACTCTAACCTCGACTTCATAGTTGTTGTCTTTGTTTGCATCCGCGGGGTTCTCGAAGTCGGGTGCCCGCTTGAATTTCAGTTCGCCGGATTTTGCGTCGATGGCGAACCTCTGGCAATCTCCGCCGCCGCAAAGCGAGAATGCAAGCCGCTGCAATGGCAAATCTTCATCGGTTGCGGAAATCGCAACCGACGACGTTCCGTTCTCGGCGAGCTTCATCGTTTTGTTTGAAGTGATGATGGGCGCATCGTTGGTGTCGGTCACGCTGACACAGAGCAACTGTGAGCTAATGCCTCCGGCACTATCCCTGACGCCTACCTCAACTTCGTAGCGGTTATCTCGATCGGCATCCAAAGGCTTCTCGAAGTTGGGTAGTGCGTTGAAAGTCAGTAGGCCTTTCAATTCGTCGATGGAAAACAGTTCGTGGTCTGTACCGCCTACTAGAGAGTAGGTGATCGATTGCGGCGGTTTGTCTTCGTCGCGGTGTGAGATCGTCAGTACAGCAAGCTCATTCTCTTTCGTGATAGGCGAGTTTGTCGAAGTAATGACTGGCGCATCATTAACGTCAGTAACCGTGACACTGACGAGTTGCCTTACGGAAGCCGCTGCGTCATCAGTCGCGCAAACCTCGACTTCGTATATGTTGTCTAGATCCAAGTCAGCGGGATCTTCGAAGTCTGGCATCGACTTAAATGAGAGTTCCCCCGTCTTGGAATTAATTGTGAAACGATCAAGGTCCGATCCGCCGGTCAGGGAGCAGGATAACGACTGCCGGGACTCATCTTCGTCTTCATATTTCAGCTTAAATACTGTCAGCTGATTCTCGGCAGCCCGCTGAGAGTTCGACGACAAAATAACCGGCGGATCGTTGGCATCCGTTACCACAATTTGGACTAGTTGAGATGTCGCGGCTCCCTCATCGTCGCTGACGGTGACTTCGAGTTCGTACACGTTGTCTTCATCAGCATCGAGCGGCTTCTCATAGTTGGGGTTCTGTATGAACTTCAATACGCCGGACTCTGGATCGATCGAAAAGCGTTCTAGGTCTGCCCCACCGCTGAGCGAACAAGTCACGCCTTGCGCCGGGCGATCCTGATCTTCAAACGCGACCGCAATCGCTGCCGTCTGGTTCTCCATCGTTTGTAGACGCGGTCCTGAAAGGATTGTCGGAGCATCATTCGTATCGGTGACGACAATTCGCATCTTGTGTGCGGCCCGCCCGCCTGCACCATCGTTCACACTTACCTCGACTTCATATTGATTGTCTTGGTTGTTGTCCGTGGGTTGCTCAAAGTCAGGAGCGGCGGTGAAGGTTAATTCGCCGGTATTTTCGTCGATGGCGAATGCCGCCTGGTCGGCGCCCCCAGTGACGGCAAACGTAAGCTGTTGTGATGCGACGAAAGACAGACCTTCCTCCAGGTCCTGGTCGCTGGCTGTGACTTGTAAGACTTGTGATTGATTTTCGCTAACGGTTGATGACTTTGCGCTTGTAATTCTGGGATTGCTGTTGGGCGGATCGATGATCACCCAGTTTCGACGTAGGTTGTCCGGAACCGAACTTCTCCAAATCGCTAAGACTTCTTCCACATCGACATGGGGATTGCCTCGCTCGTTTCCTTCCTTTCCGCTCGGCTTGGGGCGCAATGGCACCCACAGCATGTCGATTCGGGAGCTGTCCCGATAGTACAAACCGCCAACGATCTCTCCTGCGTCGTTGAGACTCAATCGATAGTGAAAGTACTTCGTTGCAGGTATTCGAGGGCTCGCATCAAATTCCCCACGGCTGCTCATCGCATAGGTGATATTCATTGCAACATCGACAAAGTTCGGGTCGTATTGCGCGGTGCGTGTGGAATAAGCGTGAATCGGATAATTCCACTTCTCTTTGCCCGGATCCGAATCCATTCCGATGGGATGTGAACCCGCACCCAACCAATTCGTGAGGATGGCGTGCAGTACCCCGGGGTTAATCTCTTCTCCGTCGCCGGCCAGCATCTGGGGATCGTTGTATAAATAGATTTCGGCGAGCAAGCCCTTTATGTCAGCTGGTGTAAAGACGATGCCGTTTCGGGTCACACTTTTCTGTGGCTCCGCGTGACGTATCGCGGCCGAGGTCCACCCATTGCAGTGTCCATACCACGCCGGAGTTGCGTTCGTGACGATGTTATATGTTCGTATTTGGCCGCCGAACAAACCAAATCGTTCTGTCACTTGTCGAGTTACTTGTTCAGTGAGTGATGTGTCTCGTCTTTCATGATCGGTTGCTAGTAAGCGACCTTGATGGAAGGCCAGATCGTATTTGCGAAGCGCGGAGATGGTCCCGCCCGACGTGTCAGGATAGATGTACCCGGAGTAAGGAATACGTTTTTCAGCAACCTTGCCATCGGTTGGCAGCGCATCGAATTTCCAGACGATGTCCTTACCCCACCACTGCTGGAAAACTTTGTTTTGGAAGTCGCGATCCTCTTGATCGATCTCGCCGGCAACTTGTGACATGCTGAATGCGAGCGCCAGCAGAGCTGCGCCGATAGACGTCCCCATATCAAACCTCGCCCGTAGTGAAGCAACTCTAAAAGATCAACGGAAACAAACCAGCTCGGGACTACCGAACTTACAAAAACAACCCGCGGAACAGATTAGTCTGGTCCGCGGGTTGCGAAGATTCAACAGATGGCCGCGAATTCGCTCTCGACGCTTGTCGGTGAAGTAAGCTCAACGTGGCTCGTGCTGTGTGCCCTAGTACTTCTGTACCGGTCCACCCTTCTGGACGGCACCGCCCTTTTGAACAGCACCTCCGCCCTTCTGGACTGGACCTAAGCCACCCTTCTGTACAACATGACCCTTTTGTACGACACCACCTTTCTGAACCGAAGCGCCACCTCCCTTTTGAACGGCAACGGCACCTTTCTGTGCAGCGTCATACTTTTGTGCCGGACTGTGCTTTTGTGCTGGTCCACCGTGTTGGACAACACCGTCCTTTTGAGCCACGCCACCCTTCTGGACGATCGCACCACCCTTCTGGTAGGCTCCGCCTCCCTTTTGCAAGGCATCGCCCTTTTGTCCCGGACCGGCGCCGTAAGAAGTTGCTCCAATGAGCATGACCGCGCAGACGGTAGCAATTCCGAAGTGTTTCATCTAAGTGCTCCTTTGATACTGAAGATGCGAATTTAATGGTTACCCAGCTGCCGCAAATGACGGAGAGCCTGTTATATTCCCTGCGTTCCGCATTGTCAAATTTACAGTGTTTAACGCTAAGGTCGACCGGTCTTCAGGGGCTCTGAACCAAGGCGAATCTCTAAGGGTGTCTCTGCGACGTCGGTTCTTTCGTGAAAGTTAGTAGGCCCAATCGCAAGTTTTTTTCGCCTCAGACGCGCGAGACCGACGCTCAATCGTGGGTGATAAAATGCTGCAAAACGATTGCTAGCAGTATGTTAGTATCAGTGCTGCTGGACTTCCCAGAAGCAGCATTAGTCTGCTAATCTGCTGCGTGACCCGACGAGCGCGGCTGGCAACAGATTCACCAGCCGACGTTTCCCCCACCTTTTTAAACGAGTTCGCCATGTTTCTGCTGTTCACAACAGTCGTCATAGCCACGGGCCTTGTGACGATCGATCTGTTGACCGAAGTCCGCACGTAGAGGTGGCGAGTGTGTTGCGTTGAGTCGGTCAGTCGCCCTTGACAGTGATCTTATGTTCACTACAATCTCCCCAGTTCGTTAATGGGAGTGCATGGATGTCACGAGGCCGAAAATCAGTAGCAAATTTCTGTGGGTTTTGGGTGCCGCTCGTGACTCTTCACACCCCGCCTCCGAGTGCGTGACGTCTCTTTCCGGTGCTGTCTTCACAGCACCCGCTGTCATTCTCTGATGCACATCGCCTTTGCTGGGCTTCACGCTTTCATCGAATGCGTCTTGCCGCGACCAGCGTTTATCCAAGGATAGGAAAATTCGTAATGCTAACTTTTACTCGCAAGAACGGACAAAGTGTTGTTGTACAGGTTGCCGGTCACGCGCCACTAACAATTACGTTTATGGGGTCGCGCCCAGGTAAATGCCAGCTTGCCTTTGAAGGTCCTCAGGAGTACCGCATTCTGAGAGAAGAGCTGAAACTTCGAGAGTCAGTCCCAGCGGGACCGTCTTTCGAGTCGCAACCGCCGATATGTGCCACTACATCGGCTCGAATCACGACCGGCTTCGGAAGTTAGTTTTGACTCTGATGCTGAAGCCGCATTCCGCTTCAGGAGCTCTGGTTAATCGTCCTTTCGCATAAATGTAATGCAACGCACAGTATTTCGTTTGATTCGGTCGGGCACTAAAAAGCACAAGACCCCCAACTGGATCCGGATGAGAAACGGCGACCGCAACGACAAATCGCATGTTTGCGTGCAATCAACTGACAATTGTGGTTATGATCTACTGGTGTTGCCCAACCGACGCTCTCCATGAGTTCTAGTCGAGTCACGATTGCAACCGCGCGTTGTCGCGATCACGTTGTTCAAGCCTTATGTACCTTTCAGATATATGCCTCCAAGAGGAGTTTGCTCAATGACGATATCTCGCAAAACAACTCGTCGTAGTTTTCTAAAGGGTGTCGCCGCTACGGGGACGGCTGCCATCCTGTGCCCATCGACACGCCAAGCCTGCGGCTACCAGTCGCCCAACGACCGACCGGTTTTTGCCACAATCGGGCTGCGGAACCAAGGTTGGGCGATTACTTCAAAGTCATTCAAGTTCGCTGATTTTGCGGCACTCGCTGATGTCGACTCAAAAGTGCTCGGTGAGAATGTTGCGAAGACAGAGAAGTCACAGAGTAAGAAACCGGACTCGTACAAAGACTATCGGAAGATTCTCGATCGGCAAGACATTGATGCCGTTATGATCGCGACTCCCGATCACTGGCACACGAAGATTGCGGTCGAAGCAATGTATGCGGGTAAAGATGTTTATTGCGAGAAGCCCCTCACGTTAACGATCGCAGAAGGCAAGTTAATCGAGAAAGTCGTGAAAGAAACTGGTCGCGTCTTTCAAGTTGGCACGATGCAGCGAACGGAATCCGAGCAGCGCTTCCTTCAGGCCGTCGCACTTGTCAAAAATGGCCGGATTGGCACAGTCACGAAGGTGACCTGCGGAATTAATGGCATGGAGGCTTCGCCCGTGATTCCAGTAGCCCCAGTCCCTGAAGGTCTCGACTGGGAGGTGTGGCTCGGACCAGCGCCGAAGGTTGATTACCGTGCGCTTCCCGAATTGCGCCAGGGTTACGGTGGCGGTGTACCGCTCTTCAGTAATTGTCACTACTCATTCAGAAACTGGCACGAGTATTCTGGCGGCAAGCTGACTGACTGGGGTGCACATCACGTTGATATTGCCTGTTGGGCGTTAGGTGCAAGTGACACCGGCCCGTCTAAGGTGAAGCCGCTCGAATACTCGTTACCGGTGGAGTACAAGGAAGGGCATCCCGTTGTGCAAGATCAATACAACGCTGCGACCAGTTTCAAGATCCAAGTCGACATGCCCAACAATGTTGAGATGATCATCACCAGCGAAGGAGATAACGGAATTCTCTTTGAAGGAACAGACGGTCGTTTCTTCGTGAACCGGGGCAAGATCGTCGGAAAACCGGTTGAAGATCTAAAGGATAATCCGCTGCCGGATGGAGCTATTGAAGACGTCTATGGTGGAAAGGTCAGCGAGAATCACACCGCTAACTTCATTGAAGGCATGAATGCCCGTAAGCAGCCAATCTCCGATGTTTGGACGCACAACCGAATGCTCGAAATTTGCCACCTTTCCAACATTGCCATGCGACTGGGGCGTGAACTCAAGTGGGATCCAGACAAGCGAGAAATCATCGGCGACGATCAAGCAAACTCGTTCCTCTCTCGCGAAAACCGCAAAGGTTACGAGATCAACATGTAACCTATCGAAGATCGTCAACATCAACTCGCCCCCCGACCAACTCTCGTTGAGAACCGTTTCATCCTCGAACTCGTTCCGGACGACACATCAGCAAGTCGACTCGCCGTTGCCTTGCAAGCTCGTTGCGAATCGGACTGGGGCCTCGACTGATCGTAGAGCGACTTGTTCGAACAAGGGCTGACCGTTACCTACAATGGTGAAACGGTCTGCTGAGCGGGTTCTCACGTGGGCCACTGGCATTTAGGAGCGGGCCACGCTGATGGCGACTTTCAGAACTTGTCCGGTTTCTGGCGTTTGCTAGACTGTGCCATTGGCGTGGGATCATGCGACGCCATTCGCGTGATGCCGCTGAAGTTTGCCGCAGCAGATTTTGGTTACGGAGCCCGACCGTCTGGTGGGGATCAAGTATTCCGCAGTGGGTACGCCGACAATTTCGCCAAATGCTTTGAATAATTAGAGACGGATGGGTGGCCGAGTGGTCGAAGGCGGCAGTCTTGAAAACTGCTGTACTCGTAAGGGTACCCTGGGTTCGAATCCCAGCCCATCCGCTTTCTGTTTCCTGGCTTGCCACCTAAACCACCGTAGGCGGGGCATTTGATGAGTTTTGGTTGGGAAGGCAATCGCATGGACGCCGTGATCGAACGGACTCGTCGTCTCGTCCACCACGACGTGACTGCGTTGTTCCGCGTCTTGATGAAAGCGGCACATGCCTGCTCGTAGTCAGGATGTTCCGGCAGCTTGGTGTTTTCCAACGCCCTGCCGAATTCGAACAAGACTCGCCCCAGGGCTGCCATGACCGACACAGTCGCGGAAAGTGACTACGGCTGCAGATTGTTCCTTGCGCAGCGGTCCCGTACTCTTTTAGCAGGTCGCGCGGTCCACGTCCTGACACAATCTCGCTTTTGGAAACGACCGGAGGGAAGTCGCCGACGAAGCCCCAAATTGGATGTTGACAGCGCGATGGCCAAGCTAAGGAGCCTGTATCGTGGACCGAGTGACATACCAGATCGAACCCCAACTCACGCCAGACGAATTCGTTGACGTACTTCGTCGGTCCACGCTCGCGGAACGCAGACCGATAACTGAACCGACAACGATTCGATCGATGTTGGCGAATGCGGATGTCATTGTTACGGCTCGCGCCAACAGCCAACTCGTGGGCGTGTCCCGAGCAATCACGGACTTCGGGTATTGCACCTACCTTTCTGATTTGGCGGTCGACGAAAAGTTCCAGCGGCAAGGCATTGGTCGAGAGCTGATTCGTCGCACGCACGAAGCTGCTGGCTTCAATACCACTCTAATCCTCTTGGCTGCTCCGAAGGCTGCCGAATACTATCCGTACGTCGGCATGGCGAAGCATGATTCGTGCTGGATAACGCCGCGAGTCGCTGAGAAAGTAAGTTGATTCATGAGCGGTAAATATGAGCCACAGAAGCAGGAATTCGAGTCTGCTTCGACGGGAGAGGATATGCGTCGGGATGACTCGCTGCCGCGCGAGTTCAATGGTCAACAGGCTGATCGTCCTGCCCTAGCATCGATATGGAAAGGGAACCCTATGGACGTTCGAGCGTTCAATCGAGAAGCTTGGAACCGACTGGTAGATACTGGCGATCAGTGGACAATTCCCGTCAGCTCCGAGGCGATTGCGAAAGCAAGGGTTGGCGAACGAATGGTTGTAACGAGTCCGAAGGCAGGACATCTTCTGGTGGTGACTCGCGCATCATTCCGCTGTTCCCACAGCGGCGAAAGCACTTGGCTGAAGCATTTGATGAAGCAGAGCCCTGCACAGAATTCGTCATAACTCGCCATAGTGACCCGAACGCGGGTCTGCGGAGTCAATTTCAACGCATTATCAAGCGAGCGGGCTTGCAGCCTCGGTCAAAGCTATTCCAAAATCTTCGCTCGTCGCGCGAAACGGAGCTCGCAGAGCGATTTCCAATCCAGGGTGTCTGCGACTGGATCGGAAACACGCCGAAGGTGGCGATGCGACACTATCTACAAACGAAGACTGCACAATTTAAGGCCGCCACCAAATCGCTGCAAAATTCGACGTGCACTATGTCGGCAAGCCGCCACATCAGCCAGCCAATGCGCAGAAGAAAACCCCGGTTTTTCCGGGGTTTGCCGAGGATAGCAGTCCATTGCATTCCTTTCAGGTAGGCCGGGCAGGACTCGAACCCGCGACCAAGGGATTATGAGTCCCCTGCTCTAACCAACTGAGCTACCGGCCCAATCGTTCCACTCTTTCAGCGACGAAGGAACTTACTGCTAGGTTCACGAATCCAACCTCCCGAGTCAACGGGGTGAGCAGAACTTGAGGTTTGCAGGTAGGTGACGGAAGCTGTTTTTCGCATGGGCTTGTTTCGAGCGGCATCCCAAAGCACAGGTATTCGACTTCCGTGGATAATCTGCCCGCGTAGATCTGTGACAATCCTTAATCAAAACTTCGAGCGTGACCTGCGTGACCGCAAGATTGTTCAACCGCCGTGCGAATACGAGTGTAAGCCTCCTGCGAGCTTCGCTTTGCGACGATCTGAGGACGACATATAATCTTGTGCAGTGCAAGCGTTTGTTGTGCCTGCGATGTCGTAAGAGCGGGTTTAGCAAGATTTTTCACAGAATGCATGGGACGCAGCTGCAGGATCGAGAGTAGCGAAAATGTACACGTTCCAAGAACACAATCGACTCTCACCTCAGCGACACAAGTTGTCAGCGTTTGCCCTTTGGCGACAGCTAGGATGTGTTGCTGTGTCGCTTGTCGCATTGTTGCTATTGGCGGCCGATGACGCGCCGATTCGTCAGAACACCTCGAATGCCGCCAGCACGAGTAACACTCCCATCGCGGCTCGGTTGATCCCCGTCTCGTTACCGATCACAGGTAACGCCGATACCAATTTGAAACGCCTGATTGATCAAGCTATAGAGGTGATGGGAAACCATGCAACGTCCCGACCAGTTCTGATTCTTGAGTTTCGTTCAACGGACAGCGAAGGCGCTGACGCGAGTGAGTTCGAGCGTTCGTTGTCTGTGGCTCGGTATCTGGCGAGCGATCGCTTAAGCGGCTTTCGGACGGTTGCTTACCTGCCGCGCAGCGTGCGAGGACATGCAGTTCTCGCGGTGCTGGCTTGTGAAGAGATAATCATTGCGCCAGACGCCGAGTTAGGTGAGGCAGGACGTGGTGAATCGCACGTGGACGAGGCGATGCGGAGCAGTTATCGCGAGATCGCAGAGAGACGACGGACCATTCCACCGGCCGTCGCTTTAGGAATGTTGGACAAAGATCTTGCCGTAGCACGAGTGCAAACCTTAGACGGCGTCCGATACCTATTTGCTGACGAGGTCGAGTCGCTGCAAGAGGAAGGCACCGTATCAGCCGTTGATGCAGTCGTGGCAGCTGGCGATCTGATTAGTTTGACGGGAAGCGAACTTCGTCTCGAGTATGGCTTCGCGAGTCATTTGGCCAGCGATCACAGTGAATTGTTGGAGGCTTTGGAGTTGCCTGGCAGTGCTTTGGAACGAGACCCGTCGCTGGGCGGGGAGTGGCATCCTATCCGCGTCGATGTAAATGGCGTCATTAATGCTCAGAACGTCAATTGGATCTTAAAGAGCACAAAAGACCAGTTAAATGACGAAGCCAGCCAATTCAACTTCCTCTGCGTCACAATCGACAGTCCCGGTGGATCATTGATCGATAGTTTGCGACTGGCAAATTACTTCGCAAGTCTCGATCCATCACGAGTGCGAACTGTCGCGTTTGTTAGTTCCCAAGCGCGCGGTGACGCTGCGCTTGTCGCTTGGTCATGCAACCAACTGGTGATCAAAGAGGATGCCATCCTGGGCGGCCCTGGGGCGGTTAACATTCGGGCCCGCGAAATCCCTGAATTGAAGCGGGCAGTGCAGGCAATCGCCGTTGACACCCAGCGGAATTGGTCGCTGCCCGTGGCATTGGTCGACGACAACTTCGATGTTTATCGTTACACGAACACGCGTGGCGACTTGCGATACTTCTCTGACGAAGAACTAACCCAGCAATCGGACCCGAACCAGTGGACGCGAGGTGAACTCATTCAATGTGGGAAAGGTCTGTCCGGTCGAGAAGCCAATAGGGTACAGATCGCTCGTCATTTGGCGAGCAGCCTCGCCGAAGTGCGCCAGCTGTATCAGATCGAAGACGAGTTGGAAGGCATCGAGCCAAACTGGGCTCATCTCGCGATTCAACAACTGTCCTCGCCACAGATCGCAGGCACGCTGCTGTTCATCGCGTGGTTTGCGCTGATCATCGAAGTCTCGCAACCTGGAATCGGCGTCGGTGGATTTGTATCGGCGCTGTGTTTCATTCTGTTCTTCTGGAGCAACTTCCTAAGTGGGACGGCGGCGTGGCTGGAAGGCTTGCTGTTCGTCGCGGGGGTCGTGAGTGTGGTGATCGAGATCTTTGTGCTGCCTGGATTTGGAATCTTCGGATTTGGCGGTGCCTGTCTAGTTGTGGCATCACTGGTCCTGGCCAGCCAGACTTTCATTGTGCCGCGCAACTCTTACCAGTACGAGCAATTCGCCAATTCGCTGATGATGGTCGCTGCCGGCTTGGTCGGTGCTTTTGTGTCGCTGTTGATGGTACGACGCTATTTGCCGGAAGCTCCAATCTTTAGACGTTTGATGCTGGAAAAGCTGGACGATGACGAGTTGCATGAGCGCGAGTTGTTGGCTGACTATCGACACTTGCTGGGAAAGCGAGGCCGAACGCTAACACAATTGACGCCGTCCGGAAAAGCTCGCTTTGGCGATGCCGATGTGGATGTTATTAGTGATGGAGAAGCGATACCTCGCGGGAGTAGCGTGACCGTTGCCGATGTCCGGGGGAGCCGAGTTCTCGTACAGCTTGTCGAAGGTGAGATCCCAAATTGAAGGAGTGCGTCTTATAACCGCTTAGAGTTTTGTTGCTTTAGGAACTGCTAACGAAATCCAGCAGCCTATCTCTGTAACTATCAGGGACACGTATCATGGAACCACTCGCGTGGTCAATCTGTTTACTGATCGCCGCGATCGCTTTAATCGCGCTCGAATTGTTTATTCCGTCCGGCGGTTTGCTAAGTTTCTTATCGGCTGTTGCAGCTTTGGCGTCCGTAATTGTTGCGTTTTCCGCCGGTCCGCGAACGGGACTGGCAATGCTGGTGGTGACGCTTATTGTCGTGCCCGCAGTGCTTGCCTCCGCAGTGCGCTGGTGGCCCCACACGCCAATCGGGCAATTAATCTTAATCGCGCGTCCGGAGAGCCCCGATGATGTGTTGCCCGAGACCGAACAGTATCGTGGATTGAAAGCCTTGATCGGGAAAGTCGCTGTGAGCAAGAGTAAGATGTTGCCGAGTGGCTCGATTGTGCTTGAAGGGCGTACATACGATGCTGTGAGCGAAGGGATGCCGATTGACGCAGGCATGCCGGTCAAGGTCGTGGCGGTCAGAACGAACCGGATCATCGTTCGTCCGACCGGCGAAACAGCGACACATCTGGCCGCCCCATCCAAGAGTGAAGCTGTAGACGTCTTGTCACAACCGATCGATTCCCTGGGAATTGACGGATTCGATGAGCCGCTTACTTGACAATTGCAGTTGGGCCCGGTATCGAACACGTTTGATAATTCAATTCCGTCGCACAACTCGACGTGTCGCCGAGTCGTGACTTTGACGGTATCGCCAAAAGGAAAGTGCTATGTTCTTGCTCGCTCAAGGTGGCGGCTCGTCGAATGTGTGGTATGTCCTGATCGCGTTCGGGGCACTCGTTGGCTTGCTTGTGTTTTTCGCGATCTTTGCGAGCTACTTTCGACTTTGGATTCAGTCGTTCCTCACGGGGGCTGGAATCACGATCTGGGATCTTATTGGGATGACGTTCCGAAAGGTGAACTCGAACGTAATCGTAAAGAGCAAGATCATGGCGATCACGGCGGGAATCGATAACAGTGAAATCTCGACAAAGGCCCTGGAAGCTCACTTTCTCGCCAGGGGAAATGTTCCACTCGTCATTCGAGCGTTGATCGCGGCTCATAAAGCCAAAACGATTGCACTGACATTCCGCGAGGCGACGGCAATCGATCTGGCGGGTCGAAATGTGCTGGAAGCCGTTCAGACGAGCGTGTATCCCAAGGTCATTGACTGTCCCGCGAAAGGCGGCGCACGTACGACTCTCGACGCCGTCGCAAAAAACGGAATCCAATTAAAGGTCAGCGCTCGCGTGACCGTGCGGGCTAACTTGCAACAGTTAATTGGTGGTGCGACGGAAGAGACAATTATCGCCCGCGTGGGCGAAGGCATCGTCAGCGCGATTGGTTCACAAGCCACGCACACGACGGTACTCGAAAATCCCGACTTGATTTCCAAAGCAGTACTCGCCCGGCGTCTTGACTCGCAAACGGCTTTTGAAATCGTCTCGATCGATATCGCGGACATTGATGTTGGCCAGAATATTGGTGCTCGCTTACAGGCGGATCGCGCCGAAGCCGACACACGCGTCGCTCGGGCGAAGGCCGAGGGCCGCCGAGCGATGGCTGTGGCGGCTGAGCAAGAGCAAATCGCTGGTATCGAAGAGAGCCGCGCGAAGTTGGTCGAAGCCGAGGCCGAAGTTCCCAAGGCAATGGCCGACGCGTTCCGCAGCGGTAAGCTCGGGATCATGGATTACAATAAACTCCGTAATGTGCAGGCCGATACCGAGATGCGCAAGGCGATCGCGGCATCTGGGCAACGACAGCCCGCGAGTACGAATAACTGATACTTTCGCCACCACTCACTCCGATAGGCAGCGAACAAAATGGCTGGCGACATCGAAGAATTCCTGCGACGAGCGGCACAGCGGCGGGCTCAACAACAGAAGCCACGTCCCCAGCCTACGGCTCCGCCAACGCTGCGGCCCAAATCTATTCCACCTCGTCCCATCCAGCCTCTCGAAGCCGAGATAATCGATGATATCGAAATCATCGAGCCGGACGTGTTGCACGGAAGTTCTGTCGAGGCACACGTTAAGGAACACATACGCACCAATGTGTTTGGCGAGCGCGTTTCGCATCTTGGTGAGGACGTCGATCGATCCGACGACCGCATGGAGAAGCATCTTCACGAGTACTTCGAGCATGAATTGGGCGCACTCGGTGCCCGTACATCGACCGCGGAAGATTCATCATTGGATGATGATTCGCCGGGGCAACGTCCCAAACCGCAAAAGCCGACGAATTATCTCGAACTATTGCGAAACCCGGCATCCGTGCGACAGGCGATCATCCTGAGCGAGATTTTGACGCGGCCCTCGGATCGCTGGTAAGTCTTGTCCTGCTAGTGTCGCTCGCTTGCCCGCTGGAGTTCTTCGTACTTGTGGTGTAACATCGCCGCAAAACGATGTCGCCTCATAACGATAAAGGACTTGCGAGCATGACCATCAAGATTGCGCCCGGTGAGACTAAGATTGGCTGGATTGGTATTGGCGTGATGGGCTCGAGCATGTGCGGGCACCTGATCGATAAGGGGTTTTCTGCGACTGTTTACACGCGGACGAAGACCAAAGCGGATTCGTTAATTAAGAAGGGCGCGACTTGGGCCGCTACTCCAAAGGCCGTCGCGGAGCAAAGCGATGTGATCTTCTCGATCGTTGGATTTCCCAGCGATGTCCGCGAGGTAATGCTTGGCGCTGAGGGGGCGCTCGTGGGTTGCAAGTCCGGAAATGTGCTCGTAGATATGACAACGAGTGAGCCTTCGCTCGCCATCGAAATCGCCACTGCGGCAAAGGCCAAGGGGGTGCATAGTGTTGATGCACCGGTATCCGGAGGTGATGTTGGAGCCAAAGAGGCTCGTCTTTCGATCATGATTGGGGGAGAGAAGGACGTCGTCTCTGCCTTGCAGCCGTGTTGGGAGGCGATGGGAAAGACGATTGTCCACCAAGGCGGAGCCGGTGCCGGCCAGCACACGAAAATGGTCAACCAAACATTGATTGCCACGAACATGATCGGTGTCTGTGAAGCGTTGCTATACGCCTATAAGGCCGGATTAGATTTGAACACAGTGATGCAGTCGGTGGCGTCAGGCGCTGCCGGCAGTTGGTCACTCTCGAATCTTGGGCCACGGATCATTAACAATAACTTTGACCCTGGCTTCTTTGTGGAACACTTTATTAAAGATATGGGAATTGCGCTGGACGAAGCGAAGAAGATGAACTTGTGTTTGCCTGGACTTGCGTTGTCACATCAATTGTATTTGGCGTTGCAAGCTCAGGGGCGAGGACGCGACGGAACTCATGCTTTGGAGCTCGCTCTGGCTTCGCTTGCCGGCGTCGATTGGCTAGATCGGTGAGCTAAGCGTCATCTTGTGGTAGCGGCCTGGGGAGTCGAGGGATTGGAAAGCGGCTGTCCCAATCGATAGGCTTAGTGTTGCCAGCGAAAGGTTTCCTTCAAGCTATCGTTGACAACGGCACCTTCCGGCCAAATGCCTCGAAACAAGGATGCGATGCACTCAGCAGCTTCGACTCCCATTGCGACGAGCGACGTTTCGTCTGCGCCCGCAATGTGTGGGCTGACGACAACATTGTCGAGCTCAAACAACGGATTGTCCGCAGAAGGAGGCTCTTGTTCGAAGACGTCCAAGCCGGCGGCTCGGAGGTGCCCGGACTCAAGAGCTTGATAGAGATCCGCTTCGACCATTAGTCCACCACGCGCAGTATTCAGGAAGATACTTCCAGGTTTCATGCGAGCAAAAGCCTTCGCGTTAAACAGGCCTCGCGTATCGTCGGTTAGTGGTGCGTGAACGCTGATGATGTCGCTTTCCGACAACAATTCGTCCAGCTCGACTAACTGGATTTTTTGCGAGCGTACGAACTCGGCGTTGGGATATTTCTCGGTGGCCAGCACACGCATTCCCAAGCCCGCAGCGCGAAACGCCATCGTGCTGCCGATGCGTCCCAGGCCAAAAATCCCGATCGTTTTGCCGCGAGTCGCCATGGGCAATCGGCGCGGCCACTTGCCGGCCCGAACCAACTTGTCATTCGATACAATCATGCGACTGGCAGCAAACATTAACGCCAACGTCATCTCGGCGACCGCTTCGTGGTTAGCGGTGGGCGTGATCGTCACAGGTATGCTGTGCTGCGTGGCGGCTGGAATGTTCACGCCATCGTAGCCAACTCCTGCGCGAGCAATTACTCGAAGCGATGTTGCAGCGTCAAGCACCTTTGGCGTATAGCCTTCGGAACCGGCGATCGTTGCGTCTACTCCTTCCAACTCCGCAATCAGTTCTTCTTCGCCGCCCCGGTTTCGAGCGAGTTCCGGGTTCTTCGGATACACGATGTCAAAACCTGCCTCATGCAAAACATCGACATAGCGTTCGGGAACTTCGCGCATCGCTTCCGGAACGATCAAACAAGTGGGCATGCGATTTCCAATCACGAGCTAAAGGTACTGACCCAAAGCATCGACACTCATCCGTTGGCTTCATGGATCAGAGAATCGCAACAATATATCCGAATTCGTCCCGCGCAACAGTGATGGTCTGGTGTTCAGCCTAGGCTGCAAAAAGTTCCGCCAGCGTGCGTTTAAGGGCGGCGTCACGAGCTCGCCCCCGGAAGCACAATATTCCAACTTTGTCTGCGAACAAGACTCTGCTAGACTTTCGTAAATATCGGTTCGCTCGATGCCCAAAACGGGGCGGTCGTTTGCTCTCGCCGGTCTCAACCATCCGTGGCCAAGGGGTCGCGACGCCTTTGTAATTGGAGAGCAAACATGATGATCGGAAGTATCGGGATTATCGAGCTGTTGTTGCTGGCAATCGCCACAACAGCTGTTGTCTCACTTACTCACTTCGTCACGAAACGATGGGAGTGGGCACTCGGGCTGTTGGCATGTATCGCAATGGCGATCGTGAATACACCGTCCGATGTCGTTAGCACCCTGATTCTGGGTTCACAAGCGTGCGGCTTGTACATTCTCTCGGCCTGGGCTTGGGGCGTGTTCGGACGCGACATGCTGAGCGCGAAGTAGGTGGCATGGTTTCTCGACGCAGCCTACTCGCCCAGCGATTCCCCTTGATCGGTATTGTGGTCGCAGTGATCGTTGCGGTCACTATGTGCGTATGGCCGTTTGCGTTGATCAAGGCCATGCACACCGCGTTGGACAAGCTGCATTTGCATTGGGTCATCGGGTATGGTGTGATGATCGGCATTGTATCCGGCGGTTTTGTGAATTTTCCGCTGTACCGTTTGGAACGAGAAGTCGAACAAGTAGAGGCTCCTGGTCGATGGCGGCGATGGCTGGGACGTGTCCCGCTAGTGCGGCGGACGAAAACGGAAACGATCATTGCCGTCAACTTAGGCGGCTGCGTAATCCCGCTGGCATTGGCATGCTTTGAGCTGCTTGTCGTGGCGTTAAATGCGCCACGAGCGTTGTGGGCGGTTGCGATTGCGTCGCTTGCAAACATCGCGGTCTGCTACCGCACGGCCCGGCCTATCCAGGGGCTGGGAATTGCGATGCCGGCCGTTTTGCCGCCAGCCGTTTCCGTAGGCGTAACTTGGTTGTTGCTGATGAATTCCGATTATGACCTGGTAAGGGCCCCAACGGCGTTCATCGCTGGAGTTGCGGGTCCGCTGATCGGCGCAGATTTGCTCCACCTTCGAGATATCAGCCGCATTTCTGTCGGCGTCTTGTCGATCGGAGGGGCAGGCACCTTCGACGGAATCGTATTGTCCGGAATGCTGGCGGCGCTGGTTGCGTGATTTAACGGTCTCGCCGGGATCTCGATTGGATTGGCAAGTTCTTGAAGCATCGCCGGTTTTTGCGTGCTATAATCGCTACGACCACTTCCAGGTTTCCAATTCCGCAGAACCTACTGAAGAAACGATTGAGGGAGAGTTTTAATGATTCGCTCCACATGCGCTTTTGCTGCGATGTTGTTCGTTGTTCTATTGGCACAATTTGCCGCGGCGGCAGATGAAGGTAAGACGATCGCCACCCATGACCGTTGGGTGACTTCCATCGCCTACTCCTCAGACGGCACGATGATCGCAACTGCGGGAGGGCAAAGCCTTCAATATCGTCCTGGCGATGTGATGTTGTGGGACGCGAAAAGCGGTAACCTGATCGCGGCTCTGGAAGGCCATACCAGCAACGTGTGGTCAGTAGCATTTTCGCCCGATGGCCAAACACTTGTATCTAGCGGATACGACGGAAAAGTTATTGTTTGGAACGTCGCTGAAAAAAAATCGACTGCGACTCTGGAAAAACATAAAGGTTGGTGTCGTAGTGTTGCATTCCACCCAGATGGCAAACATTTTGCCACCGCAGGCGAGGACGGAATGGCAGTCATCTGGAACCTGGAAGGACCCAAAGAAGAGAAGGAATTGAAGGCCCATGAAGCGGCAATCTATCAAGTCGCCTTCTCGGCTGACGGCAGTACGCTCGCCACGGCCAGCACCGACAAGACGGTGAAGCTGTGGGATTGGGCCAGCGGCAAAGAGAATGCGAAACTCGAAGGGCATGACGACGCAGTATGGTGTGTCGCGTTCGGAGGAAATCTGATTGCGACAGGAGGTGCCGATCGCAAACTTCGATTGTTCGAGCCGAATGGCAAGTTGGTAGCAGCGCTGCCTGGTCACAGCGATTGGATTAGCGGCGTCGCGTTCTCGAAGGATGGCAAGACGATTGCCACCAGCAGCCTTGATCGTTCGATTCGCACTTGGAACGTCGAACAGGCAGTGGCGGCGGCACCTGCCGTTCAACAAGCCCTTGCCAAGGTCAGCGAGAGCAACGAACAACTGCAACAAGCCGAAGACACCATCGCTGACAGCGAACCAAAAATCGAGCCTGCAAAACAGAAGGCAGAAATTCTGACGACTGTCGTCGCGTCACGTGCGGCCGCGGAAACGCTTGCACAAGCACAAGAAGTTGCCGAAAAGTACAAAGGCAATGGCTTCGTAAAAGTGGACGTTGACGGAGCCAAGAAGGCCGCGGACGAAGCTTCCAAAGCGGCGAGCGAAAAGGCCAAGGCCTTGGAGGGTGACAAGGAATTCACAGAACTCGTGAAAAAGCTGAATTCTGGCTCCGCTGCGGACGCTACCAAAGAACAAGCATCGGCCGCCAAAACAGCCACTGATCTTGCTGCTTCCCTCGCGAAAGCTCAGCAAACGAAGGACAGCGCAAGTAAAGCGTTGACTGATGCAAAGGCCGCTTTGAAAGATCTCTCTGCGAAGCAGTCAACACCTCTAGACGGGTTCAAGAGCACTGTTTGGACAGTCTCGTTCTCCCCGGATGGAAAACTTCTCGCGGCCGGAAGTCATAAGGCATTGCGGGTGTGGGATCTATCAAACCTGCAAGAGTTGTTCCCTCACATCGAGAAAGAGGCCGCGACCGGCGAATGATCCCGGTTGCCAAACACTCGGGAAAGAAGTAGTCGCGTTCTAATATTCGTAGCAAAGGCTGCCAGTCAGGGTGTGAGTAGACGGAGAACTGACACGCTGGTCAGCAGCCTGTGCTACGGTGTTTAGAAACACACAGTTGACGGTATCGCGCCGGAACACCTGCGACTCTTGCTTTAACGTGCGATCGCAGGAATTCGTGCGATTTGATGCACATCATGAGCGAATCTGTATCTTAGCTTGTCAGGAAGATACACACTGCCAGTCCGAGCAAGAGTACAGCGGCGACATCTCGCCGAGTTAAACGATCGCTGCGCCCACTGTACTTCAACTGGCTCAGCAGTGCCCCCGTCGGACAACCGAAGCGGCAGTAAGCCATTGGCACCAATGCTGATGCGATCAGTCCCAAGATCGCAATCACCACCGATCCAACACTCACAAGCTCTAAAAAGAAAAACGCATCGAAGGGCTCGATGCCTGCCAGACTAAGCGGCCAGTGGAACATCGCAACCAAAAGGGCCAAGCTGAGAAAGATGGCTGGGACGGTTTCGAGCCATGGTACGAGTTTGCGGGGCAGTGTGAACTTGCCTGGCATGTGATTGCGGAGCAATTGCTGAGCGGCGCCAAACGGGCAAATGTGATGACAGTAGAGTTGCTTCTTGGACACAGAAGGCACGATCAACGAGGCGGCGGCCAGCAGTGTCAGCCCCGGGGCCAATCGCCAAGGGACGCCGCTTTGTGCCCAACCAACGAGCAACGCTTGCGACAGCATATCGCCATTTGCAAACCCAAAGTACCCAACGAGCAGCATCTGGAATGAGATGCGAACCAGTCGATAGCCGCGCAGTCGACTAAAGCTCATGATGATGGCAGCGATCACCACCAGTAACGTGCCCAAGTCGCGCGTTGCAAAGACAAGTCGAAGTGTGCCCGCCTCCGGCGCGACGAGAGCGGCCGCAGCAGCTTTCGGCAGGCCTTCGGCTACAGCCATGCTAGTCATCGTGGCGCCCGAAACGCCTTCGACTCGCATCTCGTCAATATCGACCTTCGCAAGATCACCGATGGTCAGGCCGTTGAATCTTTCAAGAAAGTACCTCTCCTCACGCACGTAACCAACGTAAGGTTCGTTGTCATAGCTTTTGCGAATCCGAAGTCCAATCACTCGGTCTTCCGAGTCGACGGCAAGGAGCGAATCAGTCGGCCCTTGGTATCCCATGATGTCGTCGGTGCTTGGCGAGGTCCGCGTGACAGCTCCGATCACAGTATCGCTTGAATCGTAGACATCAAACAGCTTCGTCGATGTCGCACGTGGTTGTATGGAGTTTGCATTAGAAAAGAACGCGGCAGCCTCGTCGAAACTAATTGGGTCGGGAAACTTCAGGGATGGTTTGTTACCGCCCAGTCGGTAGTTTATCCCCTCAAGGATCGCGAGGCTGGTCAAAGTTGCGCCGCTCACTGCGTCGACTTCGGCTGCCGACTTTATTTCTTCCCAGGTTTTCCCCTGCAACGCAGTCATGAACAACTCGTCATGCACAACGTCCCTGACGTGTTCGGGGGTATCTCGACTGTCCAGGATTTCGAGTCCCAGGACGCGACTGTCGACATCGAACGCAATCAATGTATTTGTCGGCCCCGAATAGCCGACGATTCGATCGCTTTGCGGCGACGTTTGGATTACATATCCCAGCGTTTGGCCGTCGCTACCTAGTACCGCCGCGGTTTCTTGCCTGACACTCTCGCTAGCCAGGTTTACGGCGTCGGGATAGAACTTCCGCAGGCGCTCGACGTCAACTGGTGTCTTATCCTGGGCTGCGTTCTCGAAAACGAATGTTTGATGTTGCTCGCGGATTAGCCACACGATGGCAGCGAGCACACCAATCCGTAGCGAATGCAAAAGAACTGCGCGCGTTCGCGAATGTGGGACCGGCGTCGGTCGCTGCTCGCCCACGATCGGCAGCAGGTCGCTCTGCGAGTCCGATTCCACGCGACTACTCCTCGACGGGGAGCAATTGCACGGCGTCGGCGTGTGCGTTGCCACCAGCCCCGGCTGCCGACACCACGACGATACAGGCTTCTTGGGGCTTGAGCGTGACGATCCCTAAGGAAATGAATCCATGTTCCAACGGTGCTGGTTTCCTCATGTCGATCTGGTGAACTTTTGTGACGCCACCGGCAGTTACGCTAACGGCGACGGTTCCACCGCGATTCTCGTGATGACCGTAGGCGAGTCGCACTTCATAAGTACCGGCTTTGGTCGCTACCGGCGAGAACTCGATGGTCGCCTTGCTGGCCGGCGACGCATACAAGTAGTTGTAACCGATGTAACCCTTCAGCCCTGTGCCCGATGTCCAACCTTCCGATTTCTTCGCATCGATATCGTCCATGACGATGCCCGGCAACGACTTTGGATCAATGCCTGTTGGCGGACCGGCTGCGCTGGCTGGCAATAGCGTTGCCGGCATTTCGATCTTGTCAAAGACGGTCTCGCGCCTTGCTTTGCCTGGCAACTGGAGTAATTCCTTCAAGTCCACGAGATAGTGCGTATAGACTTCGCGCGGCATGCAGTCGTGAAGCGTGCAGATCGAAGCGGCTTTGCCAACAACCTCGCCCATCATGCCGCAGGTCTTCATCACCCGCGTCGTACCGAGCGCTTCGTGCGTGACGCTGATGTTGCGTCCCGCCATGAACAGGTTCTCGATGTTGCGAGAATAGAAGCTGCGATAAGGGATCGGATAACCATAAGTTCGGTCGACGCGTCGGTCATGTTCGGCGATCGAAATGAATGGGTTGTCCGGGAATTTTTCGGCGTATTGTTGCTTGGGATAGTGCAGATCGATGGACCAGGTGCTGGGCACACAACCGTCGGGGAACATCTTCTTGGAGACGATATCCTCTTGCGTCAGGATTACGTCGCCCATCAGACGCCGCGATTCACGCGGCCCACCAATGAATGCAATCCAAGCGAGTCGGGCGTTGCGGTGCTCATCACGACCGTCTCGATTCTTCATCGCGTTGAAAGCACCATAGACCGCCCGCAAGTTCCAGTCGCGAATTGCTTCGGCGCCGCCGAGCGGATCTTTGTTAAAGCCGCTCTCCCAGAACCATTGTCCGTGATGGTCGCGCGGATAGGGGAAATCCTTCATTTCCAAATCGAGTGCCCAGGGCGTTTCGGGAAACTCGACTGGCTCGTCACGTTCCTCCCAAACCCACATATTACTCATGCCCATGCGTCCTTCGGGCTCCATTTCCCAGTCTGCGTCCGCCAGGAATCCGAGCGTGCCGTGGCCGGTGCAATCGACAAACAGCCTACCGCTAAATCGCTTATGCTCGCTGGTGCGTGTATCGAAGGCGTATACGGCAGCGATGCGTTTGTTGTCCATGTCGACTTTGTAAGCGTGATGATTCAAGAACAGATCGATATTCTTTTCTGCAAGCACGATTTCTTCCTTTAGATCGTCACCAAATTCTTCGGCACGCCCCGGCGACTTCGTCGCCTTGTCCGCAAACTCCTCGACGATCTCACCAATACGTGGATACTCGCCGCGACGAATGAGTCCCATCGCCCACACACGCACCTCGCTTGACCCATTGCCCCCAAGCACAGGACGGTTCTGGATGAGTGCGACCTTGCAACCCATTCGCGCCGCCGAGATGGCCGATCCCAGGCCGGAGTAACCGCCGCCGACAACGACCAGGTCATAGCCTTCTTTCTTGGTGGGTTGTTCTGCGAGGCCCAATAATTTGCGCCGCCATGCCGGCAGTACTTGGCCCTCGTTAGGTGGTGGTGTATTTTCTTTCGTGAACAGAATCGCATCACAGCGACCATCGAATCCAGTCAGATCGTGCAAGCCGATCATTGCCGACGGATTTTGGATGTTCACGACTCCCCCATGGTGCCAGAACCACTCCTTACCCTGTGTGCCAAACGTTTCAGGAAGTGCCTCGCCGTCAACTAGCACCTGGAACTTTCCAGGATGTCCCGGAGCATCCCAACGCGCAACCCAGTCCTTCGTACGCACAAACACGTGATATTCGCCGGTGGATGGAAATGTGATTTCGGTAGTCGCGTCGGCCAAGGGTCTTCCCATGCCGTGCGCCAAAAGATAGGGCGAACCCATGTTGTCTATGAACTGAGTATCGAGCACCCAACCGCCGTGATTGGCAAAGCTTTCGGCTTCAACAAGTACTGCATCCGCCGCAGAGAGTGACGTGGGGAGGAGCATGAAAAAGATTAGCGAGCATTTCAAATACGTCATGAGTGACTCGGTTCTTAGGAAGGTGGAGGCAGTTGCTGTGGGACAGACCACGCCGTACGTTTTGGAAGCACACTTCGGAGTCGAGCGTGCATCGCACAGGCGGCAAGTACGCATCGAGTCAGTTTATCCCGGATAAACCGATCGCAACATCGGATCTTGAATCATTGTGCGATCCCGTTGGCGAAAATGCTAGGGTTGTGGCGGGCAAAGTTGTATTCAGATCATTGGGGCGAGTATTCGTGCGGCGTTTTTTCACAACAAATCGCGGCTTTACGCTACTCGAAATTGTTGTCGTAGTGCTCATTCTCTGAGTCCTGGCTGCCGTCGCGTACCCCAAGCTAATTCGCCGGACGGATGACAGTGAACTGACAACGATTAGGCTCTCCCTGCGAACGATCCAACAGCAGATCGATTTGCAGTACGCTTCGACTGGCAGCTATCCAGGGACAATCGATCCGAGATGGTTTCGGGGCAACAAGATTCCACATCATCCGCTGAACGACGGCGAGATCCCGGACGTACATGTTTTCTCGGGTCACGATCGACAACATCCGAGCCACAAGACGCTGGATAACTACGGCGCCTACTGGTACAACCGGGACATCGGAGTTGTCCGCGCGCGTGTGCCGTACTCGACTTCCTCCGTCGAAGTGCTTGCCAAGTACAACCTGTTCAACGAAGCGGCGTTGACCAGCATTGAGCGGTTGTACGATTGACCAACCGCGAGTGATGTTGACGTGCTTCGTTGCCTAACGAACACCCGGTCGGCCTAATCGTACTCCAACTGTGCTGTGGCCTTGCAATCTCTGTCCGTGATGAAGCGAATCCAATGCGCGCTGAAGCTGTGGGGGAAAACGTAGCGTGTCGCCTCGCCATTCATGACGGAGAACTTCTCGTAAAGATGCCATCCGGTTTGATGATCGATATCCACCTCGACGGCGATGCTAACTTCCCGGTCTGCCCGCAATACGAGTGTCTTCCGATCATAGCCCGTCATCAGGTAGGCGTCGGACGGTTGATTCGCTTCAACTGCCGAGTCGAGCCACGGACCGCCTCGACCGACCGGTTTGCCGAGTTTCCACAGGTCATCGACGCCTCCGCACCACAGGCCGGTTCGTTGCTGATCGTCAATAAAGACATGTTCGCTCGGTTTCGCCTCCGCCCGAATACCCGACAACACGAGCAGTCCATTCCAGGAACAAAAGTCCATGATTTGCTTGGCGTGGCTCGCAACAGGTCGCATCTGATGCCAAGCGGGTGGGGCACCGTTGGTGACTAACGGGACTTCGTAAAAAGTGCCGTGAAAGTTTGCGAGGTGCCGCTCCGATTCGACTTCACGACTGCCACGCGGCCAGCCGGCTGTGAACGGGGCATCGAATGCGGCGTCACCCTTTGGCAATCGCAAGCGTTTGCGACCGGTTTTTAATATCACGGACGCTTTGTCAACCGTGAACTCGGGTTGGACTTTGAGCAGTTTTGCTAACTCCGCATCTGGTTCGTCTTGAGTAAACGCGAAGCTGCTCTTGGTAAACTGAAGTGTCCGATGGTCGCTGGTAATCAATTGCAAGTTGCGATTCTTCTTGGCGGGGTAGATCACGGCGGATAAGATCTCCTCAGCATCGACATCAGCCAAGTTGGAAAACAGGACCGTGTCGGACGAACGATTGCCTTGCTCTGCGTCGGTCAAATGGAAATAGGCGGTTGCGATGCAATTTCGATTCGGCGTAATTCGAATCCACTCGGCTTCGAGATTAGCGGGCAATTCGTAGGCAACGTAGCTTCCCTGCATCGCGATCGTTTCGAGCAACGACCACTCGGCGTTTCCTAGGCGATCAATCTCTAAACGAAATTCAGGCGACTCCTCGGTCGTCACGAAATCCGTTTCCGTGACTTCCGTTGGACTATGAACACTCGCCGTACCGATTGATTTGATTTCAATCCCTCCGGCGTCGGACTCGACGAACGCAGTATGAGGCATTCCGAACGAACCCTTTGTGTGCTCGGTCGCGTTGCCTGGGACTTCAACTAATCCTGGGGCAAACGACCGCTGATAGACGACGTCTCGATGGTTCTCGCCCCAAGTCAACGTCATGCTCGTCAATTTCCATTCGTCGCCCAATTTTGGGTTGCCGCGCGCATCGACCGCTAAATAGATTGTGGCCGGCACATCAATCGTGAAAGAGTAGCCCGGCGCTGGTTGGTGCCAGTCGCCTCGATCCACGGCAACTCGCGGCAACGAAGCTAGTCTCGCAGGCAAGCCATGGAACGGCTGTTGGTCCGCGGCGCGAAATCCGAGTTTTGGCAGTTTGTCGTCGATTCCGTCACCAATTGCCAGGTGCAGGATTCGTCGAGCGAATCCTGCGATCAGGAACGGATCGGAACAAACGCCTCCTTGAACCTTGTCACCGACCCAAGGCCCACCGTACGCGGTTTTCGGCCCCCAAGACTTCAGGTCTTCGTACGAACCCAACCAGAGATTGCTTTGCGGTTGTCCTGCAAGTGGATTGCCTTGGATGCTGGTTTCGTCCGATGCCAATACGAGTTGCCCATTCCATTCGCAAAAGTCAGGTACGTACCGCAAGTGGCTCGCGATAGGCCGAATGCCCGACGAGTTTGCCGCGGAAAACGATCGGGGAAAATCAAAGAACATGCCATGCATGTCCATCATCCAGCGACCCTCCGTAATCTCGCGGATCCGAGGCCATTCGGTATACCATCCGTGACTGGCGTCGTTACAAAAGGCGGCCTTCGGCAGCAGGTACGTATACCATTGGCCATGATCCAGCAGCTTCAACCGCAGGCTCCGACGGTCCCATCCAATCGACCACAGCGGATCATCGCCATCGCTGCCGCCAGTGATCCCGCGAGGTCCCGTGACCTCAGTGAATTGCCGCCTCTCGACGATCTTCCACCCCTGCCCATCAAACTCGGCCAGCACACCGCGCTCTTCTTTGGTCTTGGCCTTGCCCCCGACGAGCACTTCATCGTAGTTGCCGACGTGCAGTTCACCGTTGTTCGAAACGACGAGCCGCCCTTGCGACGTGTAACCACCCTTGCCATGCCATCCGGGCACCGGTTTCTTGAAAAGGCGCTTGACGGCGAGCGTGTGGACGTTGGCCTCCCAGACCGACCCTTCCATGTCGATGTAGTAAACCATGTTCACCGGGTCCACCAGATGTCTGGCAATTGCCGTAACACGGATCGGCATATCTTTTGGCTGAATGACTCGCACGTTTCCGACTGCGTCAATCAGGTAGTGCGCAATCAGCAATTGATTCGACTCCGTATGAATCATGCGGCCTGCCGGCGTGCCGCCGACACTCTCCGGATGTACCGTCATCGGTTTTCCAAAGTCCGGATCGACCGAATACAGCTTGTGCTCACTTCCGTGAGGCATGTGCGGCGCATAGTTCACCAACCACAACTTCCCGGCCCAAGGCACAACCGCTCCGATTCCACACTCGTTGTGGCCTTCCTTGAAGTGCCCGCCGTTTTGACTGTAAATCCCGTACGTCGTGAGGTGCGGATAGATGCCGCTGATATGAATGTCAGTGCGAGTCTCATCAGCGGAGTGGTTCTGTGCGAGCGATTGTTCCCGCATCCAGAGTAAGCAGACCACCGCCGCCAGTACGACAAGCGACTTATTTAAGTTGTTGTTATTCATAAATCGTAGTGTAACCGTACACCAACACCGTTGTAGGCGCGTGGTTTAAATTGTTGGCTTTGTGTTGTCTCTTGGTAAGGAGATTTAGGCATGGCTAACGGTTTCCACGCGGCAACGCGCCTAGTTTGGGGCGAGCGGATTGAACGGTTTGAACAGGCGGGCCGGACGGTCGCTCAGTTCTGTGCGGCGGAAGGAGTTTCAACGGCCTCGTTTTATCAGTGGCGTCGCAAGTTGCGAAGCGGCGCGCCGGCGACTCCATCGCTCGCTAAGTTTGTCCCCGTCAAACTGGCGGCACGTCGGCAGGCGGAGTCTGTGACGGTAATGTCGGTAGAGTTTCCTGGCGGTGTTCGCGTGCGGCTCGAAGTGACCGATGCTTTGTCGGTGCAATCATGAACGGACTGCCTGCGAACGCGCCGATCTATTTGTGCACGACGCCGGTCGACTTTCGTAAAGGCTTTGATGGACTGACGGGCATCGTCACGGCATCGCTTGGTCGGAATGTTACCGATGGAGCTTTGTTCTTGTTTGTGAATCGCAGGCGGGATCGCATCAAGGCACTGTGGTGGGAAACCGGTGGACTGACGTTGTGGTATCGACGGCTGGAGCAAGGCACGGTCGAGTTGCCAAAGCCGCAAGACAACAGAACACACATCACGATCGATTCGGTGGAACTGGCGATGTGGGTCGCGGGTGTTCCGTTGAAGTCGGCGAAGGCGAGACGCAAACGGATGAAGGTGGCTTGAGCGACGATGTTGCTTGCTAGAAGCGGATGTAACTTTTTTTGAAAACGTTTCGCTCGAACCTATTCCCTCTGCGCGCGTGATGCGTATAACTCATGCATCATGGATGTGAAGCAACTTCCCGACGATCTTGATGCTTGTCACCGGTTGATTGCGAACTTGCAATCGCAGCTCGACAGCCATGCAACCGAGTTGGCGATTAAAGACAAGCTGGTCGAAGAGCAAGCTCACTCGGTTCTCGAACTCAAGAGCGACAAAGATCGGCTCGACGAAAAAGTCAACGAGTTGAATCTGACGATCGAGCAGTTGCTGAATCAACTGTACGGTCGCAAGAGCGAGCGACGCATCGACGGCGTTGGCCAGTTGTTGTTGGACTTGGGCGAAGAGGCGACGCCCGAAGTGGTCAGTGCTTTGGAAGAAGCGATTCGTGATGCCGAGCAGATCGTCGATGACGCCGAGAAAGAGAAGAAGCAACGCCGTGCGAGACGACCTCGCAAAGACGATCGCAAGTTCCCGGATCACTTTCCTCGTTACGAACGCATCGTCGATCTTCCCGAAGACCGGCGTGAAGGCTTGAAGCTCGTTGGCTACGACGAAGTCGAGACGCTCGAACTGATCCGTAGCGAAGTTCGCGTGCGGGTAACGAAGTACGCCAAGTACGCTCATCCGACCGACAAATCACAAGGCATCATCAGTCCCGAGCGACCGGTTGGATTGGTCGAGGGCGACCGCTTTGATGTCTCGATCGGCGTGGAAGTCGTTGCGGCGAAGTACTTCTATCACCTGCCTTTCTATCGCCAGCAGGACATGTTCGCTGGTAGCGGCTGGACGCCCAGTCGCAGCACACTCGCGAACCTAGAAGCGGCCGTGGAGTTCGCTCTGCGTCCGTTGGCCGAATACTTGCGATATTATCTGAAGTCGGACCGCACGATCGGTTGCGATGATACGGGCGTACTGCTGATCACTCCGAAAGTGATGCCTGACTTGTCGGATCATCCTCGCCGGGAGCGGATCGCCGAAGTGCTCGAACAAGCAATTGCCAACGACAAGCCGAGCATCAAGGCGAACTTTTGGGGTTACTACGCGTCGCGGCTGCCGGTCGTAGCATTTGACTTTACGGTCAGTCGCCATCGGGATGGACCGGATGATGTACTACGCGACTTTGAAGGTAACTTGCTGGGAGATTGTTGGTCCGGCTTTCAAAAGATTGACATACGTAGCGACTCGCGGATCACGTTCGCGGCGTGCTGGGCTCATGCGCGCCGGAAGATCGACGAGTGCCGCAGCGCATTCCCGCTTCAAGTGGCCAAGCTCGAGTCGCTGATTCGGATGCTTTATGACGTCGAAGATCAGATCAAGTTGCTTGATGACAATCAGCGTCTTGCTCGTCGGCAGAGTCTCTCGCGTCACGTGCTGGGCTTGATCGAAGCGTACTTGAACAGCAACGCGATGTCGTCACCGGCTATCTTGCCCAAGAGTAATCTCGGTCAAGCCGCGGCCTATGTGCGTCGTCATTGGGAGGCGCTGAATCGCTTCATCGATGATCCCTCGATTCCGATCGACAATAACGACTGCGAACAACTGATGAAGCGCATCGCCACAGGAAGGAAGAACTGGCTATTCAAAGGTTCGTTGGCCGCGGGCGAACGAGCTGCGAACCTGATGACGATCATCGGCTCAGCGGTTCGCAATGACTTGGACGTGGCCGCCTACCTCGACGACATCTTGCGCCGCGCGTTGGCAGGCGACACGGATTGGTCCGCAATGTCTCCATACACCTGGAAACTCACTCACCCCGAATCGATCCGAGCCTATCGCCAAGACGAGCGTCGCCAAGCCTCCGGCCGCAAACGCCAACGTCGCGCCCACCGCCGCCGCCTGCTCCGCAAGTAGTCAAGACCACCGCCACCACTGGTACTGGTGTACGGTTACGATGTACCTCGACGCGAATGCGCGACTACTAACCGAGCTATCGCCTCAGGAGCGGCCGAATCAGCTGGTAATCATCGACGGTACGTGGTATCAGGCGAAAACCATCGTTCGTGATGTTGCACAGCTGCAGAAGCTGCCATGCTATCGATTCGCTCCCAGCTCTCCTGGACAATACCGAATTCGTCGCGAGCCTAACGCACAGAGTTTATCCACGTTGGAAGCTACTGTCGCGGCGCTGCGCACTTTGGAACCCGACACGCCCGGCTGGGACCAACTGCTTGCGGCTTTCAATCAGATGGTCGAGAAACAATTGGAACATTCGGCGGGTTATGTTTCCTGGCGGAAGAAACAAAATCGCCGTTCCCGACCTCGGTTTATCCCTCTTCGACTATTGCAAGATCCTACCAGCGTTGTCGTCGCCTATGGTGAAGCGACTCCCGGCAAGCACGGACTTCACATTGACAAGCCGCTCCCGGTCAACTGGGTCGCACAGCGACTGGGCACCGCAGAGCAATTTGCCTGCAGACTGCAACAGAAGTCGCCGCTTCCAACAAGTGCCTTGGAGTTCATGCAGCTGTCGGCCACAGATTTCGAGGGTGCGATTAGTGCCAACGAGTTTCGTCGGAACTGGAGTCGCTTCCTTCGGCGCAACGATGTTCTGGTTGTCTATCATCAACGAATCTATCAGCTGCTAAAAAACATGGATGCCGAGCGACCGCAATGTATCGTACTCAAGTCGATCTTTGGTAAGTGGCAAAGAGGGTTTCATTCGGTCGAGGAACTAGCCGGAGTCGAGAATGTTGTCGTGACAGATGACGATGGCAGGAGTCGCGCCGACCGACGACTCGAACTCGCAGTTGCCTTGGTCGAACATCTTCGACGCGCGTCAATTGGCTCTGAGGTCGACCGACTCGGGACGAGCGCTCTCACTCATAACAGCGATACCCGCAAGCCGGCCGCTGGTCATCGCCCAAGCGATGTGTAGACCGTGGCTCCAAAGGATCATTCCCGATAGGCCGTTCTGGCCAACGGCATACAAACCCCGCAAGATGTTGCCGTTGTGTCCCAGCACCTGCATTCGTTGGTTGACGACAGCTCCGCCTTCGGTGGTCGTAAAATACGCCTTGACCGGACCTAGCAACACCCAAGGCGCTGATTCGAGCGGCTGCTTGCTCTCACTTGTTTGCCCTAACGAAGCGTTGTAGCTCTTAACAGAGTTTTCTAGGGCTGCGACGTCGATCCCGGCTTGGCTCGCGACGCTCGCCAAGCTGTCACCACTGCGAGCGATATCCGGTCGCAATCGCAAATAGTCCGCCACATAGGCATAAGCGATATCGGGCGCGGTCGAAATGAAGTGCGGCCAAGCCGAATAACGCTCGACGAGCCGACGATCGAGCAAAATGAAGGCGATCTTTTCGGGTTGAGCGGACAGCGCGATCTCGCGATCCGGATACTTGGTCTCGTCGACAAAACATTGGCCCTCGCGATTGACTAGAATGGCTCCATCGTCGAACAGCGAATTCTCGGGGTGCTGCCAAGTTACCAACAGTCGCTTGATCATCGAACGCATGACCCATTTGGGTAAACGGGGCGCGATTGCTCCCATCACGCGGGCAGCTGCACCACTGGCAGGAAAGCACTGTTGGAATGGACGCTGGCTGGAGGGAACAAATCGCAATTCTGGTCCGTAGGTCACGTCCATGTTGACAAGCCATGCACCCGCGTCCTTCGCCAGCTTGTGTCCGTCACCGGTCGCAAACGGATTGATCCCTTCGATGCAACGGAATTGTTCGCCGCGATGTTCGGCAATGAGATCGTGATTGCTTGCGTAATCGCCCGCCGCCAGAATGACACCGCGAGAGGCGTGGTATTCATGAGTCTCTCCACGGACTATGGCGCGCACCCCGACAACTCGATCACCATCCTTGATTAAGCTTTCGGCCGAAGCATTGGTCAGTAAGACTGCGCCCCGCCGCTGTAAACCGAGTTGCAGCGCAGCGATGTACGCTTTGGCGCCTGGGACGACGTTGTGCATCCGCGGATTGCGATTTGGCGGTTCCGGACTGGGTCCGACGAAGGACAGGCCAAGACCTCGCAACCACTCGAACGTGTTTGCCGCTTCCTGCAAAAAGAAAGCTCGCATCGCGTCAGCGTTGCGAGCTTCAATTGCGGGCGGGGGAAATTTTCCAGCGTCTTCGATGTGTAACTCGGGGCTGTCATCAATACCGGCTTGGCGTTGGATGCTTGTTCCTGCCGCCGTAAACGAACCTACCGCGATGCCGGTCGTTCCTCCCGGCTGAGGACGTTTCTCCAGGACGAGAACACGCCCTCCGTGTTCAGAAGCAGAGTAGGCGGCGGCTAATCCGGAACCTCCCGCGCCGATAACAATCACATCGAAAGTTTCGGCCATCCAATCTATCCCGGTAATGCAGCGAGTTGTACCGCCAGTTCGCAGTCGCCTACAGTTCCTTAATGCGGATGTTGCGCCAAGCGACGTCGAATGGTCCGGTACCAGCTTTGATGCCATGGACTTGCAAACCGATGAAGCCTTCTGGATGTGTTTCGTAGATGGCTTCGTCGGTTAGGTCAGCGACTGCCTGGCCATTAATCCACGTCTGAATGTGGGGTCCCTTCGCAACAATCCGGAACTTGTTCCATTCGCCGTCTCGCATGAGTTTGTGCGGGATCAATTTATCTTCCGGGGTCAACCAACCGCGCCCCGTCGCCTCGCCATAGATGTAACCGGCTTCAGCGCCGTTCTCACCGCTAGCCTCGATTTCGCACTGTGGCCCATAGACTCGACCGACTTCATCATTCTTCTTTTTCCCGCTGGCAACTTCTTTGGTCTTGGAACGAATTTGACAGCCCGAGTTCAGTGCGTCGTGAACCTTCACTTCGAATTCCAATTCAAAATCTCCGTAGACTTTATCGCTGCAAAGGAACGAGTTTGGGCTTCCTTCATTGGTCTCGCCGCGGATCGTGCCATCGACGACGGTGTACTTGGCAGTACCATTCTTCTGAGTCCAGCCACTCAGCGACTTGCCGTCGAACAAGGACGTCCAACCTTCGGCCGCCGGGCTGACCAAAGGTAATGCGAGAATTAGTGCGAGAGCGGTAATAAATCGATTCATCAGGTGACTCCTTCGTAGGTCGTAGGGCAAGATGCAGGGCGTTCGCGCCACCATCGTAGTTCAAAAATTGCCGGGCGTAAAAGCGGTAGGATTGCAACCACGCCGACTGTCGCTGTGCTATTTGCTCGGCTTATCGAGAAAGCCACGACTTTGCATCCACTGTTCGCAGCGTTGTGGCCAGGTTGACGCGGGATGATCGGAGGGTCGTAAGCCGAACCCGTGGCCACCGCTCGCGAATACATGCAGCTCGGCAGGCACATTAACCTTCTTCAACGCCAAATACATTCCAATGCTATTCTCAGCACCGATGCGATCGTCGCCCGCGTGGGCAAAAAATGTTTGCGGTGTTTCCGAGGTTACGCGAATCTCCGGAGCCAGCCCCTCTCCTTCCACTAAGTACGCCGGATATACGAGTACCGCGAAGTTCGGACGACAGCTCTCTTGATCGACCTTGTCGATCGCTTCGTAATGTCGTTTGTCATAATTTGTCGCTGCCGTTGCCGACAAGTGGCCCCCAGCGGAGAATCCCAGAATGCCGATTCGATTGGTATCGATACCCCATTCGTCGGCATGTGACCGCACGAGGCTCATCGCTCGCTGAGCGTCCTGCAACGGTGCGTCGTGCTTCTCCCGGTCTTTACGACGAGGCACGCGATACTTCAGCACGATCCCGGTGACGCCGATGGAATTTAGCCAATCGGCGACTTCAGTTCCCTCCAAATCCCAGGCGAGGATGCTATATCCTCCGCCGGGGCAAATCAGGACCGCAGCTCCCGTGTCCTTGTCTTTCTCCGGTCGATAGACGGTGATCGTCGGTTGCGTGACGTTCGTCAGTCGAATAATTGGATTGCCGTCGCCTCTTGGCGGTTGGGCCTGTTCGTCACCGATGTCTCCTTGCTCACCTGGCGCTTCGTCGGGCCAGACTTTCAGAACGAGCGGCTCATCCGCCATCACAACGGATGAGAAAACAAAGAGCAGTAGACTTGTGCAATATCTCGTGTTCATACGGTGTCTCAGGTTTCAGGGAGGGGAGTCGAGTCACTCGTTATTGTCACCAAAGTATCCTCGACGACGTCAGTAAATTCAACTCGCCGTCTGCTGTCGATCTGCATCCGGATCTTTCGCCCTACATCAGACGAATGAAAACTTGCGTTGCCCACGGAGAAAGCCAGCTCGTGATGTATGCCAAACCAGCCGCGAAGACGGTTCCCACGGTCAGCACACTGACGATTTCCGTAGCGACCAATGCCGCAATTCGCCACCGCGTTCCGCCGATCATACGAATGGTCGCCATCTCCCGGCGTCGCAACTGGACTGACAGCATGAAGACGAGCGTCATCGTGCCGAGCGTAGAAGCTACGAGCAGACAACCCGCCAGGACAACATAACGCTGCACGGTAAGTATCGTGTGCAGCAGCTCGCGCATGATGCTAACCGGGCGAACAATCTGGGCAACTTCTTCTTCTCCAAAGTACTTCCCTTCCAGCAAAGTTGCCGACTTCGAGTCATTCGGAACTGCAATCACCGCGGTGATCGGAAATGACTGCATATCACCGTGAAAATGAAACGACGCTTCGTTTTCGGAGGTGACTTCATTGAATTGTGTCACCGTGCTATGTGTAACCGGTTTTTCATAATTGAAGCTCCCACTGCTTTCTTGTTCGGCGCTGGGCTTGAGGTTTCGATGTCCGTGACCAAGTCCTTCGATCACCCATGTGGTACGAACATCAACGAAGACAACCAGGTCATCCGGCGTACCCGTTGGTTCAAGTACGCCTACCACATGCATCTTCAAAGGGTATGTTCCGGCAAAATTGAAAACATTTTCCGGCTTCGACATAACCGTGTCGCCCGGCTTGACGCCCGCGATTTGTGCGGCTCTCGCTCCCAGCACACACTCACCGAGCATGTGGAACTTTCGACCGTGCTTCAAACCTAATCCTCGAAACGTGAAATACTCGAGCGATGTGCCGACGATGGGACTGTGACGCGTCTGAAATCGAATGTCGAGCGGAATCGCCCTCGCCAACTTACTGTGTCGAACTCGGTCGACCTCCGAAAAATGCAAAGGCGGTGGCGAATCAGACTCAAAGTACAACGAGCTAAGCACCAACTCCAACGGGCTTCCCTTCGCTCCGACAAGCAGCGGTGTCGCCGTGGCGCGTGATGTGATTGCCGATGCGCTCTCGCTGATAAGCGTGTTCAGAGCGACTGGCACATACACAATCAGCGTCGTTGCACAGATCAAAACAACTGCTTTGACGCGATGAAAGTTTAGGTAACACCATGCGAGATAAAATAAGTCGCTCATCGTGTCTCCCGACGAGACGCATGAAACTGTTTGCAGTCGATCGCGTCGTCAAAGCGCGATAGGAGCTGGTGGTCATGTGTGACAGCCAACAGTGTAGTGCCATGTTGATTTGCATAGTCGAACAGAATATCCAACACCTGATCTTTGTTCACCGGATCGAGATTACCCGTCGGCTCGTCGCAAAGCAGAACAGGTGGTTCAAGCAGAAGTGCGCGACAGATTGCTACACGCTGCCGCTCCCCTTGCGACAACTTGCCAACGAGTTGTTTGAGTTGGTCGGTGAGTCCGACCTGGCGCGCGAGTTCTGCGGCTCGTTCGCGATGTTTTCGTTGAAGTCGGATGGCGGAAGTAATACGGCAGGGCAAGAGGATATTGTCCAAAACGGTCAGATGTTCGATCAATTCAAACTCTTGAAACACAAGTCCAATGTTTTGCAATCGAAAGGCACGGCGCGCGGCATCCGACAGCGACGAAATCACGACGTTGTTGACTGACACGCGCCCACGACGAACACACAGAATTCCTGCAATCAGGTTTAGCAAGGTCGTTTTGCCGCTTCCGCTGGGCGCAATCATCGCCAATCTCATTCCGCGCTCTACGCTCCATTGCGGAACATACAGCCGAAATGCGCTGCGTTGATATTCGAACTCGACGTCGTTTAACTGGATCATTTTTCACGGGAAGCACAGGTCGCGGGCACAAGCGTGACGAAGCCGTCAACTTTCGGGGTGAACGGCGTTCATCACTAGGAAAGCGATCGCCACACTGCGCACGCGGGTGATTTCTGGTAACGCATAGTTTAGATAGTTGCGTTCGCTATGTCACAGATTAGGCGAGTGACAGGCTGGAAAATCAGCTCTGGCCAGGTGTTGCTGCGATTCGCGCAGCGAGTGTGGACCAAGAAGCACAAACGGCTACCCAATTGCTCGGGCAGCCGCTTGCGAATCCATCTCCAGAAGGAATCGGCGCTGTATTACAGGCCTCGCGTCCTTGCGTACGATACTGTTGCTTAGGCGCCTGCACCCTTGACGGTGCGAACGATTTCAGCGGCAACTTTGTAAGGATCGGCGTTCGATGCAGGTCGACGATCTTCCAGCCAGCCTTTCCAGCCAGCCTGAACTGACGCGACTGGGATGCGAATCGAGGCACCACGGTCGGAGACTCCGTAGCTGAACTGGTCGATTCGTTGCGTCTCGTGCAAGCCCGTCAATCGTTGCTCGTTGTGAGCACCATAGACGTCAATGTGTTCTTTCACGCGTGGCAAAAACGCTTGACAGATCTTGTCATACGTTTCCTTGCTACCGCATGTGCGAAGCGTCGTGTTCGAGAAGTTGGCGTGCATGCCGGAACCGTTCCAGTCGGTGGGACCAAGCGGCTTGGGATGCCAGTTGATTGCATAACCATAGTTCTCGGCCGTCCTCTCGAGCAGGTAGCGTGCGACCCATGTCTCGTCGCCAGCTCGCTGAGCACCCTTTGCGAATGTTTGGAACTCCCACTGTCCGGCAGCTACTTCAGCGTTGATACCTTCAACATTGATGCCAGCTTCGAGGCACAAATCGAGATGTTCTTCAATGATTGGACGTCCATATGCATTTTTCGCACCGACGGAGCAGTAGTACGGCCCCTGAGGTGCTGGATAACCTCCCGGCGGGAAACCAGGTGGCAGGTTATGCTCTGCGTCCCACAGGAAATACTCTTGCTCGAACCCGAACCAAAAATCATCATCGGGATCGTTGATCGTGGCTCGACCGTTTGATACATGAGCAGTGCCGTCTGCGTTTAGAACTTCAGTCATTACCAGAAAGGAGTTCTTTCGACCGGGATCTGGGAACAATGCAACCGGTTTCAGCAGACAGTCGGACGAGCCACCTTCTGCTTGCTGGGTGGAACTTCCATCGAACGACCACATCGGGCAATCTTCAAGCGCGCCGCCAAAGTCTGTAACGACCTTGGTCTTCGACCGCAAAGTCTGCGTCGGCTTGTAACCATCCAGCCAGATGTACTCTAGTTTCGTCTTACTCATGTTTCTTCATTCTCCCTTAGCACTACACAATCGGTGTATCAGTTGTGAACTCGCACTAGCACGACTCAGTCATCAGGGCCCAATGGCGTTCGACCATCGGGGCTCAAGTCTACGGGAGCGATCCATGCAACCTCCTCGCGCGAGCACATCCTGTTACTCGCCAACGCAGGGGCTGTTGAAGTCAAACGACGATGCCTTCGGCACGATCGTCATTCACCACCAACACTTGGCAGTTACCACAGAGGCCAAGCGTTGCCGCCTACGGTTCCGCCTCATAAGCAATCAGTGTGCCAGAGACTGGAAAGGAACGAGCATGATAGGGAATTCACGCCGGAATGCAATCGTCTAGCGTTATGTTTTGACGGAGCTTGTTGGGACGAACTCCAAGCCTTGCCCAAATGACGTGCAGCAGCTGTCGACTTCTTGGGCATTGCGGCGGAGAGTAGCGGATCTCATTCCCCGGTTCCGCCTTGCCAGTTCTCAGTTTGGAATGGCGAGGCGGGCAGGCCCGCGCTATTCACCAAATTCGGATTTGCAAGTTTATGCCAGCCAAATCGGACACTCTTCGGTTCGGCGACCTCGTTCGATGAAACCAAAACCGATTTGCCATCGATCGTAGCGGTGGCGTCGACAAATTTTCCGTCAGCGCCGGCAATTTGAAACTCCGTCAGAGGTTGCCCATCGCGCGACTTGAGTGTGTCACCTGTATGAGCGAAGTCGATTCGAATTTGCGGGCCATTGACCTGCATCGACTTAAACAGCGGTCCCGAATAAACGACGTCGCTTCGCCCGTACGACTTCGCCAACGCCCAAAGCGCCAGACGATTGCCGACATCCAGCTTGTTCCGCGGATGAATATCGCTGATGTTATCAACGAGATCCGTGGTGACCGCCATTCCAGTGTTTGGAATCTTCAGACTTGCGACCTGGGCCTCCCAGAGCGATGGCAGTTGTCCCGGTTCATAGCGTCCTGACCACGGTGCGATTTGCACAAAGTAGAAAGCCAAATCTTGCCCCCATGACGAACGCCAGCCTGTGACCAAGGCTTTCATCTTGTCGAAGTATGACAAACCATTCTTTTGCATTACGTTGGTCTCGCCCTGGTACCAAATTGAGCCTCTGATTGCGAAGGGCTGGAGCGGGGCGATCATGCCATTGTACATGCCGCCGGACTTACCCTCGGCGATCGTCCACGGCTCAATCGGCGAACCACCCCAAGAGCTGTTGATCAAACCAATCGGGACGTCGACTTCTTCGCTCAGCTTGAGGCCAAAGTAGTAAAGCACGGCAGAAAACGCAGGAATCGTGTCTGGAGTACATACCTTCCACTGGGCGGCTACATCGGAAGCAGGTTCAGGGGTTTGGACCTTAGGCACATGCAACAAGCGGATGTTTGGGTGGTCAGCCTGGGCAATGGCCTCCTTCGCTCCATGCGTATTAGTCAACTGCCACTCCATGTTGGACTGTCCGGAACCAACCCAGACGTCGCCGATTAAGATGTCTTCTAGCGTGAGTGTGTTCTTGCCCGAGACCGTCAAGGTGTGTGCTTTATTGTCGACGTGCATCGCTGGCAGCGTCACGCGCCATCTTCCCTCGTCATTTGCCTGAGCCGTCTCGGATTTGCCATCGAGTGTGACCGTCACTTTTTCGCCCGCGTCAGCCCAACCCCAAATCGGCAGCGGCATCTCGCGTTGGAGCACCATGTGGCTGTCGAGTACTGCAGGCAACTTGACGTCGGCGAAGGTGACGGTCAAGTCGAACGCTAACGCCGTAAGTGCAATCAAGAACATTTGCGAGAGTCGAATTCTCATCGTGAGGGGCCTTCAATGAAAAGAGGTGTTGTTGCGCATCCATCAGGGGGAGCTGGAAATCTTACCCTACGGTGTGGCGAATCTCCATTGTTTGTCGAACTGAAGACCCTGCCGCGCAAGAAAAAAGGTCGCCGAACATCAAATCCTCGACAACCTCTTTGCTGATGACAGGGTGGCGGAGGGGACTCGAACCCCCGACCCTCGGAATCACAATCCGATGCTCTAACCAACTGAGCTACAGCCACCACGATCGCAGGAACGTAGATTTTAGCCGCCTTTTTTGGGGTGGTCAACGGGCATGATGGCTCGTCGCATCTCAGTCGCAAGACGCACGGTGAAGACTCGTTTGGGGCGTCGCTAAGGTTTCCCTTGCCATCGTGTTCTCAATCGCGATACTTCAGGTTCCTTCCCTCGCCTGTAATCGGTTCTAGCGTGACACGGTGGAAGCGATAGCGGCAATCGTATGCACCTAGAAACAGCGCATTCTCATTCGGAGTCTTCCAATAATCGGATAGCGAGAGTCTGGTCGCTTCGCCGGACCAGCTGATGACCGGAGCGCCATCGACTGCTACCGTAATCAGTTGCTTACGCACCGTGACGATGACTTGAGATAAGCGATTCTGCTTGAACAGCCTTCCGATGAATGTCGAATCGTTCCCTACATTGCGTCCGTCGATATTTTCGAGAGCGGATCGCGCTTGATCATCTCGATCAAAGTTCACCAATACAGCAAATCGATTGCCCCCAGCAAGTTGGCCGATCAGCAATCCGTTTGGAGGGTCCAACGGCTCGATGACTAACTTCAACCGATATTCCTCCGGCGGCGAGTAGGGCAACTCAATTCTGGCGCCAAATTGTTTTGGACTCACCAGCTTGCCGGCTTCGGTCGCCCAATCTCCGCGAGTCCAGCATTCCGCGGGCGTCGCCATCGCCAGCAAGTCCACTTCGTCCGAAGGCAGTTCTGCAACGACCTCAAGTTCGGATGGTGATGCGTTCGGTGGGATAAGATCCGGCGACAGCATCAATGGCAACGGGTTCTCGCCGGGAGTGGTGCGAACTTGAAAGTATCCCCACAGTTCCGCGGTGGTTCCGTTATCAAGTTCGGCATCGATCCGATAGCTAACAGGTGTCGCTCGATCAAACGCTCCTAAAGACACCGACGCGGGTGCATCACCAGCCCATGCTTGCGGGACCTCGACCCAAGGGTTCTCGATCCCGGTCTGGAAGCGAACTCGAATCGACTTGACACGTACATCGCTGGGCCAATCGAGAGCCAAGCGAGCCTCTTCGCGCGGCTTGGGAACAGCAGGCTCTGGTATGGCGCGGAAGTGAGTAAAGAGTTCGGTTTCTTCGTCGACTTCGGTCTCGCGGGGCATCCAACCAAGTCGCGATTTTTGTTCTTTGTCCAGCCAAGACTCTGAAATCCATCCTAGATATTGAGCACCGCTCATGACTGATCCGTTACCCGGATTGGGATGTGGCAGTCCAACAGTATGGCCGCAACCTTCGTGATAGATCACACAATCCGAGCCCCGATACGGAACTCGCCAGCCATCGGCGCTCACCAGTCCCCAGCCAACTCCGCGGTTGGCAAAGTAAGTCGCCCGCGCGCCGCCAGACTTCGCGCCGGGAAAGTGCTGCCCTTGCTGGCTGACCATTCCCTCGAATACCAGACTGCCGTTTTCGGATCGCAAACGATAGAAATCTTCCAAGGGACGCCAATTGATGTCGCTTAGGACGAGCAGTATTGGATATCCCGATTGTTCGCCTTGGCCGAATCCCAACCGCCGCTCTGCTTCCGCAAGCGTCCTAAAAAAGATCGCGTCTGCATCACCCCGCCGTAGCTGCGACGTATTGGCTTCGGAGATAAGCGGTTCGGCGCATACGATGGTCGAGAGGGTTGACTGCCCTTGGAACTCGCGGGCGTGAAACAATTCGATGCGTCGTCGATAGTAGTCGATCCGTTCACGCCAATCGGGCAACGGCGTTCGATCCGACGGGACAAAGTAGACGATTTTGACATCGATATTGCCCGTCTCATACTTGCCGTCCCAAGTTTTCGTTTGGGCCAAGAGCGGCAAGCCGAAGACGAATACAATGACACATGCAAACGCGTATCTCATGGCGACCTTTGGGAAAGCGGCGTTGGTGATGATGTCACTAGGATACCATGCCGAGAGGATTACGGTGATCAGCAAACGCTTGCAATTCCCAAAGGCTTGCCGCCGGGCTATCATTCGACCTTTTAGTTGCACATGGGAACGACAGCAGCGCGAAGCGATTGACTTATCTCACGCTGTCCGTCGTATGAAATTTGGAGTTCGCGATGAAGTACGAAGACATGTCCAAAATGATCGACCACTCGCTCTTGAATCCAACCTTGGCCGTGAATGATCTGGAAGCGGGGATTCAGCTGGCGTTGGCATATGACGTGGCGAGCGTTTGCATCATGCCGTACTACCTGAAACGCTGCGCCGAGGCGCTCGCGGGCAGCACGGTAATGGCATCGACGACGATCGGTTTTCCACACGGAGTGAACACGACCGAAGTAAAAGTTGCCGAAGCCAAACGGGCGCTCGCGGACGGTTGCCAGGAACTCGATATGGTGTGCAACATTTCGAAAGTGCTGAGCGGCGATTGGGATTATGTCCGGGAGGATATCAAGGCCGTTGTCGAAGTAGCCCATGAGGCTGGCCAGAAAGTCAAAGTCATCTTCGAAAACTGCTATCTAAACGACGAGCAGAAGATTCGTCTGTGTGAGATTTGCAGCGAAGTGAGGGCGGATTGGGTTAAGACCTCCACGGGATATAGCACTGGCGGTGCGACGCACGATGACTTGAAACTCATGCGTCAACATGCCGCAGATCACGTGCAAGTCAAAGCCGCTGGCGGCGTGCGAGACTTTGAAGGGCTGGTCGCAGTTCGCGAATTGGGGGTGAGTCGCTGTGGTGCCAGCCGTACCAAGGACATTCTGGACGAATGCCGAAAGCGATTGGGCCTGTCACCGATTGAGGCAACTGACTCGGGTGACAACTCGTACTAATCTGCCGCACTGGAAACACGAGTACCGACTTCGAGATTGCTTTCAGGCGCTAGGATCACGGAGTCTCCGACCGTCAAGCCCGAAGTTACCTCTGCTAGTTCGTCATTCATCAATCCAACTTCGACCGACTGCTTCTCGGCGCGATCGTTGCGAACAACAAATACCTCCCACCCATTTACCGCGCTGCGAAAGATGGCGGAGCGTGGCACTAGCAGCGCATCGGACCGTTCATCCGTAAAGACACGTACGCGCACGCGATAGTCCACTCCTAGATCTCGTTCAGATCGGAGTTGGCTCAACACGCCTTCTGCAAACCGTACGATAATCGTCACGCGCTGCTGCTCGACACCCAGCGAACTGATCTTCATAAATCCGGATGGATGAATTCGATCGACGACACCCGCAACACCGTGCCCTGCAGTCGCGCCTACCGCCGGTCCATAAACTTCGACGGGGTCACCCGGACGGATTTGAACGACATCCTCGCTAAGAACATCCGCCTCAATTTCGAGCCGATCCAACTGACCAATACGCAACAGACTCGTGCCAGCTGGAAGATATTGCTCGTTGGTAATTACTCGTTCCAGAACAATCCCGTCGACGGGGCTCGTCATCTCGCTGCGTTGCTTGCGAGTGAGTGCCTGCCGCAAACGTGCTTCGGCTTCTTGTTGCTGTTGCCGGATGACCGCAGCGGACAAGCTCTTCTTGCCGATTTGCTCAGTCACAATTCGGGGCAGCAAGTTCGTCGCAGCTTGCATGGACTTGAGAGATTCAACCGTCAGAACATCTGTGCGGTAATCGATCTGACTCTCGACGTAGGCTAACTCCGCTTTGTCGAGGTCGTCTTGCGTTTCAGCGCCTGTCTCAGCCAGCTTGCGGGTCCTTCCGAGAAAAATCTCGTTGTAATCGAGTCGACTCTTACCTGCGATCTGTCGGGCCTCGGCTGCCGCGACCGTCGAGATCATCGATTCCACAAACAAGTCGGCCTGCTCGCGGGTACTCTGTTCGATGGTTGTATCATTGTTTTCGGTGAGCGAGGCGTCCAGTCGATCGACGGCGGCGCGCGATTCAGCCACCTCCTCGTCGATGTCCGTCGGCGAGATACGAGCCACGATTTGACCGGCGGCAACGGATTGACCTTCGATCAATCCGATCGCTTCGACGCGTCCCGCAAACGGCATTGTTATTAGATGATCTTCGGGGAGACGCGTCTTGCCCCGTTCGTCGATGAACTCGCGGATCGGCCCTCGCGTGACCTTCGCCGTTTGTACGGGAAGCGCCTGCGATGCGGAAAAGTAGACCGCGGCTCCCAAAGCAAGTGCGACCATCAATAAGATAAGGACTGACCAGCGATTCATAACGTGTTTCCAGTCGCCAGCGAAGCCACGGAAGTGTTCAGAGACTTCCGAGGTGTGAGTGCCGGCTACTCTTTCACTTTCAATGCTTCAAGGTAATCCATACGCGACAACGTCCATTGCACAACGGCGTGCGCCGTAAGCGAAAACGCGACCGCTAGTAATAGTGTAGTCCACCAGATCCAAGGAGCGCTAACTACTGGCAGGCGGATCAAATCGTTGTTATAGGAAACGGCCGTCAGCCATGCCAAAAACCAGCCCGTGGGCAACCCAAGCACGGCACCGGTCAGATTCGTGATCAAGTTTTCTCGGAGAAACATGCTGCCTATCTGCGTTTCGCTGTAGCCGAGCGCGCGGAAAGTCGCGACTTCGCGCTGACGTTCCGCCAGATTCACCATTGACGAATTCACAATGCTGCCGAAAAACACAATCCCCGAAAAAAGCACGAGCACACCGATGAAAACGTACTGATTTTGCAGCAACGTCTCGGTCACTTGCTCGATCATCGCACGGCGCGACTGAACGCCTTGAATGTTGGGTTTCTGTCGCAAGTCGCGATACAGAACGTCCAACTGTGCCGCATCTCGAACTGTGGTCAGTTGAACACCGCTCATCACGAACGATTCGCCGACGAGACCACTCAAGTACTCGATATGAGCATACGCCGACAGTCCCATGTAGCTGTCCGCGATCTGTCGAACAAGAAGCTCGACGGGTCTTCGTTCGCCCTTGACCGGAATCATCGTCAGCCGGTCTCCCGGTCCGACGTGCAGTAGCGTCGCTAACCGTTTCGTTAGTACGACACCCGTGTCGGGAATCCGGATTTGTCGTCCCTCGCTGTCATAAGGAACCGTTAACCGAGCGTCACTGATCAGCCCTGTGATGTTGACCTTTCGTTGATACGGGCCGTTCACCAAGTCGCAAGCGACGCCCAACATCGGCTCGGCATAATCTACACCGAGCATGCGTCTCGTCTCGTCGAGCGCGTCGATCCCCAACTCGTTCTCAAACGTCACGTCAAGATCGCTGCGCGCGGTACGGTAGAATTGAAAGCTCAATAAGTAGTCTTGCGCCTCGGACATCATAAAGCCTGATACCAACAAACCCGCACCCATCATGGCTGCAAACACGCCGGTGGCCGTTCGGGTTCTGTGGCGCAGCAGACTACGGAACACCATCCGCCAACTTGAGCTCAACTGTTGCCATACCCGCCCTAGCAATCGTTCGAGCCACACGCGGCCTCCACGGCTCGGCGGCTCAGGTCGCATAGCCTCTGCCGGTTGCAGCTTGAGCATGGCTCGCGAGCCGCGCAGGCCGCCGATCAGTGCGGTTACAACACTTACGGCCATCCCAATCGCATGTGTATACCAGAAGAACTCGCTTCGCAAATCAGGAAACTCGAAAAACCATTGATACATGGCTGTCATACCCGTCGCGGACAAGTATCCCAAGAAACTGCCCAAGACTCCGCCCAGCAAACCCACGCACAGTCCATACATCAAGAAGTGCCAAAAGATTTGATGATCGTAATAGCCAAGTGCTTTCAATGTTCCGACAACCACTCGCTGTCGACGCGCCATGCGAGTGATCAAGACATTCAACACGAGTGCCGCAACCGCCAGGAAGATCGTCGGGATGACGGTCGCAATATCGCCGAGCCCTTTGATTTCATTGCTCAAAAACTGATCGGACTGTTGCAAATCGAGGGGCGTCGTGGCGAAGACTCCGTAGGAATCGAGCAAACGCTCGGCGCGCCTCAGAATCTCATCAACGCCGTCACGAGCTTCCGGCGCCAGGATCCCCGCCACCTCATTGGCGGCTCCTTCAAAGTCGAAGATATCTTCTGCGTACGAATGCTTCACGTAGAAAACGCCAAAGTGAACGGGATCGGGTACGAATGATCCGGGACCTACGAGATACGTGAATTCGCTGCTGATTGCGGTGCCGACAATAAACATTTCTTGTCGCCGGTTGTTGAGGACCAGGTGAATGGTTTGCCCCGGTCCAAGACGATGAGCGAGCGCGAACTTCTCGTTGATGATCACTTCGTTCTGACGTCGATCCGTAAAATAGTCGCCCGAACGCAGCACGATGCTATTGATGACGGGTTGCCGACGATCGGGCAACGACAACACCATCCCGCTTACTGGCTCGGCGAAGTCCTCCAAGTCGACATTCGCCATGAATCGGATACGCGGACGAATCTCGGTGATCCCCGGTATCGAGTAGAGCGATTCAAGTTCCGTCAGCGGCATCTTCTTCAAATCGATCCAGAAGTCCGCCATCCGGCACTGGCGATAGTAACGGCGTTTCGCCTGGTCGAGATTGTGATACGCAGACTGCATGGCCACGAAACAAGTCACACCGACCGCGATGATGCTGGCAATTAGCAGCAATAGCCCCTTGGCTTCGTACAACTCGCGGACCAGTTTTCGCTGCAGCGTTCTCACCACTCGACCTCTTCCGGTGCGATCGGTGATTCATTTTCTTCCACGCTCGAAATCTGTCCGCTGCGTAAGTGGATGATCCGGTCGGCGACTTGAGCCAACGCAGAATTATGTGTGATGACGATCACGGTCTTGCCTAACTGCCGATTCAGGTCCAACAGCACGCGCAGCACGCGCTTGCCGGTTTCAAAATCAAGCGCACCTGTCGGTTCGTCGCACAACAGCAACTCTGGGTTTCCTGCCACGGCACGAGCGATCGCGATCCGTTGTTGCTCGCCGCCCGAAAGTTGTGCCGGAAAGTGGTCGCTGCGATTCGTCAAATCGACGAGTTCTAGCGCTTCGTCGACGTCGCGAGGATTCTGGGCAATCTCGGTGGTGACGAGGATATTTTCGCGGGCGGTCAGGTTTGGAACGAGGTTATAGAACTGAAATACGAATCCAATGGCGTCGCGGCGATAGCGAGTCAATTCGCTGCTGGTGGCCCGTGTAAGGTCCTGATCGTGATAGTAAATCTCGCCCGCGGTAGGCGAATCCAATCCCCCGATCAGATTCAAGATTGTCGTCTTGCCCGATCCACTCGGCCCGACGATGGCCAGAAATTCACCTTGCATCACCTGAAACGATACGCCTTTCAATACCTGGACGGAGATTTCTCCCATCCGAAACGTCCGCTGGACGTCGCGCAGGTCCAAGAGAATATCGCCGGAGTTGTCTTGCATAACTCGCCGCAAGGTGTCGTAGGCTCAGATGTGTCGTAGGCTCAGAAACTGTGTCGCAGGCTCAAGAACTCATGATTCATTGTACTTGAGCATTTCATGAAAGCAGCCGAGTGACGTTTCCGAAGCACTTCCTGATCGACCGGGAAGTGCGGGATTCGACTGCACACTTAATCGACGAATAGGAACTCATTGCTGTTAAAGATGACGCGACACAATGCCGCGAGTCCCTGTCGCTCGACAAAAATCGCGGTAGCTACTAATTCGCCCTGAGTGGGATTTCGCACATAGGCAAGTCGATAAGCCTCACGAACCTGAGCTTCTGCATTCGTGTCCACGGCGGCTTCAATCCGGGCAGCGAATCGATCCGACATCCGCAAAACAAACGAGTTGTTCAACATCGAAAGGGCTTGAAGGGGCGTGGTGGTAACCGCTCGTTTGGGAGCTTGAGCCGAAGGGTCGGGACAATCAAAGACGTCAAGGAACTGATTCCTTCCCGATCGTACCCAGGTTCGATAAAGGCTCCGGCGGTTAAACGTGGCTCCGACGGGGTCAAGCATCTCGTAGAATTGCGAGTTGAAATTGAACGTGCGAAAGTCGTGATACCCCGGGCCATACATGGTTGGATTCAACTGGCCACTGATGGCAAGCACCGTATCACGCAGCGTCTCGGCTTCGAGTCGCTGTGGCGTTTTTCGCCACAGATAGCGATTGCCGGCGTCAATACTAGCTTGGCTGGGCTCGTACCTTGACGATTGGCGATACGTTGCGGAGGTAACAATCAATCGCTGGATGACCTTTACACTCCAGCCACTTTCGACCAATTCGTATGCCAAATGGTCCAGCAACTTGGGATGAGTCGGTCGCCCGCCGTTAAATCCCAGGTCGTTTGGCGTGTCGACCAAACCGACACCGAAGTGATAATGCCAAAGCCGGTTAACTACGACGCGCGCGAACAACGGATTGCTTGGAGCAGTGATCCAAGCGGCGAGACTTTGACGGCGTTCTGCGTCGGACGCACCGGTCGACAATCCGAAGTCCGAGTCAACGCCAATCAACGACGCGACTCCTGCAGGCGCGACTATCTCTCCTGGCTGGTTCGTGTTGCCCCGTAACAACAAATGAGTCTTCTCGGGTGTTCGGGGAGCCACAGCGTACACGGTCGACTCGTCATGACGAGTACGTTGCGACTCCAATTGTTCCCGCTCGAACATCAGGTTAGATCGCTCAAGTTGGTGTTCGGGGGACAGTTCCGCGATGATTTCTGCTTCCGAAATGAAGTCACTCGTCGTGCCCGCCGATGCCGCGACCTCTGTTGGCGATAAGGCTCGGTCGTACAATCTTGCACGCTCAATCGTTCCGGTGAAGAAGCGATTGCCTCCCGGCGGATTATGACGGAGCCCAAAAATCACCTGCGAGTCACCCGCCTTGAACGTCACGGGACCATCGCTTTTGTACGACTCGCCGTAGACCTGACCGTTTCGATACCCGGTGATCGTACCGTCCTTGGCATAGACAATCGCGACATGTACCAATTCTCGAAAGGCTTCATCTTCTTCAGGCCCCGAAAAGCTTTGGGTCCGCACGAACCCGTTGCTTCCAGCCATCCATCGACGTGGCTCACGCTCGCCAAACACGATGGCGTCGAAGACGCCGCCGCTTGGCTGTTGCAGACTGATGATACCACCGCCGGATTGCTCCAAATTGGGGACCAGCACCCACGCTTCGAGTGTCTTTTCGGCGATGTCTCGGTCGAGAGGTTTTGTGGCGACGAAGGAAGCCCCGTCGAGAATCAGCGCGCCATGCTCGAGCCTCGCCGCACCAATGGCTTCGCCGTGCAAGTTGCCAACAGAGTCTTTCAAGTCCGTTTCAAAGTCCCAAGCGGCCATCGGATTGGGTAGTACAGTCGCTTCAACTTCCGCGGCGCGTTGATCCAACAGATGCTCGCGAATCGGAGCCTCGATCGCCGCCAATCGGTCACTAATGCCCTGAATACGTGCGGCGATGTGTTTCATGGCGTCGATAGATGCCGCGGCGATCTGATCATCGATTGCTTCGAGTTGTCCGTGACGAACACCTGAAAGAGCGGCTGTGAGCTGGTAGTACTCTTTTTGCGTGACCGGATCGAACTTGTGATCGTGACAGCGCGCACAGTTGATCGTCAGTCCGAGGAAGGACTGACCAATGACGCTGACGTAGTCCTCCAGCTCATCTTGTCGGACTACCGCTTTCATCGCCGCACTCTGTTGGGCTTGGCCCACTTCATCATATGCCCCGGCGACAAGAAATCCGGTTGGAATGCAAGCTGACCGCTTATCCGGGGCCAAAACGTCACCCGCTATTTGTTTCCGGACGAATTCATCGTAAGGCAGATCCTCGTTAAACGCCCCAATTAACCAATCTCGAAAGCGCCAGGAATTGCTGCGAAGTTTGTCCCGTTCGAAACCTTGACTCTCGCCAAAACGAGCGACATCTAACCAATGCCGCGTCCAGCGTTCTCCGTAAGCAGGCGATGCCAACAATCGATCGACCAGCCGCTCGTACGCGCCGGGTAATTCGTCACGCTCGAAGACTGCGACCTCCTCCGGTGAGGGTGGCAAACCAAGTAAATCGAACGACACACGGCGGATTAGCGTTCTGCGGTCCGCTTCCTGCGACCCGAGCAGCCCTTTCTCCAACCGCTTTGCCGAAACGAATGCATCAATGGTGTTCAGGTTGTCGACGGGTTCGTGGTCGGAGCCGTCCGGAACACGTTGGCGCACCACCGGCTGAAGCGACCACCAGTCGTATCCTGCGCGATGCTCGCTCGTATAGCGAAAAGGGTTTATTGGATTCGTTCCCCAGCGGGCACCCGCTTCGAGCCACTCGCGAATACTTTTCTTGTCTTCGTCCGAAAGCGGATGCTTGGGTGGCATCTCGTCCGCTTCGACTCGCTGCCAGAGGACGCCAGCTGCGACGTCGCTGGGGACAATTGCAGGCCCGCTATCCCCTCCCTGGAATACTGATTCGCGACGCGTAAGATCAAGACTGCCTTTCGGATTGGGACCATGATGGCACTCGACACACCGACTGGACAGCAGCGGCGCGATGACGCGATCAAAGTGTTCAACCACTTCGTCAGCCGCCACGAACGGAGCGAGCATCATCGCGGCGATCAACACGAATCGAGATAGCACGAAATCAAAGCGTCGGGTGAACTGAAACAAGACAGCTCCAATCACAGTTTGCCAGGGGCAGCCAGGTCGACGGGGCAAGTTGCCAGTGCGGTGTCGCAGGGAAAAAGTTACGAGACACTGGCACACAACTCAAGAATCAAACTTTTACAAAGCACTAGGCTATGCCACGAGCTGCGCAATCTCAAGCGGAATTGAAGTCTGCGGTCGAAGCGGCAAGGGAATAGCATTCGGCAAGCTAGGAACTCAACACGGTCGGAGTTCAGTCGATCGAAGCAGAGCCGCTCACAGATTCGTTACTTAAACCCGGCGAGCGTAAGGTGTGTAAGAACTGGGCCGAGTGAAGTGGACGCCAAGCGCTGGACCAGAAACGGGGTTCAATAAGGGGTAGAACTCTGATTGGATGGGCAAGCGGCAAGCGAGCCTCTCAAAGGCATCGCGCCAGCCGCCGAAGCGCATCGCCGCCCAGAGTTCCGTTTGATTTTCAATTTTGTTTTCGTGCATTGTTTTGAGCTTTGTTGACATCTCATTTGCAGGTACATCTCCGCTGGCGTTCGTTTGCCGAGGGACGAGTGTGGTCGCTCGTGACAGTACAACCCCGCAATCAAACGCCCATGATACCACTCTTGAAGTTCTCTATCCGTGGCATCCTTGGTTTGGTGAGCAAGTGGTCGTCCATCAAGTCATGGATCGGCGTGATCGAACGGTCTTTCGTTGCCGTCTCGTGAGCAATTTAGCGGCGAAGCCTCGTGAGGTGCCGCAATGGATGTTTGACCATGCTGCCTGTTGTGTGATGCAGGCCGGAGAGCAACCTCGGGTTTCCGTGATCGCCCTGCGGCGATTGGTTCGGCTTCTTCGGCGGTGTGTGCTAGAAGATCAGCATTTCCCTTTGGCGAAAGGAGATGCTGATGAGCCGCGTTCCACGGACTCCGACGTCGCAAGCGCAACTGGACCTGTTCACGCCTCGTCCCAACGTACCTCGGTGGAGCCATCTGCCTCGGGCAACACGTCAGACGATCAAGAGGCATCTAGCCACGTTGATCCGCCAGCACGCCGCTCGATTGCGAAACGGAAAGGAGGCTGACCATGAGCGATAAGATTCAATCCCAACATCGCGAGCGAAAAGCAATTCTCTACGTGCGGCAATCGTCGAGTTTTCAGGTGCAGCACAACGAAGAAAGCCGCAAGTTGCAGTATGCCATGCAGCAGCGTCTTCACAATCTGGGTTGGGAGCAGGTCGACGTCATCGACGAAGACCTGGGCCGCAGCGCGGCGGGCGGCGTGGTGCGCAGCGGATTCGAGCGGATGGTGGCCGACGTCTGCTTGGGCAAAGTCGGCGCGGTGGCGGCTCGCGAAGTCTCGCGGTTCGCCCGCAACAGCCGGGACTGGCAGAAGCTGGTCGAGGTCTGCCGTGTCGTCGATACGTTGCTGATCGATCAAGAGACGGTTTACGCGCCGCGGCAAAGCAATGACCGATTGTTGCTGGGATTGAAAGGAAGTTTGAATGAATACGAACTGGACCTGCTGCGGCAGCGATCGGTCGAGGCGCGTTATGAAAAAGCCAAACGCGGCGAATTGATCGTGGCCGCGCCGGTCGGTTACTTGAAGACAGGAACGTCACGGGCCGGCGATCTGCGTTTGGAAAAAGATCCCAACGCGCGAGTTCGTGAAGCGATTGAACTAGCCTTTTCCAAATGCTTCGAGCTGGGCAGCGTGCGGCAGACCCTGATGTGGTGGATCGAGGAAGGACTGCAACTGCCGGTCCGCAACGACCAGGGCGAACTTTCTTGGAAGCGTCCGACCTATGCCATGCTTTATCAGATCGTGACCAACCCGGTCTATGCCGGCGCGTATGTCTACGGCCGCACCGAACACAAGACGCACTATCAAGGCGGCGAGCTGGCACGCACGTCGCGGCGAAAATCACCAGACGAGTGGATCGCATTGATCCCCGATCATCACGAGGGCTATGTCGCCTGGGACGACTTCGAGCGGCTGCAAGAGATGATCACGTCGAACAACCTGCATCAGGGCAAAGGCGCGGCGCGGAAGGGGTCAGCACTTCTGGGCGGCTTGCTACACTGTCGCCGCTGCGCCCGAAAACTCGTCGTTTCCTACACCGGAACGAACCACGATGCGCCACGTTATTGTTGCCACCGTGGATACCTGGATAATGGTGAAGCGAAATGTATTTCGTTTGGTGGAGTGCCAATCGATCGAGCGGTCACCGAACAGATCTTTCGCGTCCTGGCCCCCGCCGCCATCGAGGCCGCCGTGCTCGCCCATCAACAACAATCTGAACAACGAGACGAAGTGCTGCGTGCGCTGGAACGTGACTTGGAGTCCGCACGCTATGAAGCCGCGCGGGCTCAGCGTCAATTCGACGCCGCCGATCCCGAAAACCGCCTGGTCACCGCCGAGTTGGAACGCCGCTGGAACTTGGCGCTGGAGCGGGTGGCCGAAGTGGAAAGCCGGATCAGCCGCCACCAGCAACAATCCGTATCGGATGAAGAGGTCCAGGCCGACGAGTTCGCCCGACTTGCCGAAGATGTCGAATCTGTCTGGAGCGATCCCGCCGCTGACATTCGCTTGAAAAAGCGCATCGTCCGCTCGCTGATCGAAGACATCATCGCCGACTTGGATCGCGAGGCCAGCGAAGTCGTGCTCACGATCCACTGGGTCGGCGGCGTGCATACCGAACTACGAGTCCCACGCCGTCGTCGCGGCACCGCTACCGCCACACCGGATTCGACCGTCGAAGCCATTCGCGTGCTTGCTCGTATCTGTACCGATGACGTCATCGCCGGTTTTTTAAACCGCAACGGTCTCGTCACCGGCCGCGGCAACCGTTGGACCCGCGAGCGCATCACGTCGATGCGGCAGTATCACAAGATCGCATGCTACGACCGACAGACGCAGCAAGACGAAGGCTGGTTGAATCTGACAGAAGCAGCAAAGATTCTGGGCGTCAGCAACCGAACGTTACGATTAGCGATCGAGCGAGGCGACATCGAGGGCCAGCATCCCTTACCGGACGGCCCTTGGGTGATCAACCGCCGGCAACTGGAAACACCCCGTGCCAAATCGGTCGCTCGTCAGGCGAAACAACGCCAAGGCAACCCCGCGGTACCAAACCCCAACCAAAAAACTCTCGGCTTTTCCAGCAAATAGAACAAAGTGGCATTATGAAGCAAGGCAGTAAAACGTGAAGTACTTCTGAAGACCCGCGCTCAACTGTCGAACCGATTCGTAATCGTTCAGGTAAATGTTTTCGTACTTCACCGTCCGCCACAGTCGCTCGATGAACACGTTGTCCAACGCGCGACCGCGGCCGTCCATGCTGATCGCGATCCGGTGCCGTTCCAACACACTCGTAAACTTCCGCGACGTGAATTGGCATCCTTGATCGGTATTGAAGATCTCTGGCGTGCTGATCGCCAGCGAGTCTTCCAACGCCTCGATGCAGAAATGACCCTCCAACGTGTTAGACAGTCGCCACGACAGCACATACCGCGTGTGACAGTCCATCACCGCCACCAAGTACATGAAGCCGTCACGAAGCGGGATGTAACTGATGTCGGTACTCCATACCTGATCCTTGCGTGTGATCGCCAAATTTCGCAATAAACAATAAATACGGGAACACACGGTGTTCCAGGTTGCGGAGCGTCGTTCGCTGTCGTGGGTAGATAGCCTCGATTCTCATGATTCGCATCAACCGTTGCGTGTACTTTCGATTCACCGGCTTGCGCAGAAGACGCTCCAACCAAGCCGCCATCTGACGCGAACCGAAAAACGGCGTTTGGAGGTATTGTTTGTCGATCAATCGCATCATTTGAAGATTCTCCGAGGACTCCGTCGCCAGTTCGTAGTAGTACGATGATCGGTTCAGTCCCAATAGCTCGCACCGGCGTCGGACGCTGAGTGCGTCATGGCTTGGCTCCACCAGAAGACGCCTCTGATTAGTCGAACATGGAAGCTTTTTTTGAGCCATTCCAGCTCCATCTTCAGCCGGCCGATCTGCTCGAACAATTCATCGTCGCTCACCTCATCGCGATGGCGTCGCTTACGACCATCTTCGAACAACTCACCGGCATCGCTCAGCAGCTTCTTCTTCCAGGCCGAGATTTGGTTCGCGTTCACACCCAAATGACTCGACAACCGAGACAGCGTCCGATCCCCGCGAATCGCAGCCAAAGCCACCTTCGCCTTGAACGCACCGCCCAACACACGTCGCTTGCATTTGCAAGTCACGGATCAAATTGTAGGCGAACAAGCTCGCTAATGTGAACGGCGTTTGAAAATGCCAGCGCTTGGGCGGTTGAAAAGGCTAGCGCCCGATTTGTTGTTTCTTATTGTAATTTGGCTGAGCGGCCCGCAAGACCCCTCACAGGTCTTGCGCGGACGCAGCAGCTTAAACTCCCTTGGATTTACGAGTTGATTCCCCGATTTGTTTCGCGCGATTGTGCGAGGTTTTTGGGGTTTGACGACGACGAGCGTCGGCCAGGCGGTAACTCTCGCCGCTGGCTTCCAGGATGTGACAGCGGTGCGTGAGCCGGTCAAGCGTGGCGCCCGTTAGCCGCTCACTGCCCAGTACTTCGGTCCAATTCTCGAACGGCAGGTTCGTCGTCACGATCAGACTCGTCCGCTCGTAAGCCGTGCTAATGATGTCGAATAACAGTTCCGCGCCCAACTTGCTGGCGGGCACGTATCCCAACTCGTCCAGGATCAACAGATCGAGCTTGGCGAGTTGGTTCTTCAAGCGTAACAACTGCCGTTCTTCACGCGCTTCGATCAGATGCGTGATCAGTTCGGTGACGCGCCAGAAGCGAACTCGCTTGCCTTGGCCGCACGCTTCGACGCCCAACGCCGTTGCCAAGTGCGTCTTGCCCGTCCCGGCGTTGCCAATCAAGATGATCGACTCTCGCTGAGTGAGATACGCGCCACGCATCAGCTCGGTAACAAGCAGCTTGTTGATTGACGGCTGCGCGGCGAAGTCGAAGCTCTCCAACGTTTTCGTGTTGGGGAACTTGGCATCTTTCAGGCGACGCTCGGACGCTCGCTTCTCGCGATCGATGCGTTCCAATTCGCAGAGTTGCAGAAGGAAGCCCAAGTGATCCACGTTCTCGCGGGCACAGCGGGCCGCGACTTTCTCGCATTCGCTGTGCATCGTGGGCAGCTTCAATGCTTTCAGGTGATGCTTCAGTAAGAGGGTGCTTTTGGTTTCTTGGGGTTTCATGGCTAGGCTCCCACTCGCAAGGATTGATAGGCCCCGAGATCGGGAAGCGGTACGCGAACTCCCTGCAAGTGAGGACGGCCATCCAGACAGAACAAGTCGACCGGCGGCTCTTGCTGAGAACGCAGGATCAGCTGAATCGCATCGGCACTCTTGGCACCGATCGATAACGCGTAGTCCACTGCGGCGGTCAACTGCGATAACGTGGCCTGCTCCAACAGTCGCAGCACCTTGATGAATTCGCGTGTGCCGAGGTTCTTCAGCACGGTTTCCTGGCGACGACGCAGTACCGCGAAGCACTCCGGCAATTGCCAATCTTCCAAGGGACGAGCGTAATCAAAGGCCCCAGGCTTACGTTCCAACAAAGCTAAGTAATGAATCGGATTGAACTCTGTATGCTCCTTCCCCCAGTGACGCGGATGCCGAGCCACGAGTTGATTGCCAACGGCGATGCGAACCTCTTCGATGCCGCCAACCACCGTCACCTGATGATGAGCATAAGCCGTGGGAACCGAGTAATCGTTGCCATGAAAGCGAACCAGCGATAGCGAACTGGCCTTGGCGGTTTGAATGCGTCGTGATTCAAACGCCTGACGAGGAATCTCCGACAGAGCACTTTGCTCTTCGAGTAACAACGCTTCCTTCGTCGCCGATTTGCCACGCAACTGCCGCTGCAGATCCCGACGACAGTGTTCGATCAGCTGCGCGTTAAGCGTTTCCAAACTCCCTACTTCCGGGATCGGCACTAAGAAGTTGCGACGCGCGAAGCCGAGCAAGTTCTCGACGTGCCCTTTCTCATTGGGACGCCGCACGCGGCAGAAGTGATGCTCGAACAGATAGTGACTCTCCAGTCTCAAGAACTCGCGAGTCGCTTCCCGTCCGCGACCACCCACGATCTTCAAGACGGCAATCTTGCTGTTGTCATAACTGATGCGACGCGGCACGCCGCCAAAGAACTCAAAGGCCCGGCAGTGACCTTCTTGAAACGTCTCCGTGCATTCCTGGGGAAACACCTGACAGAAGATCGCGTCGCTGTAGGGCAACGTGATGACAAAGAATGCAGCCTTCGTCGTCTTGCCGTTGAGGACTACGGTGACTTCGCCGAAGTCCGCTTGAGCTTCACCCGCGCGATGGCTCAGCGGTAAGAAGACTTCCGCCTGACCATGCTTCCAAGCACGCACCGCATCCTTCACGATCGTATAGCCGCCGTCGTAGTCATGTTCGACACGGAGACGATCGAAGATGCGCTGCGCCGTGTGCCGCTGCTTCCTGGGAGCCTGGCGATCCCGCTCCAGGATCTCATGAATAATCGGCATAAACCGATCTAGCTTCCTCTTCGCGCGTGGCTGCTTGAGCTGATACCCAGGCGGCTCGACATGTTCCAGAATTCTCTGGAGCGTCCGCCAGGGGATGCCATAATCCTTGCACGCTTGCCGCTTACTAATCTCTTTGCCCAGTACGCGCCGTCGAATCTCGACCCATTTCTCCATGTCCTTGAACACCCGATCCCCCGCACATCTGTGAGCCCATTGGTTCCAAAAACCACTCACAAACCTACGAGATAAGACAAGGCCGCCGCCGATTCGCGATTGCACTCGAATCCCCGCCCAAGCGCTGGCGTTTTCAAACGCCGTTCACAGCACCTTCGCTAACAAGCGATTTTTCCTCCGCCGCTTGTGGTCCGGCGCCCTGCTCATGGTGCGCAACGAATCACGCCAGGGCGATCGTTCCCACCTGACCGCTTTCGTATCCGATGACGATGGGCTGACCTGGTCCGATGGCCTGCTGCTCGACGAACGCGAGTCGTCCTATCCCGATGGCTCCATCGCCACTGACGGTACGATCCGCGTGATCTACGACCACCAGCGTTACACTGAAAACCGCGAAGGCAAGAAAGGATCCGGCTCCGTGCTGATGGCCGTTTTTCGCGAGGAAGATGTGCGCGCCTCGAAGAAGGTCAGCGACATCGCACGCTGGCCGATCGTCATCAGCCAGTTACAGTCCGCCAATTGAAACGCGCCTCGATCCCGAGCCATCCCACCAAGCTTGATCGGCATCCTGAATCCAGCACCGAAATGAGAAGCGAGAACATGAAAACTACACTCACCTTCCTCGCCGCAATTCTGCTCACTCCACTTACGGCGTCGCACGCCGCCGACGCGTTCATCGTCGAAGACGGTCAACCGCGAGCCGAAATCGTTATTTCCGATACTCCGACACGCATGCAACGGGTCGCCGCGCATGAGTTTCGAATGCAGATTGAAAAGATCAGCGGAGCGCGTTTGCCCATCGTCACCGCGCCGAGTGAAAAGCCCGTGAAGATCTTCATCGGCGCGAGTTCGCAGAATCCGGTGAAGGCGGACGGCCTGAAGGCAGGTGCCTATCGCATCGCCACAGGTTCCGACTGGATGGCGCTCGTCGGCGACGACAGCGAATTCACGCCGAGGGAACCGTTTGCCAAGAACAACGGCGACATCCCGCGTGCTCAGGCCGAGTGGGAGAAGATCGTCGGCGCGCCGTACGGCATGCCGTCTCGCGGCTTGTACAAGAACCGTCTCCGATTGCCCGGCGACACGGGTAAACCCGACGGCGCGCCCACAGACCCGAAGGAGACGCTCGAAATTTGGGGCCTCGACGAGCGCGGCAGCTTCAACGCGGTTTGCGGCTACCTGCGCAAGCTCGGTGCGCGCTGGTACCTGCCGGGTGAAGTTGGCGAAGTGTTGCCGTCGATGAGAACAATCCCACTGCGGGAAATCGACGAAACCGTGCAGCCGGATTTTCCACTGCGGCAGTTCAATTTCCGCTTCAGCACCGCAGGTCCTGAGACTTCGATGTGGGTCATGCGGCTCGGCCTGCGCAACGACGAGCGACTGCAGATCGCGCACGGCATGGCCACCATGACGAACCATCAGGGAGTGTTCGACGCGCATCCGGACTGGTTCGCGATCTACGGCGGCAAGACCGACTTCAAGCCCGGCGACTCGAAGTGCCAAGTCTGCTACTCCAACGACGAGCTGTTCAGCGAAACCGTCCGCTGGGCGCGAACGCTACTCGACACTTATCAGTTTGAAACCGTATCCATTATGCCGCCGGACGGCTACACGGCGATCTGCCAGTGTGAGAAGTGCAAGGGCAAGGACTCGCCCGAGCGCAATGAGCGCGGACTGCTCAGCGACCACGTGTGGGACTTTGTCAATCGCGTGGCAAAGGAGATCGCCAGGTCGCATCCGCACGCGAAAGTGCTGAACTGTGCCTATGGCGTTTACACATTGCCGCCTCTGAACATCGAGAAACTTGAACCGAACGTGCAGGTGTGCATCGTTGGCGGACGTCGGCCGATCAACAAGGGTGGCGTGAAAGGCGAAGGCGAATCCGCGCCAGAAGTGTTGCGAGCGGCATGGGCGAAGAAGACCGACAATCCGCTGCTGATCTTCGAAAACTATCCCTTCACCAGTCGCGGCTGGTATCTGCCCAGCTTCTCCGCACACGCGCTCGGCGACAGTGTGAACGCGACCAAGAGCGTCTCGGCCGGCGAGGACATCTGGCTCAGCGTGGCCCAGGATTTTGCCACGAAAGACATCGGCTTCAATCACTTCCTGGTCTATTTCACCGCCCGCATGTACTGGGGTGGCCGGGACGCGGATGTGGACGCGCTGCTGCGCGAATACTGCCGGCTCTTCTACGGCCCTGCCGAGCAGGAGATGCTCGCCTTCTTCGACTACTGCGAAGCGAACTGGCACTTGATGGACGCGGACAAGGCGATGGCCGATGAAGCACTCGCGCTGTTCGACGCTGCAAAAGCGAAGGCCAGCGCCGCCAGCGTTTATGGCAAACGCATCGCCCTGATCGACGACTACCTAAAAGGTTTGCGCATGAAGACCGAGCAACTCGGCCAGAAACGCGGCCCCGTGCCCACGGTGCGGCTCGTCGGTGATGCACATGATATCGTCATTGACGGTAAACTTGACGATGAGTACTGGCGGACGTGCCCCGTCGCTGCCACGGGAAAATTCCGCGAGTTGCAAACCGGCCGCACGCCGACGTACGGCACCTCGTTCAAAGCCGGCTGGCAGGGCAGCAATCTGTACTTCGCGATTCGTTGCGACGAGCATCCCGGCGAGAAACCCGTCTCCGCCTCGACACGCGATGACGACCAGGCCATCTGGCACGGGGACGTGATCGAAATCGAACTGGCCACGGAAACGCACTCGTATTATCAGATTGCCATCAGCCCCGCCGGTCACCTCGTCGATCTGGATCGTGGGGCGGCCAAAGGGCAATGGTTCGGCTGGGACTCGAAGGCCGAAGTCGCCACGCACATTGCCGACGACCACTGGACCGTCGAGATTCGCTTCCCGGTCACCGCCGACGAAAACGATCCGTTGAATCAGGTCATCGGCCGTCATCCCACGCAAAGCCTGCCGTGGCATATCAACCTCTGCCGCCAGCGTATCCGCGAGGACGGCCAGGAACTGAGCGCCCTCTCACCGACGGGCACCAGCGGCTTCCACGTGCCGATGAAATTCGCGCATTTTTATGATGGCCGCTCACATCAGTTCGAGGCCGATCCCAGCGTCACCGACTTTGTCATTGGTTTCCAGAATGCCACGCAGCGGCGCAAAACAGACGGCTTCCTCGCCCTCGCCGAGTTGGAAAAGATCACCGATCTGCAAAAGGCCGCCGCGCTGGAACAGGCCGCGCTGCTCGACAAAGCAAACGCCGAGGCCGTCATCGAGCGCATACCCGTCGACGCCGTGAAGAAGACCGCACAGATGCAGAATCTCCTCGCCCGCGGCAAAGCACCGGAAGTGATCACGCAATTCGCCGATGAAGATTTGACGCAATGGCCCTTTTGGAAACGCGGCGACGGTTACCACATGCGCGGGCGAGCCTATTACATCGCCAAGGATGGTGCCAAAGCCGAAGCCGATCTCACCAAAGCGTTACCGTGGATCAGCGACCCCCGCATCCGCGATTCCCTATTGCTGACGCTCGCCCAAAACCGCGAACGCAACCTCGGCGACGACGACCGGGCATTGGCAGCCTTCAACGCCATCGTCGCCGGTCGTGAGCGCATCGGCAGTGCAGACGAATACGGCGCGTTGCAGGGCATCGCCCGAATCCAAACCCGCCGCGGTCAATATGACGAAGCTCTACGCACCCTGAATCGAGCCAACCCCGACAAGCTCCAAGGTACGTGGCGGGAAAACATCCTCAAATCGATCGAAGCGGTGAAAAGAGCATCTCGCGGAACGATGTGAATGAGACATGAAGAGCGCGGATGCCGACACTATTTTTGAAAGCGGCTGACAGGTAAAATGGAACCGTCGATCACGTAAACCTTTTTTGTGGAGTTGTCTTCATGACCAATTCCGTCCTTGGCACGATCGACGGAGACATCGTCCGTCTCGACAAACGTCCGCCCCTTCCGTCGGGTTGTCGCGTGGAGTTGACAATCCAGCCGCTTGATTCGTCGAAGCGATCCCGCGCCAAGGTCGGCGAAACGATCGGTCCAGCGTTCGAAGTGCCGGATGAAGCATTAGCGCCGCTCACCGACGACGAATTGCGGGATTGGGGACTGTAAAGCTGTTGCTCGACACCTGTGCTTTTTTGTGGTTGGCAACAGCCCCTGCGCGACTATCAAAATCGGCGGCTGACGCAATCAACGACGAAGCGAACGAGCGGTTTCTCAGTGATGTCACCCTTTGGGAAATCAGCCTTAAACACTTCGTCGGCAAGCTGCGACTACCGGAACCACCACGCGACTGGATTCCGAAACAGACGGCGTTCTTCAATCTTCAACCGCTCGGGATCGACGCGGAAGCGATCTTTCGATCCGGCGAATTGCCTGACGTACATCGCGATCCGTTCGATCGGAATCTGGCGGCTCAAGCGATTGGCGGATCGTTTCAATTTGTCACCGTGGACAAGATCTTTGATGACCTCGGCGTGGATCTGATCTGGTAGCGGGGCAATACAGAATTTGAAGTGGGCGTATGAATGACGGCGCTTCTGGCTTTGGAGGCTCCAAATCAGTAAACGTCCGGCAACTCCCCGCGGGACTTCCTTGCTAAGGCACTTTCGCGAATGCCGTCAAGTCGCGAGTTATCTGGAGCTTGCTTCTTGTCCAGGTTCGGAAGATCCTCAGGATATTTCATCCATTCGTTGTAAGCTTCGGTGTTACCGGTGGAAATCAATGCGCGCCACGTTTCGAGCCATCGTTTGCGATAAGCGTTCATTGGTGGATCGTCAAGTCGCAACAACTCGATGAGCAGTTCACCCATTGTATTCAGTGCTTCAATCGTTCCGTCCTGCAAAACCGCGACACATGCACCGAATGCGATTTCGCATGGATTCGGGACTTTAAGGTCGCTCTTCACCGAATTACATGAGGCGCAAACATAGAGCAAATTATCGTACTCACAGGCGAGATCCGGCGAGATCGCCTGGGGAACAAAATGGTCAATGTGGAATGATGCTTGAAGACGGCACCATTGCTCACGCTGCAGGCAAAAGACACACCGATAGTCAAACTCGTCTCGCAGCCACTCACGGTACGGCTCGTAAGTAGAATAGCCGGCCGGACCATGCCTTCGTACATGAATTGAGGTGGGATAGTCGAATGCCGTAATCGTGATCATCAGATTTCTTCGACCACCTCGCGATGCAGCGCATCAAGTTCTGCCTGTGGCAGCGGAGCGACTAGGTTTCGCCGGGACGTCGCAAGCGACTGTAGACGTTTCAACTCCGCCGTCTCGGCTGTGGAGATTGTCCGATCCACTTTCTTCTCGATCAGTTTGGCACGCCGACGGTTTGTCTTTGGCCAATCCTCAGTGATGGCGAGATAGTCGGCCAACGAAATAGAATCGGTAAAGTGTTCAGGAAAGTAGCGTTCAAATTTGAACGGAACGCCGTGGCGCTCCCATCCAGCGAAGTAATCCAGCAACTGTCTTTCAAGTTCCTTGGGAAGGTCGTAGAGCTTTAGGACTTCGCAATCAACTCGAAGAAGGAGCACTCTTGCTTTCTTGGTGTCAATCGGTGACTTCAGAACGGCATCGTCATGATTGCGAACAAATGTTAGATATGCAGTGACCGCATCCACGACTCGACGAATCTTAGCTTTGCTGAGACTCGGAACTGGCATCTGCCGCATCATGCCGGCATCATTGTGGCGTTTGCCTGCCATGTCATACGCGAATGCGTTGGCAATTGGAGAATTGCAAAGAGCCCAGAAAAGCTCAAGCGGTTGATTGTCCTGCTCGTTCGCTCGGACAACGTTAAACCGTCGGGTTACAGGATGCCCGCTATAGTCAAGTAGGGCCTTGATGCGCCACGGGCCACGACTTACCCGAGCTTCATTAAAAATGATTTGGGGAATCCCGACAGTCGTACCGTAACTCTCTCGCAGAATCAAAGATCGATCGAGACTCATCCATTTTGTCGAGGGCAACGTGTGAAGAAGTAATCTTGGATCGAATCGAACGAACCCGCTGACCGATCCAACAAATCGTTGATCGGAAATCGTTACGGCGTTAGGCGGCAAATCTTTCCCTTTGTACTGCATGCCCTGACCGATCTCGGCGATTTGACCAAAGCACATCGACTGCGGGCATTCCGCCCAAATCTGCTTTAGGTCGGCAAGCTGAAACTGATACTGGTCTGTTTGGAATTCGCTCGACTGGACGACAGAATCCCAAGTGACAGAATACTCAGAGGCAAACTTCGCCATGTCGCGTTCTCGCACACGACGATACCGGACTGGATTATTTTGGTTCGCACCAGGGCGGCGTTTTCTAGCCGTCAACACGGCTGACTCAGAATCTGAAAACGTAAAAACTTTGTCGGGGAACAAGCAGATCTCTTGCAGGTCAAAGTCTGTCGTGAGCAGCTTTCTTACGTTGGTTGCATTTTGGTGCGTCAAGAATCCCTGCGGAACAACAAGCCCGACGACCGCTCCTTCCGGCAGCGCTGGCAGAGTGCGATGCAACATTTCTGCGGTCTTGTTGATGTGCGTCAATTCGACACGCTTTGCGCTGTACCAGTCTTTCTCCTGCGTCTTGAAGTTCTCAAAAGGTGGATTGGCCAGGAGAATTGTGGCCTCACTTGCCATCGTTTCCAAAGTGTCGCCGATAAACATGTCACCGGGGCGCAGATCCCAACCGTTGGGGTTGGGAATGTCAGTCAGGCTTAGCGACAGACGTGCAATCTCCAAGGCGAAGTCGTCGATCTCGCAACCATGCAGTCGTTTGCGAAGATAACTTCTTCGTTTCTGCGGTATCTGGCCGTCCGGATGGAGTTCTGTCAGCAATCGCATCACTGAAACCAGAAACGCAGCGTGGCCACAGGCGGGTTCGAATACATTACGTGCTTGAAGGTCGATGTCCTGAATCCAGGGAGTCAATTGACCGAGGATATAGTCCACGAGATACGATGGTGTGCTGTGAGTGCCAAGAGCTTGCCGTGTCGCTTTTGAGATCAAGGCGTTCTCGTAGACGTGAGCAAGACTTTCCGTTGTCGCGAGTTCCAGACTGCTGAATGCCGCGATTCGGCCAGCAACTTCCGTTAGTGCTTCTCCGCGATCTTTGCCGCCCACAGCAATGTTTTGTGCTCCGCAGTGCTCGCCAACGGAATCCAGCACTTCTTCGACATTCGTAAGGCTGACGTCGCCGAAGCGGGCAACATTCTTGTCACCTAGAATCTTTGCCGCCACCAGCCAAAAGACGGACTTCAGGAGCCACGCGCCCTGACGGTCACTCAACGTGTCCCAACGCAATATCTCCTTCAGCGTTTGAACGTTGTTGACAATCAGATCCTGCAGACGCTCACCAATCTGGTTTTCCACCAGAGGCATCAGTCCCAGATCAACGAAGGTTCGTTGATATTGAACGTCAAAACGCGCCCACGTCTTTGCGCGGTATATCGCGTCCGGCGCGAAGTCGTCTCGGTGCCGCACGAAGAAGCCTGGAACGTTGTCAGGCGGAATCACGGCCCCGATTTGTCGCGGTGATTCTCCCTGTTGCCACCATTCTAGACCGTTCGGCCTCACGACAAAGACGACCGGGGCCGCGATCGAACGAAGCGATGCGACATGCACTGACGATCGCTCGGCACCTTCGACAATCGCAATACAAGCCGTCCGAGCGTCGAATGGCTTGTGGGCGAACGCAACGACTGCTGGCATACCAGGAGAGTCTCCGGACACGTTTTCGCGCAGCAGCAACGACCGATAACCGCACGCCAGCACCTCTTGCCGCACCGCGGATATTCGCAAAGGTTTTTCAGAATCCTGTCTGCCTTGACTCACATTAAGTCTCTTGCGATTCACCCAACATCCACGGGAAGGGTAACACAACGGAACAACTTTTCCGAGATGACTTCGCAGTTGGTCTCTTCAAAGCTCTTGCATATCTGAGCTGGGGGACAGACTTAAGCCGCCTCCTTCCCGATCGCGAGAAGAGCCGCGAAAGCCTGCGCTCCAGCGGCGAACTGGCACTGTCCGACCAGTTTAACTGTCCAAACTGTCCTTGAAACGATACCAGGGCCAGTTGGACGGTGGTATCATGGGGCCACGATCCAATGGCGTGGCGCGTTGTGACTGCGGCGATTATGCCGGGACCGCATTGTCGCATTCGACCAAGGCCCAGTGATCAAGTAATGAAGCGAGCGAGTGATGAAGTGATCAAGTAAAAAGGACACGTCCACCATGAGAATTCTCTTGCAAGTCGTCACGGTGCTTGTGCTGCTGAGCGGTGGGTCGCTGGCAGCGAAGAGTCCGAACATTCTTTTCATTTATACCGACGATCACTCCTATCGTACCGTGTCTTGCTACGAGCAGGCCGAATCGTGGGCGCGGACGCCGAATATCGATCGGCTCGCGGCGCGGGGCGTGCGGTTCACCCACGCCTATATCGGCACGTGGTGCATGCCGTCGCGCGTGGCCATGCTTACGGGCCATCATCAGCACGGCGCGCAAACCATGCGCATGGAAGGCCAGTACCCGGGCAGCGAGTACGATCCCGCGCAATGTCCCTTCTGGCCGGCAGTCTTCCGGCAACATGGCTACCACACCGCACACATCGGCAAATGGCACTCGGGCCGCGACTCGGGCTTCGGTCGCGACTGGGATTATCAGATCGTCTGGAACCGGCCGAAATATCCCGCCAACGCGCCGAACTATTACTACGACCAGTTGCTGGAGATCAACGGCGGCGAGCCGAAAGTGGTACCCGGTTATTCGACGGACAACTACACGCGATGGGCCGTCGACTATATTCAGGGCCAGCATCGCGATTCCGACAAGCCGTGGTATCTGTGGCTGTGCTATGGCGGCGTTCACGCTCCCTACCTGCCCGCCGAGCGGCACTTGCAGGACTACGCCGGCAAAACCGTCGCCACGCCGGCCGACATCTATCCGCCTCGGCTCGGCAAGCCCGGCTACATGCAAAAGATTGCCGCGTGGGAGAAGGGAACGGATGGCGAGCCGGTGCTCAGCGACAAGGCGATCGGCAGCGAGGTGGGCGACGACTTCGAACGCGACCGAGGCCGCAGCCTCTCGCAATGGTCGCGGCAATACCATCAAGCGGTGCGGGCGCTGGATGAAGGAATCGGCCGGGTGTTGGCGGCGCTCGAGCAGTCCGGCCAGCTTGAAAACACCCTCGTCGTGCTGACGGCCGATCAAGGCTACGCTTGGGGACAACACGGGTTCCGCGCCAAGCTGGCACCGTACGACGCCAACATCCGCTCGCCGCTGATCATCTCGATGCCCGGCACGCTGCCCGAAGGCAAGGTCTGTCGCACACCGGTGGGCGGGACGGATTTGCCGCCCACCTTTTTTCGCTTCGCCGGTCTGGAACTGCCGTGGGCCATGCACGGACATGACCTCACGCCGCTGTTGAAGGACCCTGACGCCGATTGGCCACACACGACCATGACGACCTTCACGGCGGACAAGTTCGGTGCCAACTGCGACACCGTCCCCGCGCCTCCCGGCAACCGGCACAAGAGCGGCGTTCCCTGGTACGTCATGATCGCCGAAGGCCGGTACAAGTACATTCGCACGTTGGAAGCAAACGAACCGGAAGAGCTGTACGACCTGCTGGCCGACCCCGAGGAACTGACGAACCTCGCCTTCGATCCGCGGCATTCCGCCACCGTCAAGAAACTGCGCACCGCCGCGATCGCGGAACTGAAACGAACCGGAGCAAAGATGGTCGATTCGCTGCCTCCCGTTGCGAATGCGTTGGCAAGTGAATGAAGGCTATCGCCATAATCCAGCACGCTGTTCAATTCAAAGACAAAAGGAATCATCTGATGGCCCAACATCCATATCGCGTGACTGCCGCTGGCGCAGCGGCTTTGGCCGTGTTTGTCTGCTTATTGAGCTTCGGTCAATCAGCGTCCTTGGCAGCGGTCCCGCAGCGTCCCAATATCGTGCTGATCTTTGCCGACGATAAGTGTGATGCAAGTGGAGCGATCACTGCCAAAGGCACCGAAATCCCAGGAAGAACAGCCTGAACGCCACATGTTCAAATCACCTTGAATTGGCGGGGATTCATTTGAATTTAGGGCGATTAACTACACTTTGCTACAGCAATGACTTCATCAACGTGGTTCTACGCGTTCGACTGCGTTGAGAAGCGACGCGTCTGCCAAATCGAGTTCGCCAAAGCCGAGGATGGCATGCAGCGTAAACTTTCCCCGACAAGCGGAGTCCTGACGCTGCGCCGAAGTAATCCACTGCTTGAACTCGCCCAAGGGATTGACGTTGGCGTGTAGCACGTGATCACGGCAGTACTGTTCCCGTCCCCCGTTCGATCACGAGGTTGACCGCGCCAAGCGTTTCGCGATGTACGCGCAGACAATTCGGTCGCGTGATGCACCAGCGGGATTTGGCTTGGGTTAAGGTAAGCTGAAACGTTGGCGGACCAACTCGGCGATCGCAGGAGCCGGATTGCTGTCCAAGTATTTCGTTGCTGCCAGGTTCGCTTCGGTTGCTCTCCCCTGGTCGACGAATAACAGTGCCAAATTCAGCCACGCGTTCGATTCACCTGCGGCTGCAATCTCGCGGAGCGTGGATTCGGCCGTTATCAATAGCGGTTCAGCCTCACTGGGTGGCAGAGTTTCCGCTTTTGCTATTTGCCAGACGGCTCTAGCATTACGCACGTCGAGCGGCTGATTGTTGGGCGTAGCTTCCAACTCTGTCAAAATCGCATCAGCTTGAGACAACTCATCTGCGATGATCAAGCTGGCCACCTCGGCCAATCGCGTAGCGCGCTCAGAACTTGTCAAGTCTGCTGGCGTCGCGTCTTGCAAGGCTTCGCGGAGCCGGGCCAATGTCTTGTCGATGTTTGCTTCGGCAACTTCAGACGGCTGTTCCGGACCACGCACGCGATTCTCCCGCATCGCCACACGAACCATGCCTAGATCCGCATCGCCGATGACAAAGACGGATCGATATGGTGCGGCTTGTTGAGCCAGATCTGTCAATTCAAACCGGGCCAACTGACTCGCGCGAACTCGCTGTTGTTGTTCAAGTTGTTCTACTTTGATTCTTGCCTGGTCTGCTAACGCAAGGCGTTGACGCAAGTCAGTTGCTTCGCCCTGCATGTGCCAGACAAGTCCTCCGCATAGCAACGCGGCGCCCCACCCAGCCGCCATGGTCAGCAACCACGTTGGCTTCGAGTTCCCGCGCGTCGGTTTCAACGGACTGTGCTCGCGGAGCGAAAGCGTCTCAGGCCCCTCGCGTTCTTTCGGCGATTCCTCTTCATCAGAAACTGTTGGAAAAGGCATATCCTCCGGCAGCATTTGGTCCATGACCTCCCAGGCCGCCGGACATTCGACAAGGTGACTCGCTAGATGACGGGTTTCCGCATCGCTCAATCTTCCATCGACGTAAGCCGCTATCAGCGACAAGTTCGGTTCTGCGTCAGTTTCAAGCACAAGCTTATCCCAGGCCTGCCGAAAGGCCTTTCCTAGTTCACGCTGTGGATCAAATTCCTGCGTCATCTTTCAACTCCTGCTGGACACGTCTTCGTGTACCGCAAGTGACTCGTTCACTCTGTATGTTCGTCCGTCCGAATTAACGCAAAGACTGCCTCTTCGATCCACTTCTTTTCTTTCCGCGACGGTGCATTAATTATGTCTCGGAAACTCGAATCGGCTTCCGATAGTAGTTCAAGAAACTTTCGGCACACTTTATCTAGCAGTTGCGTTACGGCTGATTTAGTACTGCCAAGACGCTTTGCGATTTTCGTGTTGCTGTAACCTTGTTCTAGCCGCATCACGGCGGCTTGATATTGTTGCGGACTGGTCGCTCGTAGGCTTTCGAACAACTCCGCAGCCACTCGTGGAGCGATATCGATCAGCTTACGCATGACTTGCTCTCGTCCGTCATCTGTATCGGGGGGGAATTCCGGTGGGCCATCGCCGTCCCCCGGCTCTTCGGGGTCGGACCGAGCGCGATCGATCACCAGTCGAGTCGCCACGGTTCGTAACCAAGTTTCTAACGACGAGCGACCGTAAAAAGCGAGCAATCTCATGCGTCCGCGGTTGAAACCGATTTTCATCGGCTGGTACAACAAAGCTGGCAAGTCTTCGATCACTGTGTTCGCCTTACCGGGGCCCCAGCGAACCGTCAGACGTCTGGCTACGTCTTTATTTACCATGTCCAACAGACGCACATTGCAGGCATCGTCGTGCAGGGCGCAACCTGCAGTTAACAACACTTCCACCAAGCTGCCACGCGTGGCGACCTCGTCGATCAGCTCTGCCAGCTTACGATGGCCGCCAGCAATTGACTGTTCGGTGAGATATCCGTTGGCCAGTGTGATCGCAGCCTCTTTGAGCGGCACCTTGACGGACTTCAACTGATGGTTCGGTACTGCTTGCGTTAGCGAGTCGAAGGCTTGCGCCAGTTGCGACGCATATACTTCCGCAAAGCCGCCAAGCGCTTCACGGCGTGGCCAACTGGCACGCAAAGCCTGAATCAATTCGTTAGCTCTCTTGTCGTCGGAGTTCATGCAGTTCCTGCGACTTGCTCTACTTAGGTTATGATCTGTGAAACTTCAGGTGCCGAGCGAGCTCTCTTATTTTCGCCGTTCGGCAGATTAGCTGACGGCAACTCAATGCGTTGAAAGTTCATCGTGCGTTTTGGTTCTCGGTAGTCTATTTCCCCGCCGCTACCTTAGCCAGCAGCGATGGACAATCTTTATGCTTTTGTCGGTTTGCAATTACGACCCATCACCGCTGAGCGTAAACGCGGCCCAGTAAAACGGCGACAGCCGACCGTCTCGCCGGGTCGCCACATGCTCTGCAGGCGTTGCGCCGCGCTGATCGCTCTCTGGCAAGGGCTCCTTGCGGTTAAGTACGGCGATCTGCGCTCGTCGTAATGCCTCAGCCTTAGACATCTTCTTCTGCCAAAGATTCTGGTAAAACTTCTGCATCAAGTCGGCACTCACGTCGTCGTCAACTCTCCAAAGCGCCGCAATCACATTGCGCGCTCCAGCTGAGTGGAATGCTCGCTGCAAGCTTAACAGCCCCTCGCCACGACGTAATTCTCCGAGGCCGGTTTCGCAAGCGCTTAGTACCACTAGCTCAGTTCGGTTCAGACGGAGTTCCGCGACTTCTCGGGCAGTCAATAGCCCATCTGCATAGGTTGATGAAGCAGCCCGATTCGCATTTGCCAGCACGAGACCAGTCAGTAAGCTGGGATGGATCGACTCTAGGTTCCATGAGGCGGCCAGCGAAGTCGGAGTCTCGGTCTCCGATGGCGTCAGCGTCGACACGTAGGATGGATGCAGGTCATCTGCATAGAAGCCGTGGGTCGCGATGTGAATCCAACGACAATTATCCACGTGTTGCCGAATCGTCTCTTCCGAGGCCAAGCGGCCTGGAAGAAGCCTGCACGCCGCGTTCCCAAACGATGCTTCATACACTTGGCGCACTGCATACATTTCGTTTCGCGTTCCCGGCAACCGCTGCCAACTTGGCAATGAGACCCTGCGGGGCTGGATTGCCGGATCATAGAAATCCCCGGTCGCATACGCGGCATTGTCATAATCAACATCCCCCACAACCAACAAAGAAGAATCATCATCCGTAGTCGGTTCCTGCATGTTCGCCAGTAGTTGCACGGAAGCGATCATCGTAATCGGGCGTTCTTCAATCAGGTATTTGCCGTTTGCCTTTCCAGGCAGGGCCGCGAACGGGAGGAGGCATAGTGGGCCATCCGGCGCGATCAGCATCGCTTCTTCATCAGCGAGTCGTTCTTCAATCGGTTGCCAGATGCTTTGTCGTAGAGCCTGAGCCAACTCATCACTAGTATCGGAATAACGGTCATTGATCCTACTCCGCCATTGGTTGGTCAGTTCGTCGACTGTACTGATAGGTCCTAGCTTAACAAGCTGGACGCCACGCTTGCGTGTAACCAGAAACGCGACCAGCCGCAGTTCGGCATCTCGCCATCCTTTGCCCTGTGGTCCCCATTTAACATGGCGGTATTGATAGTAGTCTACGAGCGCCGCGTTATCCGGCACGGACTGAATCAACTGGTCGACGGTTAGGTCGCGTTCTATTGCTCTGTCGATGACTACCTGATGCGTCTCCAAGTTCTTGACGCGCGCCGTTTCCTCAGCTTTCAGCGACTCCTCTAGCTCCTGAACCCAACTGCCCCGTTCGCGTTCACCCGGAGGCACGACGCCTCGGTAGTGAAACCCCACTCCCCTGAGATCGCGCTCCAGCTGTTGAGCTTCTTCCTCGGTCAGATTCAATTCATTGCGGCGACTCGCCAGGACAGCGCCTTTCCAGATCAGCACATCTCGGTAAACGTCCGCCGCATCCAAGTCACTGCGAACTGCCAACGACAGCAGACTGTCGAGTCTTCGGCGTAGCGCGGTGATCATCTCAATCTGCTGCCGCTCGGATTGCACGAGTGAGGCGGCTTTCAAGTTACGGCGAGTGATCGCGAGCGAGTGGTGGAAGTGCGACTGCGCCTCGTCGGGGTTGTTTTGCGCGTCGTGCAATGCGCCTAGATCATGCAGCGCCTCGGCATACTGATCACCCCACTCGCCTTGTTCCGTTTGCCAGAACTTGGCAACTTGAGTCAGCAATTGTGTGGACCGTTCAAACGCTCCCAACGACAGCGCGACGAATCCGAGCGTGTGGAGGGCCTGGATATGGATCGGATCGTCTTCGGCACCGTCTTGCTGCATCAGATCGACCGCCTCAACTAGCTTCTCATTAGCATCCGGCAAGCGGTTCTGACGCAGCAAGAGCGAAGACATCGTTCCCAGTGTATGGGCGTAATTCACCGTGCGTAATTCGTTGCGTGTGGCCAGAATAGCTACTTCCTGATTCAGCAGCTCGATCGCTTCTTCGTCTTGTTCCAACCGTTCGAGCAAGACGGCCATGTTGTGCAGACTGGAAGCATATTCAACCGTCTGCTTTGCGTTGGCGGCCTCGAATGTTTCGAGCAGTTGATGGAATGTCTGTTTCGCGGATCCGTAGTCGCCGAGCTGTGTTTGAACTGCGGCGAGGTTGGCCAGCGCGATTGCGAACTCTAGGTGCTTGGTCCCATAGATCTCACGAACTGCTTTGACTTGTTCATCCCCGTACCGCAACGCGTCGACCAGATGGTCCTGCTCGAAGCACATTCGAAACGCTTTCTGCAACTCTTGAATGCGTTCTTCCGTCGCCTTGCTCTCCACCAGCTTCGGTCTTGGCGCTTCGCCGTACAGAGCCTGACGTCTGAATCGCAATCTGGCACAAAGTGCGTCGGCCTCGGCCCGCAATCGTTCGGCGGTTTCCGATTCACCGAGCTTACTGTGAGTCTCAGCCAGTCGCTGCCGCATCTCGACACACTTGGGGTGTAGCAAACCAAACCTGTTTTCGGCAATCAGCAAAAGCTCTTGGTATATCGCTGCGGAGCGATCCAAACTTCCCTGCTCTTCGTAAAAGTTCGCGATCGTCAGTCGTGCATCCATCAGCAAGGGTGCATCGGCGTCTAGCGATGTTGCGAGCTTCGTCGCCATCCTCTCTATGTCCTGCTTTCGCACGCCGCGAGGCACGTCAAACAGTTCCGTCGGTCCATCGGATGGCATACTTCCTTGCATTGACATGATCAGGAAGCGAAGATCCTTGGCCGCTTTTTGGCCTTCACCGTTAAGCTTCGCCAATTTGGTGACTTGATCGATTTCACGCTTCAAATCAATCACTTGCCAGTGGCCCGTTCGCAGCCGCAGGGTCCGCAATCGAGCGGCTTCATTCAAGTCGTGCAGAGAACTTTGATACTTGCCGGACGACTCCGCCTCCGTGGCCATCTTCTGGTAGGTCTGCTCCATTCGCTCCAAAATCTGCAGCCGCATTGGATGTGGATTCGTCAGAAACTCTTTCTCGACCTCCTGCAACGCCTTCTCGTACTGGGCGATCGCCTGATCATTTTGAGCTGCAACCAAAAACACATCGCCCTGGTTGCACAGGCGAGTTGCCCGCTGCCGATAGAACTCGCCGGCATCGCCATACTTGTACTGGTATTCAAACCAAGCGTTTCGATACTGCCAACTGTTGAGGCCATAGTGCGTGCGAGCGAACGTCGCGACTAACAGCCGAACGCGATCCAGACCACGCCGGTCGTTGTTTCGTTGGAAATTCCCAGCCAACATATCCAAGACGGAAAAAACTCGTGCGGCAGAGAGCTCATAAGGTGCGACATCGTCTTGTTCGCGCCACCGGCTCGCCGCAACCACTAGCTGTTGCAACGGGCGCTCACTCGACGCGGGCTGCATCGATTCCATCAAGTAGAACCGAGCCACGACCAGCAGCGCCCGCCAACATTGCGGGTGGCGTTCGCCGTAAAGCGATCTAGCCGCGTCCGGCAATTCCTGCGCTGCGAGCTGAATTTCCCGCGTGACGTAATTTGGGGGATTAAATCCAACCATTGCCGGCACGTAGGCCATATAAAGTGTGAGGAACTGTCGATACGCTTCGCTCCGGACACCAAAAGCCCGTTTCAATCGATTCCGGAGTTGCTGGATGTTTACAAAGTCTTGAGGCTGTAGCGGAATGGGAAGTTCCGCGAAAATCTGTTGCAAGTGGCTCGTTTCCGATCGTTGAATGGCGGGCAATTGTTGTAGCTGCTGGACATGTGCCAAGGCAACGCGATGATCGACCAGTTGCCAATCGGACGAGTCGTCCGTGGATTGCAGATAGTCGATGGCTTGGCGATGCACGTCGATCGCATCGTCGAACCGCTCCTCGGCAACGAGCGACATCGCCAGCAGTCGGAAAATGCGAGTGATCTGGGGCGACGGCGTTGCTTCCTGCGCACGCAGTCGCGTTAGTAATTCATGCAGCAGCGCGGTGCAAGAGGCGCACTTGCCCTCTCGATAGCGGAACTTGGCCATCTCCCAATCTACTTCGTCCGGTAAAAGTTCCGTGACGAGCACGTCCGGCATTGCCGCCTCCGGATATATTTCCGCGGATGGCACCCAACCCGCGCTACGATCGAAATCCCACTCCAGAACTTCTTGGTCCTCGTACTCGCGGTAAAAGCTATAAGGCTTTTCGCCGATGGGGTCCGGGCGTGCTGGCCCCCGAAATCGCGACTGAAAGTTGCGCGATTGCGCAGTGACTTTGTCTGTACTGGCGGCGAGCACGACGACCAACAGGCAACCGATGCCTATCGGGCGTATCCGTTGCGGTCCCAGAGCCACGTTAGTTGGACTCGAAATCAGCATGAATTTGCTCCGTGAATGATCGAGTCGACCGAATTGTTCGCTGCGGCCATTGAGCGGGGCGAGCCATGAATCAAGGTGCCACACCTCAAAATCGAATCCTTTCTATTGACGAAACTTATTCCAGTCATGGTCTATCTCCGCGGAATGATTCTGCATGTCACAGTCACCGCCCCGCTCGCCAGCCGCTTCGCCTTTATCGCCAATCGCCGGACAGGGTGAAGGCGGCCCAGAACTTGGGCGAGAGTCGGTGGTTGGCTGCGCCGTCGGGCGGGTTGGCGCCGCGGATCTTGTCGGGGTTGTTGAGAACGTACAGTTGGGCTTCGCGCAGCGCATCCAATCGCGGTAACTCGCGATCCCACAGGTTTTCGTAAAAACGCGACATCAGGAACCGCGTGACGGTGTCGTCCACCTTCCAATAGCTGGCCACCGTCGTTCGCACGCCAGCCACCTGAAAGGCTCGCTGCACGCCCAGCAATCCTTCGCCGCCAGCGACTTGTCCCATTCCGGTATCGCAAGCCGACAACACGGCCGTATCGACACCGCCCAGCGGCAGGAAGGCCAGTTCCTGGGAGTGGAGCAAGCCATCGTCTTCGTCCTCGACCGGCACGCGGTTTGCGCCCGCTAGTGCCAAGCCTGACAGCAAACCCGGGTTGTAACCGACTACCACCCGATCACGGTTCAGCTGCATCGCGCGATCTCCGACCGCGTGCATCGCCTCGGCACTGTAGGCCGATGGAATTTCGGCTGAGGCGAAGAAGCCATGCGTGGCCAGATGCAGGTGCCGGAACTGAGGAGCCAGCTCGCGAAAGCGGGCTTCGGTCGCCAAGCCTTGCGACAAGCTCAACAGCGTCTCCGACCGTACCTCGAACAAATCGCGATACAGCTTTTCGATGGCTGCCACTTCGTCGCGCGTGCCGGGGAGCGGCTCGAACATTGCGTCCTCTCCAGGAGTCCCGGCACGGTCTCCCGGGCGGCGAGGTGCCTTTTTCTTGCGGGGCTGATCGCCCGACTGGTCCACGTCGTAGTCAACGCCGCCCAACAGCAACAACTCGCGCGACAACTGTTGCTGGCCCAAATTGTTGATCAGCGCGGGCAGCAACTGCGGCACCGGCAGCATTGCCAAGCGATGGTCTTCGAGAAGATAAGTGTCGGGTTCCTTGCCTGGTAACGCACCCAAGGGCAAGCGGCCCAAGACGCCATCGGTCGAGACGAGGATCGTGTTGGCGTCGCCGATCGGGCCGAGCAACAGTTCCCATACCTTTTCTCGCAGTGTTCGACCCGCTTGTTTTCCCTCGGGTGACATGCCGAACGTCTGACGCCAAGTATCGATCGCTGCACTGATCGGAGCCACCGGTCCCAGGTCGAACAGCGTCACGCGATCCGCTTCGCGATCCGCATGTCGCACGACGAAAGCGAGTAGCTTGCGATCTTTCTTGCCGTACTCCAGATAGTCGACTAGCACGGCGTCGGCGGGGAGTGCGAGGAGCAGTTGGGTGAATGTGATCTCTTGTTGGGCCGCGCGGAAGGCAGCGCTTTGTTGGCTGAGTTCGGCCTCGAGATGTTCTTTCTGGTTGGTCAACTCCCGTACCCGTTCCCGCCACGACTCCTGCGGGTCGAGTTGTACCGGAACCGTCTGAGCCAGCGCGCCCAGTTGCCGGGCGACTTGTTGAAGCTTTTGGAACTGGTCCGCAATGGTTGGATCGCTGGCCGCTAGTCGCATGCCTCGCTGTCGCACCAGCGTGGCCCCTTTCCACGCCAGTACCTGCTCGAACAACGGCCCCGCATAATCCTTCGCCGCCAACGCCAGATCGATATAGTTGTCTAATTGGTATCGAAACATCTGTCCCATGGCTAGTTGTTGCCGTTCAGAAAGCACCAACGCCGAGTCCCCTAAGTGCGAGCGACTGGCCTCAAGTGCTTTCCGGTAAATTGGTTCCGCTCGGGCATGTTCTCCCTGACTGGCGTATAGATGAGCTAGATTGTTGAGGCTAAGTGCATAGTCGGGATGTCGTCGGCCCACCGAGTCTTCGTAAACCTGTGACGCCCGTTTATATAATGTCTCTTCGCGGTCGAAATCACGCATGCAACCGTAGAGCACTCCCAAATTGTTGAGACTTTGGGCGTAGTCGACGTGCTTTTCCCCAAGGACTTCCTTCCGGATCTCCAACGCGCGGCAATATCGGGGTTCGGCCTGCAGGTAGTCCCCGGCGCACATATAACACTCGGCCAGATTGTTTAGGATCATGGCGAAGTTGGGATGCTTCTCACCCAGGGCCTGCTCTTGAATTTCGAGTGCGCGTTGATAGAGAGGTGCCGCCCTCGCAAAATCGCCCTTTTGATAGTAAACGAGCCCAAGATTATTAAGACAGGTTGCAACTTCGGGGTGAGTTTCGCCAAATACGACGTTTGTTGCCTCCAATGCCTCTAGATGGAGTGACTCCGCTGATGGCAAATCTCCAAGGTTGCGGTGTAATTCGGCTAGATTATTGAGCACTACAGGGTTGCCTGGATGCAACTCTAGCGCCCGTTGCAATAGGGGCTTTGCGCGGACGTAGTCGCCCCGGACGGAGTAATGGTTTCCCAAATTGTTGAGTGCTATCGCATATTCGGGGTGGTGCTCGCCCAGCGTGTCTTTGTCTATCTGGAGGACTTGTCGATGAAGTCGCTCGGCTTCGTTGAAATTGCAACGGCTTTCACACAGCAGAGCTAGTAGCGTGAGGTTCGAGGCAAATGCGTGATGCGTTTCACCTAACGTCTGTTTAAAAACACCCGAGGCTTTTCGAGACAATGGCTCTGCGGTCGAGAAGTCTCCCATTTTATAATAGAGTCTCGCCAAATTGCTGAGACAGAAGCCGTAGTCCGGATTAGTCTCACCTAGCGTTCCCTTTCGTATCTTTAGTGCCTGCTGATTGAGAGCCAACGCTTGTTGATAGTCTGTGGCGGTTGAATACAACGAAGCCAAATGGTCGAGTGTGTTGGCGTAGTAAGGATGTTTTTCACCCAGTACTTCCAGTTCATGAGCCGCCAATTCTTTCAGGTTCTGGGTCGCTTTGACAGGTTCTCCTGCGGCACTCTGCTGGAGAAATTGATCCTCAAGGGCCAGCATCACTGCCAGGCGCTGTGGAGTGACCTTCGACATTCGACGTACAAAGTCCTCGAAGTAAGTTGCTGCAACCGCTTGCCACGAATCTTCCCCGTAGACGGAACGGCACAGTGCGTGATACTGTCTCGAGCGTTCGACGGCTTTATGCACTTCGAGGGCTTGCAGATACTCAGTTGCCAGCCATTGCAATGTCTCGGTTGCTTCTGCCGACTGTCTGCCAAACAACTCATATTCCAACGCGAGCGTTGCTTCGCCTTTGTTAGCTGCCAACTCGTGCTTGCCTTTGGCTGCCAGTTGCTGCGCCTCGGAAAATAGTTGATCGCGTCGCGCAACTCGTGCTGGGGCAATCGAGAACGTCGCATCATGAGGCGTTGCCTCCTGTCCAAATAACGATGCGGTCAAAACGCCAATTTGTAACACCAGGGTTGTGAGAAAACAGTGTCGCATGCTTGATCCCCTGTGCATGATGCCGATGTGTTTTACCCGACGCAGTGACGCAAAGGCGGTTGCCATTGTAACGGAGTCGTCCATCGCCAGCCACGCAATTGGCTGATCTTCCTCAGGCGGCTCGTTCGGCAAGCAGTTGGCTTTGCCAGGAAGCTTTGCGTCTCTGCTCTAACTCAACAGCGAAACGTAGAGCATCGTCGCGGGTCGTAATTACGTTTGTCGCTTGGGCTTGGCCGCTCGCACTCAATAACGAGCTGACAGTTGCGTCATCAGAAATCCCCAATCGAGACAAGTCTGCTCGGTCGAGCAATCGTTTGTCAGGCAGTTCATTCGATAGATTCATGGTTGCGACTGGCAAACCGAGAAGGCTGAAGTCGGCGATGTCCGGCGGGCGAATCACTTTCAATTCGTTCGGCAACGGTCCTTGTCGGGCTTGCCGCAGGTCCATCCAGAGCTGGCCTAGCTTGTTCTCGCCGCACAGAGTTTTGGCACCGACAGGCATCGCGCCCCAAAATCCGTCTCGCACCGCGTGGTATACAAAGGGGCGTGTGCCGGTTCGTTCGAACAATCGCGAGAGGCGATCCCAGTGTATTGCCAGTTTGACTCGCAGTGCCCAATACATGACGGCAACCCGCACTTGGCTCCAATCATGACGCGCGCAATGCTTGAACCGCCGGGCGACACGTTTGGCAGCATGGGGCATCCGCTGGTCGAGGACCACCCGTTGAATCCGAGGGTGACGGCCAAACCGCATGGCTTGATAAAGGTGCTCGGTCGAGCGGATTCGGATTCCGTAGATCCGCGAGGGAAAGGCTCGCGACATATTCGACAGCACACCGAACTCGTCGGTAGGACGGCGAAACACGATCGCCTCGTGCGGCGAGTTTAAACGAGTGATCCAGTTTTGCATTGGTCAATCTCCGGCGTCGAATACAAATGGTCCATGAGAAGTCGCTTGCGCGACCGAGAGGAGAAGGAGTTACCGTAGGACGGATTGCCTATCCATCCGAAGCCAACCGAAGACGAGTTGGCAATCTGTCCTACAGCAACCCACTCTGCCACGTGCAAAAAGACAAGAAGGAGACCTGCTTCGCTGCCTTACGGCGAAGCAGGTCGATGCGTCGACACTATCGAGCGAGCACGACGAAGCGTGAGCCTTGTTGAGTGCGTACCAGAAGCAGTACGTCCTCGTTGGAATCACCAGCCCTCAATGCGGCGGCGATATCATCGATACTCCGCGAGGGAGTACGATTGACTCGCGTGATCACCATGCCGCTCTCTAGCCCTGCCCGATCGGCAGCACTGCCTTGTTGGACTGCCGTGATCAACGCACCTTGCACGCCTGGGAACTCAAGCCGTTCGGCAACCGAGTCTTCCAGCGTTCCCACTTCGACACCCCACGCGGAAAGCGCACCAGCTTGTGACTTCGCCGCGTCCTGCGACTCGCCACGTTTGACATCACGCGTGTCAGCCGATTGTGCTCCGGGTGTGAGCGACAAGTCCATACGCGTGCCTTGCCGAACAACCGTGACTGGCTGCGGAGTGCCAACTTGGCTTCGCTCGACGTGAAGCTGAAGTTCTGACGGTGTGTTCACCGGCAGACCCGCATACAGCACGACAACGTCGCCGGCTTGCAAACCGGCCGCCGATGCAGGCGTGTTCGGTAGCACTTCGGTCACCAACACACCTTCACGAGGTTCGACATGGAACCGACTTGCGAGTGCAGGTGTCATGGCTTGGATCGCCACGCCAACGTACGCCCGCTCGACGGAACCGGTGGTCGTCAATTGAGTGGCCACCCAGCGAGCGATATTTGTTGGCACGGCGAAGCCGATGCCATCATTCCCGCCCGTGCGTGACGAGATCGCGGTATTGATGCCAATCACTTCACCATCGAGGTTAATGAGTGGACCACCGCTGTTGCCCGGGTTAATCGCCGCATCGGTCTGCAAGAAGTCTTCTCGCTCGGTGATACCAATACCACGATGCTTGGCACTGATGATCCCAGCCGTCACGGTGCTCTCCAGCCCGAAAGGTTGGCCGAGCGCCAAAACCCAGTCGCCGATTTCCAGATCGTCGCTGTCACCAAGTGTCGCAGCAACCAAGTTCGCGGCACCTTCGATCCGAATGACAGCGATATCCGTCTTCGAGTCGCTCCAAACCTCGGCAGCCACAAACTCGCGTCCGTCCGCAAGTCGAACGGTCAGTTCGCCGCTTCCAGCGATGACGTGGTGGTTTGTGAGAATCAAACCGGAAGCATCGTAGATGACTCCCGATCCCATCCCGCCTTCGCGTCGCGAAGGTGCATCGTGTGAATCTAAACGTGGTCGCGATTTGCCGAACGGCAAGTTGTGCAGCTTGTCATCCAGTGGATCTTTGCCTTGAGGCTCGGAGTACTTCGGTCGCTTCTCTTGCTTTGGGTCATAGGCGGCGTGTTCCTCGGTTGCGGTGGGCCGAGACTCGATCATCACGACCGACGGAAGCACCTCTTGGGTGGCCGCACGGAACGCATTTGACAGATCCCTTGCCGATGACGTCGATCTTGTCGTCGATGCCTCCGACGCGGGATCGGGCTTGTCAACGGCGGCGTACAGCGTGGCTGCAATCGCCATCGCGGCAAGTCCCAGCGCGATCGATTTCGGTTGGTAGATACGCTTCATCTCTATACTCCTTGTGATTAACGAAACATCCTCTCGACCAAGGCTAAAAATGCGTCATGGTCGAATATCAAAACGCTCGACTCTTCAAGGCTGCCGAACTGTTGTCACGACGAGTCCGAAAACCTTCGCAATCGGACGATGTAAAATCAAACGAGCCCAGCCGCTCGCGACAAGTACGCGTCGCTCGCGTCGACGCCCAGTGGATCAAGGGCTGGAGGCTCTGGTATCGTTGGTTTGTCCAACTCGGGGAGCGACAGATCATCGTCCGCCGCGTCCAGTCCCGAATCTTCGGGTTGGAGCGAAAAGAAACGTTCCGCGATATCGCTGAGAGTTTCTTGGATTTGGACAGTGACGGCTCGGAGGTTCTCGTGTGCCTCGCCGCTACAGTTGAAGTCGAGCGAGGCGAACCACATGGGAATCCACAGTAAGAGGGCGGCGAGAAGTTTCATCTCTATTCTCCTTTGGCAAAATGCGGGGATGCGTGATCGAAGGGTCATGCACAAGCAAGCATGAAGACAACTGCAGAACACCGTGTGGTCAGCTCTTTACTGCGAATGGCCGGTGATGCTGTCTCGGAGTCTTGCAGTTGTCTGCATCCTTGCCGTGTGCATTCAGACGAGAGACGAGAGTTCGCTACACAGTTAAGTGCCGCCCCTCAGATTTCTGCCAAGAAAGATTTGTTCGGTCGCCGGAACGAGCAAACGGACACCGAGGCCGGAATTCTTTAACGCAGGTGAGGTCTTTTGCTCGGTGATCCAACGGTACCGGCCGCGCACAATCCCAGCGACGCGTACTGCACATGGCCTGACGTCATCGCGTACGACTCACTTTCGAGTCGTACTGCCCGTGGCTAGAGGAGGTTTGGCTCGCCCAGCAATGAGCCGGCTGAATTGAAATGTCCGCTCTAACGAATCACTTCCCATTTCAGCCGTTGAATCGAGTAGCTCGCCAGCGGTGGGGCACCGGCGCCTCGTGTTTCGCCGAACGCAGCATGATCCATCAGTCGTTGTAGTGGCGTGTCTCCCTCGCCGCGAGTGCGAGTCAACTGTGGCTGCGCAATGCCCGCGAACGAGACGAACCCGTTTTGACGCGTCGGATCGATGACCTGCGTGATCACGATCACGTCCTCGAAGCCAAGTGTGCTGTCGTTGATGTCGAAGCGAACGTCTAGTGGCTTCGCGTCTGCGCCGGGATAAAGCCGATTGTCGTGTCCGGCGTAGAGAGGTAAGAAGGGCGCGATTCCGAACGCGCTATCGATATATAGCACGGTCACATCCACAGGTAATCGCCCACGATTTGTCAGTGTGACAACGGCCTGATCCCCGTTCCTCCAACGTAATGGAGTGAACTTAGAGACGGGAGTGATTTCGCCGCTTGCCAGGTTGCGTTGACCAATGCTGGCGACAACCTCTGCGGCGGCAGACCTCGTAACGACGGTATCGCTCGCGGCCGCCAACTGCCGGAGATTCACGACTTTGGCGACTCGCAGTAACGCTTCCTCCAACTCCTCGGTACCATCCAATGCATAGGGACCGAACAGGTGAGCGTTGCGTGCAGCCTCGTCAGCCTCATCACCAGCTTGTCGCAAGTAAACGCCGCGTTCATCGACCAACAACCACCAATGTGCTTGTTCCGGTGTATCGACAAGTTCGACTAGCGAGTTCTCCGCACTGGCCATCCCTTCGACAATTTTGACCAAGGCGGCTTGGTGCTCGCCGTGCAAGGTGCGATCGGCCAAATTCAGACGGTTCGAGTCGTTGCTCAGTCCGGCCACGGCAACACGCAGTCGCAGTGCTCCGTAATCGATATACTCAACACGGCAGTTTCCAGGAGTCGGTAGCTCTTCTGGCGATCGAGCTTCTTTGTCACCATAAGCGTATGGCACGACTGTTGCTTCCCACGGCTGGACGGCCGTCACCCGTACATAGCCGCTCAATTCCTGCGAGTTGTCGGAGCCAGTCGGTGGGTAAACGCTTAACACGCTGCCTATCGTCAGCCCATGCAGGTAGCCGACATCAACTCGCAACTGACCCGCATTTATACGTTCCAATGAGATCGATGAACGGCCAAGCTTCTCTTGTGCGCCGAGTACTTCACGATCGATCGCGGTGCCTTCCAACACGGGGCCCTTGTACCATGGCTGAGGCATCCCCTGCAGGTACCAGCGGGCTTGCTGTGCAAGTTCTCGATAGGTCAGCGGTTCAGCCGTCTGAGCCAAGACACTGCAAACAGCATAGCTCAAGAGGCCGTACGAAGTCCCTTCGAAGTCGCGTTCTTCTTCTTTTTCCAACTGGCTGACAGCATAGAGTGACACAAGATTCCTTAAGCCCTCGACGTTCGCCGGCGTGAAACCGCCCTCCGTATTATCTGCTGGCCGCTCAGCCGTCGGCTTGTCGACCATTGCGTCCTTGGGCAAGAGATCACCGACTGCTACTTCGCGTGTCTGGCGGTCGCCCACCGCTCGCGAGAGTGTACCGGAATGGCAGCTATCGGCAATCAAAAAGACAAAGGCCCCTTTTGCCTCCAATGCCAGGAGCCACTTGTTAATCTCGTCATCGGTAATCGCGCCAGGTATCGCCACCGGGCCTCGTTCCCACTTGCGAACATCGGACGGTAAGAATACTTCGTCCCAACCATCTCGCTCGTCGCCATTGTCATCAGGCTGGCGACTGCCGTGCCCGGCCAGCAGGAGCAAAACTTGATCTCCGCTCTGAGTCCGCTCGATGAGCTGTTGCATCGCTTGCACGATGGTATCGCGGCGAGGTTGATTCTCTTCGCCGCGATCGTCCGTCAAGACGCGAATATTTTCCGCAGGCACACCCAACCGAGATGTCAATGTTTGCTCGAACAACGCAACGTCGTTCGGTGGACCGTGCAATGTATACGTGATGGGCAAGTACTCATACTTCCCGCAACCAACCAGTAGCGCACGACGCGTCGGAGTCTGCGTCTGTGCCAGAAGCGGCAGAGTGCTCGCCGCCAGGGTTACAAGGATAGTTGCCCATAAGAGTCGTCGTGGTTGCATTGCCGTTCCCCTTTTTTGCTTGTCACCGCCTTCTCAATTGTGAATTGATTTCCGACTGTCGTCGCTGCGATTGTACATGTCACCCCATCGGAATTCCACGAGTTTCGCGCATCGCTCGGAACTTTCCTTTCGACGTGCTATACAACGCGAAGTGCAGTTCGCATCGACACAACTCTTTGAGTTAAGCGTAGTAGCGACGCTCCGCAACGATCGACTGTGGCGTCGCGGAGGTAGTCTGCCTGACCGCCAACAATCACCCACAAAAAAATCGCGTCTCGCCGCTTAACATCCGGCTCAACGCCCGTCTGGGTTTATGAAGCCAGCGGATGCACAGAGCAAATCGCGGCTTCACCTCAAATCAATGTTGTTACAACCCATTCTGAAAGGACCTGTTTCATGTTGTCACTCACAAAGAAGTTGTTGATTGGTGCTACACTTGTCGCTTCCGTCGTCGCCGTTTTGCCCGGCGAACAAGCCGCCGCATCTCCGGTTGGCGGACGACAAGCGGGTGTCCATCGCGTCGACGCCCGCGCGACGGACGTTTTTCGTCTGGCGTTTTATGGCGGCCAAACGGCCGCGGTCGTTCTGGACGGCGACGGCGACACCGATTTGGATTTGTACGTCTACGACGAGAACGGCAACCTGATTGGCTCGGACACCGATGGCAGCGACACTTGCGTCGTGCGGTTCCGCCCACGCTGGACGGGTTCGTTCCGCATCGAGGTGCGTAACCTGGGAACCGTCTACAACGAGTACGCGATCGTCGCCGCCTAGTCCGCCACCGACGATTGCCCTGACTCGAAACGATCTGTGGCTAGGGGTTGCTGGTCGCTGGGGGGACGCGGGTTCGGCAACGGACCCGCGCCCCTTCCAGTGGCAAATACTTTACCGCAGCCGAGGGGTCTGGTAGTTTGGGACGCTTGGTGGCACGACCAACGCAATTCGCAAACGGCTCATCGCACAGTGTAAAGGGGAATCAAGGATGCGACTTTGTTCTCACGGTTTAGTGCTGCTGATGTTGTTCGGAGCGAGGCAATCCTCCACCGGGCAAGAAGCAACGCCTCCCTCGACATCAGCTCCTACACCGACTGTCGACCCACAACGAGTGGCAGAGCGCGATCAACTGTGGGCCGACGCACAGCAATTAGCTGCGGAAGGCAAGCACAAGCCGGCGATCGCCAAAGGGGAAGCGGCGCTTGTACTAGAACGCGAGTTGTTCGGGGATCAATCAGTGGATGTGACTGGAATTTTGCAGTGGCTGGCGTCGGAGTACCTCGCCACGCAGCAGATGGAGAAAGCCGTCGGCAACGCCAATCAATATCTCTCGTTGTGCCGCGCGGTCTATGGCAAGGACACTTGGCAGGCTGTTTCCGCCAGATTCTTTGCGGATTACATCCGCCGTCTTTCGAAGATCGCCCCGGAACAGCGAAGAACCATGCTGGAGATCGAGTCGGAATTTGGCACCCTGTACGGCCAGCAGAATTACATCGAGGCGGCAGAGAAATTAAAGGCGCTGCTCGTTCACGAACGAGACGTGCTGGGTGCCGATCATCCTTACTTTGCCAACACTCACTGGAATCTTGCGGACTGCTACGAGTCCGCACAACGCCACGAGGAGGCCGAACCGCACTATGCGGCGGCCGCAGAGATTCGCCGCGAATGCCTGCACGCGCAGGATACCTCAGTTGTTGATGCGATGTGGCGACTGGGCCGGGTGCGCGTCCTCTTGAATAAGCACAAGGAAGCGATCGAACCGTTTCGCGAGGCCCGCAAGCTGTTCCTGGCCGCAGATCGCAAGACCGATGCGGCGTGGATGTCTTCGTGGTTAGGAAGTGCCTATGGCGGACTGAACGACAACGAGACAGCAGCGGCAGCATTTCGGCAATCGCTGGACGATTTTCGAGCGATCGCGGATCCGAGTGGAGAAGCGATTCAATTGAAGCATCTGGCGGACCTCGATGGATCCGTCGACCTGAAACAGGAATGCGACGCGTTGTGGAAACTCGCAGAAGAACTCCGCGCAGGCGCACGTTGGAGCGAGGCCGCAACCGCTGGAGAACGGATGCTCGCCATCGAGCGGGCTTGGCTGGACGCCGACGCGGCAGTGATCGTCGAATCGATTCAATGGTTGGCCGAGGTCTATCAGCAGGCGGGCGCTTGGGATGAGGCCTTGGATAAGCGAGCTGCGGCTGTGGCCTGGTACGAAGTGCATCGCGGCGCGGACCACTGGGAAACGATCGACGCTCGCCTCGCACTGGAAGATACAACTTTGCGACGCGGCCTAACCGAACCGCATCGTCAGGCATTAGCGAAAGCCGACCGGCTGAATGCGGAATTGATTCGCGATGACCGCGAGGGACGCTACGCGGCGGCAATGGAAGCAGCTCAACGCGCACGAGAATTACGGCAGGAAGTGTTGGGGGAGAAGCATCCATCCTACGCGGAAAGCCTCAACAATCTTGCGGGCCTGTACGCTCTCATGGCGGACTACGCGCGTGCCGAGCCCCTTTATCACCAGGCGATGGAGATCAGAAAGGAAGTGCTGGGGGAAAAGCATCCCGATTACGCCTCCAGCCTCAACAATCTGGCCAGTTTGTACGAATACATGGGTGATTACGCGCGTGCCGAGCCCCTTTATCACCAGGCGATGGAGATCAGAAAGGAAGTGCTGGGGGAAAAGCATCCCGATTACGCCACCAGCCTCAACAATCTGGCCATGCTGTATGAGAGCATGAGTGATTACTCGCGTGCCGAGCCACTCTTGCGTCAGGTGCTGAAGATCACAAAGGAAGTCCTGGGGGAGAAGCATCCCGACTACGCCACCAGCCTCAACAATCAGGCCGTGCTGTATCACGCCATGGGTGACTACTCGCGTGCCGAGCCACTCTTGCGTCAGGCGCTGGAGCTCAGAAAGCAAGTCCTGGGGGAGAAGCATCCCCGCTACGCCACCAGCCTGAACAATCTGGCCGCGTCGTACGACGCGATGGGTGATTACGCGCGTGCCGAGCCCCTTTATCACCAGGCGATGGAGATCAGAAAGGAAGTGCTGGGGGAGAAGCATCCCGACTACGCTACCAGCCTCAACGGTCTGGGCTTGCTGTACGTGAGAATGGGGGATTACGCGCGGGCCGAGCTCCTCTATCGCCAGGTGCTGGAGATCCGAAAGAAAGGGCTCGGGGAGAAGCATCCATCCTACGCGGAAAGCCTCAACAATCTTGCGGGCCTGTACGCTCTCATGGCGGACTACGCGCGTGCCGAGCCCCTCTATCGCCAGGCGATGGAGATCAGAAAGGAAGTGCCGGGGGAGAAGCATCCCGATTACGCCACCAGCCTCAGCAGTCTGGCCAGTTTGTACGAATACATGGGTGATTACGCGCGTGCCGAGCCCCTTTATCACCAGGCGATGGAGATCAGAAAGGAAGTGCTGGGGGAAAAGCATCCCGATTACGCCTCCAGCCTCAACAATCTGGGCTTGCTGTATAAGAGCATGAGTGATTACTCGCGTGCCGAGCCCCTTTATCACCAGGCGATGGAGATCAGAAAGGAAGTGCTGGGGGAGAAGCATCCCGATTACGCCACCAGCCTCAACAATCAGGCCGCGCTGTATCACGCCATGGGTGACTACTCGCGTGCCGAGCCACTCTTGCGTCAGGCGCTGGAGCTCAGAAAGGAAGTGCTGGGGGAGAAGCATCCCGACTACGCTACCAGCCTCAACAATCTGGCCGTGCTATACGCGAGCATGGGTTATTACGCGCGAGCAGAGCCCCCCTTTCGCCAGGCGGTGCAGGTCACCCGCGTACATCTGGAGGATTCGGCCCTGGTATTATCGGAACGGCAGCAGCTCGCGATGGGACAGATGCAGCGATACCAGCTGGACAGCTATATCAATCTCGTCCGTGCGGCAGAGGATTACGCGGGGATGTTGTTCAACGAAGTACTGGCTTGGAAGGGAGCCACCTTGGTTCGGCAACGCGGAATGCGGTTGGCGGCCAGCGATCCAGCGATTGCGGATCAGTTCCATAAGCTGCAGCAAGTCTCTCGGCAACTTGCGAAACTGGCACTCGCGACGCCGGACAAGCAGCTGGATTTGTGGCGAGGTCGCGTGCGTGACTTGACCAACGAGAAAGAACGACTCGAGGCGGAACTCAGCCAACAAAGCGCCGCCTTCCGTGCGGCCCAGCAGGAGATCACCTTTGCCCAACTTCTTGTCGCGCTGCCCGTCGACACTGTGCTGGTAGACTACCTGGAGTACGGCGAAGATGAACGAAGACTGATCGCATTCGTCGTGCGACATGCGGAGAACGAAGCGGATCGCGTGACGCTGTTCGACCTGGGACCTGTTGCTCCGATCAGTGAAGCGATCGATACCTGGCGGCAGACGTTTGGGATGTCGCCCGGGGGAAGGCAAGCTGGTCAAACCTTGAGAGAGAAGATCTGGAATCCACTTGTTTCCACGATCGGCGACGCGAAAACCGTGCTTGTTTCCACCGACGGTGTCATGGGTCGGTTGCCCCTTGGCGCAATTCCCGGCAAGGATTCCGGCAAATACTTGTTGGAGGATCATCGCCTGGCCATGCTGCCGGTGCCGCAGTTGCTTCCGGCGCTGGTGAATGACCTGGGGCGTAGAAATCTCCAGAAGGCCATGCTGCTGATGGGCAACGTCGATTACGACGACCAGTCGGATAACGCGTCTGAGGCGGAGGGAGAGGCTGATCAGTGGGACGGCTTGCTACGTGGTTTGGCGGTCCGTAGCGGTGGCGAGCGATTTCGGCACCTGCCCCAGACGGAAGGCGAAATCGCGACGATTGAGAGGTTGTTACGACGAACTTCGCCCCGCATCCGTGATGATCATCTTGTAACGCTCAGCGAAGCCACGGCTACTGAAGTCAGGTTCCGCGAGGCCGCACCGCAATGCTACTTCCTGCACCTGGCAACGCACGGCTTCTTTGCCGCACCTGACAAAGAATCTGCGTTCTCCCAAGATGCTGTCGCCAAATTCTCACGATATTTACATGTGCTTGAATCATCTTCGTTCACGGAAGACACGCCTCCGCTGATCGGCATCGGCGCGGTACTGAAACGGCAGAATGACGGCACGATCCTGGTCGTTCAGATCGTGCCAGAAGGGGCGGCTGGCGCAGATGGACGATTGCAACCTGGTGATGCGATCATCGCTGTTGGGCAACGCATGGGGGAATTCGTCGATCTGTCTGATCGAACATTAGCTCAGGCCCTACAGCTAATTCGCGGTGCCGCTGGGTCAGTCGTCCGCTTGAATGTCAAACCGACAGGGAGTGAAGAACCTGTGGTTTACGAATTGACTCGCAAGTTGATCCCAGGCCAGACGACGAGTGTCGGCGAGCGCGCTCCGCAAACTCGCAACAAACTACGTGCTATTGGGTACGATCCTGCTCTACTCTCCGGTTTGGCATTTTCCGGTGCCAATGGCGAGCCGGAGCCAGACAAGGACGATGGAATTCTCACCGCGCAGGAAATTGCCTTTTTGCCATTGGAAGGTGTGCGACTGGTCATGTTGTCGGCGTGCGAGACGGGTTTGGGCGAGTCGGCTGGTGGCGAAGGGTTACTTGGTATCCAACGCGCGTTTCAAGTTTCAGGTGCCCAGACCACCGTGGCCAGCTTCTGGCAAGTCAACGATTTGGCAACACGCGTCCTAATGGAACGCTTCTATCGCAGCTTGTGGGTTAACAAGATGGGAAAACTCGATGCATTGCGCGAAGCACAGTTGTTTATTCTGAACAACCCTGACGTCGTACGCGGAGCTAATCCCGCGACCGACGACAACCCACGTACCTCGCCCGAATTCTGGGGCGCGTTCTCACTCTCAGGCGACTGGCGGTAACGCTCATGAATCACCAAACATCCGTCTCGAAAAACAGTGGACTCAACAGCATGCAGACAGGGATCTTCGTGTTGTTGTTGAATGTGTCTGCGATGATAGTTGTTCAAGCGCAACCCCCGGATCCCGATCGAACACCGATCGTCCAGGAAATTACTCCGTCGATCATCCCAAGGGATCCGGTTCCGAAAGCGGTCGAGCCCGAGCGGCTGAATCGACAGGAACTGCCCGAGAAAATGCGCCGCTCCGTGAAGCCGCTGCTCGAACCGTTTCGTCAACGCTGGTTTCCTCCGATCGACAAACTTCGGTGGCGACCGCCGACCGAACTCGCTTCTTACGTGATGGCTGAAAGAGCTGACGAGTCGTTCACGTTTCGTACGGAGGGCAAAGCGGATTTTTTAGTACAGAGTTCCTCGCATGGCACGTCCGCGGCTTGCGCCGTTGGCTCACAGTCGAGGCGACAGAGTGACGTTTGGCAGATACCGGAACAGCGAAAACTTGTTCCGGTCGACTTCTAGAAGAACTGTTTTTTGGATGCATCTGGGTTGCGATTCTCATACTAAGAAGTAAGGAGTTTATGATGTCGAAGAAAATGTTTAACTGGTCTTTATGGGGCGCGACCGGGGCTATGATCCTGGCCGCCATGGTTTCGCTCCCCGCACGCGCGGACGACGCTCCGGCCAAGCCGGATGCCGAGTTGAATTCGGCAGATGCGACAGCCAGCATGTCGGTTGCCATCCAAGCAGCGCAGCTTGCGTTGGAGGGCGAGCGACGTCATTCGCCGATGCTGCTGTTGGCAGCGGCCGAATTGGCCGGTGAAATCAAACTGGGAACGCGCGCGGTCGCTGCAGTGCGAAGCGAGACCTCGGGCCAGGACGACGACAAGGGCGCTCCGTTGCCTGAGTTGGAACCGAAGGCGCTTGTCATGCGCGCCATAGAACACTGTGGCGACAACGAGGCGCTCAAGTCCAGCATCGAATCGCTCGGGGCTCGACTGCTGTCGGGCGAACGCGGCATCGTTTATCGCCAGGGGAAGGACCTGCCCAAGCGTAAGATCGGCGACACGACGTTCGTCATTGTGAACGTCAAGTCCGATCATCAGCGGCTGGACCCAGGGATTGAGTACACAGCGAGAAACGTCATCTTCGAAGCGAAGAAGAAGGCCCAAGTCGTGGTAGTGGGAGATGGTGACGGGGATCTTGATCTTTGGGTGTACGATGAGAATTCGGGAGGGATGATCGGTAAGGATACCGATACGACGAGCGTCTGCGAAGTGATTTGGGCACCCATCTACGAGGGCCCCTTCCGCATTGTGGTTAAGAATGTCGGCAGTACGTGGGAGAGATTCTACGTACTGGCCAATTGGTAGAACTCTAGTTCGTTGAACGGCGGCCCGCGGTCATTGACGACCGCGGGCCGTGTTCGTTTTATGGCCTCTCCCGAAGGAGGAGCGATAAGTGTCTACGCATCGATTCCTGTGCCGCGTGCTGGCTGTGATATTTATAGTTGCGGTGGGATTGCACGACGAATCTCGGTCGGCAGACGCTGTTCTTCACACTCGCCATGCATTACTAATCGGTTGCTCGGACTACTTGCACGTCAAGAGCTTGCACTTCGGTCCGGTCAACGACGTGAAAGTCGTCCGCCGCTTGCTGCAAGAACGCTTTCACTTTTCCCCGGCGAATGTCACGACGCTACTCCATGAAAACCAGCAGCAACTCCGCCCCTATCGAGCGAATATCATCCGAGAAATGGAGAGCCTCGTAGCACGTGTCGCGCATGGCGACGATGTCGTTATCCTGCTGGCCGGACACGGCAGCCAAGTGCCTGACGATAATCCTGGCGATCACCAAGATCCAGAACCGGATGGCAAGGACGAAGTGTTTCTCCCAGAAGACGTCACAGAATGGAATGCCGATCACGTCGTCGGGGGAATTACTGACGATAACATTCGGGACTGGCTAGATCAGATACGAAGCAAAGGCGCGTTTGTGTTGTTCCTTGCGGATACCTGCCATGCGGGCACCATTGCGCGTGGCCCCGAGGACGAATCGGAAACGGTCCAGTCACGACACTTGCCACCCGAACTGTTCACGCCCCCCGCCGAACTGCAAGTGGTTCGGGGCAGCGCCGTCCCCCAATCGCGAGACGCGGATTCCCCTCTCGGAGTGCGAATCGCTAGTCCGCCCGATTCCGAGCTGTCAGTCGAGCCGGTCGGCGGCATCGTTGCAGTGTACGCGGTGCCCGCGAATCTGCCGGAATTGCAACACGCGATGCCTCCACCGCAGGGCAAGGGCCTGTCGAGTATTCACGGTCGCCTTACGTTCGCCTTGAGCGAAGTGCTGTTTCAATCGGCGCGGCCGCTCAGCTACCGCGAGTTGGGTCAGCAGATCGCGTGGAAGTATCAACAGTGGGGATGGCAACCCTATTGCTTGATCGAGGGCACGGAGTTGGATCGCGAAGTACTCGGTAAACGCGATTGGTCGGATCGTTCGCGGATCACCCTGACACAGTCAAGGGACAACTCGCTGCTAGTTAGCGCTGGGCTCGTGCATGGCGTCACCCTTAACTCGGTTCTCGCCGTATACCCACCGGCGAACGCAACAGACACAAACTCGCTCCGCGGCTACGTCAAGGTGACGGCTGCTGATTTGCTGACGGCAACGGTTGTTCCTACGGCGTTTGGTGATGAAGACGAGTTGGCGCGAGACGCGTTCCCGCTGCCCGGACGATGTGAGCTGGTACACGGCGATTTCGGTGATCTGAAGATTGCGGTGAAGGTGAAGGCGTTCCCAGATGATTTGGCAGCGATGGCGGTGCCGCCGTTGTATCCCGCCAGTGCCAAGACCGTCGGCGAAGTTCGCGAGACGGTCGGCGAACTCGCCGCATTGCCATTCTCGTTGCTGCGACTCGCGGAAGAGGACGAAGGAGCGGATGTCTTCGTACTCGTGTCCGATCAGAATGTATATCTTTGCCGGACCGGAATTGATTTGCTGGCCGCACTGCAAGCGAGGGAACACATCTTTGGCCCCTATCCCATCGAAGAGCAGTTACTGCATCAACTGCAACGCGAACTCCACTCGATCGCACAAGGATTAAATCTGCGCCAGCTTGCCCAACCGACTTTCGGGAACCCGAACGTCGGCTCGCGGCTGAGTTTGGCGTTGGAGAAACAGCGGGCTGACTCGCGACCGTGGATACCAATTACGGACGCCTCTGCGGCAACTTTTATGGACGGCGATCGGCTGGGAGTTCAGTTGTCAAACGCTGGTCCGTTCCCGATCGATGCCACGTTGTTCTATCAAGATTCGGCCTTCAAACGTCAGGTGTTTTCCCCAACTGGCGAGCCGAATGGAGCCTTTGAAGTCTTGCCGGGGCAAACTCGCGCGGTCGAAATCAATATCAACGACCAGACGACGGGACTGGAAGACATACTGGTATTCGCCGTCACTCGTACACCAGATGTGGCCCAACGAATCGATTTTCAGTTCTTGCTACACCCTGGTTTAGAACCGGCCAAGCTCCGCAGTGACGCTGGAGTCGCGGCCCATCCGATCGAACGCTTGCTCCAAGGTGCCGTCTACGGGACGCAGCGAGGCGAGCCGGAACCGCACGACTTCGCCGCACTTTCTATCGAGCGAATTTCGATCCGCGTGGCCAAGAAACCGCAAAGTCAACAGTAACCCAAACCTTAAGTTCGTGCTGAGCCCATTCGATCGCTCCTAGCCTTTGCGTTGACGGGATTCTCTTTGCCTTCGAAAGGCCTTAGCCTTAGGTCGATCTCACTAGTTTCCGCATCGCCAGCCGCTCACGAGATCGCTATCTGGCGGTGCAGAAGTAGCGTTGCGATTCAAGCACAGGAGACGTCGCCTTCGCACGACTCATTCAGTTGGCGATGACCTCGAAGCACGCGGAGAGCGAAGTCACTCTCTCCGACAAGTGGTGCTTATCGCCACCACGCATTCCTCTTTGCCGACGTACTTTCGATTTCTCGCAATTGCCAAAAGAATCACCCACTTAACTTTTTTGGCCGAGACCGTCTTGCTGGTTGAAGTCGCAAACGCAGTGAGCCGTCGCCCGTCTCAGCGGTTCATGGTATCGGCAACAGAAATCCAATGAGACGCCCATGACAGGAGAAACACCGTTGTCCAAATCCCTACGCGGGAAAAGGCTCAAAGAGATTCGTCAGTGGGCCGCATCGTATCTCAAGATGCGGAAAATCCAGTCGCTTCATGTCGAAGACTTCCTCACGCTTGCATCGCGTGAGGAAGGCACCACTCGTCTTATGACGAAGACAAAGTGCCGTAAAGCGGCTAACCGCTGGCTCTCTCAACAGGTACAGCAGGCATAGCGCGTCCAGCTCTAGCGCTCCCTGCAATCTGTCGGCCGACTGAATCAGATTCGGAGCGTGGCCCCCAGGCTTGGCGTCAGAACTGGGTTTTCCCTTTTTTACACTGATTGGCAAGAGGACGAGGAGCTTAAACGAGACGCAAAGTAGCGTCTGGGGCTTCCAACAAACGTCGATCAGCAAACTTGTTTCAATTTTCACAAGAGGAAATGAGATGCACATGAATCGCACCTTTTTGTGGGAAGCGAAGCGGTTGGCCCATGACTGGGCTTCCGATTACATGGACGCGCAAGAGGTTCCCGATTCGGTCTCCGCCGACGAGTTCGTTGAACCCGCCTTTAGTGGCGGCAAGACGAACGGGACCGTGAAACGCGTCGCGGCGCAGTTCCGGAACCAGGCATACGAACGTGCCGTAAGGTTCTGGACAGCCAGCTATCGGGAACAACGCAAACTCCGATCCGTCACCGTGGATGAACTCCTCGCCCTTGCTGGGCAACAGCGAGGAACGAATCCCGGTATCACGAAGACCAAGCTGCGGAAGGCAGCCAGCCGAATTGTCGCTGGTGCCTTTTCGCGTGCTTCGTTGGCGTGACGCGGATCGGCGCTTCGCAGCCGCTTTCGGTTCCCCGGCAACTGAATCAGATTCGGAGCACTGCCACGCTTGGCGTCAGAAGTTGGCAAACGAGATCATCAGGAAACAGCCGCACGAACCGACGGACACACAGCTCTCGGTTCGTGCGGAAGCGTTTCGCCTACACCGAACATATCGGGGGCGAATGGTATCGATTGCTGCCCAAAGTGGCATACACGAGATCACAGTATCTCACCTGGAAAAAGGCCTACAACAGTGCCAGGGTATGCCAGCAAGCAGACAACACTTGGGTTCGAATCCCAACGCCTCCACTCATCGCGCCACACGGCTTTCGCGAGCTCCTTGATCGTATTCATCTCATGCACTACGTCGACGAGCCTCATTCCGTGGAACGTTGGGAACGGATTTGTAGCGGAACGAGCGCCGTTTCGATTGCGGGGGAGAGTTCGGTTCGCGCGACGGTCAGCTCTCCGTGCTGCAGGATCTCACTCAACGTGAAAGCCGGCATTTCAAACGCAGCGAGTGCCAACATTAGAGCGCGAAGTTCCGTTGCCGATAATGTTGCGCTGCCGCTCCAGAACTGCAAGTCGATCTGCACCAACTCCGTCTCAGGAACAAATCGCTGGCTCAGGACAAAACTACGTTCCGGGCGTTGCACCAGGATCGCGGCGGCGAGTAACACTAAGACGAATCGGCATTGGAATGCGTTCGGCAAACGCTCACGAAGCAGCAGTCGTGGCGAAGACGTGGCGATCTGGCCGAGCGCCCGCATTATCGCTAGCTGGGCGAGGACCACGTGGTAGGCATCGAGAATCGATTCGTCTCGCAACAGGTGCCTGGCCGGCGCGTATACATTTGCCGCACCAGCCGCCAGCCTCATTACCGCGCGACGCATGGTTCTCGGCGGTTCTCCTCCGCCAAACGGTTCGAATACCGCGAGGTCCAGGCAGCGGCTGACTTCCAACTCGCCACGCTCAAACAGATCGCTTATAACCGCTGCGAGTCGCTCGGTACCCGCCCGCGAAAACACCACTGCGGCCTGTTGCCAAGTGGTAACGGGATCCAACGGTTGGCACAGGATCACTAGCGTAGAAAGCAGGACTTCGTGTTCCACAAGTCGGCGATCCAAAGCTGCTGCCAGCCGTGAAACATCCTTTTTCTTAATACGTCGCCGACCGCCTTTACGGTTGCCCCTTCCACCGCGGCGTTGGTCCCGGCGTTCGAATTGGTCGTATCGATACTGCTGCTCGACCGCATCTTGATATTCCCACGCGATCCTTCTTTGATAGTCCCGCCATTCTTCCTCGGGCTCATCGCAGCAATCCAACCAATCGTCATTCCAATCATCGTATTCACCAGACCTGCAAAAACCGCGATCCTGCAAACGTCGCTGGTCGTCTTCCGACAGCATTCCGCGAGCTAACAAGTAGTCGCACAGTTGTTCAATCACTTTCATCGCGGCACGTCAGGGTCGGAGGAACAAGACTTCGCCATACGGAGGCTGAAATTTATACGGCTTGGGTACCACCCACAGCACTCGATAAGGAGGCGGTTCCGGCGGATAATCGATGTAACCGTCGGTCAAAACGACAGCCGCTGTCACCTCCGAGTCGTCGGCCAGCCGCAACATGGCAGGTGACATGTCGCTGCCACCAAGTCCTTGAATGCGGTAGTCCGTCAATGCATCAACGTCAACAAATTCGTCCAGGGACACCTCGGTATCGCACTGCAGGATGTGGACCTGATCGACGCCCGCGTTCCGGCAGAAGCTAGTGATGGCGCCGAGCATGTCCGGCCACTCACTGATCATGGAACCACTGGTGTCGAGTACGATGTGCAACGTCCACCCGGCGCGAATTCGCCCGGGGCGGATGCAGTCGGACGAGGCGGCACCGCGTCGCGAGGGGCGGGAATAGCTGCGAGCTTGCGGTGCGATGGAATCGGCCCAGCGTTGTAGCGCGAGTTCCCACGGGGTGTGGTAATAGCCCTCAAGCGCGGCAACTCCATGCTCCCATTCGCCCCTAGCTTGTCCGGGGTGATGTGTTACTTTGTCCGAGAGCCGCTTGGCAAGGGCCTGTAGCGCGGCACTTTCGGCCGCAGTCAGTCGAATCAGCTCGCGCCGCCGCTCGATCTCAGGCAGCGGCTCGCCGAATAATTCTCGCTCTAGCACCAAGGGAATCATGTCGCCACTGGGTATTCGAGGATCCTTCGCTGGCCGTGCTACCGGCTTTTCGGACGCGACATCGGCGGTGATGCCGGCATTGTGTAAAGCGACGCCCAGCAGGCCGAGTCCCAGGGGATGGTCGACAGGGACCTGTCCCAGGTTCCACGATCCGCTCGGCGCATAGCGAATGCGTGGAGATTCATTCGTCTGCATCCATCGGACAACCTGCTCGAAGGAGTGTTCACTGGCGCCCGGCCAATGCAATCCGCCCAGGGGTGGCCTCATCTCCAACTCTTTGGACAGCAGATCGTTGATGACGTAGTCGTGCGCATAGTTCGACAATTCCGCATCAGCACCCGCACTACGACCAAACGTATCCAATGCCAAGTGCAATAACTCGTGAGCGAGGACATACGCTGCGTCGGCCAGCGGGAGATCGCGGAACACTTCCGAATTCACCAGGATTCGCCCCGATTCCGTTACCGCGGCCACGTTGACACGGTCGTCGGCGCGGTATTCAACCGCGTAACCCAGTCCCGCCAGATACGGAAGGTTCGCGAACACCAGCGGTAACGCCTGCTGGACCTTCTGCATCGCCGCATCGGAATGCATGGCCGGCCCACGGTGCTGCGACGAGCCGACAAATCATTGGGCAGCAATGACGGATCGCGAAATAGTGCTTCAATGTCCGGAACCTTCCGTAAGTTTTCGTCTGCCATTGTGCAAAACAACGCTGCGTCTGCCGCCGTCACGCGACCAAATGCCAAAGCACGTCGCGTTTGACGATCCAAGATGCCGCTTTCTTCCGCAAGATCCAAAGCACGTGACAACTGGGCCCAACTCCGCGGCGTCGAGAATGGAACTGGATTCGCCGGCACTTGCCGCATCAGGACCTCGGGCATGAAACTCACGAACGCCAAGATCTCGGAGCGAATTCGATTGGCTCGCGCCCATTGCAGCCACTCGTTGTTGTCAACTCGCAGATTCAGTATCGTCACGCGGTTAACGAGCGCCGCGCTCAACGAACGCACCAGCGAACGATCTTCCGCTCGGTTCCCCGCCGCGACCACCCAGGTTCCCTCCGGCAGCTTGTGCTCGCCCAAGCGTCGTTCGAGCAACAGGGAATAGAACGCCTTTTGAATATCCGGCGCGCAAGTGGGCAATTCGTCCAGGAACAGACAGAACGGTTGCGGATCTTCCGGTAGCAACACGCGCGGCGGGCAAAATACCGAGCGTTCCCCGACGATCCGCGGAATCCCGCTCACATCCTCCGGCGCGATCTGCGTCCCCAGCAGCGACCGGCACTCTAACCCCGAATCCTTCGATACCTGAATCACAGAATCCGACTTGCCCACCCCGGGCGGCGACAACAACAGTATGCTCTGCTCATGCGCCATACAACGAATCACCGCCTGCGCTTGGCCGAGTGTAACAGTTTCGATCAACGGTGCTGCATTGCCGGACATCGGTAATTCCCGCTAGTTTATTCCCTTGGTCGTCGAATCGTCTTCAACCGTCTCGCTATGCTCGGCACGTTGTTCTGCGAAGTTCAATCGAAGTAGCTTGCCGTTGTCGTAGTCACGAACACCCACGAGAAATGGTTATCGATCGGCCTCATGAAGACTGACGCCGCAACCAAGGCTTATGCCCCATATGATGAATGCGAAAGGCAGAGTAAGAGTTCGTCGCATTTCCGATCTTCGAGTGAAATGGAGTGTTTTATGCCCAGGGACGCAACTTTCTTGCAGAGCAATTATCATCCGACAAACGCAAGTTTTTCTGTAACTCCGCAGGCGACTCGCATAAGCAAGCCGCGCCGCTCTTAGCCACTCGTGTGTAAACACCAGAGGCCGCCAGTGGATCGTTCGGATTTAGGAGATCTTTTCGTAACGCCTGATCGGTGCAAACGTTTCATCAGACTTCGGATAGAATACAGGGTCGGGACTCAGACAACATACCTCAGATCGTGGCCAAGCAGCATTAGGTTGTCAATGTCTGGCGTGATCGGCTCGGGCCACTCTTCGTCATCATCTTCGCCACTCATCCAATCAATGACGTTGTCTCGCAAATCTGTGAGCAACATGCCGAGAACATTTTCGCCTCGTAGCACACGGTCGGCTTCCAAGACCGCGCCCCAGAAGCGATCTTTCGACGACCGCTCGACAATCGTTCGATTTCCTGTCGATCGCAGTACTTGACACAACTCGCCGAAGTGTTGGTAGAGCTTGAGTTGCAGGCACCACCGCATGATGGGCACTCGCACGTCGTCCCAGTCGGGACGCGATGCTGCTCGTCGATTCTGATTATAGGCCATCAACTTCGCTTGCATGGCGTGCTTGGCGGCGAGGATTTCGCTTTGCCAATCGGGCTGGTGCGGAAATCGACAGGCCTGATACAAGGCTTCCGTTGACTGTACTTCGATTCCATGGACTCGGAGTGGAAACCAGTTGCACATGTTTGAAAGCTTGCCGAATTCCTCTCGCACGCGGAAGAATACGGCACAATTCTCGATGCGAGTCGTTCCATTGTCCCAGATCATTGTTAACTCCCTATTTCGACCGCTTTTTGATAGTTGTATGGTGCTGATCGGTTATGCCGCCAACGACGTTGCCTGACGATCTTTTAGACGAGTAGTTGAACCGGAGTTTAGCCGCGAACTGAAAGTTCTTTGCGTAAGGGCTGGCGAGTCGATTGGATGGCGGGCGATCCGGCGAAGTGGTTTGAGACAGCTCTTGGCAATTACGGGAATCGAACCAGCATCTGACTCTTCCCAGTTCTTGCTGTTGTTACTTATTGGAGACCGCGTACTTGCCTGGAAAAGAAGCGAAGCCTACGACGCAAGCCTCGACGGCAAGGGTTGATCCGGCGCGCGATTGCCGACCTCCTGACACTCGCTGACTGGTCCGCGGGAACGGCTGGGTGTAACTGATAGCCGTACTCGATTTATTCAATCGCAAGTTCGTCGGTCGCTCGATCGGCGACGGCTTGGCCGCGACATTGGCCAGTGAGGCTCTACATCAGGCGATTGAGCACGGACACCAGATACGAACCAGTTGCTGCGAGATCGGGGCTGCCAGTAGTAAACGTACGACGTTTACCAAACGGACTTGGGAGGCACGCGGCATCACTTTTTCATGGGTCGTACGGGATTCTGTTACGCTAAGAAACTGCTTGGTGCATCCACCGGTCACCAGTGGACGACGAGAATCGCAAATTGGTCCGTGTGTGTTTTGTATAACGGAAGTGATGGAGCCGAGTTCTTTCGACCTCTCATTGAAGTGAACGTGCTATTTGCGGAGGCCTTGCCCTATCGCACTTTAATTCCACAGCCCTTCAGCAATTCCACAGCCCTTCAGCGGAAACCAGTTGCACATGGTCGAAAGCTTGCCGAATTGCTCCCGGCCTCGAAAGAACACGTCGCAGGTTTAGACCTTAAACAAGCGAAGCCCCCTGCACGATTCGCGGTTAGCGCATAAAAATACTCGAAAATCCCCAGCGAATCGCGTGATTCTGGTGTGGTGCCGTTTCCGCGACTCGCCAGTTATGGAGGACTTTCGAGTGAACACGAGGATACGCCCCGCAGCCGGTTCTCGCAAGCACGGCGCTCGTTGTCACGAAGCTTGGCGGAAGCAGTGGCAACGGCGTCAGCGACGAATTGCCCGGCGACTCGACAAGCAACACCGGGAGCCGAATGACGGCCTCAGTGGTGAACGGCCCGTGCTGCAAGGCGCGAACGTGCAGTGCGTGATGGGCGAACGTCAGTGTGGCACCGCGTATGGCGGCGTGGCCGTCATGCACCAATTGGTCCGCGAGTTACAACTGGCTGAAGCGATCGACCAACGGTTGCAGTTATTGAAGTGGCACAAGCCTTACCATGAATCGGATCATGTCTTGAACTTCGCCTATAACGCCTTGTGTGATGGAACGTGTTTGGAAGACATGGAATTGCGTCGCACGGACGAGGCCTATCTGGATGGATTGGGCGCACGGCGGACTCCTGATCCGACCACTGCCGGAGACTTCTGCCGAAGATTTGAAGAACACGATGTTCGCACCTTGATGGAAGTCTTCGATGAGACGCGCCTCAAAGTTTGGCAGCGCCAGCCCGCGGAGTTCTTTGCAGAAGCACAGATCGATATGGACGGCACGTTGGTCGAGACCGGCGCCGAAAAGATGCAAGGCATCGATATCTCCTACAACGGCGTGTGGGGTTATCACCCGCTGGTCGTTTCGCTGGCGAATACAGGCGAGGTGCTGTCGGTTGTGAATCGCAGCGGTAACCGACCAAGTCACGAAGGTGCCGCCGCCGAAGCTGACAAGGCGATCGCTGTCTGTCGGCGAGCAGGCTTCCGCCGCATCCGACTGCGCGGCGATACAGACTTCACGCAGACCAAGCATTTGGACCGCTGGGACGAGGATCACGTGACGTTTGTGTTCGGCGTGGATGCCAGGATTCCCTTGCAAATCCAGGCCGACGAGCTTCCCGACAAGGCTTGGAAAAAGTTGCGGCGAGCGCCTCGCTACACGGTCAAGACGAACCGCCGCCGCAAACGCGGCAAGGTCAAAGAGCGGATCGTGCGAAAGCGTCAGTTCGAGAACGTGAAGTTGAAGTCGGAGGATGTCGCCGAAATGGAATATCGCCCCACAGCGTGTCGCAAGACTTATCGTTTGATCATCGTGCGGAAGAACTTGATTCGCCGGGATGGACAGGGCGAGCTATTCCCTGACTACCGCTACTTCTTTTATCTCACGAACGATCGCACGGCGACTTCTCAACAGATCGTATTCTCCGCCAATGACCGTTGCGATCAAGAGAACCTCAACGCGCAACTCAAAGGAGGCGTTTGTGCGCTGACGACACCCGTTCACACGCTGGTGAGCAATTGGGCCTACATGGTGATGACCAGCTTGGCGTGGAATCTCAAAGCGTGGTTGGCGTTGTGGGGCATGCCGTCAGGAACGTCGAGCGAGCAAATCACTCAGCGTTCGCAACAACAGCGCGTGCTACGGATGGAGTTCAAAACGTTTGTGAACTACTTGATGCGTCTACCGGCCATGGTGACACATACCGGTCGCCGTGTGATGGTGCGATTCATCAGTTGGTCGCCGCTGCAGCCAGTCCTGTTCCGCGTGCTGGAGACCATTCGCCGTCGGCGCTGTTAATCGGCTACGCGGCGGCTCGCGTCAGCGCCGCACAAGAGTCGCGAGTACGTCCGCTCGCGTCGCCCCACTCAGCAACCCTCCCACCGTCCCCGCCAAACTCTAATGAAGCAACCACAATTCGATTACTTGCCGCTCCGCGACGGAGCTTCGCTAACGCTGCGCGCCGCGAATCGCCCTACGAGCCCGCGGCGTTCGCTTGTTTAAGGTTTAGATGCGAGTCGTCCCTTCGTCGCAGATTATCTTTAAATAAATCTTAACTCCCAAAGCGCGAACCCCATAAGTCGATTAAACTTCTACGCGTGGAATCGGATGTCGAAGGGAAGCTCTCTCCCCATCTCACGAAAACACGTTCGAGTGGCGACTAGCGTTAGCGAGTAAGCCAGTTCCTACGTTACTCAAAGAGCTTCGCAAAGGTTCGCCAACGCTCGTTCATCTCCGCCGACTGAAATGGCTTGGCGGGGAATATTTCCGTGGCGGTGGTTACGGTCCAACGGTCGTTCTTGAGTGTCATTTGGATTGATTTGCGTTCGTTGCGAGGCATGATGATCAAGTCCATGCGATTGTCGTTATCGGTGTCGAAAAAAATTGTCTTGTTCGGTTGAAGCACCATTGCGAACTCGGTGTCCCAGTCTGCAACTGGATCGAACGTGGATAGTCTGTTGAGCATCTTCTTTTTGCTTGGCGAACTGGCGGAATCTTGATCGATGTCAATCCAGATTCCCTTCGGGCCTGATTCTTCATCGACAGAAAAGACCAATGTTTCATTGATCTGGTCCTCGTCGAGGTCGGCAGTGGCGATGTTCCGGGCCTGGGGAATTGAAGAGGGCGGCGTCGGGCGGGGCTCCTTGGGCCAGTCCTTTAAGAACTCCTCGACTTCTTGCAGTTCGACGTGATACGAAAAACTGCGATCACCGACATCGGCTGGAACGGCATAGGTTACCGCAATGAGTTTACCTTCTTCATCGAGAAGCGGTCCTCCCGAGTCGCCCGGATTGACTCCACACGTCGAAAGGGTTGTCCGTCGGAAGGGTTGGTCTTTGAGTGCGGCTTGCACTTCGCGGGTGACTTGCGGATCGACTCCAAGCAAGAGTCCCGGAACGATGTGATCGTGTGGATGTCGCCCGTGGCCCGAGATGACGCCGACGCGCAACGTCCACAAAACTCCTGAGCTTGGATGGCCGATCGCATAGCATGAGGTTCCCGCAGACGGCGTCTTCGCGGCTCGTTCGATGAACGGAACTCGGCGTACACCGGCTGGCAACTTCGTCAGCTTCAACAGTGCCAGATCGCGAGTCTCGTCGCGTTTGTAAACAACGGCCTCAAGGTAACCGGGCATGACTTGCATGGCACCGTCCTTATCAAGATCGCCGTACACAATTCTTGCGACTTGTCCGCCGCGTTCCGCGGAAAACGGCATGCCATCCACAACATGATTGTTCGTCACGATCCAACCGTCTTCCCGAACGAAGAACCCCGAACCGTGTCCGGTCTCGCCATCCGTAACGTAAACAATGCCGGGTGCCGCCTTGGCGAACACCTCGATGGCGGCGGGATCGCGAAACTGGCTGCGCGCAGTCGCAAGCTCCGCTTCGTGTTTGGGCAGACTGGGCTCCAAGCGCCACCCTAAATGTTGCGGTGCCACCCAAGGTACTGTTTCTGTATCCTTGATCTTGTCTCGCAACTTTGCATCATCGAGTTCGTCGGCCGACACCGGCGCGACAATCATCGGGACGACTGCCAAGGCGAATGAGGTAAGCATTGCCACCGGGTGTTGCAAAATGGATCGCATCTTTTGAATTCTCCCCAAGTAGGTCAAGGTTCAGGTCGGACAAATTTCAGTTGTATGCTTGCGTGATTATCGCCAATCACCGGACAGCGAAAAAGCGGCCCAGTAGAATGGTGGCAGACGGTCGCCGGCAAACTGGTCAAGTTCGGGCGGCAGTTTGGCTCCGCGCGAATCACCTTTCGTAATCGCGCGGGCCGCGGAATCACGAAGAGCACCTTTCCCAGAGCGCAGCATCCACAGCTGAGCGTCGCGAAGAGCGTCGAGCGGAGTCGTTGCTGGCTGCGCTAAGTTCTGATGAAATCGTTCCATGAGAAGCTGTGTGGCCAGATCGTCGACTTTCCAATAACTGGCGACTGTGGTTCGGACACCTGCAACCTGAAACGCCCGTTGAATCCCAAGCAGACCTTCGCCGCCGCGCGCATCGCCCTGGGCAGTGTCGCACGCGGACAAGACGATCAGATCGGTATTCTGCAGCGGCATCGTCAGAATCTCGTCGGCCATGAGCAAGCCGTCAGTCGCCGATTCGCCGTCGCTCTGGTCAGCGGTTGTTTTCAGCGGGCTGTTGGCTCCGGCCAACACCAGGCCCGAACGCGTTACGGTGATCGTCTGCGGCCGTTCCTCACCGCTCTTCAACGTCAGCAACGAATCGCCGCTAGTTGCGCCTCGTGATAATGGCGAGAACATCGGCAACACGCATTCCAGCCGCGACTCGAACAGGCCGTGCGTTGCGAAATGGCCCACACTGCATTTCGAAAGTTCTTCGACGATCCGTTCTTCCGACGCTTCTTGGCCGCGCAGTGCGGTTGCCGTTTGATTACCACTTCCTTTCAGCGATTGAAGCGAGTCGATTTCATCGGCAGTGCCGGGTAGGCGAGTCCAAGGGTACGGTTGGCCGGCGGCGTTCAGTCCGTAATCGACGTCCCCAACAAGCAACAGCCGTCCCGGCGCTTCCTCGCCATCCCGGTTCGCGGAGAGTTCGGGAATGAGTCTTGGAACGGGAACGTAGGCCAGGCGATGATCTTCCAGCAAGTAGTGGGCAGGCTCGCGGCCGGGCAAGGCACCCAAAGGAAGGCGACCCAAGACACCGTCGGTCGAGACTAGCACGGTCTTTGCGTCTCCGATCGCCGCAACCAGCGGTTCCCAAATCGCGGATCGCAACGTTGCTCCCGCTCGATTCGATTCCGGTGACATTCCAAAAGTCTGTCGCCAAGTGATGATCGCCTCGCTGATCGGAGCGACCGGCCCAAGGTTGAACAGCGTCACGCGATCGCCTTCGTTCTCCGCGTGTCGCACGACGAACGCGATCAGCTTGCGGCTCTCTTTGCCGTACTCGAGGTAGTCGACAAGCACGGCATCTTTGGGGAGCGCGCTGAGCAACTGCGCAAACGTGATCTCTTGTTCTGCCGCGCGGAAGGCGGCGCTTTTCCGGCTGAGTTCGGCTTCGAGACGTTCCTTCTGGTTGGTCAATTCCCGTACCCGTTCCCGCCACGATTCCTGCTGGTCGAGTTGTACTGGAACCGTCTGAGCCAGCGCGCCCAGTTGCCGGGCAACTTGCTGCAGTTGGAGAAACCGGTCCGCGATCCTCGGATCGCTGGCCGCTAGTCGCATGCCTCGCTGTCGCACCAGCGTGGCCCCCTTCCAGGCCAGCACCTCCCCGAATAACGGCCCCGCGTAATCCTCTGACGCGAGGGAGAGTGAAATATAGTTATCCAACTGATATCGCACCATCAGCCCCATAGCCAATTGCTGCCGTTCTGACTGAATCAGTGCAGAATTCTCCAATTGCATCCGTGACATTGCCGCTGCCCGGCTATAAAATTGCTCGGCACGTTCATAGTCGCCAGTGCGGTGGTACAAGTAGGCTAGGCTGTAGTGGGCTTTCGAATAGTTGGGATGCATTTCCCCAAAGACTGGCTTTAAAATCTCCAGCGACTGTCGATATAGTGGTTCGGCACTCGCGAAATCATCCATGTGGTAGTACAGGAGGGCCAGATTGTTGAGGCCGCCGGCGTAGTCGGGATGCTTCTCCCCCAGCACTTCCTTTCTGATCTCCAACGATTGGCGATAGAGGGGCTCGGCACGCGCGTAATCCGCCATGTTGTCGTACAGCAAGCCCAGATTGCTGAGGCTGTTGGCGTAGTCGGGATGCTTCTCCCCCAGCACTTCCTTTCTGATCTCCAGCGTCTGCCGATAGACGGGCTCGGCACGCGCGAAATCCGCCATGCTGTAGTACAGGAATGCCAGATTGTGCAGACAAGTGGCATATTCAGGATGCTTTTCACCTAACGTCGCTTTGTAGATCTCCGACGATTCGCGATACAACGATTCTGCACGCCCGTAATCTCCGATATCGACGTGCATACGAGCGAGATTGTTGAGGCCGGTTGCGTAGGCGGGATGCGCCTGCCCTCGCGTCGCGTTTATGATCTCCAGCGATCGACGATACATGGGTTCGGCCCGCGCGTAGTCGCCCATTTCGTGGTACAACACGGCCAGATTATTCAGGTCAGTGATGTAGTCTCGGCACCGCTCCCCGACTGCCGCTTTGTGGATTTCCAATGCCTTTTGCCACAGTGCCTTAGCTTGTTCGTAGTCCCCAGTTCGAAAGTAAATCCCCGCCCGGATGCTGAGGGCGGTAGCGTACTGTGTATGATTTTCCCCTAAAACCGCTTTGTAGACCTCCAGCGACTCACGATTCAGCTGCTCAGCCCTCACATATTCGCCAACATCACTGCACAGCACGGCTAGACCGCCGAGGCTCGTCGCGTAGTCGGGATGCCCTTCTCCGAGCGTTTCCTTTCTAATCTCGATCGCCTGTTGAAAGAGACTATCGGCTCGCGAGAACCGGGCCATGTGGTAGTACAAGACGGCCAAATTGTTCAGACCGGTCGCGTAGTCGGGATGCTTTGCCCCAAGCACTTTGTCACGAATCTCCAGTGATTGGCGAAAAAGTGGCTCGGCCCTCACATAATCGGCCATGTCGTCATACAGTAAGGCTAAGTTATCGAGGCCCGAGGCGTAATCGGCGTGCTCCTCTCCAATCGCTTCCTTTAAAATCTCGGTTCTTCGTCGAATTTAGTGGGTTGATTGGATGGTAGCGGATTGGTTGTTGGTTTGCGATGCTTGGGGGATGAAAGATTTAGCCTCTCATTATGCGTTGTTGCTGGGTCTCGATGAGACGTGGCAGGTGGTCGATGTGGAACTGACTTTGGAGGAGCAGAAGGTGCAGATTCGGCTGCAAGCCGATTTGCAGTACGAATGTTGCTGCAGCGAGTGTGGCCACGCCGCGCCGCTGCACGATCATGCTCCGGAAAGATCCTGGCGGCATCTCGATACGATGCAATTCGAGACCATTCTGACGGCTCGTGTGCCGAGGACCAACTGCCGCGACTGCGGAATCAAGACCTGTGTCGTGCCGTGGGCCGATCCGCATGGCCGCTTCACCATGATGTTTGAAGCATTTGCCATCCGCGTGTTGCAGGCTGCCGCCAGCACCGAACAAGCTCGCCAGTTGCTGAGGCTCAGTTGGAACAGCGTGCAACGCATCATGGATCGAGCCGTCGAGCGTGGTCTGGCCACGCGGGAAGTCGAAGAAGTGGCTCGCGTCGGCATCGACGAGAAGAGCTTTGGCCGGGGCCACGATTATATCTCGTTGATGACCGATCTCGATGAGTCGCGTGTGCTGGAGGTCACCGAAGGACGCGACGAAGCGGCGGCCGATGCGTTGTGGAAGACTTTCTCGGAGGAACAAAAGGAGCACGTGGAAGCGGTGGCGATCGACATGTGGCAAGCCTTTGAGAACAGCGTCCAAACGAACGCTCCGCAAGCCAAGATTGTGCATGATCGGTTTCACATCTCAAAGCATCTCAACGAAGCGGTCGACAAAGTGCGGCGTCAGGAGCACAAAGCTCTCCAAGCGGACGGCGATGAAACGCTAAAAGGTACGAAGCAGTTATGGTTGTACAACCCAGAAAACATGAGCGATGAGCAGTGGGAGCAGTTCGAGTCTTTGAAGGAGGTGGAGTTGAAGACATCGCGGGCCTGGGCGATCCGGGAACAGTTTCGTTGGTTCTGGGAGTATCGCTACGCGGGCAACGCCAAGAAGTTCTTCGCCCGCTGGTACGCGTGGGCATCACGTAGCCGGTTGGCTCCGGTGAAGGAGGTGGCAACCATGCTCAAGCGTCACTTGCCGAACATCCTGACGTGGTTTCGTCACCGCATTAGCAACGGTCCCACCGAGGGCTTCAACAGCCGCATTCAATCGATCAAGTCCGCCGCCCGCGGCTTCCGCAACTTCGAGAACTATCGTACTCGCATCCTCTTCTTCTGCGGCAAGCTCCAACTCATGCCAGAAATCACCCACTAAAATCGATGATGAACCAAAATCTCCAACGCCCGTTGGTAGAGAGGTTCTGCCCTCGCATAATCATCCAGTTCTCGGTGAAGGGATGCTAAATGCACTAGGGAGACTGCTTCCGCGTGCCGATCACTCGCTTGTCGAAACTCAAGTATCGCCTGCTCATAGGCGATCACTGCATCATTGGCTTGGCCAGCCGCGAAGTAGGCTTCTCCCAGCCGACTTGCCATGTACCCAGCGTCGGCCTTCTGGCCCGCAGCTAGGAACAGTCGGCGTGCCTCCCGCAAAGGCTCGATGGCGCTTTCGTGCAATTGCGTTAGAATGCGAATGCGTCCCAGCGCCCAAGCCACGTTGCGCACGTAGGGGTCGCCCACATGGAGGTGTTCACGGATGATGTTTCTAGCTCGTGTTAAATATCGTTCGGCGTTGGTGTAACGTCCGACCATCTCGTATTCAGCAGCAATGTTCCAGAGGGTGTTTGCGTAATAGGGATGATCTTCGCCAAGTATTTCTCGCTCCTCATCCAATAGTTTTTTCATCTTACCGATGGCTTCAAGGTGTTTTTGCTCATCGATGAGTTTTGCGGATTCAACTTCCATCTTCAATATGATCTCCAGCCGCTCCGGTTGGACCATCGACAGGCGAAGGATGTTGTCCTCAAAGAACTTTGCCGAAACGGATTGCCAAGATTTTTCGCCGTATATGGCGTTGCAAATCGTACGGTATTTCTTCGCACGATCGGTCGCCTGTTCGAACTGCTGCATCTTTAGGTACTGCGACGTCAACCACTTTAAGGTCCCCGTCAACTCTTCCGACTTCTCGCCGAACAATGCGTACTCGAGCGACAAAGTCTCTTCCCCCTTCGCGATTGCCACAGCATATTCTCCATCGGAGCTCTGTTGCAGCGCCTCAGCCCAGAGTAGATCGCGTTGTGCAACTCGCTGAAGGTCAGGGTCGACCTTGGTGGTTGGATCCTGCTTCGCAGGTGCCGCCGCTTCTTGCCCCGGCGAGTACGTTACCCAGCCGCCGAACAACAGTAGCCACAAACCGACAACAATCAGACGCATGCTCAACATCCCCGTCAACAATGGCCGTATGTTCGTCGGAACCGCTTCGTCAAGGCGAAGTCTATCGTATCGTGCGAACAACCAAAATGCAAAAGCACCTCATCTCGCGACTTAACTTCGGTTCACCCGCTCGTCTATGACAGTGTTAGCGGTTCGGCGCTCGCCTAATGCCACCACTACGACCGATCGCTTCGCGAACCGAGGGGCATTGGGCTAGTGCCATGCCGCGGACGAATGAGTGGTTCGCGATCACTTCAGTCGGCACGCCGAAACAAAGCACCAATCATTCTAACGCACGTCTTCTGAGTACACATTTTAGCAACGACCTAACAAACCGCGAGGAGAAATTGACCATGATCAGTACGTCCAGCCTTCCCAAGTGTGAATTGTCTCCCGGTATGCACCTCACTGCGGCCTTCGAACATGTCGCCAAGACTTACGAAGCAGCCGGATTCCAAGTGCATCGGCCAATCATCCAGAACTCCATGCCACAGAATCCATTATTCGGAATCGCGATGACACTCACCTTTCATCCGCATGACGAGAATTGCGTGATTGTCTATCCCGGTGTATGGACCGACGAAGCCGTGCTCGCCGTACTCAACTACGTGAATGCATTTTCAGGAACCGGCCGACAACATTACATTGTTGGCCGAGAGCCTACCCCCGAGATACTTGACTATCTGACGAGCGGCAGCGCTGGGGCTAGCTTCGCACTAATGTGTTTGGCGAAGTTTCATGACCGTGCAGGGTTAACATCGGTTGCGATGGCCGACATTGCGGATGCCGCGCAATCTCTGTTACGCGATGAATTCTCCATCGAGATTGATCGCTCCAACGAGTCGTCTCTCGATGTACTCGACGAATTTGTACTCAACACACTGCGTACAGAACCTGACTCGTCAGCCCATCAGCACGGTTACGTCCCGACTTCCGCAATGATTGGAATTGGTGCCTTGGCCGGCGAGATCATGCGTGCTTGTCTCGTTGCGCTGCCCGAGATCGAAATCAACTGGATTCTGCCTGATCGACCGATTTCGCGATTTGGGATCGCGCTCGAAGTAACGCGTTCTGTCAGCAAAGGGCTGATCTTCAAAGCCGTGCAACGCGAGCAAGTCGCGATAATCAACCCGTTGGGCAAGACGGTCAAGTTATTCGAATCGGGAGTGGGAGATTCGTTGGCATGCATGTTTCGGATGACGCAGAATCTCGTAAATCGGTAGAACGCAATTACGTACATCATCCCGCGAGATCCCCTTAGCCCCCGACGCCCCCTGGCTCCCCAGCGGTCACAGTGTCGAATAGGAGTGATGCAACTGCCGCGTTCAACCAAATCCGGTTTCAACAGGACTCGCTAGTTCGATATATTAGCGTCTGTGGATTAATGCTCCGTTGGCATCTACACTAACTCGGGCAGCGAGTCTTGCTAGGCTCAGCGAGAGCGACCTTGAAGATCCCCGCTGGTCGTCGAATTAAAAGGGACATCACCATGAACCATTTGCGTCACTTATCGCTCGCTGTTTGGCTGACAATCACACTTGTAGCGTGCTCCGTGAATATCGAGTTAATGGCGCAACCTCCGACCACGCCGCGCGGCGCGACACCCAGTGGTGGGACCGCTGCCTTGCCACCTCGCGTTTACGGCAAGGTACACGCATTGTGCATCGGGATCAATCGCTACCGAGCGTCGACGATTACGACACTGAAGTGGGCCGAGGCCGACGCCGAGAAGATGTCGCAGGTTTTCGCTGACCGGTACGGTTACGACATTGAACTGCTTACAGGCCATCGGGCCAGTCGCGACCGAATTTTGGAATCGCTTACTAAACTCTGCAATGGATTGGGGCCTGACGATGGCCTGATCCTATTCTTTGCCGGCCATGGGCAGACCGTGGAACTCGAAGAGTTTGGCAGCGCTGGTTATCTGTTGCCATTTGACGCGGCCTTAGATCCCTCCGACACGCGCGACACGGAACAGTGGAACGACGAAGCCATCGACATGCGCGAGATCGGCGAGCTTGTGACCGGCAGTCGTGCCCGACACGTCCTGGTACTCGCCGACGTTTGTTACAGCGGGTTTCTGGGCAAGCGATCGAGTTTCGGTGGTCGGGTAGATCTCGAACAACTCGCGCAGCGGAAGTCTCGTGTGGCGATCACGGCCGGAACGGAGAAGCAAGTTGCATTTGAAAGGGAGGAACTGGGGCACGGTTTGTTCACCCACTTCTTGTTAGAGCAGCTTGATGTCGAATGGCCAGGTAGTGCTTCCGAATTGTTCGTCAATGTCCGCAACGGTGTCGCGAAAATGTCCAACGGCCAGATGCTCCCGCAGTATCGAGAAATCGTCGTCGACAATGGCGAATTCGTTTTTCTTCCCAAGCAAGTTGCGAGCCAAGACGTCAAGGAAGCGGTAGTCGAGGTCAGCCAGCGGATCAGTAAGCGAGTGGCCCGCGCGACGATGCTTGCCGACTTATATCAAGCGGCCAGCACACAGGGTTATCGCGGAGCCGCTGATGTCAGCCGCCACGAACGCGAGTGGCAGGGGCGGGTAAAACGGTTTGAAGACAATGCGACGCTCGGTGATCCGCTAGCTATGGCCGCCTTGTATTACTGCTGCAAGCATGGACTAGGAATGCCGATCGATCCACCCCAAGCGTTCCAGTGGGCCACTGTGGCCAATGCCACTAATCATCCCGCTGGAAAGCATGTCCTCGGGGATGCCTACGAATCGGGAACCGGCGTCGCGATCAATCCAATTGCAGGTCGAAAGCTGATACAGGTCGCTGCTCAAGCTGAGTTCATGTTGAGCGAGGTTGAGTTGGCGATTCGGTCGCTGCAATCGCAACCTGCCCGAGATCAGATACAACACGACGTCGCCCAGTTGGAAGCGGGAGTTCGCGAGGGGATCTCTGAAGCGAGCGTTGTTTTGGGTCTGATGCTGGCTGGAATCCAGCCAGGCCTTGACGACCGATTGGATCGAGATCGCGGGTTGGTGCTACTAAAGACCGCGGCGGAAAGTGGAGCAGCCAAGGCTGCGTTTATTTTGTACGGGGTTCATTCGGGAATCGTACCGGGGTTTCAGACGGATATAACGTCGTCGACCAACTGGCTTAGGGCTGCCGCCGAGGGCGGACTGGCAGAAGCCCAAGGACATCTCGCACGAAACATTTATCTATATGCCGGGCAGCGTGGTGTCGGAGTCGGCTTGCGATTAGAGGCCCTCCGTGATGGCTTTATCTTGTCCGAAGATTCACGCATTGTTTTGCACATTCAGGAAGTGCTGGCTGGCGGGCCGGCCGAAAGCACCGGAAAAATCCTTGCCGGCGATAGCATTGTCAAGATATCGCAGGACGGCAAGAACTTCGTGGAGATCGAGTCGCAACAACACGGTTTCGAGTTGTTATCGGGTGCGGCAGGGAGCACCGTCACATTGAGGTTGAAACGCGACAAAGAGTTTGAAGTGATGGTGACTCGAGCCAGCTACACAGTGCCAAGATCCGAGTTATGGATCTCTACCGCCTTCAGTACGCCGCCTATTGGAGGATCGATGGACGATGCGGTCCGTTGGGCCACGGCGGCTGCGGCGCAAGGGGATGCGCTTGCGAACTATGTATTGGCCATCATGTACGCCTGGGGCGACGGTGTACCACGAGATTTCGAGAAGGCAAAGGCGTATTGCGATGCCGCCATTGCCTTAAACTTTCCGGCCGCCGTAACACGCATGGGCGTCTGGCATCAGATCGGAGACATCGTACCTCTGAACCACGAACTGGCGCTGCAGCTATTCAAACGAGCATCTGCCTTGGGCGATCCCGAAGCTTGTTTCCGACAGGCGGGAAGCTATGACAATGTCGTGGGCGTGCACTTAGCCGGATATACCAGAATGGAAATGAAGGGGGTGTATCAACACCATGCGTTGCATTGGTACGTCCAGGCCTACAACCTCGGATATCCGCTTGCACGAGGACAGTTGGCACGCTGCGACGTCATGTGGATCTCGAATGATGCGCCCGTCTTGCGCGGTTTCCGGGCGGAGTATCCTGAAAGCTACAAGGTCTTCCGCAAGATCCGGCTTGAACTCGGCTCCGATCCAGACAAGTGGATCGTCGGGTTTTGACCTTCAAATCCACGACGCGAGCAGATCGCAAACCATCCGTCTGCTGGGAACGACGGTCACCCCCTTCAAATAAGAAATGGGAGACTCGTTTGTATCCATGTTTCCGAAAAGTCGCAATCTCATGAACGCGTCGTTGTTATAATGAAGGACTGATACACAAAGCCCGTGAGCCGTGCTTAAGTGTTAAGCTTGATCCAGTTTTCCGGTCGCAATTCGGCCACGTCCTAACGCAAGAGTCTATTCGAAGTTCAGAAATACATGCGGTTCGGATCGACCTGTTGCACGTCTGTAGCTGGCGTTGTTGTTGGTTGTCCTTCACGGCATCTCATCTTGATCCAACTTACGCAAGTCCTCCAGATGAAGGTCCTTCAAAGCAATTGTCGCTCGTGCCACGATTGAGCGCGCCAGTTCGGTCACATTTTGTGTATTTCCATTGATTACAAAGTTCCCGACGTCTTCGTCGCCACGTGCCAGCAGAACTCGTACACTAACGCTCTCAGTGTTGACGTGATATCGACCGACCAATTCGCACGCGTCGGGAAAGTCATTGGCGTCGACAAAGACTAGGACGGCACTTGGGCCACGGGTTGTAGCTGCACGCAGCTCTTCATTGACGGCGTCGCCAATTCCAAGCCAGTCGCGAAATAGGCCCTCGTCCTGAAACGAAGCACGCAATACCAATGGAAGTGCAGGCTGCAGCGGAATCTGACTTCGCGTTTTACTCGTCAATCTTCCAATGTCAAAGCTCGCGCCGCCGCGCGGCACTGCCAGGATGGGGCGTTGAATGCCACCGATTCCCTTGGCCAACTCGGGAACTTGATCGGCGGCGTAGTTGAAAAGATGGCCGACGTCGACGAACTGCTCCTCGCGTAGAGCCGCGCCTCGCATGCCGGCGAGCAGACTGTATGTCAAGAGACCTTGAGCATATGTCGTCGTTTCGTAGCTAACGCGATCCGCCGCACAACCCGCGAGTATATGTATGCCGGTGCGATCTTTGACTCGCTCCAACGCACGAATTTGACTGGATGGCACATCACGACGTTCCGTAAACTTGTCCACAAACTTTCCAGACGCACAAGTGTCGAGAATCATCACTTGCTTAAGAGCTGGCGATTTCCTGATAATCGCCGTCAATTCTTCGCTAGAGATAGACGCCTGCTGTCGAACCTCAGGATCGGCTAAATCAGCTGTGTGAGCATCCTGCACGAGAAAGTAGAAGTCGCCGGCTTCGCTACCGTAACTCAGCCCATGGCCTGCCAAATACAAGACGAGTATGTCCTGTGGCTTGCAACGCTCGGCCAATTTCTCTAGGCCGGCGATTACGTTACGTCGAGTCGCCGATCTTTCGGGACTGACGTCGATAGACGAAAGCAACTCGATGTGACTGTGTTCGATCCCGAACAGGCCGCTAGACGCAAGTCGCAGCGCGGTTGCGAAGTCCGCCGCATCTTTGGCTGCGTAGTGAAGATCAATCGCATCACCGCGATAGTCGGACACGCCAACGACTAACCCATAGAGCTCTGGACGGGTCTGAGACATGACTTCCATCGGCTCGAACACGACACTGGCGCCTCTGCTGCGCAGGTATCCTTCTGCGTTAAATGCCTCTACTTCTAACAGGTTTTCAACACCGCCTATAAGCCGAGGGTCACCGGCGAGACTGATTTCAATCGAGGCTTCGGCGGCTTGCGGATCGAATACGATTGAGCGAGCATCCGCAGTCACTTCCTTTCCGTTCACTTTGACGGCCACACGACCGATTCCGCCACCTTGATTTGTTAGCGTCACGCGAAATGTTGACGAACTTCTATCAACGACAGCGACCTGGACGTCTGGAAAGAGCTTTGGTGCCTTGAATGCGCCGACGTTGCGTACCGGTTCATCGTTGTGCCCCAACACTTTGGCTAGAAGTCCCGGTTCGTAATATCGATTTTTAAGTTGCCCCAAGTTGATCGTCTCCGAACCAACAACCCAATGCAATTCGTCTACACTACCGCCATTGGAAGCATCGAACCGACCATCAGGGTCAACGACGGCCCAAGCTCCGTGCGACAGGAAGAATACAGTGCAAAGTTGTTTTCCAGTCCCTGTGTCCCACACTCGAACACGCCCATCTAGTTCGGCAGTTACGAGGCGACTCCGATCATGAGACAGAGTAGCTGAGAAGATCGCGTGTTCTTCAGTGTCAAGGTCGCACAGCTTGCCGAATGTACCAGTGCGATCTTGCGGAGTTGGCTCGAAACGAAATAGCCTCGGAGTCTTCTTCATTGCTAACGGCAACAATGCCGAGACGCCATCCCCGGAGCCGGATGAGAATTCAAAGAACAACTCAACGGCACAATACTGTCCGCAAGCAGGCAGTATGACCGGTATATACGGACGTGCCTCTAAAAACTCGCGAGGGTTGTCGACTATCGGGTCGTAGAGGGGAAATGCTACACTGTCGTGAAGGAGTTGTCCTGTCTCTGCATCAAAGACGCCTACCGCGCTGATTACCTGCGTGCCGTCCGAGTTGAACATCCAAAAAAGCTCCATCGCTTGCTCTGGATTAGGTGCTCCATCGGCCCTTCGAAAAGAGCGGAGTTTCTCTCCTGTGTTAGCGTTCCACAGTATTCCGTCATAGAGAAATGTCTGCCCATGGGGTGATAATCGCAGAGTATTGCGCAGAGACGTGAAGTCAAGGGCTGACAACGAGAACCATCCAGCCCGTTGAACCTTGGCCCGCCAGAGTTCATCACCGGACGTCACATCCCAACATACCACCGCATCGAAATAGCCAACTATCAGTTTGTTGCCTCTGGTAGCCGCTGCATCATTCGGTGGATGATCATCGTTGACGAACCCAAAGTCAAAGTCAGTTGACGTCGTCTCGCTGGAGTTCGGTCGGGCACGTCCAAGGCGAGTGACGAGTTTTCCAGACCAGGTCTCCCAGACACCGATAGTTCCGTCTTCTGAGCCGCTAAACAATAGTCTCCCGTCAGCAGAGAAGACCAGAAACGTTGGCACTCCATGGGCGATCCAAGATTGCGCCAGTGAGCCGGACTTGCAATCCCAAAGGTAAATAGACGTCCCGTGGTAGGCCGCGAGGTAATCATCATTTGGCGAAAACGTTGTTCCTAGCATCGGAATAGTTGGACGGTCGTACTCTTTAAGCCGCTTGCCAGACGCGACATCCCACAAGACCGCATCCCCTGCATCGGTTGTTAGCAAGAGTTGGCTGCCATCTGGCGAGAACGCTGCAGTTTGTCGACTCAGGTCGAATGTGTCAAAAGAGGCTTCATGGAGAAGCAAGTGGATCTCAGCGTCAATCTGTTCAAGTAGTTCATCGCGATTGAAAGCCTGCAAGACGGTTCCGTCGTCCAAACTGATGAGCTTCCCGATCGAATCAGACATACATAGCAGCGATTTATCATCAGGATGGAACAGCAGACGCGGTGGTGCCCGAAACCCTGAGGGCAGTCGCAACTCACGGGGTGCTTTGGTGTCGGGCAAATCCCACAACAATATGTTCGTCCCGCTCGCACTTACAGCGAGTTGTCGTGAGTCTGTTGAAAAGGCAAACGGGCGCAGATCGCTAAAGATACCACTAAGTTCCAATAGCTCTCGACCGTCGCTCCGTTGCCACAGTCGCTCGCCTCCGATATGGTCACGTGCTGTAAAGACCAAGTCTCCGACGGGTGAAATGGCGGATTGCATTTTGAACGATCCGGGGTGGGAACCGATGCCAAGCAAACCGCGAATCCCACTGCTCACACCGCGAGTCTGTGAATCACTCACAGTTAGGTAGGCATCCGAAGTCTCACCGGTCTCCGCATCAACCACCGCAACCTGTCCCGTTCTTCGGTTTTGCAGAAGCAATTGGGCCTTACCGCCGACGTAAGCGACCGAAGACGCATACGCCATCGATTGCTTGTCAAGGACGCGTTCTAGTCGCAGGGCCCTCGAGTCAACTGCCCATTCGTAGAAGCAAGTGTCACCGACTGCCCACACTTTTTTCCCATCGGACGAGTACCCGACTGCGGTGACTTTGTCGGGGATCGAGAACGACGCGAGTTGGCGCCCCGTCGACTTCTCGATCATCTGAATCCGGCTCCACGACGCGATAAGGATGACCTCGCCGTCTGGTGAAAACGCGACGGCATTGGTTCGTGAAGCGTCGGAAAGGTTGGCAACTAATCGCGGCCGCGATTCATCTTGGTCACCTCGTACCACGTCCGCGCAAAACGCCAGGTACGGCGCGAAGAAAACGGCTGTGGCAATCGAGAGGCAGATGCCCCATCCTGCGTTCGTGATCTGATGCATATTGAACTCCCTATAAGACGCCCCTTATGCAGCAGCCGGTATGCCATTCGCCATTTCTGAGGCCTGTTCATAAACGCTGCTACTGTGGCTGCCTTGTCGCGGACGCTCGTTCGATATATTTCTGAATCTGTCGAACAATCTCATCGGCCATCGCGTCGGGTTGATCTCGCCGACCAGTGACCGTGATGTCAGTTGGTTCATCACCGTCTCGGATTAGCCGAATTTTTGCAGTGACCTGCTCGGCTTGGACGCTGTACCGCCCGACCACTTCCAGGGCTCCCGGCAGATCTTGGCCTTCGACGAATACCCATTTGGCCTCGCGACCGCCGCTGGCTTGGTCGCGTAAGCGGTCATTTACACGCTGAGCTAGACCTAACGTATCGCGAAACTCTACTTCATCTTGGAACCTTGCTTTCAGCACCAGTGGTCGGACCCGCTGCAATTGAATCGTGGCTCGATCGTCTGACGATAACTGGCCAATGTCAAAACTTGCGGCACCCTGCGGGACCGCAATGATCGGCCTTTGAATTCCGCCGACGTCGCGTGCTAGGCTCGGTACTTGATCCGCTGCGTATTCGAACAGCTTACTGACGTCTACGAACTGATCTTCGCGCAGCGCGGCTCCGCGCATGCCCAACAGCAAGCTGTACGTGACGAGTCCTTGGGCATAGCGGCTGGCCTCGTAGCTGACTTGATCGGCCGCACAGCCCGCCAGGACATACAATCCCGTTCGATCTTTTAGCCTTTCCAAGGCTCGAATCTGACTCGAAGGAACCGAGCGTCCTGCGGATAGCGATTGAACAAAGTTTCCCGCCGCACAGGTGTCGAGAATCATGACCTGCTTCAGCGCCGGTATGCGTTTAATGGCGGCGGTCAACTCCTCGCTGGAGATGGCAGCTTGTTGACGGACGGCGGGGTCCGTGAGGCTGGCAGACCGTGCTTCTGCCGTCAGAAAGTGAAAGTCGCCGTTCTCGCCCCCGTGATTGACACCATGGCCCGCCAAGTAGATCACTAGCATGTCATCCGGCTTCGCGCGTCGGGCGATGGTATCGAAAGCTGCCTGCAAGTTTGTTCGTGTGGGTGGTCGCGAAGCGGTAGCTGAGCTGGAAAGTACGCCCACATGGGTCCGGTCTGCACCGAAGAGTCGGGTCGCGGCAAGCTTTACGGCGGCACCGAATTCCTCAGCATCTTTACTTGCAAAACGCAAGTCGATTTCGTTTCCCGAATAGTCCGAGACACCACACGCGATCGCCCACAAGTGAGGACGCGGCGTCAATTCTGATTCGAGATGCAAGACCGCCGTCGCACCGCGACTCCGCAGATAACCTTCCGCGTTGTAGGCAGCGACTTCGATCTGGTTGTCGCCGGCTCGCAAATACGGAACATCTTTCAGTGCTACAGTCAATTGTGCTTGGGGAGTGTCTTGAATGGTTCGGCCGTTCCTTGCGTCCGCCGTCACTTCCTTCCCATTGACATTGACAACCACGCGTCCAATGCCGCCGCCACGATCTTGAAGCGTGATCTCCAAATTGGGATCGGATGCAGTCGGTGTATTCAGCGAAACATTGGGATAGAGCTTCGGTGCCAGAAACGCACTCACGTCACGCAGCGGTTCGGGGTTGTTACCCAAGATCTTGTCCAACAAACCAGGTTCGTAGTAGCGATCCTTGAGCTGACTCAACTCAATCGCTTCGTCGCCCAGAACCCAGTGTAACCCTTGAACATTTCCTCCGTCGGACGTGTCGAACCTACCTTCGGGTTCAACAACTGCCCATTCTCCGTTATTAAAATTGACAATTGAACAGAGTTCTTTCATGCCCGGGACGGACCACAACCTGATTTTCCCATCTACTCCGTTGGCCATCAACAACCGACCATCAGGCGAGAACCTGAGCGCAAAACTTTCTGATGGAAGAGGAATCGTTGAAACGACCTTTGCGGTTGACAACTGCGATAGCTCCGCGAGATATCCGTCAGAGGTTATCACCCATTCTCCATCTGGCGATATTTGCATAACGAACGGCGATACTCCCGACTCGGACTCAAACGACCGAATTTCATCCCCCGACTCAATATTCCAGAGTGTAGCGACTGTGGTGGTACGCATTGCAGGGTGCTCGGGTGCAGGGTCTCCGGATGAGTCGCCACCGTGCGTAGCAAGCAATTGACGCTGCCCGGGAATAAATGACAATTCCTGAATTTCCTGTTGAGGGTTGCCAATCGTTTTGCGTAGTCTGCCAGTTACCGTGTCCCAAACGCGAATACCATCTTCTTTGCTTGCGGTCGCCACCAAGTCACCATTAGTCGAGACAGCCATTGCGGTGAAACTCTCGTGGCTAAATCGGTGCACGGATTTGTTGGAAGTCAAGTCGTGAAGTACAGTCGAATTGAATTCGGGCACGTCTGCTAGCAGTAGCCAGCGACCGTCCAAGGAGAACTTGATTATGCCTTCGAAAAGAATAAAATCCCTGGCATCTGTCGGAGTTAATGACTCGGGCAACACTCCCAAATCATATTGCTGCGACGCGGCGAAGTCCCATACTGAGAGCGTCCGTCGTTGCCTATCCAACGTGATGACATCGTGCCCGCTTGGGCCGATCACAACCGGATACAAGTGTGCTGGAATTTCGGCTGGTGCACCCGCATTTGTGTTCTTGCCGTGGACTAGAATCCCCGCTCCTTCACCCACAACGACTATTTCTTTGCCATTCGATGTAAACTGGCAATCGATACTTAATGAACTTTCAACCGTGTGGCACGCCAACACACGCTCTTCCCGATCCATGTTCCAGATAGTGATGTCGCTGTCAGACTTAAAATAGTCTAAGAGGGAGTCAGGAAATATAACGTAGTCCCTATCGTCTGTCGCAACGGCGAGCGTAGTGCCGTCCCTTGATAAGGCGACTGCCGCGATATGTCGCCCATCGTCTGCCACGAAGAATGTTTTCTGGACCGACGCCGTCTTAGGTTCTAACACTGTACAGCTGCCGTCGACCGCAACTGTTATCAACTGACTATCACCCCGGAATTCAATCGCAACAAAACTGTTTGCCTTGAGTTCGCGAATGACGCTTTTTGTTTGCGTGTTATATACGGTTACAGCTCCATTGAAGCTGCAAACATAAAGGGTTCCGTCCGCCGAAAACTCTCCAGATCCTAGCGGTATCGGTGAGTTTGCGACGAAGTTCGGCAGAGAGTAAATGTTGTCATCTGAGGCTTTGACCATGCTACCATCGTTACTGACAGACAAATCGCCGTATTCGCTGCGTTGCTCGGCGTGCTCCCTTCGAATTACGCTGCGCCAAGTCGACGTATCTCGCACCTCAAGCAGTCCGTTTCGAGTATCACCTTCTTTCCGAACGGAGCTGCTAAATGCAAAGAAACGTCCGGACTCAGACAACGCGACTTTGGTGACGCGAACATCGGTTGGTGGTTTCTTTTCTCGGACAAGCCGACCGCTGCTTACATCCCACACTCTAAGCAAACCGTCATCCATGGCGGCAATCACTTGGGTGCCATCCTCGGACATGCGGAGGGCTCTGACGGACCAATCCTCCAGAAGGCCCTCGAAGAAGCCTCGAGGACGTTTCCAGGTCTTCGTCAATTTTTCCGTGGCCGTCTGCCAAAGGGCGACGTTGCCCTTATTGTCGCCGACGATCGCCATGCCTCCGTTGCCGCTAAGGCATACGGCAGTAATCTGCGGTCCAACTGCCGCGCTCTGATGAAGTGACGAGACGAGTTTACCGGTTGCGGTGTGCCATAACCGTGCGATTCCATCTTTACAACCAGTCAGCGCCCATTTGCCATCGCGTGAGAGCGAGACTGCAGTAACTGCCTCTGGATGCTCGGCAAATGTTTGTAATCGGTTTCCGGTCTCGATGCTCAAAAGGTGAGCGACCCGGTCACCGTTAGCGACAATGGCGCGCTTGGAATCGGCGTCCAGCGCGATGTCACTGATTTGTTGGCGGCGTGAATAGGTCCGCACGATCGTTCCCTTGCTGACCTCCCAGAGACACCACGTTTCACCGTTGGAGTTTTCCGATAAAATCCAACGGCCATTGGGTGACCACTTTGATTTTGTGAACGAATGGTCTTTGTCGCTCAGTTCTCGAAATGTGTCGTCATTCGTGTTTTGAATTCGTAGGTATCCATCAGTAATGAGCAGGCTGCGATCGTCTGGGGCGAATCGCAACTCCGCGCGAGGCGCAGCGTGTTTTGGCGTGAACAGGCCGTCGAGCATCCTTCGCGGTAGCTTGGTTGGCAGCGGCAACGGCCATCGTTTGAGCAATTGCCCATTTGTAAAGTCCCATAGCATGACGTTGCGGTCTTCGTGTGAACTCGCTAGCGAATCACCGCTGGATGTGAAGTCGAGTGAAATCACTCCCACTTCGGCATTCTCTGCGACTCGTTGCGAGCTGATTACGCGCTTAGTTCGGCTACCGATTTCCCAGGCGAAGATTTCGCCAGACGCAAAACCTGTCACAAAGTGTTTGCTGTCTGGTGAGAACGTACTGCTGGTAACGCCGAGTTCACCGCCTGGAAAGGCAAGCAATTCTTTACCGGTTGGCGCCTCCCATACGCGTAGAATTCCAAGAGAACCGTGCGTCAGAATATATCGAGCGTCAGGAGAGAAGTCCGCGTCGATAGTCCCCTCCTCGCCCACCGGTTCCGAGAATCGACGCAGTTCCCGTCCCGTTGTCACGTCCCACAAGACCGCGCCATCGAATCCAACAGTCAGCAGCCAGCGTCCGTCCGCTGAAAACTTCATGCCTCCGTCAACGACCTCCGACGTTGCCTCCTGAACCATCAGGTAGGGACGTTCGCGGTCAACGCCTGGGAACAGGCCGCTCGGTACCGGATCGATGTCGACTGCCGATCGAGGTGCATTGTGCTGCCCATATGCATCAAGCGTTGTGAGCAAGATGCACAGCCCCGCAGCGCTCGCAATGGTGACAAGAACTTGCCGCGGTGTGGAAGTCTCTCTCAACTCCTTACTCATCTATGCACCCCACGAAAAAAGCTCCGAACGGAAGTAGATCTTGGCGGCAGCTATTCTGACATGACGGCGTGGCGTCGTGAACTACCTTACCGGAATGACAAACGAAAATCGCTATCGTCGTGCTGACATAGATTCCCCATCTGTCGGTGAAGTTCCGCAGACGAGCGAGCGATCGCTGGGCAGCAGAATCTGTGCCTCTTGCAAATCGTCGACCTTGCCCATCTTTCGCTCCCAGAGGCTTGTATAAGATCGCTGCATGAGCAGTTTGGAAACCTGGTGAGTCGCACCGCATCGTCCACGTTTACACTTCGGGCAGACGACTGTTGGGGTGAGACGCAGTAGGCTGTTTTAAGCTAGGACGGTCGCGGGTTCGAGTATCGAGTATGGGATTGTAAACGTAAAACGTCGAACATAGATGCGTCGCGCACTCGGCGGTGTCGACTTCGCGTCTCCGCCCCGGCAGTTGACGAGTGTGGCATAAAGGGTCGTGGGCTGCCGCGTCAATTGTCGCCGTTCGTCGCGCGTTTGACTGCGATTTCTCCCAGAGGCTTTCGACCAAAATACCAACGGCACAAATCAAAGCACCGATGAGGTAGGCAATGATGATCTGTAAGAGGCTAAAAGGACCGATGGCTGCTATTAGAGTGTTCATGGTATGTCGCCGTTTTTTGTAGTGTGGTTCGATCACGACAAATTGATTGACGTAAATGCGGTCAGTGTCGATATGCGAAACCGTGGTTTAGTCGCGGTTCGGGTGTAGCCAGTACGACAGCCACATTAAAGCTGCTACAGGTAGGAGGGGACTTATGATTACAAAGGCGAGGAGTTTGGGGATGAAACGGATGGCAACACTTGCTAGGTGCGTGAGGTTGGGTAGTTTTGCGCCAATTGTCAGCATGATTTGGTCCTCGGTTGGGGTGACAGTTACCGATCTATTACAGGCCGCGCGTTCACCTGTCTTACTGACGTGACATCCTTAGAAAGTTAAGTGGCGAATCAACGACTGTTTTGCACCGGGTATTCTCAGATTTGGGGTTGCTTCCGCTCGCGTTTAACACTGCCCATGCCGACACTATTATTCCGACGCTGTGCGTGGCGACTGACGTTCAAAGTCGACCACTGTTCGCAATCTTCCAGGCGAACTCTTGGTGAACGAATCTGCCAAGGAAATCACTCTGGCAACCTCAGCTGAAAAAATGCGAGAAGTAGAAGACTTGCTCCGCGAAGAACCGAGCGGGAGGGGAAGTTCACCGCCGAATTACTGGGTGCCCATTGGCCCTCAGTGGCGAATGGCAATGGTGTCGGTCGGCTTCGACCAATCTTCGAATCGCCTAAATCCGCAAGATTCTTTTATCTCGGACTTAACTCATCTTGTTCGCTACGTCCAACAGACAGAACTTGGATGCGGCGAGGCAGGACGAGGACGTCGAAAACTTCATGGTCCCAGACGCTGGATGATTCTGGCGAGGGAACAACATAATCTCACCGTCCCTCCTGCCTCACGCCGCGATCCATGCATCCCGTGCCACCGTAAGTGGAGGCACCCCGTCGAGAAACTCTTGCAGATCTGTCCCGATAATTGCGGTACCTAACGCTAAAGCGTCCATCGTTTCCTTTACCACACGCACGTGGACTTTATCTTAACCCTGGCGTGTCGTCTCCAGCGACTTCGCACCTCCCGCTTTTTATGCGTTAGACGGAGTTTCGCTCGGGGTACCGTCGGCTGACATTCTCATGGCTTGATTTGAGTGGCTTAGCGTCCCTCGCTAAGATGACTTGAACGCATCCTTGAATTCAAATGCAGAGTACTAACCGTCTGATCATTGTCGGAGTCTGCAATGAGAGTTGTCGTCGCCATGCTTTATCTTCTTGCCAGTCGTCACATTGAAGGTCGCCCGTCAACAATACGGAACGTCGTTGCAACGAGCATCGCTGCGTGTGCTTTCATTGCTGCCGCAGTGTGCTGCTCATTTCTAGGCGGCGACCTTAGTGCACAAGAAGATTCGCGAGTCCACTCGTTCGACGCCCTTGATGACTTGCAGCCCGATGGTGCACAGGTTCTCGCAGACAAACTTCGCGCTGCGCGCGACCAATTCAAGCCGCTGACTGATGAGGACGTTCAGAAAGCATACGACGGACTGCAGCAGGCGACTCGCAAATTGGATTCGCTCTTCGCAAAAGCTTCTATAGAGGATGCTCGAACTTGGAGATCACAACTTCTGTGGGATGAATTCCAAGCTGAATTGCGTCAGCATCCGAATCCGAGCTTGGCGACGCTCAACCGTTCGCTTGCCGGATTTAGCGCGCAGGTCGTCGGTCTGGAATTAGCAGAGTTCACCGAGGCACGGGCTGCGCTACGGCATTACATGAATATGATCGTGTTTCACTCAGTGTCCCAAGAAGAGCTGAAAATTGAATTCGTCAAGCGGCTTGGCGAGTTGGCTGAGTTGCTCACAGCCTTGACGCCGAGCGATCCCCAGGCCCGCGTCGATGTCGGTCGAAGTTTGGGCTGGTTCGAACGCAGCGGACAGATTCAAGAACTCATCGACGAAGTGCGTACCGAAATGTCGCAGCCCAACATTCAATTAGCGGTATCGTATGATACTTCGTATTTTCGCTCACTTGTCAATACTCCGACAACGGACGGGCGAGTTTTTGGATGGCTGTCAGCCGGAGCGTCAGAGAGCGGGACGACGCTCCGATTTCGGTTCCACGGCTGGTGTGAGATGCGCGAGGCAACGACCGTGATCCCCATCGTTGGAACAGTTGACTTGAGGCAGCGTAGGCTGCATCCGGCACAACTTGCGTTCGACGTTCCCGAAGGCGTAACTTTCTCGCCCGACCACACGCGCAAGGCAATTGAACAAGCTGTCGACCGAATGGTTGATGGCTTCCTTGCTACGTTTCGTGACGAAGTCCGCAAGAGACTGCTACGTCGAAACGTAGACGCAAAGCTCCGTTTGTCGGGCGACCTCGATCATATTCAGGCCACGACCAAGTTCGCAGGGTCGTTTCAGCTAGGGGCGGATGAAAAGCCGCCAGTACTCGATTCTGAGTTCCCAGTGAGGCTCGACATTCATCAGTCGGCGTTTGGTAATTGTAGCGAATCGCTAATTGGTGGCGTGCTTGCGACCGACAGAGACTTTGCCGAACTACTATTTGGTTCGGCAGACGATCCCATACCAGATGCGTTGAAAGCGTCGGTCTCCGATGACGCTGAGCCATGGGCAATAACTTTCTCTCGATCTCAACCGATCAGCGTCGAAGTTGCAAACGGGGCGGTGACGATTGAAATTACATGTCAAAGTCTCCATCAAGGCGACGGATACCCTGCTGCCAACCTGCTTCTGAATGACGCGAAGACTGAAAGGCTTTACCGTCCCGAAATCAGAATCTCTCGTGAGTATGACATCAAGCTTCAGGGGGACGGCGGCCTACAACTGATATCCAAAGGAGCACTTAGCGTCGACTTTCTCGCCCAAAACGGTGAACCAGTTAAGAGTTACGGCGCGAGGCACGCTGCAGCTGTCGGATTACTCACCAAAATATTCAACGCGATACTTAAACCGATAATACCTGAGCGGGTGTTCGATGGACTTTCGTTTCCAGGACCATGGGCAGGCCTGGGAAAGCTGAAAGCTCGTTTGGCCCAAACCTCGGGCGGTTGGCTTTCGCTTGGTTTCGAACAGATCCCCCCAGCGTTCACGACGGATGAGGTGAACATCTCGATTGTTAGTCCTGAGCGGTACTTTTCATCGCCACGTCAATTCGACACCCCGGAATCCCTGACAGCCATGGCGGCGTATCGGTCGATGTACGCCAATGTTAATGAGTACCTGCTGCGTAACGAACTTGATGCGGCGCTCTCGCTTTGGCAACACGGAATTCTAGATGAACCCATTTTGGCGCGCACAACGGAGTACCAATCGACCGACGTCGATAACTGGCTGAAAGCTGCCGGATTCACAAGCGGCGATGATGAACCAAGGCGACGAAGGCATCTTGCAACGGCACAGAATTTCAGCAAATTGCGACTCGAAGAGCAACCGGAGCTATTCGAAGGCTTGCGAACGTTCAACGAAAAGCAAGCAAAGCTGCGGAGCGACATTGAGACGGGACGAGAACACGACGCGACGGAATTGGCCCAAAATATCGTTCACGGAACGAAGTACCTTGTCGGTGGAGACCATCTCCTCTACGCGAAAGCGCTTTACGATCTAGCAATGGTTCACTTCGAATATGCGAACTATCAGGCCGCTGCGGATGCGTTACGTGCCGAACTCACAGTCAGTTCCGCCGTACTCGGAGTGCAACACCCCGCTGTCATCGAGAGCCTCGCATTGCTCGCAGACATATATCAACAACTCGCCGACTATTCGAACGAAGCGGCAATTCGTGAGCTAGTCGTGCGTGCTCGCGAGCTTGCAATTGGCAGCAAGGACTGGAGGACAACCGACGCACGCATTCAGCTAGAAGACGCTCGCCTCATGCAGTCATTCGAAGAGCAGGAGCTTGCCCAATTGAAAGAGGCGGACAACTTATACGCCCGAGCGGAGCAACTTCGGGTAATAGAGCGTTGGGAAGATGCTCGACAAACGGTCGCAGCGTCTTGGCGGATCCGTCGTCAAATCTACGGAGAAGATCATATTCGCACTGCAGAGTGCCGGCTCTTGCTCGGCGCGATACTTCGAGATTCTGGCAACTCAGAAAAGGCCGCACTGGCAATGCGGCAGTACGGCTCCGCCCTCGCGAAACAACTCGGGGCTGTTCATCCAAAGGTCGCCGAAGCCCTCACCAAGCTTGGGAGCGTATATCGAGAGCAGGGTAACTGGGAACAAGCTGTCAAGGTTGCGCATAACTCAGCCGCCATTACCGAGCAACTCTACAGTGCCGAATCTTGGCAAGTGAGGGTCGCGAATTCAACGCTTAGAGAATACAGATCGAATCAATTTGAACCTGAAAAGAGAGGACAATTCGCCGAAGCAATGAAGTCACTTGAGTCCAGGCTCGCACAACCAGTTGAGTCAAGTGATTATTACAAATTACTTCACCAAGCGAACGAACTGATCGATTTTGCCTTAAAACATTTTGGCGAAGACGATCCGGCACACGCAAAAAGTCGGATTCTGCTGGCGGAATCACTCACCAAGGCATATGTTCTGGACGAAAGTCAGGAGTCAAACGTTTCAGTGATCGTCCGCTGGTTCCCCTGGTGCCTGCCTCGAAGTAAAAACAGTGAAGTAGTATTCAAGAACTTATCTTTCGCACTTGAGATCTTCAAACGAACGCTCGGCACAAAGCACCCAGAATATTTGCGAGCCTTGCTTCATGCCGCCAGCATTAACCAGCGGTTGCTCCGCTTTCGCCAAGCCGAAGCACTTTATCAAGAGGCGTATGAAATTGTCGAGTCGATCGATGACGCCCTATCACCACGCGCCGGCGATGTGCTTACACAATGGGCTAACGCACTTGTAGAAAACGGACAAAGCGAAACTGCAGAGTCTAAAGTACGTCAAGCTGTTCGCGCCTATCGGAGGTCGTTAGGCGCCAATCATCCAGACTCTGTTTCCGCATTTGAGCAACTTGTGGACGTTCTGTTTTCACGGGGACACTTGGTCGAGGCTGAGTCCGTCGCACGAGAAATGGTCGTCCTGACCGCGAATCTCTGGGGCGACAACCACCCACGGTACGGTCGTTCTCTTGGCCGACTGGCAGAACTTAACCGCAGTTTGGGCGATTACAAACAGGCCGACAACTTATATGTCCAGTGCCTGAAGATTTCAAAAAACACTCTGCACTGGGCCGAGAATGCAATTAATGCGGCCTCCTTCTACTCGGACCTAGGCCAGCTCGACATTGCGGAACAACTAGCCAATGAAGCAGTCGACATCGCGAGGAGCGGCGAGGACAAACTGGTGTATTCAGACGCCTTGTTAATGCGTTCCCAACTGTTTGCTACCAGACAGGAGTTTGATCGCGGGATTGAGTCTTGCCGAGCGGCGATCGATGCACTTGGATTGAATCAGACAAGTCGAACAAGAGTACGAGAGGCGAAGGCTCGACAGCACTTGGCAGAGCTACTAATGCAAATTGGCTCTTACTCCGAATCGGAGTCGGAGTTTCAAGCGGCCATAGACCTCTACAAACGATGGGCCGATGCACACGTGAAATACTTCGACGCTCTCGACGGGAAAGCAGTTCTCTATCGGCGCACGAAACGCTGGGACGATGCACGAGAAGTGACAACCTGGGCACGAAAAGCGAGAAGACGTTTCATTACTTCTATCCTTCCTGGCCTTCCAGAACGCCAGCAATTTGAGTTTCTCAGCACGCGAGAAGCTCCTTCCTTCAGTCAAGCAATCTCGCTTTGCGCGGTGAATCCTGACTCAAGCACTGTGTCCGCGTCTGCCGAGTGGGTACTCAATGGCAAAGCGCTTGCCTTCGAGGCCCTTGCTCAGAATGCTCTACAAATCAGAAACGCTAGTGATGCGGAAACCCAAGATGTGGTGCGGGAACTTCGGACATTACAAGCACATCTGGCAAGCTCGCAGAACACGAGCGGACAGGCCTCGGAGGAATTGGCCTCATCCGGCCAACGCCTCGAAGAACTGCAACGTACGCTCGCGACCCAACTAATTAACGAGAATGGCAGTCCGGGGTCTTCTTCGTGGTTCCCGCTCGAAAATGTGCGGAACCGGCTAAGCGATGATACCGCACTGATCGAGTTTGCGCGCTTCAAGACAGACGAGGCTGTCGGTAACGTCGATCACTATGCCGCATGGATCATCAGCAATCAACACGACACTACCTTTGTTGATTTGGGTCCTGCAACAACTATCGATAACGCTATTCGAGCCTTCCGCAACTCGTGGGGCGTTAATGGAAATCGCGGAGCCACGCCCGGTGTTAGTACTGGCGGCCTAGACCGCACTGTGCTCGCGCAGCGAGATACCCTCTCGACACTTCTTATTCGACCGATTGAACCCACTCTTTCGAGATACAAAGGGTGGCTAATTAGTCCGGACTCGAATCTTTGGTTCGTCCCATGGGCTGCACTTCGGAAACGCAATAACAAGCTCGTGATTGAGGACCACGCAACGGGTTATCTAGTTACTGGACGTCATGTAAAAACCGAATTTCGCTCAGATGTTTTCGCACCTGGGCCTTCACGCCAGACGATGATTGTCGCGGATCCATCCTACGCCGAAATTCCCGCAGACATCTCGCAAAGTTTCTATCGCGGACCGACGAATCTGAATCGAGGCGGGCAGATTTGGGCGCGGTTGCCGGGCACGTTAATGGAGGCCAACGCGATTCAGCCAAAGATCGAGAAATACGATGGGGTGAAGCCCATTTTGTACAGCGGCGCTCATGCGTCAGAGCAAGTCGTCAAAAGCTTCCGTAGTCCTCGTGCTTCCGTCATTATCACCCATGGCTTTCATGACGCCGCTCCGGCGACCGGATTTGATAGTCATTCGGCTAACCCTCTACTCCGATGTGGACTGGTCCTCGCCGGGGCCAATCAGCAAGAGACGTTAGAGGAAGAAAATGACGGAATACTGACTGGTCTTGAGATCGTCGGTTTGGATCTGCAGCACACCGATCTCGTGGTCCTGAGCGCGTGCGATACCGGGGTGGGCGACGTGCTCGATGCCGAGGGCGTCGCCGGGCTTCGGCAATCGTTCCAGCTTGCCGGCGCTGAAGTTGTTTTGTCCACACTATGGCGGATTCCAGATCGAGAAACCGCGGATTTGATGAGTCGTTTTTGGGACCACATGAATGAAACGCGCAGTCCTGCTCAGGCTTTACGAGCGGCGCAACTGGAGGTAATCAAAGAAGCCACGCAAAACGGACACGAAGCGAATCTATTCTCCTGGGCCGCCTTCACTGTAACGGGAGAAACACTCAATCGACGGAGAATTGAACTTAAACTTCGCGCGACTCGACCGATCAACCCTGCGTTGGATGCATTGGAGTAGACCGCAATGGGAGTCGACTGCCGACAACGAATTGGCGGGAGGCGATGCTCTCGAATGCCGGAAGTTCGACCGGGTACAACTGTCTGTATCGAAATTGATTACAGGAAATTCATGCGAAAGACTGAATTCGGTCGAGTCGTGGACACGACGAAGCCCAATTCAATCATTAGTGTGAACTTCGGTAAGAAGCAAAGGTATAACGCTTTGCGTCAGGCCATCTCTCGATGGTTGCTTGCGGATCCGGACGTCGCCCCGCTGAATTGCGGTTTGTCGACCGCCGCTTGGTTGGCGGGCATGCGAAATATAAGCCGCGACCGTTCGCTATGCGAATGTCAAACAGATTTTGCAACAACACCGGCGAGTGGAAAATGAATCCACGTTGATTCTACGGTCTCGCCCACCGATGTGAGAACTTCGCGGTAGGCGGCGAGTTGCCCCGTGAATTGTTCGGCCTTGGCTTCGCATTGTTCGCGTCGAATGGGAGCGCTCTTGTGATCGATGACGACCACTTCGCCGCTTGGCAACTGAAGTACTAAGTCGAGCGTGCCGTTCCAGTTGCCACCGGCCGCCCGTGGTCCGCTCGCGGCTGTCTCGACGTGCCATTGTGCTCCCGGAAAGTGCTCCTCAACCCATAGATAAAACCGTTCACCCGAGGAAACGAGAGCGTTCGGCGAAAGGATACCGGTGACCGAGAACGCTGCAAGACAACGTTCGGCTACACGTTCTTTCGCAGCACCATTGATCGACAGAATCGATGGAATCGCGGCAAGATAGCTGTGTACGGCGTCCCCAATCGCGGCGAACTGGTCTTCAGTGGCGCCTGTTGGAAAATACGCCGGACCTGACAGTTTCTCCACAAGGAACGCGGTGCCGTCTGGTTTGGCGGGTGCTTGGCTCGGTGAGTGAAAGCGGGGAAAGTACTCCGGAGGGTTTGGGTTCCCCGTCAGTGAGAGCCAGCGTTCTCGCTCCTTCGCTGCAAACCGACACTCGTCAACCATCTCAGCGTTTAACCGTCGCACAACGAACGACGTATCAATTCCCGGCAGTTTGTGCTCCCCTTCGCCAAGGCTGCAGTCGAGCAACGAATCCACCACGGAGAGTTGTCCCAACCACGCGTACTTTCCGTCCCGATGCGCAAAAACGAGTTTGCTTTTGGCTCGTGTGCACCCAACGTAAAGCAATCGGAGATTTTCGGCGGTCTCGCGAATTGCACGAGCTTGCCCTTCGGCGGATGCGAGAGCGTCGTTTTCGAGTCCACTTCCAGTACGCAGCCCGCCGAATTGGCCATCCGTTTCACCGAAGGGCCACGTCCATGATCGCAAGGTCCGTCCTTCCAAAGGGTCGGCGTCGCTTTGTCCACCACCGGTGACGACCGGTGACCACATTCCAGGCGAGCGATCGGAGTTTAATCCGCTGAGTATGACGACTGGCCATTCCAGCCCTTTGGCCGAGTGGTAGGTCATCAGCGTCACGGCATCGTGCCCCTGCGGTGGGTAGCGAAGGTCAAGTGCATCGCTGGCAAGCTGCTCAAGGTAGAGAATCAGACCGCTCAGCGTCGCCGCCTGACCGCTGTCCATGGCGGTCTCCTCATATTCGCCGGTATGTCGCAAAAGCGAGTCGAGATTCGAGCAGCGCCGAGCAGCATCTCCCCATCTATGAACGAGCGTCGGCAATTCCAACGCCTCGATGACTTGTTGAACAACGAGTGACGGCGCCAGCAGCGAGCGGTTAATGTTTTCCAGGCGTGAAAAACGAGCGTCGCCCTCCCAGGGAACGTGAAAACCGGATGGCGCTTCCTCGTCGTCACTGGATTTCGCGTCACGAAGCGTTTCCAGTCGCTCGGTGATCCAAGTGGGTGTGTCTTGCTCGGGATCACCTAACAAGTGAAGCACGGTTGCCGCAGCGAGTGAATCGCGACGGTCCGCCACCAGACGCAGACCGGCCAACACGATTGTTCCTTCCCGAGTGGTCAGCAGGCCGGAACTTTCGAGTAAGTAAGGAATCCCCAGCACATCAAAAGCCGCAGCGATCGGCGGAAGCAATCGGTTTGTTCGCTCCAGAATGACGATGTCGCCAAATCGAATACCTTCGGCATGCAGCTTCGCAACGCCGCAGGCGAGTGCAGTCGCATCGTCCGATTGGTTCCGTGAGTCAAACAACCATCGCTCAACTCCGCGCGGCAGCGGTGGTTTCTTCGGCTCTTGCCTCGCATCATCTCCAAAAATCGGCTCAAAGAGTGTGCCAACAAGTTGTACTAAACCACGTTGACTTCGATGATTATTAGGCAGCTCGGTACGAGTGGCATCTGATGCATTTTCCCAGATGTCATTGACAAGCTCCGGGTCGGTGTCGCGGAACCCGTAAATGGCTTGTTTGGGATCACCGACCCAACGATTACGAGGCGAAAAGCCTTGGAGTTGTTGGAAGATCGCCAGTTGTAATGGGTTGGTGTCTTGGAACTCGTCGACGAGGACTAGATCGAAATCTTCCGCCAAGCGAGCAGCGAGCCCCTCGTCCTCGAGAAGTTCCAGCAAATAGATTTCGAGGTCCGTAAAGTCGACCAATCCACGTTCCGACTTGTATTCCTTATATTGCGAATCGAGGCGAATTGTCTCGGTAGCCAGGCGGGACGAAAACTCTCGGACATCGGCGTGGAGTTGAGGGTTCTGCCGGACTTGAGAGGCATGGTTTCTCAATGCATCAAGCATTCCGTCAGCCCCCGACCTCTTGCCCGCCGTGATCCGGCTTGCTTGCAAGTAGCTGCCCCAGAGCGGAATCTGCTTCGATTTCAGTTGCCGAAGCTTTTGTCGGGCATCGTTGGTGTTCTTCTGCGTGTCGTTGGCCAAGGCATTAATTTTTGCAAGGGCTTGATCAGCGAGGTCATATAATTCGCCAATCGACGACGCGACGCCCGCAACAACGTCCGGTGCAAGTAGTTCACAAACGCGATCGGCGCTAGCCGCCATGTGTGCCGTGAAGTCGGTATCGCTGATGCGGTTTCCTCGCTTGGCGGCTAGCAAGTTCAGAATGCGACGATGCAAGTCATTGATCCCCAGTCGCTCGGCACAATCGGCAAGAGGTTGCCAGGCCAAACTGGGAATGGCACCGAGCAGGTCACTCAGCGCTCGATCACTGGCGAGTTCCGTGACGACTTCGAGACGTGGTGACAATCCCATTTCGATGGCATAGCGGGACAAAAGCTGATGCGCCACGCTATGCACGGTGCCAATCGCTGCCAATTCGAGCCGATCGGCATTTCGGTGCGCTGATGCCGCTCCGTCCGTTCCGGCGAGCAACTGTGCTTGGATGCGACCTTTCAGCTCGGCGGCCGCTTTCTTCGTGAAGGTCGTGGCCAGAATACGTGCGGGATCTAGTCCGTTTTTGACGGCATCGGCGACCGTCCGACAGAGGTCTGTCGTCTTGCCGGATCCTGCGCCTGCGCGAACCAGTTCGAGTGTCGGCATTATGAAGTTTCCTGAAGCCCGCAAATGCTCTTGTAGTCACAGTACTTGCAAACCTCTTGCATCGCATCGGCTTTGAGTTTTGCATCCAGCACAAGTCTATCCACGCCGTCCGGCCACTCCGAGGGATCTTGCAGAGGACGAGCCGGAACGGGAACATCGCCCGTCAGCCAATCCTCGGCCTTATCAATGGCATCGTAAAACTGCCGCCATACGGTTTCAATCGCCGGTCCGTCGATGAGCGAGCGATTGCCGTCACCTTGAACCGGACTTGCTGACGGTGTGTAGAACAATCCGTCGGACAGCACGAGGTAGGCAACCGCCGGAAACTTGCCACGTGCCATCGAACGCCCGAAGGCATACGTTGCAAGTTGCACGGCCATCCCGTCTTCGATCAGCGAGTAGTACTTCGACCGGCCACCATACTTGAAATCGATGATCGCCTCATCACCGTTGTCACGCTCGGCCAAGCAATCAATCCAACCCTTCAATGGCTTTCCGAATGCGTTACCTGAAAGCTCTACTTCAATTCCTTTAATTCGATAGCCACCGCTGGTCAGTGTGCCGATGAGCACTCGCGTCGCATTCTCCAGTTCACTACGGAGTCGTTCGCGGTCGAAGTACTTGTCGGGCTGGGCGAGCGGAGCGGCATCGAGTGCAAGCCGCTCGTTGAACACGGCGGTTACGCGAGCCACAGCGTCCTCGACACCAGGCAGATCGCCACCTCCACCGAAGACTCGTTCAAGAACGCTGTGACAGAAAACGCCTTTGAGCTGAAAGTCGCCAGGCAGCTCGGCGATCGTACTCGGCCGAAGTTTTGCCTGGTAGTTGAGCGTCCACTTCAGCGGACAGCCCAGTCGATCCTGAAGCTCGGTCGCTGAGACCGTTTCCCGATCACAGAGCAAACCGGCGGGGATGTCCCAGAGCGGACGTGCCTTCTGTGGAGGTTCAATGTCCACCTCATGACAGTGAAAGGCGAATGGGGCGAGTGCGTTCACGTCACTGGCTGCGACGAGATCTTCAAAGACGATCGGTTGCTCGAGGTCCTTTTCCGGGAGCAAGCCACGAACCGCCAGCCAGAGCGGGTGCCATCGCTTATCCAGATCCTGCGGCAGGAGCACGGCAAGGAAGGCTTCTTTCACATAGCCATATCCACGAGCTTCGGCAGAGCGTAGCGAGGAAAGCAGATTGCTCCCGTCGTCGATATCGATCCCGGCCTCGCACAGCTGACGAAGCTGATCGGTTGACCATCGGCATCCGGCAGCGTCCGCCGTCCCCAACCCAAGCCAAATCAGCCGATCACATGGCGCATCAATTTCGGCGAGAGAACGCACGCGGATGGGGCCGCCGTCAGCTTCGATGTACGATCTTGCTTCCACACCGCTTGCCAGAGCTTCTTCCAACAGCCGAGCCAATTGAGGCTCCGACATCGCCGTGCTTTGGCTTTCTGCTAACTCACCCAACAGTGTCGCCTGTCCAGCTGCCACTTGTAACGCCTCGATCAATTCAGGGTTCACATCATTATCATTATCTTTCGCGAGCAACGCCGCCCGCCCGGATGCCCACTGGGCAACCATGCCGCAACGAAACCGAATGAGCCGCGACGGGATTTCGCTTCCTCGTGGGACTCGGTCGCCGAGCAGCCAAGCATCTAGACGCTCGCGAACTTTGCCGTCTGGATCATGCTCTTCGTCGCAAAGTTCCTGGACTGCCGCATCCCACTCGCTGCTCCCCAAGCCGGGCTCCTGCGTCAGTGCATTCGCCAATCGCGACGCTGCTTTTCGAGGCAGCGGCATGATAGGCAGCGTTAAAAAGTCAAGCAGTGCTTGCGGATCAACCGGTTCGCAACAAAGAGCCAAGCTAAGCGGCAAGACCTGCAATACCGGGTGTGCCCGCGACCAGGCGGACGCTCCGGTAGTCGGCAGACCAACTCGACGGAGACACGCATCAAGACGCACCGCCAAGTGATCGTCTTCACAGCAGATGACCGTGGTCGACAGCTTTTCCGGCGCTCCCGCCAGGACAGCGGCAATGAACTCCACGGCAGCAGATTCGCTCCGAGTGTGAACGTAGCGAAAGGTCGAATCCTGTTCGATTGCCGTGATTTCGCCACCCAGCACAACGGATTGTGCTGCCTGCAATGCCGACTCGCAGGGACCATGCGGTGCGTGGTTGGGTTGCTCGACAACGTTCAGCTTCGCCAGAACATTGCGCCAAGCAACAGGCCACACGTCCGGCGCATCATGCAGGAAACATTGATGCGGCGGCAGCACTTGCCCTGTGTTCAACGCATCGATCACTCGCTGCAATCGTGCCGCTTCGCTGGGAAACACAAATGTTCGACCTGCCGCGGCGCGGGCTAGATCGCGGACGACATCCGGCAATCCGTCCGAGTCGTTCTCATCCCAGCCGGCCAGCAACAGTTCATCTCGTCGAGAAAGCAGATCGGAAGCCGTCGCCCACCGATCGGTGTTCATGCTGGCCGTAATCACCGAGTCCTCGACGGTATCAAGCGCCGCCGCGTACTCGGTGATCCGATCTGCCTTATGAGTGGCCGGGACCAGAAGCCCCAACTGAGTTTCGAGCCACCCGAGAAGTGTTTCGGGACCACCGCGAAACTCGTTGACTCGACTCTGTCCCGGCTGAGGACGAAGTGGTCCTGGCGTGAGTCGAATAACTAGCTGTGCGCGTGATAACATATTGTGAGTTGCTCACTTTCCCAGTATGTTCGATGATCCGCCCCTGACACCTGCTCCCGGTCATGCGGTCCACAGAGAATACTGCACGCGAAGTATGATAGCATTGTCTATCGTATCTGTTCACTCTAGAAAGACGAAAGCGAAGTTTTGGGATCACTAACGGTTTTCCCGAAGTCTGTGGTCCAAACGGCTACAACACTCAGCCCTTTGGAAGAATCGGCCGCAGAATTAATGTAGTCGAACGCCGCGTTGCGGCGTCAGGTAGGTCGGAACTACAGAGCTTCGTTAGGGAATCGCGTAGACACTCCGCCGGCAACACTCCTCAGAGTTCGTTTAGCGTTACAGTTCGGGTGCCTGGTTGTGGAAACACAATCGGTCATTTTTAAGTCTCATTTTTTCACTCCAGAATTCTGCCAAGTAATCGCGGTACCGCTGAACCCAATCCGCGACAGGAAGCCAAGCGGAGAACGCTTTGGAAAAGCCCAAGATCAAGCTCACCGAGCGTTCGTGCGTCCGTAGCAACGCCTTGCACAACGCAAGAAGTTGGGGACAATTGCTAGGAGTGAGAAGGGCAGCATGTGATCGAATCCCACCCTCATCGGTTTCGAGTTTAATGCTTTTCCTTTCTAGCGAACTCGAAGGGTCAGAAAAGTGAGTCAGCTCATCAAAAGGGGTAGCATATGGCATTGCTCGACGACATTCTTAAATGGACAGAGACTGATCTGACCCTTTGGCAGCGCGACGCCGCTCGGCGTCTTTTCCAACAAGAGGAAGGGTTGTCAGACGACGACTACACACAGTTGTATAGCCTGCTGAAAGCTGCGCACGGTCTCCCAAACCCACTTGAACTGGCGCCTGCACCACTCTCCGCAGCACACCTGCCCGCAGCGCAGAAGGCGGGGGAAGCTGTGATATTGAAGACGATGCGTGACTTGAAGCATGTGAACCGCATCGCACCAGAGCAGAAACTTAACTTTTCGCCGACGGGGATGACGGTAATCTACGGCGGGAACGGAAGCGGAAAATCAGGTTATGGCCGCGTGCTGAAACGAGCTTGTCGGGCTCGCGATCAAGCCGAGATAATTCATCCGGACGCAACCAATCCGGAAGCTAAGAAGCAGGTTCCGCGAGCAATTTTTGATGTCGAAGTTAATGGAGAGATGAGGTCGCTCGACTGGGAATACGGAAATCAATCTCCCGACGAACTATCGACGATTGCGGTTTTCGATTCTCATTGTGCGCGAGCCTATCTAACTTCAGAACAGGACATCGCCTACCTGCCTTATGGTCTCGACGTGGTCGAGAACCTTGCGAATAAGGTAATCCCGGAATTGGCTCGTCGCCTGGAGTCCGAAATTGCTGGTGTGAGTGTTGATCAGCGGCCGTTTTCTCACCTCATCGGTGAAACGGAGGTTGGACGTTTAATATCGGGTTTGAGCGAAAAAGCCGATCCGGTGAAGATCAAGACTCTTGCGACACTGACAGAACAGGAGACGAATCGAGCTGCGGAACTCGATCAAGCCCTTTCCGAGGCTGACCCGATAGCGAAAGCGAAAGAACTTCGTCTGTCAGCAGGTCGATTGAAAGAGTTGGCGAATCGGATTGCAATCGCACTTGCTTGGGTATCGAGTGAAGCTGTCGCTAAGTTTAAAGATCTGGACGATGCCTGCCAAACAGCGGTCCACGCAGAGAACCTTGCTGCAGCGGCTTTTCGTTCGAATGAGAATCTCTTGCCGGGTACCGGTGAAACTGTCTGGAAAGCGCTCTTTGAGGCGGCGCGAAGATTCTCGACGGAAGTTGCCTACCCTGGTAATGGGTTTCCACACACAGACTTAGCAGCGGTTTGTCCGCTTTGCCAGCAACCACTGGGCGACGGCGCGGAGCGGCTGATTCGCTTTGAGAAATATATTCGGGAAGATGCCGCGAAAGTCGCGGCCGAAAAAAGGCAGCAAGTTGAATCGGCAGAGACCAAGATCGAGCGGGCGAATGTGACGGTTGAGCTAGGTGCGTCTCTCGCAGAGGAGCTTACCCTGCTCGACGATACAGTGGTTCCAAACATCCGCGACTTTGTAGCCTCTCTCGAAGCCCGACGAAGCGCGATATTAGACGCGATCGCGACTCATTCGTGGGTTGGCGTGCCTGCCCTCAGTGTCGATCCATATAGGCGGCTGCGCGATCTCGCAGCCCAGCAGCTTAAATCGGCTCGCATGTTCGAAACAGCGTCTGACCATGGAAACAAAAAGGAATTGATCGCCAAACGCGACGAATTGCGAGCCCGCCAGAGTCTGGGCAAATGCCTGGACGCTGTGCTTGGATTGGTCGAGCGAATGAAACTTAAAAGTGCGCTTGAAAGCTGCAAAAAAGACTTGAAGACAAGGCGAATCTCTAGCAGATCGAAGGAGTTCGCCAGCAACGCAGTGACGGCCGCTCTAAAAGCTGCCTTGGACGGGGAGTTCGAAGCACTTGGTATCGACCACATCGAGACAAAACTGAAGGAGCGGAACCACAAAGGAAAGATGATGTATCAGCTGTTGCTGGACGTTCCTTCAGCATTCAAGCTGGAAGAGATCCTCAGCGAAGGCGAACAGCGTGCCATCGCGATTGGCTCGTTCTTGGCGGAACTGCAACTTGCGAACCACTCGGGTGGGATCGTTTTTGACGACCCAGTGACTTCACTGGACCATGATCGCCGCGAGGCTGTCGCAAAAAGAATCGTGGAGGAGTCGGCATCAGGTCGCCAAGTGATCGTGTTTACGCACGATGTGTTGTTCCTTGAGTCGTTGAGCCGAATCTCAAAGCTGAAAGACGTGCCGAGCAAGTATTGGACTGTTAGCAAGATTCCGGATAGTTCACAGTGTGGTTCTCTTGACAATGGAATTCCGGCGACCGTTGCGCCGGCTCAGGACATGGCCGAAGGCATACGACGGCAAGTGCGTCAGTTCGCGGGCTTATTCACTAGCGGTCGCATGGTCCAATGGAATGTGCAAACAAATTCATTCTCAATTCAACTTCGGAAATGTTGGGAGCGGGCCGTTGCAGATGCGTTGTCGCCCGTGGTGAAGCGATTTGATGCCAGTATAGATACAAAAAACGTGTGGCAAATTGCTGCGCTCGATGACAGTGATTTCATCACGATGCGAAAAGCCTACAAGCGGTGCTCAGAACTCAACCACGAGAAGTGCGCCGAATTGTCTCGCACCGATCCAACTCCGTCCGACTATTACAACGAGGTCGATGAGGTTATGCAGTGGCTGCAAATTGTCCATCAAAAACAAGAAACTGCCCAGCAGAACCGCCCGAGTCTCTGATTCGGCCTACGGCAAGAGGCCACTTCGGTCGGCACTCCAGTCTGATGGCGGTGGCTTCAAAATCAATCAGATCGAACGACCAACTGTTCCAAGTCGAAGAACTGCGCATTCGGCAATCCTCGGTAGCGTTCCGGATGGCAAGTTAACAGCACGATTTGGAACCGCTCGGCGGCTTCATCGAGGATGGTGACGATGCGGGCGAGACGCGTGGTGTCTGTGTAGGTGAAGACGTCGTCGAGGACGACTAACTGCCGCTCGTCGTTAAAGGCGACGTCAGCCAAGGCCATGCGGACGGCAAAGTAGACCTGTTCTCGCTCGCCACCGGAAATCTGGTCGAGCGACACTGCGTCGTCAACCGATCTGGGCGAGATGCCACTAGGCAACAGGGATTCGTCAAAATGGACATCGTCGAATCGGTTGCCAGCGATACGCTGCAAAACATGATTAGCCCGCAAGCGTATCGGTCCAAGGATCGTATGCATCACATCACGCTTTTGGTGAGTGAGCGTCTCGTAAAGCAAACGGATGGCGTCGATTTGCAGGCGGTGCCGGGCGATCTCATCTTCCAACCGCGTGATCTCCTCTTCGGCGGTGGCCAAGGCCGAATAGGGGGCCTCAGAGATGATCTGCTCCAATCGCCCGGTTTCCGTATTCAACTTTTTTTCGGCATTGGCAGCTTCGGCGCGGAAAGCGTCTAGCTGCCCTTCGAGCACCGTCAGTGACTTCGACGGATCGACGCCCAATTCCTGAATCCTCTCTTCAACTTGAGCTAGTTTGGCCTGAGACGCGTCGCGTCGCAATGCGATCTTTGTCAGATTCTCTGTCCGCTGTTTGTCGTCTAGGGCGTCATTGCAGAGTGTTTCGAGTCGCTTCTCGATGGCAGCAGTTTGTGCTTCCAAGCCAGCGATCTCCGACCGGTGAGTGGATTGCTTTTGCAAGCCTAACCTCAAAGCTTCCTGAGCACGGTCGTGGGCCGCTTCGGTGCGATCGATGTCGCTGGTGAATTGCTTCTCGGTTTCATCGGCTCGCTGCGAAATACTCACCGGATCGGGTGGCGAGTCTTTCCATCCAGGGTGCGTACTGAGGATTTCGTCGATGGTCTTGGCAGCGTGCGAACGGCTGCTACGGAGGTTGTCGATGCTCTCGCCGTCTAACATCGTGTTGACCTTAACTCCGGCTTGCGAAATCTGATTGTCCAACTCGTCAGCCTGGGCGCGCAGCTTATCGAGGACCGTGATGTCGCTCGTGCCGAAGCCAGCCGTCAACTCGTCAAACTCAGCGTCTGCCAATTCCCAATTCTCGCGCAGCTCATCAAAATCGCCGGTTGGTCCGGTGGCCCGAAATCGTCCGACGCCCGGAATACGGAACACTACTTCTGGCGCGCCCTTTATCTCGTGTGCATTGCCTTTCACCAGTACTTTCGCGCCAGAATCTTCGGCGCTGATGACTTCAACCTCCAAGTCGGTATCCGGTTGAACGCTGACGCTGATTAACGCAGAGTCCAATTGCAAACGCGAATCATCTCTCGACCGCGCGATGTCGGTTATTTTCTTGAGCGTCTCTTTGTCGGGAACGATGATCTCGTCGCGTGATTGCCAAAGCTGCTGAATCTCGCCCTGAGTTACCTCGATCTGCTTGATCTGTTTATTCAGTTCGTCGAGCGTATGTCGGGTGCGTACATAACGCTCGGCGAGTTGGGCCAGCTGCCGCGCAGCGGTCACTTCATTACGGCGGCTGCGAATCTCCTTGACCTTTTGATCAGCGACCTTTACTTCTTCTTGGTATTGGGCAACCAGCTTTGCTTGTGCTGGCGAGTCCTCATGTAGCCTTTTCGATTTCCGTATCGCCGTGTCTCGCTCGTCGTTGGCTGCGCGAATCGATTGAATGCGTTCGCTGAGATTCCGGTAGCTCTCTTCGGCTGCGGACACCTCCTGCTGATGCAGCTTTTGCTGGCCGACGAGTTCCTTATAAGCCTGAACTTGCTGGCGTGCCTGATTCAGTCGTTCGCTCAGATCCTGTTCGCTGTAGCGAGCCGACTCGGCTTGACGCTGCAAGTCCTCGATGCGACGGCTCGCGGAATCGAACTCATCGAGCCGCTGCTGCAACGTCACGCGTTTCGCTTTAGCGTCTTGCAATTGCGATTCCAAACCAACGACAGCTGGCGCCGATGCTCCGGACTTGAGCTTCCCTGTGGCTGTAAAAAACTCGCCGTAGGCATCGGCGATTCGCTTCTCAAGGGCTTCGGTACCTGGACCCGCTATTTGTGCGCCGAGCGCGTCTTGGATAGTGGCTCGTGTTCCTGGAGCGAGTTGCTCGATCCGCAAGTTTCCCTGACTTGCCCACAATATCTGCGCCAGCCCCCAGTGTCGCTGATCGCTTGCACCTTTGGCTGGCGCATCGCCTGACAATAATTCACGAGCTTTGTCGTCTGCCGCTCGACTTTCGGCAACTGGCATGTATCGACCGTTCTCGCTTCGGTCGAGCTTGGCAAACTGCGAAGTAAGAAACTGCTTGCCTATTCGGAATTGTTCCCCGTTCTGTTCAAACTCGATCGTTACCTTGGGCGATAGGGAACGTCCCCAGGGACGGAGCGATTTGATGTCAGCACCGCCAACGTTGTGGCTGTCAAATAGACCACGAGTCAACGCCCTCATCAGCGTGGATTTTCCAATGCCGTTGGGACCATAGATGATGTTCAGCCCGTCGGCGAATGGCCCCACTTCGACGGACGCGGCAAAACACTGCCAGCCCTCAACTCGAATCGATCGGAGGATCATGCGTTGTCCTCCTGAACCATTCGGTACAGTTCGAGCAGGGCTCGTGTCGCGACGGCGGGCGATGCGTGTTCGGGACGATCTTCGGAGTAGGTGGGATCGCTGAGTGCTTGGAGCCGCTGCGCTGTCTCGCGCAGCACGCCCACTGGCAACATTTCGAGCCAGCGATTGTCGTCGGGTCTTGGCACGAGCTGGGATGTATCGACGCGCCCGTATAGAAACCGTGCTCGCAATAGCTCGTCGATACGGGCAAGTTCAACCTGGTCGCCTTGATTCAGGACGCCATCAATGCGCAAGTCTAGCAATATCGATTTTGGCTCAGGAAGTGCCTCGACTTGCTCACGCAATCGAGCGGCGTCCCCCGATTCGGAAAAGCGTTGCGTGATCGTCTTCCACGACAGGCCACCCGTACGAATCGGTGTCAGCTTCGGAACGGCACCTCTCGTCTCAATCTCTACGAGCAGCGCATTGCCGCTGTCTCGTTCGCCGAACTTCGTCGTTTCATGCGTACCTGAGTAGGCCATGCGGCTCACGCCGTCAGAAGACTTATACGAGGCAAAGGAATGCCAGTGCCCTAATCCCAGGTAATCAAGACCAGCGCGAGTGGCGGCATCGCGGGCGATTGGGTAATCCAGTTCGCTCTGTGACACTCCTTCAACAGTGCCGTGACCAATGCCAATTGCTATGTTTGGAGCATCGTTGGCGTCGATCCATCGCGTTGGATCTTTGAGCGAGTGCTTTTCAAATAGCGGGCATGGATAGAGCGTCGCGCCCTCGATCTGCAGCGGCGCGGCCTCCGTCAAGACGTGAAGATTGGCGTGTGATTGCCACGCCAAGTGGTCCCAAACTGCACCGGGCACGAGTGGGTCGTGATTCCCGGAGATGATGTAAACTGGGCCAGAAAAACTACCTAAGATGTCGGCGACTCGCTGCACGACAACGCGATCGACCGCGTTGTCTTCGAAAGTATCGCCCGCCACTATGATGAATTCCGCATCATGGCTTTTCGCCGCCTCGACAACTCGGCGAGCTGCTTCAAGTCGCTCAGCTCGTACTACCTGCCCGACTGCACCGACATGCGCGGCCTTCATGCCAATCTGCCAGTCGGCCGTATGGATGAATTTCAAAGTCAGTTGCCCTCTTTTACTGAGATCACAGTGCCGCTATCAATGTTGCTCGGTTGACATACGTTCTAAACATACCGGTCCCAGGCTTGTCAAACTACCAGCTATCTGGCGGAATCCAATGCCCGAATTACGCTCTCGGCTCCACTAATGTCGAGCGCATCGTGTGCAAGCGACTTAACGAGTAGGGGCACAGCGATGAGATGGTCGAGTTTTCTGGTTTGTTTGGCCGGGAGTCGAGTGGCGAGTGATTCGGCGTCGAGTGGTTCCCGCAGGGCTTGTTGCAGCATCTGGATAACGTCTGGAACGGCGGCTTTGAACTCAATGGCGATGTCTCGGTCGGTGGCCTGAAGGCCGACGGAATCGGCGATCAGGCATAAGGTTCGCTGTATCTTTGTTCCAGTCCAGGTGAACCAGAGGCATTGGCTAGGAGACAGGGGAACAATCGACTGCTGTTTCAGACCGGCTTGAATTGCCGTGGCGCGAGCGTCCTTCAGAAGTTGCACTCCGGTCGCGTTGAGATAGCTCAATGGACGGTCGCCGAGCACCACTTCTCGCATCATCTGGCGTACGCGCGGATGGATCTCGCCACCACCTCCGAAGAATCTTGGCGGCTTCTTACCGCGGGCGGGTTTAACCGTAACCTCCTTCCGGTCGTCGTCGACCGATACAACTTGCCAGCGGCGGCCAGCGAGCAGGAAGTGATCGTTGATCTGCGGCAGGAACAGCGCCGGTAGCGTCCCAATGAGCATGCTGCCGAAGATCACACTGTATTCGACGTCGCTAGCGAACGCACTGTAGAAAGAATAATGATTCACGATGGCTTCGCCCTTGGGGGCAAGAATCAAATCTCCCTGCTCCATCTGCTCGACGATTTCGTGTGCGCCGAGGCTGCGAAGAACGCCGGCGAATAACGGAGTATCGATGGCCCGAAACGCCCCGCGCGAACAAAGCCGGGCAAAAACCTCTGACGCCTGGCAGCCACCTGTCTCGGCAAGCACACTCAAAATCTGGTGCGTCAGGGTACTCAGGTCGAAGGCATCGATTTGCGGCGGTTCGACCCAAGGCGGATCTTGCAACATCAACTCAGTAATGGCGATGGCTCGTAGCAGTTTCGGATAAAGCCGATCCACCAATGCCGCTTTTGCCTCAAGTTCGTCTTCGCGGACGTAGACTCGCATGCATTGGGGTTCATCTTCGCCACGCCCGCTGCGCCCAAGTCGTTGTACCTGGGAGCCAACCGACCAAGGTGGATCGATCTGTCCGACTGCGGTGACGTTACCGATGTCGATGCCGAGTTCCAACGTCGAAGAACAAACCGTTGTTCTCGGACGCATGCCCTGCATCTCCCGTTCGGTGAACTCGCGAACTTCTTTACTCACGTTTCCGTGATGAACCAAGAATTCTTCGGGGCGGCGTTGCCGGCGGCAACGAGCGTTTAGTGAATCCGCAAACTGTTCCACGTCCGATTTGCTGTTCGCGAAGATCAGGTTTTTCCTTCCGGCGAAGTGCTCGTACATGTCTTCAGCGAGGCCCAGCGGCATATCGTTAGACTCGGCGTCATCTTCCTGGCCGTCTTCTCTGCGCGGTTTGGTAGCCGTGTAAGCGTGGATCTTATACAAGAGTTGCTTCTCGCCGCTTGGTCCATTGATCAAATCTACGGGACGATCGCCGTCCGGTCGCATCCACCGTTCGTAGACGGGGAATGCATCGCCGAGCGTGGCCGAGAGTCCAACGATGCGATAGTTTTCTTGAACGTAACGTTGCAGTCGAAACAGCAGGCTTCGAAGATGCGTTCCGCGCTCACTGCCGGCGAGCGTGTGTATTTCGTCGATCACAACAAACTGAAGCGATCGAAACATCCGAGCCAGACTTGTGCTTCGATTGATCATCAGTGATTCGATGGACTCGGGAGTGATGAGCAGCACGCCAGATGGCTTTGCGATGAGAGCCTTCTTGCGACTGGCGTCGACATCACCGTGCCAGCGATGCACAGGAATCTCCGCCCGCTGGCAAAGGCGTTCGAGTCGCCTGAACTGATCGTTGATGAGCGCCTTGAGCGGACCAACGTAAAGCGTCTGGACCGAACCGGCCGGGTGTTCGTGTATTCGCGACAAGATCGGCAGGAACGCGGCCTCCGTTTTGCCGGCAGCCGTCTGTGCTGAAATGATCAGGTCAGCTTCCCCATCGAGGATTTTGTGAATCGCGTCCTCTTGAATCGGCCGCAAACTGGGCCAACGCATGTCCCAGAGAATCTGCTGAATCGGACGTGCCAGAAGTTCGAAGGCAGGCGTGGCGGTCACAGACGGAACTCGCTTAGATCGTCGCTTTGCGAACCGGTCGAGGGCCTATGGTCCTGCCCAGAGTGCAAATCGTCAGCGGCCGGCGAGCGGCGCTGAAGATGATCTTGCCAACTCCGCGAACCGTCCTGCTCCAGCATGTTAAGCAGACCGACAAAATCTTTCACGGTGTCTCGCGGTGTTTGGAAGTAGGCCGCTCCCATCCGCGCTTTGCACTGCTGCAAATATGCCACAATGCCTTCATCTGGGATTAACTGTTTGGCAGTGTCACCAGAGCAGTGCACATTCCGGATGTTTGCCAGTAATACGAAGCAGTCTTCGGGGCTCAGGTTATCGAGCTTGACGACCGGAGATGCGTAGTCCTGCTGCCCATTGTCGGCATAGCGATTAGGTGCCAGTCGCGTCGCCAGCGCTTCGTAACTGTAGAGCCCGCGTCGAGGGTCTTCCAAGCATTCGTCCGTACCAGCAAAAAGGAACGCCAATCCTTCGACGCGACCTTGCAAACAGTCGTTGATGATCCTCAGGATCGCTTCGTAATTCCTGTTACGCGAGGCAGTGTTGGACAACCGGTGGGAGAGAACAACAAGTTCGTCCACATTTACCAACAGGCCAGAATAGCCGGCGATGCGGACGAAGGCCGCAAACAGCTTTAGATAGTCGTAGATCCCGGCGTCGTCGATGATTGAACGGACGCCGAGGTCTTCGCGGGCCTCTGTCTTTGTCGAGTACTCGGCGCGCAGCCATCGCAAGGCACTACTCTGTAATTCTTCGTTGTGCCCGAGGTATCCCTCGTAATACTTTGTCACGACGTTGACGAAGTCGAAACCGCTAACGAGATCCTGAAGCGGACGAAGCAGCTTGCTAAACTCCTGCTTCACATCTTCTTCTGTACCAGTCCCGCCACCGCGGATTTCGTGGTCGACGTCTCCGATCCAGCGTTCAACGACGTTCTGCAACGCATTTCCGTCTGGGCGCGATCTCGTCGAAAGGTTGCGCATCAGCTCGCTATACAGCGATTTGGCCTGGCCGCCAGTTCCTTGAAACCGCCGATCGGTGGTGATATCCGCTTGGGCGACAACGAATTTGCGTTTTTGAGCGACATTACGAATCAGGTTCAGGAAAAAAGTCTTCCCACTGCCGAACCGCCCGACAATGAACCGAACCGAAGCCCCACCCTGTTCTACCAGCATCAGGTCGCGAATAAGCGCGTCAACTTCTTTGAGTCTTCCAACTTGAATGTGATGCAATCCGATAGATGGCACGACCCCAGCAGCAAGTGACTGCAAAATAGCGGCTCGTTCCCGCGGTAAGACTTTGGTCATTTCAATCCGACTCCTCAATCAGATCCAGTCTCACATGATAAGCATCTCCCTCTTCAATGATCCAGTCACCGTAGCGCTCCGTTGACCATTCGTTGATTGACTCCACGGCACCACTCATCATGATGTGACACTTGTCGGCCAATTCGCGGAGTTCCGCCGGTGTCCACTCATCCCGCTCCAACACGGCAGCGAGGAACGGCCGAAACCTGAAATCCAGATCTGTGTCGTCGGTATGCGGCTGCGCTATCGAAGTTGAAGTGGGTTTGACAGCGGGCGGATCGGCAACTGCGGTTCGCGTTGCAGCCGAGTACCCGGATGAACTCTCCGGTTCGTCGTCTTCCGCCATCGCGTCTCGCAAAATGCCCGCCACCTGGCGAGTTTCCGTCATGATCCGAGAAATTGCCAGCATATCAAGTCGCAATTCGGCGTCTTGCGGGGCTGCAGTCGCTTCGTCGGTTTCCTGAACTGCATGGCGTGCAATTAGCTTGTCGAGGTCCGCCGCATCGAGGTCCAACGACTTGTACGCCTTGCGAAGAGCCTTGATTTCATCTTTGGTTATTAGCTCGTCGACGGCTGCCACGCCCACTAAGAACTCGCCGACGAGTAGCCGGTGCTGGCGTGGCAAACGCTTCGCAAGCATTTTGCTGATCGTGTTATCACCGGATCGTGAGTGCAGCAAGAGATATTGCAGTCGCTCGAGCCTTTTGGAATCTCCATCAGAAAGATTGAACTGCCCCTCCAGGTGATCCGTGATGAAAGCCAGCTCATCTTTATCCACTTGGCCATCCGCTTCCGCGACGCTTGCGCCAAGGCGAAGAAGTGCGGAGGCGGCGATATAGCTTGTCGCGTCGTCCCCATTCTCATCGTCGAGAAAAAACAACGTCACGCGTTCGTCCCACCGGTAGTCCTTTCCGGTCATCCGCGCGTCTGGTTCGATACCCAAACCAATGACGTCGGCTGTTCGTAGCAGATTTCTGCATTGTGTTTTCGTGAGTCGGTCGCGTGCGGGGATGCCCTTGATCGAAGCAATTGCAGATACAGGAACAATCGGCCACCCTTCGTCATCGACATTCTCTTCCCAGGCTTGCATCCAGGCGTCCAACTCCGGGTGGTCGCCTTCCTGCAGTTCTGTCGGTAGTGCTTCATACGCGTCTGCGGTTAGCTCGCCGCCCGCGGATCGGGATGCTCGGCTATACGCTTTGAGTTCCTCGATCGACTCGTCCCAGGACTGGACGATCTGTTTGAACTGCGACGAAATGGCGAGAATGTCCGGCATTGCGGGCAACGAAAGTCCGTCGATGGCACCCAGATTACGCATGAGCGTACCGCTTGCTGGATGGTAGTCGATGCGCTTCAATCGCTTACTCGCGCGAAGCTGAATTCCGTCGCCAAAGTGGCCTCGGTACTTCGTCTCGAATAACTTTGCAAACTCGTCCCGATGGCGGCGAACAATCACGCTGGATGAAGAACGTGAATCGTTCTGACTCACCAGGAAAGCCACATGTGCAGGAAGCGGCTGGTTGCTGTTGTACAGGATTGCGAGGCACATACCGAGTAGTTCATCGTTCCATCGTCCCGTTACCGCAATCGCTTCATTCAATAGTGTTTGCGGAACCGTTGTGGATTGGCTCGCCAAATAGAGTGTGAGCCATAAGAGCGTGGATGTGTATCGCCGAAATGAGTTGGAACGATCGTAGATAGGCAGCAATCGAATCAGCTCTTGCGCGATCGGGATATGATCGGCCTGATCAACAAGTACTCGCCGTTCCAGTCCGTAGAAGTAGATGAATACATATCCCAACTCCGTATCCGGATCACTCTTTCCAGCCAACAGCCAGTCAAGATAGTGTGCCCGCTGAGTTGGCGAGCAGTCATAGTAGTTGGGCCAATAAGGCAACCTCTCATCGACAGGCGAGCCTGGAGGAGCAATGGGAAGCGTACCGTCGATTAGCGAGGCGTCGAAGTTTCCCCGCTGAGGGGCGCCGGTCGCGTAAACCAGTGGCCACTTCAGTACGCCGCGGCCAAGATCGAGTTCCGATCCCGGACCGTAGAAGTAAACATTATCTTTCGGAAGCTTGGCCTCCAATGGTCTCCCGCCCAATGTGCCCGACATAGACGGACGCTCACGCCGAGGGTCAGGGTGGCCGATATGTGACACGGTGCGCGGGCGTGACTGAGCAGGTTTCGCCGGCCTAATTTCAACTAAGCTGTCATCGAGTTCGCTGATGACTTCAGCGGTAACGATCTCGCTGCGTCTCGGTGGCGTCCTTGGCTCGGAAAGTAAGCTGTGTGCCATCGCCACGCCACTAGTGGCCCGAGATTTTGCCTGGTCCAGAATCTGCTTCGTTGTCTCGCTTTGCTGCACATGTTGAAAAAACGCCGTCAGTTCTTTCCGTTTCCAGATGGCAATCTCGACAACGATTGCGAGTCCTACTAAGACAAAGGCAAGTCCAGGACTAAAAATCGCGAGGATCACGAAGATTACGATATGGGCGCCACCGATGCAGACTAGCATCGCCGGAAGAGGAAATCCTTCGTCCTCATCCCGATCCATTTGCTCGAAGTTCGACGCGACTGGAGGGGGCTCCACGTTGCAGCTGCCTCCGAGCCCCTCCGCCCACTCCACTTGCACAGTACTCGGCGCGATGAAAGCTCCGTGACAGCTTGGACACTGTAAAGTCTGCCCAGCAAATTCAGGGTTTATTTGAAGGTTTGCACGGCAATGAGGACAGCCCGCGAGCACCATATCTCGACCTCTGTCATGACGGAATCTCGAACCTGCGCCCACTAATCGTTGCGGATTTGGACACCTCATTGTAGTGGGATAACTTTACTCTGAACAGCAACCAGTTCGCTGGTTCATCACCAGTTTACTCAGGTTGCGGTTGGTATTCATTTGGCGATTTCCTGAAGGATGTCGGGGGTCAGGAGCGGCAGTGTGTCGAGGATGCGCTTTCCGATGGAGAAGATACTGCATTTGTTGATGCGCGTAACGCACAACCACGATGCCGCCTGAGCGTTTGCCTTCGGCTGCCTTTTCTCAGGGCAGGCGAAAGTCACCGATCTACGAAGACTCATAGCCCGCCTGCTCAATTGCCAACGCGGCACAACTCGCTGGTTGCAACTGACGTGAATACATGTGGGGAGTTGAGTGCTAACGAAGAACGTCATAACAAAGCGTTACCGTACACCTGAACCGTTGTAGGTGCGTGGGTTAGGTTGGTGGATTTGTGTTGTCTCTTGATGGGAAGATTTGGTCATAGCTGAGGGTTCGCGTGCGGCGATTTGTAGAGTTTGGGGTGATCGGTTTGAGCAGTCGGGCCAGTCGGTCGCTCAGTTCTGTGAGGCGGAGGGCGTTTCAATGCCCTCGATTTATCAGTGGCGACGTAAGTTGCGAGAGAGTACATCGGCGACTCCGGCGATGCCAAAGCGGCAGACGATTTGTTCGCTAGATTTGGCAACTCGAATCCGGACGATGAACAGTTTCGCGAGGTGCTATTAGACATCCACGATTGCTCTACGGATGTGTCAACCGTCACAACGGCCATCTGAGCAAGGTTCGAGCGACCTTACGGAGTTGTAGAACGCCACAACGTCAACCCATTTGCCACATTCGCGCAAAAAGTGGTTCACCTGCATACTGTCAACTACCTTTCGTACGTCGGACCGATCATCGTGTAAGGAGCCCAAAAGAAGGGTGAGTTGCGAATTGATGACGCCTCGGTTCGATAATCGGAAATTGCCTTCCGTAGCAGCGTCGCGTAGTTTATCTTCGACACATTCTGCTCAAGTGTCTTTGCTATTTCGTCGAAAAAGCGGGACATAATCTCTGACGACGCATCGTCAGAAACTGCCCAGTGGCTGGCGACGACTCGTCGAGCGCCGGAGGTGAGGAACGCACCGGCCAATGTTCGCCCTAGATTACTTGCATCAATTGAATTGTCGTCACTGGTCGCCGTGCGGCATGCGCTGAGCGCAACCAGTTCACACGAGGGCAAACGCATCCTCGATATTTCATGAATTTCCAGTCTTCCATTATTCTCGCTGAGGGCTGGGGCTGGTGGCGACGTTAATGCCAAATACCCGAGCACACCGCGCGTGTCGACAATCCCGTGAGTGGCGATGTGGATGTGTGAAAATGGGTGTGTGTCACTTTCTGCCAAATCTCTAAATTGCTCTTCTGTCGCTTTGGCACGCGTTATCTTTACCACACAGTCTGGCCCAAGTCGGTCAAACGCTGAGACAATGTTGTCGCACTCCTGCTGGCTTTTGAGCAATGGCTTCATACCCTCGATATTCGCAAAGTCGGCATCGCCAACGGTGAGTACGCGGCGCGGCCCTGGTTGGGAATGCCTGCGCTGGAGAGCATCAAGTGTCATCAGGGACGGTGCGTAGTCCAACGCGGGAAATGCATCGTCGTCCATCAAAAACCGCAAGGGTTCGGCTTGTACAACAAGCGCCTCCAACGGCAAACGCCTTAACGCCCCGTCAGCGATGACGGTGAGCGTGCCAGGATTGATATCTTTAATTCGTTCACGCAATCTCTTTGGAAGGAGAACATTGCCAAGCGATTCCAGCGAGGCGCGCGTTTGACTGCTCTCGCCCAACTCGTGTGAGTTCTCTGGATGGCGACACACGTTCAAGTACTCGGCAACGCAATTGTCGATGTCGCTTGCCTTAACGGACTGGCTGCCGAGTTTGGTCGAATGATCTGCCGAGAACTCCAGTTCAACCGAAAAGTCTGTATTATCATTGACGCCGTCGACTAGAAAGACGTGGCTGCTTCTCGCCCCAACGTGATAGAGCAATACAACGTCATTGTTCTTAAAGGTGGTCTCGATCGCAGTCTCGATCTTGCTTCTGGCACGAGCATCTCCCGGTGTATTGTCGACAATCGGGCTGCGTTTCCAAATTCGTGAGTAAGCGGCGGCACATTCCTGTTTCAGATGCTCAAGACTCAACTCGTTCGACGCTTGAGATTCCCCCGACTTTCTGCTGATACCCGCTGCGACCTGGACAGTTGTTTTGTAGTACCGGTCGACAAGTTGATCAAATTCTTCGACTAAACGCCGCTCTTCGCCACCGAGTTCACGCTTCTCATAGACGTCGTCGCGCACAAGCTGCAGCAAGAACTCGCGATTGGAAAGCAGCTCTGCTGCGATAAGGGCTTCGCGCGGATTACCTGCGGCTAGTTGCCATTCGATAAGCAACTCGTATGGAAGTCGGAAGCGACTAACGAATTCTTCTCGCGGAATCTCGTCACTCAGCGTCAAGAGATGTATCGTCTCGATCGTAACGATAGCATCTGATAGTCGTTGGATTGCATCACTCAATAATTGCCGCTTGTCAGATGACACCTGAGCTTGGGCGTGAAGAATCTGTGCCAAATTACAGAGTGCCGCGCACAGCAAATCTGGCTGAACGCCCAGCTCTCGAAGTGTCGCCACAGCTCCTTCAGCATACTCCCTCGCTTTCTTTAGGCCGCTGCTACTATCGGCGAGCAACGCTGCGTGCTTCAGCTTCAACTTCGCCGACGTGGCCTTTAGCAACTTACGCTCACCAAATAACATTTGTTGCCTGTCCTTGAGGAACATCACTTCGTTACTGAGGTCGTCATAGTCATCTAGGGTCTGGGGTGTGCCACCTCTTCTTTGTTGATCTTGATATTGCTTCAAACGATTCGAGTATTTCGCCTTTTGGTCTTCAAAATCCTTAAAAGATTTCTCGAACTCTGCTTTGCTCTCTCGATAAGCGGTGAGCTCCGTTTCGTATGCCGCGCGCTCGCTCGAATGTGGAGTTAAAATCGAGACTCCAGCGGCATTCCAACCCTGCTGTTGCTCGCTCCACTCTTTGTAAAGCGTTGCTGCCAAGTAGTGTCGTGTCCGAGCGGCACCTGCTTTATCTTGGTCGGCGAGCAGGTCTGACCAAATACCGATCGCTTCTTGACGGTCTCGCGAATTTGAATTGGCTTCGTCACGAAGAAAGTGTACCATCGCTTGTAGATGGCGAGTTGTTTGCCAATTCACGGTCGCTTCGTCCCGTGTCATCGGCGTAAGGAACTCCAAGACCCGTGCAAGTTCATTTACTTCACGCGTTGCCGCATACGCCGCCGCGTTTGCCAAGAGGTACGGGACCAGCCGTTCGTCCGATTCGCCTACAAACTGCCTGCGGATCGCTGTTGCTTGTTCAAACATGTCGAGTGCGGTATCAAAACGAAAACGTGCCTGATCAATCAATGCCAGGTTAAGTAGACAATCCGCCTGAATCTGGTTCGTAATTTCGTCAGCGACTTGAACGGTCTCACCGACGTCATCTCGCAGGGAAGTTAATTCGTTTGTTGCTTGCCGAAATTCTCCGACGCTTGCATGAAGACATGCTTTGTGCAATCGAACGAACCAACGCAAACTTGGGGACGCGTTCTGGCAGCATTCGTCGGCTTCCGTAAGCAGTTGCCTCGCATTATCCAGCAACCCATTCGAACGCTCGGTTTCAGCGAACAACACCAGTGCCCGAACAAGTGTTTCTGTGTCACGCGGAACTCGTTTTCGTAAATACGGAACTGCGACACCTAACAGCTCTTCCGCATGAAGAGCGTCTCCTCGAAGTAGATAGGCTGTTGCAAGAGACGTCCGTAGCTGATGCGTCCTTGGGTCGTCGTCCAGGCGATTGGATTCATACCAGTTGAGTAGCTGCCTCTTGACGTCGAATTCGTTGACGCCGTTAAGCGGAGAAGTTGAGGTAGGCATATCCCGAACAAGTTCTCGGATGCTTTCCAATCGCTCCGCAGCAATTCCACTATTGCCGTCGAACTCGGCACTACTTCGCTCGATGAGCTTTGAGTACGCTAAGTACGCAGCCAGTAATGAGCGAGTACCGTCGGTTATGCGTCCCAAGGCCAGCAGACATCGTCCCATTTGATCGGTGAGTGAAGCGTCGAGGAAGGCTCGATCGTCTGTTGTTTGAACGTTTTCCTCTTTGATTGATTCGGCATGCAACGGCCGTCCTACGCGGCGAGCCTCTTCAAGCACCTTCAACTCATCCGCATAGGCTTCTCGTTCTCGGAAGAGTGATGCGATGTGTAAACTGAAAGTGATGCTGTCATTGATCTGCGAGGGATCTGTCGCGGAGCGAGTGTTTAGACTTCGCAGGAACTTCAACGCTTCATTGATGTTACCGCAACTCGCCTCGACGCGAGCAGCGCACTTGAGGGCACGATCCTGAGAATCTGTGTCGAGCAGATTCTTCGACGTAAGCCTCTCCACTCTTTGAGCAAGCTCGCGCGTAGAATCGGCAATATCACGCATGGCTTGCGGTTGTGCGTCCAATTGAAGCTCAGCAATCGCGGCGGACATGTTCAATTGAGACAGCAACGTATTCTCCTCATCGGCTCGCTGCCGAAGCAGTTGCTGCAACAGATCAATCGCTTGCTGCCGCTGTCCGCTCTGTGTGAGAGCACGCGCGATGAGTATGTGCGCTCTATCAAGCAGGCTCACGGCGTCAACTGCGGCAGCAGGAAACTCAGGCAGATGTGCTTCGCATCGTTTGGCCCATTCAATCGAGCGACTGAATTGACCGGATCGCAGGTACAGTTCGCTCGTGGCAAGAATCGCATCGGCATAGCTTGCCTGCTCGGAAAATGCCAACGTCTGGTCCGACAAATCCGCTGCATTGAGGTTGTCCAGCAACAACCGTTCAGCCCGCTTGAACTCACTCCGTTGAATCAGCTTATCAGCATCAGTCACTACTTGAGCCCACGAAACACTTTGTTCACGGGCAGCGGATTCTCCCTGAGCGCAACAAGTCGAGCTCGCGAAGATCAGTAGAAGGCCAACCGTTACATCTTGCGAGATCATTGCGTGAGGCCTTCCGCGGCACCATCCTCCTGTGCGAGGATGATCCCGTAATAATGAGCGAATGTCTCTCGCATCACTTGCTTGAACGAATCGGGAATTCGCAGATCTGTCGGCGACTCACTCTCGGATCGAAGCGCGATTTCCACGTGCTTCATATCGGTCGGCACTTCGTCGTAGGTGTGGAACAAGCTCCGCAAACCTGCGAGTGTCTTCGAAGACACCTGCAAATCCAAATGCGTATTCCTCAAGTTTTCAATTTGTTCGTGACTTAGCGGTACATTAGAAACGCCTACGAGAAAGAGACTGGCTCCGTCCCCCGCGGCGGACTTCAGACCTGGCAAGACCACTTGATTTACGGGCTCCTCGCCGATGGACAGAAGTGATGCTTGGCCGTCCGCGTCCCAACTCAACACGTATGCGAATGTGTCGCTGTCGAACTGGGCCACGAGTTCAATTCGATTCGACGGTTGCAGTGGCAAATCCGTGACAGTCAGACGGCTGCTACTTGTGCCATCGTCAAGGAATACCTTCACTTCGTTAATGCGTGCTGCGAGCTGAGTTATTGGTTCCAAATTGCGAGACCGGCTATACCAGACCGTCGCGAGTCCCAAAGTCAGGAGAACGGCAGCCACAAGCCCCACGGTCCACTCAAGGTGGTTTCGGGGACGAACGGCTCGCCGCAACTCCGCCGCAAAGTCCCGTCCCGTCCTTATCCGTTTGAGTGGATCTTTAGCCAGTGCTCGTTCAACAAGCGGTTCCAACGAGGCAGGTATCGAATCGTCAATGCTGCGCGGCGAGCGCGGCGCCCGTTGCTCGATTTGACGTTTCAGCTCACTAAAATTCGAGCCCTGAAAAGGCCTTTCGCCGCAAAGGGCTTCATATAGCACGACGCCCAGACTGTAGAGATCCGTTTCCGGATTGGCGAGATCCGAATCACCGCGTACCTGCTCGGGCGGCATATAGGCCAATGTCCCTAGGACAACTCCTTCATCTCTCGTATAGAAGTTGCCGTCGCGCCGTGCCATTCCAAAATCGACAAGGATGGCTTTGCCTTGCGGATCGATGAGGATATTTCCGGGCTTGATATCACGGTGAAATACATTCTTGCGGTGAGCATAATGCAGGGCTTCCGCGATTTGAGCGATCCATTCGATCAGTTCCTCGCGCGTGCAGTCTTTCTTGGCGAGTCGGTCGGCCAGCGACGTGCCATCAATGAACTCGTACACCAGGAAGCCAACGCCATCGGCCGTAGTCTCAGCGCCAAGCATGCGAACGATGTTCGGATGGTCTAGTTGCGCGACGGTTTGCGCCTCGTGCAGCATATCACGAGTAAAACCCTGCTCCTGTCCCTGTGGAACCTTGATCGCAACGGTCCTTCCCAGTTGTTCATCGCGGCAACGGTATACAATGCCAAAACCACCTTCGCCTAGCTTCGAGACAATCTGATACTTTCCGAGGTCGATCTCACTGACTGTCGGAACTTCTGTAATCGCGTCGAATGTCTTGACGGCGATTGTCGCGTCACCTGAATCTGAAGTCATCTCGTGTGACGGGAGAAACCCGGGGACGAGTTCACGGTACTCTTTGACGCTTGGCATGTCGCCGTGACGTTCCCGAATTGCAAACTCGGTTTGGTAAAGGTCGAGGACCGCAATTTCACTTTCCTGTAATTCTGGAAACGTGTTCAAGTAGTCCGCGACTCGACGCTGTTCACCTTGCTTCCAGTGGTTTTCCAAGTCGATCTTAACGATTTCTTGTAGCACTTCGAAACGTTGTTCGGCGGGAACGGAAGCCGCAAAGCTCTCGATGTTCGAGTCGCCTCGCAACCACGATGCTTCAAAACGATCGACCAAATCGAGCACTTGGCCCTGCTGATTGCTAAGTTCGAACTTCCAATTCATCGTTCGATCTCCCGAACACTTATCGAGTTGCAGCGCGCATTTTGTCTCGGATGTTTCGAATCACTCGGCGTGCCACAAGCCATGTACCGAGAACAACACCACCACCGGACGCCATCAGTCCCGCGAAGAACGCCGTTTGGCTCCAATTGCCTGCTCCTCCATCAACAGCCTCTTTCTGACGCGGTGGCTCAGGGAACTGCAATACATCGTCGAGTCCACTCGCTTCTGACGCTTCGTCGGGTTTCGGTGGAGGATCGGGCGACTCGGTGGTACTCACCAGCGGCAATTCCGTTTGTAGAGCGGCCAACAGCAATTCACCTGAGAACGCTTCTGGTGGTTGCGTGGCGGTAACTACCGGGGGAGGGTAGCGGGTTACTTCTTCCTTTTCGCCGACCAAGGGCGGACGCTGCCCGCTTCCCGCAGGACGGTCAATCAATGTAGGCTGAGCTGGTGGCTGTCCCCGATTATCCACCAGAAATGTCGAGGGGGGATCGGGCTTAGTTTCTGGTGGGTCTGTTCGGTCTGGTGGTGAGGGGATTACGACGACGAGAGGTACAGGCCGAAAGTAGATCGCTACGTCATTAGACTCAATACCCCGGGTGAAAAGGCCAGGAAAGAACACGCTTCCCCGCAGCACAACGTGTGAATGTACGTAGCCGAATGGAAGCGGTGACAATTCTTCAGCACGGAATGACCACGACTCTCCCGGTCGCAACCCTCCAAGGCTTTCAGCAGGTAACTCAAATAAATCATCTGTGATCGATATATCATCCGTGATGTCGTCGGGCGTCCCGTTGTCATCCGTGATCGTAAAGTCAACCTGGAGTCCATCACTCAAAGCCACTCCCGGAAACGTCCAAAGCACTCCGGCCCCTCTGTTTGTAACACGGTACTCAAACGAGGCTGGCTCGGAACTGCTCACCACTTCTGCCGGTAAGTTGTCCGCAGGTCGTCCGTTCACCAGTTTCTCGATCTGCAACAACGGCACGACGCCAAAGTTAAAGTCAATAGCGTCGATACTGCTTTCGAGAACGAGATGTTCGAATTTCGCCAGAGTGCCCACGGAAACATCACCTACAACCGTCGCTGTCCCATTCAGATCTGGAGTTCCCAATGAGTGTTTGCCATTTCCATAGATCTCTTCTTGATACTTTGCAATTTCATAGATCCCAGCTGGTAAGTTGTCGAACGAATACGCCCCGTCCTCATCTGTATTTGTGGCCATTGACACATTGGGCTCAACGTCAGTTCGCGTCAGCGTGACATCGACGGATGTAATACGAATATCACCCGGTGGCAACCCAGGCACGCTAATGTTTGTGTATTCAGTCACGAATGGTGTTTCTTCGACGTCAAATACTCCATCATCATCGGCATCAAAGTAAACGAAGCCGCTTATGCTTGAAGGCTGTGATCCTAACTTTAGTGACGTAGCGACTATATTGTTCGTTGAATCCAACTCGCTTTCATTTGCGGTAGCTGTTGCAATATTCGTAAGCAAGATCTGTGAGGTTGTATCAATATTAGCGTCAACTTCAACATCGAGCTGTATTTCTACGACGCCAGCGGTTGCGATATCGCCAAGTGCAAAGCTCACTGTTCCATCCATCGCGGTTATTGTGCCCTGGTCCGATGCAGCGGTAACGAGCGTAACGCCGTTCGGGAGCACATCGACGACTGTCACATCTGTCGCGTTATCCGGTCCTTTGTTCTCGACTGTTAACCTGTATCTGAATGTTTGCCTCGAGAAGACCGTATCAAAAAAAAGCGAGTTTCTCGACGTAATCACAAGATCGACCTCGAGCGGTGTGATTGAGACGTCATTCTGATCGTCTTCGGTCGCGACGCTATTGTTGGGTGTCGAATCCGAATCGGCTTGATCCGCCGCGCTAACTTGTGCCGTATTTGTCTTCGCGCCGGTCGAATCGACGGAAGCAACGACTTGAAGCGTGGCCGTGCCACCGTTGGCAATTGTGCCAACCGTCCAAATGCCCGTGGTGCTGTTGAAGGTTCCTTGGCTCGGCGCGTCGGAAACGAACGTCATCCCTGCTGGTAACGCGTCACTCACGGCAGTGTTCGTCGCCGCGTCAGGCCCGGCATTCGAAACGGTGATCGTAAACGTGACATTGTCACCGACATTTGGTGTCGCGTCATCTACGGCCTTGGTAAGCGAAAGGTCCGCAATCTGTGGCGTCAACGAAACACTCGCCTGATCGTCCTCTGTACCAATGCTGTTGTTGGGCGTCGAATCCGAATCGGCTTGGTCCGCCGCGCTGACTTGCGCCGTATTCGTCTTTGTCCCTGTGGAATCCACGGAAGCGGTGATCAGCAACGTGGCGTTCCCTCCGTTGGCAATGGTTCCCACCGTCCAGACGCCTGTCGTACTGTTGTAGCTTCCCTGGCTTGGCGTATCGGAAACGTAAGTCGTACTAGCAGGCAGCGTGTCGCTGATCGCAACATTGGTCGCGGCGTCCGGACCAGCGTTACTTACGATGATTGTGTAGGTCACATTGTCGCCGACGTTCGGTGTCGCATTGTTGACTGTCTTGGTCAGCGACACGTCCGCAATTTGAGGCGTGATATCCGCATTGTCCTGATCATCTTCTGCGGTCATGCCGTTGTTGGGTGTTGAGTCAACATCAGATTGGTCAACAGCGAAGACTTCTGCCGTGTTGGTTTTTGTCCCCGTGGAATCGACAGACGCGACAACTTGCAGCGTAGCTGCGATTCCGGAAGTTACAGTTCCGATCGTCCAGACGCCAGTGCCGCTATCGTAGGCTCCCTGGCTTGGTATACTGGACACAAAGCTCATTCCCGTAGGTAGCGCATCGATTACCGAGACATTGGTGGCGGCGTCCGGTCCTGCGTTTGTTAGGGTAAGAGTGAACGTAACATTGTCGCCCACGTTTGGCGATGGATTGTCTACGGTTTGGGTAAGTGATAAATCCGCAACCGTTGCTCGTTCAATCGCACCCATGTCGATACGGCCGGCCGCGATGCGTTTGAACGGTGTGCCGCGCTGATCGAATTCGGGAACGCCGTTCTGTCCAGCAATTAAGTTCGGATCACCAACATCTATTGCGGGGCTTCCAGGTAGCAACGTGTGGGTCGGCGTGGATCCTCCATGGTTGCCAAGTGGTCCGAGAAGTGGATCGATAAGGCCAATCGTGCTTGGGTCTCCCACGATGTTATTTCCGGACATTGCATCTGGAAATGCAGATGCCGTGAGTCCCGTGTCAGTGTTGTCACCTATCAGACTGTAAGTGATATCGATTACGCCGTTGGGTTGGCTAAACTCTGGCGCTCTGTCCGACAGTGAGTTGTTCCCTGCGATAATGGAATTCGTAATGTGCAGTGATGCTTGGGGCGTAGCTGGATCAACGTAAAAGTAAATTCCCGCGCCACCCTCCTCGGGCACAGGCAATGCGACCTCCGCCGTGTTGCCAAATATTGTGCTGCTACTGATTGCTACTGAACTGCCATCCGAGTAGATGCCCCCTCCTAGAAATTGAGCTGAGTTATTTGAAAGCGTGCTATTGTCAACGATTACTAGACCGCCCAACGCGAAAATGGCACCGCCATTTTCTGCTGAATTACCCAAGAGCGTACTATTGGAGACGGTAACATTGCCGGTAAACGCTGCAATGCCGCCACCGTCGGCGTCCGCTCCGTTTGATGCCGTGTTGCCAGATATCGTGCTTGACTCCACCATCACCGAACCGGTATCCGAATAAATGCCTCCACCAAAAACGAAGTCGCCACGGACGTGATTGTCAGAGATCACACTATTGACGACGTTCACCGATCCGGCGTCCGTGTAGATAGCACCTCCACCGGAATCGTTTGGGTCAGCAGCGTCGTAGTCCGCACGATTTCCGGATAGGACAGAAGCAACTACGGTGAGAACATTGCTTGAACGCGAGTTAATCGCGCCTCCCCTTCCGGCAACCTGGCCGCCCGTTAGTGTTAGGCCCATCACCGTGATCGAACCGGCAGACGGCAAGATGTTAAAAATGCGAGATTGTGTCCTCGCGTCGATCGTTAGATTCTGCGCGCCCGGGCCAGCGATGGTCAGCGTGTCGGCGATTTGAATTTCCCCCGAGGTCAGATCGATCGTCCCCGTGCTGGCATCCCCTTGGAATTGAATGTTATCCGCTCCGGCGGCCAAGTTTGCTTCGAGCACTGCCTGTCGCAAACTCCCCGCGCCGCTGTCATTGAGGTTGGTGACAAAAAATGTTGCCAACATACGACGAAATTCCAGTCGCTCGAACCGAAGCCTCCGATGGTGTCCGCACTGCCTTGTCCTGCGTTTGCCGCGAAGGATCGAGATTGGATTTGACAGCGGATGGGACATGGGAAGACCTTCGCGATGCCTTTGTTTGCGTTGCCGCCATGCCTCGCCGAGTCCAACAGGTGAGCGATCGGAGCGATGATTCACTCCCCAACCTGGGCCTTCCTTTTCCCGATATCAGTCTAACAAGCTAGATCGGGGGGGGGAAGCATTCTTGCTAACGTGTTAAATCCGTAAGCGGCTGTAACTAGAATGCGATTCGGAACTCGTTTCCCTACAACTGCCGACGCCTTGTTGGCGTCAACCGATCAAAAATGCCGAAGATTCCAAGCTGCACACGGGTAGGCCTGCGTTGACGCGTTTTGGGAAACAAGCTAAAAGCACCCCCCTAGCTGAAGTGCCCAGTTTGCTTGGACAATCGTGCGAGGCCCAGTAAGGTGCGACTGGCGTGTTTTTTCTTGGCAGTGACGCTGCTGTTGTTCAACGGATTGCCGCTTGAAGCGCAAACGGTTCGTCTGCCAAGTTCGTCGACCTTCGACTCTGCGACGACTCCGCCGCCGCGCTATGGTTCGCCTCCTGTTGGAACTTATGATCCTTCCAATGTTCCACCAAGCACTTCGACGTTTGATCCGTACGCCACCCAGCCTCCCATCGTTGGAGTTCAGCCACCTGCTGTTGAGCTTGGCACACCACTCGTGCCATTAGAAACGGAACCGATCCTCGCCATTCCTCCGTTGACCTACGTGCCGCAAGTGCCAACGAACTGGTGGGAAATCTATGGCGACTTCATGTATCTGCGTCCTAGTTCGTCGGCAGCAGTTGACTTTGCCGTGCCCATCAACGGGGCGATTGTTCCGCCGCCAACACCGCCCGTACCGGTTGGACCCGTTGTTGCAGTCGACCCTCGATACAACGCGGGCTTCCGATTCGGCTTCTCCTACCACACGAGCCATGTGACGCAGTGGGGCGCGTCCTACTCGTTCTGGGAAGGCTCGACGCAGAACTCCGTGTCGGTGGATCCTCTCACTTCGACCGTGCTTCGTTCGCTGACAATTCATCCAGGCACGACCGCTGCGGATTCGAACTTCCTCGACGCGTCGGCCAACATCAGTTACGACTTAGACTTGATCGACATCGACTATCGATACGCCCTTTTACATTCGAGCTGGCTCGTCGCAAAACTGTATGCGGGCGGGCGGTTCGCACACCTGAATCAAGACTTCAGCTCGACATTTACGAACACGACGACGGTCGAGCAGGTGAGCAGCCAAGTTCACTTTGATGGCGGCGGCATTCGCCTGGGCCTGGAAGGCGAGATGCACTTGCGTCACGGTTTCTTTCTCTATTCCAACGGATATACGAGCTTTGTGGCCGGTCGCATGCACGCCTCCTATTCACAGCAGGATAATTTCGCGGGCACCGTCGTCAACACGGCGTGGGCGGAGAATCGTATCGTCCCCATCCTCGACATCGAACTGGGCATCGGCTGGCTCAGCCCCGCTCGCCACTGGCGTCTTTCCGCAGGCTACGTCTTCAGTGGCTGGAACAATTTCACCAGCAACAAAGACATCATCCGCGCCGTCCACACCGGCAACTACGACAGCCTCCACGACGCCTTCATCCTCGATGGCTTGACGGCACGGGCGGAATTCAGGTTCTAGGAGTCTGTCCGGGAACTTGGGTCGTTGACTGAGTAGATGCGCGGGTCTACGGCTGGTCTCGTGGGTTTCATTCGAGTAGTCGTGATCGACGTGTAAGCTGGGTGGTTTGCGATGGCTCGGAGGCGATTATTTCGCGAGATTGAGCCGAGAGTCTTCTCGATTCGAGTTCGTTACTCGGCGGCTAACACACCCCGGCGAAAGAGCTTCAAGAGGTTGTGCGTCAGGCACACCAGTTTCCATTCACCGCGCATCTGCTCCAGGCCACGAAGCAGGAATTGCCGGAAGCCCCGGCAGTGTTTGATCTGGCCGAACGGCGGTTCGACCATGGCCTTTCGTCACGCGTATTCGGCGCGGCCTTTCTTCGTTCGCAGCTAACGCGCCATCTTCTCCTTCGTCGTCAAGTCTTTCGGCGGGCGGCCCTGCGGAGCGTCAGGCACTTGCTCGTGATGTTTCAAGCGGCCTGTCGCGATGTACGTTGCGTCGATGCGATCATTCTCTTCGAGGGATGGCACGTTGTCTTCACTGAAGTAACCCGCGTCGGTCGTGAACGCGCCGATATTTTCTTCCACGCCAACGGCATCCAGATTCTCCAACGTCTGCTCCACCATCGGCTCGACCTGACGACTGTCGTTGGCTTGGTCGGTGACGTCCGCCGAGACGATGATTTGGTCTTCGTTCGCGACCGCCTGAACATTGCCGCATTGATCAAAGCCTTTGTTCGACGTCTTCATGACCTTCGACTCAGGATCGGTAAAGTTCTGCTGATCCTTCGGCTTGGGCTTCGCTTCGTCGGGATCGTTGCGCGGCGTGCGGCCCTCGGCTTCCAGCCGCGCGGCGTACTCGGCGGCCTTCTGCCGAGCTTGTTCTTCCAACGCGTCTTTCGCTTCACGAATCTTCTGCAAGCGTGTTTCACGGCGATTCAGGGCTTCGGGAAGTTCATCGCCGCGAAGGTCGATGCCATGTTCCGCATCATCGGCGTCGTCGGTGGCCTGAGCTTGCTTCAGCAGTTCGTCGATCTCTTGCTGCAACCGCTCTTCCTCGCTGGTCATGCGGTCGTAGCTCATCGCCTTGTGACGAGACGCATTGGCTTTGATCTTCGTCCCGTCCAACGCCAATCGCCCGACCTTCAACAAACCCGCTTCTCGACACAACGACAGGACTTCCACGGACAGCAACTGCATGTGCTGGAGGTGGCGGCGGCGGAACTCGGCGATCCGCCGAAAGTCCGGAATGTCGTCGCCCACGATCACGCGGAACGCCACGTCCGTCTCGCAGCGTCTCATGATCTTCCGCGACGAAAACACGCCCACACTGTAGGCATACAAGAGCAACACCAACATCATGCGTAGATAGAAGGGAGGCTGCCCGCCCTTTTCGCTGTCGTAGTCGTCGACGATGGGCGAGACATCAATTTGCTCGCAGACGTCCAACAGAAAGTACACCAAATGATTCTGGGGCAACCAATCCCGTGGCGACGGAGGAAACAAGTGATTCTGATCCGGCGTCCATTCGCGAAACTTCCGAGTCATCCGTGCCTCAACTTGCAAGTAAATTGAAATGCGCGACCAACAAGACAAGTTTTAGCGCGATCGCATTTTATTTTCCAGGGCAGGCTCGGTATCCGGACAGGCTCCTAGCGGCGCAGGGAAAGCCTACCTTGAACTGAGCCTTGTTGGTTGAATGAGCATGTGTGGAGAATTACTATTAACTCTATGACGTCCTAGCTTCTGTCCCTGCAAGAAATATTGGCCAAATTGTCATCCTTGGACTGCAGGAAGCGGCAATGCGTATGTAGCCCATTAGATGTGCTCCTTGGAGTTCTTCATGCTACCCACTTGGTTCGCTTCACTTGTCGGCAAACGACGCAAAAGCGGGTTGACCCGGACGTTGCAAAGGGAATCAGCCCGTTTGAGTCTGGAAGTCTTGGAACCGCGAGTTGTTTTGGCTGGAAGCAAGGTTGCTCTCGTCCTTAGTGGATTCGGTGGTGCAGATGTACCACCAAGAGTCGTTCAAGAGTTAGTGCGTTTAGGGTATGAAGGAATTGATCCCGGCGGCATAGTCTCGACGTGGAATGGATCAAACAATCCTGGCGGTTTTGGAGATGACCCGGCCATAACAATCTCTAAGGCCAGTTTCCAGGTCCCGAGATTCGATCCCGATGACTTGACACCGAACGGCTTTCCCGACCTAGGAATTCCTTCGATTCCACAACTCGGACCGATCGAACTCCCCACCGGCCTACCTCAAATCGAGGGCATCAACCTTGGCGTGCCGAATACTAGTACTGACTACGTAGCGACTATTGCAGCCAAGCTACGGGTCTTCGATAACGAGGACACAATTGTTCTCATTGGGCATAGCCTGGGCGGTGATACTGTTCTGAAAATCGCGGAAGCGTTAGAAGGTGACGTCGAGATAGATCTGCTCGCAACCCTAGATCCCGTAGGGTTCGTTCCAGCCAATGCGACAGAAATCGCTAATGGACTCGCAGATGAGACGACTCGATCCGCGTTGGGGGTTTCTATACCGCAAATCTCGTTCGACCGGCTGGGCAACTTGGGATCCTTTAGTGACTTACTTGGCACTGCCGCGTTTGAAGTAGCCGCTGCGTCCCTACCAGTTAGGATTCCTGTGAACGATGCCGGGGAATTCCCAGGCCTCTTTTCGGCGAGTTCTCTTGTGGACGCTCCCGTGCCGACAAACGTGAAGTATCTTTATAACCGATGGCAGCAAAACGACCTGTGGCCGGCAGACTTCCTTCTTGCAAGAGACTTGACGGGACGAAACGGAATACCTTTACCCACCGGAATCGCTGAACAAGGTAGTCAAAATGCCAAGAGCTACAGTTACTTACCATGCACAGATGGTAGCACTTCTGATGAACAACTCTTGAGTTGTCTCGCTATACTCGCCCCACCACCACGGCAGATCCTCAATCCGTTTACTTTTGCGACGGTAACCAATCTGCCTAACCCAAATGCGCCGTTTAGCCCACCTTTAGGATGCAGTGGTACAAACGCGAACGTCACAATGGAGTGCAATGTTCCCGATGGGATTCGTTCCAATCCATTTACGACGAATGCACAGCTCCATCATGACTTTCCGAAAAATAGCCAAGTCCAGGACGAACTAATCGGACTACTCAGTGCAATTACACCTCCAACGCTCCCCGACGTACTTGAATCTAACGACTCCATCTCGAAGGCTATATTCCTTGGCTCAGCAAGTCAAAGTACCCTCGCCACACTTACATTGGATAAATCTACTGACGTAGACTATTTCCGAATTAGAGCGAACCAAACGGGCAAATTGGTACTCACCGTTCCTTTCACGGGTGCCAACGGTAGACTAGTCCTCGAAGTACAGGACCAAGTCCAAACAGTTCTTTCCCGTAGAGAGTTCACCCCCGGCGGAATTCCCCGAAGTATCGCCACTATTTCGGCCCCCGTAGTATCGCAGCAAGAATACTACATTCGGATTTCTAGCGTACCAACGTCCTCAAGTATTGAAGCACAATTCTGCTACGACCTTGAAATCGAGAATTTCGCTGCTCCCGTTCCTGACGGAGTTATTTTGAGTCCCGACTCCGACAACGGAATCAGCCGGCTTGATTCCGTGACGATGGCATCGTCTCCCGTAATCTACATTCAGGCCGACTTGCAAGATTTCGCCGATGACAACCACGATGGCGTTGTCACAAGTCCACCTGAGATTGCAGTTCTTACCGCCGCCCTGGCTACAGCCGGTGTTACTTCTGGCGCGGCCGTCGAAGTGTTTGCGAATGGAGTTTCGCAGGGATTCGCCGATGCGGTGCCGGGAACAGGCGACACGCTGTTTACATTCACACTTGCGGACGCGACACTTGGCAATGGTATTCCAGTGAACGGTGGCACGATCAACCTCATCACTGCGGCGGTAAGGATTTTTGATGGCCAACGGACTTTAACAGGATTGCCAGCACCGGTTTCTGATCGAACTCGCCTTTCACCGCCGTTGCGTCTTCTTTTCACCGATGTCGATGGCCCACGCATTAGTAGCGTATCAGTAACGGGAAGCCCCACCTACGATCTGCTTGCTGCGAAGCAAGCACTCAGCGGGCCAAGACCGACGCCTCCCATCAACGGCCTAACGGTCGAGTTCTCGCCAACCTATGACGTGGACAACAACGTGACCGTTCCCTACGAAGACATTGGTGGGACGGGGACAGCCATGACGTGGACAAACGATGATGATGACTTCCAGCAAATCCCAATTGGCTTCAACTTCCCCTTCTTCGACGGCACCTTCGCGAACGTCTTTGTGGCAACGAATGGGATACTGACGTTCGGAAGCGGCCTCTCGTCAGCAGCCAATGTCTCCCTGAACGCGTCTGGTGGTCCGAGTGCTCCCATCATTGCTCCGTTCTGGGACGATCTTGACATTGATTCAAATCGCCCCGGTCGTGTTTTCTTCGAGACCCGCGGCGTCCCGAATGACCAGCGATTGATCGTGCAATGGCGGAACGTCGAGTTCTTCAATGCTGATGGCGGCGGAACAGTTGACTTCGAGGCCGTGCTGTTCGAGAACGGGACGATCGAGTTTCGATATAACGACGTGACTAGTGGCGTCGCAACTGAGGATGGCGGAATTGGCGCGACCATTGGAATTCGCAATTCGGAACCGACCGCTACGACCGATGGAGACGTGCATCAGGTGTCGCTCGGAAGTCCCGCGCTCGCGGATGGTAAGACAATACGCTTCTCAACGCCATTCGATCCCGCCCAAGCTACCAACGTCGGCAACTATTCTCTCAATGGCGATGCCAATGGTGCCATTAACATCGCCACAGCAACGGTAATGGCTCCGAACAAGGTGTTGCTGACGTTTGCTCAGCCCCTTCCAGACGATCGTTTCACATTTTCGATCTCGGATTCACTGACCGACCTCTCGAGAAATGCATTGGACGGTGAATCCTCAGCTGCAGCACCTGGCGGTAGCATATCGCTACCAAGTGGAAACGGTGTAGCGGGCGGTGACTTTGTTGCACGATTTACGGTTGATAGCCGCCCAGAACTAGCAGTTTGGAGTGCCGGCAGTGTTTACATCGATACCAATGGCAACTTCTCCTTCGATCCAGACAATGGCGATTCTACGAACCGTGACATCGTCCACACTTTGGGCTTTACGACGGATCACATTTTTGCCGGCAATTTCGTTGCGGGCGTGGGAGGGACCGCAGATGGCTTTGACAAACTAGCCGACTACGGCCGAATTGGCACGTCGTTTCGCTGGTTAATCGACTTCAACAATGATGGCGTCCCTGATTCGACGTTTACCGAAGCGGCTGACTTTAAGGGGACGGGAATTCCGATCGCGGGTAACTTCGATGGCAATGCGGTCAACGGTGATGAGATTGGGCTGTTCACCGGCGCTGAGTGGATTTTCGATAGCGATCATGATTTTCTGCTGTCGAACAATGCGCCAGGAATTCCGAGCGACATCCGTGGTTATCCCTTTGTTGGTGACTTCGACGGCAACGGCAGCGTCGATTTGGGGACGTATGATGTCAATACAAATACGTTCCATCTGAGTCTCAATCCGAGTCTCGCTGGACCAAGTAATCCGGAGACACACCGGTTCCAATTAGCCAACGGCTCGCCCTTTATTGGAGTACGCGAGCGTCCGGTTGTTGGCGATATCAATGCGGACGGGATGGACGATATCGGCCTATTCGTTCCAGATCGCAGTGGACAATCGCCTTCCGACGTCGCCGAGTGGTATTTCCTCGTTTCCGGTATGGATGTCGTTGACGGTGCGGGTAATCCAGTTCCGGACGGTAATCCCGATCCAGTAACATCGCGCATCGTCGCGAACGTAATTGACTTTACACACACGCCGTTTGGCCCCGACGTGTTTGCCAAGTTCGGAAGTCAATTCGGCATTCCCATCGTCGCTAATTTCGATCCGCCACTTACCGATGCAAGCTCGACGGCCAAGTCGACAAACACCCAATCAAATCCGTTAGAAGTTATCCCAGACACCGAGCAACCGCCGAGCGAAACGTCCACGATGGCCGCCGTTGAGGACACCGGTGCGGAGGATACCACTCCGACCGTTGAGACAATTGCCGAGACGGTTACTGATGCCACCAATCCACCGGAGCCCAGCAAAGAAGTAGTTCCAGGGACGCCAACAGCGTCGGATGCGGAGAACTTTGCGCTAGAGGCTTCCGAGAGTGTGATTCAGCCACCCTCGGTGGACACAGTGCCCGCACAAGAAGAAGCCACGCCAGACAGCGAGCTTGACGTAATCGAAGAAAACAACACTTCCACTGATCCCATTGAAACGGAACCGATCGTGGAACCGGCCACCGAGTCGGATGAAACGAATTTGGAAGAACAGTTGCCTGTCATGCAAGATTCCAATTCTAATGCAGTCGGCACGGACGACAGCAGCGAGTCTGCCACTCCATCGTCGCCTTTGAACGAAGTGCAAGAAGCGAGCGATGAAACGTCGGCGCCACCAAACGCCGTTCAAGAACAGGAGAATAGCTCATCGTCAATACCGTCTGAACTAGCGCCGTCGATGGTCGCTGAATCGCCGCAAGCCGAAGTCAGTCCCGTTTGGCAAAATGCGTCGTACGCAGAAGATGCGGATGGCGACGGGCAGTTGGCCCCTATCGATGCATTGCTGGTGATCAATGAAGTCGAGCGGCGACAATCGTTCGAAGTTCCCGACTTCGTACTCCCGCAGACGCGACCGATTGATGCTATTGGCTATTTTGATGTCAACGGCGATGGCTCCGTGACTCCGATCGACGCGTTGATAATCATCAACCGAATCGAAGAACTAAACGAACAGAACCAAGCCGAAGGCGAATTCAGCTCATCGAGCGACGTGGGACTACTTGGCGCATATCGAGTTCATGACGCTGTGCAAACTCCGGTTGTGACTCCGAGGCGTTCTGCGACAACGCCATATTCGCCGCATGACCGACGGACTCAAGAGCTCGCGGCACGCCTATATGGCGAGGCCAAAAAGGCAACGCTTGCCGACGTCTCGGCATCACTACGCTCTCGAACACAGATGAAGCCGAAGGAATATGCGTCGGCAGTCGATTGGATTCTCGGCTCTGACGACCAATCCGCCGAAGAGTGGCTCGATGCGATCGAAGTCCGATAAGCGAGTCGACATGGTCGCGGTCCGAGAATACAATCGGTGGCGGTTTGGGTCTCATCGGAGCTTGAGCAAGGGCGAATGGGTTATCGCAGTGCCGAACTCACTCTCTTTAGTTGATGCAATATGTAGTCGTTTCGAAGCGGACCTGCGCGCCGGCAAGCACCCACACATCGAAGCATATCTTGAAGGTCTTGATGGCGGACATTCCGAAGTCCTGGAGTACTTGTTACGCGCGGAACTCGAGCAAAATCAAGTGGACGGGGCGAACGCGCGGCCGGATGCGTACCTTGCGCGCTTCCCCGAACATAGTCCAGTTGTCATCCAAGCTTTCGAGAAAGCGTTTGGCAAGCCCGTCGCCTTGACTCCGTCGAAGCGACTCGCGGTTAAGCTTCTACACTGTGTTCAGCAAGCTCGCCGACTTCTTGCCGATGGACAAATCCATCCTCCAAGCAATTCGCTGCTACTGCTCGACGCTCTTGAGCAAGTGGTCCTTGCTCCTCAACGTGCGTCCAACGTAACTTCACCAGCAGTTACGCTATGGGTGGATTCCGTGACGCTATTGTTAACGACAAATTGCGGCGGCACGGATGTGAATGTCGGAGAATGGCATCGACTTCTTGAGTCGCTTTGTGCTGCGTTCCCGCCGAAACGAGGTGCCGCACTCAAAGACGTATTATTGGGGCACGAACTGCTGGCGGTGAGTGAAATGCACGCGTGCAGTATTGCCACGGTTCTGGCAACCTGCAGGTACGCTGGGCAACTGCTACGCGCGCAACGCTTCACTAAGAGCTGACTTCGTCTTCTGGAGGGAACTGCGACCAGATCTTTCGGATCTTCCGCAACATCCGCTCGATACGCACTTCGTAAGTATCGAGTTTCTCCGCGATCTCCTTGTTGGTATGGCCTACTAGTTTCAGCCGTACAACTTCGCGATGGCCGTCGTCAGGCAGTTCTTCCAATCGCTGCTCCAACTCATCAAAGAAGTCGGTGACAACTTCGTCGCTTGGGACCTGGCCAAGTGCAATCTCAATAGATGAATGACCGTCATTGCCGCTCGCAACCGCTTGTTTCCCAACCCGAAGATCGGGACGTTTTTTCGCGAACAGATAATCTTGGCGGGCCATGACCTTGCGGACCAGGATCGTCATCAACAGTTTTCGCACCTCATCTCGACCCGTGAGACTCTCAAACTTCCCTTGGCGGGCCGCGAGCATAAAGCTCTTCATAGCGCTCATAGCGATGTCTTCTTCATCGCGATCCGCACGAGGCAAGCTGTCGAGTCGCTTGCGTGCGACGCGGACAATCTGCGGAAAATACTTATCCCAGATCACGGCCGCTGCTTGATCGTCACCTCGTTTCAGGCTGTCAAGCCAAATTGTTATGTCGCTGTTGTCGGTCATTGAAGTGCCTCCGTTTGGGGTGCCGTCCCCATTGTACACAAACCAAGAGGCTTGGGATTGTGACCGGAGTTTCAGCGGGAAGGTCGGGTGTAGGTAGTTGTGCCCGAAGGTCCGGACGTGAAGTGAGGTTAATCACGATGTTCACGCATGCTCACTCCAAAAGGCTTCACCGGTAGCGGAAGCACGGTTTAATCCCAACTCCTGAGCGAACTCGCAATCCGACCGGGGCGGTATCAAAGAAATTCCTGTTGCTTCTGTAGGGAACTCGGTCACTTATCTCATTTGATTGGTAACGAGCCCTCCCGCACATAGCAGGTGGCACAATTCGAGTCTCCGTGCAGAAAGGAGTAGATGGACGAATTCAGCCCAAGACCTAGATGCCCGTTAGTCTGAATTGCGATTCCCGCCATGTCTGTGAGCCCCAGCGACCGCAGACAGAATCCAACAAACATCTCTTGATTGTAAGGAAAGGTAAAATGACCCACACGCTTTCAAAACCAATTGCCATGACGCTCTTATGCACATCAGCCCTCTTGTCACTTGCAAACGAGGCGGCCGCACAATTCACTGGACAATTCTCGCGATCAGCCAGCATCCATTTCGATCGCAACGTAGTACTGAACGGCCTGCAAGACATCGCACACCATCGCAAGCCAGATCTGAAGGGCCTCTTTGATGTGGACGTGAACATCGTCGGCCAGTTTGCTGGGGCGGGTGGTTCCAATGCGTCCGTCATTGGTCCAGGGTTTGCCAGCAGCCGAGGTGGGAATGGAAACGGTAACGTCTTTGCTCCTGTTCCCCAGCCTTATCCTCGCCCCTTCCCAAGCTTTACACCCACGCCGCAGCCAATTGGAAATGTGGTACCTTCAGGCCCCGTCTCGCCGGCGCCTAGTTTTACTGTGCCTTCTTTTCCGGCCCCCAGCTACCCATACAACCAGGTCTATCAACAGACGGGTCCTGGAGGCGCATCCGGTGCAGTATTTGGCGGTGGCACAGTGTTTAGCCAGGGTGGCAACGGAAACGGGAACATCATGTACTCCCCTTACTTCCCTTAAATCGAAATGAAAGCGAGAGTCGGCGGCCGTTAACAAAGCTGACGACTCTCGCCATTTCGATTGGTCTCAACCGTCGCATTTCATAGGAGTCACAAAGATGTCAGCGATTCTAAAATCTATGTTAGTCGTAGTTCTGGCTGGTGCATTTGCCGTTCAATGCACAGCATCCGACCAGGAACGAAGGGCAGCGACGAGGCAACCCTCATCAATTCATGCCGGAACGGAGGTCTCCCGACAGTCTTCCTATTACCGCGCTTTTGCAACACCTTCCGGAGCTACGACTGCTATCGTAACAAGTGGTCGTTCGGGCGGTGTTGCCGTTGCCTCCAGTGGGCAAGGAAGTGTCATAATCAGTGCTCCACAGGGAGCGACGCCACACATGTATTTTTACAATGCACGCTCGCGCGATGCTCGTGAAAATGAACAGATGGACAGACAATTTCGCGAATTGTGGTCAGACCTAATGCGCCGTGTATTCACACCTCAAGTTTACTTCGGCATGCCCGGTATAGATCGTGCGTGGTTAGATACTCCGTGATTCCTGCCAGACTACCGTTCGGCGGACGAAAGTCCTCCGAACGGTTTGTTTGTTCCTCGAAAGTCGATTCTAAACCCCAGACAAGGTCCTACCGGAGTCACGTACAACGCGCGCGAATGACGCCGTACTGTACCGCTCGGGGCAGTGAATGTACTGGACCATTACCTCATCATACCGCAACAAAAGCCACGGAAACTGTGATGCGAGGAGGATCTCAGATGCTATCCATGATCGACATTTTGCGCAGTCGTCTCAGGCCAATTACACAAAAGTACAGCAATTCGGCTCGATATTCGGGCCTTTTGTCAAAGCTGGAAGAGCATGAAAAGGAACTACGGAACCAAAGTGACGAAGGGATTCAGCGGCTCAGTCGGTCTTTGCGTTACCGTGCTAAATGTGGTGAATCCTCAAGAAATCTCGTCGTCCCCGCCTTCGCGCTCGCAAGGGAAGCTTCACGTCGAATGACGGGAATGCGTCATTTCGATGTGCAGATTGTTGGCGGTTATGAAATGTACCGACATTCCGTCGTGGAAATGCAAACTGGTGAAGGAAAGACGCTCACTGCCACGTTGCCAGTATATCTTGCTTCACTCACCGGCAAGGGATCGCACATTGCCACCGTAAATGATTATCTCGCGCGTCGTGACGCAGAAATCACCAAACCGATCTTTGAAATGCTTGGACTCTCCGTCGGAGTAATCCAAACACAGATGCGTCGCGATGAACGACGCCGACAGTATGCGTGCGACGTCACATACGCCACCGCACGTGAACTGGGTTTTGATTTCTTGCGTGACCGACTCGCGATGCGGCAACACGAGAAAGCAATGGTCCCAAATCTCGGCGGTAATCCATGCGAGATAGCGCCAACAGTGGCGGACACAGTACAGCGTGGTTTGCATTTTGTTTTAGTCGATGAAGCCGATAGTGTGTTGATCGATGACGCTCGCACACCTTTGATTCTAAGTGCCGAGGCAGGCAAGGCAGACGAAGATACAAGTCACGCGTTTCGCTGGGCGGCTCATCATGCGAAGCAGTTTCAGGAAGGAACGCACGTCGAGTACGATCAAGACCATAAGCGTTATGACCTAAATGCCGCAGGCAGACGCCTCGTCCGTCGACTAGCTGCGGATGCGAGACTTGACTCGCTTATGGTCGATGACTTATACGACTACATTGAACGAGCCATCAAAGCCAACCAGCAATTTACACGGGAACGTCACTATGTCGTGCGCGATGGCGCCGTTGTAATCGTTGACGAATCTACCGGACGAATCGCCACAGGGCGGCAATGGCAAGCTGGAATGCACCAAGCGATCGAAGCGCAAGAAGGACTTGATATCACGAGCGAAACGAAACACGCGGCACAGATAAGTGTGCAGGAGTTCTTCTTGCGTTACCGCCATTTGGCCGGAATGACGGGTACGATTGAGAATTCCCGCAAAGAACTGAGGAAGATCTACGGCCTCCGTACGTCAAGCATTCCGACCAACCGACCCCCGATTCGCCGCGAGTTACCCAAGCAGTTCTTTGCAGCAGAAGACGAGAAGTGGGCGGCCATCGCGCGACACGTCAAAGAGATGTATGACACGGGGCGTCCCGTGCTGATTGGAACTCGTTCCATCGACAAATCCGAGCACTTGTCACAACTTCTAGTGGCCCACAAAGTCCCTCACCAGTTGCTACATGCCGGACATGAGGAACGGGAAGCAGCTATCGTCGCCCGAGCGGGAAGACCGTTTCAGGTTACGGTGGCCACGAATATGGCGGGGCGCGGTACGGATATCAGATTGCACGATCGCGCAAGGCAGATGGGCGGGTTGCACGTGGTCTGCACAGAGCTTCACGAGACTGTGCGCATTGATCGGCAATTGATCGGTCGTTGTGGACGTCAGGGAGATCCAGGTACTTACCAGTTCTTCCTGTCCGCCGAAGATGACATTTTGCATAAGGCGATGCACCTGTATGGGAGCAAAGCGACTCGAAAGCCGCGCGGCAGAGAGACTTCACAGACATCGTTACATCAGGCTCAACGACGAATCGAACGATATCACTTTCAGCAACGTTGTTCCCAACGCAGATTAGACAATTGGCGCCTCGAATTACTTCAAGAAATGGGGCTCGATCCTTTTCTCGATCGACAAACCTAGATCTCGTGCGATGCGACAGATCTCACGTTAACGACTGACTTTGCAACGCAGTCCATGCTCTCTGGACTTCGTGAACCGTAGTCACTGTCGGTCGTATGTCTGCACAGGTGGCTAAACGTCTCAACGACGCGATCAACCAACTGCCTGAAGCTCTCTCTCATTTCATGGCCGCTGAAGGTAGTAACGACTGCCACACCATGTCTTCTGATCACAATGGCCAGCGCTAAAAACGGAATTCTTCGCACATGTTGTAGGACGACTTCCGGTTTCTCCCATTGCCATGGTGACGACTCGATGGACTTCCAAAGTTACGAAGTTCACAACCTCAAATCCTTAGAAACGGGAGAAAACACCATGTCCAGACGTCGATCCACACGCAAAACGCTTCGAATTGAAAGACTCCAGGAAAGGGCATTGATGGCTGCAGACTTAGCGGTCATGCCTGTCGACACCCTCGACCTGGAAATACAAGTCATGGAAGATGAAGACCTGGCGATTATCCCCGCGGTTTGCCAACTTTGTGTGCAAGACGATCACGGCGATACGGTTGCGACAGCCACCGAGATCGATGTTCCCCTTGGGCAAGGTGCAATCGGCGGCACGCTGGAAACTCTGGGCGACCACGATTGGTTTCAGTTCGAGGCCCAAGCCGGTCATACCTACAACTTCGAGACATTGTTGACCGGATTGCACGACAGCGTAATCACCATTCGTGACGCGAACCTTACAGTTCTTGCCAGCAATGATGACATTGACGTGGCCAACGGGAATCTTGCGTCTTCTCTCGAGTGGAGTCCGTTGCGAAGCGGTACTTACAGCATCGAAGTGAGTGGGTTTGCCGATGCGCAGACGGGCGGGTATCTGTTGCATTGGGATGTTGAAGCGAATCATGATCTGTCGTTTGTATACCCAGGTGATGGTCAAGACCTGGACTACGGCGGAACCTACACGTTCGCCGTTACACCGGTGGCCAATGCAGAAGGTTACATGTTTGGCTTCTACCAGAATGGTCAGCTCGTGACATACCAGTACAACCACGCGACCGATCCGGAAGCCGCCGAGTTCGCGATCCACCCTGGAGACCAAGCGCATGCAGATGTCGCTCCAGGTAACGCACAAGTCTATGTTTGGGCTCGTGTCGACGGACAATGGACGGCACCTTCAGGTATCAGTATTAACCTGGAAGTTTCTGATGACCACGGCAATGGTCCTGCCAGCGCCACTCCAATCAACGTCGGTGATTCGGTTCGTGGGGATCTGGAAGCAAATGGCGACCATGATGTCTTCAGCGTCGACGTGGTGGCTGGGCGGACGTACGAATTCCGAACAGAACTCGAAGGTCTTCGCGATAGCATCATCACGATCCGCGACGCCAACGGAAATGTCCTTGCCAGCGACGACGATGGTGGAGACGGTCTGGCTTCCAGACTACAGTGGACCGCGTCGGAAGACGGTACCGTCTACGTCGAAGTGACCGCCTACGCAGATGCGTACGACGGCAGTTACGTCCTGCACACTTCGGTCTTGGATGACCACGGCAATGGTCCTGCCAGCGCCACTCCAATCAACGTCGGTGATTCGGTTCGTGGGGATCTGGAAGCAAATGGCGACCATGATGTCTTCAGCGTCGACGTGGTGGCTGGGCGGACGTACGAATTCCGAACAGAACTCGAAGGTCTTCGCGATAGCATCATCACGATCCGCGACGCCAACGGAAATGTCCTTGCCAGCGACGACGATGGTGGAGACGGTCTGGCTTCCAGACTACAGTGGACCGCGTCGGAAGACGGTACCGTCTACGTCGAAGTGACCGCCTACGCAGATGCGTACGACGGCAGTTACGTCCTGCACACTTCGGTCTTGGATGACCACGGCAATGGTCCTGCCAGCGCCACTCCAATCAACGTCGGTGATTCGGTTCGTGGGGATCTGGAAGCAAATGGCGACCATGATGTCTTCAGCGTCGACGTGGTGGCTGGGCGGACGTACGAATTCCGAACAGAACTCGAAGGTCTTCGCGATAGCATCATCACGATCCGCGACGCCAACGGAAATGTCCTTGCCAGCGACGACGATGGTGGAGACGGTCTGGCTTCCAGACTACAGTGGACCGCGTCGGAAGACGGTACCGTCTACGTCGAAGTGACCGCCTACGCAGATGCGTACGACGGCAGTTACGTCCTGCACACTTCGGTCTTGGATGACCACGGCAATGGTCCTGCCAGCGCCACTCCAATCAACGTCGGTGATTCGGTTCGTGGGGATCTGGAAGCAAATGGCGACCATGATGTCTTCAGCGTCGACGTGGTGGCTGGGCGGACGTACGAATTCCGAACAGAACTCGAAGGTCTTCGCGATAGCATCATCACGATCCGCGACGCCAACGGAAATGTCCTTGCCAGCGACGACGATGGTGGAGACGGTCTGGCTTCCAGACTACAGTGGACCGCGTCGGAAGACGGTACCGTCTACGTCGAAGTGACCGCCTACGCAGATGCGTACGACGGCAGTTACGTTCTGCACACTTCGGTCTTGGATGACCACGGCAATGGTCCTGCCAGCGCCACTCCAATCAACGTCGGTGATTCGGTTCGTGGGGATCTGGAGACAAATGGCGACCATGATGTCTTCAGCGTCGACGTGGTGGCTGGGCGGACGTACGAATTCCGAACAGAACTCGAAGGTCTTCGCGATAGCATCATCACGATCCGCGACGCCAACGGAAATGTCCTTGCCAGCGACGACGATGGTGGAGACGGTCTGGCTTCCAGACTACAGTGGACCGCGTCGGAAGACGGTACCGTCTACGTCGAAGTGACCGCCTACGCAGATGCGTACGACGGCAGGTACGTTCTGCATACAAGTCTCTTGGCGATTACTCCGCATGATCTCGCGATAGTTGACCTATTTGGAGACGGGCAATAGACCAACTGCGTCTAGATGGGAATCGGCAGTTTCTGTTGGACTACGCCGAGATGTAAAGAGAGATCTCGAAACGCAGGACGACCGAGGGCTTCTTCGGTCGTCCTTTCTCATTTGGAACCGTGCGACACTTGTTGCCATGCTTTCAGCGGCAGCACGAACTTGAGTTTGACCGCGCTCAATGCACACCCGTCGTCACGACCTTTGTCGGACCGACAGCTCTAATATCTTTCGTCGTAACGGATTTTTCGTCAGATAGTCTGCCTACGTGTCGTCGATTGAGTGTTTCTCAAAGTTAAACCAGTAGTGTTTTCACGCGGTGACACTTCGTTCCATGACAGGCGAATGGCAGGCCCTTAGTTCGATATATCGATCCAGGTGTCCTGACTGCCCATGGCGGACGTCTCCTCACGGCCCGAGATGAGGTTGGCCTCTGTGACCCTGCTCATCAGGTCTTTCATGTCGCCTGGCAGTATCACGTCTTGGATACCAAACGATACAACACTTATATCCAACTCGCCCGCGCGGCGACACACTGACTGCTCGATCTCTAGAGCAATAAAGTCTTTGTCCGACAAGAAAAAGTCGAACTTGCGGACGTCGTCGGTCGAGCTGACTGCCTTTCGCGCGTCGGCACTGGGGATATAAACAGCGTCTTCACGCGAAGCTGGGTGGGAGGGCGTACATTCCCACGCTGTTTGGGTGTGATCCAGATAAAATCTCGGTGGGAAAACTTGGGGGCGTTCTTTTCAGGCCCCCGAAGCGGTTACGAACTGTCTGACTTTTCATGACGGTGGACTCGCTACTCCGACGCGGAACGAGTCATGGTTGCCGATGGACCGACGCCGGATAGCTAAAAAGGATGCACTCGTCCCGCGCCCATGACGGGCGCGGGACGGGTGCGGTGGCTTTGCATCGGGTACTTCGCCTTGCTTCCAATTCAAGTTCAGCCGCCGCTCAAATGCCGCACAGAAACTCAATCAGTTCCTCGCTGGTTGCTCGCTGTGTCGGAGTTAAGGTCGCGATTCGTTGCAGTCCAACCAACTCGCGAAGCAACGTGGCCCTCGCGTTGCGACGGTCGTTTTCATTGACGTCTGTCGGAAGCAGCGTAGAGGCCGGACAGATGCTACTCAAGGCGATATCTCGCCAGTTGGCAACGCAAAGAGACTCAAGACAATCGAGGTGGTATATACAGAATGCTTCTGTGATGCCGACGATGGTGCCCGGTGTGCTGTCGCCGACTTCACAGACGGTCATGCCATGAGCAACGGCGACTGGCAGCGGGTGATGCCGACGCAGTTGATTCGTTGAAGGTGTCGTCATGAAAGACAGCTCCCATGTTGTGTGCCGAGATTGAAGAGATCGAACTTGCGAACGTCTGATCGAGATCGTGACCGTTTTGCGATGCTCGTAGTGAGCAAGGTCAGGCGAACTGAAATGACTAGCCAATTGCGACTTCACTGGCTAACAGATTCAACGAAAGATCGCAGTCGACAGGAATCCCCCGGAGCCAGCGGGCGAACTGATGGATCATCAAACCGGCGGAGATGCTGGCCGCATAGATGGTGCTGCGGGAAGTGCAAGAGCCGGTTTGAGCCTCCGACTGTGGGAACAGACAATTGGCGTACGCCGATCTGCCGAATTCGTCGGCCACCGTCAGGATGCGAATCGTCTCGCCGAGCATTCGGCCATCGCACCAGAATTGACAGCGAGGCGAGACGGTTCGCCAGATCGCCTCGCGTGCGCTGATCGAGTCGACGCAGCAAAATACTACAGGATCTACATACGTTGACGGCCGATAACGACAGTGAATCGTAAGCACTTGCATGGCCGGGTCCATCAAGCGGATGTGGGCTCCCGAGGCTTCCACTTTGGATGTGCCGCAATCGGCGTGCAGATAGCCCTGCGTTGTGACGTTCGTTAGTTCGACCACGTCGAAGTCGATCAATCGCAACTTGGAGATACCAATCGAAGCCAGCTGAATGGCAACTTGCCGTCCGATGGCTCCGACACCGATCACCGTGGCCGCGAGTTCGGCGATTCGATCCCGGGGGACGAGGTCGCCTTGGCGTCTAAATCGATCTTCAGTCAAAGTAATCCTCCTTTGTGTATGCGGCTTCCATTGAGGTAAACCAGTCCGTGTCGTCGTAATCGAGCAGTCGCTCGTCGAGCAGCGAACCGGTGCGGCAATCCCACCACTTGGCATCCATTGAACGAACACACTCCAAGTACTCTCGCTCCCAGGCTTCGCAATCCGAGCCGGGGAATTCTGCGGTAAAGTTGATCTCCATTGGAATCGTGATCGCAGCAGCGGGACCGACGTTGAACTGCAAACGTGCATAGGTCGCACCGCCCGCGGCGACGATGGCCATGATCGACCAATCCGAACTTCCGAAGCAGCGTGCAAATGTTTCCTCGTCGGTGTTGCTGGGTTCGGCAGATTTGCCGGGATGAGTGTGAATCCAGACACGAGCAAATTGTTCCGGTCGCCGTCCGGCATCGACCTGCTCGTCGAAGAAGTCGGCGACCGCCGTGTCGTCGAAGACCACGGTTACGGTCGTGCATTGCTGTTTGACGAGTTGCACGTCTTCGATCAGCAGTGGATCGTCGGCAGACAAGATGCCGAAGCCACCGATCTCCGTATCGCCATAGTCACGAAGGAACAACAGTTTGGCCCACGCATGGGGCGTGAACCGAAGCGATGTCCGCTGAGTTGCACTTCTCTTCTTCCGCCGCTTGGCTCTCGGCACACTTGGGACATTGGTCATGGGTTTGGCAATCCTCACAGTAAAGAAGTTCACACTCGCTGCACCGTTGCAGACAAGTTCGGCAGTAGTACTCGTGACACACTTCGCAGGCTTCCGTGCAGCCGTTGCAGAATCGCTCGGAACATCGCTGGCATCCGTACGAACACTCGCTGCACAAGTCGGTTTCGCATCCGTAACACGACTCGCGATCCTCCTCGCCCATGGAACATCCGCAGTCTTGGCACGGCATGCCGTGCCATTCCGCGAGCGAGACGTAGGCACTATCGGGGTTGTAGGTATCAAGGATCTGCCGCACGATGACGAAGAAGTCGAGCAGCCTTCCTTGATACAGGGCTCGTTCGATCGGCACTCGTCCCTCGCCCTCGCAGAGCGTGTCGCTTTGAACGTGCGGATGCGTTGTTTGAAAGCTTCCGCTCGCCGGATTCGCATCCAACGCTTCCACGCGGTAGGGCAAGGCATTGCCGAGCTGACGGCACTCCAGCACAATCGCGAACGACCCGAAGTTGAGATCGTCAAGGATGATCTCCCCAGTCGTGACGGAAAGTTCATCGTGGCGATGATCGTACTGCACGTTTGCAAATTCAGTTCGCAATGCCACAAGATCACGATACAGGTCGCCAAATGTGATGCGAGGCGGAGGGTCCATGGACAAACTCAGTTCCCGTTGCGCGACTGTCAGCCGATCCAGGAGCGTCTTTTGTGCGTCGAGTAATTGCCGATGCAAGCGTCTCGCTGCGTTGTTCCAGCCGCGAGCGTTCGCCTTGCCGATCCGCCGCGACAACTTCTCGCACTCTAGCCAGGCCGATCTTGGCAACTGTACGGCTGGTTTGTTACTTGAGCTGGTGCGGAGCAACTCGAACAATCGCCAAGCGATTCTCTCCAACTCACGATCTCGTCTTGTCATGCTGAAACTCCAGAGTAGAAGGAACGACCGGCCGGGATGTGCGTCCCGGCCGGTCATGGTTGCTGACTAGAGGGCACCTTCGATCTTTCGTGCGGTGATGCTGATGCGATCACCTTCTTGGAGCACTTGCTCGCGATGGCTCGGCAAGCGGTTCACACGAATCAGATAGTCGTTGGGCCTGCCGGACTTCACTTGCTGGGTAAACAGTTGCTCGACGGTTGTTCCGGCTTCGACGTCAATGAAGTCGGCGAAACCGGCTCCGTCGTTGCTGATTATTAAGACGCGCATGGGGTTCCTTTCGGTGGGAGTAGTGGAGAGTGGCGTCGCCTACTGCGATGCCTGCGTTTTCGGCGGCGCTGTTGTCGCGAGCCGCGTGTGCGACCGGCACGAAGCTGTAAGTTGTGAGCATGCCGACTGTCTTCGGTAGAGCCGTAGTTAGCAGAGAGCCAGATCACGGGCTGCTCCTTCCGCGGCAAGATCACGCTCTGGTTCGTGAACGTCGTCGACGAATGTGAAGTCTCTGGGAGCTTCCTCGATCGAGAAGCCGTATCGCTTGATGGTCGCGATGGTCTCGTTGGTGACTCGGGCGACGGCACGGTTAATGTCGGATTGCTGCATGGTTGTTTCCTTGTGAATGAGAACAAGAAGTGAAGAAACCCCAGCGACACATCACGAAGATGTGCCGTTGGGGCGATAGAAGTAGTTGCGGGAGTGAATGGGCTAGGAACGCAGAAGCCAGTGGCATTCCAGCCATTGGCGTTCTGCGGCCAAAGCTTGGCTACGAAGTGTGAACGGTCCCAGCGTTGGTCCGTTCACGATGGCGAGGTCGGCGAACCAGTTGCCAACGTCATCGGGTTCGACCATCGATCCTCGTTCAACCGACATCTGGCCGAGTTTGCGAAGATCGATCAACTCGTCGTAAAGGCAGCGGACGTGACCGTTGGGTTGGATTAACAGTTGCATCGTCATCTCCTACTTCGGGGCCCGAAGGATACGTCGCCGAGGCCGATCGACGAGCAAGCCGTCGAGGACCGATTGCACGGCGGAAAGTTCCGTGGCCACACGACGACGAAGCGATCGGTCGTCCCGAAGACTTTGCGGCTGAACACCGCTGACCGTAGCCTGACATTGCTGGACGAGTTCTTCGAGTTGATCGTTGGACCGCACATTGAGCGATTGAAATCGCTGGAAGAACTCCTGCAAGTTGCAAACGGCCGTATCACGAAAGATCTTTGGCTTGCCATCGTCGTGACCGGCAAGTCGCTCGCTCAAATGGGACACGAGCGACGAAAGCTCTTCAACGAATGCCTGCTCAGCGAGCGAGACAGCTTCCTCGAAACGGGCTGCAACCCGCCGTCGTTCTTCTTCGTACAACTCGGGGCTGAGCTGCTGTAAATGTTGCGGCGGCTCGACACTCGGGAACTCCCAAGACATAGCAAACAGTTCCAGCAGAGATGGCGGATAATCGTGCTCGTCGAAGAGTTCGCCGAGTCTTCGCTGGGCGGACTGCTTCAATTCCAAGTACTCATCTTCGAGGCTCTGCACCGCTTCGCGAAGCTGTCCTTGGAAGCGAGCCATTTGCTGCTGAAAGGACTCGACGTAGTCCCGTCGAATCAACCGAATGCCCGGCTCCGGGAAGGGCAAACTGACCGATCGCCAGAAAGCCTGCGTGCGACTCTTGACTCCCGTAACGGCCCGGTAACGCCGATGGCGTGTGTCGAGCAGTCGTTTCCCAGCGTTCAAGAAGTGTCCTTCCGCACCAAACGATTCGGCGGCTTGCGATCTCTGTGCGGTCGATAGTGTCCTGGTGATTCCAAACCACTGAAAGCTGAGCCGCGCCGCCATCATCGTCGCCCGAAGGCGATTCGATGCCGGGGTCGGCGGCGATTCGATTGTCACTGTCATATGACTCAACTCCTACATATATAGTTATTCAATTCACGGAAGGATTTCGCGGCAGCTTGCGACGAACTCGCGACTTACCGGTAGATTGCGAGGCGTGATAGACGCCAGTGTTGTCCGCCGACAAGCAGCGACCGTCGGCCCAACTACGTAGCCGTTCCACCGACTCGCGAGCGGTCACCGCGACGGGCACGATGTTGTTGGCCGCCTGAATCAGCGGAACATCCAGTAATGCCGCAAGCCGACAACATGCTCGGATCTCGGCCCCGGTCCACAGGTCATCTTTCGGCAGAGGTTGTTCATCGAGACCGAACTGCTCCGAATAGATCTGCCAAATCACTTGCCGTTGGTCGGCATCTGGCAAATCGATGAAGAAGACGGAATCGAAGCGCTCGGCACGCGCGAATTCGGGTGGCAGCTTGGAAATGTCGTTGGCCGTGGCGACCACGAACACATCACTCTCTCGATCGCTTAACCACGTTAAGAAGTTTCCGAATAGCCGACTGGAAACGCCAGAGTCAGCTTGCGAGCTTCCGCCCACTCCCGACAGGCCCTTATCGAGTTCGTCACAGAATAATACACAAGGTGCCATCGCGTCGGCGATCCGCAACGCCCGACGAATGTTGCCTTCCGATTCACCGACCAGGCTTCCCATAAGCCGCCCGATGTCGAGCGTGAGAGTTGGACGTCCAGTTTCGTTTCCGAGTGCCTTGGCGAACTGGCTCTTGCCGCATCCTGGAGGCGACAGTAGTAGTACGCCGCGAGGTCGTAGTCTGGTACTTCGAGTTCCTTGACGGCGCACCGCCCGCAGACAGAATGCCTTGAGGTTATCGAGGCCACCAAGTTGATCGAACCGTTCTGTACCCGAGTGTAAACCGACAAGGCCACTCTTCTTTAGCGTTTGTGCCTTGAGGTCATTGACGACATCCGCATGCAGACATCCATGTCGAACCAACGACAGCGAAAAAGCGTTCTCGGCTTCGTACCGAGTTAGCCCAGCGGCCGATTCGAGCACTCGCGACAGTTCGTCCGCAGATGGCAGTTCGGTTTCTTCCGTAGCGATACTGCGTGCAATGTCCTCGAGTTGCGACCGATCTGGCAACTCGTGCTGTAGGACGACGAACAGTTTTTCCAACTCGGGCGGAAGTTGAATCACCGGCGACAGAATGACCAAGGTGGCGCGGTGTTGTTTTCCCAAATGGACCTGACGAGCAAGCGCCTGAACAATCTCGACCGATCCCAGAAAACGATGCATGTTGGTCAGCACAAGAACGCAGACGGTATCGGGATCGGATATGTCGTTGGCGACCCTGACCGCCGAAAGCGGATCGGACACGGACGCGTCGCCTAACTTGCACGTCGTCCTCAGCCCCTGTTCGATATCCCACTGAGCAAACATCCATGCTTCTCGATGACACAGTTGCGCGATCTCCAAGATCGCGTCTTCGTGTTCCTGGCTTTCAATCCAGACACCCGCGAAGCAGGCACGGACGTACTCCGCAAGTTGGTGCGATAGTTGCATAACATCTCCCTTGAAATTGTGAGGAGGAAAGACACGAGCGGAATGCTCGTGTCAGAGAATCAGTCCAACTCCAACGAGTTGCGCCCGTTAACGCGTCATGTCGGCGATGGCCTGCATCCAAGTGATGACCTCGCCCTGAGGATCGCGATCGCGATCGCGCAAGAGTTCAGGCGTCATGGCTTCAACCACGCGAGTGTTGAGCCAACATTTCGTTTGATTGGCAAACCGCTTCCGCGCTCGCCGCGGGAGGTGGTCCCATTCGACGAATGGCTCTTCCCCGGTAAACCGTTTCTTCGCGACCAGTTCCGCGACCGGGTCATTGTCACCAAACTGCAACTCAATGCCTGTCGCCGTTGCGAGCGCTTTGGGATGGAGGTAGTTCTCCAAGCTTCGCTTGGCCATCACGAAAGCACGACAACTCGGCCGAGCATTGACTCGCCTCGCCGCCGAGATGCGGTGACGAGTTTCAACACCGACCTCGCGATCATAGATGTGAAACTCGCGACAGCCCAAAGGTTCCAGGCGATTCACCCAAGCGGCGACGTTGCCACCACCGAATGGAATGAAGACAAGTCGTCCGTCTTGCTCCAACACTCCCAAGTCGGGTAACGTTGAGTCGCTGCGATGAAGCATTCGCGAAATGCGACGCAGGAATTCGACATCGTTGACGCCTTCGACGACGAGTAGCAGAGGTCGCATCGTCGCCAGAGTGTGGCGAGTACATAGCGTCGGTGGGGACCGGGGCATGGTGATGCTTGTCATAGGCTGTTTCCATCTTGGTGAGTGATCTTAGAGGTTCTCAGAGACTTGATTCTGCTCGTGGGCAGATTGGTAAAACTCTGGCGTTAGCGTTTCGTCGATCCGTCGACCTAGCGCGGTCTCCAGAAAGCGACTTGCCTCTTGGCATTGACCGCCGCTGAAGCCTCTCGTCTCAACTCGCGTCGTGCCATCGCTGTTGACGATCACTTCGATGAGCTTTTGTGGGCTGTCCTTCATTGGGCACCTCCCACGCAGACGGTGAGCTTTACGGACCCATCATTGAGCGGCTGCTCGTGAACCGTATGGCCTTGCTTCCGGGCTTCAAGCTTCGTGCGTTCAATCGCATAGCTTTGGAACAAGTGATCGAGTTCCGTTTGCTTACCCCACCGACCATTGAAGTTGTCGAACGCCACCTGACCAGATTCGACATCACAGATCACCGGGTAACGCCAGTCTCTTAGTCGGACGGCGTAGCCCGTGGCTCGTGAGGTGAACAATTGAATTTCCTCGTATCGAGGTGGCGGCAACTGCATCCGCCGAGTCGCCGCACCGAGTGCCTCGACGTCGCGGATTTCTGTTTGAATGTTGACGATGTGTGACAATGGACGCTCCCTTTCGTTAGAGTAGTGACTTGATGTATCAGTCCGAAGTCTCGGGCGGTGGCTCGTGAGCGTTGTCAGCGAGTCGTGGCGTATCAGACTCGTGGTCTAACGCGGGGACTTTGGTCTGCTCGAAGGCCGGTGATTCAATTGCAATCTCGTCCAACAGGATCTCCGTGATCGTGTAGTCATCTTGCTCGTGAAGCTGAGCCCTCAGCAGGTAGCCTGCCAACAACAACGGAAGTAGGCACGCCAACAAAGTTCCGATGGCTGCCACAGCATTGGCGATGATCGGATCACGATATCGCTGTTTCGCGATATCGCGTCGCTCTCTCTCTAACTCATCGTGTCGATGTCCTATCTCAACCCGCTGCTCGTCAAGCTTTCCTTCCAATTCCAAGAAGTCGCGGCGAGATTGTGCGTCGGCATCGACGAGTTGCCGCGTCCCCTCGATGAGTTCTGTTTGCAGCTCGACCGTTTCGCGGCTGAGTTGAGCCTGTTCTGACGCGTGCCTGGTCGCCAGTTCCGCAACGCGTTCACTTTCCGTCTGACAACCGACCGCCATCATGACGATGGCGATCACGATCATGTTTCTTTTCATTAGTCCTCCAACGACTTAGCAGGTGATTAACGAGTCGTTGCAGCGCCAGCCGCAACTTGCGTTCCCGAAGAAACGCAATCACGGCTGTCGCGGCTGCGACAGACAAACAAACACTGAGTAATTCGTACACACAGACCTCTTCATATTCGGGGACATGACTTAGGGACGGTCGGGTTCATCGAGGACGGTCAAACGCGTCGAATCCGATGGATTCTCGATATGAATGGCGTCTTCAAAGAAGATGCGGCAGCGAGAGTAGCGTCCGAATGGCGGCGAGCAGCCACTGACACGACCAAAATGCCTGGCTCTACTACTCAATGAATCATGACGCGAAAGCCGTAACTATTTAGGTCGCCGAAAGACGAAAGGCCGATGAATCGGTAGGCGCACACAACAGGCCGACTCATCGTCGGCCTGTTGGTGCTGAACGTCCCGCGATAACGCTTGCCGCATCAAGCGGCAGCGTCGTTCTTGGAGTCGCGGTCTTCATCGCCACGCCGCTTCTCGCGTTTGCGATCAAGCGTCTTGCGTCGCGTTCGACCGTCCGGTGCTTCCAATTCTCGCGATTCGTACCAATAGGTTATCGCTTTCGTAATCGTGTTCCTGTCGCACTTCAACCGCTTGGCGATCACCCCAAGCAACAAACCGTCATCACAGAGCTGCTTGACCTGATCGCTGATGCGTTGGTACAGAGGTGGCTCGGAGTGTTTACGCTTTAATGTTGACCGACGACTGCGACCGTCAGGCATGGTGAGAGCTCGCGACTCGAACCAGTACTTGAGGAGTTTTGTGACCTGACTCTTGGAGATACACATTCGTTTGGCGATCTCACTATTCATCAGCTTCATGTCGTAGAATCGCTTTGCCTCCTCCGATGGCCCTTCGAGCGGACTTGGGTCGACAAAATCGATGACGATCGGTTCGCTCAAATTACTGGTGGAGCTATCTTGAATCGTTTCGGGAGCCAGCGAGAATCCCGCGACGGCAGCCGCGACCGAATCGACTTTGATTGTGAAACGACCTTGCAGGTCGTGCCTCTTACGCCCGTCGTTGCTAACCTCTGTCACGACGATCTTACCGCCAACGAGATTGCGTAACGCAATCGCAGCGGCTGGAATGTCGGTGCGGAGTTCCCTGCCGAGCTGTTTCAGTTCGGAGCGGAGCCACTCTTCGGTCGGCTCGTGCGAGCCTTGTTCACGGGTCTTCTTCAATCGATCAATAGTCTTCAGCTGTTCACGTCGTTCGGAGCGCCGTTGCGAGAGCCGCTCTTTAAGCCCCGAGTCCTCGTAACCATTCTCTACTCGATCAATCAAACGCTCGATTTTGCGATCGATATCGGCCAAACAGTTCTCGGCTGCGGCCAGTTCGGCAGGACGTCGGCGCATGCCCTCGCGCCAGGAGCATTGCAGACTTTCAAAAATTGCCGCAAACCAATTGTCATCGTCAAGAATACCCGTGCCAATCCGTTCCAAGATCATGGACTCCGCCCGATCACGCCGAAGTTGTGTCTTGCAACTACAATTTCCCTTCGAATAGTTGGGACAGAAGAGGTAGCGACCGTGAGTGCCGCCGACGTGAAATGTCGCACCACATTCACCGCACTGGATCAAGCCCGATAGCAGATGACGAGGAGTTGTGCTACCGCGTTGTGATCCAGCGAGCGTTCCGTTGGGGCGACGTGTCGCAACGTGCCGCTCAATGTTGGCGTCCAGCATACGCTGCGCGGCATCAAACGTCTCATCGTCAATGATCCGCAAATATGGAAGATCTCGAATCCACTTTTCGCAAGCGTCTTCAGGGCGATCCTCTTGCCTAACTTGTCCTGTCAGCGGATCACGGGCGTTCTTTCGCTCCCCCCACGGCCACGAACCGACATATTTTACGCGTCCTAACACACCAGCAACTTGTTGATGGTGCCACTTTGGGGTCGTGGCTCGATGATCTTTCGGAGCACTGCGGCGGTTGAGTTCTCGCGTAATCCAACGAATGGAACGACCTTCACGAACGAACCAAAAGAAGATACGGAGAACCCAGGCACTGGTGACCGGATCAATCACGTATCGCATCCGGGGCTTCGCGTTCTTACCATGACGAGTGGCCTCCGTTCCCTCCACTGGTACGGTCGTGTATCCGAAGCAATGATCTCCGACAGCGAATCCAGCCAGTACCGCACCTTCCTGGCCGCGAAACACATTTGCACTGAGTTCTTTGATATAGCGTTCATGCAACAGGCTCATAATGGAGGCGATTACCTCCCAGCCATCCCGGTCCGAGTCGATGCCCTCGGTGACGCTGATCACACGTACGCCAAAGTTGTGAACGAGTTGCTTGAGCATCGGCATCGTGATCACTGACTCGCGAGCTAAACGGCTTAGGCTGTAAAAGTACAACACTCTGAACTCTCCGGACTCGGCGTCACGGAGCAACTGGTCAAGCCCGGTGCGCCGAAGTTTGGTTCCGGATATCGCTTCGTCCGCGTATTCATACTCTACTAGGAGCTTGTGACCATTTGCCTCAGCCGACGTTCGGCAAGCTCGCTGCTGATCGAGAATACCCTCTTCTCGTTGCTGGTCAGAACTGTATCGAGAGTAACTTGCCGCGATCTCGTCCGTCGTAACAGCGGAATTCAATTGTGAAGCCGCCTGTCGCCTCCGACGTGAACGACGTACTGATGAAACTGCGGCACTGTCGTTAGTGCCATCGCCAGTTTGTTGCGTATGATTAGTTTGTGTCATTTTGACTTTCCTTCTGCCGCCGTTACGGCTGCTGAATAGTGTGCAATTCCCGAGCTCACATTGCTCGCGACATGGCGGCGATTTTGCAAACTGCGGGTCGCACACCGATCGCACGATGCGAGTAATCAAGAAAGGCTCCGGCTCTCGCTGGAGCCGGAGCGTCGGGGGGCGGCTTCATCAGCACCCGATCGACTCAGATGGCGAACCGACAATCAGTCACCTGGGCTTATCTGCTTGACGGACTTGCCGCGAAGCAACTCGTTGGGCATCGAGGGTCCGGTTCCATTTCTCCAACAGCAGGTGACCGAACACGCTGGCGAATTCTCGTTGCTCGTGGGACAAATCTCGAAATTGGCGATTGTCGGTGTTCGCTGGCTCCACACTTACATTTGACACTTGCATTCACGAACCTCCCATTGCTTCGATTGCTCAGAACCAGACGTGCAAAGCGCTAAAGGAAGGCAGCAACTAGCAGAGTTGCCGACGCTAATCCTTCCGTCATCAAGTAATTGTGACGCAAAGGACCGAATTATTTAGATTGAAGGCATCACCTAGACTGGTGCCCAACGAATCGTCAGAGATCGAGCGCAGTCTGCCAGAGATGCGCGGTCTCGCGCGGCAACATTGAACGAGGATTGGGTCCCTAGGTCACCGATGACGTTTCGTATTCACCACAACCGCGAGCGCGATTTCAAGGTGGAACGTCTTTCGCAACACATTGTCGCGAGGAGGGAAAGCAACCGCTCGGCGAGTTCTATTGCACCGACACTAGACTCATGCAGCGGTCGGCGGGAGGCGAGTGTGGAAGCAATCTGCGATTGCTTTATGCAAGGCTCGGCCCACCTACGTCCCAATCTCGATCTCGACCATGCAGTTGAGTCAGGCGTGGGACGTGGGGGCGGTGCCGGCAATTTGTCGGAACCTGACTGCCGCAGATAACGGCTAGTCTGCGGCAAACTATGGAAACCACTCGCCGAGAGCCTCAAGTCCCTTGAGCTCAAAAACTCGAATCTGCTCACGTGGTAGTTGCAATTGCTGGGTTCCGCGACCGACGACTTCAATCGAATCATTTAAATCGACCGGAAACTCAGGCATCTTTGTAAGACGGTGCTTCAACTTGGCGACCGTGCCCGCGCTACCGTTGAAAGTATCTCGGTCGACCGGCTGTCCAGCCTTTCCGTGGCGAGCCAACTCCCATAGGAACGCCCAGGGCTCGCCGTATTTAGCGAAGTCAACTTCTACCTCTTCGCCTTTCCAGTAGGCAGCACGGGGCCGCTCCACAACAACTAAGCCTCCCCCGGCGACGGCCATGCGGATGGCTTCGTCGACATCGACACTTTCTCCGATTTCCACAAGCAAACTCTCGTAATCCTCTTGCGTAAGACAGTCAATCTTCTTGGCTACGTCCAACACGGCTCGATAGGGATTTACGCCACGCAATTCAATCCACAAGGCGACGTTACTCGGCCAGCGTTCACGTGCCGCCTTCAGATCGCCGCCGAGCCGTTGTCGATCTAAGGGCAATAGCCGTTCCCACAACTTAGCCGCACAGGTGGCTCCTGCAATTTGCGTCGAAAGATATCCCAATCGCTCCGCAGCCCACTTCGAAAGCTCGGGCTCGTAGATTGTTGAAGTCATCTTCAAAACCTCCTTGGATAAATGAGCAATAGGCCCAACCGTGAGCCTATCCTTGCTTGATAGCTTTCAGCTTTGCACACATTGTGGCAAATGTCCAACGATCTTTTCGCCAACGGTAACGACTGACAGCAAAGAAAGCTGCTCGAGATATTGAGAATCGCGTCGTGCGACCGCCGCGCGATTAACCACCGCCAAAATCAACAAGTCGTGTCACTTCAAATCAAAGTGTACGTGAGACTTGTCGATGTCGTCCGGCGATCTTAACTCGAGCCAAGCCGCGCAGCGTTTGGGAATCGCCGTCTCCACGTTTTATGAGTGGCTTAGCCAATCCGACGCCGGAGAATTTGTCATTCGTGGGCAAGCGATAACGATTCGCTATCTCCAAGGAGGACGTCGCGGTCAAGGTCGCATTCGAATCGACGAATCCGAGATCGATCGGTTGAAAGAAGCCATGCGAGTATTTCCGCAGCCTCAGCCTAGACGACGCCCACCCGTTCAACTGCGAGATTTCCCCGGCATCACCGTGCAGTTGGGGCGGCCCGACGACTGACTTCCGGGAGAACAAAAGAGAGCTTCGCGATAGCAACCTACGCCGCTCGCGCTCCAAGGACACGCCCACCTGATCGTGCACCAACGCATTCAGAACACTGCGACGGAGTTGCCGACTGTGCCAGTAATCGTTCGTTTAGTGCAACAGTTCAGAAGCGACGAGTTTCCGACACCGAAGGGAGTTGTGGTCCGGAATTGCGCCGTGCGCCAGCTTGGCCTGAGTGGTTTCCTGGAACGATGATCCGACCAGACGTAGTGCGCGCGACAGATTTCGATTTCCTGTGGATCTCGTGGTGCCGATTTGGCGGCGAAACCGTAGAATTAGGCTTTCAAACGGCCACACTCCGACGTGCGACTTGCCGAACTATCGGCTCCTGTAATCTCGCCAGCATCCTGCATCCCAGGACGAAGCTGAGTATCCCAATGCCAAAGAAGAAGATGTTCGCAATCGATTGCGTGGTGTCGGATATGGCTTTGAACTTTGCGAGCAACTGCCACGATATGAGTCCGCCGTTGACGAACGCATGCGAAATGATAGTCGGAACAATTGTGCCGGTTCGCCATGCGACAACTCCAAACCATATTCCCAGCGGAATCACCGCGACGATTTGGTACGGCGCACCGTGAACCAGACTGAACATCAGCGTCGTAACGCCAATTGCCCACATTGGGTGCCAGCGTTCAAGCAGCCGGCGCTGAACATAACCGCGAAAGAGCATCTCCTCAAAAAAGCCTGGCAGCAAGGCAGTCGTCACAACAAAGACGAATCCCGATGTTGGCGTCAGAAGCCCGAAGAAACGCAGAGTCCCTTCGTCGGGAGGAAATGTCCTTGCCGCCAATTCCGCGAGTCCCAATCCGACGGTCATCGGCAAGGCCGATGCCAATGCCACGACCAATGAAACCAAAATGAGCTTTCTTCCGGGGACCAAGCCGAGCCGAGTTCGCCACGATTCCGACGAACGCACTGCCGCAAACAATGCGGGCACTACCAGCCCTACTTGACCGCCGATGAACAACGCCAAACCTCCTCCCGGTGACGTGAGCCAATCGGTGATCTGAGGATGAAGTTGCGACTTGTCGACTCCATGTGACAAGAGGACTGCTGCGGCAGCCCCTGCGATGATCGCCTGAAACGCCAACGCAAGTACAAGTCCCAGGAGCGGGACGACAAACGCTGTCCAGATGCGCCGTCGTCCTTTGGAACGTGGCATGATGTTTATGGCAGTTTGAGCGGACAATTCGGGCTCGTCGGAGCAGGGTTGCCTTGTACTCACGTAGTCGTTGTGCATTTGAGTTGTCCCACTCGTCGTGCTTGAGTCGTCTCCTTCCCGGCTGCGTCGAGTTCTTGGCTTCACCGCGTTTGCTCGAGCCACTCGATTCCTTGTTTCATCTTGCCGTAGGGGTCATCGTGCCATCCGTGCCCCCCGTCGTACGTTTTCAACTTCACGCGCGCGCCGTGTTCTCTCAGTAATTGCTCGGCGCTGCGTGCCTGGCTGATGTTGATGAAGTCGTGTGGCGAATGCAAAATGAAATAACATTGGTTTTTGGCAGCGTCGAGTGATGGGAGTTGCGCCGGCTGGAATACGGACATCGCGACGAGCGAGCCTTTGATTTGTGTATTTGGCCGGAGTGAAGCCGCATAGGCCGCCGGGCCGCTTGACGACCAGGAGAGCGTAAAGATGAAGCGGTCATCGAGTGGATACACGTCCCGGACGTCGGAGATCACCGCGTGCAGGAATTCCTCGCTCGAGAACTCGACACCCCCGAATCGACTGTTTTCGGTGGGCCAGACCAACTGCCGGGCTTGCCTTTGATTCCACTCCGGAGCGATCACCTGGACCGCCAGATACCTTTCGGACAAAACATTCTTGTAGATTCGTTTTACGAACGGATGAAAACCGGGACCACCGGAACCTCCCGGCAGGACGATCAATAAACTCCATCCATCCCGAGGTTGCTGAGCGTTCTCCTTCGGTCCGATCAGCACGTACCGCTTCCGCGCGTCACCATTGACCAGTGTATCCGCAGCGGGGATTTCCCTGACATCTTCTGCCTGCGGCAGTGGCAGTCGGTGATTGGGAACATGGAGATTTCCGGTTGGTGGTTCATCTGTTTGCGCGATGCGACGATTGATTTCATCTCTGTTCCTTTCCCACCAATCTTCCCACCAGCCTGCGTCGGGAACTCCACTGACGTCAACTTCTGCAAGTCTTTTCAACTCAGAGCCGATTGATTTATCGAGTTGTCCCGTGCTGTCTTCAACGATCAGGTTGATCAATGGTTCAATGGCCCTGGGATTCTCGTAGGAGGCAATCCAAGCTGCTGTTTCGTCGACATTTTTCCCTTCCTCCTTCACTTCCCTTCCGATCAGTGCCAGAAGTTCGTCCAGTGTTGGGTCGAGAATGACCGGTTGACCTTCGATGCGCTCGGCAAATCGCTTGCCATGTTCCGTCTTCGGATAGTTGGGGATCTCAATTCCGCGGACGTCGTCAGGGAACTTTGACTTACTGACATTCCACCACTCTCGCCACCACGTGCCATTTCGCGACGAGTGGTCAGCCACGCCGGTGAGCCATTCCAGTGTAGGGCCGATTTCCTTGACAACGATTGGCGAATTGTCCGCATCCATTAATCCGATCAACCTGGGAATGACCCGTTCGTCACCAAGTTCAGAGAGAATGCGGCACGGCATGTCAATCGCATCATGGTCCCCCGTCTCAATGGCCGTCTTGATGCGAGCAAGATAGTCGTCCGCCGTCGGCTCCAGCACGATCGAATCCGGGGACGGCGGATGAGCGGCAAACTGCGTTCCGTGCTTCGTCAACGGATACGTGGGAATCGCTGTGTCTTGAACGTCCTTGGGGAAACGCATTTTATTCTCGGCCCACCACTTTCTCCACCAGCGACCATGCTGCGCATCCGGGTCGTACGTGACTCCAGTGAGCGGCTGAAGCGCCTCCATGTTGAGCACGTGTATTACCGGCTTCGAGTTGTCACTGTCCATCAGTCCGATCAGTTTTGGAATCGCTCGCGGGTCACCGAGTTTCGCCAAGCGTTGGCACGGCACTCCCGCACTTCGCCAGTCGCCTGAGTGGATGGCGGTTTGAATGCGCGCGAGATAATCGTCCGCAGTCGGATTCAGCACGATTGAATCTGGTGGTGGTGGGCTGGCGGCGAACCGTTTACCGTGTTCCGTCAATGGAAACTCGGGGATCGGCATCTCCTGAACCTCGTGGCGAAAGTGATGCTTGTTCACGGCCCACCATTTTCTCCACCAACGCCCATGGTGGACCTCGTCATAATCGACTCCCGTTAGTGGCCCCAGTCCGAAACGTCCAATTCCGTAGATCGAATCCTCCGAGTTGTCGGCGTCCATCAAACCAATCAGTGTTGGAATCACGCGCAGGTCGCCTGATTCTGCCAATCTCTTGCATGGCCTGGCGATCGCATACCACCCAGCCTCCGTTTCAATGGCTGTCCGAACGCACGTGAGATTATCGTCCGCCGTTAACTTGGGATCGGCGGCTGGAACTTTAGAGGCACCGGCCTCTTTTGACTCCGGTGGGTCCGCTAGGCCTACCGCACACGCTGTCGCTAAGCACACCAGCAGCGCCATGAGAAGTGGACAGCGAACCGTCCCGGTAGGACGCGGTGCTCGCGGAGGCGAAGGCATTGTTCACTGTTCTCCTGAGGGCAACACAAGGTTGTGGGTGGGGATGGCTGTGGACTGGTTGTTATCACGCTGACTATTCTGCTGCACCAAGCGGACAACAGCCAGCCGTGCAAAGCCGTTGTCCAGCGAGCCTGATAGCTTGCTGGCGTCGTCGATTAGTTTGCTGGTGACTTGATTCGATCCTGGGGAATAGAGGATCACGTTCGTTGCGTGATGTCCCCGGAGAGCCATTTCCACATCATCGGCTTCGATCTGTACGGGGACGACCATGTTTTCAAGATATGTCCGCGTCCGTTCAGTTGCTTTGTCGATGTCGATTGTCATCAACAGTTCGGTGTTCGCGTATCCGCGGATGTTACTGAGCGTCGCGCGCCAGGTTTCGCCAATTGGCGTATCGACTCGGACAGGGATGCGAAGTGTCGAGTCTTCGCTCGCGTCGATCGCTCGCAGAGTCGCGTTCAGGGGACCAATGAACTTCACTTCGGCTTTCGTCGCGGTTTCAGTCTCCAATTGCTCATAGTGAAGGCGATTGCCCAGACGAACGATCACCCTTGCGCTGTCGTCTCTATTTCGCGCCAGTTCGTCCAAGTCTGTCGGCGGCGTGACGCCGTCACCGGCGACTGGGTTTGAATTGGAGATCATCTTGGTGACCAGATTGCCACTAAGAACCCGTTCGATGTCGTCCCGAGTGATCTTCACCGGAATGGTCGGGTTGCCAAGCAGGTCAGGGCTGTCTGGTGGTAGCTCCAAAGACAACGAAAGTTCCAAAGCGTCAAACCCCGGAATGTCACTCAGCAGCGCCCGCCACGTGCGGCTCTTCGTAACGCTGACACGCGAGGGAATCGAGTGCTGTTCTTGAGCACTCGGGCCGATTGGCGTGAGAGTGGCCGACACTGGAGTGGCGATCTTCACATCGACAGTCAGTTGGTTGGGCGTATTTTGAATCGTTGTGGCGTTGTCGAGAAGCTGGGCCTCCGAGCCAGACGAGGCTTGTCCCTGTCCGGCTGCAACGCCTTCTAAACGTCGTTCGATCGAGAAAGCGACCTCTCCCGTTCTCAGTACATCTGTCCGCCGGGATGCGTGGTTGGGCAAGACGAATCGCACGCGGCACGACTGCCCAGCAGCGGCGAAGATCACTGTTTCTCTGGGGACGCCCTTGTCGCGTGATTCCATTTCGGCCCGTTCGACTTCATAACTCTCCGGGTCGGCGATCCGAATCATTCCAGTCCCCAGGGAAACGGGTAATTCGCCCAAGCCATATTCGTCAAAAACGTCAATGGTTCTCGGGTATTCCAACGCCAATACCTTGAGTGGCTGACCGGACGAAGTGTACGCTTCGACGCCGGAATACAATCGCTCGCCTGGATCGACACTCAGCAATGCCGTCTCACCGTCGGCGTGGTAGAAGAACTCCGCCTCAATTGTCTGCCCAATGCGATACGTCTCGTTCGTCGGAGAAAGCCTCACTCCCAAGCGCAAGCCATTCTCGTCGGGCGGTCCCCATTGAATGTCGACTCCCCCAACTTTCGTCAGTGAGATGAATTGCTTTCGGACTGTAAACGCGTAGTTTCCACCGTCCGATGTGGGCACTCGGATTCGTACCATCCAGATCGAATACCGGTTGCCATCCCCCGGAAGAAAATGCGTTATCAAATCCAGTTGCGTGTTTTTGGGCAACGTCCGAGTCGTTGCGATTCGCTGAAACGTCGCAAAGTCGAGATTCGTGACAGGTACTTTCTCTCTGCGCGAGCTCCAGTACTCGATTGCCGCAACGACTTCGTCCTCGGTCAACGGCGGCTGGGGGCTGCCGTCGATCGTCCTACACCGCTTGTTAAAGTCACGGATCGCGACCGCAAGTGGCGTGCTGTCGGGATTGTCCCCCTCAACTCTGCGCGGCGGAGAGAACGTCGTTGGTAGCAGTAGCCGGACGCGAACATCATGAACTTTATCACGAGTGACGGATTCAATACTGTCGTGCAACCGATCGGAAAGACCGATGTACCAACCGCGCGGCCCTTCCGGCCTGTTGCTGTCGAGATCGACCGAAGGTGTTTGAATGGAGTTGCCAACGAACGATGACGCGCCACCTTGAATCGACCAGCCGGTTGGCAGGACGCGGTGTTCGGCCACCGTGGTCAGGCCACGAATGTACTTCTCCGCCATCTGGTCCGTCGGGTTTCTGAGCGCCCAGCGAATTGAAGCGACCACTTCCACATCAGTCAGTGGTGGCTGGTCTTTGCCGATTGCATCGCTTTTGCTTCGTTCGTTGAATTCGCGGATGGCATCCAACAGCGGTGTGCCTCGGGGTGGGTGATCTGACAACGAACTGCGGTTTTCAGTTGGCTCGCGAAGGGGAATTCGGCATTGCAACCTCTCGGCTTCAAAGCGAACATTCGCTGGATTCCGCACATCGATCTCCAATTCTCCTGTCCGCATTGGACGTGTGGGCTTCAGCGTGGCGATCATGTAGGTTCCGTATTGCGCGACCGTCAGTTCCGTGTGCTCAACAATCTGTGACTCGGCAGTTCCGGACGGGAAATGTCGAACAGTCAGCCGCGGTTGCCATGCGTCGTCATTCGGCTGGTCAAAGTCGACATAGCTGATGTCCCCGGTGGACGAGGTGGTTCCCATCGCGATGGAAAGTGACATCGGGCGTCCGGTCGTAAAATACGATTTCGGATCGAGCAGGAAATACTTAAGCGGGCCATCAAAATGGAGGATGGGAGCGTGATCCGGATCCGTTGCTGAACCGGTAATCACCGCCTCTTGCCAATAGCGATCGCCGATTGGAATCTGGATCCACAATGCCCTCTTGTCCGATGTTTGCCAACTGACTCGCATTGGGAAGTAGGAACGCAGTTCAGACGTGTTGCCCAGCGACGCCGGTACTACAAAGCCCCGTGACGTCACCCCAGGAACGAGAAAGTCCTCCTCCTCTTTCTCCAGATAACGTTCGTCGGGTTCGGAAAGATCTCCGTTTTCGTTCAGATCGACATACATCTTGTCTTCATCATGAATCAGCCAAACATGGTGTTTCGCACTGGGTCCGAAAAGCAGCAGACAAAATCGGGCGCTGGGAGACAGGTGTTCGGGGCGTTTCTTTAACGGATAACGCAACCTTTGGTCTTGAGTAACTTGAGTGTCGGGTTGAACAGACTTCCAAGAATCCTGATCGATCCCCATAGGTCGTTTGTGCCACGCAAACTCCCGAAGCCTTGCGGTTGCTGCATCGGATTCAGCCGTGGGATCCAAAACCACAGCACCGCGAAGACGATTCGACGTCTCGCGACGCAACGTGATTTCGCCGAATTGGCTTTCCCCCAAACGCCAGTCGCCGTTGTATCGTTGTTGGAGCCTCGTCCAATGCAATTGAAGCGTGCCTTCACGCCCCTCCGCGTCCACAATATCTCCCGAATACCAGCCATCGGACTCACCCATGATCTGTAGGGTAATCGTCGGCCATTGCTCACCACTCCAGGAACCTGCGATGTTAGGTGCGGCGGTGACCTGCATCATCAAGGCCGCGATCGTTGTCAGTCCAGCTAGCGAAATCATCACCAATACTCCCACGCGGACCAGACGCTTGAAACGAGACGTTGAAGTAGAACATTCGGACGGCGCGACCAAAGCTGACTTCGGCGCACAATCCGGAAGCTCCACCTGAGTCGGCTGTTGCAAGTGCGCCAAACAACCTTCGAACAACTCCGCCACTTCGTTGGCACTCTGAAATCTCTCGGCAGGATCCTTGGCCAGGAGGCGATCAATGATCTGACACATCCATTCCGGGATGTCCGGATTGCGTTCTCGAATGGGTCGCGGTGCGTCGTCGGTAATGCGGCGGAGGATCCCATAAGAAGTCTCAGCGCGGAACGCAGGGCGGCCCGTACAAGCCGTGTAGAGAATTCCGCCTAGACTGAATAGGTCACTGCGATGGTCGACCTGTTCACCTCGCGCTTGCTCCGGGGACATATAGAGTGGAGTGCCGGCCAGCATTCCCGAGCGCGTCAAGCTCGCGTCGTCCGTGGCTTGCGCCAGCCCAAAATCCATCAGTTGCACGCGTTCCACGTGAGTGTCGAGAAAGATGTTGGCGGGTTTGACGTCGCGATGAACGATGCCTTGCGCGTGGGCCGCCGACAAGCCACGAGCCGTCTGCAAACCTATTCGCAAGATTTCGCGAAGCTCCAGATTGCCCTCTTGTTCAAGTCGTTTCTGCAGCGAAATGCCTCGGGAGTAAGTCGTTACCAAATATGGAATACCCCGCCATTGGTCGACTGCGTGAACTGCCATGACGTGGTCGTCGACAACAGCCGCGATCGCTTGTCCTTCCCTAGCGAACCGCTTGCGCGCTGATGCCGACGCAGCCAAGTGCGGAAGCATGATCTTGATCGCGACATATCGATTGAGCGAGCGATCCAGCGCCTTAAAAACGGCCCCCATGCCGCCTTGTCCCAGGAGGCCCACGACTTCGTAAGCACCAATCCGCCCCAACATCCGCGGGTCATCCGATGGTCCTAATAGATCGACCAGTTGCGTAATCGCGGCGGTTGAAACATCTGGGTAATCACCCACCTCATCGATCGCCCGTGGCTGGTCATCACCCGACAGCGACACCTGGACGCGTTTCCACCACTGCTCAGGTCCGATCGCATTCTCAATCGCCTCTCGGCAGTTGGGGCAATCCCCCAAGTGATCCTCGACATCGCAGCGACGATCACGCGGTAAAGCGTCGGATAGCAAAGCCGCGACTTCGGACGGTAACAGACAAGAGGACGAAACAGTCATTCGATATCGCTCCCGATTTCCGGCGCTTCCTGGACCTTCTCTTTTAATCTTTGCGTGACACGGTACCGGGACATGTAGATCGCCCCGCGACTCCGTCCCATGCTCTCGGCAACTTGGGCCACGTCGCGACCCTCGATAGTGGTCTTCCAAAACATGTCCCACGTATCTTCACTGAACTCGTGGCGTATCCGATTGGCGGCCCAACGCAGCGTCTGCATCTGCCCCAAATGCGCTAATTCCTGCGTCGTTTCGGCCTTCCGGTTTGGAATCGCCGACAGCAGATCCCCAACGCTTGAACCACCCTTAGCTTGCTCCTTGACCGACCTGGTGAGGGCGTTAACGATCGCGTTCCGCGCGATGCGGCTCAGCCATGCGCGAAACGGGGGGAGGTCAGGACCAGGCTTCCAGCGATTTATCGACTGCGCGACGGAATGAAATACCTGTTGAGTCAAATCCTCCGCGTCGGCGTGTTGCAATCCGCGACCACGGGCCATTCGGTAAACGACGGGCTGGTAAATCTCAAGAAACACCGACCAAGCCGGAGCGTCAGCGGGATCTCTGACCCGCAAAATCAAGTTCTCGTTTGTTTCCGGCCAGTGCGGCATATCGCTATCCTCTCTCCATGAACACACAGCTGGCGGAGAAATCTTTCAGAAAAATCCCCAATCGCCATTCTAGGCGTTGGAACACGACATTTGAGGGCGAGAAAACAATCGAATGACGGAAAGGGGCGGAGAACTTGCCGGTCTGTGACGATGTAACATCCGCAGCCCGTAGAAGTGAGGCCCCGCTTTTCAATCGTGAATGGGGCCGGTCAGACTATCCAAATGCCAGTCGCGAGCTGGCGCGGCAATCTGTCTTGATTTCGGGTGGGTGACAAGATTTGAACCGAAGCATAAATCGGTCGTTTGATGACACGCACCACCATGGAAATGCGGTATCGCAAGCTCGAATGCGGTTTGATTGTCCGAAAACTCATTCGGGAAAACAAGACGCCGAAAACTCGTGGGACGTGACGTTTCTGAATAACCGAGGTGGTTCCGGACGGACGCCGCAACTATTGGCAACCGCCTCAGAAGTGCAACCTGCAAAGCTGCGTCGGCTTCATCGTCCGACGCAGCCAACTACCCGTTGTTCGTGCCTAAATGACGAACCGACATGGGTCACAACCTGCGGACGAGACAATGCCAGCTCAAACAGGAGTTCTACATCAGTGTGACGGTCAAAACGCGGTCAGTCCATTCGCACCAATCAGCTCCGACCGCATTAGCACTACCCGACACCGATCGCCGCCCATAGCGGTTCCTGGTAGTGCTGCCCCCACTCACGACCGTAATGATCGAACGCGACCTTTGGCGTATCGCCGATCAGCTCCGCCAATGTTTCGATCGAACAACCTTCGCCGTTGTTCCAGTATCCGGCGAGCATCCGGTGCGCGAATGTGTGCCGACATGTGTAACTCGAATAGTTCGTTCGGACATCATCTTGATCCCAGCCAAGTTCGCGTTTGATCTTCAAGAATCGTCCGACACCTGTGACCTTCTTCCAAGGGCGGTGTTGAGCGTTGCGAAAAACCGTTGTGTCGGCGGCGGCTGGAGCGTCAGCGATCAATCGTCGCGTCAGCTTGGCGACATCTTCGCGAATGGGAATCTTACGTGTCTTTTTCGTCTTCGAAGAGTACACCCTCCACATCATGCCTCGATCCGTTTCCACGACATCATCCGCAGTCAGTTTTGCGAGTTCGCAGTAGGGTCGCAAACCGGTGTGCACCGCCGCGAACAAGAAATTGCGAAACGGCTCGTCGGTCGCCGAATACACCGCTTGCTCCTCCTCCGCAGTAAACGAATGCAGGCGAGGTCGCTGCGGCGGTTTTTTCAAACCTCTCAGGGGACTAGGAACGTCGTACATTTCTTGAGCGTGATTGAACGCGCTGAGGACTGTCGTGATGGCATTACGTTGCGTCGCTGGTGATCGCCATGTCGAATGGCTTTCGATCCAGAGTTGGACATGCCCCTTGCGTAGCTCGTTGACCGCCAACGCACCGCAGTAACTGCACAGGTCGTTAAGGTAGCGGGCAACTTCGTCTCGATACTCCGCAGTGAGGCTTCCAGATGCGGTTCGTTGCCGAGTGTACTCGATGAACTCCGAGCACACTCTTGCCACCAACCAGACACTCTCACTAACTTCCTCTGCCTGGGGTCGCCAATTGCCAGAGGCTTTGACGCGCGCCAACGCCAACTCAGCAGCGGGGCGGTTGCGCGTGCCACGAATCGGACGACCGTCTTCGTCTAAGAGTCGAACCCGCTGCTTGGTCCCCGGCGGCGTGTAATACCAGCTATCAGTTTGTCGCCAATACCATGCGGTCCCTCGCGAGTTGCGGCGACGTGGCGTGCTCGTCGATGTCATGTATTCTGCTTGCTCCGTGAGGCCCGTTTATCCGTCGACGACTTTAATCGCGACCGCGCGGATCTCTTGTCGGCGGTCGCAGCCACCGCTTTGCGAGGACGCGCTCGGTCTTCGCCCTGGGCAGATTGCTTGCCTTGCGGACGACTCTTTCGTCGCTTGCCTTCGCCGATCGCATTCCAAAGCGGCTCTTGGTAATGTTGTCCCCATTCCCGACCATAGTGATCAAACGCAACCTTTGGTGTGTCGCCAATCAACTCAGCTAATGTTTCGATAGAACAGCCCACACCATCAGTCCAGTATCCCGACAACATGCGATGTGCAAACGTATGCCGACACGAGTAGCACGAGTATTTGCTCTTGACGGGGTCCGTGTCCCACTGCAACTTTTCTTTGAGCGCGATGAATCGAACGACACCGGTCATTCGCTTCCAAGGATTCCCTTGGGTGTTGCGAAAGATCGGCTTGCCCGAGCCTTTAGGTGCCGTCTTCACCAGCTGCCGCGTTAGCTTGGCGACTTCAGGCCGAACCGGAATCTTGCGAGTTTTCTTCGTCTTTGACGAATACACTCGCCACATCATCCCACGTTCCGACTCTTCGACGTCGTCGGCCGTCAGCTTCGCCAGCTCACAGAACGGTCGCAACCCTGTGTGTATTGCGGCGAACAGGAAGTTGCCAAAGCACGGCTCCGTGGCACCGTAAAGTGCCTGCTCTTCGTCTGGAGTTATCGACGCCAACCGAGGTTCCGACTTCGGCTTCTTCAATGCCTTGATCGGATTTGCAATTCCGAACATCTCGTCCGCTCGGTTGAAGGCCGCGAGCACAATGGCGATTACACCGCGAACCGTCGCTCGGCTCTTCCATGTGTCATGCTTATCGATCCACTTCTGCACGTGGCCTTTTTTCAGCTGCGCCACCGGCAGCGCTCCGCAAAACCCGCACAGGTCATTGAGGAAAGACTTCGAATTCGTCCAATGGCTCTGGCTGATGGATCCGCTTGCCAAGCCGCGCTCGCAGTACTGCAGATACTCCGAGCAGACCCTTGCCACAATCCATTCGCCGCCTCCATTCGCTACACCGATTTCCTCGCCCCATGTCAGCTTCTCGCGAGCTAACGCAACTTCGGCCGCTTCTTTGTTCTCCTTCCCACGAATCCGCTGGCCATTCTCATCGAAGAGCGCGACCCGCTTCTTCGTGCCAGGCTGCGTGTAGTACCAACAGTCGGTCTGCTTCCACAGCCAAGCAGACCCCTGGGACTGTCGTCGTTTCTTAGCTTTTCGACCCATCCTTCTTTACCTCTTTCCAAACGCTCCCGAGTACATCGCAAAGTTGACTCTCTGAACTCCGCGATCGATACTGGGGCCAGCCACCCCCTGGAGAAGTCCAAATGCGAACCACATTAAAAACGACCGATTCACGGCCAAACTCATTAGATGGCGATTTACTACACACAATTACTACACTCATTCTTACTGCACTATCGGCGTTATTGTCAACAGATGCTTGTATATATGCCTCCGTATCCACTTCTAGGAGTGTACCTAATATCGTCCTAATACTTGCTGACGACCTGGGTTGGCAGGAAACCGGTTTCACCGGATCGGACTACTGCGAAACGCCGAATCTCGACCGTCTGGCCGGGCAGGGCATGGTCTTTCGCAATGCGTACGCCTCGGCCGGCAATTGTCAGCCCAGCCGCGCCTGCATGCTTTCCGGTCAATACACGGCGCGGCATGGCGTTTACGCCGTCGGCAGCACCAACCGCGGCCCCGTCGAATTGATGCGGATGATTCCCATTGCGAACCGCGGCAATCTGCCGCTTGAAACCGTGACCATGGGCCAATCGCTGAAGGCGGCCGGCTATGCCACCGGCTTCTTTGGGAAATGCCACATGAAGGACTCGGCAACAGGAAAGTCGGAGCATGCGGGATTCGATGTGGTAAAGGTTTCGCAGCACGGTCTGAACAGCAAAGACCCGGCGGACCCGAAAGCCATTTTCTCCATCACCCAAGCCGCCTGCGACTTTATCGACGCGAACAAGCAGGGACCCTTCTTCGCCTATCTGCCGCACTACGCCGTTCACTCAGCCTTGCAGGGGCGAGCGGAGACTCTGGCCCATTTCAAGGAGAAGCCGAAGGGACAACTGGGGCACGGCGACCCGCTGCTGGGTGCCTGTCTGGCGGATCTGGACACGGGCATTGGAATGGTCCTCGAAAAGCTCAAGGTGCTGGGACTGGAAGAGAACACACTGGTGGTCTTCACCTCGGACAACGGCGGCACCCACGTCCTGCAGGAACCGCTGCGAGGCAAGAAGGGTTGCTACTACGAAGGCGGCATTCGTGTGCCGATGATCGTCCGCTGGCCGGGCGTGGTTCAGCCGGGTTCGACCTGCGATGTGCCGGTGCTGAACATCGACTTCTATCCCACGTTCCTGGCTGCTGCGGGTGCAGAGCCGCCTGGGTCTCCGCTGGATGGCGAGAACCTAATTCCCTTGTTCAAAGGCGGGGCGTCGCTGAATCGCCAGTCCATTTTCTGGCATTTTCCAGGCTATCTCGATGGTCCCGTCCCGCGCGGTCGCGATCCGGTCTTCCGCACCCGGCCAGTGACGGTCATACGCAAAGGCGAATGGAAGCTGCACCTCTATCACGAAGAATGGCAGCTCGACGGGGGAAGAGAAAGGCTTGCTACCAACAACGCTGTGGAGCTTTACAACCTGGCCAGCGACCCCGGCGAAACAACCAACCTCGCGCTGAGCCGGACTGTGCAGCGCGACGAGCTCCTGGACGACTTGCTGGGGTGGATCGAGCGCGTTCCCGCAACTCTTCCCGAGCAGGCGAATCCAGCATGGCGAGCCGACGCCACTCCCAAAGCCAGCAAGAAGAAGTCGAGAAAGAAGGATCAGTGAAGCAACTCATCGCTACCAGCATCTTCTCGCTGCTGCTCGGCGCTTGGACCAGCGTCGCCTATGCCGAAGCACCCGCCGATGACATTGCGCTGCAACCTGCGCACGTGATCATCTCGCCCTGGAAACAACACATTCCGCCGACAAAGCGGCAGGGAGTGGCTGGCATCGAACGCACAGCAAAGGGGCGGCTGTGGGTCGTTTACGGCCGCGATGTCGAGAGCACTCGCAATTTTCAAGTCGTGCGCAGCAGCGATGACGACGGAGCATCGTGGTCGGAAGTGCGGGTCATGATTCTGCCGCGCAAGGGAACGCGCGCGATGTCGGCTGCCATCTGGATCGACCCGCTGGGCCGCTTGTGGTTGTTCTGGGGCCAGAGTGCCGGACAGCAGGATGGCCGTTATGGCATCTGGGCAATCACGACCGACGATCCTGACGCCGAAAACCTGCAGTGGACCAAGCCCCGACGCCTGGGCGACGGCATCATGCTAAATAAACCGACCGTGCTCAGTAACGGCGACTGGCTGCTCACTTCGTCGGTGTGGAAAGCCGACAACAGCATCAAAGTTTACGCCTCGACGGATCAGGGCCAGACGTTTCAACTCCGCGGCACCGCCAACATCGAAGATGCGAAGACGCGCGGCCCCGACGAACCGATGATTGTCGAGCGGCGAGACGGTTCGCTGTGGATGATGGTCCGCTGTCAGGGACTGGCGGAGACGACTTCACAGGACTGGGGGCGGACTTGGGCTCCAGTGAAACGCATTGCGATTCCACATCCCACGTCGCGGTTTTTTCTACGACGCCTGAAGTCCGGGGCTCTGTTGCTGGTGAAGCATGGCCCGATCGATGAAAAGGTGAAACGCGAGAAGCTCACGGCCTTCATCTCCGATGATGACGGTATGACTTGGCAGGGCGGCCTGGTGCTCGATGAACGCGAGGGCGTGACCTATCCCGACGGCGTCCAGGCTGAAGACGGCACAATCCATATCATCTACGACCACCAGCGAACGCCGCTGGGTGAAGTGCTGATGGCGACCTTCACCGAAGAAGATGTTCGAGCCGGCAAGGCCGTCATCGACCAAACGCGGTTCCGCGAAGTCATCAGTTCTCTGCCCATCACGAACCCTTGAGTTAATCATGCCACGCACCTGTCTCCTCGCCCTGCACCTCGTCTTGCTGCTCGCACCGCGGGCCGCATCCCATGCCGCTGAAGGATCGCGGGCATCCAAGCCCAACATTATCTACATCCTGGCCGACGACCTCGGCATTGGTGATATCGGCTGTTACGGACAACGCTTGTTGAAGACGCCGCGGATCGACCAGTTGGCGACCGAGGGCATGCGTTTCACCGAGCACTACTCAGGCGCCGCGATGTGCGCGCCGACGCGCAGTTGCCTGATGACCGGCCAGCACACCGGCCACACGCGCGTTCGCAAGAACGGCCATGGCCCGCTGCTGCCCGAGGACGTGACGATTGCCGAGGTGCTGAAAGCCGCGGGCTATCAAACCGCCGCGATCGGCAAATGGGGTGTCGGCGAAGCGGGCACTACCGGCGTGCCCTGGCGGCAAGGCTTCGACCTGTTCTTCGGTTACCTGAACCAATCCAACGCCCATCACCATTACCCGCCGTTCTTGTGGCGCAATGACCAGAAGGTTCTCTATCCGGACAACCCGGTGAAACGCACGCACTACAGCCACGACGAGTTCACGCGCGAAGCGTTGCAGTTCATTCGCGACCATCGCGACGCACCGTTTTTCCTGTACGTCCCTTTCACGCTGGCGCATGTCGATCTGGATGTTCCGGATGACGATCTGAAACCGTGGATCGGTAAGATCGAAGAGACGAAGCCTTACGGCACTCCGGGCGGCCAGCATTATATCCACCAGCAGACGCCGCACGCCGCCTTTGCCGGGATGGTCTCACGGCTCGACCGCAGCGTGGGGCGCATCGTCGACTTGGTCGATGAACTCGGATTGGCCGGCAACACGCTGGTCATCTTCAGCAGCGACAATGGACCGACTTCGGCCGGCGGCGCGGATCCAAAATTCTTCGATGGCAACGGGCCTTACCGAGGCATCAAGTTCGAGCTGTACGACGGCGGGATCCGCTGTCCGATGATCGCTCGCTGGCCCGGCAAGATCGCGGAGCATTCTGAGACGGAACATCTTTCCGCTCATTGGGATCTGCTACCCACGGCGGCTGAACTCGCCGGTGTCGATGTACCCTCCGGTATCGACGGCATCAGCTTCCTACCAACACTGTTGGGCCAAGACGGACAGAAGCAACACGACTACCTGTACTGGGAAACTACCGGCAAATCGGGCTGGCAGGCAATTCGCAAAGGAAACTGGAAAGCCCACCTTCAACAAGTCGGCGATCCGGCACGAACGACGTTTGAGCTCTACGATCTTTTCTCGGACATCGCCGAAGAACACGACGTTTCCGCGACAAGCCCTGAAATTTCTCGCGAGATGCGACAGCTTTTGGCTTCGGCACGGACCGTCCCGCAAAGCAATAGCGAGATCCTGGTCGCTTCCCCCAAAAAGAAATCCAAGGCGGAAGAATAGGCGTATCAGAACGAATCACGCACCGGGTCTCTGCGCCACTCGGACGAAGGTATCGATCGTTTCTGGCGTCACTGCCACTGAAGGTGACGGATCACGCACGAAATCGTGGCTAGCGCCGGCTTGTTTACGTCGCCAACTCGGGCGTGTCTGTCCGCCATAGGAAGCGGTGCTCCGCATGATGCCTTTCGCGGTTCGAGTCAACTTCCATAACTTGCTGTCACTTTTCAGATAGCGTCTAGCTGCTCGGACGGTATCGGACTTTGCCCCATTTCCATAGAATGGGAAGTTCGCTTTCCACGAACGGACTCGCACGAACGACGCAAGAAATGGCATCCTCAGACATTGTGATCAAGGGCGCTCGCGAGCATAACCTGCGCGACGTCGACCTCATCCTGCCGCGTAACAAGTTGATTTGTTTGACCGGAGTTAGCGGCTCTGGAAAGAGTTCTCTAGCCTTCGACACCGTCTATGCCGAAGGACAGCGGCGCTACGTCGAAAGTCTGTCGAGTTTTGCGCGCCAGTTCCTCGGGCAAATGCCCAAGCCAGATGTCGACTATCTCGGTGGCTTGAGTCCGTCGATCTCCATCTCGCAAAAGTCGAGCGGCAATAATCCACGGTCGACGGTAGGTACGATCACCGAGATCTACGACTACTTACGTGTGCTATTCGCTCGGGTGGGACAGGGCTACTGCCCCAAGTGTGGTCAGGCGATCAAGAGCCAGACGCGAGAACAAATCATCGCCCGCATTTTGATGCTGCCCAAGGAGACTAAGTTCTCGGTCTTGGCACCCATGATTCGTGGACAGAAGGGTGAGTATCGTGATCTGTTTGTAGATCTTCTCAAACAAGGCTTCGTGCGTGCGAGAGTCGACGGAGAAACCGTCTCGCTGAATGACGATCTTCGACTCGATCGCCAGATGCGTCACAACATCGAAGTCGTCATTGATCGTCTGGAGATCAAAGCGAATGTCCGTCCCCGGCTAGCCGAAGCCGTCGAGTTAGCGCTGAACATTGGCAAAGGAACCATGTTCATCGAAACGCTGGGGGACGAGAGTGAGAACAACAATTCGCAGGGCCGCACGAAATCGCGAGCCAATGACACGATCTTCTCAATCGATTATGCCTGCGCCGATTGTGGACTCAGTTTCGAACCGCCCACGCCGCAACTGTTCAGTTTCAACAGCCCACAGGGCATGTGTTACGAGTGCGACGGCTTGGGCGAACTTTACTCGTTCGATCCCGAACTGCTAATTCCCAATCCGTCGTTAAACTTTCAGCAAGGCTGCTTCGAGCTGATCGGTCGCTGGAAGGATCTCGGACGTTGGCGGCGACACATATATAGCGGTGTGGCTGAGACCATCGAACGAGTGCATGAACTCGAATCGGGCACCATGCTCGAAACAGCCTGGGAGGAGCTCGATCCTGCACTTCAGCAAATGTGGCTGTGGGGCACCGGCAATTTGCACATCACCTACACATGGCGCGGCGGCAAGTCGCCGATGAAGTATGGCGGTGAGTTCGAGGGAATCGTTCCTGACTTATTGAGCAAATACAAGAACTCGAACAGTGTGCCGCAACGGCGCCAGCTCGAGAGTTACATGCGGACGATGCTATGCCCGGACTGTAACGGGCAACGCTTAAACCAACAAGCTTGTGCGGTGCGAATCACATCGAGCCACGAAAAGTTTGCAGACCACGCGTCGCAATCGTTGCCGCAGGTCTGTGGTCTAGCGATCAGCGACGCCGTGGACTTCTTCGGCAACCTTGTGCTTGATCCAACGCAGACACTGATCGCCACGGAAGCGTTGAAAGAGATCTGCGGTCGCCTTGGTTTTTTGCTCAATGTTGGCCTCGATTACCTTTCGCTGAATCGCACGGCTCCAACGCTGTCCGGCGGTGAATCACAGCGCATTCGCCTCGCGGGCCAGATCGGCTCCGGACTGGTCGGCGTCCTCTACATACTCGACGAACCGTCGATTGGATTACATGCTCGCGACAACACGCGATTGATCGATACGCTTTGTCGATTGCGCGACATGGGCAACACGGTGGTGGTCGTCGAGCATGACGAAGATACGATGCGCGCGGCCGATCATATCATCGACTTTGGGCCCGGGCCAGGAGTTCGCGGCGGCGAAGTCGTCGTCGAAGGCTCTCCCGCCAAGTTGATGAAGGAGCCGCGCAGCTTGACCGGCCAGTACTTGAGCGGCACCGAACAGATTGAAGTACCAAAGCAGCGGCGGCCCATCGGCGAAAAGACACTGCGAATCATCGGTGCCACTCATAACAATTTGAAGAATATCGTCGCCGAGATTCCGCTGGGAGCTTTTGTCTGCATTACAGGTGTCTCGGGTTCCGGGAAGAGTTCGCTCGTCAACGACATTCTCGTTGAAACGCTACGTCGAGACCTTAACGGGGGTGAAGGATCGCCCGGGGCGTATGAGGCGATTGAAGGTCTGGAGCATCTCGACAAGCTGATTGCAATAGATCAATCACCGATCGGACGCACACCGCGGTCGAATCCGGGAACCTACATCAAGGTGTTCGATGAAATTCGGCACCTGTTCACACAACTCCCAGAAGCCAAACGTCGCGGTTATAAGCCCGGACGATTCAGCTTCAATGTTACCGGCGGCCGTTGCGAAGCTTGCGAGGGAAATGGCTCGAACAAGCTAGAGATGGATTTTCTCGCAGACGTATGGGTGACTTGCCCGGTATGTGAAGGCCATCGTTACAGCCGCGAGACGTTACAGGTAAAGTTCAAGGACAAATCGATCGCCGAAGTCCTGGAAATGGATGTCCAACAGTTGCTTGATCTGTTCGAGAACATCCCAAAAGTGCGGCACAAGTTGCAAACATTGCATGACGTTGGACTCGACTACATTAAACTCGGCCAGCCTTCACCAACATTGTCCGGCGGCGAGGCACAGCGTATCAAGTTGGCCAAGGAACTCGCCAAGAAAAGCACGGGACAGACGCTGTACTTGCTGGACGAGCCGACCACGGGATTACACTTTGCGGACATTAAGTTGTTGCTCAAGGTTTTGCACGATTTTGTTGAGCCTGGCAACACCGTGTTGGTCGTCGAGCACAACCTCGATGTCATCAAGACGGCGGACTGGGTGATCGACCTTGGCCCCGAAGGCGGTGCTGGCGGCGGGGAGGTCATTGCGACAGGCACTCCGGAAGAAATTATGCAAGTCAAAGCGTCGCGGACCGGCAAGGCACTTGCCGCGCACCTGGACGGCTCGGCTGCGAGAAGTTCGCACGCGAAAGCAGAACGCTCCAAAGAGACGCGTGATGCGCTAGCAAGAATCGCAAAGCAAATTACAGTCACCGGCGCACACCAGCACAACCTCAAGGGTGTCGATGTCGCGGTGGCTCGCGACAAAATGACGGTCTTTTGCGGGCCTAGCGGCTCCGGCAAGAGTTCGCTGGCGATGAATACGATTTATGCCGAAGGCCAAAGGCGCTACGTCGAAAGCCTCAGTTCCTACGCCCGTCAATTCGTCGCTCAGATGCAGAAGCCGCAGGTCGAACACATTGACGGCCTATCGCCCGCGATTGCCATCGAACAGAAAAACCTCGGCAACACTCCGCGAAGCACCGTGGGCACGGTCACTGAAATCTATGATTACTTTCGAATCTTGATGGCCCGGGCCGGGCAGCTCTACTGTCCGGACTGTGATATCGAGATTGGAACCCAAACGGTCGATCAAGTTGTGGACAAGATCCTGGCGGAACCTCAGGGCACGCGTCTGTACTTGATGGCTCCATTGGACGTTCCGGTTGGCGAGAAGTACGAGACCCGTTGGGAAGAGATTCGCGCCGCCGGCTACCCGCGCGTTCGCATCGATGGCGAAACGCATTCGATCGATTCGCCACCGACCATCGATCGTAAACGCAAGCATGAGGTATCGGTTGTCATTGACCGAATCGTGGTCAAGCACGAGTCTCGATCACGAATTGCGGAAAGCATCGAACAAGCTTTGGCTTTTGGCAAAGGCGTCTTGCAAGTTGCATATCCAGCGGACGATGTCCCCGAGCCGCGTTGGCCTGTCGTCACACACAGCCAGCATCTGGCGTGCAGTCATTGTGGGCGCAGCTTCGAGCCGCTCACGCCGCACAGTTTCTCGTTCAACAGCTATCTCGGTTGGTGCCAGGCCTGCGAAGGACTTGGTGTTGAAGTCGGTGCTAACCCCACGGCGTTGCTACGAGATCCGAAACTGTCGCTTGCCGAGGGTGCCGTAGCTTTGTGGCCCGACCCGACCAATCCCATGTCGCGGATGATGCTTGAGGCACTTGCGCGTGATACTGGGTTACCGCTGGATGTTCCCTTTGAGCACCTTTCGTCACGCCATCGCCGAATCATCATGCATGGCGCGGGTGAAGATTGGTTTGAGGCCAAGACGCCGCTAACAGGGGACGATGGACAGGCAGCCAACAAGGAGCGAGTTCTATTTCGGTTTCAGTTCAAGGGACTTTACCCCGCCTTGGACGAGGCTTCAAAGACTTCGCCATCTTTCCGCAAGCAGCTCGAACAATTCGTTGACGAGGTCGATTGTTCGACATGCTCGGGAAGCCGACTGCGAGACGACGCATCGGCGGTTCGGTTTCATGGGCATACGATCGACGATTACTGCCGCATGCCTTTGGGCCAGTTGCAGCAAGTCATTAGCAGTTGGAAATTGACGGAACGAGATCGCAAGATCGCCGGCGAGTTGATTCGAGAGATCATCGGTCGTGTGGCATTCTTGAACGATGTAGGCCTAGAGTATTTGTCGATCGGACGCGGTGCTGCAACACTCTCGAATGGCGAAGCGCAACGCATTCGCCTTGCCAGCCAACTTGGCAGCGGTTTGTGCGGAGTGCTCTATGTTCTCGACGAACCTACGATCGGATTGCACCCTCGCGACAACACTCGCTTGCTCGCAGCGTTACATCGACTGCGTGATCTGGGCAATACGCTGCTCGTCGTCGAGCACGACAAAGAAGTTATCGATGGCAGTGATTACATTTGTGACTTTGGTCCCATGGCTGGGAAGGGTGGAGGCCAAATCGTCGCGGAGGGAACCGTCGAAAGAATCATGAAGCGTCGGGCTTCCGTGACCGGGCCGTACTTGAGCGGCAAGAAAGCGATTCCGGTGCCGAAAGAGCGGAGAGGCGAAAGTCGTAAGTCGAGCGCCGAAACGCGGGTGCCAACGACTACGGCCGTGGCTCTTGACCCTCGATTCTTATCTCTCGACATCATCGGCGCGCGCCACCACAACCTGCAAGACGTCGACGTTCAGATTCCTCTCGGGACGCTGACGGCCATCACAGGCCCCAGCGGAAGCGGAAAAAGTTCATTGATCGAAGACGTGCTGTACAGTGCGTTGGCGAGAAGCCTGCACCGGGCGAGTACGATTCCCGGTGCCCACAAAGAGATTCGCGGCATTGAACATATCAATAAGGTGATCCGCGTCGATCAACAGCCGATCGGCAACTCGCCGACCTCCAATCCTGCGACTTATACGGGCGTCTTTGAATTGATTCGCATGATGTTCGCGCAGTTGCCCGAGGCAAAGCTTCGCGGCTATACCGCGCGGCGTTTTAGCTTTAATGTTCCCGGCGGTCGTTGCGACGACTGCGAAGGCAACGGCCAGCAATGCATTGAAATGCACTTTTTGCCGGATGTGTGGGTCGAATGTGAAACGTGCCGCGGCAAGCGCTACAACCCGGAGACATTAGCCGTTACGTTCCACGGTCGCTCGATCAGTGACGTGCTCGACATGACCTGCGGCGAAGCCGTTGTGTTGTTCGAGAACATACCCAAGATTCGGCGTATTCTGCAAACGCTCTGCGACGTAGGACTCGACTACCTCACGCTCGGTCAGCCCGCACCAACTCTCTCTGGTGGCGAAGCGCAACGCGTGAAACTTGCCTCCGAATTGTCGCGACCAGACACCGGTCGAACTTTGTACTTACTCGACGAACCCACCACGGGATTGCACTTCGATGATCTTGCCAAGTTGCTGGAAGTTCTCCAGCGTCTTGTCGATCTTGGCAATACCGTAGTTGTAATCGAACACAACCTCGATGTAATCAAGCAAGCCGACTGGATCATTGACATGGGACCAGAAGCCGGTGAAGGCGGCGGGCGGGTCGTGTTCTCGGGGACGCCAGAGAGACTGGTCGAGTATGCCCTGGGCGGCAAAGGTGAGGCGACTATTCGACTTCCTTCCTACACGGGAATCGCCCTTGCTCCGGTCCTCGCTGCTGGTCCGCTGGTTGCTCGCAAACCGTACGACGCCACAGTAGATCAGCAGAAGAAGGAGGGTGAGCTCGATATCACCGAGGTCGGCAAGAGTGCCAAAATGCCTTGGGAAGAGGACGGCCGCGGTTGGCATACGCGCGACCGCGTGGATCGCAAAGGCGACCCGTGTAAGTGGGAGGGCGAAGTGCTCGCCCGCGTGGTCGATCGTATTCACGAACTGGGCGAGTTCAGCGAGACCAATTGGAACGCCCGTAGCGTGGTCGAGATCGCGGCTCAAAAGAAGACCGATGGCTGGTTCTTTCACGCCATTACCGCGGAAACCTGGCTGCTGAAAATGAAGTTTCGTGTCTATCGAGGAACTTTCGATCGCAAAGAGTTGGCCCAAAGACTCGATCTTAAGACGCTCAACCAGATGGACGACATTGCCAGTTACGGCAACGAACCGCGCGTGAAAGTTAAATCAGCAAAGGGTCCGTGGCAGGAAGTCGAAGTGCGAGCATTCACACTGGAAGAAATAGACAAGCCCGAGTTCTGGCAGTTCATCGAAGAAGCGGTCGCGGGCTTCTCGAAGGTGGAAGAACGCAAAGAACTCAATCTCGACGACCACACGCCCTGGAAGAAGCTCGGCCAAAAATGGCACTTTATGCGAAAGGGCTTTCCCCCGGGAAAGAAAGTTCAATGGAGTCCGGAGGTCTTGGAAGAACTTTGCGAGTTGCTCGAAGACGTCGCTCCCGATTCGCAGTTCCTGTGGAACAACCAAGTCGTCGTGCGGATGTACTTGAATGGTCACCGCGACCCTTGGGCCGGAATCGTGACAAAGAAACCAGAGCACGTCATGCTCGCGTTGAGCGGCCCAAAGGGTGCGATGCCCTTAGGTCGTTTCGCGGATCTCGGTCACGAACGCGAACTTGACGAATCCAAGGCGGACTGTGACGTCGTAAAACTGGCGTTTCGGACTGTGGAAGACCTACATCAAGGCGATTTGCCCGAGTTCCTGCGTGAACACATCAGCCGATTGGATGGAGCTACGGCGCAATAATTGGGTGCCGAAATCCGTTCTTGACATCTTCCGCGACTCGGTGAGTAATATCTAATTACCGACGTCGATGCGGTCGAGATTCTAGTGACGCTGAAGTCTGCTGCTAAAACCTCTTTCAGCAACGGAGAAGTAACCGATGCCGACATACGTTTACGAAATTCTGGATGCTGACGGAAACCCCGGCGAACGGTTCGAGGTCGTGCAGCTGATGTCAGATGATCCACTGACAACACATCCTGAAACGGGGCAGCCAGTTCGACGTGTTTTTGTGCCGTTCCACGTTGCCGGAAAACATGCGCCAATGAAAACGGATCGAAATCTAGCGGACGACAGCAAGCTCGGAAGGCTTGGATTCACCAAGTATGAAAAGTCTGGTGATGGAACGTATGAGAAGGTCGTCGGTGATGGGCCGAAGACGATCCAACGATAGATCGGCGACAGAAACCTCTGCGTTTTCGAGTGCTGTCTGAGCTAGCGTCGATAATTAGTGCGTGCCATCCTCAAGTCTGTGCCAGCAATCTTCCGACGATTAACGACGTGCCCCTATGCTCTCCCCGCCAAGGAACTTGTGATGCTAGACCGAGCCATCACGGATTACGTCGCCTCTGCTCCGCACTTTGTCAAAGAAATCCCTGGTCAGCTGAGTGATCGCGAGCTTCGATTCCTTGCGTTGATGGGAGCCTGTCCGCTCGCGGCTGGGGAAATCCTGTCGATCGGTTGCGGGATGGGACAAGCCGCCATCGTATTCGCTAAGGCCGCAAGATTGGCAGGCGAAATGCGGGTCAGTGCGATCGATCCGCTAGAGACAAAGTTCTATCGCACCAACCTCACCGCCATCGAAGGCAACTTTCAAAAGGCGGGGGTAAGTGACATCATCGACTTTCACCATGTTTTCCCCGAGGAGATCAGCGACATCTGGGATCGTCCCCTGCGGTTGCTGTGGTTGGGTTGCGAACATTCGCCTGAAGGGGCGGAAACAGACTTCGACGAGTATTGCGAGCATCTAACCGACGGAGGCATTGTCGCATTTCAGAACGCAGTGAAGCGCCGTGACGGTGGCCTCGTTGTCTTTACGGAAGACGTTCTGCTCGACGAGCATTTTGGTGCGGCGGGCGTTTGTGGCTCGGTCGCCTGGGCCCGATATCACAAGGACCCGGACGTGGCACGCAAATTTCGCGACCAAAAGTCAACATTGTATCAATGCCTGACCCCGTTAATACCTTTCGTTGCGGACGGTCAAAAGCGGTCTTGGTGGTCACGCCTATCGCTCAAGTTGCATGAGCGACGAATTCCGCACCAAGAGTTCGAGCCCGAATCATGGCTGCGAAACGTCGCGTAGCGTTTCCAGCGACGCTACAATGCAGGCCATGAAACACGTAACTCGATTTCGCCAGCTCAGCGGTCTCTCGTTGCTCATTTGCTCGCTGTATGCAAGTCCAGCATCCGCGGTCGATGATTCTCCGGTCTTGTCGCGAATATTGTTCGGCTCTTGCATCAAGCAAGACCAGCCAATGCCCATTCTTAGGGCGATCGTCGACGAGCGTCCGGATCTGTTCATCTTCCTCGGAGACAATATCTACGCCGACACATCGGATATGGAAGTGATGCGCGCCAAGTACGACAAGCTGCGAGCTGATGCGGGGTTTTCCAGGCTCATTGCAACATGTCCGATTCTGGCGACCTGGGACGATCACGACTTTGGTGTAAACGATGGCGGTGCAGATTACTCGATGAAGGTCGAATCTCAAAAGCTGTTCGTCGATTTCTGGAACGACCCTCCGGATTCACCGCGCCGCACGAGGGAGGGTATTTATGATGCCGCAGTCTTTGGTCCGACCGGCAAGCGTGTTCAGGTGATCTTACTCGACACGCGTTACTTTCGTAGTCCGCTGATGACGGGCGATCAGCGTCCTGGTGGGCGATACATCCCGTCTACCCAACCCGATCGAACCATGCTGGGCGAGGCGCAATGGAAGTGGCTGGAGGAACAGCTTCTCGTTCCTGCCGAGTTGCGAATCGTTGCCACAAGTATTCAGTTGTTGGCGACTGCTTCGGGCCAGGAGACGTGGTCGAACTTACCGCTGGAACGAGAGCGATTCTTTCGGCTAATTGAGACAACGAACGCTGGCGGTGTTGTTTTGATTAGCGGGGATCGACACTGGTCGGAGTTGTCCGTCTTGGAAGAAAGAGTTGTGTATCCGCTCTATGAATTAACATCGAGCAGCTTGAACCAGCTGCATCCTCGGGGTACGCCAACAATGAACATGCTCCGCGCTATGCCGAATACGTTTCATCGAGAGAACTACGGCGCGATTGAAATCGACTGGAGCCGGTCCCAACCCTCTCTCCGTCTCGAAATCCGCGACCTCGACAAGACGGTTCGGCTCAGCAAGTCGCTATCACTCGAACAACTGAAGCCATCGGATTCGAACTGACACCTTTTTTCTCCGCCAATGCTAGCCTCCCATGCAAATCTATTCCAAACAGATTCTCGGCAAATCAGACGGACCTCACCTGCTCATCACAGGTGGGGTTCACGGCGATGAGTTCGAACCAATGGTTGCGATTCGTCGACTAGCGAGACTTGTCGATCCATCACAACTTCGCGGGCGGTTGACCCTTATCCCAGTGGCCAACGAGGCTGCGTTTTTGCGCGGAACTCGCACGGCCGAAGACTTGCTTGATCTTGCCCGTACTTGCCCTGGTCGACCCGATGGCTCGATCACCGAACGAACGGCACACGCACTTAGTCAAATCATCCAGACTTCGGATTATTTCATCGATTTGCACACGGGAGGGACAATCATGAGCGTATTGCCCCTGACTGGCTACAAACTCGTTCCTGATGAGGGCATTCTTGAAATGCAACGACGCATGGCTCACGCATTCAACTTGCCGCTGGTGTGGGGCACCGACTATCGATTGGAAGGCAGGACTTTGTCCGTTGCACGTGACGCTGGGATTCCGGCGATCTATGCGGAGTATTTGGGGTCTGGTTTGTGCGACCCGGTCGGCGTCGAGTCCTACGTCGATGGCTGTCTCAACGTGATGGCAGAGCTAGGCATGATTGATCGAGAGCGACCTGCATCTCGCGTCGAACGAGCCATCGATGACTTCCGAGAGAGCGCCGGTCATATGCAGATTCGAAATCCCGCCCCGATGACTGGCTTTTTCGAACCAAGCGTTCGGCTGGGCGGTGAGGTAGAGGCCGGAAATCCGCTTGGTACGGTTACGGATATCCTCGGCGACAACATCGTGGAAGTCGCATCACGAGAAAGCGGCACAGTCATCGTTCTGCGAACATTTTCGCGAGTTCATGCCGGCGACACGTTGGCCGTGATACTCGAGGACGTTTAGCCCCCGGTAACGAGAACATTTGATGAACGTGCGAACTGGAAATGGTTTGAAGACGAGCGGGGGGAGATCCCGCCGGAGTAACCTCTAGCCAAGGGCTCCGTATCGAGTGTTGCAGCCAGCGTATAAGACCAAACGTCGAAGTCGCTGGTTGAAGCGTACACAGAAAGGTAGTGAGGATGAAAGGTAGGGAGTAGCTGGCCCGCCCTGAATGGTATTGAGCTCCGAAATCTTTGTACCTATTGGAACCTGCCCAGGGTGTGTTCATGCCTGAAGGCAACATCCCGCAACGCGTCATGGCGAGTGCTGCGGGAAGACCCGGAGTCCAAGGCCCATTCGCGCTACACACCACGTCGTCAAGGCAACCAGTGAGGCCCTGAGGTTCTTAACTTTAACGCGAAGACCAATCACGGAAGGTTGAGTATGCCGGACAAGTCGAAACGACAAGAAAGGCAAACGACGTTCAGGGAGTCGGATGGCGGAATAGTACCGCAGCAGCGCGAAGACCAATCGCGTGAAACCACGCCGGGTAATGCCGGTCGAGGGAAGGCCGCCAAGCTAACACGCGATGCAGACCGGGCATCGACCGTACACAGTGACGGTTTTTCGGTGCTAACTCGGCTGGATCGCATCACCAAGAGAGCGAAAGACGATCACACGGCGACGTTCAACAACCTTTATACGCTGTTGACGTACGACCTGTTGTGGCTCGCCTTCCGCAAGCTGAAGCGAGACAAGGCACCGGGAATCGACGGCGTGACGGTGGATCAATACGAGGAGAAGCTGCAGGAGAATCTGCTCGACCTCGAATCCAGATTGCATCGTCAAAGCTACCGACCCCAACCCAGCCTGCGTCGCGACATCCCGAAAGGCGATGGCAAGACGCGTCCGCTGGGGCTCGCCTGCGTGGAAGACAAGATCGTTCAACGGGCGGTCGTGATGATTCTGGAACGGATCTACGAAGTGGACTTTTGCGACACCTCGTACGGCTTCCGCCCAGGACGCTCCTGCCATCAGGCATTGAGTGTGCTCGGTCAGAACATCGCAACGAAGAGAGTGAACTGGATATCGGACGCAGACATTGCTGGCTTCTTTGATCATGTGTGTCACGAGCGGCTCGTCGAGTTGCTCGGCAATCGGATTACAGACCCTCGCATGCTGTGGTTGATCCGGCGCTTTCTGAAGGCGGGTGTGATGATCGAAGGTCGTCGCTGGGACACGGACGAAGGCGTGCCTCAAGGTTCGAGTCTGTCACCTCTACTTGCCAACGTGTATCTGCACTACGTCTTGGACCTATGGTTCGAGCGAGACGTGCGGCCACGGCTGCAAGGCGAGGCGTACCTCATTCGCTATGCCGATGATTTCATCGCGGCGTTTGAGTTGGAATCGGACGCGAGACGTTTTCAAGACGTGCTGCCCAAGCGATTGGCCCGGTTCTCGCTGACGCTGGCCGAGGAGAAAACGAAGCTGCTACGGTTTGGCCGTTTTTCCCGGCGCGATAGCCAGCGACTGGGTGAAGGGACTCCCGGCACGTTCGACTTTCTCGGCTTTACGCATTACTGCGGCAGGAGTCGCGCGGGAAGATTCAAGTTGAAGCGGAGGACGGCCAAGAAGAAGTTCAAGGCGAAAGTGCGTGCGTTAAAGGATTGGTTTCACCACCACCTGTCGACCCCGTTGTCGGAGATGTGGGAGACGTTGAATGCGAAGCTCCGCGGCCACTATCAATACTACGGCATCAATGATAATTGGCCGTGGCTGATGAAGTTCCGCGGTATGGCGAAGTGGCTGGCCCATCGCTGGCTGAATCGCCGTTCGCAGTCGAATTCGATGAACTGGTCCGAGTTTCACAAGTACGCTGACCGCCACGAGCTTGCCAGCCCTCGGCGGCTGACGGATCTGATCGCGATGAGCCGAGCGGTATGATAAGATTGGTGACAAGTGTTAGCTGGGAGCCGGATGCGTTAGCCGCGCTCGTCCGGTTCTGAGAGGGTGCGGAGACTCAATTGAGCACGGTCGTAATCTTGAGACACCACAACGGGAAACCCAGTGGCCAACAGTGAATCCCACTTCGACCTAAACTCGAAAGACTCCAATCTACTCGCCGGCAAGCCCGTTGCCCTGATCACTGGCGCCGCACGCGGCATTGGACGTGAGACCGCGCTCGAATTTGCTCGTCGCGGTTACGATCTTGGCTTGCTAGATATATTGCCCGGTGAAGTTCAATCGACTTCGTCCGACGCAACAAAGCTTGGAGCAGAATGCGTCACGGAAAGCTGCGATCTCAATTCACTCGAGGCGGCACAAGCGTCTCTCAATCGGATCGTTCAGCGCTTCGGGCGACTTGATGTATTGGTCAACAACGCTGCTTGGCGTGAAATCAAAACGATGCGAGAGATTTCGATCGATTCCTGGGAACGAACGCTCAGAATCTGTCTCACAACGCCAGCATTTTTGGCACGCTGGGCGGCAGAAGCCATGGAACGGCAGAACTCGGGCGTCATCATCAACGTGTGCAGCATCATGTCGCGTCGCGGTGGGGGAGTTGCCGCCGCGTATTCCGCGGCGAAAGGCGGCATCGAGGCGCTGACTTATGAACTTGCTTCGTTGTATGGTCGCCGAGGCATTCGTGTCTTGGCGATCAGCCCTGGTGCGATTGACACTGAACTCAGCGGTGATTATCCCAACGGCGGTCACTCTGTTGATGAACCGTTGCGAGAATGGAGCACAAGTGAAATACCGCTGGGCCGCTGGGGCAACGCAGTAGAAATCGCACGCGTAATTGTCATGCTATCGAGCGCAGATGCGAGCTACGTGACGGGAACTAACGTCACGGTTGACGGAGGCTGGTCTCAAGGCCACTTTCCAAGTGAACTCCTGAAGCGGATGAAGCCCGATCAGTTTTGAATGGTGATTCCCAATACATGCAGAACCGCCGCCATCGTTAGTGCGCCGCAGCGAGTCTCACACTCAGTAACGGACTGCTTTCAGGCTAGGATCGACGATCACTTCGACAACTTTCCAGTCGACGACCACGGCGGCCACGCGGGGCTGAAATACCCCGGTCATACAGATCGGCATCGATTCAACTCGACCGGTCACTCGCAGAACGTCACGCCTCCGCAGTTCCTTTGCCGTCTCCAAGGCAATTTCGTCGCCGATCCGTAGTCCAATTGGCTTTGCCAACATGTTCCAATAGTCCGCCGAGGGTTGAGCGCAGTACCACACCGTTCCCAGGTTGCCGAAAAACGGAGGGACGACATGCTTGAGGATCATACGGGTGCGACCAGCGTCAGTTGGTTCAACCAGCACTTCGCATGGTGTGACGCGGCGAACGGTTAACAATACATCGACTGTGCCGCCTTCCATCGCGGTCGCAGTCTCGGTCAGCTGCTGGACTTGCGATTCGTATTGGTAAAAATTGTCTCGGTAGAGATCGACGCGAGCTACTCCGCTGCCCAGATCCACGAGTTCCTGCTGTTCGATTTGCCGACCATTGGTAACGGTCTCTGGATCGGCGGCCACCGCTGGTTGAACGAAACGAGAGGCGGTTATTGCAAGTACGAATACTATGGTTTTTGGTCGCATGGTCGGATCCCTCAAAGAGCTGCATGGTTGTAGCAGCTTTATTGTAGTTGGAGCCGGTTCGTGAAACCAAAAAATGGCGAGATCGGCGAGAAGCGGTCCCGCACGACATCCCCGAAGGCACACTTTAGTGCCATGGCCAGTGGTGCCCTTTGTCGGAACGCACGATATCTCCGCTCTTGCGTCGTGCGGCAGAGTGTCGAGTTTCGCCGCCTTCTGCGACGGTCGAGTCTTCGATGTCTTCGTGCTCTGAGGCGTCCACGGAGACGATGGCTAACTCAGTCTCCGTTTTTTTTTCAGCTTGTGATTCATCTTTCTCGACCATGAAAAAGCGGCCTAAGGGCCCGGCGAGCAGGGCAGGCAAGAGGATTAAATCTCCCGCTAGCGCCGCGACTAACAAAGTAACCATCATCACTCCAAAACGCTGAGTCGGAGTAAACGTGCTCAGTGCAAACACGGCCAGGCCCAGTCCGCCGATTAGAGTCGTCTGCGTCATCGCGGTTGCGACGCGGCGATAAGCTTCGAGGAGCGCTTCGTTGCGCGTCATGCCTTCTCGCAGTCCTATGCGGAACCACGTTAAGAAGTGAATTGTATCGTCAACGGCTACGCCCATCGCGACGCTGGCGCACATCATGGTGCCAATGTCAATCTTCATCCCGAGGTGTCCCATCGCACCAAAAATCAAGACGACGGGGAACACATTCGGTAACATCGACGTCATTCCCGCCGATACATTGATCGTGTTGAAGGGACTTAGACGTCGTTTCCAGTCTCTCAGCAACACCATCATTACGGCCGCAATCATTACAAACGCTAGCCCAATACTCTCCACGAGGCTGTTGAGAAGCGTGCGTTGAGCCTTATAAACAACCGGCACGACCCCCGTGTAAACGACTTGAATTGGCTCATCCCGTTCAGCAGCGGTCAGAGACTTGCCGAGTTCAAATTTGTGATCACGGGCGTCGATGAACAGCTTCGAGCTACTGCTGATTGCGTCGAGGTCATAGCTTGGATCATCTTTCAGGAGGACAACACAGTCGGCCCAGGCACCAACCAGAGACTCTAAGGGAGGAAGGCCTTCAGGATGCGGAATGCTCGGGTCGACAGCTCCAGTCGCACATCGTACCTCTTTGATCAATTCGCGGAGCGTTTCACCGAAGATGCGGGTTTGATCGATTTCGTGCTCTTCAGACTCGCTCTCGCGAGCGGTCGATGCGGCGACTTCGCCATTCGCTTTGGTATTTTCGCCAAGTGGAAAACCAAGGAACAGAATCTTCTTGCCTGCTACAGCGCCATTCGGAGCAGCCGCAGATAAGTCACGCAAGATTTTGTCGCGAAATCGGTACGCTGTGAGTACGGGTTCGACGGCCACTTTCTGCTCGTGAACGAATACGCCATAGTCGACATCGTTTAATGCTCCAAGCCGCTCGCTAATTCGCCACAACTCGTTACGCGTATCCGTTCGCACGTAGTCCGTCGGCAACACATTTAACTGTCGTTCGAGTTGGCTGTTAAATGCTCCTCGCGTCGAGAAATCGGTCACGCCGGGCAAGTCCGATACGAAGGTCGCTGCGGACATACCTTTGCCAATCACATCTCGACCCACTTCGCCGAACTCGCGCTCGCAAACTTTTTGAATGCGGTTAACCAACTGCATTCGCTCGAGCACGGTCAATTGGAATGCTGCTTCGTCAAAGGCGCGAGGGTTCTTGTCCGCCATGGCTTTGAGTTGTTGGAGCGAAGGTCGGATCACCTCCGGCTTGACGCTGACGACTAATTCCATGGGAACTAGCTTGCCAAGATTACCCTCGAGCCAGTGATAGTCGCTGATTATTTTCGAATCGGCATCGAACAGCTTAAGGAGTTGGACTTCGGTCCTGATCTTCTTTAGACCCACACCCACCACGATCATCAATACTGTACAACTCGCCGCGACGAGCCAATGATTTCCGATGATCCATCGTCCGGTCGCCAACCACATGTTCTCAATGGCCTTCGCCACGCCGCCTTCTTCACTCTCGCGTTTCTTGGTAATGAAGGGCCAAATCGTTAGGGCGGCTGGCAAGTAGCAAAACAGGAGGCTCAAGGTCGCCATCACGCCAAGGGCTGAGAACAGACCGAATTTTTTGATCGGCATCAAGTTGCTGGAATACAGAGAGATCAGCCCCAAGGCCGTTGTGAACGCCGCCAAGGTGCAAGGCCCCCAGGCATGGCCAATCGCTCGCTCTGCGGCGCCGGCAACGCCCTTTTCTTCGACCGCTTCGCGATAGTAATTTACGATGTGAACTGCACCCGATAACCCGAGCACATACACCAGCGCCGGCATCGACATCAGTACGGCATCGACCGACGAGAGATGCTCCATGCCCGGAACACTTCCCGACCAAAAAACAATTGCCAAACTCGCAACCGCAGAGACACCTCCGACAAAGAACACCATTATCGTGACTTTGATACTGCGAAAGCAGAGTAATGACAGTGATATCCCGATGACCGCCGAGTATCCGACAAGTCGAACAAGCGTGATGGTTCCTTCTTCGTCGATCGCGATGTTGTCGACAGGAGGACCACCCATCTTCAGGTCATCCGCCGTGATGCCGCATTCGTTGATGGCCAAGTCGAGAATTCTGCCCGGGGGTTTTCCGAGGATTGGGCGACCGATTACTCGTGCCAAATCCCTCTTTCCGGCAGCGCTCATCGTTACGATGAAACACGTTTGCCGTGGCGGAGGGTCGACGCGGAGTTTTGTGAAGAGAACGTCCCAGTGTTCTGTTTGTTGATCGGAGGAAGCTTGGACCAGTTTCTCCCGATCACCGCCATATTGATTTTCGACAAGCCGGTCAACAAACGATTCGAATCGTTCCTCCCAATCTGAAGGTAGAGCTTCGGTTGTCGCCGGAGGTAATGCCGCGAGAAAATCGTGCGCTTCCCAACTAAATCCTTGGTGAATCGCAGGACCAAACAAAGTGCCCGTGAGTCTTTCATAGGCAGTCTGTCTTGCGACACGAGGCTTGTCCTCGTCGGCCACGTCGCTGGTGCGCGGCCACAGAGGGCCATTCTCATATGCAAGCTCGCCCAACATGTCAGGACCGCTACGAATCGTCTTAAAGAACCGAGCGGTAATCTTACGCGGATCCGCGTGATAGGGATTGGGGACACCGGGAATCGATTCACCGACTGTTGCAATCAACTTGCCAGTTGCAACTTCACCACCGGTTCGCTTCTTGATCGAGCGAACTACGAAATCACCAAGATTAGAGTCGCCGTCCCATTCGCGGAGTTCACCTGAAGGCGTGATAAAGTACCACTGACCACCGTGCCCCTGGAGCCACTTCTCGCCAAGTCCACCCCAGTTCTCGTAGTAATTCCCCGTTGAAAACAAACCCAGCCGGTCGCCCATTTGGCGAGTTCGCTCGTGGGCCAATTGCTCGGGACTATATTTGGCGATCTCCTCGTCAGTCGGTGGAATTTCGCTTTCGAGTTTCTTATCAAACAACTGATATCGCTGGTCGACTTCCGTACATCCGGGCCATGTGACAAGAATGAAACGCTCGCCGATAAAGTGCTTCCCAAACCACTCTAAATCCTTGGTCTCGGGAAAATCGCTCGGCAACCAATCCTTGATATTGTTCTCGAGGTGTTGAGTTGCCATCCGTGCGCCGCGTAGCGCGAACGGGACAAGGAAGAAAATGCAACACAGCACCAGCACAGCTCTATTGCCGAAGAACCCTACGCGGCGGTCGAAGAAGCTGGATGCCATTCAGAAAGCCAAATGAGACAAGACGTTGCAGCGATGCGTCGACGCTGGGCTTTTGCCAAAACTAAAACTTAACGGTCGTTAACCTGGGCGTCTATGGCAAAAGAACGACGGATCCGCGCCCAACGCCACCTTTATGCTACATCGGCGCCGCTATAACTACACCAACAGTTCCAAGATTGTCAGGCCGCACAACCTTCGCAGTTTATGAATTCGCCGCGATTTGTTATTCTTCGCAAATTGGCTCAGTCGCCAAGTTGGCGTAGCAGCTTCTAACGACCTTCGCGAAAGGAGCGCGGCTCGTGACGGATTCACTGAAGTCTTTGATAGCAACGGGTACCAAGTTATGGCTCGACTCGATTGACCCTGATCTTGTTGCCGAGAATCGAGCGCGAGGCGCCTCAGGCGCGACATCGAATCCGATCATCGTCTCTGACCTTTTGAAAACGGGCCGCTTTGACGAGCAGTTGGACAATTTTCGCAGGCAGGGTCTGAATGACGAAGCGGTTGCCTGGGCGATGACCGACCAACTTGTGCGGCAAGCGCAAGATGTCTTCCACCCAGTATGGCTGGAATCCCAGGGCAACGATGGCTATGTAAGTTTCGAACTCGATCCACTGCTTGAGGACCTCGAACTAGGCCCGCCACATGATCAACGGACAGCCCGCTATGTCGAACTAGGCAAACAGTGGGCTGCAGGACACGACAATCGCATGATCAAAGTCCCCGCGACTCCCGCCGGACTTGATGCCCTGGAAGACCTTGCGGCGGCGGGTGTCACCTTGAACGTCACACTGATCTTTTCAACGCGACAGTATCACGCCGCCCGCGAAGCCGTGTGGCGCGGAGCACAACGCCGTAGCGATCTGACCGGTTTCAAAAGTGTATACAGCATTTTTGTCTCGCGATTGGACGTCTACACCGAGAAGCATATTCCCGATTTGTCAGCTGCGGCACAGGGCCACGTTGGAATCGTGAATGCCAAGCGGTTATGGACAGACAATGTCGCCTTTTGGAAGGATAAGAAGTTGCCACTTGCCCAAGAAATCATCTTCGCAAGCACGGGAACAAAAAGGCCGGAAGACCCGCCGTGGAAGTACGTCGCGGCATTTGCCGGTGGCGACATCCAAACGAACCCTCCTGCGACCAACCAAGCTGTGCTCGATAGCGGGCGTGAGTTTACGCCCGAGTTAGCTAATTTTCCGCCGGATGAAATCCTGGCTGAGATCGACGCCAAAGTTGACTTTGATCAACTAGAGCGAGTCCTCATGGAGGAGGGCCTAAAAAAGTTTGCCGATCCTCAAAAGGCATTATTGGAACTGATCGCGTCAAAGCGGAGAGCAATGGCCTAAAGATTGCTTTCCGAGTCGCGCGACAGTCACGTCGCTGATCGTAGGCGTTCATCACTCGGAGAGTGATGGCCACAAAGTCTCAGGCCCTGTGATCGACACCAGCCCGTCGAAGAAGGGCTAATTGAACTCGCCCGCGGCAAGGCTCTTAAGGAGCCTCGCCGGACTCTCAAAACTCATGCAAATTGCGGTTCAATCGCAAGTTCGCGCCCTCAACACCCAGTCGTCAATGCAAAAATGTTCTGTTACGATAGGCCAGCATGGCGCAGCGAAATGTGTGGGTGAATTTGCAGGCATTTGGATGGTGACGGCGATTGTCGCAAGTCCGAATATCCGCCAATTTTGCCATGCATAAGTGCTTCCCCAAAAACCACCAGCAATCCACCCCTAAGGCTGATACATGTCTCTAGATCCTTATCAACCGTGCCCCTGCGGCAGCGGCAACAAGATCAAATTCTGTTGTTCCAAAGACATTCAAACGGAACTTGATAAAGTCATCCGGGCCGTGCAGGGGGAGCAGCGCGCATCCGCATTGGAGCACGTACACAAACTGATCGCCGATAAAGGTGCGCGAAACGCACTGCTGGCCATCAAGGCGGACGTGGAGTTGGCACTGGGAAGATTCGACGAGGCAGATTCGACGATTGACGAATTCTTGGCCGCTTCGCCCGATAATCCCGTCGCTTTGTCGCTATCGGCGATTCATGCCTGTAGCCAAAACGATATGGAAAGTGCAATCGAGGATCTACAGCAAGCGATGGAGCATCTGCAAGGCATGCTTCCTCCGTCCGTCTACAGCGCGATCGGTGTTGTCGCCCAAACCTTGTTGCAGGCGGGCGATGTACTAGCCGCACGCGGGCACCTCCTGATGCAAGCCGGATTGGCCGGTGATCAGGACGAGAATCCGGTTCGGCTCCTGATGCGAATCAACATGTTGCGAGAGGTGCCGCTTCTGTTGAAGCAAGACTATATGTACGCCGAGTGCCCCGAAGGCGTCGAATGGGCAGAGGAGTTCGAGAAGGCCAAAAAACTGGCGTTGCGGGGTGCTTGGATCGCCGCCTGCGAACTGCTGGATGGGTTAGAAGAAAGATATCCTGGCCAGCCCGCGATCCTTCGCAATATCGGCATCTTGAGCGGCTGGGTCGGCCAGCGAGACGAAGCAGTTGTCGCTTGGAAAAAGTACGCGAGTCTCCCGGAAGTTCCGCTGGATGATGCCGTCGAAGCATCCGCGCTCGCACAACTTCTCGATCCTGAAGCCGAAGCCGATGAGATCGATTCCATGATGGTCGTCTACGAAGTTTCAGATACCGAAAAGCTGATGGAAATATGTCTTTCCGATAAGCGTATTTCCAACATGCCGGTCGATTTGTCGGAGCTGAGTGCCGAAGGCGAGCCGCCTCCAAAAGCGGCCTTCTGGCTACTGGACCGGCCGATTCCGGAGAGTGGTGTCGAGCTGACTCGTGACGCAATTCCGATTGTGCTAGGCGAAATCTATGTCTTTGGAAAACGCACCGATCGCAGTGCGCGAATCGAATTCAGCGTTCTGAGGGACGAGTCGTTTGAGGGCACGAAATCCGCTCTCACTGCGATACTCGGCGAGTTTTTGAACGAGTCGCCAACTGAGGAGGTAGTTAGTCAAGTGCCACTTGCCCTGGCGGCACTTACCTGGCGGTGGCGTCTGCCAGACGACACGCCGTCCACCAAGCGGCGTGAACTCGTCGCGGAGCAGCGCGCTGAGGTAATGCTGAACCGCTGGCCTGAGCTACGGCTCAACTCGCTCGACGGAAAAACGCCTCGTGAAGCGGCAGGCGATCCCAAATTGAAGGTGGCCACATTAGCAGCCATCTTGTTGCTGGAACTCGGCAGCGAACAGAACGGAAGCGAGTTCGATTTCAATGAACTTCGCAAGTCGCTGAATCTTCCGACCCGGGACACGATTGACCCGACCGGAATCGATGCGTTGAGAATCTCGATTGTCAAGATTCCGTTACTCGACGTGGCAAAGCTGTCGGACGAAGACCTGTTGATGCTTTATCGACGAGTGGTACTGAAGCACGCTTCCGAAGCGATCCGCCATCTTTCCAAGGAAGTGCTTCACCGTAGCAGCTTGAAGGAGAAGGTTGACAAGAACGAAACCTATGACCTTCTGATCAGAACGGCGGTTAATGCGGACGATGCATTAGCCTATGTTGCTGATGCCAAGAAGAACGCCTCCGACGCGGGTGAATCCCCGGCTCGTTGGTTGTTGGCGGAACTGTCCATTCGGTTGTCGCGCGCGGATACTGCCGAATGCCAGACGCTTGTGCAAACAATTCAGTCGCGGTACATGCAAGAGCCAGGTGTGGCCCAGGGGCTATACGAGATCTTGGTCAGCTACGGCATTATCTCACCCGAAGGAAGACCAGCAGGACCGCGGCCAGTTGGCACGCCGCCGACTGCGTCTACAGCCGCCAGCACTGAAGCCGCTTCGCCGTTGTGGACACCAGACGCGCCGGTTGCCGCCAGTGGAAGCGAGAAGTCGAAACTCTGGATTCCAGGAATGGACTAAACGCTGACAGTCATCGGCTCGCATTCCGGTGATGGTCTTAGCAGGCTCACTTTCCGCGCGAGAATCAGTGGTTGTTCTAACTTCACGAATACGTGAAGTGGCGGATAGAGTCTACTTCATTCCCATCGCCCGACGCATGAAGCCGTCGCGAGTTCGGTCCGGCAGATGGCGCGCCGCCCAAAATGCAAGATGTGTCCGGATGCCAACGGGATAACGTGTCTTCGGCCATCGAGCCGTCAACGCGTGCCGAACCGCACGAACAACGCGTTCGACGGGCATCCCCGACTTGTCCATCTTGGCTGACGCCTCCGACATCGAGGTCAAGTCTTGTTCGTAGAGATTGCGAACGGCGGCAGGAAGGTGAGATCCCATTTGCGACGCGGTGTCCAACAACTTACCCCAGATCGGCGTTGCGACACTGTCCGGCTCGACTATGGACACGTCGATGCTCCAACGACGAAGTTCCATTCGCAGCACATCCGTGATCGATTCGAGGGCGAACTTTGAGGACGAGTAAGCGCCCAAATACGGTGGAGCCGCCTTGCCGCTGATCGATCCCATGTTGACGATTCGCCCACGGGCGGCACGAATCCAGGGCAGCATGGCTTGCGTCACAGCCACCGCACCAAATACGTTCACTTCGTACTGGCGCCGCAGATCCGTCAGAGGCACACACTCCAGCGGTCCAGGGACGAGGATGCCCGCATTATTGACCAGACCGAACAAACCGGCCTCGCCGACTGCGGATTCAACCGTCGCTGCCGCTGACGAGATCGATTCGGCAAGCGTCACGTCAAGAGGAATGGGTGTCAATCGCTCTGATGAGTCGCGTCGAAGTGCTTCCCCGTCTGAGTCCTTGCGCACACCAGCGAACACGCGAAATCCGAGCCGATCGAGATCTCGAGCGCATGCGGCACCGATGCCAGTCGACGCTCCAGTGATCAGCACAGACCGATTGGCGGTGGCAGAGTGACTCATCCCAAGAAGCTCCTTCCGAAGAAACGAATCAAGGCTGCGCTGCTACTTCCGTGGAATAGCCGTACTTTTCGATATAGCCCGCGCATCGAGTTGCGATCTGTTGATGCAAGTCGGGAGGTAGATTGTGCCGGTTGGGGACGTAGTCGGACAACCCTGCAACAAACTTTTCAAGCTCCGGCTGCACCTCGTCGAATCCACCGAGGTCGAGAGCGTCGTAAATGCGATTCATTTGCTCCAACGGTGCCTGCACCAAGTCCTCGTATCGAAGCACACAAAGTCGTTCAGGCGAGATTTGTTCTCTATCTTCTTCAAACACTCGATGCAGTCGCTCAAAATTCTGGAAGACTTGTTCTTCCAAGTCGAGATGCTTGGGAACTTGGAGGCCGTGATACCGATGCAGCCGCTTCCACGTTTTCATCATCGACGGAAAGACAACAAACGGATCTCGCACCAAATAGACAAAGCGAGCATTCGGAAACATCTCTAATAAGACAGGAACGCGAAAGGTGTGCGTGGGCGACTTCAAAACAATCCGCTTGCCGGGGTTCTTTACTTGCAGCGCACGAAGGAACCAATCGAATGTCGCTTTCCAACTCTCACGATCCTCTTCCGAAACATCGCGCAGATCAAGGTACTCTAGATCGTGTGGAGGATGGTTGGGGAAAGCCCAGGTCAGATACGGCGAATGGGCTCCGAGCGCTGCCAGTGCGAGTTCGTCTTCTTGTGGGCTGTCGAGTCCAAGACGCACATTATCCATCGGTCGCTTGCGGGGCATCAACATCCAGAGCCACCAGCTAGTCAACGCTTCGGAGTACAGGAAGTGACTCGGCGAGAGGCATTGGTACGTTGTGGGAAAGGCGTGTCGCTTGTCGAGTACCATTAACTCATGCAGCCAAGTGGTGCCTGTTCTCCAGTGACCGAGGATAAATATTGGGTCGTCCGCAAGTTGACAGTCGGCGATCTTGCGACCAAAGAACAACCGTTGTTGCCACGCGAGCCCAGAATTAACGAAGGAAAGGCCCGTGTTTATCAACGCCATTGCGATCCGCGTTGGCGAGACGCGGAAACGGTTGCGAGCTAATAAACGGAACCAAGGCTTGACTTGCATGCCGTTCCATACGCGCGGCTCCCAAGGCATATCGCGCGCGCCACCGTCCGCCTTCTGCTTCTGTTTCTTTTCGGTCATGACGTATTCCTAACGGCGAAGGTCGAATCCGCGTTTGGCGATTCGGTGCCGTCGTTGCATGGATCGTAGAACTGGCGGCGATGATTGGAAGCATTCAGCAACGATTGGGTGGGAGCAAGATGTGGACCAAGATATTGGAGAGACTCGAGTGCCTCTACAATCCGTGCAGCTCCCACTTCATCCGCCCAATACAGCGGTCCACCACGCAATGGGGCAAATCCAATCCCACACATGACAGATAAGTCCAGCTGATGTGCACTATCTGTGCGGCCGATCTCCAGCAACTTCGTGGCTTCAATCACCATAGGAAGTATTACAGCAAGTTCGATTTCAGCTGGAGACAGATCGAGGCGGGATGTAATCTCCGAGTCGAACAGTTGAAGCGCTAGAGGATTTACCTCGCCAACTTTTTCACTGCCGTTGGTGGTTTGATGAATAAAGAAACCGCGCCCAGCTTTGCAGCCCAGCTGCCGGGCCTTGATCAACCGAACGACTGCCGGCGACTTGACGACCAGCGTATCGGAGTCAGCTGAAAGTGAGAACCCACAGTGCACCGCTACATCGAGACCGACTTCATCGTACAAGCGAATTGGCCCCATCAGCATTCCAAAGTGTTTTGCTGCCGAGTCGATCGACTTGATGTCAATACCTTGCATCAGAAGCCGAATTCCAGCGCTCATGTACGCCATCAGGATGCGATTGACCACAAAGCCACGACCGTCCGCTACGACGATTGGCAATCGACCAATCCTTTCCGAGAACTTAACCAGACGCGACGTTACAACCTCGCTGGTTTTGCTGCTCGGTATGACTTCCACCATCTTTTGCTCGCCGATGGGCGGAAAGTAATGTAGCCCGCAGAATCGATGAGGGTGACGAAGGTGGGCCGCCAATTCGGCAATCGGCAAGGTCGATGTGTTGGAGACGATGATGGTGTCGTCGTCGCAGAGTTTTTCGAGGCCGATGTAAAAGTTGCGTTTGGTGGTCACATTTTCAACAATCGATTCAACGACAAGGTCGCAGGCGGCAACATCCTCTAACCGTGAGGTTACCGTTACCAAGTCAGCCAGCCTTTCGTCGATATCCGGGATCGGTTCAACTGATTCCGAATGGATTCGTCTGCGAATGCCCTGTTTAATGGTGGTCAGTGCTTCAGGATTCTGGTCTGTGATCACAATGGGAACATCGTGCCGGATGGCCGACGCTCCGACGATGCTCCCCATCACTCCGGCTCCGACGATACCAACACGGTCCAAGGGCTGCGAACTCTCGATGTCGTATCGGAGATTATTACGTTGGTGGTTCGCGCGGATAAGAGCCGTTAAATGCGCTGACGCCGCTGACTCGCTCATTGGCTTGCCCGGCACCAATGTCTCGGAAATCGTCATTTCTCACCTAACAACATCGTGACTATCTAACAGCGACTTCTCAATAATACCCATACCGATGCCCACAAACTACCGTGTGCTAATCGATACGATAGCGACAATCGGCACGACCCGGATCTTCCCCCGGCAAGTCGTCAAGTCAAAATCATTGTTTTTGAAAACGAATCCAGTTCACACACGTGTTGCTGCCTGATTGTTGCGGACCCAAGTTCATCGTCAACCGACCGTCGCGGACTTCAACTCGCACGGTTCGTTCGACGTATCGACCCGCCGCCGTCGCTTCATGTTCGACCGCAACTTGACCTTCAAATGCTACATAATGTCCGGTCTGTTCGTGGCCGGAGTCGCCACAGCATATCGTTACCAGATAGGTGCCATTCGCCACTGCGCACTCCCAGCGAGCGGCGTCGCGCGTGAAGAGGAACGTATCGCGGTAGGACTCAGGATAGACATTTCTTCGGCGATGGTTCCCGCTCAAATCTCGATCCCAACCGCGCACATTGCCGCTCGGGAAGGGCAAGCCAAAGTCACTTTCAAAGCCACCCGTGGCTGGAGCGCCTTTTCCTGTGAAATCAATGTACCGGACTCCCTCTTCGTCGCTGGGAAGTTGTTCGGGAATTCCGTCCTGCTCCGGCGAGGGTGCAGCGACGCTCCAAACGATCGGCTCAGCGGCCGTAAACAAACTCGGGTCATCACGGTCGGCTATCCCATCTGCGTCTGCATCATCAGCGTTCAAGCGTTCGAAGGGAACGTCGGGCACATCCTTGATGTCGTTCCACAGCCAACGACAGAACTCACCTCGTGTCATAGGTTGTGTTGGGATCAATCCCGTCGGATGTGTTGCCTTCGTGCTCAGGCTCAATTCGAGGACGGCTTCTTGCCACTCGCTCGTCGCCGATTGATCTGGCTTGAAGTCCACATCGCGTGTGTCCAACGGTAAACCGCCTCTAGCAGCGATTCGATTTACGGCAACAAACGCGTCGTGGTCGGCAGGCAAATCGCGAAATGGCCAGATCAGCAGGGGGATCGCGCCGGATGATTCATGACAAAGTGCGTCGCGAACACGTTCCAGTTTCGATCGATCGTAGGGAATCACACGAGGGTGGACGTCGTGTTGCAAAGCGATTGCGGCTGTCGCACCTGCGGCTTGACCAATCGCAATGCATTGGTCGTGCAGACGGATCGCTGCGCACACAATACTGCTATAACCGAGATTCTTTTGAGCGCCGATCAGCCCATCCATCTTTTCCGGGATCAAACTGCGCATCGGGAACACGGATCGATCACTCACATGATGTGTGTGACGACCGGGTTTCTCGTAATCGATCCAAGGTCCGCTGTTTCCTTCCTCGCGCAGATAGGCTCGTCCCGTGCGATGAAAGTCATAATGGAACTGCCAAGCCAATAGCCCATCGGGGTACATCACCTGTGCAAAGCGTTCACGCGCGGCTTGTTTGGAGTTGCCATCCGTGTTACGACCGTCTTGCTCACGCATCATGTACATTGCTTTCAGGCGTAGCGCCTCGCGAATGTATGGTTTTGGCGGCAAGTGATCTGGTGTGCCAAATTCGTCGCTGAGATGAAAATGTCGAAAGCTGTTCGTTTTGTCCGCAGCTCGATCGTGTACAAAGTTCTGAAGGTGATACAGCACACTCAATGATTGGCGTTTAGCGTCGTCAAAGACAATCTGCCGCTGAGTCCGGGTCATCAACACGATGTTCTTCTCCGAGGCGCCGGGTTCGGTCGCATCGAGCGCATCGGCGACGTGTTGAGGTAGTCGTTCCAATGGGTAATCTTGCCCGTTCATGTAGTTAAGCAAGATACTCGTCTTGCCATCAATGCTCTCAAAACCATCCACGATGCGACGAACCGTGTAGACGCTCAACTGTCGCGGTGAGGCCTGCCCTGCATCAGGCCAATGAAGGATGCTCCCCTGACTCGCCTCGCGGTCCCAATGAAGGTCTTTCATCGCGTTACGGCTGATGTGGCTGACGCGAACAAAGCGTCGATCGTCATGGAATGCAGGCATGTCGATGGGCGTCTCATCTTTCGACTCAACTACGATCATCGCCCAAGTAATGGGATTCATTTCATTTGGTGGATTCTGGGTTAGATCTTCTGGGGCGCTCGGTTCACCGTAGCGGCCACGCGGGTCCGGTCCACACTCGAATGCCGCTCCCGAGACTTGGATTGCATCGCCCCAATCCGAAGCGTCAATTGTCAAGCGTGCGTTTACGTGCAAATCAACCTTCTCGTCATTCAGTGGTGCGAACCAGAGGCCCGTCAACCGAGAATGGTCTTTTTTTCGATCGACATCGGCGCGGATCGCGTAACGATTCGTGATGAAATTGACTTGCCCCGAATCGAGATAAGGTTGCAGCATCTGACGAAAGATCGCTTCCGCCTCGAATGGTCGAAATGTCGACGGCCCGTGAAAAGGCTTACCCGGCATCGGCGAACCGTATTTCTCCGTGTTGAATGCTTCGACCCGATCCATCAACTCCTTGAAAAGTCCGCTGCGATGGAATGATCGCTTCATCGGATGCCAGTCGACTCCCCAACCTACACTACCAACTCCTTTGTTCTCGTCGACACACGCTAGAGCCTGCTCCGTAAACTGGCCGCCCAACCACTCGCCGTCGTGGACCACCGTTATCGAAGGGACTCCCAGCCGTGCGGCCTGAATGGCGGCCGCCCAACCTGATTCCGTTCCGCCGACGATCAGCAAGTCCGTCTGCAATTCACGGACTTCCCCTAAGATCGGCGGCGTAAGAAGTAAGCAGGCGAGCCACCAAAGACATAACGAGGGACGAAGACGAACTTGCATAGGATTCACCGCGGTAGAATATCTATTGGGACGCCAACATCGGAAAAGCGGCGGCGAGGTCCAAGGCGTCGCCAGTTTCTACCTGTAAGGATCGCAGCTTCTCGAACATGCTCTTGATCCGAGCCTGTTGTTCGCTCACGTCAGCGATGTCCTGCTGCTCGCTAGGGTCATTCTCCAAGTCGAACAATAGCACTTTCGGAACCTTGGGATACAAGATGAGTTTGTAGCCATCATCCGTGATCATACGCTGCATGTCCTCGCGATACGCGCCGTAGATCGCATCGTACTGTTCGTGGCGCTGGCCAGAGAGCACAGGCAGCAAGCTCCTGAACTTGACGTGCTCAGGAATCGAGCTGCCGGCGAGTTCGAGCGCCGTGGGCATGATATCTTGCAGGTAGACCGGCGTATCGATCCTGGCGCCAGCTTCGACTCCTTTACCAACGACGATTAGCGGCACTCTCATACTGTGGTCGAACATGTTTTGTTTGCCCAACAAGCCGTGGTGGCCGCACGACAATCCGTGATCGGCGGTAAAGAAGATATATGTATTGCCCTCTTGTCCGGTCTTCTTCAGAGCCTCCAGGATCAGCCCGATTTGATGATCCATGTGGGTGATGATTGCATAGTATTCTTGACGATTGACCTTCACCGCATACTCGGTGCGAGGAAATGGTGCGAGGGCTTCGTCACGCAAGGACTTGCCATTGCCGATCGCATCCATATACGGATACAGCGGCAAGAAATTGCTGGGCACCTTTACCTTCGAGAGTGGATAGCGGTCGACGTATTCTTGAGGCGATTGGCGCGGATCGTGAGGTGCGTTGAACGCGATGTACATGAAGAAGGGATTATTGCTCTTGGCCGCAGTCTCCAAATATCCGATGGCATCATCCTTGACGACTTCGCTCCAGTGCTTACCACCTTCCCAAAATCCGCCAAACTTTGGATCAGATGGAGACCACTTGTCGGGCTGTCCTTCGATGGGACGGTTGTAACCTTCGGGAGTCTGCTTTGGCATGCCGCCTCGGATGTGTTGGGCGACATCAAATACCTGGTTCGCATCCGCCTTGATGTGCCACTTGCCGGTGAAGTACGTGTCGTAGCCTTGTTTCTTCATAAGTCGGGGCCACAGCCGATCCGTTTCTTCTGGCTGCTTGATCGTCGCCTCCAGTTGCTGAGCATGCCACAGGTATCGTCCACTTACCAACATCGTGCGGCTGGCAACACAAACGGCACCGTGAAAGCCGCCCTGATTGTACGCATGCGTCAACGTCGTTCCTGTGCGTACCAACTTGTCAAGATTCGGTGTTTCGATTTCGTCGTTACCCAAGGCGTGAATCGATTCGTACGTTTGATCGTCGGCGAAAATGAACAAGATGTTGGGACGAGACGATGGCTCCGCGGCGACGGATCCGCGAGCGATGAAAACAATGCTTGCGAGCAAACAACCTAGAGAGATTGTACGGACATTCATGGAGTTGGCTTTCGAATTCGGTACTTGGGCGGTCTAGACGAAAGTCTGCAATATATCTTGAGATGTCCCGCTTTGCGAATTCAGCGTATCAAATCACGGTCCGGCCTAATATGTCATATTAGCTTGTAGAAACACTTCGTAATCGAACTGGCGATCATCCCCGTTTCGCAATGGAATGACCAGACCGGGGCGAAGCGAATACCGTTCTTTGATTTGGCAATGTAGTCCGAAAGTGACGTCGAGGATGTCGTACCGGCGCGAGAGGTCTCCGATCAGGAATCCGGATTGCATGATGAGGTCCGCATCGTTCAACGTCGTCGCGTAATGCAACTCGGTGATGGGGGCAAAGCCCGTTAGCCACGCTCGGCTTGGATCGTTGCGCAGCCAATACCCAACACTCAGGTCGAGGAATAACAGCGTCGGATCTTGCACGACGCCAAGCGGCTGGAGGTTCATTGCCATAAGATCGCCGCGGGCGGGATTGCCGGCCGTGTCAATGTCAAGCTGCATGAAGCTTTGAACGAACAGCTGTTCGGTCGGCGTGGTAACAACCCCAAGAAATGGCAACAAGTGTACCGCACGGTTTTGTACCTCAAGAATCAGCCGCCGATCCGCTGGTCGAAAGAGTCGAACATCGTCCGCGGTGGGGACCGCAACGCCGAGTCCGGTAGAGACGAGCGCCCGCTCATTGGTCCACACAGCCGTTTTGAACAGCATCGTGATGTTGCCAAATTCGGTATCCTTGGAGTTCACCGGATCGTCGAGCTGATCACTTGCGAGCGTGTGGGCAAATGGAATTCGCAGCTCAAATGAGGAGCGGTTGTCCCAGAGAAGGTGTTCGACTCCGAACGCATACCGGTTGACGTCTCCAAAGCTTCCGTCAATTGCGTCGTCGAAGTAGTGATACGTCCCGTAGATTCGGTTGCGGGGCTGTGGACTGTAGTTCTCAGAGATCTTGACGAGTCGCGTGGCTGCGCCGCCGCGAGGTGGCGCACCTTTGGGACCTCCATTCGGGCCCGAGACAGGTCTTCCCCCGCCAAAGAAGTCGCCGAACATACCTGGAACTCGTGCCAACAATGTCGTGCCTCCAAGGGGAGGCTGACGTGGCCGACGAACCGGAGGTTCAACAAGACTCGCGACGGGCGGTCGACCGCGCCGGGACGGTTGAGTTTGAACAAAGCGAAGTTCACTGCCCTCGGCCAGCGGATCGTCGATTACAAACTGATCGTCATCCGCAGTAGCAAACCAGTTTTCTTCAGCGGAAACGGAACGGGACGTGAGGATTGCGATTACCAGCAATAGACAAGGCAGCGTTGCTCGGTACAGCATCATGATGACAGCATTGCATGGTAAAATCGCGCCGTGCGCAGAGCGATCCGGTGTTATCGGTTGTATCGGTTGCACCGCGCGGCAAGGATTAGCCAACCATTGTCTAATTTTCGGATCGCCGTAGGTCGATGCGGTTCAACGCTTGCTCTGCGTGTCCAAGATCGCGGCGATAATACTCGTCGTCGGCGTGACGTTCGACAAGCGGTAGCAACACGTTGCGGGCTTGCTCGAATGTGGCGCGGGCTGCTTCGGCGTTGCCTCCGTCCAGCTCGCGATTCGCCACGTCAATCAGAATGGCTCCAAGATCACCAAGTGCAAGATCCCGTTGCTCGACCGCTGGATTCTCGCTCGAAAGCTGCTGTGACAACTCACTCCATTTGTCGCAGGCGAGTTGCATCGTTTGCTTTGCTCGTCGTGGCTGGCCGACCGCCCATTGCAGGCGTGCGATCGTTCTCAAGCGTGTCGCGACCGAGGAGTCGAGTTTTTCGCGCGGCAGTTGTTGTTCCATCGATTTGTGGAGTTCGCCGATGGAAACCGTTTCGGGGTCATCGGGATTAGCAACTGTAAGATACACGGCATATAACTCAATCGCCGTATCCTGCTGTTGCTGCGAGTACTGGTCATTCTCTGGGAACTCATTCGCGAGCGAAGAAACAGCGTCGTAAGCCGCCATCAACAGCACCAAAGACTCCTTTGCATCGACACTTGCGCACAGATGTCGACCGGCGTGATACTGGGTGACCGCACGAACCCATCTCGCTCTCGCTCTCGCTGACGACTGACCAGCGGGAAAGCTGTCGACAGCGCGGATTGCGTTCTGCAAAGGAATGGACGCATCCCCCGGTTGTTCCAACCACAAATAGAGTCGTCCGAGGTTTGCTTCTGCTGCCGCGAGATCAACGCGATACTCCACTGCATTCGGTAAACGATCGGCGAGTTGATTGAGGAGTCGACGGGCCGAATCGTAACTGGCGATCGAATCCTCGACGCGGTCCAACTTCGCAAGCAACCCGGCGTAGTTCACCAATACTCCGGCGTATGTCGCTTGGTACTGATGAACACTTGGATTGGCTTCTGCTAACGGTTTGCTCACGGCCAGGGCAGCTTCATAGTGAGCAACCGCAGATTCGTGCTGTTCGGAGGCAGCCTCCAGATCCGCGCGGCGGCGGTTCGCGTTGGCCAACATTTCCGCAACTTCCAAATCCTCAAGATCGTCACCATAGACCGCAGTCAAACAAGTAACAGCATCGGACAGACTGGCAAGGGCTTCCTCGTTGTTGTCGGCATCGGCTTCCAGGTTCCCGATGTTGTAGCTACCCTTGGCCCAATCGCGTCGTATGGGGCCGGCGTCAACTTGATTTCTCCACGGTTCGCGAAGCGACTGCGCCACCAACAACTCTTCCCGGGCTTTCTGGACCAAATGCTGGGTGCGAAAGCACTCGCCAAGATTCATATGGCTGTTGGCTAATACGCGTGCGTACTCAGCATCGGTGGGCGCGATGTCATACAACTTCAGCCTGACAGCGATCGCTTGTTGAAACGCGGAAATCGCCTCGTCCGACTGGCCCATCTCCGACAACGCTCGACCGCGGGCGTTGAGACTGAGTCCAAGGGCATACAGACGCCGTTCGCTCAAAGGCTGTTGATCGATCAACGACTGTTGCAGCGAGATCGCACGATCGAACTCGCGAAGCGAATCTTCAGGTGCGAAGATGGCACGTTTGATGATGCCCATTCGATAGTATGCATCGCCCAATTCATCGCGAGTTTGGCTATCCAAGGAGTGTTCTTTTGCAAACCCTTCGTAGTACACCAGCGCTCGCTGCAGCAAGCCACGCCGCAGAGATTGCGATCCCGGTTGGTTCAACAAAGTCGCTTCGCTGACTTCCGTGAAGTAATCGTCGACGACTTGCCGTACGATTGCGTGTTGCTCCTGTTCATGCTCGTAGGCACGTCGCATGAGGATGGCACTCACGGCAAGCACCACGAGTGTGGCCAGCATGATCGCCGCGACGGCAACTGCAGTGTTCCAATGGCGGCGAGTCCAACGGCGCAGACGCTGTGAGACAGGCTCTCTCCATATGGAAACAGGCTCATCGGCCAGCCAGTGTTCGACGTCTTCCGCCAAGCGGGCTGCGGAGTCGTAGCGATCTTCCGGTCGCGTTTGCATCGCCTTCAGACAGATCGCTTCGAGCGCAGCTGGTACGGATGGGTTGATTTCTCGGGGCGATTGGAACTCGCCGCGTTCCACCTTTTTCAAAACGTCAGAAAGTTTGTCGCGAAAAGGAGCTTGGCCGGTCAGCAGATGATAAAGAGTTGCGCCGAGCCCATAGATGTCGCTAGGAGGTCCGAGTAGATCCAGCCGACCGGCTGCCTGTTCGGGGCTCATGTATCCCGGTGTGCCAACCACGGCCCCCATGCTGGTCGGCGCCGAACCGCTCCCGGAGCTGACTTGCAGCGGAGGTCCATCCAACAGAGTGGGCAAGTCAGATCCATCGATCGGTTTGGCCAATCCCCAGTCGACAAGCAGGGTCTCTCCATATTTTCCAAGCATGATGTTGCCGGGCTTCAAATCGCGATGTAACACGCCGCGGCTGTGGGCATATTGAACAGCATCGCACACATCGACAAACCGCCGAAGTAGCTTATGGAGTTCGAGATTTTTCGCGTCTGAGGGACATCGCTGATAGGCGTCGATTGCCTCTTTCAAGTTGTCCCCACGAATGAATCGCATCGCGTAGTAGGGGCGGCCATCCGAATAATGCCCCAACCCGTATACGGGGATAATGCTGGGGTGCTCAAGACCGCCGGTGATCTCGGCTTCGATCATGAATCTCTCACGCGTGGCTGCGTTTGCCGCATATTTCATCTGCAGCTCCTTGAGCGCCACTTCTCGATGCAGCTCTTTGTCGAGGGCAACCGAGATTTGACCGAGGCCGCCCTGTGCATGAGGCCGCAAGATGCGAAATCGCTGGTCGCCATCGCGAGCACGACCGACCTGGCGTGTCGCGTAAGTATCAGGCGATTCCGTCGCCGCGAGATGTATCAACGATGCGTGTAGATCTTGGTCGTCGATTTGTTCCAAGACTTCGCCAATCGACGAATCAGCGCGAAATGCTACCAAACTTTGGTGAGGATCATCATTGTGCTGCCGCAAATATTCCTGGACCAGCTCGGTCAGCAGGTTTCGCCGTGTTTCGTTCAACGCGCCCTGTTCAACCAGTATGTCTCCGATGTGACGTTTCTTGTCGAACGTCCAAGCCTGCATTGCCGCGAGCAACGCATCCTGAGAAATAAAATTCATCTGCAGTGCGGTCATCCCGAACAGGAGGTTCGAGTCCGCGTTGGACGCAGGCATGGTGGGTATCAATCTCTCGAAAAATTACCGCCAGCAGACGTGTGGAGTAACGTGCTGGTGGCACACTATGGTTCACAATTGGGGACTAAACGATCTCAGTGCTGCCCAATGATGAAGAACTCGTATCCATCACCGGTGGGTCGGATGCCGAATATCGTCTTGCCGATTCTATCGAGTTGTCCATCCATCGTGTGCTCGAGTTCCAACTGCGCGAGCATTTCTTCGATGCTTTTGGGGTAGAACTGCAGGACGATGCGGCGTTCAACATCCACGCCGGCTCGTTGGAGCAACTGGCGATCCATCGATTGGACGGTTCCACTTCTCCAAGAGAAATAGATTCGATCCTCCTCGGCCCCAGAAGCTGTGCGCAGCGTCGGTGAGGCATCGGAGAGCCCAGAGACATAATCGATGTCTTCCTTTCTCCCGACCGCGCCGAGTTCGATTCCGAAGAAGTCAAGTTGTCGAGCGTAACCTTCGATCGATGTTGCATTGTAGCGAACTTCCCAACGCTCCCATCGTGGTACGGTGTCGAAAGGGGTTGGCGGGCCGACAGGACGCGAGTCGTCAAGCGGTCCCTCGATCTCGATTATGCTCGCCGCAATCACTGACTCGGTCGTTATCAATGTTGAGAGTTCCGTTGGCTCGAATGAGGCAACGCGCGTGAGCTCGTGAATGGCCGGAGTGTCCAACTCGCTTTGCTCTTCCGTGAAGACGTCTCGTCGTGCGCTCGCGCTTCCGTAGTTGCGGACTATTCTCTCAGTTTCTGGGGGCGTAGCTAACCACAGCACGACGAGGACCGCAACGCTCGCCCCAGAAAGAATCAACATCGAGATCAGTAGACTCGCTACGCGATCGAAACAACTGGCTCGAAGCGATGGTTCAAGCATCCGTCGCTCGTGGCAATTTGATGACATACAGTGTCTCCCTCACACCAGATGAAGCCGGAATACTCGCTGAACACGTAGCGAGGTCTCATAATAACGCTAAGACGTGCAAAAGGGAAAACGCCAACCGGAGAGGCGATTTTCTGTGTCAGACGCGTTCGAAGATCGTCGCAATTCCTTGGCCGACGCCGATACACATTGTTGCCAGTCCCAGGCTGGCATCCCGATCAATCATGGCGTGAATCAATGTCGTGGCAATGCGAGCACCGCTGGCGCCGAGCGGATGACCTATAGCGATCGATCCACCGCGGACATTGACCTTTTCTGGATCGAGCTTAGACATACGGATGCAGGCCAACGCCTGGGCCGCGAACGCTTCGTTCAACTCGATCAAGTCGATATCGTCGATTTGCATCCCGGCTCGTTTCAAGACCTTTGCCGTGGCCGGAACTGGACCGGTTCCCATGACGGCAGGTTCGACACCGGCGATGGCAGTCGAACGGATACGCACTAAAGGCGACAAGCCAAGCGCCTGCGCCCTTTCTTCGGACATGACCAGCATCATCGCCGCGCCATCGTTCAGTGGCGAACTATTACCAGCCGTCACCGTGCCAACTTTCGGCATGAAAGCGGGGGATAGGGCTGTTAGCGCTTCGAGCGTGCTGTCCGCGCGAACACATTGATCGGCTTGGGCAAGAATTCGGTTTCCATCCTCGTCGCGACCGTATATCGGTACGATTTCCCGCTTGAACTCGCCAGCCGCTTGTGATGCAGCGGCCAGTTGATGACTGCGTAAGGCAAATTCATCTTGTTCTTCGCGCGAGATGCCTTGAGTCTGTGCGAGGAACTCGGCTGTCACCCCCATCATGAGCGCGCCCTTACTCGTGCGATGAAAGAGCTTGGGGTTGAGGTCAACGCCGTGGTCCATCGGGACGTGGTGCATATGCTCAAGGCCCCCCACGACATGCACGTCTTCACACCCAGCCATGATCGCGTGCGTCGCTTGATGAAGTGCTTGCAAACTGCTGCCGCACAAGCGATTGATGGTTGCTCCGCCCGCGGCGATTGGCAGTCCCGACATCAAGCCGACCATGCGGGCGACGTTCAATCCCTGCTCGAGCGTTTGTTGCGTGTTGCCGAGCACAATGTCTTCGATTTCAGCCGGATCGATTCCCGATCGGTCGACGAGGGCTTTCACGCAGGCAACGGCGAGATCATCACTACGAACGTCACGGTACAGGCCTTTCTCTTTGTGAGCCCGTCCGATTGGTGTGCGTACGCAGTCGACGACGACGGCTGTTTTCATAACGAATCTACCTTGTTACTTGTAGAACTTTTCACCACCAGCTGCCATCTCGAGCAACAGTTTGGTCGGAGACATGCGATCACCAAGCGACTCGAAGGGCTTCAGCATCTCGACGATCGTTGCTGCTCCCAGCGTATCCGCCCAAAACATGAGGCCGCCCTTGAACGGAGGGAACCCGAGGCCAAAGATCAGACCCAGATCGATATCGCGCGGGTCGCGCACGATTTCATCTTCTAAAACACGAGTGGCTTCAAGGAACATCGGCAGGAACAATCGCATCGTCAGTTCATCCAGGCTGAAATCTCGTTGCTTGCGAATATGCGGCGCGATGATTTCAGCCAGCGATGCATCGACTTCAGGGCGTCCTTTTTTGTTGTCGTACGAGTAAAACCCGCGTCCGGTCTTCTTTCCGAGGCGGTTGGCTTGAACCATCGCAGGCAGTAGTGCCGACGAAATGACGCGATCCGGGAACGCTTCAAACATCGTCTGGCCGGCATACACGGCGGTATCGATGCCGACGAGGTCATAGAGTTCGATCGGCCCCATCGGCATGCCGAACGACTTCGAGGCGCGCTCAATCGCTTTGATCTCTGCGCCTTCGCACAACAATTCAACGGCTTCGTGCATGTATGGGAAAAGCAATCGATTTACCAGGAAGCCGGGGCCATCGTTCATGACGATCGGGAATTTCCCAACGCCTTTCGCGTATGCGACGGCCGTGGCGATCGTTTCATCGGATGTCTTCTCGCCGCGGATGACTTCAACCAATTTCATGCGTCTTACAGGATTAAAGAAATGAATACCGCAGAATTTATCAGGTCGCTTTAAACTTGCCGCGAGTTTGGTAATCGGGATGGTCGACGTGTTGGAAGCAAGAATGGTATCGGGGCCGAGTTGCGATTCCAGCTGTGCGTAAATCGATTGTTTGACTTTCTCATTTTCGACGACGGCTTCGATCACCAAGTCGCTGGCCGCGAATTCTTGTTCGCTGGTCGTTAGATTGAGGAGCGGAGCGAGTTCCAGCATCCTTTGCGCGTTAGGGCCCTTGGTCTCGCGATCGAACGACGCCTCTTCCAGCACGTTCCGTCCGCCTTTAACTAAGGATTCGTGAGACGCATCAGTGAGTGCGACCGCAATTCCTCGTTTGACGTTGGCAGCAGCGATGCCGCTGCCCATGATGCCCGCGCCAATAACAGTTACCGAGTTAATGGGTCGTGGTTCTACCTGTTTGCCGTCGATTCCCGTGTCTTTCTTATTGCGGTCAGTCAAAAAGAAAACATTCAACAACGCGGCATTGACTGGCGAACCAAAGAGCTTTGCCATGCGAGCGGCTTCAAGTTCGCAGGCTGCGTCTGCATCGAGCAGCGACGATTCGAGCATCGTTTCGAGCGCAGCATCGGGTGCGGGGTATTGCCCTTTTGTTTGTTGACGAATGACGGCAGAAGCCGTTGCGCCAAGGAAGCCCAGTTCTGTTTCCGTAATCAGGATGGGACCCGTCCACCGTTTACGGTCGTTCAAATACTCCTGATTCGTTTGTTCGGTGCGTACCAGTCGGATGGCAGCTGCCAGCAGCTGATCGTCGGGGACGACGTCGGAAGCCCAGCCCATCTTGTACGCTGTTTCAGCGGAGAGCGATTCACCGCCAGTCACCATTTCGACTGCGTTGCCCAGCCCCGCGATCCGCGGCGCGCGGACCGTACCGCCCCACCCGGGAAACAACCCGAGCTTGACCTCGGGGAAGCCAAACTCGGCTTTGCGATTGTTACTGAAGAGACGTCGATCGCACCAGCTAGCCAACTCGGCGCCACCACCAACGCAAATGCCATTGATCGCCGCAACAGTGACGAACGGCATCTTCGCCAATCGGCCAAACAGTACCTGGCCGCGCCGACACATGGCGATGACTTGCTCACGGGCGACGCCCAGGGACTGAACGAACTCTCGCAGGTCGGCTCCCGCAATGAAGATGCCTGGCTTGGCGGAACAGAAGATCAGGCCAGACAGGTCTGTTCGTTGCTCCAACGCGTCGAGATGCCTTGCGAGTTCATCGAGCACCGAATTGGAGAGAACATTCGCGCCCTTTTTCGGGGTGTCGAAAGTCAGAACCGCAATGTCCGGTTCAGCCATCGAGAGAGAAATTGTCTCGGCAGTCATTTGCTTGAACCCTGCAAATTGGCGAGATTAGTGATTCAACGTGATGTCGTGATGCACGGAATGCTAGCCGCGGCGAGCAGCGTGGAAAACCCCATCACGTTATAGTTAATCGGTACAGCGTACCAGTTGCACGACTTCTGTCTCTGTTCGAGCGAACGAATTCTTGGGTGAAACACAAATTCAATATAAGGGTTCAACGATGAACGAATTGCCAAGTTCAATGCGTCGCAGATGGTTGTCCGTGCTCGTTGTCGCGATGTTCGCGGTTCTCCTGGCTGCAAATCGTTCGATGATAGCTGCCGAAGCAGAAGTAGTCCGCCTGGTTATCGACTACCACGATGGCGTGGAGAAACACTTTAACGCGATCGCCTGGAAGTCAGGAATGACGGTTATGGATGCCATGCAGGCGGCCAAGAAGCATCCACGGGGGATTAGCTTTGAACACAAGGGAAAAGGGGCAACGGTGCTGCTGACGAAGATTGACGATGTCGAGAACGAAGGCCGTGGCCGTAACTGGCTCTACAGGGTGAATGGCGATCCAGGGGACCGAAGTATTGGGATCTATGAGCTCAAGCCGGGTGACGCCGTCTTGTGGAGATTCGACAACTACTAGTAGAATCGTGGGCCTTCCGGCCATTTCTGAAGAAGTTGAATTGAATTTGGAGTTTAGCGCGATGAATCGGCGAGACAAGATAGAACTAGTTGTCTTTGGTGGCTTGGTATCCGCCGGTTCGTTGGCGAGAGTCTTGCTGAGTGATTTGCCGAACTTTGCCCCAGTCGCCGCAATAGCATTGTTTGCCGGTTACTTCTTTCGCTCGCGGACGGTCGCGTTGTTCGTGCCGCTTGCAGTCATGGGAGTCAGCGATTTCTTCATTGGTTCCTACGATTGGCACATGATGTTAATCGTCTATGGCGCTTTGATGTTACCGGTCTTCGCTCGAAGCCAACTGCGTCGTTGGTTCTCGCAAGAGAGCCAGTCGCCATTGACCGCATCGGCAGCGATTGCGACAAGCAGCCTTGGTGCCTCGCTTGCATTTTTCGCGATCAGCAACTTTGGTGCTTGGATGTTTTATGGCACCTATGAACACACGGTCGCTGGGCTGATTCACTGCTACGTGCAGGCGATCCCGTTTTTCCGCTACACGCTGGCGGGCGACCTTTTCTTTGCCGTAGCACTATTCGGCAGCTACGGCTTTGCGACGAGTTTGGCCCTCGCTTCGAAGCCATCGCCACAAGCGATCAGCCGGTAGCATGTTACGAGCCCCGGCGGAATCGCTCTTGTCGGGTCCGCGTTTCGACTGAATTCTTAGAGTCCCGGCGGCAACTCGGTGGGCGCTGTTTCGGCTCCAGGTGGGAGTGCCGCGTCAGCAGGTGCGGTCACCGCGCCTTCGGGCGGCGCAGCAGCCGGAGGTTCCGCACCCGGAGGCAACTCCGTCACCGGTGCTACGTCAATGACCGCAGCTGCGGGTGCGAGAAACGCTAGTCCGCGAACGCCCTTTTGGATCTGTTCCGTGAGACCTTCGAGGTTCGGCTTCTCCGCTGGTGGGTCTGTAAGTGATAGAGCAAGATCAACCGCTTGTGCAATTTGAGCGATAGATTTTTCGTGTTGGCCGGCCTTGCCAGCGAGCATCATCCCGCCGAGACCTTTTTTGACGCAAGTCAACTGATACTTCAGGCGACGTTGTGACCAAACGACGCGTGGATCAGTCGGAATCGCAGGCGTAAGTCCGCCGCCCGTGCCCCCGTACATGCCTTGGCCGTACATTGCTCCCATATCCATTTCCGGACTGTACCCCTCGTCACCGCCTCCTGCGTACATCTCGTCCCCACCGTACATTTCTTCCCCTGCACCACCGGATCCGCCCGACATCCCACCAAATTGACCAGTCGCGGCAGGGTGCGGCTTCTTAATCAACTCCCGCAACCTTTCCATTTCCTCCGCTTGCGCGACGAGCGCCGCGATTCGATCGAGTTCGTCTTTGCAGGCCTTGACCGCGATCAGGCCGAGATTCTTTGAGACCTCTCCGGCGTTGATCTTGTTGTTGCTCGGCGTCCACTGTGCAAGGGCCTCGGCGGCAGTGCAACGCAAGGAAATGGGCGCACTATCATTAGCGACAATTGTTTCAAGCGCGGTGTTCGCCGCTGGGTAGGCCCCCACCATCCCGAGAGCTGCCAAAATATCAATCGCGCGACGCTGCATCCAGGTATGGCCATCGCTACTGCGTCCCGCAGGCGGGTCGTTGTTAAGCAATGCGATCATTTCATCAACGACAATCTTTTTTTGCGGTCCAGGAATTCGCCGATTTTCCGGTCTCGCGAGGTTTAGCTTTGCGTGGCGATCGATCCCAACCAGCGCCGCGATCCGTACGGCGTCGATTTGATCGGGACTCTTGTACTCCGCAATCATGGCATCGAGAGCTGCCGGAAGCGGATCTGGATACGCGGTCGCACGTCCATCCGCGCCCCTCGCCCCACGTTCAACGGCGTTCAATTCTCCTAACAACAGCATTGCGTTGTAACGAACAACAGGATGCAGCTGAAATCGGCTCTGAGTGAAGGATCGCATCTGTTGATATGCGAGATTCACAACGTGCTGAAAGGCCTGTACATTCCGAGCACCGCGAAGGTCCTTCAGAATCTCGTTTCGCAGCTCCGGTAGCTTGCCCCAGTTGTCTTTCGTTGTGAACTCGCGGAACAAGATGTCTTTATAGTACGCGTCGAGGACTCGCTTGCCGACATCATCGAAAGGTTGCGTACCACGCATGATACGCCCCACTTGCTGCTGTCCAGCCTTCTTGTTGTCGAGTAGTTTGGGATCTGGCGGATACTGCTTATAGGCTGCTGGCGCGGCTGCCTGTCCGGACGCGACGGTCACGATCATCGCGTTCGCGACAAATAAAATCATGAGTGAGGCAACAACTGGTATGTACCGCTTCGACATGGCAAGTCTCTCCGATTCGAACCCGCAAACAGCGGGTTTCGATCACAATGGTTGCGATCGAATGTAATGGCCCCAACGGCACTGACCCGTGACCTACTACACTCCAACCGCCAAGCGAGAACCGCTTGACGAATTCAATAGCTCCTCGTACCTCCGCCGCTTCGGAAGCGACGCTTATCTACAAGATTACTCGTCGTACAGGTCGCCTGTCAACTTTGTCCCCGAACGCAGCTGATTCCGAAAAGTGCCCCAAATCCGGGACTCTAAGGTACCTGCGGGGTGTCAAATGAGGCTTGACCTCGTTAATTCGTTCCTCGGAAGGGCTGCAACACCTCCAGGTCGGAGCTGCGACAAGTTGCCAGCCCGCAATCTTGACCCCTCTTAACAGTCCTTACAGAACTTGTAGTCCGATTCTTCGCGAAGACCGGTAAAATCGGAAAAAAACTTTCCGTCGGCACGATCGGTAACCGATCATCTACTACTAGGCACATTGAGCCTGAGATCAAGGGTTGCGCAGGGGGAACCACTCGTAACCGCGGGTTGCACTTGTCGGGACGCCAACATTTGCCGCTTGCACTCCCTCCGTCGATTCCTGCTCAGGTCGAAGTTGCTCCGTTCATGCGAGTAAAACCGCATCGAACATTGGTTTAGAGAATTTCCCGCATTGCAGGAGCCCGGCTGAAGTAGATACGTCTCACCCAGTTTGGACGTGCCAGCTTTCGCAGGACCGCAGAACGCAAGCGCACACACTAAATGACCTCAGGAGGGGGGAACCATGCGACGTTTCTTTGTGACTTTGGCGCTGATCGCCATCGCACTCGCGCCATTCGGTGCTCGTGCTAACGATCGCCAAATCGCGGAGCAAATCGTACGAAGCCTCAAACAGCGTAAAGCCGCTGGCGAGCTGCAAGGCTTCAATATTGATCTGCAAGTCGATAAGGGAGCCGTTTGGCTCAAAGGCTATGTTTCCGAACCTGAGCAAGAGCAAATCGCACTAGATATCGCGAGGCGCGTCGAAGGTGTGGAAAAGGTATACAACCAGATCGAACTACGCTCGCCGGAATCTGCCGAGGCGGAAGCGACCACGAATTCGAGTCGTCGCAAAGTACACGAAGCCCAAACGCTTGCGACTGCGCCGACGGAGTCAACAGAATCGCAGCAGACCACGATGCAATTGGCTTCGGCTGAACAAGAGGTTGGTGACTCGCAAGACGAGTCGCGCCGTATTGCCCAAGCTCTGGTAACCAAGTTGCGACAAGAACAGAAAGCCGGAAACCTTGAGCGATTTGGCATCGATGTTCAAGTGGACAACGGCGTTCTATGGCTGAAGGGGCGATTGGCCTCCGAAGATCAGCATGACAAAGTTCTGGATATCGCTCGCCGCATTCCGGGCGTGAAGCAAGTCGTCAACGAATTGTCGATTGAGGCGGCTGCCCCAGAACCGAATGTCGCGAGGGATGTCGCGCAACCGGTTGTGACCGAGCTTCAGTTGGCACCTGCAACTTCACGGCGACCAATCGACGTCGAGCCGATTGCTGCCGTCGAACCCCCGGTAGCCGAGAAGCCCGTAGCCGAGAAGCCCATAGCGTCTGAATCTGATTCGCAGGCGATCACCGACGAAGTTCTTGCTCGCCTGGCAACCCAGAAAGAGTTGGGTGCGCTTCGCGATTTCGGCATCGACGTCCAGGTGGACAAAGGTGTTGTGTGGATGTCTGGCTACGTTGGCGACGAGGAGCAGCGAACCTTGGCTCTCAACATGGCTCGATACGTGAGCGGCGTCAAGCAGGTCGTCAACGACCTGAGCATTACGACGCCTGTTGCGGAAACGACCGCCCAATTCGTCGCTCATCCGATACATGCGGACACTTCGGTTCCGGTGGAGCCCCAGGGGCTTCAACCTCTACGGCCATCACTTGCAACGCCAGCTGTTCCTGCACAACAAGCTCAAGCCGCTACGGCCTTGCCCAACGGGTTGTCCTATCTTCCCACCAGTCAAAACAGTCAGGTTGCGGGATGGGCTTTGGTAAATGTTGCTGGCGATCAGCCACAGCAGCAATCGCAGGCACAATACGCTCAAATGCAGCCGGCATATCAGCCGGTGAATCACCAGATGCCGATGGCCTTTGCCCCGGCTCGACCCGTCAACTATACGCAAATGCAAGCTGGCGGACAGCCGGTTCCGATGATGGGCGGCCACGGTGTGGGAGTTGCACCTGCTCGTTACGACCACCCTCAGCTACCGGGCTACGCTTGGCCAAGCTATGCCGCTCATCCAAACTATGGTGCGGTGAGCTACCCTCAGCAGTATTCCGCTCAAGCTTGGCCGTACATCGGCCCGTTCTATCCGTATCCGCAAGTCCCGCTGGGATGGCGGAAGGTCACCCTTGAATGGGACGACGGATGGTGGCAACTCGATTTCAAAGATCGCCACTAAGCGAAGTCCAAAGTGCATAAAGAATCGAACGCCCCTCCAGGTTGCAAAATCTGGCAGGGGCGTTGTTAGCTTCTTGACGGAAGTCAGAAGAATTCAGCTGAACATCTGACCGCGACCAACGGCCTCGAATGCGTTTTTGAAGTGTTCGATGGTTGGTCTCTGCTGATCAGTGGGCCACGTGATAGCCACAACGTCAAAGCGAGCGTTATATTCAAGCAGATCGTGACGTCGAAGATAGCTCAACGCAACGCGAGTCAGGCGGCGTTGTTTTTCCGCGTCCACCGCTTCAGCAGGATGGCCTCGGTCGTGCGACGTTCGTGTCTTGACTTCGATGAACACGACCGTTTTGCCATCTACGGCGACAAGATCAATCTCACCAATTCGATCGCGTTCGCCCTGGGCGACGATGATGTACCCTTGGCGTTTGAGGAACCGAGCGGCAGCCCGCTCGCCACGTAAGCCGAGCGGCACGGGAGCCGCCCAGCTTTGCATGACTTTGCGAATCTTTTGAAGCCACGACATCTCGGCTCCAGAACACACAACTCGACTTCGAACTAGCGTCGGCGTTCCTTCAACCGAACGGCCTTACCGACCCGATCACGCAAGAAGTACAGTTTCGCGCGACGGACGACACTCGAACGCTTCACTTCCACTTTGGCGATGCGTGGCGAATGAACGGGAAACTTGCGTTCCACACCCTCACCAGCCACAATGCGACGAACGGTGAACATTTCACGAGCCCCACCGCCGCTGCGCGCGATCACCGTCCCGCTGAAGATCTGAATCCGCTCTTTGTTGCCTTCCAAAATCTTTGTGTGAACATCGACGGTATCGCCAATTTGAAACTCCAGCGGTTCTTCGCGGAGGCTTGATTGCTCCACGAGGTTCATTATTTCCTGACTCATGATTTTGACCCTTTCGTTACACTCGATTGTCTGTCTTCAGTAGTTCTAATTCGATCAGCAGCGAAAGTTCACTCGCTTCCATTGTTCAGCAAGTCGGAACGCCGCTCTCTTGTCTTCAGATAACTCTGTTCGCGTCGCCAGCGAGCAATCTCCTCGTGATTGCCGCCTAGCAGCACATCCGGCACGACATGCCCTCGAAACTCGCGAGGACGCGTGTATTGTGCAAACTCCAAATGTCGATTGCCTTCAGAAAACGAGTCGTCCACAGCACTCGTCTCGTCACCAAGCACTCCCGGCACAAGTCGGATTACGGAATCGATCAACACCATGGCCGCCACTTCTCCGCCATTCAAGACAAAATCGCCTATCGAGATCTCGTCCGGTTGCAGGATGTCGGTCACTCGCTGATCGAAACCTTCGTAACGACCACACAGCAGCAACAATCGCTCTTCGTGCGTTAGTTCTTCTATTACCTTCTGGTTCAATTTCCGCCCCTGAGGCGTCAACATGATGACGCGGCCAGGAGTTTTACCGGATTTCTGTACGTCCTCAACGCTCTCTACCACCGGCTTGACGCAGAGCACCATACCTGGGCCGCCTCCGTAAGGCCGATCGTCCACCTTCTGATGCTTGTCGGTTGACCAACGTCGCATGTCATGAACATCGACGCGCACCAAGTCTCGATCAATCGCTTTGTTTAGCAAACTTTGCCCCAAGTATCCGGCAAAGATTTCCGGGAACAAAGTCAGCACGTCGAATTGCATCTATTCAGTCGTTTCCGACGAAGTCTCTTCGGATACCGCTTCGGCTTCCTCTCCACTTGCTTCGGCGGTCGGTTCCGCAACCGGCTCGGCAGCCTTTGGCTTTGGAATCGCGACGGCCGGAGGCGCCGTGGGCTTGTTGGTTTGCAACCGTTCAACTGCGGCACGCTGCTGCTCGAGGTGCGTTCCGTTGCTGCCGTACTTTTTGATTAACACACCGACTTTGTCGCTGGGCTGTGCACCGACACTTAGCCAATAATCAATCCGCTCGGTATTCAACGTCGCGCGAGCATCTGTTTCCTTTACCATCGGATCGTAGTGACCTAGGTACTCAATCACCTTACCGTCACGTGCGGCACGCTGATCTACCGCGACCACACGGAAGAACGACTGGTGCTTACGACCCATCTTTTTCATACGTAATCGAACAGCCATGAAATTTCCCTCAATCTTCTAATTACTAGGGCGGGGGTTACCCACCGGCACATGTTCTATCGAGCGTGGGCGCCGCCCACTCTACCGTTGTTTGTATTAACGCTTACTAGGACTCCCGCCCTCGAATTTGCCATCGGCTCCGCGTCCTTGTCGCTTCGCTCGGCGCACCTCGCGTTCACGCTGCTTCTTGAGCTTGGCTTTTTCCTTCGGAGACAATCGCTTGCCCGTATTTCCCTTGGGCTTGGCCATACCGCCACCAGGAGCCAGCGCACCACTTTGCTGCAACTCGCGTATGGCTTGCATCCGTCCAGCCATCCCCTTACCTGCCATGCTCTTCATGATCGGGGCCATCATGTCGTATTGCTTGACAAGTTGATTTACCTCAGTCGCCTGCACGCCCGCGCCAGCCGCAATGCGATTCCGGCGGCTCGGATCGATGACCTTAGGATTCCGCCGCTCGCCCTGAGTCATCGAGTTGATGATACCGATCAATCGCCGTGAATCCGCCTCTGCATCGACGTCCCCCATCATTTTTGTGAGATCGCCCATGCCTGGCATCAGCGCCAACATTTTCTGCATCAACCCCGGTTTGGAGAAGTGTTCTAGCTGAGTCTTAAAATCGTCCAGTGTAAACTCGCCCGCTTTAATCTTCTCTTCGAGTTCCTGCTGCTGCTTCTCATCGACGACTTGGCGAACCTGATCCACCAACCCGACGATATCACCGAGGCCAAGAATTCGGCTAGCCATGCCTTCCGGACGGAAGGGCTCCAACGCGTCGAGATGCTCGCCCGTTCCGATGAACTTAATTGGAACACCCGTGACATGCTTGACAGACATCAGCGCCCCACCTCGGGTATCGCCGTCAAGCTTCGTCATGATTACGCCGTCTAACTCCAAAGCGTCATTAAACGCATTGGCGCTGTTCACCGCATCCTGTCCCGTCATTCCGTCAACAACGAAGTACACCTGATCGGGGCCGACGCGCGAGTCAATTCGCTTCAGCTGCTCCATCAACTCTTCGTCGATGGCCAAGCGTCCCGCTGTGTCGAGGATAACGACCTGGGCGCCTTCTTGCTTCGCCTTCTTTACGGCGTCCTGACAAACCTTAACTGGGTCTTGAGAAGCCTTGTCCGAGTAGACGGGGACCCCCAATTGCTCGCCAATGACATGCAATTGATCAATAGCTGCCGGACGCTGGAGGTCTGCCGCGACGAGCATCGGCTTGACCTTGTTGCTCAGCAGCATCTGCGAGAGCTTGCCGCAAGTCGTCGTTTTACCTGAGCCCTGGAGTCCGCAGAGCATGATGACGGTCAATTCGCCGCGCAGATGCAGCGAAGGATCGACCGGCCCCAAGATATTGATCAGTTCGTCGCGAACGATGCCAACGACTTCTTGGCTCGGGTCCAGCGAAAGCAGAACCCGCCGTCCGAGAGCCTGCTCGGACACCGCAGCCATGAAGTGCTTGACGACGTCGTAGCTGACATCCGCCTCAAGCAGCGACTGCTCGACAATCGCCAAACCATCGCGCATATTCGCTTCGGTCAACTTGCCCTTGCCACGCAAGGACTTTAGCGCAGAGCGCATACCGTCTTGAAGCGATTCGAACATCAGGCCGCTTTAACTGTTTAGTACAAACGATTTACGCACTCTGATCCGAGCAATGCTCCGAGCAGAGAAAACGCATAGTCTAGCTGCCTGAAGGCGAGTGTGTAAATGCCCGCTGGTCAAGAACTTTACGTGTTTTCAGCGTGGGTAGACTCAATGGCTTGGCGGCGCGGTCAAGCCCCCAATTTCTAGCCTCCCTACGCTCCCTGTGGCTAGATCAATGGTGCGAATCAAATGGTTGTTGGTGTCGGCGACGTAGAGCGTACCGTTGGCGTAGGCGATACCGGCGGGTTCGTCAAATTGGGCTGGCTCGTCGGCTAGACCGGGCCCCCCCGTGCCGGCGACCGTCTTCGTGGCGCCAGTTTTCGCGTCGACAACCTTCACTTTATTGTTGTAGGTGTCGGCGACGTAGATCTTGCCGTCGTGATAGACGACACCAAGACAGTGTTGGAGTCGTACCTCGTCCCGAGCTCCGTCGACGTCTCCAAACTCAAACAGCCGGCCATGAGGCAAGTCCGCGGTTCCGACCACGGTGCGAACTTGCTGCTTCGGATCAATGGGAACCGCACGGATGGAACTTCCCTCGCTATCTGCGACGAACAACCATTTGCCATCCGATGCGAGACCGCTGGGTTGGGCGAAGGACGAATATCCCTGCTGGTAAGGGACCGGTGGTAGAAGCGGCCCGTCGACGATGTCTTCTCGACCGTTGCCGGCGTACGGCCCAATTTCTGACTCGTCCAGTGGCATCTTCCAAATTTGGTGCGGACCGGCCATGGCGATATAGAGGGCGTCCTCGTGAGCCCACAGTGCCCAAGGACTGTTGATGGCAGTACTCAACGGCTTGTCAACGAACCGCTGCGGTAACTCGCCGGTCAGATCCACGCCCTCCATTCCCGGCCATGCACCGCGACGCTGCACTCCCGTACCCGCGATCGTACTGACGACCTTTGCCTGGAGGTCAACTTTCCTAAGCAAGTGGTTCTCCGTGTCGGAGACGTAAAGCGTGTCGCCCTTGATCGCCATACCTTGCGGGTGATCAAACGAAGCTTTGTCATAGCTGCCGTCTGCGCGACCGATTGCTCCTGACCCGATCGTATCGATCAGCTTGCCACCGAGCGATGTAATCACGATGCGGTTGTGATTACTATCGGCGATGAAGAGACGGTTACTCGACTCGTCGGCCAACACCTTGCCCGGGAAACGGAGCGGTGTCGGATCCTGCTGGTCTGCCAACAAGTCAAACTTCATCGGAGTGCGGTCGAGTGTGCCTTGCTGTGCATAATACGGAATGCCCGCCTTGAGCACTGCATCGAGCGTCTCGAACTCAACCTCGCCACCTGCCCCCCACACAGCATTGCCTTCCGGATCTATCATCAGCACGGTGGGCCAGCTGCGCACACCAAACATGTCCCAAACACGATGTTCCGAGTCGTTGATGACTGGGTGGGCAATCTCGTAACGAAGAATTGCTTCCTCGATATTCTTGGTCTTCTTCTCGGCCTCGAACTTGGCCGAATGCACACCGATCACTACCAACTCATTGGGGTACGCCCTCTCGAGCTTCTTGAGCTCCGGGAGAATATGAATACAGTTGATGCAGCAATACGTCCAGAAATCAAGCACCACGAACTTGCCCTTCAAGTCCTGCTTGGTCAGCGGCTTGCTAGTGTTCAGCCACTGCATCCCCGCCGGGAAATCCGGAACCGGAATGCGCCGCGCGAAAGGGTTCTGGACTGCATCTTGATCGGCTTCGAGAGCGGCTGGCAGATCTTGTGCGTTCACGCCGCCAGCGAACGACAACTGACTCGCAGTAAACAAAGCAAGGAGTAGGACAACACGTGGGACAAGCGATTCGTGGCGGCATCTGTGTTTCACGATCAATTCCTCGGAAAGTTTCTGGCGGTGTGAGAGTCCTGGGGTCGCAACCATGTTACTCGACAGCCGGTCCGGGGTGAATGTTATCGCTGACTTGGTGGTGGTACACTTTGCCTTGTGTAGGGTGCATAAAATGCACCAGCGGCGACATAGATGGCGTGTTTCACACGCCCTACGGCCAAAGTGTACCACTATCGCTGATTCTGCTGGACGTACCCCTCTCAGCAACGTACCATCTGCAGCGTCACAATGCTTGTAGTGTCGCAGCGTTTTCAGCGGAGGGTTTAAGTTCGACTTTCGCACTTTTAAGCAGCGAGTTGGATGAGGCGCTCCAAGGGTTGCAGTATTTTTCGCACAGCCGGGGGTATTCCCGGTGTTGATAAGTGATTTTTCTGGAATTCGTGGAGGCTGTCGACTCGCAAGGCGGCGAGCATGTCGGCGAAGGAAACGCGAGACTTGCCACGATAGTTTCTCAGCGGCGTGGCCGGTTCCGGGCGAACGCACTCATGCCATAGTGTGATCAGACTATACATCAGAAAGCCTGTTGGTGCCGTTCGTCGGACAGCCTCGCGAGTTCGGTTCTCCGGCTCGTCGATGCCGAGGTGTTGTTTGCATTCGTGGAAAGTGACTTCAATCGACCACCGCCGAGAGAACCATTGCAATATCTGTTCAGCTTCAACGTCGGTTCGCGTACTGTAAAACACTTCGCGACCACGTCCGCCGCGAAGGTGCTCGACGGCAACGGCCTTCACCGGTCGATCGGGAGGACGATAGAAGCGTCCTTCCATTGCGTCCAACCGCACGCGATAGGAGCGACCTTGATAAAGGGAGAGCAGCAGACGCCGCAGCCCTTTTGCGTTCAACATTTCGTTCGGCGATGGCAGACGCTCGCCCCGTACTCGTGGACGGTCTCGTCCCTGGTACTCCGGTGCCCGAGCGTACAACCGGGCCTTGATGTCGGCACGCCCGGTCACGTCGATGCGACTCGGTATACGAGCCAGAACTGCGGGTGCCGTGAAAGCCGAATCCCCCAGGAAATGCAAGTTCTGATCATCGGTATGCTTCTCGATACATTCCAGCATTTCGATCATCAAATCGGTCTTCGAGCGATATTTGCGATTCCATTGGGATGCCGTTTTCTTGTTCAAGTACAGCCTCATCAGGATCGGCAATGCGAAGTAACGCCCAGGCGTTCGTGGACTCTCGATGACGATGCTCAAGACCACCCAACAGTGGCCCCAACGCGTGACTGTGTGGCTGCGACTGCTGAGACACGGATCGCGGTGCATGCCGACACCAAAGATCTTCAGGCCGCACCGAGAAAGCAGCGTGTCATCGCCTGCCAAGAAAGCGGTCTCTTGGGGCGCCAACCGCAACGTCAGATCGAAAATGGCCAAGCCAACCCGATCGATCGACCACTTGCCCGCTGCGAAGACACGATGAAACGCTGCATGATGCCGCGTCGTTCCCGAACAACGAACGATTCCCAACACCGTCCGCCGCGGTGCGAAGACCCAACCGATGATCAGTTCTCGAAAGGTTGCGGCAGTGGGTTCAGTCATCGCCAAGGCGAACACTTGCAACAAACAATGGAATAGAGTTAACAAGTTCCATGGGAGTCACCTCCGTGAAGGAATGAAGTGGTACAACCTCATCCTACCGAAGGCCGGATCCCATTTTTCCTGCCAGCAATGCTTAAAAGTGCGAGAGTCGAACTAAGATCCGTAAATAATGTTCCTATGGCATCTGGCACCGCCGTCCGTCATAATGGTGGCCAGCCCACCTGCCCCTGGAGCCGTTTGGCTCTGCCCGCCCCTTGATGCCTACCTGGAGGGAACACGAGTGTTGCGGCCAAAGACGCTGTTGCCAGTCAAACAATGTTGGCAAGCTACGCTGATCATCGGTGCTACCTGGCTATGTGCACAGGCTCGTGCCGACGGAATCCATATCGAACCAGCCGAGGTATCACTCGTCGGCAATTATTCGCGTCTTCAAATCGGCATCCGAGATGCGGCGACAGACTCGGATGACGCAGATCGATCAAACGACCTGACGGCGGAAGCCAAGTACGAATCGTCGGACCCAGCTGTTTTTTCCGTAGACGCTTCAGGGATGCTGGTTGCAGTCAACAACGGCTCCGCCAAGTTGCGAGTAACCGTCGGCGGCCAATCACGCGAAGTACCGGTTGCGGTTTCCGCGGTGGTCGACGAGCCGTCAATCGACTTTGATCGACAGGTTGCTCCGATACTCAGTAAGCTCGGCTGCAACATGGGCGCCTGTCATGCCAGCCAGCATGGCAAAGGCGGCTTCAAGTTGTCCGTGTTCGGATTCGAGCCCGAAAACGACTATGCCGCGATTGTTCGCGATCGGTTGGGCCGTCGCGTCGAACTGCTAGATCCCGAGCAAAGTCTGTTTCTCCAGAAGCCCACGATGCAAGTGGCTCATGGAGGCGGCTTGCGTTTGAAACCCGATTCGATTGATTATCAAATCCTGAAGGCGTGGCTAGCTGCACAAGCCCCCAGCCCGAAGAGCGATGCTCCGAAGGTAACCAAACTGACGGTGACCCCGGCACAGCGCATCGGCAATAAAGGCCTCACGCAGCAACTGCGAGTGGAGGCAACTTACAGCGACGACAGCAAACACGATGTCACGGCATGGGCCTTGTTCGACTCGATGGACGAAGGGGTGCTTGCAGTCACCGAACGAGGGAATGTCCGCGCTGTCGGGCAGGGCCAGGCGTCGATCATGGTTCGCTTCGAGTCACAGGCGGAGATCGTCAACTTTGTAATACCGTACAAAGACACCGTCGAGTTGACCGGCTGGAAGAGTAACAACTTCGTCGACGAGATGGCTGCCAAGAAGTTCCGCGAGCTGGGCATCGAGCCGTCACCGTTATGCGACGACTCGACATTTGTACGCCGTGTTTATCTGGACATCATCGGCACCTTGCCGACGGTCGCCGAAGTTACGAACTTCCTTGAGTCGCAAGATCCCGACAAACGCAATCAGCTGATCGATCGCCTGCTGGGTCTGACAGGCGATCCGAACTTGGATATTTACAACGAACAGTATTCCGCTTATTGGACGCTGAAGTGGTCGGACTTGATCCGCAACACCAGCAATAAGCTTGGCGATCAGGGCATGTGGGCGCTACACAATTGGATTCGCGATTCTTTCCGTGAAAACAAGCCGATCGACCGGTTCGTTCGCGAGTTGGTCACCGGTACAGGATCGATTTACTCAAATGGGCCTGCGAACTATTTTCGCATCAACTCCAGTTCGACCGACTTGACCGAGTCGACGTCGCAACTGTTTCTCGGCATCCGACTCGAGTGTGCTAAGTGTCACCACCATCCGTTCGAGAATATTAGCCAGAGTGACTACTACGGATTTGCCGCCTTCTTCGCTCGTGTCGGCACAAAGAACAGCGAAGAATTTGGGTTATTTGGACGGGAACAAGTGGTTGTCGTCCGCGAGTCGGGCGAAGTGCGGCATCCCAAAACAGGCAAGAACCTGACACCCACACCTTTGGGCGCGGAACCGGTCGATCATCCGCTGGATCGGCGGATCGCTTTGGCTGACTGGTTGACGTCGCCGAATAACGAGTACTTTGCTCGCTCAGTCGTCAACCGATACATGTATTACCTGCTGGGACGCGGTCTGGTCGATCCAGTGGACGATCTCCGTTCGACGAATCCGCCGACGAATGAGGCGTTGATGAGCGCCTTGGCATCGCAGTTGGCCGAAAATGATTTTGATCTCAAGCAGCTGATTCGCTCGATCGTATCATCACGTTTGTACCAGCTTGACTCGGTGCCCTCTGCCGAGAACGCCGCCGATAATCGCTTCTACAGCCACTTTAAGGTAAAACGGCTTCCAGCCGAAGCCTTGCTTGATGCGATCGATCAAGTCACGGCGGTACAGACGAAGTTCAAGAGCCTACCGCTGGGGACGCGAGCCATTGAATTGCCCGATGCGGAGTATCCAAACTATTTTTTGAATACGTTTGCGAAACCCCGTCGAGCAAGCGTCTGCGAGTGTGAGCGATCGCCGGACGAAAGTTTGTCGCAAGCATTGCACACGCTCAACGGTGATACGCTGGCCGGTAAGATCGCCGACAAGAATGGTCGCTTGCTGACGCTAATCAACAACAAAGCCGAACACGAGGCGATCGTCAAACAGTTGTACGCGGCAACCTTGTCGCGATTTCCGACAGAACAGGAACTAGCCGCCTCGCGCGAGTACCTGGCCGACTACGCATCACCACAAGAGTGCTACGAAGATCTTTTGTGGGCGCTGATGAATTCCAAACAATTTCTCTTTGTGCAGTAATTTTGTGCAGCCGCTATGAATCACATACAACATTCTCAGCAGAGCTTGGGCCGTGCCCGTTGGCTTATTCTGTGGGCCCAGCCGACATTTCTACTCTTGCTAATTGCTGACGTTGCAACCGCGCAAACTTCGTATCCAATGCTCATGAGCCTGAAACCGGTGGCAGCACAGGTTGGCCAGATTTCCGAGCATACCCTCAAATCCCGTTACACCATGCTCGGTGCCTACGACGTGATCGTCACGGGCGAAGGTGTCAAAGGAGAGATCATACCGCCCGAGATCAAGGAAGGCGAGAAACCAAATCTTCAGGAGATCAAAATTCGGTTCGATGTGGCCAGCGATGCATTGCCGGGCGTGCGAGATTTTCGGATCGGCACTCCTACAGGCGTGAGTACACTAGGCCAGCTAGTGATTGCTGCTGACGCAGTCGCGCAGGAAGTAGGTGCGAACGATACGCGGGACAAAGCAAATGCGATTACATTGCCTGCCACGGTGTGCGGTGCGATTGAGAAGGCAGAAGACGTTGATTACTTCAAGTTTACAGTCGAAGCAGGCCAAACGCTCAGCTTTCACGTCCGTTCGCAGCGGTTGCAAGACCGCATTCATGACTTACAGCAGCACGTCGATCCGATTCTCTCGATTCGCGACGGCAATGGCACAACGCTCGTAGCTTCCGACAACTACTTCTTTGCCGATCCCTATTTGCACTATCAGTTCAAACACGCGGGCGAGTATTTCTTAGAGATTCGAGATGTGCGTTACCAAGGCAACCAGTATTGGGAGTATGCCATCGAAGTACATGATCGCCCGTTCATTACCAATGTTCACCCCATGGCCGTGGGGCGGGGACAGCAGACCAAGTTCGAGTTCGTCGGGTACCAATTACCCGAGCAGCACGACGCCTTTGTCAGCATCCCGCTCAACAAACCAACCGGCGCACAGTGGTGGGAACTGCCATTGGGTGAGTCCGTCACAAATCCGACACCCGTCGTCGTCAGCGATTTGCCGGTCGTCACCGAGCGTGATTTGGAGAACAACACGCCGGAGACGGCGCAATACGTGTCGCTGCCCGTGGGAATTACGGGACGCATCGAATCCGAGAGCGACATCGATTGTTATTCATTCGCCGCGATGAAAGGTGAGCGTTTCAGCTTTGAAGTGATCGCCCGTCGTCAACAATCTGCTATCGATTCACATCTGCGAATACTAGACGCGACCGGTAAGCAACTGACGCTGAACGACGACATGCGGATCGGTAAACGGAATTTCTCAGATTCGCTAATCGAAAACTGGACGGCACCCGCGGACGGCACATTCGCGATCGAGATCCGGGATCTGCATCTACGGGGTGGAGCGGATTTTGTCTACTTTGTCCGCGCAACGCGCAGCCTGCCAAGCTTCGATTTGTTTGTCGACACAGATAAAACTCAATTAACTCCGGGAACTGGCGGTGTGATTTTTGTCCGAGCAGAGCGGAAGAACGGTTTCACCGGTGAAATTCAACTCGGCATTGAAGGTCTGCCAACCGGGGTAGAAGCGTCGTGTGGCCGCATTCTTTCGGATAAAGGTCAGGATGGTTGTGTCGTGCTGACCGCTGCTGCTGACGCCAAGATGTCGCTCGCCAATGTCCGGATCTCCGGTCACGCGACGCACATCTTCGATGGCGGTGATCCGTTGCAGATTGAAGCATTTGCGCTGCCCTACCAGGAAACTTATCAGCCCGGCGGTGGACGCGGCCATTGGCCGGCCGAGATGCATACGATTTCAATCGGCGAATCCAGCGACATCCTGGGAGTGGCGTTGAGCGAGTACGATGTCAGGCTCAAACCAGGAGAGTCGAAGAAAATCGACATCAAAATCGAACGCGCCGAAGGATTTGACAAGAATGTTACGCTCGATGTGACTTACAACCATCTGAGTAGCGTCTACGGCGATTCCTTGCCCAAGGGCGTGACACTCGATAAGCCCAAGAGCAAGACATTGCTGACGGGCAAGACGGCTGAAGGGCACATAACACTAACCGCCACAAAGGATGCCGCGCCTGTCGAGCGGCAACAGATCTGCGTGATGGCGAATGTGTCGTTGAATTTCGTGATGAAGGCAACTTACGCATCGAAACCGCTGTTCGTTTCTGTCGAGGCGTCCGAACCCGAAAGTGAAAAGAAATGATTGCACCCGTCAGGATTTTCGTAGTCACTTACGCCCTCGCTCTGATGACACACACGGCAATCGCCGATGAAGTTCGCATTGCAACTTTCAAGGTGGATGCCACGCCAGCGATTGGAACTCCCGTCGCGTATGCCCCGGTGCGTGAGATTCTCGATCCGCTCAGCGCCCGCGGCCTCGTATTGCTGGGCGCCGACAATCCGGTCGTTCTGTGTGCCGTTGATTGGATTGGGATCGCCAATGATGGCTACGATGCTTGGCGGACAAAGCTCGCCGAGGCGGCTGGTACGACTCCGGATCATGTGGCGGTCCATACACTACATCAGCATGACGGCGCGCGGTGTGATTTTGACACCGAGCGACTACTCGCCGAGCGGGGCCTGGGCGGCAGGCACTTCGACAATGGTTTTTTGCACAAAACCATCGACGCCGCCGCAGCCGCAATACGCGAAGCTTTAAAACATCCGACGACGGTGACTCACATCGGAGTCGGCAAGGCGAGAGTCGAGAAGGTGGCGTCCAATAGGCGAATTCTTGGCGATGACGGAAAGGTACAGATTGTTCGCTGGAGTAAGACTACGGACCCGGCTGCGATCGCTGCTCCCGAAGGCACCATAGATCCGTATTTGCGATTAATTAGCTTTTGGAACGACCAGACGCCCATCGCATCGCTGACGTATTACACGACGCATCCGCAAAGTTATTACGGCGATGGAGATGTTACTTCCGAATTCATCGGCCTGGGACGAGCGGCCAGAGAGCAATCGCTGCCCGATGTCGCTCACATCCACTTCAACGGCGCGAGCGGGAACGTGACAGCAGGCAAGTACAACGACGGTTCGCATGAAATGCGACCTATCCTGGCATCTCGCATAGAGCGGGGAATGCAGCAAGCATGGGAAGCTACCGCCAAACATCCGATTACGGTCGCTGATGTCGAGTGGCGTGTCGAATCCGTCAAGCTCCCCGCGGCCGCGCATCTCGACGAGGCCAAGTTGACGGCATTACTTGACGACGACAAGACACCTGCCGCGACGCGTCTTAACGCAGCGTCGCACTTAGCTTGGTTGAAGCGGAACCGAAGCGGTATGAAGATCGACACGAGTTGCCTCCGAATTGGCAATGTTTATGTGGTCCACATGCCGGGCGAATTGTTCGTCGAGTACCAACTCGCGGCCCAAGCGATGCGGCCCGATGATACCGTATGCATGGCGGCTTACGGGGATTACGGTCCCGGCTATATCGGCACCGAGATTGCTTACGGGCAAGGCGGCTACGAGACCAGCGAGCGGGCATCTCGCGTCGCGCCCCAAGTCGAAGGCGTACTCACGAAAGCGTTACAAACACTGCTGCGGTAGCCGCAATGCCAGTAGACACCCACAAGCTCGATTGTGACGTGTTGATAGCAGGGGGCGGACCCGCGGGGGTTCCTTGCGCATTGGCGGCCGCGCGATCGGGTGTGAAGGTAATCTTGTGTCACGACCGACCCGTGTTGGGCGGCAACGCATCGAGTGAAGTTCGGATGCATATCGTCGGCGCGAATGGCACGGGCAGCTTTGATCGGGGACGTGAATTGGAAACGGAAGCACGCGAAGGCGGAATCATTGAAGAGATTCGCTTGGAAGCTTGTGTCCGAAATCCACAGCGATCGGCTTCGATGTTTGACTTGATCCTCTATGACATGTGTCGCGCTGAACCGAATCTTTCCGTACTGCTGAACACATCGGTCGTCGCTGCTGAAATGGCGATCGGCGCCATAGATCGAATTGAGAGCGTAATCGCTGAACGCCCTAGCACCCAAGATCGCTTTCGCGTTTCGGCAAAAGTGTTCGTCGATTGCACCGGAGATGGTCGACTGGGAGTCGAAGCCGGCGCGGCTTTTATGGAAGGTCGCGAAAGTCGGGAGCAATTCGGGGAATCGTTAGCGAGAGAAACGGCGGACAACTCTAGGCTTGGTTCGACGATTTTGCTGCAGGCCCGTAAGCACGACAGACCGATGCCGTTCAGTGCTCCGTCGTGGGTCAGGCAATTCAGCCGCGAAGATCTGAAACTCCGTCTGTATGCTTTTCCCGGCGAAGAGACCCCTACTCACGAGTACGGATTCTGGTGGGCCGAGTGGGGAGGAACGCTCGACACCGTGAAAGACAACGAGATGATTCGCGATGAACTTCTCGCGATCACGTTGGGGATCTGGGACCACATCAAAAATGGACCGATTGGTGAGGCCGCGGATTGCAATTCGTTCGACGCGGCAAACTGGGCACTTGACTGGGTAGGATTTTTGCCCGGAAAGCGAGAAAGTCGCCGATTCATTGGACAGCATATATTGACTGAACAAGATGTGATGCAGTCTCGGGAGTTCCCCGATGCCATCGCCTATGGCGGCTGGTCACTCGACTTGCACCCGCCGGAGGGAATTGACGCACCCGAGCAAGCACCTTGTACTCAGCATCACGTTCCCTGGCTGTATGACATTCCGCTCCGGTGTTGTGTGGCTCGCGATGTTTGCAACTTGATGTTTGCGGGACGCAACATCTCTGCAACTCATGTCGCATTCTCTTCGACGCGTGTCATGGCCACGTGTGCCGTGATCGGTCAGGGTGTCGGAACGGCCGCCGCGTACGCAGCATCACGAGCGTGCGAACCGATGCTGCTATGGGAGAGTTCCGAGCATATGTCATGGATTCAACAGCGACTATTGCGAGACGACGCCTACTTAATCGGGCATCGCAATTCAGAGAGAAGCGATCTGGCGCGGCGAGCTCGCATTACGGCCTCGAGTTACCAGTCCGGAGGCGAAGCGACGAATGTCGTTACGGGGCAAACTCGCGCCGTACACGGCGCCCGCGGCGCCCCGTCCGGTCGCAACTACTTCGGTAGCCACCGTTGGATGTCCGATCCCGAACAAGGCTTGCCCGCGTGGATTCAACTCGAGTGGGATTCGCCCGAGAAGATTGACGAGATCCAGCTTGCCTTCGACACTGGCCTGCATCGACATCTAACCTTGAGTCAGCATAACGGCTACACCACCCGCATGTGTTGGGGAGTTCCTCAGCCTGAGACCGTGCTGGACTATCAGGTGGCAGTACGCACGGAGCAAGGCTGGAAAGCGCTTGCCAATATCACGGGAAACTATCAACGAGTTCGTCGCCACAGATTAGCCCCCACGGTAAAGGCATTCGCCATACGGATCACGATTACTGCGACCGGCGGCTTAGATCACGCAAGAGTGTGCGAGTTGCGTGTCCAGCGAGCTGAATGAAGACCGCTATTTGTTGTCCTCCGAGAATTGCTCACTCCGGGAAGGTGTGGCGGAACGGTTTGCTGCCTCGCGGTCAACAGTAGGCGAACCACGCTGGCCGTTCCGTTCGGAATCGCCCCACCTATCTTGAGGCAGATACTTGTGCATGCTGGCAGTCGCCTCTGCGGCAGCGGCTTCGTCGCCCAACTCAGAACAGATCGTCGCTAGCCGCTTGTAAGAAAAACCGACTGCCATGTAGTGTCGTGGGTCCGCATCAGCGTAGCTTGCCAACCTGTCGACCCACGTTTGAAGATTCTCGCGGGCCTTCAGCAACCACTCCACGCGGGGCTCTTCGCCAGCTTCCTTCGCCTTGCGAAATTGCTCAAGCAACGAGTCTGCATAAAGGTTCCTTGTGAACGCTGCTCGCATGATGTTGAACGAATCTGAGAGTTCGAACTCGCCGAGTGAGTCATAAAGTTGAATCGCGGCCAAAAAGTGAAGCTCGGCCTCCTGATGCCTACCCGCCGCATGTAGGCGGCTGGCAAGGCTCCGGTGAACTTCAAGCTCTGACAGTGCGTACTCAGGCACGCCTGGATGGTCTCGGTGCAATTCCTGAAGCAACGCCAGGGCAGTTGTGGCACGCGTTTTAATGTCAGCTAATTCCTCCGCGGTCGGACGCGTCCAAAACTCTCGTAAGCGTTTGACATATACGGTGCTGAGCGTAAACCGATAATCCGGGTTCTGAGGGTACCTCGCGACCAGATCTTCGAGGAGACTGATACTCTTGGCGATTGCCTCTGCCGATTGATCGGGATTTTGAAAACGCAAATGGCTGTGGCGTTCCGAGTAACACAGGGCCAGAAGCTGTTGATAGTCGGGCACCTGAAACTCGGCGTTCAGGTCTTCGAGCAACTCGACGGCCCGCCGAATCTTTTCTGCGTCGCGAGCGAATTCGCCAACACGGCCAAAGCCTTCGCCTGGACGAGTCTCTCCTTGGGGGCTTTTTCCGGGAGCACTCTTTCCATCTCGCCGTGAACCAGTTCGCTTGCCGTTCGGAGTTCCGAACCCGGGCCCCGGGCCCCGCCGCGCCAGCCCGTCGGAGCGATGCACGCTGAGAAATAAACTTCGAGCTAATTCATAGCGCACTTCCGGAGGACACTCTTGAGCACAAATCGGCTCCAGAATGGACCGCGCATTGTCGAACGCCTCGCGCGCCAGGTCGGACTGACGCGCGCTCCGATGCACTTCTCCCAGTTCATTGTAGATGCTGGCCAGTGCGGCCACTTGTTTCGGATTCGTCTTGCCGCCATCCGCAAGCTGTGAGTAGACAGCGATCGCTTGGCGGTACGCCTGTTCGGCTGGTCCGAATTGTCCAAGCCTGCGGCGAATATCGCCAACACGTCGATTCGCTTCAGCAATTCGTTGGCGAAATTCGTCCGTGTCATCGCCCTGTTCGGCCAACTTGCGATAGAAGACGAGCATTTCATCGAGCAAAGCTGCGGCCTCGTCGGAAAGAACCGGTTGCGTGTTTACGTTGAAGTCCGCGCTCTCTTCGGTCTCGACAGCGAAGTCTTCGGGCGACACGTATCGGTGCGGCGCGAGTCGCTCAAAAATTTTGTCGAGCGCGTTCCACGCCAACTCCGAAGTGGCCTCGGCTTTGACGCGTTGTTGCTGCTCGCTGTTTCGAGCTGCCTCGGTCCGGAAGTAAGCGGTGGTGCTGACGACCGCGACAAGCAACAGGAGCGAGGCGGCAAGCCCCGAGAGCGTCGCGATGGCTGGATTACGTCGCGCCCAGCGGCGCACGCGTTCCGCAGCACTTGCACGACGAGCAAGAATTGGGCGATCGTCGAGGAATCGCTGTAGGTCATCCGCCAAATCAGACGCCGACTGGTACCGAGAATCTGGCTCCAACGCGATGGCCTTCAGAATGATTGTTTCTAGGTCCCGCGGTATCGAAGGGTTCTCGCGTCGAGGGTGATTTGGTTCCAATGCGCCCGATTCGTGGATGAAGCTGCGTTTCCGCTGCGCCTCGTCGAAAGCCGGTTTCAGCGTCAGCAACTCGTAAAGCGTTACGCCAAGGCTGTAAATATCGCTCCGAGCATCGGTCGCCCCTTGAAACTGTTCGGGAGCCATGTATCGCAAAGTTCCGACAATGTCGCCCGTACGGCTGACCTTGTCATGTTCCATCGCCTTTGCCAAGCCAAAGTCGGCGACCCAGACCGTGCCGCCCTCGTCGATCAACAAGTTGGCAGGCTTGATGTCTCTGTGCAGCGTTCCTTGACGATGAGCATAGTTCAACGCTCTGGCTACCTGCACTCCGATCCTGGCCACGCTTTGCCAGTAGGCTGTACCGAACCTCGTGGCTCCGACAACCGAATTGGTGTCGGCATTCGCGGGGCCGGCTACCTTAAGTTCCTCGGCAAGCACAAACGAGTCGTCAACAAGGATCGAATCGCCTTTGTCCGGAGCAATCGTTGTGATGGCAGCACGATTGCTGCCGGTTCCAGCACTGGGATGGCTGTTGGACTCACATTCCGAGCCCCAAGTGTCATCGACTTTTACAGGTAACCGGAGGTCACCCCGAACAAGCCCCATGGCCACGCTACTGATATTAGCAGCACGTTTGTCATAGGGCGACGACATTGCTCCGATATGCCCCACGGTGACCAGTTGCTTGAGCCGTGGAATCACTTCATCGAGACCCGCTCCGCGAATGATCTGCATGACGTAGTAGTGAAACCCGTCCTGCTCGCCGACTCCAAGAATCGGCACAATGTTCGTGTGATGCAGCCTCGCAGCTGTCTTTGCTTCGCGACGGAAACGCCGGAGGTGTTTGTCGTCCAGGAGCGACTGTTTGGGTAATACCTTTACCGCGACCCGACGTCCGAGAGACTCTTGCTCCGCCTCGTAGACGATTCCCATCCCGCCTCGACCGATCTCTCGAACAATTCGTAAGTCGCCCAGCCGCTCGATTCTGGCAGGTCCGAGCGAGGCGCGACCATCGCTGGACACTTCCTTATCCAGTTTCAGATTCTCCATCGCCGCAATGGTTGGAAAGAGATCGCGAATCTGGTCGGCTAATTCCGGGTGGGCGAATGCGTATTCTTCGACAGTCGGCCGGTCGCCATCGCGGAGACGATCAATAAATTCCGCTGCTAGAAACTCGACTGGATCACGATCCACGGTGGGTTCAGCCATGACCGCGTCCTTGAGAATCAAAGAAGCCTGGGACCCGCTTCAAAACATCTTTCAAGCGTGAAACCGCTCGAACATACCGAATGCTCGCTGCCTTTTGTTGTATTCCGAGGGATTCCGCTACCTCGCTGTTCGTCAATTCTTCAAAGTGACGCAACGCGAGTACTTCTTGGTCGATCGGGTCCATCGTCTCTAGAGCTTCTTCCAACTGCCTTGTCATCTCGGCCTTCACTGCCGCCTGACTTGGTGAAGTCATCGCCCCTAGCAATTGAGCTGCCAGACAAACAGAAGTGGCTTGGGTATAGGCGGGGCGATTCATAGAAACTTCTCGTTCGGCGTTCCTCATCTTGGCACCTAGGTGCCGACGATGGATGTCGATCATCGTTTGACTCACTACCAGACGGAGCCACACAAAAAACGACTTCGACGGATCTTCAAGATAGTGATGGATGCGCTGCGCAGCATCCAGGTAGGCCTCCTGAAGGATGTCATCTGCATCGACACGACCGCCCAACCGCCGGTCCAATCGGAAATTGACCATCCGCCATAGCCGATCACGGTGCTGCGAAAACAGCTCTGCGAGCGCACGCTCGTCTCCCTGTTTCAGCTGCTCTACAAGTTGCTCGTCGCGTCGTTCGCTGATGTTCATCCAAGACTCAATAACGGGAGGAAACCGTTTCAGTCTACAGATTTTCGCTCCGTGGTGACCAAGTGCCGAGCCCAGCTCAGTACATCCCTCCGGAGATGCACATTTGGCCGCGAAAAGAATATTTCCGATCGCAGTAGAAAATTCGTAACTGTTCCGTTTCATATCCTAACGCCCAACCGTGGCGGGCTGACAATTGGCCGAAGTAACTTCTGACATCTCGCCGCAAAGTATTCCATATTCATACCTTAACGTCCGACAATACCCCGAAGGCAACTCTCACAATGGTCCAATTCTCCGAGTCTTCGACCGCAGCCGATCCTGATGCCAGCTTGATGCTGCAAGTGCGCGCTGGTTCCGAGGAAGCCTTTAACCAATTGGTTGAACGATACGAAGACCGCATACGAGGCATTATCACTCACCTGATGGGAGGGTCGGCGTATTCTGACGATCTGACTCAGGATGTATTCCTGAGAGTCTTTCGAGCCCGGCGAACCTATGTTGTGGGAGCGAAGTTCTCGACGTGGTTGTTTACGATTGTCAATAACGTCGTCTCGAATGCCCGCCGCGGGTTAGCCCGCCGCAAGGAGATAAGCATTTACCAAGACTTTGCCATATCACTCGTTTCAGTCGAATCGTTGTCCGCGTTTCGCCAACAAGACGGGTCGCCAATTCAACCTGCTGAAACCGACGAGATCGCATCGGTTGTAAGAGGTTGCATCAACCGGCTAGTCGCACGTCAACGAACAGCGATCGAACTTTGTGACATTCAGGGTATGAGCTACTCACGAGTTGCCAAGGCGATTGGCACGACACCCGACGCCGCGAAATCGTTGATTCACCGTGGTCGTTTGAATTTAAAGGAAATGCTGACTACTCAGGTCCAAAAAGGCAACTTATTATAGGCCACTGGCCATTACAGCAGAGAGAGCGCACACCAGGCAGTTTCGCCGAAGTCCGAAAACACAAGAAGGAGTACGAGATGCGAGTTCCCAGATTTTTGACAGGCATGACGGCACTTATGTTGGTTGCCGTTGTTGTAGCACAGGTGGATGCGCAACAGGGCCGACCACAGGGCGGTCGAGGTGGATTTCAAGGCCGCGGCGGTGGATTTCCAGGCGGTGGGTTCGGCGGACCAGGTGGTGGCGGCAAACTGGGGCTGCTACGAATCGACGCCATTAAAAAAGAACTCGAACTTCTAGACGAGCAATCTGCCGACATCGAGAAACTCAACGAAGAGCTCCGTGCACAGCGGAGCGGCGACGGTCCTGACTTCCGAAACATGACGGACGAAGAGCGACGAGCGGCGTTCGAGAAGCTTCGCGCAGAACGTGAAGCCCTCTCCGAAGCAGAACGTGAGAAGCAGGATGAAGAACGACGAGCCGAGCAGCGCGCCCGGCAGGCAGAAGCCGATGCAAAGTTGGCCGAAATCCTGCTCCCTCACCAAATGGAGCGCCTAAGCCAAATCGAACTCCAAACACGAGGCATTCGCGCGTTGCTGTCTGACGAAGTCGTCGCAGAACTAGGTATCTCGGACAGCGCAAAGGCGGACATCGAAGCGACAATACAAGCCAGCGGTGAAAAGATGCGTACGGAAATGCAAGCTCTGTTCCAAAGTGGAAACCGAGAAGGTATGCGAGAGAAGATGCAGGAACTCGCTAAAGGCGTGGAGACCGAAGTACTCGGCAAGTTGACGCAAAGCCAACGCGACAAGTTTGTTGAAATGAAGGGCGAACCATTCGAGATGCCACAAGGTGGATTCGGAGGGTTCGGTGGTGGACCAGGTGGTCAACGAGGCCGAGGCGGGAACGGAGGACGAGGTGGCGACGGAGGCGGAAGGCCACAACGTCCTGCACAGTAATCAGTAGTCTGAAGCCTGACTTGAAGTTTTTAAATTGCTCCCCCTAGCTGCACGGCCCCAGATAGACGTGCAGCTCGGGGGGTTTTTTTGGACTTGCGGGTGTCTTGATCCGCAAATCGACATTGGTCTCAACCGAGTCACGGAGGTAAATTGCGATGCGAATTCTCACCCTCATAGTGATCTCCATCTTGCTACAAGCGAATTGGAGCTCAGGCGGGGAGGATGCCGGTCAATCGATTTTTGCTGACTCGCATCGCGATGCGCCAGCTGTATCCTATGAATCGGCCGGCGGCGGCGTCATTATAAACGGGAACTACCTTCCAGCTCCCTACCGGATCACAGTCGTGCCAGACGGCATTGAGGTAAACGGTCAGTTCGTCCCACAAGAAGGGTTCAATGACCGGGGTCGCCGAAATCGAGAGCCTCAGAGTGATATTCCCTTTGCCGCTCGCGTCTGTAATCGACTAGAAGAGGGCGCATGGTTGCTCGGCTGGGAAGAGGGTGGCTATGGAATAATGGGCGAAGCTCGCTTCATGGATGTGGTCGCTACGCTCGAATCAGAATCGGCGGACAATGTTAAAGTCGAAGGATTAGAATCACTTGGCTCCAGATGGATTCGAAGGGCTGACTGGCGTGAACTGGTTGCCCGATGGGACCTTCCAGCGAGTATCGTCGATCAGCTTCTCGTCGCGTATCAAGAGGAGTTCGCGGCAGACCCGGAATTGGTGGCCGCTATCGGTGCGCCATATCGTCGATTTCATACAAGCATCTATCTGCTTACCGTGTTTGGGATCGGCGCCACCGTGTTTGCATTGGGTACGCTGCTAAGCTACCGACCGATCGAAAAGATGTCCTGGTCGAATGTAAATCTCTCCAAAGACGCAACACACCTAGTTTTGCGCAGTGTGATACTCTTGATTGGCTTGGCTGTACTCGATCTGGTATGCACAACAATCTCCGCGCAGACTACTAGTTTCTGGGAACTAAATCCGCTTGGAGCAGCTGCGCTTCACTCACCTTTTGTCCTTGGCGCGTTCAAGATCGGTGCGACGTTGATGAGCGGTGCGATACTTCTCTCACTGCGGCGGTATCATGGCGCCCAGGTAGCTGCGTGGTGGCTCGCCCTGTTCTGTACGATCCTCGCCATCCGCTGGGTGACTTTCAATTCGATGTTTCTGGCCTGATCCACGTCGGACCCGGGTACGAGCAGGGGCTTGGCGAAGCACGTTCAAAGCGTTAGACATCTAGGGATGTTTTTACCTGACGGCTCGCTCACGATCGCTCAATGCGCAACTTTGGCGTGCTTGCTTGAAGCAACGGCTCCCAAGCCAGGTAATGTCCATCGCAGCGCCGACTTCGAAGATCTCTGCTTTGCTGATTTTGTGGTGAGCGCGGCGGCCGTCGGCCCGGCGATCGGCAACGCAGAACATCAAGGCGTCGGTGCGGCCATCTTGGAAGCCATACGAGCAACGCGCGCTTTCGTGCCTACAAATACCAACTTGGGATGTGTCCTGTTAATGGCACCTCTGGCCGCGGTTCCAAGATCCCAGAGTTTACAACACGGAATTCCCGACGTAATCCAAGGGTTGACACACTCCGATGCGAAGATGGTTTATGAAGCGATCCGGATGGCGGCCCCTGGTGGACTTGGACAAGCCGATGAAATGGACGTCCGGGATGATCCGCCGAACAGCTTAGTGGATGCGATGCGTCTTGCTGCTGGCCGCGATTTCGTGGCCCGACAGTATGCCAACAACTTTTTCGAAGTTCTATCGTGTGTCACACCGTGGCTAGTGGATGCGCGGAACATGGGCTGGCCAATGACAACTGCGATCATCCATACGCACATTCGGCTGATGGCTGACTTCCCAGACAGCTTGATCGCTCGCAAGTGCGGCGAACAAGTTGCACAGGAATCCTCAGCTCGAGCAAAGCACGTACTAGCGAGCGGAGACCCCGATACGGCGACTTATCAACAGGCGCTGCATGATTTTGACTTTTGGCTCCGCTGCGATGGCCACCGTCGAAATCCAGGAACTTCTGCCGACCTGATCGCGGCCGGCCTATTCGCGGCTCTGCGTGATTCGATGCTCGTTAGTCCGTTTCGGTAGGCTTAGCCGGGTCCTTTGGAATCAAGAACCAGTCCATGGTGGACACGGCGTACTCCAGAGAGAACTCGGTTGTTTCTCCGGTCAAATGCTCTATCGACCACGCACACGCCTGTCCAACGGAACTCGGAACTTCAGTCACAAAAGTCCTTAGCGACTTAAGCTGCGGTTTGGCCTCCATTCTTCCAAGCCCCACAGCGCTCATTCGTCGCACGTCTTCAAATTCGGGCATCGGTGAGAGCCCGTCTTTCAACCGCTGGGCGAACAGTGCCGACAATTCTTCGTTGACGCCTCCTGCGTTCACCTTGCCAAGCGCCCACACCGCCGCGGGTCTTGAACTTCCGCCATAGAACAGTGTCTTGGGAATAAACTTTCGCATCAATGGATCAGCCGGCTTGTACTCGAGCTGGCCGAACGCCTGAAAGAGTTGACTCAATTGCATGTCGATGGTGATGGCATAGCGAAGCTCATGAGTACCGGCGGCGACCTTGTCCGTCTCCTGATTGGCATGAAGCAGCATCGCGGGAAGGGTCTCTGCGACAGCAAGCTTTCTCAATCCCCACGCCGCAGTAACACGCACTTCCGGCCGACGATGCGTGAGCAGCTCCAGCAGTCGGTCCGCGACGGCCTCGTGGTCGAGCATCGCCAATACAATGAGACTCTGTTCAAGTCCTCGCCAGTCGTCTCGCGATGCAACTTCGACCGTATGCTGAATCACGACGTCGCGAAGCGAGATTTGTTCCGCAAGCCTCAGGAGTAAATTGGATACATCACGTCGCAAACTTGGATTCGAGTCACTTAACAATGGGGCAAGCAATGCAATGGAGTCGACGTCTGCTCGGTGCGCGAGCGTCTCGCAACCGACCCGTCTAACATTGACATCCGTGCTGCGAATCGCCGCAGCTGCATCATCGTAGATGAGTTTAGGATCAATCTCGTACAGTTCTCTCAACGCCAATCCGGAAGCCACTCCAGTTCCCCCGCCGGAGATTCGCTTAAGTGCGTCAATCGCTTCGGGGCTGCTCTGTTCCTCCAACAAAGTCACTGCCAACAAACTCGCCGTCGGCTGACCCACCGGTTCTGCGGATAACTCCCCAGCGGTAACAACCACACCAGGACCACCCACAATCGCCGCGACGCGCGCCGCCGAATGCCGAACTGGGCCCTCGGCATTCGAATCGGTGACGATATCTAACAACAACGGCACGGCTGCGGAGTCCTTAACCTCGCCCAGGCACCTCATCGCGAGTTGCAATTTAACCCGCTCACAATCTGAGTCCGTCAAACGCTGACGCCACATCTCTAGCATCGGCTCGTAGTTCCAAGATGCGAGTGCCGGCTCCACGATCATAGCCAGCTCTTGACTGCCGGTCATGGCAATCTCAGCGAAGTGCTCGGCAGCTTGCCTTGCATCGAGGACCACCAGAGTGTGTGCCGCAGCACGACGCACAGAGGGCTCTAACTGCTCCTTTCTGAGGATCGCAATTAACGGCGCCGCAGTGTCTTCAAGATTCTTCATGCCGGCGCGGTGGGCTAGAGCGATTGTATCGGCCGCCATCCTTTGTAATTCCGCCTCGGGCCTAGCTAGCGATTCCAGCCATAGAGGCTTCAGACCTTCATGAAACTCAAGATGCTCAGTCACCTCGGGAAACGAAGGATCTTGATACATGATGTTGTCAACCCGATCGTCGAAACCCATCGCATTCCGGGACATTACCGCAACTATTAACCAAACTATGGCCAAGCACAGTTGTGACCACTCAGCCATAAGCCGCTTGCGAACAAAGGTTGGATTCATGGTGTATGGCCCGCGAGGTGGGGGCTAGTATTTGACTTAGGGTGTGAATCACGAACTAAAACTGCGAACTGTTTACGAACCTCTCGGACCATCAAACGGGGCGGCTGATTCGCCACACTTGTAAGCTGAAACACACAAGTGCGACGACCGAAATAATGCCGCTCGCCCACCACGCACTGGGAACAAGTTCATAGAGTTCGAATCCCGGAGCTTCGATAATGCTGAGCGCCGCCCCCGTCGGATTGATCGACAATGCAGTCTCCACCGTGTTGTGCGAGAACGGTGCGTCGCGTCCCATCCATATCAACAAAGGTCCGAGGAACAAGACGATTAACGTAATGTAGCAAGTCGTCGTCGCAGACGCCGTACGCTGGAACATACTGCCCACCGCTGAGGCGACACAAACCGTATAGACCGCAGCCAAGACGAGGCAAATCATCACCAGGTAGACCTGAAGCCACATTGCCGGCTGGATGTATATCATGACGAGATAGCCCGGTACCGTGGCGAGCAAAATCAATCCCACCGTCCATATCACACTCAAAAGCTTGCCTCGCAAGATCTTTAGCGGCGACATCGGCGTCATGCGTAGCAACTCCCAACCTCCGCTTTCACGTTCAGAACTTATTAAGCCGGAGGCTAGGCTGGGCGTAATTAGCACGACAAGCAAGATCTGTAGCAACACCATAAAACCGCCTATCGTCTTAACGCCCCAATCGACCACTCCAGTCGTGGCGGCAAACGTCAGCAAAAGTGATAGCACAGCGCAGGCAGAGACCAATCGCAACAGCCAGTGAATTCGCCCAAATTTGCGAGTACGAAACTCTTTGACCATCACGGGATTTGCATAAAACGGAATTCCGGATTTGCGTCGCTGCGGATCGACGAGAAAGAACAGGCGACGGAATCCTCGTGCCATTACTTGACGGTCGTCGGTCACCTGTCCCTTGGATCTTGCGCGGTCAAACAAGCGGTGATTCAATCGCGAGACGGTTACAACAACAAACAGAAAGGAGCTGATTGTGGACAGCAAGATGAACTCCGCAAGCGTCGAGCCTTCTGTCAACAATGCGAGGCTGCCTACGTCGCCATGCCCAACAAGGTCCATGATGACCGTCAAAGGTGACGCGGCTTGCAACCACCACGCAATTAACGCCAATGTTCCCGTCTGTCCTTGGAGCAGATAGTACGGACCCGCCCCAAGAATTCCGAGAACAAAGACTGCAGCATACGTCATACGGACGGCAGCGTCAGTTGATTGAACGAACGTGCTTATGAGGAGAGCCAGCGTCGTATATTGAACCGTACAAAGCAACAGGACCAAGTATAACAGTCCCAACTGCGAGTAGATGTCGATCCCACCCATCGCATAGCATGCCGACGCTGCGGGAAGACTAGTCAACAATAAGAGTAAGGCAAAGAGTAGGCTGCCAAGCAGCTTTCCAAAATAGATCGACGAGCTGTTCAGAGGCGAATTCAGCAACAACGCCAGCGTACCCTGATTCTTTTCTTGAATGAACGATACCGCAGGGAATGCAGGAACTATGAACAACACTCCTGCCAGCAGTGTGTAGGCAAAGACTCGATAGACCTGCTGCGACCTCATTCCCGACAAGTCAACCATGCCATCCGTCGGCCAACGCAGAAGAACGATCATTGAAAACGCTATGCTCAACGTGATCAACATCGCCAGCGCTTTTCGCGTCCGCAAAATGCTGAAGAACTCGCGTTGAATCAAAGGATTGATCATGTCGTCTCCTGCCCATCAGCCACTTGGACCGGCACTTCGCGGGAAGACGCACCGTCACCTTTTGATGTGACCGACAGAAACGCGTCTTCCAAGTCGGTGGCGATCTCTCGAAATTGAGAGACCGAAATTCCGTTGTCGTGCAAATTCGCCAGGAGTCCTGCAAGTTCGCGTTCGGACAAGTTGCTGTCAAATCGAATCATCAGCTCAGTTTCAGAAACCGATACTTCGCACTCGGCGTCAGACGCTCGGGAATTTGCAACCAGCGTCTTCGCCGATTCAAGTTGTCCGCCCTCGACAAGCTGAATCTCGAACTTGCGTCGCTGGGTGATTTGCCGCATGATCTCGGCCTGGGTTCCGAAGGCACGCAGCTTGCCGTGTGTGATGATTGCGACAGTATCGCAAATTCGTGACAGCTCTGGGAGAATGTGGCTGGTTACGATCAAGGTCTTGCCCATGTCCGCGAGTTGCAGTAGCAGTTCGCGCATATCGATTCGCGCTTGTGGATCGAGCCCGTTCGCAGGTTCATCCAGGATCATGACCTGCGGGTCGTGCAGCAGTGTACGAGCAATCCCAATACGCTGCTTCATACCGTGACTGAGACTCTCGACATATAAGTCTTTCATGTACGCCGCACCCGTCGTATCTAACACTTCAGCGATTCGTTTCACCCGTTCGCGACGACCTATTCCATAGGCGGCGCCAAAAAAGTCGAGATACTCGGCGACTCGCATATTGTCGTAAGAGCCAAATATGTCCGGCATATAGCCGACGACCCGCTTGATCTTTCGCGCCTGCGTCACGCAGTCGGCTCCGGCAATCACCGCCGAGCCCTCAGTTGGGCGCAACAGACCGACCAGTATCCGTATCGTTGTCGTCTTCCCGGCACCATTGGGACCAATGAAGCCCAGAATCTGGCCAGCATCGACAGAGATCGATAACGACTCTAAAGCTGTAAACTCGCCGTAACGTTTCGTCAATGCTCTCGTTTCAACCACGGGTGAAGTTACCACAGGTGATTCCTTCGTCAAATGTTGGTAATGCGACAAAACCTAAAGTGTCTCACCGCTCGCTTGCAGACGCAGATAGTCGATTTGCCAGGTTGAGTGTTCGAATGCTTTATCCGAGCTGTTGGGAACACCTGTCTGGTAAACTTCGCGGATTGGCTCATCTTTTATACTTTTCGCTTCCCGTTGGTGTGTCGTTGGCGAAACATCGACGCCGAAGTGCAACCCACCAGCTTCATCAAGGCTCAGCAAATCTGGGTCGTCAACGGTCAACGTGAGCACTCCACTCGGATTCTCGTAAGATTCGACAACAACTTGTTGACCGTCTCGTAATCCGGTTAGCTCAACGGTACGAGAAGGGGCATGAACTTTCAGAGTGATTTCGACTCGCTGCACCTTGCAAGGGACCACTTCGCGCGGCAGAAGAAACCGAAAGAAAGATTGGGTTGGCTGCGTTACGCCTTTCATCCAACGACCGGTCCTTGGGTTGTACACCGCCGATGCGCCGTGCTTTGACGTAGCAGTACTAACGCGGATGAATGTCGATGGCACCAAGAACGGCTGCTTGGGGAGCGTCCGACCAATGTCGAGCGGGACTGCATACAGGGTCGATCCCGTCTGCGAGAATGTGTCGGGCGACGACAATCCCAAACTGAACGCATCACCCCAAACCAACAAGGTCGGTCTTTGTGGATATGCGTTTTGCTGCGTTGGAGCGAGAATTTGGCGATAGATCGTCTGTCGTCTCTGCTGTTCGTCCGAGAGCATCCCACCGCTAACGTACTCCGACTCCGCCAGGACGTCATTTGGTCCGGCGCGAAAACTCCCTCGAACATCGATTTGGGCATCCGAGTTTGGGGCGGGTGGTGCCGCGATGATTGCGTCGCTCAGGGTTCCAAGTTGTTCAATGCCGGTAACGCGTCCTTCTAGCCCATGATGGCCAAACGTCGCTTGTGCTCGAATCGGGTTGTCCAGGACGACGCTTTCCCTCGCTCGAATAAATCGGACGCTTCCCGATGCTACATCGACATTCTCCCACCGTGTCCGACCATCGTCATCCCAGTTCACTCGCTTTGCGACACCAATCAGATCTTGCACGTCCGGCTCAGCAACACCCGTGAGATTGATCTCCAGAGGTAAGGGGACGGTATCTGGACTGTAGAACGCTGCGAGTGCATCGGAGTAAACTTCGTGGGTGTCGGAATCCACGTTCGCCAATCGCAAAATTGAAGATGTCGCTGGTATGCTCGACGTATTGGCGCTGCCGATCGCGACCAAAACGATCGCGGATATCGTTGTCACCGTCACCACAACCCACGAGACATGTTCCAACTTTTCTCGCCGCGCGAGCCAGACACCGGCGGCCACGATGACCGCAGAATTCAATCCAAGAATCAGTGCGGCGACCCTTCGCGAAGGCACTCGATAGCCGAGTTGCTCTGAAAGAACCGGCTTTAAGTCATCGCTTAGAACTGATTCACCAATGGGCTGCGTGTTGAAGATGCTCGCTAGATTCCGCAAAGCATCCGTAGGTCCAGAAGTTCGCCGATTAGCGTCCGTTCGATCCGCGAACTCGTCGAACTGATATCGCCAGCCGCGAGCCGCCAGGGTCGTAATGAAAACACGTCCGTTGCCAAACGGAATCGAGAACGCAGCCGGCCAGCCATCGATTGAACTATAAACGTCCCCAAAGTCCGTCAATACTCGAACGAATTCAACAGGATCCTCAGCGCTCCAAGACTCTAAAGGATCGGCCCCGACGGCGCGCGCAGCGGGCGTTTCGATCGTAAAGTCCGTTAACTCGACGCGATCTACAACTCCGCACGAAATTGCATTTCCGATCAGTGTGCGAACGGTCTCGACTGTGACCAGATCGAGCATAATCCAGGCGTGACCGCCTCGCGCGATCCAATTTCGGAGTGCAGCGACTCCTCCCGAATCTTCCGCTATTCGATCGCTGCATATCAAGAGTTGGTCGAGTGCGTCATACGCATCCGGATAGGGAGCCAGCAGGTGCTCCGCCAAGTTGATGATCTTGCGGTCACCGTCGTACAACATTTTGACTTCGACGGCCGCTTCGTACGCCGCATCGTCGCGGGAAGAGTCGGACTCGGGATGTCCGGGCAGCGAACGGCTGCCGATCATCGCAAAGTGTCGTTCGATGGGATCGAGGGGCAAGAAAGATTCCGGGATCAGCTCTTCACCGGACCGGCGTGACAAACTCACTCCATCTGCTGAACTTACAATGTTCAGCGACGACGCATGAAGAATTGTCTGATCGCTGGCAATTCCAAGGGGTGTATGAATAGGTAGCCACGTCTTTCGGTTCGAATGCGCGGGAAGCCACAACTGTCGCGTAAACTGCTGTCGGGTGTCTTTTTCCAAGAATACCGAGAGCGTCGCCTCGGCGGCCTCATCACCTCCATTGGATGCGCTTACCGCGAGTACGGACCAGCAACCTCGTTCGTATCTCCTTAGCCCTCCGGGTGCGATCGATAACCGGACTTCGCCTGAATCCACGCCGGTCTGGCCAGCAGAGAATTCGGTACAAACGAAAAGTGTGCATAGCTGAACACACGCCCACGACACAGTGAGTAGGAAACCAGCTGATCGCGTCATAGGTTCTGCTCTAGATGGGAACGGGACTGTCGTTCGGGGCGAAAATCGCTCGCAACAAGGTAACGCAGTCGAGTCGCCGATTCAATTCGTCGTCATCCAACGAATTTAACCGTAGTTGCGGCGAACGCCCTGCTATTCGTCTTGAGTGCTCTCATTCAGGGTCGCGAGCGATTCCGCGGCCAAGCAACCAGTCGCTCGCCCGATCGGGCCATGATCCGATGTTGGAGTTCTTCACCTCGCGCATGCCGTACCCGTGACCGCCGTTCGCATAAACATGCAGTTCCGCTGGAACATTGTGCCGCTTCAGCCCCGCGTATAGCAGCACGCTACCCAAGGAAGACGAAGCATCATCGTGTGTGTGAACGATAAATGCGGGCGGAGAATTGTTAGACAACCGAATTGCGGAAAGCAGCTCACCCGTCTGCTGATCAAGCACGCGCCACGGATACACGAGCAGCGAATAGTCGGGGAGGCAGCTTTGATCGTCCACTTGATCCAAGCGTTCATATGCGGCATTGCCATCGCAAGTGTGGAGAATCGAGGCGACTTGTCCGCCTGCCGAAAATCCCAGAACACCTAGCCGATCTTGTTGGAGTTGCCAAGTTGCGGCATTTGCGCGGATCAGACGCAAGGAACGCTGTGCATCTTGCAACGGTCGAAGCCAAGCCGGTTCTGAATCCGGCGTTGTTTCATTGGTACGGTAACGCAAAACGAACACAGCGATCCCAAGTCGGTTGAGCCAAGGCGCTGCTTCGGAACCTTCCTTGTCGGGCACGACTTTCGCGAATCCTCCCCCAGGCAAAACTAATATCGCGGCTCCGTTCGGATTCTCGGGAAGAAAGACCTCAAGGCTCGGCTTTCGAATTCTGGTCAATCGCGTCACAGGCGGGTCCTCACCTTCACGAGGAGGCTCGGCGATACCAACCTCACGTGAGTTTTCCCCTGGTGCCAGATCCGGCCAAACGGCGAGCGAGAACTTGTCCGCCTCTGCAGCCAATGACGATTGCGAATGCGCCAACAGCAACAGCATCGTGCCGACATGAATTGCAAATGATAAACGGCTAGATCGAAAATGGCTCATTGCGATTTCCTTAACTTGGATTCGGTTACCCAGCGGACATTGGCATCTTTTTTATTAATGGGCATCTCAGTTCGACTTTCGCACTTTTAAGCGGCGAGTTGGATGAGACGCTCCAAGGGTTGCAGTATTTTTCGCACAGCCGGGGGTATTCCCGGTGTTGATAAATGATTTTTCTGGAATTCGTGGAGGCTGTCGACTCGCAAGGCGGCGAGCATGTCGGCGAAGGAAACGCGAGACTTGCCACGATAGTTTCTCAGCGGCGTGGCCGGTTCCGGGCGAACGCACTCATGCCATAGTGTGATCAGACTATACATCAGAAAGCCTGTTGGTGCCGTTCGTCGGACAGCCTCGCGAGTTCGGTTCTCCGGCTCGTCGATGCCGAGGTGTCGTTCGCATTCGTGGAAAGTGACTTCAATCGACCACCGCCGAGAGAACCATTGCAATATCGGTTCAGCTTCAACGTCGGTTCGCGTACTGTAAAACACTTCGCGACCACGTCCGCCGCGAAGGTGCTCGACGGCAACAACCTTCACGGGGCGATGGGGAGGACGATAGAAGCGTCCTTCCATTGCGTCCAACCGCACGCGATAGGGGCGACCTTGATAAAGGGAGAGCAGCAGACGCCGCAGCCCTTTTGCGTTCAACATTTCGCAGGGCGATGGCAGACGCTCACCCCGTACTCGTGGACGGTCTCGTCCCTGGTACTCCGGTGCCCGAGCGTACAACCGGGCCTTGATGTCGGCACGCCCGGTCACGTCGATGCGGCTCGGTATGCGAGCCAGAACTGCGGGTGCCGTGAAAGCCGAATCCCCCAGGAAATGCAAGTTCTGATCATCGGTATGCTTCTCGATACATTCCAGCATTTCGATCATCAAATCGGTCTTCGAGCGATATTTGCGATTCCATTGGGATGCCGTTTTCTTGTTCAAGTACAGCCTCATCAGGATCGGCAATGCGAAGTAACGCCCAGGCGTTCGTGGACTCTCGATGACGATGCTCAAGACCACCCAACAGTGGCCCCAACGCGTGACTGTGTGGCTGCGACTGCTGAGACACGGATCGCGGTGCATGCCGACACCAAAGATCTTCAGGCCGCACCGAGAAAGCAGGGTGTCATCGCCTGCCAAGAAAGCGGTCTCTTGGGGCGCCAACCGCAACGTCAGATCGAAAATGGCCAAGCCAACCCGATCGATCGACCACTTGCTCGCTGCGAAGACACGATGAAACGCTGCATGATGCCGCGTCGTTCCCGAACAACGAACGATTCCCAACACCGTCCGCCGCGGTGCGAAGACCCAACCGATGATCAGTTCTCGAAAGGTTGCGGCAGTGGGTTCAGTCATCGCCAAGGCGAACACTTGCAACAAACAATGGAATAGAGTTAACAAGTTCCATGGGAGTCACCTCCGTGAAGGAATGAAGTGGTACAACCTCATCCTACCGAAGGCCGGATCCCATTTTCCTGCTAGCAATGCTCAAAATTCCGAGAGTCGAACTAACACAACTTGGGTTTAGTGAAATAGAGGCAGATGAGTGATTCGGCGAGACGAATGAATGCCTCGTGAATGTCATCACGACGTTCCCAACGAATTCGTAGTCTTCGGGGAATTGATGGAGCCAAGATAGCGTGCGTTCAACAACCCCTCGAAAGACGCCGAGACCACTGCCGTGTGCCCGGCTGCGTTTGGGAATCACGGGGTCGATTCCTCGGCGTCGCAATTCCTCGCGGTGCGGTTCGGAATCGTACGCGGTGTCCACCTGGATGCGGTCAGGCAACCAGGGCGGTGCTGCGCGCGACGAAGCCTCGACGCACTGGCGCGAAACGAAGGTCGGCTGCCTGCTGTCGATGACCAGCGAAGTCCACACGGAAGATCCATGTCCGCAGATTCCCGAAGCGTTCGCGCAGGGGTCGGTGGTGCAGGAAATCGCTAAACTCGCGGGGAATCCAGCGGAATCGGCCGACCGAGAGGCGTCGGGGTTGGACGCGTTGCTGCGCGACGGGCTGCCTGCCTGCGACCGGCGGGAGTACGAACCGCCGCGCATCGAACAACGCGATGTGGTCGCCAGCAGCCGCGCGGCGAGCGACTTCGGCTGGCTGCTGGAAGAACGAGCTCGCCGTTTGAAGTTGCATACCGGCGCGCGACAAGCCTTCGTCGCCGACGGCGCGAAAACGAACTGGCGCATCTAGCGGACACACTTCCCTCAAGCGACACCGATCACCGACTTGATGCACGCGTTGTCGTATGCCTGGAGCGCGGCGGCGATCGAAGTCGGGGCAGCCACGTATCAGAAATGGGCCCAACTCATCTGGCAGGGCGACGTGGCGGAAGTCATCGAACATCTCGCCACCCTGCAACATGTGCATGGCCCCGCACCTGCCGATGTGACTTCCGATCCGCGACATCACGTCGATCGAGCGTTGACCTACTTCCGTAACAATGCCGCTCACATGCACTACCCCGACTACCGCCGCCAAGGGCTTCCACTCACCAGCGTTCACGTGGAATCGACCGTGAAGCACATCAACCGCCGCGTCAAAGGCACGGAGAACTTCTGGGAACGCCACTGCAGCGAAGCCATCCTACAACTCTGCGCCGACTACCTCAGCGACAGACCCCCCTGACCCAGTTTTGGCCTCACTACCATACCATCCAAACCGGCTCCAACACCTACAAGCCCCCCAAAAAACAATGCAAACCGAGTAATGCACCCCCCCTCCAACAAACACATTTTCATCAGGCCAAGGTTGATGCTGGTTCGGCAGAAAGTATCACTTCGATAACATTTCGGGCAACTACATCGGGTATCACCACCTTGTCAGTCGGAAAAAACGTCGTTGTAGAAGTCTTCGACAGCAGGATGACTCCATTGGCTCGTGGTTCCGCCGGATCACTTTTCGGCGACACTCGCTGGTGGTAGTGGCTACGCTTTAGTTGCCGAGCGTGCTTCCTCGTTGGGTGCATTGCACGTCGAAAGCTCCGCCGTCGCCATTTCGAGGGTCTCCATCCCGTTACACAACCCAGCGAGGCACACCGACGTCAATTTAGATGGAGTCACCAGTCCGCTAGATGCTCTCATCGTTATCAATCACTTGAACGATTTGGCTTCCGGAATTCCGGAAGGAAAATTCTTGGATGTAAGCGGTGATCAGTTGGTTTCTCCACTGGACGCACTTCAAGTGATTAATGCACTAAATAGCAACGTCGTGCCTCTAATCGGCGAAGGAGAGGCTTTGCCCACTGGCCAAGGTATCGTTTTCCAAATCGGGGCGAGCAATGTTAACTTTACTCCGCCAGCACACGCCGTGAACGACCAAGCTGACAGCCGCACCGCGCACGAAGTTCCACGGAAGATCGCCATACAGCAGCCCTATTCGGTTGAATCAACGAGCAGAGTTCATAGCCCCCTTTTTGCCAAATTCGTACTGAACGCAGAATGGTCCGATGACTTGGAAACGGCAATTGAGCTCATCGCGGACGAGCTTGCCGAATTCTGGAGGTGAAGCCTCTCCTTGTCATGGGTTTTGACGCGAAGCGAATTTCATGACAGCGAAATGTCTGGCTTTCCTGTTATCGGCGCGATGAGCGTTTGGTTCGCGCGATGAATGCAATTCCTTGCGAAATCGTCCTCCGCCGACACCCTCTCAGAATCAGTTTCCGCTCACGTTTCAGGACATACACATTTACGTTACTCGCGTATAATTTTGGGCGCTGAGTTCTTTCTCTGATTCTGGTATCCTAGAAGCGTCACGCCTCCCAACGCCCACCGTGCTCCTGCCTGAGACTCCATGCGACGATTGCACAGTAACAACCTGGTCCTGATCTTCGCGCTGTTGTTCGCGCCGTTTTTTGCTAGCGCCAACGACAACGACTTCTTTGAGAAAAAGATTCGCCCGGTGCTCGTCGATCGATGCTATAGGTGCCACTCGGAAGCCGGGGAGTCAGTGAAGGGAGGTTTACGCCTCGACTCACGCGATGGGGTTCGTCGTGGTGGTGATTCCGGTGCCGCGGTGGTGCCGGGAGATGTCGAAGCGAGCTTGCTTGTCAGCGCGATCCGCTACGAAAGCTATGAGATGCCACCGGAGGGTAGGCTTCCCGACGATGTCATTGCGGACTTCGAGACTTGGATCAAGACTGGTGCACACGATCCGCGAGATACTCGGATGCAAGACTCGCTTGCGACCGAGATCGATTGGGAAGCGGCTCGTAGCTTTTGGGCCTTTCAACCGCCGAAGGCTCAGACGATTCCGGAATGTGTTCCAGGTGAGTCTTGCCGAGGAGCGATTGATGCCTTCGTCCTCCGTCGGTTATCCGAGTCGACGCTGACTGCCAATCCGGAAGCTTCCCGCCGAATACTTATCCGTCGCGTAACTCTCGACCTAATTGGCTTGCCCCCGACTCCCGAAGAGGTAGAAGCTTTCGTTGCTGATGAAGCTCCTGACGCGTATGAACGCCTGATCGATCAGCTGCTCGCATCGCCTCACTACGGCGAGCGATGGGCGCGACTGTGGCTCGACGTCGCGCGATATGCCGAAGACCAGGCACACATTGTCGGGAACAACACTTCGCTTTGTTATCCGAACGCCTATCTCTATCGGGACTGGGTAATCGATGCCGTTAATGAAGACTTGCCGTACGACACGTTCGTGCGTCAGCAGCTCGCGGCCGATTTGGTGAATCCAATGGATGAGGCGAGTCACGTCGCATTGGGCTTCATCGGTCTTGGTCCGAAATACTATCGCCGTAACGATGTCGAAGTCATGGCGGAAGAGTGGGAAGATCGAGTCGACACTGTCGCGCGCGGATTGCTAGGCCTGACTGTCGCATGTGCACGCTGCCACGACCACAAGTACGATCCAATACCCACCGAAGACTACTACGCTTTGGCCGGAGTCTTTGCCAGCACCGAGATGTTTAATCGGCCGTTGGATGATAAACGCGAACTCGAAAAGAACGGCCAGACTAAGAAGGCCGAAGACGCGGTTCACATCGTTCGCGACGCAAAGCCTCTGGACTTGAATGTCTTTATTCGCGGCGACGTTAAGAAAAAAGGGGAAGTCGCGAAGCGACGATTTCCACGGATACTTTGTTCGACCGAGAAACTTTCTTCGGCGTTTGAAACAGGAAGTGGCAGGTTGGAGTTGGCGAATTCGATCGTGACTCGCGACAACCCGCTAACCGCACGCGTGTTCGTGAATCGCGTCTGGGGGCAGTTGTTCGGTAAGCCGCTGGTCGGCACGCCGAGCAATTTTGGAAGCCTAGGTGAACGCCCCACGCACCCCGAACTGCTCGACGATCTGGCCGTCCGTTTTATGGATTCGGGTTGGTCGTTGAAGTGGCTGCAACGTGAAATCGTCTTGTCGTCGACGTACCGGCAAAGCACTGATATCGACCCGGCCAAACAAAGGATTGATCCTGACAACAAATTACTCTGGCGAATGAATCGTCGGCGCCTGAGTGTGGAAGTGTGGCGCGACACGTTGCTCTCGATTGGAGACCGGCTGCAGTTGCAAATCGGCGGCGCCTCGATCGATCCCCAAAATCCCGATGAGCGCCGGCGCACCGTTTATAGTCGCATTAGCCGACTCGAATTGGATGCGATGCTGGCGTTGTTCGATTTTCCCGACCCCAATGTTCACAGTCCAAGACGAAATGAAACAACCACGCCGTTGCAAAAGCTGTTCGTGTTGAACAGCCCTTTCATGGTGCGTCAAGCGGAATCGTATGCCAAGCGTGTGACGGAAGCTTCGGCTGCTGATATTGCTCGTATTCGCGTGGCCTATCAAGTTTCGTTTGGTCGCCCGCCGTCCAGTGACGAGGTCGCGATCGGTCTGGAATTTCTTGAAGGGTGCGATGAAGTCGACGAACTGGCTCGTTGGACCCAGTACGCGCAAATCCTATTTGCCTCGAATGAACTATTGATGGTGGATTAACGAAGTAACCTTGGTACTCCGCGAAACGACATGCGGCCTGCCACAGAGCGTTGGGCCTTAACTGCCGGCTTTGCCGGACGAGGATCAAAATAAGATGCTCAATCGAAGACAGATGCTTCAACAAGCAGGTGCGGGCTTCGGTATAGTGGGATTGGCAGGCGAGTTGAACCGTCTCGAAGCGAGTGCGTCCACGATTGCGATTCCGCACTTCACACCCAGGGCGAAGCGAGTCATCTTTCTGTTCATGAACGGCGCGCCATCTCACGTCGATACGTTCGACCCCAAACCGGCGCTCGCAAAGTACGAGGGCTCGCAACCTGCAGGTGACCTGTATCGAAAGAACAATGGCACTGGATTCATGCCGTCGCCATTCAGATTCCGTGCTCATGGCGAGAGTGGCGTCGTGATGAGCGAACTCTTCCCAAACCTGGCGGCACACGCGGATGACCTGTGCGTGCTGCGTTCCATGCATACAAATGTCCCCAATCACGAACCGGGCCTTTTGGTCATGAACTCCGGCAATCAGCAACCGATTCGGCCCAGCCTCGGATCCTGGTGCTCGTATGGTCTGGGGTCGGAGAACGAAAACCTTCCAGGTTTCGTGGTTCTGTGTCCAGGGCTGCCGGTTGTGGGCCCGCAGTTGTGGTCAAGCTCCTTTCTGCCTGGACAACACCAAGGTATGTCGGTTGATACAAATGACATGCAAGTCGAAAAGCTGGTTGCAAACTTAAAGCATCCTCGTTCGTCGCGTGCCGAGCAGCAGCGGCAATTGGAAGTCCTGAGCAAGTTAAATCAGCTGCACCGTGAACAACGTCAAGGCGAAACGGCACTTGATGCTCAGATCCGGGCGATGGAGCTGGCTTTCAACATGCAACGCGAGGCCAGCACCGCGTTCGATGTTAGCCGCGAGCCGGCACATGTACGCGAGAAGTATGGCGAGACGACATTTGGTCAAAGCTGTTTGTTGGCGCGGCGACTTTGTGAGAACGGCGTTCGCTTTGTGCAAGTTTACTATGTTGGCAAGAACGAAAAGCAACCGTGGGATACTCACAGCGACAACAACCGCCGGCATCGCGAACTCTGTGCGGACAGCGATCGAGCGACCGCGGCTTTGCTAACCGATCTGAAGGCACGAGGTATGTTAGAGGATACACTCGTCGTGTGGGGCGGTGAGTTCGGGCGAACACCCTACGCACAGAACGACAAAAAGAAAGACTACTCGAAGGCTGGTCGTGACCACCATCACACGGGTTTTTCGATGTTCCTGGCAGGCGGTGGTGTCCGTGGCGGTTTGATGTACGGCAATACGGACGAGTTCGGCATGAACGCCGTCGAAGACCGTATCCACGTCCATGATCTCCACGCGACAATCTTGCACCTGTTGGGTGTCGATCACAAACGGTTGACGTATCGCTACTCGGGCCGCGATTTTCGTTTGACCGATGTGCATGGTGAAGTTGTTGATGGAATAATCGGTTAGTCTTCACATTCGAATGTGAATGGTAATGCTGCTAACTCCAGAGGGTTTCAAATGAATGACACATGGAACCAGCATCGGACATGTCTTGAGTTCCGCCGCAATCAAATTAGCCGTCGCGGTTTTGTGAGGGCTGGAGTCCTGGGAACTGCCGGTTTTTCGCTGGCCGATTTGCTGCGCAGCGACGCGACCGCCTCGCCTGCCGAAGCCAAATCCGTCAACTCCGTGATCATCCTGTGGATGCGAGGTGGACCCAGCCATATCGACATGTGGGACCCCAAACCCGATGCGCCGATTGACTATCGCGGTGAGTTCGGGGTCAGCAATACGAATGTGTCTGGAATACAGCTCAGCGATATGCTGCCAATGTGTGGCCGCGTGATGGATAAGTGGTCGATCATTCGCAGTCTTTACCATGACAACGCCGGACATTCGGCTGGGGATCAGATTTGCTTCACGGGGTATCCACCTGGTCCCGCGCCAGATCAAAATATCAAGCCGAGCTGTGGATCGATCGTTGCAGAGCAATTGGGACATCTGAACCCGGAATTGCCCACCTATGTGATGATTCCCCGCCAAGTTCCAGGTACCGACTCGGCTTATCTTGGAGTGGCCCACAAGCCCTTTGAAACAGGTGCCGATCCGGCGAATTCCGGTCCGTTCAAGCTGCCAAACTTCGAAGTTGCATCCGGGCTGTCTGTGGATCGGCTCGGGAGTCGCCGCGAGTTACTTACCGGATTCGATCGTTTGCAGGCAGCGGCGGATCAAAGCGGCCAGATGGAGGCTCTCGATCGCTTCGGCCAGAAGGCGTGGGATATGCTTTGTTCGCCGGCAGCCAAGCTGGCATTCGATCTCGATAGCGAACCGGAAGATACTCGTGACCGGTATGGCTTTATGCCTGCGTTTGACCCCATGGCGTCGAACCGATGTGGTGCTCCGGCATGGAGTCAACGCATGTTACTCGCGCGTCGGCTCGTCGAGGCAGGTGTTCGACTTGTGACCGTCGATCTCCGTTGGTGGGACACGCACGTTCAAGGCTTTGACTCATTGCGTCGCGGTTTCCTGCCGCGTTTCGACAAAGCGTATTCAGCATTGATCGAAGATTTGGATCAGCGTGGGTTAATGGAGTCGACGCTCGTGGTCGCATGGGGCGAGTTCGGGCGGACACCGCGAGTGAACAAGGACGCCGGGCGCGACCACTACCCCAATGTTTTTAGTGCCGTGATCGCCGGAGGCAAGGTCCGCGGCGGTCGTGTGATCGGTTCGTCCGACGCGAAGGGAGCGTTCCCGAAAGACAACCCCAAGACGCCACAAGATGTTTTGGCCACGATCTACGATCACTTGGGTGTCGATACCAAAAAACAGTATCTTACCGAGTCCGGTCGGCCTGTGTCCGTGCTGCCACACGGTGAACCGATTCGAGAATTGTTTTCCTGACGATACAAGATTGTATACATCTGCCTCGGCGATCTCGGGGTATGTCGACATCCGAGATCAAACCCCGCTTTGCCGACTTCGCAACTCACGCTGGCGCAACGCTTCGTAAAACAAAATCGCCGCGGTTACTGAGACATTAAGACTGTCGCCGACACCCCGCATGGGAAGCAAGATCGATTCGACAGCTTCGCCTTTCCACAGGTCCGACAATCCATCAGCTTCGCTGCCCAGTATGAATGCAATCCGATCGGCGTAGTAAGCGCTCGTGTAGTCGATCGCACCGTCAACTCGCGTAGCAAAGATTCGGAATGCATGTTGCCGTAGCCACGAAAGTGCTTCGTCACTGGAGCACGCCACCAGCGGCATCGAGAAAATTGTGCCCGCGCTCGCCCGAATTGAGTTGGGATTGTAGAGGTCGGTCCCCGCATCGGCAACGATGACCGCTGACACACCGGACGCGTCCGCACTGCGAATTACAGCTCCGACGTTGCCGGGCTTTTCGACGTTTTCCAAAACGGCGACCAGCATTTCGGCGTGAACCGTAAGGTCATTCAATTGCAACACGGGAGGTTTTGCAACGGCGATGATTCCATCCGAGCGATCACCGAAAACAAGCTTTTCCAGGACTGACGGCGTGACGCTAGCGAAATCGCATCCGGCTCTCGACAATCCTTGCTGGAGCCGATGTCCGGATTCTTCAAGGAGTTCGTCACAGACAAACGCCTCGATGAATTCAACGTCCGCGTCGAGTGCTCGCTGAATCTCACGAATGCCGTCGATAATGATTCGACGTTGCTCGCGCCGTCCGCGCCGATCGCGGAGCTTGGCAGCGAGTTTGACGCGGGGATTGTGACGACTTGAAATGATTTCAGTCATAGTTGATAGAGATCACCTGATCCTAGCGCGGCCATCGCGCGACAACACCACTCGGCAACTTTCTTCCGTCGATGCAGGAAACCGTTAACGCCTTGGCGGTTGCACCGGCTTGGCAACTGCCAAAGACGGCGTCGGCAAGGATCGCTTCGACCTCCGGCGGATCGAAACCAGGTGAATGACAAGTCAGCAACATAAATGCCCTGTGGCCTTGTGTAAGTTGGGCGCAAGTAGTTAGCAACGCATGTAAGTCGCGAGCGATCTTCCACGTTTCCCCCTTTGGTCCGTGACCGTAGCTAGGTGGATCGAGAATGACTGCGTCATAGCGTTTGCCACGTCGTAGTTCGCGTTCGGCGAATCGTTTTGCGTCTTCAGCAATCCATCGAATGGGCTTTTCAGACAATCCCGACAATTCGGCGTTGCGCCGCGCCCACGCTACGGTATTCTTCGCCGAGTCGACATGGACGACTTCTGCGCCGGCCGCCGCGGCTGCAAGTGTGCTGCCACCGGTGTAGGCAAAAAGGTTTAAGACGCGGAGCGGTTTCGGTGAGCGAGCCAACTGTTTCGTAATCCAGTCCCAATTTGCCGCTTGTTCGGGAAAGACGCCCAAGTGCCCGAAAGGAGTCGGCTGAAGTTCGAAGACAAGCTCGCTGTGGGTGATGGACCAGGCCGAAGGTAGCACGCCGCGCGAGTTCCATTCTCCTTCCTCGCCTCGCGTGCGGTCGTAGCGTGCGTCGCACTTGTTCCAATTCCCGGGATCTGACTTTCGAATGCCTTCGGCTGAGGGAGAGCAGCGATCTAGCACATAAGCGCCAAACCGTTCCAGCTTTCGTCCGCCTCCAAAGTCGAGCAACTGGTACTGATCGGGGGCGAACATGGCAATTGCGGCTGCAACGATATACAACCTTGGAGTACGCGATCTACTTTTTCTGTGTCATCAGCGACACGACGATCAAAGTCAGGAAGCCGAGCGGGATCGTGACGATGCCGGGCTGACTGAATGGCACGAGTGCTTGATCTGCCGACAATCCATAGACGCCTGTAAACGTATCGGCGCTCAACAGAATCCAACCCAGTGAACTGACCATACCTACCAGAACCGCCGTGATCACTCCCTGCCGTGTGACACCTTTCCAAAACAGAATCATGACCAAGGCCGGTAAGTTTGCCGAAGCCGCAACGCTGAATGCCCAGCCCACGAGATAACTGACATTCAGGTTTTTGAACAGAATTCCTAGTCCGACTGCGATTGCGCCGACAATGACCGATGCGATCTTCGCAATGCGAACTTTCTCATGATCGCTCATCTCGATCTTCATATAACTAGACATCAGATCGTGAGTAACCGCTCCGGCCGAGGCGAGAATCAAACCGCTTACCGTTCCTAGCACAGTGGTAAAGGCAATTGCCGAAATCGCGGCAAACAACCACTCGTTCATGCTGCGGGCCAGCAGCGGCGCAGCCATATTGCTGTCGGTGACATCCATCGATCCGCTGGTCATCGCACCAAGGCCGAGGTATAGCGTCAATACATAGAAGAAGCCGATGCTGGCAATACCCACGATCGTGCTTTTACGAGCGCTCGACTCGTCCTTGACGGTGTAGTATCGAATCAGAATGTGCGGCAACGAGGCAGTTCCACAAAACAGAGCCAGCATGAGCGACAGAAAATTGAGCTTGTCGAGCAATTTGTCGCTACGGATTCCTTTGAAACGGGGATGCTCGCCGGGGCGGAGGATCTGGCTGCCCGGCGTCGGCTTTTGGTAATAAACCGTTGTCTTTACGCCATCCGCGCCGGCCACGACTTGTTTCGGCCAAAGGATAACTTCGCTTTCTTGCAGCGTACTGAAGAAAGTCAACGGTCCCAACGAACCGGTTTTCGTTTCCCCACCCGGTAACTTGCTGACATAACCGATCGGGTGCAACTCGGGATCGCCTTTCTTAACTCCTTTGGGCTGACCGTTGACCCATGTTTCACCATCCCGGGTCTCGATTGTCTGTGCTTCGTGCAGCAGCAGCTTGCCATCGCTGAGTGGCTCTTTGCTCCATACAGATGTCACACCATCACCATTTCGTGTGCGCACGAAAGGTGCATCCTTCCACTCTCCGTCGGGCGGAATCAACTCAGCTCCCTGTAAGCCCGGCTGTTGAGAAAGATCCTCGGCAAGAGAAGTCTCGGCGAACGGTCCGAGCGTTTGAAAGGTGTGCCCGTCGATACCGCCTTGCTTCGTTTCAAGTCCTCGGGCCCAAATCATGATGGTCAAAATGGCGCTAAACAGAACGAGCAGCGAGCCCTTGAGAAACTGGACCCAGGTGGTCGAGACCATTCCGGCCGTCACGACAATCACGATCACCGTCGCTCCAACGATTACCACTCCCACCCAGTGCGGAAAGTTCAAGAGCGGCTGTACGAGTACGCCTGCACCGACCATCTGTGGAATCAAGTAAAAGACACTGACGGCAAGAGTGCTTATGCCGACGGCGAGCTTGATGCCCGGCGAATTAAACTTGGCGTCAAGTGCATCCGCGAAAGTGAATTTGCCAAGTCGCTTCATCGGCTCGGCGACCACAAACAGCGCCACGATCCATCCAGCCAGGTAACCGATCGAATATAAGAATCCATCGTACCCATAGAATGCGATCATGCCGCAAATGCCGAGAAACGACGCCGCGGAAAGGTAGTCACCGGCGAATGCCACGCCGTTGACGAACCAAGGGATTTGACCGTGAGCGGCAAAGTAACCTTGTGACGATTTAGCTTTGCCGCCGAGATAAAAGCTGATTCCCAAGGTGACGGCAACGAACGCAAAAAAAATCACGATCGCGACGTACGAAGCTTCGTGTATCATTGCTTGTTCCCCCGCGCGGCGATCTCTTCATCCGTTGGCTTGCAGAGGAATCCATAGATCAGTGCCAAGACGAGTGCTGCAACGATCAGTCCAAAGCCATAGAGAATCGCGAGGTTTACGCCGGCGACCGGGGTCGTCTCCATGACATCGGCCGCGAATGCGTTCAAGAAGACAAAGCCTCCGTAGAGCAGCAAGTAAACCGCGAAAAGTACGAGGCCGATTCGCGAGTTGTGGTTGTCCATCGTTACCTCATGATGAGATTTCGAGTTAATGTAAGACCACCAGGATAGCTACCTCTGGCCGCCAAAGAAAGCACGCGGTAAGCCTCGGTGTGCATTGTTTGATTGCGATGGCCTTGTCGCTACAATCAGTTCGAGTCGGTGGAGGGCTGGTAAGGCTAGGCCATGTGGGAGCGAGCAGGATGAAACGCGGAACCGGAGTGGTCGTCATCAAAAATGGGCAACTGGTCGATGGGACCGGTGCGGCGGTGGTGTCGAACGGCGTTCTGATGGTCGAAGATGGTCTGATTACCTTTGCGGGAGCCGCAGCCGATCTGCCTCAATTCCCCGCTGATGCTCGTGTGATCGATGCTCGTGGCGGCACGATTATGCCTGGCTTGATCGAATCCCATTTCCACCCAACGTATTTCAATGTGGCTGCGCTCGAAGATCTTGACATCAAGTATCCGGTTGAATACGTGACGATTCTCGCGTCATGCAACGCGAAACTCGCTCTCGAATGTGGCTACACATCTGCCCGTAGTGGGGGCAGTCTGTTCAATATCGATGTGTGGCTAAAGAAGGCTATCGAAAACGATCTCGTTCCCGGTCCGCGATTGGCGGCGAGCGGTCGCGAGATTTGCGGAGCAGGCGGCCTGATGGACTGGAATCCCGAGTTCCGAAAGATTGGGATGGAAGGACTCGTGCTGCTGATTGATGGCCCCGGTGACGCACGCCGCGCGGTGCGAAAACTCGTTAAGGATGGGGCCGAGTGGGTAAAGACTTACCCCACCGGCGATGCTGCAGCGCCGGATGTCAACGATCATCACACGCTGTGCATGACCTTCGAGGAGATGAACGCGGTTGTGCAAACCGCACACAACCACGGCATGAAAGTGACCGGACATTGCCGCGCCACCGAGGGGATTAAGAATGCGTTGCTAGCTGGCTACGATTCCCTCGAACACGGCACGTTTATCGACGATGAAACACTGGATTTGCTGCTCCAACGAGACGTTCCGGTCGTTCCGGCATTGTACTTTGAGCTGATGAGCATTGAACGCGGACCAGAGTTTGGCATGTCGCAACAAGTAATCGATGGCCATCGGGAAACGCTGGATGGAGGAGCCGAATCGGCGCGTCGCATCCTCGCCGCGGGTGGGCGGCTAGGGATGGGCGGGGACTACGGTTTCGCTTGGAACCCGCACGGAGACTACGCAAAGGAGTTGTCGTTTTTCGTGAACTATGTCGGCCTCAAGCCCCTGGAAGTGATCAAGTGCGCGACTCAAACCGGTGCTGAGATCCTTGGTCGTAGCCACGAGATTGGAACCCTTACATCCGGCAAGGTTGCGGATGTTTTGGTCGTCGATGGGGATGTCGTCGCCGACATCTCGATCCTGCAAGATCGATCCCGCTTTATTACGGTGATGCAGGGCGGTATCAGCAAGGCCGGGCTAGCGTGCGGTTCTCCCTAGAAGAGAGTCACTAGTTCGAGTAGAATCCGCGTCCCCTCTTCCGCAGTTTTCTCGACGGAGCATGGACGATGCGTCACGGACGACGAATCTTGGCTACCGCTGTTTTGTGGCTGACAGCAGTCGGCGGACAGCAAGCTGCCGCTCAACCTGCGAGTACACCACCGCAGATGTTGGAGGATGCGGCGTTGCACGACGTGTTCTTCCTAGATCGGAATCGTGGTTGGGCGGTCGGGGACAGGGGCGTGATTTGGATGACCGAAGACGGTGGCCGCCGCTGGGCATTGGCGGACTCACCGGTTAATTGCTCGCTGCAATCGATTCATTTCACCGACGATCAAAATGGTTGGATCGTTGGTGGTTGGACGCAACCCTACAGTCATCGAACCAGCGGTGTCGTGCTGCGTACCGAGAACGGAGGGCGACGTTGGAAGCAAGTACCCAGCGAAACATTGCCCAAACTGTCGAAGGTTGTCTTCTTTGACAGACGACGCGGTTGGGCCGTGGGTATGCCGTCGGCGATGTATCCAGCAGGCGTCTTTCGCTCGGAGGATGGGGGGCGAAGTTGGTCCTCATTCGGTGTAAATCAGTCAAATGATTGGCTGGTCGGCGATTTTTGTGATCCCGATCATGGGCTTGTGGCCGGACGAAATGGTGCCGCATCGGCTGTGAGTACGGGCGCGCTACAACCGATCGGAAAGCCAAACATCGGTCTCCGTCACCTGCGAGCGGCGCAAGCTACCGATCCGCTGTCTTTGAAACTGGCGGGTGATGGTGGTGTATTGCTTGTCACTGAGGATGCCACGCGGTCTTGGCTATCGCCGGAGCTTCCACTTTCGCCTGATGTCATCGACAAGCTCGACTTTCGCGCCATTGCCTCAGCTGGAGAGTACTGTTGGCTGGCCGGAAATCCTGGCAGTTGCCTGTTGCGAAGTTCGGATCGTGGTCGGACCTGGCGATTGCTCCACACGGATCAGTCCTTGCCGATTCACGCCCTGCAATTTGTGGACAAAGATCGTGGCTGGGCAGTCGGCGCGTTCGGTACAATTCTCGCCACGGTCGATGGCGGCGAGACTTGGACGCCGCAACACAGTGGCGGTACACGAGCATCGCTATTAGGATTATTTGCAGAACCGTCCGACGTTCCGCTCGAAGTGCTGGCGCGTTATTGCGGCGATGAGGGCTATTTAGGTGTTGTGGAATCTTTGACTCGTCGTGACGTCGAGACGACATCAGCGATGGGCGTGGACGAAGAACAACGATTGGCAGCTGGAGTCGTCGCGGCCAGCGGTTCGTACGCCAATACAAGTTGGCGTTTTCCTCTTCGCCAATCTGGCACGAGTATGTCCGCCGACGCCATCGCTCTCGGATGGAGCCTGACCAACGGTGCTGACGGTAGCCAACTATTGGAAGAGTATTTGGTTCTTCGCATCCGACAGTGGCGTCCGGAGGTTGTCATCACGCGTTCGTCCGATCCCCGCAGGAACGACGTGCTCGCGACGATGGTTAGCCAAGCCGTTTTGACGGCAACTCAAAAAGCCGCGGACCCTGCCGCCTATACCAATCAACTCCAAGTCCTCGGCTTGAAAACGTGGGAAGTGAAGAAAGTGTGCGCAGTTACTGACGGCCCAAGCTCCGGTGGGATGGGCATCGACACTTCGCAACTCGCCACGCGACTTGGTCGGTCAATCCACGAACACGCATCACAAAGCTATGCCCTGATGCACAAAGAATGGACGCCAGTTCCTCGCAAGAGAGGTATCGAACTCTTATCGAGCACACTGCCGCCGGCGATTGCAAGCCGTGATCTTTTCTCGGGAGTGGCGATTGCTAACGGAAGCGAGGCACGCCGAGTGGAAGGACATCCTCAAGCCACCAGCCTCGCAGAACTAAGGATTGTGACTCAAAAGCAGCGAGCGATCGAGCTCTTGCTAACGCGCGCGAGCGCTGACGCCGAAAGCCTGGCAAGTTGGTCCGCTCAAATTGACGAGTTAGTTCGTGACCTCAGCCCGATCGCGGGCGGTGAGATTCTCTTTCAATTGTCGCAGCGCTATCGAGAGATCAGAAGGTACGAGTTGGCCTGTGCAACTTTACAGCACCTGATTCGGATGTATCCGACGCACCCACTGTCCGACGCGGCGATTGTGTGGTGCATCGAGTACCTCGCCAGTGAGGAAGTAAGTCTGGCATTTGGGTCGCCGCCGCCGCTCGGAAGTCATCAGGTACAGCAAGCGTCTGCGACCGATGCGTTCAATGCAGCTCTTCCTCCGGGTGTCGATCGCGAACTCGAAGTCACACATTATGATTCACGTGCCGAGCGAGCCGGTTTTGACGCACCAGTTGACGTTACTGACCCACTCCAACGCTTGATATTGCAAGCCGAAAATGCCCAACATCGTCGACCTGCTTTGTTCTCGGAGCCGCGATTGCGGTTTGCGGTCGCTGCGGCTTATCGAACGCAAGGAAATCTCAACGCCGCTAGCCGAATCTATCAACAAGTTGCGGGAAGTCAGCCGCTCGACGCGTGGCGTCAATCTGCTCATGGCGAGTTGTGGCTGGCTTCAAGAAAGGGTCACCCACCCAAACCTCTACTGTCGTGCCCGGGAACCCTCGACAAACCGCTCTTGGATGGAAAACTCGACGAACAATTCTGGGCAACTGCAACTCCCGCCCAACTCAGCAGTCAACTCGGCGATGACGCCGAGTGGCCTGCAACAGTCCAGTTCGCTCACGACGATGAGTTTCTCTATGTTGGAGTGCAGTGTCGTAAGATCAACGGTCTTATTTATGCGTTGAGCGAAGGGGTGCGCGGTCGGGACCCGGATCTCTCATCTCAGGACCGAGTGGAGTTGCTACTCGATACGAATCGTGACTACTCCAGCTATTTTAAGTTCATCGTTGACAACCGTGGTTGGACCGGCGAGTCGGTATCGGGCGACGTAGGCTGGAATCCGGAATGGTTCGTCGCGGCAGAATCGACGGAAGAATCCTGGACCATCGAGGCGGCAATTCCTCTCCAGGAACTCGGCCACGAACAACTTCCCTTTGGAGAGGTCTGGGCCTGCGGCGTGCAGCGTGTCGTACCCGGAGTAGGCTTTCAATCCTGGTCGCAACCTGCTTCGATATCAGGATGTGCAGAGGGGTTTGGGTTCTTGTCATTCGACTGAACCGGCAGGACCATCCGAAATCCTGAGAACCGGGCCAGCACGCCGTAGACGACAATTGCAGTTACGGCTTGACCGTGCCACAAGAGCGATTGGCGAATCGTTTCAACCGCGTTTGGAAAAGTTATCGTTGTGGCAATGGTTTGGTCGTTCAGCATGAAAGGTGCGGCCCAGCCGAGACAAACCGAGTCCAGCGTAGCGACAACTAAATAGAAACCACCAACAAGAATAATCCTCCAGGAAGGGCGGAAAATGATAAGCAACACGGGGGCGGCAGACAGGCAAGGAAAGAAACCGAGCCACGAGTGTATCACCAATATGTCGTGATCATCGGCATAGGGATCGGATGGTGCCGTGACAGCCGCTCGGGCGAGAAAGGCTGTGACTGCGAAGGCCGCCGTCAAAATCAGCAGCGAGCGAACGCTTAGTTGGTGTTTTTGTCGCAGTGAGCGATGTTCCTCATGGTTACCAAACACGAGCGAGACGCCTGTCATCCATCGATGCGGCACAAAGATGAGAAGTCCCCCGATGGTCGCGGCAGCAAGTAGCAACCCTCCGGCAGCGAGAGAAACCCTTCCCAGAATGGAAATCAAGTTAAGCCTGGCCAGAGCAAAGCCAACGCCAAGGCCCCAGGCGCAGATGAAGGGCATTCTCATGGCAAATCTCGCCGGGCCATACACTGCGCATGCCACTAACAAAACGACTTGCATCAGACAGAATGTATGAAGCCATTCTCGCTGGCTCCAGAACCCCGTCGGCGGACCGAGTAACCCGTCGACAAGCGTTGCCGCCAATAGAATTGCGAGCAAAACGCGGCTGACAGCTTGACGAATTGTCGATGTGTTCATGCCCGCTATCTTCAGTCGCCGAGCAGCGTTTGTCTATTGGCGGGGAGTCAAGTTCGGCGGGACCGCACGAGTATTTCTGTGTTGGCATATTCACTGCCTTTGATTTCTGCGACTGGTTCGCAATGTTGCCACGATCTGCTATTGTCCCGTTTCCCGTACATGGCACGACGCAGGCAAACTTTTCATGACATTGCTGATTGGCACCGACGAAGCCGGTTACGGGCCGAACTTAGGGCCTCTATTGATTTCGGCGACCGCGTGGCAGGTGTCAGATGATGATGCGAATATCGAGCTCTACGATCGACTCAGCTCGACGGTGCGAGCGGATGTTTCAAGTTCCCATCACATTCCGATAGCCGACTCGAAGCAACTCTATAAGCCTGGCGGCGGGTTGCAAAACCTCGAAAGAGGGCTGTTCGCGGCGTTGAGTTCCCTGGGCGTGCAAGTTCAACGATGGCGCGACGCGTGGGGAAAGCTAACACCCAAAGACGCGGAGCAACTTCAACTCATACCTTGGTACAGGGACTACGACACGCCTTTGCCAATCGACCTCACTGCGAGCCAGCAGAGCGCTGATCACATGCGGTTAACGCAAGGCTTGCTAGCCGCGCAAGTCTCTCTAAAACGCATTCGATCGACTGCTATGTTCCCCACTCGGTTCAATGAACTCGTCGCAAAGTATGGCTCGAAGGGTTCCGTCTTGTCGCTGGCGACGCTGGAATTGGTTCGAGACGCGTTAGTCGATCTGGATGCTTCAAAGGCTGTCGTTCAATGCGACAAGCACGGTGGCCGCAACCGGTATTTAGCGGTGCTGCAAACCATCTTTCCCGATGAGCCAGTGAAGATTATCCGCGAAAGTCGCGAATCCAGTGTGTATCGATGGAGTGCAGGCAATCGCGAGGTCGAGATTCGATTTGTGGCGAAAGGCGAAAGTTTTCTCCCAGCGGCGCTCGCTTCGATGACGTCAAAGTATCTGCGAGAACTGGCGATGCGGGCTTTCAACGAATTCTGGAGAGAAAGTCTGCCTAACCTAAAGCCGACCGCCGGTTATCCTATGGATGCCAGACGTTTCAAAGCCGAAATTGAAGTCGTTCAAAAAAAGCTTGGAATCGCAGACGAGATGCTTTGGCGGTGCAAATAGTGAATGTCGTTGGAAGTTCCGACGCCCCTGAGCTGGCATCATCGCGTCCTCGCCGTCAGACGTCCGTGGATAAGTGCCGCGGCGAAGACGCTTGCTAACTTCGATTCGGCTCACGCGAAACTCGAAAGCAACGATGGCGTTGGCAACCGGAAATGCCGCGCTTGGTCACGATCAAGTTGAGCTTTTGCCTGCCTATTCGGCAGAGAATGTGCAGAAATCTGCTCGCCATTTCCTCTTTTTAAAATTGCGGGTATTGTTGAGTCTTGTAACGATACTTGTCCGTTGCGAGCGCCATACGACCATGTCCGAATACGATGTCCCCGCCTCATCCGAGATGGATGAGACCACCGAACGGTTCCAGATTCAGTTGGCGTCGCGCGTGCTGCGACTGCCGCCCTATCTTTTCGGTCGCATTAACGCGATGCTCTACGAAAAGCGGCGGGCCGGCAGCGACGTGATCGATCTTGGTATGGGGAATCCGTCTGATCCGCCCGAGCAGGTGGTGATCGACAAGTTGGCCGAAGCGGCTCGCGATCCGAACAATCATGGCTACAGCAAATCGAACGGAATTCCGAATCTGCGCCGGGAAATCGCCAGTAAGTATTTGAAGAAGTACGGTGTGCGGCTCGACCCAGATAAGGAGGTCATTACTTGTCTGGGCTCGAAAGAAGGGTTCAGCCACATGTGTCTCGCGCTGATGGGGCCTGGAGACACCGCCATTGTCCCCTCGCCTTACTTTCCGGTGCATATGTATGCGGTTGCGTTGGCAGCTGGAAACGTAATCGCGTTGGAGGTGGCTGACAGCGAAAAGTTCCTGTCCAACATTGCCTATACTTGTCAGCATCTTTACCCAAAACCCAAGCTGTTGATTATCAACTACCCGCACAATCCTTCGTCGGTGACGATTGAACCGGAGTTTTACGTTGAAGTCGTCAAGCTGGCGAAAAAGTACGGCTTTATGGTTATCAGCGACTTCGCCTATGCCGACGTAGCGTTTGACGGCTACCAGCCACCCAGCTTTCTAACAGCGCCTGGAGCGAGCGATGTTGGCGTCGAGTTTACGACGATGAGCAAAGGCTACAACATGGCCGGTTGGCGAGTCGGCTTTTGTAGTGGGAATGCGGAGATGATCCGCGCGTTGGGCGTGATTAAGGGCTATTACGACTACGGGATGTTTCAAGCGATTCAGATTGCCGCCATCGTCGCTCTGCGTGATACGGAAGCGGCGGTCGAGGCGCAGTCGATGATCTATCAAGGACGCCGCGATGTACTCGTCGAAGGGCTGCGAAGGATTGGCTGGGACATCACACCGCCGCGGGCCGGAATGTTCGTGTGGGCCAAAATCCCGGAGGCCTGGACCAAACGAATGAACACGATGGACTTTGCAATGATGCTGCTCGAAAAGGGCGATGTCGCGGTCAGCCCTGGCAGCGGCTTCGGCCCTGCAGGCGAGGGTTACTTGCGAATGTCGCTGGTTGAGAACGAAAACCGTCTCCGTCAGGCGGTACGCCATATCAGCCGCTGTCTCGATCGCGAATCAAAGGCCTCTTCGCCCTAGTGGTGCGGAGTTCACGTCTATCAAGGCGGGAGTTTAAAGAATGGCGTGGGTCTATCTGGTCGTTGCGGGAGTATTCGAGATCGGTTGGCCGCTTGGCCTGAAGCTCGGCTGGACAGAGCAAGGTGTCCGACCCTGGCCACTCGCGATGTCGATCGCTTGCATGTTGATCAGCGGCGGCTTGCTTCTGATCGCTCAACGAACTTTGCCAATGGGGACCGCGTACGCTGTCTGGACCGGGATTGGCGTGATTGGAACTTTTGTTGTTGGCTTGCTTTATCTTTCCGAACCAGCTACCTCGGCGCGTTTCGTTTGTATAGGTCTAATCGCAGTCGGTATCGTCGGCCTAAAGTTCTTTGGTAACCCGTCCATCGATTGATCATCGTTTTAAAACGCTGTGCCCTTTCCGTTCGGTGCGGCGGCCAATGCAAGCACTTCCTCAACGGGAGATTCCCAGGTGTCCTTCTTCAATGCGCGGCGCGGCATGAGTGCCCTGGTGTTGTTTTTCATTTGCGGCCTCACGGAAGCACAGGAACCTGACACTCGCTCGCCTGGCGCGCCGAACGCAGACTCCGCTGGCCGGTGGCTGACTTCCGGCGAGATTGTCGATCTAACACATTCGTTCGATCAAGATACGATCTACTGGCCTACAGAAACGGGGTTTCGCCTGATCCGTGGGAAAGCTGGTATCACCGAGAAGGGATATTACTACTCGGCCAACCGCTTTGCCGCAGCTGAACACGGAGGGACGCATCTCGACGCGCCAATTCACTTTTTCGACGCACGAAACACGGTCGACCAGATACCGCTCGAGAAACTCGTTGGCGAGGCCGTGGTCATTGATGTTACCAAGTCTTGTGCGGAAAGCGTCGACTACCAAGTCGACGTTGCCGATCTCCATCGTTGGGAGGCGACTCACGATCGCCAACTTGTCGACGTGATCGTGCTGTTGCGTACTGGTCACAGCCGACATTGGAACGACCGTGAACGCTATTTGGGCACGGATAAAGTCGGCCCAGAGGCGGTTGCCGATCTGCATTTCCCGGGACTCGCACCAGCGGCCGCGCTTTGGCTGGTCGAACATCGATCCATCAAAGCGATTGGGATCGACACACCGAGCATCGACCACGGTCAATCCGATCGATTTCAATCTCATGTGACACTTTGCGGACACAATCTGCCTGTGTTTGAGAACGTCGCGAGTCTGCAAAAGTTGCCGACCGAAGGAGCGCTTGTTGTCGCCTTGCCGATGAAGATTGGCGGAGGGAGCGGAGCACCTCTAAGAATTGTGGCGTTCATGCCGCTGCGACGTTGATAACGATCATCTCGCCGCAACCAATTCGCGAACCGACTCGGCGATTCGCCGGCTGGACATTGACGGCTTGAACTCTTTGATTTGTTTACCGTCTGAATCCACGAACGCCAGAAACGCGGTTTCGACGCGTCCTTCGATCAGCGGCGACAACCCAAGCTCCGTGATCCACTGCTTGATTCCTCAAGCGTTCTGCCTGCGTCCGTCCCCACTAGTGCCTTGTCTGGTGACGGAAGCGGTTTGACCGCTTCTGTCCGCGTGCGTTGGACAAACAGCATGGCTGCCACCACCGTCATCCCAGCCAAAGCGATCGAAACGCCGATCGCAAGTCGCCTCCAGCGGCGCGCAGAAACGATGTAGGTCGAGACGCTTAAAATCGCGTCGACGCGATCCTCGGAGAGCCGCTGGTTCGCGTAGTACCCGCGTATCTGGTTTTCCAGCGAGGTGTCTTTCTTCGACTTCCGCACTTTTAAGCAGCGAGTTGGATGAGGCGCTCCAAGGGTTGCAGTATTTTTCGCACAGCCGGGGGTATTCCCGGTGGTGATAAATGATTTTTCTGGAATTCGTGGAGGCTGTCGACTCGCAAGGCGGCGAGCATGTCGGCGAAGGAAACGCGAGACTTGCCACGATAGTTTCTCAGCGGCGTGGCCGGTTCCGGGCGAACGCACTCATGCCAAAGTGTGATCAGACTATACATCAGAAAGCCTGTTGGCGCAGTGCGTCGGACCGCCTCGCGAGCTCGGTTCTCCGGCTCGTCGATGCCGAGGTGTCGTTCGCATTCGTGGAAAGTGACTTCAATCGACCACCGCCGAGAGAACCATTGCAATATCTGCTCAGCCTCAACATCGGTTCGCGTACTGTAAAACGCTTCGCGACCACGTCCGCCACGTAGGTGCTCGACGGTAACAACCTTCACCGGTCGATCGGGAGGACGATAGAAGCGTCCTTCCATTGCTTCCAACCGCACGCGATAGGGGCGACCTTGATAAAGGGAGAGCAGCAAACGCCGCAGCCCTTTTGCGTTCAACATTTCGCAGGGCGATGGCAGACGCTCACCCCGTACTCGTGGACGGTCTCGTCCCTGGTACTCCGGTGCCCGAGCGTACAACCGGGCCTTGATGTCGGCACGCCCGGTCACGTCGATGCGACTCGGTATGCGAGCCAGAACTGCGGGTGCCGTGAAAGCCGAATCCCCCAGGAAATGCAAGTTCTGATCATCGGTATGCTTCTCGATACATTCCAGCATTTCGATCATCAAATCGGTCTTCGAGCGATATTTGCGATTCCATTGGGATGCCGTTTTCTTGTTCAAGTACAGCCTCATCAGGATCGGCAATGCGAAGTAACGCCCAGGCGTTCGTGGACTCTCGATGACGATGCTCAAGACCACCCAACAGTGGCCCCAACGCGTGACTGTGTGGCTGCGACTGCTGAGACACGGATCGCGGTGCATGCCGACACCAAAGATCTTCAGGCCGCACCGAGAAAGCAGGGTGTCATCGCCTGCCAAGAAAGCGGTCTCTTGGGGCGCCAACCGCAACGTCAGATCGAAAATGGCCAAGCCAACCCGATCGATCGACCACTTGCCCGCTGCGAAGACACGATGAAACGCTGCATGATGCCGCGTCGTTCCCGAACAACGAACGATTCCCAACACCGTCCGCCGCGGTGCGAAGACCCAACCGATGATCAGTTCTCGAAAGGTTGCGGCAGTGGGTTCAGTCATCGCCAAGGCGAACACTTGCAACAAACAATGGAATAGAGTTAACAAGTTCCATGGGAGTCACCTCCGTGAAGGAATGAAGTGGTACAACCTCATCCTACCGAAGGCCGGATCCCATTTTTCCTGCTAGCAATGCTTAAAAGTCCGAGAGTCGAACTAAGAAGCATTGCGGGAAAGGAATCGTCACGGCGGTCGTGCGTCGGCTGTGCGCCTTCGCTTTCGATCAGTATGAGTTGCAGCGTATCTACGGTAAAGTGTTTGCCACCAACCCGGCGTCGGCTCGTGTTTTGACCAAGGCTGGATTCGACCTCGAAGGTACGCTTCGCAGCCACCACTTTCGAGAGGGGAAGCCGGTTGATGTATTGTTCTTTGGCTTGTTGAGGTCCACATGAAACTCTTGATCGTTGATGCCTTCACGGATCGCCCGTTTGCTGGCAACCCCGCTGCCGTCTGCGTGCTCGAACAACAACGAGACGCCGACTGGATGCAGGCCGTCGCCGCCGAAATGAACTTGTCGGAGACGGCGTTCGTCCGTCGTCTCGATGGTGACTTTGAACTTCGCTGGTTCACGCCCGCCATCGAAGTCGAACTCTGCGGCCATGCGACGTTAGCTTCGGCTCACGCTCTTTGGACTGAAGGAATCGTAAAGACAGGACAACCGATTCGATTTCACACAAAGAGCGGTGTGCTCACCTGCACTCAGGCTGGTGACCTCATCGAACTCGACTTCCCCGCAACCCCGGCAGAAGCAGCGGAGCCGCCTGCCGGACTTCTCGATGCACTCGGCGCTCAGCCGAACTATGTCGGCAAATCAAAGTTCGACAAGTTCATCCTCGTCGAGTCGGAAAAGGTGGTTCGTTCGTTGAAGCCAGACTTCACCGCACTGCGACAAGTGCCGATGCGAGGTGTCATCGTCACGAGCCCGTCTGACGACCCGCAATTCGATTTCGTCTCCCGCTACTTCGCACCCGGTGCCGGAATCGACGAAGATCCCGTGACCGGATCGGCCCATTGCTGTCTTGGGCCGTATTGGAGCGAACGACTCGGGAAGATCGAGATGACGGCGTTTCAAGCATCATCTCGTGGCGGCATCGTGCGAGTTCGTCTCAATGGTGATCGTGTCCTCCTCGGCGGGCAGGCCGTAACGGTCATGAAGGGTGAACTCCTTTAATTGGGAACGCGAAGGTCGTTGTAAATGGCGTTTGGAACGACATTGATTCTGCTTTCCGCTCCCAAAGCCGCTTCCTACTATCCGTACATCGGCATGACAAAGCACGAGTCGTGCTGGATCATTCCAGAGGTAATGCGTGACAGACAATTGGAATGCCGAACTCTACGGCGACAAACACTCTTTTGTCTGGAAGCTGGGTTCGTCGGTTGCCGAGTTGCTGTCTCCGTAACCCGGCGAGCGGATTCTTGATCTCGGTTGCGGCACGGGGCAACTGACGGCCCAGATCGCACAATCTGGAGCCACAGTCGTCGGCTTGGACAATTCACCAGCGATGGCTAACGAAGCTCGACGTCTCTACCCGCAACTTGAGTTTCGGGAAGCTGATGCACGTGACTTCGATGTAGCCGAGCCATTCGATGCTGTGTTCTCGAACGCCGTGCTGCACCGGATCGTTACGCAGCAATCTTCGCAGAGCCACCGAACAAGCGCCGATCTGTACTCGATCTCTTTGGGGTCTCGCCCGAAGTTGAACCGAGCCCGAGTCCTTGTTGGTTCACCTGTCAGTGGATCAATCTTGAAGCCAATCTGTGGTCGCCGATGACCCTTGCTCTTAGTGTTTCCGTTGCGTCGCCGAGTTTGTCATTGCCGGACCTGTTCGCATGTTGTTCGCATCGAAGGAAAGCCGGGTGGCCATCCAATTCCATGGAGAAGTTGGGTAACAGGTCCATGCCTTATCGGAAACTGTGGGCTCTCATCGGACAGGCTGGGAAACTAGAAGACCTCAACTCCGCAAATCCAACGAAAAGGGCCGCTTACGGCTGTTCGTAAGCGGCCTTTTGGAGCCAAACAGTGGAGGCTGGAGCACGCCAATAGAACTTATTGTGACCGGGGTTAATGAGATGGCTAGCTCAGTATCCGAACTGATTCTGGTAATCCTGTGCGTCCGTTTTGAATAGCCAACGTCACGTGGCAGCGTGAACGCAATTCCTCAGTCGACGGCGGATATCTGTACGTTGTCAAACGAGACTTCGCCTGTCCCGCCGATCAGCCCGATATTGACAATGCCTTCGCGCGCGGTTCGCGGGACTCTGAGAATCCCCTTCATTTCGGTCCAGCCGAATGTGCCGCGCCAAGGACCCAGGACGGCACTTCCAACCGGCGAGCGGTTTGCGTCGAGGAAGATAGTTCCAACCTGAGCCAGTTGGTCGGGAGCAATGCCAATTCCTACGTTGGTCCCTTTTACGACGCAGGAAACCTGCAACTGGCGAACCTCAGTTCCATCAATCGCAAAACCTTGCAGAGCGCGGCTGCTACGTCCCCGCTCGAAGTTGCTAAACGTCACGTAACTCCGGCCATCAGGGGCGTCGCCTGAGTCGACTTTCATCTGCCGAGCATAAAACCAGCCTGTCAAATTGCCGCTGTCGGGAAGGATGTCTTCAAAGCTCGGGTTGGTGAGTTCGGGATGGAGCGGGTCAGCCGGAACCGCGCGCTGCTCAGCGGCTTCGCCCGTCATGGGAACGAACAACGTCGGCTGCAACGCCACATTCTTCAATTCGCCGTGCTCTTTCGTGAGTAAATGCAGGACCTGCTGGTACGGCTCGCCCATGGGCACGATGATCCGTCCTCCTTCCTTGAGTTGATCGATTAGCGGCTGCGGTACATTTTCTGGCGAGCAAGTTAGGATGATCTTGTCGAAGGGGGCCTTTTCCGGCCAACCAAGATAGCCATCGCCGATCTTGGTGAACACGTTATCGTATTTCAGTTTCGCCAATGTTCGCGCCGCGCTTCTGCCAAGTTTTTCAACGATCTCGATGGAATAGACTTCCTTCACCAATCCACTCAATACGGCTGCCTGATAGCCGCAGCCCGTGCCAACTTCCAGGACGATGTCAGTCGGCTGAGGATCGAGTTGTTCGGTCATAAAGGCGACCAGCCCTGGCGGCGTGATCGTTTGATGTTCACCGATGGGCAGCGACATGTCTTTATAAGCGCTCGTGCGCTGATTGGTAGCAAGAAACAAATGTCGCGGTGTCGTTGCCATCGCCTGAATGACCCGTTCGTTCGTAATCCCCGCGCCCCGGATGCCGTCGACGACCATTTGCTCGCGAGCTTGATCGAGCGATTGCGCCGTTGCCAACGGAGAAGCGAAGCAGATCGCTAGGCTGATCGAAGCGAAAACTGGCATGAAAACGCGGACACTCACGATGGTCTCCCCCTGTTAATTGAATGGTCTTCGAGCATCTTTACCTGGGCGGTCGTTGACGGGACCCTGCAGAGTCCCCCATTTCCCAGATTAGTTACCGCATGTTTTCACTGCGAAGAGGTTCAACCCAGGGTAAGGCAGAATCGCGATATTCGGTTTCGGTTGTAACAGATGCCCGCCCATTCACTCTAAAAAGAGGGGCTGACTCTCGCTAGGGAATCGCAGTAGAGGTTCGCTTTGAAGACGACAAAGGGATCGTTGCGAGTCGTGTGGCGTCGGTACTTGGACAGTTTTACAGAGAGTTTCGGCATTATGCGGCTCCTCAAATTGCCAAAGGGACACCGTGTCGTTTTGGCTCTACGAAAAGCACCGCACGGCCGAACGTCAGCAGTTATCGTAATTGCTGATTCGGCTTTGGATTATGGTGAGTGGAGGATCGAGGACACCAGTAGAACTTTTCGCGGCTGGCGTACAAGCGTGGAGTCACGCTGAGATCGGTGTTGTTTCAGCGTTTTCCGCAACAACCGAGTAGCTTGGATGCTTGTGGCGAGTCAGTTCAGAGATTTTGAACCGGACTCATTTGATGCGAAGGCTTCGCTGAGACTGACCGAGTTGGCTTGCACGCTCAGGTTGACGATTCGGATGCCGTCGGGTAGACCTGCCAGCATGAGATCACGACGGATGCAAAATCAGAGAATCACGAATGAATGAGTCCGAATTACAAGCCTCAAAAGGAATCGGATTCGACGCGCTGGTCAAGCAAATTCGCCAGATTGATGAGCAGGCTCGGCGCGACACAGCACGAGCAGTCAATCTCGGATTGACGCTTCGCAACTGGTCGATTGGTTTCTACATCGATCAGTACGAACTCAAAGGCGAGGACCGGTCGAAGTACGGTGATGAGTTGTATCGCCGGCTGGCTGAGGGGCTGGGTGCTTTGGGCGTCAAGAGTTGCGACAGGCGACAGCTCTACCGCTACCGCGACTTTTTTCAGACCTACCCGCAGATTGTAGGGTCACTGTCCCCACAATTCGCTGCGTTGATGCCGCCAACTACAGAATCTGTGGCAGAAACCGCTCATCCACAGAAAGTGGGGGCAGTGCCCCCACAATTGTCGATGCCACCCGACCGGCTGCTCAATTCGTTGTCCTACAGCCACTTGGAGCAACTTGTCGCCATCGACGATTCGCTCAAACGAACGTTCTACGAGGTGGAATGCGTGAGGGGCGGATGGTCGGTTCGTGAACTCAAACGGCAAATCGGCAGCCTCTACTTCGAGCGATCCGCTCTGTCAAAAGACAAGGAGGCTCTGGCGAAGCACGTTCAAACCATGGCGGAATCCAACGAGCCGAGTCTGGTTCTTCGCGACCCAGTCGTATTCGAGTTTCTCGGAGTGCGTCCGCAGGACACGATGCTGGAGACCGACCTTGAACATGCTCTGCTCGACAAACTGGAACCGTTCCTGCTGGAACTTGGCCGTGGTTTCTGCTTCGAGGCTCGGCAGAAGAGAATCGTTATCGGTGGCGAGTACTTCTACGTTGATCTTGTCTTCTATCACCGCATTCTGAAATGCCATGTGCTGGTCGAACTGAAGACAGAACCGTTCACGCACGAGAACCTTGGACAACTCAACACATATCTGAACTGGTACGCTGAAAACGAGCGATCCGACGACGACAATCCGCCCGTCGGCATTCTTCTCTGCACGAACAAGAACGACGCCCTCGTGAAGTACGCCGTGGCGGGAATGGACAACCAGTTGTTCGTTTCACGCTATCAGGTTGCATTGCCCGACAAAAACCAGATCGAAGCGTTCATCGAGTCGGAACTGAAAGCGAGCCGTGATCAACTCTGATTCGATCAATCAGACATCGCCCGCCCATGAGACAGGCGCAGACCGGTAACCAGGACGGAATGTGAAGAAAGCGACAAAATCACAACAGTCAGCGGCTCAGACGTTTCCTTGGGAGAAGCTGACGTGGGATCACCTTTCGGGGTGGACGGATTCACGCAGCCTGGACCGTGGGCGGTCGTATCAGCGCCGAGGTGCAGTCAGGAATCTGAATCTGCTTCCCGACGGAGGGCTGCTGGCCGATGTTTCGGGAACTCATCGATACGCAACTCGTATTTCAGTGAAGGGACGAGGTCGTGATCTGAGCAACCGTCTTGAAGCTGTCTGTTCCTGTCCCGTTGGTCGACGCTGCAAACATGGCGTGGCCGTCATTCTGGAGTTCCTCAACTCGATCGAAAACGGCACGGCAGTTCCGCTGACTGATGACAACGATCGGCGGCTGACTCTGATCGAGAACGGCTGGGACGACGGGCTTTCGTACGACGAGGAAATCGATGAAGCAGAGTTCGACGACGATGACATCCCCGTGACAAAGGACAACGGCAAATCGAACATCCGGAAATCCGGATCTCGAAAGAACAAGTCGTTGGGCAGGCCGGCAGGCTCGAAACGGAAGATTACGGACGCCAACATTGTCGATTTCCTGAAGGCAAAGAGCAAAGACGATCTGGTCAACATCATCATGCAGGTCTGCCACGGTGACGCGAAGCTCAGGCAGACGTACGTGGATCGGATCATGCTGGAGACAGGCGACCACGCGGCAATGATTCGTGAGGCTCGGAAGGAACTTCGGTCAGTTACGTCAGAAGACGCGTGGTACAACGCGTGGGAAGGGCATGGCACCCTGCCCGACTACTCGCGTTTACGCTCTCAGCTTCGATCGCTGGTCGATACGGAACAGTTCGACGCCGTGGTTGAGCTTGGACGCGAACTCATCGAACTCGGCATGCAGCAGGTCGGAGAATCGCACGATCAAGGCGAAACAGCCGGGCAGATCATGTCGGCGCTTTCGATTGTTGCCGAAGCGATTGTGCCCTGCTCGCTGACCGATGTGGACAAGATCCTGTTCGTGATTGACTCCTTTCTGCAGGATAGCTACGACTTGTGTGATTCATTCAGTCACGTTCTTGACCGCCGTTATCCCGAATCGGCGTGGGCGAATGTCGCGGAGAAGCTCAAATCACGCCTGCCTTCTCATGCGACAGACAGGAAGAATCGGGCGACCGCTGATTTCACAAGTTCCTACCAGAGAGAGAGGTTGTCTGGCTGGATCATCGACGCGCTGGAAGCCTCAGGCGACGAAACTGCTGCGACCGACTTCTGCATCGAAGAAGCCACAAAGGCGGGAAGCTATCAGCGCGCTGTCGACCGCCTGGTCGCACTGAAGCGATATGACGAAGCGAAAGAACTGGCCTCACAGGGGCTGGAGAACACCGACCCCACATACGCAGGACTGATCAATCGTCTGCAGGATTCACTGGCGGTGATTGCAGCCAGGAGCAAAGACCACTCCGTCGCTGCAGCGATCGCTGCAGAGCGTTTCGTCGCGCGTCCTGGTGTGTCGGCACTTCAGGATTTACTGAAGGCGGCAAAGAAAGCGAAGTGCGAAGCGGCGGCGAAGACGGTCGCGATGAACTTCCTGGAAACCGGCAAGCGTCCGGTGTTCACGGAAGCAACGACGCGATCCAACAGGAAAAAGAAGGCCGCAGATCCGCAAACTGACCGCTGGCCATTTCCCGCACCGCCCGGCGCGAACGACAGTAACTCGCGTCCTGATCGCGGTCAGGCAGGAAAGCCCAGTCCGCATTTCGACGTGCTCATCCGCCTGTCGATTCAGCAGGGCGCCCCGGAGTCCGTCCTGCGATGGTACGACCAGTGGCAGGCATTGGAAGCACGGAAGCGCTTTCGATTTAACCGATTTGAAACGGAAGTCGCCGATGCGGTCGCATCGACTCACCCCGACCGCGCGGTTGAGTTGTATTGTGCCGAAGCAGACCGACTGGCGGCAGAAACCAACACGAAGCTCTACCCGCAATCGGTCTCACTTCTGAAGAAGGCTCGCAAGGTGCTGAAGTCACAAAAACGCGAGCACGAATTTGAGGCCCTCCTGGCAACCTTCCACGACCGGCACCATCGCAAACGGCGCCTCGTCGAACTGCTTCACGGTCTTGGCGGCCAGCCCATCGTGAGCAAACGCCGCAGCAACAGATAACAGCGTGACATGGAGGCGGTGTCTTCCGCGACCGGCAGTTCCCCTGGCGATCAGCATATGCGAGAGACGTCGGCTTCCATCCCCTGGCTTGTGATGCGCGACGATCGGCGCTGGCGCCGGGAGATTCAAGTTCGGCATACGTCTGACTGAATCTAATTGTCACAGCGGCATTGCGGTAGTCGACCGTATTGCTCGCAGGAAAATGGACAGTTGAACTCAGCAACCCATTGCAGATCAACCACTTGCGTCCTCAGCCTGCTGCAACGTCAATTCGATTGAACTTCACGTCACAGATCGAAAACACAAAAAAAAGCCGCGAATCAACGCCGATTCGCGGCACGTGGAATGAGTCCGGTTCGTTTGAGTGGAGGATAGGGGACTTGAACCCCTGACCTCTTGCATGCCATGCAAGCGCTCTCCCAACTGAGCTAATCCCCCGTGGTGTTCACTTCGTCTAGTCTCGGCTGATTGAAAACAAATCGTTAGACGAATTGGAGCTCCTGGACCGTCGCAGTCCACAACCTGAGAAACTATCAATGCCCTGCCGGAGTGTCAAGGACGGCATAAGCTGAGGCCGCGACATCGCTTGCGTCACCGTGTCGTTCCGCATTTGAGGCTCAACTCGTGTATTTTCGGTCGAAATGTGTATACCCGCCATCGACAAATATAATTTGCCCCGTCGTGTGGCTCGAACGAGGCGAAGCGAGGAAGACAACCATATCGGCAAGTTCTTCCTTGGTCGTAAAGCGGTGTCCCAGAGGTATCAGGTTCTCGATGCCGCGTTTCGCGGCAATCGGGTCGGGCGAAGCATCGATGATGTGGCTATACAGCGGGGTCCATGTCTCAGCCGGGAGTACCGCATTCACACGGATTCCAAATTCCGCCAAATCGAGTGCCCACTCGCGCGTGAGCCCGTTGATCGCGCCTTTTGCCGCCGCGTAACCGGATGTCCCCCCTTGGCCGGTCACGCTGACTTTCGACCCAATGTTGATGATCACACCTCGCGACTTCTTCAATTCAGCCAACGAGTGATGCACGAGCAAGTAGTAATGGAACAGATTTCTCTGAAGTGAACCGACGAACGCTTCGAGACCCGCTTCGATCCCAACGCCGTCGTTTACTCCCGCATTATTTATCAAAACGTCGATCCGCCCGAACCGATCAATTGCTCGACTGACGACTTCGGCGCAAGCCTGCTCGTTGCACAGATCCGCTTGGAGAAAGAAACATTCTTTGCCGAGCGCCTCGTACTCACGTTCGAGCGCTTCGCCTTCAGCCGTACTTCGATTCACGTTGGCAACTTTGGCACCTTCAGCCAGCAGCGAACGAACGATCCCTTCGCCGATGCCCTTCGAGCCACCCGTTACCAAAGCGACCTTGTCCTTTAGCTCCAAATCCATCGAGTCACCTATTTGCAACTTTGCTTCACTTGTCGCAACTTCCCCGGCACGCGCGGCCATCTTAGCCCGCTGTCGCGAGCCGCGAAAGTAGCGGGCCGCGCCGCTCGCGGTTGCTTTGACTTCGATGCAAGGCTTTGTACAATCGGAGGTTAGCGGCAAGGATAGTGACTTCAGCAGAATAGAGCGAATATGTCGGGCGTCGGAGTTTCTCTTTCGCGGCGAGCGAAGCGTACACGACGGGGAGTCGCGACGTTAGACTATGTATTGTTGTTGGCCATCGTCTTGCCAATGGCAACATTTGCCTTGTGGGCCAGCCCTCGGATCATGAATCTGGTCTACGAAATGACATGCGTTCTGGTTTCTTGGCCTTTTATGTAGTTGAAGCGTGATATCTATGAAGGTGACATCTCCCCAACCAGAAACGCCCATGACGAAGATGGCCAAACAAACCGCCGTTCCAGCCGACTCACAACAACGCCCAAACGCGTCGACTTGGAATCTGCTCCGGCGAATCCACCGCGACGAGGAAGGTGCCGTGAGCATTGAAACAATTTTGATCATCGCGGCGATTGCGATTCCAATCCTCATCTTCATCATCAAATTCGGTTGGCCGCGGATCAAGGCATGGTTTAATCAGGGAATGCAAGAACTCGAAGGCGGGATGGATGATGCGGCGGGCGCTTAACGAAAGCTGAGCATGATGATGACACTGGTGCTTGTTGGTCTGCTACTTGTGTCGACATTCACTGATATCCGCCATCGGAAAATCTACAACTGGACGACTTATCCCGGCATGATTGTCGCACTGTTAATCAGCGGCATTGCGACGTGGATGCGCGCGGATGTCATTAACGGACCGCAGACTCAGGCCGATACCCTTGGAATCCTCACTTGGCCCGACAGTCTGTTCGGGTTGCTGGCATGTGGCGCGATGATGATCGTGTGCTATGTCTTTTTTCCGGGCGGTGTTGGCGGTGGAGATGTAAAGCTAATCGCGATGATCGGCGCGTACCTTGGTGTGATGTCTGGACTGGAGGCGATGTTGTGGACTTTTGTACTCGGCGGATGCGCGGCGCTCATCTCATTGGTTTGGCGGTTCGGTTTTTGGAAGCTCGTGGCGAGTTCATTTCGAGCGGCGGCGTATCGTTTGCGACTCGGTTCGGCGTTCGAGTTGAGCGATGCAGAACGTGAACCCTTGAAGACCGACTTGTTTCTCGCACCGAGCGCATTGCTGGGTGTTGTCATTGTAAGATTTCAGATTGTGGAATTGTTGACTTAGCGCGATCGTCACGCTCCGTATTGACCAGTACCGACGAGGAGTCTCGGAACATTACGCGTCGTTGCGTCGCAGGTCGAACTATTGCCGAAGGCTTATCACCCGGAGAGTGGCAGCCACATTGGGACTTCAGTCAAATGAGTCGCGAGCTGATCATCGCCTGTGCACCATTCCTTGCTGGGATTGCCTTATCAGTGCTTGCGCTACGGTTTTTGCTCGCCATATGCGGTGCCCGGTTTCGACTGCTACAGCTTCGCAGGTTGCACCGCGACGAACATGGAGCCGTCCAAAGTCTCAGCTTTGTGCTGACGCTTCCGCCCTTTCTCATGATCATGTTGTTTATCGTGCAGCTCAGCCAGCTAACGCTCGGTAGGTTGATGGTCGAGTACTCGGCGTTTGCGGCTGCTCGGTCTGCAATCGTTTGGATCCCAGCATCGTTAGGCGATGACTTCGAGTCGGAAAATCGCATTAGTTACCGAATGTATGTTGGTGATACGACAGATGACGCGGGGAATCTATTTGCAGTGTACGAAGTGCTTCCCGAGGGTCCCAAAGTGGACAAGATTCGGCTCGCCGCTGTGCAGGCGTTGATGTCGATCTGTCCGTCACGCGATCTCGGCATCGCGCTCGATGATTCAGGGATTGCAGCCGCGGCAGCGCTCGAGCGTGCTTATCAGGCGATGTCTCCCACAACCGCCAGTAACATACGCATTCCAACGCGGTTGCAAAACAAACTAGCCTATGGCCTGTACAACACTAATGTGCAGATCGAAGTGCGGCACAAAAGCAGCGAGCCACCGCTCCTTCGCCCCTGGCCCGACGCGACAGAGTTTGAAGACAGCGAGATCGGCTGGCAGGATCAAGTGATCGTGACCGTCAATCACAACTTTGCCTTGCTGCCCGGCCCCGGTCGATTCCTTGCGAAGCCCGCACCTCGCCGCGACACGAATGCCGTTTCGTCTCGCGATGCCGTGGCCGATCACATTCGGCGCGAGAATGGCGTCTTCGTCTATCCCATGTCGGCAACCGTGAGGTTGAACAACGAGGGTCAGAAGTCGGTGTTGCCTTACATTCAATCCCTTACGGGAACGCCTCCGCTAACCCAGCCACCCGATCTCGAAGAACCGTCTGAAAACTCCTGATGTCAAAGCGCGAATCAAACTCGAAAGCGATTGCAGCTTTATTGCGCTTGATGCGCCGGGTGCATGGCGACGAAGAGGGTTCGCTAAGCATTGTGTCGGTGTTTGCACTGATGATGCTGGTGCTGCTGTTGGGCATGGTGATGAACTCAGCGCGACAGGTCGATCAAAAAGTCAAGTTGCAGAATGCCGCAGATTCCGCGACCTACGCTGGGGGCGTCGTGTTGGCTCGCAATATGAATACCTTGGCATTCACAAACCATCTGCTCGGCGATGTATTTGCGTTGACGGCCTACTTTCGGGAAGCCCGCGATCGCAGTTCCGAAAGCCTCACCCCCGAAATCCTCAACAATTGGGAACGTGTTGCCCCGGCGTTTCAGGGCTCGGAGTTTCCACCGTTCGACCAACTTGGGTATGCCATCGAAGAAAAGGTACCTCCCGAACGTGACATGGTCTTGACGTTCAGCGAATGGTCTTATGCGGCATCCGAGATGATGTTGCCGGTGTTCGAGGAGATTCTGGCCGAGCGCATGATCCCCGAATTTCAACGGTCGCTCACCTCTGCGACGCCCGCGATGATTCAATTCGCCACGGACGAAGTCGCGCGTCGCCATGGGCGAGCGTGGCCGATTCGCGCGGAATTGCGTGGCGTGATGTGGCGGACGAATGTCGATCCGGTTGGTGGGTTCACCGAGATGGCTCGACGAACACTGCCCGTTGTGGACCCAGTCATGGACACGCTATTTGATCAGGAACGCTATTTTTACGCGGCGCGCGCCCAGCGTGAGCGGCTTGCACGTCGTTATCTCCGCGATTGGAATGACGAGTCGCTGCATGCGTTCGATGTCGTTGGCAAAGTGTCTCAGTTCAGTAATCTCTGGAGAATCTTTACTTGCGGCCAGCTGACTCGATTACTCGATGTCGAGTATCCCACGACGAATTTGCCCTTTCAAATCCGTGATACCCGGAAGGACATCCTGGACGTCAACTCACATCTCGAAGCTGACTTCATGTTTGTCGGTGTTGTTTATCGGCAACAGCTGAACGACATGGTCCCCCGTGTGTTCCATAATCCGATCGGCTCGGATACACAAGCTTATTCACAAATCATGTTGTTCGTGCCGCGTCGTCGCTTGATCAAAGTGTATCCCGGTTCGTCGTCACCGTCCCAGGGAACAATCGGCGGTGTTCCTGGTCAAGGTTTGCCACTGCCTGGGCCTCCTACGCCAGACACGCCGCCGCCACCTCGTGATCCGGATGAAGTCGATGATCCACCGTGGACGATCGGGTATCAATCCCGAAGTTGGTATCCACACGACTGGGACCTCGTTAATCAAAACTGGACGACACAACTCGTGCCAGCCACAACCTCGGCATTGACTACGGTTTTAAGCACGCCGCCGGAAGTAAACGGTGTGACCGGATTCGTTACACCTGATTTGTTGTCGCTAGACCGAGAGGATTTGCGGTGGATAAGTCATCATTAAAAAGGGACCAGCGATTTGGGAAATGGGAGTAGAGGACACCAATGTCGGCGTCGACGCGGGCTGGCGCCGCTAGAGTTCGTTCTATGGTTGCCGGTGTTGTTGTTCGTCATGGCCTTGATGGTGAACTACGGAACGATGGCAACCTGGCGAGTGCGGAGCGAGATCGTGTCTCGGCACGCGGTGTGGCGAACACGTTGGCCGCGAACCGGCGCGAACGAAGCTGCGCCAACGCGTCCCTTTTGGCCCGCCAACGCGGTGATGACAACCGAACCCGACGTCGCATTGGACATTCTCGATCTTCCCGCGATCGATCATCCGGTCGTTCGTGGTCCAATCCCGAACGGTTTCGTTGTGCGTCCGGTCCTGGAGCCGATGCGGGGAGCCGTCAAAGGTGTTTCCGAGGTAAATCGTCAGTATCCGTTGTTACCGCGGATTGGCAGCTTCGAGAGCGGTGATGTCGATGCGCCGCTGCTAGACCGTAAATGGAGTTCGGCCGAAATGAGAATCGCGAACATGTTTCGCAGGACGTTGGTGCTGTACGAATTGCCCCAAACTGACCCGAGCTTACCGCGAGCGTTTGCCGGCGCGGTCCAAAGCGTCCTGTCGATCCCGCACTACGCCGCTCTCGCAGTTCTCGATCGCGACGCTGATATTCGACGCTACACGGGACGATACGTTGATTTCCATCCGCGCGTTGGGCGAATGTGTGAGCTCGATCCACAAGTCGTCTACGATCGTGAAGTCGAACCTTTGGTCGACACTCGCGGACCCGATGGCGACATACGTTTGGGCGAGATCAGCCGACTGCCTCGCACGATGACTAATTACTTCCTGGGGATGTATCGAGCTGCCGTGCAGCGAATGCGTGATCGAATTCAGACGTTGCAAGACGAACTCAACGGCGCGCCACCTCCAAGTGCTCAACGGCGCGGACAGATTAACGCCGAGATTGCGGCTCTCGAAGCGGAGATCGCAATCATCTTGCCGAAGATCGATCAGCTTGAACGGTATCAGGCTCGGCTGCCCCAAATCGAAGACAACTTGCGGCGCGCCGCGGGCTTCGCGATCCTTTAGCGCGGCCAAAGGCGGTATTTGTATGACTCGCCGAGGCGTCGCCGGTCCCGAGCCCGTGGCTATGCTTGCCAAGAGAATTGGTAACCTCGCCACGAATGTTATGGTGTCGGGTCTCATACTGATCGTCGGCATTACATTTGGCCGTGAGATTATTGGGTGGTGGCGGGGTGATGTGGAGACTTCCAACGCGTCGCCCACTGCCTTGGTTGTCGGCGAGCACGGTCCGACCGAAGCTGCCAGCCATCAACTCTTGGAGTTCGGCGACTTTCCCTTCACGTTGAATCGCGAGGAGTTCACGGGAAGTGTTAGTGCAGCAGCGGAAAGGCTTCGAGTCACCTCTCGTCAATCGATCGATTCCGCGAGACCGTTGTCCGGAGTGGTCGGCGATGCCGAACGCCGCATGCTCGATGCTGCTCGTAAAGTCAGGCCAGTCGCAGAAGTTGCCAATGTGTGGTCCATGCACGAGATCGCAAGGCCGCTGCCGATGATTGTCGGAGTGCGAAGTTTCGAGACGCAAGTTGCTACTGTTGAACAACGCGTGGTATCCTGGGGCATGGCCGTGCCCGAAAGAACAAACGATGGGGACGAACCAATGCGGTGGACGCTGTTCACGTATTCCGCTACCGAGGCCATTCCTTCGCCGCCCGAGAGTTTGCGTTGGTCTATGCCTCCAGGCGGACGCCGAACCTTGTCGATCCGCTCGGAACGTGGCGATGCGGTGGCCGGGTTTGCTGGTACCGGAACGGTTCAGAGCTGGACTGAGTATTATGACGAAATGTTTACCAATCTGGGGGCCGAACCGGACAGTGCCTGGCAGATTTGTGCCGGCAGCTGGCGACGCCGATTCGCCGAAAACGAATCTGATACGATCGACGTTTTAATCGAATGCGATGGCGACAATGTCCGCAGTCTCGTCATGACCTCCCATAGACACACGCCTGTCCCCCAGAGAACTCACTGAAGAGAGCCAATATGAAGGGTGCTTACGGACTGATATTTGCGGTCTTTTTGGGTTTGCTGGGAGGTGTGCTCAACTGGCTTTATATCGAGAATAAGACTCGCGACGTGGCGAGTGTTTCGTTCCTTGGGATTGCCGAGGGAGTCACTATCTCTCCAGGGCAGCCGCTGAATGGACGGCACTTTGTCGAGGTCAAGATTCCCGAACGACACGCCAAGAATCTCCAAGACTTCGTTTACTTGTACGAGGACCACAAGACACTGGAAGGGTCACCCGCGACTCGGAACTACGAAGGCGGCGAATTGGTTTTTCGTGCTGACCACCGAACGCCGCCCGCCGAACTGAAACTGGAAGACAACGAAGAGATGTTTTGGGTGCCCGTCGACAGCCGCTCGTTCGTGCCCTCGCTTGTGAATCCCGGCGATCGAATCACGTTTATCGTCCCCGTCTACACGAATCAGCCGGCAAGCTTGACGCCCGGCAATCCGACCGCCGATGTAACCGAAGACACGGCGGCTGTCGTCACCGGTCCAACTCAGGAGATCGGACCGTTTCGCGTGAAGTCGCTGGGGGACCGATTGGGAACGCTGGATGTGATGAAAGCATCGAGACGATCGCCAATTCAGGAACGTCAAATTGGAATCGTCGTCGACATCACCAAGCCCGAAGAGGTCGAGCGTGCTAAACGCTTGCGAGATCGGTTGGCCAACGGCGATTATCGCAACATCGGAATTATTTTGCACTCGAACAACTGAGCTCTGTCATCCTGCTGGCGTTAGATCTCCCATGAAGATTTGGTTCAACAAAGTCAACGAGAGCCGGCGTTCGGTGGTCGAACTTGACGTCCAAGAGCTGCACATCGGACGGGATGCGACAAACGATGTGGTACTGCGAAGTCCATTGGTCTCGCGGCGTCATGCCGTTGTACGGCGAGTCAGCGGCGACGGGCAACTCGAACTCGAGAACGTGGGTGTCAACAGTTGCGTCGTCGGCGAGACGGAAGTGTTAGGCGGCGAGCGGGTCACGTTTGCACCATCCGTCAAGGTCCGCATCTGGCCGTACACGCTGAGCTTTGATACCGATAAAGTCACGGCGATCGGTCGATCGGAATTGGAAACTCATCTGCGATCCATCGTGTCGGATCTCGAGTTGCGAATTCACAAGAAGCTGTTGGAACGACTCGATCTGTACGATATGGAGACGACACGGGGCGATAACACCGAAAACATCCTGTTGTTGGAAAACAACATCGAAGACGTCTGTCGCGAATTGAATGTCTTCGGCAGCGAAAACGATGCGTTGATCGAAGAGATCACCGGACTCAGCCTACGCGATCATGCCATCAACCAACTAATTATGGAGACCGGAGACGAAGAGATCTTTGATCTCGCGGTGCTCACAACGAACGAATTTGACGTTCCGGCGACCTTGGTGCCGGAACGCGAGACGGAATTACACAGTTTACTAAAGTTCGCGCGGGAGAAACTCAAACTAGAAGCCTTGCCGGACATCAGCAGCAAGATCCACTGCGTTGAAGACAAATTTGACGATGTCTTTCATCACCTCCGGCCACATTTACATCAAGAACTACGCAAGTACATCGTGCTCCGCACACTCAAGAAGGACCTCAAAGACATTGTGTTCGGTTTCGGCCCTTTGCAGGATTTGCTCCGAGCGCCAACGATATCCGAGGTGATGGTCGTTCGCAGCGATCAGATCTATGTCGAACGCGACGGCGTTATCGAGAAGTCCGGCCGACGTTTTATTTCAGAGAAAGTCACCGAATCGATCATCGAACGCATTGTTGCCCAGGTCGGACGTCGAATCGATAAAAGCCAACCTTTGGTCGACGCGAGGCTCCCGGACGGGTCGCGTGTAAACGCAATTATTCCACCCTTGGCTGTCTTCGGACCCTGTTTGACCATTCGGAAGTTTCCGATCCAACGGCTAAAGATGGATGACTTGATTGATTTCAAAAGCATTACTAAGGCCGCGGCCACATTCATCCGCGCCTGCGTGATCGATCATCGCAGTATTCTGATCAGCGGCGGCACCGGGTCTGGCAAGACGACCATGCTGAATGTGCTGAGCAGCTTTATTCCTTACAAAGAGCGTGTTGTCACGATCGAGGACACGTGCGAGCTGCGATTGCACCAGGAGCACGTAGTGTCGTTAGAGAGTAAGCCCGCAAATGTTGAGGGCGTGGGAGCGTATTTGATTCGGGATCTGGTACGAAATGCGTTGCGGATGCGGCCAGATAGGATCGTTGTTGGTGAATGCCGAGGCGGCGAAGCGCTGGACATGATCCAAGCCATGAACACGGGTCATGCCGGTTCCATGACCACGGTTCATGCAAACAGCGCGGAAGAAGTCATCGAGCGACTCGAACTGTTGATGCTGATGGGCGCCGAATTGCCAATGAGTTCGATCCATCGACAGATCGCATCCGCGGTGGACATCATTGTTCACATCGATCGTCTGCCAACCGGCAAGCGCGTCGTTACGCAAGTATCGGAAGTTACCGGAGTTCACCCCCATACCACCGACGTGATGATCACCGACATTTTCAACCGCCGCGACGGCCAGACACTTCGCCCGACCGGTTACATGCCTTCGTTCGCCGATGCACTCGTCGAGCAGAACTTGTTGGAGCTGGAGTTCTTGTACGGAACGTGATGCCAATTCCACGCTGAGATCGTCGGTCGGCTGTTACGCCAACACGTCTTTGATGACAGTTCCGTGGACATTGGTCAGCCTTCTTTCGAGCCCGTTGTGGTAGAAGGTCAGACGTTCGTGGTCGAGGCCCAAGAGGTGGAGAAGCGTTGCGTTAAAGTCGTAGACGCTCGACTTTTCTACCGCGGCTTTAAACCCGAACTCGTCGCTTTCACCGTAACTGAAGCCTTGTTTCACTCCAGCACCAGTGAGGAAGCACGTAAAGGCGTCGGGATTGTGATCGCGGCCGGTGCCGTTCGATTGCAGAAAGGGCATACGACCAAATTCCGTCGCCCAGACGACCAAAGTATGTTCCAGCAAGCCGCGTTGACGCATGTCAGCAATTAGTGCCGCAGTCGGCTGATCCATGATCTCGGCCTGCATTGCATGCGTCGTGAGAATGTCCGAGTGCGAATCCCAGTTGGTGATACCGTTCCCGCCAGCGGGATCGCTGCCGTTGAACAATTGCACGACGCGCACGCCCTTCTCCAGCAGTCGCCTTGCCAGAATGCAATTCCGGGCATAGTGGCCACGTAATTCACTACCGCCCTCGACACCGTAAGCTCGCAGTATCGAATCAGTTTCACGGGACAGGTCCATGACTTCAGGGACCGATGTCTGCATCCGTCCCGCCAGTTCATAGCTGGCAATGCGACCGGCGAGATTCGCATCGTCGGGGTATTGTTCAAGATGCTTGGCATTCAATCGCTGGAGCAGTTCGACCGTCTTTTGATCTGCGATTGGTGACAAAGTATCGGGTCGTCGCAGGTTATTGGGCGGATTCTTTGCCGTAAAGTCTGTTCCTTGGAAGGCCGCGGGCAAGAAGCCGTTGCCGAAGTTGTTCTTGCCGCTTCGCGCGAGGCCGCGCGGATCGTTGATTGCAACAAAAGATGGCAGTTCCTGATTCTCGGTCCCCAGTGCATACGTCACCCAAGCCCCGAACGACGGAAATCCCTCCATCGTAAAGCCCGTGTTCATAAAGTTCTCGCCTTGTGGATGCGCGCTGGTATCGGTCGTCATCGCGTGCAAGAAGCAAAATTCGTCGACCTGCTCGGCAAGATGTGGCAGCAGGCTGGAAACCATCTTGCCGGTTTCACCACGCGGCTTGAAGTCCCAGAATGGTTTCGCGATATTGCCGGTCGGCCCTTCAAAGGTCACTTCGGGAATGCCTGGCGGCTTCTGGCCGTCCAGCTTCGCTAATGCCGGTTTATAGTCGAATGTGTCCACATGGCTTACGGCACCGGGACAATAGATGACCAGGACCTGCTTCGCCGGCATGTCGAAGTGAGGCTCGCGCGATGCATAAGGATTGTTGGGGTCGATTTTGGGACGTATCGGAGCCTTGCCGCTGACCGTGCGAGAATCAGCTGCGAGCAGACCGTCCATGTTGAGCAGGTTGGTTAGAGCAAGTCCCGCCGTCGACAGACCCGCCACACCGAGGAAGCGTCGTCGATCGAGCAGACGACGGCCATGTAGCGAAAGATGTTCAGGATTGGTCATAGTTTCCATCCATTCCTTCAGCCTACGGCGTCAGCCGCGGGCCGAGTCAGTATCGGCGACCGCCGGCTCATGGCAGGAACGCGAATTCATTGCAGTTCACTAATGCTCTGCAGACAAGGGACAGATCGTTTTCCTCGGCGATCGCAACACAAGCTTTACGCTCTTGTTGATCCGGTATTCGACCGAGCAGCAACTCAAAACAACGGTCAATCGCTTTCAACTCATCATTGCCCGTATCGCCTTTCGCTCGGTCTGCGATTCGTCTTGTTTGTTCGAGGACAAAGTCGCTGTTCATCAAATTCAACGCTTGTAGGGGTGTCGTCGAGACGGGACGTTTGGCACGAACCTGACCACAATCTGGGAAGTCGAAGGCGGTGAAAATACCATCGTCTACTCGCCGCATGCGTTCTTGGTACAACGTGCGGCGCCAGGTTTCGGGACCATGATTATCGACGACCTCCCACTGGGCATAGGTCTTCTTTTCGTTGTGAATGCGATAGCTGCGACCACCAATCGTACGATCGAGCAGTCCCGAAGCCTGAAGAATCGAATCACGAATCACTTCCGCTTCGACCCGTTTCGGAGGGAATCGCCACAGCAATTCCGAACTTGCGTCAACTGCCAGGCCTTTCTCGTTTGGAAGGCTCGATTGACGGAAGGCCCTTGACGTGACCATTAGTCGAATCAAGGATTTCATGGACCACGGCTGGGCAGGGGAACCAGCGAGCGCGGTCGGCTCACGGAACTCGGCGGCCAGCCAGTCGAGCAACTCGGGATGCGAAGGCCTCGCACCGGCTTCGCCAAAGTCGCTGGTTGTTGCGACGATGCCGCTTCCGAACACATGGTGCCAAATTCGATTCACCATAACGCGCGATGTCAGCGGGTTGTCGGCGCCCGTGATCCACTTGGCGAACTCGGCACGACGTTTGGCACCGGGAGTTTGTGAGGTCAGCCCCAAGTCGCCGTCAAAGATTGCCGGGCCGGCGGGCGCGACTTCATCGCGCGGGTTCTCGGGGCTGCCACGCAGTAAGACTCGTGTTACTTCCGGTTGTACGAGGCGACCAACAAAGCTGGGACGAGGTCCTTCCTCAGCAAGCGTCTCGATCAACTGTTGGATCTTATCAAGAGCGGATTTGCGAGCGGGATGCTCTTCGTTCAGCCTCTTGTTGACATGCCACGTTCCCACCCACGGCTGCCATGTGCCGTCGTCTTTGAGAACATCCATATCGTACTCGTAGCGAGGTAGATACGGTTTTTTATCCAAGTAGTCCGTGTCATAGAAATACTCGCGATTGCTGCTCAATCTCAAACGATTGATGGTCTCCGGCTCATCGAAGTCAAATTGGACCCACGGCTTCTCATCGGCGTCCTTTTCCAACTGTGCGCGCCACGTCATTGTGCCAAATGCCCCGTCGTTCAATCGAGAAATTGGATTTCGGCCTTCATGTCCTTCGGCCGGGAAACCGGAGACCTTCGTGCCGCGTCGCTCGTGCGCTAGGTTCTTGTCCTGGCCATCCGGCCCGAGCACCTCGAGTTCATCGAGTCCTACGCTCGTCATCTTGAAGCGGATGCGAATTGCTTTCGTGAGGACTGGTTGGAAGTGCATTTCACGATACGCACCCCAATTCTCTTCCCAGCCGCCCAGCGGTCGGAGTAGCTTCCGCTGATCGGCAATCTCTCGCCAAATTTCCTGGCCGCGGAGTCGGCGCGGATGATCCGGAGAGAACTCCGGTTGCCGGCTGCCAAACTCGATGTCTTGAAAGACACCGGTCATAGCGTAGTAATCCTTGATCGTAATTGGATCGAATTTGTGGTTGTGACAGCGGGCGCAACCGATCGTGACTCCCATGATCGAAGCACCGACGGTTTGCATGACTTCGTCCATTCGATCCGCTCGCGCTTGTCGAATTGCGGTGGGCTCGCGGCCAACGGTCGCGGCAGGTACATGAGGGCCTGCCACCAGGAAGCCCGTTGCTTCGCCGACTCCCATCGAGTCGCCCGCGATTTGTTCTCGCACGAATTGGTCGTACGGTTTGTCTTCGTTGAATGCACGCACAACGTAGTCCCGGTAGATCCAAGCATTCTTGCGATAGAGATTGGCTTCTGAGCCGTTGGTCTCGGCCCAACGAATGACGTCCAACCAGTGCTGTGCCCAGCGTTCGCCGAAGTGAGGTGAATCCAGCAATCGTTCAACGAGTGCCGCGTACGCTGTCTCCGAGTCTGCTTCGTAGGCAGCGAGAAACTCGGTTACCTCATCCGCAGTCGGCATGAGTCCCGTCAGCACAATCGAGACTCGCCGAATCAATGATCGCGGGTCTGCAGGTTTCGAGAAATCGAGTTCATCTTTTGCCAACCGCTCCAACAAAAACGCATCGATGGGATTCTGAGCCTCTGAATGGAAGGTGCGAGACGCGGACGCTGCTCGGTCGCGACTGCTTTGAGGTCGTCCCGGGGTCGACTCAGGAATGGCCGGTCGCACGACGGGTTGGAAGGCCCAATGATCCGCCTTTACTTCATCAACGGCGTCCATTTGGCCGGGCCAGACTGCTCCTTCCTTGATCCACCGCGTAAGAAGCTCGATCTCTTCCGCAGACAGTTTGTCTTCATCCGGCGGCATGGCGATCGCTTCATCCTTGTGACTTATTGCCTCCACCAAATAACTCTTTTCCGGTTTGCCGGGTACTACTGCTGACACTCCCGAGTCGCCGCCTCGCAACATTCGCACGCGGAGGTCCAGACGCAATCCTGACTCCTGTTCATCTTCGCCGTGACAGTACCAACAACGCTCTTCTAAAATCGGCGCAATGTCACGCTCGAAGTCGACCGTATCGGCGCTCGTCAATCGAGTGACGAGCAACAAGTAGATGACTAGAGATCGAAGAATCAGCGTTCGATACAACATTGGAGTCTTCCTAGGTTTCCCGGTGTCGGCAGAGTCATAGTGGCAGAGCAACGGAGCAAAGTCATCATTCCGCCAACTTTCTTTTGCCGACCAAGCACGGTTAGAGGGCTTTCTTCCAGCCTTCATTGAGTTGTGCAGAAAGTTCTTTGACTAGTTCTGGTCGGTTCGCGGCGATGTTCACTGTTTCTGCTGGATCGTTTTCGTGGTCATACAGTTCGACGAACAAGGGTGCGGCCCCAGCATCACGATGATCTCGCCATACGACGAGCCGATAACGATCCGTTCGCATCGTGTAGCCCATGAGATGCTCTTCGAACAACTTTCGATTCCACTTATCACCTTGTTGAGCAATGATTCGCTCCTCCACTTCTTGAATTAGTGGGCCGAACCACGTCTCGCGCATGCCTTGCGACAGCGGATTGGCCGCCCACTCGCGAAGCGCCGGGTTAGGATACTGGCTGAAGACAGCTTTCTTCCAAGGTTTGCCCGGCTCGTCGAGCAAAGGCACAAAGCTATGCCCTTCGAGGTGACTTGGTAACGGAACTTCGGCCAATTCGCAAAGCGTTGGATACAGGTCGACTAGTTCAACCAAAGCATCCGACCGCTTGCCTCTCGCGATCATGTCCGGAGTCCAGATCATCAGCGGCACGCGAGTCGCAATTTCATAGTTCGTCGCCTTCCCCCAGACGCCCATGTCCCCGAGGTGCCAGCCGTGATCTCCCCATACGACGATAATCGTATTCTGACGAACACCAGCCTCTTCCAACGCTTCAACCAGTTTGCCGATCTGAGCATCGACGTAACTAGTGCTGGCCAGATATGCGTGCTTCAGGGTCCGCGACAACTCCGGTCCAATCGGTCCGATTTTTGGAATTCCGGCCCGGGTACGAAGTTCAAACGAAGCGTGCAATCCCATTGCGGCACCATGCTCAGGTGCATTGACCTCAGCTGCCATCGGGATCTTGGAAGGCTCGTACAGATCCCAATACTTCTTCGGAGCGCACCAATTCAAGTGCGGTAGCCTGAACCCCATTCCCAGGAAGAACGGCTTATCGTCGTTCGCCGCCATCTCCTTGATCGTGGCAATCGCGAGCTGTGTGTTGTAACCATCGATGTAGTCCGTGTCGGCGACATCCGCCATTTCGTAGGCAGGCCCAGCGGCCAGGCCCCGGCGCGCCGCCTCGCCGTACTTGGCCAACATCTCTTTCAGATTGTCGGCCTTCATCTTGTTGTTTTCCGGCAGTGCATATGGGCCCGCGGGTTTCTTGATTCCTTTCACCCATTTCACGGGATTGCGGCTCCACGAATTCGCTTCATCCGTATCGCCCTCGTGAAAGATCTTTCCGACGTAGGCCGTTTCGTACCCGTTTGCAATCAGGTGTTGCGGCAGCGTGAGAATATGTGGCTGGAGCTCACGCAACGAAACATAGTTGTGAAACAGCCCTGTTGTTTCAGGGCGGGTTCCCGTCATCAAGCTGGCTCGCGACGGACGGCAAATGGCTTGTTGGCAGTAGGCTCGATTGAAGAGCAAGCCATCCTTCGCCAAGGCATCCAGGTTCGGGGAAACGGCAATCGGCGAGCCGTAACAACCAAGCTCAGGTCGCAAGTCATCAACTGCGATAAAGAGCATGTTGGGTTTGTCTGCCGCACGGGCGGAACAAACAACCGCCAGGAGAAAGGTTATTTGGGTAAAGAGAGTTCGATAACTCATCATTGGTGTTTCCGCTGTTTTGTTGTCAGTTTTGTTTTGCCGGAGTCGAATGCGAAAGTCGAATCGTACCTGGGCATGCCCTTGTCTTTCCAATCCTTTTCGGCTTTGAGGTTGTCGAACCAGCGGGGCGAAGTATGCGACCGACTCCTCTCGCGCGCTGAGGCGACCATTTGCGAGACCAGTTTGGGGTGCTGTGTACTGACATCCGTTGATTCACCAATATCTTCATTGAGGTTGAAAAGCTGCCACGGCGAGTTAGGGCCGCGTTTGGGAGCTTTCCACTCGCTCCGGCGAACACCGACATTGTGGAACCCATTCCAGTGGCGCAGGGCGAATATCGCCTCGTCCTTTTGAGGATTCTCGCCGGCTTGGAGAGCATCCCAGATATCTTTCCAGTCGAGTTGTTTTCCTGGCGGTAGGTCTGCACCCGCCAATCTCGCGAACGTCAGATAGAAATCGAGTGCCGTGACAGTATGCTCAAATCTTCACCCGGCAGCTACCTTGGTAGGCCAATGACAGAACATGGGGACTCGAATTCCGCCTTCACAAATACTCCTCTTGCCCTGGTCCAGCGGCGCATTGTTGGCACCGGCCCCCATCTTTCCGCCATTGTCACTAAGGAAGGCGATCAACGTGTGGTCAAACAATTCTGCTTCTTGAATCGCGTTCACGAGCTGACCGATGCCGCGGTCGACTGCATAAACCATCGCTGCATAAGTACGTCGTTTCTTATCCGAAATACCTGCAAATCGACGAGTTTCGCGATCCCAGCATCCGTCACTTTCGTGTTGTGAATGCCCAGATGTTCCAGGCGCGATAGTTTCGCGACGGTCTCCAATGCTTCGTCCCCACGTCGATAATGTACAAGTCTAAATGTTCTAGCTCCGTCAAGTCTTTCAAGTACGCAACTCCGGCGTCGGTGATCTTGGTGTTTGGCGAATCGAGTCTCCGCAAATGGGTGAGTTTCGCGAGTTCCCAAACGCCTTGATCCGTAATTCCGGTACCCCCCGTGGCTTAACGAGGTGAGGTAAGTGCAAGCAGCAAGTCGCTGCAAATCCTGATCTGAAATGTCCGGATCTTCCTCCACAACAGAAATAACTTGAAACGGTCCAAGTTGCAGTTCCGCAGGCTCGCGAAGCGGCATTACACCGCCATTGGCCAACCTCACGGACACATTCCCTACTTTCCACAACACCTACTCCGCCACCCGACGATTCGGATCCGACGTCGGTACAATCACGCCGCCGTCCCATTCGATGCGGCAGTTGGGCATAGCTTTGCTCAGAGCGGTGACGCCTGCTTCGGTGACTTTGCCGCCGTGGATCGTCAAAGTGGTCAGGTTGCTCAGACGAGCAAGTTCTGCGAGCGATGAATCGGTGATGGCCGGAACCTCAAGATACAAGTAGTCCAGTGCGGATAGTTTCGCGAGGTGTGCCACCCCCGCGTCAGTGAGCGATGTATCGACACCTTGTCGTATCGATAAAGTCTTGAGCATTGGGATCTTCGCCAGGCTCGTTAATCCATCGTTAGTGATCTGCGCTGACGGATGCAGCCAGAGTGCAGTAAGGGAAGGATGTTGTTCGAGATGAACCATCCCCGCATCCGTCAATTGTGGCCCGCCGATTTCAAGCATCTCGAGTGCCTTCATCCCGGCCAGCAGTTCAACAGATCGATCGGTCGTGATGTCATAGACACTGATGGATCGCAGTTTCAGCAATCGGGCAAGTTTTTCGAGGCCGGCGTCGGTTATCTTTGTGCCATGGATTGATAGCTTGGTAAGCGAAGCCATTTTCGAAAGATGCTCTGCGGCCTTGTCCGTAATCGCTGTTCTTGCCAATACCACATCCACGAGACGTGGAAGTCGCATGAGGTGCTCGACACCCGTGTCCGTAATCTGCGTGCCGTCCAGGTCAAGATTCGTCAGATGTCGGAATTCAGCCAGTCGGGCGGCTCCCTTGTCAGTGATCTGCACCCCGCCAAGCTGCAGAGTTACCAGCGTTTCCTTGCTCGCGATCAGCGAATCCAACACTGCATCCGTGAGTCCGGTATTCGCGTTCAGCGACACAAGAGTGAGCGTGTCAATCTCCTGCAGGACCCGCAGCTCCTCATCATTCAGGTCGCTCTCGACGGAGGCCAGGTAAACGTCACGGAGTTGAAAGTCTCCGTCTGGAAGATCTTCCAGACGCGTTGGCCTGCCGCCCGGCCTCACGTCGACGATTCCACCGCGCCTCAGTACCCACTCCGCCGCGCGACGGTCAGCAGTTTTCACCGGTCCGATCACCCCGCCGTCCCATTCGATGCGGCAGTTGGGCAGGGCTTTGCTCAGCGCGGTGACACCGGCTTCGGTGACTTTGGTTTCTGCGATAAGAACGGCCTGCAGACTCTTAATCTTCGATAACAGTTCAAGGGTCGAATCTGAGGTCGAAGTCTTGTTGAGCACGATCCGTTGTAGCGGAAGACCAACGAGATGCGAGATCCCACTGTTCGTCACGTTTGTGCTGCGGAGATCGAGAGTCACGAGCTTTTGTAACTTCGTGAGGCTCAGCAAGGTTTTGTCGCCGATTTCAGTGCCGTTCAAGTACAAGTCTGTCAGGCTCGGCAAGTGTGAAAGTTGTGTCCCGCCTTCATCTGTAATGCTGGTGTCTGTAAGGGACAGAGTTGCGAGTTGCTCAAGCGTCGCGAGTTGCATGAGCCCTTGGTCGGTAATTCCAGTTCCCCAGAGAGATAGAACTTTTAGCTGTTTGATGGAGGCCATCGTCCCAACGCCTTCGTCGCTGATCTGAGACTGTAGAGTGAGATTCAGGTTTGTAAGAGACTTGAGACTTATCAGATTTGTCAACTCGTGATCGGTGACTGTTCCTTCTCCGTTTGGGTGCAGATTGATCGCCAACACCTCAAATGCTTCGTTTGTGATATCCTCCACGCTGTGGATTGCGCCATGATTCTGTGTGTGTACGTAACCACCACGAGACAAAACCCACTCGGCCGCACGGCGGTCCGCACTCTTCGTCGGCTCGATCACGCCGCCGTCCCATTCGATGCGGCAGTTGGGCAGGGCTTGGCTCAGCGCGGTGACGCCAGCTTCGGTGACAGAGGTTTTCTGAACGATGAGAGTGGTTAGATTGCGGAGCACACGCAGGTGGGAAAGCCCTGAATCCGTAATCCTCTCACAGTGGCTGATGTCCAGGTATTCGAGGCTGGGCAGCTTGGCGATATGCTTGAGCCCGACATCAGTGACCGCTGTTCCACCGACATTGAGTTCAGTCAATTTCGTAAACTCGACTGAGCGAGCGATGCCTGCATCGGTGATGTTTGATCTGTGCAAATGGAGTCTGGTCAGAGATTCGCGAGACGAGCTAATCGCCTCGATTAGAGAATCACCAAACGTGTGAAAGTTCAATAGCACGTATTCGAGCGCGGCACAGCCTTCAAAAGCTGCGGCATCCGATTGCTTGGAATCATCGCTGGCGAATAGTTCAACTCGCGTGACATGAAACCGCTCATTAGGCAACTCTTCGATGCTTTCAGCCCAAAACACCTTTTCTTTCGTTGCCAAAGCAATTTGGACACGACCTTTCTTGTTGGTGAGAACCCAGTTGCCCAAGTGACGATTCGGGTCCGTGGTCGGTTCAATCACGCCGCCGTCCCATTCGATGCGGCAGTTGGGCAGGGCTTTGCTCAGCGCGGTGACGCCGGCTGCGGTGACTTTGGTCTGTTTGACGTCGAGTTGCTGTAGGTGAAGGAGCTTGTGCAGATGCAGCAAACCAGCGTCAGTTACGTTGGTTAACTCGATAGCTAACTGTTCCAGCGGCATCGTGGCGACATGGACGAGGCATTCGTCGGTGGCGCCCGTGTTTTGAAGATCGAGCCGCTTAACCGAAGCAATCTTTGAAATATGGCGAATCGCTTCGACACCTCGTGAGTTGTTGCTCAATGTAAGTTCCCACCCGTGGATCGCCTGAAGTGATAGCAATGCCTCGTCAGGCACTCCCAGACGCACGAAGTTCTCCGCGTCGAATTTTCGAATGCTGCTAAGAATACGTGTTCCATTGGTTGGTTCGGAAAGCGTCAGAGCATACACGCTTGTACTGCGAAGCAGCTCTCCGAATCGTTGTGCGTGCTCGACCGGAATCCAGTCTCGCCCACCGATCTCACGAACGAAGAAATCGTCGTCAGGCAGCTTCTTCTCGCGTGGCCACCATCCTGCGTAGCGCCGACCGTTGTCGCCTATGATCATAAGCGCCAACTGACCGCCATGCTCCAACACGAACTCAGCCAGTTCCCGATGCTGGGCCGGGGTGTTGTACGGCTCGACAGACAGCGATTGTCCGATGCGTGTTTCAAACTCGCTGGGCTTGAGCAGGTCGAGCGAGCCGTCTTCGTTTTCGACGATGACGACGAGTTTGTCTTCGACCAGGTATCGGTCGCCGTGGATGATCTGTCCGGCGGCGTTGAAGGAGACGCTTTCGTTTTCGCCGAGGATCGTCATCGACAAGACGGGTTCCTGCTTTTCGACGTCCCAGATGGTGGGCTCGTCCCAGTTTCCTAGTGTCAGTAGATACCGGCTGTCGCGACTCCAGGCGGCGAATAGACCGCTTGAGAGGGAGTGTTTGAGCTTCAGCTCTGGACCAGGTTTTCCAAACGAGTCATAGATCAGCGTGCCGCCCCCATTAATGTTTGCGGCGGTCGCGGCCAACCATTTTCCATTCGGGCTCCAGGTCACCTGGGGAAGATTAGCCAATGGAGAATCCCAAGCCGGTCCCGGCTTGCCAGCCGGCGTTACCAATTGGATACGACCATTGCCGCCAAGTGCAATCCAACCGCTACTGGGGTGCCACGCCACGCTATACACATCACCTGGCAGCCCCGTGTCAAACTCCCGAACAAGCCCTCCCGTGGGCTCGTGGATCGAAACTTTCCGGCCACATCCAAAGACGATTTGAAGGTCATCCGGAGACCAACTCAGCGTTCGCGCAGCTTGCCCCAGCGTGATCGTGGTGGCTTTCGTTCCGTCAGCATTCCACACTTCAGCCGTTTCGCTTCCACCGACTACTGCGAACTGTGTTCCGGCGTGATTCCACTGGATGACCGCGCTGCTCTTAAAGCTGAATTCGGCAACTTTGCGGGGCTCCTTTTCACCCGGCTTCGCAAGGTACACGGCCTCCCCGTTGGAAAATGCAATCAACGAGCCGTCGGGCGACCAGGATGCGGAGATGTTGCCGGGTATGTAGCCAGTTTGCTTCATGTCCCCATCGGGAAAGGCACATTGCCATTGCCTTTGGTGGTAGCTGCCGAGCACAAACTGTGTGCCGTCGGGCGAGAAGTCGCCGGAGACGCAGCGGCTGACAAAGCCCTGCTTCTTCACTTTGACCCTGTCATTCAAGTCGAGGCGAATCAGTTCCTGTAATGCATCGCCACTCCGGATGCAAAACAGCGATTGACCATCGGGCATCCACGCGGCATCACGAACCCCGCGGTGGTCGCCTCGCTGCAAGGTCAGTTCCCGTTCGAGGTCGCCTCCAGCAGTCCAAACACGCGGAAAGACATGCTGAAGCGTGACGAATCGCGTTCCCTCGGGATTCCAGACGACATGATGCGAAAGCGGATAAGGCTTGCCCTCGACCGGCAAGACACGCAGTTTTTCTCCGTCGCGGGAATAGAGCGTCGGGAGCCCCTTTTCGCCAGATGCCACCAGTGTTTGACTGTCGGGGCACCAGCCTACGCATTGCCCCCATCCGTTCTCCTCCGCGACTTTGTTCTCGAACAGCTTTGTTCCGTCTGCGTTCCAAATCCGAAGCACGCCATCGAAGGCGATTGTTGCCAGCCGGTGGCCATCAGCACTCCAGTCGAGATCGCGTATGTCGTCGGTGTTGCCGTGGTCCAGAGCCAAGGCCTCGTTGCCAGTTTCTGCGTTCCAGATGATTAAACCATCGCCATGACTTACCGCGATGCGATGGCCGTCAGGATGCCAGTCAACCCTCCAGCACTCCCGCCACATACGAGAGCTCTTCATGATGGACAAAGTCTGGCCTTCCGTATTCCAGATACGAACCGTTGAGTCGTACCCGCACGACGCCAAACGACTGCCATCCGGCGACCAGGCAACGTCGCTCACAATGTGTGTGTGCCCACTGAGAATCCGCACGAGTTCCAATGTTTCTGCGTTGTAAAGGCGCACCATCCCCGAATTGTCACCCACGGCGGCTAGTTTGCCGTCAGGACTGACATCGACGCAGTTCAGTGTGGATCGCGGGTAGCGTGTTGCAATCTGCCAGCGTTTGATTCCTTCGAACTTCGCCGGTCGCGGGATCAGACCGGGCAAGACATTCTCTTCAGGGCCGGGTTGCCACCGCGCGTAGGCTGGGTCGCGACCCAGCCTACCGGACGGTGCGGATGCCACTTGCTGCACGCGAGTAATCTCGACCAGCACGTCTTTGCCGCGTGTTAGCTTGAACTGTTCGTTGGTGATCGAGACGCCATCCGGCTTGCCTCCTTTGATTTCGATTTCATACTCGCCCGAGAAGTACGACGTCGCACCGTCACGCTGCCGGACCTCAAATCCGTCGACGACTTCGCCGTTACGCTTGACCGTGACTTCAATGTCCGGGTCGTGCGAAACGACTTTGATCGTGCCTTTGTCGGTCTGGATCGCGATCACCGTCAAGGCGACGATCAGTGCCGCCATACCGGCGAGCGTGGCCAGGAATTTGGTTGTACGTTTGCGGGCCACTGGCTCTGCCAGTGCCGTGCCGGGTTGCCCGCCACTCAAGAGAGCACTGGTCGAACCAGTAGCACCCATTTCGTCGGTGGCACGCACTTCGCGAGCAGGTTCATAGCTGACCGTTGGCTCGAATCGTTTCGGATCCGCCTGATCAGCTTGCGTGGATGTCGTGTCGGTCATGGGGCTCGTCAGATACTGCTGCGTGCTGCCGATCGATGGTTTCGCTGGCTCGTCGTTCGCAGTCCGGTGCTGCTCGAAGCTGGCGACAAGAGCCGGCAAGTCGCATCCTTCAGCAAATGGCTCCAGCGCTTCGGCAACTTGCTCCGGCGACGCAAAACGCTCGTCCGCGTCTTTGGCGAGCATCTTCTTCACGATCGCGGCTAGTTCCTCCGATACTTCGTCGCGATGTTCCCGAATCGACGGGACGGGCTGTGTCGCCAACGCGTTCAACTTCTTGATCATCGTGTCGAGTCGCTCGTTGGCATAGGGCGCACGATTGCACAGCAGCTTGAACAGAGTGGCCCCCAAGCCGTAAATGTCCGCGCGGATATCGACTTCGTGGCTGTCGCCGGTTTGCTCGGGAGCCATGTAGTCGATGGTGCCCATCATCTGGCCTGCAGATGTCAGCTCGCCGTGATGGCCGTTGTGCAATCGGGCCAACCCCAGATCAAGGATTTTTAATTGACCTTGCTGGGTGACCATCAGGTTAGAGGGTTTGATATCGCGATGCACCAGACCGTGTTCAAAGGCGTGCTGCAAGCCAATGGCGGCTTGTCGCAAGAGTTCGCAAGCATCCGCGATCGGCAACGGACCGACTCGATGTACTAGCTCTGAAAGATCGACGCCATCGACGTACTCCATCACCAGGTAGTGCGTCCCTTCGTGTTCTCCCGCATCATGTGCACCAACGATGTTCCGGTGTGACAGCCGCCCGACGGCTTTCATCTCGCGGCGGAATCGATTGACCGCCTGTCCATCTTTCATCCGCTCGGAGGGAAGCACCTTGAGGGCCACGATCTTTTCCAATTGCAGATGCAGTGCCTTGTAAACCGTTCCCATCCCGCCTTGGCCGAGCTTGGCCTGCAATTGGTAGTCACGTATCGTGCCGAGTTCGTCAGCACTGGGGGACGTTTCCCGGCGAGAGACCGCGGAAGGCTCGTGGCCGATCGCCGCCACCACGGCGAGCAGGTTTTGGCAGTCTGATTCCTGCTCGTATTGAGTCTTTTCGCGGGGGCCTCGCAATGTTCGAATCACGTCGTTGGACGCGGTCTCCAACTCCTGCATTGTCTCTTCGCACGAGCGGCATTGCTCCACGTGGTCGGCAACGCCTTCCGCCTGATCTTCCGCGAGCGTCCCGAAAATGAGGCCGGCTAGATCGTCGCGAGTAGGATGCATCGTAGGCTCCAGGGAGAAAGCAGGGTGTTCGTGGGCGGAAGTAGCAGCGTCTTCCATTGCGGTCTATTAGTAATTGACCAAAGCGCCACACGACTTTTTTCGGAAATCGGCAAAAATCATCCTGAGTCGTCCACGAGGGAGACGCAAGTTGTTCTCAGGGAACTGGTTACTGCGAAGACGGGCTAGCAAAGGTCATCCAGTTCCAGCCGCAATCGTCGCATGACACGATACTTCGCTTGGCGCACCGCCTTGCTGGTCATTTGCAGGTCGGCTGCAATCTCGGCCGTGCGTTGGTCGTCGACCGCCGATCGCCAGAAAGCCTGCCAAGTGGGCGGCTCGAACTCCGCCTGAATGATTTCAAGCGCTCGATGCATCAAGCGGGATCGTGGCTCAACCATCTTCAGATCACCCGATTCTTCTTCGGGAACGTCAGCCAGCGACTGCAGCTGCTGATGGCCAACGGTCCCACCTTGGGCCTGGGGTGAGTTGGCTTGGCGGCGTGCCAGTTCTCTGAGTTTGTTGCGGGTAATCCCCCACAACCAGCCCCTGAACCCAGCCCCATAATCTTGCTGAAAATCGACGATCCGCTGCGATACGGTTCGGAAGACTTCTTGTCCCACGTCCGCAGCATCGGTCGATTGTAAGCCGGCTTGCCGCACCCAAGCGTAGACCAAGGGTGTATAGATCTGTGTCAGCCTCTGCCAGGCTTCCGGTTCGTGATCGCGAGCCCGTTCGATCAGGCTCGGCGACGTAGAACTGGAAGATTGGGAGGGTCCGCTGTTCATGCATGTCGACTTGGGCGATAACCGCGCGAACGAAAGTGGCTTCTAGCGTAACGTCTGTGGCCGGTGGCGGCAACTTTAGCAATCCCGAATCGCTGGCCTCGTAACTTACTGAAAGTACAGCCAAAAAAGACGATGGTCTTGAGAATAGTTGATCCCGTAAGTCCCTTACGCTGCGAAGTTCACCAGGCGGTGGCCAGTTTTCCGTAGCCTCCACGACCAAAACAGCAGCGCGATAACAAGAAACAAAGCGGCGATCGGATAATTTGCATCGTTTGAAAACAGCTGGCTCCTGTGTGACTCCCGTGGGTGGATCGCCAACAAATAGCGTTGTTCGCTTTCGGTGCGTGTAGCGAACTACATTCAAGTTCCGAACGGGGCAAACCACGGAGACTTGCGAAATGGCAGACCCCAATTGCCAAGCTCGGCAGGACCGATTTTCAATTTGGCAATATGAAACTTTTCGGTGATGGCTTCGCTACTGCGACGTTGACCATTGACGTACTGCTCGACGCGGCGGCCAACCGGAGCATAGACCGCAGCAACGTGAAACCACTGAACACTCTTGGAGATATCTCAATACGGCTCGGTATAGTAAACGCGATGCAGACCCGCCTGCGTCACCATCCGCTGTTCGATTTCACGGAAATGACGAATGTTTTGTGTCTGCTCAACCATTACGGAAAACATCAGACAGCCGTCGTCGCAAATCTGCCAATGCGGTTCTCGCCTGCCTCCGTAGCGAGACGCGCAATGGATTCGCCTGGTGAGTAAATGCTCAGGACAAGGCGCCGTTGATCTTCTTGCAAAGCCCCCAGGCACGATTCAATGGCTTGACGCTCCAACTCTTGTCGATCGAGATGCTCCATCGCCGCCTTCCCCAATTGTTCGATAACACTATCACGAAACACCAACCGGTCTCTGGACCGATCGCGCTGCCAGCTCAACACCTTATAACGCGCGATGACACAAGCCCAACGAATGAACTCGTCGACTGCGGTGTCAGAAGTATTTGGCGCGACGTCAGAAAACTTCTTCCAACACTCGAGCGCCGTTTCTGCATCACGTCGTCGACACCTTCGCGGGACGGCACCAACGACCGTACAAACCGGCGGATTTCCTGATCGTGCCGAGTCAGTAAGCTGACGAACTGCCCATACTGCGACTCGCGCGAGGTTTGCGATTTGGAGGCTGATTGGGGATTTTGATCCATCTTTCCCTCTGCACGATGACGTTTCTACCTTATCATTCCGCAGCCAGAGAGAATTACCGAATTCAGTCTCTATTTTTCCGAAATTCTGGAATTCGGTGAAGCATCGCCGCTGATTTCGCCAGCACGGGGAAAAAGACGTCCTAGACGGGCATCACCTCTCGAAGCCAGATGATCTCGCATTCCATCGTGCCGGTATCGAGCGTTGCTATCGAAGGCTTCCCATACGTCCAGCCACTCGTTTCGCCAGGATTGATCCAGAGCCGGCCAGCTTCGTCGCGCCGAACTTTCGGCTTGTGCGTATGCGCGTAAACGACGATATCGACGCCATCCACAGGCCCGCGGATCAGCTCGCGTTGGTGCGTAAGCAGCACACGCTTGCCATCCGCGAGACGGAAGCAGAATGGCGGCTCGCCAATCTCACCGATGATTTGCATGCCACCCCGGACACCAACTTTGTTACCTTCGTTGTCTCCAAAACTAGCGACCATCGGGCAATTCAGCTTACGCAGAGGTGGAATTGCGAACGTCGAGACCAAATCGCCCGCGAACAACACGACCTCGCACTCTCGTCGATTGAACTCGGCCACTGCCAGGCGGATGTTGTCCAGATGGTCGTGTGTATCCGCAAAAATTCCAACACGCATGACAAGTTGCTTCTCGCTCTGAGTGTCACGAGTCTTTATCGAGATCAATAGCGGCTGACCTGATTACCGCTGATTCGCCTCACGAGGCGTCGCATCTCTAACACACTGATTGTCGACAAGACCCGATGAATGGGCAATCCGCTGACGGAGACGACTTGGTCGATACTCGTCGCCTCTTTCTGAATCGCGTCCAGGACGGCTTGCTCCTGGTCATTCAGTTGCAACTCGGCCGGATGTCGAACTTCTCGCCCATCGTTGCTGGTTGTCGAGGCAAACAGCGGACCGAGCTCTTCGAGAACGTCGTCCACACTCTCGACCAGCTTGGCGCCTTCGCGCAGCAGGCGGTGACAACCATGTGACGCGCGGCTATCGACGCGACCGGGAACGGCGAACACTTCGCGACCCTGCTGCATCGCGTGCTCGGCCGAGATCAGCGCTCCGGAACGTAGCGCGGCTTCCACAACAATCACGCCCATGCTCAAACCCGTTACGATACGATTCCGCTGCGGGAACGCGCCACTGGCAGGAGGACTGTGCGGCGACATTTCGCTGATCAGCGCCCCATGTTCGATCACTTGGCGGCTGAGTTCGCGATGCTCGGGCGGATAGATATTGAGCAGACCACTTCCGAGTACCGCTAAGGTTCGCCCACCCGCCTGCAGGGCGGATCTGTGTGCGGCTGCATCAATGCCTCGAGCCAAACCACTCACAATCGTGAGGCCCGCGCGAGCCAAACCTGCCGCCAGGCGTTCGGCTTGCTGCAGGCCGTATTGTGTCGAGTGCCGCGTACCAACGATGGCAATCGCAAGTCCGTCCGCCGGGATTATCTCACCTTTGACGTAAAGGATGCCCGGGGGATCGTGTATCTGGCCGAGCAGTTTCGGGTATCGGTCGTCCGCATCCGCGATCAAAGCGATGTCATTCTCGCGACACAATTCCATCTCGGCAGCAACATCGATGTTGGAGCGTGCATCCGAGATCGCACGGACCAATTTCGGTCCCACACCGGGAACCTGTCGTAATACGCTAGGAGCCGCGTCGAAGACCGCTTCGGCAGAACCCAAGCACTCCAACAGCGTCTTGCGAGTGCGAGGTCCCACGCCGGGCACCAAAGAAAGTCGCACAGCCGCTTCGAGCGTATCTCCTGTTGATTCAACCCCGTCTGCCACGACGACTCCTGCCATTGCTGTGAAGACAAAAGCAACGGCAACAATGTACGCCGAGTCGGGCGTCGCGTCCAGCAACACTCGATGTTATGAGCTGACCAGCGCCGCTCGCACGAGTTCGACCGGCACCCCGGACACGAGCTCGACATGCCCCAAACGCGTCGGCAAAACGAACCGCAACTTGCCGTGTTCGGTTTTCTTATCCTTTTGCATCGCCCCAATCAGAACATCTTGGTCGACGTCAGGCACGGCCAGCGGCAGCCCAAGGGCGTCAAGCAGCTTGAATTGCCGGCGAGTGACCTCTGCATCAATCCGTCCCATCGATTCGGCGAGTCGCGAGGCACACAACATGCCGATTGCCACCGCTTCGCCGTGCAGGTAGGTGCCATATCCCGTTTCGGCCTCGAAGGCGTGACAGAATGTATGGCCGTAGTTCAAAACGGCTCGCAGTCCGGTCTCTTCGCGTTCATCCGCCGACACGACCTGCGCTTTGAGCTCGCAACTGCGCGCAACAATGTGGCGCATGACATTGGGTTCGCGATTATTGAGGCCATCGATGTTGGCTTCGAGATACGAGAAAAACTCTGGGTCAAGTATGACGCCATACTTTACAACCTCCGCCAAACCAGACCGATATTCCCGCAGCGGCAACGTATTCAAAACATCGGTGTCGATGAGCACCGATGTCGGCTGCCAAAACGCACCCACCATGTTCTTCGCGCCCGGCAAGTTGATGCCAACCTTACCTCCGACACTTGAATCGACTTGCGCCAGCAAAGTTGTCGGAATCTGCACGAACCGGATGCCTCGACCATACGTGGCGGCGATGAAGCCCGCTAAATCGCCAACGACTCCCCCGCCAACAGCGACAACAACCGACTTGCGGTCGGCAGCGAACTCCAACATCAATCGCCACAGTTGATCGATGTGCGACGCCGATTTGGTAGACTCGCCGGCCGGGACGGTCGCCATGTCGACACGAGTTCCCGCCTGCTCCAGGCACTCTGCCACTCGCTGTCCGTGCAACGACTCGACGTTGGAATCCGTAATGACCACCGCGTGCGAACAGCCAGTTTGTTCAACCACGAATCGGCCTGCTTCCGTCAAGAGCCCAGCCCCGATTTCGATATCGTAGCTCCGCTCAGACAACGCGACGTGGACGGTTGTGGTGTTGGAGGCCACTTTTACTCTCCGATTCCGTCAACAGGACGAGTTCACGCGTTTTGGCTTACGCGGTCCACGTCTTCTTCAGTAACCGTGATTTGCCGGGCGAAGCCCGTGTGCATCCGAATGTATTCCAAGTTCGCACAACTCGCTGGGTCGGCGTGCAACGCTTCCGCGATCCGAGTCTTTTCAGCCGGCTCCAATTCGTCATACACGTCCGGCCAGACGGTATTAGTCTCGACGACTACCGCTTCACGATAGGGATCAAACTTGTCAGCCATCTATTTGCCTCGTCACGGCGGGGAAAGAGAAACACAGCCCAGAGGGACACAACATAAGTTGCCCAGTATACTTCTGAACGATGATTCGGAAAATGAGGTCAGATACAAGAGAGCCTCCAGCAAAGTACATCATGGACGCACATGCTGTTTGGGACGACATGTCCATCCTGGCCGCGAGACCGCCCAAGAACCAAGTCGACCCGCGAAGACCTTACGCCTATCTGGTGGAACCCGAGTGTGCAGCGAACGGACTCGTCGAAGATGTGGCAACGATTTTCCTGACAAATCGCGAGTGTCCGTTTCGCTGCCTCATGTGCGAGCTGTGGAAGAATACGACCAACCAGAGAGTTCCGGTCGATGCAATCCCCTCGCAAATCAGGTTCGCACTCGCCAGGTTGCGGCCGGCTCAACATGTCAAGCTTTACAACAGCGGCAACTTCTTCGATCGGCAAGCGATCCCAAGAGGGGACTATGCAGCAATTGCCAGCTGTGTCGCCGCTTTCGAGACCGTAATCGTCGAGAACCATCCGAAGCTTTGTGGAGACGACTGCCTCGCATTCCGCGACCTGCTTTCAACACAATTGGAGATCGCGTTGGGACTTGAAACCATTCATCCAGAGGTTTTGCCGCGCTTGAATAAGCAGATGACAACGGAGAGTTTTCAACGGGCTGCTGAATTTCTCTCCGACCACAACATCGCGACACGTGCGTTTATTTTGCTGCGACCTCCGTTTCTCGCCGAATCGGAAGGTATTGAATGGGCAGTGCGCTCGATGAAATTCGCGTTTGACGCGGGAGTGCGCTGTTGTAGCATCATTCCGACTCGAGACGGCAACGGTGCAATGGAGCAACTTCGCGCTGCGGGCGCCTTCACCCCACCGTCGATTCGCTCGCTTGAAGCGGTTCTCGCCGAAGGACTTGCAATGCGACGTGGCCGAGTGTTTGTTGACCTGTGGGATTCCGAACGCTTCTTTGACTGCCAGCGATGCGGGCCTGCTAGGCGCGACCGCCTTTTGCAAATGAACCTTACGCAAAAGTTTTTACCCGCCGTCGCTTGCGAATGTGAGGCTGGCAATTGAAGGCTCAGGATTTCGATGTTGTTGTGCTAGGGTCCGGGTTTGCGGGAAGTATTGCCGCAATGATCTTGCAGCGTGTCGGAAGACGCGTCGCGTTGATCGACAAGGCAAGGCATCCTCGATTCGCGATCGGCGAATCGTCAACACCTATCGCGAACATGGTGCTCCGCGATTTGGCGAGGCGATACGACCTTCCGCGGTTAGTGCCTCTTGCGAGTTATGGCCCTTGGCAGGAGACGTATCCACACATCGGATGTGGTCTAAAGCGAGGATTCAGCTACTTCGAACACCAACGTGGCGAAACATTCAAGCCGTCGCCGGCGCACACCAACGAGTTGCTTGTAGCCGCCAGCAGCCGTGATCGTGATAGCGACACGCAATGGTTGCGGGCCGACGTGGATCAGTTTCTTTGCTCGGAAGCTGCCCACGTCGGTGCTACCGTACTCGAAGAATGTGCGGTGCAAGAGATTCATCGTCGTAGCGTCGGTGATTGGATATTTGATTGCCGCTACGATAGGCAAAGGCTGAAATTGCGTTCGTCGTTTGTCATCGACTCGACGGGCGAAGCAGGGATCTTGCCACGATCGCTTGGAATCGCTCCCTGTGTCGAACGATGCCGAACTCGATCACGCGCGATCTTTTCACATTTCCGAAATGTCGGTTCGTGGCACGAATCACTGAACTGGCTCGGCGGCTGCACCCAAGATCATCCTTTTACCTGCGATCACGCGGCTCAACACCATATTTTCGACGGTGCATGGCTGTGGATGCTGCGATTCAACAACGGGCTCACAAGCGCCGGCTTAGTTTTGGACGAAGCCAAGTACCCACTCGAATTATCACGGGACACATCAACCGAATGGGATCAATGGCTGAAGTGTTTCCCGTCGGTTGCCGCCATGTTCGCCACCGCAGAACTCGCACCCTCACCCGGAAAGTTGATTCGCACAGCCCGTTTGCAGCGGCGATGGTCGCAATTTGCTGGAGATGACTGGGCTCTGTTGCCTCATACTGCCGGATTCATCGACCCGCTTCACAGCACCGGCATCGCACATTCTTTGTGCGGCGTCGAACTTCTCGTTCAGATTATCGAGCAAGCTTGGCGATCCGAAGCTCTGGCCGGCGAACTTCGCCGATTTGATCAAACCATTCAGCAAGAGCTGGATATCATCGACGAGCTCGTCGCGATCTGTTTCTCGACGTTTTCACAGTTCGAGTTGCTAGTCATTGCATCGATGCTGTATTTCGCGTTGGCAACGACCTACGAACGGCTGCGTTACAACAATCAAACACCGCTGGCCTTCTTGTGTGCCGACCGTCCCGAGATTCGCGAGCTATTGCAAATTGCTGGTCAGATTCTTCGCGAGGCGGCGAGCATCGACACACCTGCGGCGGTCGCCCAGGTCCGCCGCGACATCACCGCCTTGATCGCTCCAATCAACCATGTCGGCCTGTTAGACTTAAGTCAAGCTAACATGTATCGGCACACAGTTGCGCCGCAGTAAGATGTGGGCAAGTGTTGATCAGTGACGCTACCATATTCATCGAACTAGTTGAGGGTTCCGTCTTTTTCGAGGTTCTCGTTGCTGATCTTACAAGAGTTTCTGTGTGATTGTGATTGCCGCTGATTCCTGTTGTGGAGTCGGCTGTTGAGGTCGTGTTGATCACGCAACTTGGAATTCCCGCATAGAGAGTTCGAGTACACCTTCCAATGGCCCGAACCGAGCGTTCCAAGATCAACACGATTCCCTTGGCTCCGTGGCAGCGGGCGCTAGGCCGTTTCTTTGCAAAGGCGTCGGTCGAACTTGCTGTGGGCGCGCTAGTGCTGGTGTCGGTAGTGCTGACACTCTGCGAATTCACCCTGACTTCGACTGCAACGCCGGAAACTCGATCTCTTCTCGTTCAGATTGAATTGGTCAACGATCTGATCACTCTAGTTTTCGCGATTGAGTTATCGCTTCGATTCGTCGCATGCCCTCTAAAGCGTCGATTCTTTCAAGAGTATTGGATCGACATCCTTGCGGTGTTGCCATTGTTTCGCGTCTTCCGGTCCGTACGGGTCATCCGCCTGTTTCGGCTCGTCCGACTGCTGCGAATGTTTGGTGTCGCATCTCGCTTGGCAATGCACTTCCCGGAAATCTTGCGGCGAGGAGCCTTGGAGTATGTGTTTGTTTGCGGTTTGCTGGCACTGACCGTTCTGTTTGGAACCGGTGCCATGATGGTCTTTGAGGGGCACCCGACGGGCAACTCAGAACAAGCGTTCGATCTGCAGGACTCGTTTTGGTTCAGCGTCTATTCGTTGTTCGCCGGTGAACCAATCCCAGGACCTCCGCAAACGATTGGCGGCAGACTCGTTGCGGTCTTCGTGATGTTTATGGGGCTGACGATCTTTGCCATGTTCACGGGCACGGTGTCGGCGTTTATGGTAGAGCGACTGAGAACGGAGAGTGGAATTGTGGATTGGGATTCACTGGAAAATCACATCATCATTTGCGGGTGGAACAGTAAAGCCGAAATCATCGTCGCCGAATTTCGCGCGTCGGCGGCGGCGAGCCAACGACCGATTGCCGTCATCACGCAATTCGAAGGCGAGCCGCCAACACTCGCTCCTGATATCCGCAAGACAGTGCGATTTCTCAACGACGATTTCACGCGTATCGCAGCGTTAGAACAAGTCGGCGTCCACCGTGCCAAGACGTGTATCATCATGGCCGACACTTCGGGTGGCAGGAGTGAACAAGATGCCGACGCGCGAACGATCCTGGCTGCGCTGACCGTCGAAAAGCTGAATCCTGCGGTTTATACCTGTGCCGAATTGATGAATCGCTCCTACGCTTCACATCTCAAAATGGGACATGTAAATGACTTCGTTGTGTCCGGGGAATACGGCGCTTACATGCTGGCTCAGGCCGCGATGAACCGCGGACTGATGGGCGTTTTCTCTGAGTTGCTGACGTACCAGCGCGGCAACGAATTCTATCGAACGGCCATACCAGAGGAATGGCTAGGCAAGCACTTCAACGATCTTTTCACGCAGCTAAAGTTAACTCACAACGCCATCTTGGTTGCGGTTCATGCCCCTTCCGGAGAGATGATAGTAAACCCATCGCACCACACTTTTGCGGAGGGTGACGAGATTGTCGTGATTGCGGAGCAGGAAATAGAGCTTTAAGTCCGCATTTGGCAGGTTTGTATCGCCGCCATCAAGTTTCAATTGTCTTTCCAGATCGACCGAAGTATAACAAAGACGTTCCCAGCCCGCCGTCGCGTGTTCTCGCTCAAAGCATCGTGACGGTTCACGCCTCCACTAACGCCCACCTAATTACAAGTCGCTGGAGACCGAGACCATGTTTCGCATCGAAGCAGGCCAGACAGAACCGTACTGTGACGGATTGAATCGACGTAGCTTTGTTCAGTTGGGAGTCGCCGGCATGGCAAGCGTGGGCCTGTCGGGGCTGATGCGGGCCCGCGAGGCTTCGGCCGCCGCAACCGACAAATCAAAGACATCCGCGATTCTGCTCTGGCTTGACGGTGGGCCAGGGCATATGGATTTGTACGACATGAAGCCGGAAGCTCCCTCCGAGTATCGCGGCTTATGGCGACCGATCCCGACCAATGTACCCGGCATCGAGATCACGGAGTTGTTTCCGAAGCAAGCCAAGGTTGCTGACAAGTTCTCTATCGTTCGTTCTTTGCATCATGACACAGGCGATCATTTCGCCGGCGGTCATCGCATGTTGACGACCAAGGATATGGGAGTCAGCGGCGCAAATAATACGGGTCGATTTCCATCGATCGGAGCCATTGTCGCCCATCAGCGACAAAACATTCCGACGACCGTTCCTCCTTATGTCTCCGTTCCTGTTGCGTCGAGCATCGGATTGCGCCCCGGTTACTTCGGCGGAGACTTGCTAGGTGTGCAATTTAACCCCTTCGAAACAGGCGGCGATCCCAGCAATGCAAACTTCAAGGTCCAAAATCTGCATTTGACGACCGGGCTGTCTGTTGACCGTCTCGACGATCGTCAAGAGTTGCTGTCGCGCCTGGATCAAATTCCGAGAGGCATCGAGAAACGCGGCGAGTTCGATGCGATTGACCGCTTCGATCAGCAGGCGTTGTCGTTCGTGTCCGGCGAGCGCGCTCGGACGGCGTTCGACATTGGCAGCGAAGACGAGGCAACACGCGACATGTATGGTCGCCACAACTGGGGGCAAAGCACCTTGCTTGCAAGGCGTTTGGTCGAATCCGGAGCCTCATTTGTCACCGTACACTTCGGCGGCTGGGATCATCACTGGAACCTGCAATCGGGAATGGAGAACTACTTGCCGAAAGTCGACTCGGCCGTTTCCGCTCTGTTCACGGATCTTGAACAGCGCGGGATGCTCGAAACGACGTTGGTGATTTTGTGCGGTGAGTTCAGTCGCACTCCGCGCATGAACGACGGCGGCAATGGCGGGCCCCCGCTAAGCAAAGGTACGCCTGGTCGCGATCATTGGGGGAACGCAATGTTTTGTTTGCTTGGCGGCGGCGGGGTGAAAGGCGGACAGATCGTCGGCTCGACGGACAGCCGCGGCGAGCGACCTGCCTCGCGACCAGTTCTGCCTGAGAATATTCATGCCACGATCTATCGTTGCCTCGGTATCGACCCCAGCCTTCAGATTCTCGACCACAGCGGACGACCGACATCCGTCCTAGACGATCCGACGCCGATCGAGGAATTGTTGTAACGTCGTATTCAGCGATGGCATATCCAATGAGATTCACCTCGACACTTGCCGATCAGCGACTTCTATCTGAGCAATAGGTTTCTTTTCCGGACCATCTTTTCCGGACAATATGGATAGTGTGGTGATATCATGCAAATACCCGGTCGGTACCATTGTCGTCTGACGACTGCTCCCTGTTGGCATACGGTGTCGTTGTTCCTTGTGGCATTCGCGGTTTCTATTAGTGCCTCCCGCGCCGAGGATCGCCCCAACATTGTGCTGATTATGGCAGATGATTTGGGTTTTTCGGACATCGGCTGTTACGGGGGCGAGATCGATACTCCCAATTTGAACCGCTTGGCGAAGGAGGGAGTTCGCTTTCGCCAGTTCTATAACAATGCGAAGTGTACGACGACTCGCGCGTCACTTGTCACAGGGCTATACCCGCGTCCCAAAGGTGGTTTGTTGGGTCAGGATATGGTGACGATCGGCGAGGTGCTGCGCACGGCGGGATATCAAACCTCGCTGAGCGGCAAGTGGCATCTGGGGCACAGCAAGACGACGCATCCGTTTGAACGAGGCTTCGATCGGTATTACGGTCTGCTGGACGGTTGCTGTAACTTCTTCAATCCCGTCCAGCCTGATCCTGCTTTCAAAGGTGGACGTGTTCGTAAGTTTGGACACGACGATCAAGAAGTGACCGAATTCCCCGCCGACTTCTATACAACCGACGCGTTCACCGATCATGCCGTCGAAAGCATCGAGCGATTCTCCCGGTCAGGTAAACCATTCTTTGTGCATGTGTGTTACACAGCCCCTCATTATCCTTTGCATGCCAAACCAAAAGACATTGCCAAGTATCGTGGCAAGTATTTGATGGGGTGGGAAGAGTTGCGACGTCAGCGGCATGCCAGACAGCTCGCGATGGGGTTACTCGACCCGCATTGGCAATTGTCCGACACCGATTCTGAGAGTTATGACTGGGACACAGCAAACAAAGATTGGGAAGACCTTCGCATGGCAGTCTACGCTGCGATGGTTGACTGTATGGACCAAAACATCGGTCGAATTCTGACGGCACTGGACGAACAAGGTGTTGCGAAGAATACGCTTGTCATGTTCCTGTCCGATAACGGTGGATGTGCAGAGGAACCGGGTGGAAGAAACTCACAGGCGATTCCTGGCCCCCGCGAATACTACACCGCCGTGGGGCCGGCCTGGGGATGGGCTCAGAACGCGCCGTTCCGCCGCTACAAAAGTTGGGTTCACGAAGGTGGGATCAGCACGCCTTTCATCGCGCGTTGGCCGGAGGTTGTCGAACCGGATACCATGACCGACGAGATGACGCATCTCGTCGATTTAATGGCGACGTGCGTTGAACTGGGTGATGCGAAGTACCCGCACTCCTACAACGGGCGAGAAATCCTGCCGCTCGAAGGAATCAGCCTTGCCCCCGTGCTGCGCGGCCAATCGCGAAGCGGCCATCAATCACTGTTTTGGGAATGGAGTGGCAATCGAGCCGTAAGACAGGGCAAATGGAAGCTCGTATGGGACAAGCTCGTTAAAAAGTGGGAATTGTATGATGTCGTGGCAGATCGCACCGAGTTGAACGATCTGGCTACAGCGTATCCCGATCGTGCCAAGGCGATGGCCGATGACTGGTTTGCCTGGGCGGACCGAACCGGCAACAAATACTAACCGCTCGTACTTACTGTCAGGCCAGCCGATCATGACCACCGTCGACGTCACCAAAACTCATATTGTAAAAGAACTGAAACACGAAAGTCCGATCATCTCATGCCGCTTCGATCCGAGTGGCAAGTATGTATTTTTTGGCGCTCAAGATTTCAAGGTCTGGCGATGGGAATGGACTGGTGAAGCAAAAGTCGCGCTAGATCACAACGCGTGGGTGCGCGGAATCGCCTTTCATCCGGACGACCAGACCGTATTGACGGCAGGCTATGACGGACGATTGGTGTGGTGGCCCGTCGATGCTGAGAAGCCAGAAGCGATTCGCGAGGTGATCGCTCACGAAGGTTGGGCTCGTGCGGTTGCCGTGAGTCCCGATGGATCGCTCGTCGCCACAGCGGGTAACGACCTGAAAGTCAAGCTTTGGAGTTTCAAGGATGGTGCATTGGTCAAGGAATTGGCTGGCCACGACTCGCACGTTTACAACGTCCTGTTTCATCCCGATGGTAAACGAGTCGTATCTGGAGACTTGAAGGCACACCTCATCGAGTGGAACATCGAAACGGGCGAACAGCTTCGCGAAATCACTGCTGAGACACTCTGTAAGTACGACACAACATTTCGCGCAGATATTGGCGGTTTTCGCGGCATGGCCTTCGACACGACAGGAAGTCGACTTGCCGGAAGCGGCATCACCGAAGTGACAAATGCTTTCGCTGGAGTCGGTAATCCGGCCGTTGTAGTCTACGATTGGGAGTCTGGTGAATTGTTGCTCCAGCACGAGTCGAAGGAGAAACTTAAGGGTGTTGGCTGGGGCGTTGTATTTCATCCTGACAACTTCGTCATAGGAATCTCAGGAGGTGGCAGTGGGGGATACCTGTTGTTTTGGAAGCCGGATTCGAAAGACGAGTTCTACCAATTCAAACTCAAGAACAACGCGCGTGATCTTGACCTCGCGGCGGACAATCTTCATGTCGTGACGGGACATTACGACCGCTACGTGCGAATTTCGATGCTCGCTGAGAAAGCGAGTTGATGGCCTGCAGCTGATTACGGCGTGTCACTTCTGAACATTCAGCTCGACGAAACGGTTGCGTTCTTCGGTCACGCGCTTTGTTGGTTGTTGTCACACTTCTCTAGCATGGCTGGCGTGGTCGTTACTTTCCAAGTGACGCGCCCTTGTCTTTCATTCATGCGCACGCCTCGTCAGTTGAGCTTATCGCTTGGAAGCTGACCACTTGGAAAGTGATGGCCACGGTCGAATCGCAAAAATTCAAGTTCTTTCGAACTTGCTTCGATAGTATACTAATGTATACTTTTGGGCCGTCACCATGAAACCATAGGTCGCGTCAGATGAACCATAAGATAATGCAACTAAGGGAGTTGCTAAGTCGCAAGGAGAGCGAAAAGAAACCGTATGAAACGATATCCAGCGGCTGCCAACCGTTGGATCGGCTGCTGCCACAATGTGGCTTCCAGCGTGGATCGCTGATCGAGTGGATTGCTGGTGGAGCTGGCAGTGGCGCGAGTTTGCTCGCGCTGTTGGCGGCGCGAGCGGCATGTGGTCGTGGCGGAACATTGGTTTTGGTAGATCGAAGACAACGTCTTTATCCGCCTGCTGCCAAGGCTTGCCAACTCGAGCTGCAAAACACGATTGTTGTTCATCCCGCCAGCGCGAAAGACGAATGCTGGGCGGTCGAGCAAACATTGCGTTGCCCGGATATCGCCGCAGTGGTTGCTTGGCCCGAGCGGTTGACGAGTCATGCGTTTCGTCGTTTGCAGCTGGCCGCGGAGCATGGAGGCGGCATGGGGTTACTGGTTCGTCCGGCAACAGCATGTCACGAATCATCCTGGGCCAGTGTGCGGATGATGGTGACTCCGTGTGCGACTTCTTCCTATGTGGGGCGACAGGGGTGGCGATTGGGAATCGAATTGCTGCGTTGCGGCGGCCTGTTTGGAACAAAGCCGCTTGAACTTGAAATCGATTATCAGACAGGTGAACTCCGTGACGCGCATCCTCGCTCTTTGGCTGCCCAATTGGCCGGTACAACGCCTGATCCGCGCCAGGCCCGAGCTTAAACAGCAACCCATCGTTGTTCATCACAGCGCACGACGCGGACAAAGCGTTGTCGCTTGTTCACGCGCGGCGTGGCAGCTCGGTGTCCGAGCCAATATGCCGTTATCGGAAGCAACTGCATTAGAGCAGCGAGGCCGTCGTACAGATGGAAGGCCTCGCTTCCATACCGAGTCTTATGATCCGTTTGAAGATCGTAAATCGCTCGAAGCACTCGCCGCCTCATGTCACTGCTTCAGTCCTCTGGTCGGTTTGGCTGATGATGATCCAGTCGAGACGTTGTTGTTGGATGTGACAGGCATCGCGACCTTGTTCGGCGGCGAGCAGGCAATGAACCAGCAAATCGAAAAGTTCTTCCGACAGCAGCATTTAACAGTGCGAATCGGCTTAGGAAACACGGTAGGTGCGGCGTGGGCGCGGGCTCATTATTCTTCAGAGTATCGGAATGATATCGTTGAGCTGCCTATCGAAGCCTTGCGTTTGCCACCGGCAAGCATTGAAACACTGAATCGTTTGGGACTTGAACACATTGGCGATTTACTGCCATTGCCTCGCGACGAGTTGAAAGCTCGCTTCGGCGCAACCTTGCTGCAACGTCTGGACCAAGCTCTCGGCAAACAGCCTGAAATTATTGCGAGCATTCACTCGCCGGACGATTTTTTTGTTGAGTGGCTGTTCGAGCATCCAGTCACCCAACAAAGCGTTATTCAACACGTGATCCGCCAGTTGATCGAGCGTTTATGCTTCTTGCTGTTAAAGCAAGGCAAAGGTTCGCTACAGCTGCACTATCGATTAACTTGCCAAGACAACGAGCCTGTCATGTTCGAAGTCGGCTGTTATCGACCGACCGCCGATGCCGATCATCTCTGGAAGCTTACGGAGTCGCACCTGGATCGACTTGTCTTGCGAGACCCGGTGACCGGTATCTGGGTCTGTGCTACACGGCATGATCGCTTGAGTCAGAGACAGAAAGAGTTGTTCGATGATGACCACATTCGGCAGAATTCGCCATTGGTGGCTTCACTGATTGATCGCCTGACCAGTCGGCTCGGACGTCATGCAATCGTTCGCAGTGTCTTGCAAAGTGACGCGCAGCCCGAGAAGGCTTTTCGCTATGAACCTTTGGTGGGTGGCAACAAACCGAGCAAACGAAGCATCGAGCGATTGTCCTTTTCAATTCTCGATCGCCCTTTGTACTTAATGGACCAACCCGCTGCTCTGAGGAGTTATGCCGTTACGCCCAACGGACCGCCAAGTCGATTCGAATACAACGACGAACAGCACATCGTGTCGCGGTACTGGGGACCAGAACGAATCGAAACCGGTTGGTGGCGACAACGCGGCGTGCAGCGAGATTACTATCGCGTAGAAACATCGCAAGGTTTTCGCTTCTGGATGTTTCGTTGTTTGCACGAGGGAAGCTGGTACTTGCATGGAATGTTTGGATAGGAAAGGAGTCAGAATTCAGGAGTCAGAATTCAGGAGTCAGAATTCAGGAGTCAGGAGTCAGGAGGAAAAACTACTGGCTCCTGGATTCTGACTCCTGAATTCTGAACTAGAACTCCTGACTCCTTTCAATCTTATGTACGCCGAGCTGCACTGCCGCACCAACTTCTCTTTCCTGGAGGGCGCCTCGCACGCTGATGAACTTGTCAGCCGAGCTAACGAACTAGGATACTCGGCACTCGCTATTACGGATCGTCACAGTTTAGCCGGAGTCGTGCGGGCTCACGCGGCTGCTAAAGACAGCAACTTGAAGCTGTTGATCGGTGCAGAGATTACGCCGGCCGATGCTCCTCCAGTGGTTTTGCTGGCCACTGATCGAGCTGCTTATGGCCACTTAGCTCGTTTGCTAACGATCGGTCGAAGGCGAGCGGCGAAAGGTGAGTGTGAGCTAACGCTCAACGATATCGCTCAGAATAGCGGCGGGCTGTTAGCGGCGGTACAAAGTAGCCATTACGTTCCGCGTGACAAGCCTTCTTCGAACGAGCTTCTAAATGTAAACGACGTTCAGCCCTCCCAACGCAAACGCGAAGTGCTCATCACGGCGGATCGTGATGGCTACTTTCAATACCGTGACATCTTTGCAGACCGTTGTTATCTATTGGCGGAACTGCATTATGGAACAAACGATGCCGAGCGGCTCGACCAATTCATCCAGCTCTCCAAGCAAGTGCGTCTACCGTTAGTTGCCGCAGGTGATGTTCACTATCACGCCACACAACGCCTGAGGCTGCAACACGTATTAACGGCGATTCGCTACAACACAACGGTCGCAGCACTAGGCGAGCGATTGTTGCCCAACGCCGAACGGCACTTGCGAACCTTGGCAGAGATTCAACAAATCTTCCGTCGCGTTCCCGATGCGGTACGACGCACGATGGAAGTGGCAGATCGTTGTAACTTTTCGTTGGACGAACTTCGTTACGAGTATCCGGAAGAACTCGCTCCCGCCGGTCAGACACCCTTGGAATATCTTCAACAACTCACCTGGCAGGGTGCTCGCCAACGATACAACAATCATGTGCCCGATTCGGTCCAACATCAGTTGGAACATGAACTGGCAATCATCAAAGACCTTCGTTACGAAGCATTCTTCCTGACGGTACACGACATCGTCCAATTTGCCCGCTCTCGCAATATCCTTTGCCAGGGACGCGGCTCGGCAGCCAATTCATCGGTTTGTTTTTGTTTGGGAATCACGGCCGTCGATCCCATGGAAACGGACTTGTTGTTCGAGCGATTCGTCAGTCGTGAACGCAACGAGGCGCCCGATATCGATGTCGACTTTGAACACGAACGCCGCGAAGAAGTGTTGCAGTACGTTTACCGCAAGTACGGGCGCGACCGAGCGGGGCTTGCGGCAACCGTGATTACTTATCGCGCTAGATCGGCAGTGCGAGATGTGGGCAAAGCACTCGGCTTGTCGCTCGATCGTATTGATGCGTTGGCGAAAAACGTCGATGGCCGTAGCGAAGACACCGTCCTCGCCAAACGCTGTCGACAAAGTGGCATCGATCCAACATCACGCGTCGGTCGTCAATTGATGGCTTTGGTAAATGAGATAGTCGGCTTTCCTCGCCATCTCTCGCAACACGTTGGCGGTATGGTGATCACACAAGGGCCTCTGTGCGAGTTGGTTCCGATTGAAAATGCCGCAATGATCGATCGCACGGTGATTCAATGGGACAAGGACGATCTCGACGAGCTCGGCATCTTGAAAGTCGATTGCTTGGCACTCGGCATGTTGACTGCTATCCATCGGTGCTTCGACTTGGTGAAACAGCATCACAGACGGCAACTGACGATTGCCAATATTCCGCAAGACGATCGCGACGTATATGAAATGATCAGCCGCGCCGAAACGGTTGGTGTATTTCAAATCGAGAGTCGTGCTCAGATGAGCATGCTGCCGCGACTACGTCCCGAACGGTTTTATGACATCGTGATCGAAGTCGCAATCGTTCGTCCCGGGCCGATCCAAGGCGATATGGTGCATCCTTATTTGGATCGGCGTGACCGGGTACGACGAGGCGAGGCGATCGAGCCGATTTGTGCAGATGACAAGGTGAATCAGGTCCTCGAACGGACGCTGGGTGTTCCTTTGTTCCAAGAGCAGGCGATGCAGTTGGCGGTCGTAGCCGCTGGATTTACACCCGGTGAAGCGGATCAGTTACGAAAGGCAATGGGAGGCTGGCGGCGACCGGGACTGATTGATAGCTTCCGGCAAAAGCTCTTTGACGGCATGCTCGAACGAGGACATACCGAAGACTTTGCCGAGCGATTGTTCAAACAGATCAGCGGTTTTGGCGAGTACGGATTTCCTGAATCGCATGCGGCCAGCTTTGCGAAACTGGCCTATGTGTCGGCTTGGTTGCGATATCACTACCAAGCCGCCTTTACTGCCGCCTTGATCAATAGCCAACCGATGGGTTTTTACGCGCCCGCACAGCTGATTCGCGATGCTCGCGAGCGGCGCGATACACCGGTCGAGGTGTTACCGATCGATGTCAATCACAGCGATTGGGATTGTACGCTGGAGAAGGAAGGGCACGCATTGCGGTTGGGTTTGCGCTTGGTGCGCGGGTTGCATCGAACTGCCGGAGAATCAATCATGCGAGCAAGAACGACGAAGTTCACTTCCGTCGCCGAGTTCGTCACCCGTACAAATCTCGGACAAGCGGTCGTCGAACGACTGACCACCGCCGATGCGTTTCAATCGCTCGGCCTCGACCGAAGAAAGGCTTTGTGGCTGGCGCTTGATCAAGCACCAAAACAGGAACAAGGCCGGCAGTTGTTCGATTTGCAGCCCGGCGAGTCGCTATCACCACTGCTTCCACAACTTGATGAGCAAGAGGAGGTGTTCGCCGATTATCAGTCGGCAGGCCTCACCTTACGCCGCCATCCGCTGTCCTTCCATCGCAAGGGCCTCGATGCGATCGGTGTGACACCTGCCAACAAGCTTGTCAGCTATCCACACGAACACATGGTCAAGGTGGCAGGTATTGTCCTGATGCGGCAACGACCGAGCACGGCGAAGGGAATCACATTTGTCACGCTGGAAGATGAAACCGGCATCGCCAACCTCGTCATCCACCAAGCAACCTGGCAACGCTATGAGCAAACCGCTCGCAAGTCGCGAGCGATGATCGCTTACGGCAAATTAGAACGCAAGAACGAAGTGGTCCATGTGATCGCAAGACGACTCGAAGATCTCACACACCAACTCAGCTTGCTCCACAGCCCGTCACGGGATTTTCGTTAATGCACGAACTCGTAGCCAAACGTCGCGTTGATGCCCACACCATCCACACCTGATCCGAGCACGCGATAGTATTTGTCAGTAATGTTCTCCAACAGCAGACTCACACGATGCTGTTGGCCGTCACCAAGTGCTGTGCCCGCCCGCAAATTAAGCGTTGCATAACCTGGTGTGCCGCCTGGGATGAAGCGGACATCACCTAGATTCGCCGAGGCATAACGGTCTTGTCGTCGGACGAGCCATGTATAGACGTCGACGTAAGAGCGACGGTCCGTGTCTCGCCATCGCAGTCCGACAATGCCTTGTGTTGGAGGAATGCGAGAGAACGGTTCGTCGGTGCTCGTATTTTGGCCGTAAGTGTAAGCAAAGTTTCCGTACAGTGACCAATACGAGTCGAGAAGGAATTCGCCGTACGCCTCAGTCCCGTTCAGATACGCCTGCTGGTTGGCAAGGAACTGGTCGGTGCCGATCAGCTCGCGGCCAATTACGCTACGGAAGTCCGTCCACCACTCATAGACTTGCAATCGAATGCGGTCGCTGTCGTGTTTGAAGCCGATCTCGTAAGTGCGTGTGTGCTCCGGTTGAATGTTCAAGTCGCCCAGTCGCGGCACTGTCTGCACATTTTGAATCGCTGTCTTGTTCGCCGTCAGATCATCGATCGTGGGCGCTCGAAAGCCCTCATAGACCCCACCAACCAGCCGCAATTCGTCGGTCAGCTCGTACCCTAAGCCAAGGCTGCCGATCCAGTCTTGGTAGCTGCGCTCGAAGTGTACGAGCCCGACTCCACTAAAATCCGGCGTTGCGGAGAGATTCAGGTTTTCATAGCGGATCCCCGCGTTCGCACTCAACCTTTCAGTCAAGTGACCACTCCAATTGATAAAAGTGCCAAAGCGATCGGCGATGGAATCGTCAGGATACTGAGGATCCGTAGTGGACGGTGTCGCGCCGGGCAAAGTTGGATTATTGATACGGACGCGGTGGGCATCGATGTCTTCATAAAAGTAATCGGCACCGTAAGTGAGGGTCCCAAGATCATTCAGCTGTTTTGATGCTGCCAAGTTCACTCCAATCATGTCGTCCGTAAACTCGCCGATCTCGCGACGTGTCGGCACTGAACCAGGAGCGTTGCTGCTGTAGCGATCGACCGTTGTCCCCTCTTTGGTTAGCGAGTACGAGACGGTTGCGCTGTAAGTGTCGTAAAAACAGTTGTCGAAGTCTGCGACGCCTTGCAGGCGGATGTAGGCAAGGTCTCGCTGCTGCGGATCGAAAATCGTCGGGCGTTGTGTTCCCGAACTTCCATTGGGTGCGGGACCCAATACGAACGGCAGAAAGCGATCGCTACGCGAGAGATTGTTCTGCACGAAGTGTTGTAACGAAACCGTGAGCATCGAGGTGTCGTTGACCATGCGACTGAATTTGATGTCGCCCGCGTACTGGCTGTAGTCGGTTGCCGGTTGCCGACCCATACCGCCGCCGATGTCGAGGTTGTTCGTATTGAGATACGATCCGCCAGCGAAGACGCCCGTTCCTCCGACCCAGCCTTCGACGTTACCTCGCGAATACGACGAGTCATCGGCCGTGCCCACGAATTGCTGGAACGAGACCTGTGAGTAGTCGCCTCTCAGTGGATCCGCGCCGCGTGTGACGATATTGATCGCTCCACCCAAGGCGTCGCTGCCCCACAGTACGGACTCGGCGCCCCGTACGACTTCAATGCGTTCGATCATTCCGGGGTCAATTGTCGCCGCATACTGGTTAGGGCCGGCGCGTAGAACGCTGTTGTTCAAGCGAACACCGTCAACAAGGATCAACAACTGCTGCCCAGTCAGTCCGCGGATGAAAGGCGAGAGTTGACCGCTGCCGGTTTGCTGAAGCGTAACGCCAACTTCGGTTTGCAAGGCGCGGAACATGTTGCTCGACATTCGCTCGTCAAGCGTTTCGCGATCGACGATCGTTCCAAACTGCGGCATTTCGAACAGCGACTGCTCGGTTCGCAAGATGCCATTGAGTCCACCTGGGTCAAGTTCCGCACCGCCGATGATTTGATCGGACAGCGAAGGAAAGCCTTCGGCGAATTGTAGATCGGCGAAGTCGAAGCTGAAGATGTCCACCGCGCCTTCTGCTTCGTTTTCGCTAGTATCCGACGTTGCTGGTGGGCGAACTTCGACGGGAGGCAATGTTCCTTCGGTCGCAGTATCCTGCGCCGGTAATGTAGTGCAAGCCAGCAGCGTCGCACAAAATGCGCCGCGAAGGTGCCGCAACATGTAACAGTCCCCGCAATTGGGAACGGTTTCCAAAGACTTGGCTACGGGGCTGGGACCGGAGAAACCGTTCGGATCACGTACAAGTATGGTGATCGGATTATCCGGCTCGATACTTTTGTAACGAATGTGACGCCGCTATAACCGGCACAGATTATCAGTGGGACTCAACGGCTTGGAGCAACCAGGGCGCTCAACTCACTTCAAGAGTCTCAGCTTATCGAGCTGCTCCTTTGTGCCCAAGGCTAGCAGCAGTTGATCGTCGGTCAGTCGATGTTCAGCATCAGGCAATACCATCAACTTCCCAGACAGCGCGTCCTTTATTGCCATGATCCAAACACCGAACCGCTTACGCAGATCGGCCTCCTGAAGAGAAAACCCGACGCAAGATCCTGGAACCGCAAGCTCCACAATGCTGTACGTGGGATCGATCGGTAAGAAGTCCAAGACATTTGGCCATGCCATCCGATCACCCAACTCGTTTGCCATCTCGAGCTCAGGAAAGACAATTCGTTCTACTCCCAGGTGTTCGAGCAGCTTGCCGTGATCTGCGTTGACACCCTTTACGATGATCCGCTTGGCGCCTAGTTCCTTGGCGTGCAGCGTCGTCAGCAGCGACTGTGAAATGTCTTTGCCGAGGCTTACGAAGACTGCGTCAACGCTCTTCACATCGATTTCCTCGAGCACGTTGCGATCGGTGACGTTTGCGATCACCGTCTCGTAGATCTCGTCTTTTACGATGTCAATGCGTCCCCGATCAATATCGACGCCCATGACTTGGCAACCGTTTTTGGTCAGCCGCCTGGCAAGCGCAGTACCGAAGGACCCCAAGCCTAGGACGACGAATTTTTTTGCGGCCATAGCTGTCAACCAATCAAAAGCTCTTCATTCGGGAACTCGACCCTGTGAGTCCGTTCGCTTCGCGAGAGTGCTACGAAGACTGAAATCGGACCAAGTCGCCCCATAAACATAAGGACGATGATAATGTACCGGCCGACGTCGGTCAGCCGGGCAGTAAACCCAGTACTAAGACCGACCGTTGCAAGAGCTGAGAACACCTCGAACATGGAATCCAAAAAAATGGCATCTGATTCCAGGTGTGAAGTCGTTGACTGCTCGGCGACCAGCAAAATAGTCAATGCTAAGACTGCGACGACGGCGAAGAGAAGAAGCGTCGACGTTGCACGAGTGACCACCGATGGCGAGACTGTTCTTCGGAAGAGGCTGATCTTCGTGTCGCCTCGAAGCGTCGCCCTAGCGTTCAAAATCAAAGCCATCATGGTCGACACTTTGAATCCGCCTGCCGTCGAGCAGGGCCCCGCTCCGATCATCATCAAAAGGATTGAGATAAATAGGCTGGCGTTCGTCAGCGATCCAAGATCAATCGTGTTAAAGCCGGCGGTGCGACAGCTCATCGAGTGAAAGAAGCTGACAAGAACTTTCTTTCCGAGCGAGAAATCTTGCAGCGCGCCATCCCACTCAAGAGTCAGCAGCGCCAGTGTCCCAAATACCAACAAACAAAGTGTGCCGATCAGCATGATCTTGGAGTGCAAGCAAAGACGTTCCCAGACTTTCAGCCAGGGAGCATGCCAGTTGCGCTGAATGTCGAGCATGACGGGAAATCCCAGCCCACCGCTGATTACCAGCGCGGCGATCGTGAAGTTCACAACAACGTCGCCTTGGTAACGCATCAGACTCTCGTCGTTCAGCGAAAAGCCGGCATTACAGAATGCGGAAATCGCGTGGAACAGCGCGTGCCAAATGGCCTGCGCAGGAGGATCAATTAGCAGATTCCGCGCCGCAAGAACTATGAATCCAAGTGCTTCGATGACCAGCGTCAATTTCACAACATTCCGAAGCACCCAACCGAGGTCAGGTTCGGACTGGGCGCCAAGTGTTTCTGCGAGCACGGCTCGATGACGCAAGTTCGCTCGTCCACCAAGATGAAATGTGATTAGTGTGGTGACAGTCATGATGCCAATTCCGCCCAACTGAATGAGTAGCAGGATCACAATCTGTCCAAACACCGAAAAATCGTGCCCCGTGGACCGCACGGCCAGTCCGGTGACGCAAGCGGCGCTCGTCGCTGTGAACGCCGCGTCAAGCAAGCTGATGGCGGGCTTTCCTTCTTCGCGACAAACCGGCACCAGCAATAGACTTGCACCCATGGTGATTAGCGACGCGTACCAGATAAACGACGCCCGCGCGGGGTAAGTGACGATTGTTCCTGCGGCTCTTGCCATCGGTGACCAGCGAGAAAGGACTTGATACGGACATCGGTATCGCAACGAGCGATTTGACTTAGGGTATCGAATCTCGTGTCGGTAGCAACTCGCCACGCGCACGCCCAAATTGCTAGCGGTTGGGGGATGATTCGTCTTTCGAGATTTCACGAGTTCTTCTATGATCCGACCGCGCGCGAATGATCTGCGCCGTTTCAGATCGTCAAGGAGGACGACGTGGATACTCTGAAGACAGCTGTTGTTGTTGTGTTATTGCTGGCCGTCTTGTATGGCGTCTATGTGGTACTGAACAAGCCGGAGCAATACTCGCAAGATCTCGCGTGGGAGACCGGCGCAGCCGACCCAGCACTGGAAATCGAACTGGGAGTGCCCGAGCCGACGGGATACGGAGCAGCTGCATCAGGAGCGGGCGAGCCTAGTTCGTCATGGCGGTCAGAGCCATCGGGCTATGCGGATTCACAGGATTCGCGCGCTCTCGATCTCAACTCGCCCAAGGCCTCGATCGAGCAAAAAGTCAACAGTGGTCCTGATTTGAGCGTGGATGGTCTAGCTGATCGACATAGCCTTCCCATTCCCGAATCGACAAGCCCGGCGGCCCCGGCAATCGCGGCACCAGATCTACTGAGCACCAGCGATGCAGACGCATCAAGTGTCAGCGACTTGGGAGCCAAAACCGATAACCAAGCACTAGACACGGCCATGAACTCGGCGGGGATGACTTCGCCCGCGAACCCAACGTCTAACGAACTGCGTGAGTCGACAACCACTGCGAACATCAATGAATCGGCGACCAACCGCTACTCCGACTCAAATCGCTACAGCGACTATTCACCGCTGCGCAGCGAACCGACAACTGAAGTGCTGGCGGATCAAGCGGCTAATGCTCCAGCGACGTCGACACAGGCGAACGTCAACGACCTTACGCCCGACGATACTTATCGCGACGAGGAATTCGGCGGTGTCGGCACAGCGAACATCGGCCAGAGCAACTTCCAATCGACGATGGATGCAGTTCACACCAAAATTGAAGCGGAAGCCTGGTACGATGCACTCGTGAAGTTGTCGTCCCAGTACGGAGATCCCAATCTGAGCACCGAAGAATTCTCGGAGTTGGTCGATCTGCTCGATCCTTTGGCTGGAAAAGTTATTTACTCGACCGAACACCTGATCGAGCCTGCCTATCTGCCGCAAGCCGGTGACACATTAATGAATATCGCGGACCGCTATGAAGTGCCTTGGCAGCTGTTGGCGAATATCAATGGCATCGAGAATCCAGAGACTTTACTTGCCGGCCGCGAGCTGAAAGTTCTTCGGGGGCCGTTCCGTGCCGAAATCTCACTGAGCAAGAATGAGCTGACCTTGTTCGTTGGAAAGCTTTATGCGGGGCGATTCGCGATTTCCGTGGGTAACGATCCGGCACCTTTACCTGGCCAGTATCAAATCAATGACAAACAGCCGGGGCGAACCTACTATGCCGGCAACGGTCAAACGATCCCGATCGACGACCCGAACAATCCTTATGGGCGCGTGTGGCTTGATTTAGGCAACAACCTTTGCATTCACGGTAGCTCTCCAAACGGCGCGTCGCCCGGCCAAGGCTGCATCGCGTTGACGGCGCGTGACGCCGGAGATATCTACGGAATCTTGTCGAATGGTTCCAGCGTGGTGATAGTCCAGTAGGCAAGTCCGCTTGCCTGTCACCGCTTCCATGTTAAAAACACAGCATGGAAAGCAATGCAAACAACCGCAAAATTTCGGTCGCGTTGGTACAGATGACTTGTACCGAGGCGAAAGAGCCGAATGTCGAGAAAGCCCTCTCGCGAATCGCCGATGCTGCCGATCGGGGTGCCAACGTCATCTGCCTGCAAGAGCTGTTTCATAATCAGTACCCTTGTCAGACGGAAGATCACGAGCGTTTTGCCGAGGCTGAGGCGATCCCCGGCCCTACGAGCCGGTTACTAGCGGAAACTGCGCGAAAGCACGAAGTCGTCATTGTTGGCTCGATGTTCGAGCGTCGCGCCCACGGGCTTTATCACAATACGGCGGTCGTCTTCGACGTTGATGGTTCGCAATTGGGTATGTATCGTAAGATGCACATTCCCGATGATCCGCTCTTCTACGAGAAGTTTTATTTTACGCCAGGCGATTTGGGCTTCCGCAGCTTTCAGACGCGATTTGGTCGGATTGGAGTTTGTGTTTGTTGGGATCAATGGTTTCCGGAAGCGGCACGCCTGACGGCGCTGACTGGTGCTGAGATCCTTTTTTATCCGACCGCCATCGGTTGGCTTCCCGAAGAGAAAGAGATTTACGGCGCGAGCCAACACTCGGCCTGGGAAACCATGATGCGGAGTCACGCAATCGCGAACGGCGTGTTTGTCGCGGCACCTAATCGAGTCGGACATGAGGGCAAACTTCAGTTTTGGGGTGCTTCGTTTGTCGCAGATCCTTACGGCCAGGTAGTGGCACGCGCATCGCACGACGCGGAAGAAACACTAATCGTCGAATGCGATCTCGGCACACTCGATACCGCAAGAACTCATTGGCCGTTTCTGCGAGACCGGCGAATCGACGCCTATGCCGGCTTGGGGAAGCGGTTTATCGACGATGAGTGACATCACGCCTCGCGCACTCGGTTATCGTTGGCCCGCGGAGTGGGAGCGGCATCTGGCAACTTGGTTGTCTTGGCCCCACAACCCAGACACTTGGCCGGGCAATTTTGAAGTCGTTCCGGGGCGATTTGCCGAGCTGGTTCGAACTATTGCACAGTTCGAACCCGTGAATGTCCTCGCGGGCGGCGAAAGCGTGCTGGCAGACGCCACAAAACACGTCGGTGGTCAGCCGAATGTTCAGTTGTTCGACATTACAACCAACGATGCTTGGTGCCGCGATCATGGTCCGCTATTTTTGGTTGGGCCCGACGAGTCGGCTCTCGTTGACTGGGAGTACAACGCTTGGGGAGGGAAATATCCGCCGTTTGACAAGGACAACGCCGTCCCGCGTCAAATTGCTTTGCTCAGAAACTGCCGTCGTTTTGCTCCCGGTATCATTCTCGAAGGTGGTTCGGTCGAAGGTAACGGGCTCGGTACGGTCCTCACGACGGAAACATGCCTTCTGAATCCGAATCGCAACGCTGGCCTCAGCCGTGCTGACACCGAGCGTTATCTAGGGGAGTACCTCAGCGCGACGAACATCTTGTGGCTGCCGCGCGGTGAACTTGCGGGTGATGATACGGACGGGCACATTGACCAACTGGCGCGGTTCGTCAACCCAACAACGATTGTTGCCGCTTGGGAAGACGACCCAACCGACGTGAATCATGAGCCCCTGCGAGAGAACTTCGATCAACTGTCGGGAATGCTGGACCAGGATGGAAACAAGTTTCAGATCGTGAAACTCCCGCTGCCCAAGCCAAAGTTTTATGAGGGGCATCGTCTGCCGGCATGCTACTGCAACTTCTACATGGCCAATGGCAGCGTCATTGTGCCACAGTTTGATGACCCAGCAGACCAGATGGCAATCCAAGTGCTTCAAGACCTCTGTCCCGATCGGACGGTGGTTGGAGTTCCTTCGTTGGACATTGTCTGGGGGTTGGGATCGTTCCACTGTTTGACTCAACAGGAACCAGCTCGCTAGCGTTAGCTAACGCGACGTGCAGCAGGTTCGCGTATGTTTTTCTGTCAGTGAACGACGTAGGATGGTGGCGGCGTCTATCGTTAGGACGCCCACGGGCCGGGACGGCGTCCACCCCACTAGAGTCGCACATGCTAGAACGCGAAGAATACGTCGAACAAGCCTACTTTTTTCGCACGCTCGGCGAGCGGTTGCCCAAAAACATGCCGCTGCAAGAGTTGCTCCGGCAAACTCGCGAAGAGCTGCTGGCCTCAACGAACTTGCCGCATGCCATCGACTTTTTGCGCACCGAGCTAGAACACGCTGGCGTATTTGGCACAGCCATGGCGCGGCTCGGGCATTACTTCACTCCGTTCCAAACGTATGTGATTCAGGAAGCCGAAAACGAGCGTGGTCGATTCGATATGCGGATCGCCTTGGAGATCCTTCATGCGGAAGCCGAGTATCGTACCAAAGGCGTCACGCCGCAGGGCCTGTTTCTGTTTCATTTTGAGGTCTTGTCAAGGAACCGGTTGCGATACGACAAAGGGTTGGCTGCAATTGCAGGCGATCCCATGTACGACGAAAACTGGCGAGAGTGGATTCGATTTGTACGCCATCAGATCGGCTTTATTGATTTAGCGGACCTGCTGTACATGCGAAGCGAGTATGCGGCAAAACGCCGAACAGCCCAGCGACGCGAGGTGCCGGAAACCGAAAAGCCCGTGTTGTTTGGCGAAAAGGAAGGCAAGATCGCTTTTTCGAACCGAGGCAAGGAACCGCTGTACCTGTTTGCAGCACTGCAACGGCATCTTGGCTACCCGGCAGTCCCTCGACCCAAAATGAAAGACGATAGCGTCGAGCTACTACCCTTGGTCTTACGGCGGCTTGAGCGGATCGAAGCGCGGCTGAAGATCATGGAAGAGGAACAGCGCGGCGGACTCGACATCACGAAATTCTATGGCGAGCAGCCAAAGTTCCGGCCGCTCGCCGACCAAGAATGACGGCGATAGCCGCGATTTTGGAAAAAGGTGTCCCCGCGCGCAAAAATTTGGCGTGAAAATCACAACACCGGAGTTCTCCAAACCGAGGCGGCGCGTTAAATTCTGTAGGTTGGTGGAACAAGGAAGTCACCGAATGGTCTGATAGGCCTCGGAAGCGACAGCTCAACACTTTCCTCCCGGAACCGATTGCAGCGGGTGTCGGATCTGGCAAAATGTGCTTGAAACGACATCCACCTCACCGAAGGACAAGTAGCGTGACTGTTGGCGCGCTGTGGAAGACTCACATGCAGAAGACTCACATGTAACGGGGTGTGACCATGGCGAGTTATGTAAGAATTTGAGGTACTGGCTGTGGATGTTCATTTGACCTTGGATACCGACACCGTCGAGCAAGTCGCGACTCCAGAACCCCTATGTGTCCCCGTCGATTCGCCTGTCCGCGAGACATTGCACGCCATGAAAGAGAAGCGGCGCAGCGCGGTTCTGGTTTGTAAAGGCGAGAAACTAGCGGGTATCTTCACCGAACGAGACGCTTTGAAACTCATGGAGCCCGGTGCGGATCTCGACGTCCCCGTTGGTCAACTGATGACCTCCGATCCCGAGACAATCGCGGACAGCGACACTGTTGGCGAGGCGATCGGAAAAATGTCTCGCGGCGGTTACCGGCGACTACCAATGGTTGATCCCGAGGGGCGACCGAAGGGCTTTGTCACGGTAGCCAGTATTCTGCATTATCTTGTCGGGCACTTTCCGGCAATTGTCTATAACCTACCCCCTAATCCGCACCATTCGACGCAAACGCGCGAAGGGGCGTGAGCCTTGACCCGCCTAATACCGTTCGCCACCGCGGCGAATCCATCTACCGGCTACGAACTACAACGAACTGGATCGTGAGTTAGTCATGTCGACAACAACCGAGGGGCAACCTGCCTCTGCAAAACAAACCATTGTCCTTGAAGGTGCTACTGTCCGACTCGCAGGTGACTCGGGCGACGGAATGCAACTGGCTGGAACACAGCTAACCGGAACATCGGCTCAAGTCGGCAACGACATTGCCACGTTCCCGGACTTTCCCGCCGAAATACGTGCTCCGCGTGGTACGCTGGCTGGGGTCAGCGGTTTCCAAGTCCATTTCTCGTCGCATGAGATTTTTACGCCGGGCGACTCGCTGAACGCTCTCATTGCCATGAACCCTGCGGCGCTGAAGACGAACTTGGCCGACCTCGATCCGGGCGGGGCCTTGATTGTCAATGAGGATGGCTTTGACAAAAAAGATTTGGAGAAAGCCGGTTACGCAGTCAGTCCGCTCGAAGACGACAGTCTCGAAGGTTACCAATTGTTCAAAGTTCCCATGACCACGCTCACCCGCGGCGCGGTCGAAGGCTGTGGTCTGAGCGTCAAAGAAGCAGATCGCTGCCGCAACTTTTTTGCCATGGGTTTGGTCTATTGGCTGTACGGGCGCGACATGACACCGACACTACGCTTCATCGAAGCGAAGTTCGGTAGCAAACCCAGTGTTGCCGAGGCCAACCGCAAAGCTTTGAACGCCGGCTGGAACTACGGAGAAACAACGGACGCTTTCGTCAGCAGCTATCAAGTCGCACCAGCCAAGCTTCCGCCGGGCAAGTACAAAAACATGATGGGCAATCAAGCACTGGCATGGGGGCTGATTGCTGCAGCTAAGGTAAGCGACAAGGATTTGTTCTACGGTACATATCCCATCACACCCGCCAGCGATATTCTCCACGAACTGAGCCGCCACAAGAATCTTGGCGTCCGCACCGTGCAAGCCGAAGACGAAATTGCTGCTATGTGTACTGTGATCGGTGCGGCCTTTGCCGGATCGATGGCGGTCACGGGTTCGAGCGGTCCGGGAATCGCGCTCAAAGGTGAGGCCATGGGCTTGGGCATGATCTTGGAATTGCCAATGTTGATCGTCAATGTTCAACGCGGCGGTCCGAGTACCGGTTTGCCAACCAAGACGGAGCAGTCTGACTTGATGCAAGCCATTTTCGGACGTAATGGTGAGTCGCCGATCCCCGTCGTGGCTGCCAGAAGCCCGGGCGACTGTTTCGATATCGCAATTGAAGCGTGGCGCATTGCGACGCGGTTTATGACGCCGGTCATCATCCTCACCGACGGCTATATTGCGAATGGTTCGGAGCCGTGGTTAATTCCAGATGCCGACGCTTTGCCGCGAATCGAAGTGAAGCATCCAGGTCCGTTGGGCGAGGGTGAAACCTTCATGCCGTACGCCCGTGACGAGCGGCTTGCCCGCCCGTGGGCGATTCCCGGAACCGAAGGTTTGATGCATCGCGTCGGCGGCTTGGAGAAGCAAGATGTCACGGGTAACGTCAGCTACGATCCCGATAATCATCAACACATGACCAACGTACGCGCGACGAAAGTTGCGAACATCGCCGACGATATCCCACTTCAAGAGGTCGATGGGCCGGACAGCGGTGACTTACTCATCGTTAGCTGGGGAGGCACCTTCGGAGCGAACACGACGGCAGTCAAAAAGGCTCAAAGAATGGGCCTGTCTGTCGCCCACGCCCACCTTCGCTACCTGAATCCGTTCCCAAAGAACTTGGGCGAGATTTTGGATCGCTACAAGAAGATACTTGTTCCAGAACTTAATATGGGACAGCTTCGGATGCTGATCCGAGATCGTTACCTCAAGGACGCAATTGGATTCAATAAAGTGAAGGGCAAACCATTTACTGTCGCAGAACTCGTCAGCAAAATTCAAGAAACCATCGGTTGATCAAAGAGAAACAAGTTCCATGAGTACTCAACTCCCTGTTTTGAAGGCAGCGGATTTCGGTAGTGACCAAGATGTTCGCTGGTGCCCCGGTTGCGGTGACTATTCCATTCTGGCCCAGATGAAGAAGATGCTCCCGTCGATGGGAGTGCCTCGCGAGAAGATCGTATTCATCTCGGGAATCGGCTGTTCGAGCCGCTTTCCCTATTACATGAACACGTATGGCATACATAGCATTCACGGCCGCGCGCCGGCGTTGGCAACGGGCTTAAAGTCGGTGCGACCGGACTTGATGGTTTGGGTCATTACGGGCGACGGTGATGGGCTGAGCATCGGTGGTAATCACTTGATGCACGCGATTCGTCGCAACCTTGACATCAATATCATCCTGTTTAACAACCGAATCTATGGCCTCACCAAAGGTCAGTACTCGCCAACCTCGCCGCTGGGCAAAGTCACAAAGAGCACTCCGATGGGTGCGATCGATAATCCGCTTCATCCACTCTCGATTGCAATCGGTTGTGAGGCGAGTTTCGTTGCGCGTTCCATCGATACTCACATCAAGCACCTTGAAACTACTCTTCAGCGTGCTGCGGAACACAAGGGTACCGCATTCGTCGAAGTCTACCAAAACTGCAACATCTTTAATGACGGCGCATGGGAATACACCAAGGACCGCCAAACAAAGGCAGAGAATACGATCGAACTTGAACACGGCAAGCCATTGATTTTCGGCACCAACCGAGACAAAGGAATTCGATTGAATGGGCTGGAGCCTGAAGTCGTCGAGCTGGGAAAAGGCGTTACCGAGGACGACCTGTTGTTCCACGACGAAAAGGCCGCCGAACCGAGCTTGGCATACCTGCTGAGCCGGATGCGGCACGAAGATGGATATCCGGAACCAATCGGCGTGTTCCGTGCCATTGACAAACCGCGTTACGACGACGAGCTTAACAAGCAGGTCGCGGCAGCTAAGGCGAAGAAGGGCGAAGGTAGCCTAAACGCACTTTTCAACTCTGGCGAAACGTGGACAGTATCATGATTGAATGCCCATTTTGCGGTGCGGAGAATATCCCAGGTATTGATGATTGCGAAGGTTGCGGTCAATCTTTAAGCCATGACCACGGTGGTCCTCCGATCAACGAGATAGAGCGCTCGTTGGTCAAAGATCGAATCAATACACTGGCGCCGAAGCAACCATGTACTGTGTCGCCCGATGCGACCGTCGGAGAAGTCCTGCGCGAAATGGCGGGCAATCGAATCGGTTGCGTCATCGTCGTCGAAGGCGGCAAACCGGTCGGCATTTTTAGTGAACGCGACGCCTTGATGAAACTGAATACCGAGGCGGCGTCGCTCAGCGATCGGCCGATTTCAGAGTTCATGACTGTAAATCCCGAAACATTGCGGGACAGCGCAAAGGTTGCGTTTGCTGTCCACCGAATGGATCTAGGCGGCTATCGTCACCTACCGATTGTCTCGGGAGACAACCAGCTGCAAGGAATCATTTCGGTTCGATCAATTCTGAACTACCTGACCGAACGTATGCCGACGGGCGGCTAGAGCCCGGCATATACTTCTCCGTACAGTTCCATTCTCGACAGCATGTTTGACGCTCGGTGGATGGCGGTCGTAAACTGGTGACTTAGCGAGTTCACAATTACTGTGAACGCCCGCCTGCAAGCCACCCTTCCCAACGCCGAGCTCCGCATGAAACCGTCGCTGTTTGGACTGTTGCTCTTTCTCGCCTTGTCGCCGTCCGTGAAAGCGGACTCAGCCGCTGAGAAAGTTGACTTTGCTCGTGACATCCAGCCGATTCTGGCGGATCGATGTTTTGCCTGCCACGGTCCGGATGCCCAAACTCGCGAATCCGGACTTCGACTTGATGAGCGAACGACGGCGATGCAGCCGCTTGACTCGGGTGCCACCGCAATCGTTGCCGGAAAGCCATCCGAGAGCGAACTGATTCGACGCATCAACAGCAGCGATGAAGCAGAGATGATGCCGCCTCTCGAAGCGAATAAGTCGTTGAGCGTAAACGAGAAGGAATTACTTTCTGCTTGGATATCGCAAGGCGCGCAGTACGAAGAGTTGTGGTCGCTCGTAAGGCCGGAACGATCAACGCTTCCGACGGCTTCGAGCGAGGCGTGGATTCGCACTCCGGTCGACCGATTCATCCTTCAGCGTCTCGACCGGGAGGGTATGGTTCCCGCACCGGAAGCTTCACGCGAAGCCCTGATCAGGCGACTTACTTTTGACCTGACTGGCCTGCCCCCGACGCTGTCCGAGATTGATGCGTTTCTGGCAGACACGGGCGACGACGCTTACGAAAGGGTCGTCGATCGGTTGTTGCAGTCACCCCATTTTGGCGAGCGTTTGGCGGTCGACTGGCTCGATGCGGCGCGATTCGCCGATACGAATGGTTATCACCTGGACAACGGTCGCGACATGTCGCGCTGGCGAGCGTGGGTGATTGATGCGTTCAACGCGAACATGCCGTTCGATCAATTCACGATCGAACAACTAGCGGGTGATCTATTGCCAAACGCCACACTGTCGCAACAGGTGGCCAGCGGGTTCAATCGGAATCACATGATCAACTTTGAAGGTGGAGCCATCCCCGCCGAGTACCACAACGCCTACATCGTCGATCGCGTGAATACGACGGCGACCGTCTGGCTGGGACTGACCGTAGCTTGCGCCCAGTGCCACGATCACAAGTATGATCCAATCACCCAGAAAGAGTTTTACGGCCTATATGCGTTCTTTAACAACGTGCCGGAAAATGGTCTCGATGGGAACCAAGGCAACGCCATGCCGTATATCCGCGTGCCGGACGCAGAGCAAGCAGTGCGATTGCGCGAACTGGACGCAAAGATCTCGGAACTTGCTGCCGAAACCGAAGGAGACATCGTCGTACTCGACGATGCGCAACGAGCCTGGGAAAATTCGCTCGTGACGTCCGAGCCAACCGGTGCTCAAACGTCCATCGACCTGGGTGATTGGTATAGCGCCGGCCCCTTCGTTCATCCGGAAGGCGGACTGCGAGCCTATAACCGTGACCTTGGCCCCGAAGCGAATGTCGTTGATTTGAACGCCAAGTATTTTCTGGCCGAAAAGACCTACGGGTGGATCGAACGAAGCGACTGGATCGATGGTCAGGTTATCGAATTGCAAGGAGAGCAGGCAGCAACTTACGTTTATCGGACGATCACAGTCGCCGAAGACACGAAGTTACTGATCTCTTTGGGCAGCGACGACGCACTGAAGGTGTGGCTGAACCGCAAACTTTTGTTGTCGAGTGACGCACCGCGCGGTGTTGCGCCTGATCAGAACATCGTCACGCTCGATTTGAAGAAGGGACGCAACGAGTTGTTGATGAAGGTCGTGAACTTTTTCGGGGAGTACGGTTTTTACTTCGCGATGAACTCGGAGACAGCAGCCTCAGTGCCGGACAGCGTCCTGGCAATCGTCAGAAAGCATCGAGGACAACGATCACCCCAGCAGACCACAGAACTTCGTATGTATTATCGCAATAACGTCAGCCGGGACCCAAGATGGAAGGAACTTGGCGAACAATTAGCGGCCCTGCGTAAGCAACGAGAGGACTACGAGCAGACGATTCCGACTTCGATGGTCATGCAAGAAATGTCGCAACCTCGCACAACATTTGTGTTGGCTCGCGGCCAGTACGACAAGCAAGCCGATCAGGTTTCCGCCGGTGTTCCCGCCAGCCTGCCGGCCTTGCCCAAGAACACTGCCCCGGATCGGCTCGCGCTGGCACGTTGGCTAGTCTCTCCCGAGCATCCCCTCACGTCGCGAGTGATCGTCAATCGGTACTGGCAGATGCTCTTCGGTACCGGACTCGTCGGGACGTCTGAAGACTTTGGATCGCGTGGAGAATTGCCTAGTCATCCAGAATTACTCGACTGGCTAGCGGTCGAGTTTCAGACCTCTTCGCAACCTCCGTTGGTTGGAACGGCGGCCTCGCGATGGAACGTCAAGGCATTGTTGAAGTTGCTGGTGATGTCGGCTACCTATCGACAAGAGTCGCGAGTAAGTCCTAGACTCCTCGAACGTGATCCTGACAACCGTCTGCTTGCGCGCGGACCGCGATTTCGTTTGCAAGCCGAATTTATTCGCGATCAGGCGCTTGCCATCAGTGGCCTCTTGAAACACCGAATTGGCGGCCCCAGTGTCTCGCCCTATCAGCCCAGCGGTCTCTGGGAAGAACTGTCTTCGCGAGGCGACAGTTCGAAGTGGACGGCGCAGGTTTTCGAGCAGAGTACGGGTGACGATCTTTATCGCCGCAGCATGTATACGTTCTGGAAACGCACTTCTCCGCCACCCCAGATGTTGGCGCTCGATGCCCCCGATCGGGAAACTTGTACGGTGCGGCGTGCGCGAACGAACACTCCGCTGCAAGCCCTCATATTGTTGAACGATCCGACCTACGTCGAAGCTTCGCGAAGCCTCGCAGAGCGGGCTCTGACGGAGGGTGGCACATCGGTTGAACAACGGATGTTGTTTGTTTTTCGGCTGGCGACCGGGCGCAATCCGAATGAAATGGAACGTGATGTCATGAGGGCGGTGTTGCATGAACAGTTGGATTTGTACAAGGGCAAAGAAGTGGAAGCAAAGCAACTGCTGTCCAACGGAGACAGGAGTTGGAACACCGATCTCGAAGCATGCGAACTCGCTGCGTGGACGATGTTCGCCAGCATGATCCTGAATCTTGATGAGACTCTGACGAAGAGCTAACGCCCACTTACAGAAGTTGAACTCAATGCACCCGCTCTACGAACTACTACAGTATCAGACCCGACGTCACTTTCTTGGGCGCGCCGCAACCGGCATTGGCACGATGGCACTCGCTTCGTTGTTGAATCCCGATTCGGAGGGCGCAAGTCGCTCGGATGAAGCCGAATCCGGAAGTCTGCAGCATCCCCACCTGGCGTCGAAAGCCAAGCGGATCATCTATCTCGTGATGTCAGGTGGTCCGTCACATATCGATCTGTTCGATTACAAGCCGAAGCTCAAAGAAGTTCACGGCACCGAGTTACCGGCTTCGGTCCGCCGGGGGCAGCGCGTCACCGGGATGACGGCGGGCCAAAGTTCCTTTCCTTGTGTCTCGCCAATGTTTCAGTTCAACCAGCATGGTGCGAGCGGAACCTGGGTCAGCGAATTGCTGCCACATACGGCTTCGATTGTCGACCAGATCGCGATCGTCAAATCGATGCACACGGAAGCGATCAACCATGACCCCGCGATCACATTTATCCAAACGGGCTCACAACAGCCCGGACGACCCAGTCTTGGGGCTTGGTTGAGCTATGGACTCGGCAGCGATAACCGCAACTTACCTGCCTTCGTCGTCATGATCTCACAAGGAAGCGGTAACAAGACCGATCAGCCGATCTTTTCGCGACTCTGGGGCAGCGGATTCTTACCTTCCAAGCACCAGGGTGTGCGTTTCCGTACCGGAGCTGATCCGGTGCTTTACCTCTCGAATCCTCAAGGGGTTGATGAGAATGTCCGCCGTAGCATGCTGGACGGTGTCACACGACTGAACGAACTGGCGGCACAGTCATTTGGCGCGCCGGAGATCAACACGCGGATTGCTCAATACGAAATGGCTTTTCGCATGCAGACCTCCGTCCCAAACCTGACCGACCTTTCGCAAGAACCGCAACATGTACTGGACGACTACGGTATCAAGGAAGACGGTGTCGACGGAGGCTACGCTCGCAACTGCCTGCTCGCGCGGCGAATGGTCGAACGGGGCGTGCGGTTTGTTCAGCTGATACATCGCGGCTGGGATCAGCACGGCAATCTTCCGAAACAAATTCGAGGGCAGTGTAGCGACGTCGACCAACCCAGTGCAGCATTGATCAAAGACCTCGCTCGACGCGGGTTACTTGAAGACACGCTCGTCATCTTCGGTGGCGAGTTCGGACGCACGGTCTACAGTCAAGGCCGGCTGACTACCGACAACTACGGACGCGATCATCACGGTCGCTGTTTCTCGCTATGGATGGCTGGCGGCGGTATCAAACCCGGCATCAGTTATGGAGCGACGGACGACTACTGCTACAACATTGTCGAGAATCCCGTCCACGTGCATGACCTCAACGCCACAGTCCTGCATTGTCTGGGGATCGATCACGAACGGCTGACCTATCGCTTCCAGGGACGTGATTTTCGTTTGACCGATGTCGAAGGTCACGTCGTTAAAGGCCTGCTTGTGTGAGTCAGCCCGCAGTCACGAAAGTTCGCACGCCAAGGACCACATGCGTCCAAGGCGTGCGAGTTTCGGGATGTTCCTCTTGTGAAGTGCTGTGAGGCACTTAGTCGCGAAATTCGGTAATCCGCGAATCGCTGCGTTGACGGTGCAGGCCGGAAGGGCGAGGCGTTGTCGCACGGGCAGGTTCGTGCCGCTCAAAACGTGATTTGACCAGGTGCGGCATCCAAAGGGCTTTTCCGACCAACTCGATCAGCACATCGGGATCAAACGGCTTGCGGAGGTAGTATGTGCCTCCGGCATCGTGCGTGCGGCGAATGATGTCGGGCATCTGAGCACTGGAAACGAACAACACAGGCACATCTTCCTGTCCATGCGACTCTCGTAATTCCTGGACGAGATCGAGTCCGCTTTCGCCTTCGAGATTCACGTCACAGATAATCAAGTCGATGGGCAGCGTGCGTGCGGCTTTCGTTGCGGCTTCGGCATCGCGAGCGCAATGGCATTCGTAGCCTGCCATATCGAGTACCGCCGCGACTCCTGTCAGGGTTAGCGGGTCGCCATCGATTACGAGAATGACTGCGGGATCTTGCGGCAGGGTATACATCGGCTTCGCCTTTCTGGAAGAAACAGTGCCCGATGCCGCTCCGTCGGCGATTCGATCTCCTCATTGATTACTTCTTCGACAGAGTCATCGCAGACCGTCAAAAAAGCTCAGCCAGATCGCTCGACCGTAACAGCTTGCTAGTTGCGCAAATTTGGAATAACCGTCCGCCGGTTACTGGCAATCCAAGACCGAGTGGGGTAAGGTTTGTGCGGGTGTTGACGATCGAATTTGTTCTCTCGGCCGGGTCCCGCTCGTGACAATCTCGTTCAAGTGTCCCCTCTGTAACGCTCCCTACAGTGTCAAAGATGAGTACGGTGGTCGGCAGGCTACCTGTAAAAAGTGCGGCGGGGCAATGTTGGTTCCGAAAGTTGCTGCCCATCTCGGGTTGGCGGTTGGTTCGGGCGCGATCTATGTTCCGGATCGCAATAAGCCGCAGCTCTCGTTTGTAGATCGCCGCAATCAGATCCTGAACGCGTTCGAGGCGAACATCGAGCCAGTGAAAACCGTTTCCGCTTACAAGCTCAAGGCATTGCTTGTAACGGCAGTCATGGCTGCCCTGCCGATGGTCTACATTGGGTTTATCGGCCTGGTGGGGCTGGCAGTCTTGTATCACCTGACACATCACGGCGGCATGGTCACGGCGGTTCGTGGACGCGCTGCGATTTTTGCTTTGCTGCTGTATCTTGCTCCGATCGTAATCGGCGGAATTACAGTCATATTCATGTTCAAGCCGCTGTTCGCGCGCGGCGTCAACGATCGACGCTCGCGCGCTCTTACTCGCGACGGCGAGCCGCTACTATTCGCCTTTGTCGATCGCTTAGCCGAGGCGGTCGGCGCGCCAGCACCCAACCGGATCGAGGTGGACAGCGATGTCAACGCGTCTGCCAGCTTCCGACGAGGCTGGCTGAGCGTGTTACTAGGCGGTGATCTCACACTCACGATCGGGGTGCCGCTGGTCGCCGGATTAACGATGAGACAATTCGCTGGCGTGCTCGCGCACGAGTTCGGGCACTTCAGCCAGGGTGCCGGAATGCGACTGAGTTACATCATTCGCGTCATCAATCATTGGCTGACACGCGTTGTCTACGAACGCGATACGTGGGACGTATGGCTGGAGGAGTCAACAGCGAACTTAGACCCGCGCGTTTCGTGGATATTTGGATTGGCGCAAATCGGCGTGATGATCAGCCGTGCCCTGCTCTGGGTGCTGATGATGGTCGGTCACGCCGTATCCGGAATGCTGTTACGAGAAATGGAGTTTGACGCGGATCGGCACGAAGCGAGGCTCGCGGGCAGCGAAGAATTCACCACTACGATGACACGCATCATCGAGCTCAGCGTCGCCAATGAGAAGACGATGCATGATCTGTACGAGTACTTTCAGTCCGGACAACTTGGCGACAACATGCCTAAGCTGCTCGTGTATAATTCGCTAACGCTGCCTGATTCACTGATGAAGAAGGTCCATGAAAAGACGGCTGCAACCGAGACCGAACTCTTCGACACGCATCCCTGCTTCAAAGATCGCGTGGCGAACGCGATGAAGGAGCAAGCGGTGGGCGTGTTCCGACTCGAAGTGCCGGCATCGGAGCTATTCGTCCATTTCGACGCCCTTTGCCGCAACGTGACATCGGATATGTATCGAGACCTGCTTCGCGCTCATGTCATGCCCGAACACATGCAGCCCATCGATGGACTAATCACTGCTTTACAAAAGCAGGCCCCGCCGAGTTGGGAGTGAACCGCACTCTATCGGCCTAACCCGGCGCCGGCAAGTTGCTGTGTCCCATGAGGTATGCATCGATCGCGCGGGCGGCGCCTCGGCCTTCGTTGATTGCCCATACGACCAGAGATTGGCCGCGGCGGCAGTCGCCTGCTGCGAAGATCTTGTCGACACTAGTTGTAAACTTGCCGTGTTCGGCTTTGTAGTTGCTGCGCGGGTCGTACTCGATGCCGAGCATGTCCGAAACGGTTTGTTCGGGCCCGAGGAATCCCATCGACAGGAAGACAAGATCGCACTCGAAGACCTCTTCACTGCCGGGCACCTCCGTGAACGGAGCCTTCTCACCTGGCTTTGACCAATCGATGCGGATGGTTTTGATACCGGCCACGTTTCCGTTGCCATCGTCGATGAATTCCTTGGACAGGATCGCATAGGTCCGCGGGTCGCTACCAAACTTATCCTCGGCTTCGGCGTGTGAATAGTCGACGCGAAATATTCGCGGCCATTGTGGCCACGGATTGTTCGGTGCTCGCTCGACGGGCGGCTGGTCGAGTAGCTCGAAGTTCACGACGCTTGTGCAGCCGTGACGGATCGAAGTACCAATACAATCCGCACCGGTGTCACCACCACCGATGACGACCACTCGTTTCCCTTTGGCTGAGATGTGAGCGTTGTCAGCGAGTTCGGAATCGAGCAGGCTCTTCGTATTCCGCGTCAAAAACTCCATCGCGGAATGAATTCCTTTCAGATCCCGGCCAGTGATTGGCAAGTCTCGAGGCTTGGTCGCACCCGTAGCAAGCAGGACAGCATCGTGCTCGGCGACGAGCTTGTTCGGATCGATGTATTGCACCTTACATCCTCGCTCTTCCATGATCTGGGTCATGTGTCCCACAGGAAAGTCTTCTTGTTTGCCAACGTGCGCATTTGTAACAAAAGTGACGCCTTCGGCGCGCATCAAGTTCAACCGCCGCTCGACGACTCCTTTGTCCAGTTTCATGTTTGGAATGCCGTACATCAGCAAGCCACCGATTCGGTCAGCGCGCTCGTATACCGTGACGGTATGGCCGACCTTGTTCAGTTGATCCGCGGCGGCTAAACCAGCCGGGCCGGAACCGACAATCGCGATCTTCTTGCCTGTGCGAGTTTGCGGAGGCTGCGGACGGACCCAACCTTCGGCGAAACCGCGATCGATGATGGCGTTTTCAATGTTTTTGATGGTGACCGGCGGATCAATGATGCCGAGCACACACGCCCCCTCGCACGGAGCCGGGCACGCGCGACCGGTGAACTCTGGAAAGTTGTTCGTCTTGTGCAACCGTTCCAGAGCATCTCGCCAACGACCGGTGTAAACCAAGTCGTTCCATTCGGGGATCAGATTGTCGATCGGGCATCCGTTGTTGGACTGGCAAAACGGCACGCCGCAATCCATGCAGCGTGCTCCCTGCGTGCGCAGATGTTCCTCGTCGCCTTCGGTGTAGATCTCGCCGAAGTCCTTGATGCGGACCAGCGGTTCCCGATAAGCGACCGCTTTACGGGGATGTTCTTTGAAACCTGTTGGCTTTCCCATCGCTTCTTCTTTCTCTGTAGCTACTTGGTCTGCATTTGGTTTGCGATATTACTGCATTGGAGGCGTTCGTCGGATCGCGTGCTGGACTGCAATCGTGGAGAGCACCGTTGTGTTAATCGTTTGGACCTTCGGCCCGCACAATCGCTTCCTGTTCTTCGTCGTGCGACTTGCGTTCCATCAGGACGCGTTTGTAGTCGAGCGGCATGACCTTGACGAACTGCTTTAGCACTTCCGGCCATTTCGCGATGACATGGGCGGCGACGGTTGAACCCGTAAACTTGTAGTGGTCTTCGATCATCTCCAGCACTTCGCTGACGTCATCGTCCGATTCGACATCTTCCAAAGCGACCAAAGCCAAATTGCAATTCAGGCGGAATGCGTCTCGGTCAGGCGCCCACACATAGGCGACTCCTCCCGACATTCCCGCCGCAAAATTCCGACCTGTTGGCCCCAAGATGATGGCGCGACCGCCGGTCATGTACTCGCACCCGTGATCTCCGACTCCTTCGACTACCGCCCAGGCACCACTATTACGTACACAGAATCGTTCGGCCGCTCGGCCACGGAAAAAGGCTCGCCCGCCAGTGGCTCCGTATAAACACACGTTTCCGACGAGGATGTTGTCTTCGGGAGCAAAGCCGCTTTCCTTTGGAGGATAAATGACGACTCGCCCGCCCGACAAACCTTTGCCAACGTAATCGTTTGCATCGCCTTCGAGTTCCAGCGTAATACCGCGAGCCAACCAGGCGCCGAAGCTCTGACCTGCGGAACCATTGAATTTGAGGTGAATCGTATCATCGGGCAGTCCGTCTTCGCCCCACTTCTTCACCACCGTGTGACTTAGGATCGTGCCGACTGTCCGATTCGTATTGATGATCTCCAGCTCTTGGCGAACCTTCTCACCTTTGTCGATTGCAGGGGCGCACAGCTTGAGCAAATGCGTGTTGTCCAGCGCGAACTGCAGACCATGATCTTGTTTGATTGTCTGCCGAGTCTCGACATCTTCCCGCGGCTTCTTTGCTGGAGTTAGTATCGGGGTCAAATCGATTCCATCTGCCTTCCAGTGGTCAACCGCCGAAGTGATATCGAGTACGTCCGCGCGACCGACCATCTCGTTGACAGTACGGAAGCCCAGCTGAGCCATGATTCGCCGCGCATCCTCCGCTACCATGAACAGGTAGTTGACGACATGCTCCGGCTTACCCTTAAACTTCTTTCGAAGAATCGGATCTTGCGTGGCGATGCCGACCGGGCAAGTATTTAAGTGGCACTTGCGCATCATAATACAGCCGAGCGTAATGAGCGGAGCGGTCGAGAAACCAATCTCCTCTGCACCCAGCAACAGCCCAATCACAACGTCGCGTCCCGTCTTCATGCCACCATCCGTCTGCAGAACTACGCGACTGCGCAGATCGTTCATCACGAGTGTCTGATGGGTCTCCGCGATTCCCAATTCCCAAGGTAGTCCGGCGTGCTTGATGCTTGTCAGCGGAGAGGCACCGGTTCCGCCAGTGTCCCCTGATATCAAAATGTGGTCGGCATGAGCCTTCGAGACACCGGCCGCCACGGTTCCAACGCCGACTTCCGACACAAGCTTCACACTCACTCGGGCCTCCGGATTGGCGTTCTTCAAGTCATGGATCAACTGAGCCAGATCTTCGATCGAATAGATATCGTGATGCGGCGGGGGACTGATAAGTCCGACGCCAGGCGTCGAATGGCGGATGCGCGCGATGTTGTCGTCGACCTTGTGCCCGGGAAGCTCGCCGCCTTCGCCGGGCTTTGCACCCTGCGAGATCTTGATCTGCAACTCGTCGGCATTGGTCAGATACCACGCGGTCACACCAAACCGCCCTGACGCGATTTGCTTGATCGCGGATCGCTTCGAGTCGCCGTTCGGAAGCGGCTTGAAGCGAACGGAATCTTCGCCGCCTTCGCCAGTGTTGCTCTTTCCTCCCAGACGATTCATGGCAATGGCCAATGTCTCGTGCGACTCGGCGGATATTGAGCCGAAACTCATCGCTCCAGTGCAAAACCGCTTGACGATGGCGCTGGCCGGTTCAACCTCTTCTAGCGGAATCGGCCCGCCGTTGACGCCATCCTTGAAGCGCAACAGCCCTCGAAGTGTATACCTTCTCCGATTCTCGTCGTTGATCTGACTGGCAAATCGCCAGTAAGCTTCTTCGTCGTTGGAGCGAGCGGCCACTTGCAAGTCGGCAATCACATTCGGCTCCCAGCCGTGCTTCTCACCTTCTGCGCGCCAATGGAACTCACCCGGATTTGGCAGCGACGGCAGAAGCTCTTCAGGCCGCTCGGGATATCCCAGAGCGTGGCGTCGCAGCATCTCGCTTGCCAAAACTTTAAAGCTAACTCCCTGAACGCGACTGGCTGTATTCGTAAAACAGCGATCGATGACTTCGTCCTTCAGGCCGACCGCCTCAAAAATCTGGGCACCTTTGTACGACTGCAACGTCGAGATTCCCATCTTGCCCATGATCTTCAAGATGCCTTTCGCAACCGCCTTGCGGTAGGCGATTACGACCTTGTCGTCGTCGCTGAATTCGTGTGGGTCGAGCCGGCCTTCGATGCGAGCCTTCCACAAAGCTTCAAAGGCCAAGTACGGGTTGATGGCGTCGGCACCGTAACCGATTAGCAAGCAATGATGATGTGCCTCGCGAGCCTCGCCTGTTTCCAATACGATGCCGATCCTTGTTCGCTTTGCTTCGCGGACCAAGTGGTGGTGCAATCCACCACAAGCCAGCAATGTGCTGAGCGGCACACGATCGTTGCTGATCGCCCGATCGGACAGCACGACCAGGCTGTAACCGTCTTTGATGGCCTGCTCGGCTTCAGCACAGATACGATCAAGTGCCGGTAGCATCCCTTCTTCACCTTCGCTGCGGGGGAAGGTGATGTCGATCGTCTTCGACTTCCAACCGCGATACTTGATACGTTTGATTGCGCCCAACTCCTCGTTCGTGAGGATGGGATGCGGAATGAGCAAACGATGGGCGTGCTCCTTGCTGGTCTCAAGCAAGTTTCGCTCGGGGCCGATGTAGCATTCCAGCGACATGATGATCTCTTCGCGGATCGAATCAATCGCTGGATTCGTGACCTGGGCGAACAATTGCTTAAAGTAGTCGTAGGGCATTCGCGCCCGGTCACTGAGGCAAGCCAGCGCGGAATCGTTTCCCATCGAACCAACGGGGTCGCGTTTCTCACGGATCATCGGCTGCAAAATGAAGTGCATCGTCTCTAGCGTATAGCCAAATGCTTGCATGCGAGGCAGCAACGTGTCGGGATCGAAGCCATGTGCCTCTTTCTTCGGCCGCAGGTCGGTCAGCTGAATTCGTTGATCTCGCAACCACTTGGCATACGGGCGGCGGGCGGCGATTTCTTCTTTCAAGTCGTCGTCCGAGATCAGCTCGCCGCGTTCGAAATCGACGAGGAACATTTTGCCGGGTTGTAGGCGCCCCTTTGCTTTGACGTTAGATGGCTCTATAGGCAGCACGCCGACTTCGCTCGCCATAAGGACACGATCATCGTGCGTGATGTAGTACCGGCTCGGTCGCAAACCATTACGATCCAGCACCGCGCCTATGCACTTGCCATCGGTGAAGACTACAGAAGCCGGACCATCCCAGGGTTCCATCAGGCACGACTGGTACTCGTAGAATGCTCGCTTGCTCTCCGACATGGTGTCATGCTTCTGCCACGCCTCCGGAATCATCATCATGACCGCTTCCTGCAGCGAACGTCCCGACATTAGGAGGAATTCCAAGGCATTGTCGAATCCACCCGAATCAGAGCAATCGGGTTCCATGACCGGGAAGCAATCCTGAAGCTTGTCGCCAAAAAGCTTGCTCTTCATCATGCCTTCGCGAGCGCGCATCCAGTTTTTATTACCGCGCAGCGTATTGATCTCGCCGTTATGCGACATGAAGCGAAGAGGTTGAGCGCGATCCCAACTCGGGAACGTGTTGGTCGAGAACCTTGAGTGAACCATCGCCAGATGGGTCGTATAGTCGGTATCGCGCAGATCGGGAAAATACTGCATCAATTGCAGCGTCCGCAACATTCCCTTGTAGATGATCACTTTGGTCGAAAGGCTGCAAACGTAGAAGATCTTTCGCTGGACGAGCGACTGATCTTCACGCAGCGCTCGCGTCGCACGCTTGCGGATCAAGTACAGTTGCCGCTCGAACGCGTCGCCTTCGAGTCCGTCGGCAGCCGCGATGATCAACTGCTCCATGTGCGGCTCCGACGCACGCGCCGTTGGGCCCACATCCGCTGCATCACTTTCGGTAGGAACCTTACGCCAACCGACCAGTCGTTGACCGAGTTCGGTAATGATCTGCTCGACAACTCGCTTACAATGCAGGCGCTCGGTGGCGTCTTGCGGCAAGAACACAATTCCAGCCCCGAACTTGCCAGGTTCAGGCAGTTCGGACTTAAGATCGTCCTTCGCAACTTTTGCGAAGAACTCGTAGGGTAACGCGGTCATGATGCCAGCACCGTCTCCGGTATTCGACTCACAGCCGCACGCGCCGCGATGCTCCATGTTCTTGAGCACAATGTAGGCATCTTGAACAATCTGGTGGCTTCGCTGACCTTTGATGTGAGCGACGAATCCAACGCCACAGCTGTCGTGTTCGTTTGCTGGATCGTACAGCCCTTGCTTCTCGGGATAACCGAACTGATTCAACACTGTCATCGTTCTACCGTTTCTTCCTGCTTCTCGAACAACTCAGCGGCAGCACTTGCCGCGTTCGTCGTCCCTTGTGTTATGTTTTCTAGATCTTCGTAGAGTGCGGCGTTTTCACTTCGTAAGAGTTGCTTAAATCGCTTCGCCGTCTTGCCTAACTCGGCACCGCGGCGACAGATAATTCCCAACGGGCGAACCAGCGCAATATCGCCCAGCGGTCGAGTGACGAGCGTTCCGGCTGCAACTTCTCGCGCAACCGTTGGCTCGGGCAAAAGGCTGATACCCGCGTTAATCTCGATAGCTCGCTTGATCGTTTCCGTATTGTCAAAGTCCATCACGTGACGAACGCTCACGCCCTGCGATGCCAGCGCCTTGTCAACTTCCATACGAATGCGCAGATTTTCGTCAAAGCCGATGAACGCTTCGCCATCCAATTGGTTAAGGGCAACCGTCGAGTGATCGGCCAGAGGATGCTCAGGAGCGCAGACAAACACCATCGGTTCGTCGCGCCAAGGAATCGCGCGGACCGTGCGGGAGTCTCGCGGATAGCTGACGAGTCCCAGATCGACGCCATCATTGCGGACCAACTCATAGACTCGATCTGGATGCTGATACTGGAGTCGGACGTTTGCTTTGGGATGCTGACGCATGAAGTCCTGAACGAAGCGACTCATGTGGCTCAATCCAACGGAGTAGATCGATGCAACACTCACTCGTCCCGCAACCTCTTCGTGCAGCGTTTTGACTTCTTCTTCTAGGGCGTTGAATTTCTGCACCAGTCGCCGACATCCGTCGTAGTAAACTTGCCCCTCTGGCGTGAGCACGAACGGCCGCTTCGATCGATCGATCAACTTGACGCCAAGGTCCTCTTCCAGATGCAACACCATCTGACTCGCTCCCGACTGTGATATACCGTTCTCGTCCGCTGCCCGCGAGAACGAGCGCCTTCCAACGACGTCACAGAAGACCTTGAGCGACTTCAGATGCATAGGTCAGGACAAAATTAGATAAGAAATCGAAATAGAATGTTCCCGCAGAATTAGCAGGGAACATATCAGGGTATTCGCCTGAGAGCAGCACGTCAACGGGCGAGCGTGCGGAAAGCGTGGGGTGGCTGAAGGATCGGGAATGGCACCGCAACATTCTTCGTTGCCAGAACACAAGTCGCTATTTATATGTATGTTGCGGCAAATATCAACTGAGCGAGGATGCGTTGCCTACCAGGCCGTCCAGCCCCCATCGATAACCAAGTTCTGCCCCGTCATATAGCTACTGGCGTCGCTCGCCAGGAAAACGACGGCGCCCTTCAATTCGTGTGCAAGTCCCATTCGACCCATGGGGCACTTCGAGGTGAGTCGATCCACGAGGCCTTCTGGCACTGTCACTGGGTTCGGAAAGGCTCCCGGCGAAAGGCAATTTACGCGGACTCGATCTTTTGCCCAATAGACGGCCAGATGTCGCGTCATGTGAATGACACCGCCTTTCAACGCGTGATAGGCCACGGGACTCGCTGAGCAGATGTCCTTATACGCGTCTGGATAAGAGCCGACGAGGCCGTACATCGAGCCTATCATCACGACCGTTGCCGGAGCGGCGCGCTCGACAGCGTGATCTCGGACAAGCCTGGCCAGATGAAAGTACCCAGCTGCGTTAGCCAATTGAGCCTTGAATTGCTCGGGTGTCACATCAGTCAGGTCGTTTGCGGGACCGCGTTGGCCGTTATTGACAAGCACATCCACCCTTCCGGCACGTTCGATCACTCGTTGAAGACCTTGCTCCAGAGAGCTCTCATCAAAGTGATCAAGCACCACTCCAAAATGTTCCTGTCCATGAGTCGAAGGAAGCCCTTTTGCCGCAGAGTCTGCACGATTCTGATCACGACTGGCACAGGCGACATTCGCTCCCGCTTCGGCCAGCGCGGCTGCCATTGCTGCCCCGAGGTAGCCGGACGCCCCCGTGATCAGGGCCGTGCGACCGGACAGATCAAATAGTTGAGAGACGACTTGCTCACTGGACATGTTCACAGCCACCATGGTTATTGAGTTAACAAAGCACTCGTTGCGTCAGATTCCGAGCGATGGAATCGGCGTGTAGTATACGGTCCAGATACCGTCAAAGCAGCCGAGAGGTTGACGACACTGCCGTCGCATGCATCGACTCGTCGTTTGTTGGGCGTTCCGGTTCCTTCTCGGCCACGCTATATTGCGAACAGACTTCAAATCACCGACTGAGAAAGACCAGCCATGGACTCAGATCTCAAAGACCGAGCTGAAACGATTCAGGAGCAGATCGTCAATTTACGAGACAGTCTTTGACTACGATTCCAAAGTTGCTCAGATCAAAGAGATCGAAGCCAAGATGGGGGCTCCCGGATTCTGGGACAACCAAGAGAAGGCGCAACAGGCGGTCGCAGAACTCAAGACGCTGCGATCGCTGATCAAACCAATGGGTGCGGCGCTAATCGCGGCCGATGATCTGACCGGCTTGATCGAGATGGCCGAAGAGGACGAATCGCTCGCTGCCGAAGTGGCGGGAGAGATTAAGCGACTGGAGGCGGTCGTCGAAGACTTGGAATTGAAGGCGTTGCTTAATGGTCCCCACGATGCAGCGGGGGCGATCATGAGTATCCATGCTCGCGACGGAGGCACAGACGCCAACGACTGGGCCGAGATGTTGTTGCGAATGTATATGCAATGGGCTCAGAAGAATGATTACAGTGTCGAGTTGATGGATCGCAACGACAACGAAGAAGCCGGCATCAACAGCGCTACGATCGCGATTCGTGGCCCAATGGCCTACGGCTACCTCAAGGGTGAAACGGGGATGCACCGACTGGTCCGGATTAGCCCGTTTAACTCGGAAGGAAAGCGACAGACGAGTTTCGCAGCGGTCGATGTGTCTCCAGAAATTTCCGACGACTTTGAAGTCGAAATCGATGAAGCTGACGTTCGAGTCGACACGTTTCGGGCCAGCGGAGCCGGTGGTCAGCATGTGAATAAGACGGACAGTGCGATTAGGCTGACCCATGAGCCAACGGGAACGGTCGTGCAGTGCCAGAACGAAAGAAGCCAACACAAGAATCGTGCTACGGCTTGGAAGATGTTGCGAGCCAAGATGGCGCAATTCGAGGAGGAGAAACGTGAAGCCGAGGAGGACGAACGCTACAAAACGAAAGCGCGTGTAGGTTTTGGATCGCAGATTCGCAATTACTTCTTACATCCCGATCAACGGGTCAAGGACGCGCGAACTGGATATAGCGTGGGAAATTTTCACAACGTGCTGGACGGTTACATTCAAGAGTTCCTAGATGCGTACCTGAGTTGGCGCGTCGGACAAGATCAGTAGTCGAGTCGCGGCTCGCTAGCATAGGAATCGCCTCGTGGAAGATCGCTCGCCTGCTGCTTTGGCTGTCGTGAATGCCGACGGCATCGGCCTGCAGGTTCAGTTCCGGTGGATGAAGGACCGCCATAGCCATACGATCAATTTGTTATTCGAGAACCGGACGATTCCGGTTCTCGAATCGCTGGAAGGAACCGATGTCGAACCGTGGCCGGAAAGCCCACCACTCCAGCAACTTAGTATTGAAGAGTTGCGACCTTCGACCCGGGCCGCATTGTTGGTGGGTATGGCAGGCCAAAGCCATTGGTCGATGAGTGTCGAGCCTAACCCAGCAGAGATGGAATTTCAGTTCGATGTCGCCTGTCGGTTGCGCGCGGCTGCAGGACATCTGGGCACTGCCTATCGGTTACTTTCAGGCGGGAGTGTTAACGCCAACATGGATAGTGCCACGATTGACATCGACGGTCGTAGGCTTGCGATTATGTGTGATCGAGATCCGCCAGCCGCTTCCAAAATCAAGGAAAGCAGTGATGTAATGCGGATCGAACCAAAGACGATTGGTTCCGCTGGAACGACTCGATGGCGCTACGCGGTCGGTTTGAAGTAGTTACGCGCACCGATTGACGGCTCTAATGCAATCTTGCCCGCTCGCCACTTGGACTTCGTCATTACCTGTGTTGTGGCCTTGATTTCGGAGCGATCCAGGACAAAAATGACGGCTCCCAAGTAGTCTAATTGCTAACGATTGGGCGAAATCTCCACAGATAGGTTCCGAACATGGTCTTCGAGCGTATTGAGAAGCTAAAGCAACAGTATACAGACAAATACGTTACGGTCGACGAAAGTCGCCCCGAACTGAAACGCTTTGGTGGGATGACCGGAACTGTTCGGACAGTAAATATGAGCGGTCGAGCTTTGGTTGAGTTCGACGCAAATTCAAATATCGGCTGGTACGATATCGATCTCGACTTCTTGAAGGTCATCGACGCGCCGCTGCCCAAGGTCGAGGCAAATAAGAGCGAAGCCAAAGCCAGCCCGAAGGCATCAAGTCCCGCCCCAAAGGCAGCGCCGGCTGCGAAACCAGCGAGCGGTGGCGGCATGTCGGTCGCGGACATGCTGGCGGCGGCCCGTGGCAAAGGCGGTGGAAACGCGCCGGCGGCGAAGCCCTCGAGCGCAGCTGATATCATGGCTGCCGCTCGAAGTCAAAAAGGCGGAGCCGCTCCAGCAAAGGTGGATCCTAAATCGATGAGCGTTGCTGATATGCTGGCAGCTGCGCGAGGTGGGAAGTCCGGCAGCCCGGCGGTGGCGGCGAAACCAGCAGCTGCACCAAAGAAGGATCCGAAGTCAATGAGCGTCGCCGAAATGCTTGCTGCCGCCCGCGGTGAGGCGAGCGGCGCGGCACCGACCGCGGCTCCCGTCGCCGCTGATCCAAAAGCGGGCGTACGCGATTTGCTTGAGTCCGCGCGAAAAACCAAACCGGGTGCTGTGGCGGAAGCACCTGAGCCAGCTGAAGAGGCACCGGCTAGTGAGCCTTCGCCGACCGCAACCGGGGGTCGCAGAAACGATATTACGTCGGTTGCCGACCAACTCGCCTATTGCCGAAAAACCGACGCTCGTTAGCAGTGCTCGTCGCCGTCGACCACTAGCCGGTTGGCTGTGGAGATCTTAGGTCATGACGGCAATTCTCTCGCAGAATTGCAAGGCTTCGCTGTACTCGCCAACTACCGTGTTAGTTGGCTCCGCTAGGGTTCGTTTGATCTCACGCCATAGGCGGCTTACCGGCTCTTTCACCTGCAGCGTTCGTGGGCGGAGCGGACTCAACAGTAAGCTCCTCACTTCGGTCGATTTACGGCTTCCAAGACGGCAGTCGTCGCTTGCGACTTGTTAAGTACGTAGAAATGAATTCCAGGAACTTCAGCGTCAATTAAGTTTTGCACCTGTTTCGTGGCGAAGTCGACGCCCACTTGGAATTGCCATTGCTCATCTTCACGCTGACCAAGATCATTTACAAACTGTTCAGGCAGGCGCGCAGCACACATTGAAGTGATGCGTTGAATTTGGGCTAGACTAGTGACAGGCAGGATTCCGGGGACCAATGGAACGTGAATTCCGGCCGCAGCGCAGCGGTCTCGAAACCGAAAGAAGTCGTCGTTGTCGTAAAACAACTGAGTTACAACAACATCGGCGCCCGCATCGACTTTCCGCTTAAGATTCTCCAAGTCGATCTCGGGGCTCGGAGCTTCCTGGTGCGTTTCCGGGTACCCAGCCACCGCGATGCCGAAATTCGTAAACTCGCTGTGAATGAGCGACACCAGTTCATTCGCATAGCTGAGCCCGCCTTTCACGGCCTGAAAACTTGATTCACCACGTGGAGGATCGCCTCGCAGGGCGACGATGTAATCCACATCGCGATCGGCTGCCTCTTTTAGGTAGGCTCGCAATTGATCAACCGTTGAGCCGACACAAGTGAGGTGCGATGCGACCGGCAGATGGTAGCGCTGCTTGACCTGCTCGACGATACCGAGTGTCTTCTCTTGTGTCGATCCACCTGCACCGTAGGTACAGGTGATGAAGTCGGGTTTAAACTCGACAAGCTGATCGACATGCCGATACATCGCTTCTTCGCCAGCCTCAGTCTTGGGCGGGAATAACTCGAACGAAAGCCCCAATTTCCCAGGCCCGTAGTGTTTAGTGAGTGTCATGTTGTAACTCTAGAAATCGAAGGTCGGTTATCATATCGGTGGCGACGTCAATCGAAACTCGCCCGTTATAAAGATAGTGGGTCGCCGGCGAGTTGTCGCTCGTCGCGACTCAATTCGTACATGTCGTGGAGCAATTGCACGTCGCACGGACGCTGCTCGACTTTGCGGCGGCGAAACATCCGTTGCTGCGTCGCGATCATCACCTCGGGTGGCAATTCGGTCACTTGGCCAAAGAGCCTCGCATAGTTCACATAGCTTGGCACGTTGGTGGTTACAAATCCGTATAACATGCTGCACACTCCGATCGACTTACCGGTGAAGATGCTGGTATTGATTGCAGATTTCGAATAGTCCCCGACGATACAACCGACGAATTGCATTCCAGTCGCAACCTTCTCGCCTTGGTGGTCTATGTTGACGGTGCCGTAAGTATTCTTCAGATCGCTGTTGCACGTCCCAGCACCAAGATTAATCCAGCTTCCGAGGTAGCTGTGCCCTAGGAAACCGTGGTGCTGTTTGTTCGTGTACGGTTCGATGACCGACGCCTCGACTTCGCCCCCAATTTTTGTCGTATGCCCGATAGTAACAGCGTCTTTTACTGCTGCGTGTTCAATCAGCTTTGCACCGTGCCCAATGTGCGCGGGTCCATTCAAGTAACAAAATGGTCCGGTTACCGCATTGCTCTCTAAGATGACCGGACCGGAAGACGTATCCGTAACAACGTACTGGCCAAGCCTTGCGTTCTCGCCGAGAAACACACCGTCGGCCACTTCCTCATACGATCCGATCGACAATCGATACTCGAGGTTTTCGGCCAAGATCTGCATGTTGTAGCGGACGATGTCGTGCGGATACTGTAACAATTGCAGCTCGTGTTCTAACGACGCAAGCTGCTCGACGCCAAGGCGTTTCAACACGCCCGGCATTTGCGCCACCGTGAGCCGCTTTTCGGCAACACCCTGATTGTGCGGGACGGCACCTTTAGGCTGCACGAACGCCATCGCGAGTTCGCCCTCGTGAAACACGAAACCCTCACGGTTGTCATTAATGATCCGTTGGAGGGATTCAAAGCTCGATCGCGAGGGGACAACGCGAGCATTAACAAACAGCAGCTGTTCCGTACCCGCCTCTACCGTTTCGCTCAGTCCGGGATAGTCCTGGATCTGGATCTCCGCCAGGTGCGGTCGGACAACTCCGACAATCGAAGTCCCAAGTTGCTCCAACCAATCCAGCAACCGAAAACCGCCACAGCTAATGGCGTAGGTTGGACGCCCCAGCGTGACAGGGTAAAGTCGCGGCACATGCTCGTCCTCGAACACAATAATGGTCATATTTCGCCGATCCTTCGTCGAGACGAGCATTTGCGGTTCTTTGACTTCCCGCTCAACGGGGCAGTATCGACAGGCGTACCGACACCGTCAAGCTCGGTTTAGATGTGAGATTTGCGGAGGTTGCTGGTCGCGCCCTACGATGGACGCCCTGCTTCCGCCGGGGCAAGTAAGATCTGACGCCCGGGTTGCGAACCCCGTATTCGGGCAGATAGAATTCGTCCTTCAGCGGCGACGCGACTCTCGTTGTCAGCGGGATTCTAGTTCTTCAAGCAGCCTGATGACACCTCAGCGATGCAGTCCCCGTTAGCTCAGCGTTAACCCGCGAGAGCTGACGAATTGGTCGTCACACGTCGTTTCATATCAAATGGAGATTTTCTCAGCATGGCATCGAAGATCGCAGCCGGAATCATTGGTACAGGCTTCATTGGCCCAGCTCACGTCGAAGCCGCTCGGCGCTTGGGAAATGTTGAAATGATCGCCGTCGCCGAAGCAAATGCCGACCTGGCCAAGGCGAAAGCCGACGCCATGTCGATTCCCAGGTCCTACGGCAGCTATCAAGAGCTGTTGGCGGATCCTGATATCCAGGTGGTACATAACTGCACGCCGAATCACCTGCATCATCAGGTGAACAAAGACATTCTGGCGGCGGGCAAGCATGTGATCAGCGAAAAGCCACTCGCCATGAGCACGGCCGAAAGCAGCGAACTCGTGGCGCTCGCCAAAAAGTCAGGATTGATCCATGCCGTCGATTTCAACTATCGATACTACCCGCTCATTCAGCACGCACGCGAAATGGTCAAGGCCGGTGATGTCGGCGATGTATTCTCCATCCATGGATCTTATCTTCAAGATTGGCTGTTTAAGGACACCGATTGGAATTGGCGATTAATTCCTGCCTTATCCGGTGACAGCCGAGCGATAGCTGATATCGGAAGCCACTGGTGCGACCTGTTGCAGTTCATCACTGGACTGACAATCACAAAGGTGCTTGCAGACCTGCGCACCGTTCATAAGACGCGTCAGAAGCCCAAAAAGGAAGTGGAAACATACGCAGGCAAGGTGCTTGCGGCGGAGGACTACGAACCCCAGGAAATCAATACGGAAGACTACGCATCGGTGTTGATCGAGTTGTCTAATGGAGCACACGGGGTCTTTACCGTAAGCCAAGTTTCGGCGGGCCGTAAGAACCGGTTGTACTTTGAGATCGATGGCTCCAAGTGTGCCTTGGCCTGGGATCAAGAAAACCCCAACGAGATGTGGCTTGGACATCGAGACAAGGCGAACGAAGTGTTGGCGAAAGATCCTTCTTTGCTCCATGCCGGGGCACGTGAGTACGCGCACTACCCAGGCGGTCACTCCGAGGGCTATCCCGATGGCCCGAAGAATCTGTTTCGCAATGTTTACCGCGCTGTCGAAGCGGGCGAGATGCCGGAAAATCCGGACTGGAGTACGTTCGAGGATGGCCACAAAGAGGTCGCGATTTGCGAAGCCGTACTCGCTAGCCACAAGGCTCAGCGTTGGGTCGAAGTGCAATACTAGTCACCGATTGCAACCTTTTGAGGATTTCCGGTCACATCGAAAGATCGAAGCGAAGCAAAAACAGACGCCCACTCGCAGTCAAACAGGAGTTGAGCCATGCCAGATGGAACATGCAACATAGCGCTGGTCGGTACAAAATTCATGGGCCGTGCACATTCGAATGCGTACTTAAATGCAGCGAAGTTCTTTGATCTCCCCGTGACCCCAGTCATGCACACTGTGGCCGCGCGGAACGAAGAAGAGACGAAGTCGTTCGCGCAGCGTTGGGGTTGGCAGCATGCGACGACGGACTGGAAAGCCGCTGTAGCTAACTCGGAGATTGATTTGGTCGATGTTGTGACACCCAACAATGTTCACACCGATCATACGATAGCAGCACTTGAAGCTGGGAAGCATGTCGCTTGTGAAAAGCCGCTTGCCAACACGTTGGAAAATGCGAGGCAAATGGTCGCAGCCGCTGAGAAGGCGAAAGGGAAGACCTTCGTATGGTACAACTATCGCCGCTGTCCAGCCGTAGCTTTTGCCCATCAGCTTTGCAAGCAAGGCAAGTTGGGCCGTATCTACCAAATTCGCGGATGTTACTTGCAGGACTGGGCAGGTCCGGATACGCCGTTGATGTGGCGGTTCGATGGCGAAGTCGCAGGTAGCGGGTCGTTGGGTGATCTGTGCGCACATACGATCGATACGGCTCGGTTCATCACCGGTGACGAGGTAACGGAGGTGATTGGCGCTACTATGGAAACAGTGATCAAAGAACGAGTCATTCTCGAGTCAACGGGCGGCGAAATTTCTGGTCGCGGCGCTGCAACGAGTTCAAAATTGGGAAAGAGCACCGTCGACGATATCGTGCTATTTGTGGCAAGAATGGAGAGTGGTGCAGCGGCGACGTTCGAGGCGACGCGACTGTCGACCGGATACAAAAACGCCAACCGCATCGAGATTCACGGCGAGAAAGGTGCGATCCGTTTCAACTTTGAGCGGATGAATGAGTTGGATTGGTACGATGCAACGCTGCCCGAGGAACTGCAAGGTTGGTCAACCATTAATGTGACCAATGGCAACGCAAATCATCCCTATGCGTCCGCTTGGTGGCCCGTTGCACACGTCCTGGGCTACGAACACAGTTTCGTGAACCAAGCGGCTGATATTTTTAACGTGTTGGGAGGCGGCGACGCGGTCGTTCCACTACCTGATTTCGCCGATGCCTACAAAGTCCAGCGCGTTCTCGCCGCAGTGGTGGAGTCAGATAAGAATCGCAGCCCCGTCAGTCTGGCGGAAATCAAGTGATCGTCGACCGCGTTTCGGTCACTTTGGGTCCGTACACAAAAAAAGCCGCCTGAAAATCAGGCGGCTTTTCTTATCTTGGAGGGCCGTGGTGTTCGGCTCTTTCGAGACCGCGTCCACCATGGCGCCTTTGTTGATAAAAGAAACCCCGGTCGATTGCAGCGAGTGGAGTCGCTGGAAGAAAAACGAAGATCAGGCGTGCTTCTGCACTTGCCGTTGGTTGATCTTGGTTAATCCAAATTATTGGTCCCTCTGCCGGAATGCAGACCGGAGGATTCTTGTTCGCTCAAGTATACTCCACGAATCGCGTGAAGTCTTTCAACAGAAGCAATTAATCGGCAGATTGACCGTCGAGGTTGCGTCGAATTACCGGAATTCGACACGGTTCAAGTAGAAGCAATATCCGTGCCAACTCCAGGCGGCTAATCGAGAAGATCACTCAGGCTTTGGAGATAATCCCGGCCTAAAAACCGGGCGACCGCCTCGACGTGATTCGAGGCGTGTGATTGGCCCTGGGACAATGCCGCTTCCGCGAGAGACCCAAGGTCAACGCCCAGCCGATCAATGATTCCTTCGATATCTAAATTCGCGAAAATCTGGGCGATTTGTGAATTTGCATCCCCGAGTGTGCCCCGAAGCGTTTGCAGTTCGCCGATGATATCTTCAATCGTCTTATCGCCGTCTTCGAACGCGTCGGTAATAACTTGGGCCAAACGCTCGCGGACCCCAGAGTCATTCAACCGTTCCGCTAGTTGATCGGAAAGCCGGTTCGCAACTCGCTCGACAAACTCCAAGCGATCGCTCTCCGTCGATTCGGTAAACCGCTGCCATAGCGTGGAATCGTGAAGATACTCGGTGAGGGCTTCATCGACCGAGCGCAACAAGGCAAACGGATCATCTTCCTCTGCGGATTCGTCTGAGGCAGTTTCCGGCAACAGTTCAGCGACGACCGATCCGGCAGTTTGCACAGTCACAGGCGATGCCTCGCCCTCCGCCGCGGCCACAGAATCGCCGGTATCCCCTAGCGGATCATTAATATTGATCATTTGACCATTGCGATACCGCTCGCCAGCTTCATAATGGCCACCATTCTCAAGCGTTTCCAGCAGCTCCTGCGCCTGACTAAGCGACATACCAGATGGAAGGTAGCCCGCGTCGAGCGCCTTGCGCAGTCCAATCGCTCGTTGTTCCGGAGGCACGCTGCTTGTGTCACTCCGACTGTTCAACCGGTTGATGACGAGCAAGGCGTCCCGTGGTGATCGAACACCGTCGCCATCAACATCTGTGAAGGAATCGCCCTGAGTGCCGCTTTGATCTGGATTATTCAGGCGGTTGATTACGATCAATGCATCGGCAGGACTGACTACACCGTCATTGTTGACATCCTCCGGATTCGCAAAATTCTGCGGGACGTCGGCGAGGGGTACGCCCGTAATCAACAGCCGCCGACCCTCGAGCGTTTCCATCGAAAGCGACCGACATCGGGTGTATTCACGATGCCTCTTCGACATCAGCTACTCCGGAGAAAAGAATTTGGTAAAAGACGTTTGCGACTGTATTGTAGCAGTGCTTGACAAGTGGGTCACGCATTTGGTGAAGGCGCAACCTATTTAAGGGAAGGTAGTTACGATTTTTATCGTATTCCCTACCGGCGGACAAGACACTTGCACTGGAATTCACCGCAAACGCTTTGACTTGCGTTAAACTGAAGTCGTGTGCAGCGGACTACCAAAATCGTGAGGAACAGTCACATTTTGAACGATTTTCCATTCAAGCGATTACCCGTTGCATTGACTTTTGCACTTATTGCCTTGATGCAATCTATCGCCGTGGGACAACCAGCCCGCTCCCAAGATGCCAAGCGAGCCGAACTGCGGTCGCGATTTGGCGAACAGCTCGCGCAGTTGGCGAATAAATGCGATGAATTGCAATTATCCGAGCAGGCGGAAATCACACGAAAATGGGCAGTCCAGCAAGGCTTGGACCGGCGCTACTTATACATTGAGCGTAATGCCGACCCGCACGTCCCTGCAAATAATGCCTCCGACCTAATCCAACTTTGGCATCGGAAATTCAGACAGCTTCGAGAGGACTATGCCGCATCACTATTTGGTTTGGCCGGTGAAGCCGCGATCAACGGTGACGGCCCGGTCGCGCACCAAATGTTATACGAAGTGCTGTATCACGATCCGATGCATCGCGAGGCGAGACGTGTGCTAGAGCTCGGCTCGCCGACTTCCAATCGAATCGCTCGTCGCCCAGGAACGCGAACCCATCCGGAGTTTGGCTGGCCGCGTGGGCGGTATTGGCAGATCGAATCCGAGCACTATCGGATCACGACGGATGCTTCCGCAGACGCGGGCGTCGAACTGGCGAAAAGGCTCGAAGATTTTCATGTAGTTTGGCAGCAGGTCTTTTTCCGTTATTGGAGCGCGGACGAATCGCTCGCTGAACGATTTCGCGGCGGGACGGCCCGACTGGGCGCTCGCAAAAAACTCAATGTTGTTTTGTTTGCTGATCGTGAGGCATACATCAAGCAGCTTGAGCGTTACGAACCGCAGATCGCTATGTCACTCGGCTACTACATGAAAGGCGAACGAACTGCGTTTTTCTATGCCGGTGACGAAACGGTCGAGCCAACATGGTATCACGAAGCGACGCACCAACTGTTTCAAGAACTTGGCGACTCCGTCCCGGATGTCGGCGAACTCGCGAACTTTTGGATCGTCGAGGGCATCGCGGTCTATATGGAATCGCTCGTTATGCGCAACGGCTACGCCACGCTGGGTGGAGTCGATGCTGAACGATTGCAGTACGCGAGAGTTCGAGCACTGACCGGCGAATTCTACTTGCCGCTATCTGATCTTGTTCGGCTAGGACGCGAGGACTTGCAGCGCCACCAAGACATTCGACATATCTACACGCAGGCCGCTGGGCTGGCACACTTCTTAATGGACGGTAACGACCATCAGTACCGTCAGCCAACAGTCGACTTCATTACGATGCTATATCTTGGTCGCTCGGGGCCCAATACGCTGGCGGCGCGGTGCGGGGTCGGGTTGGACACTTTGGACAAAGAGTATCGGATATTTCTTGAGGTACGAGATGAAGATCTAGCCCACTTGAGCCCACCAGAACTTGTGAAGAATCTAGCTTTCTGCCACACCGAGGTTACCGACGCGGGGCTGGAACACTTGACGAATTTCACATCACTCCAATGGATAGATCTATCATTTACCAAGACGACTGATACAGGGGTCGAACATATCGGGAACGCAACAGCGTTGCGGCGACTCAATTTAGAAGCGACCGCGATTACCGACGCGGCCTTGGAAACCGTTTCGCGATTCTCTCAACTCGAAGAGCTCGATTTGTCGAGCACAAGGGTCACCGATGCCGGAATTGCTAAACTCGCTGGACTGAAGAGTCTGAAAGTGTTGTGGTTGACCAATGCGCAAATTGGCAATCGATGTCTTGAGTCGCTGCGGTCGCTGTCACAGCTTGAGTTTCTTGAGATCAGTCGGACGAACGTCACCGCAGATGCCCTCGCCGAGTTGACGACAGTTCTCCCTAAATTAAACCGAGAATAGAACGGATTTGGTTGACACATGGAACAACCGCCGAAAGCACGGCCTTGGATACTCGCAGAAGCCAACTACGCGTACACCAAAGAGAATCCATATGAGGTGGCCGTGTTGCCGCTTGGGGCAACCGAGCCGCATAACCTACACCTTCCCTACGGAACCGACATGTTCGAAGCGACCGTTATCGGGGAACATATTTGCGAGGCGGCTCATCATCAGGGCGCCAAAGTCGCGTTGTTGCCGACAATTCCGTATGGCACCGAAACTAATCTGCGCGCCTTCCCGCTGGCAATGAACTTAAATCCATCCACAGTGTTCCAAGTCATAAAAGATCTCGTCGCATCTCTGGAGCAATCTGGCGTTCACAAGCTCTTGCTGCTGAACAGCCATGGCGGGAATGACGTGAAGCCGATGTTGCGGGAATTATATGGCACCACCAGCGTTCAGATCTTTTTGTGCAATTGGTACCAGATCATCGGCGACTTGTACGGGCCGCTCTTCGAGAACCGCGATGATCACGCAGGCGAGATGGAAACCTCACTCATCATGGCGTATTACCCTCATCTCGTCGCGATGAACGCGGAAGGTGCGATAGTTGCTGATAGAGGCAGCACTGCAACAAGCCGATTTGCCGCGATCAACGAAGGGTGGGTTTCGATCACTCGGCCGTGGCACCTGCTGACAACAAACACCGGTTCCGGAAATCCTCACGCCGCTACCGCAGAGAAAGGCCGGCAACTGATGCAAGTGCTCGTTGATCGCTTGGCTCGATTCCTAGCGGAACTGTCAAACTCGGAGCTTGACGAGAGATTTCCGTTTCGGTGATTCTCCGACGGAAAAGGTAACCGAAGTGGCGGTATTGGCTCGCACCAGTCGCTCGGCGGGTGTGCTGAAAGTGACGTAATCTCCTCAAGTCGCTGGAAATGGAAGGCAGCCGAGGAGATACTGTGACTTCGAAGTTTTCATCCTGCATGCCACCGAGATCCCCCCGTTATGAATCCTCGAAAAGAGTTGTACTTTGGCTCACGTTTACCATGGTTGTTCGCCGTCGTCATGGTAACGACGATCATCCAAGCGGAGCCCGCGCGAGCGGAAACACGCCCGAACTTCATCGTGATCATGGCGGATGATCTTGGGTACGGTGATTTAAGCAGCTTCGGCGGATGGATCGAAACCCCGCATTTAGACGAACTCGCGGCGCAGGGGATGAAATTCACAGACTTTCATTCAAGCGGAAATGTTTGCAGCCCCACACGGGCCGGATTGATGACGGGACGATATCAACAGCGAGCTGGGATTCCCGGAGTTGTCTATGCTGATCCCACAAACGCGGTTCACTATCATGGCTTGCAGACCAGTGAGGTGACTTTCCCCGAGTTATTGAAGAACGCGGGATACGCAACAGCGATCTTTGGCAAATGGCACTTGGGTTATTATCCAAAGTACAATCCCATTCATCACGGCTTCGATCTGTTTCGAGGTTACGTCAGCGGAAATGTCGATTTCTTCTCGCATGTTGATCAAGCAGGCACCTACGATTGGTGGCACCAAGATAAACCCGCAGTCGAGGAAGGCTACACGACGCACTTGATTACGAGGCATGCGGTGGAGTTTATCGAAGCGAATCAGGACACACCGTTTTGCTTATACTTGCCGCATGAAGCTCCTCACTATCCTTACCAAGGTCCACATGACCCGCCGTTGCGAGCCGTTGGCGGAGCGTTCAACACGCAAGGGGAACGAACGGATATCAAAAATGCGTACCGCGAGATGGTGCAGGAAATGGATGCGGGAATCGGGGAAGTGGTCGGGACGATTGATCGATTGGGACTAGCCCAGAAAACGCTGATTCTTTTCTTCTCGGATAACGGAGCGAACAACCGGGGCGACAATGGACCGCTACGCGGGGCGAAAGGTAGTAACTGGGAAGGAGGGCACCGAGTGCCCTTCATCGCTCGCTGGACAAGCAACATCTCTCCCGGCGAGGTTCGCGACGACTTGACGATTTCGCTTGACGTCATGCCGACGCTGCTTGCCGCCGCGAACGTCGCGATGCCGGCGGACCGTGTGCTAGACGGCGTGAACTTACTTCCAGTGCTGCTGCATGACAAAGCACTTGGCGAGAGACAGCTTGTTTGGAACGGTAAGGCGATGCGAGATGGGCGTTGGAAGTTAATTGTCGATGGCAAAGGCGGAGAGGAAATTGGACTCTACGATTTGAAACAGGACATCGGAGAGCGAAATAACTTGAAAGAGGCCGAGCCAATTCGCGTCAAGGCCATGCTCGCTCATATGGAAGCCTGGAAGGCAGGCGTCGCCGACGGAGCCCTTGTGCAACCAATAGATTCGGCGAAGGAACAAGCAACTCAGGCCGATTCGTCGCAGGCAAAATCGAAAAGGGCAAAGAAAGCGAAGCGTAACGAGTGAGCCTTGCCCACGTAACCGACTCCATCTGTTTCCTCACCGAAGAATGTCCATGCTCCGCCTCACACTCACGTTGCTAGTGGCTTCCGCCGCGATGGTTGCATCCACAACCCTGCTGGCCAAGCCGCCAAATTTCGTCTTCTTTCTCGTGGATGATCTCGGCTACATGGACATCGGTGCCAACAATCCGCGCACATTCTACGAAACGCCGAACGTCGACCGAATTGCTGCGGAAGGAATGCGTTTTACGAATGGCTATGCGGCGAATCCCGTTTGCAGTCCGACGCGTTACAGCATCATGACTGGGAAGTATCCGACTCGAGTTGACGCGACAAATTTCTTTTCCGGTGCTCGGGAGGGTCGCTTCAAGCCCGCGATTCTGAATGACCGCATGCCGCTCGAAGAGGTTACGATCGCCGAGGCCCTGAAGGAGTCCGGTTATGCCACTCAGTTTGCGGGCAAGTGGCACCTCGGGCCGACGCCGGAGTTTTGGCCCGAGAACCAAGGTTTCGACATCAATCGTGGTGGATTCGATCGAGGTGGTCCGTATGGAGGTAAGAGATACTTCTCGCCGTATGGTAACCCAAGACTTTCAGACGGTCCGGAGGGCGAGCACCTTCCCGACCGGTTGGCGACTGAGACCATTAACTTCATCGAAGCTCACAAAGACGAACCGTTCTTTGCCTATCTCGCTTTCTATTCAGTACACACTCCGCTGATTGGGCGTCCCGATTTGGTTGAGAAGTATAAGGAGAAGGCGGAGCGGCTGGGTTTGAACGACCAGACCGAGTTTGCTCAGGAAGAACAAGTCTTGCCGGATAGCGGCGATCGCCGAGTTCGCACTCTGCAACGACATGCGGTTTACGCGGCAATGGTCGAGGCGATGGATCAAGCCGTCGGTAAAGTTCTCGACAAACTGAGTACGTTGGGACTCGACAAAAACACAGTGGTGTGTTTCACGTCCGACAACGGTGGACTATCAACTTCGGAAGGCTCACCTACGTCGAACCTGCCTTTGCGCGGCGGCAAGGGATGGCTGTATGAAGGTGGGATTCGCGAAGCGTTTTTGATCAAGTGGCCGGGTGCCATCGATGCAGGAACAACTTGCGATGTCCCGGTCATCAGCACTGACTTTTATCCAACGATGTTAGACATGGCTGGCCTGCCAGCCAAGCCCGAGCAGCACAAAGATGGAGTTAGCCTAACGCCGCTACTTAAACAACAAGGAACCATCAACCGCGATGCGATTTACTGGCACTATCCTCATTACTCGAACCAAGGTGGGTTCCCTGGAGGGGCCATTCGGATGGGAGATTATAAGCTGCTTGAACGCTTCGAAGACGGCAGAGTCCACTTATACAATCTCAAGGACGACATTGGCGAACGCACCGACTTGGCAACCATGATGCCTGATCGCCTCGCCAAGATGCGTCAGAGATTACATGCGTGGTATGGAGAAGTTGACGCGAAATTCCTACGCGCAAAGGACGTCGGCCCTGAGCCCTGGCGACCTTAGCTTGGTGTCTCGAAGAGCAATCACCTGCTAGTTCACAGCGACTTCGATACGATTCTCGACGCATTCGACTCCGGGCACACAGGTGACTTTCACTTGCGCCAATTGCTTCAAGTAGTACGAAGGAACGCGACCGTGGAGCACCACCGTACCGCCATCGATGCGGTAAGTGATGTGTCGCAGACCCGCGTGTTGAGAAAAGTGGAGTCGTTTTTCCACTTCCCTTTCGATGTCGTCGACCGTAGAAGAAGTTTGGCCAGGATGTGAAGCGTTCTTCAAGTCAGTTGATAGTGCCATAGTCGGCTCCCGCATGGCTGGGGTGAACGAAACTCCATTAATTCCAGCAGCCGTCGTAGCCGCACGCAACGCGTAGTCATTCGCGTTGCAGGCTTTCTTTAGTAGAACGTCCGTGACGTGTCGCAAGACTCGCCGAAGGCTGCTACCGAAATTCGCCTTATCAACTCGTCCGCCATGAACGAGCTGACACCTCTCAATCTACCGTTCCGGATTCGCGAGTCAACATCATTCATGCCGCTGTCTCGAAGGAGGTGCCAAAAAAGCTTCATCTGCGATCAAAATCGTTCGTGAAATCTCCGCCATCCGCAGATTCTTGTCGCTAGCAAGGCGTTGCAGTCGGGTGAACGCAGCTTGCTCATCCAGTCCTGTCCGCAGCATCAAGATACCCTTAGCCCGTTCTACGATCTTGCGATCTTCCAACGCTTGTTTGAGGTCGTTGGTCTCGCGACGTAACGCCTCGAATTGCTCAAATCGCTTGCGAGCCAGGGCGATCGCGGGTTCCAAGTCAGCTTGCTTAATTGGTTTCACAAGATACGCCAGGATGTGATCGCTCTCCGCCCGCTCGATCAATTCCTTGTCGTGAAACGCCGAGACTACGATGACTGGTATCGCTTGCCTTTGATAGATTTCCGTCGCAGCCTCGATCCCGTCCATGTCTGGCATCTTGATATCCGTGATAACGAGATCAGGTTTGAGAGTATCGCAGTGTTCCACCAACTGCCGACCTGTCTCGGCAATGGAAACAACTTCGTGCCCGAGTCGAGGCAAGATCTTCTCGAAGTATTCTTGCATGTCCGGCTCGTCGTCAGCGACTGCAATTCGGAGTTTTAATTCCATCCCGTTCCTCACGATCGCGCACAATCCTGCAGAGCTTGCGGCAAGGGAGAACAATTTGGGAAGACCCAAGAAGTCTGTCGAATACTACGAACGCGGTAGCACTATAACGAACTCCGCACCTTCATCAACGTCGCCAAGTTCGATTGTGCCTCCGTGTGCTTCGACAATCCGTCTTGCAATCGCCATGCCAAGCCCTGTGCCCTTCGTTTTCGTCGTAAAGAAGGCGTCGAAGACGCGACTCCGTGCGTCGCGAGGTATTCCAGGACCGCTATCCTGGATTCGTATTCGGACCGCCGGATGTTCCTCTAGCGCCGTTGACTCGCAGCTGACCGAGATGCTTCCTGGCTCCGAACACGCGGCGATCGCGTTCTCGAAGATGTTCCGAAATACTTGGCCCAATGCGAACCAGTCCACGTGCAGCGCTAAATCGCCGCACTCCAGGGACTCGCTCAGCGCGATTGCCTTGCCAGCTCGACTAACCTCTAAATGAGACCACGCATCTCGCCACAAGTGCGCCAAATCGCACAGCTGGCGGTCAAGTTTGATCGGCGCAGCATAATCACGCACTTCTTCATAGAGTCGATGCAAGTGATCAAGGGCCCGCTGAATTCTCGAAACGAGTTCCAATTCTTCCGGGCGATCTTCCAATTCGAGCGCCAGTAGCTCTAGACATGCCTGGCTGCGTTGGAACGCGTTTCGGCTTTCATGAGCCAAGCCCGTCACCGTCTGACCAATGGCGGCCAGCCGCTCGCTTTGTAGGGCTCGCTCCTCGGCCACCTTGCGGTCTGTTATGTCCTGCCCGACAGCAAGTATCGCTGGCTTGCCATCGAAATCTTCGAGTCGTTGCGCGTTCCACACAAGACACCGTTCGCTACCGTCACGGCAACGAATCGAATTCTCGTATCCCAGCGTCGGCTGGCCCATCTGATTTGCATTCAACTGTTCTACGACACCCAGCCGTTCTCGTTCCGGCAAAAACAACTCGATATAGTCCTTCCCCTGCACCGCGGACGCAGCATAACCAGTCAACTCCTCCGCGTAGGGATTGAAATAAGCGATTGAGTGATCGAGGCGTAAGATCACGATCACGCTTCCTGCCGCTTCGACCAGCCGCCGAAAGGCCGCTTCACTGCGTTGCCTTACAGAACGGCGCTGTCGAGACACATATTCACTTTCGTAGGCGTCTTGAATGATCGCCAGATCGAGATCGAGCAACCGGTGAACGGAATGCAATGTCTCGCTCAGTTCGCTTGCTTCGCCAACCCAACGCTCTTCAATGACGCGAGTCAGACCGCTTCGCAAACGCGAGAACGCCACAGCGGTGAAAACGGAATCCAATCCGATTTCAACATGTCGCCAACCGACGCGCCATCGCGCGGCTGCGTATCGATCCGTCCAAGGGCCCTGAAACATTTCGTCTAGCCACTGACACAACGTCACCTTGAGACGAGCGATTTGCTCCTGTCCGCCTGTGATGACCTTAGCTGCTTCCGGTTCCGTCTCAATCGTTCCGTAGAAATCGTCGATCAAGTCTGTGAATGCAGGGCGCACGAGTTGAGCCGCTCGATGAACTCGCTGAACGTCGCCGTCACACCAGCCAACATACCGCTGTAGTCGACGGAATCTCTCGGCTAGGCTGGCTGGAATCGCAGAGTCGTTCATCGGAATGAATTGACACCATGAAAAAACGAAGGCCTTGAAAATGACAGCCGCTAAGTTACCACAACAAATGCCTTCGCCGCGATGGCGCAATTGACCCTACCGATTTAGAACCTGCTTACTTGGTTGGTTGAACGGCACCTTCGGCGACAATCCCGAGGATATCCATTGTCGAGACGATACCTTTGAGCACATTGCTCGAATCGACAACCGGAAGATGATGGACGCGGTTTCGTAACATCAAGGCGGCAGCCTCCGGAACGGTTGCATCCGGGCAGATCGACGCGACGTCCGGAGTCATCTGTTCCGAAACGCGTTCAGAACCGAGCGCTTTCACCAACTGCTCAACTAGCCATTGCGGCTTGCTGGTATCGATACGGCCAAGATTCTGTAATTCATCATCGAGTTCATGAGTTAGTTCGATCAGATCGCTAGTCGTAAGGATTCCTACGCAGTGCCCTCGCCCGTCGACAACCGGTAGTGCCGAAACTCGGTTTTCACAGATCAAATCTAGCGCTTCATGTAGTGAATCGGTTGGATTCACTGCAACGACGTGTTTGCTCATCACATCCTTGACGCGTAGTTTGCTGATCGTCTTTACCATGATGTTAGTCCTCCACAATGAAGTCGTGTGCCGGATGACGGACAGTTAGTACGGGACACGGGCTGACGCGAACGACGCGCTCGGCGACACTTCCCAGCAGCATCTGACTCAAGCCTGTTCGACCGTGCGTTCCCAGAACCAATAAGTCAACGCTGTGTTTCCTCGCATAGCTGCAAATCTCGTGAACTGGATTTCCATAGCGAGTGGAACGAAGAATTCGAATTCGCTCCCACCACTTGTCGAGCGGAACGTCTGCGAACTGCTGATCAATACCGCGTTCCAACGCCCGCAGAAACCGATGAACGCCTTCATCCTCGGTTTCCTCAACATCGATCGGTTTGTCGTCAGGGGGGTGGACAACGGTGTGCTCTAGCTGGCTAAAGTAGTCGCGAATCTGTTCACCACTAGCAGTATAGTCGGGGTGCAAGATTATCTTTTCGAAGTCCTGCAAGACATGTAACAAGTGCAATTCTGCTTGGTGAGTCTCGGCGAGAGCGGCTCCGTAATGAAGGGCGTGTTCAGCGGAGGGGCTGAAATCGGTGGGAACACAAATGCGTTTAATATTGAGATGCATGGCGGGTCTCCTCAAGAAATGAGAATGCAGCCGAGTGGGGGAGATACCCGGCTGCTTCTACCACAACCCAACGTGTTGACCACAACCTCACTACCACACCTCCAGCCAAGCATCACGCAAGTTGTCCCAAGCCTTCCGAGCGGAATCTAGTTTGTGAGAAGTGTGATTCATCGCTTTCACATAGGCTCGCGCAGCATCGGTGTGTCGACCGGCGGTCGCGTAGCGTTCGCCAAGCTCGGCATAGCCGACCACACTCAAACCTCCTGCAGCAGCACTATCCATGTGCCCTTCCGCCATTTCTAGTGAATCTTGTTCCAGATAGATGTAGCTCAGCACGTTATGGGCCTTCGCTTCAAAATTCTTCGCCCCTACCGCAAGTAGCAAATCGCCCACCGTTGGTGCGAGGGCCGCTCGCGTCGGCCAATCGGTCGGAACAAGCGGTTGGTCCATCCAAACATCCGGAGCCAACTTTATCGCCTCTTCCAATTCCATCACCGCGGTCAGCTCGTACATGCTCTTCGAGTTTGGAGCAATTTCCGTCGGCCTATGAGCGACGAACGCCGTTACCGTTGGACCGACAGCATCCTGCCACTGTTCGGCAACACATGCTTGTTCCAGCCGCAACAACCCCAAAAAGTAATGCACAACCGGGTTCTCGGGATCCAAATCCTTAGCATCCAGCAGCACTTCGCTGGCCGACTCGATCTCGGTGGTAGCAAGATAGGCTTGGCCGAGGGCGACTTGTTTCCAAACAGTCGTTTCGCACGGCAAATCGATCGATTGCCATGCTGCGACCGCGTCGTCGTACTTCGCGCCGTGCTGCAACTCAAGAGCCCGCCACACTTGAAGCGCGAGATCAGCGGATGGCAATGGCTCTCCAACCGATGGCACGTCCATTGGTGAAGCCAAATCTTCAACTTCGTTAGGCAGCGGTCCGGGCTCGCGGACCAATTTGCTGACGTCTGCCGCTCCTGCAACACTTGTTAAAACCCCCAAAGCAATGACGGAGGCCAGAACAATCAGGATCGCCCATTTCAGCAGTTCCCACTCTGTATTTCGATGTACATGCTGTCGAACGAACATGACACACCTCCTTTCGGCAACTGGAATCGGATGGCAACTGAGAGAACCTGTGTTACTCAAACCCTTTCCTCTAGTGGCTGTTAGATTGCAAAGTGCGCGCCAAAACGCGCCGCGCCAACATCAGTCTTTTTCCAGGTCAAGTCGTATCGACGAGGTACTTTGTAAGGCGTTAGAGTGTGCGACAAATGGCACATTCGCGCGTTATTGCACAGAGCCTCCGAAAGCTAGGCACAGATACCGCTTACAGGTTACTACACCGATGGTTTAGGGCACGCATGTTGCGTATTCGGCGCCAAGTCCGACAGCAATGATGATTCCGGTCAGGAGTAGAGGATGTCACGAACACTGTTGAATTTCTGGCTCGACACCACGCTTCTCGCGTTGTTCCTCGCTTGGTTTTGGCTCGGCTTTGTCGTGCGATTTGTATTTCCACCGGGGACGCTGGCTGAGGGGTGGTTGCTGTGGGGACTGACGTTTGACCAATGGTTCGAGTTCGAGTTTTGGGCCGCGTGCCTATTCGCACTCGCCGTGTTGCTCCACATTATGTTGCACTGGACCTGGGTGTGTGGGGTAATTACGAGTCGTTTAATACGTCGCCATGATGGCGCGAAGCGTCAATGGAGCGATGGTGAACGAACACTGATTGGCGTCGGACTGATGGTCGTGCTGTTCAACATCCTGGGCTTGGCATTCGCCGCCGCGATGTTGATGGTGCAGCGACCAGGAATGTAGTTTCCAGGTCGCGTACTGCGAAAGATAACGCACTAGACCAGAAATTCTCGGATTGCCGAGTTGAAAGCGTGCGGCGATTCTAAAGGCGACATGTGGCCGCTGTCAGCTAGTTCCACAAACCTCGCGTTGGGCAAATGTTCGGCAATGGCTCGCATTTCGCCAACAGTCGATATGGCGTCATGTTCACCGCAGATTACGAGTGTCGGAACATCGATGTTCGGCAGTTCACTTGTCATGTCGGGCCGTTGTGCCATACCCCGTAACGCGCCCGCCACGCTAACCGGTGCAGTAGTCACGATCACGCGCCGAGTTGCTTCGATAATCGCCTTGTGCTCGTTCGTCGAACTCTCTGCAAACAATTTTGGCAACATGGCCTCGGCCATGATTGAGCTGCCTTCGTCTAGCACACGCTGAGCCATTGTAATTCGCCCACGCGCTCCTTCTTCAGTGTCGCTAATGGCTCTGGTGTCGCACAAGATCAATCGCGCGAGGCGATTTGCGTGCCGCTTCCAGAATTGCCAAGCCACATAGCCTCCCATCGATAGTCCACAAAATGTGATTTGTTCCTTGATGTCCAATGCGTCGAGCAACTCGTTCATGTCATCGGCGAACTGGGCCATTGTCATTGTCTGAGTCGCGCCCGTACTAGTTCCGAAACCTCGCAGATCCGGTGCGACGACTCGAAACGTGTCGCATAAGGAATCGATTTGCGCTTGCCACATCGTATGATCGAGCGGAAAACCATGCACCAAGAGCAATACCGGCCCGCTCCCGACGTCAATGACGTTTAATGTTGCATCGCGGAGCTCTACAGTCTTCATGATTGACCTCAGGTGAAGGTGACTATCATTCGCAAGATCCACTGGATAAGCAAAGCACCCAGCACGATAAGCATCATTGAGTAGCCCCACCAGCCCAAACAAATCTCGTTCGCGCCCGACTTTAGTCGCCAAAGTTGGACCGACCGGAACGGGATCTGACTTGCCACCACCGCGAAAAAGAAGATTCCAACGGGGTTAAAGTGCCACGCCCGTCGAATCTGTCCATGCCCCATGCTCACGAAGCAGCGAGTTAGACCGCAACCTGGACAGTCCGCGCCAACGAATTGCTTGAATGTGCATGTGCCGGGTAACGGCAAGTCAACGCCCGGCAAAATCACCTGCTCATCGCCTCGCACTTGCATCAGCACGGCGAGCAGCACCACCACTGACGAGATTCCCAGTAACACCCAATGAAATGTCGTATCGGGTCGATCGTACAATCGCTCGCCATCGCCGGATTTAGCCATCACGCGCTCGTTCAAGTTGCTTGGCGAAAGTTGCATCAACAATGATCCGGCGGCTCAGTTGTCCTGAGACGCAGCGTTTGCGAGCGCTTCTTCAAATTGTGCGAGCTGCCGCCGCATCTGCTGCATGTAAGGCGCTTTTTCGACGGCCAGCTTCTGGTAATGAATCGCCTTCTTAAAGTCGCCGACCGCAAAATAACAGCGCCCCAGCGTGTCTTGATAGGGCCAGGAATCGGGGACAATATCGAGCGACCGCTCGCTACAGGCAACGGCCTTTTGATAGTCGCCAGCGGTGTTGCTAATCAACCAAGCGTACTCATTGTTTTTTTGTGCAAACTGCTCGTTGATCACTCCCCGCACGTCGCGATCCTGACTCGTCGCGATCATCTGCTCCAGTTCCTTCATTTGCGACTCGATACGGCGTGCGTGTTCATCGAGCAAGCTGTCGACCTTCTGACGCCATGCCTTGCTATCATCGGCAACTCGGTATAACGCGATCACAACGTCGATGTCCTCGACGTTTACCGCGAGCGCCTTCTCGAGGAATTCCTTCTGTTTGCCGATATCGCCTTCGCGACCAAAATGGATACCCATCCAATGATCGATTTTGGCCCGCAGTTCGGCGGGAGAAGGTGCCGATCGCCACATGTCTTCGTAGGCTGCGGCCAGTGCCGCCGGGTCCTTTTGGCCGAGCGCGATGGATGGCTCCAGAACGCTCGCCGCCGCTTCCTCTTGCTGGAGATCGCTAAGCATGTCGGCAAGTTGCTCGCGAATTTTTAACTCGTTCCTCACAGAGTCGCCGGAGATTTCGAGAAGCAGGCGGAATTCTTCCTCCGCCCAATCGAACATCTGTCGTTCGTATCGCAAACGGCGTGCGACTGCTACATGTGGATCATATTGATTGGGATTCATCGACAGCGCCTGCTTCGCCACTTCCTGGGCGTTCGACTCATCACCGCTCTTTCGTTTTGCTTCCGCAAGCCGATAGACCAGCAAAGCATCGTGCCAGTACTCAACGGGGAAACGCTCCGCCAGCAGTCCGGGGACATACCAGGCTTTGCGCTCAATGGCCCAGTCGACGACGTCGAAAAGTTCTTCACGATCCGGCTGAACGAGTTCGACGATCCGAATCGTATTTGTGCGAACTTGATCATCGCGCCCCAAGTCTTGCAGCAGATCGACATGCCATCGCAAGAGGTCTCGCACCACGCTGCGCTGTGTTTCGTCTGGCGTTCGGGCAAGCGTCAGCAGCTCTTCGTTAGTGATATTCTCCCATACGTCAAGCGTCGCGTCCGGCGCGACTAAAGTGTCCGAATAGGTCCGTAACCAACGAGCGGCCGGTCGCCGGCTGGTGCCGACCGTTTCCTTAATCCGACGAGCGATCGCGTTTTTCTCTGGCGGATCATCCGACGAAGGATGCCACATCAGCTGGATGGCGGCCTGCTTCGAGAGGACCACATCGGCTTCGAATCGCATGATTCGACAGAGTGCATCCACACCTTCAGACTTCTTGAGAGTCGCGAGTTGCTTGATGCGGCTCAGTCGTTCTTCACGGCCCTGTTGACCATAGTCTCGCAGGAAGCTCCGGACTTCTTGCGAGTCGGTCGCAACACTCCATTCGACCGGCATTCCGCGGAGCAAGTAGCTCGCACGCCGTGCGACCTCGATGTCGCGATGATGCTGGGCCTCAACCAAGGCATCGAAGACCACGAGTCCTAAACTTTGTATCTTCGATTGAGCCCTTTCGCGAGTCGCAAACTGTGGCGAGCCCAACTGTTCGATCAGCCGAGTGATATCAGCGGCCTGAGGCTCGGCGTTCTCGGGCCGATCGTCGGCAGCTTGCAGCACCCCACTGCCACACAGAAACGCGACGGCCAGCAGCGCGACCCGATTGCACAGTTTCCAGCACTCCACAGGCAAATGACCTCACTTACGGATCAACGAGTGCCTAGTCACAACGAAAACCTGAGTTCTCACTAGCTCTGCCAGCGCTACCCAAGTCGAATCGCCGAGCGGATTTGCACCGACAGAGCTAGCGGCTTGCAACCCAAGCCTTAAACTTTGACTAAAGCACTATATGTATGTTTCTTGTTTCAATACCCATCGTAGCAAATGTTCACGATCTGTTTTTATTAATTTTCTTACGACCGAGCTAGCTGTGCCACGAATGTTGAAGTGCGCTCAAATCAAGCGGCAGGATACTCGACCGTTCTCGCGAGTCGCAAGAGAACTCCGCTGCTAGTCCCAATCCCGCGTGAGAACCTGGACATACTCTCGTTTAACCATCCTAACCGTCAAGGTTTATCAAAGGTTTCTGGTTACTCCGGTGGAAGCGAGAGGCCCGAAAAATCAAGTTCGACTTCTCGCTCCGATATTACCGAACTTATCAGATGAGCGGTCGTCGCGTCGATGCGCGGCTCGCGTTTGATAGCACCTTGAGGTTCGTGGAATGACGAAAGCGTTATCCAACACACCATTATGGCCCTACATCGGGGTCGTATGTTGCTTGCTAATATTGACCTTGTTGTCACCAAGATCATGGGACAACGTCGAGGAAGATCCGGTCGCCGCAGTAGAGTCCCAGTCGCAAGCGACGATCACCGCTCGTGAGATTGCGAGTCCGACGCCAGATGATTCGGCTCCGTACCAAGCGAGCGCGAGAATTGCCCTCAATGCTGAAAATCAGAAGCACGAAGCAACGAACGGAGTCGGGGGGCAAGCCACAAACGAGTTGCTTTCGTTAGCGGAGTTTCAAACGGCGCGTCGGGTGGCAAACATTTCGCCGCCTGTGGCTGAACGTGTCGAGTTTGATCCGTCGCTCGACCATGCGCCGAGCCTTCCATCACCGGATCCAAGTCCGGGCATCCCGCGCATCGAAATCGCACCGCGCCTCACTCCGCCTACCGCGGTGACTGAGAGCGTTGCCATCGCTGTATCGCGGAAGGAAGCTGAGACCTCGCCCCATATATCGACGTTTTGGCCGCTACCGCAAAACCTTCTCATGCGACTCGACCAAGTTGCCAGATACGACGGTTGCCGAGAATGGGCTGATCGAGTCCGTTTCACGTTGAAACAGCTCCACCGCACCGAATCGTTGCACGCAAGTGAAGTCACCGAGTTCATCGACATCCTGGAGGTCGCGGTGCAGGAGGGCACAGCACTCGCCAAGAATGAAAAGCGGGCCCAGACGCGATCGGAGATCTTGCGCGCCAACTACTCCGTGGCGCGACGCGTTGAGATCTGGAAGCAAATTCGCGAAGTTGTGCAGGGCCAAACCGTTCCGGTAGCCTTGCGAAGCGACGATGATGTTCAGTTGCTTCGCCGTGCTGACGCCGTCGAATCGGCTTTGAAAGGGACGGTTCAAGGCGAGGCGTGGCGAAACTATCTGTTGCTAACGCAACTGCGGGAAGCCGTGGGGACGCACAACGCACGCACTCAACACCGGCTTGCGCGCCAGATTTTGTCCCGCATGGAATCTGAGTCACTAGCTCCACAACAACTCGAATTGCTCCAGTCCTCACCGTTTTCAGATTTGGCGTATGTTTTGAAGCGATGGGCCGACGAACCGGTCGATTGCATGGCGCTGCTAGATGACATTGAAGCTTATGAAGAGTCGCGTCGCGTTGACGCCGCTCAGTCACTCGCACGGCTGTATCAGAATTCACGGTGGTCGACGAACCCAGAAGTCGAAGAGCTAAGCAGACTGCTGAACTCCCACTACCGCAATGCCAACATTCGAGTGGCTATCGCGAGCGATCTGCTCAATCGAATGATCCCCGAAATCGATCCAACCGATGAGGACGTCGACGAGTACATCCAAGGGACTCGCGTTTATGGAGTGAGCCGCGTTCATACCAAACTTCGGGCGACGTTGGTTCCAGATTCTGTGCGCTGGCGTGTTGGTGTTGAAGCCAGCGGTGAAGTTACCTCGTCAACAGCAGCCAGCGCGGGACCTGCAACATTCTATAACCAGGCACTTTCGCGCTACCTCGCGCGGAAGCTGTTGATCGTCGAGAGGAACGGCGTTAGTGTTTGGCGGGCGGAGGCCGAGGCTGATAGCGAGGCTGGACTGACGGGTTTTCAAACTGACTTCGACCGCGTGCCGATTCTTGGCCGGCTAGCACGAAGCATCGCCCTCGATCAGCATGACAGTCGTTTCCATAGCGCCCGGCGTGAAGCCGAAGAAATGCTGGCCGAACGCGTGAGCAAGCGCCTCGATGAGGAAGTCCATTCCCGCCTGGAGAAGGCCGAAAAAGAGTTTGACGAAAAACTGTGGTCACCGATGAAGTCGCTGGGTTTGAATCCGGCAGCGCTCGACTTGCACACCAGCAAAACGCGGTTAATTGGTCGATATCGCTTGGCTGGAGATCACCAACTGGGGGCACACACACCGCGTCCACAAGCGCCGAGCGACAGTTTGCTAAGCGCGCAACTTCATGAAAGCGCCCTGAATAACATCATCGAACAACTACACCTGGACGGAAAGGAATCCGATCTCCACGATCTGTATCGCGAGATCGGCGCGATCTTTGCGCATCCCGAGCTCGAGGCACCCGATGATGTCCCCGAAGGCGTCACAATTCGATTTGCGGATAGCGAACCAATTCGGGTCCGTTTCGAGCAGGGACGCGTGATCGTTACCCTTCGCATCGCCGAACTTAGCCGAGGCTGGCGTCACAAGTGGAAAAACTTTGCCGTCCGCGCCTACTACGTGCCCGACCCGACGCAACTCGATGCCAATCTAGTTCGAGAGGGCTCGATCGAACTCGATGGCGAGCATATTACATCGCTTGATCGTGTTGCTTTGAGCGGCGTATTCAGCAAGACGCTGTCTCGAAACCGGCCGTTTAACCTGATCAACAAACGAATTGCGCAGAGCGAGTCCCTTCAAGACCTGCAGGTTACCCAGTTCGTGGTGACGGAAGGTTGGATCGGGGTCGCGCTCGGTCCGCAATATGGTGCGACAGTTCATCGCATGGCAGTACGACCGGACGGGGACACGTCGTCACGGTGAGGAAGAGCACCAATTGTTTCGGTCTTTACTGCCACGCCATAAGCCCGCTACGTTTCCGCTCATGGAACCGCCTCAGCCTCTGTAAGTAATTTCGACATCTCGCCGATGAACTCTGGCTGGTCCAGCAGTTTGAGGATCGTCGGATTTCTCATCAAGGACATCGCGTTTCGCGGATCAATCGGCTGGCCAGAGTGAAGGACTTGTTGAATCTCGGTATCCGAACTTAGTGAGTCAATCGCGTCACGCATCGCGGGACGTTGCTTCAGCTGTTCGATCCTCTGAGAATCCAGCACCTGACTTAACTTTTTCGGGTCGCTGGCGAGTTTCATACCCCCGTGGATTCGCGATAACTGTGGAACACGCTGAAAAGGGTTAAATTCAACCACCATTGGTCCCACTCGACTTTCGCGAGTTTTTGCTGCGACTTCCACAACTCGCTGAGACACCGCTCGCCCAAGTGCGTCATTTTGCGCGCGTGCGGCTAACCGCTTCTTTGCCATCGGTTCGACCACCAAGATACCACCTAAGAGCAACAGCATAATGCCGGTTCCTTGTACGCCACCGAACAAGAATCCCGCCCATCGGTTTGCCGCCCCTAGCCGTGGTCGGTCGCGTAGCAACAACCGGGCGACGATCGCCGTAATGAACACCGTCCCAATCGTGATTCCAAGTCCGAAGATACCAATGCTCACAACGCGACTCAGCAAGCCCGTGGTACCGAAAAAATTAGCGACCTGCGGCTCGTAAGTTCTCCCAAGGTGCGGAGCATATGCCACCGCTATGCCCGCGCCTCCGATGAACCCGGCTAGTTTCGCAGCGCCCACTCGATATCCGCTGAAGCCGGAAATCGTCACAGCCCCGAACACCGACGCGGCAACATGATCCCCCCGCATCCAGAAATACGAGATGGCCGCCGTGAACAGACCAATCACGGGCATCCAAAGCGGAATGCCGCACGACTCGTCATGGGGATTCGTAGTCATAGGTTCTCGCTTATAGGTTGAGGGACGAGCAGCGACAGGACTGGGACATGCCACGCTGCGAAGGCTTTCTCAAAAAGAAGCAAAAGCACACCGAAAGATAGCACTTTGACGGGAAGCTGGTCGTCCCAATCATCATTAATCGCGGCGTGCCGCAGCGAAGAATCCCACTTCGTCTCCCCCGCGTTGCCGTTCGTCAACACCTCGGCGCTACGCATCCCGTCGCAGGGGTCTTGCGTCGCGGAATTCCAACACGATCATGGGATCTTGTTGAAAAAGGGAAACGCTGCCCCGCGCCTCATATTACAGGGAGATCCACCATTGTTCGCCGGACACATGTACGCACCTAAAAAGGTCAAGTTAGTCGATGTTCCTGAACAGTCGCTTGAAGGAGAAGGCGAGATCCTGTTCCAGCCGGAATTGGCGTGCTTATGCGGGTCGGACTTGCTGTACTTCGAGGGTGACTACCAAGAACACATGCCGAAGATCGGCCAGTCGCTGCACGAAATGATTGGTCGCGTCGTGGAAACGACAGGCAAAAAATTCAATGTCGGTGATCGCGTGTTATGCGTGCCGATCGAGCACTACGGTTTTTACGAACGCTTTCGTGTTAGTGAAAAGCGAGCGATTCCGATTGATTCCCGTCCGCCAGAGGACCAGGCACTCCTGGCACAGCCGCTTGGCACGGTTTTATTCGGAATGAAGAAAGTGCCGAGCGTTCTGGACAAGGACGTTGTGATCCTCGGGCAAGGACCAATCGGTCAGCTCTTTAACGGCGCGCTGAGAAACCTCGGCGCTCGGCAGATCATCGGTGTCGATCCGCTTGATGCTCGTTTGGAAGTTAGCCGCAAAATGGGAGCGACCGCGACCATCAATCCCGACCGCGATCGCATCGTGGACGTCGTACGTGAACTGACCGGCGGCGCGATGGCAGACTTGGTCGTCGAAGCCGTCGGACATCGCGAACATCGAATCAACGACTGCTTCAATTTGGTGCGTTACGGCGGCGACATACTCTTCTTTGGTGTGCCAACATCAAAGATCGACGATGTGCACTGGCGAATCATCTTCGACAAAAATGCTTCCATCCATACCAGCATCGGCCCTAGCTTTGAGCGAGACTTCCCCCTCGCGATGCAGTGGATTGCCGAGCAACGGATCGATGTCACACCCTGCATCACACATCAGTTGCCCTTGGATCAGATTCAAGAAGCTTTCGACATTTTTGCAGAGCGACGCGATGGAGCAATCAAGGTCTTTGTCGACTTTCCTCGCTGATGAGTTCTGAACCAGAATCTCTCAAGCGGCATGAAATTGAACCAGTCAGCATCAAGACGGCGGCCCTGGCACTTTTGACAGTGGCCCTGTGGGGCGCCAACCCCGCGGCTGTCAGCTACAGCGTCGATACATTGCCCCCGATCGCCGTCGCTGCCTTGCGATTCGCGATGGCGACGGTGTTTATGCTGTTTTGGTGCTACGTCGAAGGCTGTGGATTGAAGCTGCACAATGGGCAGCGCGGACCGGCGCTGATTGCAGGCATTTTGCTGTTTCTGCAAATCGCCACATTCAATGTCGGAGTGACGATGTCCAATTCTTCTCATGCGTCGATGATGATTAACACCTTCGTGTTCTGGGTCGTAGTGATCGAGCACTTCATTACAAAGGCAGATCGGCTAAGTTCCCGCAAGTTAATCGGATTGTGCGTTGCGTTTGGAGGCGTTCTCCTTCTGTTGCTTCGCAGCGATGCAACCGCGGTGGTCGCGTCTCGCGATCAGCCAACGCTCGTCGGCGATGCTATCCTGATGTGCAGCGCTGGCATCTTGGCGTGGAAAGTAATCTATGTGCGATATGCCTTGAAGTTCGTCGAGCCAGGCAAGCTGATCTTTTGGCACGATCTCGTGGGAGTAATATGCTTTGTGATTTGTAGCGCGTCATTGGAATCGGTCAAATTCGGAGGTTTTACGACACCTGCCGTCTTGGCGTTGATTTATCAAGGCGTCTTTGTAGCGGGCATCTGTTTTGCGCTACAGGCAGTGCTCTTGCGTCATCACTCGGCGTCGCAGATTGCCATCTTCAGTTTCGCGACACCGCTGTTTGGCGTTGGCACCGGGATTCTGCTGCGGGGCGATCAAATGACGCCGATGCTTGTTGTTGCGGCAGTGTGCGTCGCGATTGGTATACTGCTGGTCAATCTCAAAAAGACTGTTGGCGTTGACGACTAAACGCATACAGATGACTGCGAAAAAGGAAACTCACGAATGCAGGTCGATAGCCACCATCACTTCTGGAAGTACGAGGCCGCTGAATATGGTTGGATAAGTCCCGAGATGTCGGTCTTAAAACGAGATTTCCTGCCGACGTATCTCCTCGAGGAGATACGTGGCACGGGGATCGATGGCGTCATTTCCGTTCAAGCGAGACAAACGGAGGAGGAAACGAACTGGCTGCTCGCTATGGCCGCCGAACATGAGTTTATCCGTGGAGTCGTCGGTTGGGTGCCGCTGGCTTCCAAGGACATCCGCTCGGTGCTGGAGCCACTCGCTCAGTCCTCGTGGTTAAAGGGCGTGCGACACGTCGTCCAGGACGAACCTGACGATGGGTTTATATTGAACGCGGACTTTAATCGCGGCATCTCGGAACTGGGACGGTTCGGATTGATCTATGACATTTTGATCTATGCCAAACATCTGGCCAATTCGATTCGCTTCGTGGACCAACATCCGGCACAGTCGTTCGTGGTTGATCACATCGCCAAGCCAACGATCCGGTCGGACGAATTCCATCAGACGTGGGCCGACGAAATGCGAGAGCTCGCGCGCCGAGAGCACGTTGTTTGTAAATTCTCGGGCGTTGTTACCGAAGTTCGTGACGCAAGCTGGTCGACGGACTCAATTCGACCCTATTGGGAAGTTGCACTCGAAGCGTTTGGCCCCAACCGGCTGATGTTCGGCAGCGACTGGCCCGTCTGCTTGCTTCGCAGCGAGTACTCGAAGTGGGTTTCTACGGTTCGCGAATTGATCTCGGAGTTGTCACCCACCGAACAGGCAGAAATTATGGGTGCGACGGCGTGCCGCACCTATGAGCTTTGAATGTCTATTCTTGATCCGTACTGCCGCAAGTGTGGTCGGGTTTGCTAGAATCGGACGGCATTAGATTATGTCCCGCCTGCCACCCGAGTTGAAATCGTCATGGCGCCTCCCAAGTCAACCGTAAAGCCAGCCCCGAAAGACCCGCGGGCACAGTTGCTCGACCTTGAAGTCAAAGACGCACAGCTAATCTTCAAGACGGTCTGGGAAGACCTGGAGGAAGAGTATGGGCACGAAAATCTGCGTTTTCCGAAGGAGATCATCTTGCTGGGCGGAGCACCCGGCTCGGGCAAAGGCACCCACACACGATTCATCATGTCGGCTCGGGGATTCACGTGTCCTCCGATCGTCATCAGCGATCTGCTGACGACGCCTGCGGCCGAAAAGATCAAAGAACAAGGCGGAATGGTCGGCGACAAGGAGGTCGTCGGCATTTTGCTTCGCAAGCTGCTCGAACCAGATTTCCGTGATGGTGCCGTTCTGGACGGATTTCCCCGGACTCAGGTTCAGGTCGAGTGTCTCAAGATGTTGGTCGACAAGATCAACCAGCTTCATAATGAGTTCGCCAGCACGCATCTGGCGATTAATTTTCGACGCCCGACGATCCACGCAATGGTGCTCTTTGTTAGCGAACACACGAGTATTGAACGCCAAATCAAACGTGGTAATGAAATCGCCGCTCACAACCAGGAAGTCGCCGAGACCGGTGTCGGAAGACTAATTGAACAGCGTGCGACCGACTTAACACGCGAGACGGCGAGTCGCCGGTATCGAGTCTTCAAAGAGAAGACCTGGGACGCATTGAGTTCGCTCAAGGAGTTGTATCACTACCATTTTATTAACGCCGAAGGCCCAATTACCGAAGTCGAGGAGAATATTCTCAAGGAACTGCAGTATCAAAGTTCCTTAGAACTGGAGCCGCGGACTTTCGACCGCTTGCGACCGTTGCCGCTCGCCGAGGAAATCACACTTCACGCCCGACAGGAGTTGGTAAAACGACTCGACAGTTACGAACTCGAGCATACTGAGTTGTTCCAGCGAACGGTCGAGATCATTCGGACCAAGTTCATGCCCATCATCACGCGCCACGCGCTGTCGGGTCGTGCCCACGTGAACTCCGAAGATCCCTTATTCGAAGATCCGCTCGCCATTGCGATGCTGATCGACATCTTCTCGGAACGCGGCTTTCACGCCGTCGTGGATAAACACATTCGCGAAGTTCCCGATCGAGTTGACTTGGAAACCGGCCAGATTCGTGCCTTCACCAAGTTCATCTATCGCATCCAGATCAATTTCCGCGGATCTGAAATTCGGCGAGGCTAGTGTTTTGTTACAACCAGAAGCGTCAGGGCCTCTGGCTGTACGAGTGCCTCCCAAGTCGAATCGGGGAGCGGCGTTGCGCAGGTCGATCCCACGGCCCGCAACCCGCTAACGATGCGGTAACAAAACAACAGGCGATTCTTTTACGCCTTGCGAGTTTGTAGCATGGTTGACGATACAAATCCTGTGAACCCACGACGCACAGCCGTACTGCTCGTCGCAACCTGTGCGCTATTGATTCGACTAGCATTCATCATGACAAGCGCCGATGAGTTGCGTGCCGATCCGGACGCTTATCGTGCGATTGCCGAGAATCTGCGTCAAAACGCGATTTACGGTTCGACCTCGTCTCCCACGGCTTTTCGACCACCTCTTTATCCCGTCCTGCTTGCGGTGTTGGCAGTCAGCGGCAAAGTTACGCCAGCACTCGTCGCGGGCGTTCATTTGCTATTTGGTGTCATTACCGTCCTGTTGACTTTCGTGCTAGGGCATCACTGGCGCCTCGGTCGCTGGTCTTATGCCGCCGCGGGGCTCGTCGCGGTCGATCCCCTGCTGCTCAATCAATCGGCACTGGTGATGACCGAGACGCTTGCAACTTTGTTAGCCACAGCCGGCTTGTTGGCATTGGCATCATGGGACCGGCAACCGTCGATGCTCCGCACTTTAATGGCGGGCCTCATCTTCGGCTTGGCTTGTCTTTGTCGGCCAACATTCGTGCCATGGTTGGGGCTGTGTATCGTGGCCACGATCGTCTCAAGATGCAGTTCGTGGAAGTTGTCAGCGTTGCTTGCCCCAACTTTGAATGCGGTTGCGTTTGGTTTGTCAGCCGCGCTCGTCATATCGCCGTGGGTCGTGCGGAACATGTTAGTCTTTGGAGTTCCTAAACTAACGACGACTCATGGTGGCTATACCGTGTTGCTGGGAAACAACCCTGGCTTCTATCGCTACCTGCGCGATGCACCCCGAGGTACGACTTGGGACTCGACGGAACTAGCAGACGTTTGGGAGGCCCGCCGCTACGTGAAATCACCTGACGAATTGCTGTGGAAGACGCCGCACGAAGTTAGCAAGCAGCCCATCCATCGCACAGAATTTGAGGACGACGATTTTGCATATTCGCTAGCAGAGCGCTACATCAGGGACGACCCGGGCATGTTTGCCTACTCGTGCATAATTCGTGTAAACCGACTTTGGCAGCTCGCGCCGTACAGAACGACCGGCAGCGAATCCACTGCTCGCATGTTGATGCGTATCCTCATTGGTTGTTGGTACGGGGCTCTTTTTCTGCTAGCGATAGTGGCAATGTCCTCTCTACGATCTCAAATGTTTGGTCGGCCGTTCATTTGGGGGCTGCTGCTGTGTGTCGCCTTCACGTGCGTCCATACACTGTATTGGAGCAACATGCGCATGCGTGCGCCATTAATGCCTTACGTGTGCTTGCTAGCGGCGTCCGGAATGGCGCGTATCTCGACTTATCTTAGGGACCGCAAGCCATGACACTCCCGCAACTTAGCATCACAGTGGAGGCGTGAATTCGCCTTGTGTGAGGCCCTCGTGCTCCCTATACTCCCGCCGCCGCGAGTTCGCCTTTTCTGTCGTGGCAATTATCTTTTCTGAGTTCATCGTCGGTGTTGACGCGTTCGCGAATTACAGAACCGTTTGCGCTTGATGCGCGTAATGGAGTACATGATCGCGTGGACACAAATCACTGACATGTGACATTGCATGTTTGGCAAGGATGCCGAAATACTGAAACGAAGCGACGACAAATGTCGATCGACGCGGCAGTGTGCGCGGATGCAGCCACACACCATTCGGTTGCGCGCGCTCCGAGTTCGAATCTTGACGTCGCTCGTCATCGCATCCGCATTTCACTTTGCGTCACTCTCTTTGGCAGAGATCACCCCGCCACTCACGTCGCCAAGTTTTCCGATCTCGATCCGTGCTAATCAAGGAAGTCGTTGGTACGAGGGTGAGTACGAAGTTTGGTCACTCGATGGGGATTGTGAAATCACGCAAGGCAACGTTATTGGCCGGAGTCGATCAGCTGTCGTCTGGATTCGCCGTGCCGAAGATGTCGCGACCACGCCGGATTCCCTGAGCGATATCCATAAAGTTATCGCCTATCTCGAACACGGCGCGATTGTCGACTTTGCTCATCATCAGCCACCCCATCGAATCAGCGGACAGTCATCGAACACGTTCCGCGGTGAATCTTGGATGGGCCATTTCCATTCAACGCTGAGTGTCGATGTACACGTTGGCTCAGCGGCAGTTGAATCTTCGGCGAAGCAGGCGTTGATCCAACGCGGCAATCAGGCCTGGGACCGCGATATCGAGCGTCGTATCGAACGCGTGCAGTTTCTCGAGCAACCTCAACGTCTGCCGTCACCTCAATCGGCACCCGCGTTGCAGTCCGCGCCCGAGATCGTGCCCGCTCTTCCAGCACAAGACGCGAGGCCCACAGCAAAGAGCTTGCAAGTCCTTTCGCGCAGTAACTCGCCATTGCAAGTCAAAAGCTATCCCGGTCGGGTCGTCGATGAACAAGTTGTTGCGATTTCGGGCGGAGTACGCTTGATCGTGAGCGGCATTCAGAATGTTGAAGGCCTTGAAAGCGATACCGTTTCACTTGAAGCGGACCGCGTGGTTGTCTGGACAAACTCAATAGCTGGCATTCCGACGGGCGAGTCGACTCAGGCTGTCAACGGTCACTGGGAAGTGTATCTCGAAGGCAACATCATCTTCCGGGAAGGAGATCGGCTGATCTATGCCGATCGGATGTACTACGACGTCACCGGTAACCACGGCACAATTCTGAATGCCGAGATGCTGACGCCCATTAAAGACTATGAAGGCTTGATGCGCCTGAAAGCTGATGTCCTTCAGCAACTCAACGAGCAAACATTCCTGGCGCACGGCGCGGCGTTGACTTCGAGCCGATTGGGCGTTCCTCGCTATTGGATTCAGTCGGGCGAGGTGATGTTGACCGATGTTCAGACGCCCGCGGTCGATGGTTTCACAGGGCAGCCCTACATTGATCCGCAAACCCAAGAGGCGGCCGTCGATCACCAAATGCTTGCGACCAGCCGCAACAACTTCCTCTACGTCGGCGGCCTGCCACTCTTGTACTGGCCAACCATAGCTACCGACCTTCGCAAGCCAACTTATTACGTTAACGGCATCAAGCTTAAAAGTGACAGCGTCTATGGAACTCAGGTATTTGTCGACTGGGACATGTACCAACTGTTAGGAATTCAGAACAAGCCCGAGGGGACAAAGTGGTCCTTGTCGACCGACTATCTGAGCGAACGCGGCCCCGCTTTGGGCACAACCTTTGGATATACTCGCCCAAACTTCCTCTGGCTCCCTGGACCAGCACACGGGCGATTCGACATTTGGGGTATCAACGATACGGGGCTCGATAATCTCGGAGCGGATCGCCGTGCTCTAATTCCGGAAGAGCAATACCGCGGTCGCGCGCTGTGGCAGCATCGTCAGTATTTGGGCAGCGGCTACCAACTCACGGCCGAAGTCGGCTACGTTCGCGAACGCAACTTCCTCGAATCGTACTTCGAGAACTCGTGGGATCAAGAGAAGGATGAATCGACCGGAGTCGAGTTAAAGCGTTACTACGGGAACAGTTCATGGGCCATTAGCAGTGATGTCCGTTTGAACGACTTCTTCACACAGACGGAATGGCTGCCAAGGCTTGACCACACGCTGATCGGGCAATCGCTGTTCGCGGACTGGTTGACATGGAACGCCCATTCACACGTCGGCTACGCGCGTCTAAAAACGGCAGTCGCCCCGACTGCGCTAAATCCAACCGAAGTGGCCTCCTTCTCACCGCTCGCTTGGGAAACTCCTTCAGAAGGTATTCACGCCGCAACACGCCAAGAGATTGATCTGCCATTCAATCTGGGCCCCACCAAAATTGTCCCGTACGCGCTCGGCGAACTGTTCCAAGTTGGCGAAGACATCACTCAGCAACAACGCACTCGTGCGTATGGACAGCTCGGCGTACGAACTAGTCTTCCCATTTGGCGCGCCGATCCCAATGTTCAAAGCGAGTTGTTCAATCTGAACGGCCTCGCCCACAAAGTTGTATTCGAGTCGGAATTCTTGTGGGCCGATGCCAACCAAGATATAGACAACTATCCCTTGTACGAGCAGCTTGACGATGACTCCGTCGAGTTCTTTCGGCGACGGTTCTTATCAACGGTCGGCGGTGGCTATCCGTTCGCGGGGCAAGCGTCGATACCATTAAAGTTCGACGAGCGGTACTTCGCCCTGCGAGATGGCATGCAGAGTTGGGTCACGGCTCCCAGCACCGAGATCGCAGACGACCTCACGAAACTTAAACTTGGCATTCGGCAACGGTGGCAGACCAAGCGAGGCCTGCCCGGGCAAGAACGCATTGTCGATTGGGTCACGTTGGATGTCGAAGGCAGCTACTTTCCCGATGCGAATCGGGATAACTTCGGCCAGGAATTCGGCTTGCTAAACTACGACTTTCGTTGGCACGTCGGTGACCGCGTGACTTTGTTGTCCGACGGATTCGCGGATCTATTCGGCGACGGACTAAGAACATTCTCGTTAGGCGGCATCGCGACGCGACCATCGAAAGGCAGCGTGTATCTTGGCTTTCGGTCAATCGAGGGACCCGTCAGTACCAATATCGTCAGTGCTTCGCTCAGCTATCGTCTGAGCGAGAAGTGGATCTTGACGGGTGGATCGGCCGTCGACTTCAGCAAGACGGGTAATGTTCGTCAAACCTTCGGGGTGACGAGAATCGGCGAGTCGACTTTGATTCACGTGGGGATGAATGTCGACGAGAGCCGGGGCAATGTCGGAGCAACTTTCCAGATCGAGCCTCGCTTCCTTTCGAGCAGCCGGCTCGGATACATCGGCGGTGTCCAGATTCCTCCCGCCGGAGCTTACGGGCTTGAGTAGTGAGCAGTAGGGCCGATGCCAGACGTATTTCAACCTCCACCGCACAGCTTTCTCAATAAGTTCCGATGTGCGCTCCGCGGCCTTGTCATTGGCTCGAGAAACCAGAGCAGCATCGGAGTACATCTACTCGTCACGACATTGGTGATCGGAGTCGCTGGGTGGCTCAACGTAACTCCAAATCAATGGTGCCTGCTTGTGCTGTGCATCGCAATCGTCCTGACGCTCGAACTGTTCAACAGCGCGATCGAGTCACTGGCTAAGGCCGTTGATAGACAACACAACGAACGACTGCGCGATGCGCTTGACATCGCCAGCGGAGCCGTGCTCATCGGCGCCGTGGGAGCCGCGATCGTCGGCCTCTTGGTTTTACTGCCGCGACTGATCCAAGTCGTTAACGAATTGAACTAGCAAGCATCGGCAAACGCTTGTACATCTGCGGCGATCTTGTCCATTCGCTCTTCCATCCGCTGAGCGGTTGCATCCATATCGGCTAGTTGTTCCGCCGGCACGAACGTGAACATGTAGAATTTCACCTTCGGTTCGGTGCCGGAAGGACGGACAGCGATGTAGTTGCCATCTTCCGTCAGATCCAAGATCACCATATTCGCAGATGTGCTGTCGAGCGGCGATGTCGAGCCGTCGGCCTTTACAATGGTCAAGCTCTTGTAGTCACGAACTTGGGCGATGTCGATTCCGCCAAGTTGCTTCGGCGGCTTCGATCGGAATGCCGCCATCAACGCGTTCATGCGGCTCATCCCTTCGGAGCCCTCCATAAACACGTTGATCGTTCGCTCGGCATGGTAGCCGTGTTGCCACCATAGCGATTCGAGCTTCTCGTGCAGCGACTCACCTTCCGCTTTCACACAGGCCGCCAACTCGGCCATCAGCATACAAGCCACGCCACCGTCCTTGTCGCGAACGTACGTTCCCGCCATGTAACCGTGCGACTCTTCGGTACCGAAGACAAACTTTTCCGGACCCACTTCATCAATCAGCCCGGCGATCCATTTGAAGCCGACATGCAAGTTGCCATAGGTCGTGATGTTGTAGGAATCCGCGATCCGCCGCCCCATCTCGGTCGTGACCAGCGTCTTGACGACATAGTGCTGCGGTGACAAGGTCCCCGCGCGACTGCGACGCTCCAGCACATAATCGATCAGCAATACACCAAGTTGGTTCCCGGTGAAGGTCCGCCACTCGCCTTTCGGATCGGTCGTGACAGGTGCGGCAACTCCCATTCGGTCACAGTCCGGATCGCTGGCGAGAATTAGATCTGCGCCAACCTCTTTCGCTCGGGCAATGATCGAGTCGAAGACAGCGGGGTTCTCGGGATTGGAAACGTGACCGGGTACGTTCGGGAAGTCGCCGTCGGGCTTCGCGTGATCCGCAAACACTTCGACGTCTGTGAACCCGTCAGCTTCCAACGCAGGGCAAACTGCCGAACTGCCAACGCCGTGCAAAGGCGAGAATATGACCTTCAGATTTCGTGGGCCTTCAAGTCGTTGCCCTTTGACTTGCGCAATGTACGCAGCGTCAATTTCTTCGGTACAGATAACTACGTTGCCTTCCGCAACGGCCTGATCGAACGGAGCTTGTTTGATCTCTTGCACATTCATCACGCGGTCGATAATCGCCTTGTCATGTGGCGGCAGAACTTGAGCCCCAGTCGACCAATACACCTTCACCGCATTGTCGCTTGGTGGGTTATGGCTGGCCGTGACCATGATGCCACAGGAACACTTTTTATGTCGCACCAGATACGACAATTCGGGCGTGCTGCGATAGTCGTCCAGAAAGTAAACCTTAAACCCCGCCGCGACCATGATACCGGCGCAAAGCTCGGCAAAGTGCCGCGAGTTGTGACGTGTGTCGTAGGCCAGAGCGCAAGACAACTCGGCACCGCCCGTGTGATGCTCTTTCACGTACTCGGCCAAACCTTGTGCGCTTTCCCCGATCGTACGATCATTGATCGCGTTGCTGCCGATTGGATACATCCTTCCGCGGCGACCGCCCGTGCCGAAAGGAATCACCGTCCAAAACGCGTCGTCCAACTCTTGCCACTTGCCGGCGTCGATGTGTTCGATCACCTGCGGCGCGTAGGCGCTGTAGCGATCTTCGCTGAGCCATTTTCGAATGTTGTCACGTGCGCCAGCGGAAAGTGTGGAGGGAGCCGAGTTGAGTTTTTCGAGTGCCGAGGCCGTCATGATCGAAGTTCTCTCGTTTTGTGGGCAAGGGGACGGGAACAGCCCGGATTCTACGACCGATTGCCACTGCTCGAAAGACGGTGAATCGGTATATTGCTGACGTCGAGTCGTAGCTGAAGTCGCAAGACTTCAGGGGAACGGAATCTGGATCACGGCTGAATTCTGGGGAATCAGCTACCGAAAGGACAACTCGTGAAAGAACCGATTATCAGTGTATCGGGGTTGAGGGGAATCATCGGCGAGAGCCTGTCGCCTGAGTTAGCGATGCGATTTGCGTGTGCGTTTGCGACCGATTTGAGTGCGGGTCCGATCGTTGTGACGCGCGATGGCCGACATACCGGTCGCATGTTGGCGGATGCCATACGGAGCGGACTCTGCGCTGTTGGCCGCGACGTCATCGATGCCGATGTAGCTGCCACGCCAACGACCGGCATTCTCGTTCGCAGTGCCAAGGCGGCTGGCGGAATCCAGATCTCGGCCAGCCACAATCCACCCGCTTACAACGGCATCAAGCTGTTTGGGACGGATGGCCGCGTACTTACTGCCGAACTTGGGGAACGAATTGTATCGCGTTATCGCAACGGCGAACTCCACTGGGTCGAACACGATCGGATCGGCACCGTTGCGAGTTGTCGCAATTCAACTTCCAAACATCTGGAGTTGATTCTTGCGAACGTCGATGTCGACCGGATTCGCGCGCAGCGATTCAAAGTTCTTCTCGATTCGAATCACGGCGCTGGAAGCATCCTCGGGCGGCAGTTGCTGGAAGAGCTTGGTTGCGAGATCACGTTGCTGGGCGGTAAACCGGATGGAAAGTTCTCGCACACACCCGAACCCACCGCTGAAAATCTGGCTGGAGTTCGGGAGCGAGTCGTAGTGGCCGGGGCTGCAGTTGGTTTCTGTCAGGACCCCGATGCGGACCGTCTGGCCGTGATCGACGAAACCGGTCGGTACATCGGCGAAGAGTTCACGTTGGTACTTTGCCTGGATCACGTACTCCGTTATGCCAAGGGTCCGGTGGTGACCAACTGTGCGACGAGTCGGATGTCGGAAGACATCGCGAATAGGCATGGTGTCGATTTCTTTCGCAGTGCAGTCGGCGAAGCGAATGTGTGTACGTTGATGCAAGAGAAGCAGGCCGTGTTCGGTGGTGAAGGCAATGGCGGACCAATCGACCCGCGCGTGGGCTATGTCCGCGACAGCTTCGTCGGCATGGCGCTGATTCTTGATGCGATGGCTGCGACTGCACAGGAAGTCAGCAAACTGGCTGACGCGTTGCCGCAGTATGATATCCACAAGACAAAGATCACGTTGGATCGCGATCGCATTCCTGCCGCGTTGGATGCCGTCGAAAAACATTTCTCCGAAGCACAAGCGAGTCGATTGGATGGACTGCGACTCGACTGGCCGGACCGTTGGCTGTTGATTCGCGCCAGCAACACCGAACCGATCGTCCGCATCATCGCCGAGGCACCAAACGCCGCAGGCTCGCATCAACTGTGCGAAGCTGCCGCCGCCGCGATTGGCGCGGCCTGAGTCGCAAATTCGGTAGTCTGGGTCGCGCCCCAGCAATGATAGCCGTATGTGCCGGTCGCGACAGCCTACACAACTAGAGCCCGTCGGACCGGCAAGCGTGTTGAGACGCAGCATCGAAAGACAACACGTCAAACTTTGGTGCCTGTCACGAATGGCACTGTCAGGTTGCAAGTTAGTTCATGTACATTTCTTACGCAATTGCCTGCGAAGCACGTGTCTGGGTTGTTGCATCAGTTTGTAGCCGTGGCGGCGTCGCTTGAGCACGCGGGGCTCTAAACGGCCGGGACGGTCGCCCACTTCACACGATGCAATTTGAGATAGAGACGTCTCAATCAGCGAACACAAGCAGCTTGCGGCAACTAATCCGCATGACAACAACATCCAAGATGACAACACGTACTCACAAAGCTGATCTGACGTGGTTGTTTATCGTGCAACAAGGCCGCTCCCGCGGCAGTGATGCGAATTAAGTTGTACGCTAGAAATGTTGTCCAGAATTCCGCTCGACCATTTCGGGCGACTTGCAACGAACGTGGCCTAAGTTCAGAGAGTCCTTGATGCTCCTGATATCCAGCTCTGAATTCCAGCGGAAACCATATAACTGGGCGATCTCTTCCTTCGTGAATGCGTCCGCATCCACCAGGGTCGTGATGACGTCAATGCTCCGCGTGCGGCGGCCAGGCTCGACGACGTTGTAGCGGATCTCACGCAGCAGCAGCGTGGCAGGAATCTGAGCATACGTAGCTTCGTCCATCCATGTCGGTCGCTGTGGTATCGTCCAGATGATGAGGTGATCGTACTTGCCCAACCGCTGGCCTCGGCGAAAATCCGAATGACGCAGATGATGTTTGCGAGAGCACAAACCTGCGTGCCTTGCGAGAGCAACAAGGCGATCATCCAGAAGGAGCAGTAATACCGATCCAGCACCGCGATGTCGCCCTTCGACAAGCTCCCCCAGCAGCGTACGCAACAAGGCCGACTCGCCCGTTTCCTTACCGGCGTAAGGACCGTACACTGCGTCGATCACACAGGCCGTCGCCAGCGACAGGATGGCCACGGCTCGCGCGATTGGCAACCCGCGCCTCGCGTCTGTGTCCTGGGATGCGGAAACTTCTTCTGGTTCTTCTCCGTATCGGGCATCGTGAACGTGAAGCCATCGATAAACTTGGCGTGATACTGGTCCTTGAACAGCCAAGTCGGTACGGCCTGATCTTTCACTTCACCGGCGAACTCTCTGGTCAGGTCACGCAAGGCGGTTTGAGAAAAGCTGGCCCGCGCCTTGCAATAGTCGCCGGTGTCCGCTGTGGGCGGCTCGCTGTCTTGTTGCCGGCAGTACGTGACGACGCGCGCCACCGCGGCCTGGCAGGAGGCTTCATTGCCATCGCGCAACACTTGTCCATGAAAGGACCAGACCATCACGGCCGTGGAATGGCGCTGGTGGCAAAGAGGTTGTCATGCTTGGCAAAGACGCGTTCGATGCGTTCTGCTGAAAGGACGTGGGCAAAAGGAGCCCATTTTGGCTGAGAAACGCGTTGACGATATTCCGAAAACGGCTGCTGCGTCGGTCGTCAAATTCTGGTACCGAAGGCATCAAGAAACCCTCCTTGGTCTCAATCGCCAAGCAGACCAAGGAGGGCAACATCCTATTAACCAAGGATGGCCCTTGAAACTAGACCAATCCTCAAGCTTGGCCGGATTCTAGAAATAACTTCCGTCCACGCCTATCTCAATCTGCGCGCTCAGCCAAAAGCGAAAGTGCCATTCGTGACTGGGTGGTTTTTATTCAGCCACCACCGAAAGATACAAGTGATCCGGCAGATGTGTTGAAGTACCTGGCGCGTTACATGACGGGCGGTCCAATCTCGGATCAACGGTTGATCGAAATCAAAGACGGACGTGTGTACTTCTGGGCGCGATCCAAGGACAAATCGGGCCGTCAAGATCGCGTGTCTCTATCGACGCTTGAATTCATTCGTAGTTGGACACTGCACATTCTTCCCAAGGGTTTTACCAAAGCGCGTCGCTACGGCGGTTGGAGCAACACTCGGCAAGCGGCTTACCAGCAGCAGTGTGATCGATTACAATCCGTTCCGCCGTCGACGACGATCGGCCAGCCCGATTCAGCTCAGCCAAGTCTCGAAGCACCGCCGGACGAGGTGAAGAAGTGCCCGCAGTGCGAGACGGAGATGGTCCTGGAATCCCACACGCGTCGCCCGTCTTGGCGGACGTTGTTCTACGGCCCGGACCATCCGCGCTGGATGGAGTGGAGTGGGCAACGGATGACGGCCCGCTTCGCCTACTGCCAAGACAGCCGCCTGTCGTTTCCGCGCCTCGTCGCCAGTGCTCCCGAGCACTCGGCCTGGCTGGCGATAGGGACTGGCATCCTGGACCGGCTACCAGGACGCTCACAACCGTCACCGTCGCACCACTCTGGTGCACCGCTTTCTCGCCTCGCCGAGTTGCCACGTCTCTTTCGCCGCGGCTAGAATGTGGCGAGTCAAGACGCACTGGCGATGAATCCGCATAGTCGCCCGCGACCGGCCTCAGCCAAGCGTCTCAGTTCAACGCCTAAACTATCCCTCCGAGGACAGAGGGATAGTTTGTTATTCGTTATGTGAATACCATGAAATCAATCCTGATCTTGCTGACGTCCCTTCTCTCGCTGTTGCATTCTCAACTCGCGCGTGCGGACTTCGTTGGGCCTAGCGTTGCTCGACACGCATTGTCTCCCAACGGCGAGTTGCTCGTCCGAATCAAAACGCCCAAGCGTGATGAAGGTTCGAAAGCCCCGCCAAAGCATGAAGTGTCGTACTACGAATTCGATGCAACCAAAGACTCCTACATTCAGCGCTCAAGTTTCGAATTGACCGGCTACCTCGCCCAAATGCTATACGTGTCAAACGCGGGCGATCTGGTCTTGGTTGCTCTTGGCGAGAAGGAAGCCGTTCGCTTGTACTCGAAAGACGGCAAGCTCGCACTGTCGTGGGATCTCAACGCTTTTCTCACCAAAGACGAGGTCAAGGCATGTGCCCAAACCGGCTCCACATTGCAATGGTTCGACGAAGGAGCGTTTTACAATCGAGTGTTCTACTTGCGCGGGCCGTCGCGGCTGATCCGGGCGCTGAGCCCACCATACACCGTAATGCGAGGTGCTGATGACAAGGTCACCTTTTTCTGCCGCCATCGACACGGAGAATGCGAAACTCAAGAAGCACGAACCGGAAGAACCATAGGTCGTAGTCCGACAATTCACATAACAATGCGAACACCTGGATCGTGGATATAGTCCGCAAGCCCTAATTCCAACCCTTCGATGCGTTAGGAGAAGCGTAGTGCATCGACCATGACAAACAAGGAAGACTCGGGGACTCTAACCGAGAATTAAGGCTGAATTCCGATTCGATTTTTGCTATACTCGTGGTCTCGCCACAGCATCCTCAGAGCGTCCCGCCGTGAAAAGACTTGTATTTCAAAACGTCACAGCACTCGCCTTGATAATATGTCTCAGCACGGCGTCGGTGTACGCCGACGAGTTGACGGCTAGTGACGTTTCGTTCTTCGAAAATAAGATTCGGCCTGTACTCGTTCAGCACTGCTACGAATGTCACGCCAGCGACTCGAAAGAACTGGGCGGCAAGTTATTGCTTGATAGTCGCGACGGTATCTTGCAAGGTGGTGAGGCCGGCCCAGCACTCGTCAAAGGAAAGCCCGATCAAAGCCTGATCATTCAGGCTCTGCGTTATGATGGGCTGGAAATGCCACCCGATCAGCCGCTGCCCGAAGCCATCATCGCTGACTTTGAGAAGTGGGTCGGACGTGGCGCACCAGATCCTCGTGCGGCCGAGGTCTTGCGGATGGAGAAGGTGGAGGCAGACGCCCAAACACTATGGTCGCTCCGGCCCGTCACGAATCCGCCGGAACCGGCTGTTCATGATGTTAATTGGCCACGTGATCCCGTAGATCGATTCGTGTTGGCCCGACTCGAACAAGCGGGACTCGCACCTGCGCAGGATGCTGATTCACGAACCTTGATCCGAAGGCTCTACTACGACCTGATCGGTTTGCCGCCCACGATGGATGCGGTTGAAGAATCTGCGTCGGCATATGAAGTCGATAGGAAGAAAGCCATTGAGGATCTTGTCGATGTGCTCTTGGAGAGTCCTCAATTTGGTGAACGGTGGGGGCGGTACTGGCTAGACGTGGCCCGTTACGGCGAATCAAACGGCAATGACGGATTGGGGAGGAACCCGACCTTCCCCCATGCTTGGCGTTATCGCGACTACGTGATTGCCGCATTCAATTCGGATATGCCTTACGATCAGTTCCTAACAGAGCAGATCGCTGGTGACTTACTCGTCAGTGAATCACCAGATGAGCGTGATCGCCGCTTGATAGCCACCGGATTTCTGGCGATGGCAGCGAAGCCCGCAAAAGCAATGAACAATGATTTCGACATGGATATCGTAGCTGATCAAATCGATGTGGTCGGTCGAGGCGTCATGGGATTGAGTGTTGCGTGTGCGCGGTGCCACGATCACAAGTTTGACCCGATTCCAACGCGCGACTACTACGCTTTGGCAGGCTTGTTCACGAGCACCGAGACAATGTGGGGAGTCGCCGCGCACGAAGGGCTGACCGCGCCGGTCACCGATTTGCATGTTCTTAAAGCCGCACCGAAAGTGTTGCCACCGGAAGATTTCGTCGAGACGGTACTCGTTTTAGAATCGAATACGGGCGTACCGAAGCCGATCCCTAAATCAAAGTGGCCTGCCGGTACACCGCTGGCGATGGGAGTGCGTGACCGAGGCAAACTCGACGATTGCAAGATCAATATCAAAGGCGACTCCAAAAAGCTGGGCGAAGCCGTGCCGCGTGGGTTTCTCACCGCGTTCGAGGTCGCTGCCGCGGATGCCTTGAAGATCGATCCTCAACAGAGCGGACGACTGCAACTTGCCGAGTGGTTGACAAGCGCCGACCATCCATTAACGGCTCGCGTTATCGTAAATCGAATCTGGCTGCATTTATTCGGCGACGGGATTGTGCGGACACCGGACGACTTTGGCGTATATGGCGACCGACCGACGCACCCAGACCTCCTCGACCATCTTGCAACGCGATTCGTTTCAGGTGGTTGGTCGATCAAGCGACTTATTCGCGCAATTGTTTTAAGCCGGACTTATCAGCTTAGTAGCAATGCGAACGCAAGTCTGATTAAGGCTGATGCATCGAACCACTTGCTCGCACGACACAACCGCCGTCGTCTAGACGCGGAATCGCTCCGCGACAGCATGTTGAGCGTGAGTGGCGCGTTGGACCTACAACCGGCCGAAGGATCGATCATTCGGCATCGTGACATTCTCGTGAATCTCGCCGGAAGCTTGCATCAGCCCAGTAACCATCGCAGCGTCTATCTCTGTTACCTAAGAAGTTCACCGCCACCGGAATTAGCCGCCTTTGATCTACCCGATTTCACGGCAGTAACCGGACAACGGAACGAAAGCACGGTACCAGGGCAGGCCTTGCATCTTTACAACAGTCCCTTTGTAATCGAGCAGGCGGCGAACTTGTCTCGCACTCTTTCGGCTGAGTCGACGGGCGATGAGGCAAGAGTACGCATGGCATTTCGGCGAGCATTTTGCCGCGAACCCAGTGAGAACGAGCTTGCAGAGGCTCTCAAACTTGTTCAACTAACCATCTCCAACGTAAAGTCCGAAGATAAAGCATGGGCCAGCTTGTGTCAGGCCTTGCTGGTCTCGAACGAATTCCGCTATATCGATTGATACCACGTCGTAGGAATTGTCATGAAATACTCCCGCCGCGCTATATTGCAATCGACCTCGTGTGGGTTTGGCTACCTCGCCTTGCAGGGTTTCATCGGCGAGCAGGCTGCCGTGGCGAACGGACTCGCCGAGCAGGCACCGCCGCTGACCGCGAGGGCCAAACGAGTCATCTTCCTGTGTATGAGCGGCGGCCCCGCGCAGATGGATACGTTTGATTACAAGCCCCAAACCGGCAACAAGCGACATCCTGGTTCGGTTTTCAGGTTCCATCAGCACGGCGAAAGTGGTCTGCGTGTTTCCGAGCTTCTTCCCGAAACTGCCAAGCACGCGGATGAGTTGTGTGTCATCAATGGCATGTACGCGGACACAGGAATCCACGCCCAATCGTTTCTCCAGCTACACACGGGCGAGCGGCTGCGCGAGCGGCCCAGTATGGGATCGTGGATCACTTACGGCCTCGGCACGGAGAATAAGAACTTGCCTGGCTTTATCAGCTTGAACACCTCCAAGAGTTCGATCTACTCGAGTGCCTTCCTGCCCTCGATTTACAATGGCACGCCCATCGGCGTAAACGGCGAAGATATGTCGCTGGCCACGATCCGCAACGTGACCAGCGAGCACTTGTCGCTTGCGGCTCAGCGAAAACAGTTGGACTTCGTCCAGATGTTGAATCACGATCATCTTGCGCGACGGTCGGGCGACAGCAAGCTTGACAGTGTGATTGAGTCGATGGAACTTGGCTTCCGCATGCAGTCCGAAGCGCCCGAATTGCTCGACATCCGCGACGAAACACAAGAGACGCTGGATCGCTATCGCGTTGGCCATCAGAAAGAATCAATCGGCACTTGTCGCGTCTCCGACTTCGGTCGGCAATGTTTGTTGGCGCGGCGGTTTTCTGAAGCTGGAGTCCGCTTCATCGAAGTGAATCACGGCAGCTGGGACCAGCATAAAAATCATCGACGCGACTTGAAGGCAAACTGTGATGCGACCGACGCCCCGATCGCAGCTTTGTTGGGAGATCTAAAGCAGCGTGGTTTGCTGGAAGACACCTTGGTTGTTTGGGGCGGCGAGTTTGGACGCCCCGGCTTAACGCCCGGCGATGGTAAGGACGAAACCGGCCACAATTCGAATGGCTTTACGTTCTGGTTGGCTGGCGGCGGAGTGAAACGTGGTTACGTGCATGGCAGAACTGATGACACCGGCGCACGCGCAGTCGCTGGCAAAGTTCACTTCCGTGACCTGCATGCGACGATTCTCCACTTGATGGGTCTACCGGCAAATGACCTCAAGTACTGGTACGCCGGTCGCGATCATCGGCTAACCGGCCCAGAGGGAGGTAAAGTCGTTCACGAGTTGCTGAGCTGAACGGATCGAACGCCGCGCAGTTTGAAACGACTGCCACGAGCTATAGCGATCGGTGCGGGTGGATAAGCTGCTGTCACCTCATGCGAGGGCCTTTGTGACAACTTGTCCGCCCACATCCGTGAGGCGGAAGTTGCGGCCTTGGAATTTGTACGTTAGCTGCTCGTGGTTCAAGCCAAGAAGATGCAGTAGTGTGGCGTGAAAGTCGTTGACGTGTACGCCGTCTTCCACAGGAAAATAACCGAGTTCATCGGTCTTACCGATGGTGGCACCACCTCGCGAGCCGCCTCCCGCCATCCAAACACAATAAGCATCCTTGTGATGATCGCGGCCGGCCTTATCGCGGTCGGCTTGCAAAAGGGGCGTGCGACCGAATTCGGCCCCCCACACCACGAGCGTCTCGTCGAGCAGGCCGCGCTGCTTTAGGTCTTTAATCAATGCGGCGATTGGTTGGTCGACTTGTTCACACTTCTTTGGCAGCGCGCTGAATACACCGCCGTGATGATCCCAGCCCTGGTCAAACAACTGTACAAACCGCACACCACGTTCCACCAGCCGCCGCGCGAGCAAACAATTATTCGCGAAGCTCGTCTTGCCAGGCTCCGTGCCATACATCTCGTGAATCTTCTGAGGCTCCTGGCCGATCTCCATCAATTCCGGCACGCTTGACTGCATGCGATACGCCATTTCGTACTGGCTGATCCGCGTCGAAATCTCAGGATCACCGACGTCGGCAAGTTGAGATTCATTCAACTTGTTAATGCTATCGACGATGCGCCGTCGGCCCGCGGAATCGATGCCATTGGGATTGGATAAGAACAGAACAGGATCGCCCTGGCTGCGGAACTCGACACCTTGATACACGGTTGGTAAGAATCCGCTTCCCCACAGGCTATTTCCTGCGCCGGCTACCGAGCCCGTAATTAAGACTACAAAGCCTGGCAGATCCTGATTTACGCTTCCAAGTCCATAGTTCGCCCACGCGCCAATGGTCGGGCGTCCGAATCTCCCAAATCCGGTTTGAAAGAAAAGCTGTGCTGGGGCGTGATTAAAGTGCTCGGTATGCAGCGATTTGAACATGCAAATTTCGTCTGCGACCGTCGCCAAGTTGGGCAGCAACTCGGATAGTTCAAGTCCCGACTGGCCGTGCCTTTTGAATTTGAACTCCGTTCCCAGTAGCTTCGGATGTCCGCGGAGGAATGCGAAGCGTTGCCCTTCGAGCAACTCGTCAGGACAAGGCTTTCCGTCATTCTCCTGCAAAGCCGGTTTGTTTTCGAACAAGTCCAAATGAGAGGGCGCACCGACCATGTGCAGGAAGATGACGTTTTTTGCCGTTGCAGGAAAGTGTGGCGGCTTCGGCGCAAGCGGGTTCGTCGACGCGGATGCGGTCGGCGATTCACCCGCCAACAGCGACGCCAGAGCAATCGAACCGACGCCGGTACCTAGATTCTGGAACAGTTCGCGCCTAGAAACGGTTTGCAGGAGGCGTTGATGAGGTGTCATCGCAAAACTTGTCGACTATGCTGGGTAAACTTATGCGTTCTGCAACATACAGACGCCCACGCCCCATTCTACAGCATGGCGAGTCGCTTTCGCAAAGACTTGTCTCGTAACCTGGTCTCATTTTTAAGGCTCCACGATGCTTAGACGCCATGAAGTTCAGGTCTTTTGCGCCGTACAAGTGTTAGCCGCTGCGGCGACGGTTTCCTCGGGATTTGCACAGTTCACTCGACTCGACTGGCCCGATCCCATTGCTCATGAAGTGATGCCCTATCACACCAGTGAGATCACCCACGGCCCAATGCTTGGCAAGCCGATGCCGACCTCAATGCGGGTCTGGATACGCAGTAAGACGCCCATGCAATTTCGCATTGCTTACGATACAAAGACGCCACTGACGGCAGCGAGCCCCTCGGTTGTCGGCTCAACGCTGGAGGCTGCCGACAATACTGGTTATGTAGACCTTGTCGGTTTAATGCCAAACACTCGTTACTACTACGGCGTGATTGATACGACGGGGTTGATCGACACTCGCATGGAATTTGACAGGCCTTGGCCTTCGTTTAGGACTCTTCCCGATGCGACAAGCTTTCACGATCCGCTGAACAATGGCGAAGGGCTTTTCAACTTCGCGTTTTCGATTGGATGTTGCTCGCGACAACTGTTGCCAGACGCGCCGTTGGGAATTTATTCGAATCCCCCTTCGTTCCTGAACATCTTCCAGCGGCATGCCGACGACATCGCGTTTCACATCGTCAACGGCGACTTCACCTACGAAGAAGTGTTGGACGGCACTCGGGCGGGATACGCGGCGAACTACAAACTCTACCTCAATCGTGGTCGCAATATGTCGAACTTGTTTCGCTACGTTCCATTCATGACTATGTATGACGACCACGAAGTAAATTCCAACCTTGATGGCAGCGGCGAGATTGGATTGGGAGACGGCGACTTTCTGAAACGTGACGACGCGCTAGCAGTGTGGCAGCAATATGCGGGTTGGGCGAACGACGAGACCGATCGAAAGCAGCCGTTACGCTTCGGAGTGGGTACCGCAGCGAACGGCGACGACGTCCTGTTCGATCCAGATGCGGACTTTAGCTCGCTCAAGAGAGAACAAGTCAGTACGATCCACGTAGGTCACTTCATGAAAGGAGATGGTTTAACCAAGAAGGATCGCGGTGGTGCTAACATCGGAGTCTATGGACTCGTGGATGTTATCGACTCGCATCACCTTCGCATAACTCCTGCCTTTAAAGTAAGTGGCGAAGTGCCCTACAGCATCGGAACTCACCACTACTTTGACCGCGTCGTTGGCAACAGCCACTTCTTCTTTCTCGACACTCGCGGCGAACGTTCGAAGTTTTTCGGTGAAAAGCGAGCTCACGATCCTGATCGATTCATCCTTGGCGACATACAACGCAATTGGTTCTTGAACGGTGTAAAGGAGTCGGAAGCTGACTTCATTTTCGTGATCTCACCCGATCCCTGGACGATCTATCATTCGGGTTATCATGTAAAGCCGGAGGGCGGCACCGGCTCGAAGGGCGATGGTTTTTGCGGGTATGTTCACGAACGCGAGAAGCTGATCCCTGAACTCGACGCGTTACAAAAACCCGTCATGATTTTTACGGGCGATGTCCATAATTCCTTCAGCGTTCAGATCACCGATAATGTTTGGGAGTTTATGGTCGGTCCGCTGAACTCGGCAGGACACCCGATCGGGACCGCGGGGTTGCCTCCGTTTGGCGGTTGGTTCGACAGTGAAGGTCGCAAAGTGAAGGTCAAGTGGGTCGCCGGCTTCCCCGACAACGTCCACTACAGCCGACAAAGAAATACCTATTACGGCATCGTGAATATCAACAACATCATGAAAGCCGCCAAACCAACCGGCGTCGGATATCAATTCGTCCCTTACGACGAGCCGCAAGTCATCGTCCAATTCTATGATGGCTATACGGGTAAGCTTGTCTATGCCGAGAGCGTTTCTACAGTCGACGCAAAGCCCGAGGGAGCGCCGGCGGCCAAAAAGAGCCGCTGGCCTTTCGAGGCAAAGACTCCCTGATGCATTGAGTTCTTACAAACTCGCGGTCGCTCGCTCAACGCCGCCGAAATGCTCCGCCCAGTTCGGCAGCGGCGCCTCGAAGCTAATGCGCTCACCGGAAAGTGGATGCGTGAAAACGATCTGCCAAGCGTGCAAACAGAGCGGGGGATCAACGAGCGACAGAGTTTGCTTGGGACCGACCTGCTGGTTCGGAAGATAAAGCGGGTCACCGACAATCGGCAAATTAAGATGCCAAAGGTGAAGCCGAATCTGGTTCGTACGACCGGTGATCGGCCGTGCCTCGACAAACGAACTTCCATCGTCGAGGCGCAGGAGCGTTCTGAACTCAGTCAGCGATTCCAAACCCTTGGGATCGATCGTACGAACGCCCACGGCTCCGTTCTCGATGCTGATCGGAGCTTCACACCTGAAAACGTCCTCCACAGGATGACCGTGAACTCGTGCCAAATAAGTTTTGTCGACTTCCCGCCGTTCAAATTGAGGCTGCAACAAACCTGCCATGTGCCGCGTCCGGCTCATCACCACGATTCCAGTTGTGTTCGAGTCAAGGCGATGGGCGACACGCGGACGCTCAGGGCGATATGCCTCGGCCATGATATGCATGAGCGTATTGCGATTGAACTGGCCGCAGGGGTGGATCGGCAGCGGAGCTGGCTTGTTCACGACGATGATAGATTTGTCTTCGAAGAGAATCTGAATATTGGGATTAACATCGGGTTCAATCGTGCCCGGCAACACATGATGGAAACGCTCGCCTGCATAAACGATTCGCGTTGCCAAAACCGGACCATCGGCATTGACCATGAATCCTTCGTCGAAGATGGCCTGCCATTCGTAGCGGGGTACGTGAGGCAAACAGTTGACAAGAAATTCAATAAACGGAAAGCCGTCAAAACGCTGCGGCACTTTGATCGGTCGTTTGTTTTGGTAGGGCTGCGAACCCGGCAGCGGTGTCGTCGCCGCTTGAATTGCTGCGTGGCGTTGCTCGATTGTGATGCTGAGCCACTCCTCTGGCTCTTTGAAGCAGTACGGACAGGATTGGCCCGGAATGTATTTTGGTGATTGCTGATCTTTAACCGTCAGAGGTTCTTGGCACGCAAAGCATAACGCGGCATCCGTTTCCCGCAGCCGCGAGTCCAACGCAACGCGCTGATCAAATACAAAGCAATCTCCATCGTAGTGATCGCCGCCACACTCCTCGAAATACTTTAGAATTCCCCCATCCAACTGAAAAATCTGTTTGAATCCTTCACGCTCCATGAAGGGGCCTGCCTTTTCGCAGCGGATGCCGCCCGTGCAGAACATTACGACGGGCTGCTCTTTCATTTCTGCAGGTAATCGCCTTACGGCCTCGGGGAAGTCGCGAAAGTGATCGACTCCGATCGGCAATGCATTTCGGAATGTACCAAGCTTGACTTCGTAGTCGTTACGTGTGTCAAGCAGCGTGACGGGGCGGCCCTCGTCGAGCCACTGCTTCAATTCGCGAGCCGCCAGCTTTGGAGACGTCTTGACGAGAGGCGCGATGCCGTCGACGCCAAATGCGATAATCTCTTGCTTGATCCGCACCAGCATGCGATTGAACGGTTGTTGGTCGCTGAAACTTTCCTTAACCGGTAAGTCGTGTAACCCCGGTATGCCTCGCAGTTCAACCAGCAGCTTGTCAATCGCACTCCGACTTCCGGCGACGAACAAATTGATCCCCTCCGTGCTGAGCAAAATCGTCCCCATCAGCCCCCAGCGTACACACCGTTTTCGCAGCCGCCGACGAAGCTCCTTCAAATCATCGAGCGGAACAAATTTGTAAGCGGCAATATTAACTACGTCGTGCATAGGAGGAGTGTGATACGAAGGAGTGCTGGCGAGAACCTAGTCAAAGCATCGAAGCGCAGGAAGCGATCGCGAGAACATTGCTATACATTAGTTTTCGAGTGGTCGACGTCATCAAGCACTAGCCGCGGTCATCGAATTCAGACCTCAATTGCGCCGCACCCGTTAGTTATCGGTGGGATTCACGGTTCTGTGGACGCATTTTTGTAATCTTTGGTGAGCGCACTATAGAAGGCGGACACCTTGCTTCGAAGGACGTTTGGCGGCGTGGGCCCCAATACATTGACGCTCATTGGATCCAGTACTTCCGCTTGCTTCCAGACGATGACTTCGCCGAATTCGCTATCCGTACACATCAATTCGGCGCCTAAGCGAAAAACGACTGCCGTTCCAACGCGATCCGAGTCGAAGGATAGCGTAAGAACCGCTGTTGAGTTGCCTTGAGGTTCGGACAAGACATTGATCTTCAGCCGCTCTAAAGTTTCCTGTGCCGTCTTTAGAACCATCAGATCATAAGTATAAGTCTTGCGATTCGGTTCCCGGTCGAGTTTCACCACCGCCTTCGAGATTCCGGCGAATAACGCTTTCGTCTGTTCTGGAGTAGGCGTCTTTGGTTCCGATTGTTTGACTTGAGGCTTGTCATCAGGGGTTGCCGTGTCAGAACTGGACGTGGATTTACTTGGGGTCGATGGTGCTGACGCAACGTCGCTTGGCTTGGGATTCTCATTCGCGTCGGAAGCTGGCGGCGTCTCAGCCGGTTGGTCTGACGTTGAGCTCGCGCTCGCCGTCATGTCCTTTGGGCTCGCGGATTCGGGATAAAGCGGCTTTGTATTCGATGTAGCGGATGCGGTTGGTGATGGATCAGGGTCGCTGGCAACCTCGGGTGGTTTAGCGTTTCCTTCGCGAGATGGCGTTACGTCGTCTTCCCCGGGAACCTCGGGCGAGACTGGTGGCGCGACGTCGGTAACGGACGGGTCTTCAGTCTGCGAGGGCTCGTCGGTGACATCGTCATATCCTATTGCAACCGACTCTTGCATTTCGGGTGTATCAAAGCGGCTAGACACGAGCAGAATCACGACTGAAAGCGGCACACTGACGGCGAATCCTATCAAGATTAGCTTCAATAGCTGATTCGACTCGCCTGCCGCAGCCGCCGTCGGCTGCGCGGCACGATGAATGCCAGATGCCATTCCGGTCTGCGCAGAAGGCAAGGCAAGATTGGGATTCGCTTCAAACTGCGGGTAATTATCTAGCGCTTCATTGAGCAGATTATCGAGACCACCGGAGGAAGAACTACTTCCCAGGTCGGGTGTCAACGGATCAAGTTCTTCGAGTTGATCGAGTCCAAGTTCTCCGTCACTTGCCGAGTCGGCTGGGTCCGTCGATTTTGCATTCTGCGATACCACACTACTCGAACCGCTAGACGCACTCTCGCCCGGCAGCGGGGCAAGACCAAGATCCTCAGTCACGGCAAGCCCGAGTTCGAGATCCGTTTCTTCCGTCGCTGCTGACTTCGCTCGAGTGGGCTCGTGACGAAGGTGAGAGAGGGAACCATCGAAGGTCGCCCCGTGAGACTTCTTCCAATCTTCGTCCGCGTGTTTGGCAAGCCAGGCGGTGAAAGCGTCGGCAACTTCTCTCGCCGTTTGGTAGCGATTGTCAGCGCTCTTCGCAATCATCTTTTCGACAATCATTACCAGATCCGCCGGAGCGTCCGGTCGTATCTTCTCGATCGCCTTAGGAGACTTGGACTGATGACTCATCAGCCGTTGAGCCACTGAGCCTTCAGGAAATGGAGGATGACCGGCCAACATAAAGTAGCAAGTGCATCCCAAGCTGTAGATGTCCGTTCGCGTGTCGACTTTGTGGCTGTCGAGAGCTTGCTCAGGCGAGAGGTAGTCTGCGGTGCCGAGGATCGATTCGTTGTGAGTCGTCGTGAGCGAAGCATCAAGTCGATCGTCGAAAAACCTGGCCAGCCCCAGATCGAGAATCTTGACAACTCCCCGTTCGTCGATCAACAGATTTGCGGGTTTGATATCGCGATGAATCAAGCCGCACTCATGGGCGTGTGCCAGACCACTGGCCGCCTGACGAGCAAAGTCAGCAACCTGCAGGTAGTCCAAGGGACCCTTTCGCTGCACTAACACCTGAAGATCGCAACCGTCAACATACTCCATCACGAGATAGTGAATCTCGCGCTTTCCTTGCGTCTCTTTGTTGACATCGTAAGCTCGCACGATGTTTGGGTCGTCCAGCGCCGCGACGGCTTGGGCCTCAAGGTAAAACCGCTCCAGCACCGACGAGCTATCGCTGATCAACTTGCTTGGAAGGACTTTGATTGCGCAGCGACGACGCATCATCTGGTGTTCGGCCAGGTAAACGGCACCCATTCCGCCCTTACCCAACATTTTCAGAAAGCGGTACGAACCGAGAAAGAAACCGTTGTGCTTTCCTTTGAGCAGGAAGCCCACTTGCCAACTGGTCAATAAATCTCGACGTACCAGCACATCCGCCAATGCTTCGGGAGTGTCGACTTGTTTGCCTTCGGCCTCGAGATCCTGCAACACCTGTTGGATCTGGTCAGCGGACAGCAGGCGGCTGCGCTGCACCAGTTCTACAAAGGAGTCGATTGATAACGCAGTCGGCATTACAAGTAACCCGGGATGGATGAGAACTCACCTATGTAAGTGATTCTAATCGACTTTGCGTTTGCGATACCAGTCGCGACGACCGCTTTTTTGCGGAGAATATGGATAAGTTACATGCGTTAACTCCGGTGCGCGTTGCCAACTTCGCGGAGTTGAACACTTGGACAAGGCGACTGGCTCGTGACTTTAGGTTTCGTCGTGAAGGCCGAGCGAGTCGACTGAAACTTCGTGCGACTCCCGGTGGTGGTACACTTTGCCTTCTGTAGGGTGCATGAAATGCACCGGCGGCGACAAAGATGGCGTGTTTCACACGACCTACGATCAAAGTGTACCACTACCCGACTCTCCGCGAACTTGAATGCCGAGTTCACAACGGCTAGATTGGAGGGGTCGAATAGCTTAACGGTCGTGATTTAGTTGCAGCTCAACGCCTTGTCTTTTTTCTCTGAGCATGCACCTCGACGAGGATCTTCAATGGCAGACGCCGGACTCACGATACTGCTGGTCGAGGCGAAACCCGACCACGCAAAGTTGATTGAACGTCACCTCATTCGTGAAGGCGGCGAATCGATCGACGTCGTCTGTCGCGACACCCTGTCATCAGCTCTCATTCGACTCGGCGTCGGCGGCGTTGATGCGGTTTTAGCTAATCTCCGCTTGTCTGATTCGAGCGGACTCGACGTCATCTCTCAGTTGGTTGCGCAGTCGCCTAATACGCCCGTCATCGCGCTGAGTTCTAAAGACGAACCAGCGATGGTGCTAGGTGCGATCAAGGCAGGTGCCCAAGATTTTCTCTGCAAGACAAAACTGTCCGGGGAAATCATGTTGCGTACCATTCGGGTAGCAATCGAGCGATTGAAGACGAGACCACGATCGCAGAATTCTGATGACGCGTTGGTCGAGAGCGAAGCACGCATTCACGCGATCATCAATGCGGCCTTGGATTGCATCATTACGATGGATTCAAACGGGAAAATAGTTCAATTCAACCCCGCCGCCGAAAAGACATTTGGCTACAAGAGTAGCGAGGTGATCGGTAAAGAGATGGGTGAACTGTTTATGCCGCCGGATGTCCGAGAGCGGCAGCGTCGCAGTTTTCAGAACTTCCAAAGCTCGGGAACGGGCTCCATGATGGGACAACGCTTGGACGTCCCCGCCTTCCGGAAAGATGGCACGGAATTCATCGCCGAGATGGCGACCCAGGGAGTGACACAAGGCGGCGAGTTCGTATTCACGGTCTTCTTGCGAGATATCACAGACCGCAAGCGAGCGGAGGAACAGCGCGACGAGTTCGAGGAGATGCTGGAACGTGAACGCGACCTCTTGTTAACACTGATCGACAACCTCCCGGACTACATTTTTGCCAAAGATGCGTCCGGCAAATACCGAACCGTGAATCAAACGTTGCTCCGCGACTTAGGCGCTAGTTCTCGCGAAGAAGTCATCGGTAAAAGCGACTATGATTATTGGCCAACGGAATTGGCGGATGCGTATTATGCGGGCGATCAAACGGTGATCAAGTCCGGTGTGCTGCTGCCGAACCGCGAAGAGGAGTCGATCGATCACGAAGGTCACAAACGCTGGTTGTTGACAACGAAAGCTCCGCTGCGTGACCGTCACGGCAAGGTCGAAGGATTGGTCGGTATCTGCCGCGATATAACCGATCGAAAACGAACGGAGGTGGAACTGAAAGAAGCTAAAGAGGCTGCTGAGAATGCGAACCGTTCGAAGAGCGACTTTCTCGCGAACATGAGCCACGAAATTCGCACGCCGATGAACGGTATCATCGGAATGACTGAGCTCATGCTAAGTACGACATTATCCGCCGAGCAAAACGATTACCTCTCTATGGTCAAGGATTCGGCGGATGCATTGCTGCGACTGCTCAACGACATACTCGACTTCTCCAAGATCGAGGCCGGCAAACTCGAACTGGAAGCCACCGACTTTGGTCTCAGGGATTGCGTGGGCAAGACCGGGCAGACACTTGGCGTACGAGCGGCCGATAAAGGAATCGAGTTGAATTGCCGCATCGATCCCGCGCTGCCTGATAATCTGATCGGCGATGCCGGGCGCCTACGTCAGGTCATAGTGAACCTTGCGGGTAACGCAATCAAGTTCACGGAAGAAGGTGAGGTCATGATCGATGTGTCCGAGGAATCGCGGACGAACGAGCAAGTGTGTTTGCACTTCTCCGTGAGAGACACGGGTATAGGCATTTCTCCTGACCAGCAAGACGCCGTCTTCGAGGCGTTTCAGCAGGCCGATACTTCGATTACTCGAAAGTTTGGCGGAACCGGGCTTGGTCTGGCGATTTCATCTCAACTCGTCGAGATCATGGGTGGACGGATTTGGCTCGAAAGCGAGGTCGGTCGCGGCACGACGTTTCACTTTACGGCGGTCTTTGATATCGGCACCGAACAAGCGAATCGACCGCGGATCGACATCGATGCCCTCGAGGGCCTACCCGCATTGATCGTCGACGACAACCGTACCAACCGTAGAATCCTGGAAGAAATCCTTACCAATTGGAAGATGAGGCCGGGACGTGCCGACAGCGGTGACGCGGCTCTCGTTGAGATGGAACGAGCGTTGGAGCGTGGCGAGCCGTACCAGTTAGCGTTGCTGGATTGCATGATGCCCGGGATGGACGGATTTGAACTGGCAGCAAAGATCGGAGCCGACGAGCGGTTTGCAGATTGTACGATGATGATGATTTCCTCGGGCGTACGACCGGGTGACGCCGAACGATGCCGCAGCCTGGGAATCGTTCGACACATGTCGAAGCCATTCGTGCAATCTGAGTTGTTGAAGACGATCCTTGCCGCTGTCGGCGAATCTGTTGTAGACGACGTTCGCCCGACCGAGTCAGTCGTTGAACGGTCGCAACGCAACTCGCTCCATATCCTCCTCGCGGAAGATGGTCTCGTTAATCAGCGGGTCGCGGTAGGACTCTTGGAAATCGAAGGCCACAGCGTAACGATTGCGAATAACGGGAGGGAAGCTGTTGAAGCCGTGAAGCATGACGCATTCGACTTGGTCTTGATGGATGTTCACATGCCGGAAATGGACGGCTTCGAAGCGACCATCGCAATCCGTGAACTCGAAAGGCAGCAGGGAGGCCACACGCCAATCATCGCCATGACCGCTGCCGCAATGAAGGGGGATCGCGAGCAGTGCTTAGCGGCGGGGATGGACGGATATGTCTCGAAGCCAGTTGACCCGACCAAGCTCCGAGCGGCGATCGAGACATTTGTACCGGCGATTGTCAGCGGCGAAGGCGTCACTCGCGTCGAATCAACCGATCTAAACGACAAACCTGATATCTTTGATTTGCAAGCCGCTCGATCTCGTATCCCTGGTGGCGATGCGGGATTCAGGCAAATGGCGCAAATCCTTTTGCAAGAGTGTCCAAAATTGTTGAATGACATTCGCAGCGGTTTGGCTTCGGACGACGCAAAACAAGTTCATCGCGGCGCACATACGTTGAAGAGCTCCGCGGATTTATTCGCCGCAGAGAGTGTGGTGGCCATGGCCAAACGCCTGGAGACGCTGGGGCAAGAAGGCGACTTGACCTCGGCGGCGGAAGTCATCGCAGACCTGGAAATCGCTGTTACCGATCTGGTCGGAGCCGTCGAAGCCGTAACAAGTTCAGCCGCGTTGTGACACTCCAGATTCAGCAGTGTTAGGCGGTCGGCGGGACAATATCAAGTGCATCGTTTAAGGCCGCTGAAACGATTGCTAAATCGGCGCGATCTTGTCCAGTCATAATGCCTACCGAATCGCCTATCTCGGAATGGATGTAGACTTGGTAGAGACTTTGATTGTTGACTTGGGTTCCGCTGTCCTTCACGGCAATGGAATCCAGTTCGTCGCGATGCCACCGAAACGTCTTGCTTAAAAATGGCCCGCGACGGACGAGTATCAATTCGTCGTGTGTGACTTGCAACTGAAAACGTCTTCGTCCAGCCACAAGTCCGCTGCACATCACCGCCACACCGACGCCTCCAAAGCCGAGCAGAAAGGCTGCTGCGAAGAGAAGTTCTGATAGACGGAGCCTTTCGATTCCTTGCTCGAAGGCATCCCAATTGACGCCAATTCCGATCCCTGTACCAATCGCAACAAAGACAAAGCCAAAGATCACCAACCCGGCGTACTTCAGTAGTCCAACGGGCGGTATATCGATTCGAAGTCCGTCAATCGTCCGCTCGAGCGAAATTCGGCCACCGGGTCGCGCGGTCACGGAACCGGATGCATCGCGTTGGACTTCCGCGAGCTGATGTTCGTCTCGTGTAGAACGGGGATCAATTCCTAGCGAATGGTTCAGTTCGGCAGCGATCCATTGCAACTCGTCGTCTTCCAACTGGCTCAGGCAACCGAATTTCTTCTCGCCAACAGGGATGATTTGAAGTTCCTTCACCGGAATGTCATTTACCTCCATTCCGCTGTTGCCGCAACGAATCGCTTCGATGTCAACGGCGGACCATTCTCGCGTTGTCTTTCCAAAAATCGAATGGCGCACAATCATTACCAAGTCGTCGGCGGTTGCAATGGTGGCACGCCGCCGGCCCATATTGACAGCCGCAACCAGGAGACTGATCCCAACACCCAGAAATGGAATCATGATAAGCAGCATCAGCCAGGGTGGACCATCGCCTTGCATTTCAATCACGCCAATCGCACCTAGCGTGCCCACAACGAAGAAGATGCTGATGAACGCGTTCCAAATCAGCGCGAAGAAGAACAGTCCTTTCGAACCTTTCCAGAGTCCGGCTGGCGGAATCTCGATGGTGATACCGTAGTCGCGCCGCTCGATGGTGGTTGTGCTGCCCGCCGGTCGTTCGGGCACAGAAATGGGCTCTTTCGTGTCGATCGAGGCTTCGGTAATTGATATCTTTTGTGGCGTTCCATCACGTTCGATGATCTCCTTTGGATCACGGTCGAACTTCGCCACCGGCCGACTCAGTTCGGCTTCAAGTCGCGGAGCGAGCTCCTCCGCTAGTCGCATCAAAAGATCGTGTGGATAGGCCGCTGCCAGGAGGAAGGTTTTCTTGTGGTTCGTCTTGGCGACCAAAGCGTGATCCGAATCCCCAAGCCAAATCGCGGTGTTGTGCTTCTGACTTCGCGGCCCATGAATGGCGCTTAAATGCTCGCTGCCGTCAGAAACTTGCAACTCTCTGATGCCGGCGATGTCACGCTTGCGTCGCATCCTCGCAAAGTAGAACCGCTCCTTTACGAAAACCTGGCCATCCCGCAATTCAACCTCGCAACGAGTCCGGTTAGAAACGATTGCTAATCCGCCTTGCAGCATTCCTAGTCCCGGTATCAGCCCTATCAGGCCGAAGCAACCGAACGCAATCGAAAACCAACCGCCCGCGTTACCGATTTGAAATTCTTTGACCCCCATCAGAATCGGGCCTGACATCCATCCAAGCATGAACAAACTCAGAATTAACCCAGCACCGAAGACGATCCATCCCAGGTGGCGAGCGCGACCGAGCTGCCGGCGCGGCAGCCGATATTGCACGCCATCACCCAGATAGTTTGTCGTGAAGCTTGGCTGCTCGAATTGCTTGAACTCGCTCATCGCGATTGCTCCGTACAACGATACGCGCCGCGACGCCAGCCTGACGAGCGTCGTGGCGTATTCTGGTGGCATGACTATCCACTGCGATCGCTACGACAAGTCTAGCTCGCTCGGCGATACCAGGCTGTAGTTATGACGAGCGGGATGAACGCAAAGGTGATTCATACCGCGCTGCAAGCGTCCAGTCATTAAATGGCCAGCGTGAACGGCGAAGCCCCCGCCAACGCGTCTGCGGAAACGCCGGCACGCCTAGTTATTCTCCGAACCATCAAGGAGATTCGACTTCGGATTCAGGTTTGGGTGAGAACGTCGTTTGCACTATGATAGGGGCCTAAAGCCTGATCGAGAGATCACCGGTCGCGATCCCAATCCGTTCAGCATTGGGGCCGAGATAACCCGCGTTTCGTCAAATAGGAGTTGCAAGCATGACCACCAAAGTTGCCCTATCCATGGCCGTTTTAGCAGGTGCAGTAGGTTACTTTGTGATGACGGCTCAGGCCGATCCTCGCGAGAGTGAAGCGCTGCGCACGAGAGCCGCAGAGATGGAACGCGTGCTGAAAGAACGTCGCGGTGAACTTTCGGACGAGGAAACGGAAAGGCTTAGCCGCCAAGTGCGTGAGATTCGTAAAGAAGCAGATCGCGTCGAGCAACATCGAGAACGGCTTGAAGTTGAAGAGCAAGAACGAGCAAGACATGAGCGAGAAGCGAGGGAAAGAGAGGAACATCACGCGCAGAGCCATGAACAAATCGAACATATCCGTGCTGCTGCCGAGCATCTACACGCCGCCGGCATGAACGATCTAGCTGCGGATCTGACGCGGCAAGCAGAACAGCGCCAACGTGATTTAGAGCGTCAACGGCACGGACGAGAAGCTGAAGCTGAGGAACGATTGCATCACCATGTCGAGGAACTCTCGCACCACGTTCGCGAATTGCACGAGCGGATGGAGCGGATGGAGCGAGCAATTCGTGAATTGGCAGAGCGGCGAGAAAATTGATTGAGGAATCTGTACTTGCTTCGTACGAATCCTCTCGCCGATTGCCGCTTACCGGAAACTTCTGATTGGCATTGATGCTTATGACTCCTGCGCGCTTTACCGGCTTTTTTCTGCTCTTGCCGATGGTTGCTTTCGGCATCCAAAGCTCATTTGCCGTCGACCGTCCCAACGTGTTGTTGATATTGGTCGATGATCTCAAGCCATCTTTTGGTGCTTACGGCGAAGACTGGGTACGCTCTCCGAATCTCGATCGTTTGGCAGCCAGTGGAATGCGTTTCGATATGGCGTATTGCAATCAGGCCGTCTGTGCTCCTTCACGCAACAATCTATTGACGGGAGCTCGTTCGACATCGTTGGGGATTTACAGCCTCGGCTATAATTTCCGCCGCGCCGTCCCAGACGCGATTACGCTGCCGCAGTACTTCAAACAGCACGGTTATCACTCGGCGGGGATTGGCAAAGTCTTTCATATTGGGCACGGCAATGTTGGCGATGATGCCTCTTGGAGTGTTCCGTTCCAAACCGACAAAGTGATTGATTACGTGCTGCCCGAGAGCACAAACGGTCAACTGACGAAAGAACAGGCGTTGTTCAGCAACCAGCCAGCACAAGGCTTACCGCGCGGAGCGGCATGGGAAGCGGCAGATGTCGAGGATGGGGCGTATGCAGATGGCCGAATCGCCGCGGAGGGCATTAAACGGCTGCAAGCGTATGCGTCTTCTGACCAGCCGTTTTTTCTGGCGTTAGGATTCACGAAGCCGCATCTCCCGTTCTGCGCTCCCAAAAAGTACTGGGACCTTTACGATCCGCAAGCCATGAAACTTGCGGAAGTTACCGAACCACCACAACACGCACCGAAATACGCCGGGAAAACGATTGGTGAATTGAATCAGTACAAGCCGGTGCCAGAGCAACCGCCACTCTCCGAAGAGTTGACTCGCACTCTTATTCAAGGCTACTATGCCGCGCTCAGTTATATGGACGCTCAAGTTGGTCGAGTGCTAGATGGCTTGGAGCATCTTGGCCTGAATGACAACACGATCGTCGTGCTGTGGGGCGATCATGGTTACCACTTGGGTGACCACGGCATGTGGACCAAACATACCAACTATGAACAAGCGAATCGAATTCCGCTTGTCGTCTCGGCCCCTGGTGTGACGAAGGCGGACAGCAGCTCACGGGCGCTCGTTGAAACCGTTGACATCTATCCGACTCTGTGCGAACTCGCCGGTCTGCCTGCTCCGACCGGTCCGCAACCCATCGACGGAAGTAGTCTTCTTCCCGTTTTAAAGAACCCGAACGCGAGCATTCGCACTCACGCCTACCACTGTTTTCCGAAGGGAAATCGATTGGGTCGAGCGATCAGAACTGATCGATATCGGCTCGTGGAATGGAAGCCCTGGGACGGCGACTCCGAGAGTATCGAGTACGAATTGTATGACTATGAGAACGACCCACTCGAGACAAAGAACTTGGCCACGGAAAACAAAGACGTCGTGGCACAGCTCATACAGCAATTGGCAACGCATCGCGCCGCGCAGCCCATTCACGATGATTCCAAGAATCGCAACACTGTTTCAAACACGAATCGGGACGATTCGCCATTGATCGCTTTGCGCTCTCTCGAAATCACTGCCGAGATCAAGGCCGAAGCACCGCATGGAGTCGTCGTGGCTCAAGGTGGCAGAGAGCAGGGTTTCGCGCTTCACTTTATAAACGGCAGGCCCGCGTTTGACGTTCGAATCAATGGCACGGTAAATCGGATTGTTGGCGACGTGGCCACTGGCAAAACGCAGGACCTACGTGCGATGTTGTCCAAAGAGGGAATGTCGCTCGAGGTGAATGGCAAACTCCAAGGTGTTGGTCGAGTTCCCGGTTTGATTCCAGTGCAACCCAAAGATGGATTGTCGATCGGCCGCGACGACCTTTCCGCTGCAGGCGATTACGAAGCACCCAACCCTTTCAATGGCACCATCGTTTCGGCTCGCGTTGAGCCTCTTGCGACGTCAGCAGATTGAGTTGGAACGAGTGTCGTACGGTCGACCTGAGCGCCGCCAGAGTGTTTGACGAGACATACCGAAGCCCGCACCGGTAGTTAACGACGGTCGAAGAATGCGCCGCCCATTTCGTAGAGTTGACCGACTTGTTTGCAACGCACAATTCGGAGGAGCAACTGAACATGCCCGATCTCGGGCAACTCGATTAGAAGTGCCAACTTGCCGACCAAAGGTTTGGTATGAATGATTGCGATTCCACTCGCGGATAGATTCCGTGTAAGTACGCTGAATTCGTCGCCCACAGGGAAGTGATCGTAGTCCAACTGCATCGCCGGAACGCTCATCATTAACGGCTTGCGAGGATGCCGTCTCAGTTCTTGCTCAAGATCTTTGATACGCACCTTCGTGGCTGCGCCGCGGTGCTCGGGGAAATAGTGCGCAGGTTTGACCCGGTCTCTGAGATCATGCGGCGCCGTAGGCGAGAGACGCGCCAAGTAGGTCGCACCGCAATTCAGGCATTCCCACTCGCGGACGGGACCACTGCCACCAACTACTAAAGTCGGCAAAGGACTGTCGCACGTTACGCAATGCTTGATTTGAAATTCTCGATCGACAGCTGATTCCATCACCTGCTCCATGTTTTCCTTCAGAACTTTAGGTTACAGAACTGCTCCAGGTGCGAGCTTGCCGCCAAGGCAACAAGCGGCGGAATTGAGAAGGCCGCCAACTCAGACGATTGCCCAGGATCGAGTAAGGTGTGTGCGAGTTTTGCCGAATTCAACGATTGCATTCCGCCGCTGAACATTGGGCCGGGGCGAAGATCCGATGTGAACACAGTTTGCAGCGGAAAGGCTTGAAACGCTAAATCTGATTGTGTTCGATATACCAACGCAGTGTCTGGCGGAGGTTCTCGTCCAGCGAACGAGCGGGCGCGAAACCAAGTTGTTCGCGTGCTTTTTGACCGGAGCAAGCCCAGGAACGAACGGTCGCCTCACGAATTTTGTCGACAGTTAGCAGACTTGTGCGCTTCGTCAGCTTCGTGATGTTTTGTGATACAAAACCAATACACCAACCGACCCACCGCCAGACAGGCCAGACGAAAACGCGCCGGTTCAGCGACTGGCCAACGCGTTGACCAAGCTCCCAGTAAGTGGGGAATTCCGAATCGTCGGTCGCAAAGTAAATTCCCTGTGTACTCTCTGAATCTGCTCGCAGGCATTCGCCCTGAGCCGCTGCCGTCAGGATGAATTGCACCAAATCGTCGACGTAGATCAGCGAGAGTGGCGGCGTACGAAATCCTACGACGACATGCAATCGCCAGCGGTAAATTGGGCGAGCCATCTCGAGCAAGCTTGTATCTCGAGGTCCGTAGACAATTCCGGGACGGACGATCGTAATTGGCATCTTGTCCGCTCGTTCAGCAAGCAAAACTTCGCCCCGCAGCTTGCTCTTTCCGTACAGAGAAACCGGTGCCGGGGCATGCGTCTCGTCACGAACGGTCACGCCTATGGGTGGCGGTCCAGAGGCGGCGACCGAAGAAACGGAAACCAGTTTTGGAGGGCGACTGGTTTCAAGACACGCGTCCGCCAGCGTGGCGCACCCGTCTCCATTGATCTTGAGAAACTGTGCTTCATTGAGACCGGTAACCACTCCCGCCAGATGGATCACCGTATCGCAGCCTTCGAGCGCTGCGCGATACGAATTCGGATCTTCGATCGATCCCAAAATGTACTCGACCCCATGAGTCGGCAAATGATCGGTCTTTGACGAAGCCCGAACCAAACACTTGCAACGGATCCCTCGACGTACGAGTTCGTGGACTAAATGCGTCCCAATGAATCCGGTGGCTCCTGTCACAAACAGAGTATGCAAGGCGCAAGTCTCCTGAGGCTTCAATGGCAGGTCGAAGAACTACAGTTTGAAGACCAGGCACTGAGTTGTCGGCAGGTCGATCACTTCCTCTGGTTTGTCCGCAAAGAACTCCGTGAACGCCTGTTCGACTCCGGCCAGAAGCGAATAATCGTGGGAAAGTATCACGCCGCCGTGAACCATCTTAGGGTAAAAATACTCCAGGCAGGCGAGCGTACCCTCGTAAAGATCGACATCGAAATGAGCAAATGCATAGGATTGCAGCGGAACGTCGACCGCCGAGTCGGGGAATAGACCCTTGTGATAGTGGACGTTTTCGTACCCGTGAAGGTACTCCTGTACGTTCTCCAGGCCATAGGCATATTGACCTTTCCGATGCACGTCACGATCGGCTGCACTCGCCTCGGGCAGTCCCTCGAACGTGTCAAACAGATGTAAGGGCTTGTTGCCTTTCACCTCGCAAAGCAGTTTTGCTGACGCGCCTTTGTAAACCCCCACCTCCGCGAACGCGCCCTCGAACTTCTTGGACTGTGCTTTGGCGAGTGCGTATACGAGATATTGTTCATAAGCGCTCAACAACGACCGCTTTTCTTTGTGGATACCTCGCAAGAGCCGCACAACTTCGGGGTCTTTGCGTGCGCTGAGCGACTTAAACAAAATGCTCGACCAAGCCCGAAGCCCGAACGACTCCAGCCAACCTCCGCCAAGCTTTTGAATGAACCGATTCTTCAGCCACATGACGATTACCTCGCAAGTGAAACACGCAAACGCATGCGATGCTGCACGCCGAAAATCCGCCCTTCGGTTCTACAATAATTCACCGGCGTGTAGCTGGCTAGCGTCGGATTTTGGATTCGCTTGAACGCTCGTCGCAAACCGCGAGGAACACATTAGCTACGCAAAGTTTGAGGGTCTTTCGCGAAAGGCGATCACCCTTACAACCACACTCACCCGCAAGAATTAACAATCGGTTACGTTATGCGCGCCGGCGTTCGGCGCCGAAATCCCCTTCCGTTTTCCGTCGGTCCAAAGCGGAGTCTCGACCCAAAGATGGTGGCCCAATGAAGGGCGAAGACAACTGCCGCTTATCAGAACTGCTGCCAAGCATGGTCTTCGGGGATTGAGAGAAAGAATGCAGCGAGCACGAAGAAATACGCTGCATCATTTACATTTAGAAGCTACTGAATGTCACCTATTACCAGAATCTGGCCGACACGGATGTTGGTTCCTTGATACTTCCCAGATTTCAGTTCGACTTCGGGATCTTCAAGACGAAACGCCACCGGTTGGCGATCGGGCTGTTCCGGGTCAATCTCGACAGTCACCGTGTGAACTTCATTCGGGTCAAGTCCTTCGGCGAGCGACAATGTGGCGATACGGTGATACGTGCAATAGCTGTCGAACCTGGCGACGGGTTTCTCGCGTGTCTGGCCATCAACAGTGATGATTACTTGCCCACCGTCCGGACCCAGCAGATCATAGAGCTTTGCCGTCGATCCGCGGAATTTGAAGGTCATCTGACTGCCCGGTTGAGTTGCTTCCCAAAGTGTCCCCATACGGCTACCGAAACTTTTCATCAGTGATGATTCGAGGGGGAGTTCTTTCCATTCGGGCGACAGCATGGCAGCATCGATCGGCACCATCTTCGCTGCCTGCCAATGATTGGCTACGAACGGCGTCTTTAATTTAGGTTGATGATCGATGGCAACCGAGTCTTCACCGAATCGCTGTACCGCTTCGGCGGCAACGTCCGCGTAAATCTGATGCCCTTCGTCCAGAGGATGCACGCCGTCTTTTGAGAATCGGACGACACCATCTTCGGTCGGCTGGTCCGATTGAAAGACGAGCTTTTTCGCTTCGTGAAGTTCGACAACCTTTAGTGCAAAGTTGATCGAAGGAATTCGATAGTGATCCGCGAGCATCTCCATCGCCGACGCGGCACGCGGACAAAGACCTTGTTGCAAGTCGGCTTCGTAGCCGACACGGTAGGTGTAGACGAAGCAAATGTCGGTATGTGGGTCGGCGGCCCACGTCTGGCGCACGATGCCTTCCATCGCTTGCCAGATGCGTTGCGGCGAGGCCCCGCCGTCGTTGACTGCGAACTCGACAAAGAGCAGATCGGGTTTGTGTCGGAGCACATCCCGTTCCACACGAAAGACTCCCAGGTCGCTCCCCGTTCCGCCAATCGCGGCATGAATCTCCTGCACCTCGGCGTTTGGAAACTCGCGACTGAACCATTCTCGTGTCTTCACTCGCCATCCGGGCGCCGCAGTGATCGAACCTCCCAAGTAAGCGATGTTGACCGACTCGCCTGCGCGCAGCTTTGCAAGTACGTTGCCGAGGCCATCGCGCTGACGTATCAGTTCGGCTGGGACGAGTTCAAATTGTGGTCCATCGGCATCTGCCGAACACACCACACCTACGACGAGCATCAGGGGCACGACGATGCCTTGTAGTTTGTCCAAAGTCATACCCTTCGACTCTCCCGTAGATAGACTTGTGCAGCGCCGAGTGATCACCATCTCCGCGCGTCCGCATTATCCGGCTCGGAATGGCAGATCCATTCGTTCCGCTTGGATTCTTGGCTAAGTTTCAGACACGGATAACAGATTTGGCGGTGCCCAATTCTAGCTCGAACGGAGCGGCGCCGCGATACTCCCATCGACCGTGGGCCATTATTGTGCTTCTACCGACAAAAAGAATAGACGCCCGAGAGTAACGTCAACGCAGTAGACGCCAGTTTCCCAGTTGCTTCGTCGCCTTCGATATCGTTGAATGGAGTGAGTGCGGAATACGAATTCGTCGCGAGCGTTGTCGATTTAAACTTTCGCGAGTTGCGCTCGCCACAGGTTTGCGTACATAGGGAAGTTCCAAGTTGTTTTGACGATGCAGCTGAGTACGCCAGAAGTCAGCATGTATCATAATGCTCCGAACTCTTGCGAGTTCAGTCATGCCTTGCTTCTGGAATTACTGACTTTGATTTCAACCGGAGAGAATGCAACATGAGAACATGGATCTATATTCTTGTCGCTGGTGGATTGGTTTGTTTCGGCGTAAGCAGCACACTGTTGGCCGCTGATCCGATTCCCGGCATCGGACCAAAGGATGACGTACGAAAGCTGCACGGCGACCTTCAGTTTACAGAAGGGCCAACGTGGGATGGCCAGGGCAATCTCTACTTTAGCGACATCCCGGCGAACCGTATTTACAAAGTCGACGCGTCAGGCACTTTGTCGGTATTTATCGAACCGTCGAATCATACAAACGGATTGATGGTGAATCACAACCGGCTACTGGCTTGTGAGATGGACGGCAGGCTTGTCGCAATCGACCTCGCAAGCAAAGAAACAAATGCGATTGTGTCGAAGTATCGCAATCAGCGTTTTAATGCGCCAAACGATTTGGTGATCGACCGCGAGGGAGGCATCTATTTCACGGACCCACACTTCCGTGCGCCCATGCCTTTGCCGCAAGAGGTCGTTGCCGTCTACTACGCTACCGAGGAAGGCCAAGTGTCGCGTCTGATCGATGACCTCAAAGCACCCAACGGTGTGATTCTGTCGCCTGACGAGAAGACGCTTTACGTGATACCCTCCTTGCAAAAACAGATGATGGCGTACCCGGTCACCAGCCCGGGAAAGCTTGGGCCCGGGAAAGTATTTTGTGAATTGCAACAACCCGAAGGGAAAGATGACACTGGCGGCGACGGCTTGACGATCGACACGCAAGGCAATCTGTACATCACTTCCGGCCTGGGTATCCAAGTTTATAGTCCCGATGGCAAGTGGCTCGGGATTATAAGTTTCCCCGAACAGCCAGCTAACTGTTCTTTCGGTGGCTCCAGCAACCAAACCTTATTTGTGACCGCACGGACTTCGCTGTACGCTGTCGAAATGGAAGCCAAAGGGCATGTTTTCCCAGGCAAGGCAGAGTGAGTGTGCTCAAGCTGCGCCTTGTTCGTCATTTAAGGAGAGCTCGGATATGAGAAGTTTGCTGTTCGCATTGCTTGCCGCAATTCCGGTGTTGGCCTCCGCCAATGACACCGATATGAAGGCTCTACAACGAGATCGCAAGCTGATTGAAGGCACTTGGCGAGTCACTTCCCTCGAGATCAACGGCGAAAGGTCCAAGGAAGAAGACGCCGCAAAACTTACAGTGGTAAATGACAATGACGGCACGTGGAGCGTTCGCTCGGAAGGCAACGAGATTGGCAAGGGGACCAGCACATTCGATGCTACGAAGAAGCCAAAGACCATCGACTTCACTCCGGCCGAAGGCGGTGGAAAGGGCCAACAATTTCTAGGTATTTATGAACTCGGCAAGAATACCCGCAAGCTCTGTTTTGCCCCTCCAGGCAAGGACCGCCCCGTAGAGTTTTCATCCACGCGCGAGAACCAGTGTATTCTCGTCACCTTTGAGCGAATGCCGAAGTAAAGCAGCCGTCCGCTCCGACTCGCGGCAATCGGACGCCCCGACCGTTCCTGACACACCTCCCTTACCATCGACAACCGGGAGGTATCAGGACATTTTGATTCGGCAGGATTTACAGCACCCCGGGGCGCCATCGCTTCGGTCTGTCGTGTTGGGAGGTCATGGGTGTAATCGACACTAATAGAGAATCTCGCATTCTGGCATAGCATCCTTCAATCGCTCTCTGTCTCCAAGCCCTACATTTCCACTCACGGTCAACAGCCTCAAGGAATCAGCCTCGACCAGCGAGTTTAGTCAACTAGCGCGGCGCCCTGCCACTGACGTGAACCGACGACCATGTTACCGTCCGTTCGCGGATCGCGCGCAAATTGCGGCCATTGGGAGCGACAGCACCAACGCAAAGTGATGCGGCGATTTGACCAGGCTTGGTCTCTGGGAATGTTTTTGCTCGATTTGTGATCTAATTCTGGTCAACGTCCTGAGAGCATGGTTGGCATGTCAACTTCGATCTTCTGGGTATGATGAGCCAGAGTGCAAGGTTTGTGAAGTCGCAGGACTTGCTTATATGCTACGAGACCATCGATTAGAAAATGTTCATTCGAGTCTCGGCAAAAGGGTAGCAATGACAAGACGCTTCGCCCTGTTACTGGTCGTCCTAGCCCCAAGCGTTGCCCTCGCAGCAGACGCTGAGCCTGACCCGATACTCCGGTGGCTGATCTCAACGCACAAAACGCTGGCCGAACTGGCTCGCGATAACCCACTGTCATACGGCGAGAAGATGTGGGACAAGTTAAGCGAGTGTGGGCCAGACCGACCGCTTGAGATGAGAGCTAAGCTAAGTTCGATGCGATGGAGCGATGGCATACTGTCAATCGTGATTGGTGACCCGCTGGGGTGGTACAAGCGGAGAGACGCGAAGCTGCCGCAGATCAACTTCACGCGAACCTACCATCTTCGAGTGTCCAAAGAAAAAGCTGTCAAGTTAAGGACTGGGACGTTCGTGATCATTGTGGCAGAGATGACATTGTTCACGGACTACAACGAATATCAACGACACCGGGATACGGACTCAGCCTTGCTCACGCTCAGCACAGGAATCGCAAAGATGGCGTACTACGCATCGGACAATATCGAGCTGAAGATTGATGGCGTCGAGTATCCTGACATCTATGACAGTAACATGATATTTCGCGAGGGCACTACTACCGCGACGGAGAAAGGCATCAAGTCCGTGATGACGGATGGAGCAACGTCGAAGATTGTGGATGCGACGACATGAACGTGCTTGATCGACAACGCGGCACACTGATCGGCCTTGCCGTGGGGGATGCCCTCGGTGCGGCGGTCGAATTCAAGTCACCGGGAACCTTCGAGCCCGTGACGGGGTATCGAACGGGCGGACCGCATCGCTTGGGAACTGGAGAGTGGACGGATGACACGAGCATGGCTCTGGCGTTGGCCGACAGCATGGGCAGAGTCGGCTGGGATCTTGATGACCAGGCCCGGCGATATTGTGACTGGTGGCAGGAAGGCAAGTATTCAGTAAACGGCACTTGTTTCGACATTGGCATAACTGTCAGCTCTGCATTGTCACGATTCATAAAGACTGGCGACGCTCGTTCGGCGGGAGACACAGCAGAGAGATCTAGTGGCAACGGTTCTATCATGCGTATGGCACCTGTGCCAATTCGTTATGCTCACTTGCTGCACGATGACGTTCAAGAGTTAGCAAGGCGGGCAGTCGAGTCAAGCGTTCCGACACACGCTAGTCCCCAGTGCCTTTCGGCCTGTCGGTACTTTGCCGTCGTACTCGCCGGTCTGATCGATGGATGCGAACGTGAAGATGTGCTTGATCCAAACTGGCGACCGATTCTTGAACTTCAGGAAGCTGAACCTTTTCATTGGACGATTGCCGATATTGCATCCGGAAGCTTTCGGACAAAGCATCCACCAGAAATTCAAGGCTCGGGTTATGTCGTAAAGAGCTTGGAAGCAGCACTTTGGGCATTCTACGATGCGGCTGACTTTGAGGAAGCGGTTTTGAAATCGGTCAATCTTGGTGACGACGCCGATACAACGGGAGCGGTTTGTGGTCAGCTTGCTGGAGCGTTCTGGGGCGAGTCCCAGATTCCCGACGCGTTGCGGACTGGACTCGCTCGCATGGACATGATCCGTAAAGCATTACAGGCGTTAGGCTGCCAGTGATTTCCGAGATGATCGCGAGTCCTACTATTCCGACCATAAGATCGAATACGCATTGCTCGTCGCTCTGGCGAACCTCAATCCCCTTGTGGTTTGTCCCCTTAATTATCGGGTGGCCAATCGGATGCGGGCAAAATCAAAGGAGTAAAGAGATGCAAAGACGTCCTGCCGAATTAAATGATGAAGTCGCTGCGTTTCACGACATCGTCGAGAGTGGTTCGCTGAAAGCAACGCGATCTGTATCGGGCGGAGTGGAGTATTTTTGCATTGGTTCACATCACCGCGGAAAACTTCGGTTCTGCCAACTTGGCGTTACGACCGCAATGGCCGTACTGAGGCACGGCAACTACTCGTACTAGAGCTATTCGCGGTACAATTGTCGCCATGAAAGTCATCGCTCTGCAATCCGGCAGCAACGGCAACTGCATCTATGTCGAATCCAAGGGCGTACGCCTTCTGTTTGACGCGGGGATCAGCGGCAAGCAAGCTCAGTCCAGACTCGCCGCCCACGGACGTGATATCGCCGATGTCGACGCCCTGGTGATTTCGCACGACCATCGTGATCATGTCCGTTGCATGGGTATTTACCAGCGGAAGTTCGGACTGCCGATTCACACCACCAAGGAAACCTTAGCTGCCGCCCAACGATCCAACGCTCTGGGGCCTCTCAATGATGTACGGCACTTCGCATCTGGAGCGATTCTCCGATTTGGTTCCGTGACAGTCGAAACGATTCCAACGCCACACGACGCCGTTGACGGAGTGGCGTTCGTCGTCGATGACGGCACCAAACGCCTCGGTATCCTGACGGACCTCGGACACCCATTCGATCAGCTGATCAGCGTGATGCAAACGCTCGACGCTGTTGTGCTTGAAAGCAACTACGATCCCGAAATGCTGACCGTTGGTCCGTATCCGGAATTCCTGCAAGAACGAATTCGCGGAACAGGCGGGCACTTGTCCAACTTCGAGTCTGCTGAGTTGATATGTGGTGTCAACGGTAAGCTGCGATGGGCGTGCCTTGCTCATCTGTCCGAAGAGAATAACGATCCGGATTTGGCCGTCGACACACATCGCGACATACTTGGGAAACGCTTTCCGCTGATCGTGGCCAGCCGACATGGTGCGACGGATGTACTGGAAGTGTAGAATCATAGATCGATAACTCCTGAAGTCGGACTAGAAAGAACTAGCGGAGAAAACGATGATTCAAGGACACTGGAAGCTGATTTGCGGTGAGGCAAATGGCCAAGACGAACCGGAAGAGGATGTTGAACGATCATCGCTGGTGATCGTCGGTAATCAGCACACCGTCACGGTAGGTGCTGCGGTTATGAAGGGCACCCACCAATTAGATCCATCGCAACACCCGATGACGATTGACTCGACGGACACAGCTGGCCCCTTCGAGAACATGTTGTTGAAGGGTATCTTCAAGTTGGAAGACGATGTTTTGACTCTGTGCTTTGGAGCCCCCGATGGGGAACGCCCGACGGAGTTCACGACGAAAGATGGTAAGGCGACGATTCTACATGTCTGGAAGCGACAGAGTTGATCGGTGAAGCGCCCTGTCGCGATTGATAGCTCTATCGTTTGCTGGTGATCCTGTGACTGCCCAGCGGCATGAGCCGGATGTTTCGGCGTTGATGCGAATGTGCGATGTTCATTCCGTGCCGTTGGCGACGAATCGTGCTACGGCCGAAGCGGTTGTAAAGTGGATGAATCAAAGTTGAGCGACTAGGAAAATGCCTTCAAAGTCCACAATCGCTACTCCGATAAATGACACCGGACGATGATCCTTCACATCGACATGGACGCTTTCTATGCATCGGTCGAAGCACGCGACAACCCATCGCTTGTCGGTCGGCCGGTAATTGTCGGCGGTTCGGCGGAAGGTCGCGGTGTGGTGGCAGCGGCG
>JACKHM010000010.1 GCA_020638995.1 Planctomycetaceae bacterium
ACGTCCGGCTGTAAGTCAAGCCCCATCGCTCGCCCGCCGTTATCCCAATCGTTCGGCTTTGAGAGAATTCCCATGTTAGGACGGCTCGCAACGACCGCAGTGATGATGGGAGTGCCTTTCGGACTCTTCATGGGGTTATTCTTCGGATGGCAACACGGAGCCCGCGTTGGTTTGAGCGCAGGTGCCGTTTCTGGATTCCTCTTTGGTTCAGCTATGGCCGTTTTCGCGGAAATGCAACGCAGGAAACTCCGACCACTGGATGACATGTTTGAGGGTGAATCCGTCCTATACCAAGGACCGGCAAACCACTTCCGTCGCGCTGAAGCAAGAGGAGGTTGGTTGACGCTTACCGCAACGCGATTGGCGTTCAGATCCCACGGTAAAAACATCCAAAACCACCCACTGGACATAGATCTCAAGAGCATTGCGTCTGCCAGCCCCTCTCGTACAGCGGGCTGCATTCCTAATGGGCTTCTAATACGAACACATGGCGGAGAGAAAGAGTCTTTTGTCGTGGCTAGGCGAAAGGTTTGGGTAGACATGATACAACGAACAACAAAAGCCGAACCATCGATTGAACCGAAGCCGACGGCGCAGTCCAACTGAATGGTTGATCAAAATTCGTCGGCTCGGTTAATCGGGTCGTTCTGCCACCATGCCAATGGTCGCTGACGGACCGCACGCTAAATCTGAACAGACTCGGGCCCACATGAATCAAGCGATCGGAACTTCCTTCACGTTTAAGGTCAAGCACTCCGCACAAGGAGCGAGTGGCGGTTCGTATTACGTCCGGTTCGACGTGAATGCCATCCTCCTATCAGCAGATGAATTCGATGTCGCATTTGAATCCATTTACCCCAACGACCCTGACCCCTCAGACCTTGAAGCGGCTAAACTCGCGATTACGAATGGACTCAAGGATGCGCTCAACTCGTGCGATTTCGGCGCGAGAATCACTGTAACACAACTGACCCTGCACCCCGTTGATTTCAATCCAGCCAAGTACGGCTACTGGGCTCGCTATCACTTGAGGCAACAATTGGAAGCCGCCGGTATTGCTGCAAGGCGATCATTCGGAAATGATTGACAAGCAACGCAGTGGCAGAACAATCCGTTGCACACGGAGCCGCGGGCCGCGCGGTTTCTGAAGTCAATGTCGTTCTCCGCGGCCCGGTGAACGGTGTCGTTCGCTGGAAGATGAGATGATCTTCATTAATCTCAAATGTGGACGGTCTGTCTACATATCAGACTTTCATTACTCGCGTACGTACGGCGGCTTGCTTGAGGGATCACCGGATGAAGAAATGAACAACCGGATCATTCAGCGAGCGTTAAGCCGCATGGATTCAATTTGGGGTAAACGCAGGACTCACCTGATTCCTCCAGAAGTCGATACAAAGGACCCAGAACATCCGTCGCTTCCTTCCACTGAATTGACTGCTTGGATCACCTGCCACGAACCGGTCAATCATCAATACATGGGATCAGAACTTGTTCTTGTGTGGTATGTTGACGACGAGGCGTTCGAGACATCTTCGATACGCGATGTCACGTCGGCAGCACTGAATGCAATCAATTGGAATGATCTAGCTGATGATTTCGACTGGTAAACACCAGCGAACAATCGGTTCAACCGGAGCCGCCGGCCGCGCGGTTACTGAAATCAACGTTGGTAGGCCGCGGCCCGGTTAACCTGGTCGTTCGCCGCTCAATCGATGTAGGTTCCGAGTAATTGGTCATGCCCAACTCTAAGGACACGTTCCATCGAGATGCCAGCAATCGTTTGACCTTCGATATCTATAAGGTCGAATCGGAACGCTACCCGCGCCTTTGCAAAGAACTTGCAACTACGTTTGACTTAAAACCCACATCTGAACTTGTCCTGGGACTCGACGAAATGTTCCGCGATTACTCTGATGGCGAACGTACAGTCGGACTTGAATGGGACATCTGGTCGGGCTTTATCGTCGTTGCCAAAGATTCAGAATCCGAGACACTCGTACGCCAGATCGCAGAGTACTTGTGCAATAAGATCGCTGACTAATGAATGGTACTCCCCCTACCGCACGCACTGATTGCCTGTCTCGAATTGCCCTGATATCGTATGACTTCGTTCAATTCCGTGACATCACCCGATTGCTGATCGAAATGGCGCGGCGAACAATCGCATGCAACGGAGCCGGCGGTCGGGTCGGCCTTGAAGTCAACGCATCTCGCGCCGGCCCGCTGATGCGAAGCGTTCTGCCTTAAAACTGCTCATGCGATATGAACTCCACTTTCGCGACTTCAAAATCGGTGACGTCATTGAAGACGACACTGACTTCCCGAATCTATGGGGCAGGATCGCCTACAATGACTCACTAAAATGTCCCACGTCGGAAGAGCAAACGCGGTTGGTCCGTTTCATCGAACTGAACCAGGACAGTATCCGGTTGGTTGACCTCGAAAGCGAACAGGATGTGTCCCATGATCTCGACGCGATCAACAAGGAGCTCGAAGCGTTTACCGACTACATTGAGACGGACGATTGGTTACTCATCGCCGACAACGGAAAGAGGCTCCCAATCCTTTGCCCGATTCTTCGCCATGACGGCGAAATTGTGTGGCGATGGAACACGCGGCACATGGACGATGAATGAAACCGTGATCGACTCGGACAGCAGACATCTCGGGAAGACTTGGAATCCAAATCGCTACGAAGAAGAGGCAGAACAAAGCGTTGGACGTGCGAACTGGAAATGGTTTGAAGACGAGCGGGGGGAGATCCCGCCGGAGTAACCTCTAGCCAAGGGCTCCGTATCGAGTGTTGCAGCCAGCGTATAAGACCAAACGTCGAAGTCGCTGGTTGAAGCGTACACAGAAAGGTAGTGAGGATGAAAGGTAGGGAGTAGCTGGCCCGCCCTGAATGGTATTGAGCTCCGAAATCTTTGTACCTATTGGAACCTGCCCAGGGTGTGTTCATGCCTGAAGGCAACATCCCGCAACGCGTCATGGCGAGTGCTGCGGGAAGACCCGGAGTCCAAGGCCCATTCGCGCTACACACCACGTCGTCAAGGCAACCAGTGAGGCCCTGAGGTTCTTAACTTTAACGCGAAGACCAATCACGGAAGGTTGAGTATGCCGGACAAGTCGAAACGACAAGAAAGGCAAACGACGTTCAGGGAGTCGGATGGCGGAATAGTACCGCAGCAGCGCGAAGACCAATCGCGTGAAACCACGCCGGGTAATGCCGGTCGAGGGAAGGCCGCCAAGCTAACACGCGATGCAGACCGGGCATCGACCGTACACAGTGACGGTTTTTCGGTGCTAACTCGGCTGGATCGCATCACCAAGAGAGCGAAAGACGATCACACGGCGACGTTCAACAACCTTTATACGCTGTTGACGTACGACCTGTTGTGGCTCGCCTTCCGCAAGCTGAAGCGAGACAAGGCACCGGGAATCGACGGCGTGACGGTGGATCAATACGAGGAGAAGCTGCAGGAGAATCTGCTCGACCTCGAATCCAGATTGCATCGTCAAAGCTACCGACCCCAACCCAGCCTGCGTCGCGACATCCCGAAAGGCGATGGCAAGACGCGTCCGCTGGGGCTCGCCTGCGTGGAAGACAAGATCGTTCAACGGGCGGTCGTGATGATTCTGGAACGGATCTACGAAGTGGACTTTTGCGACACCTCGTACGGCTTCCGCCCAGGACGCTCCTGCCATCAGGCATTGAGTGTGCTCGGTCAGAACATCGCAACGAAGAGAGTGAACTGGATATCGGACGCAGACATTGCTGGCTTCTTTGATCATGTGTGTCACGAGCGGCTCGTCGAGTTGCTCGGCAATCGGATTACAGACCCTCGCATGCTGTGGTTGATCCGGCGCTTTCTGAAGGCGGGTGTGATGATCGAAGGTCGTCGCTGGGACACGGACGAAGGCGTGCCTCAAGGTTCGAGTCTGTCACCTCTACTTGCCAACGTGTATCTGCACTACGTCTTGGACCTATGGTTCGAGCGAGACGTGCGGCCACGGCTGCAAGGCGAGGCGTACCTCATTCGCTATGCCGATGATTTCATCGCGGCGTTTGAGTTGGAATCGGACGCGAGACGTTTTCAAGACGTGCTGCCCAAGCGATTGGCCCGGTTCTCGCTGACGCTGGCCGAGGAGAAAACGAAGCTGCTACGGTTTGGCCGTTTTTCCCGGCGCGATAGCCAGCGACTGGGTGAAGGGACTCCCGGCACGTTCGACTTTCTCGGCTTTACGCATTACTGCGGCAGGAGTCGCGCGGGAAGATTCAAGTTGAAGCGGAGGACGGCCAAGAAGAAGTTCAAGGCGAAAGTGCGTGCGTTAAAGGATTGGTTTCACCACCACCTGTCGACCCCGTTGTCGGAGATGTGGGAGACGTTGAATGCGAAGCTCCGCGGCCACTATCAATACTACGGCATCAATGATAATTGGCCGTGGCTGATGAAGTTCCGCGGTATGGCGAAGTGGCTGGCCCATCGCTGGCTGAATCGCCGTTCGCAGTCGAATTCGATGAACTGGTCCGAGTTTCACAAGTACGCTGACCGCCACGAGCTTGCCAGCCCTCGGCGGCTGACGGATCTGATCGCGATGAGCCGAGCGGTATGATAAGATTGGTGACAAGTGTTAGCTGGGAGCCGGATGCGTTAGCCGCGCTCGTCCGGTTCTGAGAGGGTGCGGAGACTCAATTGAGCACGGTCGTAATCTTGAGACACCACAACGGGAAACCCAGTGGCCAACAGTGAATCCCACTTCGACCTAAACTCGAAAGACTCCAATCTACTCGCCGTGCGAACTGGAAATGGTTTGAAGACGAGCGGGGGGAGATCCCGCCGGAGTAACCTCTAGCCAAGGGCTCCGTATCGAGTGTTGCAGCCAGCGTATAAGACCAAACGTCGAAGTCGCTGGTTGAAGCGTACACAGAAAGGTAGTGAGGATGAAAGGTAGGGAGTAGCTGGCCCGCCCTGAATGGTATTGAGCTCCGAAATCTTTGTACCTATTGGAACCTGCCCAGGGTGTGTTCATGCCTGAAGGCAACATCCCGCAACGCGTCATGGCGAGTGCTGCGGGAAGACCCGGAGTCCAAGGCCCATTCGCGCTACACACCACGTCGTCAAGGCAACCAGTGAGGCCCTGAGGTTCTTAACTTTAACGCGAAGACCAATCACGGAAGGTTGAGTATGCCGGACAAGTCGAAACGACAAGAAAGGCAAACGACGTTCAGGGAGTCGGATGGCGGAATAGTACCGCAGCAGCGCGAAGACCAATCGCGTGAAACCACGCCGGGTAATGCCGGTCGAGGGAAGGCCGCCAAGCTAACACGCGATGCAGACCGGGCATCGACCGTACACAGTGACGGTTTTTCGGTGCTAACTCGGCTGGATCGCATCACCAAGAGAGCGAAAGACGATCACACGGCGACGTTCAACAACCTTTATACGCTGTTGACGTACGACCTGTTGTGGCTCGCCTTCCGCAAGCTGAAGCGAGACAAGGCACCGGGAATCGACGGCGTGACGGTGGATCAATACGAGGAGAAGCTGCAGGAGAATCTGCTCGACCTCGAATCCAGATTGCATCGTCAAAGCTACCGACCCCAACCCAGCCTGCGTCGCGACATCCCGAAAGGCGATGGCAAGACGCGTCCGCTGGGGCTCGCCTGCGTGGAAGACAAGATCGTTCAACGGGCGGTCGTGATGATTCTGGAACGGATCTACGAAGTGGACTTTTGCGACACCTCGTACGGCTTCCGCCCAGGACGCTCCTGCCATCAGGCATTGAGTGTGCTCGGTCAGAACATCGCAACGAAGAGAGTGAACTGGATATCGGACGCAGACATTGCTGGCTTCTTTGATCATGTGTGTCACGAGCGGCTCGTCGAGTTGCTCGGCAATCGGATTACAGACCCTCGCATGCTGTGGTTGATCCGGCGCTTTCTGAAGGCGGGTGTGATGATCGAAGGTCGTCGCTGGGACACGGACGAAGGCGTGCCTCAAGGTTCGAGTCTGTCACCTCTACTTGCCAACGTGTATCTGCACTACGTCTTGGACCTATGGTTCGAGCGAGACGTGCGGCCACGGCTGCAAGGCGAGGCGTACCTCATTCGCTATGCCGATGATTGTGCGCCAGGCAATTTGCGTGCGAGATGAGGGTAGGTCCCTCGCAGCCGGTCTGCGGAGGCAGGCTGCAAACCACCGTAAGCGGCTGTGGTTAAGAGCCATGGTCGTGAGCGTTACGGAAAAGGCAAGGCTTGACCTTGTCAGGTGTGAAACGGAAAGACGAATGCAAATGAACCACTGATGACCCGTCGAAAGCGTAGGAACGATGTCAAAACCGGGAGGTGATCGTTAATCCGGGATAAGCTCTGGAGCAATCCGCTTACTGCCAGAGCGGCATCCGGCGTAAAGGTGGCGTGAGTCCGTTTCAGGCTCGTGTGCGTAACCTGGGAACCTGTCGCCTCGATGTTAAGGGAGCGGTCCAAGTGGCAGAACCACAAGGACCTGAGTACCGATGCGAGGCACAGGGACGGATCAACTCGTAGTAGTGATGAAGCGTCTGTAACGGACGTGGAGCGAAGGAGTTGAATTGTTCAGCTAATGAATTGAACCAACTGCAAAGGAGGAGTTCATGACAGAAGCAAAGCCGTATGCGATTCCAAAACAAGTCGTTTGGGACGCGTACAAGAAGGTGAAGGCGAATCGCGGAGCGGCCGGTGTGGACGGTCAATCGCTGGTGGACTTCGAGAAAGACTTGAAGGGGAATCTCTACAAGCTCTGGAATCGAATGTCGTCCGGCAGTTACTTCCCACCTCCGGTGCGCCTCGTCGAGATTCCGAAAGGCAACACGGGTCAGACTCGACCTCTAGGTATTCCGACCGTTTCGGATCGGATCGCTCAGATGGTCGTGAAGTTGATGCTTGAACCGCAAGTCGAACCACACTTCCACGAAGACTCGTACGGGTATCGTCCCGGCAAGTCGGCGTTGGATGCGGTGGGGGTAACGCGTCGTCGTTGTTGGCGTCGCGACTGGGTGATCGATCTTGATATCAAAGGCTTCTTTGATAATCTCGATTGGGACTTAATGATGCGAGCGGTACGGCATCATACGGATGTTCCGTGGATTCTACTTTACGTAGAACGCTGGTTGAGAGCTCCGGTGCAACACGCAGACGGACGCCTCGAAGAACGAACGAAGGGCTCGCCGCAAGGGTCTGTAATCAGTCCCTTGTTGAGCAACTTGTTCATGCATTATGCGTTCGATGAATGGCTGCGGCGTAACTACCCGGACGTTCAATTCGCGCGCTACGCCGACGATGCTGTCGTGCATGCCCGCAGCCGGAAAGAGGCTGAGGCACTGCTGGCGGCGATTCGACAACGTCTAGCAGAATGCCACTTGGAGCTTCATCCTGAGAAGACCAAGATCGTGTACTGCCAAGACGATGACCGACGCGGCACGCATGAACATACCTCGTTCGACTTCCTGGGCTACACGTTTCGTCCACGTCGAGCCAAGAACCGGTGGGGTAAGCTGTTCATCAGCTTTCTCCCTGGTGTGAGCAACAAGGCGGCGAACTCGATCCGTGCCACGATTCGGTCGTGGAGGATTGGGGGAACCCGTAACAACCAGAGCCTGGAGGAGATCGCGAAGTTCGTCAATCCTTTCGTACGTGGTTGGGTGAATTATTATGGTCGATATTATCCATCGGCCCTGACACCCGTCTTGCGGAGCCTGGAACGCAGTCTTGTGTACTGGGTGCGACGCAAGTTCAAACGATTTAGTTACCATCAGCGTCAGGCTGTTCACTGGCTGGGCCGTGTGGCTCAGCGAGAGCCTCAGCTGTTTGCGTTGTGGTCTCACGGAGTCCGACCCGCGGCTGGACAATAAGAGCCGGATGAGCCGAGAGGTTCACGTCCGGTTCCGTGAGGGCCTGGGGGTGCGATTCCCCCGGGCTACTCGACTCATCGCGGCGTTTGAGTTGGAATCGGACGCGAGACGTTTTCAAGACGTGCTGCCCAAGCGATTGGCCCGGTTCTCGCTGACGCTGGCCGAGGAGAAAACGAAGCTGCTACGGTTTGGCCGTTTTTCCCGGCGCGATAGCCAGCGACTGGGTGAAGGGACTCCCGGCACGTTCGACTTTCTCGGCTTTACGCATTACTGCGGCAGGAGTCGCGCGGGAAGATTCAAGTTGAAGCGGAGGACGGCCAAGAAGAAGTTCAAGGCGAAAGTGCGTGCGTTAAAGGATTGGTTTCACCACCACCTGTCGACCCCGTTGTCGGAGATGTGGGAGACGTTGAATGCGAAGCTCCGCGGCCACTATCAATACTACGGCATCAATGATAATTGGCCGTGGCTGATGAAGTTCCGCGGTATGGCGAAGTGGCTGGCCCATCGCTGGCTGAATCGCCGTTCGCAGTCGAATTCGATGAACTGGTCCGAGTTTCACAAGTACGCTGACCGCCACGAGCTTGCCAGCCCTCGGCGGCTGACGGATCTGATCGCGATGAGCCGAGCGGTATGATAAGATTGGTGACAAGTGTTAGCTGGGAGCCGGATGCGTTAACCGCGCTCGTCCGGTTCTGAGAGGGTGCGGAGACTCAATTGAGCACGGTCGTAATCTTGAGACACCACAACGGGAAACCCAGTGGCCAACAGTGAATCCCACTTCGACCTAAACTCGAAAGACTCCAATCTACTCGCCGCGGAGCCGCCGATCGCGTCGATCATGAAGTCAATGTTGATTGGCGGCGGCCCGGTCAACGCCAGCGTTCGGCATCTCAATCCTGACCTATGGCACGAAAACCGAAATCGATAACGGCCGCAGAGTTGATGCGGCGACTTGAAAGTAACCCAGAATGGGTCCGCGAGCGGGATGAGCGAGAGCGTCGTCACCGTGATCACGTTCGTATGCTTGCCGAGAACGAAGCACCGCTTGTGGCCGATCTGAATGCCGCTGGCTTCGCTGTTGCATCAATCCATGAACTAATCCTGTCGCCAGATATGCTCCAAGTCGCAATTCCTCTTCTCACCGAACATTTGCACCGCGACTACGACAAGAGCATTCGCGAAGGCATCTTTCGCGCGTTTGGCATACGGGCCGCACGAGATCTCGTGGGCGATCTCTTGATCTCCGAGTTCCGTCAGCAGAAAGATGACAATGTGCGATTTGCAGTTGCAGAGGCACTGTCACAAATGTACGACCTCTCTGAATTAATACATCTTGATGGCATTCAGGAATTCAAAGACCTGTTCAAGAAGTCCACGGTCCAAGTCGATCCGAGCGCTGAAAGCGAGTACGAGAATGGACTGTTCGAGACGTCAATGAACTTCGATTTGCACAATGTGCGTTCTTTCTTGGCGCGAATTGCTGGCCTCGTCTCATCGGGCTTCAGCCAATCGGATATCGACAAGGTCGCAACATTCGTAGAATCAACTCCGGCTGACCAACAGCGTGACATGCGACTCGAGGTGAGTCATGACGGTTCAACTACTCCGTTGGTCGTGCGCGTGTTCATGGACGATATTGACGCACCCGACTTATACTTCTTTACGTCACAAAGCCTCGCGAAGAAGATCGATGACGAATACGACGTGTTCTGTGAAGAATCAGGGATTTAAGGCATGGCGCGGAGGAACATCCAACGGCTGCCGAACAATTACGTCAACCGGAGCCGCCGTCCGGATCAAACTAAATGGTAACATGGTTGGCGGCGGCCCGGTTACGTTGGACGTTCGCCAACACAAGCAGGAAGACCATCGTGGACAGCGTTGCAGAGCGCCTAGCAGAAACGTTGGCGTGGTGTCGGCCACGTTTGGATCCTCGTGACGCAATGCGATGCTTCCGCTCAGAGCAACTACGTCCGTCACGGAATGTCGTTCACGAATGCCGATTGGATGCCGAAGTAGAAGACGTTGTCGCCGATGTGGTGGCTCGACGCCACCTGATGATCCGCGATGCAGGTCGCGCCGATATCGGCCATTGTTTGCCAGAAGTCGATGACCGATTGTTCGTATTTCGCCCCCAAGACAGTCTGTTTCACGCTTCATCTCCACCGATGTCGCAAGGATATATTGACGACGATGAAATCGCCCCGTGGGACACGTGGATCACAGCACTCGATGGTCATGTGTTGACGTGGGTTCCATCGCCGTTCGTACCACTCGTTTCAGATGCTATCTTGGTCAATCCCGAAGAATGCATCCGATGGGCCTCGGACTGGGACCATCCGGTCGTGCGTCAGTACGACGAATGGTTTCGCGGTATCGCACAACCAGCCAAATCGTGATTGGCGAACAAGGCGGTGAACCCGAGCGGCGGATCGGGCGAGTTTTGAAATTAACGGTTCTTGGCCGCCGCCGGGTTACCTTGGT
>JACKHM010000011.1 GCA_020638995.1 Planctomycetaceae bacterium
AATTACCTGCGCGACAGTCACTCGTGAAAATGCCGCCTCCATCGTGGCATAGGCCGTATCCAATTCCTGATGCAGCGGACAGAGGCTGGTGTGTGACTCGAGGCCGAGCGGACAGGCGAGAATGCGTTCGATCTTGCCAACGGCGTTGATCACGTCGAGGATCGAAATCTCTGCCGGATCACAGTCGATTCGGTAGCCGCCGCCGGGGCCGGATTGCGATCGAACCAACCCCGCTTTGACGAGGTCCTGCAAGACCTTGTGGAGATAACGTCTGGGCACGCGAATTGCTTCGGCAAGCTTGTCGGCAGATTCCGCTTTGTCCGGCGTCCGCCCAAGCCAAACCGCAGCGCGCAAAGCGTATTCGGCAGTCTTTGGTAACATATTCAAACCTCCGGTCACATTCTACACCTTGACATGGATAATACAATCTCTAGAATGCTGCACCTAAAGGTAAAGTAATTGTTGCAGAGCGAGTTTTTTGGGAGTTGCGAGGACTAAAATGAAGCGACTTTGGATTCTGTTTGGGCTGGTTTTGGTCGTATCTTTCGCCGTGCTCGGGTGGATTGGCGGGCGGATTTATCAGGAGGCTCCACCGATCGCTGACAAGGTGGTCACGACGGACGGCCAGCTCGTTGTTGATGTCGGTGAAATTCAGGCTGGCCAGAATGTTTGGCAGTCGCTCGGCGGCATGGAAGTTGGATCGATTTGGGGCCACGGCAGTTATGTCGCGCCCGATTGGACTGCGGATTGGTTGCATCGCGAAGCTGTCTTCATCCTCGACCGCTGGGCGAAGAGCGAATTTGCTGGCAGCTTTGAAGAACTCGACCCCGAGCGACAGGCACAGTTGAGCGGTCGGTTGACGACGCTCATGCGGACCAACACGTTCGATCCTGCAACCAGCACGATCACGGTTGATCCGATTCGAGCCGACGCGTTTCAATCGAATCTCGCCCACTACTCCGATGTGTTTTCAAACGGCAATCCCGACTACGCAATTCCCGCCGGTGCCGTTTCAGACCCAGATCGACTGAAGAAACTATCAGCCTTCTTCTTTTGGTCATCGTGGGCCGCCTCGACCAACCGGCCAGACGACAATATCAGTTATACGAACAACTGGCCCTACGAACCGTTGGTCGCGAATCGCGCGACAGGCGAAGCGGTTGTCTGGACCGGCGTCAGCATCATCATGCTATTGGCCGGAATCTCGGCGATGGCGTGGTGGTATGCGTCTCGTCGGAGCGAAGAGGAAGAACCGGTCGCGCCAGAATCCGATCCACTCGGTCGCTGGGAGGCCACGCCTTCTCAGCGGGCAACGATCAAGTACTTCTGGGTTGTCTCGGCCTTGATTCTATTGCAGATGTTGTTGGGAGTGGTCACTGCGCACTACGGCGTGGAGGGTGACGGCTTCTATGGATTCGCCCTCTCGGATTGGTTGCCGTACAGCGTTACGCGAACGTGGCATATTCAACTCGGCTTATTCTGGATCGCGACTGCATGGTTGGCAGCCGGTCTGTTCATTGGGCCTTTGGTCAGCGAGCAAGAGCCTAAGGGGCAGCGGCTGGGCGTTAACATTCTGTTTCTAGCTTTGTTGCTTGTCGTCGTTGGATCTCTGACTGGTGAGTGGCTGAGTATTCACAACAAGATGTCGGATACAGTCTCGTTCTATCTCGGACATCAAGGTTACGAGTACGTAGACCTGGGACGCGTCTGGCAAATCGCACTGTTGGTTGGCCTACTGTTATGGCTGTTTTTAATGATCCGCGTGTTGCGTCCCGCGTTACGAAAGCAAGGCGAGCAAAAGCAACTCGTCGCGCTTTTGGCGGTTTCGACCGGCGCCATCGCACTGTTCTATGGCGCTGGCTTGACGTGGGGACAGCACACTCACCTGTCGATCGTCGAGTACTGGCGCTGGTGGGTCGTACATCTCTGGGTCGAAGGGTTCTTCGAAGTCTTTGCGACAACCGTCATCGCATTCATCTTCATGCGTTTGAATTTGATCCGACCAGGCATCGCGGCTGCGGCGGCATTGCTCTCGGCCACCATCTTTCTGTCGGGCGGCATCATCGGAACTTGCCATCACTTGTACTTCTCCGGCACGCCGACCGTAGCGTTGGCTTGGGGTTCCGTCTTCAGTGCGTTGGAAGTCGTCCCCCTGTGTCTTGTTGGCTTCGATGCGATGGAAGATCTGCGACGTTCGAGAACCTCGCCATGGGTACAGCGATACAAGTGGCCCATCTACTTCTTCATCTCCGTCGCTTTCTGGAACATGGTGGGAGCCGGCTTGTTCGGCTTCATGATCAATCCGCCGATCGCTTTGTATTACATGCAAGGCCTAAATACGACACCACTCCATGGCCACGCCGCGCTGTTCGGTGTGTACGGAATGCTGGGTATCGGCTTGATGCTTGTCTGTTTGCGAGTCCTGATCCCCGGGCGTGAATGGAAAGACGGCTTGCTGCGGTTCTCCTTCTGGTCGTTGAACGGTGGGTTGATGGGAATGTGCATCTTAAGTTTGCTGCCGGTGGGGTTGATGCAAACCTGGGCATCGGTCGAGCACGGCTATTGGTTCGCTCGCAGCTCCGAATTCATGCAGACTCCGTTAATGCAGAATCTGCGCTGGATGCGGGTGCCTGGCGACACGGTATTCTTTCTCGGCGCCGTCGCGTTAGTCGTCTTCGTAGCAGGATTAAAATCAGGACATTCATTTCGGAAAACTTGATCTACATGCCTGATGCGACACAAGTAGCATAACTTCTATTGAAAGGGACGAAACAATGGCGATTCCACATGCCAAACCAGCAGAACTCGTCGATGTATCGGCGCTCGGGTCGAACCTGGCGAGCGCCCAGACAACGACTTTGGTTAAGACCGATTCGCTGGAAGTCATTCGGCTCGGGCTTCCGGCTGGCAAGGCACTGAAGCCGCATGAAGTTCCGGGTGAAATCACGGTTCAGTGCCTGGAGGGTAAGGTCGCCTTCTGCGCGGGAGATTCGGAGTGTGAATTGACGACTGGCAAGTTGATCTACCTAGCAGGATCGGACGAGCATTC
>JACKHM010000002.1 GCA_020638995.1 Planctomycetaceae bacterium
TTTCTCCTGAAACAATTCCACCAGTGAACGCAACTCTTCACACGCTCGTTGTCCGGCTTCGGGAAGACTGGCAACCACGGCGGGCTGACCGAGAACGTCCCACAGGGGCTTTCCTTGTTGCACTGCCTCCCTGGTAAGCGATTCGACGCTCTTCCCACCCAGACCGCGCGGCGGAGTGTTGATGATTCTCAATAGCGAGACTTCGTCTGTCGGAGTATCGATCATCTTCATATACGCCAAAACGTCTCGTACCTCTTTTCGATCAAAGAACGACATGCCGCCGATCAGCACGTAGGGCAAGCCTGCCTGTCGCAACTCGGCCTCAAATGCTCGCGGTTGTTCATTCGTGCGAAACAAGATCGCAAAGTCATTCGGTTCCCACTCGGGCTGCCGCAGAAGTCGTCCGATGTCGGCCACAACACCTTCCGCCTCTTTTGTCTCGTTCGGATACTGTTCGATTCTCGGTTGTTTGCCTCCCGAACGTGCGGCCTTCAATTCTTTCGGATGTCGCTTTTTGTTGAACGCAATGAGCCGATTTGCGACCGTCAGGATCTCGGCCGTCGAGCGATAGTTATTCTCCAGCCAGACCACTGTCGCATCCGGCCAGTCTTTCGAAAAGCGGAGGATATGTTCGACTTCTGCGCCTCGCCAGCCGTAGATCGATTGATCGTCGTCCCCCACGACACAAAGGTTTCGATGGTCCTGTGCCAGCGCCTTGACGATTCGATACTGGCTGCCGTTCGTGTCTTGATACTCGTCGATCAGCAAGTGATCAAACATCGCGGCTTCTTCGCACCGGACATCGTTAAAGTTGGTGAACAGCTCTTCGGTCAACAGCAGCAAATCGTCGAAGTCAACTGCCCCTCGTTGCTGCAATCCTTTCTGATAGCGACGATACGCCATCGCTGCGAGATGTTCTTTGTCCGTACTTGCGATGGCAGCTGCGCCGGTTGGACGGATGCACTTGGTTTTCCATCCGCCGATGAAATACAGCAGATCGCCTGGACGAAGCGTTTCGTTAGGCACGCGAATCTCGCGAAGTACGCTGCGCGCCAGGCTCTCTTGATCGCCGCGATCGTAGATCGAGAATTTGGCAGGGTAACCCAGATGCTGGATCTGACGTCGCAGTACACGGACGCAATGCGAATGGAAAGTACAGGCGACAGGCTGCTTGTCGTTCTTCTTTCCCAGCAATCCGCCGATGCGTTCCTGCATCTCGGTGGCTGCCTTGTTGGTAAATGTCACGGCCAAGATGCGGTCAGCCGGAACCTTATGCTTGATTAAATTCGCTATGCGATAGGTAACAACGCGAGTCTTACCGGTTCCGGCGCCGGCGAGTACGAGCAGCGGTCCCGAGAGAGTATTGACCGCCTTCTGTTGGGGTGGGTTCAATCCATGAGCCATGCGAGTGATCGTAGCGGAAGGTGTGTCTCGAATGAATGGGGGTTTGGCTGACGGATAGGTTGGGCGGTTTTTGCGAGCACACCGTCTGATATTAACACACGTCAAGCCGATTCCTAGAAGATCGACGGCGGCGGGCTTTAAGTTAGTGGTTTGACGTCGCGCTTGAGGCAAACGATACTGTCTCTTCGTCCAATGTGTGATTCGCTCGATTTCTTAGAAAGACTCGCATGACTTCTGAATTAGCGATGCGTCGCGACGGCTTCGTCTACGCCTCAGTGCCTTTAGTCTTGGCGTGCAGCTTGATCTTGGTTTGTGGTGACCTCATCGCAGCGCCGAACATCATCGTGATTCTTGCAGATGACCTAGGTTACGGCGATTTAAGTAGCTATGGGGCAAAGGACCTGCAGTCTCCCAACATCGATCAGCTGGTGTCGAGCGGGATTCGTTTTGACAACTTCTATGCCAACTGCCCGGTATGTTCGCCGACTCGCGCATCGCTGCTTACGGGGCGTTATCCGGAGCTCGTCGGTGTTCCGGGCGTCATACGTACACATGCTGAGAATAGTTGGGGGTATCTCGATCCAAATGCCGTCATGTTACCGGAAGTATTGCAACGAGCCGGCTATCATACTGCGATTGTTGGCAAGTGGCACTTAGGCTTGGAAACACCAAGTCTTCCTAACGAACGTGGCTTTCAGCGCTTCTACGGCTACCTTGGCGACATGATGGATGATTACTACGATCATCTTCGCCACGGCATCAATTACATGCGCCGCCAGAAAGCCGAAGTCGATCCTGAAGGACATGCTACCGATTTGTTCACGGCTTGGGCGTGTGAATATATCCAACAACAATCGGCTCAAGATTCGCCTTTCTTTCTCTACCTACCCTACAACGCACCACATACTCCCATTCAGCCGCCGCAAGCGTGGTTCGAAAAAGTGAAACAGCGCGAAAAAGGAATCAGTGATCAACGAGCAAGACTTGTCGCCTTGATCGAGCACCTAGACACGGGAGTTGGCCAAGTCATGGCGACGCTTCGCGAAACGGGGGTTGCCGAGAATACGTTGGTTATTTTTACTTCAGACAATGGCGGCCAGCTGAGTGTGGGTGCGAACAACGGTTCGCTGCGTGATGGCAAGCAAAGTATGTATGAGGGTGGAATTAAAGTTCCGTGTTGCGCAGTCTGGCCAAGCAAAATCTCGCCAGGTACACGGTCCGATCGAATGGCCGTCACGATGGATCTCTTTCCCACAATTTGCGATGTCGCAGGCGGAGAGATTGATCACGTGATCGACGGTCGATCAATTCTTTCGACACTTATCGGTCGGGAAGAGCCAGAGGAAGAACGGGATCTGTTCTTCCATCGCCGAGAAGGCGGACAGCAGTATGGCGGGCTAACAATTAATGCACTGCGACGCGGCGACTGGAAGCTTCTGCAAAATAGTCCATTCGCGCCACTTGAGTTATACAACCTTAAACTAGACCCGTTGGAAGAACACGATTTGGCCAGCGAAAACCGCGGGAAGTTCAACGAGTTATCGGCGGCACTTCGGGTGCAGATCCAACGGGGCGGTGCAGTCCCTTGGCAGCCGCCAGCCCGCCGAGACGCCGAACGAGCGGACAAATGATCGTTTATGCCAGAGCTTTTTCTAACTCGGCCTTGATCCCTTGCTCGATCTTGCCGCGAAAGGCGACCGCTGCGAACGGGAGTTGTCCTTCGAGAACTGCAATTTGATCCTCGACAGTCAGTGCCCCCGTGATTGTGAAGCCAAAAGTCGTGAGCGAGAAGTCTAGTTTATTCTCCTGCCACGAGCCTCCGATCGCACTGACTTGATCTTTATATCGCTCTTGTACACGCTCAATAAACGTCTTGAGCTTTGCGGTTGCATCTTCTTTACCGAGCGTATGAGACACTTCCGTGCGAAATTCAGGCATTTCAGGTTCCTCGAGTAAATGGTGGGTTTCTACCACGGCTTAGTTACAGCCAAAAGCTCAGGCCACTGGCCCTGCCAGTATCTCTCAAGTTGAATGTCGGAGTGCGTTTGCACTGGCAGAGTCGGTGATGCGCGACTCGACGATTAAGCCGTAACTAAGCACTAGGGCACAGTCTAGCAGATTCGTCGCAATCCGAGGATTCCCACTTTCGATCGCCAACTCCCTTCATCCAAGCCTCGCCCGATAGCACAAATACAACGCGAGTCATTCGGGTGTGTGTGGCGCAATTGCTAAATCTTTCAGTCGAGATCCGCGTCGTTATATGTCTGGCGATCTTCCGGGTGCCACAACGGAAGGCCCTGTGCAAGACGCTCGGCGAGTACTTCGAGCTTGCTGCTGCTGCCTGGCATGGCGGGAGTTGAAGAATACTGCTCTTCCTTGGTTTCTTCCGGTTCGAAATCCCAAATACCCTCTTTGATTGCTTCGAGTACCGAATTGGCCACAACCTTGCCTCCTATTACCACTGACGAGATCTAATTCGAATGAACACTACTGAAATGAGGTGCCTAGCAAAACATTGTTTTCGTGAAACGGTGCGATGAAATGTTGCTAGTGCGTTTCCAATATCAGGGGCTCGAAAATGAAAGTCAAGCAAATGCCGAGAAACTTTTTTTACTTCGTATCAAGCAGGGTTGACGTACGACTTCTTATCGCGCATCGAATTTGCGTTGATCATTCCAGGTCGACGAAATGTTCAAGCTAACAAGAAGAAGTTGAGAAGTCGCGCACTAGATCGACCAACGAATGGATCAAGGATTGATCGACTGCATCGCGTCGATCGCTGCGGCACACCGCGCCCCGAACACCGATATAGTCCGGTTCCAGACTCAAAGCACGAGCAATCAATTCTCCTCGCAATGAACCGGCGAGCACAACTTGCATGCCTGACCTTACCGCTTCTTTGCAAAGTGGTAACAACTCGCGCTCGCTCATGTGATCAAAGAGATGTCCTCGCGCTTTGGAGTAAGTATCTATGAGGATTGCACCACAGTTGAACTCGATTGCCCGTTGGAGTATCGAATCCGGGGCTGGGGAACCGGCGAGCAAATGATCTGCATAGATTACTGCGGCGCACGCGACACCTTGCGGCAATCTCTTAATCGCCGTGTGCCACCGGTCTTGCCAGGCCGAGTCGTCCTTGGATCGTGATAGGCCAATTTTTGCGAATCGCATGCCGTCGGCTTGTCGTGCACGATCGAGCGTTGCTCCGTCTTGCAGTTCGCCAAGAGCTGCACTCACGGGCCTCGCACCAGCGACGATATCAGTAACGGCTCTCCAGACACTTAGCTCCGCAGCACCCAGTGCCCCATTCAAGGGTTCTTTGATGTCGATAATGTCGGCACCACCATAAAGCGCTGCTAACGCTTCGCTCGCATCACGCACACTCACCAGAAGTCCGGTCATTCGGCTTCCTGCACTCGCGGCGGAACGGTTTCAGCTTCGACGCGTGCTTTTGCCTGGGCTCGAAGCTCGCGATGCGCAGTAATAAGGCAATCGTTCAATCGCTTTAGCAAATCACTCGTGATTGGTTCGCACCAAGTTCCGCGGATCGTTATATATCCGTCGCACCACAGCCCGAGCGCCGGTTTCACATCAAAGTGCTTCCATTGCTCGGCTGACTCCGCTAGCCGGATGACAATCATGGACGTCTCTTCGACATCTTTTCGGAACCCAATAAGCTGGGGTAGCAATGAAGGACCCTGTCCAAGAAAAAAGCATTCGACAACGTCAATCGGCACTTGGATTGGCGGGCCGGGTCGTAGATTCACGAGCAGTCGTTCATTTGCGTATTGCAACCGAGGCCGGAACATCAGATAGAGGCACAGACCCAACGCGTATGCCAAGGCAATCGTCAGAACGCCAGTTGCCCAGCGCGTCAGGGAAGTCGACGCTAGAGAAAAGCCAATGACGGATGCCCCGAGCGCGGGTACGATCGCGATAATCCCTAGCCACAGTACGCGGCGGTTCGTGTGCAGCCATGTAACGCGTGTTCCAGACACGTAACGAGATCCGACAATAGCAGAATGAAAGATACAGCCAAGCTAGACGTCCTCCCAATGTAACAAAACCCGCCGGCTGTCACAGGCTGGCTGGTGGAGGGCGAGTTGACGTAGTTGAATGTGGCGAGCAACCTATGCACAGAAATCAACCGGCGTGGCAGTTGTTGCTTCCACCGGAATTGGCTGTTTCCCCGCTGCCACTTGAATTTGAAACGAATCTCGCAGCGTTCCCGTTTGCACGTAGTTCTGCAGCCGCATCCGGACTGCTGGACTCATCTCGCCTCCCGCCCCAATTAGCACCTCGTTATCAAGCGTCGTCACATCGACGGCGAAGATCGCGTTGTCGGGAATTTCGTTGAGCTTCATTCCACGGACGACGGTGTCGGACTTGATGCCCACATGACCTTTCAGTGCAGTCACGATTTGTGGATCGTAATGGCCAGCACGATCACAGATTTCCGCCAACGCGAGTTCCGGGCGGTTACTGGCGGCAACCATTGCCTCGAAGTCGGTAGCAATACGCAGTAGTCTCGCTCCCAGCGGTATTTGTTCGCCACGGACTGCGTCAGTCGGATATCCGCTGCCGTCAAAGTGCTTGTTTTGATAGTTGACGATCTCGCTAACACCCGCGAGCCTCGGAATGTTCTTTAACAAATCGCGTGCGACCTGTGGATGACCTTGGAGGATCGCGGTTTCTTCTGGCGAAAGCCACTCACTCCTGCGTACCTTTGCCCAAATTGTTTCAGGAACGGCGACGAGCCCGATATGGGAGAGAAGCGATGCAATCTCAAGCTCCCAGGTATCAGCAACTCCGAGGCGTCGCGCCAAGTCGGCGACGATGCGGCGAATGCGAGCCGCGCGGCCAAATGCGATGGGGTTGTTCAGCGATAGGATATCGATCAATGCTTTGACGCTGCCGGTCAAAGTCTGAGAAAGTAACACACGCTCGGCAATGACCAGCCGGTATTGCTCGAGTGCTTGCTTGAGCGTCGTGGCGAGCAGATCTGACGGACAGGGTTTATTCAGGAAGCGGTAGATTCGACCATGATTAATCGCTTCGACAGCCGTGTTGAAGTCGGCTTGACCGGTCAGCATTACCCGAACGGTGTCTGGACTTATCTCGCTGACATGAGTCAGAAATTGAATGCCGTTCATTTGCGGCATTCGCATGTCCGAAACTACGACGGCGAATGGGCCTTCACTCGCAATAGCTTCGAGTCCAACCTGCCCGCCTTCCGCGGTCACGAGATCAAAGTCTCGTTGCAATTGCCGCTGAACGCCCTGAAGTACTCGAGGTTCATCATCAACAAAGAGAATTCTCTCTGACATATCGCCCCTTTCAACCCGCAAGCTAGTGCATTGCTACAACTTGATTGTCGAGTTGTGTGCCACTGGCCGTACCAGTGCAAACCCACTTGGTGATTCAGCTTGGGAAGCACCGGCAGGGCCAGTGGCACCCTAACTCTTTGCTGTAACCATGCACTAGTGCTCTGTCAGACTAAACAAGTTTGTATGCGACTGGCTGAGGCAGTCGCACTCAGCCAGACTTCCAACTGTGACAAGGCACTCGTCGTTTCACAACTCTAGTGCGCGAATGGGGTTGAGGTGAACGAATTGGCGGAACGCAGGTTATGGTGCGCTGGCCAAGAGAGTTTCGACAAGCTGCAACAAATCGGCGACGCGCTGTTCAGCCTTGTCGATGACTGCAGCGGCTCCGAGGCGTTCGAGGTGGTGTCGCATACCTGGGTAGTTTTGTGACGTATTCACAATAACCGGAATACCTCGTGTTTCCGGACTGTCCTTTAGGCATTCCAGCATGTCGGCGCCGCCACCGTTGGCCATACCTAATTCGGTTATAATGGCGTCAGGAGTTTTGCTGATAGCAAGCCAATATCCCTGCATGCCGGTTGCGGCGCGTAAGATCCGCACTCCGGGAGCTTTTAGAGCTTGCGATATTTGGTCGGCCGACGTCGGATCGTGGTCAACGACAAGGACTGTAAAGTGGCGAGGCGGTAATGGAGTAACGAATGATCCTGTGGCTGACGTCGTCCCTTGGTCGAGACTCATGGCGAAGCTCCTAGCTTGTGTTACCGAATGGTTCACAGACCGACCTTTGACAGAGTTGCCCGTCGTGCTAGCGGTCAGCCGCGTGAAACGCGGGGAGGAGTTTAGCAGACCACCTAAACTATACAACACGATTTCGGCGATTGCGTTCGTGAAACGTGAGTGAGACTGAGCGTTCGCGAAAGCACAACCGTTATGGCTTGGGAGAACTCTGAGTGGCAAGGAACTCGAATTGGTCAGAAAACTGGGCAGGCGACATCGGGTGCTTTGTCAAGGAACGGTTAAGTGCGGCGTTTGCCAACCGCCACGAAGCGATCTCCAAGTACCGTCAGTTGCTAAGCAAATCTACCGGGCGAGAGTTATCAGACTCGACGTTCCGAGATTGGTGTACCGAAGCGCTAGAGTGGATGATTGTGCATGCAAGCCAATCTACACAGGAAGGGCTTCAGGGAACCTTTGATCGCGTTGCTGCCTTTACACCGTTCGTCGCAGAGTTGCTGGATATGTTCCGAGGCGGCGACGAAGAGCTACCTGCAATCGGCGATTGTCTTGCGGACTCGGCTGGTTCACCCTCAGAACCACTTACTCTTTACGAAAGGTACTTGGCGGCACGGAATCCAAGTAAGCGATTACAAAGAGGAGTGTTTTACACACCCCCGGTGATTGCACGCTGCATCGTCGAGCGGATCGACACAAATCTTCGCGAACAATTCGGCCTGACTTTTGGCTTGGCTGATACAACGACCTGGCGAGAGATGCTAAACCGCCACCCGACGATGCACCTCCCGTGCGGAACTTCCGAGGACGAGCCCTTCGTCCGGGTTTTAGACCCAGCTGCCGGGACCGGTATCTTTCTGATCGAAGTCGTTGGACGGGTGCTTCGGACGATGCGGTCCGCATGGGAAAAGGAGGGGCTCTGCGAGGATGAGCTACAGGATCGCTGGAACGCCTACGTCCCACAGCATCTGCTGCCACGACTGCATGCCGTCGAGTTGATGGCAACACCGAATGCCATCTCCCAGATCGAAGTGGCGAACGCGCTCGCCGGCACTGGATACGCGTTCGATGCAGATCAACGCTTGCGGTTTTCTATCGCTGATGCCCTGCTCGACCCGCGTGTTGTCGCATCATTCGGTGATGAAGAGTTGACGCTGCGCGAGACGCTCTCGCGTACTGCATTTACGGTGGTGCTTGGAAATCCACCGTTCCGCGGCATCTCGAACAATCCCTCAAGCTGGATCAGCAAACTCCTGCGTGGCGAAGGGCCTGGAGGCGAGCGCGTGGGCAGTTACTACGAAGCTGACGGCAAGGCCTTGGGCGAGCGTAAGCTTTGGTTGCAAGACGATTACGTCAAGTTCATGCGATTTGCTCAGTGGCAGATTGAACGAGCGGGGGTTGGCCTCGTCGGCCTGGTTACAAACCACGGATACTTGGACAATACGACGTTTCGAGGTATGCGGCATTCGATGCTCCAGACTTTTCAACAGATCGAAGTCTGCGATCTACAAGGAAATCGCAAGAAGAACAAACGCGCGCCGGATGGCAGCGCTGATGAGGGAATGTTTGACATCGAACAAGGTGTCGCGATGGGAGTATTCGCTCGAACCGGAGCGAATGAAGGAACGTACGTAACTCACCGCGAAGTCTGGGGAAGCCGTGAGGTAAAGGCGTCGGCGATTAGCAACTTTGAACGGATGCCAAAAACGCAGATCTTTCCGGTTTCACCCCATTATCGTTTCGTTCCAAATGCTTCGAAGTACTATCAAGAGTATGAAGCAGGATTTCGCTTAAACGAGATGATGCCCGTGAACTCGACGGCCGTTGTGACCGCTCGTGACAGCTTCGTGATCGACTTTGACGAACGTCCGCTCGCCGAGCGGATGGATGTGTTTTGTAATCTTTCAGTCTCGGATGACGAGATCCGTCAGCGTTACTTTACAAACAGCCGCTCGACCAAGTATCCGCCGGGTGATACCAGAGGCTGGAAGCTTGCCGAGGCACGTCGTCGGATGGCTCACGAGACAGATCTTGCTCGATTCTTTCACTCTTGCCTGTATCGACCTTTCGACCGGCGGACAATCTTTTGGGCCGATTGGATGATCGACTGGCCCAGGCATGAAGTCACCCGGCATCTGGTTGATCGGCAAAACATGGCCCTCGTTGCGAGACGCCAGATGCCTCCGACGGGAGACTGTAGCTTCTTTTGGATCACGGATTCGATCACATTGGACGGAGTCGTTCGCTCTGATAATCGCGGCAGCGAGTCGATCTTTCCCTTGTGGCTTGATTCGGATACCGAGTCGAACGAAGTCAACCTTTCTGTACCATTCATCAATGCCATCAAGGAGCGACTTGGGTTGGCATGGAATCCGAATCTCACCTCGGCGAGCGACGGGGCCTTTGGCCCGGTGGACGTACTTCACTATATCTACGCGTTGTTCAATAGTCCGACCTATCGTCAGCGGTATAGTGACAACCTGCGTAGCGACTTCCCACGCGTACTAATTCCTCAAAGCGGGAATCTCTGGAACTCCTTCTGCCGACTCGGCCAACAATTGGTGCAACTTCACCTGATGAAGGGTGCTTCGGCCCACGAATCGTCTGTTGAGTCAGAAGCGACTACGCGGTTAGACGCTGGCTATCCCGTGTACACAGATGGTGAAATTTGGCTTGGCCCGAAAGGCCCGGTCGTCAATGCGAGCGAACGAGTCTGGAAGTATCAGGTTGGAGCTCACCAAGTATGTCGCAAGTGGCTTCGGGATCGGAGGGCGTTCAACGGACGGTCGGTTGAGCAGTATCGAGAAATCGTGTCGATGGTCGCAATGACCCTGGAGTTGACAGATTCGCTCGATTTGGTCGTGGCAGATACCGGTGGCTGGGAAGCCGCATTTGTCGCCTAATCGGTAAAGTCGCTTCGAATGCCCAAGTTTTCTTAATCGACACAATCGAACTGACCGAAATAGATTGTGCCTCAGCATCGCTGTTCTTGCGCAGACCATTTCGTTCACGCTGCTCGCGGCGGGATGTTGCTGGCATTGCTACTAAACTCAACGCTTCAGCTATTTTCAAGGAAGCTTGCAGTAATGTTACGAAACCTCCGCTTGGTTGCTGGCAGTATGTTGTTTGCTAGCGTCGCGATGCTTGTCGCTCAGGGTGCGGAGCTACGCACCACGGCGGCTCGTCGTCCAATCCACCGTACCGTATCTTTTCAAGAAGCATCTTTTGAGGAAGCGGCTGAATACACGGAGATGATCGATTCGGTCGTCCAGTCGGACGTGTTGGTCGAGTCCTGTCCGTCGTGTGGCGTTGCTGGATGCGACATGGGGTGCGTAATTCCCTGCGATCGTTGGGTTTCCTTCGAGTATCTGCTTTGGTGGCGGAAGGGACAGAATTTTCCGGCTCTCATCACCACGAGCCCTACGGGGACTGCCCAGGCTGACGCCGGCGTGTTGCCTGGCGCGACGGTGTTGTTTGGCAACGAAACAACTGGCGAGGAAGCTCGACCAGGAGGCCGTCTCTCACTGGGTGCGTGGCTGAACGATTGTCGCACCTGTGGCGTCGAAGGCCGCTTCTACGCTCTCAGTGAAGAGCAGATCACTTACGCGGCCGATTCGACGACATTCCCGATCCTGGCACGGCCCTTTCGTGATCCCGTCGCGATGACGAATGAAGCGACGTTGCTGGCATTTCCTGGCTTCACCGGACCGGGGAATGTCAACATCACGAGCAATTCGAATGTGCTCGGAGGAGACTTTTTGTATCGATGGCAGGCTTGCCAGACTCCCACAACAAAACTGGATTTGGTGGCGGGATACCAATTCACTCGCATCGACGAAGACTTCAACATCAACTCGTTTACCAGTGCCATTAATGTTCCAGGAATTGATGCCGGAACAACATTTACGACGAGCGAGCAATTCTATGCCCGCAACGAATACCATGCAGGACAGATTGGTTTGGCGGCCCAGTATGTAAACTGTAACTGGAAAGTCGACATGCTGGCGAAACTGGCGTTCGGCAACATGCGAGAAGTTGTGACGATCGGAGGTCAGACGACTATCGTGACGCCAGGACCCGGCGCCACGACCAATACAACCCCGGGTCCGCTGGCAGGAGCGGCAAACAGCGGGAGGCATGAATTCGACGAATTCGCGGTCTCGCCTGAACTCGGAATCAACTGTCGCTATGCAATCACCGAGTGCCTGGATCTTTCCTTTGGCTATAGCTTCATTTATTGGAGCAGCGTCGCACAAGCTGGAAAGCAAATCGACGCGTTGCTGAACGATCCTCCGCCAGCGTTTGCTCTCGATGCAGGCTCGTATTGGGTTCACGGATTGAATGTCGGAGCAAACTTTCGATTCTAAATCAACTTCGCGATGACACGAATCAATGCTGCACCACCGGCGGTTGTGCGGCATGCACAGATTCTACGCGTCGCAGCCCGTGCATGTTGGCCTGCAACCCACCCTGGCCTGCTCCTCGATGATGGTCCGGTTGCCCCTGAATTCTTCGCTGGCTTTTGCAACGCGTTGCAGGGCGAGAGTCATGACTTATGCCTGAGGCAGTTGAGCGACAAAGGTCGTCACACCCGGTCAACTGCTCAGGGCACTCCAGTCGCGTGTCATCTGACGCTTCCACTTTCCTCCTGCGATTTGCTCGTCTCGAAGAATTGCAAAAGTTAGCTCCGACGATTCTCACTTACCATCCTCGTCGATGACCGACTTTGAGAATTCAATAGAAGATGCACAATCGAAGTGCGTGAGCGGGGGCCCTACGGAGAATCTCATCGTTCAGCTGGACAGCAAGCAATCGTAACCTAGAGTTGGTGAGATTAATCCGCATGGGGAGTGTCAAAAATGAAGTTAGTTAAGAGCGGCGGCCATCCCGCACGCTATGGATTCTCACTTCTTGAGCTACTTGCGGTTGTGACGATCATCGCGGTCATTTCAAGCATCGTCGTACCGCGTATTGCATTTCACGTGTTTTCTGCCAAGGAGAAGGCGTGTTCGCAATATCGTGGCGATCTCAATTCGGCCGTCGAAAGGTATATGTTCGACCACAACGCGCCACCCGCGCAGTTGTCGGACCTGCAGGTCGGTAATTACTACCCTGGAGAAATCCCGAAGTGTCCGGCCGATCATACCGACTACGTGTTGGATGCAGCGACCCATCGTATCACGGGGCACAACCACTAACGCAGTAGTACGTCGGCCCGTATTCTCGCCACTTGCTGCTGACGTTCCGATGGCGTGCCATGAGGGTCAAAGTCGAGCGATTTCGTGTACCGCTTAGTAAGATGAGTTGCGGCGAATCTGCGAACCGCTAACTCCTCGTGCCCAAGCATCGACAGCCAGACGTGTTCGTCCTCGACGAGCCACAACGCGAGCCGTTCTGGGGAATCGGCTTCGCGACCACGTAGTCGGTGCCGGACCGTTTCGATTCGGCGTTGCTGCTCACGCGTGAGTTCGGTTTCGGAAAGTCGGTCCAAGTGGGGAAGTATTCCCACTCCCAGGCTGCAAAGCTCCACCTCTGCTTGCTGGCGAGCGGTGAAATCGGAACTCTTGAGCCTGGTGATCAGTTTGCGAGTCGTGTGACGCAACTCAAAATCGCTGGAAGCTGCCTCCCGAATTAGCTCGTCCGTCGCGTTCGCCACCAGTCGATCAAACTGCCAACTCGGCTGCATCAAATTCAAAAGTGGTAGCAGATGAGTCTCACATGCCTCAGGCTCTGCCAAGATCAAGTGCCATAGGCTTGGTGCGCGATATGATTGCAGATTCTTATCTGCTCCGATGCGCAGCACGACATGGGCGCCCGAGGTTTGGCGAAAGCTCACGGGTGCGGCTTCTTGGGACGCATTGCATTGCCGGTCAATCTCGACTCGGAAACCATTGATGACATTGATGGCTACGGTTTCATCGGGGAGTATTCGCTCATAGCGAACGCTTGGGATGTCTGTGTCGCCGCTGATAGTCAGTCGCTCCAGTAGACTGCTCTCGCCACCGCTGGTCGCCGTTCGATTCTGACTGGAGTGGATATTCGCAACTTCGATGCGACCAAACACAATCTGAAATTGTGCCCACCGCGAACGCGCTAAAAGGCTAAGATCTGGGGGCGACTCTGCACTGGTAAACGATGTGATTGTCAGCAGCACGCACGAGGATAGTATCGCGATCCATCGCCTCATGATTTCACTCCGCGGTTCAACGAAGGAGTGGCTCGCAAGCAGGAATCTTTCCTGCACTAACTAGCGAGCAAGCACATCGGTAAGTCATAGATAGTATCGAAAGCTTGCCACCGAGAAGAGTGCGATTTTTACACTTTTTGTTTGACAGCTAGCACGCAATCGTTTCCGGTACCCTTAGAACCCAATTCGGACGCATATTGAAGCGGGCCGGTGTGACACCTTGGCCGCGCCTCTTTCATAACCTACGTCCATCTCGCGAAACCGAGCTCTCACACGATTATCCACTTCACGTCGTCACCGCATGGCTCGGGAACACCCCAAAGATTGCGATGGAGCATTACCTTCAAGTCACGGCCAAAGATTTCGAGAAAGCGACGCAGGAAGGCGCTGCAAAATCCGGTGCAGTAGCGTTGCAAAATGTGGTGCAGCAGGTTATCGCGGCAAGTCGCGATAGCTCGAAAAAACGCAACAGCCCTTGCGGAACAACGGCTTGTGCGAGTTCGTGCGACGAGTGGGGATACTACGTCAAACGCCAGAGTTGTGTGAGCCACGCAGATTTCGAAGAACACGAACAGAGACACTTTTTGTCTCGGGGGTTCATAACCCGGACTGATGATTAGAAAACTGACTGGCGGGTTATTGTCTCTGGGTGAGATCGCACACATTTCTCCCCATTTCCCTGAGAAAAGGCGACAAGCTCGAGCGATTTCGCGGACGGCACACTGTCGAAGCTTGCGGGCATCTTGTCTCCGATTGTCTCCGATGGCGACCGCCTCGAGTACGCGAAAGGCTCCCGTCTGTCTCTGCAAGTCTCCGGAGAACTCTCTCGGGACTCCCCGAATCATCGCCACTTGGAACACACTCCGGGAAGCCGTCCGCGCCGGGTGTTGGCGGCCATGGTCCGCGCGCTCTCAGCAGGGACATGCGGACGACAGCTGCCCTCGGTGTGTCGGACCGAAGCTTTGAAAGGGCTCGCGGAGACCGTCGCAAAACAGTCTCCGTTGCGCCCGCCGACGCTGCGAAGTGTCACGCGATTGTCGCGCGCACGGAACTCCAGTATTTTCAATTGTGCACGCATGCCCACCGGGCACCATCGAGTCCGCCAAGCTGCTCAGTTGATGTCCCATGCTGCGCCTCACGGTTGGCACGGTCGTCACCGCCCGTGCCGAAGGAGTAAACGGTTGAACTATGGATGATTGTATTACGCCGCCGCCCGTGGCACTACGCCGAAGGTGACTCCGCTCTGCGACCGTGCCTTGTTTGTCGACTCACGCATTGCGAGAAAGCGTCTCGTCCCAAGTGGACAATGAAACATTTCCATTAGGGTCAACATGCCGAATCGCTTTTCGCAAAAACCCGTCATTGGTCAGGACGGTATCGCCATCTCGCGCATACAGAGGCAACGTCATGTCCGTGAAATCGTTTCGATTCTCGGATGGGTCAAGACGGTTAAGGCAATCATCAGCCCAGTGATTGGCATACGAAAGATCGAACGTAATGATCAACTGCAGGAATCGCCTAAATTGAGAATTCTGAAGGACTGCATTGTAAAAGGACTGTTTTGACGACGCACGGATCGACCGACTTCCGCCATCCGTGACATCTTGGACGAATCTCGTCCGAAACGGCGCAGAATCGCCCGAAACAAATCGTTCGTCTGCATCATCGATGTCCGTGAACTTCCGTTCGTAATTCCGTTCTTCGCGTTTCGATTTCGCAATGTGATCCTCCCGACGATAATGCGCTAAACGATCCGATAAGTGTTTGGCACCCTCTGCCGCACCCTGCTTCAGCTCACGCGCCCGTGCGAGCAGCGCGTCGCGCGGTGCAGAAAAACTCGCAACAAGACGGTGGTGTTCGTCTGAATCGGTTGCGAAAACAGGATCGAATTGTCGGATTTCTTCTTCGGTCAGACCACATAGACGTTGGTAGACATCCGGCACATCCATCCCAAAAACAACATTGCATTCGACGATTGCACGAATTCGTTCTTTATGGTGGCAGGCCGGTGCGAGAAGAATCTCGGCCCACACCAAGGGTGGAATTACGACGTTCGGGCGTCCGCCCACGCTGGGGGCGTGAACCAACTTCGAGACTTGGTTCGTGTCGAGCACAAGTCGCATTTGCGAAAGGCTCCAGTGAGACCGGCCAACGGTTGGCACGGCCGTCACCGCCCGTGCCGAAGGAGTAAACGATTGAACGACGGTCGATTGTATTACGCAGCCGCCCGTTGCGAAACGGCGAAGGTGACTCCGCTCTGCGGTCGGTGCCTTGTTGGGCGGCGCTAGAGGTCGCCCCAAATTACGTTGCATTTCGGGAGTTGGGACTGCAATTGCAACCCTCCGGCATCGGTGACACTCGTATTGCACAGCCAGAGTTCAGAGAGGGCTGTGAGGGACGCGAGATTGTGAAGACCGGCATCTGAAATGCGAGTATGTTCCAGGCTGAGGTACTCCAATTGTCCGAGACGGGAAAGATGAACGAGACCGGCATCCGTAACGCTGGTGCGGTCCAGAGACAAGTGTCTCAGCGAGCGCAACGCTGCGATGTTTTGAAGTCCCTGATCGGTGACGGCAGTAGAACTCAAGTTCAAGAGTTTGACGTGGCGCAATGATCGAAGGTGAAGCAACCCACGATCTGTAACCCGTGTATCCCAAAGCCAGAGCTCCCTGAGTTCGGGTAGGTGTTCGATGTGTCGAAGATTATCGTCGCCAAAATCGGCCGGCGGCTGCGCTAGATGGCATCCTACGGCTTCCGAGTCTTGAGTTACAGATCGCCACAGCCGCGTTCCGAAGGATTTTGCCTCGTATTCGAGAGCGACGAACTGGTTGGAGTCCGTGTTGAAGTCGTCCAATCGAGTGCCGGTTTTCCTAATCGCCTGAATAGCATCCCGTCGAGAACGGTCTCGCTGCGCTAACCACGCCACCAATACGCAGAAGGCTAAGACAGCGAGAAGGAAAGAGCGCAAAGAGAATTGACGCATGCTTTGCACGCCCAACGGGTTCGCACAGCCGTCGCCGCACGTTACGACGCCAAACAACCGTGCATGCGTTTCAGTTTACCAAATGTTGGATCGTAGCCCAACGGTCAAGGCGATTCGGCATGGATGCCGAACTTTGCGGCCGTGCGGTGTTGGCCGGCTACGCCGCGTAACAGGTCTTATCGGGGAAGTCATTCTCTTCAGCATGCCGGATGAACACGCGACGAATTCGAGGAAGATAGAACGACTGGCGAGCGGCGTACTCGGCGTCAATTTCCAACAACTCAACCGCACCATCCGATTTGTCAACGACTACCTGTCCGATGATTCGTTCAACGGGACCAAATTCGTAGATTGCGCCCGCGGCGTCTTCTTCGATCTTGTTGAGTTGGATGTAGATGGCCATCGACTTTGTTCGACCAACAAGATTTCATACGACAACCTGTCGCAATGTACGGTTAAGCTGGGTAAGCTTGCTTGCGGCTTCGGTCGTTGAGGCTGATTATCACCCTCAAGCAATCGTTTCGCAAGCTCGATAAAGCTCGCGCGAGGGTGGAATTGTATCGTGTGCGCGAAGGGCGAGCGCAGACGTTTGCTGGAGGGCAGCTGGATGACCGGGATCGGGTGACTTAGGTCGGCGCAGGTGGGAGTTGACAGAGACGAGCCACAATTTCCCGCTGCAGCATCTCGTAGAATTCGGGCTCCTCGAATCGTTCGCGCTGTGGGCGTGTGAGCCAACTCAACGGCTCGGACCACTGTTCCAGCGGCGGGATTTGCAGGGTTACGAAACCGGGGCGTGCCTCGCTGGCGATGATCCCCGTGAAATAGACCGGACGCTCGCCGCCCGCCAAGGCCAAGGTTACTTTGGCGCAGCGGCAATTCGCCGCGTCGCTCGGCTGCTGCAAGAAGTGAATCCTCAATTGCCCCACCGTTTTGCGACGAGTCTTCGCCGCCGCGACACAGGGCGGCGCGTGGTAGAGCTTGTCCAGCGGACTGGTTATGGCAGCTTCGTCGGTGGGACGAGCGACCTTGACGTAGATGGTCGTTGTCTCCAAGCGAATGTGCCCGAGCAGCTTTTGAATGCGGCGAATGTCGTGCCCATCTTCAAAACTGTGCGTCGCAAAGCTGTGACGCAGAGAATGTGGTGTGGCGAGTTTTTTGATCCCTGCCATGCGAACGGCTCGCTCCATGATTCGCTGAGCGGTACGAGGGCTCAAATGCCGATTACGTTTTGTGCCACTCTCGCTCGGAAAAACATAATCGTCCCCGGCGAAACCCTTGGACAGTTCCGTCAACAACGACTCGTAGCAAACCGGCAACGTGACTTGACGATCGGTGCGGCCTTTCCCTTGCCAGACGTTGATCACGCGGCGATCGAAATCGAAATCCCGCCATCTCACTCGCACCACTTCGCTCACTCGCATTCCTGTGGCATACATCAGCCCGAGCAACAGCTTGTCTCGCTGCGAGGGCGCAGCCTGTAGCAGCGCGATGATCTCGTCCGGGCTGAGAATTACTGGCAGACGCTTCGGCTTGCGCGGCACAACTAGTCCGAACGTCACTTGCCGCAAACACATCTTGTCGAACGCGGTGCGTATCGCGGCCAAGTGGTTGCTGACCGTCGACGAAGAAAGCCCCGCATCGACAAGGTACAGCAAGTACTCGCGAACATCTTCGCGCGTCAGCCGATGCGGCGGCGCGCCAAACCAACGGAGCAACGAAACAAGTTCATTTCGATATGACTTGATGGTTTTGGGCTGATAGAAACGAATCTTCATTTCGCGAACGATCAGCCGAACAAACTCATCCGCGTCGGGGCGGCCTTGGACGGGGGACGAAGACGGCTGCAAATAGTCCTCGACGCAAGTGCGTGGTGCGTAGCGACCACGGGCAAGCTGATACGGTTCGCCGTTGGGATAGGCTTGATTCGTTAGCGTCCGCGCGTGTCTGGCAGGAGTCATGTTCGAGCCCTTTCGAGTACGTCATTACCGCATGGGGCCCCTGCCAGCGCTCTGCCTCCTTCAGCCGGGCAATTTAACGCTACAGTATACGCATGTCAATTATCTCCGTCCCCATCTCTTGGCGCTACAAGCCCCCACGTCACTGGGAGTTTTGCGTGCTGCTCAGGTGTGAATCCCGATGACGCATTGCCCCGTAGCGCGGGTAGAGGTACGAATCGATTGATGATCAAGTTTGCTCATATCTCATCGAGGCGCACAGTCTAAACGATGAAATTTGCCGTTCGCCCGCGTTTCCTGGCGCGCTGAGAAAACGACCTCAGTCACGAGCGCAGATCGCTGAGATGGCCACGTAGATCACCACTCTATTTCAAGAGTGAATCGACGGATCGCTGCGCGCATCGGTGTGCCGTGATCTTCGCCAGCTTGCCAACACCGCTCGCGACCTCGGTCGAACAGACCGAGGGTATGAACGATTACGTCGCTAACCTGCCTCGGTCACATCGACCGACGAACTTAGCTTTCCAAACTTCGCCGCAGGTAAGAGATGTCCTTGGCTCGATTGCGCGAGCCTGGGGCTGAGGGGTTACAGCAGGTTGACCACGCGCTCGGCAAGTCCCTTTTCGCCGAGTATGACGTTCAGGTTGCCCGTCCGACGCATCAGCGTCGTGTTGCCAGCCAGTGGCTTGGGCAAAACCTCCACTCTTCTGCCAGACACGTCGCCCCCATCCGCTTGATCGCTGCTTGGTCCTTAGCGTAAGTGTCGTGTTCTTCGAATCGCGGGCGTGGTGTCCGCGTTTGTCTCGACATGAAGGAGGACTATATGGCTTGGTGGGAAGTAGAACAAGGAAACGGTGACAGACCGCCCAAGGTGCGGGCCGTGGCGTACTATGCGGCATGCTGGACTGGCGGCGCGTGTTGCGGATTGCGATCCAACTGGCCGAGGCGTTGCAAGCCGTCGCCGCGTACAACATGATCCACCGCAACATCACTCCCCACAACATCCTCATTCGCGCCAGCGACGACAGTGTGAAGCTGAGCGATCTGGTGTTTGCCAAAGCGATTTCCGGAACGCGATTGGAAGAGATCACGAGCCCGGGACAACTGGTGGGCGAGTTAGTGTACTTGTCGCCTGAACAGACTGGTACGGAACGACCCATCGATTTTCGGTCGGACATCTACAGCCTGGGAGCGTCGTTATACGCTTTGTTGACAGGGCGCCCACCGTTGGAAGGCCGCAACTCCAGCGAGACCCTTCATAAGATTCAGTACGACATTCCCGCCGCGCCGACGACCTAGCACCTTTCTATCTCGCCACTTTTCGAGGGCGAAGTGATGCGGATGCTTGAGAAACGTCCGGAGGACCGACACGCTGACGCAAGCGAGTTGTCGCGAGAACTGCGACGCGTCGCCCGCTACGAAAACGTCACGGTGGACAGTTCGGATTGAACACATCTTTTTCACTCGATGCGTCGCCACTCGTCTTCTGCGATACCAACCGTGAGAACTTCCATCGTGCCAGCCCGCTCGCCCGGCGCTACGAGCAACGCGCCCAGCTCGGGCCTCGCTTCACAGAACGCGACACACTCATCAATGCCCATGACAAAGAAGGCCGTTGCGAGAGCATCGGCCTGTGAAGCTGTAGGAGCGAGTACGGTCGCTGAGAGCAACGTCTCAGCGGGCCGACCGGTGCGAGCGTCGAGGACGTGTCCATAACGACGCCCGCCCGCGTGAAAGTACTGGTTACCCGATCCCGAAGTTCCCAAGGCTCGATTGCGTAGATGAATTTCGGCGAGCCGCTGATCGGGTTTCAGGGGATGGCGCAAGGCAATCGTCCATCCTGGATTGGCTTCCGATATGCCCGCGCGACGACCGCGAGCCAACATGCTGCTTTGGCCGCCATGGATGAGGAAATTTTCAACGCCGCCAGCCGCCAGCCGCTTGGCGCAGCGATCGAGTGCGTATCCTTTACCGATTGCGCCAAGGTTGATTTCCACGCCCTCGCGCGCGAAGAAGATTGATTGCGTCTTGTGGTTTAGTTCGATCTGGTGTGCGCCCGTCCGCGATAGCGCCTCGACAATCTCCGACTCGTCCGGTACCTTGCCCTCGCGACGATGAAAGCCCCACAGTTTCCATAGGGGACTGGCAGTAATGTCGAATGCCCCGCCCGTCTGCTGCGAAATCGTGAGCGCTTCGGCGAGCAAATCGAACAGGCCGCTTTCAACCACCACGGGTGCGGACGCTGCCTCGCGGTTGATCCTGGACAGCTCGCTTGTTTCGCGGAACCAAGATAACTGCTCTTCGAGCCGCTCGATCTCGTCCATCGCATCCAAAGCAATCTCGGTGGCCCCGGAATGCTCGCCCGCATTCAGCAGGATCTGGAAGTCGCACGCCATCGCCGTACGCTCGACCTGGATCAGATAAGTCTCCGTTTCAGCTCGCCCGGCGACCGCACGCGACTGATCAACAGAAGCATCCCCCTTATCACCGATGCCTGCTACGGCATCTAACGCAGCTTGTCCTGTGAGAAACTGCCGACGATTGGATTGAGGCTTGGCGGCCATGACGTGATGATCGTCGCGAAGCAACTATTTCTTAGTCCAGTCGCGGCGTTGGCGCGAACTTGGGATTCCCATTTTCTGGCGATACTTGGTGATGGTGCGCCGGGCGACTTTCAGACCGTGCTTCTTAAGCTCGTCAACCAGATGGTCGTCGCTGAAAGGCGCGCTCTTGTCTTCGTTGTCGACTACCTCTTGAAGTTTGATTCGAATCGCGTCCCAAGCGACTTCTTCACCGTCGTCACTTTGTGTTCCACCGACGAAGAAACGCCGGAGCGGCAAGATACCCCGAGCGGTCTGAATCCACTTGTCATCAACCGCGCGACTCACGGTCGTCACGTGCACGCCGACTTGGTCTGCGATCTGTTGCATCTTCAGTGGTTCAATTGCCTCGGGACCTTCCTCAAGGAATCGGTGCTGATAGTCCACAATCGCCTGCGCGACTTTGGTCAGCGTCGAGCGGCGTTGATTGATCGATTCGATGAGCCATTGCGCCGCATTGATTTTGCGTTTAATGAATTCTCGTTCATCGGCAGTCGCCGTCCCCGAAGCGAGTCGCTGGCGATAGTATTCGCTGATATAGAGTTGCGGGGTGCGGTCGTCGTCCATCACTACCTTGTAGTTTCCATTTTCGTCTTGTTCGAGCCGCACATCCGGCGTGACCGTGGGGACAAATGTATCAGCAAACGCGCTTCCCGGCTTGGGATTTAATTTTCGTAGCTGTCCCCATGCATCTTGAATCCGCTCGATCGAGAAACCAGTCGCTTTCTGAACGGCTGGCAAACGGTTGTCGCGCAGATCTTCCAAGTGTGAACTAATCAGTGTGCGCAGCTCCTCGTAGAACGGCATGTCCGAACGCAACTGTACTAACAAGCACTCTCGAAGATCGCGGGCGGCGATACCGGGTGGGTCGAGTTGCTGGACGATTTGCAGCGCCAACTCTGCTAATTCGAGCTGTTCAGGGCCGGCGGATGGCGGCAAAAGGTCTCGGAGCGAGGAGCGAAAGTAGCCGCCATCGCGCGGATCAAGTGTCGAAACGATTCGTTCGGCCAGTCGCTGGATGTCTGGGGTCAGATCCAGCTCGCCCAGCTGATGATTGAGATAATCGTGCAGAGATTCGGGGCGTTCTGCGATATTGGCGATTGCGTCGTGTTTGCGATCCGACTCCTCAGCAATTCGATTTGCCGAAGATCGCGTGCGTTCGTCAAAGTATTCAGGGACTTCACGGTCTAAGTCCACCAAGCGCTCGAAGTCGTCCGCGTTGTCACCTTTATCTTCGACAACCAGTTCCTTTTCGGATTCCGTCGGTGCGTCTGGGTTCTCGCGTTCTGAGTCGTCACTTGGCGCGTTCTCGTCCGATTCGAGCATTTCGAGAACCGGGTTCTCGCTCAATTCTTGCTCGATTCGTTCTTGCAACGCCAAGACCGGCAATTGCAGGATCTCCATGGACTGGATCATCCGCGGAGCCATGATTTGCTTCTGGACTTGCCGCTGCTCTAGGCCGAATGATAGACGCATGAATAAACCTATGCTTGCCGTGAAGGAGCTGCGATCGAGACGATTGGTCGATCCGCTCAATCGTACGTTGTTTTCCCGGTGTACGCTTAACTAATGTCTGTCTGCTGTGAGGACTCGCTATTTGTATTTAGGATGCAGTTCGGCGGCTTAAAACTTCTGACGACCCGACAAGGCATCGGCCAGGATTTCTTTGTTTGTGTATTCCAGAATGCTACCAGTTGTAATGCCGCGAGCCAGCCTAGTTACATTTACCGGATATTCTGCTAACAAATTCGAGATGTGAAGCGCAGTTCCATCGCCCTCTACGGTCGGGTTGGTTGCCATGATGACTTCGCTGATTTCGCCGATTCGCACGCGCTCAACCAATTGCTCGATTGTCAGCTGATCCGGCCCAATCCCTTCAAGCGGTGCAATCCGTCCCAGCAGGACATGATATAGGCCGCGGAAGACGGCAGCCTGTTCCAACGCCATGACGTCGCGCGGTTGTTCCACGATGCACAGCTGCGTACGCTCCCGCTTCGGATCGCGACAAACAGCACACAGTTCCCCTTCCGAGAGGTTGAAGCACGTTTTACAGTAGCGGACATTCTCACGGACGTCTCGAATTGCGTCTGCTAAACCGAGCGCTTCGCTCTTATGAACGCGAAGCAAGTGATAGGCCAACCGTTCGGCCGACTTCCGCCCGATTCCGGGCAGTTTGGCGAACTCGTCGATGACTCGTGCAACTGATTCCGTTAGCTGCGCCATCTTAAAGTGTTACCACCTTTCGCTGGGAAAATTAAAAACTACCCACCACCGCCGGTAATCTTCGATATCGCCTCGTCCAGTCCAGGGAAGTTCATATCTCCCGCAACAGACTGCATCATCTCGACGTGCAATTCCTTTGCCTTTGCTGCGACTTGATTCAAAGCGGCTGGAAGCAAGTCTTCGATCATTTCCAAGTCGCCGCTGAGCGTCGGGTCGATTTTGACCTTTAACACTTCTCCGGCACCGTTAGCCTCGACCTTGATCATCCCGCCCCCGGCGCTGCCGGTCACACGTTTGGTCTTCAGCTGAACGGCGACTTCCTGCATCTTGCCGCTCATCTGTTGAGCTTGGCGAAGCATCGAGGCCATATTCCCTAATTCTTTAAACATTGGATTTATCTCCAAATGGCAAATCGCAAATCTTGACCTCGATCACTCTGGACGGGGTTCTTCGATTCGCGTGATCTCAGCCTCAAACATATCGATCGCCTGCTTTACCAACGGATGCTTCTCGAAATCACGCATCCGTTGACGCAGCGAAGGTCGCGGCTGTGGGCGTGAGGGAGCATTCCCTTCGTCTCGTCGGACCTCAAAATCAACATGAATTCGCTGACCGGTCACCTGCTGTAAAGCCTGCTCGATTCTTGCTTTGCGCTCAGGCTTCTCGCACGATTCCTTTTGGAGAGTATAGCTCGCCTTGAAGCTTGCGACCAGCCGGTTTGGCGCGGAAATTGCTACGCGGTCGCAGAACGCGGCATAATCGGCAGTCATATCCTGAATTTGGGCAATGGCTTGCTTCCAAATTGAATTCGCCGATTCTGACGTTATTGGAATTGATGGCGATTCATGGACGGGGGAGTGAGCGGGCTGGTCAGGAATTTTTTCCGTTTTTTTTTCTGGCATCGGAGGCGCAGAGGCCGCTGGTCTTGTGGCAGCCAGTCGCGGCGAGTTAGCAGCTACTCCGGCTCGAAGTTGCGCCACGATGCCCGCCAATTCGTCGAGTGACTCGAGCTGACAGATTCGCACCAATGCAATCTCGAGCAGCGTGCGAGTGTGAGTGCTATGTCGCATTCTCATAATACTCTGATCCAGTATCTGGATGACTGCCAAGTTCGTCTCAAGTCCGAGACGCTGTCCGGCTTCCAGCAACTCCGCGTATTCATTCGCTGATGTGTGCAGCATGAAGTCCGCTTCGCAACCCACGAGCGCTGCCATCATGTCGCGGAAGTAGCCGAGCAGTTGCTCTGCGAGTTGGCCAACATCAACACCTTCGGAAATGGCCGAGTCAACGGCGGCGAGGGCCCCTGCGGCGTCGCGATCACCGAGCCTGGCAGACAGTGCGGACAGGCGACCGCTTTGCGCGGTTCCAAGCATCGAATGAACATCGTCAACCGTAATCTTTCCGGAACAGAATGACAACAATTGTTCGAGCAGCGATTGGCTGTCACGCATCGATCCAGCCGCACGTCGCGCGAGTAACTGCAATGCTTCTTTCTCGGCCTCTAGACCTTCGGAATCGACGATAAACTGCAGTCGGTCCAGAATCGAATTCACTTCGACGGGAGCAAAGTCAAATCGCTGGCAGCGCGAAAGAACCGTGATGGGTATCTTTTCGGGATCGGTGGTGCAGAAAAAGAACTTCACGTGATCCGGCGGTTCTTCGAGCGTCTTGAGCAACGCGTTGAATGCCGGCGTCGTCAGCATGTGGACTTCATCGATGATATATATTTTGAAGCGTGAGCGACCGGGGCGTATGTTGACGTTCGAACGAAGCTGGCGAATCTCGTCGATGCCGCGATTACTCGCTCCGTCGATCTCAAGCACATCGACGTCGTCGCCGCTGGCGATGCCTTTGCAGATGTCACATTCGCCGCATGGAGTGGCAGTCGGTCCCTTGGCACAGTTTAGTGCTTTGGCAAAGATGCGCGCGGTCGAAGTCTTGCCGACGCCTCGCGCGCCGGTAAACAAATACGCGTGTCCGACTCGATTCGTGGCAATCGCATTGCCGAGTGCCTGTGACACTTGCCCCTGTCCCACCAGATCCTGAAAGGATTGGGGACGATAGCGACGGGCGACGACAACATATTCTTTGGTCATTAGCCATTAGTCCTTGGTCATTGGTCACGAGCCAGACCTCATTGGAGTCTAGCGGGCAACGAGAGACTAGTGACTAGTGACATCGGTTTGCTCTGCCGCCAAGCGGCTCTCGCACAAGAGTACCCCGCTTAGGGCTGCTCCGATTAAGGCCTGACCCGGTTCACGGCTCCCCCTCGCGAGAGCCGCTTGATGGCAGCAGCTGACGGATGGACGAACATGTAGTTGTACGGCGCTGCCGGGTTCTCGTCAAAGGGGGCTCGTCGCCAGAACGCCTTGGTGGATTTCGAGTTCAGGCTTTCTGTACTTCGAAGTAGAGCAAAGCGTGATCGGAAAAGGCTGTTGCCCAAGCATCGCGTTTCGCCGCGGTCGTCTCCTGGGGCCAACCGCGCAAATCGACCGGGGAGCCACCAAATTGTTTGAACCGCAGATGATCGGTCGCCATGACATAATCGAAGTTGCTCGGATTTAGGCTCGAGCGACTGCCCGGCCAGATTGTCACTTGCTCGTTCACCCCACTGGGAACCGACTTCTCAAAGACCGTCATTTTGACGCGGGCGGCAGCCGCTCGCTTCTTCAGGCGTGATAGCTCTTTGTTGCCGGAGATGCCTTTATTGATATAGGTCATATTCTGCCCCATAGTGTTCAGGTTACCAAGGAACATGTAATTCGCGCTACCTCCAGCAGCCTTATCCAACTACTTTCCGAAAGTCCAATGTAAGCTGGAGCATGTCGTCGCGCAACTCGAATCCTTTAGGATTTTGCATGCTCTTTTGGGTGTAAGAAGACCATCGTGTAGTGCTTGCATGCAACTGTCAAAGTCACCCGTACGCCGGGCCGTAGCGTCGCTTGCCCAGACTGAAACTCCCATATTTGTGTTACGAACACAGAGACTCCTTGTCTTAATCCCGACGAGGATCTCCTGTGCTTGTGGACCTTCTGTGATGTGAAACTGGTATCCCGGCATCGCATCGACCACGGGTTGGAATACGACCGAGCTGCGCACCTTGTAGATCACAACGACGTCGGCCTTCTGCGCGGCAATAAGATCAATAATCGGCTGGATCGGCTATTGGGGGGCCATTTGGGCGAACAACTCCAAAATGTTCGACGTTCCAAGAAGCTACAGAAAATGCCTGTGCATAAAGCTACCCAGCGAAGAGATCAAGAATCCGCCCAAAGTGTCCCTACATCGACGGTCGAGTGGAATGCGATTGGGCGCTAAGTGCATACAAGCCGTGCGGCTTAATTGCTCTTAGCTCTTAGCTTTGTAGCTGGAGCCGCGCTTGTTCGTAGCTTTTCTGTAAAGCCTTCTCAAAGTCAGGAACGGTGTAGATCTTGCCGGTGGCTTTGTCGTAGTCTTCTACTTGGCGAGCCTTGCCGGATCGTCCTTTCGGGAGAAAGTCTTCTAGATCTGGAACGCCCGGTGGCGTCTTCTGCTTGGCATATCGAGCGGCATCGGGAAGTTTGACAAGATCCGCTAACAAACGCTCTCCACCTGGCTCCTGTACGATGCGATCGAGCCGATCGTAAATAAGAGTGTCGCTGGAGACTTGTCTCATAAATTTGATTCCCCTGGTGCTGCGAAGAATACGAATCAGGGGATCGTTTGTCGGAAGTAACCGCTTGAACAAATCGTTTCGATCCCCAACCTTCCAACCTGCGTCTTCAAGCTTCAGGAAGAGTTCGCTCACTTCGCTTTGGGAAATGACATCGCCAGGTCGAAGCTGGGTTTGAGCGCCAAAGTGTTGGTCGACAATCCGTTGCACCTCGTTGTACACCGGGAATGTTGAAGGTTCCGCAGCAACGAGACCACCGCAAAAAAATACGAAGGCCGGCAGTAAGCGTAGGCAAGCGTCTCGTCTCAAACGCATCGTTCCATCCCCAAAAGGCAACTTTTCCCAGACGGTCGACTTCACTAACGGAGCTCTAAAAACAAGTTCGACCTGCGCACGACTGCGTCTGTATTCAAAGTTGAAGAACCGAAAATCGTCATAACGTATTTAAGAGTAATACGTTAGAGGTTTGTCGGTCGGCTCCGGATAGGTGGTTGTTGAGCTCCAGTCGCAAGCCCAGACAAGAAATTCTTGCAATTTGGAAATCGATTCTTTAGATTGGCGAACTCAGGAAGTGTTCTCTTCCGTGGGTCGCGGTGTAGGAGATACCGAGATGTCTGCCACTTTTTTTGCACAAGAATGTCCGTCTTGCGGTCGCCACCTCCAAGTTCGAATCGAATATTTGGGGCGTGCCGTTGCGTGTCAGCATTGCCAACGGCAATTTGAAGCCATGCTGACGCCTCCGCAAAGCGATTCGAGCGAGGATCTCTTGAATCGTGCCAACCAGTTGTTGGCAACGGTCGAAACGGTGACGCGTTCGATTCCTCGCTGAACCAGAGAGTCGCTGATTCAGTCGTTAAGCGAACTCAGGTCCTCGAAGAACTTTGGATAAGTCTTTCGGGTACAGCCGGGGTCCTTAATTACGATACCCGGCGATCGTAGTCCCGCGATTGCGAAACTCATCGCCATTCGATGGTCGTTGTAGGTTTCGAGCGTCGCGCGATTTAGTGGTTGAGGAGTGATTTTCATGCCGTCTTGGAATTCTTCGACCGAGGCACCCAGTTTTCGGAGTTCGCGTGCGAGATCTCCGACCCGATCCGTCTCTTTGTGACGAATGTGAGCGACACCCGTGATCGTCGTGGGGCCATTAGCAAAAATCGCCACGACGGCGAGAGTTTGTGCGGTGTCGCTGATCGCGTTCATGTCGACGGCGATGCCATGCAGCGAGTTGCCTTTGACGGTGATGTGGTCGTCTCCATAGATAACCTCACATCCCATCCGTGCCAAGCATTCACAAAATGCGACATCACCTTGTAGCGAGTTTCGATGGAGTCCCTTGACGGTTACCGAGCCTCCCGTCACGGCTGCCGCTGCCCAAAAATAACTTGCGGCCGACGCGTCAGGCTCGATGGCAAAGTTGCAACCTTGATAGTGCGCGTTCGGAATCAGAAATCGATTTAGCTGGCCCGACTCAACATCAATCCCGAACGCCGACATTACACCGAGCGTCATGGTGACATACGGCTTCGAGACAAGTTCGCCCTCAACCTCCACGACTACCGGTTGCTCGGCATAGGGAGCTGCCATCAGCAGGCCGCTTAGGAACTGGCTGGAAATGTTGCCTCGAATCTTCGACGTTCCACCACGTAAACCATTCGCCGAGATAATGACCGGTGGGCATCCATTCGACGCTTCGCTTACCGCTCGCCCACCAATTTGTTCCAAAGCTGCAAGCAGGTCTCCGATCGGACGCTCTCGCATACGCGCGATGCCATCGAGTCGGAAGCTACCTCGACAAGCGGCAAGCATGGCGGTTAGAAAGCGTATGGTCGTGCCACTGTTTTCGACATTTAAATCAGCACGACTTTTCGGTAGCACTCCTCCGCATCCGACGACTTGGATCACCGACTTCGCAAGGTCATGTGTGACATCGAGCCCCAACCGTTGAAGAGCTGCGACCATCACGCCGGTGTCTTCGCTGTCCAAAGCCCCAGAAAGATGCGAGTTTCCATCGGCGAGTGCAGCGCAGATTAGGGCTCGATTGGTGATGCTCTTCGATCCAGGCGGACGAATCGACCCGTTGAGAGGGCCTGTTGGTTGGATTTCTATCTGCTCAGACACTTCGCGTGAGTGCTCTATATCGGTTGCCTTGATTCGACGCAGAACGTATCACCAACAGCGAACTACGAACCGCTGGCAATTTTCCACAGGAAGTGGTCGCTGCGAACGTACAATGCTCCGCCTGAGATCGCTGGCGAACCTTTGATCTCTTCGCTGAACTCATTGGAGCCGATGACTTCGCCCTTCTCGCCAAGTTGTATGACCTTAGCGGCGCCATCGCTATTAATGCAGTACATTCGGTCCCTTGCTACAACCGGAGTTGACCAGAACTTACCGCCGACGCGAAGCTGCCACAAACGCTTCCCTGTCGCGACGTCACCACATGCGAGGACGCCGGAACTGTTCATCGTGTAGACACGGTCGCCGACCACGATTGGGCTTGCCGGGCTCGGGCTCAATTGGCTGGAATCCCAGGCCAGCGAAGGAACAGTTGCGTCTGGTGCCAGTTTCAATACCGTGAGGCCATTTGCTGGTATAAAGATATGGTCTTCGTTTACGGCGACCGAAGGCGTTGTCGAACACGGCACTTCGTATCGCCAAAGTTCTTCGCCCGTCAGGGAATCATGTGCAGTGAGTCCTGAAGCACTTTGCAGCAAAACTACGCGACCGCCATCACGATTGCCAGGCAACGCGATCGGCGACACCCAATTGGCTCGGCGCTCGCGTTCAATTCGCCAGCGAGTCTCGCCCGTTGCGACATCGACTCCGGCGGCAAACGAGTCTCCTTGGTTTTCAACCTGGACAACAACGGTTTCGCCAACAACAACCGGTGACGACGCCATGCCGATATCGTTTCCTGCTTTTGGATAGTCGAACGCCAGCCCTCGATACCAAAGCAAATTGCCATCGAGATCCAGGCAGGCAAGATCGTTGGACGAGTAGAAGGCAAAGATTCGCTCGCCATCGCTTGCCGGTGTCGGAGCCGCAACGGCGCTGAATGGATGGGTCAAGGTGCGCCCAGTGGCCCAAAACTCTCGATGCCACAATCTCTCGCCACGTGCGTTGTCAAAACACAGTACGTGCAGGCGGTCTTGTTTGACACCGCTTGAGCATGTCACGTAAGTTCGCCCATCGACGACGATCGGCCCCGAAGCACCACGCCCAGGCAAATCGGCCTTCCAGGCGATATTGCTTGTCTCGCTCCACGAATCGGGTGGGGCGACATCCGGCGACACACTCGCGCCGTTCACGCCGCGAAACTGAAGCCAGTCCGCCCCACACAGAAACACGACTGACATGGCAGCCACAATGCAGGTTGCGGAACGCGGCATTTGAGCTCTTTCCCTATTGATCGAAGATGTTTGCAACATGTTTTCGTCCGTTAATTAATTCTTAGCCAGAACGGCGGTGCCTAACGAATCACAAACTCGCAACTGGAACTGCCAGCGCTGAGCCCATGATTCTTCTTGCTCGTTTTGACAGACTTTGACGAGGATTTCATTCTTGCCTTGTTTCAGACGCCCTTGCGCGACGTATTGATCGACTTCCATCCCGGCGTGATAAACCTGGTTTGCAGTCAACAGTTCACCATTCAACCAGATCTTGTTCGCGTTGATGCAGCCCATACGAATTTCAACATCACGCGCCTGCTCGCTCTCAAAGATCGCAACGGCATATCCAATCGCGCCCTTGTGCTCATTGGTCAATCTGTAATCGTTGCCATCCTTAGGACGCTCGAAGATCTGATTCAGGTCGACGATTCCGAATTCGTCAGTTGTCCGATGTGGTTTCCATTGAACTTGCCCTACCTTTCCTTCGTAAGACGCCGCGAGATCAATCTCCTTTTCGGGTGGATAGGCGACATCGAACGCTCGCATGCCGGTGTTGTCGAACGGTCCAATAAGGTGCCAGTCCAAGACGAAACCCATGTGACGCGGCACGTCGACTTGTTGCTCAAACTCGCGAAGCTTCTTCGTTACTTCCTTGATCTGATCCAACTCGCGTGTAGCAGCGAACGCCTCGGCATAGATCCGTGCCGCTTCATCCTTTTCGCCGGCCTGTTCGGCAGCGGCGGCGCTCTTCAACGCCAAAGCCACTGCATCTCGCCGCAATTCAAGACTGGGATCGTTCAACAATCCTGGAATCAACCGTTCTTCGGCCGAAGCGTCGACGCTGGCAATGAGTTCGTAAGCTAAGCGTCGAGCGCGCGGAGACTGACGCGTGTCAGCGAGAAATCCTTCGAGGGCGTCAATTGGTAGCTTGCCACCGTTTCTGACTTCGCGCTGTGCGACAGCTTCGATTGCCGCACGGAACCAGTTTTCGCCTAGCCGGCCAGAACCCTTCATGCCGGCGAGGATTTCCGGTAGTTGTTGGGCGTCCGCTTCGGAAAGCCTCTGCCATGCCTTTGACGCCTCTGCATGTCCTTCACCTTTGGGACCAACGGCGCGAAGGACGGCTGAAAACAATTCAACATCGACTTGTTCAGCCAAGCTCGGCGGCAAATACGAGATTGCAAGTAGTCCGGCAGCGGCTGCTGCGATGATTCTGCGGTGTGTCATGAACTTTCTGGCGGCAAATGGTGAGAGATTTGTGAAAGTCAGTTGCGGCATTGTAGTCAAACTAGGATCGGTTGCAAAACCACCTATCGCCGCTTACACGGGCAGCTTGCGTCGCAACAGCTCTTTGTTCACGCTATACTCATCGGACTCCAAACTCCGTGACCTGGGCGTGATGGTTCCGCTTTCGACGTGGTGATTCCTCATGCAGAATTGTTATACGGGCTTTTCAAAATCGACCGTAGTAAGTCGCCGCCTTCTTTTGCACGCCGGTGGTCTGAGTTTGTTTGGGTTAAGATTACCACAACTCTTAGCGGCTGAAGAGCGTCAGACACAAGACTTGAGTTTTGGTCGAGCCAAGTCTTGCATTTTGCTGTTCATGTGGGGTGGCCCAGCGCACCAAGACACTTGGGACTTGAAGCCGGAGGCTCCGGTTGAAGTCCGTGGTGAGTTCGCGCCCATCGCAACAAAAGTTCCAGGTATCCAAATCTGTGAACATTTTCCGGAACTCGCCAAGCGGACCGACCAACTGGCGATTGTGCGGTCGATGACTCACACCGATGTGAATCACACGTCGGGCACTCACTATATGCTTACCGGCGAGCCTCCACCCGCGAACACGGATGTCCGTGTGCAGTGGCCGCACGTGGGTTCCGTACTTGCGGGACTTGGGCGGGGCCGCGGCGCGTTACCTCCATTTGTTTCCATGCGTCCCGAACTCGAAAATGACGTTCCGAGGTTCGTCGAGCAAAGTCAGGGGCAGTTCGCTGGATGGCTAGGCAGCGTCTTCGATCCGCTGACGATCGATCACGATCCCAGTCGCGACGACTACCGTGTTGCTGATCTCACATTACAACCGGAGATCTCTGTCCGACGCTTACTCGCACGAAACGAGCTTCGCACCTCGTTGAACGAACAACTTGTTCAGCACCATGCCGCCTTCGATGCAGCCGACGCAAACAGCCGTCGGGCCATTGAGTTGCTGACATCGGCCGGCGAGCAAAGCGGTGCGTTCAATCTCGACGAAGAGTCGCAAATGGTGCGCGAACGATATGGCTTGAATCCACATGGCCAGTCCGTTCTCCAGGCGAGGCGGCTTGTCGAGCGGGGTGTGCCGTTGGTGACAGTCTACTGGCCAAGCGACGGAATAAAGAACGTCAGCGTCTACTGGGATACGCACAGCCGCAACTTCATTGATCTCAAGGAGCGATTGATGCCGGTCGCAGATCAAGCGTTTTCCGCTTTGCTTGACGATCTGTCACAGCGTGGGATGCTCGATGAAACGATTGTCGTGTGGACCGGCGAGTTTGGCCGCACTCCGAAGGTAGGCCAGAGAAACAGCGATGCCGGTGCCGGCAAAGATGGGCGCGACCATTGGCCCGGCTGTTTTAGTACGGTCTTGGCGGGCGGTGGGATTCGCGGTGGGATTACATACGGTAAGTCCGATCGTCAGGCCGCATTCCCGGCGGCGGACCCGGTTGCACCCCGCGATTTGATCGCCACCGTCTATCACGCGTTGGGCGTTCCCGCAGCGCAGACTCTGAACGACACCGGCGGCAGGCCGCATTTCGTTCGACCTGGCACTGCAATTCGTGATCTCTTGGCCTGACGTCATGACACGAATCGGGAATTGCTTCGAGTGATCGACCGCTTCCAAGATCGATCGTGTTCCGCAGTGTCATCCGTGGTCGATTGTTAGTTTGCACCGACTGACGATTGCGTTAGACTGAGCGGACCTTTCTGAAAGCTCTTATCAATATGGGTGGTTGGCATGGAACGAATTACATTTCGCTGCTCGAATTGCAGCAAGGCGTTAGCGATTGACGCACGGCACGCAGGAAAGCAAGTTGCCTGTCCCGGATGCAGCACCCAGCTAACGATTCCCAACGAGTCGGCAACGGCTCCGATCGAGGCAACTTCTCCAACCGAAGAGACGCCACCTGCCGTTCCGAAAAACCCGTTTGCCGTTGATACCTCCGAACAGGCCGCGCCCCCGCCGAATCCTTCTCCGTACGCAAGCAGCATGCCCGCGTATGACAATCGAAATGCTCAGGACCAAAACGCTGTTCCGTCGAGACCGGCGAGTAGCACTTCCATGGGAAAGTCGCTCGCGGGACTTGCCGTCGCTACGATCGTGGCTGGAGTTTTTTCAGCGATTTGGTTGGCCGTTGTTGCTTTCTCGGGATACGAACTGGGCATATTGGCATGGGGGATGGGAGGAGCAGTTGGCTTTGTGGCTGGTGCCATCGGTCGCAATCCATCCACCGTCTACTGTGGAATCACTGCCGCGATTGGAGTGATGAGCGTCCTCGCGGCAAAAGGCATCATGGTTGCGGTCCTCATGGCGATGAGTTGGGGCGCGAATTTTGTGATGGAATTGGCCGACCTATCGCCTGAGCAGCAAAAGTTCCAAGCTGTTATGACTGACCAGATGTTGATCAACGGCGAATTTCAAGGGATGGAGAAGCAATACGCCGAAGCGTACGTGCGCTCCTATTTCTCGGGCGGCGACGTTTACGAAGCCATGACCGACGAGATGTACGCGGTGTGCGATCAGGTCGACGAGAAGGCTCAAGCACAATTACTGTTGATGAGTGAGCCTGCGAAGGAAGAAATGTGTGTTGCGGCCCGTGAAAGGCATCCTGAGTGGATTGAGGATAACAACCACTACCTTGCAATGCTGGACCAAATGCGTAATGAGGAGGGCGCGCTAAGCCCTGAATTGGCGTCGCACGCAAAGTACGAAACAGCGACTATGGACAACGATTGGGACGATGAATATTACGAATCTGTAGAAGCCGAGGAAGTGGCGAGGCGACAAAGCGACCTACGCGTCTTGGCTGCGGCACGTGTTAATGCGATGGACGTACCGCAACGCGATCAACTCGTTCGCGATTCGCTCCAGCGTCATCCAAGTTGGAATCCGTTTCCGGACGCTCACAATGCGATGCTGGAAAAGATGAACGGCGAAGGAGTGTTTTCAGGGCCCCTGGCGGAACATGCCCAGGCGACCATCGAATTCGAGATGACCGACGGCTATCCAGACTACTTCGAGGAGACATCCGAAGAAGAATTAGCGACGCGCGATGAGCAATTAACCAAGTTGGTCAATGAACGACTCGTAACACTTGACGCCAGCGCACGTCAGTCGTTGGTCGCGGATGCGGAATCTCGATATCCCGACTGGTATCGCGAATCGATGTCGGCGGATGAAGCTCAGCAAGAGCTTCAGGACGCGATGGATGAGATCGGGACGGACGGTTCTTTACAGGGGAACCTACTCGCGGTCTTCAGTTTTATGGACCTGCTGTGGCTGTTTCTCTGCGCGACAACTGCTTACGGCACAGCTCATAAGTATGGGGTGAGCGCCTAAGCAATCGCTCCTTTGTCACGGGTGAAGGACTTGAGGCTTCGGATCTTCGACGCGTCCAACGGGGCGCTCGTTCGCGCCTCGACGGTCCCGATCACCGATATCCTGCCGTGCAAGCTCGGCCAACATTTCCAGTCGTCGCACGACTTCGGGGTGCTCGGCAGCAACATTAGTCGTCTCGCCAATGTCGGCGTCGAGATCATATAACCTCGCGGCGCTGGCGGCAGTCTCGTCGCGAAGGTTGGTACTCTTGTTCGCAAGACTCAGGTGCAATTTCCACCGACGATCACGGACGGCTTGCAGCTGGTCCATGTGATAGTAGTAGAACGCGGAATATGGTGAAATCACGTTTGCCTTTCCCGACAGCAGCGGCCAAATGTCGTGGCCGTCGATCTTTCGATCCGTGGGCGCATTACCACCGGCGAGGTTTGCAAAAGTTGGCAGCATGTCCATCAAGCTACAAAGCTCGTTACAACTCGTCCCGGCAGGAACCTTGCCCGGCCAGCGGATGACGGCGGGTACTCGCATCCCTCCCTCCATCGTTGTGTAGCCCCAGCCACCCAGCGGTGCGTTGCTGCCCTGTGGCGGATCGCGGCGCGGGGCACCGTTGTCGGAGGTCCAGATGACAAGCGTATTTTCATCCAGCCCAAGCTTCTTGATCGCATTGAGAATCTCGCCTGTCGACCAATCAATTTCCTCGACCGAATCGCCGTAGGGTCCATTTGCACTCGTACCGCGAAACGCTTCGCTCGAATACGGCGAGCGTGTGCTACCGGGCATCGCGTGTGGTAGGTACAAGAAGAAAGGCCGTTGTTGATTTTGCTCGATAAATGCGACAGCCGCTTCCGTGTAGCGTTTCGTCAACAAATCGCGATCCACCGGAGCTTCGATGACGACTTCGTCTCGCATTAACGGTAGCTCAGGCCAATTCTGACCTTCGCGCGGCGTCATGTCGTCGCTGTACGGAATACCGAAAAAGGAATCGAATCCTTGACGCGTGGGGAGCAACTCCGGCTGATCGCCAAGATGCCACTTGCCGATGCAAGTTGTTGCATAGCCTTGTGCCTTTAGTACCTCGGCGATGGTGATTTCGTTCGGTGCTAAACCATTGGGAGAAACAGGCCGCAATACGACCCCGTCAGGATCCGTCTTGTGCAAGCCAACTCGGCGAGGGTAGCAACCGGTCATCAGTGCCGCGCGCGAGGGAGTACACACACCGCTCGCCGAATAGAAGCTTGTCAATCGCATACCTTCTGCTGCCATCCGGTCGATATGGGGCGTCCGATGCTTTGTCGAACCGAAGCACCCTGCGTCGCCATAACCCAAGTTGTCGCAAAACAGAAAGACGATGTTCGGCTTTGAAATGTCGGCGGTCACACGGGACGTGTCGCACAGCAACATTGCTGTCGTTAGAAGATGCCCGCAAATTAGGATGGGCTTGAGTCGATACATGATGGTTTCTCAGGGAGGGAATGGGGGCGCACGAGCATACCATGCGAGAAAGCTCACGGCGAGTTTCGAGTCGAATCCCTCGTTTCGCCGGTGCTCACCGCGTCGATCGCTAGTGGCGTGCGACAGTCGCAATAGCTTGAGTCTGTCTCGTCAGCAGACCGAATGCTAGAGTCTAGGTAGTCAATCATCTTGGTGTTCATCTGGCGGGAGGCGATAGTTCGGGGGCATGAAACGGATTCTCTTTGTAGACGACCAAACAGACGTGCTAGATGGGTTACGACGGTTGCTCCGCAAGTTCCGATCGGAATGGGAGATGGAGTTCGTTTCCAGTGGAAACGCGGCGCTCTCGCAGATGGCGTCTCAACCGTTCAATGTCGTTGTCACAGACCTCCAGATGCCTGGAATGACGGGCACCCAGTTGCTGCGGCAGGTGATGCAGAAGCATCCGGGAACCGTTCGCATTGTACTCTCTGGCAGTACCCAACAGGACGCGATCATCGAAGCGGCAACTGTCGCGCACCAATATCTGACAAAGCCTTGTGACGCCGACCAGTTGAAAAACTGTGTCGTCCGCTGTTGTGCGTTGGAGGAGCAACTCGCAAGCCCCGCGCTTCGCAGTCTTGTTAATGTCACAACGAACCTGCCAAGTTTGCCTGATATCTACGGTGAGTTGGTCGAGGAGTTGCGAAAGCCAGACGCGTCGATCGATCGCGTAAGCGCTTTGATTAGTAAAGATGTCTCGATGACGACGAAGATTCTGCAATTCGTCAACTCGTCGTTCTTTGGGCTGTCGCGCCGGATTGAAACTCCACTTCAGGCGGCGAGCTTGTTGGGGCTGAGCCTCGTTCGGTCGCTGGTTCTTTCGGCCGGAGTCTTTTCACAATATGAGAAGGCCGCGTTGCCCGGATTTACGCTTGAAGGACTGATGCATCACAGCTTGGCAGTAGGGTCACTCGCCCAGGCCGTCGCGAAGGATTGCAAACAATCAAAAGACACGGTGTCAGACTCGCTCTTGGCCGGGATGCTGCATGACGTTGGACTACTAGTTCTTGCGACTGGAATGCCAACTGAATTCTCCGCAGCCGTAGAGCTAATGGAGCAACACGACATCACCTTGTTCGAGGCTGAGCAATCGGTGTTTGGAACGACTCACGCCAGTGTCGGAGCCTACCTGCTTCAGTTGTGGAACTTCCCAAGTTCGCTCGTCGAAGCAGTCGCCTTTCACCAAAACCCGATCGTCGAACCGGGCAGCGAACCGACGACGCTGCTGTTCCTGCACGTTGCAAATGCTCTTGCGGGCGAGCAATGCTTGGGGCAAACGGTAATCGATCAGGATTATGTTGCCAGCTTTGGGCTGGCGGATCGGACGTCTCGATGGGAGGAACTCGCCGGATTGGCTACTTCGGCGTGACGACGATCGCGAATCGAACAGCAGCCGACACCACACGAAGGTCGAACGCTCACTGAGTCGCGAGCGATAGTCACGGTGAATCCTAGTGTGGATGCGATCCTTTGCTTGGATCACGGTCGCTGTGCTGCTGATTGATGTGCAAGTGCAATGTCGGAATTGCCTTCAATAGCCGCTCGATCCCATCGTCCGTCACTTGACAATCGTCAATGTAAAACGATTCAAGGCCTGTCATTGCCTCGAGGTGCGTCAATCCCTGGTCCGTAACTGGGACTCGTATTAAATGCAAGAAACGCAAGCTCTCAATCGCGGCTATCTGCGACATTCCCTCGTCGGTGACGTTCGGTGAATGGAAACGCAGTAGCTCAAGATTGGGAAGCTCGCGCAAGGCGGACAATCCTGCATCACCAAAAGTGCCATCGGGCAGATTCAAGTTTTTTAAATTGCGACAACTTGCAATAACCGCCAACGACTCGTCGCTCACTTCGCCACCTCGCAACTGTAACCGCTGGAGTTCAGGCAGAGAGGCAATTACTTCAAGTCCCTGCGTCGATCCCTGAAACTTATCGATCGCCAGGTGTCTCAAGCCCGTCAAACCGGTCAACAAAACTAGTTCCTTGTCCCCGACAGGTTCATTTCCAGTGACGATCTCGGTAGCTTCGCCGAGACGCACTCGTTCAATCAGTTCGTCGAGTGTCGGCTCGCTAGGTTCAATTGGTTCGGTACAGCCGCAAAATCCAATCAAGGCTATCAACACGCCACAATGAACCACCAGAATCCTTCGCCGCCAACGCAGCATTTATCGACTCCCGCAGCTAGGGCACGACATGAAGTAGCGACTGGTGCCGCTCTTTAAACGAACGGTCATTATCTCACCACATCGTGGGCAGTATTCGGATTCATCGTTTGCACCTGCCTCTTCCTTCTGTTGGCAGGCCGCGCACAGTTTGATCCCGGGGAAAATCTCCAAGCGTTCACGAGGAATTGTCTCACGGCAACCCCCACACGTAACAACTTGGTTCCACTCGTCCCAATCATCCCTCGCAGCTTCTCGCACAATCATCCCTACTCGCTCGCACTTCAAGCAGGTGAGGCGTGCGGCAGTAGACTCGAAGAGCTCTTGCACCAGCGTTGGTTCCGGGTCTTTGCTCCGTCGCAAAACGCCAACCGATTGGAGCCGTTTTAGCATTTGTGAGTAACCGCATTGTTCGGTGGTTGAACAGTACGGGCACTTCAACTCCATCTGAATTTGGTCGCCGTTCATGGCAGTAGCTGAACCTTCCTGGATTCTAATGCCGTTAATTCAGTACACCGAGTAGTCCAATAGCGATTGCAACTCGCTCATCGCAGCCAGATCATTGCGACATTCGTTAGTCGCGAATATATGCTGCAAGTTAACTAGCATACGGGAGAGCCACTGCGAGTGGGTCGACGGTGCGAGGTATTCCGGCGTCCGTGGCACAGCGCGACCGGTTACATGCTCCATCCGCTCGAAGGCCTCTTCGGCCGTCAGTACCCCACCGCCCACATATGGATCGACGATCATCCAACCTTCTGGCGTCATGACACGACAAACGAAATGGCCGGGGGCGTTGACGCCCTGAATTCGAAGTCCTACGCGTTCGCCGACGACCTTGTAGATCAATGACAAGGTAATCGGAATTCCGCGTTTCATTTCGAGCACCGCCGAGAGGTAGCTGTTCAGTGGATTGTAGTAATCTTCGCTGTTGCCTTGAAATTGTTCTTCTTCGAACAAGACATCGTGCAAATGGGCCAGCATCGCTTCCGACGATTGACTACTCACACGCGAGCTGACTCGGTGAGCCAAATCTTGAAGCTGCTCGTCAATTTCCGCAGGCTCGACGTCATCCAACGCATGCATCGAAATGGCAATCGCCGCGTTCAACAAGCCTTCGGTCGTTTCGATGATTGGCAGCTGTTCCGCAAACAACTGATATGCTTGTGGTCGGCAGGCATCGGGGGGCTGTGACATGGCAAAACTATCAGAAACGAGCCACGAATAGGAGTCAGCGCGATCGGTTCGGCTAGACCGTCGATTTCGCTATGGCTAGAATAACCGCCAGCCGGATGGTTTTCCATTCTTCTGCCACCCCAATTTGGTGAGGACCGAATCATGCTGTGGAATCGATCACTCGCGACCCTGACCGTCGTCATATTGCTGCTTGTTACCTCCGCCGCCCGTTGCGAAATCTCGGGCCACTACATGGAGAGTCGAACTTGTCAGGTCTACACAGGTCCGTGTTTCGCGAATGCCGAGGTAGGACTGGCCGGTAAGGAAGCCGTCATGGCGTGGAGAATTACCGAAGGAACGCACAACGGGATCGATTTATCAGGCCTGAGCGTCGTGATGGCACTGCAATCGACAAAGACGCTGGGGTTTCAAGGAATTGAAGGTGCGGGTGACGTAAGGTCCGTCATCCTTGTGGACGACACAGCCAAAGGCCCGCGGCGAGATGCGTTGATTGACTTCGCGAAAACCCACTCGGGGAAAGCGGGGCACGCCGTGGTCCGTATCGACGACGCGCCGATTGCGATGTCGCTGGACGAATTCGAGTTGAAGGGCAAACTTTCGGCAGGCAAAGCTGTTCAGTTGGAAACTCGTCGAGCGCGCCCTGACGACTGCATCTGCTCGAACGAATCCGCTTACTATCCGCCATTAGCCGAATTGGCAAACTTCGCTCCGGGTGTGACGACGGTTGGCGAATTTAAAGGTCGAGGACTGGGGGCAAGCTGGTCGACGCCCGGCGCGAGAAGTGCCTACGTCGCAAAGTTCGCTTACTAGCGCGACATCCGCTGATTCCTGCCGCGAAAACGCACGCAATTTGTTCGAGTCCCAAATTCGGACTATACTTTCTCAGAAGTTTCGTTGTGGTGACCTAGCGCTTGCCCGGTGCGACTTCGCCAACAAATTTGTCATTAAATATCAGAGAAAGTATTGTTCGATGAGAACTTTTCTAGTTTGCATACCGCTGCTTTTCTCCGTTTCAAATCTTTACGCAGCGGATTATCGCGTCGAAGCTTTGGACGAGCCCGCCCCAGCTGATGAGATCTCATCCGATATCGCTGCCACTCTATCACCCGCTGGGGTGCGCGTAATTCGAGGCACGGCGACTACCTTTTGCGACATCTGGCTATGCAAGCAGTGGGCGACACAGGATGACTTTGTGCCGACGTCGGCATTGCTTTACCCGTTCACACCTGGACAGTTGATGGGAGTCGTTCGATATTCACGGAAAGGCTCAGACTATCGTGATCAAGATATCGAAAGCGGAGTCTACACGCTGCGTTATGCTCAACAGCCGGTTGACGGTTCTCACGTGGGCACTTCCCTGACACGAGACTTTCTGTTGCTACTGCGGGCTGAGTCGGACGAATCACCGAAAGTGTTGGACTATAGCGCCCTCGCTGAACGAAGCGCTGAGGCGGCTGGTTCGAGCCATCCTGCACTGCTCTCGATGCAGCGAGTGGAAGGTGATGCCAAGGCGTTAACGATGCGTCATGATGAAGAGCACGACTGGTGGATTGTCGGAGTTGAAGGCAAGACACCATCTGGCAAGGGGATTTTTGTAGAGTTCGTCGTGTATGGCGTTGCGGCTGAGTAGAGGTTGATGCCCATCAGTATTGTGAGAATCAAAAGGCGTCTGGTTCGCGGTGGGGACTATCAGCGATTTCGTCCACTTAGCGGCCCCTGCCGCGATTTCACGCTTGCCGCGACGTTGTTACTGACGGTCGCGGCACTTGGCGATGCCCCATCAACGCCTCACAAATCACAGCCACGCTATGTCACTAAGTCGATCCGGGGACGCGTCGTCTGGTTGTATGAAGCCATGAGTCGGCTCCACGGGGTAAAGCCAGTGCCCGATGCCGGTGATCGCATTCTTGCGTTGGAAGCGGCAGATGGGCGGCTGTACCCGATTTTTGAAGACATTCGCGGCCGAGCGTTTCGCCGGGACGAACGGCTTCGGAAAATGGAAGTCGAGTTGGATGTACGCGAGTACGCTGGTTCTCCAATGGTTCAAATTTTACGGGTTTACGAACTGACCGATGAGGGCAAGTTTGATGTCGACTATTGGTGTGAAATCTGCTCAATCGCGATGTTCGAGCTAAAAGAATGCGAGTGCTGCCAGGGGCCGATCGAGTTGCGACGACAAAAGTTGGCAGACCCTGTAAACGAGTAAACTGCCACGGATGCACTTGCGAGAACCTTGGGCGGGCACGCCGCGACATCAAATTCCACCTCACTCAGTTGTATCGCGCATCGCAACCCGTATAATCGGCGGTGCTTCATGGGACGGAAGATTGGTTTCACCTTTTTCTCCTCTCCCAAGAAGCACGAAGGAAGCGACCGTTTCGCCACACAACCATGTAGGGTGCATTCATGACGGACTTGAAAAACAAGGCTGCTCAGAAATCCGGCTTCAACCGCCGCGATTTCTTTCGCGGGTCGGGTGCCATCGCCGCCGCGACGGCGTTGCAGACACAATCTGCCGACGCTTTCCAAGATCAATCACCGCAAGTGATCAGCGGCGAGACGACAATCACGTTGAACGTGAATGGCAAAGACCATTCGGTCAAAGCTGAACCTCGCACCACCTTGCTTGAAGTGCTGCGTTACCAGCTCGACTTGACGGGTGCCAAGCCTGTCAGTTCGGACGGCAGCAGCGGCGCGAGCACAATCTTTGTTGACGGCAAGCCGATGACCGCATCGACAATTCTGGCTTTGCAAGCTGTCGGCAAGAAGATCGAGACGGTGGAAAGTCTTGGTGGCGACGCAGTTCAACGGGCGTTTGTTAAGCACGATGCCGAGCAGTGTGGATTTTGCACACCCGGATTTGTGATGGCTGTGCGGTCGCTTTTAAACAAAAAGCCAAATGCCAGCGAGGCAGAGATTCGAAGTGGCTTGAATGGCAATATCTGTCGTTGTGGCACATACGCGAACATCGTTGATGCTGCGATCTCTGTAGCGAAAGGAGGCAACTGATGGCTGAGTATAGTTGGCCGAGTCGCGAAGCGACGGCAGTTATTGGCAAGGAACACGATCGTCTTGACGGTATGGCGAAGGCGTCCGGTGCGGCGAAGTATACCTACGATGTGAACCTGAAGAATCAATTGATTGCGGCGGCACTGGGATGTCCGCACGCACACTGCAAGATTACCAAGCTTGATGTGAGCGCCGCCGAAAAGACTCCTGGCGTTGTGGCCGTGCATGTCTTCGATCATGCCGCCGTCGGTCGCGAGGTCGAATGGGAAGGCGAATTGCTTGCGGTCGTTGCCGCGGAAAGTGAAGCCGCAGCAAACGCCGGCGTCGCAGCAATCAAACTCGAGTATGAAGAGCTGCCTGTTTTCGTCGACGACGAGAATCTCGAAGCCGCTGAGCAGGCGGGACGGACGGGAAAGGGGGGTGGAAAGACAGAGCTCGAACGTGAACCGGGCGACGACGATGACGAAGACGAATTCGTCGAAAAGGAAATCGCCCGCCTGTTCAAGGAGTCGAAGTTTGTCGTCGAAGGGTACTACGGTATCGACGCCATTACGCATTGTTGCCTAGAACCACACGGTTCGACGGTCGAGTGGAAGGATGGCAAGCTGGTTGCTTACCTCTCGACACAAAACGTCTCCGGTACGGATGAAGGCTTTGCTAACGATCTGGGCATCACGTCGAGCGACGTCGAAGTAAAGTGCGATTACATCGGCGGCGGCTTTGGAAGCAAGTTCGCGCCCGATTACTGGGCTGTCGCGGCGGCCAAAATCTCGAAAGCTACCGGACGTCCGATCAAGTTTCTGTTGTCGCGCGATCAGGAGTTAAAGATTGCAGGCAATCGACCGTCCGGTTACGTCAAAGTTAAGATTGGCGCCGACGAGAACGGTGCGTTGACCATCTGGGACTCTGTGCATTGGGGAACCGCCGGTTACAAAGGTGGCGGCGTCAGTCAGACCGTGATGCCTTACGTGATTCGCCCAAAGAATTATCGCCGCATCGCGACGACTGTTGCAACAAACACCGCCCAGTCGAGAGCTTGGCGTGCTCCGAACCATCCGCAAGCTTGTGCGATGTCTCAAACGGCCATAGACGACTTGGCTGGAAAGATGGGGGCGAGCAGCTACGATGTCTTCGCCGCAAACCTGCGAGCGGGTAATGTTGACTCGCAACACCCCGACGCCGCCAATGTCTACCTCGCCGAGATGGAACGAGCGGCCGAATTGATCGACTGGAAGGCGAATTGGCATCCGCATGGCAAGGGCAAATCGCGAGGCTCGATTGTCGATGGCCTCGGGATGGCCCTGCATACATGGGGAGGGACGGCGAACAACTCGGATTGCCGATTGAAGATTTCTCCTGATGGCAGTGTCGAGGCATTCTGTGGATCGCAAGATCTCGGAACGGGGACGCGGACGGTGATCGCTCAAGTCCTGGCCGAAACATTTGGTTTGGGTGTTGGCCAAGTGCGAGTGAACATCGGTAGCTCGAAGTATCCGGCTAGTGGTGCCTCTGGTGGAAGCACGACGGTCGGCGGCGTCTGCGAATCGCACCGTCGCGCCGGTCAGGACGCACTGGAAAAGATCTTCGAACTTGCTGCCAAGGAACTCGGTGTCGAGGCTGCATCTCTGGAAGCGGTTGGCGGTCAAATTCGTGTCAAAGGCGCCGACAAAGCCATTGCCTGGAAGAAGGCCTGCACGCTGCTGGGGATGAAGCCGCTGGAGGTAAATGCGAGTTACAAACGCGGAGACGTTAGCACGCTTTCCAGCAGTGGTGTTTGTGGCGTGCAAATGGCTCATGTCGAAGTTGACAAGGAAACCGGCGTCATCAAGATCAAGAAGTTTGTGGCCGTGCAGGACCAAGGTTTGGTAATCAACCCAAAGACCTGTAAGAGCCAGATCTATGGTGCCATGATCATGGGGATTGCTGCGGCATTGTACGAGCGGCGGATCACCGACCCGAAGTCCGGAGCATTCGTCAACGCTGAACTTGCCGATTACAAGCTTGCTCGGCTGGGCGACATCGGCGAACTTGTCGTCGAGTTGTACGAACCTGAGAGCGAAAGGCAACGCGGTGTAATCGGCAACGGCGAGCCCCCAGCGATCAGTCCCAAAGCGGCGATTTCGAACGCCGTCGCAAACGCGTTGGGCATTCGTGTACCCGTCATTCCTTTAACTCCCAAACGCGTTCTCGACGCCCTAGCCAAAGCATAATCGCATCGCCGCAATCTGCGTCGTTGCTTAAGGAGAAGTAAAACATGAAAGCATTTGAATACGCATCGCCTCGGACTGAGGCCGAAGTCGTCCAGCTCTTGTCAGCCGAACCGGGCAAGACCGAGATTCTGGCCGGCGGCACAGACTTAGTTGGATTGATGAAGAAGATGATTGTCACGCCTGATCGTGTCGTGAACATCATGGACGTACCGACGCTGAAGTCGATAGACGAGATGCCGGATGGTAGCGTGTCGATTGGAGCAGCGGTGACGCTTGATGATATCCTGGCGCATCCCTACTTGGACTTGTATCCAGCGATCAAGCAAGCCATTCGAGGCATCAGCAGCATGCAGTTGCAAGCTCAAGGGACGCTTGGCGGCGAAGTGTGCCAGCGCCCACGTTGCTGGTTCTATCGAAACGGCGATGGGTTGTTGGGTGAAGGAGTCGCTTCAGGTGCGAACGAGTTCCATGCCATTCTCGGCAACAGCGGTCGGGCCAAGTTTGTGAACAGCTCGCGAATCGCGCCAGCGCTGATCGCACTCGATGCCCAGCTGCGAGTGCTAGGACCAGATGTGGAAAGCGAGCAGTTCGTTCCGCTGGCTGGATTTTTTCGTTCGCCTCAGCGTGAAGGTCAACGCGAGCACGTGCTCGCGGCCAATCAGTTTGTCACACACATCATCCTGCCTCCGATAGAGGGTCGGACCTGTGCGACATATGAGGTGCGACATGGCGAGGGGCCCGACTATCCCCTCGCCGCCGCCGCCGCCGCATTGCGACTTGATGGCTTTGGCATTGTCCACGACGCAAATGTCGTACTCGGGCAAGTCGCTCCGATGCCATGGATATCACAAGAGGCGAGTTCGGTCCTGCGAGGTCGCAAGGTCGACGCAGCGTTGGCCGAAGCTGCTGGCGAGGCTGCGGTATCGCGAGCGACTCCGCTTTCTCAGAACGCGTATAAAGTGCAACTGGCGAAGGTCGCCGTCAAACGGGCTATTTTGCTGGCCGCCGGCTTTGAAACAGGAGGGTTTTAACGATGGGTTTCAAGAAGTACTACGACGAGCAGCGTCCCGTAACCGAGCCCGCGTGCATTCACCTTCGCAGCAAAGCGATCTACGTTACCGGCGAGATCCGCACGCCGGATCACCCCGATGAGGAAGGCAGCCAGTACTGCTGGTGTAACAAGACGCAGCATATTCTTGGTCCCGATCATTGCGACGTCGAGCGAGGACGTTGCGTGCCGGGACGCGACTGCTTTTGCGAGTCATATGACGTGTAAATAAGTCGATCGTCGGGATTGGTTATTGAGACAGTGAATACCGACCGCTCAGCCATCGTTGAGCGGTCTTTTTGTTGCGCACCCGAATAGGTGGCGATCACGTCTCAGGCGATCAGCTCGACTTCTCGCAATGAGCATGTTCGAAACTCGTTGCATGGCTTCGGACGTCGGGATAAACTCGTAACTATGAAAGCACTTACGGTTTAGTTGCCGGCTTTCAGTTTCTCTCGCATGTTATCGATACAACAAGGCAATCACGGATGCTCAATCTGACAGATCGCGGGACGGCACATACCTGTAACGGTCTCACGCGGCGTGACTTTATGCAGGTGGGGACGCTAGGAGCCATCGGCCTCTCGCTGCCGCAATACCTCGCCGCGAACGAACAGGGAACCGTTAGTAAGAAAGACGACGACCGTGCATGCATCATGATCTTTAATCTTGGTGCTCCGAGCCAGCTTGACACCTTCGACATGAAGCCGGAAGCGCCTTCCGAAATACGCGGGCCCTTCAGTCCCATCAGCACGGTGTCTGAAGCGATCCAGATCTCGGAAATATTCCCAGGACATGCCAAGGTGGCGGACAAATTCTCGCTAGTGCGGTCATGTTATCACTCGGGTGCCGCGGTCCACGATGCCGGCTGGCAGATGATGCAGACGGGCCGTCAATTCGCTGGTGGCGTCGAAACACCTCACGCAGGCGCGGTACTAAGCTATCTGCGTGGTCGCAAGACAGACCTTCCCGCACACGTGGTGTTGCCCGAAACGATGGGCCGTGGAGGTGGGAACCTTCCCAATGGGCAAGCGGGCGGATTTCTCGGCAAGGCTCATGATCCGTTCTCGCTGATGGCTGATCCGTCGCAGCCAAATTTTAAGGTGCCCGACCTGTTACCCCCGCCCGAGATCGGAGAAGTTCGACTCGAACGTCGACGTCGGATGCGTGAAGTTGTCGACTCGACACTGAAGAACTTCGAGGCGACGGAAAACGCTCAACTGCTCGACAGCAACTTCCAAGCTGCCTATCGCTTGATGACGAGCCCTCAAGCGCGTGATGCCTTTGACCTGTCCAAAGAACCTACGAAGGTTCGCGAACGCTATGGTATGACGCGATTCGGTCAGTGCTGCTTGCTCGCCAGGCGATTGATCGAAGGTGGCGTTCGGTTTGTCACGATCAATACATTTCTGACGGTGTTTGACGAGATCACCTGGGACATCCACGGCTCGAAGCCGTTTACTTCCATCGAAGGCATGAAGAACATCGTTGCTCCGCTCTACGACACTGCTTACAGCGCATTGATCGAGGATTTGTCGGAACGTGGACTGTTGGACAAGACTTTGGTCTGCAATCTTGCCGAGTTCGGTCGGACGCCGCGAGTGAATCCCGCGGCCGGTCGCGACCATTGGCCGCAATGCTTTACGACCTACTTTGCGGGTGGTGGTGTGAAAGGCGGCCAAGTCGTTGGTCGAAGTGATCCGATTGGTGGCGTGCCTGCGGAGCGACCCGTCGAACCCGCAAACATTGCTGCGACGATCTTTCACAGCCTCGGATTGAATATCGAATCCCACCTGCCCGGTCCTGCCGGGCGACCATTCCCGTTGGTCGATATCGGGAAACGAGAAATTCACGAGTTGTTCGCTTAGGCGATGCTCGAACACGCACCACCATCGCGAAGCACGCGAGCAATTTCGATGGTTCCGAGCAACCGGAATTTGTGGTGACTTACGCGACGGTTGTTTAGGATGCCATATTGGCAATTTATCCACGGTGAACATTCCATAGTGACTCAAAGGTTTTCCTGTCATGCTTGTTCCGAGTAAGTCGGTTGTTTTTTGCTTCTTAGCGACGCTGTTCACCGGCGTCGTCATCGCTGAGTCATCAATTACCGTGCTGCCAACGCAAGTCACGTTACATGGACCGGAGTCGTTTCAGCGACTCCTGGTTCAACACGTCGGTGGCGAGAACATCCGGAGCCAGCTGCGCGAGGGAGCTGAACTGACTTCGAGCGATCCAACCGTCGTCGCGATCGATGGCGACACACTGCGGCCGCTTGCCGACGGCGTCGCAGAGATTCACGCCAAAAGCGGAGAAATGTCTGCTAGTATTCCCGTAAGAGTCACCGGCATGCAGTCGCCTCATGCATGGAGCTTTGGGAACCATGTTCAAGCTGTGTTATCGAAAGCAGGCTGCAATTCTGGCGCGTGTCATGGTGCGCTGGCCGGAAAGGGCGGCTTCAAGTTGTCGCTGCGAGGCTACGACACGGAGACGGATTATCATACGCTAACTCGACAAGCTCGCGGGCGCCGCATCGAACTTGCCGATCCCGGGCGCAGCCTACTGTTGGCCAAACCGACTGGCGCGTTGCCGCACAAAGGTGGCCTGCGATTCGATGTTGATTCCTATGAGTACCGCGTGTTGGCGGAATGGATCAGCGCAGGAGCTCGCGGTCCATCGAAGTCAGATCCCGAGTTGAAACATATCGAAATATTTCCCAAGTTGGCGACATTGCACATTGGCGACAAACAACAACTTCTCGTGCGCGCTCATTACTCCGATGGCCACACCGAAGATGTGACTCGGTGGGCAAAGTACACTTCTGCCGCGGAAGCAGTTGCATCGGTGGACGAGCGGGGCGAGTTGACCGTTATGGGAAATGGGGAAGGTGCGATCTCGGCTTGGTTTGCCAGCAAAATTGTGATCGCTCGTGTCACCGCTCCGTATGCCAACGACGTCGCCGACGAAATCTACGAGAAGACTCCCCAACGAAACTTTATCGACGAACTGGTGACTAAGCAGTTGCGTCGATTAAATCTCCCGCCATCTCCGCCGGCATCCGACGCGGAATTCATCCGTCGTGTCTATATCGATACGATCGGGACGCTGCCGACATCCGACGAGGTGCGAGACTTCCTGGAAGACCAATCGACCGACAAACGCGACAAAGTTATCGAATCGCTTCTGTCACGCAGTGAATTTGTCGACTACTGGGCTTATAAATGGTCGGACATCTTGTTGCTGAATGGTACGTTGCTTCGGCCTGATGCGGTAAAGGCATACTATCAGTGGGTTCATCAGCACGTCGAAGCTAATACATCTTGGGATCGATTTGTTCGCGAGATCGTTACCGCGCAGGGCAGTAGCTTCGAAAACGGAGCCACGAATTTCTATGCCCTGCATCAAGACCCAGAAACGATGTCCGAAAACGTCAGTCAGGCATTCCTCGGACTATCGATTGGGTGCGCCAAGTGCCACAACCATCCGCTGGAGAAATGGACTAACGACCAGTACTATGCGATGGCAAACATGTTCTCGCGCGTACGAGCAAAGGGGTGGGGCGGAGATTCTCGCAACGGCGATGGCAAGCGGACGCTGTTTGTTGTTACGAAAGGCGAGCTTACACAGCCGTTAACCGGAAAGCCCCAACCGCCGACTCCTCTGGATGGTGAGCCATTATCTTTCGATGCTACGGATGATCGCCGCGTGCATCTCGCGAATTGGCTGACGGCGCCGGAGAATCCATACTTTGCCAGATCGATCGCAAATCGGGTCTGGGCAAACTACTTTGGTGTGGGGTTGGTCGAGTCGATCGACGATATGCGCGACTCGAATCCAGCAAGCAACGAAGAGTTGCTCTCGGCAACTGCCGACTATGTTGTGGCGAATAAGTTCGACCTCAAGGCACTGATGCGAGCGATCTTGCAGAGCCACACGTATCAACGCAGCAGCCAACCGCTCGCAGAGAATCAGGACGAGCATCGTTTCTACTCGCGATATTACCCGCGGCGTCTGATGGCGGAGGTGATGCTGGACGCGATCTCGCAAGTCACCGGCGTGCCTACGGATTTCACGGAAGTCGCCTATCCGGGAGCGGATAAACAAAAGACCGACTTCTATCCGAAGGGTACTCGAGCGTTGCAGTTATACGACTCGGCTGTCGCCTCGTACTTCCTGAAAACATTTGGACGCAACGACCGCCAGATCACTTGTGAGTGCGAGCGATCTGACGAACCGAGCATGGTACAAGTCCTGCATATTTCAAACGGCGACACGCTGAACAACAAGTTGCAGGCAAAGGATGGCCGCGTCGAAAAGTTGCTGGCATCAAAGTCGCCGAACTATTCGATTATTGAGGAAGCCTATCTGATGTCAGTTGCTCGGTATCCTACGGACGGTGAAATGCAGGAGCTGCTGACGGTTATGAATTCGGCTCCCCTCGACCAGCGACGCATCGTCATCGAAGACTTGTTCTGGAGTTTGCTGAGCAGTCGTGAGTTTTTATTCAATCATTGAACAAATCTCGTAAAGACCCATGAAAACTATTCTCTCCGAAATGAAAGCCAACAAGGCTTTCGACCAGTTTGGCGAAACACCGAAACACCTGACGAGTACCGTGCTGGGTAAATTATCTTCCACCGTGTGCTTGGCGTTGTGTTTGCTGGTCAACTGTATTGCAACCACTGTGGCTGACGAGAAACAAACGCCCGATTACGTCAGAGATGTCGCGCCGGTGCTGAACAAATACTGCACGGCTTGCCACAGTTCCACCGACCCCGAAGGTAAGTTGTCTTTAGAGTCGTATGCGGATTTACAAAAGGGCGGCGAGCATGGCGCGTCTGTCCTTCCCGGTCAGGCTGATTCGAGTCGCCTGATTCGTGTGTTGACGGGAAAGTTGGAGCCCAGAATGCCGCCGAAGGACAACGAAGCTCCCAGCGAAACGGAGATTGCTATCTTGAAGGCCTGGGTCGACGCAGGGGCAAAGGGCCCCGATGGCGCGGAACCGCCTCGTGTTTTGGTGACACCACAACTCCCCGCGGCTAAGGTCTCGCATGCGATCACGGCAATTGCAATGTCGCCTCAGGGAACTTTGTTAGCCGTTGCACAATTCGGCAGAGTCGAACTACGAGCGATCGGCGGGCCCGTGGCAACGCTCGACGAAATGCCGGGCAAGGTAAATGCTGTGAAGTTTTCGGCCGATGGTTCACGTTTGGTGGTTGCCACGGGAGTTACGGGGCTGAAAGGTATTGCGAGCATTTGGAACATCGCGGATCGGAAGTTGCTTCGTGAGTTTAGCGGCCATCGCGACATTCTTTACGACGCTGAGCTAAGTCCGAATGGTAAGATCCTGGCAACGTGCAGTTATGACCGGCAGGTGATCCTTTGGGACGCCGAGACCGGTGAGATCTTGCGAACCCTCGAAGGGCATAACGATGCGATTTACGATTTGGCGTTTAGCCCGGACGGTACGGTACTAGCGACGGCGAGCGGTGATGAGACCGCGAAATTGTGGCTGGTCGAAAGCGGCGAGCGGCTAGACACGCTCCATCAACCTCAAGCCGAACAGTATGTCGTCGCATTTAGCCCCGATGGCAAGTACGTCTTGGCTGGTGGGGCTGACAATCGTATCCGTGTATGGAGATTCGTATCGCGGAAAAGCCGCGTTATCAACCCGCTTGTTTATGCGAGGTTTGCTCACGAAGGAGCCGTCGTAGGATTGGCATTTTCTCCCGACGGCAAGGCTCTGCTCTCGACTGCCGAAGATCGCACGATGAAGGCATGGGAAACAGAAGGATTCACCGAAACGCATCTCTATGAGCGGCAATCCGACGAGCCAACCGGCTTGGCCGTTGCGCCATTTGAGAATTCGTTCCTCGTTGGGCGCGCGGATGGTACGCTGGGTCGATACGACATTATTCGTAGTTCCGGTCAAGCGGTTGCGGCAGCCGGGCAAGTTGCAAAGACCGTTCCAATTGCTGCCGCGACGATGAGCGAAGCAAAAGATGTCGAGCCCAATGATGTTCCCGCCGAAGCCACGCCAATCACTTCGCCAGCGAGAGTTGTGGGCGTCATTCATGCAAATCGCGATGGGCAAACCACGGATGCTGATCTCTTTCGCTTTACAGCCAAGGCGGGTGAAGAGTGGATGATCGAAGTCAACGCTGCTCGTCAAAAGTCGCCGCTCGATTCACGCGTTGAGATACTCGATAGCGAAGGCAAGCCGGTGCAGCGTGTCTTGTTGCAGGCTGTGCGTGATTCGTATTTCACCTTTCGTGGTAAAGACTCAAACACTAGCGACGATTACCGGGTTCACAACTGGCAAGAGATGGAGCTGAATCAGTTCCTGTATGCCGACGGCGAAGTTGTCAAGTTGTGGCATTATCCCCGCGGTCCCGACTCGGGATTTCAGGTCTATCCGGGCCGAGGCAGCCGCTTTGCGTATTTTGATACGACACCAATGTCTCACGCACTCCAGGCACCCTGCTACATCGTCGAGCCGCATCCGCCGGGAACCGAGCTAATTCCCAATGGCTTACCTGTGTTCCCGATCTACTACGAAAACGATGATGAGAGCCGGCGCAATTTCGGCAGCGATTCGCTACTTTCGTTCACGGCACCACGCGATAGTGAATACCTCGTTCGCATCACGGACGCTCGAAGTTTTTCGGGTGAGGATTACAAGTACGAGCTTTCAGTTCGCCCGCGAACGCCGAGTTTCGAAGTCACAATTGGAGGCGCGAACCCGACCGTGAATACTGGAAGCGGCAAGGAGTTTACTCTGTCCGTAAATCGCATCGACGGATTTGAAGGGGAGATTCGCGTTGATATTGATGGCCTGCCACCTGGATTCCACGTAACAACTCCGATCATCATCGAAGAAGGTCAGACGCAGGCATTGGGCACAATTAATGCACGCGACGACGCACCGCAGCCAACGCCCGAGAATGCGAAGGCGACGAAAGTGACCGCGACGGCTCGGATTCGCGGTGTCGAAGTCCGAAAGGACGTTAATAACTTAGGCGAAATCAAGTTGGCAGAGAAACCGAAGTTATTGCTCACTTTGCTTGCGGCGGACGAATCGTCTGCGGTGCCGACTCCGGACAAGCCGCTGGAGTTGATTGTTGCTCCGGGTGAAACGATTACTGCTCGCGTACGAGTCGAACGAAATGGGTTCGATGGCAGCGTCGGCATCGGCAAGGCGGATGCAGGCCGGAACATGCCTCATGGCGTCTATGTCGACAACATCGGACTAAATGGGTTGCTGATCGTTGAGGGCCAGAACGAGCGGACTTTCTTTATCACCGCGTCCAAGACCGCGAAAGAGTCGACCCGCACGTTCCATTTGCGTTCGGATGCCGAAGGAAATCAAACATCCTGGCCAGTTATCTTGCATGTGCGTCGTCGTGACTCGCTGGCTCAGAATCAAATCAAGTAACTGAAAAAATCTTAGGAGATGGAAATATGTTGGTACGACTCGCGACAGGGCTTTTAATTGGATTCGCGTTGGTCGCTGGATCACCAGCTCGCGCACTAGCGGAAGACGCAATCAAGCCAGCACGTGTGTTGATGGTTACGGAAAGTGCTGGTTTCAAGCACAGTTCCGTCTCCCGCAAGGACGGCCAACTTGCTCCGGCTGAGCAAGCCATCACGGAGCTTGGAATCTCCAGCAACTTGTTTCGAGTCGATTGTACGCAAGATAGCGCTTCTGATTTTACGAAAGAGAAACTGCAGCATTACGACATCGTCCTCTTCTACACAACAGGGACGCTGCCGATCAAACAAGAGAATCTTGTTTACTTCTTCAAGGAGTGGTTGCCTACAAAGGGACATGGATTTATCGGAACACACTCTGCGGCGGATACCTTCCATAACTACGAACCTTACTGGGACATGATTGGCGGCACGTTCAACGGTCATCCCTGGGGTTCTGGCTCGACGGTCACGATCGCCGTTCACGACAAGAGCCATCCCGCGAGCAAGCCGTGGGGTGACGAAGTCACGCTCAAGGACGAAATCTACCAGTTCAAAAACTGGCAACCGGAAAAAGTGCGAGTGCTGATGAGTCTTGATATGGCCAAAACCGAGCTGAAAAAGCCGTACCACGTCCCAATTCTATGGGTCAAAGAATACGGCGACGGCAAAGCCATGCACATGAGCCTCGGACATCGGGAAGATGTGTGGACGAACGAAACCTATATGGCTTCGTTGCTTGGCGGAATGAAATGGATTCTCGGGTTGGAACCGGGTGATGCGACTCCCAACCCAGAGCTCTCGGCTGTCGAAGAAAAGAAAGCAAAAGCCGCATTCGATGCCGTTCAATAGATGTTCAGCAATTGCACGATGTTGTTGTACTGATCGGTCCAAAGTGGAAAGTTGGTCGAGTCAGCCAATACAGCGGCGTGGTCGTTGATCTCCTTCATTGCCAGGAAATCGCTATTGCGCGTCATTAATACCCACGTAGCTTTCATCGTTTGCGGCGGACGCTCCGGGCTGTTGAAAACTGCTGAATGAAGGCCCAACTCCGTGCTCAGGCGGCTGACGACGGGACCAAGGTTTACGTGTTTGTTGCTAATGTGAACAGCGATCACTCCGTCTTCATTCAAGTGGCGCAGATAGACAGCGAAAGCCTCTCGCGTCAGCAAGTGAGTAGGGATCGAGTCGCCGCTGAACGCGTCCAGTACCAACACGTCGAGTTGTTGTGAGGGCTCCCGCTCCATCGAGATGCGAGCATCGCCCAGGATAACTTCCGTTTCCGCTCGCGAGTTGTTCAAAAATGAAAAGTCGTTGGTCGCGATATCGAGTACCGTGGGATTTATCTCATAGAAACGAAAGTAGTCACCACTTTTACCGTAAGTGGCGACGGTGCCTACTCCGAGCCCGACTGCTCCAACCCGTATCGGTTGACTGCTATGAAGGTGTTGCAGCGTTAGCCCGACTCCTGATTCCTCGCCGTAGTAAGTCGTTGGCAGTTTCTGAAGTCCTGGGTGCGAGAATTGAAAGCCGTGAAGTATTCGGCCGTGAATGAGATTGGTACCCCATGGCGATTCAGCGACTTGCAGAACGCCGTAGAAGTTACGCATCGACTTGGTAACTCCATTGTCGCCGCCGCCGAATTCAACAAATGCGACGACGATGAATACAAAGCAGTATGCCAGTGTGCCGATGGCGCGCCGCGCGGGCGAGTCGCCTAACCACGTGGCTTGCGCATCAAGTAGGAAGACGCCTGAGAGGATAACGGCAGCGGCTAACATGCAGATTTGCATTTCTAAATAGGTTGAAAATAGAGATGGGCAGAGCAGCCCAATCGTCAGACCACCCAACGCTCCGCCAGCCGATGACATCAAATAGAAGGCCGTCAAATACTCAGCGTCCGGCTTGGTTCGGACCAATTCTCCGTGGCAAACCATGCAAGTGCAGAACATGGCCGCGAAGTAAGCGACCAGTTGGATCGGCATACTCCAAGTTGTGGATGCGAACGCAATGCCATGAATTACGAGCAGGCTGACAATTCCAGCACCCGCGCACCACCGTCGTGAATACCAAGCTTCACGATCGAAACAAATGATGAACGTCAACAGATACAAGCTGAGCGGGACGATCCACAGGAAGGGAATCACCGCGATATCCTGACAGACGTGATTCGTAGTTGCCAACAACAGCATGGATGCAAACGCGGGGAAAAGCAGCCAAGTCAGGTATCGCTGCCACGTCGGAGCATTTGCGGAATTCGCCATCACGCTGTGCCGTTGCGAAGCCTGCCGACTCGTCCCCAATTTAAATTGGCACGCCGCCAAGTAGCCGCATACGGTTGCAAACAGACAGAACAACAGTGACCAGATCTGCCCCTGAGACCATGTCGTCAGAGCGGGTTCGACTAAAAATGGGTAGCTAATCAGTGCCGCTAGCGAACCAATGTTGGATAGCGAATAGAGGCGGTAAGGCGACGCTTCAGGAAGGCAATTCGCGAACCACGTTTGCAATAATGGGCCTGTCGAAGCCAGTAGGAAATAGGGTAGTCCCACGTTGGCAAGAAGGATCAAAAGGATGGCCAGCGTCGGGTTCTCTGTCCCGTCGGGTTTCCACTCAACGCCTGGCGTCATCGGCAGTACGAGTAGGGCCAGTAAGAGCAGGGTGAAGTGTACGGCGCCCTGCCTGCGTTGATTCAAGAGCCTCGTCAGAAGATGTGCGTAGCTGTATCCGGCAAACAACAACAACTGGAAGAACAGCATGCACGTCGTCCAGACACCAGGACTGCCGCCAAACCAAGGCAAAATCGTTTTGCTGATGATCGGCTGGACCTGGAATACCAGGAACGCGCTAACGAAAACTGCGGTTGCAAACCATAGACTGGTCGAACTTCGGAGAATACGCGTCATCGCGCGGGTGTCCTAGATATTGGTCGGTGATTTGATGCGGCTGGGATTATGGGGCGGGGCGGCGAGCGGAAGTGTTTTGCAACTCTAGCTCATGATTCCACCTGGCTGCCGGGTCGGCACAATCGTTACACCCCTTAGCGACCGTTTTGCGGAGCAAGGACGATTTGCCGTCCGAGACATCAGTCACGACCTATGTTTTTGGAGTGTTTGTCGCCTGCGAAGGGCCTTAAACTCCAGTACCGCCTCGTTAAAACACTTAACTGCATCGGTAGTGATCTATGGACGTTCCCCAAAAGAAGTTCCGCGACCTGTTGAATCTTTGTGTCGAATTGCGAGCATCTGACATCCATCTCACGAGCGGATGTTTGCCCTATATGCGTATCCGCAACGAGATCAAACCAACCGGCGATGAACCGCTCAGTCCCTTTGCAATTGAGCAGATTGCTATGGCGATGATGACGGACAGCCAGCGCCAAGTCTTCGATTCCAAACACACAATCGACTTTGCCTTCTTCTCAGAGAGTGGAACGCGATTTCGTGTGAACGTCTATCGCCAACGCGGCACGGTGGCATTATGCCTGCGGCGACTTGATGAAGAGTTCCGTTCATTCGACGAACTTACCTTACCGCCGCAGATGAGCCGGTTGGCCGATTACATGCACGGCCTCGTGCTTGTTACTGGCCCTACGGGCAGCGGAAAATCGACTACACTGGCCACGATCATCAACCAGATCAATGAAACTCGTGCCAATCACATCATTACGATCGAAGATCCGGTTGAATATATACACGCGAACAAGAAGAGTCTCGTGCATCAGCGTGAGTTGCATTGCGATGTGCTCACGTTTGCTGATGCCGTCCGCGCCGCGTTGCGCGAGGACCCAGATGTCATTCTCGTCGGCGAGATGCGGGATCGAGAAACGATGCGGGCTGCAATCATCGCTGCGGAAACCGGTCACTTGGTTCTCTCGACGCTACATACAGGAGACGTGGTTGGCTCAATTAGTCGGATGATCAGCGTGTTTCCCGCAGAGGAACAAGATGCGGTCCGCAACCAACTGTCACGTGTTCTGCGAGCGGTTGTCGCCCAGCGGCTCGTGCATCGAGTCAACGGATCAGGCCGCGCACCTGCCGTCGAAATCATGTTCGTGACGTCGGCAATTCAAAACTTGATACGAACAGGTGACTTGACACAGATTTATTCGATGATGCAAACGGGAAATGCGGATGGGATGTTGCTACTTGAACAGTCGCTTGCCAGTCTGTTTGCGTTTGGGTTAATCGGGCGAGAAGAAGCGACCCAGTTGGTTCGGGACAAGAATATCTTTGAGACGCGCCTGCGGCGAATCCAGGAGACTCGCGGTGCCGCGCCGCAGCCCGCATAATCGATACGACTTCGTCGCAACACGCCGACTACCGCAACGAGCAAGCTACATTTAGGAAAGCGGTCGTTACTTAACTTTCAGTTTTGCGCTGTTGTCGATCGAAGAGCCATGTTTGAAGACCCTGTATTCATTGTCGCTGCGAATCTCTCCGTTGCGGTCTTGGTACGCATTTTGAAGCCGAATTTATTGTCGGCGGCATTGCTGGCCGTTGTGCTGATTGCCTCGACCGGCTATTTGGGTACTCATCACGGCAGCCAAGTAGTCGCTGCAGTTCACCGCGGTCGCGATGCCGTACTGACGTGGAGCGGCCACCCACCGGCCTGGCCACCAGAGAAAAATCGAACTTATCCAGACCTCGAACTTCTGGACCAGGAGGGAAACGTCACTCGCTTGTCCGACTTTAAGGGCAAAGTAATACTCATCGAACCCGTTGGAATCCCTTGTCAGGCATGTGTTGCTTTCTCGGGTGGTCACGAATTGGGACCTTTCGAGGGAATCGAACCGCAGGCGGATCTTGATTCTATCGAGTCGTATGCCAAACAGTATGGTCAGATTCGGCTGGATGACCATCGCGTCGTCCGCGTCCAGTTGCTGCTCTTCAATCACGAAATGCAAGCCCCAACGCAAGACGAGGCGCGAGCCTGGGCCGAGCACTTTCACATGCGGCGATCACGAAACGAGATCGTCTTGATCGGAACGGAGAGCATGGTAACGAAAGCCAGCCGCGATTTGATACCGGGGTTCCAACTGATTGACAAGCACTTCATCCTGCGTGCGGACAGCACCGGACAATCGCCGACTGACGACCTCTACTCGAAGTTGCTGCCACAGATTCGCAAACTCGTTGACGAAGGGTAACGCCGCCCAACGCTGTTCGAATTACTGCGTTTTGAAAGATGGCAGCAATCCTAAACGACTGGTGGAGCTGAATTCGCAAGCGTTCAAAATGCTGCGGTCCAGGCGTAGGTCCGATAAGTCCGGCTGCATCGAGAACAGACATTCGAACGCTCGAGTATTTCCGCTTCCTACCTGCGACCTCGATCTCGCGGCGATGTTCCCCCGCACACAGCACGTCGCCTTCCTGCTTTCCTCGGACTGTCGCCCAAAAGTCAATCGCATTTCTTATCTCAAGGAACGTGACTGATGTTGTTGCTGGCGAGGAACATCTGAAAGCTTCCCGAAAAGGCATTCGCTTTCAACGCCCATTCATCGCTGCACTGTTGCCGTGAAGTGCGGCGCGAGTTATGGTCAAACAAATCCCATTACACGCTAAACATCTACTGAGTTTGGAATATGACAACAAGATTCATTCGGGTCCCGGTCCGGTTGAGTTTCTATTTCGGCGCGTTGATAGGCATCCTGCTGGACGCGAGTGGTCGCTGCACCGAGGTAGAGCGTCCAAATATCGTCTTGATTCTGGCAGACGACATGGGCTACGGAGATGTATCCAGCAACAATCCGAACGGCAAGATTCAAACGCTTAACATCGACCGGTTAGCGAGAGAAGGGGTTCGGTTCACCGACGCTCATTCGGGAGGCAGTTCCTGCATTCCATCACGCTACGCGCTAATGACCGGTCGGTTTGCCGTGCGAGCGCCGATGTCGCTCGCCAGTGGTCCACTCATTGAAGAAGGGCGAATGACAGTGCCCTCACTGCTGCGGGATCACGGTTACATGACCGCCATGGTCGGGAAGTGGCACTTGGGATTTGATCCGTATCTTCAAAACCCGAAAGCTTCGGTCGATTATTCCAAGCCCTTGCGCGGCGGTCCGGTAGATCGTGGATTCCGTTCGTTTTTTGGTATGCATGCATCGCTCGACCTCCCGCCATATTTTTACATTCGCGATCAAAAACCTGTATTACCGCCGACGCAAGAAGTGCTGGCGCATTCGAGTGCAGAGGGAACGGAAGGTTGGAATGACATCCAAGGCGAGTTCTGGCGCGCGGGAAAAGTTGCCCCCAATTTTGAGTTTGACCAAGTGACTCCGCGTTTCTTCGAGGAAGCGATCGAAGTAATTCAGCGGCACAAAAATGAAAGCGAAGGGAAGCCGTTCTTCCTGTATTTGGCGCTCCCGTCTCCGCACACGCCGTGGCTGCCTCAGGAGCAATTCCGCGGCAAGAGCGGAGCTGGGCTGTATGGCGATTTTGTGATGCAAGTCGATGCGGGAGTCGGTCGCGTTTTGGATGCGCTAGACGCCACCGGCGTAGCCCGGGATACGCTGATTGTTTTTACGAGCGACAATGGACCGGTCTGGTACGAAAAGGACATCGATCAGTTCGGACATGACGCAGTGGGTGGGCTGCGAGGCATGAAGTTCGACTCTTGGGAAGGTGGTCACCGCATGCCGTTTCTTGTTCGCTGGCCCGATCGCGTAGGGCAAGGTCGAGCTTGCGAGCAGACGATCGCGTTTTCCGATATTCTCGCGACGCTCGCTGACATGGTGGGACTTGAACAGCTTCCTCAAGGTGCTGCCGAAGACAGTATCAGCTTTCTCCCATATTTGCTCGATTCAGCCAAGCCACCCGCACGACGCCCACCGATCATTCACGATCGATCGACGATCCGGGACGGTGATTGGAAGTTGATTCTTCCCAAACAGAAAGGCAAAGCAAGTCGGGAAAGCATGGTGCAACTTTATAACCTGAAGGAAGACGTTTCCGAAAAACACAATCTCGCTTCGCAATACGCCGAAGTGGCCAGCCGCCTTGAGCATGCACTGTCGTCCTGGTTCAACGACGCCCACGAGTAGTTCATTTTGCGTCATGCTCAGACGCAAAGAAGATCACTCGATCGTCAGTAAGCATAACAGTCAAGGGTGTCGCCACGTCGTCGCTCTAGCGACGCAAAAGTGCCAGCCAGGCGAGGCGGTCGCTCGGCAGATCGATCAATGAATGTCAACACATTCGGACAAACACTCGTGACGTGTTCTAAATCGAACTAATTTGGGCGACTTTCGGTCGCGAGCATTAGCGGTGAGGAAACTGGGCCCGGAAACGCCTGAATGCCGAAACGCTGGGCGATCTCCCTTGCTCGTGTTTCGAAGATTTTGCTATAAGTCCCGCCCCGCAGTTTCTTGGGCAGAGGCTGCGCCTTTCGTTACTTCCGTTCGGAACGTCATACTATGTTCAGAAACCGCTTGCTCCTAACGCTGCTAGCGACAACAGTTTCCTTGCAAACCCCGAGGGCATTCGCGCAGTGGCCAACTGATGACCTGTTGAATCGGCTGCCGCCAACGCAAGAGGCAGTTCCTTCGCCAACCGCAAGAGTCGCGCAGAGCGAGGTGATTGAAACGCCGGAACTTAGCGTTCCGGGAGACTTACCGGGGACCGAGTTACCTGTTACCGAAGAAACCGATAGCTGGATTATGCCGGCCTATTGGTTCAATCTCGTTGATTGGGAGGGCAGTGTCGAAGTTGGTATTAACGGTACGTCAGGAAACTCCGAGTCGACAAGTTATATCTTCGGAGCGAAGCTAAAACGAAAAACGAATGTTCACGAAACGACGTTCGACATTAACTACGTGAACACGACCGCGAATAGCGTCGAGACGCAAAACAACGCCATCCAAAACTTCCGCTACGAGCGAAAATTTGGCGAGACACGCTGGAGTTTCTTTGCTCGCGAGTATTTGGAATATGATGAATTCAAGCCGTTTGACCTTCGTCTCGCGCTCAACTCGGGTATTGGATATAAGTTCATCGACACTGAGACAACGAAGCTGAAAGGACGCTACGGTCTTGGTGTGTCTCATGAATTTGGCGGGGTCAGCGATGAGTGGGTGGAAGAACTCGTGTATGGAGCCGATTTCAATCGGCAGCTTACCAAACGCCAGAAACTCGATTTGACGATCGACTATTTCCCGGAATGGGGAAACTTCGACAACTACCGCATGGTTACACAGTTTGGCTGGGAGGTGCTCTTGAGTGAAGAACACAACCTCAATCTCAAGCTTTCCGTCAACGATCGATACGACAGCACCCCAGACGGTGCCAAGCCGAATATCATCAACTACGGTCTGCTGCTGTTGTGGAAGCTCTAGCCGTCGTCATTTGAGTTGACTGCGCTGGTCCTTGATGCAAGAAGCGTCCATCGGAACGGCTGTACCTACTTCATGGACCGGATGTGTGAACAAGTAGCGCCAGACGTCTTCATGCAGATAGGTCTTTGTCGCAGGGTCCATACGAGCGTTTTTTCCGGGAACGACAGACCCATGGGCGCGGTTCGGGTCGCCGCCAACATCGAAGTCGGTGATCAATCGGCGAGTGTTTTGGTACGGAGGCCGCGCTTCGTCAACATTGACGATGGGTCCAAACTTGTGCATTCCCATAAGTTCCCAGCTTCGGCAATAGTGGTCGCCGGTCCAGCCGCCATCGAGAACATGCGAGAACCCAAAGTAACGGTTCTCAGGTGTCGCGGAAGGTAGGGATTGCCAGCTTTGGTATTGATCGCGAGGACCGCAGAAGGCAACGACGCGGCTCACCTTCTGGTGTTTCGCAAATCGTGCGGCGGTCGTTGAACCGTGCGAGCTGCCCGAGATGATTACGTCCTCCCACCGTAACCCTCGACCGTCTTCGCTGAGAAAGTAATCCCACCCGCCTTGTGAGTTCTCGGTGGCGAGCCATTTGACGAATTGATACGCTCGCTCCATCATTCCGTCCGGCTTCGGAATATCGACGTCATTGCTAAAGTCTTCACCGGTTGCGGCCTCAAGACGAATGTTCCCGCGACAGTGTTCGTCGACCGGGTTCTCGCGGCAACACAGCGAGAACCATTGATTTGCGTAATGCACGCGAATCGCATGTAGGCCGTAGCTATTAATGCGATCGAACAGACGTTCATTGTGGCTCATCAGCCAGATGACTAACTTGCCTCTCGGGGCTACTCGCGTGTCCACGGAAGCGTGTTGAAGATCGGCAGGCGAACCGTTCTTTCCATCAATGAAGAAACCGATTTCAGGATGAGAGCGGACGCGGCCATCAATCTTGCTAGCGCGCGCCGTTAATTTGTAATGTTGTGGTGTGGCATCTTGCAATTCAATTCTCTGCGGCGGCGCGGACAGCGATACCGCTGGACTTGAAACACCGAGGACGAGGAACGTAGCGAACAGTGCGGAGCTTCTCATGGCATTCCGATCTTGAAGACAGAAAGTTGATCGTGACTAGGTCGAGGTGCGAAGGGATTACTGGTCACTTTGAGCGGCCAGGGTTGTCAACAGTGTCGCCATTTCGGCGAGCCGATCTGGGTGCTTCGCGGCGAGATTTGTCATCTCGCCGCGATCTTGTGACAAATCGAACAAGAAGCCAGGCTTTTCGACCTTTACATTGTTCCATGGTCCAAGATGGTCGCGTGTTTGAGCCGGCGCAACGAACTTCCACTTGCCAACTCGCAAAGCCAGCGATCTTGCCTCGTGGACCAGGTGTGGTCGGCCAACTTGATCCTCGCCAAGTAGCGTGTCGAGTTCGTTTCGGCTGTCGGGAAGACCGCTCGATGGACGCGAGACACCAACCAACGAAGCGAGCGATGCTGCGAGATCGACTTGTCCGAACAAGGCATCCGACTTGCCGCCAGCTGGCACGTGATCTGGCCAGCGAACGATCAACGGCACACGAGTGCCGCCTTCAAACAACGAATACTTGCCGCCGCGTAGGCCACCAGCCGGATCGTGGTCGCCGAGTTTCTCATTAGCCAAATCAACGTATCCGTCGTCGAGCACCGGTCCATTGTCCGAGCTGAAGATCACCAGGGTGTTCTTGGCAAGCTTGAGCCGATCCAAGGCGTTCATGACTTCACCGACGCACCAATCCATTTGCACGATTGCGTCACCTCGCAATCCCATTGTGCTTTTGCCGACGAAGCGTGAATGGGGAACTCGCGGAACATGAATGTCGTGCGTTGAAAAATAGAGGAAGAAAGGCTTCTTCCGGTGTTGTTCAATAAATGCCACTGCTTTATGGCTAATGACATCCGCCATGTCTTCGTCGACCCAGCGCGCTTTGGTACCGCCGGTCATGAATCCAATCCGCGAGATTCCATTCACAATCGTCGAGTTGTGGCCATGCGACCACTTCTGCTTTAACTGGTCAGGGATATCCGTACCGAAAGGGCCTTCACCGATTGGCTTCCCATAGCTCGTCTCAATCGGATCCGAAGGGTCGAGATCGACAACTCGGTCTTGTTCCACATAAACACACGGCACTCGATCGCCCGTCGCTGGGATTAAGAAGTGATAGTCAAAACCGATTTCTTGAGGGCCGGGCTTGATGGTTTCGTTCCAGTTTGGGTTACCGTCCCCGAGCCCCAAGTGCCATTTGCCAACAACGCCCGTCGCGTATCCAGCCTCTTTTAAAAGCGACGGCAAAGTCGTGCTTCCCGGCTTGATGATCATGCCGGCGTTTCCAGAGAGCACGCCCGTACCCTTTTGTCGAAAGGCATAAGACCCGGTGAGCAGTGCAAATCGCGACGGGGTACAGGTCGCTGCCGAGCAATGTGCGTCGGTGAACCGCAGTCCCTCTTTGGCAAGGCGGTCGACGTTGGGAGTCGCGACGCCCTTTGCGCCGTAGCAGCCGACGTCGGCAAACCCGATATCATCGGTATAGATCAAGACAATGTTGGGCTTTTCTGCGGCGCTCACAAGGCTGGTGCCGAGGCAAACAAATGCGAGGAGAGGGCGTAGTGTTTTCATTCGTGCCTAGTCCTGGTGATAGATCGCGAAGGGATGGTGCTTACTTCCGACATAAACTAGCCACTCGGGCGGGCCGATGCTACCCAGTCGACCCTTGCCGCCAACCTCCGCACAAGGCGATCCCGCCTTTCCAGGTTCGTTCGATCCGTGTAAACCAGAGTCTTCGCAATTTTCGCCGTTGGAAAAAGGTACAGATCGTATGAAGATTGGCATCGTCGGTTATCAGGGGTCGGGCAAGAGCACGCTGTTCCAATGGCTCACGGGCGTCGCCCCGGACCCGGCAAAGTCGCACGAGACTCAGAGTGCGATGGCACCTGTGCCCGACGCGCGTTTTGAGCCCCTCTGCAAGATCTACAACCCAAAGAAGACCACCTATGCCGCATTGGAAATCGTCGACACTCCCGGATTGAGTCGTTCGCACGAAGGAAGTGCACAGAAACTGGCCATGATTCGGGAGGCGAGTTGTTTGATTGTTGTTGTTGCAGCGCATGGGGGTGCCGACGCCGCAGCCGATCTTAGCAATTTTGATGACGATCTGTTAATCGCCGACCTTGATATTCTCTCGGGCCGAGTGGAACGGCTAAAAGAGCAGGTCAAGAAGCCTCGTCCAAACCGCGAGGAGTTGCAAAAGGAGCTGGAGGCGTTAGAGCCGCTGGTCCCAATTCTCGAACAGGGGACGCAACTTCGCGACGTTGAATTGACCAAAGAACAACACAAAGCAACTCGCGCGTTTAAGCTCTTTTCTGAAAAGCCTCGACTAGTCGTATTCAACATTTCTGACGACGAGTCGCCGGAGAGCTACCTGGCCAAAGTACCTGAAGGGATGCAAAGCATCGCCGTGTCGCTGTCGCTTCAAGTCGAGTTGGCACAACTCGATGACGACGAGAGGCAGGCATTTTGTGAGGAGATGGGGGTCGCACCATTCGATCAAGGCATGGTCGTGCGGAAGATTATGGATACGTCCGGTCAGATGGTGTTCTTTACGGCAGGGGAAAAAGAGGTTCGGACCTGGATGATTCGCTGTGGCGGAACTGCCGTCGAAGCGGCTGGCAACATCCACACGGATCTGGCGAAAGGTTTCATCCGCGCCGAAGTGATGACTTGTGATGATTTGATTCGGCTGGGCAGCGAGCGAGAGATCAAAGCGAATAACCTGATGCGGCAAGAGCATAAGGAATATGTAATCAAAGACGGCGACATCCTGCTGATTCGGCATAATTGACGCCGCAAATGTTTCTGGCGATTCCCAGATGAACGAACACCAGTCTCCACCAAATATCCTGTGGCTCTGTACCGACCAGCAGCGGTACGACACCATTGGCGCGCTAGGAAATCCGCTTGTGCGGACGCCGAATATCGATTGTTTGATCGATCAGGGAGTAGCCTTTACGCAAGCTTACTGCCAAAGTCCGGTGTGTACGCCGAGTCGCGCATCGTTCCTCACCGGTCGCTATCCACGGACGACCCGTTGTCGGCAAAACGGTCAGAAGATCCCCAGCGACGAAATACTGGTAAGCAAAATGTTTGCCGATGCCGGCTACCGTTGTGGACTCGCTGGGAAGTTACATCTTTCATCCTGTTCGGGTGGCAAGGTTGAATCACGAATCGATGACGGCTATCACGACTTCCACTGGTCTCATCATCCGCAGCCCGATTGGCCGGAGAATGCCTATACGCAATGGTTACATGCCAATGGTCAACGCTGGGAAGATCTGTACGCGGGCGCGTCCACCGGTTATGTCAAAGAAGGAGTTCCCGCAAAGTTCCATCAGACGACTTGGTGCGCCGAAACGACGATGGACTTTATTCGCTCGAACCAATCTCGACCGTGGTTCTTCAGCTTCAATTGCTTTGATCCGCATCATGCCTTCGATCCGCCCGCGGAATACATGTCGCGATACAACTCGGCGGACATGCCTTTGCCGAAGTTCCGCTCGGGCGAACTTGCAACCAAGACGACATTCCAGCAGTTGGATGCCGAGTGGGCTCACAACGCTCCCGGTGAGTTCCACACCGGAGCAATGACGGATGACGATCGTCGACAAGTCACCGCCGCTTATTATGCGATGTGCGAGTTGATCGACGATCAAGTCGGGCGGATTATACAGACGCTCGAAGAGACCGGCCAACGCCACAATACGATCGTGATCTTTATGTCGGACCACGGCGAGATGCTGGGGGATCATGGCATCTACTTCAAAGGTCCGCATTTCTATGACGAAGCGATCCGCGTGCCACTTGTGATATCCTGTCCCGAGCGATTTCAGAGTGGCACGCGAGTCGACGGATTGACTGAGTTGGTTGATCTTGTGCCGACCCTGCTGGAGGCCTGCGATTTGCCAGTTCCAAGTCGCGTTCAGGGCCGTTCTCTGATGCCGCATTTGACGGGTCAGGCAGATGGCAGTTGGCATCGCGATCACGTGCAGTGTGAATACTACAACAGCTGGACACATTCCGACGCATACGGCACGATGTTGCGTACCGAGAGCGAAAAAATCGTTGTTTATCACGGTACGGATCAGGGCGAGCTTTATGATTTGAAAAGGGACCCTGATGAGTTCTGCAACTTATGGAATTCGGATGAGCATCAATCAATGAAGCTGCGACTCATGCAGCGATGCTTCGATGCCAGTGTCTTTAGTATGGACCCGGAACCGCCGCGTCTTGGTCCGTTTTAGCTGGTCTGATCGAGATACGGATCCTGTCCCATCGAAAGCTGCGTTTTGCGGCGTTCTTTTTCGTGATAGAGCAGCAAACGGCGTTGTCGAAAGTGTAGGGCTTCGACTTTTGCCTGCGCGGCACGCAACACTCGGGCGAATCGATCACATCGCCCCGGCGAAGCCTCGCCAATCTGCTCGTATTTCTTCGCAACACGTGGGCCCCAACTTGCGCGGATGATATCATCGTCCAATGCCATGAATTGTCGAAACGAACCAGGATCGCCTTGACGAGCGCATCGGCCAATCAATTGGCGGTCGATGCGAGCGGATTCGTGAAGCTCGGTACAAATGACATGCAAGCCCCCCAGTTCGCTGACACCTTCTCCAAGCTTGATATCGGTGCCGCGCCCGGCCATGTTCGTGGCAACGGTAACTTTGCCAATCTCTCCGGCTGAAGCCACGATTTTGGCCTCTTCGGCGTGGCGGCGGGCATTCAAGATGTTGTGTTCGATGCCGGCTTGTTGAAGCAGTCCTGACAGAACTTCCGATTTGTCGATCGAGCGGGTGCCAATCAGCACTGGTCTCCCGAACTCGTGCTGTTCCATGACTTCAGCCACGATGGCATGCCATTTTGCCTCGTTCGTGCCAAAAACTCGATCGGGCCAACACTCGCGGATTGCAGGTCGGTTGGTAGGGATCACCGAGACCGGTGCCTGGTAAATGCGATTCAACTCTCGCCGCGACGTAATTGCCGTTCCAGTCATTCCACACAAACGATCGTACCTCAGATAAAAATCCTGGACCGTAACTCGCGCTGCCTCGCCGGTCTTGACGCTAACCGTAAGTCCCTCTCGCGCTTCGATCGCTTGGTGAATGCCGTCACGCCACTTGCGTCCTTCGGCGAGCCGGCCTGTGTTTTCGTCAACAATTACGACCTCGTCATCCCTGACGATGTAGTGGCGGTCGAGAAAGAACTCGCGATCGACCTTGATCGCTCGCTCGACGTGTTCATAGATATCGAACATGGCGATCGAGTCGATGGCGTCGGGCTTCTCCAGCTCTCGAACCTTACGACGGCCCTGGGGCCGGAGCGATACCCTGCGCTCTTTGTGATCGTATTCATAGTCGAGGACTTCGTCGAAGGCGACCGTCACAGTCGCCGCCCAACGATACAAGGCGGCCGCAGCATCTTGTGAATTGCCAGGCAATGAACTGACGATCAACGGGGTGCGTGCTTCATCAATCAGGATACTGTCCGCCTCGTCCACCAGGATAAAGTGCAGTCCGCGTTGGACCGGATCGCTGCCCGATCCCACTCGCCGCTGCCCCAACATGGCACCCAAGAGGTCGCGGCTTGACTGGTTTTGTTTTCCGAGCAACAGCCGGTCTCGCAAAAAATCAAAGCCGAATTCACGGGATGCCGCATAGGTGATATCACAGCGATAGGCTTTTTGTCGCATTGATCGAATCATGGCAGCGTCGACAACTCCGACAGTCATGCCTAGCAATTGGTACGCAGGCCGCATGATCTGAGCATCGCGTTCGGCTAAGTAATCGTTCGCCGTCGCAAGGTGAGCGCCTTTGTCTTCGAGGGCAGCTAGATATAACGGCAACGTGGCCGTCAGCGTCTTTCCCTCGCCAGTCTGCATTTCCGCGATGGAGCCGTGACACATGGCAATTCCGCCGAGCAACTGTACGTCGAAATGTCGCATATTTAGCGTTCGCCGAGCCGCCTCACGCATGAGTGCAAACGCCTCAGGCAGCAGTTCCAAGTGCGACTCGCCGCTGAGCGCGCGATACCGCAGCGAAAGGCTTTTGCGGCGCAGCTCTTCGTCCGTCGACGCTTGAAGCGGCGGCTCGAGTGCATTGATTTGCCGGACCACACTCGACCATCGCCTTTGCGCCGCGCTGGTAGTCAAGGCCCAAAGACGGCTTGACCAAGCAGACAGCCCCGTCGGTAAGCCAAGCACCAGACTCATTCTCCACAGAAAAGCCACTAAGCAGCAGATCGGCCTTCAGCGTCGGGGCGTAACGTCACGTCTAGGTTCGCGTCTTCCATCCGCCTTCGATGACAGTCGCTTGTCCTGACGAAGACGACTGACCGGTTGAAAGAGATGATGTACTGCTTGCGGTACGGACAGGGTTTGGCGCATCCGGCAATTGCGATATGTCAATCACGCGGCCTGAAGCAACGAATGGCTGAGGCTCGACGGAGCGAGTAGCGTCGTTTAGCGTCATCCCGCGCAGATGCGGAGTTGTCGCTGCCGTCGATACGGTGGAGGCTGGAGAGGCGTTCGGCGGCAAAATTCGGATGGGACCATCGTACTCGACGACTTGAGTCGCAGGCACAAAAGGCGCAGCGGTTTCGTGGCTGGCCAAGATCACGTCCGCGTTTGTGAGGTCAACTACTTCCGAGCTTGTTTGGGCGGGACGTGTTGGGGACCAGTTATTTTGTGCGATCGGACCAACTGCTGGGTCGTCGATGTTGGACCAACGATTTGAGGACGAAGGGCGAAATCCCGTTCCCACGGGAGCCGTGGTGGGCGCGATGGTCGTCGGAGTGGTTGTTGTTGGACCTGTCGTGGGACCGGGTGCGTAGTAAGGTTGCTGGACACCGTAGCCACCGGTAGGCGGAGGGGGGACTCGGGTGGTGCCGTAAGGGCCAATACAGTCCCAGGTGGGCATCGGGGCGCGACAACCTGCACTCAGCAACAAGATGGCCGCAGCCATTGCGAAACGCTTCATCAAACAACTCCTTCCCGCCGGAACGACGAGACCGTCGAGTGCGACAAGGCGACCGTTACCCGCGGTCGCGCACTCCGCTGCTTAGAAATGGACGGGGGAGTCTACTAGGATTGAGAGCACGCTCCAAGAGGTATTTCTGGGAGACAGCTAGCGAATGCGTGTTGAGTTCTGAAGGCGTATTGGTCATATTCAAAGCGTCAAGAAAACGTATCCCGCGAACTACTACTGGAGACAGGAACATGGCCAGGCGGTCTGATTACAATCGACGTGACTTTTTAAGAACGACGGCGGCAGTTACCGCGGCGACGGCCGCTGGTGGCGTCTGGAGCGAATTGGCCGCTCAGGAATCGGTGTCTCCAAACGAGAAGCTGAATATCGCTTGCGTGGGTACCGCGAATCGTGCCGCGGCTGACATCGACGGTGTGAAGGGAGAGGCGATTACCGTACTCTGCGATGTGGATAAGAACTACCTGGACCGAGCACTGGCACAATTCCCAGGTGCACGAACGTATGCAGATTCGCGTGAGATGCTCGAGCAAGAGGCAGACAAGATCGATGCGGTTGTTGTCGCAACGGCCGATCACACCCATGCACCGACGTCGATTCGCGCAATCCGCAAGGGCTTGCATTGCTACTGTGAGAAGCCCCTAACGCACACGGTCCACGAAGCTCGACTGGTGGCGGAAGCTGCGAAGGAGCATGGTGTCGCGACACAACTCGGCACGCAGATTCATGCCGGCGAGAATTATCGTCGCGTGGTCGAAATCGTACAAGCTGGAACGATCGGCGATATCACGGACGTTCACGTTTGGGTTGGAAAGGGTTGGGGGGGAGGAGAGCGTCCCGAAGGTGGCGAAGATCCACCAGCGACGCTGAGTTGGGATCTGTGGCTGGGCCCGGCGCCCGAACGTCCTTATGTGGCCGGTCGTTACCATCCAGCTCAATGGCGGCGGTGGTGGGATTTCGGCCAGGGAACGCTCGGCGATATGGCCTGTCATTATATGGATCTGCCTTTCTGGGCGTTGAAGCTTCGACATCCGACGCATTGCGAAGCGGAGGGCCCGGACGTGCATCCCGAGACTTGCCCGAATGGCTTGATTGTTCGTTACAAGTACCCGGAACGTGATGGCTTGGTACCTGTGAACCTGACATGGTACGACGGCGATCTGATCCCCAAACAAGTTGAAGGCGAGCGTGTTCCAAACTCGGGAGTAATGTTCGTCGGAACCGAAGGCAAAATGTTTGCCGACTACGGCAGCTATCGTTTGTTCCCGCAGGAGAAGTTCAAAGGCTTCGAGCCTCCGGCGCCGACCATCGCTCGTTCGATCGGTCACCACGCCGAGTGGATCAAAGCTTGCAAAGACGGTTCACCGACCACTTGCAACTTCGACTATTCCGGGGCGTTGACAGAGGCCGTTTTGCTCGGCAACGTCGCTTATCGCGTGGGACAACCGCTCCAGTGGGACGCCAAATCGCTGAAGGCGACAAATTGTCCTGCCGCCGAGCAGTACATTCGCAAAGAGTATCGCCCCGGTTGGGAAGTTGCATAGCGTTTCGACTGACGCAGTCCGGATGCGCAGTCTGGACTGCGTCAATCGATGCCCGCTGTATCTGAGGCGACTTCTTGGGGCGATTCGTCGTCATCACCAGAAAGTATGGCCGACGGACGCTGTAGAGCCTCTGCGGAGGAAGAGTTGACTCCTGACTCGGTTTGTTCGGCTATGTTATCAGTTGCGTTCTCCTGATGCTGAGAAATGTCACCTGCCTCGGTTTGCGAGCTAGCCGGTTGGGCAAGGTCGGCCCAAGCATCTCTCAGCATGTCGCGAAATTGTTGTGCTCTGGCAAGTGATTCTGCAAGTTCGGCGATTGTAGCTGGCGTGGACCATGATATCCCTAGTGCATCAAACCCCATTTCGGATCGAACCGAATTGGCCATCTGTGCGCTAACCTCGCCCAAGGCGTCGAGCGATTGCTGGAGTTCCTCGAAAAGCAGTTTGAGATCATTCAACAACTCAGCGAGTAGACGCCGCAGTTCGTCTCTGCTTTCATTGTCGTTTTCAAACGAAACCAAATAGTCGCCCGTCTCAGCAACTTGGCTGACAAATCTAGTCACGGCAGCGAACGACGGAGCCACCCGTACCGATCGGTCATCAGCCTGCGATGTGTCCGTGATACTGCTTGGCTGCGTCGCAGCAAGTAACAAAATTGGATTGGTACGCGGCCCTGGCTTGAATGAGAGTTCCAGTTGCTGAAGTTCGACGGTACCACCACTCTCAAATGTCGTACGATAGTTGAGCTGGTATTTACCATCCACCAACGCGTAGATGTTGACGCCACCTCTAAACGGGGCATGATCGCGCGGTGCCAGAGTGACGGAAAGTGTTTCTCGGTCGCTAAATGGTGTGATGATGCTCTCCAGCACATTCGCTTGGTTAATCCCAGTTGAATGCCGAGCGCCGCCAACCGGGATCGAATGGCGTTGCTTACTATCAAACACTGTCTGCTCGTGCGGTTCATCACCGAAGCGAGTCCTGACCGTCCAGGCAGGTAGATTGTGCGGTTCGGGGTCGACCCAGATGAATGCGATTAGCTCGGCACCAAAATGAATCGACGAAGCAAGCTGTTCTTGTACGGAGTCCGCGCCAAAGTCGTTCGCAGCGACTGTTGTTTGCCCAAATGAGGATAGCCCATCATCAGCGAGTTCGCTCGTGTCAGAATCGGCATCGTCGATCAACGCTACGTGAATCCTGCGATTGGCATCCGAGACTCGCGAAGCAGCTCGATCCAGCGGAATGTCGATCGTCTCGCGGTAAATTGTTTCGGTTTGATCGCCCAATATCGCCGCTATCTTGACGGGTTTGATATCAACCAGTTCATCATTGAGTGCATTGTGAATCCTCGTCGACGCTTCGTTCAAAATCGACTGAGCAACCGCCGGAAACGGCTGGGACGTTTGATCGGCTGAACGGATGAAGGCGACTTCCGAGAACTCTGAGGTATTCCCCAAGCGATCTGTAGCCGTCGCTACGAGCAAACCGTTCCGCACGTCCGCGCTAGTGAATGCAGCCGAATCAAAAGTCAAGTTGTACCGATTGTCGGCGGCTTGAGTTTCAATGCGATGCTCACCGAGTAATGTCGTTCCTTCCTGGCCATCAATTTCGGCAAGAAAGAACTGAACGGTTATCGGCAAAGACGAGGCAGCCGTCGGCAACACATACGCGACCTTGATACGGGCCAACTCGCGATCACCAGTCAGTTCCGCCAGAAGTTGTTCTGGCTTGTTCTGCAATAAATTGGCCCCTGAGTCCTGGTCACCTTCGTCATTGGCGGTCTTGCCATCACCACCCAAGTCAATTCCGAGCAAATAGTTTGCAAAAAAGGAATTGGACAGAATCTGGTTTTCGATGCCTGAAGTGATCAGCACTCCATGTCGCTGGTTGTAGGCAATGACATTTGTTTTGCCTGTGGTCGTTCCGCCGATCAGGTTTCCGATGGCGCCATCGATCAACACTCCGTTTCCCGACTTGGGATCGCTCGATACTTCTGGCAAGCCGTTACCGATTTGACTCGACCGCACTTTACCGGTACCAATAAAATTACCTTGAATCTGGTTGCCTGTCGTGGTCGCGCCCGCGATTAACAAACCATTGAGATCGTTGCCCGCGAGTACGTTCCCGCCTCCAACGATGTTTCCCGAAGCACCTGCGGAGATTTTAACTCCGTTGCCGGCATTATTGAGTCTTGTCGCGCCACTTAGATTCGTGCCGATGTAGTTCGCTTGAACGACATTTCCGCGCGTGTTTGTTCCATCTAAGGCAATCCCGTTACCGTTGTTGCCTGAGATGACATTACGATTACTTACGAGACTTCCGCCGATGGAATTGTTCGATGCTCCCGCTGACAAATGAATTCCACCGAACTGATTCGGCACTCGAACAGCACCGCGAATGTCTGTGCCCACCAAGTTGCCATGAATCACGTTCGACTGAGTGCCGACTCCCGAAAGCACAATTCCATATTCAATATTTCCTGAGACGACATTGCTCGCATTAGGCATCTCGCCGCCAATAGTATTGTTAGACGCGCCATTCTCTATGGCGACGCCGGCCCTTGAATTCGGAAGCGGCACAGTGCCGAGAATGTTCGTTCCAATCCGATTACCGAGCACTTGATTGAGTTGAGCGTCGGTGCCAGTGATCAAGATGCCTCCGCCGCCATTACCCGAAATCACGTTGGCGGCATTGAGCTCCGGTGCAACGACGACGGAATATGTTCCCGGCGATAATCCTGTAAATACATATTCACCGTTAGAATCGGATAATGTTGACACTTCCCCTGCATCAAACCGTCCGTTCTGATTTAGATCGAGGTAGACGAAGCGATTCGCTACTCCGGACTCGACGAAATCGACACTCTTGGTATCGCGCCCCGCAAAAATTGCCATAAACTCGTCGATGCTTGCAATGCGCCGCGTGTCTGGATCGATGATTTGAAGTGCATCTAGCGAGACATCTTGCCCGATTCCAAACGCTTGAAGATTTGTGCCTCGCTGTTGCAACGTAGCGACTTCGTCGTCGTACAACGGCGACTGTGGTTCGCCATCGGAGAAGAACAGGACGTTGGCCTGCCCGGTCGGAGACGAATGTGACTCCAGCAATCGCTCGACTTCGCGCAATGCAACCTCGTAATTTGTCGATCCGCCTGCTACCAGACCATTCAAGGCTTGTAATGCATCAAACACCCCGTTGCCATCTCGATCAGCCGTCAGGGAAGTGAATTCTAGCTGGCCCTGTGAGGTTGGATCGAGATTCAAAACGTGTGCCGAGTCGCTGAAACTAACGATGCTGACATCGACCTCGTCGCCAAAACCCTTCTGCACCAGAGTGTCCATCAGTTCGACGATCCCGGCGATCGCTGCTTCCAAGCGGGAGGTAGCTGGAGCATCGGTCTGAGAAGTGCCGAATCCCTCATTCATACTGCCGGAAACGTCCAACACAAAAATGATGTCGGGTTCACTTCCAACGACCAGATCGGTGTCACGCACGCCGTTACCGTTTTGATCTAAAAAGACCGCGCCGCAGATTTCGCTCACATCGTCGGCAAGTGTGACTTGCGGATTTGGGTCAATCACCTGATTGTCGCATCCAACGAGGTAATGTTCGGTGAGTGAACGAGTTCCGCCGATGGTTGATTGCGTGGCACCGGAACGAAGTAAAACTCCTTCGGCGAGGTTAGCAACCGCGCGAGTACCGGTGATATCCGTTCCAAGCAAATTGCCCTGTACAATGGTACGGTCGCCTTCAATGACGATCCCGCGACCGTTAGCAGAAATGATGTTTCCTTGTCCGCTTTGTTCGCCTCCAATCACGTTGTCGGTCGCCGTGCTGGCGACGAAGATGCCAGCAAGTTGATTACCGCGAGGTTGTCGGCCGGTTGAATCAACTCCGATGAAGTTGCCAGTCAATGTATTCGCGTCTCCGGCGATAGTGACGCCGTTGCCGGTAAAGTTCTGAATCGTAAGACCTAGAAGCGAATTCCCGTCCGACAGCAGCTGTAAGCCATGCGCCTCACTGCCACTGACTAAGCTGCCATCAATCACGACTTCAGGCCCCAGCGGGTTGGTATCACCGCCAAACTCCTGCTGCGAACTACCATCGATGAACGTACCGCCCGTGACGTCGTCGAGCGGAGGTAGCGGCGTCAAAAGTCGAATTCGGAACACATCCGGCGAGACGTCACCCGTCGCCAATGAACTGTCAACATCGATGAATCCCGGATCAGTGATGGGAATGTTGAATAGAATGGTGTCGCTACCGGAATTTGAATTGGCATTCAGAATCGCCTGGCGGAGCGAGCCGGGACCGCTGTCATTGGTCGTGGTTACGGTCACTTGCAAAGCATCAATCGCTTCGTTGATATCGGTCGTATCGGTGTCACTATTGTTGGCAGAGTTAGGGTCGACCGCACCTTGTGGAACTGTTACTGAGATACTGTTTGAAAGAGTGCCACTTGCGGTAGCCTGCACATCGGCGGTTATGCGATAGGTCACTGTCGATCCCGAGGGCAAGGTTAACGACTCGCCGAGCGGAATTCCGGCGTTGTTTTGATTTCCCGTGGCACCGCCCGCAGCGCTACTGGTGTAACTGACGTGGACCAACTGTGGATCAATCGAAATGTTTACAAGTGCGTCAGATATTGCGTGCGGACCGTTGTTGCTAACGACCGCCGTATAGACGACGCTCTCGCCTGGCGTTACCGCGGTCAGTGCGTCGGTGATCGTCACCGCGAGATCGGCCATCGAAACACTCTCGGCGGCCAACGAGAATTCCGAGGTATTCCCAGCGGAATCGGTAGCGGTAGCCGTAATGAAGCCCGCCGGAATTGTGGAGCTTGCTAGAGAAAAGGTTGCGTCGCCAGCGGAATCTGTCGTCGCCGAAGTCGTGCCGATCCAAGTCTGACCCTCTGCGTCTGAAGCATCAGACACATAGATGTCGATATCGAACAAGGAATTAGGCACGCTGTTAATTGTCCCAAAGACGGTGGATCCTGAGATTCCTGTGATGGCCGGCTTGTTCTGCAAACCGTTCGGCCCCGTGTCGCCATCCAGTGGGTCGTCGATAGTTGACCCTAAGAGATCGATTCCTAGGAACGCATTCCCGTAGATGGAATTGCCGCGAACCGAATTCCCCAGCGAAGAATCGCCCGAAATGGCGACTCCGATTCCTCCGTTGTTGGAAATGATGTTCTCAGCGCCGATATCTATGCTTCCAATCGTGTTGTCAGTTCCGTTTTCGATCAGGATGCCAGAACTCACGTTTTCGCGAATAGAATTGCCGGTGACAGTCGAATGTGATGCATTCTGCAGTCGCAGTCCACTGCCAGAATTGCCGAGTGGTCCTGCGCCATCTACCGTGGTGCCGACGAGATTTCCGGTGATCGTTGCACGACCGAACGCTGCCTCGATCTGTGTCAAGTCTGGCGCCGTCGCAAACTCCCAAATTGCCGGGTGGCGATGAAAGTCAGGTAGGTCGTTCCAGAACCCGCTCTCTAGAAGCTGTACATAGTTTTCTTGTGCTCCACCGTTGGGCTCGGCGCCGCTGAAACGCGTGAACTCTGCTGGATTGTAAGAAGCTCCCGAAGTCCAAACGAAAGTATTCTCAACGTCACGGTCCGTAAGTCCGATCCAAGGTGACGCGTTACCAAAAGTTGAAGTCAAGAAGTCGTTCTCTGATTGGTCGACGATATCCGCCAGGTGCCCCCCGGTTCCGTTCAGCTGCATTTCCGACGCCGACCAAGTCGTGGCGGGTGTTAATACGTAGTAGTGATCGTTGCCTCCGTCTGCAACGGGCCACTGCACCGCATGGGCCACGAAGTTGCCGCCATCGATGTTGATACCCTGCGAGTTGTTTCCAGATATCAAATTACTCGCGATGATGACATCGCTACTTGAAATACTGACGCCAAGATCATTGCCAAACGCCTTTGTACCCGTTACATCTGTACCAATCGAGTTGCCTCGAAGTTCGATGCCGACGCCGTTGGAAATAGCAATTCCATTCCCCAGGTTTCCAGAGATCAGATTGCTTTCGGCGGCTGAATTGCCGCCGATGAGGACATTTGAAGCGCCGTCGAACCCAATGCCGTCGTGTTGATTGGGAATTACAAAGGTCCCCGTTGCATCCGTACCGATGAAATTGCTTTGAATGGTCACGTGATCCGCTACCGTGTCGCCGATGCCTCGTGATAGATTACCGGAGATGACGTTGCCGGCACCGGGCGCACCGATTGTGATGTTGGTTGAACCCTGTTCAATGCGGATGCCGTGTGAGTCGCGCCCAACGCTGCCGTTGCCGAGTGCAGCATCGCCGTCGCGATTGACTCCGATGTGGTTTCCCAACACGGTCACATGATCACTGCCGCCGATAGCGATTCCTTGGCCGAGGTTTCCAGAGATCACATTCATCGCAGCTTGTGATAGCCCTCCGATCGTAATCGAAGAACTGTTGCGAATATCAATTCCTGCGCCGGAATTACCAATGGCAGACGATCCGTCTGAGTCAGTGCCAATGTGGTTGCTAAGAATTGACACGCCCGTCGTTCCATTGAAGATCGCTATTCCGATCGAACTGTTGCCAGCGATCACGTTGTCCACAATCTCGACGTTCGAGGTTTGATAGATGGAAATACCGCTGGACCCGTTTCCTAGTGAGTCGCTTCCAACGGCATCGGTACCAATGAAGTTGCGTTGGACATTAATGTTTTGACTGCCCGTGCCTATCTCCACTCCTGTACCACCGTTTGCTGAAATGACATTGGTATCAGCAGACTCCGGCCCACCGATCGTTACGTCGGTTCCAAACACCTGTATTCCCCACACACCGTTGGGCATCGACACCCGTCCGGTGGCATCCGTTCCGATGTAGCTCCCTGCTACGGATACACCGTCGCCTCGAACGAGCACACCCAGGACGCTAAAGCTGTGTATGTTGAGGCCACGAAGCTCGACGCTATCGCCGTCAACGACAAGTCCATGTCCGTTCGTGAACGCCGCGCCGTCGAGTTCAATCTCCGGTCCATGGGGATTACTATCCCCGGTCAGGGAATGCTGTGTTGTTCCGTCGATGCTGATCGGCTGACCATTCACGTTGTTCAGAGTCGGAAGGTTTGTCGCCAATGCCACTCGAAAGACATCCGGCTCGGCGTCCGCACCATTCAGCCCGCTGCTGCTATCAATATCAATAAACCCAGAATCGGTCTCCGGGATCTGAAAGGCGATTTGCTCCGGCGTGACTGACGCGTTCGCGTCTAAGATTGCTTGTCGCAATGATCCGGGGCCGTCGTCGTTGGTGTTTGTTACAAAGATTGTTAGCAGGCGTCGATCTTCCAATTGCTCGACCAACAGCCGGCGCCGCGGCTGCCGATCGGCGCGTCGCCGACGACTCCGATATCGATGAGTGGTGATCGGAACTGGCATGAGGGAAGATAGTGCAGGGCGTTTGGCTGCATCATCGCAGCAGTGCTTGGAATCCTTCTCGGTCTCGGATCGCGTCGAAGCCTGAGTCTTTCAGGAGAGGGGGCCATTTTTGCTTCCATTGTGAATTGCCGTCTTGGAACAATTCAAGCGTCTTTTTCAAGTATTCAATTGCTTTGTCGGCCAATTCATCCTTGCCGAGCAATTGCGCGTCGGGCGATTCCGCTTGGTTGACACACAGCGCATAAGCAAGCGCCGCCTGAAACAGAACTTCCCAGCTGGTCGGTGCCAAATGACTTGCAGATTCAGCTGCTTTGATGGCCTCACTAGATTGGGAATCCAACGCAAGCAAGCAGGCGCGATTTCCGTAGGCCATCGCCCGCGTGAGTGCATTATCCGATGAAGGCGGCTCAACAGTGATCGCTTGTTCAAAATCTCGTAAGGCCTGGTCTCTTGCATTGAGCAACAGTTTGCCCCGGTGCAAGTAACGTGAAGCATTGGATGGATCGACTTCGATGGCTCGTGTGTAGTCGAGCAGCGCGTCGCCTTTCATTTTCAACCAGTCTTCGACTTTGGCCCGCATTTCAAAGAGTTCTGCCCGGGCCTTCGGGGGGTGCCGAGAGTCCTCGAGTGTCGTCAGGGCGTCAAAATCATAGCTCATCGGACCGATCAGCTCGTCAGTCACCAGATGTTCGTTGAAGTTCGCGTACAGCTCGAAAAGCTGATAGCGTAACTTCGCTCGGGCCAGCCTCGCCTCGCGCGCGAGATGGTCGTTAATCACACTCGGGCCATCCTGTAATTCATTCTGAGGCGTGTCGGGCACGACTTCTGAAAAGTGCTGCAGCGCCTTTTCTACAGCCACCGTGGCATCCACGATTTCCTCGCCATCTGCTGCTGCCTTGATTCGTTGCTCGGCGACGATACCGTCGGCGAACGCGTGGCCGTACACAATCAGACGTGTGGCGGATCGTAACTCGACTCCATCGAGTGACTCGGCGTACAGCCTGGCGTCCTCCAAATCGCGTCTCGCCCGTTGCAACTCCGACTCCTGGCCATCTGAGAATTCTATTGACATGAGTGCTCGGTTGACGCTAGGCCTGACCTTATTGGAACCTCGCGTTCTGGCTACGCCAAATGCGTCGGATGCCCGATTTAGATACAGTTCGATCTCCGCATCCTCTGGGTTCTCACTTCGCAGCAGTCTCGCCATTTCCACAGCAGCCATTCCCGAATTGTTGTAGGCATTTTCGAAGGCATCGTTCAGCTCACTAGCCCGTTCGCTCTGTGCGATTGCGCTCGTCAGCCATCGCTTTCGATCTTCCATCGAAGCCGATCCATCGGTTCTGGCTTGCGTGTACAAAACGACGCTTCGGTTATTCGGTACTACGTAGTGCGACGGGTCAGGCGATTCCGTCTGAGCTAAAAGCGATTCCGCCAAATCCAAGTCCGCATGAGCCGCATCCCAACGCGCTAGGTCCGCGAGGATTAAGGCACGCCCTGCGTAAATCCATGCCACTTCCGGTTTCAGTCTCGCGGCTTGATTGAACGATTCCAACGCGGTTATCGATTCGCCTTGTTCGAAGCGAGCGATGCCAATCAATAGATGCGCCCAAAAATGCGTCGGCTCGGATTCGAGTGCGTCTTCATAGTGTCGAATCGCTCGCTCGCGGTCGCCGGCAAATTGTGCGACCTCGCCGACCAACAAATGGTCCAGTGCTGTCGCTGGGACATCGGTGTCATCCCTGCTGAGGATCTGGTGGGCAGATAGCTTCCGATCGAGGAAAGCGTTCCGAAACAATCGAGACGCTGCCGGCGCGCTGCTCCAGGCATCCGCCACTTCGAAGGCCTGTTTGGCGGCAGCACGTCGCTCGTCTTCCTCGGAGGGAGTGCTCGCGAGCATCAGTTCTGCGCGTCCTTTGAGGAAGACGAGTTCAGACAACGCATCCAATAATTGCCTGCTCAACACTCCTTCTGTTTCGTTCGAGCGGGCTGCTACGCGTTGTAAGTATTCGGGCTGGAATTTCAGATTCAATAATGTGTCGTCGCACTTGGTCAGTCCCTGGTCGAAGTTTTGTTCAAGCAAGTCAACTCGCGCCTGATCACGATTCGTTACCACTTCGACTTGCCAAGCTTCCAGTTGGGCACGCAACCGCTGGCGACTGGCGACCGTCAGCCAACCAATGCAGCTTCCCACCAGCATCGCGAACATCAAGACAAGGGCCACCACTGACCGATGCCTTCGCTGCCATCGGCTGGCACGGCGCAGCAGTGTTTCGGGACATACGCTAATCGGCTCGTCGTCTAACCAATGCTGAATGTCGCGAGCCAACTCGAGCGCATTGCCGTATCTGTCACACCCCTTCTTCGCCATGGCTTTGGCGCAGATCGCATCCAGTGGTTTAGGCACGGTTGGCAGCCGATCTCTGGTCGTTGGAGTTTCACGATGCTGAATCGCTTGCAGTATCGCATCAGTCGTTGGGCCCCGATGCGGAGCCGAGCCGGCAAGGATCTCAAACAAGATGGCTCCCAACCCGTAGACGTCCGTGCGGCTATTGATTTCTTTCGTCCGACCGGACGCTTGTTCGGGAGCCATGTAGGCCGGAGTTCCCAGCGCGTGTCCGACCACCGTGGCTTGCCCGTCCGCTTCTGAACTGATGCCAACGGATTGAGCCGACTCGTCGTCCTTTTCGCCAATCTTGGCTAAGCCCCAATCCATGACGACGACTTCGCCAAACTCGCCGATTGCAATATTGTGCGGCTTGAGGTCTCGATGCACGACGCCACGAGCGTGAGCGTATGCCATGGCTTCGCAAATATTGACGAACTTATTTAGCAATCGACGACTGGCTTCCGGAGCGCGTCGACCAAACTTGCGATGATGCTCTTGAATCACCTCGCGCAAAGTCTCGCCCGAAACAAATCGCATCGTATAGAAAAGCCGATCATCCTTCGAATCGCGACCAAGTTCATGCACGGGCACGATGTTCGGGTGTTCTAATTGACCGGTGACTTGCGCTTCTCGCAAAAAGCGGTGGCGGGCGATCGGATTTTGTGCTTGCTCTTCGCGAATTTCCTTGAGCGCGACATCCCGCCGCAGGATTGGGTCGTGCGCCTTCCAAACTTTGCCCAACCCCCCTCGCGCATGTTCACGGCGCAGTTCGAAGCGGCCGAGGACACTGCCCATAAACATTTCGGTGAGCTGGTTCGAGCCGTTGCTCGACCCGCCGTCGGGAGGAACAAACTCGTCGAGCATTTCTTTGTCGGCAAAGAACTCACGCAGTTCCGCTTCCAACGCGGGATACTTGGCAATGAAGGCCTCACAGTCGACTGCGCCACGATTCGCCTCCAACTCGGCATAGGCTGCCAGCACTTCGTCCAAGCTAGTCGTTCGATTGTGGTCGTGATCCGTCGTTTTGTCCGAGCCGGCCATTACTAGACGATCTCCATCGAGCTGTTGGCTAACGCGCGCCGCAGCGATTGCATGCCCAGGCGATACAGACGCATCGTCTCGGACAGCTTGCAATCCATGTGCTCTGAAATCTGCTTGAACGTGAAGTTATGAAAATGTCTCAGTTGGACAGTCTCACGTTGGGCTGGAGGCAATTGTTGGACTGCGTTGGTTAAGCGGATCGCCTCTTCGCCCTTGATGACTCGTTGACTGGGTGTGGTTTGCGACGCCGCCGGCTCCCACCAGGACACCGACGCTTGGCTGTTCCTCGCGCCGCCCAGCGGCTGTTCCTTCTTGATGTCGCGTTTGGCCGCTCCATGGTCGCGTACTGCGTTGTTAATAACGCTTTTCAAAACTTGGCGTATCCAGGCCGTGAACTCTTCGGCCGTTTGGCCCTGAAATTGGCCGAAGTATTTAACGGCCTGCAAGTTTGCTTGTTGGACGATGTCTTGACCATCGACGCGTTTGCGCAACAACGGTCCGACTTCCTGCTCAGCTACATATTGCAAGAATCCTTGGAACTCGTCCAGCAAGGTTCCTAGGGCCTCGGTGCTTCCCTGCTGTGCCCGCCGGATCAGGCTGACAATTTCTAATGGCTCGTTGTTCATGGCCGAAGTCTCGCAATGCGTTGTGCTTTCCGTGAGCCGCCCGAAGCGCCCCTGCGCCACGAGCCATCACTCTAAGACACAAAGAAACGCTTTTGAAGCTTCGCAACGGGAAATTCGCTTTTTTTGAAAAATGTTTCAAGTTTTTCGATTTGCGGGGCTGGAACCGTTTCTTAGCCCACTGAAGCCACACATGTTCGTGACTTCCCGGACGACGCAAAAACGTGTTTTCCGGATTTTCAAAACGCGTCGAGACCGAATGCACAAATGCACGCTCCACTCGACGCGTCCTTCCCTCTTTGATGCAGGAGAGCAGACATGTCCCGGGATCGAAAAAAGAAGTCCACACGAAGAACATTGAATGTCGAACAACTTCAGGCACGCGACTTGATGGCGGCCGACCTGGCGATGGTCGCTATGCCTCATTTCGACCTTGACGTATCAAACATGCACGTCGAGGAAGCGCGAGTCGGTCAAGAACTTTCGTTCGACATGATTAGCAGCGGCGCTACGGCGGGTGTCGCTGGCGGTCGAGTCAGGTTCCAACTCGATCCGGACACAGACCAAACGCCCGTTGGGGCAACCATGTCAGAGGATGGAAGTTTCCACTGGACTCCATCCGAAGACCAGGTTGGCGACTTCACTTTCACGGTAATTGCCGTCAATCGCGACAATTTCTGCGAAGCGGATGCTGAGCGGTTTACCATCTCGGTTCGACCCATGAATGAAGCACCGGAAGTTGGTGAAGTGCCTGACCAATCGATCCCGCACAACAGCGAACTCTCTGTGGTCGTCGAAGCGACTGACCCGAATGAAGGTGACCCGTTGTCGCTGGAAGTCGTGAGCGGACCTGAATTCGTGTCGGTCGAACAGACCGGCAGCGGCCAATGGGTTGTGCACTGGTCTCCAGATCCTGGCACGCCACCCGGCACGTATGGCATCGAGTTGCAAGTGAGTGACGGCGAACTAACGGATCGCACGTCGTTCAATGTCGAGCTGACGAATGTCGCACCGAGTGTTGACCTTAACGGCCCCGATGCGGTAGGAACTGGCACTTCGCAGGACTTTGTTGAAGGTCAAGGCGCAGTACCCGTTGCCGTGGACGTCACGATCGCTGACGCGGACGACTCCGTCTTGCAATGGGCGACGGCACAGATCGTCACCCCGATGGATGGTCCTGCTGAATCGTTGAGTGTCGACACGAGCGGTACCAACATCTGGACGTACTACGATGCCGATTTCGGCACTTTAATACTTTTCGGGGAAGACACCGTTGAAAACTATCAGCGAGTACTCGCGTCGTTAACGTACAACAACGAGTTGCAAGATCCCCACACCTGCCCGCGTCAGATCGAAGTGACTGTGGACGACGGCTGGAATGTGAGCGAAGTCGCAACCGCCACCGTCCACATCGTGGCGGTCAATCAGGGCCCGAATTTGATTCTGCCGGCACCGTACGACAATGAGGCGACACCGGTTGAAGTCGAAGTAGGAACCAGCATCGAGTTCCCGACCGAAGTCGTGGATCCCGATAGCACGGACTTCAAGTACATCCTCGACCTCGACAACAGCGGACTTCCTGCCGAAGCCAGCCAGCCGATGATCAACCCCTATGGCACCTTTGCCTGGACTCCCGATACGGTAGGGACTTTTGAGATCACCGTGATCGTACTCGACGAGCACGGTGCGGCGGATCGAGAGACTTTCACGGTGACAGTCGAAGACCATGCGTGTCATCACGATGACGATGGAGAGACTGCCGTCGACCCGAGCGATGTCCTGTTTGCACATGATCGCGACGGCCAACTGTTTACGGTGAACGTCGACTCGGGCGATATCAACATCATTGGCCTGATGAGCGAGCAGATGTTTGATATTGCCTTCGACAATGATGGCAACTTGTTTGGTATTAGCGACAACGGCGACTTGTATAGCATCGATCCGGAGACGGCAGCGATCAGCCTGATCGGTTCGACCGGTGAATTCATAAACGCGTTGGAGTTTTCGCCGACGGGCGAGTTGTACGGAGCTGGCGAGCAATTCTATTCGATTAACCCCGTCTCGGGCTCTGCGAGTGCTATCGGTGATCTGAATGGCTTCACCTCGGACGGCGATCTAGCATTTGGAGACGACGGTCGTTTGCTATTGGCCGCCGAGAACGACCAACTCGTCGAAGTCGATGTTGCGACGGGTGCGGCCGCACTCGTGACCGATGTTGTTCAGCCCGGCGTCCGCTCACTGGACCTGCTCGGTTTGGACTATCACGCGAACGGAATGCTGTACGGGTTTTCGAACGAACACAGCAGCGTTGTTCGCATCGACCCCAAGACTGGTGCTGCCGAGGAAGTGCTCAACTTCGCCGATGCAGGCTTAAACGGTGTGTACGGAGCGTCGTTCTATCAAACGAAGAAAGACGATAGCGGCTCATCTCCCGATAGTCCTGTCTGGGATTTTGGGCCGTGGTTGGAGTGGCATGACTTCTGTAGTCTGGAACTCGTCGATCCATCCTTGGTCGATGTCCTCGCACTCGACAGCCTCGCGAGTGGTTCGGCGTCGGACATCGCCTGACGCGAACTCCGCCATCGAATAGCCATGCGGAACCGGCTGAAAGCGCTTCGTGCGTTTCAGCCGGTTCTCTTCGTTCCAGTCAGTATCGACAACTCGCACGTAATCCGGCTATTGCCCTTCGATGTACTTCAGCTGAATTTCGGTCGAAGGCAGCTTTTCCTTGAGCTTCGCGACGCCCTCTTCAGTCACCGCGGTACGGGTGACTTTCAAGTCCTTGAGCGACGTCAGGCCCTCCAGATCAGGCAACCCCGCATCCGAAACCGCTGTCGAGCCGACGTGCAAAAATACGAGGTTGCTCATACCTTGGAAATGCTTCAGTCCGGCATCCGTCAGTTGCGTGTTATCGACATTCAGCCACTCCATGTTGGTCAGCCCGGCCAGCGGTTCCATGCCACTATCGGTCAAAGCGTCCCGCCATAGATTCAGTCGCTTGAGTGCGACAAGCCCCGACAAATGTTTCATGCCATCATCGAAGATCTGGCTATTTTCGCTGAGGTCGAGATCTTCCAGCGTTGTCAACGCCCCAACATGCGCCAGTCCAACGCTCGTCACCTGCGTCTGCGAGATGCGTAGCTTCTTTAGCTTGGGAAACTGTTTCAACAACGGCAACGCGTCGTCACCCACCAAAGTTTTTGCCAAGTAAAGTTCTTCCAGATCCTTTAGCTTCGAAAGCTCCGCCAATCCGTCTTCGCTCACCCAAAGAAAATCGAGCGCGAGTGCCTTTAACTTGGTGAGTTCGCCGATCGATGTCATACCACCATCGTCCACGGTGGTGGCGCCGGTGCTGCCGGAGAGACGCAACGCCCGGAGTTCGTGCAACCCTTTCAGATGGGCTATGCCATCGTTCGAGACACTACAACCACGCAGGTCCAGATTGCGGAGTGACTTCAGTTGCCCGACAACTTCGAGGCCAACGTCGGTGATCGATGTATCGTTCAGCAGCAGCGACGCGACGTGTTCGAGGCTGGCCACTTGATTAAGTGTCGCGTCGTCGATTGCCGTTCCGCGAAAATCCACGTCGGTCACGAAGCCGTTACCATCTAGCTTGACGTTTGTCGCGACTAGCTTCAATTCTTCTATGACATCTAAGGGATCTCCCTCAGGTTCCGCAACGACAGCGACGGAGCCGCTATCGGAGGAGGCGGGCGGACTCGTCGGACTACCATTACAACCGAGAAGAGCGGTCGAGAGTGCCAACAGAGCGGCATAGGGTGAATCGGCTTTCATCCTTCTTATTCCTTTTGGCAATGAGCTACATGCTTGCGGGGTTCGGCCTGGAAGTGAACAAAGTTCTTGCTCCCGCAGTCTAACAATTCGGTATTGCCTTGAAACCGGTACACTGCCGGACGACAGATATTACAATGTTTCCGCACGTCCCTGTTTGGAAGCCACATGTCAACGATCGATTCGGCCAAAGCCCGCGAGTTCGCCAAGGAAGTCGTGGCCAAATTGCGCACCCGTGGCTTTGAAGCGCTATGGGCTGGTGGGTGCGTGCGCGACCAGCTGCTAGGCGCTGACCCCAAAGATTATGACGTGGCAACCAACGCAAGGCCCGACCAAATTCGCGAGGTCTTTGGTAGGCGAAAAACGCTTGCGATTGGCGCAGCATTCGGAGTCATCACGGTGCTGGGCCCGCGAAGTGCTGGGCAAGTCGAGGTCGCCACTTTCCGCCGTGATGCGACTTACAGCGACGGCCGGCATCCCGATAGCGTGGCATTTAGCAACGCGGAGGAAGATGCACGTAGGCGGGACTTTACGGTCAATGGATTGTTCTTCGATCCGCTGGCTGCCGTGATCATCGACTACGTCGGCGGGCAGGAAGATTTGAGCCGACGAGTCATTCGAGCGATTGGCGATGCCGAAGAGCGATTGGCGGAAGATAAGCTTCGCATGTTGCGAGCGGTTCGCTTCGCAACAACCTTAGACTTTAGAATCGATTCCGCGACGATGTCGGCAGTTCAATGCCATGCGGATGAATTGGGAGCAGTGAGCGCCGAGAGGGTCGCGGCCGAACTGCGACGATTGCTGCTGCATCTCAATCGGCGGCGAGGTGTCGAGTTGCTGCATGAATCCAAATTGCTCGGACGAGTGTTGCCAGAACTGCGGCCCGGAGGCGATGATTGGGCCGAAACGCTGGCCATCCTGCAATTGCTCAACGCGCCGACCTTTGCAGTCGCGGTCGCTGCTCTCTTGCGGACTGTGCGCACCGGCTCAGGAGCTTCCGATTGCGCAGAGCAGATTTGTCGGCGTTGGAAGCTTTCAAACACGGAAGTGGCTGGCGTACTGTTCTGCTTGAACCACGAAACAACGATTCGCTCGGCTCAGACCGTTGCTTGGCCAGTTTTGCAGCGAGTGCTGGTCGACTCCCGCATCGACGAACTGTTGAGCTATTGCGAGGCGGTGGCTGCGGTCGTCGACAACAGTACCGACGCGATTATGTTCTGTCGCGAGACGCTTGCCCGACCGCAAGTAGACTGGAACCCCACGCCGCTGATCACCGGAAATGAGTTGCGAGGATTGGGTATCGCGCCTGGCCCCGTATTTCGAGAGTTGCTTGAGGCAACGCGTGATTCGCAACTGAACGGCGAGATCACAAGTCGTGAGGCGGCAATTTCATTTGTTCAATCTCTTTGGCAGGCGAGAAAGGTCGAGTGAATTACGGCCTTCTGTCTTTGCGGTGAATGTAACCTTGAGTCCAATAGACAATTCCGGAACGGGCCTCTACGATCGTTCACACGAACGCACGGAAGTCTTGATTAACAGACAGGTTCATCGATTGGTAAAACAGATAGTTAGGAAGGCCTCATGGTTAGCTTTGAACTATTAGTCGAGTTGGTAATTCGTTGGATGCATATCTTCGGTGCGATCATGCTGGTCGGAAGCACGATTTTCATGCGGACCGTCTATGTGCCATCCAAGGAACTTTCGAACTTCGAGCCGAAACCGGAATTTGCCGAGTGGCATCGCAAAGCCTGGGCGAGAATGGTCATGTTGTCGAGCGGACAGCTGCTGATCAGCGGATTAGTCAGTTTTGTGTTGATCATGAAGACGTACACCATCAAGGATGCGTTTCCGGGAAACATCTACCAGATGGCCTTTGGGATTAAGTTTTTATTGGCGTTGGTTGTCTTCTTCTTGGCCGCCGCACTTTCGGGCCGCAGTGGACTAGCACAAAAGCTGCGTCAGCGGGAGAAGTTCTGGTTGACGGTCAACATGGCTCTGGCAATTACCGTTGTTTTGATCGCGGGACTCATGCGATCGGCCAAACGAGAGGAAAAATCGGCAAGGTTGATACCACAGCCGACAGCGAATGCCGCAAACCTGTTGAGTGAGACTTCCACTTTCGACGCTCGATGAATAGTCTAAGGAACACGGGAAAAACAACTTCGCTATATCTTCTGCTAATCATCCCACGGAGTGTGATGGCTACTTTGGTTTCGCCGAAGTTATTTTTCCCGTGTTCCTAAGTGTGCAGCAGACGAACTATCCCTCGCTAATGACAGAAGGCGGTCATGGACAAGAAGAGTAAGAAGCGAATCGATGTCTGTAATCACAAGCTTCAAACCCTGAGGCAGCAACTGGCCGGGGCGAAGTCCCAGGACGACGAACCCGGTGAAGTAGCTCGTCTGGAAGCAGAGATTGCAGCGCTCGAAGCCGAAGTGCGGAAATTAAAGGCCTCTTAAGGAACCGGGGCAGTGATTCCACTAAGACCTGCCGCAGCGTACACAGTCCCTCGTTGCAGTTCCGCTGCCAGCAGTTTGCGCAATCCAGAGACGCTGCTGTGCAGGACGCACACCTCGTCCGTGTCGCTTGCCGACAAGCTCGACCTACGACGCACGAGGCGCCGGTCTTACAGTTCGTGCACCTTCGTCAAAAACAGAAGTTCTGGGATCTGAACGCCAGGAGTTGCTTGTCGTAGGGTGGGCTACTACAATGCAGACGTCACAGGGATTTGCGGCCGCTTGCAGCCTTAACTGCTAAAGAGCCACTAGACCGCCGCAGTTCGCTACAGTGCATGGCAACGCGGCGTTTTTTTATGGCCGCTCGGTGTGCTGGCAGGACCGCGAGTCCTTGTGCCGCGAAATCGGTAGCACTTTGGAGCCGCACCATGCAAACTCGCCTCTCATCCGACCCGTACGAAAAGAAAACTCCGCAAAAACGTCGCGGTGAATCGACGCTCGCCGTTCACGCGGGCGAAGCTCACCAAAAGGTCGTCGACTCGATCACTGATCCCATTGTGTGTGCTTCGACGTTCACGTTTGCCAACACTCAAGCGATTATCGACTACATCGAGGAGAGGCAGCCGCGCGAGGAGTATGGACGCTATGGCAATCCAGGTGAGAAGGTTGTCGAGCGAAAACTGGCGGAGCTTGAAGGTGGCGAGGAAGCATTACTGTTTGCCAGCGGAATGGCGGCTATCGTCGGGCTGTTGATGTCGAAATTAAATGCCGGTGATGAAGTCGTTTTCTTCGACGAGTGTTATCATCGCAGCCGCGAGTTTTGCTCGAAGCACCTGTCGCGGTATGGTGTCGTCACTCGACAGGTCAAAGCGTGCGACTACGACGCGATGGAAGCCGTCATCAATGATCGAACGAAACTGTTGGTCAGCGAATCGCCGACCAACCCCCACTTGAGCATCGTTGATTTGGAACGCTTTGCGGCGATTGGAAAGCGGAAAGGTGTCGAGACTCTGATCGACGCTACCTTGGCCACTCCCTACAACGTGCGGCCTTTGGAGTATGGAGTCGACTATGTCCTGCATTCGGCGACCAAGTACCTCGCCGGACACAACGATTTGCTGGCAGGCGTCATCATTGGTTCCAAGGAGCAAATAGAACCTGTTCGTAATCTGCGTGGCATCATGGGCGCGATCAACTCGGCGCATAACATCTATTTGCTAGAGCGAGGCATCAAGACATTTGGCTTGCGGATGCAACAGCAAAATACCACGGGCCAGGCGATCGCGGAGTTCCTGGCGAGCCACCCGCGTATTGAACGCGTCTACTATCCTGGGCTGGACTCGCATCCTTATCACGAGGTGGCTCGACGCACGATGCGAGGCTTCGGCGGTTTAATTACGTTCCTGGTGAAGGACGCAGATTGGCGTGCCACCGCCAACATCGTCGATGCCACAACGATCCCTCGGATTGCGCCGAGTTTGGGCGGGGTTGAATCGCTGATCGAGCAGCCGTTGGTGATGAGCTACTACGAGTGCTCGCCAGAAGATCGGCGGCGATTCGGCATTCCCGACAATATGATTCGATACTCTTGCGGTATCGAGAACGCGGAAGACTTGATCGCGGATTTGGAGCAGGCGTTACGAGCATGAAGTTTCGCACACGAGCCATCCACGTCGGGAATGAACGCGATGAGCAAACCGGGGCGGTCGTTCCTCCGATCCACGTCGCTTCGACTTATGTTCAGCACCATGCCGGAGAGTGGCGAGAGTTCGACTACGCGCGGAGCGGGAATCCGACGCGGAAGCATCTCGAACAAACACTGGCATCGCTCGAGTCGGGCACAGCCGCTCTCGCGTTCTCATCCGGCATGGCGGCGACCCACTGCGTGACAATGCTCCTCGAATCGGGCGAGCACATTGTCGCGGGGTCGGACATTTACGGTGGGACTTATCGGCTCCTGCACAAGATTTTGAATAGATCGGGGATCAAGGTTTCGTTGACGTCCACCGCAGACTTGGATGCGTTCGAGCAATCGATTACTCCGCAAACAAAGTTGCTGTGGCTTGAATCGCCGGGCAATCCACTGATGTCGATCACAGATTTGAAAGCTTGTGTCGAAATTGCCAGGCGGCATGGAGTGCTGACCGCAGTCGACAATACCTTCGCCACGCCCGTGCTCACGCGTCCTTTGGAGCTGGGCATCGACATTGTGATGCATTCGGCTACCAAATACCTCGGCGGGCACAGCGACGCGTTGGGCGGAGCCATCGTCGTTGCGGACAAGCAGTTGTACGAACGGTTGTATTTCATCCAGAATGCCACCGGGGCAGTGCTTAGCCCGTTTGATTCGTTTTTGATGTCGCGGGGTTTGAAAACATTGGAGTTGCGCGTCCGTGAACAATGCCGAACGGCCCAACAACTGGCCGAGTTCCTTGCCGCAGATTCCCGCATTCAACGTGTTCTCTATCCTGGATTGCCGTCTCACGCTGGCCACGAGATTGCGGCCAAGCAAATGGATGGTGGTTTTGGTGCTATGCTCAGCTTTGAAGTTGTCGGTGACTTTGCTAAGACCAAGCGGGTCGTCGAATCCACAAAGTTGTTTCAGTTGGCTGTCAGCTTGGGAGCCGTCGAGTCGCTGATCGAACAGCCAGCGGCGATGTCTCATGCGAGTTACGACGCCGCCGACCGGCTGTCTCACGGGATTCGAGATGAACTGATCCGGATCTCGGTCGGTCTCGAAGACTTTGAGGATCTTCGAGACGACCTTGACCAAGCGTTAAACAGCTGACCGTCTGGTCAGCCGAGTTCGCTTAGCGAAGCGGATTGGTTGGAACCGTTAAACCGCTGGCTGTGGTTGCGCTAGTGCGGATGACGGTAGGTTTTGCAGGAGTCGGCCTTCGTGCTTCGCGGATCTGTTCGATTGGCGAGACAAGTTCGGCAGGCAAAGTCCGGGGTTCGTCGGCGGTTGTCGAGGCGGTCTTAACCAGCGAGCGAGTTGGCCGTTCATTGCTTTGGCTGACCGGTCGTGCAACATCACGACGTGGCACATATCGAGCGTCGCCATCGAGTTCCAGAACCGGTGGTGGTTGCAAATCGTCAACAAAAGGATTGCTGGGACCTTGGTATGTTGACCCGTGAGATTTTCCACAGCCACAGCTGTCGCCCTTTTGAGCGATGTGTCCCTTTTGAAAGATGTGCCCTTTTTGAGCGATGTGGCCTTTTTGAACGATGTGGCCTTTTTGAACGATGTGGCCTTTTGGGGCGACATGTCCCTTTTGAGCCGCACATCCGCAACCCCGTGGTGCACCGCAGCTGTCACAGCAGAATACTCGATTGAGGACCGCATCGATGCCATTAATCAAAGCGGGCAGGACAGGGGGCAGGCAGACTGAGCAGCTGCCACATCCGCCACCCTTACTCGAGCCGCAACCTTTTTGGCAGGCACCACCCTTCTGGACGATTTCGCCCTTCTGATGGACAAGGCCTTTCTGGATTACCGAGCCCTTTTGAACAATGGGGCCCTTTTGAACCACATGGCCGCCCTTTTGCGTTGCACAGCCGCAAGACTTTTGTGTGGCGCAACCGCAGGATTTCTGCGTGGCACAGCCGCATCCGCCGTCCAACAATCCTTTCCCCGCGAACGCCGAGTCGGGTGCTGTTGCGAACAACGCAACGGCTAACAAACTGAGCGTGAATTTTGCAAACTTCATCCTTGAATCTCCGATTCTTGGGCCGTACCCCGTGATGCGCACCTCACCCTGGTCCATCAACGCTGGGGCCTTGTATTCTTCACCGTTAGAATTGATCGAACCGGCAACGTAGGAATAAATAGAACTTCCGAATCGACTGCTAAAGTCGCAGCGATCGGCAAAGTGGCCGTAGATGCCGCATCTTATCTCAACTGTCCCGCCGTTCGACCATGATCTGTCGGCGCGGGCCGCTTTTCCTGGCCGGCGTAGTACGCCTCGATAATCGCGCTATTATCCGCGTCTCCGAACCCGAGAGCATCCGCTTGAGTGAGTAACTCGCGATGCAGTTCGCTCAGCGGCAGATGTACCCTCGCGCGTGAGGCTTCCTGGAGCATCAATCGAACATCCTTCAGATGCTGTGAAAGTCGAGCCTGCAGGTCGTATTCACGCCGGGCCATCTTGTCGCCCTTCGTATTCATGACCGCTGACGCAGCTGGTGTTTCGCGGAGAATGCTAAGCGTTTCGGCGGGTGAGAATCCGAGCGAATCCGCAAAGTACAGTCCCTCTGCCAACACGGCGCGATTTAATCCCAGGATTAGATTGTGGACCAACTTGAACCTAGACGCTGAACCGACCGGCCCCAAATAGATGCGTTGGGGTGCGAACACCGCAAAAATGCCTGTGTTGTCCTCGATCACCGAGGGTTCGCCGCCGAGAAAAACGGTTGCAGTACCATTTCGCATCTGCTGGCTTGAGCCGGCGACATTGGCCTCGACATACGCCGCTCCCCTCCCCGCAAGCAGTAGACCTAGTTGGACCATCTGATCCGGATCACCGGTCGTGGTATCGATGAAGGTTTTACTCGACGTGACCGCAGCCGGCACTTGCTCGACTACCGAAGCCACGATGTCGCTGGTTGGCAAACTCAAAAGTATGACGTCGCATTGTGAGAAAACGTCGCCGGGCTCTGTCGCTGCCGAGCCGCCAAGCGTTCGCACGTGCTCGCGCCGAATTGCATCGACGTCGTAACCGACAACCAGATTCTGATGATCGAGAAACCGTTCGACAATCGCGGTGCCCAACAGGCCAAGTCCGATTACCCCCAGCGGCTTGGATTGAATGTCCATCGCTTATCTCTCCACTCGCGGATCATTTCGTCGGCAACCATTCCAACTGTGGCCAGTTTTCAGAAATGTAGGGCTGCCTTGGCCCCGATGTGCTTCGCCCATTTGTGACATACTCGGCCGCTAACGCTGTGAGTTGCTCGACGATATCAGGACGCCCTGCGACCAAGTTGGAAGTCTCATCGGGGTCATCCCGAAGGTTATAGAGTTGCCGCTCTGAGGTCGCGTACGATTTTTGCTCGATCGTTCCCGCATAGCGTCCACCACTTTTGCCTGTACGGTACACGTTCCCTCCCGAACCGGCGTGGAGGAGCAACTTCCAGTCGCCCTTTCGAATCCCGAACTGGCCGCTTGACGAGTGGTGAATAATTCCATGCTCGCTTCGATACTGGCCATCCTGGCCTCTCAGTAGTGGAAGAATCGAAACACTATCGACGCCTTGATCAGGCGGTAAGACAACTCTCAGGACCTCTGCAAATGTTGCCATCATGTCCACAAAGCAAATTGGCGTATTGCAACGCGACGAGGCCGCTATCACACCCGGCCAGCGAGCAATGAACGGAACACGGTGTCCGCCTTCCCAATTGTCACGCTTTGCGCCGAGGAAGTGTGAAGAGCTGTCGTGCCCAAATTTCTCGCGACGCGGGTACATATTTGTTTCGGGCCCATTGTCGCTTGTCACGATTAGCAGAGTGCGCTCCTCTAACCCACGTTGTTCAAGAGCTCTCATCACGCGCCCGATCGTATGATCGACTTCGACCATAAAATCTCCGTAGATATCCATACCGCTTTGCCCGACGAAAGCGTCTGCTGGTGCGTGCGGTGTGTGAGGCGCATTTAGCGGTAGGTAGAGAAAGAAAGGTTCGTCCTGGTGATCGCCGATCCAACCGATCGCTTTGTCGCCTAAGGCAGACAGAACGTGTTTGTGTCTCCATCCGGGAACAGCGGGTCCGTCGCGACCGCCAGTGTCTTCTGCCTTCAGCATAGATGTGGGCTGGGCGGTGACGTGGTCATTTTCGATGAAGGCATAGGGTGGCATATCCAGGGAAGCGGCGATTCCGAAGAAATAGTCGAAGCCGTTGGACGTTGCCGTTCGTTGAAGCGGCTGAGTAAAGTCAATTCCCTTCGCATCGTTTCGCATCGTGTACGACTTGTCACCGCGAACGCCCCCTGCCCAGTTTATTCCCAAGTGCCATTTGCCAATGCAAGCCGTTGCGTATCCTGCCTCTCTAAACAGATTACCTAGCGTCATCCGATCTAGCTCGACCAGTGGCGGTGAGAATCCGCCCAGCACTCCCTGCTTCAACGCCGTTCGCCAACTGTAGCGCCCGGTCAATAGCGAGTACCGCGACGGCGAACATACCCCGGACGCTGAATGAGCATCGGTGAACATCACACCTTCAGCAGCCAGCCGATCAAGGTTCGGCGTCTTGATGAGTGACTTCGAATCGTAAGCGGCAACGTCGCCGTACCCCATATCATCGGCGAGTATAAAAACGACGTTTGGGCGTTCGCCCGGCTCACTCCTTGGTGCAGCCGTATAAGCCAGTTGCGCGCAAGCTGTTGCAAACGCGGCGGCAACGAGCGCGAGCCGATTGCGAACTCTTGAACGTGGGAATGTTCGGCGACAAACGAACGCCGCGTTGGCAGACGGCGGGGCCTCGACAAGATGCGACCGCATTTTGAGTTCCTTTCGATGGTGAGTCCCGAACGATCCGGATAGACACTAGGACTCAGCTTCTAGGACTGCATAGCTCATGAAAACTGAGGAGCGACCGCTGTCCGCTGCTACCTCGATTTATCTTCGACTTATGACGACATGACTCGCTTGACAGTGTCTTCCGTCAGCGCTTGCAAGTCAAATCCCCGTCGGAACTCGGATGTGGCCCTCGCAATTAACGATTAGATTATTACGGCATCGGGAGTCGGTACTTGATGCACAGAGCTCAGCAGATCGCTGAATCATCAACAGATTGCGGCGTGGCCGGCGACGCAATCAAATTCCCGGGAACGGCGAACTCAACGCCTACTATTCTCGGCGAAGATCGAGGGATGGTTCTTAGCGAAAGAGATCTGCTCTTCGGATGCCTGTGATAAGAACCCGACACCCAGCGTCTCCAGCATAGTGCCGCGAACGTAATGTAGATTGATGATTGCCAAGTTATAATCGACCAGCGAACGCAGCATGGCCGTTTCGGCTTGCGTCGCACGAATTTGGGCGTCAAGCACGTTCGTGATGAGGGCATCTCCGACGGCGTGTCGCTCGAGTTCTGCTTGCAGTCGGACTTTTGCGGCATCGAGACCACTCCCCAAGGACTGAGTAACGCCGTAAGCTCGATCGAGTTCGGTAAATGCAGACTGCAACTGCGTGGTCAACTGCTGCTCCTGCTCGGCTTGTAGTGCGCGGTCGCGGCTCAACCGGAGCTCTGAATTACGAACCGCTGCGTCCTCGCGGCGGTCGCCCAACACTTTGCTGAACTCAATACCCACATTCCAAGTCTGCAACGCCGAAGAGAACATCGCGTCCCGATTGCCGGGGTCGCTCACGGGGCCCCGATACTGTCCTACGAGATCGACTTTCGGGCGTCGCAAGTTCTGGGAGACCTTGAGCTCTAACTTTCGCTTTTCAATATCGATTCGCTGCTTTCGCAACTCGACTCGCCGGGAGTGAGCAAGGTGCAGGGCTTCGTCCCAATCAAAATGAAGTTCGGCCTCAAGCGGTCTGGCGGTTGGCTGAATCAGGCTACCGTCCGCTGTGGGCAGCGCCAGCAACGTCCTGAGTTTCGCCTCTGCACCGTAGACGCCCGTGCCCGCTGGACCGCTTCCGCCAATCGCATTTTGTACGGCAGCATCCGCTGTGTAGTATTGCTGCCGCGCGGCTGCCTCGACATCAGGTGGACTCGCCTGTTCGGCCACGCGAGTTTGTTCGAGATGCCATGTTTGGCGAGCGACCTCGAGAGCGGCTTGTTTTGCGTTAAGATCGTGGTAGGAAAAATACAGTGTCCAGTAGGATATCGCTACATCGCGCACCAGATCTCGAACCGCCTGCTCCAAGTCGAGATCGACCTTTTGGGAATCTAATTGCGTGATCCAGATCCCGCGGTTTCCTCCGGGGCCTGCAATCATATTGATTTCGGTGCCGGCACCTTGTTGGAGCGGGTGGCGCACTTCAGCACCAAAGGCGCCAAAGGCTCCCCCAGCAATGTCCTGGTCGTATCCGCCGAGGACTCCGAGTCTTGCGCGCGTTCCGTTGCGAAAGATACGTGCGACACCCAATTCAGCTGTGTTGGTCGGCTGCGAAAAGACGCCAAAAGCTCCAGATGACAACGCATTTCCACCGCCGCGATAAGTCAGGCTGGATTTGAGTTGCGTGTCGAAGGCGGCCAGCGCTGCCGCGGGACCTAGATTCGGATCGGTCGCAAAAAGTGCGGGGTCAAAAGTCGTACCAAGCGTTTGGCCGCCGGCGCTGCGGATTACGGGACTGTTTTCCAACGCGATCCGGATTGCCTCGTCGAGCGACATAGGCCATGGCGTCAATGCGTGAATATCCCGCACTCTCGGAGGACGCATTGGGGCTTTCGGCATGAAGGAAGCTGGTTGAACGTCCGCCACCCACGAAGTTGGCTTGGGCAGCCACTCAGTACCATCCTGCCCCATCGGAACGGTTTGCTCCATTTCGTATGCCACTGGACCGCGGGTACGGCATCCCACGAGGCACGCAATCAAGATCGCTGTAAGCACTACCGGCATGCTCCGACGCGTCCCCACCTCTCGCCCTTGGACCAGACCAGGCATTACGAGGATACTCTGCGTGGCAGCGATACGTTTTCGGTAAGTGGATGTCACGAGACACGTGGTTCGATGGCATGCCGATGGACGTTATCAGCGACGGGCAGACAAAGCCACCGAAGAGCCAATTCGCTCGTCGACATATCAGAAGAGAAAGTGACTAAAATGGCCGGACTCATCCGACCCACAGACACTCTCTGTATCGGCTAAACGTCAGAGTCAGATTAATCGCATTAATCGTAGTTTTCGGACCAGTCACATTGCGGTTATCCTGCCGGGTTCCTACCAGTTTCGGAAGCGATAGCAAATGCTCGTTAAGCATCTGGCCCGCCAATTAGTTCGATCGACGCCTGGTACATACCGACCAGATGGTCACGTCCGTCCGCGATCCGTTTAGCATGGCGAGGGTGCGACGAGCGGTTCTTTCTAGTCGCACGCTAGCGAACGCCAATGTCGTCGCTTCCCGACCGATTAGGTACTACTGGTCACTTGCAGCAATCCGCCAACAGCGGTTACGCCGCCATTTCCTTCGCGGCCCATTCCAGTTGCCCGTCCAATAACTTCAGGACTCGATCAGCTGCAGAGAAATATCGATCATCGTGAGTGATCGCGACCACTGTCTTGCCTTGCTTCCTCAACTCCGGCAGGATCTGTTTGTAAAAGATCTCTTTGAAGCCCGGATCCTGCTCGGCTGCCCATTCGTCAAAGACCAAGATAGGCCGATCGTCCATACAAGCGACAAGCAACGCCAGTCTTTTATGCTGGCCTCGCGATAGATTCTGCGAGCTGAAGTGACCCGTTTCAACATCAACATACTTTTCAATTCCCAACAGCGTGGCAAAGTGGCGTAGCTTTTCTTGCTCCAGTTCGACGCCGAGCAATCGGTCGAAGACGTGCCCTTCGACGAAAACAGTTGAAAACAGCTGCCGATAATTGTTGCGCGTCTCCTTAGAGACGACCTGTCCATTGAGCATGACGTGCCCTTCGTCGGGACTGTACAGCCCAATTAACACTTTCGCCAGTGTCGTCTTGCCACTCCCGTTGCCTCCAGCGATGAAAAGCTCCTCTCCTGATGACACGGTCAAGTCAATCGGCCCGAGCGCGAAACCCTTGCCATCGGGTGACGTATACCGGTAGGTAACGCCCTGCAACCGAATTGATTCAAAGGGCGGCATTACTGTACAAAGCGTCTGTTCCTCGGAATCGTCGATTGATAATCCCAGCGAATCGATCTTGGTCAGTGCGATCGAGGCGGCATTGATCGTGGGAAGCCAACCCAATATGGCACCCAGAGGTTGCGTGAGATAGAGAATCGTGAGCGTGTAACCGGTCAGCGTCGCACGAGAAACGGAGTACCAGCTGGGCCAGACGAAGAGCAGCGCACCGATCCCGAGAAAAAGGCAGACTCGTCCCGCGCTGTGTGCAAGACCCTGAATGCTCGAACCAACAATTACGTTTTTACGCATTTTGGTGTCTGCGGGCAGCAACACGCCGTAGAAGAAGTCCAGACAACGCGAACGATTGCCCTTCAGTTCTTTGATTCCGTAAACGAGTGCGCGAGTCTGTTTGAAAAGTTCATCCCGATCCTCGCGGGCCTGACGGATGTAACCTTTGGCAATTTTCAGTCCGAGCAGATAGCTTGCCACGCCGACACCAGCTACGAGGATGACGCAACCAGCAACGGGCAGTGAGAGACTTGCGAGATAACCCATTCCGCAAATTAACACCGTCAAGTTGGCGCAGACGCTCGGAAACCCTGTCAATACGCCCGTGATCGCGTTGACATCCCCACCAAGCGACTCTAACAGGCGGTGTGATCCAACAGCTTCAAGCTTTGCCAACGGAGCGGTCATGATTCGTGTGCAGAGTTCGTATCGCAGCCGTGCTATCGTCGAGTTTGAAAGCCTGATTTGCAGGCACTGCGCCCCGACCTGGGACATAAGCACCAGAGCGCATGAGCCGGCAAAGAGCGCAGGCAACCTTAGCGATTGGGGCGCAGGTTCACTAAGCGTCTGGTGGACTAGTGCAATCAGTGACAGAGTCGCCATTCCACCGATTGCGCCAATTACCACTAAAGATAGCAGTACCAACCAGGAGGACCGAAACGCAAGTAGTAACAGTCTCAATGTTCACGCTCGATATTCGGGAAATGATCAAATGGAACTGGGAACGCTGGCCTGCGGTCTGACATTTGGAGAATTCTCACCCATTCGTCATAACCACATCAGATTGCGCGGTCATGTAGTGTTCCCTGGTACGAACCGCTCCGACCTCAAGATATTAGATTGGGGTCGGGCAAGTCCCTGACGAGACAATCGGCAATTCCAGTGCAACCGTTGCAGTCAAAACGAAAATGTTGAGCGAGAGAATGCTAGCGGCACGGCATCACGAGCAACTGGCGAGAACGAGTATCCACAATGTTTCCGATTTCGCCTTGGTTATTTTGCGTCGGTTCGCTAAAAGACGCATTCCAATTTATCTGGTCAAATCACAATGCCTCGGTGTCACGGTCACTTGCATAGTCCCCGAACCGATTGGTCTTCGAATGGCAACTCCGACGATTTGCTATTCGTAGCGAGGTACCGGCGGCTCACGCTTTGGAAGGCACGAAACCAAACTCATGATTTCTGATCCACAAACCGCACACGATCAAATCGTGAAGCACAAACAGAATGCTATCGGGACTGGCAGTGCGAGGGCGCGTGCCGTGCTGATAACTTGCTATATGACGGGTTCTACAGAGGGGAAGAACCTAGGGACGGCGGGTTACTCTCATGACTTTGTCGCGAAGCTGTTTGGAGAACTTTTGTCGCGTTGGGGGAAGGTAGTTTTCGTACCAGACCCGCAGAATAATCTAGAAACGATGGTCCAAAAGACTCGCGACCAGGGATTTGATCCGGTGCATCTCAGTGTCCTTCCGTTTCAGGATGTTTGCCTCGCGCAGACGATACCTAATGTTGTGATGCCGGCTTGGGAGTTTCCCGATGTTCCGGACCATGGCTTCGACGACAATCCACAGAACGATTGGCCTGCGACCGCGAACCGGTGTGACCTAGTTCTGGTGAGCGGACCGTTCACGGAGCAGGCGCTGCGCAGGGGGCAGGCGAAGTCCCCTATTCGATTTGTTCAAGTTCCAACACCGGATGCGTATTTTTCAGTGCCGCCTTGGCAGTCTGGTCAGGAAGCTCGTATCGAGTGTCCAGCCTACATATTCCCGCAACCGGCTGAGCAAGATTCCGCTACCTCGTTTCTCGGACGGGCCTTTGAATTTACGGCGACCCAGTTGCGAAATTGGCAGCGGTTCCGCCACGCACGGGCGACCGGAAAGATGGCATTGCCCTACGAAAGTTCTCCGGCGGCAGTCTTATCAGGAATCGTTTATACAAGCGTCTTCAATCCGCATGATGGACGGAAGAATTGGAAGGATCTACTAAACGCTTTCCTGCTGGGTTTAGGTGATAAGGAGGACGCAACGCTGGTATTAAAGCTCGTCACCAAGAACCCAGAAGCCGTTAAGGAAGTCGTCAACTATTATCACAATCGCGACGTTCCCCATCGATGTAAATTGGTCGTACTCTGTGACTTTCTCTCCGAGAGTCAGATGTGTCAACTTGCCGCAGCGAGTACCTATTACTTGCAGGCGACGAAAGCGGAAGGCAATTGTCTGCCATTGATGAATTACCTCGCCGCCGGACGCCCGGGTATCTCTCCGAGCCATTCTGCGATGAGCGACTACTTTGACGACTCGGTCGGGTTTGTGATTGAGTCTCACCCAGAACCCTGCGCTTGGCCTCATGACGAGAGATTGCGTTTGAGGAGTACCTGGGGACGCCTGGTATGGCCTTCAATTGTCGAACAGCTTCAGCTGAGCTACCGGCTCGCTAAGGAACGTCCGAATGATTACTCCGTGCTTGCAAGTCGCTGCCGCGCACATATGCACAATTGGGCAGGAAACGAGGCCGTATGGGAACGCCTTAAGAGTGCTTTGGACGCGCTTGTCAATGGAGAGCTGAGTCGCGATTCTGTGCCGACACGGGACGTCGTCGGCGCTGTTGCTAAGCGAGTTGCTTGATAATGATCTTGGATATTTTACTAACCTCTTACCTTTGAATTCGTCTCAGGGAGTATTTGGTTGATGGACATAATTCCGGCAAGTGATCTCCTGGAACGTGAGGTTGCGCCCGCGGAAACTGAAGCATGTCGTATCGCGATCCTAAGTACGCCGCGTACCGGTAACACGTGGTTGCGGCGACTGCTGGACTCCATCTACTCGTTGCCCCAAGTCGTCGCCGATACGCCGGGCGATGTTGATTGGGATCAGTTGCCGAGTCGTTGTATTCTGCAGTTGCATTGGCCGCTAGACATTGCGCTGCAATCGGTTCTCTCAAAGCACGAATTCAAGGTTGTGACGCTGTTTAGAAATCCATGCGACACTCTGATATCAATCCTCCACTTTGCGACGGTTTGGAAAAACACGAACTTGTGGATGGGCGGTTTGAAGGGCGACGAAACGAGCATCGTCGGCACTCGTCCTTGCAGTCGTGAGTTCGCGGAGTATGTATCAAGCGAGCGAGCTAAACTGTTAATTTCCGCGAGCGCTGATTGGGCAGAAACCGAAGGGTGCCTTACCGTCAGCTATGAATCACTAGTACATGACACCACACGAGAATTGATTCGTGCGACGGAGCACCTGCAGCCGGCTCCGGCAGAAGTAATTTCCGCCGCAATCGAGGCAAATTCGATCGCGAAGTTGCGTTCCAGCGTCCAAAATCAGCATTTTTGGAGAGGACAACCTGGCATCTGGAAGACTTTACTTCCACACGAACTCGTACGAGATATTTATCGACACCACTCGGCAGCGTTTGAGGCAATGAGCTACCCGAGCAATGACGATCATCGTCTTTCGCAGTCTGAAGCAGATGCAAATTGGACGGGGCTGGAACTCGCGACCATGCGTCAGGAGATGGCAGAATCTCGCCGACAACTCAAGCAGGCGACGGACGAGTTGAACCAGTCGAGATGGAAGATACGAGACTTGGAGGTCGCGTTTGAAAAGGCGCATGCAAGCATCGAACCGCTTGTTGAGGTTGGTCCTACAATCCTCAGCCTCTCGACTCGCGTAAATCGTATCACTCGATTTTGCGGCGGTGCCATGGCATCTATCCGGCACCACCTGGGGTTGAATGGAAAGAGCATTCGGAAGGGATGTGAGACTTGACTTCTAACGCGGGCTGAGTCATTGCCCGCTGATCAGGCCGTGGGAACTTCAGATTACCGTCAGTTGTCGAATCTGGCACCGGCGTGTGTTGCTTTGTTTGACGAAACTGCCCGCGTGCCTTCGAAGGCAATCAACACTCGGACATTTGAGGCATCTTCAATATAGCCTCGACGATGCCCAAGTTCGCCAGACACGGAAGGCCACACTAATATCCACAAGAAACCAGTTCTGAACGGATACTGTGGCGCGCGGGGCAGGACCCGGTCGGAGGTAGTTTCTCCCAAGCTACGTGCTATGATGCACCGGCCATGATTTCCCATCGATTGTACCTGCCGTCAGCCATCGTATTGGCCTCCTTTCAGTGTGTGACTCTGGCCGCAGTCCCGGACTTTAACGGTGACATTGCACCAATCCTGGTGAAGCGATGTCTAGAGTGCCACAACGAACGCGAGGCCGCAGGGGGACTGACGCTAACGACTCGCGATAGCGTTTTGCTGGGAGGTGATAGTGGTGAGGTAATTGTCCCACGGCGCCCTGATCAGAGTCTCCTCATCGAGCGTATCACCAATGGCGAAATGCCTCCGCCGAAGCAAGGTAAGTCGCAGCCTTTGCCGACCGGTGAGATCGAGCTACTAAGCGCATGGATCGCGTCGGGAGCCGAGTGGCCGACCGAGCGCGCTCTGGATTTGTATGAGGCTACGAATGAGGTGAGGGCAGGGCGTGATTGGTGGTCGCTTAAGCCGGTGGTGAATCCAGTAGTACCGAGGGTGAATGATCAACATGACCTACACCCGATTGACACGTTCATTCGCTCTCGGTTGGAAAAGGAAGGGTTGGTATCGGCACTACCAGCGGATCGGCGCACTCTCTTACGCCGAACATACGTGGATGTGATCGGAATGCCGCCAAGTGCCGAGCAACTGGGTGATTTTCTCGCCGATGATGCGCCAGATGCTTGGGAGCGAGTTGTTGATGAACTACTCGCGTCGCCGCAATACGGAGTGAGATGGGCCCGATATTGGCTCGACCTCGTAAGGTATGCCGACACGTGCGGCTATGAACGCGATCAAGATAAGCCGAATGTCTGGCGATATCGCGATTGGGTAGTGCGGTCGTTAAACGAAGACAAGCCCTATGATCAATTCGTTATCGAACAGTTGGCTGGCGACGAGATTAGAGATCGAGACGAACAATCGGTGATCGCTACCGGGTTCCTACGACTTGGCACTTGGAATGACGAGCCGAATGATCCACACGAATATAAATTCGAGCGTCTGGAAGACATGGTTCACGCCACATCGTCCGCATTCATGGGACTGACTGTAAAGTGTGCTCGTTGCCATGATCATAAGTTCGATCCCATTTTGCAATTGGATTACTATCGCATGGCTGCCGCATTTTGGGCGGGCCCGATCGAACCACGCGACCGCAGTTTGCTGGGTGGTCCGTCATCGGATGAGCTTGGATTCGAGGACGTATTTGGCTGGACGGATTTGTCGCCGGACTCAAAACCACTTCGTCTGCTGAAGAAAGGGGATCCCAAACGCCCACTAGATGAAGTGGTTCCAGCCCATCTCTCCACCATACCGGCAATTCATCGCGAGTTTGAATCGCCACCGAACGGTTCAAAGACGACGCAACGACGATTGCAGCTTGCTCGTTGGATCACCGATCCCGAAAACCCGCTCACCGCCCGTGTCTTTGTAAATCGGCTTTGGCAGCATCACTTCGGTGAAGGGCTCGTCCGGTCTGTCAATAACTTCGGGTTTCGCGGCGACCTCCCAACGCATCCGGAATTGCTTGATTGGTTAGCAGCTGACTTTGTGGCGGGCGGATGGAAGGTTAAGCGGATGCATAAACAGATTTTGATGTCACGCACCTATTGTCAATCCTCGCTGCATCCGCAGCAGGAGGCATACAGTGAGCGTGATTTCACGAATCGCCTTTGGTGGCGAGCAAATCGCCGTCGCCTGGATGCCGAAGCACTGCGCGATGCTATGCTGGCCGCATCCGGCGAGATTGACCTCAAGCTCGGTGGGCCAAGCTTCAAACCGACAATCAGCGAAGAAGCTTTAGAGGGACTGTCTCGCAAATCATCAGCCTGGGAAGCATCTGGCGGGCAAGAGCAATTACGTCGCAGTTTGTACATTTACGCCAAGCGAGGACTGCTAACGCCGCTAATGACGACGTTTGACTTTGCCGATACAACGCTGCCGTGCGGTCAACGAGACGTTACCACCGCGCCAACACAAGCGTTGGCGTTACTTAACAATTCATTTGTACACAACCGTAGCCGATCCGTTGCCCGTCGTGTGTTAGCGAGAACGTCAGGGGCAGATGACGTTGTTGGTCAGATTCGGTTGGCATGGCAACTTACATTAGGACGAGAACCGGACGAATATGAAACCAGTTTGGCTGCTCAGCACATCGCCGCACAGCGAACCCGCTTCAAGAGCGACGATAGTTTTCTAGCATTAACGTCGCTGTGTCATGTGTTGCTGAACTCAAACGAATTCATCTACGTTGATTAAGTGGACTCGCGAGTGCTCAGTGGCGAAGGCAGTAGAACGGCAAGCAAAATGACGAGATCACCTCTTTATCATCCTTGCGGAATCTACCGTCGTGAATTTATGTGGGAAATGGGTGCCGGTTTCGCCGGGGTCGCACTGGCGAGTCTGCTGACTCGCGATGGTTTCTTTCAGAGTATCTCACGCGCGGGTGAGCTGGTCCCGTTACAGAGTCCGTTGGCACCGAAGGCGCCACACTTTGCTCCGAAGGCCAAGTCGTGCATCTTTCTGATGATGAACGGAGCACCAAGTCAGGTAGATACGTTCGATTACAAACCCGCGCTAGAAAAATACGCCGGGCAACAGCTTCCACCGGACAAAGACTACATCAATTCAGGTGGTCGCAAAGTGGGTTATCTCACACCCGCATGGCGAAAGTTTCACCCGGGCGGTGAAAGTGGCCTAATGATATCCGACTATTTTCCCCATGTCCGAAAGCATGCCGACAAACTTGCGGTCATCAACTCGTGCCATACAGACAGCCACGCACACGGATCGGCGCTCGTCGCAATGAACACGGGTAAGACGTTTATCGGGCGCCCTTCGCTAGGGTCGTGGAGCGTTTATGGATTAGGAACCGAAAACCAGAGTTTACCTGGATACGTTGTGATATTGGACAAGCGAGGTGGTCCGATCAGTGGACAGCCAAATTGGTCGAGCGGCTTTATGCCGTCGACCTACTCAGGCACTTTGTTTAGGCCGGCAGGAGATCCAATCTTGGACCTGCGTGGTCCCGAGCAGATCTCGCGGCAGACTCAACGTGAACAACTGGATCTGTTGGCTCAGTTGAATCAACGTCATCTCGATGCTCGTCCCGGAGGCATAGAACTCGCGTCGCGCACTCAGTCGTACGAGTTGGCCTTTCGAATGCAAGCCGAAGCTCCGGAGGCCGTCGACATTGCCCGTGAAACACAGCAGACTCGGAGTATGTACGGAATCGGGCAGCAGCCGACGGACGAGTTTGGACGCAACTGCCTTGTTGCCCGTCGACTAGTCGAGCGTGGTGTTCGATTCGTACAACTTTATTCCGGGGGCGGGCACTTGGAAGAGACGTGGGACGCTCACGAAAGCATCGAGAAGAATCACGGTCGCCATGGTGCGGAGGTCGATAAACCCATATCGGCGCTATTGACGGATCTGGAACAGCGAGGCTTACTGGATAGCACGCTGGTCGTCTGGGGCGGGGAGTTTGGGAGAATGCCGTTTAGCGAGGGACAAAACGCGCCGGGTAGGAATCATAACCCGTACGGGTTTTCGATGTGGTTGGCTGGTGGTGGAGTGAAAGGTGGGATTCGATACGGCGAGACAGATGAATTCGGATTCGAGGCAGTCGTCGACAAGGTTCATCTGCACGATATTCACGCTACGATTTTGCATCTAATGGGGCTTGATCATGAAACGCTCACGTACTTTCACCAGGGGCGCGAAGAGAGCCTCACCGATGTCGGAGGCCGCGTCGTGTATGACATCGTGGCGTGAGATGGATTTAGACTGCTAGCGGTTCTTCCATCGCGTGATGTTAATCCGTGCGGTCGGCTATCGCGGAATTCGGGCGAATCGGCAACTTTTTCTCCGGACAGTTGCCACTCTTCAGGCCGATAAGAACGAACAGTATCCGTATTTTCCATGTATGCGCTTTCTGACGTTTGGAGATGGAAGCATGCGACGAACTATCTTGGCACTTTCCTTCGTTGCCGCGGTCGTCAATGCTAGCGTGGCTCAAGCTGGTTGGGACGAGTTTTGGGCGCGGGTTCACTTGGATTTCCACCGAATGAACTGCTGGCCTGAGCCGTTTCTGCATGCGGATAAGGATCTTGTACGCCAGCCGATGTTGGCGATGACCGATAGCGGTTGGCGTATGCAGAACACACTCAGCGACCACTTGTTCGATGTTGAGACACACTCGCTCACGCAAGCGGGTGCACTGAAGGTTCGGTGGATCGTTACACAAGCCCCTCCGCACAGAAGGACAGTTTTTGTTCTGCGAGGCGCGACGCCCGACGCCACATTGTCACGAGTAGAAGCGGTTCAAGAAGCGATTACACAACTTGTCCCTCAAGGTGCGCGGCCAGAAGTCTTGCTGACGGATGTCATTCCCGTTGGTGGCTCTGGCGACTACTTTGATGCTGTCGATCGTGCTCTGAAGGATTCCATCCCTCCACCGCGTTTGCCTGAAGCAAGCGGACCGACAGGTAGTGGTGGAAACTAGTCGGCTCGAACGACACCATTGGGAAGTACCCGTCACAAGGAGGTGCACGGTGCAATTAATTCGATTCATCGTGGGCGCGATCACGCTCGGTTGTGGCGGTGCTTTTCTAGGCTGTTCGGGGGCGTCTCCCTTCTCGGGCCAGCCGATGGACGCCTTCTCAACAGCACAAGGGTTCGACGCTCCGAATCGGCAACCGTACGGCCAACTGGCGCGGGCGTTTCCAGAGCATAATGTCGTTGGTCCCAGCGGTTCGATGATGCCGGCTCAGCCTCCGCGGGAAAGTTCCGGAAGCGGATGGCTAGCGTCTTTGCGAAGCACAGGTGACGCGATGGCGGATGCGTTGACTATCAAGCCTCAAACAATTCCAGCACCGGACCCGACGAGTCTGGCCAATCGACCAGGGGACGTGGGAGGCGCGCTGAACTATCACGCCGCAAAAGTCTATGAATCGGAAGGTAACATCGCAGGCGCCATGGCGTTGTATCAAAAGTCCTTGCAAATGACGCCAAATGACGTACGAGCCATGATTGGTTATGGACGGTTGCTCGACCGTACGGGGAATTTTCGCGAGGCCGAACGACTTTATCAACAATCGCTCGAATTGGAGCCAACGAATGTCGTAGCGCTGAACGACCTCGGTATGATCTACGCACGACAGGGGATGTTCGATTCGGCTCTCGATGCTTTGAGTCAAGCGGTTCAACTACAACCCTCAAACCTACGTTATCGAAATAACATCGCCATCGTACTGATCGATGTAGGAAAGCCCGATCAAGCACTTGGACACTTGATTGCTGTCCATGGCGAGGCGACGGCGCACTATAACTTGGCGTTTCTACTCTCGCGCAGGAACATGAACGACCAAGCAATAGGTCATTTACAGCAAGCACTCTCGAAAAACCCAAACTTGACCCCAGCTCGGCAACTTCTGGTCAGCCTGACTCCAGCGATTGATCACTCTCAGCAAACGGCCCCACAACCATCCAACAACAATTCAGGCATTCCTGTGTCGGGTGGTTTGACGAATCCCCACTTTGTCCCTTACACAGCACCTAGCAGCCCCCCGCGCCCTTTGCCTCCTCTCTAGCGTTCGTTGTCGCTGTCTACTTCGCCGGGAAAGATCGCGGCAGCAACGCAAGCGGGAACAAAACTTTGTTGGCTGCGCGCTAAAGTGAATCTTGGCTGGACGTTGCGCGAGACCGATTTGCATTTTGCCGGATCGAAAACCGCGCCGTTGCTGACATTTCTCTGTTGCCGATATTCGAAACGCGAATTACTGTTAAAGGTAGAGATTGAGGTAGCGGACTTGTTCGAGGCAGGGATTGCCACGCCGCGCTGAAGTTACTCCCGAGACGGATCTCGCCTGCCCGTCCGACGACCTCCCCACGAGCGTTCTTTTCCAAGTTTCGTGCTCGGCGGTTGCGGTTCCGGCTCACTTGTGGGCTGCACTCGCTTTGCTCTGTGAACCAGCATGGTCAGCAGAGGCTCTTCCCTTCTAAAGACGCTTCCTGCTGCGCTGATCGGTTCGACGGAACAAATATCATCCGAGGTTAAGTTGATCTGAACGCGAGAATGCCAATGGCACTGAGGACATCGAAGCGCAAGCAGGATGCTTGCAGGTAATCCATATGAAATGAGCACATGAGACCTTCCCGGGTGTAATTTACAGTTGGTAGGTTCATCGCCACGGCGTAGAACCAGCCACTGAGGAGGCATTGGTTATGAGTAACAGTCGAAACATCATTTCGCTGATTGGTGAACGACAAGACGTCAACCAGTTTCGTAAGAAACACTGGGAAGGATCGTTCGAGGAGTATCTCGACCTTGTACGAGACAATCCCAAAACAACGCGTAACGCCTTCCAACGCGTCTACGACATGATCTTGACCTACGGCTCCGAAACGTACGAGCCCAGTCGCGGTGAGAAGCGGACGCACTACAGATTCTTCGACGACCCCATCGAAAATGGTCGCGACGGCGTCTTTGGTCTCGATTCCACGTTGGAACAGCTTGTAAATGCGTTAAAAAGCGCGGCCCGTGGTTACGGGATCGAGAAGCGTGTTCTATTACTTCACGGCCCCGTGGGCAGCAGCAAAAGTACGATTGCGCGCATGCTGAAAAAGGGGCTTGAACGGTACAGTTCGACCGACGAAGGTGCACTCTACACACTGGGATGGCACGACGAAAGCAACGGCGAAACATTGTGGTGCCCCATGAACGAGGAACCGTTGCACTTGATCCCCAATCGATTCCGCGGCGAAGTTGCCTCGCAACTAAACGGCGAATCTGTCAGCGATTACGAAATCAAAGTCGTCGGTGAATTGTGCCCTTACTGCCGATTCATGTATGGCGAAAGGCTGAAGGACTACGGTGGTGATTGGACGAAAGTGATTGCTGACGTACGCGTCAAACGCGTGATCCTCAGCGAGCAAGATCGAATTGGCATAGGCACGTTTCAGCCTAAGGACGAAAAGAACCAGGATAGTACCGAACTGACCGGCGATATCAACTATCGCAAGATCGCGGAACTGGGAACTGACAGTGATCCGCGCGCGTTTAACTTCGACGGCGAATTCAATATTGCAAATCGTGGCATCATTGAATTCATCGAAGTGCTAAAGCTGGATGTCGCGTTCTTGTACGATCTCCTCGGCGCCAGTCAGGAACACAAGATCAAACCGAAGAAATTCGCGCAAACCGACATCGACGAAGTAATCTTGGGGCATACGAACGAGCCCGAATATCGACGCTTGCAGAACAACGAGTTTATGGAAGCGCTCCGCGATCGCACCGTCAAGATCGACGTGCCATACGTCACTCGATTGAGTGACGAAATAAAGATCTACGAGAAAGACTACAATCGCGAAAAGGTCACCGGTAAACATATCGCACCACATACCATCGAAATGGCAGCGATGTGGGCTGTGTTAACACGATTGGAGCAACCCAACAACGCTGGCTTGACGTTGTTGCAAAAGCTGAAGCTATACAACGGCAAGACGTTGCCGGGTTTCACGGAAGAGAACGTAAAGGAACTTCGCGAGGAGGCAACGACCGAGGGCATGACGGGAATATCGCCCCGGTACGTCCAAGACAAACTAAGCAACGCGCTGGTCGCTCATCCAGAGGCGAGGTCAATCAATCCGTTTATGGTGTTGAACGAACTGGAGGCTGGTCTAAAGCACCATTCGCTCGTTACCAGTGACGAAACTCGTGCAAGTTACCGTGATCTCCTGGGCGTTGTGAAGGAAGAATATGAGAATATTGTCAAGAACGAAGTTCAACGCGCCATCGCTGCCGACGAAGATGCTTTGAAGCGTTTGTGTGGTAACTACATCGACAACGTAAAGGCCTACACGCAGAGAGAAAAAGTTAAAAACAAATTCACCGGCGCGTACGAGGAGCCCGACGAGCGGTTAATGCGGTCCATCGAGGAGAAGATTGACATTCCCGACAGCCGCAAAGATGACTTCCGCCGGGAAATGATGAATTACATCGGTGCTTTGTCGATTGACGGAAAGCAGTTTGATTTCAAATCGAACGAGCGTCTGTATAAAGCCCTGCAGTTAAAACTGTTTGAGGATCAAAAAGATTCGATCAAGCTTACGAGCCTCGTTTCGAACATCGTCGATCAAGAGACTCAGCAGAAGATCGATGTCGTTAAAGGACGTCTCATCCGCGACCACGGCTACGACGATGAAAGTGCAACGGACGTGCTGAACTTTGTAGCCAGCATTTTCGCGAGGGGAGATGTGAGAAACGATTCCTAATTGACCGTAACCAACAGTTTGGGGAACTTCGGAATGTCCCTAAAAATTGATCGTGACAACAACCGCTTTCGCCAGATCGTGCGCGGCAAAATTCGCGAGAATTTACGACGTTACGTCAATCATGGCGAGATGATTGGCCGGAAAGGACGAGATCTCGTCAGCATTCCGTTGCCCCAACTAGATATACCTCACTTTCGATATGGGCAAAATGGACGCGGGGGAGTGGGCCAAGGCGAGGGTCAAGAAGGTCAACCGATCGCGGGTGGTGATGGTCAGGGCGAGGGAACGGGGCAAGCGGGCGCGGAACCCGGAAAACACTTGGTTGAAGTTGATGTGACGCTCGAAGAACTGGCTGAAATCCTTGGGGCCGAGTTGGAATTGCCTCGCATTGAACCAAAAGGATCTGCCAAGATCCAGCAGGAAAAAGCACGCTATCGTAGTATTCGACGCGTAGGTCCGGAATCGCTGAGGCACTTCAAGCGTACTTATGTCGAGGCCATGAAACGTCAGGTCATCGAAGGATCCTACAACCATACGTCACCGCGCGTCATTCCGATCAAAGGGGATCGACGGTATCGGTCTTGGGATACAACACCCGAACCCCAAGCTAACGCGGTGATCATCTACATGATGGATGTGTCAGGTTCGATGACGGATGAGCAGAAGTCAATTGTCCGAACCGAAGCGTTTTGGATCGATACCTGGCTGCGTAGCCAATACGATGGCCTCGAACGGCGCTACATCATTCATGATGCCGCAGCGAAGGAGGTCGATGAGCATACTTTTTATCATACCCGGGAAAGTGGTGGGACCCGAATAAGTTCAGCCTATGCCGTCTGTGCAAAGTTGCTCGAAGAGTCCTTCCCTTCGGAGGAATGGAACGTCTACCTGTTTCAGTTTTCGGATGGCGACAATTGGGGAGAAGATAGCCGCAGAGCGATGGAACTGTTGACGAAGTCCCTCGTCCCTCACTGCAATCTGTTCTGTTACGGCCAAGTCGAGAGTCCCTACGGTAGTGGCGAGTACATTCGCGCGCTGGAAGCAACTTTTGGACGAGACCACGAAAAGGTAATCCTTTCGGAGATTGAAGACAAGGACGCGATTTTTGAATCGATCAAACAGTTTTTAGGAAAAGGTAAGTAATGGTTCGTGTCCGTGCTCGAGCAGGTACCGCGACGTGCTGCACGCCTGTTCGAATGACCAAGAACCAGTAGAACGAGGCTCGCATGGCCGCAATTCACCACTTTCGATCACTCACTCCCGAGATGGTCGAGATACAACAAAAGATGGAAGGTCACGCCCGTGATTACGGGTTGGATTTCTTTCCAACCATCTTCGAAGTGGTCGACGCAGATCAGTTGCATGCAGTCGCGGCTTACGGTGGGTTTCCGACTCGCTATCCGCACTGGCGTTTTGGCATGGAGTACGAGCAGCTTTCAAAAGGATATTCATATGGCCTGCAGAAGATCTATGAACTAGTGATCAATAACGACCCGTGTTACGCATACTTGCTGGCCAGTAATGGGATCACCGACCACAAACTCGTTATGGCCCATGTGTATGGTCATTGCGATTTCTTTAAAAACAACTATTGGTTCAGCAAAACGAACCGACACATGATTGATGAAATGGCGAATCACGGCAATCGGATTCGTCGATACATGGACCGTTTCGGTGTTGAAGAAGTCGAAGACTTCATTGACACCTGTCTCAGCATCGAAGACCTGATCGACATTCACTCGCCGTTCGTTAAACGCTCTGATGATCGCAGTAAATACGAGTTCCGGGAGCACACCGATGACGATGTGCCCGATGTGCCGCCGAAGTTCCAAGCCAAGAGCTACATGGATGCGTATGTGAATCCTCCCAAGGCCTTGGCAGACGAAGCCGAGCGGAGGCGGCAGCTAGCGTTAGAGCGAGGCGATAAGTTTCCATCCGAACCCGTCAAAGATGTGATGCAATTTGTCCTGGAAAACGCCGTGCTCAAGCCCTGGCAATTGGATGTGCTGGCGATCATCCGCGACGAGGCGTACTACTTCGCCCCACAAGCTCAGACGAAAATAATGAACGAAGGTTGGGCGACTTACTGGCATTCGACCATTATGACACGCCATGGAATCACACCCTCTGATCTGGTTTGCTACTGCGATCATTGCGCTGGAACACTTGCAAGTTCGCCGACGCGGCTAAATCCGTACAAACTCGGACTTGAGCTGTTCCGCCACATTGAAGAACGGTGGAACAGGGGGCAGTTTGGCCAGGACTGGGAGGACTGCGATGACATGCGAGCCAAGCGTGATTGGGATACCGGCGCGATGTTGGGGCGAGAAAAGATTTTTGAAGTGCGCCGGATTCACAACGACTTGACGTTCGTCGACGAGTTCTTGACGCTCGAATTCTGCCGAGAGCACAAGATGTTCTCGTTTGGCTACAACGAAAAGTCCGGCTACTACGAAATCGAAAGCCGCCAATTCGAGAAGATCAAGGAGCAGTTACTGTTCAATTTAACGAACGTCGGACGCCCGGTTATCTACGTACGTGACGGGAACTACAAGAATCGTGGAGAGCTGTTTTTAGAACATCGATACAATGGCGTTGAATTGAAACTCGAGTATGCTCAGGACACGCTGGCCAACCTTTACAAGCTTTGGAAGCGTCCGACGCACATCGAGACGGTCTTGGACGACCACCTTTGCATGCTGTCCTTTGATGGCACTGAACACACAACGATTAAGACCGACGCATTGGTCGTGATCGGGGAGGCGTAGATCATGAGTATCAAGTCTCAAGTACACACGGAACTAAATCGACTCGCGTCACTTGCCACGGTGGGAAAATGTTCGTTACAGCTCGATGTAGGTGATGGCAAGCTTGACGCCACGCTCACACAAATCGATCAACTGGGCTGTGCCTTCGAACATTTCTCGTACAAAGTCGACAAGTTGGCTAACGCTAGTATTGAACAACTTAAGGACGTCGCAAACGACCTTAGCAAGCGTCTGTGTTACTTGCTTGAATCGATTAGTCCGATCGAAATCGACAACGAAGCCTGCATCGTGCAAATGCGATCTAATCCGCCGCAGAAAGATGATGACGGCACCAAATACTACGAACTGGTTGTTGCTCGAGGAGAACTAACCCTTTGTCGGTTTTCACTCGCAAGTGGACAGCAGCGCCGCATCGTCGCGGCGAACGTAACGCGAGAGGTCTTTGAACGCTTGGCGGAAGATTTCGTAGCCATCGTCTCGTAAGACCTACAGCCCTCTGTCGCATTATGATTCAACCGGTTACCACCAGTCCTCCGATTCAATTTGCTCGCCGCCCCTTCGTGTAGTCAGCATTTGAAGAACTTCCGGGTCGATTTTCTCCGAAATGAATCTCACGGAGCCATCGACCGCAGCGACAATGGCTCCGCCAGGATGCTTACTGCTTATCGTCGCGCGCGAGTTCTCGGCATTGATTTGCCAATTCATGTTTGCGAATGACAAATCGCTGGGTTCCGTCCACAGAATCCCAGACGCATGACTCTCGACAACGGCAATGGTGTTGGCCGTTCCATCATCGACATCCATAAACTTGGTGGGATTGTTCATGGGCCAGATTGTTTCCGTGCCTACGACCGCGAGGTAATTAGTCTCGCCTTTCGGGGATTCACTTAACGGACATCGATAGAACTCGGGACTCGTGGCGGCGAGCGGTAGGTTTTGGTCGCTATTCCAGGGCGAGTCAAATTGGTAATTCGAGTACCTACCTCCAGGCTCCAAGTAGGGAAGGATCAAAACGCGCCAGCTATGCATCGGGATGTCGTTATCGTCGGTGAGGTACGCTGGAGGCAGCGACTCGTGTGAGTCGTGATAATGGTGAAGGGCCAGAATGATTTGCTTGAAATTATTCCCGCATTCCGTGCGTGAGCCGCCACAGTGAATCGCGGTAGTCGAGGGATATAGCAGTGCGAAGAGTAAGGTTGTCACAACGCTGCCCGCAATACAGTCGCCTACAGCGGTATTGTTCGATGCCACCCAACGCCATAGCAACAGCAGAAGGCCTACGTTGATTCCGGAAAAAATGATCGCTGCGAGCAAGCCCGTCTCGCGGTTTGTCACCGAAAACACCAACGGGAGGGCAACGACTGCCATCGCCGACATCGGTGACGAACAAAGAATTCGCAGCCATATCCGCCTGTCATGCCAGATCACAGAACAAAACTCCGATCCAACTCATTCATAAAACAATGGCATCGTATCGCTTCGATTAGAGATCAGCTAACTGTTACCACTCGTTAGGGCTAGTTCGCTTCGATCCTTGTGTGGTAGACTCAACTCGGTATTAATTCATGTATCCTACCGGAACCGAGGAGAGAGAAGATGAATCGACCAGGACCAGGCCAGCCACCGGTTGAGCCGTCGTTGGAGCCTGATGAAGGTTGGCACTGTAGTCATCTGTACTATCGATTTGATCGAAGCGTCTTGGCATCGCTGGCACCAACGCAATTAAGAGACGGGCGCGAAGCATTTGTGGCGATCTTAAACCCGGAGGCTGCGGGAGCTCCGCAGCGTCTCCAAACAAGTCTGGTCAGCGGGAACAAGGCCGATTTTGGGCTGATGGTGATGGACCCGAATCCGTTGACCATCGAAGACGTTAACCAGAAATTGTTGTCAAGCAAGTTGGGCCCAGCGTTGATCCCGACGTACTCGTTTGTTTCGATGACAGAGATCTCGGAATATGTCCCCACCGTTAACGAGTATGCCAAGCGGTTGATCCAGGACGGCGAGGTGCCCAACACTCCGGCTTATAACGCCAAGGTGAAAGCCTACGAGGCGCGTCTGCCCGCGATGAACAAGCAGCGGCTCACCCCCGAGTTCCCGCCCGGGCACCCCGCGACTTGCTTTTATCCGATGAACAAGAAACGCAAGGTCGGCGAAAACTGGTTCAATTTAGCGTTCTCTGCCAGGAATCGGATGATGGCTGAACATGCACGAAGCGGTATGGAGTTTGCCGGCAAGGTTAGCCAGCTCATTACCGTCGGGGTTGGGTTAGATGACTGGGAATGGGGCGTCACGCTGTGGGCTCGCAACCCGCAGTTCCTGAAAGACATCGTTTACCGCATGCGATTCGATGAGGCGAGTGCCAAGTACGGTGAGTTCGGAGAGTTCTATACGAGCTACGTTATGACGCCGTCTGAGATGTTGAATCATTGTCTCGGCAGTGCTAGCTGAGTATCTCCCAAGTCTGGTATGAATGTTTTTCTCATTAACCCGCGGCGAGCCGATATTCTCGGGTCGCCGCAGGCATGCGCAGACGAATCCTCAACTTGCGGCGCGAGATGGTCGATTCGAACTTATACCCGCATCTTCACACCCACCTTCTCATTCCTCATCGTCGCGGATTCCCGCCCTGCTGATGGATTCACTCAACCAACCAAGAACCTCGCAGCGCGCTCGTCCTGCGCGCCGCCAACTCACTCGCACGATTGGAGACTGGCACCTGGTGCGCCGTATCGGCGAGGGGACCTGCACCGAGGTTTATCAAGCCAGACCAGCTACGAGCACTCTCACGGAGACTGCAGACTATGCTGTGAAAATGCTCAAACCCAGAGCCCAGGACAATCCAATCGCCATCCAGCAGTTACAGCGAGAAGCGTTCATTTCTCGACGTGTGCGCCACCCGCATCTCGCATCAATCTTGTCGTCCCAAACTGACACTCGACCTCGTTTTGTCGTAATGCCGTACGTCGAAGGCGTCAACCTTGCGAGCGTTCTTCGTGAGGTTGGGCGAATCGTGCTGCCCCAGGCGCTGTGGTTTGTGCGGCAAACGGCGGAAGCACTCATCGCGCTTCATCAGTCCGGCTGGCGCCACGGCGACATCAAGCCAGCGAACCTGATTGCCTCGGCAAATGGCCATACGACATTGGTCGATTTGGGGTTGGCTCGCACGCTCACATCTACAAGATCCTCGAGCGAGTCTTTCACAGGCAGCCTGGCGTATGCGTGCCCAGAAACATTCAACCCCCACATTCCATTCAGTTCGGGCAGCGATGTATACAGCTTGGGAGTAACACTGTACGAGTTGCTAACGGGATCGCGCCCGTTTATCGACGACGATCCCACCGAACTTGCGGCCGCTCATCTAACTCGCGAAGTTCCCGATCCCAAGCTCGTCGTTCCGCACTTGCCGCCTCGAGTCACTCGACTAGTACGACGGATGCTGGCAAAGGATCCATTACGACGTCCTGGTTTGGAAGAACTCGTAACTTGGCTCGTTGACTTGGAGATCGATTCCTTTTCTGAGCGTTTATCAGCATAACTGCGAAGTACGCTCGGTGGCTGGGGTGCCGTCTGGCTAATCGCCCTGCAACCGCCTATGCTCGGACATGCAATGCTCAGGTGGTTTGGGTGCAAGGAGGTATGTGCCATGAATCAAAATCGCCCACGTGGCTCGGTTCGTTACGATAATTCCGGGCGTATCGCGATTGTGTCGGGTGGTTGCAGTGGCATTGGTCTTGCCATTTGCGAGGCGTTCGTTCGGACTAACGCCGCCGGAGTCGTTTGCCTGGATATCGCCGAAGATCGTGTTGGTGACCTACCAGAAGGAGTCGAGTTCATTCGCTGTGATACCTCGCAAGACGAGCAGTGTCGCGAGGCGATTGCATGGAGTGTCGATCGATTCGGCGCGGTGGACGTTCTCGTTAATAACGCCGCCATCCAACCACAAGACTCTTACGTCCCACTCCACCAATTGCCGGTCGACGTATGGAACCGGCTGATTGCGATCAATTTTTCGGGCTATACATTCCTTGCCAAATTCGCATTGCAGCAAATGCAACAGCAACACAGTGGAGTTGTCGTGAACATCGCAAGCGGTCAGGGGCACAGGACCGCTCGGCAAGTCGGAGCGTACGGCCCAATTAAGGCGGGCAACATCATGCAAGCTCGACAATGGGGCATCGAATACGCGCGTGACGGAATCCGAGTCGTTTCAGTGTCGCCAGGCGCGATCGATACGCCAATGGTTCGCGCGAGCCTGTCGCAGCAGGGTGGTGAAGCGGTCATTGCAAATCGACATCCGATCGGGCGTTTAGGCCGACCGGAGGAAGTTGCCAACGCGGTGCTGTGGTTGTCGAGTGAGGACGCCGCCTTTATCACGGGAACCGATTTAGAAGTCGATGGCGGACTGGGCGCGTTCGCTGCGTTCGCAAATCCCTATCCGATGCCGAATCGGTAGCCGGACTATTAGTTCGGAAACAGAAATCCAAAACTATCCTGCTACGAGTTTCGCGCGCATCTAAAGCCAACATTGCTTCCGGATGTGTCTGGAGTGTTTCCGATGCGGGCCGAGACGCGATAACGGTTGCAGTACGAGTCGTGACATAAATACGATCCTCCGCGCTGGACGCGCCGGTCGCCGATGGGAGGCCCCGTTGGATTTGTCGTAAGGTCTGGCCAGAGAAGATGGTAGTCCGTGCTGAACCAGTCTTGGCACCACTCCCAAACATTGCCAACACAGTTGTAAAGTCCGAAGGCGTTGGGTTCGAACGCGTCGACCGGAGCCGTGCCGCGATATCCATCTTCGCCTGTATCCTTAGTCGGAAAGCGGCCTTGGAAAATGTTGCAGCGGTGCTTTCCATCTAGCTTCAACCGATTTCCCCATGGATATGTTTGTTGTACGAGGCCGCCGCGCGCAGCGTATTCCCACTCGGCCTCGGTCGGCAATCGCTTTCCAGCCCATCTGCAGTAAGCCGATGCGTCGGTCCACGAGACATGGACAACTGGATGTGACATAAACTGTTGGAAACTCGACCCAGGACCGTGTGGTGAGCGCCAGTTCGCATGTGGCACGGCCAGCCACCACTCTAGCCCTGCCACAGCTCGAGAGGGCTTGAGCTTATCGCGTTGTTTCTTCGACAGATGTAGATGGAACACAAACGACCAACCGAATCGTTCCGCATCCGTCTTGTAGCCAGTGTCATCGACAAAGCGAGCAAACTGCTCATTCGAAACGACGCACGAATCTAGCAGGAAAGAGTCGACTGTGACTTCTCGCACGGGACCTTCTCCGTCTGCCGACCAGGCTTTCGGGCCGTCGCATCCCATCAAAAACCTGCCACCCTCGAGCTTCACCATTCCCCCGCTCGATGCAGTTTTGGCGACCACAATCTCGACACAGGATTCCACGCCGTGGGGTCGTTCGCCAGCACTTGGCGTACAGCAAGATTTTCCCGTCAATTCATCCATGGCTCATCGACCAAGTCGGATATCGCTACTTTGCAACGCCCAGTGGATTCAATAAAGCCTCAGTGTAATAAATGTCTGTCCTGCGCCACGCGGCTTGCTGAGGTTACACAAAGCAAAACGGGCCAGGAGTTTCTTTCGCCGAAGAAACGCCTGACCCGAAGTGCAGAACTTGGCTTCACCTACCGAAGAGCTACTCGAATTCGCGTACCGTATCCGTCACTTAGAAAGTGACGACCTTGGCTGCATGTTCGTGGTCATCACTACGAAGTAATGACGTCTCGTCACTTAGAAAGTGACAGCCAAAATGGACTAATCCCACCACCATTGGCCTGGCGCGAGATGGTCAAGTTTAATCTCTGAATGTCTTTTCTTAACCGCACCCTGGTCATCGGGCAGTAAATTGGACGCGTTCAACGCAAGCCGCGGCTGAATGTTCACACCGCCACCAATTGGTGTCATCAATCGATTTCCTCGCCACACTGCCGAGACGGCTGTTTCGACTTGTTGTGGGGCCTTGCCTGTCTGGACCGCAAAGGATTCCTCGTTTCCGAAGACGTCCATTGCCCAGCCAACCTGACCGTAGAAGTCTTGACGTTGGATGTAGGCTGCGGCGACCGACATATCGATTAGATTTCGAAGCTGCGCGTAAACCGGTACGGCTCTCGCGATCTCGGGATAGTTCTCGGTGAATCCCTCGGTGAAACGCTTGCCAGCCATATCAACTTGGCCGGCATTTGCTCGCGTACCATCAGCGGCGACCATTTCATCGGCACCGATCAGCTTTACGGAATTGCCGACTAACTCCATTGCCAAGTGGTCTTCGCTCACCCGGACACATTCGTAATCTGGAACGAAATACCAGCGTTGCATGGCGTTTCTTGCCACGGAGGTTGGACTGGCAAGATCAACATAGCTCTTCATCTTGACGCTCGTCCGCTCAAGACCGATACCGATCAGTTTCATACGATAGTCGGCTTCGACCAACGTCTTGGCAAAATTAGTATCTGCTGGCACGCCGCCGATTGTGACATTTTGCAGGCCAAGGCTGTTACGCAGGCCATCAACAATGAATCGAGTCTGGTTTGGCGTCGCTCTTGCGCCGAGTCGCACGAGGAACTGTTGCATGTTCGCCAAACCTTCTTTCGTTGGGTCGATCGAACAACGAATGACGGGCGTCTCGTCGCCGCCCGGCGGAAATGATCGCAACGCAACGACTAAGTCGCGGAGTTCAATGACAGGGGCGCCGCTCGTAATGCCTCGCACACGACCGGACAAGTCCGATGCCCAGCCTTCCGCGGGTCCTGCGAGCACGATGTCACCGGTGTCGGGATAAACGAAGACGTATTGAATTCGCTGCAATCCAGCAAGGTACTGCATCGCCTCCGTCGGTTTCTCGCCGGCGGCTATGCGTTCGGAGACAGCAGCTTCGAGGCGGTTCAACGACACTTTTCTCAGATCGCTGGACTTTGCCAAGTCCGCAGGTAGCGAGCGTCTCGCTTCGGCAATACGGCTTCGCGTCAATTGGCCGCCACGATCCACGAACATGTGCATTCGAAGAACGCCATCCGCGTCGATATCCACACCGGCCACATTGCTCGTCGTCGTAGTCGTCGTCGTTTGGGCCTCGAGCGTAGCCGCAAGCACGCCCACGGCCAGAAACGATAACGCAGAGACGCTGATTCGTCGCAGAATCATCTGGGACCTCTCTTCTTACGGTGACCGGTACGTCCCCAACCTCAGCGAATACCAGGAGTTGCCAAGTTCGTCTGAGGCGGGAACGCTTGAGTTGTTGGTTTTGCGCGAAAACAGAATTCACACCACGACGCTAAATCCAAAATGGATTTGGCGTGAGTTTCTCTTACGAAAGACTCTATCCGATCTTAGTTGGGCAACATGGGTAAGGCAAGTGAAACGTGTTAAAGCCTGTTGTGCGGCGTGATTTAGACCGGTCTTCAGTCGAAATTCCGTAACCCGCGACCTCCCGAATGCGACTACCCTTCAAGTCGGCACCAAGCGATCGCGTGTGTTTCCTTTTCGGACGAAAGGCCGGTCGGAGATCTAACCTGATCAATTATCTGGAATGAGCGAGTGATTCGCGAAGTTCATTGCGAATTATTCGATCGAAAACCGCCTTCAGTATCGCGGATCGATATTAGCAGCAAACAACTTACGGCGATCATACGAACAATTACAGAACATTTACACAACGAAGACGGTCCCAAAACCGAGGGCACTCCGATATCGACTAGAATTCCGGGCCGAAGGAGAACACTTCTAAGTGACCGCGAACAGTAACAGCGCGGCACGAACCGCATCGATGAAGGAGCCCCCGCATGGCGATTGCACCTGATGAAAGAGAATTACTGGAGTTGGAATCAAATTCCGCGATAGCGCTGCTTGATAACGAGGAGGCAGACGAATCGCTCTGGCAGCAAGATTGCGCGACAGCGATGTCCAGTGAGCAAACGCTTTCTGAACGCCAGAAACGGCTCGCGGCCGGTCGCAACTTTCCCGTTATCTTTTGGCTTGCGTTATTGCACGTTGGTGCGCTAGCGGCCCCCTTCTGTTTCAGTTGGGAGGGACTCGCGGTCTGCATGGCATTATATTGGCTTTCCGGCTCTGTGGGAGTTTGCTTGGGTTACCATCGCTTGCTCACGCACGGTGCGTTCAAGGTTCACAAGCCGACTCGCTGGCTGTTGGCATTCCTCGGTGGGTTGTCGGGTGAAGGCAGTGCTCTCGACTGGGTGGCAAATCATCGTAAGCATCATGCCCATAGCGATCATGATGGCGATCCACACTCGCCTCACGATGGTGGACTCTGGGCACATATGCTGTGGTTGGGGTGGAGCATCAAAGGCGATGCGTTCGAGGCGCATGTCCGTCGTTGGGCCCCAGATTTAGGAAAAGACCCGGTTATGCGATGGATCGGTCACATGTTTCTGCCTTCTCATATTCTGACCGGTCTCGTCCTAGCAGGCGTCGGCCAGTGGATGGGTGGTCCTTACATGGCAGCATCATTGCTGGTGTGGGGATTGTTTGTACGCCTGGTGATCGTGCTGCATGTTACATGGTTCGTTAACTCATGGTCGCATATGTGGGGCTATCGTACCTACGAGACCACCGACGACAGCCGCAACAACTGGCTGGTCGCGCTGCTTGCTTTTGGCGAAGGTTGGCACAACAACCATCATGCTTATCCACGCATGGCTGCGCAGGGACATAAGTGGTGGGAGATCGATATGACGTACTGGGTCATCCTGGCGATGAAATGGACCGGCTTAGCCTGGGACGTCGTGGATTACAAGAAAATCAGCGATCGGAATAGATGATCACCAGTAATACTTGGTGACTTTCGAGAGCCTGCAAGGCCCTAAAACTTGTGGGCTCTTTTTGTTGCGGCGCGAACCGGAACGCCTCAAAAACTCTCTTGCTTTTATGGCCGACATTGAGAATGATAGAAAGACAGTTTACTGGGTCGTGCGAACGCAGCACGACTGGACAACAAGCCCGTGAGACCGTCGCCATCTTTGGCTCCGCGACCTAAACGGGGAAACAACCCAGTAGGAAGGAGGTGACCTAGTGAGTTTTGTCCGTACTAGCCAGCGAGGTGGCTACGCCTGACAACGTCGGCGGACTGCGAAAGGCAGGCCACCGGCTCGCTAAGATCTCCGATCAAACGCGAGTTAATCGAGGCCCGGTTTCCACATGGGAACCGGGCCTTCGCTTTTTTCGGAGACGCGATGCGGTTGACGCATCGCAGTAGCGAGACCACACCGATCACGCAAAAGCCTCTCGCAACTGGGTGATGAACGAAGGGCAGGCCTCTCGCGGGTCCGCATCTTCCTCATATTCAAGTACGATGTAGCCGCGATAGTTCACGTCGCGGAGTATGCCGGCTATGCGTGTGAAGTCTGCTGGCTCCTTTTTGCCGTCGGGGCCACTGATCACGACTTTCACTTGCACGTTCATGGCAAAAGGCGCTACCTTTGCGAGATCACCGTAAACATCTTCTGTCCGGAAGTTCCCCGTATCCAGATTCACGCCGAACCACGGGCTACTCACATCATTGACCAGTGCCAGAAGGCCGTCAGCCGTCGCCGTTGGGCCACCGTGATTCTCTAACGCCAAATGAACGCCGTGATTCCCAGCGTATTCACAACACTCTTCTAAGCCCTCCACCATCAATTTATGCGACTCTTCCGCAGTAGTTTGCTTATTAACATGTCCGGCAAACACGCGAATTACCGGTGCACCCAAGATCTCTGCGTTGTCAATCCAGCGCTTTAGGTGCGCAATCTGCTCGTCCCGTTTCTCACCCGGCGGAAGACCGAAGTCGTTCCCCACCGCAGTTCCCGACACGTCGAGCCCCAGTCGAAAGCAATGTTGCTTCAATTGTCGCAGGTATTCGGGCGTCGTTGGATTAGGAAAGTAGTACGACGTAAGCTCTGTGCCCTCGAGTTGCATTTTGGCGCAATCGTCGATGAAGTCAGCCAAGGTGAGTTCAGCTTGCTTGCCTTGTAGCAACTTTCGATAGCTATAGGCTGCGAGGCTGAATTTGAACTTTGAAGTCCCGTTCCGCACGATCGGTTGTGCGGCTTCGGCGTCCAAAGATGCGATGCCTGTCGCCAAGGTTGCCGAAGTGAGCGAGCAGGATTGTAGAAATCGTCGACGGTCGAAGTATCGTGACATGGCAAGGTCGTCCGAGTTGAGGTGAATGGGGGATGACGCTGGCCTGACTATAGCAACCAGAGCAGCGAGACGCGTATTGTGGCTCGCCAGCGTGCGGGTCGCAAGTCGCAGATCGCGCTGAGTTAAGAGCCGAAGCTGGGCTGAGTCCATCGCCAGATCGTCATTCCCAAATCGGCTGCGAGAGTGCGGCGGCGGTAGGGGCGAGAATGATCAGTGGTGCCCAAGCAGCGAGTGCGGGTGACATCAAGAAACCGCTGGCACCCATGGCCTGACAAGCACTCGTCACGGCAAAGTAGGCGATCACGATGGCGATTCCCAGTCCTGCGGCGACAAATACACTGCGATTTTGGCGAGTTAGCACCAGCGGCAGCCCCAAGACGAACAACGTCATATCGAGTAGGGGTTGGACGAATCGTGCGTGCATCGAGACGCGTGTTCTAAGACCAAAGTCAAGGCTTGGGTTACTAAGTCCTGTAACGAGTTCTCTTGTTGAAGCAAATGCTCGGTACTGCGATCCGCAGGCAAGGTCCGAGAAGGTGACGTCGCTAACGACGAACAATTGATTCGGGAGCAGCCAATCCGAATTGTCGAATGAGCTGAGGATCACGGGTTCGCCCTCGAGGCTGGCCGACGGCAGGGTAGCGTGCTCTGCAGGGATAGTAACGCCTTCAAGCAAATAGCCGCCTGGCCGACCACCGGCAGGTTCGCGATAGAACGCATTCTCTGCGATAAGCTTTCTCCCGTATTCACCCAGCGGACGATGCAACGTAAATGTGGGTTCTTGAATTCGTTGTTCGGCCGCAAAACTTGCGCGTCCGCCAATGAGAATGTCCGTTCGATTGTCTGTCACGGGATCGACTTGCTTTGCCGATTCGCCTAGCCAGTCCTGAGCATTACGGACTAACTTGTCACGCACTTCCGGGATAACCAACTCGCGATTGAGCGCAGCCACGATACTGACCAAGGCCGCAGCGGCGATTAATGGACGGACGATTCTCTTAGTCGTAATACCGGCCGCCATGAGCGCCGTCAATTCGTTCGTCTTCTGTAACCACGTTATCGCAAACATACCTGCAACGAGAGCGAGCAGGCCGCTTGCATGGTCAAAGAACCACGGGACGCGCGCAGAGTAGTAGTCCGCGAGCACTTTTAAGAATCCACCGCGTTCTCGACCGTACCCTATAAACTCATCAAGGTTTCCAAACGCGTCGATGACGATATACAGCCCCACCATGCTCAGAAAGCAGGCGAACAACACTTTGACAAACAGTCGTAGCAAGTACCGATCAAATGTCGACATTGGAACTCCGTTCCCATCGGCGTTAATTAGTCGCCAGGCTAGTACGCTGCTGTAATCGCTCTGGCTAACGCAGCAATTCCTTCTCGTATTTTCTCGCAAGATTGAACGCCAAAGCTCAGTCTCATGCAGTTTTTCGCAACTGGCTGGCCCTCGCTCGGATAGCAGTATTGTCCAGGTACGTAGAGCATGCCCTCAGCGACCGATCGATCAAACAATTCGCCCGCCGGGCCGGTATCAACTTGGGGCGGCAGCGTCGCCCAAACGTATAAGCCGCCGTTTGGACGCAGCCATTTAACTCCCGCGAGCGGCGAGAGATACTCGTCAGCGGCATTCAACATCACGTCCAGCTTCTTGCTATAGCTGGACCGCAGCGTTTCGACATGCGCCGAAAACAAACCGCGTCGCAACACTTCCGCCATCAAATGCTGATTGAGATTTGGTGAGCCGAAGTCAATGTTACCTTTTTGTGCGCAGACTGGACCGACCAAGTGCTCGGGTAGAATCCCCCAGCCAATGCGAACGCCGGGTGAAAAAGACTTTGAAAAAGTGCCTGCTACGATTACGGTTTCGCCGTCGTCATCGAACTCGATGACGCTCGGAACGTCCTCGCCCTTATACCTTAATTCGCGATAGGCTTCGTCGGCGATCACGTGGATTCGAGTTCGATGCGACCATTGTTTGGCAATCGCAACGATCCGTTGAACTCGCTCAGCTGGCATCGTGATCCCCGATGGATTGTCAAAGTAAGGTACCAAGTAGATCGCCTTCACCTTCGCCAATTCTCCAGCGTCCGCCAATTGCGCTAATGTCTCTTCCAGTGCTTCCGGAATCATTCCCCCGTCGTCCGTCTGAACACTCCACGACTTGGCTCCCAGATTCGCTAGCGTACCGAGGAAGACCAGATAGGTCGGCGCGGCGCAGAGCACGATGTCGCCGGGGTCGAGCAGGCTCTCGGCGACAAGATGCAGAAGTTGATTGCTGCCGGCGGTGATCACGACGCGGTCTAGCGTCTCCTGTCGGCTATCCATTGGCGTACATTGATTCAGAATCTCACGTCGGAGAGCAGGTAACCCCGGCGTAGCCCCATATTGCAACATGGCTCGTGCTTCGGCGTGGTCTCCGAGTAGATCTGCCATAACTTCGCGGACGATGTCGACGGGAAGCGACTGCCCGTCGACGAAGCCTGCGGCGAGGGAAATCAGTCCCGGGTTGTCGAGTGCACGCGACATCAACTCGCTAATGGGCTGGCCCTCGGCAAGCGTAGCGCGGCGGCTTGGTAGGTATGGCGAGATCGTAAACGTAGTCACCTGAGTTCAACTCCTCGAGTCGCATTTAGGATTCCAGAAGCATCGGCAAATACAACATATATACAGCTCCCGGTGGGGGAGGCTTGACATTTGCCAAGTCAACTGTCGAATTGTACAGGCGTTAGGTGTTCGAGACCAAGTGAGAAAGCCGACGAGTTCCGAAGTTATTTACGAGGGTTTCACGAAGTACGCACCCCATCGCATTCGAGTATGAACACGCTGCAGCGACAATCACAAGTGCCCGTAGGTTCACTCTGCCGAACTCGGCTAGTTCGCGAAATCTGCGATCGAACCGCCAGGTTGCTTTTTCCGCCAAGCTGCGCCGCGTGTGCATTCCCAATGCTGGCGGTCGAAGGACGGAATGACAGGATCAATCTCTGCGATCGTTGTATTCGCGACCTAACGGAACTCAACTTTCGAGCTTGCCGCCGATGCGCTCGCCCACTACATCTTGCTGCTAAGGAGGGCAGCGAGGACTGTGCAAACTGTCGGGGCAAGCGAGTTCGGTTCGAACGGACCTACGCCATTGGGGTGTACGCTGGGGTGCTCCGCGAAGTGGTACTTCAGATGAAGCGGTCGACTGGCGAATCGCTTACGCTGGCGATGGGAAGCCTGCTTGGAAGCCAACTTTTGCGGGAAATTGAAGTTCCACCGGACTACGTCGTTGCCGTGCCGAGCCACTGGACACGGCGGTTGCAGCGCGAAGTGAATTGCGCCGAGGTACTTGTAGAGTCTGTAACCCGAAAAATCGGCGTACCCGCTGCCACCCGGCTCATTCGCTGTCGACGTAACACCCGAAAGCAAGGTACTTTATTGCCTGACGAACGACTTGCGAATGTTCGCGGTGCCTATCGAGTTTCTACGGGCTACGCTATCAGTGGTGCCAAAGTGCTACTCGTTGACGACGTTATGACTACGGGAGCAACGGCAAATGAGATTGCGAAGATCCTTCGTCGCGCGGGCGTTGCGACCGTTGAAGTGGCCGTTGTTGCCCGTGGGATTGGATTTGACCGCTGAACGCCCTTCCCGCCGAAGCCTAGAGCCCCAACAATGGCATTGATACTAGGTTGCGGATAAGACGTCTTCAGCCCCGCCGAGTGATCAGAGAACCGATTCGGACGCTAGATGGATAACTTCGTACAAAGCGCCGATGCGCCCCAGAAACCCCACCGACCTTTCCGTCGAGCGGTTTTGCGCGGCCTTGCCATCCTGATGCCGCCGCTGCTGACGGTTGCCCTGTTTATTTGGGCGTGGTCGGTAGTCGAGACATCAGTTCTTCGACCTATCGAGAGTTTGACGAGCGACCTGATCGCGCTCTACACGCGGCACCCAGTCACAAAAGAGCCGACCGGCGAGAAAGCTGTAGTCGATGGAGAGTTAACGATCACCGATGAACATGCCAACCGCGTATATACGAGGAACAAAGAGGGTGCGTGGGTAGGCTACTATACAGACGAGTATATCCGCGGTGAGTACCTACAGCGCAGAATCGTTCTGCCGCTGTTTGTCTCGGTATTTTTGCTCGTTTCGTACCTAATTGGAAAATTTGTCGCGGCTGGTGTCGGGCGAATGCTGGTGAATGGCTCTGAAGTATTGATTCAGCGTCTGCCATTGGTGAGTAATGTGTATGGTGCGGTCAAGCAAGTCACCGACTTTGTACTGACAGAACGCGAAATCGAATTCAACCGTGTCGTCGCAGTTGAGTATCCACGCAAGGGCATCTGGTCTATCGGTTTTGTAACTGGCGAGAGCATGGCGGACATTCGAGCTGCCGCAAATGAGCCTGTGCTCAGTGTCTTAATGCCTACATCGCCGATGCCAGTCACTGGATTTACCGTAACTGTAATGAAAAGCGAAGCTGTCGATTTGAACATCACGATTGATCAAGCGATTCAGTTCGTCGTGAGTTGCGGTGTCGTAGTTCCAAGGCAACAACAAAAATCCTTGGAAATGGAACGAATCAGTAACCACGTCTCCGCGGCGATAGCCCAGCACGGTGGCGATAACGGGTCGAGTGAAAATGGAAAGCGTGCCGACGAACGTACCGACAACGTCGAACCCTCTAAGTGATGCGACGATCCGACTCGGAACACGAGCCAGCGCACTGGCACGCTGGCAGGCCGATTGGGTTGCGGCACGCTTAACCGAGCTGGGCGCCAAGGTCGAGTTGGTGTTCATCAAAACGGGTGGCGACGGGACGACAACACCAATCACTCAGAGTAACAGCCAAGGGCTCTTCACGAAGGAAATTCAACGCGCGCTTCTAGACGATCGTGTCGATCTGGCGGTACACAGCCTCAAAGATCTTCCGACAGAGTGCGTCGAAGGCCTTGGTTTGGTCGCCGTTCCGGGGCGAGAAAGCCCCCGCGATGCATTTTTATCGAATCGCTTTTCGTCATTCAAAGACCTTCCCGAAGGCGCACGCGTTGGTACGGGCAGCCGAAGGCGCCAATCACAACTTCTTCACGCACGCCCCGATCTAAAAGTTCTTGATATTCGCGGCAATGTCGAGACGCGATTACAGAAGCTCGATAATGGTGAATTCGACGCAATTATCCTGGCGGAAGCCGGCCTTAACCGGCTTGGATTGGTTGATCGCATCACACAAATCCTTCCTCCTTCCGTGATGCTGCCCGCCGTCGGTCAGGGAGCATTGGGGCTGGAAACACGTTTGGATGACTCGGAAACGATGGCCGCCGTAACGCAACTAGATGATCCGGATACGCATGCCTGCGTCCTAGCCGAACGGACATTGCTACTGGAACTGCGGGGAGGTTGTCTCGCGCCGGTTGGGGCGTGGGGAAGAGTCGAGGATGGTGAGCTGCATTTGGACGCGACAGTGCTGAGCACTGATGGCGCGACTCGCTTGGTTGCTAAGGCTCAGGGCGATCCGAGGGACGCTGTTGCACTGGGGGCCTCCGCCGCTCGCCAATTGATCGAAATGGGGGCCGCGACCTTGATCGCCGCGGCACGTAACGACTGATCCGAGGCTAATACAAACGGTCAGGCGTTGCATTTTCTCAACACTTTCATTTGACGACGCGTTCGTGCGACCTACGTTTCAAGAGTGCATCACTGCCGCCTGACGTTACGCCTGTACGGCATCTTGCGATATATCCAAGAAACTCCAGTCGAACGGATATCCCGATGACTACCGCAGCGCTCCCTGAACCCTCCGGTGCGACGACTTTATTGGATCCTCCGCGGCGAATTCTGGTAGTTGATGACGAGGTGGATCAGGTCACCGCGCTCTCGTATCGTCTACAAAAACTCGGTTACGTTACGGCGACTGCGAATTCTGGCGAACAGGCGGTTGAATTGGCAAATTCAACGGTTCCTGATCTCATCTTATTGGACTTGGGGCTGCCCGATGGGAGCGGTTTCGATGTCTGCGAGCAGCTTGGCGAAAGTTCGACGACCTGTGCAATTCCCGTCATTATCGTGAGTGGGATGGAAACAGAGGACGTGATCCGTCGCGCCCGAGCCGTCGGCAGCTCCTACTATCTCCGGAAACCCTACGATCCAAATGTTCTCTTAACCCTGATCCAGTACACGCTAGATTCGCACCAGAACTTGGGTTGGTAAGAGAATTCTGGGGGTCGGTTACGTACAACGCCCTTGCCAGCATACGATTCGGTCTGATACTCTGTTGAGCTTCGCCGAGTGAATCTGTTGCTAATCGGCAAGAATCTAACTACTTGAATTACCGTCGGGAGCCCGAAGTGGGAACGAAGCGAACCGGAAAAGGACGACGCAAGATTGGCCGAAAGAAGCGTCGTATGCGGGCAAAGATCCGCCATCGTAAGCGATAGCCAAGCCTTCGCATTTGCCTTTCTGATATCCATTTTGCGTCGATTGCTTCGGCGTCGTTACTTCTGCGCAGCGCGGTAATTATCCTTTGAGCCCGGTTGTGGCGATCCCTCTCAGGAAGGTGCGTTGGGTCAGTAAGAAGAGGGCAACGATCGGAAGCGTGAATAAGGTCGACGCTGCCATCAGTAGATGAGTTTGGTCCGAGTAGGCGCTGACGAACTGTTCTAGCCCGTATGCAAGTGGAAATTTGTCGGGGTCATTCAAGTAAAGCAGCGGCCCGCTGAAGTCGTTCCAGGACGCGATGAACTGGAACAATGCTACGGTCATTAAGGCGGGCTTGCTTAACGGGATGACAATGCGGCGAAAGATTCCCCACTCGCCCAGTCCGTCGAGACGGCCAGCTTCGCTCAGTTCTTCCGGGATTGTCTGAAAGAACTGTCTCAACAGAAAAATGAAGAACGCGTCGCCCAGAAAGGTTGGGACGACGAGCGCTCCCAGCGAATTGTAAAGGCCGATCTCGCGAAGCAGCAGAAATCGTGGGATCATCGTTACGTGCCACGGTAGCAGCATCGTTGCAATCAATACGCCGAACAACAAGTTGCGGCCTTGCCATTGAAGTCGGGCAAAGCCATAGGCTACCACCGAACACGAAAGCACACTCCCCGCGACACTGCCGGCAGCGAGTAGTACTGTGTTCCATAAGAATCGCAAGAACGGCATCGCTTGCACGGCGTCGAGGTAGTTACGCCATCGCCATTCGTCAGGCAAAATCACATAAGGGTCTTTGACAAGTTGTGTAGAAGGTTTTACCGACGACAGCAACATCCACAGCAGCGGGAACGCGAAGACGACGGCAGCAATCAGCAACAGCATCCAAGCGACAGGCGATGTCTTTTGACGGCTCACTGTGGCGTCCTCACACGAGCTCGCTCGAGACGATCCTGAATTCTCGTGGATGCCTGTTTCAGCAACTGCTCGGCATCGACAGCTTCCTCGACATACAGTGCCGATGCGGCGGCGTCGTTGACGGTGCGCTGAAAGAATGCAGCGCCGGGAATCACTGGGGTCGGAACTTGGGACGAACTCGCAGCCAGTTCAACGAAGGTGGCGAAGAGCGGCTGCTGCTGAAGGTGCGTTTGGAACGTCGGCTGATGGGAGACCGCCTCCGAAACTGGAATCCAGCCGCCCGCGATGCAAGTCTCAGCAGCGTCCTGTTCGTGGCCACCAAAACCACTCCAAAACTTCATGAACTCCCAAGCTCCCATTGGGTTGCTGGAGCCCCGGGGCACAAGGAAGAAGTTGCCGTTCACCCAACCTGCGTTGTCGCGACCTCCTGGAGGAGACGGCAGTGAACACACGCCATATTCTGTGACTTCGTGTCCTGCGCGACGCTGCGCAGCCTCAGCCGCCACGATATCTCGCACTCGCCACTGACCGTCCATCACTAACGCATATCGACCGGCCAGCAGGGGGAACGCTTTGCCTGGCAGCGACTGATCGCCCTGCCGATAGGCTGCAAGAGCGGCAGTGCCGTATCTCGTGCGATAACTCATCATCCAGTCCAAGGCCGCCACAATCGGCTTACTCGCGAGCGTAACCTGCCCGGCTGAGGTGTCGTAAAAGTCGCCGCCAAAAACAATGCCCCATGCCCACAGTCGACGGGCGTCTGGCAGATACCCAAATCGTTCGACCTGCCCCGCCGCGTTGACCAAAGTGGTCACCTTAGCTACTTCGTCTAACTCTTCGATCGAAGTCGGAGGTCGCAAGCCATGTTGATCGAGCAAAGTTTTGTTGTAGTAAAGTGCGCGAATGTCTAGGCCATTGCACAAGGCAAACATTTTGCCACGATAAGTCCCCAAGCCTCTGGCCGCCGGTACCAGCCAATTGCGAAGCGTCTCGATTTCTTGAGGACTCGCCACTTCATCTAACGACAATATCGCTCCCCGTTCGGCCCAGTCAGCGACGATCGGATCGTCTTGATTGATTACATCTGGCGGATCACCACCAGCAATGGCCATGAACAGCTTCATGTCGAGGTTATTGCCCGGCATTGCAACCGCTCGAACAAAATGTTCGCTCTGGTGCGAATTGAATCTCGCGACAACGTCCTCTACAACATCGCGGTCGGCACCGCCCCAAAAGTGCCAAAATACGACCTCCTTGCGACCATCTGGAGCGATGTTGCGTCCGTCATGCATGCCGCTCGATGAAACTACCACCAACCCCAACCCGAGCAGCATCAAGAGGCAGATAATGATCAAAGGAACTGATTTCAACGGCCTACTCCGTGGTAATGTACCCAGTGTCTCGATGTACGGAACAGGAACGCCGTTGCCATTAGCAAAGACACGAACAGCAACCAGGACATCGCAGACGCGTACCCCATGTCCAAATCCTGAAACGCGGATAGGAACAAATGTAAGGAAAGCATCAGTGACCAAGTCGCCGGTTCCCCAGTCCCTTCGCTGACGATGTAAACCTGCGTAAATGCCTGCACCGATTGGATCATACCCATGACCAAATTGAAAAAGATCACCGGCGAGAGCATCGGCAGAGTAACATGCCACAGTCTCCGCACGCGTCCGGCACCATCTAGCTCTGCTGCTTCGTAAAGCTGTTTAGGAATGTCACCGATCGCTGCCAAGTAGATCACCATAAAGTTCCCGACACCCCAGAGGCTCATCAGTACGAGAGCATCCTTCGACCCGAAGTCGAACCAGCTAGGAGTCATCAAGGCTTCCGAAGCGCCTTTAAACCACAGTTGCTTAGGCAGAGAGGCTACCTCAAGCAAGCGATTTACGATCCCATCGCGCGGATCGAGCAACCAGAGCCACAACGTCGACGATGCCACAACCGGGACAACGGAAGGCAAAAAGAAGAGAGTTCGATAGATGGACTGCCCACGAACATTCCAGGAGAGCATCGTAGCAAGTCCGATTCCTAACACAATCGACAGCGGAACCGAGAGCGATGCGAAATAAACCGTGTTCCAAATCGCGCGACCAAACCCTTGACCTGCCACGATCTCACTCCCCAACCTCCGGTAGTGCTCCGTGCCGATGAATTGCGGCGGCGAGAGCAAATCGAACCGACAAAAGCTCCAATACAGCGAAGCCACAAACGGATACACGAATAGCAATACCAATCCCAGTAGCCAGGGACTTACGAAGGCGAGTCCGGTTAGGTTGCGGCGAAATCTGGATGACAAATTGTGTATCCCTAGTGTCAGTACTTGCGAACCGATTCGCCTCGCGATCAAGCGGCCTCTACATTCCATTGTCCGCGGCAGCAACAACCTACCAATGAAGATGTTACTATACACTTGCAGGCTGACAGCGTCGTGTCGGGGACTCGCTGTTCACGAACGTGCTAGAATTTCATGGATCGATCCGTTCACCGCGCGTACATTCGATGAAAAAAATTCCTCTCCCCAATACACGCCGCCGATTCGAGGTGGCGCGAGACGACAACGGAGTGCCACATGTCCGGGGAGCAACTTGGTTGGATGCTCTATTCGGACTTGGCTACATGCATGCCACCGACCGTCCCACTCAATTACTGTTTTCCCGAAGCGTTGCGAGCGGCCATGCTGCCGAAGAAATTGCCGGTACACCGGAGATGTTTGAGACCGACGGCTTCTTTCGACGGATCGGCCTAAACCTCGATCTGGATACGGAAGTGCGGAATCTGGATGACCGGACTTTCTCACAATTGACGGCCTATTGCGAGGGAGTCAATGACGGATTGAAAGACTCCGGGCGGTCTTTGCCGATGTGGGCAACGGGGTTTCAACCACAGCCCTGGAACCAACAAGCTGTACTCCTGATTGGCAAGCTGCTCAGTTTTGGCGGGTTGGCAGTTGGACAGATGCAGAATGAGCGATTGCTTCTCGAATTGATTCACGCCGGAGTCAATGACGATGCTTTGCGTGAGTTGTTCACGCCTCGACTCGATGACGTGGACTTTGCCCTGATTCGTCAAATCAAGATGTCGAATCAGTTGTCTGACGAGGCACTCGAAATGATCACGGACCTGCCGCGATTGGCGGGCAGCAACGCGTGGGCCGTGAGCCCCCAGCGAAGCGCTACCGGACGCGCGCTCCTCGCGGCAGATCCCCACCTGGAGATCAATCGCTTGCCCGCGATTTGGTATGAGGCCGTGTTAGCGTGGGACGATCGATATGTCATGGGTGCGACATTGCCGGGCTGCCCTTTATTTGCCGTCGCGCGGACCGAGCGATTGGCGTGGGGCGTTACCTACATGAAAGGAGACACCGTCGACTACTTCGTAGAAGACTGCCGAATCGGCGGGGAAACGGGGTGGCAATATCGCCGCGGCGAAGAATGGCTCGACTTTCAGGTGCGCGAAGAAGAGATCGTGCGCAAAGGAACGGACGCGACACGCCTCCGAGTCTATCACAATCCGCAGGGAATCATTGACAGCGACTTGGATCAACAGGGTGAAGGCCTTCATCTTTCGATATCCTGGAGCGGAATGTACGAGGGCAACGGCACCGCAATCTCGGCTTGGCTAGATGTGATCAGTTCGACAAATACTCGCGAGGCTATGCGCGTTGCGCGAGAATGCGCCCAACCAACGCTGTGCTGGGTGTTCGCCGACCGTGATGGACACATTGGTTTGCAGTGTTGCGGGCGATTTCCCAAACGCGGCGGTGGACAAATCGGGCTCGCACCAATACCGGCGTGGGATTCGGCAAACCATTGGCAAGGTTGGGTTGCCAGCGAACTGCTGCCAAGCGTCTATGATCCACCGGAAGGATTTCTGGCGACGGCGAACGAAGAGAAGAACGTCGCAGGAGTCCCCATGTTCGTTACTCAACCGCTGACGGACTACCGAAAGCGACGGATCTGCGAGCGGCTGAGCGAGATACCAAAAGCAACTTGCGAAGACATGCAGTCGCTTCAGTATGACCTGGTCAGTGTCCAAGCACGTGACCTGCTTGCCGTCTTCCTTCCCCATTTGCCCAACGGACGAGTTAAAGATGTTCTGTCGAAGTGGGATTACTCATACGCTCCCACAAGCTGCGAGGCGTCACTGTTCTTGAAGCTCTATCGAAATGTGATTGTCGAGGTGCTGGGGCACGAACAAGGAATCGGTTGGCGCCGCATGCTCTATATCTGCACGCGAGCCGGCTACTCCATGATGGTCTTGGGGGCCGCAGATCGGCTATTGAAACGAGAAGCATCGATTTGGTGGAGGGGACGGAACAAATCCGATTTGATTCGGCGGGCTGGCGAACGGACGGAGAATGAACCTGATCAACCTTGGTCGAGTGTGAACAGCTTTCATTTCACGGATCGTTTTTTTGGCAAGCATCAGGTGGGCCGAATGTTGGGCTTTAACAGTCGTCGCTACCCAATGCCAGGTAATCACGCAACACCCTTTCAAGGCCACGTCCTCCAAACAGCAACCCGCGAGTCGACTTTTGCACCCTCATACCACTTCGTGACCGACCTTGGCACAAATGAAGCGTGGACCAATCTCCCCGGCGGCCCCAGCGAAAGTCGCTTTTCCAAGTACTACAAGAATGATGTGAGCCGTTGGTTCGCGGGTGAGTATAAGCGAATTCGCTTGTGATTGGCAAAAAGAGGTGTGAGGCACAGCGAGATTAGCGTGTTGTACCTGTGGCTTCGTAACTTCCGTTCGATAAGAATTGTCTTCCCAACGAATTATGCCGACAAAACTGACTTGTGGTTCATCAGTCGGCGTCGATAGAATGGGGGCGCCGACGAAGATTGCGAAGTGCTGGCTGGCATTTCGGTTAAAACTTTAGATAGTCGAAGGAACACTCCCTTGCTCACAATTCTTGGACGACCGGAAGAAAATCCCGGATTCTGCGACCGATTCTCTCGCCGCGGGTTCTTGCAGATTGGTGGAGCCGCAATGGGAGGGTTGGCGCTGAACCAGATCCTCGAGGCTGAAGCTGCCGCGGGAATTGGGACCTCGAACAAAGCGATCATCAACATCTACCTCCCTGGTGGTCCGTCGCACCTCGACATGTGGGACTTGAAGCCGAACGCGCCTACCGAAATTCGTGGCGAGTTCGATCCGATTGCGACCAATGTGCCTGGCATCGCGTTTTGCGAGTTGTTTCCAAACCTTGCGAAGATGGCCGACAAATTTGCGATCGTGAGATCGTTGAGCGACTCGGATGGAAGGCACGACTGCTATCAGTGTATGACGGGAAGAAAGTTCGGCGAGCGGGGGCCGAGCGGTGGCTGGCCGTCCGCGGGTGCTTGGGTCTCCCGTTTGGCAGGCGCCGCGAACAAAGCGATACCGCCTAACTTGGCAATGATGTATGCGACTGGGAATCGGACTTGGGGCGAACCGGGGATCGCCGGGTTCCTCGGCCCCATGCATAACCCGTTTAATCTTGTTGGACGCAAGGCTCGCGAAAAATCGGACAATATGGTTCTGCAAGGGATTACCTTGGAGCGACTACAGGATCGTGACCAATTGCGCGCCGCAGTGGATCAGTTCCGACGCGATGTTGATGCGGGGGCGCGCATGCAAAGCGTCGATGCTTATATGGGCCAGGCGCTCGACATCTTGACGGATTCCAAGCTTGGAGACGCACTCGACTTGTCTAAAGAAGATCCGAAAATCGTCGAACGCTATGGTAAGAGCGACGAAAGATTTCAACGCGATGGTGCGCCGAAGATGATTGAGAACTTTTGCATTGCAAGACGTTTGGTTGAGGCTGGCGCTCGCTATGTGGCATTAAACTATAGCCGATGGGACTGGCATGGCGGCGACGGTATGAACTTCCCTCGCTCGCGCGAAGAATTTCCCTTGCTCGACCAAGGGTTGTCCGCGTTGATTTCCGATTTGCACGAACGCGGGTTGGATAGAGATGTGTCGGTGGTCATGTGGGGTGAGTTCGGAAGAACCCCAAAGATCAACCAAAACAATAGCCGTGACCACTGGCCTCAAGCGAACGCCGCGGTTTTGGCTGGAGGCGGTATGAGAACGGGGCAGGTTATCGGTGAGACCAGTAAGTACGGCGAAGAACCCAGCAAGCGTCCTGTGAAGTTTCAAGAGGTATTCGCGACGCTTTACCACAAGCTGGGCATCGACGCCCATCGCGATCGGCTATTCGACGGCTCGGGAACGCCTCGCTATCCAGTCGACTCGGAAATTGAGCCGATTCACGAGCTGATTTAGCTCGGCAACTTCCCGGCGATACGGATTGTCTGTTGGTCGACAAAAGACTCTGCTCGTCAACTTGGCACACAAGGGTGGTTGATCGTGTAATAATCCGCGTCATGCGGTGCTCGCGCGAGTGTTGAGAGAGCATGAAGGTCAGTCTGCTCGAGGCGACAGGTTGATACGAAGCTTGGTTGAGGGTGGCTAAAAATAGCTTGGGCATTTCAAGTAGCAACGGGCTCTACTCGGATCAAGCGAGTTGTCGGCTTAGTTCGAATTCTCGGATTATGTAAAGTTTGCGGGAGCGATCAGCCGATTTCCGGGGCTGAATACGGTTGTTTGCGGCTACGAGTGCTAGCATGTTGCAGGGATGCAGAATCAGAGTTTGGGTGGTGGGGTCGATCGCCTTATGCGCGGTGACAATTGCCGGATGCGCCGCACCAGTGCTTCCGTCACAACGAATATACGATCCCACAGTCGCTCAAACTCTAGGGGGACCTGTGCCAATCACAGGGCACCGGTTTGGTATACAAGATCCTGCCGAATGCACCTCGTGTCAGGATCGGCAGCGTCTGCAAGATTACGTGGCGTGCGCACAACCGTACGTCTCAGGCCCGTTCATGCATCACGGCAGTGCGTCAGGATATGCTGCAGAGCAGCCGACCATCCGCCCGCCACATTCAAAGTTTCACCCCGTACCAACTAGACCGGTGTTCGAAACACGAGCGAGCTACCTTCCGCCACAGCCGATAGGCGTACATTTGGTCCCCGTTCCGGACCACGGCCTACAAACGCTGATGCCGGTTTTAGAGCAACCTCACTCCACGCTTACACTGCCGCCAAATCCGCCGCTCGAAGGCTATGATGCTGCGCGGCTTAATGAGTACGGCGGGGCGGATGGATTTATGTTGCCACCGCCTGGCAATTGATCGGCGAGCGTCTCATGAAGATCGAGGGCGATTCACTGGCGGCAGACGTTCGCAATGCACTTAGAGGCGTGTGCATGGGATGTGCAGACGTCGTCCCCGGTGTTTCCGGCGGAACCGTTGCGTTGATACTCGGCATTTATGAGCGTCTGGTAACCGCGATAAGTCATGTTGATCGAGTTGCATTTGAACACGTTCGCCGTCACGAGTGGAGCAAACTTGTTAAGCATCTCGACCTGCGGTTCCTCGCTACGCTCGGCGCCGGCCTCATCTCGGGCGTGATCGCAATGACGCTGATCGTCGGCCTGCTGCTCAATAATGCAACAACCAGAGCACTAACCTTTGCACTGTTCTTTGGTGCGATCTTTGCCTCGGCCATATTGGTGGCACGACTCATCCAGACGGCAACCGGCATGCAATCGATTCGATGCGTATCGCTGGGGTTGATCGGTGCCGTGTTTGCGTACTGGGTCAGCACCCTACAAAACTCGACGGCATCTCCACCACCAAGTCATGCGTACATCTTCTTCTCCGGTTGTATCGCGATTTGCGCGATGATTCTGCCGGGGATAAGTGGAGCAATGATATTGTTAGTCTTAGGCGTCTATGAGCACTTGACTGACATTCCGCGAGACTTCTTGCACGGAAATAACATCAGCGAAGGCTTACTGACGATTGCTGTCTTCGGCGGTGGCTGTTCAATCAGCCTTGTACTGTTCAGCAAGTTGCTTCGCTGGTTGCTGAGCCATCATCACGCGACGACGATGTCTTTGCTGTGTGGTTTCATGTTCGGTGCGTTGCGAAAATTGTGGCCGTTTCAGAAAGACACAGCTCCCGATATCGAGAAGTTCAAGGAGAAAACTTTCGAGGTTTTTCTGCCGCAACAATTTGATGGACAAGTCTTCGCCGTTTGCGCGGCGGCGTTAATCGCAGCGGGGGTCGTATTTGCAGTCGACTATTGGATCAAGCGAGTACGCGCCTAAGATCATCGGTCAGCAGCGAGACTGGCGCACACCAATTCACGATCATTCCGAGCGAAGACGTGTTTGTAAGCGAAAGCCGGATGTGCCCAGCAGACTCCTTCGCGACGACCGCTGCCGCTGAGTTGTTCGCGGGTAGGTTCGATCAGATGTGCGCGGCTGATCTCGTGAAATCCGACCGCATCCAGCTTTGCAATGATTAGCTCACCCATTTCGTTGAACATCCAGATACGATCGGCGTTGCGGACGAAGTGGATGTTGCTCCAACGATTGCGAGGTGTTGCCGTTTGGTCTTCCCAAAGTCGATCGCCAGTTGCCGCAGCGAGGCCCCGCAACTCGCCATAGCTATCGACGCCGTAGAGATAGTTACCGTCAAATATCGGAGTGCTAATGATCGAATGCAAAGCTTCCGTATTCTTCTCGTCGCGCCCAGCTCGCTGCCACAGTGTTTCGACTTCGAGCTTGTCTTGGCCAAGCCGCAACATCAACGAGCCATCATAAAACGATGTTACGAACAAACGATCGCCGTCAACTACGGGCGTAGCGATGCCGATTGGCATTTTTCGGGGTGTAAAGGGCACTCGCCAATGAACTTTGCCCGACGCCGGATCTAGGGCAGCAACGCCATCGCCGGTCCAGCAAACGAGAACCTCGTGTCCCGCTTGTTGAACCAGAATCGGAGCCGAGTACTGTGCGCGATCGTTGAGACTCCGCCAGCGTTCTTTGCCCGTCTTCTGATCAAAAGCAACGATCGAAGCATCATTCGTCGCTCCGATGTGTACAACGACCAAGTCGCGATAAATCAGAGGCGAACTTGCGATGCCCCAAATCGGCATCCGCCTCGATTCCTCGATCGCGTATTCAGCATTCAAGTCATGCGACCAGAGCACATTGCCAGTCGCGGCATCGAAGCAATTGAAGTGCCCCATCGCCCCGAGTGCGTATGCTTTGGCTTCGTTCACAGTTACGGAGGCCCGCGGACCTGCGGCGTAACCGACCGAGTAGGAACACGGATACTGGTGCGACCACACTTTTGCTCCGGTCTTCCAATCAAAGCAGTGGACACGCTCTATCTGCTCCGGCTCTACGATCCTATCTGTCACATAAACTCGACCGTCCGCAACGGTCGGCCCACTGTAGCCAGCGCCAATGGCCTGTCGCCACTTGATCGCAATTTGCTCCGACCCAAACTGATCGACAATTCCGGTTTCTTGCCAAACCCCATTACGCTCGGGCCCGCGCCACTGCGGCCACTCATCTGCCAGCGTGAGGGAACAACAGCAAATGCCACAGAGTATTGATAAAAATGAGCAAAGAGGTCGCATGATGGTGTCCTAAAAGACGATTCAAAGATCCACGAGTCACAGCGCGCGGGGCAGGCTTGCGGGTAAACGGCAGTTGATAATTAGCTTCTCAAGAACTAGGTGGTCCAGTTTCGAGCACCGCGAGCGCGAAGCAGGTTGGCCTCGTCGTCATTCATAAATTCTTCCTTTATCGGATCAAGTGTCAGCTTGCGCCGCAAAATCCAGGCAATCGCTGCCGCGTGGCAGGCGATGTGAGAGCGACGCATCACGTCTGGGTTGGCCGCTGTCTTGCCGCGTGAGCGAACACAATCGAAGAAGTTGCGAGAGTGCGCGGAGACGTCAAGGCCGCGAACTCGTTTGGAGGCATCGGGCAATTCACTTTGCAAAGTCGCCGAGCTCGCAACGATCTCACCTTCATCGCCCGTTTCGACAGAACCTTCATCGCCGACGAACCGCACCGGACAAGTTCCCAACCGCGTGATGTAGTGTGGCGATCGGTCACCGAACGGTTGCGGGAGGAAATCGATCACCAGCTTTACGCCATTGGCATATGTGCAGATGATGTTTTGTTCATTCGGTTCGTACTCGATGGGCATCGTATCGTCGGCGCGGTTGGCCCATTGGCAAAGATCGACGGTGTGTGCGCCCCAATCGAGTAACTTGGCGCCGGAATCAAAATCCCATTGTCCTCGCCAACCGCCATCTACATATTTTTGGTTGAATGGCCGCCAAGCCGCCGGCCCGAGCCAGAGATTCCAGTCGACGACGTCGCGTGGCGGTGTCGGCTGAGCCGGCAACCAAGTGTTGTCTAGGACTGGTAGGTAGACAGATGCGTGCAAGGTGTGGATCTTGCCAAGTTTGCCGCTGTGGACAAGTTCGACCGCCTTCTGAAAATTCGGCACGCTCCGTCGCTGCGTGCCCGCTTGGAATACTCGACTTTCCCTGTGAATCGTATCAGCCAGTTCTTGACAGTCTGCAATCGTAATGCCGCAGGGCTTTTCACTGTAAACGTCCTTGCCGGCCTTGGCTGCCAAAATCGAAGCAGCGGCATGCCAGCGGTCGCCCGTCGCAATCAACACGGCGTCGATGTCTTTGCGATCGAGCAATTCGCGGAAGTCGCGATAAACAACACAGTCTTCGTTGCCATAGTGCTCGTCGACGAGCGATTTCCCCGCCTCGCGCCGTTTAGCCTGCACCTCTGCGATGGCGACGCATCGCACATCGGAAAACTGAAGCATCGACTTGAGATCATAGGTACACCTGGGACCGATGCCGATCACGCCAAGATTTAGCATTTCACTGGGGGCTGTTGATCCTTCGAGGCCCAATACGTGGGATGGAACGATCGTGGCCAATGCAGCAGCAGCCGTCGCTGTCGTAGAACTAGCTAGGAAATCGCGGCGAGTCTTGGTTCTTGGCTGATTCATAACTATTTTCTCCAAAGCGTGCTGGTATTTACGGGATGCCGACAGTGCCCGCCATCTTACCATGAACGCAATTGCAATGAGAATTACCGATACATACTCGAACTTTCCATATTGAGTCCGGCAAACGAAGCGTCAACCTTTGTGCGATGTCCAAGTGTCTGATAGATTACCGGTGACCGTAGTGAATGCCATTCCAGCGGTGTTCCAAAGGGCCGAGGAATTCATCATCATGAAGAACCAACCCTGGGACTATAGGGCTATCGTGGATTTCGAGGTGACTGTGTCGACGTTTCAGCACACAGCGTCCGGTGGAGCACGACCCGCCCGATTGTGACAGATGACGACGTGGATAAGCAGTTTGTAACCGCGGCAAACGTCGTTATCGGAAAGGAACTTAATGCAACTTCCCCTCCGGATTCAGTTGGCATAAATCGCACCGGATTGGGCGAGCTCATCTACGAATGGAATCCGGATGTCGACGCGTTCGGGGAGATCGTCGCACACGAAATCGGACATGGTATAGGGCTTGCCAAAACTACGCTTACCAACATGCAAACGGGTGAAATTAGAGACCATGTCGACCCAGAAACAAATCAAACTTACGCTGAGAAGTATCTCATGCATCCTTTCGTTGGTGGTGGAAACAACAATCTGTTGACGAAAACTGACCGCGATATGTATGAAGGTCTCGCAGAAGAATGATGCCCGAGCTCGCAGGCTATCGCAGCACCATCTTGGGCCAAGCGCGGTGGCTACAGCATCTCCTCGGCACCAAAATCCGGAATACTGTTATGCGCATCCCTTCCCTTAGCTGTATTTTGCTACAAAGAGTTATCGCGGTGACCTGCCTGCTTTCAACGGTTGCTACGTGTGTTTTGTGGGCTTGGATGTCAGGAGCAATTTATCGAGACATTCGGACACCAGTGCTTGCCGTGCGAATACCAGGAATCCTGACACAGGCTGCGGCAAAACGGAAAGGCCTACAATGTATACTCCTTTGGAATCAACCGAATCGTTACGGGACTCAGTTTGAACGCGTGACGTATCTTGGAAGTACGGGGCATTATCCTAATACGTGCGTAAGTTTGATGGGAGTCACGGTTGCCGTCTAGACCTTAAACAAGCGAACGCCGCGGGCTCGTAGGGCGATTCGCGGCGCGCAGCGTTAGCGAAGCTCCGTCGCGGAGCGGCAAGTAATCGAATTGTGGTTGCTTCATTAGAGTTTGGCGGGGACGGTGGGAGGGTTGCTGAGTGGGGCGACGCGAGCGGACGTACTCGCGACTCTTGTGCGGCGCTGACGCGAGCCGCCGCGTAACCGATTAACAGCGCCGACGGCGAATGGTCTCCAGCACGCGGAACAGGACTGGCTGCAGCGGCGACCAACTGATGAATCGCACCATCACACGGCGACCGGTATGTGTCACCATGGCCGGTAGACGCATCAAGTAGTTCACAAACGTTTTGAACTCCATCCGTAGCACGCGCTGTTGTTGCGAACGCTGAGTGATTTGCTCGCTCGACGTTCCTGACGGCATGCCCCACAACGCCAACCACGCTTTGAGATTCCACGCCAAGCTGGTCATCACCATGTAGGCCCAATTGCTCACCAGCGTGTGAACGGGTGTCGTCAGCGCACAAACGCCTCCTTTGAGTTGCGCGTTGAGGTTCTCTTGATCGCAACGGTCATTGGCGGAGAATACGATCTGTTGAGAAGTCGCCGTGCGATCGTTCGTGAGATAAAAGAAGTAGCGGTAGTCAGGGAATAGCTCGCCCTGTCCATCCCGGCGAATCAAGTTCTTCCGCACGATGATCAAACGATAAGTCTTGCGACACGCTGTGGGGCGATATTCCATTTCGGCGACATCCTCCGACTTCAACTTCACGTTCTCGAACTGACGCTTTCGCACGATCCGCTCTTTGACCTTGCCGCGTTTGCGGCGGCGGTTCGTCTTGACCGTGTAGCGAGGCGCTCGCCGCAACTTTTTCCAAGCCTTGTCGGGAAGCTCGTCGGCCTGGATTTGCAAGGGAATCCTGGCATCCACGCCGAACACAAACGTCACGTGATCCTCGTCCCAGCGGTCCAAATGCTTGGTCTGCGTGAAGTCTGTATCGCCGCGCAGTCGGATGCGGCGGAAGCCTGCTCGCCGACAGACAGCGATCGCCTTGTCAGCTTCGGCGGCGGCACCTTCGTGACTTGGTCGGTTACCGCTGCGATTCACAACCGACAGCACCTCGCCTGTATTCGCCAGCGAAACGACCAGCGGGTGATAACCCCACACGCCGTTGTAGGAGATATCGATGCCTTGCATCTTTTCGGCGCCGGTCTCGACCAACGTGCCGTCCATATCGATCTGTGCTTCTGCAAAGAACTCCGCGGGCTGGCGCTGCCAAACTTTGAGGCGCGTCTCATCGAAGACTTCCATCAAGGTGCGAACATCGTGTTCTTCAAATCTTCGGCAGAAGTCTCCGGCAGTGGTCGGATCAGGAGTCCGCCGTGCGCCCAATCCATCCAGATAGGCCTCGTCCGTGCGACGCAATTCCATGTCTTCCAAACACGTTCCATCACACAAGGCGTTATAGGCGAAGTTCAAGACATGATCCGATTCATGGTAAGGCTTGTGCCACTTCAATAACTGCAACCGTTGGTCGATCGCTTCAGCCAGTTGTAACTCGCGGACCAATTGGTGCATGACGGCCACGCCGCCATACGCGGTGCCACACTGACGTTCGCCCATCACGCACTGCACGTTCGCGCCTTGCAGCACGGGCCGTTCACCACTGAGGCCGTCATTCGGCTCCCGGTGTTGCTTGTCGAGTCGCCGGGCAATTCGTCGCTGACGCCGTTGCCACTGCTTCCGCCAAGCTTCGTGACAACGAGCGCCGTGCTTGCGAGAACCGGCTGCGGGGCGTATCCTCGTGTTCACTCGAAAGTCCTCCATAACTGGCGAGTCGCGGAAACGGCACCACACCAGAATCACGCGATTCGCTGGGGATTTTCGAGTATTTTTATGCGCTAACCGCGAATCGTGCAGGGGGCTTCGCTTGTTTAAGGGCTAGTGCCCTACCCATGCGGGCTGCTCGACAACCTTTTGCCTCGTGTTGAATCACTCGACAACAATCCAGAGCTGTCTGCCAGTTACCATAGCTGGAGTGCCGGTCGGAATGAATTCCATCGGCTGATGGCGACCGGAGACGAAGATGTTTTGAAACGCGGCTGGCAAAAGGACTATTTCCAAGGCCGCGATCCCGGCTCAGACCGGTTTACAGAACATTAGACGAAACTCAATGTTCGCGAGTTTTCACGCAAAGAACCTGATTCGAAGTCGTGAAGGTAAGCTCATCCGACCTGCGAGAAAAGAAATGCCGGTAAGGCAAACGCCAGCCGTTAAGAGGAAAGATGCGGCAGAGCAACATGAAAGTTAAGGGAAATGTAAACGGGGCTTCTAACGCGGAATCGCTTGAGTAATTCACTTAGATCGCGTAACCCTCGCAAACTCGCAGTCGATGCCCCCGCCAGGCTTTGCAGTGACGGATCGGTGTAAATGAACGCTCAAAAAAGTGGCAGTAGCGTCCGCGGAAACCGTTGACGATTTGGGCTCGGAACGCGAAACTACGTGACTGGTGGGTGGATCGAGTTTGCTCCCACTCACTCGTGTCTTTTCTCTCGTGGAAGCTTGGAGCGGTCGTGATGAGTCAATGGAGTGGTGTCGGATTGCCCCGTAAACATTTCACCTTTGTGCTTTTGACGTTCATGTTCGCGGGTTGTAGTCAACCATCCTCCGAAACAGCGTCTCCCAGCCCGGTCGCGGGGACAGTTGCGAACCATGATGACGTAGGCTCTTCCAGCTCGGTGGCGGAAACGATTACTCCAGAATCTGAGGTGCCCAATACGGAGTCGGCTCCGGCGGTCCAAGACCAGGGTCCCGCCGCAGCTTCCGTTGCCGAAAAACCGCCCATGAAGGAGCAGCCCAAGCCCATCGAATCAACAAGCAACTCGAACACGGCGCCCCCAAGCATCGCGAGTAAGATGCCGAAGGTTGCGTTGACGGTTCCTGAGTTACCGGACTATGTTTTTGAACCGCACGTATTAATGAGCCAGCAGCACTGGGACACCTGTTTGGTGAAGGTGGGAGACAAGTTCCCAGACGCACAACTGACCGACTTGAAGGGCGACGAGCATTCGCTCAAGGAATTTCTTGGCGAAAAGCTCACGGTGGTCGTGCTCTGGTCCAATGAGAACCGGCTGGGACGTGAGCAGGTCAAACGCCTTAAAGAGGAAGTCGTTGTCCCATTTGAAAACTCGGGGACGAGCGTTGTCGCGATAAATATCGCCGACCCGCCTGAGCAAATCAACGATATGTTGACCGACGGAGGTGAGGCTGGGGTTCAGATGTTAAGAGACCCGGACAGGGCACTGTATTCACAAGTAGCCACGAAATATGCGCCTCGGACCTATCTACTGGATGCGGACGGTAAGGTTCTTTGGTTTGACATCGAATACTCGCGTAGCACCGCGCGTGAGCTGTCAAACGCGATTCACGTCGATCTGGGTGACGTAAAGGTCGGCGATAGTTAAAGGAAGCGTCTCGTTGGCGTCTTGCTGCGGCTCTAGAAGTTGCAACCGACCTCAATTATATTGAGATCCAACGTCACGCTTTGGACAGGAATGCGACCAGGGCAATGGGCTCGACTCGTCAACAACGCAGCGAGGTTTATTATTCCGGGCACGTTCAGGGTGTTGGCTTTCGATTCACGAGCCAGCAGATCGCCAAAGGATTCAACGTAACTGGTTTTGTCCGTAACCTTTCGGATGGGAGAGTCTCCCTTGTCGTTGAGGGAGAAGCAGCTGAAATACGACGATTTCTGGGCGAAATTGACGTTCAACTTGGGGGATACATTCGCGACGCGAAGATTGCCGATCTCGCCGCCTCCGGCGAATTCTCCGGATTTTCGATTCGGCACTGAGTCGGAAGCAGATATTCCGCGCGATTGAAGGACTTTTTAGTGAACCATCGACAAGCCCCAACCGTAATGCTCGTCAAGTGTTTTTGTAGGCTGAGCGTAGCACCGTGACCGAACCGATGGCCGTTCATGACAGTTTTTGCGATCAACCCCAGGTGGTTGCGGCTTTGAGGGCTGCGCGTTGGTTTGGTCATGGCTTCTGTCAGGCCGCGGCAGTGTCCCGCTTGCGTTGGATTTAGTTGCACTCGTATATCACAGATCCGATTCGCTTGGCGAATCAGGCTTTACATTAGTCGAGCGATTTCTCCATGTTTTCACTTTCGCTGCTTGGTGTTGTTCCGGTTTGGGTTAGTACTTGGCTGACGCCGCTTTGGCTGATCGGCATCGGGGCTCTGATCGGCTTGGTCGTGCTGATGCTCCTCTGGGGACTGGCGATTGTAGTATCGCGCATCCCGGCGATAGGGCAGCTGGCCGAGAACCGAAGTCTCCGTTCGAAGGCCGTTCCAATACTTTCCGTCCTATCATTTTTGGCCCTACTGGCTTTGGTACTGCCTCGGTTGGCTGCGAGCGAAGGCGGCAGCGGCGCTCAATCGACTGTCATGGCAGCGCTGTTACTGGTACCCGTGGCGTTGGCCTGCGGTCTCGGTTTGGTTTGGCTGACCTCTCGACGGACGGTTGCAGAGATTCCACAAGCGGTTGGAGAAGGCTTCTTGTGGCCCGTCTTTATCTTAACAGTAGCGTTTGCTGCATTTGCCCTTGTTGGGTTCGCAGTATCGATGCAGCCGAAGGAAATTCTCAAGTCGATCGTACGTTTACCGTACAGCGGCGAGAGAATTGTTGATTACACAATTCCAGCCACGACGGCTGCGATTCTCGAAGATGAGTCGCAAGACCCGGCGCAACATCCAATCCAGGTACGAATTCGCACTGAAGAGTTACACGGCCTCGAGTTGACTACGGACCAGAGCATCACGATTGATTTGAAGAAGTCCGACGCCGTCGATGTCGCGCCGACGTTTGAGGCCGCTGTCGGAGAGCCCGTGACTTGGACTCAGAAGATGGATGGCGAACCGCTGTTCGAGGATGCCGAAGTCGATACGCTCTATGTTCGCAACTACGGTTTGTCCGACGCCCATATCAAGCTGAAACTACTGAACCGCCCAATGCACCCTGAAGTTCGGTCGGTAGCAATCACGGCGGTCGCTGTCGTCGCGGTGTTCTTGCTCTATATCCTGCAGCGTGCGGCTCTTCCGAAAATGTCGGCGATCGCACTCGCTACATTCAAGTCCGAACTGGCTCAGCCGCTATTCTTGATCGTCATGATGATCGGCGTGTTCTCGTTGTTGGCTTTCATCTGGATCCCCTACAACACTTTTGGCGAAGATATCAAGGTCCTCAAAGACTCAGGGATGGTGCTGATCAAAGTGCTTTGCATTATTCAGGCGGTGTGGGCGGCGAGCACCTCGGTGTCAGACGAAATCGAAGGTCGGACCGCATTGACCGTTCTATCGAAACCTCTGCGTCGCCGCTCGTTTGTGCTAGGAAAATACCTCGGGATTTTTCTGACCGTGGCTGTCATCTTCATCTTGCTCGGCACGATGCTCATGCTAGTGACGGCCTACAAACCGATCTATGATGCGAAGGAGAGCAGCAGCGAACAGCCGATCTGGCAGCTGTGCCATTTCGAGATGGTGGGCATCGTACCTGGTCTGCTGCTGGCTTTCATGGAAACCGCGATTCTGGCCGCAATCAGCGTCGCCATCTCGACACGCCTGCCGATGCTGGCCAACTTTATTATTTGCTTCACGATCTACGTGATCGGGCACCTGACGCCATTGTTGGTGCAATCGTCTGTCGAAGGACAGATGTTCGAGGCCGTGGTCTTTGTGGCTCAATTGCTGTCCACCTTATTCCCGGTGCTGGACCATTTCAGCATCGAAGCGGCGGTCGCCGCAGGTGTTACGGTGCCTTACACCTATCTAGGTTGGGCGCTGTTGTACACGGTCATCTACGGAATGATCGCGCTTCTACTGGCGTTGGTCTTGTTTGAAGACCGTGACTTGGCGTAGGCGGCTTGAGGCGAAACACTCGCATACCTACACCTTAAGGCAGCATCAATCGGATTTAGAATCCGCGAAGTCGGCTATTGCTCGATGTCGTTCAATTGACGCGAATCCGTAGCCAGCAGCTTAAGATAGAAGGATGCGACATGTTGAATCGTATCAACGCGGAACCACTGGCGAGTGAGTTTGAACCGAATGCCGCCGACGGCTCGCGCAGGATTTGCCGCCGAGTAGACAGACTCAATCGTATTGCATAAGCGCAATGTCGCCGAAGCCACCTTGTGGCAAGCATCGCGGTAACGGGCGATACGCGTTTGATCACCAACTTTCAGGGCAAGCTGGTACGCCGCCAACAACCCTTCCGCCCGGGCACCGTCCGGATAGGGATGGTCGCCGTAGTGATAATAGAACGACCCGACGTAGTCCGGATACAACGCATCATCTTCCGTGTACATCAAACGCACCATCTGATCCGCGTCAGCGAAGACGAACTGCGCGTATTCGTCTTTGCGAAACTCGGCCACTTCCCACAGATCGTTAATCCCCATCATCAGCCACGAATCGGACGGGAGCGTCTGGTAATGCTGCTTGTGGAGGCGAGGACGCTCGAACAGCAAGAATCGCAAAGCTCGATGCATTTTGTCAAAAACACGAGGGCGCAATGAGGCTGATTCGCAGACGTGCTGGCAGTATTGCGACAGCCCGAGGATTGCTTCGCCAGGGTAGTAGAACGAAAAGTGCTTCTGGTTGTCCTCCCACACGACGGGCTTGTCCAAATAGACGTGATAGTACCGGAATTCACCCTGCTCGTTGATCTCGTTGAGCAGATGGTTGGCAAGACGTTCGGCGGAACCAGCGTAACGGCCATCTTCAAACAACCGTTGGTACATTGCCAGTGCGCACAAACCGACGCCGCTGCCGCCAAGTTTTGCTTTGCGGTTATAAATCGCGTATGCGGCCTCTTTGCCGCATGCGGTCGGGTACGCCACAAGTTGTTCTACAAAGAAGTCCAAAGATCGCTCGATGGCACGTCGTCGACGTTCGTCGCCTCGGCAGTCGCCGAAGACTGCATCGCGCTCCAGCCTGCCCTGATGCAATTGCTCCTCCAGCAGCAGTGTAATCGTCCCGCCCCCGTGACGCAGCAAGTTATAGTACGGATCGTTATCGGGATCTCGCGCTGGATGTTCATGATCGCACTGTGTATCGGTGGCCGCGTCGTAGTAGTAGGTGAACCGGCCATCGGACTGGATACTGTCCGTAATCCATTTGGTTCCCGCGCGAGCAGCTCGTGCGAGCGAAGCATCGCTTACCTCGGGCACTGGGGGAAGGCCGCGATAAAGCGGCAGCCAACTCTCGGGCTCGGTTCCACTAACGAAACTCAGTGATCGAAAGCGATAGTATGTCAGCGACTCGATATCGTCTCCGGGGAACAGGCGCTGGATATGTCGTCGCAGCTGTCCGATACCCAGAATGGAGCGAACAAACGCATCTCCGGGCAAGAAGTATCGCCGTTTGCCCTCTTTGACAATCCGTAACCCGTCGACACCCAGCTCAAACCGAGTGAACTTCCGCTTCAGCGTGATCGCGTCCGTCCAATCCGCGACTTGCACTTGCCACGCTTTGCTGTCACAGCAGCCATTACTGCGTTGTGCGTGATGCTCCGCTTCAGAAATCGCTTCGATCCCAAACTTATTGCTCGCGTCACAATGTTCCGGCAACACCGACTCCGACAGTTCGGCCAATTTGACGGGCAGCGGCTCATCGGCAATGACATCCACCTGCATGCGACACCGAGTCCAATCCTGCAGGGCAAACTGGGCGAACCGGTCGTGTCTGAGCGTCTGATTGACTGTTGCCCGGATATTCTCAAATGCGGTGCCTTGCCTTGCTCGCACAACCACGATGCGAGGCGTTGTCGCTTGGTACAGCGTTATGGCGAAACCCCAGAGGGCCTTGGGCACTCCCGCTGCTTCAAACAATACTTCGGTGCGCCCATTCCTGGCGATCGGCTCTCTGCCGGCCAACGCCCCGCGCAACGCGTTTAACAAAAGACTCATCGCGGGTGTTGTGTGAGTCGAAATGAGCTGCATTGGAAATAATTGTTTGATGTGACGTCAGAGTTGCGTTACCAACCGATCCATTCGCCGACTTGCCGATACCAGCTGTCACTCGGAAAGAGGGCGATGCCGCAGACCATCACCAGTTGGAATAGATGGATGCGAAACAGCGTGTGCATGACGGCGTGAAGTCCTAGTGCGAGAACGCATCCCACGACGACGGTCTGTTTGAACAGTAGCAGCGGCGCGATCAACAACTCGACGACGAGCGCCGCGTAAGTCAGAGTTTGGACGACGATTCGCCGGTTCCAATAAGGCCGAGGGCGAATGCGGCTGACCATCGACATGTTGGCAAAGCCGTACAGCGCCTCGCCGCGCTGCCAAGCAGGTTCCCGGAGCTTGTAGATTGCCGTGTTCCAATAAATGGACAACATCAATACCTGCGCCAACAGCAAGCTGGGCGGTGGCGTCTGACTCGAGAAGTCAAGAATAAACGCCAGGGCGAGCAATCGAAGCACATCGTCACCACCGTAACACATAAACGCGTTCCGCCCCTGCAAGCTGCAAAGACTGCCCCAGATCGGCAGTACCAGATACCCCGCGGGGAACTTGCTGAAGGTAAGCAGTCCGCCGGACAACGCCCCGCAAGCGATTGCGGCGGTTCCCGCAGTGCGCTCCGGGAGAAAGTCGAAGAATCCGAACGGGCGCAAACGGTGGGCGACGAATCCACTTCGCTTCCAAACCGCTTCCTCGCCCCATACGGCAGAACAAACCCCTGCGTATCCCAGCACGAAAAGGCAGAGCAAGACCCCATAGAACGTGCGGAAGACACGATAGCCAATCGCGTGGTCGCTCACGTCGAGCGCCGCACGAAAAAGATCAAGTGTCGAAGACCAGTCGACCATCAGGACCTCGCCTCAGCTTCAGTGTGTACTTTACAATTTCTCTTCCTCTCGGATCCGTTGTCCGTCCGCCGTTCGTCCAGGGCGCGGTGAATTCCTGCTGCCCGTAAACTGCCGTTCCCTCGAACTCCTTGAACGGCAGCCGGACGCGATGCAACAAACACCAACGTACCAAGCCGCAGGCAAGTTGGTGCCGCGTGTTCGGACCCGTATCGGAGCGGATCACCGCCAGAACGATTCTCCGCAGTCGTTCGTCCATTAGTTCGCCCCAAATCCCGCCCCGTTTCCAGGGATCACGCAGCTCAACCGTGCGGTGCTCCTCTCTGGTGCTCGAATCAAGTTCCCCGAGTTGTTCCTCCGCATGCAGCTCCAGCGTATTGACTTGAATCAGTTCGACGCCCGTCGGCAATCCTGCAGGTGCCGAGGGAATTGAATGCAAACGAAGTTTGAGGAAGTGATTTCGATTCGTGCCGGCCTTGAACATGGTCCAGGCCGTGTGGTGCAGCCCGAAGCGGGCGAGAGCATGACGGTGGCGATCGTAGAGTCTCTGGATCAGCGGGTTGCGCTTGCGTTGCGGCCAAAACCACAGAAACGTCACGAGCAAGATGACTGCGATTGCGCTCATAGCCTCAGTTGGAACCCTGCATCCGTTATCACCAATCTTTCTTATGACGATTCCAGCGACTGTCGGGAGCGCATAATCTCGAACCGAACGTCAACTCGTCGATCACTTTGCGGTTGGCGCCCGTTGGTGGATGTACTGAACGACGTCTGCCTTCGGTTGATCTCATTCTGCCTCGCTCGCCTCACGGACATTCAACAGGGGAAAAAACCAGCCGATGATGCCGTCGCTGGACGACGGTTTGTTCCGCGGCGCCCGCATTGTCGTGGAGGAAAGCTTCAAGTTGGAAGTGCCGCCATTCGATAGGCTCGTGCGCGCCTTCCCCGCGCAGTGCCACCGCCTTGCACAACTCGATATGCCGGCTGACCAGGCGATCGGCTCGCTTGGCAAACGCTACCATGACAGAAAGGCCAGGCAACAAGGTGAGCGGCAGCACGAGCCGGCCGCCTTCTGCGAGTTGCTGATGCCAGCACGGCGCAATGTCCCGGCACATCGCGGTTACCATGATGGCGTGATAGACGGGCTCGATCGTTGTGGGCACAAACCCGTCTTGGCAGAGCGTCGTAATGCGGCCAAATCCCTGCTTGTCAAGTCGAACTTCTTCTTCCGACAGATTCCCGGACACCGGCGCAAAACCGAACTTGGTAAGATTCGCTCGCGTCATATCCACCAAGTTTTGATCGATGTCCACGGTGACGACGGACCCGCATGGACCCACGACGCGGGCCAAGATGGTTGCGCTCCAACCCGTGCCCGAACCAATTTCCAAGACACGTTGTCCGGTGGCGACGCCGGCTTCGCCGATCACTCGGGCCACCCACGACGGTTGCGAGCAAGAGCTGACCGCCTTTCCTTCGTCACGTACCGTTGCGACCGACCGGTTGCGATATGATTCTTCGAGCGCCACACCGGGCAGGAAGCGATGACGGGGAACCTCATCGAAAGCGTCCAAAATCGCTGATGGCGGGAGCAATGTGCGCAATTCCGCCATCAGTCGACGGTGTCCTTCCATTGCACTCTGTTCATTCATAGGGGCGCTCTTTCGTTGCAGACAGCGCGCTCCGCGTGCCGACTTCCGCACACGGAGTAAGCGGTCCACCTTGACTAGTAGTCACCCACCGGATTGCCATCCTGAATCGCCAGCAGGTATTCGAAGGTGCTGTCGATCGCGGCGGCAGATGCCGCCGGGTTCGACATGGCCAAGACCGCGGCCACATTCAGCCCCGTATCGTCGAATCCTTGCGTCTCGATCGTCTCACTCACGAACCTTACGCTCCCATCTGCCAAGCTAAATTGCGCGCCGCCCGGGTGCTGACTAGAGAATCCTTGCCGTGCACGAGCGGATTGGCTAGAGGTCGCAACTGCCGCGTGGCTGGCGTTGATCTTGACGACGCCGCCACCAACGACGTCGGCTACGTAACCCACCCCTGAAGTGGAACTGAGTTCGCGGCGACCAAAAACCATACTGGCGCCGACATTTACGATCGCGCTGCCACTGCCGGTTTGCTTGACTTGCCAACGGCGTTCACCAAGCGCAAACACGTTGCTGGTGCCGTCCAAGATGTCGCGAAAGTTGAGTCCTTGATTCTCGATGAACAAGCCACGCCAGCTTCCAGCGGGTTGCGTGGGGCGAAAGCCGACTGGCTCCAGTGCCGAATTATTTCCCACATAGTTCGACGTCGCGACCGCAAAGTTTCCTCGGTACGTGCGATTGGTGTTTAACTCAGGACCTACATCAGACGGACAGCGGTAGCCGGGGAGTGGAGTTTGCAGGATCGTCGCGTGGAGCGTAATCGCATCGTTTGGCCCGCCGTTGTCCAGCCACGTGTTTCCCACAGACATCGCATCCACCGCACTGCTGCCCTCGATGAACGGAGCCACAACGGCTCCCCAACTCCACATCGCAATCCCGCTAACCGGCGGCAAGCCGCGGTCCTTCGTAAGCCAACCCGGAGGCAAGCACCGATAAGTGTCGTGATAGTTATGGCAGGCCAACGTCAGTTGTTTGAGGTGATTGCTGCACTGCATCCGCCGCGCCGCTTCACGGGCGGCTTGGACGGCTGGCAACAACAACGCCACTAACACGCCGATGATGGCAATGACGACAAGAAGTTCAACGAGGGTGAAGCCGCTTCGAGTGTGTGATCTCATTTTGTGTTCCTCGTTCGATGTGAGACTTTCTTCTTCGCCGTATTGCTGGATCGCTATCTGGCCTACTCGACTACATTGCCGCCGGCGTCCAACTGTCGTTCAGCCGCTTCTCTTGCGTGGCGGGCAGCTATTTCGGCTCGCCTAAGCTCCTTAAGTTCCGTGGGGCTTTTTGACGACGTTCCAGCCCAGCGAGCTGCGTCCTCGCGTGCGGCCGCAAAGGACTCTCCGTGCTGCTCCAACCAAGCGATCAACATGGCTCGGTCCTGCTTCTGCTGCTCACTCTCGATTGGAACTCGCTTCTCAGAGAATACAACCATATGGATTAGCCTAGCTTCCTGTCGCGACGCATATACCGTAGGATCTGCTCCCGCTTCCAAGAGCATAAGTGCGATTCGGTACTGCCCAAACCAACTGACGGCCTGCATCGCTGGTGTTGCTCCGAGGCTCTTACGATTCAGATCTGCACCCTTTTCGATCAGCAGCCTGACTCGTTCTTCCTTGTTCCGACCCGAGCCTTCAATAACGGAAAAGAGCGGTGTTGACTCGTATTCTGGATGCACAAGGTTTGCGTCGCCACCATGCTGCATTACGTATTTGAAATGATCAGGGAACCACGTCCTCGCGGACATGTGGGTGATCGAGTCGCCCGCTTTAATCGCCGAACGAGTGTTGAAATCGTCGGTTACCATCACGTTCGGATCGGCACCATGTTCCAATAGACGCTTGAATCGCTCCGGCTTATTATCGGGGAACGCCCAGAGCAAGGGAGTCATGTTTCCCTTCCCTTTGGCATTCACGTCCGCTCCCGCCGCAACGAGCCGATCGATCTCCTTCAAGTCATCTGCTTCGATTGCATGGCAAAGTGCGATAACCTTCTCATCGCTGAAATAGTTCTCCGGTATCCACCTGCACCTTTCATGCCATGTAGACTCAAACTCCGATGTTACTACGGAACAGCCTGTCACTAGACTGACCGAAGCAATCAGCACGCTAATAAATAATCGTTGAATGTAGAACATATGAGATTGTTCGAGCAGCTAATAGGGAAGTGTGTACGGAACGCCAAGGAGGTCTTCGTCAATGTTTCCAAGCCAGTCTTCGACAACAAGCAAGCCGTACAAATACGAACCCCTCATGTGAGAAAGCGCCATATATGTACCTCCTGGGATGGACGTAATTACCGGAAGCACTGGAAGTCCTAGTGAAATAGCGGCGGCGATCGGGGCGTTAAATATGGACATAATCACATCATAAGGCCCGTCCATCTGGTGTCGCGTTCCCAACGCATTTGGCATCGGAAACAGTTCTTGGTCCTGAAGGTAGCTAAGAAGATCATAATCGACGTAATACGCATCAATAATTGATCCGGCGCTGTTGTACCTTGCTAGAGAGCCGGCGTAAATCTCGATGTAATTCCCATCGTTATCCTTCTCCAACTTGCCGGTTGCATCGCGTTTGTAAAGCGTGTATTCATTCAGCCCCGCGGCATTAAACGTATTAGCGTGTATTCCTGACACGACTGCCGCAGCACTGGCAAGGCCACCGCCAAGAGAATGGCCTGTAATCTCGAGTCTTGCATTCACAATTTGATTCTTTCCCAGGTGGTCCGCGATCTTCATCGCTGGCGGATACTGTGTGCTGACCCAACCCAGACCTTGATAGACATCTTCAATCCAATCCACGCCATCTTGCGTTCCAGTATACGCCAAAATGAAGTCCCCATAGTTACCATCATCGGCTCCCGCGTAGGCGTTGGCGCGAGACGTGTAGTCGCGGTATAGAGCGACGTTGAGCCCGGGCGCACCGTCGGGATTCTCGACAGACATTAAGCCGATAATAGCGGGGTCGATGCCGAGTTTTGCTAACGCATCTTCGCTCAGAATCTCCAATGCATACTCCGGGGCATCCTTTCGAGCGTACACGGCACTTGCCGCCAATCCACTACGAAGCGCGTCGTCGTGATTCAAACTCCACAAGAAGGAATCCGATTTCGCAACGACATATTTTACTTCGTCTGATGTGAGATCACCGCTCGGCACCAGCGTCGCTTTGATGCGACGATCTGGCTTGCCGTTCGTGTCGATGCCTTTCAGTGTCTTGATGCTAAGATTCTCGCGCACTCCAGCTACATAGAGGGTTACGACCCCTGTGGCCGCGTCGTAAGGCAGCTGACCAAGCGTATACAAATAACCCGGACTCACACGATGACCTCCGGATTGGACGGGAGATCCATGAATATTGGGATCGGTAGCGTTCGTCGTCCAAACAATGATTTCTCCGGCTTCGGAGTTCTCCGCAAAGTCGATTCGGATTTGCACGTCAGGATTCAATGGATTCAATCCCGGTGTGGTCTTTAGTTCGAGCGGTTCGTACTGTGATGCGCCCGGCCAAATCAACTTTCCTATGGCGTACTCATTCGTTTCCAAAAACTCTTCCCAGTCAGAACCCGATGGATGTTCGTACAAATAGGTGTTATCACTGTCAATGTCGAGATCGAGCGTCCACACTTGGACATCAATATGGCCTGGATAGATTGGTGCGACGGGCGCGTACCAACTGTGATCCCAATTATCGGGGTACCAGTAAAGGGAAATCCCAAAATTTGGTTCGAGCGATACGCCTTCAATCCAAATGACGTTTTGGCCGTTGTACTCGACCTTCGAGGCGTCCTCCAATTCTTCTGGGAGCGAGTATCCAGGATACTGCGAAGGCTCTTCGTAGAACTCGGGTACGATCAAGTTCTCCTTGTCTGCACTATCCCAGATTCGAATCTTCGTCCAGTCGTAGTAGAACTGGAACTCACCCTCGTCGGGATCCATTTCGTCCCGAAGCAACTGGGCCATCGAAAACTCTACGAGATCATCGTCATTATCTGCATGGATGTCGCGACGATCTTCTTTGCCGTTCGCGTCGTCATCATCTTCGTTTAGCTTCACATCGGCTTTCAGCATGTAGTAGTCCACAGAACCCATGTCGTCGTCGGAAAGCGTGACCTTTGCCGGTAAGAGTTTGTCACCAGGCTTCACTTCGCGGGACAAAACAATCGACTTTGAAGCGCGACACGAAATATCCAAATTCAATTCGTCGCAGTTATCCCAACTGACGGTCGTCGTACCGTCAGCCCAACTCACCTCTCCCTTGTGACTGTCAAAGACCGAAGGGTCGGCGGGCGAATAGAGCGTGATTCCGGCAACAACCGTCCCGTTCGGCAACTCTAGATACGAGAGTTGTGGAATGTTATTTAACCGCGGTGCGAAATTGTAAATCGTTGTCGTCGCCGAGGCTTGAACGGGTGGCTCCGCATTTCCACTGCCCGATATCATGTCATCGTCCCAAACTCGAACGGACACGGTCAACGAATCAGAAGCCGATCCGTTCCCAGGCACGGGTCCGTCATCTTTGGCGATGAAGGTATGTGAGAACGTACCTTCATATGCTGACACATACGTAAGTTCTCCGATTTCAGGGTCAAAGTAACCATCGCCGGTGAAATCAATGAGCACTTCTATCGTATGCGAGTCAGCCGCCACATCCTCGATCGTTCCCGTGAGTGTCACTTCTTCGCCTTCTCGGTAGGAGTCTTTATCGAAGGAGTCGATCTTTACGATGGGAGCTACGTTATTGATGACTAGATCGTACTCGACCTCCAGAAATTTCCAGCAGTCATTACCGTGGTGATCATCGCAAATCTCGTACTGGGTCTCAGCGATAATTGTCACTTTATCTTTGCCGAATCCCTCCCAATCGTCATCTGACTCGTCGTCCGGGACAACAAGGTCCAGCGTCCAAACTCCGTCTCCATCCGCCCAAGCCATCTCTGATACGACCAGCCACTGCTTGTACTCCACTTCGTCGGGCGGCGGTCCGACAGCGACCGAGTAAATGCCTATCCCGACGTATTGGTTCGGACATGCCGTGCCATGAAGCTTGAGTGTCTCGCCTTCATTGATCTCGTCGATTGGCTGGTCGAACGAGAGTACTTCTCGGCAGTCGTCATCCGTATCCGTATCCGTATCGGTGTCTGTATCGGTGTCTGTATCGGTGTCTGTATCGGTGTCTGTATCGGTGTCTGTATCGGTGTCTGTATCGGTGTCTGTATCGGTGTCTGTATCGGTGTCTGTATCGGTGTCTGTATCGGTGTCTGTATCGGTGTCTGTATCGGTGTCTGTATCGGTATCTGTATCGGTATCGGTGTCGGTGTCGGTGTCTGTGTCTGTGTCCGTGTCCGTGTCTGTGTCCGTGTCTGTGTCCGTGTCCGTGTCTGTGTCCGTGTCTGTGTCTGTGTCTGTGTCCGTGTCTGTGTCCGTGTCTGTGTCTGTGTCTGTGTCCGTGTCTGTGTCCGTGTCTGTGTCCGTGTCTGTGTCCGTGTCTGTGTCCGTGTCTGTGTCCGTGTCTGTGTGTGTCTGTGTCTGTGTCTGTGTCTGTGTCTGTGTCCGTGTCTGTGTGTCTGTGTCTGTGTCTGTGTCTGTGTCTGTGTCCGTGTCTGTGTCCGTGTCTGTGTCCGTGTCTGTGTCCGTGTCTGTGTCCGTGTCTGTGTCCGTGTCTGTGTCCGTGTCCGTGTCTGTGTCCGTGTCTGTGTCCGTGTCTGTGTCCGTGTCTGTGTCCGTGTCTGTGTCCGTGTCTGTGTCCGTGTCTGTGTCCGTGTCTGTGTCCGTGTCTGTGTCCGTGTCTGTGTCCGTGTCTGTGTCCGGTGTCTGTATCGGTGTCTGTATCGGTGTCTGTATCGGTATCTGTATCGGTATCGGTGTCGGTGTCGGTGTCTGTGTCCGTGTCCGTGTCTGTGTCCGTGTCTGTGTCCGTGTCCGTGTCTGTGTCCGTGTCTGTGTCTGTGTCCGTGTCTGTGTCCGTGTCTGTGTCTGTGTCCGTGTCCGTGTCTGTGTCCGTGTCTGTGTCCGTGTCTGTGTCCGTGTCTGTGTCCGTGTCTGTGTCCGTGTCCGTGTCTGTGTCCGTGTCCGTGTCTGTGTCCGTGTCCGTGTCCGTGTCCGTGTCTGTGTCCGTGTCCGTGTCTGTGTCCGTGTCTGTGTCTGTGTCTGTGTCCGTGTCCGTGTCACCACCGTCGTCGCCGCAATCTTCCTGGTACTGGTTCCATAGTACCTGTTCTGTGTCGACGAACTGGGATTCCAAATTGCTAATAGTCACGGTTAAGGCGTCAACTGTACCCTGCATCAAATTGTAAGTCGGATCTGACGGATCTAGGGTGCTTAACAGGCCGAGCATCTCGTTGCGTTCATCGACCAACTCCTGAATGTCCACACGCAGTTGTGCGAGGATTTCATCCATCAGATTCCTCTGTGCCTCACACAAATCGACTATGACCGAATTGTCCGTCCCCACTGAGCCCTCGGCTTCTGGAGAGATCACGACAAGAGAAGTACTCGTCATAGCCGCGATGTTTGCGGCATCGCGGTTGTCGACGATCGATGAGATAACCTGTGTAAACAGTTCCCCGAAATCGGGCCGCGTGAACTCAGACGCAGCGATCATTTGATCCACCATATGCGTCGTCTGGACAAAAGCGGTGATCCGAAGATAGTCGGGTGACGAGATCGCTCGGTCGCCATTGATGTCGAGGCGATCGATCTGTTCTGTCGGTATCGCCGCGATCGATTCCGGGTCCTGAAGTGCGTTCGCAAGGACTAGTACGTCCAGCGCCGAAACATATTGATCCTGGTTTACGTCGTACTTTACAAGCGTCGCTTTTCCAGCATTTGGCGACGGGGCCGAATTCGACTCACTCGAATCTGCCGATTGATGTCCATCGCGTTCATCCGTCGACTCGACACTTTCGCCGTTCGACTCGAATGTCGACACCTCGATCTGCTCATCAGCGCCGCCTGCGTCTGCCTCCGCGACGACGATTTCCTCGGTGGGTGGGGGCTCAACAACGAAAGTCTCCCGGCCAACTATGCCGTCGGCGTCCAGAACAATTCGGGGAGCCAGCGGCTCCACCCGCAGCCGGCGAAGGCGGCGGGCCTGGCGGGGCCTTTGCCCTTTGCTGAGCATCCATGAAGACAACGATTCCCATGACCAGAATGAAAACGGCTTACTCATCGCTGCATCCCTTTTGTAAGCACTTTGCGATCAACAGTTCGCGCGCGGCCAGAATAGGCCGATCGTGTGTTGCTAATCGCAAATGTGGTTGTCCTGCCCGGCGGATTCAAACCCCAAACACTTTTGAATCCGGACCGGCTGTCAAACGTCTGCCATCGTCCTGCCACGACAGTGAGGGAGAATTTATCGTGCGTGTGTTCGCCTGTCAAACATTTTTCGAAGAAAGTCAGATGCGATCAATGTGCCCTGCAAAATCAGTCCATCGCGTTGCCGAGGCAACTCCAATGTCGAGAAGCTGCACAGCCGCGAAACGAACGATTGCGAGTGTTTCTGCGACTCGTGGATATCGAGCGATGGCGTACGTCGAGGTTCCAAGCGTCAATCGAGTTCGCTGCCAGAATCAACTCGCTGTGTCTTGCCCAAGCGTCATGCGGAATCGCATTCGAGCAGAACGTGTGGCTGCGAAGGAGTGAGCTGGGGCGTTTGGTATCTTTACACGGCGAGACTTGTGAATTGTTTTCGAGGGGATCAGGTCTTGTCCCTTGGAAGGCGACTAACACCCTGGGATGCGCCCGGTCGGAGTCGTTTTACGATGATTTTCGTTGGACGTCAGATCTCACTGTCGGGGCGAATGTCCACTTTCACCGCGACCGAGGGCCGTCGAGTATGCTTGTGTCGATGTCGCGTATCGCGAATTCTGGGCGAGAGCCGCCTGTGTAGCTATCGGGCTGCGCGACGACGCTGACACGAGCGGAGAATATGCTCTCGACCTACCGGACACTCGGCCCTGCGTAACTGGCCAGTTCTCTCAGCGACGACTGCCCAATGCTCTGTTCGTCCTGCAGAAATTGCGACCACTTCGCGAAGCGTAACAGCAAGTTCGCTTGTGAACATCTGGTACACCTAAGTACAATTCGCGTTTGAGGACGCCTGCAGCGATTTCAGGTGCGTGACGCGGTTTGAGAGTGTTGCGATTGAGGCTGGTTTCTGTCGAGACCAGCGACGTCGGATAGAGAACCTGGAACCACTTTGTTTTCCATAAGTCGTAAAACGAGATCTTTCCCAGTCTCAGCCAATGACGGTTTCGATGAGCCAGCTATCCAACAATAAAGTTGATGACTTAATCGCGGATGATGTTTTGCGAGCGATTCGGAGAATCTTACGAAAGACCGCAGAGCATTCGCGGCAGCTGGCGAGTGAAGGGGATCTTTCGGTCCCGCAATTGCTTTGCCTGCGAAAAGTCGGCGAGTCGACCAAGGTGGAACCGGTAACGGTCGCGGACGTCGCAGCGGCTGTTCAATTATCGATCGCAACAGTATCGCGTATTTTAGATCGTTTGGAAAAGGGCGAGTTAATTGTTCGTGAACGAGCCAATGTCGATCGGCGGAAAGTATTTCTCTGGTTGACTGCGAAAGGCAAGCGTCGAATCAAGAAACTTCCGCAGCCTTTGCATGAACAGTTTCTTACGCGTTTACGGGAGCTAACCAAGGCAGAGCAGCGAAATCTGCTCGCGTCCCTAGAGCAAGTAGTTCAGATGATGGGAGCGGAAGAGCTGGACGCGGCGCCTGTCCTGATGCCAGGTGCCGACGCCAAGTCTCCATCGAGTTGAAGGCGAGAATGGGTGCTTGATTTGGAACGGTGTTCGAAAGTTCTGTTCACTCCTGTTTTGTTCTTGCGGCTGCTCCGGAATACCTCCGGTCGAAGTAGACATCGTTCGCGACCACGCCTGTCTACTTAAGTTCCAGCATCACCCTGCTGTTCCCCGTCACGACTACAGTCGCCCTTTTTTGAGGCGCCAGTAGTCAACATTGACTTCGCCTGCTTTTTTTCCTTGGTCGTTATAAGCGATGATTCGCTCCGCCTCATCAACGACTCCTTTCAGTCCTCGAATCGCCTCAGAGCAGCTCTTCGCGACGGTACGCGTTTCCGAAAGGACTGTGCCTTTCTCATCAAGTTGTTGGAGTGTGTAACGACTTTCCGTTTGTTGAGTTCCTGCGATTGGTTGAAAGCGGGTAGACATCATGCGACCTCCAGTTACGAGATTTCAAAAGTAGGTGCCGAACTTGACGGCGGATGGTTCGCATCCACTGTCGTGTCAGCACTTGTGTGACTATTGGGTCCTCTAGCGAGCCGTCACCCGCAGGGAGTTTCAGCATCCGCCCAACTTCGAGAAGTACATTGGACGAGATGCTCGCTAGTGGCCGCTTAAGGGTCTTCGACTCAATGAGCTTTCACGTGTGCCTTATTTCTTGCGACGCGGTGAATGAAGACTACGAATCTCTTCCAACTCGCCGGATAACCGGGACCGCAGAGGACTTTCTGGATGCAGTTCTCGTACAATTTGTTTCGCATCTTGAAGTGTCTTTGGTGAGATGCGACCAGTTCCAAACAGACGCCGCCACTTTGATCTTGCTTCAGATTCACTAACCATAAGGAAACTCCTAACGCTTGCCGGACTTTTTACGTCTAGGCTGGAATTGGACGGACCTCGCGTTCTGCCAAGTATTTTGGACGTGGCGGTCGATTGCCGAAGGGCGCTACAGTCGCGTTTTCAACGCTGTTGTACACGACAAACAAGTTGGTTCGTGGGTAGGGGCTCAGATTGCCACTGGATCCGTGCATAAGATTGCAATCGAAAAATAACGCTGAACCAGGATCGCCTTTGGGTGCGACGATTCCACCTTCGTCGACAAGTTGACACATAGCCTCACGCGAAGGCACGCCGTACTCTTGCTTCTTTAGCGATTGCTCGTGATGGTTCTCAGGAGTGGCCCCAACACAGCGAATGTACTTCAGATGAGAACGCGGAACGACCATTAGCGGTCCGTTGAACTCATTGTTGTCGGTAAGGCTGACCGAAACGCTTACTGCACGCATTCGCGGCATGCCATCTTCGATGTGCCAAGTTTCAAAATCGGAGTGCCAAAAGAACTCCTTGCCGTCGAACGCGGGCTTAAAGTTGATCCGTGATTGGTGAACATAGACGTCGCCGCCTAGCAATTGACGCGCGACGTCGACAAGTCGCTTGTCGTTTGCAACGGCGCGAAACACTTCGTTGTTGCGATGAATCCGGAATATCGAACGAACAACATTGCTCCCCGGTTCAATCACAACACCATGCTCTGGACCCTTGACCTGCGCCGCCAGGCAATTTGCTTCGCTCAATAGCGAAGTCGCTTCATCTGCTGTGAACAGACTCGTTCTGTGATGAAAGCCATCACGTTCAAATTGCTTGACCAGCTCGGTAGTTAGAGCGTTATCTAGTCCGACGGCGGCTCCGTCGCCCCAAAAAACCGGGTCCTCGCGGTTCACGGCCTCGGACTGGCTCTGAGTTCTCGACCAATAGGGGTCCGCGATAGTTTGTGAAGTCATTGGTTTTGCTCCTTGAGGCCTCCGCAACCCTAAATCAGCAATCGTCAAATTCTTGGGGCTGTCAGTGCGGTCCGATCGCGTTGAGTTGTCACCGGTTCTTCAATCAGCGGATAGACGCCACATTCGTCGTGCGATTCGGGACCAGTCAACGGCGGATTGAAGACACACACCATCCGCATCGTCGTTTCTGCCGCCAACACATGCCTGTCGTTTTGATCCAAGGCATACATAGTGCCACGTTCGATGGGCAGCACTTCCCCGGTCTCGACTACGGTAACCGTGCCCTTGCCTTGAATGCAGTAGACGGCTTCGAGATGGTTCTGGTAGTGCATTTCGGTCGAAGTCCCGGCACGGATCACAGTGTCGTGCAGCGAGAATCCCATCTTGTCGCTACGCAGCAACAATCGACGACTCGTCCAGTTCACGCCGCTGATCTCGCGTTCTGTTCCTTTCACATCTTCAAGCGAACGTACAATCATGATTTTTCTCCTTCGCTCAGTCCGTCCTTACAAACGATCTGAACTGTTTCATTGTCTGAGATACAAGCCTGGGCGCGCGTACGGCGACACCTACGGCGCCGCCATCGCGGCGAGGGTTGCCTCCACACTCTCGCCTATGATCTCTAAGCCTTCACACAGGGCCTTATCCGAGATTGTTAAAGGTGGCAGAATCTTCAACACTTCGTCTTGTCGTCCAGCGGTTTCAATGATCAACCCGCGATCAAATGCCTCGCGAGAAACTCTGCCAGCTATCTCGCTTTCAGCAAACTCGATGCCTTGAATCAAACCACGTCCACGCACCGAACCACCGTGGCTCTCCGCTAACTTTGTGAGTTGGTCGTGAACGATCTTTCCACGTCTTTTCACATTGGTGCTCAAATTGACGTCTGTCCAATAGTGTTCCAGCGCAGCCGTTGCCGTGATGAATGCAAGATTGTGGCCGCGAAACGTGCCGTTGTGTTTGCCGGGCTCCCATTGGTCGAGTTCGGGCCGCAGCAGCGTTACAGCAAATGGAATCCCATAACCCGACAGTGACTTGGAAAGACAAATAATGTCAGGTTTCAAGTCAGCTGGCTCAAAGCTAAAGAATGGGCCGGTACGCCCACAACCCACTTGAATGTCATCCACGATCAATAAGATCTCAAAGCGTTTCAGCAATGACTGCAAACGCCGCAACCAAGGATTGGTTGCTACGTTTACGCCTCCTTCGGCCTGGACCGTTTCCAAAATCAATGCAGCGGGCAAATCAAGACCGCTGCTTGTGTCGTTGAGATGTTGCTCCAGCAAATCAATCGTATCGAGGTCGGACCCCATATAACTGTGGTACGGCATCCGCGTAACATCAGTTAAACTCACTCCAGCCGCATCGCGTTTACCGCCGTTCCCTGTCAACGCCAACGAGCCGAGCGTCATGCCGTGAAATGCGTTGGTGAAGGCAATCACGTTCGAACGCCCGGTGACAGTCCGAGCAATCTTTAACGCAGCTTCAACTGAATTCGTTCCCGTCGGGCCGGGGAACATCACTTTGTAATTCATGTTGCGCGGCGCAAGAGCGATGCGTTGAAAGGCGTTTAGAAAATCCCGCTTGGCCACCGTCGCCATGTCGAGGCTATGAGTCACTCCGTCTGCGGCGATGTACTCCAGCATGGCGTCTTTCAGAGATGGATTGTTATGACCGTAGTTCAACGCGCCCGCGCCGGCAAAGAAATCGATGAATTCTCGACCTCGCTCGTCCCAGATACGGTGGCCGCACGCCTTAGTGAAGACGGTCGGAAACGTGCGGCAATAGCTGCGTACTTCGGATTCCAGTTGATCAAAAACTTCCATCATTACGACTGATTCTCCTTACTTGGAACTCTTTCAACCACGAATTAAGCGAACGGGCCCACTCGCAGTAACTCCTCCTCTTCGTGCTCTCCATCGCTAAACAACTCCCTGGCGAACCCTGCCGCGATGTTACACGGCACACTCAAGTTCGCCGCGAACGACTGGAATAAGCGTCGTGATGCGGAGTTGGATGGCGTAACGGTTGCTTCAAGAACTTGTACGCCGCGACACGCGGGCAACGCCACCAACTCGTGAAGAAGTCGCTTTGCGACACCTCTGCCACGAGCTGCCTCAGAAACACCAATCTGCCAGACGAAAATGTTGCTCGAACGCTGAGGTGGCCGATATGCCGTTACAAAGCCAACGATCTCGCTACCGTCGGCAGCAACAACGCACGTTTCGCTGAAGTCTCTACAGATGATCAAGTAGCAGTAGTGTGAGTTCTCGTCCAGAACGCCCGAATCGCTGGCCAGTTGCCACATTTGAGCAGCATCTTGCAATGTGGGAGTGCGGAAAGCGAGCGCACCAATGTCGAACGTGCGAGTTGCCTTGGAGAGGTTGTCTGCAGGCACAAGTGCATCGCAAACAGCCGGGTCCTTCGCGGCTACGGCAAGCAAGGCACCGCAACAACAAGTTCACCAACTACTTGTGGCTCCGTCTTGTGAGGCTCGGATCATCTAGTTACAACAGTTTGCATGAGCAATAGTTGCACATGCAACTATTTCCAATGCGTTCACGGTAACAGAAGCCTGACGAGCTTTCAACCGCGTCCTCGTGACCGCCGTTCAGACGCGTTTCACAAACCCATTCCAATTCCAGGTGGCGTTGTACCCAAAAAAATCGGCGTAGTAGCAGTCGATGCGATAGTCTGCTTCGTGTTTGCGGAAGAACGCTTGAATTTCGTTCGACTTCCAGTCGCCCCACGTTCTGCCACCGTCAGAGAGGCCAAAATCACCGGGAATCCACGGGATCGTGTCTTCAATAATCAGGTAATCCCCGGATTGGAACGAATGCTTGTGAAAGTGGCGGTACACGCCCTCAATATTTACATGCGCATCGTCGATCAAGATCAAGGGATGCGGAAGGTCTTGCAGCAAGCTGGCTGGAAAGACTTGCTCGATTTGTTCACAGTTTCCCTCCAAAAACGTCACGCTGCCGTCGTTCTTTACATCGGGATCAACCAACGAAAGGTCAATATCGACCGACAGAACTCGTGCGTCGATCCGAAAGTTACGCAGTGTGTCGGCGATCCAGTAGGCACTCGCTCCGGAGTAGGCGCCGAGTTCAATGACCGTACGAGGTTGTACTTCGTAGAACAGCATCTCGTACAACACGATGTCGAATGGGTCCTTCGCCATTGGAATGCCACGGTAACTTGCGTAGTGCTTTCCCTCACTGATTTTCGCGATGCTTTCTTGCGAGATATCGCTGCGCATTTCGCGAGACGAGAATGGAACGAAACGGTTCTCAAAACGATTCGTCCAGATTCCGCGTTGCATGGCCTTCATTGCCTGTGCTTTGACGGCGTGATAGTCGCTGTGCGAGTCATCGCGGACGGTGTCGGTCATGGCAGGCTCCTTAGTTGGTGGAGCGTGTACCGTACCGAGTGTGCCGATGTCGAACAACCGGAGCGCACGCGTCGTGGTAACTAAATCAAACGCGGTCGTTCGTTTTGTTACTCGAGTTGGTCACATCTTCCAACGTGTCGAAGAGCTTCTGCTTTCTACTTCAATTCTTACTATTGCAGCGCTGACGATACTGAATGTTGTGTGTCGCTCTGCATTCAATTTCAGCCTGGCGTTTACGGAAGAAGTGTCACAATTCTGCATCATCATTGTCTGCTTTGTTGGTCTCAGTTATGCCGCCGGTAAGGGACGCCATATCCGCATGACCGCAGTTTACGATCAGCTTGCACCTTCCTTGCGCAAAACATTCATGACTGTGATCACAACATCAACCGCAGCGATCATGCTCACGCTATCGTGGTTCGCCGCGCAGTATGTTGTGACGGTCTACGAACTGGGCGGAATCTATCCGGCTCTGCGAGTGCCCTTCTTCGCCGTTTACGCAATCGCGCCGATTGGGCTGTTTTTGGCAGGTGTTCAATATGCATTGGCTGCTGGGAAAAACTTGGCGAGCACAGAGATTTACCTCTCTTTTGAGAGGAAAGACGAATACGAGGAACCTGATATTCAGGAACTCTGACCATGGTAGGGATGGCTGCTCTGATACTTGGAACCATGGTGGTGCTACTCTTGCTCGGCTTTCCGATGAAGGTGCCGCTGACGACTGCCACGCTCGCCGTCCTGCTGGTTTACTTTCCCGACGATGTCACGCCAGCGATCATCATCCAGCAGTGGATCGGAGGCATCACGCCCGCTGCGTTGATCGCCGTGCCGATGTTTGTTTTAGCTGCGGACATCATGACGCGTGGTCAGACCTCGGATCGCTTGCTCGACATTGTCAGTAGTTTCGTTGGGCACATGCGTGGTGGATTGCCCATCACAACTGCCGTCAGCTGCACACTTTTCGGGGCCATGTCGGGTTCAACTCAAGCCACCGTCGTTGCTATCGGTGGTCCACTGCGTCCTCGTCTGCTGAAGGCGGGCTATTCGGATTCCTTCTCAACGGCACTGATCATCAACGCTAGTGACATCGCACTGCTGATACCACCGAGTATTGGCATGATTGTTTATGGTGTGGTGTCGGGGACGTCGATCGGCGAACTGTTCATCGCCGGAGTTGGTCCGGGACTTCTCATTCTCCTGGCATTTTCGGGTTACTGCTACATTGCTTCGTTGCGATTGAACATTGCGCGTCAAGCTCGGTCGACCTGGACGGAGAGGCGGACTGCGTTTTCGCGGGCAGTCCTGCCGTTGGGTTTTCCGGCGATCATCATGGGTGGCATCTATTCAGGAGTGTTCAGTCCGACAGAGTCTGCGGCAGTGTGTGTTGCCTACGCGATGTTTCTTGAGATCGTCGTCTATCGCGACATGTCATGGCAGGATCTTCACAAGGCAGCACTCTCGACGGGGATGATTACAGCCGTTGTCTTCGTACTTGTCGGCGCCGGATCCGCATTCTCTTGGGTGATTTCATTCGCAAAGATTCCCCAGTTCTTACTGAGCGAAACGCTCGGCCTTACCGCACAGTCCGGTTACTGGACGATCATGATGTCGATTTGCGTGGCCTATTTTGTTGGCTGCATGTTCGTCGATCCAATTGTTGTGATTCTGATTCTGACTCCGATCTTTCACCCGATCGCGGTGGCTGGAGGCATCGATCCGGTTCTGGTTGGAATTGTCGTCACGCTACAAGTTGCCATAGGATCGGCAACGCCACCTTTTGGCTGCGACATCTTCACTGCGATCGCGATCTTTCGCCGTCCGTATCTCGAAGTCGTTCGGGGCACACCGCCATTCATCGTGATCCTGCTGATCGTCGCGGTTGCCCTGATCGCCTTCCCACCCTTGACACTCTTTCTCCGCGATCTGGCATTTCCTCGATAGAAGCGTGAGACCGTAGCAATGTATAGCAGGCCGTTCAATAGTTTTGTCGCACGGACGCTAACGAGCCTTGTAGCCCTCTCCCTGCAACAGCGTAGGGAAACGACGATAAAGCCGACGAAAGCACCAAAGAAATCTCCGCCGATTCTCTGGGCTCGTCGGTTGTCGATCTGTGGCTTGCTGGTCGCATGTTCGATTGCCCCCGGCTGTTCCCGCCGTTCTCGCGAAGAGTCGATGCCGCCGAACACATGGCGATTTGCAATTGAAGAATCGGTAGGAAGCGTTCAGCATGAGTATGCCTTGCGGTTCAAGCAACTAATCGAAGAACGCACAGAGGGTGCGGTCGAGGTTGTAGTCTATCCTTACGGAACTCTTGGTACTTCAACACACATGACCGAGCAGTTGAACATGGGTGTTGTCGAATTCGCGATGGCATCGCCGGGAAGCTTAGGCAAGTTCATTCCCGAAATGCAAGTCTTCTTGCTTCACTTTGTGTTGCCGGAAAACCCTCGCCAAACTCAGGAGTTGCTGAGCGATCCTAAGCTAGTTGCGTACTTCGACGAACTCTACGCCCCCAAGGGTTTAAAGTTGCTCTCAATATTCTCTGAAGGCGATATGGTATGGACGATGAATAAGCAGGTTCGATGTCCGGATGACTTTAAAGGTGTGAAGATGCGAGTCATGACCTCACCTCTGTTACTCGCCGCATACGGTGTCTATGGAGCAAGCCCGACGCCAATGCCTTATGCGGAAGTCTACAGTGGATTGCAATTGAACATGATCGATGGCCAGGTAAATCCCGTTTTTGCGATCGAACGACAGAAGTTTCATGAGGTCACACCGTGGTTGATTTTTCCAGGCCATAGTTCATTCGTCACGACGTGTGCAGCGAACCGCGACTTCTTTGGAACGCTGTCTGCGGATCATAGATTGCTCGTCACGAGCGTCGTCAAAGAGTTGGACGACTACATATTCGATGTGCAAACTCGATTCCAGACGGAACGTCTCAAATCGATCATTCGCGACAAGCGCCGCCAGCACTCGCAACTCCACATCAGCGGTGACCTTGCCGCGTTCCTCCACTCGCTTACCGCGCAAGAACGCGCAGAGCTAGTCGATAGCAACAACTTCCTCTCGCTAGATCCAGAGCTTACCGTTGCCGAGCGTGAGAAGTTTCGACGCGCCAGCGAAGAAGTACGTGACATCTATGTAGGCATTGGTGGAGAACAGAGCGCCGAAACACTCTGCCGCATCTTGGCTCACTGATTGATGTCCCTCGCGCCACGAGGTAGCTGCCAAGTCAGACTGACCAAGCCTGAAGGCACTTTTTTTGTAGCACTGACCGTAGCTCTCTTTGCGGCGCTGCGGGCTTGGATTGTCGCGGAACAAAAATGTCCTAATTCGGCGCCCTTACGCGACCGAAGTAGTTTCGATTTCCGTCCGGCCCTCTGCGGTAACCTTAAAGGTAAACTCTCCGTCTTGAAAATCAATTGTGAGCGTGCCGCCCTCGGCTACTCGGCCCTTGAGGATCTCTGTTGCAAGCGGGTTCTGCAATCGTTGCTGAATGACGCGCTTCAGCGGTCGAGCACCGTAGGTCGGGTCGTAGCCTTCGTTGGCAATAGCCTCCTCCGCCGCCCTAGTCACGTGCAGTCGAATGCCCTGTTGCTCAAGTTGACTCACGAGGCTTTGCGTTTGCAACTCGACAATTGTCCGGATCTGAGAGCGATTCAGTGGGTGGAAGACAATTGTTTCGTCAATGCGGTTGAGAAACTCGGGAAGGAAGCGGGCCTGCAGCGACTCTTTGACTGCCGCACGCATTTCCTGTTCGTCACCACCTTCCTCCGCGATCTGCTGGATCATTTGGCTCCCAATGTTACTGGTCATCACGATGATCGTGTTCGTAAAGTCGATCGTGTGACCGTGATTATCGGTTAGGCGGCCATCGTCCAGGACTTGGAGCAAGATGTTAAAGACGTCGCGATGTGCCTTCTCGATCTCGTCCAACAATACCACGCTGTAAGGTCGGCGACGGACTGCTTCGGTCAGTTTGCCGCCTTCCTCGTAGCCCACGTAACCGGGAGGCGCACCGATCAATCGGCTTACCGTGTGCTTTTCCATGAATTCACTCATGTCCAGCCGCACCATCGCATGTTCGTCGTCGAACATCACCTCGGCCAATGCCTTGCACAACTCGGTCTTTCCGACTCCGGTCGGACCCAAGAAAATGAACGAACCAATCGGACGATTAGGGTCCTGCAAGCCGCTTCTGCTGCGGCGTACGGCATTCGAGACTGCTTCGACGGCCTCATCCTGGCCGACAACTCGTTGATGCAACCGCTCTTCCATAACAAGCAATTTCGCTCGCTCGGTTTCGAGCATTCGCGTGACAGGAATTCCCGTCCAAGCACTAACTACCTCAGCGATCTCGTCGTCTGTAACCTCTTGACGCAGCAATCGGCGCTCTGAGGTTTGTACTGCCGGTGTGTCTGCTTCAGCTTCAATTCGCTGCGCCAGTTTTCGTCGTTGAACATCAAGCTCGTACAGCCGCTGATAGTCCTCTTCGCCGACGGGAGTGCCTGTCGATTGTTTTTCTTTGATGGCCGCGTCAAGTTGTGTGTATTCCAACTCGACACGTTCCGCGTCTTGTCGAACTTTTTGCACGTCGCCCACGCCCAACTTTTCTGCCTCCCATTGCTCACGGAGACTAGCGAGTTTGTGGTTGAGAGACTCCATTTCGTCCTCGATGTCGGCTAGACGCTCTTGTGCAGTCTCGTCGGTTTCCTCGGCAAGCTGGCGGGCCGCAAGTTCCAGTTGCCGCAGTCGACGCTGCACTTCGTCAATGTCGGTCGGTACGCTCTCCAATTCCATTGCGATTCGACTCGCCGCTTCATCCACGAGATCGATTGCCTTGTCGGGAAGGAAGCGGTCCGTGATATAGCGTTGCGAAAGCCGAGCCGCTGAAACGAGAGCAGAGTCCTTGATTTTTACACCGTGATGCGCTTCGTACTTGGCCTTCAGACCGCGAAGAATCGTGATAGTGTCTTCGACCGAAGGTTCACCCACAAACACGGGCTGGAATCGGCGCTCGAGAGCCTTATCCTTTTCGACATGCTTGCGGTACTCGTCGAGCGTTGTCGCCCCGATACACCGCAGTTCACCACGGGCGAGTGCGGGTTTGAGCAAGTTCGCAGCATCTGCGGCCCCTTCCGCCGCACCGGCGCCAACGACCGTGTGTAATTCGTCAATGAACAGGACGACGTTTCCGCCGGCATCTTGGATCTCGCGGAGGACAGCCTTCAATCGGTCCTCGAACTCGCCGCGAAACTTCGTACCCGCAATCAACGCACCCATATCCAGGGCAATGACACGTTTATTCTTCAGGCTCTGCGGTACGTCGCCCTGAACAATTCGCAAAGCAAGGCCCTCGGCAATGGCAGTCTTGCCCACACCTGGCTCGCCAATCAAAACAGGATTGTTCTTCGTACGGCGAGATAGCACTTGAACGACGCGGCGGATTTCATTATCGCGTCCAATCACGGGATCAAGCTTACCTGCGTTGGCAGCTTCGACGAGGTCAATCCCATAACGCTGCAGAGCCTGATACTTTTCCTCTGGATTTTGATCGGTCACACGGCTGGAACCGCGAACGGCTTGCAACGCCGAGAGGATATCAGCCTCGCGAACGCCATTCAGTTCTAGAACTTCTTTGGCTTTCGACTTTGCCTTGGTCAACGCGACGAGCAGGTGTTCCGTCGAAACGAAATCATCCTTCATCGCTCCGGCATCGCGAGCACTCGTCTCGAGGACTTCGCGCAGACCCGCATTGACCTGTGGCTGAGAACCGCCGGATGTCTTTGGGAATCGCGACAACTCGGATTCGACCATCGTCGTTAGCTGATCACGATTGACACCAATCTTGCTAAGCAGCGGTTGCACAACGCCGTCGCTTTCGCGGACGAGCGTCGCCAGTAAATGTATGGCGTCAACTTCGGGGTTGCCCCTCTCTGTCGCCAGATTCTGGGCCGCGGCCACAGCTTCCTGTGCCTTGATCGTGAGTTTGTCAAATCGAAATGTCATCGCCCATCTCCTTTCCGTCGCGCGCAGCGACAGCGCATAGCAACTTCGCTTAGATCTGCGCTGCCGCCGTGACAGCTAACATGCTTCGAGTCGGTGTCGATTCGTCGCCTAGGCGTCCTTCACCTCGAACTCGGCGTCAATCGCATCATCGTCGCCGGCAGATCCGTCATCGGGAGCAGAACCTGCCTCCGCGCCGTCAGCCTCCGCGCCGGCACCTGTCTTTTCGTAGATCGTCTTGCTGAACGCGTGCGATGCCTGTTCGAGTTCGTCGATTGCGGACTTGATCGAAGCGACATCGTCTCCTTTGGCCTTCTCGCGAACTTTCTCGATGGCCTTTTCCAAAGGCGCCTTGTCGGCGTCTTGTAGTTTGTCGCCTTGCTCTTTGATCAGCTTTTCAAGCTGATAACACATTTGGTCACCCTGGTTGCGAAGGCTGGCCAATTCGACACGCCTCTTGTCCTCTTCGGCATGGCTGGCCGCGTCCGCTTGCATCCGTTCGATTTCGCTTTCCGAGAGCCCCGACGACTGCTCGATCCGCACGGAGGCTTCTTTGTTCGTACCCAAATCCTTGGCGGAAACATTGAGGATTCCGTTTTGGTCGATGTCGAACTTGACCTCGATCTGAGGCATACCGCGAGGGGCCGGTGGGATACCTTCAAGAGTGAACTCTCCGAGGACGCGATTATCGGCGGCCATCGGACGTTCGCCCTGGAAGACTTTCACGGTAACACCCGTTTGGTTGTCGGCAGCCGTGCTGAAAACTTTCTTCTTTTCCGCAGGAATCGTCGTGTTGCGTTCCACCAACGCCGTCAGCACGCCACCTTCCGTTTCGATGCCGAGCGTCAAAGGCGTGACGTCCAGAAGCAGCACATCCTTGCGATCCCCAGCCAAAACGCTGCCTTGGATGGCGGCACCTACTGCCACGACTTCATCTGGATTGACGCCCTTGTGCGGCTCTTTTCCGAAAATCTGCTTGACGATCTCTTGGACTTTCGGGATCCGCGTCGACCCACCGACAAGCACAACTTCGTCGATGTCGCTTGGAGAGAGCTTGGCATCTTTTAATGCTTGCATCACCGGCTTCTTGCACCGCTCGAAGAGCGAATCGGTAAGCTCTTCAAACTTTGCTCGCGTGATCGTCATTTGAAGATGCTTCGGTCCGGATGCGTCGGCAGTGATGAAAGGCAAATTGACATCTGTCTGAGGCAGGCTACTTAGCTCTCGCTTGGCCTTTTCACAGGCCTCTTGAAGTCGCTGGAGTGCCATGGTGTCTTTGCGCAGATCAATTCCTTGTTCTTTCTGAAATTGATCAGCAACGTGGTGAATCAAAGCTTCGTCGAAGTCGTCGCCGCCAAGGTGTGTGTCGCCGCTGGTGCTGATCACCTGAAAGACCCGCCCCGCACCCTTGCCGTCCGCGTCGGCGTCTCCGGCATCGGCCACGGCCAACACCGAAACGTCGAACGTACCGCCACCAAGATCGAAGACAACAATTTGCTCGTCCTTCTTCTTGTCCAAGCCGTATGCCATGGCTGCGGCGGTCGGCTCGTTGATGATACGTGCCACCTCCAAGCCGGCAATTTGGCCTGCGTCTTTCGTCGCCTGACGTTGAGCGTCGTTAAAGTACGCCGGGACCGTGATTACAGCTTTGTTCACCTTGTGGCCGAGATACGACTCAGCGGCCTCTTTTAACTTGCGGAGCGTGGTGGCAGAGATTTCTTGCGGCGTGTGCTCCTTGTCGCCAATGCCAACTTTTACATAGTCGGTAGCACCGCCAACGATTTTGTAGGGCACCATCTTCTCTTCGCCAGCAACCTCGTTATGGCGTCGTCCCATAAAACGCTTGATCGAATAGATGGTGCGGGTTGGGTTGGTGACCGCTTGCCTTCGTGCAGGTTCGCCAACCAGTGTTTCGCCTTTGTCGGTGAACGCCACAACACTAGGCGTGAGTCGATTCCCCTCGGCGTTCGGAATAACCTTCGCCTCGGTACCTTCCATCACGGCGACCACGGAGTTGGTCGTTCCGAGATCGATCCCGATAATTTTTTCGCCTTGAGCCATCTCTTTGCTCCTTTACCTTAAAAATTGTTGTGCCCGGTGTTATTTGTTACCCCAAAAGGATTTGGGGTGATCGTTAGTTTGTCATTTTGTTGGAGTGAATGCCTAGTTCTCAGCCGTTCGCCACAGGCAATCACCTGAACAGGTTGACCGAGGAATGCAAAGACTGTGCCGGGGCCAGTTTTTGTTTATCCGAGGCAACCTAACTGTTTCTATACAAGTTGCTTACAGCTTTTTGAGTATCCTTGATCGAAACCAAAACTAAGAAGCAGCTGCCATTTTGACATCGAGCCGCGTTGAAGCATTGATTCTCCAGCATCAGCATGCCAAATACTCAGCGACCCGCCCAAATTGACACGATGATGGCTCGTCGCTACAAGGTGATCAACCATTGCAACCGAGGGCCGCAATTCTCTGTTGCATCTACGGATGCCAACCGTCCCATGTGCCGAGGCCTTAGGATCTCATGTCCAAAAGACGCCCCTTAACCGCATCTTCTGGTGCCCAACTCGCACGAGAGATTCGCCGAGTCGATCAGGAACTGGTCAAACTGATGAACGAGCGCGCCAGAGCTTCCCAACAATTGGCTCGCGCCGAAGGCGAGGCAGTATTGTGGGGCGAAGACCAGCAAGTTGACGAAGCGATAATGACAAGTCGCGGTCCGCTTGATGAGAGGGCACTAAGAGCGACGTTTCGAGAATTGGTCAGCGGTTGTCACGCTTTGGTGAAACCAATCCGAGTCGCCTATCTCGGACCTCTTTACAGCTACAGCTACTTAGCAACGATCGAGCGGTTTGGTTCGAGCGCCGAACTTGTTCCGGTCGCGACCATTACGGCAGTTTTTGAGGAGTTGAACCGTGGTCAAGCGGCTTTCGGCGTCGTACCACTTGAGAATTCGACCGACGGCCGCGTCGTTGATACCCTAGGCATGTTCGCGCGCATGCCCGTCCGAATTTGTGGCGAAGTTCAACTTCGCATCCATCACAATCTACTGGCAAAATGCGATCGCAGCGACATCACCGAGGTGTACAGTAAACCGCAAGCGCTTTCACAGTGCCGCGAATGGCTGGCAAATCACTTGCCTAACGCTCGCCCTGTCGAAATGACCAGCACCGCAGCGGCAGCTCAACTCGCCGCCGAAAAACCTGGAGCGGCGGCCGTCGCCAGTCGACTCGCCGCCGCGAACTATGGTCTTAGTTTCGTGGCCGAGAACATTGAGGACAATCCCCATAATATCACTCGCTTCGCCGTCATCGGCGGAGAGGTCGCCCCACGAACGGGCAGGGACAAGACCTCGGTCATGTTTGAGATTTCCCATCGACCGGGATCACTGGCAGATGCAATGGCAATCTTCAAGCGTGAAAAGCTGAATATGACTTGGATCGAGTCGTTTCCAATGGCGGGGGGCAACAGTGAGTACCTGTTTTTCGTTGAACTGGAGGGGCACCAGTCGGACACGAAGGTCGCGCGCGCGCTGGAATTGCTCGTCAAGAAGACAGTTCGCATGGAAATCCTAGGATCTTATGCGGTCGGCGAGCCCATTGATTGACGCCGGTTGACACAAGTTACACCCATTTCTACGATGATGGACTTTCCACCCAAACCGTTATCCCGCAAGGGAATCAGTTACATTCGCCAGTCCAAAGAGGCACTCCGATGGCGGTCCCCAAGAGAAAGCATTCCAATTCCCGCACCGGCAAGCGTCGCTCGCACAACGCAATTAAGCCGAAACAATTGACTTTCTGCCCAAAATGCAGCAGTGCGTTGCCGACTCATGTGGTTTGCCCCACATGCGGATATTACATGGGCCGAACCGTCATCGAGTCGGATGAGGCCGGGTCTTGAGTAAAGTAGCGTTCCTTTTTCCAGGCCAAGGCGCTCAGTCCGTTGGAATGGGACGAGAGGCTTGCGAGACGACTCCTGCCGTTCGCGAACTCTTTGACCGTGCGAACGCTGTACTCGGTTACGATTTGGCTGCGATTTGCTTTGACGGGCCGGCTGAGCAACTCGACTCGACCGTTTATAGCCAACCAGCATTGTTTGTTTGCGGGCTGGCGGGCCTCGAACTACTCAAGGTGACGTCTCCGGAGATCATCAACTCCGTGTCGGCAACTGCTGGCTTGAGTCTCGGCGAATATACGGCACTTGTTTTCGCCGATGCTCTCGACTTCGAAACTGGCTTACGCATTGTGCAAACTCGGGGCGAGGCGATGCAGGCCGCTTCCGATGCCAAGCCCAGCGGAATGGTCAGTCTGTTGGGGCTCGAACTGGATGCGATCGAGAACCTGTGCGACAAGGCGCGCGGCGACGGTGTAATGCAGATTGCGAATTATTTGTGCCCGGGAAATACGGCCGTTTCGGGCAGCAAGGAGGCGTGTGAACGAGTGGCTGAATTGGCGGTAGAAGCCGGAGCGATGAAAGCCATCCCTTTGGCTGTCGCAGGGGCGTTTCACACTTCGATTATGCAGCCTGCGGTAGAACGCTTAGCGGAAGTGCTGGGGGCCGCAAAGATTTCTTCGCCTCGAATTCCCGTGGTCTTCAACGTCGACGCTCAACCTCACGATGACCCCGAGGAGATTCGGTCCTTGCTTGTGCAGCAAGTCGTGTCACCGGTTCGATGGGAAGATTCAATGCGCTACTTGCTCGACAATGGCTTTGATATGTTTTACGAGGTTGGTCCAGGGCGAGTCTTGCGAGGTCTACTGAAACGCATCAACCGAAAGACTGCCTGCGAAGGCGTGACTGTCTAGTTGTCCTTCGCAAGGCGATCGAATAATCAATCCAGAGGTATCCAGCAGTATGTCCGATAAACCAGCACGTCAATTGACCGTCGACCTTTCTGACCAAGTGGCGATAGTCACTGGAGCCTCACAAGGTCTGGGGCAGGCAATGGCGACTGAACTCGCCGCGAACGGAGCCAAGGTTGCCTGTGTGGCACGCAACGCTGACAAGTTAGCTGAGACAGTCAAGGCCATTGAGGAAGCCGGCGGTGAAGCAGCGGCGTTCAGTTGTGACGTAACCAATCGCGAGAGTGTCGATAATCTCGTTGACGATGTTGTCGAGAAATGGGGACGACTTGACATTTTGGTCAACAACGCCGGAATAACTCGCGATAACCTAATGCCACGCATGGCGGACGAAGAGTGGGATGATGTCATTAGCACTAATCTGCGTGGAGCCTTCTTGTTCGCGCGAGCGGCATCTAGGGTCATGATGCGTGCTCGCAGCGGTCGAATCATCAACATTTCGAGCGTCTCTGGCCTGATTGGCAACACGGGACAGACGAACTACTCGGCGTCAAAGGCCGGACTGATCGGCATGACACGCAGTTTGAGCCGCGAGTTGGCGGGCCGAAAGGTGACAGTAAACGCTGTAGCCCCCGGCTTTATCGCGACCGAAATGACGAAGGTGCTAGAAGAGAAATATGGCGATGCGTTTCGCAATGAAATCAAAGCCAAGATCCCGGCAAAACGAATGGGAACCCCTGAAGAAGTCGCAGCCGCAGTCCTGTTTTTGGCTAGTCCTGCCGCGTCGTACACGACAGGCGCGGTGCTGACCGTGGATGGCGGTATGACCGGATAGAAACATTTCAGGATGAGGCGCACCTGCCTTGACCTGTCTTATGAGAATCCTCTATCTTGTGGAGCTTGATTCTCAGAAAGTGAAGTCTCAAGTAGTACAGACGTGCGAGCCATTGAAGGCTCATAAATCTCAATAAATTAGGAGGACCGCGAAGGTGGCATCTGTCTCTGAACGCGTGATTGACATCGTCGCTGAGCAACTTGGTGTTGATAAGGAAAAGATCAGCCCGGAAACCTCTTTCGTCAACGATCTGGGTGCCGACTCGCTCGACACGGTCGAACTCGTGATGGAACTGGAAGAAGAGTTTGACATCAATATTCCTGACGATGCCGCTGAAAAGATTCAGACGGTTGGTCAAGCGATCGACTTCATCGAGAAGTCGCAAGATTCCTAACGGCAGGTCAGCAGCACCAGAATGAAACGACGAGTTGTCGTAACCGGTCTTGGTGTCGTTACATCGCTTAGCTGTCAGGTCGACGATCTTTGGAATCGCGTCCTGGCTGGCGAAAGTGGGATTCATGCCCTGCGCTGTTTTGACACCGATGAATTCAAGATCAAGTTCGGTGGAGATATCCACGACTGGGATCCAAGTGAGTTCATTGCGCCGAAGGAAATCAAACGCATCGACCGGTTTACGCAGTTCGCAATGGTTGCTGGAGCGCAGGCGATCAAGGACTCAGGTCTCGACTTTAAGTTAGAAGACCCATTTCGTTGCGGCGTAATCCTCGGATCGGGCATCGGTGGACTAGGTGAAATCGAAGCGCAAATGTTCAAGCTCTTCGAGAAAGGTCCGTCGCGGGTTTCCGCAATGACTGTGCCCAAGATGATGCTCAACGCGGCTGGCGGGCACATTTCAATTGAGTATGGACTGCGAGGTCCGAACTACACCGTTGCAACTGCCTGCGCCAGCGCGACGAATGCAATTGGTGATGCACTGAAAACGATTCAGTACGATGATGCTGACATTATGATTACGGGTGGTACCGAAGCTGCGATGACGCGCATGGGCTTGAGTGCTTTCACTAACATCCGCGCTTTATCGTCCTACGAAGGTGACCCTGCCCGAGCGAGCAGACCTTTCGACTTGGATCGTGACGGATTCGTGTTCAGCGAAGGCGCCGGTCTGTTAGTGTTCGAGGAGTTAGAACACGCTAAGGCTCGCGGCGCGAAAATCTACGCTGAAGTAGTTGGCTATGGTGCAAGTGGTGACGCCGGGCACATTACACAACCGGACGAGCATGGTGCGGGAGCCGCCTACGCGATGGCTTCTGCGCTACGGGACGCAAACCTCAATCCCAGTGAAATCGATTACATCAATGCCCACGGTACCAGCACGCCGCTGGGAGATAAGGCAGAGACGCTCGCGATCAAGGAAGTATTTGGCGAACACGCGAAACGTGTGAGTATTTCGAGCACCAAGAGTGAGTTAGGACACTCGCTGGGCGCGAGTGGTGGCATTGAATTGGTGCTTACGGCAAAGGCGCTTGAATCGAACGTCGCACCCCCGACCATCAATCTCGAAACTCCGGACCCCGAGTGCGATTTAGATTACACGCCGAATCAGCCGCGAGAACGCAGCATCCAACACGCAATGAGTAACAGCTTCGGATTTGGCGGTCATAACGCCTCGGTGGTAATTCGTCGATTGCCAAACGGCAGCATCTAGGCTCTCTGCGAGTAATGCAGCGACTGCTTTCCCACGCTTGCGCAGGTGCCTCTCATCCGCCAAGCGGCGATTTGCGTGTAGTGTCATCACGTCGGTGGAGCGTTACCGACGGCTGGGTTGAAGGTCGCGTTTCGCAAGACACCTGTACCGATCGCGGAACTTTCCGCCCCATCAGTCTCAGAGTTTGGAACGGGATCGGCGGGTAACGCAGGCTGTGGCAACATCTCGATTGGCGGCGTTGCGTAGTCGTTTGGCTCCTCAACGCCGGGCATGATTCGCTGTGCTACTGGGCCGCGACTAACTGGAAATGGCCACGAGATGATGTAATTCAGCAGCGTCGGATTGCGGCGCGACTCATCAAGCCGAGCTGCATCGTAATGCGCCTTCCCAGGCCAAGGTCCTTCGCTTAGATAGATCTCGTTGTAGTCTAGCAGCGAGCCCTTTTGGAGATGAACATTTTTGATTGCTAGTGAATACTCCAGAAGCCCTCGGTAATAAGCGGTCTCTGCATCCGCTAGGCGGCGCTGAGCGTCCAGCAAGAGATCCAAAAGCCGAGTCTTTTCGTTTTCGTCAGCGTCCTGATACACACTCGCAAGCGCATCCAGATGTTGTTTTGCAGCAACGCGACGATTGTAGCTCGTTTGAGAAACTTCATAAGCCCGATCAACCTCGGCCACTGCTTCGGTCAAGCCGTGAACGACTTGCTTCTCCTGCTCTTCGAGAATCGCGCGCTCACGATTCAAATATAGCTCGGCATTCCGTACGGACGCGTGCCCCTGGCGATAGCCAACCGGCATCTGCACTTCCAGACCCACTTGCCACTCTTGAAAGTCACCAGTCGTGAGGTCTTGATAGGCGTTTTCAAATCGCCCCGTCTGCCGCTCTGAATTAATGAGGTGTTCGCCTAAGCCACGAAATCGATAGCGACCAACGGCGTCAACTCGGGGAAGAAGGAAGTTGCGACTTGCGGCAAGTTCCAGCTCTCGGCGTTTGACTTGCCACTTTTGTCGACGCAACTCGGCGCGGCGATTCAGCGACTCGACGAGTAACTCCTCCCAATCGAACACTACCCGAGCCATCGACGGTTCTTGGGCCGGTCGGATTAAACGACCATCGCTCGCGGTGATGCCCATCAATCTCCGCAAGCGGCGTTCGGTCACTTGTACGCCGCCCGCCCCTCGCAACGTGTTAGTTCGAACATTGTCACTCGGTCGCCCCGCCAAAGCATTCTGAACGTCTTCTTCAAAACGATAGTACTGCTCACGAGCTTGTGCTTCCTTCTCGGCCTCACCGCCGCGCCGATTCGTTACAAACAACGCGTTGATGCTTCTCCAAGTCTCTAGGGCGCGATCGCGAGCCGCAATCTTTGAGTCGAGATCACGATACGCAAAGTACAGCTCCCAGTATGAATTCTCGACGTCGTTCACTAGATTCCTAACCGCGATTTCGAAGTCAGCTACGCTGATATCGCTGTTGATTCGGGCCAGCAACACTCCATTCATCGCTCCAGGGCGGCCGTCGGGGCCAGCGATGCGGTTGAAGTCGACACCTGCGCCTTGCATCAACGGTTGCCGGAACTCGCCTTCCACCTGAACCGTCCAAGGCTTGTTGGGGTCGTCGTTACCGGGGGAGTTGTTAAAGTCGTATCCGATGATTTTCCGCAGTGTGAATTCACCGCCTGTTGCCGACCGTTTAGACAGTTGCGCTTGATAGCTATGCAAGTCCTGTTGGAACAGTCTGGTGCCGCCACCGAAGAAGATATTATTCAAAGCTCGGTCGTTATTCTCAAAGAACAGATGAGACTCGAATGACGCATCGAAGGCGCTCAGCGCTGCTTCCACGCCGAACCGCGGATGCGTTTCCTCGATTGCCGGATCGTACAAGGTTCGCGCGTTCTCTGGCCGCTCGAGAACTAACGCTCCTAGATCACGCATGACCTGTGAATTCGCGAGGGAAATCTGAATGGCTTCGTCAAGTTTTAGGTCCCAAAACTCAGGGGGCGTATCCTCGCGGAGAGTTAGGGGCGCACGCGTGCTGGCGATTTCTTCGTAGCTGACGGATTCAACGTCTGGATACGAAACCTCGGTCGCCGCGCCGTGGTAATGTGAAAAATCGGGATCGAACTCAAATTCTCGCGACTTGCGCAACGAGCAACCTGGCATGCCAACGATGGCAGCCAATAGGAAAGTGATCGCTACTCGTAGCTGTCGACGCATTACCAAAGTTGCTCCACAATGTGAACCTGCAGACTGGCGCAGCTTCATCCATGTCCTAGGACATCGACCAAATGGCAATTCCGTCAAAACTGTATTTTTCGTCACCACCCCTAAAATCGGAATTTTCCTGACGCTAGCGTGGTAAGCATGGGAACGCTCGCAGGATGGAGAACGATTATTCATGCTCGCTCCGCCTGCATCAGCAAAGTTGCGCTTCAAAACAGTCAAAATAAGTCGGGTGCGGGTATACTGAGACGAATGCGCGGTCACACTTCCCCATCACAACTTGATGACAACGGCGACACCTGGAGCGAGATCGAATCGTTGGTTGATGCAACGGCCAAGCTCGCTCAACGGTCGGTGTCGGATCGTGAGTTCTGCAGTGACTTCGTTCGAAGCATCGTGCAAGCAACGAATGCACACGGTGCAGCGGTTTGGACGTGCGGGGTCGACGATCAGTACGTGATCGCCGCACAGATTGAACCGCCTGACGCGAGCGGGTCTGACGACTCCAACTTGCAAATTCGCAGAGGGAACATTCTTGAAGTTGCTCGAAATCAGCAGGCAACCCAATTGCTGGCCCGGCAGTCCGATTCTCGGCTTCGGAATCCAATGAACAGCTGCGTCATTCTCCAGCCTGTGATGTACGACGAGCAGAGTGTCGCGGTCGTCGAAGTTTTTCACGAAGAGCCGGCTTGTCCTCGGGAGTCTACAAACACTGCGCACGTAGTGGCCGTATTTGGAGATTTGCTCGCCGATTTCTACCGTAGTCGCGAGTTGCGACGGCTACGCTCGCGTGCATCGGAATCGGCTAGATTGCAAGATTTCGTCGAGCAGATTCATCGATCCGTGGATTTGAAGCACAGCGCGTTTTCAATTGCAAACGAAATGCCCCGCGTCTTGGTATGTGATCGAGTTACGGTTCTCGATCGACCGGAGCATCGCTGCCGCGCGTTGGCCATCAGCGGCCTCGACACGTTCGATCGTCGTTCACCTCTGGTGCGTGCTGCTGAGAGAATGGCTTTGGCCGTAACAGCATCGGGCGAAACGCTCTGGTATCCTGATGGATCGACATCGCTGCCACCCCAACTAGAGGCCCGGCTCCAGGCATATCTCGATGCAGCACACGTTCGATCACTCGCGGTCGTCGCGATGGTAAGTCATCCTGACGGTCCTGATCAGCAATGTGAAGGCGTGCTCCTTGTAGAACGATTTGAGAGCTCCGAGTGGAATGCCGCTGACCGAAGTAGTGTCGAAGTTGTTTGCCGCCATTCTACGACCGCATTGCGAAACGCGAATGCGCTCGCCCGCCTGCCATTGATCGGCGTGAATCGCCTTCTAAAACATTGCCTGCGTCCCATCTCACTCCCTTATCTTCCCAAGACGCTCGCATGGGCAGTTGCTCTTTCAGCCATGGTCGCCGCCCTCATTTGGGTGCCGGTCGACTTTAATATTTCGGGCGAGGGCCAATTACTGCCAATCCGTTATCGTCACGTGTTTGCTCCAGCGGACGGAGTAATTGAAAATATCCAGGTTCAGCACGCGTCGACCGTAACGGAAGGGACGGTGCTACTTCAAATGCGTCGTCCACTTTTGGAGTTAGAAGAAACTCGGCTACTTGGTGAGGTTCTCACGAATCAGAAGCGGTTGGATTCCATTCGCTCTGCTCTCCTAAACCACAGAGCAGCAACCACAACATCAGCTAGTGAATTCAATGAATTGACCTCCGAAGAGGCGAGACTCCAGGTACTGCTTGCGAGCCTGCAGGACCAACGTGAGATTTTAGCCCAAGAACGGGCCCAACTCGACATCACCAGTCCCATCGACGGCGAGGTCATTACGTGGAGCATTGAAGATACTTTGTCACGTCGACCGGTACGCCGAGGTGAGAGGCTTGTTAGCATCGTAGATCCAAATGGACCATGGGAACTTGAGTTGCGAATTGCAGATCGCGACATCGAACATGTACTGACTGCGAGTCGTGAATTCAAACAGCTTAATGTGAGTTTCGTTGTAGTAAGTCACGCGGGTGAAGAATTCTCCGGTGTAGTCGAGAGTGTTGCCATCGCTACGGAGCTGGACGAGCACCAACGACCCACCGTCTTGCTCCGTGTCGCAGTGGACCCCAAGCAACTTCCACAGCTGCGCCCTGGTGCCCGTGTGAATGGGAAGGTCCAGTGTGGTCGGCGTTCGATCGGTTTCGTCTGGTTCCGGGATTTGTTAGACGCGTTCAGAACTCACGTCTTGTTTTGAGTCGACACGTCTGACGCTAAGAACTTCGAGAGTTAACTAAAATGAATCTCCGAGTTGGCCTATCCGTCGCGGTGTTTGTTCTCGCTGCGATCTGTACCGTTGGATCATCCGCTTCAAGCCTCGAGACCGAAGGAGTTTTGACCCTCCTCGAAGAAATTCGGATTCCGGCGCGTGACGAAGGTGTCTTGGTCGAGGTGCTGGTGCGTCCTGGGATGAATGTTTCCAAGGAGATGCCACTTGCCAGGCAAGATGAAACCGAAGCTCTTGCAACCCGCGACCAGGCGAGCACCGAATTGGCCAATGCCAGTCGCGTCGCAAGAAATGATCTGAAGATTCAGCTGGCAAGGAAGTCTCACGAAGTTGCCGCTGCTGAACTGAAGCGGGCGATCGAAGCAGCGGAGCGATTCTCCAAGAGCGTTTCACAAAGTGAAATCGAACGACTCGAGTTGGTCGCTGAACAGGCCGATTTGCAAATCTATCAAGCCCGATTTGATATGAAGACAGCGCAGCTCGCTGTTGCGACGCACGAGGCCGCACTTCAGTTGGCGGAACATCGTTTGAAGAAGCGAACCATTTACGCACCATCATCGGGCGTTGTTGTGGAAGTGCTTAAGCAGACAGGCGAGTGGGTCGAACCTGGGGAAACGGTGTTGCGGATCGTCCGTATGGACCGGCTACGCGTCGAAGCATTTTTTTCGGCCGAGCGGGCAAACGCCCAACTCGTTGGCCGCCCGGCCGTTATTGCGGTAAAGGTTTCCCCCGATCAAACAATCGACATTCCAGGCGAAGTGACGTTCGTAAGCCCCGAAGTCCATCCGATTAACGGGATGGTACGAGTCTGGGTCGAGATTGAAAACTCAGAGGGCAAGCTGCGACCCGGATTGCAGGCCAGGATAAAAATCGAGCCATGATTAACTCGATTTCTTCAGCCGTTGCGGATCAGACGCTCCAATTACATAGACGCCGGGACTTGCACGCCGAGCCAGTTCACTTTCGGGGTGCTCGCTACTGGAGCATAAAGGACCCGCTTTCGTTGCGCATTTATCAGTTGTGCGATGAAGAATTGTTTATCTTGGAACAAGTCGATGACGCAAGCGGCTATGAGGATATCAAGCGGCGTTTCGAGTCGCGATTCGAACCTCGCAAACTCGACGTGCAGGAACTACAGGCTTTCCTGGGCGCCCTCCATCGCGAGGGGCTGGTGACTTCCAACGCCCCCGGCCAGGCCGAGCAACTACTCGATCGGCACAAACGCGCACAGCGTCGTGAAAAGCTCCAGTCGCTGACGAACATCCTGGCCATCCGATTTCGCGGCATCAACCCCGAACCAGTCCTGCAATCACTCTACCCGCAGGTTCGTTGGATGTTCTCGCGTCCTGCGATCCTGACTAGTCTTTTGTTTATTCTCGCGGCGTTCTTCTCGCCGGTCATTTATGCAAAGACTTTTGTTGAGCGTTTGCCCCTGCTACATACTTTTTTGAGTTTCGAAAATGTCTTGCTAATGGCAATCGTACTTGCTGTCTGCAAGATACTACACGAACTGGGACACGCATTGGCCTGCAAGCACTTCGGCGGGCAATGTCACGAACTTGGGGTAATGCTACTCGTCTTTACTCCTTGCCTGTACTGCAACGTGTCCGACGCCTGGATGATTCGCAGCAAGTGGAAGCGAATCGCGATTAGTGCCGCGGGCATCTATGTCGAGCTCTTGCTGGCGTCTGCTTGTACGTTTCTGTGGTGGTTCAGCCAACCAGGAGTTTTCAACTCGATTTGTCTGAATGTCATGTTTGTTTGCTCGGTAAGTACGATCCTATTCAACGGCAATCCGCTACTGCGCTACGATGGCTACTTTATTCTCGCAGACTTCGTTGAACTCCCGAATCTTCGGCAGCAGTCGCAACTATTCTTTCGGCACGTCGCATCGCGTTGTTTGGGGATCGAAACTCGCGAAACGTGGACGGTGCAACGCCGCCATCGCATTTGGCTAGTGCTCTACGGCATCGCATCAGGCGTCTACCGTTGGATCCTGGTCGTGGGAATCCTTCTTGTGATCTATCGCGCGTCGGAGCCTTACCATTTGGAAGGTCTCGCGCTAGTGTTCGCTACATTCGTCGTCGGCGGGATGCTGGTTACGCCTATCTGGGGAGTAATAGCTCTCTTGCGCGAGCCGAAGCTTGGAAGTCGAGGACGTCTCTGGCGCACAACGGCCCTCACGATACTCCTTGGAAGTGGTGTGTTTTTGTTGGGTCTCCTGCCCGTCTCGCGGCATGTAACTGCACCGGTTGTAATTGAACCTGCTGAGGCCGCCCGCGTTCACGTTACCGTTCCCGGCACTTTGAAGCGGTTTACGGCGATCGGCGAAAAGGTTTCACAAGGAGATGTAATCGCCGAATTAGTTGACTCAGAACTCGAAAGACAACTAGCGCAAGTACGCGGGGAGCGGGACGTTCAGAAACTGTACGTCGAACAACTGCGTAAGATGAGCGTGCTGGAGAGAGGGGTTGCCAGAGATGGGGCGGGCAGCCAGCTGGTCACGGCGCAGGAAACTTTGGCCGCAACGCAACGACGCCTTGATCAAATGGTCACGGACCACTTGAGGCTCAAACTAGTTGCTCCGCGAACGGGAACGGTTTTGCCCAACCGGTCTCGACAGCCGATTAAAACAAGTGAGCAGCTCGCAACATGGTTCGGGACACCGCTCGACGACAGAAACCTTGGCTGCCATTTGGACACCGACGTGGTGGTATGTCTGGTCGGCGACGCAACGCGACTAAAGGGAGTAGCGGTCGTCGGTCAAACCGACATCGAACGCGTTGCAATTGGTCAACCAGTCCAGATCTTAGTTGACGAGTTACATACTAAGACCTTGACCGGCACAGTAGACGAGGTTGCTCGGCTCGAACTGGCAGAACCGCCTCCCGAACTAATCGCGAAAGGATTGCTCCCAACTAATTTCGCAAGTTCGAGTGACACTTTCTATGCGGTGAGCGTGCGGCTGGACAGCGATGAAGATTCGCCGTTGCTGTGGTCTTCCGGCCAGGCAAAAATTGCCGTCCAGCCACTAACATTTTTTCAAGTCATCTACAAGCAAGTGTGCAACACGTTTCGTATTGATCTGTGACCGATCATGCAAGTCGACACGAAAACTGTCGATATCAGAACCGCCGCTAGCAGCTGGAGATTAGGTTCGGCGAGTTGTGGCAGCATCCGTTGTCGCTAGCCTGCTTGTTAAGTTTTGCCACAACATTTTCAACAGTTAACAAGCCGCGTGTTACCTCCCGCGACAGATGATAAGCAACGGTACTTCTGTCCGACGCGCTAGGCCAAGGACAAAGTCGCCCAGTACCTTTTCACGGCGGGCACGCCGCGCGCCTAAAATAACTAGATCATGGTCAGCAGCGGCATTCGCAATGCTCTCAATGGCATCATCATCTTGTATAAGCCTGACGTTCGCAGCGCCGTCACACAAATCGTGATTGAGTCGCGTCAGATCTCGCGACGAAATCTCTTCTTGCTGTCGCGTCGCGTGCGTGGGGATTACTTTGGCGAGAGTAACTTGACGCTGAATGGTTCGGGCAAGGCTTCCCAGCAGTCGAGCCAGTAGGCGATCGTGCCCGCCTTGACCACCCGTGGGAACGAGTACCCGATTTGCGTCGCCTAATTGCCAGCCTTTTGGAGCGCGCAACAGCACAACATCACAGTCGACTCGATTTATCAATTGCTCCAGCGACGAACCTGAAGAAGCACCAGTTAGTTCACTCAGTCCCAACAGTAGGGTTTCACAACGGTGCGTCTTCGCAACGCGGGCGATCTCGTCCCACGGCTCTCTCGCGACGGTGGCCAAGGCTTCTGGGTAGACGCCCGTCGTTGACGACGCTCGGAGAGCCTCACCAAGAACTGCCTGCGTATTTTCCAGTGGCCGCCGCTCTTCGACAGGGTCCCAATCGCTGGGCGCCACGACGACCGACAGCATGAGCACTCGTCCAATTCCCGGTGGTGCGAGTGCGTTTGCCACCCCCACAAGTCCCTCAGCGCTGTCCGGTCTCGCAATCGGGACCAAAACAAGGGGGCTTCGACCTCGCAACGTGACTACCTCGGGATCTAAAGCCGAGTTAGTAGCATCTGCAACACGAGCTCGATGGGCGAACAAACTGAGAAATAGTATGCCGCCTAAAGCTATCCAAAACATGGCGATGAATCCCGCCGAGGGCACTGCAACGCCTTGATAAATCGCCAATGAGACGCACGATAGCCCACCAGCGACTGGCACAAGCGGAAACATCGGAGAGCGAAACGGCGGCGGCGTGATACTTCTCTGTCGGACCAGAATAGCGATCCAATGCGCGAGCGCAAAAGTTACTAAAAAAATCAAACTAGAGGCCGCTCCCGCTGACGCAAGGTCGGGAACGATCAGAATTATCACGATGACTACCGTAGCAGTCAGAATTACGGCGTTCGCCGGCGTCTTGTACCGCCCGTTCAGCAGGGCCAGTGAGCGCGGAAGGGTGCGATCCCGGGCCATCGCTACAGCCACTCGCGATGCCGCAAAGAGATTTGCTTGCAAGGCGGATAACATCGACAAGACTGCGGCCCCCATCACAAGCCAATAGCCAAATGCTCCAAGGTAATTGCGAGCGGCGATCGCAACGATTGTGTCTGGATAGAGTTGGCTCACTTCGGTGATCGACTCTTCGGGAGAAACGCCAACGGTGCTGATTACTATTAAGAGAGGAAGATAAATCAGAATCGCGATCCCTAGTGAGAGAAACATTGCGCGAGGAATCGTCTTGGATGGCTCCCGCACTTCTCCAGCCACCGCTGCAATCAAATCAAATCCCTGCAACGCGATGAATGTAAACCCCATGGCCGTGAACAAGCCCGGTGCCGCGGAAGCGAAAAATGGCGTTAGGCTGTCGCTCAGTTCTGCTACTGAACGACCACGCATCGCCCACGCTCCACCCAAGATCAAAACGCCGAAAACAACAACCTTGCCGACATTGAGCCATTGGCCGCCGCCCGCCTTGGAATACGAGAGCACGGCGGCGTAGTACGCGGTAGCCGTGATCGCAGTCGCGCACACGATCCAGCGACTATCAAGCCAGCCGGGACTCAGGTCACCAAACCACAGTTGCTTAGTGACTACAACAGCAAATTGTGCGAAGCCGAAGGCGTACAACACCGAAGCCACAATCGAAGCGAACCACACCACCCATCCCACTGTGAACGCCGCTTCGACGGACAGCACCTTCTTAGCGAACGTGTAGGTTCCGCCCGATTGCGGGAATTTGGACGAGACTTCAGCGAAACTCAGTGCCGTAAGCATCGCGATGATGCCGTTCAAAGCGAATGCGATCACTGCGCTGGGGCCGGTTGCTACGAAAGCTGCACCCGCCAGGGCCAAAATGCCGCCGCCAACGATCGCCCCGACACCAACCCCAGTTGCGCCTATTAATCCCAGCGAACGCTCTGAGTGTGAATCGGACGACATGAAATCCATTTATGATGCCGCAGCCGGGGCGTTAGCGTCCGAGAAATGTTCCACCGGTAATGTTCGCTACCGTGCGGAGGAAAGTGCCTAGATCTTCGTCAAAGTAGTTCCCTAACCCGACCGTATTGACGGGTATGTTTTCATGTGTGCGGCATAACGCGTAGATCTCGTTGGCGACTCCCTGATCAAATCGCCCAAGGTTGGGGTTCGTGGGAGCGCCGTCTGAAAACAGAATCATCGAATCGAGCCCTTCGTAGCTATAGGCTTTGCGCATCGCCTCCAATGTATTGGTCCAGCCTTTTGGCTCAACACCGGTCAAATGCTCGAGCAACGCATTCCGCGCGGCTTCACCATTCTCGCCTCGCAGATTCGCCAAGCTTCCGTCTTCAGGAAAAGTCCGTACATCGGACGAATAAACGATCAATACGCAATCGTCAACATCCAAGTGTTTCAACCACGTCCGAGCAATCTTCTGAGCCTCCTGCCAGCGGTCGCCGCCTCCACTGCTCGCTTCCTTCATGCTGCCAGACGCGTCGAAGATAACAGCAACTCGCTTCAACTCACCATTGATGCCCACCAACTCGCGATTAATCCGAGTTTCCACCAACATCTGTTCCTGAAACTTGCGTTCGGCATCGGTTAACTGATTTGTGAGCGTGGCCTTCTCCGCCTGTAGTCCCTTGAACATTTCCGCCGCTCGCCGCAATCGAACGAGGTAGTCTTCGGCCTTCGCGGATTCGGCAGACACCTTCTCTTCCATCGCCTTTAGTTGAGCAGACGCCAATGCCTTCTGCTCCGTGCTCAATTTTTGCAACGCCGCAATGTCGATGCCCTGAGCGTTGATCTTTGCTTTCAATCCCATCACGATCTCGTCGAGTTCGTCGGCCTGCGTTTGCAATCGTTCCCGCTGTGCTTCGACCTCCTTCAAGGCAATCAACTTGTCGGCAAGTTGTTTGCCAAGCGTCGCCAACTCGTCATTGAGTGTCGCTTTCTCGGTTGTAAGCGTGGTCTTCTCTTTAGTAAGCGTCACGGTCTGAGTCTCTAATTCCTTGGCCTGCTTCTCCAGATCAGACTTCGCAGATTCGAGTGCTGAATTCTCGAACTTAAGCCCATCGAGACTATCATTCAATTTGGCGACTAGCGCAACGGTCTTGTCTAGCTCCATTTTGAGCGCCGCCCGCTCCTCTTGCGTAATGCGCAGCTTCTCTGCGGTCGTGTTGAGAGAACGCCTGCTGGCGGCAAGTTGTTCGTCAAGTGAGTCACGCTCCTGGGACGTCGCTCCAAGCTCGGCACTGGTGGAATCAAGATCTTTTAGCAGCGCCGACGCTTCAGCAGACTTGACGTCGAGCGCCTTTGACTTTTTCAGTAAATTGCTGTTTAGCAGCAAGGCAATCAGTACAACCAGGACCATCGTGAACAATGTCACGTCGTTAGTAGAAATCCAACCAGCGAGTCCCGCTTCCCCAGAATGCGACGATGCTCTTTCGAGTTGCATAAGGCTCTCCTCCCGATGTGCAATCCATTATCCCGTTGGACGGCCACGGAGCCAACCCATCAGTTTGCCACCCGAACCAACACTCTCTGCGTGTCCGTTGCTTTGCTGTTCCAGCACTTCGCGAATGCGTTCCGGTAAAGCCGCGATTGCCTCTGCTACATCAGCCGCCTCAGCCAACGACTGGGTGATTCTGTCTACATCACTTCCGGCGCTGCCGAACGCTTGCATGGCTTTTGCAGTCTGTTCGAGACCGGCGAGCGTCTTGTGAAGCTCAGCAAGCCGCTTAGTGGCGGGCTCGACTCCGTATTCGATAAAAGTTGCCAACTGAGCGGCAGACGCAGCGAACGACGCGGCGGCCGCGGCAAACGCTTGCTGCGAAGAGGCCACCTCGGAACTGACGGTCGCTTCGAGCTGTGCGCCAGACTTTGCAAGGCAATCGATGGATTCTCGCAGTGTTTGTTGAACCGGGTTCATCTGATCGGAGAACTGCGATTGTTCTTCCAGCACTTTGCTGAACAACGCGGTACCCTCGGTAACAGCCTTCGCGGCCTCCTGGATCCTAACCGAGGAGTCGCCAAGTGCGGACAAGTTGGCTGCGGATAACGAATCGAGCGACTCACGATGTCGACTTGCAGAGGGTATGAAATCTTGTTCGATCGATGTGCGGAACGCCGAGACCGATACGTCGAGGCCTGCGACGGCTCGCTTGCCCACGGGGATCAAAGCGTCTAACGTCTTGGCCGACGCTGCTGTAGCATCACGAACGTCTCGGAGCGTCTCTGGCAAATCCTTGATGTCCGTGCCGAACACTTGAACGATCTCGCGGAACTCGGCGGCCGCGTGCCGCATCGCAGAGGTCGATTCGACCAGTCGGTGAGCATTCTCGGACTGATGTTCCGCAGATTCGGAAACCGACTTTGCCATCCGCTCGATGGCCGCGATCGCTTTGACCGTTGCGGCTTGAGTATCTAAGCCCACCGAGTACCAAATCGCTGAATCGAACCAAGTGCGACCGATCATTCGCATCGCTTCGGCTCGACCACCCGCAACATGCAACAACCATTGGTTAATCAAGGCGAGAATAGCCCCAGTTCCCACACCAGCGACGAGCGGCGTAACGACGTCGAGCATTTGATCTAGACTCGGGTCTTCGGTCTCGGGCAACTGAATGAAGGGAAAGCCAAGCACCGTCAGAATCACACCCAGTAACGGCGCCATGACTCCCATACGTTGCAGCAGCAAATAGTCGGAACTACTTGCAATACGGGTATCCAACTCGTGGAGAACGTCTTCGCGAGTGTAATTTCCTGGTGTTGTCGTTCCCACAGGAAAATTACTGTTCACCCACTTGAGCCAGGGAAAGTGAAGCGCCAATTCCCCAATGTTTTTCCTCCCGTCGCCCCCGTTTTCGACATCCTCGGTAAGCTCCGTCAAGGTTCGGACGTATTTGCTAAGCCATCGGAAGAAGCGGTAGCACAAGGCAAGCTGCACTGCGAAGAATAGCAAGCCAACCGCTAACACGATTGACCAGTGGCCTCCGATCACATCGGTCAAGCCAGAAGCCAGTAGAGAATTCACTTGGAAATACACCGTGAGTGGAAGATTATCGGGCGGGAACTTCGGCGAGAACCCTATCAACCACAATTCTAATCACGTTGTCAACTAGGCAATTTGCGGAAACTTGTCCGCATGTTGCTTTTTTGCAACGTATGTTTTCAAAGTGACTCGCGAATCCGCGTCTCTCTTCCCCCAAATCGGCCAATTGGAGCAGTTGCAGTGAGTTCGTGGACTATCAATCGCTATCAAACTATGGTTGCGGTACTAATGCCGGTTGTTATGGTCGCAATGACCGTAAGGGTCTGCGCAATTGAAATTGCTACAACAGAAAAACGGTTGCTCGCTGATGCAGCAGATGGAGCTATCGAGGAGTTTTCTTTGTTCGAGAGCTCCTTGATTGCGTCCGGCATCACGACTCCTGAAGTCATCGACCGTTACTGTGAGAATTTCGCAGAACGCACGAGTAAGCTTGGCGCCGCAGATTCCGACGAAGGACGTCCGAACGACCAGACTGAACGGATCTACGATTTCCTCCACGAGGAGTTTTTAACTGGAAAGTACCACAGCAACTGTACCGAGGTGAATCTCGCATTGGATTTTGGAGACTACAACTGCGTCACAGCGACAATCTTGTACCATTGCGTCAGTCAAATGTACGGTCTATCGCCAATTGCCGTTGCGACGAACACGCACGTCCGAAGCCGTATTTTGGGTGAGCATCCGTATGACGTCGAGACGACTTGCCGAGACTGGTTCGACATCTCCCGCCAAGACCCAACGGCCCAGACATTTCGCACCCAACAGCAGGTCACGCGACAGTTGAGCGATGTCGAGCTTATTGCCAAGATCTACTACAACCGCGGCGTTTCATTGTTGGAACACAAGCAGTTTGCCTCCGCGATCAGTTTGCTTCGGCGCAGCCAGATGCTGGATTCCACAGATTTACCGACCCGTGACAACTTAGCCGCTGGCCTGAATAACTGGGCGCTGGCCGAGTGCGATACAGCTAACTTTGAGAAGGCCGCCGAGTTGATACAGCAAGGGCTTCATGAGTACCCAGAAAACGGGCCTCTACTCGCAAACGACATCCACATTCACCAACGCTGGGCAGTCAGCCTGTGTAACGAAGATCGCTACGCCGATGCGATGCAAGTGTTGCACGTCGCTCATCAGCGTCGGACTGACGTTCCCTTGTTTGAGCACGGGCGTCTCGCCGTCCTTGCACAGTGGGCAACGTCGCTGTACGAAAATGGGCAGTTCGAAGATGCTTCTCAACTGTTCGCTGACGCCAAGGTGTGGTTCGACGAGTTGCCAGAAATATCTCGGTGTCGCTCGATTGCTATACGGGAGGCAGCGGCAAGTTTGGAGCGTGGCGGTCGTGCGGACGAAGCAAGCCGACTGGTTCGTTGGGGTGGTGAATCGGACATGACGAACAATCACTACTAGTAGCCTTGCCTTCGTTAAGAGATCGCAATTTGACGCGACCGATTCTGTAACGTATATGACTAATGGCTTTCTTAGTTCGCTCTTGACCGGGTGAACCTTCACGTCCGCGTTGCAATCGATTCTTCCACTAAGGAACTTCCGTGCATAAAGATTCTCCGCGCCATGCGCGTTGTCGGACCGGCATCGATGAACAGATTGAACGATGTGTTCAGTTCGCGTTGCGAGGCGCGGCACCCAACCGGACACACGACGAGCGGCGACGTCAGAAGCGACACCCGTTTCCCTACCCTGTCCGACTGCTTCCAGTCAATGCTCAAAGAGAAGCAGTCGCTAGTCCAATCGTCGTACTCGGGAAACACATAACGAGTCAGGGCCTCGACTTTTATTTTCAACGCCCCATCTCACACCGCCGCGTGATCGCGAGCTTTGATTGTGAGTCACCTGAATACGCTGAATTGCTGATGGATTTGACGTGGTGCCGGTTCAGCGGGCATGGCTGGTACGAGAATGGAGGTCGCTTCCTGTCCGCGCTCAACCTCCCAGCATCCAATCATGCGAGAGAATTTGTCCCACCGCTACAAACGCAAACGCCTTCTGTAGTTTCCATCAACTTGTGCCTTCCTTGATCAACGGGAAGTCGGCAAGTGACCTAAGAGTGGTCGTCACCTCTCAAGCGATAAACGCTGATCACTTGGAAAGTGATGGCTACGATAGGGGCATTGATAGACGAATTGGGTGCTGACTTAAGTTCAAAACGTCAGACGGTGTGCGCTACTCCGACGTCGATTCAGCGGTCGCCTCCGTCCGCGTTTGAGGCGGATTATCATCGACCGGCGAATTCTCAGCAGGTGCTGCTTTTTCGGCAGGTGGAGCCGAGTTGGCGGGATCCGACGAAGTTGGTTCGACTCCCGGAGCAGTATCGCTCGTTGGTGCCGCGTCGGGAATTAGCTCGGCCAGTTTTTCGCCGAGCGCCGACCCACGTGTGTTAAGGGCAATGGCGGTCCCTTCACGGTCGACGAGCACTAAGAAGGGAATCGCTGCAACACCATTTTTAGTCACCATCGGATGCTCCCATCCGACGGCGCTTGCATCGGCACTGAGAACGCTTGGCCAGGGCAAGGGTTGCAGTGAGTTGAAGTCCTTCAGCTCTTGAACCTCATCATCCAAATTGACTCCAACGACTTCGAATCCGTGTTCGCGATACTTTTCGTAATTAGCGCGAATATTTGGCATTTCCTGCAGGCAAGGCCCACACCATGTTGCCCAGAAGTCCACCAATACGACCTTTCCTTTGTACTGACTCCAATCGAATGGGGTGCCATCGATCAGATTCCCTTCCAGCGTGAATGGCTTCCCTACGATTTCCGAACGCAGGCGATATTTGTCGATCGACTCTTTGATCACTTCCCCTAATTCGGCCTCGGTTGTCTTCGCGATCGAAACTTCAAGCACATCGTAGACCTTCGATGCCGCCTCGCCATGTTGCCCTTCCAGCATACTGGCAATTTGCATCAAAGTCTGGAGCGTCGTCGCACCTACTGTTTCGCCATTAGTCAACTGGCCGAGCATTTTCGTGAACTCTTCGATCGCTCCTTCTTCCTGATCAGCGACCGCGTTGAGCTTCGCTCCCAAGTCTACTTCCGCAAACTTCGCCTGCTCGACCAGCGATTCGGAGGCAGCTTGGAGCCGGGGGTCTTCTGTCGGTTGAACGAGGCTCGCTGTGTAAAGCAACAGGTCCGCTGCCTCCTTGTTCATTCCCTTTTCAATAAATCGAGAGGAGACATCACGTCCGAAGGTGAGCAGACCGCCTTCCTTCGGTTGCTCGGCGGCGAGTTGCTTGTAGGCGTCAATCACTTGCTGAGCATCGGTCACTTGATCGGCGGAGAAGGCATTCAGAAGCGTGACGAATGCTTGCTGGCTCGCGAAAGCCTGAATCGCCTTGCTCTGGTGCTTCTTCAAGTCGTCGGTAAAAGCAAATAACTGGTCCATTGCGCCCTTCGTGCCCAGCTGAGACATCGCAGACAGTGCCTCGATTTTAGCTTCGGCGGCTTCTCGCACCGCGTCGTCCTCTGGATTCATTCCGAGCAACATTTCGGCAGCTTGAATAACCTGCGTCTGAATGTTGACAAAGTCGGCGATCACTTCTTCTTCGGTGCCTTGCTTCGGTTGTTGTTGACGCAAGCGACGCATCACACCGACGATCTGCTCGACAGTTGGCTGAACAACATCGGCACTTTGGCCACCGGCAGCGGCAGTCTGATTCATTGGAGCTGGACGTTTTGGTTCATCCTGTCCGCCGCGAGCGACGGATGCATCCAACTCGGTAATCGAGGGTGTCGAATTACCATCGGACGAATCGGAGGTCTCGTCGCCGACTTCGTACTTCGTAGTTTGAGAGTTAACCGGCGTGGAATCGGCACCACAGCCCGTGCACAGCACCAATGCACATAGTGTGAGCGCCGGACACAAGTAGATTTTGCAAGACATGCATGTACCTCGTTGGGAATAGTTGCCCACAATTCTACGCAAAAGCGAATCGGGCGGCTGCGCGAGTTCTGGCTATATGGCAGAGAGACAACTCGTCAGATCATCTTGCCAACGTGTACTGGACTCCCTACTAAGGCGCCGCCTCTGCGGTTTCGCTGGGGCCGAGGAGCGCCGCAAGTTGACGATTGAGCTCACCGCCTCGAACATCCATAGCAACAACCTTTCCTTCTCGGTCCAACAGCATTGTTGTGGGAATCCGCATCACGCCATAGCGCTTTGCCAGCGTGTTGTCCGTCCCGGCTCCTTCTTCGAACAAACAAACCCACGGGAGTTGCCGTTCACCCAAGAATCGCATCAACCTCGCTGGGTCCGAATCCAAGCTGATCCCGACGACCTCGAAGCCCTTGTCGTGATACTTGTCGTAATTCTCCTTCACGTTTGGCAACTCCGCGACGCAAGGACCACACCAGGTCGCCCAATAGTCCACGAGTACGACTTTGCCGCGGTAGCTTTTCCAATCGAATGGTTCCCCATCAGTTGTAACACCGTCGAGCTCCATCGTTTTGCCCGGAAGGTCAAGCCGTCGCGCCGTCCCCTCCATCATCTCGCCGTACCCGGCAAGTTTCTCGTCATTGCTCGACTTAAAGAATGTGCCAAATTCGCCATAAGCTTCTTTCGCGAGCTCTAGATTACCAGCCTGCTCGACAACTTGGCCAAACGTGTATGCAAGCGCCAAGTCTTGCTGGGAGGGAGCCTTTGACGACTTTAGGTGCGCAAGCACGTCTTGGTAAAACTTTTGTTGTGATTCGGCGGTTCCGTGCTGTACGTCAGAGAGGCCAAGTTGCAGCTTGATCACGCGCGCTCGACGAAACGCCTCCGACGTTTCGTCTTTTTCCAACTTCAAGATTCGCTCGGCTGCTGTCTGTAGTGCTTTCCTGGCATTTTGACGATAGGCCAAAACTTCATCCGTAGTAGTCGGACGATAGGCTTCGAGAGCGTTCAGGAACTCCAACACCGCCGCGACGTCGTCTTTAGGAACAGCATAACGATCTACCGGCTTGGCAACCTCGTCTTGAGCGGGCGCCTCAATCGGAGCGAGAATAGCGGCGATTACTAAAGCCAAGGCAAACGCTGGGCACAGTCGGTGGAACATGGAAATCTTCCTTTGCGGCGGGGTTGTTCGGTGTTTCCGGAGGGATGTCTAAGTATCGCACGAAGGCAACCGATGAACAACCGGCAGTACTTGGCCGCTCGCTGGCAAGTTCGCCGTTGTAGACCCGGCACTGGTTCCAACCATTGGATTAACGACCATTCGCCAGTATCGGGAACGCCGCTACTGCGTTGGCGAGTAGATACTCCGGCCTCCATCCACCGGCAGACAAACACCGGTGATGAACTCGTGCTCCGCCAAGAAGACGACGGCGTCGGCAACATACTGCGGCGAACCCGCTCTTTTCAAAAGGTTCAGGTCGATTGCCGCTTCCTGGTCTGCCTTGGGTAGTCCATCTGGTATCATCGCGGGGCCTGGTAGAATTGCACTAACTCGGACTCGGGGGTTTCGGCTCGCTAGCTCCACAGCGAAGTCGCGTGTCATCGTTGGGATCGCACCCTTTGATGGAAAATACGCGGGATAGTCCAGGTAGGGCCGCGCGGTGGCCCAATCACCCACGTTGACGATCGCACCGCCCTGAGTCTGCTTGACCATCAGCAAACCGACCTGTTGGCAACAAAGGAAAGTTCCAAGTGTGTTGACGTCAAAATTGTGGCGAACTTCCTCAGCACTCACATCTTCCAATCGCTGAGGCGTCCAAACCGCAGCACAGTTAACTAGTACGTCAATCCGCCCGAAATGCTCATTCGCGCGTCGGACAAGTTCGCGGACCTGGTGTTCGCAACGGATGTCCCCCGACGCGACGAATGCATCTGTCCCCTGGCTTCGTAATTCGGTCGCGGTCTGCTCTGCACTTTGAGTCGAACGGTAAGCATGAATTGCTATGCGATACCCTCGCTCCGCGAGGGATCGCACAACCGCATTTCCAAGCCGCGGCGACCCACTCCCCGTAACCAAGGCGACTGGACTGGCGGTCCCGAAGACCGCTTCAAGCTTGTTGGTCACGCGAAACGTCTCCGTGGAACTTCGTTATGATTTCCCACGCCTCCTCCGGAGATTCGGCGAAGTCGATCAAATCGAGATGCTCGTCTGCGATCACTCCCTCGTCTGCCAAAAATTGAAAGTCGACAACTCGGGTCCAGTACTCTTTGCCAAACAGAATGATGGGGATCGCTTGCATGCGGTGCGTTTGCCGGAGCGTTAGCGCATCAAAGAGTTCGTCGAGCGTGCCGAAGCCGCCTGGAAAAACCACCAGCGCCTTGGCACGAAACAGAAAGTGCATCTTTCGAAGCGCGAAGTAATGAAACTGAAAACACAGCTCTGGCGTGATATACGGGTTTGGCGTCTGTTCCTGCGGTAATGTGATATTCAGACCAATTGACTTCGCTCCGACATCGTAGGCGCCGCGGTTCGCAGCCTCCATAATGCCAGGGCCTCCGCCGGTCGTAATGACAAAGTCACAGTCGCCGTTTAACTGGCATGTGGACGAGATGAGGCGACTAAATTCGCGGGCAGAATCATAGTACGTCGATTTCGTCAGCACTCTCTGTGCTTGGTCAACGGCACGTTTCGCTTGCGGATCATCGATCGCTTCGGCCAGACGCTGTTGAGCCCGGACCAATCGCGTCTCGGCCTCATGACGCTCGACGATTTGTGTACCGCCAAAAACAATAATCGTCGACTGAATGCCATGCTTTTCGAGGATCATTTCCGGCTTGAGTAACTCAAGTTGAAGTCGCACGGGCCGCAAAGCGTCTTGCTTCAGGAAGTCTGTATCGTCTTCGGCAAGACGATAGCTTGGCGAGTTTAGAATTGCGTGAGTGTTGCCTTCGATGGGTTTTGACATGAAAGATTCGTTCCTGTTCGAGTCGGGAGCAAGCTTTTTTTCTTTCGCAAAATAAGTCGATGAACCAAATTCATTGGGAGTAGAAAGGCGAGTAGCCAACATCGTAAACAGCACACTCGCGGCCGTTGCAACAACGAAAGTCGTTATCGTTGCGCCGGTGCTCAGTGATGGAAACTGTTCGGCCAGCGGTCCCCAAAACAGTAAAAACAAAAATGTCGCAGCGGCTAAACTGCCAATCCATGGAACCCGCGAGCGGCCGCCACTGGCTCGCGATACCGACGTAATTATCAAATCGGCGATCGAAGCAACTACAACCAAAGCACACACAGCTTGCCAGCCTAGAAATAGTCCGACCAACACCACGACCGGAATCTCCGCGGTAATCAACCGGCGGCGTTCGATGCGTCCAAGCTGCGAGAGCACGAAGGCGATCGACAAACCGACCACAACTCCCAATAGGCTGTTGAAGATTTCGACTTGCCACGACGCGATCATCCACCCCGCCGGTTCGTCTGGTTCGGCAAAGGTATGAAATGGAACCGGTCTAAGTGGATACCAAGTAAATGGCTGGTTTGATCGCAACAATGTCAACAAGGACCAGAGCGGGGGAGCTGCGAAACCGATTAACAACGCCGGAAGGTACAGGCGTCGAGGCGTGCGTTGGCCGTCATAGCGAATCATCGCTGCACAAATGAGGACACACAGTAGCAGTACGTGGAAAGCGTACATGGCCCACAACGAAACATCACCGCCGCGCCGGTATTGGTCTTCAAAACCTGGCAGATTCGCTCCCCCGGATACCGGCTGAACGAAAGCGAGGATGAGGAAGATTCCCGCGACCAGTGCTTCGATCGACGGATAACGCGACGAGATCGGTAATGCACAGTGTCGGCATTTAGCTCGCAGCCACAGCCAACTTAGAACCGGAATGTTGTCGTACCACCTGATGTGATTCAAACACTTTGGGCACTTCGAACCTGGATAGACGACGCTCATTCCTGCGGGCACGCGAAAAATCACGACGTTCATGAAGCTGCCCACATTGGCACCAAAGCTCCAAATCCACAGAGCAAGTAAAAGATTGCCCCACCAGGGTACATATTCATAGCCGATACGGGCGAGAAGCAGCGAGGCGATAACCGTGGCAAAAAAGTTCATTTACAGGTATTTCGCCAAAGGTCCACCGCGAGCTGCCATGGCGTCGATTTTTTTGGTGATTTGTGGATCTTCGATCAACGGTGGTGCGTGATGGGGTTTGATGCGCGCGTCAATGACCAGGCTGCCACGGCAGCCCCAATGTTTCTGGTATGTCGAGGCACCGATTCCATAAACATCGGCCGCAGGATTGCTACGTGTGAAGACGACCCAGAGGAAGTTCTCCAGTGTGCGAGCCGTGAAGTCACTCTCGTCGACTATTACGATTAGAGGGAACTGGTTGATCGAGTCTTCATCACAAAAACCGTTGCAAAACTTCTCGACCGCAGCATCGTTACCGCTGGCATCTGCCGCAAAAGCAGGCCCTCGAACAGCAAGCACTCCGGGCAAACAAACGCGAGGATCGGCGAATGCCTCCGGCAACCGGAGTCCTGCAGGGATCGAAGTCGCTAATTCGCGAATTGGTCTCCCAACCGCAGCCATCACAAGTTTTGAGCCTTGATTCAGCCCGCTGCCGGAGTAGTCCAGCGTGTCGATTGTTGTTCGCGTATGAAAGTGCAAGTCACGACGCCAGTCAATGCGTTGCAATAGGTGATGGATAAACGACGCGATGTCGTGGATTTCCAACTGTGGATCGTCTTCGCGATCAACAATCAAAAGGTATTTTGCCAATGACATCTGGCCTTGACCGAGAACCGCATTCGCTTGTGTGAGCAACTCGGCGGGCTCGCGTTTCTGTTGGTATGGCGTGTAGCGTTCGCTACCGATCGCCAACATCAGTGGGTGGACACCGGCGGCGTCTACGGCGTGAACGGCATGCACACCAGGAATGACCGTGGGAATGATCGGGCCGGTAAGTTCATGAATCAATTGCCCAAACACGGTATCTTCCTGTGGCGGACGACCGACGACCGTGAACGGCCAGATTGCATCGTTGCGATGGTAAACCTTGTCCACGGTCAGCACAGGAAAAGGGTGAGCCAAGCTGTAGTAACCAAGATGATCGCCGAATGGCCCTTCTGGCAGGCTCCGATCGGGATAAACGGTGCCCGTGATACAGAAATCCGCGTCGGCATACACAGCTGGATGATCGGCAAACGTGATCATTCGAATTCGATGCCCGGCCAATGCTCCTGCAAACGTCAACTCCGACATTCCTTCGGGCAACGGCATCACTGCAGACAGCGTCATTGCCGGTGTTCCGCCCACAAAGATGTTCACTTTGAATGGTTTTCCTGCCTGCATAGCCTTGGCTTGATGAACCCCGATGCCTCGGTGAATCTGGTAGTGAAGACCGATCTCGCGTTCAGTCTCATATTGATTCCCCGACATCTGAATCCGATACATCCCGAGATTCGAACGCATTACTCCGGGTTGATCGACATCCTCGGTGTATACCTGCGGCAAGGTAATGAATGCACCGCCGTCCTCAGGCCACGAGACGAGTTGCGGCAATTGTCCGACCGAGGTTTCGTTGGCGAGCACAGCGCCATTCGAACAGACGCGTGGGAGCATCCTTAGTGCAGTCAGCGGGGCCCTCCAGTATCGTGTGGGTTGCTGCCACAAGTTATTCGGTTCGATCTTCAACTCGATGACGCGCCGCACCAATTCATAGGTGTCTCGAAAAATGAATCGAGCCCGCTCGATGGTCCCGAACAAATTCGAAACCATCGGGAACCGGCACGCTCGCACATTGCTAAATAACAGGGCAGGACCGCCCGATCGATACACTCGCCGCTGTATTTCCGCTGCTTCCAACCGCGCATCGATAACACTGTCAACAAGGACCAACTGTCCTTCCCGCTGAAGGTCGTCAACACATTTTCTAAGCGAACGGTATGTCATGTTCTGTCACAAAAGTAATTGCTACAGGATTATTACCGACCGTGAATGGTTCACAAGTGGCAATCGCATTTGATATGTTGCTGACTTGCAGAACTACACGAGTCGAATCCAGCAGGATAATTCAATGGCGATTGATCTTCGTGGACATAAGGCCCTCGTGACCGGCGCGACACAAGGGGTCGGACAGGCGATGGCCGAGGCGCTCGCTCAGGCTGGGGCAGATGTCTTGATACACGGCTTGAACGCCGACGAGATGGCGCGTGACGCCGTGGCTGCGTGCCGAAACGCTGGCGTGACCGCGGAACTCGTGACCGGCGATCTTAGCGGGCCAACAGAAACCTGTGTGAACCAGTTGTTTCACCAAGCTGTTGCGATCATGCCGGATATCGACATTTTGGTGAACAACGCCGGAACATTTATCGACACTCCATTTCTCGAAATGGATTTACAGCGTTTCGAGCATACGATGCGATTGAATGTTGCTGCCGGGTATTTTCTCACGCAGGCGTTTGCAAGACGCTGGATCGAGCAGAGAATCGCGGGCCGAGTCTTGTTCACAGGCTCAATTAACGGCATGCTCGCTGAACCGGATCACACAGCCTACGACACCTCCAAAGGTGCCGTCGCCACGATGGTAAAGACACTTTGCGTTTCGCTGGCACCTCACAACATACGCGTCAATGGTTTGGCTCCCGGCCTGGTAAGAACGCCGCTCACAAAAGTGTTGGACGAAGATGCGTCGCTCGACCGCTGGATGAAGCTACATACTCCCAACGGACAAGTCCCAGGTCCGGAGGTCTGCGGTGAGGCGGCCGCATTTCTGGTGAGCGACGCCGCACGTCACATTCATGGTCAAATGTTGCTCGTCGATGGCGGCATGAGTGTCTGGCAGCAACCTGATCCGCCTAGCGGCTTTTAATCTTTCAGCTGGAAGAGACGCTTCAACGCATCGACAAGTCCGTGAGGCGAACCGCGGTGTGCTTCGTCGCGCAAGGATTCGAGTGGCGGGTGCAGCAATTTATTGACAACACGATTCAAAGTCTGTTCGATCTCTGACTTTGTGGCTTCGTTGAGCGAAGGCAGTTTTTTCAATAATCGCTCAAATTCGTCGGCCTTGACGCGATCCGCTTGCTCTTTCAACCGTCGAATCGTTGGGCCCGTGGCTCGATGATGCAACTCCGCCATAAACTTTGCGGTTTCGTTCTCAATAATTCGCTCGGCCTTCGGCCATTCCCTTTCTCGAGCGAGCTGGTTCGACTGGCATGTTTCCTTGAGATCGTCGACGCAGTAGAGATAGACCCCTGCAAAGTCTGCGATTGCCGGCTCAAAGTCACGTGGGATCGCAAGATCCAGAATGAAGATGGGATGCTGTGCCCGATCGTGATGGATTTGGCGAAACTCCTTGGCTGTAAGAATCGGTTCCGTCGCACTCGTTGTGGTGACAACCAAATCCGCACTTACGAGAAGACGCGTCAAGTCCTCCCAAGGAGCGACCTTGCCCGCAATTCGCTTTGCCAAGTCCATCGCTCGCTCCGGACGCCGATTCACGATGGTGATGTGCTTTGCGCCTTCGTCGATCAGGTAGCGGAGCGTCTCTTCCCCCATTTCGCCAGCACCGATCAGCAATACTTGCTTGTCGTCGAATCGCTCAAAGAACTGTTTCGCAAAGTCGCCGACAGCGACACTCGGCACCGAGACACGTTTCTGATTAATTGCCGTTTCGTTGGCGATCCGTTTCGCGACGCGAATCGCGGCTTGAAACGCGGCATGGGTGAGCGGTCCGGTCGCGTTATCGGCTGTCGCCCGCTCGTAGGCATCTTTCACCTGAGGCAGGATCTGGGCCTCGCCAACCACCATGCTGTCAAGGCTCCCGGCGACAGTAAACAGGTGCCGGATCGCGTCTTCGCCCGTTCGCTCGAACAATTCGTTGAAAACGATGATTGGGTCCATCCCATGAAACGTGGCGAGAAACTCAACCACATCGTGATGCGATGGAAATCGGTCAGCGCTTTCGGCGGCAAAGTAAAGTTCGACCCGATTGCAGGTCGATAGGACGACGGTCTCCGTTTCGGGATAGAGTTGTCGCAATTTCGTTAACGCATCGCGTGCCTGCTCTGGACTAAATGCGAGTCGCTCCCGCATCTCAACCGATGCATTGTGGTGACTGCAACCCACGACCTGCAGCTTCATACCACTCCTCCCTCGGGACGTCCGACTGCCGCGATCGGGAGTGAGGAAGTTTTTGGGATAACAGCGTTTGGGTTTTGTGTCGTCGGAGCGGCAGTTCCACCGGCGGTGGCATGAGAACCAAATAGGACGAAGTACAGCGCAAGGCCCATGAAAACGAAACTCGCGAGTGTAAGGTATGCCACTTTGTTGCCTTCGCGTGCCGGACGATAAATCGCCTCGAAGATCGTTACTATCGTGAGCCACAGGAATAAGACTCCTGACGATAAAACGACGGGATCGGTCCAGCTGACTTGTCCCCCAGTCCCTGATTTGCTGATTAGATTTAGCGCGACACCCGAAATCAGGCCAATCGCAAGCAGGCATGTTGAAACGAACAGCGATTCGCGGTTGAATTTTTGCAACCACTCTAAGCTCGGCAAACGAAAACCGCGACTCGGGGGGAGCTTGTGTTTAAGGCGATAAGACTGAAGCAGATACATCAAGCCAGTTGCAAATCCCAGCACAACCGCGGTGGTTCCCAGCATCAATGTCAAACCGTGCACGAGCCGCCAGACGCTGTTCGCGGTTCGCGCGGGAAATGACGCTTGGTCTTGAAACGCCGCAACTGCGATCAACCCCAAAACAAGCGGCAGTAAGAACACGCCGATTGCGTTCTCGCGACGACGAATCATCAAGCCCATATACGCGCCCGCGACCACCCAAGCTGCGAGCAAACAAAAGTCGTACCAGCTCGACAACGGCGAGCTGACGCGTTGCGCAAGCTCGTATTGCGCGTGGCCGATCAGATAGAGAGAGTGTGCTAACAGCCCCATCGCCGAGGCAACGAACGGCACAACCAGCGGGATCTGCAACCGGAACAGCAATCTCGACAACTCCACCGCCAGCGCAATCGCATAACAAGCGGCAAAGCAGGTGATCGTCATTCCAGAAAGTGAAATCATGCAGCGAGCTTTAACTTGAATCAGCAGTCAGCCAAATTGATACGTTTGCGTTGCTACGCAGTAAACGTCTACGACTCTATATCGTATTCCTTGAGTTTCTTGTGCAGCGTGTTTCGATTGATCCCCAGTTTGGCGGCAGCCTTGGTTTGAACATTGCTACACGCGATCATGACCTGAGCAATCAATTCGCGTTCGACACGACTGACGATTTTCGTGTGAAGACTGTCTTCTTCGGGACCCGCTGTGGCAAGTCCCTGTTGTACGACTTCGTACGTCAGCGTCTCGACGTCTGCGCCGCGAATTCGACTCCCGCTCGGTGGCTTTTCGGAACCAGTAACCGAAAGCGGCAGCAGGTCCAATGTCAATTCATCCGTGTCCGCCATGACAACGGCTCGTTCCACATAGTTCTGCAACTCGCGGACGTTGCCGGGCCAATGGTGCGCCTGCAACGCTTCCATCGCCTCTCGCTGGATATGAACGACGAACCGCTCATTAAGCTCGCTGTAGTAGTTCAAGAAGTGGGCCACCAACTCGGGAACATCTTCCCGACGATCCCGCAAAGGCGGAATATCGATCGGTACGACATTTAACCGCCAATAGAGATCTTCACGAAACCGCTCCGACTCAACCTCGTTGGTCAAATCGCGGTTGCTGGCGGCTATGACTCGGGTGTCGACGCGAACCGTCTTTGTATCGCCCACGCGTTCAAACTCGCGTTCCTGCAAAACACGCAGCAACTTGATTTGCAGATGTAGCGTCGTCGAGTTAATCTCGTCCAGAAAAATCGTACCCGTGTGAGCTGCCTCGAACCGTCCGGTGCGGTTATCGATCGCGCCGGTAAACGATCCGCGGACATGACCGAATAGCTCGCTTTCCAGGAGGCTCTCGCTGAGCGCCCCGCAGTTCACTTTGACGAATGGGCCCGAACCTCTATCACTCAAGCGGTGAATGGCCGTTGCGATCATCTCCTTGCCGGTACCCGTTTCACCCAACAGCAACACGGAGGCGTTGCTTCGCGCGACACGACGTGTCAGACGGTAAACGTCTTGCATTGCAGGACTCGACCCGATGATTCCGGGAATGGGAGGTCCCGAGTCGGACAAGTAGTTGAAGTTACCGGAAGGCATTCGATATCCAAGTGTGCACGTCGCCGAACGACCACGAATTTGGACGAAGTCTAATCAGCTGCGGCAGCGCTCTCGTCTCCTTCGTCGGATGATTGACGCGTCGGGAGTTCAATCGCGTCGAGTAGCGACCCAAGGACGGCTTGCGTTTCGCGATCCATAACTCTGCTTTGGTTATAGCGGTCATATTGCAGCTCGATGTCAGCACGAGCTAGCAGCAGACCGCGCCGCGAGACGGCTTGCTTGAAAGCCTCCGCCGCCGCTTTGCGATCACTCAATCGCCTTGAGTTCTGACTTGCCAAAGTCGTCAGGAGACGCTGCGCAGAAGGAGTGCCAAACAACCCTAGGACATGCGCGGCTCGGTTGTTCAATTGTGGTGTGTTTAACGCTTGCTCGATCGCCGGTTCAATCCGAAGCAAATCGTAGAACGAATACTTCGGACTTTGTTCGACAAGTCGCGCAATGTGGTCAAGTGCGACCGTTGCCTGAGCCATTCTCTCATCAAACGCAGGCAAGTCATCGCCGCTGCGCGCAAGCAGGCGTCGGACTGCGAGCGATATACCAACGACATCGTGCGGCCTGGGGAATGTTTCGGCAAGCGGGTCGAATTCGGTCAACCGTTCCATTTGTTGAAACTGCTCTTGGCGTGCCATGAGCCCAATCGGAATCGCGGCGGTGCGCGGGTCGCGGCGTAATTGCTGGATCAGTTCACCAACCGCCGGATGGTCGACTGCGTCACTTACCAGAAAGAATTCATAATCCGGATATTGGACCGAAAGTCGCAGCATCTCGCGTCCGGTCTGTGCCGTGTCCGCTTCAAACCCAAGCTGATTGAGCATTCCAACCAGCGTTTGCGCTTGATCAGTCCGCGGATGAGCCACCAACACTCGCCGCGAACCGATGGTGCTGGCAAAGTATCCCAAGGCTTCAGCCAAGTAGCTCGAACCCGCAAATGGTTCGGTAGGATTCAACTTCATGATCGTTTCGACTGCCGCAAATCGAACGCGCCGATCTGGGTGTTTCAGGCACAATGCCAAAGTGCTGGATTGACCAGATTGGCTCTGCAGCAACGCGGTATCCCCAATTTCCCGCAGCACTTCTAGTGCCCCCGTTGCCGCAGCGGTTCTGCCTTGCGATAGGGCGTAGGGCAATACATCCGCGATCGCGGCCGCTTCCAGTGCTGCCGCGGCGGCGTGAGCCGTGCCATCGCCCGTAGGCAAAGGCTGGTCGAGACCAACGGTTCGCTTCGAAGACTCCAGCACTGCCGTCAGATAGAGACGCTGGTGATCGATATTGTCTGGCGCAATTGCGTAGAGATCGCTGGCCAACCTTGTGGCCATCATCAGGGAAGCCGTCGCACCGGGATATCGCCGCTCGACGGGCAAATTCTTCGCCACATCCCAACTCCAAAACGTGATCATATCTTCGTAGTCGAGCCGCCCCATCAGCTTGCCGTCGAGATACTCCCGAGTCTGATTCGCGAGGTACCTTTCCGCTTCGAACCGATCCGGTAAAACTCCAAGCAATTTCTTAAGGCCGTACTCGGCAGCCCGATGAATGAGAGAGTCAGACTCGGTAGTGAAGTAGGGACGCAGAAGATGCGGTGTGACCTGCGACGCATTCAATCGGCTTAGTACGACAATTACCTGAGGTAACAACGATTCGTCGCGAGTCTCTAATGCGCCGACCATCGGACCAACCGAGAGTTCCTTGAGATTGACGAGAGTTTGTCGTACCACCTGGTGCTCAGAACTGCGACTGCTGTCCGATAGCACTCCAATCAATGCGACAACCGAATCAGTTCCGCCGGCCCGTAGGTCGACGAGAGCTGTGTGGCGAATCGCAACATCTGGATCACTGAGTTTCTCAATCAGCGATTCAATGTGAGCCGGCTCATGGGCAGCTGCGTAAGCGGCATCGAGGACAGCTTGAGAAAGCTTGGGGCCCTCCGGAGCAAAACGCGTGTCTCGCGACATGCGTATGAAGATCGCTGAGCCGAGTTCACGGTGCAATTCGACGAGCGTACCGTCATCCGGGTTGCTCCCCAGCAATTGCGCCATGTACTTCTTCGCTTCGTCCGGTCGCCCAAGATTGATGACGTTTCGTATGGCTCGTCCGAGTTGGATCGCAGTCGTTGGATTCGACTTGCGGATGGCAAGAATGACAGGGTCTGTCTCGCCGTCGTCTTTCGGTTTTTCTGGCTTCGCCGAGGTGTCGTTTGTGTCGAGCGGCGACGCATCCGCGGTCCCTCCAAAGGGATCCGAACCTCCTCCAAACGGATCTTGGGCAGTTGTTCGTGTTGCCATGAAACTCGTGCAAACGAGCACGGCGACCAGGCATGAAGTGGGATTTCTCAACATGATTTCACTCACAGACATCGTCGCGACGCGTCCATGCAAGAACTCAATCCTTCGTCTCAAGTTTCTTCTTCCAGCGTTCGACTTGCTTCGCCACTTCGACTGACGCCGTCGAACCATAACTCACAAACGCATCGATCGCCTTTTCCGCACCGAGGACTTCGTAAACCCCGTCGTCTAAATCGGGATGTGCCTCTTGGTAGTCGCTTAAGGGCAATTCCGATAACGAAACGCGTTTGTCGATCGCCTTGCGGACCAGTTGGCCGACCAAGTGATGAGCGGTACGTTGGGGGATATTGCGGCGAATCAAATACTCCATAAAAGTCGTCGCATCCAAGTAACCGCGATCGAGCCCGGCGGTGATCGAATCACGATTCAATTCCGCGCCTTGTACCACCGGCGCGGCGATCTCAAGACAAGCAGAAACCGTATCGACAGCGTCGAACAATTGCGGCTTGTCCTCTTGCAAATCCCGGTTGTAAGCGAGGGGCAAGCCTTTCACGAGGACGAGCAACGAGTGCAGGCTGCCGACTACCCGAGCCGTCTTGCCGCGAATCAACTCCATCACGTCAGGATTGATCTTCTGCGGCATGATTGACGATCCGGTGCAGAAAGCTTGGGGCAGCTTGATGAAGTTGAACTCCACGGTCGACCACAAAACCCATTCTTCGGCGAGCGTGCTGAGATGTTCCGCAATCATGGTCAGCACAAATGCAGTTTCGAGGACAAAGTCGCGATCGCTGGATGAATCGATGCTATTGGCCGACACGCCCTCAAAGCCCAATCGCCGCGCGACGTCGTGCCGATCGATTTGGAGTGTCGTGCCTGCGACCGCAGCAGTTCCCAGGGTCGAAACATTGACACGACGGCGGCAGTCTTGCAGCCGCTGACGATCGCGTTCAAATTTCTCGCAATACGCAAGCCAGTAGTGTGGTGCGAGAACAGGCTGTGCCCGTTGGAGATGCGTGTAAGCGGGCAGAATCACATCGGCGTCCCGATCACAACGGCTAACAAACGCCCTTTGCAATTCGACCAGCTTTTTATCCACGTCGTCGATCGCGTCACGCACCCACAGCCGGAAGTCGGTGGCAACCTGGTCGTTTCGACTGCGACCCGAGTGCAATTTTCGGCCCACGTCACCTAGGCGGTCAATCAGGGCCTTTTCGATGTGCATGTGAATGTCTTCAAGCTCGGTTCGTAGCTCGAAGTTGCCCGCAGCAATTTCTGCCCGAATTTCGAGCAGTCCATGCTCGATTAGTTGCTGTTCGTCGCGGGAGATGATTCCGTTCTCGGCTAGCATCTGGCTGTGCGCGATCGATCCGGCCACGTCTTGCGCGTACAAGCGGTGATCGAAGCTGACGCTTTCGGTGAACTGCTCGACAAGGCGATTCGGACCTTCCCCGAATACACCTGATCTGGACGGAGTACTCAATCGCTGCCTCGTGTTTTTGCTAACCTTCGCATCTCACCCAAGGAGACACCAAAGTCTTTATGCTAAATGGCTTACGGCAAAGTGTCAACGAGCGGATTGTGCCGATTGCACACAGAATAGGCAGTGCAGTGATAATTCAACTCGTAAAAAAACAGAAACGTCGCTATGCGATTGCCGTGCTAGGTCTGGTAAGCTAGATGCTCGGGAGGCCTAGCCTGATGAATACAATCGTTGCTGAAACCGGGACAATCCGTATGCCGGTCTTGATCTCGACGCTGGAAGCATTTCGAGCATGGATGCACTCTGACTGCGTGCCGGAGGAGACTCGCGCGTGCTTTTTGGATGGCGAGGTTTGGATTGACATGAGCAAGGAGCAGTTCTTTTCGCATAATCAAGTAAAAAACGAGTTGAATATAGTGCTTGGCGGCTTGATTAAGTCGCAGGGGATCGGTCGTTACGTTCCCGATGGGATGTTGATATCGAACGTACCAGCGAATCTCTCGGCACAACCAGATGGAGCTTTCATTAGTTACGAGAGCCTTCGCAATGGAAAAGTTGCATTCGTGGAAGGAGCTAAGGAAGGCGTCGTCGAATTGGAAGGGGCGCCAGACTTAGTGATTGAAGTGGGAAGTAACAGTTCAATTCAGAAGGATAAAACCAAGCTGCCTGATCTCTATTTTCGCGCGGGCATCGCTGAATATTGGCTCATTGATGCCAGGGGCGAAGCACTGAACTTTCAAATCTTCGAGCGTGGAGTGAACCAGTTTCTGACCGTTCCGGAGCGTGAAGGTTGGTCATATTCGAAGTTGTTTGGCCGAGAATTTTGCCTCACTCGGCAGGCTGACGCCGTCGGAAGACCAGAGTATTCTCTTAATCTACGCGAGTGCTAATCTGGGTCGGTCGCCCTCTTGCGACGGCACAAGATAGGTCGCGGCATTGGAAACGCGGCTCGCCATCAGCGTAGTCCTACTCTCCAAGCAACCTGTCGATGTCGGCTATAGCTCCAGGTACTCTTCCAAGGCCTCGCGCATTACGCTTGGATCTGGGTCGACGCCTGTCCAAATCTTGAAACCGATGACCCCCTGATTTACCAACATACCAAGCCCATCAAGCGTCCTGCAGCCGCGATTTCCGGCCTCGGTGAGAAAAACCGTCTGCGGTGGGTTGAAGATCACGTCAGCCACAACCATCGCGGCTTGAAGCGAGTCGTAGGCAAGCGGAACTCGGGCGGTCGCATTCCCCAGGCCAATCGAAGTCGCGTTGATCACCACGTCAGTTCCCTCGTCAACCGCGTAATCTCCCTCCCACGGAGAGTACTTCGCCGAAACCTTCACCCGTTCGTTGAGCAATGCCGCGAGTTCTTGCCCCCGCTCTGGCGATCGGTTTACGATGGTAATTTCACTTGCCCCTGAGAGGCCTAGTTCGACTGCTATCGCTCTTGCAGCGCCACCAGCCCCTAAAACTACAAACTTTTTGCCCTCTGGAGAGGTCACACTACTCAAGGATTGGACGAAGCCCTTGCCGTCGGTGTTGTCGCCGACCAACTTGTCGTCAACGCGATTAATACAGTTAACAGCCCCCATCAGTTCTGCCGCTTCGCTCAGTTCGTCTAAGTACTGAATCACGGAAACTTTATGGGGGATGGTAAAGTTGCCGCCTTTAAAACCCATTGCCCGAACGCCGCGAATGGCATCTTCAAGGTTCTCAGGAGGCACCTCAAGTGTCAAATATCGCCAATCCAACCCGGCGGCCACAAAGGCCCGTTCGATCATGAATTGAGTGGGGTTTCCCGCGACGGGTTGCCCCATGCAGCAAACGATCTCCTGTAACGAATCGCTAGTCGACACGTCCCATCTCCGCAACTGGGGTGATGCGTACCACTGGAAGAGTGAAAGGTCTATATTCTGTGGCAGGCAGAGCATCATTGCAACGAGGCTATGAAACCAGAGCGTGTTGCCACACTGTCGTTCATGAAATCTTCAAATTTGATTACTTGGTTGTTGGTGGCCGCTTGCGTCGCCATCGATCTGGCGATAGCCGGTGAATTGCAGGTCCGGCGCAACGAATGGCCTGAAGCGGGTGGCTTAATCGGACTTGGGCTAACATTTTCGCAGGTCACAATGCTCGCAATGTGGACGGTAAATGGGCGAACAAGCATCCTCGTGCGTGGTGTCGTCTCGTTGGTCGCAGTCTGGATGCTCGGCTGTCTGGCCGAATTCAGCACCACAGGACGATATGAGGGCGCGGGCATGTGGTTTGGCGTCCTGATGTTCTATTGCACGGTGTCGCTTGTTCCTTTCGTGTTGGTGAGATTGACAGGCTACGCTCTCGCCAACGATGATTCGCGGGGCAGGACGAAGACGCGCGTAGGATTGTCGGCTAATCAGTTTTCACTCTTCGGAATACTTTCACTCACGACAGCCATTGGAATCACCTTAGGTATCGTTCGATTTGCTGTGTTTCCCGTCGGACAATTGCTCGGAGTGGCGGCATTCTTTACGGTGCTCGGCGCGACCTCTTGTACACTTCTATTGCTATCGCTTTATCTGCGAAGGATCGCGTTCGCGATTGCCGCTTCAATAGTCTTGTGCCCGACCACCGGCGCAGTACTCTCGTTAACCAAAATTGCACCGGGCGAAGGCATGTTCGAATTGATGATTATGATGTGCGTACAGGGCTCTGTACTTGTCGCTGCCGCGGTCGTTCTCAGGAGTGTCGGATACCGGCTAATTTCCGAAAGATCACTGAAACTACCTACGGCAGCAGAATCTTCGGCTTCTCTAACGACGGAATCTGAGGGCCAAGGCGACGAGCTTTGAGCCGAACGTAAGACGCCACATACTGGCTGCGATGGCCGAAAGCTCCCGCCGCAGCATCTTTCTTCGCGTGCAGCGGTTCTACCAAATCTTCGATCACGAACCCGGATCGACACATCAATCCAATGAGTTCTTCCCAACGATGCAAATACTCGAGGGTTCCTTCTTCGCGATGGCGACTTCCGACGACAGGTGGGAGTGGACCGTTGCGATAATAGGGCTCAATCAGTTCATAGCCACGAGATGACATCCGTGTATCGGCTTGCAGGCTCGTGGGAGTCTTATGTTGGCTGATATACAGCCCCCCGCCCCGTAGAATCCTCGCTACCTCGCGATACACCGGCTCAATCCTGGGTACGTAGCAGGTGCTCACTGGATGGACGATCACATCGAAGTGTCCGTCTGCGAACATGGGCATAAAGTCCATTGAAGCTTCCACGGTTTGAAGCGACAGCCTTCTGGCTGCAGCGACTTCACGATCCAATTCTAGTTGGGCTGAACTGATGTCGACCACTGTGACAACGGCGCCGGCGGCAGCGTACAAAGCGCCGTGCTTTCCACCGCCCGCTCCGAGACATAACAGTTTCTGTCCCTTGATGCTTCGTCCGAGCCACCCTAGGCCGTCAACAGTCTTTAGTGGATCAACGAAGCTCTCATCGGGTGCGGGCTGGGTGAATCGCTGCTTGTCGCGGACCATTCGATCCCACGCGCGGCGGTTATGATCGTGGGCGGGACTATTCGGATCAGAGCTCATATCAGCATTGTCACGCAAATGCCCAAGGGCGCGAAGGAGTTGCGGTCATTCGTCATCTTTCATCCGACATAATTCCTTTCAACCTTCCCTCTCACCCCTACTTGCTCCCTTCGTCTCTCCCGGTCGACAATGACGGCCCACCGAACACACACCAGGAGCCCGCCATGTTACTTTTTGACGCCCACCTCGATCTCTCGATGAATGCCGTCGAATGGAATCGCGATTACACGCGTTCGCTGGACGAAGTTCGCTATCGTGAGCAGGGCATGACTGACAAGCTCGACCGCGCCAAAGGAGTCATCACGTTCGAGGAAATGCGGCGAGGAAGTATCGGACTGTGCGTGGCAACACAAATTGCTCGCTATGTCAGCCTCGACAATCCGTTGCCCGGTTGGCACAGTCCCGAGATAGCATGGTCTATCACGCAAGGACAGCTGGCCTGGTACCGTGAGATGGAGCGCATCGGTCAGCTGGTCCAAATCGTCGATCGCGACGGATTGAATCGGCATGTGGAACTCTGGCAGAATGATCCACCCGCGGACGCACCCATCGGCTACATCCTAAGTTTGGAGGGAGCCGACTCGATTTGTTCGCCCGCCCATCTGGAGCGAGCCTACGAGTACGGGCTGCGAGCGTTGGGTCCGGCTCACTACGGCGAGGGACGTTATTCACCCGGCACTGGTTCGGAAGGCGGCCTCACACCTTTGGGCCGCGACCTGCTGAAACAGATGCGAGAGCTGGGAATCGTGCTCGACGCAACTCATCTCACAGACGAAGCGTTTTGGGAATCGCTTGAACTGTGGGATGGGCCGGTTTGGGCCAGTCACAACAACTGCCGTGCACTCGTGCCCGCGCAACGCCAATTCAGCGACGAGCAATTAAAAGCGTTGATCGAACGTGACGCTGTAGTTGGTATGGCTTTCGACGCCTGGATGATGCATCCAGACTGGGTTCGTGGCACCACGACTCCGCAGGAAACCGGCTTGAAGATCGAACGCATTGCGTTACATATCGACCACATCTGTCAGCTTGCTGGCAATGTCCGGCACGTCGGCATTGGATCGGATCTCGATGGCGGCTTTGGCACCGAGCAAGCGCCGATGGATCTCGAATCGATCGCGGACTTACAAAGCCTCACGACGATACTTGCTGACCGCGGGTACAGCCAAGCAGACGTAGAAGCTATCATGCACGGCAATTGGATTCGCCGATTGAACGAAATATGGAGTTGAGCGACTCGGCAAGAGGCAATATCTAGGGATCGAGGAGAGAGAATGAAGCTTGCGAAATATGAGACCAACACGGGTGAAGTTGGTGTTGGCGCTGTCGTCGGCGAGCAACTCGCGCCACTGGCATTGAACGACGAGTACGCCTCGTTGACCGACATCCTCGAAGCCGAAGCTCCGGGCCAGATTGCATCCGAATTAATGAGTTCGGGGCAGCAATTGCCTTTGGCTGGCGTCAAGCTCCTGCCGCCAATCGATGCTCAAGAAGTTTGGGCCGCCGGTGTGACTTACACCCGCAGCAAGACTGCCCGCATGGAAGAGTCGGAGGCGGCTGCTTCCTGCTACGACCGCGTCTATGCTTCACCGCGTCCCGAATTGTTCATGAAGGCTACTCCACATCGAGTCAGCGGGCCGGGACAAGCACTTCGAATCCGAGAAGACGCTGAGTGGAACGTGCCGGAGCCCGAATTGACGCTCGTGATGAACACTCGAATGCAGCTCGTCGGATTTACGATCGGCAACGACATGAGTTCGCGAGACATCGAGGGCGACAACCCGTTGTATTTGCCGCAAGCCAAGGTTTACAACCAGTGCGCCGGCTTGGGACCGTGGATTACGCTGGCAACCGCCATGCCGCCTCGTAACGAGATCGGGATCGCGCTAGCCATCCGACGTGACGGTCAGGTCGTCTTCGACGGCCAGACTGGTATCGATCAGCTAGCGCGTACCTTCGAGGAGTTGATAGGCTGGCTCGCTCGCGATAACTCGTTCCCGACGGGCGTGATGTTGATGACCGGTACTGGAATTGTTCCGGACAGCGACTTCACACTTCACCCCGGTGACCTGGTTGACATCACCATTGATGGGATTGGCACCTTGTCGAATCCAATCGTTCAAGGCTAGTTACACGAGATGCGCGTGACGCGTGTCCAAAGATCGAGGTTACGATGACGTTGCAAAAAGTATTGATTGCGGGAGAGTGGCGAGCGTCAGATTTAACAAAGACGTTCCGCGCAGAAAACCCGTCGACGAAGGAAGCGTTACCCGACGAGTATCCGGTCAGTTCATGGGCCGATTGCGATGCGGCGCTCCATTCGGCGGCGACCGCAGCAGACGCGATGCGTTCCCTCTCCGGAGAACAGATCGCAAGCTTTCTGGAGGCTTATTCAGATAGAATCGAAGCGAGGAAAGACGACTTGGTCGAGATGGCGCATGCCGAAACGGCGTTGCCAAAAGCACCGCGGCTCGGCGACGTCGAGCTACCTCGCACGAGCAGTCAGCTTCGTCAAGCCGCAGCGGCTGCCCGTGATGGCTCTTGGGCAAATGCGACAATCGACACGAAAGCAGGAATCCGCTCGTGCTTAGCACCGATTGGACCGGTCTGTGTGTTCGGCCCGAATAATTTTCCGTTCGCGTTTGGAAGTATCTCCGGCGGTGACTTTGCTGCTGCAATCGCGGCGGGAAACCCGGTGATCGCTAAAGCCAACTCCTCTCACCCCGGCACAACCCGGATCTTCGCTGAAGAAGCTCTCGTCGCCGCACAGGCCACCGGGATGCCCTGCGGAATCGTGCAAATGATCTACCGCACGGGCCACGAAGATGGTGAGCGGTTAGTGTCCGATCGGCGAACCGGCGCCGTCGGCTACACCGGCAGCCGACACGCTGGCCTGACGCTCAAAGCGGCGGCCGATGCAGTTGGGAAGCCAATCTATCTCGAACTATCAAGCATCAACCCCGTTGTGATTCTACCGAGCGTGCTCGCCGAACGGGGTGACGCGCTGGCCGAGGAGTTCGCTGGCAGCTGTCTCATGGGAACGGGCCAGTTCTGCACGAACCCGGGACTGGTCCTTCTAATAAGGGGCGAGCGTACTGAATCATTCGTCAACGCAGTTGCCGAAAAATTCGCTTCGGCACCCGTCGGAACTTTGCTCTCTCAAAGTGTGGAGAAGACGCTGGGTAACAACTTAACGGCGTTACAGAAAGCGGGAGCCGAGAATTTGACGCCCGACGCAACCGCAAACGGCAAAGGTTATTGCCATGCGAACACTTTGCTCCGCGTCTCGGGCAGCGCTTTCCTGAAGGATCCCGAGGCGTTCCAGGCCGAAGCATTCGGGAATGCGTCTTTGTTAGTGATCGCGGATGATTGCGATCAGGTCAGAGCAATTGCGGATAGCCTCGAAGGTAATTTGACGGGGTGCATATACTCGGCCTCAAGCGGCGAAGACGATGCGGCCTACGACGAGATTGCGCCGCGACTTAGGATGCGTGTCGGTCGATTGCTTAACGACAAGATGCCCACTGGCGTGGCGGTCAGTCCAGCGATGAACCATGGAGGTCCGTTCCCGGCGACAGGCCATCCAGGCTTCACCGCAGTGGGCATTCCTGCGTCGCTGGTTCGATTCGCGATGCTTCAGTGTTATGACAACGTGCGTCCCCACCGTTTGCCAGTAAACTTGCGGGATGCAAATCCCACGGGCAAGACATGGCGAATGATTGATGGGAACTGGACGCAAGGCGATATTTCGTCTTGACCTGCTGTGTCGGTCACAGCCAACGTAGCGGATCGGCCTCGTCGCGACTGGGCCACACTTCGATGTCGGCGAAATGTTCCGCAATTACTTTCGCCAGCACCTCGACGGCAAATCTTTCGCTGGCGAAGTGCCCCGGCAGAAGCAGTGCAACATGCGCACCTTCTGCATCAAGACAGGTGTGAAATGTGGTCTCGCCGGTAACGAGAAGGTCGCAACTGTTTCGGCGAGCCGCTCCGAGGAAAGAACCAGCACTTCCACAAGCTACCGCGACGCGTCGGATGGATCTGTCATAAGGCCCAACTGCGTGTAATCCCTCGATTGAAAGAAATTGTTTAAGGCGGGCGGAACACTCGACAAGCGATAGCGGAACGTCGAAGTCTCCATAACGCCCGGCACCCAGCCCGTCAGGATCGTCGTCAGCAGGAACGAGCGGTTTGATGTTGACCAGCCCAAGCCCTTCGGCGAGCCGTTGATTGATTCCCATTGCTGCGGAGTCGAACCGCGTGTGGGGACTATGAATTGAAACGCCCGCTCGGATCAGTTGCCACAACATCCGACCGGGAATCGACTCCGTGGTTAACCGCTTGAGCGGGTGAAACGGCAGCGGATGGTGGCTAACAATCAGGTCGACATTCTCGCGAATTGCCTCAGCCGTACTCGCGGGTGTTACGGTCAGGCAGGCCATCACTCGGCGTACCGTCTGAGTAGGATCACCGACGAGCAAACCGACATTGTCCCAATCTTCAGCCAGCCGACTTGGAGCAAAGGCTTCCAGAAAGTCGTTAATGTCTTGAACGATGGTCATCATGCATACTCGACGAAGGCGATCTGCCAGACAAGCGAACATTAACTTCCTGTGACACCTGCGGCAAGCCGGGCTATTCCCTCGCAATGATCTGGTGGTTCAAAATCCGAGGCCCATCTATCTCCTCGACCCGCAGCCACATTGTCTCGCCCAACAACTCGGCGCCGTTCGGAAAGACGAACATCACGGTCGTCGTACCACGACCTCGATTGAAGATTTGTTGGCGTTCACGACGCCGTTTGGTCGTGACAAGATTGCAGTTGAAACTGACGAATTCATCTGTCGTGTTGGTCAGTTGCTGTTCAATAATCAAGTTGCCATTCTCGTCTAATCGCGATGACAACTCCACAGAGATGTCGCCGAGCCCCACCGTTAGTGTTCGATAGATGCTGAATTTGTAGTCGCGCGAAGCGTTAAACTGAAAGTCGACGCGAATCCTCTGATCACCGCTGCTGACGCTTGGCTGCAAAGTCACTTGGAAACCACGCTGATGCCGTTCGTTCGCGGATAACTTGAAGTTCGCGGTGTGCTGTGAAGCCTCCCACAATTCCGGAATATGCAGCGTGACAGATCCGCCAACGCCCTGATCGAATGAATTTCGGAAAGAGTAACTCAGACTTTGCTCTCGTCCAAAGACACTCGCGATTCGGGATTCATCAAATTGGAAATCCATCCGCCATCTGGCGATGTGAGGATCGACACCAGTGATAAATGTAGGTAGCCTCGTCACCTTGATTTCATGCCGCGCGAATCCATCCTCCCTGACAATGCGAGGAGGAAACCTTCGTCCCCAAACATCGTATTGATGTACATTCTCACCGAGGTAAATAATCTCGTCGACAGGCTGTTCATTCCATACCACCATTACCGCTTGATCTCCACGAGCGAAGATTTGATTCGAACTGCCATTCGGCATTTCAATGCTACCGACGTAAGTGGCACCGGCTAACATCATCGCGGTAGTTCGCCAGGGAAGCAGCATCTTGTCCGGCGAACCGTCTGGTGTCATGAGGCCATGCTCAGAATCAAATGGATCGGGGATGAAGACTCCGTCTGCTTTTTCAATCTTCGCCGTCAGCATGCGAGAAACGATGTCCCGAGCGCGAGTCTCCAGGCTGTACTCGGACTTTGCCAGCGGCTCCATGATCAGCCAGCGTTTGGCCGTCGTCGGAGGCTCCGCGGACATATAAAGTTTCATTTCATCGGGAGTGAGAGCTGGTTTTGCGACGTAGGACAAAAACGACCATGGTGGCTGGCGGGCGACAGGTGTTTCATCGATCGAACGCCATGGTATTCCAAGGTTGATCTGTTGCCCGAATCGATTGAAGTCTTTCCGAATTGTGCCGACCGTTTCCTCCAAATTCGGGAAATTCACGAAACTTGTATCTCGGTCACCGCCCAGTTGCCACCATTGAACTTTCAGCGACAGTCGGGTCATGACTGGATCCACCGCTGGGTGCCACACCTCTGGTTCAACGAATACCGATGCGACAGGGACACTGTTGTGCTGACCAAATAACTCTCGGACTTCTTTCGGCGGTTGGTCGAGCATTCCCACGAGACTGATCTTACGCGCTGACATTCTTTCGGCGAACCAAGCGAGAGCGTCCGCTCGGCCGTTGTCGTCGTCACCATACCAAACCGGAAACTTCACCCAGTGAATGCCGACATCCTCAAGCAAGCTCACTAAGTCCTTCAGCGAAACTGGATCATCACCATGCGGCAAGGACCACCCGAATTCTCCTTGCTTGCTTTTGGGCAGACGCTGCAAGACAGCGATGTTTGCCGAAATTGGTTCGCTCGTGTGATCGGACATCGATACAAGTACACGATAAAACCCATAGCCGAGATTCACCGGGTGCCAAGTTGCTGAGCCCGCGAAGACTCTCGATAGAGCTGCGTTGGCCCGATCTGGCGTCATGGCCGACTCGTGGCTCGCAACGAGGTTGCCGTGTATGTCGAGCAACTCGAATTTCGCTCGCGGATTCGGATGCGAGATGCCCGATACCTGACAAGTTATCTCGACATCGCTGGGATGCGTAAAGATATTGTTCCGTGATCGAGTCTCGACCGAAACTCGAGGCAGCTTTGCGAAAACTAAATCGTCAAACATCGCGGATCCGGTTAAGTCGGCTTTTTCGGTCGGAGTTAGGTGCAATGCAACCACGGCCCAACGCACTTCATCACTCGTTGGCGTCAGGGGGCCAATTTGGAATCCGGTCCAGCTCTGGGCTTGCGTGTGACGAGGTGACTCGTGCGTTTCTAGCAGTTTCCGATCCTGGTCATAGAGCATTACCGAAGCGTAAGCGACATCATGCGTGAGGCCCTCGGTTTTGAGATAACCGTTCAGGACGTAGCTGAACAATGGGCTGATTTCTACGAGCGGACTGTAGACTACAGCCGCGCCTCCGTCGAGTTGCATACGCAGGGCATGGTGCCCCGCGGCACTTGTTCGACTGAGACTTTGACGCGGTCGTGGGTCCTCAGCAACTTCTACCGTCAGGTACAGCGGATAGCCCTTGCCGCGGCGGCGCGTCCAATCATCGGGCCATCGATCGTAGTTCTTATCGTCACCCGCTTCGAAATCCCAGTTCCGAACTTCCTCAGCTTGCGTCAGCGGACTTGCCGTAGGCAACGAAATATCAGCGGATAGAATTAGCAGCGGCAACAGACAGTGAAACATCGGGATTTGTTCTATCGTTGTAGAAGGAAGAATGCGTGTTGGAACTAAAGATTGGCATTCAATTGGCGAGTTTGAAGCTACCGTTTAAGAAAGCGTTGCATATTGCTGGGGAATTGGGCGCAAACGGGGTAGAAATCGATGCCCGAAATGACCTGAAACCGCAGGATCTATCGCGCACGGGACTCCGACAACTGCGGAAGAGTCTGGATGATCGGAATCTACGGGTTTGCGCGGTAGGGTTTCAGACGAGACGAGGCTACGACGTGCTTCAAGATCTAGACCGCCGGGTCGAAGCGACCAAGCAGGCGATGCAGTTCGCGTACGATCTCGGAGCATCCGTCGTGATCAACCAAGTTGGACAGATTCCCGCCGAGCCAACGGGGCCTCGCTGGGATTTGTTGATACAAGTGCTGACGGATCTGGGGCGTTTTGGACAACGAACCGGAGCGATGCTCGCCGTCGAAACCGGAGCCGAGGACGCGGAGACGTTGCTTCGTTTGATCGAGGCATTGCCGGATGGTTCAGTCGGAATCAACCTCGATCCGGGAAATCTAATCGTCAATGGATACTCAGCAAGCGAAGCGGCACGAATGCTCGGCAAACATGTGCTGCACGTACACGCTAAGGACGGCGTGCGTGATCTGGCGCAGGGGCGTGGACTCGAAACACAGCTGGGACGCGGTGCCGCAGACTTTCCAGAGATTCTGGGAATACTGGAAGAGCACGAATATCGAGGCTACTTTACGATCGAAAGACAGCATGCCGATCAACCGCTCGTGGAAATTGGCCAGGCAGTGCAATACCTGCGCAGTCTAGTGTGATGCTCTTGCGCCCGTTGGCAGTCATCGGCAGCAAGCGATCACCCTAGAATTCGTGCGGCTGCGTAAACATCTCGCGTAGATCTTGCCAATCATCGGAACTAATACGTCAACTCTGTTGAGCAGTAGAAGTTGCTTCCGGGCTGGTAGACGCCCAGTCCACTTCGATAGTCAAGATGCTCGCGATAGTATCGATTTCCGAAGTTTTCGACGCCCGCAATAATCGTAAAGTCATCGTAAGGTCGCCAGAAACCACGCAGGTTCCAGATAGTGAAGCCAGAGGTGGGGAGTTCGTACAGACTGCTGGCAACGCGATCTTGGCTGTCGACGATCCTAGCCTCCAGTTCGAGCCCCCAACTAGGATTCGAGACCGGCTCTCGCCATCGCAAGCCAACGCGGGCCTCTAATGGGACGATTCCTGGCAACTGTTCTTCGGTGGTCGTTACGCCGCTGCGCGTGTCGGTTGGCGAATAGGTCCCAGCAAAGACGCTGTTGGCGCGCCGAATCGGCCCCAGACGAGTTGGGTCGCTTACTGAACGATCGCGACCTTCGACATATGCCAAGGTTGCGAAGCCCGTAACAGCAGGGTGCAAGGCTTGTTCCGCCCCCAACTCGAATCCCGTGAGCGTTGCCAGGTCCGTGTTGCCTAGGACGATTTGCTGAAGCGTTTGGCTGGGGACGTAGAACGGATCATTGAAGTTCCAGTTTTCGTAAATGATGTAGTCGTTGATCCACGCATGATACGCGTTGGCGAACACACGGGTATCGCCCAAGTCACCTCGGATTCCCAAATCAAGTTGAGTTCGCCGTTCAGGCTTCAACTCCGGGTCACCCTCCAGTGCAGTCAGGCCTGGCTGAAGGCTGCCGATAAACGAATTATTGGCGTACAACTCGGTCATCGTGGGTGGGCGTTGCCCGTGTCCGGCACCCGCAGTGACGGTCCAACAAGGGTTGATGTCATAGTCAGCCGTCGCATAGATCGACCACAGCGTAAAGTGCTGTTCGAGTCCGGCTTGCTTGATGCCGGAGTAGGTGGTGTTCCCACCGCCTGTATAGTCGAAGAAATCAGGCGCTGTATCCCGCGAGTCAGTCCGAAGGAAATCGATGCGTCCGCCGACGTTCAAGTGAACCCGATCGGAGACCTGTCGAGTTTCCTCCGCAAATAAGCCCACGTCGGCGGAATGGGAACGAGGAATAGGATAGTTCCACGCGGGCAGCCCGTTTGCCGCCGTCGGATTTTCGATGTCGTTCAGCTGCTGACCGAGGTAAAGGAAGTCTGCTCCTAGAGTCGTTTGAGCCACCTCTGCATCACCCCAACTTGCCGCGAACCGGTAACCGGCGGAGTAAGCATCTACGTCCGTGCGTGCATTACCGGGGTCTGTACCCGGAAAAAATGGCGGGAAGGCCGGTATGTTGAACGGAGACAGCACATTTACCAGGCTGGGGATTTGGCGATTCTTGCCAAAGCCCAAGGTGTCGCCGTCAAATCGAGTGGTGTTGTACCAGGCTTCAATCGTGAGGAGGTCAAATTCCGCCTGATCTTCGACCGTATAGGTTGTCGAAAAGCCGTCAGTTACCAGGGTGTTGATGTCAAACACCAAGCCGGGAAACTCGACGCCTGTCTGATCGAGTCGCAAATAGTTGAACTCGATTCGAGAGTCGTCAGCGAGGTCGTATCCGAGCGCGAGGTCGAGATCTCGCGAGTTGTAACTGGATGGCAATCGAGACCCATTTCCTGTCTTGTAGTCGCTGCCCGTTCGGTGACCATAACTGACGCGATAGCCATAGTCGGTGTCGCCGCCCATTACCATTTGACGACCGTACAGCTGAGCACCGTTGGTTAAGTACTCGATACTGGTGCTTCCCTGCCATTGGTAGCCATCATATCGCGGCGCGGCGGACAGTTGAAAATCGACGAAATCAAATCCAGGTCCATAGCGCGCGCTATAGGGCCCTTTTATGACGATCATGTTATCAATCAACCGCGAATCAATTTTATTGAGCATCGTGTCCAGGTCTTGACGAGCAGGAAACCAATAGGACCCCGAAGCCACGAGACGCCCGACTCGATCACCGCGGATTCGTGGATCGGAAACGATTGGATTGCGTTTTTGGATCGCGATTCCGCGCGTATGTCGCGACTTACCGAGTAAGTTTCCGCCATCGGTCGCGATACGGAATCTCCCCTCCGCTCCGAGCACTACATCTGCATTCGCGGCCATCGCTCTCGCTTGACGTGTCTGACTCAATAGGCTTTCATCAACTGCGTCGCTTCCAAAGATACTCGCGACCAGTGCCGATGAACTCTCGGAACCCGATACCTGAGGCTCAAAGTCGATAGCTGGAGGCTGTGCGTCTTGCAGCCAGTCGCTCAGATCATATGCAGCTTCCGAACTCTCATCGGAATCAATTGCGAACTCGATATCGTGAGACAAATCACCGTCGCTTACGACTGTCGCGGCGGAATCTATGTCAGCAGCAACTAGGCTGCCAGCAATCAGCGAATGGTACGCGAATACGCTTAGTAGGCAGAGATGTCCGAAGGCGGGAGGTCGCATAAAGGTCGATCCGTGGTAGGAGGTGAGATTCGACGCGGAGGGATTATGAAACCGGAATCGGTCCAATTCGGAGAACTGTTACAATTGGGAGTTCGGCAAAATCGACAGCAGTGGATTAGTCGACAAGTCCGTCACAATCGATACGGAGAGTTCCGAGAGCGGGTCGAAACGGTCAGGTAAGATTTGACGATTACCCGGTCCGGCACCACCCTTAGAGTGACTCGCAATGCGTGCGCCGGATTCGTCTCCACAAGAATTCAGCGCTCCAGATTAGGACGCTAGCCAATCACCCGAAAAACGAAATGAGACGTACGCCTACTGCCAAGAAACGATAAACCGCCCACGAATCAGGTGGACGGTTTTGTCGCCATGAACAGAATGTGAGACGCTGAATACCAGCTCTCAAATCAAAGACTTCAGCTAGCAAGGGCAGGGGAACTGGCTGCGAGATCCGGGGTAGGTACACATCTTCATTCCGTTACTGCAAGGGCCACATGCCAGACCCGGAAGGTCGCACATACCTTGCGGCGCAACGCCATTAGTGGATGCCGGCGCTGCTTGCGAACGGACGATCGTCGCTGATCGGTCGAACATTTCAGGTCGAACTTGTTTGGGAAGCTTCATCTTTTGGGTCTCCGAGATCATTTCCATGGTCAAATGTCGGTCTGTACGAACCAGAGCAAACAGACCGATTATCGGCACCCATTCAGAGTAATCAACGACGACGGAATTTGCGAGGTTTATCTACCAGAGCGGGAATTGTGTCGTTGACGTCGATCGTCTGTGTAACCACCACGAGGGCTTCTTCTTTGTTAAGCGGGTTAAAGAACGAGACCTCGACATCCCAACAATCCGATCCGGCATAGCCTATCTCACTATGTCTTACGACGATGTCATCCAGCTCGTAGGTCCTGGCAGCATGTCCGACTGCAGCGGGATCGTTAGCCAGCAATTCGCCGCCAACTTCTCCCAGGGCATAGAACAGGCGTGTCGCAGCATGGTTCAATGCCCGGTGCTCGGGATTCAAGCCTGGATTGCGAACCGAATGGTCGAGGCGATCGATGATGGTTCGAATCTTTTCGGCCAGGACTCTGGGGTCAATTTCCTCCATACTGGCGCCTGCCGAGGAATGACGCACTGCATCAAGCAGCACCTCGCGCATTCGTTCGCGCGACCAATCGGCGGTGCCCCGCATGTCGGGCTTAATTGCCGGCAACCGGACCCCCGTAATCAATTGAACTTCGCCTTGAAGCACGCCTGGTACGGCAACTCGTTCGCTGCGGTCCTTCACCAAAGGTTTGGCGCATTTCAAGTTTCGATCTTCCCAGAGGTTGGCGCGAAGCCACTGATCGGGATTGTTAAAACAAGGGTCCCAACCATAATCCCAGCGCAGTCGACGACCGGCCTTTTCGTAGTAGTAAAAGTTCAGGCCTTCCTTGGTCAAGCCACATTGGTTCATGTAGAACTCTGCCAACTCTTGATAAGCCGCTTCCGCAAAGTGACCATCCGGCACGATACCGTAGACTTCCATTTGTCCACGAGTCAGCTTCCAGATCACCGCACTCGCATCGTACAAGTTTGGGCGGTGCTCTTTCGTGACCCGATACGACTGGGGAATGTAGTAATGCGCTTCGCTCATCGTCAGCTTTGCGTTCTCGTCGACTTCAGACGCATCGACATAGATTAGTTGCCGACCATCTTTGTCGGATGGGCAAACGTGCCGAACAAACATCCCATTACAAGAATTCAGCACCGACGACCTCCGGTAGTTCCCTTCACCGATGCCAACACCGTTAAACGCAATCTGCCGTCCTTCAACCTCAGACGTCAGCAACGGACCATCGGATACGGTCACGCGCAGGCGACCAAGCGGTTCGACGAGTGCAATGCCGCCAACCGTTTCACTATCGACGACCAGCTCGCTCTTACTCGCTGTGAGTTGGAACTCGATCAGGAATTGGTGCTTCGAGCTGCCAGTCGGGGTGACATCGGTTACGGTGACATCTTGCTCGCCAACACCGGCGAGAGCCGTGATCTCCTCGTCAATCTTCGCCGCGCTCGCGGTCGTGGAAATCTCTTTGGTTGCTAGATTCTTGAATCTCAGCCGGAACGTCTCGCCCTTCGTGCTATCGACGGTCAGTCGATAATTGGAGGACGTAACCGAGATGCTGTCGATATCGCCAATCGTCACATCGGTAAGTTCGATTTCGTTGTAGCCAAACAAGTGGCGAAGAAAGTCGACAGGATTCCGGGTATTTGGTACGTAGCTTGGTTCTGCGTCGATGTTGTCCATGTTCTGACGCACCGAGTGTTCTCGGAGGACAGACGGAAAATCGTATTGCAATTCGCCGATTGCGTAGACGAACGCAGCACTTTTGCTTGCGCAGCCACCACAACACGCCGCGGCCTCGACAGCGCCGGTGGTCGCCTTCACCGTGGTTGAATTCTCGGTGCGCGGCAAAGTCATGCCTGGGACAGAGAAATCCGCTGGTGCGGAACCGTTCGTAGCGTTGTGCATGATATTCGCTCCTCGTGTAACCACGGATACGGAACCGCTCACGTTCAGCCGACCAGCAAGCACGCGCTCACATTGATTTTCTGTCTGCGGATCACAACCGTGAGTTGATTCCAAGATGGCATTTCGAACTGACTTTGTGCTGGGAACAATTCCCCGCTTCTGCTGTAAACTCAGGAGTAACGCTGCAATTCCACTGACGATTGGTGTGGCGAAGCTTGTGCCTGATTGAGGTTTCACGCCGCCATCAGCAGCTGCGCCAAGAATAAGTTCACCCGGTGCGAGGACTCCTCGCGTTCGGTATGCTTCGCCCCAATTGCTGAACGCCAGCGGTTTCCCCTCGGCATCCATTGCACCGACTGGAAGCACAGAGGGCAAAGCACCAGGCACGTGCAAACACTCGCAGCCATCATTTCCTGCAGCGGCCACGATGAGGACATCTTCTCCACACTCCGCAATCGCGGCCTGCAACTCGGGACTCGCTTGCCCGCCGGCGCTGAACTGGCCGCCGCTGATATTGATCACATTTGCGCCAAATCGAACCGCGACTCGAATTGCCTTCGCTAAGCGTTCTTGACTGCAGGGCTCTAGCGATCCCTGAGGACCACGACCAAAAATGGGGATAATCAATCCGCGGCAATTTGGGGCAATTCCCTTTACGGGACCACGATGACTTCCAAAAATAACGCTCGCAACGTGTGTACCGTGATCCGAAACTTCCGCAGCACCGCTCTCGGTTACCTCATCCAGTTCGATTGTTGTGAGAGCCGCTTCGACAAGGCTGGGATGCGTCAAGTCAACCGGACCGTCGAGAACGGCAATACAGATTCGGGGATCACCAAAGGTTTGGGCCCAGAGTTCCGTCAAGCCAGGGAGCTGGGTCTCGAGCGAACGCGCAAGATCCGTCACAGACTCGTTTTTGACGAGACTGGAAGACATCGCATGAGAGCCGTCGAGGCAAGTAGACACGACCGGTTGCACCAATTGGTTTGCATGTTTTTAAAAGCGTACGCGTCTCTGCCTGCCCATCCGTTCACATGAGACGACCTCCTAATATAGCTCCCATATTGCGTGTTTTCTACGAAAAGATGCCGGCGAGTCTGACCCGAACTGACCTCGCTTTTAGTGATGTGCGGCGTCGAAGTGGGCGTGCAACCCTTTTGCTAGTCGGAGTTTGCAGATGTACCTGGATTCGCCAACATTGGCTCGACGAGCGTGCGAAGTCGTACGAGCTGTGTTCGACCGGGAGCATTCAGTTCCATCCTTGTAACTGCTTGCTGGAACCGATTGCGAGCTTCGTCCAGATCGCCCTCGGCGTTACGCTTTGCCAAAGCGAAGGCCAACCAAAACTCGTGAGTCGAACCGCCACGCGGACCGAGCTTCTCGACGGATCCTAGAGCTTCGATGGATTCGTCATATCGCCCGAACTGGGCGTAGGCACTTCCTAAGGTCGACAGGAAACGGGCATTTTCCGGGGCTACGACAGTCGCTTGGCGCGCGGCCTCAATAGCGACGTCGCCTGACACCAGCATCGGATCGCGGCAAGAAACGATTAGCCGCGCGAGATTGTTGAGGAATTCCGGCTGGTCTTTTAGCGTCATCCTCAGTTGAACGGCCTGCTCGAAATAGCCACTGGCAGCTGCTTGATCTTCCATTTGCCAACCGAGATCAGCAAGATACGAGTAGGTCCACGCCAAACCGTTGGAATACGAAGTGTTTCCGGGGTTCGCATCGGCCAAGAGTCCAAACGAAGCAGCAGCCTGATTCAATGTCGCCAAGGCCGCATCATAATCGCTGGACTTTTGGTAGATCGTCCCCAAGACGCTCCAGCATGCAGCTCGCTGTGATTCGTAACCCGTCGCGAAATCTGGATCGCTCTCGATCAACAAGTCCAACCGCTCAACCGCATCACCAATATGTAGGATGGCTTCGTCTTCATGACCAAGGTCGCTAAGGATACGCCCCAATGTGGCCTGTTCGAGCGCCCATTCTTCATGATATCTGGCAAGCGGCACCTGAGAGTTTAACAAAGCGTCGGTGATCTCGATTGACTTTGTAATTGCTTCGAGTGCAGCTTGATTATCTCCCAAAGCGTTCAGGTACATGGCGAGTTCACGCTCGGTAGCGGCGACTCTTTCACGATACAAAGGCACGTCCGGTCTGCTCGTGAGGAGCAAGTCATAGTCACCGAGCGCAGCGGTGTACATCGACAACTCGTCCCGGTCGCGACCGGACGTCCTATATGCCGCGGCAAGATTCAGCCGCGTTGTCGCAAGCGATTCGAGATAGGGTGGGCGATCCGGAAACCTGTCGACCAGCGTCCGATAGAGTTCCATCGCCTCTTGAGCGAGGGTAATCGCGGCACCGTTATTTCCCGAACTGATCAATACATTCGCAATGTTGGTTTTTGTCATTGCCATCCCAGCGACAAATTCCGGCTTTTCGCTGTCTTCAGCAATCAGCTTCTCGAATTCCCGCTCAGCGGCTTCAAGTTGCGAGACTGCTTCTTCCGAATTCCCTTGTTTGCTCAGCAACATGGCGCGGTTCACGGCAACGCCGGTGCGTTCGTAATTTAGAGATCGCTCGCCACCGAGTTCCAGTATTCGCTGATAAACTCGAAGCGAGTCGTCATAGAACTGCAACGAAGTTTCGTAGTCTCCCAAGTCGGAATGCAACACGCCCAACTTCGCTTTGGCAGACGCCAATTGAACGAGCGGTTCCGTCGAACCCGAATCCATATCGGCCAGCCTCTGCATTCGCGTTGCAACCTCTTCGTAGGTCGATTCCGCTAAGTCATATTTTGACAATCCCCGAAATACATCGCCAAGACGAACCATAGCTCGCGCTGTCGCAGCTTGCAGTTCCGGGTCGCCTTCCATGTCGGTTGTGAATTGCTCGTAGCGTTCAACTGCCTGTGTCAATAACTGCTCACGAAGTGCTTGCATGCCCGGAAAGTAGTTCAATACTTCGCTGACCCCGGTCATCATCGAATCGACCGTATCGCGAGCCTCTTGAAAACGGCGCAACGCCTCGGCTTTGGCAAGCTTTTCAGCATTCAGTGACTCGTTTGCTCGATTCTTAGCGTCTCGTTCAGCTCGCCTTGAATGTTCCACAAGAATGATCGCTGCGACCGACACGCAGGTCACGATCATCAGCGACGCGGCAATGGCACGCGCCCACGTGCGATGGCGTCTCAACCACCGTCCCACGCGCATCGAGAGCGGCTCGGGGTAACATTCAATCGGCTCGTCCGCCAGCCATCGGCGAATATCCTCCGCCAATTCGCTCGCTTTGGCATATCGCTGCGATCGCTTCTTCGCCATCGCCTTCGCGCAGATCGCGTCGAGCACGGGATGCACATTCGAATTCTCAGCTCGCACGCGCGGAGTCGGTTCGTTCAGGATCTGAGAACGCACATCGCGAGTCGAAGTACCGCGATGCGGATGATCTCCTGTGAGAATCGAAAACAAGATCGCGCCGAGACCATAGATGTCGGTTCGCGCGTCGATCTTGTCAATTCGTCCCGCGGCTTGTTCGGGTGCCATATACGGGAGCGTTCCTAGTACGGCACCTTGTGTCGTAGCGTCGATGCCAACGTCGTCGGTAACGGAAATCGGGCCGCTTTCGAGCAAGTCTTCGTCATCGTCATCCGGTTGGTCGATCATTTTGGCGAGCCCCCAGTCGAGGACTACAACTTCACCGAAAGCACCAACCATCACATTGCTGGGTTTTAAGTCGCGATGCAGCACGCCTCGCGAGTGCGCATAGCCAATTGCATTGCAAATGGCGATAAAGGCGCTAAGCAGTTCGCGTAATTCCAATTCCGTCGCCCGGCCCTCACGCCGATGGCGGTGATAGGCATCAATGGCATCCCGAAAAGTGTCGCCTCGCACGAACCGCATCGTGTAAAAGGAACGCGACGAGTTCGGCCCGCCAACCAACTCGTAAACGGGAACGATGTTGGGGTGTTCGAGTTGGCTCGTGATCTGAGCTTCCTTTGCGAACCGCTTAGTGGCGTTACCGCTTGATTCACGCTCAGGACGAATCTCCTTCAAGGCAACCTGCCGATTCAGTCGTTGATCATGAGCCTGCCAAACGCGTCCGATTCCGCCCTCGCCATGCATTTTCGTCAACGAATATCTCGAACGTTCCGCCGTTGCTTCGTATTGCAACGTCTCCATCTGCGAGTAGCCCGCCGGCACAGCGCCAGTCGGATTCGAGGACTGCTGGCCTTGAGACTTTGCTGAGCTGTCGATCGTCGATTCGAGTTGTCCCGATGCACTCGGCGGTTTGGGCATCTCGCCCGTCGCTTCCATGACAAGCGACTTATGCGCATCGCCCGCATACTTTTCGATCTTTCTGGCGACCAAGCGACTGACCTCGTCGGCGTCTTCCGTCGATATCCAGGATCGCGCCACCAAGATCTCTGCAAGCGTTCCTTGTTTCGCGACTGCCCACGCGGCACAAGCCTCGGTGAACTGCGTCGAGTCGATATGTCCGAGTTGAAGGGCGAGTATGCCGAACAACAAGTTTCGATCTGTATCCACGCTTTCACTCGTTGAAAGACCTAACACCTGAAACCGCGAACTGCACGGAACCTTGCAATTGTAACAGCTTGAATTCGTGCGATCTAACGGAAGCAGCGTCGTCTAGCTTGCCGATTGCGCGGCTGGCCGCGCCATACTTCTAAACTTCTAACGTCTGACGCTAGGTACGACGATCGCAGACCCGCAAGCCGTGCATTTGACTTTTCGCCCGGCCAAATCTCGTGTCGCGACGAATTGCTGTCCGCACGAGCAGCTAACTTCAATTTGAGGTGTGACTACCTGTGATCCGCCGGGCACGGGCACCGTAATTGGTCGCGTACACATCGGACACTTTACCACTTTGCCGGCTAAGTCTTCGTTAGCCATGAACTGTTGCCCACAATGACGGCAAGTCGCTTCGATCCGAACTGGGCCGGGCAGCGAAATTGGATTGCTGCATCGCGGACAACGCACCGTCTTGCCTGCCATTTCCTTCTTCGCGACGAGTCGTTGACCACACAGGCAAGTTGCCGAGATGTTCGTTGTGTTTAACTTCAAGCCTGCGTCGGTGTCCGTTCCTGACTTTTTTCTTTCGCCAACTTTTGGCCCCGTTCGTTCGAGCTTAGCTTTGGTCTCGTCCTCGGGCTTCGATTTCAGAAACTCCATCAAGTCGTTAGCCATCGCCAACATCGACGAGTAACGATCTTTCGGCTTTTTTGCCATTGCTTTCGTGCAGATCGCGGCGAGCCGTGAACTCATGTCGGGGCGATGCTTCAGAGGGCTATCGGGTTCCTTCGCGAGAATTTGGCCGATGATCGCAGCGACCGATCCCTGAAATGGCAAATTGCCGGTGAGTAGTTCGTAGAGAATGATACCCAAGCTATAGATGTCGCTGTGCGGGCCGAGCTTGTCAGATTTTCCCTCGATTTGCTCGGGCGACATGTAGGCTGGCGAACCGAGGATCGCGCCATCGCGGGTCAGTCTCGCATCGTCGTCTTCGTCAATCTGCCGCGCCAAACCGAAGTCCATCACAATCGGCTCGTTGCGTGGGTCGATCATGATGTTGCCGGGCTTCACGTCTCGGTGTACCAAGCCGTTGATGTGTGCTTCGTGGAGCGCCAAGGCGATTTTGCGTACGACATTCGCAACATTGCGGTCACGCTGCGGCTTCTCGGGGTTCACAAAGTCTTGCAGTGTATGGCCAGCGATGTAAGCCATCGTCATAAAGTGAGTCCCGTCGGTCTCGCCAACGTCGAACACTTGACAGATGTTGGGATGGTTCAGTGTCGCAGCGGACCTTGCCTCTCGAAGAAACCGATCGATGTGCTTCGACTCGGACTTCGCGTCGAACTTGGGAATCTTGAGTGCGACCTTACGATCAAGCTGCGTATCGTGAGCCAGATAGACGGATCCCATTGCGCCTTCACCAAGCGTCTTCAGGATCTTGTAGCGTCCAAACGTATCGCCCGGCATCCGAACTTTCGGCTTCTGCCCGAAGGACGCGTCCGCGCCGACCCCCAGCATCGCTGTTTCGCCGATGCCTGCGGAGTCGGTGCTCGCTTGCTCGCGGTCAGTTGGTTCCACCAGGGCCTCTCAATGTCAGCCGAATCTACACTTGCAATTCGCCAGAGTTGGCAGACGTTGGACGTGTACACCCTCCCTCTCCTGGGTCGGGCGTGTCAATTCGCCATGTGCGCAACTGCTCAAGTTAGTCCCTCAATGATAATGTCAAACGGTCCTTTGTGCATCTAGGTAAATACGGTTTCTGTATGACTTTGGTTCCGGGGGCCCGTCGTCGGATGTTGGTGCAGGCCCACGTTGCAGGTTACCGGCATGGGTTACCCAAATCGAAGAAGTGCATTCTTTTTCTGGTTTTCCCTTGATACTTGACGCATCTTCCTCATTCGATAGATTCGGCGCGTTCTGTGCTATCTAACAGGAAGTGAATTTAAGGAGGAGTGACTGGATGAACAGACGTATTAAAGCTCTGTTGGTCGTAGTAATTGCTACGACGAGCCTATCAGGGGAGGTGTTGGGAGCGCGACGCAGTCGTGTCTCGACGTGATCGGGGCCAGCGTGCGCGGTGGTCACCGCCCCTCAAACCGCTCCAGTAACCCCTGTGTCGGTGCTCATGCCTTTGATTTTGCCAGGCGAATCGTTGAATGGAGTCGATGCAGCACCTGATGGCGCTGAACAAGTCGACGTCGAAACGACAGAATTGCATGATGCCGTCACAGCTCCGGTAGCTAGTCAAACCCGGACGACTTACCAACCACCCAACCGAACCTACCGCTTTCGTCTTTTCCGTCGTTAATCGATGGGGAATGACGCCCACCTACCGCACCGCAATTTAGACGCGTGCATCCACCCACCTGATTGTTTATGCTCTTGTTTAAGTAGGAAAGACTAACGTCACCTACCAATCCGCCGTGTGTCCAATCCGCCGTGTGTTGAGGAGAGCGTTGATGAACTTTCGAGTGGCGGTTTCTTTGCTTGCGCTTGGTGTATGTAGCGGTTGGATGGCGTTTCGTCCCTGCTCGGCGGTCGAACCGCCGACCCGGGACGAGGCAGCGCGGGCGTTGCGAACGGCGGTCACTTTTTTTCGCAATGAAGTTTCTACCAGTGGCGGCTACCTCTGGCAGTACAGTTCTGATCTGACTCGCCAGGAAGGCGAAAACCAAGCTTCGAATACAACCGCTTGGGTGCAACCACCCGGAACTCCGACGGTGGGCGGAGCGTATTTGTTCGCTCACGAAGCGACGGGCGACCCGTTATGCCTGGAGGCAGCTCGCGAGACCGCACTGGCACTTGTGCGGGGACAGCTAAAATCCGGCGGCTGGGATTACCGCATCGAGTTTGATTCAAAGAATCGCGCCGCGTATGCCTATCGGCTTGAGGGCGGATCAGGCAAAGCAAAAAACGTCACGACACTTGATGACAATACGACACAGGCGGCCCTGCGTTATCTAATGCATACGGATAAAGCACTGGGCTTTAAAGACAAGCAAATTCACGAGTCGGTCGAGTTTGCTTTGACGAGTTTGCTTGCCGCTCAGTATCCCAACGGTGCCTGGCCGCAGCGATTCAGCGACCCGCCAAGTCCATCAGAGTTTCCTATCCTCAAGGCGAACTACCCGGAATCGTGGCCTCGCGATTATCCCAAGCAAGACTATCGCAGCTACTATACGTTTAACGACAATTCCATCGCCGATACGATCGCGACCATGTTTGAGGCTGGTCGCATCTATGGCAAGTCAAAGTACAACGACGCCGCGAAGAAGGCTGGCGACTTCATTTTGCTTGCTCAAATGCCCGAACCACAACCGGCTTGGGCACAACAATACAACGCTGAAATGCAGCCCGCCTGGGCCCGACGCTTCGAACCCGCTTCTGTGACCGGCGGCGAGTCGCAGGGGATATTGCGAATACTAATGTCGATCTATCGCGAATCGGGAGACAAGAAATATCTGGAACCGATCCCGCGCGCCATCAAATATCTGCGGTCGTCTCAGTTGCCCGACGGTCAACTCGCAAGGTTCTATGAGCTGAAATCCAACCGGTCGCTCTATTTCACCAAAACGTACGTCTTAACTTATGACGACAGCGATCTTCCCACGCATTATGGCTTCAAGATTGGTTCCAAGCTCGATTCCATCGAATCTGAGTATCAACGCCTTCTTAAGACTCCCCCAGAAAAGTTGAAGCCTCGCGATTCGAAGCCCTCGTACAAAATGAGCCGTTCGCTCGCAGAGCAAACGCGAGAGGCGGTTGACACACTCGACCAGCGCGGAGCGTGGGTTGAACCAGGTACGCTTCGGGCGTACGGCGACGACGATCCGACGAAGCAAGTTATCGACACTCGTACCTTTGTGAAAAACGTCGAAACGCTCAGCAAGTTCATTGCAGCCAGCAAAGATAATTAGAGCGGAAAACGGTAGTGTCCGATGTCAATTGCAAAGAACTTTGGCGCAGTGGGAGACGGGCACACCGACGACACTGCCGCGTTGCAGCACGCTGTCGACGATGGCGACGGCGTGCTCGAGTTGTCTAAAGGCACTTACCGCATCTCGCGGTCGATAGTGCTCGACTCTCGGAAGCATGGTTATCTGGGAGTTCGCGGCGAGCAGGGGACGGCTAGAATCGTGATGGCCGGGGCGGGACCTGCACTTCAAATCGTTGGCGACCATCAAGGGACGGCGACTCCGGCCAGCTTCACTCCACAGACCTGGGACCGCGAAAGAATGCCAATCGTGTCGGGACTGGAAATTCTCGGCGAACATTCGGAAGCCGATGGCATTCAGTTGTCACGCACGATGCAGGCCACGATCCAAAACGTACTTATACGAAGGTGCCGCTATGGCATTCATCTTGTCGACAGAAATCGCAATTTTGTTCTGAACGCGTCACATATCTACGATTGTCACGATACCGGTGTATTCTTTGATCAGTGCAATCTTCATCAGGTGATCATCGCCGCCAATCACATCAGCTACTGCAAACGTGCTGGTATTCGGCAACTCAATGGTGACGTCCATAACATTCAGATCACAGGCAATGACATCGAATACAACTCCGGTTACGAAGACATCGGCCAGGGATACAGCGGCGAAATCGTACTCGAAGCCCCAGACGGCATCATCAGCGAGTACACAATTGCCAGCAACACGATTCAAGCCACACTCGATGCACCCGGTGCCAACATCGTCATTCTTGGCAAGGCAGAAGATCCGCCAAGTGGTATCCGCTTGGTAGCGATTACGGGCAACGTCCTTGGTAGTCGCGAACGTAACATCCTCATTGAACAGGGTTCTCGCATCAGCATCACGGGCAACACGATCTACGGTGGCCAAGCACTTAATTGCGAATTCCGCTCCAGCCGCTATATCACCTTTGGTTCGAACAGTTGCTTTAGCCGCCCCGCCAGTTACGCTAGCGAGACGACGGACGGTGTCTTGCTGGACGGCTGCATCGGCTGCTCGCTCGTCGGTAATGTGTTGAACGATTGTCGACTTGGTGACGAAGAAGCTGGCGGGGCGATTACGATCCGGAACTCCGTCAACATTGCGGTATCTGCGTGTCAGATCCTGAACTCGCATTTTCGCGGCATCGATATTGTGAATTCGCTTCGCTGCAGCATCGGCGGCAACACGATTCACGATACTGCACAAACCAAACGCATGGTCATGGCAGTACGCATTGCTGGTACCGGAACGGGAAACTGGGTTCACGGAAACTCAATTACCCAGGGAACGCTAGGCGAGATCACGAGCGAGGAACCTTCGACCCGAATCGACGGGAATCATGTAATTTGAATCGTGCTACTCGTCTAGCTCGTCGCTTTCATCGCATTCGAGATCATTGGCCTGTTCTTCGAGTTGATGCAGTACTAATCTCGCCTTTTCGGCTTGCGATTGCCTAACAACGACTTGCACTTGCCCAGGTGCTTCGGCTTGAAATCCCGAGGTGTAAGAACCTGTGGTGGTAGTTTCGATGCCTTCCGATTCTAAGGCAGTAACGATGGCTCCTGCTTCAATGGCATTTTCTGCGCAATAGACGATGGTAGGCGAATCTGGATCTGGCGTCATGGCAGTAGCTCCCGAAGACAGTTTTAGGTATACCGATCACGTTTGCCGCGGGTCGGTCCACGCGATCCCAGCGGAAAGTTTTTCAGCGAAATCGCTCGAAGCTATTTCGTGAGTCCGCGTTTAACGCGTCCCATTATAAACCAAAGCAATAACTCGATGGCCATCCTACATCTTGATGCCCTCCCGCCCCAGACGACAAAAGGAACCATCGTGCGTCTGCTTACACAAGTTGGCGAAATTGACAAGCAGCGGATCGGCAACATAGCGATCCAAGGACGCTCGGCAACAGTCGAGGTGCCGGATACCTGGGCAGCGAGATTAGCCAAGAAGCTTGATGGCACCGACTTGGCAAACCGGCACATTCGCGCGTGGCCCGCAACAGCACCATCGACAGGAAATCGTGAAGACCACTTTGAACGCATGATTCGCCTGCTCGAAATGGAGGCGGTGGCCGAGGCCGAACAGATCGTACAGTCGCAAAGGAGATTGTCGCCCGCGCAAGCTGAGAAGGCGGGCACATCACTGATCAATATGACACTGCGTGATGAAGCCGCCGGACTTGGCGGGCGCGTGCTCGTGACGCTTGGCAAGAAGTCACGTGAGCCGTTACCGTGGACTCGGCTTGGCATTGGGTCACCTGTGGTGCTATCCGAGCAGGAAAGCGACGAGCACTGGCGCGGTGTCGTGAGTTATCGCGGCAGCCACACAATCGAAGTCGCCATGCCACAACCGCTGCCTTCCGCAGAAGCAAAGACGGCCTATAGAATCGACGTATCGACTGATGAGGTGGCGCGCCAACGGCAACGAGTGGCGATGGAACGCGCTCGCAGTGCTTCCGGCGATCGTCTCGCACAACTGCGATCGGTCTTCCTCGGAGAAACAACACCCACCCAGCAAGTGATCGATGCTGCGGAGAAGTTTGACGGCAGGCTGAATGCTTCGCAGATTGACGCGATTCGGTTTGCCCTTGGTGCCAAAGACTTGTCGATGATTCACGGCCCACCCGGCACGGGAAAGACAACGACGGTGGTCGAAGTCATTCGTCGCGCCGTGGCTCGTGGCGACAAAGTCCTTGCCTGTGCACCCAGTAACATGGCGGTCGACAATCTGTTCGAGAAGCTGTTGACCATTGGAGCGAGGGTCGTTCGGCTCGGGCATCCTGCCAGGGTGATGCCCGAACTGCGAACGCATACGCTGGATTTGATGGTGGATGACCATGAGGACATGCAACTCGCGAAAAAACTGACGCGTGACGCACACGCATTGTATCGAAGGTCTTCACGATTCACACGGGCGAAACCTGCCCCAGGCGAGCGGCACTCGCTACGCGAGGAGGCAAAGAACATGCTCGCAGATGCCCAGCGGTTGGAGCGTCAGGTCATTCAGCAAATCCTCGACAATGCAGACATTCTGTGCGCGACGCTAACGGGCTTGGACAGCACGCTGCTCGGGCGACGAAGATTCGAGTGGTTGGTGATCGACGAGGCCTGTCAGACGACCGAGCCGACTTGCTGGATTCCGCTTTCAGTTTGCGAACGCGTTCTGTTGGCGGGTGACCACTGTCAATTGCCTCCGACGGTTGTTTCGCGCGAAGCAGCCAGCGAAGGATTCGCAGTCAGCCTGTTCGAGCGGTTGATGGAGTTGCACGGCGAGCAAGTTTCGCGTCGCTTGACCGTTCAGTATCGAATGCACGAGCAGATCATGAGCTTCTCGTCACAACAGTTTTACGAGTCGGAACTCATTGCTGATGCTAGTGTGAGGCATCACTTACTCCACGATTTGCCGGACATCGAGCTTTCTGAAGCGACATTTTCGCCGGTTGCGTTTGTGGATACCGCCGGCGCTGGCTTCGACGATGAGCTCGAACCGGATGGCGAGAGTCGTCGCAATCCAGGTGAAGCGGAGCTAGTCCGCCGCAAGGTGCAGGCGTTGCGCGAAACTGGATTGGCTGCAAGCGACATCGCGGTCATCGCTCCCTATGCAGCGCAGGTGAGATTGCTGCGTGACGTTATCGACACTGAACGATTGGAAATCGACACGGTAGACGGTTTTCAAGGTCGCGAGAAAGAAGCAGTAATTATCTCGCTCGTGCGATCCAACAGCAACGGCGATATCGGATTCTTAGCAGATGTTCGGCGCATGAACGTCGCACTGACCCGAGCACGCAGAAAACTGATCGTCGTAGGCGACAGTGCTACGATTGGCACACATCTGTTTTATCAGCAAATGTTGGATTACTTTGAGCAGATCGGTGCTTATCATACGGTCTGGGAAGAACCTGACCTCTTGTGACAAATGCGTACTAAAACTTGGAGACCGAACATGCGTATTCATCTCGCTGTCGCCAGCCTTGGGGCGTTGGTTGCTGGCCTTGCCATCGGAGGCATCGAGCGGGGCAACGCCGCGGAGAACCGTTGGGAGTCAACCATTCAAGCATTCGAAAGGGCCGACGCCGATCACCCACAGCCAAAGAATGGCATCGTCTTTGTGGGTAGTTCCAGCATTAGAAAGTGGGATCTGAAGAAGTGGTTCCCTGACTTCAACGCACTCAATCGCGGCTTCGGGGGCTCGGAAGTGTCCGACTCCGTCGAGTTTGCCGAGCGCATCATAATTAAGTACGAGCCACGGATTGTGGTGGTGTATGCCGGCGATAACGATATCGCACACAACAAGTCACCTCAGCGAGTGTACGACGACTTCAAGCAACTCGTCAGTTTGATCCACGGCAAATTACCGCAAACGAAGATCGTTTACATTGCGGTGAAACCCAGCATCAGCCGCTGGGCCTTGATCGACCAAGTTCGCGAAGCCAATCGATTGATCGTGGAACTTGCGTCAAATGACGAGCGAGTCGAGTTTGTCGATATCGACAAGCCCATGCTGGGCGATGATGGCATGCCCCGTAAAGAGCTCTTCGTCGCAGACGGCTTGCATTTGAGCGAGGATGGCTATGAACTTTGGACCAACCTCGTCAAGCCGCACTTAACCACAAACTAGCAGTGACGCGGTAATCAGGCTGGAACGAACGGGATTTCGATGCCCAGAAAGAATTGGAGGTGTCGAGATCTTGCCCTGTTGTGCCCGCTCGAACAGACGATCAGCGACTGGGCCGCGACGCAACATAGCCCGGTGTGCCGCCTTCGTAGATGCTGAACTCAGCCCAAACCGGAAGGTGATCGGAGACTTCAAGAGCCTCTTCCGTACTCAGATTGTAGTCTCGCATGAAATCGACAACTCCGCTGCGACCGACGAATTCCTTTGTCGCGTCACGGTGGAAGATGATGTTGTCATACTGCTCAGTTCTCCGGACGTTAGTTGGGAGGCCTGAAATTGCCCAGGTGATTCCAGATATCTGTCCCAACTCGCCGAGGTGCTCACTGTCGGCGTTGAAATCGCCGAGGATGATTACGTCGTCTTCGTCACGACCATCGTCACGCACGACGCGATAGACGTCATCCATCACCGACATTTCAGTTGCAACAATGTCGGGATCTGTATGAACATTAACCAAGGTAAAAGTAAACGCTTCGTCCACGCTGGGACCTCGCGCGCGAAACCAACCGACGAGTGGTTCACGATGCAACAGATTGTCGGGGTCATTGACCGTGTAGAGAAACGTACGATCGACTTCGATTGTTTGTCGATCGAAAATATAAGCGTATTGCTCTTTGCTGCTGGTGTCACCAATACGTGGCCCTATGACAAAATCGTAGCTGCGTCCGGCAGCATTGATGATCTCGATAAAACGCGGCATCACGTCCTGGTCCTGCGAGCGAATCTCTTGGACTGCAATCACATCGAATTCGCGAACGAGCCGAGCCAAGATCGCCATCACCTTTGGCTTTGAGAGTTTACTCTGTCCAAAGACCTGAATATTGAAGGTGGCTATCTTGATAACGTCGTCGGGTTGAAACGCCGGTACCTCGGGTCCAGCGGCACTCACGGGAAAAGTCGCACCACCCGCCTTCTTTTTCACGGCTATGTTTTCGAGCCCTTCGATGTCGAAGTTCTGCAAGAACAGCCAGCCACCGCCCGCGATCATAGCCACCAAGAGAAGTATCGATGAGTTCCGCAAAACGCCCCTCCTTGGGCAGTTCGACAGCACCTACGAGCGTTTGATCCATACACTTGCACGATTACCGCGCACGGACCGGGGCGGGAGAGTAACTGATGCGCGCAACAGGCTCCAGAGCAGTTTGTCTAGCCGCAAGCGGTCAAACGGTGGCGGCATGGTTCGTGGGATTTGCAGAGACAGGCTGCTAGCAAAGAAAACGGGGACGTCTTTTGACGTCCCCGTTCGTTATCTTCAGATGAACTGCTAGTAGTTACTCACGTGGGCGAACAGCACCGGTGAGTCCGCTGTAATCCACGCGATCTGAGCTGTGCCAAAGCGGCATGCCCAGAGCGACTCGCTGACGCAGGACTTCGATCTTTTCGTCCGAACCTGCGGGAGCATCGGTTGCTTCGAAGTCGGAATTCGCTTCGGGAGCGAAATCTTCGTCGTGACCGTACTTTAAAATGGCCTCGAAAACATTGTTTACGTTGTGCATCTAACTTCGTGACCTCCTCACACCTGTGATTTCCAATGAATCTTATCTCGTTCGGCGTTTGCGAACGCCGTTTACAGTCTATTTGGTTTGATTAACACGTATTCGTTTGGGGGCGGGATGCGTTGAACTTGGGCCTGCGAGCTAGTTATGTTGACCCGGTCGTTTCTTGAATACGTTTTACCTCCGGAATGCTTGTAATTATTCCCGGATGCCTCAGAATGTCAAGAAAATTAACCTAGCCTTTTCCTTGGTTGCTGAGTCGTAGGATGTCCTGGTTTCAAGCGTTAATCGAGCTGTCTCCGCGTGCTCGCGGCTTTCATTTAATCACCTCCCAAGTCGTCAACGCATTGCCGGAACTTCGCAAAATCAAGGTGGGCTTACTTCACGTGTTCATCCAACACACTTCTGCCTCGTTAACGATTAACGAGAACGCCGATCCTGACGTTCCCGTTGATCTAGAGATGTCGGTCAACAAGATCGCTCCCGAAGAATTTCCGTATATTCATACACTTGAGGGTTCGGACGATATGCCTGCCCATGTCAAAGCTTCGCTGCTCGGAAGCTCGGTAACTGTTCCAATACGCGACGGCAAACTACTGCTGGGGACGTGGCAAGGCATCTATTTGTGCGAGCACCGTAATCGCGGGGGCACTCGCCGACTCGTCGTGACTCTACACGGCGAGTAACACGTAGAAGTCTGAACCGAACTCGAAATCGTTCCACTTTTCAGGCGTAGGCCGACTGAAATAACCGGGCCAAGTCATCAATCCAGCATTCGATCAAGGTGGCCTGATTTGCGTTTGCTTCGACCTGAGACTGGGCGTCGAGACAGCGTTCGATGCAGGCAGCCACCGTTTCCGGATCGACGTTCTGGGCGCGGAGATCATCGCCAATGAACGCCTGCAAACCGGAGTCACCCGTTGGAGATAGTCCGTTCAATTGTCGAATCATCGCGCGATAGAACTCAATCGCGACCAGGACGACAAGCTTGAGTCTTTCACGGCGAATCGGGGCATCTTTTCCCGCGCTCTCGACGAACTTTCCCAGATCGGCGGCGAGAGCCACGCTCGCTGACGGCAATTGACCTAGTCTAGTCAAAAACTCATCGCGAAAGGCCCGCAGGTCTGGCTCACCAAACTGCTTAGCTCGTTGCAGGCTTCCCTGACTGAACGCAGCCAATTGCTCCGCTTCGACGTCCGACTCGACTTCGCCGAGCGTCGCTAGTAGCCGAACTACCACGCTGTGCGGCAGCTCTCTAAATCGAATGACCTGACACCGCGAGCGAATGGTTGGAAGCTGAGTCTGTTCACTCGATGCAATCAAAATGATAAGTGAATTCGCCGGAGGTTCTTCTAGCGTCTTCAGCAGACAGTTTGCGCCTTCCTGATTGAGATAGTCGGCATCGTCGATGATAGCGATCTTGCGACCGCCCAGAAAAGGCTTGAGTGCTATATTGTGACAAAGGCCATCTCGCATCCGATGTTCGCGGTCACCGATGAAGACTTCGACGGGAATAAAGGCTTTGTCAGCTGGCTTTGAGACGAGTTCCAAATCGGGATGTGATTCTGCGACGACCTGCTGGCAAGACGGACAGCTCCCGCACGGATCCAGATTAACATCCGCGGCCCGCTCGCAGAGTAAAGACTGTGCTAGTTTCAAGGCGAAGGTTCGCTTGCCGATGCCCGCGGGTCCAACAAACAGAAACGTACTCGCCAGGCGACCGCTTGCAAGAATCCTGCGAAAACGATCGACGACGTCGTCGTGACCTTCGATACCTTGCCAACTCATCGGATCGATTTACCTCGTGCTTCGATCACCCGTTGTGCAACGGCGCGGATATCGTCTTGTACGCTGCTGATATCTCGGGCTGCATCGATCACGGCGATGCGGTCTGGCGATTGACCCGCCTCCTTCAGGAATCCATCACGAACACGATTCAAAAAACCAGTACCGCGCGCCTCGATGCGATCCAAATTGCGGTTCAACCGAGTGGATGCTTGGTCCACTGCCATATCCAGCATCAGCGTTAGGTCAGGACTCACAGCATCTGTGGCAACGGCGCCAACCGCCCACACGTTGTCTGCTCCCACGCCGCCAGCGTAACCCTGGTAGGCCACATTCGAGACAAGGAAGCGATCGGAAACCACCGTCTTTCCCGCCTGAAGCGCCGGTCGAATGACCTCAGCAACGAGCTGTGCACGCGAAGCCATATACAGCAACATCTCGGCGATCGGTGAAATCGGCGTGTCTTGTTTATGGAGAATGATCTCGCGCAGATCTTCCCCAAGCTCCGTCCCGCCCGGATCCCGACACTGCACGACATGGTGACCTTGGTCGCGCAGCCACTCGCAAAACAACTCCATCTGTGTGGATTTGCCGGTGCCGTCAATCCCATCGAAACTGAAGAAAATACCTGTCATTGTGGCTGCATTCTACGAGCGTCGACACGACGAGCGGTAGTGGGGGAGTTTTGTGTACACCCTGGTTCAACTCGTGGGAGGCAAATCACATAGGTCTCGGATAACCTCACCGCAGTGCAGCATCGCCGTGAGTTTGGCGAGCACAAAAGGGAAACACGGACAGCACGGGCGGAGGGCGTTCGTATACCGATCGTCTCCGCGAGTTCCGTGCTATCCGTGTCCAATCGCTCCCAGCCGTAGTGATTTGGCGTCAATTCTCCCGATGAAGTCGAATGTTTGGTGGCGACCGTTCGGGCTACTTTCGTAGGGGTTCTGCAAATGACGCTTGACGCAATTCATTCCCATCAGGCCTGGAGTCCGATTTCAGGCCCAGTGATCCCCACTCAAATTTGCTCCCACTTTGGACGGCAACCGCGGGCGAGCCACCTTGTATTCCAGCCCGCAGTGGTGCGTTCAGCGAGGGGCCTTCAGGACGCGTCGTGATCGGACCCGGTTCCCGCGATTCGCTCTCGCCAGCTTCGGGTCGCTCCGTTGGTCGCGGTGCAGGCGTCGGGACCAATTCCCGCGTCTCGCCGCTTCCGTAAGCAGGTTCGGCCGCCAGGTCGCCAACGTACTCGGTGATCGGACCCTGATTCACCGGACCTTGGCTGATGACGTTCGGGCGAGTGTAACCGTAGTTCAGGTAGTAGCTCGCATCTCGCTCTCGGGCATGCCCCAAAGCGTCCCAGTAAGCCTTGTCGGCCCAAGGTCCTTCGGCCAGATGGACGTTGTTGTATTCGAGCAACGAACCTTTGCGGAAATGGACCTCCGCGATGGACTTGTTGTACTCGCTCAACGCACGATAGTAGTCGATTTGAGCCTGAGCCCGACGTCGTTGTGCATCGAGCACCAGATCGAGCGTCGACTTACCGCGCTCATACAGCACTCGTACCGAATCCACCTCCGATTGAGAAGCTTTCCATCGATTGAAGTGCGTTTGGGCTGAATGATAGTTGAAGTCGAGATTCCGGATTGCAGTGCTCAACAGGTGCGAGGTGTTCAACTCCATGTCCTGAAGTCTTGACTGCTCTCGAACCAAGTTCAACTGAGCGTTGCGAACTCCGGCCAATTCCCGACGGTATCCGACAGGCATCTGGAAGTTGAAAAGAAATCCGAACTCTTGGAAATTACCCTCCGTCAATTCATCAAACGCCGTCGAGCCATCGGCGGGGAAGTTCAATCCGTTTCGATCCGCATTGATCAAGTCGTCACCCGCTCCAACCCATCGGTAAGCAGCTCCTAAATCAAGCTGCGGTAATAACTGATTCTTTGCAGCGACAAGCTCCAGCTCGCGGCGTTCAATGACCCACTTCTGCTGTCGCAGCTCGGTACTACGCAACAGCGCCTCGGCATGAATCATCCGCCAATCGTGGCTCACGCGAGCCGCCGTTGGTTCGTCGATAGGCCGAATCAATCGACCATCCGTGGCGGCAATCCCCATCAGGTAGCGAAGGCGGTTCTCGACGTTGTACAAATCGCGAAGTGCTGTTTCGAGTTGTGCTCGGAAGAAAAAGTATTGCTCGCGAGACTGAGCCTCAGCCTGCGAACTCTCGAGCCCACCCTTCATCTTTTCATAGACGTTGTTCCAAGTTGCTTGGGCACTGTCGCGCCCGATCTTTGCTGTCTCAAGATTGCGGTACGCGGCGTGCAAATCCCAATAAGTGTTCTCCAAGTCCAGCACGACATTTCGGATCGAGGCCTCGAATGTCGCAAGACTGACGTCCGTGTTGATTCGAGCGATCATGACCGGAATTCGGTTGATCATCGCCCCTCGTCCCCGCAGTAACGGTTGCGTGTGGCGAACTTCAAACGCCGTCGTCCAGAAGCTTCCATCGGTCGTCGCGGTAATGGAGTTACCGCGGCGATACTCCGTAGTGTTTGACAAGGATGTCGTGCCACCAGTGGCGTTTCGTTTGCTCAAACTCGTTCGAACCCCACCCGAGTTGAGTTGTAGGACGTTGGGGAAGCCAGGAATGCCACCAAATCCCTGTGGCCGATTCGTGCTGGATAGAAAGTCTCCGTTGCCTTGCGTACCGGTCGACTGAAGTTGAGCGTCGAATGCCGACTGTGCGGCTTCGACGCCGTTGTTCGAGTCAGACTCCACAATTGCCGTGTCATAGATGGTCGATGCACTGGCCGTTCGACCCACCAACGCGTCGGCAAACCCAAACGGTGTAACGCCGCCAAGATTCCGAACTACTTTGCTGTTTTGCAACGCGATCGACACAACCTCTTCCAGCTCAAGATCCCACATTTCCCGGAATTCCGGATCACTTAGTGTCATCGGAGCTTCGGCGAACTCGACATCTTCCAACAGCGGTTGGGAGTAGTCAGGAGCCTCGATTGCTGTCGCATGGTCGAGGTAGTGCGACAGGTCGCCATCCTCGTGGAAGTAGAAGGGTTGAGTCGGGTGACAACCTGTAAAGGCAGTCAACACGATCAAAATCACAGGGAGTGTGCTTCGCAGTTGCCGGGTCATCGGTTCCCGCTTCCTTTCGATGCGTCATCTGACGCGTACGGCCAAGGCTAAAAAGTCCGACCAACGGTCCTTCGCAAGGACCGCTGACCAAGACGACTTCTAGTTCCCCCCTTGGCCGAAAGCACCGAACTGAGCCTACGCACGAGGCGCGATCTCCGTGCCGGAGCAATCGACAGATGAGGTATCGGCGGCTACACCCGCAAACTTGCAATAATCCGGAAACTTTTCTTAATCAGAAAAGTCATCACAAACTAGCTACAATGCCAGGATCGAAGATATTCTCCGCTAGCATCCAGCTCAGCCACCGACTTGCCTCACAAAAACCGAGTCTGTGGCGCTTGCTAGTACCAACAGCGAGACAGATACTCGAAAGCTCTGACTAACTATGCTCAAGGCGAGACCAATCATGCGACGAGTCGCGAGACTTCTATTTGTTGTGCCAATGCTTTTGCTCGGTAGTCCGGGGAATTCCTCCGAGGTCGACTTTTCGCACGATATCGTGCCAATTCTGCGCACTCACTGTGTGAAGTGTCATTCTGGGGACAAGCGGCAGGGTGGACTTTCGCTCGACACTCGCGAGTTACTGCTTGCCGGCGGTGAGAGTGGGGCAGTTGTCGAGCCGCGGGCTAGCAGTCGGAGCCCACTCTTCGAGCGTGTGACAACCACCGATTCCGACTTGCGAATGCCTCCCGAAGGCAATCCCGTTCCGCCAGAGCAAGTCGAAAAGCTGAAGCAGTGGATCGACACCGGCCTTGCCTGGGAACCAGGGTTCTCGCTATCAAGGCCCAGTTACGAGCCGCCGCTTGCCCATCGCATGCCGACGCTGCCGCCGGCGATTGATGGTCGAGAGCACCCGATCGATCGCATCGTCGATCAATATTTCGCCCACAACAACATCGCACGACCGGGCCCCGTGTCAGACAAGATGTTTTTGCGCCGCGTGTCGCTGGACCTCATTGGATTACTGCCCGATCCAAACACCTATGGTGATTTTGTTGTAGACACAGACGCGGATAAGCGTTCGGCATTGGTGAAGTCATTGCTGGCAAACGACGTTGCATACGCCGAGCACTGGCTCACCTTCTGGAATGACTTGCTGAGGAATGACTACACAGGAACGGGTTTCATCACGGGCGGACGCAAGCAGATTACCGGGTGGCTATATGACGCTCTGCTTCACAACAAGCCGTACGACCAGTTCACGCGTGAACTGATCGCTCCGCAAACAGAGGCGATTGGCTTCATCAGCGGAATACGCTGGCGTGGCAACGTGAGTGCTAGTCAGATGCAAGAGATTCAATTTGCCCAAAACGTCTCACAAGCCTTTCTGGGGATAAACATGAAGTGCGCTTCGTGCCACGACAGTTTTATCGACCGGTGGACGCTGGAAGAGACCTATGGTCTGGCCGCGATCTACGCAACTGATCCCCTCATGCTCCATCGCTGCGATAAACCGATAGACAAGACAGCCACTCCGGCCTGGATATTCCCAGAACTTGGGCAAATCGACGCCGAGGCGCCACGGCCCGAGCGGCTGAAACAACTCGCTGCCCTACTCACACACGCCGACAACGGTCGCTTCGCGCGGACGATCGTGAACCGCATCTGGAATCAATTGATGGGGCATGGAATTGTTCATCCGGTCGACGCGATGCATACGGAACCGTGGAGCACAGACTTGCTCGACTATCTTGCCATCCACCTTCGCGACAACGGCTTCGATCTCAAGCAGACGATAGAGTTGATATGCTCTTCGCAGATCTACCAAAGTCAGACGCCGCCAGTCGACCAGCCACAGGACGCAGGCCGCTACGTTTTTCGTGGGCCGCAAGCACGCCGAATGACCGCTGAGCAGTTCGTTGATGCGGTTTGGCAGATCACCGACGCGGCACCTGTGAACTATGACGCCCAAGTGCTCCGCTTCAAACATCGGTTGAACGAATCGTCTCAGCCGCTCACTGCGAAGTGGATTTGGTCCCATGCTACGGCGTCGGAGCAAGCTCCGGCAGGTGAAACGATCACGCTACGCCACAAATTCGAGTTGCCAAGTTTACCCGTTCGAGCCGTAGCCGTGATGTCGTGCGACAACAGCTATCGGATGTTTCTCAACGGCAAGCCCGTCACGTCGGATGAAAATTGGGAGACCGTAGAGGCGGTGTCGATCCTTTCCCAACTTCGCCGGGGCGACAACGTCTTGTTGCTTGAGGCCAAGAATGGCGGCAACACGCCGAATCCGGCTGGACTGATCTTCGAAGCCACGCTCCGCTTTGATGATGGCTCAACTCACACAATTGCCTCGGATGAATCGTGGGATTGGACGATCGAAAAACTGAATGCTCGCGGTAGTTGGAAGTCGGAGCCGGATGACTGGAAACCTGCCGCGGCGGTATTGAATCCGAGTGTTTGGTCTGGTCGCGTTGGAAGCGCGATCGTCGGTCTTTTGAATGCGGCGACCGACGCGCCGCTGATGATGGTTCGTGCCTCCCTGGTAAAGAGCGATGGTCTGATGCGCGCACTCGGTCGACCGAACCGCGATCAAATCGTGACCTCACGACCGAGTGAATTGACGACGCTCGAAGCGATTGACTTGGCAAACGGCCAAACTCTGCTGAACGCCATTCAACAGGGTGCAAGACATTTCCTGGCCGATCACGGCGGTTCAGGGGGAGAGCTAATGACGTGGCTCTGCCAGTATGCGTTTTCGCGCGAGCCAACTTCCGACGAGTTAAAACTAGCGCGGGAATTTTTGGGACAGGACTTTACGCAACAAGCGGTCGAAGACCTCTTGTGGTCCGTTCTGATGCTACCCGAATTTCAACTGGTGCGATGAATTGCATCTGTGCATATCAAGAGGAGTCGTAGCGTGGACCTGACGAACTTAACCGAACAAGTCGCCCGCCGTCACTTTCTGAAGCAAATTGCCGCTGCCTCGACCGCCGCAATGATGGCGGGGGAGCCTCGCTTATTGAATGCGGCGGAAGGTAACGCAATCCAGCATCCCAAACCAACGGCTGACGCCTGTATCCTCATTTGGATGGCGGGAGGCATGGCGGCGCCGGATAACTTTGATCCAAAGCACTACGAGCCGTTCCAAGTCGGTTTGCCCGTCGAGAAAGTGATCAGTACGTTCCCAGCCATCGATACGGTCGTCGACAATATCAAAATCGCCGAAGGTCTGGAGAATATCGCTTCGGTGATGGACCGCGCGACCTTGGTCCGCTCGCACGTCTTGCCGGATCTTGGCCACATCTTGCACTCGCGTCATCAGTATCATTGGCATACAGGCTATGTTCCGCCTCAAACGGTGGCCTGTCCTCATATCGGAGCTTGGATGGCGCGGGTGCTTGGGCCGCGGAATCCGGTCATGCCTGCATTTATCAATATCGGGCAAAGATTGGAGGGCGTGGGCGAGAACGAGGAAATCAAAGCATTTACGACGGCAGGCTTCTTTGGTAGCGAATTCGGCCCCATGAATTTGCCCTATCCAGAACAAGCCGCTGCCGCCGTACGACCTCCGGAAAGTATGCAACCCGGGCGATTTGAAAATCGCTACAGATTCTTTCGCAAGCTCGTTGATGCAACTCCACAGCGGGATTACTTGTCTGATTATCAGCAAGAGTCAATGTTGCGTTCGATGGAAAACGCCTATCGTCTTCTCGGATCTAAGGAGCGCGCAGCCTTTGACATCTCGCTCGAGCCGACAGACAGCTACGAGAAATACGACACGGGGCGTTTCGGACAAGGATGCCTGCTCGCGCGACGGCTCGTCGAAAACGGAGCCCGTTTCGTTGAAGTCACTACCGAGTACATCCCCTTTGTCCATTGGGATACACACAAGGACGGACACACAACCGTTGACCGACTCCATAAGGAAATTGACCGCCCAATCACCCAACTGATACTTGACTTGGAAGCCCGCGGCTTGCTTGACCGCACGCTGGTCGTGATCGCAAGCGAATTCAGCCGCGATATGATCGTCGAAGGCGTGCCGGGCTCGAATGCACAGGACCAAGCCACTTTCAAGGTCGACACACTACAAGAGATGACGCATTACGGGTTACATCGACACTTTACGGGTGGCTCATCGGTCCTCATGTTTGGCGGCGGCATGCAGAAAGGCTTCTTGTACGGCGAGACCGCCCCCGAAAGACCGTGCTTGGCGATCAAAAACCCTGTCAACGTCGATGACCTTCACGCCACCATGTTCACAGCGATGGGGATCAGCCCACAAACAGCATTCGAGGTCGAGCGTCGGCCGTTTTACGCCACGGAAGACGGCAAGGGGCAATCGGTGGCCGAGTTGTTTGGGTAAGCACCCAATAAGCAGGCGTCACCAGCACCGACAGCATTTCTCCCGGTCTAAATACTGCACTTGCCCCAATTCTGTATTTGGCAAAGAATCCACCTGCACGCTGTGTTGGAACGATCTCCAACTGCATTCGCAGTTAACGGCAAGATGCCGGCCCACAGTATGTGGTTCAAGGCCCCACGCGATCCACGCCGCAGGGCCCCTCTCCCTGATGATGACAAATGGAGGTCGCACGATGTTAGTCCTCTCACGTAAAGAACACGACAAGCTTATTTTGCCCACGCTCAATGTCTCGGTCGAAGTTGTGCGCATTCAAGGCAACACCGTTCGGTTGGGCATCGAGGCTCCGACGGATGTGCCAATTGTTCGTCACGAGATCGCAGATCTGAGAAGCATCGAGTTTGCGCCTGATGAATCCGCCTCCAAGCAGCAAGTGGCAAGTTTGACGAAGGCGATTCGCCAAAGAACCGATTCGTGCGCCAATGCGTTAAACTTGCTTCACGAACATTTGGAGGGAAACATCGCGGCTCAAAGTCTAATTGTGGATGTCTACAAGGAACTACAGGCTTTGGAGCAGGACGCCAAATCCGCATTGGATGAACCGGCTGAACCCGCGCGCGTACCACACGCCCTGCTCATCGACCGCGATGCGAACGAAGGGCAGCTTCTGGCGAGTTACCTGCGACTGAATGGCTTTGAAGTGACAACGGCCCAGGATCGTGACGACGCCTTAGACTTCCTGTCGCTGCATTCCTGCCCGGATTTTGTGCTGCTCGACATACTCAAGGGACAAGACACCAACTCCGATTTCCTGGGTCAATTGCGAGCACATCGAGGCGGCGAGAACCTGAAACTCTTTGCCTTCAGCGATGCAGAGCCTTCCGGTGTCGACCGCTGGTTCCCGAGACCGATCGATGCCGAGCGTCTGGTCCGCGAACTCGCCGCCGCAGTCGCGGCCTGAATCACAGGAAATTAGACGCATCACCGTGTTTGGATTGCAATGGAGCACCCTTTCCGAATTGGCTCCCGGTTGGTAACTTACGACCAACCTTTGATGCGGTAGCTCAGTTGGTAGAGCAACGGACTTTTAATCCGTAGGTCCTGGGTTCGAGTCCCAGCCGCGTCACTTGGGGCACGGGCTCGCTAGACGCTGCATTTCCTTGGGCTTGCTCCTTCATTCGCCGCAGCACCTGTGTTGCTGACCTCGTTGCACCCATTTGCGCCTAGTCCCTCCAATTCGCGTGCAGATTGCAGCACCATTGCAGCGCTTTTGTAGAGAAGCGGTTGCAGATTTGTCACCGCGTCGGCGTTCTGCCCCGGCAACAAATGCCCGTAGGTGTCCATTGTTAGTGTGATGACTGAGTGCCGCCTCACCGTTTGAACGACTTTGGGGTGACACCCCGCGGTTCTGCCGCCGGGAATTGACGCTGGTACTATGCTCCTCCGATGGATAGCCGTTGAGACGAGGAAAACGAAGTCGGGTGTTATCACAATATCACGACTTCGTGCAAGCAACGCACTTTGTCTGGGGGGGATGGTCGTGATATAGTGCCCGAGACGGTCTATATCCGACTGGAGTCGGGTTAATTAGATATGTTTGCTTGACTGGCTAGTGGGGATGACTCGCGTGCTTCTCCCTCCACGTGCTGCTAGAATCGCGGGTAACAATGGGTTGGACGCGGAGGCCTCGAAAGCGTCTTTTTGAAATGGTTGATCTTTCGCTCTGCCCCGGTCACCCTTGCCGTTCGGTCCGTAGAGGCGACGTGATGTCGATAATCAACCGAGATTGGATTGCCTCCATCTGGGAAGCCGTTCGCGCTGGCCAAGGAATCGACTGGGCTGATTTTGAGTGGTATGCGCTCGACCATGACGGCTTGGTCGGGATGTTTACGTCCGCGGGGCCAGGTCCGGTTCCTGCGGATGTCTTCCGCGACCTCGATGCCTATATCAGCGTGGCCGAATTCTTCGGTCTTTTGCCGCGCAAAGGTGACGCAGAGATCTTCATCAGCAAACCCCGCGTGGATGACTGGAGGCAGGCAGCAGAACGCGGATTGTATGGATTCGACTAACTATCTGAAGCCGAGTCGAAACCGGAAGGATATTACATGGTCACCCAACCACGCGACCCCCTCCACGCCGAAGAAGTGCCCGATCAGGTGCGCGAGTGGTTGGGTGCGATGACATTGAACCGAATGTTGTTCCGCCATTCGATGGTTACAAAGCTCGACTTTTCCGGGACAAACATGGAGTGGCTGTACGACCGAACAAACGGTTGAACGTGCGAACTGGAAATGGTTTGAAGACGAGCGGGGGGAGATCCCGCCGGAGTAACCTCTAGCCAAGGGCTCCGTATCGAGTGTTGCAGCCAGCGTATAAGACCAAACGTCGAAGTCGCTGGTTGAAGCGTACACAGAAAGGTAGTGAGGATGAAAGGTAGGGAGTAGCTGGCCCGCCCTGAATGGTATTGAGCTCCGAAATCTTTGTACCTATTGGAACCTGCCCAGGGTGTGTTCATGCCTGAAGGCAACATCCCGCAACGCGTCATGGCGAGTGCTGCGGGAAGACCCGGAGTCCAAGGCCCATTCGCGCTACACACCACGTCGTCAAGGCAACCAGTGAGGCCCTGAGGTTCTTAACTTTAACGCGAAGACCAATCACGGAAGGTTGAGTATGCCGGACAAGTCGAAACGACAAGAAAGGCAAACGACGTTCAGGGAGTCGGATGGCGGAATAGTACCGCAGCAGCGCGAAGACCAATCGCGTGAAACCACGCCGGGTAATGCCGGTCGAGGGAAGGCCGCCAAGCTAACACGCGATGCAGACCGGGCATCGACCGTACACAGTGACGGTTTTTCGGTGCTAACTCGGCTGGATCGCATCACCAAGAGAGCGAAAGACGATCACACGGCGACGTTCAACAACCTTTATACGCTGTTGACGTACGACCTGTTGTGGCTCGCCTTCCGCAAGCTGAAGCGAGACAAGGCACCGGGAATCGACGGCGTGACGGTGGATCAATACGAGGAGAAGCTGCAGGAGAATCTGCTCGACCTCGAATCCAGATTGCATCGTCAAAGCTACCGACCCCAACCCAGCCTGCGTCGCGACATCCCGAAAGGCGATGGCAAGACGCGTCCGCTGGGGCTCGCCTGCGTGGAAGACAAGATCGTTCAACGGGCGGTCGTGATGATTCTGGAACGGATCTACGAAGTGGACTTTTGCGACACCTCGTACGGCTTCCGCCCAGGACGCTCCTGCCATCAGGCATTGAGTGTGCTCGGTCAGAACATCGCAACGAAGAGAGTGAACTGGATATCGGACGCAGACATTGCTGGCTTCTTTGATCATGTGTGTCACGAGCGGCTCGTCGAGTTGCTCGGCAATCGGATTACAGACCCTCGCATGCTGTGGTTGATCCGGCGCTTTCTGAAGGCGGGTGTGATGATCGAAGGTCGTCGCTGGGACACGGACGAAGGCGTGCCTCAAGGTTCGAGTCTGTCACCTCTACTTGCCAACGTGTATCTGCACTACGTCTTGGACCTATGGTTCGAGCGAGACGTGCGGCCACGGCTGCAAGGCGAGGCGTACCTCATTCGCTATGCCGATGATTTCATCGCGGCGTTTGAGTTGGAATCGGACGCGAGACGTTTTCAAGACGTGCTGCCCAAGCGATTGGCCCGGTTCTCGCTGACGCTGGCCGAGGAGAAAACGAAGCTGCTACGGTTTGGCCGTTTTTCCCGGCGCGATAGCCAGCGACTGGGTGAAGGGACTCCCGGCACGTTCGACTTTCTCGGCTTTACGCATTACTGCGGCAGGAGTCGCGCGGGAAGATTCAAGTTGAAGCGGAGGACGGCCAAGAAGAAGTTCAAGGCGAAAGTGCGTGCGTTAAAGGATTGGTTTCACCACCACCTGTCGACCCCGTTGTCGGAGATGTGGGAGACGTTGAATGCGAAGCTCCGCGGCCACTATCAATACTACGGCATCAATGATAATTGGCCGTGGCTGATGAAGTTCCGCGGTATGGCGAAGTGGCTGGCCCATCGCTGGCTGAATCGCCGTTCGCAGTCGAATTCGATGAACTGGTCCGAGTTTCACAAGTACGCTGACCGCCACGAGCTTGCCAGCCCTCGGCGGCTGACGGATCTGATCGCGATGAGCCGAGCGGTATGATAAGATTGGTGACAAGTGTTAGCTGGGAGCCGGATGCGTTAGCCGCGCTCGTCCGGTTCTGAGAGGGTGCGGAGACTCAATTGAGCACGGTCGTAATCTTGAGACACCACAACGGGAAACCCAGTGGCCAACAGTGAATCCCACTTCGACCTAAACTCGAAAGACTCCAATCTACTCGCCGTGAGTGGCGGGCCACGTCCGACTTGAAGCAATGTTTTCCGGTCGCCGCCACGTTAACCTGGCCGTAGGTTGGTGGAGCACGTGACAACGTGACTGACACGGAGACGAAAGATGACAAATTGTTCGCGACTCCTGTGTGCTCTCTTCGTTCTTGCAGCAAGTGGTTCCACGTGTGTCCGTGTCGCGTCGGCGCAGTACGATGATCTGCTTATTCTTTCGGACCAGACCGTCCGCGACGAACTCAAGCTGGATGCCGGACAATCTCGTGTCGTGGACGGCCTTCGCGCTGCTCGAACCAAGGAATGGAACGATTGGTATCAAAACAATTACCTAACGATTCCGCGCGACGAACGTGGCAAAGTAGCACGTAAAAAACTAGATGCCTTCTCCATTACGGTCGCGCAAAAACACCACGCAATGCTGAAAGACGCGCTGCAACCGGCGCAGCTTGAGCGTCTTCGAGAAATCGTAATTCAACTGAGAAGCACTTCGTTGGCATTGATGCTAAAAAGAAATCCAGAGATCATTGAATCGCTGCAACTTTCCGACGAACAAATGCGGCAAATCGAAAACACTGGAGATCGCAATGAAGCGATCAAAGCCTTTGGTCTTCAGGGTGATGAACGCACAAGAGCGATAAATGAATGGGCAAAAAATCGCAATCAAGAGATTCTGGATGTGTTTACGGCCGCGCAACGCGCGAAGCTGGATGCTTTGAAAGGCGCGCCGTTCGATCTGTCGTCACTAAACGGTCCACATGCACAATCTCGCGAGTAAATACGATATCTAAGCGTGAGCTTGCAACACCAACGAACCATCGGCTGCACCTTACTTTCCGCACATCTCGGAACCGAAAAGTCGGTGATGGGCGGGGTGGCGGCTAGTGGCTGCGACCGTAGCTCGCGGGTGAGTTGCCGAGGAGTTTCATCAGTTGACGCTGGATGGGCGTCGGGTCCGTGTAAAGGTCTTCGGTCGCGTCGTCTGACTTGGTGAGGCGGTGACGGCTTAACGACTCCATGACGTCGGTCACGCGACGTGTCGTCGGGCGGCGGCAGGCACGGTCTTCCGGATACATCGGCAGCGACTCCAAGTCCGCCTCCGCCATCGCACCACGCAACTCGGGTTCGATCAGCGTCTGGAGCAGCAGCGACGGCGTGTTGCGAATCGCGACGAACTTGTTGGACGTTCCGGCTGAAGTGATCGCGTTGATCTTTTCCGAACGCTGGGCGGTGGAGATCTTTTTTCGCTTCTTCAAACATCTGCTCGGCTGCCGCCACTTGCTGAGCGCCGATCAAAACGGCATTAAGATCCAGACGTATTGTGCGATCATCGCTTGCCTGTTGATTGCGTTGTGGACGGGTCGCAAGCTTAGGTTTGACCACATCTTTTGAGGTTAGCGGCGTCGTAGCCGTCGAGCATGGCTTGGAGTTTGGTCCAGCCGCGCCAGAGGACAAGCCAACCGGGGTGGCGGTCGCGTTTGCGGTTTTGATGGCCGCCGAGCCGCGCTAACGCGTAATAGAATTCATGTACCGTCATGCCGACGCGGACTTCCCGATAACGCTGCAGACTCATCACCTCCACATACTCCGTCGCCAACAGCGTACTGGCCAAACGCGTCTTGGCGTCCGGCTGGCGACTCGCATCACGCAGGTTTAGCAGCGTCACCGCCACCACCGACAACAACGCGATCGCCGGTTCCAAGCGATCGATCGTGGTGAATTGCATGTCTTCGATTTGACAACCGGTCTTTTGCGCCTTGTGATATTCCTCCACGATCCAACGCCGCTCGTACCAACCGGTCACGCGCCAGGCGTCCTCCAACGTCGCGACCGGTTCGTTGTTCAGCAGCGTCCAATCGATGGCTTTCTCGCCCGCGGGCGGAGTGACTTCCGTGATCTGCACGACGTACAACGGCAGCGGCTGGTCGCCATGCTCGCCGTGCTTGGCATGCGGCGGACAGATCAAGAGGGGGCCGCCACGCACGATGAACTCGGCGGCCTTCCGCGCCGCGCGGCCCTTTTGAGCCTGCACGTCCATCGTGAAGCGGCCCAACTCCGGCAGGTCGCGGGCGTACTCCTTCAGATAACATTGCCGACCGACCGCCTCGTGACCGGCATACACCTTGCGGACCTTGCAGGCACGGATCACGAATCGCCGGCCGCTGTGGAATTCGTGTTCGAGAAACTCGAACGTGTCGGAGCCTTGATCGCAGATGTCGATCAGCTTCTCCGCGGCCAGCAAATGTTCTGTCCCGCGCAGCCACAACCGACTCTCGCGCGAGTCTCGCTCGCGGCACTCGGTCAAGGTTTCGTGATCGGGAACGTCCGCGCGGTGATGCAAGACCTGATCCATCAGCCCCAACACTTCCCCCGTCTCCGCTTCCACGGCTAACACGTTTTGACACACATAACCGCGCCGCGTCCCTTTGCCGATTTGTCCCAAGTCCTCCATCAGCGACGTGAGCGTCGTGTAGTCCAACTCGGTGGCGTCATGCACCAGCAGCACCGCTCCTGGACAAGCGGCGATCCGCTTCAGCGTATGTTGCCGGGCGGCTGCGAGGAGGGCCGCATGTGTCACGTCATCGCAATCGCACAGCCGATAGAAGGCCCGCAAGTCGGCGGGCGAAGCGAGCTTGTTGGGGAGCGTGCCGCCCGGATGCCGCCGCATCAAGTCAAAGGTTTCGACTAACCGCGCAGTGCGGCGTTGGTCTCCCAATTCTGCGTGGCCGAAGATGGCCTGACCCAAACTGACTTCCGTTTCGTAGGCATTCGACATGGCATGAACATCCTTGCGAGGAGAAAAGTAGGAGGAGCACAGTCCGTTCTACGCACCTGCCTACCTCGTTGCTCAACCGCACAGGGCGATTGCAACAATGACAAACGGTCCGCGTCGCCCCACCCCCTCATCACCAACCAACTTGACTCCGCTATCGCCAACCGCTACCACAAAACGCTTTGCAATAATTACTCAGGAAGTTGTGGTCAAATCTAAGGTCGCAAGCCAACGCTTCGCACGTACGAAATGATTTGCTTCTACTTCACCGGCCTAGCCGATGAAGACGAGTTGATGCAGCACCTCGAAAAACTGAAGCCTCAAGCCGCGTAGAGAAGTGTTGGCCTTCATCTCTGCGTCGCTTCACGCTGCGCAGAGATCACCTTTCGCCGGCTACGTCGGCTAACCGTTTCACCACCACCGCCAGATGCCTCCCCTCCACGAAACCCGCTGCCTCACACACATTGCCAACAACTCCCGTGCCGAACACTATTGGGACAAGTCCAGTTTGCCGTTCGACCTGTCCCTGTTTCTGTCCCTGCGCAGTGACGTGCAACTGGCTTGGTCGTTCGGTGGTCCTCTCGTTTCATAAAAGTAGCCATCACTTTCCGAGTGATGAGCGCAAGACGTGTGGGTGGATCACTCGGAGAGTGATGAGTGCAAGTTGTGTGGGCGGATCACTCGGAGAGTGATGGCTACGATAGTGTCGCGCTGATACTTCCATTGAATGACCGATCCAAGCTGACACGGCGTGCTGGGGAGATTGACCCGCCCTTCCGTTCTCGTAAGACGAACGAAGTGTTTGTTAGATATCCGACTACTGCGTTAGACCTGCACTTTTGACGATTGCTCGCAAATTAGGGCGAAGGTTGTTCCTTCTTATCTTCACGGTAGGCAAGTCGAAGCTCGGGCGTCGCTGGGGCACCGCAAACCGCTTCCAAACTCATGGAGCAACGTAAAACTCGTTGGCTTTGCCGAACTCGCGTTACTGATACAAATTGAGTTCGGAGTTGCGGAACTTTCAGGTGGTTGGCGCGACCTCGATATCAACGCCCAACTGGTCTCCGATTAGCTGCAAGTTCTCACGCAAATCTTCGATGGTCAGCGAGACCGGCAACTCAAGTTGAGCCTCCATTTGAAACAATGGTGCAGCGCTCATCGGTGCTGCTACCAACTCGGTCTCCATCGACTCGACATTAATGTTGTGTTTGGCCAGATATGCCGCTACGTCGTGAACGATGCCCTCATGGTCGGCACCTTTCAAGCGAAGTACGCAGAGCGTGTGTTCTTTACTTGCGGCTTGTACATTTGGTGACGTACGTTTAACCGCGACGGTAATCTTGTCGGTTGCCAACAAACTTAGAGCTGCGGTTAGCTTCTCGGCCCGGTCGGCAGCCACGCTTATCATGACGATGCCAGCGAAATCGCCGCCGAGTCTGGCAAAGCGGCTCTCTTCCCAGTTCCCGCCGTGAGCAACAACCACGTCCGTCACGCGCTCAACAATTCCGGGCCGGTCAGGACAGGTGATCGTTACTAACAGAAAGCTTTTCATATTGGCTCCTCGATTGTTTTCCACGTCCGCGAGATGCACGGCGCGAAGAGCAAGTGATACTCGTAACCCGCGATTCTGACTTTCATCGCGAAGTGTTGCAATCCGGGACCGTTGCAGTTGAGCGGCTGGCAAGCTTGCTTCGCGAACTTTACAGTGTCACACTATTCGTTCTGACGTTGAAGATCCCTCTTTACCAACACCAAATCTTTCATTTCACTTTGCTTATGCACAGATCGCGACAGACTCTCGACCGCCGCACCTGCCTTTCCTTGCTCGGCCTTTCCACATTGAGGCCCACGTTGACTTTCGCGCGCACTGAGCAGCCAAAACGCATCTTGCTGCGTTCGTCTTGGCAGACGGTTAATATCGGCGACATTGCTCACACACCCGGAGTGCTACGCATTCTGGAGATGCACTTGCCGAATGTGGAGGTCACGCTTTGGCCCAGCCGGATCGATAACGGTGTCGATGGCTTGCTGCGTTCGCGGTTTCCGAAGCTGAAGATCGCGTTGCCTGGATCGGAAGAACTCAAGCGGGCCTTCTCGGAGTGTGATTTTCTCCTGCACGGGTCGGGCGCATCGCTCGTCGCAGAGCGGGACGTGATCCGCTGGCGCGAGGAGACCGGAAAGCCTTATGGTGTCTATGGGATCACGCTTCCTCCCAAAAAGTCGTCCTCCACCACGCAGACGTCGCCAGAAGCAATGGCTCGAACCATTGAAGTGTTGAGTGACGCGAACTTTGTCTTCTTCCGCGACTCGAAATCTCTGGCTTTTGCGAAGGCATCCGGTTGCAGTGCGCCGGTGATGGAATTCGGTCCCGACGGGGCTTTCGCGTGTGACTTGCGTGATGACCAGAAGGCGAAGGAATTCTTGCATCAACACGACCTTGATGCGGGTAAGTTTCTTTGCTGCATTCCGCGGTTGCGCTATACGCCATACTGGACGATAAAGGACGTTCCGTTCGATGCCGCGAAGCACGCTCGCAATGAAGCCCTGAAGGAGCACGACCACGCACCTTTGCGTCAGGCGATTATCGAAGTCGCGAAGCAAACCGACTTGAAGATCCTGCTCTGTCCCGAAGATCAGACGCAAATGAAAGTCGCTAAGGAAATGTTGTTTGATCCGTTGCCCGCCGAGACAAAGCAACGCGTTGTGTGGCGACCGAACTACTGGTTGACGGGCGAAGCGATTAGCACCTACGTGCGAAGTGCTGGGCTATTCGGCAACGAAATGCACTCGCCAATCATGTGTATCGGGCATGGCGTGCCGGCAATCGTCTGCCGCTGGGAGGAGCAGACATCGAAGGGCTTTATGTGGCAAGACATCGGGCTCGGCGATTGGCTGTTCGATTTTGACAAGGAAGAAGACGTTAGGCGACTGCCCGATGCCGTCGTCGCAATGGCAAGCGACGCCGCGACCGCGAAGGAAAGAGCAGCTATGGCGAAGCTGTTTGTTGAACGCAGGCAGCGTGCCACAATGCAGGTTCTCAAGGAAGTCCTCACGTCGTGAATCGCCACACACAACTAGCCGCATACCGACGGGACGCTTGTGTGCCGCATTCAAATGCTGATACCGTTTTCAATTAATGAGTCTATGATCTGGAGTCAGATAGATGAACCCTCTCAAGCGTGGTGTCCTGTTACTGAGTTGCTCAGCTGGCTGTTGGGTAACGCTGGTATTATCAATTCCGGCGCTGGCGCAAGAGCATCCGGACCGAATGGTCCAGCCGGGCGTTCCTCAGGGTGCCATCAAATCAGGCGAATTTAATAGCAGCGAAATATTCCCGGGGACGCGACGCAATTACAGCGTCTATGTTCCGGCTCAGTACAAGGCTGATGAGCCCGCTTCGCTGATGGTGTTTATGGATGGCCGCGGCTACGCCGACCCGAAGCGGTCGTTTCGCGTGCCTGTGGTCTTCGACAATCTGATTAGTCAGAAAGTCATGCCAATTACCATAGCCGTGTTTGTCGATCCAGGTACGATTCCCGCCACTTTTCCCGGCGCACTTGATCGTAGTAATCGCTCGTTTGAATACGACTCGCTCGGTGACCGGTACGCGAACTTTCTAGTCGATGAGTTCTTGCCCGTCGCATTGGAGGGACTGAACGTGTCGACCAATCCCAACGATCGCGCCGTGTGCGGGATTTCCTCCAGCGGGATTTGTGCTTTCACTGTGGCCTGGGAGCGACCAGATCAGTTCGGAAAAGTGCTCAGCCACATCGGCAGCTTTACAAATATTCGGGGCGGTTGGGCCTATCCTGGACTGGTTCGAAAATCGAAAGACAAACCGAAGCCCATCAAAGTGTACTTGCAGGATGGACGCGACGACTTGAATAACCTGCATGGAAACTGGCCGCTCGGGAACCAGGATCTTGCGGCAGCTTTGCAGTTTGCCGGCTACCAGTATCGACTGGAGATGACGGATGGGGGGCACAGCAGCAAGTGGGGTGGCGAGCGATTGCCGGAGGCGCTGAAGTGGTTGTGGGATGACCAAGCCGAATCGACGAACATTCCCGTGGTTGAAACGAAGCCCAAGTGGGAGCCACATCCCGATGCGGTGGTTCGTCCTGACGTTCCCAAAGGGAATGTTGAAAAGATGGAGCCTTGGGAATCGACGATTTTCCCGGGCACTATTCGCGACTGGTCCATTTACGTGCCGGCTCAGTACAAGGCCGAAGAACCTGCTGCGCTGATGGTGTTTCAAGATGGCGAGGGCATGAGAAATGTCAACGGAAGATGGCGCATCCCAATAGTTTTCGACAACTTGATCGCCAGCGGCGATATGCCGCCCACGATCGCTGTGTTCCTCAATCCAGGACATGACAAATCGAAACCGCGGCAAAATGGAAAGCATTCCAACCGAAGCTTCGAGTATGACAGTCTCGGTGATCGATATGTCCGTTTCCTGTTGGAAGAAGTTATTCCGGAAGTTCGCAAACATTACAACATCTCGGACAATCCGGAGATGCATGCGATTGGCGGTTCCAGTTCCGGTGCCATCTGCGCTTTCACGGCTGCATGGGAACGAACGGATTTCTTCCGCAAGGTGTATTCGAGCGTCGGCAGTTTTACCAACCTGCGCGGCGGCAATGTCTATCCGGCACTAGTGCGAAAGACGGAACCAAAGCCGATTCGGGGGTACATGGCAGACACCAGCGGCGACGTGGATAACGCCTTTGGCAGTTGGCCGTGGTCCAATCAACGCATGGCGTCGGCGCTGGAGTACATGGGGTACGACGTGCGATTTGACTGGGCCGAAGGCTACGCGCACAACGCGGATTTTGGCAGTTCGCGGTTCCCGGACGCCATGCGGTGGTTGTGGCGTAGGGAGAAGCACACACCGTCGTTCGATACGAGTGGCGACCTGGGTGGTGATCTGACTCTCTTAAACTTGCTGATTCCGGGCAAATCGTGGGAACTGGTCGCGGACAACTTAGGCTTTGCCGATGCCCTGTGCTCAGACAAGGCCGGAAACCTTTACTATTGTGACATGCGGGCTCCTGCCGTGATGCGCGTTAGTGTTACCGACGGAACGCAGACAGAGATCGCGAAAGAATCCGTTAGCGGTCTGGAATTCAGCCCGGATGGCGCATTGCTCTACGCTTGCCAGGGATCCAAGAACCGCGTGATTTCGATCAACCCAACCAGCGGCGAGGTCAAGAGTATCGCCGAAGGAGTTAAACCCAACGATTTAGCTGTCACGAGCGATGGTTTCATTTTGATCACCGAAACGGGCGCTCATCAAGTTACTCGGATCAATCCGCAGAATGGCGAGGTGACAGCGGTCGACGTTGGCATTGCCAAACCAAATGGCATCGCGTTGTCCAACGATGGCGGCACCTTGGCGGTGTCCGACTACGGCGGTACGCACACATGGACGTTCCGAGTCAACGCCGATGCGGTCCTCGACGCCAAGATGCCGACGATGCCAATGCGGCTGGCGATTGATCAGAATGGCGAATTCCGCTTCAACGAACCACCGCCCTACGTAGACGTCTCGCGGGGAGACGGTATGGCCGTCGATCAGGTCGGTCGGTACTACGTGACGAGCGACTTGGGGGTCCAGGTCTTCGATCCTACCGGGCGACCGTGCGGCGTTATCCCCAAAGTGGACAAAGACCAACCGCTAACTACGTGCATCCTAGCCGGGCCGGATCACAGCACGCTTTACATTGCGCATGGCACGAAAGTCTACCGACGTCAATTGACTGTGGAGCGACCGAAACAGTGAGGCCGGCTAGACCTCGTGGGTTCTTAAGCAGGACCTGTTAACTGCGAAACGCTGTGGTCGGTATGAACGCAAGACTCGTACCCTCACATCTGGTTGTAACGAATCACTAGCGATGCTCGATGGTCACGCGCTTTAGAATCGATCGAGTTCCCGGTTCGCTACTGATTGGTTCTGCGATGCGCGAGCCCTCCGGGTCTGCGGTGGGACGCAAGGGGAGCGAGCCGTTGACTTCTCCCGGTTCACGCACTGGCGTTTCTGCTGAGGCACGTCGGACATTGGCATCGGCCAGCAGTGTCGGTTGCGAAGCGGATTCCTGCCGGATCAATGTCCCAAGTAACGATTCGATTGGAACGCCCGGTCGAACAACCGAGAGCGAATATTCGGCAATCTGTTCGTTGTAGCTTAAAACTGCCGCCAGCAACTCGCGGCGAGTACGGCTGAGCTGCGCCAACGAGTCGAGCACGTGGCCGATGCTGGCAGCCCCAGCTTGGTAGGCATCGGCAAGTTGCGATGCGGCTCGCTCGCCGGCAGCAACCGCTTCAGCGCGGCGCTCAATCACATCCAGTTCATGCGGCAGACGGCGGTCAATTCGTTTAAGAGTTGTCGGAGCCACACGATTGGCAAAGAGTGTGTCGAAGTGCGTGGCGTAGGGCCCAACGAACGGACGGTCGACGGGTATGGGAAGTCCCACCATCTCCAGACGACCAACATCAACCAGCTGCTCTTGCAACTCAAGGACCTTCAGCCCAGTGGTTGCTTGTCGGGCGCGGGCTTGAGTGAGTTCTGCGATCAGGAGTGATTCGTCCAATTGCGACTGGGGCTTCGGCAACTCGGCGAGATATCGTGATTCGTGCCTTGCAAAACTTTCCTCGGCCAATGCTAGGCACAATCGCCAGTAGCTTTGTACCGCTCGCTGACGCGAAGTATTGTCACCAATCTGCCCGAGCAGATCGACCAGCGCGATGTCGGTGCCATCTTCCACCCGCATCTCGAGGGCGCCGTCCAGAATCATTGCCGCCAACGCCTCCAAACTTGACGAATGGACGGGGACAATCAGCGATTCGCCGCGCGTTTGAGCGTTGTCTGCGGCTGCCGTAGTAGCAGGTGCCGGCTGGCGTGGCGTCGACCAACTTTTCATGGGACGCAGCTGAGCCGCCGACTTGGGCTCGTAAGCCACTGGCGGTGCTGGCGGATTTGACTCCCGATCTGACAGGCGAAACGTGCCTCCGCCGCGGTCCAAATTCGATTCCGAAACAACGGGAGCTGGTTGGACGGGTGACACGCTTTGTCCCGGGTCGAATTGCGAAGGTTGGATTTGGGAGGCAGTCAGGCAAGCAACCGAGATAACGAAGGCATTCATGGCGGCATCCATGCGCTACGGTGATTGAAGTGAGATAGGAATAACGTGTCATTTTCAGTGTTTCAGGTCAATCCGAATGTGAGTGCGGGGGCCTGGCATAATCGTTGCGATTCGGACAGGCGGTGCGAGGACGCCGGATTCCTTTGACCGATGCTCGCTTCTGACGTATACGACTGATAGTAGTTGCGCGAATTTCCATTCGAGCAATCCATATTCTGTAAACTCCAAGCCCCCATCCCTCTACGTTCAGTCAGCCGATTTCTATGACTCTGTCGCAGGAAGCTCCGAGAACCGAACCGCGCGAGCCAAATTGGCCAGACGCGATGTCTGAGTTTCGCGCGCGGGCCGAGCGACTGTTTGAAAGTCAACGTGATCGCGTGAATGCGTTTGAGGCTTCGATCACGGAACAGCTATCGGCGATAGCGCGCGGTGCTGGCGATCCAAACGAGGGTGCGGCTGCTAGCGAACGAAAAGGTGATAAGGCGGCATCTTCTGAAGAACTTGAAGAGGTTCGCAACCAACTGACTCAGTGTCGCAAACTCCTGAACGCCCGAGCCAGTGAGCTTAAACAGTTGCGCGGCCTTCTGTCGGAACAAACGAACGCATCTGATGGGATTGATGTTTCTAGCATACTCGAACAGATGTCAGAGTTGCGGCTGGAACGCGACGAACTAATTGGACGATTGGCAGATGCCGAGCGGCAGATCGACCAGAGCAACGCAGCGGACGCGGCGCACTTTGAAGAGCTACAACGCCGGTTTGAGGTCGCGGTCCAGGAAATTCGCGAACTGAAGGGCAAGAACGCCGACCTTCAAAAGCAGGCCAGCCGTCCGAGCGAGACAACCCGCGTCGCAAACGAGGCGTCGACCAGCGGCTTCGATTGGGAGCAGCAAAAACGCCGCATGATGCTCGAGTTGGATTCTGAGCTCGATGAAAACGACAAGCAGGTGAAAGTCTCGATCGAAAGCACGATCCGAATTACCGATCAAGTTATCGCGGAAAAAGATCGGCAAATCGCTGACCTCAAAGCACATCTCGAAGATCGAATGTCGGGACAAGCGGAGGACGCAACCAGCATTTTGGATAGCGACGAACAAATTCGCGAAGAGCGCGAACGGCTAAGTCGCCTGGAAGATGAATGGCGAAGCAAGTTGCGGCAAGCCGAAATTGATATCTCGGTCGAGCGGGCCAAGCTGGCCCGTGAGCGTTCTGAGTTGGAAGCTAAGCTTCGCAGTGTCGAGGAATCGGGCAGCGATCCATCATCCGGAAAAATGAATTCAAAACCGTCGGGTCGATGGTTAACGAGGTTAGGTTTGAAGGACGACGACACGTAGCCCCAACAGGGGCTGGCTTGCCAAACGGCCAATCAGCTAATGCCATAGTAGCCGGTGTACTTTTCACGCAGATAGGCGATCAATGCGTCGTGAGAAAGCGGCGAGCCTGTCACGTTCTCAACCAGCTCACGGGCCGCGTAACATTGTCCCTGCCGATGAATCTTTTCTCGTAGCCAACCGAGAAGCGAGCTAAACTCGCCCCGTTCAAAGTGATCGTCGAAGGGACCAACGTCTCTTGCGGCCTGGGCATAGAACTGTGCGGCATAGAGGTTTCCTAATGCGTAGGTTGGAAAATAGCCGATTAAGGCGGCGCTCCAATGCACGTCCTGCAGCACGCCATCGGCGTCGCTGGGAGGGGTGATGCCAAGATATTCACGATACTTTTCGTTCCAAGCGGATGGCAGGTCCTTGATTGCGAGGCCATCGTTAATCAAAGCTTGTTCCAACTCGAAACGGATAATGATGTGCAGGTTGTACGTGGCTTCGTCCGCTTCAACTCGGATCAGCGACGGGCGCACATCATTGGCGGCAAAACAGAATTCTTCGAGGGTCGTACCACGGAGCGCATCGGGAAACACTTGTTGTGCCTGTGGGAAAAAATGCCGCCAAAACGGCTGGCTGCGACCCACCATGTTCTCCCACATTCGGGACTGCGACTCGTGGATCCCAAGCGACACAAAGGTACCCGGGGGTAGGCCGTATTGGTCGGCTCGCAATCCCTGGTCGTAAATTCCGTGCCCTGCCTCGTGCAAGATGCTGAAAAAACCGCTTGGAAAGAAGCGTTCGTCGTAACGAGTCGTCAGTCGACAATCATTGGGTCCCATGCCAGCGCAGAAGGGATGATGCGTCACGTCGAGTCGTCCGCGATTAAAATCAAAACCGATCGCTGCCGCCGCCTGTTTACCAAACGCTTCTTGCTTATCGATTGCGTATCTGCGTTTTAAAATCTCCAGATCGGGTTTTCTTGCGCTATCGGCAATCGCCGCGACCAGTGGAACGAGTTCGCTCCTAAGACCTTCCAGGATGCGTGCGACGTTGCTTGTCGTCTCCCCGGGTTCAAAGTCGTCTAACAGCGCGTCGTATGGGCATTCGGTGAAGCCAATGGCATCGGCTTGCCGTCGTTTGAGTTCAACAATCCGTTCAAGGATCGGCGCGAAAGTGGCGAAGTCGTCGTTCTTGCGCGCTTCGACCCACGCTTGTTGTCCGAGCACGGAAGCTCGCGTGAGTTCTTCGACTAGCGACTGGGGCAACTTTTTGAGCTTGTCGTACTCGCGACGCATTTGTCGGATAGTTGCTCCTGCGTCGCTGTGCGGATCACTCGCCAAGTCGCTTGCCGCTAACTTGTCTAGCCAGTCACCAACCTTGGGATCTGTCTGACGGCGGTGAACCAGCGATGACAGGTAAGTCATCTGCTCGGCCCGGAAATCCCCCGCCGCCGGCGGCATCTTCGTTCGCTCGTCCCATCCCAATAGCTCAGCAATCGATTGCAAGATGGCCGTTTCGCGAGCGTAGGCACAGAGTTGATCAAAGTCGTCTTGAGACATGCTGCGGTATCCTTCCATTTCGACCGCTCGTTACACGGCAAGTAAAACCGATTTGCCGCGAAGCAGGTGTGAAGGTAACGCAAATCGAATCGGAGTTTAAGACCCCGGCGGCAGGTAAGACAGGTCGATTGCCAGAAAAGTCTAGTTGCCTAAAAGACTTCTCTCGATATCGCGGGCTTCGGGAGAAACGCCCGTCGATGCACCTGTTCCCTTTAGCGATTTCAGGTTCGTTAGCCACTCCGGTTCATTGTCGATCGACTCGTCGTGTTCGTGAGACTTGTCGTGTTTCGAGCCAATCAGAGCGCATCCGCTGAAGCAAGTCACAAGGACAAAGAAACCGGCGGCGGTGATCAATCTTCGAGTGCTCATCGTGAAATTCTGCGATGTGTTTTGAGAGGCGAGCTTGTCGCAAAAATACGACGCTCCGTCTAGGGCAGTTGTCGACGAGACCCTAACGTGTGAGGATAGGCAATGTTGTCCCGGTTTGTGGTCACTCCGCTTGTTCTCACAAAGAAGCCTATTTCTCGCGAGACATTAACAATGCAACTCGACGTACTTGTAGTCGCGCCTCATCCTGATGATGCCGAGTTGGGTATGGGGGGCGCGATTCTAAAGTTCAAGGAGGAAGGTCGATCGGTTGGCGTGTTGGATCTCACGGACGGCGAGCCAACGCCCTTTGGTTCCCCCGCGACCCGCGCGGCCGAAACGGAAGCAGCCACCGCGGTACTGGGACTGGACTGGCGGGAAAATTTGGGGCTGCGGAACCGGTACGTTGAACCCACTCTGGAGGCTAGAAAGCAAGTCGCCGAAGTGTTTCGCCGTGTTCGACCTCGCTGGATCTTCGCACCGTACTGGACCGATGCACATCCGGATCACGTCGCTGCCACGCAAATCGTGGAAGCTGCCAGGTTTTGGTCCAAATTGTCCAAGTCAGATATGTCGGGGGATCCATTTCATCCGGAACGGATTTACAATTATTATTGCGTCCACTTGAAGATGGCTGCGCAACCAGCATTCGTGCTCGATATTAGCGATCAGTGGGACGACAAACTTAAGGCCATCGAGTGCTATCAAAGCCAGTTTGTCATCGGTCGTCCTCGAGTTTCGCCCACGTTTCTCGAACAACTTCGCGATGAGGCCGCGTACTGGGGCAAGACGATCGGTACGCGTTTTGGCGAGCCATTCCATTGTCGTGAGCCAATCGGAATGACAAGCATGGGCAATTTGCGTTAGTTCGTCAGCAAGTGGGCGACGGATCACGCGGTAGTGGTACACTTTGATCGTAGGGCGTGTGAAACACGCCATCTTTGTCGCCGCCGGTGCATTTCATGCACCCCAGAGAAGGCAAAGTGTACCACCACCGATCACGGCGCAAGATTGCTTGGCGATAAGCCGGTTGATAAGATGACAAAACTGTAGTCCGCTCGAAGGCAATCTCTGTCCAACGGCGACTATGCGTTTGTTGCTAAGAGTCATCGTATGCACGGTCAAACAAGTTGGACCCTGAGCTTGGGAAGGTGGGGCGGAGTTAGCGTGCGATTGCACGTCTTCTTCGTGCTGTTCGGAACCTTCACGCTCTTTCTCGGCTGGCGCGATCACGACTTGCTCGAAGAGCGGTCTTGGATCGCACCAACGGGCCTGATCTTGTTGTTCCTCAGTGTATTGATCCACGAACTTGGCCACTACATCGCCGCGCTGCGCCTTGGTGGTGATGGCGATGAAATTGTGATCGGGCCTGGTATCGGCTTGGCGCCGATGCAGCCGCCTCTGGAACCGCAGGCCGAGTGCCTGATGCATCTTGCCGGTCCGATCGTAAATTCCGCGATCTTCATGATTACGGGGGGGATTGTTTGGGCGATTAGTACCGAACAGTTCACTGGACTTCTGAACCCACTGGAACCGCAGCAGTTGGTTGAAGGTGGTGCGTGGTTGGTGACCGTCAAATTGATGTGCTGGATCAACTGGGTGATGGTGCTCGCAAATCTACTACCCGCGTTCCCTTTCGACGGCGGTCGAGCGCTCCGTGCTTGGTTGTCGGCCCGATGGCCGGATGCCAGTCCTCGGCGTGCCGCCAGCGTTGTTACCATGGTCGCCAAACTTGCGGCCGGTGGACTGATCATCACAGCTTGGCTGGTCCGAGACCACCCGACGAACCAAGCCATCCCGCTGTGGTTCTCGCTAGTGATCCTGGCAATTTTTCTTTACTTTGGGGCCAAGCAAGAAGACGAGCGCCCGACTGACTCGGAGATCGAGGACGAGTTATTCGGTTACGATTTCTCGCAGGGCTATACGAGTCTCGAACGGAGCACCGAGCGACGTCACGACCAACCGGGACCGTTCGCCCGTTGGCTGGAGCAGCGTCGCGAGGCAAAACGACAACGGCAGATTGAGATCGAGATCGACGAAGAACGTCGCGCCGACGAATTGCTTGGTCGGCTCCATGAGAAGGGCATGGAAAGCCTATCTGACGAAGAAAGACTTCTTTTGAAACGCGTTAGCGCGCGGTATCGCCAGCGAAACGGTAATCAGGGCTGATTATCCGGTGCAATCGCGTCGGTAGGAAAGGACTCCTGTTCCGATTCGGCGGGATGTGACATGCGAGGCGTCATCTCTATTGCCAATTCCGGCCTGCCCGACGTTGCCATTTGTCGACGAGGCATTTGTGAGCTAGGTTTTTGGGTCAAATGTATGCCTTTAACGATGGACGCTTTCCATGTCGTTCGCTGCTACTTCCGGATCTCTGCTACTTGGCGGCCAAGCTGTCGCAGACGACACAGAGCATCGCGCGCTGGTCGAGGAGTTGCGCCGTAACTTTTCGATCGATTTTGCGGTTTGGGATGGCGAGTCGGGCGAGATGCTGCAACCAGGGCAGCGTGTCCCTAATCTCCAGACGATGGCGGCAGACGAATTGGTCCGAGCCGTTGCCCGCGATCGCAAAACGCAGTTCATCGCGGACGAAAATGGGATTCTGGCGTTAGCTGTTCCGATCCATGTCGCGATGGAACGGTGCGTGGTCGCTACCGGAATCTTTGCGACGTCTGAAGCCGCTCAGCGTGTCCATTCGCTCGCTGTGCTGTTTGATGGAGATTGCGCCGCCGCAACCAAATGGCTAGACTCACAACGGATCTGGGACGCCGAACTGTTGCTGCAACTAGCGGAAGCGATCGGTAGCAAGCTGAACGCTGAGGCAGACGTCGAGCGAATGAAAAAAGAGGTCGATCTGATCTCGCAAAACCTCGCAACGACTTACGAAGAAATCAGCCTGCTCTATACGATCACACAAAACCTGCGAATTTCGCGGTCCGATGAAGAACTCGGCCAGTTGGCGATCGAGTGGCTTGTCGACTGCGTCTCGGCGTCCTCGTTTGCAATTCAGTACCTCCCGGTTGCTGAGCAAGGAGACTCGACATACAAGGCGCGAACGCGTCCGAATTTAATCGTCAGCGGGGACTGCCCTGTTGATGAAGATGGATTCCGCGCACTCATTGAAGAGCTCGATCTCACAGCGGCGATGGGGGCGTTTATCGCCAACGAGAAGTCAACAACCGAGCGAAATCTCGTCGAGCGCGGTATCCGACAACTGATCATCGTTCCATTGTCCGAAGGCGACAATGTCTTCGGTTGGCTCGCGGCATTCAATCACGTAGAAGATCGTGAATTTGGCACAATCGAGGCGAATCTCCTCAGCTCTGTCGGTGCGTTGCTGGGTATCCACAGCGGTAACCGTGACCTGTATCGACAGCAATCCGAACTGCTCGCCAACATCGTCCGCGCGCTCGTATCAGCGATCGATGCCAAGGACCCCTACACCAGCGGTCACAGCGATCGTGTCGCGCGATACGCCGTACGAATTGCGTTGGAAATGCGGGTCAACCCGAAGCTGCTAAATACGATTTACATGTCGGGCCTGCTGCATGACGTCGGCAAGATCGGTATCGACGATAACGTACTTCGAAAGGCGGGGCGATTGACGGACGCCGAATTCGAGCACATTAAGAAGCACCCCGAGCTTGGTCACAAGATATTGGCCGATATTAAGCAACTCGCGGATGTGTTGCCCGCCGTTCTCCACCACCACGAGCAGTGGGACGGAAAAGGCTACCCGATGGGTTTGGCTGGCGAGAACATTCCGCAACTTGCTCGCATCATGTCGGTCGCGGATGCCTACGACGCTATGACAAGCGATCGTCCTTATCGCGCGGGCATGCCGGATGAGAAAGTCGATGGCATTTTTAAGAACGGTTCCGGGGAATACTGGGATCCAGAGGTCGTCGATGCCTACTTCAAGGCAAAAGAGGATATCGAAGACATTCGTTGGCGCGAACGCCCGGAACTCGATCTCGATGAACAAAGTTGGGCCTAATGCCCGGCGAGCCGATTAACTACGGTTCAAGCCCCAAGCTTCGCATGTAAGCACGCTGCTGGCTGTCTCGCCCTTTCGAGTTGGTGACCTTATTCCATTCGCTGGTCGCCGACTGTAAAGCCGCTGTCGCGGTAGCCGTCTGGTCCAAGGCAGAAACAATTGCCTTGTCCAACGCTTCCAGATACGCGCTCCGTCCGGGGACTCGGATGGCATCAATCCAAATGGGACGATTCAGTGCTGACTGAATCACTTCGCCGTATTGCCGCGCCGCAGAACCGTCTAACATGGGCTCCACCCAAGCGTGTGCCTGTCGTAGATGCGACTCGCGATACAGGGCCGTGTGAGCGCTTGCCGAAGAGATCGTCGAACCGAGGTCCGTACCGGAAATCATGAACAACATTCCGAACGCGTGCTTCTTGCGCCGGCAAGCTTTCGTGACCGATCCAAGTCTTCCGTCAAAGGCGAGCAGTGAAGCATGTGAGCTCTCGGTATCTGCACGTTGCTCCCACGAGCCAGTGCCGTGATTGTATACTTCGGAAGAACCCGGCAGCTCTGCAATTCCGATCCGTTCCTCGCCGATCGAGGAGTCCGCCGATAAGTTTTCCGAAGTTCGATGGGGCCAACTAATCGCCATCGCACATTCTCCCGACAAGAACTTTCGAAGTGCGTCGTCGGGCGAGACAGGCTCTTGCCGCTGTGCAGCTGCTAATGCCGTCATCTCGTTCAGAGCGCGTTCGAAGGGTGGGGTGGCAATCAACGGATCCATGGTATTGAAGTCGAACAGTGCCGAGTATTGGTTACGGTGTCGCGCATAGGCTGCCGCGCGGGCGAGAAACATCGTCCCAGCCCACATCGGTGCCGATGGTTCCACCGCGCCGCGCCAAACAGCTTCACTCTGCACGCCTACTTCGGCACCGACCGACGGTTCTGCCAATCGCTCGGCGAGCACCTGGTATTGCTCCCAGGTCGTCGGCGGCTCGATCTCGAGTTTGGCGAAAAGGTCCTTGCGATACAACAACATAAACTGAGGTGAACCAAGCGGAACTGCGTAGACCTTATCGCCCCACACAATTTCGTGCAGACGAATCAGTTCAAACAATCCTTGACGATCAAAGACGGGATCCGCGGCGTCATTGTGGTCGAGCGGTTCAATTAGCTCGCGTTCGGCCAGTTCGCCGATCAAGTAGCTGGGATAGATGATCACATCAGCGTTAAGCCGTTGACTTTCGCCTGTGCATAATTCTGCCTCGGAGAGATGCGAGACCTTCGTGCTCTCATCAACGCGCGAGTCCCATGCAAGTTTGATCGCCTCAGCGAGTGGCTCGTCGTCAATTACCAAAACTCGCAACGGCAGGTTTGCCGTTGGTTCGCTCGACGGCGCCAAATCGCTTTCAGTCTGCTTGCACCCGCCGCATATAAATGCAACTACTGCGAGGGCTAGGTGAAAACTTCGACTAAACATGCATTGGGAACGGAAGCAGAATTGAATCGTCATGAATCTCATCTTGAAAAAAGGTTGGCAAAAAAATGTTCTGGCACCCATCGAGCTTTGGGACATGGAGAAGCAATTCGACTTTTCGCATCCTACGCCGCTGCTTGGTCTAGGGTCAATCATCCCGTTGCGACCCTTGCGAATTGCGATGTACAATCGGCGGGGCCTTTTCCGTAGGAGCAACGCATGAGCTATTTTCTCGGTGTCGATATCGGCACTTCCGGTACGAAGACGATTCTGGTTGACAGCACCGGCAAGATCCTGGCAGAAGCGAGTGAAAGTTACCCGCTTCATCATCCTAAGCCTCTTTGGAGTGAGCAAGATCCGGAAGACTGGTGGCAGGCGACTGTCAAAACAATTCGGGCGGTGGTGAAAAAGTCCAAGCGAAAACCGGCGGAAGTCAAAGCGATTGGACTTTCGGGACAGATGCATGGCTCTGTGTTCCTCGACAAAAACAACAACGTCGTGCGGCGAGCGTTGTTGTGGAATGATCAACGAACGGCGGCAGAGTGTGCTGAAATCGAGAAGCGAGCAGGTGGGCGGAGCAAATTGATCGGCATGGTCGCGAATCCGGCGCTCACAGGCTTTACCGCGCCCAAGATTCTTTGGCTGCGAAACAACGAGCCCAAGAACTTTGAGAAAACCAGGAAGGTTCTTCTGCCCAAAGACGATGTCCGGCGACGGCTGACTGGTGAGTTTGCGACGGAAGTTAGCGACGCGAGCGGCATGTTATTGCTGGATGTAAAAAAGCGAGACTGGTCGAAACCACTTCTATCAAAGCTCGAACTCGATTCAGAACTTTTTGCGAAGTGCTATGAGTCGGAGGAAGTAACCGGCAATCTCACGACAGATGCGGCGCAGATGCTCGGGCTCACCACGGACTGTGTCGTCGTAGGAGGAGCGGGCGATTGTGCCGCAAACGCCGTTGGCACAGGCGTTGTAAAGAGCGGGATTCTGTCCACATCCATTGGCACTTCCGGTGTCATGTTTGTTCACAGTGATAATGTCGAGATCGATCCGCAAGGGAGACTGCACACATTTTGTCACGCCGTTCGTGGTAAGTGGCATATGATGGGAGTCAGCCTGACCGCTGGTGGAGCGCTGCAGTGGTTTACCGAGCAACTTTGTGCCGAACTCGCCAAAGGTAAAGCGGACCCGTATGACGTACTGACGCGCGAGGCGGCGGCTGTTGCTGCTGGCAGTGAAGGGTTGTTTTTCCTGCCGTACCTCGCTGGTGAACGAACGCCACACGCAGATCCCGATGCACGGGGCTGCTTCGTCGGCCTAACATTGAAGCACACCCGCGGCCATCTTGCCCGTTCCATCATGGAAGGCGTCACCTACGCGATGCGAGACAGCCTTGCCATCATCGAAGAGATGGGAGTTCCCGTCCGACAAGTTCGTGCGTCAGGCGGCGGCGCGAAGAGTTCTCTCTGGCGGCAGCTACAAGCAGACCTCTTTGGGAAAAAGGTCGTAACGCTTAAGGCCGAACAGGGGCCTGCCTTCGGGGTGGCCTTGCTCGCTATGGTCGGCGCAGGTGAATTCAAGAATATCGAGGAAGCTTGTGCAGCCAACATTGAACTCGCCTCTGAAACAGTCGTTGATCGCAAGGCCAAGCGGTTGTATGACGCTGGGTTCTCGGTCTATCAAAGTTTGTATCATTCGTTAAAAGCTGACTTTAAACGGATCAGTTCACTCGGCTAACGAAATCTCAATTTGGCACAGTGCTCTATGTCGGTCTTGTTCCTCCGCGAAGCTGAAGTCGAGCAGTTGCTTGATATGCCGACGACCATCGCCGTTATCCGGGAAGCATTTCGCCAGCTTGCAGCCGATCGAGTGCAAAACGTCCCGCGACAACGTGCTCGCGGCAACGGAATTATCTTGCACTCCATGAGTGCGGCGGCCGACTATTTGGGTGTCGTGGGGTGGAAGCAATACACAACCACCAAAGCTGGGGCAAAGTTTCACGTGGGATTATATGAACAGGCTACCGGCAGTCTCATCGCCTTGATCGAAGCTGATCGACTGGGACAGATGAGGACAGGAGCCGTAACGGGGATTGCTGCTAGCGTGTTGGCGAACCGCGAGTCGGATCGAGTCGGTGTCCTAGGAAGTGGTTGGCAGGCAGAAAGCCAATTGGAAGCGGTTGCCACCGCGTGCAACACCGCTCGAGCCGTCGTTTACAGCCGTGATGCTTCTCGCCGCGAAGCATTCGCCGCAAACATGAGCGCGCGTCTTGGCATTGAAGTTGTCGCAGTAACCGAACCACGTGACGCCGTCGAGTCGTTGCCAATTGTCATCACTGCCACCACCAGCCGCACACCGGTGTTTGACGGAAATTGGCTATGCGAAGGAGCCCTGGTCTGTGCGATCGGATCTAACTCACCACAGAGGGCTGAGCTCGATCTGACAACGGTGCGCCGCGCGAGTCTAGTTGTTTGCGACAGCGTCGAGTGTTGCCGGCAAGAAGCTGGCGACTTTGACCAAGCGATCGAAGCTGGGGCGTTTTCGTGGAATTCAGCATTGGATCTCGGTCAAGTGCTGGTCGGATCGGTGAAGGGACGTAAGCAGGAAGACGAGATTGTCGTTTTTAAATCCGTTGGAATGGCTATCGAGGATGTCGCTGTCGCCCACGAGGTCGTTAAGTTGGCGGAGAGTCAGAGTGTTGGCTCGACACTGTCGATCTGATAATTGTCTACAGTTTTGTGTCGAAGCTATTTGCTATCGGCGGCTGAAACGGGGTTGTATGAACGACCCGTGGCTCAACCTTTTCGTCGGATGATGCGCCCACGCAAACGTGATGGAACGCAGCGTACGACATGGGGAACGAGACTACATTCCCAAAGCGTCTAAACTCTGATGCATCCGATCGATTGGCAATGATAACTCGACGGGGATCGAATGATCGCTCCGATACAAAAGGCGCCAGACTGTATGGCGCGACGTCGCGGCAATCGATTACCACGCGCTCGGGTTCGTCGAGTGATTCTACCGCCACGGACTCGACGTCGCTGAATTCGTTGAGCAGCAATCCGGGAAGGTCGAAAGCTTTGGTTGCGAGTCTGGCATATCGAATTCGAAGGCCACTTGTCCTGCTCGGTTGAGTGGAACTGCGGTCGAATTCGGATTGCTTCTTTGTAACGGCTCGAAGTGTCAACTCAAACCTTTCCGAATCAATGAGTCCATTGCCTGAAGGCACATCGATACGGTCGAAATCTTGCCAGTTGGCCGTCGTCAGATTGCCGATCGTGAGTGCGGATTGGAGTAACTGTTTGGCTTGCCTCAACTCGATATCGTTCTCGTCGGAGAGCGGTTTCCACACCGCTGCCGGCAACCCCCACAGTTCAAGGACACACGCCATTACGCCACCGGGAGTCAAGGGGAATACCCGCTGTTCCAATACTTCCAGCGCCTCGCGAGATTCCTCACATTGACTCAATAACCCGTCGTATATCTGTGGGTACAACGAAGCCAGGACGACACGTCCGAGGCCATGCATCAGTGCCGGCAGTACAAGGCTCTCAGAGTGATGCGGCTTGCAATCCTTCTCAAGCAATTCTGCCGCCGCCGAAGCAGCAAGGCTGCGACGCCACAGGAGATCGATATTCAACCACGGTACGGCTCGCTGAGTCAACGCCGTCTTGGCAGTGTGAGCCAAAGCCAACTCACCAATTTTGCGGCGGCCAACTCGTACAACGGCTTGTTCGAGCGAAGTGATCCGCTCGGTCGAGGCGTTGTACGCGTTGCTATTTGCAAGCCTTAGTAACTCAACTGCAAGCGACGCCTCCTTCGCAATCACTTGTTCAATCTGTTTGGCATCAAAACGCTCTTCCCGAGTTGCGTTAAAGACATCAAATGCTGTCGCCGAAAGCGGCAACATGCCAGTCAAATGTTGTAGCTTGGTTCGCAGTTCGGACATCGCGACCGTCTGGCCATCCGTGAGCGACGCCTCTTGTGGTGATGCCGTTCTAGCGTGAAACGCTGGACTCCATTGCCGTTGCCAACGATTCGCCAATACCTTCAGCTTGGCGGACATGAGGGTGTAATCAACGGGCTTAAAGAGCACTTCTTCGACACCTTCATCGTACAAATGTTCTGCCATGCGCGGCTCGCGAATGTCCGTCGCCACGACGATCAGCGGACGCGTGGGGCGTTGCAGGAGATCCATCACTAAGTGATAGGGATGGCGATCGGGCAGGTGCAGTTCGGTGACGAGAACTGCGTACTCGTTCGCGTTCAGAAAGCGTTTAGCCTCTTCATAACTAGCCGCCTCGTCGCACTCGATTCCGACTGCTTCAAGGCGTCGCCGCGCCAAGGTTCGGAACATCGAGGTTTCATCGACTAGCAATACGCGTGGATTGGGTGCGTTCATCTTATGAGTCCTACCAAACAGATGTGAATTGGGCAGGACTTCCATCACCAATCATCGCCAGGGCATCGGCGAGACGCTAACTGACTTGCAGCCAGCTTCTGAAATCTACGTCACCGTGAGACGAAGTCAACCGAAAAGAACATACTATTCCCCAGGAAGCCACCAATCGTCCAGTTGCTTACGCAAACTAGTCACGACGCCCTGGTAATCGCTACGAGCGATTAGATTCTCCGTTTCAGCGGGATCGCGCGACAAATTGAACAACGCGTCTCTTGAAAGGTACGCGTTCCACGCGGTTCGTTTGCCATGGGTGTGTAATGTGATGAGCTTGAAACCACCTTGGCGGATCCATCGATAGGCAATATCGTGACTCGGTGCATCCAGCTTTGTTGCGTCGCCCGGATAGATTTCACCAAAAACGGGGCGCTCAGCGTCTAGGCGGGACTCGCCACGCGCACTCGGCATAAGGTCAACACCAGGCAAGTTCGCCGCTGAATCTTTAAGCCCACACGCCGACAAAAGAGTCGGCATAACGTCAATGCTGCTACACAATTCATCATGAGTTGCCGCCTTCGTTTCGCCATCCCAGCGGAGCAAAATGGGGGTGCGAAGACCGTAGTCGAAGGGCGCTCGCTTGCTGCGCTTTGTATGATCCCACTCGTCCCGTCCAACAACGTGCCGCTTTGGGTCGGGCTCCCATCCGTTATCCACAACAAAGAGAAACAGAGTGCGAGGGGCGATACCTCGTCGTTCAATCATTTGGACGATATGTCCGACGGTGTCATCGAACTGCGAAATCGCGGCGTAATAAGGGATGCAATGAGCGGGCACATCCGATCGGCCAATGTAGCGGTCATAATATCGCTTCGGTGAATCGTGCGGCGCATGAGGTAGAAAGGGAGCGTACCAAATGAAAAACGGTGTGTCGCCGCAGTCGTCAATGAACGATTCGATCGGTTGCATGGTCTCGCGTCCGATCGTCAGTCCGTGATCTCCGTTACCGTGGGCAACGACATCGCCGTTCGCGAGTGCCTTATCTCCATGCGTACCTCCCGAAGGTTCAGCCGTCGTCATCCCTTCGGTGAAGCCTGCGTTGCGCCAGTGTCCCTCCCAGTACTTACCAGTCTGTAAGCATCGGTATCCATTAGACGCGAGTAGCCGCGGTAGCGTCGCAACGCGTGTGATTTTCTCCGCTGCTATCGCCCGCAGCTCATCATGTTTTTGTTTGTCGATTTCCGGTGACCTCGTCAGCTTCGCAAATCCCGGCGGCGGGTGATTGAAGTACACGCCATGTTGGTGCGGATAAAGTCCCGTCAACAGTGTCACGAGAGATGGCCGGCAGACGCTGCTCGGCACGTAACCGTTCACATAGCGAGCCGACTGTTTCGCGAGTCGATCCAGGTGGGGCGTCTGTACTTGCGAATTGCCCATAAAGCCGAAATCAGTGTACGTCTGGTCGTCTGAGATGATCAAAACGATGTTCGGTCGGTCATTGGCATCCTGCGACCAACACAAAGATGGCATTAGTACACACAGAAAGTAACCGATTGTTAAACTCAACCGGCAGCTGAATGGACTCGACGGGCTCGCGGTTAAACAATTCAGCATGTTGTCAGTCCAGATCGCCGGCATGAAGGTAGCAGTAGCTTTCATAGCGACGCGCATCTAAACGCCCATCAGCAACAGCGTCTTTTACGGCACAGTCGATCTCATGCGTATGGGTACAGTTCGGAAACCGACAGTGGCTGACGTATGGGCGAATATCTCGGTAGTAGCCTGCGACTTCCTCTGGGATCACATCCCATAATTGAAATTGCCGGATACCGGGTGTGTCAACGATATAGCCACCGCAAGTGAGCGGGATAAGTTGTGCCGTCGTGGTCGTATGACGTCCCTTCTGGTTTTCTTCACTCACCGTATTGACACGCAACTCTAAACCCGGATCGATCGCGTTGAGGAGTGATGACTTGCCGACACCACTCTGACCGGCGACGACGCTCTCCTTTCCTTGGATAAGCTGTCGAACTTGGGCAACTCCTTGCCCTGTGGTCGCAGACATTAGAACGACTCGGTATCCCATCTGGCCATAGACACCGGCCAACGGTTGTAAGTCGGCAGCATGAACGAGATCGATCTTGTTGATGCAAATGACGGGTCGAATACGGCCTTTCTCGGCGGTCACCAGAAAGCGATCAATCAAGTTGGGCTTTAACATTGGCTCCGCGGCGCTTGCCACAATGACGAGTTGATCAACATTCGCGACGAGCACATGCTGACGCCCCTTGCTGGTGCGCGATAAAATGCCGTGGCGCGGGTCGATCCTTTCTATGAAGCCCTCGTCATCGCCGTCGGGACGAAAGATGACGTGATCGCCTGCCACGACCACGTGGCGCTGCTCGGTACTGAGAGACTTTAGCAATCTTCGGGTAGCACAGCGGTAGACATCTCCGGTTTGTTCCGCGCGTACAAAGCTCTGTAGACCATGAACTCGCAATACACGCCCTCGCAAGCATACGGATTCATCTATCTCAAGATGCACCGCGAGACTGGCATCCTCGTGTTCGATGGCATCGCCGATGATAGTTCGCTTTCGAGTCAGCTCGCCTTTGCCACTGACGCGTTCACTGTGTGCCGTTTCGTCATCTTCGAATCCGTGTTCGTGGAACGCTCGGGTAAGATCCGTTTTGCGAGTCCGCGATTCGTGCTTCTTGCGGAACTCCGTGCGAATCTTTTTCTTCGGCTTGTCGGCCATAGATCGTTGCGGGACCTTGTTTAAACTTTGGTCGCTGGTGAATCGGTTTTTGGTTGGCCATTTGACTTGGAAGCGTGGACGGAAGGTCCGATCAATTCAGCAATTGCAGCTTCGCCAAGCTCTTCTTCCTTCAACAAGCCTTCTGTCAATTTGACAAGGTTCTCCCGCTGAGCCGTCAATAACTCGCTGGCTTGCGTCGAAGCATGGTGCAGGATCTTCGCAACTTCCTGATCAATCAACTCCATAGTGTGTTCGCTGAACTGGCGATGTTGATGCATCTCGCGACCGAGGAACGGATCTTCGTCGGACAACTTGTAACTGACCGGCCCAAGTCGCTCGCTCATTCCCCAACAAGTGACCATCCGCCGAGCCATGCTCGTCGCACGTTCGAGATCGTTCTCTGCACCAGCCGTAGTTTCGTCGTAGATTAACTTTTCGGCCGCGCGTCCACCGAGTAAGACAACCAAGTGATCACGGAGTTCGCTCTCGGAAGTGCTGAGCTTGTCTTCGGAGGGCATCGTGTGCGTCGCGCCCAGCGTCCGACCGCGCGGAATGATGGTGACTTTATGAACTCGGTCAGCGCCAGGTAAAAGCCAAGCCGCGATCGTGTGGCCCGCTTCGTGATAGGCAGTCTTTTTCTTCTCCGCTTCCGTAAGCACTTCCTCGCGTTTGGCTCCCATCAAGATTTTATCGCGGGCATGTTCGAAATCGTCCATCGACACTTTGTTCTTTTCGTTGCGCGCGGCCCATAACGCCGCTTCGTTCACAATATTGCGAATATCAGCCCCGGTTAAACCGATCGTCCCCGATGCCAGCGCGTTCAAGTCAACATCATCGGACAAAGGCACATCACGAACGTGAACCTGAAAGATCTCAACGCGTCCCTTTTGTGTGGGGCGACCGACCGTTACATGACGATCGAAGCGGCCAGGTCGCAACAACGCGGGATCGAGCACGTCGGGCCGGTTTGTCGCTGCCAACACGATCACCGAATCGGTCTGCGCGAAGCCATCCATCTCGCTCAGGATCTGGTTTAGCGTCTGCTCGCGTTCGTCGTGTCCACCACCAAGACCGGCACCGCGCTGTCTTCCGACAGCATCTATTTCGTCGATAAAGATGATCGCAGGCGAATTGTCTTTTGCGTTTGCGAACAAATCCCGTACACGGCTGGCTCCGACGCCCACGAACATCTGAATGAACTCTGAACCATTGACGGAATAGAACGGAACACCTGCTTCTCCCGCTACCGCACGCGCCAACAACGTCTTGCCAGTACCGGGCGGCCCCATCAACAATACGCCTTTTGGAACTCGCCCGCCGAGTCGCTGAAACTTTTCCGGCTCGCGTAGGTACTCGACGATCTCCAGCAGATCGTCCTTGACGCCTTCGAGCCCGGCCACATCTTTAAACAGCACAGACTGCTGGGTCGCCTCATAACGCTTGGCGGGGCTTTTACTGAAACCCGACAGGAAGCCTCCCCCCATCATCTGTTCACGTGAGCGTCGCATCGACATCCACAGGAACCCGAACATCACCGCGCTCAACACCAACGCGATGCCCCAGAAGACAAACATCGCCGTCTCGGTGGATGGACGCTTTTGCAATGTTTGCACGCCATGCTCTTTCAATAACCGGTTCAAGTCGGCTTGTGCCGCTTCGGTTTGCAGCAGTCGTACGATAAAGTGCTTTTCCAAGGTTTTGCGGTCGGTATTTGGCTTGCCCGTCGAATCGAATTCGGGCTCCTGTGGCAGCGGTTCCTTGAACGTTCCGTAAGCCTCTTCCGATCCGTGCAGTTCGACGCTTTGGACTTTGTCCGCTTCGATTAACTCGAGGAAGTAGTAGTAGTCGTCGATGACCGATCGCTTGACGCTGCGTTGCGAAAACAACAACAGGCCGACAATCAGCAACAGGCCGACGAGCAGCAGCGCGTTCGGGCCACCGCGACGTGGCGCGAGCGGCTTGGACTTTGAATCGGAACCCGGGTCCCTATTTAGCTTTTCCATCGATTACCTGTTGGTCAGTGTACGTCGGCACCTGGAAATGCTGCGCGACGGTAATATGAATTGTTGGCAAGGAGATCTCTCCGACTCGCATAACCCCGTTCTAGTACGGGACTTTGCGAACCTTACCCCCTTTTGAGTCTCATTCCGTCAGTATTGCTCCGACGGAGGATTTGGGTAGGCTGACATTCTATCGAAGGGCCCAGTCAATTGCGATGCGGGGAGTCTGCCGTAGCCAGCCAATCGCGAAAAGTCTAACCCCAATACGAGGATTCGTCACTCGCCGCGGTTGCCTTGCACGACGATAGCTTGAGCCGGATCGTATTTTGGATTCGGCGTCGGCATTTGTGCCCCAACTTGTTTTCGCCACGCGTGCAGCTTCGCACGCAATTCTGCGACCTTGTGGCTCATTGTAGCAGCAAGATCGTGTTGTTCACCGAGATCGTCCGCCAGATCGTACAATTCGACGCGGTTGTCTTCGTGAAACTCAATCAGACGCCACGTGCCCGATCGAATCGCACTATATGGGCTATCGCCGCCAGCATGATAATGTGGATAGTGCCAGAAGAGATCGCGGTTCAACGAGCCAGCGGGATCACGCAGAAGCGGCGTGATGCTTACTCCGTCGACGAACTTGTTATGATCTTCGCCGCCTATAACCGATGTGATGTCAAGCAAAGTTGGGTAGTAGTCAATCGTCGCCACAGGCTCGTCGCAGACGCTGCCGGTCGGGGTGACCCCGGGCCAACTCACAATTGTCGGTACACGGACGCCGCCCTCATAGGCAGATCCTTTTCCTCGCCGCAAGGGCAAGTTCTCCGTAAAGCCATCGTGCTTTCCGTAACGCTGCGTAAGCCCACCGTTGTCCGACGTAAAGATCACTAGAGTATTGTCTGCGATGCCATGCCGTTCCAGCCGCTCCAGCACACGTCCCACGCTTTGATCCAGACTTGCCACCATCGCCGCATAAACGGGGTTTCTATGAACCGCATCGTTGCGTACTTTCTGCGTGAACTCGGCCACCAGATCCGCCCGTCCTTCGATTGGAGTGTGGGGAACGTGGTAGGCAAAGTACAAAAAGAAGGGATCGTCTTTGGCTCCGTCAATAAATGCAACTGCCTGATCAGTCAGATAATCGGTCAGATAGTCGCTTTTCGATTCACCGTCGGAATTCGCACCCGGAGGCAGCATATAGCCCTTCGTACCTCGCGGTTTATCCACTGCGAAGTCAAAGCCGTGCGATGTCGGGCCATACTCGGCGGCATTTCGCCCCGCGTGATTCAAATGCCATTTGCCAACTTGGGCCGTCCGATATCCACCAGCACGCAGCGCCTCGGCGATAGTGACATAGGAATGGTCAAGGCCTTTGTTCCAGTCAGGGATCCGTAGCTTTGCAAAAGGACGATTCTGGCCAGCGATGAAATCCGTGAGGTGCAACCGAGCTGGATACATCCCGGTCATGATCGACGCCCTTGTTGGCGAGCAGACCGTACAGGCCGAATACGCATCAGTGAACTTCATGCCCGCTTGAGCGAGACGATCCAGATTGGGCGTCTCGTAAAAGTCACTGCCGAAACAATGCAGCCCGGTCCAGCCAAGATCATCAGCCAACAGAAATACGACGTTTGGCTTTCTTGCCGTTGGATCTGCTGCAGCGAAGTCGAGGTTGCAAGAGAGCACCAGGAGTAAATGAACGATGCCTATCGCAGTTTGGCTAAGTCGCATAAGACGAGACCTTCGGTAAATCGCTGTTAATACGTGAATGCTTGGACGGCTTGAAAGTATAGTCGATCGGTCCGTGACCCGCGATCAACTTTCCGAGCGGTACGCCGGAGACGCCTCGTTGCCGGTTGCGGTGATACACTTCAAGTACAAGGCGACGTGCTCATATCGAATGCTATCCGGCAACTCGGCGACTATTGCCCGCAAGCGATCGGAGGGAGCAAGCTCGGCGAGTGGTTCGACGAGCATTAGTTGCTCGTTCGTAAGAAACCAATTAGGTTGAACGCTCAGTCCCTCGTCGACCGACCGCGCCAAATGACTGATGACGGTTTCCTCGTCCAACCGGCGAACGGCCAGACACTCGTCAAACGTGAATCCATCGGCGAACAGTCGCCACGTCCAAAAATGAGTTGGCTTGGGAATGAACGGAGCTGCGTCGTTCGTGGATTGTGCTATTTTTGCCGACGCCGCCACGGATTTCGGCGCGGGCATTTCCTCGGGTGGATGTTGTCGTGAAGGTTCCTCACGCTGAGGTTCTCTCGGACTTATCGAGTCGGGAGAGGATTGCTCCAACGCTGGTTGGGCGACCAGCGACTTAGGCGATCGAAGGCGCGCGTCGAGTCGGCGGACGAGTTCCGGCGCAAGTCGCAGCCCGTCTGGCCCACGCTGGCCAAGCATCACCTCAGTGCCCAGCGCCGTAATATTGACGGTCGGCGTGCGAAACTTCTTCTGTTTCTTCGCCTTGTTAAACGTCTCCTTTTGCTTGAGCAAGCCGCAGGCGATCATGGCATCGAGAAGGTCTGCGATTTCCGTCTGTGTCAGATCACGCAAAAGTCCAAAAGTGCTAAGTCGATGTAGCTGGAGCTTCTTCACCTGTGCAGCCGCCGAGCCGCCGAGCATCTTGGCCAACAGCAGTTTACCGATCCGCCCGTTTGTTCGGGCTGCGCCGCTAAGGGAAATCCTGACCGCTTCTAGCGTGCCCTCGCCGATTTCGTCTTGCTCTTTTGCGTGTCCGTCGATGAACTCGGCCAGACCGTTTGGCGAACAATGATCACAGCTGCCGCATTCTTTCCTGTCAGGGTCGCCGAAGTAATCGAGAATCTCCAATTGGCGGCAACGCCTTGATGTTGCATAGGTGATCACTCGTTCCAGCTTCGCAACCTCCGCTTGTTTCCGTCGTTCTAACTCAGCAAAGTCGATGTCCAACTTGTCGAACGGCGTTTCACGCGTCAACATGCGGATCGCTCGACCGCGAAACGGAGGAACATAATCGATGCTGTCGAGCTTCATCAATTCGCGTAACGCGCGGTTGAAGGCATCGCGATCCAAATCGGCTTTGGCAGCCAATTGCTGGGGTTGGAAGAAGACCCATTCGAAACGCCGCTCCCCCACTTCGCGTTCAATCACTCGCAATACCTTTCGTTGCCTCTTGGCATCGCGTGGCAGCAGGTCCAACATCGTGGGTAAATCGCTATCGAGCTTGACGGAAGCCATGTTGTTTTGCGATGCCAGCCGGTCGATCGCTCCGCACTTCTCGAGCAACTGCTCACATGCACCGATCCCTTCAGCGCCTGTCGACAGTCCGAGCCGGTCCTTTAGCTCCTGCAGCGTGATTTCGATCGGGTCCTCTTTCAGTGAGCAAAGGTATGAGTAGACCTGACGCACCGTATCACGAGCCGGGTAACGCATGTCGATAAAAAACTCTTGGACATAGCGATCCGAGAAGCTGAACAACATTGCACACCGCGAGGACTTGCCGTCGCGCCCCGCACGCCCGGCCTCCTGATAGTAGGCTTCGAGCGTGCCCGGCATATTGTAGTGAACCACAAACCGCAGTTCGGCCTTATCGATTCCCATGCCAAAGGCGTTGGTCGCTACGATCACGTCGACCTCGCCACCCATGAAGCGGTCTTGAACCTGCCGTCGCTGCTCGGGTGTGAGGCCGGCGTGATACAAGCCCACCTTACGTTTCGTTTCCTGCTGAAGAAACTCCATCACCTCTTCGCACTTTTTGCGAGTCGAAGCATAAACGATGCCGGCTCCAGGCGTTTCAGCGAGGACTCTGAGCAGCGAGTTGTTTTTTTCACGCCCTCCCGCAGACTCAAATACTTCGAAACGCAAGTTGGTTCGCGCAAAACCCGTGATGAAAACTTCGGCGTCTTTTAAACGCAATTGTTTCTCGATGTCACTGCGAACATCTGGTGTCGCGGTTGCGGTGAGCGCAATCGTTGGAGGAAAGCCGAGTCGCTCGCGAAATTGCCCGAGCCGGGCATAGTCGGGTCGGAAGTCATGTCCCCATTCGCTGATGCAGTGCGCCTCGTCGACTGCCAACAACTCGACCTTTGTGCCGCGAAGCGCCTCCATAAATCGCGGGTTACGAAGTCGCTCTGGAGCGATGTACACGAGGTCAAACGCACCGGCCGCCATTTGTTCCAGTCGCTGACGTTGTTCAGAAAGCGTCAGCACACTGTTGATGAAGGTTGCCGCAACGCCATGTGCCCGCAGACTGTCAACTTGATCTTTCATCAGCGCGATCAGCGGAGACACGACCAGAGTTACCCCTGGTCGCAAGACGGCCGGCAGTTGGTAGCAAAGACTCTTTCCTCCACCTGTCGGCATAATGCACAGACAGTCTTGTTGAGCTAACACCGTCTCGATGACAGCACGCTGCCCTGGCCGAAACTCACGGAGCCCAAACCGCAACAGACCTTCTTCCAAGTTTTCCCTTACCGCGGTCATCCGTGCATATGCCGATGGACTTTACTAGAGCGAATGCGTGGCATTATAGAGGCGAGCTGTACGAACTCCAACAATGGCGTTTCATCAATGAACTACTGTGTGCTCACCGTTTCAGTAGTTTCCATTGGGTCGGGCAACTGAACTCACAAGAGTTCAGAACGCTGCGTTTCAGGCTGAATTGTGACGAATCCAGCGATGTCGCATACTTCCGCGATCGAAGACAGCGAGATTCCTGCTCTCGACCCTTGATCGCGACTCGGAAAGGTTAAAAGAGCACATTGAAGAGCTGACAACCGAACGGCGGCGAGTTGAAGCTGTCGGAGGAGTTGATCGCTACGGCAGATCTGGAGGCACTTTGTTGGACCCTACTGAATAGCAGCGAATTTCTATACGTGCAGTGATGATGCAGTTGCCGAAGAACACGCGACGCATGCTCTTCGGCAACGCCGCCACAGGCTTGGGTGGCGCGGGGGTGGCGTGGATGCTTCACGCGAGTAACAAATGTCAGGCAGCACAGACCTCCGCCAATACACCTCGCTTTCGGTCCAAGGCCAAGCGAATTATTCACATCTTTTTGCCCGGCGGAGTGTTCCAATGCCTCGACGAACATTAACAGCCGATTTTCCAGTCCCGGTGGCGGTGTAACGGCTTGGAAGGTCGCTCGAATCGCGGCATGCACTTCCTGGCACCTTATTGGAATCAATCACGAAGCCTTGACCTTTTATCACAACGGTATCGACCATCGTTTGACCGATGTGTATGGTCGTGTCGCCAAGGAGCTACTCGGTTAGGTCAGCACCTAACTTCTCGATGGTGGCGACCAGCGCTTCACCGAGTGTTTCGAGGCAGCCGCGCGCAAGAATCGACGCCTCTTCTTGATACAACCCTTTGCCATAGGAGTTTGCGTCGGGCAAATACCAGACATTGGAGCCGTTTGCCAGAGTGCCAATGAGCAAGGTGAACTCTGGAAATCTTTGCCGCAAGCTGCGTTGCAGGACGTTATAGTGCTCTCCGTCGAGCGGAATCCAAATCGCATCGCCGACCCGCCACAACTCGGCACGGTATGAAAACGCTTTAGACTCTTCAAGATGTTCGACGCGTACCAATCGTCTTGTGGCGCGTTCTACCATCGCGCGGGCTTCTCGCGAGCGTGGGAGGTCGTCATTGTCAAGCGCAGCCTGCTCCTCCGCTTGCCAACGTTTTTGCTCGTCTAGCAACTCGCTGCGGCGGGGCAAGTCCTCGCGAAATGGCAACTCCACCTCGCACAATGCGGTGCGCCACACTCGCGCCTGGCGAAGCCGATCATCAGAATCCGGCACATAATGCCATGTACCGATGGTCGCTCCGGAGATAACCGGCCCGGCATAGGCAAATTGTTGTTTGGCCGGCCCCATCGCCTCCAGCGCCGACAACGCGGCGTATCCGAGTTGCCGACCATTGCGATCCGCGACAAGGACGTCGCCAACGAATCCTTCGCGTGGTCCTACGTCACCAGAGGCACCTTGAATGAAGAAGCAGGGTGCGCCTGTCACGTCCTCGATGACTTCCCGCATCGCACCGACATAGTCGGGACTTATCAAGGTGTTATCCCACGCGAGCGTCGTCGGGTGGCAAGCATAGTTAACGATCGTCGCCAGTATTGTCCCATGCTCGTTCGTCACTCGCGCCACGACGAGCAAGTCATCCGCTTGGCCATCCGGATTGAATCCGCAAACGTGCGCTCCCTTGCCAACGTCGAAGTAGTCGCGGTTTGCAGCTAACGAGCAACGACCGTTTTCGTAAGTGATCGAAGCGGGTTGAGTGGTCGCGATGGCGTCACGCGTCAATCCAGCGATCGTCGATGCTAAGTCGTCAAGGTACTGCGGGATCAATTCACCACCAGGCAACTCACAGCGTTCGAGGCCCATGAGCCCGGCTGCATGGGTGTGTGAAAAGAACACCGTGATCGAGTCCCGTTCAACCGCGGCACGTTCCGCAACGCGGTCGAGCAAGGATTTCATCTCAGCAGCCCACAACAAACAATGGTCGATTGCCACGATGATCTTTCTGCATTGGTGGTCGTCTGAGTCAATTGGTTCTATTGCGAGCACTGTAGCCGTGAGTTGCCGATGGACGCCTGTTGATCGATCGTGTGTTGCGGCGCCCCACATGCGATGATAAATGCCGACCGGCGGCGTGATGTCGCCGCGCGCGACGCCGAACTGTGCGAGGCTTTGCCGTGGGTTAACGCAGATCGTCATTTTTTTCGAGCCCTCGGATTATCGATTGTTCAAACACTGTTCCGCGTGTATTCAACAAGAGCCAGCAAAACGCGGCTCCAAGGTAGGTCACAGCAAAGAGCACCAAGACAGCGTTCCAACTGTTGCCGTCGCAGAGCTCCAAAAGTTGTGGCGTTCGATCGATCCAATCTTTGAATCGTGGCACGAGCCAAGGCATCAAACCCGCGCCAAAGTTCCCGATCATGTTCATGGTGCTGAACAGGGAAGCTACATTGTTACCGCCCATATCCATGGTGACCGTGTAGGCACAAGGGCCGGCAAATGCCGCGAGAAAGGCTCCGCAGCTGATCACGAATACGGCTGCCGATGGGTCCGCGACGAAGAAGGCCGAAAACACCAAGCCCGCGCAAAGCGTCAAACTTCCCCCTGCAAGCCCCTTCCGCGACAGAGCCAGACTTTTTGTCGCCCGAAAGACCGCATCCGACGCCACACCGCCGAGCGTCGAGCCGAATACCGTTGCAATCAATGGCAAGGCCGTCAGAAAACCGGATTGAGCGGTCGATACTCCGCGAGTTTCCATGAGATACGTCGCGAACCAACTGGCGAAAAACGCATAGCCACCCGCGCGAAAGAATTGCTGGCCACAGATCAACCACGCCGCAGGGCTAGTGGTCAACTGGCACCAGATCGCTGCGTCGAATTGGGCATTTCCGCTTGCCTTCGCAATCGTACTGCCTGGAGAAAGCGTGCTGCCTTGAGAAATCAGAGTGCACTCGGCACGATTGGCCGAGCTATGAAATTCCGGACGCTCACGAAACCACCACCAGAAACCAATGGACCACACAATGCCCGGCGCGGCGAACAATGCAAATATGTATTTGGCCGGCAAATAGCCCAGCATCCAGCCCGTTAGCCCCGCGCCTAATGCTCCGCCGACAGACATCGACGCCCCCAGCAACCCACTTGCCGACGCTCGCTCGGACTGCGGGTTCCAAAGCGCTATCGTTCTGGTGGAACACGGAAAGATGCCTGCCTGAGCAATCCCATTTCCAATTCGACTTGCCAAAAGAAGGCCGTATCCCGACGCAAAAGCGATCGCGCCGGTCGCAATCGACCACGCCGCCGCAAACACCGGCAAGCAGCGACGGGAACCAAGCCGCTCGCCGAGCCAAGCCGTTGGAATTTGCGCGAGGGCATAGGTCCAGAAGAACGCTGGCCCGAGGATGAATCCCATCTGATCCTCAGTGAGGGCGAGATCCGCACGAAGTTGGCTCTCCGCGACCACCAAACTGTTGCGACAAAGGTAGGCAAAAACTGCCGCCATCGCCAGCCACGCTGTTACCGCAAAGCGGATTCTCGTCGGCAACTGCTGTTCGCCTGGTACTGAGATTTCGTTTCGGCAGGCATCGGCGGATTCATGGAGATTCGACATGGTCGCCAGATTATAAGGTCAACGGTTTAGATTTGCTTGCTTATTGAACCGGGAATCGAGTAACTTCTGTCTCCAACTCGCGCCACACCTCCATTAGCCGCGACTCGAGACGCGCAAGCTCGTTCACGTTTTCAGCGTCGTTGACTTGGTCTTGTCGATCCGCAAGTTGCTCGATCCGCTTTTGCACGTAGTCAATCAGGTTGAAACAAGCCGTAAAACGTCCGCAGAGAACTACTGCGTCTGATTGAAGATTATCCTCGAACCACAGTGTGGTCGGCATCTCGCCCGCGCGAATCGCCACTTGGATCATGGCATCAGACAGTTGTAGCCGGTTGTCCGTGTCGCGATCTCTGTTCGGCTCTAGACCGCGTTTTGGCAGTTCGTAGATGAGATTTGCGACGACGCGGTCGCGAAGCTTTTCGTTCTCGTACATCTCGCGATAACGAAGATCGCGCACGTTCTTCATGAATACATTGTTGGACATAGCGAAAAGCGATTCGGCTCGCATACACAGCAAATCGCCAAGCCAGCTTGGACTGAGCATGCCAAGAGTTCCCACGACATCTAGTCCGGAACGCTCTGGGATCTGACGGAAGACGGAATGTTTCAACCAACGCAGGCCAACCGACAAGACCACGACCGCGAGCAGCAGCACGGCGAAAGAAAAAGTTGATTCAACAAAAGTCCACCAGTCGGGAAGTGTTCGCGTAAGGATCATTTGACCAAGACGTCGCCCCAGCAAACCGGCTGCGATCAGCGCGACCACCAATAAAACTCGCCCGCCCAGAATTACATTGCTCACGCTTACCCATCCCGCCCGAGGCTCGCGGACGTGGCGAATTAGCGGGGCATCGCTGGGAGCGTCGGCATCCGAGATCAGCACGAGGCCAATCGGCGGGTGATCCTCGCGTTCACGACGATCGAGAGCTACTCGCAAGCTGCCAAGCCCTTGGTTGTCTGCGACACCACCATCCATCAAAGGTAACGGCTCGACGAAAGTCGACTCGCCGGAGTCCTCGGCAAGCGTTTTGAGAACGGACTCGCGATCACCCCAGACGAAATCATGGGGAAACCCGATCGGCTCAAAGCCGCCGGGGAAGCAAGACGATGCGGCAACGACATCGGCAAGACGCATTTGGACTGCAATCTCTTTCGGCATCCAATGCTTCCCGTTCCCGATACGTGCTCGTGGATTGCGGCTCTTCTGGAAACGAAACGGCAGACCACAGCGAAAGTCCGTTGCGTTGAAGATAATCTCGCCGATATGAATGGGAGTCTCGAAGAACTCGCCGAAGGTGGCGTTCCCAAAATACTGTTCGTTCAAGGCTGCGGCCTGCGCGGCGATCAACGTGCGACGCGGCAGACTGTTGTGTTCTCGTATAAGAAGTTGCGAAGCACGATGGACGGGGCGTTGAGTCTTCAAACGCGTAAGAAAATCGTCATAGAATCGCTCGAAGCTCTCATGTCTTGTTTGTGACAGTGCGTACGACGCACCCACGATGGTTCCGCCGGAAACCGTCGATAGTAAATCTACGCTGTCCAGCATTTGTGCCTCGTGCAGCGTTCGCAGCGTGCCCAGATGAAATGCCGCGGCCCGGTAGCCGCCACCGGACAGCGTTAACGCGATGGGACCAAGCGGTCCTGCAGCGGCGTTTCCCGGACTCGATCTCGCCTCTGACATGTTCGCTTCCCTGCATCCGTGACGGCTAAGTCTAACTTCCAATTCCGTTTCTGAGTTGTCATCACCGGCCAGTATCGCAAACCGGCGTACTATCGCCAAGCTGCGGCACCGCATGATCCTAGGTTGACAGCTGCCCTTTGATTGCGAGACATTATTAGCGTGTCGTTCGACACGTCTCTTCACGGGAATGCCTAAGCAAATGGATGGCACGCAAGATCCAGGTTTTTGTCCTAGTCACGAACAGGCTACTGACAACATTCCACCCTTGCGACCTGCTACAGCGCCGCCTATCTCAGCCCCCGAGCATCCACTCGTGACTTGGTACGAGGTGATCATCGTCGGATGCGTTGTGCTGCTCGCCGATCTCTCGCTCTTTCGCGGACATGGTTACGCCGGGTGCGGGCTGTTCTTTTTGCTGACGCCAGTGCTGCTGATCGCTGGAACGCGACCGATGCGCCATTCGGCGAGCATGAGGATAACAGGGGTAATGCTTGTGCGGCTGGCCGCGAAATTATTTTGGTGTGGCTCCGTATTGCTGGTATCGCTGGGGTTTGCCTTGACGGTCGCAATCGCCATGAGCGCGCACGACTATCCGCCGTTTGTGCTGGAACTAATCGTTTATGCTTCGCAGTCCATCCAGGCAGGCTACCTGGGGCTGGTACAGTATTGGCGTTCTGCACCCCGACTTTCGCCGCATCTACCGCAAGGCGGCTGGCTAAACATCGTATTTCCGACCGCTACGGTCTTTGTGTTTGGGTGTATCTTCATTTTGGCCAATCCCGATTTGGCGACAGCTTTCGGCGAAGGCGTAGACTGGTTCGTAAATAACCTGCGTGGTTGGCTCTTCGATCGTTTGCCGACACCGCTCGAAGTTGTCTTCTGGGGAGTTGTTGCTTGGATCACGATCGGCTTGCTCCGCCCCGTTATTCAAGTTCCCGATGACGGAGCGGAAAGCGGCCCGGAGCTGGGCAAGTCCCGCACCGAACCTGCTCCGCTGTACCTGCCGTTCCGTAATACACTAGTGATGGTCATTGGCTTGTTTGCGGTGTATCTGATCTTCGAGTTCGCAACCCTGTGGTTCCGCGAGTTCCCACAGGGATTTTATTACTCTGGCTATGCGCATGAGGGGGCGGCTTGGCTAACCGCGGCGCTGGCCTTGGCGACCATCATCCTGTCTCTTGTTTTTCGTGGTTCAGTGCTGCGGGACCCGCGACTGCATCGGCTTCGAAACTTGGCCTGGGTATGGTCGTTAGAGAACTTTTTGTTGGCGGTGGCTGTTTACCATCGGCTGTTCATCTATGTTGGTTTCAATGGGATGACGCGAATGCGAATCGTCGGACTCTTCGGAATTACGGCGGTTCTAATCGGGTTTATTGTCGTGCTAATCAAGATCGCCCGTAATCGCACCTTCGTATGGCTAATACGTCGCCAGCTCTGGACTTTATCACTGGTTATCTACGTGTTTGCTCTCACACCGTTGGACACGATCGTTGTGAGCTGCAATGTTCGCCGGATACTCGCGGGTGATCTCGCTCCCAGCGTGCAATGCAGCGTTCACCCAATCAGTTCCGAAGGAGTTGTGCTTTTGTTGCCCTTGATGCAGTGTTCGGACGGCGTGATTCGCGAAGGTGTCGCCGCCATGCTGGCCGCGCGCGAGCAGTCAGCGGAAGCAAGGGCAACCGTCCAGCAGTCAGAAGGCTGGACGTCGTATCAAATCGCCGACGCTTGGGCCCTCGGTGCGCTGCGATCTAATCAGAGAGCTTGGGCGAGCTATCGAGAGGCGGCAAAGCGAGACGCGGCGTTAGAAAGGTTCCACGAGTACGTGTTTCGATGGTACTAGCTCACTCGAACAATGCGACGTACAAAAGGAACGCCAGCCACATAAGAAAGGCAATAATGCTGATGGTGAGCATCGCGGGATTGCGGCGCGGCGGTGCAACTTCCTTCCTCGAACTTTCTTTTGGAGCTCGCTCAGTGTCGCTTGCAGGTTCCGCTGCGCGAGTACGCCGATTGCGATTCCCCATTACTCTGAATCGTCCGGCTCGAGTATCGAGATCTTATAGTCTCTTTGAAACGCTTCCGTGAAATCGTAATGCCCATCAAAGTCCTCGCGTCGATCCGTCTCAGACTTTGTCATTTCCCCAACTTCGATCAGTTTGTATACGATTTCGCCAAAGTCGCTGGTGGTCTTCACTCCCCAACTGTTGAGCACGACCTTGGCCATTAAGCCGTAAAGCTCGGCCGCATACAGCCGGATCGCTTCACACAATTGCTGGCCCGTCAGGTGCGCTTCCGGCGGTGGGTTCTCGAAGTCGTCATCTTCGTCCACTCCAAAAGGTCGCGGACGGCCCATGCCGAGTTCAAATTGAGCATAGGCCAGCGATTGCTGGACAAAGACGTAAGCGTCGACAGAATAGCGGCCGTCCCTAGTTGCAATCTCTGCCAATCTTCGTAGGGCTTCTGACATAGCGGTCGAAGTCATCGAGTTACTTCTTCTTTTCTTTCTTGAGTACGGTAAGAACTTCCGTGGCATCAATCAACATCCTGCGCCGGTCTTCCATTTCGACCAGCAATTGCTGAGCGAGGATTTCGTGTCCCAGAATTCGTCCGCGACCGTTACCGGTAATGATATCAGCACCAACGGGCGGGAGTTCCTTGCGCATTTCATTGTAAGTGTCATATTCGTATCGCAGGCAGCACTTCAACCGACCACAACGTCCGGAAATCTTCGTTGGGTCGAGCGTGGCCTTCTGCATCTTTGCCATCTTCATCGAGACCGGAGGCATGTCGTCCAAATGGGTGTTGCAACACACGGGCTTGCCGCAATCGCCATAATCGGCGAGTAGTTTCGCCTCGTCGCGAACTCCGATCTGTCGCATTTCAATCCGTGTCTGAAACTCCGAGGCAAGTTGCTTTACCAAGTCGCGAAAGTCGACTCGCTCCTCAGCCAGGTAATAGATGACCACACGTTCGCCGCCGAACAGATGTTCCATATCGACGAGTTCCATCTGCAATCCCAATTCGGCAACCATTTGTTTACACTTCGTAAACTCGTCCGCCTCTTGAGAGCGAATGTGAAATGCTTCGTTCACGTCTTCAGCGGTCATCTCTCTAAGAATCTGGCCGTGGGTCGGATTCTTCAGATTGGCCACAGCGTTTTCGCTCGCTTCGCACAATACTTCCCCAACTTCCAAACCCCGGTTCGTGCGTGCAACAACTTGAGTTCCACGACGAAGACCATCTCCCCCTCGTGACGACATTACGCCGAGAGATCTCATCGTGCCAAATCGAACAACGTACTTGGGCATCAAGAATTACCGGTGGTTTCCAAAATGCGGGGACTTCGGGCTCATCTGCTGCAAGTCGTCGAGTATAGTCGCCTGCATGAATTGCGGAAAGTCGCGATAGCTGCAAGATTTAAGAACATGCCCCGGTCAAGTCCTTGTCATCGAATCGGCGACGGTGTAAAAGTCACTCCATGCAACAGTACAAGCAGCTTCTTCAACGAATTTTGGATGAAGGACATCCAAAAGACGACCGCACGGGAACCGGGACGCTAAGCGTATTCGGCCACCAAATGCGATTTGATTTGAGCCAGGGATTCCCGCTCCTAACGACCAAGAAACTGCACCTAAGGTCGATCATCCACGAGCTATTGTGGTTCCTCCGAGGTGAAACAAACATTCGCTACTTGAAAGAAAACGGGGTCAGGATCTGGGACGAGTGGGCCGATGACCATGGCGAACTCGGCCCGGTCTACGGCCACCAATGGCGCAGCTGGACGGGAGTGGGTGGAGAGCAGATTGATCAAATCCAACAAGTCGTTGAACAAATCCACAACAATCCCGATTCACGGCGTTTGATCGTCAGTGCTTGGAATGTGGCGGAAGTGCCGAAGATGGCATTGCCGCCGTGCCATTTGTTGTTTCAGTTCTACGTCGCGGGGGGGCGGTTATCCTGTCAACTATATCAGCGAAGCGCCGATGTCTTTTTGGGAGTGCCCTTCAATATTGCTTCGTACTCGCTGTTGACGATGATGATGGCCCAAGTTTGCGGGCTGGAGGCAGGAGACTTCGTTCACACCTTGGGCGATGCTCATCTCTATAACAACCATCTGGAACAAACTCGCACCCAATTAAGCCGCGAACCACGATTATTACCGACAATTCAGATCAACCCTAACGTGCGTTCAATCTTTGACTTCAAATACGAAGATTTCGAACTCGTGAATTACGATCCGCATCCGCACATACCTGCGATCGTGGCTGTCTAGCCTCGCCTTCACTGACGGAACGCACCCATGAAAGTCTCTTTGATCGTGGCGATGGAACGCAACGGAGTCATTGGTCGAGATGGAGGCTTGCCGTGGCATTTGTCGGCAGACTTGAAAAGATTCAAGCAGCTGACCATGGGCCACCACATCATCATGGGGAGAAAGACCTTTGAATCGATCGGCCGATTGTTGCCTGGGCGGACGTCAGTCATCGTCACTCGGCAACAGGAGTATGTCGCCAGTGGCGCTGTTATCGCACACAGCTTGAGCGACGCCCTCGCAGCGGCTGAAGGCGATGACGAAGTCTTCATCATCGGGGGCGCGGAGATTTATCGCCAGGCAATCAACTCGATCGATCGCATCTATCTCACCGATGTTGCAGCAAACGTATCGGGTGACGCTAGATTCCCCGAGTTCGATCGATCTGACTGGTCAATTGTAGAGCAGTCCGCGCATCCAGCAGATGATCGCAATGACCACCCGCACACGTTCACCGTGCTGGAACGGATACGTTAACCGCCACATGGCTTTGCTAGGGACACAATTTATGACGACTGAACCGATGGACGAGACGCTGTCGACCTTACTTGACCTAAGCCAACAGTTGCTCGACAGCATCCTCGCTGCCGATTGGGAAACCTACGAGCGGTTGTGCGATCCCACGATCAGCGCCTTTGAACCGGAGGCACGCGGCCAACTGGTCGAAGGTCTTGACTTTCACCGTTATTACTTTGAACTGGGAAGCGGCGACAAGCCGAAGCAGGCGACAATCGCCTCGCCCCACATTCGCCTGCTTGGTGATAACGTGGCGATCATCAGCTACGTACGCCTCGTTCAATCCATTGACAGCGGAGGGAATCCACAGAGTTCACGTTGTGATGAGACTCGTGTCTGGGAACGCCAGGAAGACGGCTGGCGGCATGTACACTTTCATCGATCGGTGAATTCTTAAGTGCGGTCCGAAGGCAGTAGGCAATCGACGAGCGTTCATTAACGCAACGCCGCGGTTTCTAGTTCGCGTTCCAAATGACATTGCATGCAATTGCTGCGTTCGGGATGTGAGCAGCGGATTTCCGGTCGGGCTGCGTCTCCGCGATGACACGCGTTGCAATTCTCCCGCATGAATTTGGCGTGAGGCATCACCGGCGGGGCTCCGCGGTACAGCCGTGATCCAAGCCTAAGATCCTGCGGTCGGCCCGCGAAATTGCTCGCCACAACCAAAGCCACTGGGTTCTTAAAGACATGGCACTGATTGCAGTTTTGAACGGCGCCCTCGGCAGGCGTGCCGATATGAGGGTTTGCAGGAGCAAAGCCGACACCCGGTCTTGAACTCCCTGTCTTGGTATGGCATGCAGTGCAAGTCGCTCCCAGCGGGGGATGCGGGATCGTGGGCGGAGCGCCATCGTAGGCCCTGCGTTCCGCTCGCACTTTCGAGGCAGTGACGGCAACGACCGTTGGCTCGCTGCGTGGACTATCGCAGCCCATGAAGCTCATTACCGTCATTCCGGCCATCAAGTTAATTAGAAATCGCATCCCAGCTCACGCTCTTTCGATTCGAACCGCGCACTTCTTGTAGTCAGGCTCCTTACTGATGCAATCCATCGCATCAAGCGTAACTTGATTGATCAATCGCCCTTCATCGAAGAAGGGTACGAAGACGCTACCTCGTGGTGGCGTCCCTCGACCATCGAGTTTGGCACGCAGCAGCAACTCGCCGCGCCGGCTTGTGATCTTGATGCGCATTCCGTTGGCGATGCCCAACTTTTGGGCGTCAGCGCGATTCAACTCGCAGTACGCTTCGGGAACGGCTTGATGCAGTTCCTTGATCCGTTGCGTCATGGACCCCGTGTGCCAATGCTCCAAAACGCGGCCCGTTGTGAGCCAAAACGGATACTCTTCATCGGGCAACTCGGCCGGCGGATGGAAAGGCCTCTGCCAGACAACCGCTTTCTCGTCGGTTTTCGTCGCTTTGTAGAAATGAACCCCACGTTGCTTCGTTACATACGGGTCTTCGCCAGCCGCATAGCGATAACGCGTCTCCTTGCCATCGACGACAGGCCAGCGCAAACCACGGGCTTCTCGCAGTTGCTCGTAACTGGCGAGATCCTTGCCCTTGCCAAGTGTGAAGCTGCGATATTCTTCAAACATCGGCTGGTGCCAGTCTTCTTCGGGCCAAGGGAAGAGGTTTTCCATACCCATCCGTTTTGCAACTTGGATAATCTGCCATGCGTCTTCCTTGGCCTCGCCCGGCGGATCTACAAGCTTGTTCCAATGCTGCGTTCGGCGTTCCGTGTTGCCAAACATGCCTTCACGTTCCACCCACGCCGCCGACGGCAGTACCAAGTCCGCAGCTGCGGTGGTCGGCGTCGGATAGATGTCGCTGACAACGATAAAACGCCCATCCCCCGGAGTTCGCTCAAATCGATTCAAATTGGGCAGAGTCACCCACGGGTTTGTGACTTGAATCCACATCGCCTTCACGTCGCCGCGGACCAAAGCGCGGAACATATCAACCGTGTGATAACCGGGCTTTGCGGGGATGGTTCCCGCTTCTAAACCCCAGATTTCTTCGGCCTTGGCTCGATGTTCATCTACCGTAACGAGCATGTCAGCGGGCAAGCGATTCGAGAGAGTACCGACTTCGCGAGCCGTTCCGCAGGCCGATGGCTGTCCCGTTAGGCTGAAAGGATTGTTGCCAGGCCGGCTGATCTTGCCAGTCAACAAATGCAAGTCGTTGATGAGGTTGTTCATCCACGTACCGCGTACGTGTTGGTTCACGCCCATACACCACAAACTGAGCGTCGAGCGTTTTTTATCGCCGTACATATCGGCCAGACTGCGAATTTGCGATTCAGGAACACCGGTCAGTTCGCTGACCTTCGCCGGAGTGTAGTCCTTCAAGAACGCTTTTAACTCTTCGAAGGAGCTTGCAACGGCTGTATCGCTGAATGTGTAATGTTCGGCCTGCTCGCCGAAGCATCCGTAGCCAATCTCGTCGATGTTCTCGTTACCGCGTTTGAAAACGAGGTTCTCTTCGACGAACGCGTGGTCCACTTTATCTTGCTCGACGATCAAGTGCAGCAATCCATTGGCGAGAGCCAAATCAGTGCCAGGTTTGATTTCGATGTAAGCGTCCGCGAATTGCGATGTTGGTGTGAAGCGGGTGGCGATGTCGACGATGCGCACGGCCGGATTTTGACGCTTGTGTTCCAATATGCGACTGAAGAGTACCGGGTGCATCTCTGCCATGTTGTTGCCCCAGAGAATAAAATCGTCGGCCGCTTCAAAGTCGTCATAGCAGCCCATGGGCTCGTCACTCTGAAACTGTGTCATGAACCCCATGACTGCCGACGCCATGCACAGCCGCGCATTTGGGTCGATATTGTTGCTGCGCATTCCAGCTTTGACCCACTTCAATGCAGCATAGCCATCGAAAATAGTCCATTGTCCCGAGCCATACATCGCGACGGCTTCTGGACCGTGCTCATCGAGTGTTTCCTGGAACTTGGTGGCGATGAGATCCAGTGCCCTGTCCCAGGTGATCTTTTCAAAACCGCTGCCGTCCGGTTTACGGAGCAACGGGTGCGTCAAACGGTCTTTGCCGTACAACAACCCCGGCAAGTGATAGCCTTTCGCGCACAACAGGCCTTTGTTGACCTCGTGCAACTTGTCACCTCGAACCGCAACGACTTTGCCATCTTCGACGCCAACTTCGACGCCGCATCCCGTGCCACAAAAGCGGCATGGCGCCTTGTCCCAAGTGATCTTGTCTGAGTTGAGCAATTGCTCTTCGGTGACAATCGTCTCGTGAGAACAACCTAGCACGGCAGCTGTTGCGGTCGCGGTTGTCGCCAAAAAACCTCTGCGATCCATAGCGATTTGCCTTTTCAAACGTGAAGTCACCGAGTGACACGACTGGCTTGTCCAACTGCGAGTGTGCATTGTTGACAGCTTCAATCGGTCCGCTCCTGGGGACGCAATATTAACGATTCACGACGCCTTCGAGCCGCAGTGGATTGTTTGCCGCCTGCCGTTCAGCATTCGCAGATTCCGCGGCACTTGCGTCTGCATTGTCTGTCGCAGCTTCCTCGGCAGGCTTGTTTGTATCAGCATCGGCGGCGTTCGAAGGTGTGGCATCGGAGGTACTCGCAGCAGGCGTATTGTCCGATGCTGCGTCGGCGGCCGCGGCGTCGCTGTCGGCTTGCGATTGCTTCACCTCGTCGGCGATACCCGCATGAATCGCGGCATGGTCGCCAGTGAATTTGATTTTGTTCTTCTCGTACCACTTGTGTTCGGGCCGAGCCAGAATCTCATCAATTACAGTTAGAACTGCCTGGGCCGCATCGCCTTTTCCCGCAGACGTCGCGTGCTCAGCGATCTCGCGAGCCTGTGGAATTAGCTCTTGGTAAAATCGTTCCGCAACTTCATACATGCCATGCCAGTGAGCATAGTCCGGAGCCATCATCGAAGCTCCGTGTCGAGCTCGCCGACCTTCGTGATGCCACAAATAGAACCAGGTCCATTCGATTTCGTCATCGAATTGTGCTTTGCTGATCAATTTGTTATTCGTCAGCGCCGCCATGATCGCCTCTCCCGGCTTGGCAAATTTCTCGTTGTAGTTGACGACGAAGTCATCGTACTGTTGGTAGAAGGCATTGATGTAGTTCTGCGTGTGGCAATGCAGGCAGACTTGTTGCATATTTTGGCGCTTGTCTTGCCAAGTGCTGGTCACTGTCTGCCGCCGCTTGGCAGCGTCCGTCTCTTTCACAATTTTGCCATTAATGTCTGTATCCATGACCGCGCTGACGGGCGGGCGATTCGTCCACGAGAGTCGTTCGCCCGGGTCATGGGTGATCTTTTCTCCGTTCAACGTATTCGCCGACATGTGACAAGATGCGCATGTCGGAGCTTGAGTGTAATCGCGGCCAAGTACCCATTCTTTCGCGTCGAGATTCATATGCTCTTTCAAGTCGCGGAAGGCAACTCCGTGCTTTGATTCTTCGTAAATCTCCTTCTGCGGATGATCCGGACCAAGATGACACTTGCCACAGTTCTCGGGCTGACGCGCACGGCGCGGTGAAAAGTCGTGACGCGAATGGCACGCCGAGCAAGACCCCAGTGAGCCGTCGAGGTTCAAGCGACCGATGCCTGTATTGGGCCAGGAACTGGCAGTGAGAACCGGTCGACCGCTGGCATCGTGCTTGACCAGTGCAACTGCGTCAAGGTTGGTTGGCTTGCCTGTCGCATCGGGCTTGAGTTGATCAACAGTAATCACGCTTCCATCGGTTCCTTCGAGCCCTATCTTGCTGCCGTGGCATTGCTTACAGCCGACATTCACGCTGGCCATGCCATCCACCGTCTGGATCGCCATCCCAGGCGTGGGAGAGTGTGGGTTGAATCGAGTCAGGGTTTCGACGATGTTGCCTTGATCATCCCTGATATCTTCGCGAAATCCTTCCACAACTTCAGCCAATCGATTGTCCAACGACGCGAGGATGTTGCCGGCCTTGGCATGGTGGCTGCGTTCAAATTCCTTATGTTCGTTTTGATGGCAGTGCCCACAATCTCGCGGCGTGACGACGGTGGCAATCGTTTGTCCATAGTGAGTAAAGGCATCTACATCGTCAGTTTCAGCCTTATGGCACTCGATGCAACCAACGCCCTTAACCGCATGTGTGCTTCCTTTCCAGTGATCGATGATGCCCGGCGACGACTTGGCGTGACATTCCACGCACTGGCGGGATTTCACAGGCACAGCGATATGGTGTGGTACGAGGCCCGCCTCTTGATTTTTGCGGGTCACTTCCACCCACTGAACGAAAACCAGCGACAGCAGAAAGATGAAACCAAGAATCGCAATGATGATTTGTTTAGCTCGTAGACTCATCTTCCTCTCGCTTCCAACTCCAGGAATGATTTGATGTGGTACGCTCGCGATCCTAATGCGTTACGACAGCTTCCCAAACAGTTAATCCAACTAGCAACAGCGTGGCGACAATGCCGATGTACACGCTGATTTCCTCTTTGCCTGTGACCTTTCGCAACGCCCCGTCAATCCACGGCCAAAGAAACATGGCGCCTACGATGAAGCCCGTGCTTAGCACGGCGAACGAAAGAGAGAACAGTTTCAGCCATCGGAATGAAACGTAGAACCACCACTCGGGTTTGATTACTTCCGGCGTTGTCAGCGGGTCAGCTTTTGGTCCCATCATGACGGGAAAAATCGTGGAGATGGCGCTGAGCATGATCATCAACACCAAGCCAATTGTCAGTTCGGTGAGCAAATGATCGGGGAAAAAGTTGAAGTGACGCGGCGCGTCTTCTGATTCCCCCTCGAATCGAAACTCTGTTACGCCATGCAGACGAATGAAGACGATATGGACAGCGATCAGCAAGATCATCGTCGTAGGCAACACCGCCGCGTGCAGGATATAAAATCGCGACAGAGTGCGCTCGTTATAGCTGTCACCCGCAAGCAGCATCTGTTTTGCAAAACGTCCTGCCACCGGCACCGCGTCGCTAATATTGGCGGCGACGGTCGCGCCCCAGTAGCTCAGTTGCTCGAACGCCAAGCTGTATCCCGTGAATCCGATCAGCAACGTACACATCAGCAAGCACATGCCAATTAGCCAATTGACCTCGCGTGGGCGCCGATAGGCTCCGGTGAAGTAGACTCGCATTTGATGCAAGATCACCGCAGCGATCATAAACGTCGCGGCCCATTTGTGCATACTACGAATGAACCAACCGTAGCTTGCTTGTTCGGTGATGTAGGCGATCGAGTCGTATGCCGTCGTTGCAGATGGCTGGTAGTAGAACGCAAGCAGGATGCCCGTGAGAATCTGCACCACGAACAAATAGGCGGGTGTCCCTCCCAGGCAGAACCACCATCGTTTCAGATGGTATGGGACGGGCTCGTTTGTTAGTTCTTCGAGCTGTGCGCCGCTTACTGGAACGCGTTCGGAGAGCCACTCTGCAATGCGTGACAAGACCTATGCCTCCACCTGTTCGGAACCGTTATGCCGCGATGGCTTGGGCACGGAGGCGACTTGCGTACCGGTATCCAGGACGGAGCGCAAGGGAACTTCAATGAACAACAAACCGTTTTCGACCAACAATGGGAATCGTGACAGTTGCTGTCCAGCTGCTGCCGGAGGTCCTTCCGTCGGATTGCCCTGCGGATCAAATGCCCCGTTATGGCAGGGACAAAAGAATCGATCGTTTTGCGATTCCCAATGCACTGCACAGCCTAAGTGGGGGCAAACACTGGAAAGAGCAACGAAGTCGTCAGCCGAGTTTCCTTCGCTTTGCCGTGCAACGACCACCTTGGCTCCACTCGGTGTTATGTAGGGTAACGACTCGCCAATAGATAACTCGTCCGTACGACAAAGGAACTGCCAACCGATCGCATCGCCGTCTCCCGCATGGAGAAATCGAACGGCCATAAAGCCGAGCGTGCCGTAACCCGCCGCTAAGCCGCTTGCCATTGCAGATGATTCGATAAACTTGCGGCGGTCCACAGACCCGCGAGCAGATTCTTCCGCCATCATCTATTCTGTTCCGCCGTTAGAAAGTCGATGTGTGGGACCGTAGCCGAACGATTCGTTAGATGTTTGAGTCGGCACAGTTAGAGATCTTTCTTAACTTACTTCGATTCGTCAATCATGTGTGCGGAACTGCACACCAATGGTTGATGTGAATAATTCGAAGGCGTGTTGCTAAGATCTCAGTACCAATACGGGGCAGTGAGCGAGTCGCACTACTCGTTCCGCCACTGAACCAATTAACATCCGTTTTATCCCGGTGCGTCCGTGAGAAGGTAAGACGATCAAATCGCAACCTTCCCGCTCTGCGACCGCAGCAATCTCGTGGCCTGGATCACCAATGACGACGTCCATTTGAACCTCTCGGTACCGCGCATCGGAGAGCCGCTCGCGAAGTGCTTTGATTGCGTGCTTGATTCGAGACTCGGAATCTACCGTCTGCCACAACTCTCCTGGCTCCATGGGTGACAAATCTTGGAGAACGTAGACAATGGTCAAATCGCTCGCGTTTTCGACCAGCGCTAACGCCGAATCTACCGCCGTAAACGACTCTTCGGAGAAGTCGACCGGAACCAGTACTTTCTTCTTGGCAAACCAATTCACAGCTCACTCCTTTCCACTTTGAACAAGACGCTTTGTGCGATCTATTGGACCACTCCGAGGCGCGAGGGCAACGCGGGGCTATCGAGCCGAGCTTGCTGTACGCTGCGAATATGCTTGTGGCATTCGACGCAGTTCAGAGTGACCTGGATGAAGGCCAGAGTCGCTCCCTCTAGATTTTGTCTGCGGGCCGTCTCGGTCAAAGCTCTAGTGTTGCGCCGAAAGAGTTCGCTATGGTGAGCGTACTCAGCGGTTTGAAGTACATTCCAGCCAGCCTCTTCGCTCAACAATGTCAGCGCTTGGGAACTCTTCGCGATCTGGTCAAAGTCTTCGACGGCAAGCCCCTCCAGGATACTCTGCGAGTGCGCTAGTTTGGCATGCATGAAAGTCTCGACAGGCTTTTCCGGCTGTTCTGCGTCTGTCGTGTTCAACGACACGACGACGCCTAAGATCAAGGTCAGTGCAGTTGAACATCTCATGCTAGGACTCCTTAAAAACTTACAATGCACAAATTCGAATTCGTGCTTCGTTGCAGCTCAATTGCCGGCTTACATGCGACTGGCTCCACCAGCTAGAACCCGCAACGTAATTCAACTTGGGGATCACCGGCACAGCCAGTGCATCCCAAATGCTGGTTGTAACAAAGCACTAGGCGTCTGTCGTTACCTTTTCCGGCTTTCGATAGCTCAACACCGGGCACTTCGCTCGGCGGACAATTGCTTCCGCGACACTTCCCATCAGCAGTCGGGACAGCCCCGTACGTCCATGTGTGCCAAGTACAATCATGTCAACGCCTTCTTCTTCGGCCAATCGCACGACCGCATTTGCCGGGTCACCCGTGACAAGTCGATGCTCGTAGGGCACCGCTGGGTCCGTGGGCTCGACCTTATGGAGCATCTTGAGCAAGTCCTCAGTGGCCGGCTCTGGGATGCCGTAATACAACTCGCCACCGCCGTACGCAGTGGGCGGCTCCTCGACATGCACAATCAACAGCGTCGCGCCGGTATCTCGAGCCAGCGATGTCGCGAGCGCAAGCGCCGCGTCTCCTGTGTGTGAGAAGTCTGTTGGGAACAGGATCTTTGTGGCTTTCATGGCAACTCCTCCTCGTAACATTGTGACCTTGTTGTGGTCCGACTGTCTTTACAGTTGACGCAATTGGTGGGCCAAGAAGCGAACTTCTTGGCCCTCCAATTACGTTTTCTTCAATTCGTCGACGGCCACTTCTTCGATTGCGTTCATCATCGCGGCGATTACATCCATCGTGCTCACAACTCCCACCAGTTCGTGACCGTCCAATACGGGCATATGGTGAATGTGTCCCGAACACATGATTCGCGCGGCATTGAGAAGCGACAGATCGGGGCTCGCCGACTGAACACCATCCGACATGTAGTTACTGACGAGATCGTTCGACGTTTTGGTCTCTAATGGACCATTCAGGCCTCGTTGTGTCAAAACCTGCGACTCGACATCGTGGTGATTGCCAGAGTTGTCTCGCCGTAGGAAATCGGTCGCGCTGAGAATTCCCACACAACACCCTTGCTCATCGATAACGGGCGCAGAGGAAACGCCGTGCGCGGCGAACACCGCTGCCGCTTCGCTCATGCTCTGCCCCGTAGACACCTCGACAACAGACCGCGACATAACATCCGCAACTTTCAACGATAACATCCGATTCATTGCAGTTCGCATGGTCACATCTCCCCATTCGAATTGACGTCGATTGTGTCTAACAACGTACTCGTGCAAGTGTTGGGCCGTGATCTGATTTGCCAGGAAGACACTCGCTGGTTTACACGACCACCTCGCAACCTAGCCCGAATGCCGAGGTATCGAGCCCTTCACGGCTGTGCTCTAATGTAGCATGTGTGCGAATCCGCACGTCATGCGATTTCGCCGCAAAAGACTGTTGTCTTTGATCGGACACGCTCTGACGCGAAGAACTGGCTCCCACGAAGGATCAAGCACATCAGCAGACCGCCCCTTCTAAGTACGGCGGCGCGCGGTTTGCCTTACCGAATAGAGGAGCACTGTGTTGGCTAGGAGAAAGCAGATGCCAGAAGCGGATGAGGTTGATCTTTTGGTTGTCGATGATGACGACGAGTTTCGCGATACCTTGGTGCGGCGCTACACGCGATGCGGATTTCGCGTGTCCGATGCGTCATGCGGCGATGAGGCGATCGACATGGTCCAGCGGCGAGATTTCGACGTCGCCGTGTTCGACATGATGATGCCTGGACTGAGTGGACTCGAATTACTGGAGAAATTCAAGGAAACTCAAGTCGAATGTGAGGTCATTCTGCTCACGGGAAAGGGGTCGATCGACACCGCGGTCCAAGCGATGAAGGCCGGAGCTTTTGATTATTTGCAAAAGCCTTTTCCGCTTCAGGACTTGGAAACCGTTATTCGTCGCGCCAAAGAGCGTCGAGCACTGCGCAAGGAGAATCAGCAGCTAAAGGCGCTGCTTGAACGCAATCAGCCCCAGTCCAATATGGTGGGGCAATCGCCAGCCATGCGCGAAGTTTATCGCTTGATTGAACGAGCCGGCCCAAGCGACAAGGCCATCTTGATTCAGGGCGAGAGTGGTACGGGAAAGGAATTGGTTGCGCAGGCACTGCATCGGCAGAGCCAGCGTTCACGCAAACCCCTGGTTGTGATTAATTGCGCCGCGCTTCCCGAGACGCTTTTGGAAAGTGAACTCTTCGGTCACGAGAAGGGTTCGTTTACCGGTGCTGTTGGTACGAAGCAGGGCTTATTCGAGGTCGCCGACGGAGGGACTTTGTTTATTGACGAGATCGGGGAAATGCCAGGTTCGCTCCAAGCTAAGCTGTTACGAGTGCTCGAAGACGGTTCGATGCGACGCGTCGGCTCCATTAAAGAGCGGAAAGTCAACGTCCGAATTCTCGCTGCCACTAACCGCAATTTGGCCGACGAAGTCCGAGAGGGCAAGTTCCGCGAAGATCTTTTCTATCGTATCAATGTCATGTCGCTCGAATTGCCGCCGATCAGCGAGAGACAAGGCGACTTACCACTGCTTGTGTCACATTTTCTCGGGGAAGGTTGGGAGATCGAAGACGACGCTATGCGGGCACTCGAACGATACGATTGGCCTGGAAATGTACGGCAACTGATCAATGCTATCGAACGCGGCAAGATCATGGCAGAAGGCAATGTCGTCCGGCTGCGGGATCTCCCGCGTGAAATCATGAATCGGTCGTCCACGGACTCACCGTCAATTCTTGCAGATACAGACGATCTGTCGTCTATTGAGCGTGCAAAGGTAATCGAGGTCTTGCGACGAGAGTCCGGAAACAAGACGCGAGCGGCCAAGACGCTTGGCATCGACCGTCGCAAGCTGTATCGGTTGGTCGAGAAGTACGACATCAAACCAAGTGAGGTTGTGGCGAATCGCAACTAGCGGACATCACTCGGATTCGATCCAGCCGCCGCCTAATACTTGGTCTCCCTCGTAGCAGACGACCGCTTGGCCAGGCGCGATTCCAAACGGCGCAACGTCGAATTTGATGTGCAGCCGACCACCTGTCAGTACCTCGGCGGTTGCTGGTGTCGCCGCGGCGTTGTAACGGATCTGTGCGAGACAACGGAAAGGCTCGGGCGGAGGTTCAATGAGCCAGTTCGTGTCAGCAGCGGTCAGCTCGTTCCTGGCAAGTTCGCCACGTTGACCGATTACGACTTGATTGAACGTGGGGTCGATTCGCGTGACAAAGTACGGTTCGCCCATGGCCACGCCCAACCCCTTGCGCTGCCCAACTGTGAATCGCTCAATTCCCGGATGCTCGCCAACGACCTGTCCATCCGTCGTCACAATCTGCCCCGAGGTATCGATATTTCTTCGCCTCGCTCGAACGAACTCGTCGTGCTTGCCGTTCGTGACAAAGCAAATCTCCTGACTGTCCTTCTTCTCAGCGACATTCAATCCCAAGCCGCTCGCGATTTCGCGTATCTTCGACTTTTCAAAGGCTCCAACAGGCAACAGCATACGCGACAGCAAATGTCTTTCAATTCCGAACAGCACGTACGACTGGTCCTTTGACTTGTCGACGCCACGCGTCAGGCTTGGCACACCATCTTCGACTGACAATCGCATTCTAGCGTAATGGCCTGTAGCCACAAACTCAGCCTCGATGCTGTCCGCGTAATCGAATAGTTTTCCAAATTTGATCCAGTTATTGCACATCACGCACGGGTTAGGCGTGCGACCGGCGGTGTACTCATCAACGAAGTAATCGATTATCTGGCGAAACTCGGCCTGAAGATTCAGAGCATAGAAAGGAATGCCCAGCCGATCCGCGACCCGTCGTCCGTCTTCGGCATCGGATGCGCTACAGCAGCCTTGTTTGTGGTCTGCCCGATTATTCAGTAACGGCAAGAGCGGGCAATTCGCCTGTTTGCCATCGACCGAACAAGCTTCGACCGCTTCCTCGCCGTGTCGCATGAATACGCCAACCACTTCGTGCCCTTGCTCGACCAGCAGATGCGCGGCAACACTGCTATCGACACCACCAGACATGGCCAAGACAACACGAGACATTACAGGCAGGCACACTCTTCGAAGATACAGGGCATGAGTTCTCTATCCTATCGGTGCTCGTCGCGACCAACAATGTTACCGCGAGCAATATTTTGCAACTGCGCAATCAACTCGTCATTCGTCGGTTGATCTGCCGAGTGTTTGGGGATGTAAGTGACGCGGATGATTCCGTGGACATCGACAATGAACGAGCCGTGCAGCTGCAAAACATCGCCCACGGGTTTGCCGACGCCAGCTCGAAGCGTCGCCCGAAGTCCGCCTGCCCACACTGCCGGTCCGGCAACTTGCAAGGTCGTGCCGCGGGGCACGCCGTAGGCTTGATAAGCGATCCGCTTTGGATCTGCGAGACAAACGAATGGCAACCGATTGCGTTCGCGGAACTCAGATGTCTGCTCGACCGACCCCATCGTGATCACGGCGACGTCGCCGCCCGCGTCAAGGAATCGCCGATAATTGTCTCGCACGTCGACCACGTGCTCTCGGCACATGGGTCAACCGAAGTGTCGAACAAACAACAACACGCGCGGCTGGGACTGCCAGAGTGAGCTGAGCAAAATTGCCTGACCAACATGGTCGAGCAAGCTTAGATCGGGCGCCAATTCGCCAGGCTGCAGCGGCGCGCGGGGATCGTCCTTGCGGTCATTGAAGTTCACGGTCGATTCCCCTGACGTTGCTTCCACTTTTTCTGAGTCGATTCGCTTGCGCATGTCATTCGATTTTCAGTCCTACCAAGTAGAGATAGCATAGCCGAACTTGGAAGACTTCAGAATGTTGCGATTCAGCTGGAACTCAACTAGCCAAGTTTCGAGCAGTGATTCATATGTCAATCTCGTAACCATTCACAGTTCACACGCGAGTGACGTCGGATTGGTACGAACATTGCGTTGAAAGCTGACGCGGTCTCGCAAACATGCCGAATCGCTCCAAATTCCAAGAAATGGAAAATAAAACGGATGACATCTTTGCAAAACACCGCAGATTGGGCTTGTAAAGTTTTCAATTCGACGCGACATTCCCGCCACGGTTAGACGTGGCCTTGCTAGCACGCAGCGAAAGAATCGAGCGCGCTGGAAGTGGCGACAGGATGTTACCGCTTAAAGTTGTCTAACTATTCGTAAACGACTGATCGATCCATGGAGGGACACGATGGTCACTCTCAACGCGTTCGCGCTTGTCGTCGCGCTCTCTGGAGCCGGCGATACGGTCTTACTAGACTTTACCTCTCCCACCTGTGGACCGTGTCGAACGATGGAGCCGACTATCGGTCGTCTAACTCGCGACGGTTATCCGATCCAAAAGATCGACGTATCTCAGCAGCCAGAAGTTGCCGCTCGATTCCAAGTCACAGGCGTGCCATGCTTCGTCATGTTGTCAAATGGTCGCGAAGTTGATCGAGTCGTTGGCGCCTGCAGCCACGCGCGGTTACTGCAAATGTACGCTAGTGCGGAATCCACTGCCAAGACGCCCACTTCGAAGTCGCTCGTCGAGACTGAACCGTCAGGCCTGCACGAACAAAGACCAACATTCAGCCATGAAAATGTGCGGGCCCAATCTCCCGATTCCAAATTCGATCGTGTCGATCACTCGTCCGAAATCACGGGCAACCCTCGTCGCGCGGCGTACGAGGCCACCATTCGGCTGCGTATTGAAGACGCCAGCGGCCACTCTGTTGGCACGGGCACAATTGTTGATAGGCATGGAAACGAAGCGCTCGCCGTCACTTGCGGCCACATTTTTCGAGACTCCGCCGGACAGGGCCGCGTGCTCGTCGATCTGTTTCCAAATGGACAGCTTCGCACGGTGGAAGGAACACTCATTAGCTACGATCTCACACGCGACATTGGTTTGGTAAGTTTCGTTCCTGGCTACGCGGTGGAACCCGTGCGAATTGCTCCAGCCGGACATCAGTTTGCACGAGGCGATATCGTTTTCAGCGTCGGCTGTGATAACGGTACGGATCCGAGTGTAAGGGAGAGTCGCATTACGTCGATCGATCGTTACTTGGGTCCACCCAACATCGAGGCGACCGGAGAACCCGCACAGGGACGTAGCGGCGGCGGATTGTTCTCGAACGACGGGTACCTGATTGGAATATGCAATCACGGCGACCCCAAAGATGATGAAGGTATTTACGCATCGCTGCCGACCATTCATTGGGAGCTGGATCGTGTGGGACAGCGACGTCTGTATCAGGCAAATGTAGAAGCGATTGCGATGCAGGGTCTGTCGCCCAGCCGAATCAAGCCACGACGGATCGATGCTAATCCAGACGCCACGGCTCAGGCGGTTTCACCCGTTGAACTCGCGAGCGCCCAGCTGCAAGATGTACCTGCGAATGCTCTTGGCCGCACTCCCAACGAGCAAAACTCCAACGTACAGGGCGATACAGAAGTCATCTGTATTGTGCGTTCTCGCGGTAATCCTCAGTCCCAAGAACGTGTTTACGTTTTGGAACAGCCAACTTCCGATCTCCTGGATCGATTGGCCCGCGAATCTCGGAGCGGTGTCGGCGGCGGACAGGTCGCCACGCGGCACGTCCAGCCTACGTCCCAGCGACCAACCGCCATTCGTGCCACTACGCCGGGGGAACCAGTGGTGCGAGCTCAATCAGCGGATCGCCAGTAGACAGACGCGAGAATTAGATTAGATACGACGATCAATATAAAACGACCACCGTCTCATCAATCCTGGTCGTATCTGACGTTCGCATCGTTGCTAGTCAGTCGAAGTCGCGGGCCTGACCTATACTTCTGGGCGGGGACCCTTGCGAATTCTTCGTCTGAGCTGTGCCGTCTAGATGCTTGCTTCGTTATTCCAATTCAGCTTCCTGTGCTTCATATCACTGGCAAATCTGTGCTTGGGATTTGCCATTGCGTCGCGGTTAGGGTTGGGCCCATCGCTGGGGGCGATTTTTCAGGAAGACTCAGCGTCGGGATCGCATATCGCTCGTGCGACCGGCAATGATTCTGGAAACGCGTCGCTGGGAGCGGCTTCCCAGGCAGAATCAGTTAACGCTTCATAACGTGCATTCCCCACTAGGACGCAACCTGTGACGACCATCGCCGTTCCATCGAATCTTGAACGCGAAGTTCTGAGCATGATTGTGCCTGCGTCGAGTAAGTACGAAGAGACGGAGCCGCAGTGTCCGACCCGTCAATCGGCGCTGATGTTGCTCAGTCGTTGCGCTCAGTCCATCGAAGACCCGTCCACTCTGATGGATGAAGCAGCGATCCTTGCCGCGACAACACTCGATGCAAAGATCGTCCTTGCGACAGATCTTACGGGCACACCCGGCCAGTTATTACGCCGAATTAGCAAGTGCTCAAGTCCGGGAATTCGACACGAATCGCTATATCGCGAGATAACCGACGATTCGCCCACAGGCTCAATCGCCGGTTTCGCCCTTCACACGGGCCACCCGATCGTTGTCGCAGACCTCGCCCGTGAAACTCGCTTTACCGACGGACCACTCGTTGAATCGGGCGCAGCTAGCGGAATCGTTTGCCCGGCGTTCTACCAAGAAAAAAAGTTCGGAGCGATTGGTGTATTTACGTACGGGTGTCGTGATTTCACGCCAGATGATGTTTTGTTCGTTCACTCGCTTGCGTTGCTTTTAGGGCCCGCTCTCGCGCATCGCCGCGCGGAAAAGGCTCTGTCTGATCAGTCCAAGTTTCTGTCGTCAACAATCGACTCGTTGGATAGCATCGTTTTATTGCTAAACGACGAGGGTGACATTCTTCGACTGAACAAAGCGTGTCGATCGCTTGGAGGGTTTACGCTAGATGAGGTGCGCAAGCGGACACTGTGGGGTACGTTTTTGTTGCCTGAAGAAACCCCACTGATACACGACGTCTTCGCGCGACTGAAGGCCGGCGAGCACACCGTAAAGTGCGAGAGTTATCTACTGACCAAGCGCGGAGATCGTCGACGCATTTCGTGGGTGTTCTCCCGATTGCCCTTTAAGACTCAGCGAGGCCCTTCGGTCATCGCGAGCGGAATTGATATTTCGGAACAGCACCGAGCATTTGAGAAACTCGATGAACTATCGAGTATGGCGCGAAAGCTGGAAGCCAGAGTCAGCACGAAGCTCGGGCAGGCAGCTCTTCCAGCCGCGGATCTTGCCCACGACGAAAATTTTCCAACTCGGCGAGGCATCGAGCACCGAGCCTACCCTCGTCGTTCTTACCCGTATCTTCAAGCCATCGGTGTGTGTCACGGCGGAACGATGCCGAAACGCGAAGACTTTTTTGATGTTCGTTGTCGTGACATTTCCTCAAGAGGGTTCTCTTACATAACCGACGTTGCTCCGGACTTCATCGAGTTCGTTGTAACCTTCGGCTCGCCGCCCGCTCAGCTCTATTTGCGGTCGCGAGTGGTTCACGTTTCACCAATCGTGCATGACAGCCGAAGCTGTTTGCTCGTTGGCTGCGAGTATATTGAACGCGTAGAGCTTTCCTAGCGTTGTGCGCACTCGCGGCCTACCACACTCCTGCACCTTGATTATCTTCCAATCTCCGTTCTCGGTCGGGATCAGCTAAGTAAACGGTCGCGCGTGACAAGACTCGCGCACCGATGCGGAGTGATTCCTCGTCGATATCGAATGTTGGCGTATGAAGCCCCGAACCGCCTACACGCTCCGACGTAGACCCAAGCCGGATCATCGCGCCTGGGACTTGTTCAAGATAGAACGCAAAGTCTTCGCTCCCCATACTCGGTCGAGGAATTTCTTCGATGCCGCCCGCCTCGAGCACATCGCGAGCGGCAAGGCGTAGCACTTGCAGTACCTTGGCGTCATTCACCACGGACTTGCAGCTGAGTCCAAACTGCACATTGATCTTCGTTTCACTGGTCTGCGCGACCGAACTTGCAATCCGGCTGATGTGTTCCATGGTCTTCCGCCGGACGACTTGATCCAGCGTTCGAATCGTGCCGCGAAGCATTACGAACTCTGGAATCACATTAGCGTGATCACCACCCTCGACTTTCCCGATCGTTACTACCACTGCGTCTTGACTGTCCGTAACCCGTGGTATGAACAAATACAAGGCATTGACCAGTTGAGCCGCGGCGGCAATCGGATCGCTGGCTTCATGAGGTCGCGCGGCATGGCCGCCACGACCGTGAATCACAATCTCCATTTCGTCACAGTTGGCTGTCAGTACACCTGCTCGAAAGCCGATATGTCCGACGCGACGCGCTGGGTCCATATGAACTGCGATCAACGACGTTACACCTTCCAAAGCTCCCGATCGAATCATGCCGGTCGCGCCTTCGCATGTCTCTTCGGCGGGCTGAAAGATCGCACGGAATGAAACATCCCACGGAAGTTCGCCACTCGTCTTCAAAGCTTTTAGTGCGGTGATGGCACCAAACACCGTTGCCGTGTGTGCATCGTGACCACAGGCGTGCATAACGCCTTCGTTTTGGCTGCAATAATCGACCTTCTTTGCGTCGCGAATGTGCAACGCGTCGATGTCGGCGCGGATCCCGACTCGCGACTGAGTCGCTTGCGAGTCATCATCAACAATCAGTCCGCAACCCTCGGGGCCCATTTGCACCGAGAAACCCAAATCACGCAGCAACTGATAAAGATATAAGCTGGTATCTCGTTCCTGCCCTGATAGCTCGGGATGAGCGTGCAGGTGGCGACGGATCTCGACAAGTTGCGAGAACCGTTGGTCGATCTCTCGATCAAGTGCCTCGCGCCAATCAGTCGACATTTTCGGCTCGCTGTTCTTCCCTCGCCGCTTCCTCACGCAACACGCGTGTCATCCATCGCCCCCAGACGACATAATGAAACCCAATCATGCCAAAAAACATCACTCCCCCAAACACAATTGCCGGGCCGATGGCCCCCGTCGGAAGCATTAACAGCGTGCCGGCACAGACTGTGCCAATGACAAGCAACATGATAACGGTGAGCAACGAGTTGCTGGCTCGCTGTGGTGACGCTGGCGGTTTTTCAGGTCGTTCGAGCATGATAACCCAGGAAGTGATGGAAGAATGGCGTATGGACCGTCGCATTCTAGTCGACAGGGCGAGCTTCGACCAGCTTCACTCCCTGGACGTAGATGCGGCACGCAGTACACTCTTTACGCAAGCGTGCATGAACATTTCTACTTCGTCCTAACGCACTTTGCGATCGATGCTATGCCCACCACCGACGCCCTCGAAATCATAAATCGCGATCATCCTCGCGGTCCGTTTCGGGCCGCCATCTTTGACTTTGATGGGACTTTGTCCCTGCTTCGCCGCAACTGGCAGGGAGTGATGATCCCGATGATGGTCGACATTCTGGCCGCGACAGGAACGAACGAAACTCGCGATGATTTACACGCTTGTGTCGATGAATTCGTCATGCGCCTGAATGGCAAACAGACGATCTATCAAATGATCCAGCTGGCCGGAGAAGTTACAAAACGTCACGGCGCTGCCCTTGAACCGCTGGTGTATAAACACCGCTATCACGACTTGCTCTGGGAGCAAGTTGGCGGGCGCGTGGAGTCGGTACGTAGCGGTCGCGTTGATGCTGACATGCTGACGGTTCCTGGATCCCGTTCGTTGCTCGAGTGGCTCCATGGTCAATGCCTGACGCTTTACCTGGCATCGGGTACGGACATCACCTACGTGCGAGATGAAGTGGCGGTACTTGGGCTCGACCATTTCTTTGGCGAACGTATCTACGGCGCGATTGATGACTATAAGAATTTCTCGAAAGCGATGATCATCGAACAGATGATTCGCGACGCCGGTTTTTCAGGCAGCGAGATCGTTGGTTTTGGAGATGGTTATGTCGAAATCGAGGAGATCAAGAAAGTTGGCGGGCTAGCGATCGGCGTTGCGAGTGATGAGGAGGCCCGCGAAGGGATCAACGACTGGAAACGAAATCGATTGATCCAAGCCGGCGCCGATATCATCATTGGGGACTATCGCGAACTCGATTCTTTACAGAGTCTGATTCCGCTGGCTTGAAGGGAATGGAAGGCATATGACGCTATATCCACAGTTTGATCGTTCGCGATTGATCATCAAGCCGCTCTCCGAACGCACACACGACCTACAGCATGCGTCCTTACTTTCGCTCGACGAACTGCCAGGAGGTTTGGACGAAGAGTCGAAGCGGCGAATCCGAACCTTAGGCACACGTCTGGTCACCGCCCGCGAGCGAGGCGCGTCAATCTTGATGCTCATGGGCGCACATGTGCTGCGAGCGGGGGTCCAGCGGCATTTTATTGATCTGCTCGAACGCGGCTTGATCACCCACGTCGGGATGAACGGAGCAGGACCGATTCATGACTATGAGATGTCGCGGATTGGTGCGACATGTGAAAGCGTTGCACGCTATATCCGTTCGGGCGAATTTGGGCTATGGAGAGAAACAGGCGAGATCAACGATATCGTTCGCGAAGGCGCGGCGAATGGGATGGGGCTCGGTGAAGCTGTTGGACGTGCGATCCTGGAGAGTGAATTTCCACACAAGGATACGAGCGTAACTGCGGCCTGCGTACGGCTGGGCATCCCCATCACGGTCCACACGGGCATCGGTTACGACATTATTCACGAACACCCTAATTTTGACCCGGCCGCATTTGGAACGGCCAGCTACCGCGACTTCCTGACTGTATGCGATACGGTAAGCAAACTCGAAGGCGGTGTGTTTCTGTGTTTTGGATCTGCTGTCATGGGCCCGGAAGTCTATCTGAAGGCGCTGTCCATGGCACGCAATGTGGCACACCAGGATGGTAAGCGAATCGCGAAGTTCACAACGGCTGCGTTCGACTTGATTTCTATTGATGGCGATTTTCAGCAAGAGGCTTCGAAATCCAATCCGCAGTATTACTATCGACCGTGGAAAACGATCCTAGTCCGAACGGTTGCCGATGGTGGCGAGAGCTTTTATGTGTGCGGCGACCATCGGCAAACTTTGCCTCATCTACGGCAAGCCGCCTTGGCCGGCGAGGCTTCCGTCACGCAGTGAGTTAACCTCATGCTTTCAAACTCTCGACTCGAAACGCTACTCGCTCATTTTCCAAACCTGACCATCGGGCTGGTCGGAGACTTGTTCCTCGATCGTTATCTGGACATCGAACCTGGGGTTGAAGAGATCTCCATCGAGACCGATCTAGAGGCGTATCAAATTGCCCATGTTCGAAATTCACCGGGAGCATTGGGCACCGTCATGAACAACCTGGCTGCGCTGGGCGTGGGACGACTCATTCCTTTGGCCGTGATTGGCGATGACGGACAGGCATACGATTTACTCAAAGAATTGCAGCAGCTACCGGTAGATACCACCTACATAATTCGAGACGAACAGCGACTGACTCCCACGTACACCAAGCCCATGAAGCAAGATGCGACGGGGACGTGGCGTGAACTCAATCGACTCGATCTTCGCACACGGGCGCCGCTCTCGGACTCGACGTCAGAGCAAGTGTGCCGAAAGTTGGCAGAGCTATTTGACGTATGTGACGGACTGATCGTGCTCGACCAGATCAATGAAACCAATTGGGGAGTCGTTAACGACACTACCAGGCAAACGCTTGAAGCACTTACCGCCAAGCAACCAGACAAGCTTGTATTCGTCGACAGCCGCAGGCACCTTCGCTGCTTTCAGTGTGGGGTGTTGAAGGGCAATCGGGCGGAGTTGCTTGACGCCTTGGGCACCGATACGTCGTCTATTGAACAGGCTGCGAAAGACTTGACGCAGCGAACTGGACGTCCGGTTTACGCTACGCTTGGCGAGGGTGGGATATTAGTTGCTCTCCCAAGTGGTGAGATATTACTGTCACCGGCACATAAGGTGCATGGCCCAATCGACATTGTGGGGGCAGGCGACAGCGCGACAAGCGGGATCGTGGCGTCCCTATTGAGCGGTGCGAGCGATCACGAAGCAGCGGACGTTGCGAACTTGGTCGCCAGCATTACCGTGCAACAACTCGGTACAACGGGAACAGCGACACCGCGACAGATCATCAATCGTCACCGGGAATTGAGCTGACAGCCCAAGCTACTGCGCATACCACACGATCATTTTCTCCAGCTGGCTGGTACGAGCGATCGTTGCCACGCGTCTTCGGTGCTGCGAGCCAGCGAGCGGTTCGTGACCTTGTCCTCGGTCCATGATTGTCACCATCTCAATGGCGTCTTCGTTGGTTGGCGAACGATTGTTGGCAGACCAGCGCATAATCCACAAGGCAACCGGATAAGCCAAGGCGAAAGCACGGAACGACTCGACGATCGACCAACCGGGGCGCGCGGCGACCACGTACTGCAAGGACCTTGCATTCGCTTCGTACAGACGCACAAAAGGGCGTTGAACTTCTGGAGTCAAATGTCCGAGGGGTTCCTCCAAGGCTTCGAACGTCACCTCGGGAAACGACGGGTGAAGCAGGGGAGCTCGCCCCCTCCCTCGCGCGATCGCGAGGGCCGCGCGGGCCAATCGCCAACGCTCATGCCATGAGTCGGTGACACGATAGCTTGAATGCAATCGCAAGTATTCCGCGGCCGCTTGCCGAAAGAGGGTCGCAACCGCACCTTGCGGAGGTTGCCGCTTCGCGAACAAATCACTCACGTCTTGGTGGCAGGCATCTTCAAGCAGCGTCATCAACTCGGGCAGTTGCTTTTCCACGAGGCGCCGCCATTTACACTGCTCGACCAGATCACAGAACCGGACACCATGAACCAATCGCCGCACCAACGGAAATCGTTCGTCGACGAGCAGCCGTTCGATAGCTCGTGCCACCGTTAATGCCTCTGTCCACGAACCACGGTATCGTCGAGTTATAGACGGTGCTCGTATCGCTATGTCCAGCAACCTTCCACGCTCCGCAAGTTGCGTCACGTGACTTAGACGCTTCTGCAACTCGGCACCTCGATCGGCAGCCGCCGAAGGGCAACTCCGTCGTAACGTCAAGATGACACGCTTCTCTTGAGGAACTAGCTGTAGAGGGTACATTTGGCAGACAAGCGGCTTGGCTGCTTCGCCAAATTCAGCGTGAATTCGACAGCGATTGTCTGGTGTCAGAAAGACACACGAGCCGTCCGGGCGTTGCGCGAGTTGAGCTCGCTTATCAAACCACCCGCGGTTCGTAACTGTGCGAACGCTCTCGAAATCGGGGTGCTCTTCCCAACGCTGTTGCTTCAATCGCTCCATATCCGCGTCGCTCAGCGGAATCACACTACCTCGGCAGCAATTCCCACACGACGCACATTCCCAACGCTCGAGGATCGGCAGCGTTTTAATAGGAACGCTCAACTGTAAGTATCCAATTCGATGCATAAATGGAAGGGACCGAAGATAACAAAGTCGCAAGATCGCGACGAGACCTTGCTTCCTGGCGGCCGCGCGGGGACACTGGTAGCGCCCCCGTGAATCGCGATTCTGAATTGAAAGGACCAAGCATACGATGTCATCTCGATCGTTCTTACCTGGACTGTTCGCACTCGGCTTCTGCTGCGGCATTTTCACAGTTGTTCGCGCCGCCGAGCCACTGCCCGCCGCTTACACGATTCCCACCATCGACCTTGCCGCTCAGAAGCATCGGCAAGTCGTAGTTGACCGCGAGGCCGGACAATACTTGGGGCATCCTACAACCGTGTTGCTTGAAGACAACAAGACGATGTTGTGCGTTTATCCGAAAGGTCACGGGCGCGGAGCCATCGTCTACAAACGAAGCACCGACGCTGGGCTGACTTGGTCAGAGCGATTGCCAACACCCACGAGTTGGGCAACGAGCCAAGAGGTGCCGACAATCCATCGCGTTGTCGATAAAGTCGGAAAGAAGCGGTTAATCATGTGGTCCGGATTGTATCCAGCGAGGCTGGCAATCAGCGAGGACGATGGTGAAAGTTGGTCGGAGCTAAACGCCGTTGGAGATTGGGGCGGGATTGTAGTGGTGGGCTTCGTGGGCAAACTCAAGGAACCGGGAAGCTATCTTGCGATGTTTCATGACGACGGGCGTTTCTTCCAAGCCAAGGCTGAGAGAAAGAATCCCGTCGAGTTCCGCTTGTATAAAACATTTTCGGGTGATGGCGGATTGACTTGGTCTGCGCCCGAGATGGTTCAGAAGGACACGGCCGTTCATCTATGCGAGCCCGGTCTGATCCGGTCGCCCAATGGCAGTCAGATGGCAGTCCTCCTCCGAGAAAACAGCCGTCGCCGTAACTCTCACGTAATCTTCTCCGACGACGAAGGCCAAACGTGGACCGAACCGCGAGAGTTGCCAGCCGCCCTAACCGGCGATCGGCATACCGGGGTGTATGGTCCAGATGGCCGTTTGTTTATCTCTTTCCGCGATACGACTCGCGAGAGTCCAACAAAGGGAGATTGGGTGGCGTGGGTCGGAACGTACGATGACATCGTCGACGGGCGCGAAGGACAGTACCGTGTTCGATTGATGGACAATCACAAGGGTGCTGATTGCGCATACCCTGCCGTCGAGATATTGCCTGATGGAACGATTGTTACCACGACCTATGGACACTGGGAAAAGGAACAGGCTCCCTACATCGTCAGTATTCGCTTGAAGCTCGAAGAACTCGATGAGTTACACTCCGGCAAGTAAACCGCACCGCCATTACCACAAGGACGTTCTATGTCACAAAATGTTGAAGCACTGATTGCTTCGCTGGCTGCGTCGGACATTGCGGCGCGCCGCGAGGCCGCCGAGTCGTTGGCTCGACTGGGAGCGGGCGCAGCGCCGGCAGCGATCCCGCTTGTAAAAGCTTGCGGTGACGCTGACGAAGAAGTACGGAATTGGGCCGTCGCCGCGCTCGAGGAGTTACCCGCACCGACTGCCTCCGATGCTGCAGCGTTAGAGGAGATGATTAATGTTGATCGACTTGATGTAGCCTTCTGGGCGACGACTTTACTAGGAAGAATGGAAACTTCAGCCGCCTCGACGGTGCCCACTCTCGCCGTGGCTGTTGCCAATCATCCAGAGTCGGTGGTCCAACAGCGAGCTGCCTGGGCACTGGGAAGAATTGGGAAGCCCGCAGCGGCGGCGATTCCCCAGTTGGAAGCAGCCACAGCGTCCAAAGATCCACGGCTGGCGCGTTTGGCTTCAGCCGCATTGGAGTCGGTGCGATCGTAATTTGCGGTCGCCGTTGCCCCAAGACTAGACTATTGCTGCCCAAATACTGATAATCGGGACGAAGGAGGAACGTATGCTGCGAATTCTCGGATCGTCCAAACAGCTCTGCGGAGGAGTCACTCGTCGCGAAATGTTACGAGTTGGCGGCCTGGGGTTGGCTGGAATTGGCTTAGCGGATTTGTTGAATCTTCGCGAGTTGTCTGCCTCGTCGTCGCAACATGGCTCGTCGTTCGGCAAGGCCAAGTCTGTGATACTTATCCATCTCTACGGCGCGCCCAGTCAGCTCGAATGGGCGGACATGAAGCCCGATGCCCCGGTTGAGATTCGCGGCGAGTTGAACGGCATAGCATCGACCTTGCCCGGTTGCGACGTGTGCGAGTTGCTGCCGAATCATGCTAAAGTTATGGACCGAGTGACCGTACTTCGCTCGTTGACACATCCCCACCCGATCCACGGCGTTGCGTATGCGCTGACCGGCACTCCCGCGATCGATGTTGCGATGGAATTGAGCCCGCGCGACTCGCGTCACTGGCCGTTCTTTGGTTCCGTGGTTGAATATGTAGAGAGCCAAGGCCGCGAACAAGCCTCGGCAATTCCTAATAACATTGCGTTGCCGTTTCAATTTAGCAGCCACCGTGAAGGCGAAGTACCGCGAGCCGGGCCCTATGCTGCGTTTTTAGGCGCCGAGTTCGATCCCCTCTGGACGGACTTTGCGGGGACTGCGACTAAGGGCCATGAAAAGACGCTGCGCGACATGGTCTACACCGACAACGATCCGTATATGGGCGTTGCCGACGATTGCCGTTTCTTCTTGCCTGCCGCGACACGTTCCGACAAAGACGTCACGCTCGATCGGTTGAATCGCCGCAAGTCTTTGCTCACACAGTTGAATGACGCAATTGCGCCACTTGCGGATTCGCGTGCCGGGCACGAACTTACCCGCCATCAGCAGTCAGCACTCGCAATCCTGGAGTCTGATCAACTGGCGAAGGCTTTGGATATTCGTCGCGAACCACAGCAGACTCGCGAACTCTACGGAGCAACACTGTTTGGGCAAGCCTGTCTCGCAGCGAGACGTTTGACCGAGGCTGGCACGCGCGTAGCGACGGTGTTCTGGGACGAGTACGGGTTGGCGGGAACAGGCTGGGACACGCATTGGAACCACTATCCACGAATGAAGAATGAGCTTTGCCCCGGCTTTGACATGGGGTGGTATGGCCTGATCACCGACCTAGATCAACGTGGATTGCTGGACGAGACTCTGGTGGTTTGCACGAGCGAACATGGTCGGACGCCAAAGCTGAACAGTCAGAAAGGCGGCGGTCGAGATCATTGGTCGCGCGTTTACACCTCGCTGATCGCTGGAGCCGGCGTGAAACGTGGGCACGTCGTCGGCGCTTCCGACCAACACGGATCGGACGTCGCCGATCGACCTATCAGCCCCAAGGATCTTCTCGCCACGATGTATCACCTGCTCGGCATCGACCCACATCTATTGATCGCTGATCGAACCGGTCGCCCGCTACCCTTGGTTGACGGCGAGATCATTTCCGAGGCATTGGCGTAACTCGCGGTCACCCCAGGGAACTATCGACCTTCCGACCGAGTTTGTGCGAGTTCGACATGCAGTATGATGGCGTCATTCTGGGAACAGGCCACAACAGTTTGGTACTGCAAGCGTACTGCGGACTCGCTGGGCTTCGCACGCTTTCGATTGATCGCAGCCACAATCTCGGTGGCGGATTGTCGACCATCGAGCATCCCGCGGACTCGGGCTTTCTCCACAATATCCATTCGTTCTTCCATCGCGGCGTGACAAAACTGCCGTGGTATCGTGAATTAGATTTGGCTCGACACGGCGCGGCGTACTTACAGCCAGATCTAAACGTCACCATGATTTGTCGCGACGGACGTTCGTTGCAATGGTGGAGCGACTTCGACAAAACGGTCGCGTCGGTGGCAACCTTTAGCGCGTGCGATGCCGCAACCTTGGAGAAGTGGCGGGACGCCTTTCGACCGATCGTCCAGAACATCCTTATTCCCGAATCGCAATCACCACCGCTGCCACCAAGGGACCGGCGGAGACTTCTGGAGCAGTCGAGCGACGGACGCCTGCTGCTGAAGACAAGTCAGCTTTCACCTCTTGAATTCGTGCAACGTGAGTTTGAAGATCCAGCGGTGCAGGCCGGAATGCTGTTCTTCAACGGCCTGCGCGAGGTCGATCTGCGCCAACCAGGATTCGGGCACCACATCCCCGCGCTGTTGGCCAGTGACGCGATGGCGCAGATGTGTATCGGCGGTTCGAGGCAACTCGCTATCGCACTTGCGAAAGCGATTCGGGAATCAGGTGGCGACATCCGCCTGGGCAGTTCGCTGCGAAGAATCATTGTCGAGAATGGACGAGCCACCGGCATTGAGACGATGGACGGTGAGCGGATTCAGGCAAAACGCTTTATTGCGTCCGGACTCAACCCGCAGCAGACATTTCTCGAACTGATCGAGCCCGCGCATCTGCCGTCTAAGTGGATCGAAATGGCGCGAGCGTTTCAATACAACTTGCTGGCGCCGCTGTTCGGTCTAAACCTCAATCTGCGCGAAGCACCACGCTATGAAGTTGCGGGGGCGAATCAATCGCTGATGGTTATTCTTGGTCTGGATCACGTCGATCAGTTCTCAGACATCGTTACTCACCACGAGGCGGGTACGATCCCTCCAACCGTCATGTGGGGATCCTGTCCTACTCAATTCGACCCGACGCAAGCTCCTCCGAACGGACACACAGCCTTTATGTGGGAGAAGCTACCCTACGATTTGCATGGAGATGCTTCGCAATGGGACGAAGTCAAGGACCGCCACGGTGCCGAGATGCTTGCCTTATGGTCTCGCTTTGCGCCCAATATCACGGATGCAACGATCACCTCGTTCACCCGCAGCCCACTCGACACTGAACGGATGCTGCCGAACATGCAAAGCGGCGATTTGCTCGTCGGTGCATTTGCCAACGACCAAGTTGGATACCATCGTCCGTTTCCCGGTGCTGGTCACTATCGAGCCCATTTACCGGGCCTGTACCTTTGCGGCTCATGCTGTCATCCGGGAGGTAACATCACGGGACTTCCCGGTTACAATTGTTCGCAAGTGCTGTTCGCGGACTTAGGTGTGGCTAAACATGAGAGCGATTCACGAACCAGCGCCGAGGATCCCTAATGTAGAGAAGAGAGCATTCAAATTGTCGACGTCGCTCGCTCCTGGCTCACCCTTTTTGACATTCATCATTTTTTGATTTCTGGCTGGGTACTCTGTGACCTCTGAAAGTACCCGTGACCTCCAAAAGTACAACGGCAAAGCAATGAACGATTCACTACCACGAACGATCTCACGTCCGATCCAATTCAAGAACGGCTGCGCCATCGGAATCAGCAATCGCTGGCAGAAAGGCCAGTACTGTTCGATTTTGACGGAGGCGGGCATCGTGGGTTGTGGGATATACGATATAAAGACCGCTGGGGAGTTTGGTCAGGCCATCGCGATTGCCAAGGGCACTCCCGAGAACCCGCTCGTCGATCCGGAAGATCTCTTCGAGGCAAAGATCGTCGATGCTACTCCTAAGGCAAAAGAGTTGGGCGTCGAAATCGGGATGAGTGGCCACGACGCGGTGGAGTTGTTGCTTGCGTCGACCAAACGCACAACCTAGCGGTTCGCACCGCCCTGCATGTCAAGGAGACACTCGTTTGTCCAACTCTTATGCGTCAGCCAGCAACTTTCCATCCACAGATCCCACCCCGATCTTCGAACACTTTCGCGGTAGCTATGGCACTGATTTGCTGACGGCCGCTGTGGCACATTTCAATGTGTTTGGCTTGTTGGCAGGTCAACCAATGTCGCTGAAGGAACTTCAACGTGAGTTGAAGATTGAGGAACGGCCCGCCGTTGTATTGACCACAGCGCTGCGCGCGATGGGACTCGTCACCATCGACGTCAGCGATCGACTGCGGCTTACGTCGATAGCCGCCGAGCATCTCGTGCCGGGTGGATCATTTGACGTCAGTGACTATGTTGGGCTCGCTGCCACCAGTCCTGGTGTTCTGGAGATGGTCGCACGATTGAAAACGAATCAACCGGCAGACGTTAGTGGCGACGGAGACGCAGCATTTATCTTTCGTCAGGGCATCAAGTCGGCAATGGACCAGACGAACTTGGCGCGACATTTCACTCTGGCGTTAGCGGGGCGTGCGAAGAATGTTGCTCCCGTTTTGGCGGAGCGGTTGCCGATGGATGGCGTAACTCAATTTCTCGATGTCGGCGGGGGAACGGGAATCTACAGTATTGCGTTGCTACAGAAGTATCCGAATCTTCGCGCAACGGTCTTGGACCGTGCCGAAGTTCTGAAGGTGGCCGCGGAAATGGCGGCGAGCTATGGCGTCGCAGAGCGATTGCAGCTTCTGGAAGGCGACATGTTCACTGCCTCCTTCCCCACGGATTGCGAAGCCATTTTGCTGTCGAACATTCTGCATGACTGGGATGTACCGCAATGTCACCAACTCGTCGAGCGCTGTGCCGAGGTTCTGCCTGTCGGCGGTCGCCTCTTGATCCACGATGTGTTCCTCAACGACGAATTGGACGGCCCGCTGCCAATTGCCCTATATTCAGCCGCGTTGTTTTCGCTAACTGAAGGACGCGCTTACAGCCAAGCGGAATATCGCGGCTGGCTTACAAACGCGGGACTCGCTACCGGCGAGATGATTCCGACGTTGATTCACTGCGGCGTGTTGGCTGGCACGAAGTAAACAGTGTCACATCCCCGCTTACGAGAATCGCGTATACTGAATCGGCATTTACACCTTTGTGCTACTGTGTCGATCGTCCCTACGATGAACTTCCGGCTACTCATTTCTATAACGCTTGTCGTGACGTTTACGGTGCCCGTCTTTGCAGAGGGGGAATGGGAAATCACGCGCGACAGCGACCAAGCTCTCGAACGGGGATTGGAATGGCTTGCCAAAAATCAGGGACGCGATGGCAACTGGTCGTCGAATGATGTCGGGTTGGTTGGGTTGGGGGTTCTGGCTTTCCTCGCTAACGGCCACGCGCCGGGGCGTGGACGCTATGGCGACGTGGTGCAATCGGCGCTCGACTATGTCGTGGACAACGCTAAACCATCGGGCCTCCTGAATGTCTCGAACTCACAGCGCGACATGTATAACCATGGGTTGGCAACTTTCGTGTTGGGGCAAGCTTATGGCATGACAACCACTCGCGATCAGCGACTTCACACAACGCTCGACCGCGCCTTGCGACTGATCCAGGATGTGCAATGTGGCGATGGTGGATGGGACTATCGCGCTCGCCGACTCGGGCGAGGCCACGATTTGAGCCTTGTGGTGATGCAAGCCAAGGCGTTGCGCAGCGCCGCTGACAGCGGACTGGACGTATCGCCGGAGGTAATCGAAGCAGCCATCCAGTCGGTGCGAGCGCACTACTGGCCCAAACACGGTGATCGATTGGCGTCCGAAGCTCAGTTACGAGTCGGACCGGGGCAGTTTGCCTATAGCAAAGGCGGCGGCGGTGAGACAATTGCGATGGCTGCGGCCGGAGTCGTCTGTCTGCAGGAGTTTGGCAAGTACGATGATTGGCGAATCGGAAAGAACTTAGACGTGATTCTGGCGGCGATTCAGGAACTGCCGGAGGCGCGACGCAACGGAACGCTGCCTTTCGATGCCTACACACTCTACTATGTGGGACAATCGATCTATCAAGCCGGCGGACCCGCGTGGGATGAAAACTATGCGACGCTGCGTGATTACCTCATCCTGTCTCAAACACTTGCTCCCGGCGATGATGCCGTGCATGGATCGTGGCGAGACAACGGGGCCAACGGCGGTGGCAAGGTGGGAGGTAAGCCGGGCGATCTATTCGGAACAGCCGTTGCTTGTTTCGTGCTGGCAATCCCGAATCGTTATCTGCCGATTCTGCAGAAAGGTGGACCACAGATTTCTCAAGCGAGCTCACCGCGCGAGGAATCGCGATGAGTTGGCTTCCGACGTTTGGTGCTTGGGAGTTTGCAGCGGCGGGCGCTTTGGGTGCAGCAACGACGGTACTTATCCACTTGCTAAATCGGCGCCGCCACCGCGTCCTGCATTGGGGGGCGATGGCTTTCCTGCAGCAAGCGGCCAAAAGAAATCGACGAGTAATTCAAGTCCGCGATGCCGTTTTGTTAGCACTTCGGACGCTCGCAGTTCTTTTATTCGGTTTTGCTCTCGCTCGGCCTTACTACGGCAGCGGTGAGACAATATCCGGCGCGAAGCCGATACACGCGATTCTCGTGATCGACAACAGCTTGAGCATGTCCTACCGTGCGCTCGATGGATCGTTGTTAAACAAGGCCAAGCAATCGGCTAAGGATCTCGGCAGGCAACTCCCTGCCGGAAGTAGCATTTCCGTCATAGCCGGTTGTGGCATCGATCGATCGGTGCCGCAGGAGCCGCTACTCGACCTGCAGGCAGTTGATGCGGAAGTTGACCGCATCGAAATCGCGGACACAGCGGCAAGCATCGGCGAAATGCTCGCCGCGGCGCAGGCCGCCGCTGCATTTGAAACAAACCAACCGCAGCAAATTGTCTTGTTTACAGATTTACAGGCCACCACATGGGAGGTTCCCGTAGGGCCGGCTGACTCAGCGGGACTAGTGCCGATGCAAATTGTTGATGTTTCCCCGCTTCGCCGAGAAAACGCCTGGGTGGCGGCCGTTCGTGTAGAGAATGGGTTCGCAGAATCACGGACAACGTCGAACATTTACGTTACTGTCGCGCGTCGCGGCGGCAACACCGTGCGTCAGGCTGACGTTTCTCTGCTGGTCGACGAACAATTGGTTGGCTCCAGGTCGGTGTCGCTCGAAGCGGGGCAAGACTCTCAAGTGGTGACGTTCGAGCACACGTTTGTAACGAACGCGACTGGTGGCGTCACGTATGTGCCGATCAAAGCCGCGATAACTCCCGATCGCGTAACGATCGACGATGTCCGACATTGTGTCGTCCCGGTGTTACCGCAGCTGCCAATTGTCTTTGTCGACCAATTCGGAAAGAGCGGTGAGGATGTGCGTCGTGGGAAAATTGGCGAGACGCGATCGCTCCGAAGATTGCTGCGCAGCGAGCGTGATGATGATCTGCAGGAAATCGTCCTCTCGCCGCGATTTATTGCGTTAGCGGAACTAGATTCCAAGTTGCTCGAACAGGCAAAAATCGCTGTTGTCGCAGGTGTCTCGACGCCCGCGGACAAAGTCTCGCTGCTTCGCGATTTTGTCGAGGCGGGAGGTCAGTTGTTGATCGCCGCCGGCGGCGAATTCTCGGCATCCGCATGGCAGGAAAGTGCGTGGCTCGACGGGAATGGAATCTTGCCTGGTCCTTTGACGGGGCGCATGATTGGCGCCACGCCCGACGACACGCAAGGTGAACTGAAACCATTCTTGTTATCGTTTGAGAGTTTGCAGAAAAGTTCGCTGCTTCACTTGGCCGGTGTCCCTGACGAATCATTGCGTAGCCTCTACGCCGAGCCGTTGTTCTTCAAGGCTGTGGAAGTCGACGCGATGCCAGAGTCGTCGTCCGTGTATCGCACCGTCATGCGACTCGATAGCCCCGCTGGTCCACCTTTGGTTCTCGAACGTAGCGTCGGGGAGGGGCGTGTGGTGTTTTATGCATCAGGATTGTCGTCTAGCTGGAATACTCTGCCGCTATCAAACGCTGTCGTGATGCTCGACCGGTTGGTACGAGAGATGATTCGGTCAACGATCAGCGACCGAAACTTAACCGCCCAGTCGCGGATTCAAATCACGATGCCCGTTCTTGCGCGGGATTCAGTAGTGCTGCTTCAGCGACCTGATGATAGCAAACGTTTCCCCCTCGCGCCCGATTACTTTGATCGCGAGAACTTCGGCGTCACGCTCGAATTGGCGTATCGCCGGGGAGTCTATTCGATTTCGGCGGTGGCCCGAGATGCGAGTGAGAACAAGTCGGAAGTCGATCCAATTTGGGACACCGAAGTTGCCATAAACGGCGATTCGATCGAATCGGACTTGTCGAAGGCAGACGAAGTTGCTCTGTCCACATTAGCCCAGGACGTCGCCCTCACTGTTGCAAGTTCGGCGGACGAGGTGAGCTTCATTGGTACGCAGACCACTGATCCCGGGATCTGGTGGTGGCTCGCCGTAGTTGTGCTCGTCGTGTTAGTGGCAGAGACCCTGACGCTTGTGATAGCGCATCGCAAACTTCGTTCGATTCGCGAACCGGAGTGGGCAGCATGACGAAGTGCCTTGGATGGTTACTAGGATTCCAGAGGCTTCGGTCGCTCGACTCCATTGACGTCACGTTGGCCGCATCGTGGGCCAACGAACACTGGTGGACGGTATTTGGAGCATGTGTGGTAGCAATCGGCGGCACATTTGCATTCTATCGGAGGTATGAAAACTGCAAATCGAAAACGCTGCGAACGACGCTGTCGGTTGTGCGGGCTATGATGCTGTGTCTCGTGCTCGTAACTTTGGCTGCGCCGGTGATCCACAGTTCGGCAACAGTGCTGCGCTCTCCGCTCGTGTACGTCATCTTCGATGATTCCGAAAGCATGGGGCATGTCGATACGCCAGGGAGTGGAACAATCCCGCTCTCCCGGACTCAAGAGGTGTTGCGACTCTTCGGCAACACTGGCAGCAACCTCCTCGAACAGCTGGAGCAATCCAGGGACTGTCGCATCGAGACACTTCGCGTTACAGACGACAAAGCAGTTTCGCTCATGAAGATCGACCGCCACGCGTTGGAATCAGCTTTGACGAGCAGCGGTCGAGCGACTCCACTTCTTGCTGCATTGGCGGCGATCCCAAAACATGCACGGTCGGAGCGAGTCGCCGCAGCCATAGTGCTTAGCGATTTTATCGATACGACAGATGCTGGCTTCTCCGAAGAGTTGAAAGTGGCGGTACGATCGGCCGACGTTCCGATTTACACGATCGGCGTTGGCTCCACTTCAATCACCGACGTCGCGGTCTTAATACGATCCGAAGCAAAGGTTCGGTTGGGGAAGCCTACTACTGTTACGGTTGAGTTGCAGCACTCTGGACTCGACGGAGAAGCCGTGTCCGTTTCGTTACAATCGCGATCCTTGCAATTTGTCGCTGAGGCCGCAAGCCAAGGGCCGCGGACCGTGGACGAGCGAACCGTGACACTAGACGCAACCACGGTGAAATATACGGTTTCGTATGAACCCGAGAGCTCTGGGCAGATCGAATTGATCGCTACAGTATCGCCGCTAAGCGGAGAAGCAATTCGCGACAACAATGTTGCGACGCAGCAGATCGGCGTGATCGAAGATTTTCTGCGAGTTGACTACGTCGATTTCGAACCGAACTGGGAATGGCGGTTCATCAAAGAGGTCTTCGCGCGGGATGATCTCGTCGGGCGAGACGGCTTTCGCACATTCCTGGCATCATCCTCAGCAAATGTTCGCCTCGAGAACGAGCTGTTTCATACAGAACTCGCATTGCCACGAAGCGAATTCTATGTGAATGACGTCCTATTCATTGGTGATGGACCTCGTGAAATGTTTACTCCAGAATTCTGTGATTTCGCTGAGGAGTTTGTTCGTAACTTCGGCGGTGGACTGGTCGTGATTGCCGGACCACGATTCGGTCCTCAGGAATTGGCTGACACGCCGCTCGGAAAAATGCTCCCAGTTCGTTCGGACACGCCGGGCCACCAACGCGATGACGGCGAGTTCACGCTGCAACTCACCAAGGAAGCGACTCTCTACCCGTTCATGCGACTCGCAGAATCAGAAGCGGAGAATCTCGCCGCATGGAAAAACTTAGGAACGCTTTCATGGTATCAACCGGTTAACGGAGTTCATGAACAGACCCAAGTGCTCGCGGAACACCCGACGGATGTTTGTGACGATGGCGTAACGAACCAGCCGCTCATAGCAATCCGCCCCTATGGAAAGGGGCAAGTGGTCTATCTCGGATTCAATGAGATGTGGCGCATACGTAAGCGATACGGCGATCGTTACTACCAGAGATTTTGGTCTCAGGTGACGCATCGACTCGGTATGAGTCACGCTGTTGGAGCCGAGAAGCGATTTGTCGCGGAATTCGATCGCCCGGCCTACAATGTTGGGGACGAAGCGATCTTTTCAGTCGAAGCCTTTAACGACGACTACGAACCGCTAGGTCTGAGTCAACTTAGCGATGGATCACTCATCGGAGAATTGACGATGCCCAACGCAAGCGGCGTAGAGACGTGCAAAGTCTCGATTCCAACTACGCGTCCGGGGCAATTTGAGATGCCGATTCGCTTCGAGTATGCCGGGCGGTATACGTTAAGAGTGGCTGACCCCGTTGGTGGACAGATCTACGAGCGAAATTGCCAGGTGTCAGAACCCGCTATCGAACGGCGGCAAGTTATTCGGGATGCCGAACTGCAAAAGCAACTCGCGTCGACAACCGGTGGTAGGTCTTATGACTTGTCCGGAGTCGATCATATGGTCCGCGAGATCGCCTTAGGGCCGACGCTCGAACGAGAGCAGCGGCAGGTTGCGCTTTGGTGCACACCCGCGTGGTTCTTATTGATTGTGGGATTGATGCTGTGTGAATGGACCGTTCGTAAACTAGCCTACTTACGATGAGCAACTTACAAGCATTTCGAGCAAAGCTTCGCCGTCTACGGAATCAACGAACCTTGACGCGGTGGCACGCGGTTGTTGCACGCGGCGCGATTCTGGTCGTGCCTTGGTGGTTTGCGCTGTTGCTGATTGATTTTGTGTTTCGTTTGGAGGCGGGGCCACGAGTGATCGCAATGCTCGCCGTAGGTGGCGTGGTCGCGTGGCGGGCCTTTCGAACACTCTTGCCGGAGTTGGCTGTTCGTGAATCGCTGGTGGATGTAGCGCTCGAACTGGAACGTGTTCGCGGGGTCGGCAGTGATCTTGTTGCCGCTTTACAGTTTGACGCGCCCTCACCAAACGAAAACGGATCTTTTGAACTTCGGCAAGCGGTAATCGACCACGTTGCGGACGTCTCCGAGACGATCAATATGCGCTCCGTGGTTCCGAGTATCTACTCGTATCGCTGTACTTGGTTGGCATTGGGCGCAATTACTGCCGTTATCGGCTTTCACCTAATTTTTGCGAGCCATGCGGCGGCGTTTTGGAATCGTCTGTGCTTGGGGAACGCTACGTATCCAACTCGAACCATCATCACAGAGTTCAGCATAAACGGTCGAGCCGATGTCTCGCGCGTAATCGAAGGTGACCTTGTCACCGTCGCTGTAAAATGCGTTGGTATCATGCCAATGCATGGTACGGTGAAGTTGTACAACCTGGATACGGGAGAATCGACACGGATGGTCCTGGAACGAGTTGAAAGTTCAGGTAATTCAGGCTTGTACGAGGCAACCGGACCGCAATTGTATGAGCCGGTTGAGTGTTCCGTTTCCATTGGCGATGCGATCTTGGAATCTCGCCTTATCGAAATCGTTCGCCGACCACTCGTTGAACTGACCATCGAGTCGGTGGCTCCGGCTTACATGCATTTTGGCGATAGAAGCCAACAGGTGAATTTTGCACAAGTCATGGAGGGTTCTGCAATCGCGTTCTCGGTACGATGTACGAACGGCAAGCGACTCAGGGAGGTGTTCTTGGAACGATTCGCACAGGGTGCAGATGCTGGCGACTCGATTTCGAACAAGTTTTCGGAGACCGACCGCAGTTCGCCGACGTGGCGTTTGGATGCTGCTGCGTCGGATCTACAGCGAGTCGTGCGAGACTTTCAGTTTCGTGTTCATGTCGCTGATGAAGATGGGCTGTCGCCCTACCATCCGATCGAAGGCGCAATCCGAGTCAAACGGGATCATGGCCCAACGGCAACGATCGCATCGCAGCATCAGTCCATCTTACCCAACGCCACGCCGACCATCAGCTACGCCGTTGAAGATGATTTTGGAGTCGGCGAAGTGAAACTGCGGCTTCGGCGGTCAGGAAGTCGAGAAGCGATTCCAGCAGTTGTGCCAGGGCAAGATGACCGTGCTTCGGCCGAATTGCCCTACGAATTCGAAGAAGTGTTAGAAGTTGAACTTCAGCCATTCGATACACAGGTCGCGAGTTTGCCAAAAAGTGCTGTGGGCAATTACCGATTAGACGTCAGCCAGTTCGATCTTGCGAAAGGTGATAAGTTGGTTGTTTGGATTGAAGCGACAGACGATCGAGGTGACTGGCCGGGATTGTCTGCCACTTCGGAGTCAATCGAGTTAGATGTTTCGGACGAACGCGGTGTGCTTGACGTGATCTTGCGATCGGACGCGGATGCCGAGCACTTGCTCACCGAAATGATCGAGCAGGAACTCGGCTTGCAAGGCGGACGACAATGAACACTCCCATAATCGGAATCACCATTTTGCTCTTTAGCTTTACCATACGTATCGCGTGTGGTCAGTCGAACGTCATTTCGACCGATCAGCTTGAGGCACACTTGAAAGCAAGGGCGTTGGCAGAGGAACTGGTTGCGACCATCTTCAATGTTCAGCTACGGCATCTTGAAGAAAACGGACTGAAGAACGCGGCGATCTATTCGGAAATCCGCGACTCTCGTGACCGCGTCAATCAACTGGCAACCGGTCAGATGACGCAGTTGACTTTGCTGTTGCAGAATCTGGAAGTCAGCTCGACCGACAGTCGTGCAAAGTTGCTCGGTGAGTCGCGAGTGGCCGCACGAAGAATTGCCGTGGCGATGATGGGCGAGCGACAGCGGTTGCGGGGACGACTACGCACCTCGCATACGCTCGAACTACTGCGTCAGATGATCGCTGCAGAAGAGCGGGCGATGCTCAACACTCAAGTTCTAGCTTCGCGTTCCGACACAGCGCGGCTACCGTTGGCGGAGCAAGTTGTACAAACGCACATGGATCTGTCGATTCTGTTCAAGGAACTTGCCCTATTACTCGAAGGTGCTAATGCGACGGTCGGACCAGAACGAGTCAGCATCGCTGCCACGATCTCGCATTTGTCTTCCTCTCGAACTCACGATCGTATTGGGGAGGTTGCCGACCTGGTCCAGGCGAGTAAGTATGCCGAGGCTCTCGAACTTGAGCAGCAGATACTGCTGGCCTTTCAAGAAGCAATGCGGCTGATGCAATCGGGAGACGAATTGGAGCAAGTAGCTCGCCGTCAGGCACTGGAAACGATTGCCGGCGCCGTCCAACAGCAAGAGGAACTTCGTCGCCGGACAGACACGACAAAGCTGGCTGACTCCCACACGCGTGAGGAACTTGCCGCCCAACAAGGTCAGCTCGCGAGTCAGCTCGAACTGTTGCGTGAACCCTTGAGCCTACTTGCCACGGTAGGCGAACAATTGCAGGCAGCCTCAGACGCAGCGGCGGAGGCTGTTACGCATCTCAGCGACGGCGAGCGAGAGCAGGCTATCGAGCGACAAGAGACCGTGCTCGGCATGTTGGAAGAGATTTCTCAACATCTAAGCGCCGAGGCCTCGGATCCGGAGGCTCTCGCGATGCAAGCGGCTCAATTGGAAGAACTGAGTAACTCGCTAGGCGAATTGCTGGAGACGCAAAGCGATGCTACGGAACTGGCGGCAACGGATGTGTCATCGGCTGCGGAACTCGAATCTGCGATCGCGGACGGTCTCGCGGAAGCTGACGACGCTAGCCAATTGAGCAACGGTGTGGAAAGCAAGCTAGACGATGCGCGAGAGGCAGTGGCAAAGGCAGAACAGGCGCTGGATGATGCTTCTCCATCCGCAGAGAAAAACCGGCTTGAAGCAGTTGCAAATGCCGAAAGTGCCTTGATGGAAGCCGCAGCAGAAGTGCAGTCACAACTGTCCGATGTGCAACACGCGATGGAAGCAGCCAGCCCCTCAGAAGCGAATCCTTCCTCGGATAGCGCCTCGAAAAACGAGGCGTCCAGTGGTACAACCCGTGACTCGGGTTCGACAACTGTTTCCGACCAGGACTTAGCCGTCGAGTCGCGAAGCCTTGAAGACGAAGCCTGGTTCGCAAGATTACCGGCGAGCTTGAAGAATCGAATCCTTGCGGCAACACGCCGACCACCACCGCGAGGGTACGAGGCAAAACTACAACGATACTTTCAAAGTGAAGATTGAGAGCGAATTTGGTGACTTCAAATCAAACCGTCGAACGAGAGCCGGGCGATGTCGCAGCCGTCGAGCGTTGTAGGGAGGCCTACCATCGAATACGAGATGAACTTTGCAAAGTGATCGTGGGCCAGGGCGAAGTGATTGAGCAAGTCTTGATCACGATGCTGTCCGGTGGCCACGCGTTGCTCGAAGGCGTTCCCGGATTAGCGAAGACTTTGTTGGTGAGTTCTTTAGCGGAGTCGCTGCACCTAAGTTTTCGCCGGATTCAATTCACGCCCGATTTGATGCCTAGCGATGTAACGGGAACAGAAGTCATTCAGGAAGATTCCGCAACACGCGAACGCCGCTATCGATTCCTGCCGGGGCCGATTTTTGCGAATCTACTGCTCGCCGACGAAATTAATCGGACACCGCCAAAGACACAGGCAGCCATGTTGGAAGCGATGCAAGAGCGCCAGATCAGCGCTGGCGGGGAACGGCACCAGCTACCCGCTCCGTTCTTCGTACTCGCGACCCAGAACCCGTTGGACCAAGAAGGAACGTACCCGCTGCCCGAAGCTCAGCTTGACCGCTTCTTGATGCACATTAAGGTGGGCTATCCCAGCGGGAGCGACGAGTGGGAGATTGCTCGGCGTGTGACAAGCGGACGGCTCGGATCTATCGAACCGTGTATGTCCGGGAGCGAGATTCTTCAGCTTCAGGAGTTGGTGAAGCGTGTTCCCGTCAGCGATCAAGTGTTGGGATATGCTTGGACCCTGGTTCGTGCTTCGCGACCCGGGACTGATGAAGCTCCTGAGTTCGTCAACCAATGGGTCAGCTGGGGTGCCGGACCTCGCGGTTTGATCACACTGATCATGTGCGCCAAGTCGAGAGCCGTGCTGCATGGTAGGCATCACGCCACCGCCTCGGACGTCGAAGCAGTTGCAAAACCCGCGCTACGGCATCGTATCGCCGGGAACTATGCTGCTCTGGCGAAGCATCTGACTGGCGAGAAGCTCATCGAGATGTTATTGGAAGCTGTGCCCGCCGACCGACGATACGAAGCACCAATGACCGATTTACAATGACCAATGCGTACTATCTTGTCTCGATATATTGATCCCGCCGTGTTGGCGTTGGTCGCGGATCGGCATTTCGAACCGCGCGACCTGATTGTCGGCAACATGGCGGGAGCGCATAAGTCGCCGTTATCGGGTTTTGCCGTTGAATTTGCCGGACATCGCGAGTATGTCCCCGGTGATGATCCGAAACACATCGACTGGCGCGTGTTTTTCAACCGCGACAAGTACTTTGTCAAGCAGTACGAATTGGAAACCAACTTCGTCTGCAATTTTGTCATCGACGTGAGCGCCTCGATGCAATACGGCGCAGGCACCGAACAGAAGCTGGCCTATGCTTCGCGTTTGGCTATGACTTTGGCATTCTCGGTCATTCGGCAAAGCGACAAAGCATCGCTCGCGCTGTTCGACGATCGAATTCGGGAATTCGTACCCGCGGGCAACTCGCTTGAACAGATCCTCCGGATGGGTAGCCAACTTGCTCGCCACATCCCGAGGGACAAGACGCAACTTGGTGACTGCTTCGAAGAAATTGCTGGCCGACTTGGGCGACGCGAAATCGTGATGATCTTCAGCGACTTCTTTGGCGACACTAGCGAACTGGAACGGGGCCTTCAACGACTGCGGTTCGATCACCATGAGGTGCTACTGTTCCACATCTTACACAGCGATGAACTTCACTTTCCGTTCGATGGCATGTTAAGGATTGTCGGCCTCGAGGATGAAGGCAATTTACCGCTGCTCGCCGACGATATCCGTGAAGACTACCTGCGATTGATGCGAGAATTTCGGGAGGAGGTGCGTTCGATCGTAATCCGGAATCATTGCGAATACATACTCGCTAAGACTTCCATTCCACTTGCAACTCTGCTTGCCGACTACCTAAACGAGCGTAGTCAACGGTTTGATAGCCACTAGACGTGTGGGTGGCCACAACAGTTTTCGGCATTTGCCGATGGCATCAAACGCCTGAATGTCCGATGATTTTGCGGAGGTGGCCTAGCTTTAGAGAGATCCGTTGGCGGCAGCAGGTGTCGGAGGTGAGCTGACACCTGGGTCAAATGTTCTTTGTGGCGGGCCACCTCTTTCTCATTCCCATTCTCAGCATCGGCAGCACTTCTAAAGACGTGGCTTAGGTGAACTCACGAGAATTCAGAACTTTGCGATATAGTTGAATTCTGGCGAATCCAGCTACACCGGGCGAAGAAACTGAAAGAATTGCGAGTTGGCTACTTCTTCCGAACTCAAGAGCCTGTTCCCTCTGCTTGGTTTGCGATCCGTGCCACCGCATAATCACGGATATTCATCGGGAGACAACCTCGGATGCTACACCGCGAAAGAGCGAACGGGCCACTATCCGTTGAGGGGAGCCGCTTTGCGAAAGCTCTACAGATAACAAATCCCTCCAACCTTGCCGAAGAACTTGCAGCGCGATATCGATTGTTACTGGACAACGCGGGGTTTCCCGTAAGCTACCTGGATCGCGATGGACAATTCTTATATGTCACAAACCAGGGTGCCGCGTATCTCGGCAGTCCTCCCGAACAGGTCGCGGGTCGGACTGTTTATGATTACTTTCCGAAGGAGGACGCCGACGAATACGTGCGCCGCTTCCGCGAGGTGATCGACCGCGATCGCGAACTGTCGTTCGAAGACGAAGTCATCCTTCCCAGCGGTCCGCGTTGGTACTGGTCGATTTTGCATCCTCTGAAGGACAGCAACGGCGATATTCTGGGAGTCCAAGTCGTCTCTCATGACATGACCGCTCGAAAGGTCGCCGAGGCTGCGCTCGAAGAACGCCTTCGATTCGAGCAATTAATTGCGGACATTGCGCTGGGCTTCGTTAGCCTCTCCACGGTTGAGGTCACGAACGCCGTAAATTCGGCGCTTCGCGCCATTGGAACATTCATGAATGTCGACAGGAGTCTGCTGTTCCAATTCTCCGCTGACTACCAACAACTCGATTGCACACATGAGTGGCATCGCCCAGAAATTGAGCCCGCGAAGCCAAGGCTACAAGGTAACAAGAACTCACAATACCCGTGGATATTTAATAAACTCCTGTTGGGCGAGGCACTTGTGATCAATGACACGAGCAAGTTGACCGGCGCGGCCCGTGCGGAAGGCGAAATCCTGTCAAGTTATGGAGTTATATCCATGGTTTCGGTGCCGGTTCGGATTCGAGGCAGAACCATCGGAGCCATGTGTTTTGATTGCCTTCGTACGCAACGCAACTGGTCCGATTTAACGGTGCAACGGATCATGCTCATGGGGCAGATTCTGTTTTCCGAGTTGGAACGAGTTCGAATTGAGAACGCGTTGCAAGAGAGTCAACGTCTGGTCAAGGCCGCGAACGACGCTTCACCACACATCACTTATATCCTCGACTTTTCCGAGTTAAGTGTCCTCTACATCAGTCCCCAAGTCGAAGAGGAACTCGGGATCAAGCCGGAAGAAGTGTATAACTCAGGAGCGACTATCATTGCGGAGCGGCTGCATCCTGAGGACATGAGGCGACTCGGCGAGTTACTAGAACGCTGGACGGATGTACGGGACGATCAAGTGCTCGAAACAGTGATGCGTCTACGACATGCAGATGGATCTTGGCGTTGGTACGCGAGCCGTGATCGAGTGTTGAAGCGTGCTCGTGAGGGGTACGTAGTTCAAACCATCGGGACGATGCGCGATGTAACGGAGCAAAAGCGGGCGGAAGAAGAGTTACAGATGCATCGGGAAAAACTCATCCATGTCGGTCGCCTCAGTACCATGGGTGAAATGGCTGCAGGTATCGCACATGAGCTAGGCCAGCCGTTGTATAGCATTCTGAACTTTGCGAAGGCATCTCAAAATGTCCTTGAAAGCGACAAAGATTCTTGTATGGTCGAGGTGGCTCAATGGAATGAACAGGTTGTTCGGGCGGCGGCCAGAGCAGGTGAGATCATTCGACGTCTGCGCGATTTTGCTCGACGTTCGACACCCAAACGCGAAAGTGTTGAACTTCGATCGGTGATCGACGAGGGCGTCGGGTTGGTCGCCTACGAGACGCGGAGATTCAATATACGAGTCGAGCGAGTCATTGCGCACGAACCGATGATCGTCCGAGCGGATCGAGTTCAACTTTTGCAGATTCTGGTGAATTTGCTCCAAAACGGCATTGAGGCAATGGCGGAAATCTCCGATGACCGTCGTGTGTTGACCATTCGAGCGCACAATACCGATGAATATGCCGAGTTATCCGTCGAGGACCGGGGAATTGGCTTGCCGGAATCGCATTCGTCGATTTTCGACGCCTTTGTCACAACAAAACCCGACGGCATGGGAATGGGACTTGCAATATGCAAGACAATCGCCGAAGGCCATTCCGGCAAGCTGGAGTGTAAGACGAACGTGTACGGTGGCGCGACATTTCGGCTCGCGTTGCCAAGGTCCGTAGGAGTAGAAAATGGAGTGTGAACAGATCGTATTCGTCGTTGACGACGACGCGGAAGCGTTGGCCTCGGTTTGTGCATTAGTGCGCTCGATGGGCCTGGCCTGTAGACAATTTCCTTCGGGTGAAGCGTTTCTTGAACATTGTGATCGCGCGAGCGACTTGGCGGGTTGCTTGGTAACCGACGTGCGTATGGTAGGTATCAGTGGCATTGAGCTTCAGGAACAACTGCAGGAGCGCGGCATCAAGATTCCGGTGATCGTACTAACCGCTTTTGCCAGGACACCAATCACAGTGCGTGCGATGCAGAGTGGGGCAATGACGATGCTCGACAAACCTTACGATGACGATGACCTTTGGGACGCAATCCGCGAGGGCTTAAAACGCGATGCAGAACAGCGAGCCGAGGCGGCGCTCGAAGCTGAAATTCGTCGGCAACTTGAATCACTTACTCCGTCTGAGCGGCAAGTGCTGGACTTGGTCGTCGCAGGCCTTCCGAATAAAGTGATCGCAAGCCGCCTGGATGTCAGCGTTCGCACAGTCGAGAATCGACGGCGGGAGGTCTTTGTTAAGATGCAAGCCAACTCGGTCGCAGATTTGGTTCGACGTGTAGTTCAGATCACTCGCAAGTAGCGTCTCGCGATCATCACGGCTCGGCGACCACGGGCGGCTTGTCGAGCAAATTGTCGATGATTTGGTTGCCTTCGCCACCGACGACGCGAATCGAAAATCCCTCTGACTCGGCACGATCGTCGCGGATTAGGCAGTCGGAAACACGTGTGTTGCGGGCGTTCGTCATCAACAAGCCGCCGGTGTCGCAGTCCAAGATTGTGCAATTCGAGACATTAAACCGTTCGACTTCTTCGAGCAACAACCCCGCCGGTGACCTCCACACATTCGTTATGTGTAAGCCCGTTAACGTGCAGTCCGCACTGTTACGAAAGACCAGCCCATTGTTCGCATCTTGGGTGTTGCCGTAGCTGTAGCGAGGATTGCGATCAAAGTTATTGGGCCCCACGACGACATTCGAACAGTCTTCAACCAACAAGTTGTAGGCATACCCCTGCCAAAACGTATTTCCCGTAATGGCGACACCGCGACAATCCTGAAGATGGACGTTTACCTGAACATCACTTAGGACGTTGCCGGTAATCGTCACGTTCCCTTCCCGCACTAACTGCTCCTCGCCGCTCGAACTACTTCTACCGATCATGCGAATATTCGCCGAATCAGGTGAAGGATTGTTATGTTGGATCGTGCATCCGGTGATTGCTACCTCGGCTGTTCCAGACGGACTCTCGCGGCAATCAATCAGCACATTAGCGGTCGGCGCCGTGCCGGGGCTCATGTTGCTTTCGATGTCACAACCGCTGATGTGAATATTTCGAACATTTCCTGAACGCGAAACAACACCGCCCATCGCGTTGTAGCTGATATGGCAATTTGTGATATTCGACTGGTGTAGGTTGACGTTGTCATAGAACACTCCAACGCCACGATTTTCGTAGATGTGCGAATCCGCGATGGTTACATTCCGATTATTCTCGAGTAGGCGAATGCCATGCAAAACAGTGCGGATGTGGGTGCGCGTGACCGTCAATTGCATGGTGCCAATGGCGGCAATGCCACACGCCTCGGGATGCATTCCAACAATTGCGATGCCGTCGATCAACGGCATGCGTTGCCGATCCCAGACGTCTTCGGTATAGCCTCCTGGGTCGGCGGACTTGAAGTGAGTGCCGACAATCCTAATTGCTGGGCCGGGCCCACGCATTTCGATTCGTGCGACGCCGTTCCCGTGAAACGACGTGTACCCCACGCGATCCAGGTCGACGACCAGCGGCTTCGAGATTCGGTAGACTCCCTTTGGCAAGACAATCTCACCTAATCCCGAATCGATTGCACGCTGAATCGCATCGGTATCGTCGACAAACCCATCGCCTACGACGTCGAATTCAAACAACGATTTACGAGGAGACTCGGGTGAAGCGGGCTTCGGCCGCTGAAGCAAAGTGGCTTGTAAAGTGATCGTCGCAGTTGCAAGGAGCAAGGCCAAGATACAGCTAGTCTTAAAACTTTTAAACATGAAGCACACCTAGATAGCTTGTTATGGTGATCGCTTGTTATGGTGACGGCCGGATACGGATTGTGACTCTGGTCCCGTGCAGCTAAACCGAAGCGTTATTGACCCTGCAATTTTTCAATAACCCCCGCCGCAACCTGACGCATGTCGTCGTCAGGACTTTCGAGCAGGGCTCGAAGCGCTGGCAATGCATCGACTGCTGCCGGACCAATGCCCGAGATCGCTAGTGTGGCGAAATACTGAGTCTCGCCGCTCTTTGACGTCAGCAGCTCGCTTAACTTGGGGACCGCAGGTTTACCAGCGGCACCCAGCCGCTGAAATGCCATCGCAGCTTCCCACGGTGCATTTTTTTCCTGAATGACTTCCAAAAGTACGGGTAAGCTCTCTTTGTGCTCTCCCGTAATCTGCCACAGCGTGCATGCGCACTCGGCGCGAATCGAGCGACTTGGGTCCTGCATCGCCTCTTTCACGGTCGCTGTACTTTCCGCCGACAGTGTCCCCAATCGTCCGAGCGCGATCACGCCCGCTCGACGAACGACATAGTTATCGTCGTGCAACATGGTTGTGAGTGCGGCGATTGGGCGTTTTCCGACCGCTGGACCAATGATGCCGATCGCCTCGGCCGCGTTCGACCGCACCGAAGCCACGCCGCTTGCAGTCAATTCGACAAGCTTGTCGAGCGTTGGCAGCGCTTGCGGAGGCCCAACCGCCGCAATCGTGCGACAGGCCCAGTATTGCGTGTGGAAGTCGTCGCTACCAAGCATCACTTGGAGGGTCGGTATCGCCGATGCTGCTGGCTTTGGGTCCAATCCGATGATCGCGTACATAGCCGCGATGCGAGTTTCGGGTTCGTTCTGAACCAGCAATTCAATCAGCGCCGGGACCGCTTGCTTCTGGGGCGGCTTGATGTCATGCAGGGCAACTGCTGCGGCGCGACGACCAGTTCGGTTGTCGCCGCTCAACTTGGCGATCAATTGTGGAGCACTCTTGGGGCCCAACTGCCCCAACGCTCTCGCCGCGTACGCCCATACGGGAACATCATCGGATCGAAGCTCGGCATCGTCGAGGCGCGAGAGCAAGCCCTGGATCACCATGTCATCGTCACTGCCGATCTCCCCCAGGGCCAGCGCTGCAACTGTCCGTGCATCGGGACTCGGATCGTCAAGCAATTTAACCAGTGCTGGAACTGCGGCGGTCGCCTCTTTGCCAAGTTCTGCGAGTTTTGCCGCTGCCTCAATACGCACGCCGACCGTTGAGTCTTCGAGTCCCGCCAGGATGTCGTCAAAGTTCTGAGCCGATGGCTGTGCAAATCCGGTAGACGCGAAGAATGTGAGCAGAATCATTCTGCGGACTGACAACTTGTGAACCATGACGTCTTCTTCCTCTTCGCGTGCGGCCTTCCCCATTTGTGTCTGCTCAGCATAATCCCCCGCTGAGACACTTGAAAGCTAAGCAAGTGCTGTCGTTCGGACAGCAAAAGTAGCGCCCCCAGGTTGCAGATTGTGCCCTCGGTGATCAGAATGTGCAGTTTCCAGCTGCCAAGCGACCCTATCGAGGGCTGTCACCCACCTGAAGCCGGGCTGAATGACCTCCAATTTGATCGAATCGGCCCTCAAAGAAGCAATGAATATGTCTGACAAAGCACCCTGGATCACTTACCGCCCCGAATTGAAAGTCCTCGACTGCACGGTCCGCGACGGCGGATTGATTAACAATCATGACTTCACCGACGAGTTGGTTCGGGCAGTCTACGATACCTGTGTCCAAGCCGGTGTCGACTATATGGAGATTGGGTACAAGAATTCTGCGAGTCAGTTTCCCAAAGCTGATTTTGGACCGTGGCGTCATTGCGACGAAGAAGACTTGAATCGGGTTGTTGGTGATCACGACGATCAGAAAACTGGCCTGAAGCTGGTTGCAATGGCTGATGCCGGAAAGAGCGACTGGAAGGAAAAGATCGTTCCTTGCGATCAGAGTGTGCTGGGAATGATCCGCGTCGCCTTTTACGCGAATCAAGTCTCTGAAGCCGTCGAGATGATTCATCATTGTCACGAACTCGGTTACGAGACATCCGCCAACTTGATGGCCGTGTCCAACATCACCGAAGCCGAGATCGATACGGTGCTGGAAGCTGTCCGCCCGACTCCAGCCGGCACGATGTGTATTGTTGATAGCTTTGGTCACTTGTACCGTGAGCAAATTGATATGCTTTACAACAAGTACACGGAGGCCCTCGAAGGTACCGGAAAAGAAATCGGTATCCACGCTCATAACAATATGCAATTAGCGTTCGCCAATACGCTGGAAGCAATCATTCTGGGCGCGAATCGTGCAGATGCGACCATGGCTGGCTTGGGACGCGGCGCGGGCAATTGTCCGATGGAAATCTTGTTGGGTTTTCTGCGGAATCCAAAGTTTAAATTGCGACCGGTGATCAAGCTGCTGCAAGAGTACATCACGCCGTTACGCGAGACGGTCGAATGGGGACCGCTGCTCGCATTCAATTTGACGGGCCAGATGAATCTCCATCCCAGAGCGGCAATCAAATTCCGGACCACCGCAGACAAAGACGACTACGTCAAATTCTACGACGAGTTGATCGCGGACATTTAGCCCGGATTATTCGCAACCTAATGCGTCAGCGAGGGACATCGTGTAAATCCCTCGCTAGCGCTTCGGGTTGCCATTTGCGCGGTGCTTTGGGCAAGATGCCCACAACTCCTTCTCACGAAGCCTTTTACATCGTTACAGTAACGCTTCATGAATATCCGGGTTAGTCGGCGTTCGCGACCGTTGCCACCAAAGACGCAAGCTTTTCATCGCGGTTCTTTGAACTCTTGTCCGTCGCCATTTCTGTTGGTCGCGAACAGAGCATTGACGTGCTCAGCCTATGCCTTGTGGAATACTTTTACCCCGAGGTGCTCGACCATGATTGCATACAAGGCTGGGACGACAAGCAGTGTTAGCAGTGTCGCAATGATCAAGCCAAAGATCATACACCAAGCCATGCCCTCCCACAGCGGACCGCCATCGAGCGCAAGTGGCAGCAGGCCACCGATCGTCGTCGCCGTCGTCAAGAATATAGGAAGGAAACGCTGTTGGCCGGCCTCCACAAGGCAGTTGCGGAATTGATCCTGAGTAAGCCCGTGAATCGGACCCGAGCCGTTTTCACGTTCCGCCGCTTCCTTGACGAGAATGTCTGCGAACTCCATAAAAATGATTCCGGTATTGAGCACGATGCCGAACAGCGACAAGATGCCGAGTTGTGGCATGAAACCAAGAGCGTTATCAGTCAGCCACAACCCGGGCAAAGCGCCGATCAGCGCGAGTGGCAGGGTCGTGAGAATGATGACGGGTTTGGCCCAGCCGTTGTACTGGATCACCAATAACAAGACGATCGATAACACCGAGATACCCAGGCTCAGCGCGAGCTGACTGGAACTTCGTTCCGACTCTTCCAGGTTGCCGCCGACTTCTACGCGATATCCGCTCGGCAACTCGGATTCGAGTTGCTTCATCGCCTCCGATTTCATGATGTTCTTGACAACATCATTGCCGGACACTCCCTCTTCGACTTGCGAGCGAACTTGGATGACGCGGTTCAAGTTGCGTCGTTCAATTTTTGCAGGTTCCCATCGCGGCACGATCGTAGCAATTGAATTGAGCGGCACTTTGCCGTTTTGGCCTTCAACGAACGCCGTACGTAAGCCCTCCAATGACTGACGTTCCTCGGGCCTGAGACGCAAGTAGACGGGTACCGTGTGATCGCCTTCGCGAAAAGTCGTCAGGTGATGTCCGGAATAGTAAGCGTTAAGCGTTTTGGCAATGTCCAAGTTGGTAACACCCGCGCGATTTGCCTTGTCTTCGTCGATGTCGACGCGAAGCTGATACCCCGCCACGCCCCACACGTCGTAGACGTCCCATGTGCCCTCGGTTGCGAGTATCATCGCTTTGATTCGATCGGCAAACCGACGCAATGTATTCATGTCCGCGAAGCCGGGGCCAGAAATGCGGATTTCGACTGGGTCTTTCGAAGGACCGAGGAATAACTCGTGAGGAATCACTCGGGCTCCGGAGATCGCAGTGATTCCGAGCGAACTGTCGCCTTGCTCTGCCGCTTCGCGAACGCGTTTCGCCAAGTGCGGCGTATATCGAGCGTCGGTCGTCCGCACAAGTATCTCTGCGAAGCCCGCCGTTCGGGGCTCCGGGTTCCAACTCAAGTACCAGCGCGTTCCGCCACCGCCTACCATGGTGCGCATCGCACGGATCTGTTCCACCTGATTGCCCTCGGCATTCGTGGTTGGACTTAGCTTGCGAAGCATTTCTTCAACTTCCATCGCAACTGCGTTGGTCTCTTGAATGGTCGAAGTGTCCGGTAACCATATCTTGATCGCGAATTGGTCGCGCAAGTCCTTGGGAAAGAACTCGGATGCCACCGGGAGCGTAATGGCAGCGATGAACAGTGCTGCCGCCACGGCGACGGTCACAAACTTGAAGTCAATTGCGGCGCGAACGGAGCTTCGGAAGATGGAATCAAGCAGGCTGCGCTCGTCATTAGCCTGACGTCGCCGTGCTTTGCGAACTACCGATTCAAACTTGGCAATGAGCCACGGGACGGGCGCACTTGGCCGATTGGGATCTCGCGGTGCTCGGATAAATGCAGCGGCCAGGATCGTACAAAAAGTCATTGCCAGAAACCAGCTGATTCCGAGTGTTACCGACAAGGTTATCGGAAGGCTGTAGATGTACTCCTGCGTATTGCCTTCTAACGCGATCAGCATCGGTGCAAATGCCGCTATCGTCGTCGCAGTCCCCATGAGCATCGGAGTCGCCACTTGATTCGAACCGACGATGGTGGCTTCATCAGGCCTCATGCCGGAGATTTGATTTGAGCGAGACTGGTCGCAGACCTGGACGGCGTTGTCGACCAGCAGGCCCAAGGCGATGATAATCGAGGCCAACGAAATCTGTTCTAACTGGACACCGAACATGGTTATCAACGCGAGCGCGGCGAGAACGACGATGGGGATATTCGCGGCCATCACGGCGGCGGACCGGAAGCCGACAATCAGGTAGACAACGACGACAACGATGATAATCGCGCCGGCCACGTTGCTTAAAACTTGTCCGATCTTTGCGTTGACGTTCTCGGATTGATCGGAGATTAATGCAAGCCCGATGTCGGGCGGTATTGCTTGTTCATACTCTTCCATCTCCGCGAGGCGAGCCTTCGCGGCTTCACAGATGGTGACGATATTTGCCCCGGACTTCATGGTGAGTGCGACGATGACCGCTGGACGCGACACTTCTGCGTCGCCAAATCGGCAGATGATCTGCCGAGGATCTTCGTAGTCCCGAACGATGTCGAGGCCCAAATCAGAAAGCATCACCGGGCGAGTTCCACCTCGTTCACCGTCCTGGCCTGCGAGCCCCGCGATCACCGACTTCATCTCCTTCAGAGCATTAAATTCACCCCCTGGCTTCACGGAGAACCGGCCATCCGGCGTATCAATAGTGCCGCCGGGTGCGACGATATTTCTCGCTTCTGCCAGCTGTTTCAGTTGATCCGCGGTCAGTTGCAACTGAGACCAAGTCCCCATGCTGGTCTCGATGTAGATCGCCTCACTGACAACGCCGAATTGCTCAGATTTTGCAACTCCATCGAGCAGCCGTAGCTCATCTTTAATCGCCTCCGAAATCACGTCGAGGTCACGGAGGGTGTAAGTGTTTTCTGGCTTAATCTCGGTCTCGCCGGGCAATGGTGTTTGATATACGGCGATCAAGATGATCGAAGTGTCACCGTACTCGTCGTTGACCGAGGGTACGACAGTGGCTTCGGGCATTTGAACTCGTGAGACATAAGCGCGCACCTTGTCCCAGACATTGTCGATGCGTTCGGGCGATACGTTGTCTTCGGCATCCACAAAGATCGTCGAGAGACCGGTCTTGGTTGTCGAGTAAACCCGTTTGACGTCGTCGATCCGGTCAACCGCTTCCTCCAAGGGTTTCGTGACCAGCTCTTCGACCTTTTCGGCCGGTGCTCCGGGCCAGACGGTGGTGATAGCGCAGGTACGCACCGTGTATTCGGGATCTTCGCGGCGCGGCATCGTGTAATAGGAGGCGATGCCCCAGACCATCAACAAGCTGACCATCGTAAGTACAATGGGCCGGTACTTCATTGCCCAGGCGGAGAGCGACATCAGCGTGCCTCCCCGGTGACCAATACGGGTTCGCCATCCACCAGGTAGTGCGTTCCTTTGGCAATCAAGTCGAGGCCACTGGTCAGCGCTGATCCATTGACGGCTTCGATGCGTCGGTTCGTGTTCACGGTCTCGAAGACGTTGACTTCGATGCGTCGGGCGATCCCCGATTCGACCGCGTAGACATAGTATTTGCCGCTCCTTTCCGAGATGACGCTGATCGGAACATAGTAGCCTTCGGGCAAGCGGCTGCCCTTCAAATCGACTGCCACCAGGTCACCGGGTTTGACTAGCCACTGTGTCCGATCGAATAGGATTTGACTTCCATCAAATCCCGCCGTCATCTCTTCCGGCAGCTCGAGCTCACCCGCGATACGATCTGTTTGAGGATCAAAAACTTCGCCGGCGGCGATTTGAACGGCGCGGAACGTCCAAATGTCGAGAAACGGGATATGCACATCGCCGGGGATCACACGGACCTTCTTCACGTTTAGCAAATGATTGTCGTTCGGTCCGCTGGTGATCATCCACACATAGCCTCCTTGGCTATCCTCGTGGATCGAGTTCACTTCGGTCATTAGGAAGTCTTGACCGGGCAGTTTGTTTCCGAATAACCTCCAGATGTCGCGAGTGCGCGCGACGGGCTTTCCGGCAAGTTCTGGCGGGATTTCCGTTTCGGGCTTCTCGTTATCCATCAGCAGCGTAACCGTGAATGTTCGCGTATTCGGGTCCGCCACTGGGTCGATCATGTAGACGTTCGCGCCGAGATGTTGGTCGTCGCCTGTTGTCGAGACCACGACATCGACCGGGTCCTTGTAAGTCAGGCGGCGACTCTGTTCGGCGGACACTTCCAGCTCGATCTTAATGGGATCCATCATCTGAACCGTCAACACGGATTGCCCCGCGTTGACATAAGCGCCGGGGATGGCGTCGACCGTTGCAATTTGACCTCGGAATGGTGAATAGATCGTACACTCTGCGACATTGCGCTTTGCATCCGAGAGACTTTGTTGGGCTTCAAGGATCTGGGCATCGAGTGATTTGATTTCTGCCTGTTTCGCTGCCAATGAAGCATCGACTTGTGCGAGCGCTGCTTGGGCTTTGTCACGGTTCGCCTGCACGCGTTCGAAGTCGGACCTGGTTACCGCGCCGGACCGCACCAGTGGCTCGATGCGAGCGAGTTCCGCGTCTTGAAACCGCAATTCGGCGGTGGCGCTGCCTCGCTCGGCGGGAATCACTTTCTCGAGTTCTACCATCGACGCAGCCCGCTGCTGAGTGATCATTGCAATTTGGGCCTCGGCACTCGATACTTTTAACTGATAACGCGTGGCGTCAATTCGCGCAAGTTCGGTCCCGGGTGTGAACAAGGTGGGAGCGGCGTCACTCGCCGCGTTGTCGGTCGCCCCCTCTGCTGTAGCTGGCGCCACAGGTTGGCTTGCGAAGAGTCGTCCTTCGATGTCCGTCTCTGGTTCGACGACGTACTGAATGCGGCCAGCGACCTCGAAACTCAAATCTTGCGTTTTCCAAGACCCGGCGACGCCCGTGACGCGCTCCGTGATATTTGGATCTGTCAGCTCCAATTTAAAGACCGAAACTGGTCGGGGTGACTTCGCTCGCAGTTCGTTGTCGGTTTCTGATTTGCATCCTAAAACGCCGAAAAGCGTGATCATTACGAGGAGGCCGGGCGTGGCGTAGCTGGTACGGTGACTCAAGACGACTCATCCTTGTTTCAGGGAACGCGAAGTGCAGAGAATTATTGGCGATAGGGCTCTCTATTGTGATCGGTTGCTCAGGACAACTCAAGGAATAATTGATCGCGTTGACGTCCGGCAATCAGCTTGCCGTCGAACTCTCAGCCCTCGGCGTAATGAACTCGGGAGCCGTGATCCCCATCGAAACATAAATGCTCATGAGACCGTCGACGGTCATGTCGGCTGCGGTAATACACTCGACAGGGACAAATAAAAGTCCGCCACCGACGGGAACGGGAGCGGTCGGTACGATCACGATTTGGTAGTCGCGACCATTAATCGCGTAGCGTTCAGGTGACACGAGCAGTGCCAGCAAGCCGCACCCGCCGCCCGTCCCGAACATGCAAAACACAACACTCATGCCTTTCAAGTCTGCTTCGTCTTTCTTATCGAGCATGTTGACCAATTGCTTGCTGGTACCGTAGATGCTTCCAATCAGCGGGATCTTTTGGACGAGTGAATCAACCAGTTGACTAAGCAGTCGCTTGGCACCTAGCTCGACCAACAGCCCCAGGACAAAAACGCTGCCCAGAACAAGTACCCAGCCGAGAGCATATGCCATTGGCGAGTTCTGCTCGACGACTCTTCCGCCAAGTTTCTCGATCAATCCACCCAGCAGCGAGCCCTTGCCGACGATGGTATCCAGCATGCCAGCAACCCAAATGACGACGGCGACGGTGATCACGAGTGGCAGGATCGTAAAAACCCCTGCCAAAAAACAGGTTGTCAGGCGACGAACGAGTGGGGTGAATAGCTTCGTCATCGGATTCTTCATTTCTCTAAGAGGCAAAAGGGGATCAGTGGCGACGCCAGCGAACCTTGAGCAGTGACGTCACCATTAGGCTACAATATGGCCCAACATCCTACTCCGAGGAACTCCCCAGTGAACCTGAACGAAACGATGCGAACGCTCAAGGCGATGGGAACGGCCCAAAACGTCAAGGTCTACAAGCGGCATGGTGCGGGCGACAATCTGTTCGGTGTGAGTTTTGCGAATTTGAACAAACTAAAGCGTCAGATCAAAATCGACCACGAATTGGCGATGAAACTGTGGAGCACAGGTAATACCGATGCGATGTCGTTGGCCACGATGATTGCCGATCCGACCGAATTGACAGCTGAGACTGCTGACAAGATGTTGAAGGACGTCTCCTACGGACTAGTTGGCGACTTGCTGGGTGGAGTCGTCGCCAAGTCGAAGCATGGGCTGGCGAAGTTCAAAAAGTGGTCTAAAGCGAAACAGGACACGATACGACAATGCGGCTACAGTGTGCTGTCCGCCATGCTGCGAGACGATGCCGCGCAAGTGCCCGACGAATTATGCCTGGAAACATTGACGCGTATCGAGAAAGAGATTCATAACTCTCCGAATCTAGCTCGGCAAGCTATGAACGGTGCCTTGATATCCATTGGGATCTATAAGCCGAAGCTACAGTCCAAAGCGATCGCGGCGTGCCGTCGGATAGGTCAGGTCATAGTCGATCACGGCGAGACCAATTGTAAAACGCCCGATGCCGAGTCCTATATCAAGAAGGCTGCGGCACGATCTAAGAAATGAGAATGTGTGTGGTCGAAGCGTAGGTTTCAGATTTCGACTTAACGCGGCTCACTCGTCTTGTTCACCGATTCAATGAAGCGAACCAAAAGCGGGTAGGCGGGGTCATCCATCTGGCCATGATTGTACCCGTCTAGTTCGTAGAGCGTTGTGTTCGGATGTCCCACGACCTGCATCATTCGCCATAGATAGGCATTCTCTTCGTAGCGGCCTAGCATTTCCAATTCTCGGTCGCCTGTGATCAGCAGCATTGGGGGGCAATCCTTGCGAACGTGAAACAGCGGCGCCATTTCATCCACGACCGGTTGCTTGCCATCAATTCCGCGTTCGGCTCGGATCGTGAAGTGAGTAATGGTGTGACCGCTGAAGGGGATTAACCCGGCGATTGAGTCGGCATCGATGTCGTGGACCGCGAGCCAGCGTTTGTCTAAGCCAATCATGCTTGTCAGGTAACCACCCGCGGAGTGGCCGCTCACAAAAACCCGATTGGCTGCGCCGCCGTATTTCGGAATGTTCTTGATGGTCCAGGCGACTGCGGCCGCGGCGTCTTCGATATAGGCTGGCGCGGCGACTTTGGGATGCAGACGGTAGTTCACCGCGACGACAGCAATTCCCTTGTTTTTCAACTCGTTTGGAACCGAACGGTTTCCGGCCTTCAGTCCTCCGCCGTGAAACCAAACCACGGTCGAAAACTGTTTAATGTCGGTTGGATAGTAAACGTCCAAACGACAACGCTCTTGCATGTATTCAGTTAAGTCATCACCCTCGCGATACAAAATGTCGGTGATTGTCTGATAAGGCGGTTCCGAGACGAGCGCCTCGTTCGCCACAACTCGCTGGAACCCGGCTAGCGAAGCCAATGATAGGGACAGGAGGATCAAGCCGGCTAGGTTCGTTCGTAGGAACATGCGGAGAGGTCCTGATAAGATTTGTAGATTCCAGGAAAGCCAGTCAAATTGCATCGCGGGGCGGGGTATTCGCCATCGCGCGTTACTCGAGGGACGTCAGCCGCTCATCGGCGGCAGTGGCTAATTGTTTCAATTTGAAGCTTTCTACCATCGCCTAATGGCGTCGCAAGTGCAACTGTGCAACGCGAAGGATTGTTTGAAACCCCCCCGCAGACCCATCGCGGATCGTTGGATTTTCGCGTATGGCCGCGATGCTGCTATTGCGCCGCAGGCTGCCCAGGTCGTCCAGGGACATAAGACGTAACCTAAACTTCTTATGGAAGATACTCCGCTTCGCGGGGGACCACGAGGCGTGAAAGCGCGTGGCGGGTTCGCGTAAACAGGATCGTGATGGATGTGACGAAATGAAGCGACTCTTGGTGATGGGGTTATCCGTTTGTCTGCTCTTTGGGGCGTCGTGCGACCGCGCTCAAGTTGCCACTGCCGTGCTGAAGGCGGGGGTCGCTAAGACCGCTTCCGAAGTGGTCGCCAACCACTGGCATCGGGGCTTGGCTCCCGTTCCGTCGAATCAGCCCGACACGCAGTCCGCCGCGTTGTCGCCGCTCGAGTCGATATGGCGAGATCTACGCAAGCTGCGAGAGCAGAACGCTCACAGCGAAGTCACCGTAACGCAGCATACCATCGAAGATTTGGTTAAGCGTGCCGACGCCCTGATCGCGGGCTACGAGCAAATATCCGCAGAATCGCTGCTACATTCGGCGCGGGACGCCAAGCTCACAGCGCTTTCCATTGGCGCCAATATCGATCCAGCGGTGTATTCGATTCGCCGCGACCTGTTCTATCGCGAATTATTTCAAGCCGAATACGACCCGCAGACTGCGGCAGCGGCATCCGTACGACGTTTTGTTAATGAGCACCTCGTCAAACCCAAGCTCGACGACGACACGGCCGTGGCGCTAAGCCGACATGTGACGGCGCATCCGGATTGCGATCTGAATGTGCAACTCTATATGACAACGGTGGAGCGTTTAGCCAACGAAGAGCAAGTTGATGCCGCCCTTGATATCGGCAGTCAAGGGCTGTCGCTCTGTGCGGCCTACGCAGATGTCTCCAGTCTCGCAGACGAACTCGATCAGTTGCGGGCCGAAAACCCTGGTCTGCCGGGAACGACGATGCAATTCGTTAGTTCGACGCTTCGTGGGCGGCGATTTGATCTGACTTCCATGCGAGGTAAACCCGTCTTGGTGGTCTTCTGGGCCGCATCATGCCGTGACTGTGTCGAGGAGATACCCAGCCTGAAGGATGTGTACCTAAGATTCCATCATGTAGGTTTGGAAATTGTAGGCGTCAGCTTGGATGTTGACCGAGACAAATTAGCCCAATTCGTCGAAGAGCATCAGCTTCCCTGGCCACAGATGTTCTCGAATCTTCCTGGCAATCAGGCGGGGAATAACCCGATTGCAAAGCACTACAACGTGCGCTCGATTCCGCAAGCTTTTTTGCTGGACGAGAACGGCGCGGTCGTCGCCTCGCGTCTGGAAAAGCATGGGGAGATCGAATCGGCAGTGCTTGGATTGCTGTCGCGATAGCACGCGAAGTTAAAGGTCACCGCACCCCTCGCGGAACACAAGCTGAAACTCGCAATCTGGCTGTTGGGTAGTGTATAACGCCCGCTGATTTGGGTGTTACTTGGGCGCACGCTATCGGCCGAAAACTGCCAGGAGCTCTATTCGTGAAGATGTCGAGATGCTTATTGTTTGCTGCCGTATTGGCCTTTTTGCTTCGGAGTTCGGCGTTTGCCGAACAGTTGGAACGCCCCGGTGCGCCGCACTTGCTGCCATCCGAGACTTTGGCGTACGTGCGAATCGCGAATGTCCCCGAATTGATCGCGAAGTTCCGCCAGACTTCGATGGGCCGCATCGCTGGAGATCAGCAAGTCCAACCGTTCGTTGGCGATTTATATCAGTCGGCCGCCGAGGCATTTCAGACGGTAGAGGACCGAGTCGGCGTTCCGTTGCATGAGCTGTTGGCGATTCCACAAGGGGAATTCTGTATCGCAATCGTTGCCGCTGAACAAGGGCCGCCGCACGTAGTCTTCTTTTGTGACGTTGGCGATCGCTTGTTTGCGGCTGAACAAGTCATCGAGAGTGCCGAATCGGCGCTAGCTCAACAGGGGGCAACTCGTTCGACACAGATGGTCGACAAGACAGAAATCGTGATCCACACAATGCCGGGAGACCGGCAGCGTCGCGTTGCGTATTTCGTTCGTGAAGGTGTGACCGCAGTCAGCAGCGATGAAGAGGTGCTGACGCAGGTGCTGGGTGTATGGGATGGTGACGAAGTAAACAGCTTGGCGGACAACCGTACGTTTACAGCCATCATGAAGCGGTCCGTTGGCTTCAAAGACGAACCACCGCAAATTACCTGGTACTCAGACCCCTTCTCACTCGCCAAACGAGCGACGCGGGGAAACTTCTCAGCTCAGGCCGGAATCTCGCTGCTCTCGGGGCTAGGGTTCGAAGGTGTGAAGGCGATTGGCGGTAGTATGGTGCTGGCGACAGACGAGTTCGACGGGATCTTTCACACTCACGCCATGCTCGATAATCCTCGCAACGGAGCTTTGAAGATGATTGCCTTCGAGCCCGGCGAGGTAACGCCCGAGCCCTGGGTCCCCAGAGACGCAGCCAGCTATTCGACGCTGAACTGGAACGTCGACAAGACCTACAAGGAATTGACGCGACTGTACGACATGTTTCGCGGAGAGAATGCTTGGGAGGGCCAGATCCTTGAGCGGCTTCGCAAGAGAATTGATCTGGATCTCGAAAGCGAATTCGTCGACAAGTTGGAAGGTCGCGCGACTCTTGTTCAGTGGATGCAGAGGCCCGCTCGAATCAACAGCCAATCAAATCTCGTTGCGTTAAAGCTAACCGACAAGGACCAAGGAGGCGCGTCGCTAGACCGGATCGGCGGAAAGTTTCCGGAGATACTCGAACGAAAGACGTTTAGTGGTGCGACTTACTACCTGATGTCGGCCAGACGACCGGGCGGTAACCGGCAGCGAGATCCTGAAATGATTCGTGCTCCGACGCCTTGTTTGGCGATTTTGGGCGACTACCTGATCCTGACGGATAACGAGAAACTTTTCGAACAGGCCGTGATCACGAAAAGCAATGCGTCGCAATCTCTTGCCAACGAGTTGGACTTCAAGCTGATTGCGAGCAAAATTCAGCGGCAGCAAGGTGACACCAAGGCCGGAATGATCTCGTTCAATCGACCGGAAGAGACGTTTCGGACGTTGTACGAATTAGCTACGGCGAGTTCCACGCAATCCAGATTGGCGACGGTGTCCGAGAACAATCGTGCGTTTCGAGCGCTCAGCGACGCCCTAACGAACAATCCTCTCCCGCCGTTCTCTGTCCTCGCGCGTTATTTGGCCCCGGGTGGAGCGCTGGTCACGGACGACGAAACCGGAATTCACTACACCGCTTTTACGCTTCGGCGTGAGTGACGGTTCTACAGTCGTGGCGAACTTGGCACTTTGCACGTTCCCGTCCAGCGTAGTCCAATTCGACTTGCAACACCTTGTCTGCGCGTGCTTGTAACGATCGCTGATTCCCAGGCGTCGCCGACCAACAACTCGACATGGTCGTTCGGCTGGAAATGGCAACGGCGTCCGAGTTGAATTGCCACGCCCTCGTCAGACTCGTCAAGTATCCAGCCACGGAGCGTGTCTTCTCCGTTGCTTGGTCGAAGTGTGATCGGTGCCGTGGCGGGACCAGGAAGCAGCCTTGGAGAGGTGCGCTGATTCACGAAGGATCTCCTCTTTGGTCAAGGGAGGAAGCGGGGGCTTACTAACGGCAACGCCGCAGCAAGACTTCTAAATGGTTATCGACTGACTCGACACCGTCCACGCGGAGCAATGTCTCTTGGGCCATCTGTTTTTCGTAGTACGAGTTGACGACGCCACGCACGACGACACGGCGCGTAGCCGATTCAATGGAGATATTCGAGCCCATGAGATAGGGGCTGACGTCAGCGGCGGAGCCAACTCGTTCTTCCAGAGATGCGTCACATCTGGACATAACTAGATTCCGGGAGAGGTTTTTGGGGAGGGAGCACACAAATGACGTATCGGCTTTGCGGGAGCCGTTGGTAAACTCTCCGCGTTGGGAAAAACGATGGTGCTAGCGAAAAGCGGATGATTTCATTGACTTTAGCGATTGTGACGCCTGGACGGACCAGCGATCAAACGACACAATCGGGCCTATCGATTGAGCCAGGTTAAAGGACCGGTGAGCGGCCAAAGGTGAGACCCGTTGATTGACCTCGACATTGTGGTATCAGTCGCGATCTTGTTTGCGGCGTGTCTGACGAGGTCCACATTCGGGTTTGGTGAGGCGCTGGTCGCGATGCCGCTGCTGTCCATGGTGGTCGGTGTCAAGGACGCCGCCGCCACGGTCGCATTAACCTCGATCTTCAACGCGGTGGTGATTCTACTCAGCACGAAGTGGGAGAATATCGAATGGTCAGCGGCCGGCTACATGTTGGCGGGAGCGTTACTGGGGATTCCGATTGGCGTTTACGTGCTGGTAAATGTGCCTGAATCGGCGGTGAAACTAGTACTGGCCGCTTTGGTGATTTCGTTTGCCCTCTATAACCTCACCCGCCCGAAGATGGCGAAGTTGGAAACCAATATTCCCGGTCTCGCGTTCGGGTTCGTCGCAGGGATTCTTGGCGGTGCCTACAACACGATTGGGCCGCCGATGGTGATCTTCGGTACGCTCCGGCATTGGCCCCCGCAACGATTTCGCCTAACTTTACAGGCGGTATTCTTTCCCGCGAGTTTGGTGGTTGCCGGTTTTCATTCCGCCAACAATCTGTGGACACCGTTGGTCGTCAAGAGTTTCTTCGTGGCCATTCCCTTTTTGATGCTTGCGGCTGTCGTTGGACGAGAGATCAACAAGCGACTTGAGGGCTCCAGGTTCACTCGCTACATCTTCTATCTGCTTCTGGTGATCGGTGCGGTATTAGTGGGCACGATTGTACGAGATACGCTCGGTTCTGACGGTAACTAGGGCAAGGGTTGCGTTGCTCGAAGGTACGCGAACAGATCACGAAGTTGTTGGTCGTCCAACGGCTTAAGGATTCCTTCGGGCATGATTGACGTGCGAATTGCCGCCATTTCCTCGATGTCGTCCCGCGGGATGATCAGCCGTTGTCCGTCAGCACCCTTAAGAACGACGACACGACTGTCCTGCTCTTCGACAAAGCCGTTCAATGTCCGGCCATCCGCCGTGAACACGACGTAGTTCTCGAAACCTTCGCGGATTTCGAGGCTGGGATTGACCACATTCAGCAATATGCCGCGAACATCATCGCGCTTGTAAGGCGTCAGGTTCGGGCCGATTTGGCCGCCATCGGTGAACAACTGATGACACTTCCCGCAATTCGTCAAAAAGAGTTGCTTGCCGCGATACGGATTTCCCACCGTATTCGCAAGCACGTTCTGAATCCGCTCGATCTCGGCTCGCATCTCGTCGGTTGTTGCAGATTGGACGCTACCCCAATGCTTTCGTACCAAGCTCGCGATTTGTTCGTCCTTATGAAACAGCAGTTTCTGCAAGACAGCGGCGGGCACTGACTCAGGTTTGATGTTGCCGGCGTCGACTTCGGCGAGAAAGCTTCCAGCCCATGTCGCACGGCTTGCCAGCACACCTTGTGCGACTTGTTGCGCGTCAAGTGTTAAGGAATTATGGAGTTTCGCGATCGCGATGCCAATTTCTGCTGCGTCGTAGGGCTGTAGCGCCGTCAATATTGCGGACTGAATCTCCGCTCGTTTCGTGATTGCGAGCGTCTTGAGCAGCGTCTCGACGACCCGGTCCTGTTGAATCTGTCCGAGTACCTGAATCACTTCCACGCGTTGTTGGTTGTTGATCTTCTCATCAGTGACAAGCTTCAGGGCCTCGCCGAGCGCGACCTCATCGCCGCGTCGTAGTCGCAAGGCCAGCGAGCCGCCGCCAACTTTTGTTAGTGCCGCGACTAACTCCTCTGGAAGAGTACTCAAGGTGCGACCAGCGAAGGCGGTTTCGAATCCTTGCAAAAGTGTCGCAGCAGCTTCTGGAGAGGGAGCTGCCTCGAATAGTTGGGCACATGTCAGTAGATCGCGCCGCGAACCGGCCATGGCGTAGCGTCGCATCACCCTCTCGGCGATGTGTCGCTTCATGAGCTCCTTATTCCAGATGACTGGATCGCTCATCATGTTTACGATTTGCTCTCGTCCTTCGTCAGCCTTGGCCTCGATTGCCCACCAGATAAGCAAAGGGTTGAGTGGATCGTCCGCATCTTCGTCCCACTTCAGTAGTCTGCTGACAATAGGAATTGCCTGCGCGGCGGGAAGTCGCCGCGCGGAACAGGCCAACTGGCAACGCACTTCGACATTCGGTTCGTTGTTAGCGAGTGAGTCAAGATGCTGAGCGATTGATTCGGAGACTTGTTGGTCGTCGCACAGCAGCCTGATCGTCCATGCCCGGACATATGGATCCTTGTGTTGAAGCGTTTGTGCGGCGATCGTTTCGTTGAAGCCTCCCGACAGGTTCAGCGCCCACAAATACTCGAGCGCGAGTTGGCCATCTGCTGCGAACAATCGTTTGCTTACGGTCGGCACAATTGAAGAGTCGTGCAGGTCGCCCAACAGCCGCAGTGCAATCTGTCGGTGAAGCTTGTTCTCATGCTTCAAAATCTCCAGCAACTCGAGTGCGGAGAGACTCGAATAATCGTCGGGTTTCGTGGGCTCCGACTCCGGGGCTCGGAGGCGATAGATGCGACCTGTATCTGGAGTCACTCGTCCCTGGTGGTGGCTGGCGTGATCGATTCTTTGTTCGTAGAAGTCGGCAACATAGATCGCTCCGTCCGGTCCGACCTTGATTTCGACCGGACGGAACCAGGGATCGTCACTGGTTATGGCCCGGTCGATATCGTTAGTCGTGAAGGTTGTTCCCTTAGGCTGGACGTCGCTGATGACGACTTCGCTTTGCAGCGGTCCGACACCGAACAACTTTCCGGCGTACTTCGCCGAAAGCGCGGCACCTTCATAGATCACATAGGTGTGGGTAAAACGAGGGACGGAGTGATGCCCCATTGCCGGGAAGTAGCCAAAGGCATAGGGATTCGTCAACTCACCGTGCTTCCCAAAACTCTTTTGATAATAACCGCCTTGGACATAGTGGAACCCTCGCGTGTCGCCTCCGTTATGACCTGAGTAGACTCGGCCCTTGGAATCAATCTCGACCCCAAAGGTGTTGCCGCCGCCTTCTGCAAAGATCTCGTACTTGCGAGTCTCCGGATGATATCGCCAGATAAGTTGACCCATCGAATGAATCGGCTTCTCATCCGTACCGTAGTGCTTGATCTGGCCGGTCACGGTACTGCCCTGTGATCCATAGATCCACCCGTCAGGTCCCCATCGCAAATTAGCGGCGACCGAATGTGAATCTTCGATTCCGAACCCTTCGAGCAAGACTTCGGGATCGCCGTCCGGAACGTCGTCCTTGTCGGCATCTGGATAGAACAGCAAGTATGGTGGATTCATCACAAATACCCCGCCTCGTCCGCGGGCGAAAGAAACTGCAATGCTTAATCCGTCAACGAACGTCTTGTGTTTGTCGTACTTGCCGTCGCCGTCCGTATCCTCGTGGATCGTAATCTTGTCACGGCCCGGAAAATGGTTCGGGGGCGGAGGGGGGACTTTGTCGAAGACTGTCCGTAAGTATTTGTCACGACTCACGGCCGTCAGCCCTGCGGGATTTGGATATTGTTTGTAATTCAACACCCACATCCGGCCTCGTTCGTCAAAGTCGATAAACAGCGGCTGGCCAATCTCCGGCTCGCTTAGCACAGCATCGATCGCCAGATCGTCCGGCGTGTGAAACTTTTTCAACGCTTCCGCTACCGATAACGGACCTTCCTCGCCAGGAAGGCGCTGAAGTATTGATTCCACGACATCGGCAGCGAGGACTTCGTCTCGAGTGGTCGTGGCCGAGAAAGCTGTGGTGGTGTCTGCGTGAGCCCACTTCAAATCATCGCCGCCTTGAAATTGCCATGTGCCGTTAAGTCGCATCGCTTGATCGCCCGCAAAAATCGCGGGTGCGGCAACATTGAAACCGGTTCGGGCGTCACTGCTATAGACGCGGATCGCCAGAGTATTCAGTTGGCCAAACTTCACATTCGCCGGATCGACCGGGTGTCTTGCCTCACCCCCTAAGCCACTGCGGAAGCTCGGTGGGAAAGCACCGGCGCCTCCGATCCGTGTGCCGTTTAGGTAAACTTCACGAGCGTCGTCGACTGGTTCAGAAAAAAGCGAGAGCTTGCGTTCTTTCCAAGCCGCGGGGATGTGGACAGCGCAACGATACCATGAATAACCGCCGACACCAGAAGGTGGCTTTCGCCAGACGTCAGGAACCGATACCTCTTGCCATGCATCCTGGGCGAGTGACATTTCGGTTACGGCGGCGTGGGTCGCAAAAGATACCGCCGCAAATGTGAAGATTGTCAGAGTTCGTGGGAACATCGAGGTGGGCCTTCCTTCGCTTCGAGAGAGCAGAGATCCGTTCGACGGCGCGGCGCCGTCACGAGGCGGGGCTAAGTAACTGAGCGGCATTCGTTCGCGTGATAGTATCGATCTGAAGCTGAGCAAGTTCCGATTCTCGCAGCTTTAGTAGTGCGGATTCAAGATAAAAGAACGGAAAATGGCTGCCAAAGAGAATTCGGTCCAGCGGGCAATGCTCAAGCAAAGTCGTAAGACCACCGACACCCTCTTGCATAGAGATTTCAAAATACACTCGCCCAACCGCTGCCAATTGGCTGATCGCGTCGCCGCGGAGAGTTCTTAACGAATTCAGCAGAACGACACGTAAGCCAGGACGCTTTGTTAGCAGGCCGACCAGCGAGGATGTATCTACGGGATCGACTCGCAGCAAGTGGTGTTGAGTTCGTTCGTCCTCCATTTTGATGGCAATCTGAACGATGAGTCCGTACTTGCCGGCGAGATCCAGCAATTCCGCGAATACTGGTTGGTCGAGCGAATAGCCGTGATAGTTCGGATGCAACCGAATACCTGGCATCTCAAGTTCTTCGGCACATCGGCGCACATCCTCGCGCCAGTCGGGCAGTGTTGGATTCACCGATCCGAACGGCAGCAGAAACTCTCCGCCACTGTTGACGCAGGCCTCGACAAGCCGTGCGTTGACCCCGGCAATGTCTTTATGAAGGAGACCGTCAAAGCTGCCCACCCAGGCTTGAGCGATGCCCGCATCCTTCAGCTTTTGCACCAATTGCGGCGTGGCGTCATACGGTAAGCGACGGGTCGGCCAATGGGACAGGTTGACGTTAACATCAATCATGATGGCGTGGGGTGACGGCAGGTGTGCTTAAGTAGGCAGGGATGTGCGACGAGTCGAAGTGAGTGCAGCACATGTCCGATAAACAGTATCACCCGAACGATCGCGCCTAACAAGTAGCTTCTCGATTCCAGAGCCACCGCCGGGCCCACGTTAATCTATTGCGATCGTCCGAATTGCTTCCGACATTCCACAGCCGCGCATTTTGGCAATCGTCGCTCTAGAAATGATCGTGCGCGTCGCAAATTGGAAACGCATCAAATCCGCATCGCTTTCCATGCGGATGCAACAGGAGTTCGTCGATGACGGAGATGTAAGCGTCCAAGCTCTAAAGAATTCCCGGTTGTGTGGCTCCGTCGAAAAAGTTGGGGGTGATGAATGAAACGCCTATCGTTGTTTGGATCGATTGGTTTCGCAGCTTGCTTGGGCCTGAATGCTTTGACTCCAGTCAGTGCGACCGATTTCAATCCGTCCTATCGTTACGAGGGACAACCACCGAACCGACTTCGGGGCACGGCCGAGACAAACTCGAACGTGTCGAATGAAGCACGGGTGCCCTGGTATGAGAAGCTTCCCGAGTTGCAGACGCCCATCGAGCAAAATCGCGACTGGGAGAGTAGCCAGTTGGGGCCTTCGAGCTACTCGCTGCGCGAAAATGTCACGCCGGCATACGATGACTTCAATCATGTTTTTGTCCGTCAACGGCAAGGACCCGTGGTCGGTGAAGTCGAATCGATTCCACCTGGACAACATGCCTTCGACTCGATGATCCATACACCGGATTCCTACTCGGCTCCACAACAGACATGGGACTCCAAGGAGGTCTTCGGGACGACCCACGGATGGGGTGATCGAGTTCGAACTCGATTTGGCGTTGGCAACGCGGGCTGCTGTCCGCTATGGCAGGGAGCAATCGATTTCTATTATCTGCGGCGAACGACGACTTGTCCGGTGACCGTTCTCGTCGATGACACGACGCGGACCTTCGAAGAATTCAACGCGCAGTCGCTCGACTTCGATCACAACTTGGGGTACGGAGTGCGGCTCTATCGCGCGCTTGGATGTGGAACATCGGTTGGGTTCGGCTACTTCGGCTTGTACGATCAGGGTACGGCAACCGAACTTACAGGTGATTTGGCCTTCGTGGTGCCAGGCTTCGCTACAGGCGGTAATCCCGCCTCCTATAACATGGACTATCAATCGCAATTGCAGAGTTTTGACATCAACATTCGTCAAGATGTGTGCGGACGATTTGGACTTCTGGCGGGACTTCGCTATATCAACCTGAACGAAGACTTGTTGGTCTCCTCGCAGCTCGGCGCGGTCGTAACGCTGCAACACTATGACATCGGGGTCAACAACAACCTCTTCGGGGCGCAACTGGGTACGGACGTTTGCATCGCACGATGGGGATCCTTTCGGTTGGATGCCTTAGTGCGAGGCGGTTTCTACTTGAATAACGCGTCTCAAACGACGAGTTCCGCGTTGATCGGACCGGCAGTCACCGCATCGAAAGATTCTTTTGCAGTGGCGGGCGATGCCGGGCTGTACGTCACGTATTGTTTTACTCCAAACCTGTCACTTCGTGCCGGCTATCAAGTTCTCGGCTTACACGGTGTTGCCCTAGCCCCCGAGCAGCTACAGCAGTCGAATTTGGCAACTGGACTAGCAGGAATCGACACTCAAGGGTCGGCGTTTTACGGCGGTGCTACCCTCGGATTGCAGTACGCCTGGTAGAATGACGATCGCGGGACTCAGATCGTGAGCTATCCTTGTACGGACTGACCGATTTAATCCGTACACAGTGACAAAGCGATGGCCGACTTGCGTTCTCCGAACCGCGTCCTCAGCGAACGAATACAGTTTGTGTCGGGCGCCGTCATTCTTTTGTTCTTCGTAGGCTGGGCAGGTTGGTTTTATCCGTTCGATGATCTGCTCGATCAAAGTGGTACGCCGCTCGGTGCCGACTTCTCGATGTTCTACGTGGCTGGGCAAATCGTTCTAGATGGGGCGGGAGACCAACTTTACGATCAAGCCGAACATCAACGACGGCTGCTCCAACTCTTTCCATCGATCGCTCCTAGCTTCGCGCTGCCCTATCGTTACCCACCCTTCGTGGCCACACTGATGACGCCGCTGGCCGCGTTGCCCTATGCCTTGGCATATGCCAGCTTCTTCATGCTCTCGTGTGCCGCATGGTGGCTGGCTGCGCGCAAGCTCATCGCGGCAGCACCTGCTCTCGCGGCCACTTGGCAGCGGTCATTGCGGTGGTCCATGCTTGGTTGGCCGATCGCACTGGAGACTCTCGTCGGCGGTCAGGCGTCGATGTTTGGATTGCTAATCGCAGTCAGCGTCTATGGGCTGTTGCGAGTTCAACGGGTGACCGCGGCGGGCGCCGTGCTCGCGCTCGCTGCTTACAAACCCAACGTCCTGGCGCTGGTTGCGCTAGGTTGCCTCATAAGGTATCCGCGGATGATAAAGGGGCTAGTTCCCGTCGCCGCTGGAATTCTTGCTCTGTGTTTAGTTCCCAACGGTTGGGAGGGAGTTCTCCAGTATCGAGAACTTATGGGAAACCTTGCGACCCAGCCGTGGGACGTCGCGACACCTGCGTGGAAGGTACATGGGCTGGCACCGTGGTTCAGCATGGTATTGAACAGCAACGGTCGATTCGTCTGCATGTCGATTGGGATTGTCGCCGCTTGCCTCCTTGCACTCCGTTGGTGTGGCAGCTCGTCGAAGGAAGCGATCGAGCCGATATGGTTCGCAGGCCTGATTTCGGTAAACACCCTCTTTAATCCTTACGTGCCTGTCTACGATCTTGTGTTGGTTAGTGTCGCCGCAGTACTGACAACGGAACACTTAATTCGGGAGTGCGGACCCAACATCAATCGCACGTTGGTCGCAACACAGTTGATCCTGGCGATTGTCTTCTTCGGGCCGCACTTGTCTCAGGCGATTGCAAAGGCGACCGGCGCGCAGGCGTTTAGTTTGATATTCGCCGCTCTCGCCCTCTGGCAATTCAGCTTGCTCCGACACTTTGGGCGAGAGCCTTCGGACTGTCGCAATCAGTTGCTCACATCAGTGTCGGGTTGATAGGTGATTTCGCGGTAAAGGCCCGGCTCGTCAATTCCGTCTCCGTCCCAGTCGCCAACGACGGGCTGGTCGTTTGCTCCACCCATCTCGAAAACTCGGTCGTGTGCCGTCAATTCGCGATCGCCATCAGAATCGATAAGCCACTGACCTGCGCGGTAGACGCCGATCTCTTCAACACCATTTCCGTCGAAGTCGCCGACAACGGGTATGTCGCCAGTCTGACCAAATTGCAGAATGGCGTCTTTGCGCGACCAGCGGCCATCTCCGTCAAGATCCAACTGCCAGGTTCCATCCCGATAGACTCCGATGGAGCGAATACCATCGCCGTTCCAGTCGCCCGTAACGGGGATGTCTTTGCCGGCGCCGAAGCGGAAAACGTGATCGACGACATCGATTCTCCGTGGGCCGTGCTCGTTCAACTGTAGCAGCCTGCGTCCGTCCGTCGCCATTTGCTGTGTTGGTGGAACATTCTTCGGGCGATACTTCGCTGCGACTCGCGTTCCTAAGTTATCGGGGTCGGGCAATCCTGGTTCGGCGTCAATTGCCTTCCCATCACCAATCCATTCGGGACCAAAAGTCCCGATATCGTCCTTGCCGTCACCGTCCCAGTCGCCGGTGACCGGAAAGTCCTCTTCGCCACCGAGTTGTGCCCACAGATCTTCCTCGTCCCAGTACCCGTTACCATTCAGATCGATGAACCACTCGCCTCGGAAGAATACGGCAATCTCGTCGACGCCATCGCCGTTGAAGTCGCCCGCAACAGGTAGTCCGCCGCGGACGCCGAAGATGTATCGCTTTACCGCCACCTCATCGGACTCTTCATGCTGTTCAAACGACAAGGTCCATTCGGCACTGCGCATGTGATCCGATTGCCAATGCGTGTAATCGAGGAAGCGTGCCTGTCGCCATATCTCGCTCGGAGGTGAATTCGTTGCGACTTCCCGAGGCTGCCCTCCGTTGATGACGCTCAAATGCCATGTAAAGCCCATCGCGCCGTCAACGCCACCGGCATAAACATTCAACAGCGGTGCGACTACTCCGACGGCTGGTGGAATTGTTCCAACCAATGGCGGAATCGAACTTGGTGGTAAACTAGGAGGCGATTGCGGCGGCACAGGTGGGGGGATGAGTACGGGTGGATCGGACTCGACCAGCACTTCGCTAAAGTTGTTGTTCCTCGCAGCACTTGTGACCGTTACCGCGATTCGAATGATTGCATCATTGCGATGTGGTTCGCTGAGCTGGCTCAAGTCGCCTGCTTGCGTCAAATCGCCTTCATTGAAAGCCAAACTTTGGGGCGACCCAGGGGTGTCGATCCCGTCAAAGTATCCATCCGGTTGAATCTCGAAAACCGCGTAGCTTCCGCCACTTCGCAGCCCGGTGAACTCATAAAAACCATTTGCATCTGTGGTCGTGCGCACCGGACCTGCAGGATAGATACCCGGCAAAAGCTGAGAGCCATCGATTGCCAATCCGGTGTTACCTTCTCGCAATTCGAGCGTGACACCGGAAATGGGCGTATCGTCCGGCGTAAACACTCCATCACGAATCGAGCGCAGGTTTGCTGGCGGTTGGCCGTCCGCAGTACGTATCGCCGCACCATCTTGAAAGACGTACCCGGACAATGTCGCGGGTGGTAATTCACAAAAGTTGTATCCTTGCAAGTTGTCGCCGGAGCTCACTGGAATCGCCGTAAGTAAATCAGATGCGCCGACGACTCCTCCGCCATCTCCAATCATCTGGTCGCCGTGGAAGTAGCCAGAGGGTTGTGTTTCGCGTATCGAGTAGTCACCCGGTGTGAGATTGTTAAAGAAGTATTCGCCAGCCGAGTTCGTCAACGTCGTTGCGACTATGTTGTTGTTGGCATCAAGTAGTTCAATGGTAACGCCCTCCAACCGCGTTTCATTAGGATCGACCAGGCAGTCGCCATCGATATCCGCATGGACGATGCCCGCGATGCTGGCGCCCAGAAACTCAGCGAAATTGTACTGAATAGCGTCGTCACCCCAACGCAGTACCACGGCGCTGATCACGTCATTGCCGGCTGTTCCCACGGTTCGACCGTCGATGGACCCCGCGGTGTCGATACCATCCAGCCAGCCAATGGGTTGCTGTTCCGCGACCGTGTAATTACCGGCGGCCAGATTTGTGAAGAGATATGACCCATCTTGAGCGGTAAAAGTGCTCGACACGATCGCACCGCTCGCGTTTCGCAACACGATCTCAACGCCACCAATGCCCTCGTCTCCTGGCTCGAAAGTGCCATCATTTCCGCGATCATGGAAGACGTTACCTGCTAGCGAAGCGGGTGCGTGTTCACAGAAGTCGTAGTTCACACCGGCCTGTCCCGACGCAACCGCGATGGAGGTGATGGTATCGTTTTGTCCGACGGTTCCGGTTGTTTGACCATTGACCGTACCGATGTGTTCGTCCCCATCAATCAACCCAGCTGGAGTCTGTTCGACAACCGTATAGCTCCCTGGGAGCAAGCCGCTGAAGTTGTATTCGCCATTCGCGTTGGTGCGAGTTGTAGCGACCGTTGCGCCTTGAGAGTCGAGCAGTGTAACAAGCACATCGGCCAGTGGTGGTGCGTTTACTCCCGGTCCCGAACAGTTGCCATCTGGATCGCTCAGGTTGACGTGTCCACTAATAGATGCAAGTTGGTACTCGCCGAAGTTGTATTGCAGTCCGGCGTCTCCGCTCGCGAGGAAGATTCCAACGACAGCGTCTCCCGGATTCGAGGCCGTGCCGCGTATGATTCCGCCAACGGTGCCTGCCGTATCGCTCCCGTCGAGATAGCCGGATGGCTGCAATTCTACGATTCGGTACTCGCCCGGCGCGAGGCCGGTTGCTTCGTAGTAGCCCTCGGCATTCGTCGTCACAACGATAGGTACTTGTCCCGGACCACCGGTGACCCGTGTGACTTGCAATTCGACTCCGCTGATTCCCTCGTCACCGGGATCGCGGTCGCCGTCATTGGCCCGGTCGTGATAGACGTAGCCGCTGACACTCGCTGGTCGCAGTTCGCCGAAATCGTATTGAACTCCAGCGTCACCCCAACGGAGTACGATTTGGTCAATTTGATCATTGCCTGCGATACCTACTGTCGACCCATTAACTTTTCCCGCCGTATCTTGCCCGTCGGTCCAGCCGATCGGTTGCGTTTCGACTACACGATAGCTGCCAGCACGCAGTTCGGTGAAGTTATAAGCGCCGTTGGGATCCGTGTACTGAGTTGCAATCGCGGTGCCTACGCTGTCCTGTAATGTTACAAGTACGCCTGCGATTGCTTCTTCACCGCTTTCAAAGACACCGTTGTCGTTGGCATCGTGATAGACGAAACCAGCGAGTGAAGAGGCTTCGTGTTCGCAGAAGTTATAGTCAACTGCGTTGCTTCCTGAACTCAGGACGATGCTCGTGATCGTATCGTTGCCGCCCAGTTGGCCGACGGCAACTCCTCCGATCGTGCCAACATGTTCGTCGCCGTCGATCAACTCGGCGGGTGTGACCTCGACCACGGAGTAGACTCCCGGCCGCAAACCTGTGAATTCGTATTCGCCGTTTGCGTTCGTGAACGTCTCGGCGACGATATTGGCTTGGGCATCCAACAGTCGAATAGTAACGCCAGCTAAAGGTCGGTCGTTGGAGGCGGTGGTGAAGCAAGTTCCGTCGGCGTCCGTCAGGTGTACGCTTCCGCGAATTGAAGCCGGTGCCAACTCACCAAAATTGTATTCCACTCCAGACGCGCCTCCTCCCAGGAATATCCCTTCGAGGTTGTCGCCCGGATTGACTGCGGTCCCGACGTGAGCTCCGTCCACGGTCCCAGCAGTGTCGAGACCATCATAAAATCCACTCGGCTGATTCACCTCGATGACGCGATAACTGCCCGGAATCAGGCCGGGGGCATGATAGAAACCGTCTGCATCGGTTGTTAGATTAACGACCGTTTGCGGTTCGATCGTGTCGATCGGAATTACCTGGATCGCGACGCCTCCCAAGCCTTCTTCGCCCGGGTCCCGCGAGCCGTCGTCACTGCGATCGTGATATACATAGCCACTGATCTGCGCTAATACCGGAGACTGTGTTACCTGCGTGCCTGCCCCCGTGGAGCGATCGCGCTTGCCTCCCGCATCATCAGGAGACAAGTCCAAGTTAAGGCTGGTGAGATCGTACTTGTTGCGAAACGTGTTGGTAGCGGTGACATCGTGGTAGTGCGGCGCGGAGAACTCTGCGGTGAGTATCGAGCCTTGGAATTCGACCCCGGAAGTCAGTGGATCGAAGCCCTCGTTGACGATCGTCAAGTTGGTTTCGTTGGGATCAAAATCGATCACCTGGTCAACGTCGATGCTGAACGTCAATTTATCGCCAGCCTCAAATCCAACGAAGTCAAGCACCAATTGCAGTCCGCCATCGGCCACCGAGGCGTTTATGGACGCATTCGGGTTCTGGCTGGTAAATGACTTTATGGCAAAGGGAAACGCGTGATCGGCGCCATAGCCAGCCTCGACAGTATCGAAGAAGACATCGCGCAGCCCAAAGCCCGGGGTCGATTGGTCGCCGTTGATAACGATACGTGTCAGTTCCGTCCCGGCTGCACCCCCCTCGAAGGACACCTCGAAGGTGTCGCCGTGCAAATCGCTGCCGATATCTTCTTCGATATAGACTGCGCCGACGCGGATTGGATCAGCATCGAGCATGCGGCGTGGCTCCATCATTTCAAATCGGCAGCGGCGAAGTGCATCCTTCTCGATGCGGCGGCTGCGTCGTTGCCGACGATGATGTGAGTTGACGAGCTCGGCGATTCGGGACCACAAGCCCACGTTACACCTCCATGTGTTTGTTCGTCGCGCCGGACGATCTAGGGGGGAGCGTGACGCTTCGTGCGTCAGCACTCGATCGGGAATTTAGGTTGGAATCTTGTAGCGGTTGATTCGGCCGCAGGTTCGGGCCGGGCGTCTTACTGTAGGCGAGGTAGCGGCAATGCTCCGACGCGTGGCGTCGCAGGTGGGTTTTTGTCGGCGATACTTCTTTCGCGTGTCCATAATCGAACTGTTGAGTCGTACCCGGTGGATACCAGCATTTCACCACCGTATGCAAGCGCGGCGACGGACCCTGTGTGACCAGTGAGCCGAGTGACTTCTTGGCGAGTTTTCAGATCCCAAATGCGTATGGCGTTATCCGTTCCAGCAGATGCCAGCAAGTCGGGCCCACAAAACTCAACAGCCAATACTTTGGCGTTACCGGTGTGCAGGACAAATGTATCAGCCGAGGCGACATTGGAAACTCGGATCGTGCGATCCTCACTGGCCGTCACCAGTACCGATCCATCCTGCGAAAAAGTCAGATCGCGAACGCGTTGTTCATGCGGTTCGAGGTCATCGTTCTCTCGTCCGGTGACTGCGTCCCACAAGCGAACCTTTCCATTGCGTCCAGCCGCCGCAATGAACTGACCGTCCGGGGACCAAGCAAGTGCTCGCATGTCAACACAAGGGCATGTCAAGTCGCGAATGATCGCCCCTGTTGATGTGTCAAACAATCGGAGCGTTTTGTCGAAACCAATTGCAGCTAGTTTTGAGCCGTCGGTGTTGAAGGCAATGGCCGCAACTGCTTCTTCTACTCTAAGTCGGTTCCGAAGCGGACTGGTGGCGTTAACATCCCAAAGAAGTATTTCGTGATCGTTGCCCGAAGATGCGAGTAGTTTACCGTTTGGAGAATATGCAACGGTTCGCACCCAGTCGCGATGTGCTTGCAAACGCTTCGTAAAGTGTTGCGTTCTCAAATCATAGAGATACACAAAGTGATCATCTCCGGCGATCGCGAGCGATGATCCATCCGGGTGAAGGGCCACCGAAGTTGCGACTGGAGGCCGTTCGCCAACTTGTGAAGCGGGCAATTCAATGACTTTGGAGGTCCAACCGGAAGCTGTGATTTGGGCGTAAACTGCGGGAGAAGCCGCTGTAATGCACCCCAGAATGGCCATTGCCGTCTGACACCCAATAGAGATAACTCTTGGCATCCTTGCCACTTGCGACATGTGTTTCGCCCCTTGGCGGTCATGCTGGTGTGATAGTTGGAGGGGAGGAACGCGAACGCACCGACGGCGCGACTTGCATCCACTCATTAGTTACTATCGGTCCAGTACGAAGAATTACTACAGGCGAACCCGATGTTCCCGACCGCAGAATCGATAAGATAGGTCAGGCACATCGAGAAGTCTCAAACGCAACCCGCTTGCCGGCGTTCCTGAAGCTTGGAGCAAAGCCCCAAATATGGACTCGACCGCAATGCTGCGTGAGTGGTAGTGCCGAAACGTCACCACGAGTTGACCTTCGTACCGCAGACGCCTAGCGGTCCGCTATCGGGGTGAAGTCGCGAATGTTGGGTCCCGTGTAGACTTGGCGAGGGCGACAAATTCGCTTTGAAGGCGAACGATGCATTTCGACCCAGTGGGCGATCCAACCGGGCAACCGGCCCATCGCAAACAGAACGGTAAACATCTGCTGCGGTATGCCAATCGCTCGGTAAATGACACCGGAATAGAAGTCGACGTTCGGATAGAGTTTCTTTTCGACAAAGTAGGGATCGTTCAAAGCGACTTCTTCGAGTTTCTGAGCGACCTCGAAGAGCGGATCGTTCAACTTGAGCTTGGCGAGCAGTTTATCGCAGGCGGCTTTGATGATTAGCGCCCGCGGGTCGTAATTTTTGTAAACTCGATGCCCGAAGCCCATCAGTCGGAATCCGCTCTTCTTGTCTTTCGCCATATCCACAAACTTCTGGACGTCACCGCCGTCTTCGATGATCTCTTCGAGCATATTCACACAGGCTTCATTGGCACCGCCGTGCAGCGGCCCCCAGAGGGCCGATATGCCGGCCGAGATCGAAGCAAAGAGGTTCGAATTCGCCGAACCAACCATCCGAACAGTACTCGTACTGCAATTTTGCTCGTGGTCTGCATGAACGATCAACAGCAAGTTCAACGCGTTAATCGCGTCTTCATCGACCTCATACGGCTCCGTCGGAACCGCAAACATCATCTGCAGGAAGTTTTCGCAGTAGGTCAAATCATTTTGTGGGTACAGGAACGGTTGCCCCGTCGACTTCTTGTAGGCATACGAAGCTATCGTCGGGATTTTCGCGAGCAGCCGATGAATCGAGACCTCGACTTGTCGTTCGTCGAGCGGATTCAACGAGTCCTGATAAAATGTTGACAGCGCTCCGACCACCGAAGACAAGATCGCCATCGGATGGGCGTCGCGCGGAAAACCGCTATAGAACGAACGCACATCTTCATGCAGCATCGAGTGTCGGCGGATCGAAGTCCGAAATGTCTCCAGCTGTTCGCTGGTCGGCAACTCGCCGTAAATCAACAAGTAGGAAACTTCAACGAAATCGCAGTGTGCCGCGAGCACTTCGATCGGGTAGCCACGATAACGAAGGATTCCTTGTTCCCCGTCAAGGTAAGTGATTGCGCTGGTCGTCGAGCCGGTATTCACATAACCTTCGTCGAGCGTGATATAGCCCGTCTCGCCTCGTAGCTTCGAAATGTCGATCGCCCTCTCTTGCTCTGACCCGATGACAATCGGCAGCTCAAGTTCGCGGTCTTCGAGTTTCAGTTTTGCCACGTCGGCCATCGATGGCTCCCCTACTTGCTGGCGGTACTAGGATTCGTAACGGTCTTGCGGGAGTGTCATCCGCGAGATTTCAAACCGGCAGTTTAACCCGCTGCACGAGGTTCGGCAATTCGGGGAGAGTCAAATACATTAAGTGTACGGACTTGCGGAACGGAACAAGCGGCAAACGCCCGTCTCTCGGCGGCCCACAACATTAACAATTCTGATACTGCACAATTTCAGAAAACGAGAGGCTCACCTCGATAGCTCAGATCGAGCAGTTCGATCGGGTGAACAATCTTGAGCACAAGCCCCTGCATTCGCGCTTCGCAGGCAATCTGCATTAGGCAACCTGTATTTGCCGTGACGACGACTCGCGCCCCCGTGCTTACGATGTTCTTCATCTTCCGTTGACTCAGCCGCCCGGCCATTTCAGGCTCAGTCAAGTTGTAAGTGCCTGCCGCGCCGCAGCACAGATCGGATTCGGGGAGTTCGACAAGCTTGAGGCCGGGGATCTTGGCAAGAAGATTACGCGGTTGTTCTCTAATCTTTTGTGCGTGGGCGAGATGGCATGCGTCGTGATACGTTGCCGTTACGTTCAACTCACCGGTGGGCGGCACCAGCCCTAGCTCGTCTAAAAACTCGCTCACGTCTCGGACTTTGGCGGCGAACTGTTCGCGTTTCTTCTGTTTCTCATCTTGCCAGTGATGGCCGTAGTCTTTCAACATCGACCCGCAGCCCGCTACGTTCACGATGACAGCGTCCACATCGTTCCCCGCCAGGGCTTCGATATTTGCATCGGCCAACTCACGGGCTGGTTCTTCGCTTCCCGCGTGAAGGTGGATCGCACCACAACATTTTTGCGAGTGATTCACGAGCACTTCACAGCCGTTTTCCTGCAAGACTCGGGCCGTCGCCCAATGTGTCTCTCGAAACATCACATCGGCCACACAACCTGTGAACAAGGCAACTCGTGCGCGACGGTTTCCCTTAGCAGGTAGCACGTGCGGCAGGGCAGGAGGCGTCTTCTTTAGTTTGGGGAGCATCGTCACGAGGCGTCCAAGCCGCGAAGGCAGCAGCTTCCAAAGCCCAGTGTTTACGACGAGCTTGTCGAGATAGAGTGCCTGCGCGATGCGAGCTGGTACGAGCGACTTGCGAAGTTTTTCGGGATGTGGAAACAGCCCGAACAAGATCCAACGATGGAACCAATCTTCCGTCTTCTTTGCGCCAGGAGTCTGCATTTCCATCGCAACGCGGAACGGCTCGATGAGCTTGCCATATTGCACCCCCGACGGGCAAGCTGTTTCACAGGCCCGGCAATCTAAACACAGCTCGAGGTGTCGCCGAACCTCTGGCGTAAGATCCAATCTTCCGTCCGTAACGGAACGCATTAAGTAAATGCGACCTCGGGGGCTATCGTTTTCGTTCCCTAGCTCAACATACGTCGGACATGAGGCAGTACACAAACCGCAATGAACGCAGTCGAGAAAACGTTCGTAGTCGATCCCCGCACCTGGGTTCTCGGCAGCGGAGACGGATTTGATTTCGTTGGGATGATCGACGGTTGACATAGATTACCAGTCTAAAAGACAAGGCGTTAGCTGATGTAAACGAAGCGGTCGGGATTGAGAATGTTCTGGGGGTCAAATTCACGTTTGACAGCGGTCATCAAGTCGTAGGGGGCATCTGTCGCACCCCAAACGCTTTGATGTGTCATCTCGGAACCACCGGGATTCGACAGCACGACGACGTTTCCATGAAACGAGGCAGCGACGGCTTGCAATCTGCCGACCAACGTACGTGCGAGTCCCTCGCTCGGAAACTCGGAGAACTTTGCAATGACGATACCGTTGCCTGCGTGTGACTGGACTGAGCAATTGCTGTCCAATTGCCGCAATGCTTCGATGAACTTTGTGGTTCCGCTGGGCACGACGTTTGCGCGTAGTACCAGGGGCGATTCGCCCTCGCTCGGAAATTCCTTCAGGTCAGCGAAAATGTCCCGAGCGTCTTTCCCATCGATCGTGTGAAGCGAGCGAATACCCTCGTGACGCAACTCCGTGGCCAGTTGCTTGGTCATCCAAGCGACTTCGGCTTCGGTGCCCTCGACCGCAACGGCGAGGAATAGGGCGTTCGAAGTCCCCGAGTCGCCTGCTAATTGCTTACTGTTTGCCCAAGCTGGCCCAGCAAGCAACTCGATCGCACAGGGTGTTGTTTCCGATTTGGTGAGCTTTGCGAGTAATTGCCCAGCCTGACTTAGGTCCGTTGGTGAACAGCTGACGATCGCAAAACTATCGGCGATAGGCTTGAGCTTGAGTGTCAATTCAGTGATTACGCCGAGTGTACCCATGGAGCCCGTTAGCAACTTGCAGAAGTCGTAACCGGCAACATTCTTTACAACGCGTCCGCCACCTTTGAATCGTTGGCCCCTTCCGTCGACGGCTTGTATGCCAATGACGTGATCACGAACCGTGCCTTGTCCAAATCGACGCGGGCCGTTGAAGTTGGTTGCAACGACACCGCCGAGCGTCGCACGATCTGATTGCGGGACATCGACCGGCAAGCACTGCCTTTCAGCCTCCAGAAGGTTGGCTAAAGATTGGAGTGTGATACCCGCCTCGACCGTGATCGTCATGTCGCGGGCGGGATAATCGACGATCGAATTGAGTTGGGCGAGCGACAATCCAATGCCACTTCGTTTGGCAGGGAGCCCATATCCGAGACTCGTGCCCCCACCAATTGGATAGATCGGTGTCTCTCGCTCATAGCAATCGCGAACGATATCAGCCAACTCGCCGGTGTTCGCTGGAGTTAAGGTTTCGGTAATCGGAAGGGAAACTTCGGCTGTACTCACCTAGGGCACCAAGTCGTTGTGAATATGTGATTTGATAGGTTGTTAACGTGAAAGCTGGTGTCACATCGCAGCGCGACGACCGGGGTGCTTCTGTTCCATCCCGCAGGCTCCGGCTGTTGGCAACATCTTTCGCGGACTCAAGTTGTTTAGGGGATTAAAAGCACTCCGCAGATTTGCCATCGCAGCAAGATCCTCACTCGAAAACATCTTGTTCATGAATTCGATCTTCTCGACGCCAATGCCATGCTCCCCCGTGACACTACCGCCGCAAGCAAGGCACTCCTCTAGAATCTCGCCGCTGGCTTTCAAAACATCTTCGGTTTGTTTTGCGTCGCGTTCATCAAAAAGTAAGATGGGGTGGATGTTGCCATCGCCGGCGTGGAAGACATTAACAATGCGGATGCCGTACTTGTTTCCGATCTCGATAATCCGTTTCAGAATGTGTGGCAGCTTCGTTCGCGGCACGACGCCATCTTGCGTACAGTAGCTGGGGCTTAACCTGCCGATTGCACCAAACGCTTGCTTTCGACACTTCCAAAGCTTCATCCGTTCCTTCTCGTCAGCGGCCAACTGCACCTTGCGAGCGCCAGACTTTTTGCAGAGCTCGATAATCTTTGCCTGCTGGTCGTCCAATCCGGCTTCGAGGCCATCTGCTTCGATCAGCAAAATGGCTCCTGCATCCAATGGGAACCCGAACTTGAAGGCTGCTTCGACTGCGACAAGAATTCCCTGATCCATCATCTCCAAAGCGGCGGGAACGATTCCGGCACCGATAATTTCGCTGATTGCATTCGTCGCATCTTCACAGGATTCGAAGATGCCCAACATTGTCCGATAGCCTTGCGGGTTGCGTGTTAGCCGCACCCACACCTTAGTGACGATCGCCAATGTTCCTTCGCTGCCAACAATCGCGCCTAGCAGGTCGAGTCCTGCCGTTTCCTCAGCAGGCCCGCCAACTCGGACGACACGCCCGTCCGCAAGAACGGCCTCAACTCCGAGGACATGATTCACCGTGACGCCGTACTTGAGTGTGTGCGGTCCGCCGGAGTTCGTGGCGACGTTACCACCGATCGTGCATGCGCCCTGGCTCGACGGATCAGGCGCGTAATGATAGCCCGTTCCCTTTAGGCGATTGGTCAGCCAGACATTCACGACGCCTGGTTCCACGACCGCGTAGCGATCACGAATATTGATCTCGATGATTTCCTTCATTCGCGTCAGCACGATCATTACGCCGCCCCCGACCGGCAAACAACCTCCAGCCAGACTGGTCCCCGCGCCGCGAGGCAAGAATGTCACGCCAGCCCGGTTGCAAACGCGGACGATTTCCGCCACCTGCTGTGTCGTCCGCGGGAAAACGACAACGTCTGGGCAATTCTTCTCGATGACAAACCCGTCGCACTCGTACACCAACAGCTCCGAATTTGCTGACAACACGCCATCCGCACCCACGATTTGGCGAAGTTGATCGACGACAGTGGATCGAACAGCAGTTGACATCAAGTTCTCGCACGAAAGAACACGGGGCGACGTTTCAGAAAGAGCCCCGATTATAGACTGGCCGGAGTCCTTCGCCACCCGTTGATGCCAACAACTCGGTTTTGTGCATTTCGGAGTATGCGACTTCCAAGAAACTTTCAGCTCAAGTGCCGTCAGTCGATGAGATCGCTTCAGAATTCAGGCAATCAGAGCCCATAGCCTAATTGCGGTTCGGCAAGCGATGAAAGCGAGTTGTCTGGAAGCATTGCGCCGGTACGCAGGAGGTTCTGGTGTAACTCGAAACACCTACTCAAGTCGTGCGGAATGTGACTTGAACCTGTTTCACGCAAGTAGCGATGTAAAAAATCGCGATAGGAAGGGTGAGCACAGTGATCGATAATCTTCACAGCTCGCTGCTCGGGAGCCAGGCCGCGTAAATCCGCCAACCCCTGTTCCGTGACGACCACATGTACTGAGTGTTCGTTGTGGTCGACGTGGGGGCACATCGGCACGATCGTAGATATCTTGCCACCTTTTGCCGTAGACGGACACATGAAAATCGACTGATATGCATTCCGTGCAAAATCGCCGCTTCCGCCGATGCCATTCATAATTCTTTGGCCGCAGACGTGAGTTGAATTGACGTGTCCGAAGATGTCGACTTCCAAAGCCGTGTTCATTGCGATGATGCCCAACTGACGTACGGCCGCGGGGTTATTTGATATTTCCTGCGGTCGCAGCACCGTTCGCGAAGAGAAGAAGTCGATGTTTTCCGTGACTTGGCGAGTCGCCTCCTGCGACAAGACGAGAGCACAGGTGCTGGCGCCGATGAGTCGACCCTGGAGCATAAGTTCAAGTGCTGACGACTGAAGTACCTCTGTGTACATCATGAAGTTTGGGATATCAGGATTCTCGCCGATACCCTTGAGGACGGCATTGGCGACGTTGCCGACGCCGCTTTGTAGCGGTAGAAATTCCCGCGGGATACGACCGCACGCCAGTTCCTTGGCAAGAAACGCGACGACGTGGTCGGCGATCGCTTGACTTACTTGATCGGGTTCAGCAAAGCACGTCGAGTCGTCCGGTTCGTTTGTTTCGACGATCCCGATCACTTTCTCTGGATCGACGCGGGCATAGGGTTTGCCAATCCGCTCCAACGGATGATCCAGATCGATCGCATGGCGGTGCGGTGGCGGCTTAGGGATCACAATGTCCGCCATATCGGAAAGTCGGCGCGAGTGATGGCGGTTCACCTCAATAATGACGTTCTGTGCGGCCTGTAAGAAAGTCGGCGAAGCGCCGATCGAAGTCGACAGATAGACGCGTCCATCTGGTGTAACGTCGGTTGCTTCGACGACAGCAAAATCGATGGTGCCGAAGAAGCCGAATAGCACCGATTGTGGCACGTGTGACAGGTGCATATCCACGAATGCCACGTCGCCGGTATTGATTTGCTTCCGGAGAGCAGATGAAGACTGATACGGTGCCCGCCAACTGATCGCTTCTGAGCGGGCGAGCGTGTCGTCGAGGCTCGAACCGGTTGAGGCGCCGGTGAGCACACGAAGCTGATACGGCAGGCCAGCGCTATGCAACTCTCTAGCACGTCGCGCTATGGCAGGTGGAACTGCTTTCGCCGTACCGGCCGGTGTAAATCCACTAAACGCCACCATCGCGCCATGCGGTACCAGAGCAGCCACTTCGTCCGCATCGAGCACGGGAAATCCATGGTATTCCACTTAAACGCCCCTCATCCAGGCATCGCGGTACACTGAGACCTGCCCGCGTCCACGCCACAACAACTACGAAATTAGATCCTAACTTTGAAAGTATAGGACTCGACTTCGAAGAGACGAATCTCGGAAGCGAAACCGCTTTCTTTATTGATCGAGTCAGCGCGATCGCGTTCGTAGGTACCGCGAGCAACCCGAACCGGTCCTGAATTAATCGCTGAACGTACCTGTGAAGGGAAAAGCAATGAAGATCGTTGTATTTAGTACCAAGCCGTACGACCGAGAATGCCTCGAAGCTGCTCGGCCCCAGTTCGCTCACGAACTGAATTACTTTGAGGCTCGGTTGACCTCCGCAACCGTAGAACTTGCGAAGGGGTGTGGTGCGGTGTGCGTATTTGTCAACGATCAATTGGATGCTTCCGTCCTGAGTGCGCTGGCGGCACAGGGAGTCAAAGTAGTTGCCTTGCGCTGCGCAGGTTTTAATAACATTGACTTATCAGCGGCGCGGTCCGTTGGAATTCGTGTCGTCCGCGTGCCAGCCTACTCGCCCTATGCGGTTGCGGAACACGCGGTCGGATTAATCCTGACTCTCAATCGCAAATTGCATAGAGCCTACGGACGGGTTCGTGACGGAAATTTTTACCTGGGTGGCTTGCTCGGTTTCGACATGTTCGGGCGTACTGTAGGCATCGTCGGCACAGGCCAGATCGGAACTGTGTTTGCCAAAATCATGTCGGGCTTTGGCTGTAAGCTGCTCGGCTACGACAAATATCCCAGTGACGCCTGTCGCGAGTTGGGAGTGAAGTACGTTGAATTGTCTCAGTTGTTTGCCGAGTCTGACATCATCTCATTGCATTGCCCGCTGACGCCCGAAACCTATCACTTGGTTTGCGACGAAACGATTGTGCAAATGAAGGAGGGCGTGATGATCATCAACACAAGTCGTGGAGCTGTGATTGATACGCAAGCCGTCATTTCAGGATTAAAGAACGGTCGCGTCGGCCACCTGGGGCTCGACGTCTACGAAGAGGAAGCTGATGTGTTCTTTGAGGACTTATCGAACGAAGTAATTCCGGACGACGTTTTATCTCGACTGCTGACCTTTCCCAACGTCGTTGTTACCGGCCATCAGGCGTTCTTCACGCGGGACGCTCTGCAGTGCATCGCAGTGACGACGATGCAAAACATCGCCGACATCGAAGCGGGCCACGCATGCGAGAACGAAGTCTCCGAGGAGAACATCGCAAAATCGAACGTAACGAATACTAAGTTGAGCCAAACGTCATGAGCAGATCGCCGGTCTCGACTTGAGTTCCTGGATGAACAAAAATCTCTTCGACGGTACCCTCTCGCTCGGCAGCGATGATCGTTTGCATCTTCATGGCTTCGAGCATTAGTAGCTTTTGGCCTTTGACAACAGCGCTACCGGGCTCGACGGCGACGTTGACGACCATACCCGGCATCGTGGCCGCGACCTGGCGCGAGTCGTTCACATCGGCCTTTCGCCTGCGCGGTGCTTCAGGCTCCAACTCGCGGTCCGTGACGGTTACTTCTCGCGGTTGGCCGTTTAATTCAAAGAAGACCGTACGCGTTCCGTCTTCGTGCGGCTCTCCGACCGTCAAAAATCGAATGATCAAAGTTTTACCGGGTTCTATATCGATCGCGATTTCTTCCCCAGGTTCGAGTCCATAGAGAAACGCCGGTGTTGGCAAGACGCTCACATCGGAAAAGTGCTGTTGGTGGTTTGCAAATTCGGCGAAGACCTGTGGGTACAGTACGTGGGATAGCACTTCACGAATTGAAGGTTCGCGTTCAACCAACGGGCGCACTGCCGTAGCAGCGGCTTCAAAATCCACGTCAGGCATGCTGGCCCCGGGACGCCCCCGAAGCGGTTTCTCGCCGCGCAGGATTCGCTCGCGCACCTTGCGGGGAAAGCCACCCGGTGTTTGGCCCATGCGCCCGCTGACCAAATCAACCACGGATTGCGGAAAAGCCAATTCACGCGTGCCTTCCATCACATCGCTCGCACTCATGTTGTTGGCGATCAGAAACAACGCTAGGTCCCCGACGGCCTTGGATGTCGGCGTGACTTTAACGATATCGCCCAACAGCTGATTAACATCGGCATAGATTTGACAGACCTCACTCCAACGGTCAGCCAGTCCCAATGCCCGCGCTTGTTCGAACAGATTGGTGTACTGACCGCCAGGCATTTCGTGGTCGTACAAATCCGCTCCGGCCGGTAGCACAGGGCTTTCGAAGGGCGTATAGAAATCTCGCACCGCTCGCCAATATTCTGCAATTGCGTCGAGTTGCTGTGCAGGCAGGCCTGTATCGCGACCGGTAAACCGAAGGGATTCGACGACGGTGTTCAGATTCGGTTGTGACGTGCCGCCGGACAACGGCGCCATCGCAACGTCGGCGATATCAAGCCCGACGCCCGACGCTTTCAGAATTGATGCTGCTTGCACGCCAGCCGTGTCGTGCGTATGAAAATGAATCGGAATGCCGATCTCCTGGCGCAGTGTCTTGACGAGCAATTCCGCAGCGTACGGCTTACACAATCCGGCCATATCCTTGATGGCCAAAATATGCGCGCCCATCTTCTCCAATTCCTTCGCCATTTCAACGTAGTATTTCAAGTCGTACTTCGTCCGCTCTGGATTTAGGATGTCGCCGCTATAGCAGATCGCAGCTTCACAAATCGCACCACTCTTTAATACCGCGTCCATCGCCACTTTCATGTTCGGCACCCAGTTCAGGGCGTCGAACACTCGAAATAAATCGATCCCGGCAACGGTTGCTTCTGCGACAAACGCCTTTACGACGTTGTCCGGGTAGTTTGTATACCCAACTGCGTTGGAAGCTCGGAGCAACATCTGGAACAAGATGTTTGGAACTCGATCTCGCATGTCTGCGAGGCGCTGCCAGGGACACTCCTTCAGAAATCGCATCGATGTGTCGAAAGTTGCTCCACCCCACATTTCGAGTGAAAACAGCTCGGGACATTGTCGAGCGTAAGTATCCGCAATTCGCAGTAAATCGTAGGAACGAAGTCGTGTGGCCAGCAACGACTGGTGAGCATCGCGAAACGTCGTGTCGGTGATCAGCAGCGGCTTGTGACGACGCACCCATTGGGCAAACTTCTCCGGCCCCAACTTCTGGAGTTTCTGACGCATGCCGTCCGGTATCGGCGACAGCTTGTCGCTGGTCGGCAAAGGAGCCGCAACGCGCCGCTCGGCCCGTGGCCGGCCCTTGACGAGCGCATTTCCGTTCACCATGGTTTCGGCCAGGTAGTTTAGTAACTTCGTGGCGCGATCACGGCGGGGTGCGAAGTCAAACAGCTCTGGTGTGTGGTCGATGAAACCGGTTGTGCAGTCACCATTCATGAATGTTGGGTGCATTACCAATTTAAGCAAGAACGGAATGTTCGTTTTAACACCGCGAATTCGAAACTCCTGCAAACAGCGTTCGATCCGACGCGCTGCATCAGGAAACTTTCGCGCCCAGGCCGTGACTTTAACCAGCAGCGAGTCGTAGTAGGGATAGACAACCGCACCAGAAAAAGCCGTGCCCGCGTCGAGTCGAATCCCCATCCCGCCCGCGGACCTATAGTGCGTGATTCGACCGTAGTCCGGCATGAACTTGTTCGATGCGTCTTCGGTGGTGACTCGACTTTGAATTGCAAAGCCGTGGGTTGCGATGGACTCTTGCGACGGCAGCCCGATGCGTGGGTCGTCCAGCGGCGCACCTTGAGCGATCAATATCTGCGACTTGACGATGTCAACGCCAGTGACTTGCTCGGTGACCGTATGCTCGACCTGGATGCGCGGATTAACTTCGATGAAATAGTGCTCGTTCGTATCCGCATCAACCAAGAACTCGACGGTCCCGGCATTTGCATAGTTCACTTCTCGGCCAATCGCAATCGCTGCATCGCACAACGCTTCGCGCACTTTCGGGTCCAGATTTGGTGCCGGAGCGATTTCGACGACTTTCTGATGTCGCCTTTGTACTGAGCAATCTCGCTCGAATAGATGCACAAGATTTTGGTGCTTGTCGCCGAGCAATTGCACTTCGATATGACGAGCACGCTGAATGTACTTTTCCACGAAGATGTCAGGACTTCCGAAGGCGGTGAGCGACTCGCGGCGAGCTTGCTCGAAGGCCGACTCAAACTCTGCGGCTTCTCGCACGACTCGCATTCCACGCCCGCCTCCGCCATGCGCGGCCTTGAGTATCACAGGAAAGCCTACCTTTGCGGTCAATTTCTTTCCGTGCTCCGCGTCGCGAATGGCGCTGCCGCCGCCACCCAGCACTGGCACACCGGCCCTCTCGGCAATCTTACGTGCGGAGATCTTGTCACCCAATTGCTGGAGCGTCTCGACTCGCGGACCGACGAAAATGATCCCGGCCTCGTCACAGGCTTGCGCGAATTGCGGATTCTCGGACAGGAATCCATAACCGGGATGAATTGCGTCGATGTCGTACTTTTTGGCAATCGCGAGAATGCCGTCAATGTTCAGGTAGGCCTGAATCGGCTCCCCCGGCTTGCCAACTTCATACGCTTCGTCAGCTTTGAATCGATGCAACGCGTAGCGATCTTCGTGTGAGTAGATCGCGACGGTACGAATCCCAAGTTCGTGGGCGCTCCGAAAAATTCGAATCGCAATTTCGCTGCGATTTGCGGCGAGCAAACGCTTAATGGTCTTCATAGGGCTCTGTGCGGGAAAAAAGGCGGAAAACGAAAAAGTAAGGTCGAAACGCCGGTGTTCTCGCGACGGGTGAACTAACTTTGCGGTGCCTGGCGTGCAACACGGGTAAGTGTCTCTAGAACAGTAAGAATTCACAAGCAGTCTGAAAATAATTGCTCGTTTCGCGGGGTGAGACAATTACCAGCGCGTTGGTGTAGCTCGTTCCAAGGTCAAAGCGGCCTTGCGGCCTTGGGCCAGCGTGACTGTCCCTGTCGACTGACTTAGGAACACGGGAAAAATAACTTCGGCGAAACCAAAGTAGCCATCACACTCCGTGGGATGATTAGCAGAAGATATAGCGAAGTTGTTTTTCCCGTGTTCCTTAGCCTGACCACGACTGCTCATGTTTCTGAGAGAATTGCGGCTGCGGCTTGATGTCGAGCGCCGAGGCCGCCTCGCAGATCCATAGCAGATGACATCGGGATCAAGCACGCGCCAGCGCTCCTGACCGCTCCGTCGGACTCAACGATGAATGCGCCGTCAAGCAGCACAAGCACTTTCACTGTCTCTGTCGAGCTTGGGTTAAGTGTGTTGCGCAGGCATCGGGCGAATCCGTGGAACGGGTTGAGCACCAATTGTTGCGTTTACCGAGATAATTGCCGAGTGTTACCGATGACGAACATCACACCAATCGGATGGGCTTCACGACCTTCTGACGCCAACTCGATCGCCAACGAGAGAATGTGCAACCGTACCGCAGGTGGAATTCTCAACACAGTGCGGCCTTACCATTCGCAAAATACGGCACTGAAATGTAAGTCGCGTTTCGTCACCGAAATGTTACGTCACCGAGAAACTGTTCAACTCTTCTTGTCATAATCCTGTGACACATAGAACTTATCGTTCCTCATCGACCAATCCACAGTGAAACGGACTTCAGCCAAGCCGATGCAGAAGCGATGGCTAAAGAGATCTAGGAGGTGGCAGGTGTGCGAAATTGGTTAGTCCGTGCGAGATTGCACATGGATTCGAGACCTTACTGCAGAAGCGGCGGTTATGCAGATAGTCAAGCGTTGCCCGGCGCATCGATTGCGAGCGTAGGTGGCGTCGCGTGTATTGCGCGTGGCGAGTTTTATGACACATGGAATTTTCGCGGTGAATCAATTTAAGCAACCAGAAGGGAACTGGCATAGCCTACCGCTGCGTGAGGTTACGGATCGATTGCGTACCTGCGAGCAAGGGTTAAGCGAGGAGGAGTCAGCACGTCGCTTGAATGCTGTCGGCGCGAATCGACTGCCTCAGGGCCACTCCGTGAAACTTTGGGTCGTTATACTGCGTCAATTCCAGAGCCCGCTTATCTATATTCTTGGATTGGCTGCCGTCGTGTCGGTGTCGCTTGGCGACTGGGAGGACGCTGGGTTTATCGCTGGCGTGTTGGTGTTGAATGCCATGATCGGCGCGTATCAGGAATGGAAAGCGGAGCAAAGTAGCGAAGCGCTCAAGAAGCTACTTCAGATTCGGGCTTCCGTTCAACGCGATGGCGAAGTTCAGGAGATCAACGCCGAAGCCATTGTGCCCGGCGATGTCGTATGGCTGGAGTCGGGCAATCGCGTTCCAGCAGATGTCCGCCTCGTCAGGGCTCTGGGGTTGGAGTTGGACGAGTCGCTTCTGACCGGAGAATCTCTGCCTGTAATCAAAGACCCGTCTTGGCGCGGCGACGAGTCGACACCGGTGGCTGATCGCATCAACATGGCACATGCTGGTTCAATTGTTACGCGAGGCAGAGCGAAGGGGATTGTCGTTGCGACCGGGGTTGGGACAAGTGTTGGTCAACTTGCTCAAGACGTGCTTGGCGAGGTCGGAGGTAAGCCGCCATTGCTTTTGCGGATGGAGCGTTTCACCCGCCTGATCGCAGTCGTCGTGCTGAGTGCCTCGGTATTGATTGGCATCTTGGGAGTGGCGATCGGTGGCTACTCAATCGCCGAGATGTTCATGTTCACAGTGGCCCTTGCGGTTGCCGCGATTCCGGAAGGACTCCCGGTCGCGATGACCATCGCACTGGCGATCGCAACAACGCGAATGGCACGTCGTGGCTTGATCGTGCGACGGTTAACCGCGGTCGAGGGGCTTGGCAGTTGCACGCTCATTGCGACAGACAAAACCGGGACACTCACTTGCAACGAGCTGACCGTACGCGAGGTCCGGCTGCCGAACGGCGATGTTTACCACGTATCTGGCGAAGGCTTTGTTCCCATTGGCGAAGTGCTGCGGGATGAGACAGCGATTGACGTTCGCGAGAATCGACCGCTTGAATGGTTGGTACAAGCAGGCCTGTTGTGCAACGAAGCGGATCTGCATCCCCGCCATGGTGAATGGGTGTGGCGGGGCGACGCAGTCGACATTGCGTTACTTACGTTTGGCCAAAAACTGGGCCGGAACTGCGAATCCGCATCCGACCGTTACCCGCAGGTCAATCGAATTCCATTCGAGCCGGAATACCAGTTCGCGGCGTCGTTCAACCAGGTTGACTCCGAGGTTGCTGTCTTCGTCAAAGGTGCGGCGGAGAGAGTGTTGGCGATGTGTACGCAATCAAGTTACGGTGCATTCGACCAAGCCAAGCTCGAAACAGTCGCGATACGAATGGCCGAGCGAGGTTTTCGCGTGCTGGCTCTAGCGGATGGGCGTTTGGAATCTTCGCTTACGTCCGCTGACGTCCCACCCGCACCCGAGCAATTACGATTCCTCGGTTTTGTCGGAATGATCGATCCGCTCCGAGCGGGGGCAGCAGAAGCCGTTCGCTCTTGTCATGAGGCGGGAGTTTTGGTCTCGATGATCACCGGAGATCATCGCGTGACCGCAATGGCCATAGCGCGAGATTTGGGACTCGCCGAGCGAGAAGATCAAGTGATCACGGGCCCGGAACTACTTCAGCGGACCCCGGAGGAATTGCAAGACATCGTGCGACGTATACGTGTGTTCGCTCGTGTCGCTCCCCGGCAAAAACTGTTGATCGTCGAGGCCGCTCAGCGAGCCGGTAATTTTGTCGCCGTTACTGGCGACGGAGTGAACGATGCGCCGGCGCTGCAAGCCGCAAATATCGGCGTTGCGATGGGGAAAAGCGGTACGGATGTCGCGCGCGAAGCGGCGGCACTTGTCATCAGTGATGACAACTTCGCGACGATCGTCGGAGGTATCGAGGAAGGGCGAGTCGCTTACGACAACATTCGCAAAGTGATCTACTTTCTTCTCTCGACCGGTGCCGCGGAACTTGTGCTAATGGCATTGGCGCTCTCAACGGGAACACCCTATCTGCCGCTATTGCCCGTGCAGCTTCTGTGGTTGAATCTCGTGACAAGCGGCATTCAAGACGTCGCACTGGCATTCGAGCCAAACGAAGGAGGCGTTCTGGAAAGGCCGCCTCGGTCGCCGAATGAACCGATTTTCAATCAACTGATGATCGAACGCACTGTGATCGCGGCGATTGTCATGGGAGGATTTGGCTTCGCTGCCTTTTGGTGGTTGTTGTCGGACGATCCCAGCGAAGCTGGAGTGAGTGCCGCACGTAATGCGCTGTTATTGCTCATGGTATTGTTCGAAAACATTCACATCGGCAATTGCCGATCGGAAACGAAACCGGCCTTAGTCATGTCGCCGTTTCGCAGTCCGATTCTTTTGGCAGGTGCGGTTGCGGCTTTCTTGGTGCATTTGGCCGCTATGCATCTGCCAATGACGCAAAGTCTATTGGGTACGGCGCCGATAGGTTGGAAGAGTTGGGGGGCGCTGTTTCTGCTGGCGCTAACAGTCTTTCCGGCGATGGAATTGCACAAGTGGAGTTGGAGTTGGCGCGAGCGGTTACGGTCATAGCGGCGATCAAAGATTTAACCATCACAAAATATGTGCTGTTGAATTTCACGCTCTCTGCCGCCGAGGGCCTGTTCTTGTGCGCGTCGCCAGTCGCTAAGATAACGCAAATCAGTTCCTCAAGTCTCTTCTAACTCAGGCCTAGTCTCGCATGAAGAATGTCACAACGCTTGTCCTCGGTGGTGGCCGTGGGACACGATTGTATCCCTTGACCAAGTTTCGCTCGAAGCCCGCGGTGCCGCTGGCCGCGAAGTATCGATTAATCGATATCCCGTTGTCGAATTGCATCAATAGTGGAATGAATCGTATCTATGTGTTGACGCAGTTCATGTCCGTGAGCTTGCATCGTCACATTCGGCAGACGTACCGGTTTGACGCCTTTAGCGGCGGCTTTGTCGAGTTGCTGGCGGCTCAACAAACGATGGATGCGGGGACTGACTGGTACGAGGGAACAGCCGACGCCGTGCGAAAGAACTTGAAGTACTTTGATCAACCCGGGATAGACTATGTTGTGATCTTGTCCGGCGACCAGTTGTATCGCATGGATTACCGCGACATGATCAAGACGCACATGGATACCAAGGCTGACGTAACTATTGCGGCGTTGCCCGTATCACGAAAAGAGGCTGGGTCGCTGGGGGTAATGCGGGCCGACGATTCCGGACGCGTAGGTGGCTTTCTGGAAAAGCCGCAAACCGACGAGGAGATCAATCTTGTCCGTACGGATCCTGCTTGGATCGATGCCCGAGGGATTGAAAGCCGGGGGCGCGAATGCCTCGCCAGCATGGGGATTTATGTGTTCAATCGTAAGTTTTTGGTGGAGGTACTTTCGAAGACAGCGTATCAGGACTTTGGCAAGGAAGTCTTTCCTGCGGCATTCCGCTCGCGTCACGTCCAGGCACACCTGTACGACGGTTACTGGGAAGACATCGGTACAATCAAAGCATTTTTTGATTCGACACTGAGTCTGGCGAGCTCGAATCCTCCCTTCGACTTCTACGTCCCGGATGCACCGATTTACTCTCGAGCGCGCTTCCTCCCACCGACCATCGTCGATGGCGCGACGGTCAAAGAGAGCATGATTGCCGACGGTTGCAAGATCGGTCAGGGCGCGCTCATCGAGAACAGTGTGATTGGACTGAGGTGCCAGATCGGCGAGAACGTGACAATCAGAAACTCGATTGTGATGGGAGCCGACTTCTACGAAGCCGAAAGTCAACGCGATGGCCGAGTTGCGGTCGGTATTGGTGAGGGCAGCGTGATCGAAGGTGCGATTCTCGATAAGAACTGCCGAATCGGAAGGAATGTTCGCATTGTTAATGAGGCCGCGGTTGAGAATGGAGAGGACGGGGACGTCTGTGTGATTCGCGATCACATACCTATCGTTATCAAGGAAGCGACATTAGCAGATGGCTGGAAGCTGTAAAATTGGTTAGAAGATGACAATGACAAATCTTCCCCATCAAGTCTACGACCGATTTCAAAAGCTAATCGAGCGAGCTCGCCAAACGTGTCTTCGAGAGCCCACGGCAATGACGCTGGCAACGGTTGGAGGCGATGGCCGGATTTCAGCGCGTGTCGTGTTGCTGAGATCGTTCGATGAACGCGGGTTTGTGTTTTACACAAATCTAAACAGCGACAAGGCGCTTCAGTTGTACGCGAACCCAAACGCGGCGATCTGTTTTCATTGGGATGAACTGGGTGAGCAAGTGCGGGTCGAAGGGCCGGTCGAGCGAATCTCCGGCGAAGAGGCGGATGCTTATTGGCGCACCCGCGCCCGAGATAGTCAGATTGGAGCCTGGGCATCGCATCAATCGGAAACGCTTGACTCCCGAGAAACATTGGAGCATCGCATTGCGCAGAGCGAACACGAATTTCTCGGGCAGGAAGTGCCCCGTCCTGAATTCTGGTCGGGCTTTCGGCTTGTGGCACGTCGCATCGAATTCTGGAGCAATCGACCAGCGAGGCTGCATGAGCGAACTGTATTTGAGTTAGTGGACGATCAATGGTCGCACCGGATGTTATATCCGTAGACGACGCAACGATTACACCGCACACCTAGTACAACGGTGTTTCACCGGTCTCGTAGTAGCCTCCCGAGTCGCCAGGGATGGTCGCCGGTCGAGATGGCGACGTCTTTGGCAAACGCTGTGGTGGCGGTTTCCATTCGGTGATCGCATCCAAAATGATCGGTCCAAAAACACCCACGATTGGCCCGACCACCAGGACCAAAAACAAGAAACTCCGCAAGCTGAACTGCCACCGACGCCGTACACCTTCGAAAGTCATGGAAATTTGGTCTCCGAAGTTTTGCCCATTCTCAATGCTGATAGATGGGCATGTGTCGATAGTAGACTTCAAGCATGTAAGTACATAGACAGGTCATGAAGAGTCGGCCACCGGTGTAACCGAATTGATCGCCAGCGGGACTCCAGCTTCCTTTGTCACGTCCGGTCTTTGCTTGTGCCGTGGGTAACACTTTGCGCATCACGTCGTTCCAGTCTTCCCACGCATCTCCCCCCATATGGTGCATCAGTTGCGTGGCGTAGTACCAATAGTAGACATGCGGCTCGTCCCAACTGATCGGGTGTTCGCTGACATACTGGACTCCTGACGCCAGGCGAGGGTCGTTGTGTTCCCAACCGAGATACTGCCGACAAAGCAATGCCTCGGCAGTCATCGATACACGTTGGTCGCGCTCTCCGATTCGATACAGGTATCGGCTACCTTGAACGAATTGCTCTCCTTCACCGGGGATGGCGGCTGAGTTGTCCAGGTAACGGCTAATTCGATCTTTGACGGGGCTTGGTACTGACAACCGTCCCATCTCCCCGCTCTTTAACGCTATTACGAACCAACCGGTAACCGAAGTATCAACATCTTTACCGGGTTGATAACGCCAACCACCGCCACCCTGACCGTCATCTGCTTGTATGCTCCCTGCATAGTCGAGTGCCCGTTGTGCCGGATCGCGAAGTGCGGAATCCTGGGTCATGCCATACAGCTCGCAAACTGCAATCGTCGCTTGTGCTTGACTGTAAAGTTGATGCGAACTCTGAATTCTTTGGGTCGCAAAAAAGCTTCCATCTCGATCCTGCATCTTCAGCAGCGCTTCCATACCCTTTTTGACAACCGATTTGTACTCACCCGACTGATGCGTGTTCCCTGCACCTTGAAATGCGAGCAGTGCCATGGCGGTTGCCGCGAGAGCGTTTTCGGTTCCGGCGACGCCATCCGAGTACGGGCCCGCAAGGCTCCATGTCCCGTCGCTCTTCTGATTGCGTTTCAGCCATTCGAGAGCCATTTCCACTGCCCCCTCTGTCTCTTTCGATCCTCCATAAGCCGCCAGCATAGCCCTCTTCGCACCCGGTTCACGACCACTCAAGGCCATGCCAATGGCAGGCGTCTGCATTTCGGCAGCCGCATCAAAGAGCTCCAGCTTAAACTGAGGCATGGCTGCCGCGGCAAGCGGATTTTCTACGTCGCGGGTATCAAATGCGAGGGCTGGATCTGTTTCTATGGGTTCGAGCGATTCAATAAACTGCGAGTCGTCAATCAACTGCTCACCTAACTCCTCGGCATAGGTAACTTCGACGACGTAGGGCGAGTCGACAATCTGGGGTAATGCGATCAGCGCAAGGATTAGGATGATTCCCAGATGGAGGAGCATGCTCACCATCCAGGGCGGCGCGTTTGGAACTGCGAACTGCGTCACAAACTGGATCGTAGCGGCTCGCCAAGTTTGTATCGTTTCTCGCAGGCCAGGTCCTTCGTCGTCAGGACTTGGAAGTGGCGACGAGGCAACGGATTGTTGTTCGACAATAGTGTGGTCGACCGCGGTATGACGAGCCGTTCGCGGAGCGATCGCCCTCGGCGCGGGCTGTGCACTCAGTTGCGCGCCCGGCACGGAGGGCTGCGGAATTGGGGTTGCCGGAGCAGCGACTGGCGCGGGAGCCTGCGGAACCGCTGGAGCCACCGGAGGAAGCGGCGTCGTTGGTGCTGGGACGGCCCGGAGGTGTGGTGGAATTACGGAGTGCGGCGGCGTGGGAGGAACCTGACTGCCGGACGTTACCTGAGCGGGCTGAGGAACAATCGGAGGCAGTGGAGCGACTTGTCCCTGGGCAAGTTCCTTGGGCGACTGACCAGACGGATTACCTGCATGTGGCGGCTGGGGCGGGGTATCGCGCCCTCGAAAGTCGCGAGTGGACATGCAGAAAAGCCTTGATAGAACGGCAAGAGTTGGTCATCTGTGTAAAAGTTTAGCACTCGGAATTGGGATTGCCAAGCAAGAAGTCTCGTCCAGCAACGCACTTGCGTTCGTCGCCTCATCGTCTCGCAGGTTTGATGGACGAGCGTCCGCGAGGATCCGCTTCGATAGCCCCCTTGGCGTGTCGCGGCGAGAAACTATACTCCATCTTCTAAATGACGCGGGGTGGAGCAGCCCGGTAGCTCGCGAGGCTCATAACCTCGAGGTCGTAGGTTCGAATCCTGCCCCCGCAACTCAGGACCGGAAGACACAGTCTTAGAAATCGAGTGACTGGCCGGTTATCAAGACAAGGCCGAGGCAACTTGCCTCGGCCTTTCTCTTTGGTATGAAACGACTTGCCACAAAACGACGCATGTTTCGAGGGCGACGACCGCGCCAGCGAAGGACACCACGGAGTCACGCCACACGGTCAAGCAGTGCGCCCGATTCAGGTCGAATGTCTCGGTTGTCTCTGCTGCAAATCGACCGCAGGGTTAACGGTGTGACAGGTGCCCTACGGCGTTCTACGGCTTGGCTGCTCCAGGTGTCAACTCCATGAATTCCTTCAGGCCGTGAAACCCGCTGCCAAGTCCGACGAGGCCTTTGCCGTCCTCCGACAGCCGGATGTTCAGCACCACATTATTGACATCCGGACCAAATAATAGGCTGGTGGACTGACCACCCGCTTTCTTTTGCAATTGCAAAGCGTAGGCGTTGATATTGGCGTCATCCATTTTTAACGTGCCAGTGAAAGGGATTTTCAGTTTCGGCATTTTAGGCAATGACAATTCGGCGCTAACGTTGCCCAAGTCATCAATACCGGAGGTGATCGTAAATGCAACCTCCACAGACTGCTGCAATTCCAAACTTGTCAGCTTTCCTTGCCAGCGATTACCGGTTTGACATAACTTGCGCCAATCGTTCACGAGATTCTTACGGTCCAATGGGCGCGAAACGCGCGCTTCACCGCGAGTCAACGTAGCCAGTTCCAACTCGTATGACATGCATAGCAGTGTTTTGCCGTCGCTGTGCAGACGCAATGAGTGCTTTACGTCCTTGTCTGTTCCGTACAGCTCCCGCCAAGCGTCGCTACTGAAGAAGTGAGTCGTTTCGCCGATTAACGATGTGGGCTCGAACGTGATCGCGTATCCATCGATAAACTTTTCGGATCCGTTGAGCGTACCGACGAATGGTCGAAATTGGCGCACGTTATCCGGATTGTGCATCGTGAATCGATAGATTCGTCCGTCTTCGATTACTTCGGTGACCGTCAGCACAATTCGCTCGGCCGGCGCATCGCCGCGCACGATCTTGCCTGACCAGCGATCGCCGGCCCGCAATGCCTTTCGCCAGCGTTCTTGGGCCGGTTCCAGATTCGAAAATGAGCTCACGGATTTCATTTGTAATACCTGGGGCGCACTGGTGTGTGCGTAGCTGATTCCGTAACACTCGCCATTTGCAGTCATTGTAAGTGAGAGAGGGCCGCCTTTTCCGGCAATCAGAGGAATCGCGTATCCAATCGCACCCGTGCCTACGCCCTGCCCGGACGAATGGGTCATTCGGATCGGCCATGCGAAAACGCCTGCCGGTGATGTATCAACGGTCCCTTGAAACGTTGCGACGGTAAACGGCTCATCGGGGCGTTCGACGATCAAACGTAAGTTGCCGCCGTTATCCTGAAACTCCGTAAAGACAACACGGATTGAGTGCGTGTTTGCACCGGCACGTTGAAGCGTGCCTTCCCACATTTGACCAGGACGCGTCCACTTGAGTATCTGCGCGACATATTCATCGTATTCAGGCATCTCCGGGGCTGTCGGGTTTTTTCTGAGCAGTACCGGTAGACGCAGATTCGCCCAACGAACTTCTCCTTCGTTTGTCCATCCGAGCACCATGTTGGCGTCGACGCCCATTTCGCGGAACGGGTTTTCGCTCTTGTTCTGCATGCGGATCGCCCAGCCGTCGATGTCGGCGTTCTGATTCGGCGACAGGAATCCATTCCGACTACCCGCAGGTGGACCGGTTAGCGCCAACTTGCCTTGCCAACATGCTCGCGCCAGTGGATTGGTAGTATCTTCGACCAACACAACGACTTCTTCGCCATCGTTCTTCTGGTACACCACTCGCACCGAAAGTTTTGCATCGGGATTATTGGCGATGGGAACGGCAGCCAACAACGCCTCTCGATTCTTGATGATCTCCAGCAAGCCTTTGTGTTCCCGTTCGAGCCGGGCGATCATACGCTGTTCGGCCGCATCGACGGCCTCCGCAAACACGCGTTGTTCGGTGATCAGTTGCGTGAGGCGGTTCGAGTCGTCTTTCGAGTCGACAACGACCGGTGACTTGGGAAGCTGATCTTTTGCCAGCGTTTCCGGGGTGATCGCAGGATGTTCAACTTTTCCCTCCATATCGGTAAACTCCCAGCCGCTCTCTGTCCGTTGTCGGGCGACGATCGTCCCATTCCAGCTGAAGTTCTCGCCCGCCGCGATCGCTCGACGAAACAGCCCATTGGCCGGCGGCGCATCTTGCGGCCGCGAGGCCAACGCTTCCTGCCTCTCCGGCATCCGCAGCGTCATGGCTTTTTGCATTGCCTGATCGAAGAGACTCGGATCGTACTCGTACACGCGATAGGCATCTTCCATTGAGATCGGCAGGAACGCATCCTGCTTGAACGACTCTTGCACGGTAAAGCTGACGCGGAGTGCATTGTCGTCTACCTCGACCACGTCTCCCATTTCCACCGACTGAAAACTGAGAAACGAATCGACTTGCTTGTGGTAGTCTCTCACCCATTGAGTCAACTCTTCCGGGCTCGGCTGTGGACGACTGCATCCCGCGAACATCGTGGCGAGCAGTACGAACGGGACACACACGCGAATTGTGTACGAGAATTCGCGGGCAGCAAATCCTCGGTAAGCACACTTAGTCATTTATCAATCTCCTAAAAGGTGACGAACTAAAACCAACCAGCCGCGATGTCGGGTAAGGAGTGAATAGAAAGTCGAGAGCCAACGATCTGACTCAAATCCTTGTCCAGGGCGGCACGAATGCAGCAGGCGCGCAAGCTCCGCCTGACTGCCGCTTCGGCGAAGAAAAGAGAACTATTGGGCAGAGCGAATGATCACTTGCTCACGGCGGCGCCGATGGAACCGCGCGGTCCGCATCAGTAGATCGCAACGGATAGATTGCGTATCGCTCGAAAGATACCTGCCCCGTTTGATCACGCTGCGAATGAGCGATGCCGAACGATAGCGTGCAGGGGGAAATGTCCTTATCGAGAGCGATCGGTGGACATAACAACTTGCCGTCCAAGTAGGCGGTGACTTGCTGCCGGTCCCCTTCGAGAACCACTTGCAGGCGATGGAAGTTGCCGCGGAGGATGGGCTCGGCGATGGCAATATCACGTTGCTCCGGACCCTTGCGAGGGTCGAAGATGGGGGCGTGAATGGACACGCGGGTTTCATTGACGTTGAAGGTCACGCCATGTCCGTTGTCGTTTGAATGCAATACCACCAGCCAAGCCGGCTCGCCGCCCGGTTCGACGCGCGCCGTGACGTCGATGATGCCGTCGTGCACGCTGCTGCTTACAGGCCAGCCCCAGCGGCCTCGCTGCGAATGCTCTGCAGGGCACCTTAGAAAGTGTCTGCCGTCGCGGATTTCGCGCAGGATACCTGAACCCTCGTTGAACAGATTGATGTCGACCTTGTCGAATTCGTTCAACTGAATCGGGGTCAGCCCGGCCACCAGCGCATCGGCATTCGCACTGCTCTGCCAATCAACTTTGCAATTGGGCAATACGCTTCTCAGCTTGTTGACTCCGGTGGCTGTGACGTTCGTCTGATTCACCCGGAGGGTGCCTAGGTTCTTGCAATCGTGGAACATGGCGATGCCGGCGTCACTTACCTGCGTGCGACTCAGATTAACTTCTCGGAAACTGGTGCAACCCTTGAAGTGTGCCAAGCCGGTATCATCGATGCGTGTGCCGCCAAGGTACAGCTGGATCAGACTGCGGGAGTCCGTGAAGTGCGCCAGACCATCGTTGGTGACGTTCGTTTCCCACAGGCCAAGTTGCGCCAGGTTTTTGCAACCTTGGAAGTTCGCCAGCCCGGCGTCGGTTACCAAGGTGCCGTTCAGCCAAAGACTGGTGAGGTTCTTGCACTGCTTGAAGCTGGCCAGCCCTCTGTCGCTGAGCTGTGTGTAGGGTATGTCGAGAACCAGGAGATTCCGGCAGTTTTTGAAGTGGGCCAATCCGGCATCGGTGACGGGAACATTTCGCAAGTCGAGATGCGTCAATTCGCTGAGGTGCTCGCAATCGGCGAACACAGCCAGTCCGGCATCGGTCGCAAGTTGGTTGTCACGCAGCCAGACCATATCGAGGATGAATGGCCTTTCCGGTAAGGCCGTCTTTGAGCGAATCTCGCCATCGATCCCATGGATACGAACTCTTCCGCCAATCGACAGCACCCACTCGGCAGCGCGACGATCGGGGCCGTTGGACACAACGTCCGCAGGTCCGGTCTTTGTTTTCTGCACCCAGGCTACTTCTACAACCTGCGTCTCACCGCTGCGAATCGTGAAGTGATCGCTCAGCGTTCGCCATCCAGAATCGAATTCGAGAATGAAGTACGAACCTGGTTTGAGCGAAGTGCTGTTTTCAGCCGAGTCGAGTTCGACGGTGAAAACCTCGCCGGTTTCACCGCGTTTGATTGTGATCTTCCGGCCCTCGACCGACGCCGTGATATTGTCGCCAGAGACCTTGACCGTCAACGTGCCGTCCTTGTTTTCGACTTGAAAGGCGATTCCAGCAAAGTACAGCCAAGCGAAAACGGCCAATGCCGTGGCAACCGCGGCACCACCGATCGAGAGCCAAACTTTCCGCGAGTCAGTACCGTCCGGGGGTTGCACGGCGGTAGTCGAAGTCGCACTTGCCGGAGCAGGGGCTGAGACCGGTGAGCATTCTGTCGTCACGGTGAGTTGTCGCTCAATCGTCTTGTCCGACTGCTCCGGCCGCTCGTCATCAAGTTTTCGTGCGATGTGTGCGAGCGAGTCTGCGACTTCGGCAGCGGACTGAAGGCGGGCCTCGCGATTCTTCGACAAGAGGCGAGTGATCAGTCTGGCCAATTCCGGATGCAGGTCAGGGTAAACGTCAACAATGGGGCGACAATCGGCTCGAGAAACGGCGAGCAAGGTCGCCGTCACGCTGCCGCCCTCGAACGGTGCTTTGCCCGACGCGAGGTGATACAGCACGCCGCCCAGGCTGAACAAGTCGCATCGGTAATCGACCGTTTCCCCTTTGGCTTGTTCCGGCGCCATGTATTTCGGCGTTCCGAGCACCATGCCGCTTTGTGTCAGCCCGGCGTCATCCGTCGCCGAGCGGACCAATCCGAAGTCAAGAATCTTGGCGCGGTGCGCGGCAGCGGCGTCGAGCCAGATGTTGTCGGGCTTGATGTCGCGGTGGATCAGCCCTCGCTGATGTGCTGCAGCCAATCCCGCGGCAACTTCGCGCCCAATCCGCACGACTTCCCGCTGGTCCAGCCGACTTTCCCGCTGTAATCGCTGCTGTAACGACTCGCCGCGCAAAAACTGCATCGCAATGAACGGCACGTTGCGATCTTCACCGACCTGGTAGATGTGGACGATGTTGTCGTGATCAATGGCGGCCGTCGCTTGAGCTTCGCGAACGAAACGCTCCTTGGCCGAGCGACTGGCGGCCACCGCGGGCTTCATCGCTTTCAGCGCGATTTGGCGCTGAAGGTGCATGTCTTCGGCGCGGAACACAACCCCCATGCCGCCAATGCCCAGCAGTTCCAGCACGCGGTAGCCACCCAATCGTCCAACTTCGTCCGGTCGTTCCGGCGGTGCGAGGAAGTCGATGTCTTCATTGAGGGTTGGTTGCTGCAGGTTTGGCTCCATGCGGTCGCGTGTAACCACAGTATCGACCGATTCCACCGTTTCGACTTCGGCGTGAAGTTGCTTGGCTTGCTGAATGGCTTGGTCCAGCACTCCTGTGTCCTCAGAAAACTCGCGGCGAGCGCGGATGGCCGCAACCAGATCGTCATTGGCGGGAACTGTGCGAGCCACCGACAGGCACTGTTCGCATTCGAGTAAGTGCGTTTCCAGTTGCTCGGCTTCGGAGCCGTGGAGCGTACCTGCCAACAGATGTTGCATCGTCTCCCAATTAGGGCAGGATTGGACCGTCATTCGGCGACTCCACATCTTTTTTCGCATTGCTTCCGATACAGCACCTTGGTGCTGAAACGGACTACGCAGAAGGCGCCAAGAACCTTACAAGAAATCGTGAACACGGGCCGAATTCACTCCAACAAGTCCGCCAATTCCTCGCGCAAACGTCTCAAAATCCTTGACTTAGCCACATAGGCGGCATTCTCGGAAATCCCGAGCTGCTTCGAGACCTCCGCCCCACTCAAGCCCTCGACGGCGAGCTTCCAACAAGCCTGCCAGGCGTGCTCCGGGAACTCGGCCTTCATCGTGGTCAACGCTCGATTGACCAGGAAACTGCGGTACTCGCTCTCCTCGAACAGGTCGACGCCATTTGCCGAGTCCACGGCTTCGCTCGATTCGTCGATCTCGGTCACGGGCCTGGCGGACTGCCGACGTTGAAAGTCGCGGGCCTTGTTTACGGTGATTTTCCGCAGCCAACCCCGAAACCGCTTTGTTGGGTCGTATTCGAACTCGGGCAGCTTTGTGACCATGACCGCCATCACCTCTTGCACCAAATCCGATGCGTCGGTCGGACGAAGGCCCTGACTCCGCCCCCAGTGGAAGATCAGCGGCGCATACAAATCCACGAACCGTGTCCACGCTTCGTCGCGGCCTGGTTGTTTTAGCCGTCGGAGCAGGCTGAGCGAAGTCGAATCCATAGGTACCACGATGAAACGATGCCTGAAAGACGAGTGTCGTATTCTAGCCAAGTCCTTCCCGCAGCAATAGTTAGCCGGCGCAGTCTCCCGGTCCCGTGTCGACGTCAAGACGCTCCGCCTGCTGAGCCACCGAGTCATGACCGCGCGATGATGCACATTGGACATCCAGGTTGCGTCGCGAAGGCCAAAAATGTCTCAATTTACCCAGAGACCATAACCCACCAGTCGAATTTCCAACCATCGGACCGAGTTATGAAGGGGCGCGACATTTTTTGTCTCTGTTTGTTTGTTCGAAATCTGCTTGGCTCCCACAACTTGAATCCGCCACAGCGAACAATCGCTACCCGCGGGTTAAGAGAACAAGCCCAGGTTCAACGCCTGGGCTTTTTTCGTGGAAACGCCAGTTCTGGCAACAACTTGCGAGCTGCCTTCTCTCGGCTCCGTCTCTCCGGCGTCGTCGCGCGCGACATCCACAGGTGGCCGCCCGCCGCCCATCCGAGGCGATTTTGGCCCGAAGTCTCTGTTGTCTCTCCCAGATAACCCAGCCCGGGTTATTTCGTTGTTGGTCTCGGTCGAGCGATCCAGAATGTCTCAGTTGGGCTCGGTAAGCGGACCATACACGAAAAATTGAGTCAGGTCCTCGGAGCAGAGCAAAGGTGTCGTCCGATGGGCTTTATCGTTCCGGGAAAACTTAAAAGTGGCATCAGGCCGCTGGCGGCGACGAGTACTCGCGCGGTAAACAGCAACTCATCAATAACATGTGCAATGGCTTATTTCGATAATTAGCACCTTGACAATGGCAAATTCGATTAATTACCCTCAGGCCTCGCTTCGTAAGGCTAAACATCCGAATTGAGGTTACCCCTTTGGCAGACGAAGAAAAGAAATTCGACATCAAAGTGGACTTGAACGAGAACCTCGGCGAATCGCTGGAAAGTGGCTTTGACGTCCTTGGAAAGGTCTTCGGAGGCCTCGTCAGCGCTATCAAAGATGCTGTCGGCCCAGAGCTGATAAAGTCACTTGGCACGGCCAACTGGCTTGGCCAGATCGCCGAGTGTCTGGAGACAATGTCGAAGAGTCTATCTGCCGATGGTACGGTTGCGGACGAGCCGGCTGGCAAGATTTCCTTCCTGAAGGACCAGCTTGACTCATCGCTGGACGGTACCAAGCTGGAGGCTCAAAAGGCGTCCATCCAGCAGCACCTGGAGAACAGTCTGCAGGCGCTGGAAAACGCGGAGGCTGATCCGCAGGCTGCCGCCAAGGCGCTGGCTCATGCGGCTGGCTACTTCAAAGCGGCGGCCACGTCCATCGTGCCAATCCAACCAGGTTCGGAGGCGGAGGACAAAGCGGGCGACGCATAGGCGTCGTCGCCGCGGAATGCGGGCGAACCGAACGGTCTTCCCCTTCACTGCCCCCCTTCACTGCCCCCCCCTTCACTGCCCCCTGTATGCCAACTTCCCTCACATCGATGTCGGCGGACTGCTGACACCCTTGGAGACTTTCCCGATGATCCCATCTTTTCGCAAGCTTCAAGACGACATGAGCCGTGCCCGCGATCGCCGCAAGGAGCGTTTGCGTCGCAATCGTACGAAAGCGGGACGCCGATCTTTCCTGGAGCAACTGGAAGATCGCCGGTTACTGGCTGTTATCACGGTGACCACCGAGGACGATTTCGACAACAGCGACAAGATTTCATTTCGTGAGGCCATCGAGTTCGCCAATAGAACGAACGGACCCGACACCATTACGTTTGCTCCTGGAATCAAAACCGTCCATGCAGGAGGGTCGACAAAGACACTGACGTCAACAGGCGCGGAGAATAAGACGACGATTCAGGGCCCGATTACGATCGACTTCCGCGCCGACAGAGGCCTACTGATTGAGAAAGATGTGTTTGCCGAACTCCGACAGGTTGAGCTCATAAATGCCAGCCAATTCGGAGCAATTCAGAACTTCGGTTCCCTGGACGTTCTTTCCAGCGCGATCGTTGACAACACCTCCAGGGATTTTGACCGCACTGGAGGCATTAACGTGCTCGGTGGAAGCGTGAAAGTGATCAACAGCACGATTGCTAAAAACGAAGGAGGTAATGCTGGCGGCTTGTTGATCGCTCCCAATGCAGAAGCCATTGTCGTGAATAGCACTATTTCTGACAACAGCTCTGAGCGTCGCGCGGCAGGCATCCTCGTTCAGCCAAGTGGCAAACTGACCATTCAAAATTCGATCGTCGCAGGCAATGATTCCGGTCCTGGGGACGAATTGGTAGGTGCGATCGAAGAAACCTCAAACAATAATATTATCGGCCACCAGACCTTCGACGTGTCGAAGGTCATCAGTACGTCGCTAGTGCGGCGCGGCAATTTTCCGCGATATTTCCCCTTGGTTGCGGACAGTCAGGCCATTGATGCTGGCAATGCGGATTACTTTACGGAAGTTACGGATTGGCCCTTGGACCAGCGAGGCTTAAACCGATTCGAAGGAACCATCGATATCGGTGCAGTTGAGCGTCTTGAGAGTTTCGACTCGGTCATCCGGGTGACGAACGGAAATGACTCCGGGGAAGGCTCCTTGCGCGCAGCCATCGCTGCGGCAAACGCCAACCAGGCAGAGAGCACGATCGTGTTTGAAGGTGTCAGTCAGGTCCCCCTGACCTCGGGTCCGCTTGGACTTACGAACACAGACCACAAAATCACCATTCAGGGACCGGTGACGATTCGGAATACTCGAGAATTCACGACGATTCTGAATATTAATGCCAATGTGGACATTGAATTGTCCTACGTGACACTCACTGGTGGCGATCTTTCGGCAATTGAAAACTCGGGCAATTTGTCCATTGTGAATAGCACGCTGCATGGCAACCGCAGTCTTGGCGCTCGTGGTAGTGCGATCAACATCCGCGGTGGACAAGTATCGATTATCAACAGCACCATCTCGGAGAACGAGAGTACCGGGACAGGCAAACCCGCGATTTGGATTCAAGACGACGATAATCCGTTTGAAAAAGCTCCACCGGCGCAAGTCACCATCATCAACAGCACGATCGCCAACAATGGATCAACGGGCGACGTTGGCGGTATTGGAGTGAAGTCCCCGACACCCGATGGCGTTACCATCACAATTCAAAACTCGATGGTGTTTCGCAATTGGGCCGAGTCGGGCGGGCCAGTTTTGCCGGATGGAAACGGACAAGGCAAACATCAAAGCGACATTGGCGCCGGCGTTCATGCGGCCACTGGTAGCGGCCACAACTTGATTGGCCACAGTAGCGGTACAGGCTTGGTCAATAACCAGAACGGCAACATCGTTGACGTCGCTCCGTCCACAGCTGTCATTGACAACCGACTGACGGATAACGGTGGCAATGTTTTGACTCATGCCCTGTTGCGAAACAGCCCCGCCATTGATGCCGGCGACGCCACGCTAATCACGCCGGATACGTTCACGGACCAGCGAGGCTTCACGCGAGTCTCCGGCGAAGGTATTGACATCGGAGCCGTGGAGTATTCATCCGAGGTGTCTGCTGTCGAGAAAGCAATTGTCGTGACAAACGGACTTGATTATGGACGTGGCGATAGCAAGGTTGTGGGCTCGCTGCGCTGGGCGGTCGAGGAGGCAGAAAAGGATCCTGGTGCAAACACAATACGATTTGCCTCCAGTGTTGAGAAAGTCATGCTCGATCATCGCCTTGAATTGACAAGCACGGGTGCGGTGAACAAGACGACGATCCAAGGGCCAGTGACTATCGATCTGAAAGAAGGTAATGAGGCTTTCTTGTGGGTCCGAGAGGGAGTTTACGCCGCGTTTATTGGGCTCGAGATCACGGGAGCCAAGACATCAGCCATTCAGACTGAGGGCCACTTGCAAATTCACTCCAGCACTATTCACAACAACCACGCGAGGCGATCAAATCCAGACTTTCCTGGTGTCGTAATTGGGGTTGGCCCAGGAGCTATTTACGTTTCGGGCGGGCAACTGAATCTTGTCAACAGCACAATTTCCAACAACACCGCGGAGCTGAGAGGGTCCGCAGTGTACGTTGATTCCGGTAAAGCTTTGATTGTCAATAGCACAATTGCGAATAACAAAGTTACCGATCTTAGCAACGAATGGACCGAAGCTCCCGAGTATACACCTCTTGGGATCATCGAGCTAGCCACAAAAAGGGGGGGTGCGGTATTTGCGGAGAACGATGGAACAGTCGAACTTCACAATTCGATTATTGCTGGCAACGTTTCCAGTGGTCAGGGACAAGTTACGGGCCAATTCACAGGAACCTTTGCACACGATCTGTCGGGGAACATATCTTCGCAGAGCAGTAATAACTTGGTAGCGGCGGCTCAATTTGGCTCCTTAACATTGCTTCTTTCGGCTGGCTTGAGGGATGGCGAAAACGGCAACATTATTGGCCAGGGTGGCACGGGATTACGCGATGTTTCCACCGTGATCGACACCGAATTGAAGCCCAACGACAAAGGCATTCTGACACACGCTCTCATAGAAAACAGCCCCGCCATCGACAAGGGCGATATTCAATGGTTCGAGTCGAGCCAATTCACCGATCAGTTGGGCAACCCGCGGATTGACGGTGAAGGCGTCGATATTGGCGCTGTTGAGATGGTGCAGCCCGACTTTTCCAACAACACGCTCGATCTCACGCAAGATTTTCAAGTTGCAACCGGCAGCAATGACGCTTACCTACGGTTCAAAACGACGGGCTCTTTTAGCCAAGCGGGCAACGCGTACTCGTCGAACGGTAGCGTCCAACTTGGGTTTTCCCCCACAAACGGTGACGATTTTACACCGTTGTTACATTTCCGTCGTGGGCTCACGATCAGCTTCACCAGCGGCACCTTTCTCACCACAGCCGGTGTGATCGCAGCCACCATCGAACAGACCATCGATTCAGGACAAGGTTTAGATCCCGAAGTCCAGACGTTGGTACTGAACCTGATGGCTGGTTCGAAGAAGTCGGTTAGCGAAGTTAGCGAAGATCGCGAACCGCAGACGCAGAATATTCTCATTCCTCTCGCTGATCTCACATCAGCCGACGGCTTTCAGATCAATCCAGACGATGCGCTGGAATTTCGAGTGTCGGGTAACAAGTCATTTAAGGCTTCATCACTTGGCATACGCAAAGATGGAAACGGCGTTGGCCATGTGGAGATGAGCGGATTCCTGGCTCTGGATGCGCTCCATGGGGCGGGAATCCGACTGGAGCCTGGTGCGAAAAAGAGTATCACCGGAGTGACACAAGCGAATCCTGCGGTGGTGACGTCAGCAGGCCACGGTTTTGCTACCGGCGATTCAATTGTGATTCATGACGTGGCCGGAATGACTGAGCTGAACGGCCGTACCTATACGGTCGGTAACGTGACCGATAACACGTTCACGCTAACAGGCGTGGATTCCAGCTCCTTCACCGCCTTTACCTCAGGCGGAACCGTTCAATCGCACAATCACCTGGAACTGAGTTCGACTCAGGCAACGGCATTCATCAACGCTGGCAGCGTGCCACTAAAATCACCACGCAACCAGGACCTGAAGAACAACGTCGATCCACCTCAGGGCAATGAAACACTCACGCTGACCATTGCAGGAACGGAATATGAATTTGCCCAGGGCGAGATGCAATACAACAAACGGACGCAGGACTTCCAGCTTTCCGGCCAGGCTCGCATCACGTACGAAGGCGGACATGCCGAGCTGGAATTTGGCAAGGGAACTATAAATTCATTTTTTCATATCAAGGACGGTGACATCCTGCTGGATCGCACCCGATCAGCGAACGTGATCGACTTCACCGTTGGATATGTCGAATTCACCAAAGAAGATTCCGCAGCAACCGCGACGGTCGATCTGGACTTGCAAAGAGGCGTCTTGAGTTTCAACAAGGCGAAGTTCAGAGGCAAGACATCGAACGAAATCGCGGGAATCCTTCAGGAGGACCCATCAACGAAGGTTGTGGTGGACGAACAAGGAAATGTCACAGAAGTTCCCTTGACGTCTGCAGAGAAGCAACGCATTAGGGAAGAAAGAGCCGAGAGGATTGCCGCACTTGGTCCAGAAATCGAGTTCCAGGCCGCTGACATCGAGTGGACTCTGCGGTCGGGCGTCGTGCAGGACTTTAGCTTTGCCGTCCCCGAACTCAGCATCGATGAAACGATCGCAATAAAGAACGATCCAGAAAACACCGACCCACAACTTAATATGCAGGTTGTGTATCAACCCGAAAAAGTCGGGTTCAACGTGCGCGGCGGTAAACAGATCCTGACCCATACTCGTGATGATGAAACCGTCGCAGAAATGCAAGTGGGATTGGATGAACTCACTGTTTTTAGAACAACCATTTCTGGCGATGGGGTCATCATTACCAATGGTCGGCTCGATGCCTTCAGCATTCCTGTGCAGGAACTGCATGTGCAGAATGCCACAGATCCCGAGCTTCGCTTTCAATCTCGAGATTCCAATCGACAGTTTCAGGCCAACTACAACCCGTCCAGTCGCGAACTCAGAGTTTTAGGTGGGGCCAAGTTGAGCAGTTCAACCATTCCACTGGGGTTGGGTGATTTGCCGCTCACTGTAGAGGTCGATTTTGGAAGCATCGACGACTTCAAAACGACGAGCAATGGATCGTCTGACCTACAGTTCACCAAGGTAGCGAACCAGACCCACATTGCTTCTGCTCGCACTGCAAGCGAATCCGACGCGACAAGCGGGGCCTTCTCGATCTATCTCCCACATGGAATCAGTGGGCAAGCACCGTACACACTGCATTATGAGGTGGGCGGAACCGCCACGCCGGGTGATGATTACACGGCGCTGAACGGTTCGCAGGAGTTGCCGGAGAGGATTCTGTACGTAGACAGGGGTACCGGGTTTGAACCCCGCACCTTTCCTCTGGTCGAGGTACAGGGAATCGTTGATGATCGAATGATTGAAGGCGATGAAACTGTGACCGTCACGCTCAAAAAGCTAACCGATGCAACGGGCACCGAATTTCCCGTCGACGAGACACCTCGCACTATTACGATTGGGGATAATGACTTCCCACAAACCGTCTTCTCCAGCAACAAATCAGGCACGGATCAAATCACTTACCAACTCATTTATCTGCGCGCCACCTTAAGAACTCAGGTCCCATCTGATGTTGTCACTACTGTCACGAAAGACGGTTTTTATCACCAAGGGCAAGCTCTCTGGGACTACGAGGACAACAATCACGAACATGCATACGTGCGGTTAAATACAAAGCACGATGCCAACGGCAATCCTGTCCTGGAAGAGCGAGTTCTCCCCACCTATCTCGTAGGAGCCCACGAGGAACCTAATGAGCGTCTAAGAAGTTGGGCAGAACCTTCAAACGGTGAAATTTTGGTCGAAGGACTTGCGGTTTCAGGGACAGGGTTGGAGTTTACTCCGAATACGTCGAATTGGAGACTTCATCAGCCCGATGACGCGTTGGTGACGGTCACGGTTGACGGTCATGCGGTTCCCGTTCAGTTGCCAGCGACGTTCTGGCGTGATGGCAATCACTGGCGCACTGACTCCAGTTTTCAGTCTCACTCTGCCCCCGCCGGCTCGAGATCGGATTTCGTATTTCGCGTGGGTGCAGGAGACCTCCTGCTTGCCGGTATGCAGGTCCAGGGAACAGGACAAATTAGGTTTCCTAAAACGTTGGGTGGCCAAATCTTCACTTACACGTCAGATGGACCGACCAAGGTCAAAGTTGGCGACTCCGAGTTCGATACCGAACAAATCACGCTGGCGCTCGAACTGGTGGACGGGAGCCTGACCATCAAGAGCGGGGAAGAGATTCAATTCACCAGTGGAGAAGTTCAAGGCATTGAATTCGTCGATGTAAAAGCTGTCTACCAGAATACAGACACCACCAAGGGGTTCGCACTTAAGGGAACAGGAAAAGCTAAAGAGGTCGACCCCGAGACCTTCAAGACTCGTGAAACCGATCTTGATGTCAAGCTCGGCCGTTTCCCGGCGGACGGCGACACCGAGGCCCCTCAAAAGCTGATTATCCAAGAGCTGATTATCCAAGAAAACGGTGTCACCGGGGCAACCCCATTGCCGGGGCGAATCGAAGTTGCCGGAATTTCTTTGGCATTGGACTCATTGAAAGCTACGGAACTTAAAGCAGATGACCCGTTATTGAAGCCGGGCGATTTCATCGAAGGAACCACCAGGAAATTTGTCGGGAACATCACTTTCGATGTCGGAGGCACCCTACTGCAATTGCAACTGGGTGATGAAGAAGACCCCGATGTGCCTGGCGGGATTGTGTTCGATTCCAATGCGGGGAAGAGCGAGCTGAAGAGTATCGGTGGCCAGGTATCGGTTGTGGACGAAGAAGGGAATGCGAAGTCACTCACATTTGGCGGCGTTCAGATCACGCCAAAGAATTTGGTATTGGGTTATGACGCCGAAGAAAAAACGCTGACGATTGGCGGCGCGGCGATGTTTACGTTTGGGGCTTCCGGCGAACCAGATGCCCAGACCCAGGCGGGTGAACAAACCGGCGATCAAGCCGACGAATCGGACGATATCAGTGTTGAAGTCAGCCTGACTCTCGAGATTCAAAACGGCGAAATCTCGAAAGTCGAAGCTGGCCTGGAAGGGCTGCCACCTCTTAAGTTGTTCGGGATGGAACTTGAGTTCAAATCGGGCGGCTTTAGCTACACCAAAGAGAACGATGAATTCGCAGCGTGGGGCGAAGCGAGTCTGACGACCGGCAAGGGACGGGAAGATGATTCAGCGGGCTCTGGCACTGCAGATCAGGGGACGGAGACTGACAAAAAGAAACGCGATACGAGTTCATTCCTCAAGGACGCAACGATCCACTTCGGCGCCAACGCGAGCCTTGAGGATGATGATGAAGGCAAGTCAAAGGAAGTGGCGATCACTGGGATTACGAAAGCCAACTCCGCAGTCGTTACGACTGCGAAAAAGCACCCTTTCGAAACCGGCGACAAGGTGCGGATCATTGGCGTCAAAGACATGGACCGCATCAACACGCTGTTCGAAGTCGAAATTGATAAAGAGAACCCTAAGAAATTCAAACTGAAGAATCCAATTTCGAAAGAGTATTTCGATTCGTCCGAGTTGGAACCATATACCTCGGGCGGAACGGTTCGATTGGCCAATGCTTTCGTCGTGAATGGCAAGGCTGTAAAGGTCGAAGATGCTCAGCCGGGAATCTTGATCCGAAATGGAAAACTTGAATCGATCAATGTCGGCGTCTCCCTTACCGCTCAGGTCCTTGGTTTTGAAGCCAAGGCGGAAGAACTCAGGGTCACGTATTCTCGCACCGACAGCGAACTGACATTGACCGGCGGATTGACAATCACGGTCGGACGGATCGGCAGTTTTGAAGGGTTCGAAGCGAAAGCCGCATTCCCCGGCAAGGGTCTGTTGATCAATACCAAGACCGGAGAAGTAGAGCTTCGCGGACTCGAGCTGAGTGCCGAAGCGGATATTGGTCCGATCCATGCCTTGGCGAAGTTCTCGTATGAACGAAATGACGACGGCGAAACGACGATCAAGGGCGAGGGTGAAGTCACTTTGCCGGGCGAACTGACGGTCGGCGCTGGATTCGAATTCAAAGATGGTGCTTTCAATGCCATTCGTGTGAAGGTGGCCAAGGAGAACCCCGGGATTCAGATCGGGAATACGGGAGTCTTTCTGACCAGCATTGAAGGGGAGATCAAGGGGATCTCCGATCCAAAGGAACTGACGGTCAGCTTGAAAATCACGGGCAGCTTTGGTCCCACGATCAGCATCTTCGGAGAGACGGCAAGCTTGGTCAAAATTTCGGGCGAACTTACCTTCTTTAAAGGTACAAATGCTGAGGGCAAAAAGGAGACGAGCTTAGAGCTCACAGGAACTGTCACCGTGCTGGAGGGTTGGGTTGGGGAAGCCACAGGCTCCGTTAAGATCTTTTTTGAAGGCGATAAGTTCGTCGAGCTGAAGGCAAATATGCGCGTGTATCCGGGCGGAATCTACCGCGGCGATGTGTTGCTGGAGGTTGACCGAAACTTCAATATGACATTCAAGGCCAAGCTGGCCGTCACCATTCCCGATAACGTACCTGTCGTTGGCGGTGAAAGTCTGGGCAGTTTCGAAGTCTATATGCAGATCCGCCCCAACAACAACAATCGCAAAGATGACTACGCTACTGTCAATGCAGAGATCGATCTGTCCGTGATCGAGGGCCGAGCCAGAATTACGGCGAACTTCGCGGGCGAGCTATTCGGATTCGTCGAGGGTGAACTGGACCTTGGATTTTACAGCATCAGCAAATCCAAGAAGTTCAACTTGCAGATCCCAGGTACGGGCGAACGCGATCTGGTCTTCTTTGTACCAGACACTCAGAACGAACTGGATGGCTTGAATTCCGACCACGACGCGGCGCCACCTGAACTGATAATCGGCGAGGTGGTCATGGATCCAGATGGACCTGGCGGGACCGTTCATTTCACCGGGACGTCTCACTTGCCTGACGACACCATCATCGAACTGTTTGTTGATTCCGACGAATCGGGACATAATGGGCATCTGCTGGCAAGCGGTTTAGCATTCGACGAAGGTGAGCAAACCTACCACTGGCACGATTTGGCAGCGTTTTCTTCGGTGCCTTACGACCCGAGTCAAAGGCTGTATGTCTGGGGTCGTATCTATGACGGCTCGAATATTCCGGTCGAAAGTAACTATTCCGCCGCCATCACGCCGCCAGATCTAACTCCGACGATCTCCCTGCCGGGAGAACACACTTTCGGCACCAACCAATCGCTGGTTTTCTCCACCGGGCAGCAGAATGCGATCACATTTGACGATCCGCTGGCTGAGCATCACCCGCATACCGAGTTGATTGTCACCCTGGAAGTCGATCACGGAACGCTGACCCTTGATCCTCAGCAGGTCACGCCATGGACCAACGTCGATGATCCGTCAGACGTGGACGGCAGTGGCGATACGGACGTCAGCGATGTGTTGCAATTGATCGCTATGCTGAACGATCCGGCCCTTCAGGCGGCTGGCGGCGATTTGCCGTCGCAGCGATCGACCTTCGGCGTCACACCGATGCTGGATGTCAACGGGGACGGAATGCTGACAGCCGCTGACGCCGGAGCACTGACGGACTCGCTGCTGAACCTGGACGCCGACGCAATCGCTGAGTTTATCGGGTCCGAGGTGCTGGTCGAAGGCGACGGTACCGATCGTCTTCTGATCATTGGAACGGCCTTCGATATTAACGAACTGCTGGATGGTTTGACTTACCAGGCGTTTGACAACTGGTTCTTTGACGATCGCCTGGAGGCGACCGTGAACCGATTCCCCGTGTTTTCATTCGATGTCCATTCCGATTCGATTTCGCTGAACGCGAGACCACTGACCGTGGGGGCGGTGAGTGGATTTGAATTCCTGCCGGTCAGCTACGAACAGGGCTCAGAGGCAGCGCGTCTCCTGGGCGACGTTAACGTTGCCAGTGCTGCATCTGGGCACATCCGATCAGGCACGATCCGGATCGACGGTTATGATCCTGAAAAGGACGTACTGAGTCTGCCCCTGCGTGAACAGCGAGAACTTGGCATTCGCGCGGAGTTCGATGCGGAAAGCGGAACGCTTTATCTGACCGGTGCTGCCCTGATTCGCGAATACGAGCGAGCGATCGCGCTCACCAATTTCCACTCCGACGGCACAGGCGAAAGAGTGTTGCGAGTCCAGTTGGGTGATGGATCTTCCAACGTCGCGGAGACTGCGGTGGCGGTTCACATTGTCACCGTGAATCAGGCTCCCGAGATCGAAACGGGTACGGGGTCGACTTATGTTTCTGGCAGTTCCACACCGGTTACGCTGCTACCGGCGATCAAGGTTCGAGACGCCGACAGTCCCACTCTTCACCAGGCCGTTATCACGTTGGATCCAGATTCATACCGCATGGGCGAAGACGTACTGACTTTCGAACCCGACGATCGCATCACCGGTCGTTTCAATGCGTTGACGGGTGAACTGGTTCTGTCTGGGGCTGCGGGCCAGCGTGCCTGGTCAGCCGCACTGTCGCGCGTGAAGTATCTCAATTCGCACCCCACAGCGACGCCCGGCGTTCGACACATCGACATCACCGTTGCTGACGGAAGTTCGATGAACTCAACGGGCAGTGCCCATCAACGGTTGCTGGTCGTGCCGGACAACATGGCACTTCAAAGTGCGATTATCGGCAACCTGCCGGAAGAGACCGAAACATTTGTCGAACGTGATGGAAGCATCACGCTGGCTCCGAGCCTGACGCTGACCGCCGGAACGGCGGAAATCGACTCGCTGGTCCGAATCGACGTTGCGTTCACCGACAACTTCATCCCCGGAAGCGATTTCCTAAGTGTCGGTGACCTGCTGTTGGGAATGGAAACCAGCTATGACGTCATGAACGGTGTGTTGACCATCACTGGCGACGTCCCGATTGACTGGTACGAGTACGTTTTGCAAAGTGTCAAATACTCGAAGCGCAGCTTGGTTCATGATGGTGTGCCGCGTGAGATCACCTTTACCGTCTACGATGGATTTACGGAATCAGCGCCGCAGTCGATGACGGCTCAGTTCCAGGCGTTGCCGGTTCTTCGATCCGGAATGGAAGTACTGGTGTATGAAAACGGCCAGTCAACACATCCGTTAGATGCAAACCTGAGTGTGATGTACGCTGGTGACACGCTGACCAGCGCAACAGTGGAATTCGTCTGGGACTACCTGGACGATCAGGACCGTCTGCTGTTCACTGAGCAGAACGGCATCACAGGGAGTTTTGACGAAGCAAACGGCGTGCTCACACTGACGGGAACGGCCACGGTTGATCAGTACCAGCAGGCCTTGCGTGGCGTCGAGTACACCAACACTCGCGTCAACCCGATCGCGAGTTTCAAGCAGTTGAATGTCTTCGTTGAGGATGGCAACATCTTCAGTGCGTCCGTTGGACTGTTGCTGGTTGTTGATACGGAGCAGGTTGCCCCAACGATTGACATCGCTACCACCGTGGTCGGCTTTACGGAAGGCACCAATCCAATCTTCGTTGCCGCTGACTTGATCATCTCAGAACATGATCAACCGCGCGAAGATGGCGAGGGCGCTGTGTTCCTAACCGGAGCAGAGGCCTTCATCGATGGTTATGTTCCGGGCGAAGACTTGCTGACATTCGACACCTTCGAAAGTGAACCGGACGCTGACGGGAATATCGTTTTCATTGATGGTCAATTCGACACCAATAACGGAGTGCTGTCCCTGATTGGGCGAGCGACCCCAGAACAATACGAATCTGTCCTTCGCAGCATTCGCTACGAGAACGTGAGCGCGGCTCCATCGGTCCATCCTCGCGAGCTGAAAATTTCTGCAGCTCAAGGAATTGCACTCGCGATCGCTCCCCCAGTCACGATCACCGTGACATCCTTAAACGACCCGCCGACGCGAATTGTCGCGCCGCCGGCGTCCGTCGCAATCTTGGAAAACGCCATTCATGGGTCGCTGGGGCTGGAAGCAATTGACTACAATCCGCCGCATCCGCAGCAGCCGTTTGTCGTTCTGACGGTCACCGGCGTTCCGGACGCGGCACTCGGGTACATCGAGCTGTCCAATGACAACGCCACGGCCATTGCCGAAGTCGGTGGTGTGTACACGCTGGAAGAGATCCGCAACGCGGTCTTTGTTCCGGCTCTGAATGTTTCTGGTACCGGAACGTTTGAGTTCACCGTCGCGGGCTACAATCCGATCCTCGAACAGCCCGATCCGGCGCATCTGACGGAATCAATGACCATCGAAGTGGCTGGTGTCGAAGGGTTTGGCGTCACCACCGTTTACGACTTCGACCATCTCGCGGACGGAAGCCTCGCCGGACAGGACGGTTGGGTTCAAGTGGCAGGCGGCGGCAGCATGACCGTGACGTCAGGCGTCCTGTCGGCGTCCGGCGATAACCAACAGATGCGGCCGACTGACTTTGGTCTCTCCGGCGACCACGTCACCGTGACGGCGCAGCTCGCCACGCGTTCCGGCATCAATGGATGGCAGTTCGGAATCCTGCACTCTGATGGGACCGGGGCGGGTAGTGACTTCGTGTTCGCGGTTGGCAATCTGGGGAGTAGTTGGCGTCTTCGAGGAGGCGGATTTAGTAGCGATATTACCTCTCTCGGCACAGGTGTGGCCGAGATCATTTCGACGCTCGAAAACTATGAAATTCGTTTGGAAATCGATCTGGCAGCGCCGTCCGGTAGCGGTGCTGCCCAGTTGTTCGTGAATGACGTGTTGGTGATCGAGAATCCAACACTCGGGCTGACCACAACAAGCCTCGATCCGGCAACATGGACAGGAATTCACCTTCGCCATGCCGGCGGGGCAACGCTTGACAGTTTGAGTTTCAGTACCGGTCGCGAGGCAACTCCTGGCTACGCGTTCACGGCCCAGGCGTTCCGAGATCTGCTGGGCCGCAATGCGACGCTGGAAGAACTCGATGAACTGAATGACAGATTCGTATTCGATGACCTAACAGACGAAGGCTTACGACAAGAGCTAGTCGGAGAAATTCAGTTCGGACAAGAGTATGGCGAGCGTTTCGTCACCGCCGCATTCCAGCGCCTACTCAATCGTGGACCATCGCAGCAGGAACTTGATGAAATATTCAATCCTAACGATCCCGTTCATCTTGATGTGATCAACAACGTGCTCATCAGCAGTGATGAATACTTCGAGAATCGCGGTGGCGGAACGAGGGAAGGATTCGTGCAAGCCGCGTTTGCTGACTTGCTCGAACGAGAACCAACGGCACAGGAACTGGCTGACGCTGTCGCGGGGTTGGAGACTGGTAATGCCACTCGTGCTGACATCGCTGGCCAGATCGAATTCTCTGATGAAGGAGCAGCAATCACGGCGGATCAGATGATCCGATTTGTGCTGCGACGAACGGGAGGCACTGACGCACTTGCGGTGCTGATCCAGGAGAACGGTCGCGAGTTTGCATTGAACACACAGATGGCCTTAGAGGAGTACTACGTTCGTTACGGAACTCAGACTAGCGCCGAATCTCGCAGCGCAGATGAGATCCAAGCCGAGCTAATACTTCAATGGCTCCAAGGCACACCGACGGTTGGAAACTCGCAGGTCACGACGGGCTTTGAAGCCGTGGGCACGATCAACACCGACGGTCGAGCTCACGCGGGTGGTACGCTGATCGCGCCGCAGTATGTTCTGACCGCCGCCCACTTGGTCGATGGCAAAGACATCGATTCATTGTCGTTCTCGGTCGGCCTGACAAGCTATGGTCTGGACGAAGTTCACGTGCATCCGGGCTATGCGAATGAACTCTTGGGTACAGACGATGGTAACGATATTGCGATTCTCAAACTTAATCGCCCGGTCATTGATGTAGAGCCAGCAGCCTTGTGGGGAGGCCAAGTTCGTGTCGGTGACGAACTGACCCTCGTAGGCTTTGGACCTTATCCTGGCGATGACGGATTCGGCACCAAGCGTGCGGGAACCACGCCCATCGACGGGCTGACTCGCAACCTGATCACTTGGACCTATGATGGCGCTGACGAAGCCACGACCGTACCCGGCGACTCGGGCAGTCCGCAGTTTGTGCTCGATGATGGCGTCTACTATATTGCATCGCTGGCTTCCGGCGGGACGCACCAGGCATTGTCGCTCGGCGACTTCGCGTACAACACCAGCATAGCGGGCTATGCCGACTGGATTGACAGCGTGACCAATTCTCAGGTAACCCGAAGCGTAAGCGAGGGATTGTCCTTCACGGATTCCTCGCGCGCGACAGCGTTCCCGTCCAGCTTCTTCACATTCAACAACAATGCCAGTGTAGAACTTTCGGGTGACGACCTGCTCATTCAAGACGCCAGCACCAGTGGTGAAGACAACGCCTTTTACATCAGCACCACAGCAACTCACGTCGTCATTTCCGACGCGCATCACAAGCTGACATCCACGATCGCCGGTGCTATAGGAAGCGGTTCTCACACGATCACGGTTCCGCTCAGTAGCTTCACAGGCAACATTGTCGTCAAGAGTGGCGGCGGCGATGACGTGATCAACGTCACCACGCCATCGCGACTGGTATCCATCGACGGTGGTGGTGGGCTAAACCGAATGGTCGTCAATGGCTCCGATTCTGACGAAGCCGAAGAGTTCTTCGTTCGCGAGTCATCAGGAAGCTTGGAAGTCGACATGCCAACGGCGACGACCGATGGTGCTTACATGGTGCGCGCGACGGGTGTTTCGGAACTCGAATTAAACACCGGCGACGGAGCTGACACCGTCCGGCCGCAAGATCTTTCCGGGCTGACAACGTCACTGAGCTACTTCGGGCTGAACCTCGCCGACGGCGATGACGTGCTCCATGGCGTCAACAGTACGATCAGCATGGTCGCCGATGGCGGAGACGGAAACGATTCGCTGACCGGTGGAACGGCCGGCGATTGGCTCCAAGGTGGTTTCGGCGACGATGATCTCGCGGGCGGTCCGGGTGACGATACCTACGTCTTCGATGTCGACAACTTTATTGGCGCTGACAGCATCACCGAAAACGCAGGCGAGGGGGCGGACACACTGGATTTCTCTCCGACCGACTTCACCAGCGTTGGCATCGACCTGCGAACGACGGATGTCGAGCAATTCGTGACGACCAACGGCAACCTGATTCTGCATCTGTCTGACCATATCGAAAACGTGACCGGCGGATCACACGGTAACGCGATCATTGGTGATGAAGGGGTCAATATTCTGAAAGGTGGTAACGGACTGGACTTGATCCTTGGCGTCGGTGGAGCCGACCAGATCTTTGGCGGGGACAGCGTGGACGTGTTGCAAGGATCGTCCGACGCCATGATTGACGGTGGCGCAGGCGCTGACATGACGGAAGTCTCAGGAGCCGATCTCGCCTTCCCAACAAACCTGCTTCCGGTCTTCAACATTGCAGGTATCGTGCCGGGACGTGACTACGATCAGGTACGGGTTCCTGGAGAGGAGCGAACGGTAACACTGGGCGGAGAGCTTGAAGTGTACTTGGACGACTTCAATCCCCAGCCTGGTAATCAATTCACAATCGTCGATCTGCAAAGTGCTTCGTCGACGCTTAGCGGCACGTTCCAGCACAACGGCGCGCCCTTGAACGAAGGCGATTCCTTCACAGTAGAAGGGCATCGCTTCAGCATTAGTTATGTCGCGGGAGACGGCAATGACGTTTCGCTGACACATGTGGAACGGCTGCAGGGCCCGACCACCGTCAAGATTCCGGCCATCGGTGAAGTGGACGTCATCGGCGACGGCGATGACGTCGTCGTGCGACAAAAAGCAAAGGAGTTGTTGCGAACGCTGGGCAGTCAATTGCAACAACTGCAGATCACGGGCACGCTTGGCGACGACACCTATAACATCGCCAATCTCGACGCCCTGTTCGCCGGACTGGTTGGAGGTAACGCCGGCGCCGGGTACGACACGCTGCGGTTGACGGGGAGCGGACAGACGCTCGATTTGACTGCGATTGCGGACAGCGACTTGCAAGGGTTCGAGGAAATCGACCTTACAGGGAGTGGCAACAATTCGTTGAAACTCGATGTCAATGCAGCCCTAAACCTCACGCAATCGACGGACACATTGCGGGTGCGGCATGACAACGGTGATGCCCTCGAGTACGGGGAAGGATGGGCCGTAGAAATACCGAACATCGTCGGCAACCAATTTGTTCATATTCTCCGACAAGGCAACGCCAAGATCGAAATCGACAACACGCGGCCATATCATAATCCGCTTCGAGCTCTCGACACCAACCGTGATGGGAGTATTTCACCCGTCGATGCGTTGATCGTGATCAACCGAATCGTTGATAAGGGACCTGGCGGGCTGGCTACGCCCACCTCCGTTGCTGGCCTGACGCAGTTCTTTTACGTCGATACGAACCAGGACAATTCCATCTCGCCGATCGACGCGTTGGTTGTCATTAACTACTTAAACGATCCAACGAGGAATTCAGAAGGCGAGGCTGTCGCTATGCCATTTGTACCGTCAGTGGTCTCGCAGAACGCGTCGCGAATCGATGCAGCGTCAGTGTTTCCGAATGAGGAAATCAACGAAACGGAATTTGCTAATGCTTCGCCAGACCATCGGCTCGCGTGCGCAATACAACCGTCAGCTCCATCTTCGTCTGACTGGCACTCAGTTCACGATGAAGCGTTGGACGAATTCCTGGCCGACGACGGCCTCTGGGACGCAAATGATCCGCTCTGCCATTTGTCACGACATTCTGAATGATCCTGTCAGAGTTCTCGGGTACCGGCTGGTGTGCGTCATGCCGGACCGCTTCATGGTCCCGCGGCATACATAACCTGAGAGGCAACGCGCGACGCGTTGCACACCTCATCGCCCCCGAAACGCGGGCCCGATAGGCGTCCTCGATGTTGGCGGTGCCGCGGAGTTGAAACGTCTGGCCCTGATCCGTCGATGCGTAGACCTTGATGCTGTTGTCGGTCTTCCACACCGACGAAGTGAGCAGCCAGTCGCCGCTGGAAAACACGGTCGGCTTGTCCGGCAGAATGCCGTCGCCGATACGGCGACGGCTCGGGCCATTGCGGTTCGGTCGCATCCGGATCGAAGTCGGCCGCTACCCGCGACCGTTGCTGTGCGAGATCGGGCAACGATGATGCGTCGGGCGCCGACTGAGCGGCACAGCACTGGGCAGCAGCAGGACAAAGAGAAACAAACGCGGCCTAGTTTCATGACATCATGTCGCGGCGCTCTCGCACAAGCGTCTTTCACTGAACGTAAATCCTGGCAAACTTCAGGGGCTCGTGGAAGGACTTTGCATCCGGCCCTAGCGGCGAGAAGGCGGTTGTTTCTACATCCTTGGTGCCGGACCGTTTGCGATAGAGATTGAAATACCAGGGCAGACTGGTCCCTTTTCCCGATTCGAGCGATTCCTGCTTGGCCTGGAATGGCCGGCTGCCGATCATCTGGTGCAGCGGGTCTTCGTCCGACGTGGTCACCGGCAGGCGAAGCTCAACGGACCAGAAATCCTCACCGATGTGCGCGGCCACTTCCGCTTGAGACGACCAGTCGTACGCCCCGGGCAGCTTCACGGCGCGGTCCAAGTCGATCAGCGCTCCTGCGGGATTGACGACGACTTGGTAATAGGAATGCTTGTCGGTTTCGATCAGCAATTCCAGGTGCTCGCCCTGCCAGATCGCCGGGTCGCGGTCTTGCTGGGAACCGACGATCGGCGGTTCGCTCTTGTCGAATTCACAGCGGATGCCGAAGTAGAGACTGTCGTTCCACCAGCGGGCCATGAACCGCGCCGGATGTTTCGGTTTCTGGCTGGTGGCGACATCCCGCAGCGAACGCGGATAGTGGTAGGCGGTCCAAAAGGCTTCGTCCAACTTACCATCCATTTTCAACGTACCGCGAGCGTCGCGCCATTTGTCTTTGGCCATGTCGATGACGCGATATTCCGGCAAACCCTCGGGCCGCTTCACGTCGATCTGCGTGGCGCGGTTCCTGAGCGTGGGCAGGAATTCGTCCACCAGCGCGATCCGCCGTCTGTAAACCGTATCCGGCGGCGCGGCCGCTTGGGCCTGGTCGAATAGATCGAGCGCTTTCTTGGTCACCTCCGCGTCGGAGCCGAGGTTGGCATACTGCTGTTCGCAGAATTCGATGAACGCGCCCAGCGGCTCGGCGGCGGGACCGTAGAACAGCCGGTAGTATTCCTCGAGCAAGGCATCGACGTCCTGGTCCGGGTCCCACCAGAACCGGGAAATAAAGTACGGATTCACGTGCGCCATGCCTGGATAATGCAGCCCGCCCTTGCCGCTGGACAGCCAGACGTCCTCGCGCCAGACGTCTTTGTGCGAGGCCTTGATCCCGCGAGCGGCCACGTGCGGCCAGTATTGCGGTCGGTAGGCGCCGCGATTGGTGAACGGCGTGTAGTTCAGAGTCACTGACAGCGGGTTATTCGATTTCGCCAGCCACTGTGCGCGAAGCTCGGCCGCGTCCCGGTGGATCTCGTCGTCCAGTTCGCGGATCGGGCGACCGTTGGTGATTTGCACCAGGACATTATCCGGCAGCTTGTCGATCTTCAGCGGCGGCAGGCGGTAACTGCTGTAGGCGCCGCAGAAAACTTTCTTGTCGGGATGCGTCTTTGCCAACTCGTTCGCCACGCGGACCACAAAATCCCACACGTAATCGGAAGACTGTCCCGAGGGCCCGCGGTCGAGCGTGATCTGATCCCGGCACCGCTCGCATTGACAGTGGTTGAAACCGTCGTGCGGCATGACCGAAATGATGGGAATCTGGTAGTGATCGAACATCAGCCGCGCGAACGCGACCGTCTCGTTGAAAAAACCTTCCGACGACAGACAAGCGTTGGCCGTTTGGCTTTCGTTGTCGCGCCGGCCATTGGCCATCATGGCGTAATACTCTGGATGCGCGGCGCGCTGCTCCGGATGTTCGGTCAGATGCCGCTGCCCGTGATGCATGATGCCATACTGATCGTTGGCCCCGATGCGCAGATACCACAAGACGTCATCGATCTCATTGGAACTGATCATCGGCCGGCTGATCGAACGCACCTCATACGCGGGCGTCACCGTCCGATCGATTTTCGGCAAGGCAATCGTGCGCGATGGCGGCACGATCTCGCCCAACTCTCCCGGCATATACCACCGCACTCCCAGCTCGCGAAGAAACGCGTACACGGCATTCAGCGACCCGCGATGATCGTAGCTCCAGATGTCCAGTTGTTTGTTGTAATCCTTGTAGATGCGGCTTCCGACCGGGTTCAGCCACGGATGCCCGGCCAGTTTTCTCCACTGCGATTCTTTCTCCGCCGCCCATTGATTGTGACTCCGCGCCCAAGGCTCAATCGGAACAAACTCCTCGTCACTGCCCACCAGCGCCAACCAATCGGCACCGGAAACCATACGAAAGGTATCGCGCCCGAGTCCCTCGGCCGTCACCCCCACTCGCCGCGTCGACTCGCTTTCACCGACGTAGACAGGAATCGGCCCCGTGCCTGTCGGTCCAGCACCGCTCGGCGAGTTAACGATCCGCAGCCGCGCCCCGCTAATTTTTTCGACATACGTTTGCAGCTCTTCGGCAGCAAATCGAACCGAGCGCGGCGCGTTATCGGCGATAACAATCTCAGCGTTGGCTTTGCCGTCGTTGACAAGAACAGTTTCGGCGGCGGCTGGCGCAACCACGTTTGCGCTGGTCCAGGAAACAACGACGAGGGCGTAAAGTAATTTGGTCATCAGGCGAGTAAGCCTTTCAGATCTTAAAGAGGCTGCAGGACAGTTTGTTGGCCAACCTGCGAATCCATGGGCCGCCCACCGTACTATCGCGTCCCGCAATGGTGTTTTCAATCGCCCATCCTAAACTTCCGTATCGCGCCGGCGGAAGAACTTACTGCGGAGTGACGTGCCGTACGTAGTTCATTGGTACTGGTGATGTGGCTGAAGTCTTTGTTGGACGATCGAGTTGCGGCGCGCTTCAAGCCGGTGGGGTCACACTGGCAACAGGCTGGATCGTATGCCATTTCTATGAAAAGTCAGTGGCTCCATGTTCGGCATCGCCGAGGGACTGTTCGTCTGTTTTCGAAGTCGGAAGCGGATTGAATCGGACTAGCTCCAGGCGGCCAGGACGTCCATTTCCCGTTCCTGTTGATCCAGTTGCTGAAAGAGCTTTTCGGGTGGCGCATTCTCAGGTTTGCCGCCTATTAAGACGCCTTGGAATTGGTATCGCGATCCACGGATCCAACTGCGCTGCACGAGGAAGATTGCGCTCACATCTGGATAACTGCGCAGCATCAGCTTCTGCAGCTGCCCACTGATTACTAGTGACTCCTCATCATTCTCGACGAAGTCCTTCAGTTCAGCGATGACTAAGCGCCCTGGATTGTCAACGGATCTCTTGGTCTGCGGCAACTTGTCACCAAGTCTAGCCGCCAACTTCTCCACATATTCCTCGCTCGTCATTTTCTGGCATTCCTCATCTGGTCGCCACAGCAACACTCGGCTGCCAGGTTCGCGCCTTGCCTCGCGCCCGAGCCGAATTTCCGCTATGTCGCTCTTAGGCACGCGATACATTTCGATCACAGCGTCTGCAAAGCCCTCACGTTCTTTCGCAGACAGCCTTCTGGGGCGGTCATGAACGTCATCGGTTTCATCAATGTGCTTGACTTCACAGTGGGCCACATCGTGCTCGCCGCGCCAGAAATCGCCGTCCATCTCATCAATCCGATGCGACAGCCACCGCCCCAACTGCTTACTTTCTCGAACCGATATGCTGTCTTTCAGACGGATACAAACTCGCAGTCGATAGTCCGACACTCGGCATGCGTGTCCAACGAGTTGAACGCACGTTCGAAGGTTATCGATACTGTTCGCCTCAGAGGCGAATTGCGGAACGTAACATTCAGCGATGTACGGTCTGCTGTCATACTCGAAGAATATGTCCGACTTACCGCGATCGGTTTCAGGTTCTAGAGCGATCGCAGTGGCACCGGCTCTATGGAAGCGGTAAGCATAGGCAAGTTGTAGGAAACCTGTTGCATAGTGCTCGCGAATCACATCCATCACTGACGGAATGCCGCTACAAGTCGCGAGTTGCTTCAAGTAGACAGCTAACTCGATCAACTCGACAACTTGGGACTTGCCTGCGACTCCGAATAGAGTGTCGAGCCGATGCAGAGGCTTCGGCACAAGCTTGTGACTGAGGTTTTGCTTGCCAAACAACGCACTAAGCCAGTCGTGGCCAAACGCATTTTCGACGATGGCACACGCCTCGTCTATGAATTCGCAAGGCAGTTGAAGCTCAGCTGCCAAAGCTCTCGCTTGCGACAACCAATGTTCCCAGGGGTCACCAATTTCGAATGGAGAGGTCTGTTGAACTTGCTTGGACATTGTACTACTCCGTTTAATCGCATTCTGGAGTCACCGAGAAGTCAAGACAACCGGTTTGCCGCCGTTGTTCACATTGACACGGGAGCGGGCGGTTATATCAACACCCCGAAGGAAGACATCCCGCGATGCGGCTGCGATGAACCCTAGCTGCCGATTGCCTTTGCTTTACTCGTAGAAGGTAGTGGTCGTACTGTCGGTCAGGTTCGGTATCCTTCCAAGTGAGTTTCTTAGCCTCCGCGAGTATCTCAGGAGTGCCAGCGTCGACGGCTCACCGACTTTTTTCATTTAACTCGCCGAGCATCTCTAACAGGGCGTCGACCATCATTACTGAGGCGTCAGGTTGAACTTTGTTGACGCCGATCCAGGTTTCGTAGCCGCCGAGCCGATGCTGCTCGGGTGTCGGCAGGTAACCATGCGAACCATTGGCAATGGAGATGTTCATCAGCGGCTGGATGGGGCTGCGCTGTTTGAGTTCCAGGCCGATCTCTGCAAACACCTCGAATGGCATCGCGGCCACAGCCAGGTCGCCGATGCGGTGCGTCTGTACGACCACATCGATGGTCGGCGGCATCTCCGGCGAGTTATAGGCGAGTACGGTGCTGTAAGTGCTGTATCGACTGGTGCTCATGGGTTTGATCTTCTTGGCCTTGACCGCCTCAGCCCATTCCACTTCCTCCTTCGTCGGGTAGCGCCGTTTGAACGTGAGCGTGCGCTGCAGCGACGAGAGCTTCACATGATCGTGCCACTCCAGCGACTTATGCACCTGCATCACTTTGTCCGCGCACAGGTACGCCACTTCGCGGGCTTTCCCAAAAGGTTGATACCGCTTTTTCGGCTGCGGGCCGCGCTTCTCCAATTCCTCGTCGGAATAGCGCGCCAGGTTGTTCACATCGCCGCTGGTGCCGTTGGCCATGATGCCGACAAAGGGCGGGTCCTGATGTCGGTCGGCACCGAGCAGTTCGCCCATGCGGTCGGCAAACATCGCGAAATAGTCAGCCGAAATTGTGTTGGCCGGCACGCCGCCCACGTAGTGCAATCCGTAGGAAGCCAGCAGCGCGATGGGCTTGCCCGCGGTCGACTGCACCGAAAGGAATGTGATCTGCGGATCGACAGGACCGGCGGGCCTCAGCAGACCGCTGTAACCGGGATTCGTGTCGACTTGTTCGATGTTGTCGTGGGCACCGTAGATCGGCCCGCGACTGGGCATTAGGAACCAGCGGCGATTGAATACCTGCGTCGGTTCCTCGGCGACGTCCCAGCCGATTCGCGCGGGCTGGAGTTGATTGACGGCTCGCAGCACGCCGTCAGCGATCCGCCGGGTTAGAAACGCGCGGTAGTCGTAATACGGCTGCTCACCATCGTCTTCCAGCTTCGCGCCGGTCGAAGTGTGCGTATGAGTCGCTGAGACGAGCACACACTGCGGCGGGATGCCGGTCGACCGCTCGATGATTTGCTTGGCGCCCGCCACGACCTCGGCCGAAATGTGCCGCAAGTCGCAGACGACCAGTGCCAACTTGGACTGGCCGTCGTCGAGCACCAGGCAGCGGGCATTTAGTTCATCGTGTACGTGCGTCGCTTGCCGCTTGCTAGCGCCAACCGTTTGGTCCGAGCCGATCGGCGGGGTGATGTTGCTCGTCGCGGCACCAGCCCGAAACGTCGGCTCGTCCGACAACGCGGCACCGACAAATCCAAGTGAAACAAACGCGATGAAATGGCTCGTGAAGATGAGTCGACGTGAGATTCGCATGGCGGTTGTTCTTTAATTCATGATGGAGAGAGTGTGACGACGAAAAACGCGGTCCAAAGTCATTCCGGCCCATCATTTACAGACTTAGAAGACAAGGGGCTGGCGAAGGTTTAGTTTTGGTCCAGGTCGTTCGCATTGTTCGGTTTCCATTTGGGGTTGGGATGATCCGGATGCAGGCCGATCATTCGCGGCGTTGTGGGACGGACAGGTCCCCAGTTGATCGCGAAGGGATTCGCCTGGCAGAGTTGTTCGATCTCTTGCCAGTTAGCCAGCACCTTGGCGGCGACAGCGTCGTCTTGCTTCCGCCAATAGGATTCCATCAAGCGGATGGTCTCGATCAGTCGCTCGGAATACGTCAAACCTGCTCGCACGAAAGCGACCCGCCGCCGGTAGATCTCCGGCGCGGTTTCGACCTTGGCCGCCGCGAGTCGTAAATGCTCGCGCGACTCACTCAGCAACTCGTCGGTGTAGAGCCGTGGAAAGTTGAATACCCCGCCGCCGTATCCATGCTCTTTCACGTAAGCCATTCGCGCACGCTCGATCGTTTCGAAATAGGCTCGCACATTGGCAGCGGTCGGTCCGAAAGCACGACGGTAGTAGTCGTCGAGAACCTTCTCGCCGTCCTGCGTCGGATTCCAGAACAGTTGTGCCATCACGTAGTACTGTGGTCCCTGCGTCGCCCAGTGTTCCCACACCGCGTCGATGTAAATGCCGACGCAGCGATTATCGGCGGCGAACTGGATGTTCTCAATCGTTTGGGCAATCGACACGTCGGGCAGTCCCTGTTGCCACCCGACGGGGCTCCCGGTGTTGGGCCGCCACATGACTTGATGCGCCAGCTTGCCCCAAGCCGCGAGTTGATCGCGGTGCGTTGTGCCCCAGGTCGAGCCGCGATCGACCAGATGCGTACGGCCGAAGAAATTAGCGACGCTGACCATGATCACGTTCTCGGCAGGGCGGGCTTTGATCGGCGCGGGCCGCGAGTGCCCATAGCACAACATCATCACCCGGTAATCCTTGTCCGGATAACGCTGCTTGAGCCGCTCGGCCAGCTTGTTGGCAAAGGTCACGTGACGGTCGGACAAGGCGGGGCGAGTTTCCCGATGATGGTGCCAATGCATCAGACGCGGCTCGCCGTCGGGATGATCCCACGCTCGGCAGTTCTCGCAGATGCAGTGTCCGCTGGACCAGCCGTCGTTTGGCGAGGCGTTGAACTCGGTCAGCGTCGGGTCTTTTTTCAGCTTTGCCTCGACGTCGGCCAGCCATTGTTCCCAGACCGCCGGGTTCGACTGGCACAGCTTCACATTCTTCGGGCTGGGATGTGTGCCGCGCGTGCCGTCGGGTTGCAGTGCGAACAGCTCCGGTCTCGTCTCGTGAAACCGCTCGTGCCAGTCGCCGAACGCATGCCCGCCCTCGCTACGCAGTGAATCGAGTTGCAACCGCTGCCGCCGAGTCCACTGATGCGACCGGCCGTAGCCTTTGTTGCTCAGCGCCGAAAAATTAAACGCGCCGCCGCGTGCTCGAATCTGAGGATGGTAGCGAAACTCGAACGGATCCAATGTTATTCGCTTGCGCCGCGGTACATCCTCACCTAACTCGCCCGGCCAGAACCAGCGCACTCCGAGTTTATCTTGCAGAAACGTGTAGACCGCATTGACGGTACCGTATTCCTGCTGCCGACCGACGATCTTCTCGTCGATGCCTTCGACAATCAGGTGCTTCGCGTCCCAGCGGTCGCGCCCGGCGATCACGAGGTGATTGTCATTGGCGGCGATGAGAATCTCTTCGGGATGTTGGAAGTCGAAATCGGCGTCGGGAAACAACGCATCGAGTGCCGGTTGGTAACCAACCCAGATGGCTCGCTCGAGCAAATCCTTGGGAGCGCCGTCCATCAACGCCGGCCGCACTCCGCAGATGGTTTCGATGTAGTCGGCCAGTTCGACAGCGGCCTCACGAGTCTTGGGCGGCGCGTTGGCGAAAAGAACCAGCGGCGCCGGTTGCACACGGGCTTCGACATCCACCAGCGTGAACTCCGCGCGGACGGTTGAAGCCAGGCAGACCAGTGCGGTCAAAAACAAACATGATCTGATCATTTGCAAGCTTGAAGTCCTGTGGTGAGATGGTTGAGAATTGGGAAGCATCGTATTACTGGTCTTACTGGCGTTGTTCTGTTCACTCGGCCGGCAACCGAGCCACTTCAGCGCGCAGCCGAACATTGGTACTGACGGCCTCACCGGCGCGGACATCCTCTTCGGTAAACGCCGCCATCAGCACTTCGCCATCGGGCGTGCGGTTGTGGTCGTAAATGATATAAATCGTTCCGTCCGGAGCCTGCACGCCGTCGGGATAGGTCACCTTTTCACGCTCATCCAGCAGCAGTCCACCCTTCCAGGTCTGGCCATCATCGTCGGATACAAACGCCATGAGATCGGTTCGCCCCACGCGTTTGTCCAGCGGGCCGTGCTTGACCAACAGCAACGCGCCCGACTCTAGACGCCGCAGGAAGAACCGCGCCGTGGGGTGCCGCAGCGAACTCTGCTTCACGGCTGACCACGTCTTCCCACCATCATGGGAAACGGTTTCCGCCATTCCCTGCCGCCGCACCAGCATCCAGAGCGAACCGACTTTGCGCTCGACGATCATCGGCTCGTCCGGCCCGCGCGTCTCCGGCGGAAGCACGTTCGCTGTTCCTCGCAGGTTGAACGTCTTTCCCTGATCGGTGGTCGCGTAAACCTTAATGCTGTGATCGGCCTTCCAGACCGACGATATAAACAGCCAATCGCCGTTGCTGAGCACGGTCGGTTTATTGAGCATGATGCCGTCGCCCAGGCGTCGGGGCCGGGACCACTGCGGGTTTTCGGCGTCAGGATCATCGGTAGTGATGGCCCAGATGCCATAACGTCCATCCTGCGTTCCGAAGCTCTGGCCCCAGAACACCCACATGCGCGCGATTGGATCGATCCAGATTGCGGCGGACATCGCGCGCACGCCTTCGCGCGGCAGGATCATCAGCTTTGGGTGGGACCAACTGCGGCCGTTGTTGTCGCTGCGGATGAGCACCTGATAGTTGCGTGTGCTCTCCACATCGCGACCGTAAATGACCCACAGACGTCCATTCGCCGTGCGTTCGATTCCAGGCACTCCTTGACGTTTGGTCGGCGGAATATGAAATCGCCACGGATTGATAATCACGTGAGCCGGTTCCAGAGCGATGTCGGGGTCAGGCTCTTCGGCCGGCACCACATGGCAAATCCAGAGTGCGGCAACCGCGGCCATCAGTAGGATCATCATTCGCTCAGTACCCGTGACGAATCGCCCGCGCCTTGAAGTTCCGTCACGAACTGGACGACACGTCGGTTGGAATGGCAGTGCGGGGCGAAGTAAACCACCCGCAGCGGGAACGTCTCTCAAAAGCATGCTGCTTTGGTCGAGGATTGACCTCTCTCGCGCAACGATGATACGTTTATCAAGCATATTTGAGCACCAAGCACGGTCAATCCGGCAGCAGTGAGTCGAAATCCAATTCACAGTGTACGGTAATAGACGTCAGAAAACTTGCGCGGGCTACACTCGTCGAGAGATGCTGCAGGTGGGACCCACCCCGATGCCGATTGCGCCAGATCGGGAGGCTGAGTGAAACAAGATGCCGCCACGCAAAATGAAGAAGAAAGCGTTATCGTTGCCGGTCCCGAAGATGACGGTAACCATTGATCGCTTGAAGGCGGTGCTGGCCAAACGGAAGAAGTCCGAGTTGATTGACGTGATCGTCGGAATCGCGAAAGCTGACCGCGGCATCCAACGTCAACTTGAATCGCGTTTCGGCGTGGAAACGCCGCCCGTCGAGTTGATTGCTGCCACGCGTGTGGCGATTGCAGATGCCACCGACTTCGATGAACGGGAAATCAACTACAACTTCGATTACGACGATGAGGCATATGGCACGGTGAAGCGCAATCTCGCCCGTTTGATCGAGTTGGGGCATCTGCGCGAGGCGATGGAGTTAGCGCAGGAAGTGATGAGCGAGGGGAGCTGCCAGGTTGAAATGAGTGACGAAGGCCTGATGACGGAAGATATTGAAGAGTGTCTGCAAGTTGTCATCACAGCGGTCGCAAAGAGTGATCTACCCGCCGCTGAAGTTGCCGCGTGGTGCGCAGACATGACCAAGCGTGACCGCATTGGCGTTCACTGCGACTCAGAATTGGCGGCTTTGGCCAATAGTGTCGAGCGCTGATACAAAGGTCAAGCGGCGACAAAGACCTCCTGCGGCAAAACAAAAGCGAAAGCGGACGGCTGCCGAAAAGAGAGCGTGGTGCGATCGGAAGAGGAAGTTCATGACGGTCTTCATCAACGGTAAGCCAAAGCTTGTTCCGCGCCCGCAGCAAATAGACGGGATGGATGTCGACGAGTTCATCCGCCGCAACGCCGATCCTATCTGGTCGCACCAGAACGGAATGTGGGAGTACATAATGTTCGATGACGAAGACGATCGCAACTTGCTTAATCGATAGCTGCGGGCGACGCGAACCGACGTGAATGAGATCCCCACGAGTCTGTCGCTGAGTAGCACGGAAGTCCAAGAGGGGCAGCTAGAAGGAACACTGGTCGGCTATTTCAGCACGAAGGATCGCGGCTCCGGCAGAGCCCGACTCCGGCAACTCGCTTACTTACAGCCTGGTGAGCGGAGAACCTCTGCCTTGATGTTCGACCTCATTGGACGCGGCTATGCAATGCCAGGAGAGCGAAATGATGCTCCTCGCGGGCCGGCATTGGCTGCAGGCAGGGAGGAAGTATCCGCTCTTGATAGGGCTCTGGCCATCGATGGCATGGGACTACCGCATGGACATGCTCAATCTGGTATACGACAGTTGCGCCGTTCAAATTCCAATCAAGAGGAACGCTCTGTGTGTCCCTTAACCATGAACGATTGCGACTCCAATTAAAATCGCGATACAGGCCAAGAAAAGTGAATTCAACCACCAGCAGGCCACTTGCTGCAGACGCTGAGCTCGCTGGATATGACCTTCATCGACTTGTCGTACAGTTGCCAAAACCACGCCCAGTCCTGCGAGAACGTAGACATAGGCGGTCAGGTGAATCTTGTCCATCAACACCAGATAGTCGACGCTCGGCATCGTCTCGTTACTGGCTAGTTGGATTGCCACCACGGTTAGCAGCGAGGTAATCCCGATGCCAATTCGAGCATCGACTAATGTCGCCTTGAGTCGCAGCATTAGCGAGGCACCAAAGACCACGCATAACACGGGCAAGAGCATCTTTAGACTCGAAGTCGATGCGGGGCGCGATATGGGAATCGCCACACGTACGCGTGAGTAGCAGTTGGGTTCGCTGCGCCGCGAGTCGCCGAAAGCGGTTGGATAGGAAAAAGGTTCGATCGTCAAGTTCGCTGCACCCACGTGAAAACCCGGGAGGACGAGCCGAGGATTGACCGCGACCGGGTCGGCATCAGGGACGTACTCAAGCCGGTTGACTTCGTGCGTCTCGTCCTCAAATTCGACGACCAACTCCTGGCGATCGTAAGGATAGTTGTAGAAGAAGAACTTGTGGCTGAATCGTCCTTGGACGCGAAGTACTTGATACCACTCACCTGTTGGCAGTCGAATGGGCTCCTCGTATTGAGCGTCGGCAACATGGCCCCACAACTCGTTCGGATTTACGACTTCGACCGTTTCTGCCGGAACCAACTCGTCATCTTCCCACCGAAACCACAGATACACATCCATTGCATAACTGTGTTCGCGCAGGTTCAACGCCTGGACATCGTTGATGTACGCTCCGACGGTAACTTGCACCGGTTCGGCTAATTCGGGCTGGGCAAACGCGCGAGTCGCAAAGACTAAACCGATCAGCAAACACAAACGTACCTGAAGATATATTCGATGCGAACGCCGGTTTTGATTCATATACGAGGGTTTGACTGTGGGGTACAACGAGCGATCGGGCGATCCGTTCCACGGCCTAACTAACCCGCGCCTTGCGAGATCGTAGCACTTTCTCGAGTCAGGGCGAAGATGCCCACGACGCACGAAGTTTATCTTGCGCCAACCGCACCGACTGAAATCTGGCCGCCCCCGGTGGTGAACTGAGTCGAGGGAGACCACGCACCAAGGTTCGCACCTGTCACCTGGGGTGTCGCAACGGTGCTTTATGCTCGCATGGTCAACCGCCGGTGCGTTCTTAAAAGCTGCTGACTGCGGTCGGTAGACTGTATCTTCGACAACCAAACTCGGTTGTTCGACCGGCTACTCGTCGCCAGCTTTCAGCCAAGGCGTGAGCGTTGGTTCGTAGCCGTGAATCTCGCTCGCCTCGAAATACAACTCCATCTCGCGTGCCGCGGCCTCGGGGCCGTCTGAGGCATGAACGAGATTCATCTGACGGCTGCTGCTAAAGTCGCCACGAATAGTTCCGGACGCTGCTTTTAATCCGCTCGTCGCACCTAGCATCTCGCGCACGACACGGATGACTTCCAATCCTTCGATAATCATCGCAAGTACTGGCGAGCCAGTGATAAATGCCTCTAAGCCGGGATAGAAGGGCTTCTCGACGTGTTCAGCATAGTGCTGTTTCGAGAGTTCCGGCGTCACGCGAATCATCTTCATCGCGACGATATTCAAGCCCTTTTCCTCGAAGCGGCTGATGACTCGACCCATGAGGCGGCGTTCGACACAATCGGGTTTCAACAAAACTAGCGTTCGTTCCATAGCTCTTTAACTTCCCTATCAAATAGCAATTCGACCTAAGTCGAGGGATTGTAGGGAATTCTCACGATTCGCTCAACGAGGCTTTTGTTTCGCCGACATGTCTACCACAGCGACGCGGGGTTGCGCGGCGGACGAGTAAAGGAGGGGACTGGCGTTTGGGCACGGCTTTGCGGAAGCTGCTGGAACTGAGGCAGATACGCCGGCGCGACATAGTAGCCGGCCGGATAACGCACTTGCTGAAGTTGAGGTAGTGCCGCCTGTGAATACTCCGGCGTCATCATTGGATAGTGCATCATTGGCTGCGGTACCGGGGGCTGTTGCATCACGGGATGTTGGCTGGGAGAGCAGCTACTGCAACCGCTATAGGCTGGCAGACAGTCTCGATTTGCGTGATAGCCGTCGCTAATTCCATAACCAAGATTTCGGCCTAGCTCGATGAAGTAGAGTTTTAGGACGTCCGCGCTGGAAGTTGACGTCGTAACTAGGGTGATCGCGACCGCAGCGGCAAACAGCGTGGGCTTCATGGACTCATCCTTGTGACATTCGGCTAGCGCGTTGGTTCGCCGAGCAAGCGGCGTACCTTGCCAGTATCGACAAGTGGACACACATAGGAGCAGCGGCATGGAGCGTAATTCGATCAAATCCGCGGTTCTACGCTCGCGTCGCAATAGCTGTGACGATCATGTCGCGATGTCGGCCGCCGGACCGACCGCTACGATCGTACTGACCGTCAGCGGGTACTTGGCCAACACAGCGTTCACTTCTTCAAGCGTCACACGCTGGTAGTTGTCAACCGTTTCGCGAACAGTTCGATAAGCGCGCCGCTGCAGCCAGTTGTTCCCTACCGAGAAAAGTCGACGAGCAGGACTTTCGTTGTGCCGCACCAGATCAGAGCAAATCTTGCTCTTTGCACGTAGGAGTTCGTCTTCGGTGAGTCCATTCTTTTGGGCCAGCTCGAACACTTGCCGAGTCTGCTCCAGGCAACTCGATGTGTCTTCAGGCATACAAGCCAAGTAGGTCATATAGATTCCCGTGCCCTGAAACTCATAGGGGCTGATCGATGCAAACTCCGCTCGGCCTGTGTCGATTAACTCCCAAAACAGACGGCTACCAGTGTCATCCCCAACAATGGTCGCCATTAATCGCGCCGCGTAGCGGTCATCATCATTCGCTGCGGGACCGTTGGCTATTTGAACGACGTACTCCTGCGCGGAAGTCTCTTTTGGGATCACGCTCATCCCCGAATGACTCGCGGCGCGAGGCAGTTCGCGACTTGCCTCGAACGGAGTCCAGGAGCCACAATGCCGCTGAGCATCCGCGACGAGTTGGTCGAAGTCGACGTTGCCGCTCGCCGCGAGGACGATGTTGCCTGGACTATACCGTTGTTCAAAGTATGCTCGCATCTGCTGCGACGTCAAAGCACCGACCGTCTCTGCCGTACCGAGCACACTGCGTCCGAGGGGATGGTCACCGAAATGGGCGGCCATACATTTCTCGAAGGCGCCATACGGAGGCTGATCTTCGTACTTGGCAATCTCTTCGATGATCACCTGCTTTTCCATGTCGAAGTCGTCATCCCGCAGCGAGGGTCGCATGATGTCGCTGAGCAAATCGGTCGCTCGCCCTTGGTTTTCCGGGAGCACCCGCGCGTAGTAGACAGTGTGTTCTTCGCTCGTGAACGCGTTTGACTGCGAGCCGATTTCGTCGAGTTCTCGGTTGACATCTTCGGCACTGCGCGTGGGAGTACCTTTGAAAACCATGTGTTCGAGGAAGTGGCTAACTCCCGAAATCGCATCCGTTTCATCGCGCGAACCGGTGTTCACAAAGTAGCCCAACGCCGTCGAATAGGCCTTGGGGCTGATCTCGGCGATGACTTCCAAGCCGTTGTCGAGTGTTTGCCTACGAAATTCCACGAGGGATCTCCAGCTGGGATGCGCCAAGCGTGACAATGCGAAAGTCGCTTGGTGGATGGTCAACTAAGTATTGATTGATTGTCTGGCAGGTAAGCGCGTCGATCAGGGAACTCAATTCGGCCAGTGTGCGGACGCGATTCAAGTGATACCAATCCCAAGCGATTTGGCTACTCCGCGCGTTGCTCGATTCTTGAGCCATAATCAGCTGGCTCTTGATACGTGCTTTCAATCTTAGAAGCTCTTCCTCACAGACGCCTTCTTTAAGTCGCAACAGTTCGGTGACCAAGACGTCTAGTGTTTCTTGCGCGCGTTCTGTCGTTGTACCGGCATAGGCAACAACAGCGCCTCGATCACGTACCGTCTCGCACGACGCATAGACCGCGTAGCACAGTCCCCGCTTTTCACGAACTTCCATGAATAAACGCGAACTCATTCCTCCGCTTAGCACGCCGACGGCACCGTAAGACTGGAAGTAGTCGTCGTCTGCGTAGGGCACGCTGGCATATGACACGCCTAGATGCGTCTGGCTGGAATCGTGCTGGATATGAGTGTACGGCTCGACGGGCGCAGCCGTTTCTTCGATGGCGGCATCGGTCCCTGTCCAGTCGGCGAACAATTCGCCAACTTGCTCGCAGAGCGAACTCCACTCGATATTGCCTGCCACGCTCAAGATCGCTCCTCGCGGTTGATGAAATCTTTGAAAGTGGCTACGGATGTCTTTGATCGTAATTGCTTCAATCGCTTCGATATTGCCATAGCTCACGCGACTGTAGGGGTCTGCGTAGCGTCGACGACGCAGCTCAGTCATTACCTTGTGAGACAAGTCGTCGTCGTGAGATCGCACCTCTTGAATGCAAACTTGCTGAGCGTCTTCGAATTGGTCTTCGCTCAAGTGCGGACGTCGCGCGACATCGGCGTAGATCGTCAAGGCTTCATGCAGTCGTTCGGCGGGCATCGATCCACCGTAAGAGGTGAAAGCGTTGGAAACGGAGCCGGAGCTATCCACTCCCAAGAGTTCGAGGTCTTCGATGAATTGACGACTGGAGCGACTGCCGCAGCCCCGCTGGGTCATTTCGCAAACGAAATTGCTTAGGCCAGCGAGCTTCTGGGGGTCGCGATCTGCGCCGGCAGGGATCAGTAGCGTGAAGGCGGCAGACTCCAGCCAATCCATCGGCTCGGCCAATAAAGTCAATCCGTTTTCGAACTGCTGCGAATGAACTTGGTTCGCCACTGAGCTATCCTGTCGGGCACTGGGCCAGTTGAAAGTCGCGTCGATTTAAACTGGGCTGAACCGGAACGAAGCCCGCAGCCCGTATGACCACTCTGAGAGTTGGATTCTGCGCAATTCAGAAACGAAGAGCCTAGTCTTTGAATCACGCGTAGGCAACGTCGGCTGCCTTATACACCGTCTTCACTCGGCGAAATCCGAGGCGGTGGTAAAGTTTGACGGCTCCGGTGTTCTGAGCTGTGACCTCCAGGTAGGCCTTACCCAACCCGACTTCCCGAAACCCGAGCAATGCACGATGTAGGAGATGTGTGCCCAGTCCATGTCCCCGATGAGGCACCGTAATGCCAAGGTTCTGAATCGCTCCAAACTCGGAGTCTCGAACACCTTGCACTGTGCCACAGTAATCAAGGCCATCGGGCCCGCGGTCGTGCGTTAGCAGCCAAGTCGCTTCGTGTAGAAACCCGTCACGCCGTGCGATTTCTCGCATCAGCCGAACACAACCTTCCAACTCGCCCAGGCATGGAAACACGTTTGCGTCGATCTCATAACAAAAGCTGTGAAACTTGGCTTCGGCATGTGCGTCGATTAGCCCGGAAGTCCAGCTCACAAGTTGATATTCAGGAGGCAGACGTGGCGGTGTGAATAATGGTGACCGCAGATCTATCTCCATCCGAAACCGTCTGAAGTAGGTCATGCCCATTTCGCACCGAAACGTGGGGTCACCAGGAGACCAAATGGTCTCAAAATTTCCATGTATCGTATCGCTGCCTTCGGAAGCGGTCAATTATTTAGGCAGCTTCAACCTCGCAATCGTCGCCGGACGACACTTCAGCCGTAAGACGATTCATCGACAAAATATGAGGTGAAGTAGCGACCTTTAGACGAGCTCCGAAGAAGTTGTACATCAGGTACAACGCGACGTCCGCGTGGGGTGCAATGGGAAGCGACCGTTGACAGTTTTGGGAAGTCAAAATATAGTATTCGCACATACGAAATATTTGATTCAGTCCTAAGTTGTTATCAATAGGAGCTTTGCGTGCCAGCTCGTCGGCTTGCTTGGTGGTTGGGATTACTTGTGGTGATCGGTTGCGGTCGGTTGGATCGGGCGGGACAGGTCTCTAATACCACCGCGTCCTCGCGCACCTCGCAAGAAGAAGCTAGAGGCTATCCCTACAAGATCGTGACGACGTGCGGGATGGTAACGGACATCGTCCGGCAAATCGCGGGTGATAAGGCGGAGGTTACGGGGCTCATGGGTGAAGGGGTTGATCCGCATCTCTATAAGCCGACACGAAACGACGTCCGCGAGCTGATGGCGGCCGATGTGGTCTTCTATTCCGGCCTGATGCTCGAGGGTCGGATGGGCGACAACTTCACCAGCTTGGCCCGCGGCGGAAAACCGGTATACCCGATCACCGAGGAAATCGATCCCGACTACCTACGCGAGCCTCCTGAGTTCGCAGGGCACTACGATCCACACGTATGGATGGACGTCAGAGCTTGGAGTGAATGCGTGTCGCTCGTCGCCAAGGTACTCGGAGAATACGACATTGCGAACGCAGACTTCTATCTCATCAACGCCGCTCGCTATCAACAGGAATTGTCGAAGCTTCACGAGTACGCCAAACAAGCAATTGCCACGATCCCTGAGGATCGTCGTGTTTTGATCACGGCCCACGACGCATTTGGCTATTTTGCGAGGGCTTACGCTCTTGAAGTTCGATCGGTTCAAGGGTTGAGCACGGAATCAGAAGCCAGTGTCCAGGACATCAACAACCTGGTCAACTTCATCGTCGAAAATAAGATTCCTGCGATCTTCGTCGAGTCGAGTGTCTCGGAGAAAAACGTACGGGCCATCATCGAGGGTGCGGCTCAACAAGGCTGGAAGGTCTCGATCGGTGGTGAATTATTTTCGGACGCAATGGGCAAGCCGGGTACGTACGAAGGAACGTACGTTGGGATGATCGACCACAACGTGACAATCATCACTCAAGCACTGGGCGGCGAGGCCCCGAAATTGGGTCTAAACGGAAAGCTCCAGCCATGATTCGCTCGGTCCTCAAACAGCCATCAAGGTCCAAGATCGAGAACGAGCACCCTGCGTCGGCGCCGTTGTCGATTCACGATATGACTGTCGCTTATCACCGCAAGCCGGTCATCTGGGACATCGACTACACTGCACCGATCGGAAAACTGGTGGCGATTGTTGGCCCCAATGGAGCGGGAAAGAGTACGTTGATCAGCGCAGTGCTGGACCTTGTTCCCAAGGCGTCAGGCGAAGTACGCGTCTTTGGTGAAGAGTATCGCAAGGTCCGCGATCGAGTTGGCTATGTGCCGCAGCGGGAGAGTGTTGACTGGGATTTTCCCGTCAATGCATTAAACGTCGTCGCGATGGGACTCTATCGAAAGATCGGCTGGTGCTTGCCGGTGACACGACGCCATCGACAGACAGCCATGGAAGCGTTAGATCGCGTTGGCATGGCTGACTATGCAAAACGTCAAATTAGCCAGCTTTCCGGTGGCCAACAGCAGCGAGTCTTTCTCGCCCGGGCACTCGTCCAAGATGCAGACCTGTATTTGATGGATGAACCGTTTGCGGGTGTTGATGCGTCGACCGAGCGAGCCATTGTCGCGATTTTGCGCGAGTTGCGAGAACGCGGTAAGACGACGCTCGTCGTACACCACGACTTGCAAACAGTGACCGAGTATTTCGATCATGTCTTGTTGTTGAATATGCGGCTTGTGGCGACCGGCCCAACCAGCGAAGTCTTCACGCACGAAAACCTCCGCAAGACGTACGGCGGCAAGCTGGCATTGCTCGATCAGGTCGGCCACAAGATGACGATGGGCGAGAGTGGTCGATGAACTCGGTTCCTCTACGAATCGTCTTCGTTGCTATGATCTTGGCGGTTTGGTTGGGGCAACACCAGCATTTGCTCGCCGCTGCTCAGCGCCACCCCAACGAAGTCCGTTCTGCACCGAGGTCGCTCGCTCGCGATCGGTTGGAATGGCCTACTGCCGATGATGTTAAGCGAACGCTCCTGCTGAGCGACTACAACACGCGCATCGTTGCCATCGGCACAACGATGCTAGGAGTAGCGGCCGCCATCGTTGGAGTCTTCATGCTGTTGCGGCGGCGATCATTGCTGGGTGATGTCGTAAGTCACTCGACACTGCCGGGAATCGCTATCGCATTTTTGGTGATGGAAACGATGAAGCCCGGGGGGGGCAAATGGTTGCCCGGATTGTTAACTGGGGCATTAATTGCAGGGCTCGCCGGCATCCTCTGCACGAAACTGATCCTTCGTTACACGCGAATTAAGGAAGACGCCGCGCTCGCGATCGTCTTGAGCGTGTTCTTTGGAGCAGGCATGTCGCTTTTCAAAGCGGTTCAATACATCCCTAGCGGCAGCCAAGCCGGCCTGAATCATTTCATTCTCGGCAAAGCTGCATCGATGGTCGCCGCCGACGTGTGGGTGATCGGGGAAGTGTCACTCGGCATCGTGGTCATCATTGGTCTTCTGTTTAAAGAGTTCTCGCTGCTCAGCTTCGACGATAAGTTTGCTGCGTCGCAGGGTTGGCCCGTATTCCGGCTTGATCTGTTGCTGATGCTGCTCGTTGCCGGAGTGACGGTAATCGGCCTACAGAGCGTTGGTTTGCTGTTGGTCGTCGCCATGCTGATCACCCCCGCTGCCGCAGCGAGATTCTGGTCAGATCGACTTGGGCGAACAACCTTGGTCGCGGCGATACTGGGAGGCGGTGGGGCGTTTAGTGGAGTGTTGATCAGCGCGATGTACCCGCGGCTGGCCGCCGGCCCGGTGATTGTGCTGACCGGCGTGCTGTTCTTCGTAGTCAGCATGATGTTTGGCACGCGACGAGGCGCGATCATCCGTTTCATGACACACCGACAACTCAAAGCCGCGGTGGGCCGCCAGCACATTCTACGAGCGCTATTCGAGTTCCTTGAGCCTCGGTGTAACCCCGAATTACCAACGAGCGCTCAACTCGTCGAACACATCGTTACGGCCGACGACTTGCAACCCATGCGATCGTGGACTGGGAAGCGACTCCGTCATTTGCTACGAATTGCTGAGTCGTCGAACTTTATCACAGCCGTTCGCGAAGGCGGATATCGATTAACGACGCGCGGGGCCGAGTTGGCACATCGTGTTGTTCGCAACCATCGCCTTTGGGAGTTGTATCTGATTGAATATGCCGATATTGCGCCGAGCCACGTAGACCGAGATGCCGATGACATCGAGCATCTGTTGGGACCCGACGTCGTTGAATCCCTGGAGCGATTGCTGTCAGAGCGTTACCCGCACATGACGGTGCCGCCAAGTCCCCACTTGATTGATGCCAATTCTGACACCGCCAAACGACCGAGCGTTTCATGAACCGCATCGATACCATCGAATCGCATGAACGCCGCTCGCGACTTGGGATGTCGCAAGTCGTCGTTATCGGACTCGGCGCCATCCTGACATTTCTACTGTACCAGTTGACTCGCAGGATCATGATAGGCGCAGGATGGGATACGTACGACACGTGGACTGTGATCACCGCGTCTCTCGCGGCGATGGCGTGTGCGCTCCCGGGGGTTTTTCTCGTCATTCGTCGGCAGAGCATGATGGGCGACGCCCTAGCCCATACGACCCTACCCGGAATCGTTGTCGCTTTCCTCCTCACCCACTGGCTGCATCAATCCGGTTGGATCTCTTCGGCCACATACGATTCGTGGCGACATGCGGCTATGTTTGTGGGAGCCTTGTTAATCGGCATTCTGTCTGCTGTGCTCACCGAATGGGTCCAGAAGTTGGGCCGCGTCGAAGCCAGCGCGGCGTTGGGCGTTGTCTTCACGACGCTGTTTGCGATCGGACTGCTATTGATCCGTCTGCGTGCCGATCAAGTTCATATCGATCCGGACTGCGTTTTGTACGGAATTATTGAAACTACGGTTATGGATACCGTAGGAGATTCCAACGTACCGCGAGCGGCTGTTGCCAACGGCGCAGTTCTCTTGATCAACGCGCTGCTCGTGAGCTTGTTCTTCAAAGAGTTAAGGATCAGCGCCTTTGATGCTGCGATCGCGACGACGATGGGAATAAACGCTACCGTGATGCATTACGCGCTGATGGCCGTTACCGCCGCAACTCTCGTATCTGCGTTCGAAAGCGTTGGGAGTATTCTGGTTATTGCCATGTTGATTGCGCCAGCGGCGACCGCCCATCTGTTGACGGATCGGTTGGACTTCCTCATCGGACTCAGTCTGGTAGTCGCCGCGATAAGTGCATTTTTGGGGCATTTGCTCGCGATTACCTTACCAGCGGTCGTATTTGCATCGCTTGGCTACCCTGAGGTTCTCGATACGAACACCGCCGGAATGATGGCCGTTGCAGCGGGTGGCCTGTTTGTATTGGCGGCGCTGTTTGGACCACGTTACGGTGTCGTCAGCAAGTTGCTGAATCAGGCTCGGCTCGCTCGCTCGATCATCGCAGAAGATGTTCTCGGAGTTCTGTACCGTTTGGAAGAAGAATCGGGCGTGGGAGCTTTGACGCTCGATCGACTGACTGCGATGATCGGCACTTCAACGTGGTCCACGCGCATCGCTCTTCGTATACTCATCGCCAGCGGCGATATATCCAAACGCGGCGAATCCTATGAGCTAACGGCAGGTGGGCGGGAAAGGGCTAAGCATCTGGTGCGGGCGCATCGCCTATGGGAAAGCTATATGGCTAAGCACTTCGACTTGCCAACTGACCATCTTCACGAGTCGGCCGCGCGGGTGGAACACTTTTTAGGTGCCGATTTGCGTGAAGAACTGGCGGCGGAACTCAAAGATACTGTCGAAGATCCTCACGGTCGCGAGATCCCACCCGAACAGAGTTGATCTGTTCATTCCACTAACGCTACTCACTGTGGACCGCTCACACCGCCACCTGACAGCTTACAAATCTACCAGCACCGAAGATTGCTCCGGGACTACGTTAGCCCTGGAATTGGTTGGCCGTGGTAAAGGCGATGCGGTCGATCCGACTCGTCGTACCAGGCAGCCGTCGGTGCGATCCCCAACGCGTCGTAGATCGTGGCGGCCATATTCTCGGGCTTCTGCGGAGCGGAATCTGGGTAGGCGGCCAGTTTGTCCGATGATCCAATCACGGTACCTCCCTTGACGCCGCCACCCGCAAAGAACACGCTCTGAACACCGCCCCAGTGATCACGTCCCGGACCGAAGAAGGAATCGGAAAGCGTCGATAGCTTCGGGGTGCGTCCAAATTCTCCTGCCATGACAATCAGTGTCTGGTCAAGCAAACCATTACTTTGCAGGTCATCCAATAGCGCACACAACGCGCGATCTGTTGGCGGAAACAACTTGTCTTTCAATCGAGGAAAGGCGTCGCCGTGCGTATCCCACGTCTCGTTGTTGCCCAGATTGACTTGAACCAGATTGACACCCGCTTCGACCAAACGATAAGCCATCAGTAACGACCAACCAAAGCTATTCGCGCCATAGCGCTCTTGCGTCGTGGGGTCGGCATTGGTGACATCAAAGGCCCGGCGTACTTTTGGATCGGCCAGCATCGAAATGACTCGTTGTCGCTGTGCATCGTAGCTCTGCACTTCGGCAGAGCGTTCGAGCTGCTGCCGCTGGTGGTCAATGCTGGCGAGTAACTTCAAGCGATTGTTGAAGCGTCCATGCCTCAGTCCCTCTTCGATCTTCAAATTCGGCGCTTGATACACGCGATCATCGGCGTGTGTGGGCGGCTTCTTGCTTTGATTCGGAAATGTGAATTCGGGGTAGGCACCGCGCCACATGGGATCCCCATAGGGTGATGCCTCGATAAAGAACGGATCGCGATTACGGCCCATCAATCCGCCATAAGCCCCCGGAATTACTCCACCGGACCAATGGACCAGTCGCTCGGGCAGGACGATTGCTGGCGGAAGGTTGTTATTGCGAGGCGGTAATGCGTCGCCAACGATCGAAGCAATCGATGGCCAGTCCGAAGCGCGGGGCAGGCGATCGCCTTGGAACCCCGGCGACGCGACCGATCGACCGGTCAGCATGAAGTAGTGACCGAGAGTATGGCCGTTCGTAGGATGCGTCAACGAACGACACACCGACCATCGCTCGCTGCGCTGAGCGAGGCCGGGCAAGTGCTCGCAGATTTGAATTCCCGGCGTTGCCGTCGTGATCGGGTTAAACTCTCCTCGCACCTCAGCAGGCGCGTCGGGCTTCAGGTCGAAACTATCAAGCTGGGTCAAACCGCCAGACAGGAAAATGTAAATACAAGACTTGGCTGTGGCATTTGTCGGTGCAGCCGCCCGGAGCTCGTCCAAATGATTCGTGCCCATGCCAAGCAATCCGACGGCGCCGGCTTGAATCGCGGTCCGGCGCGAAAATCGCGGGTGCGCGGGGTACGGAAGTGGATATGAGTCCTTCACGATCGATCTCCAGAACTGTGACATCGAGATTCTCGAACATCGACGACTGAGAGTCAACCTTTTCTAACATGCAGGGCGCGTAATCGTTGTTCCGCGACTTGGGAGCGGGTACCATCAACTCAATCAAAAACCCTCGCCTGGAGCCACACATGTTTGTTCCCACCTTCGATCGTAATTCATTGCGGATTTGCCTCTTAGCTTGTGCTTTAGTTCTCGTTACCATCGTGATGCCTCGCCAACCGCTATTCGGGGATGATTGGCCTCAATTCCGCGGGCCGAATTGCTCGGGGATCTCGGAAACGACGAAATCGCTGCCTGTCGAATTTTCGGCAACCAAGAATGTGCTGTGGTCAGCCGAAGTTGGGGAGGGTGTCGGCTGCCCAATCGTCGCAGACGGACGAACCTTTGTCTGCGGCATGGATGGCAACGAACGCATTCGACTTTCAGCATTTGACGCGACGACCGGCAAATCCCTGTGGCAACGCAGTTGGGCAACGGGGAAACTTCCTGAAGTGCATAAGACGAACAGCCATGCGAGCACGACGCCGGCCGCGGATGCCGATCGCGTTTACTTCTATTTCAGTACGTTAGGTCTACTCGCCGTCGACGCACGCACCGGTGCCGAGGTCTGGCGTCATGAGTTGCCAACACCGTTCTTCGTCTTCAAGTGGGGCCCTGCCATGTCCCCAGTGCTCTATGAAGATAAGGTGCTGTTCTGCCAAGACGACGACTTGTTTCCCGCCTTCTACGCGTTTGATAAGTTCACCGGCAAATTGTTGTGGAAAGACGATCGCGACGATATGGCTGTCAACTACTCGCATCCTGTGGTCTGCCGGACGGATCGGGGTGACGAAATTGTTGTGGCAGGAACGGGCCTGCTGATCGGTTACGATCCGGAAAGCGGCGAAAGGCTTTGGAAATCGCGGACGCTGCTGCGAAATATCAAGACCACACCGGTATGTGCCGACGGCAATGTTTACATATCGTTGCAAAGCAGCGGCATCGCCAATCAGTGGCTCGCGACCGCGGATCGATCCGAGACCGGCAATAGCGACGGAAAGCTGTCCAAGGCCGAAATGCAGGCCTTCGTTGGCGAAACGCAAATACCGGAAGCGTTCTACAAGAAGACATTTGACCGAGGGGACGCAAATCAGGACGGTGTTCTGGAAGGCGCGGAGTTGGATGTAGCCTTCCTGAGTCCTGATAACTTTGCCGGCGCGTCGTTCGACGTCGAAAACCCCGCCAACGAGTTTGTTTTGGCAGTGCGAGGTGGCGGACGCGGCGACGTTACGAACACGCATCTTCTCTGGAAGCACGAAACGAAATATACGGATCACATCGTGTCGCCCTACGTGCGCGACGGTCGGATGCTGCTCGTAAAAGGAGGAGGCATCACGACAGTTTTCGAAATGGAGCATGGAGAATCTTTGCGGGGTGCCAAGCGGATCCCTAACGCATGCGAGTACTTCGCCTCGCCTATCTACGGCGACGGAAAGATCTACATCGCCGGTGAAAACGGGATTGTTGTGGTTCTGAAGGACAGTCCGGCTTACGAAGTGCTCGCCAAGAACGATATGGGCGACAGTATCGTCGGCACGCCCGCAATCGCAGACGGCAAACTGTTTATCCGTACACGGTCCAAGTTGCTGGCAGTCGGCGAGAATTAGGTTTTCGCGGTTTTCCCATAATTGCAGAAATAATTTTCGTGCCGTCGGGCAACTCGACTGACTCTATTAACGTGAACGGGAGGACGCTGTTGCCCGATGAACATCGCTACATTGAGTCAAAGTAGTTTCGCTGGCCTCACTTCCAGAGAGAGGAGTGAGTCAGACGGCGCCCTATTGCGAGCATTTCTCGATCGTCGAGACGATTTGGCGTTTGCCAAACTTGTTTCTCGACATGCGGGTCTCGTTATGGGCGTTTGTCGACGGGTGCTCGGGAACGAGCAGGACGCTGAAGATGCGTTTCAAGCCACTTTCCTGGTGTTGGCCAGAAAAGCGAGCTCTTTGAAGTCCTCAAAGTCGCTACCTGCTTGGTTGCACAAAACCGCACATCGCATTGCGCTTCGAGCACGGGCCGATCGAGCACGTCTTCGTGAACAACCTATCGAGACGGAAGCCATGACCGAAGAACACTCGTCCCTTCAACGCATCGCCAAAGAACACGAGCGTTCTGCGTTGGATGAGGAGTTGAATCGCTTGCCGGTCTTTTTGTGTTGTTTAGAGGGTAAGTCGCGCGAAGATGCAGCAAGACAGCTTGGATGGTCGAACGGCTCGCTTAAAGGACGTCTCGAGCGGGCTCGGCAACTGTTGCGCCGGCGCCTCATTCTGCGTGGCGTTTCGTTGAGCGTCGCTGTCGCGCTGGTCCTGCGATCGCAGGCGGTTGTTCAAGCCGCGGTTGCTCCGAGTGTCGTTGCGACGACCGTTCAAGCCAGTATGCGGTACTCGGTCGGCCTGTCGCCGGTCGGTTATGTTTCCCCGAATGCACACCTACTTGCCAATTGGAGTTTAAAAGCGATGTCGATTACTTCCGTGAAGTTTACCTTGTGCGCCCTGCTCGTCACGAGCACTTTGATCTTGGGAGCCAACTGGATGGTCGTTCCCGTGGCGGCTGGAAGTGGTGGTCACGAAATCGTAATTCAGCCGACAAGTGCCGCCGGTTTCGAGACCACATTCGTCGCTTTGTTCGATGATGATCGGGAGGAACGCGAGCGGGAAGGCGCCCGTGCTGAAGGAGATCGAAACCGTGAACGCGAACAGCCACGGCGCGACTCCGAAGAGGCGAGACGCGACGGTAACCGGCCGCGAGAAGCCGATGAACGTCGCGATGAAGAGCCCCGTCGCGAAAGTTTTAGACCGCAGACTGAGCGCGAAGAAGCTCTTTACAAAATGATCTTGCAACTGCAACGCGAAGTTGCGGCGCTCCGCAGTGTGATTCGATCTCGCGATGGAGAACCAGCGCGGGGGGCCGCTGACCGACCACGTGAGGAACCACGTCGTGATGGTGATCGACCGCGCGAGCGTGACGGTGACCGGCCCGCGTCTTCACGTGAAGGCGATCGCCAAACGGAAGCAGGCCGCACCGAGCGATGGGAACTGACAAAAGAGGGCAAAGTGTTCAAAGCCTACGACAAGAATGGGGATCGCGTAGTTTCTGCTGAAGAATGGCTAGCCATGAAGGAAGGCGAGATGACGGATGAACGACGGGCTCTTGAGTTGCGTCGCTTCAAAGAAGCAAGTGGTGACGGGAATTTCACACTCGAGAAATTCCTGCATTGGTACACCAAGGGTCGCGCTCAGAATGTTCGTGAAGGTGAACGAAGGGATTCCGAGGAGCGATAGAGTTGGCCGCGATTCCGCTAGCGAAACAATTGCCAAATGACGACGCCCATGCCCACCGGGATGCACCACGCGGCAAAGTACTGAAAGCGGCCACGCTCCAGCCAATTTACTAACAGCCATAGCGAGATGAGTCCGACCGTATACGAGACCGCTGCTCCAATTCCGAGGTGGAGCAGCGGGCTCGTTTCGTTCGGAGCAGGTAGCTTCGAGGCCTCTCTGGCGAGCTTAACTATTTCCAGCAGACACGCGCCGCCAATTACAGGTATTGCCATCAAAAACGAGAATGTGGCAGCAGCCGTCGGCGCAAGTCCAGACCGCAGTCCCATCGAGATTGTCGTTCCGCTCCGCGACACCCCGGGAAGAATGGCAAAAGCTTGGCTGAGCCCGATCAACGCAGCATTTGTCTTGCTAAGCTGCTTGCACTCGTCGTGACCGCTTGCATGACGCGATGCCCAAATCAGAATTAGTCCTGTGACGGGAAGCATACAGCCAGCCAAGAGCGGACTGGAGAGGAAGGTGTCAATCCCACTCAATTTCATGCCGAGTCCGATCACGACAGCTGGCACGGTTGCGACGAACAATGGCACCAGCAGTCCTCGATCAGTGGACAGCAGTTGCCAGAGACGCTGCCAGTAAAAGACGACGATGGAGACCAAGGTGCCGCCGTGCAGACAAATGTTGACATCCCCGACGTCAAAGCGGTCAACGTCGCCGTCTGCCATCAGCGCAGCAACGATCACAAGATGGCCGCTGGAGCTGACCGGGAGAAACTCCGTCACGCCCTGGACGACCGCTAGCACGATAATTTCTGTCAGCGATAGTTCCACGGACAACGATGCTCCCTTGAGGTCTCTAACCCGGCGGGAGGTTAGATCGCCAAGAAGCTTTCGTCAAGCCAAAGATGGCAAACGATTTCTGCATCGAGTCTTGGGAAGGCTACTCGTCCGTGACGGTCACCTTTTCCATGACATCACCGCCCACAATCGCATTGACTACGTCTTGACCTTCCAGCACTTTTCCAAACACCGAGTGCTTGCCGTCAAGATGCGGTGTGGCAACGTGCGTGATAAAGAACTGTGAGCCATTCGTGTTCGGGCCGGCATTTGCCATCGAGAGAATGCCCGGGCCGTCGTGCTTCAATGTGGGGTGAAACTCGTCCGCAAACTTGTAGCCGGGACCGCCGGTGCCGGTCCCAAGCGGACATCCACCCTGAATCATAAAGTTCGGGATTACGCGATGAAACTTCAGGCCGTCGTAATACCCTTTGGCCGCCAGCTTTTCGAAGTTTTCGACGGTCTTCGGTGTTTTATCGTCATGCAGCTGAATTCGGATAACTCCCTTTTTGGTTTCGATCGTCGCGACTTTCATCAGTTCTCCTTTTTGCGGTTGTTTAGAGTTCCGAAGTCTTCCCAATGTTCGGAACTCAGGTTGTTGATCTCAATACGACTAGTCTGGCATGTTGACGGGCTGCTGTTTGACCGGCTGTTCGGTGACAACGCCATCTTCGATCCGGAACAGCTTGTCCGCCAACCGGGCCACATCCTGCATGTGATGAGTGACGTGCAGTGTAGTGACGCCCGTGTGCTCTTGGACGTGTTTAAGTAGCGAGTAGAGTTGGTTTCGGGTGTCATCGTCAAGGGCGCTCAAAGGCTCGTCGAGCAGAAGCGTACTCGGACGAAAGGCAAGCGCTCGGCCAATTGCAACTCGTTGCTTTTCCCCTCCGCTGAGACCTCGCGGGAATCGATGAAGCAGTTCCTCGATCTCTAACAACTCCGCCAACTCGGCCACACGTTCGTCGATTTTCGGGCGCGGGAAGCGGCGTATGTCGAGTGCAAAGGACAGGTGCTCTCTCACAGTCATTGTCGAGAACAAAGCGCCGTCTTGCGGAACGTATCCGATATTTCGCTCCGCGGGCTTGAGCCCGGTGACATCGTGATCTCCCAGCAGTATCTTTCCACCTGTCACATGTTTGAGCCCCGCTATGGCCTCTAGTATCGTTGTCTTTCCGCTGCCCGTGCGCCCCATCAACATGCCGTAGGCACCCGTCGGAACGACGAACGAAGCATTACGCAGGGTAAACAGTCCGGAGTGTGCGGTGAGTTTCTCGATGACTATCACAAGCAATACCGTTAAATCGCAAGGTTGCGCGTGCCCCAGGCACGAGCTAGGACAAGAACGATAACGGCTGCAGCCACCATAATTAATGACACCGCCACCGCTGCCCCAAGATCGCCGATGTTCAACTCCAAGAATACGGTCGTCGAAAGCACTTCCGTTTTATTGCGTGTCGTACCAGCAAAGATCAGCAGGGGGCCGAATTCCCCCAGCGACCGAGCCCACGCCAGCGTGGCGGCAGTCAGCACGCCACGTTTCGCTTCCGGTAAGACCACCATGCCGAAGGCTTGAGCTCGGCTGCAACCAAGCGTTAACGCGACTTGTTCGTGTCGGGCATCGATGTGGTCGAAAGTGGCGCGCATCGTTCGGACGGCAAACGCACAAGCAACCGCAAATTGAGCGAGGATCACCGCTGGGATTTGGTACACGACCGCTTCGCGCACGGCAACCGGCAGGAATTGAAATAAGATCAAGAGGCTCAATCCAACCACCAGCGGCGGCAAGACGATGGGGATATCGAGAATCGCGTCGATGAAATTGCGTCCAAAGAACTCGTGGCGCGACATCAAGTATCCGATCGGGATGGCGACCCAGAGAGACAGGATCGCGGTAATGGTACATGAGATCAGCGTTAACTTAATTGAGTACTGAATTTCGGGCTTTTGGAGAGCCGTTGTGATCGGATTATAGAAGATACGAGCGAGCCAGGGATTCTCCCGTTGCCACTCATCGCGGATTTGACCGCTCCACGTAAAACCGAGTTGAGCAACCGCACCTCCGCTCGGCAAGTGGACTTCGAGTTTCGCCACTCCGGCATCACCAATTCCAATTCGTTGGACGCCGTTTGGCCCAAGGTTGTCGATCTCGCGTTCGTTGATTCTGGTACCTGCGATGTCATAAGTAGCAACTAGTCCGCCGGTCGCATTTACGTCGAGCAATTGCAGTTCGTCGACGCGCACTGGGTCTTTCCAGGTGAATACAAGCGTTCCAGGTTCGGCAAGCGGCGAGATCTGACCAGCTCTTTCGGGCACAACGCGGACGCTGCCAATTCGAATGGTTTCCCGACCCGCTCGATTCAGCTGAGCTTCCATCGTTCCTGCCAGCGTGTACTCGACGACTGCCTCAGGACGCGCCGAGCCGGTTGTCACATCGAGACGCGAGACGCCCTGTTCATTTAACTCAATCGCGATCGAACTGTCTGAGGCAGGCCGGTCGATCGCATGTCGAGCGATCACGCTTCCATCGGTCGCATAGGCCACGATTTCACCCTTAACGTCAGCCACAACGCCGCGCAAAGTCACGCGATCGACACGAACTGGACTCACCCAATTGGCCACGAACTGGCCTCGCTCGCTGGCGTCCATGACTGACTGCTTCTCACCTTCGATAACGAGCACCTTCCCTAGGGGCATCGCGTTGCGTCCCGGAGACGATGCACCGCCGCCATGCCCCACGCCTGCCCCTCCAAAGGCTTGGTTCGGCGTTCCAAGGTTGCTGTTCGCCGCCGAAGGTTTGTCACTGTCGATGAGTCGCGCTGGATGAGTGGTGGGACTGTGAGTCGAGATCATCAGGCCGTAGGATGCGAACTGTTCGGCGATAATGTCGCCCGCTTCGAGCGGTTTGCCGGCATCATTGGTCGAGAAATCCAAGATCACTCGTTTCGCCATATCGCTGGTGAACATGTAAACGCCATCGGCGAACAACATGGCGACGATTAAGACGACGTAGGTACCACCGATCGCACCCAGAAGGGCATAAAACAGCGGGTCGGTGCGGATGCGACGCCGCGCGACGATGAGATTACCGGGCCCGTTGTTCATTGACACGCTGGAGCAGCTCCGATCAATTCACGCCTGCGGAGCCACTGTGATCGAGTCGCCAATTGAATCCTTTCGACTCGAATTTGTCTCGAGATTGTGCCAACTTCGCGAACAGCCGCCGACCGAGATACTTATGGTCGCTTGAACGAGCAACGCTGAATGGTTGAATTGCCTTCGCTAGTTGTGAGTCGATATCCACTACTCCTAACCGCTCGCCTTCGGCGCGAGTATCTGTTCGATATGCCAAAACAGCGTCCGCAGCTCCGGTCGCCACTTGTGGAATCAGAAATGCCGAACTAGTGGTTTGATTGACGAGATTGCCGTTTTCTTTAATGGTCTCGTAAAGCCCTTCGCCTTGCAGTAATCGCTGTGACAACACGCCGATTGTGCATTTGTCCGGTTGACCCAGAACGACTCGTACGCCTGGTTTGGCCAAGTCAGCGAGCGATTCAATCCCTTTCGGATTATCTTTGCGTGTGACGATCACGATGTCCGTATCGGACACATTCACAGCATCTTGAAAGAGTTCATTTACGGTATCCAAGTAGTAAACATCGCAGGCCATGTAGACATCCGGAAAGCTCCCGGCTTGCCCGTCGACAATACCTCGCATCGTGGCCGTGAGGATGCCGCAGCCGTTGAACACCGCGTTAATGGTTACTCCTTCGCGATCCTCAAACTCTTTGATAATGGGTTCGAGTGCGGCGCGATTGACCGCACCGGCGAAAAAGGTCAGCTGCGGATGCTCTTCCCACACGTCTCCCTCGACGACGGTGAAACCGTTTGCCCGAAATATGTCCAACCCGCGATCGCGTGCCGACAAATAGCGAGCAAAGTGAATCGCGGACCGCGGCTTTTTCGAAAAACTTACGACACTGACTTCGATGTTGGCAGTGCCCGCGTCGAGTTCGGCGACTTCGACAGCAGAAAGGTCGTTGTACTGAACAACCGTTGAATCCCAGATCACTCCCGCATCAACACTTCCGAGTTTGACAGCGTTTGCGACTTCGTTGACCGTTGGTTTAAAGACGCCGCTCTGCGTCACCCGCGGCTCGAGCGTTACCCAATCGCCGGACGCCGACAGAAGCTCTCGGGTGGCCTTCCCGACCGCCGCCGCATCAGGATCTCCGAGAGCGACTTTCACATCCTCGCGCGATAGATCACTGACGCTTTGAATGTTCTTCGGATTTCCTGCCTTCACGGCAATCACTGGTTTCATTAACGCCAAAGGAAACGCTTCCGCCGTCAATCCCTTTTCTTCAGCCAATCGAATGTAGCTGGCATCGCCGGCCAAGAACAAATCCCCAGTCTTGTTCACTTCTAGCTGATTGAGCAGCGTGTTGGAGCCGCCGTACTGCAAATTGATGCGAACTCCGTACTCGGCTTCGTACCGCTCTGAAACCTGTTCGAGCGGATAACGCATTCCGGCAGCGCAATACACAAGCAATTCGTCAGTATCGACGCCGGATTCAGCGACAGCGTTCGGTGACGCATTGGAGTCGCCGTCGAGTTCTTTCTGAAGGACCGGGGAAGGCCTGGAGGGCGCGATGAGCAAATAGCCGAGTAGTCCGACGACGAGTAACGAACCGATGGCAAAGACATACAGTGCGTTTGATGAACCACGCGGGCGGCGAAGGCGAGGCATTTCTTAACCTGAGCAACAGGACCGTTTTTGGGGGGGCGAGGTACTTAGCAACGAACGTGCGGTAAAATTCGGCATCCGGTGCGAAGTAGGGCTCATTCTGACAGCGCGCGCTGCGCAGGGCAACGGTGTGACGCCGCCTTCCTAGAAACTCGCGAGCGGTATGCGACGGTGGGGATGTTGTTTTGCCAGCCCTAGGCAGCCCTCGAAGCCAGATCGTCGCTCGACTCGTCTTTCAACCGCTGCCAATTTTCGATGGGCAGCGCCATGGCCAGCTTGAGTGCGCCGGCCGCTCCCGCGAAAACGCAGTCATAAACTTTCGTTACACTGCCACCCCCGTATTCGACCAACTCCGCTTCAATGACGCGGTCGAGTCCCTTCAGTTGACTGCCGCCGCCGGCGAGGACGATATTTTGAAGCAGTGATCTTTGGTGTTCAGGGTCAAATCGCGTGATTAATGATTGAATACCATTCAAAATCCCCGGCACAATTGCACGAGACGCTTCGTGCAAAAGTTCCGTGACATCAAACTCCTTAGGTCGTCCATCGACGGGCAGCGTGATAACGGCGCGGTCGTGATCATCCGTGACGCAACCGAATTTTTCTTTGATCTGACGAATCATACGCTGAGAAATTCTTGCGGCAGGAAACGCCTCTTGCATCAAGTTCGAGAAATGGGCGTCGATGTGGTCACCACCGACGGGGATGGTGATTTGATCTTCGTCTGCCGGATAGGCGCCGAACATCGGGCACATGTCGATCGTGCCGGCTCCGATGTCGATCATCAGCGTATCGGCTAACCGATCCATTCCGTACGCCACCGCGAATGGTTCCGGAACGATCACGACAGCATCGAAAGCGGCTCGTGCCGCTTCGACGATGACTTGCTTGTTCTCCAGCGTTGCTCGTGAAGGCGAACCAACGACTCCGAAAACCGTGCCTCCATCGTTGGCAACACGCGACACGGCATGTCGTACGAGATGTTTCGCGGCTATGCGATGTCGGGCGGCTGATTCAGAGCTCACTCCGGCGGCACGCGGATCGTTGAATTTGAACGCTCCCATTGCAAAGGGACGGACAACGTCTAACGCGAGCGGATGACGGTCGATATCAGCACCGAAGACAATGTCGCAACCAACCAAGGTGCGCGCGATATGATCCTTGGGCCAGGCAACTTGACTTTGAAGCGTTTCTCTTTGCCCGTTGGAGCAACAGACCGATGTCTTGAATGTACCCAGGTCCATACCGATGAATGTGATTGATTGCTGCTGGCTCACGGCCCTGCTCCTTGGATTTGATTGGCTGGAATCACTCTGCGGGATGGGGTTTCTGAATCGATGCAGTTTCTGAATCGATGTGCGGTCGGGAAGGAAACGGCTGTTGCTTGACGCTTCGAGATTGCTGTTGCATTTGATCGCGTAGATGGAGATTCTGTCTGTAAATCTCGGACAGCATCGAGTCCGATAGCTCTTTACCGCCTTTCGGCGCGAGAGTGTGGCCCGGGGACGCGGTCGCAGGATCGACTCGATGGCGATGCTCTACATGAGTATCAAACGCCTTGGTCGGCTCCGTGCTCGGAGCTGTTACGCGGCGCGGTCGCTGCAGCAACTCGTGTCCTTCTCGGTCCAGAAACACGACGCGGACATCAGCATCACGCGGCGCATGTGCCATATACTCACGGACGATCTCGACGCATTGAGCATGCACGAGGGACGGCAGCATGTAGTGAACAATCAACAGGCACGCACCAAAACCAACCGCAAAACAAAGTGTCGCACCGATGATGCGATGGGCATCTAAATCGGTTATTCGTAAGTCGGCAGACAGAACTGATTCGCTTGGGAGTAGTTCGGATTCCATGACGCTGGGAGACTCATAGCTTGACGCTTCGTCTTGCGCCCGGCTCATCGCGTGCACACTTAGCACCAAGAAGGAGAGGGTCATAAGCCCCGCTCGACTTGCGAGTTTCCGAGTAGGTCGTCTTTGCAGCATGCTGATCGTGGATAAGTGATGATTCTTGCGCGCGGTCTCCTACCGAGTGCATCGGCTGAGGCGATGGGATCGCTTGAAGCGGAAGTGTCGCGCAGGACAGGTCGATCCCGAGGCTGCTGTTTACGTAAGATATGCGGGCGACATAGTCAGCAACGACGCTGTCATCGATCGGTACTATTCTGACAACCGACGAATCGTATCGCCGACGCGGATCGTACCCCCACGCGTCACCTGAGCCCGCAGCCCGCCGCGATGCACCAGCGGTTTCATGATTCCGGGATGCATCGATTCCAGGTAGCCGCAAGGCTCGCACAACTCGACGCCTCGCAACTCAACTTCTCCGATCGAAAAGGACTTGTCGACAAGGTGGTTGAGCGCGACGTCTTGCGTCAACAGATTGCGTCGAGTCTGGGCGTGAGAGAATTCGAGGCCAGTCTCATTCCTGACCGCAGTCAACGTCTCGATTTCGATCAGGGTTACCTCTCGCTTGGGCAAGACGTTGCCGTCGGCATCGGGCGGATACTTTCCTTTGCATGCGGCATAACGGTCCCCGAGGAGGCCTTTGCCGACAACCGCCTCGGCTTCGTGGCGCGAATGCATCGGTGCGGCAGCCGCCTCGGCAATTTGAATGGCTAACAATTGTCCGTCGATCATCAGCAATCACACCTTATGACGTTTTTCGGCAGCGAAGATCTGAAATTACTTTTGGCAACGCTGGGGAAATTTTGACAAGCGATGGACGCAGCGCCAAGCTCACGAACGGCCTGCAGAGGGTTCTTTGCAATCAGGTCCCGATGCTCAATAATGCGGTGTCAGTCGCCGCTGCTATCGTTCGCGTCGGCCTTTATCCTCGAATTTTCCCATGATAGGAATGGACTCCATGCCTTTACTCGTTGTCGGTTCCATTGCCCTCGATTCGGTTGAAACCCCACAAGCCTCGCGAGACGATGTGCTAGGTGGTTCAGCTGTATTCTTTTCGTACGCCGCCAGTTACTTCACGTCGGTTAAGCTTGTGGGGGTTGTTGGGGACGATTGGCCCGCCGAGCATACCAAACTGCTGACCGATCGAAACATCGACGCTGCTGGATTGCAGGTTGTGGATGGCGCAAAGACTTTTCGGTGGCGCGGCAAGTATCTGCCCAACATGAACGATCGCGAGACGCTTGAAGTTCATCTGAATGTGTTCGGTGACTTCGATCCCGTACTGCCAGACGAGTATTGCAGAGCTCCGTTTTTGTTCCTTGCCAACGGGGCACCAAGCGTTCAGCTGAAAGTGATGGACCAGGTCGTCGGCGCACGCTTGACGGTTGCCGACACCATGGACTTGTGGATACGGGAAGATCACGACGCACTGATGGAGTTGTTGAGTCGCGTAGACGGGCTTGTGTTAAACGACAGCGAGGCCAAGTTGCTGACGAATGACGAGAACCTCGTTCGCGCAGGCCACAAGGTCCGCGAGATGGGGCCCAAATTTGTTGTCATCAAAAAGGGTGAACACGGTGCAATGTTCTTCTCAGAACACGAAACTTATGTGATGCCGGCGTTTCCTACGGAGGATGTTGTCGATCCGACGGGTGCCGGCGACAGTTTCGCTGGAGGCATGATGGGCTACCTTGCCGAACAAGGGAATTTCGAGCCGACGACGTTAAAGAAGGCCTTGGCCTATGGGGTTCTTGTGGCAAGCTTTAACGTCGAGGATTTCAGTCTGGACCGCATGAAAAGCATCGAACGCGAAGACATCGAACTACGGATGACGCAATACCAAAGGATGCTGAGCTTTTAACACCGAGCGCGTAACCCGAACATTGGCTTGGCGGGATTTGACCATCGCATGACTCGCATTCGGACTTTTATCGCGGTCGACACTTCACCCGAGGTTCGGCGTCGCGCGGCGACGTTACAGGACAAGTTGCGTCAAAGTGAGGTGAAGGCGAGTTGGACGCACCCCGAGAATATGCATCTGACTTTGCAATTTCTGGGCGATGTGGACGATCCGTTGATTCCGGAGATTTGCCAGCGAGTGGCCTCGGCAACGGCGCCGTTCGCACCGTTTCTTGTCGAGTTTTCAAAGGCAGGCGCCTTTCCCGCGGTTGATCGTCCGCGAACCGTGTGGATTGGTGTGGATCGCGGGACGCAGGAGCTTGTCGATTTGCAACTCGCGATTCAGGAATCGCTTGTCGAAATGCGATTCCCGCGCGAGCGACGCACTTATCGGCCCCATCTCACCATCGCGCGTGTCCGCGAGAGTGGACGCCGCCAGGCAAAACTCTCTGAACTCCTTGCCCATTACCGCGACTTCAAAGCCGAATCGTGCGATATCCCGGAAGTCTTGATTATGGCCAGCAACCTCGATCGAATAGGGCCAACCTACCAAGTCATGGGCCGAGCTCCACTCGAAGGCTAGCCGACGAAACACCGTAACGGGTATCGCAATCAGTCGTGTCTGTTCATATGTTTACCTGATAAGCCGTCGGTGCACTTGAATGCGAGCGGGCATTGGGTGTCCGAGCGCCTGACTTGGCGTTCTGCAGCTGCGAACCGGATCTTGACTCGACCCCGCTTGGCGAACCGATTCTCATCAATACTCCAGGTATTTCATTTAATTTTCGGCCGAGCGTCCAAAGTTGCTTGACTATTGAGGGATCTTCTGCCACTCTAGCGGGCTAGAGCTGTGCGCATTTTAGTTGACTTTTAGCAACTTTTCGGACGTGTTTTTGGCAGAGAAAAAGAGCGGCGACGAACGCGGTTTGGTGGTTGCTAGCAAGTATTTGACGAGGTTAGGGCGGGTTAACAGGAGTAAGTACGAACGATCAGTGGGGCTGACGGAGCGTGGCAGAGAGACGCCTAAGGAAGAACTACAAGCCTCACGCACTTACTAGCCGGATTATTCTCTTGAACCGACATCCCTGTTTCACTCAAGCCGATGGAGTGACTCGTTCACTCATGCCTGATCGTCAAATGTATCGATTGCCCGTCGGCTTTCTGTGTTTTTCGAGCAACGCTCAACTGCTGTGCTCTATGGACAGCGCTTCGCATCTGCCGCGCATGCGGTGGCCTTCCCATTTGTAAACCACAATCTTCGTATAACACGCAAGAAGCAACATCATGCCAAGATCTTCCCATGCCGACAGTGTCCTCAACAAGCTTTATGGCAGCGTCGTCCAACGATGTCGATGGCTGAACCATCTCGCTCAAAACGGATTGCAGCCGTCGAGCGAGAGTGCTGGAAAAGCGAAGCGCCGGCGAGCGTCATCACTTGAGGTGCTCGAACCGAGGATGTTGTTGGCCTCGGATCTGCTATTTGACGCATCGCAAGAGTCTCGTCCCGGGTTCGATCTCATTCTTGCAACTGATGGTCTCAATATAAGCTTGATCGATGCGGGCGACCGTTCCGTCGTCAAGTCACAATCGCTTGCCGACAACAGCGGCAATGTTTCGATTCGGGGAACGTCCGCGGACGAGACCCTGGTCGTCGATGCATCCTCGAACGTACTGACGGGGTTTTTCGATGGGCGGGCGGGCGATGATGAATTGCGAGGTCCGGGAGCGGACAGCGTTTGGAAAATCGACAGCGCCAACAAAGGTTCTATCAATGGCTCCTTCAATTTTGTGGGAGTCGAGCGTCTTGCGGGCGGTAGTTTTGCGAACACGTTGGACTACAGCGCGTTTACGGGGCCTGTGGCTGTCAACCTGAGCGATGGCACCGCCACCGGGTTTGCTGAGATTAGCAACTTCCAAAATGTCGTGAGCTCGGCTGCGGGAAGCAACTTGGTCGGTGACGGCGAGTTGAATACGTTTACCAGCGGAGCAGGCGCAGACGTATTCGCAGGCAAGGATGGCGATGATACCTATGTGTTCGGTGCGGGATGGGGAAGTGACGTTGTCACCGAACTGACGGACGAAGGCACCGACGTGCTCGATTTCCTCGATGTGCCGCAGGATTTAACCTTCAACGTCACTGCGGCGGGCACAGTACTGGTTTCTGATGGTGTCAACACGACAACGGCGACTGGCGTGGAATTGCTGCTGGCCGGTGAGGGCGTTAATACGCTGAATTACAGCGGTTATGGCGCGGGCGACGGAACGGACATCGATGGCAAGACTTTTGACGGTTCCGTTATCAATCTCGACACGGGAACCTCGGAAGGCGGTTTCGAGGTCGACGCATTCGTTCATGTGGTTGGTTCCTCGCGTGATGATCACATTACTGGCAACCTTCTTAACAACCGTCTGACGGGCGGAGCCGGCGACGATACACAAGTTGGCGGACTCGGAGATGACGTGTATGTCTTTTCCGACAATTGGGGAGACGACCTGATCGTCGAAGAGGCGAACAACGAATCGGGACAGGGAGTCGACACGCTGGATCTGTCCGCCGTCACTGTTGACCTTACCATTGTGATCAACGCGGACAACAGCTTTGTTGTGTCTGATGGTCAGGGGAACATGATCACGGTGGACAACGTGGAAGCGCTGATCGGCGGCCAGGGCCAGAACACGCTTGACTACTCGGCCTATGAGTTTGGAGTGAGAGTCGACCTTGCGATCGGCGAAGCAACGCTTTTTAGTAGTCTCTCACTTTTGAGTTCCAACTTGACGGGAACTTGGAAGGTCATCGGAACCGACTACGACGATCTTATTATTGGTGACGATCGCGTAAATGAGCTGGATGGCCGTGGCGGCGACGACATCATCAGCGGCGGCGGTGGAGGGGATACCTTGCGCGGCGGCCAGGGCGTCGATACGCTCGTACAGCGACTCGACGCGCACATGGAACTGGCGAACGATCAACTGGAAATCCGCGATCCAAGTGTCGATCCTGTGACCGGTGCCGTGGACGAGACGGTGACGATCTCTGGGTTTGAGTTGGCGGAACTGACGGGTGGCATTAGCGATAACACGCTCGATGCTTCCGCGTTCACTGGCTTTGACGGCGGGACACCGTTGACGTTTTTGAACATCGACCTGTCGGCGAACGACTTGTTCGTGTCGAGTTCGGCCGACAATACCGGTGGAGTCCATGTTGATCTCAGTTCCGCCACGACCATACAAGACGTTGTCGATGCAATCTCCGCGATAGCCGGGGTTTCCGGATCGCTGACCGACACGGGGATCAATTTGACGGATTCCAACGCCGGCGCGCACGCTTTTGAAATCTCTTCGGCATCTGGATTGACGAGTCAACTTGGTCTGGATCTACCTGCGAGCGGCAATACGATCATAGGAGCCCCCATCGCGAATGGGAGTGTGAAGCTTGACGGTGGCGCTCTCACTCTGTTGGAAGAGATCTTTCCCGGAGGGCTTGGTACATCGGATCGTGAGAATCTCGATCTTCGCGATGGAAGTACGCTGCTTGCTCAGTTCAACAGCGGCGATGGTGTTCGAAGTGTTTTGGGCGACGACTTTGAAGTGATCCTGACGGACGGAATTACGAAGTTTTCCGTCGATGTCAGCGCTGCAGTGACGGTTGAGGATTTGTTCAATCTGATCGCCGCCGCAGCGCCCGAAAGATTGAGCGTCGAGACCAATGAAAATGGTAGCGGAATTGTGCTCTCGGACGAGACGAATGACGGGCACGCTCTCCAAGTAAATGTGCTCAACAACTCTCCGGCGGCCTCAGACTTGGGGCTGACACGCGAAGCAAGTGGCACGACCATATTCGGTTCCATCGAGGTCACGGACATAACTGCCGACCTCCGTGTTACGCTGACGGACGGAACTAGCGTCGATATTGGTCTGAGCGGACTTACTTCGATTCAAGGTGTGATCGAAGCGATAAATGATGCCCATGCAAACCTTACTGCCGTAATCAATGCTGCGGGTGACGGTATCAACCTAAGCGATACTGCGGGCGGAACGGGCAATATCCAGGTGGCGAATCGAAATGGTTCTACGGCGGGAGATACGCTGGGCATCACCGGTGCCGGAACCGCGGGTAGCCTTCATGGGGCGAGCATCGTTACGAGTCCGGTAACCCTGGATGGCCGATTTGACGTCGATACGCTGATCGGTTCACGCGGTGACGATGAGTTTACTGGCGGCGGTGGTGACGACACTTTCATCGGCGGTCTTGGAATCGATACGGTCGTTGAGTCACGCGACGATGATATCACTCTGACGGATGCAAACTTGACTTTTGCGAACGCGTCCGAGACCGATACACTCACTAGCATCGAGCGGGCGAATTTGACCGGAGGCGACTCGCCAAACGTCATTAACGCCGGTGCGTTTACTTTGGGCGCCGTTACCCTCGATGGCGCTGACGGCGATGACACGCTTACCGGCGGCAGCCACGACGATTTCTTGACAGGGGCCGGTGGGCTCGATTCGCTGTTTGGCGGCGGTGGTACCGATACGGTTGTCGAGGCTGGCGATACCCGCTTCATTCTGAGCGGTGACTCCGCGAACGCCACGCTTGACATGGGAGAGGGCGACAGCGAAGTCATTACGCTAACTCGTTCGGCCGGGGTTGTTAGCGGTACTTTCACACTGACGTTCAACGGCGAGACTACAGGGCCTATTGCTTTCAATGCCAATCGACCGGACTTGGAATCGGCGCTAACAGCGCTGGCAAGCATCGGGGATGAGGATCTTCAGGTAACCGAATCCGGCGACGGTTCGTGGACCATTACATTCCGCGGAAATCAGGCTGGCAAGGATCAGTCTGATGTGACGATTGACGACTCGCTGTTGACGGGCGGAACAATCGAGCTCGAGATCACGCAGCAAGGTCTCATCGGATTCAATACCCTCACGGGAATCGAACGGGCTGATTTTACTGGAGGCGAGGGTGGAAACTTGATGGACGCATCGACATTCGATGGAAGCGTCACATTGAGAGGTGCAGAGGGCGACGACAGGCTGATAGGCGGTAGCGGCGAAGATGACATCTCCGGTGGTCCCGGATACGACATTATCACAGGAAACGCGGGGGCGGATATTTTGTCGGGCGGCGACGAGTTCGATCGGCTGGTCGAAGAACGAGATGTCAATTTTGTACTTACGGACAGTACATTGACGGCTACGGGCGGGGCGATCTCTGGTAGTGAAGTTGATCAGATTTCAGGGTTCGAACAGGCCGTACTCACTGGCGGCGATTCGGACAACACGATTAACGCAGCGGCGTTTACCGGGCTTAGCGCTCAAACGAAATTGAGCCTGTTAAACGGAGGCGAGGGAGTCGTCGCGTTGAGTGCGCCTTCCGTCGACCTGACCGGTCTGGAAGACACGTCTCCGCTGTCGGCGCTCAATAATGGCAATGGTGTTGGTAGCGTTGTCGGAAACGACTTTGAAATTATCCTAAGCGATGGCACAACCACAATTCCGGTTGATCTGTCGTTTGCTGCTACGCTGCAAGATGCGATGGATGCAATTACTGATGCGGCAAATGCCGTTGTGGCGAACCGCTTGCACGTCGAACTCGATGATACCGGCACCAAGTTAGTTCTCTCGGATTCCATCGATGGCGGGAACGATCTTCAGGTCAACGCTTTGAATGCTTCGACCGCGGCTGCCGACCTCGGAATCGAGGGCTCCGGTCTCGGAACGACTCTGACCGGCTCGGCGATCACTGATGGCAGCAGCGACATTCGTGTTACCTTGACGGATGGGACGCAAGTTGACATCGATTTGAGTGACCTAGTGACCTTGCAAGATGTCTTCGACGCGATCAGCAATGCGCACCCACAACTCACTGCTGGTTTCAACACTGCAGGAACGGCTATCACCATCTCAGATACTGCTGGCGGCACGGGCAATCTCCAAGTTGAAGCGTTCAACGGTTCCCCAGCCGGAGCAGACCTCGGCATCCTCGGAACGGCAGCGGGCGCTTCGTTAGATGGCAGCCCGCTCGGCGTTGGGTCCGTGAGGTTGGACGGCAGGGGCGGCGCTGACATCCTGACCGCTGGACCCGGAGCCGACACCTTGATCGGTGGCCCGGGAGCGGACGTGTTAGACGGACAGGCTGGTATCGATAAAGTCGTCGAGCAGCGTGATGCCGACTTCGACCTTGAAAATTCCAGCCTCACGATCGGAACGGATGCGGCTGATACGCTACAGAATATCGAGCAAGCCGAGCTTACAGGTGGCCCCGGAGCAAACGTAATCGACGGTTCAGGATTCACGCTGGGCTCGCTCATCTTAACGAGCGGCGGTGGGCTCGACACGCTCAAAGGTGGCAGCCAAAACGACGATTTCCGCATCAGTGTGGCTGGCTTGAACGCGGGCGACAAGGTCACGGTTGATCTCGGTGGCGGGAATGCCAATAAAGTCGTGATCCTCGGAACTGGCTCGAATATCACGCAGGCCGATCTCGATTGGGTGACGTTTACGGGTGTGTCCGGCGCAGGCGCCGAGTACGCGATCGAGAACGACACCATCAACGTGGCATCCGACCTATCGCGACCGGGAATGGATCTGCGGCTGGAAGCGGATCAGATCAACGTGCTGGGTGGGCACACGATAAGCACGAGCCACCCGTCGAAGGCAGGCAACCTCACGCTTATCGGTCGTCACATCATGATTGATGGAGGTGCAGAGTTGCTCGCCGAGGCCACCGTTGTCGGCGGTACGAATGGCAGTATTCGGATTGAAGCTAACGAGACGCAGGCCAGACTTGGTTTCTTTAGCACTTCGGGCGATGCGGATGGAGGGTTTTTAGGTTTTGCAAACATCGATCTAAATGAAGCGGACATCAAGATCGGAGACGCCACCATTCGAGGCGGAGACGTGGAAGTCCTGGCCACTGTCGATGCTCAGCACTTCCTGAAAAAGGGAGCTTCTGGAGATGGCATCGTCAGCGGAATCGCGGGAGTGATTGATGCGATGCCAGTCGTGGGCGGTCTCTCGTCCGCAAAATCCACTGCGAGAATCGATATCGATTCGGGATCGGAAACACCAACAACGATCGTAGCCGAGAACTTCACGGCGTACGCCGATGCAGTCGTACGAGCGACCTCGATTCCCATCGGCATTAGCTTGGGAGTTGCAGTTGTCATCGCGCGATCCGACGTTGATGTTGTGGTCGGGAATGCGGATATCACTACGAGCGGTGACCTGACAATTCGTGCGACCGGCGATCATTTTGTTAATGCATTGGCTGACAGCAGTCCCGCGGGCGGCGGTGTTTCTGCGGCGATCGCGGTGAGCGTGGTCAATTCGAACGTGACCGCCAACGTGAAAGACACCGCGACCTTGACGGTGGGCAATCACCTCTTTGTGCAAGCAGACACGATCGACCGGAATCGTACTTTCGCCCGAACCATCACGGGCGGAGATGGACTCGTCGGTGTTTCCGTGGCCGTGAGCGTCGAGGATGGCGAGACGAATGCGTTCTTGGACGGTACGGCGAATGTGACCGGCAATATCAATGTCACGGCGAAACAAAAGAAATTACCGTTGCCGGTTAACAAGGTGTTTGTCGTGCCGTCGTTCGCTTCGGGAGTTGCAGCCAAGGCCGGAGTTGGAACGAACTCGACAGGCGATTATCTCGACGACGTGAAGGCAGCGGGGATTACCAAATTCGTGGCGTTAGCGAAGCTGATAGCGAAAATCAAGCCGCCCGAACAGGGCTCAAAGAACGCGATCAAAAGGGATCTGCAACTCGCAGGCGCTGTGGCATTCGTTCAAGACACGAACGACACAACTTCTCGCATTGGTGCCGGTAACACGACGAGCATTGAACCTGGCACACCGATCACCGTGCTGAATCGCGGTGATGGCATACACCTTGGGAAGTTGTCTGGCGCGACGCCGCTTGTACAACTGAATAATGGTAGTGGTGTGCGAAGCGTTTCTGGTAACGACTTTGAAATCGTGTTGGCGGACGGCAGGAAGGCAAGCGTCGATATCAGCGGCGCGAGCACGCTTCAAGATGTGCTCGATAAGATCAATGCGTCCGATCCATTTGTGATTGCAAAGCTAAACGATGCCGAAACTGGGATCGATATTAAGCAATTCATTCTTCCCGGAACTCTCGCACTGAGTCCGCTTCAAGTCAACGCTTTGAATGGTTCCCAGGCAGCCGTAGATCTGGGCATTCTCGGAACAGGTGAGCTCACTAAACTAGAAGGCACTGCGATTGACGGCAGTGCGGCAGCGGGCGGTCTAAAAGACATTCGCGTAACATTGTCGAACGGGACAGCAGTCCTCATCGACTTGCGAAATGTGACCAGCATCGAGGACGTCCTCGACAGGATCAGTTCGGCGAACGCACAACTATCCGCGACGATCAACGCAACCGCCACAGGCATCGATTTGAGTGACACCGCCGGTGGTTCGGGTGCGATTCGAGTCGACGCGCTTAACGGCTCGCAGGCTGCCGCCGGATTTGGAATCTTGGGCACTGGCGTTGCGAACACGCTTCACGGTAGTCGCATCGTTGGATATCGAGCCAATGTTGAAGCCGACGGCTCGATCAATGTTACATCTAAAATACAGAATCGGCCCAATGTCACTGCCAATGCGAGTTCAATTCTCGCCCCGGGAACGCTGGATCTGGAAGGCGAAGTGCCGGTCACGGAGGCGAAACGTGGGGGAGCTGTAGCCGTCTCTGTAGGACTGTTTAACAATGACGCGAATGCGTACATCTCCGGGGACGCTGACGCTGATGCGAAAGGTGCCATTGTCGTTGACGCTGACGCGCTCAACCAGATCGATCCGTTATCATTGTGGGGCGCCAATTTGGTGGCTCCATTCCTCGACAAGAACTTGCAGCCCAAATACGACACGAGCGAGGGCTCGCAGACGCTCGTCGAAGGCGATACCGTCGAGGTGCTCGAAGGCCATAGTGCAGGTGGCGACGTCGGAACCACCTACAGGTACATCGGTCCCGACGGAGCTTCGACCGACCTCGGAACGGAAGACTATGCTGATACTCTAAAGTGGATGGAGGTCAATTTAGGGAAAGAAGCTGGGTTCCAATTTGTCCGCAAACTCACAGGTTACCTGAATGCGAACTTTGGACTCGACAGCGGCCTTGCGGATTCGTGGAGTCAGGCCGCGGCAGCCGGTCAGAAAAAACTATCGGTAGCCGGCGCCGTATCCGTCTTCTTCTTTGATCACGAAGCGGACGCTGTTATTCGATCCGGTGCGCGGATCAACCAGGATCCGGATGGTACTAATCCCGATGGGACGCCCGGCGCCACGAATTCATTCCGATCCGATTCACAAACGGTCAGTGTGGATGCCACGTCTGTCAACCAAATGCTCAACCTGGGTGGAAACATCCAGACATTTGGTGTCAAAGGCAAAAGGACAGCCTTTAAACCCAGCCTTGCCAAGCCGGGGCGAGGTACAGGAACAGCCGCTGGCGATGACACGACGGAGGATGCGGTTGGTGCGACGGTGCTCTACTTCAATTACGAAGATGATGTCCTCGCAAAGATCGAAGACGGTGTCACGCTGTATGCAGACAGCTTGGAGGTTGATGCTGACAACAGCGTGCTCGGCGCGACTCTCGCCATTTCCGGTGGCGGTGCCGGAGATATCTCGTTCAATGGCGTCGTGGTCTACACGACACTCGACAACTCCACCGTTGCTCAAATAGATGATCGAGCAAACGTCACAGTTGGCGATAACATCGTCGCCGGCTCGGACCCACCGGTTAGCCTTCTCGTCGAGGCAACTGACGACACGAAACTCGTATCGATTGCTGGCGCAGTAACGACCTCCGAAAAGGTTGGCATCGGTGGGTCGGTGGCGATCAATGATACGAGCCGCAAGACCGAGGCACTTATCGGCAACCGGATCAGTGACGAGGTTCTGCTGAGCGGTGGTTCGCTGACCGTCGATGGCGACGTGTACATCAACGCGCTGAACGAGGGCTTTTTAGGAGCGTTCGGCGTTGCCGGGGCTTCAGCCTCGAACAAAGAACTGGGCATGAAGGACACTGCGTTTGCCGGCGCATTAGGTTTTGGCAGAAACACCGTCGACGATATTGTGAAGAGCTATATCAACAATGCCACGGTAATTTCCTCAGGCAGCATTTCGCTCAACGCCAACTTCACACCCACGGTCGAGGCGTTCGCGATCGGCGGCTCTTATGCTTCCGGTCGAGAAAATAGCGTGGCCCTGGCCGGCGCAGGTGCGACGAATGTGGTCGATAGTGACATTGGCGCCTTTATCAGCAACAGCGGGGGGAGCCGGTCAGTGACTGCCAATGGCGGTGCGATAACGCTGACCGCCACGGATAGCTCAGGTGTGTTCACGCAAACCGGCGCATTTTCAGTTGCCAATGGCCAAGATAGCCCGGATAAAGGATCTCGCTCGCTCTCAATCGGAGCTTCGGTATCGATTAATGATATCGGCACCAAAAGCGGCCACGCGGTGCAGGCGTTCATCCTCAACTCGAACGTAGTTGCGGCGGGTGACGTAGCGATCTCCGCAACTTACACAGCGAATGTACATTCGTTGGCGGTTGGAGGCTCATTCGCCAAAGCTTCGGGAACCATTTCCACCAACGGTCAGCTTGCTGCTGCCGTGGCCGGAGCGTTTTCATTCGCGACGGTGGATGCCGCCGTCCAGACTTACATCGAAGGGAGCGACGTTACCACGACTGCCGGAAGTGGTGGTGATATCAATCTCGTCGCCGAAACCATATCTGAGCTGTTTAGGTCGGATGCTTTCGGGATTGCCGGCGCATATGCTTCGTTGTCCGGCGGCACTGCGGCTGCCGGTGCATTGGCGATCGGCTTGGCCGTTTCCGGAAACGTAGCCCGGACTCGCGTCAAGTCCTATGTCAACAACTCGGTGCTGGACGCGGACGATGATATCCTCGTAAATGCCACGGCGATGCCAGAGATGGATGTGTTGGCAATCGGCGTCGCCGGCTCGGTGGCTCGCGGCGCACAAGGAACAACCGGTGCGCTGGCAGGAGCGGGATCGGGAGCAACGAACGACGTTGACAATCAAGTTCATGCCTACATCAGCAACAGTCGCGGCGCCGGTGCGACGCCAGGTGTAAGTGCTGGCGGCACGATCACCGTGACCGCCGCCGACAAGACCGAGATTCGAGCGGATGCAGGTGGATTTGCCTTGGCGCTGGCGAGCGGTTCGGGAACGGGCGCGACCGGAACGGGTGCCATCGGTGCTGCGATCACGATCAACGAGATCGGTCAAGATACCGGCCATTCGATCCTTGCATACATCGATAACTCGACCGTCGAAGCGGCAGGAGTCACAATCAGCGCCATCTCGACTGCAGAGGTGGATGCCCTGTCGATGGCGGGCGCGGGTGCTGGCTCTAAAGGGCAAGGCAACACAGGCGCTTTGGCGGGCGCGGGCGCGGGTACATACAACGAAATCACCCAGACGATTGAAGCAAGTATCAAGGGAAACAGTTCTGTGGCAACGACCGGCGGTGGTGTCACGGTGACGGCCACCGATATGTCGGAAATCGATGCCGACGCTGGCGGCGTAGCCATCGCGATCGCTTATGGCTCGGGGACGGGAGCCACCGGGGCCCTGTCTGTTGGTGCGGCGACGGCGAACAACACAATCGACAGCAGCGTGTCAGCATTTGTTGATACGTCCAGCGTGATTGCAGACGGTGACGTCACTCTATCCGCAGAGGCCAAGAAAAACCCGGCTCTGTCGGGTGAGTATCGCATCAACGCACTTGCGTTTGGTGTGGCCGTTTCCGGAGCAGGTTCGACCGGCACGGGACTGACGGGTGCTTTGGCCGGTGCAGGCTCAGGTGCGACGAACACCATCGATACTCGCGTCTCTGCACACATCAGCGAGAGTGGTGGTAGCAAGAAGGTCGCTTCTAACGCAGGTTCTGTTACGCTTACTGCAAATGACGAGTCCAGCATTCGGGCTGATGCCGGAGGCTTTGCCGTCGCTTTGTCGCTCAGCGGAAGCAGTGGAACCGGCGGAGGAGCTGGCTCGGTCGGCGCCGCGATCTCGCGAAACATCATCGGCACCGCAGAAGACCGCCATTGGGTAAAGGCATACATCGAGAGCTCGGATGTCGAGGCCGCTGCCGGGGGCGTGACTCTGTCGGCAACCGCTTCGACCGTCATCGACGCTTTGGCGATGGGAGGATCGCTATCTGGTGCGGGCTCGTCGGGATCGGGAGCTACGGGGGCGTTGGCCGGTGCAGGCGCTGGTGCCACGAACGATGTAATTCAAACTATCGAAGCGAGCATTACCAACGACAGCAGCATCACAACAACTGGTAACGGCGGTGTGTCGGTAAGTGCCATTGATAGTACGTCGATAACGGCCGACGCCGGCGGCGTCGCTGTTGCGGTCGCGCTGACCAGCGGCAGCGGTTCTGGAACGGGATCTGGAAGCATCGGGGCGGCAATCTCGCACAACACGGTGTCCAGCAGCGTTCGTGCGTTCCTGGATGGATCGTCCATCATCGCAGATGGCGACGTCGAGTTTAATGCACATGCAAAGCCTCAAACCGACAAAACATTAGATTTCACCTTGTCGGCGGTTAACGACACCGTAGGCAATGAATCCATACACCTCGCCGATCACGATTTAGACACTGGGGATATCGTGATCTATCACAGCGGTGGCGGCGTCGGCTTAGGAGGACTCGATGACGGCGCTTCGTATTTTGTAATTCGTGTCGACGACAACAACATCCAGCTTGCGGCGACCTCGGATTTGGCGCGGAAGAACATGAGCATCGACCTGAGCAAATCGGGAGCGGGTGCCAATCACCAATTGGAAGTGTTGAAGCGTTCAATTGAAGCACTCGCTTTTGGCGTCGCCGCCTCGGGTTCGGGTTCCACGAACTCTGGACTGACTGGCGCACTCGCGGGCGCTGGAGCTGGAGCAACCAACACGATTGATACGGACGTCGCCGCCTTTATCCAAGGTGCCAGCGGCGGAAACAAGAAGGTTCAATCGACGTCGCGCGGTGTGTCGGTGTCGGCAAGCAATGCTGCGAGTATCGTCTCGGACGCCGGCGGCTATGCTATCGCCCTTTCGGCAAACACCGGCAGCGGCAATAGCGGCGCTGGTTCGATCGGCGCGTCGGTCTCGAACAACGAGATCGGGAAGAATGGCGGGCACTCGGTCAAAGCCTACATTGCCAGTTCGGTCATCGAGGCGGCGCTGAACGGTGTCGCTGTGGATGCCGTTTCAACGACGACGATCGACGCGCTGGCCGTCGGCGGTGCATTATCTGGATCCGGTTCTACGAGCGGTTCGTCGGGAGCATTGGCCGGGGGCGGAGCTGACACGAATAACACGATCGATATGGATGTTGAAGCGAGTATCAAGTCGGGCAGCACCGTAACAACGACGGTCGCAGGTGACGTGATTCTATCGGCCGTGGACCGTTCGAGTATCTTCGCCGAATCGATTGGTGCGGCACTGGGTGTATCGCTTGCCGGTCAAAGTGCCGGCTCAGCTGCGATTGGTGTATCGTTGGCCGAGAACGTCATCAACGTGAACACTTCGGCTTTCATTGATGGAACGAGTGTACCTGCGAATACCACGACGGTTGATGCGGCGGGTGATATTACGATCACCGCGATTAACGACGCCACAATCGGCTCGCTGGCGGTGGCCGCATCATTGTCGATCGCCGGTGGATCGAACAATGCGTTGGCCGTGAGTGGCGGCGGTGCGAGGGCCAACAATACAATTCAAAGCAAGACCAACGCCTTTGCCATCAATAGTCGGCTGGAAGCAGCGGGCGATGTCATCGTCACGGCGCTGAGCAATTCAAAGATCGATGCGACTGTTGTCGCGGTATCTGCATCTGCCGCATTTGGTAGCAGCAACACGGGAGCCGCTTCGATCGGTGCGTCACTAGCGAGCAATCAAATCGGCGACGACGCGACTCGCGACACGCGAAACCAAGTGCGTGCGTACACCGTGAATTCTGCCATCAGCGCGGGAGGCGATCTCAGCCTGACTGCGATTGCCAACCAATCGATTGAAGCTCGTGTGGGAGCTGGGTCGGCGGCTATTTCCGGATCAGGGTCCGGTGCGGCGGGTGCCTTGAGCGGAGCGGGTGCTAGTGCGACGAACCTTGTTGCCATCGACGTGCAGGCGTTTGTGGACGGCGACGGCACGCCAGTCACCGTCGGCGACCCTGGCGTTTTGGCGGATAGCGTCACAATCGTAGCACAGGATGACTCCAGCATAGATGCGGACGTCGGCGCAGCTTCGCTTGCCCTTTCTGTTTCCGGAACGACAGGTATCGCGGCATCCATAGGCGTCGCGCTCGCCAAGAATCGAATTAACAACGACGTCGCGGCCTTCATTGATCATGCAAATGACGGCGTCGAAACCCGTACCGCTGGAGATGTCGTCATTACGGCGACCTCGGATTCGGACATTGATGCGGTATCCGTTGCGGCATCGGTTGCAGTGACAGGCGGTGGCACTACCGGACTCAGCGTGAGTGGCGCGGGGGCGAACGCGACGAACATCATCCTCTCGAAGACGAATGCCTACGTCGGCGAAAGTGAAGTCGAAAGCGGCGGCGCCGTTGATATCGACGCGACGAGTACTTCGGACATTCAAGCCGCAATCGTTGCCGCGAGTGTTGGTGGTGGTGGCGGAAGCACGACGGGCGGTACGGCTTCAATCGGGGCGGCCCTGACTCGCAACTATATCGGTTGGGACCCGGCCAGCGATTCCGTATCCTTCACTCATCACTCCAGCGACCAGGTGGTGACCCTGACCAAAGGCGCAAAGGTCAAAGTCGATGATGGCGTCCGAAAGGGAGATGTCTACGAGTACCTCGGTGACACCAGGACACGCTTCCGTTTTGTGGATACGAACACCACGTCACCGGTCGTCAACAAGAACGATCTTGTCAAAGTCACGAAAGGTGACCATCCAGGCATCTATCGTTACCTGGGCTCCAAGGGATCTCGCAATCTCACCAATCAAACTTACTACAGTGCCGATGGATCTGGCGACTGGCAGTTGGTCGATGCAAACGATCTTGGGGAACAAGATTTTGGGAATCCGCTCCTGTGGAAACTTGTAAGCCTCTCGGCGGACGCGGCGGAAGTACAGGCTGTCATTGAGAACTCGCAGGTAACGTCAGCCGGCGCGTTGACGCTGGACGCAATTGCGAGCGAAACGATTCGATCAACCGTAGTGGCCGCCTCCGTCGCTATTGGCGCAGGCGGAACGACTGGCGTCGCACTTAGCGGTGCTGGTGTGAGCACGGAGAATCAAATCCGCACGCTCATCAAAGCGTACATCGATGGATCGACCGGCATTACGGCACAGCGGATCGATCTCACGGCGCAAGATTCGCCAGTGGTCAAGTCGGATGCAGGTGCGGCCGCGGTATCCGGCGCCGTCGGGGGCACTGCTGGCGTTTCGCTGTCAATCGGGGTTGCGCTCGCCGACAACACGATTAGCAATGAGGTTGAAGCATACATCGCCAATGCGAGCAATGTCGTGGCGACGACCGCTGGTGGCATCACCGTAAGCGCGGATGTACTACCGGCGCCGCTCACACCTCCCTCGCTGAATACGAACTCCGGTACGCAAACTCTCTCGCCCGGTGACAAGGTGCAAGTGCTCGCAGGGCACGTCGAAGGTGGAACGGTTGGACGGATCTACGAGTATCGAGGCGCGGTTGCTGACTATACGCTGGCTGACGGTTTCGACTTTAATCATGACGCTGTAGAAGACGCTGACGATGCGGTGCTGCTGCACACTGGTAATACCGTCCAGCTTCTGAACGGCAATGTCTATCGCTATGGCGGTGAAGAAAAAGAGATCAATTTAAAGAACGAAAACTTCTCGTCCTTGGCGTGGCAGCAGGTCAACTTGAACCAGAAAAACTTGGGACTCGAAGACTTCAGCGATACGAAGTTGTGGGAGTTGGCGGACGCTTCGATCAGTACGCGTGTGGGGGCAGCCTCGATCGCCGCCTCTTTCGGAGGAACGGCTGGGGTGTCTATTGCTGGCGCAGGTGCCAGAGCAACGAACACGATTCTGACGAAGACGAATGCGTACATAGCAAATAGCGACGTAGATAGCACCGGTAAGGTTGATCTTGATGCGACGAATACATCGACGATTTCGGCGTTGGTCGGAGCCGTTGCCGTCGCCTTGGGTGGCGGTGGGACGGCTGGCGTCGGTGCATCGATCGGCGTTTCCATTGCAGAGAACTTCATCGGTTGGGATGGGGATCTGAAGGCTCCTGCCCAAGTACGCGCGTACATCAGTGAATCGACTGTCGACGCCGATGGCAGTCTAACGCTTGACGCAGTCGCAGAGAATGCAATTGATGCGATGGTGCTGGCCGGTTCAGCAGCGGCGGCAGGCGGTGGCACGGCAGGTGTCGGGCTCGCAGGCGCGGGCGTCTCGAGTACGAACAAGATTGCTACAGACATCAAGACGTTCATTGATGGTAACGATGAAAATCCAGCGACCGCTGATGTCAACGGCGGCGTTCGTGCGAGCAGCGTGACGCTGCATTCGATGGACACCTCAACGATTAATGCAGACGCAGGCGCGCTCGCCATTTCGGCGGCTTATGGGGGCACGGCTGGGGTCGCCGTTTCAATTGGTGTCTCGTTGGCCGAAAACCATATCAGCAATGATATTGACGCGTACGTTGCCGACGAAAGCGTGATGACAACGGGAACGCTCGCGGACCTGACGATTTCGGCGGAAGATGCTTCGACCATCGACGCAACATCGACTGCTGCCGCAGTTTCGATCGGTGGCGGTGGAACAGTTGGAGTTGCTGTCAGCGGTGCCGGTGCGGCGGCTGAGAATATCATTCTGACGAAGACGAACGCTCATGTTGATGACAGCGATGTCACGACGACGGGCGACGTGGATCTGGATGCAGTAAGCAACTCTGATATCGACGCAGTTGTCGTTTCCGCGAGCGCCGCCGTTGGGATTGGCGGCACGGCAGGAATTGGTGCATCTGTGGGAGCCTCTCTCGTTCGCAACTTTATCGGATGGGATCCGGGTACGGTCACGGCGTCGCGGACAACCAAGGACGACCTGCGGACGCTTCGAACAGGCGATCGCATCAAGGTCGTTGGCGGCGTTCGCGACAATGATGTTTACCAGTATCTAGGCGACGCGCTCACCAGATATCAATACACGGCTGGAAGCGGAGCTACGGTACGCAAAGGCGATCTCGTCTACGTGCCCGCGAATCGAGGCATCTTTGAATACACCGGTTCCGCCAGCATCACGGTTCCCTCGGCGGCGTCGGTCTTCGAGGATGAAGACGGCGAGTGGGTCGCACGCGGATCGAATGCGATCGACTTCGGTGATACTGAGAACTGGAAGTTGGTGCTGCCGACGGACATCGAATCTGCGTCTCAGATTCAAGCCTTCATCGTGAACTCGGATGTCATGGCGACGGGCGACATTACACTCGACGCAACGGCTAGCGAGAACATCGACGCCACTTCCTTCGCCGGATCCGTGGCGATTGGTGGCGGAGGCGTCGCGGGTGTTGCCTTGAGCGGCTCCGGCGTTGGAACCGAAAACCGCGTGCGGACGCTTGTCAAATCGTATATCGACGGCGATGGGACGAACACGATCTCCGCCAATGACGTTGCCTTGACGGCTCTTGATCAAGCAAATGTAAGGTCGGATGCTTTGGCCGTCTCCCTCGCGGGTTCGGGGTCTGGCACGGTCGACGTCACGTTGTCCATCGGCATCGCCTCGGCCTTTAACGAAGTCGCCAATGAAGTTGAGGCATTCGTCAAGGATGTGAGTTCTCTGACAGCCACCGGTGATGTTGTTGTGGATGCGAAGGTGGTTCCGCTGGGCGTTGTGACACCTGACTTCAACTCTAGTCTCGGTGCGAGAACTCTGATTAAAGGCGATACCGTCGAAGTGTTGGACGGTCACGCTGCCGGAGGGGAAGCCGGTCGCATCTATCAGTATCGTGGCTTCGTGCCCGATTACATCTCAAAGACGGGTGATCCCACGAATGAACACGATATCGTGGAAGGCGACACGGTAAAACGCAATGGCGTCGTCTATCGCTACGTCGGCAATCCGAGCCCCTCCGAAACAGAAGATTCCGACACGATTGATCTGAGCACAGAAAACTACAACACGAGCGCGTGGGTTCAGGTTCCATCACCCAATACCCTTACGCTGTCGAGCCAGGACTATACCAACACCGAGTTATGGGAACTTGCGGACGGATCGATCACGGCAAGGGTCGCCGCCGCGTCGATCGCCGCGAGCTTCAGCGGCGTCGCGGGAATCGCGTTGAGCGGTGCGGGAGCGCTTGCAACCAATGTCGTGCTCACAAAGACGAACGCCTTCATCGAGAATACAAATGTTTCGGACGTCGTTAATGTTGATCTCGATGCGGAAAACCAGTCCACGATCGTGGCGGAAGTTGCGGCACTTTCAGTAGCGGTTGGCATAGGTGGAATCGCCGGTGTCGGCGTATCCGTGGGCGCGTCGACAGCGCACAATCAAATTGGCTGGACTCAAGATGGAGTCAAGAAGCCGGCGGAAGTCCAGGCCTATATCAAGAACTCGAGCATCGATGCCAGCGGTGTTCTGACGCAAAACGCCTTGGCCAACGAGAAGATTGACGCGGTCGTATTGGCCGGGTCCGCAGCCGTGACGGGGGCGGGAATTGCTGGTGTGAGCGTCAGTGGAGCCGGAGTTGGAACGACAAACCAGGTCACGACTAACGTGAAATCGTTTATCAGCGGAGATGGTGCGTCCGGGATCATTGCAGATAGCATCACGTTGGTCGCGGACAACACCTCGACGATCAGCGTCGACGCAGGGGCCGTGTCACTCGCGGCGTCATTTGCACCTGTCGGCGTTTCGATTTCCGTAGGAGTTGCGTTGGCCGAGAACGAGATCAGTAACGTCGTCGAAACTTACATCAAGAACGCGGATACACGAGTGCAGGCAACGCTCAGCGATATCGCGCTGGCCGCAGAAGATAGTTCCAAAATCAAAGCACGAACCGGCGCAGCTTCGCTATCCTTGGCCGTTGCAGGGTTTGGCGTGGCGATCAGCGGCGCTGGCGCCGAGGCGACCAACATCGTACTGAACAAGACGAATGCGTACGTCGAGAACAGCAAGTTGTTTGCTGCTGGCGACGTAGATCTCAACGCAATGAGCACTTCCGAGATCGCGTCAACAGTTGTCACTGCTTCTGCCGCGCTGGCTGGCGGAGGCATTGGAATCGGCGCTTCGATTGGTGCCTCGCTAGCGCACAACCTGATCGGATACGATGCGAACGGCAACCGGGTTCCCGGTGAGGTGCAAGCGTACGTTAAGAATTCGAGCATCGATGCAGACGGTGATTTATTGCAGACCGCGACTGCTCAACAGACGATCAGCGCCGATGTATTTGCCGGTTCCGTAGCTGCATCTGGTGGAGGTGGCCTAGGCGTGAGTGCGGCGGGGGCCGGAGCTAGCACCGAGAATAAGGTTGCCGCCAAAGTCAAAGCCTACGTTGACGGGTCGGGAACGGCTGGAATCAGCGCTGACCACATCACGCTGTTCGCTGATGATGCTTCGACCATTTCCGCGAATACCGGTGCGGCAGCGATTGCGGCAGCTTTTGGCGCGGCAGGCGTTTCCATTTCGATCGGCGTTGCTCTCGCGCAAAACGTCATCAGCAACGAAGTCGAGGCCTCGATCAAGAACGCCACCAGCGTCATTAGCACGGTTGGCGATATCGCGTTGACTGCAAAAGAACGTGCAACCATTTCGGCGACGACTGCGTCTGCTGCACTTTCCATCGCAGGTGGCGGGATCGGCGTTAGCGTGGCCGGAGCTGGCGCGGATGCCAAAAACGTAATTCTGACCAAGACGAATGCATTCATTGAAGACAGCAACGTGACAAGTGCTGCGGGTGTCAAAGTAGAGGCGATTGACGAATCGACGATCACGGCAACCGTCATCTCCGCTGCCGCTTCCCTGGGTGTTGGCCTCGCAGGCATTGGTGTCTCGATTGGCGCTTCATTCGCAACGAACTCGATCGGATGGACATTGTCGGGCACGCGTCAGCCAGCGGAAGTTCAAGCTTATGTTGCTGATTCGAGCATCGATGCAACAACCTCGCTGAACCTTACGGCGACTGAAACCGCCACGATCATGGCCCAGACACTCGTTGCGTCGATCGCCGTCGGCGCAGGGGGAATTGGCGTGGGAGCTGCGGGATCGGGTGTGAGCACGGTGAACCGTGTTGCAACCAAGGTCAAGGCTACGATTGACGGCTCCGGCAGCCAGGGTTTCGAGGCGCAGGATGTCAACTTGATTGCGCAGGATACTTCAACGATTACGGCAAACGCGGGCGCCGCTGCTGCTGCAGCCTCCGTGGCAGCAATCGGTGTCTCTTTGGCACTCGGCATTGCCCGGGCCAAGAACGAAATCAGCAACGAGATTGAGGCGAGCATCAAGAATGCCGACGTAACGACGACGAGCGGGAAAGTTCGCGTGAAGGCCAACGAGGATGCCACGATCAATGCGACCACAGCCGCCGCATCGGTGGCTGCATCGTTGGGACTTGTTGGTGTGGCAGTCGCCGGCGCTGGCGCCGAAGCGGTCAACTATATCTCGACGACAACGAATGCCTTTATCGAGAACAGCGATATTGTGACGATTGGCGATGTCGATATCGACGCAATGAACGACGCCACGATCAATGCAACAGTTGCCACCTCGTCGACCGGGGTGGGAGCAGGCGCTGCTGCGGGTGTTGGGGCGTCCATCGGCGTCTCGGTTGCTCGCAACTTCATCGGAATGGATGGCCAGGGTAATACCTCGGCAAACTACACGACTGCGAATGAACCGCGATACATTGTCACCGGTCACAAAATCCGGATTTTGGACGGCGCCCGAGCGGGTGAAGTCTATGAGTACATTGGCAGTAAAACGCTCGAAGATCCGTTCTACACACAAGATGCCGATCCGGGCGATGATGAGTATGAAGCTCAGAGCGATCGCAAATGGTTGACCGAACTTGACTACAGCAATAGGAAATTGTGGAAACAGACCAACCTTCGTGTTACGCCGGCAGAGACCAAGGCATACATCAAGAATTCCAGTGTGAACGCGGGTGGCAACCTGACAGTCGATGCGGTGGCGAATCAGCAAATCAATGCGGTTGTCTTGTCAGGCTCGTCGGCGCTGTCGGCGGGTGCCATCGGGGTTAGCGTAAGCGGTGCAGGCGTTGGTGTAGAGAATCGAATCGACGCGGATGTCGCCGCTTACATTGAAGGCAGCGGTTCAACCGGCATCATTGCGGATAGCGTTCGAGTCAAGGCAATGGATACGTCCGTGATCGCGACGGCGGCAGGTTCCGCGTCGCTGGCGGCATCGTTCGGGTTCGTCGGGTTCTCGGTCTCGATTGGCACGGCTACGGCTTACAACGAAGTTGGCACCAGCGTGAGGGCGTACATTGATCAAGCGACGGTCACAAGTCGTGCGTTGGGAGATATTACCGTTGCGGCGGACTCGTCGGCCACGATCACAGCGGTCGCAAAAGCAGCGAGCGCGTCTGCGGGTGTCGGGTTCTTGGGTGTCGCGATCAGTGGTGCAGGTGCCGACGCGACGAACGTCATAAATACGACGACAAATGCCTACGTTGATCGCAGCTCGCTGACCAGTGGCGACGACGTAATCGTGACTGCAGAGAACGACTCGACGATCAACGCTACGATTGCTGCGCTGTCTTCGGCGACCGGCGGTGGCGCCGTTGGTGTGGGAGTCGCAATTGGGTCGTCGACTGCCCAAAACTTGCTGGGGTGGAACGGCAATGACGCACCTCTATCCGAAGTCCAAGCTTATATCAAACGATCGAGCGTTAACGCCACCGACGACCTTATCGTAACGGCCGACAACGACTCGACGATCACGGCGCTTGTGGCCGCGGACTCATCCGCCATCGCGGGTGGCGGTATTGCCGTGGCCGCAAGTGGTGCCGGTGCGTCCGTGAACAATCGCGTTGCGACCGCCGTCCGAGCATATATCGACTCTTCAACAGGGACGGGGATCGACGCTGGGAACGACATTAATGTGACCGCGACCGATGACTCAACGATTACCGCCACCGCCCTGGCATCTTCGGTTGCGACGTCCTTCGGTTTGATTGGCGGTTCGGTTTCGATCGGAGTGGCGCTTGCAAGCAATACGATTGGCAACATCGTCGAAGCCTTTATCAAGTCCTCAACGGTTGATACGACGGCGGGGGACGTAAATGTGCTGGCCGTCGAAGACGCGACAATAACGGCAACTTCACAAGCTGCGGCGGTAGCAAGTAGCTTCAGCATTGGTCGGACATTCTCCGGCGGTGGTGCCGGGACCGACGCAACTGTGCTGACAACGACTCGCGCCTACGTGGATCGCAGCACGCTGACGGTGAACGGTGACGTGACGGTTGACGCGCAAAGCGAAACAACCGCTACGGCGCAGGTCCAAGTGACCTCGGTCAGCCTTGGCTTGATTGCTGCGGCTGCATCGGGATCCAATAGCACGGCAACGGTCTCGCCGACCGTGGATGCGTATATCAATTTGTCGACCGTTTCAGCTGATGCAGTCAATATTGCATCGAATGCCACACCTAAAGCTATCACGAACGCACGTGGATTTTCTGTTAGCACGGGAGCCTCTGTCGGAGTTTCGAGCGCCATATCATCGGTCTCGGCGAATGTGAATGCCTATATCGGTGGTCCGAGTATTAGCGCCGATAGCGTGAGCGTGATGGCCAATTCTAACTTGCCATCGAGCGGCAATACGGTCACCGCCGATGCCAATGGTTCTGCAGGCGGACTTTTGTTGGGTGTCGACGCGACAGTCACTAACGCCACGAACAGCACCACAGTCCGCAGCTATATTGCCGACAATTCTACGTTGAACATCGCGGGAAGCACCGAGATTGTGGCAACGGGCAATACGCGACAACGTGCGGATTCAAATAGCGCCGGGTTCGGACTGATCGCAGCCGGGATCACGAAGTCAACCGCGGCATCCACCACGAATACGCACGCGTCGGTTGGCGAGAACGTCAGTTTGACGGCTGATAGTCTCAGCGTTACTGCAACGGGTGACGATGACAACTTTGCCAAGACGACTGCCGGTGCGGCTGGCTTGGCCGCAGGGGCTTCCGCGGCTCCGAAGACGATCAATACGAGCTCGACGACGGCGAAGATCGGTCGGGGACTCAATGGTCGTACGATTGATCTATTATCCGGGGCCGGCAGTTTTGTGTTGGCCGCGGACCATACGGCGACGTTCAATACGCAAGTGGTCACCGATGCAAAAGGAGTGCTCGGCGGTGCGGGCGCGGAGTCGGACAATACCGTCAACTCGACCGTGAAAGCGGAAGTGGGCAACGATGTCGACCTCAATGCCCTCTCGATCAGCATCAACGCGATTAACCGGATCGATAAACCAGAACTCAGTGGCGGCGCGAACCACATCAAGGGAGAAACGGGCGGCCTGGCAAGTGGGGCGAGTGTCGATAGCGATACTGCTGTCTCGTTGACGACCGAAATCAACATCGGCAATCGCGCCAAGCTGGACGTTCAAGGTGATGTGCTTTCCCCGGGTGGGTTCACGATGCGGACCTTGAATGTCATCGATGCGGTCGACGAAATCTCACTGCAAACTGGTGGCGCGATCTCCGGTGCCGGAGCCGATGCGACGTTCAATGTGCTGACCGATGTGTCGCGAGTGAATATCGGATCGAACGCGCGTCTTGATAGCGTTGGACAGATTGATGTCTCTGCTCGTGGCGAAGGAGACGTACGTCTGCAAGTGAATGCAGAGACCTATGGCGCGGCAACAGTGGCCGTGGGTGATTCACTCGTCGACATCAAGCCGATCAATGAGGTCATTGTTGGGAACAATGCCACGATTAAAGCAGAAGGCAACATCAATATCTCGGCGGGAACGAATATTGACTTCGTCAGTGACGAGTACAACGTGCAATCGCGAGTCGACACGTTTGCGGGCAGCGCTATTCCGATTGATGACATCGACGCTCGGGCCTTTATAACGCAGACAAACACGATCGACGTTCGGTCGGGATCGTTGGTCGAGAGCATCGCGAATATCAACTTGCACGCCGACCGATTTGGGCGCACGAGCGTCATCGGAGCGGCCAAGGCTGTGAACTGGGCGAGCGAATTGTTTGGAAACGACGAACAATTCGACGGTACTGGCCACGCGGAATCGCACGGCGAGGTCGTGGTCAACGGAACGCTTCGTACCGGCAGTCGGCGGCAGGAATTTCTAACATTAACTGGTTGGGATCGTTCTTCGGGAACGATTACTGCGTTTGACAAGAGCGATGGTGTCACCTTTACGGTTACGCAGGAGCAAGTGAAATCGAGTGCCGAAAAGGCCATCGAACAGGCACAAGCCGAGTTGCTAAAGTATCGCGATACCAACCCCACGCTGAGAGCATTTTACGAAGGTGAAATTGAACGCCTCCGCACAGAACTAGCGGCGGAAGGATTGCTGGAGCATCCTCCTGGGTCGCCCGCTGGCTACCTGGAACGTGTACAGCAATACGCAATTACGGTGACTGTTGATCCCATCCGGGCCCAGGCCGGGATAATCGACGTTCGCGGAGATCAATTGTCCGGCAGCGGTGTGATCGACTCTCCTGGCGATGCCAGCGTCACGATCCTCAATGACACTCCGGCCTTCATCAAACTTCGAGGAATCGAAATACCGGCGCAGACCGGTGGACTGTTCTTTAACGGAGAAGAGGTCTCCGAAGTTGGAACTACGTCCGACATCAATGCAGAAATCACGGCTGAGAATGGTCGAAATGCAAAGGATGATAACGAACGCAACCCGCACAACGAGCCACTCGTTGTCAAAAAGACCGCCACATTCTCGAACATCACTGGTAGCCAAACGAGCCCTGAAGCGTCCATCGTCGTAAACAATCGGCTGAATGTTAATACGTTACCGGGGACCGACGTCTATCCGTGGCCGGATATCACGGTCGAGGGAAGGATCGACAATCTTGGCGGTACGCTGTTGCTTCAAACGCTGCCTGCCGGGCAAGGAGATATCAACATACTTGCTCCGGTTCGGGTCAAGACCCAAACGATCATCGCGGGCGGCAGTACCGTCATTGACCAACCCGGTGAAGGAACTTCTTTCTCCGTCGCTGGCGAGGCGCACGCACAATGGAGTTCATTGACGGGCGGGGGAACATCGGCAGCAAGTCAGAGCGCCATCACTTCGTTCCTAAACCAGATTCCTACGAACGTCAGCCTTTATGGTGAGCGGATCTTCATCAATTCCGAATTCATCAACGTCAATGGAATCATCCAAAGTGGCAAGTCCGATTACAGCCTCACGTTGGGCGCGGCGGCTGAGTTTGAAATCTATCTGGCGAAGCTCTTTGGAAGATCCGGACTTGTCACGTTGAATTCGGCGTCTAGCGGAGATTTCCTCGTCCGGTACGACGTCGCGAATCGCCGTATCGTTGTCGAGGAGCTGCGCATCGCCGGTGGCTCGGTTGATATCACAGGACATGTGCTGAATACCGGCAACGGCGAGATTCGCGTACTTGGCGGCTATGCCAACGTGAATGTTACGAACAGCACGTCCTATCCTGTTGTCATCAAGCGTTTGGATGTTTCACAGCGCGGTGCCGGAACGCTAATCCTGAAGGACAAGGCGAAGGGAACTGCGGCCAATCCCTTTGTCACGATCTACCAGAAGACGGGCGACGGCGTCACCATTACGACCGACAATGGCTTAGGTAGCGTTTCGACCACCACAGGCAGCGACAATTCGACCTACCAGACGGCGAATGGCTGGAGATATGGATGGTCAGTCGGTGAACAGACGCGTGATCGAACCACGACGACGTATCGAACGGCATCTTGGCTCGGTATCGACGCGCTTGCCGCGGATCCGGGCAAAATCGTCGGAACTCCCAAACGCGAAGTCATCGGTGTCCCTCAGGTGCTCGATGCCGGTGGATACTACCAGTATGCTCCGGGGAACTCGACCAACTACGACTACTCGTCGACGACGACCGCATTAAGTACTCCTGAGACTCGCGTGGTCGACAACTGGACGGAGAGTACCTGGTACGGCAAGAAGACGTATTACACGGAGACCGTCACACAAACCTTTAACGAGACCGTTCACACCCACACCATCGAAGCTGATCGCCCAATCAAAATCAACTTCATCGGGTACGATCAAGGACAGGTTAGTGTTAGCTCTAGCGGGACGGTGTTCCTGGATGGTCCTATTCTGAATCCATCCGGTGCAACTTCAATTTCATCGGGCGGATACATTGTCCAGCTTAGTGACGGAGCATCCGTTGGCGGGCAAACCGTCAGTCTCTCGGCTATCCTCGCGATTGGTCCCGGTGCACCACTACAGACCAACGTCGCCGATACGCCGCCGTTCGATTTTACGACGGCTTCAGGTACTGTCACATTGAGTACCGGACATCGAGTTCGTGTTGGTGATGCCTACGCAGGCGGCGGTGTTCAGGGAGCCGTTTACCGCTACACGGGTTCCCGGGCCAGCATAAATTTGGGAACGCAAAACTATAACGGCTCGGGTTGGAGCCTCGTAGAAACCATTTCCAAGTTGGATGCAACTACCTTCTATGGGCAAATCAACCTTCGAGAGATCGCTGGTGACATTCGCATTGGTGCGATTAACGCTGGATTTGGCAGCGACATCAACATTTCGTCGCAGGGTGGCATCCTGGTTGGCAAGTCCGGGCCGGGTACATTGGCTGCCGGATCGATATCTGGCGGTGCGATCACGCTGACAGCGGATAACGGTGATATCGGCGTACCTGGTGTGCCCGTCAATCTCAATACTGGCTCGCAGCTTCGCGATAAATTGAATGCCACGGCGGCGGGCAATATCTACCTCAAGGAATTGACCGGTGATCTGTCTGTGGAGACCGTCGCTGCCAGCGGTAATGTTGTCCTCGAAGTAGCATCGGGCGACTTACTGGACGGTAACAAGAACGCCCAGCGCGACGAGCGAACGATCAACGAGTTGCGAGACAATGTTTGGTCAGACCTCAATCTTGTGGGTGCTGATGCGATCCAAAAGATCGCCGATACGCTGGAAGCGTTTGGCTCGTTGAAGGAACAAGAGTACGCTCAATATTGGAGCTATCGCAGCAAGCAGGCCGATCCGTCGGTCTACGATCCGAACTTCCGGGTAACGGTGTCCGACGATGAACGGGCTTTCTACGAAGTGGACTTTAGACAGCAAGGTGTTAGCCAAGGCTTGTCGGGTAACGCTTTGGACACCTTCGTCGCAAACGGCCTGACCACATTGCAGTCTTCGCGGACTACGCAGTATCACAATCTCCATCAGTCGTATGGTGCGATAGGAAACACGTTTAATCCCAACTTCGACTATGTGCCGACACAAGCCGAGACAGATCAGATAACGAAGAGTATCAAGGTCTGGACGGAAGAAGAATTGATCAACACGATCAGTGCAGGATTGCTCAAAGCCGTTTCGGATACGCAGACAGACCTTGAAGATCCTAACGTAAAGGGTGCCGACGTAACCATAATTGCGTCAGGCGGCGTAGGCAGCACCGGCGGCCAGACGCTGATCGATGTGAGTCACAGGCCCGTGCAAATATCGATGGATGACAAAATCGTTCTGGCCGCGGCCGAACGTGATGATGTCGTCTTCCTCGGCGCCAATCCTGTTCATGCGACGGTTGACTTTGCGGGCAGCATGATCGCTCGTCGAAGCTCCGGAAGCTGGCTCGCGGATGGTTTCCGGGTCGGACAATATATTCAAGTCGAAGGCAACACCGACAATGCTACGGACGACGGCACATTCTATCGGATTGCGGCTGTCACGAATTCAACGATTACCTTGTCGGGGACATCGTTGGTCACAGAGTTCTTCGAAAACATCACGATTGCTCCCGTCGTACTCGATCCGACGGCGCCTGGGGCCAACGTGGTTGCGATCCAAGTTCTGCACCGCGAAGACGTCGACGTTGACGCCACGGGCCAGATTAATGTTACCGCCGGTGAACAAGTCTTCTTGGGATCGGAGTTGACGATCAGGTTGAATCAGATCATCGCAGGCGATGGAACAACCGGCGATGCGGTCCGCGTTAAGGGCGGGCAAAGTATTTTCAACGTCGCGCCGAACGGCACGACGAATATCCGGAGTTCCGATCTAGTTCTCGAGGCAGGCGCTGGGTCGATCGGCACGGCGCTGAAGCCAATCCTCACGGATCTCGTCGGCGGTGGAACTTTGACCGTGCGTGCGAACGGCGACATTCACGTGTATGAGTTCGTGGGCGACATGAACTTGGAAACTGCTTTCTCCAAAACGGGCGGAGTGTATTTACAGGCAGCTGGTTCGATTGTGGATGCGCTCGACCATGATTTCACAAATATCCTGGCGCATCATATTCATCTCACTGCGGGTGGAAATATCGGCGAAGTCGGAGACCTGTTGGATATCGATACCGTCGGTTCCGGCGGAATTACTGCTACCGCCGAGGGAAATATCGGGATAGCAGATACGAGCGGAAACATGAATGTCCGCAATATCCTTTCGCGAACCGGAAATGTCGAACTTCAGGCACCACTTTCGATCTTGGATGCGGGAGACCTCAACGACCCGACGGATCCGAACTCGGGAGATGATACGAACGGTGCGGCGAGTAAGCCAAAGGCCGATGTACTAGGTAACTCGATTATCCTGCGAGCACTCAATGGAGGCATTGGGGCTAGCGGCAACGACTTGGATATCGACAGTTCATTCTCGGCGCCGGGAACGCTGACGACCTCCGCTAGTTTGAGCAACACGTATGTTATCGAAACGGCTGGCGACCTGACTCTGAAAGAGATCGCCGCTGGCGTCCAAACCGCGTTCCTTACGGCCGTTACTGGTAGCATTTTGAATGGGAATTCGGGCGGACAGAATGTGCTGTCTGGAAAAGTCTGGGTGTTTGCCAGCCAGGATGTTGGCGCGGCCTTGAACCCAATCAAGACGAAAGTCGGGAACATTGAAGGCATTTCAACTGACGGAAGTATCTTCATCGAGAACACGGGACCTGTCGAGCTTGGTGGCGTCATCAGCGCCGTAGGAAATCTAAACGCTGGTGGTTTGTCGGCTAAGGATGGTGTGCTCCTCGGAGCGGCAAGCCCCGTGACGGTCAGTGAGAATATCACGTCGAATCAACAGATTGTCGTCATCGCTCGCGACGATGCGACCGGAGAGCCGGACGATATCACCGTCTTGCCGAATGTTACGCTGACGACGACCGGTGCGGCAGGCAATCCGTTGCCGGAACTGAAGCAAGCCGAGATTTATTATGTGCAAGTCAACGGCAACCTGATCACGCTGCTTGACGCACCAGGCGGCAGTCCGATTAATCTCGGAACTCCTCCGGACACGACGACGACCCACTTCATTACACCCGCCGCGGGCCTCAACAACGGTTCCAACAACGAGCCGTTAAGTAGCTTCGAAAGTCGTTCCTTTACCGGTGCGAACATCTCCCCGGGCAACGACACCATCGATTTGGGACCAGGCCACGGATTCAGCAACGACGATCCGGTCATTTACTCGACGTCGGGTACGATCAGCCTGTTGGCGGGAGACAAGATCCAACTTGAGCCGAAGTCCAAACTGAACGCATCGAGTGCGGTGTTCCTGCGGTCTGACTTTGGCAAGGCGGATTCGCCGTTGTCCTCGATATTCCTGGACAATGCATCGATCATGGCTGCGACCGTGGTCGACGCGCACTCGACCGATGACATTGTGATCGAGAACGACAGCACGATCGTTGCTGGAACGCACGTCCGTCTTTCAGCCGCCCATGATGTGTTTATCGACTCCACGAGTAGTGTCACTGCTGGTGCGTCAATCACGATTCAAGGCGATGCCGGCGACCCGAATCCAGGCATAGGCACCACGCTGAATATTGCCGGAGACTTTGATGCGCCGCTGGTGCATATCGTCGGCGGAGACGACAGTGACACTTTCAACATCGCCACCAGCGCTTCTAACGGCGTGATGCTTGTGGAAGGTCAGGGTGCTATCGATACCTTCAATATCAGTGCCTCGAACACCTTTGCGACCCCCATTGTGGTCTTTGGAGATTACGCTGTCGCTAACTTCAATGGTTCATCTGCGCTAACGACTATCGATTCCGATCGGAGTGGCGAGGGTGCTCGCGACTTCATCACAACTACAGGACTTGGCTTTGTGGTCGCGGTCGGCGGCGAAGGTCACGATATCTATACCGGACAGGGTGGCGCGGACTTCGTCGTTGGCGACGAGGGTCAAGTCAGTTTCACGAATGGACGCGTGACGGAACTCAAGACCCTGAACTCCAGCGTAGGAAAGCAGGATACTATTCTCCCGGGTGGCGGCACCAATGTTGCGATTGGTGGCGTAGGGCGAGATATCATTACCACAGATATTGGAAACAGTACGGTCGTGGGTGACGAAGGACGAGTCACGTTCGACAATCTGGGCCGCCCAGCGCTCGTCGAATCGATGAATCCTGGCGTCGGAGATATCGACCAAATCACATTGGGCACGGGAACGAATATCGCCATCGCGGGCGTCGGGTCGGACAGTATCACGACCGGCGTCGGTAACAATCTCGTAATTGGTGACGAAGGCATGGCCGTGTTTGTCAACGGGTTCGTGAGTTCTGCGGAGTCGACGAATCCGACGGTTGGCGGCAACGATACCATTACGATTGGTTCGGGGGCGGGCTCGTTTACCAACGTCCTGATTGGCGGTGCAGGAAAGGACACGATTACCTCTACCGGGGCCAGCGGGAATGTTGTGGCGTTCGGTGACCACGCCCGAGCGACCTTCGCGGGTACTCAGTTGTCCATGATCGTTTCGCTTGATTCAGGCATTGGTGATACCGATACCATCACGCTGGGCGGCGGAACGAACCGGGTTATCGCAGGTGCAGGAAGCGACCAGATTATCACTCAGGGAGGCGAGAATACGCTTCTTGGTGATGAAGGACAGGCGACGTTTGACGCAGCTGGAAATGCAATTCTAGTTGAGTCACTCAATCCTGCTGTTGGTGGTCGCGACACGTTTACCGTCGGTTCCGGGAACGACATAGTGATTGGCGGAGCGGATCGCGATACGATTGTTGATACGGGAGGCAAGAACGTCATTCTTGGTGACAGTGGGTCCGTGCAATTCTTGAATGGCGTGTTGGATCGAGCCACAAGTTCTGACCCAGCGGATTCCGGCGTCGATGCAATCACAACGGGTGATGATGACGACGTGATCCTTGGCGGCGGTCGAGCCGATACAATTCGGTCCGGCGGTGGAGCAGACCGCGTGTTTGGCGATGACGCTTCCATCATCTTTACTGGCGGCGCAATTGAGTTCGTTACGCTGAAGCCGTCCGCATTCGATGGCGACGATGTAATTTACACCTTCGGGGGCGACGATACGGTCTTCACCGGCAACGGTCAGAACACCGTGTACGGCGGAGCGGGCGCAGACAACATTACCGGCGGTAATGGCATTGATACGATTTTTGGTGAAGCGGGGAATGACTTCATCGCCGGTATGCTAGGCGACGACGTACTGGATGGTGGCGCAGATGACGACGTCCTGTTCGGCGGTGCGGCGATCGGTACGCCTGAAGACTACGATTCTGCGTCGGACTTTGAGTCACCTTTGAATTTCATTAACTCGGAGAGCAGCTACTCGAGCAATCCCGATAACTTCGGCGGATTGCCGACGGATGACGATCCTCTCAATTCGCCGAACCGGTTCCAGACGCCAAAGATTATGCCGATCATCGTGAATGGTCTCTCCGTCGGCGGGTATGGGGGCAATGACAGCGATCAATTGCGTGGGCAAGATGGCAACGATGTCTTGTTTGGCGGCGGTGATGTCGACTTGATTCTCGGTGGACTCGGCGATGACTATATCGATGCGGGTGCTGGTGACGACGTCGACGTTTATGGCGGAGACGGTAACGACGTTGTTCGCGGCGGAGCGGGCAACGATGTTATTAATGGTGACGTAGGTATCGACCAAGTGTACGGCGATGAAGGCGACGACGTGCTGTTCGGCGGCCCAGGCGACGCTAGCGGCAACCAAGCTGGGCAGCGATTGTACGGCGGCGCTGGTCGTGATGATCTCTTTGCATTCGCGCCCACCAGCAATGTCAACGTCGAGCGAGTCTTACCTGGTGATCAGCTGTTCGGCGGTGACGATGGCGACATGCTGCACGGGAATATCCGTCGCGAAGTGCTCGTTGGCGATGGTGGAAAGGACTACATCCATGGCGACGAAAACGTGGGACCGAGTTACATCATAAACACGATGGCGGATACCATCGGCGCTGACGATCGATTGTTCGGCGGCAGCGGTGAAGATCAACTGTTTGGCGGTGGTGGCGACGACGAGATTTGGGGCGGTCCTGGGTCGGACTTTATCGTGGGTCAAGAGGGAAGCGACCGACAGTACGGCGGTTCAGGGATCGATCTGTTTACCTTGCCGGTCGAACTCGGAGTCGACAAGCACATTGATCCGGGAACCGATGTGATGGACGGTCACTACGGAAACCTCAGACCCGGCGACACGAAGGACGACAACGCCACTGATATTTTGGTGATTGACGGTACGACAAAGGATGACGTCATCCTCCTCAGTCAGACGATCACCGAAGACGACGAGCAACCGCTGGTTCGTGTTGATTACTATGGGCGCGAAGATGCGCCTCAATTCATGTTCGTCGACATGCTGAATGCGGCAGGTCAGTTTGCAATCGAGCAATTCCAGATCGCCGGACTCGCGGGGGATGACATCCTTGGCTTCGTCACCGGTGAAACTCAACTGCCCTTTGGCATTGCAAATCCGGTTGCCCTGGGCGCCTCGGAAACGCTCGATCTCTCTACGCTCACGGCGCGCAGTCGAGACATGGCCGGTGTGATCGATGGAAACAGCGGCGACGACATCCTCATTGGTTCGGGGGCGAGAGATCGCTTGGATGGTGGCATCGGCAGTGACCAACTTTACGGCTTCGGCGGCGATGACCGACTGTGGGGGGATATTGGCGACGGCAGACGATCCGATCACGACATCCTATATGCTGGTCAAGGCAACGATGATTTGATCGGCGGTCAAGGGACGAATCAGCTGTACGCTTGGTCGATCGATCCCTCGCAGGGCGACGAGTTCGGAGTATTTACTGACGGCACGACACTGAAGCTTTACAACGACAGCGGTGATGCTGACGGCGATGGCTTTGTGGATGGGTTGCTGGATGAGTTCGGCGCGCCAGTGCCTGCGTACCAACTTGAAGTCACCGGATTGAACCGCATACTGGGCGGGCTACAGGATGATGAGCTTTACGGCGGGACCACGCTCGACTTCCTCTATGGAAATGGTGGAAACGATACGCTATTCCGGTCCGATGGCTCGAAGTTCGAGTCGCTGGATGGCGGCCTGGCCGGTGATGAATGGAAGGAGTACGCGCGTGAGTCGAGTCAAGTTTGGTACGTCGGTGGTTCCAATGCGAATGACGAGATTACAGTCGACTTTGTCACCGAACCGGGGTTGCTTGCCGACCATCACCTGATCACGCGTCTAACCAACAACAACGGCAACTTCAGCTTCGCGGCGCAGGTCAAGCTTGACTTCAACGCAACCGATAGCGAAGGCAACTTGATTTGGGATGCGAATGATGTCGTTGTCGACGTAAATCAATTCTTTGCGGCCCAGGATGCGGAAGAACGCGGTGATTTGCTCGTTGATCTCCACGAGGTCGAAACAAGACTTGTCAACGGTCTCTTGCCGCCGGAGGGTGACTTCCTGGTAATCCTGGTCGATGCTCTCGGCGGAAACGACACGATTACGGTCGGTCCCACGGTTCAAAAGTCTGTCTGGATTGATGCCGGTCCGGGCGACGATCGCGTGGAGATTCGCGGAGGCAACGCCATTTTGGTTGACAAGGCCGAAAGTTCAGTCGGATCGACAGGATTGCCGAGTCGCAACGACCGACCGACGCAAGCCTTCACCTTGTTGACACCAAACGAGGACGGAGCGGATGCCGCATTTGATGATACGGTAGTCGAAGACGGCGTCATCACTTTCACCGGACTTTCAATTGACAATCCTGAGGACGCAGATTGGTATCGCTTTACGCTGGGGCCGGATGCCGGTGGTAATATAGTGGCCAATTCGACGGCGGACTTCCAGGAAACGACGCCGGCCGCGGGCTGGCAGTATCTCTGGAATGCGCCGAACGGATTTGGGACCGGAGGCGCGGACGCAACGACCGGGGCGATTGGCGATCCGAACAATTACCGAAGCTTGGTGTGGTCTGATTCCCCGCAAGGATACACGGTGGACGGCGACACCAATGTTAGTAATGGACAACCAGGAAATTGGCTTCGACTACAGGCCACCGGCGGACATCCAGGACGTGGTTCGACACAGGGCGATGCCGGCAATACGCTCGATCGCTACGGGATTCGCGCTTACACGATTCCAGAAGATGGCCATTACAGCATTGTCGATAGCTCATTGTCTGGCGGAACCGTCTCGGTGTTCGTTCACGTCAATAGCGATGCTCCGCTGTTAGACAGTAACTCCATCGACTCCTTCGACCTGGATCTCGGTGATCTGACCGCAGGCGATATTGTCTATGTCGCGATCGGTCCGGATGGACATGACGGTTCTGATAGCCACAGTGTGGACTTCTCGATCCAACGTGACGGACTCGCATCACAAATCACCTTAGCAAGTGGTTCGCCTATTGATCGATTGAGTCTCGATTTGTTCGAAGTAGGAGCAGATACGAAAGACGAAGCCAGCAAGATCAATGCAAATTCCTTCGCGTCGAGCGGAGACCGGAGCGAGATTTCGCTGGTGGGTCTGACCGCTGGTCGCGAATACTTCCTGAAGGTTGGCAGCCCGAATATCGTCCCCACTTTATATGATCTGCGTTTCAACCTTGGTGGAGTTGACGTCGCGACGCTCGAATCGCCCACCGAAGTCAATATGTCACTCCGCGAGGATACCGAACGCCGCGACGTGATTATCGGAGGCCTTGGCGACGACATCTTGATGGGCGGTGCTGGCGAAGACTGGATCTTCGGCAACGAAGGTAACGACGTTCTTAGCGGCGGTCTGGACCGCCAGGCTAGCGACTTGTTGTTCGGTGGCCCCGGACAAGACACCTTCCAGATCATTCCGGACGCCTTGCCGTTGTTAGGAAATCAACCAGACACCGAGTTTAATCCAGCTACCGAGACTTACTTGCCGACGTTCAGCGACCAGTTCATCGGTGGGGACGGCGAAGATCGTGTGCTGTTCTATGGTGGTGGACTCGATCGACGCGGCTTGCCCGTTCCGGACTACTCGACACTACGGTACAACACCGCGCTGCATCGCTACGAGTTTAGCTCGTTGATCTGGGACATTGGAAAGCAAGAGTATCTGACCACAATCGATGACCAAGACAATCTCGTCTTTGAACAGCAGTACTTGTTCTACCAAACGCGAGATGTCGAGAACACGGAATTCGTGACTCGTGACGGTGACGACGTGGTCCGTGCCGATGCCGGCTTCCAGTTCCTGCCGTTCAAAGACCGTAACTTCCCGATTCACCAATACAGCTTCGATGGTACCGGTACGGTAATCACCGACTCGATCGGGACCGCCAATGGCCAGTTGATCATTGACACCGCTGGTTCCATCGAGACGGCATTGACGGGCGACGGACGTGTTAATCTGCGCGGTGGCAGTTCGACCGACTCCGGCTACGTCGATTTGCCTAATGACCTCCTGACACCTAGTCTCTCAAACGCGACTTTCGAGGCGTGGGTTACATGGGATGATAACACCGTGCCGAATCAAGTCTTTGGATTTGGCGAGAGTAGCATTGGTGAAGTTGCGGGAGTCGGCGGATCGTTCACGAGTGATACCGAGTTCGCACTGACCACTGGTGATAATATGCCGACACCCCTGTCGGTCAGCTTGGACGATGGCGTCGGGGATGCGGACTTGCTCGATGGCAGCGACCCTTTCCCCGCGGATGCGAGCGAGCATCACGTGGCCGTGACATATGTCTCGCCAAACGGCGCAATTGACGGCAGAATCGAATTGTATTTGGACGGCGTCCTGCTCAGTTCGCGAACAACGGCGAAAAAGCTGTCGGATGTGAATGACATCAACAATTGGTTGGGACGCTCGCTGAATTCTGCCGACGAGAACTTTGACGGCGTGTTCAATGAGTTCCGTATCTACGACGTAGCACTAAGTCCGGCGGAACTTTTCAAAAGCTACCAAGAGGGGCCCGACATTCAATTTGTCGTGCCGGATACTTCGCAATTCGAAGAGTGGGGTATCGCGTTAGGCGATTACGAACAAGGTGCGCATGAATCGGCGCTCAAGATTCTGGGCGGCCTGGGCGACGACAAGTTATTTGGCGGCGTACAAGGTGACTATATCGACGGCGGTCCCGGTGCCGATACGATCGTCGGCGGTCCCGGTAACGATGAACTAATTGGTGGTGGAGGTGCCGATCAATTGTTCGGCCTGAAGCCTTCCGGCCCCCACTCGGTCAGCGCGTTCCCCCCATCGCCGACTTTGCCCACGAACTTCCAATTCTTTGGGGCGAATTTTGCGTCCGAGCCCTATGTCTACGAACTTGCACCACCGTACGTTGAACTCGACGTGGTCATTCGCGGCGGAACTCGGTTGCCTGACGAAGAGACGTACAACGTCGAAGCGAACTCCTACGCTGTCGAAGGTCCAAATCCTGGTTCGCAGTTGTCCGAGTTGCGCTCGATCGGCGACTTCAATGGCGACCTTCGCGAGGACTTCCTGATCGAAGGCGCAAATTTCAGTTATGTCCTGTTCGGTCCGGTCCAGATCGACAGCCTGAACAATGTAGAAGACTTCGCAGATATCGAGATTCAACACGCTGCGCTAGGTCGGCCAGCCGATCAATTCGGAGATCTCAACGGAGATGGCGTCGACGATCTGGTGATGGTGCAAACCCGCGCGAACGAGACCATTGTGACAATTATCTTTGGCGAGAGTTACGGTGCCATCGAACGGAATTGGGATCAAGCGTTCGTCGACACCTTGAATTCCAGCAACAGCCGCCAGTTCAAGTTGAACTCGCTGCAGTTGAACCAGGAAGACTTGAAGGTGCAAGTGTTGAATCACGATGGTGATTCGTTCGACGATTTGTTGCTCACGTCTTCGACTACGGAGGGAACGCTGAGCGAGAGTACGGCCACGATCAATGGTAATGAGCCCAATCCAGGGTCATACAGTCTGTTCGACAGTAATGGCCCCTACTACGCCGCCAACAACGGTGTATTCATGGTCAGTGAGGGTTCTAATACCGTTCATTTCGCAACCGAGACTACGGTCACGGAGGCGACGGGCGTTAATACGTCATCTCAGATTTATGCCGCTACGGTGGCGAATGATACCTTGTACTACTTACAGCGGAACGCAACCAATCCCTTTACGGAGATGGATATTTGGAGCGTTGATCCGGAAACTCTCACGGCGGTGAAAGTTGCGACAGCGGTCGCGGATATCGGCTTTTCCTACATGTACAGCCTGAATGTTGGTGACCACGAGAACGTCTACATCTCAGGCAACCCACCATACACGGGCAATACCCGCCACTTTATTGAATACGATCCGGCGCTCAACAGCACTCGCGAACTTAACCCGGTTTCGGGGACGCCTTTATTCAAGGAGGATGGCCTCTCCGAGCAGAAAGAACTCCCGATCAACTTTGGCGGCGATGACATCTTCTTCAGTGTTACAGACGCAACGGGCGTCAACGGATCTCGGTCGTATTTCCTCGACCGTACGTCCTACCCTCCAACGGTTGTCGAGATCGACAAGTCTCAATTCGTTGGGACTACTGCGAATACCGTCAAGGAGTTTATCGCAACCGGTACAAGCGCCGGAATCGTCCGCGACGAAGCGACTGGCAATGGAGAGCTGATTTTTGCGGCCAGTCCCGGCAATGGCAGTGGAACTAACGACGAGCGTCTGTGGCGTTTTGATCTCACGACGAACGCTCTGACGCAGTTCAATATCTTGGGCGCGAGCGCATCCTTGCCTCAGAACTTCCGCACGATCGGTGATACCATTTACTTCACGGCAATTGCGGGAATTGAGGGGCGCCAGCTGTTTCGATACCAGTATGGCGATGCGAGAGTGACCAAAGTTGTCAACGCGGACGGACAGGGTTTCATGCCGGAGTTCCCGTTCGAGGCAAATGGTTTGCTCTACTGGTTTGAAGGCACAGATTTGTACCGGTTCAACGGTAGTCAAAAGGAATTCGTATCTGACTTGGGGCCGCAGCGTGTGCTCGGCCAAGATACTCGTTTTGACAATCGGGTGCTTAAAGTGACCGATGACGCAATTTGGGTGAACAAGCAACTCGATAATTTCGAGCACTACATTTCGGTATTCACCGCTCAAAACCTCGGCTATGTCTTCTCTGGTGCGGATATCACGGAAGGACTACCGACGCTAGGCACTACCGGTCTCGTTGATCACTACGCAGCAGGTTCGACGATTGAACCGAAGCCGTTCGGTTTCGATTTTGATCGTAACGTGAGTGTTGAGGTTGTTGGTGATGTGAACGGCGATGGTTTTGACGACATCATTACGGCAGATTCTGTTTCGGTCGCCATTGGAAACCAGATTGTCTATCGCGACAGCTTGGACGTTCGACGGCAATTCGGGGACTTGGAGTCTCCATTCGTTGCCAACACGCTCGACCAGGTTGGCATTGGAAGTGACAACATCAACTCAGAAGTTTCGATCAGCAGCTTCATCGTCCCGGGTAATCCAGGAACGTCCGTGACTACGACGTTCACGGTCGAAAAGGCGATCGGAGGGTTTCATTATGAATTCGGACTATTTGACATCTCCGCGGTCGAAGCCGATCCACTTCTAGATCCTCAGGCGTTCGCCGTCCAGGCGATCACCCAGTCGGTCAATGCTGGATGGAACATAATCCCTTATGTCAGGGTCGACCCCAACAACCCTATTAACTTTCCCAAGGTGCAGGTCCCGATCGATCTGCCAGCCGGGGCAGAGTTGGGATTCTATATTGTTCCTAATAATACGGCGCAGAACTTCCTGTCTGATCCTGACGACTACTACGATGCGGACGCGAACGGTGTGCAAACGGCGGTCTTTACGACAGCGGAAAAGGACTATGCACCGCTGTTTTCTGTATCCAACGCGAACCCCGGCAATCTCGACCAGTTCTTGTCATTCGTTGGAAATGGCAAGACGCTTTTCATGTTCGAGGATCTCACTAGGATCACGAGTTTCTTTCCAGAAAACTTTGAAGACCTCGTTTTCACCGTGGATACAGCGCTCGACTACACGGATGGGCTCGTTCCGCAAGCGATCGGCGATATCAATGCCGACGGTTTTGATGACATCGCCTTCCAGCACGGTCGTGAGCTTCAAATTGCCTACGGGCGAAGCGACATCTACGATATTGGATTTGGCGACCCTGACATCACGATTCGTGGATTTGGAGCCCTCGCACCGTCGGTGACTTCCGGTGACTTCAACGGCGACGCGAAAGCAGATTTGGCGATTCTGGACCCATCGTCCGACAAAACGTACGTGTTCTGGTCCGTGGCCGATCGCAATTGGCGATTCGATTTAACAGAAGCCGACGTTGTCCTCGTTGGCGATTCGACAGACATCAAAACTACGTTTGGCTTCGAAGCGGGTGCGCGGGATCGCCAGCAGAGCTCGCTTCCAGTTGATGTTTCTGCGAGCGTCAGTAGCGTCCGCGAATTGAATAGCAGCCGATTCAGTACATCCACCGCAAATTTCGACGTCCGCGTCACCGGAACTAAAGCAGTCCAGCAAACGATCGGTTCCTCGACCGTCTATCACCAGGTTCCAGTTGACGTATCTGCCTCGTTGGCAATCGACGTCGTCGCGGGCGACTCCATTACGGTGATCGCCAACAAGCTGAATGCCGAGATCGCATCCACTTCGCTCGCATCGGTAAATCTAGTTGCGAGTAGCAGCGCAGCAGCACAAGGACGTCTGATCTTCACGGCCACGCTAAATGGGTTTGATATCACCCTGGAAGTGAAGGAGTTCCCAGACTTTACGTTCAGCGGACTGGCGGGAACACCGGCGATCGATTTGGATCAGAACGGTGTCGATGATCTGGTGATCACTGCCAACGCGGCAGATGGATTGGTGAATGGATTGGCGCCGGTTGCCGGTCGGATCTACACGATTTACGGCCAGCGTACACTGCCGGTACCGGATGACGTTTATATTCTCGAAAACACGTCGGTGCCCGGATCGGGCAGCTTTGTGGTTGACCGAGGGACCGGACGGCCGTATCTGTTTGACGATGGCGGCGATCCGTTCTTCCTCGATCCATTGACGAAGGAGCGGTGGTTCAAGTTCACGACCCTGGGAGACGGCCAGGGTGGCGATTCGATTCGGCTGAACGGTGATGTTTACGGCGACCTTCTCACCGAAGCAGCGGGTGTGATTGGCAGCCGCCAACAAGCGTTCGATCTGCGAACTTTGGAGGCCGGCACCTACTACTTGCGCGTCTACTCCGAAGATCCGGAGATCACCAGCGTTCCGCTGGGCAACTTGTTCGATGATCCAGCGGGTGTTTCGCTGAAACAAGCGATCCTCACGGATACGTTCCGCGCAAATCCCAGCGTTAGCGATCTGGGCATCGAAGAAGTGGTGGGCAGTGGCCCTGCTCAGGTCGGTATCAACAAGTCGGTTACGTTCAATTTCGCGAACACCGGCTGGCAGGGAGACAGTTTCGATCGAATCTCGAACGATGCCGTGACGGATCGCGGTAGCGGAATTCAAACCGTTGGCCAGCCGCTGGTCGACAGTGACATTCCCATTGAAGACGGCATCGGGTTGCCAGCAGACTCGCTCGTGACCTTCAATCTGGACGAAATACGCTCGGCGGGACATTACTCGGACGAGTTGCCGTTGAAGTTTGTCGCCGATCGCGTTGGTCTGAACGATGACGTACTCGGTAATTCAGACGCTGATGCCCGCACCATCGTGTTGTTCAGCAATGACGACGGTGTCATTTCAGGTTACGTCGATGGCGTCGAAGTTGCGGTGGGCGAGAGTGGTGGTGAGTGGAGCTTTACCGGAGCGTTGCCAGCGACAAACACCAAGAAGGAAACGACGTTCACTTCGGAGCCAACATCGGCGATTACGATCGGAGAAGAGTTGGTTCCGGGACTTAGTCAGACGGTGACATTAGACGCTGACGGTACGTTGTTGTTGGGTGCTGACGTGTCGATCTGGAATCGATATGGATCAGACAGCAACAGCATCGCCGCTCGTTTCAAAATCGATGGCAGTTACGTCGGTGACTGGGTGTACCTGGGAGTCGACGGTTACGGCAGTCAGGGGTACGCCTTGTGGGGTTCAATTCAAGTCGAGCAGATCGCTGAGTTGACCGCTGGCGCGCATACGATCGAGGTCTTCACCAAGAACACGGATCCGGAGTTTTACTTCTGGGGTGGGACAACGAAGTCGGAGATGCGGATCGTCGAGTTCAACGCCCCCGTGAAAGCCACAACCGTGTCTGCCACCGTTTCCGGGGCCGTGCCTTATGCGACAGACGCTGCGATTGCAGCGCTGACTCAGAACATTAACATCGCTGGCACCGTGGATACTCCTGTTAGATTAAGTGCCGATGTGGCGGTGAAGAACACAGGCAGCACGTACAGCTACTGGATTGGCGCTCGCTTCAAGGTTGATGGAGTGTTCATCGGTGACTGGCGATTCACTGGGCTGGACGGAACGGATCAAGGCACGGCAGTGCTTGATACGATTCAAGTCACGGAAAACCTGGTGCTGACGCCAGGCCCCCACACCATCGAAGTGTTTACCCGTAACTATGACTCCGGCTTCTCGTTCTCGGATACAGATGCTCAGTCGGAACTTCGAATCATCGAGTTCACCCCAGTGGGCTCAGAACCCACGGCCGTCTTGAGCGAGGTTGTTTCTGCCCCGACCGGTTCGATTCCTTCCGGCGACCAACCCGTGCCTGGGCTCAGCCAAGTGATTAGCTTGACTGAATTCAAGCCCGTGCTGTTGAGTACCGACGTTTCGGTCTACAACACCGGCAGCAGCACGAGTTACTGGATTGGTACGCGCTTCAAGGTTGATGGGCAATTCGTAGGAGATTGGAGATTCATCGGGATTGACGGCACCGCTCAAGGTAGTGCGCTCTGGGAATCCGTCCAGGCAGAGGAACTTGTGGAACTCAGTCCAGGAGTTCATACCGTCGAAGTATACACACGCACGTATAACTCGAGTTTCTACTATTGGTCGGGAACGTCGCAATCAAAACTGCGAGCGATTGAACTGACGGCGTCGGCTGACGCTCCGCCGCTGTCGAACTATGACGTTCGGATTCCTGACAACGCGAAGTACATCACCTTGGCTGCCACCAGCATCGACGATGCTGACTTTGACCACACGGTTTTCTCGGGCGCCAGACTTGAGGTCGTGCTCGCCTCGCAAGCACCTACCTTGAGCTTCGACGCCGAGCTTGCGAACGACGAAACTCCTGAAATCTGGGAATCCGGCGCCGGTACTCATAACCTTGCATTTGGTACTAGTTTTGGAACGGACGATACAAGCGCCTTCTATCTCGACACCAATATCAAGAGTCGTCGCGGCGTAACCCAGGCTTACTCGTTCAACGGAATTGGAGAAGTAAGCACCACAACGCTGCAGAACTTGCCCGGTAATCCCTCGGACAATTCCGCGTCGTGGGAGATTTTGTTCCGCCCGGATGACTTCACCGGTAAGGAAGTGCTTTTCGAGACGGGCGGTACCGGTGACGGTATGTCGTTGAATATCGAAGAAGTGCTTCAAGGTGGGCAGGCGGTTGGTTTCAGAGTGTTGTTCGCGATTCAAGATTCCTCGGCACAACACTACGAACTTCGATCGCCGGTTCTGACGGATACAACTGATTTCACACGAGCCGTTGCCGTTTATGACAAGGAGGCATCTACCCTTCAGCTCTACATCAATGGCGAGGCGGTGGGCGCGCCTGTCGTCACTACGAACCTGTTCGACTGGGCCGGTGCGAATGCCACGACGGTTGGAGGCAAGGGAAGCGCTCACGGGGCTGGAACTGGACTCTCTGGTTTCGGTAAGTTCAAGGGCGATATCGCGAAGATTCAGTTCTACGAGCGGGCCCTCGCGTATGATGATCCGAAATCGGCATTCACAATCGACTTCAAGGCTCCGGCCCGCGGAGCGACCCACGAAACCAGCACCTTGCCCGATCGCGATTTGATCCTCGGCGGCGATGGCGACGATCTGCTGGTGGGTAACAACGATTGGGACTTCCTTCTTGGGCAAAGCGGTGCTGACCAGTTCTTTGGCGAGCCAAGCGAGATTCGCGATCTGAGTATCGGTGATGTTCAGACGATTGGAACTGTCGAGGCCGGCGAGACACTGGCGAACGATTTCCTTGAGCCGCTGGACCCATTCCTGCGTGGTGGGTCAGAGACCTTGTTCTACGACCACTTCCTGCCTTCGTCACCGACGCCTTTCAAAATCGCAAACTGGGCATCCACCGGCGGCGCGGTCATTAACCGAGGAGCCAGCAATGTTGCGCGAGGTCAGGGTTACTCCGCACAATTGAATGCAACCGATGTGCTCACTTCGGTTGTCATCGATCTGTCAGAGCAATCGACGGCGAGTTTGGAGTACCGCTATCAACGCGGCGCCGGTTCTTTCTCGCCGGAGACGGGAGACAATCTCTATATCGAGTACCTCGACAGCCTAGGCGCTTGGCAGCCGCTTGACGTTCACTTTGGTGAAACCGGCAATGATGACGATATGCAGTGGTTTGCTTTCAACACCATTGATCTTCCCGATGATGCCTTGCACGAGGACTTCCAATTCCGGTTTAAGGCCTTGGGCGATTCGTCGGATGTTTGGTACGTCGACACCGTTAGGTTGGTCGGCAACTCGGGCAACTTCAACGACCCCGGTCTTGCATCTGCGATTGGAGCAGCGCTCGACTATCAGATATACGAAGAAGGCACCTCCCGCCGGTCGTTAGCATTCCGCGACGACGTCGTTCGATTGCCGAACGACATTATCAATGGGGCCACGAATCTGACGACTACGTTCTGGTTGAATATGGAACCCGAAAGCTTTAACCGGATTGCTGCGATTCTTTCGGGTGCAAACAATCCCTACGCCAACGAGTTCCTTCTGGAAATGGTCTTTGGTCGTGAGCTAAGGTTCACTAACGCCGGTGCAAGCGGTACATTCGTTCAGACATTTACGCTCCCCGCTTCGGTGAATCCCAACGAATGGCATCACTATGCACTCGTCCGTAATGCGGCGACCTCAATGGTCGAAGTGTATATCGACGGCCAGTCAATAGGCGCGAAGGCGCATTCCAACGTAGCTTACGTGATCGATCCAGGTGGTTTTGTCGTCGGCCAAGAGCAGGATACCGTTGGCGGTAACTTCGATCCTAACCAGTCGCTCTACGGAAAACTCGACGAACTGACCTTCTGGAACAAGCCGCTATCGACTGCCGAAGTCACGGACGTCATGGAGGAATCGTTCGCTGTTACCGATGCGAATCTGATCGCGTATTATCCTTTCGATGAAGGTGCGGGTTTCGAGGGCGACGATCGCCGTGGATCGACTCAGGCCGACCTTGGCAACCCCGTGTTCCAAACTGTCTACAGGACCAAGTGGAGTTACGAAAGTTTCAGTTTCGGCTTCTTCGGTACACTGAAGCTCCCGGTTTTAAAGAAGGTCGCAGAGCAGGTGCAAACGGATCTGCTCCAGACGCCAACTTGGTCGCGCGACACCGCGCAAACGACGATACAGGTGTCCGGCGACTTCCGAGCGACTGAGGTCGGCGCATTGACACGGCTCGACGCGAGCAATCGTGGAATCACGAAGCTGGAAGGTATCGAGCACCTTGTGAATCTCGCAGAACTCGATTTATCCGGTAACGATATCGACAACAACGAGTTAACGAAGCTCTTGCCGCGACGTATCACGAATGGAACGCTCGCCGGCGAGTTTGTCGGCACGCCTTATCTGAATGCTTTGGATTTGCGAAACAACGACCGTATTACAGACATCTCGGCGTTAGCAGGCCTGCCATCGCTCACCGAATTGCATCTCGAAGGAACGGGCGTCGATCCGTTCGATCCGGAGACTTTGTTGACGATTGCGGGTCTGAAGAACCTTCAGATACTCACGTTGCCTGTTGCTGAAATCGAGAAGCAGAATGTTGTCTTCGCTGAAGGAAGCAATGTAAGTCTCACGACATCCGTCAGCAGTACGTGGCAGGTGCTCGATACGAACTCGCAAGTCGTCGCCAGCGGATCTGGCACGACGATCTCCTTCGTTGCTCCGGACGACGGTGCCTTGATTGTGCAGAGAATGGCGGGAGTCGGAGTCTATGAAAACTGGTTCCCGGTCATCATCCACAATGTCGCCCCCACGTTTTTCAATGTCCCCGATCTCGATTCCGCCAACGGCGGAACGGGGATTAACGAAGGGCAAACGCTCTCGCTTTCTCCGCCTGACGCGAACGGCAACATCGACATCAACGTCGATGGCCAAAGCATTGGACAAATTCAAATTACGGAGCCAGGATCGGCAGATGTGCCCGACCTGGTGACCAATGTAACGCTGACCGATGCGGTTGGTGCTGTCACGACACTGACACAGAATGCAGTCGTCTTCAACGATGATTTGCTCTCGCTTGATCGTAAGATTTTGGATGGCGCTGGCAGTTTCACGGCAGCATTCTGGTTCAAGTCGTCGCAATCCTCCGGTGTGCAAACCGTCCTGAGCGGCGTCAACGCCGGACATCTAGACGAGATGAAGATCACGATCGTGGACGACGATACGGTTCGGTTCACCGTCCAAGGCCTGACGCAAAGTTGGACCGTTTCGTCCATCGCAGATGGCGTATACCACCATTTTGCACTTGTTAGATCTTTGGGAGACAACTCGGTTGAATTGTTCGTGGATGGTGTTTCTCAAGGCGCTCAGGTTCTAACGAACGCGACCACCGGATTGATGATTGATGCAGGTGGCTTGATCGTTGGACAGAGTCAGGGTGCGGTGGGTAGTGCCTTTGATTCAAGCGAGGCGCTCCATGGGACATTAGACGAGTTGGCGATCTGGAGCCGTGCTCTAACGGCTACGGCTGTCAAGGAAGTTCGTAGCGGTACGATTGATGCCACGGATGCCGGTCTCGTCATGTGGCTGCCGTTCAATGAAGGCGCTGGTGACGTCGTCCAGGACCGAAGTGCGCGAAGTCGCGATGTTGTCTTGGATGTGAGCAAGCTGGGTCGGTTCATCAAGATCACTAATAACGGTGGTAGCAGCCGTAAACTTCATATTGGCGAGTTGGAAGTATTCGCACCTGGAGTCACTCCCGTTGGTGGGCTGGATAGCATTCACGACTTGGCACTGACATCACGAGGCGCCAGCTTCGAGAGCCAAGTGGGTAGCGTCGCGTTCGGTGCGGCGACCGACCTGCTGAGCGGTAGTCTGCCCACGGATGATAGCAGCACCTTCACGCTGAATGACGGTATTGGCAACGAGATCATCATCGATCTTGGACAGACACGCGACATTAGCCGAATCCGTCTGTGGCAACGTGGTGATGGCGCCGGACTTGATCGCCTCAGCAACTTTACGGTTTCGATTTCGGCCGATGACGGCGGATCGCCCGGCGCAGTCGTAACGACCGAGGTGTATGCCGATGAAGTGCCAGCTACCTCGTTTGCGGAAGCTAGTAAGACGCCAGCCTGGACAACCGATACGGCGTCGGTGCATGGCGCGCTGGCCTTTAACGATAGCTACCTCGAGATTCCCAATGCGGTTTTGGATCAGGCCGGAGATTTGACGATTGCGTTCTGGCTACAGACGGCGTCAAATGCACAACAGACATTGATCAGTGGCGCCCATACCGACACGGATGCGAACCAATTCGTCTTGCAGCTTCTCAACTCGACAACGATTCAATTGTTGCGAGATAGTAACGAAACGAAGAGTTGGTCCGTCCCGTCGGGAATCGATCTAGGCGACAACACGTTCCACCACATCGCACTAACTCGAACTCTTTCGACAGACGTCGTCGAAGTGTTTGTTGATGGTATATCGACCGGTACGGCGACTTTTTCTGCTACTGGTCTCCTCGATATTGATCGACTGTTTGTCGGCCAAGACCAGGACAGCGTGGGCGGTGGGTTCGATTCCGCCGAATCTCTAAATGGCTCGATAGCAAATCTAGCTGTCTGGCAACGTGTCCTGGCTCCGGGCGAACTTCAATCTGTTCGTGCTGGCATTATCGATGAGTCGGATCTTACGCTTAGCCTCTCGTTGCGGTTCGACGAAGGTAGCGGCACGGTTTTGCGAGATCGCAGTGAAAGTGGAAATAATGTCACGCGAATTTCGACGCCGATCGATGGTCGATCCGCCCCCGCATGGAGCGACGCGACGCTGCCGAACCAAGCTCCGCAGGTGGTACTGCCGGACGAGGCTGTGTACTTCCTCACAATCACCACGACGGATGGTGATGGCGGATTCGCAGAATCGCAGCGGCGCTTCACCGTCAACAACGTCACGCCCACGGCAAGAATCGTGTCGCTGGACGGATTAGATCGTGACTACTCGATCGTGCTGGACGGTGTCGATGACTCGATCATTACTTCTCTGTTCGTTGACCAAAGACCAGGAACGGCGGGTGTTACGTTTGCAAGCTGGGTTGCTCCAATTAACGGTATCGAGGCGAGCGAAGTCCTGTTCCACACCGATAACGGCGGAAGCGATTGGGGATTGTATCACAACGATAATACTTGGTGGGTGAAGAACGGCATTGCTGCAATCGATACCGGGGTGCCTGTCGAGTTTGGTCAGTGGCAACATGTCGCAGTGACGCTGGGCGCTAGTGGTGTCACCTTCTACAAAAATGGCGTCGCGGCGTTCAATTCCACGTCGATCGGTTTTGACAGCTCTTCTGGGGAATTGATAATCGGTTCGGATGGAGCTACGAATTTCTTTGCAGGCCACGTCGACGAAGTCCGCGTGTTCAATCGCGCCCTACCATCAGAAGAGATTCTGCACCAGTTAGAGGGTCTGCCGATTGAGATAGGCACATTGAACTTGGCGATGTACCTACCGATCGTTGAAGGCTTCGGTACGACAACTGCCGATGCCTCCCCTGGTTCGCATGACGGCACGCTTGTCGGCAAGCCCACTTGGTCGACGTCAGGCCAGACTGCGATTGTTGCCGACCTTGGCGAACTCCTCTCCTTCGATGGGGCGACTTCTTCTGACCCGGGTTTAAATGACAAACTACTCTTTGCTTGGGAGGTCACGGACAATAATGGCCAAGTAATCGCGTCTTCGCTCGAAACTGATTTTAATTTCACTCCACTTTATTCCGGATCGTACGTCGTCTCGCTGGTAATCACCGACTCGGACGGCGCGGTTAGCGTACCCGAAACCATCAGGCTAGGGATCAAACCGATTGTCGTCGAGATTATTGCGAGCACGGATTCAAATCCGCCATCATTGCCAGGGGCGGGGTCTTTTTCGGTCGATCCGCTTGATGCTGGCGGTCCCGTGGTCGGCGAGGCGATCTCCTTTGATGCAACGATTAGTAAGCTCGCTCCACTTGCGCCATTGCGCGGCCAACCTGCTTCGGTTCGGCGAGAGTACTATTGGACGGTTTCGAACGATGCGGTTGTGGTCGATAGCGCAAGCACCGTTACTCCACCCATCGTGCATCGTTTGTTCGCTGTTCCCAGCGACGGGACGGACATGCTGGTTGAGCTGAATCCAGTCACGGGCGCTGAATTGAATCGCTTCCCCGCTCCCGAACCGAACGGCGCGGGTGCGATCGGTTTGGCCTTTGACGGTAAGAACCTGTGGTATCTCAACGGTCAAGGGACCGACACGCTTTACCAACTTGATCCAAAGACGGGGGCAGTAATCGACGCCGATGTAATCACTGCCGGTTCAGGTAACTACGACGGTCTGGGATATCTCGATCAGCGAATCTACATCCTCGACTCGACGCAAAATGATATCTTTGCGTTCAATCCTATTTCTGACCTCATCACGAAGAGGATTGACGTGGATGCGACCAATCCTGGTGTATCGCTCGTCGGGGGACTTTCGGGCATCACCGGTCCAGATGCACTGATTGCCACAGGCGCCGATGGCGCTGGCAACAATGTCTTTGAGATCAATCCCACGTCAGCTGCGATAACACGGCGCTTCAATGTGGCGTCAGTCGATCATGGCACCGCCGTACTTGCCGGGGAGATTTATGTTGGTTTGAGTTCCGATGATGTTGCCATCTATGGGCGGTCTGGCGTCCAGCGTCGGATCATACATCTTCCGTACGACGTTGCTGCGCTCGGCGGAGATGACCTCAGCAATCAGCAGAGTGAAACATTCCAATTCATCCCAACGTCTGTTGGCGACTACACCGTGACGTTGACCGTCACGGATGTCTTCGAAAGCGGCGGCGTTCTTACGGCGTTCGCACAAGGTAAGAGCCACGGCGGTGTCTTCACTTCAACTCAGACCTTTACAGCAACTCGAACGATTACCGTAGGGGAACCGCACGCTGTAACTTTGAGTGGTTCCACGGGACCGGCGAACGAAGGCGATGTAGTCAGCATTTCAGCCGGTGAACTCCCTGAAATTTCTAAGTTGGGAGGCTCGCGCGACTACCAATGGCAAGTCAATGGCCAAACGGTTGGTGTCCGTAGGGATGTACATGGCGGGGCGAGCTTAGTCGAAAGTGGACCTTTTACTTCGGCGAATGGCAAGCTCGGGTTGGCTGCAGACCTCACAGCTTCGATTGGGCAATCGCTCCACGCGAAGGGCGACGAGGATTTGCAGTTGGGCGACTTTGATTTCTCGTATTCGTTCTGGTTCAACCCTCGTAATGTCGGGGCCGGTACGGTATATCCGCTGACGAAGTTTGATTCGACGGGCGATCAAGAGATGAGGTTCCAGGTCGCCGCGAATGGCACGATCAGCTTCCTGGGCTATGATCCGTCTGGCAACGCCTATGCGGTAGACAGCACCGTGGTCGCGACATCGGACGAATGGCACCATGCAATTATCTGGCACGACGCGACGGCGAACACGATTAATATTCAGATCAACAATGAAACGCCGGTAAGCGCCGCCATGGCGGCTACGGGCTTCAAAGTGGGAGCCACGGACCTTGTGCTCGGCGGGTACCTGAGCGACGGCATTTTGCCTCCGCAAGGCCGGTTTGATGGTTTGATCGACTCGCTGTCTTTCGCGAACCGGGTTTGGGATGGCACAGAGCGCGACACACTCTACAACGATGGTGCAGGCTTGGATTATCCGTTCGGGAATACGCTTCCGCCGTCGTCCTTGTTGACGAATCTTGTGGCGCACTTCCGCCTTGACGAGTTCGATCCATCGGAGTTCGCTTTTGCGCCCGACAACGATGGCACGTACAGCATATCGGTCACGGTAACCGACACCTTTGGTGGCAGTTCCTTCCAGCGAACTGCTCAGACCGCACCGCTGACGATTGGTAATGCTCCTCCGGTCCTCGATGTCAGCGGTGTAAGCGGCATCGAAAACTCGCCGATTACGCTTACCGCGCTATACACCGATCCGGGTGCACCTGACACGCATACTTATACAATCTCTTGGGGCGACTCGACTGCTGACGCAACTGGCAGCGCTACGGGTGGGTCGTTCGGTGCGATGCACACCTATCGACAGGATGGTCACTACAAGGCGACCGTCACGATCACCGATAACGCCGTGACACCAGGGACAGCGACACAAACCGTCGATATCTTTATTAGTAACGCAAATCCCACAGCGGTCGACGATACAACGCTGACCGCGAACGAAGATACTGTGCAGATCATTACGGCTGTCGAACTCGTCGGAAACGACAGCGATCCAGGACCGGATGATGTACTCTCGATTGGTCGTGTCGATGCGACTTCCTCGAAGGGCGCTTCGGTGGTGCTCAATAGTAACGGCACGGTCAGCTATGACCCAACTGGTTCGGCCATCCTAAATGCATTACGTGTTGGTGCATCGACAGTGGACTCGTTCGAGTATGTGGTCTCGGACGGTAACGGGGGTGAAGCGACGGCGACAGTTCAGATCACGGTTTCAGGCCGCAACGATCAGCCGCAACCGTCGCCCGACATCAACGCGGTGACCGAAGACGGCGATCCAAATCCGATCTCCGGCAATGTGTTAGTATCGAGCGATACCGATCCAGATACCAACGACCTGCTACGCGTCGCGTCGTTTGGCGGGCAAACAAATAGTGCGACTCCTGTCGTGGGCAACTTTGGGACACTTACTTGGGATGTGAATGGTGATTACTCCTATACGTTGGACAACGGCCTTGAGGTTGTTCAACGCTTGGCAGACGGACAATCTTTGACGGAGCAATTCACCTATGAAGTTCAAGATGATTCGGGAGCCGCGCTCGACATCGCTTCTTCCGTTCTCGTGATTACGATTCATGGAGCGAATGACGCGCCAACTCCAGCAGATGACACCCACACTACAACGGCTGATGCTGTCTTAGTGGTGGAAGCCAACAGTTTTGACGATGAGGTGCTGGCAGACGGACCGATTGCATACTGGCAGTTCGGTGAATCAGCCGGAAGTGTTGCCGTGAACGCACAATCGCCAACCACTCCGGACGGGACTTTTGTCGGAGTTGTTGGACTGTCGCAGCCGAGTCTAGTTCCCAATAGTGTCGATTCGGCACTTCGCCTGCAGGACAACAGCTTCGTTTCCATTCCGGACGATGCTTTGATCAACACGTACACTGGCGACGTGTCACAGAAGACTTTTGAATTCTGGTTCAACGCAGATAACGTCGATACTCGCCAGGTGCTGTTTGCGGAAGGTGATTCGTCGAACGGCTTCAACGTCTATCTCGATGCCGGCGAATTGCACTTCGGAGCTTGGGATGCCGACGTGTACGGTCCGACGGTAAATGCGTCGGTTAGTAAAAATGTTGCTTATCATGTCGTGGCGGTGTTTGACCAGCCGAACATGGCGCTCTATCTGAACGGAGCTGAGGTGGCTACGGCAACGGCGAACTTTGCGGTTAGCTCGCACCCCGGAGCGGTCACCGCTGGCGCTTATGCCGGAAGCACTCGCTTCCACAACGGTGTCGAATCAAATGCCACTGGTGGATTCTTCACCGGCGTGATCGATGAACTAGCTCTCTACAATGGAGCGCTCTCTCCGGAACGCGTCGAAGCTCATTTCCGATCGGCAGGTCTGTTGGCAAACGATACAGACATTGACAACGGCGACACACGTCAAATCTCAGCTGTACAAGGTGTTACCGGCGATGTCAGTCGTCAGATTACTCTGCCGTCAGGCGCTTTGTTGGAAGTTCATTCCGAAGGCAGCTACCGCTACGACCCCAATGGTCAATACATAGCTTTACCTTTCGGGGTATCGGCGACGGATACATTCGAATACACGGTCAGTGATCGTCTCGGAGCGACAGGAACGGCGACGGCGACCATTACGATCACCGGCGTCAACGATGCGCCGACAGAACTCACGCTCTCGAATAATCAAGTGGACGAAAACGTCTTGGGGGCAGTGATTGGTACGTTGACCGTTGCCGACCCCGACCTGGTCGATAGCCACAGCTTCAGCGTGTCCGGAGACTCGCGGTTTGAGGTTGTCGGCGGAATACTGAAGTTAAAGTCCGACCGAAGCTTAAACTTCGAAGGTGAACCGTCCGTCACCGTCACGGCGACGGTGACCGATGCCGGCGGACTAAGCCTGAGCCAGTCATTCGTTATCAGCGCTGAAGATGTAAATGAATCCCCAAGCATCGACAGCCTTGCCCTCGTTAACGCATTCGAGAATCAAACGGTTGCAATTGACGTACAGTCCAGCGATCCAGACGGCGAGATGGAGAATGCCGGCCTGACGTACAGCCTAGTCGGGGGCGTAGACCGTGACCTATTCACGATCGACGCGAACACTGGTGTTCTGCTCTTCAAAACCGCACCCGATTTTGAGAATCCGCAAGACGCAGATGTCGACAATGTTTACAACGTCGAAGTCAAGGTCGTCGATGCAGACGGATTGTTCGCAACTCGAGAGTTCCTAGTGTCCGTTGCGAACTTGAACGAAGAACCTTCAATTATCACTTCAGCGGTTGTTAACGCCTTTGAGAATCAGTTGATAGCTGTCGATGTCCAGTCAAGTGATCTCGATGGCGAGGTTGAAGGCAATGGCCTTACCTACAGTCTCACGGGCGGAATCGACCAAGGTCTTTTCTCAATCGCCGCTGATACGGGTTTGCTGACGTTCAACACTACTCCTAACTTCGAGCTCCCACGCGACTCGGATGCGAACAATACCTATCAGGTGCAAGTTACGGTGACCGACGACGATGGATTGACAGCTGTACAAGACCTTTCGGTCACGGTGGTCAATGTTAATGAGCAACCGAGCTTTACGAGTTCAGTCGCCTTTGAGGTTGTGGAAAACCGTCTAAGCGTGGGTGATGTTGAGGCAAGCGATGTTGACGGCGAAATGGAAAGCGGCGGGGGATTGACTTACAGCTTAAGCGGTGGCGTCGATCAGAGTCTGTTCACGATCGACGGCGATACCGGACTATTGTCGTTTGTAATCGCACCCGACGTTGAAATGCCACAAGACGCCGGCGGAGACAATGATTACAACGTGCAAGTCACTGTCACAGACGCAGGTGGTTTGACCGCGTCCCAGGATGTTGAGGTGACGGTTGTTGGTGAGAATGAACCGCCAACGATCACGACGTCCGCTGTTCTCAACGTAGGTGAAAATCAGACTGCCGTAGCCGATATCGACGCCGCCGATCCTGACGGGGAAATGGATTCAGGCGATGGCTTGACCTACGCTTTGACCGGCGGCATCGATCAGGGACGCTTCTTAATTGATGCGAATACAGGTTTACTGCGGTTTAAGGCGGCGCCAAACTTCGAGAGTCCGCAAGATACCGGGGAAGATAATGTTTATGACGTACAAGTGACCGTGACCGATGCAGCGGGACTTACCGGCACTCAGAATATTGCTGTAACCGTCACCAATGTTAATGAGGCCCCCAGCATCGTCAGCGGAGCATCGGCCTCTGTAGTGGAGAACCAAACGGCCACGATTGTCGTCCGATCTTTCGACACGGATGGTGAAACAGATAACGGGGGCGGCCTCACATACAGCTTGGTGGGAGGATTCGACAGAGAGAGGTTCAACGTACAAGCGGATACGGGTGTCTTGACATTTGTTGTCGCACCCGATTTTGAGAACCCACAAGACGTGGGCCAAAACAACACGTATGACGTGCAGGTTGCTGTGACGGATGCCGGTGGTTTAACCGGAGTTCAGAATGTTGCTATCACAATTCTGAACGTCAACGAGCGTCCGACGATCACCAGCGCGACATCGGTGCTGGCTGCGGAAAATCAAAAAGTCGCGATTGATGTCCAGTCTAGCGACTTGGATGGTGAGACGGAAAATGGTGGCGGGCTGCACTACAGTCTGACGGGAGGCGCGGATCTCGCGAAATTCTCTATCAATGGAAGTACGGGTGTTATCTCGTTTGTATCTGCGCCGGACTTCGAAACTCCGCAAGATGTTGGTGGTAACAATGTTTACGACGTACAAGTCACGGTGACTGACATCGGTGGCTTGGCGGATGTCCGAGACATCGCCGTAAGTGTGGTGAATGTGAACGAAACGCCGCAGATCACAACCCCTCGACTTCACACGGTACCAGAAAATCAGACCGCAATTGTGGATGTCCAATCGGTGGATTCAGACGGTGCCACTGAGGGCAACGGACTCACCTATAGCTTGACCGGTGGTGTCGATCAGGACTTCTTCGTTATCAACGCAAACACCGGAGTTCTTGCATTCAAGGTTGCGAGGAATTTTGAAAATCCGCAGGACGCAGGCGGTAATAATGTTTACGACGTACGGGTGACCGTTGCAGATACGAGCGGACTTACCGCTCAGCAGGATATCGCAGTGACGGTCATCAATGTGAATGAATCGCCTAGCATCACAACTGGTGGGGTTGTGACCGTTGCGGAGAATCAGACCGCAGTGATCGACGTCCAATCGACGGATCTGGATGGCCAGACGGAAGATGGCGGTGGATTGACGTACAGCCTGACTGGCGGTGCCGATCAGAGTCTGTTTGTGATTAATCGCCACACGGGCGTATTGACATTCCACTCCGCTCCGGACTTTGAGTCACCAGCAGATGCAGGCGGCAACAACGTCTACGACGTCCAGGTGACAGTAACAGATGGTCAATTGACGAGTGCCAAAAGCATCGCGGTAACTGTTACCAACGTCAACGAGGTTCCCGCAATCAGCAGCGAGTCGGGCATTGCGGTCGCAGAAAACGAGACTGCGGTTGTTGATGTCCAAGCGAGTGACTCGGATGGTGACACGGAAGGCAGCGGGTTGACATTCAGTCTATCTGGCGGCGATGACCAGTTATTGTTCGCCATCGACGCCAACACGGGCGTTTTGACGTTTGCGTCGGCTCCGGACTTTGAGGGTCCCGGTGATACGGGGACAAACAATGTCTACGAAGTCGAGGTGACGGTAACGGATTCGAGCGGGCTGACCGTGGCACAAGACATTGTCGTTACGGTTACAAACGTCAATGAGACTCCGAGCATTACGAGTGCCGCGACGGTAGGCGTTGCTGAGAATCAGAATGCAGTCATTGATGTTCAGTCGACAGATCTGGATGGCCAGACGGAAGATGGCGGTGGATTGACGTACAGCCTGAGCGGTGGTACCGATAAGAGCTTGTTCACCATTAATCGTCATACGGGTGTGCTGACGTTCAACGCCTCGCCGGACTTCGAGGCACCTGCAGATGCAGACGGCGATAACGTGTACGACGTTCAAGTTACCGTCTCGGATGGCCATCTGTCGGATGTCCAGGACCTAATGGTGACAGTTGCGAATGTCAATGAAATACCTGTTATCAGCAGCGAGTTGGCCATTGAGGTCGCAGAAAACGAGACTGCGATCGTTGATGTCGAAGCGAGCGATTCCGATGGCGACACGGAAGGCAGCGGACTGACATTTAGCCTGTCTGGTGGTGACGATCAGTCGTTGTTCTCTATTGACGCGGACACCGGTATTTTGACGTTTACTGTAGCTCGGGACTTCGAGACTCCTGGCGATGCAGGATCGGACAATATCTATGAGGTGCAAGTGACGGTAACGGATTCGAGCGGGTTGACTGCCCAGCAAAATATTGCTGTCACCGTCTCGAACGTAAACGAATCTCCGAGCATCACAAGTGGTGCAACGGTAAGCGTCGCGGAGAATCAGAATGCCGTGATTGACATTGATTCCCTCGACGCGGATGGCGCGACTGAAGACGGCGGTGGTTTGACGTACAGTCTGAGTGGTGGTGCCGATAAGAGCTTGTTCATGATTAATCGGTACACGGGTGTGCTGACGTTCGACGCGTCGCCGGACTTCGAGGCACCTGCAGATGCAGACGGCGATAACGTGTACGACGTTCAAGTTACCGTCTCGGATGGCCATCTGTCGGATGTCCAGGACCTAATGGTGACAGTTGCGAATGTCAATGAAATACCTGTTATCAGCAGCGAGTCGGGCATTGAGGTCGCAGAAAACGAGACTGCGGTTGTTGATGTCCAAGCGAGTGACTCGGATGGTGACACGGAAGGCAGCGGGTTGACATTCAGTCTATCTGGCGGCGATGACCAGTTATTGTTCGCCATCGACGCCAACACGGGCGTTTTGACGTTTGCGTCGGCTCCGGACTTTGAGGGTCCCGGTGATACGGGGACAAACAATGTCTACGAAGTCGAGGTGACGGTAACGGATTCGAGCGGGCTGACCGTGGCACAAGACATCGTCGTTACGGTTACAAACGTCAATGAGACTCCGAGCATTACGAGTGTCGCGACGGTAAGCGTTGCTGAGAATCAGAATGCAGTCATTGATGTTCAGTCGACAGATCTGGATGGCCAGACGGAAGATGGCGGTGGTTTGACGTACAGTCTGAGTGGTGGTGCCGACAAGAACTTGTTCACGATTAATCGGTACACGGGTGTGTTGACTTTCAATACGTCACCTGACTTTGAGTCACCAAGTGACACGGGCGGTGACAACATGTACGACGTGCAAGTCACGGTCTCTGATGGTCAGTTGACCGACGTTCAAGCTCTTGTCGTAACCGTAACGAACGTCAATGAAGCTCCTGCGATCACTAGCCTGGCAAGTGTTGAGGTCGCAGAAAACGAGACTGCGATCGTTGATGTCGAAGCGAGCGATTCCGATGGCGACACGGAAGGCAGCGGGCTGACATTTAGCCTGTCTGGTGGTGACGATCAGTCGTTGTTCTCTATTGACGCGGACACCGGTATTTTGACGTTTACTGTAGCTCGGGACTTCGAGACTCCTGGCGATGCAGGATCGGACAATATCTATGAGGTGCAAGTGACTGTAACGGATTCGAGCGGGTTGACTGCCCAGCAAGATATTGCTGTCACCGTCTCGAACGTAAACGAATCTCCGAGCATCACAAGTGGTGCAACGGTAAGCGTCGCGGAGAATCAGAATGCCGTGATTGACGTTGATTCCCTCGACGCGGATGGCGCGACTGAAGACGGCGGTGGTTTGACGTACAGTCTGAGTGGTGGCGCCGATAAGAGCTTGTTCACGATTAATCGGTACACGGGTGTGGTGACTTTCAATACGTCGCCTGACTTTGAGTCACCAAGTGACACGGGCGGTGACAACATGTACGACGTGCAAGTCACGGTCTCTGATGGTCAGTTGACCGACGTTCAAGCTCTTGTCGTAACCGTAACGAACGTCAATGAAGCTCCTGCGATCACTGGCCTGGCAAGTGTTGATGTTGCGGAGAACCAGACTGCGATCATTGATGTCCAAGCGAGTGATTCCGATGGTGACACGGAAGGCAGCGGGTTGACATTCAGCCTATCTGGCGGCGATGACCAGTTATTGTTCGCCATCGACGCCAACACGGGCGTTTTGACGTTTGCGTCGGCTCCGGACTTTGAGGGTCCCGGTGATACGGGGACAAACAATGTCTACGAAGTCGAGGTGACGGTAACGGATTCGAGCGGGCTGACCGTGGCACAAGACATTGTCGTTACGGTTACAAACGTCAATGAGACTCCGAGCATTACAAGTGCCGCGACGGTAAGCGTTGCTGAGAATCAGAATGCAGTCATTGATGTTCAGTCGACAGATCTGGATGGCCAGACTGAAGATGGCGGTGGATTGACGTACAGCCTGAGCGGTGGTGCCGATAAGAGCTTGTTCACCATTAATCGTCATACGGGTGTGCTGACGTTCAACGCCTCGCCGGACTTCGAGGCACCTGCAGATGCAGACGGCGATAACGTGTACGACGTTCAAGTTACTGTCTCGGATGACCTGTTGTCTGATGTTCGAGATTTGATGGTGACCGTTACTAACGTCAACGAAGCCCCCCACGTGACTAGCTCGGCAAGTGTCGTCAGGCCAGAAAACCAGTCGAATGTCGTTGACGTCCAATCCAGTGATCCCGACGGCGAAACCGAAAATGGCGGAGGGTTGGTTTACAGCTTGAGTGGACCGGATAAAGATCTGTTCACGCTCAATGTTGATACGGGGGTACTGGCATTCATTACGGCACCTGACTTTGAGACTCCTCAGGATCTCGGTGGCGACAATATCTACAATCTGCAGGTGTCGGTTAGCGACGGTCAACTCACGGGCGTGCAGAACTTGAGCGTCATCGTAATTAACGTCAACGAAACAGGCACGAACGAGGCTCCCAGTATTACCACTATCGGAAGCGTTAGTGTGACGGAGCATCAGACGGCTGTTGTAGATGTCGAATCCAGTGATCCCGATGGCGAAACCGAAGACGGCGGGGGCTTGACTTACAGCATTAGTGGTGGTGTTGATCAGAGTTTCTTCGTGATCGACCGGCATCTTGGTGTATTGGCGTTCCGTACGGCGCCTGATTTCCAAAATGCGCAAGACGACGGCGGGGATAACACTTACGACGTCCAAGTCACCGTTACCGATTCAGATGGGCTAACAGGGACTCGTAACATTGCAGTCATGGTCACGGATGTTAACGAGAGTCCGTCGATCACGACGCCAACAGCGTTCACCGTACTGGAGAGTCAAACTGCTGTCTTCGATATTCAGTCCATCGATCCGGATGGACAGTCGGAAGGAAACGGCTTGACATACAGCCTCGGTGGCGTCGATCAGACGCTGTTTGTGTTGGATGCGAATACCGGTGTATTGGCATTCCAGGCGACGCCTGACTTTGAAAGTCCTCAGGATGCCGACGCCGACAACGTCTACAACCTCCAGATCATTGTGAGCGATGGCAGCTTGATGGATGTTCAATCTGTGATGATCACGGTTACGAATGTCAATGAGTCGCCGAGCATCACGAGTAGTGCAGTGGTGAACGTCCCGGAGAATCAAACTGCGGTTATCGACATTCAATCAACCGATCTCGATAACCAGACGGAGGATGGCGGTGGGTTAACCTACAGCGTGACCGGTGGTGCGGATCAGAGTTTGTTCTCTGTGAATCGCCACACGGGTGTGCTGACCTTCCGGTCGGCGCCTGACTTTGAGTCGCCGGGTGATGATGATAGCGACAATGTCTATGATGTTCAGGTCACTGTGACCGATGGACAGCAGAGTAATTCCCAGAACCTTGTTGTCACCGTCACCAATGTCAATGAAACTCCAGCCATCACCAGCGCCGCCAGTGTAGAGGCAGCAGAGAACCAAATTACTGTCATCGATGTTCAGACGAGCGACTCGGATGGTGACACGGAAGGTAGTGGACTGTCCTACGCGTTGTCCGGGGGCATTGACGACGCACTCTTCTCGATCAATAGCAATACCGGCGTCTTGACATTCAACACGCCACCGGACTTCGAGGTTCCCGGTGATAGTGGCGCGAACAACGTCTACGACGTTCGAGTTTCGGTCATGGATTCAAGTGGTCAGACTGTCTCCCAGGACATCACGATCACGGTTACGAATGTCAATGAGTCGCCGAGCATCACGAGTAGTGCAGTGGTGAACGTCCCGGAGAATCAAACTGCGGTTATCGACATTCAATCAACCGATCTCGATAACCAGACGGAGGATGGCGGTGGGTTAACCTACAGCGTGACCGGTGGTGCGGATCAGAGTTTGTTCTCTGTGAATCGCCACACGGGTGTGCTGACCTTCCGGTCGGCGCCTGACTTTGAGTCGCCGGGTGATGATGATAGCGACAATGTCTATGATGTTCAGGTCACTGTGACCGATGGACAGCAGAGTAATTCCCAGAACCTTGTTGTCACCGTCACCAATGTCAATGAAACTCCAGCCATCACCAGCGCCGCCAGTGTAGAGGCAGCAGAGAACCAAATTACTGTCATCGATGTTCAGACGAGCGACTCGGATGGTGACACGGAAGGTAGTGGACTGTCCTACGCGTTGTCCGGGGGCATTGACGACGCACTCTTCTCGATCAATAGCAATACCGGCGTCTTGACATTCAACACGCCACCGGACTTCGAGGTTCCCGGTGATAGTGGCGCGAACAACGTCTACGACGTTCGAGTTTCGGTCATGGATTCAAGTGGTCAGACTGTCTCCCAGGACATCACGATCACGGTTACGAATGTCAATGAGTCGCCGAGCATCACGAGTAGTGCAGTGGTGAACGTCCCGGAGAATCAAACTGCGGTTATCGACATTCAATCAACCGATCTCGATAACCAGACGGAGGATGGCGGTGGGTTAACCTACAGCGTGACCGGTGGTGCGGATCAAAGTTTGTTCTCTGTGAATCGCCACACGGGTGTGCTGACCTTCCGGTCGGCGCCTGACTTTGAGATTCCAGGTGATTCCGATGCTAACAATGTTTATGAAGTGCAAATCTCTGTAACAGATGGCCTGTTGACCGGCGTCCAAGAGCTGACGGTGTCAGTCCTCAATCTAAATGAAACACCCACAATCACGAGTGCGGCGATCGTCATCATGCCTGAAAACCAATCGAATGTTATCGATGTACAGTCGAGCGACCTGGATGGTAATACCGAGGCTGGCGGTGGGTTAGTCTACAGCTTGGCAGGTGTGGATAAGAACCTTTTCAGTTTTGACGTCAACACGGGCGTATTGGCGTTCATTACGGCCCCGGATTATGAGTCACCTCAAGATGTCGACGCCGACAATGTTTACAACGTGCAAGTTACGGTCGACGACGGGCAACTGACGGATGTACAAAACCTGAACATAGTAGTGACTAACGTCAATGAGACAGGAGTTAACGAAGCTCCCGGCATTACGTCTGTTGGAAATGTTAACGTGCCAGAGGGGCAGACAGCGGTCGTAGATGTGCAGTCAAGCGATCCAGATGGTCAGATGGAGGACGGTGGTGGCCTGACTTATAGCATCAGCGGCGGCGGTGATCAAAGCTTCTTTGTTATTGACCGTCATGTCGGCCTGTTGACTTTCCGCACGCCGCCTGACTTCGAGACCCCTCAGGACAGCAACTTCGACGGAGTTTATGACGTCCGAGTCAGTGTTACCGATCCGGATGGATTAACTGGCTCACGCAACTTTGTTGTTACTGTTACCAACGTCAATGAGCAACCGTTGATCACAACTCCTGCGGGATTCGTCGTCACGGAGAATCTGACCACGGTATTCGATATTCAGTCTGCGGACCCCGACGGTCAGGTTGAGGGCAGCGGCTTAACTTATAGTCTTGGCGGTGTTGATCACTCGCTATTTGTTCTGAATTCGAGCACCGGTGTACTTGCGTTCCAAACAGCGCCGGACTTCGAAAGCCCCCAAGATGCTGGAACAGACAATGTCTACAACTTGCAGATCACTGTCACTGATGGCGCTCTAACCGATGTGCAGGATGTAACCATTACGGTTACGAACATCAACGAATCTCCAGGTATCACGAGTGCTGCGGTCGTAAGTGTTGCAGAGAATCAAGTCGCTGCGATCGACGTGCAATCGTCGGATCCGGATGGGCAAACCGAAGATGGCGGTGGTTTGACTTACAGCCTAACTGGTGGTGTCGATCGTAGCTTATTCATAATCAATCGTCACACGGGCGTGTTGACGTTCCTTTCGACACCAGACTTCGAGCTTCCAGGTGACATGGGAGGCGACAATATCTATGAAGTCCGGGTTACCGTTACGGATGGCCAACTAAGTAGCGCTCAAGACATTGCTGTGACCGTGACCAATGTCAACGAAGCACCTGTTATTACCAGCGGCAGTATGGTTAGCGTGCATGAGAACCAGAACTCAATTATGGACGTCGAAGCATTCGACTCGGATGGAGACACGGAGGGTGATGGACTAACGTATCACGTGTCTGGCGGCACGGACGCGGCGTTGTTCGCAATTGATCCTGACTCGGGAGCATTAACCTTCAGCGCGTCGCCGGATTTCGAGAATCCGAACGATACGGGAGCGAACAACATCTACGAGGTCGAGGTAACCGTTACGGACTCGAGTGGACTGACTGTTCAAAAGAACATTGCGGTGACTGTCACGAACCTCAACGAACCTCCGAGCATTACGAGTAACTCGACCGTCAATGTCGCGGAGAATCAGACAGCTGTCATTAATGTTCAGTCGAGCGATCTGGATGGCCAGACGGAAGACGGTGGCGGTTTGACTTACAGTCTGACTGGTGGTGTTGATCGGAACTTGTTCCTGATCGACCGACACACAGGCATCCTTCGGTTCCAGTCGGCACCTAACTTCGAGTCTCCGGGCGATCTGGGTGGCGACAATCGTTACGATGTTCAAGTCACAGTGAACGATGGTCAGTCGACCAGCTTCCAAGACATTGCCGTCACGGTCACCAATGTCAATGAGCCGCCGACGATCACCAGCGCGGCGATGGTGTCGATCCCCGAGAATCAGTCAGCAGTGAATGACGTTCAGTCGAGCGACATCGATGGCCAAACCGAAGGCGGCGGAGGTTTGACTTACAGTTTGAGCGGGGTCGATAAGGATCTCTTTACACTAGACGTCAATTCGGGGGCACTCGCATTCATTTCGGCTCCTGACTTCGAGGTTCCAAGAGACTTTGGCGCCGATAATGTTTACGAAGTCCATATTACGGTTAGCGATGGTGAACTCAGCGATGTGCAGGATCTGCGAATTACCGTAACCGATGCGGACGCTCCGCCGACAGTGACGCTGTCCGTGGACGATGCGAACATCGAAGAAGCTGGCGGCGTCGCGACGTTTACCGCAATCTTGTCGACCGCTTACACTCTTCCAGTCACCGTTAATCTTGGTTTCAGTGGCACGGCCACTTTGAACGCTGACTACACGCGTAGTACAACGCAGATTCTGATTCCGGCAGGTGCCACGTCTGGCACCCTAACGGTCACAGCGAAACAAGACACGCCCGACGAGGTCGACGAGACCGTGGTGGTAGAGATTATCGGTGTGACAAATGCGGTTGAGTTCGGGACGCAGACTCAGGTTACCACCATTGCCGACGACGACACTCCACCGACTGTGATACTATCTGTCGACACCGCATCCATCGGTGAAGCTTCTGGCGTAGCGACATTCACCGCGACGCTTTCATCGGTATCAAGCCTACCGGTAACCATCGATCTCGGTTTCAGTGGGGTAGCTGCGTTGACGGACGATTACACACGTAGCGGATCACAAATCGTCATCCCAGCAGGTGCGACGTCCGGCACTCTCACGGTCACCGCCACGCAGGACATTCTGGACGAGGCCGACGAGGCGTTGATTGTCGAGATTCTGAATGTCGTCAACGGGACGGAGTTGGGAACTCAATCACAGACGACCAAGATTGTGGATGACGATAACCAACCAGTCGTCATCCTGTCCGTGGATCGTAGCGATATTAGCGAGGCAGGCGGCGCGGCCACCTTCACCGCGACACTTTCTAGTGTTTCGAGTCTGCCGGTCACGATCAATCTGGCGTTTGGTGGGACTGCCACACTGACGAGTGACTACACCAGAAGTGGCTCTCAAATTGTAATCGCAGCGGGTGATTCGAGCGGGTCGGTCACGATCACAGCGGCTCAGGATTCGCTCGACGAAGTCAACGAAACAGTGAGCGTGGACATTGCGAGTGTGATCAACGCGACGCTATTGGGAACGCAGTCGCAGACAACGACCATCAACGACGATGATGATCCGCCGACGGTGACATTGTCGGTCGACAACTCCACTATTGACGAGGCATCAGGAGTTGCGACATTTACCGCCACATTATCCGCCGTGTCGAGCTTGCCGGTTACGGTGAATTTTGGTTTCGGTGGCACGGCGACATTGACGGATGATTACACACCAAGTGGAACACAGATCGTAATCGCGCCGGGTACTACGACTGGTACATTTACCGTTACTGCAGCGCAGGACACACTGGATGAAATTAACGAGAGCGTGATAGTGGATATCACGAGCGTTACCAATGGTTCCGAGTCTGGAACTCAGAGCCAAACCGTTACGATAAGTGATGACGATCTATCACAAGCCTTAGATTTTGGTGATGCAGAGGACTCGATAGCTACGCCGCGATACCCCACGCTGTTGAGTCACGACGGCGCACGGCATGTGATTACATCGTTGTTCCTTGGCGCTGGCGTCGATTCTGATGTCGATGGCCAGCCGACGGCCAGCGCTGACGGAGACGACAGCGATAACCAAAGTAGTGATGAGGACGGAGCGCTTGTCACGGCAACGATTATATCTGCAAGCGTCGATACACAATCAAGCTTGCTGGTCACTGCATCCGAAGCTGGAAAGTTGGATGCATGGATTGACTTCAATCAGGATGGGAATTGGACTGGTGACGAGCAAATCTTGATCAGCGATGATGTAGTGAGCGGCGATAACGTCTTCTCATTCACAGTTCCTGCCGGTGCGATACCGGGGACTACGGTCGCTCGCTTCCGGCTAAGTTCAGCAGGCGGACTCGCGCCGACAGGGGCAGCGCCGGATGGCGAAGTCGAAGATCACCTAGTAACGATTCAGGACGGAACTTCGGGTGGTGCGAATCTTGAAGTCGTAATCCCACTCGCCGACGTCGAAACATTCGTTGATGGCGACGATGTAGTCGTGCAATCTGGGTCTATGGAATTGTTCCGCGGCCCGGGCAGTTCGCTTTCAGGTATCACCTTCATCGGAAACGACAATGACAATGTCCTCAGTCTCGCTAATCTGGATGGCGTGTTCTCGGGTACTCTGACATTTGATGGCGGGGCGGGCGTTGATACGCTGCGGCAGATTGGCAGCGGGCAAACGCTGGACATGACAGCGTTCCCCGAAGGCGCGATTCAGAACATCGAGGTCATCAATATTACGGGTGAATCTGGTGGCAACACACTGATACTCGACGCGGCGACGGTGATTCGTATTACCGATCCGGCGAATCAACTTCTCGTCATCCACGACGGCGATGACAGCGTTAGTTACGGGACGAATTGGGCTCTCGACGTGCCTGAGTTCTCTGATGGAACGCTTTACCACGTACTTCGCGAAATCGACGGCGTCGCCCAAATTCGAGTTGCCAATGATAACGCTTGGCAAAATCCTGTAAATCCGCTCGACACCAATCGTGACGGAATCGTGACGCCTATCGACGCGTTGATTCGGATCAACAGAATCAACGACAGCGGAACCGGCCCCTTGGCGACACCAACGTCCGCCGATCAAATACCGGAATACTACTACGACGCGGACGGCAATCGTTTCATATCGCCTCTGGATGTGCTTCAGGTAATCAATTACCTAAGTGATCCCAGTCGCAGCCAGCCAGAAGGTGAGTCTGTGGACTCCGTCATGTTGTCGACCTACGCCAAGTCAGGCGATAGTTCTGAGCAGCCAAATCTTGAAACTGGCAGTCTGGCGTCACCGCTGGTGGGATCGGAGAATCATGATGTTGTCTTGTCGCAGATCGCGGATACCGATGACGCGATGGATTCGCTGAACTCTCTGCCGTCGATCCCGGATGTGTTATGGTTACCTGTGCCTCGCGTGGAAAGTGATGATGCTCAAGGTCGGCTTGCCGAGATTGCATTGGAAGAACTTATCGGTGAATTGGATGTATTAGGGACAAAAACTCTCGACAAGTCACTTCGCGATGAGACTGAGATCTAACGTCTCGACATTAGTGAAACTGGCTCGAATACGAGTGTCTCAAGCGCAGAGAGTGAAGTGTGGCAGCAGTTGAAGCTGCCTGGGGCAAATTGCGAATGCCGTATTCTTCCTGTCAGAGTTGGCCTCAGGTCAGCACGATGCTCCTGAGAGCCGATGTTCTGGGGGCGATGTGGGCTAGTCACAAAAACGATCGAACGGATAGTTGTTCCGACCCTAGGAGTTTATCTCGGTAACCCCTATTCGCCTTGCACAAACTGCAAACTGTAAAGATCGGCATCTTTGAGGTCGAACCGCAATCTGATCGGCTTACCGGATAGCGAAGCCAAGCTCTCGCCACCTTTCCAGGTGATTGTTCCGGAGATGGTATCTCCAAATATGTCGGGGCAATCTGCCGATGAGTAACCTTCCAGCGGATTCCCACCGACGTCTTGAATTTCGATTACGACCGAGCCTGCCGCAGACGTCGCAAAATTCAGCTGCAGCTGTGTGCCCTCAAAAATTAGCGGTTTCGTTAGAAGAGTTCCGCCCCGCCAGTCCGCGTTTACCGATACGAATCCGTCCTGTCTCAGGGTGTAGCGGCGAACGCTCGTGTGGGTGCCCTCCCAGTATCCTTCGGTTGCGTAGAGGGATATCTCGTCAGGTGCGTCGTCCAGATGCGACTTTGTCTGCAGCATACCCCAGAATATGAAATTGTCTCCGTAGACCCATGTGTCTTTCGTTGCGGGGCCCGGTCGAATGAAGGCGTCGCCCCAGCGGGAAAATGTGACGCCGTCACGACTTGTCATAAATGCAGCATCGGTCACTGCTGTTCCGTATCGGGGATGCTGCTTTGCGCGATATTGACGCTCTTCGAGTCCCGGTAAGTTGTTCATCGATGGCGACCAGCCGCGGTCATTGTAACGCATTGGAAAGCCCACAAAGATGTGTGGCGCTCGGTAGTAGGGCTGAACCTGATTGGTATACAGGGCCTGCTCTGCGGCATCGGGATACTCGAGCCAACGTGGTTCCGGAAAATTATCTACATCCTTTGACGCAGCCGTCATGATGCCGCGCACGCCCTGGTCGAATTGACGATGGTACTCGCGATAAGTTTCTGCAACAGAGTCCCAGAACATGAGGTTTTGCGAATCAAACGCGCCTTTAGTCGCGAAGGGACGATTGCTTTTCAGCTGAAAATGGCTTCCGTCCCCCGAGACCAACAAATAAAGTCCCCGGGGCTTGCTGCCCACGATGACAATCTTGTAACGCTCATTCTCTGGGCAGGCAGGATTTGTGTCCTTGAAGACGGCTGTGTGAGCAGGGCTGCCTCCGATCTCGCTAACCATGGCAGCATCGAGAATCAGGTTGTTCTTTTTTGATCCGCGAAAGTCAACGATATTCAATTCCGGACGGGTCCAATGAATGCCGTCGCGGCTCTCGGCCAAACAGAGCGTCTCCCAGGAGTTCTTCTCCTTGACGTACGCCTTCGAGGCGACATGATGGCCGCCGCGGTAGTACATTCGAAACACGTCGCCATCGCGGAAGATGCTTTGATAAGCGCTTCCATTTCCCTCCCACGGAGCATCAGTGCGAAACACGACTTCGCGCCGAATCGGGCGATGAAGTTCGAGCTTTGCTCGGTCGAGTTGCTCGATGAGGTAGTGATCAACGAACAGCTCTCGCCGCGAGCCGATGTTGATTGGTTCGGACGTGCTCCTTTCATCGCCTTGGATCGAAAGCGGCGCGGACGCCGTCAGTCCCAACAGGGCCGTAGATCTCATCCAATCACGCCGCGTTTGCATGATCTCTTCTCGCTTCAAAATCAGTTAGACCGCATTCGATGCGACCGGTTTAGGGGTGTCGGTCGACGAGCTCATGTACCTTAGCAACGATCCGTTCTTCGAGGTCTGGTTTCCAAGGGCGGCTGCGGGCTTCATAGCCGCCTTCCAGGAGAACTCGCTTGCTGGGGATGTATCCGGAGTAGACATTCGAGTAACCCGCAACCCAAATTGCCGGACCATCAGGTGTTGTTAGTTCGCGTTTTAGACGCAAAGCGTAATCCACAACTACTTCGGTCCCTAATGCGACCATCATAAGATCGTCACCGAATCTGATGACTTGGACTGGGTAAGCAAAGTCAGAGCGGTCAGATGCTGCAAACTCCAAATTAACGGACTCCATAACACTGCTCAGCGGTCCATGAACGAGTGTTTGGTGGCGGAGCGTGGTTTGGTTAATTTCTAAAGCTGCTTCGACTGCCGTGGCTAGTGAGCGGCCATGCATTTGCGCGTATTTCAGTTCGCTGCGTGGGTAGGGATTCTGGTCACCGCCACAACCCATCATGAATAACGCGATGACACCAGGATGATCACGCTCGATATTCTCTTGTGCATACCCGGCGTAGTCTCCCAGCCAGCGAAGGAATCCCATGGTCGTGTTGTGGCAGGCGTAACCAAAGACGACTGCTCGCAACGCATCGTCGTCTGGGTTGCGAACACTTAAGACTGGGACGGTGTGGTCGACTGGCCCGTTCGGGTTTGGGTGATTCACAAATCCGTTGTCCGTGGGCGTGCGACGGTTCATAGCCACGCTGCAACTCGCGAAACTGTACGAGAGGTTTGCCGGTGCTAGCTCTTTCAATGCTTGCCCCACCAATTCGACTAGCGTTGCAGTTAGGCTGTCGAAGTAGTCCTTGGCATCCTCGCGGCCATAGGCGGGGCCACAGTGTGTGTGTGACGCGTTCATTAATAATGCGTGCGGCGGCAGTTGATACTTCAGATGCACTGCCGTGGCGACCGCTGTGCGAAGTTCTTCGAGTACACCAATCAGATCCAGCGTTACGGAGACGACTCGATTACCTTCTCGATCTTCGATGGCGATTGCTTTACCGAATAACTCTTGCTCAGTCCCTTCGGCAGGCTCCTTTCGGCCGGCGTAGCCGGCCATGTGCAGACGTCGCTCGGGTGTGATGTTTGCAGCGGCAGTGCCGACATTCCATGCAGCAGAATTCTCAGCGGACGTGTCTTCAGCATCCGCCAGCGTCGCGGTGGCAATCAGTAGGAGAAGGATAAGAGACGCGTTTGTCTTATACATTGCGGCATACCTTCTGTTGTTCGAAAGTGTCTTCACGTAAGTTTACTGTGTTGCACGAGTTCGGGCTGCATCGATTTCCCGTTCAATCACTTCCATAGGATTGAGCGGGCTGAGCGGGTCGTCGTACGGCGTGACCTCGTTCGTAACCCTGTCCCAGTGTACCGGGCCGTACCGTGCGGGGGATGGCTGGCCGCTGAGGAGGTGTGCCATCGCATCGCCTTGGTTGTAATGCCAGAACTCATAGGGAAAGTGGATGAAGCCGTACTCTTCCATCATCGCGGTAATATCGAGTCGGTTTTGAAGGTCGCTCGCATCAACGAATGGTGACCGCATTGGTGTGCGTTCACTCATCTCCAAATAGGAGTTTCCTCGCCATACTTCGCTGCCATCGTCGCGGCGAAACACGGAAATGTCGACCGCCGAACCGGACATGTGCGTGCCGATCTTGGGAATGTTGGCGATCAGCACGATCGCCCTTCGGAAGACCATCTCGGCTGCGGGAAGATCACCGCCGTTCTCCCAAATGCACTTCCTCAGAATCGCGTCGAACAGCTCCGGCTTACGCACGAGTTGGCTTTGCATTTCCATCGAACGATAGCCGTCTTCGATCTTCAGGATCCAGCCACGGTTGTTCATTTCACGACCGATGGTGACCAGATCCTGAACCAGTCCTTCGCGGATGTAGAACACTCTTTCCAGTTCACCGGCGATTTTAGAATCAGAGAACAACATTTCTACGTTGGCGGCTGCGGCGGCATCTGGAATCGAAGCAAAGCCCTCACCGCATTCGGTGACCTCAAAAGGCAATACCCGCCCAATCAACTCATAGCCCAGTTCCATTTGCTCGGCCCAAAAGGCACGTCGCGCTGCGTCATGCGATGTTGTCATGGGTCACCGTTTCGTTTCCGTTGACTTGAGTGAGGAGTTTGTTTTCTCAAGGACTTCCCGACGCTCGACGTCCTTAGGGTGCTTCGAGAACGACTCGAAGACATCACCAACGACGCGATCCGCGAGACGACTAAGTTCACTCAAAATGATCGGCTCGGCTTCGGGAGTAAGCTTGGAGGTGTTTGGTTCATAGCCACCGACCGCGTAGGCATCCGTCGTGGCGATGTAGCCGAGGTTGCCGTTGGCGTATCCCACGATGATCGGAGTCGCTCGATCCGCAATCGCTCGCTCTAATTTGAAACCGTACTCAACCATCGGCTCGCCAGGCATCGTCAACAACAAGTAAGGACCGATCTTCATCGCTTGCAACTCGGCGTCGATTCGGCCTTCTTTCCCCGGTAGCGACACGATCGAGCTCGCCACACGGATCGCATAGTACGACGGTCGCTCGTGCAACTCCTCGCGAGTCACTCCACGCGCGAGTGTGCGAACGACGGCAGTTCCCAAATCGCGGCCCGCCCATTGAATGTCAGCCTCATCAGCACAACGATACGGATGGCCCGGCAAGTTCGGTCGAATATCGCCAGCACAACCCTGCAGGAAGAGAGAGCTGGTTTCGTTTCCGTAACACATCTCGACAAAGGTTTGTGCCTCGCCGGGGAAATCCGCACTCATCTTGGGATAACCGTTTGGATACGGCTGCGAGCCCTTGTCGCCCCAGGTGAAGAAGCACGGATGACACACGGCGTGCATCACCACAGCCAATGGGGTTAACGAGTGCCCATCATCAAAACGCAGTACCTTGACGCGCTGGTCGTTGGGGCCTTCCGGATTCAGCCGCACGACGGCGCGCCCGTTAATAACCTTCCGGCGATTGATGCTGAATCCAATCTGGTCCTCGCCATAGCCTACGGTCACCGATCGCATTTCGCCTGCCGCTTGGACGGCGGCGTTGCCAAGTTTGTCGATCAACTCCTGGCCCCATTTTGACTCGACTTCGAAAGCGGGTCCCGAATGATTGTGCGAGGCGGCAATCAGAATGTTGGCCGAGGGAATACCGGCGAGCTTTTCGATTCGCTTACGAGCCAAGTTGACCATCTCGTCCCAAGCACCGATGGTATCAAGCGTCACGATCGCCGCTTTCGTCTCACCATCGTCCAGCACGAGCACTCCGGCTCGTAGTCGATCACGAACGCCAAAGACTTCGCGCCGATGGCCCGTCACGATCACTCCATTTGTCTCGCTGGGTGTGATGTCGACCTTGGCAACACCAGCGCGAAGATTGGACTGAACGAGGAACTCACCATCCTTGGTAGGCTCGGAAAACACCACGAGCGAATGGTAACTGACGAGCACGCTTATGATGGTGGCAGCCGCGTTTCGAATCGACATCGTGATCTGAACTCCCATAGTACAAACATCAACTGACAACCAGCTTGGTGCGGGTCGAGATCATCATATCACGATTCTCACCACATTTCTGGGCTCTACCATCGCGTCTGAAATCTCGTGCCAGACTCGCGACGACGACGCGAACATCACATAATGATCGCTACCGCAGCAGCACGCTCACCTCAGGTTCATCACCCAGACAATACGGACGGACAAAGGATGAAACTATCTATCCACTTATTGCTACTTTCCGTTGCAACCACAGCGATTGCCGAGCAACAACCCGAGCTCTCGTTCACCATCGAACGAACCGTCGCACACAGCGGCTTCGATGGCACCATGTGCTGGGTGCATGCGCGAGCTGGCGCGATCCCCGCGAACACACCGGGAAACGACTCGCAGGAACCACTCGTTGTTATGACGATGCAAAAGTTGCTGCTCAGTGGCTCAGATGTATTCTACGCGCTCAACGAAACTCGCTCATCGGATCTGGGCAAGTCGTGGACCGAGCCGATGCCGCACGAATCGTTCGCAAGGCAGATCATGGGAGCCGCATCAGAACCGCTCCCGACCGGCGCATCGATCGCACCGCACTTGCTGCAAGCAGGTGATGAAACAACCGTCTGCGATTTTGCCCCGCAGTGGCATGCTGCCAGCCAACGATTGCTCGGCCTCGGTCACACCGTGTGGTATCGCGACAACCGCGTGATGCACGTACGTCCGCGGGGAATTGCGTATGCCGTCTACGATGCTCCGGCGAAGCAGTGGGCGGCTTGGAACACCGTCGACTTGCCTGCCGAACCGAAGTTCCAGTGTGCCGGTTCCGGCAGCGTCCAACGTGTCGATCTGCCCGGCGGCGACGTGCTGATCCCGATCTATTTCAAGGAACCCACAGCAACGCAGTACTCGGTAACGGTCTGCCGCTGTCGCTTCGATGGCCGAACGCTGGACTATGTCGAGCACGGCAACGAGTTGACCGTGCCCATTAAGCGCGGGCTGTACGAACCATCGCTAACACGATTTCAAGGACGATACTTTTTGACGATGCGAAACGACGATCATGGTTACGTCAGCGTCAGTGACGATGGGCTGCACTTTACACCACAGCGGCAGTGGACGTTCGACGACGGTAGCGATTTGGGCAACTACAACACGCAGCAACATTGGGTGACGCACAGCGATGGGCTTTTCCTCGTCTACACGAGGCGCGGCGCGGACAACGATCACGTCTTCCGGCATCGTGCTCCGCTGTTCATTGCACAAGTCGATCCCGACAAGCTGCACGTCCTTCGCCACACAGAACAAATCCTCGTACCCGAACGAGGTGCCCGACTCGGAAACTTTGGCGTGGTCGACGTGTCGCCCAACGAAACATGGGTCACCGTCACCGAATGGATGCAACCAGCCGGCGTCGAGAAACACGGCAGCGACAACAGCATCTTCGTCGCCAAGTTGAAATGGAGTCGACCAAGTAGAACAGACGCGCCGCCTGTCCGAACGAAGTCCTGGGATAAGATCGCGTCCTACTTCTCGCCGCCTCAACGCTGGCAAGGCGAATTCGGCAACTACACGTCGCCGCTCGAATTCGCTGACGGCACGACGGTAAAGACGCCAGCCGATTGGCAACGTCGCCGCACCGAGATCGTGACCCAGTGGCAAGGTCTGCTCGGCGAGTGGCCGTCGCTTATCACCGAGCCTAAGGTCGAGGTTCTTGACACGACCCGCCGCGACAATTTCACGCAGCATCGCATTCGCTTCAACTGGACTCCGCACGAACAAACAACGGGCTACCTGCTGATTCCCGACGGCGATGGACTGAAGCCCGCCGTCGTGACGGTGTTCTACGAACCGGAAACGGCTATCGGCCAAGGCAGCCCAAATCGCGACTTTGCGTTGCAACTCGCTCGCCGCGGTTTTGTCACGTTGTCGATCGGTACGACCGAAGCCAGCGCAGCGAAGACCTACGCCCTTTACTATCCCAGTATCGAAAACGCTCAAGTCGAACCGCTTTCGATGCTCGGCTATGCGGCGGCCAACGCTTGGCATGTGCTGGCCAACCGCCCGGAAGTGGACTCGCAAAGAATCGGCATCGTCGGACATTCATTCGGCGGCAAGTGGGCGATGTTCGCATCCTGCCTGTTCGACAAGTTCGCCTGTGCCGCCTGGTCCGATCCCGGCATCGTGTTCGACGATGCCCGGCCCAGCGTGAACTACTGGGAGCCGTGGTATCTCGGCTATCATCCGAAACCGTGGCGAGAGCGAGGAGTCCCGACCAAGGACAATCCCGCTCGCGGCCTGTACCCGAAACTGACCGCCGCCGGTCATGATTTGCACGAGTTGCACGTCTTAATGGCCCCACGGCCTTTCTTGGTCTCGGGCGGCTCTGAGGACGCACCGCGGCGGTGGGAAGCGCTTAATCACTCGATCGAAGTCAATAAAATCCTCGGCCACAACGACCGCGTCGCCATGACCAACCGCCCCGACCATTCACCCAATGATGATTCGAATGAAGTGATCTACTCGTTCTTCGAGCATTTCTTGTTGCAACCGGTCGAGTGACGTACCACCGTCTTGTCAACCTTGCGACACTACTGAATGCTGCTTGGACTACCGCGAGTGAGACTCCGCGCTCCATGATTCGATGCGTCGAAGTTTCTTCGAGTTCAGCGTCTCATAGCAGTCCGGAAGGTCAAAGCGTGCCAAGACATTTGGCAACAGTGTGGAAAGGGGCCAGTCGTAGTGCTCGCTCTCTGCGATCTCGGCATAAGACGTGAGCGAGTTTTTTAGTGTGACTTGCCGGACGTTGTTCGAGAGCACTGCGGCGAATGTCGCCGGAATCGCTCCCCAGCCGCGGCCCACCAGATGAACGTCGGTATGGCCCAACGATGCGAGCCAATCCAGCACGCGCAACACATCGAATGTCTTCTGCCCGACATACGGTCGATCAAGCATCAGGCTGTGAATCGCATAAAAGTAATCGCTGCCGTAGGCGCTATGGAAGGATCCGGGATCGCACGTGTCCGGTAGCGACTCGCCAATGCCGCGAACATCGCAAGCAAAAAGTGGCGATGCAGGTTCAGCCTGCATCACTTCGCGGATCAGAGGCTCTTCGCGCAGTTCGTTGTCGCTGGACAGATGCGACACATACAGGATCGCCCGCTGGCCGGCGCGCGGCGGTCGTGAATGCCAGCGGTCGTCAGTCAACCGATACACGATCGCTTGGATACCCGGCTCCGTATCGACGGCGTAAGCCATGGCATACTTCGCCGGATAACCTCGCGATCCCAAGTGGCGATAGTGGCGATGGTCTGGCGCGCCGCCCCGGTCGCCTGGTAATTTCAATACGTCAACGACCGCACTCTTCAACGCTGATCCCGATAGTTGCGCGCGAGATGCGGCGAGGCGTTGTGATTTCTCGCGAGTAAAGTCGAAGAGGGTACGAGTGTTCTCGAGGGCGGCGACTTGCCCTCTGGGCGTACACCACAGCGCCTCGTCTTTCTCGATCACAAGCGCTGGCTCGGCGCTGAATTCAACGTCGGCTGTCGCATGTAGCATGCCATCGAACTGCCGTTCGCTAGGAACAGCCGTCGTGCCGGTAGCTCGAATGAACCAGGAATACATTGCCTCACGATTCTCGAGCGAATAGCCGTGCCCGGTCGGGCCCACAAACAACGCGATGTTGTCTTCTGCGTCGAGCAGTCGATACAGATTCCGCAATCGCTGGTAAGTTTCTTCCGATCCCCGAACATCAAAATAGTCGCGTTCCTTGGCCAGGATGATGACTGGTTTGGGAGCCATCGCGGCGAGGAAGTCTGCATGATCCAGATCGAGTGCCAGCGCGCGAGGCGGACATTGTTCGGTGTCCTGTGGCAGTTCGTTCTCGATGTTGCGACGAAACGTCGTAACGAAACAACTCGGTGCCGCCATCGCCCATCGTTGGTCGACGCCGCAGAGCCATGTTGTCATTGTTCCACCGCCCGAGTTGCCGGTGACACCGATGCGATTCTGGTCGACCTCGGGTCGAGTTAATAGATAGTCGAGCGCGCGGATGCCGTCCCAAGCTCGCCACATTCCCAAAAACTCACCGACCAGGAACTGTTGATTGCCAGCATGCAGATGCTCGCGCACACCCACGCCGATCTGCGACGTCAGATCTTCCTTCACGTATTGCAACCGTTCGCCTTGGCCGATCGGATCATAGAGTAAACAGACGTAACCTTGGCGGGCCAACGCCTGAGCGAAGGACTGATAGGCTTCCGCCGCCTTTCCGTTATTGGAGTGTCCACACGTCCCCACCACGGCGGGCATTGGGCCCGCGTTGTTTGTTGGAACATAGAGATTCGCAGTGACCGGAAATCCAGGTCGGCTGTCAAAGATGACATTTTCGATTCGATAGCCGTCGCGTTCGACGACGCTCGTCACCCGTGGATTTAGCGGAGTGCGATCGGGATGAGCACCAAACGCTTGTCGAATCCGATCTTGCGCGCCTCGCACATATTCCTCCGCGTCGGCTTTTGTCTGGAGCTGACTCAGCTTCTTGATGTGGCGTTCGCCGGCTTCCCGCACCTGCCGCACAAAGAATTCATGGACCATCCGTGGATAGCGGTTGAGTGGCTCATAAGTGTCGGCGGCCAGTGTGTTGGAGTTTCTCAACCAACTCAGCACAGGCAGGGAAGCGGCATGGACTCCGATCGTATGCAAGACTCGGCGGCGCGATATCGCTGGACTTGGCAAAGCGAGTTTCGTTGATCGATCACTTCTCATCCGAATGTCTCCGCGGCGAGTCCAGCAAACACCAATATGCAAGCAGCAAACCCATACTCAAGTAGCAAACATAGTACACTGATTGGCCTGGTCTTGCTGCAACGACGCCTAATTTGGAGTCCGGCAGCTTCGGCCACTCAAATCAGAATGCTCAACGGTTCAACCATGCGCGAGGTTAATGTGAAAACTCAACTGGATGTAATGTTGATGGTCATACTGCCATGCCTAGCAACAATAACTTGCACTGCCGCGGAGGTTCCCGCTGCCATTGATCCGCTGGTTCGAGTTGTCGATCTGACGATCGGCGAGTCGGCGGATGTTGCGTTGTGTGATGGATCGTTGGCAAAGGTCAAGTTGATCGACGTAAAGGAAACTCACGACGCGGTGTGCTTCGCCGTTCGTCGAGCTGTTGTCTGGGTCGAAGTAAACGGCAAACGTGCCGAGTTGATCTCGGCGACCTATCATTTGCCACAAACGGTCGGTGGCGTACAGATCGACTGTTCTATTACAAAGGGCTACAACGAAAACGGCACGGCCAGTTCGTGGGGACTCGATAAAGACGCCCGACTACGGCTTTGGCCGGCGGGATCTCCCCTCGTGCAACCGGATACGTTTTCTTATCCCGTCAAACAGAAGTGGTTTGCGACCGATACGCAGATGGCGAGCGAACCGGCAAGCGAGCGATCTACTATCACAGCGGTCTGGACATCGGCGGCAGTGAAGGGCTCGTCGAAGTTATCGCGGCCACCGACGGCTTAGTGGTCTCCGTTGGCGAAACCGTGCTGGACGGACACAAAAAGGATACGCCCGTGTCGCCTCGCTACGACGTGGTTTACATGCTTGATGGCCGCGGCTGGTACTACCGCTACAGCCACCTGAAGGAAATCGACGAGTCGATCGTACCCGGTCGTGTCGTCTCGCGAGGCGAACGAATTGGCTTACTCGGCAAGGAAGGAGGCAGCGGCGGTTGGTCGCATCTGCATTTCGAGATCAAGAGCCGCCAACCGTCCGGCAAATGGGGTACGCAAGAAGGCTATGCGTTTCTGTGGGAAGCGTATCAGCGAGAATACAAGCCGCACGTTATTGCCGTGGCTCGTCCCCATCACGTCATCTTTACCGACGAGACAGTGACGCTCGATGGCTCGCGATCATGGAGCAAGTCTGGCAAGATCGCCGGATACGAATGGCGGTTCGACGATGGCACCGTCGTCAAGACCCCGCAAGTTCAGCGAACGTACGGCAGACCCGGCCGTTACAGTGAGATCCTGCGTGTGACGGACGATGAGGGAAACTTATCGTACGACTTCGGCGTCGTGATTGTCGTCGATCGAGAAAACGCCGACCGCGCCATCCCCTCGATTCATCCAAACTTCTATCCCACGACCGGCATTCGCGCGGGCGATCCAATCACGTTCAAAGTCCGCACGTTCAATACGACCGCCGGAAAAGAAGTGTGGGATTTCGGCGATGGAAGCAACAAGGTCGAAGTCCAATCCGACGGAAACGCAGTCAAGCTTGCCCCCGATGGCTACGCCAGCACGACGCACACCTACGAGAAACCCGGCGACTACGTCGTGAGCGTAACGCGAACCAACGAGCATGGAGTGACGGCTATCGGACGATTACACATTCACGTCGACGCCAAACTCGAATGATGCGAGGACTCGACTCAGCGTCGATGGAAAACCTGAGCTATACTCGTCTGCGATTTACGAGGACGATCCACGCCACTTTACTATGAGGTTGAATGATTCGATGAAGAGTTGGTTATCACTCGGCGCGAGACTCTTTGACACTTCCGTTCTTAGCCTTGCGGTGATGCTCGCGTTAGCGAGTGCACCAAGCGATGCGAGTGCGGAGCACGACGGGAAAGTTCAGATCCTGTTGCTTGGCGACAGCACCACCGAGGGTAGCGTGCCGCGTCGGCTGAAGCCAGAAGGTCCGCATTTAGAGACCGTGTTGGAACAATTGCTGGCCGCGGAAGCGGATCTGCCGCCGTGCCATGTCATCAACTCCAGCTTGAGCGGTGAATATATTCGCAGGCTCCTCGATTCAGGACGCTACGACCGCGACGCTGCCAAACTGCCGGGTTTGGATTTCATCTTTATTCGCTACGGCTTGAATGATCGAGCGAGGCGCGAAGATTTCAACGTAAATTTCCCGAAGGATTTCCATGAACTACTCGCTCGCTTGCGACAGGATCATCCACACGCGTTACTCATTCCAATGACGGTAATTCCCTTTGCCAACGAAGAAGCCAGCAAAGAGATCAACGACTTGGTTGTGGCTGTCGCCGAAGAAGAGAGGCTCAAAATCTTCGATATCTATCCTCGGTATGCCGCGGAATTAGATAAGGGATACAACATGCTCAACTATCGGCGTTACCCGCTCGCCAACATTCCCGAACAATTTCACGAGTTGGTAATGCCGTTCGTGAACGGCGCTGGTGTCGAGGTGATGTCGAATGAGCTCGACGCGATCCTCGGACACTTGCCCGGCTGGTACGGTGACCGTCACCCGAATTTGGCTGGCTACAACGTGATCGCTGACGAGACGGCGAAGTACCTCTCCCATTTGATACGCGAGAAGAATATAGCGCGAGGCAACTCGTTGAACTGAGCACCGTCGCCCTTCTCCGCAACTAATTGTCCAAGCCCTTCCGGGGCTGTCAGATCCACGCGGGTTCCCAGCCATTTCGATACGGCTTTGTGACCCACTCTTGAGCTTTCTTATGATTTGTGATTTCGAGGGCGTTGGGGTCCCACTTAAGCACTTGTCCGGGAAACCGAATCCCGATCGTACCAAGTAGCACTGCCTCGGTCAGTGGTCCTGCATAGTCGAAGTGTGATGTTGTCTTTCCATTGCCCAAACACGCGTCTGCCCATTGAGTGTAGTGATCGACTCCTTCGATTACAGGCAATTCATCGGAAGAAAACTGTTCTTCCGGGAATAGCTTAGGCATCGCCACGTGAGGCACGACCAGCGATCCTTTTTCGCCGACCAACACGGAGCCAGCTCCGGGCAAGGCATAGCTTGCGGGGACATCTCCTAACCTCTCTCGTGGCGGCACAGCGCCCACGGCGTCATACCAAGTGACGTGGATCGTCGGTTCCAACGTATACTCGGTCCCCGGGAATTCGTAACGTACGGTAGCACGATCGGTCCAGGACTCTGGAAGCAACGTGGGAGCCTCGACTGTTAGCTTTGTGGGCGCGCTGAGTTTGAGTGATTTGAAGACAGGGTCCAAAATGTGGCATCCGAAGTCGCCAAGCTGCCCCGTACCGTAGTCTTGCCAGCCCCGCCAGCGGAACGGATGGTACATATCCGCTTTGTAAGGACGCTCTGGCGCAACGCCTTGCCATAGATCCCAACGCACATGGGCAGGGATTGGATCGCTGCCCGGTGGCCTTGGAATATGTCTCGGCCAGCGTGGTTCGCCGCCTTGCCACGAATGGACTTCTTTGACTTTTCCAATCATGCCGGAATGAATCATGTGTACGGCAGTTCGATAGGCCGAATGCGATTGAATCTGATTACCCATCTGCGTCACACAATTGAATTTCTTCGCAGCCATTTGCATTTGACGTGCTTCGTGGACGGTGTGCGTGAGCGGCTTTTGGCAAAACACATGCTTGCCCAGATGTAGGGCAGCCAATGAAATTGGCGCGTGCATAAAATCCGGAGTCGATACCAACACACCGCGGATGTCCTGCGACTCGTCGAGCAGCTTCCGCCAATCGTCGAATTGTCGTGCCGCCGGATACTTTTCCGCCGCTTGGCCAAGATGCTTTGCCGAACTATCGATGTCGCATAGGGCGATCACTTGAACATTGGGACTTGCCGCGACGCCATTCAAGTCACTCCAACCTTTACCGCCGGTTCCTATACTCGCGATTCCCAATCGGCTATTGGCTCCGTAGAGTCGCGAATACTGAACGGCGGGCAAGGCGATCGCCGCTCCGGCTATTGTTGCCGATTTGAGAAACCTACGGCGACTTGAAAGATTGGACATCGTATTTCTCCATTATCGAGCAATTGGTTAGCGTGAGAGCGAGATCGATTATACTCTAATCCACGACGAGTTATGTGCGAGTCAAAGTTTTCGATCGTGGAGGGTTTGCACGAACATTGTGAACCCCGGACAATGATGCGACCACAATTAGGAAGATCGACGCGCGAACCTAGTCGGACGACGTCGTTTGAGATTCGAGGGACGCCCGCATACCGACTTCGAGGAGATGTGAGAATGACGCACTTCCGTCGCAACCTGCAAGTTTTGTGCTCCGTGACAGCGATCGCCACCAGCCTGACGACTGCAGTGGGGCACGCCACGGATCGCCCCCCCCAAGGCGTTGCTGACGGCATCGAAAAACCGTTACGCATTGCGCCCCGTCCAAATAACGGGCGAAACAGCGAGGGGGATTTCGTCCAGCTCAAGGACGGAAGGATTCTACTGGTGTACTCGAAGTTTATTGGCACCGGGGATCACGCTCCCGCAGAACTCGCTGGAAGATATTCTTCGGATAAAGGAAAGACATGGGGCGTCGAGGATGTGCAGGTTGTCAGTCGAAAGGAAGGTGAAGCGAATCTGATGTCGGTTTCACTCCTGCGATTGCAGGACGACCGAATCGCATTGTTCTATGTGCAGAAGTATGCGAGCCCTGTGGGATCGAAGTACGCGTATCTTGACTACATACTGATGCGTACCAGTTCAGACGAAGGCGCGAGTTGGTCTGAACCGACATTTGTCGTACCGGGAAATGAACCAGGCTATCGTGTACTTAACAACGATCGCGTCATTCAGCTGAGAAATGGTCGTTTGGTCGTCCCTCTCGCAGTACACTACCTGCCCGGTTGGTCCAAGTGGGAAAACTCGGCACATATTGTGTGTTACTTGTCGGACGACGGAGGCCGGACATGGCGTCGTAGCGAAAGCAGTTTGCAATCAGAGCTATTGGCGCAAGAACCAGGCGTCGTCGAACTAAAGCATGATGAATTGTTGATGTTCTGTCGGAGCCACGATTGTCAGCTGGTGTCACGATCCGGGGATGGCGGCGAGACGTGGTCTGAACTGGAAAAGTCCAGTATTTTGCAGCCGACGGTCTCTCCGGCCTCAATCGAGCGGATTCCGGCAACGGGCGATTTACTGCTGGTGTGGAACAACGGCGACGATGCGCTGGCCGCGAAAGAGCCGGTTGGACGCCGCCCGTTTTCTGCTGCGATCTCGAAAGATGAGGGCACCTCATGGCAGCACGTCCGGAATCTCGGCACGGATCCGCAAGGTTGGTATTGTTACACCGCAATCGAATTCGTCGGCAATCATGTTTTGTTGGCCCACTGCGAATATCCCGGGTTAAATTCACTCCAAATCACGCGTTTGCCTGTTGATTGGCTGTACCAATCTTCCACCAAAGGCCCCGAAAGCAGGTGATAAGTTATGTCCAAATCAAACACTCCGCTGTACGTCAGCCTGCGTATTTTTCCATACGCGCTGATCGTCCTTTGCTGTTCATCAATTACGATTTTTCACGCATCCTGCAACGCTCAGTCGAGCGAGCCGGAGATCCCAGTCGACGGGACCAATAAAACACTTGCTCACAATCCGATTCAGTTGGAAAACCAGCACCCCGGCACGCGCGATTGGCAATTGACTCGCGTTCGTTTGGACGCTGGGGGATTCCGATCTCCGTGGATCGAAGGCTATTGTTCCCGCCAAAGTGTTCATGCAGGCGAAACCATCGATATCTTCGTGTCTACAAATCCGGTGCGACAGTTTAAAGTGGAATTCTTTCGAATGGGGTACTACGGAGGACGTGGCGCTCGCCTCATGAAAACGGTCGATTCGGTTCCTGGTACGATTCAGCCGGAACCACTCGTCGGCGAAAAGAATCTTCACGAGTGCAACTGGTCGCCATCGCTGCAGTTGACGATTCCAAATGACTGGCTCAGTGGTGTATATCTGGGGCGACTTACGACTAAACCCGAAGGAGTCGAGGCCTATTGGCAAAGCTACGTGATTTTTATCGTCACCGATAATCGCCCTGCTGACATCTTGTTTCAGTGCTCGGACAACACCTGGCAGGCCTACAATCGCTGGCCCAACAATTTTTCGATCTACACACACCCGAAGGGCAATCAGGGGCCGTGGGCAGATGTTAGTTTCGATCGTCCCTACGGCCGGGAAGCTCAATACACTGGTGTTGTCAACGATCCTCTGACGGTGGGTTCTGGCGAATTTCTGCCCCTAGAGTTTCCATTGGCGTTTTGGCTCGAGAAAGAGGGCTACGACGTCGCCTACTGTTCCAACAGCGACATGCTCAGCCCCGAACGCGGCCTACGTTGCAAATCATTCGTCAGCGTGGGGCACGACGAATATTGGGATATCCGACAGTTCGAGAGCGCGGTCACCATGCGAGACGCGGGTGTCAACTTGTTGTTCTTTTCAGGGAACAGCGTGTGTTGGGTGACACCGTTTCGACCATCATCGAATGGACAAGCCAATCGCATCATTTTTAGAGGCGGTCCTTACGGTGGCGACAACGAGTATGCGGTGAATCGGGAACGGGATCATGGTCCGTTTCCGCATCGAGGCCCTGACGAAGGTCTGCTCATGGGGGCCAGAAACGTCGAGCCGGTAAATGGAGGCGGCGACTGGGTAGTCGCGAAATCGGAACACTGGATGTTCACAGGCACCGATCTCCACAATGGCGATTCGATCCCAGGGCTTATCGGTTGGGAGTATCACGGCGAACCAGCTGCCATCGAAGGTCTTGAGATTGTCGGTGCCGGAACGGCTTGGCAAGGTGGGGTGAATCCGCAGCAATGGACAGCCACAATTTATCCGGCTACAAAGACCAGCTTTGTGTTCAACGCCGCCACAATTTTTTGGGCACAGGCGCTGAGCTCGCCACCGGGCCACACGCTGCCTTGGTCGCATTGGAGTAGACCACACGGTCCCGACGATCGTGTGCAACGAATCACGAAAAATCTATTCGACCGAAGTCTCGGACGGAACTGAGATGTATTTGGATGTTCGTTTTGACTGGCGGCATCGTCGAATCCTCACCGGAAGAATGCAAAGCTCCACGGTGTGTCCGCTGAGGTTGCACGCAGCGCGTGCAGCATTGCACCTCGGTCATTGATCCCCGACACTGTCCGATCTTTCACTTGCCGCGATCGTCTTGGACATTGTGTGAAACGTATCTAGCCACGAGGCTGTAATGGCTTCCCCGAGTGAAGGTGATGCGGTGGCACGTAGTTCGCTAGGCGTCTTGCCCCAATAGAAGCTGATCCATCCGTCAGTAGTCTCTGAGGATTGGTTGATGAACTCCACCAACTCTTCCCGGCTGCAAGCCAATGGAAACATCTCCTCGACTAATAAGGGTTTACCGACTTCATATGCCTTCAAGGCCTTTAGGGCCTGATCGACTTCGTCCTTCTTGGGATAGAAGTGGACGGCTACAAAATTCAGTCGTTTGCCGACGACCGGTCCGTGGAAGAGCGGTTTTCCCCCACCGAAGGCAAAGACCCACGGAATCACTCCCACCGTTATCAGGTGGCGATCGTCTTGTCGGCGAATGGCGTCAACCATGGTGTTGACCCATGCTTCAGCAACTTGTTCGCGCGTCCGGTTCTTTAAATCGAGCGAGATCCGCTGGACGAAGAATTTCCCACTCAACTCGCCAGCGAGCCACTCGGTCGCCGGTTCATTACCAGGCAGAATCGGCTCGTTCATCAGGTCATAACAGAAGACCGCTGGGCTATCTCTGCACGTTCGAGCGATAGCCTCTCAGAATGTCGCTTGCGCGTTCCAACGCTCATCCTCACTCAGAGCGTCGTACCACGCAGGGATATTGTTTTTGTGATAGCAAGCCAGTCCTGTTAGATCAAGGTAGAGGCCGGTGTCTTCCGCGAGTTGGATCAACTTTGCGAGCTGCTTTAGCGCCGTGTCATTGGGTCTATTCGGCGCGTCTAAAAACATGCCCAGCTGTAAGTGAATGCGAACGCAGTTGGCGCCCAGAGTTTTGATTTCCTGAAAGTCCTCGGCGACTGTTTCCCATTCATGGTTCCAGTACTCGTCCAATAACCGCCCGGAATGGTCGTGATCGTAGTTAACTCCCCACACGACGAACCGCTCTGAACCGTAACCTTTCACAAAGTGAGTTCCATCAGCGCTGACGCGGATGTGTGCGAGTTCGTCGGCACACGCAAACGGAGGCAACATTAAAAAGAAACTCCACGCCAAGTATCGCATGGAGTTTCTGTGGCAAGACCATATTTGCGAAAACATGTGAGTCACCGTTCGGTTTCCGGCTGGTGTTCCTAAAAGCGTCTTGCGGCAAAGTCATCGGCGCCGATGACAAGTTTAGGGTTGGGATTTGCCGTTTGGAGTTCGTTATATAGATCCATTAACGCCTTGTAGCGATCGAGGTGATACGGATGCGTTCTCAAAAAGCTGGGAAGTCCCGCCGCTGCTCCTCGGTCTCGCTCGTGCATCCGCAAGAATAGTTTTGCCATCTCGCGCGGGTCGTAGCCTAATTCGTAAGCCCACTTTGCTCCATCTTTGTCGGCTTGCGATTCATCTTCGGGACGGAATGGCCTGCTGAAACTGCGCATCAACATAGCGCCGCTATGAAAGAATTTATCCGGTGAAAACCCGTTGGCACCACTGAAAGTGTTGTGCATTAACTTCATCCTCTTGGCGTCGTATAGCTGGTGTCCGCGATCAAGATGAGAGAGCTCGTGCCCAATAACACCAATCATGGCAGCTTCGTTTTCAGCAAAGTCCAACATGCCGCGATAGAAAATAAGCGTCCCACCAGGGAAAGAACGAGCGTCTGTCTCATCAGAATCGGCGAGGAACAACCGAATCGACCTATAGCGATCGGCATGTTCCATCTTCGGCTGCACTAAACGGATCAACTTTTGTAGATACTGGAAGTCGTCTCCGCGCGTAACAACCTTGGTCCCTGCGCGACGCAAGGCCGCCAGGTACTCGCGACTGGCGCGCTCGCCGATTTGCGTTTCATCTCGCGGTGCAATTTCGATCTGCTCCAACTCAGCGCGATCCGCCGCCGGCGCAGCCCCGAAGAACTGCTCGAACATTTTGGAAGGATCCGAAAAAGGGAATGACGGTTGCTGTCCGGAGGACGTTGCCGGAAATGCGTTGAAAAGAATTGAGCTCAAAAACCAAGCGATCATTCGGATCGTGCGGCGTTCCTGAAACAGAGGCCTAATCATAGCGTTACCGTTCCTGCGAGTCCCCCGTCACATTCATCTGCGAGTCTGATATCAACGAATCTGGCCGACTCCAGTATTGCGTGGCCAGGACAACCAGTCCAGTTGCAGTGAACGCCGGACCTTCCAATGCTGTCCACCAAAGCGGCATTTCCGAAGCCCAATCGATTGCAAACATTACGACTCCGTGAGCTACCGCAAGTCGAGCGAAGAAGCGAATCAGGGGCCAGTATCGCTGTGGGTCGCGCGACATGTACAGCACCAGCAGGCCATGCAACGCATAGAGGGCTGAAGCAGATCTCGCGAGATAGTTGGCGATCGGTTCGTCAGGAAACTCGCCTAGCCCACACCAGCGATGTCCCCATTCGATCCATGCGGTCGGCATCACGACCGCGACGAACGCCAACATGTCGAGTCCGCCCAGGCACCGCAGCGCAACCACCAACAGTAAAGCGGGCATTCCCGTGGAGGAAGAGCCTGGCAGCTCGTCGCCTTCAGCCATGCGAGCGTTCTCACTTTAGTCGTTCTAAGAGCGCAGAACGCATTCCGTGAATCCGGTCGAGATCAATGCCAGGGGGGGCATGTTCCAACAGCCAGTCGAGATCGGCGATGGCGGCAGCATACCGGTTTCCGAATGCTCGCAGCCCAGCTCGCTGTTGCCGATATTCGCCCGATTCCGGATCGATTGCGACAAGGGCTTCAAGATAACGCAACAGCGCTTCGCCGTCAGTTTTGGCTTCCGCCAACCCGCCCAGGTTGCGAATCATTCGAATGAGTATCTCACGCTTTGGAGTCGCCTCAAGATCCGCCTCTCTCAAGTCACGATCCGCATGTAACCGCACCAACACGACGGCATCTTCGCGTGACAGGAACTGACCGCGTTCAAAAACATCGACCAATTGCGGTTCGCCACTGGAAGGGATGTGTTTGACGACAAAGTGTCCTGGAAGCCCGACGCCGCGAATATCAAGTCCGACTCGCCGGCCAAGTTCCATATATAGGACGGATAACGTGACGGGAATCCCCTCACGGTCGTCGATCACGCGATTCATATAGCTGTTCGCGCGATGATAATACTCGTCGCTGCGGCTGCCGTGGAAACCATTTTCGACGAAGAAATAGTCATTCAGTTTTGCGAGCTTTACACTTTCAGCTGCATCTTCTGCAAAGGATTGTTTCAACTCCAAGGCCATTTGATCGACTTGTGCCAGGTATGCCTCGACTTCGATATCGGGTTCGTCCAACTCGGCGAGCAGCAAGGCCGCACGAAGCAGATCAAACTCGCCGTCATCACTCCGAACTAGTTCAGCCAAACGCTTGGTTACGCCTTGAACGCGCACGTCCTGCGCGGTCTTGCGAAGCTCTTCGGCTCGTCGGACTAACTCGTCGGCGCGGCGCCGTAGTAGCGCTGCCGACGCCTCTGCCTTCTCGGTAAGTGGTTCAATGTCATGGGGACGCAGTGTGGGAAGGTTCGGCAAATCATCGATCAATGTAGTAAACCGAGCCAATTCGGCACCGTCGAGCTGTACACCGGGAAGTTCATCAGCAAAACGAAATTGCTTGAATTCCGCTTCGGTTTGGCGAAACTTCGCCAAACCGATCTTTCCCGATGTGTAAGTTTGATCTCGCGACTCCATGACCAGCTGTTCGTTGACAAAGCACTGCAATCTGTCCGCTTCGATACGGACTTTCAAGTGATTCCATTCACCGGGACGATAGTGAGGTGTATCGACATCTTCCAGAATTTGCCAAGTAAATACCGTAGGGCCGTTGAAGCAAGTGAGACGCAGCTTGCCATTCGTTGGGTAGAAACCGTAATGCTTATCTCCGCCGTCTGAGTGGAAGATCAGCCCCGCTGCGCCTGCTTCATCGTCGAGCTTGACGTGGACTCCCAACTCGAAGGGAACCTCTGGGACATCGGCAGTTGAAATGCACAGCGAGCGTCCTCCGAAGCCCGTTCCTTGTCCCGTCACATAAATCTTCCCGGCTCGCTGTCGCCAACGTGCTCCGAGCAAGGGTGTCCATTGATGTTCGTCGATGGCACCGATCGTCGCCCAACGCGACAACGAAATGGGGTTCGGTTCTTCGAGCAAAAGTTGAAGATGCTTGGCGTCAACCGCGAAGCCGACATTGTCTTCGCGTAATGACTTCATGTTGGCGATCCCATGTACGCGACCTTGCATATCAACAACCGGTCCCCCGCTGTTCCCTTGCTCGATCGGAATTGCCAGCTGTATCATCTCCTGCCCTTCGACTTCTCGAACGGCTGAAACAATCCCGCTGACGACGCTGTGCTTCAACCCCAGTGGATTGCCCATCATAACGATCGGCTGTCCCTGTGTGAGCGAACTCGCGTCACTCAATTCCAATGCTTGAAGCTGTTTGCCCATCGGCTTTACTTTTACGATCGCGAGATCACGATGCCGATCCGAAGCATGGACCGACTCGACTTCAAGAGTGGCTCCGTCGGACAACTCCACAGTAAACTCGCGACCTTCGCCGATGACATGCAAATTGGTGGCGATTAGTCCGTCGGCCGAGACCACGAATCCAGTTCCCAAACCGTATGCCCCGCCTTCACGACCCGTGGTGGAGATGGTTGCCAGAGAAGGACGCACACGTTGGACGATTTCTTCGATCGATAAAGGTGAACTTGCGGCATCATCCGGTTTAACAGTCTCCGCGCTGAGGCCAACGGTTGCACACGCAGTGGCGACAATGATCTGAAAGACGTAGCGAACCATAAGGAGCTCCGGTTGAGGGCGATCGATGATGGTCCGATCATTGTAACGCCGAATAGGTCTCTTAACCAATCGACCGAGTATTCCAAGTCCCGTATTCGACTCTGCGTCGATCGCCTATCATCATTTCGTAAGAGCTGCTGTCTTGGAACACATTAGTGCCACCGAATGCTGTTGCGCTCGGTGCATAACTTCAATGCGAAAGCTGTCGTGGCGTCGAATAGCGAACAACCTCAGTATGTGCGAGTCCTGTTGACCTTTGCCAGGAACAGTCTGATTCGCGACATGACGTTTCGCGCGAACTTCATTATCGAGTGTATCGCCTCGTTGTCGTGGACGATGATGAATCTGGGCTTTTACTTGCTGATTTTCGCCCAGATCGATCAACGCCGGATTGCAGACTGGCATCAGTACGAATTCTTCGCGTTCATCGCCACGACGTGGATCGTGAACAGCGTCGTGCAAGCGTTCTTTATGCCCAACGCCCAAGAGTTCAGTGAGCTGATTCGGACTGGCAACCTGGACTTCGCGCTGCTGAAACCGATCGACACGCAATTTCTTATCTCCCTGCAAAAAATGGATTGGTCGTCGTTGTCCAATTTTGTGGCAGGCGGCGTGTTGCTGCTGGTAAGCATGTGGCGACTTGCCGGCGACCCATCGAATCCACTCATCGTCACTCCGATCCTCGTAGCGATGTACGTGTTCTATCTGATCTGTGGTGTCGCAATTATGTACAGCTTGATGGTTTCCCTCGCAGCAACCAGCATTTGGTTGGGTCGCAACCAGACGTTGTACGACTTCTGGTTTTATATCACGAACTTCTCAAGATATCCGATGGAGATCTACAACGGACGGTTTGGGGCTCCACTGCAGTGGTTTTTCACCTTCATCATTCCTGTGCTGATCGTCGTGAACGTCCCAGCGAGGATTGTTGCGCAACCATTACGGCCCGAGACGAGCGTTGGGACTTGGCTGGCCTTGTTTGCAATTGCCGCAACGACCGGTTGCTTGCTTGGCTCGCGCTGGATCTTCACGCGGGCGTTGCTCAGCTATCGAAGCGCAAGCAGCTGACACGAGCCGGCTCCAAGACGCTATCGACGATGCCGTTCCATATCGACAATGCGATCTGCCGTCAGATGCGGTTTGTTGAGGAACTCTGCACGGCTTCGTTGGCCGAAGATACCGACTTCCTTGCGAAGGTATCGGTGTAGATTCAATCCAGGTGCTGGCGAGACGAAGGTCAGAATTTGTCCCTTCTGATCGAGCAAAGCGTAGGGAGGGGAGGCTGGTCGGCTGGAATGGACCGGAAGTAACCAACCACGGCCATCAAAGCGCGGATCGAAGTCAGACGGGTCAGTTGGAGAAATGGCGCTTCGCGTTTCACTTAGTTCCGCTGAACGGGCGTCGGACTCCGGGGCGACGATCCCAGCGTAACTAAGTTGGAGGCGCTCGAATTCCTTGATATTCTCGAGCATAAGACGAGCTTTGCCTCGTTGCAGTGTAGTGTCACTCTGTTCCAACAGCGATTCGGCATCTTGCCGCAACGCGGCGAGTTTCCATTGAGACGGTTCATTCGCAACAGTCTCGGACAAGCGTATGTCGAGGTTCTTCGCAAGCGAATCGAAATCGGCGATACCTTGCTCTCCGCTGCGGAGGTCGGCACGCGGAGCCAGTGAAGCGACACGGGCTGCCGGTGAATCCGTGGCTGCCTCGGAATTCGTGTCATCGCGCGAAACAAACCCATCGCGCGTAGGTGGAGAAACTTCCGACACCTCGTCGGGAACTTGGAACTCGGCGAGTTGAATCTCGGATCGCGGGTTGGTTGACTTCTCCTGTTTTACAATCGGTTCGATTTCAAGTTCTTGGACCCAACGAAACTCGCCAGCTGGGGGCGCAATCTGGTAATAGTCCCGCGGCTCATCGCCTGCGAAGATCGACATCGACCGCCGCGCCATCAGTTGTACGGATTCTCCTGGCTCGAGCTTGACCTGCCATTTGTGATCTTGAACTCCATCGAGCTCGCTACCGACCCAAGCGACGACGTTGTTTCCCACGACCTTGGCGATATCAGGATCGTTCGTCATACGCAACTTATTCGCTTCAACCCAGTTGAAACTGCCGGCGGGCGGGCGAATTGCCAACCAGCCACCGCTTTTCCTTTCGTATACCTCGACTTCGTCGCCGAGTGCGACGCGCCCCGTGGCATAGAACTGTGAGCCGGGACCGCTGTACACCGACGCATCTTTTGTTCGCACGGCGACTTTGTAAGGGAACGATTCACTCGCGATCGCAGCTGCCGCGGCAAGAACAATCGTCAGACCAACCAAGGACTTGGCTTGCATGAAGACTCACCGAATTCAAGACTTTTCGAGGGAGAAGAGAAACGTCTTCTAGGGAAAAGACCGCGGCGATTCAAGAGCAATTCACACGACTGGGTGGATTTGGGAGATTGCGGAGATCAGGAGGAGTTTCGTTTCCACTTGCCGAACTAGCGTCACCTGGAAAATGACATCCACGACTGCACGTTCCGAGAATCGTGTGGCTAGAACTGATGACCTTCTTGTGGGCCATTTGCAGTAGGGGTAAGGACTTCCGGGCCTTCTTCTGTCATCATCACCGTATGTTCGAACTGCGCAGATAACTTGCCGTCACGAGTCCGTACCGTCCAACCGTCATTCTTATCGGTTATGCCCTGCCGCACTCCGACATTAATCATGGGTTCAATCGTAAAGCAGGTACCGGGTGCCAAGCGATCCCGCCGCGATTGCCGAGTGGGATAATGGGGGATCGTCGGTTCCTGGTGGAAGTCCCGTCCCAAACCATGTCCCACGAATTCGCGAACGACACTAAATCCGCGCCCTTCAGCCTCGGTGCGGATCGCATGACCGATTGTGGCTACCGGGCAATTGGGCGTAATTGCGTTGATCGCGAGCCACAGGCAGTCGAACGCGCATTGCGTCACGGCGCGTGCCTCGTCCGAGACATCGCCAATCAAGAAGGTTTCAGAGGAATCGCCATGCCAGCCATCGACGACGCTCGTGACGTCGACATTCACGATATCACCGTCCTGCAGCACATAGTCGTTTGGTATGCCGTGACAAATCACGTCATTAATACTGGTACAGCAACTCTTGGGATACGGTCCCTTTTCGCCGGGGTAGTGCAGCGGAGCGGGCCGATGACCGTGTGAAATGGTATATTCATGGACGCGCTCGTCTAGTTCGCCGGTCGTCACACCCGCCTTCACGAACTCGCGGATATAATCCATCAGTTGAGCATTGAATTGGCCGGCTCGGCGCATAGCATCTCGTTCTGCCTTGGCCAGCCTGATTTTCGCCTTACTTTGCAACATCAATCCCCTCTTGGGCAGCACATTCGGTAAGCGGACTAGTGTAACAAGCGAGACCGCATTGCAACATGCCTTTCGCACCTCGCGCAAGCGTCGTTTAACGGCGTGACAGCTTCCGTCCCCGTTCGCGCGTTCCCGCAAACCCAGTAGAATTCCGAGTCTAATTCCCGATCGCTCTTGAGAAAGATGAGCAGTTCCGCGCTAACTGGTCGTTTCCATGCCTTGTCGCATCGGATGCCAAAGAAATCCCGAGTCTGAGCTATGCCCCGCTATAACCCCGCCGAAATTGAACCGAAGTGGCAACACTACTGGGAGCAGAACGAAACATTCAAAGCTCCTGAGATGCCTCAGGGCGAGAAGCTTTACGTGCTCGATATGTTTCCTTACCCAAGTGGGGAGGGCCTGCACGTCGGACACCCGGAGGGATATACGGCGACAGATATCACTTGCCGGTTCGAGCGGATGCGGGGCAAATCGGTCCTGCATCCCATGGGATTCGATGCATTTGGCCTGCCCGCTGAAGAGTATGCCATCAAGACGAACACGCCTCCTCGCGTCTCGACGGAGCAAAATATCGCGACGTTTACCCGCCAGCTAAAAATGCTCGGGTTTAGCTATGACTGGAGCCGAGTGCTGGCGACAACAGACGTCGACTACTTCCGGTGGACGCAGTGGATTTTCACCGTCCTCTTCGATACTTGGTTCGATCACGATTTACAGAAGGGGCGGCCAATCAGCGAGTTGCCGATTCCGGAGGATGTTCGCGCCGAGGGCGAGCGGGCCATGCGTCTGTTCCAGGACGACCACCGCTTGGCATTTCAGTCCGATGCGCTCGTCAATTGGTGCCCCGCTCTTGCGACGGTATTGGCGAACGAAGAAGTCATCGACGGTAAAAGTGAACGAGGCCACCATCCGGTCGAGCGGCGGCCGTTACGGCAATGGATGCTTCGTATCACCGACTATGCGGGGCGACTGGAACAAGATCTTGAAGGCCTGGATTGGTCTGACAGCATCAAACGCATGCAACGCGAATGGATCGGTCGGAGTACCGGCGCCGAAGTGGACTTCTTTATTGGCGCGAACAACCACAGCACTGGCTCCGCATGTGATGCCGCAGATTTCGACTGTTGGAAGGCCAACCGAGCCACCGCCGGCTTCCCTCGCAAGCCCGGCGAAGAAGTCCTGCGCATCTACACAACTCGCCCCGACACGTTGTTTGGTGCGACGTATATGGTCATCGCACCCGAGCATCCGTTCGTTGACCGCTTGACGATCGATAGCCAAAAGGAAGCTGTGAACTCCTATTGCGAGCAAGCAGCTGCCAAAAGCGACCTCGATCGAACAGAACTTGCGAAGGGCAAGACGGGAGTCTTCACGGGTTCGTTTGCAATTAACCCTGTCAACGGTGAACAGGTACCGATTTGGATTGCCGACTATGTGCTGATCAGCTACGGCACCGGTGCCATCATGGCAGTGCCCGCGCACGATACTCGCGACTTCGAGTTCGCTCAACAATTTAGCATCCCTGTGATCGCGGTCGTTGACCCCGGTGAAGTCGAGCAAGTCGACCGAGCGGCGGTGTTAGCTGGCGAAGAATGCTGTACCGAGCAAGGCGTCGCGGTGAACTCGGGGCCTTATGACGGTTTGCCAACCGCCGAATTCAAGCGGAAAATCAGTGAGGACCTCGCAAGCCAGGGCACCGGCAGGCAGGCGACGAATTACAAACTGCGTGACTGGTTGTTCAGCCGCCAGCGTTTTTGGGGCGAACCGTTTCCGATCCTGCACGAGTTGGATGATGAGGGGAATCCCACCGGTCTAATTGAAGCCGTCGATCCCGCCGACTTGCCGGTCGACCTGCCGCACTTGGACGACTACCAACCTCATGGCAAACCCGAACCCCCGCTGGGAAAGTCACCCGACGAGTGGCTGTATCCCATCATCAATGGCAAACGGTACAAGCGTGAAACGAACACAATGCCGCAATGGGCGGGATCGTGCTGGTACTACCTGCGGTTCATCGATCCGAAGAACCAAACGGCGTTTGTTGACTCGGAAAGGGAAAGAGCTTGGATGCCCGTCGATTTATACATCGGAGGGGCAGAGCACGCGGTGCTGCACCTGTTGTATGCCCGCTTCTGGCACAAAGTGCTTTACGATCGTGGTTACGTAAGCACGTCGGAACCGTTCCAGCGATTGGTCAACCAGGGCATGATTCTTGGTGAGCCGCAGTATCACATTGCCCCGGAGGTGTTCGACGAGAATCAGGAGTTGCTGGCCGGTAGGGGCATCGAGACGTTGAAGGTCGAGGCGGAGGATAAAGTCAGTTACATCCTCAAGAACCGATGCGGTGACACGGTGTCCGACCTAACCGAAGACCAGACGGAGAAGCGGCAAGGGCAATTCTATCTTGCCGGTACCGAAGTCCCGCTGACAACGCGAGCAGACAAGATGTCAAAGAGTCGTGGAAACGTCGTCAATCCAGACGATATTGTCCGCCAGCATGGTGCTGACTCACTGCGGCTTTACGAAATGTTCATGGGTGCATTCGAAGCCACGAAGCCGTGGAGTATGAGTGGGGTCGAAGGCGTTAGCAAGTTCTTGAACCGATCCTGGCGGATGATTGTCGACGAGAATGCGGAACGGCTCGCTTTGCACGCCGCAGTCCAGGATGTTGCGGCGACCGAGGAACAGCTTCGCGTGTTGCACAAGACGATCAAAGCCGTCACGCGCGACATCGAAACATTGGGCTTCAACACAGCAATTTCGCGCATGATGGAGTTCGTCAACTTCTTCACAAACCAATCTGTTCGCCCCAAATTGTTAATGGAGCAATTCGTCCTGCTGCTTTCCCCGTTTGCCCCGCACCTCGGCGAAGAGTTGTGGCAATTACTGGGGCACAACGAGACATTGTCGTACGAAAATTGGCCCACACATGACGACGCTTACCTAGTCGAGTCGACCATCGAGATCCCCGTCCAAGTGTTGGGCAAACTTCGCGGCAAGGTGCAGGTCGCTCCGGACATTTCCAAAGAAGATCTTGTCGCTGTGGCGAAAGCCGATGACAAGGTCCATCCATGGCTCGACGGCAAAACCATCATTAAAGAAATCGTCGTCCCGGGCCGGCTCGTGAATTTTGTCGTCAAATAGCTTTGAACGCGATTAGGAATGCGTTTTGGCGGCGCACTACGGCATCCCGATGGATGTGCCAACCTCAGAAGTTTCTATCAAAGACTCTAGATCACATCCCCATCTTGGAGTAGAACGACAGGAACTACGGTTGTCTTCGCGGAGAGTGATGCGGTGTCAGATATGCAGATGCAGAGCCTGATCGAGTATGTTTTGGAGGGCGATTCCCCCATGGATCGCGGGACACCTTCCGAACTGCAATGGTTGGGTGAGGCAACGGATGCGCAGTTTGAAGAGTTTTTGCAGGCGTTGCTTGACACGGACTTGAATTCCTCTCACGATCCGGCGCTTGCTGACGTATTTCGCCATGTGATGTACCGGCTGCGCCCTTGGGATGCGAGTAATCGACGTCGGTTGCCGCCGACGAGTGTACCGCTGGTTGTTGCTATGTACCGCAAGTTGGGTGCGGCGAGTTCGTCGCGTTGCCACTTGCTGCAAATACTAGCGGCATCCGCGATCCCGCATGAGCTGGAAGAGTTTACCAACCTTGTGATCGATGATCCACCGTCCGACGCACCCTCGGCACTGCTTGCCTTTGGCCCGCTGTTTCAGCACACGTCCTATGATGTGCGAAGGCTATTTCCAAAATTGCTTGACGCCTTACAGCATCAAGTCGTTGCGGCTTCGATTATCGACCTTGCAAACTTTTTGTTTCGTCATGACTTGATAGCTCCGCATCCCGGCATCGCTCGCAAAGAACAATTGATCACGCTGCTAGGTGCGGTGGTCCAAAGGTTGAGTCGAATCGAAGAAGACCCCACTCAATTCGCCACCTCGCCCGACGAGATCGCGCAGCAAATCGACGATGCCATCTCTCTAGCCGTTGCGCTGTGCGACGCCTTGGCCTTAATCGGTGATCGCGAAGCCATCGGCAAGTTGTATCAGGCGTTGGAAGTTCGTCACCGGCGCTTGCACACCGAAGCCGCGGCGGCTTTGGCTCGCTTTGGCGAAGAGGCCGGCAAGAACGCACTTGTCGAATTGGTGGCGGAACCGGTGGCGCGATTGCGAGTTTTGGCCTATGCCGAAGAGTTGGACTTGACCGAGAAACTGGATGAGCAATTCACGACGCCAGTTGCTCGCGCCGAGGCTGAACTAGCTTTGTGGCTGGCTCAACCTTCTCAAATGGGCATACCGCCGACGAAGATGGAACTTATCGATTCTCGCTTGCAACACTGGCCTGGTTACGACGAACCGGTGGCCAGCTTCCTGTTCCGTTTTACTTACCAATTGCCCGCGAGCGAATACAGCAATGTCGGTATCGTCGGTCCACTGACACATGCGTTTGGTGCAGACTTGCTGGATCTGCCGCCCGATGACATCTATGCCGCCTTTGCTGGCTGGCACGTCGAACATGAAGACATCTTTGAGATGGACGCGGCGGCATTGACGGAGGCTCAACGCGTCGAGGTCACGCGATTGGAAAGAAAGCTTCGCGATCACGATTTCGACGCGATTCAACCCGCTATTTTCGGAATGTTCCTCGGTGACAAGGTGCTTGTCGCTCGAGCTGTATGCGAGGGACATTCGGGGATCGCTGTCATGGATGATCATGAACCAAGTTGGTTCCCCGCTCGCAACACGTCACGACCGATTGGTTCCTACGAAGCGTGCTGTATCTACAAGGGACGCCGTCTCTTGCGAACCTTCAACTGAAAGCAAGCGGCGTTTCGTACATAATGGAACCATCCTTACCATCGTCTCGATCCCGGGAGAGTATTATGATTCGCCAGATTGGTCGCCGTCAGATGCTGAAAACCAGCGCCCTTGCGGGAGCCGGCTTCTGGTTGGGCACACAAACCAAGGCGGCTGACTCGCCGAATGAGAAACTGAACGTCGCGTGTATTGGCATTGGCGGTCGAGGTGCGGCCAATGTGAGCGGTGTCGAAAGCCAAAACATCGTGGCGTTGTGCGACGTTGACGACAGCCGCGCCGGGAAAGCTTACGAACGGCACTCGAAAGCGAAGAAGTACATTGACTTTCGTAAGATGCTCGACAAGATGGACAAGCAAATCGATGCCGTCGTTGTCAGCACTCCCGATCATACCCACTTTCATCCCTCGATGATGGCGATGCAGATGGGCAAACACTTGTACTGCGAAAAGCCCATGGCACACACCGTGTGGGAAGCTCGCGAAATGACAAAGATGGCGGCCAAGATGAAAGTGGCCACCCAACTCGGCGTCCAACGACACACGCTCACGAACATGCATCGCAGTGTCGAGTTGATAAAGTCCGGCGCAATCGGAAAGGTGTCCGAAGTGCATTCTTGGATTGGCGGCGATCGCGGAATGCCTACGATGCCAACCGATAAACCGGCCATTCCGTCGGGACTTGATTGGGACTTGTGGCTTGGACCCGCGAAGGAGCGGCCTTATCACACCGCGTACTGTCCATACGGCTGGCGATTTTGGTGGGATTTCGGTACGGGCGAAACAGGAAACTGGGGCTGCCACATTCTTGATATTCCGTACTGGGCTTTGGGTTTGAAGTATCCAACGAGAGTGGAAGGAACTGGACCGGAAGTCGATCCGGAACGAACTCCAAAGGCAATGACTACGTCATTCGAGTTTGCCGAACAAGACGTAAAGCTGCATTGGTATCACGCGAAAAACGGCCCACTGATTCTGGCAGAGAGGGGATTACCGGAACGCGGCATGAACACCCTGTTTATTGGAACTGATGGGATGCTGCTCACGGGCTTTAGCAAGTACAAGTTGTATCCGGAAGACAAGTTTGCTGACTTTAAGCCGCCGGCGCAAACCATTGAAGGCTCGCCAGGCTTCTACAAGGAATGGTTCACTGCGTGTAAAGGTGGCACGCCAGCGACTTGTAATTTCGACTATTCCGGACCTTTGTCAGAGACGGTTCTACTCGGCAATGTTGCCTATCGCGCTGGTGGGGCGTTCGATTGGGATGCTAAGAACTTGGCAACCAGCGGCAACGAAAGGGCTTCGCAATTTATTCGGTCGGAGTTTCGAAAGGGCTGGCAACTCTAGCCGCTTCGGTCGAATCAGTCTGGGTTGTACAACCTGTAAGTACTGCTTTATTGCGAGTTGATTTTCAGGGTCGCGATACGATCATTAACGCTGTGCCTTATCGCGGTTCGTAGATGGCGTTGCTTGCCCAACTCGTTCTCAAGGAAGCTAAGCTTCATGGCTGAAATTGATCACTACGACTACGATCTACCAAAGGAGCTGATCGCACAGCGACCGTTGACTCGTCGAGTCGATGCGAGGCTGTTGGTCGTCGACCGGCGTCGAGATGAGATTGAGCATTGTTACGTGCGCGATCTGCCTGATTTGCTGTCACCCCAAGACGCACTGGTGCTGAATAACACTCGCGTCATCCCAGCCCGGCTTGTCGGCTATCGAACGCGGACGGGGGGACGTTGGAGCGGTCTGTTTTTGTCCGTCGATGCGCATGGGTTGTGGCAGGTGCTTGGGCAGACGCGGGGCAAGTTGCAAGTGGGCGAGACCGTGACGCTTCATGATTGTGACGGTCGGCACGAGGTGAAGCTAAAGATGTTGGCCAAGCTTGATGGAGGGGCCTGGGCTGCGAAACCTGAGTCGGAAGATTCGACGTTCGACGTACTCGAATCCATCGGTCGTGTTCCGCTGCCGCCCTATATCCGAGACGGCGAGATGACGGAGCAGGATCGAGAGACCTATCAGACCGTTTATGCAACGCATCCGGGAGCAGTGGCAGCTCCTACGGCTGGACTGCATTTTACCGAGGCGATACTTAATAAGATTCGGCAGCGAGCGGTCCGTACATGTCACGTCACGTTGCACGTGGGCATCGGCACCTTTCGACCGATCTCCACCGAGTCGCTCGATGCTCATCAGATGCACAGCGAATGGGGAAGCATCGACGAAACCGCCGTTCAGGAACTAAAAGAAACTCGCGCTAACGGGGGTCGGATCGTCGCCGTCGGGACAACGTCGGTTCGCGTGCTGGAAACTGCCACGCGATCCGGAGTCTTACAGCCGTGGCAGGGCGAAACGGATTTGTTCATTCGGCCGCCCTACGAGTTTCGATCGGTGGACGCACTGATGACAAACTTCCATCTACCGAAGAGCACGTTGCTTGTTTTGGTTCGTACCTTTGGCGGTGATGAACTGATCCAGCGAGCTTATGACGAGGCAATTCGCGAGCAATATCGCTTTTACAGCTATGGCGATGCCATGCTGATCTTATGAGGCCGTCTTAAAGGTGCGTTTTTTCAATCGGCGAGTCGTTTGGGTTTCAACTGCCATTGTTCATCGAAGAAATCGGCGGCAACTACTTTACCGGGCCACAAAGAATCAGAAGGTGTTCGTAAGTCGATGACCGCCCAATCCGGCAGCTTGGGTACTTGTCGCGCGTTGTTGAGGTATGCGAACTCACGATAGGTGAATCCGCTGTTCAGAACAACGTACCGTCTCGGATTGAGTGGGTTGGGATAAATCAGTACGGGCGCATGTTGTTCGGCGGCAAAAGTCCGATTGCCAACGACTACTGCCTCGGTGGTCCAACGAATCGGGAGTTTGTCTGCAATCTGGCTGATCAGTTTGTTGGAGGCGGGGTCGCCGAACAAAATTAGGTTCGACGAGTCGATGTCTGCCTCAGATATGTCTGTATCCTGCTTCACCACTGCGTCGCCTCGGAAATGGCGTCGCCAGTGTTCGACAAAGTGTGCTAATTCCGAGTGGCTCCAGCGGTCAACGGCCTCGTGACTTGCCCTGCCGCTTGGCCGGACAACGATGAACGAGTCCATGAACGCATCGTCGATAGGGCCCTGCAGATTGTGACGTTTGAACACGCCTACGCTCGGCGGTCCGGAGGTCTCCCCAGCTTCACCATCCCAGAGGTGGAAGCTCCAGGACCGGTCGCTCATTGGGCGTCCAGCAATGTAAGACTTGCCGTTCACTTCGACCTCGACGGACTTGTGGACGTCGAACGGACATTGTCCTGAGTCCATCGCGAGCGAGATCCCACGAACATTTTGGGATTTGACCGTGATGTGGTTCTGCTGATCAATCGAGGCGTCAACACGAGCTTGTTCCCAGTGCTGCTCTAAACCTGTGATCCGCACCCAATGACTGCGATTGTATTTCAGCGTAAAAGTGGCCAGCGAGACATGCTGCGGAACGGTTTGACGCCCTTGCTTGGCGAGCATCGCCAAGCGATGCTCGATCTCGATTGCTGAGTCCTTGTGAATGGCGTGCTTCGTTTCTGGACCGATGAGATGCACAAGCGAGATCCGTTCGTTCGCGAGCGCAGCCTCCATGATATCGGCCGCTTGCTTCTGAATATCCAATTCGCCGCTGTAGGCAACCGTCGGCAAGTTATACAGATTTGTGGCGTAGCCGGGGCAATCGTACCAACGCCATAGCCGCTCTTCATACCAGGTCGGTGCGAGTGTCTCTTGCTGAAAGAACTTCAAGAACTCGGGTGTTTCAGAGAACCCAGCGCCTGGATTCGCAGCGAAAAACAAGTCGGGGTAGTGTACTGCCATCTGCCAACATCCGGCTCCGCCCATCGAGAAGCCTCGCACCGCAACCCGATCCTCGTCGACACGATAGTGTGTCTTCGCGTGTTCCAACGCTTCCAACACATCGACTTCGCCAGCGAATTTGAACGCGTTACTGTAGCGTCCGTACGGGTGCAATACGATGGTATTCTTCGGCGCGATATTGCCCTGCTGCCGCATTCGCTGTGCGATGAAAGCGTTCTCGCTCAGCTTCTCTCCCCGACCGTGGAACCACAGGTCCAATCGAAATTCATCTTTGCCTGTGAACATGTACGATTCAGGGATGAGTAATCCGTAGGGCTGGACCGTTTGATCGATCTTTGATCGATAACCGCGTACCACCAAACCGGATTGATGTGTCCAGGGTGCTTCGCCCGCAAGCAACTGGTCAGCCCGTTCGATACCTGTTCGCAGGACGTCTGCAGCACTTTTGATCTCTCCTGGCGAGAAGAACTCGTTGTACTGAAGTGCGTCGTGGACGGCGCGGTAGAAGATTTCTACGTCGGGTAGCAAGGGCTGCACGAGCGGTTGCTTGCTCTTGCGAAGAGAAGTGAGCCGCTCGGCGAGCACACTCAATTGTTGCCCCAGCGACTCGCGGTCCTCTGCCGAGACTTCGATTCCAGACGGCGGAATCTGACGAACACTCTCGGGAATGTTATCGGCAGGGCCGTCTGCGAGGGACATCTGGCAGAAAATCGAAACGATGATCGGAAAAGCGATGAGGTGACGCATGGAGGCTCCGTCGAGTGGCCTGGGTGGAAGTTTGCAATTCAAGGTGGGAATGTTCCGTGGATATCGAATGTTTGTGATTTGCGCGATGCCTTTTCGTTCACCGCCGGACAGACAGGTGTGTCCGGCTGTATCTTGAGATTTCCCATGTTAACATAGTGGCACGCTTTCCGCGCTATTTGTGGGAACAGCTACTGAGCCTGCACCTGTGGAGAATCCTTTCATGTCGCTCAGCCGTGTCTGCCGGTACACCCTCCCGGCGATCTTCTTCGTCGTCTTGCTGAAGTCGCATGCGGCTCCTCCCACAACATTACCTGTTGAAGGTTTACGGCAAAACACGCCGCGCGTACATGCGTTGACCGGCGCCCGAATCGTGGTGGCTCCAGGACGCACTATCGACAACGGCACGGTCGTGATTCGCGATGGAATAATTGAGGCGGCTGGCGATGTGAAAGCGCCGGCAGACGCGCGTCTATGGAATCTCGAAGGCAAGACGGTTTACGCCGGACTCATCGATAGTTACGGCGAAATCGCAATCAGTTCCGACGTGACGAAATCAGGAACTCCCTACTGGAATTCGCTGATCACGCCACAGTTGGCTATCGCCGATCACTACCAAGCCGATTCGGAATCGAACAAAAAGTTGCGTAATCAAGGTGTGACCACCAGACTGGTCGCGCCATCTCGCGGCATCATCAAGGGAACCAGTTCATTGGTCTTGACGGGTGACGATTCCAATCGCGAAACAATTGTCCACGACCGAGTTGCCCAACACCTGCGGCTCACCGTCTCTCCCGGTCGCGGACGCGAAACTTATCCCAACTCGCCGATGGGTGCGGTCGCTTTGGCGCGGCAAGCGATGCTTGACGCAGATTGGTACGGAGATGCTTGGGCGGCGTATCGTTCAAACACAACTTTGCCTCGACCTGAACGAAACGATGCACTTGATACGTTGCAAGCCTATCCCGATAGCAGTCACTTGGTCATCGCAGACGCCTCGAATGAGTTGTTCGTTCTGCGCGCGGATGAGTACGCTCGGCAGTTCTCGCTAAACATTGTCATTCGCGGCTCTGGACATGAATACAAGCGGCTCGATGCAATCACAGCGACGGGGCGTTCTGTAATTTTGCCTCTGAACTTTCCCAAGCCTCCGAACGTGGCATCGGCTGAGACAGCATTAAATGTTGATCTCGATGATTTGATGCATTGGGATATTGCGCCCGAAAACGCCGCACGACTTGATCACGCGGGCGTCCCGATCGCTTTTACCAGTCACGGTCTCAAAGATCAGAGTGGCTTTCTCAAGGCAGTTCGGAAAGCCGTCGAACGCGGACTATCCAACGATTCGGCGCTGCGAGCGCTGACGACAACGCCGGCACGAATGTTCGGCGCTGATGACAAGTTGGGAACCATCGAGCGCGGCAAGATTGCGAACCTGGTGGTTACCGACGGAGACCTGTTTGCAGAAAAGACAAAGGTTGTTGAAACGTGGATCAACGGAACGCGGTACGAAGTTGCCGTTACACCCGAGTTTGACATTCGCGGCGATTGGAAGTTGAACATTGCTGGTGAGAAAAGACATGTCGAGATGGAACTGACCGGCGACGGCGACCGTCTGTCGGGCGAGATCGAGATAGAGTCGGAAGAGGAGGAGGATACTGACGAGAACGAGGGTAAGGAAATAAAATTGTCGCGTGTAGGTTTTCGCGATGCCCGATTCAGCTGCACGTTTGAGGCAAGTGGGCTATTGGGTCAAGGCGTCGCGCGTTTGACGGCGGTCGTTTCCTTTCCGAAGAACGGACCGGCGACATGGCTGGGGCACGTGACACTGGCAGACGGATCGCGCCGATCGGTGATGGCCACTCGCATCGAGGAGGATGACGAGGAAGCGGAAGATAACGAAGGGAAGGATCGCAAGAAGCCGGACGCGAAAGAGCCTGTGGCGGCTTCGTTTGACGTGAATTATCCGCTCGGAGCGTTCGGCCGAGAAAAACCGCCAAAGCGGCCCAAGACGGTGCTGTTCAAGAACGCAACTGTCTGGACGTGTGGTAAGGCTGGTACTGTCGAAAACGCTTCGGTCTTGGTCGTGAACGGCCACATCCGAGCGGTGGGAAAAGAGATTGCTGTTCCCAAAGGCGGGATCGTCATAGATGCGACGGGCAAGCATATCACGCCTGGCATCATTGATTGCCACTCGCACATGGCGACGGACGGCGGTATCAACGAGAGTACGCAGGCGATTACGGCGGAGGTTCGCATCGGCGATTTCATTGACGCCGATGACATTGCGATTTATCGACAGCTGGCGGGCGGAGTCACGACAGCCAACATCCTGCATGGATCAGCCAATCCAATCGGGGGCCAAAATCAAGTCATCAAGCTGCGTTGGGGAGCATTGCCGAACGCATTGAAGTTCTCTCAGGCTCCACAGGGCATCAAGTTCGCGCTTGGGGAAAACGTCAAGCAAAGTAACTGGGGCGACGAGTATACAACTCGGTACCCACAGACACGCATGGGTGTCGAGCAAATAATGCGAGACGCGTTCCACGCGGCCCAAGCCTATCGCGCGGAGTGGGAAGAGTGGCGACAGACTCGCCGAGGTCTACCGCCTCGTGTGGACCTCGAGTTGGAAGCGATTGCAGAGATTGTCGAGGGGGCGCGTTGGATCCATTGCCATAGCTATCGACAAGACGAAATTCTTGCGCTGATTCGAACTCTCGACGAATTTAATATTCGAATCGGAACATTTCAGCACATCCTCGAGGGGTACAAGGTTGCGGATGCGATGGCAAAGCACGGAGCTATGGGGTCGGCATTCTCCGATTGGTGGGCCTACAAGTTTGAAGTGTACGACGCCATCCCTTATGCCGGAGCGCTGATGCACAATGCGGGCGTCAATGTTTCTTTCAACTCGGATGACCGAGAGCTGGCGAGGCATTTGAATCAAGAGGCGGCCAAAGCCGTCAAGTACGGTGGAGTTCCACCAGAGGAGGCGTTGAAGTTTGTGACTTTGAATCCGGCCAAGCAGCTGCGCATCGAGAAGTATGTTGGTTCGCTTGAGCCCGGTAAGCACGCAGATTTTGTCGTGTGGAGCGGTCCACCATTGTCTAACTTCTCGCGGTGCGAACAAACGTGGATTGATGGACGCAGATATTTTGATGTGGAAGATGACCGCAAATCACGCGACGAGGAACTCCGCCGTCGAAATGTACTGGTACAAAAGATACTTGCCTCCGGCGAGAAGATGAAAGAAGACGGTGAGATAGAGAAAGAAGAGAGTGAACTCTGGCCGCGCGACGACCTGTTTTGCCACGGCCACGATCATGGCTCGCACGAGTAGATTCAACGCGACGTCCGCCTGGCGGCTGCGACCAATCCTTATCAGGAATTGAAGATGTATCGATTTACCATTTTGTTCTGTGCAGCAATGGCTGGCTTTGTCGGAAATCTGTCGCCAGTGTTACTTCTCGCTTCTCCCGAAATTCCCGGTGAAGCGGTGGAGCAGCCAATTGCAGTTATTGGCGCAACGGTCCATCCGATTGCTGGGCCTGCGGTTGAAAATGCAACGCTGCTGATACGCAAGGGGAAGATTGCTTCGGTCGGACTCAAAGTCAAAGTTCCCGAGGGGGCGACTACCATCGATGCGGCCGGAAAACACGTTTATCCGGGACTGTTTGACGCCTATACCGATATGGGACTCGTTGAGGTAAACGCGGTGCGCGCCTCGGTGGATGAACGCGAGACAGGGTCGATAAATCCCAACGTCAAATCCTGGGTTTCGGTTAATCCGGACAGCGAGATCATTCCCGTAACTCGCAGCAACGGCGTGCTCTTGGCACTGTCGGCACCAAGCGGTGGGTTAATCTCCGGTCAGTCCGCCGTCTTGCAGCTGGACGGATGGACTTGGGATGATCTTGCCGTGCGGACCGGCGTTGGTGTTCACGTCGCTTGGCCTCGAATGTCGCCCAGCATCGACTGGGAATCCGACCAATCGGCGAAGGATCAAATGGAGTCTCGCGACAAGACTCTCCGACAATTGCGTCAAGCATTCGATGACGCACGGGCTTATGCAAAAGCGCGCAACGCTGATCCCTCCGGCCATCCCGTCGATTTGCGTTGGGAAGCCATGCTGCCAGTGCTTGATCGCGAAGTACCGCTGGTCGTCGATGCTGACGACATTCAACAAATCCAGTCTGCTGTCGCTTTCTGCGAACAACAGAAAGTCAAGTTGATACTTTACGGAGGCTATGATGCTCCGCATTGCACGGAGCTCCTAAAGAAGCACGATGTCGCCGTTATCGTTGGCGGTGTTTATCGACTGCCAATGAGACGGTCTGAGCCTTACGACACCGCGTTCACAGTCCCCGCGCGGTTACACGAGGCGGGCGTACGGTTCTGTATTTCTGGAAGCGGTCGGTTCGGAGCTTCGAACGTGAGGAACTTGCCGTATCACGCGGCCATGGCAGTCGCGTTTGGATTGCCCCATGACGAAGCAATCCGAGCGATTACGTCATCACCTGCCGAAATCCTGGGAGTCGCGGAACAGGTTGGCACTCTCGAACGCGGTCGTGATGCGACCTTTATCATCACCAATGGCGATCCACTAGAAACGACAACGCAAGTCGAAGCGGCGTACGTTCAAGGCCGCGAAGTCGATTTGAACAACCGACACAAGCGGCTCTGGAAAAAATACGAAGAGAAGTATCGGCGACTCGGTCTAAGCAACGAATGAGCGTAGGTAAGCCGCGAGGTTCAAGTCGCGAACAACTGGGATTCGATATCCTGGAACGCTTTGAACTCTAAGGCATTGCCGCTCGGGTCTAAGAAAAACATCGTCGCCTGTTCTCCCGGTTCGCCTTTGAATCGGATGTACGGTTCAATTACGAATTGAATACCTTGGCCTCGCAGTTGAGCTGCTAACTTTTCCCACACATCCATACTCAGCACGACGCCGAAATGTGGCACCGGTACGCCGTGTCCATCGACTGGGTTCGAGTGTGACGAGATTTTGCCATCGACACCGATCGCCGGATTCAAATGACAGACAACTTGATGCCCAAAAAAGTTGAAATCGACCCAGGTCTCGCTGCTACGCCCCTCGCTGCAACCGAGAGTTTCACCGTAGAACCGTCGGGCTTCCGCGATGTCGCGAACTTGGAACGCCAGATGAAAAGGGCTGAGTTGCATGGGGGCCTCGATAGTCGTTAGCGTTAACGGGATGGACGACTTCAAGAGTCTACATGCGTTTTGCGGTCAATGCACAGACCGCATAGCGTCTGGGTCCGAGATCCCACACCCACGGGTTGCTCAACCGGACGCCCGTCAGATTTGTCGCCAATATCTCGTCGGTTTCGAGCAAACGCTTGATTACAAATGGATTCATGCCGCTGAAAAAATTGCGATTGCTGATAGCGCGGGAAAGCAATGCTGGAAGTTTTGTGAGCGAAACGGCAGCCAACTGCGGAAGGGTTTGGGACGAGACGACGTCGACAATCAATACTACCGACCCGCCGGGTGCGGTGAGAGAGGCCAGTCGACGAAGGTGTTCGCGGCGGATGCAAGTCATCAGTTCGACGAACCGCGGATGATTCTCGCCGAGTGTGAGTGTAATTGACTCGACTAGTTGGCTGAGTAAGCAAACGGAGGCTGCGACGGAATAGCTGTTGGGGCGAAACGAGGTCTTTAGAGCACTAGCTGCGGCGATACATCTATCGACTTGCTCGTCACTGGCAGGCAACTCTGGCATCCATTCCGACATAATGTGTGTGACTCCGGTGACGTCGGTGCCCGAACAAATCTCCAAGCGACCGGGGGGTGGGTTTTGCTTTGCAAGTCCCGATCGAAGTGCGTTCTCATCGAGGTCCACTAAATCGATTCGGCGGTAGCGCTGGACAAGTTGTGCTAGTGCCAAATCATTGCAGTTGCCGGCTCCCAGTACGCAAAGCGTGCCATCGGTCCCAGTCGCTACTTCCTCCAGCAGTGCAGTCACGCGTTCGCGATGCGGAGTGAAACGGGCCCAGCCGTCACGAGTTTCATCATTTCGTAAGATTTGAAGTCGGTCGATACGGGGCATTGTGAATTCTCGGTGCGATAACGGCTACTTCAAACTACCACGTGAGCTGCCCCCCAGTCGTGAGCGGACGCGTTGTAAGGTCTAGGTAAGATATAACGATTCAATCACGCGAAGCGAACATATCAGTGTTAACGTGTCGATGCATGATGGTGCTGCCCTCATTTCACACCTACAAATCACACCCGCCAATTCCAAACGCTATCTATGCAACACGCCAAGCTGCTCGAATCGGTCCGGCAACACGTTCGTCGCACTTTTACCGCCCAAGGTGTCACAGACCTCGACGACTGTTGTGAAACTATCCTCATCCGCGACGGATTTTACTGTGGACGTCGCTTCACTTGCGACAGCCACCGAGCGATTTGGTTTGTCGAAGAGCGACTCATAAAGTTTTATGGCGAGGATGGGGAATTCATGTACTCGCAACCGATTGACGAGATTTGCGACAGCGCTGTGGCTTAGGCGAGGTCGTTGCAAATACTCGCCGTGCCGATCGGCAAGTCTGGCTCGAAAGGCATTTTTGCGGGAACCGGCCGGAATTACGAACTTTGTCGCAAAGTCGCTTCCAGTTCGTTAGCATGAGTGCGTTATTCCCCTCCCGCGGAGACATCGCCTTGGACGGTTACCGTCGCGAGCAATTTCTATTCGATCGCCGCCACCTGCTACGATGCGGCGGCTTGAGCTGTTTGGGACTTAATCTAGGCGGGTTGCTCCGGGCTCAGTCGACTTCGCAGCGTTCGTCGATACCAACCGATGCGAGGCCGGGACTTCGCGCGTGCATTGTGGTGTTCTACTACGGTGGTCCCAGCCATTTGGATACATTTGATCCGAAGCCTGAGGCACCGTCCGAAGTGCGAGGCGAGTTCAAGCCGATCTCGACGTCGGTACCGGGACTGCAGATTTGCGAGCACATGCCCCAGACGGCAAAGGTCATGCATCACGTTGCACTTGTCCGCAGCATGCATCACACGAACCGGCTACATGATTCGGCTTCGATCGAGTCATTAACCGGTCGCCAAGCCTCGCAAGGGGATCGTGAAGAGTTCGCTCCGGTTACACAGTTCTATCCCTGTCATGGTGCGACACTCAGTTATATGCGACGTTACGAACCGGCTGATGTTCCACATGCGGCATTGCCCTGGGTCTTTCACAATGTCGTGGATGTGCCATGCCAGGGCGGCGGTTTTCTAGGACCCACATTCGATCCGTTCCGCATCAACGGCGATGCCACGAAAGTCAGTTATCGTGCTGAAATGTTCGACCGTCCCGAAGCGTTGTCATTACAACGGCTAGCCGAGCGCAGGACTTTGGCCGAACACCTTGCGAGGGATAACTCGCTGGATAAGTTTCCCGCAACGCAGGACTTGAAAGCGCTGTACGGGCGAGCGATCGAACTGATGCAGTCCGAGGCGGTCGCACGTGCACTGCGGATCGACGAGGAACCGTTACAGATCCGCGAGCGATATGGCCTTTATCCGGGGCCCGTCCCTGAGGGCGTGACGGATATTCAAGGTCGGCAACTACGTGGGCAAAACCTGTTACTCGCGCGGCGATTAGTCGAAGCTGGCGTGCCGTTCGTGAACGTGTACGACTTCCGACAGCAGGGGCAGAATTGGGACTCACATGCCAACAATTTCCATGAGCATAAGGCGCGCTTGCTGCCGCCTGCCGATCAAGCCTTTGCCGCCTTAGTTGAAGACTTGGAATCGCGTGGGTTGTTGGAAACAACCCTAGTCATCGCGATGGGCGAGTTCGGAAGAACGCCCAAGATCAACGCCAACGCGGGGCGGGATCACTGGCCGGATTGCTACAGCATTGCGCTTGCAGGAGGCGGAACCCGCGGCGGCGCCGTTTACGGAGCAAGTGATTCTGTTGGCGCCTTCCCAGTAGTTGACCCCGTGACGCCAGCGGACTTGGCTGCAACGATTTTCTGGCGGTTCGGCTTGGACCCACGATCGGAGATTCTTGACGCTACCGGTCGTCCTCATCGTTTGGCCGAAGGTAAACCGCTTTCGTCGCTATTCGCCTGAACGAATCTTTTTGATCTTTGCGACCCATTGGCGGGTGCGCGGCGTGATCCTCCGGCCATTATTGAGTTGCGGGCTACGGGCCGGCCGCGTCTCCGGTAAGACGCAGAAAGTACTAACGCTACTGACGATTGAAACGACGATTCTAATTAGGACGATTGGGTGGTTAAAAACCGTTGCCGAAAGTGAACGCGTTGTCGTAATCACGCTTCATATGGGTTCGCGATGGGTTAGAGTTTCCATGCCTTGCGATAGGTGCTGCGCGCAAGTTGCGCTCGGCGATCGCAGGATCGAAAACTGAAGAGAGGCGATGCAGTTGTCGTTGTTTAGAAGCGGAAAATGGTTGCGAAAGCGGAGTGAGCAGCGTGCTGAACGGCACCGCGCGCCTTCCACACTGCGCGCCATTGACGCCGAACTGCTCGAAGATCGCGTGCTCTTCAACGCCGCGCCGATCGATCTTGACGTAACGCAAGTTACAGACGCGGTCGAAAGCTCGGATGCTATGCAAGCAGCATTGAACGCGATAGCCGCTTCGTTGCACCAACTAGATTCATTCTCCCAGATCCCTGATACAACCAACGATGCTGATACGCCGGACAGTCCTTGTTTGGATTCTGTCGACGATGGTCCGGACAGTTTAGGTCTGAGCGATGACTGGACCACAGCGCTCGACACCGATGCGAGTTACGCTGCTACGGACTTGCGAGAGATCGTCTTTATTGATCGATCCGTGGACGGTTTTGACTCGCTCGTAGAAGAGTTACAAGCATCCGCGAGCGCCGACCGACTGGAATTTGTCTTCCTGGATGCGAATGAAGACGGAATCGAAAAGATCACGAAAACTCTAGCAGAACGTCGCGACTTTGATTCCATCCGTATTGTGTCGCATGGCAACGAACGGGGAATTCGCCTCGGTGATGCCTGGCTGTCCGGTGCAACCTTACAGCACTTCGAGACGGAACTGGCGGCTTGGGGCAACTCGCTGAGCGAGACAGGTGATTTGTCGTTCTACGGCTGTGACCTGATTGATAGTTCTGAAGGCCGCGCGTTCCTGGAATCCGTGGGCGGGTTGTGTGATTGCGATGTCTCCGCCAGCGACGACTGGCTGGCGAATCATGTTTCGCCGACGGGTGGTGACGATGCTTTGGTCGAACCCACGGTGGGCCACGAGGGTGTCTCGGCGAGTTCTTCGGACTTCGCAAGTGACGAACTCATGCAATTTGTTTCCGACGGACATGTTCTGGGGTTTGGCGATGATTCAATTCTAGTCGCTTCATCGAACCACTATTTGCAAGTGGAGTTCGTTGGTGCGAACTTAACGGGCCCGGTTGTGGGCGGCTCGGCGTTAGACCTCGCTGTCACATCAGATCCCGTGGCGGCAGCGTTGTCGAGTGTTACCTACGCAGGCGTCTGGGACGGAGTCACAGCAATCTTTGAAGCTCAGGACGGCGCGATCCTAAAAAGCACGTACTACGTGGAAGCTGGATCTGGCGACTATGCCGTAGATCAGATTCACTTGCATTACAACCGTGACTTGAGCTTGGACGATCAGGGCAATTTGGTCATCGAATACGATCATGGTGTGCTGACTGATTCGGCACCTGTCGCTTGGCAAATCATCGACGGACAGCGAATCTCCGTAGACGTCGACTATGTGCTGTTGAGTGCAAATGATGTCGGCTTTGCGGTTGGCGACTATGACCATAACTATCAACTGGTTATCGATCCGACGCTGACTTGGAGCACGTTCCTCGGCGGCAGCGGTACAGATGCGGGCAATGGTATCGCGGTTGACGGCAGCGGCAATGTGTACGTGTCCGGATATAGCAGCGCGAATTGGGGTTCGCCCGTGCGGGCCTATTCCAGCGGCGACGATGCTTTTGTCGCGAAATTGGACAGCAATGGAAATCTTGTCTGGAACACGTTCCTTGGCACAAGTGGTGTAGACCAGGCCAATGGAATCACGCTTGACGGCAGCGGCAATCTGTATGTGTCGGGCCATAGCAATGGGACCTGGGGTTCTCCGGTGCGTGCCTTTACGACTGGCGCCGATGCTTTCGTGGCCAAGCTGGATAGCAGCGGTAACCTCTTATGGAACACGTTCCTGGGAGGTAGTGGCACCGGAGACAAGGCATTCGCCACCGACATCGACGGCAGCGGCAACATCTACGTGACGGGCTATAGCAACGCGACTTGGGGCTCGCCCGTCAGGGCATACAGCGGCGGCTATGACGCAGTTGTAATCAAGCTCGACAGTGGCGGTAATCTGATTTGGAACAGCTTCGCCGGGAACTCTGGTCTCGACTCAGCCTACGATATCAAAGTCGACCCCAGTGGCAACACCTACATTACAGGTGAAACGAACGGCTCTTGGGGATCGCCGGTTCGGGCATACACCGGCGGTTCGGATGCGTTTGTAGCCAAATTCAACAGTAGCGGAAGTCTTACCTGGAACACGTACCTTGGGGGCAGCGGTTTTGATATCAGTTTTGGTGTGGCAATCGACAACAGCGGTGACATTGTGGTGTCAGGTTACAGCGACGGAACCTGGGCTTCGCCCTTGCAGAGCTACCACGGCGGTGCGAACGACGCCTTCGCTGCGAAGCTGACCACCAGCGGCAGTCTCACGTGGAACACCTTCGTGGGTGGCAGCGGCGATGAGCAGATGCGCGGCGGGCTGTCTGTCGACGCCAGCGACAACATCTATCTGAACGGTTACAGCGATGCCTCGTGGGGCTCACCATCGAATCCCTTTAGCGGCGGCACTGATGGTTACGTGGCGCAACTTGATAGTAGTGGCAGTTTGATATGGAATACCTTTCTCGGCGGAGGCGGAACCGATGAAACGAAATTCGCTGTCGCAGATGCCAGCGGCAATGTTTATGCGACTGGCAGCAGCACGTCCAGTTGGGGTTCGCCAGTTCGAAGCTACAGCAGCGGCACAGACGCGTTCGTCGCCAAAATTGCAGTCGCTGCGACGAACACCGCGCCGGTGCTAGACGACACCAAGAGTCCGGTGTTGACTGCGGAAAACGAAGACGCGGGGGCTCCTTTGGGTGCAGTCGGCACACTGATCTCCGGACTGGTGGACTTTGCTTCTCCCTCGGGACAGGTCGATAACATCACCGATCCGGACGGCGGCGCGTTGCTCGGTATTGCTGTGACTGCGGCCGATACGACGAATGGATCGTGGTTTTATTCCACGGACAACGGATCGAACTGGTTTTCACTGGGTGCGGTTTCCGACTCCAGTGCTCGCTTGCTGGCCGCCGATGCCAACACGCGGTTGTATTTCCAACCCAATGCTAACTATTACGGCACCATCAACAACGCGATTAAGTTCCATGCTTGGGATCAGACTTCTGGTACAAATGGCGGTACGGTGAGTTTGGGCACGACATCCACGGTGCAAGACAACTTTGGCTCTGTGTCGTATACAAACAACGATGGTTCCAGTAGTTGGACGGCAGGTTGGGTGGAAGTCGATCCCGCGGGAGGCGGAGCGAGCAGCGGGGCTAGCAAGATCGCTGGCGGCGAGTTGGTGTTCGAGGCTGCGGGTTCCGGCACGCACAACATGGACCGCGAGGTCGATTTGAGTGGAGCGTCTACCGCGACGCTATCGTTTTCTTACCACAGCACACTGGGAGCCGGCGATCGCATCGAAGTTCAAGCTTCCAGTAACGGCGGTGGAAGTTACACGACGCTGACCGGTGGTGTGTTCGACAACACCAATCAAGGGCCAGGGAACGCCAATATCGACATCTCCAGCTACATCGCCTCGAACACTCGCATTCGGATCGTAGAAGTTACGGATGGGTTTGGCGGATTCTTGTATTTGGATAATTTCACCGTGACTTACGACACCGCGGCAACTGGCGGTGCGACCGCCTATTCCACAGCAAACGACACGGCCAGTTTAGTCGTCAATAACGTGGTCGATCACATCGTCACGGTTGACACCACCAGCGATGTCTCCGATGGCGATACCTCCAGCATTGACGCTCTGTTGGTCGACAAAGGCGCCGATGGATATATCTCTTTACGCGAAGCGATCACGGCGGCAAACAATTCTGTCAACGGCGGAACTCCAGACGAGATCGATTTCAACATCGCGACCAGCGACGCTGGCTACGTCGATCCCACGCCCGGTGCGCCCGGCAGCGGCGATGAGTATTGGACGATCGCGCCCACGTCATCATTGCCGCTCATCAATGATGCCGTCGTCATTGATGGTACCAGTCAGCCCGAATTCGCTGGCGCACCGGTTATTGTTCTGGACGGGACAAGTGCTGGAGCAACAGGGGATGGCTTTCAACTCAGCACAGGAAGTTCCGGAAGCACGATTCGCGGCTTTGTCGTCAATCATTTTGCGGAGACCGCAATCGTCATCACCAACGGCTCAGGCAGCAACCTGATCGCTGGAAACTACCTTGGTACGGACGTCACAGGGACTGTCGACCAAGGTAACGGCAAATGGGGTGTCGACATCATCAGTGCCGGTAATAACAACCTCGTCGGTGGATCGACGGCAGCGGATCGCAACGTGATTTCAGGCAACAACCTGGGCGGTGTCGCAGTTAACGGCGCATTCAGCGGCACAACCGTGCAGGGAAACTACATCGGTGTGGCCTCAGATGGTTTAACGGCCTTGGGAAATGTCGGAGGTTATTCCGTTTTGATCATTAGTGCCACCAATACCAAGGTCGGCGGCACAGTCGGGGGTGAAGGCAATATCATTGCCAACAACAGCAATGACGGGGTAGAAATCTGGAGTGGTACCGGCAATTCCGTGCTTGGCAACGATATCTATGGCAATACGGCTTTGGGAATCGACCTAGGGAACGATGGTGTCTCCACAAACGATCTGGGAGACGCCGACACCGGTGCGAACAATCTACAGAACTATCCGGTGCTGAGCGGCGCGGTCACCAACGGCGTCAACAGCATTACGATTACCGGCACCTTCAACAGTTCGGCCAGCAGTTACTACCGCATCGAGTTCTTCGCCAGTAGCGCCGCCGATGGCACTGGCTACGGCGAGGGCCAGACCTATCTTGGCTATGCGAACGTCGCTACGGACGGCAGCGGTAACGCCACCATCAACGCATTGCTCTCGGCGACGGTAGCCAACGGCGCGGTGATCAGTGCCACTGCCACCAAGTCGGACGCAACCTACACAACCTTTACTGACACATCTGAATTTGCCCAAAACGTCACCGCTACCATCGCAAATACCGCCCCCACCCTCGACAACACCAAAACTCCGGTGCTTGCCGCACAAAACGAAGACGATGGCGTACCCTCCGGCGCGGTGGGAACCTTGATCTCCAGTTTGGTCGATTTTGCTTCGCCGTCGGGACAAGTCGATAACGTCACCGATCCAGACGCGGGCGCGTTGCTGGGTATCGCCGTGACGGCGGCCGATACTACGAACGGATCTTGGCTCTATTCCACGGACAACGGATCGAACTGGTTTTCACTGGGTGCGGTTTCCGACTCCAATGCTCGCTTGCTGGCCGCCGATGCCAACACGCGGTTGTATTTCCAACCCAATGCTAACTTTTACGGCACGCTCGCCAGCGCCATCACATTCCGGGCGTGGGATCAGACCACTGGCACAGGCGGCGATCTGGCGGACACCACCACCAACGGCGGCAACACTGCCTATTCCAACGCCACCGACACGGCCAGTTTGGTCGTTAACAACGTGGTCGATCACATCGTCACGGTTGACACCACCAGCGATGTTTCCGACGGAGATACGTCCAGCATTGACGCTTTGCTGGTCAACAAAGGTGCCGACGGAGTCATCTCGCTCCGCGAAGCCATCGCAGCGGCAAACAACACTACCAATGGCGGGACGCCAGACGAAATTCGGTTTAATATTTCAGGAGCCGGGCCGCACACGATCACACTGGCATCCGCGCTGCCCAGCATTAACGAAGCGATCCTCATCGATGGCACGACGGAACCCGATTATGCCGGATCGCCCGTCGTGATGCTGGATGGCGTGAGCGCGGGGGGAGGCGTGTCGGGGCTCTATCTGAACGCGGACGGCTCAACGGTGCGCGGACTGGCGATTAGTCGTTTCTCAGTCTACGGCATCGTCGTCAGCGGTGACGGCAACACGATCGAGGATAACTTTATCGGAACCGATATCACGGGTGCCACGGATCAGGGCAACACCGTGCATGGCATCCATATCACCGCGACGGCCGACAGCAACACCATTGACGCGAACCTGATTTCCGGCAACGACCAAAGCGGGATCGATATCGCTGGCGGAGCCAATAACGTGGTCATCGGAAATACCATCGGTTTGCAACTGAACGGCAGCACGGTTCTGGGGAACACGAACGCGGGCATCAGCATTTCCAACGGCTCCACGGGAACCATCATTGGCGGCACGTCGGTCGCCGAACGCAACGTGATTTCCGGCAACGGGTCGGGCATCATCATCACGGGTGCCACGACCACCGCGAACACGATCGCCGGCAACTACATTGGTCTTAATGCCGCGGGGAACGCGGCCGTCGCAAATGCCAGCGCGGCGATTCAATTGGATAGCGGCACGACAAACAACGTCATCGGTGGCGCGACGACAGCCTCTCGCAACGTGATCGCCGGAGCGAGCACCGATGGCATTCGCATCGTGAACGCCAATGGTACTCAAATCCACAACAACTACATCGGCACCGACGCAACCGGCCTGGTGGACCTTGGATTTCAACAGGAAGGGATCGAGATTCAGGCGGGCACCGGTACGATCATCGGTGGCATCGGCACGGGGAACCTGATCAGCGGCAACGGCTTCGCGGGCATTGGCATCCAGGGTGGTTCCGGGCACGTCGTGCAAGGCAACCTGATCGGGACCAACGCCACCGGCGCGGCGGCATTGGCGAACGACTCCGGCGGGATCAACATCATCAACACAGTGACCAGCGTGACGATCGGTGGAACCACAACCGGCGAAGGCAACGTGATTGCGTTCAACGCTACGACCGATGGCATCGCGGTGTCCTCCACATCCACCGGCATTTCCATACTGGGCAACTCCATCCACGACAACGCCGGGGAAGGAATCGACCTGGGTGCTAACGGCGTCACGGCCAATGATGCTGGTGATGGTGATGGCGGCGCGAACAATCAGCAGAACTTCCCCGTCCTGTCCAGCGCCTCATCCGTCGGGGGCAACTCCTATATTTTGGGAACGCTCAATAGCACCGCGAGCACAATGTATCGCATTGAGTTCTTTTCGTCCCCCACCGGCGATGCTTCCGGATACGGTGAAGGGCAAACTTATCTCGGCTTCACAACTGTCACCACCAGCGTATTGGGTTTGGCGTCATTTAACACGACACTGACCGGTGTCACGCTAACGACCGGGCACGCGATCTCCGCCACGGCGACCGTCGATTTGGGCGGCGGCAGCTACGGTGACACATCCGAGTTTGGCCAGTCGATCAGCGCGACGGGCAACGTCTCGCCAACAATCACCAGCAACGGCAGTGGCTCGACTGCATCGATCAACGTCGCGGAAAATACCACGGCTGTGGCAACGGTGACGTCGAGCGACCCTGATGGCGGAACACCTGCCTACAGCATCGTCGGTGGCGACGACCAAGCTTTGTTTTCGATTGGCAGCGGCTCGGGAGTGTTAACTTTCTCTTCCGGTCGCAACCGGGAAGTCGCCACCGACTTCAACAGCGACCACATCTACGAGGTGACCGTCCAGGTCAGCGACGGCAACGGCGGCATGGATGCGCAGGCAATCTCCGTCACGGTGACGGACGTCGATGAATTCGATGTCGGCGCAGTCAGTGACACAAACGGCGCGGCTAATTCCGTGAACGAAAACGCCACGAACGGAACAAGTGTTGGCGTCACTGCTGCGGCCAGCGATGGTGACGCGACCACGAACGCCATCACCTACACGCTGGACGACGACGCCGGCGGGCGATTCGCGATCAATGCTTCGTCAGGTGTCGTCACCGTCGCCAACGGTTCATTACTCGACTACGAAGCAGCGACTTCCTACGACATCACCGTGCGTGCCACCAGTCAGGACACGAGCTTCAGTACGCAAACATTTACCATCAACATCGACCCGGTTAACGATAATAGTCCGGTAATCACCTCCGATGGCGGCGGAGCGACTGCCACTATTAACATGGTCGAGAACGCGTTCTTTGTGACGATGATTACCGGCACGGACGCAGACCTTCCAGCAGAGACGCTGACGTACTCCATTACCGGCGGCGCCGACGCTGCAAAGTTCGCGATCGATGGCTCCACGGGCGCGCTCAGTTTTGTTACCGCGCCGAATTATGATTCTCCCACTGACGCCGGCGGTAACAATGTTTATGACGTGACAGTGCAAGTTAGCGACGGTACATTTTCCGACATACAGTCGTTCGCGGTGCAGATCACCAATGACGTAGACCCCGGGCTCTGGCTTTCCAACAAAGGCAACGTTTCCACTGGTTCAGGTACCTGGACCGACGGCACCGTCGTTCGACTTTCCGATCCTAATCTCGCCCTTGGTTCCGGACCGACCAACGGCACGTTCTCGCACGTCTTCGACATCGACAGTCTGGCCCAGGATGGAAACGCCGACATTAACGGCATTCACTTTGTACGTCGGTCTGTCACAATCGGCACCGCGAATCAGATTGTCGTCAACGCCGGCGACGTGTTGTTTACCGTCGCATCCAATGAAATGTTCGGCGGGCTCTCGGTGACCAGCAAAGACCTGGTACTCTTCCGTCCGGTAACACCCAACGATTACTCCAGCGGCACCTTTTCGCGAATACTAACCGATCCGGGTGGCACGGGAAATAGCGTGCGTGACTTTGCCTTGGTTGAAATGAGTTTGACGGTCGGGGGCGCGGGATTGCAAGCAGGTGACTTTCTACTAGTGCTGTCCAGTGGAAGTTACGATAAAGACATTTCACTGTTCCATCCCACGGACCTGGGAACGGGGCCGACCTCCGGGACGCTTTCCGTATTCGTTGACGGACAAAGCGCCGGAATCGGTTTCAGCAAACAAATTTATTCGCTGGATCTCGTCGACCAGAATATGACATTGGGCGGACAGTCGTTGAGTGCCGGACAGCTACTTCTTTCGGTCAATGGCGATGAAACCGTAGGTTCAAACGACCTTAGTACATCAGCTTATGACATTTTTTCTTTGACGGTGACATCCACGGGAATCGGCAGTTCGTCAGGAAATGCGGCTCGGTTTATGACCGGTAGCGATATTGGACTTTCCTCGGGTGGCGAAGAATTAGATGCGTTGTCGTTGTGGTACACGGCTAATTCCGCACCAGTGATTACCAGCAACGGCGGCGGAGCGACGACTTCGGTCAACGTGGCGGAAAACTCCACTGCCGTCACGACCGTTACCGCGACCGATAGTGACGTTCCGGCGCAAACATTGACGTATTCCATTACAGGAGGGGCGGACGCTGCGCTCTTCGCGATCAACGGACCGACAGGTGATTTGAGATTTGTTTCTGCGCGCGATCGAGAAGTCGCCACTGACGCCAACAGCGATCACATTTACGAGGTGACCGTGCAGGTGTTTGACGGGACGCTCAGCGACACCCAAGCCATCTCGGTAACAGTGACCGATGTCGATGAGTTCGATGTCGGCGCAATCAGCGACACAAACGGAACAGTCAACGTCGTGAATGAAAATGCCGCCAACGGGACGACTGTCGGCGTTACCGCCGCGGCGAGTGATGCAGACGCGACGACCAACGCCATCACCTACACGCTAGACGACGACGACGGCGGGCGGTTTATAATTAACGGGACGTCAGGAGTGGTCACGGTCGCGAATGGAACGCTGCTGAACCGCGAAGCTGCCGCTGCGCACAACATCACGGTCCGTGCCACATCAGCAGACGCCAGCTTCAGCACACAAATGTTTACCATTAACATTAACGACGTCAACGAATTCAGCGTCACCGTCCCAACAGATTCTGATGGTTCAGCCAACGCGGCGGATGAGAATGTCGCCATCGGCACGACCGTTGGCATCACGGCCGCGGCCAGTGACGCCGATGCCACGACGAACGGCGTTACGTACTTGCTGTTCGACGACGACGGCGGGAACTTCATGATCGACACCAACACGGGTGTCGTCACCACCAATGCGGCTCTGGATCGGGAAACGCTCGGTGCGACGCGCAGCATCACGGTCCGAGCGACCAGTCAGGACGGCTCCACCAACGACACAGTGTTCAATATCGCGATCAACGATGTCAACGAGTTCAACGTCACGGCGCCGACCGATACCGACGGGACAATGAATGCGGTCGATGAAAATTCCGCCAACGGGACAACGGTTGGAATCACGGCCGCGGCCAGCGACAGCGATGCGACAACCAACTCAGTGTCCTATTCGCTGATCAACGACGCAGGTGGTCGATTCACAATCAACAGTTCCTCGGGTGTCGTAACTGTCGCCAATGGTTTGCTGTTGGATCGAGAATCAGCGGCATCGCATAACATTACCGTTCGAGCGACCAGCGCTGACGGCTCCACCAATGACACTGTGTTTTCAATCAACGTCAATCCAGTGAACGACAACAGCCCCGTGATTGTTTCTAACGGTGGGTTGGCCACAGCAGCAGTCAATGTCGCTGAAAACTCAACGGCGGTTACGACAGTTCAGGCAGTCGATGCTGACCTTCCGACTCAATCGATTACCTATTCCATCATCGGTGGCGCCGATGCCGCGAAATTTTCGATCTCCAGTACGACAGGCGATTTGGCATTTCTGACAGCTCCAGATTTCGAAAATCCAACAGACAGCGGCGCTGACAATGTGTACGACGTGATTGTCCAGACTAGCGACAATGCAGGAGCCGTTGACACCCAAGCCATCGCCGTTTCCGTGCAGGACTTGCGAGTTACACTTGATCGTCAGACGACCGGATCGACGACCGGGGCGAGCCTGACATTGTCACATAATAGTGGCGGATCGGACCGATTGATGCTTGTCAGCGTCTCCATGGCCAACCCCAGTGGTCGGTCAGTCGCGGGAGTTACCTATGACGGAGTGGTGCTCACGCTGGTTGGAACAGAAGCATATGGTTCTGGTATCGACGAAGCCAGAGTTGAATTGTGGGCTCTTACTGCGCCTGTGCTGGGAACTCACAATGTCGTGGTTAACTTAAGCGGCGCGAACACAGATGGCACCGTTGTGGGAGTGACGACGTTTGCGGGTGTTGAGCAATCAAATGCACTCGGTGTGTTCGCGGGAGCTAGTGGTGAATCAAATACGGCTTCGGTAACTGTTGCTTCTGGCGACGATCAATTGGTGTATGCAGGACTAACCGTTGAGTATCCCGGCAATTACGACCTGGTGCCGGGTGCGGGACAGACTGAAAGATGGGACCTCTATGCTGGTAGCGCAAATAGCGGGGCCAGCACCAAGGCGGGAGCAGCGTCAGTCAACATGACCTGGTCTATTGGAGCCGTCAATCAGTGGGCCCTGGCAAGCGTCTCCATCAACCCGTACATCGCAATTAACAAGTCTCCAACCATCACAAGCGACGGCGGAGGAGCAACCGCCAGTGTTAACGTCAATGAGAATTCGATTGCAGTGACTACGGTAACGGCAACTGATCCTGATCTGCCCGCGCAGACGTTAACGTACTCTCTGGTTGGCGGTGACGACGCAGCGCATTTTGTCATTGATGCCGTTACTGGGGCGCTGACATTCGCCGCCGCGCCCAACAGCGAAGCGCCGCTTGATGTAGACGGCGACAATGTTTATGAAGTCATCGTACTCGTCTCGGATGGAAATGGCGGATCAGATACGCAGCAGATTACGGTCTACGTCCAGGATCTGGATGAGTTCGATGTCACCGCGCCGACCGATACGGACGCGACCGTAAACGCCGTGAATGAGAATTCCGCCATCGGCACGACGGTTGGCATTACCGCTTCCGCCAGCGATAGCGATGCCACCACCAACGGCATAACGTACTCGCTGTTCGACGACGATGGCGGGAACTTCACGATCGATATGAATACCGGCATTGTCACGACAAACGCGTTCCTCGACCGTGAAGTATTGAGCGCGACACGCACCATTAGGGTACGCGCGACCAGTCAGGATGGATCGACCAACGATACGATCTTCAACATCGCGCTCAATGATCTTGACGAGTTCGACGTGACAGCGTCTGTCGACGCAGACGGAACTGCGAACGCGGTGGATGAGAACTCTGCGATCGGCACGACGGTTGGCATCACTGCTTCCGCCAGCGACAGTGACGCCACGACGAACTTGGTCACCTACGCGCTACTCGACGACGATGGTGGGAATTTCACGATTGATACCAATACGGGTGTCGTCACGACTAACGCGGTCCTGGACCGCGAAACGCTGCTCCCCACGCGTAGCATCACCGTCCGTGTGACCAGTCAAGATGGATCGACCAACGACACGGTCTTCAGCATCGCGATCAACGACGTCAACGAGTTCAGCGTCACGGTGCCGACCGATACCGACGTCACCGTCAACGCCGTGAATGAAAATGTCGCCATCGGCACGACGGTTGGCATTACCGCATCCGCTAGCGACGCCGACGCCACGTCGAACGGCGTGACCTATTCGTTGTTTGATAACGATGGCGGGAATTTCACAATTGACACCAACACGGGTGTCGTCACCACCAATGCGGCTCTGGATCGGGAAATGCTCGGTGCGACGCGCAGCATCACGGTCCGAGCAACCAGCCAAGACGGTTCGACCAACGATACGATCTTCAACATCGCGATCAATGACGTCAACGAGTTCAACGTCACGGCGGCGACCAATACCGACGCCACGGTCAACGCCGTGAATGAAAATGTCGCCACCGGCACGACGGTCGGCATTACCGCCAATGCAACGGACAGCGACGCCACGTCGAACGGCGTGACCTATTCGTTGTTTGATAACGATGGCGGGAACTTCACCATCGATACCAACACGGGTGTCGTCACGACGAATGCGGCACTAGATCGGGAAACGCTCGGGGCGACGCGCAGCATCACGGTCCGAGTAACCAGTCAGGACGGTTCGACGAACGACACTGTCTTCAACATCGCGATCAACGATTTGGACGAGTTTGATGTCACGGCGCCGACCGATACCGACGCGACCGTCAACGCCGTGAATGAAAATGTCGCCATCGGCACGACGGTCGGCATCACCGCGAACGCGACCGACGGCGATGCCACAACGAGCTTGGTCACGTATTCGCTGTTCGACGACGATAGTGGGAACTTCACGATCGACACCAACACAGGGATCGTCACGACGAATGCGGCCCTGGATCGCGAATCTCTGCTCCCCACGCGAAGCATTACGGTCCGTGCGACTAGCCAAGACGGATCGACCAGCGACACGATGTTCAACATTACTATCAATGATGTCGACGAGTTCAATGTGACCGCTCCTAGTGACACGGATACCACGGTAAACGCGGTGGACGAGAACTCCGCGATCGGCACGGATGTCGGCATAACCGCTTCCGCCAGCGATAGCGATGCCACGACGAACGGCGTGACCTACTCGCTGTTCGACGACGATGGCGGCAACTTTACGATCGATGCCAACACGGGGATCGTCACCACCAACACGATGCTCGACCGGGAAGCATTGAGCGCGATGCGCACCATCACAGTGCGCGCGACCAGTCAAGATGGATCGACCAACGATACCGTTTTCAACATAGCGCTTAACGATCTTGACGAGTTCGACGTGACAGCGTCTGTTGACGCAGACGGAACGGCGAACGCGGTGGACGAGAACTCTGCGATCGGCACGATGGTCGGCATCACGGCTTCCGCCAGCGACAGCGACGCCACGACGAACGCGGTTACGTACTCCCTGACAGATAACGCGGGTGGGCGTTTCGCGATTGATAGCGGGTCCGGTGTGGTGACCGTTGCCGACGGAACCCTTCTGGACCGTGAAGCAGCGGCGATGCACAACATCACTGTGCGAGCGACCAGTGCTGATGGGTCAACCAACGACACAGTATTTACAATCGCCGTCCTGGACGTGAGCGAGTTTGTCGCCACGCCGATCATCGACAACGATGCGACAGCAGAGACGGTGGCTGAGAACGCAGCGGTAGGCACCGCCGTCGGAATCAGTGCCTTCTCGACTGATGCAGATAGTAGTGACACCATTTCCTACTCGTTAGATGACAACGATAGTGGGCGGTTTTCGATCGATACGAACTTGGGAATCGTCACTGTGTCGGGAGCCATCGATCGAGAGGCCGATGGGGCGTCACGGTCGATTACCGTGCGAGCGACTTCGACGGACGGTTCATTTCAGACTCGCAGTTTTTCGATCGCTATTTCCGATGTCGATGAGTTCGATGTTGGTGCCATAGCAGACGGGAACGTCGCGGCGAATGCCGTTTACGAGAATTCTGCCATCGGCACAGGCGTGGGACTGACGGCTGTCGCTTTTGATGCGGACGCGACAAACAGCAACGTAACTTTCGCCTTACTGGATAACGACGGCGGGCGATTCAGCATCGACACAGTCTCTGGCATCGTGCGAGTCGCGGGTGCAATCGATCTTGAAACGGACGGTCCAACGCGGTTCATTACCGTTCGAGCAACCAGTTCTGATGGCTCGTTCGCGGACCAATTGTTTGCGATCGGCATCAATGGCGTTAACGAAGCTCCATCGAACTTGGTGCCTGCTACGCACGTCGCTACGGAAGAGATTTCGGGGACCATCGCGGGAATCAGCGTCAGTGATGTGGATGCCGCTACGGGAGACGTTACGACCCGGCTACAAGTGGTTAATGGAACTCTGGACGTGACTTTAGCCGGTGCCGCAATTATCTCGGCGGGCGCGAATAGCAGCAGCGACGTAACGATCCGTGGCACATTGGCAGACCTGAACACCACTCTGACATCGTTGATGTACACCGGCAACGTCGACGTCTATGGCATCGCTGCCGATACGCTCACCGTGACAACTGATGACCTCGGCAACATTGGTTTCGGCGGCGGACAGTTGGATATCGATACTGTGCAGATTGATATCACGGAAGTGAACGACGCTCCGCAGATCGACCTCGACGTCGATAATAGCAGCGGCCAGTCGGGTGCTGACTTTGCGAATACCTTCGTCGAAGACGGCGGCCCTGTGCGGATCGCCGATACGGATGCAATGCTCGCGGACGTTGATAACGCGACGCTGGAGTCGTTGCAAGTCGTGTTGATAAATCAATTCGACGGAGCTGACGAGCTTCTGATGGCAAGCACCGCGGGAACTAGTATCACGGCCAACTATAGCGCGGGCATGTTGACTTTGTCCGGCGTCGATTCGATCGCCAACTATCAACAAGTGTTGCGAACCGTGACTTACGAGAACATATCGCAGAATCCCAACCCCACGACGCGGACGATCGAGTTCGTCGTCAACGATGGCCTGACGACCAGCAATCTTGCCACAGCGACGGTTGTCGTTGTTCCTCAAAACGACGCACCGGTCGCAGTCACGGAGAGCTATTCCGTCGATAACAACGGGACGTTGACGGTGGCCGCGCCCGGCTTGCTCGCCAATGATAGTGACGTGGACGCTGATATGCTCACGGTCACACTTACGAGCCCTCCGCCCGCCGGCACGCTAAGCCTCAACGCAGATGGTTCGTTCACCTACGTACCGAATCTGAACTTCAGCGGCACGACATCGTTTACCTATGTCGCGAATGACGGAATTGTGAACTCGATGCCAACCACTGTTTCGATTGAAGTCAAAGCGGTGGCGGCATCACCGATCAACCCTTCGCCGGATCCGTCTCCCACTCCGCCGCCGACCGACAATTCTGATGACAATGGGCAGAACAAGACGACTCCGCCTGCGCCACCTCCACAGGCTGAGTCGGACGATGACGAAGATAGTCCGTCCAAAACTGCTTCGCGCGCTGCGGGACCGGGTGCGGCGAATTTAGACGCGGCACCAGAATTCGCCCCCGCAGAGACAACCTTTCTCATTCAGCCAGACGAGGAGCAGACCGACGAACAATTGATTTTAGAATTGTTCCGGGCGGGGGCAGCCACCGTCGGCTCCGGCACCGAGCACTCGCGCTACGACGGATCGGACACGCAACGATTTGGGTCCGTCGACCTTGCCGTTCCATTTACCGAATACGAGTTGGCCGAGTTGCAACGCCAAGTGCTATGGCACAAGCTTGATACATTACAAGAGCAACTTGAATCGGAGGGTGATTTTCACGATCACATTGCCGGCACCGCCACGGTCGTGACGGCAGCGATTTCGACCGGGTATGTAATTTGGGCCCTCCGCGGCAGCTTCCTGCTCGCGAGTTTCTTATCGACGGTTCCGACCTGGCGATCGCTCGATCCACTGCCAATCATCGAAAACGGCCCTGAGGGTCGTAGCGACGATGACGAATCTCTCGCAGATATCGCTGAAAGGGGCGCAAACTCAGATCACGACGATTCAGAAAAATCGTCGATTGCGAACCTATCCGGCATAAGCGGAGCGGCTCAGTAGGCCCAGCAAGGTCAGCATGTTGGACCGGTTGTGCCGGTGATGCGGATTGCTTCGTTGAGCAGATGGGCTCTCACACTCCGTGGCGATTGTCCGCCGTTTTGCCACCGCTGTGACCACCTAATGCGTTGTCGCGTGCTAACTTTGGATAACACTGCGGTGGACCTGCGCAAGATATAGCTTCTTGCGATACCGCCGGTGCGACAAGTGATTTCATGAAACGCATCACGATTTCATTTCGGATTGCTCTTTGCCTAGCGCTGCTATCGCTGTGCGGTGTGCTGATTGCGCGCGTCTTTGGAATGTACCCAGATACGCAAAACATTCGGCTGCAAGGCCGAATTGCGTTGTGCGAATCTTTGGCGATCAATTGCTCGATGCTGGCCAGTCGCGGTGACTTTCGAGGCGTCGAAAAGAACTTGCAGGCATTCGTTCTGCGCAATCAAGACGTCCGTTCAGCGGCGCTTCGACGTGGTGATGGCGAAGCGGTGATCGAAGTCGGCGATCATTCGGTTCATTGGAAGGGCACAGACAGCGGCGAATCGACTGAGACTCAGATCTACGTCCCGATCGCGACCGATGGCAGGCACTGGGGAAACGTCGAGGTTGCATTTCAGCGAGTTTCTTCCGTCGGTTCAACAACGCAATGGATGTCGCCTTTTGTTGAGTTTGTAGTATTTGTCACAGGCTTCAACGCAATCTTGTTCGTATTTTGGCTGCGACGAGTCTTGATGCACCTTGATCCGTCGCGAGTAATGCCGCAACGCGTTCGTTCCGCGCTAGACACGCTTGCGGAGGGCTTGCTTGTCTTGGACGGCGATGGTCGGATCGTGATGGCCAACAAGTCCTTTGCCACAACCGTGGGCCAGGCGCCGGAGCAATTGCAGGGTCGAAATGCGTCTGAGTTGTCTTGGATTGGTGACTGTGACAAAGGTCAGCTGCCCTGGAACGCGTCGCTTCTCGATAGCGCGCAACGAGTCGGTGTTCCGCTGCAACTGAAGACGGGCGACTATGACGAACGATCGTTTCACGTGAACGTAGCTCCCATCTTTGGGGAAGATGGAAAGAGCCGCGGAGCGCTGGCCAGCTTCGACGACGTGACCGAGCTCGAGGTCAAAAAATATGAATTGATCAAAATGCTCAAGTCGCTGAAGGCTTCGCGGGAAGAGATTCAAGAGCAGAATGAGCAACTCAAGTTGCTGGCGACGATCGATCCACTGACGGAATGCATGAACCGTCGGTCTTTCTTCCCGCTGTTCGATCAGGCTTGGGAAGAGGCCCAAACGAACGGAACTGCGCTTAGCGGATTTATGGTGGATATTGATCATTTCAAGTCGATCAACGACGACCACGGACATGCAAAGGGCGACGAAGTGCTCAAGGGCGTTGCCGCCTGTCTTCGGGAACAAGTCGGTGATCAGGGACTCGTCTGTCGATTCGGCGGCGAGGAATTCTGTGTCTTGCTGCAAGACTATGACATCGAGGGGGCAGTGGCGCTTGCCGAACGAATTCGAATTGCGATGTCGGAGATTGACTTTGAGATTCTTAAAATAACTGCGAGCCTTGGCGTGTCGTCGATCCACCTTGGCGCGAATAACCCGCAGGAGATGCTCGAACAAGCAGACAAGTGTCTGTATGTTGCAAAGAGAAATGGCCGCAACCAAGTCGTACCGTACACACGCGAGATGGAAAGTATCGAAGTCGACGACTCGAAGATACGCCGCACAAAGGGAGAATCGACGGAGTCCTCCCATACGCACATCCCGTTCCCCGCTGTCGCGTCGCTCATGTCAGCAATGGCCTATCGGCACGCCGAAACAGCAGACCACAGCACGCGTGTTGCGGACCTATGCGTCGCCGTGGGCCGTGGATTGATGTCGGTCAGCGAGTCCTACGTGCTCGAAATTGCCGCGTTGTTGCATGACATTGGCAAAATTGGCGTACCTGATGCGATTCTGCTCAAGCCGGATGAACTGACGTCGGACGAATGGCGAATCATGAAAATGAACGAGCGCATCGGCGTCGAGATTGTAGGATCGGCCTTTTACTATGAGCCATTGGTTGAGATGATTCGCTTGCACAAAGCGCCCTATGACTCGCGGGGAGACGTCAAACGACTGCCCACGGGAGACGCGTTGCCGTTGGGCGCCAGAATTTTAGCGATTGCGGATGCTTATGATTCGATGGTCACACGCCGTGCCTATCGAAATGCACGATCTACCGAGCAAGCATTTGCCGAACTCCGTCGTTGTGCGGGAACGCAGTTCGATCCGGAACTCGTTGAACGATTCATCGAAGTGATCTCAGATAAACCACAACTGACCCAGGCAGCATCGGGTAAGATGTCTCGCCAGACCGCGGTTCAGATGGCAACTCAAATCGAAGAGCTGGCCCGAGCGCTCGACGAGCAAGATTTAAGTACGATCGAAGTGTTGGCATCTCGGTTGCGAGCCACGGCCGCTTGTGCCGGTGCCACCGATGTAGAACGGTTGGCCGCCAAGCTGAGCGAGTGTGCGACGGCTTCGGAGGACGCGTCGGATATCTTTGAGCTTACTCTCGAACTGATGGACCTATGCCGCTCCGCACAAAGGGCGGCTGTCTCATCTGTTCCGCTGTCCTACAACGGCTAAAGCTTGCTGGCTGGCGTCATTGGCTTCTCGCAGCGTGAAAACCAGACGACTGACCGTACAAAGTTGACGGAAGACACGAGTGCTTTCTAAGCCATGCAAATGCCGCCGTCGATGTTATAGGCTTGGCCAGTAATCATCCTCGCGGATTCGCTCACCAAATAAACGGCCATTGGGGCGATGTCTTCCGGAAGCAACCGGCCTCCGATCGGAGTTAGTTGCTTCTCGTGAGCTAAGAGGTCGCGTCCGAGACGCTCGGCATCGTACTTCACGCGAATGTCGTTCATTCGCGTTTGAACAGGGCCAGGGCAGATACAGTTGACGGTTATACCCTCGGATGCATGTTCACTTGCCAGGGATCGCATAAGTCCCAATACGCCGTGCTTGCTCGCCACGTAGGCTCCCGCATGAGGCGCGGTAATCCGACCGTTGATCGAAGCGATCGTGACAATTCTTCCCCACCTTTGCTCGCGCATGTGGGGCAAGGCGGCTTTTGAAAGTAGATAGGGAGCCGTGAGGTTGACTTCCAGCGTCAAATCCCAAAACTCGTCTCGAAAGTCGGCTAACGGTCGCGGGTCCGCGCTGCTGCCAACTCCGGCGTTGTTGACGAGTATGTCGATTGGACCGAACGGCTCTGAAGCCCGGGAGACAAGAGTGCGAGTTTGGTTGCGATCCGCAAGATCACACTCGATGGCTGCCGCGATACCGCCATTGTCTGAAATCTCGCGAACGACCGTCGAAAGTTCCTCGTTGCTGCGTGATGCGACGACAACTTGTGTGCCGGCAGCCGCCAACGCAGCTGCAATCGAGCGGCCAATGCCTCGCCCACCACCGGTTACGAGTGCGACACGTCCATTCGCTTCCATTCCGTCGGTCTCCCAGTGCCAATTTGATTTTGCCGTCTATCGAACACGGCAGACAAGTATGACTTACAGGAAGACCGCCAACCAGTCGAGCAAACATGAAACGATGGGGCCGTTCGGGGAGCTGCGAACCAACGCGAACATCCGTCAGCCAATTGGCGAAGGAAATGAAGGTGCAATCTCTTCGACATCCAACCATTTGAGCTGCGTGGGCTCAGCGCGGTTCTCGCGGCTCTCCCATCCCTCATGCACAGTACGGCAAGCGAGGCAAAGCTCGTCACTTTCGAGCAGACTCGCAGATGCGTAGACCGCTGCGAGGAAGGAGTCGCCCATCGCTTGATGAGACGCACGATGGCAATTGCACAAGGGGCGACCGCCGCTGGAACCAGAATACGTCAAATGGATCATGGCCTCTCCTCTCGAACCGAAATTGAAACTGTTGGTTCTTTGACACGAATCGGTCTTCTCAAGGTACAAGACGTTCGCCCGTCGAACGCAGGCGTCAGCTGAGGCGTCTTGTGGAGAAGGCACCCTCAGGCGAACCTGAGGGCCCTCTCTACTCTGCTTAACTGGAATTTAGACGCAGCCGCTAGCAAAAAGTTCCATGAGAATTCTGCGGATCCTTGGTGTGGTTCGGAGTTTCGGAAGTATCACGCGCTGGCCGAGGAACTCGTATCAGCACTCGCTTCAACACAACGAACAACGCGAGGGTAAATGAGCGAGCAGCAACAGCACGTCGACACCAACCACAATCAAGCGTCTCGCGGGTCCGGCGTAGTCGGTCGCGGCGTAGTAGTCGCCATCGCCGAGTGAATTATCGCGTTTTCGTCTCACGATGCGAATCCATGAACTCACGAACCAAAGGGATGATTCGTTCGTGAGCGTCCTCGATGACATAGTGCCCTGCATCTTCGATACGGCTGACGTCGGCGCTGGGAAAAATCGTTTCAAACTTTTCCAGGCAAGATGTATTGAAGCACCAATCCTTCATTCCCCAGATCAGCTTGATCGGGCGATCCGCGAGCGTTGGCAGGCGATCTTCGATATCGGCGATCGTTGCCCAGGTCTGGTGTCGCTTGCTAAGCGGAATGTCGCGGACAAAACTGTTGATACCGACGCGGTTGGCCCAATTGTCATAGGGAGCCAGCAAACCGCTTCGGACCGCGGGCGTCATAACTTCAGGATGCTCGACGGCCATCGATATGGCTGCACGTGCGAAAAGGTTTAGTCCACGCAATGCAAATGTTCCGAGCAGTGGTGTGCGACAAATGCGTATGCGAAAAGGAATAAAGTGTGGCCGAAAGGCTCCGGTGTTAAACAGCACGATCCGCGAGATTCGATCCGGTCGTGCCAGTGCTGCGCCCAACGAAATCGCTCCTCCCCAATCGTGCCCTAAGAGGGTGACGTCAGAAAGATCAAGTTCGTCGAATAATCGAACAAGATTGCAAACGTGCTGCTTCAATGTATAGGGATAGTCCTGCGGCTTGTCGCTCAAACCGCACCCGATATGATCGGGCACGACGATCCGGTGATCGTTGCGAAACGCCTTGATCAGGTTTCTCCAATAAAATGACCAAGTCGGATTACCGTGGACCATAACCATAGGTTCACGCGTACCATCTTTTGGACCTTCGTCCAGAAAGTGATATCGCAGACTATCGAGCTGTAGATGACGTGAGCAGAACGGATACTGACTCCGCCAGTCGGTCGCAGAAAAACTCATGTGGCGAATATATCGGTCACCCAGCACTCCGGGTAGGTCTGGGCCGGCGAGGACCCGCAAATCGTTCCGCTTCAGTAGATGCGTTTCAGGCTCTATCGGTAAGTTACCAGTCGCTTCGATTACTCCCATGGTTTGTTTTGCTTCCAACCGCGAAGGTACTGAGCCAAATAAGCCTCTCGCGTGCCGTCGGTCCACCCAAGTGACTTTGCCATGATGTGACTGACGGGAGATGCTACTTCGACACCTCCGTGCCGGCTGAGAGCCAGTCGCGTTCGTCGCCGCATGACGTCTTCGACAGTGACCCCCATTTCCTCGCTGCAGGCGAAAGCGATATCCGACTCGCAGACCTTTGGCGACTGGGAAAGTAGTGCGCCCGATGCCGCTGGCCGCAGGTTCGGCAAGCCAGCCTCCGCGGTGCGGCACTTCCCAGCGCGTTGTCCGAGCATTCGGTAGACTCGCCTAACTACCTGATCAGAAATGGCGCGAAATGTTGTATACTTTCCGCCCGCGACTGCCAGCAGGTTGTCACCGCTTGCGACAATTTGCTCCTCGCGTGAACGGCGCGATGGATTCCGTTTAGAATGGATCAAAGCCCGCACGCCTGCAAAACTCGTCAGCACATCGTCGACTTGGATGGCGTGACTGGGAGCGAGTGACCTTAGTTGATCGAGCAAATACTCGACGTCCTCCATTTCCGGTCGCACTTTGTCCGCCACTTTATCGAAACGTGTGTCCGTTGTTCCAAGCAGCGAGTCATCGCCCCAAGGCAGCAAAAATATCATTCGACGATCGCGTCTCGATTGAAAATAGATGCCGTGCTCGTGATTAATGCGTGGAATCACGAGATGAACTCCCTTCGTCGGGCTCAACGCGATGCGTGCTGCATTGCCGGAAGAAAGCTGGCTGACACGTTCGATCCAAGGACCGGTTGCGTTCACATAACACCTTGCACGTACATCGAACGAATCGCCCTGGAGTACATCGACGACTTGCAATGCTTCAATTCGATCCCAACTTCTCCGAAAGCCAGTCACCTCGACATAGTTCCTGCAGACGGCGCCATGTCGACACGCATCGAGAATCGTTTCCAGACACAGCCTGGCATCGTCCATTTGGCAATCGTAAAACAAGACCGATCCGTGTAGGTGCTCGCTCGGAAGACAGGGCTCTGCTGTGGCCGTTTCGGCTGCGGAGAGGGTGCGATGACGGGGCGTGGCAGCATGGCGACGCGGAGTTATCCAATCGTACAGCGTTGTCCCGAGTCGCAGCATCGCGAGCGAACGTGGATCACCTGCATAAGCGGGCAGCAAAAACGAAAGCGGCGTCACAAGGTGCGGTGCCATGTCGAGCAAGATGCTGCGCTCGCGGCAGGATTCTGCTACGAGTCCAAGTGAAAACTGTTCAAGGTAACGCAATCCGCCATGAATCAGCTTCGTTGACCGGCTGGAAGTGCCGCCTGCAAAATCGCCCTTTTCGACTAACGCCACCGAAAGTCCTCGCATGGCGGCGTCACGCGCGACCCCAGCGCCAAGTATTCCCCCGCCGATGATGGCGAGATCAAAGACATTATCGGAAAGAGGGGATAGAGCACGTTTCATGCGCTCGATTGTAGCTGGAGAGTTTCAACAGCAACATCGGCAGCATGTGTATGGTTTGCACCCGTTGTAAACCCTCATTTTGAAGATGTGCCAATGTCCTGCTCAAGGTGATCGAGGGCAAGCAAATCCAGCAAAGGTTCTATCTTCGACTGGACTCGGAGACACGTAATACTACTAATCGAGTCACTAGTTCGACCGTGTTCAAACGGACCTGAAGGCTCTACACCTTGCGGCTCATCGCTGAAGAATTCGCGAAGCACTAAACGGGTCTGGCTGACGTTTTCGTTCGGACATTCACTCGTGTTCACAAGAACTCGCTGTGGAGGGAAAAACTTGCTAACGTAAACTTCCCCGGCGAATTCTCCCTCGGCACTCAACCCATTCAGATAGTTTATGACTTGCAGTGCGTCGACCGGAGATACGAAATTGTCACCATTGACGTCAAAGTAGGCCGGAGGCTTCACCAGGCTGGTAGGGAAGTTCAGATCGTGTGAACCGAAGGAGTTTAGTTCATTGATGATTTGCAAGACGTCAATCGGCGCGACGGACGAATCGTTATTAACATCCAGCGCGTTGTTTCGGTTTTGCCAAGGAAATCCGGGAACAAGACCGCCATCGAGAGCAAAATCACTCGCTGTCGTTAGCAGTACATTTGCTGTTGCCGTGATCAGGTCGAAGTCGCTGTCGATTGTTTGGTCATCACCAGCAAGGCGGTTGGTCGGCACGAAACCCTTTGGCGGAAGCATCGACAGAGAGTACTCGCCAGGGAGAACCGCACTAAACAAATAAGCGCCTGCACCATTCGTCAGCGTCTGTCGTTCAATCGTACCGCCGCTGAGTTGCTCTGTACCTCGCAGCGTTAGCGTAATGAGTTCAACGCCGGGTTCTTCATTGTCTTGTACGCCGTTGCCGTTCTCGTCACGCCATATGAAGTCGCCGAGTAACCTTGGGGTCGCTGATAGGAGCGTACCTAGTGGAACGAGCGAGACATTACCAAGCACACTGGTTCCCACGCCTGAATTTGTCGACTCGATCTGTGTAGTCGCGGAAGCTTGGTCTCCTTCGATCGCGAAAGAGCCGCCTTGTCGTTGAAGGTGGTAGGCGTCCGCGATGCCATCGATCAAGCGGTTACCAGACACAAGTGCCCGAATGTCGTTCGTAGAGTTTTCATCGGCATTCCGAATTACCAGAGCTGCCTCGCCTCCAACCGAGTTAGTACCTGTAAAAAAGTTGTCGACGACGGAAAATGTCGCGTCTACCGCATTTCCCGGCGAGAGTACGAGTCCATCACCGCTAATCGTATCAAAATCATTACTTAGAAAGGACGCAGCGATCTCCCCGGTAGCGTTCGACCCCGTTGTAAGGCGAAAACCAACATCGGTGCTGTTGCTGCCAACTCCGAGCAGCAAATTGTCCTCAACGACGGCGTTCAATCGAGCCGCATCATTGATGATTATGTGAATACCATCACCCGCGGCGTCCAGTATGGAATTGTTGACGGCTCCAAATGCTGCATTCGCAGTTCCGGCAAGGTTTAGAAGAAGTGCCGCCTCGCCGGCCACCTCGGAAATGACATTTCTCGTCCAGCGCGTCTGAACTTCGGCTTGGCCTTCGATTCGAAGGTCAATTCCTTGTGTGCCAAGGTTCTCCAGTGTGTTTCGGTCTAGGGAGAGGTCGAGCCGTGCGTTCCCGCTGACGCTGCCGGTGATACCGCGTTGCGTGGTTGCCAGGAAATTAGCGTCGCCTCGGATCGTGTTTTCCGCAACCAGCAGTAAGGAATCAGTACTGCTGCCCTGATCAATTCGCAAAGCCGTCCCCAACACGTCCGTGAAATCGTTGTGACTGACGGCTCCGATGCCCTTCAGATTCTGAAGATGCAGCGAGTTGCTTCCGTCAGTCGTTCCGGTTCCCAGGAAAGTGTTTGACTGCACAGTGATCCTGCCGGTGATTGTGTCGGTCGTGATCGCTGTCGCCGCGATATTCCGAAATGTCATCGTGCGAACGGTGACAGAACCGGTAATCGCTGACAAATCGATTCCGAACGAGTCGGAGGCTGCCGTCGGCGACTCAATCGCAAAGTTCTCGATTGAAATGTCGCCTGCAAATCCGGTAGCGTTCGAGATCGCTGCGCCAGATGGTGCTCTCAAGATCGTTTCCGAGGACTCGCCGCGCAGCACCAGATTCGAGGGAAGGCCACTAACCGCCACCCCCATGCGACTGAGGTCGACCGATTCGTTGTAGATCCCAGCAGCGATTTCAACGACATCGTCGCGACGCGCGCTGTCGATTGCTGATTGGATCGTCTGAAACGCTCCTGCCGGTCCTACCGTTAGTACGGCGAGGAGTGCGCGATCTTCGAGGCGCTCGAATCGCAGCGAAGCACGATGTGTGCGTCTTGATTTGGGCATCCCCTGTTGCTTCGACCACATAAATTAAGTACCTCAGCGGACCGCGAGCGGTCACTCACAGTCGTTCTTGAGCGAGCCGACCCACAGCAAACGCTCGTCGAGAGAAGGCCTAAATTCATGTTAGTCGTTAGCGAAGTAAACTCAAGAAAATGTAATAGTGGGTAAATGCGGTTATATTCGGTAGTTCGGAGGCGACTGATCCCGCAAATCAATCGGACCAATCCAGTCCCAGGTCGAGCCCAATTGCTGAGTGAGTTAATGCCCCAACGCTAATTCGATCGATTCCCGTTTCCGCGACGGAGCGAATCGTCTCAATCGTGATTCCGCCAGACGCCTCTAATTCAGTTACTGCCGAGGCTGCATCGCGTTGTCGAACGGCTGCGCTCAATTGTTCACAGGTCATGTTGTCCAGTAGCGCGATATCTGGCGTAGCCTGTAGTGCCTCGGCCAGTTGTTCGAGTGTGTCGACTTCAATCTCGACGATTGCGTCTGCGAGGTTGGGGTTAGCGTCCTGCTGCTGTCTTAAAAACTTCCTCGCGGCGACGATCGCTTCCGCCAGGTTCCAATTGCCTTGTGCCAGGTGATTGTCTTTTATCAGAATCGCATCAAACAATCCGGTGCGATGGTTTGTTCCACCGCCGCAACGAACCGCATACTTTTCTAACCGTCGCCACCCCGGCGTCGTTTTTCGAGTGTCATAGATCTTTGCTGGTGTATGGGCCACTTGATCGACATACCTTCGAGTCAAAGAAGCAATCCCTGACAGCTTGCCCAAAAAATTCAGCACCGGACGCTCGGCGGTCAGCAGATCTCGAGTCGATCCAGACAGCGTAGCGACTGTTGAACCTCGTTCGATTTGGGTTCCGTCTTCCACCAGTGCCGACCATTCGATATCAGTGTTCATCTCTCGCAGAACGCATTCCGCTGCCGGGAGTCCTGCAATGACGCCAGGCTCGCGAGAGACAATCGCAGCGCGACCGCGAGAATCGTATGGGACGAGCGCAACCGTGGTGAGATCCAGTCCTCGCCCCAGGTCTTCGCGAATTGCCAGACGTACCAACTGTCGGCAATCGTCGAGCGTTTCGGCATCCCAGGTCACTTGCTTGAAGTCATTCCTTGTCATGTTGGCCTCAATTCGCAACACTTGTAGCTTCTGCCTCGCATGATATCCCGTACCTTAAAATGCCGACACCCACCGTGGATAACGCTCCCCCAAATTTGAATCAACAGCGCGGTTGGGAGATTCGATCCAGCGACCAATTGGCGGTTGCCGCGATCACTGCATTGGCTTGTGCCCTGATCGTTGGGTCTTGGGTCTATCGCGGTGGGCTGACGGGGCGAGTGATCGAGATCGAACAGGCTCTGCCTCGGCCAGTGACGTTTCAACTCGATATGAATTCGGCGGAATGGCCGGAATGGACGTTGTTACCCGGCGTTGGTGAAACGCTTGCGAAGCGAATTGTCCAGAATCGCGAGGAACTTGGTGCGTTCCGAAGTCACGAGGATCTGCTTCGAGTTAGTGGCGTGGGGCCGCGGACACTTGATCGGATGCGCCCCCACCTGCTTTCTCCGAATGTCGCAGTTGATCGACCGACGGAAGAAGTAATCGCGACTCAATAATTTGCATGGCTCTTTAGGGATAATCGCGTGGAATTTCGCATAGAAGCACCTTACAAACCGGATGGGGATCAACCGCAGGCCATCGAAGCCCTCGTCGAAGGCATTCAGGCCAACCGAAGCCATCAAGTATTGATGGGTGTGACGGGATCGGGCAAGACATTTACGATGGCGAATGTCATTCAGGCTGTGCAGCGTCCGACGATGGTGATCTCGCACAACAAGACGTTGGCAGCCCAATTATTCGGAGAGTTTCGGGAGTTCTTTCCTAACAACGCTGTCCACTACTTCGTCAGCTACTACGACTACTATCAGCCGGAGGCATATATACCACAGCGCGATATCTACATCGAGAAAGATGCCTCGATTAACTCTGAAATCGACCGTCTTCGGCTTGCTTCGACCAGTTCCCTGGTCAGTCGTCGAGACGTCATTATCGTCGCAAGCGTATCCAGTATTTATGGTCTCGGCTCTCCGGATGACTACAAAAAGATGATGGTATCGCTAAGGAAGGGGCAGCTTATCGATCGCGACGAGATGCTGATGAAATTGGTGGATATCCAGTACGACCGAAATGATGTGGCCTTTGAGAGGAGCAAGTTTCGCGTTCGAGGCGACTGTGTTGAATTGTGGCCAGCTTACGAAGAGTTCGCCTTCCGAATTGAGTTTTGGGGAGATGAAGTTGACGCGTTGTCGTTTATAAATCCGATCAGCGGTGAGGTAATCGCAACCCAGGAACAACTTTTCATCTATCCGGCCAAGCATTTCGTAATGCCTGAGGATCGGATAAAGAACACTGTCGCGGAGATCAAGGCGGAACTCGATGAGCGGCTCCAAGTATTTCGCGATCAAGGAAAATTGCTCGAGGCGCAGCGATTAAATGCTCGGACGCGATTCGATATCGAGATGCTGCAGGAAGTAGGTCATTGCCCCGGCATCGAGAATTACAGCCGATTTCTATCGGGGCGACCTCCGGGGACCGCTCCCTACACCTTGTACGACTTTTTCCCGGAGGACTTTTTGCTGATTATCGACGAGTCGCACGTAACAGTGCCGCAAATCCGAGCGATGTATGCTGGTGACCAAAGCCGCAAAGGCACACTAGTTGAACATGGCTTTCGATTGCCGAGCGCTTTAGACAATCGCCCCATGAAATTCGAGGAATGGGAACAAAAGGCGAAGCAAGTGGTATTTGTATCGGCGACGCCAAGCGACTACGAGTTGGAGAAAAGTGGAGGCGAGGTCGTTGAGCAAATCATACGACCTACTGGGCTTCTCGACCCAGTCATTGAAGTTGTGCCCTCGCGAGGGCAGGTGCAGCACCTGTTGGAGGAGATTCGGCAGCGAATCGAAGTGAAGGAAAGGGTTCTCGTCACAACGCTTACGAAACGCCTGGCAGAGGATCTGTCCGCCTATATCAACGAGCAAGGCGTATCCTGCAAGTGGTTACATAGCGAACTCGACGCATTTGAGCGCGTCGAGCTGCTCCGCGACCTGCGCGAAGGACACTTCGATGTCTTGGTGGGTGTCAACTTATTACGCGAGGGACTCGATTTGCCGGAAGTGTCTTTGGTAGCAATCATTGATGCGGACAAGGAGGGGTTCTTGCGCAGCGAGACCTCCTTGATCCAGACGATTGGACGCTCGGCGCGTAACGTCAAGGCGAAGGTCATTTTGTATGCGGATAAGGTCACCGACTCCATGCGGAAAGCCATCGACGAAACCGATCGTCGACGAAGTTTGCAGCAGGAATATAACGACGAACACGGAATCACACCGGAAACCATTCAAAAGACGATTCGTGCCGGAATCGAAGCCGTTGCTGCAGCGCATCGTGATGCCAACGCGGCGGTAGGACGTACCAACGAAACGGTCTATATCACCGAGGAGTACGTAAACGAATTGGAAGCCGAGATGATGGCCGCCGCCGACGCATTAGAATTTGAGCGCGCTGCATCATTGCGTGACCGAATCACTCAACTACGCGATTCCATCGGCAAACCGATGAGTGACGCAGACGTGAAACCAATTAAGCAGAAGGGGAAACGGCGAAAGAACTCTAAGAGCGGTACGAAGGTCCCACGGCCGAAGATGCCGTAGCGAAAGGCGGCTAAGCCCAGGCTTGCCGCCTCCCTGCGACAAAAACTACGGGGTGGTCGGATCGTTGGACTCGACTGTTGCGGTCGCGGCCTCTGTCGTTTCGACGGCAGCATCACCAGCAACGACCGCGGTTGATTCGGTTTCCGTTGTCGTCATTTCCTGCTCCTGGTCCGGGGCATCGGACGAAGTTTCAGCCTGTGGAGTTGGGGCCGGTTCAAGACAACCGACAGAAAATGCAAAGCCTAGCAACAGCGTGCCAAGATGAAATAAGGTTTTCATAAGTTGATTTTTCCGTGTTCGTGGGGGGGAAACTGTCCAAAGGGCAGCCAAACGGCTACCTTACTCTCTCGACAGCTCATTATGTTGCGACACCGTATAAGACCTCGACAGTTGCAGCTTTATTCCCAGAGATGTCGCAAAATCGGGGAATTTATTTGGCAGGCAACGGTTCTCACTAAATGTTGCTGTCCACAACCAACTTCCGATCCCATCATGCAAGCCACGAGTCAAGCCGTGCATCCCAAACCGATTCGTCTTCGTGAACTCGTGGAACAGCATTACTCCGCGATTTACGGATACGCGTATCGCTTGTCTGGGTCTGTGGCTGATGCGGAGGATCTCACGCAGCAAACATTTATGATCGCGCACCAGAAATTGCATCAGGTCCGCGAAGAAGACAAGGTGATCGGCTGGCTTTACACAATCGCGCGCACATCGTTCTTGAAAAGTCGACGGAGACAAAGGCCGTCCGCTGCGACGAACTATGAATTGAATGTCGAGGAAATTCCTGAAGCTTTTCCAAGGGATTCACCCTTCGACGAAGAGCGTCTTCAAGCGGCGATCAATGAACTCGACGAAGATTTCAAACTTTGCGTCACGATGTTTTATTACGAAGAACTCTCCTACAAGGAGATCTCCGATCGGCTGGAGATTCCAATTGGAACGGTGATGAGTCGGTTGGCGCGAGCCAAAGGGAGATTGCGTCACGCAATTGCTAGTTCCGCCACTGACAAGCATAACTCGCCCACTGCTCCGAAACAGCAAGTAGCTACGACCCAAGTACAAACGCAAACCTCGCCATTTAACTCGCTAAAATGACATGAGTTCCAAACGTCTACATGAAATGATTGATGCGTGCCGACCTGGGCACAGCGATATCGACGAACCTGAATTTAAGGAACTCGTCGATGAGCTATCGCAAAACCCAGAGTTGCGAGACATCTTTACGCGTTCCCAGGAAGTGGATGCTGCGATTCGAACGACCTTTCAAACGGTTACACTGCCGCCGGGACTGGAAAATCGACTGTTAATGTTAGTCGAGGCATTAGAACAAGATGGAGATGTCGCAAAGTTTGAGCCGCAGACCGCGCCCGTAGAGGTTTCGAATCGCCGGTCCTTTGCAATCGTAGCGGCATTTGCAGTGATGGGGACTGTTGCCGCTGCGATTACGTGGCTCATCGTGTTACCAAAACCGGCGTCGATGCTCTCTGACCAGGCCATCGCCGAACAGGTCGACCAATGGAATACCAAGTTGGACGAAGCTGGCTGGCAGAGCGTGGCGAACGGTCCGACGCAAGACTTTCCTGAGTGGCAACACTTGAAATTGCGTGCTGAGGACCGGTGGCAATGGATTTCACGGCAGCAGGTAGTTTGCTACGACTTCGCAATCAGCCAGAGAAGCAATCGCGAAATCGTGCGACTGTTCGTACGCAAGGCGACGTCATCCGATAGATTTCCTGCGTCCCCGTCTGCAGGATATCCATCGCCCCACGGCTGGCATATTGGTGCATGGCGAGCGAATAATCGCGTCTATTATCTTGCCGTCAAAGCAGAACGCGATAGTCGTCTCCTGTACTCTCGCATCGTAAAAACGCAGATAAGTCCAGCCTGAAAAGCCTGTGAAATCGGAACAGCTTTCCACCCAAGCCTTGGTCGAAGCATCGTGCTTTTCACCCTGATTCGTCAAAAGTCCACGGGATAAAAGAGCTTACAATACATTTCCAGTAATCCAATTGTGTCGGTCCATTTTGCGAACAGACTGAATGTTGCAATCGACAAAAACCGACTCGTAAGGAATAGCCATTTGTACGTCGGGACTTGCCGTCCGAATTAGGCGTGGTGCTATCAATCGAGGATGCTCGGAATGAAGAATCTGCTCTGGCTGTGTTTGCTCACGGTTTTGTCGCCAGGAACGCTGTCCGCACAGGAAGCGGGCTTGCCTGCTCCGCAACCACGAGACGACTTTTTTCTGCCTGAACGATCTGCCCAGACAGACTTCGCGAACAATTACGAACGCTACGAAACTCCGCAACAGTTGGTGCATCGTAATGCAGCTTTAAAAGGGGCGCAGCGACGCGAGCGGATGGCAACAAACGCGCGATTCGGCTACTCGCCGTCCCGCCCGCCGGCATCAACCGTTCCGGCAATGGGTTCGCCCGCGGGGCCGCCAACAGGTTACGGGTTTTATTCGCCCTATCCAGGCTTCCTCTTCCCGCGTCCGTACAGCCGTTTTTAGTCGCGGACTTGCTGGAAGAAGTAGACGCCTTTCTTATTCGACGAGACGACATCGAGCAAGCCATCGCCGTTGACATCGGCGACTTGAAACTGAGTTCCCGGCCCGCTGTTATGATCGAATTGGTGCCGGGCCCAATAGGGTCGTCCGTTCTCGCGAGTTAGCTCGAACCAGTAAAACACGGCTGGTTGATCACCGCCGGGATCGCGTCCTCCGTGAGCCCACCAGCGTTTGCCTGTCACAAAGTCCATCAAACCATCGCCATTGATGTCGGCGAGACAAACGCCGTGCGTCTGCGAGAAGCTCTTGTCTATCTCATGTGTTTTCCAATTGCCGCCAGGAAACTGCTCATGCCACCAAATCCCAAAACCGTGTGGGCTGCTGCTGAGCACGTCGTTGTCGCCATCACCATCAAAGTCGTAAGCAAACATCTGCGCGGCTTTGCCCTCGCCGGCTCGTTCGCCAAACTGGACTTCGTGGAAGGCCCACTGTTCATCACTCGGAGACTCAGGACACTCCCACCATCCGTCCGCACACAAAATGTCGTTCCTGCCATCGCCATTCACGTCGCCTACACCCAACCCATGCGAGTAACGCTTCGTACCTGGAGAAGCCTTAACTGATATCGCATGAATGTGCCAAGGCTTGTAGGGATCGTCGTCAGGTGTGATATAAGCCATCTGCCGGTCGGGACCATCTGATTGGTTCGGATCGGGCGAGAATCCAGCGATCAGCTCGCGTTTTCCATCTCCATCCAGATCAAGAAAGTCGGGACTCTCGTTGTTCGTCACTGGTGTACAAAGGTGTTTCTTCCAATCACCCTCGGCCCCTTTTGGATTCTCGTACCACCAAGTTGGCGTGCCTGGAAAGTCAACCACAATCAAATCGGTCCAGCCGTCTTTATTCACGTCTTCGGCGAAGTTGCAGAACGAGTTGCTGTAACTCTCTGGTTTGAAGTGAAATGGCACGCCAAGCTCGGCGCCTCGCCCCGCCGACGGCAGTTCCGTGGTGATCGTATGCAACTTCCACTCCGGTGCCTCATACCACACGAATCCAGCGGCGATGTCCATCTTGCCGTCTTTGTTAAAGTCACCAACGGCGACTCCTTCGCTCCGGAATTTCGCGTCCAATTGCGCCTTAGCAAAGCGAATGGCTGTCGTCTCGGCAGCAAAGCTTGAACCGGTCAGTGACGTGCAAAGCAACTGCAGTACAACAACGTAACCAATGGATCTCGACACGACGTAGGTCCTTATGGGCAGGGGCGGGGAGGCGTTATTAACTTGCCCTACATCATAACGTATCTCCTTCGTAATTGGGACAATGTCGAATCGATGGTTCAGGGATATACTGACTAGGCGAGGAATATATGACAAAGATGAATCGATATTGCCGCCGTTGCGAGCAGGAGTTCGCGGTGGAGAATGCTCAGCAAACTTGCCCGGCGTGTGACACGGAGTTCGTTTCATGGCGCGAAGGGCCAACACTTGAACTTGAGACAGTCAGCTTTGCGTCTGCGGACGCCGCCAGCGACGAACCGGAAACGCTGGTCGGTCGACGGTTCGCCAATTACCAAATCGAACGATTCCTTGGCCAGGGGGGAATGGCTCGTGTTTATCTGGCGAAACATCTCACTTTGGAGCGACCGTGTGCGATCAAAGTATTGCGACCGGTTACGATCGAGCGTGATGAGCAGGCCGCCGAGGCCTTTTTAGCGGAGGCGCGGTCGGCAGCGGCACTCATTCATCCTCACGTTGTTGCCCTTCATACCATCGGCGAGGCCAAGGGACGCCGATATATCGAGATGGAGTATGTTAGCGGCGCGTCGCTAGGCCATTTGTTAGAGCGTCGTGGTGTTATCGAAGCCTTGGAAGCGACGCGTCTTATGATGCAAATCAGTTCCGCGCTTGCTGCCGCTCACGACCTCGGCATGGTGCATCGCGATATCAAGCCGGGAAACGTCATGGTGACGCCGGCTGGGGATGCTAAACTCGCAGACTTCGGACTTGCAAAGCGACTTGCTACGAAGCAGCCAATCTCGGGAGGATTCCTGTGCGGAACTCCGAATTTTATGGCACCAGAGTTATTCACCGGAAGCCCCGCGACTACACAAACTGACATCTATGCGATGGGCGTTACCTACTTCTCGCTTTTGGTGGGAAGGCTCCCCGTCGAAACGCAGTCGATCAACGAACTGGTGCGATTCCACCATCGAGGCACACAGATCGACGTCGATTCTCTTCGTGGGCAGTTGCCAGAAGGAGTTGTTCGGATTCTGGAGAAGACGCTGTCGACGAACATCGCAACTCGACATGAGGATGCAACCGCCTTGCACGCCGACCTGTTGAGTACATTTGGCAGCCTGCGCCCGCTTCGCTCTGTGCTGGACGAAGCGTTTCGAGAGACCACGGTTGATATACGAAGTGACGAGCAAGGATTTGCTATCGTTGTTCCGCTACCCAAGGGGCGGAAACAAACTGTACGTGTCGAGATCAGCGAAGATGCCGAAACTGCGGAAGTGATCGTGCGCGTGTTCAGCATATGTGGCCGGGCGACGGATCTCTACTACGAACGGGCTTTAAAACTGAATTCCACGATCAGCCATGGGTCGATTGCGATCCAAGCGGTCAACGGGGAGCCGCACTTTGTCATGGTCAACGCCTATCCGCAGGCGACTTGTGACCCCGAGGAAATACGCAAGAGCGTGCTCGATATTGCCAAGCACTCGGATGAAGTGGAGATGCTGCTAAGCGGCGAGGATCGCTTCTAGCTGCGCGACCTTTTACAGTTCAACGGGCAATGATCGTGCAGCGGACAGTTCGGCTGCTTCCATCACTCGCACCGCGCGGGCTGCCTCGGACGGGGTTATTACGTCCGGGACTCGATCATTGCGAATACAATTCGCAAAGTAACTAATCTCGTTTTGCAATACGCCGACGATTGAGCCGTGCTGCTGAGGCCAGTAATCCGTGTCTTGTGCCTTCCATCCAGCGGAATCGAGAATTGTGAGTCCCGTATGCGAGCAGTCAATCGTCAACATGCCTTCGGTTCCGACGACTTGCATCGTCGCATCAATTACCGTCGGAGAGTTCGGCGGGAGTCCCCAATTCGTCTCGATCACGCCGATCGCTCGATCCTCGAACTCGAGCATTGCCCAGCCAATATCCGGATAGCGAAACTCGTGAAAGCGAATGTAACGGGCGTAAACTCTTGTAGGCGCGGCGTCCAAAAACCACATCATCAGGTCGGCATCGTGAATTCCGTCGCCCATTAACGGAGATATTTTGTCGAGGCGTAGCGAGCCAGAGGCTTGGGGTAGATTGCGTTTGGCGTGCATCGACACAATGCGACCGATGCGTCCCTCGTCAATCGCCTGCTTGGCAAGTGTGACTCGCGGATCAAATCGGCAGATATGGCCTACCATCAAGTTGCCATCAGCAGCCTGGGCAAGTTCTGCCAAGTGTCGACACTCTTCGCTGGAGGCTGCCATGGGCTTTTCGAGCAAGACGTGTTTGCCAGATGCTAGTGCAGCACGCGCAATCTCATAATGGTCGCGCCAATGCGTCGTGATACTTACAACTTGAATCGTCGTGTCTTCGAGTAATTGTTGATAGTCGTTAGTGGAAGCGACTCCGGGAAAAAGTCTGAGCGATTCTTCAAGGCGCGCAGGGGTGCGATTGCAGATCGCTGCTAACTCGAGACCATGTGCAGATTGCACGGCACGCGCATGAAGCTGTCCGAACCGACCGATGCCGATAATGCCCCATCGAAGCGGCTCCGTCCTGGGCATAGTGGTTACTCAACAGCAGATGAATGATCTTCCGAGGACATCGGAAACTTCGTGGTCTAGTTCTCGAATTCAATGACCTTGAGGTCTTTGTAGTTCTCCGCCAACTCGTCGATCACGTCGAACCCAATACTCGTGTTCGCAACATTCAGAACCTTCAAATTGGGCAGTGAACCCAATTGTCGGAAACTGTCGTTGGATAATTGGGTCCCCCCCACATCCAGAGTTTTGAGCTTTTGGAACTTCATTAGGGTCTCGATCGATTCGTCGGTGACTTGCGTTGCTTTGAGATCAAGCGATTCAAGGTTCGTTAGATCGCCCAGTGCTGTCAGCGCTTCGTCGTCGAGTTTCGTCTCCCAGAAGCCTAAGTTCTTTAGACCGGTTAACTTGTCGATTTTCTTCATGCCATTGGGCGTTACCAATTTGCACTCGCTAATGTCTAAGTAGTTCACATTTGGCAATTGTGAAAGCACTTCTAGCCCGGCATCGTCAAGCGAAGTTCCTCGCAATTCGAGACGCTCTAGTTTCTTCAGATCTGCCAAGTGGGCAAAGCCTTCACCGGTGACGTCCGCGTAGTGAATTCGGAAACGCTTAAGATTCTTCAAGTTTGCTACGGCAGGCATACCAGCATCCGTCACACGCGCCGCATCCATTTGGATCGACTCCAGCCCGGTCATTTCTCCCAGCACCTGCAACGAAGAGTCGCCTACGGCTGTGCAGTAGTTGACGTTGAATGATTTCAGTGGAAGGCCCGCCAGTTTCGCGACACCTGCATCTGTGACTTTCGACTTTTCGAGCTGAACGTCGACCAGCGTCTTGATCTTTGCCAGGTGATCCATGCCGGAATCGGAGATGTTACTGTTGCGAAGATCGATCGCCCGCAGTTTTGATAGGTCTGTCAGTACCGCAAGCCCTGCATCGGCGACGGCCGTGCGCCGCAAAAACAGCACCTCCAAATTTTTAAGTTTGCTGGCAATTTTGAGAGTTTCGTCGCCGATAGCGGAATCCGTTAGATCGAGTCTTCTAAGATCTTTTAGCTTTGCCAAAGATTCCATTCCGGCGTCGGAGATTCCGGGGCCCGTGAATCGAGCTATCTGAACGCTCGGGACACCTTCCAGATGAACAAACGAACTTGAAATATCGCCGTCACTGGCAACGGAAAACTCCGTCACGTTTCCGTCTGAGTTCATGGTCAGAAGGAAACCTGCCTCCGAGAGCGCTTCAACAGCAGCGGGGTCATCGGCCACGCCGTTGGCTTCGACCTCGGCGAGTGCAGCTGAGGCACCTCCGGCAGGTGGCGAGGTTGTGGTTGCACTTTTACTGCTGCAACCGATGCCAGCGAGAGCGAGCAGGAGGAAAATCAACTGGGCAAAAGTCTGAGCCTGTTTCATGACTAAGCTGTTCCACGAATGGTCGTTGTAGGTTTTAGATAGAGACTCTACGCACGGAATTCTAAGTCCGATCGTAATAGCTCACAGCTCGATCGCGTAGCCCCCGTGACGTGGGGTAGCGGAACGCCATCCTCAGACCCCACCCCAATCTGACAAGAGAACGATACTGATTGTATAGCCCCAGGCTGCTTGTTATCGTAGAAGCAGATTTTTGGAGGGAGATGCCCGCTTACGCGAGAAAGCAACTATGCGGGGGGCGATCCACTTTCATTCTGCCTGTCGTGCTGCTGGCAATGGCCTGTTGCGAGTGTAGTGGCGACTCGAATTCTACGTTCAACTTCGTTTGAGGAACTGTTTCATGACAAGAAGGACAACACGTCGTCGTTTTATGGGCCAATCCGCTGCGATTGGTGCTGGCTTTTGGATCGGTAGCCAAGCGGTCAGCAAAGGCCAAGACTCGCCTTTGCAATCGTTGAGTGCGGCATGCATTGGCGTGGGTGGTAAGGGCGGCAGCGATACCAGCCATATCGGTGAACAAGGAGTCGCAATTGTTGGCTTGTGCGATGTGGATGGCGGTGTCCTGACGAAGAAGGGACGCGAGTTCCCCGATGCAAAACAATTCACCGACTATCGCGAAATGCTCGATCAGCTTGGCGACAAAGTCGACATCGTGACAGTCAGTACACCTGACCATAACCATGCCGCAGCTGCGATCAAAGCTATGCGCATGAAGAAGCATGTGTATTGCCAAAAGCCGCTGACTTGGTCGATCCGTGAAGCTCGCATGATGCGGGAAGTTTCGCAAGAGATGGGTGTTGTCACACAGATGGGCAATCAAGGGACTTCCGAGGATGGTCTCAGAGAAGCGGTTGAAGTGATTCGCTCCGGTGCCATCGGGGACGTAGCGGAAGTCCACATCTGGTCGAATCGTCCAGTTTGGCCTCAGGGAGTTGGGCGTCCAGAAGGTGAAGATCCGATTCCAGAAGATTTGAACTGGGACGCCTGGATAGGGCCGGCACCAATGCGACCGTTCAAGAAGGGTGTATACCACTCGTTCAACTGGCGCGGGTGGGTTGACTTTGGCACGGGTGCGCTCGGTGACATGGCCTGCCACACAACCAACATGCCCGTAATGGCTTTGGAGTTGTGGGATCCAATTGCGGTCACCGCCGTTAAGAACCCTGGTATCTTCGAGGGAGAAACCTTCCCTGGTAGCTCGGCATTGATGTTTGAGTTCCCCAAACGCGGCAATCTCCCCGCTTGCAAGTTCTACTGGTACGACGGCGGCAACTTGCCGAGCGACGACGTCATCACTCAGCTCCCAGAATCGTTTCAAAAGCGAATCCAACAGCAGCGTGAAGGCGGTCGTAAAACCAGCGGCGCTGTCCTCGTCGGAAGCAAGGGGCTGTTGTTTTCACCTGACGACTACGGTGCTCAATACTACTTGCTGCCCGAAGATAATTTCAAAGACTTCAAAAAACCGGAGCAGTCGCTGCCGAGGATTCCGTTCAAGGCAGGTGGAGACCAGCGGCAAAAGTGGGAGTTCGTTAGTACTGTGAAAGGCGAATACGAGCCGGGTACCATGTCGAACTTTGGATACGCTGGTCGTTTGACCGAGACGATACTCGTCGGAAACTTGGCTATGCGAGCCGGCGAAGGTCAACGCATCGAATGGGACGCCAAGAGCTTGCAGAGCACAAATCTGCCGGCTGTGAACGAGTTCGTACAGCGTGAGTACCGCGAAGGTTGGTCGCTGTAGTTTTTGTCCGGCGTGCGATAGCGTTTGCAAAGACGTGAAAGACCGGCGGGGTCAGAGTGTTCTGGCCCCGCTTCGTTTTTTCAAGAGCACATCCGGCCGCCCTATCAGCGATCAGGCACGAACGGGTTGTGATTTCTCTCGGATCCGATTGTGGTTGTCGGCCCATGCCCCGGCAACACGAGCGTGTCGTCAGGCAGCGTGTACAGCTTGCCACGTATCGACGATGCGAGCTGATCGAAGCTCCCGTCAGGAAAGTCCGTCCGCCCCACGCTTCCCTGAAAGAGCACATCGCCTCCGAACACCACCCACGGCGCTGCGCCCTTCCATACAAATACGACGTGCCCGACTGAATGGCCTGGAGTCTCGTGGACTTGTAACTCAATTCCCGCCGCACTGAAAGTGTCTCCTTCATTAACTAACTCGTCTGCGGTGGGGCTAATCAGATCAATTCCATACGAGCGAGACAAATTCTCGATTGGATTCGTAAGTTTCACGGCATCTTTGGTCCCGATTACCAGCGGAGCTTCGGGCCAAGCCTCCTTTAACGCTGCATTGCCCGCAATGTGATCGGCATGTCCGTGAGTGTTCAAAATCGCAGCTGGCTCCAACCCCATCTCACCAAGCTTTTGGACGATCTGCCTCGAGTCCAAACCAGGATCAACTACGATACAATCACTCCGGCCTTCAAGATGGGCAATGTAGGCATTCTCCTGGAATAGCTGCGAAACGACGACGGCCAAGTGTAATCGCTTACTCGCCACAAAACAGTCTCCCTAAAACTGAATCGATTGCGTAAGATCTTCGGATGAATATCGTTTGGTAACTTAGCATCTTTGGCCGGTTGGGTAAGACCTCGTGCCTGTCACGTTGATCCTAATTCCGACGACCGACCAACGGCGATAACCACTACAAGAGTTTAGCCCCATACGATAGGCGCGCAGCGGAGCTGGCGTCGTTCGCAAAATTTGAGGAAAGGATTCCGCATGTCGTCGCGCGTCTCTCGCCGAAAGTGGCTTGGTTTGCTTGCATCTTCCACCGCGATGTACACCGCCGGAATCGCTTGGGCTCAACAACCTCGCGACCAACTGAAAGAGCCCGTGTTTCGCGTCACAAAGCGAATCGAGCCTGAGCAACGACAGCTTTCCCACCCGCTCGACGCCGCGATCCAGATCGCTGAAAAGGGCCTACACCATATCCGAACTGATATCTCGGATTACTCATGTACGATTGTCAAACAAGAACGCATCGACGGTGAGCTGAGCGCACCAGAGCACATGCGAGCGTTAATTCGCAATCGCAAACTTGGCCCCGGCGGTACGACGCAGCCGCTGAGCGTTTATCTCAATTTTTTAAAGCCTGATGCCGTTCAAGGGCGGGAAGTGATTTTCGTTGAGGGAGCGAACAACGGGAAGATGGTTGCTCACGAAGCGAAGGGACTCAAAGCCGCATTCGGATGGGTGTGGCTAAATCCAGACGGCATTTTGGCAATGCAAGGCCAACGCTATCCGATCACTGAAATTGGTATCGAGAATCTCGTCGATAAACTTATTGAGAGAGCGACGCGCGATCGCAAAAACGATCCTGAGGCGCAAACGACCGTTGTGCGATATATCGAAGGTGCAAAAATTAATGGACGTAGTTGTTTGGTTATCGAGGTGACACACACTGAACCGAAACCGTATTACGACTATCATATCGCACGAGTATTCATTGACGATCAAATGCAGGTGCCAGTTCGATACGCTGCCTATACTTGGCCAACGTCACCAGGGGCACGCCCAGAGCTGGATGAGGCGTACACCTATCTGGATATGAAGCTCAATGTTGGATTGAGCGAAGCCGATTTTGACTACACGAAAAAGGGCAGCTAGGATCGATCGTCCGGTGCGCGGCATCCACGACGGGCGACTATCTGCCGATACGACCGGACTTTGAGTCGCGACAATCGTGAACCAGCCATCTAATTCGAGCGGCGGTGTTCAGCATAATCAATTGCGTCGGCAAGCGAGCAGACTTTTCTGTGCTTGCTTCTTGTTTTACATAGGCTTTTTGTTGCTGTTATCTCTGTTCGAAAATAGGCTGATATTTCCCGCTCCTCGATACCCGAGCGGCGACTGGGAGCCCGCTTGGCTAGTCCACGAAGATGTTGAATTTGCTTCGCCGGATGGAACGAAGCTGCACGGTTGGTATCTTGACCATCCGGCGCCGCGAACTTACCTGTTGTACTGCCACGGAAATGGGGAGCATGTCGCTTATGCGGCTCCCGTGGCTGATGAGTTACGTTCCACTTTAGATGCCGCTGTGTTCGTTTTCGACTATCGAGGGTACGGTCGCAGTCAGGGCTCGGCGGAGGAAAAGGGCGTCCTCCAGGATGGTAGGGCCGCTCACAAGTGGCTGTCAGAGCGGGCCGGTGTGCCTCCCGATCAAATTGTGGTTATGGGGCGGTCACTGGGTGGGGCGGTCGCGGTTGACTTGGCCAACCAATTTCACACTCGCAAACTGGTTCTGGAAAGTACGTTTCCTAGCATTCCCGAAGTGGCAGCAAGACTGCATTGGTGGGCGCCGGTCAAGATATTGATTCGGACGCAGTTGAATTCAGTCGACAAGATTAGTCGATATGAGGGTGGGTTGCTGCAAAGCCATGGTTCCGCAGACACGATGATCCCGCTAGAGCTTGGGCGACGGCTGTTCGATGCTGCGCCCACATCAGACAAAGAGTTTATCGTGTTTGATGGACTTGGACACAACGACTATCCGCCGCAGGATTACTACGTTCGACTGCGGAGATTCGTCCAGCGTGACTCCACCTCCGCGCGATGACGGATGCCGAGAAATCGTGAGGTAGAAGCGAATCCTGAAGCCTGGGGACACCGAAGCACGCTTGCAGTTCCAACTTGTTCGAGTCGAATAATGCTGTAGTGCTAGCGGTCGTCACCGCCTTGCTATTGACGCGTAAGAAGCGTTTTCCTAATAGCAAGCTCTATGAAATCGACAACATATTTCCATCGCACGATGCTGTTGCTGCTCGTCGTCTGGATTGGGCAAATCGTCGACGCTCAGCAGGCACCGTTTCAGCCCCGGAACGGCGTCTTACTGCTCAAGCACGGCACAACGCTCAGCGGGTTCGTCTCGCAAGTGGGCGACAGGTACGTCGTCTTGCTGGGCAATTCGGGCGAGGCGCGAGTACCCGCGTCGGATGTTCTCGCGGTTGTCGGCAGCTTGCAGGAGGCGTACGAGTTCAAGCGATCGTTGCTGAAAGAGGATTTGGGCTCGCGACTTGAACTTGCACACTGGTGCTTACAACAAGGTCTGCCAGCCCGCGCTGCGGACCAGATACTCGCTGCGGAGAAACAGTTTGGACAGCAGCCGCAACTCGAATCGGTTCATCAGCGATTGTTGGCAACCGTAAGTACGCCGGCATCTCAGCAATCTTCGGACGCCCACGGGACAGCGGTAGAGCAAGTTAACTTCGAGGAGATTCGCGATGCCCTGCCGGAAATTGCTGTGGATTCTTTCACTTCGACGGTGCAGCCCCTGCTGCTAAATCGCTGTGCATCGGGAGGGTGTCACAATAATCGTGGTTCAAGTGACTATGTATTGTTCCGACCTTTTATTGGGCAATCGATGACGCGTCGCCTGACCGAACGAAACCTTGCAGCGACGATGGCCCATGTCAATAAACAACAGCCGCTTGATAGTCCAATACTTGCGATGGCCAAGGTCCCGCACGGGCGACTCGAAGTTGCTCCGATTCAGGATCGCGACCGGAAGCAACTGGAGTTAATCGAGTTCTGGCTGAGAGGCTTAGCATCCGAACAAAGTCGAGTTGGACCGCAATCAATAACACCAACCGCCGACCTCCTGTATCAGCCCAGCCGCTTGCCCAATACCGGTGCTGGCACCTCGAACAAAGCATTGCCGAGTAGTCGTTCAGCGAAAGCAAATGGCGATATCGCCCGAGATCCGTTCGACCCAGCTTCGTTTAACTCTCGCTATCACGGTCGGAAATCGCAACATGGTGATGATTCTCCGGGTCAGACGGATTGAGCATGCGCCAATCGTAGGGATGTTTTCTGAGTGGACTGTTTTCAGTCCGCAAGGGCGCGATCAATTACCTATGGTTAAGCGGGTAAGGCTCGCCACGTGAGTGCAGCGACCGAACGGGTCGACCGTTGCGGGTAGCAAACGTAGCTCACCGTCAAATCGGGGTAGATCATGGCAGACCTCCGTATATTGCACATTGATGATGACGCTAGCGTCACTCGGCTCGTCGCAAAACGGTTGACAAAAGCGGGTTATACGGTGACATCGCTAAATGACCCGACTCGTGCGATGGATACGATTATCAACGACAATTTTCGTGTTGTGATTCTTGATATCGAAATGCCGGTAATCGATGGGCTGAAATTGCTAGACCAAATAAAGCATCACGATGGCGGGATTCAAGTAATTATGCTCACGGGTGTCGCCACGACCATGATGGCCCTGGAGTCAATGCGTTATGGCGCCAATGACTGCCTGTTCAAGCCAATCGGTCGGAGCAACGAGCTTACGCTCGCAGTCTCCGACGCATTTCAACGGATTGACCGCTGGCGCTCCCGGCTGGGCTATCTGGCAGAGCGACGTCGGACGGAACGCCACGTGTGTCGGACACCCTGAGTTGCGCGCCGGCAGCGGATCGATTAGAATCGGACAGCTTAACTACTGCCCGGTTCCTTCTACCACGAATTTCCCATGCGTCCCAACATTCTTTGGTATTGCACGGACCAACAACGGTTCGACACCATAGGTGCACTCGGAAACGGCTTTGTCCGGACTCCAACGATTGATCGGTTGGTCGCGGAAGGTGTGGCGTTTACGCATGCTTATTGTCAAAGCCCGATCTGCACACCCAGTCGCTCCAGCTTTATGACGGGGATGTACCCCGCACGGGTACACAACACCCGGAATGGGAACGAGTCGTTTCCGACTTGGCCGCCCTTGATTACAAAGTTGATCGCCGAGAGTGGGTACGACTGTGGCATGGTTGGGAAGTTCCATTTGCAAAGTTCCGGGCATCGAACCGAACCGCGATTGGATGATGGGTTCCGATATTGGAAGTTCAGTCACGCGCCGCGTGACGACTGGCCGGATGGGCATGACTACGCCGAATGGGTTCGCGAGCGCGGCGGCGATCTCGATGCCATGCGAAAGAGTGAAGAACGCGTACCAACCGAGTTTCATCAGACAACCTGGGCGACAGAACGATCGATCGAGTTCGTGTCGGAGGAACGCGACCAGCCTTGGCTTCTAAACGTGAACGTCTACGACCCGCATCCGCCGTTCATTCCACCCAAGTCTTATGCCGACCAATTTGACGCCAAAGCCATGCCCGGTCCCCATTTCCGCGAAAGCGATCTCGAACAGCAGGCCAGGCTCAAAGAAATCGACTTCCAAGGCGGCGCACAACGACCGGAGACGTTTGATGCGAAGGGCGAGCAAGCTCGTTACTACGCGATGATTGCCCAGATCGACGACCAGTTCGCGAGGATACTTGACGCGTTAGAAGCGACGGGACAACGCGATAATACGGTAGTCATCTTTACGAGCGACCACGGTGAAACGATGGGCGACCATGGGTTGATTCAAAAAGGTTGCCGCTTCTACGAAGGGCTGGTCCGAGTTCCCTTAATTTTCTCCTGGCCCAACCACTTTCAAAGTGGCCTGCGATGCTCTGGACTCGTCGAGTTGCTGGACATGTCGTCGACCATCGTCGAGTTGGCGGGCGTGTCTGTACCCGACTACATGCAGGGCCGGTCGCTGCTGCCGATTTTGCGAGGCGAAGCTCCGACAGACCACTTTCGCGACTCCGTGCGTTGCGAGTATTTCGATGCACTGGATTCGCACTTCACAGGCGGTACTGGCACGTTTGCCACGATGTATCGCAATAACCGATATAAGCTGTCGGTTTACCATGGTCACGGATTGGGTGAACTTTACGACCTCGAACGAGATCCGTGGGAGTTTGATAATCTGTGGGATGATCCTGCACATCAGCAACTCAAGTACCAGCTAATCTACGAGAGTTTCGATTCCCACGTGATGTTAACCACGGACGTCGGATCTCGTCGCATCGCACCAATGTGATTGCGACAGCGTGTTGCTCGGAGATCGTTTTAGTGAGTCGCGCGAACCAGCGAAGTTTATTGCATTTGTGAGACAAATGACGCGGAGACAACGATGTTAACCACGCGAGCCGTAAAAGCGAAGTTCTGGGTTGTTTCAATCGCGATTGGTCTGGTCGTAGCAGCATTTTCCCGAGCTGACGAGTTTTCCAGCGAGTGGAGCCAAACGGCCGACCGTGTATGGGCAGGGCGAGCTTATTGGGCAAATCGTCTTCAGGACTGGCGAGTCAAAAACGGTCGGCTGGAGTGTATTCAGCGCCAAGCTCGCTACGCTATGCGTACGGTTCACTTGCTCACACATCAGTTAAACGAATCTGCAGGGCATTTTTCCGTTGCCGTGCGCGCTGGTTTAATCGACGACGAAGCCGTCAGCGAACAATCGGCGGTCGGAGTGCTACTTGGCGCCGGCGGCGGAGCAATCGACTATCGAAGCGCCGCGATCATTCATCACAGCAGTGGTCCGGGGGGCGGATTCTTTGTCGGGGTCGATGGCCTTGGTCGGGCCTTTATTCGAGACAACGAATTGCCGAATGCGGATCGAGGAATTCAAGTCGGCAGTGCTACGATTGGAATCGACGCCAAGGAAGTGTTAAGAGATGTCGCGATCCGAATTCTCGGCGCTGTCGACTCGACAAACCCGGAGCGTTACTTCCTTCGCGTTTCCGTCCACGATCCGGAGAGCGATCGACTGTTCAGTGTCGCGGCCCGAGCAATTCCTATACAGCGAGTCATCGGCAACATTGCCCTGGTTTCACATCCCGGCACCGCCCCGATGACGGCGCGATACTGGTTTCGCGATTGGCAAGCTCTGGGCAACAAGATTACGGCTCATCCCGATCAGACGGTCGGGCCGATCATCGGATCGCAATACACGCTCAGTCGCAACATCCTGAAAATCACCGCTCAACTTATGCCAATTGGCGAGAGTGAATCGCCGCAGGTGGAGTTGCACACAAGGAGCGGCGATGCTTGGAAACTGACCGCGACGGAAGAGATCGTTACACCCGGCTGGACGGCGACGTTTCGCGTCGCGGATTGGGATGCGGCTTCTGATATTCCGTACCGCATCGTCTATGGCAATGCTCAGTGGGAAGGGATCGTGCGACGTGATCCTACTGACAAAGAGACGATCGTCGTCGCGGGCTTCACCGGCAACCACAACAACCGACACGGCTTGGAGCGAGGCTCGTTCGACTGGACAACTGGAATGTGGTTTCCTCACCACGATTTGACATCTCAAGTCGCAAAGCACAAACCGGACCTGCTGTTCTTTAGCGGCGATCAAGTGTACGAAGGTGCCAGCCCGACGCATCCTGATATTCCAAACATCAAACTCGACTATATGTATAAGTGGTATTTGTTTTGTTGGGCTTACCGTGACCTGACGAAGAACATCCCCACCGTGACGATTCCAGATGACCATGACGTTTATCAAGGTAACCTCTGGGGTGAGGGCGGGCGTAAAACGGACAAGGATGATAAGGGCGGTTACGTTCACCTCGCGGCATTCGTACAAATGTCGGAACGCACGCAAACAAGCCACCTCCCCGATCCCTATCACTCGGCGCCGCTCGCTCAAGGCATCCGCTCGTACTATACGGACATGACTTATGGACGTATCAGCTTTGCGATTCTCGAAGACCGCAAGTTCAAGAGCGGTTGCAACGGGCGAGTGCCTGATTCAGGAAGCACACGCGCGGACCATATTACCGATCCTAACTTCGATGTGATGAAGGCCGACGTCCCTGGTTTAGAGCTGCTCGGCAAGTCACAAGAACAGTTTCTGGAAGCCTGGGGGCAAGATTGGCAAGGAGCCGACATGAAGGTCGCGCTCTCGCAAACGGTGTTCGCGAACCTTGCCACACACCACGGCCCGTCGCTTGACTATTTGCGTGCCGACTTGGATTCTAATGGCTGGCCCCAATCGGGCCGCAATCGAGCCCTCGATTTGCTTCGTCGTTGCTTCGCGTTTCACATCGGTGGTGATCAACATTTAGCGACGATCGTACATCATGGTATCGACACTTGGGACGACAGTTGCTGGTCGTTTGTCGTGCCGAGTATCGCGAACTTTTATCCGCGGGCGTTTGCTCCGAAGAACACGGGTGCGTACCAGTATCCTGCAGTCGAAGATTACACCGGTCGGTTTCGCGACGGCTTCATGAATCATGTAACGGTTTACGCGGCGACGAATCCCGGCAGACCCATGGGACACGAGCCAGCCGATTTGCACGACAAGATGCCCGGTTACGGCATCGTACGTCTAAACAAGATGGCACGCACGATCGAGATGGAATGCTGGCCTCGCTTCGCCGACCCAGACAATCCAAGCGACAAACAATATCAGGGCTGGCCAAAGACGATTACGCAGGAAGACAATTTTGCCCGGCAGGCCTTTGGATATTTACCGACGATCAACGTCAGTGGCATCACAACGCCAGTCATTCAAGTAATCGATGAAGCAAATGGTTCTGTTGTGTACACGCTTCGGGCCAAAGACGGCAAATATCGTCCCAAAGTATTCAGAGACGGTATCTATACGATCAAAGTCAGCGATGGAACGAAGGAAAATACGCAGATCATCGAAAGGTTAGGCGTCATCCCTGAGGGTGATCACGCGGTATTGAATGTCGATTTTTGAGACAACCGGTGAGGTCCGGAATATCCGCCATGCTCCTCCCGCCGCAAGTCGCAAGTACAGAGATTCCTGCCGTCTCTGGCGATCGGCTTCGGCTCTGTGTAGCATAGGGCCTCCATCCGACCCTGCTGCTCTACACGGCGTTTTGAGGTGATTGTGTATTGAGGTGACTGTGGCCGACGTTCAAGGAACCGCGAAGAGAATTATTGCTAATGTCGAGCGAGCGATCGTCGGGAAGCGTCAACAGCTGATCCTGTCACTAGTTGCGTGGTTCACGGAAGGCCACATCTTGCTCGAAGACGTGCCAGGCGTTGCCAAGACAATGTTGGCACGCGCGCTCGCGCGGAGCGTCGGTTGCAGCTTCAAACGAATCCAATGTACTCCCGACCTTTTGCCGAGCGACGTCACGGGGGCTTCGATCTTTAATCAGAAAACCGCGGAGTTTGAGTTTCGCGAAGGTCCGATTTTTGGCCAAATTGTTCTCGCGGACGAGATCAACCGTACGACTCCGCGGACGCAGGCATCGCTGTTGGAAGCGATGGCCGAGTCACGCGTGACCGTTGACGGTATTACGCACACTTTGACGCCGCCGTTCCTAGTGATTGCGACGCAAAATCCAGTGGATCACGAGGGGACGTTCCCGCTGCCTGAGGCACAACTTGATCGCTTCCTGATGAAGTTCAGTCTTGGGTATCCCACGTTTGATGACGAACTGAAGATGCTGGACTTGCTACAGCGTACCCATCCATTGAATAGCCTGGAGCCAGTCGTGACCGCCGCCGAACTCATCGCCTGTCAAACGGCGGTCCGCGAGGTTCATATCGACCCTAAGGTTCGGCAGTACCTTTTGCAGATTGTCCATCTTACACGCGAACATGAAGAGCTCAGCCTCGGCGGAAGCCCCCGGGCGTCCATCGCACTATTTCGGACTTCGCAGGCCATGGCCGCGATTCGCGGTCGCAATTATGTACAGCCCGACGACGTGAAGCGCATCGCTCCGCCCGTCCTAACTCACCGCCTGATACTAAAACCTGAGAGCCGTCTGCGACGAGTAACAGCAGAGCAGGTCGTGCAAGACGTGATCGACGAGATCGCAGTCCCAACGATCGAGTGACCAGTGTTTCAATTTCCAGCCCACCTCTCCTTCTATAGTCGCAAACTTATGAGATATGTATTTCTGACCTTTATCGCTTCTATCTCTCTCCATTGCGCTCATTCCGCCGCCGCTGATCCCAACATCGAGCGACGCTTGCCGCCACCGGGTATCAACATTCCAGCCGATCAGCTTTCAACGCTAACAACCGAACTCCAGTTGCTAAAAGCCGACTTTGCCTCGGTTAAATCGCACGAGCGAGACGCAGACGCTGCGGTGTTTATCAAAGCGGTTGATTACGCGCTGCTTCACAACGAGTTCTATAACGCCAAGGATGTGCAGAAAGCTCAACGTCTACTGGCCGCGGGTAAAGAGCGCGTTGCAGAGTTGAAGGAAGGCCGTTCGCCCTGGGCTCGTCAAGCCGGACTCGTCGTACGAGGCTACCGATCACGCATTGACGACTCTGTTCAACCCTACGGTCTGGAGATCCCTGCAAATCTTGACTTCCGGCAACGCGTTCCACTTGTAATTTGGCTGCATGGGCGTGGCGATACCGCAACGGACATGCACTTCATCGACCAGCGTCTGACAAAGCACGGACAGATCCCGGTTGGGGATGCAATCGTTCTCCATCCTTTTGGACGACAATGCGTTGGATACAAATCAGCGGGCGAGATTGACGTTTGGGAGGCGGCTTCGGACGTTTTGAAAAACTACCAAATTGATATGAATCGCATCGTGCTGATGGGATTCTCGATGGGTGGCGCTGGGGCCTGGCACCTTGGTGCACACTACGCGGATTCGTTAGTCGCGATTAGCCCGGGCGCGGGCTTTGCAGAAACGGCTCGCTACAACAATCTGGCACCTGACGCGTATCCACCATGGTACGAGCAACTTCTTTGGGGCCAGTACGATGTTCCCGATTACGTACGCAACCTGCTAAACGTACCGGTATTCGCGTATAGCGGCGAGTTGGACAAGCAGATTCAAGCCGCTCGCGTGATGGAAGAAGCATATCGCGCGAACGGAAGTGAGCTGCCGCACGTTATCGGACCAGGCATGGGCCACAAATACCATCCCGATTCGCTAAAGGAGCTCTTGCGGAAAATATCTACGGAGATTGACACGGGTCTTCGCACACCAAAGAGAGTGACTTTTCAGACCAAGACGCTGCGTTACAACGAAATGTTCTGGGTGCAAACGCGTGGTTTGCGTGAGCACTGGCGAGATGCCCGCATCGACGCTGAGGTCCTCGACAAGGGCCTGATCCAAGTCACTACGAAAAACATCACGGAGCTACGGTTGACGATTCCTCAAGATGCGTCAATTCAAAGTATCGAGATCGATGGCAAAACCATCAGCTTGCGCGATGTCGATTCTGCAGACGCGGTCGTCGATTTGAAGTATGGCGACGAATGGCAACTATTCGATCCTCGCCAGAAAAGTGATGAGCTAAAGAAGCGAATCGGCTTGCACGGCCCAATTGACGACGCCTTTATGGAGCCATTTATGGTCGTCACGCCAAGCGGGAAGTCTGCGAACTCCGAGTTGCAACGCTGGATAGACTTTGAACAGCAACACTTCGTTGATCGTTGGCGAGCGCTAATGCGCGGCGAGCTGCGAATTAAACGCGACATTGACGTAACGGAGGATGATCTGCTGACGTACCATCTCGTCGCCTGGGGTACCCCGGAAACAAATCTGTTTTTGCGGGATTTTGCCAAGCCCGATGTGGGCAATCCAATGCATTGGACTGACGAGACCATTCACGTTGGAACACAGCAGTTTGATGCGGCCAATCATGTCCCCGTGTTCATCTACCCACGCGGCGAGCGATACCTTGTCGTCAACAGTGGACTGACGTTTCGTGAAGGACATGATCGCACCAACTCGCTGCAGAATCCCAAGTTGCCAGATTGGGCTGTTCTCGACATCCGCCAGCCACCGAACGAATTTACTGCAGGAAAGGTGGTCGCAGCGGATTTCTTTGACGAAAGCTGGCAGGTCAAGGACCGCGTGATTTCTCCTGAAAGCCGGAGTGAGACGCCGTGATCAGCTTTAGATTTTTCATCTGTGGCGCAATGTTGCTCGTGTTTTTGGCTGCCCCCAGCAGTGTGAACTCTGAGGGTCTGCCGCTTGCGCCGCCAGAGTCTCTGGGGTTTGTCGGGGAGCGGCTATCACAGATTGACGACATTGTTGCGGCAGGACTCGGCGAGGGCGAAATGGCCGGCTGCGTAGTTTGCATCGGACGACAGGGAAAGATCGCTCACCTCAAGCCATACGGCTACCGCCAAGTTGAGCCGGCGATGGTCGAGATGACGGTCGACACGGTGTTCGATATGGCCTCGATCACTAAGCCAGTCGCGACGGCAATGAGCATTATGTTGCTGGTCGAACGCGGCGATTTGAAGTTGACGGACCGCGTTGCCGAACACATTCCGGAATTCGCGCAGAACGGTAAAGAGGCGGTTACGGTTGGGGACTTGCTGCTGCATCAGAGCGGCCTCACGCCGGACAACGCTTTGTCGGATTACCTGGAAAGTCCGACGAAGGCGATCGAAAACGTCTACGCACTCCCTCTCCGTGTGCCACCGAAAACAAAGTTTATGTACTCAGACGTTGGCTTCATCATGTTAGCCGAACTGATTCGGAAGAAGACGGGCCAGGATGTGCATCAGTTTTCACAGGAACACCTGTTTTGCCCGCTCGGCATGAACGATACCGGATACTTGCCACGTCAGGAGTTGCGCGATCGCGCCGCCGCAACCGAAATGCGAAATGGTCGCTGGATGCAGGGCGAAGTCCACGACCCGCGTGCGTACCATCTCGGAGGAATCGCTGGCCATGCCGGTCTGTTCTCGACGGCCGAAGACCTTGCCGTGTTCGCCCAGATGCTCTTGAATGGCGGCGACTACGATGGCAAGCGAATTATCGATGTTGAGACTTTGGAGCAAATGACCGGCAGCTCCGAAGTGTCAAGCGGCATTCGCGGACTCGGATGGGACAAGCAAAGCGGTTACTCATCCAACAAAGGTGACGGTTTTTCCGCTCGCGCCTTCGGGCACGGAGGCTTTACCGGCACGGTGCTGTGGGTTGATCCAGAACTCGACCTCTTCGTGATCTTTTTAAGCAATCGTCTGCACCCCGATGGGAAAGGCTCGGTAAACAAACTTGCTGGTAGAATCGGGAGCGTCGCGGCTGCCGCAATCAAGAAGTGATCGCGCGAACGTCCACATCGATTCACACGCAGACTAGCGAGCTTCTTCGCTTGCGGCCAAAGCCCACCAGACATACTTCAATGCCGCTTCATCGGAACCGGACACGCTATTCGAGAGAATGTCGGCGACCGCCTGCTGTTCATTCGCCGTTGGGGGACGATGGAGTGTCGCATAGAACATGTGCTGAATCTTCTGATCGATGTTCAAGTCGCTTTCGAGAATGTTGTTCCCGTAGACGGTTGACTTGCTCATTCGAATCGCTTCCGTCGCGACCGTCGCGAGAATGTCATCGACATCGCTAAGCTCCGGCGGGACCAAGCCAGGAACCGTGGTTGCCTTGACGCTGGCAAGCTCGCCGACATAACGCTGTGTACTTGCGTACGCCTGATGGGCAACCTGCAACCTCTTCATTACAGGCTCGTTTGAACCGGTCGCTTGCGGGAAGCGGTCGAAAACTAACGAGGAGCCCAGTTGGTCATAATTGGCAATTTCGCCTGAGGACAATGCGAAAGGCTGGCTCAAAACAATCCAACGCAGCAGTTCGCGGACATCATAGTCGTGGGCAGCAAACTGACCACCCAATTTCGCCAACAATTCGGGATGTGAGGGTGGATTGTGAGGGCCAATATTGTCGGTTGGAATTGTAAACCCAACTCCAAACAATTCGGCCCAAAAGCGATTCGCCATTGCTTGCCGAAACTGCTCCGATTTGGTGATCAAGTTTGCCAGCAGTTCACGGCGATTAACCTTCTCAACCTTTGGATCACGTGGGATCTCGGTGCCATCGACGAATCTGGGATACGCCGCTTTGACTATCCCATCACGCAACGTGTAATAAGTTGCCTCTTCATCCTGAGCGACGTTCGCATTCGTTACGATCGCCCCCCGATCACGGTCTCGCTCGATTTTCAGCTGGCGGAAAAATGCATTCAATTCCCAGAATTGCTGTTGCTCGTTGCCGCTCCACGTTGCATCCACATGGCATTGCGAGCATTCCAAGGCCAAGCCCATAAACGTGCGGCAGACCTGAGTCGTAACGTGTGCGTACTTCCCTTGGCGATCCGAGTGCGAAACGACGTAGTTCGTAGCTCCGTTGTAATTCGCATCGCCGATTGTGGTCGTTCCTGTCGCCGTCAGCAATTCGCGTGTCGTCTCGTCAAATGGTTGCCCTTGACCGAAGGCTCGCCGCAGGAATTGTTCAAGCCCTTTGCGACTGGACTTCTTGTCACCAGATGCCAGTAGTATGTCGCTCCAAACCCGACTCCAGTGAGCCGCAAATTCTTCGATATACGTTTCTCCCCGCAGCAGAAGATCAACCAGTTCCTCGCGCTTTGTCGTGGAACGACTGCCGACAAATCTCCCGAGTTCCTCATCGGTCGGGTCACGACCAATGAGTCTCAAATACACGCGACGACACCACTCGTCGTCACCGACCGAACTGACCGGTACTAGTCGCTCGCTCTCCCACTTAATGCGGATCAGTTCGTCAATTGACTGGATAATCTGCTCGTCCGACAAACGAGCGGGGCGATCGTCGACGACGTCCAAAATGTTCGACGCGACTTGCTTCTCTGCAACCGAAAAACGATCCACCATCGGAGCATTCTCTGGTATGTCACGATCATCAGCTACGACTCGCTCAATCGGTGGTGCTAGAACATCGTCTTTGGCAGGAATCGAAGAGTCGGCAACAAAGTCGAAGGATGGACTTGGAGAACTGGGCGCGGGTTGGCCCTGTTTAGGAGTGACAATCTGATTCGAGCGTTGATGTTTCTGATTGGTAGCGTTCCAGACGATCCAGACCAGGTAGCTTCCCAAGACGACGATGGCTAATGACACTGCGACCGCAAGCCAGGGGGATGCGGTTTGCCGCGGGCGTGCGATTGCTCTTGGATGTCGGACTTTTATATTCGTTTGTGCATCTTTGCTGGTGGCAGTATTCTCTTTGTGATAAGACGCTGGCACTTCCGAAGGCTGTGTGTTTCCGCCCAGGTCACTCCACGCCTTTAAGATGCGCGCCGTGAGATCGGGAGGGGATTGGCCTCCTAGCACCTCTTCGAGGCAGGCATCGATGATTGGATCTTCCGATGTGTCACTCATTGTAGCTTGCTTTCGATGCAATCTCGGAGCGTCCGTTTGGCCCGTTGCATCAAGTTCTTGGCCCCATGTTCGCTCATTTCAAGTCGTTTGGCGATCACTTCGCGCGACGCCCGCTCCCCGAAACGAAGTTCGAGGGCGAGGCGGGCTCGCTCGCTGAGAACTGCGAGACACCTTCGCAACGCATCGAGCAGTTCTTCGCCGTTGTCGTTTCCTCCCCAGTTCTCCCAGTTTTGACTAAGTTCGTCGATGTTCTCCGTCGTGGCTACTTTCTTGGCTCGACGCTGAAACGACACCAATGCGTTGTAAGCTGTCCGCCGCAAGTAGGCTGCAGTCGCGGCGGTGTTGTAGTCCTCGAAGGGTCGCTGCAACACAGCCAAGAACGTCTCTTGCGTCAAATCTTCGGCCAAGTTCGCTTCGCACCCAAGCGCACGCAAATACCGCCAGACACCGGCCTGATGGTCTTCGATCAAGCGAACCGGATCGAACGCAGTCGAATCGGGCTTTGAAGCCGCTTTCATGGCTGTGTTTATAACGCGGCAGAGAAGTGAAAGTACTCAGTAAAACTATCGTCAATTGTCTTTAGCGTGGCTGGATTTCCAAGTGCTCAGATGTGAACTCCGGAAAATCAGCGATCGCACCTATCCGCGCATAAAAACGGGCCGAGTGTGGAGGACTCGGCCCGATGATCAAGCTTCACATTCTGGCCCGTGAGGCTCGATTAGGCGAACAGCTCCTTGATGACTTTGCCCGAGTTAGCAATCTTCATCGGTCGACCACTCTTACTCGTAAAGGTCGTTTCGAGCGAAATGCCGAGCGACTTGCAGACGCTGGCCATCACGTCTTGGGACGTATAGGGCTCGGTGTCAACACGTGTGCCGTCCTCATTCGTCTTGCCCACCGCGATACCTCCGTTCATTCCGGCCCCACCAACCACCACGCTCCACGAACGTGCCCAATGGTCACGTCCCGTATTTCCGTTAATTCGCGGCGTTCGGCTGAACTCACCCATCCACATCACCGCAGTGTCCTCGATTAAACCACGCTGTTCCAAGTCCTCGAACAAGGCACTCATCGCGCGATCCAAAACTGGTAAACGCTGAGTTGACAAAATATTAAAGATGTCGTTGTGCATGTCCCAGCCGCCAAGATCGACTTCAACGAACGGGACGCCAGCCTCGACAAGCCGTCGAGCCATGAGGCAGCCCTTTCCGAAGTTGTCCATGCCATAACGCTCTTGCACCTCTTGAGGTTCTTCGTTGACGCGGAACGCTTTCATTTGATCGCTTGTCATCAAGGCCAGCGTCTTCTTGAGAATGTTTTGATGATCCTCAGCAGCTTGACCGCGGTTCTGGCTGACGAATCCCTTTTCGACCAAGTCGAGAGCTGCCATACGCTGCATAAGGCGACGTTCGTCCATCCCCATTTGCAAATTGCGAATTTGACCGTTGCTGTTTACCGCAAACGGTGCCCAGGCCATACCTAGGAAGCCAGGCCCCTCACTGCCACCACCGACGGTGACAAAAGGAGGAATCTCCAATTCGGGTCGTTGATCGATCGTCTCGTGGGCAATCACGGCTCCGTAGCTGGGATGCTCGACATTGGGATTCGGCACGTAGCCCGTGTGCATGTAGTAGCGACCGCGACCGTGATCTGCTTCCCGCGTGCTCATGGAGCGAATGATGGCCGCATTATGCATCTGCTTGGCCATCATGGGCATGTGCTCGCTGATTTGCACATCGCCGCTGGTGCTGATTGGCCGAAACTCACCGCCGGTGTTGGTACCAGGCTTCAGATCCCAGATATCCATCGTCGAAGGCCCACCGCTCATCCACAGCAGGATCGCTGATTTGCGTTTTCGCTTGAGCTCCTGTGCGTGAGTACGGAGCGTATGCCCCATCGTTAATGCGGGAATCGCCATCGCCGAAGCGCCGGCCAAGTGATTCATAAAGTGACGGCGACTCATTCCGTGTGGCGTGGCAAAATTTCTCATACTTGTTCTCCCGTGTTTATAGCTGCCATGGCGGCGGCAAAAGTGTGCCTGTTCAACTTATTACATGTTCGGCTGCAAAGCCGCTTCTTTAGTGATTAATGATGAACTCGTTGCTATTTAAAACTGCCCACCAAACGTCCTGCAAGGCCGCCAGTGTTGCGGTGGCCGGATCGACTCGCTTCTTATCACGACCGGTCGATGCTCGTGCAATGAACAATTGGTTGGCGATGGCGACTTCATCTTTTGTCGGACGGCGAGCAAGACCAGCTTGGAAGAGATAGTCGATCGCCTGTGCCGGTTTCATGTTGCTATTGGCAAGTTCCCACAGAAAGCTGCCGTTTTTGACGTCGGTTGCGTTTCGGATCAACTCGCCGTTGAACATCATCAAGGCCTGGGGAATTGTTCCATTAAAGGTTGTCGCCTCGCCACCATCGTCGGTTCCGAACGCCATCACAAACTGGCTGAGCCATTCTGCCTTGCTTCGCTCTTGCTGTTCGTAGCTTCCTCCTGTTTCTGCAGCCCGAGTGGCCACCAGCAACGACTCGTATAACTCTTCTGCTTGCATCTGTCGCAAGTAGAAATGAGTAAACTTTGGCGTTTCCCCCAGCAAGGGATCGTCTTTTTCGTTCGCTTTTATAACGCGACTGGAAAGGGAATACGCCTCGCTCAATGTTATCCAACGAATCAACTCTTTGAGGTTGTAGCTGTGCTCGCGAACCTGCTGACCAAGATATTCGAGCAACTCGGGATGACTGGCGGGATTGTGTGGTCCCATGTCATCGATTGGCTTCGTAAATCCATACCCGAAAAAGTGCGACCAGTAGCGATTCGCAACGCACATATCCATGAACTCAGACTGCTGGATTAACTCGCCCAGTTTGTCGCGACGGTTCACTTCCTTAACGTAGCCGCTCTTCCCAATTTCCGTATCATCGATGAAAACCGGATAGGCCGCTTTCAGAAGTCCGTTTCGCAACTCGTAGTAGATCTCTGCGGTCTCTGGGGTTCCGCCCTCACCGCCGAAGTCCTGGTCAACGAGTTCGGCACCTTGAATGTCCCGCGTGCCCGGCACAAACTGTCGCAATGCACGAGTCTGACGAAAAAATGCGTTGAATTCCCAAAACTTCTGCTGCTTCCATTCATTGAATGGATGGTTGTGACATTGTGTGCACTGCACTTGCAATCCAAGAAATATCTTGGCGACATCCGCGGTTGCCTGAGTCCCCTTTTCCTCGTTCACCTTCATAGTGAGAAAGTTAACGGCACCGTTGAAGTTCGCGTCTCCGGGACGGTTCGAACCGGTTGCAGTAACCAACTCGTCGACCATGTCGTTGTAGGGCTTGTTGCGGGCAAAACAATCTCGAAGGTACTTTTGCATCCCTTCACGATTGGTCAGGCTGTTGCGTTCTGTTCCGCCAGCTCGTCCAATCAGCACGGTCGTCCAAATCGTTGTCCAATTTCGCGCATATTCCTCGGTGTACTTATCGTCGTATAGCAATTTGCCGACGAGATCTGCCTTCTTCGTCGCAGAACGATTCTTCGTGAACGCTTGTAACTCTTCTACGGAGGGAATTCGCCCGATAATGTCCAGGTGAACGCGACGACACCATTCGCTCTCCGTGGCCTCCTGAGAGGGCTTCAATTCATAAGCCGCCCAAGTTTCAGCGATCTCTTCGTTAATTTTTGCGACTTGTGGGATACCGAAGTCGTTCGGCCCACGAGGGGCGCTCTCAGCGACTCTTGCGGCACAAACGAATGCTATCGCACAGAAAACAAAGGTGATCAGAGGTGACGAAAATCGAACGGTCACTTTTAGTGTCCTCACTCTTCTGGTGTTGCTGGCCTACGGCATAGATAACGAACCGCGAAGCAAAAAGTACTCGCGTAGTACACCGAAAGTTTTAAGTATTACTATCGTACTGGTCCCGCTGGGTGAGTCAATCACTTCTTCGGAGACCTTAAGTTCTTTTGTGCAAAGTAATAAGGCAGTTGAGAGCTAGATGCTCGCCGCCCTAAGATGGCGAGTCAACAGTGAATCACCACACTTGCCTTGCGATTGTATCGTTTTGCAACATTTGTGGCAAAACGATGTCGCACAAAAGAACAGGCGAGTCGGGAGCAATAACTCCCAACTCGCCTGTTTAGCAGTCTAACTGCCGCGAATTCGACCCACAAACGTCCGTCTTCTCCGCTCGTATTGCCTCGACTCTGTCGACCATCAAAATGTTCCAATTTCTGATGGCATAGTCGTTTGCGGATTCCGTTCGATTGCCTCTTCATTGGTTCCGACCCCGCGAATCAGGACTCTTCTCTGTTCTGGCCCCGCGTGTCGAGCTAAGCATGAGGGTGAATTCGTTTCCAAAGATCTACACACATCCTCTGCAATTGTTGTGCCAAAAACGACATCGTGCTGGTTTTCGCCTCTCACCGTCGTCTAAAGATCGATTGTATGAGGCTGACAATCACGACAAGCAGCAGCGGGGCGGCGAGTGTGAAAAGTATGAAAGCAAGTTGGGCCGCGCGACCGCCCTGCATTGCGCGCACGAAATACGAAGCGGCCGCACCCACGACGCTAACTATCAGCATTAGCAGCATCATCGTGCCAATCCCAAATCTGGGTTGCCACGGGCGAGGTGTCCTGCTTAGATCCTCTGGATCTGTGGAGTTACTCATTTGGGTCGTTGGTAGCCGGCGAGTGAAGCTTAATTATTCGGTCGACGACTTCTTGCTGCGTGATTTTCCCCGACGCTGGAACGACGACGAAGCAGGCGTCTTCAGAACAACAATCCAGAATAATCTGCCTGGAGTTCGGAACTTGAAACCCAAGCTCGCACGGTTCGTGACCATGAATCAGTAGGTCTGCTTGGACGAGGTCTGCGAAGGCCACGGCGTTTTCCTCGCGAAAGTCTCGCCCCCAAACTAGGCAAAACACAGGACTCCGAGGTTTGAAGTCCCTAGGTTCAAGCCGTCGACCAAAAACCTGTGTCGCGTAGCCTTCACGATCGACATTCTCAGGAGCACTGTGGCATATCACGATGCCGGACTCAAGTCGGACGGCTACCGGGCAGCTGGCAAGGAACTCCAAGTAGGCTGCTCGAACTTCCTCCGATTGGTCCCCATACAGCCGTTGCATGCCCTCTCGAAAACTTAGATTCAACATCTTACCAGACTTCATAATCGCGAAGTCCGTTAACTCGGCCAATTCGTGGTTGCTGAGAATGAAATGAAATCGTTCGGGAAACGCGACCTTTAACTTCGCGACATCTTCGAGAAGCAGATGGGACATACAACCGCCCCCCGGATATGTCGGGCCGCCGTGACAGACCTCCTGCATAACCAGATGTCGACCTGGATTGCTTAGGAGGTCGGCCTTCGCAAGCAGCTTCTCGAAATTCAGGCGGTTCCCGTGTAGGTCAGCGGCGACAAGGACTTCTTTGGCGTTCAGGCTGCCGAGCTGAATGACGCAGCCGACGCAACTGGGCGTGGTCAAGTTGCAAGCCGTGGCCGCACGCATCAGTTCAACAATTTGTCGGACGTGTGTGGAATTGGCGACCATGGTTCGAGCGTAGCAGGCCGTAACGACGTCGTCTACTCGCACCTCAACGCAGGTACCCCTGCTTCCTGTTTCCGCCCGTCCCGGGCGTTATGACCGCTCCATTCAGTCTGAAGTGTGTATCTCAACTCGCCGTCCGAGAATACTGCGATGCGGCAGAGCGACAATCGCTCGCCTGCGCCCTATCTTTGGAGGGCTAGGGAGAATCGGAGCGCTATGACACTTGAACAAAGAAGCAGTTATCGTTGTCCGAACGTCGACGACGAGCATAAGGCCGTGATACGAATTGGACAGCGAGAAGTTGTCGTCGCGCTGACCAACCAGTCCGCAGGTGGGTGTTCGGTTGTGGCCAAAGGGAAACTGCGCGTATGCGAAGGGAAGACGGTTCAGGTGCGAACGCCTGCGGGCTGGTTCCAAGCTCAAGTTATCCATAAGTACATCAGTAACGGCCAAACGACGCTTGGATTGAATCGATTGGCCGACCTGCCAGATCCGCGTGACGCGCGGATCGTGAAAACCGGCGGCCTCGCCTTCGAGCCCATCGGAAGCGGTACTACGTCGACCGGTTCACTGTTAATGTTCACGATTGTTGCAGGTATCGCATTCTGGGGCTTTATGCTTAACTTTGCTTGGTTGCGGGGGCCGGATGGCGCAACCGGAACGCGGGTTGATATGGGCGGGTACGTTTCACGGACACTCGATCGAATGACATCGCGTTGGAACGGGACTCACTCATCCTCAAAACCGTCTTCGACTGAGGATCCGTCTTCGTAGACTTGATCTGGTTGAGTCCCGTTGCGGCTACTGTACAGCGGGATGTCGCTGCTCAATCCAGTCGTCCAAGTCTTGCATCGACGACCACTCTGGTTCGTCTGCGACACCAAAGCCGACGCAATGTAGGCTCCCGCAGCGGACTCGCCCGTCACGAATGCGAAGAAACCACTCGTTACCGCGTTGTTCGTAAAGGTCGGCGTGACGACGCGTCGCATTTTGTTTATCAAGTTCAGAGAGCATGGATAGACCGAAGTTGTAGTGATGTCCGTTACGCTCGCAGTGGTGGAGCCCCAAAATCCCCACGCTGACGAAGTCTTGCTGCAGCGGCACGACAGGCAAATTCTGCAGGTCTTCGGCGCTCAGCACGGTTGGTCGCGAGTCGCGCCAAAAGTGGGCCGCGAGAGCCATGTTAGTCAACGACTTGAAGAATCCTTTACAGTTCTTATGTGAGGTCCCTGCGTAACCGACTTCCAGGGCACGACGATATGCATTCAACGATCCATCGGACTCGTCGATGATCAACGGCTTTAGCTCCGCTAGTTTGGGAATGGTACGTGCCGCTTGGCCGTCCAACGCGATGCCACGTGGCAAGGGTTGTTCGATATACAATACGTGCTGAAACAGACCAAGTTGCTCCCTTTCGAAGCGGCGGACGAATGTCTCGAATGTTGATAAGTCAGCAAATGCTTCGTTCGCATCAAGTGTGAGCGCGGGCTCGACATTTCTCGGCATGATCTCCCACAACCGCGAGAGTCGTCTGAGATCAGCGTCGGCGTCTCCAGAAAGCTTAACCTTGAAATAGCGAATGCCCTGCTGTGTTATGTAGTCCTGTAGTGTTTCCGGAAGGCCGTCACGGAGTCGCTGTGATGCTGGCCAGTCGTCATCAGTGAGAGGGTCAAAAATGCCAACCGTGTGACGAATGTTGATCTCCGTTACCGGGCGGTCTGGGAGTACGTTGCCGAAGTCGACGGTTGCCAGTTCACGATGCAGCTGTTGAGGCCGAAAGCCAAGACGGTCTTCGCGCAGCATCTCGAACATCGATTTCTTCGATAAACGGCAAACGGCGTCTAGCATTGCCCGTTCGAGCATTGCCGATGCAAACGAGGAAGTCAGGCTTTCCTGATTTGCTTCGCTTCCTGATCGAACGATCTCGCGGTGCCGTTCGAGCCAGTAGGTGAACGGAGAGCTGAAGTTTGGTGTGGCAAGATAATGCTGCCGCGCTGCTTGGAGAAGGGCTACGAGTTCGCGGCGTTTGAGACCATTATCGCGATTGGGACGTTTGTCTAGCCAGCGAACGGAAAGCCGATCCGCCGCGCATCCGAAAGTGGTGTCTCCCTGATCGTTTGAGACCGTCAAGCGAGCATGACAAATCGGACTTGTAGCGTGCTCCGGCGGCTGGCCGCTCAAGGCAGCTGCGCCAAGTGCCGAGGGAAACCTCGCCGGCTTCGTCTCACGAACATAGAACTGAATACGATCGATGTGATACATCATGTTGCCTCCGCCATTTCGTTTACCCCACCCAAATCGGACTCGACCAGGCAAGCTGACCGTTATGTTGCGTGACGCGGACGTAGTACCAGTCGCTGTCGGCGTTTTGTCGTTGGTCGGACCAACGGAGACGGACCCCATACTCCGACGGACCGACAAGTCGATTTACTATGTAACTCTCACTGGTGAAGACTCCAGTGAACGTGACTAAATTATCGTCGATTAAATCGGCCAGTCGCGCGGAGACGGTTTGTTCGATGGGTTGCCGCAAGCGTAAGGTGAGTGTCGAATCTGGGCCGCCATCGATTTCACAAACAATCGCTTTGGTGGGATCTTCCGCATAACACTGAACTCGTGAAGTGAATGATTGGAGGTGCAGTTCTCGGGGCGACACGACTCGTAGTCGATCTCGCATCTCTTCCTCGTACGGACCGGACTGAAAGCAGGGAACGGCTTGCAGGAATCTGCCTTTGTCCAGATGTACCGATATGTCCCAGCGGCAAGTACGCCCCAAGTCCAATGCCGCCCACGGGCCCCAGCCATATTGAATTCGGCACTTTGCTCGCCCCGGCAGTTTTACATCACGGCGTTGATCTTCAGGGAAATGGCGTTCGATCACCCGTCCACTGCGAACTAATTCGATCATCGCAATTGAGTCTTGGGCCTCAACGCGGACGTCGATTTCGCGGTCAGAAGTCGCGGCGACGTCCGAACCCATCGGTTGCCCATTCAAAGTGACCTCCAGTGTTATGCGGTCACCCGTTGCTGCGTATGTCCTGCGACTCTGAATTGCCTCGAACAGCCCAGCGCGAGACAATTCCCTCGCCCAGACGCCAACGACACCTTCGCCGTAGGCACCGGGAAACCCGCGATGATTGTCACTCGACGCGACAAAGCCAAAACGCATGCCCTTGTTCAGCTGTGGAACGATCGTGTTTGCCGTTGAACGTCCGCCATTACTATGCCGAATCATGGGAAAGGGAGCCCGGTCCGACTCGGTGCAGCCATGCTCGGAAAAGATCTCGACCACAGGACTGGTTGCTGCGCGGTAGTGATCGAAGTTTGCCCCGCGCCACCCTTGCTTGTAGCCCACATGATGAGGAATCGCCAAGCACTTATTGGCTTGCGCAAAGTCCAGCAACTTCTCCACATGATCGGGGAGGAACAATTCAGGTTGATCTTCCGGGAAAATCATGCAGTAGTCGCCGAAGAAGCTCGAATGCCATTCGTAGCCGAGCAAGGCCACGAAATCCTCCGTATTTGCTTCGTGAATCATCCGCCGTGTCTGAGGCCAGTGGTTCGAGTGGACTTCAAATCCGTTCACCCACTTCATGTGGTGATCGCCTGGCATTTTTGGCATGTCGTGCCACGATGCGTGCCCCGTGAATGCGAAGAAGTCGAGATGTTCGCGAGCAACGTCGATGGACCGTTTCAAAGACCCTGTCGCATAGCCCACCGCATTGTGGTTGTGCAGATCTCCCCAGTACAGGTTGAAGCGTTCCGCGTCTTGATTCGCCGCCAATTGAGACTGCTGTCGGGCGCCGGAAAGTACTGCTGCGGCAAACGCGCCGCCGACAAATCCGCGACGAGAGACTTCGATAGGCTCCATGACGACGACTCCACGGGGTCAAACTGCTGGGGCTGGACTAGTGTGCCTGCCATTGTAACGACGAAGCAGCCCGAATTGCGAACGACAACTCTTCAATCATGGACCGTCCTGGGGTAGAACAGGGGTGACAAATAGCGATAAACCTAGCATCCAAAATGGAGACCAGCATGAAACCATCCATCTCGTTTCTTTGTTTAGGGTTTTTAGTTGTTTTCGCATCGACGTTGCTGGCTGAATCGTCGAATTCGCTTTCGGCGAACGAAGAAACAATGGGGTTCGAGCTGCTCTTCGACGGCGTGTCGTTTGAGGGGTGGAAGCACGCTGGGAATTGGAAAATCGTAGACGGCGTACTAACGCGTGAAGGCAAAGGAGGCAGCCTTGTCTATGTTGCAAAGAAGGTTCCCGACGACTTCGAGTTGCGTTTCGAGTGGAAAGTCGCCACGGGCAGCAACAGCGGAGTCTACTATCGACCAGGGCAATATGAGTATCAGATTCTCGACAACGCAGTTCACGCGGACGGGAAGAATCCTCGCACGAGCGCGGCGTCGATCTACTTTTGCGTCGCCCCCTCGCACGACGCCACCAAGCCAGTCGGCGAGTGGAACGAAGGCCGAATCGTTTGCAAAGGGACGGTCATTCAGCATTGGCTCAATGGCGAAAAGGTCGTTCACCTGGATTATGCCGATCCAAAATGGAAGGACAACGTCGAACTTCTCCGCTTACGCGGAGGTGATCTCGCCGCGCGAGGTGCCAACCTAAGTTTGCAGGATCACGGAGATCCGGTTTGGTATCGAAGTATCAAGCTGCGAGCGTTGGGTACAGATGACGAGATCGACAGTACATCCGTGACGCCACAAGAACTGTCAGCCGACGCCCTCAAGATTGAACAGTCGAAGCTTAAGAGTATTTTGGATCGTCGCAAAAAGTAATTGCGACGCGAGTCTCATTGAAACTCTCAGCAGGCTTGCGCAGAGCAACATCCGTCACGTTAGTACGTCAACTTGACTGGCGGCAACCCGTCGACCATCCCAGCATCCGTACGTCGTAGCTCGGCGATAGTTGCGGCTCGCATTTCGCCCAGCTTCTCGCTATATGCCTGGTCAATTGCGAGGTTCGTTAGTTCTTCGGGATCGTTCGCCAAATCATAGAGTTCTTCGATTTGCCCCGCCTTTAATGTCCGGATGTATTTCATCCGACCGCTGACAAGCGATACCCACCAGGGAACACCGCTGAGTTCAAGGTTTTCCGGATCGGTCGGAACGACATCGGTGTCCGATCCGTATCGCCGTCCTGTCAACGTCGTCAACACGGGCTCCTTGCGGACGAGCGACGGATCTTTCAGCAAGGGCGTCAAGTCGTGTCCGTGCATTTTCCAAGGCAACTCGATGCCCGAAAAATTAAAGAAAGTCGGCACGACATCCACGCCCCCCACCGGCGATTCGCACACGGCGTTCGTTGGCAACTGACTGGGCATACTAACGATCATCGGCGATCGGATTGTCGCATCGTAGGGAGCCAATTTGGTGCAGAAGCCATGCTGCCCCCAACCAAAGCCTTGATCTGAAGTAAATACGACCAGCGTATTCTCGAGTTGATTCGTTTCTGCGAGCGTGGCCATCAATCGACCGACACCTTCATCGATTGCGAGGACGCCCTGGTGATATTGCCGCACCCAGTCGGTGAGCGTATTCCCGTAGATGCCTTTCGCACCCTCGACCGTCTTGCCGCCAAACGCGCCGCCTTTCATCACGGGCTGGCCACGGTCGCCTTTGACCCAGTATTCGATACTCTGCTGCCATTCGGGCTTTCCCGGGCGCGGCGGGAAAATGTCAGCAGGCGTTGGCACGGTGATGTCCGGGTAAGCGCTCATATGCCGGTCGGCGGGCGTGAAGGGACCGTGTACAGCCCCGTAACACACCCACAAGTACCAAGGCTTCTCGGCATCTCGATTCTCGCCCCGGATGAAGTCGCTGGCCCACTTTGTGTAGTTGTCGGTTGTGTAACCCTCGACCAGTTTTGCGTCTCCACCGTTGGTCTCGATCAGTTGGTCGTAATAGTAGGCGCCCGAGTTTTTTGTGTGACGTGGGCGATTCCACACGACTTGATAATCCCAGTCGCGTCCGAAGCCTGTATCTGTGCCTGTGTGCCACTTGCCGATCTGTGCCGTAACATAGCCATTCTTGCGGAATACGCTCGGCCAGAAGGGACACTTTTCAGGCTCGTACGCGCTGCCTGGATACTCGCCCTCCATTCGCATTGACTCGACGCCGTAGCTGTGATGCCCCGTCAGCAGCGTCGCTCGCGATGGCATACACCAAGTGCCAATGTAGGCATGAGTGAAGCGGACGCCACGTTTGGCCAATGCATCAATGTTCGGCGTTTTTACCCAAGGATAAGACTCTGGATAGCAGCTAACAGTGCGATGGGAATGATCGTCCGTATAAATAAAGAGGATGTTCGGTCGCGTCGGACTTTCGGTGGCCCCACGTGCAGGAACGGTGCCCGCGCCGATGTAGGTTGCTAGGAATGCAAGCAAGATGCAGGTGCGGCGACAGGACATTCGTAACCTCCGGACTGAGCGTTGCTGATGTATTGGGAGAAACTTCCAACGGGGCCAATGTAATCCGAAAGGTGTGTGAGCCGCAAATAACCTCTTAGAATTCTTGCCGAATCAGCCGATTTATTCATGTACGACTGCCCGCGACAGGCTTTGATATATTCGTTAGTATCTGCCCTTCGGGAAACAAAGCGAAACCAGTCAACCTCGTTAGGGAATCGGCCCCAACTCCAAAAAGATGTCCGAGGGCGACAAAGTTATGGCAACCGACTCAACGATCAGCGATGCGCTTCCCGATCGCTCTCGTGGCGACGAACTTGCGAACTCATTGACGCATGGGACTGGGTTGTTGCTCGCCGTCGTCGGTGGAGTCTTCATGATTCCAGCGGCAAGCTCCTCGCATATTGGAGTTCGAATCGCGGTCGTGGCGTATATTGCGTCGCTCGTCGCGGTGTATGGTTTTTCGACGCTGTCACACGCCGTACATTCAACTGCAGAGAAGAATCGGTTACGAGCTTGGGACCAGGGAACGATCTACCTGTTGATCGTCGGAACTTACACACCCTTCATCGCCGCTTACCTACCGCCTGTCGAAGCGGCTTTTCTCGCAGCCGCACTTTGGCTCGCCGCCGGATTTGGGTTCTGGTCCAAAGTCGTCGCAAATCACCGAGTTAACAGGCTTGCCAGTTGGAGTTACATCGCGCTCGGGTGGTTTCCCGCGGCGGCATTTATCGGTCGAATTCCGATGGAAGTCGTAAAGTGGATGGCGTACGGCGGCATCAGCTATTCCGTGGGCACGGTTTTTTTAATGCTTGACCACCGCGTGGCTCACTTTCACGTAATTTGGCACATCCTCGTGATTGCCGCCAGCGCGTGCCACTACTACGCGATATTCGCGTACGTTGTGGCTTGACGAACTCTACGACACCTCGGCGTCAAAGACTCGGACCTTCGCCCAATTGTCTCGGTTTGCGGCGATGAATGCCTCGTGTCGGTCGTGAACTTGATAGTCGTCCTGAGCCTGCCGGCTTTCAAAGACAAGTTGCAGTGCGACGTGGAACTCCTTGTCATTCACTTCGCGAGATAGATCTGGCACACGAGTTCCGGCGGCGAAGAGAACGGTACCTGGATGACCCGATAGGTGTTCTTTACAAGAAGCGATTAAGCGTTGAATGGCTTCATCGGAACTGTCCTTCAAGGTGAAATAAACCATATGTCCGAGCATCGCATGTTGCGGCGAACAGCCGCCTCCTGATTGAATTAGTCGTCGGTTGCTTCTTCTTCGTTTGCTTCGCTCGCGTCTACCGCCGGGACGCTCGGGCTGGCCTCTGCATCATCGTTTTCGTCGGTTACGATCGGCGGGCGCGAAGCCGGACGATTTCTCCCGATTCTGCCGTCAGCGGATTGGCGGCTCTTTCTATTCAGTCCAGCACTTTCCAGCAGCGAAGAACCTAGAATGTCCTCAAGATCGCCTCCATCCGGTGGTGGGCCAACAGCTCCCAAGTCAGCAGGTGAATACTTGATCTCGTATTCATACTTGGCAACCGTCAGCACGTCGCTCGGGTCGATACGCCTTTTCGTAACGCGATAGCCGTTCACGCGCGTTCCATTTTGGCTATTCAAATCCCTAACAAACCAATAACCGCTTTCGAGCGTTAATTCGCAATGATGAGCTGAGACGTTACCGAACCTCAGAACGATGTCACAACTTTCGCGGCGACCAACTAAGAGCTTCCTCTTCAGTAGCGGGATGGGATCGCCAGCACCTTTAGGAATCATTTCGCCGAATTGTTCGGTCTTCTCCATGATGAGCCACCTGGGCGGAGCTTGTGAGGATGTGGCACCTTGCCTAAGATGCGGTCAATCGTGTCGTCCTCGTAAGAATCTAGATGAGTGAATTCGTGGAGTCAATGTGCAGCCATTCCAGCGGTGAGTCTGTCGTTTACGACTGGCGCGCCGCGGGGCTCCGTTACTACTCGTACAACTTCCACCTCCGTCAACGCTACGGTCATCGAGTCCAACGTGTTAGCATCGACGCCGGCTTCACATGCCCGAACGTCGATGGCACGATCACGACTGGGGGGTGTAATTTCTGTGACAACCGCAGCTTCAGCCCTAGTCGCCGCGTGAGACGACAGAATATCATCGACCAAATCGACGACGGCATCTCGCGTCTAAAGCGCCGATATGCCTGCGACCATTTCACGGCGTACTTTCAGCCGGCCACAAATACTTACGCACCCGTCGAACGATTGAGATCGGTCTACGAGGCCGCATTGTCACATCCCAAGGTCGTGGGAATGGCGATCGGCACACGTTCGGATTGCGTGCCGGATGAGGTGCTCGATTTATTGGAGGAGGTCGCGTTGCGTACGGATCTGACAGTCGAGTACGGTATGCAGACGATGCATGACCGTACGCTCGATTGGATGAACCGCGGGCATCACCACGACTCGTTTGTCGATGCGGTCCAGAGAAGTAAGGGACGGGGATTCGAGATCTGTGCCCACGTTATCTTTGGTTTTCCAGGCGAAACTCACGAGGATATGCTGGCCACAATTCGCGAACTTTGCCGTGTCGGTGTCGATGCGGTGAAGCTTCACAATCTGTATGTTGTCAAGCGGACGCCTCTGGCTGAGCTTGTCGAGCAAAATGAAATCGAGTTGATCACTCGCGACGACTACATTCGGGTGCTAGTTGATGCGTTGGAGATATTACCTGCATCAACGATCGTGGAACGAATCAGCGGTGATGCACCGCCAGATTATTTTGTGGGACCGTCCTGGTGTTTAGACAAGCCAGCGGTACGAAACGCGCTCGATGTGGAACTCCAGCGGCGAGATACCTGGCAAGGCAAACGGAGTTGCCCCGGATAGCGACCACGGCCACAGTTACCGAATCAAGTGGCTTTGGATCAGTCGCAAAATGCCAACCGCAACCTCGGCTTTACTACCTTGTAGTGCTTCCACAACGTCGCCGCTTGGCGCGATAATTTCGACAGAATTCTCCGCTGCATCCATCGCGTCGGGGCCATTTAAAACCATGAAATCACAACTTTTGCGTTCGAGTTTTGTCAACGCACGAAACCGCTGATCCTCCGTTTCCAAAGCGAAGCCCACCATCCATTGATCATCGCGTCGCCCCTTTCCGATCGTCGCGATAACGTCGGGCGTCTCGATTAGGTGCAGGGTGAGTGGTTCACCGGTCTTCGCGATTTTCTGTGACTCGACGCGATGCGGACGATAATCGCAGGGTGCCGCGGCAGCAATGACACCGTCGCAGGCCGGGAATAGACGTTGAGCCTCGGCCAATAAATCCTCCGTGGAGATGACCGGAACGACTTCCGCTTCACGAGGATAATCGACTACAACGGGACCGCTAATGATCACAACGTCGTGTCCCAAAGCGAGGGAGGCCTCGGCCAGAGCTTTGCCCATGCGACCGCTGGAACCGTTTGTGAGATAACGAACGGGATCAAGATACTGGCGTGTGGGGCCAGACGTAATCAGAATACGAGCCATGTGTGGTCTATTGCCAGATGCGAGCGGAGCCTACGCCAATTCTTTCTGTATCGCAGCCAGAATCTTCTCCGGTGCCGCCATTCGACCAACGCCCTGCTTTCGACAGCTTAGCCAACCCTCTTCCGGATCGACGACAGCTACACCATCTTCGCGGAGTTGTTTCAAATTGCGTTGGACCGCTGGCTTCTCCCACATTTCGCAGTTCATTGCCGGAGCAATCAGCGTCTTGCCGGCAAACGACAAGTACAGCGTCGACAGCAAATCGTCGGCAATACCCTGTGCTGCCTTTGCCATGAAATTTGCCGTGGCGGGAGCAATGCAAAACAACTGAGCCCGTTCGGCCAAAGTGATGTGAGCACCTAAGGGATGCGACGCGTCATCAAAGATCTCAGTGGCAACCGCACGACCCGTCAAAGCCGCAAATGTTGCTTGCGCGATAAAATGCTGCGAGGGCTTTGTCATCACTACAGACACGCCGTACCCGGTCTGGACCAGTTGGCTGACCAGGGCGGCAGTTTTGTAGGAGGCGATGCCTCCGGAGACGCCGACGAGGATTTCGCAACCGCTCATGGTGGCCCAATCACGCCGGCCTGATTAGACCGGTCGAACTTAAACAGGCAAAGGATTGATGTCCGGACCGGCACTGCCTTCTTGAAGGTCGCCGGTAATCTTCACTTCGTTTGACGAGTCGAGAAAAATCTTATCCTGCAACACTTCCTGGAGTACGATTTCCATCTTGTCCATGCCGGTGTCCGAAACGACCAGAGCGCGGCTGCCCGCATTCAGTTGGACAAGTCGCTTTTGGATCAAAGTCGATAACTTGAATCGACCGCCAACCTTATTAACGATCGCTTCTTCCTTCAACTCTTCAAACATCTTATTCTCCGCTTGCCAGGATTTGACAGATATCTTCCACAGCTTGGTCAACGGTATCGTTCACCACTTCGTATTTGTATTTGCTTAAGCAACCCATCTCGCGTCGGGCGACTTCCAGACGCCGGGTGATCGACTCTTCCGTTTCAGTTCCTCGATCCCGGAGTCGACGTTCGAGCTCCGCGTCGCTACCCGGGTGCAGAAAGATAGTAATTGCTTCCGGATGGGTATCGAGGACCATCATGGCACCTTCCACATCGATCTCTAAAACTACCCATTTTCCAGCCGTAAGACCAGTGGCCACTGTGTCTTGCAGCGTGCCATAGTAGTCGCCTCGTCCGAAAACCTCCTTCCACTCCAGGAACTCACCGTTTTCACGCCGACGAGCGAACTCGTCTTTCGATAGGAAGTGATACTCCACCCCTTCCCGTTCACCTGGTCGCGGCTGTCTGGTTGTCGCCGAAACGCTCAACTCCAGCGGTCGCGCGCATTCCGCCAACACCCGCCGAAGCACCGTTGACTTTCCGGCTCCCGAGGGACCCGAGATGATCACCAACTTTCCTGGTTTATGCTCCACAGGCTTAATCTACCCGGCGATCATTTACTCGACGTTCTGAATCATTTCACGGATGCGTTCAATGGCTGCCTTGATGTCGATCACATGGCGTCCAATTTCGGCATCATTCGCCTTGGAACCGATGGTATTCGACTCGCGGAACATTTCCTGGGTGATGAATTCCAGCTTGCGTCCGCTGCTCTCGTCCAATCCCATGATCGTATCAAACTGTTCGAGATGGTGCCGCAAGCGAACGATCTCTTCCGAGATATCGCTTCGCTCTGAAAACAATCCGACCTCGCGAATGACATCGGAAGCTTCTACGCGGACTTCGAACTCAGCCAGCAATTTGTTCAGCCTCTCGGTCAAACGGTCCCGATAGCCTTCAGTGACCAGCGGGGCTCGTACGGCGACACAATCAAGCGCCTCGCCGATCGCCTTGCACTGGGCCGCCATATCCGTTCCCATCGCGGCGCCTTCGTCCGTCCGCATCTTGGTCAGGCCCTCGATTGCCAGCGCCAATGCCCGCTCGACAACCGGCCACTCGGCATCGGTGTCGACATTCCGCGACACGCGCTCGTCAACGACGCCAGGCAGCGTAAGCAGCGACTCGAGCGTTACTCGCGATTCTAAACCGAGCTTGCGGGCGACTTCCGTAAGTTGCCGTTGGTAACTGGCCAATGCAGTTTCATTCAAACGAAAGTCGTCGGTGGCCGCTTGCCGCTCGACCCGCAGATCGAGCTGCACAGTCCCGCGTCGGACGTAACGGCGAACGACTTCCTCAATGCGAGGTTCGAGCGGGCCATAGCCGTCACTCGTGCGCAGCGCCAGCTTGAAGTAACGGCTGTTTACCGTCCGAATTTCGGCGGCAACCGAGATGCCGCCATCTGTGACATGGGCCGACCCCTGGCCGGTCATGCTAAGCAACAATGCAACGTCCTTTCACAAGCAGACTCACCTTTAACAAGGTTGATCTGAGACCGATCGACCAGCCTCGCGAGTTCTTACTCGCTCTTCTCTTCGGCAGATTCCGTTGCGGGAGCCGCATCGGCTGCCTTGGTCGGAGCAGATTCGGCGGGTGCAGGTTCTGCGGTCGCCGGAGCCTCCGCCGCTGCGGATGCTTCTTCGGTTGTGGCAGGTGCGGCTGCTTCGGTTGAATCTTCCGACGCCGGGGCTTCCGCTTCCGACTCAGTTGCTGGGGTCGTATCGCTCGGCAGGTCTTCCCGCGTATCGGTTGTCAGTGACGGGACGGAAGAGTCATCAAAGGTTGTCTGGTCGGTGTTCCCGAATACCGTTTCCGGCGTATTCAACACTTTGATCGCTAGTACGGACATGACGATCCAGAACGCAGCAACGCCGATCGTGATGCGAGTGAACAAGTCTCCCGCCTTCGAGCCGAACGCGCTTTGTCCGCCCATGCCACCTAAGGCACCAGTCAAACCACCACCACGCCCTCGTTGGACGAGCACCAAAAGAATGAGGAAGATCGAAGTCAGTAATAAGATCGTCATGAACAGGAACTGCATATCAAACGGTCCTTGTTGAAGAGGCGGCTTTCAATCCTTCGAACTACTTCGCCGCGGCAATGATTCCTAAAAAGCTGTCAACTTTCAACGAAGCACCTCCGACGAGGGCTCCGTCGATGTTTGGCTGTCCGAGCAAATCACCGGCGTTATCCGGTTTGACACTGCCGCCGTATTGGATCCTAACCGCGGCTGCAACGTCGGAATTGTAGCGAGTTTCCAACAATTTGCGAAGATCGGCATGAACCTCCTCGGCTTGCTCGGGCGTCGCGACTTTGCCGGTGCCAATGGCCCAGACCGGCTCATAAGCGATCACAACACCGCTCATCTGTTCGTTCGTCAAGCCAGCCAGCGATCCGTCGCACTGCTGCTGCACAACAGACTGGGTTTGGCCAGCTTCTCGCTCATCGAGGGTCTCGCCGACGCACACGATTGGAACCAGTCCCGCCGCGATCGCCGCATGCACCTTGCGATTCACGTCGGTGTCGGTCTCGCCCAAGATGTGGCGCCGCTCGCTGTGCCCGAGAATGACGTACTTGCAACCCAAGTCCAACAACATACTTGCGCTGATTTCGCCAGTAAACGCGCCGTTCGCCTCGTGGTACATGTTTTGAGCGCTCAGACCGACGTTCGAGCCCTTTGTCGCTTGACTGACGGCGTCCAGATAGACGCTCGGCGGGGCCACAGCGACTTCGATGGAGGTATCACCTAGTTGTTGCACGATCCCCTGAGCTAGCGCTACTGCCTCCGAGCGAGTTTGCGTCATCTTCCAGTTGCCAGCGATGAAGGTTCGTCTCACGGTTAAGCTCCTCTCTTGGGGACGTGGGGCGAAAGATGGGCAATCGCCAAGTCGTGGAATTCGCAGAGTTTAGCAAACCAAGACGTGATTCGTCGAGGGCGTGACCTTCCCTTCAGATTGACATCGAGCACGATCGCACGCCACAATACAACTCCCGCCCTGGTAAGGGTTACCGCGCCTGACGTCCTCCCTGAGGAAGTACCCGCCAGCGTACCGAAGACAAGTTGTATAAATCGCACGCCCGTTTACCGCCCGGAGTCGCTCTGATGAAACCCATTCGCTGTCCAGGTCCCGTCTCGCGTCGCAGCATTCTTCAAGCGGGCGCCCTCGGTGTCGGTGGACTCGGTTTAGCAGACGTCATGAAGGCTCGCGCTGCGTTAGGTGCTCCGACGCTGGAACCAGACACCTCCGTCATCTTCATTTGGCTCCCAGGCGGACCGCCTCACATGGAGACTTATGACATGAAGCCGGACGCGCCGAGCGACTACCGAGGCATCTTCCGCCCGATTAACACCAACGTGCCCGGAATAGATGTCTGCGAATTGTTTCCGATGCACGCCAAGATCGCGGACAAGTTCACGCTCATACGTTCCATCTCCCACGAGTTTGCCGATCACGGCGGAGGGCACAAGCGTTTCATTACGGGGCGGATTCCAAAAACACCAGTCGGCACAATCAACGATGCACCGGCCGTGGGATCGATCGTCGCCAAGATGCGCGAGCGCCGCAACATTGGCGTCCCGAACTATGTCGCCGGAGCAGCCAACGGACGGCATGGGATCGATGTCTTTGCCTTCGGTAGTGCGTATCTTGGTAATGACACCCACCCCTTCGTCATACCCGGCGACCCCAGCGAGAAAGACTTCAAAGTTCAAAACCTCGCGCTCGACGCTTCTTTGTCCGATCGACTTGATAATCGAACCGAACTGCTACATGGTTTCGACCGTTTCCGCAAGCGAGTCGACGGTGACGACGTCATGGATGCCATGGACAGCTTCCAGCGCCGCGCCGTGCAACTGCTGACCAGCGACAAGGCACGGAAGGCCTTTGATTTGTCGCAAGAACCTGACGAACTTCGCGATCGCTATGGTCGGCATGCCTGGGGACAACGAGCATTGTTGGCACGACGGTTGATCGAAGCCGGGTCCAGCTTCGTCACGATGGTGATGGAGAATCCTTATCAGTCCGGTGTCGAGCGGTTGCAGCAAGGGGTCTACAACTGGGATTCTCACGCCGTGAATTGTCATATGAACGACGATCTGAAAGCGCGTGCTCCTATCTATGACCGCGCGGTGACAGCGTTGGTAGAGGATATCCACAACCGTGGACTGGATAAGAAGTGCATGGTCATCGTGACCGGCGAGTTCGGTCGGACGCCGCGCGTTTCAACTCAGATCGGCACGCAAACCGGAGTCATGCAGCCGGGACGCGACCATTGGCCAAACGCAATGTCGATGCTGGTGACCGGTGGCGGGATGCGGACTGGACAAGTCGTCGGTTCGACAAACTGGAAAGGCGAGCATCCGCAAGACCGCCCACTGACGCCCAACGATTTGTGGTCGACCGTGTATCGCCATCTGGGTATCAACCAGGAACACAGCTTCCCCGATCACAGCGGTCGCCCCATGCCAATTCTGCCCTTCGGCGAGCCGATCGCGGAATTGATCTGACTTGAGGTAGGCCACAGGGGTCGGCACAGACTCACCACGGGGCTGCCGTTACGATTCCTGTTTTGCTTGACGAATTCGTGCAAACGTGTCGGTGATTTCTTGGAACTCCGTCCGCTCGGCCAATTGCGGGTTGCGGAACGCACCGTCTCGCCAGAGCATCCACGCGCCGAATCCAGTTGCCGCTCCACCGAAGTGGGCCATCGCTGACACGTTGCTCAAGCCAGATAGTTGAAGGTAGGCGTAGAGCGTCTGTATCGCGAGCCAAAACAAAACCGCACACCAAGCCGGGAATCTTGCCCACCGCATGTAATAGGCAACACGCCAGATGAGTCCCAGGCGGGCGTGGGGAAATTGCAAGGCATAAAAAACGATCACACCAGAGATCCCGCCGCTGGCACCAATGCACGGAATCCCCGAGCGAGGATCGCACGCCGCATGTAGCAAGTGACCACCAAGTGTGGCGGCTGCCAACAAGATAAGAAATCGCTTCGGACCGAGATGGTCTTCGACATTGTCGCCAAAGACGAGCAGGAAGTAAGAGTTTCCGAGAAGGTGTCCAAAGCCGGCATGAAGTAGAAAGGCCGTGACCAATGTTGCGCCACCCAGACGGAAGGGCCGCGCTGGGATGAAGCCGTATTCAAGAGCGAATTGATGCACGTCGGAGAAAGTTGCCAGGGCGACGAGGGCCAGGATCAGAGCGACAGCCCAGGTTGCCCAAGGTCGTGATCCGAGTTCGTTCACCTCATGCTCGACCGGCAAGCCGAACATGGCGGGCAGCCATTTCCACGCCTCGTCCGGTGCTTCGTTACCAAATGCGTCTGCTTGCCTTCGTGCTTCAAGGACGCGGCGTTCGCTTTGTGCAAGCAATTCGCGAACCGCGGGCGATGGTGGTTTTTCCTCTGCGTGATGCGACTTTGTTGGCAGTTCCTCCAATTCGTGCGGATCGAACCACACAAACTGGCACGTTCGACAAACATCGATATGCAGCAAGGGTTGCGAACGTGGAATGCCAACTTCCGCCATTTCTCGCGAACAGACCGGACAATTGACGCCGCCGATCGCCAAAAGTGACGACGAGCCCCCGTAGTCGTTACTTTCCAAGCGACGAGCTGCCCCAGAATCGCCTTTCGTTTTAGCACGATTCGCGTCGATCCATACCTGTTTGATCGCATCTTGGTCCACGACACGTCGAAGGACGGCTAAGGCGACGGCTCGTCCGCGGCAATCGGGGCACTCGAAGAAGCGACCTTGGGAATTCGACGTGCGAACGAGTCGCGAGTCATGGCAACGCGGACAACGATACATCAGGCTCTATCAGATTGGGGAGCGTGGCCGTCACTTTCCAAGTGACTGTAATACCTTGTGGCCGTCACTTTCCAAGTGACGCTGAACTTTGTGGCTGTCACTTTCCAAGTGACTTGCTCTCGATACTTGGAAGCTGACAACGAGCACAATCGCTCACCACTTGGAAAGTGGTGGCCACAATAGTTGACGATCTCTAATTCGCAGGCTTCCCCGGAATCTTGGTCGGGATGCTCAACAACAACGTGCCGCAGGCGACATATAGCGTCTTTCGATCCTTGCCACCGAATGTGCAATTTGTAATTGTGTCTTCTGGAGTTTCGCGGTAGGCGAGTAGCTTGCCTTCGGGCGAGATGACGTGAATACCAGGTTTGGTGTCGAGTGTTTCGCTGGTTCCGCGAGTCTTGTGCAGCCCGGCGGCCACGTACAGATTACCTTCGGCATCGATGCACATGCCGTCGCCGCTGCGGCCTGGATAGAAATCGATCAGCACGCGACCATTCGAGACAGTGCCGTCGGCGTTTAGGTCGTAGACACGAATGTCGCGATGATGATCGGCGTCCGGATGGGCTTCGATCAAGTACAACTTTGAGTTGTCGGGCGAAGTCACGATGCCATTGGGCATGTGTACGTCGGGCCAGGCAAGAATCTGATGAAGCGAACCGTCCGGGTCGATTCGATACACGGCCTTAAGGTTTTCACCTGCCGGGTCCTCGGACGCGGATCGAGAGGAAAAGTAGATGCGTCCACGGTCGTCCATGCACAAGTCGTTGGGCTTTGCGAGACGCTTGCCTTCAAACGCATCGGCGAGCACTTCTATCTTTCCTGTCTTGGCATCGGTTCGCGTCACGCGCGCGGAACTGCCTTCACATGCCAGTAAGCTGCCGTCGGGTGCAAAGTACAATCCGTTGGTCTCGTTCGAGTTCTCGCGAAACACAGACAGCGATCTTGTCTGCGGGTCCCACTTTAAGATCTTGCTGACAGGAACATTGGTGAACAACAACGTCCCATCGGGTGCCGCGGCTGGGCCTTCGGTAAAGACGGTGTCGTCTTTGACCTTGGCGAGTATTTCCACATCGCCGAGGTACGCATCGGTCGTCAGACTGGAGTAGTCCGCTGCCAGCGATCGCTCCAGGCCGAATAGCACTGCCAATACGGAAGCCGAGATACTGACGACTCTATTTCGAAGCACGCTCTGCCAGTTTAGATATCCGCGGTATTTGGATGCACTCATCGGAAGTCTCCGGTTGCAGAAGGATCAGATAGCCTTTCAGGATGATACCTACGCCTAGAGTCGCAGGGCAACCTGGCGCAGCCGGACTGAGGACTCAACCTCACTCCCAGAAAATGCGTCGCACCGTACGGGCAATCTCGGATCGATGATACCGGAAAGACCGATTGTATGACTGGGCCAAGGCATTTTCGCGAGCCGTGAACTATGGTTTCAAATGAACGCGATTCGATTGAGCGAGGTAACTCAAGTGATAGCTTGCGGCTGGCCAACGGCTCGTCCTCGTCGGCACGGATTTACCCTGGCCGACGTAATGATCACCGTGTTAATCATTGGGATCTTGTCTGCCATCGCCACGCCGCGGCTTGCCGACACACTCGGAACACTCACCTTGGAAGCCGCTGCCAAACAAGTCACAGCGGATCTGCGTTATGCCAGGCAATATGCCAAAACGAGGGGCAAAAGTCAGTCCGTTACGTTTGACGCGTCGAGCGACAGTTATGAACTTAACGGAATAAACGATCTCCATCACTCAAGCGAGCCTTATGTCGTCGTGTTGTCCGATTCGAATATTCCAGTCGGCATCGACTCGGCAACATTTGGAAGTTCGCCGACTGTTACATTCGACCGGTACGGAAAGCCTGACTACGGCGGAACGATTGTGATCTCCAAGAACGGTGAAACAAAAACGATTGCGGTGGAAGCTACAACTGGCGAGGCATCGATCCTGTGAGATTTCGACAGACCAATGACGCTCGGTGCTATGCCACAGCCAGGGGTTATACGCTCGTCGAACTCGTGTTGGCGATGTCCTTGGCGACAACGCTGGCCGTTGGTTTGACGTCTGCGTTGCTCATTAGTGCCGAAGGTTATCGCGGGGAGCATGGCGCGCGCAACCGGTCGGTCGCAGCGCAAGTTCAATCGGACATGTTAAACGATTTGCAACAAGCTACGAGCTTCAAAACCAGGACTGCGACTTCGGTTGAGTTCAAGGTGCCTGATCGCGATGGTAATTCGGCGGAGGAAACAATTGCTTACGCTTGGAACAGCTCGACCAAAACTTTGACATACCAATACAATGGCAGTACCCCAGCGACGGTATTGAGTGATGTGACTGCCTGCAATTTCGATTTCCTCACCAGATCCTTCGTAGGTACCTACTCGTCGCTACCCGCGCTCGATCCAAGCTCATGGGGCGCGAGATTCGGCGGAGAAGTCATCTTTGAAGGTTTCACGGATGCGCAAGTCTCAGGGACGACCTTAACCATCGATACGCCTCCAGGCACAGGAGACGGAGATCTGTTGGTTGCGATGATCGCAGTAGCGAGCGATATGACATCGTCTTTGATGGCAAGTCCGAATTGGACGTTGTTGACGACCCAGAATGAAAGCAGTCGAGTCACAATTGGTGTGTGGTGGAAACTGGCAAATGCGGAGCCCGCGACCCAGGAGATTTCTTACGACACATACCTCAATTCCTATGGATTTATCATGCGATTCACGGGGCATGACGCCAGCAATCCGATTAACGACTGGTCGATTAAAAAGACAAAGGCCCGTACAACAACCAATCCACCGTCTCCAAGTGTGAAGACAACGGTAAACAACGCGTTGATACTGCGAATGGGCGCGTTCAACGATAAAGATATAACCGCAGGTGATCCCGGGCTCCCAGGGCATATACCGATCACGATGGGAACGAGCGGGGGGAACAGTCAGCAGCGATCCGGTGGAGCAGGCTATCTCGTGCAACCCACAGCGGGCGACAGCGGCGAGTCGACATTTGCATTGCTACACGAAGTAGAAACAGTTGCAGTTACCATTGCGATTGCGCCAGGTTTGTAATTCTCCGGAGTTGCCTGTGCGAAGTTAGGTAGATTGGTGGTGAACGCCGGAAATAAGTGGTGCGGTTTGTGGTGGAGACGCCGCCAAAGTAAACAATGCGACAGAAAGAGAAATTGTGGAAGTCTTATGTTGACAAGTGACGGGTCGCGATACAACCGCGGCATTACACTCGCAGAAGTGCTCGCCGCTTCTGTGATCGTTGGACTCATTTTAGTGTCCGCGATGAACGGCCTCGGCGGCGCTTTGAAGACTTGGAACATTTGCTCTCGACGAGGCGATGCCTATGGCTTGGCCGAGCAACTGCTGGCTGAGATCCTGCAGCAGAATTATGAGGAGCCGGGCAGTTCGTTTTTGGGACTGGATACTGGCGAGTCAGGCACAAGCCGCGCCACGTGGGACGACGTGGACGACTATCACAACTGGTCGTCTGTGCCAAAGCACAAGGATGGTACGCCGATCGCAGGCTTTGCCAATTGGAACCGCAGCGTCGATATCGCCTTTGCCTCCCGAACTAGTCCAAACACCAGTGTCGTTGTGGACCAAGGTCTGAAACGAATCACCGTCAATGTTACTGACCCTGACGGTGTCACCTTGTCGTTAACGGCGTGGCGATCCGACTCGGGGTTGCTCGAAGGCGACCAGGAATCCGACTCCACGGCCCAAACTTGGATTGGAAGTCAATTGAAAATTGGGGATGGTTTGACGCTGCAAAGCGGTGTGGCACTCTTCAATCGACCGGAGTGAGGTATCGTGGCTCGTACAAGAACAATTCGCCGCTGCCATCGGCGCAAAGGAACTATCTACGTAACGGTGCTCGTCGTAACGGTAGCTGTTGTTCTCATGACGACCAGCGCGATGGGCATAGCTAGGCTTCATCTTCGCAGCCTGCAAGGCGAGCAAGATAGACACGCCGCTCGTTTGCTCGCGTTATCTGCCATTGATTTAGCGCTTGTGAAGTTCAACAACGAACCCGCGTGGGAAACGACCTACAACTTCAACGTCGAGTATCCCACGATACCCGTAAAGGCGAACGGCGGTTCCTTTACGTGGCGATTGGTGAACGAAGGTAATGGCAAGAAGCGTCTCGATGGGATCGGACGAGTCGGCGACGCGTCTTACGTGCAGAGCGTCGACTTAGGCGTAGAGACTCCCGATTTGCTTTCGTTTCCGATGCTCGTCGGCGGGGACTTGTGGATTGGCAACTCAAGTTCCCACGAGAGCCTGACGGCGGTGGGCGGAATGGTTGCTTGCAACGGTGATCTTAAAAATTGGAACACACTCTATGGTGATATCGAAGCCCAGACGGAGAGTGTTGTGGGTGCCGTGAGCGGTACGAAAGTAATTCCAGGAACGCTCCGCAAGCTGCCAGCTGCTGAGCAAATATTGGAGTACTACATGGACCAAGGAACAGTTCTCTCTAACGCGTCGCTACCAGGAAACGGCGACATCAAAAACATTATCTTGTCGCCTAACTCAAACCCCTACGGACCGACCGATCCGAACGGACTTTACATCATCGACTCTTTTGGCGCTGATCTGAAAATCGAAAGCTGCCGAATCGTTGGAACACTTCTGATCATTAATCCTGGGTACAAGACAACGATCAAAGAGCCCATGAACTGGGAGCCCGCACGTCTTAATTGGCCAGCTTTGCTCCTGGAAGGTGATTTAATCTTTGAGGCTAAGGGGGAAGGCGAGGTTTTGAGCGAGGGGGCGGCGAATTTCAATTCGACCGGGACTCCTTGGAAAGGAAACTCTGATAGTGATACGGACGACGTCTATCCCAACGCCCTGGCCGGGATTTTCTACAACACCGGCGGGATTACCTTCGACAAAGATGGCAGCACGGAAATTGAAGGTGTCGTCATTTGCGAGGGATCTGTGTTGATTAAAGGGAAAGCTAAGCCAGAGATTACCTACGACGCAACCGCCGTAGGCGATCCGCCGCCTGGTTTTGGCCCCGGCGACGCAAGTTCCATCGTCACCGGCACGTGGCGGCAAAGTGAATCACCTTAAACTCGCGCAGTTCATGCAGCGAATCAAAGCATACGATACAAGCAGTGCAAACCGCGCCCCCTTAAAAAACAACGCTCGAAATGAATCGTCTCAAAGACAAAATGACTGAGCTATTCGGCATCGATCTGCGATCGTTGGCGGCATTTCGTATTGGCGCGGCGGGTATTTTGTTGTTGGACTTGTGGTACCGCGGGCAAGAGCTTGCGGCCTACTTCACCGATGCCGGGGTGTTGCCGCGCACGGCGCGGATTGACATCTTCGAGTCGGGCGACGAGTTTGGCTTTCGCCACATGTGGTCGCTGCACATGTTTTCAGGCGAGTACTGGGGACAACTAGTCCTGATGCTATTGGCCGCACTGTTTGCATTCTGGTTGCTCTTGGGGTACCGCACGCGGCTCGCGGCGGTTGCCAGTTGGGTCCTACTGATGTCTTTAGACGGTCGCAATCCCGTCATCCTCAACAGCGGTGATGTGTTATTGCGATCGATGCTGCTGTGGAGTTTGTTCCTGCCGCTGGGCGCCAAGTGGAGCATCGATGCGGCGCGGGCAACCAACCGCGAGTCGATGTCGCGACGTGTCATCTCGATGGCCTCCGTCGCAATGCTGTTTCAGTTATGCATGATGTATTGGTTCTCGACCGTCTTCAAGTTACAAGCATTGGAGGACAGACCATCGCCTTGGACAGGAGACTACTCGGCCGTTTATTACGCGCTGAATTGTGATGCGTTTGCGACGCCAATCGGACTATGGCTGCGGCAATTTCCGACGGCCATGCAATTCCTGACGAAGGCGTCGCTTTGGCTTGAGATCGTGGGACCGCTGCTGGCATTCTCGCCTTGGCTTACGAAGTGGTTTCGCGGCACTGTCGTCGCACTTTTCGTCGTCTTTCACGTCGGGGTGAGTTTGTGCCTGACGATCGGCCTTTTTCCGGCGATTTGCATTGTGTGTTGGCTGGTGTTTGTACCAGGGGAGTTTTGGGAGTGGCTGAAGGAACGATTGTCTCGGGCCTTACGATCAATTGGGACAATGGCGGATATTGCGAATCTCATCACTCGATGGATGAGCAAGCCCGAGGTTCCAGCGTTGCGTCGGCGTTGGTACCTCGAAGTTGCCGTCGGATGTTTGTTGGTGTATGTCGTGTTGTGGAATGTCCGCGAGACGAACTTCAAAGACTGGGAGCCGGTCCTGCTGTCACGAAACTGCAACGCACCTGCCCGCATTTTGGGCCTGGACCAGAATTGGTCGATGTTTGCTCCGTTGCCACGGACCGAAGATGGTTGGTTGGTGATGGAAGGCACGCTGCGCGACGGGTCGACGGTGAACCTGTGGGACTTCGATCAACCGCTGCCTTGGGACAAGCCGGAGTTGGTGAGTGCCACGTACCGAACGCAACGGTGGCGAAAATACCTCGATAACCTGACAACGGAACCCTATGCCGCACATCGTTTGTACTTTTGCGAATGGCTGGCCCGGCGCTGGAATGATGCGCGGGCGGGCGGCGACAAATCGCGCGAAGTCCATCGAGTCGAGTTGAGCCACCGACTCGAAGTTACGCCACCGCCGGGGCACCCGATCCCTGACCCCGAGACGCGTGTGCTGTGGACGTGGTACTTCGAGTAACTTATCGCTAACCGATTTCACGAGCTGTCCGTTGGGACCGCCTCGCGTGAAGTTTCTGATTACAATCGACTTTGCGATTCACTCGAAGAAACTTCTCATGCCGAGGCCATTGGGATGAAACTGCGACACTTTGCGCTGCTAGCCCTATTCATCGGTTACTCCGCCCCGATGTTTGGACAGGGCACCAGTGCGGACTATGAACGTGCAAGTCAGCTGCGAGCATTGACGGCCGGAAAAGTGTTCCGGGACAAAGTCGAGCCGCATTGGTTCGGTGACAAGTTCCACTTTTGGTACCGCAATGAGCTCGCGGATGACGCTCGTGAGTTCGTTCTCGTGAACGCCAAGTCAGGTGATCGCTCGCTCGCGTTCGATCACGAACGGCTCGCGGAACAGTTGGCGGCGATTACGCGACGAGACGTTCGCAGCTCACATTTGCCTTTTGATACGATCCGGTTCGGTGACAACGTCGACTCCATTCGATTTCGTGCATTTTCGAAAGATTGGGAGTGCTCGCTGGAGTCCTACGAGATCAAGCCTCATGAAGAAGTGCGGCAAGACGATACGCCCCCAAACCGGAAGGAACAAGAAGAGAAATCTCGCGGCCAGCATTCACCGGACGGAAAGTGGCTCGCGTTCGTTCGCGACCATAACGTGTTCATCCGCGACCGGAACATGGGAACCGAGTTTCCATTGAGCAGCGATGGCACGGCGGAACACGCGTATGAGTCGAAGTTCCATTGGTCGCCGGACTCGACCCGCATTGTTGTCATGAGGACGAAGCGCGGATCAAACCGGCATATTCACCTGATCGAAGCGGCTCCGGACGATCAACTGCAACCGAAACTGCACGCCCTCCGCTATCTCAAACCGGGCGACGAGATTGCGCTGACGAAGCCGCATTTGTTCAACGTCATCGAGCGACGACCGATTCCGGTTCGCGACGAGCTGTTCGCAAATCCATGGGATGTGCGCGACGTTCGATGGGATACCGACTCGTCGCGATTCACGTTCCTCTACAATCAACGCGGCCATCAGCTGCTGCGAGTCGTCGCGGTGGACGCGACAACGGGAGAGACCGGAGCCCTCATTGACGAACAGAGTGACACGTTTGTGGACTATGCCTACAAAATCTTTCACCAGTTCCTCGGCGATACGAATGAAATCATTTGGATGTCCGAACGCGATGGCTGGAATCACCTATACCTGTTTGACGCACGAACGGGCCATGTGAAGAATCAAATCACCAAGGGCCGGTGGGTGGTACGCAATGTTGAGCATGTCGATGCAGCACGCCGCAAAATTTGGTTTATCGCTGGCGGTGTGTATCCGGAACAAGATCCGTACTACGAGCACTATTGCCGCGTCAACTTCGATGGCACCGGTTTCAAAGTCTTGACGCGAGGCAACGGAACGCACGCTGTTCGGTTATCGCCGGACAGGAAGTGTTTCGTTGATACGTATTCGCGAGTCGACATGCCGCCTGTGACCGAGCTGCGGAAAACCGGCAGTGGCAAGTTGATTTGCGAACTTGAAAGAGCGGATTACGAGGCTCTGATTGCGACTGGCTGGCAAGCGCCCGAGCGGTTTGTCGCCAAAGGCCGCGACGGCGAGACGAACATCTACGGAGTAATCTGGCGTCCCACCAACTTTGATCCTGCGAAGTCGTATCCGGTGATTGAGAACATCTATGCGGGGCCGCACGACGCATTTGTACCCAAGCGATTCGCGAGCCACTACAAGTCTCAGGAACTCGCCGAACTGGGCTTCGTCGTCGTCAAGATGGACGGCATGGGGACCAACTGGCGATCTAAGGCGTTTCACGACGTATGCTGGAAGAATCTCGGAGATGCCGGCTTTCCCGATAGGATTGCATGGATCAAGTCTGCGGCAGAAAAGTATTCCTACATGGACATAGGCCGCGTTGGCATCTACGGCGGCTCGGCCGGAGGCCAAAGTTCAACCGGTGCGCTCCTGGCTCACGGAGATTTTTACAAAGTTGCCGTTTCGGACTGCGGTTGCCACGACAATCGCATGGACAAAATCTGGTGGAACGAACTGTGGATGGGTTGGCCACTCGGTCCACACTACGCGGACCAGTCGAACGTCACTAACGCCCACAAGCTAACGGGAAAACTGTTTCTCATCGTCGGAGCGATGGACCGCAACGTCGATCCATCGTCAACCATGCAAGTGGTGGATGCACTGATCGCTGCCGACAAGGATTTCGATCTGTTGGTCGTACCAGACGGCGGGCACGGAGTCGCAGAAACTCCCTACGGCACTCGCCGCCGCCGCGACTTTTTTGTGCGGCACCTGTTAGGAGTCGAGCCGCGAAGCAACTAGAAACACGTCCCTGGCGCGGGCTTTCCGTAGAAGTATCCCTGTCCGAGTTCAAAACCAAGATCGCGGCAGATATCCGATTCCGCTTCGCGCTCGACGCCCTCGGCGAGCGGCGCAATTCCGAGATCTTGTGTCATTTTGACCAGTGATGAAATCACTTGTAGTTTTTGGGGCGATGCTTGGTCAATGTCGCGAATCAAGGCGATATCAAATTTCAGATAATCGGGTTTGACATTCACGAGTTCGACGAGCCTTGCCTGCCCGGCTCCAAAGTCATCGAACGCGAGGCGGACATTGAGGTCGGACAACGCCGAACGAATCTCGATCATTTGCTTGACGTTCGTCACCGCGCCTTCGTGGATTTCTAGCGTCAGTGCTTGCAAAGGACGCGTCTCGCGAACGGCGCGTATGGCATCGATCAAGCCATCTTCACTGAGTTCGCGCGGATGCGTATTGACGAACAAGTGCGGAGGTCTTGCAAAGCAGGAACTTTGTAGAACGCCTTCCCAACGCAGCATGTTGCTGAGTTGGACTTCGAGATTCAACTTCGCCGCCGCGCGAAACATCGCACCGGGTGTTTCAATTCCGTACAAGCGGCTGCGTCCTAAAACTTCGTAGGCGATCGTTTCGCCACTGGCTAAGTCGACAATTGGCTGATAGTAGGGTGTGACTTGACGTTCGGTCATCAGCTTGTCGAATTGCACCAGCGCCAGCGCCTGGTCGTAGACGTCCTCTTGCAGCGTCGCCGAGGCGACCGCGCCGGACTGTCGTTGGAGCCGCAATGCGACGTCCGCGAACTGAACGATGTCGTCTTGATTAAGTTCAACTTCACCGTGCAAACGCTGACCGTTGACATAAGTTCCGTTGGTGCTGCCGAGATCCCGGAGGATCAAGGAGTTAGGCGTCGATACAAATTCCGCGTGATTGCTCGATACCGTCCTGAATGGCAGGCAGAGGGAAGCGTCGGGCCGCCGACCGACCGAGAACCGCGATGCATTGATTGGCACATGTGCCTGCTCACCCTGTTGCCCGGAAGGGTGCAAATGCCCGACCAGAAACCATAAGGCCGATGATGGGGCGCTGCCTGGCAGTGTATGCGAATTGTTAGTTGCCATAGTGAGCATAACGGTACTCCGGTTCAAAAATAGTCTAGGTCACGAAGTAGGCGCAGTTCGCCAAAAGCTCGACAACTAGATTTCGACGGCACCGTATCGGTGAGTGGGCGACGAGGAGACGCGTCCTAACACAACCGCCAGGGGAACTCGCATTGGACCAATTATGCCGGTCGTGTGAGGTGAAACACTCGCAATTTCGCCGGCGTATGATACAACGCTCGCCGCGTCGATAGCTGTGACCTACTTTTGCGAGAGGCACGATGTTGCATTGCAAGGGCGACATCGCCGCCGGTCTGTAGGGTTCCAGGCAAAATCTGATTTATGAGAGGCACTTATGGTTACTGAAACGCTTGAGATTGAGGGCGATCTGCTTGCTACGCTGCTGGCAGAAGATGCGTTTCTTCCTGTGGAACCGCGGACACTAAAAGAGACAGGGTTGCCAATCGCATTTGTCGAAGGACTGATCCTCAAATCGATTGCAGTCACCGGAACTAGCAGCGGGCGGAATATCTCGGATCATTTGTGCCTGCCGTTTGGAATCTTGGAAGAAGTATTCGGCTCGCTCCGGACTCGGCAACTTCTCGTGCATACAGGTTCGGCGCCATTCGGCGACTACTACTACACATTGACGGACCAGGGAAACAAGCAAGCACAGAGCGCAGTTAAGGCCTGCGCCTATGTCGGACCTGCGCCAGTGCCGCTGATGGATTACGTCATTTCCGTGGATGCCCAGTCAATTACGGCCGAGTCACCACGCCGCGAGGAGCTTGAGCACGCATTTCATGGAATCACGATCGATCCAGAACTATTTGATATGCTTGGCCCGGCTGTGAACTCCGGAGCAGGCATGTTTTTGTACGGCTCGCCCGGTAACGGCAAGTCGACGTTGGCGCAACGCATGACGGCGTGCTTCGGGCAAGAGATTTGGATTCCCCACGCGATCATCGATGGCGGACAAATCATCAAGCTGTACGATCCTTCCTATCATCAGGCTGTCGAAGGACGCAAACGAGGCATCGTAAAATCGAGCGAAGGCGATCGACGTTGGATTAAAGTCCGTCGGCCTACGGTTATTGTCGGCGGTGAACTGACGATGGACAGCCTTGACATTCGCTACGATGCAAGAACTAACATCAGCGAAGCCCCGCTGCAACTCAAAAGCAACGGTGGTTGCCTGCTGATCGACGACTTCGGACGCCAACAAATCGCGCCCAAGGAACTGCTCAATCGATGGATTATTCCGCTCGAAAGTCGACATGACTTTCTGACGCTTGGAACCGGCAAGAAGATACAAGTTCCCTTCGATCAACTGATCATTTTCTCGACAAATCTTGAGCCTTCTGAATTGGTCGATGAAGCGTTTATGCGCAGGATCCCCTATAAGATCGAAGTCGGCGACCCGGATGAACAGGAGTTCGAGGCGCTGTTCAAAATGTACGCAGACGAATTCGGCTGTATCTACAATCCCGATGCGGTCGCGTACTTGTTGGCAACGCACTACCGCCCCAGCGGTCGGGGCCTTCGCCGTTGCCATCCAAGAGATCTCATGAAGCAGATTCGAAGCTACTGCGCCTACCACGATCTACCACTCGAGCTCAAGCCCGAATACTTCGATCGCGTTGTCGGCACCTATTTCGCGAAAGTCTTAAACTCCTAGCCTCGCTCAGGGACAGGTAAATTGAACTGCGATGGATACACTCGCTACAGCACCAAAGGCGTTTAACTTGCGTGAACCGATCCCGGGTTACGTCTTGCGGGAACGGATCGGTGCGGGTGGGTACGGCGAAGTGTGGCGAGCAGACGCACCGGGCGGTTTGTCGAAAGCCGTCAAGATCGTCTACGGTCCTCTTAAGGCCGGACGTGCTGAACGCGAACTGAAGGCGTTGGGGCGAATTAAACAAGTCCAGCATCCGATGCTGCTGTCGCTGGAACGCATCGAAATGGTCGACGAGCACCTGATCATAGTGATGGAGCTTGCGCATGGGAGTTTGAAGGAACGCTTTGAAAAGTGTGTCAAGGCTGGTGAACACGGCATTCCCCGCGCTGAGTTGCTCACGTACCTCCGTGATGTTGCAGATGCATTGGACTTCATTTACGAAGAGCATTCGCTTCAACATTTGGATGTCAAACCTGAGAACCTGCTGCTGATCGCGAATCGAGTCAAAGTGGCCGATTTCGGCTTGATCAAAGACCTGGGGGATAGAAGCGAGTCGCTGGTCGGTGGCTTGACGCCCCTTTACGCGCCGCCAGAGGTGTTTGACGGGCGTCCGAGCCGAAACAGCGACCAATATAGCCTCGCGATGGTCTATCAGGAGTTGCTTACGGGAGAACCTGCGTTCGCCGGTCGAACAGTTGCGCAACTCGCCGCCCAACACCTTCATAGCAGCCCATGCCTGGCGCCGCTTCCGAAAACCGATCAACCAGTGATCGCGAGAGCGCTTTCCAAGGATCCCGATCGCCGTTTTCCGTCATGTCGTGCACTTATCGATAGTCTGACTGAGGCGCCGAAAGCATCTAACCGCGTGCGTCGCACTGCAACAGAATCAACTCGCATCACGCCGACAGCCGAAGAGGCCTTCCCCGCGTCGATCGTTACGGATGAACCGAACAAACAAGTCGCGTATCCAGCTTCCAGCAAGACAAGCCTTCTTCCACCTATCGCGTTTGGTGAGGCAGGGGAAGACCTCAAGTACCACCCCGCCGTTTTCATCGGCGTCGGGGGCACGGGTGCCGCAGTGCTCAGGTCGCTGCGCAGCCGATTATGTCAGCGGTTTGGAAACGTGGATGACATCCCCTCTCTTCAGATGTTGCTGCTCGATACCGATGTGACTGCGTTGCACAACGCAACACGCGGCGAGCGGTCCTCGGCGTTGCGACCAAACCAGCTCTTGCCTCTGACATTGAAGCAGCCACAAGAATACCGCGGGGAAGCGACATCCCTGCTGGAGTGGTTGAATCGCCGCTGGTTATTCAACATCCCACGCTCGCTGACGACCGAGGGGATTCGTGCTCTTGGTCGACTGGCATTGGTCGATCATTTTGACGCCATTGCGAATGTTCTGCACCATGCCTTGAGTAGTGTAATCGACGACAACTCGATCGATTCGTCGACGCGCACAACGGGGCTTAGATTCGTCAAAGCGGCGCCACGCATTTTCGTCGTCGCATCGACCGCCGGCGGAGTTGGTAGCGGCCTGGTGCTAGATTTGGGGTATCTACTGCGAACAATGCTCGAAGAGCTACACATCTCGGACGAGCAATTGCATGGCGTGCTGGTGCATTCGACCTCGCGGCGCACCAATCAACGTGACCTGGCGCTCGCCAACAGCCTGAGCTTGCTTACCGAGTTACACCACTACGTGTCGCCCAGCGGTTATCCCGGTGAACCCGCTTGCAAACTTCCTCCGCGAGTTGGCAACAGTGAGCCTTACCGCCATACCTATGTAGCGCACCTCGGAGAGGAGTTGAATGAAGAAGAGTTTGCCGCAGGTGCAGCTCGGATAGGAGAATACTTATATCAGAACTCCGTCACGAACGCCGCGGCTTTTTTTGATCGCTGCCGCGACGAAGATCCTGACTCAGCCGTAAGGAAACACGCGGCCGCGAACACGGTTCGGACGTTCGGCCTCGCACAGATCGGCGGAGCGAACGACGCCGTAGTTTGTGAAGAAGCAAACTCGCTTTGCAGATCACTGGTCGCCCATTGGGCCGGTCGTCAACAGATCTCCGGAGCACACGCAGCAATTCGATCCATCGATCCGGAAATCGAGAATCTGGCCCGTAAGTTTGCCTATGGGATGGATCTACGACTCGACAAAATGCTCACGTGGGCGAAGGGCATCCTTGAACGGCAACTGGTCGATTCACCACAGGCTTACTTTCAGCGGCGCATCGCATCGTCATTCGAGCAATCCGCTGGCTCAGATCTGCAGACGAAGCGGGAACTGGCAAAAGGCCATATCAAGAACGAGTTGCTCGGCCAAAGCGAAGGCGCTGATTCAATCCAGAGTCGACTGCAGGCCAAAGTTGCGTCCGTCGCCGAGTCGAAACGCGAAACGCTTCGTGATTGGTTCTACATCCTGGTCGATGCGCCCAAATCGCGTGTGGGCGGAGCTCAGGACGCGGTTCTCTGGTACAAGGAGATGCTCGCGAATCTGGAGTCGCAAGTTAACCAAGCCGCCGCGTCTTCAGAGAGTCCAGCCGATGTTGCCGTCGACAGTGAAGAGCAACTCGTTCTGCGATATGCGATGCGCGAGTTAGATCGAATCACTTATGACGCAGTCTTGCTCTTGATTCGCGCATTGAAAGCAGAGGTCCTGCTCTGTGAAGATCTACTGCGAGAGTTTGCGCGCAGAATCCTTCACCTTAGCAACGAGTTTAACAGCTCCCGGCAGCCCACGACGGAGGCCGACGAGGCGCTGATCCGCTCACTCAAAGAACACCACCTCGAGCTGACGCGACGACTGGATAGCGAATTGACACCTGCTCTCGTGCGAAAACATATGTCGCTATCAGATTTGCTGAATGCGAACTCCGACGTCTGGACAAACCTCGTAAGCACGATGCGGACTACCGCCCAACGGCTAGCGGGCAGCGTGATCGATCGAATGCAAGTCCTGACGATGATTCAACGCGGCGCAAATAGTCAACATGGTGCGAAACATTCCGGCGAGCAAGGCATTTCGGCGACGGACGTCGTACAAATTGCAAAGCCTCATTTGGGTGAGTGTGGTGGTGACTATCGGTACTTACTTGTTGCACCACGTTTCGCCGGTACACTGCCTCCCAGCTGGAAAGCTCCTTTTGAGGAAACGGTGGGTGGGCCGATGAATTCAATTGCCGGAGTGGATGACGCACTCGTTGTTTGTTGTGAAGCTCAAGGTGTTCCGCTGCAAAACATCGCCGCTCATCTGGTTGGCAGCAGAAGCGATCTCCTGAAAGTTGCCGGTCGTCTGCACACCAGAATCGACGTCGAGTGGCCAATGCTGGAACGCTGGCTGAACGAACGGTGATGACTCACGAATTCTTCAGACGATCAAATCGATTCGTCTCTCACCGGATTCGTTAGACGGCCAATCGCCTCGATCTCGATCGTGACTTCATCACCGTCGCTAAGAAAGACAGGTGGCTGTCTGGCAAATCCGACGCCGTGTGGAGTGCCCGTTAGGATCACCGTACCCGGCACAAGCTTCGTGCTGCCGCTAAGAAATTCAATCAGTGTCGGCACATCAAAAATCATGTCGTCCGTATTCCAGTCCTGCATGACTTCCCCATTCAATTCAGTCTTGATTCGCAAGGCATTAGGATTGGGAATCTCGTCGGCCGTGGTGATCGACGGCCCAAGTGGACAAAACGTGTCAAACGTCTTGCCGCGGCACCATTGGCCTCCACCCCATTTACTCTGCCAGTCGCGAGCGCTTACATCATTGGCACAGGTATAGCCAAGCACGTAGTCCAACGCCGTCTCGCGAGATACGTTTTTACATTCCTTGCCGATGACGACAGCAAGTTCACACTCATAATCCACTTTGGTGCTCTTCAGCTGTTGCGGCAATAAAATCGAGTCACCCGGGTTCTGTACTGTGCTCGGCATTTTCATGAACAGAACTGGGTGTTCCGGGATCGCTGCTCCACCCTCTTCAGCATGTCTGCGGTAGTTCAAACCGATGCACAGAATTGCTGCGGGTTGAACGGGAGCGAGCAGCTTGGTAACGACCAGCGGTTCACCGGTATCCGAGTACGCACCAAAAACGCAGCCCTCGATGCGGGTCGTCGTACCGTCGGCGTGTTCCGAGCCGTAATGCGTCTCACCATGTTCGTCGATTGCGCGTACCAGCTTCATCGTGTTTTCCCTTGGATGGCGATTGTTAAAACTGTGTCATCGAATAATAACGCGAATCGCACTTTGCCGCGAGAACCGGGTGCGTGCATTAGCGTCCGGTAGCAATGCCAACCAATTTCTGCATAATGCTCGACCATCAAAGCACTCTCAATTTACGTTCCCGCTGGTGAATTAAAGCTATGGTCGAAGCAACCCTGCTGCTCGATGTTCGAGCAACTCTTGGCGAAGGTCCGATTTGGGACACCCGAGAAGAAGTCCTCTGGTGGATCGACATCAATGAATGTCGTTTGCATCGTTTTGATCCTGCCACCCAGAAGAACGAAACCTATGAGATTGGCCAACGTATCGGCACCGTCGTGCCGCGGGCCAGCGGCGGGTTGATGCTCGCCGTCCAGAACGGCTTTGCCGCATATGATCCGGCAGCGCGCAAGTTGGATATCATCGCCGATCCGGAATCGCACCTTCCGGAAAACCGTTTCAACGATGGCAAGTGTGACCCGGCGGGACGGTTTTGGGCCGGGACATTGGAGTTAGTCGAAAAGAATATGCATGCTGGATCTCTGTACTGTTTGTTCCCTGATGGGCATGTTGAAAGGCAGGTTCCGGACGTAGGGATTTCAAACGGGATCGTCTGGACTTCAGACAAAAGGACCATGTATTTCATCGACAGCCCCACACGGCGAGTCGACGCGTTTGACTACGACAATGACACCGGTGAAATCAGCAACCGCCGAGTCGCAATCGAGCTGCCCGAAGGCTTTGGCTATCCCGATGGTATGGCAATCGACTGCGAGGATAAGCTGTGGGTTGCACTGTGGGCCGGATGGGGCGTAGCCAGATTCGATCCAATTACAGGCGAGTTGCTGTCGAAGATTGACGTCAAAGCGTCGCAAGTGACCGCCTGCGCGTTCGGCGGACCCGAGCTGAAGGACCTATACATCACAACGGCACGTCGCGATCTCGTTGGAGAAGCATTGCACGACCAGCCCAACGCGGGCGGGCTCTTTCACTGTCGCGTAGAAGTAGCGGGAGTGCCGTCTGTTGCCTTTGCCGGGTGATCTGCGATGAATTAATTAATGGCTTCGCCATCGATCGACAAAACTTGTGAATTCGTGAGAGAATTGCCGAATCGTTCGAAGTCTTGAAACTTCCATTCGACCTTCTTGTCGCGACTCACCTCAATCAATTGCGGGTTGTCCGGGCCAGCGTGACAGTTGCCGATGACGATGTTTCCACTGGGCAGAACTTGCAGCGTGGTAACCCATGCCAACTGGATTCCCGGCAGGTCATTCTGGTGCAGGCTCCATACAATTTCATGTTTCGGAGTCACTTCAATCACGCTGTGACCGTTGCCTGTGCTGATCAACGTGTTTCCGTTTGCGAGCCGCAAGGCTGAGAAGCATTGATTACCGAAAGCTTCGACGCCGTGACCGTCGCGTGGTTCGTGCCCAAAGAGCGGCACTTCGTACTCCCAGAGAACGGTCCCGCTGGCGTCGTACTCGCGAACCGTCCCGTCGCCCTCGTGGCAAACCAGGTAGTGGCCGTTGTCGATCTTTCGTGCCAGTCGCGTATCGCGGTGCGGATGGGGCTTGTTGATGTGAAGTTTGATTTCCTTGACAATCTTGCCGTGCGAGTCTACTTCGATAATTCGTCCACGTCCCGACTCCGCGATCATCGTGTTGCCATCAGCCAGACGCTGAAACGCATGAATTTCGATTCTAAGCTTCTCGTTACCCGGTGAGCTTTTCGCGTCGTACTGCCAGACGACCTTTTTGCCACGGGGCTCCATTTCGACGACGTGCGTCCAAGAGTCCTGAAACAACAGGTTCCCGTTGGCGAGCCGTTGCAGGTCATGCAGCGGACCGATTGAATGTTCCCAAGCCGTCGAGCCGTCTTCATCGATGATCGCGATCCGATGTCTCGATGAATCCGCGGCGATGAACTGGCGCGTCGCCGCGTCAACCGACCGTTGAGGCAAGATCATGGCTAGTCCTAGAACTGCCGTTAGGCCGAATAGCATCCGATGGCTCATCTGAAACTCCCTGTTGACTTGCATGTTGCCGCCTGGCGCGATTGGCGAGACGAAGGCAGAGCGTTGAGTATCCTACGGCGCAACGGCAAACGCAAGTCTTGGTCCCTGTTGGCGGCTGGTTGCCCTCGGTAAACTTCTGTTCAACGTGTTTCCATGCGGGTCTCGAAATACATCACACCGAGTGATGCGTTTCCCTTCACTAGCACCCATCCTGTCCTTCTGATCAAGGAGACGACTCATGCAACTTGGATTCGTCAGTGCCATACTCCCCGATTTGTCTCTTCGTGAAGTCTTCGCGGCTGCCCAACACTATGGCTACGACTGTGTCGAGGTCATGTGTTGGCCAAAAGGTAAAGCAGAACGGCGTTACGCGGGGATCACGCACATCGAAGTCGAAGAGTTCGATGCGACGAGAGCCGCCGAAGTGAATGACCTCGCAGCAGAATTTGGCATCGCGATCAGCGGACTCGGCTACTATCCCAATCCCCTCTGCCCCGACGAGGAAGAGGGTGGAAAGTATGCGGACCATATTCGGCATGTCATCAACGCCGCAAATCTGCTCGGGGTGAAACAGATGAATACCTTCATCGGCCGAGACTGGACAAAGTCAGTTGACGACAACTGGCCACGTTTTTTAGAAGTCTGGAAGCCGCTGATCCGATATGCGGAGGAGCAAGAAGTGCGTGTCGGGATCGAGAACTGTCCGATGTCTTTCACCGCAGATGAATGGCCGGGAGGCAAGAACCTCGCGACGACACCAACGATTTGGCGGCGAATGTTCGAGGACATTCCGAGCGAGAACTTCGGTTTGAACTATGATCCATCTCATATGGTTTGGCAACACATGGATTATTTGGCCCCGATTAGGGAGTTTCGCGAGAAACTGTTTCATGTTCATGCAAAAGATGTGCGAGTCGATCGGTACCGACTTGATCAAGTCGGCATCATGGCGCATCCGCTCGAATATCACTCGCCGAAACTACCTGGACTGGGAGACGTGAATTGGGGCCAGTTCTTCTCGGTGCTTGGCGATGCGGGATACCGTGGCCCAGTTTGCGTCGAAGTCGAAGACCGAGCCTACGAAGAGTCGCTCTCCGCTCGAAGAGCATCACTCCAGCAAAGCTCAACCTACCTTCGCCAGTTTGTCGCCAAGTGTTGAACACAATGTGGCCGTCACTTTCCAAGTGACGGGTCCGTTAGGTCTGGTCGACGGACGCTACCGGTGCGTATCACTTGGAAAGTGATGGCCACACGAGGACTACGCTTCCTCGACCAATTCGCATCTTTCGTGTACAGCATCTACAACGCTATTAGCAGCAGCACATCCATACTTCCAGAACAGTGCCGGGCGGACTAGGAACTCGAGTAGCGTGCTGCTGATAAGTCCTCCGATGATAACCGTGGCAACGGGGTAAAGAATTTCCTTTCCCGGCTCGCCCGCCGCTAAAGCGAGAGGCACAAGTCCGATCCCCGAGGTCAGCGCTGTCATTAACACGGGTGCCAATCGCTCCTGCCCAGCACGGACGATCATCTCGGGCGTCCAATCCTGTCCTTCAAATCGTACCAGGTGCAAGTAATGGTTAATCAGCAAAATGCCATTGCGAGATGCGATTCCACACAGCGAAATAAATCCGATTTTGGCGGCTACGGTCAGTGTTTGGTCGGTCAAATACAGTGCGGCGATACTTCCGATAAACGCCATCGGTAGGGCGATCATCACCTGCAATGCCAAATTCACGCTGCGGAACATCGTGAACAGCAGCATGAACATTCCGACCAACGATAGGGCAAAGAGAATAGCGATCATCCGCGACGCTGCCTGCTGACTTTCGAACTGGCCACCGTATTCGACGAAATAGCCGGTGGGTAACGACCGCTCGATCGGCTCCAGTCGACGTTGAATCGCTTGTACGACGTCAACAAGGCCACGACCGGATACGTTACACTGCAACACGATTCGCCGCTGGACCTGTTCGCGGTTGATGACGTTTGGCCCACCACCCACTTGAATTTTTGCGATTGAATTCAGGTTTGTGACGCCCCCGTCAGGCAAATGCACCGTGAGCCGCTTCAAGGTGTCGATATCTTCGCGGTAACTCTCTTCCAAACGCATAACCAAGTCGAAAGTGCGTTGCCCTTCGAGGATCTCCGAGACATTTTCGCCGTTCATCGCGGTCTGAATGAGTTCGGTGACGTCGCCGCGCGTCAGCCCGAACTGCTTCAGCCGATGGCCGTCAATTTCGATTCGCAGCTGCGGAATCATCGCCTGTTGCTCGATCTGCAGGTCTTTGACTCCAGCGATATCCACAATCTCAGCTTTCATTTCGGCTGCCGTGCGACGCAATGTCTCCAGATCTTCGCCGTACAGCTTGATCGCTACCTGTGCCTTTACACCGGACAACATATGCGAGATCAGATGCGACAGTGGCTGCTCGACGCTGATGACGATTCCTGGGATGTCCTTGAGTCGCGAACGCAGATCCTCAAGAATCTCGTCACGTGACCTGTGGCTCTGCGGGTCGAACGAAGCAATGATCTCCGTCGCGTTTACACCTTCAGCGTGCTCATCAAGTTCGGCTCGACCTGTCTTGCGAACTAGTTTTGACAAGTCCTCGACCTCGCTGAGTCGCTGGCTGACCGTGGCACTAATCTCGTTCGACTTTTGCAACGAGGTTCCCGCCGGCAACAGAACATTGATCTGAACGGCGCCTTCATTAAAGGGCGGGAGGAAATCGCTTTCCAGATGCCACATACCAAAACCCGCGACAACAACCGCTAGCGATGCGCAAGTGAGCACGAATCCGGAGCGTCCCACGCTCAAGCGAATCACCGCGCCTGCCAGTGCCTTTAAACCACGCAGCACCGCGCTCTCCCGTTCGCTGTCCATGAACTTGGCGCGGCGCAATAGCCAGTACGAAAGCACAGGAGTCACGGTTAACGACACGACGAGCGACGATAGTATCGAAACGATGTAGGCAATCCCCAGCGGCGTGAAGAGCCTCCCCTCCATGCCACCAAGCGCAAACAAGGGCGCAAATACCAACACGACGATCAAAGTGCCAAACACGATCGAATTGCGAATCTCGACGCTGGCGCGGAAGACAATCAGCAAGGTAGGCTGCGGCGTTGGACTTTTGCGGTTTTCTCTGAGGCGGCGAAAGATGTTTTCGACATCAACAATTGCGTCATCCACGAGTTCGCCAATCGCGACCGCGATACCGCCCAGCGTCATCGTATTGATCGACAGATCGAACCACTTGAATACGAGGCCTGTGATCACCAGCGAAAGTGGAATCGCAGTCAGCGTAATGAATGTCGTGCGAAAGTTCAGCAGAAACACAAAGAGAATGATGACGACCAGAACGCTGCCGTCGCGAAGCGCCTCTGCGACGTTGGCAATCGCGAGATCGATGAATGCTTTCTGCTGATACAAGTTCGACTCCAACCGGATATCGGGGGGCAGACTCCTTTCGAGCTTGACGAACATCTGATTGACAGCTTCGCTAACCTCACGCGTGTCGGCGCCGGGCTGCTTGTTGATCGTAAGGACAACGGCCGGTGCGCTGAGGCTCGCTGAGTTCGAACCAACGGGATAACCCTGCGAATCAGACGCCAATGCCTGTTCGTTCTGGCTTTCTGCTCCGGTCCCGAGGCTTTCGTGTCGTATCACCACCGAACTATCGCCGCGTTTCACCTGAGCTCCTTCGACGATCTCGGCCACATGGCTTAACAGTACCGACTTGCCATCGCGATGTTTGACGACGATATCTTTCAGCTGGTCAACGTTGCTAACGCGTCCCAAGGCACGAACCAATAGCTCATTGGGACCTTGCTCGTCGAGATAGCCTCCAGTCGCGTTTTGGTTGCTGTTTTCTAAAGCCTGCTTGACTTCCCGCAGCGTCACACCAAATTTCAGGAGTAAGTTGGGATTGACCAACACTTGAAATTGTTTTCGTTCGCCGCCCATTACGAATACTTGGGACACGCCCGGAATCGTAAGCAGTTGTTGGCGGACCACCCAATCAGCGAGAGTGCGTTGTTGCATCGGCGACGTGGCGCGATGCACTTCGAGACCACCACTACGCCGGACGATGGTAAACCAGCGTTGCGAAGCCCTATCCGCGATCGCCCATCTCTCACCAAACTCTTGTAGTTGGACAATGGCTGATTCCGGGAGGAATATTTCGTTCTGCGTGAACTCCGAGTGAAGTTCTTCTGTCAATTTACTCTCGTTCAGATCCGTCGCATGCTTCGCATCGGTGGTGAACAACAATGTTTCGGTGCTGGTGTGGCTGTACATCCCCGCGACGATAATTTGTCCCATGATCGACGAGATGGGCGCAAGTTGAGGCCGGACTCCCTTAGGCAATCGCTCGACGGCCAGTGCGAGTCGCTCGTTGACGATTTGTCGATCATTGTAAATATCGGTGCCCCAATCGAACTCGACATAGATCACCGAGATGCCCACACCCGAAGAAGTCCGCACGGCTTCGACGCCAGTTGCGCCGTTCAATGCCGTCTCGAGCGGGATCGTCACCAGCGTCTCGACTTCTTCCGGCGCGAGGCCCGGCGCTTCCGTCATGATGACCACACGCGGTCGGTTCAAATCCGGAAACACATCAATCGGCAACTCATAGATCTGCCAACTGCCGTAGATGAGCAGGAAGATCGCGGTTGTTGCAACCAGCACACGGTTCTGAAGTGCGAAGCGGATGATACTGTTTAAGAGCGCGGAGAGCATAGAGCGGAGAGCCTAGAGCCAGAAAGAAATTGGGTCACTTTGATAGACGAGACTTGAGACCACTTAGCATGCGACCGAGTTCGTCGGCTGATTGGTAGAGTTCTGCATAGGCGTCGTCACTGATGAATGTCTGCTTGTTCGCGATGGCAGCTTGTGAGACAACCTCCATGAGTGAGCCGTAGGCGATCTGAACAAACCGCGAAAAGTCCGCGTCGGAGGTTCTGGAGCTTCCCTCTGTGATATTCGACGAAATGGAGATCGCCGCGCGACGCATTTGACTCGTCAGTCCGAAACGCCCGTCGGACGGAAAGTCTGCCGTTAGTGCATACACCTGCGATGCGAATGCAGTTGCCCTGTGCCAAACGTCAAATTTCTCAAATTGAAACATCACTGCACTCTCCTTCCCGCATCAACCCTCTTCTGGCTCTCTGCTGTCCGCTCTTAGCCCTCTGCACGCTAATGCGAATGCCCCGCGTGTGGATCGACTCCTTCGCCAGCCTGATTTTTTAGGGCGAGGTTCATTTGAAACGCTCCGGACATCGCGAGTGTAGTGCCGCTCAACTTGCCGTCGTTTTCAACAACAGCGGTGTCTCGATCACGATAAACGAGATGTACCGATTTGCGATCAAAATGGTCGCCGTTTTGTTGAAAGACAAACCATTCGGCACCGTCTTCGATGACCGCATCAATGGGAAGGACGATCTGATTCTGCAACGGTTCTGAAATTGGAATTCTGACTTCCATGCGTTGCCCTGGCCGATACTTCCAGGCTACGAATCGATGGGAATCGCGGCGTTGGTCCCTCACCAAGCTGTTGGGCAGGTTGAGATAGAACTTCAATGCGCGCGAGTCTGAGTCGATATGATCGGCGACGTAGAAGATTCTAAGTTTCTTGGCCACCGGGTGGGGGCCCTCGGCTGCTACTTGCGACACCGCAACCTCCCATCCCTCACGAGCGGCCTGGGTTAGACGCTCGGCGTCGTCCTCAAATGCTTGCCCCTCGACGTACAACATGCAGTGATCAGCAAGCACGCCCAACGTATCGCCTGCTGCGACATGCTGACCTCGTTGGACGTTGATCTGTTGTACGTGATAGACGTGATCGAGCTCGTGATGAATGCCGTCGTCTACGAACTGTGGGGCCGTTACCGTTAGGGATTGGAGCAAAGTGCGCGTCTTGATGATCTCGTCAATCTGAGCATTGTCTAATCCATGTAACAGCAAGCCCTGCCGCTGAGCGAGTACGATTGCTTCGATCTTCTGCTTTTCATATTCCTGCTCGACGACTTTCTTACCCGCAATGACTCCGTCGCCCACAGACAGAAGCCGTTTGATTTCGTTCTGGACGATTTCCAACTCCTGCGTCGATTGCAAAAAAGCTCGCTGGGCCGTGACGAGGTCTTCATGAGTCAGACGCAGCGTAAACAACGGTTCGCCGGGCAGGACAACTTCGCCTTCGATGAGAGAGATGTTTGTGACGATCCCCGTGAACGGTGCGGTCAGTTGAACTTGCGATCGCCCGGGCCGTTCCGTGACGAGGGCTGGAACGCTGATCGTTCGCACGAAGGACTGCGGCATTACGATTTGGGTCCGCAGGCCCACATTTTTCCATGCCGCCGCGCTCAGTTCGATTGCGCTTGCGTCATCGTGCCCGTCGTGCTGAGGCGATTTGTGGTCGTGGTCGTGGTTGTGATCGTGGGATGCGTGGTCCATCGCATCGTGGTCATGTGCATCGAGACTGTTCGACTCTTCGTGAAACAGCGGAATCCATCGTTCATATGTCAGCCCCAGGCCAAGTGCAGCCACGACGATTGCTGCCGAGAGTGCTGTTCCGAGGCGATTCGAACGCGAAGCGTTTGCATTCATCGTGTTAGTCTCCAGTCGATACGGACGCGTCTACTGCTGGAACGGGGAGCCTTCTAACTTGGTGCCCTGGACGGTGTGAATCCACGCCAGGGCCAAGTCAATCGTGCGTACCGGCACAGCTAGACTTGCAAGATGTGCAGCTGGAGATGAGTGCGCCGCAGCGGCGGAAGAAGCTGTTCCCGTTCGTCCTGGCGGCCAAAAGCAAAATGGCCTGCAATCGGGTGGAACGGGCTTGTCGTCACCAACCAGAAGAGTTGATTTGCCTCTTCTACGGCGGCTACCACACGAGTTCTACCGGCAACGAACGTACATTCGTTGCCTGAGCAATTGTGTGAGTGAGTGTCATGGCGAACAGGACAAAGGACGTCATCGGCACATGCTGCAAGTTCAGGATGAGGGTGTTGATGCACTCCGCTGTGACAGGCTTCGGTCGTCTCCAGTTTGCAACTCGTCGAATCACACGTATGCGCGTGATGAAAACAGCAGCCGAATCCCATATGGATCAGCAATAGAATGGTCACGAGTTGCGGGAGTGGAAACCGCATCACTCTTTCCTGTCAAAGGGCCACTGTTGCACTATCAAAAGCTTCTGTGAGAACGGTGTCCCACTGGCTCCGTCGGTACCGTCGTCTCGATGGCAAGTCTAGGTCGCATGCGCCGTTCGCACATGTTGCTGTGACAAAACACTAATCCAATGGTGGGCATCGCTCGGGGATTCGTCAAGTCGAGAATTTCTCGCTTAAGGCGTTCGAGCGTCCAAACTGTCTTTTAGTAATAGTCCTTCAATCTCGACTGTCGCGGCCCACAGATCTCCGAGCGCCTCGATATATGCGAGATTCGTCTGTGAAAAAGTCGTTTGTGCGGTCAGCAAGTCGAGATAGGCAATTTCGCCGCCTTCGTAGCCACGCTGGACGAATTCTAGTGTCGTGCGATAGTTGTCAAGAATGCCGTCAGCTTTCGAGTAGTCCTCCACTTGATTGCGAGCGTTTGCATAGCGTTGATAGACCGTCGCAAGACGCCGCTGCAGGCTGAGTTCTACCGTAGCTACCGCGTGTTCGGCTGCGACTAGCTCGGACTCGGCTTCACGAATACCACCTTGATTCCGGTTAAGCCAAGGGATTGGCATCGACACCTGGAGATTTCCGTTCGTGCTGCCAGTCGCGTTGTCGCTTTGGATAATGGCTTGGACGTCGATATTCGGAATCGGTTCTGCATAAGCGCGGTCGATGGCCCATTGGGCCCGCTCGACCTCCGCGACTGCCGCTGAAATCTCGGGGCTTTCAACCAACAACCGCTGCAAGGTTTCATTCTGGTCGATCTGCGTCGCAATCGACTCGACGTCTCCCATCAACGATTGGACCGGCACCCCAGGGGTACCCAGCACGGCGGTCAATCTCGTCCAGGCTGCCTGATGCAGATTGGTGGCGTTTTTGCCGAGAAGCTCTGCCATTTGCAGTGCACCTCTTCCGCGGATCACGTCAACCTGACTGACCTCTGCTGCCTTGAATAGGGCTTCGGCAGTCTCGTAAGCATCTTTAGCAATCGCCACCAAGCGTTGCGTGACTTCCATGCGGCGTTGTGCGATCAAGACGTCATAATAGCCGAGTCGCACGTCTGTCAGCACTCGTTGCTCTTGCGCGAACGCCAGTTGTTCCGCCTTGAGGACTTCTTGATCGGCGACGGCACGATTCAGCTTCAACTTGTGTCCCCGGACGACTTCCTGGGCAATATAGACACCCTGCTGTTCGGCAAGGCCATGGCTACTGAGTTGTTGCCCGGAATAACCCAGCTCTGTGTTCGGGTATAAACCAACCTGCACCCACTTGCCTCGCGCCGCGCTTACTCTGGCCCGGGCTTCGGTGAGTGAGGGATTGGTGGCGAGCGCGATCTCTTCGAGCTGCTCTAGACTTAGATCGCCGTCCCAAGGGGCGTCGCACGCCGGGTGAGGCGCGGGCATGATTGTTTCTGCTTCAATCGCCAACTCCGGCAGAGGCGCGTCTCCGGGTTGCGCGTAGGCCACGGTTTGAACTCCGGACTCCACGGCAGGAGTTCGCTGAAGCACGGAAGTCGCGGGCATTCGCGAATCAGTAAGGCTCGAGGTTGCAACCGGTGTCACGTTCGGCAGTTGGCAGCCCAACGATAGACATAAGCAAATCGCCATCGAGACGCGGACAACAGGCATGAGCGAAGTTCCATCGCATTCCGAATGACGGTCGAGCACCGGAGCGCGAGAGCAGAGGTGAGGCGTGATGGAAAAATGGTAGGTGGGGACGACTCGCCGCCAGCTGTGGGCAGGAAGTCTGGGTTCATCCCTACGTGAGTTATCGTCGCCGTGGTCGTAGGGCTTGAACCAATTGTGACAGTGGTACTGTTTGACTCTGACGTTCCCACGTGGCGACAAGATTTGCCGCATCTTTCTTCTCGAAGGCAAGTGGTTTAGTATCTTGCTCTTCGGGTACGAGTGCGATTCTGTCGTAAAAGTAGTAGATAGCTGAGTTTAAAGGTGGACAACAATGAGTAGCGACTCAGAAAGAAAGTCCGATTCGCGTGGGCACAGTGCATCCGCTCTGATCAGTTCGGAAGATTGGTGTGCCGTTTGGGTGGGGGGAGCATTGCTGCTCGGTTGTCTGTTGTTTGTCGTCGCAGCAGGCGGCGCTGAGGGTACGCCGACGAGTCCGCTCAAGAGTTGGCTGGGGAAGCCTGGTTCATGGTCTTCGAATCCGCTCGATGCTCTGTTCGTGTCCGGGAAGTCCAACTCGTTCAAAGGCCTGCTAGGAGTCTTTGTGGTCTCGACGGCGGCGTTTGGTATTGGTGCGCTTGCGATGGGGCAGCGACTCATATCGTTCGCAGCCGGCTTTGGCTTTGTGTTTCTGCTCGGAACTTTCGCTTACGTTCTTGCCGGTCAAAACGTCGTCAAACATTACAACCTTGAATACGCCTTGTGGGCGCTGGTCGTCGGACTGCTGATCAGCAACACGATCGGAACTCCCGGATGGGTCAAGCCGGCGGTGAGAACGGAGTTCTATATCAAAACGGGCCTTGTGATGCTCGGTGCCGAGGTTCTGTTCAATCGTTTGTTGACGCTTGGTGTGCCCGGAATTTTCGTGGCCTGGGTTGTCACTCCGATCGTCCTAGTCGCGACGTTTTGGTTTGGACAGAAGATACTCAAAATCGCTTCGCCTTCGCTTAACATGGTCATCTCAGCAGACATGTCGGTATGCGGAGTCTCGGCCGCGATTGCCACGGCGGCTGCATGCAAGGCAAAGAAGGAGGAGCTTTCGCTAGCGATTGGGATGTCGCTTTCCTTCACAGTCGTCATGATGGTGCTGATGCCAATTGCAATTAAGGCGATGGGGCTGAGCCAAGTCCTGGGGGGAGCGTGGATGGGCGGCACCATCGACGCGACCGGTGCCGTCGCTGCGGCGGGCGCCATGCTGGGAGAAGAGGCTCTGCAGGTCGCGGCTACCGTCAAAATGATTCAAAACATTTTGATCGGTGTTGTAGCCTTCTTTGTCGCCGTGTTTTGGGTTGTTTACATCGAACGCGAAACTGAAGGAGCAAAGCCGAGCGTGGGAGAGATTTGGAAGAGATTTCCCAAGTTCATTTTGGGCTTTGTTGCGGCCTCGATCTGCTTCTCATGGATCTACGGATGGGTCGCAGACGGTCCCGCAATCGTTGATGCAACAATCGGCGGGAGCACAAAAACTCTGCGCGGCTGGTTCTTCTGCCTGGCATTTGTCAGCATCGGACTGGAAACCAACTTCAAAGAGTTGGCCAAGTATTTCAAAGGCGGCAAACCTCTGGTCCTGTACGTCGTTGGCCAGTCATTCAACTTGTGTATTACCTTGTTCATGGCGTGGTTGATGTTTGAAAAGGTCTTCCCACAGGCAGCAACCGCGCTAGGAAAGTGAGCCGTCGAATGAATGTTAGCCCTCCAACGGCAAAGTGGCGGAATCTTGGAATCGCGATGCTCGTCATCGCCGGTCTGTGGGGCAAGGTATTCCCGCGTCTGGAACGCGTGCCAAGCGTGCAGCATCGCATCAAGCAACTCGACGAACTCGGTGTCGATACCGCTGCCTTCTTCTACACCGACCATGAAGGCATGAAACGCTGGGAAACAGAAGTCGATGCGGCGCGGCGCAACTGCCCAACGGCATTCTGGTAAGAATGCTTAAATACGGGTGGTCCGTGCGGCAACATTTAACTTCACGCGTGTGGCGGTCGTGTTGATACGGTCGCCTCCGTCCCACTGAAAGCCGATTGAATTGACTTCAATGCTGGCCGCGAGTGCGTGATATCCTCACTGCGAGGCGCGGTCGAACGATTGAGATTGAACAACCGAGTTGCTTACGTGATGTCCGCTCCGATGATCCCCAGGGGCTCTCTTGGCGACTTGACTTTGGGGTTTACCTCACAGGCTACATATCGTCGTCCCATTGAGTCCGCTGCTGGGGCGATACAATCGGCAAGCTCGCCCTAACCCGCACCACTTCAGTGAAGGTCCGGTGGTATCGATTCTGCTAATTGTGCGGCGCAGCACTACAGAAATTAGGTCCGATGCGACCAAACTTAACATTTAGATCGCGATTACCGGATCGACTGTAGTAAGGAGCAGCACGAATACAGCTGCTTTTAACGGATCGTTTGTTACCAACCGTACCCTCGCGAACTTCCGACTGATGTCTCGTTGGATACGTGGCGGCAAATCGTTTTAGAAAGCTCACGGAGGAGCAGTAATGCGTTTAAGATTCTATCTGCGAAGCCTGGTGGCGGTGTGTGCTACCCTTGGCGCTTCGATCTTGTCTGCGCAGCAGCCGGCGGAAGATTATCTCTTCGACCTGCAGCAAAGGCTGGCCGCTCAAGAGGCAAGACTTCAGCAACTTGAACACAATCGGTTACCGTCGGTGCATAATGTGTCGACGAACAATACGTTCCTGGAAGCTCGCGTTGCGGAACTCGAAGAGCTGGTCAACGGTATGGGCAAGGGCGAGCCTGCCAATGGCAAGCCCACGCAAAAGTGGTCGGGCCGTGTTCACTTCGACTATTGGAGCTTCCCCAACGACGGGCCGCTAACGAACTACTTGGATGACGGGAACGCTGCCACTGCGCCCCAGGACTTCATCGGCTTCCGTCGCCTGCGATTTGGCGTTGCTGGCGATGTGACGGATACCATGCTCTATAAAATCGAGATGGAATTCGCCAATCCAAGCAAGCTGGCATTCAAGGACGCCTATCTTGGCTGGAAGGAACTGCCCTACTTGCAGACTGTCTTGCTAGGCAACCAAAAGCGCCCTTACGGCTTGGACCACTTGAACAGCAGCCGTTACAACGTGTTCATGGAACGTCCGTTTCATGTCGAGGGCTTCAATCAAGATTCTCGTCGAATCGGTATTCAATCGTACGGCGTCACGGATGATGAACGATTTAATTGGCGATATGGCTACTTCCTGATGCGAGATCATCAGAACGACGGTGGTCAGTACGCAGATAACTATGGATCCGAACTGGCTGGGCGTCTTGCCAGCACGCTTTGGTACGACGAATCTTCTGGCGGACGTGGATACGCTCACGCGGCGGTATCGGGTTCGGCGGCGTTTCCAGGTGATAGCGGGACAGCACAGTTCTTGACGCGTCCGGAAGCTCGCACCAACGGCAAGTGGTTTGATACGGGGAAAATTGCAGGGGCCACAAACTATCAATTGCTGGGCTTTGAAGGTGTGGTCAATGTTGGCGCGCTGCAAGTCGTTGGCGAATATCAGCTGGCGAATATGCAGCGAACCGTGGGACCGAATCTCAACTTCAACGGCTATTACGTATATGCATCGTACTTCCTGACCGGCGAACACACGCCGTGGGAACGCGATTCGGGCACGCTCGGTCGTACCAAGCCGTTCGAGAACTTTTTCCTTGTTAATAAGTGCTGTGGCGGGCACGGCGGTGGTCTGGGTGCATGGCAGGTCGCGGCACGTTACTCTCACGGTGACTTCACCGATGACAACATCTTCGGTGGTGTGGGCGACAGCCTGACTTTGGGTTTGAACTGGTGGTGGACTCCATACAGCCGCGTACAGTTCAACTACATCCATGGCAGCATCGCGCAGCGGGGCCAGAACGGCGGAGCCACACCAGGTGCTCCGCTCATCGTAGGTTTGCCAACAAGCGGCGACTACGACCTGTTCGGCACTCGCTTCATGGTGGACTTCTAATTAACTCAAACACTCTTCAATGGGAGAGAATGATATGCGTTTACAATTGTTAGCCATCGCCCTCGTTGCGACTCTTGCCGGCACACCGGCATTCGCAGGAGACGGCGATCACGACGGAAAACACGGTGGCCACGGCAAAGGTGGACGTCGGGCCTTTTGCCCCCACTGCGGAGATGCCTGTTACCCGACGGTAACGAAGGGCAAGGAAACAAAGACCTGTTGGGAGGTTGATACGGTTGCGATCTGTATTCCAAAAGTTAGGTTCCCTTGGGAATCGACTTGTGGCAAGGGATGCGGCGGTAAGGAATGTGGTAAAGAGAACTGCGTGCCGCCAAAATGTGGTCGCACGAAGTACGTCAACGTGCTGATGAAGCACGAGTACGAGTGCTCGACGTGCAAGTACAGCTGGGACGTCGATAGCTATAAGTACGGCGATGGCAAGAGTGACAAGGCCAAAGCCTACGACGAGCCGACCGAGGCCGCGCCGGGTGTGGCCGAACCGCCTCCGGTCGAAGCCAGCCTGCCAATTAGCAACCGACGTGTCGCGCCTGTTTCGTTCGAGCAGAGCGGCAACATTGCTCCAGCAAAGAAAAGTTACGTCGAAGTCTTGACCTCTTGGTTCAAGTAGTCATCCAGAAGTTCGTGATTTTCGGTGGGATTTGAGATTCAGACGCCTCGCGCTTTGTGCAGAGGCGTCTGTCATTTCTTGGGCCGTCATTGCAAAATGGGCGGCGGAACGATTCCCTTCGACACAAGCGTCGATTTCCAACTCCAATTCATGTTGACGGAGAGTGTACCTTGTCGACCGGCTCAAAATGGCTCGAACTGCCAGAGGGATGTGAAGAGTTCACAACCGCTACATCGCTCGCTTTTACCGAAGGACCCGCCGTCCATGCTGATGGAACGGTGTACTTCTCGGATATCGAAAACAACAGGATCATGAAGCTTGCACCCGATGGCACGCGGAGCGTGTTTCGCGAACCGAGTGGGCGGACGAACGGGAACAGCTTCGATCATCAAGGCCGGTTACTGCATTGTGAAGGAGCTGAGTTTGGGTCGGGAGGTGCCCGGCGAATTACAAGAACGAATCTCGAAACGGGCGAGTACGAGGTGCTGACGGATCGCTTTGAAGGCGTTCGTTACAACTCGCCGAATGATATTTGCGTCGATGGGCAAGGTCGGATCTACTTCACCGACCCGTGTTACGGCGACCGATCCCAGATGGAAATGGAGATCGAGGGCGTCTATCGGATCGATCTCGACGGCAGCGTCACTCGCATCATCCAACAGCCGGACATCGAACGACCCAACGGAATCGCGGTGACACAAGATTCCAAACAGCTTTATTTAGTGGATAGTTGCCCGACGATCGGGGGCAATCGCAAAATCTGGTCGTTTGATCTCGACGAGCACGGCACACCGTCCAATCAGCGAGTCGTGATCGACTTTGCGCCCGGTCGTGGCGGTGACGGCATGCGGCTTGATATGGAGGGCAATTTGCTGATCGCCGCCGGAATCATGTCACCTCGCGGACCGCATGAAACGGCAGAAGTGCCTCCGGGCATCTACGTCGTCGCGCCCGACGGCGAAATCAAGTCGCGTATTCCCATTCACGAAGATGTGCTGACGAACTTGGCCTTTGGTGGTGCGGACGGTCGGACAATCTATATCACGGCTGGGAAAACCCTATACAAAGCACGCGTCGCAATACCGGGGCAAGTTTCATATCCGGCATGGACGGCGTGATCGCACAAATCGATAAAGTCTTCGCCATCGGCAATCTCTTGATGCCATGTCGCTATGTCACCCGATAGCAGTCCAGTGGCGTACATCCGTACGCGTTCTGGTTCTGTTCCGGGTTCGAGGTGGCGGAATGTGGTGGATGCCCTGGTTAGCAGTTGCAGTCAGTATCGTCGCGATTTGGATCTTGATTGATATTGGCCAGCGCCGTCATGCGATCATCCACAACTTTCCCATCATCGGACACTTTCGTTATTGGCTGGAAACGATCGGCCCGGAGCTGCGGCAGTACATCGTCACAAGCAATAACGAGGAGCGACCGTTCAGTCGCGATCAACGCAGTTGGATTTACGCGTCGGCGAAACAAGAGAACAACTACTCCGGATTTGGCACCGATAACGATTTAGAGCTGTCTGCGAATCATTTGATACTCAAGCACGCCGCGTTTCCTTTGAGCGGTCCGAAACCGGGTGACGCGGGTTACGATCCGCGCTATCCAATCCCTTGTGCCAAAATCCTCGGGCACCACCGTGGTCGTGCGAAATCGTTTCGTCCCCTGTCGATTGTGAATATCTCGGCCATGAGCTACGGCTCGCTCAGCAGCCGCGCGGTCGAAGCCATGAATCGCGGCGCAAAGTTAGCCGGCTGTATGCAAAACTCTGGTGAAGGCGGCATCTCACCCTTCCACCAGATGGGCGGCGATCTGATTTGGCAAATTGGAACCGGATACTTCGGTTGTCGAACGGAGGATGGCCGCTTCAATGAAAGGCGGTTCGTGGAAACAGTAGAAGCCAATCCGGTCCGCGCCGTCGAAATAAAGCTTAGCCAGGGTGCGAAACCCGGCTTGGGCGGCCTTTTGCCGGCAGCAAAGATTACTGCGGAGATCGCTGAAATTCGCGGCATTCCTATGGGCAAAGACTGTATCAGTCCGTCGTCGCACCGTGAGTTCCGTGACGTCGACAGCTTGCTCGATTTCGTTGAACGGCTAGCTGACTTAAGCGGGCTGCCCGTCGGCATTAAGAGCGCTGTGGGTGAACTTCAATTTTGGACGGACCTGGCCCATCAAATGGCGACGACTGGCCGCGGCGTCGACTTCATTACGGTAGACGGCGGCGAAGGCGGCACTGGAGCCGCGCCGTTGGTGTTCGCGGACCACGTCGCTTTGCCATTTAAATTGGGATTCGTGAGCGTTTATCGCGAGTTCGTCCAGGCAGGGCTGACCGATCAAGTCGCCTTCATCGGATCAGGCAAACTGGGTTTCCCGGAAGCGGCCTTGCTCGCCATGGCGTTGGGCTGTGACATGGTGAATGTGGCGCGTGAAGCGATGCTATCCATCGGGTGCATTCAAGCCCTGAAATGTCATACGGGCCACTGCCCCGCTGGCGTCGCGACACAGAACAAGTGGCTGATGTCGGGTTTAGATCCAACCTACAAGGCAGCGAGGCTAGCGAACTATGTTGCGACGCTAAGGAAGGAATTGTTGCAGCTCAGTCACGCCTGTGGCAAGCTGCATCCTGCGCTTGTCACGACGGATCACTTCACAATCCTGGACGACCACTTCGGCGGAATCAGCGCTCGCGAGTGCTTTCAATACGGAACCGACTGGGGCCTTCCAAGCCAAGCCGACCGCGAAGAGATTGCACGATTGATGACCAGAGAGTCATCGGGTGAACGAGCGTTGGTCGCTGGCTAGCCGATAATATTGTCGCCCGCGTTCTCTCGCTGATGAATCGTGATCGGCCAGCCGGGGAATTGGTTGTCGGGCTTGCCATCGGTTGGATCACACAGAAAACGGAACGCTTCCAGCTTGTAGGTTTTGGCTTCGGTGTCGATCGTGACTAAACCGAACCCGCTGCCCTTTTGATGTGCAAGATCGTAGCGATTCTTCTCTTTACCAACTTCAGGATTTCCAACCGCGTACACGTACGCGAGATTTCCAAATCCATCCAGATACTCGCCGGTATTTGGCAAACCATGCGCAGGCCGATGCTCGTGGGGCATTTCGACTTCGTCAGGCCGCCACCAACGCGGGTAGCCGGCGCTGATCGCAGGAGTGCAGAAGGACCAGCAACTGTCACGTTGGCGATCGACGCCGTATTGCACCAGAGTCGTCAGGTGCTGGTCCCCGTTGATGTGTAACGGCATCCCCTTACGCAAGATGTTGACTGCTCGGTTGCGGGCCGTTTGCGGCCAACCGCCGGAATCGAGATCGGCTTTCAAATAGCCGTTGTAGCCGCCGTGATGAGTCGCAACACCGGCAAACACTGTTTGGCTGAGCAGCACTTTCATGCGGTGCCCGCGCCAATCGTCGCACCAGGCTTCAAGAAACCGCTCTTGCCGTTCCCCGAGCAGCACCAATCCCGGTTTGTCGAGTACGGACGTGTCGAAATCCTTGTCGATCACATGGTCCGCGCGACCGCTGCCAGTCTCGACTCGTTCCGGACCGCTCTTGAATTGTCGATCTCCCAGGATTGCGAAGCTCACGCCGCCATAAACCATGTCGCCGTAGTAGACGCTGATGTTTTGTTTGCAAGGAGTCGGGTCAAAGTAATCCGGGTGATGACCGGCACACGTGCGATGGACCACGTTGACCATCCGAGCGGGTTCACGGTAACCGCCTTTCGACGAAGTGCTTCCCTCCGTCATTGGCTCGCCGCCTTCGCCCCAAATGTTTCCTTGGAACACGTCGTGGTCATCGGGGATACAAACCGTGGGGCGGTCTTTCATAGCATCGCGAAACGCCCAACCGAACATGTAAAACTTGCGCAGGTAGTTCAGAATCGCGGGTTCCGCCGGATCGCGAATCAACCCGAAGCCCCCGTGGTCCTCGTACAATTGATCGCCCGAAAAGTACAGCATGTCGGGATCGAGCTTGACCAGATTGTCTGCGACCGGCGCATAGGGAAATCCATAGTCCTTTTGGCAGGTCAAAGCTCCCAAACGCAGCGGTCGTCCATCCGGATTGGCCTTGATTGTCCCCGACCATTCGTCGACGGAGGAAGAACCATCCGTATGCACTTCTGTATAAATGAGCTTATATTTTGCCGCTGATTTCTCGTTCCAGTTTGGTATGCGAAACGTGGCGGTCCAGGCGTCGGTATCGAGTTCGGACGTGCCAAGCGACTTCCACGTACCTCCTTGTTCGACGTGCAACTCGATTGACTTGTTGTCATTCATGCCGAGTGGTCCGGTCAGTGCGCTGACCTTCAGGACGAAACCTTCGTCGCTGCGCGAGTCGCTCAACGAATACATGGACCACAGGATGGGACCGAATTTTCGATCCGAGTTAATCGTAAAGGCATCTCCTTCCACCGACCAGTTCTTAAATCGATACCGATGAGCTTGGCCACTGCGGAGCTTCGGATCAAAGCTATTCACCAGTGCCACGTTCCCCAATACGGCATCGGCCGGAACAACTTGGTCAATGGATCCAAGCTCTTCGCCGGTCGAGTTGGCTGCCGACAACCGCAGTAGGATGTCATCTCCTTTCGGCGTTCCCGTCAGACGTAACACGAGTTGCTTTGGATTATCTGCACCTTGGATTGGCACCTGTTGGCGACCGAGCATCAACTCGCCGGCGATCAATCCAGCGTCAATGCCTCCGCGCGCAAAGCAATTGCTTCGGTATTCGCTGATGTCACTGCGTACACCAACACGGAAGCCTACTCCACCGTCTTGTCGCTTGAGCTCAGCCTGAGTCACCTCGACGGACATCTCGAATGAACCGGCTGCGTTCGTCAATTCATGTGTGATTAGCTGAATATTGCGTCCGCCAGCGGTTGACTGACACTCGGCAGCGCCATCCACGATCCTCCAATCTTCCATCGGATTCGCCCAACAGTCGCCGCTCAGCCACACGCGATCGTGCGTCTTGCTCCAAGGTCCGACGATCGCCGCCTCGCCAGGAGTTGGCGGTACCTGAGCACCACGACTACTCGATCCGAAACTAAAGACCGCCGAGCCCAATCCCATCATCTTCAAGGCCAATCGTCTGGATAGTGCTCGCATCGTGATGTAATCTCCTTCGCGCCGTAGACGCTACTGAACCGGTTTGTAACTTCCTGAATCAAAGATGAATGCTGACGGCGAAGACCTGTGAGGTCTCTGTGGCGTTCGCAAGCTGCCGCGGACCGTTGTCGGCCTACGCGATTTTCCAGTGTACTTGCCGCAGTTGTGCGAATGGGGAACCCTTTAAAGATTCGTACCAGACCGTCAACAACGAACCATCCGTAAGTTCGACCGTAGATGGGTATCCCAGATCTCCAGAATTGCCATCCGACGACAGCACCAGAGGCTCGGACCAGGTGGCTCCGTGATCTTCACTGACGCGTGCCTGATTTCCGAGTGGAGCGCGACGGTGGCCGTAACTCATGACCAGCCGGTCGTCACGCAGGCGAAGCAAGTGAGAAGGTAGGCCCCAGACTCCGATGGCGTGTGGCTGAGTCCAGGTCTTGCCACCATCGCTGGATTCGCATTGCAACGTCTCTCTCGCATTTTGGGTGTTGTGGTTTCGAATGTGAACGACAATCTTGCCATTGGCTGCCTCGACCGCGTGCAATTCGTGATACTGGTTGTGATCATCGCCGGTGCGCGTGGGAATCTCCGCCAGCCAAGTCCAGGTGCTTCCATCGTCCGTCGATTCGCAAACACCAACCCGACTTGGTTCCCGCCATAAATCTTTGCCAGCGTACAACAATCGACCGTCCGCCAGCTGAATTGGTCCGTGCGGACTGTTGACGAGGCTGTCGTATCGCCCCGACCACGTTATACCACCGTCCGTTGAACGCTTCATCCAAACGCCGAGAGCAGTCTGGCGCTGGGTGGCGTCTATACGGTTATTGGCTGCTTGCCAACGTGCCAACTTTGCGGCATCCCAATTGCCCGCCGCTTCTGCGTTTTGCAGTATCGGCTCGTAAGCCAGCGACGTGAATGTTGTAACTAGCAACGAACCGTTTGCCGTTTCGACAACGCCGGCGTCGCGATCATCGATGGGGCCATCCATCACCACCTCAGGCCAGGACCACGTTTGGCCTTCGTCTTTGGAGCGGATCAATTCAACACGTCCGAACGGACAGACGTGCGTCTCGCGACCGCCCGAGCAGACGACCAGCAATTCTCCGTTTGCGCGACGTGTAAGTGTTGGCCAGCCGTGATATCGGTGGGAAAGATGACTTATGACGCGCGTCGCGTAGACTTCCGCAGTAGATGTTGCCAATGCGACACTTGATGACAGACTGGCAATTCCTGTCATTCCAAGTCCGGCCATAAACGACCGGCGACTCCAGAGACCTGTCATCAAGATCGTCCTCAATTGGTGAATGCCCCTCTGAGGACTCGATAACTTATACCGAGTCTTCGGAGATGTAATCTTCTAGTTCCGCGTCCTGTATCTCTTCATATTCGAGCGCGGGCCAACCTTTTTCCTTCGCACCGCAGACGGGACAACGCGGATAGGCGCAGGATGCCTTGATGCTTGGGTCCTCGCTAACTTCGGCGATGTCTTCCCAGACCAATTCGCACTCATCACAAACGGCGCAAATAGCTTCGCACTCCGGGCATGACCGAAATCGCAGCAGGCCTTGCTCGCAGAAATCACATTCGCAGATGTAGGGTGTCTCGTCCGTACTCATGACTACCTTTGTCTCGTGAGCAACTTACCTCGGGAAAGCAGTAACGATATTCTTGGTGTCAGTTTCAAACACTATGAACACGCGGTCAAGAGGCGGATTACCTCGCTCTTGGCCGGTCTTCCCGCCGAGGTACCCTACGCGCCGGTTCATCCGGACAAGGTAGGAGCTGCGGTCCCCCTCCACGTCGGCTCGAAGCTTCCGTTTCTCGGCCAAATGCCAGGCTTCATCAATAACAGCAAATGCCACTTCTCTCCCCCCGTCGAAGACTCCGTGGGGCCCGTCGCGATTCGGAATGTCACGAGTGTGGCGTTCGATGTGCTCAACGCGGTTCAGTCCCTCGGGATCGTGCCCTTGGTATCGCAGTCCGGCAGGGCTCAGCCAGGCTTCGCGACCAACCTGCTTCAACTCGACCTTCTTGGGCGGAGATCTGCCAGCGGTTTCTTCGAGAATCCGAATGTTTTCGGGACTGGTGAGCTTGAGTTGCAATTTGCCGTTAAATAGGGACAGGCTCCCCGTAACTTCGATGTCCTTGTTCGCGTAGAGTTCCGCTGGTTTCCCATCCTTGAATTTTTCGACCGCATCCTTGCCGCAAAACACCGAAAGCTGTTTGCCCAAGAAATTGAGGAACTGGTGGCCGCTGGACGATTTGCCCGTCGATTCAATGGAACCGTAAACGGTAACTTCCTGGCCCACGAGTTCTCGCAGTTCGAGAGTGCTGGTGGCCTTAACTCGCTTCGTCCCAGCTTCTCCCTCGCGACCGATACCGTTACCGGCGAGCAACCCCAAAACGACAAGTGACAATACTGCGGTATATCTAACTCGGATCATCGTGTACCTCAATTTACTGCCGGGACTCCCTGGCACTATCTTGCCATGCCGGAAAATTCACATCAAGAGTTCTGTGAAACAAGGCGAGCCGTCTAGTGCCCATGTACGGCAGAGATGATCGGAGATACGGTTACAGGTTGTCGGCCCCTGGGTCGTTACTCGCCTTCTGGCTCTCGCCCGCTATATTCAAAATGAATCAGCAGTTCGATTTTATCGCGACGACGGCGTTTGGGCTGGAAGCCGTTGTGAAGCGAGAGCTGGCAGCTCTCGGATACGAAGCTAAGGTCGGCGGTCCTGGGCGAATTCACTTTGTAGGCGACTTGTCCGCCATCTGTCGTACGAATCTGTGGCTGAGGACTGCAGATCGTGTTCTTGTGAATGTTGCGACTTTCGAAGCAACCGATTTCGACGCTTTGTTCGACACAACCAAAGCACTGCCCTGGGCCAACTGGATCCCCAAAGATGGCCAGTTTCCGGTGGCCGGCCGCTCTCTGAAATCGCAATTGTCCAGCGTGCCCGCCTGCCAACGTACGGTCAAGAAAGCGATTGTCGAAAGTCTGCGAGCAGCGTATGGCATCGAGACATTGCCGGAAACGGGCACGACCTTCAAAGTCGAGATCGCGTTGCTCAACGACCAAGCGACTTTAACGATCGACACGACCGGGCCCAGTTTGCACAAACGCGGTTACCGTCTGCAGGCGGCAGAAGCTCCGCTCAAGGAAACACTTGCGGCCGCGCTGATCCAATTGAGCTTCTGGAATTCCGAACGTCCGTTCCTCGACCCGTTTTGTGGAAGTGGGACGCTTCCAATCGAAGCAGCAATGATCGGCCGCAATATTGCACCCGGCATCGCTCGCAGCTTTCCAGCCGAAAGCTGGCCGCAGATCGAATCGGCGGCTTGGAATTACGCAAGGCAAGAAGCCAAGGACTTGATGCGACCTCCTTTTGAGGAGCGGCTCGTAGGGACCGACATTGATCAAAGTGCTCTTTATGCGGCGAGGCAGAACGCTGAACGAGCAGGTGTGAGTGACCAGATTCATTTCCAAAGACGCGACTTTGCATCGCTCGCGAGTCAGCGAAAGTACGGCTGTCTGGTCACAAACCCACCGTACGGCGAACGACTCGGAGAGCAGTGGGAATGGCGAGAGCTGTACGAGTCGATTCCGAGAGTTCTGAGAACCCTGCCGACTTGGTCGCACTTTATCATCACTTCGTATCCCGACTTCGAGTTACTGATCCAACGCCAGGCCGAACGTCGCCGAAAACTTTACAACGGGCGCATCGAGTGTACGTACTATCAATTTCACGGTCCGCGACCGGGCTCCAACCGCGACTCTGAACCGCAAAACAATACGGATGCTACGACGATTGACTCGACGGGCGAGCTAAAACCACTGCGCCCACCGCGTGTAAACGTGATGCCAGTATTCGGTGGCATCACGGAAAAGGGGCGTGAGCAGGCGGAGCTATTCCGCAGCCGACTTAAGAAACGAGCGCGCCACTTGCGTCGCTGGCCGACTAAGCAAGGTATAACTTGCTTTCGAATCTACGAACGGGATATCCCAGAGATCCCGCTGATTGTTGATCGCTATGAAGACCATTTGCACATTACCGAGTACGAGCGTCCTCACGAACGCGACCTCGGTCAACATGCCGACTGGCTCGATCTGATGGTCCGAACCGCGAGCGAGACGCTGGAAGTTGCAGCGGACCGAGTTTTCTTCAAGCGGAGGGAGCGGCAACGCGGAGCCAAGCAACATGAACATCTTGCCGGTCGTCAGTACGAGATCAAGGTGAGTGAGGGTGGCCTCCAATTCATCGTGAACTTGTCGGATTACGTCGATACGGGCTTGTTTCTCGACCATCGGATCGCTCGATCAATGGTGCGTGATGAGTCCCAAGGTGCGAATTTTCTCAATTTGTTTGCGTACACAGGAGCATTTACCGTCTACGCCGCAAGCGGAGGTGCTGCAAAAACGACGACCGTCGACTGGACTCGCAGCTATCTTGATTGGGCCCAACGCAATATGGCAGCAAATGGTTTCCAGGGACCGCAACACCAATTCGTACGCAGTGACGCCAGAGAGTTCTTACGGGCTCCGAGTTTGAAAGACGAATACACGTTGGCCGTTGTGGACCCGCCTACATTCTCGAACAGCAAGCGAACTGAGGAAGATTGGGACGTACAGCGTGATCACGTCGATTTGCTGAACGCTGTGATCCGTCACATGGCTCCTGGAGGCGTCATCTACTTCTCGACGAATTTCAGGCGATTCAAGCTGGACGAAGCGCACTTCTCTGACCTTGAGGTGCGAGAAATCAGCCGGCGGACGGTGCCGGAGGACTTCCGAAACAAACGGATTCACCGTTGCTGGCGTATGACTTGCCCAGGCTAATCGCTGGCAACATCTCCACAGCCCAAAAGAGACCTGACCTGCCCAAACCTCCTGGATGGCTGTCAAAGTCGGTAAGCTGGGGCAATGCTGCGTCTTCAAGGGGGGCGTCTACAGGTCATCGATCCGAAGCGCCGATCTAAACCTTCGGACACATCGAACTGGAGTTTCCCGCGCACCTAGTTCTACCGCTACGTTCCCACCACGGAACGAAGCGGAACAGACCAACCCTGACGAGCCCCGTATGCCTGATCACGCGTTCTGTTTCCGCCGGTTCCCGATCAGGCTACTGATCGCTTTGCAAGCCACGACGTTGTTGTTTGCGGTAGTTACACCGACGTTCGCCAGTTCTCTCCGACGAAGTGCGATCGTGCATGCCGTCGAGCAGGCAAAGGCGTCGGTCGTAAATATTCATGGTCGAAAGACCGTTGCCGCCGAGGAGGAAGCTGGTGCTCTAAAGCAAGTCAACGGTATGGGCACAGGAATCGTGATCGACTCCCGCGGTTACATCGTAACTAACTTTCACGTTGTCGACGGAGTAAAGCGCGTCCAGGTCTCGATGGCTGATGGCAGCACAATCGTTGCTCGCGTCGTCGCCAATGATCCCGCCACGGATTTGGCCGTGATTAAGATCGAAACGCCCGCTCCGATGCAAACCATGACCATCGGTACATCTAGCGACCTTATGACCGGTGAAGAGGTTATAGCGATCGGCAACGCTTACGGCTACGAACATACGGTCACTCGCGGGATCATCAGCGCTCTACACCGAACTGTTGAAGTTGGCGAAGGTCAAGAGTACGCGGACCTGATCCAAACAGATGCCAGCATCAATCCAGGTAACTCCGGCGGTCCCCTGCTGAACATTGATGGCGACATGATCGGAATCAACGTCGCAGTTCGGGTGGGAGCACAGGGAATTGGGTTCGCGGTGCCGATTGACCGCGCACTTGACGTGGCGGCTCAACTTCTCGATGTCGAAGTTCGCAAGACGGCCATGCATGGCATCGATGGCAAGACACTCGCCAGTCCGCAAAAGAGCGAATTCATGATCACAGCCGTCGCCGCCGGAAGTGCCGCTGACAATGCGGGTCTATTACCTGGCGATGTGGTCTTGGAAGTCGCTGGAGAAACCGTCCATCGGTCGCTCGACTTCGAACGTGCGATGGTCGACAAACGCGGAGGCGACGAACTGTTGCTGGCTGTACGTCGCGGTGGCGAGGAAGTCAAAGTGTCGCTTGTACTGGACCAGCCGTCCGTCGACGAACGATCTGTTTCTGAGTTGGCCTGGGATGTGTTTGGAATTCGGTTAACTCCCACCGCCAGCGGCACGTTCCGCCGCATTAGCACACGGTATCGTGGCGGCTTGAAAGTCATCGGCGTTCGCCCCGATGGTCCGGCCGCGCGACAAGGAATTCGTTACGGCGACATTCTGGTCGGTATGCACAAGTGGGAGACCGTCTCGATGGATAACGTCGCGTTCATTTTGGAAAGCGACATCGTCCGTGCCAACGAACCGGTCAAGTTCTACGTTCTCCGCGGCGGTGAAACATTGTTTGGACATCTGCAAGTGTCCATGCGAACCGAGTGACCCCGTCTACTCAATCACTCCTTCCCCGGGTGTTTTGAGTCTCTGAAGCTGGTATGCTCGGTCGTCGTGTTATCGAGCGGTGGTGTTTGCTAGCCCATCCAAACACCAAATTCGACGTCGTGCATTTCGTTCTGCTGGGGAGTGTCATGGAGTCGGAATTTGTTGCCTGGCTGCGACAACGCGTTCCGCCGCATCCACTTGTCCCGCTCGGCATTGGCGATGATGCGGCTCAAATTGCGCTGTCCTCGGGAAGCTGTATTGTCACGAGTGACATGCTGATGGAAGGAGTCGATTTTCGGCTGCGCGAGTGCGAACCGAGACAAATTGGCCGCAAGGCGCTTGCCGTGAACCTCAGCGATCTCGCTGCGATGGCCGCGAAACCGGTGGCTGCGATCATCTCAGTGGCCGTTCCTTCAAGGATGCCGATTACGTTCCTCAAGTTGATGTACGAGGGCCTCCTGGATCTCGGGTCCGAATTCGACGTGGCGTTGGCGGGCGGCGACACGAACAGTTGGAAGCACCCTCTGGCAATCAGCGTCACGGCGATTGGTGAGCCGACAGGGGGTGGGTTGGTCACGCGAAGCGGTGCGCAAGTTGGCGACGCTATTCTTGTAACGGGCGAGTTTGGCGGGAGCATCCTAGGGCGACACCTCGAATTTCGGCCACGAGTTGCAGAGGCGATATACCTGCATCGGCAGTACGAGATACACGCCGCGATGGATGTCAGCGATGGACTCTCGCTCGATCTTAGCCGTCTCGCGAACCAAAGCGGTTGCGGCGCAATTGTGAATTCTTTATGCGTGCCGATCTCTGATGACGCGCACCGGTTAGCCGCCGAAGAGAATTTTGCCATGTCAGCTTTGGAGCACGCCCTTCGCGATGGCGAAGATTTTGAATTGATCCTTGCCGTATCTCAGGACACCGCCGAGCGGATTCTCGCCGATGGCTCATTGGGCGTGCGGATCACTCGGATTGGAGAGTTCGTTTCGGATCTCGGACTATGGCAACAATCGGAATCCGGCGACAAACAGCCGCTGACACCTCGCGGATACGAACACTGACACGAATGGCATGGGCACGAATGGCAGAACACACGTTTCATTTCCTGGCAACAGATATCCAGGGCACCGAACGCCTGGGTGCCGCGCTCGCCAAGGTACTGCCAGACGGAACCACCGTATGCTTGACCGGAACGCTGGGGGCGGGAAAAACTCGGCTCGTCCAGGCCATCGCCTCGGCCTGCGGTGTGAATCGTTGCGATGTCGTCAGTCCCACGTTTGTTTTGTGTCAGCATTATTCGGCGGCTAGGAAGTTCAACCATCTGGATGCCTATCGAATTAATGACGATGACGAGTTCCTAGAACTCGGCGTGGACGAGATGTATGCTTCCGACGGAATCACGTTCGTCGAATGGGGCGAGCTAGTGAAAGACTGTTTGCCAGAAGATCGAGTCGAGATTCGAGTCGAAGTGATCGGTGAAACAGGGCGAAGATTTCATGTCACTTCGCTAGGTGAAGTCGCGCCCCACTTGTGCCAACAGCTTGAAGATCTCTTGGCAGATTAGTCGTTGTTTTCACGGTGCCTATCACTTTCAAACGGTCATCGTGACCAGCACTTTCCAAGTGATGAAACGCGGGCCACTTGGAAAGTGGCAGCCACATGCTAGACCCCGTCACTTGGAAAGTGGTGGCCACGTTGTTGATGTGCCATTCAACTTTTATACTCGCCAACTGACGCTCAGCTTCCTTTACTTGTTACGGATACGTCATGGCACGTGAACAGATTTCTCGCGAGCAGGCCGTCGCACCCTACTTTGTCGGTGTCGACCTTGGCGGGACAAACATCAAGATCGGCGTCGTGGACGATTGCGGCCAAACATTAGCGCAGACCGCCGTACCTACGAACGAAACGCTCGGTGCCGAAGCAGCGATGCAACGCAGTCACGCTGCGATCCTGAAACTGCTTGCCGAGTTGCAGTTGACCATTGACGACGTCGCCGCAGTCGGACTCGGTTCGCCGGGCTCCATGGACATTTCAAAGGGATTGATTCTTGAACCGCCGAATATGCCCACGTGGCGTTATTTCCCGATTCGCGATTGTTTAGGCAAACTGTGCGGCAAGCCAGTGGGATTCGCGAACGATGCGAATGCTGCCGCCTACGGCGAGTATTGGGTTGGCAGCGGTCGTCAATTCAAGAGTCTCGTAATGTTCACGCTAGGAACGGGTGTAGGCGGTGGAATCATTGTCGACGGTGTGTCGTTGGATGGATCTCACAGTTTCGGCTCGGAACTTGGCCATATCATCGTGGACTCCAGGCCGGACGCACGGCTTTGCGTCTGGGGTGGCGGGCAGGGCCAACTCGAAGCGTACTGTAGTGCCCCTGCCGTTGCGGCGCGGACGGCAGATTTACTAGCAACAGGCCGAGAAAGCAGCCTCACCTCCCGAATCGCGCAGGCCGAAGAGCTATCTTCGTTGATGGTTTTTGAAGAGGCAGAACGTGGAGACGACTTATCACGCGAAGTGATTCTGGAAACAGCAAGACTGTTGGGCGTAGGAATCGTCACTGTTGTCCACACGGTCGACCCGGAAGCGATCATCCTTGGAGGGGCCATGAATTTCGGAGGCCACGCGACGGCAACCGGAAAGATGTTCCTTGATCGCATTCGGGCGGAATTTCAAGAACGAGCGTACCACGTTGTTCGAGATACAATCACCATTGACTATGCCACACTCGGCGGAGACGCCGGTTACGTTGGAGCCGCTGGAATCGGACGACTGCTGTACCAGCGGACCAATTCATAAACGTAGACTTGTTTGAGATCGCGAAACTGCAAATCCGCACCCTCCCTTCCAACTTGTCGTGCGAGTCACTGCGTTGCCTTTCAAGGATTCGGTGTCGTACGACGCGGATTGTCGGTTGCCTTTCGGTCTCGTCCGCCGTAGGCTGTTCACCCTGATAGTACCGGTAAGCGGTCACCGAGTATGGAGTTGACAGGATGTGTGGTCTGACGTGGATTGATTGGACGATCGTGGCAATTTACGCCGCGTCAACACTGGCACTTGGCTGGTATTTCAGCCGTCGCCAGAACGACACCAGTGAATATTTCGTTGGCAGCGGTAGCATGAACTCGGTCCTGGTCGGCGTCTCGTTATTCGCCACGTTGCTCAGCACGATCTCCTACCTTTCGATGCCTGGCGAAGTAGTTGGCAAGGGGCCGGTCTACATGACCAACTTGTTGGCGCTGCCGTTTGTGTTCCTTGTTGTGGGCTATGTATTGTTGCCCGTCTACATGCGATACCGCGTAACGAGCGCCTATGAGTTGCTTGAAACACGATTGGGCTTGAGCGTGCGAATGTTGGGCGTCGCCATGTTTCTGAGCCTGCGGCTAGTGTGGATGTCCCTGCTGGTTTATCTGACGGCTAAGGCCCTGACGGTCATGATCGGCGTCGGTGAGAGTTGGGTTCCCGCCATCGTTTTGATTACTGGCCTTGTCTCAGTTACCTATGCTTCGCTTGGCGGGTTAAGGGCGGTGGTCATTACCGATTTGATGCAAACACTGTTACTGTTCAGCGGCGCGGTGCTCGTGATTGCCATGGTTACTGTCGACTTTGGTGGCTTTGGATGGTTTCCGACCACGTGGCAGGATAACTGGGACACTCAGCCATTGTTCAGTTTCGATCCTAGTACGCGGGTGACCGTCCTGGGAGCGATGCTGACGGTGTTCGTCTGGCAGGTCTGTACGGCTGGTGGCGACCAAGTGTCCGTGCAACGATTTATGGCAACGAAGGACGCCGCAGCAGCGCGCCGCTCGTTCGCAACGCAGATGATCGTATCGACTATCGTACCCATCACGCTTTGTCTGGTCGGCTTTGCCTTACTGGCCTTCTTCCAATCTCACCCAGAGTTCATTCCCCCGCAGATGGATCTGAAGAAGGATGCCGACAAAATCTTTCCGCACTTCATCGCGTTTCATCTGCCGATTGGCGTTTCGGGACTCGTCGTGTCCGCCATGTTCGCGGCCGCGATGTCGAGTATTGACTCCGGTGTGAACTCTATCACCGCGGTCGTCACGACGGACATCCTTGACCGTTTTGGAATGAAACCGAGTACAGAACGACAGCACGTGTTTGTCGCGAGGAGTCTGGCATTTGGGATCGGAGCAACCGTTGTCGTAGGAAGCATGTTCGTGGGCCAGATTCCAGGCAACATTACCGAGGTTACCAACAAAACCGTCAATCTAATGGTTCCGATGATTTTCTCGCTGTTCTTCTTTGCGTTGTTCGTGCCCTCCTCGAACCCGATCGGCGTTTGGATAGGTTGGGCGTGTGGTATGACGACCGCCAGTTTGATTGCTTTTTCGGGGCAAGTCTTCGGAGTGGATGAAGTCACTGGCCTTCCGCCAATCAGTTTTCAATGGATTGGGCCCATATCGCTGATCGTTAACATCGTCGTCGGCTTCGTAGCAAGCCACCTGTTGGGCAACTCAGAAGCTAGTGCCAGCAAAAACATCGGTTAGGAGAGGCATGGCAGGCGGCAGACACACTTTACTGTAGCCCGCATGGCGGGGTGCGGCGAGAGTTCAGCAGGCCCTGCGATCAAACGCTCGCTTCGAGAGTTCCGTGTCTTGCAGCACGAATTACAATGGAAAACGTCGTTGCTCTTCACTTTAGCTTGGCGCAGACGACCGCGACTCGTTAAGTTGTATCGTCCGGTTGCCGGAATCCCTTCTGCTCCAAACGATCTTTTGGATCAAAGTCGTGCCTAGCAAAACGCGATCGATTTTCCGAAATGCCGCACTGCTCAGCGGCCTGGTGACACAAGCTCAGCTTGATGTTGCGGAGAGCGCATTGCGCGAGGAAGCATCTAACTCCGACCTCGCCACCGAATTGCCTGACGAGCGATTAGCGGACAAGCTGGTGGATACCGGCGTCATCACTCGCTATCAAGCCGACCAGATGCTGACAGGTCGGAACAAGCTGAATCTTGGTCCGTATTTGGTGACGGACTTCCTCGGCCAAGGCGGCATGGGGCATGTATTCAAAGCTGTTCACAACGTCATGGGGCGTGAATGTGCCGTCAAGATTCTACCCGTTCATAAATCTACGCCCGAGGCCATCTCGAATTTCACCCGCGAAATCCGAACCCAAGCCAAGCTGGATCATCCCAACTTGGTACGCGCCTATGACGCTGGTCAGGACGGCAGTGTTCACTATCTCGTCACGGAGTACGTTCCGGGGACGGATCTGCGGAGGCTTATTCGCTCCGATGGACCACTGACCATGCAACAAGCCGCGAGCGTAATCATGCAGGCCGCGCGCGGTCTGCACCACGCGCACGAAAGTGATCTCATTCACCGCGATGTGAAGCCCGGCAATATCTTGGTAACACCAGAAGGCATCGCAAAAGTATCCGATCTCGGTCTCGCTGGTTTTATGAACGAAGGGGAAGCGGACCCACGCGCAGGGAAGATTGTTGGTACGGCTGATTACCTTTCCCCTGAACAGATCCGAAATCCACACGAAGTCAGCAACGCCAGCGATGTCTATTCGCTAGGTTGCACGTTGTACTACGCCATTACTGGCAAGGTGCCGTTCCCGGGCGGGACGCCAAACAGCAAAGCTCAACGCCACTTGGCGGAAACACCCTGGCATCCGAAAAGGTTCAATCCCGATATCAGCGAAGAATTTGTCGAAGTTATTGCGGATATGATGGAGAAGGACCCGGCGTTGCGGATACGCACCGCCGCAGAAGTGGCCGCACGGCTGGAGCCGTGGGCCACCGAAGTTGGCGTAAGTCCGGCGCCTCTCACAAAATCGCCCTGGACTCCACCACCGTTGCCGACCGGTGGAGACGACTCTTCTCAAGACACTGACGCTTCACGTGTAGACTCGGAAGAATTCGAGTCGAGTCGGCAAGAAAGTGCCAGCCAGTGGTCACAAGGCACTGTTTCAGGAAGCACTTCGAATCAAGAAACGAGGCAATTACCTAACCGAAGGCGTTCCGGGCCAATGCCACCGCCATTACCACTAGTCCAGCTACCACGCCGGCAACGTAGGAATCAGACGATTCTGGTCGCTGTGGTGGCCTCGGTTGCCGCGTTCGCAGGACTCGTGGCCGGATTTGTGCTGCGAGGATTCTTCTGATCAGGAGTTACCGTGAACGTCAGGCTCATTTCAATCCTTCGGCAGATGCCCCGTTAATTCCTGTCACTCTTGGGCACGTTTGTTTAACGACGCGCGTCATTCAATGTGTTGGTCAAGGAGTTGACCAAACTGGGCGATAAGTACTTACCAAGCGCCTCACGCATCTTCGCGTAGAGTTGATCGATACGAGATTGCACGGACTTGACCGGCGAGATTATCTGCTTGCCCTGTTGAGCGTCGAGTTGTCGGACCAAGTCATTGCGTGTTGGCAGTTGCTTGATTTCCTCGAGCAGAGTTTGAGCCTCCTTCAGCTTCTCGACTTTCTCATCGCCGCTTAATGCGGTTGCTTCCTCGATGCGGAGCATAAAGCGAGCCTTTAGTATTTCGCGTTGTGCTTCCAAGTCCATCAATTGCCCTTGCAGTCCTTTGACGAACCCTTCTGCCTGGAGACGCGGAGCATCGTCGGGAACGCTCGCGACAAGCAGCGGCTCTAACCCCGGAACCATGGGCAAGCGAGCCAAAAGCTGTGCGCCGTTCTTGAGATAGATAATTCGAAGCAACGTGTCAGACTGCCCGATTTCCAGTGTTCCGTTCCAGTCAGTTCGACCGAGCAACTCCGCCGGGTCGCCGCTCACTTTGGGCGTATCGGACTTGGCGAGTGGAGGCGGTGGTTCGCTATCGGCCTTCTCCGTAGCATCAGGCTCCGCCGGCTTCTCCTCGCTTACTTCTTCTGAAACTTCGTCCGTGGGGGCAGCTTCCTCGGAACCCTCGGGATTCGCAGCGGAGGCATCTTCGTTGGGTGCCTCCGTTTCTTCTGTAGGATCTGGCTCGGGCGCCTTGGCGTAGACTTCGAGTCCGGGCATCGGGTAGGGCTCCTCGCCGCGTTGCAAGACTCGGCTCATCACTTGCAACGTCGTCGACTCAGCAGTAGGTATCACCTTCAACGCGTATCGCTCTTTACGAGGACTGCTCTTTCCTGTCACTGGATTTGGTTTTCCGGACCACACGCGTGATGTCATCAGGTACGGATTCGTCGCGTCAGGAGTCTGAACCTGAAGGAACGTCCATTCGATGGGAACAATCCGCGAAGGCATCCCCGCGCGGTCGTTATTGCGCTGAATCGGCAGCAGTATATCGTCGGTTCCCACGTAACATGGCGATGCCTTGTCGAGAACCAGTCCGCCCGCGCGTATGCGAACGGTGGCGTATTTGGGGCCGCCTTCCTCAAGGCGAGTGATCGCACGAAACGATCTCGTGATTGCTTCAAAACAGACGCTTTCCAAAAGCTCTGGTTGACGAACAATTCGTCGAACGGATACCCCGTGCAATCGTGTACGGCAGTCGATTTCTCTTGCCTCAACATGGAGCTCTCGGGGATTTACACGTATCGTAAGCAAGATGATCTTATCGCCGTTCAATGCCTCCGGTGTACACGTCTCCAAAATCTCCGAGGTTATTAGATCCGTATCAAGCAACATGCTCGAGCGCAACGTCTCCGGCGCATCCGTTACCTCGGCGTCCCAAGGTGCGCCGATGAACGCCTCGATCTTTTGCATTAAAGCAAATGAAAGAGACTGCCGAACTTGTTGATCCAGTTCTCCTGCGACGTCAGTCGCCAACCAGATCCGCACTTTATAGGGTGCATATTCCCACGCCTGTTCTTGCGAGGCAGAATTGTTAACGGTCGCCAAACAGAGTGTTAGTCCAACGAGCATGCCAACCGTTAAGCCACGCCCACGCGCCGCGCTCTGTCGTCTAAGCTGTGAATCAAGTCGTCTCATCATAAGTGAACTAACGCTGTGCCGTTTGTGCCCCAAGCCGCCACTGATCAACGTACTGATAAAGCCAGACGGGCTGTTCGCCGATATTCCGCAATCGTTTGTTGTAAATGAAATAGTCGACGGTTTGCCAGAGCGGAATGACCGTCACTTCATTGTGCGCGGCATGATGGAGCGCAACGAGTTGATCATGCACGTCACCCCAGTTTTCTGCAGCATCCAGTCGCCGCAGCGCCTGGCCCACGTACGGGCTGTCTGTCTGGGCAACACCACGAGTGCCTAACAGTCGGCGAGCGTCAGAAACAGGTTCCCAGATCGCTATTTCGGTATAGAGCAAGTCGCATTCATTCTCTTTGTCGAGTGACTCACCAGGCGGCAATTCCTTCACCTTTACCTCGATCCCAATGATGCTGAGGTGCGAGATGATGGCCTGGCAGGCAATCCTAGCGGACTCGGTGGCGGGGTGTGCAATTAGCAGAGGTGTAAGCGTCGGCGGCTCTTCTTCGAGTATCTCGGCTTTCAGCGCCATCTCTTTTTCGGCGATGATCGTCAAAAGTTTTGCAAGGCGCGGACGCCAAACACGAGGCTCGAGCGTGTGGTCGTAGGCGTATCCAAGTGGATCTGTTTGATCGAGCCCCGCGGGAAACGGACCGCTCAAGACGCGACACCCTGGGATCTCCTTGTTGCCCAACAACTCTTCATGAAGAATGCGTTGTCGGTCGATACCGAACACCAAAGCGCGTCGAAAATTCGCGTTTGCGAGGTAAGGGTGATCTGACTTCGGAACAAGCATATGAACCGAGGGCAGTGAATATTTCTGCAATACCAGATCACTGTCACGACTGAGTTGATCCGCTAGTCTGGCAGCATCGGACGGGAATAGACGATCGATGACATCGATTTGCCCTCGTCGCAAAGCGTTCAGCGCAGATTGCGCATCGTCGAATTTCATCTCGATCAGTTCGGCAAGCCGCGAACCCGGTGTAAAGCCTTTCAGCATGAAGCGGGTTTCGCTGTCGCCCTGAATATCAACACGGAACGCGCCCGTTCCCTCCAGCGCCTCCTTGCCGTCCTCCTGAATGGAAGCAGACATCGGTACACGCAATAGCGATTGCGGCAACACATGCGAGCGCCGAAGATTCACGTCAACGCGCAAGACGTCTTCGACCGTCGCGCCAGTTGCCAAGCTGCCCCACGCTTCGCGATACTCCAGCGAGCGTGGATTTGCCAACTCAAGCAAACGTCTCGAAAGGTCGTATCCGTTCGAGATTGGACTGTCACCGTCCTCCAAAAACTGTTTCAGCCGAAAAGTCATCGTTCGGCCGTCGGGACTTCGTTCGATCAGCCCCCCAGGGAACTGATATTCTCCTCCTTCGCTGCCCGCACCCAAGAACTCGACCAAAGTACGATGGACAAGCCGTCCGGTTCGACGCGCCGCCCAGTTGTCGAGCCGACCTGAATCATAGCTTAATGCGGGTTGTGTAACGCCGACGATGATCTGCGGATAGGTTTCGGCGAGTACGAGTTGGAGGTCCTTGCCACCGGGTACGTTCGGCGAAATGTCTAGCGCTTGGCGAATGGACGCAATTGCCTCGCGATACTCCATCGCATCGAGCTGCTTCTTGGCATCCGCCAGTTTCTCAGTTGCTAACTTAATGAGTTGATTGCGCCACTGTTGAATCGTCGTCGGTTGAGCGGCACCAAACTTGGCCGCCAGGCGATCCAAGACGATTCGGGCGGAGCGATAATCTTCGCGTTTCACGTAATCTGCCACGATCTTGCTGACGAGCGTCCCCATTGCCGTTTTCAGCGAGCCGCCGCGATAGCTAGGATTTCGGTCATTCAATTGTTCCATGACAGATAACGACTCGGCAAATCGCCCGGATTTGTATAACGATCCAGCGTCCTGATACAGAAACTCGTCAATGGCAGCTGCCAAACCGGGGTACTTCGGATACTCGTTCTGCAAACGCGTGAAGTATCGATATGATTCATCCAACAATTGCTCGACGCGAACAAACTCCGTCGCAGGGTCGAGGGATCGAGCTTGCTGGAGCAACTTCTGGGCATTATCGAACAGCATGTTCTCGAAGAACTCAACTTTTACGAGATGTTCCCATTCGACTTCGTACAAAAACGCGTCGTCATATAAAAAGCGGAATTGAAGTTTCCCTTTACGTTCCGCCTCCTGGACGCGCGGTCGCGACAGCGTTGTAATCGTCTGCACTTCGGCCGTGAAATTTTTGTTCTCTTCATCCAGCACGATCAAGTCGAACGGCTCGCGGTCCAGCAGCGGCGTCTTTGTGTCAACATAGGTTGTCTCCGGCGACACCGGTGCTTCTGGTTCCTGAGCCGCTAGTGAAGCAAGTGAGATTCCGAAAAACGCAATCGTGACAGCGCACAGCGCACGCAGTCTCCGCCTGGCTAAGGCCGGCCCGTTCGCGAGCTGTCGTTGGCGTTGTAAAGAGCTGTTCAACTTATTGCCCCTCGGCAACCGGCGTTTTAATGACGTGTAACGCACCATCGCTGCCAGGAAGCAGCAGGCGAGCGCCGAATGCAACTGGCCCGGCACCCAGGGGCTCGCCAATCACCGTCTGTGCGACCTGCGCGCCGCCGTTCCCAGCAATTCTAGCCACCGCTCCCTCTTTTAGCGCGAAGAGAAAGTCCCCGTCAACGGACAGCGGCACTCCAACCGGTTGGCCGCCACAGCCGGCGCTATTGGCCCAGCGCTGGTTTGCACCCGCTTCGAAGCAGAGTAATCCTTCGACGCTCGACAGACACAACACTGCATCGCCGACCTGCACCGGGCCCCAAACGACTCGCCCTGTCAATGCAAATTCCTTCGCCAGCTTTAGATCGCCGGTATTGAGCGCTACGATCACGTCGCCTCCCGAGTTTCTTACAACCCCATAGACCGTGTCGCCAACTGCTGCCAGATCAGAATCAATATCGACTTCCAGCTTGCCGCTGGCGACCGGAGCTAGGAACGGCTTCGGATCAGGTTTGATTTCTACGCGATAGACGTTCTTACGATCATCCACTACGACGAAGGCGTCGCCGATCACGGCGGGCCGCCGCCATTTTACATCCTCACCCGGTCCTAGCTTCGGTTGGAAGGGCAGTACAAGGTTGTCGCCGGTTGTCGTATTCGCCAACATAACCTCGCCGCTATCTAACGGCGCGAGCAAGCCATCCTGAAAAGCCACCGGAACACACGTTACCTTGGCGCCGGATAGTTTGAGCTGGACCACTCGCAATCGGCCAGACCCAGCTTCGGGCGAATAAATCAACGCTTGTTCATTCTCAGCGGGGTTAAAGAACGCGACTTTACCCCCAGCGAACTCGACTTGGTCCGTGAAAGAACGCGAGCCTCCGGCAGCAGTCACGGTCAATGCTGGCTCGTTGCTAACTTTAGCCTGTAACACCTTGCTGTCGATTTCAAACAAGGCACCAGCCGCGGTAATTGCTGCCAGTTGATTACCCGCAGGCCCCACGCGCCCGATCGGAGTTCCCAACTGCGTCTCCCACTCCGGCTTCCGGAAGTTGTCAACTTGTAACGCGGAGACCGTCGCCCCGACGGAGCCCTGCAGGCGGCGAGTAATGATCAAGATGTCCCCAAGCAAACGAGGTGGTGCGATACACGAATCGCTGCTGTTCGTCACGGATTTTTGAGTGATCTGTTTGGTCGTGACTTGCAATTGGTATTTGACAAGCTTTTCGTCGGCCAGCACAAGTGTGGTGCCTTCTACCACCGGATAGCTGAGCAGCGGTGCAGCCCGAGAAGCTGGGAGTGGGGCCGTCGCAGTCGTGACTGTATCCTTTTCCGAGTTGAAGTCGACATTGAATACATTGACCTCTCCCAGGTCCGTGACGACCAAGGGGCGGCGCCCGTAGAGAACCATCGGAACAATCACATTTCCCGTTAGGCGAATCGCAGCCTGGGGACGCCGCAGAATTGGGCCGTCTCCGCCCGGCGTGATTTTGAAGATGTGTAATAAACAGTAATCAGGGCCAGCATTTTCAGCAATCAGCACGTGATCTTGCACAATCAGCGGAGGTGTCGCAACCGTGCCTGCTTTGTGACCGAAATAGACGACCTCGTCACAACTCAGGGAGTCCCGCGAGATGGCGTAAAGATTCGAATGATCGCCAACTTGGATAAGGTACGGATGAATCTGTGCGACGCCGGGTGACAAGTCCAAACTTTGCGGGATTGCGACACGGCGTGAGCTGTTTCCGGAATTGGCATCGATCTGCAAGATCTTGCCCGAATGTGTAGCGACGTAGATCTGATCACCCGCGATGCTGGGCGATGCAAACGGCTCGCCAATGGGAAGCCGCCAAACAAGGTCCCCGCTGGTCGCGTTAAGGCGAATTAGCTCCTGTCGATGACCATCGGTGACCAGGATATCCGCGTCACCCTGTCCACTTAGCGGCTGCGGGTGGTGATCTGTAACATGGCCCACGTAGCGTCGCCACAAAACTTTGCCGGTTCCTGCATCGAGCCCATAAACGGAACCCGCAGCAAGAATTGGCACCACTTGACCGTTCAAGCGAGGTACGCCATCGGTCGAATTCGCCGTGCGACTTGCCAGAACGACTCGAAATTCTGTCGTCGACGGTTCATCGGCTGTCGTGGCTTCAACGGCTTCTTCTTCGAGCTTGACGAGGTTCTTGAGCTTCTCGGTGATTTCCAGAACGGCCGCCTGCATTCCAGCGTCGTCGGCCACCACTGGGTAGACTTTCAATAGATCTTTGTAAACTTGATAAGCCTCGACGGTCTTTCCGTTCTTGGCGTGCTCTTTGATCTCAACAATTGCCTTCGCCAAATCGCGGTCTTGTGAAATTGCGCGCTTGACGATCAAAATATCTTCGTCAATGCGTTTGAGCCGTTCGGCGGGTCGTTTCGAGGCGGGAACGTACTCGGGCTTGTTTACAAGGTCCGCCAATGCCTTCTCAGCCTTGCCAATCAACTCTTCCATGCCATCTGTGTCGGGCGCTTGCTTGGCCTTCTTGATGAATCCTTCGGGGATGGCGGGCAAGAGCGTCGCTAATTCATCACGCGCTCCAGAAAACGGTTCGAGTTCTTGCACCGGCGGCAACACTTCCATCGCCGTATCGTAAGCCTTCTGTGGATCGCCGATCACGATTCGGATCCGGCAAAGGGCAATTCGTACCTGCGCATCGTCTGCGTTTTCATCGCTGCTGTAGGTCTTGACGAATCGCTCGAATTTGGCCATCGCGTCGGAGTAGGACTCGCTGCGATAAGCCTCTTCCGCTGCTTCATACAACTCTAACGGACTCTGCTTTGTCAGGTTGTACCAAAGCAACCCACCTGCGAGGATCAGGAACAGCAACAACCCGCCGCCTCCGATCATCAGCTTGCCGCCCCAATCCTGCTGGTTCTTCTTCTCGCGTCGCGGCTTGGGTTCCTTGGTGCTGCCGCCGCCGGTTGCTGCTGTCTGCTGAGCCGGCGCCGAAAAAGGATCGAGAGACTGTGCAGCACCGCCGCCGGCGAACGCATCTAAGTCGTCGAGACCTCCACCGCCGATGGGTTCTAATCCGCCGTCGAGAAGCTCAAGTCCCCCACTTCCGGATGCGGGAACTCCGCCGACCGGAGTGAGTGCAGCGCCGGCATCTTCTACGGGTGTCAAGCCTACCACTTCTTCGGGTTCGTCTGCAGCACTTTCAAGAAGTACTACTTCGTTGTCTTCCGGAGTCTCCTCGACAAGCAACAGGCCGCTTTCGTCGTCGTCCCCTGGTTCCGGCGCCGCGGTGGCCTGTCCGACAAGTTTCGTTGCCTGGAACTTCGTCAATTTGCCCTTTTCAACGAGAGCCTTTGCAACCGTCGCGGCACTGACATTTTTGTCTTTGACCTGACGCCGAATCTCACGAAGTGTCGCTGCGTCAAGCACTCCGTTATCTTCCAACAGTTGAATAAACTTCTTGGCAGACATAGCTTATCGTTCCTCGCCGAGGAATCCTCGACCGTGGTTGTTCGTCGTGAGTTATTCGCTTTCGACCGTGGCCAGAAGCACTTCTTCGAATCCCGTATCGCTGCCAGCATCCAATGCCGCGACCACCTTTTCGTGTAGCGACTCGCCGTTCGCTTCGACCAGCAACGTCTTTGGAACTTTGCCGGTGCTGTCGCCATCGCGAGCCTGCCGCAAGAACCGCAACAAGTCCTGTACACTTGGCGCTTCTTCTTCCCAATCGACCGTAATGACGTGGTAGGTGTTGAATTCATCCACCTGAACGGTCACTCGGTCGCTGTCGTCTTCTTCTTGTTCTTGAACGGTCTCACTCGCTTCATCGGGGTTCGGTTTGGGAACTTGGAGCGATTTTTGGAGCGTGAATGCGGCGGTGACCATAAAGAAAATGAGAAGCAAGAATGTGACGTCCACCATGGGCGTCATATCCATCTCCGTATCCTCGACGTTTCCCTTCCGCTTGATGCCGCTGGGTTCTTCCTCTTCCACAGTCGGCATATCACTTGGAGGCGTCGAAGGCGGGCGGCCGGATGATGCGGGTGGGTCTTCGATCACCTCCGTAACCTCGACCGGCTCCAATTCAACGGCCTCTAACATGACCGTTTTCGTGCCGTCATCCTCAGGAGGTGATAATGCAACGGTAGCCTTACCATCTTCCTCGGTCATGTCCACAGGGACTTCGACGAGCGCATCGCAGCTGGGGCAGCGAACCTTGCGTCCGGCGAGTATTTCGTGCGCCGAACGCTTCGCATCACATGAGGGACAATGGAATGAGATCGGCATCCCTATTGTGCCTCCGTCACAGCCCAAGCCATATCCGTGATCTCGGCGACTCTCGCCGCAGCCTTAGCTGTCGTCGAAATATGCTTGTGCTTGACTCCCTTCGAGCCTTTGATCAGAACCGTCGTTTTGCGGTTATCCAAGTCGTATTGCTCTTGAACATAGGCAAGCAATTCCGCCTCTAGCGTTGCAATGTCGCTCGAATCAATCAGGTTCTCCGGTGCATCGCCATCACCCGCATAGACTTTCGCCGTATCGTCGGTGTCACCAGGTCCGATGGTGATCACCACGCATTCTTTGATAACGACGTTCCCTCCAGTCTTTGCGGGAGGCAAGGGCACGTTTGCAGCCTCGTCCATCTTGGACGCCACAATAAAAAAGATCAGCAGCAAGAACGTGATATCGATCATCGGAGTGATGTCCATCTCCGTGTCTTCTAGCGCGCGCCGCGGCTTCATCGTACCGGAGTGAGCAGCCTCGGCGAGTTCCTCGGGCAAATCGTCAGCCATGGTTCATTACCTCCGGCGTCCGCCCTCTTTTGCCATCGCTATCTGCAGGACTTCCACAAATCGATTCAGTCCTGCGATCGCTAACTCCTCCATTCGCTTGATACGGATGTTGACCGCGGCAACGGCAACAATTAGCGGGATGGCGATCGCCAAACCACAAGCTGTGGTGATCAACGCGACGCTGATGTTGGCAGCCAGTTCAGCAGGCTCAACATTTTCCGAAGTGGCTAGCGTATCAAACGCGCCCATCATACCGGTAACCGTTCCGAATAGCCCCACCATTGGTGCACTCTTGATAACGGTATGCACCCAGGTCATCTGATGCTCCAACTCGGCGAGGATGTCGCGCTGGAAACGATCTTCGACCAACTGGCGGACTTTGGCAAATCCGATTCCTCGATTCAGGATCGCCAGATGTGCGAGTTGCGGGACCGCACGAAGGTCGCCGTCACACAACATCGAGGCGTCCTCGAAGTCGGCTTTCGAGAGCGGGATTTCCAACTCCTCCAGAAAATCATCTTGAGCAGCTTCATTTTTAAAACGCTTCTGAGCAACTCGTCGCCAGACCATGACGCAACAGAAGCCGCCCCACAACGCAATCAGCAACAGAATTGCATAGATGACATACCCGACCAGCGTAAAAATATTCAATTCCATGCGTGTTTTCTCAACCTAAAGTAGACTCTCTCTCAAAGGCCTAAGTTCACCAAGCGTGCTTTATCTTACTTCGGTTTGGGGCGGAAACGCATTTCTGCTACCACAAACTCCCACCCCGACCCCTTCGGCTTTAGCTCGAACACCGTTTTGAGATACTCGGCCAGGACTTTACCTTGCTTGTCTGCGTGTTCTTTTTCGATCCAGGCAAGTTGGTCTTCCACTTCCTCGGGATAGAACTGCATGAGCAGTCGATTCGTGATATTCACTCCCGCTTTGCGGAGCAGATTCTGGTCGAACTTCTGCAAATTGCCGCCGCGCCACGTCATGTACAAGCGTTGCTCTTTGTCTCCGGGACCACTGTAAACATCAGGTTTCCCTTTACTCAAGTTACGAGCATAGTCCACATTTTTCTTCCCGCCACCAGCCGCCCCCAGTTCAATCTTAAACGCATCCAGCTGACGGGCATATGCGGTTTCGCTCGAAGATTCGAACCGGATCTCCCAGCGTTCCCAACGCGGAATGATATTATCGCCTTCGCCCAGCGGACCTGGTGGCCGACTATCGCCCATTCCCCCTTCGCCTTTACTCGTGGCATCAGACGGCATCGACACCGAATCCATCGCAGCGGCAACGCTGGATACTGCCTCCGTCATCGCCTCCATCGCGACTTCAAGTTGAGGTTCCGCCAATTCGGGCATCTCCTCCATACCTGGAGCTTCCAGGTCGCGCTCGAAACCTTCTGCGTGATCGCCGCGCCCGGGAACATTCTCGACCAGCTTGACCGGCACACTGCGTGGAACAAAGACGAGCGTCGCGGTGAGCCAGATAATGAACATCCCCACGACCGCGACACCAACCATGATGAGCAATGCGACCACCAAACTTGCGACTTGATCGAAGCGCGAAACGTGCATCTGCGACGTATCTGGACGCATTGGTCTAGGCACGCTGGTCATTGGTCGTACCTCTGGCGGTTATGGATTGGATTGAGCATGTCCACCCAGGGTGGTGTAACTCCCGGAAGGGGTATTCCGAGACGGTTTCAAACGGCGATGGGCGTTAGCACGAGCGGATGACGCTACCAACACAGAAGACGTTTGATGTTAATGGGGGCATTACGAGATGTCAAGCAAACCAACCGCCCCAAGTCCTTAGCTCGTTGGGAGTTGGAAAAGTTTGTGCTGGTCGGATACCGAGGCCATTGCGAATGCGATTCGCGAGAATTGAGATTCGTCGATCGCAATCTATTACTGTCAAGTTCAATCAGCGTTTCGATGCCGCCACCTACCTCGCATCCAGGATTTTGGTGGCCGCTTTTCTCTTGTCAACCGATAAACTAGACTTGTGCTTCCACAGTGACGTGGAACAGTCGCAAAGACCTGAGGAGATTGGAGTTCCTCCGTCTCCACGAATACATCGGTCGGGTAGCTCAGTTGGTAGAGCAACGGACTGAAAATCCGTGTGTCGGCGGTTCGACCCCGCCCCCGACCACTTTTACAACCCCTTTTGCAGCGAGATGCCGCACAAGGGGTTGTTGCTTTTGGTCGAGAACAATAGCAACGTGGCCCTTGCGGGAAGCAGTCGAACCTCGCTCTGCAATCCGTATGCGTTGAGGTGTCGAGTGTTGAGTTCTTCCGCGCGTCGGCTTGCTGCCATGGGTAGCCTGTTTTGGCTGCTGGCTTTAGTTTCAGTTTTTAGTCTCGACGGGCCAGTGGCTCGATATGGCTTGAGTCACATACCGGGCGATTTGCAACGCGTCGTGTGGCTGTCGGAAGTGTTCGCCCACGGCTCGGGGATTGCGATGATTCTGCTCGTTGTGTGGGCGCTGGATAGGGAACGCCGGTTCTTTGTGCTGCGTGCGGCACTTCTGGCTTTCTTGCCGGGAATTGTCGCGAGAATGGGAAAATGGCTTGTCGCGAGACAGCGACCGATGGTCTTTGATTTGGACAAAGTAGCAAGTGCTTCCTTCATTGGCATTCCGGGTGATCCGCGTGATTGGGAATTACAATCGTTCCCGTCTGGTCATACTGCCACCGCCGTTGGATTCGCGATCGCGTTGAGTTATCTGTACCCCCGCGGCCGTTGCCTTTTTGCTCTTTTCGCGTTTTTGGCCGCATCCCAGCGGGTATTGTTCGATGCCCATTTTTTGAGTGATGCGTTGGTATCGGCCGGGATCGCGTGCTTTGTCGCTGCAATTCTTGGCGACCGCTTGTTGTGGGACGCGAGAACCCTGGTGAAGCCTTAAGTTGTTCGCGAGTCTGTATTCCTGATAGAATCGATCGCGTTATAGGGGAGTGATCAGACGCCAGTTGCCTGATTGAGGAGAGCGCGAAAATGTATGGACTCCTGCTTTTAGCTGCCCTTGGCGCAGACGGAACTAAGCCCGCCTTGGACCCGCGTCCCTATCACGAAATCAGCCGCGACCTCAGCCAATTTCTTCGACGCGAAGCGACGGCAACGGACAACCGGAAGAGAGCACAGGCTATCTATCAACTAACCGTTTTGTATGGCGAGCTGAGACGCGATGCACGATTGGTGGAAAGCGAAACCCTCACTTCCTATAAGAACCGCCTCTGGAGTCGTTTATCGAAAGTCAAGAAAGAGCTTGAGCGCGAATTCGGTCGAAATGCGAGTACCTCTACACAGAACACAAGTTCCAATGAATCCGCAAACGAACTCACTGCTGGTATTGCCGAATCGCTAAGTCTGGTCGGACAGATTTCAGGTGGACCGGCGCACTTGCTCTCGCATGTACAAGGTTCGCATGGTGGCAGTGCCGTTCCGGATTTTGGACCAAGCCTCGTGGAATTGATTGAACGGACGATTGCGCCAGAGTTTTGGGATGTCGCCGGGGGGCCTGGCACAGTCGTTTACTACGCTCCTTTGCGGGCGCTCGTCGTCCGGGCGACGAGCGAAGTACATCACGATATCCGGGGAGTGCTGGGGGGGCTACGTGCCGCGGGTATGTAGTGACCAGTGACCTGCTTTTGGACGACCAGTTTGTCGATTGCGTTGCGTTGTGCTTGCGGTGCAAGTTCACGTAGTCAAAAGCCGAACTCCACGGCGTCCCCTCAAGGCTTCGCCATGAGAAAGAGCCTCTGCGCCAGATGACGCAGAGGCTCTTGTTAGCAATGGCAGGCCGCAGCTGATGACCTATGCGAGATCATCTTCACGACCAAACGAACTCATGACGTCGGCTGCAAGCTCATCGAAGTTGAATAGCTCGTCGTCGTTCAGCAACTCGTCCAGAGCAGATCCAACGATAGTGTCCGCTGGACTACCGAAGTCGAACAAGTCATCAGACTCGAACGCAGCAAGTAACGAATCAATTTCCAGCTCGTCCGAATCGTTCGAGGCATCCGCATCGTCAAGCAAGGCAAACAGCTCTTCGAGCTGTTGCGATGCCGGTGCGATCGGTGCGAACACAATTCGCATCGTATCAGCGACAGCCAGGAACTGACCTTCGGCAACCTCAATCGTCCCGCTGGAGTCAACCTGGAGGTCACTCTCAGGGCCTGTGCCCGCCACGATCGTAGCCGGCGAGGAGCCTTCGCCCTCCGCCTGAATGAAGTTGTTCGCATTCAGGTAGTTGATGATCGTAAGAACGTCTTTCGGGGCAATGGCACCATCGCCGTCAACATCCATCAATCGCTCGATACCAGTGAACGTGGATTGCGTCCCATTCTCGTTGAGATTGTTGATGATGATCAACGCATCGATCGCACTGACGTTTCCGTCCTGGTTGACGTCAAGCCGGTGCAGGATGTCCGTGACTTCGTCTTCAGTCAAGTCAACCACGCCTGCGGTGGCTGGGGGATCGAAGTTGCCGACGATCGGAATCGAGTACGCGGTGCCAAGCTGCATGTACAAGTCCTCGCCGAATGGCACAGGCTTGAATGGATGATCCAAAGTGTTGACAGTTCCCGCTGCTCGATTGATTCCATTCGGGTCGTTCGACACCAGGAAAAACCATTCCGCGCCCTCGTTCGGCGTGATGCCGGACTGGTCGGGAGACCACAGACCGATGTCGTCAATGCCATCTTGATCCAAGTCGGCCGCCAACGGTCGTTCGCGGACACCGATAAATCCGAAGTTGATCGTCGCATCGACTTGACCATTGATCCGCGGGTTACCGGGCAACGGTCCTGTGGCAGCTCCCGCACCGCTAAGGTCGAACTGGAATACGTCGTCAGACCAAGTTGCCAGGTCGTCCAGACCATCACCGTCGAAGTCGCCAACGATCGGGTAGCCACGCATTGCAGTTACGATGGCACTGCCCGCATCCAATTGGAAGTCGCCGTTGATATCGAAGTACCACGTCGTTCCCGTGAAGATACCAACTTCGTCACCGGATGTCGGAGCAAAGTTACCTGCAACCGGTAGGCCATTGAAGTTGATACCGGCACCCGATTGCACATCCGAGGCAGCGTTTCCGTTGGTGTCAATTATGTCTGGCACGCCGTCGTTATTGCCATCAACGAGGAATCGCCAAGGTCCAGAAGCGCCCGTGCCGACGCTGCCGTAGACGGCAAGCTTGTCAAACCCGTCTGCAACGCCGTCGTCGGCGGTTCCGAGGAATCCATCCGGGCCCGGAGCGCGGAAGTTGCCAGCGAAGAAGTCGTCGCTGGTGAACGCACGATCGGTGCCGGCATTTCCGTTGCCGAACGTGTAGATAATGTCGCGGTTAACAAAGTCTGCATTCCGAGGATCGATTGCTTCGTTGCCGTTGATATCGATCCAAGCGTTTCCAGAGGCCCAGACACCAATCTCCGGTCGGCTATCGATCGTGAAACGGGCATTGAAGTCGTTGCCCGGTATTAGGTCGCCACTGGGGAACTGTAGCGTTGTGGAGTTCTCTGGTTCAATCGTATCCATTTCGCCATCCAGAGCGTTGCCCGAGTGATCGGTCAATGCGTCGCGAATGATCAGCGTGTAACGATCGTCCGGCAACGGCTCGAAGAAGGTGAAGATGATCTCGCCAGTCGCGACGCTACCACTGTTCACCTGGTCCGATCGGAAGATTACCGACTGAATCGGGATAATGCCGTTGTAATCGCCACGCACCTCGAAGTACTCCGGTTCGAGTGGCGACTCACCTGCACCAATCCGAAGCCCAGTCGCCGGATTGACCGTGGTGACAGGCGTCTTCAAGGCTGGATAGAGGAACGAAGCCGGTGCGCCCGGAACGCGAATCGGTAGGTCTTCGATGTTTACCGTGATGCTCGGAGCCAGCGGAGTAGGACCGTTGATCGAAGGCTTTGGATCGAAGACGTCATAGTCAGGATGGCCGGTGATAAAGACGGCAGGCTCTGGTCCAACTGGATCGAAGACCCGCGGGCCCTGCGTATCGAGGAAGATCTCCAATACTTGCGGGCCACCGAAGTTGCCTGCAACATCCTCGGAATCTACCAAGATCCGACGCAGACCATCTTTTGCGAATCCGAGAGACGGATCGTTGAGGTTCACGACCGAGGTGATCTCCCACTGCCCATTTGGATGGTTGCCGGTTGCATTACCGAACTGGTTGCTGCCATCGAATGGAGTCGAAACCGTTTCGCCGATGAAGATGTCGGTTCCTGGCTGAATCGTTCCGTTGCCATTCATATCGACGAACAATCGCACGTTGACATTTGCTTCCGCCAGACCCCAGAAGGTTGGCGTGCGGTCGCTTGTGATGCGGTCCGAGAACGTCGATTCCATAATTGGATTGCCGGTATCGCTGTCAGGATGCAGGCCGTCCAACGCTTGCGATTGCAAGCCGAAGAAGACGGGTGGAGCCACTGTATCAACGATAATCTCGAGCGACTGACTGCGTGCGCCGTAGCCGTACTGAGTTCCGGGGCCAACAGTGGGATCTATAATCTGAACCTTGGCGTTAATAAAGTGACTGCCGTTGGTCAACGTCAGGCCTGCGCCGTTGTTGGCATTTCCGAAGTCAAACGTATACACGCCTGGCTCGGCGCCCTGCTCGGCATATCCGATCGGAACCTGCGGTTCGTTAGTCGGTTGTTGAGGATCACCTTCCAGGAAGATTGCAACGCGATAACCGGGAGTCGTGTTGTTATTCGCGTTCGATCCGTTGAACGGAATAGGAATCAGCTGATCAGGCGGATTGTTGGTAAAGACCGTCCCGTCGTTACCTTGGATATCCCGCAAGAAGACAGCGTCGTCTAGCCGGAAGATAATCGAAGGTTGCGCGTCGCAAGTGATATTGTCAAAGTGCGAACGACCCGTATCGCTATTCAGTCCCGAGGGTGGATTCAATGTGCAGTTGTAGCCGTTGTCCGCGGGCAAATCGTCCAGTTCGATGTCGTATGGCACGGCTGGCACTTCATTGGTAACGGTCACATCGTAGCCGTTGATCACGTTCGTCGTGCTGCCAAAGACGTGCAGGTAGTACGTCTGGCCTGCGACCGCTGGAATGCGAACCCGCTCGTTGTGATCGCCAATGCCGTTTTCGTTGCTGCCGAATGCTCCGGTGCCGCCAATGACGTTTCCGGCTGCATCCAAGACCTCGATATTAATGTTGCCATCGCCGGGTACCAGGTTATTCATGTCATTGAAGTACACCTGGAAGTCGAGCGTTCCATTGTCCTTCGCGATAACTCGGTAGTAGTCGTGATCTTCGGGAACAGCGGGATGCTCGTCGACGTTCGGGAAGATCTCGGCGTTGGTGATCTGCAGTGTCTCACCGCTTCCGACGTAAGACGAATTTGTGCGGAACTCGTTCGGCTCATGCAAGTCCGGTCCCATGATCGTGATGTTTGGATCACCCGTATTGCGATTGTTCTTCGCATTTGTCGTATCGAAGTTTGCAGACACGACTTCCACGTTGTTGTAAGAAATGCTCGGACGACGAACGGTGGCATTGAACGGCAGTACGTTGCCCGCGTCCGGGGTTCGGCTGCGGTGAATGACGACATAGTCAGCCGCATCGCTTAAGAAGGCACGCGTTCCATCTGCGTTCAGGTTTGTTACAACCAACGCGTCGGAAGCACGAGGCTCGCCACCTTCGACATTGATGTACAAACCATTTCCAACTGCTGGAGCCGACGCCACCCAGAACGTGTCATCGCCATCGTTGCCCTCGACAGTGACCGATTCGATGATTCCTGCCGAGCCAATGGTGGCGGTACCGTTATCCAGCGTCACATTTCGCCAAAGCGTGCCAACACCGGCAAAGAACGGCAGAACTTCAACGCTGACCGTCCGTCTTGGACCGTCAACTCGAATCAAATCTCGGCCAGAGGTTCCGTTCACAATCACCTTGTCTGCAAAGCCGCCCCCGCCGCCGAGACCAGCCGCACCGCCACTGATCGTGAATGTGCTGACGCCTTGGGTGACTTCGTCGAACAGGAATTGTGTTGGCACGCCAACCGCACTGACATGTCCCGAGTCAGCACTGAGCGGAGTAAACGTGATCGTGTCCTCTGTACGTGTGCCGGAAACATACAGATCGTTTTCATTCGCGTCGATCGTAGCGGTCTCGACGCCGGACAAAGTCACAGCACCAAGCCCCGTTTGAGTGATCGTCGGAATCGCTTCGGGTGAGGTGGTCCGGGCTGAATCCAAATCCACCGAAACTTCATTCGGCCCAGCGTCGGCGATGTTGACCTGGAAGTTGACTTGATCGCTTCCACTCGGGCCTTCTGCATTCACCAAAATCGGAATAGTTCCGGTACCGTTGTCAACGCTGGCGTCGATGATCGGGATGATGTTGAAATCATCATCGCCATCGAGTCCTTCGAGTACGTAAGATTCGACCTGAACCGTGTTAATTGGGATTCGGGTATTCAGGAAGATGTCCGGCGTTCCGGGCACGATGAATGTGTCGGCTGCGGGTGTGCCGAGCGCGACGACAATATCTGCGTTGCCGGCTTCACCGTCGATCGTTAGGCCGGTTGCGCCCGCGCGATCCAACCCTTCGTAGGTCACGGGTAACAATTCGTCAACAGAAACGGTACCCGCATTATCCTGAATCGCCGGTTGATGCACGATCAGGTTGTTCGCGCCATTACCAAATACGGTCAACGCCGTGGCGAATGCGCCGGTTCCGTTCTCTTCGCCATCAAACAGGAATTCCTCAGCGTGAGCGAGCGTGATCATGCTGCCGGCAGTCGTCAGAGTCAGGCTACCACCGCTGGAACTGGTTGGACGGTACTCGGCCGACTCGCCTGCGTACGGCGTACTGATCTTAATCGTATCACCATTTGAAGATGGCGTGCCTCCTACGAAAGGCGTGACGAAGTCGCCGTCCAATGTGACGGGAATCGCGAATGTCGCGGAAGCTTGCATGACGATATCGTCATCGCCTGCTTTACCCTCGACCACAACACTGTTGGCGTTGGTGACGGTCGCGAACGGACTATCGTTGACAGAGAACTGAAGGTCATCGGGACCATTAGTGACCAATGTGATGTCATCGTCGGCATTCGTGCCGCAGATGCTCAATTGATCCGGATCGGTGATCGTCAAATTCTCGATGTGGTCGTAGCTGACCGTTTGGTTCGCACCAACATCGATACCACCTTCGTCGCCTTCCGGTCCGGGGAAGAACGTCGTGTTGGCGTTACCAGCCTGGATGTTGATCGTGTCACCCGTGTTCGTCGAACCGATGGGGTCACCGCCGTCGATGAAGATCGGAATGATGGCTGGCGTAACGGTGAACGTGTCTTCGCCTTGCAACCCGTTCACGGTCAAGGCTTCGATGGCTTCATCCGGGGCGCCGCTGTTGTAGGTCACTGTGCCGCCTGGAGTGGTGGTCGCGGTGCCGCTAACAGTGATTGCTTCGCCCAACGAGGAACCGTTGACTGTCAGGTGATCTTCTCCGCCACCACCATCGATATCTACGGTTGTGGTCCCGCTGTACAAGACAATCGGATCTCGGTCGTTGGCTTGTGCTGCACCGGACATTCCGTCCAACGGGGTGACCACGATTTGATCGTCTGCAAAGGTGCCGACGATTTCCATCGTTTGACCTGTCGCATCCGTCGCGACAATCTCCAAACCGGTGTAATTGAGTACCGGCGTACCTGCCGCGCTGCTGTAACCTATCACCGTGCTGTTGCCAAGATCGACTTCAACGGCCGATTGAGCATTCGTGGCGGTTAAGATGTCGTCATCATCGCCATCGCCGCCGTTTACGTTAATCGTGGTGTAGATGTTGCTGCCGTTGACGTTGAACAGGTCTTCGCCCTCGAAGGCATTCACGGTCACCGTGGGCAAGGTCGTTGTTTCGATGGTGGCTCGACCAGCAAACGCTACGTCATTGTCCGCACCAGCCGCTCCCGCGGAAATGCCGAACGTGTCGTTCTCGTCAGTACCGTTTACCGTTGCCACACCGCCTCCGGCCCCGGTCAGGTCGATCGTCTCACCCGCACCGTAGCCGAAGTAGCTTACTACCGGATCAGCGTCGGTGAGGATCGTTCCCTCGTCCGTCTCGGCACCTGGATTGACGGTGTAGTTAATCGAACCCGTGACGGCTACTTCAGCACCAGGAATCGTCGTCGTCAACGAAATGCCTTCGATCGTTCCGTATACAACTGGAACAGGTTCCGCACCCGTTATCGTGTTGGTTGCTGTTGCGATTGTGACGGTGTTACCAGCAGCCAGATCATTGACTACCAGCTTGTCGCTCGCGGTGGGGTCGTTGCCGTTGACGGCAATGCCCGTCAAGCCAGCCGGAGTCGTTCCATTGCGTAACGAAATGACGTCGTCACCGGCATTACCATTGAGCGTCAAGTTCACCTTATTGCCGAACTCAATGGTCTCGAAGCCATCGACCGAGACTAAGCCTGTGGTTAAGGCCGCTGGATTGATGGCGTTGGCGACACCGCTGTTGGGGCCAACGATGTAATTGATCGCGTTGTCCGCGTTCGTGCCGTTAACAACCAGTGTGGCAGCCGGAATGAGATCGACGACCGGCTCTAAGTTGAGGAAGTCGATGACCATATTGGCGTCGTAGGTCAAACGACCTTCTGTCACCGCTGCACCCGGAGTATACGTCGCTGTAACGACTGGCGTGGCGGGAGTTCCGCGAGCGATCAAGAGATCGTTGCCTTGCCCACCGTCAAACGTAATTGGAACATTGATCAAATCGGATGCGCCGACATCAACTGTCAACCAGTCGTCGCCGCCAAGCGTGTTGACGACCAATCGTCCTGTCGCCGCGTTGGTTGCCGTAACGACAACCGGAGTTCCTCCGGTCGTGCCCTTGTTATCGGTCACACGGGCCGCCGTGGCAGTCGGTCGCGTCACGACAAAGCGATCGTTCGCGACGCCAGCCCCACCAACACCCTCGATAACCAGGGTGTCGGTAGCGCCCAAATCGGCGGTGTAATTGGCCGCCACTGCTCCGCCGAGGAACCAAGTAGCGAAGGTGACGACATCAGCACCACCTTGTCCGACGATGTTAAAGGCACTCATGCCTTGGAACTCAACATTCGGCAAGCTGTTGCTCGTTACCAGATCCGCATTGTTACCTCGGGCTACCCGCGCGGTGTTGTCTCCAGAACCAAGATTGACGTTTAAGGTATCTGAACTGTTGCCACCTTCGAAGGCAATCAACTCGATTCCAGTCACATCAAGACGATCTGTTGCGGCTTGCGGCATCAAACCGAGGATGTCTTGATCATCGCTTTCGGTTGCATCGGGCTGGACCGTAATCGTTTCGACAATCCCATTGTCACCCGTGATGTTCAAGCTATCGCTTCCATCTCCGTTGCCATCGCCAAAGACACCAAACGTGCCCGTCGACAGAATCTGCGATTGGAGATTGATATTGTCATCACCTTCTCCGGCGCGAATCTCGTAGTTCTCGACATTACCTGCCAGGTCTGCCGGGAAGTCGATATTCGTGGTCAGCAGGACGTGTGGCCCAGCGGAACTGGTCAACGTGATGTCAGCTTCGTTGTTGGCATTAAAGTCGACATCAATGGTGTCGCTGGCAGACGTGCCGCTTGCGACCAAGGTATCGCTGCCGCCGCGGCCGTCGATCGCGACCAAGCCGCCCAATCCGATGTTGGAGTAGCTGATTCCCAACATGCTCTGACCGTTCGTCAAATCACTGACCGCAACGCTTCCGCTGTCAGCCGCGTTGCCTGGCGTGTGAACGAATCGATCGTTGCTGGCCGCCTGAGCAAAGCCGTCACCGACTACGGTAACGGTATCGGTAAATGCGGTTGGCGTATTCTGCGTCGTGGTATGGGCGTCGTTGTCGTGGTCAAACAGACCTTCGGCGCTTAGCCCGTCGTACAAGAGGGACTCGATACCGCCAGGCGACGAGACGTATTCAAACGGGGTCTGGAAGCCATTCGTGCCATCGTGGTCAACTCGCCACGAGCCTATACGAACGGTCGAATGCAAATTCGCAGCACCATCGTCGTAGATCCGCAGGATGCCTGCATCCGGAGCTGTCGGCTGGTACACGACCTCATTGTTCTGGTACGGGGTTTCCACCCGCAGCCGATCGCCAACTTCCGGTGTTGAGGCCAAGCCACCTGCCACGAAGACATCGACGCCCCACACGGCTTGGTTCGGTGCCGGAGTGCGAAGTGTGATGTCGTCGTCGCCGTGTAAGCCATCGATGAAGATCTCTGGCGTGTTCACCCACAAAATGTCAGGGCTGTCATTGACTGCGGTGGTGAAGTCCTGGATGCCGGGCGACATTGTAGCTAGTACGCCGTGCGTCGAATCGTCGCGAGCGATGACCGTGATCTCGTCGTCGTCGTTCGTGCCCACGATGATTGCCTTCGCAGCGCTGAACACTCCCAAGGCTTCGATGTGGTCGTAGCTGATGCGTTCGTTGGCACCGACAATGAAACCGCCTTCATCTGGCTCAGGCCCGGCTTCCCAACTGACCACAGCTCCGCCAGCGATGATGTTGATCAAGTCGCCTGCGGTCTGGCCGATCGGGTCGCCACCGTCGATGAAGACCGTAGTGTCGTCGTCAGCCGTCACGTCGAAGGTGTCGTCGCCTTCCAGGCCGTTAACGACCAGCGACTCGATTCCACCTGCAACCCACGTGACAAGTCCATCGTTCGATGCATCGTCATTGTCATCAATCGCCACCGTTCGCAGTGCATCACCATCTGCGTTGACGGCATCGGAAGCATTAACGTCAAAGCGTTGCGGCAGTGTGTTGCCGACCACGATCAACGTATCTTCACCGCCCGCCAAATCGAAGGAAACGGCTGCGCCGTTGGTGTTTCGATAGAACAGCACGGGGTCAACAATATCACTTTGCGTCTGGCCGTTTTGTTGAACAGCAAAGCCCCGCTCGACCTTGCCGGACTCGCTGTCGAACACCGTGACAGTAACGTCTTCGTCAGTTGCACCACCAACGACCGAGATTTGGGCGTCGCCCGCATCCGCATCGATTGTTTGCAATCCAGTATAGGTGATCAGACCGCCGTACCCAGCAACCGTGGACGCCCCCAAGTTGACGGTAACCGCACCCGCCGGCGTATTCGCGTCCAGCGAATCATCGTCATCGCCGTCGCCACCGTTAACATTAATATTTGCAAGGGTGTTACCACCGTCTACGACAAACGAGTCCGCTCCGTTGCCAGCATTCATGGTGACAGTCGATCCGACTGCGTTGGCAATATCCGCACGACCAGCGATCGTGACGTTGTTATTCGCCGCCACCGTAAAGGTATCGTTGTTGGAAGTGCCATTAACTACAACCGTGGTTGCGCCATCACCCGACAAGTTGATCGATTCGCCGGTCCCGTATCCGTCGAATGCGATCGGCACGCCGCTGCTCAATACTGCGCCCTGGTCGGCCTCTGCACCTGGATTAACAATGTAACCCGTTGTCGAGCCAGTAACTGCAAGACTGGTGCTAATGCCTGCCCAGACGTTCAGCTGTTCGAGTGTGTTGTAAGTCACCGTGACGGGCTCGGCGCCCGCGATGGTTCCCGTCGTGACGCTCGTGTGATTTACGGCAATTGCTCCCATGATCAATCCGTTCACGGTTAGCGAGTCGCTGGCCGTCGGATCATTGCCTCGAACTGTGATACCGGTTAAACCATCAGGCGTTGCTCCGTTACGCAGATGGAAGTCGTCGTCACCCGCCATGCCATCCAGAATCAACGTACCCTTGTTGGCGAACTCGATCGTTTCAAATCCGTCGATCGATACGAGACCGGTCGCGGTTGCCGCCGCAAACACCGCTGCGGCTTTCGGACCCGCTGTGTAATTGATTGCGTTACTCGCGTTCGTCCCGTTGACCGTGAGGTTTGTGGCCAACACGTTGTCGTAAACCGGTTCGAGATTGACGAAATCAATGGTCATCGTGTCGTAACGCAAGCGACCTTCGGTGACCGACGCGCCCGGCGTGTAGCTGGCGTTGGTAACAAGCGTCGTGCCGGTTACGGCTAACGCATCCGAGCCGCTACCGCCATCGAACGTGATCAGCGGGGCGATTAGCCCGCCCGTCTCATCCACCGTCACCAAATCGTCGCCACCCAGAGTATTGATTCCCAAACGACCGAGCGCCGCATTTGTTGCGGTCACCGTAACTCCCGCGCCTCGTGAGTCCGTCACGGCAACAGAACCGCCCGCAGGATTCGTCACTAGGAAGGCGTCATTACCGGCAGCAGTGGCTCCGTCCGCACCTTCAATTACCAAGGCGTCGGACGCGCCGCCATCGAATTCGTAGTTTCCTGCCACTGCACCTGTGAGGAACCAAGTCTTGAACGTCACAACATCGCTGCCAGCTCCGCCAATGGCGCGGAAGCGGTTGACGCCCGTAAACTCGACGCTAGGTAAGCTATCACTCGTCACCAAGTCAACGCCTACACCTCGCTCGACGCGAGCGGTGTTGTCACCGCCTCCCAGATTGACGTCAAGCCGTTCAGCGGCAGTACCGTTGCCGGTGTATCGAATGACTTCGATGCCCGTCACATCAATCACCGGGGTAACAATCCCCGAAATGTCTTGATCGTCGCTGTCAGCCGCATCGGGGCTGATTGTGACGACCGCGGCATTGGTGTCACCGGAAATCGACAACGTGTCGTCCGAGTCGCCGCCGAACACTGCGAAGCTTCCCGTAACATTGAAACCTACAGGCACGAACGCGATGTCGTCATCGCCCTGCAAACCGTTCAACGTGTAGCTCTCGACCGCCGTGCTACGGAGATCGACATGCACGCCGAGGCTGCTTTCCAAATCGATGTCGATCGCATCATCGGCCGTCAGAACGGAATTGATTTGGTCGCTAGATTCGGTCCCCAACGCTACCAATCGATCGGAGCCACCTGCACCGTTGATCACGATATTGCCACCCAAGCCGAGGTTGCTGTAATCGATGCCGAGTAGCGTATCCGCACCGTTGTCGATGCTCACATTGCCTGCGTCGCGCGCCGCACCGGGTGTGTGGACGAATGTGTCCCCCGTATCAGCAGCCGAACCGTCACCAATGATCGTCAGCGTTTCATTGTCGCCTTCGCCGTCGTAGGCTAGATTCTCGACTCCCGTGATGTCGATCGTTTCACCATTGACCGAGAAATCGCCGCCGTCCAATTGCTGCGGCGTCCAACTCGCACTGTCTGCGGGGCCAGCGATACCGCGAATGGTGACGGTGTCGCCGCCACCGATGCCCGGCAGGCCGCCGTCGACGTCGATGTCACCCGTGAGATTCAGGGAGTTCACTTCGATATCGATGTCATCGTCGCCGTTCAAGCTCTGAACGAGCAAGCTGTCGGCATCCGTGACTTGCACCAGCGGCCCAGCATTGACAGAGAACTGGAAGTCGTTCGTTGGCGTTCCATCGACGGCGGGATCATTACCAATAATCGTGATGTCATCGTCACCATTGGTGCCGCGAATTGTCAGGCTGCTTGGATTGGTAACTGTCAGTCCTTCGATTTCATCGAAGCTAATGAGCTCGTTTGCACCCACGTTGACCGAACCCGCATCCGTTTCCGGGCCCGGGAATACGGTCGTGGCAGCATCGCCAGCTTGGATGTCAACAACATCACCCGCATTCCCGATCGGGTCGCCACCGAGCAGGAAGACCGGGATCGCACCTGCCGTGACAGCAAAGTTATCGTCGCCAGCCAAGCCGTTGACTTCTAACGCTTCCGTAGTGCCATCGAAAACTACGATACCTCCCAGCGTGCCGGTATTGACCGTCAAGCCGCCTACATTGACCGTCAAATTGTCGTTCGCGGCAGTGCCATTGACAACCAAAGTGTCTTCGCCACCCAGTGCGTTGATATTGACTGTGTTCAGGTCGACGTTCAAGTAATTGACGCGTGGCGCCACACCATTGTTCTGGAGTGTACCGGCGTCGCCGCCATAAGGTGTCACTTCAAAGCGGTCATCGGCGTCGGTGCCTTCGACATTCAGCGTATTATCGTTCGCATCCGCATTGATGATTTCGATGCCGGAATAATTGACATCACCAAAAGTTGCTTGGCGTACCTGTGCGTCGCCCAGGTCCACGACAACAGCTTGAGGACCTACTTGAGCTGTGTAATTGAGCACATCGCTCCCGTTACCCGGTTCGTCGCCTTGGACGTTGATCACCACGTCCGGATCGGCTGCCGCTCCTACCGGAGTAATATTAAAGGTGTCATCGCCGCCTTTGCCTTGTAGCGTATAGTTTTCGACACCGATCGTGTTGACCGAAATCTGGTTGTTCAAGTCGATCGTCTGAACTCCAGCCACGCTGAACGTATCGGCTGCGTCAGTACCGACGTAGACCAAATCGTCCACGCCTGCACCCGTGTCGTCGATCGTCAATTCGGCGCCAGCACCGAGGTTGGTGAAACTCATCGGCACAAGCGAATCGACTCGCACGCTGCCAGAGTCGATCGTCGCACCCGGTGTCACGGTGACACGGCTAGTACCGTTGCTGCTGTCGACGGTCAATACATCATCTCCGCCCTGGCCGTTGATCACGACCGACTCGACAGTCGTGAAGCTCACGAAGGTCAGTGGAGTCGCCGAGTTGACGTCGAACGTGCCCGCCGCCGGGCCGGTCGGCGTAAAGAGCATGTTCCCGTCCTGACCGACGGTGCCGTTCAGCACGAGTTCGTCACTCGCGGATGGATCGCCGCCGGTCACGCGAATCTCATTGACTCCGCCCGTATGCAGTCCGTCCGGCGTGACGTTGATCTTGTCGTCGCCGTTGCGGGCGTTCAAGTGCAGTGTGGCGTAGGTGGTGAACTCGACCGGTGCGCGGTCGTTCACCCAGACGCGATTGGCACCGTTGTTCAGAGCATTGATCGTATCGTTGGCGTTCGTGCCGTCGACTTGGAGAGTCGAGTTCGCGCCGTTGCCGGTCAAGCTGACCGCTTCGATACCGAAGAAGTTCACGTCATCTTCCGAACCTGCCGCGACTTGCGGCCCCTGGACCAAGCCAGCGTCTGGAGTTGCACCCGGCGAGACGATCGTCGTGCCGTCGCCCAACGTAACTGCCAACGTGTCGCCAGCGCCAGGCTGTGAGTTCGTGGCGTCGCCACCGTCGACAGTGAGGATGGGGCCACCCACGCCCGTGACGGTGATCGTGTCGATGCCGTCGCCAGCCGCCACTGTCAGTGTGTTGGCCGCGTCTTCAAGCAGGTCGATGCGTTTCCAAGCCGTACCCGGATTGACGGTCACTCTCGTATCACCAGCTGCGCGTGCCACGGTAATCGCATCGTTGCCAACCGAACCGTGAACAGTCACCTTGTCGGTGCTATTCCCGCCGCTGACCGTGAACAGACTTGTCGTAGCAGCTTCCAAGAGACCGATCAACTGCGGACCTTGACCATTGGCGGTCGCCACCACTCGCGTCGGCGAAGTCGGAGTTACCTGTGTATTGTCAGGATTCGCGGTGCCGGTCACATCGATCCGGTCGTTGGCATCACCGCCCGTGTCGAAAGTCACGTCATCCAGATCGCTGAGTCCACCGAAGTTGGTGATGTTCAAATCGTCATCGCCAGTGCTGCTGGCGACCAACAGGTGCTCAACGCCCACCAACGATACCGGCCCGGCCACAACACCAGTCAACGTGTCAGCGGCTTGACCAATCGCGAGCGTGATCACGTCCGTGCCAGCCGTTCCGTTGATCGTCACTTGATCGGAGGCGGAAGGATCTCCACCCCAGATCTGCACGCCACCGGTGAACAAGTTGGTCGCAGGACTAATGCCGGGCATGTTGATGGCAAAGTCATCGTCACCATCGAGCCCATCCAGCACGAGCGCGGTGATGCCGTCCGTGCGCAAGTCAACGTGGTCACCCAGGATCGACACCAGATCGATGCTCGCCTCGTCCGTCGCATGATCCTGCAACGTGAACGCATCATTAGAAGAAGTACCGCGGGCTACCAGAACATTGGTAGCACCTCCGCCGCTCACGAACCGGACGCTGCCGCCCAGTCCGAGGTCGACGTACTGGATTCCCAGACCGGCATCGTCGTTGCCGATGTCCGTGATCGAGATCGATCCGGCATCTGCGGCCGCATCTGGCGTGTGGATGAACCGCGTCGGGGCGAGTGCACCGTTGACAGTGAGAATCTCGTTGCCTTCTTCGCCATCGTAAATCAGATTCTCGACGTCGCTAACATTGATCGTTTGGGCACCGACTTCGAAGTCACCGCCGTCTACCATGTTCGGTGTCCACATGGCATCGTCGTTGTTGGTGCCGAGCACGCCGGTTACCGTCAAAGTGTCACGGTCAGTGCTAGGCAGACCGCCAACCACATCGAAGTTAGCCAAGGCCAAGTCGTTGACGTCAACATCAAAGTCATCGTCGCCATTCTTGCCTTGCAGGATCAATTGCCCAATGCCGGTGTAGCTGACGACCGGGCCGTCGTTGACCGTCACGTCCACGTCGTTCGTTCCTTGGCCAACGGCGGTGATGTCGTCGTCGCCTTGCGTGCCCATGTGAGTCACGATCAAGTCGTTGCCTAGCGGGTCGTCGACCGTGATCACTTCGATGTGATCGAAGCTGACGGGTTCCATGCTATCGATCACGAATCCGCCTTCGTCGCCTTCCGGTCCGGGGCTGAACATCGAGGTGTCTTGTGCCGTCAAGTTCAAGGTGTCGCCGATCACACCAATCGGATCGCCGCCGTCGATAAAGATTGGAATCGTGCCCGGCGTGACGTTGAACATGTCGCTGCCTTGCTGGCCGTCGACCGTCAACGCTTCGGCGGTGTAGTTGATCGTCTGCCCGCCTACCGTCACGAGTGCGTCCGTGATCGTGAATGTTTCGCCCGTCTCATTGCCATGCACGACAACCGTATCTTCACCGCCGCCACCGTTCACAGTGAAGGTAGCGCCGAGATTTGAGTAGTTGATGACCGGATTCGCACCATTCGCCTGCAGGACTCCGCTCGTTGGATCGGCGGGAGTTACGTCAACCGTATCATCGTCGCCCGTCGCAGTGACGGTTAGATTCATTGCATTCACGTTCGCGTTGATGGTTGCCAACCCGGTATAGGTCAGCGTGGCGCTGTATCCGGTGACGGTCGAAGTACCAAGATTGATCGCGGCTGCGCCAGCATTGTTACTGAGGTTCAGCGCGTCGTCTGCATCACCAGCTCCGCCTTGCACATTAATCGTTGCGAACGTATTCGCACCATTTACAGTAAACACGTCCTGGCCGGCGAAACCGACCAAGGTTAACTCTTCAATCGTCGTTGCAATTAAGTCGACATGGTTGCCCGTGTTGCTAGCCAAGTCGATGACGTTCAAGTTGCTGACAGCAAACGTGTCATCGCCGTTGGTTGCGTTGGCGACCAGCATGTCGGCTCCACCGGCACCGTTGGCTGTCACGGTTCCCGTTGCGCCCAGGTTGACGTAGCTGATTGGAAGCAAGCTATTCAAGGCCAACTTGCCTGCGTCAATCGCGCCGCCTGGGGTGTGCTCAAACCGACCTGTACCGTTGACTTGAAGCGTTGCGTTGGAGGCTTCACCGTCCAATATCAAAGCTTCTATAGTCGTCACGGTGATGGCTTGGGTATCTACTGTCAACGTGCCACCACTGACCGAACCAGGAACCCACAATGCGGCGTTACCATCAATTGTCAGAGTGTCGCCCGACGCGTCCGGATCACCGCCGATAATCGTGAACGTGCCCGCGATCGTATTGCCGTTCATATCGACATCGATGTCGTCATCGCCGGCCTTGGCGTCGATCGTCAGATTCGTAACATTCGAGTACGTGATCGCTGGGCCATCGTTTACCGACACGGTTACCGAATTACCACCAGCACTCGTCACGTTGATATCGTCATCACCATTCGTGCCGCAAATCGTCAACGCATTGTTGTTCACGTTCACCGTCGCTGCTTCGATGTGGTCGTAGCTCAATGCCACCACACCACCGACCGAGAAGCCACCCTCATCGCCTTCAGGCCCCGGAACGAACGCCACCGCACCTGCGGCAGCAGGAACCGTCAAATTCAGTGTATCGCCGGTTGGACCAATCGGATCATTGCCGTCGATGAAAATCGGAATTGCCCCTGCCGTGACGTTAAACGTGTCACCGCCTTGCTGGCCATCCACCGTTAGTGCTTGGGCTATGTAATTCACCGTTTGGCCGCCGACCGTCACGAGGGCGTCCGTCACCGTAAACGTCTCACCTGTTTCGTTGCCAACAACTACAACGGTGTTGCTGCCTCCGGCGCCACTGACCGTCAGCGCGTTGCCGGCGATATTCTCGTACTGGACAACCGGATCAGCACCGTTGGCCTGCACCGTACCGGTATCGAGACCAGTTGGTGTGACCACCAGCGTATCGTCTCCTGCGGTGCCATTCACGCGGAAAGTCTGATTGTTCGCATCGGCTTCGATCGTCTGCAAACCACTGTAGTTGATCGTGCCACCATAGCCCGTCACCGTCGAAGCACCTAAATCAACCGTGACTGCGCCCGCTGCGGTATCCAGCGCCAGCACGTCGGCGTCGTCCGGATTGCCACCGTGGATGTTCGTCGTGGTGTAAGGCAGTGTGCCGCTGACCGAAAAGGTGTCTGCACCGTCGAGGCCCTCAAGTGTCAATGTGTTGACACCAGCGGTACCCACTGGCACGTGAGCACCGGGAGTATTCGTCAGTCCGATGTTCCCCGCAGCCGGCACGGCGAAGGTATCATTGGTGTCGGAGCCACGGATCACCAGACTATCCACACGGGCGCCTGCACCACCCGGCTCGTTGCGGAAGTTAAGTACCGTATCAATGTCCACGAACGCCATCGGCAACAGGTTATCGACCAGCACACTGCCGCTGTCAGTCGTCGATCCCGGCGTGTAGGTAATCGTGTTCGCGCCTGTTGGCGAATCCACGTTCAATGTGTCGCCGCCTGCCAAGCCATTGATGATCAAATGCTCAGAAGTCGTGATGTTGACCGGAGCCGACCCAGTCAAACGCACCACGCCTGCGTCAACGCCGGTTGGCTCGTACGCAATCGTGTCACCCAAGCCTGAACCGTTCACCACCACTTCATCGCTCGCCGTGGCATCGCCACCTTGCACGTTGATCGTCGTCACACCCACCAGACCCGTTGGATGCACGTTGATCTTGTCGTCTCCAAACCGACCGGCCAGCGTGATCGTCTCGAACACAGTGAACGTCGTTACCGCGCGGTCATTGACCCATACCAGGTTGTTACCGACCAGGTTCTGTAACGCCATCGTGTCATTATCGTGTGTGCCTTGCATCACCAACACGTCGCTGGCGGCCGACGCGTTGACCGTCAAGAATTCCGTCTCGAAGAACGCGACGTCCTCTGCGGCGCCTGCGGCTGGAACATCCACGACACCCGAATCGGGAGTTGAACCAGGTGAAACCGTCGTCGTGCCAGCTGCCGTGTTGACAATCAACCGGTCCGCCGCGCCGCTGCTCGCGTCCTGGCCACCACCAAAAACCGTTAAGTAGGAAGTACCGCCCGTGCCGGATACAGTCGTCGTGTCATTGCCATCACCAGCTTCGATGACCAACGAATCGACATTGGCCGCCGTCACGTTGATCAGCTTCAAAGCATTGACCAGCACCGTCGTGTTCGCACCGCGTGTTACGCCGATCGTATCGACACCCGAAGTGCCGACCACGACTACCGTGTCACCATCGCCTGCCGTGCCTTCGTTGATTGTCAACAAACCAGTATTGTCCGTATTCAACACAGGAGCCGCGCCATCGCGCTGAATCGTCGCTCGACTAGCCGCGGTTGGAGTCACTCGGAACGTCTCGGGGTTCGACGTGCCATCCACCGAGATAGCGCCCGTCGAAGTCACATTCGCCACTTCCACCCCGGTCAGCGTTACGCTGCTCAAGCCACCACCAGTCACCGTGGCATCGGTTGTTGAAACCGGCTGCGTGCCGAGGGTCACCGTAATGGCCGTCGCATTACCGGTCAGGTTGGCGACGTCTGTGTTCGACGGATCACCACCTTGCAACTCAATCGACGTGTAAGGCTGATCGGCGGACACGTTAAACGTGTCGTCACCTGACAAACCGCTCAAGATCAACGCTTCGACCACATTGGCACCTGTTCCGCGAACCAAGTCAACATGATTGCCTGCTGTGCTGCGCAGGTCCACGTTGCCGCTGTTTGCCAGTACGTTGAAGATGTCGTTCGAGTCCTGGCCCAAGGCAAACAGCGTGTCGCTGCCGCCCGTACCATTGATCGTCACCGTGCCAGCCGCACCCACGTTCGTGTAGCTGATCGGCAAGAGATTTTCCAACGCGACATTGCCGCTGTCGATCGCTGCGCCCGGCGTATGCACAAACCGGCCCGCACCTTGAACCGTCAAAGCACCAGAGTCCTCGCCGTCGTAGATCAACTCTTCGATCGACGCCACCGTGATCGCTTGCGTGTCCACCGTCAGCGTTCCGCCATTGGCCGAACCAGGAACCCAAAGTGCCGCGTCACCGTCGATCGTCAGTGTATCGCCTGTCGCGTCCGGATCACCACCCATAATCGTGAACGTGCCTGCAATCGTGTTGCCACCCAGGTCCACATCAATGTCGTCGTCACCTGCCTTGGCATCGATCGTCAAGGCGTTGACATTCGTGTACGTGATTGCCGGGCCATCGTTTACTGACACGGTTACCGAATTCGCACCACCGCTGGTAATGTTGATGTCGTCATCGCCGTTCGTGCCGCAAATCGTCAACGCATTGTTGTTCACGTTCACCGTCGCTGCTTCGATGTGGTCGTAACTGACCGGCTGGACGCTAACGACGCTAAATCCTCCCTCGTCGGACTCCGGACCGGGAACAAACGTCACCGCGCCGGTTGCCGCAGGAACGGTCAGATTCAATGTGTCGCCTGTCGGACCAATCGGATCGCCACCGTCAATAAAGATCGGAACCGCGCCCACGGTCACATTAAACGTATCACCGCCCTGCTGGCCAGCGACTGTTAACGCTTCGTGGTTGACAATATTAACAGGCTCAAGCGCTCCGACAGTTACCTGACTTGCTGTTACACCGATCGTTTCTCCGCTTTCAGTTCCCTCGACGATGACGGTGTCCGAACCGGCGTTGCCGGCAGCCGTGTCGGCATTGACCGTAAAGGTTCCGATGCCCGAGCCGTTAATGATCGGGTGGCCGTCCGCCAACACCGTGGCAGAAGCCGCGCCTGTTGGCAGCACACGAATGGTATCGTTCCCTACGGTTCCTTCCACCGTCAGATCGCTGCCTCCAGCGATGACATTGACTACTTCAATACCAGAGAACGACGCGTCACGCGTGCCTGCTGAACCGGCGTCTTCGATGTCGCCCGTAGAAAGTTCCACGGTTGTGTTGCCTGCGGAAGTGTAATTCAACACGTCGCTGAACGGTGAACCCTCGCCACCCTGCACGATTACGGTCACACCATCACGCGGTGAAACGTCGATGGTGTCATCGCCGTCCACCGTAGCAATCACCACGCCTGTGATCGAATCACCAAGTTGAATCATCGCCACTGGTGTTCCGTCAATAGCATTTGTCAGTTCGTGCGCTGCTCCGTCATATTCGACTTCGTCATCCAGGAATGTGGCTTGGAAAGCAAAGTCGTCGTCACCGCCGCCAGTAACGGTCGCAAAGCTCCGCTCCACAAACGGACTCATCTGGGCGAACGTGATCGTGGGCAACGAGAACGTCGCATTATTCATTAAGCCCCGTACGGTGCCGGTGTCCGGCGTGTCGCCACTAAAGTACTCGAACAAGTCAGCCCCGGCCGTCCCGTCGACGCCAAACGTGTCCGGGTCGCCGAGTTGCCCCACCAGTTCAATATCCTCAATTCCGCTGTACGTTACGTCGCCGGCCGTACTGGAGTGCTCCACGCGACCCGCGTCCTGGGATGTAGGAACGACAAACAGATTATCCACACCAGCAATCGAGTACACGGTCAGCGTATCGCTGCCGTTGGTCGACGAGCCGCCTTCAACCGTGAAGGCCACGCCCGCACCGGCCAAAGCCGCATCGATCACAATGTCATCGTCGCCATTCTTACCTTGCAGCGTCAGATTCACCGCATTCGTGTAAGTCACAATCGGGCCGTCATTCACCTGTACTGCGACTTCATCCATCGCCGTACCCGTCGCCGTGATGTGGTCGTCGTCACCTGTACCCATAATCGTCGCCAAACCAGCGGCACCAGCCAGATCTACCGTCACCGCTTCAATGTGATCGAAGCTAACTGGCTGTGCACCAGTAACAGCAAAGTCGCCTTCGTCGCTCTCGGGACCAGGGGTAAATATTGGAGCACCTGCGGGTGTCAAGTTCAGCGTATCACCCATGCCAATTGGGTCACCACCGTCAATGAGGACAGGCCAGTCGCCGGGAGTGACGTTGAATGTATCGTTGCCGTCACCGCCATCGATGGCTAGCGACTGGATATCAATGATGTTGACCGGCAAGCGGCTCCCGACAGAGACGTTGGGAACGGTGGTGACGTCGACGTCGATTGTTTCACCTGCATCCGTGCCGATGACCAAGAGTGAATTGGCAAAGCCTGCGCCGTCGTTGCCATCGATCTCGATACCAGCCGTATCCGAATTATTCACCTGCAAGACGGTATCCGTGCCGGCGATAGTTACTTCGGCGCCCATCGCGTCGTTTGGACGAACGGTGAAGGCGTCCTCGTCGAACGCGTTTCCCTCGACACGAACTGTGTTACCAGCCGCCTCGATAACCAGGCGTTCGATGCCCGAGTACACCACATCGGGGTCACCGGCTACTCCGGCATCGCTGATATTGTTTGCCGTCAGCCGCGAGCGCACATCGCCCGCCGCATTGTAAGTAAGTGTGTCGCTACCAGAATCAGGCTGTCCACCGCGCACATCGATCAGCACGTTCGCTTCGCCGGTAACAGTAATATTGTCCGCACCATCATTGCTTTGAATGATCAGTACGTTCGTGTTGCCTGCTGCAATTCCGCTGTTAGCAGTACCAATGTCGATGTTCGCGATCACCACCGCGCCCTGGCCATTCGTCAAGGCGCTGGATCCGTCGTAAACGATCGTGTCGTCGCTGTCGGTTGCTACGAACAGGAATGTATCGTTGCCTCCCTGTGCGCCCTGCACGTTGAACGCCCGCACAACGCCTGGATTCATATTCGAGAAGGCGATTTCGGGGAGGCTGATGCCCGCGCCGGCTCCGAGATTCATCGTGCCCAGAATGCGCCCCGAGTCGATAGTTTCACCGCTGAAGTATTCGAACACGTCATTGCCGGCCGTACCGTCGACACCAAACGTGTCGCCCTCAGCCAACTGGCCGACGAGATTAATGTGCTCCGCACCTGTGTAGACAACGTCGGGCAGATTGTTGCCCGTGAAATCCACCGTTCCCGCGCCCTGTGTGGTTGCACTGGGTAATACGACCATTGTGTCATTGACCGCGGACTGCGAATTGACCGTTAGCGTATCGCTGGCCGTGGGATCACCATTATTCACCGTGATGGTGCTGGTTGCTGCTACGATGCCGTCCGGCAATGATGAATTGTTGATGCTGACAGAGTCGCTACCCGCTCCGGTGTTGATGATGAGATTGACCTTGTTGGCAAATTCGATAGTCTCGAAGCCGTCGACCGAGACCAAACCGGTATTCGTCACAGCGCCGAAGATACCTAGGCCGGCATTGGCGCCAGCTGAGTAGGAAATCGCATTATTTCCGGGCGTACCGTTCACCGTTAAGTTCGTCGACGCAAGGGCGTCTTGAACGGGCTCTAGACCCGTGAAGGTGATGGACATCGCGCCAGCGTCGTAATCCAACTGGCCATCGGACAAACCAAGACCTGGGGTGTAGGTCGTGTCCGTTACACCGGCGACTGTTCCTTGAATGCGCAACGTATCAAAGCCGCTTCCACCCACGACATGAACCGGTGTGGAAACCAAAGCTGTGTTCGCGGTCACCGTAAACGTGTCATCGTCACCAAGACCATCGAGAACGACTGTTCCGAAGCTTCCGTACGTCAGCGTCGGGCTTGGCCCGCTGTCAACCGTCGTATCGGTCACCTCAAATGCTTCTTGCCCACCACTACCGACGACTTCTAGGATATCCGCCGAAGTCGCACCCAATCCGGTAAACGTGTATGTGCTGGCATTGGTCAGCTGATTAGCCGACACGATGAAGTGGTCGGTACCGCCTTCGCGATTTTCAAACACGAGCGCGTCGACGTCTTGAATTGAGAGCGGCGAACGATCGTCTATGGCGACACGGACAGTGGGGATGCCACCGACAGGCTCACCGGCGCCAATGGACCAAGTGTTGTCGCCGGCGTCGTCGCGAACCGTCACTTGGTCACCGTTACCGGCATTCAGCGCCAGGTGAACGGCTTCGACGCCCAGATACTCGACAGTCGTGCCCGTGCCTGCATCCGACAACACGCCATTCTTGGGACCTGGTGTCAAAATAGAAGGACCAGCGACGTAGTTATAGGTCGGCGTCGCAGCACTCAGTAGAGTATCCAGCACCAAAGTATCGTTGCTGCCGCCGCCGACCACCGTGACCGTCTTTCCAAGGTCAGGTGCGATTCGGATGACATCATCACCGCCGAGGCCGTTCAGTACGAGATTCGGATAGCCCGTTACATCGAGCAGGTTACCGTTAACCCGAACTGCTACTTCGTCAAACATCGTGTCGTTGTCGAGATCCTCAAATCCGACGGTGATCACGTCGTTCAGTTCGCTGCCCAGCACAACCACGGTATTGCCGCTGACAACGGGATTCTCGATCCCATCGTAGCTCAACGGCAGAAGTGGGTTTCCGCCGACAGCGTCTTGGGCTGTCAACGTACCGCGGCCCAAAACAAATGGGTCGGGAGTGATTTGCGAGTGTGCCAGCGTGCTGGTCAAAGTATCGACGGAAGTTCCATCCTGGCCCAGCCCGTCAATCGAAGCCGCTTCGACGTTCGTCAGCAGATAGTTGGTGGTGACGCCGTCGGAATTGAGATTCAATGTTGCTGCATTCTCACTTGTCGGCGTGTATGTAAACGTATCGATGCCATCTGGCAGGCTGGGCGGAGCGGTGCCGTCGCCGTTGGTCCCGAGCAGGTTAAATTCGTCGCTGGCCGATGGGGTGCCACCGTCGACATTGACATTCAGCATTTGCCACGCGGAGGCATGCGTGACGTTGAACACGTCGTCGCCATCGCCACCCGTGAGCGTTACGCTGCTGGTTGCCGCGCCCGTGTCAAAGGTCACGCCGAAAGAGGCGAATGTAATCGCCGGGCCATCGTTGACCTGTGCTGTGCCGCCCGGCGCATTCGCGACCTGAACCGCGTTTAATGTGAACACATCGTTGCCGCCCGTGCCGTTTAAGGTCAATGTGTCGGCAGATGTATTGCCCGCCGTCGACCCGCCACCGTTCAAGGAGATATCTTCAACACCGCTGAAGCTGACTTCACCGGTATCCGTGCCCGATATCACAATCGTTCCTGATTGTGAGTCAGCGCCCGGAGTATAAGCGAAGCCATCGTTTGCGTCTTGGTTACCGTTAACGACGAGCATGTCACTGGCGTTGGGTGGCCCCGCGAGGATTGTCACATTCAGCGGAAGCGTTCCAGCGCCGCCGCCGATCGCGTCGTTCGCCGTATCGTTGGCTGCAACTTCTGAATCGTCGAACGCCGCCACCACATCGATCGTCACCGTGTCGTCGCCCTCTTGCAGGTCCAGCACCACAGCTCCGAAACCATTTACAACGGTCGCATCAAGCGGCGTCGTAACGGTGGCTGCCAAACTCGCCAGATTGTGGACACCGCGGCCATCGTCAATCACGACGTCGAAGTGATTGGCGATGCGGATGTCGTCATCGCGCGTGTCGTTCGGTACGCCGAGTGTGTTCGTACCCGCATCCACACCGGTGCGTCCGCCCGTTCGATCCGGGTCGAACCGCAACAGAACCTGATCGTCTTGGGTTGTCGTACGAATGGTCAGCAAATCGCCGTCATTCGGATTGGCGTTTACGTTGACGTTCTCGGTATTCGCAAAGTTAATTGCAACACCGGATACCGTACCCATCACGTTATCGTCGAAAATGCGGCCTTCGCCGGCGTCGGCGAAATCGGCGTCGACCAAAATGTCGTCAAGAATGTTCAAGACGCCCGTGTACGCGACCCGGTCATCACCGTCTTGGAGATTTACCTGAACATCGACTTGCCATTCGGCCAGATTCGTCGCGTAGGGCTGGATGGCGACGCGATCGTTGCCGGACCCTGCTGTATTTTCATCGGGCGCCCCAGGCAGCGTTGTTCCGTACACGTTCAGATTGCTGACATCCAGGAACGTGATCGGTGACGAATCATTGATTTGGAGCGTGAAATCGTTTTGAATCCCGTCGTTGGGGCCCGGGCCGCCGCCATCTGGATCAAAGTCCGCGATACCAGTGATCAAGTATTCGTCGTGCTGTCCGGGCGCGTTGCCGTTGTCGTCACCAACGATGTTCGCCGTGGGTGTATCGATGAGCACATCTTCCATCGAGCTGAATGTGATTCCAAACGCGGCACCAATGCCGACGGTGGAGACATTTGGCGGACTTGCTTGATCGCTGTAAACATTCACGCCATTCGGATAGTTCAAGATAATGCGATCGCCCACGGGCGCGGTGACGTCGCCTGGATCAAACGGCCGACCACCGTTGACTTGAATGAAGTAGTCCGGGGACGGCGTCACTGTGGTGGCGTCGGCTCGCTGATCGGTCGCCGAGACAAACGGCGTCACTTCAAAACCGGTGCTGACCACCAATCCTGGTTCCAATGGATTCGTTTGGCCGAATCCGTTCGCGCGAGTCATATCAACAGCCAGCAAATTGGTCGCCGCACCGTTTCGATCGCTGGTGATTTGAGTTCGTGTTACGGCACCAGGGTTCGAAATGTCGATGGCGTCAAAGCTTGTACCGCCGCCAAAGCCGGGAATGATCACGCCGACACCAAATCCGAACGGATTCAGCGTCGTTGTATTACCGGCAGCATCCGTCAAAGGCGCTTCATTGGGTGCATAGATATAAACTTGATCGTCTTCGGTTGCCGTCGGGGTTGTGTTTCCCTGGATGGTCAACGCGCCTGCCGCAGCGCTCACGCCGTTGATATCAATGTCCGGACCGTTGGATCCGCCTGCGACACCGGGGAACTGGTCGAACAAATCGCCTTCATTCGGCCCATCCCAAGGATCGCCGTCTAGGAATACCAACGCGCGGCTTGCTGTAATCGGAGCCACGGTCAAATCATCCGCCGTACCGTTGCGGCCATTGACAACCACCGTGTCGTTGTTCGCGACGTCGGCGTTGTAGTTGATCTGTTCCACCGTATCGGCATCCAGCGTCGTGCCGAGACCGTCCACGTCGACTTCACCAGCGCCGGCTTGATAGCTGAATGTTGCGTTGCGGATTCCGGTGATGTTGTTGATGTTGATCAGGTCACGGTTGTTGGACAAGGGTGCATTGTTCGCACCGCCGCTGATTACGAAGGTCCCTCCCGTCGCACCGCCGCCGGCATTGTTGTAGTCGACGTTGAATGTGTCGTTGCCGTCAAAGCCATTGAACGTATTGGCTGCTCCCGGCTGCAACTGATTGGCATCAATCTCGAATGTACCGTTATTGCCCGCTCCGGTCACGGTCGCATCGCCATCGCTAATCGTCGTTTGGATTGTCGCCGTCGTATGGAAGATGTTGTACGTGTTGTTTGACGTCAGCGGATTCGCACCGGTCAGGTTCAAGTTCTCGAGCGTCCCGTTATTGCCAGCGTTGGTCCCGAGCGAATTCGAGTTGTAGGTCACCTCGACACCGGCAAAGCCATCAACCCAATTAACGGTCGTCTGCTCCCCAGGGCCCGCTTGCGTCAGGCTGTAGGTGTCACCCGTCGTATCGTCAAAGTCCGAGATATTCAGCGTGTCAGTACCGGCACCCGTATCGAGAGTGATTGCGCCGTCAATCGCATTCAGGTTGCCAGCACCAGCGAGCAATGTGGGTGCGTTGCTGGCAATATTGACCGTGTCGCCACCCGCCTGGGTTGCGATGTTGTAGACCGATCCAGACAGTGTGCTACGGATATTGACAGTATCGCCACCGGTATTGCTGGTGAAGATGTTGATGGTTTCAATCTGGTCGCCGGCCCCATAAGTGATGTCGGCCGTTGTGCCATTGTTATTGCCGGTGATTCCATTCGCCCCTGGCTCGCCAATCGTGGTGCTGGTGACTCGCACGGTATCTCCCGTGGCGTCATCCGTATCCACAATACGCAGCAGGTCGGTGCCACCTTCGTCGCCGGTGGGCGAGACCGCAATCAAGGACGTAATGTTATCCACCGTGCCCGTAGCGGCGCCATCGGCTGGTGTGCTGTCCAAAACGAATGTGTCGCCACCTGCACCGCCGAACAAGCTGACCGTCGACGTGACTGCCAGACTGGTGGTGCTACGCACGCGAATCTCGTCGTCAGAATTGTCTCCACCAACATTGCTATCGCCGTCCAGGCGAACTGCGGTCAAGGTGTCTTCGTTAACATCCAATGATCGCAGGTCAATCGTATCGCTGCCGCCCATCCCGTAGACCTCAAGTGCCGTAAAGGCATCGGCAGCGAAATCGAAGGTCTCGAATCCGGCCGTCTCGCGAACTCGCGTAAATCCGGCGGGACCAGCAACTGCGTCTGCGTCGATAACTTCGATGATGTTTGCAGCGCCGTCGCCCAAAATTGTTAGTGTGCCGCCTGCGACACCCGATGTAGTAATCGGCTCCAGGCCGGTGAAGTAGATTTGGTGCGCAATCGTGTTATCGACAGTATCGACCGTTAGAATTTCTCCGTCCGAATCGACGCCGTCGCCGGCGCCATCGCCGATGGCGTAAGTCTGATTCGTGTTGGCAATCCCGGTCACGGTGTTGTCGAGCGTAAACATTAGGCTATCGTTGCCTGCCGCTCCACCACTGAAAAAGATGGACGCCATACCTGGCAGCAGCAAGTTGTCGGAGACTCCTGGAACGGTGCCCTGGAACACTGGCCGACCGTTGGACTCGTCGATGTGCAACATGTCGTTGTCTTGGTTCGAGCCGATCACGGTCAACGAATTCACGTCGGCAATCGGGCCGCTGAAGTGCAACTCTTCCGTGCCGTCGTCGTCCACATCGATCAGGATTTCGAGAATCGTGGGATCCGTGGCGTTCAACCGCACGATGATCTCGTCGTCATCCGCGGCGGCATTGTCGTCGACCGCGATGTCGTTTTGCATGTCGACAACCAGATCGAACGGCGTACCAGAGGACTCGTTTACCGTTTCGATATCGCCGTAGTTCACCGCCAAGTGTGCGCTGGTAAACGCGAAGAACCCGGCCCCAGGCCCCGTGACGTGCAGCGTTTCACCAGTTATCGCGACGGCGCTGAGGTCGATGTTCAATGTGTCCGCAGGGTTCGCGGTGGGAAAACTGGGGGCAGCACCGTCGATTGTGAAGGAAGTCGTCGTGCGTGGCGCGAGGTTGAACGTGTCGCCGACATTCGAGCCGTTCACGTCGTCACCACCGTTGATCGCGGTGCCGTTGGTCGATGTAATCGTTGCCGTGTTAGCGATCGTCACCGTGCCGGGAGTATTGAGATCCGCATCGCCCGGTCCGGCGGCATTATCGACATTGATGGTAATAGTCGTCGCACCACTGACGTTTGCCGTGCCTTGGATGAGCACTTGGTCGCCACCGTTCAACGTCAACGCCGCCGTGGTATCCTGAACCGTAACTCCAGTTTGAATCGTCAGGTCGTCGGACTCCATGCCGACACCGCCACCGTCCATGTTGTCATCCGTCGCTGTGTAAGTGAATCCGCCGCTTGTAATCGCATCGCTGCTGATGGTCAACGGGCTGGTGGCGACAATGCGGCCCCCCCCACCTACGCCGCTGACGGCTCTGGTGTTGGGACCACCGAGGTTGGTCAATTGAAGTGCGCCGATGTTGTCGATGCGAATCACGCCGGAAGTGGTATTGGACACATCCAACTGGGCGAGTTGCGTATCCAACGGGTTACCATTCGTGCCGACACCCCCGGCTGCCTGCAATACCGCCGCCGCGGCAATGATGTTTACGTTTCCGGCACCATCCCCGGGAAGAACGTCGAAAACTGCACCACCGCCACTGGCATCGGTGTCCGCATTGATAAAGACCGTCCCGGCACCGGCGTTGACCGCGCTGACGTCGACATCACTCGTCGAGTTCAGCGTAATGTTACCACCACCCGACTGAATGTTGAACTGCTGCAAGTTTGTATTCAAAAAACTACCGCCAGCTCCGCCAGCGTCATTCACGGTGGAAGGATAAGTGAGCGTGGCTCCGCCATGAACTCCGATGGTCCCCGCGCCCGTCGTGGAAACCGTGGGTGTGTTGACCCACCTAAGGTCGCCGAAGCTGACCAGCAATACATTTCCGCCGGTCGCCGTCACACCAGCTTGCACTTGCAACTCGTCGCTAAAGTTGTCGCCATTCGCAAACACCGTCACATTGCCGCTGCCCGCATTGTTGATCGCCTGTAGGATGCGAACGGACTCGGCTCCTCCGCCCACACCATCGCGAATCAAGATATTCCCTGTCGCCGCATTGCTGGTGATCCCCACGCCGGGCAAAGTATCCACCGTGGTAATGTCCAACGCACCGGTATCCGAGATGCTGATGTCGCCCGTTGCGGTCGTGGCGGCGAGATTCGTTACTTGGATGTCAATGTCGGCTGTGTCGGTTGCGGCGCTTCCGATTCCGTTGCCTGCGCGAATGGCAAGGCTCGTGGCCACCACATTTTCGCCAGCGGCGTCTTCACCGCTGAAGCGATCTTCGATACTGCCGCTGCCGTTGCCATCCCGGTCTGCGGTGATGATTACCGTTCCGCCGGTGGTGACGCGATCAAGTTGCACCAGATCGGGCGCGGTCATCGTGATATTGCCCGTGCCGCTCGAAACCGTATAGTCGCGCACGTTACCGCCGGTGGGTGTAGTGATGTCGCCGCCGCTGGCACCATTGCTCAGCGCGCCCGCGAACGAGACTTTGCGCCCCGCATGGATTCCCACGGTTCCGGTGCCCGTCGTCGAGATATTGATCTGAGTCGCGGGCACGACGGTTAGTAGGAAATTGGCGTTATTATTCGCAACGATCAACACGTTGCCGCCTTGGGACGTGACACTGGCGTCGACGTTCACGTTGCCAACGGCCGCAGCAGTTCCCTCGTCGGAACTGAGCGTAATGTTACCAGCCCCGGCGTTGGTAACGACTTGATTGATACTCAGATTTCCCGAGCCAGTTCCTTCGCGGATCAAAATGTCATCGCCGGCACCGCCCGTAGTGATTGTGACACCGCTCAGGCTGTCCACCGTCGCAACGGTCAATCCATCAGAATCGCTCAAGCTGATGTCGCCGGTAACCGTCGTGGCGGAGACATTGGTGGCAGCCAAGTCGATATCGCTATCATCGACCGCGGCATCGCCAATACCCGTTGTGGCACGTAGTGCAACGGACGGCGAACTGATATTCGCACCTTCGCCAGCCGTCGCGTCGGTGATCGAACCGTTTAAGGCTTGGGCAAAGAAGCTGGTCGCGGTGGTCACGCTGTCGATTGACAGGCTATTCGCGTCGACGATGTCAGCCGTAGCCGCATTTGTGATCGTCAGCGCACCCTGGAAATCGTTGGTTGCACTGGTCAAGTTGATCGTACCCGTCGCGCCAGCGTCGAGCGTCGTCGTGCCCGTCGCGCTCACTGGGCCAGTTTGCTGAATCGTTTCGGCGGTCAAATCCAAGGTCGTGGCGGCGATGCCGGTCGCCACGTTCAGGCTGATGACCTCCGCGGCCCCCGCCCCAAGATCGATATCGATAGCGGCAGCAAACGCAGCGTCGATCGAGCTGAAGGTGACGCTGTCGACGAAGCCGCTGCCGATGATCTGCAAAGTCCCGCTTGGATTGGCAACAGTAACATCTTCCAGCGTGTTGGTCGCAAAGTTGATGTCGAACATCCCGTCATTACCGCCGCTGTCCGCAATCGTCACTGCCTCCCCAGCCCCCAAGGACGACAGATCCACCACGACGTTCGTGGCAGGCGTGCTCACCAATGCCGGTTCGAGACCGGTGAAGGTGATCGTCTGGCCATCGATGTCGAATCCGCCACTGGCGTCGGCGGTGACACCGGGTGCCGCGGGTGTGTAAGTGATGGTGGTTGCCCCGCCGTTAATGATCTGAATCTCGTCATTGTCGCCCGTCGATTCGCCGCCGTTATAGCGAATAATTCGATCAAGCGCGGTTCCCCCGAGATCCACGGTCAGCGTATCGTCACCATCGCCGGTGTTGATAATGATCTCGTCACCGGTGATGCTCGCGACGGGAACGGTCAGCACGTTGGTATTCGTGCTCATGAAAGTACCGGAGCTCAACGTGAACGTGTAATTCGTACCGTCATAACTGATGGTCAGCCCCTCGTCGGTACCGGCGCCCGCCTCGTCCAGCACCAGGTCGCCATTACCGTCGATCATCGACTGCATCACCACGTGTTCCGCGTTGATGTTCAAACCGGCATGAGCGGAGAACATTACTGTATTCGCATGCGTCCAACTCATGGTGACCGATGCCGCACCCGGCTTCGTCGAACTCGCTCCATCTTCAAAGTCCGAACCGAATATATCCATCTCGTTAAACAGCAAAGTTTGCGACCCATTCACGGTCAAGTCCCCGCCCGCGCCCGCGCTGGTTTTAATGGCATCGATCACCAAATCTCCAGGCTCGCTGGTTACCATGATGCTCAGATCGGTGTCGGTCTCCTGCTTTGGTCCATCCACCGGGTTCGCTTGATCGACGCCCCCAAAAACCGACGCCCCCATAACGAACTGAGCTATATTGTTACCGATTCCTGCTGAGGCGACGATATCGCCCGTGATCGTCCCGATAGGATTGGTAACGGTGTCGAGAGGGATATACCAGATTTGGGCGTCATCTCCACTGCCGCCGTCTGCATGCGAACCTTTCGTCAGCAGATGACCGTCGAACGTAACACTGGCGATATCATTGTTTGCATCGCGGTAGGCCGTGGAAACAACCAGCAGCCGGTCGGTACCGGCGGGGACGGTAAAGTTAGAGATTGTAAAGGTGTCGGTATTACCGTCTTCAAAAGGCGTTACGGTGCCGGTGAGTTGGATGACAGTGGTTGTATTCGTCACACTAAACGTCGAAGCCGGCTCGAAGTTATTGTAGGTGATCGTGTGCGCGCCCATCGTCACCACACCGCCGTAGTCCTGAATCGGAACACCGCCCCCGTCGAGATCCACGCTAGCTGTTGGAGCGCCATTCGGTGTGTGGACCGCACCCGGTGCAACGACCGTCAGATCGTCCGTACCCAACATGCCATCTATCAACACGTCCATGCCGAGATCACCGTTGATGATGATGTCGTCGTTCGAACCGCCCGACTGAATCAAAATCGTGTCGCTGCTAACCGGGAAGCTGTAGTTGTACGACGCGCCGTTCAACACGCCACCCGCACCCGGAACCTCGATGCTTGTCGTCAAGGCACTTTCTTCGAATGCTTCGATCGTCACATCGACGTTGGCCCCGTTTCGCGTCAATGTGATTCTGTCGTGAGCACCCGTGCCGGACACGAAGGTCACGTTCGGCTTTGCACCAACATTGGCGTCATTGGCCAGCTGGTCATGATTTGTGTTGTAGCCCATGCGAGCAGAGAGGTCATCATAACTGCCTAGTACGCCACTGCCAGGTGAATTACCGTCGCCCCGGATGACTGGATAGCGAGTAAAGGCGACCGACGATGTCGTGTTATTTGTGTTTCGATACGACATGATGTCGGCTTCGTGCAACAAGTTGACCGCACCAGGCGTCACCGAATTGTCATTGTTGGTCGTGATCGCGTTCGTAATACCGTGTTGCAGGCCAAAATCGTGACCGGCTTCGTGTGCGATATTGTTAATTGTGTTGGTAGAGAAATTACTGCCGGTGTCATAAACGACGCCCACGTCATCATGCAGATTTGAAGCGCTGAACAGGTCTGCGGTCTCGCCAAAGCCGTTTGTGCTCGGTGACAACCCACCGCCCGTACCGCCGTATGTCTTTTGATTCGATCCGCCTGGGTCGGCGATAAACGTACCAACAAAGATATACGCATCTTTCCAACTGGCATTTCCGCCTCGCAGCGTGTTAATGACGTCATTCATGTTTGCCGCACCCTGAACGGTTCGGCCGTCTGGCGTTGTTTGATCTACGTTCGTCAACTCTATGACGTTGATATCAAGACCCGCGTACGCACGTTGCACAATAGCCAATGCCTCGGCACGATCCGTCGCGGTGTAACTTTGGGCGACAATGTTCAGACCGACCCCGGCATTGAAACCGGTGGTGTCGCCCAGTTCGACGCCCAGGATTGGGTTATCACCACCCGACGTGTTGGCAATATCTCGAAACGCACCCTGCGTTGTTGATAAAATGCCACCAGGGAAATTGTCGCCGTAGTCAATGAACAAGTTGGCCGTGAGCAACAACCTCAGTTCCAACGCTTCCATTTGTAACGCAGGCATGAGATAGGTTTGGAACGAAGCGGCACGTTTCCGCGTCTCATGTTTGACGATGTTCCGGAACACGCTTGTCCAGGTCGCAACTTCGACCGCGGTGCGGGAACGCAAAGCATGCAGGAAGGCGTCGCGCCGTTGGCTGCGCGATAGTTTACGACTGTTGCTTCGTTCTCTCTTCAACAAGCGATCAATGATGGTGCGAAACATTTAGAAGAGTCTCCTTAAAAGCAAAGCAAGAGCCGACGATCGTTAGCAAGTTGATTGCCAACCGACCGCAACTCGGGTGTAGCAAGATGTGTATAAATGTGGCCATCTCTCGCCGAGAGATGAGGCGCAGAAATTTGGCCGTCCCTCTCAGAGAGACGCGCCTTAGAAATGTGGCCATCTCTCTCAGAGAGATGAGCTTTAAATGCGTGGGGCACATCACTTGGAAAGTAATGGCTACATACGGGCACATCACTTGGAAAGTGATGGCTACAAGCGGGCTCATCACTTAGCAAGTGATGGCTACGTAAGTGATCGCTCCAGACGCGCGCACCTACCTTGTTCGAAATGAGTTCACTCGCTCGAACCCGTGGTGGTTCGCCGCGAACAGCTCGCAAAGATCTCGCGTGCTTCGAACAGCTTGATTCTGCTGGCCCAGGTCTCATAGGGAATATGTCAAGATGCGCAATCGGGACAAATCTCTTCGCTAGTGAAGATGGAGAAGATAGTACATCTCCAAAAATCCATAGTCAAGCATCTCTATGCAGATTTAAGTCCAATAAATTTCAGGCTTTACATCGGATTCTGGTTGTACGTTTGGTATAAACATCGCAGGGGTGCGGTATTTTGTTGGGTGTGGTCCGATGGTGGGGAGCGTGTAACCGCGACAATGGCCAGGCAGTATCTGCAAATAATTTTGCAGGCGTGAATCGTGGCCGTCTCGCTCCGAGAGACGCAGCTGGTTCTGAAGGGGCTCGTCACTTGGAAAGTGACTGCTACTGTGGCGATCACTTTCCAAGTGATCAGGCCCCCAACGCGCAAAGACAAACCTATCTCCAGTTCCAAAGAAAACGCGTGACTCGCTTCGTAAGTACCGCTAAACTTGCGGCAGTAAGCACTCGGCAAGTGACCGGGCCCCTTCTCAACAGCCGCCGCGGGCGGCGAGGCAGATATCCAGGACGCAGCGATGGGCAATCCATTTCCCCTACGCTTGTTCGACGCTGGCGAAGAGGTATCGATCGTCGAACGGCATCTTCCGCATTTCGCTCAACATCGAACATTGTGTTTCATCACATTCCGGCTGAACGACTCGATGCCGCGCGATATTCTGGACCGCTGGCGCCGCGACCGGCTTCGGTGGCTGCGTCTTCACGACATTGATCCCAACGACGAGAATTGGCGACAGCAGCTATCAAAATTGGATGCGGGGATCAGAGACGCATTTCATCGTCTATTTGCCGAGCGCTGGCACGACGAGTTGGATCGCGGGCACGGCAAGTGTGAACTGCGGCGACCGGAGTTTGGACAGATCGTCGCCGACAGTTTGCTGTTCTTTGACGCCAGCACGGTGGATTGTGGTCGTGGCTCTCCGAGCGACGAAATTAGCGTGGCGAGGGCAAGTCACTTGGAAAGTGACGGCCACTGTGGCGATCACTTTCCAAGTGATCAGCCTGTTCCGCCTAACCCAACTCGCGAGGTTAGGTATTGCCTCACGGACTTTGTGGTTATGCCGAACCACGTCCATCTCCTTGCGGCGTTCAAGGACGGGACTCAGATGTTAGCTCAATGCGAGTCGTGGAAGCGATTCACGGCGAGAAAAATCAACGCTCGACTAAAGACCAAAGGTCGGTTCTGGCAACCCGATGCCTTTGATCATTTGGTTCGTTCCGAAGAACAATTCCGATTCTTGCGACGTTACATCGCTGACAACCCCATTCGGGCAAAGCTTGGCAATGGCGAGTTTGTGTACTGGTCGCGAGCATTACCGGGCGACTTACGCGATGCGTAGTGTGGCCATCTCTTTCCAAGAGATGGGGCGGATGCGATGAAGGCTCGTCACTTGGAAAGTGACGACTACTGTGTTGCCATGCAAGTCACTTAGAAAGTGACAGCTACTGTGTTTCCGCGCGGGTCACTTGGAAAGTGATGGCTACTGTGGCGATCACTTTCCAAGTGATCAGCCCCCAACCTTAAAAGCTCCCAACGCTAGGCAAACACTCTGATACCAATACAATCAGAGTAAGTCTGGCCGCACTTGCCTATCGTTCGTGAAGATTAGCTATGGAAACATGCGACTATGACCCTCGCTACATCAGCGGCGTCAACTTTTTCAACGAATGCGAATACTTCGAAGCCCATGAGATCTGGGAGGACCTGTGGACCGAGTATCAAGGTCCATCGCGTCGCTTTTATCAGGGGCTAATCCAAGTGGCTGTGTGCTTGCACCATTTCGGCAACGGGAATACGCGGGGAGCCAAAAAGCTGTACTACTCGTGTAACAAGTACCTTTCCGAGTACCCCGACTTCTTCGAGGGGATCGACGTTTCGAAACTGCGCCGCGAACTCGAGATTTGTTGTGGCGAATTGCTGGCCAGCGACGAGGAGTATCCAATGCTGGAACTCGACCCTGAGTTGATCCCGGAAATCCATCTGGACCCACCGCCGAACTAGAATGCGATAAGACTTGTATTGGAGGGAGCGTCACTTGGAAAGTGGCGGCTACTTAATACCCGAGCTTGTCACTTAGAAAGTGACGGCTACTGTGGCAATCACTTTCCAAGTGATCAGCCCCGTATGATCAGCCTCATAAACAACAATCATCTCCTATCAACAGCATCGAGCCATGGCAGAGACTGATGACAAGGCCAAGTTACCGCCAGACTTTGACGGTCGGGTCCGCTTATTCCCCCTGCCAAATCTCGTCATGTTCCCGCATGTTGTTCAACCGTTGCATATTTTCGAGCCTCGATACCGCGAGATGGTCGAAGAAGCACTAGAGTTCGATCAGCTGATCGCCACGGCACATCTGCAACCCGGCTGGGATAGCAGTTTGGCCGACTGCCCGGCAATCTACTCGACCGTGTGCATAGGGCGAATCGTTTCGCACGCTCGGCTGGATGATGGCAAGTTGAACATTCTGTTGCTGGGACTAAAGCGAGCGATAGTTTCGCGGGAACTGCCGCTGACGCGCCCATTTCGCGAGGCACAGATCGCGGTACAGGAAGATCTCTATGGCGGCTTCGGTGCGAAAGAACGCGCGGGCGTGCAGCGAGAATTACTGCACTGCTTCCGCCGCTTTACGCCCGAGACGCCGGCAGCTCAAGAACAATTCGAATCGCTAATGAATAATCGCCTGCCATTGGGTGTGTTGACGGACATTATCAGTTTTACAATGAAGTTCGATTTAGCTCTCAAGCAACAATTGCTCGATCAGGTTAGCGTTCTCGAACGGGCGAAAATGTTGATCGCTGAACTGCGACAGCTAGACGATTCGCCAGTAGTCAGGAACGACGACATGTTCCCGCCGCGGTTCAGCGACAACTAGGCGGCCCGATGTGGCCGTTAAGAATCGTAGCCGTCACTTCCCAAGTGACGATTGCTAATCACCTGGAAGGTGATGGCTACAGTCGATTGTTCATCACTTGGAAAGTGATGGCTACTGTCGATTGGCTATCACTTGGGAAGTGATGGCTACGATGTGATTTGAATTGTTGATTGCAACTCTGCGTTCTCACAGACTTGGCCAATCACCCTTGAAGGCACATCGCTCAACTCGGACAAGCGTTTCAGGACAGAGTCGACTTGCTGCTCGCGAACTCCGAGCAGTAGTCCGCCACTGGTTTGCGGATCGAATAGAACCGCGTATTTCGACTCAGTACGACTCTGCTCGTTGACGCGGATACTTGCCTCGGCGTCCCGATTGGCAGGTGCCAACGTACTCTCTATTCCGTCCGCGACAAGCCGACCCACGCCAGGCAAAAGTGGAAGTCGATCGAGCGACAACTCGGCGGACAGTTCGCTCGCCCGCAGCATCTCGAGCAAATGCCCCGCCAGCCCGAAACCGGTAACGTCCGTCAACCCTGAGATATCGAACTCGGCAACTAGGCTGGCAGCAGGTTGATTGCTCAACAACATCGAGCACAGCAATGCATTCATCCATTGTGCTTCGCACTTCGCCTGCATATGCGCCGCAAGTAAGACGCCGGTGCCAAGCGGTTTGGTGAGGATCAGTCGGTCTCCAAGGCGGAGTCCCGCTTTCGTGAGAGGCGGGGCCGTACCCTGGTCAGCCAACATCGTATAGCCAACCGTCAATTGCGGACCTTCGATCGTATGCCCGCCAGCCAGCGTAGCGCCCATCTCACGAAACTCGCGCAAGCCACCGGCAAGCACCTCGTAAAGCAGTTGTTCTTGCTTACGAGATTTGCCGATGGGGATTATTGCACTAGCAAGCGCCGCGACTGGCTGTGCACCGAGTGCAAACACGTCGCTCGCCGCGTTGAGTGCAGCAATCCGACCAACGATGTAAGGATCGTCCAGAGGCGCCGCAAAAAAATCGACGGTGACGGTCATCGGTCGACCTGCAGGCAAGCGCACGATGGCCGCATCGTCCGGCGCATCCAAACCCAACAGCACATGCTCATTGGCTGGTATGTCGAGTCGCGAAAGCACCTTCGACAGTACCGATCCACCTACCTTTCCACCGCACCCCGCACAGCGCATTTGAGTCGCTGACATGTTGCCTTGCGGAGAGTTCTGCATCGGCATCCGCGTATAGTTCTGGTACTTAGCCATGAACTTGGTATCGATCGCGTCTTTTAACTTCCACGCCCATCGACTGTGGAAGCTGAGGCCCTTGTACTCGCCAATGGCGCGACCGTCTCCCGAGTTGAAGAGTTTGAGAAAACCGGTCTGTGGCTGGTACTCCTGCAACACTTGGCCGCGCAGCGTTCGTTGCAAATTCTCCCAGAGAACCATGCCCTGTCGAACTGCGTATACGCCAGCCTTTGGCGTGGGAGAACTTTTGATGGTGCCTGAGTCGCCAACTGCAAAAATCGGCAAGTCGAGTGTCGATTGCAATGTTGAGCGGGTCAACAGAAATCCTCTGTCGTCGCGGGGGAGATCAAGTTCCGCGAGTAACGGTGGCGCGACAGCGCTCGTCGACCAGAGGACGATATCGGTCGGAAGTTGTTCACCGTTGTCGAGCGTGACAAACCCTCCGCCGACCGCGGTTACTCGTCGTCCCAGAACCAGCCTCACTCCTCGCGCCTCAAGCGCAGTTCGCGTCTTGCGGGAAGTCTTCGCCGTGGCCCCAGGGGTGACGTCCTCATGGCCATTGATCACCGTAACTTCAAGCGGGATTTCACCCAGGATCTGAGTGATGTGCGAGGGCACGCAGAATGCCAATTCGACGCCACCGGCACCGGCTCCCACGATGCAGATTCGCAAAGCGCGCCCGAGAGGCTGCAAGGCTGCGAGCCGTAGCCGGTCGTCGAGCCTTGCGAGGAAAGTCTGCATTGGCTTGATAGGCACGACAGTTTCATCAAGCAAATCAACACCGGCTTGCGTGGGCACGGAACCGATACCGATCGACAACACGTCAAATGCGATTGGCGATCGGTCTTCGAACAATACTTCTTGCCGCTGGGCGTCGATGCCACTGACCGTATCCACCACCAGTCGGGCCGAGGCCGCAGCACACAATCGCACGAGATCGATTTTCATTTGACCGGGCTCGTACTGTCCGGCCAAAACCCCCGGCAACATTCCCGAATACGTTGCCTCCGAATAGTTCGAGATGCAGGTCAGCCGGGCATCAGGCACCGGATGCATCTTCCACATGCGAAGCACATGCGCATTGGTGTGCCCAACGCCAAGCAAGACGACATCGTGTTGTGGGAGCAACGTCTGCATGGAGGCCCGTCGCGAAATCAGCCGAAGTCAGTCGATGCGACGTACTATATCACCGATCGGCACACGACGAGACGGAGTCATTCTTGTGATCTTCACTTTCGAAGCGACGCGCATAGCTCTGGCCCGGAGGATGACTACAGTCCGGGACAGCTTGCCCCTTGGAGAGAGCAAGTCACATTTACGACCAGAGGCCGGTTACTTACCGGACATCGCCATCAGCCGCGTGCGGCGTGAACGACGCTCGGCGCGAAGGCGAGCGCGACGCTTGGTTTCGCTGGGCTTCTCGTAGAATTCCCGGCGACGCATTTCTTTCTTGATGCCGCTGCGTTCAACGAGCTTTCGAAAGCGACGGACTGCCTCTTGAATTGATTCGCGATCACGAACAAGCAGACGAACCATTGTTACTCCTGGGTACTGTTCAATATCTCTTCGGCCATCGATAGCCTTCGCATCCAAGCGAAGTTAAGTCCCGTAGTGTATCTACGCAGTCTGAACTTGTCGACCCCGCGAATTGTCACACGCCCAACATGTCATGCGGAGGTAACGACTTCCGCGACATGTCGTCTACGCTGCCGCTCGCACGCGTCGTGGGTCACATGCGGAATAACCGCTAGGAGTCGCAAAATCGCTACTACCGGAAAAATTAAACAAGCCCGCACAACCAGACCGATTCGTTATATGTGCAATGCTAGAAACGTGTTGCGCGAAATAGTTAGCCTAACCCGCAAGGTTTAACACTAAAACGTGAATCTGGGTACCACCGGAAGTATTTCCGGCCTCCGCCCAGCTTCGACGAGACGCAAAGGCCCAGGTTTTATGACAAGGACAAGTTGGATCACCGTCTCTCTTCTCGTGATCGCCGCTGCCCTCGGTGTTGCAGATCCCGTCGTCGGGGAAGAACCGAAGGCAAAGGTGTTGCCTCCCTTTCCGTACGACTTGCTGAAGAACGACCTCTCAACTGCAGCGCGCTTTTGTGGACCGGCCCGATCGGAACTCGTCAGGCAGGGTTTGATCACTGACAATCTTTCGCCAGCCGACCACCCTACGGTTCACGCCGGCGGACATGCCGCAGATATGCAACGGGCTCGTTTGGCGTCGAACGAGCGACCGGTAAGCGTCAGCGTTCATGGCAATGCACCCGAACCACATCAGCAGAATGAGGCCGTGGCGTACGCTACTAACCAAGCGCACTCGGAGTGTTTTGATAACGATCCATTCCCCTCGGCAAAGAAATGTCAGGTCTGTCATCCAGGTCACTACCGCGAGTGGTCGGTTTCGGCGCACGCTTATGCCCAGCTGAGCCCCGTCTTTAACACGATGTCGAACCGTCTGATCCAGGCCAATAACGGCACCTTAGGGGACTTCTGCATCCGTTGTCATACTCCGGTCGGTATGGCACTCGACGAACCGATCGCGATGAGCAATATGGATCGCCATCCGGCAGCTCGTGAAGGCGTCACGTGCGTGGTTTGTCATCGTGTCAACCAGAATTGGGGACGAGGCTCGGGGCGTCTCGCGTTGGTCGCTGGTGGATTGAACGCTCCTATTTACGGTCCCACCGGAAACCAAGTCCTTGAGGAAGTACTCGCAAATCCCGATCGATATGGCGTGATGAAGACCAGCGCCGATCCCACGATTCGCGGGCGCGAAGTTCATGCGGAGGTCGTGCCCTTCTTCGCGCTCACAACTCCCGCAGTTTGCGGTTCGTGTCACGACGTATTTGCTCCAAACGGATTCCGCCTCGAAGATGCGTTCAGCGAATTTAAGGCGTCGCCTGCGGCGCGAAAGAAGTTTCAGAACTGCCAAGACTGCCACATGGGCTTATCACCGGGGGAAGCTTCCGGTTACGCGTTTGAGCCAGCCGCCAAAGTTGGAAACGTCTCCACTCCGCCTCGGAAACGAACCAATCACATGATCGCGGGTCCCGACTACTCGATCATTCATCCCGGACTCTTCCCTCACAATCCCCAAGCTGTACGCGAGGAACATGCAGTTTTTGCGGACGATTTCGAGTCTGGTTTAGCAACGATGCGAGAGTGGTTGCAGTTTGACTATCGAGCCGGCTGGGGAACAGATGCGTTTGAGCGAGCTTTGCCAGAGAACTATTCGTTTCCCGCCGCTTGGGAAAGCCAAGCGCTCCGGTTCCGAGCCGCCGACATTCTGCGAGATCAGTTTGAGCTACTCGAAGAGGCTTCCCGCCAACGGCACCAGGTGCTGAGCGCGGGGTACAAGCTCGGCGATATCGTACTCGACAAGGCGGGCCGCGATGGAATTCACTTCCGAGTAAACGTCTTTAACGGCACGGACGGTCACGGCGTGCCCACTGGCTTTGATGCGGAACGACTCGTGTTTCTGCGTGTCTCTGTCTGGGATCAAAATGGCAAGCTCGTGTTAGTATCTGGCGACCTGGATCCCAACGGAGATGTTCGCGACAGTCATTCGCTCTATGTACACAACGGTGAGCTGCCGCTTGACCGCCAGTTGTTCTCGCTACAGACGAGATTTGTCGTAAGGAATATCCGCGGTGGCGAACGCGAACAGATCGTGCCCGTTCCCTATTCGCTCGACCCGTTGCCCTACACTCGCCCGGAAACTCGGCCCTTCACGGTCCTGGGACGCCCGGTTGGTGCCCGGAAACACAAGCAAAACATCGAAGTGGGCGGGACCCGCTGGGCCAAGTATCACATCGACCGATCTCAGCTCACTTGTAACGGCCCCTATTATGCGCAAGTCGAACTCGTGGCCGGAATGGTGCCAGTCAACCTGATTCACTTTATTGAACCTGCGGGCTTCGATTATCACATGTCCGGTCGTGAAATCGCCGACGCGATCGTTGAAGGCCATGTCGTAGTCCACTCCGCTTCTGCGACGTTCCACGTTGAATAGTAGTCATTTCAAAAGCTAATACTGAGTGGCAAGCACCCCGCATCGCTTGCCCAAGAGAAGACCCATGAATCGACAAAATGTCACCGCGACAAGCTGGCTGTGGATGACGCTCGCGGTATTTGCGATCGGCGCGGCTTCGGACGCTCAATCGCAAGAAGAGCACAATCCCTTCGTCGATGATCCTCCCAGGTTCGAAGAAGTCGAGTCAGAAGCCTTCGATTACGAGGGGTTTGAAGTCGAGTTTCCCGAGGGCAAGACGCCGTTGTGGTGCGAATTGCTTGAGGCGGGGCCGACGGTGCTAAGTTGGCCGGACGAACCCTTGGGAAACTTCTTCGGCCACATGCTCGGGATCGAGCATCACATCATCGAGACTGAGATTGAAGAACATGCGATTGGTATTCAACCGATCCCCTCACGTCCACCGTTGTTGATCGAGTGGAACGAGTTGTTCCTCGGGCCTGGCACTCTTGCTCAAGGCATCGAGACGCCAACCGGCGCAATTTGGCGGCCAGCCTTTTGGGTGTTTGGAGAGTACCGCGGTGCGTTACAGTACTTTGACCGCGGCGATCCCAGCGCCGAGTGGACAAATCGCCTCGACCTGTTCGGACAGTTGAATCTCTCGGGGACGGAACGCGTCCTCGTGGGAATGCGACCTTTCGACGAGGAGAACGGCGCCTCGCGAACATTCACGGGTTACGATGTCAACGACGGAATGTGGACCGACGGCCTGAATGCAGACTTCCAGACCTTGTTCTTCGAGGGTGAGTTTGGCGAGATCTTTCCGCGTTTGGATCCCTACGACACGGAAATGCTGGATTATGGTTTCTCGATCGGACGCATGCCGTTGCTGGCTCAGCAGGGGTTGCTGATTAACGAGGATATGATCGACGCCGTGACGATATCAAAAAATACGCTAAGCGGTCACGGCAATTTGAATCTGCGCACGACGGGCGTATACGCTTGGCGCGGTATCAACCGAAACAGTGCAACGGGCCGTCCGAACGACTTCGATCCGACTTCTCAGATGGTTGCGATTCTAACCGAGAGTGATTTTGCAAAGAGGACCGTCAATCTTGATGCCGCGTACGTCTACGGAGACGCGACCTTTGGAAATCTGTTCACCGTCGCAGCGAGTTCAATTCGACGCCACTACGGACATCACAACACTTACAACACCTCACTTCACTTGCTCGCGTCAATTCCGGAAGGCCGCACTACGCCCTACGCCGATCAAGGCGAATTGCTATTCGCTCAGACGTCGTGGACGCCGCACCACACCGACGACTTGATCTACCTGAACGGATTTCTGGCGATTGACCAGTTTACTTCTCCCGCGCGCGGACCTCTGATGGGAGGGGCGCTCGGTCAGACAGGAATTCTGTTCGCCGGTGTTGCATTAGGGCAGTACAGTGCACCTTTGGCAGTGCGCACAGACAACCTAATGGGAGCCAGCTTGGGGTATCAACTGCAGTTCAACGCGACGCGTGACCAGTTGATCTTTGAAATCGGCGGTGCCAAAGAAACGAAGGGTATGAACCGAGGAGTGTTCGGGACGGCGCTGCGATATCAGAAAGCAATCGGGCAACACTCCATTTTTGTCGCAGACGGCTTTGTGGGAAAGCCAGAAGGTGCCCGCCTCACTCAAGGCGCTCGTCTTGAATGGCGAATCAAGTTTTAGAATTCTTAGTGTATGAAAGGAAACGGCGATGAATCGTCTCGTTTCTCGAACAAAAACACTCGCCCTTGGCGGACTACTTGCCTGCGCAATCGGGGTTTCGACCTTTGCCGGTGGCAAATCGAAGACCTGTCATCAATGCGGACACGACAAACACGTAAAACATGTATTGCGATTGGTGAAGGTGTGCGAGGAAGTCGAACTCCCATGCTACATCTACACGAAGGAAGAGGTCTTTTATCCCGACAAGGGAGCTATTTGCTACACCGGATATCGTAGCGATACCTTTTACAAGTTTTGGCGAACCTGTGACTGCTTCAATCTCGACGAACCTTCCCAGCAATCGACTCAACACCCACTATCGCAACTGAACTGCAGTTCCTACACCGTCTGCGGTTGCAAGACGATGTACGGTGCAAAATCGACCGGTTGTCACTCCGGTTGCAGCATCAGAGTACCTGGTAAGTCGCAGCATATTGCGACCCCCATTTTGAAGTGGGAAACGGTGCCGTTATGCAAAGAGTGCTGCGAGAAACGAGCGGCCCGCTAGTCGAAAACCTATTGTTGCTCTATCGCTGGCAAGCCTCATTTGGTGATTAAGCTCCCCGTGTTGAGCGCCGTTCTCCTCACGCAGTTGTGACGCCACCACAACTTCGGACGCATCGCGTATCAATCCGCACTACAAAACTGGCGTTTTGGCAAGGGCATTCGAATGTGTTTACCACTTCAGACAACGAAGCATCATTCACCTAACGCGTTCTCCTCGGGCGGCAATCGGGGCAAGTCTACGAGGTGAAAACCCATCTCTTCTTCATCTGCGACCAAGTAATCGAGCGGTGTCGCTTGGTGCATCGCACGGTCAAGTTTGCGGGGTGATTCGAGCCAGGGTGCATAGGCCTCGGAAAACTTGTCCTTGTACCATGCGTTCTCGACATCGAAGCGATCCTCCCACAGGATGTCGACACTTGCACCTTGCAGCGGTGCAATGCGCCAAAGGATCTTCGTCCGCGGGTAGGCATTGGATGATGTCGCCGTGAGCTCGATGGCGTAGCTAATCGTCGCGGCTACGTCCCGTACTCCCACATGTTCGATCAACGGTGCGACTGAATTGTGATCGAGCAAGCAATTCTCCGCGTTGATCCTTATTTGAGGCAGGCGCGCATTGGGATCACGCAATGTCGCACGGCAAAGCCCCATTCCCATTTCTGCTGTAACATTTCGCAAGAAGACGCGAGCGATCTCCTGAGGTATTGCTTCGGACCGCTGGCCAAGTTCGATCATGCGCTCACTCGTCGCCAGCAAACCTTGAGCGAAGTCCAGACGAAACGGCAATCCCTCTGTCGCGCGGACAAACGTGGCCTCTCCGCGGGCGATGCAAGATTCAAGCGTAATGTTCGGACGCGGTGGTACAGGCGGAGTGTTACCTGGCACCGGCATCTCGGGCATGCGCGGACTCTGTATGTGGAAGAATGCTGCGTCCGTTCGATAATCATTTTGGATCGTGAGAGTGCAATGGTCCAGTTTAATGTCTTGGACTTGATGCAGGTGAAATAGTGCCCATCCTGGATCCGATGCGTACGGCAGATTGACGCGAAAGTGAACTCCTCGCACAGTCAATCGACCGCCGAGCAGATGTAGCATACGCCGCTCGCCGAGCGCGGAAGCGTCGCGTTGATCGAACACCAGAACCGGTGTGAAGCCTGGACCAGCTTCGATCGTAAGATCGTTGCGCAGATCGATGGTCAGCGGTTTGGTGGCATAACGGTCGCAGTGCAACTCGATGATGCGGATCTCTGGGCGGTCAGCAATCTTTCGCAGCGCGGCTTCGAGCGACCGAACAACTCTTGGGTCGGGGCTTGGTGTTGGCGGCCCCTCCGGGATGACTAACAGTCGGTCGCTCGCAACGTCTGTAGGGACTGGTGCATCGGGGGCGGTGGGCGAGGTTGACTCTGGCGACACCAAGGACGTCGAGTCTGGTGTCGTCACTGCCATTGAGGTGGAAATTTGCGTTTCGACTTCGAGTACGCTGTCGGACTTTGTGGTCTCCAACGCCGCAGACGCTTCAGGAAAAACCGCCGACTTCTTTTCAGGTCCGGCTTCCGCAACCGCCTCGACTTCAGGCGCCCGTCTTTCGTCGGCATTCGATGAATCAGGTTCGATACTCGGCGCCGATGGAATCACGTTGGGCGTTGCCGCAGAGTCAGCCGTCCTTTCAGAGCTGAGCGGCGTTGTGGAGCGTCTGTCATCATCTTGTATAGTCGTCGCCGGCCCATCGCTTTGCGATCCCAATTCAGCGCCGTTGTCTTCCGGTGCGGTGACCTTAGGTTCTGTGGGAGGAAACGGAATCAAGGTATCTCGCGTTACGCTGGTCGATTGCGGGAGAACGGCGTCGACGACAAACACAGCAGTGAGCAGGAGACAAACGGGCACAATCCAAGGCAAGTGAAGCATGAGCCGACTCGCAACGGTGCTTCGTGCATTTAACGACACCGCGCGAGTCGTCGGCGCGACGAACCCCAGAGTCTCGCAAACTTTCATCAGCGCGAGCGTAAGTTCGCTCGGTCGCTGATACCGCTGCGACGGAAGTTTGGCCATCAGTTTCATCGTGATGGCGGAGACTTCCGGCGGCAAATCAGGACGTAGGTCTCGCGGATCGGGTGGCGTTTCGCTGCTGTGGCTGAGCAACTTCTGCAGGACCGTGCCTTCCGGAAAAGGAGGCATTCCCGTCAACATGTAGTAGAAGGTACAGCCCAACGAGTAGAGATCGCTGCGAACGTCTGTGTCGCGCGGATCGCGTGCTTGTTCCGGTGAAATGTAGTCGAAGGTTCCCAACGTGACACCCGTCGCCGTGAGATCTTCCGCTGAAGATTCCACCTGGTGGAGTCTCGCCAATCCCATATCGACTAACTTCGCCCGGCCATCCTGCATCACAAGCAGATTCGAGGGCTTGATATCGCGATGAACAACATCCCTTTGCGATGCGTGTTCCAACGCTTCTGCAACTTGAACCGCGTAGCTGATGGCTTCGTCAAGCGGAAGTGGACCTTTGTGTGCGACAAGGTCGCGAACATTTACACCTTCGATAAATTCGAAGACGATATAGTTCCAACCCGCTTCCTCGCCGACCGAATAGACGCGAGCAATATTCGGATGATCAAGTCGTGCGGCACTCTGAGCTTCATTCCGAAACCGGCGCAGAGTGTCCTCATCCGTCTGCTCGCTGGAGACTACTTTAACAGCCACGATACGGTCGAGCGTCTTGTCGACGGCGCGAAAGACGGCTCCCATCCCGCCACCGCCAACAAACTCCTCTAACAGAAACTGTCCAAGTTGTTGGCCCTCAAGCGACTTGCCAATTTGGTCGGGCCGGGTGTTGCGCAATGTCTCCGACGGGCCGGCCAGCGGCGCACGTTTCGAGATTACAGTCTGCTCGTTTGGTGCAAACGACGAAGGCATCGTGGGGCGTCCTGGCGTCGAAGGGACAAGCAGCTTCGCGGGCACTTGCGTCTTTGCGGATGACGAATTCTGGGCTGGCTCCGCTGCCAAAACTACGTCCTTTAGTGGTATCCGTGATTGTCCGCTTTTCTACAGCACGGCGGAATTATCCAGAGACGAGCGTCTTTCAGAAAAAAGACCAGATTTACCGCCGCCATCACGCCCCATTCTAGTTCTCCTCCGACTCACCGTCAACGAATAAACTCCTTGCTAGATCGAGAGTTAGAAACTTCGATACACGCTCGCTTGCCAGTCTTCCCAAGCGCATAAAGAAAGCCCGTCGACGCCCCAAGCGTATCGATGGGCCTGATATTGCCGGTGATTTGATTACTCGATCGCGACTGCTTCCTCACCGTTTCCGTCCGTCTCGGCACGCGCCATCGCATCCTCGCCGATTTCCGCGGTTCCCGACTCTGCGAGTTGCGCGAACAAGTCAGGACGTATGTGTTCCGCGACCAGATGTCCGACAGTCCAGCCGTAGTCAACTGACCGGATGCACACTTCGATGGTGTGATTAAAATTGGCTTCCATTGTCCAGACGTGCCCCATCTCTGGATCGTAGGACAATAACATGAAAGTGTGCCCTGGCTTGCGAACGTAGTCGCCGTGAATTCGATCAGACTCCATCAATTCGGCAATATGACCACCATTGTGGTACGTTCCGAACAATGCTCCGAGATTCGCCCAGTCGTTGCTCGCCCCGACAGTACATGGCCCTGTAGCCCACAGGTAGTAGGCATGGCAATCCATCGGATATGTCGCATTTCGGTACCACCCTCGTTCTGTGTAGTACCACTCCCGAAATGTGCGCATTACGATCCGGTGCCGTGCTCGTTCCAAATCCGTGTCGCCAGATGTCACGACATAATAGGGGCCAGGTAGCCGACCCCAGGCGGAGTTCTCATCGTATGTTTCCGATTCTCGATGCAAGGCGATGAACATGCGGTAAACCGTGGCTGGTTTGATGAGAAGATCCTCGACTTCGGGGGTATTTGTCAGATCAAAAGTCGCCAGTCGGTATTCCTGGTCAGCAACTTCGCTGACCGCGACAGGGACGTGCCGAAGATAGCTCGTTTCGTAGTTACTGGTGTCGGTGATCTTGACTTCGGCGACCATCGACTCTTTGGAATCGATGATTTCCTGGTCCCAGACATTCATGAAGACGCGGATCCGATCTGTGAAGGCGACTTCCAGATCTTGCGCCGCCTCGTAGTCGCAATAGACTTCCAATTGCGGATACCCGGCGAAATGATCGTCAGACTTAGCCGCGACTTGCGTGTATCCGCTGGAGTAGTAGGTGTAGTTGTTTGATCGCCGCCAGCGGGGTACGGCCGATACCGTGTCGACTAACATCACCACAACGGAGACAGCAGAAAGCAAAGAAATCAATATTTTTTTCATCATACAACGAGACCTCAACCTAGGTTCACTGGTGAAAGTGCCACGGGTGAATCGGCAATTGTCTGAGTTAGGCCTAGCCGGGGCCGGGGTGGCTTCAAATTAAGAAGTTACTCAGACGAAGTCGTTCCTTGGTGGCTCTACGAAGCAGGGAGGTGGGAGCTTCCATGGCCACCGACAAGTCGCGATTGTAGCTTACCAACCGCAACTGAAAAAGCCGTATGGGCAGCCTACAGCAGATGCAAAGCATAGGAAAGTCTCGATATTTAGCGGAAATCGGTCGATTCATTCCCATCCGAGTTGGTCGACCTTGGCCTGATCCGAGGTCGTTCACTGCCTGAATCGGATTTTGAGTTGAGGCTGCGGTTCAACCACTACCCAGATTGGTACGCCGAAAGAGCTACTGCCGGCCGGTCACGAATGAATCACTTTCGATGCAAAGTGATCGCGAACGACAGCCATCGACTGTTCTATGGGCACAGCGCTCGCCGCCCCAAGACTTGCCGGGTAAGATCCGTGGGCGTCAAGGATTCGACTCAGTGCCGATTCTCACGCTGACATCGGCGGAAGCATATAACTTTGCCAGAGCCACCATCAGGGTCTCCAAGTCGAGGTAGTAAGCATCCGCGGACATGTTGCCCTTCCGATTACGAAGTGACTCGATTTTTGCTACCAGTTCATCTCGCTCGTGGCGTAGTTCTTCGGACAGATTGTTCTCTTGCTCGCTGCGTTGCAGACACACTCGATTTGCAAGTTGCCCATCGACGGCCCCGTCCTTGGCGGCCTTGATGGCTCTTACGCCGCGAAACCAATCTGCAGGCGTACCACGGCCGTCCCCGTTGTCTTCGAGCAGGGCGTGCTCCGTCGCCAACCGACCTTCACTCTCGTAGAACTCCTCAACGCCTTTAGCAGCCGCAATGAATGCTTCCAACAGTGAAGTCTGTTCGTCTTTATCGAGGTCGAAGGATGCATCCGCGATAGTTTGCGAGATGTAGTCCCCAAACCGTGCAAAGTTCTGTTCGAAGCCACTCTTTGTCGCTGACAAGACCACACGACCATCGCCGGCTAGTGCGGTTACGAAAGGGCCGCTCGACGATGCGCAATTAATGACAGCGACGGGACGCTGAAACCTCTTCAGCCAATCCGCCAACTCGTTTGCAGTGACATCTGCACCGCGCAGGTTAAACTTGGCCACCTTGCCATCGAATGTGCCATGACCGATCAGTACCAGCCACACAGGCTCCGACGACTCGACTTCGATTTGTTCAAGCTGCCGTTGAAGCGTTTCTCGGTCCGATATATCTTGCAACTCTGCAGTGCCAATCGACTTGAAGTCCGCTTTCGCGCTCGTTGCCGCCGACTGCCAGCGACTCGCCCACTCGGCGAACTGCTCACCATATTCATCGTTGCCAGGAGCGCCAACAACGGCAATCACCACCTGACGATCGGTCGCGTCGGCACCAAACAACAACAGTGTCGCTAATAGTAAACTTTCAGTCATTGGTCACTCGTTATCAAGGCAAGCCGTTCCATCGCCTGAGCCCCCACTCTCCCGCCAGGCAACCAATCGCGAACGCAAATACACTCCACTGGTGCCAGAGTGGATAAACCCATGGCTCGGTCACAGGTATTTTTCGGTTGGGCAAACTTTCCACGAAAGAGTCCAGACGATCTAATTCGACGACCTCGCCACCGGTCCTCGCCGCCAAGTCATTGAGTATGTCACGATTTGGCGTGAGGTGTTGAAACTCTTCGGTCGCCGGCTCAGAAACCCAACCTGCTTCCCGCCGACCGATCTCGCTGCCATCTTCCGCGGTCACGATAACTTCCGCGTGATGAGGCCCAGTCATTCGCGATGCAAAGGCCGCGATGTAAGTACCCGATGTCTGAGTGCTGGGTTCCGCCGGTAATACCAACTCCGTACCCACGGGAGTCATGACTTTTACCTCAATACTAGCGTTGTCGTAGGGGCGATAATCTTGGTCCCGGACTGTTACCACCAATTCCATTGGAGCTAGTGGATCGCCGGCATCCTGTTGCGTTTCAACACCAACCCGGCCCGGCACGTCGGCAACCAGCCAGCGGATCGTCTGACGCCACGACTTCTCCAATTCGCTCTCATTGGACTCCGAACGCCGCAAGTTCCAACGCCACAAGTCGCCAATCAACGAAGCAGCTGCGCGGCCCTTTCCGAATCGCTGCACGACGAGTGCCGGATAGGATTCATCGCCCTCCGTTCGAACATGCGCGAGCACACTGGCACCTGGCTTAATGCTGCGCACGCGATTCACGGTTTTGAAACCGGGCATTTCGTCCAGACGCTGCTGTTCCGAGGTTTCGGTCGCTCGCATTCGAACCCACGGTTGCAACCATCCCTCACGCGTCAGCAGCAGGTTGTAATCTTCTTTGGGCTCTGCAGTCGCGACATCGACATACACGGGCAGGAGTTCACCGATCGGCGTGCGAGCATACTCGCCGCCCGCAAATGACTCCTTACCACCCAACATGAGGAACCCGCCTCCGCGCTGGCTGACAAACTCTTGGATCAGCGACATTTGGTCCTGTGTAAAGTTGGCGGCATCGACATCATCGAGCACAACCGCGTGGTAGCGAAAAAGTTCCTCGGACGCCTGCGGGAATCCGTCTCGCAACTCTTCTGCATCCTCCGTGCCGATGCGCAGCAACACGGCTTGATCGTATTGCTCCGCCTGTTCGTCACTTTGATTGTCGAATCCACGAAAAAGAGGATTGGTCGTCTCGCCCTTCCGGCCCCGGAAAGTGAACTTGGGCTCCTTTTTGGCGATGCGGATAAGTCCTACGAGATCAACTTCATCGTCTTCTTGTAACGCGCGACGGAGGAACTTGAATTCCCAGTTCGGACGTCCGGTAACATACAACACGCGATAAGGCCCACCACCGCGATCGACAACTGCCCAACGCAGGTTGTTCTCAAACGTCGCTTCGGCAATTCTCTCCGGCGTTGGCAACTTGCTCTCGTCCGCCTCGGAAAACGCGCGGACCTTGTAAAAGCTGATCCCGGGAACCGAGGGGCTGAATAAAAAGCGGTAAGCCAGCGGCTTACCATCTGCGGACACCTTTAACACCGCGCGCTGAAGCTCTTTGTCGTCTTCGTCGAGCAACTGAACGACGATTGACTCGTCTCTCACTCCGGTCACTCCGATTTCCGCCGCAATGGTTACTGGCGCTGCCTCAAAATTGGTTTGCGAAACGGCTACCTGGGTAACTTGGACGTCTCGGAGTTCCTCCGCACTGCCGAGCACAACGGGATAGATCGGCGGCAACTCGTCGATGGCCGAAAGTTGCGTTAGTTCGTCCGTGGAATGCCCATCCGTAAACAGCAGCATGCCGGCGTTCGGACGGCCATGCAGACGTTTGGCGACATGAGACAACGATGAAAACATCACCGATCCAGAACCTTCAAAGCTAAGTGATTCAAAGTCATCGACTGGATGCACTCTGCGATCAAAAGCGTAACGTCTCAAATCAAAATCCGTTGCCAAGCGGGTTTGCCACGACGAATCACGAGTGAGGTGACGCCGCAGTTCAGCGCCTCGCGTATCCCGATCATGCGTGTCGCGAATTCGCAGGCTACGGCTATCGTCGGCGATCAATACGAACAGATTCGCGCCTGGTCGAGGTCGCAATCCACTAAACAATGGTTCGAGCAGACAGAGGGCCAATGCACCCACTGCGGCTATCTTGAATACTACGGCGAGCAGCTTGGGAGATGGCTTTAGCGCTGCCCGCCAATATGACCACGACACCAACACGAGTACGCCAAAAGCGATCACGCTGGCGGGGATCAACCACGCCGGAGTTCCCCAAATTAGAGTCGCGAATATCATTGGCCGCTTCCCAAACGCTCGTAGTATTCACGGACTTGCTGAGTGAAGCGTGACGGGACCGGATCGCGGTCCAGAGGAATTGCAGCTTTGTCCGACGTGCGGCGCAACAATTCCTCGGCGATTCGATCACGGAGTTCGGCCAACGGTTTGGCAACCTGCAATTCAACCAAATCCCAACTTGGCTCTTTCGAGTGCCTTTTTAGCTCGATGCGAAACCCCCGAGCGCGATCACGAATTCGAGCCACTTCCGCTCGTAAGTCCGGATCGTCCAACATTTCCTCCACATCTCGCAGGCGGTCCGACCATTGAACAAAGTCGTCGCCGCCAATCGGTGCCAAGTTGTTTGTTCCGCCTGTTCCCTGCTGAAACGCGCGTTCAAAGCCACCTTGGCTGTTGGCACCGTTCGACCGGGGCGTCCCATTGGGTGCTTGAGACTGCGCGGCTGAGGCGGGCTGGCCATCTGCTGAATTCGATGGGGGAGATTGCGGCAGTTGCCCCTCCGTTTCCGGCGACTGACTGGCCTGTCCATTTGGTGATCCTGGTTGACCCGGCGTCGACGAATCGCCCGGCGTCCGCGAATCGCTGGTCTGGTTAGGTTGTTGTGATTCACCGTCCGATGGTTCGCCGGTCGATGACGAGCGACCGGGTTGCGATCCCTCGGGAGGAGTCTGGTCGTTTGGCGGATTACTTGACGATGCGGATTCTGCGCTGGGTTCCGGCGACTCGCCGGGCGGAACGCCGTTCTGACCACTTGCCGCTTGTGCTCCCTGCTCGCCTTCTTCACGTGATTCGGATCGACTAGCTTCTTGTGATTGCTCACCAGCCGCTCGTGGATTCTCGCGAGACAATTCGTTAGCCAGCTGGTTGCTCAACTCGTCGAGAGTCTCGCGAGCGCGGCGCAAGGCTTCGGTCTCGTCGCCGAGCACGCTGTCCGCCGCGCGTTCGATCCCTTCTCGCAACTGACTGATACCTTCACGAGCCCGTCCTTCCTCGCGTCTCGCATCATCGAGAAAACCGTATTCCAACATGCGGCGAGCCGTATTGAGCGTGGCGTCAAGTTCTTGTTGTCTCGCGTTGCGAGCCGCATCGTACAACTGATCGGCCAACAGCGGCTCCGACTCCTCGGCTTGCATCACCGTGTCCTGCATTTTGTCGAGCAGTTCTCGAGTGCGCGCGGTTTGTTGCTCCAATTCACTTACCAACTCTTCGCGATCGCCAGTGTCTCGTAGCGAGGTGGGACGATTCTCGGGTGAATTCAAATTGGTCAGGCGATCCGACAGTTGCTGCTCGGCTTCGTCCAGGCGGCGAGCCTCCTCCCGCATCTCGCGCATCTCTTCGTTGAATCTGCCCGATGCACGTCGGCGAAACTCTTCTCGAAGTTCATCCAGATCGTTTTCGGCTCGCGTTCCCGAGGCCAAGGCTCGGGATACTCGGCCCTCTTCCAGCGCTTCGGAAGCTTGGCGAACATTTTCCCGAGTCTGTTCCAATTGCTCGCGAGCATCTGCCATTTGCTCTTGATTTTCGGGTCTCTCCATCCGCTGCTGCAACTCTTCTGTATCGCGCAACACTTGTTGCTGTTCTTCCTGCAGTCGCTTTAGCTGGCGTCGTATTTCTTCGCGTTCCTGTTCCGTCGCTGCCTCTTCTAGCGCCGATTGCATTTCCTTGAGCCGTTCGTTCAGATCACTTTGACGGCGGGCAAGTTCGCCAAGTCGATTCAGCACTTGTCGGTTCTCGCGATCCGCCCGCTCTTGTTCGGAACGCGCAGCCTGTTCGGTTTCGTAGCGGTTCTCCTCGTTGTCGAGTTCCAGTTGTTCCAACTGTTGCTGCTGGCGAGACGAGGAACTACTGCTACTACTGCTCGAACTCTGGCTCTGCTGCGAGCGAGTGACTTCGTACTCACGGGCGCGCAACCTCAACAACGCTTGATAGGCGGCTTGCTCGGACGTAAGTGCAGGCCGCAGTGAAGGGATAGACAGGTCCTCGTTGGCTTTGGAAAGAGATTGCAACGCGGCTCCCATATGCCGCAGCACTTCCTTTACGAACTGTTGCGACTGGCCATCGGCGAGTTCAGCAGCCAACTCCTCGACTTGGGCCATCGCATCTGCCTGCGAATCCACCAACAGCTTTGTGTCTTCGGCGAAATCTGCGGTCGGCGTCTCCTGGATTTCCCGGCGGATTACTTTCCACGTTCCGTTGATAATCTGCTTCTGAAGATCGGCCAATTCCTCCGCCTGCTTGGCCTGCTCGCTCGGCTCTTGCGGCTCACCTCCCGGCGGCGACTGTCCCTCGCGGAAGATTTCTTCGAAGTGGCGCACTTCGGCAAAATACATGTCGCTGGAAACACGACGAACTTCACCGTCAGGACCGGTGTCTTCGGCCCAGAAGTGATACGACAACAGTTGATCAGGCTCGGCCTCGAGGTCCTCGAAGGCCACCAAATGTTCGATCAGAGTACGCTGCTTCGCCGGTGCCGAAGATCCGAGTTGCACCTCCGTTGGCTCGATTGCACCCAATGCGTACGCGAAACCAAAGCGATTCACGCCATAGTCATCCCAGACATTTGCCTTCAAGTCTAACTCTTCGAGCGGTGAAACTCGGGTGTCACGCGAGGGTTGCACGAGTTTCAGATCCGGCGGATTGTTCGGCAGAACATTGATGACGATGGTGGGAGGTTGCTTGTTCATGCGTCCCTTATCATCGACGAGCTCCAGTTCGTATCGTTGAGATTCGGTCAGCACGATTGAGGCCGAGTACAACGATTCGGCTTCGTCCGCCAATTGCAAATCGACCGTCGCTCCATCTTTGGCCACCAGTCGCGCTGTAGCCACAGGCTTGTTCAAGTAGCAAAGCAATTCCAGACGCGTTCCAACGACAGCGGATACGCGTCTCACATCTTGGATCAGGCGTTCTTCCATCGACGTGTAATTTGGAAATATCAGTTTGGCATCCGATCGCACCAGCGCAGGATAGTCGAAGACGGTCACATGATAGGTGTCGCTCTTGCTGCCCGCGTACTCGACATAATACGAAAGCGGCTCGTTGACTTCGGGAACCCGTCCACCAAACACGGCATCCTTTAGCGGTTTGGTCATCGGCAGCTGAATGGCCGCGCCAACCGACTCGTAGACCAGCGTCGCGTCAAGCGGCATCGCTGACTGGAATCTAGCCAGCACGAGCAAGCCTGTACCGCGTTCCACTTCCGTGTCTCCAGGTTCAATCGTTACTTCGAACGAATCAACTCCCGAGACGACCGGCGCGTCGATTGGCTCCACCACACTTGCGACGGGCGGGCGGGCCTTTTGATCGAGCAGAAACACCGCACAAACGAAGAGCAAGAAGGCACCTAGATGGGCAAGGTGCGCAGTCGCTAGCCGCGACCACGGGACAACACGCTTCCAGGTATACGCATAAGAGTGATGCAAAGTGTCCTGAATCACGTTTGCCTGCAGATAGCTGAATCGCCCATTCTCGAATGCGGGACGTTGAGCAATGGCAGCCAGTAACGCTTCGCGAAGGTCCGGATATGCCTGCTCGACACGATGAGCCACCCAGCGGTAATCCCGCGCCGTCCGCATGGCGACTACGCCGGCGACAAAGGCGGCGAGTAGCGCGATGGCACCGATGACGGGACCTGTGACTGTCGAATACCAGCCGACCCTGCGATTCAACAACAACGCCACCACAGCGAAGACGGCCGCCAACGACCAGACGACTGACCAGCTTACGACCAAGCGCAGGTGACGAAACCGACCCCCGGCCTTTTCGAGCTGACGAAGTAAACGGCGTTCGATCATTCAGCGTCTCCTGCAGAACGTATGCGAGCTCGCGACCCGCGACCTGCCAACCAAGTTTCAAGACCCAACACACCCAATACGACCACGATCAACCAACGCCACAGTTGCTGCTGTGATTCCAATTCAATGTCGCGCAGTTGACGTTGGCGATCCGACTCTTCCTCGCGCGTGTTGTGCTCACCTAGCTCGATACCGAGTTCGGCAAGTTGCTCGATATCCATCGCGGCGGTTTCGGTCTCGCGGGCAGTCAAGTTCACAGCAAACAGCACGGGAACGGCGCCGCCTTGAATTTCATAGATGCCGGGCTCAGTTGTATCGCGAAACCATTGCTGGCTCGCGTCGAGATCAACTGTTTCACCGCGCGGCGTTGCGACGGAGTGTGGTCGGTGATCGGTCGGTATCGGTACAGCATCACCCACGACGAACGACGGCATCTCGACCGGACTTCCCACGGCCTGGTCCAACATCGTGTTCAACAGTGGAACAAACTTAGTCGACAGAGCGAGTTGACTGTCATCCGGGTGCCAGCCGCTAGCCAACACGTAAAATTTCCCGGCCCCCTTCTGGTACTGCCAGAAGGCCGGGTCACCGTTGTCAAAATTTGCCAGCACATGAGCCGTGTGTTCGCTTATCAACTCAAACCGCTGATGGTTCCAAAATTGAATCTTCGTGAAGTCGCTGTATCGCGGCGAGGCAAAAGGTTTGAACAACGGGTGGGAGAAGTCGATATCGACGAGCATTCGGTAGTCATCGCTGCGGGAGCCCGTGGTGCCAGGGATGTAGGTAACTTCATCAAAGCTCGAAGCCAGCGAAGTTGCCGCCTCTGCGGTAGTCGGAACGAAAAGAGCCGATCCACCAGCTTCCACGTATTCGTTCAGACGCTGAAAATCGCTCTCCGTGAACGGCGACGTTACGACCGCCAATCGCGTCGAGCTCGTCAACGGGGTGAGCGCTGCGTCAGAACGCCGCGCTGTTACGTTGACTTTGCGTTGCGGTGTTTCTCCCAGTGCCAGGTGCAAGTAGTAGTGCAGGCCCGTCGGGTCATCTTGCTCATCGTTGCCGATGTAGACCAACTGTACTTCATCTTGAATCTGCGGGACGACGTAGTATGTGTTATCAAACGGAGACTGATCACCGGTCAATACCAACCGGTCGCTCTTCTGTTGACTGGTAGGCGGCGGCAGCTGAACAACGCGGCTCTGGCCTGCGGGGACGTAGATCGGCACTGCCTTGTTGCCCTCACCAGTGACCGGAGCTGAACTTTCGGACTCCTCTGAGGCTTCGAGGGTTTGCGTGGGGGCCGACCAACCGACGTGGAATTGCTCGACTGAAGAATCCGCCGAATTTGCAACGCGAACACGAAAGGTATCGTTTGTTGCACCATCTTCTTCTGTTCTAAGCAGTGACAGTGTGCCATTCGAAGGGTCGGCGGGCTCGATCAATTCAATCGCAACACGAACTTCCTTCGGCCACTCGTAGCCCTGCACTGCCTTCAAGTCGGCACCTTGCTGCATGTCGCTGATGACAATTATTTGCGATACAGCTAGTTTTTCCCCTTCGTCTTTTGACAATGTCAACTCTTCAGCAACCGTCACCAATGCCGTACCCAAGTCCGAATGCTTCCAGGTGGGTTCAAGTTCGTAAAGACTTTGGCTCACGATGTCATGTGTGCTTACTTCACGATGCAATGTCGCTTGTTCCGTGAAGGGAACGACGGCACGGACCTCGCCATCAAATGCAAACAACGCGACTTCGTCAGCAGGATCAAGCGTGTCGAGCTTGTGTTGTAGCGTTGCGATCGCCTGTTCCCAGACGCCGTCTCGCCGCATGCTCGCGCTGGTGTCCAGCAGGATCGCCACGCGTCGGCCCCGAACTCCGTCCAGCGACAGGCTCGCGACTTGGCGTAAAAACGGACGAGCAAAGGCCAAAGCAAGCAGGATCAATGCCGCGGCTCGCAACAAGAGCAACAACCAGTTTTCAATGCGGCTGCGGCGTGTGAGTCGAGGGGGCGACGGCGACAAGAACATGAGCGAGCTGAATTGCTGTCGACCGCGCGGCGTGCGCCGAATCAAATGAAAGAGAATCGGCAGGCTGACCGCGGCGAGGCCCAGAAAATAGAGAGGGGCAAGAAGACTCATGCCGTTGTGCTCCTCGAACCACGCTGGCGACGAGCAGCTTGCCGACCGCGCCGCATGCGGGCATGCATGAAGTCGAACAGCGTCAACTCCAGGGGCTGATCGGTTGTCAGTTGATAGTAGTCGATCCCTAAATTGGCACAGACTTTCCGAATGCCTTGTTCGTGCTCGGCGAAGCGTGCGAGATAACTTTCACGGACACCCTCCGGGTCAACGTAAAGCTCGCGCCCCGATTCAAGATCCTCGAACATCGCAGGATCGGAGAATTCGAACGACACTTCTGTTGAATCTAATACTCGCAGGATGACGACATCGTGACCGCGCGATCGCAAATAGCCAAGCTGTGTTTCCAAGGCGTCGTTTGGCGCGAGTAAGTCGGAAATCAGGACGACCATCCCCCGTTTAGTGACGGTACGCGCGATTTGCTCGATGGCAGGTCCCACATCCGTCGCGTTTCCGGACACAGAATTCTCGAGACACATCATCAATCGATGCAAATGCCCCGGTCGAAAACGTGCGGGCAGGTACTCGACAATTCGATCATCGAATGTCACCAAACCGGCAGCGTCTCGCTGGAGCGCGAGGAAATAGGCCAATGTTGCTGCGGCGGTACGTGCGTAGTCGGCCTTTGCATAGCCGCGGCTTCCGTACCCCATCGATTGGCTCATGTCCAGCAATACGTAACACCGGAGATTCGTTTCGTCCTCGAAGCGTTTGATGTAGTAGCGATCCGAACGAGCGTACAATCGCCAATCGAGGTAGCGCAAGTCATCACCGGGGGTGTACTGACGATATTCGCTGAACTCAACCGAGAATCCGTGATAAGGACTGCGATGCAGGCCGCTAAAGAAGCCTTCGACAATAACCTTGGCCCGCATCTGAAGATTTTTGATCTTCATTAGCGAACTTGGGTCAACGAACGAAGCATTGCCCGAACGCGGCGGTGCGCGTTCCACCGTTCCGGATTGTTGGTCGGGCGAGGTTGCCATCTTGCAGTCCATTACGGCCCGTTGATTGGAGCCGAAATCGTTTCGAGAAGTTTATCTATCACCTTGTCGACTGAAATCCCCTCCGCCTCGGCTCGGTAACCGATCAGGATGCGATGTCGGAACGTCGCGTGAACGAGGGCCCTTATATCTTCGAGCGTGACGTGCGAACGGCCTTCGAACAGCGCTCGCGCCTTAGCACCTAACACCAGGTATTGCGCGGCTCTCAGGCCCGCGCCCCAGCTGACCCAGTCGTTAACAAATGAAGGCGTTCCGGCTTGCCCCGGTCGACTCGCCCCTGCCAGCCGCACTGCATAGCGCACCAACTCTTCGGCAATTGGCACGCGACGAACAACTTCATGAAACTGACGAACATCTTCTCCCGTGAATAGCGCCTCGATCGTTTCCGGGCGAATCGAAGTTGTTTGCGAAACGACAGCCACTTCATCGTCCTCTGGCAGATAGTCCAGAAAAATGTTGAACATGAAGCGATCCAATTGAGCTTCGGGCAAAGGGTATGTGCCCTCCATCTCGATGGGATTCTGTGTCGCGAGCACGAAGAAGGGCTCTTCGAGCGGATAGCGCACGCCGGCCGCAGTGACTTGATGTTCTTGCATCGCTTCGAGCAAAGCGGCTTGGGTTTTGGGAGGTGTTCGATTGATCTCGTCAGCCAGAATCACGTTCGCGAAGATCGGCCCTTTGACGAACTGCATGCGGCGATGGCCGTCCGCTGCCTCTTCGAGGATCTCTGTGCCTGTGATGTCGGCGGGCATGAGATCAGGTGTAAATTGAATGCGTTGAAACTTGAGATGAAAGATTTGCGCAATCGAACGCACAAGAAGCGTCTTTGCCAACCCCGGCGCCCCAGTCAGCAGGCAGTGCCCGCCAGCAAATAGGCTGATCAGCAGTTGCTCAACGGCCTCCCGTTGACCGACGATCGCTTTGGAAAGCTCGGTCTCGATTCGACCTCGGCTTTCGCGCAACCGGTCGACCACTTGTTGCTCGGCTTCGTAGGTATCTATTGCCATTAGTAGTCCATCATTTTCAGTGTGTCATTGCATAAACAACGATGTTAATTCCCAGGGGATACGCATACTTCTCAGAAAACTCGCGAAAATAAGTGGGATCGACGCCTTCACGCTCCCAGCCGTCACCAAGATCCGTGTTGTGGCAAATCAACGCCATCATGCGTCCTTTGTCGTCGAAGATCGCACGATAATGAGGCTCCTGCGCATCCCACCGCTCATACGTGCGGCCCGAATTCAAATAGCCAATGCTGGGAATTTGAGGCTTGATTTTTAGGTCGTAGACGCAATGAAATATCTCGTGGCTGAGCGGCAACTCTTCGGGTTCGCGATCCGGAAAAACACGTTTGATCTGAGTATAGAACTGGTACCATTCGTCTTCGCCCCAGAAATCATCGACCATCAAGAAACCGCCGTTGTGCAGATAGCGCCGCAGTGCGACAACTTCGTCTTCCATCAAGATCATGTCACCCGGTTCGATAATATAGATAAACGGATAATCGAACAGCCGTTCGTCCGTCAGTTCCAGCACGAGACCGGTGGGGTCGACTTCGAGAGAGGTTAGTTCCTGTAGTCGATAAGAAAAATTGACATCCGCATCCAAGTAATCGGTTCGCCACTTGTCTCGACCGCCGTAGGATGTGTACTTGATACGCACGAACATAAACGTGTCGTGCTTGAACTCCCTATCAACATCCCACAACGGGATGCCGCCTCGATCTTCAAGGCTTGTAGGGTCCGGCATACGACCACGATACCAGCGCTGCGCGACGCTGATGCCACCGACGGCGAACAACAACGCGAACGCGAACATCATGGCGAGAGAGCGGGCTTTCAATTCGTAGCCTCCGTGTCAACGGGGACGGCGGGAGCGGGATCGCCCGCAGATGCGGATGTCGATTCATTGTCGGCCAAAGCAGCCAATATTTCGAGCAATTGGCGATGGGCCGCCCCATAACGAGGAGCCTCCTCCAACGCCATCAGAATGTGTCGTTTGGCCGCTGGTAGATCACCTGTGCGACGCAGGGCACAGCCGAGCCGATAGTGCATATCAGCCGGATCGATCGGGTCCATTTGCAATAACGCGTTCAATGCCACCATCGCAAGCCGGTCGTCGTGCAATTGCTCGGCAGCTTGTGCGAGCGAGCGGTGCGGCGCCGGTAGCATCGGGTTGACGGCAACCAAGCTTGTGCCGTACTTGCGGACTTGCTCCCAATCTTGGCCCGCAGTCGCCAACTCGACTAACCGCTGAAAGGCAACGACACGATCCGGACTCAACTCCGCAATGCGTTCAAGCGTTTTTGTCTCTGCATCGAGGTCGTCTTGCTCTCGATGAACACGAGCAAGCATACTGAGTACTGGGACCGAACCGGGATTCAACTTGAGGAGCCGCTTCGCGACCTCTTCCGCCTCACTCCAACGACGTTCCCGCATCAGAAGGCTGGCGTAAGTGTGCAATGCCGGATAGTTGTTCGGGTGCTTCTCAAGCCAACTTGCCAGGGCCGCTCGCGAGGTATCACCTTCAATCTGAGGTTGGCTCCACTCGGCCTCCGGCGCGAACTGCCTTGCCAGATCGCGAGCGTAATCTGCGAACTCAGCATCAATCGCGTCGATCGATCCTGCGTATCGCTGTAACGATTCGTTAATCGACAAGCCTACACCAAGATCGGTCAAGATTCGCTGCACCGTTTCCATACCGTATTGCTCGACGAGATACTCCACAACCAGCGAAGACTCGTAGTAAGCGAACTGTAAATGTACGGCGCTCGGTGGAGACAGGAATGCTCCGCTAAGCTGACTCACGGGCGTCAACGCATCGCTCAGAATCATCTCGCGATACTCAGGCGTCATCGTCTGTCCCCAAGTCGCATTGGCTTGCCGTTCCTCGTATACCGAAATTCCCTCGCTCAACCAGCGAGGCATTTTATTGCTGGTCTTTTGCAGCGTTACCACATGACAGAACTCATGCCACAGCGTCGCTTGCCAGTTTGCTGGCGATGAACCTTGGGACGCGGGGCTGTTTGCGGTGATCAGGCGTCCAAAACACACGCCCAGAAATCCCGCACCGCCGGGCATCCCGAATGTGCGAATCGCGAAATCCTCCTGTTTGGGAAAGATCTCGACGACCACGGGATCCGCAACCGTCGTGTCATACTTGCGACAGAGCTGGTCCTTGGCTCTTGTAAGCAACTCGACGACGAGTTGCCCGTAGATCTCGGCTTCGCGCGCCTCCATGCGGATCAGGAACCCGTCCGCACGTAACGTCCGAAACTTCGCCAGATTATCTTTCAAGGTCACAAGGTTGTGAGCGATGACGCTGTACCCGTCGCGAGCATACACCTCGGCGGCCAACTTCCAACCTTCTTCATCCCCCAGCCGCAACAGATCCTGCGCGAGTTGGGATTGAGCAGGAAGATAGTCACTTTGTAGCGACAACGCCGCTCGCTGATACGCTGCACCTTCGACAAAACGATACTTCTGGGACAGCTTGCGCCCAATCGTATAGTCAACCTCGGGGTTGTTGCTCCACCAACTTAACGCCAGCCGGCGATAGTGCTCTTCAATTTGGGGCTCATTTTCAAGGTGAGCCAGCACCGCGCGATAGGACCAAACTCTTGGATCCAGCATGTTGACGGAAGCGGCACGGTCAAGCAGATCTTTGGCATCGACGTAAAGCTCCGCATCGATCTTTTGATCTGCTAGGAAGAGCAATGTGTCAACGTGATTTGGGTTCGTGGCGAGCGCCGCCTGAAATGCGGCTTCGGACTTCTCGCTATCGGACGAAGCAATCGCGACACCAAGCCCGAAGTGGATGTCCGCGTCAGTTGCATCGAACTTCAGGGCCGCCGAAAACTCTTCGGTCGCCAAGGCATAGTCGTGCTTACTCAGCGCCAGCTGCCCGGCGGCTGTGTAAGCGGCCGCGTAATCAGGACTGCGTTTCTTGACTTGGTTGTACAAGGCATCAAGCACCTGCTTAGCATCGACGCCGCGATGCAAATAGAACTCGCCTAGTGCAATGCGGCTCGCAGGATCCGTGTACCGCCAACTCCCGCCATCCATCAACTCGTCGATCTGATCTAGCAACTCTTGTGCTCGTTCCGGCAGGCCATTGAAGAGGCATACTCGGTAGCCAAGCCACCTCATGCGGACGCTCGACTTGTATCGTTCGAGTGCCTCATCCAGTGTTACAAGAGCGCCAGCGTACTGCCCCGTGGCGAGCTGTGCTCGAATTTTCAGCTCGCGCCACGTTTCGCTGTACTGCCCCTCTTCGATCGCGACCGAACTGACCTGAATGCACTCGTCGTACTTTCCCTGGTTCACCAACTTCGTAGCTTCTGCGAGATCCGCTGCGAACAGGCCCTTCACCGACATCGAGACTATGACAACGAAGAACAAGTACTTGAACGGACGGCACGCGACCGTGGCAGGCAAGCAGGTGCTCAGCCGCACAGTACTCGGTGGAAGTAACGACTTCCTTGTTCGCTGTAACAACATGCGTGATCCTGGGCAGGTCCCTCTGCAGCCAACCGAGTTGGCAGTTGGCAGCGGCGTGGTGATCCCCGAAGGGACGCCTCATTCTATCCAACCCCATGCCCTGTGCCAATCTTCGCGAAATCGTGCCGCCAGAGTAAGCACTTCCCAAAGCCGGTAATTATCGCAACAATCGGCAACAAACATGCCTCTCCGACAGAGCGATGGTGCGTCCTCCATTCCGGTCAGAACACTGAGTCTAGGGGGAGGAACGCAATCTAGTGTTCTCCCAAAGTGACGCCAACGATGTGGACTTCGCGACTATTCTGGAAGCTCTTTCTCGTTTATGGCGGGCTCAACTTTGCAGTAGCAGCCATGTTTCCGTTGCTTCTGTCGAGTTGGCAAGAGTCCCTGTTAGTCAACCAAGTGCAGGATCGTCTGGAAGGGATGGCACTCATTCTTCGCGCCCAGGTCGAGGACGATCTCGTTTCTGGAAAGCATGACAGACTGGATAGCTTAGCGAGGCGACTTGCACGCGAAGCCGAAGTACGTGTCACGTTAGTCGCCGCCGACGGAACCGTCATCGCGGACAGTGACGAAGATATTAAGATCATGCAAAACCACAGCAATCGCGCCGAACTGATCGCAGCCGCTGAAAACGGAAAGGGATCGTCGATCCGCCGCAGCCCGACGCTCGGCATCCGCATGTTGTACGCAGCGATTCCGGTCAAGCAAAACGAACAGCTCATTGCATTTGTGCGTCTAGCAGTACGACTCGACACGCTCGACGAACAATTGCGACAACGTCAGAGAATGCTTTGGCTCTGTACATTCGGTGTGGCGGTCCTCGCCGCTCCGATCACCTATTTGATCGTCCGAAGCATTGCACAGCCATTAACCGCTTTGACGGCCAGCGCGAGGGCCATTCGCAGCGGAGACTACAAGCGCGCGGTACCCCTACGAAGCCGCGGAGAACTTGGCGAACTAGGCACAGCGTTCGACCAAATGCGAGTCGATTTGGCTAGTCGTGTCGCCGAGTTGGAAGAGAACAACATGCAAATGTCGACGGTCTTGGGCGGAATGGTCGAGGGGGTGTTGGCAGTGGATGCGAAGCGGCGAGTCCTGTTGGCGAATCGGGCATGCCGATCATTGCTGGCGATTACATCGCCGCAAGTCGCGGGGCGGAACTTGCTCGAAGTCGTACGAAACGGCGATGTCGATGCTGCGGTTAACGAAGCCCTGACGAGTGATCAGCCGCACACACGCGAAATCACGTTGATCGGCCCACCGCGGCGAGTGCTCAGTCTCTTCGCAACCAAGTTTGCTGCTGGTTCCAATCACGGTGCAATTGTCGTCATGCACGACATGAGCGAATTGCGCCGTCTCGAAAACTTGCGACGTGAGTTTGTCGCAAACGTGTCGCACGAACTAAAGACGCCGCTCGCCTCCATCAAAGCGTATGCCGAAACACTTCGCATGGGAGCCATAAACGACAAGGAACATAACCTCGGATTCGTCGACCGAATCGCGGAACAGGCCGAATACTTGCACCAATTAATTCTTGACCTGCTTCACTTGGCGCGTGTCGAAGCGGGACAAGAGGCATTTCAACTTGCCGCAGTCGATCTGGCACCTGCCGTCGAGCGTTGCGTCACCCAAGTGAAACAGCTTGCGGAGCAGAAAAACATTCTTCTTACGATTGTGTCACCAGCCAATCCCGCCAAAGCCTGGGCCGACAGTGATGCCGTTTTTACAATACTTAGCAATTTGGTCGGCAACGCAGTTAAATACACCCCCACAGACGGCCGGGTCGAAGTAAGGTGGTGGCTCGAAGACGGCGAAGTCATCGTCGAGGTCCAAGACACCGGCATTGGCATCGCGAAAGAAGATCAGCAACGCATCTTCGAGCGATTCTATCGCGTCCACAAAGCCCGTTCTCGTGAACTGGGCGGTACCGGGCTAGGCCTGGCAATCGTGAAACATTTGTCGCAGTCGTTCGGAGGTAGCGTTGCGCTCACGAGCGAGATCAACCAAGGCAGCATCTTCCGGGTGACGCTGCCCGCAGCATCAAGCTGAGGATTGACAAGAGTTGTTCGGCGAGATCTAGCCGAACTTGGCCAGCGTTTATGCGTCCAACAAGTTCGCGGCGGTGTATCAGCTGAATAGCATTCCGCAGTAGCCGACAACACGACTCGTATCGCCGCTAGTTTCCGCGCTTGTCGTGTAGCCCAAACGGGTTGCCTTCTTCAAGCTTCCCATTTCAGCGAGGGCTTCCATGATGATGACGGCAGGGAGCACTCCGCACATGCTGATTTGGTTATCGACGCAAGTTTCGAGCAATTGTTTAGCGTCACGTGCTTCGAGCGCTGACATTGCTAACTCGTCTTTGCGGCGATTCTCTTCTTCACTGGCATAGTGGTTCATGTCGCTGGATATGATCAGCAGCGGCATTTCGTCCATGCTTTCCAGCACTTTCACCAATCCACTCGCAAACTCCCGGCATCGCTGCATCGAACCTCCCCCAATCGTGATGCCGACAACTTTCGCCTCAGGATTCAGCTTCGCAACAAATGGCAACTCAACTTCAATGCCATGTTCCGCTTGGTGCGCCGCAGCATCCAACTGCAAACCAGGAATCGCGTCACACAACTTCTGAGCCAAGTCACGATCCGACTTCAACTCGGCTCCGGGGATAGACCATATTTCGTGTGGAGCAACCGCCCATTCGACGCCCGCGCGAGTGTGCTTTGGGCCGATAATGATGACCGTGTTCGGAATTTTGACCTTCGAAAAGACATCTCCAGCGATCTTGCCGGAATAAATGAGACCGGCGTGCGGCACCATGATCGCCGACGCTTTGCGTTTTCGGCCTTTGATATCTCCAAGACAATCGTCGACCAATTTGGAAAGCTCATCGGGATCGGAAGGATAGAATTTTCCAGCGACTGCCGGTGGGCGAGTTTCCGTGCCGATTGCTGCTTGAGGGGCGTTGCTGATCGAAATCTTCGATTCAGTCGTTTCGACGATGAAGCTGAAGATGTTCGCGGCTTCGGGATTGAAGACGTTGACCTGCTTAGCCGCCTCGGCGAGCAGCGCGTCTGCAGACATCGAAGGATCAAATACCCAGGCAGACTTATTGCCTTCAATGACCATCAAGCCGCGAGTTTTTGGATCGACACCACGAATGTCGGGTTGGCCAAGCGATCCATGCATTGCCGGGTCGTGCAGAATAGAAATGGCAATCGTGACATTTGGGCTGGCGAGCCGAACTTGACCACTCTTCAGGGCGTTCGCCGCAGCCTCGCATAACTTCATGCAACTGGCCTGAAGCGGCATACCGGGGCGCATCGCCATTTGAAAGAAGTTGACGCCGTTCGCCGAATTCTCTGGCTTGATCGTCAGAGCAATACCATTAACCGTCCCTTCGGAGACGCCGCTCAAATAGTAACTGGGGGTCGCGCCTTGCGCGAGCGCTACGATATTGCGGCCACAATGTGCGGCAAGGTTCTGCAACTCTTGCTTGTCGAGCATTGGGCGTACGATGACTACATCGGAGAGCGTCGAGGCATCGAACTTGCCGGGAATCGAACACGACTCGAAGGTCTGAATAACAGCGGCATCTTCTTTCCAAGCCATATCTGGCAGGCCCGCCTTGCGACAAACTTGCCGCAAGAACTCTTCCGCATCGTAGCCCTGCTCGATCGCTACACTTGGAAGCAGCAACCCACCGGCGTTGCCCATGTTGATCTGAAGCCCGTGCCGTCCTGGTTCAACTGCGGAAACTCGCTCGTCGCCTCTTTCTTTAATGGGTTGGAAGCCGTACAGCAAAGAAACATCGACATCGAGATAAGGTAACTCAGTTCGGGAGATCGTCGGCAATCGCGAATCTTCTGTGGCTGTTCGAATGGCGGACTGAGTCAATGCACTGCCCAACGGCATCGGTTTGCCTAACGCTCCACAGCAAGCTCGTAATCGTCCTTCCCGCTTCAAGGTCACGAAGGCGCCCATGACTGTCTTCTCGGCGGCACCGCCAAGAGTCGGGTCGTCCACTCGCCCCGGGCGTTTGATGATAGAAGCGGCCATGATTTCGCAAGCAGCGTGATGGATCTGCGACTTTTGATCGTCCGTCAACTTGGGTCGTTGGGCCTCGATGCGAGCCGTTCTGCCATCGGTGGGAGTACCAGTACTCATATTTTTAGGTTCCTCTTCTCGTTCGGTTTGTACGAAAGCCGTGACGTCCGGCGCCCCGCCTTCACTCTTCTCGGTTACATTCTCGATCTGAACGACAGGCAACGGCTTCGCGAATTGCGACATCTGTACGGGCTGACGACGACGGCCCCAGTTGCCAGGAGCTTCTTCAAACACTCCCGCAATCCGCGCGCCGCAATGTCCACAGACGTCCTGCTTCAGGTGATATTCGCCCAACTCATACCAATTCCGCTGTATCAATATGCCCTTGCACGCCGGACAATACGTACTTTGGTGAGCCAAGTCATTCACGTTGCCCACGTAGACATATCGCAACCCTTGTTGCAATGCGACCTCACGAGCCGCGATCAGCGTCTCGGGCGGTGTGTTGCCACGATCCTTCATGCGGAAATCGGGGTGAAAGGCCGTGAAGTGGACAGGTACCTCGTCACCAACGTGCTGTAAGATCCAATCAGACATTTGGCGGATCTCGTCCATGGAGTCATTTGCCCCAGGAATCACGAGGTTTGTCAACTCGAACCAAACATCCGTCTCTTTCTTTAGCCACTCAATCGTTTCGAGTACCGGCTGAAGATGCGAGTAGGTGATCTTGTGATAAAAATCCTCGGTGAACGCCTTCAGGTCGACATTCGCCGCATCCATGTACTCGTAAAACGGAGCACGAGCCTGCGGCGAGATATAAGCCGCGGTTACCGCGACGTTTTTAATCCCCGCCGCGCGACAGGCCCTAGCGGTATCGATCGCATACTCGGCCCACACCACGGGATCGTTGTACGTGTAAGCGACGCTGCGACAGTCGAAATGGGATGCCGCTTCGGCAATCGCTTCAGGGCCAGCCAATTCGCTCAGTCGCTCGACCTCTCGCGACTTTGAAATATCCCAATTCTGGCAAAACTTGCAGCCGAGATTGCATCCAGCAGTGCCGAACGACAACACACTGGTTCCCGGCAAAAAATGATTCAACGGCTTCTTCTCGATCGGATCGATGCAAAACCCCGTGCTGCGACCATAGGTCGTAAGCATCATCTCGCCATCGACATTCTGACGCACGAAGCAGAAGCCACGATCGCCCGTCTTTAAGTGGCATTCTCGCGGACAAAGGTCGCAGACGATTCGACCTTCCGCATCGTCTGCGTCATGCCACCATCCGCCGGGATAGAGACCGTCAGGGCGGAGGCCGGATGCTGGTGGTTGGACGATTTGTCGATGCATGGCGTCTTGAAATTCCCGCATCCAAATGACCAATGGTCAATGAAGCACACATGGTCCTTGGTCATTTGGATTTCGTCGTTTCATCTAGCCCATCTCATCTTCAGACGAATTGGGAGGAGATGGGGGAGGAGTTTGTCGTTGTTGCTGCTGTTGTTGGGCCTGCTGCTGGCGCACTCGTTCCTGAAACTGCTGGTAAGTCGACGTGAGCGACTCCAGCAGTCGTGGAACTTGCGGTGCTGACAAATAGACTCGCGAGGATACCGCGGAGTGCGGAAATAGGTTCGTCAAAAAATCCAGTTTGAATTCGGAAGCTGTATGCCCAATCATCACGCCGTTGGAATAGGCGCCGCTCAGCAAAGAATCAGGCAGCTTCAGCTCGTCATATAGTTCTTGTGCGGACTGAGGTTTCGCGGGCTGCTGCGGCTTTGGCAATTCCGGTGGGGGTCCAAATCGCTCGGTATACATGCCCAGGTTTTTCTTTAACGCATCCGCAAACTGCGGCAGAGCAGCGTGAGGCATCACAACCCGTGCGGCAACTTGTGGCGGACCACCGATGTTCTGAATAAAGTCGAGAATAAACTCACTTCCACCGGTCATCACGATTACACCCGTGCTGAAGGCGCCACGACTGACGCTTTCTGGCACTCGAGCCGTGACGTGCTGAATCTGAACTTGTTGAGAGTTTCCGTCGGAATTCGGCTGATTTTGCTGACTCATGAATAGAACCCGCTGCTCCCTGGTTTTAGTGACCGCTTATTCAGCGACGAACACTTCGCGCGCATGAAAGATGTCGAAACGAATCCAGAATTCCCCTCATTCTACACGCATTTAGATTTTTGCAGAGTAACCAGCAACGTGATAACTTGGCGCAACTAGCCAAAATACGAGGGGTTACGCGCAATTATTCGGCTAGTTACGATTACTCCGTCAGGTAACGGCACCACCGCGACACTTCGGAAAACAAACGTCTTTCAATTCCCATCCCATATGAAACCCAGTCTGATCAAGTTTCCAATCGTATTTACGATCGCGAGTACCCTGGCGTTACTCTCGATTGTATCCGCGGAGGATTGGCCCAATTGGCGCGGACCGAATCGCAACGGAGTTTCGGACGAAGAATCATGGCGTGTCGATTGGCCAACTACGGGACCTCCCATCCAGTGGAAGGCAAATGTCGGTACCGGTTTTTCCTCCGTTGTCGTCTCCAAGGGCCGAGCCTTTACCGTTGGCAATCGTGACAACACCGACACCGTTTTTTGCCTGGAAGCAGACTCCGGCAAAGTTCTCTGGCAACACTCGTACGAATCACCCTTGAACGACAAGTTTTTTGAAGGCGGGCCCACGGCGACGCCAACCGTCGATGGCGAACGTGTTTTTACGTTGAGCCAGGCCGGTGACCTTTTTTGCTTCGCTGTCACAACCGGTGACATCCTTTGGTCGAAGAATATTGCCAACGAAGCAGACGTGCGCGCTCCTGGCTGGGGATTCGGCGGCTCTCCGGTTGTTCACGATGACAAGCTACTGTTGGCGGTCGGCGAAGCGGGAACTGCCGTGGACAAAACGACGGGCGAACTGTTGTGGTCGTCCGACGACAAAGATGCCGGATATGCAACGCCGCATCTGCTGAAGCACGATGGCAACTGGTTAATGCTGGTTGCATCAGGAAAATACTTTCACGCGGTGGATGTTGACACCGGTCAGGAGCGATGGCGTCATAAGTGGCTGACGAGGTTTGGGTGTAATGCCGCCGATCCAATTGTTGTGGCCCAGACCGTCTTCATATCGTCCGGCTATAACCGTGGATCGGCGCTACTGAGATTTACCGCTGGTGAACCCGAGGAAGTCTGGAAGACCAAGGAGTACCAGAACCAGTTCAGTTCCAGCGTACTGTTGGACGGCTATTTATACGGCGTGGACGGAGACACGACGGGCGAACGGACATTGAAGTGTATCGAGTTGAAAACCGGCGAAGTCCAATGGTCGCATGAAGGCTTCGGCAGCGGCGCGTTAATCGCCGCCGGAAAGCGTCTGATCATCTTGAGTGAGACGGGCGAGTTGGTGATCGCTGACGCTTCGCCCGTCGCGTTTAGACAAGTCACCAGAGGCAGCGTGCTGGAGGGTAAGTGTTGGACGGCACCCACGTTGGCCAACGGTCGAGTATACTGTCGCAGCGCGGACGGCGAAGTCGCCTGCGTCGACCTGAGACCATAAGTGGCCATCACGCTCCGCCGTGATGATCCCGCCGACAAAAGTCTATCTTCAAGACGAAGCGTCAGCACATGACAAACTATACAGATTAGAACTGGTCACGCGGCGCGTGATCACCACCATCCTACAATTCCAGAGGCATTAGAAATGACACTCAACCGCCGTCAATTTATTCAAGCTACCTCCGCGGCTGGCTTGGCATTGTCCGGCGCGCCGTTTATCCACGCCGCGCCGAAGGCAAAACAATATCGCACGGCCTTGATCGGGTCCGGCTGGTGGGGAATGAACATTCTGAAAGAGGCGATGGCGGGTGGACAGTGTAAGGCGGTTGCCTTGTGCGACGTGGACCAAGACGCGTTGGAGTTGGCCGCCGAAGAGGTTAACGATTTGTCTGGTGACATGCCGAAGACGTATGGCGATTTTCGCGAGTTGCTCGACAAGGAGAAGATCGATATCGCCATCATTGCGACGCCCGATCATTGGCACGCGCTGAATACTATCGCTGCCATCGAGAAAGGTGCCCATATCTTCGTCGAAAAACCCACAGGGCACACAATTCTGGAGAGCCGTGCCATGTTGAACGCGGCCCAAGCATCAGGCCGCGTGATCCAAGTCGGACTACATCGACGCATCGGGCCTCATTACATCTCTGGAATGAAGTTCCTCAAGGATGGTGGCGCTGGCGATATCGGCATGGTGCGAACCTTCGTCCATAGTCGCGGAGGTGCTGAACTTCCTAGCGCCAACAGCAATGTACCGGACGGGCTGGATTGGGAAATGTACTGCGGCCCCGCGCCGCTCCGCCCGTTCAACAGCCGGATTCATCCCGGCGGCTTCCGTAATTTCCTGGATTACGCCAATGGCACGCTCGGCGATTGGGGAGTTCACTGGCTGGATCAAGTCCTGTTATGGACGGACGAAAAGTACCCTCGAAAAGTTTACTCGACCGGTGGGAGACCGATTCGAGGCGAAGCAGTGCTCAACGACAAGGAACAAACCACCGACGCTCCCGACTCGCAAGTCGCAACTTACGAATTCGAATCGTTCACCGCCACATGGGAGCATCGTCGCTTCGCCGGCAACGAAGCCGAAAAGCATTCGATTGGCTGCTACTTCTACGGCACGAAAGGCACTTTCCATATGGGCTGGCGCGATGGTTGGACATTCTATCCGGCAGACAGCAAAAACAAGCCGATTCATCAGGAAGCCCAACTGCAGGAACCCGATGGACACAGCATTACCGCGCTATGGGCCGACTTCATGAACAGTATCGAAACCGGAAAGAAGCCAATCTGCGACATCGAGTCGAGTCACCGTTCTACCAACATGAGCCTGCTCGGCATGTTGTCTTATAAGCTCGGTCGTAGCGTCGAGTGGGATGGGGCGAAGGAACGCTGCGTCGACGACGAAAAAGCAAATGCGTTACTCAAGCGAGAGTATCGCGGGGATTGGAAATATCCAGAAGCGTAACTCCTTGGAAACCGTGCTAATGCGGAGACACTGGGATCACAGCGATACAATTCTCGGTCCTCTCGTTGTTCTCCGTGCCTCCGTGTTTGGATTCTTCGGATCACTTACGTATGACCTAGAACGGCGGAAACACCCACAGCCAGGGCGTTAGCTCCCCGATAGCGTTGATCAGGGCAGGCACCGCACAAACTGATCCCAATCCCAAGATCATCGCGAGCAGAAGTCCTAAACCACCAGGGGGCCAGTAGCCAGTCCCACTCTCCGCCCACCTTGCCAACGCGATTAACACGCAAAGCGCCCCGCTGGTCGCAAGGATCATCGCAAATAGTGGCATCTCCGATGACTCCAGTTGCTAGTGCCGATCTCGCCCAAACTCGAACACCAATTGAGGGTCATCTTCTTTCGCATCAGGGTTCAGCTCGCGATACAGCAAGCTTGGTTGAATATCCCTCGCGTTCTGATACTTCTCGCTGCAGTACTCTTTGATCTCGCCTTTGATCTCGTGGAAAAAGATCTGGCAGATCGGCACACCGGGGTAAATCTTCACTGGCTGAACCGCAAACATTTCTAGCGTCCAGTGCCCGCGAAACCCGACATCGCCGAATCCGGCCGTGACATGGACAAATAGCCCCAGCCGACCGATCGACGACCGCCCTTCGATCATAGGTACAAAGTTATGCGTCTCGGTATACTCGACCGTGCGTCCGAGATAGAGCTGATTGGGATTGAGCACCAGGCCGTCTTCCGGTATCTGAATGCGGCGTACGCGATTTGGCTGACGCATATCGAGCACGACCTCCTCATAGATCAAGATCTCGTCGTGCAACGTCAGGTTGTAGCTATTGGGATTGAGCTTCGATTCGTCAAACGGATCGATCACAATCTCAGTACCAAGGTGTTCGCGGATTTCGTCGCCAGAGAGAATCATTTGGCTGCGCTCTGCTAATTAGTCGCTGCGTTCGCAAGTATTCAGCCGAGTCCTATAAACCCATCTGAATTCTCCCGCCGTTCAGCTACGACAGTTCTTGAACAACATTAAGAAACTTCAACTCCAATCCGGGGGCAGATCTTGTTGAATCCGCATTGCTCGCACAGCGGCCTGCGAGCCTTACAGACACGACGACCGTGGTGGATCATTCGATGAGAATAGTCGATCCATTCCTTTCGCGGTAGCAGTTCAATCAGATCTCGCTCGATCTTAACGGCGTCGGTGCTCTCGGTGAGCCCTAATCGCTTGCTGATTCTGCCTACATGCGTATCGACGACGACCCCGGTGGGTATCCCAAACGCCGTCCCCAGCACGACGTTCGCCGTTTTGCGACCTACCCCGGGCAACTTCACAAGCGTTTCTAGGTCCTGCGGAACCTCGCCTCCAAATTCATGAGCCAAACACTTGGAAAGCGCCTTGATGTTCTTCGCCTTATTACGAAAGAAGCCCGTGCTTTGGATCAGCTTTTCGATTTGCTTCACCGGAGCGGCAGCCAAGTCCTCTGCCGTCGGGTACTTTGCGAACAGTTGCTTGGTCACAATATTCACACGTTCATCAGTACACTGCGCCGAAAGGACTGTTGCGACCAGCAATTGATAGGGAGTGTCATGCACTAACGCACATTCTGCATCGGCATAGTCGTGGCGCAGGCCCTTAACGACCTTTGCGGCTTGCCTCTTCTTCGCCGGATCTGCTGTCATCTTTTGCCTAGCGGGGCCACGATGAGAAGTTATCGTTCGGGCATCATGTCGTCGAACGAAGCCGCGAGGATCTTTCGATAGTCTTCACGAGACTGCTCGTAGGCCGCCGCAGCGGCTTCCTTCTCCTCAGCTCGCGTGCGTGGTTCCTTCTGACTCCAGCATACGTCGACGGCGTCGAGGCACCATTGGGCGCTTCGCTTACTCGCTCGAATCGGTTCGCCGTCGACCTCAATGAAAATCGGATTAGTATGGCAACTGGGAAAAATTCGCAGCGCGACCCAACTCGACCGCTCGAGCTGATAGTCGAACTGGAGAGCCTGAATACTGCCGTCCGCGTCGAGCTTTTTGGTCTCAACCGACTGGCCATTGACGACCAGCTCAACGGGAACTTGCCGAGTGTCGCCAATACGCGCCCGCTCGACATGCCAATACGGCTTTTGGTCAAGCCGTAGCCGACGGATGTCTTCGCGTGGCTTTTCTTCTAGCAGGGCGGCAGCGTTAACTTTTACGTCGAGCCGTTCGCCAACGCTGGCCTGCATGACGCTGGCCCGATCATGAACTCCAGGCTGGCCCACTTCGAAATCATTAATTTTGAAATCGTACAAGTGGCTCAATCCATCGCAACAATAGCTGCGACCGTCTTTGATGCCTTTGATCCAGGTATCAAACGTCAAAGACTCGTTATTTAGTTTGACGTAGCCGCGTCCCAACCCAACTCGTTCACCATAGATGCACGGAAAATCCGTTTCGCCGCTGATGCGGCACTCATAACCGCAATTCAATGTGTGATACCAAATGTTCAACTCCCAAACCGAGGGCGTATCGACGGATGAAATGAAGTCGCATACGCCGTGAGTGACGTCGACAATGTACTCATTGGCTCCGATCCCGTCGAAACGTGGCATCGCATAGTCAGGCAGCTTGTCAGGCGACCGCCCCTTCCAGTCAGGATTTGCCCCGCCCCATCGTCCCGCGGGAAATTGGCGTGAACCATCGGGCATGTAGTCAGGCAACTGCAATCCCCAACCGCTGTGCGAAAAACCCACGACTCCTCCTTGCTTCTTGCCCCACGCAAGAATCGGCAAATCCCACGTCGGCCACTCGCCAATGTGTTCGGTGCGAGTGCCCTTGAAGTGACCTTTCTCAGGCCCGAACGCCCAGTCGAATTCGACCTGGTCCGGATAGGTGTAGTCGTCGTCTTTCAGCCGCAGGAGGCAGAGATGTCCAGCATGTTGAGATGGGAATCCGGACACCTCGACGTCGTAGCGCATCAGGTAATTAGGTGTCGATAGCCGGTTGATGTCGCCTTCAAAAAACTGCTTTTGAAAATACCAACAAGGTCCCCACGACAGGACACACCCCACGTTCAAATCTTCACCTAGGATGTGTCGCATCATGGCTTCGGGTGTGACGCCCTGTGTCGGTGCGTCGTAGTGAGCACATCCCGCGGCGTGAACATGATGGTCGCCGGAGTACCAATGGTGATCGGTTAGCTTGATCCATCGTTCAAGCTGAAAGCTTTCCTTGTGCGTCTCGGCGCTGGGCACCACCATCTCGCGACTCAATATTCGGTACTCGGGCCCACGCGTGTAGGTGACGTCGTATGTACCCGGCGGCAGAACCAGAAACTCGCCGCTGTGCCGATAGACTTGATCGTGGAAGAAGAAGTCTGGGGCCAGTCGTCTAGATCGCGCTGGATAGACCTGGCCCCGTGCATCACGCACCACAAATTGACCGGTGGTTGGTGTACCATCGGTATCGAGGATCTCTACCTCCACTTTCACCGCTGCATGGCACTCAAACAGGATCGCCAACTCATTTCGAAAGCCAAGATCTTGCGTGCCCTGCCCGACGTCGAATTTCAGCGTGGCTTCGCGTTTCCCTCGGTCTCGGCTGTAGATTTGAATTATGCGGTATTCGAGTTCCAGTCCTGACAGTGTTTTGTTCAAGGGCTGGCTATCGAAGGATTGCACATCCATCCAACGGTTTGGAATTTCCTCTGGTTTGACTCGCAGATCCGGAGCCGCCGCGTTGCTCGAACGAGCGTAGACAGGTGCGGCGTTCGGACTTTGCGCCCCGAGAGGTGAAGTAACGCCTGCTTCGTTGTGTACTTTCACGAGAAAAACGCGCCAACCTTGCTCATTCAATCGAGCGGCGGCGTCTCCTCGAGCGACTTTTACCCGGCTTTCGGGATTTACATTCACGCCAACAAGGCAGAACGGATCAAGTACGGCTTGGATCGCCTCTGTCGCCTTGGCATCGTCCGTTTCGTTTAATGCTTCGCCTAGCTGCTTCTGTTGCTCATTCGTCAAAGGCTCGCCAAGATAATCGAGAGTTTCAACGATTCGCTTTGCCTGTGCCTTCAGCGGCTGAGCTTCGACACCTTCCACGAGCGGCAACTCTCCGGCGTGCATTGTCGAAGCAAACAGCAACACTACGAGCGAACTGACGGGGAGAAGTGAAGATCTCATGGGACAATCTCAAAAGGAAGTTTCGTGATCGAGCTAGTGCAGCCAATGTTGATACAGCCGATATGATGCGGCTCACGAACCACGAATGCAAGCGACCACAGTCGCTGTCACACTCCGCTGTGACTAGCCCCCGGTAAAACGCTTGGCATCAGCCTCACATCGGTCTCGCTTTGACCTGCGAGTTTTGCGGCTCATCACGCGGAGCGTGTTGGCTACGGACAGCATGATGGCTACTGAGTTGGGACGGCGACTCCCAAATCACCAGCCAACCGGCACAAAGCCGCCCAATTCTCGTCATCGAGGAAGATTCCTTTTGCTGATCGATCCGCGAACACCCAGCGTTCGGGATCGCCCGGCAACACGATCCGCTCGCAGCCTTCGATACGTGGGCAGTTGCGGATGTACTCCGCCAAGTTAGCGACTTCCGTCTTGAAGTGCTCTGCGCCGCCGAAGGCTCCGGGGTCGAGCAACATCAGGAAAACGCAGTTTCCTTTCTTGGGATAAAAGGGAGTCCGCGCGACGACACCGCCGGACAGAGCTCCGGTCAGAATCTCGATCATCAAGCTCAACCCGAATCCTTTGTAGGCTTGCGCGCCGCCCATTGGCAGGATCGACCCGGGCGGGTCAGCGTAAAGCTTGTTTGGGTCGGTAGTCGGCTTGCCGTCGCTATCGAGCAACCAGCCCTCGGGACATTCCTCGCCAGCGATCTTTTTCACACGCACCTTGCCCTCGGCCGTGGCGCTGGTGCTGAAATCGAGCACCAGCGGTTCGTCGCCGTTGGGGACGCCAATCGCCAGCGGATTGGTGCTGAGTCGCGGAGCCTTGCCGCCTGGCGGTGCAACTCTCGCAGCGGCACCGTGAGAGTTCACCATCATCATCGAAACGAGTCCATCAGCAGCAGCTCGTTCGCAGTATTCACCCAGCCTACCGATGTGTCCGCAGTGGATGATCGTGCCGATAGCCATACCGTTCGCACGAGCCTTCTCGGTCAGTCGGTCCATCATGCGACCCGCCTGGACCTGCCCAAAGCCCCAATTCGCATCGGCCGTCACATGCGTTGGCGATTCCTTGAGGATCGTCAGCTCGACTCCGGACTCACATTCACCGGTTTTGGTTGCTTCAAGGTAATACGGAATTCGCATCACGCCATGTGACTCGTAGCCTCGCAAGTTCGCATCCACCAGGCTCGGTCCTACGCGACGCGCCTCTTCTTCGGTCGCACCGCCGGCAGCTAGTAAAGCGGTGGCAAATTCTTCGAGTTTTTCAGCGGAAATGGTTGGCATCGATTGCTCCTAAGCAGTGTTAATTTGTCTCAGCCCCTCGAACAACGTCACGGCAACGGCATTGGCAAGGTTTAGACTTCGGACTTGTTCGCGAATAGGAATCCTCAGGCAGCGTTCTGCGTTGGCTTCAATCATGGCGTCAGGAAGGCCCTGTGTCTCGCAGCCGAATACGAAGATATCACCCTGCTTGAACTTCACATCGGTATAGTTTTGAACGGCTTTCTTCGAGAAGAACCAGGGCTGTCGATCGGGCAACCGGCACAAGGCATCTTCCCAATTCTCGACCAATTCCCAATCCAGGTGAGGCCAATAGTCGAGTCCGGCCCGCCGCACCATCCGCTCTTCCATGCTGAACCCCAACGGCTGGACCAGCCACAGCTTAGCGGCTGTCGCCACGCACGTACGCCCAATGTTTCCCGTGTTTTGCGGGATCTCTGGTTGGTGAAGGACAACATGGAAAGTGGGTTCGTATTTCACACCATCGGGATATCAGTTGGTCAGCAGATGGTCAAGCGGCTTCCCGGCAGTCCGTTGTGCCGCTAGTCTGTCGAAGTGATGTTGTCCGAATTCCTGCGGTTCGTAGAGAATGACCGCTGGCTTCGACAGAGGTGTAGGCTGGGGTCGCGACCCAGCCTACGATGAACGCACGCCCTACAGAGAGCACTCATGGTGGAACTGACTCGCAATCCAACTCGCCCCGTTCGCATCGGCTCTGTCACGATCGGCGACAACAATCCGGTCGCCGTTCAAAGCATGACGGCGACTCACACGCAAGATGTCAACGCTACGGTCGAGCAAGTAACGGCCTTGTATGATGCGGGCGCGGACGTTGTTCGCATCGCGGTCGACAGCAAAAAGGATGCAGAGGCTCTCGCAGAGATCCGTCGCCGCACCAAGGCCAACCTCTCGGTGGATCTCCAGGAAAACTATCGCCTCGCAGAACTTGTTGCTCCGCACGTGGATAAGATCCGCTACAACCCAGGGCACCTGTACCATCACGAACGGGAGCTGCCATGGCAGGACAAAGTCGCTTACATCGCGCGAGTTGCCAAGGAGCACGACTGTGCGATTCGAGTTGGAGTGAATTGCGGTAGTGTCGACCCTGCAAAGAAGGCGAAGTACGCCGACAACGATTCGATCGGGCCAATGCTTGAAAGTGCGCTGGATCACTGCGAGTTTCTCGATTCGACAGGCTTTACGCGTTATTGCGTTTCGCTCAAGGACTCGGACCCTCAGTTGGTGATTGAGGTCAATCGTCGCTTTGCGGAAGCACGTCCGGATGTCCCGCTGCATCTTGGCGTTACGGAAGCCGGTTTGCCGCCCGACGGCATCATCAAGACACGGATCGCCTTCGAGCAACTGGTCAGTCGCGGAATCGGCGACACGATTCGTGTCTCGTTGACAGTCCCGAATTCGAGAAAGACGGAGGAAATCGAAGCCGGTCGACAAATCCTGGCAGATATCGCAGCAGGACGAGTCCGCTCGGTCGTCGACTTTGGGCTGAACACGATGAACATCATTTCGTGCCCAAGCTGCTCGCGAGTCGAAAATGAAGCGTTCATTGAGTTGGCCCAGCAAGTTAAGGCGATGACCGAATACGCCAATAAACACGCAATTACCATCGCGGTCATGGGTTGTCGCGTGAATGGCCCCGGCGAGACCGACGATGCTGATCTTGGTTTGTGGTGCGGCCCCAACTTCGTTAATTTGAAGAAGGGCACCGAGGAACTGGGTGCGTTTTCGTACGACGATATCTTGGGAAAACTCAAGGAAGAGCTCGACAAAATTGTGGCATCGCTGGCATAGGTCACTGATCGCTTGACGTTCTGCCGAAGGAGAGGATCTGCTAGAATCCCGCCTTTGTTGGTACCCGCCCAGGAGTCCTGCCTTGCGGTTCGCAGTCGCCTTGCTACCTCTTTTGACCGTCATCGGCTGTGCGACCGTGCGCACCTCGCCAACCTTGCCCGAGGAGTTGAGCGTGGTCCGAGACCAGCTCGTCGTCTATAGCGACTTCAAACTCGCGACGCGCCATCGATTGGTCGAGGAGCTGGTTGCGTTGCGGGGAGATATTTCCGAAAAGTTGGGAGTGCCCGTCTCTGACGAGCCGATCCACATATACCTGTTCGACAAAAACGAAACTTACAAGAAGTATATCGACCGTCACTTTCCGAATTTGCCTGATCGGCGTGCGTTTTTCGTCGAGAGCGACACTCGATTGACAGTCTATGCTCAATGGGGCGATCGCGTCGCGGAAGACTTGCGACACGAAGTAGCTCATGGCTATCTGCATTCAGTGATTCCCAATACACCGCTGTGGCTGGACGAGGGAATCGCCGAGTATTTTGAAACCCCGCGCGGCTGGGACGGGCTCCATCTGGCCCACGTGAAATTGCTCGACAGGCAGGCTAGCGAGGGAATGTGGAAGCCGGATCTCGCGCGGCTCGACAAGTTGACGACAATCGACGAGATGACCCAGCGCGACTACGCCGAATCGTGGTTGTGGCTGCACTTCTATTTGCAGACCACGCGAGAGCGACAAGCTTTGTTGCAACAGCACTTGGGTACGTTGCACGACAAGGCGCAAGCGCCACCATTTTCGCAAACGGTTTTTTCTGCCGAGCCCGATGCCGGCTACGCAGTGCTTGATCATCTGCGGACTTTGGCCACCGAGAATCACGTAAAATGAGCCCGCGATCGGAAAGACAAGCGCGCTGATGAGACTCACGTTAAAGGCAACGCAACTCGGCCTCCGCAACTCCACGACCCGACTGCCATTTCGATATGGCAAGGCCTGCTTGACTAGATGCCCTCAAGCAATCCTCCGGGTTGATCTTGAAGTCGACGGGCGGATTCAAGCCGGCTACAGTGGCGATTGCCTGCCACCGAGTTGGTTTGACAAATCGCCGGACAAGTCGTTTGCCGAACAAATCGAAGACATGTTGTGGGTGATCGGCGAAGCCGCGGCGAGCTACCTTTCAGAATTGAATGGAGCAAACAGTTTCTTTGCGGCCTGGCGAACCACGATTGAACGGGTTCACACAGCGTGCGGCACCCGCAACCTACCGCCATTACTGGCAAGCTTTGGTGCCAGCGTTGTTGAACGCGCGATACTCGATGCGATGTGCCGAGCTAAGCAACTTTCCTTCGCCGATGCCGTGCGAGTGAACTTGTTTGGAGTCCATCCAGGCGAGATTCACCCAAGGCTCGCAGGTTTTCAACCCAGTGATTGGTTACCGCCACAGCCGCGCCGCACCATCTTCGTGCGACATACCGTCGGGCTGGCCGATCCGCTGACGTCAGATAGTATTCCGTGTGATGAACGACTTGAGGATGGCTTTCCGCAATCGCTGGAAGAGTACATCCAACGCTGTGGCCTGCGGTATCTGAAGGTCAAAGTTTCGAATCAGCTTGATCGTGACATCGAGAGGATTCGGGTAATTGCTGCGTTAATAGAAAGATACCGTGGAGCGGATTATCGGGTCACGCTCGATGGAAACGAGCAATATAGTAACGCGGAGGACTTTGATCGATTGATCGGCGCAATTTGTCAGGAGTCTGTCTTGCGAACCTTTTGGGCCAATACCATCGTCGTCGAGCAGCCATTGGAACGTGGGATCGCGCTGTCGGCGGAACATACGCAAGGCATCCGCGAATTATCTCAAACGAAGCCTGTGATCATTGACGAATCGGATGGGACCCTTGATTCATACGACCAGGCAATCGCGTTAGGTTATCGCGGTGTCAGTAGCAAAAGTTGCAAAGGAGCAATCAAAAGTTTGCTAAATGCCGGCCTAACGTGGCTGCACAATGAACGGGGCCGCACATCCGACTACCTTATGACCGGTGAAGATCTCTGCACCGTCGGAGTCGTCCCAGTGCAGTCGGACCTATGCCTCGTGGCCACCTTGGGGCTCGAACACATCGAACGCAACGGGCACCACTACCATCGCGGACTTTCTTACTTGCCTAAGGGCCAACAAGAAGCCGCATTAGCATTACATAGTGATCTGTACGGCGAACAGTTCGGCGTGGTTGCGCCACGGTTGATCGATGGTCAGTTGGAGATTGGATCGCTACAATGCGTAGGCTTTGGCTTTGCCGCCGAGCCGGATATGAGAGCGATGCGATCTCCCGACGAGTGGGAGTACGCGTCTTTGGAATGAGCGGCGTGCGGCCCAACGGCAGGTTCCGTTTTGTGAAGGACGACTTCACTAATCGGGCTGCGCTGTAACCAGTCCCTAAACACTGCGGACCCTGCGTCCCGAAAGCGGATCATGATCAAGACTACGGTTGTTGGCAGTTACCCCGTTCCCACGTGGCTGCAAGTGTTCAGCACTCGTGAAAGTTTACGGGATGCGATGCTTGCGGTGATCAAGACGCAGGAGCTTGCCGGTATCGACGTCGTTGCAGACGGTGAGCTTTACCGCTGGGACGTCAATCACGCGGAAACAAATGGCATGATTGACTTTTTCGTTCGTCCCATGGATGGCGTAAATTCTGTCCTGTCGACCGAGCAACTTGCAAAATGGCGCAGCAAGCCCGGCAACGAGTTCCGCGCCAAGCCGCCAGGCATCTGCGTCGGTCCACTCAGTGCGGGTACACTCGACCTGAAGTCCGATTACGAAATGTATCGCGGCCTCACGACGAAGCCCAAAAAGTTTACCGTCACTAGCCCTTACATGCTGGCAAAGATGCTCGCAGACCAGCATTACAATGACCTCGAAGCATTGGTAATGGGGCTTGCGGATGTACTAAAGGCGCAACTCGCGGGCATCGACGCGGACGTAATTCAAGTCGACGAGGCCAACGTGACAGGACATGCCGACGACGGTCCGATAGCGGCGGCCGGGATCAACCGCGTGTTGGAAAGCGTTGCGACTAAAAAAGCAGTTCACTTGTGCTATGGCAACTATGGCGGACAGACGATTCAAAAGGGCACCTACGACAAACTAGTAGCCTTCCTTAATGCACTCGATGCCGACCACGTCGTACTCGAAATTGCTCGACGCCCGGTGGAAGAGCTCGCCATCTTGAAAGACGTCAAACAAGAGATTGGCCTCGGCATCGGTGTGATTGATATCAAGGATAATGAAGTCGAATCGCCAACCTTAGTGGCCAAGCGGATCGAACACGCGGCGAATGAGTTGGGGATCAACCGCATTCAGTACGTGCATCCCGACTGCGGCTTTTGGATGTTGCCCAGGAGCGTTGCCGACGGGAAGATGAAAGCACTAGTCCAGGGTCGGGATTTGTTTGCGCGAATCTAACCGGCGGGGTCCGTGACATACGCCGCGGAGATAAAACGAGTTAAGACCTGAAATGCCTCGAACTCCTGTTGGCCGGCCGTCTTTTGAACGACAAGCTGAAGTCGATCGAGTTCCTTCTCGACCTCAGCTTGCGGGAGAAAACGCGTCCTTGTTGCTAGGATGGCCGCTTCGAGCACGGCGTGCTTCGCGCGGTTGAATCCGAAAAAATCTCGGATGCGGCCTCGATCAACAACATCGCATTCGATTCGAGTTCGCTCGTCTCGATCATCCAAGCGCGAAACTCGAAATTCGTACCAACGGCAAGCGTCTGCGAGTACGACTCCGGCGACCGCTGATGCAGGAAAGGTCGCAGGTAGCTCATCGAACTGATTGATGGCGGCACGTGCGATCAACTCGACATCATCCGTCACGTGCAAGACGCCTTCGCCCGTTCGCTTCAAGCTTTGGTAGGTGCGAGAAGATTGGTAGGGCTTTAGTACGAATCGGGTTAAAGACGTGTCGACCTCGGGCCCCATCGGCGAGATGTTGGGTGAGCCGTCTTCGTTCAGTGTGGTGACAACGCCTTCAAGGATCATGTCAGAATGTGACCGGAGTGGATGGCAGCCGTATCGCCGGCGATGGGCAAGGGAGCCGCTCGGGTGCAGTCGCAACCAACTTCTTCGGAACGATTTTAGCAAGCTCCAAAAAATTCCGGAGCAACGGAAAGCCGTACTCGGTCAGAATCGACTCGGGATGGAACTGTACACCGACAATGGGCATTTCGCGATGTTCCAGCCCCATGATGATGCCATCTGCAGTGCGACTGGTCACCCGGAGCTCGACCGGCAGCGACAGAGGATCGACAACCAATGAATGGTAACGACACACCGAGAACGGACTAGGAATGCCGCGATAGATTCCTCGCTCATCGTGTCGCACTTCGGTCGTCCTTCCATGCATCGGCAGCGGCGCACGGGCAATCTTGGCACCAAAAGCAGCAGCTATCGTTTGATGGCCGAGGCAGACTCCAAGCATTGGAGTCTGCCTCCAGAGTTGACGTACGACGTCCAGCGAGCAACCGGCTTCACGCGGCGTGCATGGTCCGGGCGACAACACGATTGCTGTCGGAGCTAGATTTTGCACACCCGCCACGTCGGTCGCGTCGTTGCGGATCACATGCGTGTCCTGTCCCAACCGTTGAAAGTAGCGCGCCAAGTTAAAGACGAAGCTGTCGTAATTGTCGATGAGTAGAATCACTAACGGAGGGCCTTTAACATGCCGGTGGCTTTGTGCCAGGTTTCTTCGTACTCTTGCTGCGGATTCGATTGGGCGACGATTCCGCCGCCAACAGGCAACTGCCACCAACCGCGACCGGCGGTGATGGTTCTTATCAGGATACTGAGGTCCGTCGATCCATCAAACCCAACGTACCCCAGCGAACCGCAATATGGTCCGCGAGCGGTGGGCTCGAGCTCAGCAATGATCTCCATTGCGCGAACCTTGGGCGCTCCTGTGATCGAACCGCCAGGAAACGCCGCGTGAACGAGATCGATCGGTGTTTTTCCGTCCGTGAGTTCCCCGCGAATCTCGGAGACAAGATGTTGCACATACTCGTAGACCTCCAACTCGCATAGTTGTGTAACTTGAACGCTATCCGGATGACAAACTCGTGACAGATCATTCCGCATCAGATCGACGATCATCACATTCTCGGCTCGATCTTTCTCGCTCTGTCGCAAGTCATCGGCAGCGAACAGGTCGGCCTCCGGACTCGCAGTTCGTTGCCGGGTGCCTTTGATGGGGCGTGCTTCAACCTGACGGTCCCGGATCTGAAGAAATCGTTCGGGCGAGGCGCTTACGATCTGATATTCGCCGAGGTCGAAGTAGCCCGCGAATGGCGCAGGATTCCGCTCTCGCAGTCGCAAGTACAGCGATACGGCATCGCTGGTGGCGCGGCAAATCAGTCGTTGCGACAAGTTCACTTGAAACACGTCTCCTGCATAGATGTAGTCAATGACTCGCTGAACAGCGGCCAAGTATCCCTCGCGCGAGAAGTTACTGGTAACGCCATCGAAACCCGCAACCGCATGTTGTTGCGCTAAATCTGCGGCTCGCAATTCGCGATCGTGAGTGCAACAGTGGGGCCTCGGCTCGGCTTCAAGCCAGCTTTCGACCTCGGCAAGTCGGCTCGCCGCTCGATCTCGACGGCGTTTTAAATCTGTTTCTGGAAATCCCTGCGAGATAATCCAGGCACGGTGTTCCAAGTGATCGAAGGCAATTACGACATCGTAATAGCCAAGCGAGAGTGCTGGCAGGGCAAATTCGTCGAATCGAGGTGCAGGAACTCTTTCGAGACTGCGGCACAAATCGTAACTGAACAAACCTGCGACGCCACCTTGAAACGGAGGCAGATCGGGGACCTGTTCGCTTTTTAGCCCTGCCAGATTCGTGGCAATTTGCGAGAGCTGGTTCGGAAAGCCGGCCTCGACGGAAGTGTGGAGGAACGGGTCCGCCGCGATAAAGGAATATCGGCCGCGCGCGTTCTTCTGGAGGGCACTGTCGAGGAACAGGCAAAACGGGCGGTGCGACACTCGCCTAAAGACATCAACGGCCGTTACTTGCGAGCCTAACTCGCGAACGAGTGGAAATTCCGTCGTCACTGGCCTAGCCACTGCCTCGCATACCGTGATGCAATCTCGCGGTTTGGAAAAGCGCGTACTTCGGTAGCCGCGGCGGATCGTTGTTGAACATCGACGGTTTCGAGCGCCTCTTGAATCCACTTCGCGGCCATATCCTGAGTGTGAAAAATGTTTGCATCACGTTTGGCTCTGCGCCCGTCCGGGACCGCAACCGTGGCGACGAAATGAGGCCATTCCGCAAAGGGATCTGAGTAAGGTAGCTTTTTCAAGTGCAACACGAGCCGGGTATTGAGATCGCCCAAGTCTTCGCCGAAATGCTCGCGGAACAAGTCGAGATTTGCCGGCACGACGCCTGGTGCCACCATTTCGCCGGCCGTCTCGAGTGGACCAAGTTCGCTGACCGCGCGGACATAGTCATTAAAATTCGTTCGCTTGTTCTTGGCGAGATAATGCGTCAGGGCCCAGGCGGATGCATAACCTGTGGAAGTCAGGCGCCCAGCAACAACCGTGTGCTCGATCATCTGGCCGTCAGGCTGATCCGACTCGCGGCTCTTAAGGTACATTTCCAACTCGAACATCCGCATATCGTTGACTTGGCCAGCGCCTTTCCACCGCAAACGACTGCCAAATGTTGTCGGCGCGTAGAACTCGGCCAAGCCCTCGCTCAACCACATGGGCCATCGCGAAAGCCGCTTCTGCACGCCGATGTTGTGCAGGATCTGATGGGCGCCTTCGTGGGCAATTGTCGCGATGGATTGTTGAATCACCAGTTCGCGTTTCATCGTTTGCCGCTTGGACTCTTCATACATCACGACTCGATTGTCGAGGATGTTGTAATAGGCCACGACTCCGGTTGGCATTCGCTGGTATTGCTGGAACTCGTCCTCCGTTCGAAACATCACGACAACCAGCGGCACATCGGGCTCGGTGATTTCTATCTTCTGAGCCTTCGCATAGTTTGCAACGCCAGGGAACATCGTTTCCATGATCCGACTCGTGGCAAGTGCGAATTCCTCGCTAGTGTTGTACAAGTAAAGGTAACGCCTGGTCTGATTAGTCTTGAATCCGGCGAATTCGGATGCCAAGAGTCTCGCGGTGAGTGCATCTTTGCCAATCGGCTCGAACGCACGGTCGGTGATGGTCGCCGACTGCTTCGGCCTCGCGACTAACCGACCATCCGGCAAAATGACGATCCTGTTGTCGCCAACATCAACGAGTAGCTTTCCGACCACCGGGTTGCCGCCGTCATCCGCAGTTGTCACCGCTTCGCCACTGCCGGCGCGCACCGTGCCAGGAGGGATGTCGAAGCCGAATTCACGAGGATCGACGTGCCGAGGCGGTTGTGCGACCAGACCTTCAGTCCAGAGGAGAAGCCCATTGCTCCACAAACAGAGCACCAAAATGAGGTGAAACGTGCGCGCACCTGGCATTGCAAAATCCCCAACTGACTTGCGAAATGCTTTGAAATTGGGCAGTTTTGTGACTAAAAACCGAAACGAGCCACGACGGGTAGCGTTTAAATGATATCACAAGGAAGTGCTTGGGCGAATGCAGCCGTTCAAGGTCGAATTTGTCCCGTTTTCGCTGCTGCTAAGCCACAGATTACTGATTAGTATGGAGTTCGGTACGTAGCTCTGCGGGCGGCATCCTGTCCGACGTGTTCCTAAAGCTGACGGAGATTGGAAGTTGTATAACAATCTACTTGCTCGAAAACCCGCGTGGCTTACCTGCCTGGTTTTTGGGATTCTTGTCTGGGAATCAAGGATTGCCGTCGGAGCGGAGACTACCTTCGTTGGGCGACTTGCCTATGCCGTCGACGATGAGGGGAGCGAGCGGCTTGGACTATCGGATGAAACGAAGGCCAAGCTCATCGCCTTGATCGATCGCCGTGAAACCGAGGCTCTAAACGTGGCACTCGAGTTGAAAGATCTCCCGCCCGCGGAGGCCCGCGCTCGCCTAGCTCCCTTCGTGGCGGAATCGGAGCGATTGGGAATGGCACTACTGAGCAATGATCAGCGTAAAGTATTGTTTCAGATTGGTATCGCTCGCGCCGGGATGATGTCGCTAGCGGACCCTGACCTATCGAAGATGCTGGAGCTTACCGACGAGCAACGAAAACAGATTGTCGACTTGTTGGCCCAACGTGATAAGGCATTGGTCGAGGGCGGCGAAGAGGATCGCCGCGCCGCGAGCCAGGACTACGAGCGCAAACTCGCTGGCGTGCTCAACGAAACACAACGAGCTAACTGGGACCGATTAGCAGGTTTGGAGGAGGGAGAGCTACAGCCTTTGGCTTCCAAAGCACCAGCAGTAGCAGATCGAGCACAAGAGGTGCCCGCCGATAAACCAATGCCGGCGGTTGCGGGGGACGATTTCCCCATGCCCAAGGCAGCGGCCAGCGAGCAACCCAGCACTAACACCGCCGCTGCTCGAACTGAAGAGGTGAAACTCAAATTCAATTTCGTGCATCAGCCTTGGGCCGACGTCTTGAAGTGGTTTGCTGACGAGGCAGATCTTTCGTTGCTGATGGATGTGCCCCCCGACGGGACCCTTAACTATCGAGACACTCGTGCGTACACACCGTCTGAGGCCATCGACCTGATGAATCGCGTATTGCTCCTTAAGGGATTCACGCTGGTCCGCAGCGATCGTTTGCTGACGCTGATGAATCTCGAAGACGAGATTCCTCCGCAGCTGGTGGAATTTGTATCGGTGGATGAGCTCGACAAACGTGGCTCGTTTGAAATTGTGAAGTGTTTGTTCCATCTCGCGAAAATGGATCCCGCCGATGCCGAGACTGAGATCAGCAAGATGATAGGGCCGCAGGGCAAGGTGATCGCTTTCCCAACGGCCAGCCAGCTTTTGGTGACCGAGACAGCGGGGAAACTGCGCACCATTCGGGAAATGATCGAACAAGTCGAGAATCCCGATGCAGCGCGCGTTCAAGGCATCGTCGAGATCAACTTGAAGCATGTCGGCCCGGAAGAAGTCATGGCGATCGCTCGCCCATTGCTGAATATCCCCGAAGACGCAAACTCCAACGAACAGATTCGCATTGCGTTGGACCCATTCTCCGCGAGATTATTTGCGTCCGGCGAGCGCGAGCAGATTCGGCAGCTAGAGTCAATTGTTCCTATGGTCGATCGCGAGGCTCGGACCGGAGAAGGAGCCGCAATTGGCGTATTGGAGCAGCCACAGCTGATGACCTATGCGATTCATAAAGCCGATCCCGATCAAGTACTGCAGGTACTCCAAACATTACTTGCCGGCCTGCCAGACGTGCGTCTGACAATCGATCCCGTGACAAAGAAGGTCGTAGCTTTAGCGAGGCCGACTGAGCATGCCACCATCGTCGCAACATTGAAGCAATTGGAAGGCGATGCGGATCAGGTCGAAGTGATTCAATTGCACAAGCTCGACCCGCAAATGGTGATCCTTTCGATCAACAAGCTGTTTGGCATGAGCGACGAAGCAACAGCCGCCGAGGGGCCGAAGATAGACGGCGACCCGACGACCATGAAGCTCTGGGTTCGTGGATCGGCGGCTCAGATCGCCCAGGTCAAAGAACTGGTCGATAAGCTTGAAGGCCCGCAAGCGGAAGGCACCGGACCTCGCGATAACATCCGCATGTTGCCTCTAAGCGGAGCCGCCGCGACCTCGGCCTTAGAGAGCATGGAACTGTTCTGGCCCGCGATGCGAGATAACAAGATTCGAATCGTCACTCCGTCGGCGATTAGCTCAACCTTGCGCGAGCGACGCCTGGCGCATCCCAGTCCTTCCGAACAGCGAATTCCCCCAACCCCCGAGCAACCAGCGCCGCAAGAGAAACCTCAAGAGGTCCCTTCGACTCCACCCAGCACGCGGGGAAACACCGATAACAGCAGTGCTCGTCGTTTTTCATTTGCTAACTTGCAAGTCGCCGCAGACGAGCCGAAACAACCCGCTGAAACTCCGGCAACTCAGACGCGACTTGGCAGCGATATCATCGTGTCGATCACGCCGAACGGCCTCATGATTGCATCGGACGATCTTGATGCACTCGACGACTTCGAGACACTGCTCCGCAGCTTTACCGAACAATCATCGCTACTGGCAAGCGAGCCAACCGTGTTCTGGTTGAAGTACATCAAAGCGGATGTTGCCGCGGAGACCTTAAACCAAGTCGTGAATGGAGCATCATCGAGTGGCGGTGGTGGCTCATTATTAGGCGACGTTGCTTCCTCGGTGCTTGGAGACATCGGTGGCGGAATGTTGGGCGGTATGCTCGGCGGATCAAGCGATTCATTTGTCGCAGGATCGGCCAGTATCGTCCCGGACGTCCGACTGAACGCCCTAATCGTGCAAGCAGCCCCCTCTGATCTGGTGCTGATCGAACGAATTCTCCCGATCATTGATCGCGAGGGCAGTCCCGAAGACGTTCAAACGGATGGACGACCACGATTGATTCCCGTTCAATATATGTCCGCCGACCAGATGGCGACCATTGTTAAGCAGATCTATGCTGAACGTATCGCGGGAGGATCTGGCGGAGGAGGCGATCGACAGCAACAGCGACAACCATCGCCTGCTGACTTCATTCAAGCGTTGCGAGGCGGTGGTGGTGGAGGCGGTGGCCGTGGCGGCGGTAGCAATCAAGCCGAGTCCGAGCCGGCAAAGATGACCATCGGAGTCGACCCCCGCAGCAACTCCTTGATCGTTGCGGCCCCCGAACCCCTGTTCCGTGAAGTTGAATTGCTTGTCATGCAGCTTGATCAGGAGGGTCTCGAGTCGGATGACTCTATGGATGTTGTGACAATTCGCTACGGTAATCCCACCAGTGTGCAAACAGCTCTGCAAGCGTTAATCGGCGAGAACCTAAAGACAAGCACGACGACTTCGACTCCATCGAGCGGTTCATCGGGCTCCAATTCGGGTCCCGGTCAGTCAAGCGGCGGTGGTCCTTCTGGGGACGCGGAAGCGATTCAGCAGCGCATCGAGTTCTTCCGCGCATTACAGCAACGCGGTGGGGGAAGTGGTGGCCCTCCGGGCGGCTTCGGTGGAGGTAGCCCGTTTGGCGGTCGAGGCGGTTTTGGAGGAGGCGGTCCGGGTGGTGGCAGCAGCTTTGGCGGAGGAAGCCGCGGAGGTGGACCGTCGAATGGTGGACGCGGGGGCCGATAGCGTAGCGAAGCTTCCGGCTGTCTCAAAAAGAAACACCAACCGCCCCAATCGGACGCCGAGTGGATTCCTGGCCACACGCGTCGGGACGCGTGAGTCGGAAAAACGCCAGATCCGAGGCGGCTGGTGCACAGTAAACACCGCTCGCATAAGATCCGACCGAATGTTCTTCTACACGAAATGCAAACTTCGTCTCTCGGTGCGCGTTTCCAGCGTCTGTTCGGCTGACTACAATGAAGTCCAGCAGTGAGCCGCCGAGCAAGAAGTAGCAAGGGCTTTTGTGAATCGCGGCTCGCGCATCGATGTGTTCAGCAATTGTGTTTCACTATTCCCAGGAATGACCGCGTTTCTCCGTAACTCTTGGGCGTCGAGTCGGTTCAATAGGCATCGCTGCTTTCGAGCATCACCACATCTCGCCTTGCGATTCCCGCCTTCAACGCTGCTCGCAGCGAAATAATGGCTTGTAGAAATGGAGACCATTAAGATGCCTCCGGCGCTCAATCGTCGACTCCTGCTGACATACCTGACGATGTCGATGGTTACCTGCACGGTATTCGGTCAATTGCGTCCCGAAGGCCGCGGTCGATTCGGAGCGGGTGGACCGTCAGGATTTGGCGGAGGCGGGCCTTTGGAATTGTTACAACGGGCTGACGTACAGGCCGAGCTTGAGTTACTTGACGATCAAAAAGAAGAGTTGAGCGCCGCTATAGCACGCTTTGCAGAACGTCGCCGCGAAGTATTGGGCAAATTCGCCGAACAGTTCCGGAATCGGGACGCCGCCTCAGACGCGGACCGCGAGGCTCTGCGTACGGAAGTCCAAGAGGCCTTCCGCGTTCTCAACAGCGGAGTTGAAGAAGAGCTCAGGTTTCTATTGCCTCACCAACGCAAGCGACTTGCCCAGCTGGAAATTCAGTTTCGGTTGCGCGGCGTGGGAGGACTTGGCGCACTCGGCTCCCGAGAAATTGGCGAACAACTCGCGGTAACCGATATGCAACGCGAAACGCTGCGTATCAAGGCGATCGAACTTGGTCGAGAATTCAGCAAGAAGGTCGCCGCATTGCGTAACGAGATGCAAGAGCAACTGCTGGCGGAATTGAATGCGGATCAGCGAACCAAATTCCAGGAGATGCTCGGCAGTCCCTTCGAGTTTCAAGACCGTTCGTTAGGGCGACCGCGTGAAGCTGGTGACGACCAGTAGTCGAGACAACTGTTAATTGAAGACCATCGCAAGAATTGACACGGATTAAGGGTAGGTCGAATGGAAGCTGGAGAAATACTACTTGGTTGTGGACTGTTAGATGATCGACAGCTGTCGATGTCCCGGGTCCAGAATCAAGACGACGTTGTCGAGGCTGCGGTAGAACTTGGCTTTGTTACCGAAGAAGCGGCGTTGCGAGCTCTCGGCGATGCCGTAGGACTCGACTATGTAGATCTTAGCGAAACGCAAGTCGACCTTTCGTTACTCAACAGCTTCCCGAACAAGTTGATCCACCGGCAATCGGTGTTTCCCATTAGCCGGCAGAATGGTTCTCTTGTCGTTGCCACATCCGACCCTTTCGACCTGTATCCGCTGGATGAGGTCAGCGCTGCAACTGGACTTAGCGTGACACCGGTATTGGCGTCCCGGAGCGAGATAACGAAACTCATCAAACGGCATTTAGGCGTGGGCAGCGAGACGGTCGAAGGCTTGATGCTGGCGACCGCAGAAGACGAAGGCATCGAGCTTCTTAGCGATATCGAAACGGATGGTTCCGAGCTTTCGGAAATGGCGCAGGAGGCTTCGGTCGTTCGGCTCGTCAACGAAATCTTGCTCGAAGCGATTGAATCACGAGCGAGCGACGTTCATATCGAGACGCAGCCATCGGGACTGAAGATTCGCTATCGAATCGACGGCATGCTCCAAACTCAGCCGGTCCCCGCGGAGATTAACCGCTTTGCGTTGGCAATTGTGAGCCGCCTAAAGATCATGTCCCGATTGAATATTGCCGAAAAGCGACTCCCGCAAGACGGCCGCATGAAGTTACGAATCTCCGGGCGTGAGGTAGATGTCCGTCTCTCAGTCATTCCCATGATTCATGGCGAGGGCCTCGTCATGCGTCTGTTAGACAAGAGCGCGATGTCGTTCGATCTAAAGAAATTGGGGATGGAAGAAGAGACTTACAGAACCTTTCGCGAGTTGATCGACATTCCGCACGGAATCATCCTGGTCACCGGGCCGACCGGTTCCGGTAAAACCACGACGCTGTACAGCTCGTTGATCGAGATCAACAGTCCCGACATCAAAATCATCACCACCGAGGATCCCGTCGAGTATCAGCTGGAAGGAATCAATCAGATCCAGGTTCACCCGAAGATCGGACTTACGTTTGCACATTCGCTTCGCAGCATTCTGCGTCATGATCCGGATGTCGTGTTGGTGGGCGAAATCCGCGACTTAGAGACCGCCGAGAACGCCATTCAGGCGTCGTTGACCGGCCACTTGGTATTCAGCACGTTGCACACGAACGACGCCGCGAGCGCCTACACCCGTATGGTTGAGATGGGTGTCGAGCCATTCCTTGTCGCGAGTACCGTTGAAGCCGTGATGGCTCAGCGGCTGATTCGTCGCCTGTGTCCAAAATGCAAGGAAGCCTATGAGCCCGATTTAGCAGACCTGCCACCGGACTTCCCCTTTGATCAATTGGATGGCCCCCTGCACATCAATGTTGGTTGTCGCGAATGTCGAGGAACCGGGTACGCAGGTCGACTCGGCATTTACGAGTTGCTCGTAACCACCGACGAAGTTCGGCAACTGGCTCACGATCGAGCGAGCAGTTGGAAGCTGAAACAAGCCGCAGTTCACGCCGGGATGCTCACATTGCGAGACGACGGGTGGCGTAAAGTATTAGCCGGTAGCAGTACCGTCGACGAAGTCTTGCGAGTCACCAAGGGAGATCAACAAGTCGCGAAAGCGTGATAACCTACGATGCCAGATTTTGCATACATCGCTAGAGACATCCACGGCGCCAAGGTTACAGGCACTCTGTTCGCTCAGTCCGAGCGTGAAGCGATCGCAAATCTGTCGACGCAAGAACTATTTCCTCTGGAGGTGACGCAACAAAAGACTGCTTCGCAAAAGAGTGTCTTTGCGCGCCGAGTCAATGGCCAGACCATGGCAGTCACGTACAGTCAATTGGCTTCGCTCTTGCGAAGCGGCGTACCACTACTGCGTGCGATCGGCGTCATTCGTGACCAGTCATCGAACGTCGTCTTGAAAGAGGTACTCGACGACGTTTATCGTCGCGTCGAAGAGGGCACGACGCTTGGTGAAGCCATGTCGCGTTATCCTCGCGTGTTCAGTGAACTCGCCATCAATATGGTCAAGGCCGGTGGGGAAGGTGGTTTTTTGGAAGAGGCTTTGGATCGCGTGGCGACATTTACGGAGCAATACGAGGATCTAAAAAGTCGCACCACCGGAGCTTTGGCATATCCGATTTTTCTCACCGTCGTCGGCACCGCCGTGGTCGCGGTGTTGATTGTTTTCTTCGTACCTAAATTTGCCAGTATTTTTGACAGCCTTCGTGAGCGAGGCGAGTTGCCTATGATGACCGACTGGCTGCTGTGGTTTAGCGGTTCCGTGCGACATTATGGCTGGATTTTGCTGGTTATTGGCGTGATCGCATTTCTGGTTGCGCAGGCGAGGATGGCAACCGAGACCGGTCGCAGAATGGCGGATAAGTGGAAACTAAAGATCCCGTTGCTGGGCAGTATTTTCCAGAACCTGGCGGTGGCACGGTTTTGTCGCGTGCTGGGAACCATGTTGCGTAATGGCGTCCCGATTCTGAAGTCCCTGGAAGTCAGCCGCGATGCCGCCGGCAATCGTGTCTTGTCCGAAGCAATTGGAGCTGCTTCGGAGAACATCTCTTCGGGACAGACACTCGCAGCTCCGCTTGCCAGTTCAGGTTACTTCCCAAAGACCGTGGTCGAGATGATTTCGGTCGCCGAGGAATCAAATACTTTGGATAAAGTGCTGGTCGAGATCGCTGATGGATTGGAACGGCGAACCGAACGTCGGCTGGAGTTAGCCGTGCGTCTGATCGAGCCGATCCTGTTGTTGAATCTGGCTGGCGTGGTGTTGTTTGTCGTGATGGCGTTACTGCTGCCGGTCATAAAGATGAGTGCTACCGTGTAGACAAAGGACAATTTCCCCGTTTCACTGGTAGGGTTTGCCGTGTGCATAGAATGTGTGGACCGACCTCCGATACGGCCCGCGCATCGGCCCTGAAACCTGCAGGAAGCATCACATCTAACACAATTCAAAACTTACATACGAATACACGGATTGAGATAAGGAGTTGTAAATCATGAAACGCCGAAGACGTGGTCAGCGAGGTTTTACGCTTTTGGAGGTCCTCTTGGTACTAACGATCCTGGTAATCCTGGGTTCGACGGTCGGTGTCTTCCTTTCGCGGACGCAAACGCAGGCTCAGAAAAAGGTCGCGAAAATCCAAGTGGACGCGATCGGCCAGCTGATGGAGCAATATCACATTGATGTCGGTACTTTCCCAACTTCTCAACAAGGAATCGACGCGTTGTTCACTGCTCCCGCCGACCTTGGTGACACAAGCAAATGGGCAGGCCCCTACAGCAAGAAACAGATCGAGCCTGATCCATGGTCAAATCCGTACCAATATGAGTCGACGGGTGATTCATTTCGCGTGTGGTCCTGGGGCCCGGACGGACAGGACGGCACCGAAGACGACATTACGAATTCATAGCTCCGTTGGTGCAGGCATTCGCGATCGTATCAGACGGAGCTGGACGAGCCGAAATGCTTGTCACTTCCGCATATCGACGCCTTGCCATGAAGACGCACTTTGCATCACAACCATCCCCTCAGCGTGGCATCACGCTGTTGGAGATGTTGTTGGTATTGGGGCTGCTAGTCGCCATCGCCGCGGTCGCTATGCCGTCGGCGACGCGTCCTCTTGAGACTTACCGACTTCGCAAGTCTGGAGACTTGGTTCGCGCCGAGTGGGCGAAAGCCCGCGCGAAGGCGATGGAGACCGGGCGAACCTACGTTTTCCGATATCAACCCGATGCGAACGGGTACATGGTCGAGCCGTGGTATTCGGATGAGGACTATCTGGAATCCTCGACGATGATGGGCACGACCGGCTTCGGCACAACGACTGCAACGGCAACATTGTTCGACCAATCCACGCCGGACGCCATGAAGTATCTTCCGGAAGGAGTCACGTTTGTCGCCAGCGAAACAACTCAAGACGCTCGCGACCTGCTTGCGTCTCAAGGAACCGATGCGCTGGTCAATCAAGACACATCGATGTCGTCCCCCATTTTCTTCTACCCCGATGGAACCTCTTCGACGGCTCGTCTGTTCGTCAAGAACGAGCGCGAGCGATATATCAAGCTGAGCCTACGCGGCTTGACCGGTGTAGTTTACGTCAGCGACCTTCTAACCGCGGAAAACGTCGAATGAGTAGTTTCGGTGAAACCCGAAATCCGCATCGCAGCGGCTTATCGCTGCTGGAAGTAATGCTCGCGCTGGCGATACTGGGCGTGTCGCTCGCCGCGATTGGCGAGCTGATGCGAATCGGTGCAAGGAATGCCGAAATCGCCCGCGATTTGACCACCGCGCAACTTCTGTGCGAGTCAACGATGTCAGAACTCCAGCTTGGGTTTCTGCCAATGCAGACGATCGGGCCTGTCGCGGTCACCGACCCTCAATATCAGCTCGAGTGGCTCTATACTGTCACGGTCGAGCCGATCGATCAGGAGGGCCTCGCTTCCGTCTGGGTTCGCATTGAGCAAAACCCGGAAGTGTTCTCGCGGCCTGTTTCGTTCACCGTGACTCGCTGGATGATTGATACCACGGTCGCGGCACAGACCGACGTGTCGTTGACGACGATCGGAGGTGCTGATGGTTAGCAAAAACAACAGCCGTCGCGGCTTCACGCTCCTCGAATTGATGCTCGCATTGGGACTGACGACGGTAATTCTGCTCGCGATTAGCATGGCTGTTGACCTTCATCTTCGGTCCTATGACGGGAGACGCAAGCAGCTTGAAGAGTCACAACTGGCGCGAGCGATCTTAAAAATCATCGCTGACGATATTCGCAACACGGTCATTGAGTATGAACAGGACCTCTCGGGACTCGAAGCCTTGATCACCACTGCAGCGGAAGGCGGATTGGGCGAAGCCACCAGCAGCGGTGAGTCCACAGGAGGAAACGAAGCCGAGACCTCAACCTCGCCGCTCATTTCCGATCTTACTGACGATGCCTCGGCGGCTGTGCAAGATCTGGCAAGCTCGGTGACAGTACCCGCAAAACCCGGAATTTATGGAAATCAGTATCAGCTCCAATTGGATATCAGTCGACTGCCGCGTTTCGACGAATATCAATCCATGCTCGCAGCGAACAATTCAACTTTGGGAATTACCGACATTCCCAGCGACGTCAAGACTGTGACTTACTACGTTTTGAACGGCGGCGTACCCGCTGGAGCGACGGGGATGACCGCCACCAATCAAGACGTTCTTACATCGACAGATCCCGATGTTGTCCAGCGTGGCCTCGTCAGACGTCAACTCGACCGAGCGGTCAGCCAATATGCACTTGCAAACGGATTACTTTCCGCCACCGATAGCGCCGGCGAAATCGTCGCCGCGGAAGTCGCTTCGATCGAGTTTCAGTATTTCGACGGCATCGAGTGGCGATACGAATGGGATACCGAAGTCGAAGGTTCGCTGCCCGTAGCCATTCAGATAATCATGCTGCTCGAAGCACCGTCGATGGAGACTCTGGCGAGCCAGCAATCGCAGGCCGACATACCCACCGACATCGACGCCACCTCGCTGCACTATTACCGAGTGCTCGTTCCTCTGGCGACCGGCCAAACTGTTGCCGAAGCGGAAGAGGAGACCTCGTTGGAGGCTGCCGGAATATGAAACATCGGAATTCCCGCAATCGACGCAAAGGCGTTGTCTTGATCATCGTTCTCGTGGTCCTCTTGGTACTGGCCCTCGCAGCCTACTCTTTCTGCGACCTAATGCTGGCGCATCGGCAAGTCGCCACCGTGAACGGCAAGCAGCTCCAGGCTCGCATGCTTGTTCAGTCGGGCGCCGAAGCGATAAAACAGTATCTGGCAACGGACGAAGCCACTCGACTTGCCTCCGGTGGACATTTCAATAACCCACTCTACTTCCAAACAGCGGTCGTTCTGCCCGAGCAAGATCCACAAGATCGCGGTTGTTTCACGGTTGTTGCTCCCTATTTTGACGAGCTTGGTCTGGCATCTGGTGGAGTGCGTTACGGGTTGGAAGACGAGTCGTCGCGTTTGAACTTAAACATGTTGCTGATCGCCGACGCGGCGGTGCCTGATGGCGGCAGAACATTGCTGATGAGTCTTCCTGGTATGACGGAGGATGTCGCTGACGCCATCCTGGACTGGATGGACCCGGACGAAGAACCACGCGAATACGGCGCCGAGTTTGGGGATTACTACTCGACACTGTCGCCCCCCTACGAACCTCGAAACGGTCCGCCGCAAACCGTTGAAGAATTGTTGCTGGTCGCTGGAGTAACCCCCGAGTTACTTTTTGGGGCTGACTTTAACCGCAATGGAATGATCGACCAGCACGAGCAGGCGATGTCGACTTCACTTGGTCTGGGCGGTGGGGCCGCCAACGTCGGCGACGGCTTTGCCAGCGGCATTGCAAACCGTGGTTGGTCCGCTTATCTAACGCTGTACAGCGGCGAACGAAACGTCTCCTCGCAAGGTCTGCCCCGAATTTTTCTCAACAACGAGGACCTCCAAGCTCTGCACGACGAACTGAGTGAGGTGTTCAGCGCCGAATGGGCTAATTTTATCGTGGCCTACCGGCTATACGGCCCTGCCGATAGTAACGGGAACGGTCAGGGCCAGTCTGCAGAGAACCTGCAACTTGATTTGACCCAATCTCCCTCAGCGTCGATCGATCAGGTTCTTGATTTGATTGGCGCAACCATCGACATCCAAAATAACCAGGGAGGTGGCAGAGGCGGCAATCAACAACCCACAACCGTCGCGTCTCCGTTCCAGAACGACGTCGTCGCAATGGCAACTTACCTGACTTCATTGATGGACAACTGTTCCGTGAGTGAGGCGAAGGCCATTCCCGGGCGAATTAGCATAAACGAAGCGCCACGTGAGTTGCTGCTCGGCATCCCGGCAGTTGATGCCGCGAGCGGTGAGTTGATCATGACCGAAGAACTTGCAGACCAGATTATTGAGTTACGCGCCACCGTTACAGAGGAAAACGCCGCTGCCCGAACCAACGAATCGTGGCTGCTTGGCGAGGCGGTTGTCAATCTCGACCAGATGAAGGCTCTGATGCCGTTTGTCTGCGGCGGGGGCGACGTGTTTCGTTGCCAGATCGTTGGTTATTTCCAAGGTGGAGGTCCTTCTTCACGGGCAGAGGTGGTTTTTGACGCTACCAGTGCTGAACCGCGCGAACTACTCTGGAGAGATATCAGCCATCTCGGTCGGGGATACGCATTAGAAACATTAGGTGTTGATTTACTCGATGGAGTCGCGGCTCAACAGCCGTAGGTTGGGAGAGGTCCACTGATCAGGAAGGTGGGCAAAGCTCATGCTATCGGTAGCACAGGAATTGATATGGCAAAACTATTAGCGTTGGAATGGGGACAGCGGGAGGCACGTATCGCGGTCGCACGAACGCAAGGCGCCAGCATTGTCGTCGAACATGCGTTTGGCGTCGATCTCGGGCCGCGCGACCCCGGACAAACTTTCTCCGACGAATCAATCGCCAGCAAGTTGGCGGCAGCGTTGGCAAGCCGCGGAGTCGGACGGGCGGAGGTTCTTGTCGCGGTCGGGCGCGCCAACATCGAGTTGCGACAGCTTGCTCTGCCCCCTTCGCCGCTCGAAGAACTACCCGATCTCGTGCGTTTCCAGGCGTTGCGCCAATTCACCACGATCGGCGAAGACTGGCCAATCGATTTTGTCTACCTCGACACTTCGGAAGACAACACATTCAGCGTTCTGGCGGCGGCGATTTCGCCGGAGATGGTAACGCAAATCAGCTCAACCTGCCAATCAGCGAATTGCGCAGCGCCAAAGCGGCTTGTGTTGCGTGCCTTTGCCGCTGCATCTCTATTGCGTCGACACGATCAAGACGCCGCGCAACCATGTAGGTTGATGGTTGACCTGTTGGCCGACGAGGCAGACTTGACCGTGATGGTCGACGAGTCGGTGGTCTTGATGCGAACTGTGCGGTTGGCGTTTGGAGAAGACGGAGCGGTTCAAACCAAGGCCTTGCTAGGTGAAGTCCGACGTACGATCGCCTCCGCCCAGAATCAACTCCGAGGACGTCGCGTTGAGAAGGTTATTCTGTGCGGGGACGGGAGCGATCAGCACACGCTTAAGGACGAAATAGAAGCTGCCTTGTCGTTAGCCGTTGAGCTATTCGACCCGTTTAGCGGTATCGAGCTTGACCCCACGCTTCGTGCAAATCGCCCGGCAAATGCAGGTCGCTTCGCGCCCCTGCTCGGCATGCTGATGGACGAGGCGGCAGGCGCGACACATCCAATCGACTTCCTGCATCCTCGCAAACGACCGGCAACACCAACACAAACGAAACGGAATGTATTGATCGCCGGTGTACTTGCCGCCACGCTGCTTTTGCTTGCAGGGGGCGTCTACTTCAAACTGTCCAACATGGATGCGGTCCTCGCGGACCTGAACGATCAATCCAACTCGCTCAAAAAGGACGTAGAAACAGCAAACCAAAGTATCGCTCAAGCCCGATCGGTCGAGAAGTTTTTCGCAAACGATATCACTTGGCTTGACGAACTCTACGCTATGGCGAAGGACTTGCCGCCGCCCGAAGATGCGATTTTTACCCAAATCAAAATGAGCACGCGCCAGCCCAGCGGGGCGCAGATTGTTCTCGACGGATACACGCGGGAGGCAGAACAACTCAGTGAGCTTCGTGATGCTCTTCGCGTTCAGGACCGTAGTATCATCAGTACAGGCACATCCGACGATGCACGACGCACCGACTACAACTGGCGTTTTAGTGAAACCGTAGTTCTCACCAAAACCATCTCGCTGGAAAACTCGGAGAATGAGCCCGATGCTGGCCCCGCCACACCAAATGAACCTTTGAAGCCCGGCGGGGACGACACCAGCCCAACCGCATCTAGAGTCCAAGAGAGCGTCAAACAATGACGAAACGCGAGAAAGTACTGGCCTCCATCGTTGCGGCGACACTGCTAATCATGGGCGTATTCTACGCGCTCGACAAGATTATGAACGCCTTCGATGATCGTGACACGGAAGAGATCACCTTGCGAGACAGGCTCGCAACGCAAAATCGCATTACGCTGCAAGGCAAGAAAGCGGATCGCGAGATGCGTGATTGGCGTGACCGCTCGCTGCCCGAGGATCGTGCCTTGGCTCAGGCTCTCTATCTGGACTGGTTGGGAAAGCGCGCCGATTCCGCTGGCTTAGAGGGCCGTACTGTCAGCCCAATTGCCGGACACTTCGTTGGCAAAGTCTACTATGTGCATCGCTTCCTGCTCTCAGGCAAGGGAGACTTGAAGCAACTCACACATCTGCTGTTCGACTTTTACAGTGTTGACCATCTCCACCGCATCGCCGGACTAACCATCAAACCGCTGGCCAGTTCCAAGCTTTTGGATATCTCGATGACGGTCGAAGCAGTCTCCATGACAGGTGCGCCCGCGCGTGAAACGCTTGCCGAGCCGCCCGCTGATCGTCTGGCTCGGCCTAACGTCGAAGAGTATGTGAATACAATTATTGCACGCAACTTTTTTGCGCCCGCCAATCAACCTCCTCAAGTCGCAGCGACGTCTTCGCAGCAAGGGAATCCCGGCAAGTCGCTAACTTTCCGCCTCCAGGCCACCGATCCCGATTCGGATCCGCTGTCGTACTATCTTGAAGGCGAGGCCCCAGAGGGGCTGCAGCTCCGCTCGAACGGCGAAGTCAGCTGGACGCCCAAAGAATTGGGTGAATACGAACTCGCGTATCGCGTTGAAGATGGAGGCCTGCCCTCGAAAACGGCTCGTGGCATCATCAAACTTGCCGTTGTTCCCGCCCCAGAGCCTCCGCCAACTCCTTCCGCGAAACCAGGCTTCGATCCGGCAACGCAGGCTACGGTATCCGGTATTACCGAATCCGACGGGCGACCGGCCATTTGGATAAACGTCCGCACCGAGGGAAAGGTTTTAAAGCTGCGGGAAGGCGACGAAGTCTCTGTAGGTACGGTTCAGGGTAAAGTGGCGAAGATTCGTGTTCTACAAAAAGACGCCGAGATCGCGACGAGCGACGGAGGCACTGTTGTCATTTCCCTTGGACAGGCGCTTGTTGAAGCGTAATCGAACCATCCAGCCGACGAGCCGACGAAGTGGCATCTGAGCCGTTGTCCGCTGGACCTTGGGATCCGCCGCGAAAGGGCAAATCATGACGGAGCATGACGGCCATCGCGATCGCTAGCACCGACTCATCCGGTAAATCCGGGTGAATTGGATTTAACGAAGGCAACGGTTGAGCCGATTATTCCCAATGAGTGGATTCAGCGGTAGCAGTCCGTCTGTTGCCTGCTATGGCCATGCGCGCCAGCAGATCACGAATGGGATTAGAAATAATGCTCGACTCGATCATGGGAAACCTGAGTGGGTTCGTCCTCCGCAGCTTAACGGCAAGCTTCTTAGCGTTATTGCTGGTGTCTGACGCGAGCGCACAGCCGTCCCTGCCCGCGGGAGCAAAAGCATACCAACTTCGCCATCGCGATGCAGCGGACATCGCGCCGCAACTTCGCACGATGCTGTCGGGAATCGGAGAAGGCTCGAGTGTCTATGTCGACAAAGAGTTGAATCGTTTGGTCGTACAGGGATCAGCTCAATCGCAGCAAATTGCGGCAGATCTGGTCGGGGCGCTCGATCAACCCACAGTCGCTGCAACCATTGTGCCTCCGATCGCAGTCGCTCGAGCCTACCAAGCCGGTAGTCAGGACCCAAGGCAGCTTGCTCAAGCCTTGCAAAAGCAGTTTCCGTCTGCTCGCATCGAAGCAGACGTGCGCACCGGGCAAGTCGTCGCCCTAGCGCCCGCGCCAACGCAGCGTCAGATCGCATCCGTCTTAGCGAGCTCCAATGCACGCCCAGCAACACCGGTTGGACAACCTGCCAAACCGCAAGGCTATCAACTTCAAAACAGGACTTGGCGCGAATTCGAATCGCAATTGCGACAGATGTGGGGTCAACGCTTAGCCCTATCTACGACTCAAAGCGGTGAACTTGCGAGTATTGTGCTGGCCACATCGACTGGTCCTCGCTCCGTGATGCAGATCGACCGTCGCACGAACTTTATCAGTTTCGACATCGCTGGCAGCGAAGCTCACATATGGGAGCAAGTCGCACGAGCGATCGACCTTCCACGCGATACGACCGAGCTGACGCAACTGGTTACCGTTCATGATGCTGATCCCGACCAAGTACAGCGAGCGGTGGCCTTGGTTCAGGCTACATCGCCAATTGCTGCAGGCGACGAGAACGCCACGGCAACAGTACAACTCGGGACCGGAAATCGGGCGCGTTGGGGTGGAGACTTGGTAGCGAATCTGTTTCAACCGGAGGCTCAAGCCGGTAACGAGCAAGCTCAGCAGCCACCAGCTCCAGTACCGGGCGGCGAATCGCAGGTTGACGGTGACGAAGATGGTTCGGGACTTATCGGTCCGGTTCAAATAGAGTTCCTGGAGGGCATGGACGCGATCATGATCCGAGGGCACAAACGCGATGTCGAACGCGTGCGAAAGATCATCGAAGACATTGAACGGCTGAGCCAAGAGACGCAACCGTTGGTTGAAGTTTATCCGCTGGAGTTCGTAAACAGCCAAGCGGTCACGACGCTGGTCACCGAATTGTACGACGAGATACTTTCGCCTCGACAAGGCCAAGTCAGCATTCGAGCGTTGGTCGAACCGAACGCAATTTTGTTGATTGGCCGCGAAGAGAGCGTCGCAGTCGTGAAGGACCTAATTGTGAAGTTGGACCGACCGATGGCGCCTTCGAGCCAATTTCAAGTGCTTCGTCTCAAGCACGTCTCGGCGATCGATGCAGAGACCGCCGTACGGAACTTCTTTGTCGAACGGCCGGGATCGGGTACGGACCTGCGTGCTGGCTTGGGAACGAGGGTTCAGGTTATCGCGGATTACCGCACGAACACGTTGATCGTGCAAGCAAGTCCCAGGGATCTGGGCGAAGTTAAACGATTGATCGAAACCATAGACACCGAAGACCCGGCGGCCACCGCAGAGGTGCGAGTTTTCAAGCTTAAGAATTCGATGGCCGAAGATCTGGCTGAGGTATTGATGTCCGCAATTGCTGGTGAAACACAGCAGACCGGTCAACAAGGACAACAGCAGGGTGGCGGTCAAACGCAGGCTGGCTCGCGACTGCCGTCGACGGCCCTCGAATTCATGATGCTCGACCAACAAGGTGGGCGACTGTTGCGCAGCGGCGTCGTTTCCGACGTTCAGGTCAGCGCCGATGTGAATACCAACGCGCTGATCGTACGTGCGCCTGCCAAAAGCATGGAATTGATCGAAGCGCTGATCAACGAGTTGGATCAGATGCCTGATGCTGAAGCACAGTTGAAAGTCTTTACGATCATGAACGGCGATGCCACCAGTTTGGCCGCCACGCTCCAGCAAGTCTTTGGCCAGAGTGTGACGATCGGACAGGGAACCGGAGGTGCGTTGGGCATCGCCTTTCGACAGCCGCAAACTCAGTTGACGACGACGGGCGGCGAGAACTCTTTGGTACCGCTCACGTTTGCGGTGGACGTTCGTACGAACAGCGTGATTGCCTCCGGTTCTGCGTCTGACCTCGAAGTCGTGGAAACCTTATTGCTGCGTTTGGACGAACAGGGGTTCACGACGAATCAAATCATCGTCTATCGCCTGAAGAACAACTCGTCCGACTCCGTTGCCCAAGCGGTCAGAGATTACGTTACGGCTCAGCAGCAAACATTGAACCTGACGGTCAACTCGGGCTTGAGCACCACGCTCGATCAACTCGTCTTGCAAAGCACTGTCATCTCGGAGCCCATAAGCAACAGCGTCATCGTAGCCGCATCGCCGCGTTATATGGACTCAATCATGAACGCCATCCGCGATCTCGATGTCCGTCCGCCGATGGTAATGGTGCAGTGCCTGATTGCAGAAATTGACCTCAGCGACATTCACGAGTTTGGTGCCCAGTTCGGCTTGCAAGACTCTTTGCTTTTCGACCGTGGAATCGCGGGCACGAGTTCCAACCCGGGCTTTAACTTTGGTAACTCCGGGTTGCCAAATCTAGACGACTTCGCCCGCGGTGTCGTCGGAACACAGAGTCTTGCGGATCTGGGCGTGGGGCGAAATGGGTTCTTCGGGGGCGCGACGTCCCCCGGTGGTCTCGTATTGTCCGCAGCAAGTGATTCGGTAAACGTCTTGATTCGCGATCTGGAAGAAGAAGGGCGCGCACAGATTCTCAGTAGGCCACAAGTCATGGCGTTAAACAATCAACCGGCGTTCGTGCAAGTAGGACAAGACATCGCCCGATACGCCGGATCGACTGCGACCAATACCGGCGTAACGCAAAACGTGACCGATGTTCCAACAGGCTTGATCTTGAGTATCGAGCCGCGCATCAATGACGATGGCGTTGTGGTGATGACCGTCGACGCGGACAAATCTCAACTCGGGACGACCGGCGGGACGACGCTCTCCGACGGACAGGGTGGAACATTCACCGTGCAACCGATCAATCGTACAACTGCCCAAACGACCATCAGTGCGAAGAGTGGGCAAACGGTCGTGATTGGCGGGCTGATCACCAAGAGTGATGAGCTAACGTCGCGAGGCGTCCCGTATCTTCGAGACATCCCATGGGTCGGTGAACTCTTCAATTTTGACGCAAGTCGAACTCGAAGGACCGAGCTACTCATCATCCTCACTCCGTACATTGTCTCGGAAGATGAAGACTACGAGATGATCAAGATGATGGAGTCGCAACGGATGAACTGGTGCTTGGGCGACGTCGTGAGCCTTGATGGTGAACGAGGCCTGATGAGCGGCGGTTGCATGCTGTGCGCCGAAGATGTGCCCACGCTGTTCCCCGATAGCGATCCGACCGGAGTTCAGTTCGCAGCCCGAGAACGCGATCACGACCATTCACACGAAGCACCCCAGCCCACGCCAGTGGCGTTGCCTCACGAGCAAACCAGCGGTCTGCAACGATCTGATCTTGACCAGCAACCACACTTGCAACCGTTGCCCGTACAGACGATCCCAGCGGGCTACAACCAATACGGACAACCCGTCTATCAGCAAAACCCAAGGTACGGCGCAACGCCCGCAGCCTACGTTCCAGCTCAGCAGCCGATGGCTCAACCACAACCGAATCAGCAACCACGAACCAGTTCCAAACCAGGATGGTTCCCGTTCAGCCGTAAGTAACTGTTGCGCCTGAGGTAGGCCGGGTCACGACCCGGCTTACGAATTACTTCGCTACTTTACTGCAAGCGAGTTACGAAAGAGCCTGTAGGCTGGGTCGCGACCCAGCCTACGAATTTGTTTCGCTACTTTATCGCTATCGAATAACGAGAGAACATCGCCGTGACAAAACTCTATCTGGTCGCCACGTTTGTCATGTTGATAGTTGCCTCTGGCTGCACCACCATCGACTCGGGCTGGCTGCCCAAGGCACCCTGGAACAAGAAAGACAAGGTTGTCGAGAGTGACTACGACGCTCCGGTTCGGATGGCAGCAATTTGGACTCCGGACGTATTAACTCAACCTGGACTGCCAGCTTCACGCGGGTTCGGTGGTCGCTTGTATTTCTACAACCAGATGAACAAGCCCGTCAAAGTCGAGGGCCAGCTGGTCGTCTATGCTTATGACGATTCGGCCACCGAACAACAACGCGAGTCACCAGACCGCAAATACGCGTTTACTCCAGAACAATTCACCAACCATCACAGCGACTCTGAACTTGGCCCTTCGTACAGCGTCTGGCTCCCGTGGGACGGCATCACCAGTGGTGAGCAAATGGGCATCAGTCTGCTGCCCGTCTTCACTTCATCGAGCGGCAAGATTGTGATGGGCCAGCAAGCACTTAACCTGCTGCCTGGAAAGAAACGCGAGAGCGTGCCTGACGCTGGCCAACCAAGTACCTTGAGCCAGCGAGCTTCGACAGGAGTCCGTCCAGCTGCCTACCAGGACAATAGCCGAAATGTTCAATCGACCGAGTTGGCGACCGCGGAAGCTCCGCCATCCCAACCCTCATTCACAACCACCACGATCAACTTACCAAAGGCGATGCAACAACGTGTGATCGAGGCCGCCCAGAATCGGATATCTGAGAAACCGATCGGCACCCCGGATCCAGAGCTGCTCGAAAAGGCACGCGCGACATTAGAACGGCTGCGAACTAATTCGCAGGACCGGGCAGAGGCAGGAGCTCCGGCGATGCCGTCACCGTCAGCTCGTTTCGCACCTCCGAGACCCCGGGTTCCATCATCGCCAACTTCTCTATCAGCCTTTTCTCATGCTCCGAGTCGACCTGTCCAGCCAGTACAGCGGTTCGATCCTCCATCGTCACTGCCACCGACTTTGCCGATGGCAACTGCGAAATTCGGGACAAACGCTGAGCAAAGTTTGTACTAACCGTGCTCGGAGCTGGCTGAGGGTGCGAGAATCCTAGCGTCATGCGAAAGCGAATTACCGGCTCTGGGGCGGTTTGAGCACCAAACTGGTTGCCAAAGCCGGTGTTTCCACGCCCAAAGCCGCCAAGCGCACCGAGGGCCCCTAGTCCTCCGATCCCACTACGACCGAGGGCTGACCCGGTAACGGCAGCTTGGCCACCAAGAAAGTTTGTCGCCGCACCACCAATGAAGGCACTGTTGTCTCGCTGGATGGAAAAGTTTTCCGACTGACCGGTTTGGCCCGATATGTTGCCTGCCGCATTGGGGTCGTTCGTAGTCTGTTGAGCTTCGACTAGATGCGCATAGAAGAGTGCAATCGCGACTGCAATTGAGATTCTCGAAGCGTTACGCATTTCTGCTATCCTCTTTACAACAGGCTAAAACCCTAGCGACCCTAGAATCATATCGTCACACACCGTCACGCCCGTGGATCGCAGGCAGCGGCGTCTGATTGTAAGGGTTAAACATTTTCTAACGTGGCCATCACGCTCCTTCGTGATAAGTCTCCGACGCGGGGCCACAGCGGCGTGTGACACAGCAATGGCTAGCCTACTCGATCGGAATCGAGAAATCACCCTTCATATCCCGCCAAACACAGTGAATGTGGTTCGCCGGGTTTCCGGCAGGATCAGGCTGCGTGTTGACGAATTCGATAAGGAATGTTGGGCCCTGGATGCGGTAGTAGTGTCCGATGCCCGGCTTGCTGGCTCCGGCCCATGCAAATCGAACATTTTCAGGTCCGGCCTTAACAATGGCATCGATCCGAGCATCGCGGATTTCCTTGGGCATGTTCTCCGCATAAGAACCTACGAGCTTCTTCATTGTTCCTTGCTGTGCTTCGTCAAGGTCGGTGAACTTGATGCCTACCTTCTCATCCGTGGGTGGTTGAGGCTCGCCAGCAGCTCGGATCTCGCTTGGCGCAGTGTCAGCGATCACGGCTGCGGCCTTCTGCTCGGGGCTCAAAGAGTTCAACAGGTCAAACGCCAACTGCTCCTCCTTCTTGAGCACACGTGTTCCTTTAGGCAATCCGCCCTCCACCTCATTCATCACGGTCGACGGATTCGAGGCAAAGAAGGTAGGAGTCGAAGACGTGATCTCGCCATCCTTAACAGTAAAATTCAGCGACAAGTGGTGCCCTTCGATACTTAGCCCCCAGTCTCCCTTTTCGCTGGGTGTTCCAAAGATCGTGAAATAATAACGGTCTGTTTCGCGCGCCCATTTATTCGAATTTCGCTCGTGTTCGAGTACATACAGAATATGCTCGAGTTGCATAATGCTCGTGGCCTTGCCATAGCCAATCTCACTCAATGTCGCTTGCAACAGGGCATGAGCCGCCTTGCGTTGAGGTTCGTTCATCTCTTTCAATTGCAATCCCTTACGGTACTCCTTCGGAATGAAGTGCCAATCAAAGCGTTCGGGTTTATCAAACGCTAAGACTGCAATTGCTTTCTGCTCGTCGGTCAATGTGCCCACGAAAGCGGTTGCCTTGCCTGTCACATCCTCTCCCACGCCGCCAACTCGCCAATAGGCGGTACCCGCAGTGCCTATCAACAGCAACAAAATAACGGTGATGAATCGGAACGAAGGTTTCATGGTCGGAAGCTCCTGAACGAGGCGAGGATTCTGTTTGGCTGGATGGCTGTCGGTGTGAAGCGACATGATACTCCGTGGCCTGCTCGGTCGAAAGCAGGAGCAGAGCGTCATCGTTCGTTGAGAAGGCACACACGCGTGTCAGCGCTACCACCGGAGTTGCCGAAACGCAACGTACGTATCGTTACAGCAACACGCACAGCCTGGACTCACGGGGCGAGCGGTCGACCCTAACCATCTACATACATAGGAGTTAGCAACCGGCAGTGATAGCCCGCACAAACACCGGGCACGAGGTTTGTTCTCTCCCGTTGCACGCCGGACCGGTTTAGTCCCGGTCACATTCGTAGAAATCTCTCCCGGGAGTCGCTAGATGATCCGTCAATCGCAACCATCCATGACGGCGCGTGACGTGTGCCGGATTTTGTTTCGCCATCGCTGGCGCGGCACTTTGTTCTTTCTGGCCGTCGTGGCAATCGCCGGCGTGGGCGTACTACTTATGCCGCGCAAGTATCAGTCCGAAGCAACCTTCTATATGAAGCCCGACTTTCGAGTCGACCCGGCAGCTACCAACGAGACGCAAGTCGTTGCCTTCGATCCCGAGCGAGAAGGCGAAATGCGAAGCATTGTCACGCTTTTGGAAAGCCGGCTGTTGTTTGAACGCGTTGTTGACGCCCTAGGTCCCGAGAAGATATTCGAGAACGATCTAAAGACAGCACCGCTGGACATCGCCGTGGGCAGTGTGATGGCGATGATACCGCAGTTTGGTGCGAAGTCAGAAAAGATCGAACGCGAAAAGGCTATCCGCCTGCTCATGAAGTCCATCGCGCTGGATCACGCGAAGAAATCCCATGTCGTCACAGCGAGCTATAAATCCCGCTCTGCCGAACGGGCACAGGAAGTGTTAAGAGCCTACACCACCGCAGCGATGCAACAACATTTGGACGCCAATCGAAATCCGAACAGTTTCGACTTTTTTCTCGAACAGGAATCGATTCTGAAGGAGAGGGTCCGCGAAGCGAATCAAGCTGTTCGAGATGTTAAGAACGAGTTTGGACTCGTCTCGGTCGCGAGTCAACGCAAAGTTTTGGAGGATCATCTCAGCAACTTAGACAGAGAGATCCTGGCAACCGAGACTGCTCGGGCGGCGGTCGATGACAATATCCAAACGCTTCGTGCTCAGCTTCCCTTCGAGATGCAAAACCCGGACGCAGGCAGCGCTTTGTCCGTGTATTCGATCGATACCATGCGAGGCCAACTGTACACACTGGAATTGCGCTATCGCGAACTCGTCGCTCGTTTCCAGGACACCCATCCACAAGTCGTGGCAACCAAAGAACAGCTCGATGAAAGCAAGCTGGTGTTAAACCAACAACAACTCGTCAATGAACTCTCGAAGGCTGCCGGCCTGAGGTCCAAGCGAAATGCCTTGGAACAGGAAATCGCGGCGACGAAGCTCAAACTTAACGCAATGAATGAACAAGAGGTCACCATCGCCGAAGTAGAACGCAAAGCGGAAGAGGCTACTGCGAGCCATCGACTTGTGGTTCGAAAACTTGAACAAGCGAGAATCGATCAGCAGTTGGAGACCGGGCATATATCGAACCTGCGGCTGACCCAGGAACCCACTTTGATGGGAAAATCGCTGAGTCGAAAGGGGCTCTTGATCATTTCGATGGCTTTAATGGTTGGGTTGTTCGGTGCAATCGCAATCGCCTATGCGTCCGAGATGCTTGACGAGTCGCTAGCGACGACCAACGACATCGAGGCGAGTCTCGGCATCCCCGTCTTGGCTTCGCTTCCGCAAACGCGATCGCACCGCCTATCCATGAACTGACTGCGCTCGCTGGCCAAGCGGGTGGCACACACATGCGAAGGGCCAGCTCCGATCGAAGAACACATACTGCAGAACAGCGAGACCCAAAGACGTTATCAACCGCGCAATATTCGCACCACGCTCCGAAGGGACACTCAGCATGAGCACCGCCGCACCAAAACGCCCGATTTCCGATTCGCCGCGTCGGCAGACAATTCCATCCGAGACTTTCAGCCAGGTGTATTCGTTGGCCCAACGACTTCACGCCATGTTCCGCAATGGACAACCAGTCGGAACTGTGGTCGGTGTCACCAGTTGTACTCGGCAGGAAGGGGTTAGCGTCGTTGCGGCGAATCTTGCCGCGTGCGCGGCTGACATCTATTCTGGTCGCGTCTTGCTGGTTGATGCGAACCTTCGCAATCCATCACTCGCGAGTCGATTTGGTGTCAAGCAGTCACCGGGGCTGAGCGATTGCCTCTCAGGTCAATCGGCCGCGCAAGAGTGCGTCGTTCGTACGTCACATCCGAACTTATGGATGATTCCTTCGGGGTCGACGACACACGCAGCCGGTCGAGCCTCAGATTCCCGCTCAAACGCACTCCTAGACGAACTTCGATCCGACTTCGAGTTGATCCTGCTCGACCTACCTTCGGCGGGCGAGATGGATGAAACGGCCATCGCATCACAGTCAGTCGACGGCTTTTTGCTCGTACTCGAAGCAGAAAGGGTTCGTAAGCACGTTGCCCAACGCATCAAGCACCGACTTGAGCAAGGAAACGCAAAGCTGCTGGGCGTCGTGCTGAACAAGCGAAAAAACTACATCCCTGAATGGCTATATCGTCGACTGTGACGTGCCAGGTTTCGACCTGCTTTTAAAGCCGCTTACGAAGTGTAACAAGCCGCATTATCGGAAGGAAACAGAACGATGTTCTTAATCAGAATGTTTCAAAAGCCACGACGCGTCGAGCATCTAATGAACGATGATGACTTCCACGAGGCTATCGACCACGAACGTATGCGAGTGGACCGCAATGGCTCTCGCTTTTCGCTAGTTGCGTTCGACTGCCCTCCTAGAGAACATGACTCACTTAGCCGCCAGTTGTCCAGAATCTGTCGCCAGCGTCTGCGAAACATAGATCGTGTCGGCTTCCTGTCATCGGGCGAAGTCGGTTTGCTGCTCCCGGAGACTGATGCCGTCGGAGCATGCAAGGTTGCCGACGACATCAAACGCAGCCTTTCTTTAAAGAGCGATTCGCTTACGCAGAGAATTTACGCATACCCAGAGAAGGCAAACTGCGGCATATCAACTTCGACCGTGCAACTGACCCCCGCCGCAATTCAATCTGCCGACCAACTACTTGTCGAGCCGCTGCCTCTATGGAAGCGTGCGTTGGACGTTGTGGGCGCCGCTGCCGGCCTAATCGCGGCAACGCCGATCATGATACTTGCTGCGATTGCGATCAAACTCGATTCGCCGGGGCCCATATTGTTTAAACAAGTCCGCGCAGGCCTCGGTGGACGCCCCTTCAACATCTACAAGTTCCGGACGATGACAGTTGGAGCGGAAGAAATGAAGCACGCATTGCGGGCCAACAGCGAACAAGACGGTCCTGCCTTCAAAATTAAGAATGATCCTCGAGTAACTCGCGTGGGCAAGTACTTACGGCGAACGTGTATCGATGAGTTTCCGCAGTTTATCAACGTGTTAAAGGGCGAAATGTCGCTTGTCGGGCCCCGACCGCTCCCCTGCGAGGAGTCGGCGGAATGTGAGGACTGGCAACGCAGACGGCTAACGGTTACCCCAGGTTTGACGTGCATTTGGCAGGTTTCCGGGGGAATGAAGATTCCTTTCGTCGAGTGGATGCGCATGGACATTCGATACATTCGCTCGCGCCGGTTACTGCATGATCTACAGTTGTTGTGGGCTACGCTCGTCGCGGTCGTCTTCCATCGTGCCTCACACTGAGAATGAAATGCCGAAATTGGTTTTGGACGCCGAAACACCGCCGTGTTTCCCAGAGTTGCCACCGAGCTTGATGTCAGCGCGACGGCGATTGTGGCACCGCTGTGTGCTGCACGCAATTAGCCCTTTGCGGCTGCTAGGCCCGGCAAAGAAAAACGCATCCGGTATCTTGACCTACCATCGTGTTGCAAATCACGTAGGCCCGGATCCGGCGATGCTTAACGTCTCGCCCGCACGATTTCGTGAACAAATCACCGGACTACTGCGACTTGGTTATCAACCCGTTTCGCTAAGTTCACTCGTCACGGCGAGCGAACCGCGAAGTCTATCATATCGTCATTTCGCGATCGTGTTCGATGACGGCTACAGCGACATCTTTCGCCACGTCTTTCCCGTACTGTGTGAGCTGAATGTTCCAGTCACCGTCTTCCTTGCAACGGCCTACCTGGACTCCGATCAGCGTTTTCCGTTCGATGATTGGTCGCTGGATTCGGCGGAGACAGGAAGACCCTTGTCGACTGACGAGTGTCAACAAATGCTCGACTCCGGACTCGTTGAACTCGGATCACACACTCACTTTCATTCTGATTTCCGAAATCGACCGGCGGCATTTCGCTTGGACCTACAGCAATCGCTCGACGTGCTCCAGGAGCGATTCGGTATCACTTCACCAGCGTTCTCCTTTCCCTATGGTTTCACGTCGAACGCCCTCGTGGAAATCGTTAAGGCCTTGGGGCCGGTTTGTGGTCTCACGGCCGACTGTCAATTGATCACTTCCGGTGATGATCCTTATCAATGGGGAAGATTCGGAGCAACCGAACTGGATTCCGCGTGGACACTCGCAACCAAACTGGACGGTTGGTATTCATCCTGTCAAAACGCATGGCGCACCATTCGTTGGCATCGCGCGGAATCGCCGGCGATCTGTACAACCGACCGAGTCCAACAAGTTGATGTCTAGTAGGTGGAACGACAATGATATATTCGAGCAAACAGCTTCTGTTCAGGTTGTACGACCTGATATCGATGCCACTTACGGTCATGTCTGCGTTTCAGATGCGGCTTCTTCGTCGTTATGGAATCCAAAACTTTCAATGGGCGCGGCGATACCTGCTATGGAGAGGCGTATTTCCAATCCGGCGGCACTTTTATGATCCGCAGTTTCACCCGGACGATCTCCCAAGTTCGTTTACAAAGAAACGAGACCTACCGGGCATTTCGTTCAATACTTCAGAGCAACTGCAACTCTTGTCGTCATTCCGCTGGCAGGAAGAGTTGGAACAATTTCATCAACCCAACATACCTCTGCTGGAGAATGGAACAACTTTCAACTTGGATAATACAGCGTTCGGTCCAGGTGACGTCGACTTCTACTATCAAACGATTCGGCGATTGAAACCGAAACGCATAATCGAAATCGGTTCCGGAAACTCAACCATCGTGGCCCTTGCCGCCGTCGAAGCAAACGTCCGCGAGGATTCGTCGTACTCGTGTGACCTGACCGCGGTAGAACCTTTTCCTTGGTTTTTCCACCCGTCACTGAATTTGCTTCCCAATAAAGTCGAGGATGTACCGGATTCTGTGTTCGAGACACTTCAGGACGGAGACATTTTGTTCATCGACTCTTCGCATATGTTGCGGCCAGGAGGCGACATTGTCCACGAGTTTCTGCGTTTGTTACCGCTGATCAATGCGGGTGTATATATTCATGTGCATGACATCTTCACACCCTACGACTATCCGGAACGGTGGGTCAAGTCATGGCATTTTTTCTGGAACGAACAGTATGTGCTCGAAGCGCTTTTGAGCGGAGGAGACCGCTTCGAAGTTTACGCGTCCCTTTACATGTTGAGTCGAGACTATCCTGAGCAAGCCATGACCGCGATGCCCTTACTTCGCTTGCAAGAGAGGCATCCCCATTCGTTTTGGCTGAGGAAAAAAGTCACCCCGTCACTCGCACCGGAGTCGGATTTCTCAGATCTTGCCGAAACTGTATAGGCGACTCTGATGCTCTTCAATTCGCTTCTGTACATCGCATTTCTAATTGCCGTTTGTGGACTGTACTACGTTGCGCCCCCGCGAAATCGCTGGCTGTTGTTGCTCGTAGCGAGCTACGCGTTTTACATGTGTTGGAACGCGTTTTACGTTGTCTTGATCATCGCTTCAACGCTGGTCGACTATACCGTTGCCTTGATGCTTGGACGCACGGAGTCGATGTTTCGGCGCAAGCTCTTGGTCGGCGCAAGTCTCCTCGCTAATCTCGGCCTGTTATTCGTATTCAAGTACTGGAATTTCTTCAATCAGTCGGTCGCCGAACTGTGTGATGCGTTGGCAATTCCTTGGTCGGTACCGAACTTGAACGTCTTACTACCGGTAGGCATCTCGTTCTACACCTTTCAGACGCTCAGCTACACGATCGATGTATATCGGAAACAGCTTCAGCCGGAGCAGCATCTCGGGCGATTTGCCCTGTACGTTTCTTTTTTTCCGCAGCTAGTCGCCGGTCCAATTGAGCGAGCACAACGTCTACTGCCACAATTGCGTGTCGAACCGACATTCAATGCGGACGTCTTCTTGTCAGGCGTCTTGCTGATCATGTGGGGGTTGTTCAAGAAGACCGTCATCGCCGACCGGTTGTCCGTCTATGTGGATGCGGTGTACGGAAACGTGCCCGATCACAATGGGTTGACCTACTTGCTCGCCACGTACGCATTCGCGTTTCAGATTTACTGCGACTTTTCGGGCTATACGGACATCGCCATCGGTTCAGCGCGAATCCTCGGCATCGATTTGATGTCTAACTTTCGCTCGCCTTACTTTTCACGTGACCTGCAGGACTTCTGGAGACGCTGGCACATTTCTCTTTCGTCCTGGTTGCGGGACTATCTCTATATTCCGCTCGGTGGAAATCGATTCGGTAGCCTGCGGACACATATCAACCTGATGGTAACCATGTTGCTGGGCGGGCTTTGGCATGGGGCCAGTTGGAACTTCGTGATCTGGGGTGCGTTACATGGTGGCGGACTCGCTTTACTCAAAGCAACTCGTGCGTTTCGTGAGCGCATAGTCGCGTGGTTGCAGATCCCCGAGCCATTGTTGCTAGCTGCCCAACTGACCGCTACTTTTCACTTCGTGTGTTTAACCTGGATCTTCTTTCGTGCGGCGACGCTATCGGAAGCCGTTCAGATCCTTCGCGGAATCGCCATGCATTGGGAATCTCCCTATATCGAAGCGCTTCCGCTGGCTCACGGGCTGGTCGGTATCGCCGTATTGTTGCTGGTGGAGTTGTACCTGAGCTTCGGTAACCGATTAGAAGTCCGTTTACTACGATCGCCAACCATGCCCCGATGGGTCGCCTACTATGCGTTGTTCTTCGCGATCGCACTGCTGGGTGCCGAAGGCGGCAGACAATTCATTTACTTTCAATTCTGACAATTTCCATGCGTTGCAGGATTCTTTTCATCGTCGCGTTCACCCTGGGACTGGTGACATTGGACCGACTGATCGGTTTCGGTATGCGCATGGCTTACGACCACACCTTCACGGGCGAAGCGGGAGGGCAGATTAACGAGGCAATTCGCTGCCGCGATCGCGAAGTAATCGTCTTTGGCAGCTCCCTCGCTCGGCACCAGGTCGACCCGTCCGTTCTGTGTGCTCAACTTAGCGAGCCCTCCTTCAATGCAGGTTGTAACGGTCAAGACATCTATTACGCGAGGATGTTGCAATCGCTGATCCTTGGCAAAGGTTGCGCCAGCAAACACTTCGTCTACATCCTGAATTGGCGAGACCTGGTCGTTGACGACCTCGACCGTGCCCGTATGTTCTCCGTGTTCTGTGACGAGTCGCAAACAATCCGCGAGTTGCTCGGATCGTCACCAGGCTCGTGGCTGAAGTTGAAATCTCATACCTATCGATTCAACACTTTGGCTATGTCGACCGTGCGACAGTTGATCGCTCCCGAGTATGAAGGTCATGACGGCTTCGTTCCCATTCAGGTTGAATACGAGCCCGCAGCCGGAGATTTTGCTGACATGGAAAGCGATCTCCGCGTGGGCCTTACAGCTTCTGCTTTGGCCCAAATGAGTGCCAAGCTTGAGCTATATCGCGACTTTTCAACTGCGGCTCGTCGGCAGAACATCCGGGTCACATTCGTAGTTGGTCCGACCTATCGCGACGGTCGTCCGCGCGGCGCAGGCGAAAGATTTGCCCTTGAGCAATTGCAGAAGGTTGCAAAAGAGACCGGCGCGAACTTCCTAGTTCTGGATGAAACGACAGTTCCGGCGTTTCAAAACACATTTTGCTTTGGAGATCCTCGGCATCTCAACGCTCGTGGGGCGGCACTCTTTTCCGAGTTGCTGGGCAGATGCTTGCAAGCGACATCCAAAGATGTTGCCAAAACGCAACATCGTGATGATTCGCGTACACCTCAAGATGATCGCGCTCGGATTCCGCAAAGCGAACATCCCGTTAGCAATTCGTCACTTACACTTCACTAGCCGACTTTCCTAGTCAGCGGCGTCCGTTTTGCGTTCCTGTGGTATCGAGCCATGCGTAGTGTCACGCATGATCTCCGTGTTCCCCCCGTGAGCCTAACAACCATCTGTTATGAGAATCATCGCGAACGCAACAACCGATACCGCACACAGCGGGAATGCCTCAAGATCAGCGGCGATCGGTGAACGAGTTCGACATTTCGCAATGGGAGAGGACGTTCGGCGGGCGTCGCTCGCCGTATTGGACCAAGGCGTTGTAAGTGCTTTAAGCTTTGCAACGAGCGCGATCATCGCGACTTCATGCGGTCGTAACGGGTTGGGTGTCGCGCATCTCGCCTTGACGTTGCTGCTTTTGATGATGAACGTTCAAGGCGAGCTCCTAAACCTCCCTTACACAATCTACCGAAGTCGAAAACATGGGCGGCGACTTCATGCCTATTCAGGCAGCGCATTCGTACATCAAGCGGTGCTTGCGGGCGTGGGGATGGCGGCCATCATCACACTCTTAGGTGTGAACGCAATCGGCGTCGGACCGTCCGAACTAGCGCCATCGCTGTGGGTACTTCTGTTTGTAAGTCCCTTCTGTTTGCTTCACACATTCCTGCGCAACTTTTCCTTCGCTGCATTTCAGTTTCGAGTTGCGGTGGCGATGGACGTTGCGGTGGCGATTTTGCAGTTGACGATGCTGGTCGTATTCGTCCAGCTCAAAGTTCTCACCGTTCCGTTGCTCTTCGTTGCGATGGGGTTTTCGTCCATGGTGGCATGTGTCGGTTGGTTCATTGTGCGACCCGAGCCGCTGAGATACGTCCGAAAACTCGTCCTGCGACACTGGAGTCAGAATTGGAACTTTGGCCGTTGGGCACTGGCGTCCCACGTCGTTGGTTGTGCGGGAGCCTACGTGCTGCCCTGGATGCTGGCCATTGTTCACGATCAAGCAGCGACAGGCACTTTCGCCGGTTGTGGAAAGCTAAGCGCCCTCGCGGCCACGTTCGTCGCGGGTGTGGCACATTTTCTTTCACCTCGAAGTGTTGCCGCGTATTCCGAGGAAGGTGTTCCGGGACTTAAACGGGTGTTGTTCACCGCTGCCATCGTCTTTTTGGTGGCCATCGGTGGCTTTTGCCTACTCGTCGGTTTGACCGGCGACTTGATTCTCGTCACGTTGTTCGGCAACGACTTTGAAGGTACAGGCCCAGTCGCACTGGTACTTTCTTTCGCCGTCCTGACCAACAGTATGGCAGTCCTTGGCGGCAACGGACTTTGGGCGATCAATCGTCCGGAAGCAAACCTAATTAGCGACATTATCGCAGTTATCCTGACGCTGGCCGCAGCCGCAACGCTTGTTCAGACGCACGGTGTCATGGGGATTGCGATCGCCTCACTGGTTGGTGGAACGGTCGGAGCCATTGTACGCGGGCTCACGCTTGCAATTCTGTTGAGCCGAATTCCGAATCGGGTAGACAAATGATCTCTCACCAGCCATCCGTCGACATCTCGATCACCCCGGAAGAAAATCGGGCCAATTTTCTGCTGCTCCTGTTCTTGATTGCACTCTTCGCGACAGCGTTCTACGTAAACGAAGTTGAATGGGAAATTTCGACGTACGACAACTATGCCTTATCGGCCGACGAAGCAGAAGACTCTGTGGCGCTCGGAAGGAGTTCGCGCAAGTTCTCTTTCGTTGCAATTGGCATCGTCGGACTGATGATGTTTCTTGCTCCGGGTCGGCATCGAGTAAGTTTCGCAAACCTGCCGTTCGCACTTCTATGTAGCTACACGCTGCTTTGCATCGCAAGTTTCATTTGGACGGACGCAGCGTGGCTTACAACAAAGCGGCTGGGAATTGCGATGTTTGGTCTACTGGCGATGGCAGGTGCCGCCAAACACCTGTCCACTCGTGACGTCATCGACGTCTCGTTGGGGATTGGAATCATCCTGCTTGTCATCAGTGTATATGCCGAACTCAGCTTGGGGACTTTCAAACCTTTCGCGAGTGAATATCGTTTTGCCGGTATCGTACATCCAAACACGCAAGGCGGTGCATGTGGATTGATGGTAATTGCCGCCTTCTTTGGAATGAAGGAATCGCGGCGAGGAAAATTCATCTATCTCGCGCTGCTGATCTTGTCCGGAGTCTTTCTGGTACTAACCAAATCGCGAACTTCGTTCGCGGCGTGCCTGTGTGCCGTGTCTGCTGCCTGGTATATCGTCGCCTCACGTAACAAGCAAACACTAGTCGGCTTTGGGCTTCCAACAGCAATCGGTGCGGGGCTCCTCGCGATGTTGTTACTTGGCGTCGAACTGTCGAGCAGCGCGGAAACGGCAGCACAATTCGGACGTGGAGCGGAATCCGACCTGGTATCGCTGAACGGACGCGTGCCCTTATGGACAAGCCTCTTCGAGTTCGTCGCCCAACGTCCGCTACTGGGTTTTGGTTATCAGGGCTTCTGGACGCCCGATCGCATCTACGAAGTCTCCATCGAACAAGAATGGACGGTTCCGAGTGCGCATTCAACCTTCCTCGACGTTCTGCTCAATACCGGTGTGATGGGGTTGGCGATCTTCTCGCTTGGGGTCTGGGTCACGTTCCGACGTGTGATTCGCTGCTGTCTGACAACGATGTCCGCTGCGGATTCCTTCGTCTTCGCCGCATTCATATATGCCTTCATCGGGGCGTTCTTCGAATCGGGATACTCGCAACCCAACGGTTTCGAGCCGTTCATCACAGGTGTCGCGCTTCTGCACATTATGTCGCGTCAAACCCAGTCCGAGGGAGCAGATCAAGTGGTGCCCGAACGAACCGTAACGGAATTGAACTGGCGGGCAGCTTCAACGGGAGGACTTGCGTAATGCAAATAACCTCAAAGCCATTTAAGCAACTCAACGAATGCCACTTTAAGGCGTGGGCTCGGCTCCAGCACGGCGGACGGGAATATGACAGCCCCTTCTTTTCTCCAGGCTATACATCCGCCGTGGCCTCGGTTCGCGACGACATCTGGGTCGGCATCATGCAGCACGCCGACCGAATCGTGGGACTCTTTCCGTTTCAACGCGGACCGCGGGGAATAGCCGTTCCGGTCGGGGGAGACATCTCGCAGTTCCACGGAGTTCTTGTGGAGCCGAATGTCGAGTGGGATGCGGCGAACTTATTAGCAGCCTGCGATATCAAGTCATGGGCTTTCGACCACTTGCCTGTGAGTCAGACGCCGTTACTAGTCCACCACCACTGCATTGGAGAATCACCGTATATCGATTTGACTCACGGATTCGATGCATACACGACCGAGAAGCGACAGTCGGGTAAAGCCATCGAGCAAGCACTTCGCAAGACTCGAAAACTCGAACGAGAGGTAGGTGCATTGCGGTTCGTCCTGCACGATACCTCAGACAAAGTCTTTCAAGATTTCCTGCAATGGAAGTCCGAGCAACACCGCAGAACGAATGTTGTCGACGCGTTTCAGTTCGAGTGGCTGAGACAATTGCTCGACAGAATACGCTTACAGCAGACAGACGACTTTAGCGGCGTAATGTCTGCGTTGTACGCAGGCAAGCACTTGGTGGCGGTACACTACGGAATGAAGAGTAAGACCGTGGCTCATAGCTGGTACCCCGCTTATGACGTGGCGTTCGCCAGGCACTCACCAGGCATCACGCTGTTACTCAAGCTGGCAGAGGCTTTGGCAGACGAGGGAATCCAGCGGATCGACTTTGCCGCACGTCAGCAAATCTACAAAACGCGCTTCATGAACGGGGCGATACCGGTTGCAAAAGGCGTTGCCGATCGATCGCGGTTGAAAGCTTGTGTGCGTCGCAACGCAGATGTACTTCGTGAACGAATCAAGGAAACTCCCTTGGCGACGCCGATACGAGTCCCCGTGAGGATGCTGCGTCAAGTGGGCCGATGGTGGGCTGAACAATAACGAACAACAGATCACTTGAGAACCGAAATGGCGATTACGGAAACAACTATACCGACTGACATGAGGCTAAATTCACTGTTGCCTCGCGTCCTTCGCCGCATTCGTGACAAGGGCTTGCTTGAGACCATTGGCCGCATGTCGTTCCTCGCTCAAGAAATGTATTGGGAACGTCGACTAGGCGTAGACACGGTTGGTTGCCTTCCGCGAGAGTTTGTGAGCGAGGATCCGGCTTGCGTCGGCTACGACCCCATTGGATACCGGCAACTCGGTGAAGCCCTCCGCCACGCGAATTTGAGGCGTCCAACCGGAACATTCCTCGACTATGGGTGCGGTAAGGGACGCGTCTTGGCGCGCGCCGCGACGCTGCCGTTCGATCAGATCATCGGCGTCGAAACTTCGACGTCGCTATGTTCGGATGCGCGTTCCAATATTGAGAGGTTATCGCGTTTCGTCCGTTGCAAGAACATCTCCGTTGTGAATGGCAACGCAAAAACCTATGTCGTACCAGACGACACGAAGAATATCTTCCTCTTCAATCCTTTCATTGGTCACATTCTGGAGGGAGTGACAATACAGATACAGCGATCATTGGAACGAAATCCAAGGGAGCTGACCATTCTGTATGTTCTTCCTGTGGAGTCGAGCGATATTTTCGCTCGCAAGAACTGGATGAAGATCGCCTATCACCACTCATGGGGTGGCATCAAGCTGCATGTTCACCATTCCGTCCCATCGAAACTCTAGTTACGAAACGTGATGTCCCTTCGCACCACAACAACGATCCTCAACGCAAACTCGCTCACCGCAGAGTTGCTCGATCGCTGGCAGCATCTGCAGCAGAGCAATGCTGCGTTGGACAGTCCGTTCTTCAATTCGTCGTTTACGACGGCGGTTGCGGCAGAGCGCGGCCATGTCGAGGTCGCCGTGATCGAGCGGAATGGCGCCGTGACCGGATTCTTGCCCTATTGTCGCGAGCGTAGCAACATTGCGACTCCTGTCGCCGCATCTTTCACGGACTTTCAGGCAGTCATTTCTGCGCCCAATGCATCGTTTGACATGCGGCGTGTGTTACAAGATGGCCGACTTTCGGCTTGGCATTTCGACCACCTCGTAGCTTCGCAAGAGTCGCTGACACCGTTCCATTGGGCTTACGCAGCTTCGCCTTATATGGATTTATCGCAAGGGTTCGATTCGCATCTCAAGCGGTGTCGACAAAGCGCTGGCAAGGAGCTTTCCGAAGTCTTTCGAAAGGGTCGCAAGCTCGAACGCGAAGTCGCACCGATCCGATTTGAAGCCGAGACGACTGACGAGCGCGTGCTAGATACGCTCATCCAATGGAAACGTCAGCAGTTGACGAGACAACAACGCGCTGACTGTTTCCGACAATCGTGGGTTCTGCCAATGCTGACTCGCATTTTGAACACCCACACCGGGACGTTTCGACCGATGCTGTCCGCGGTGTACGTTGGCGAGGAATTGGCATCGATCAACTTCGGCCTACGGAACGGCGAAGTTCTCCACGGTTGGATCACGGCCTTTAACAGCAAGTTTCGTAAATTCTCTCCGGGGCTGATTTTGATGATAAAGCTCGCAGAGGTCGCCAGTTCGCTTGGAATTACGCGCATCGACATGGGGAGAGGCGACGAATCGTTCAAACGCAACTTCAGTTCAGGTGTGACTTGCGTGGCAGAAGGAGCTATCGATCGACGTTTCATGGCTGGGACATTGAGGCATTCATGGGTTCGCATCAAGGAATTATTACGCCGCACATCGCTAGGTACACCGGCTACGAACCTGCTGCGTAAGTTGCGTTACGCTGGCGAACGTGCGAGTCACTCGTTGGATACAGGAAGGTAATGCGGGATGACAACGGCACAATTAAAACGCGAACCGCTATTTGGTGAAATCACCAGAAAGCTGCGCAGACATCTCGCACACCACGGGCTGGGAAACACCGCTCGGCGGCTCGTGCGAGCAATCACCAGTCGTTGGCGCGAACACCGCCTTGGCATTGTCACCAGCGGTAATATCGCCGGAACCGAAATGGGATTCGACGCAGTCAGCTTTGGTTATCAGCCCGTTCCGTACGCATCGTTTGACGCTGCAATGCGACACGTGGATGTACGGCCGGGCGTCGACGTATTCGTCGACTTTGGATGCGGGATGGGAAGAGCGGTGATACTCGCTGCAACGTATTCATTTCGTCGAGTTATTGGGGTCGAGCGTTCGGAATCGCTGAGCCGAATCGCTCGCGGCAACATCGTTCGCGCCAAATCGAAACTGCGTTGTCGCGATGTTTTGGTCGAGACTTGTGATGCTCGCAACTACCAAGTACCGATGGACGCAACGCATTTCTTCCTATTCAACCCGTTCGATGAGCCCGTCGTTCTGAACGTCTTGGATCACATTCGCCAGTCCGTTGAAGCGCATCCGCGAAAAGTGTCAATCATATACGCTCTGCCAAAATGCCGTCACGATCCGCTGCCGAGCATTTCTTGGCTCGAACTGAAATCCGAACTTGAAACGATCGACTCCGACTGGCAACGTCTCGCCATCTACGAAACTCGCTAAGCAAGAGACACTCCATCCATGCAAGTTCGACTAACAACACCATCTGAATTGTCGCAAGAAGAAACGGCTGCTTGGTCGAGGTTCCAAGAGCAGTCTCCAGAATTTGACAGTCCCTATTTTCGCCCAGAGTTTTCTCGCGCCGTAGCAGATATCCGCGACGATGTTGAAGTAGCGATTCTGACTGAGGGAGGCTCCCCCGCGGGATTCTTTCCCTTCCAGCGTTCCAGCGCGCATCATGCTCGACCCGTTGGTGGCCGACTGTCCGACTACCAGGGCGTCATAGGTCGTCCTAACTTGGAGTTTGATGCCACTGAATTGATCCGTGCATGTGACCTGAATGTGTTGGACTTCGATCACATGCTGTCTTCTCAAACGCCGTTCACAAAGTATCACCGCTTTACGGACCGGTCACCTTACCTCGACCTGTCATCGGGGTTCGAAGTGTATCGGTCTTCGCTTCGATTGTCGGCTCGCAACTCAATGCGGCATACGCTTCGATTGAGCCGAAAGCTCTCCCGCGAGATCGCACCAATACGCTGCGAGTTCTTTTCGACCGACACGGAAGCCTTTGACAACCTTTTGAACTGGAAGTCGGAACAGTATCGTACGACCAAGATCACGGACGTGTTCGCGTTTCCTTGGACCAAGGCCCTTTTGCGTCGGATCTGGGAAGAACAGACGCCGTCGTTCCAAGGCGTATTGTCGGTGCTCTACACAGGCGACCGTGCCGTTGCCTGCCACTTTGGGATGCGGTCGGGCAAGGTATTGCATTGGTGGTTTCCAGCATACGATCGCGAGTTTTCTCGATACGCTCCCGGTCGAGTTCTGTTGACGATGGCGGCTCAACAGTGCAACGCGTACGGAATCGAAAAGATCGACATGGGCCGCGGAGTGGCGACTTACAAATCGCTTGTGATGTCCGGCACCACGGAAGTTGCGGTTGGCAGCGTCGACCTTCGACCGGTGGCACGTTGTTTGCGTAATGGTTGGCGACAGACGCGAGCATGGATTCGCAATTCGCCGCTTTACACTCCGGCACGTATCCCAGGCCGCATAATCCACCGAATCAGCGAGTGGGTACAGTTTCAGTAAGACGACACAGCGTTGCAACTTTGCAACATCGACGACACGGGTAGGGCAGGCAGAAGCAGGGGTGAAACAGGCACCGATGAATATGGCTTCTCCAATCACACAAGACACGATTCACCACTTTGCTCCGGCAGACGTTCCGCTCCGACGGACCTTTGCCGATCTGGGCATTCGTGCGGTATCGACCTTTGGAGCAGCGGCCTGTCGCATGTTGGGACCAAGAGTTGGAGGAGACTTTGGAATTCTGCTCTATCACCGCGTCACCGACGATGTAGCGGGCGTCGAGCGAGCAACGATCAATGTTCCTCCCCGTCAATTCGAGAAACAGATTCGCGGCCTTCTGAATGCTGGATTCGTGTTTTGGCCGCTCCAGCGAGTATTGGAACACGCGGAGAGAGGCGATGCCATTCCACCGTTTGTCGTCGTCCTCACATTCGATGACGGATTCGAGTGCGTCTATCGCAACGCGTGGCCAGTCTTGCGTAGGTTAAGCGTCCCGGCAACGATCTTTCTGGCGACGGCCTATCTCGGTAGCAGTGAACCGTTTCCTTTCGATCACTGGGGATTGGCTCACCGGAAATCGATCCCGGCTTCGTCGTACCGTCCGATGACTATCGCTCAATGCCAGGAATTGGCGGCGTCAGGTTTAGTCGAATTCGGAGCCCACACGCACACCCACGAAGATTTTCGCCATCGGCCCGACGAATTCCGCGCTGACCTCGAAGTCAACATCTCCGAGCTAAAAAAACATTTCAATCAGCCTCAACTATCGTTTGCGTTTCCCTATGGAACCCCAAGGCTTGGCTTTGTTAACGAATCACTGACACGAGCGGCAAGAGCCGTCGGCGTCCGCTGCGCTTTGACGACTCACAGTTCGTCGGTTCACATCCAAGACTCACGATATGCCTGGGGACGTTTCACCGTCTTTCGATGGGATAACGGAGCAACTTTGGCTGCAAAACTTGGCGGTTGGTACAGTTGGGCCCCGAGGCTTAAAGACCGGCTACTGGGCCGTGAGATCGTTGCCACGCCAACCCATGAGACGACATTGGAAGGCCTGGCTCCGCTGTCACCGGACAACATCGAGACGTTACCAAAACCGTTAGTGAGCGTTATCGTGCCGACCTTTAACCGAGCCACTTGGTTGGCGGAGGCGTTACTTTCGCTGGTCGGTCAGAAAACAGATGGCAAGTTTGAATTCGAGATAGTTGTCTGCGACAACGCCTCTACCGATGGCACGGCCGACGTCGTCGCCAAACTCGCAAGGGACTCTAACGTCCCAATTCGATACTGTTATCAGCATAAGGCAGGCGACGCACCGACGCGAAATTTCGCGATCCAACAGGCGGTAGGCGATTGGCTGGCGTTTTTTGACGACGATCAACTGGCTCCGGACAATTGGCTGAGCGAACTCGTTAAGGCGGCGGAGGAAACGCAAGGCGCGATCGTGGGTGGTGCCGTCCAACTCGAATTGACCGACTCTGAGCGCATCAAGTTTGGCGAATCAGTACGTGAGGCGTTCCGCGAGACAAACCTCTACGCACAGCTACAACCCTATCGGCGCCAGGACCTTCCCGGAACTGGCAATGCTTTGGTTGCGAAGTCGGTGTTCAAATCAATTGGCAACTTTGATGAAACATTTTTGAACGGCGGCTCAGATTATGACTTCTTCACACGGGCCCGAGCGAGCGGATTCGCGTTATGGTATTCCCCGAAGGCAATCGTCCGACACCGAGTCGACCCGCGCCGCCTATCGCCAGAGTATCTGAGATTGGATGCGTTGTCGGGCGGCGCCGAACACGCAGAACAAATTGATTTGAAGCAGCACGGCGTTGCAAGGGTCGTAGTGTGTGGGACAGCGCGAATTGGACAGGCGCTGTTCCTTCACGCGCCACTACTGCTGGACGCTTGGCTGCGACATGACTCAGCGCGAGCGTTGGGACGACGCACGCGACTTTGGCGCACCGAGGGTTACCTTCGAAAGTGTATGGCGCTCGCCGCTCCGCGAATCTTTCCTCAACAGAGGTTCTTTGGCTCCATGTCCTTTCGCCATGGCAGGCCAAACTCGAAAGTTCAGCCGTGAAATTACTACAAATCTACAATCAATATCGCAGCCTGTTCAACGGCGAAGAAGCTGTCGTGGAGTTGACGGCTGAACTCGTCGAAAGGCATGGTGGAACCGCGCGGCTCATGATGCGTTCAAGTCGTGATATTGGCATGTCGCTGGCCTCTCGAACTCGAGCCTTTTGGAGCGGCATCTACAGCCGCGAAGCCTATCAGAGTATTGAACAGGTACTCGTAGAGGATCGCCCAGACGTCGTACACGTTCACAATCTTTATCCACTTTTCTCGCCTTCGGTTCTCGTCGCCTGCAAGCGTGCCGCGATTCCGGTCGTGATGAGCGTACACAACCAACAGCTGACCTGCCCGCGAGCGGATCACTTGTATCGGGGAACAATATGTGAAAAGTGTGTGGGTGGAAATGAATACCACTGCGTTTTGCGGAACTGCCGCCAAAACATCTTCGAGAGTATCGCCTACGCCACGCGCACCGCCTTCGCGAGAAGGATGCGATTGTTTCACGACAACGTCACGTTATTCGTCGCGGTCAGTGAATTCGCGAAGTCGCGACTTGTCGCGGCTGGATTCGACGAACGCCAGATCGTCGTGCTGAGGAATATGGTCGCAGCATCCGCGGGACCTGCAGATGCCTCGCTGGGCACTTACGCAGCGTTCGCTGGACGATTGAGCCCCGAGAAAGGTCTGCACACTTTAGTCGCGGCGGCAGAGGCCTTTCCAGATTGTCCGGTACTTGTCGCAGGCAGCGGCCCGCTCCTGGAGCAACTGAAGCGGATGTCGCCACAGAACATGGACCTAAAGGGCCAGCTGATCGCGAGCCAGATCAATCAGCTGTATCGCGGCGCACGTTTTGTGGTGGTGCCGAGTATCACTTACGAGATGTGTCCACTCGTAATTCTCGAAGCATTCAGTCACGGCATTCCAGTCATCGCCTCACGATTGGGCGCGCAACGTGAACTCGTCGCCGACAACGTAAACGGCTTACTTTTTGAACCGGGCAATCCCAAAGATCTAGAGCGACAAATGCGGCACCTTTGGAATAACCCGGAGTTGTGCCGTCGCCTCGGACAAGCGGGGTACGAGTGCGTTGTCCGTGACCACAGCGAGGACCGCTACTACGAACGACTGATCGGGGTTTACCGCCGAGCGATTTCTATGACTGAACAGAAAACGCAAGCCACGACCGCCAAAAGCACATCGAACAGTGCGACTGATCCGATCGCATGTGAGGGGCACTAATGGAACCACAGTACGACGTTAGCGTGATCATTTGCACATACAACCGCGAGCATTGGATCGGCGATGCCATCCAAAGCCTGCTTGATCTTCGTACGGAAGGTAACGTCCAGTACGAAATCATCGTAGTGGACAATGCTTCGACGGATAACACTCCCGAAGTGATCGCCCAAATTGCCAACTCGTCAGATCGTCCGGTTCGATACGTACGCGAGCCTCGGCAAGGCCCTTCGGCAGCGAGAAATCGTGGCATCGCCGAGGCGAAGGGGGAGTGGCTCGCCTTTGTTGACGACGACGAGCGAGCCGATCCAGATTGGTTACTCGAATTGCTCGCAATGACGGCCAAGAAAGGCGTGCGAGTTGTCGGCGGTGCCGTTCAACTCATTTCATCGGAGGCGAGCGCACAACCGCTTTCACCCCATCTTGAACAAGTGCTCGCCCCGGGCGGGCGACGAAAATACGAATGCCGATTTACGCCCAAACATGCTCTCAACAGCGGCAACCAAATGCTGCACCGGAGCGTATTCGACGAGATTGGAGTTTACAAAGAGTCCTGGACAGAGGGCGGGGAAGACACCGAGTTGTTCACGCGTCTGTACTCCGCAGGCGTTGAGGCCTGGTACACGCCGAAGGCGATTGTTTTGCATCTGGTCCCACCCTATCGCATGTCGGCGGGCTACGTTCAGTGGCTTTCGTTGAGACAGGGATGGAGCTTGGCGAGGGCGGAAGTGGAAAAGCGTGGAACGATGCATGCGGTTTGCATGGCCGTTGCTCGTATCTGCCGCACGATCCTGCTGATGCCACAACTGTTAAGGGCGCGCGTATCGGGAAACGCCGATCTACTTGTGTTTCGGCGGTCCCAAATATGGCGCACACAAGGTTATGTGCGGGGAATCCTTCGCTGCATTGCACCTGAGGCATTTGCTCAGGAGAAATTCTTATCGCAATTAGAATTCCGTGGAGAACGTCAACAGTTTGCGTGACTTGGTCGCCCAGCAAACGATTCCTGACCAGCAGCAACTTGACACGAATGTTCCAATTGGCAGTGATCTTCCGCGAGGAGCGGTCTGATGAAAGTTTTATTGTGCCACAACTACTACCAGCAACCCGGCGGAGAAGACCGTTCTTTCTTTGACGAAGAATGGCTGCTCAAGTCGCATGGCCATGAAGTCATACGCTACACAATTCACAATGATGTCATTGAAGGAATGAGTTCGATTCGATTGGCAAAGAAGCTGATTTGGAATCACGACTCGTACCGCGAATTGCGCCAATTAATTCGGCGCGAGCGGCCGGCGGTCATGCACTGCACAAACACTTTCCCGTTAATCTCACCATCCGTTTACTATGCCGCGAAACGAGAGGGTGTGCCGGTCATACAGTCTTTGCACAATTATCGCCTGCTCTGCCCGAACGCTTTGTTTCTTCGTAACGGACAGGCATGTGAGAGCTGTCTTGGAAAGGTGTTCCCGCTTCCCGCCATCCTTCACGGCTGTTATCGGGACAGCCGAGTCGCCAGCACGGGTGTGGCGACCATGGTAGCTTTCCACCGACTGATGCGGACCTGGAGCCGCGCAATCGACAAGTACTTCGTATTGACGGAATTCGCAAGAGACAAGTTCATTCAGGGAGGAATCGCAGCCGACAAGATGGTCATTAAGCCGAACTTCGTCCATCCCGACACGGGTCCGGGCAACGGCAGCGGCGAATACGCGATCTTCGTCGGACGACTATCGACCGAAAAGGGAATCGAAACGCTGCTGGAAGCCTGGAATCAACTTCCTGCAAACATGCGGCTGAGAGTCGTCGGCGACGGCCCAATGGCAGGGCGAGTATCCCAAGCCATGAACGACGATCCTCGTATCGAGTGGGTTGGGCGACGCACCAAGGAAGAGGTTGATTCCATGATTAACAAGGCGGCTTGCCTGGTAATACCCTCGCTATGCTACGAAACTTTTGGACGCGCAATTATCGAAGCGTACGTTCACGGCGTTCCCGTAATTGCATCGCGACATGGAGCGATGGCAGAGCTCGTTCGTCACGGAGAAACCGGCTGGCTATTCGAGACGGGCAACGCGAGTGAACTCCGGAGAGCGATCGAACGAACCTTCAGCGATCCTCGAAAGTTACGAGAAATGCGAGTTGCAGCGAGGCGAGCCTACGAAAATCTGTATACCGCTGAAGCAAACTATGATTTGTTGATTAGCGCTTATAACGAAGTCATCGTCAGCGTCCCGCAGCCAGTGCCGCAGCGATCTCCTGTGATAAAGAACTCACCGGTCGAAGCTCTCTAGAGTACCTCCATTCTAAGGTGCCATTTATGCCTTACTTCATTTGTCGTTCCAAGCCGCATTTATTGGCCACCAATCTCAAGGTGATGTTTAGCACGCTGACAACGCAAACACACCTTCAACAACTTTCACGCCCGAGCCAGCTGTGGCACTCGTATTTAAGACGCGGCCACATCAGCGAATTTGGACCGCAGTACCTCATTGTTCGCGATCCCTACCGAAGGCTGATCTCGTTCTTCAACGACAAGTTCCGCCAGCATCCGCTGGGCATCGCCGAGGCGTGTGGGTATGACGAGTGGCAAACTTGTCAAAGGATTTTCTTTCCCTACCTGGGCGTTACGCGAGCAACACCACCCGTCGAGATCCGCGACGCGCTACTTGGGACCAGCTTCGAGCAATTTGCCGCAATTCTGCCACAAGTATTTCAGCAAGACGGGCACTTGCGACCACAGAATCAAATCCGGTTCGTTTCGGTCAAGGGCATCATTCTTGGTCAATTCCCAGTCGAGCATGTGCTCAAGATGGAAAACTCCGCAGACATGCAGTTTCTGTCGGAAGCACTAGGGACCAACCTGAAGACTCGGCATAACGCAACCAGCGGCACAAATTCAGACGACTTGTTTACGAATCAATCGAGAAAGACCGTCAACCGATTGTATGCGGTCGACTTTCAGGAATACGGATACGATCTACACGTTTAGTCGGCGAGTGCCGGTCGCGTGGATGTTACGGATCGAACGAATTGGCGGATGAACTTTGAACTTATCGTGCTGAAATCGCTTCACGTATAGGTTCGAGCATGGCGTATACTTGCAGAGATCGACTTTCCGATCGTTGTAAGTATTTAGGAGAATCCCGTGCTCGGTTGGTTACGACTCTTTGCGAGGTCGCGAGTTGAGCGGACCTTGTTGCTCGATCCCGACGAATTTGAGGCCATGTTGAAACGCGAACGATCTCGAGCAGATCGTGCCGGATCGGTGTTCTCAGTACTGACTTTGAGTGTTTCGCCGACTCAGCTCCAGCCGGCCGATCTCCAGTCGATCGCCGAAACTTTTCGCAAACGGCGACGAGCCACCGACTTGACGGGACGAACTCCGGACGGCCGGATCGGAATCGTCCTTCCAGATACAACTCGCGAGCAGGCCGAAGTTCTCGCCGCATCCTTAAGTGAGACACTTTCCGACAAAGGCATTTCCTTCTCGCATAGCATCTCCCTTTACCCGGAGACAACTCGATGAGTGTAGCTATCATTTCCGGTGCTGCCGGTCTGATCGGTTCGGAAGCAGTCCGACACTTTGCCAACGAGGGCCTAGATGTCGTCGGCATCGACAACGACATGCGAAGCCGATTTTTTGGTAAGGAAGCCTCTACGAGCTGGCAACGCGAACAACTCGAACAGTCCCTTGGTGGCCGGTATCGACATGAAAGCATCGATATTCGGGATACCGGTGCCATCGACTCCCTATTTAGAGGCCTTGGCAGCGAGGTAGCCCTTGTTGTTCATACCGCAGCGCAACCGTCTCACGACTGGGCGGCGCGAGAACCTCATACTGATTTCACCGTGAACGCCAACGGTACGCTGAATATGCTCGAAGCGACTCGTCAATTCGCGCCCGATGCCGTGTTTATTTTCACATCGACCAACAAGGTTTACGGTGACACTCCGAATCGGCTGCCCCTTGTTGAACGCGAACTTCGCTGGGAGATCGATTCTAGTCACGAATTCGCAGACGGAATCAGTGAGGAGATGTCGATCGACAACACCATGCACAGCTTGTTTGGTGCCTCGAAGGTCGCCGCCGATGTGATGGTACAGGAGTATGGACGCTACTTTGACATGAGGACTGCATGTTTCCGCGGGGGCTGTCTAACGGGTCCAAATCATTCAGGTACTCAGTTGCACGGGTTTCTCGCTTACTTGGTCAAATGTGCAACGACTGGATCGCCTTACACGGTCTTCGGTTACAAAGGGAAACAAGTTCGCGACAACATCCATAGCGCAGATCTGATCAGTGCATTTGACCACTTCTTTCGCGACCCTCGATGTGGCGAAGTTTATAACATGGGCGGGTCGCGCTTCAGCAACTGTTCCATGATGGAGGCGATACAGATCTGTGAAGAGATCACCGGTCAGCCAATGAATCACACCTACAGCGAGACGAATCGGATGGGTGATCACATCTGGTGGATTAGCGACGTGAGCAAGTTCCAATCGCACTTCCCCGACTGGAATCTCACGTATGACGTCCCGCGAATCTGTCGTGAGATTCATGCCAATAACGCAGAACGCTGGTTGGAGACTTCGGTCGTATGATTGATCGTGGTCGACACAACGTCTTGGGCATCATGGTCAATGCCGTCGACTATGATGCCGCCGTTCAGCGAATCGTAGACGCTGCACGCGCCAAGCAACCGTTGGCGGTATCCGCTTTGGCAGTTCATGGTATCATGACGGGCGTGCTCGACCGGGAGCACCGTTATCGATTGAACGAACTTGACCTGATTGTTCCTGATGGACAACCTGTTCGTTGGGCGCTGAATCGATTACACAGCGCGCGATTGCGGGATCGCGTCTATGGTCCGAACTTGATGCTGAAAACCTGCGAGCGGGCCGCCGAAGAGGGCCTGCCGGTGTTCCTGTTCGGTGGCAATGAAGAACTCTTGTCGGCACTTCGGACGAAACTTGCCGAGCAATTTCCAAAGTTGCAATTTGCCGGATGCCAAGCCTCAAAATTTCGCCAGTTTACGCCCGAGGAACGCGACCAAACTATCGATGCGATTCGCCAAAGCGGGGCCGCGATAACCATGGTAGGACTTGGCTGTCCCCGTCAGGAAGTTTGGGCCTATGAATTTCGGGAGGCGCTCTCGATGCCGTTATTGGCGGTAGGCGCGGCGTTTAACTTCCACGCCGGACTCCTTCCACAAGCTCCGCAGATCATGCAAGACTGGGGGTTTGAGTGGCTGTTCCGGCTGGTCGCTGAACCTCGCCGATTATGGCAACGCTACCTCGTCCTCAACCCGCTGTACGCGAGTATGCTTTGCCTTCAGGCGCTCCGTCTGCGAAGCTTTGACCCAAATGACGCCCGTCGCCCGGATCACGAGATTCTGTACGGCTAGGCGATTCGAGCGTCCTTGGCAATTCCCGAGGTTGACTTTCGGAATCGGTCCACCTAGATTGCCTACGCGCCGCAACAGTAATTTGCGAGACGCTTCTCAAACACAAAGGGGGATGTTGATGAACTACATGCAAGACGATAACCCTTACCAGTCCAACTTTGGGCCAAATGTCCAAACGGCAGCATTGTCTGATGAATGGGAGCGTACAACATTCATTCGGCGGACATATACGCATCTCCTCGGAGGAGTCGGACTGTTCGTTTTCCTCGAGACCCTCATCTTCACGATGGTCTCAGAAGCCGCATTAGACAACCTGATGCGAACCGTGATGGGCGGGCGATGGAATTGGCTGATCGTGTTGGGGGCATTCATGCTGGTGAGCTGGGTTGCTCGAAGTTGGGCAGAATCTTCGGCGTCGCAATCGCTTCAATATCTGGGTTTGGGCGCGTATGTTGTCGCAGAAGCTGTCATCTTTGTCCCGCTGCTCTACATCGCTCAGCGAGTCGCTCCCGGAGCCATTCCTGCGGCTGGGATCATGACAGGTGTGGTCTTCACCGGACTCACAGCAATCGTATTTACCACGCGAGCTGACTTCTCATGGATGGGCAAGTATCTAGCGCTCGCCGGTATCGCGGCTCTGGGGCTCATCGTGTGTGGCGCGTTTTTTCAGGGGCTGCCATTGGGAATGTGGTTTTCCGGCGCGATGGTTGTTTTGGCGGCTGGATACATCCTCTACGATACTTCCAACATTCTGCACCACTATCGCACCGACCAATACGTTGCCGCTTCGCTCGCCTTATTCGCGTCGGTAGCGATCCTTTTCTGGTACGTGTTGCGAATCATGATATCGCTGAGTTCCCGCGACTAAACGAGCTTTCTCTACTCAGCTGAAAAGTAACAGCTCGGGCATCCGACTTGGACACCCGAGCTTTTTTCGTCTTCGTTCAAAGCGTTTTCTTAGTAACGACGACCGCGATCACCGCCGCGACCTCCGCCACCGTAACCACCACCTCCGCGGCCTCCGCCGTAGCCACCACGTCCGCCGCCCCCGCCGCGATTCTCTCGGGGCTTGGCCTCGTTCACGGTGAGCGCTCGACCATCATGTTCTGTTTCATTCAGTCCTTCGATAGCCGCTTGAGCCTCTGCGTCGTTGGACATTTCGACGAACCCGAAGCCTTTACTCCTTCCAGTGTCTCGATCGGTAATCACCTGAGCACTCGTAACCGATCCAAACTGTGCAAACAACTGTTCCAAATCGGAGCTCGAAACACCGTAGCTCAGATTTCCGCAATACAACTTCTTTCCCAACGTAATTCTCCTGTTCGCGGGAATTGCAGCCCGATTTTCACTTTCCGGAGCCGCAGAGAAAGGGGCTTTCGTCGGAGCCCACCAAGCACGACGGACGAAAGCGTCCGATGAGTCAGCTCGCCTGGGCGCCGACATCAAATACACAATCGTTCGACAGACCACCAGAAGTTGTACCGCTAATGCGTCCCCGTGTACACCAGTCGCTCGAACTGTGCTTCGGATATGTGACTTCAGACCAGCCCTAAGCCGATCATCCACCACCTCTCTGTCGCGGCGGCGCGAATTTGATTTTCTCGACCAATTTGACGACGTTGCCCGTGTCATCAATATACCCCGACACCGCGGTGATGGCCTGAATCACATGTTCATACCGCAGGCCATAATCGCAGTCGAGTTCGACTTCCGCCGTTTCCTGGATGCTGCCGGGGCCGCGGTCGTCACCGATAACTCCGATGATTTCCAGCCGCAAGGCTTCCATCGTCCCCACGCCTTTGTCGTTTAACGACATTCCGGCCAGGTTCCCACCCGCGCCGGCACGCAACCGGACCTTCATTGGCGGAAGCTGTAAATCGTCCGGAGCACCTGCCGCCGGCGCTGCCAGCGGCATCTTGATATTGAAATCGCCTTCTTGCGAGACGATCTTAAAAGTCATGATGAAAAAGACGAGCAATTGAAACACGATGTCGATCATCGGTGTCATCTGAAGCTCGATCTTGTCGTCACCACCACCCTTGTTGTGTCGTACTTTCATGGATTTATGTGATCCGTTGCGTCGCGGGAGACGCGACTTCTAGTTATTTCCTACGTCTTCCTTGGCACGGAGTGCAAACTTTTCAAAGTCGTTCTCCTGACACTTTTGTATCAGTTCTTGCACCCGCCCCGTCTGGGCATCCTTGTGCGCGCGGATGATGATCGTCGCTTCGTTCGTACCCTTTCCTTGGCTGGCAAGCACCTGCTTTTCCTTGACAAGAAAGGGACTCAGCGCGGCAATGGGAACTTCCGACGCACCGATAATTGCCGTGCTGTCGGTAGTGAGATGAATCGTGATCGGGAACTCCAATGGACCTTCCGGCGGCTTGGCAAGCTGGCTATCCGGAAGTTGAATCTTCTCGTTCTGTTCAGCTTGGGAAAAGTTGATCAAAACCATAAAGAAAGCGATCAACTGAAAAGTCATATCGATCATCGGCGTAAGGTCACCCTCGAGAATCCCTTCTGACTTTTTCTTTGCTACTCGCATGTTAGACCCTTGCTGCTCGCAACGACGCTCGAACCCCGACAGACCAAACTACTCTTGCTCTGGTTTCTCGAACCGGCTCATGAGACCTTCGCTCAAAATTCCCACCTCAAGCACAAGTCGCGCGATGCGGTTTTTGAGAATGTTGTAGGCGGCCAGCGCGGGGATCGCGATTGCCAAACCGACAAGCGTCGTGAACAGAGCCGTGGAAATTCCCATGGCGAGGTCGGATGCTTTGGGAGTGGAACCAGCAACGGCAATCGTACTGAACGAGCGAATCATACCATCGACCGTTCCGAACAGCCCAACCATCGGGCTAAGCGTTCCAATCAGTGCCATGTAACTGAGGCGGTGTTCTAGCTTCATGTTCTCTTCTTCGCCTACTTCTTGCATCGCTTCAATCGCCTGTGCGTACCCTGCCGACAACTTGGCCAATCCGGCAGACAGAACCTGACCAAGGAAGGACTCGTCGGACTTCGCCAATTCATATGCCTCTTGATACTGCTTCTCGTTCAAGTGCGCTTCGAAACCTTCCACCAGGCTGACTGGGCAGACGTTTTCACGGCGTGCGGATAGCAGATTCATCACCAAAAGCGCCACCAACGTAAACGACAGCGCCAAGAAGACGACGAGATAGAAGGGCCCCAGGGCCTGATAGAGCCACTGCAACGCATTTAGTTCTTCGGCGGGAGCGTCGTCGCCACCGGCGGGCGCTGCGGGTGCTGCCGGGGCAGGCGCGGCAGCCTCACCACCAGCATCATCTTGTGCGACAGCGGTTTGGGTGAATATATCTGTAGCCTGAAACGCCCCATCGAGAAAGAGCAGGCCGATCATAGCCACAAGTGTTCCAAATAGCACGGCACGATGACGCATTTTCGCCTCCGAGATTCAAATCTCTGAAAAACTGTTCTTGTAAAAAGTTCTCGCCGATTCTCGACGAACTGATATTCTAGTTCAGTCGCATTCTAAACACACGCGGCCCGCGCGGTAAATAAGCTGGGTTTATTGAGTCTTCGCCCACACGCTTCCCGCATATCGATCCGTGAGCAGATTTCGAGCGCTGTCGGCGCGGTCCTGTTTTTTGAGTGCGAGCCAGAGCTTACTCAAGTTGTAAAGCGCTTCGGCATGGACTTCAGGGTTCGCGTAAAAGAGTACGTCCACATGCAGGTAGGCCATTAACGCTTCTTTCGGCTTTCCTGCCTTCAAGTAGCAGGCACCGAGTGCGTTATACGTTCGCCCAAACAATTCGCTGTTATCTTCCGGACTGTTCTTCGTAATAATCTCCTCGGCAATTTTTATGCCTTCGTCAGGAGATCCAGTCCCTGCCAGACAACTGGCTTTGCCGGCCTGGGCCATGAGCTTTTGTTGCATCGCCGCGGGTGTATCCACACGCGAAGCGATGACGGCCTCGAACTCAGCCTGCGCACCGGGAAAATCTCCCTTTCGCATCAATGCCCGAGCCTTGAGAACCGCGCCTCGCATTTTGTAATCCGGCCAAGGCGCTTTATCTGCAAGTGCGCCGTAATACTTGGCCGCGCCATCATAACTCCCCAACGACACAGCCAGATCGCCCAACAACTCGGCCGCCTCAAAAAAATGAAAACTTTGTGAATTCGCTCCGACGAATGCCAACATCGCAGATGCAGCGGCTCCCTTGTCGCCACCTCCAGTCAACGCCAGTTTTCCTTGACAGTAAGCGAGATAGTATTGCAAGTCCGCCTTGGTTAGAGCGCGTTTGATGTCGGCTGGATTGACTTTCCGTAAATCATCGTAGCCTGCTTCGATTTGGCCCGTCAGGATATTGTCACGGCCGCGGCGCAGTTCTGGTGGATCGTCAGCCAGCGTAACGCGCCGAACTTCATTGACAGCGATCTTTCTCTGAGATCCCGATACTTCGATCACGATCTCGATCGGAGTCGATGTATCCGCAATGATGCCGTTCGTCGGCGAACCACGAAAGCCGTAGACTTGATCAAACTGTGCATTGGCCGCACTTCCGAGACTAGCCGCGAGCACCGAGCAAACTAGAAACAACCATTTACCGCTTCTCATCAGCAACTCCTTCGAGTTTTCTGTTCATTATTGATTCTCGCGCCGACTAGAGGCCGGCAAGTCCGACTGCCTGCTCTCCTAGGGCGTTCTGTATCTTCTTGAGCAAACTATCATACTTCGGTTTCAGTTGGTCGCCGCCCAGGTCTGGATAGAGGCGGGCCGTAATCGAAATGTCCTGCTTCGCGGCGGCAAGCATTTTATCTTTTTCGCCTCCATCAAGTCGTAGCGAGTGTTCGTACCGGCACTGGGCGAGATGCAGACGAGCTTCGTAAAACGTGTCCTTGAACTTTTCGTTGCCGGCGGTCTTCTGCGAGATCCCACCCCAACCCCAAATAACAGGCTTCGGGTCACCGTCCTTGCGGATACCCACGATGGCCTCCTTGTACCGCTCGACCTGATCAGGTTGCTTCGCGACTTGTTCGAGCAATTTCGCGGCCTCGACTTGGACGTTGAGTGCATTGGCATTCGCTGTCAGGATTTCTATAAATATGCCGATTGCCTTGTCGAATTCACGCATCTCGCCAAGGACGCTGGCCATCCGAAGTTGAACCTGTACCTTCATGTTCGGATCAAGCTCGACCTTGTCGATGATGTTCTGAAACGCGTCTAACGATGCCTGATAGTACTTTTTGGCATCTTCGTTCAGCGTTTCGCCCTCATCCAGACTCCTTCCCAACTTCGAGAACGACTCGGCGACCCAATTCAAGACGCTCAGTTCATTGGAACCTTCATTCAGTTGACGCAAGAAGGTTTCAAATCCTTGCGATAGCCCACGTTTCACTTCCGGCGTTGCGGATTCGAGTTGCTTTTCTAAGTCTTGGGCCAAAGTTACATACACCGAAACAAGACGCTCTTCGCCTTCGGGAGTTCCGCCAATCGCGGATTTCATCTTGTCCATGACATCCTTAGCTTTGTCGATCGCTCCCCCGGCTTCCGCGTTCCCAAGGGACGAGATGTAAGCACGCAGCGCCGTCTTGTAAATCTCCTCGACAACTGCCGGATCGCTGGCCGAAGCGTCTTTCTTATTTACCAAAACCAGCGGGCCCAGTGACTCGTTCTCCAGCACTTTGACGGCTTCAGATGCATGTTGTGTTTCGAGTTGAGCCTGGGCCAACGAAAGTAACGCGGTCACGATCGTGCGGCTCGCCGCGGTCCCCGTCGCTAGACGCCCGTAGCCTGCCGACAAAATTTCCAAAGCTTTATTCCGAAGCGCAACCAACTCTTCGCGTTTGGCAGCGACATCAACCTCTGCAGGAGTCCCGTCCGCTTCCCACTGTTGCAATTCCTGAGTGCCGCGAAGGTAAGTGCCCCACATCGCCTGCCCCGTCTTCAGTTCCGAATCACCACGTTTTGGTGAGGATTCGGGAATCCTCTTGAGGAACTGCTCGGCGCGATCAAGCTCGCCTGCGTTGATCATGAACGGCACAAGCGTGTTTAAGGCTTCTTCCGCTTCAGGCTGATCCGACCATTTGTCGGCTACATACTCAGCAATCGAGACAATGTGAGAAACATCAAATTCCAGTAGCCGCCTGTCGAACTCGCTGCTTGACACTTTCTGATCGGAGTTTTCGTCCGCCCCTTGCGCAATCTGCGGCAAGGATTCGAGTTCCTGGTTGTCGATAGAACCGCTCTTGTCTTGATCGAGCTCTTTGAACAAAGTACCTGCAAGTGCATTGGTCTCGCCATAGATTTGGATGTAGCAGGCCATTGCAATTTTGGCGCACTGCCTTGCGCCGGCACTGTCCGGATAGCGTCGGGCCACAAACTCGCCCATTAGCGCGGCTTTGTAATAGTCCTGTTGCAAGTAATACAGATAACACAAGAAGTATCGAACGATATTCACGTCATCGATCGAGGTTTCGTCGTTCGCCAGCCGCAACGCCAGTTGATAATAGGTCATAGCGTCGCCCTGGGCATTAGCCAGCGTCGCCTTTGCTTCTTCCAACTGCTTTGCTAGATCCGCCTTCACGGCCTCGTCCTTCTCCTTTGCGATCCGTCCGGGAACTTGCGAGGCCACCAGCGAGGCTGTTTGAATCGAGTCGAGTGCCTCTTTGCCCGCAGCCTTCGCCTCATCGAAAGTATGCGGGTCCGGCTTGTCGCCGGTGCGATCCGGTCCACCCAACGCTGCCACGAGTTGCCTGGCCTCATCTTGAAATTCACCAGCCTTGCCCGCCACAAAGTTGGCCTGCTTCTTGGCTTCCGAGATCGATTGCGTGGCTGTGCGGGTGTCGCTTTTATCCGCCTCGTCGGCCTGCATTTTGTAGGCTTTTGCCAGACTCAGACGGATTGCTAACCAGTCGGACTCCCGATCATCGGTCGGACGTGACTTCTTCACCCATTCAGAACCTCGACGAATCGCTTCGACATACTTCTTCTCGGATGGATCCAGCCAACCATCCATCGCCAACCGAAGCGTTTTGGTCTTCAGGACCCGAAACGCCTCGGGCTCGTCGGGTTGATCCAGAAGCTCGCTATAGTAGCCCAAGGCATCCTGCAGTTTACCGAGACGCTGATTTGCGCGGCCTTGATACATACGCGCGTAAAGGCCCGCCAATCGAGTACGGTACTTTTTGTAGATTTCGTCGTATTGCGCTGCGGCTTCTGCCAGTAGCTTCTTGAAGGGATCTGATCCTTCCGGCACCGTATCTGCCATCTCTTCTCGAATCGCAGCCGCCGTCAGTTGTGTTTGCAGATAGTCAGCCCGCAACTGCGTTCGTCGCTCGGCCATTGAGGCTTGACGTTTGTCCTTGAGGTCCAGCACTTTGGGGATTCGTTCCAACTGGACACGAACCTCCTCTTGCATGGTGTTAAAGACGTTATACGCCTCTTCGTACAAGGCGTTCGCCTCCTTTAACAGCTTCGCTTTGTCCCCCTTTTTGGACGCCTCCACCGTCATCCGCGCTCGCTCGACGATCAAATTACCGAGTTGGCTGCGTGCAGAGTTCGCTAACGCGTGCTGCGCTGTGCGTGGATTCTCAGTAAAGCCTTTTAGTAATTGCTGAGCATCGTCCAGTATCTTCTCCCGGATTGCTTGGTCACGCTGGGCTCGCGAGCCTTCGATCAGCGTCACGCCCTTCTCGTACTGGATGATTTCCTTGAGTTCTGCGGGTGCGAGCGGACTCGTCTCCATCATCTCCAGATAGTCGAGGGCCACATCATGCAATCCACGGTCCCGCAACCCATTCAGAAACTCGCGAGCGGGCTCTGCGGCAAACGCCCCCGTGCCGGACGTTGCTAGTACGTGCAGCGTTAGGAGCAAAACAATCCCGTTGCGGCCACACCGTAGCGAGAATGTAGAAAGCGACTTCTTCATCAAATAGTTCCTTTAATCGCTCGCCGTAGAATTCGGAGCGGTTACACAGCATCTGAGCCTAGACCGACACCACAAGGATTTGAAGTCTCGACCGGAAAGTCGTATCGATAATGGTTCCGGGGCAATTCGACACAACAGCAGACACAAAAGGCAGTTACACTCCAGAATATAGTCAAACGGTTCGACTATCAACCATTCATCTTCAGTAATGTTCGGCGGATTCGGCTCCGTTACGAAACCTAGGTTTAGCGTGGGCCACCTTTCGTCGCTTACGAGGTGGCGGCGCCGACAACGATCGAACGGGTAATTGGTTTGAACAACTACATTGTAGACGTTTCGGCGGGCGGTTTACGCAGGGCTTCGACCCGCTCGACCAGTTCTTTCAGTCGCACAAAGCCTTCAGGACACTCTATTTCTCCGACCAGCTCCCAAGCAGCATCAACAACATTTTTCCAGCTCGCCCCCTTCCGGCGGGCACGAAATTCACTCTCGCCAGTCAACTCGAAGTCACCCACACCGCACAACCGCTCTCCAATCTCGGTCGCAATCGCTGCGGCAAGCAGCCCGGCTGAGGCCTTGTCCCGACGAGTCGTTACGTCGTAACGACCAAGGACAGCCGTCCCACTCCTTCGCCACTGTTCCGAGTCCGGGGCGACCCAATTCAGCGCGGCGGAGGCGATGTCGTCCTCATAGCTGCCGGTGAGCCAAACTTCAAAGACGAGGGTGGCCTGCTGGCCCGAACGTAGCGAATCGTCAGGCAACTCATGAAGTAAGCCCGTCATGGAGGAGGGGCCATGCCCCACTAAACGGTAGGCACGCACGGCATTCGGGTTAAATGTGATTTCCAATTCTGCCTGCCGGGCTACCAAAGGCGAAACACCAGTCACGAACTCGACCAACTTCCAACGCAACGAATTGGAATCCACCGACTCGTACGAAAGACTCGCAGCAGCAGGGCGAGTACCTTTCACAATGCCGCCAAGGTGGAGGACGTTCATGCGAATCGCGTTAGACTCTGCCTGGGCAGCGACTTCCTCGAACGCTTCCACTTCAGACGCTCGCAACGTCGTCGTACCGTCCGTTACAAAGATTACCTGCCGCAAGACACCTTCCTCTCGCGGCGCGTTCAAAGCCAACGCCAATCCAGCCCGCAAGCCCAAGACGGGGCGATCGCCTCCTCCGGATCGAAGCAATCGCAGCCAACCGTCGAGTAACTCACGGTCTTCAGAGGTTGCAAAGTCGAGTTGTTGCGTCAAATCATGATTCACCGCCAGAAGCGATACCGAGTCTCCGACGTCGAGGTGATCAAACATCGTCCTTAGCGAATCGCGAACAACATCGATCCGCCCCTCCTGCAACATGCTCTGTGATACATCCACCACAACGGCGACATGAGCGGGTTGGCTACCCATTCGACGAGCCGCTTTTACGCCCACTTGCACCAACGAACTTTTTTTGTCTCCAAACGGCGTTGGCCCGGCTGCGATAAATACAGTGGCCTCGTCATCTCGCACTGCTGGATAGTCAAACTCGATTGCGGCTATAAAGTCCTCAGCGTGTAGCTCCTGCGGATCGGGCAGACGTCCCTGCTCTAGCAACTGTTCTGTGCGTTCAAGGCTGGCAACCGAGGTCGTTACGGGGACGCGAATTGTCTGCAATCGTTCGCTTTCGGCGGCGAAGACGGGTGGGTGAGTTGAAGTTCGATGCAGGAACGCGCGGTCGTAGCCAGCAACCAACGGCAGGTCGACACCGGCGTCTGGCCTGCGTTCTACTCGCTCAAATTCAGGAAGGCGCTGAGTCACTTGTTCTGGCGATGCGTACGCATCCCATCGCATCAGCAAGACGTTGCTGCCAAGTTGCAGTCCACCTTCCAACTCCAGAATCAACTGGCCTGCGGGCCCCGGCCTCATCGTCTCGTCTAAACGCACAAGATCGACTTGCAACGAACGCCCCTTCCAGACAACTGGTGTTGTGTCCAAGGGGAACAACACCGATGAATTAGTGCTGGAGATGCGAACCGACTCCGCAGGTGACGCGACGAGCTGCGTTGGGCCGACCTTGATCACTGTCAACGAAGTTGTCTGCGCCGAGCGTGGTCTGATGGAAGCAAGCACTCCACCGAGAGCTCCGAAAAAAGTTCCTGTCATCACCAACAATAGGGACGCCGCCAACACAAACCGTCGAAACGAACTTTCGTGACGGCACTCGGGTATGACTCGCAAGCGAGCAAGCAAGTCGGCGGGGATTTCAACCGCACGAAGCGACTCGTCGACATATGTTTCTCGCCACTCCTCCTTGACGCGATCAACAAGCCCGTTTGGTACCGGAGTGGCACGCAAGACGGCATCAAGCTCTTCGTCCGCAGGTGCGGCGACAGACTTCAATCGCGCAACCAAGCCTGGCGGAATCGCGACATTCCGCAAGCTAGCATCCAACGAGTGCTCTGATCGTTCGTCACACATGAGTTTTGTCAAACGCGTTACTGATTCCGAACCTCTTCTTCAACTAATAACTTTCTCAGGCGTGTTCGCGCGCGACTTACTCGCGACAACACCGTCCCCAGCGGAATTTCGAGAATCTCGGCAACCTCTTGGTGCGTCAGCTCACCTACGACAACGAGTAATAATGTTTCTCGCAACTGGTCGGGCAATTGAGACAACGCCGCTTGAACATGATCTTCAAACTCACGAGCTGCCGGATCTTCCCCGTCGACTCCGTAATCCAACACGGTTTCATCAAACGAGACAGTCCGAGCACGCTGTCTTCTCCAACCATCGACAACTCGTCTCCGCAAGATAGTCACCAACCAAGCGCGTTCACCCAAATCCGGTCGATATCGAGTGCGACTGGCCCACGCGGAGCGGAATGCCTCTTGCACGAGGTCTTCGGCGTCATGTTGCTTCCCGACCATCCGATAGGCGATCCGGTACAGCGCTGCCCCATGCGCTTCGACCATTTCGTTGAACAGTGCTTGGGTCAATGCCAAGAAAAACACCCCGCGGATCAGAATTTGAGTAATATCGCGGTCGATTAAGTTAGCTAACAGGACTAGATTCGAGCGTCCTTGTAGATATTATTCCCTTCAGCCACGGACTAACGTCCAGAATGCGCCGAAAACCCGATGTTCATCAGGTTACGATTTAGGGAAAGCTTCTCGCGACACGGAAGCCTATGTCCCCATTTCGCAAGCCCGGGAGGAATTGCCCGCGGGCAGCACTCCGCACGCGATCCGCACTTTCTCGAAACGACCCGCCGCGGACAACCCGTGGCTCTCGCCCTGGAATCGGCGAAAAAGCGTCAAGCATGATCGAAGTCGGAGTCACTCTGTACTTGTCGTGGCACCACTCGCTTGCATTGCCGTGCATATCGAACAACCCATAGTCATTCGGTTTTCTCCACCCAACGGGTCCGAGTCGCTGCGCCCCGGGCCTGTCGTAGATCGCGTATTTCGACAGTTCCACTTCGTCGCGTCCAAAACTGTACGCTGTCGTGGTGCCCGCGCGGCAGGCATACTCCCACTCTGCCTCCGTCGGCAATCGATACCCCATGCGAGAAAAGATGTCCGGTGCCACGGTCATGCCCATCGCATACTTGCCATCAGCGTTAGGCAAGTAACACCATTGCTCAGGCGGGATCGCGGCTTTCTCGCTGAGCCAGTTGCAGTATGCTGCGGCATCATACCAAGTCACTTGGGTCTGTGGACAATCGGGGCTCAACTCCGACTGCGGTACTTTCGTGTATTGGTGCGATCGAACCTCGAGCAAAAATTGCTCGAACTGTGCGATGGTTACCTCCTTACTCGCGATCGAAAAGCTGCGGCGGATCTGCTGGCTGTGAATCGTCTCGTCCACTGCACCCGAAGTAGAGCCCATGACAAACTCAGCTGGCCCCGGCACGATCACCATCGTCTGTCCTTGACTGGTCACATACCATTGTCGATCACCAAGAAGACCTTCAGGCGTCGTTCGTCTGACGGCTCTCGCCAATTCGACGCTCTGACCGTAGCGGCGCAGCGCCCACTCGGCTGCCGCGTGAACCCCGCGATCTGGGTCTTTGTCGAATATATCCAGCAGTTGGCCAACGAACGTTGGCGAGATCTCCTCTCGCGCGATTGTATCTTCCGCCCGGTGGCTCGGATCGTCTGCCAATTCACCGGCCAATAACAACATCCCCCGACGTATTGAGACGTCAGGCTGTCGACTCAGATTCGGAACGATCTCGTTAACGTCAACGACCAGTGGGCTCAGACGATGAATCAGACGCGTCCGCAGTGTTGGATCGGGTTCATACTTCAACAGTGACCAAATCGCTTCTTCTTGTCCGAGAGCCATCCACACGGTTGCCGTGCTTACTCGAAACTTGTCGACCAAGTTTCGAGCCTGGATCGCCAACTCGGCACCACCCATCAAAAACATCAATACGATCGCGCCTACAACCACCGCTAGTCCTAGTTGTTGTCGAGTCGCAGCTTGCATCATCCGCTTCTGGGTTACTGTCCATTGAGAAGAACGGGTCAGCGCACGAATCTGTAAGTATTCAACAATTGACGGAAGTTGCCGGCGTTCGGGCCGCGCGTTCCACATTGCCGCACGTTCGGCAAGGCGCAATTCGGCACGACCGACCGAGGTAGCCTTCTGTCGCTTCGTCAACCACTGCCGTAGCGAAGGTACCAGATAGTCATGCGTCAATTCGTAATATCGATTCCCCGGCGTCGCATCGCCGCTTCCGAAATTCACCTCGACGGGTGTCAACAATCGTGTCTCGCTATCGAGGATTCGCATCAACTCTTTAAAGGCTCGAGGATTGTGCCCGTAACCAGAGATATCAAGCAACTCAGGATACGAGTGCACGTGACCTTTGATATTGCTGCCCGCGTTCGGCAGCAAGGCCTCAAGAACCGCACGCGCAGCTTGTTCATGCGCCCGGTATTGCTGATTCCCCGCCCGGGCCGAAAAGGTCTCCTCAAGAAATGCGATCCCCACACCTTCTAAACCGCCAAGTTCAGACAGCGTATGCGGCGTCCAAGGCCGTCCCTTCACCATCTCGGCAAACAACGCCAGCCGTACTGGAATAACTTTGCCTTCATCCGCCATCGCGTCGACCGACTGTTCGAGAAACGCATCCTGGGGAGCGTTGAGTTCGCTTTGGTCACTCGATATTCGACCGAACGATCTACCAAACGAAGCGAGTACGTTGCGGGCATGAAGCGGGTCGAATAAGTCAACGAGAGCAGTATTGCGCCCCTGCAGCAAGTCAATTTCCAACTCGTGCATAAAGCGGCTGATCGCCAACCAGAAGTCGTCACGAACCAGCAGCAAGCATTGGAGATGCTCGCCGTCGCAATGCCGCAGTGCCTGGACAAGTTGCCGCCGTTGCTCCTGCTGCCGCCCGTGCAGCCATTGTTCGAATTGGTCGATTACCAAGAGCAGCTTTTGTCCGCTCCGCAGAATCGAGCCACGACGAATGGCAGCAAGACAATTCAGTAAGCTGGTTTCCTTTGACAACTCCGGAAACTCTTTGTGTAGCTTACTTGTCAACTGAAGTTCCGTGTCTTCCGCAATCGCCTCAACATAAATAATGCGAATCCTGCGAGACAGACGCGGCAACAACCCCGCCCGCACAAATGAAGACTTGCCACAACCGGACGGCCCATAGATCAAACCAACAGAAAATGTCTCATCGCCATCGCGTTCCTCGATGCGGAGCAGCCATTGTCGAATACTCTCCGGAACGCCATGACGGTCACGCGCACCGGGCAACAGCTCCAGAAAGAAATCCGCGTCGTTGGCATCAAATGCCCGCAGTCCCTTCGGAACAACGCGAGCAGTGGATTCGTCGGCTGCGATCGTTAACGCGGATTGATCGGCGGTCGAATTCAGGAAAAAGTTCAGGTCTTCTGCGAACTCGGTGGCCAAAGAATAGCGATCCGCGGCCCGCTTCGAGAGCGCCTTGATGCAGATGCGCTCCAACTCCTCCGCAATCGAAGCGTCAATGGCGCGCGGCGGCGCGACTTCGTCGTCTACAATTCTCTGAAGCAACGAGTCGTACGAATCTGCCCGGAACGGCATCTCACCGGTCAGAAGCTCGTAGAGCACGACACCTAAACTGAAGATATCGCTGCGTCCATCAACACGATGCGACTCGCCCCGTGCCTGCTCGGGACTCATATAGGCTGGAGTTCCCGCGTAGCTGCGTTCGTCAACAACGACTTCATCACGTAACGCCAGTCCAAAGTCGGTGACGTATGCGCGGTCGGCTTCATCAAGCAAGATATTGGCGGGCTTGACGTCACGATGAACCAGCCCTTGGCAGTGCGCATGTCCCAACGCCTCTGCAACTTGAGCGACTACGCGTGCAGCGACCGAGTGGTGCAATTTCACTCGCTTGATTCGCGTCGCAAGATCTTCCCCTTGGATCAGCTTGGATACGACATAGCAAAAGCCATCTTCCGTGCGTCCAACGTCATAGACAGGCACGATCCCAACATGGTCCAGACTCGCGATCAACCGCGCCTCGTGCAGATATGCTTCCACGTCCGTTGGCTTGGAAACGCGATGTGGATGCGGGACTTTGGCCGCGACATGTCGTTTCAACTCTTGATCCCAAGCCAAGTAAACACGTCCGAAGCCGCCTTCGCCCAGCAGGCCTCTGACTTGATACCTTCCAATGCTCTTTGGTGTCGGAATCGATCCAGCCTCAGCGTGCCGCAACCGCCCTGCGCTGTCGCCCGCAGTAGAGGCTGTTAGTGGATCGTGATCATTTGGCGAGTACGAGCAAGCGGACTCGGTGCCGCTTCTCCACGACTCGTCCAAGCTTGGTGGGCGAACGCTGCGATCACGAATCCAATCCGCTTCGAGACGCTGAAGCGCGTCGGCACAAGTCGAATCGTCGACTTGCTTCAAAATGCCGTTAATGCGTCGCAGCTTGGCGAGTTCGTCGGACAACGCGGTGGCGATTTCCGGATTGGCCGCCACCAAGGCTTCGTCGGTGATCGCTTCGCCGCGGGCCCGTCGTTCGGCTGCATCAAGCACGATGTCACGAACTCGCTTCAAGCGAGCTTTTGATCGCTGCTGGCTTGATGAACTCACTGACATAGATCACTTGGCATTAGTTACTGAAATATAGCGAAGATCTACCCATCAGCTCGCGCAACGTCTTCCTCGCTCGATAGCAGATGCCGCGTATCGAACCGATCGTCCGACCGGTCGAAATCGCGATCTCTTCTAAAGTCTGCGATTGGAGATAGTAACGCTCAACAATATCCCGTTGTTCAGCGGGGAGACTCGCCATAGCAACGTGCATGCGTCGAATGCTCTCTGACCGCTGAACACGTTTGATCGGCGGCGTCTGATCACAGGACAATCGTTCGACCGCGTTCAGGAGCGATCCATCGTCCGAGTAAGGACGAGCCTCGGCGGTACGTCGCTCGCGACCTCGCCGCTTCTTGGCGTCTCTTATCACATTCGAGGCGATCGTCTTGAGCCAACCTCGCATTGAGCCAACTTCGCGTTCTTGGAACTTCGTGATGCCTTTAGCTGCCCGAACAAATGTCTGTTGCAAGACATCGTCCGCGTGCATGACACCCAACTGCTCACCCACCGACTCGAGTGAGATGTGCCGCCGCAAGGCATCGTGATGAATGAGCAGCAACTGTGACAATGATGCCCGATCACCCGCGATCGCTCGACGCAGCAACTCATATTCCAAGTCGCGTTCTGACATCAACAGAACCAACCATTCTGAAAGAGACGTGTTGCCCGGCTCTATGCTAGTGAAAACCACCGACGCGAGCAAACGCTACAGCTCCGACGACTGAACTCCTAGGCCAGCACTTCTTTGACAACTCGCCCACCAACGTCGGTCAAACGAAAATCACGGCCCTGGTACCGGAAGGTGAGTCGCAGATGGTCAATGCCCAGCAGATGCAGCATCGTAGCGTGCAAGTCATTGACGTGGACCACGTCTTGGACGGCGTTATAGCCCAACTCGTCGGTCGCGCCGTGGGTATAACCTCCACGAATTCCGCCGCCCGCGAGCCACATCGAGAACGCCCGCATGTGATGGTCGCGGCCAGCCCCGCCTTTGTTCGTTTGAGCCATCGGCGTTCGCCCAAATTCGCCGCCCCAAATCACCAGTGTGTCGTCGAACATGTTTCGTTGCTTTAGATCTTTGATCAACGCTGCCGACGCCTGATCACACAGTCCCGAACATATATCCATGTACTTCACAAGGTCGTTGTGATGGTCCCAACCGCGATGGTAAAGGTGGATGAATCGCACTCCTCGCTCGGCAAGCCGTCTCGCGAGCAAGCAGTTCGCGGCGAATGTTCCATCGGCACCCTGGGTGCCATACATTTCGAGCACATGTTGCGGCTCGTCGGCAAAATCTAACAGCTCAGGAACACTCATCTGCATCCGGAATGCAAGTTCGTACTGACTGATGCGTGTTTCGACTTCCGGATCTTGGAGAATTTGATTTCCGATTTTGTTCAATCGGCCGATGCTATCGACCACCTCGCGCTGTTGGTCACGAGTCACACCGCGAGGGCTATTCAAATAGTGGACAGCGTCACCCGCCGAGTGAAACGGAATGCCTTGCAACCGACCAGGCAAAAATCCGGCACTCCATTGGCGCGTTGCTATTGGTTGTGGGTTGCGACCGCCTACACTAGTCAACACGACAAAGCCCGGCAGGCTCTCCGTCTCTGCACCCAGGCCATACACGACCCACGATCCCATACTTGGACGCCCCGAAATCGAAGTGCCCGTGTTCATAACCGTGTGCGCCGGATCATGATTGATCTGGTCCGTGTGTAGCGAGCGGACAATGCAGATGTCATCCGCGATACTGCCTATGTGCGGAAAGAACGTGCTGATGTGTTGGCCCGATTCACCGTGCTGGCGGAACTTGGCCAGCGGCCCAAGGCATACCAATCGTTGCCCTTGCAATTGAGCAATGGGTTGCCCCTTGGTAAACGTCTCGGGCATCGGCTTTCCATCGAGTTCGGTGAGCTTCGGTTTCGGATCGAAGCTCTCCAGGTGAGACGGCCCACCGGCCATGCAAAGAAAAATGACCCGTTTGACTTTGGGTACAAGGTGTAGAGGATGGATTACGCCTCTGGACACAAAATGCTCCGACGCAGCACTTGCCTCGTGGGGCGAAGCGTTCGCGAGTAAAGAGCCTAAAGCTGCCGAGCCTAAGCCCAAGGACATCTGCCCTAAAAAGCTGCGGCGAGCAAGTTGGCTGTCGGTAATTAAGGTAGTCACTGGCACCCGTTCGAGCAGAGTGAAGCGAGCAGAACAGAGCGAAGAAGTTAAATGCTATTTAAACCGACGGAACAGACCGTGTCGAGAAACCCGCATGCGTGGCGGACAGAAATCAGGGAGAAGGCAGCTGAACGTATCCGCCTTCGCTTTCGTCGTATTACAGTCATACGGGACTGAATCGGCTTCAGGCGATACTGCTCTCAGTGCTTCCGAACAGGTGAGATTGCCGAATTCGCAAACGCAGCTTGGGGGGTTCAGGCTGAACTTTGGCAAATCCAGCTAAATCACACAGAGAGCTTGGAACGAAGGGTGCGGAATTAGGCCCGAAATTGCCTCAGTTAGATCGCGGAAGGGGCACGGTGGGAAAACCATCAATGGGGCCTAGGTGCATCGTAATACAATGTAGCGAGCCACCGCGTTCCGAGATCTTTTCCGCGTCGATCGCGATGATCCGGCGAGTCGGTAATAGTTCACGATAGGTCTTCATTACTTCCATCGTGTGTCGATCGTCTTGATCGGGATAGATGGGGACAAGTAAGCTGTTGTTGGTAAAAACGACGTTTGCATGGGTCCGCCAAATGCCATCATCATGTCGTGGCATTGGGATTCGCACGACACGTAGAGGTCCGCTGCTCGTTTCAACGTGACCGAGCACGGTCGCATTCCGGTCGAGGATGGCAGAGTTCTCTTCGTCTTCGTCACCATAAGCGCCGACAACAATCGTGTCAGCGGAAACGAACGCCGCGAACATATCTACGTGAGTTGTAGGTTCACCCTGAAGCGGTTCGACAAGTACGATCGCCTTCGCATTGCAAAGTCTTAACAGACGGTCGTAGATTTCTTTCTTGCCCCACCCCAGGTCGACATTACACTGAATCAGACTGGTCGTCGCTACAATGATCCCTTCTCCATTACTCAACAGGTTACCACCATCGATTTTGAGCGCCGTCGACAAGAGCGGTAGGTGCAACTGCTCCGCGAGCACTTGGGGAACAAGATCATCCGCGGGCCGGTTGGCTTCGTCGTAGGCCCCATCGACTAAGATCGTTTGATTCTCCGGACCGACAAGAACCAAAGGGGCATAGTCTCGTACCCACATCGTGTTGTGTTCGACCGGCAGAAATTTCACGGAATTCAGTGGCAACTGATTCTCAGTTAAGGCCGTCCGTGCGAATTCCAAGTCATCGGTGTCATTGAACAAAGCAACGACATGCATCGAACTTCGCGCCCCTCTGACCAGTTCCGCAAAAACACGCGGCGCGTCACTCGTGAGGTACCCCGTACTCAACAACAGAGAGCGATGCCTCTCGAACTCTCCCGGCAAACGAAAGCCTTCTGGTGCGAACGGCTTGTTTGACAACGCTTGAATCTTGTTGCCTTGTTCAACTTTAGCTGCATGATTTATGGCCGGAGTTTGAGCCGGACAATCCGCAATGGCGATCAAGGTGAGCTGAAAGATGAGACAGAGATGAGCAAAGCACCGTTTCAAAGAGTGGGGTTCCTAGCGCCAAAGATTTAGGTCTTGGCGAGTCACTGTTACCGAATACCGGCATCATCGATACAGGGTCACGCTCACCAACAGACGCCATTGTACTCACCGGCTGGCAAACAAGTCGATCCTGGACTGCCAACTTCGTCACCAACGTCCAATCCTCGATCCACCAATCGGGACGAGCCAGAACTGGATGTCTCATCGTCAGTACTAGCCCGGATTATTCATGAGTGGTGATGGTGTCGTTGGCGATTTGGCGATTCTTGGTTGTGGCTGTTTGTCTGCAAGAGCTTGTGCGGAAGGCCCCCTTTCCCCCACGAGGCGGCGACGTTGTGTTGGTGATCGATGAGGGGGAAGGACGATAGATGCGGCTGGTTAGGTGTCGGGAAGCAGCGTTCGAATGACGGCATGGAAGTGGTGCAGATAAGGCCACGAACCTGACAGAAAGACGCGGACGCGGCGAGCGGTTACCTTGATCCGAGCCGCGACTTTGATCAGCCGCAGACGCCACGTACAAGCATGGCCTTCGCCCAAAGGATCGGCTTGGCGGCGGCGGTTGAAGCGGTGGCGACGAGCACGTCCCGCTTGAGCTTCGACGGGGACTTCATGCGGGTCGAGATAGTTACTGGAGGCGACTTCGACAGGCGGATTAGCGATCGTCTGTCGCAACGACACCAAGAGATTATTGGCCAGACAGTGCAGGAACATTCGGAAGCAATTGGCCATGTAGCGGTGATCGCTCAAACGATCCGGAAGAAATCAAAGGGGTCAGAAGAAATCAAAGGGGTCAGGACCCATTGACGAGCATTTTGCGTGATGTTATGGTTGGCGCATGCCACGACCACCGCGAGCCGATGAAGCAGGCGGGCTGTATCACGCCTTGAACCGAGGAAATGCCCGCACCGACATCTTCCGTAAAGATTCGGACTTTGAAGCGTTCGAGCGAATTCTCTCGGAAGGCTTGCTGCGGTACGACCTCCAACTGTTTGCCTATCAGTTGCTCAGCAATCATTGGCATCTGGTGTTGCGGTCGAATCGGGATGGTGAGATGAGCCGGTTTATGCGTTGGGTCACTGCGACGCACACGATGCGTTACCACGCTCACTATCACAGTTCCGGCGAAGGGCATGTGTATCAGGGCCGCTACAAGAGCTTTCCCGTTCAAGACGATGTACACTTCTTTACCGTCTGCCGTTACGTGGAACGCAATGCCTTGCGAGCCAAGTTGGTAAAGCGTGCGGAAGATTGGCGTTGGGGTTCGTTATGGCGTTGGCTTCAAAAGTCCGAGCCGGAACCATCGTTGCTATCTCCCTGGCCCATCCCTCGCTTGCCAAACTGGGTTGAGCGAGTGAACGAACCACTTACTTCCGGCGAATTAGACGCCATTCGAACATCTGCAAAACGAGGCAGTCCATACGGCGATGCCTCGTGGGTCGAATCCAGTGTAAAGCGGCTGGGACTAGAATCCACATTACGTCCTCGCGGTCGTCCACAAGTCCGCTTTCCGACTCAAACCGATAACAACGAGTCCTGACCCCTTTGATTTGTCCTTACTTTAAGAATTAGTTGAGAACGTGTTGCATTCAGATCGAATCTGCGAGGCATTGGGTTGTCCATCCTGGTGGGCCCAGAATTATTGACGCCGTTCAAAATCACCTGCACTTACGACCGCAGGCTCTTGAATCATCGTAGGAAAATCTGCGTCGCTATGAAAACATGTCGTCTTCCGCCGCGGCATTCATGCTCGATCGCCTCGGTACAATGAGCGACGGTGTGCGCTGCATTGCGTTGGCATTTGGACCAGGCTTGACGGTCGACGCAGCAATGTCTTGACCAGGAACGAGATGACGCCGATCCGAATCCGTGCGTTGGGAACTTGGCCGCTCGCGAATCTCCCACAGTTTTCCGAGCGGCCCGACAAGCAAAGCCGGAAGTAAAACCAAGTCGCCAAAGATCGCGGCGGCAAATAACGCCACCATCATCCACGCGAACCGAGCCGATGGTTGAAAGTCGCTGAGCGCAAACACCAGCATCCCGGCACCACAGATCAGGGAAGTCTGCAACATCGCCTTCCCACAGTGCTCCAAGGCTTGAAACACGGCGTCTTGCCGCGTATCACCTTCTTCGATGCGCCGTTGAAAGTACGTCAGAAAGTGAAACGTGTCATCAACCGCGATGCCCAAGGCAATGCTTGCGGTCATGACCGACCCGATATCAACTGGCACACGCAACCAACCGAGAAGACCAAAGATCGCCAACGTGGGAAAGACGTTCGGCAACATCGCCACCAAACCACCCTCGACGCTGCCCTGCATCACGGTCATGACGATGGTGATGATGACGAATGCCAGCAAGAAGCTACTTCGCAGATCGTGCATCAATTGTCGCTGGATATCATGAACCAACGGCATAATGCCAGTCGCATGAAGCGACATTCCGGGTTCCGTTGCGGCGGACGCCAAGTGCTGCCGGATGGCGGAAAGCAATTCTCCATAGTCCGTTTGTTCGAGAGCGCTCACGAGTCCGCGTATGCGCCATTGTTGGCGACCGTTGGTTTCCGACAGCAACCGCATATCGACCCATCGTGAATTCGCTTGTGACATGGCGTTGGCAACGAATTGCTGCGTGGCCATCGCTTCCTCGCGGGTTCGCGGGCGATGATCGGGCATGACCGGCATGAAGGTCACGGCCGACAGCGTCCCGCGTACTTGTGGATGTTCTTTGAGAATAGACTCCACGCGACGGACGTGATCCAGACGCTGTTGGACTGACTCTTGCGCCGCGCGATCAAAAGTCAGCACAACTTCGATGGGCACCAGCGGCGACAGGTTGTCCTCCAGCCAACGATAATCCGACAAAATGCGACTCTGCGGTGCGAAGAGCGTTTCAATGCGCACAGAAGTTTCCAACCGTGACATGCTCCATCCAAGAGCACCCATACTCGTCAGGAAGAGCAGGACAATCGCAACGTGGTGTCGTGTGACAAGGACGAACAACGGCTGCCAATGTGTATTTCGGTCGGTCAATGTTCTGGGAGCACGTCGTGTCGTTGAATGTTTTGAGGACACGGTGAAGCCTAAGATGGCGAGAGCGGTGGGCACCAACGCGAGCACGAGACTGGTCGTCAGAAGAAGGCCAACCGTGGAATACGCTCCGAACGATCGGATTGGCGTCAAGTCACTGACCATCAGCGATGCCATGCCAATCGCCGTTGTGCCCGCGGACAGGACACAGGGAAGCCAACCGATACGGAATGCCTGGCGAGCGGCCTCCGCCGCGGTCGCACCGGACTCGGCATTGCCGAAGTAGTTGACCAGGTGAATCCCCGCCGCCAACGCCAGAACCTGAATCAGCGGAGGCAAAACGATCAGCAACGCACTCGCCGTGTCCCCACAAATAGAAATCAAGGAAAGGGTAGCTGCTTGACAGTACAGGGAGATGCCAAACACGACCAACGTGGAACGCCAGGAGCCAAGGCAACACAGGCCAACGAGAAAGACGACGACGGACGAAGGAAGTGCCAACTTTTGTAAAGTCGCGGCGCTGGCGAGATCCGCGGCGAGACCATCGATAACAGGACCGGCCAAATGCTGGTCGGATGCGGCGACGTGACAGTGTTGTTCGGTCACCTCTTGAATCCTCGGCACCAAACGCGAACGTTGAAGGAGCGCTTGCTTGGTGAAACCGATCACGACACACGTGGTGGCGCCGTCGGGACCAATCATCGTATGGTGCAACCGCTGTACAGCCTCCGTCCGATCGATTCCCAACGCCAGCATTTGCTGAATCAGCTCACGCCCGCAGGCAACTTGATCGAACAACCAAGTGCCTTCGTCAAAGAACGCCGAATCGGTGCGCAGTGCTTCGACAAGCGTGTCGAGTTCCGTTGCATCGGTTGTGCAACCTTTCCAACTCAGTACAACCACGTCGCCGGGACCAAAGGTGCGTGAAAAGGCATCGTAATCAACGCGGGCCGGAAAGTTCGACGGTGCCCAATCGAGCGGCGAGTTGGCCGTTGTCTGAACCGCTTGCATCGCGTGCCAGATGACCACGGGCAACAGCACAACCCCATAAACCAACACCAGGCGAAGCCGGCGTTGGGACGTAGAGGATGGACTCGCTGGGCCGTCTGGTCCCATCTCACTTCCTCGCATCAAGCTGCACGGTTCGAGATGTCTTTGACGGCGTCTACGTTGCGAGCGGGAAGGCTCGCCGTGGAACCTATCAAAAGACACATGCCTTGGCTCGATGCGAGCTTCCTGCGGCCAAGCGGACCGAAGAACATCAGCGGATAACCAACGACTTGTTCCTGGTAACGGCGATAGGAGTCCCCAAGATAATACGCCAATCGTTCGTCCTTGAGATAACTCCCGATGAAGATGTAGGTCGTCCAAATCGTGGTCAGTAGCACGTGGTCCCAAGTCATGCGGGGCGTGAACCAGATCAGCCCCAGAAAACTGAGATAGATCGGGTGACGCAGCCAACGATACAGACTGCGAATCTCAAATTGCCGACGCGGTTGCGGTTGACGTCGGAGCCAATACCACCACGGAGTAAGCCCCGTTTGATAGCCCAAGCCGGACAAGTACAGGCTGTAGAACAAACCGACCCATGCCCCGTAGAAACCGGCTTGCATGATCAACGCCGAAGTTCCTGTCATGTTCCACAAGGTGCGTTCGCTACTGCGCCACCCAGCAAACACCAACGCCAAGCCAATGCACGTGGCAATACAAAAAAAGCACCCGTAAAACTCCGCCGGAATGAAGCGGTTCAGTGTTCGCTTCACACGTGGATGCAGAAGAATACTATGAACGACGGCAAATTGCAGCGCCAACACGGTATCGATGATCCACCACGGATGGATGTCGTTCGCGGCACCATCGCGGAGGAAGAAGTACAGGAACCACACTGTCACGAGAAACCCGCCCTGTGTTGCCACGCCAAAGGCAATGCCGCCCAAGCGTACGAGACGGTGGAACGGTGCTTGATGGGCGTCGTCCGTGACGGTGTTTGTCATGGCTGTTGAGGTCAAGTTGATGGTTGTCGGGTGAAACGCGTCGCGAGTTCTTTTCGGTCAAAGTACTTATTCATTTCAAAATCGCCAGGCCGAAAAGGACTTCCGACGCCGTTACGTTCACATTCACCGAAAGTCATCTCGCCACGAGTCGATCGTTGGCAATCCACAAGTCGCCCCAGATTTCTAAGCGATCGGCAACGCCCACGGCACCGAACGCTTTCGTGAACGGGGTAATTCCGTAATTCGTCTGCAAGATCGAAAAGCCGCCTCGCAGATGAACCCAATGGTCCTTCTCGTCAACGTCGGCAATTACTTGGATCGGATTGGTCGTACCGCGAAGCGTGAATTCACCGTCCAACCGATATTGCGGCAAATTGCGGCGGCTTGGTTGTGCCAGTTTGGAAATCGAACTGATACGAAAAACGGCCGTTGGGTGATTTGGTGAATCGAGAATGGACGAACTGTGCATGTTCGCATTGACTTGCTGCCGCGTTGAAGCATCCGTCGAACCGGTTAGTCCGAAGTAACGTCGAGCTTGATCGGAGTCCGCATCGAAAGACTGCATATCAAACACAAGTTCGCCGCCACCGCGCTGTGCATCCAGCAGTATGCGTCCCTGTTTTAACGTGCCCACGACGCCGTGCTCGTGTCCCAAGCCTGTCTTGTAGACGTGAATGAAGACGCGACTCGAATCAAGATAGACATCTCCTCTTTCAAAAGTGAGTCGTTCCGGTTCACGGCCTTGCTCGGTCGATGCAACGCGACTTTGCCCGAATGCCGATGACAACGCAGCGAGAGACATCAGGCAGGCGACACTCAACGAGGCACCCAGCATGGCAACAGCTCTCTTTGAAGGCAGCAACACGTTTCAGCTTTCAGCTAATTGTTGTAGAGTTCTTCAAGGTGGGGCGAGACGCATCTTACGGTGTGTGACCATCGCGTGGACGGTTGTGACAGAAATGCGTTCAACGCCGAGTGATATCTGACTGGATTCTGGCTCCCGAGGAAATGCCAGTTTCAGGGCAGTCCCGATCAAAAAATGATCACTAACTGGTAAGACATTGACCACTAGCGTCGAGAGGATCTGCGTGGCAGCCAAAGTAGTGCAGGCGCGCGGGCATCAACACAAAGCCCACACACTTGGCCTGCACCGAATCGAGCAAGTGCTTAAACACCCCCAACACCATGTTTGGGGATGATTCGCATCCCGAAGTCGTCGACGCCTATCCACCAATAAGGTTACAAAGAAAAAGTAGTGTTGGTTAGTAAACTGTCGCTGTTGGTCGCTCATCGAGAATCATGGTGCGACTTCCGCAGTCGCGTCGAAATCTTCGGACGGGTGGCACGGGCAAGAGAAATGTGTGGCCGGCTTTGCCAGTGTCTTGGATGCATCAAGCGACTGTATGGCGACTCTGCACCTCATAATTTGCAGGGGTTGCTGACCGTCGACAATGAGTAAGTCGATGTCATTGATGTCGTCGAACAATGCCGGCGCGTACCAATCCAAAATCGTCTTCCCAATCGTCGCGGGTGTCAGCGGAGCGTGGCAGACACGAACAAACTCGTCCAGTTGGTGACGAACGATTTGTTGACGCGTCGCTTCCGCGAAGTCTTCCTGATGATCGAAGACAATGACGCGTCCCTTCCCAAGTTCCTCGACGCAGTATCCCGCGACGATCGAAGTGAATCCGCCTCCCAAGTCAACTATCATCGACGGGCGATTGTCCTGGATCACTTGTACAAGGATCGCTGCGAAATCCGGTGATGCGGACCATCTGTCATCCACAAAATCAACGGCTGGGGTGAACATGTTGTTTTTCGGCAACATGCTTCGAACTTACGACAGATCGACTCATTGATCGCAAGTCGAATGGCTGCAAGGGCCTTAGAAACGCACGCCACTTTGCGGTCGGCTCCCGGCACCGGACTTGCAAGTGAGTTCGATGCACTCGCCAAACCGATTCCCTCACGTCTCGGAGATCGCCATGAATCTTGTCGCACGAAGAAGCCGCCGTCGCCAAAGAGGCGCCATAGCTGTTCTCGCGGCACTTGCAATGGTGGCGATGGTCGGCATGTTGGCCCTGGCGTTGGATGTTGGGTTCATGTCCAGTGTTCGGACGGATATGCAGGCTGCCGCGGACGCCGGGGCATTGGCGGGCGTTGGCGATTTGATGAACGGTCAACAAGCCGCGGAGTCCACCGCACGAGCCTACGTCATGGCGAACGCCAAGACGCGGCCCCGCGTGACCGATGCTGATATCTCTACCGTTGTATCCGTCGGATATTGGGATCGCGGGCAACGAAGCTTTACCAAGGACCAGACACCACTTAACGCGGTCAAGGTCGTCGCAGGTCGAGCTAATACCCCCATGTTCTTCGGGAAAATGTTCCATCATCAGGCCTTTGGCATGCGGGCCGCGGCGGTTGCGACCTTTCAACCACGCGACATCATGCTGGTGCTCGACTACTCGGGATCGATGCGGGATTTTAACAAGGTCGGAGCGTTGAAAGACGCGGTCACTGCTTTCGTCGCGGTACTTCAACAGTCACAGGCGAATGATCGAGTAGGGTTCTCGGTGTACTCGACGGAAGGACAACTGGCGACGGGTATGACTTTTGACCTCGCCCGGCTTGCGCGAGACGTTCACAGCCGCTCTGCAGACGGATGGACTAACATGGGGGAGGGCATGGAAAAGGGCAGGCTCGAACTGACCAACAACGCTCGACTCGGAGCCCAAAAGCTGATGGTTGTGATGACGGACGGGATGGCCAACCGCCCCACCAACCGAGATCCATTCCGATACGTTCGAGACGAAGCCGATGCGGCAGCCGAGGCAGGTATTCCGATTGTCGCCATCAGCTTCAGCGCGGACTCAGATCAAAACATCATGCGTCAGCTCGCTCGCACGACCCACGGCGTCCACTACCACATCGCCGGTAGCGTATCGCAACAAGAAGACGAATTGAAGCGAGTGTTTCGAGAAGTCGCGATCCAACGGCCACTGGCTTTGGTGGATTAGGCTTCGCGGAATAAGCCGATGCCTCGCCGCGAAAGTTTTCGAGCCCCCCGAGGGGCCAACTTCGAGCACCAGCCTACTGGGCTTCGATCCGATACAAGAACTTCTCCGAACGGATCAGTAACGCGTTGTCGACGACTGCATAGGAGGCCAGCGTTTGCTCATCAAGATGGCTCGTCGCTAACTTTTGGTACTCACGACCGGGTGCGATAACGGTTGTATCGCCCTGTTCGCTTTGGAAGTAAATACGCCCGTCTACGTACACGGGTGACGCCGAGTAATTTCCACCCAGCCGTTCGACCCAATGCGGCTTTCCCGTATGTGCGTCGAGGCAACTCGCGATGCCTTTGTCCGAAACCATGTAAAGTTCATCGCCGATGATCAGCAACGAGGGCGTATGCGGCACTTGATCGTCCGTTTCCCAAACAACGTGCGTTTCGGTGACGTCACCCCGACCATCCGGTCGGATTGCCAAAAGGTTTGGACGGTTGTAGCCCGTGCAGACGTAAACTAATCCATTTGCATACACAGGCTTCGGTATCACCGAGTATCCGTCGCCGTAGTTGACGCGCCACAATTCCTCGCCGGTCATCGGGTCGAGCGCCGATACCTCGCCGCTGCCCGGGCTGATCAGCTGTCGCTCACCTTCCACATTGATGAGGATTGGGGTCGCAAACGAAAACTTGCGAGCAGTCTCGGCCTTGCGAGGCGACTTCCAGCGGACTTTCCCATTTGTCTTGTCGAGACCCACGACGACCGGATCTTCTCTGCCGTCACAACTGAAGATCAGGAGGTCATCCACGATCACCGGCGTGCCGCCGTTGCCATGCACAGGCTCGTACGCCAACTCGCGAGTCCTCCATAGCACGTTGAGATCGCTGTTGACACATGCGGTTCCTTCGTGGCCAAAGTGAACATAGATACGATCGCCTTCGACGACTGGCGTTGGGCTTGCGTGGCTGTTCTTCTTGTGAATCTTCGCCGCCGTTGCCCCATCCTGGCGAAAGATCTCGACATCGCCACGCTGTTCTCCGGTCTTCACATTAAACGACAGCAGACGTAGCGAGTAGTCGCCGCTGTCGCCCGAATCGTAGACCGCTGCGGTCAAATAGACGGTTCCGTTGGAAACCACCGGCGACGACCATCCTTCACCCGGGACAGCTTGCTTCCAGGCAACATTGTTCGAACTGCTCCACTCAAGTGGCACGTCCGTCGCCACCGCATGTCCATTTCCATCGGGGCCACGAAATTGTGTCCAATCGGCAGACTGAAGGCCCTCACACCATGCGGCAACAAAAAAGACGAGCAAATGACATAGGAAAAGGAAGCGAGGCATAGAGAACTCCTTCGGTGGGATGCTGGGCGTGTGTTATGAGTTTACACACCAACGAAACCGTTCTCTACGGGAGATGTCGCAGTCGATCGCGCCGAGACCTCGTTGCTTGCAAGCCGAGTATCCTTACAATCGGCGAACGATCCAGTTCCTGGAAGGCACCGCGTTCGGCTGACGGCCAGCGAAATATTTTGGAGACAAGAATCCATCATGGCGAGAGATTTGGCTCAATTCCACGAGATCGTCGGGGACCTGTTTCAATTTCCTTCGAGCACGGAAGAGTGGGAGCGTTACCGTCTTTCAGAGGATCAGGTAGCTTTCTATCACGCGAACGGCTATTTACCGGGTATTCGAATACTCTCGGATGAACAAATCGAAGTTTTACGCATTGAGCTGTCAGAGTTCTTTGAACCAACTCACGACGGAAGCGACCTGTGGTACGAATATCACTCGAATGAATCGGCGGATGCAGACACCGTCTTGTTTCATGCGCTCGGTGCCTGGCGATTACGTCCTGGTTTCCACGACATCCTCTGGCATCCGGCGTTCACCGTGGCCGCAAGTCAACTGCTTGAAGGCGGTGTTCGATTCTGGCACGACCAGCTGTTCTGTAAACCGGCAAATCACGGCGGTGTCGTCGCTTGGCATCAGGACTATTCGTACTGGACACGCACAAAGCCGATGGCACATTTGACGTGTTGGATCGGGCTGGATGATAGCACTCGCGACAACGGATGCGTTCACTACGTACCGGGCAGCCACAGGTGGGATCTACTGCCGATCACCGGACTGGCCGGAGACATGGACGCGATTCAAGGCGTACTGACACCGGATCAGTGGCGAATCTTTAACGAGCCCGTCGCGGTTGAACTCAAGAAAGGTGAATGCACCTTTCATCACCCCCTCATGGTACACGGTTCTTTTGCAAATCGAACCGAGCGACCGCGGCGAGCCACAGTGATTAACGTATTTCGTGATGGCGTTTGCTCGGCGACGGACGAAACTTTGTTGGAGGGCGTGCCGATCATTTCCAAGGGCCAAAAGATGGAAGGACAGTTCTTTCCTCTGCTGTACGATCCGAATCAGTCGATGGACTGAGATCTCCAATCGAGTTGGTCGATTCGATTCAGTTCGCCCTCGATGTCACTTCCTTCGTAGAAGGATAGCCAGCCGCGTAACCGCTGCGTCTCGCCGGGTGGACAATCCGGAAATTGGGGATCGGAATGCAGGCACGGACAATTTGGATTTCCCCACGGTCGCACACAAGCTTCCCAGGCGGTGATCACCCAGCGATTTCCGGTGCGGTCCCGACATGCTGCGTAGGGGTTTTGAAACACCTTGTTCTCCGTCGTCAGATCGGCAAAGCCGGCGGCATCTTTCAGCATGATGCAGTTTTGTACTCGCAGTCCGGTTAAAGGACCGTCGGTACCATTTCGAATCCAAAGTTCCATTAACACCGCACCATTAATCGGAACGATCTTCGCGCCAAAGACAACCTTGTTCGGAAGTGCTCGCTCGATTTCCAAGCTCGCATCTTCATTACGCTTCCATTCGAGCGGGTCGAGATCGATGCCCAACTTTGACCACTTCGTCGGGACGTGCGTATGCGCAAGGTAGAGCAATTCGCGTCCGTCTGAGGTTGCCGACCAGATCGCCTCCGGGGTGTCAGCTACGACATATCCGCCGTCGTCCCATGGTGCGAAGACGCTGACTTTCGTTTCCCGCTGCGGACGAATAGCGCCGTCTCGGAATCCAATACGCGGGTGGCGACCTCCAGGGTAGGGGAGTACTTGTAACCAGCCGGGCCGAATCGGAGTCGGAACATAATTCTCTGTGTTCGACCGAGCGATAGCCGCGTTCAATTCTGTTTCAGATAAGCCCGTCGCACTCATCATTTCCGAGTAAGTAAATCCGTGGGTTTTCATGTTCATCAGCCAATAGTTGAGTTCGTCGTCGTTGATGGGACGACGAAAGTTGTCGCCTGTCTTTCCAGCACTCAACATCGCCTGTCGATCGACAATTACGACATTAGCATCTTGCGGCGCCACATTGTGATCAACGTATTTCGCCAAGTCGCGCATCGCGATGACAGTAAACCCATTGCCCGCCAGGTAGCGCATGTACGACTCAAAGCGTTCGCTGGGTGTGCTGACCCAATCGTGCGCGGTGTCCGGCGCCCCGTGGAATTGCAACACCGCGACCTTCCCGTGCTTGGCTTGCTCGACGGCTCGAATGAAATCCGTCAACTCCCAGGTCGGACGTCCGTCTCCGGCCGTAGGAATGAGCAACGGGTGGTCGAGTCCGGGCTCGTAGGCAACACCCCTGCCTTCGTCATATGGAAACTCAGGCGAGCCGCCTCGCCTCGCAAACTGGATACCATGTTCGCGAAGAATCGCGAAGGCCAACGGCGTAGTGGCGTTTCCCGGGTAAGCAAAGCTCACTGGTGTTGGAATCTCATACTGCTGACATCGTTCGTTGATCCCGGACAATTGTTGGGGCAGCTTCGCGACAGTCTTCTCGGTAATACCCATGTGATCACGCGTGTGGTTCCCTATTTCGAACCCGTCTCGATGTAACTGCGCAATCTCCTCCCAACTCATGTAGTCCGTTTTGTTGTCCGTAAAATCGAAGCCTTCCGTGATGAAAAACGTCGCGCCAAAGTCATACTTTTTCAGGATCGGACGCACAACCGTGAAGTGCGATTTGGCCGAATCATCGAAAGTTAAGACAACGAGTTTTTCGGGTAACGGCTCGAAGCCCACGACAACATTCGCGAGGAGCACGACCGCAGCTAGCAGCAACCAGCGAATTGACATGTGAAACTCAAATCTGTTAGGCAAATGAACGCTTCTACGAACCAAGCCAACAAAGTATCACGACGCACACTCACCGTCGAACCACCAGGATGAGCGGTCACTCACCAGACTGTCCCGTACTAGGTTCCACATCGAAATCGTCGATTTCAAGCCTCGATCAACACATTCCTTCGATGCAGAATGGTGACACTAAAGTGTTTTACCTCAGATACTTGCATAGATTCTCGCAAGACGCCAGCGAGGGGGAGACATTAGATCCGCCGCAGCGTCTGTGTAGGTTGCCTCGCTCCGGTGCGTAGAATACGGATGTTTCGACACGAAGAGCACCTCTGAAATGTTAGTTCTATCCCGAAAAAAAAATGAACAAATTGTGATTGGCGACGGCATCGTCATTACCATCGTTGATGTTCGCGCCGACAAAGTTCGTATCGGGATTGAAGCACCGGCACACGTCCCCGTCCATCGCCACGAAGTCTACTTGGCGCTTCAGAAAGATTCGCAGTCGCCTCCTGCATCCGTAAATGAAGTTCGACAGTCGGATTGACCGCTCGCAGGACACAGCTCGTTGCATTCGCTACAATCTCTCGCAAAACGCTTGCCCTGGCAATTTTGGCGAACGAGAGATGTCTACAAAGCAAAGGGTTGTATCGCCCGGTGCCAGCTCGCGCACGGTACGAACCGCCGAGGGTGAGGCGCTTGAGGTACCATCAACCTGGGAGCTGTTACCGCCCGGGGACGCGGCTTTGACGCGTCGAGTTAAAGCGAGTGGTCCTTGCTGGACCGTCCAACAAAAACGCGGTCGCAAGTTGTTTTCGCTGGGCGTGTGGGCCCCGAGAGCGACTATCTCGACGATTCGGGAGGCCTTAGAGGCGGAGCGTTCCAGCGAGGCGTACGCCAAGCGTCGGGAACGCGAACTCGAACGGCGCAATGCAAAACAAGACGAGTATGTTTGCACTTTCAAGGACGCCGTGTTGGATTATCTGGATTTTCATAGCAACTACTCTGAGCTTGCGGAGCGGATGGCTGTCGCAGTGACCCGCCATGCCACGCCGGTCGGAAGCGGCACCGTCGCGAGGACACAACGAATTCCGATCGAGAAGCGAGCTGAGTCGGCTGTCATTGCATGGATGCGTCATCAGACGACCACCTACGACGATATGGATATTCCACGAGTGAAGGGAAAACGACGCGAAATTCGTCAGCTACTGGCAGAACAGTCGCGTCGTCTGTTGCAGCGGTATCGGATTGGAGAGCAAGTTGCCTCGGACAAGTGCCCGCTGCGTGAGGCGCTCGAGACATGTTTGTAACTGCGCAATCGATTACATTGAAGAGGCGAATTTCAAACGAACCAATTCATGATCCTTCGCGAAGTGAGTGCTGCGTGAACTTGACCATCCGTCCATACCAGCCATCCGACCTCGATACGATCAAACGTCTCACCGTCGAAGGGTTTGATGGCGTTTCGATTGATCGAAATATCGAGGACAACTTCGGGCCGATAAATCGCCGTGACTGGCGTTGGCGCAAGACGCGACATATCGATTTCGACGTAGCGCGTGATCCCGGGGGCGTATTCGTCGCGGAATGCGAGGGGGAGGTCGTCGGATACATCACGACGTTTCGAGACCGCGACGCGGGCATGGGGCTGATACCCAACCTAGCCGTGGACGCAGATTATCGGGGAAACGGCATCGGCAGGAAGCTGATCGAGTACGCGCTCAAGCACTTTCGTGAGGTCGGGCTAACACACGCCAAGATCGAGACGCTCGAACAGAATGAGGTCGGACAAGGCCTGTATCCTTCTCTCGGATTCCGGGAGGTGGCCAGACAGATTCACTACTGCATGGCGCTAGATTCCTTCGATGACGGCTAACCGTTGATAGGGTTGGCCCCCGACGCTGATCGATTACCCCCTGTTGGAACTGTATTCATCGCGAGTCGTTTCTGCGATATTGCTGGAGTTGTAGCGATTCGAAGATATTTTATTCTCCACCTAGTGGGTTATGTCGATGCGCATAATTGTCGCCGACGACAGGGACCTAATTCGAGCTGGATTGCGAGAATACACTCGCAGTACAGATCTGGAGTTGGTTGGCGAGGGAACGATCAGCGAGACATCGCAGCTGCTCGACGAGTCAGGCCCCATTGACTTGCTCATCCTGGGAATCGAACCCCCAGGTACGACAGGACTGGGGGTTATCGAAAGACTAAAGGCTTCGGGGCAACGGCCTGTCATTCTTATCTATGCAGCGCGTACAAGTTCTGAGTTGATTGCAAAGGCGATTGCGGACGGCGTCGGCGGTTTGCTCACGCATGATGCGACGCACGAGACGTTCCTTCAGAGCTGTCGCAGTGTCGCGTCCGGTGAGACGCTTTGGTCGCGAGAGGATCTTCGTCGCGCGGGATCGGTGGGCCGGTTGACGGATTCCGGGACGGATGTTCAGCTGACGAGGCGCGAAAGTGAAGTGATCGTAAAGATGGTCGAAGGGTTGACCAACAAGCAGATCGCGCAGAGCTTAGAAATCAGCTATGAGACGGTTAAAGAACACGTACAACACATCCTCAGAAAACTAGGCGTTACCGACCGTACGCAGGCGGCAGTGTGGGCAGTACGACACGGACTCGCATAAGTTGCCCTCCTCAGAACGCCATCCCTTCGCCCGCACATCATCCTCGGTTGGCAAATCCTCTTTTTGTTGAACTGAACCATGAGCAAGCTAACAGACATCCGACTCAAACAAGTAACATGCGACGAAGAACGAATCGAGTATCGGACGCCCATCAAATTCGGCGGCCGCGTTGTTAACGACGCCGTCTTATTCAACGTCACCGTGGAAGTAGAAACCAAAGATGGGCGCCGCGGTCGTGGGTTTGGTTCTATGCCCATGGGAAACGTCTGGAGTTGGCCGAGCACAACGATGTCCGGTGACGAGACGCTTGCGGCAATGCTCGAGTTTGCCAAGCAAGTCGTGGCCGCAGCTAACTCATCGGATCTCGTTGGCCACCCGCTCGAAATTACTCACGCTTTGGCTGCTGATCATCCTGCGATTCTTGCTTCGGTCAACTCCAAGCTAACGCTCAAGGAACCCATGCCACGATTGGCACAACTCGTTGCAGCGAGCCCGCTGGAAGCTGCGATTTATGACGCGTACGGCAAGACTTTGGGGCACAACTCTTACAACTTGCTCGGAGCGGAATTCACCAACTCGGATCTCGCGGGGTATCTAACTCCTGAATTCAAGGGCGAATACTTGGATCAATATACAAGTCGCGAGTGCAAAGCACGGATGCCCCTGTATCACCTGGTTGGTGCGCTCGACCCGCTGACGCCCGCAGATGTCACGTCGCGAATAAACGACGGGCTTCCAGAGACCTTGGGCGAGTGGATCATCGCAGACGGTTTAACACATTTAAAAATCAAGTTGAACGGCGATGATTTGGTATGGGATGTCGCTCGTGTTGCTTCCGTCGAGCAAGCGGCTGCCGAAGCCCAAGCGATAAGGGGTTGTGACACATGGCACTACTCGCTCGATTTCAATGAGAAGTGCGCAAACGTCCAATACGTTCTGGAGTTCCTAGCAAAAGTCGAAGAAGCCTCGCCTAGCGCCCTGCGGCGCGTTCACTACATCGAGCAACCGACGCATCGCGATTTGCGGGCCAACCCGGAAAACCGAATGCACGAAGCGGCGAAGATCAAACCGGTCGTCATCGACGAATCACTCGTCGATTTGGAGAGTTTGTTACTCGCCCGGGAGCAAGGCTACTCGGGCGTCGCGCTGAAAGCGTGCAAAGGCCATAGCGAAGCGTTGCTGATGGGCGCAGCCGCACAGAAGTTCGGTCTGTTTCTCTGCGTCCAGGATTTGACTTGTGTGGGTGCTTCACTACTTCATTCGGCAAGTCTCGCTGCTCGCATTCCCACCGTCGCCGCGATCGAAGGGAACGGGCGACAATACTGCCCAATAGGTAACCGTGGTTGGGACGAACGCTTTCCGGGCATGTTCCACATCACAGACGGAACGGTCGCAACAAGCGAACTGAATGGACCGGGATTGGGGTTTTAGAAACGTACCGATCCTGGCATCTCACCCGACGAGCCGATGCTCTTTTCCGATCGTCTATCTTCGCAAACTTAGCGGCTTGCGAGTTGGAGCGGTCTCGAAGAGCTGACTAGCGTTTTGCGTCAGCGGCCCCGTCGTAACGACGGGAACGGTAACTATCGGAGTCACTTGCATGCGTTCTGACACAATATCTCGACCAGCATTACGCAGCGCCGCGCGATGATTCACTTCGGTAGCGATCTTCGCGAATCGGTCGCGAATCGGCTCTTCGACATTAGTCAATCGACCGGCAAGTTGTTGTATTCCCTCGGCACGGTTTTCCGCCGCCACTGAAACTTGGCTGAGAAATCGAGTGGACTCCGTGAAATTGTGATCCGCGGACTTGCCTACAAGTGGGTGCAGTGTTTTCGCAATTATTTCAGCTCCAACGCTATCCAGCTGTACAAACATATCAAGGCGGTTTGTTACGAATATCTGCTGGTCTTCGGTGCGGCTGTAATCGGAATTTAGGACCATGACACAACTGCCTCTGATCAGATTACGTAGAAGGGGACCTTCGTAACTGCCTTCCGCATAGTAGACGTGTGTGCTTTGATCACCATAAACAAGTTGAACATCGCAAACCGTCCCAGCACCATCTGATGCCTTGAACGTGTAGTCACCCGTGCGTTGCATCTGAACCTTGGTAACACCCATCAATTGCCACATATTGACAATGACCTCTGGGTACCGCACCAAAAACACGTGCATATCTGGATCCGACTCGACGACCGTCACCGGCAATTGACGGTAGATGCTCGGTTGAGAAACGACGGGCCAGAGCTTCGCTTGCGTCTGTTCTGTCAGCTGATCGAAAGGGATAGAGTTTATCGCTTCGTTCCGAGACTGCTGGTCTAGAATCGCTTGGCCGAGCGGTGCGGCCAGGGCGGTACCCCCGACGGCGATACCAGCTGCGGTGGCAATGGTAACGAACAGAGCCCGTCTGGCTTGCCTCGCAAACCGGATCATCGTTGCCTGAAAGAGAGCGCAGACGCACCTCCAGACAGGCTGCATTGGCAGCACCTGTTTAGACATATCCCCCCCTGTCATTCGCGTGCCGCGATGGCGGCACGTGAAACTGTACCAATCGTTTTGATTATTCGGTCACGATACGGGGTGTTCTGCAATCAATTGACGAGCTGGCACGAAAGGTTTGTTAACGAACTTGCCGCACTGACATCCGAATTCACTAACGTCACTTGATTCCTCGCTAGCAAACCGCTCCCTCGAATTTGGTTTCACCCAGTCGCTGTTTCGAACCGTGCGATCGGCTACAATTCCGCCATGACATCCGTATTGCTCCAACGAGTAGCCAATTGGCTCGCCGAGTCGAGTACCATTGTCGCATTCACGGGCGCTGGCATCAGCACGGAGAGCGGCATTCCCGACTTTCGTTCGCCGGGCGGGGTGTGGGCAACGAGCCAGCCCGTCTATTTTGACGAGTTCCTTAGCAGCGAGGAGGCCCGTTACGAGTACTGGAGACAGAAAGCATTGTCGCATCGCGACTTTGCTGACGCGATCCCAAACGCCGGGCACCAAGTCCTGGCCGGCTGGGAGCGGGCTGGAACATTGCACGCGGTAATAACGCAGAATATCGACGGACTGCATCAACTCGCCGGCAGCAGCCATGTCTTCGAGTTGCACGGTACGGCACGGTACGTTGCATGTCTAAACTGCGAGTCCCGCTATGAAGCCGACGAGATGGTCACTCGTTTTCTTAAACACAGTAGTCCTCCTCCGTGCCCTGAGTGCGGAGGCTTGTTGAAACACGCCACCATTTCGTTCGGTCAGTCATTACCGGCCCAAGTCTTGCAAGATTCAATGGAATTGGCACGAAGTTCCGACGTATTTCTCGCGATGGGCTCTTCGTTAGTTGTCCACCCGGCTGCAAGTTTACCATTGCTTGCAAAACAATCGGGAGCTCGGCTCGTAATCATCAATCGCGACGCCACTCCACAAGACGATTCTGCGGACGTCGTCATTAACGCATCCGTGGGTGAGACTCTGTCTAAAATCGATGAACTTTTGAAAGGGTGTGTCTAGGGTGATGACCACCAGCGATCCCACCTCGATCGTTTCGATGCTCGCGACGCGACTCGCGGAAAGTGCAGATCGGGAAGCGATTTGGACAAAGTCAGACGAATGGTACTCTCGAACTTGGAGCGAAGTCGGTCGCGATGCACTGCGATTGGCAAAGTGGATGGTCTCGCAGGGCGTCGAGTGCGGTGATCGCGTAGCGCAACTTTCGGAGAATCGATACGAATGGATTATCACCGATCTGGCAACACACATCATTGGCGGAGTGCATGTTCCGATTCACGCTCCCTTAACCGGTACACAAGCCTCATTTCAGATTCGCGCCAGCGGCTCTCGGCTCGTGTTGCTCTCGACCAACGAACAAGTTGAGAAACTAGCGGCATGTGGAGAAGAGCTACCAAGTCAGACGCGGTACTATTCGTACGATCCAACGCTACAGGTGATCGGTACTCAACGATGTGAGTGCCTTCCCCAAGTTCTGGCGGCGTTCGACGAACGCGGTTGCGACGAGCTACTCCAAAGGGCCGTTGCCAATGCAACAGGCGACGACTTAGTAACGATCCTTTATACATCCGGAACGACCGGCGAGCCCAAGGGAGTGATGCTGAGCAACCGCAATCTGGTCTCAAACACACTTGCGGCAGCGAAGCCATTGATGCAAAGTCCGGAGGATGTCCGCCTCACGTTTCTTCCTCTTAGTCATATCTTTGCCCGCACCTGTGACCTCTACACGTGGCTGGCGTCCGGATCGCAACTGGCACTAGCGGAATCGAAGGAAACGGTCATTGCAGACTGCGCGAGTGTTCGACCGACACTTCTGAACGCGGTACCGTACTTCTTCGAGAAGCTCTCACACGCGTTGGCATCGGTGGATTTCACGGCAAACCCAAACGCGTTGAAAGAGGCGTTGGGCGGAAGGATTCGACTTTGTTGCTCCGGGGGTGCGGCGTTACCGAATCACGTCTTTGACTTTTTCACGAGCCATGGTGTTCCTCTGCTGCAAGGTTACGGTTTAACTGAAACTTCGCCGGTGATCACTCTTTCGACCGAGCAAAGCGTCAAGCGAGGTGCCGTCGGTCGCGCGATACCCGACATCGATCTAAAGATAGAAGAAGACGGCGAGATCTCGACGCGGGGTCCCCATGTGATGCTCGGTTACTTCAACAATCAAGCAGCAACCGACGAAGTCCTCCGCGATGGTTGGTTTCGTACCGGAGACTTAGGTCGCTTGGACGAAGACGGTTTTCTGTTCATCACCGGACGGAAGAAGGAAATCATCGTGACGTCAGGAGGCAAGAATGTCGCACCTGGCTATCTAGAATCCTTACTTGCACAAGACGCTCTGATCGCCCAAGCGGTAGTTTTCGGTGACGATAGAAAATTCTTGACGGCATTGATCGTCCCGGAGATGTCAGCCTTGACCAAAGAACTTAACTTGCCGCAAGCCAACCTCGCAGACGCGCAGGATATCCTCGCGAGCCGCGAAACTGTGATGCTGTTTGAAGATCGGATTGCGTCGAGGCTTGCAGATGTTTCGCACTACGAGCAAATTCAGAAATTCACGTTGATGAGCCGCAGTTTCACGATCGAATCCGGCGAGATGACTCCGAAGCTCACACTTCGTCGCGACGTCATCCGGACAAACTGTCAGCATCTCATAGACGCTATGTATCTGGAGCAGTAAAGACTCACTCGGTCGGCACAACCGTTACAGCCAACACTGGTCGCGCAGTCCCAACAGTTGGTGGCTGCTTTCATTGGCCGCTCTCGCTGGTCGCGTGCGATATGATTCTAGTGGCTCATGGCTACTGCAATTGCTGCCACGTCGCCCAGTTGATGTCAGTCACCTGCCGGAGGGTTTCAACATGTCCACCGATCGCAATGATGTCACCGTCAACAACCTCGACACGAGCGGGGATGAAGCCTCGTTTGCCGAAACTGCATTGACACTTGGCGGTAAGAGCCAGGAGGAAGCACGACGGACGGGTGCAATCGACAAGGCAGACGACCAGGTCGAGTCATTGTTCAGTCCGCAATACCAGACCGTTCACAGTCCGGCACACCGTGCCGTTTGGGAACGTGGACTTCCCATCGAACTCTTTCAATCCGCCGAACCAGAAACACCAAGTGACGTCGCCAAGGTAATGGATGATGCTGTCGCCGTCGTCGAGCGTCATCGCACTGCCGGCACGTTGATGAACAACGATCAAAAGATTTGCAATCTCGTGCTCGACGATCTGGCAGAGGTCGGGTATTGGGGCCTACTCGTCGACCGCGAGCATGGCGGCACTGGAGCGCCCTTCCGAAGTTTCGCCAGCTTCCTGACACGGATGGCAATGTCTGACCCCACGATTGCCGGCTTGGCGTCTGTCCACGGCTGCATCGGTGCCGTCGACCCCGTCCGTACTTTTGGTACGGACGAACAGAAGCGGCGTTTCCTGCCAGACTTAGCAAGTGGTAAGCGGCTGTCGGCGTTCGCGTTAACGGAACCCGGAGCGGGATCTGACCTGACGGCACTCAGAACGACTGCGAAACTAAAGGGGGACGAGTACGTCGTCAATGGCGAAAAGCTGTTCATCACGAATGTTGTGCCCGGTCGAACGATTGGCCTCGTATGCCTGATCGACGACCGTCCCGCAGTATTAATCTGCGATTTGCCGGAGGAGGAAAGCGACCAGTTTCAGCTGCGAAAATACGGACTGCATGCTTTGAAGCACACTTACAATCGCGGGATCATCTTCAACGATTTCCGCGTACCTGCCAGCAACCTATTGCAGCCCATTAAGGGCAGCGGACTAACGATAGCTTATCACGGCCTGAATCTCGGGCGCATCGCTTTGTGCGCAAACGCTGCCGGAACCATGCGTTTAATGATGGCGAGCATGATTCCATGGGCAAAGTTCCGCAAAACGTATGGCGAAGCGATTGCACAACGGGAACTTGTGCAACGACGCTTAGGGCGTATGGCAGGATTGATTGTCGCGTGCGACGCGTTAGTGGCTTGGTGTTCCGGATTAATCGATGAAGGCTACCGGGGCGAGATGGAATGTATCGTCGCCAAGATCTTTGGCAGCGAATCGCAAAAGGAGGCAGCAGTCGAGCTCTTTATGAAGACTCACGGGGGGCGTTCCTTCCTGGCCGGTCACATGTTCGGAGACAATGTTCACGAATACTTGGCGCCTTGTATCTATGAAGGTGAAGGTGAGATGCTGGGTATGGCGTTCTTCAAATCACTCGTCAAACACCACGGAACTACGTACTTCGAACCAATTGGCAAGGCACTCGCCGCGGCTGGTATCAAGCATCCGAATCCGATGAACCCCGCTCATGCTTGGGCATTGAAGGGCGTCCTACCGCCATACGCCAATTGGGTCATGTCACAGACCCTTTGGCCCAAACCACGTCCAGGTCTCCCCGCGATGCCCCCCCGATTGCGCGAACATGCCGAGTTTGCAGCAGCCGGGCTCCAGAATTCACCGCTGGAAATCAGTGGGACAATGCGGAAGCACCAACTGAAGCTCGCGGACCGACAGTGCCGGATGTCCGAGCTGTCGTTACGAATTCAAAAGCTTGTTGTCATGCTCTGCACATCGCTTTATGGAGCGCGTCACGACGACGAAGTGATTCGGGATGCCGCCGATCTCATGTGTCAGGACCTGGCGCGAGAACTCACTGGGCGCCGCCCGTCTGACCGCTACTTCAGGCACGCCACCCAATTAGGCGCCGCAATCGCCGATGGTAAATTCAAGTCCATCAATGGTTTGCATCCGGATGAAATCCTGATGCCGTACGAGGACGAGTAAACCGACCCCACCGACGAGCGGCACGCAATTGCATCAAGAAAACGCTTAGATAAACTAACCGGTAGTGTGAGTAACCGAGGCAACAGCGCCTCCTTCCTGTTTGAGACACTTATTCAAATACCGGGGTGTAAGCGAGGTTTTCCGACATGTTACGGCGTGTCAAGCTAAGTCGACTTCCAGATGGACTGGTCTTTCCGGAGAAGTTAGCTGACCGAATAAACTACGATCGGGCGTCACGCGAACTTCAATTCAGCGGCTTTATGAGTAAGACCGATTTCGACAAATTACTATGTCTGCATAACGACATCGAGTACCAACGAGCACTAGAGCGATTGTTTCAAATCTGCACCTTCGAGGTTGCTCCCGAGGCAGCCGAAAAGCGAGTGACCGCGATGCTACTCGCAGTAGGTGCAACTTTTGCGGTCGTCGCGTTGAGCGTTGCGATGTTCATATTCTTGCATTAACGCTCCTCTCCAAACGCCACGATGTCGACATCGATCCCGTCCTCGGGTACGGGCAGTTGGAGCGACCAGAGAACGGCTTGTGTCATCAGGCGACGGTACTCAGCACGCTGCCAGTTTTCGTGAAAATGACAACCGCTGAAACCGAACGACCGACCGCCGTCTCCGCGTTCCCAGGCCCAAGCCACTGATTGAGTCGTACCCTCAATTTCCGTTGCCAGAATGGTGGTCAGGTGTTTCTCCGCCGACACAAACTTTAGCTCGTAATAGAACTCGTCATGAATGGCGAAATCTTGCATCCCAGACGTGACCGGATGATGTGGTGTCGCAATAGCAAGTTCCGCATCGAGCACCTTATATTTACGGTCCGGCCCCCCGTGGCAGCCGCCGAATAACTTCAAGTATCCGTTAACGTATCGTGCTTCTTTCGTGCCCATCCCCCAATGTAAAGTGATAAATCCCCCACCGCGCGCGGCCAATTGCGCGAACGCTTCGAGGCGGCGCGGGTCCTCGTGCATCCAACGCGCTCCCTCGGACAGAAACACCACGACGCAGTCCGTCTGGCGAATCATTTCTGGGCCCTCGGTCCAAGGATTGTCGGCACAGACATGAGTGACTTCAACACCGCGGACAGTGTGCAGACAGGATTCGAGCACCCTTAATCCCGCTGCATACTCGTGAGTCATTGCTGGATGGCCATCGGGACTTTGCGAGAGCAGCAATACTTTCTTATTGCTTGACTTATCAGCGGCACATGCCAAATTCCCCACCGCGATAAGTATCAATGACGCGACAAAGGACAAAATCACATTCGCGAAGGGACCGCGCATCGGCCAAGGCAAAACCAGACTCGCAATTGCTGGGGGATTTGAATTCATCGCGAATTGACCAAAACGAAAAGGGGGTCCGACACCCGATGATGCCGAACCCCGAGACTAACTTGGGTAACAATCAGATCAACTAGCGTGCTGCAAGCTGTGCTCCCATCAAATCGCGCCCGTAAGTCGCCACGATTTGCTGAACATACTCGGCGTCAATTGCACTAAGGCGTCGCATCTCGACTGTGCATGTTCGACCATTGACCTTCATCAAGCGGACCTTTCCGTCAAGGACTTCAACGAGTCGCCCCTCCACGGAAAAAAGGCCGGTGTTGTCGTTCCAGTGACGCATGCTCAGTTCTCTGGGGCGAGACGCTGGCTGCGTTTGGCTGAACAGGTCGTCAGCGGCAGCGGGTGCAGCCTCTTCTGCTGGCTGCGGAGTGCCGAAGAGATCGTCTAGAGAATCGTCGGTCGCCGGCTCTGCAGCAGATGCTGGGTCACCGAACAGGTCGTCCGCGGCTGGCTCGGCAGCAGGAGCATCGGCTGCGGGCTCGCCAAATAAGTCATCAGCTGCTGCCGCAGGCGTTTCATCCGCGGGTGCGCCAAACAAATCATCGGCAGCCGGAGCGGCTGCGCCTTCTTCGGCAGGTGCACCAAAAAGATCGTCGGCAGGCATGGCTTCCTCGGCTGCGGCGGGCGCACCGAATAAATCGTCGGCGGCGGGTTCGGCAGCAGGAGCTTCGGCGGCGGGCTCGCCAAACAAGTCATCAGCTGCAGGAGCCGCTTCTGGCTCGGCGGCTGGTGCCCCGAAGAGGTCGTCGGCGGCCGGTGCGGGATCTGGGGCAGCATCAGCAGGGGCTCCGAAGAGATCATCGGCGGCAGGTGCTGCTGGAGCCGCCTCCTCGGCGGGTGCACCAAAAAGATCGTCGGCAGGCATCGCTTCCTCGGCTGCCGGAGCGGCGTCAGCGGGTGCGCCGAACAAGTCATCGGCAGCCGCTGGTGCCGCAGGAGCCTCAGCAGGCGCGTCGCCAAACAAGTCGTCTGCACCGGCTGGTTCAGCAGGAGCTGGGGCAGGTTCCGCAGGCGCGGGCGCAGCAGCTGCTGGTTCCTGGGCGGCAGGCTCAGGAGCCGGTTCTGGTTCGGGCGCAGGAGCAGGTTCTGGAGTAGCAGGCTCAGGAGGGGCCTCGGCAGCTGGCGCCGGTTCGGGAACCGGAGCTGGTTCTGGGACTGCTTCAGGTTCCGGAACTGGCATGGGTTGCGGGGCTGGAGGTTCTGCGGGTGCGACCGGAGGAGCGTCTGATGGCGACTGGCCACCGCCCGTGCCACCTGCCGAGTCGCTCCCACCGCCAATTCCATACATATCGTCCATCATCGGGGCGGGGCCCTGTTCGCCACCCTTTTGCATCGGACCACCCTTTTGCACAGGCCCCGACGACTTTTGGACAGGGGTCGTCCAAACACAAACAGGTGCTGGGGAGCAATGGCGAGCTCGCGCCCAGCGGCAAGCCAATGTGACGTCGACTGACATCAATAAAACGATGACCCACACTAACGATACATACGTTAGTTTTTTGATGATCTTCCGCATTGAAATTGTCTCCAGGTATATGCCATGTCAAGAACGCCGACTGGATCGCCAGCACACCGGACAATTGTCTCTGTCCGAAGTCTCTAGGCCATTATGCTACTCTGCCTGAATTGCCATCGCAACCAATCGGCCCTAATCCCCGGTAAAATGCTAAAAGTTAAGGGCGATTCTCGAAAAGTGGGCAGATTCTGCGGTCGGTAAGGCTTTTGCTGCCGCAACACGCTGTTGTGGCAAAGCTGCGAAAGAACCCGCAAGAGCCAGCGAACGAAGCTCGCCGGATTGCCACGGAAAGTGCCAAACGCATTCGAACCATGCGACTGCACTGCTGAAATCACCTCTTCGAGAGGACACATATGGGTCAACTAGACCTGACATTGCGGTTGCGATGCGTCGTCGTCACGTCGAGGTATTTCAGCGCGGCGTTCCTGAATTCGGCGATCTTCTCGGTCGAGCTCACTCGCCGCCGTTTCCGCTGCCTTGCGGCGTTCCGTAACGCGTCGCTCCTCGCGCTCGCGCTTCTCAATCAAATGCAGGAGATCAGGGGGTACATCTAAATGGCTTGACATTTGTCGATACTCCGCATCTCAAGCTTCGTAAGCTCTAACATCTGAGGCAGCGAGGAATTCCGAAATCGGTCGCAAACACTCGGTAGCTTGAACGACAAGCATCCCCAAATACACCGCGTCCCAAGAGTCCCTACTTTAACGTAGCATGGAACTCGGCAGCGGCACCCTGAATCTCTCTGAACCGGTCCGAGGGCCATTGATCTCGGGTAACCGACTCATTCGAACTGCGTCGATTCTTTGGTTTGTAGCGGGCCTCTGGCTTGTATAAACCGGCGCCGGACTGGGCGACGAGTTCGAGGGAGTGACTCCGGGCAACATGTCCGGCTGGCTAAATCCACCGATTGCAGGAGGGGCGGAGTAGACATCGCAGTCGTAACTATCTTGCAGGTGAAGGCGGTCCCAATTGGCCGGCAAGCGATGCATATGGGGATCGGTGTAAGCACCGGGCAACTGCGCTTCCCAGGGTCGCGGGTAGCTTAGCAGCGGTCCATAGAGCAAGGGTGTGGTTGCCTTTTCGGTTTCGAACAACAGATTGCCTTCGGCGATGGGATCAAACGGCATGACGCGAGGGCAAATCGCGACGATGATCTCCGAGCGACGTTTTGCGACTTCGGCCCGCTGAAAAAAGAACCCGATATACTTCAGGCTTCCTAGCCACGGCAATTTCGTTTGGTTATCGGTATCCGACTCTTGAATCAAACCGCCGATAACGTACGCCTGGTCGTGACGAAACAAGACGTCTGTTTGCAGCTCAGTCGTCTCTTCCTCTGGCAACCCGGTGTTCGGATTGATTTGCCCGCTCGACACTTCGGGCTTGACGTTCATAATCACGGTGCCATCGCTACCAATTCTCGGCGTCACGGACAGAACGACGCCGACATCCAAAAACTGAACCGTTTCGGTCGTACTCGTTTCTGTCGTGGTGGTCACGCGAAAACCAAGCTGTTCGCCGACCTGAATTCTCGCTGTCTGTCCGTTCAAGACGCGAATTTTCGGGGACGCAAGTGTCTTGGCATCGGTCGTGTTCTCAAGCATCTCCACGACCGCCCCAAGGTTGCCGCCACTCAAGTTCAACATGAACGCCGGGCTCGCCGCGGAATTTGCCAGCCCTCGAGATTCGATCTGAAACACGTTGCTCGACATGTTGAAAAGATGGTCGTAATCAACACCGTGTCGCATATCGTCACCTAGCTCAACTTTCAGAATGTAGGCTTCGATTAGCACCTGGCGCGGGGGAACATCGTGTCGGCGAATATAATGGCGGATGTTTTCTAGATAGCCGGGCAAGTCTTGCACAACGAGAATCTCTTGCGTCTTACGATTGTCGGTAGGCGAGCTCGTAATGACATTCGCACTTCCCGCTGGCGAGAGCATCGTTTGCACAACGGCACTCACGTCCGTTGCCGAAACATAATCGAGCTTAAAGACCTCAACCATCCGCCCCTGAGTTTCCGGCGCGAGTGCTTGTGAACTCGAAACACTTGTCACCTGAATCACATTGCGATTTCGAACCCAGGTGTAACCGCTGGTCGATAGAATCACGTCCAGAACGTCTTCGAAGGGTAATCGATGCAGGGTCGTATTAAGTTGTGCCGTCACTGATTCCTGCGTGATCAGGTTTAGACCTTGTGTCTCCGCCAAGGCCGTCAGAACGTCCTGCAGTGAAGCGTTCCGTGCAACGAGCGAAATTAGCCCGTCTTCGGATTCCAGTACCATTCCATCGGAAGGGCCACGAAGCGGCACCGTGTAGTCAAATGCTTCTTCCTGCGGTGGAGTTACAACTTCCTCGCTTGATTGCGCCGTCGAGTCATCTTGGGGCGGCAGAAAGCGAGCTTCCGAGGCAGGTGGTATCGAGTCGCCGGCGAGAGTCGGAGATGTCTGACGAAGTGATTGAGCTGTACCACTGGATGGTGCTTGAGCCGTCCGAATGGCTCGACTTCTAGTGGGGCTCTGCGAGCGAACGAACTCCGGAATCAGCGCAGCGAGGACGATCGCGCCCAACAAAGGGATCGCGAGATGCCGTCCGGCAAGACGACCTCGTCCGCGCATGTGTCAGAATACCTCCCTGTCGTTACTCTGGCTGGAACTCCTCGTGATCCGCCGGCACAAACACTACACCTCTTTGACCAATCTCGGCGACGCGCAAACCCTCATGGACGTCGCCAACTCGCAGGCTCAAGTCACCGATGCGCGCAACACTTCCCTTTTGGGACCTTAGAATCATATCGACCCCTCTCGCCCTCAGGCTCGCCATGAATTCCGCCTGTCGGCGCCGCATTTCCCGGATGTCCGCGGACTCGATCGCCGCTACATCCTCCCCAGCTTCACCTTCCTCCGACGTCGACGGCAAAGTCGGCGCAGCTTCTCGACTCTTGAGCATTTCAGCGGGGAGCATGAAAGGATTGCTGGCGACAACATTCTTAATGTCAAAAGTTGGCCAGCGGTTCTCAGATCGTTTGGTCGTCGCGACAAGGCTCGTCGTCTCGGTCTCCGGTTCCGCCGTCTTCGCGGTTCTCGTACGTGACCGGGGACTACGCGGGACTTGCGCCTTCGAGCCCCCAAACTGAGACACAATCAGGAACAATAGCACTATCGAAAGGACGCCGATCGTGATCCCTTTTCCGAGAGTGAGCCCGCCCTTGGGCGCATTCTTTTGTTTAGCCACGGTTGCCTCCCTGCGGTGCCCTAGCGCCAAAATACAGCGTCATCGTCATGTCGAGCGGGTAGATCTCCGATTCGCTAGGCACAGTGAGACTCATTTGGCTGACCGTCGCAACTCGCGAAAATGTCGACATCTCGTCGAAGAATCCGCAAATGCTCGCGTAGTCGCCTTCACCGGTCAAACGAATTTGCAGCTGAGAGTGTGTGCCCATTACGGTGACGGAACCACGCGTGAAATTCTTGATGGCAAGACCCTTCTCTTTCGCCGCAGCCGACACCTGTGCCAAGAATTCCGATTCCTGTGGAGTCTCGGGGATGCGTTGGCGCGCGGCTTCGGCGCTCGCTTCGAGCCTCGCCAGTTCCTGTTGCAGACGGGAGAATTCCCGCCCGACGTCACCTTCGCTTTCGAGGAGTGTTTCCAGTTGCGAAATCTCCGCTTCATTGTCTGTCTGCTGACGGGTAATCAGTCCAGAGACAACGAACTGATAAGCGCAGGCACCGACCACCAAAGTGATTAGTCCTCCAAGGTGGAACAACCACCCCAGGATCATCAGTCGTCGGTCGTTTGAATCAGAAGACATGGATCGTCTCAGAAAGTGCATTCCATCGTGTAGGTACGAGCTTCGATCTCGCCAACTTTCGTGCTTCCAGTCGATCGCAAATCAACGGCCACAAAAGCATTCGCTTCACGTAGCGCGTTCGTAAATCGCGCCACCGCCAAATCGTCCATCGCGACTCCTGATAGCGTCATCACGCTTGTCGCAGCATGATCGCCCTCATTCCTCTGCATACTAAGGTGTGCGATCGAAACCCGACCGTCACAAGCCCGCCGCGCCTCGCTCAGCAGGCCAACTAGTCCCAGCATCGAACGCTCATCAGCCAGCGATAGAGCCAGCGACTCACGTCGCTGCAACGCGTCAATCTTCTCTTGTAGCGCGATGACGTCTGTTTTCATCGCGGCAACTGGTTCGTAACGAATCCGCAATGCGGTCAGTTTGGCGGCACCTGCCTGGTACTGTGACCATTGCGTCCAGCCCAGCAGGACAGTTGCGGCAGCAGCCAGAAACCACAGCACGGACCATTGCTTCAATCGACGTTGGATCAATTGCCCACGTCGGTAGCCCATCGGCAACAGATTAAGGTGCGACTTCATTTCAATTGGCCCACGCTAACGACGAAAGGGCTATTGCTGGTCCGAACAACTCGATCGGGTGACGATTGCGTTCAGCGATTGGCGATTCACGCGAGTCGAGCGACCATGACTCGACAGGCATCTCCACACGCTCGTTAAGATAACCCGCCATATTGTTTACGGAGGCGCCACCGCCAAGTAGCACGACTTTTGTGGGTGCAATGCTACGTCGTTGGTGCGACAAGAAGTTCGTCGTCCTACACAACTCATCAAGAAAGCGGTCAAGCGGTTCGCGAACGACTTCCTCAATTACCTCCTGCAAGTCGGTTCCGATTCCTCGCATACGATTCGGCAGCCCGTGGTCGCGCAACAACTTCTGCGCTTCGTCCGGGGTTACCGAGAGTGCTTTGCAGAGCGTCTCCGTAACCATTTGAAAACCGCAGTCACGCAACGTCCGGACGAAGAGCGGGCGACCACTCTTGATGCAACAGAGCGTCGCACGATGATGCCCCCAATCGACGGCGGCCACTGGGTTCGTCGCATTCGGCATGCTCAGCGAGAGGGCCCTGCCAATGGTCAGCGGCAGTCCGTCGAGAACCTGACCAACCAAGCCCGACTCACGCATGTCTTCTGCGACTCGCGTCGCCCAGGACGAGGCGATGGACAGAACGATTGTGTTGTCTCCCGACGAAGCCTTTTCCGATGGCAATTCGACGGACCAGTAGTCAAACTCTTGGCCTCCCGTAGCCTCGCCAGTTCCCATGTCGAGCAGTTTCAACACTGCGGCTCGCTGTTCTGATTCAGTACCCTCCCCGACGCTACACGTCCGCAGATCGCAAACCGACATCGGTAGTGTCACGGCAGCATCACGACCACGAAAGTCCCGCCCGAGCGAGAGTGCCGCTTGGATCTCCGCACTGGTTGGAACTCCCGTTGCTGCATCGCTGGTCTCGGGCCACGGTTCTTGACGCGGGATACTCAAGGCTTCGATAAGCTCGACACGCGAACCTCGCCGTTCCACTTGCGCCAGCTTCACGGTGTGAGTCCCGATATCGACCCCGATCCAACCCTTCGTTCGAGAGAAGATCATCGTTAGTGAGTCTCCCGCGGTGACTGTGGATCGCTTTTAAGAGAGAATTGAGTTGCCAGTTTCTCCATCCGTTCCAGCCTCGCATCTATTTTCTCAAGCGTTGCAGAGATGTCCTTCAGCAAGAGTTCCGAGCGTTGTGCCCCGCTTCTGAAGTGCGCAGGTTCGGGCTGACCGGGCCGTACTTCCGCTTGAACGGTTGCATCGTGCGTGCATTGTCCAGCGAGGTAACCGGCCGCCAGCAGAGCGGTGGCCAGGAATGCCTTTCCTGCGGAAATTGCGTGAATCGTTCCTTGTGCCATGCCATTATCCTTTCGCAACGGACGAGAGGTCGAACAAAGGCAGCATCACCGACATTACGATGATGGCGACGAGCAGGCCCATTACCACAGTGATCACGGGCTCGAGAAATGCGACGAACTCCTTTAACCTGGCCTCTCCCTCTTCTTCATAGTGCTGGCCGATCATGCGAGTCACCATTCCGAGTGTCCCGGTCTTCTCGGCAGTCACGACCATTTCACCAGCCGAGCCCGGAATGAAGTCACTTGCGAGCAACGCCTTGGACAACCCGCGCCCGTTCATCACATCGTCTTCCAACTCGACAAATAGCTCCTTGTACAAAGAGTTCTTGACGGAAGATCGCGCCAATCGGAGGCTCTCAAGCAGCGGTACGCCGCTATCGATCATGATTCCCAACAGGCGGCACACTCGACCGATCAGGAGTGCACGGGTCACCTTTGAGATGACCGGCGCGTGCAGCGATAATCGGTCCCAAGCCACACGACCAGCCGCACTTCGTTTGTACGCGTACGCGCCGCCAACACAGCCAAACACCAACGGTCCCCACAACCACAGTCGTGTGCGCAGCTCCGAGGAGAGCGTAATGAGCATCTGCGTCACGGCGGGCAACGGCGCGTCGAAGTCAGCAAAGATTTCCGCAAACTTTGGTAAGACAAACAGGATCAGCGCGAGTAGCACAATTCCGGAGACACTCGATAGCAGAATCGGATACGCGAGCATCGTGCGGACCGAATTCCTCAATCGCATATCATTGCGAAGCAGTTCAGCTAGTTGGCTCAATACGTCGGGCAATCGCCCTGAGGCTTCGCCCGCCGCGACACTCGCGACAAATGTTTCGTCGAACACATGTCGGTATTGAGCCATCGACTCGGAGACCGATTTTCCACCCAACACGGCTTCGTGGACTTCTTCGAGAATGCTCCGAAGAAATGGGGAAGTGCACTGCCGGACCAGTGAGTCCAGGGCGGACGCAATGTCTACGCCTGCACGTGTCATAATAGCCATCTGCGATGTCATATCGACCAATTCGGCCGGCTTGACCCGCGGTCCAAACATCGGGCGTCTTTCGGTCACAATATGACCGGCAAGCCTACCCGAATTGTTGATTCCAGCAACCATAACCTTACTCAGCGAATGCAATTCGCATGACTTCATCGAGGCTTGTCATCTCTTGCTCGGCCATACGCAGGCCTTCATCCAGCAAAGTGCTTCCACCGTTTGCTCGAAACCATCTTCGCAACTCTTCGACGTTGGCGTTTGACGTGATCATCTCCCGTAGCTCGGGTTCTACGACAAGCACTTCGTAGATACCCAGACGCCCTTGAAACCCCGTGTCGTAGCAATCGCGACATCCCTCGCCTCGCGCGAATGACCGCCGCTTGTCGCCCTTGTAATGAATGGTCTCCAAAAAGTCCGCTGGTGGGTAATATGACGCGCGGCACTTCGGACAAATCGTTCGCACAAGTCGCTGTGCGATGACTCCGATTACGGCAGCTGAGATCTTGAATGGTTCGAGGCCCATGTCCAAAAGACGTGTCACAGCGCCCGGAGCGTCGTTCGTGTGTAACGTGCTGAGCACAAGATGCCCTGTCAGCGCGGCTTGTACCGCAACTTGCGCCGTTTCACCGTCGCGAATTTCGCCCACCATGATGATGTCAGGATCTTGCCGCAAGATGGCGCGGAGGGCACTCGCAAAAGTAAGCTGCCGAGACTTTTCGGCTTGAACCTGATTGATCAACTCCAATTGATACTCGACGGGATCTTCGACGGTAATGATATTCCGATGAACCGATTTGAGCAGTTCGAGTGCGGAATAAAGCGTCGTTGTCTTGCCGCTTCCGGTCGGACCGGTAACGAGCATCAAACCATGCGGTCTCGCGAGCAGCTTCTTGACCTTGCCCAAGGACTCTCTCGGCATTCCGAGTTTGTCCAAATTGAACGTGACACGACGTCTATCGAGAACCCGCAACACGACCTTTTCACCGAGCACGGTCGGCAGCGTCGAGATACGCAAGTCGACTTCCTTGCCCTCAACCGCAACTTGGCAGCGGCCATCTTGGGGAACGCGATGCTCCGCGATATCCATCTTCCCCATCACCTTGATTCGCGAGACGATGGCTGCATGAATGTCGCGACGGGGACGCAGAACTTCGATCAACTGACCATCAACGCGAAAACGCACGATGGTATGCTTTCGCGTTGGTTCGATGTGAATGTCGCTCGCACCCTTTCGAAGCGACTGTAGAATCAGGTAGTTCACCAGGTTAATGACCGGGCTGCCATCAACCATCGACTCGACGGATGACAAATCGACATCGACCGACTCGTTCTGGAGTTCGACCGCCGACTCATCCATATCGGCGGTGACAGTGTCGACCGCAAAGTCCTCTTCGTAGGCTCTCGCGATCATCCGTTGAATGTTGCTCGCAAAAGCAAAGACGGGACGGACTTTTAGCCCCGTGACTCTTTCCAACTCGTCCAGATGTTCGAGATTCTCAGGCTCCGGAAGCGCAACCGAGACGACTCCGCGCACCTTGAACATCGCTAGCGCCGTCAGCCGTTCGGCCACTTCGCGAGGAAGGACCCGAACCACGGCAGGATCGATCACGCCTTCGCGCAACTTGACGGAGGGAATTCCGAGTTGCCGGTGGATGAAGGGCAACATCTGGTCTTCGGTAATGACCCCCAACTCCAGAAGGATCTCGCCGAGCTTTTGCCCTTTCGAGGCCTGAAGCTTGAGTGCGTCTTCCAACTCGTCCCGCGTCAGTAGCTCAGCCTCGACGAGTTGCTCACCAAGCGGCATCCGCCGACGGTGACGTGACGTGCGTCCGCCTGATATTGACGTGGAGGCAAAACCGAGCGGCGTTGCCGCGGCCGCATCGGCAATCGGAGTGTCGGCGGCTGAATTCATTGGATGAAGCTCCCGACAGCCTGACTGACTTCGGGAAACACTTCAAATTGCAAACCGACCCCGGTAACGGACAGGATGTCCTGGCACAGCGGATTTGCGCCGGCGAGTTTCAGCACCCCGGTCCTCTTTTGAAATCGGTCGCGCAACTCTAGCAAGCGTTCGAGCCCGGCGCTATCAATCAGCGGTGTGTTGCGTAGATCGAGTACTGCGTGGGGCTGCCCCTCTCTGAGACAATCTGCGAAAGCGCTGTCCAGCGAATCCAACGCGTCACCGCTAAGCGGGACAGAACCGCTGATAACGCTGATGGCACCTTGTTTGGCCTGCTTAAACATCGCTCACTCTCATTCCAATGGCAAAGTCGCGACGAATGTTGTGCCCTCGCCAAGCTTGCTCTGAACGGTCATGTCACCGCCGTGCAACTTGATGACTTCGTAAGCCATCGAAAGGCCCAACCCCGTCCCCGTGATCGCTTGTACGGCGGGGTTGGCACTACGGAAGAACTTGTCGTAAATGTGAGGCAACTCTTGCTCCGAAATGCCCACGCCGGAATCTTCCACTTCGATTCGTAGCTCACGGTCGGTTATCTTTACCTCAAAGCGCACCTTGCCACCGTCCGGCGTGTACTTGGCAGCGTTGCCTAACAGGTTCACGAGCGCGACGTTGACTTTATCTTTGTCGAGTCGCGTTTGCGGATACTTGGCCGGGAAGATCGTCTCGAATTCAAGGTCCTTCTTATCCATCTGCGGCTTGATCTTGCCGATGACTTCCTCAAACAAGCGTTGCAAATCGACGCCTTGCTTGTTCAACGTCAACGAACCGGCTTCCATGCTGCTGACGCTTAGCAAGTCGTCGATAAATCGGGCCAAGCGAGTGGCCTCGACATTGATCGTGTTACAGAATTCTTTTTGCGACTCGACGTCGAGCATGTCGTCCATCGATAGCGTTTCGGCATAGGCTTTGATGTTGGCCAAAGGTGTACGAAGCTCATGAGTGGCGTTATCAAGAAACTGGTCTCGCATTGCATCCGCCAGCTTTTGCTGCGTGATATCGCGCACGGTCCAAACATGTCCGTTGCCATCAAGCCCCTCTGCAGTGCGAAGCGGCGCGCGGGCGATCCGAAGTATCTGTTTCGACTCGCCGCTACCGCGTTCCAATTCATCAACAACATGTCGGGCGAACAAATCCGGATCGAATAACAGAGCACAGGTATCCGAATTTGGATCTAGCCCCATACACGTTTCAAGCTCCCTGCCAACCAGACTTTCGGCTTGCGCGTCGCCCGCGAACATCGCAGCCATCGCTTGATTGGCGAAAGTCATTTTTCCATCTTGGTCACACACAGCGATCCCATCTGTCAGGCTGTTAAGCACATCATCAGACTTTCCTTGTCGAAGCGACTGAACGGCTTGATTAATTCGCTGATCGAGACTGCCGTTCGTGCTTTCCTCGTGGAACCGCCCGACAATCCGATTCCAGCCCAAGACGCTCGGTCCGCGTGACTTGATGGACTTCAACTCGACATCGGCCAGCGTCGGCGCCATGGCGGCTTGGCGAAGTTGCGAGTCGACGGCGGCCAGTGGATTTACAAGACGATGAAGTGTGAAGCCACCTAACGTGAGAAGCAGCAGCGGGCCACAAACGACAAAAGGTGCATACGGCGTAACGATCCAAAACGTCTCGCCCAGCGACGGTTCTTGCCTCGCTACGATCAACCTGCCAGCGAGCTCTCCCACTTGAATCGGTGTACTGTATTCACAGATCTTCACGCCGCCGCAGCAATGGCGGACGGCCTCGATATCCTCATGGCGAGTTGTGATTCCCCCATCGATTTGATGCGGTGAACCAACCTGTCGCCGGTCTGAGTGCGCGATATACAAATTGTCGCGTGCAACAAACGCACAGAACCGTAATGCTCGTTCGCGGGCGAATCTTCCCACCAACGATTGCAACTTCGCTTCGTCGCCAGTATCGGCTTCGATCGAAGTCAGCGTTGCGGCATAAGGAAGATAAGACAGCAGTTCGTCTTCGTCACGTTGAACAACGATCGCTTTCGTTACGATGACGGCACTACCGGCCAGCCAGCAAAACGCCACAAGAGAAAACAACAAGTAGTAGACAACTACCCGCCGCGGCAGTTCGACTTTGGCTGATCTTGCTAACATTCACTCGCCTCACCCTTTGGCCTCCGCTACGGCGAAACGGGTTCGTTGACCGCTTCCAGCTGGTCTTCAACCGCTTTGACGATCTCTTTCGGACTGAATGGCTTGAGGAAGGTCGCGGCAATTCCCAACTCGGCCTTCAACCGCGGCAGCTCCAATTCCATACCCTTGGCCGTCAGCATAATGACGGGCAGCTCCTGGAATCCCGTGACTCCGCGTAGTCTTTCACAGAACTCAGTCCCTGTCATCTCTGGCATCTGTTGGTCGGTGATGACCAAGTCAAAAGCATCTTCCTGAACGGCGTCCCATGCGACTCGTCCATTGCAAGCAACGGTGACTTGGAACCCAGCCCGTTCGAGGTTGAAACGAACGACACTGGCAAGTGCCGCGTTATCCTCTACAACGAGTATGCGTCTGTCTGAGTTACTCATCTCCGCCCTCGTCAATGATCTGAATTTTTCGGACTTCTGGAGAACTACACGTGCAAGCCACAATCCTGTAACACTTCATCGGGCCGTCTTGACCCTCGACTTCGTCATTCCAGAAACAGTCGTTCTGATCCGGCCCTGACGTACGACCGTCAAAACCGGAACATTGTCACAGCGTCACCGCTGGACGTTACAGTTCGGAATACTTCGTGACCCCATCACCCATCAGCAAGTCCGAGTTGATAATGAAGTCACCGGTGGTGGGATCGTAAACCCAGCCCTGTGTACCACCGACCGTCAACGACGAACTCGTCTTGATGTCGGAACTGTTTAGCCCACCGACCGTGGCCTTTGGAAACTTCGTGCCGCGCAGAAAGGGCTTTAGCTTTGTTTGGATTGCGGCTGAGTTCGCCCCGTTCGGATAACCACCCGAAGCAGGTTGCGTTGCATACAACTCGAGAGCGTCTCGAATTGCGGATAGCGTCGATGCAACACTCGAATCCGCCGCGTCACTCGAATTGTTGATTATCTTGGGAGCCGCGATAGCAGCCAAAATCCCGAGAATCAAGACGACCACTACAAGTTCGACCAATGTGAAACCAGCTTTGCGCGACATAATATGGATACTCCTGTGCGTCTTGTCGGTCCCGAAACTCGGGAAGCTCTTACGATACCTTGGTTTAAGGAACTCCCGCCGCGAGGTGACGATTCGAGATTCCGAACAACCATAGGTTACGAACAAGCAGCGCAGGGGATTTCGGTTCATTTTTCTGCCAACCGGGGCGATTCGGTCTCGGCTATCGCTAATTCATGGCCCCGAATTGACTGTCCTTCTTCCTGACCTACCCTTTTTCTGACATGGCGTCCCCTTTTTCTGACATGGCGTCCGGGAAACATAGCGTTCGGGGAAAGATCACTGCGAGACTTCCTAGGTGATGTGGTCGCGAGGGGCAAATTGCCCCTTGGTATCGATGCCTAGTCGCTTTACATAAGAATTGAATCTTTATGTCCGTCATCACACCAAACGCGATCCAATTCGACCCACGTACGCTTTCAGACCTTGCGACAAAGCTGTGCGAAACATTTGGTGGGGAGGTTCAGTTTTGGCTCCAGTCAGATCAATGGCATCATCTGACATCCAGCGGCGACTCTGATCGCACTCTGTCGGACGAAGCCGATCATCCAGAACTAGGAAGACTCCTTACTGAGTCGGCTGCTACCGGCCGACCGGAAATCGTGTCGACGGAATCTGCCACTGTGCTCGGGATTCCGATTCCGCGATCGAGTCGGAAAGCACTGGTCGCCGTGTGCGAGTTTGAGTGTGAGCAGTCTGACTGGCTATTGAAGTTGGCGGAATTGTTCCAACGTGATTTGCGAAGTCAGAGTGAGTTGCTATCGCTTCGTCAGGAAAACCAGGCGTTCTTGCGTCAGGTAACCAACGACTTTGAAGAGCTTACGTTTCTGCGTAGCATGGCCGAGTTGCTAGAGATCTCGGAGCTCTCATTCGACTTTACCGCAATGGCCGAGACCGTGTTGCCGACGTTAAAGCCGTTGCTCGAAGCGGATGGACTGGTGCTCGTTGCGGCAGAGAATGAGGTCAGCAGCGGTAAGGAAACATTGGTCCATGTTGGGCAACCGACGGTCTGGGCGGGCTCGCGCAGCGTATCCCCAGAGACGTGCCAACAACTGGTGATTAAATACCGCAGTCAGTGCGAAGTCCAACCTGTCGTTAAGAACAACTTTGAAGGCACGCCGGAAGCGGCGGGCTTTCCAGGCGTCACCAGCTTCATCATCGTTCCGATTGTAAACGGCACGGATTTCATCGGTTGGCTACTGGCACTTAACCGCAACAACGATCGGAACATGAATACTGAGGATGTTCCTTGGGAAGTGAGCTATCTGGAATTCGGCACCCACGAAGCTACCCTGATGAGTTCGTCGGCGGCGATCTTGGCCACACATGCCCGAAACGTCGAACTGTTTCGCGAGCGCGAAGAACTGCTCGTAAGCATGGTGCGAGCCCTGGTGTCAGCGATTGAAGCCAAAGACGAATATACTCGCGGGCACAGCGAAAGGGTCGCATTATACGGACGCCGCATCGCGGAAGAGTTGGGTCTGGGCGCCGAATACTGTGAACGACTGTACCTGACGGGACTTTTGCACGACGTTGGGAAAATCGGCGTTCGCGATGCAGTGCTTCGCAAACCCGGCCCACTGACGGATGAAGAATTTGAAGAGATCAAACAGCATCCCGACAAGGGCTGGTCGATTCTTCAAGACTTGGAGCCGCTCAACTACGTCCTTCCGGGCGTTCTGCACCATCACGAGAACTACAACGGTCGGGGCTACCCCGACGGGTTGGCAGGGGAGGACATCCCCTTAGATGGCCGAATTTTGGCGGTTGCCGACGCCTTCGACGCCATGACCAGCGACCGACCGTATCGTACTGGAATGCCAGTCGAGAGAGCGGAAACGATCCTCAAGGAAGGCTCCGGCAGGCAGTGGGATGCCGATATGATCGACGCCTTCCTCCGTGCCATGCCAGACATCTTAACGATTAAGAAGACTTATCAACCACGCGTTCAACCAATTCGGCAAATCGCAAAGGCTGGCCGCTGAAGGCTCTCACCAGATAATTCCACCGGCGTGGTAGGGATAGTAAGTCTGGCGGGGCCCGCCGAAGTGGACTTCCACGCCGCAGCTCACAGACAGGTTGTGCATCGTGTCAATTCCCTGAGATGCAAACGCAAGGTTGTCCTCTACCCCCGCCCTTAACGCCAGCCACGGTCGGTAGTAATGCTTGACACCAAAACCGATTGGAATGGTGAACAGGTAGTCATCAAATAGTGTTGAGGTAGTGTCGACGAACCGAAAGTGCCCAAAACCAAGGCCAACGCTGGCATAGGGCCGCCATGTGGCATCTCCCCAAGGGTAGTACAGCAAGTTGACATCCCAGAACTTGTCCGTCGCGCTCGCCAGCGGCAATCCGCCTTGGACGTCGACTAACTCAGGTTCTGCGAATGCGAATCGCAATTCGGTGCCCCAGTAGTGATCAAAGTCCCAACCGAGCCGGTATCCACCGAACAATCCATCCCCTTGGTCAACCCGCTGATCGATCAAAGTATCGCCGATCAGATCTCCGAACATCCAACCGATATAAAACGGTCGGTTCCTCCAGCTAGTTCCTTTTAATGGAGACCCGATCCCCGTGCTGCGAGCCGGATCGCTCGGGCTGGGATGCAACCAATTATGGGGTTGCCAAGACTCTGGTAGCGCGGGTAGTCCCGTTCGAGATGGTTGACCTGAGTCCCCAAAGTTGGCGACTTCGTACTCTTGGGCCGCCGTCACACCGAGACTCTGCGCGCACAACATCGCCGCTAGCAGCATGACCGCCGAAAAAAAACGCCTCAAGCACATGGAACTGGGGGTTCGCCGGTGAAAACTTCTGAAGAGAGCGGGAGTATCCTGAGGGGCAAGTTTGGTGTCAATGCCGACCTTGTTCACATGTCGAAGCAGCGGCTGTCGCCGGTCCCGACTTGCATAACCATTTCGTTCCGACTACTCAAATCAGTTGAGGTAGCGGCGATTGACAATCGGCCAGAATCGTCATGCTCTGCCTTGCCCGCAGGGACAACGCGAGCGATCATTGTGCTCAATTGAGAAAGCTTTTTCCAAGTGGCGCGCGCGACCTGGAATTGCCTGAGTTTTTTGCGTTACGAGGTGATATTGGCAGCCTTCTAGATTTTCTGGGTGTAACCTTGTGACACCAGCGAGGTTTCACACCACGGAAGTTGTTAAGGAATGCCAATCGATGCTTATGCGACACCCGCACCCAGAATTGCAGTTTACGCAGTTTTTACCCTACGGGGCGATGATCCACGACGGTGGAGTTCAGTTCAGCGTCTTTAGCCGTTCTGCGACGGCCATGCGATTGCTCCTGTATAGCCGCGTCGACGATCCAGAGCCCGCCGAAGTCATCGAGTTTCATCCCGAGACCGATCGTTGGGGTGATGTTTGGAGCATGTTTGTTCCCGGCATCAGCGACGCCACGCTGTATCACTTTCAAGCCGACGGCCCCCACGCGCCCTCTCAAGGCCATTGGTTCGATGGTAAAGCCCGGCTGATCGACCCTTACGCAAAAGCGCTTGCCGGAGAATTTCAGCCGTCAACGGACGGGATCATTCGTCCGCCCAAGTCGGTCGTCGTTGACGAACATTTTGACTGGGAAGGCGATCGGCATCTACGACGTGATCTGTCCGAAAGCATTATCTACGAAATGCACGTCGGCGGGTTTACCGCCAGTCCCACGAGCGGTGTTAAACATCCCGGCACTTACCTCGGCGTCATCGAAAAGATTCCATATTTGAAGTCGCTCGGCGTGACCGCTGTCGAGCTAATGCCCGTCCACGAATTTCCAATCCGGGGCACGAATGGCCAAGTCCTCCAGCGTCCCAACTATTGGGGCTACGATCCGATGGCGTTCTTTGCACCGCATCGGGGCTATGCCGTCAGTTCCGAGCCCGGTGCTCAAGTTCGCGAATTCAAGCAAATGGTCAAGGAGTTGCACCGCGCCGGAATCGAAGTGATTTTGGATGTTGTGTTCAATCACACGTGTGAAGGAAATGAACTGGGACCGGTTTTAAGCTTCAAAGGCCTCGAAAATCGCGTTTACTACATGCTTGGCAACGGCGGCAGCACGTACTCGAACTACTCCGGGTGCGGCAATACGATTAACGGCAATCATCCCATCGTCCGCGAAATGATTTTCTATTGCTTGCGACACTGGGTCCACAACTTTCACATCGACGGGTTCCGTTTCGATCTCGCTTCGATTCTCAATCGCGACCGTCGTGGCGACCTGATCGCCAACGCTCCGATCGTCGAGGCGATCGCTGAAGACCCAATGCTCGCCGACACAAAAATTATCGCGGAAGCCTGGGACGCCGCGGGAGCTTATCAAGTAGGTTCTTTTGGAGACTCTCGTTGGCACGACACTCGCGAGGAAAGACGATGGGCTGAGTGGAACGGACGCTATCGTGACGATATGCGGCGGTTTTGGCGGGGCGACTTTGGAACGCTTGGCGGCTTTGCGATGCGATTGTCTGGGTCGAGCGACCTCTACCAGCACGCTGGGCGGACGCCGTACAACAGCATCAACTTCATCACTTCCCATGACGGCTTTACGCTGAACGATCTCGTCAGCTATCGCCACAAGCACAACGAAGCGAACGGCGAAGGCAATCGCGATGGCGACAATAACAGCTACAGCGCCAACTACGGGATCGAAGGACCAACTGACGACTCGGAGCTTTCCGCACTGCGAACCCGCCAGATTAAGAATATGCTGGCCACACTGATGCTGAGCCAAGGGGTACCGATGTTCGTGTCGGGCGATGAGTGCCGACGGACTCAACACGGAAACAACAACGCCTACTGCCAAAACAACGAGATCTCTTGGTTCGATTGGCAGCTGGTTGAAGAGAACGCCGAGTTTGTCAGATTCTTCCAAGGGCTCACAAGATTCCGAAGATCGCAACCGACGGTTCGCCGCAAAAACTTTTTGTCGGGAAGACCCGTCGTTGAAGACGGGCTGCCCGACGTCAGTTGGTTCAGTGCCTTGGGAGTAGCCGTCGACTGGAGTGGTAATGATGCTGCCTTGACATGCCTTTTGACACCTCCACTTCAAAATCACGAGTCGACAGACCGCAACCGAGGTCGCGAAGTGCTGTTCCTCGTGAATGCGACTTCTAATGCCCGCGAGTTCATCTTACCGGCAGTCGCAAAGGGTTTGCGCTGGCGGCTATTTCTCGACACCGCAGCCGAAGCGCCGAGGGACATTTATCCGGATATGGATGGACCTGCTCCAGTAACGGGTGCCTTGGCGCTTGTCGATCGGTCACTTCGTTGCTATGTCGCAGAGGAAGCAACACCAAGACCGGGAGTCAGGACAATTTGCTAAACTCGGCACATGCCCGATCATCTTCACTTCGTTACCGGTCGACTTGCGGAACACGCATTGCGCGAGGTCCTGGAGCGGTTGCGACCGTCGGTTGACTTCGATTACTCCGTCGAAGTTCTACCCATCACGGTGGCGGCTCTCATGTCGCCGAAGTGGATTGCCAATCGAGTTCATCCCCCGGCGGATGCTCGCCAGATCGTGGTGCCTGGGTACTGTGATGGTGAGCTCGACATAATTAAGTCGGTGGCCGGAATACCTGTGATTCGCGGCCCGAAAGATCTGCGGACCCTTCCCGAGTTTTTTGGGAAACGCCCGCCAAGCGAACTGGAGCTCTCGGGTTACGACATCGAGATCATTGCCGAGATCAATCACGCACCCCGCCTGGAGCTCGCTGCGATACTTGCAGAAGCAGAACGATTACGTTCCGCGGGAGCAGACGTAATCGATGTCGGCTGCGAGCCGGGTGATCCATGGCGGGACGTCGGTGAGTGTGTCAAAGCGCTGCGAGGTCAGGGCCATCGCGTTTCGATCGATAGCTTGAATCCTCGCGAGATCGCCCCAGCGGTGCGAGCCGGCGCGGAACTCGTACTCTCCGTCAACAGTACGAATCGTGTCGCCGCTTGTGATTGGGGTTGTGAGGTCGTTGTTATTCCGGATGACTTCGCAACGCTCGGGCAGCTCGACGAAACCCTCGAACAACTTACGAGTGCAGGCGTGCCGCTGAGGATCGACCCAATTTTGGAGCCGGTCGGATGCGGTTTTGCCAACAGCTTGGGACGCTATCTCGATGTCCGCCGCCGATACCCCGAGGCCGAGATGCTGATGGGAATTGGCAATATCACTGAACTGACGGATGCAGACTCGGCAGCAATTAACTTGTTACTACTTGGAATTTGTCAAGAACTCGGCATCCGAAGTGTTCTGACGACCCAAGTAATTCACTGGGCACAGACAAGCGTGCGCGAATGCGACCTGGCTCGGCGCATGGTACACTACGCAGTTCGCCAAGGCATTCCTCCCAAGCATGTCTCGACGGATCTTGTGATGCTTCGCGATGCAGCTATCCAGCCGCATGGTAACTCCAAACTCGACCAACTGTCTCACGAAATAAAGGACAACAACTTTCGTGTCTTCGCCGAGAATGGCGAACTGCACCTGGTCAGTTCGGGGCTTCATTTGAATGCAAACGATCCATTTCTACTTTTTCAGAAGTTAATGGACACCGACCCCAAGAACATGGACCCAGCCCATGCGTTCTACTTGGGATTCGAGCTGTCAAAGGGACTCACGGCCGAAACACTTGGCAAACAATACGAGCAAGATCAATCGCTCGATTGGGGATTTCTAACAAGACCAGAATCACATCATCGACTGAAGCGAGGGAAACCTGATTCTTAGCACTTTGAGCGGGCCCAAGTTCTCAATTCGATGTAGCTGGATTCGCTAGAGTTCAGCCTGAATCGCAATCTTCTAAACCCTCGCGAGTTCCGCTTCGCCACCGATCTTTCAGTACTGACTTTAGAAAGTTATCGGCCAGCAAGCTCGTCATTCAGGCCACTCTACATCTGGTAGACGCAGATACCTTCGCGGATTTGGTCCGATTGACAAATCTCGAATTGCCTGACAAAGTGCAGGCGCTGAGGCGGGTTCAAAAACGTTAAGACCTAACGCTACGAGAGAACTATGGACCTGAAACAGTCGTTGGGCGTCGTGTCGAAATGCGATCCCAGAGAACGAACTCGCCTCCTCCGCTATATCAACCTCCAACTGATCGCTAACGGTTGGCCCGGCGTGTTGGATGAAGGAGAGGCCGACTTCGTCCAAATCGCGCGTGGATTGCTGGACCGTCATCGCGAACTAGCGCGGCGATTGGCAGATGAACGATGCCCCGTCGATGCACGAATTGAGTCATTTCTCGATCGTCATTTTTCCGACGAGAAACTCGGGTTCGATCTACGACTGCCGGATCTTTCGTTTGTCTTGGATCGACATGGAATCGCCCGCGAGTTGTCGCTGCCGGTCGATGGCAATACGTTTTCCAACGAATTGCTCACGTCCTATCGAGTCAGAAACGGAGTGTTGCACAATCCGATTAACGATCGTCGAACAACGGTCGGCACGTTTCACGTGTGTGAGGGCGGTTTGCCGATCGCCGGTGATAAGTTTGCGGTCCCGAAACGCGCTTTTGCCGAACTGTTTCGGCGTGCGATGTCGCCGCCCGATGAATCGCTGTTGCTGCCCTTTACTTCCAGCAAATCGGATTCGACACGCGCCTTCGTCTCGCTGTTGCTCCGACCGCTTGTCTGCCCGGAAGTGCCCGGAGTGACAGACCGGAAAACGATGGAGGTTCGTTTTTTCGTACCGGGAAGCTTTGTCGCCAATCTCGATTTCGTAGAGTCGATTTTTGGGAATGCGGGCGATCCGTTCTTGCCCGAGAACGACGCCGGCCTGGATGTCGTACACTGGACGGGCCACACAGGTTGTGTGATTCTCGCGCCGCATCTCACAAAAGTCACGAAAAGAGAACTGGGCCTGCCAAGATTCCAAGACGCCAGCGAGCGTCAACAACACGATGGCATGTGTTGGAAAGATGAAACTGAGTTATACAACAACGGCAGCGCATTCAAGTTGACTTGCAGGAACGAAGAAGGCGTGATCGTCACGCTGATCGCCGACAACTACTTTGGGTATTGCAAGAAGGAAGTTAAGACCCAGATCAGTTACGCCGCCAACCTGTTCGGCAATGTTGAAGAAGAGCACGCAGGCGGGGCGATCGCTTTTGCAACCTACAACCTTGGCGAAGAGTTTCAGGCAAATAGCAAGCGATACAACAACCGTACCTTTGCAGATGTCGTCGAGCAGTACACAGATGAAATCGACGTTCGAGACGAAGGTTACGCCGTGGATAAGCAATTCCCGGAGCTCGTTTATATACCCGAGAATGCTTTTGCGAGCGTCCAGCGTCAACGAATCGAATGGAAACAAGGCGACCAAACCAAATCGATTCCGCTTTTGCCCGGACATGTTTACATGGCTCCATCCGGTTACAAGTTGCGACTTGAGAAGCATCCAGCGGCGCCCTCCTGGCGGCTGATCGGAACTGTTGGCGAAGGTGTCTTCTGCCATAAACCGTGTACGGTCTCGGGCGGGGGAAAAAGCGAGATTAGCAAGTCACTTGTTGACTACATGCTTTACGGACCGATCTTTGTTTCTGATCTCGAAGACGATCTACAACGTGTCGATGAGATTTTCTCGAAGGACTACTCGAGACGGTGGCGTCCGGACGCTGACATTCATCCTGACTATGCAAACAAGCCGACGCGAGCGGTCCTCTCACCGCGAAGATCATTGGGCAGCGTAATCAAGCTGCTCTCGCCATCGCCCGATTATACCGACGAATACAACCAATGGTTGGCATCGATTCCGAACTATATCTACGCGATGGTGCTGATCATCAAGCGTTTCCAGCGACCTGGTTGGAGCGGTAGTTGGCGTGAACACTTCAATGTGGATATCGTAAACGGCGAGCCCGGTCACGAACTCAAGTACGGAGACCGGGCCTTGGTAGGCACTTATCTTCGGGTTGGGCTGCAGGGTCGGCAGTCTTGGCGTACTTTTAAAGTGCGACAAGATTTTGCGGCGGCAACGAAAATTCAAACAGAAGACGACATCAGCGCTTCGGTTGTGGTCCCAACTTCCAAGCTCAAGGATCTTCCCGTTGGTGAGTTCGATCGAGTTGTCAGCGTAAAATTCGTTGAAAACTGCGAGTATCGGTTGTTCCAACGCCCCGATGATGCAATTCACCGAGGACTCGACAAGCAGACAGAGTCTGACCTGACGCGCCCCGACAACTTTTTGTCGAACTACGAGCCGCTGACTCGCAAGGTCGTCGAAAGAATGACCGAGTATGTGGCGGATTTTGACGCCTTCAGCCCGCCTATGCAGCAACTACTCCGCGATTTCGAGGATTCTCAGGACGAATATGTAGTTTGCTCGGCAATTCCCAGAGAGATCGATGGCCGATTCTCAAAGAATCCTCGGTATCTTCAAAGCCGGCCAGACCTCGTGCGGCCCTTCGATCGATTCGTTGCGATGCGTGGGATTCGTTTGTGGCGGGGTCTTCGACCCGACGATCCGCTACATGTTCCGGTCAACTCCGTACTCTTCGGTCGTCGCAATAACCCGCCGGACGCACCCAACGGGATTCGTGGCCTCGCCGTTTACAATCCGATTCATTATCAAGAGCTTCCCGAGCTGTTTATGGACTTCGTATGTTCTCTCACGGGCAAGAGTCCTTCCACGACGGGATTTGGCAGTGAAGGCGCACTCACCAAGGGTCCGTTCAACGCCTTGCGTTTTACGACCGATCTCAACAATGCGCTCGTCAGTTTTATTGTGACCGGATTGGCAGGCTTCTCGTCCGCGGCAGGACACATCGGTCCAAATATGCAAGTCGATCACGACATCAGCCTTCTCATTCCAGAAATCTGGTGTCGCCTCTCGGCGGAAGAACGCAATCCGAAGTATTTAATCAAAGAGAAACTCCTCGAGCGACTGGAAGACTTCGAACATGACGGCGAAAGGATACTCGCCAGCCGGCTCGGATATCGAATCAACCACCGGTTCGTGCGTCGATTCTTCGGACGCGTCTTCGACAACCCGACCAAAGTTTTTGACAAGTCATTGCTTCAGCCTGAAACGCAAAATATGGACGCCTTCGCAGACGGAATTAAGTACGTCACCGAAGCTCATCAACAAGTAGCTTTGGGGTATCTTGCAGATGGTTCCATTGATGAGGCATGCCCTCCGCTCCGAGCGTTAATTCATATCATGGCCCACGGCGAGTTCGATGGGATGACGATTTCAGATGAGCGACTTCGGAACATGTTCACACGCAAATATCTCTTGTCGAGCAACTGGTATCGTGACCGCCTGGCCACGAAACAAAACCGTGACGTCGCGCTCTGGCAACGGCACTTGAATTACGTGGAAGCGTATACATCGGACCCAAGTCGAGCCGATGTTGCCAATCGACTCAGACTCGATGATCGGCGTGAATACGCCCGCGTTCAACTAAACGCGTCGCGATCGCCAGACTATCTCGAAACGCACATAGGCACCTTAGGTGCAGACTCGTTGGCTCCGAAGCCGAGTTGAGGTGCGGGCTCGGCACTCCGACAACCACAGGCCGCTAGCAATGCTAGGCCTTCGTTGTGTGCCTTTGCACTGGCAAGTTATGACGGTTGTACGAGTCTTGATGAACTAAATCGTCCTTAGGTTTGTTGGGATCGCCGTAATTGTACAGATCGTAAGTGGGAGTGGACGAAGAGACATATATCGACAATCGTGCGTTTTTCTGCGTCACGACCCGATCCCCCCATCTATCGAACTCACGCTATGCAACCAACTTCCGGACAGCAGCTTCGCCGCTACTTGCTCGCGGTACTGGTACTTTCCAGTCCTGCTGCGGGCAATGGGGCCGAACTCAAGCTCGCTCCGGTAATCGATTTAAATCCGCGGCACACCGCGGCGGCTATCAATCCGACGGTCGAGCCAAAGACGCTAATTGTGGCTGCTGAGGCAATACCGCTGCCTATCGAGTCAGATCAGACGCCCACCGCCGCTCGTCCAACCTTGGTTGGAGCCAATCCGACCGTCCAATATGCGGCACCGTTTGACCCTACGAAAGTAAGTGCGTCGCAACAAACTTCTCGGGACAATCAAATAAAAAGTGTTGCACCCGTGATTCGAGTCTACGAACCGATTCGCGAATTAAGCGTCGAAAAGCGGAACACGGCGACCGTCACTTTGGCCCAGCCGAGTCGCCTTCCCTCCAACTTGCCAGCGTCGCCCGTCACTTTGGAGCCGATTTATCGCTCGGTGTTCCTGTCAACACGAACGGATCGACTAACTCGTCGCTTTACGGCAAAACATCAGCACGATGTCCTCCCCGACCAACTTGCTTCTCGAGTGATAACGATGCTCGATGTCCAAGCGAAACATTCTTCCGAAGTGGTCACTCATGAAACTTACGACGCGCCGAACCCCAGATCGCGGCCTACTGATAGGCAAAGCCAGGTCGCTGGTATGGTTCGAATTGCCGAGCGGAATCCTCTATCTAACGAGTCAGTATCGGACAAGTCAGTTGACGATGTTCCCGCGGCAATAGGCGGTTCGGGCCCACGACCGCCCCAACGACGTCTCTCAGCTCCGATCATCGAGCTCGCAGCGAATCCGGTTTCGCGAATTGCCTCTCCGATCCCGGACAGTCCGAAACAACCTGCCGAGGTTCCCTCCGAACCAGTATTGCGTCTCGTCGACGAGTCTCTCGCCGAAGTCGCATCGCCCACACTCGAGCCCGCCGCAGAATCAGCTTCCGAAATACTGAAGATCCCGCCGACTAAGCCTTTGATACAGTTTGCTGATGTCGAACCGCTATTGAAGTTCGCCCAACAATCACCAGCTACGGCAGACTTGCCAGTACCGGACGCTGAGCCCGAACTTACGAAAGAACAGCTTGCCGACTTGGAAGAAATTGAGGCGTTCGACCTGGACCTCAAACCTATTCACTCGCTATCGGCTCGCACGAAGCCGGAAGCCGGCGAGTTGCCAAAGAACTATGCGGCGGCACGCTTTGCTCGCGAAGGCGAGATCGCTCATCGCATGGGGTATAGCCGAGCGGAATTGGAAACGACGATATCCTGGGAAGCACCCGCAATCTGTCATCGACCTTTGTACTTTGAAGAAATCAATCTGGAACGCCATGGGTACAAGGTTCCGCTGGTTCAACCTGCGATCTCGGCGGCACACTTCTTCGGTCGTGTTCCGTTATTGCCGTACATGATGGTGAGCGAAGGCCCTCGCAAGTGCCAATATACACTGGGCCACTATCGACCTGGGGACTATGCACCATACTCACTGTACGTGCCCCGACTTCGGCTCGACGCCAGCGCTGCCGAGTTGGCGGTTATCGCTGGCGTGATCTTTGCCTTCCCGTAACGATCGTCGATCGGCTCACTTGCCAATACAGAACCGGCTGAAAATACGATCGAGAATATCATCGGTGTAGATCGCGCCAACAACGGTTCCCAATTCTTCCAGTCCAACGCGCAGCTCGCCGGCGACCAACTCCTCGCCCTGTGATTCGTAAGCGACGATTCGGGCCTGCTCCAAACTAGACCTCGCACGCCGCAAACTGTCGTGACAACGCAAAGCCGTACTCATCACGGCATCGCAATTATCGCCTGAAACTCTCGCGTAAATTGCCTCGCGCAACTCCAGCAGCCCGAGCCCGGTAACGCTACTTGTTCGAATGGCTTCACCTTCAAAGTGCTCCCAGGCACCAACGTCTACCTTCGTTACCACAAGCAGCCGCGGTAGATGCGCTGTGCGGGAGTACTCACGGCGTTCCCAAACATTCAGCGGGCGAGTCGCATCGACACAGTACAACACCAGGGCCGCGTCATGCTCTTTGGAACGAGTCGCCGTCTGGGCTTCAGAGGCGATTCCACCCAAACGCGTTTCCGGCTCGATACCGGCCGTGTCGATCATCGTGATAGCGCGATTCGCCAGTTTGAAGCGGCGTGTGACATAGTCGCGCGTCGTACCCGAAACATCCGACACGATCGACGCATCATCTCCTACCATCGCATTCAGTAGGCTACTTTTACCTACATTCGGGCTGCCAACGAGCACCACGCGTGGGCTGTCGTCCGCGTCGCTCCGCGATCGCATCTGCTGCTGAACAGCGCCCACGATTTCTATCGCTGAATCGAGTCCCTGAATCAACTCATCACGTTTGATAAACTCGATGTCTTCCTCAACGAAATCCAAGCCAGCCTCAAGATGAGCCAACATGTTAAGCAAGCGTTCGCGCAACTGATGCAACGGAGTCGCCAAGCCGCCAGCCAACTGTGCTAGCGCGACATCCAAATCTCTCTGACCGGTCGCATCGATCACTCCAAGCACGGCTTCGGCTTGGGTCAAGTCAAGCCGCCCTGCCAAGAACGCGCGCATGGTGAATTCACCGGGCTGAGCTAATCTTACACCGCGCTCACAAAGCGACCGGAGGATCGCCTCCAAAACCGGAGGTGCGCCTATCGTATGCAACTCGACCGTTGGCTGACGTGTGTAACTACGTGCGCTTGGCCATGTGTAAGCGGCACACGGCAACTCACCCAGTGCCCCTCCAACGGACAGAACTCCTTCACATCTTTCTGCGAAAGCTAATTGTTGCAGTTCGACTCCACAGTTCGACCGAAATTGCCGCGCAATCATGGCGACACTGTCGGGTCCGGAGACTCGCACAATCCCACGCAGCCCTCCGCCGGGGGCCGAAGCGATCGCCGCAATCGTATCGTCTACTTGGTGCATGGACGCGGGGCTTTCGCATGAGCTGCAAGTGTGAGACCGACGGTTCCTCCACGCGATCGTTGGCAGCACTCGTCCTACCTACAACGCTTGGGCTTTGTCCCAAGTGCTATCTAGTCTTGTTTCGCCTCTTGCGCGCCGCCTTCTTTTCCTCGACGCCGTTCGAGCCTGAAGGAGGAATCTTCTTGGGCGGCGGGTTACCGCCTCCACTGCCAGCGGAGAGACTCACTTTTGGCTTGGGAACCAACTTCCGTTCCGCGATTCCCCAAAGGCTCGAAGCGATGAAATACAAACACAATCCGCTCGCAACCTTGAAGAACAAGAAGCCCATGAACAATGTCATGTACTTCATCATCTTGAGCTGCATCGCCGATTGCTCGTCCGTTGCTGGAGGCGTGAACAGCTTTTGATGGACAAGAAACAAACTAACCGTGATCAGCGGAAGAATGTTCAAATAAGGACCGAGCATCCCCGTCTCCGCGACGAAGAAATTCGGCATGAACGACTTCCAGTATAAAAACTGATCGGGCCCGGCCAGATTTGAGCACCATTCAATCCCCGGAATCAGTGCCGCTTGCCGCAGTTCGATGTCAACTGCGATACAACGATAGAGCCCGAGAAAGATGGGCAATTGAAGAAACATTAGCCAGCATCCGCCAAACGGATTGTAGTTGTGCTTGCGGAACAACTCCTGCTGCGCCTTGGCTCGTTTCTCCATATCGCCTTTGTACTTTTCCGTGAGCTTTCGCATCTCAGGAGCCAACTCTTGCATCATCGCGGCGTTCTTCGCTGCCTTGCGGCTGATCGGAAACATACAGCCACGAACAACAACCGTCAGCAGGATGATCGCGACTCCAAAGTTACCAACAACGCTGTAAAAGAAATGCAGAATTGTTTTTAGCACCTTGGAAATGGCACCGAACCAGCCGTAGTAGATCACATCGCCCAATCCATACGGCTCAAGCACGTCGGGATCTTTGGGACCCAGGAATATGCGGAAGCTCTGCTTGTAGCTGGCATTACCCTCCAGGCTGATCGGAGCGCTATCCAATCTAAATGTCACATCAGTAGTGCGACTGTAGCCCTTTGGTTGCTTGCTCACGTCGCCGATCGCATACGCCTCGGCACGATCGAAGACATCATAACCAGTACCCTCCTGGCCAGTCGGAATTAGTGCCGCCGTAAAATACTGAGTGTCGACACCAAGATAATCGAGCGTTCTGCTGGGCACTTTCTCGTCGTCAGCAAAAAGCGTGATCTCTTTGTCCGTCGGCTCCTTCTTTGCAATCTTGTAGAGTTCAGGACATCCTACCAACCGACGCTCGGCCTTCGTACGGATCAAAACATCCCGCGCACCCGCGCCGTAGAACATCTTGGGATGAATCTTCGCTGAGTACCACCAACCTTCCATCGGCAAACCAGTTGGTCCGCCAAGCGAGTAAGCCAGTCGGCGCGGTGCATCGGCTGCATTGCTTAACTCCAACTCCATATCGACGTGATAGGCGAGCGGTGGATTCGGTGCAGCCGATTCTTCCACCGATGCAAGGTCTTCAGCTTTGCCAAGGCGGAATCTCTTAACGAGTTGAATCGGCTCGCCAGATTCAGTCGACTCGTCAACCATTACGCGAAACTCGAGGACACCGTCTTCGATCTTCTCGACTTCCCAATTCCTCTTACTGGGTGAATCGATGGATACGGTTCTGACGCCGCTCTTCTCTGTCAACGACAGCAAAAAGGACAGCGGATGCGGAACCAGTTCGTCTTTTTGAAGCGGATCAGGGCGAATCAGCTCAAGCGGTCGCACGTCCAACTTGGCAGTCAACTCTAATTTGCCACTAGAGTTCGATCCCGGACGGTGGACTTGAAGCGAGATCGAATCGCCCGGCTTCTTTCCAGCCAGCACCTGTGTCAATGCCGAAGGCTCGTCAATCGGCATGCCATCCACGGCAAGTAATATGTCATCACGTTGTAATCCGCTCAGTTCGGCGGGGGTACCATGCCCGACAACATTGACTTTACACCCTAACTCGGCCCGTGGAGTCAGGGCCAGATATCCAAAATAACCACTCTTGTCTTCCAGATTGCGATACTTGAGCTTTCCTTTAGCGTCTCGCGTCGTGAGTTCGACGCGTTCGATAGCGGCCCCCCGATTATTGAAGGTCACTAGTAACGAGTGTTCGCTATCAGCGGCATAAGATCCGAGGGTCTCCCAACGCTGTTCGATCAAAACGGGCGTCTCGACGTCGCGAACCTCGGAATCCGCAACAGGTTCTTCAGGCGACGGATCGGCGATTGGTTCTGATGCGTGCTCACCCAGTGAGGCCGGTTCGCCGTCCAACGCTGCGGCTGTCTCGTCGGAAGCGGGGACCTCGCCCTCTTGCTCCGCAACCGGGGGCGTCGGAAAGAACATTCGCGCCAACATGCTGTACCCGACCAGAATGCCGAGCGACAGCCCAAGAAACAGAACGAAACGCTTTTCCACAGTCGGGAACCTTACACGCAGCAGAGCCAGCACTTAGTTGCCGTCGCTACGAGGACGGCCATCAGCAGGGCAACGGTTAGCGATTGGAGCGAGTTTGTGAACTGTAATTCTCCAGCCAGGGCCGATTCTTGCAATGGGAGAACAATTCACCGCCCCTCGCCCAGGCGATCTCCCAGGAAGTTGTCAAGATCGGGCGTATCGTAGATTTTACGGGCGGTCGTGGCCCGATCATAAGCTACACGACGGAAATGTACTCGCCGCCGATCTTCAAGCACCACATAACTTGCGTTCGGGTTACCATCCCGAGGCTGCCCGACACTGCCAACATTAATCATCGTCTTGCGCCCGTTTAACGTATAGCTACCGCTGACTTCATGAGGCGAGAGAAACCGGCAGTCTTCGGTGAACACCCCAGGGACGTGCGTATGTCCCTGGAAGCAGGCTTCTGGAATTAAGCTAAAGATGCGTGCCAATTTGCGAGGGTTATAGACATCCTCCGGAAAGACATACTCGTTCAACGGATTTCGCGCCGATCCATGCACGAAGAGCAAACTCTCCTCGCGATGCTGACGAGGCAGTTCGCACAAGAATGTCCAGCGTCTTTTACGAATCTCCTGCGAATCGTCCGGAGATTCCAGTTGCCTTCTCGTCCAGAAGATTGCCCGCTCGGCACCGCTGCTAAAACCTTCGGGATCAAAAAGAGCGCCCTGGTCGTGGTTGCCAAGAACGCACAAGTCGAACTCCATCGCGCGATCGACGCAATCGCGTGGATTGGGACCATAGCCGATAATATCGCCCAAGCAGTAGATTTTCTCGACATCTTGCGAGGCGATATCCGCAAGCACCGCTTCGAGCGCTTCGAGATTACCGTGGATATCACTGAGAATTGCGAGTTTCACAAACCGGCCTCTGATGCTCGTCTGCCCGTAACTGCGTCGCCCGCAAGTCTAGGAGCGGTCATGTGATGCGTCAAGTGTTGCTACCGGCCCGAGCGAAGCCGATCTCCCAACATGTTATCGAGATCTGGGATGTCATAGATCTTTTGCGCCGTCTTGTCGACGTCGTAGTCTACGCGTCGGTACGTGAGTATCGAGTCTTCAATTACGACATAACAACACCGAGGATCATTATCGCGAGGTTGTCCGACGGAGCCCACGTTAACCATAACAGGCTCGTCACCCAATCGATATCGATAGCTAATGTCTTCAGGAGGTAAAAACTCTCGGTCAACGGTAAAAATTCCCGGGATGTGCGTATGACCTTGAAAGCAGTACTTGTTCACTCGCGAGAACAACGCATCCATCTTTCGCTGGTTGTAGACGTCTTCAGGGAAGACATACTCGTTCGTGGGCTCTCGAGGCGAACCATGCACAAACAGGTAATCTCCCTCCGAGTGCGTTCTCGGCAACTCGCCCAGGAAGTCCCATCGACGGTTGAGCTGTGCTGGCGTACCGCTTCCCGTCTCTAATTGCTCACGAGTCCAGTAAACCGCCTGCAAAGCAACCGGGTTGAAGCCATCGGGATCAAAAAGAGTTGCCTGATCGTGATTACCGAGTATCGTCACCTGCGAATGTCTAATAACCAGATCCAGACATTCACAGGGATTCGGCCCATACCCGACGATATCGCCAAGGCAGTATATTTCGGAGATCTCCTGAGAACGAATGTCCGCCAAAACGGCGGTCAGCGCCTCGAGATTGGCGTGTATATCGCTGATTAAAGCTCGCTTCACGCCACACAACCTCCAACAACGGCGTTCGTTGGGCTAAGGGTCCCGTTCACGACGGGAATAGTCTCGAAGCCAGATTACCTAACTCGCGTCGTAACTCCAAACGCGACAGTGTACTAGGACGTTCCGAGACGTGCAATATCCCGACCAGCCGTCCGATGGTGCCACACAACTGCTTCATTCTATACACTAGCATCTCGATTCGCCCACCGGTGGCCGGAATCGAACTTACCGCTCCCTGGCAACGAGGCCGCAACGACCCGTGCGAATTATCGCTCTCGAAACATCTGGCTCCACCGGCTCGATCGCCGCCATGGGCGATGGCCGCCTGATTGTACAAACAAGCCTCAGCACGGCGCAAAAAACCGCACAGTCGCTGGCCCCGACGTTGAAGAGCATCCTACGCGACGCGAATTGGGAACCGAACGCGGTCGAACTTGTTGCCGTCACCAGCGGGCCGGGTTCCTTCACCGGTCTCCGCGCTGGAGTCACCAGCGCCAAGGTCTTTGCCTATGCAACGGGTGCTCAGGTCTTGGCGATCAACACGCTGGAAGTTATCGCCGCGCAAGTCGAAAACGCATCCGGCGAACTCTGGGCAGTTATGGACGCTCAACGAAAGCAAGTTTTCGCGTCAAAGTTCGCACCGAATAAATCTGGTACGCCAGAAATGCTACTACCCACGCAGATTCTCGATGATGCAGCCATGATCGGGAAACTCGCCAGCGGCGAGCTCGTAACCGGAACCGGTCTGGCTAAATTATTGCGATATGTGCCGAGCGAGGTCCGAGTCGGTCCAGAGAACTCATGGCAGCCTCAAGCCGCAACTCTCGGACGGCTTGCGTTTGCAAAGTACCGATCCGGTATGAGAAACGACGTTTGGCAACTAGCGCCCGAGTACTATCGCAAGAGCGCGGCGGAAGAGAAGTTTGACCAAGGATTGTTGAAATAGGCGCGACGCCAGGGAAATACTTCGACGCTACTAACGCTCCATCCTAGCTTATGGCCAGCGCTGCTTTAGCAGCATCAATTGTCTCGTCGATATCAGCTTCGGTGTGCGCCGCCGAGACAAAGAGTGCTTCATACTGGCTGCACGGCATATAAACCCCACGATCCATCAATCCCCAAAAATATTTTCCAAATCGCGCGGTGTCACACTTTGCAGCTACTTGCCAATTGTCCACAGGCGATTCGTTGAAAAACAGAGTCAACATGCTGCCGACACGAGTTACGGTGTGAGGAACGCCTGCCGAGTTAGCTGCATCACCCAACCCTTCAGCCAATCGAGCACTCAGTTGCTCTAAACGAGGATATGGATTTTCATCTCGTAATGTTTGAAGTGTCGCGATACCAGCGGCTGTAGCGATCGGATTGCCGCTGAGCGTGCCAGCTTGAAACACCTGACCCGCCGGCATCACGTGATTCATGATCTCGGCTTTGCCGCCGTAGGCTCCGATCGGCATCCCTCCGCCCACGATTTTTCCGAGCGTGGTCAGATCGGGCGTGATCCCGTTCAAGGATTGCGCTCCACCGAAAGCAACTCGAAAGCCTGTCATGACCTCATCGAAGATCAGTAGAGCATTGTGTTGCGAAGTCAGTTTTCTCAAAGACGTCAGGAACTCAGGCGAGGGGATAACGGTGCCCATGTTGCCTACAATTGGCTCCAGAATGACACCAGCAATCTGCGCTCCGTAGTTCTCGAAAGCAGTCTCGACGCCAGTCACATCGTTGTAGGCTAGCACAAGCGTGTCTTTTGTTGTTCCCGCGGTAACGCCCGGCGAATTTGGTACCCCCAACGTCGCGGCAGCACTACCCGCAGCCACCAGCAGGCTATCGACGTGTCCGTGATAGTTGCCTGCGAACTTTACGATTACATCACGGCCCGTATATCCTCGGGCCAGACGGATCGCACTCATTGTGGCCTCCGTACCGGAGTTCACGAGCCGCAGTTTTTCGATCGAAGGGACCGCATTGATGATCAACTCGGCGAGTGTGTTCTCGGCTTCCGTCGGCGCACCAAAACTAGTGCCCCGCTTGACGGCTGATTCAATGGCGTGCGTTACCTTCGGGTGTGTATGTCCCAGAATCATCGGCCCCCAGGAGCCGATGTAGTCGATGTAGCGATTGCCGTCGACGTCAAATAGATAAGCACCTTCGCCGCGTTGCATCACGACGGGTTCGCCACCGACAGCACCAAATGCCCGAGCCGGACTGTTGACACCACCCGGCATCAATTGTTGTGAGCGTGCAAAGATTTCGTGACTCTTCTCGCGACCCATCAAAGACTCCATTTCTATCGATACGTGTCAGCCTAACCAGCGAGCGACGTCTTTCGCCCAGTAAGTCAGCAAGATGCTCGCGCCTGCGCGCGTGATCGCAGCAAGCGATTCCAACGCAACGGCCTGCTCGTCGATCCAGCCCTTTTCAGCAGCGGCCTTAACCATGCTGAACTCACCCGAGACGTTGTACGCCGCCAACGGCACGCCGGGAAAACGCTCCGCGACAAGACGGATAATATCGAGATAGGCGAGTGCCGGCTTGACCATGATGATGTCGGCGCCTTCGGCGAGGTCCAGTTCCACCTCACGAATCGCCTGTTCGGCGGCGGCGGCGAAATCCATCTGATAAGCCCGACGATCACCGAATTGCGGCGTACTTTCAGCAGCTTCTCGAAACGGTCCGTAAAACGCGCTCGAATACTTTGCGGCGTAACTCATAATGGGCAAGTGCTGATAGCCCTCCGCATCGAGCGCACCGCGAATCGCACCAATCATCCCATCCATCATACCGCTCGGCGCGACCATATCCGCGCCTGCCTGGGCGTGGCTGACGACCTGCTTCGCGAGCAACTCGAGTGTCGCGTCGTTATCAACGTCCGGTCGTCCTGTCTTCTCGTTAACGACACCGCAATGCCCATGATTTGTGTATTCACAAAAACAGACATCGGTCACAACGAGCAGATCCGGCGCTGCGGCTTTCGCGGCACGCACTCCCTGCTGAATAATTCCGTCCGCACAATAACTGTTACTTCCGAATTCGTCCTTTTCATCCGGGATGCCGAACAGAATCACTCCCCCCAGCCCGAGATCCGCTGCCTCTCGTACCTCTGCTTTTAGCAGATCGATCGACAGCTGAGCATGGCCGGGCATTGAACTGATGGGCTGTCGAATTCCGCTGCCCGTTCGTACGAATAAGGGCAGGATCAGCTTGCTAGGGTCGAGACGCACTTCGCGCACGAGGCTACGAACGGCGGGATGATACCGCAGGCGACGAAGACGCGTAGCAGGAAAATGGGAATCGGAGTTCATTGCTCCGTCATAAACCTCAACCAATTGAAAATTGAAGACCGTGAGTTCGACCGACGGAAAATCGGCTGGCGAAGTCGAGTTTCCAATCCAAACATTTCCACCTCGTCGAGTATAGTCCACAACAGTGCGTATCGGAACGCGGCTCACGGTCGAGTTGAACTCCTGCGTCTCACCCTCCGGCGACTTGTCGTAGACTCGTCTGTTGGGTGACAAAGGTGCGGATTACTCAACAAGCCGCGGAACAAGACGTCGCGAGACGCGTTCAACCTTTATTCGGCGAGGTAGGCAGGACGCCTCGTCGGGCAATCTACGAGTCGACGGCTGCGGCGTCCGGCCTACTTCATACAACCACTGGACAAGCCAACTCGCCGTCTACAGCTTCTTCGCTTTCTCCAATTCCTCAGCGAACTTCTTTTTGTAGTAATCCGCCTTGGCGTTCTCGATGGCCTTCTCGTAGTGCTTCACCGCTAATTTCCCCTCGCCGGTCGCGAGAAACACTTCGCCCAAGTCCGCGTGCCAGCGATCAATGGACCGTTCAGCTCGGGCGTCGGCTCCCAATTCCTCGGCCTTCTTTGCGGCTGCCAGCGCCTTGTCCTTTTGGCCTGCCTTCAGCCACGCTCCGGCGGCTTCCTTGTAGTCCCAGGCGGTTTCGTCTTTGTGCATCGGAGCGATCTTCTCGAACAATTCGGCACTTTCGACATACTGGTGCGACAACCGATAGGCGAAGGCGAGTTGCCCGGCGAGGGCGAAATCGAAATCTATGCCTTCCGCCTTGTTCAGGTGGATCAGTCCCTGGAAATACTTGCACTGCTGCGCATAATCCCGATCCAGCAAACCGTGGTAGTTGGACATGATGTATAACGCCGTGCGATCTTTGTCGTTTTTCCGTACTCGGTCCTCGTAACGCTTGCGAGCCGCTTCGACTTGTCCTTTCTTTTGGACCGTTCCCAGCAGCGAGCGGCAAGTCAACGACGCCATCGAGGGATAGGGCGCGTGTTCGACGACGAACTCAGCCGATTCATACATCTTCGGAAAATCGCTGCCTTCGGCGTACACGACCATCAGCGTCTGATGAATGCGGCACTTGTCGCTGTCCGATTCGGCCAGCTTGGCCGCCGCCTCCAGCGGACCGCGGCTCTCGGCCAGTTTTCCCGAGTTATACAACGTGGCTCCCTTCGCCATCGCTTCACGGTAACTCGAGAAACCAGCCTCCTGAGCCTGGGCCATCGAGGCGACAACGGTCAAAAGTAGCAAGCAGATGGTAAACGCGTGTCGCATGATTTCGTTCCTGTTATTCAGAAGTAGACTGGACGTGTGTTGTTGTAGAGTCGGACCACCTTGAGACAAGAAAAGCCACAATCGATCAACAACCGGACGCAAAGCGAGCCAAGGCCGATGCGTGTTCGCCAAGCAAGGTGTCATTGAAGCGACATGTGTGTCTGTTCTCGTTACCACTTCAGATCGAAAACGATCGAATTATGTATGTCCCTTTTCAATCCGGATTTTCAAACTGATCTGTCCCTGTCCGCTTCTTCCTATCGGCCTCCTCCATGAGGTGGCACATCAGGGGCTGCATCTCCTCAAAAAGCGGCTGATAGTACTTCTCCATTCGCTCAACAGCTTCAGGCCTTCCAAGTTGGAGGAGTTGGTCGAGGTAATTGGCTCGTTCAATATCCCAAAAACATCGGTGACGCAATCCATTCGGTTCACCAATCAAGGTTGGAATGTTGTGCAAGAATTGCACCTCCACTCGCGCCCATGGTAATTCGTCACGCCGTTGAGCGTAACGAATTGTCAAGAAACCAACTTGAAGAAGGCGAAGGTAGAGTTGATCGAGAGCATTCACCAAACGTCCTTTCCATTCGTCAATAAACAAATGCGGGAAGATGAGTAATCCCAGCTCGCAATGCCATTTCCACACGAGTCATTCCGTCCATGATCACCATCCGGCCACTCATGTTTTCTACTACGATTGGCGTGTATTCTGCCCAGTTAAATGCACCGTAATGTTCCAGTTTCGCCGCATCAGCAACAGTTCGCTGCGCACTTGGGTGTGGACTGAGATTACGAATGTCAATCGTTCTAGGACTCGCATTGTGCACCAGCATACCAAGTGACGAGACCTGATACACGTGCTGGCCTTGGACTTCCAGGTTGTAGACGCGGATCGGTTCGGCGATTTTCTCGACGCGGGCGATTTTTCGCACACCATCGTCGCACAGAACCGTGCTGCCTGCGGTCAGTTCGTGGGCTTCGACGAAGTCCCGATGCTCGACCGACCACGTGATGTGATTCGGCGTACAACGGATCGGATCGTCCTGGCCGTCGAGGTACATACAAATCGTTTCGGGGGCGATGTGTGTGAACGTGCCCAGCACAATCCGGCCTTCGCCGGGACGAACTTCGGGGCAGGGCCAGATGGAAACGACTTCAGCGGGCTCGTCGATCCCGAGTTCCGGGACGACCAGCATCATTGACGATCCCTCGTGAGCGAGATGTTCGTTGACCCAAGTCACTGGTCTTAGGAGGACCACCTCGTGCTGCGAAGTCTTCAGGGTGATCTTTCGCCACGTTCGTGGGTTGACGTCGAAGCTGAGCGATTCGTCGAGTTGTTCCGTGGGGTTGATGGCGAAGGCCACGCGCTCGCCGACTTGGATTTGCTCGATCGACTTCGTGTAGGCTGGGTCGCGACCCAGCCTACTGCTGGCTTGCGCTTCGCTCACGCGTTCGGGACTCAAATGACGGTAGCCGAAACCACCCGCGATCAGCAGCCAGATCGCTAGCCAAGCTACGCCGGCGCGTCGCTTCCAAGGGGGGGAGTCAGAGGCAGATTGGAGACGGTGGTTGAATCGAAAGCGTGTCATATTGTTAAACCTTCGTTGATAGTTGGCTGGTCGTGCTGTAGCTGAAGTCGCCAAGACTTCAGAGGCGAATCGATGGGTGTCCGAACTCTTGGCGAGTTCGGCTAAGGGCAAATCTCCATTCGTTAACAAAGTTCGCGGTCGTAAGCCGCGAAGATATCGTCGACGTTGTTTTCGTGCGGACGTTTCTTCTTGCGGCGGCTGAGCGAATAGCCAGCGACCGCCACCGGGATACAAGCGGCGGCAATAGCAAGATCCGCCGCGCTGCCGGTGCCTTCTAATGATTCAAATGTGTCGTCCATGCGCACCTCGGTGCCAGCGACGAAGCAGTTAGACATGCCAAGTGCCATCGAGCCGGCGATGATCGCCACCGTTCCGGCACCTTTACTGACTGCGTGAGCGACATCGGTCTCCGGCCTGACGAGGTTGCGACTCCAATCGACAACCGGTACATCGGGTACGACGTCGAATCGATCGACTTCATCGACGAGGCTGTTTACGACTCCGATCGCCATATCGGTGGCAGCGTTGAGAACATTTGCCGCCCCTTGATTCGCGCCGGCGTTAAACTCGTTGAAAATGACCAAGCCCCATCCCAGCAGAGAATCGGGGTTTGAACTACTGCCGCCGGTATCTTCGCCCCAAAAGCTGTCCATTGCGAGGGCACTCGTTGCAGATCCCAACGCCATTTCGAAGGCCGCGTAGGCATCGTCTCCCGCAGCCGTCGCGTTTGACTGTGCCGTCGCGATTGAACTTTCGAAATTCGACACCGCGACTGCAATCGCTCCCTCGGCCATGAGGTTCGAGATGGTGATGGTGTTTTCCATCATGGCACGAGCGGCGACTTCGGTAGCTTCCCAGATCCCGATCGCGACGGCGACCGCGGCTTCGTGTGCGTCGTAAGCATCCGATTCGGCAGCTAGCCAATCGTCCTCCGCCGCCTGAACCGCCAGATCATACACGGCTTGGGCGTCGGCTTCGGCAAGATCAAATGCAGCGTCGGCATCGGCCACTGCCAGGTCATGGGCCGCCTTGGCAGCCGTTTCTTCGCCGGAATAGGCATTGTCGGCGGTTAACACCGCCGCTGCATAGGTTGCGTTAGCCCCGTCGATCGCAGCTTGCCATACGTCGCTGGCGTCCCGCTCGGCCTGGTCATAGACCGCAGAAGCCGTCGTCTCGGCAGCGGTCCTGATTGCGGACGCGGCTTGTTCGTCGGCGTTCCAAGCTGCATCGGCAGCGTTGGCCGCAATTTGGAACACCGCATCGGTCGTGGTCGCTGCCGTATTCCAATTTGCCTCTGCCGTATCAGCCAACCCTTGCCAAGTGGCCGCGGCGTCGATTTCGACCTGTGTTGCTATGTCGCTGGCATCGGCCATATCCGACTCGTATTGGTCCCAGGCATCCTGCTCGCTCGAAGTCCAAGTCTCATAAGCACCCTCTTCTACCCACGAGAATATGGCGGCAGCGGTGGTAACTGCCGTGTTGTAGTTATCTGCGGCAAGTTGCATGGCCGATTCGTATTGCGTGTACATGGCTGTCCAACACGCATCATCGTCTATATCGCAGCTGCCCATCGCTGCTCCCGCGTCGGTGACAGCTTGATTGTAGTCGTCCTGGGCCGTATTGACGTCATCTACGTAAGTCTGATACGCGGGATTCACGATGCCGTTATAGACCCCAGTCGCCAAGTCCACAGCACCGTTATAAGTGTTCGCTGCGTCCGTAGCCGAGTTGTTGAAGGTGTTCTGGGCCGCGGTAATATCATTGCTGTACCCCAAATCGGCCGCGTCCATCGCCGTGCGGTAATCACCGTCCGCCGAGTTCATCGCAGCGTTGTAGATGCCGCCGGCCGCATCCATGTCAGACACATACCGGGCGTCAGCGGTATCCATCGTCGAGTTATAAGCGTCGTTCGCGATAGCCATCGCAGCGTTGTAGATGTCCGCGGCGCCGTTCATCGCGGTCTCGTAAGCACCGTCCGCAGTTTCGACCGCGGCGTCGTAGATGTCGCCAGCCGCGGTGACCGCTGCATCGTGAATCGAGCCCGCGGTTGTCATGCGCGAATTGTACGTCCCAGCCGCATTATCCAAGGCCGCGACATAGATGTCGTTGGCTGTCGACATTGTGGTGTCGTAAGCGGTGCCCGCATCCGATACGGCGGTGTTATAAGCCCCGTTCGCCATGGTCAAGGCATCGTTGTAGGTCGTAGCCGCCGAATCGTACGCGAGTTCCAAGACCGCGTTCGCGCTGTCGATCGCACCTTCGTATACCGAGATTGCGCCCTCAATCGCGGCATCGCGAATATCGGTGATCGACGTAATCGTCATGGCAAAGCCATCGGTCGCGGCGGTAATATCGCTTTGAAGCTGGTTGCCGATTGAACTGAGCGAGTTGATCAATGTATTCAAGGCAGCCACGTCAGAAGCTGACGTCGAAGAAGCCGAAATGTCGCTGGTCACACAGCTAAGAAAGGCCGACACGTCGGATTCGCTGGCGTTCATCTCCGGTGCAACGCAATCCGCGGCCAGCAGTCGCCGATCCTCCAGCGACTCGAAGCTTAGCCGTTTCCGATAGTGTTTCGGTCGTCGCTTGGACTTTGCGGACCCCGAGCGCAGTTTCATCATCGTTCCCCCCCGAGATAGATCGAGCAATCAGTGTTAGGATCAGCGAGAAGCTTTCGAATGCCTCCAAAGATCTAATACACCGGCAGCCTAGTTCGATTGCGGGACAAAAGCGGAGTTTTTTCCGAAATGTTTTTTTGCTGTGGAAGCTTGATTCCGAACACGGGGCGTGAGCACCAAAACGGACGCTAAAATCTACTGATGTACGGACTACTCAACCTCAATAAACCGCTTGGCAAAACCTCGCGCGACGCCGTGAATTGCGTGCAGCGCATCGTGCGCCCTGTCAAAGTCGGCCATGCGGGTACATTGGACCCGCTGGCTACCGGTGTGCTGGTCGTTTGCCTGGGGCCGGCCACTCGTTTGATCCAATATGTTCAGCAGTTACCAAAGCGTTACACCGGTACCTTCTTGCTCGGGCGTCGAAGTGCTTCAGATGACATCGAGGAAGAGATTGTAGAGCTCCAAAATGTTGCGGTGCCGACGATCGATGAGGTCTTGGCGGTGCTGCCGCGGTTTACTGGGACAATTCAACAGCGTCCCCCGATCTACTCAGCGATTAAAGTGAAGGGACAACGAGCCTACGATTTGGCACGCGCCGGGCAGGACTTACAGTTAGACGCACGCCCCGTCGTAATTCACGACCTGCGTGTTGTCCGCTACGAGTACCCTGAGTTAGTTCTCGATATTGGCTGCGGGAGCGGCACGTATATTCGATCACTGGGAAGAGACATTGCCGAGTCGCTCGCGACAGGCGCCGTCATGTCGTCGCTGGAACGAACTGCGATTGGCGACTTCACAGTCAAGTCCGCACTCGAGCTGAAAGACCTCTCGGAAGACTCGCTGAACTCGCATCTTTTGCCACCGGAAACTGCGATTCAACAACTCGCTTCGATCGTGCTCACAGAAGATGAAGCCCACCTAATCACTAATGGCCGCACAATCGATCGGCCAGAGCACGGTTTTTCCGACGAGATCGCGGCGTTAGATAGCACCGGACACTTGGTCGCGATCCTGGCTCCGCGCACTCCCAATCACCTGCGACCGACGAGCAACCTTGCAGTGGCCGCGAAATACTCGCGTAAGAAGGCGAAGTAAACGCTTCAACCGGCACAGCCTGCACTTGCTCGCTCGCTAGCAATCCAATCGATTCGAATTCTTTCTACCCTCGCGCCAACATCGAGCTAAACTTCGTTCGGGGAGCGTGTGAAGGATACGGCTTCGCCGATTATGACTACCTCGACGATCATTCCTTACATTCCCTCTTGGCAAATGGCACGGTTGCCTTCGCGAAGACTGGCCCGCTGATGTCATTACTGCCGAACGCTAAGAGAAGAATCTTTGAGACATCAGGATAATGGCCTGGGCATGGACGCGCCCACGGATCACCAGCACCCGGTACAGCTGCTGGCACCGCTCGGCTTAAGGCCGCGTCCATGTTTGAAAACCGAAGTCTCCGCCTCGACCTGTTTGCACTGGCACTCTGCGGGTTCGTAATTTTCCTGGGAGCATCGCTCGGGACCTATAGTCCGGCCGATACCGTTCCTCAGCTGATGCCACCTTTCGACCGTTTCTACCACGCGGATCAGCTCGTTTATCCGGCGACCACGACGTTGACAAATGCTTGCGGGAAATGGGGAGCGCTGGCCTCGGACATCATGCTCAACGGCTTGGGCATTGGTGCGTACTACGTCATACTGTCGTTGGTGATTGTCGACGTATTGCTGCTGTCACGGCGTTCCATCGACACACCCGCGCTGCGATCCATTGGTTGGGTTCTTTCTTTGGCAGGACTCACTTCGATCATTTCGCTGATCGCTCCCAATGCGTCGCTAGGCCCGATGATTGGAGCAGGCGGCTATCTCGGCGTGCTCGGACGAACCCTGCTAGAAACGCACTTCGCCTTGGCGGGCTCGTTGATCTTGGCGAGCAGTCTGTTGATTGGGGGTTTGATGTTGTGCACCGACTATGCACTTTTTCGCATGGCGTTCACCGCCGGTGCATTCACGGCGACTGGCGTAGCCAAGGGGCGACAACGAATTGCTGAACGCCGACAAGTACTGGCGGAGCGGAAACCCGCGAAATCCGAGAAGAGCAAACCGGTCAAAATCAACGACGATCTGGAGGACGTCGAAGAGGAGATCGAAGAACTGGCAGTCAAAGTGCGAGGCAAAACCGTTGAAGAGGATGTCGAAGAATTTCCCGTGGTGGAGGATATCCAGGAGGAGCTCATCGACGAGGAGCCGGATCAGGACGTTATTCAGCCGGAACCGGAAGTAGTTGTCAAAAAGAAGGAACGGCCGAAAAAGCCGTCCGGCGTAACCTCGCGACCACACTTCAGCATGAAAAATGGGTTTGATAAAGAAGCACGCGAGCAAGTCATGACGACGCTCGATGCGGCAGCCAACCAGGAAGACTCGGGTGAGTATGAACTGCCCGACATTGACCTGCTGATCGAAGGCGACGACGTATGCCTTGACGAGCAAGTCAAAGAGGTTCGCCGCAAGGCAAAGATCCTCGAAAAGACGTTCGCCGATTTTGGCTTCAACGTAAAAGTCGTCGAAATCGAGACTGGTCCAGTCATCGCGCAGTACGAAGTCGAACTCGAAGCTGGGCTGCGACTTGCCAAGATCACGAATCTGGCTGATGATCTCGCGATCGCTCTGCGCGTTCCCAGCGTCCGTATCGTGGCGCCGATTCCGGGCAAAAACACGGTCGGCATCGAAGTACCAAACGAAATGCGGCAAGTCGTCCGACTGCGTGAAGTCATCGAAGAGACGAACGGCAAGACGAAGAAGATGAAGATTCCGCTGTTCCTTGGCAAGGACGTTTCTGGAAATCCATTGACAGTTGACTTGGCAACCTTGCCTCACCTTTTGATTGCGGGCCGAACGGGTACAGGAAAAAGTGTTTGCTTGAACGCCATTATCTCGTCAATCCTGATGACCAAGCGCCCGGACGAAGTCCGCATGTTGATGATCGATCCGAAGATGGTCGAACTTAGTGGTTATGGTCGCTTGCCCCACCTGATGCATCCGGTGGTAACCGACATGAGGAAAGCCGAGGCGATCCTCGCCTGGGCCGTCGACAAAATGGAAGAACGATACGCCATGCTTGCGAGGGCTGGTGTGCGACACGTATCGAGCTACAACCAACTAAGCGAAGAGGAATTGCGGCGTCGCATGGACCCGGAGACCGAAGAGGAGTGGGCCGCGATTCCGACTCACTTGCCGTTCATTGTGATTGTCGCCGACGAGATGGCCGACCTGATGATGACGGCGGGTAAGGAAGTCGAGCAGCACATCATTCGTCTCGCGCAGAAGAGCCGAGCCGTCGGCATTCACCTGATCCTGGCCACACAGAAACCGACCGTTGACGTGATCACAGGATTGATCAAGTCCAACTTGCCGGCTCGCATTTCGTTCCAAGTCGCAAGTCGCACGGACAGCCGCGTCGTGCTCGACGAAATGGGAGCTGACAAGCTGTTGGGGAACGGCGATATGCTTTTCCTATGGCCTGGAACGAGTTCCTTGCTTCGTGGCCAAGGAACCTACTTGAGCGACGAGGAAATCGAGAGCGTCGTCGACTGTGTCAGCACCGGCGAACAGCACTTTGTTAACGAGTTGGTCAACTTGAAAGTCGACGAAGGGGACGGCGAAACGCCCGGTCCGTTGAAAAAACGAGACGACCTGTACGAAGCGGCGGTCGATGTGGTTGTGCGTGAGGGCCGAGGCAGCGTTTCGTTGCTACAAAGAACGCTTGGAATCGGGTACGGTCGGGCGGCTCGTTTAATCGACTACATGGCCGAAGATGGAATCGTCGGAGCCTATGCCGGCTCTCAGGCCCGGGAGGTCATCATTTCCCTGTCTGATTGGGAGGCAATGCAGAGCGGCGGGGAAGCTGCATCCGAACCTCCGACCACTCCAGTGAAAGCTGTGGTTGAGCCCAAACGCCGATCAAACAAGATCAAACCCGCCCCGGACTGGGACGATGATGATGAAGAAGCCGCTGCGCAAGAAGAATGGAACGATGGATTTGGAGAAGACGAGGAAGAGGAAGATTGGGACGAAGAGGAACAGGAAGAGTACGAAGCAGAGAGCGCTTGATAAAAACCTCACGTCATTGGCTACGCCCTGATATAGCCTTCCGGCGGGAACACGCCCATGACACGCTGCGTAAAGTCGATGCACGATCCCGTCAGAATGCCTGATTCATCGCTGAGCAAGTAAGTACACAAACGTGCGACGTCGAGCGGTTTCAACAGACGCCCGAACGGAGAAGCAGCTTCGCCAATCTCCAGCCAATTCTCGGGTGCCCCTTGCTTGCGTTGAACGTCATGCTCCGCAGGCGTGTCGGTCCAGCCCAGGTTAATGCCGTTCACTCGGATGCGGTGCGCTCGCAATGAGTTGGCCGTGTTCTTTGTGAAAGTCTGAAGCGCCCCTTTGGTAGCGCTATACGGCGTCAGGTTATCCATGCCACAGTAGGCCGCCACCGACAGGATGTTCACAATCGAACCGGCGATCTTCTCGCGGCGCATGATGCGCGCCGCCTCTTGTGTCAGTATGAATGGAGCGCGCACATTAACCGCAAATTGGTAGTCCCAAAACTCGACGGTGGCGTCGTCAAGCGTTGCTCGATTCGTGTCGGCCGCCGCGTTTACTAGACCATCCACGCGACCGAATCGCTCATCGCATTGCCGCACGATATTGCGACAATCCTCGACGACAGACAGATCTGCTGAAACGAAAAGCCCCCGTGAGCCGAGTTCGTCAATCGCCTTGACGATACTCGCGCCCCGGTCGCTCTGACGTCCACAAATCACGACGCCAGCCGCACCGTTCTCGGCGGCATGCAACGCGACCGCTTGGCCAACTCCCTGTGTGCCGCCCGTCGCGATGATGACCCTGCCGTCTAACCTTTTCACGTGAAGCTCCCTGCGTTGTGCTCAATGTCATTGTTGTGATTTGTGTCTGGCCATCGACACCAGTCGAAGACTAGTGTTAGAGCAGCTATCGGGCGCGTCTGTCCAGTATCAAGGCGAGCCGTTCGATATTTGCTCTGAAGCCCACAATCCGTTGATTGTGAGAGCGTACCGCAAGAGAAATGCAAACGAAAGTACCGACAGTCGCGGTGGCCTCGCCAGCATCGTACAATCGAGCCACACGTTAAGAACTCAAACGATTCGTCCTTAGAGGTAATGAAATGCAACTACGACGTGCCGCACTTTATTGCTGGATCGCAATATTTACCACCACCATCTTCTGGCAAGCGATCACGTCTAGTACGTCACTGGCCGCCGAGGAGTTTGCCGGCAAACACTCGGACTGGCACGGTTTCGATCGGTTCGATTTTGAAATAGACTCGAGGCCCTGTATTGTCGTGACGCCCAAGGTCGTCGCGGAAGGAAAGCCGTGGATTTGGCGAGCGCGCTTCTTTGGACATGAACCCCAGGCCGATATCGCATTACTCAATCATGGTTTCCACGTCGTGTACTGCGACGTCGCCAATCTCTTCGGAAGCCCGCGAGCAGTGTCTCATTGGAATGCATTCTATGCTTACCTGACGGAGGAACACGGATTCGCGCCGCAGGCAGCTTTGGAAGGGATGAGTCGTGGCGGACTGATCATCTACAATTGGGCTGCGGCCAATCCAGACAAAGTCTCGTGCATCTATGGCGATGCGCCGGTCTGCGACTTTAAGAGTTGGCCGGGCGGCAAGGGGAAAGGGCAGGGGAGTCAAGCCGCCTGGCGCGACTGCCTGAAAGCTTATGACATGACCGAGGAGCAGGCGCTCGCCTTCCGCGGCAATCCGATCGATAACCTCCAACCCCTGGCCACCGCAGGCATTCCGCTGCTGCACGTGGTCGGAGATGCCGACGTCGTCGTTCCCGTCGAAGAGAACACGGGGATCATCGCCGAGCGATATCGCAAGCTTGGCGGATCGATTCAAGTGATCAACAAACCGGGCATCGGACACCATCCTCATTCGCTGAAGGATCCGACGCCCATCGTTGACTTCATATTGCGGCACTCGCGATAGCAGCTATTGCCCCAGTAAACTCGCCACATCGGCTTCAATTGATTCAGCCCAAATCGTGTAGCCTTGTTCGCTCAAGTGCAGCAAGTCGGGCATAATCTCGCGAGTCAGCGTTCCATCTTCTTGGAGGAACTTTTTACCGATGTCTCGGAAGAAGACGTGCTCGTCGTCGGCGAGTTTGGCAATGATGGCATTTGTCTTTTCGTTGACCTGACGGCGTGTATCTGCGTCATTTTCGCCGCGCGGAAATACGGCCAGCAGCAGGATTTTAGTCTTCGGCGTCATTTTCTGGAGTTGCGTGACAATCGCGGTAACTCCTTCGGCGATCTGCTCCGGCGTATTGCTTCCGGAGTTATTCGTGCCAATCATGATCACGGCCAACTTGGGCGAAATGCCTTCCAGATTTCCGTTATCCAGTCGCCAGATAACATGCTGAGTCCGATCACCACCGATACCAAGATTCACCGCGTTTCTAGTGCCATAAAATTTCTCCCAAACCGCTTTACCGCGTCCTTCCCAACCCTGAGTGATTGAATCGCCGATAAACACAAGATCGACATTGCCTTGTTTGACGCGAGCGTTCATTGCCTCGTGGCGAGTCATCCAACCGCCTTCGCGCGGGACGGGCTTGATGGCATCGTGTTCTTCGGCTCGCAGCGAAAGATTCAGCGCGGTAGCCGCGATTGCCAGAAACAACGCTCGGGATACAACTTTCATAATGAGTTCTCCAAAGGTGGAATTGCAGGGGTGAGGCACGGAAGGCTGTTCAGAGGCGGGTGCTGTGAGGCGAGATACATCTTACTTGGTGCGATTGCGAAAGACGAGCGTCGTTAAACTACGATCTCGCCAATATCGATCAAATGTAACTGACGACCATAGTTCTCGTGTGGTGCGTCGATACAGACGTACTTGCTGTTGGGACTAAATCGTGGATGCGTGTCGACTCGCCATTCGCCTGTGTACATTGGCGGCAAGTGGAAGTGACCAAGATCGATTCGGCGGCCCGAGGCAACATGATAAAGATGCGGCGTCTGGAGTCGTTCGGCTCCTTTTGGATAGGTATCATTCAGAATCCACTGGTTATTGGGCAGATAGCTAAGATGCCCGCTACCATCAAGGACACCGTGTCCGATCTCTTCGACTGTGCCGCCCTCGCGATCCTCGAATAAAAAGTCACCCCAGTTTGCATTACCCAGCAATTCTTTCGATTGCGCCAATATGTGCTGCGAATCACGCCAAATGAAATGCGACGTATAACCGTTGCCACACACAATGCGAATGTCGCTGCCATCTGGTTTTGCCGTGATCATTCGTGTCAAACGGCTACCGTCCGGATACTGCCACCGATGCAATGCGATGAAACGTGTACCGTCTGGGTTAAACAGCAGATGATTAAAGTAGTGTTTGATTCCGAACTTTGGATTTGGAATAACGCCCAACCTCGCGATGTCGGCGATCGAAACGATTAGCTGCGACTCACCCGTTTCCAAATTGATGTGGAAGATCCCTGTCTCTGTCGGCGCCAAGTCATCGGCAAATGGATCAGGCGGCCCCGCGTATCCATAACCGGGTCGGACGTCGTTAATACGCCGAAAGTCCGGTGCAACCGCCGACTTTCCGTCAGGGCTCACAGAATAGATGGGATGAGCTAATGTTCGCTTATCGCCATTCGACGTATCGAGGATATGGCAGACGAAATGGTCTCCGTCGCGATCGTTCCAGATCACCTCCGACTGAGAGCCTGGCAACCACTGCAACATACACCCCTGTTGCCAGCACCAAGCTCTGCTTTCACCGAATTCAATCCAACGATCGTTGTCTTCGAGATCTACCATACCGACCTTAATTACGTCACTCGGTAGCGGAGACCGATGTTCGAACCCAACTTCCATCCCCAAAACAAACCGGCTGTTGGGGTCGAACTGAAGCTTGTCGTAGTACCCGAACCAATGGTGCTTTGGACCTCGTGTGATAACACGCGTGGGCGGAAACTCCTTCGCGCGAGTTGCGCAAAGAACACCACTGTTCGCAATCGCCGCAGAACTGGCGACTCCCGCCATAATCGCCTCTCGTCGCGTCAGCCTCATCATGGAATTGATCCTCTGACTTGATATTCGCCCGGTAGTGTGACAGCAGCGCCATTAAGGTGCGGCTAAACCTTAAGAACATAACCACAGAAGTTTGCGTTTTCGAGTCACGAGGCAACATCAGCACAAAAACTGCCCTGCAGAATCACCGGACGCCTGCTCACGGAAGCAAAAGTTAAATCGGGAAAGCTTGGCAAAGCTTTCGTACTGGACCACCTCTGCCGCCTGTAACGCATTTTATGAATTTACGCGTTGCAACGGATCGAACTATCAAAAAGGCCTCGATTACAGGGGCATCGTGCGCCCCAGCGCCGCCTAAACAGACGCGGACTGGCAACAGGATTATTGGGCGAGCAAGGAGGCTCCTCGAATGCAGCTGAAGCTCTTGGCGTTCATGATCGCGGCGGTGCCAACCGTCTGCGGACTGATTGCGAGGGTTCAGGCCGAGCCGCCAGACGTCGTTCACGTCTCCGACGCATCGATTGATGCGGCCCTCGGGAGAATTGGAACCCTGACCGCAGTGTGTGGTTGCGATAGTTGGTCCTGCGACGGAGGCTGTGGCGTCGTGGACTACGCCTGCGTACCTTGGACGCTGCTTCCAGAACTTGCCGGTGGCATCACAATCACCGGCTGGATCGAAGCCGGCGGCGCCGCCGACACGAGCCGCAACACCGACGGAAGCCTGCTCCCCCTCGCCTTTGCTGATCGCCAAGACATGACGGTCAATCAGGCGTATGCCGTGATCGAGCGTTCACTCAACAGTGCCAGCAGCTGGGATATTGGAGGACGGATCGACATTCTTTTCGGAACGGACGCCAGATTTACCGAGGTGCCTGGACTTGAACTCGAACGAGATGGACTGGGCAGCAAGTGGAACGGCAATTCATCTTACCGATTGTCGGCACCTCAGGCCTACGTCGAAGCAAGTGTCGGAGATTGGTCAACGAAGATCGGGCATTGGTATGCCATGGCGGGTTACGAGACCGTGACCGCACCTCAAAACTTTTTTTACACACACGCTTACACAATGGCTTATGGTGAACCGTTCACCTACACGGGCGTATTGGTCAAGTACGATGTTGGTGATCGAGCATCACTACGCGCGGCGGTCCACAGCGGCTGGAACAGCTTTGACGGCAGCCGTGAACGGGCAGGCTTCGTCGGCGGCGCAAGCTGGACAAGCGCAGATGAATTGACAAGCGTGAGTTTGACGCTCACGACGGGTGACGAGATCAACAATGTGAACGCCTACTCCGCGAGAACGCTGTACTCGATCGTTGTCAGTCAGCGGATCACGGAGGACCTAACTTATGTCTTTCAACATGACAACGGCTGGCAGCAGGATGACGGCGGGGCGGGGGTTGATTCTGAATGGTACGGCATCAATCAGTACTTGCTCTATCACCTAAATGCCTGCTGGTCGATGGCTGCTCGGCTCGAATGGTTCCGTGACGACGATGGGGTTCGCGTACCAAACTGGGCAGGCAACACCGGCACACCAGGAAGCTACTGGGAAACGACACTTGGGCTCAATTGGCGGCCCGGCACAAATCTGACGCTGCGCCCGGAACTTCGCTGGGATTGGTTTGATGGAGTCGGCAATCCGTACAGCAACGGCCAGAGTAAAGACCAGTTTACAGCCTCATTTGATGCAATCTTGACTTTTTGAACTATGGAAGACTTAACCGGTTCACCGATTTCAAACATAAAGCAGAGGCGACCCAGAGCGCCGCGCTGAGCCGTACAGCTCGCGCGGCGCTGTCTCTGCATTCCTTCGTTGTTCCAGAGCTGTGAGATTCTCGAAATATTGGATTTTTCCCGTTTGAGGCAGAACATCGGTTTCCTGATCGTTGGCGTAGTTGTTGCATTAATCGCAATGTGCGGACACTGCTGCGCTGAGACGGTGTCAAAGGTTGACATACGACGCGATCCCCTAGGCCCGATCGACTACTACGTAGTCATTTGCGCTCGCGAATCCGAACCTTGGGGTACCGGTCACACTTTTGTCGTCTGGGTCCAACAGGACAAGCAAACCGGGCAAATTCAATCGCAGGGATTTGGCTTCTATCCGGAAATCGAAAAAGTCATCATCCGCTTATTTACCGGCGACGGAGCTGTTCGCGATGAATCGACAAAAGCCGCATCCATCAAGCCATCATTGTTGACGCACCGGTTGATCGTCCGCGTTGACCGAGATCAGTTCGAAAATGGGTTGAAAGTTAAAGATGGTTGGGTTGGTTCAGGTGTCGACTATCACTTACTCAACCGCAACTGCACACACTTCGGCCATGCGATCATGACCGCGATCCAACTCAACGCGCCGCCACCTGAGTTTGGCGAGCGTCCGGCAACCTATCTCTCCCGGCTGATGAACCTGAATCTCGGTCGAACGGACGCTAGCAACGAACAACTGCCCGCAACCTTTGTCAACGGTCGGCGATAATCCGAGAATTAGGCTCGCGTCATACGTGTTCGCCTTGCATTTTGACTCGCAAGTCGTTATTCACCACCCGCGCTCATCTCCAACCGACGCTCGCCAAACAGGCTCGGAACAATGCCGCGACCCGCAAGATCATCGAGTGAGGTAGCACTCGCTCTCCCTGACTTAGCCCTTCTCGTCGTTGCTCTCGTATGCTTCGTTGGTTGTGCAACTGTATCACAAGAAGCTCGGCATTCTCCCGCTCAGCCCGACTTCCGCAATCCGCTGGCGATGCGAGCAGGTGATACCACGACTGAGCCGAACCAACTCGTTGCGTTTTCCGACGAGGCGGTGCGTTTGATTGACGACTCGCTTGTCAACTTGATGCGAGGAGATCGAATAATTGCCTGGGACACTTGGGCGCGTGACAATTTGCAAGACGGCGACATCGTCTTTTTGCAGTCCAGGAGCAATTGGGTTTGGGGAGTCATCGAGCTATCGCAGCTCACGCGAGATGTAACCGATAGCGACTTTACACACGTAGCCTTGGCAGCGGTCGAGGAGGGCGAGGTATTTTTGTACGACATCGACACTCCCGGACCAGGCCGCACGCGGTTTGGGGCGATGATGGCTGACTCGCAAACCGCAGCCGTCGCGGTGAAACGCTTGCGCCCGGAGTTTCAACCCTACGTGCCCGATGCCATCCAGTACTGTCGTGACGTGTATAACAGTCGTTTGCCTTTCGACAAACAGTTAAAACTTGACAATGACCGACTCTATTGCGCCGAGTTAATTGAAGTTGCCTTTCGTTCCGCTGGCCTCGAACTCTCGCAACCCACTCGATGGGAGTCATTGCCCGGACTCGACAAGCACCCTCTTGCCGTAAGAACAATCGCGTGGGCCAACTCCACGCAGCCGGAAGAGTTCGTCGTCGTTCCGGGCAACGAAAAGATCGGCATCTGGGCGAGTCCTGGACTGTACCTCGTATTGCCATTGACGGACGCCAAAGTGCCGCCCGCGGCCTCCGCGTCAAGCGAGCCGTAATCGGCCCAGCGCGAACTCTAGAGCACCGTACAACGCATCTATATCGGCCCTCGTCGTGTAGAGGCCAAAGCTGGCACGAACCGTCGCACTGACACCCAACAAATCATGCAACGGCATCGTACAATGGTGCCCGTGCCGCACGAAAACTCCACGCCGATCGAGCAACTGAGCAAGGTCTTCAGGATGTGCATCTTCGATCGTAAAGCTGACGATCGCTCCTTTATGTTCCGGCGCGGGGCCGTAAATCCGCAACCCCGAGAGTTCGGTCAGCTTTTGATGCGCATAAGTGAGCAACTCTTGTTCATGCGAGTGCAAAGCGTCGAAGCCGATGCCGGCGACATAATCGATTGCCGTGCCCAAAGCGATCGCCTGCGCAATTTGTCCAGTGCCCGCCTCAAACTTTGCGGGCGTTGCAGCCCAGGTCGAGTGGTCGCGATAAACACGATCGATCATATGCCCGCCAAACAGGATCGGATCGGTCTCCGCTAACAGATCTTGCTTGCCGTACAAGATACCAACGCCACTGGGGCCATAAAGTTTGTGAGCAGAGAACGCGAGGAAATCGATGTCGGCGTCGATGACGTCGGTTTGCAAATGCGGAACGCTTTGGGCACCATCCACGACAATAATTGCACCGACGTCATGTGCCTTTCGCGCAAGTTCCTTCACCGGATTGATCGTGCCCAACACATTAGACATGCCGGTAACTGCGAGGATTTTCGTATTCTCCGTTAAGACTTCAGGCAGTCGATCAAGATCAAGGCGACCATCTTCCGTCAACGGAATGAAACGACAGGCCGCACCGGTTTGCAGAGCGACTTGTTGCCAAGGCACAAAATTGGCGTGATGCTCCATCTCGTTCAAGAGAATCTCGTCACCCGGTTTCAGATGCCGCTTACCCCAGCCAAAGGCAACCAGATTCAGTGACATCGTCGAACCGGAAGTAAAAATCACTTCGTCGACACTCTCGGCATTGATCAATTCGGCGACTTTGTTTCTGGCAAGTTCGAGTTGTTCATCGACCAACGCGCCAAACTCGTAGACACCTCGATACGCGTTGGCGTAAAAGTTCTCATAGACTTCCCGCTCTTTGTCGATTACGCATTGGGGCTTCTGAGCCGATGATCCGCTATCCAAGTACGTCAAGACTTGGCCGCTGGACAATGTTTTATTGAAGATCGGAAAGTCACGGCGAGCCTCCATACCTGGCTTCTTCTTGGAGCTCGATAACGTCCTTTTGGGGCTTCGGTCAATTTGCGGAGTGTGCTCCAGCTTGAGCGCCTGCGCCGCGATCGAACGAATTCGCTGGTACATCGCGTTAAGGCCATTCTTTCGCTGGACCCCGATTTGCCGTTCGAGACCGATCTTCTCGAACACGCCGCGTACATCGATTTCCAGGATCTCGGATGCGGGCTTGCCCGACAGCAAAGCTCTTAGCAGGTAGATCATGGCGTTAACGATGCCAGCGTCGCTATTTGCCAGGAAGGTCACGATGGGATTCGCGTCATCGCTGGTCTCTGCGACCAGCCAGACCTGGGACTGGCAGCCGTGAACCTTGTTCGCTTCGATTCGTTGCTCCTCCGGCAACTCTGGCAGAGTCCTTCCCCACTCCTCAAGTTGTTGAATTCGCTCACGATCGTCGAGGTCTTCTAAGTCCTCAATGATTTCTTCGATGGTCAGTTCTGAAGACAGGGACACCTGTGGCCTCTAGCGGTATGCGATCGCACGGTAGTTCTCGCTTATTCTAAGACTCGACGTGGATCTGTCCAAGTCGTGACCGTGGAGCTAGTTCTGACGTGTGGTCGCCGAGCAGGTGCGTTATCTCTTCGCACTGTGATGATAACCACCTGCCAAACTCACGTGGTCGCGAAAAGATCGTGGAACTTTTTCATTAGACAACGGTGTAGAAAATGGTTACTAACATACGTTTCTAGTCCCCGTAACAAATCAACAGCGATCGCACATCCAGCGATCTCCCCCTCTCCACCGCTTTGATAATAGGAGTACTCGCATGCGTAAGGACATCACAGGTTGGCTCGCCTTCATGGCGGCAACTGCGATCACTTTCTCAATGATTGACACTAGCACGGCTACAGCACAACCACCGGGCCGCGGCCCTGGAGTAGCTGGCCCCGGCGGGCCATGGCGCGGCGGACCACCTAACCTCGGCGAGTTGTTCTCGCGGATGGATAAGAACAACGATGGCAAGCTGTCGAAAGACGAAGTTCCGGACCAGCTGTGGAACTTTCTGTCGCGAGCAGATGCCAATCACGATGGCGAAGTCACAAGGGATGAAGCCTCCCGAAAGATGTCAGACCGGCGTCCCGATGGTGTTCGAACTGAGCAGCGCCTGCCCGATTCATCCCCCAATGACCGCCCGCGCGGCGATCAGCCTCGAACGCAAGAGTCACGTCCTCCCATGCCACCGTCGCGCGGTGATTCTGCACGTGCAGCGGATCGCGGTCCACGTGACGCTAGTCCCGAACGTGGCCGTCCCACCCCTCCGCGTCCGTCTCACGAACCAAGTCATCGACCAACTGACCGACCGGAGGTCACACGTCGCGGACCTGGACCATTCGATCCAAACGCGTTCTTCGACCGCTTGGACAAAAACAACGATGGCAGCTTGAGCCGCGACGAATTCAAAGCCGTCGCTGAGTTGCATCGAAACTTCACCGTGCCACACGCACCTAAGGCATTCGGCGACAACCGCCCTCCCTTCGGTCCCCCGTGGGCTGGACATCGACCCGGCGATTCTCGCGGACCAAACGGATTCTCGGGCAGCCCTCCATCATCGCGATTGGGACAAGGCTCACACTTCGGCAACCCGCCCTTCGGCCCACCTTGGGCGCGACATCGACCACATCGTGATAACGTACGGGCGCACGGTCACGGTTCGCATCGTTCACATGATGGTCATCACGGTCGATTCCATGGCAAGAAGAAGCATCGTGGTGACGCTGGTTCACGTGACAAGAAACCACACAACTCAAAACACGAAAAGAAGAAGTGTTCTGACTCTGACCGTCCCGATAAACGTGACCGAACGGACGCATCGACTCCACAACCGAATGTTGAACTCACCTCAGCATCGCCCAGTGATGTCTCGGTAACTTCGGCGGCTCCAGCAACCGCGGCTTTACCGCTGTAGTCATTAGCTCGACTTTGCGATTGTCCGGTCGTCGAACGAGGTTTGCGCATCGTTCGACGACCGTTTGCTTTCTTGATGTAACCGCAGAGAACTCCTACTCCGGAACCCGTGCAAGGATTTCAAGTATTCGAGGCTCGCGCTGCTGTAGCCACCTTCCCTGCCACTCCAGTACAACGAGATAGAACCAGACTACTAGCACTGCCTCAACCAGAGATATCAGCAAATAGATAGGGACTCCGTTCACATCTGTGACAAAGGCAAACAATAGTTCGATGCCTAGCGCACTTGTCGCTGGTAGCAATGCGATTGGAAATGCCATCATCACGAACATCTGCACTAGGAAGAGCTTGAAATTTGGACTTGCTGGTTTCAAAGTTCCATTCGCCACGGGCATGGGAGCGAGAATCGAAGATGTATTACCGAGCAGACAAACGAGTAAGTAGGCTGGAACCAGTTGCACCAACGTCGCAAGCAGATGGGTAACTCGCATCTCCAGGAACAACTGCAGGACGCCAAACAGTAGGACCGTGATGCATCCGGCGACGGGTACGATTGCGAGGTTCTTGCCGAGCAACACGTCGCGACGAGTAACCGGCAAAAGCACAAATGCACGGAAAGCGCCGCGATCCATCCCAAATATATTGGACATCAACTGAGCTAGTCCGAACAACATCACTCCAATGATGCCAATCGCGATGAATGGCGGCACCATTGTCAACTCTGGCCGGCGCAACTCCCGCCCCGGTCCCAGAATTGTTACGCCGCCGAAGAGCCCCACCATGATCAAGGGTGTCAGCAACGCCATCTTCGACTCTGGTGCCCGCAAGATCGACCGAAAACTCGCCAACGCTACGGCACTAACCGGCTCGGTGACGAGTGGAATCTTTGTTTCCAGGCTGTTACTCAGCTGCGCTGGCTCGTCGTTGTCGGCCCTCGCCTTTGTCGCAGCACGCTTTGGTCCCGCACGCGTGCCCGTGTAAAAACGCATGGTCGAAGCGTAGCATCGCCACAAGCTCAATCCGCCGACACCAAACATCACGATCGAAGCGAGCATGCCGGGCCAGATGCTTCCCATCGCGGCAGCGCGTACGCCGTACGGCAGCCAACCGAACGGTACGAATTTGTTCGTCAGTAAAGCAGTATCGACAAACCCTCGGTACAGAGCCGAATTCGTCTGAGCTCTACCCGACTTGTGACGTCCATCGATCTCTTTCAATCGACGCTCGTTCTCGGCGACATCAATTTCTCCAGCTTGCAACTGACGCATTAGCTCACGCACTTCTTCCTGATACTTCTGAGCATGCTGCTTCTGGCCTTCGCTACGACTCCGCATAAAAGCGATGTTGACGAACTGTGGCGTCTGGACTGCCAAGATAAAGAGCATCGTTATCGCGACGAGAATCGACTTGCGGCGCCGTTTATTTTCCATCAATGTTGCCAGCCATCCGCGAAGCTGATAGGTGAGCGCCGTCACCATCAAAAGAAACGAGATTAGTAATGGCAAGATCACAATCATCTGGGGGCCCAACGCTAAGATGAACGCCAGCGCAAGTCCCAGCATGCCCGGTACGAAGACGATGATCGGCAAACTCAGTAACGAACTCGCGTAGTTCAAAAAGAACACACCCGACAGCGATAGCGGCAAATGCAACAGCCGGTCCAGAGAAAGCAACTCGGAACGCTGCAGCTCCGTCATCAGTCCGATCCCCCACACAAGGAGAAACACGGCCAAGACGGCATCCCACGTCAGCATCAGCACGTCCGGACTGAACTCTTTTGCCCTTAATACAACGGTCCCGCTAATCAGCGCGGCGAAGAACAAAACGACAGATGCGACAATTGCACAAACGACAAAGAGCGTCGTAAGGACTGCATTTAATGTTCCCGACCCTCGCCATTGGTTGCTGCTAATTCGCCAACGCAGCCAAAGGATCGTTCGCAGGTGCTCAAGACTCACGAGGCAACTCCTCGGAGTCATGAGCTTCCTCGTCAGGCTCAATTAGCGCATTTGACGTTGAACCTCCGGCGAGCCAACTCAAGTTCGGCTTCTTATCCTCCGGCGTACCGACTTTTTCCAGGAACACCTGTTCGAGTGAACTACCTCGGCGAAGGTCGTCTAAAGAACATTGTTCCACCAGCTTGCCGCTCGCAATGATGCCGACATGCGTGCAGATCCGTTCGACGATCTCCAACACATGCGAAGTGACGAACACAGTCGATCCGCGAGACACAAAACTAGCCAACAAGTCACGGATCACGCGCGAGGTAACCGCATCAACACCCTCGAACGGTTCGTCAAGGAACAGCAAATCCGGATTGGGTAATAGAGCGCCTGCGAGCGCTAACTTCTTCTTCATGCCATGCGAATACTCCAGCGTCAGCTTCTTGTCGACGCCTTCCAAACGCAGTAATGACAGCAACTCCTCCGATCGGCTGCGAATAGTGTCTCGGGGCAGCAGGTGCATGCGACCCACAAACGTCAAGTACTCCCGAGCGGTCAAGTTGTCGAACAGGGCCAAATCCTCGGGGACTACTCCAATCTGCTTCTTAACTGCGATTGCTTCATCCGGATTCCATGGATTGAGCCCCAGCAACGAGACCTGCCCCGATGAAGGAGCAAGAATCCCGGTAAGCATTTTAATGGTAGTCGACTTGCCTGCGCCGTTAGGTCCCAAAAATCCATACAACGTACCTCGCGAGACTTGCAGATTCACTTCTTTAACCGCACCGAAGTCGTCAAAGAACCGCGTCAGCATCTTGGTCTCGATTGCAAAGCTCATTGGCAACCCGTCTTTGAGAATGCGTCGCGTATGGGGCGAAAACCCAAAATCATAACTCCGCCTTGGTGTTCGTCCTACCATGGTTGAGCTTGGAAATTGACGCATCCTCGCGATGTAACGAGACCAATAATTTACTGTGCGCACGACCGCGTCTCGACTCGACAACCGACTTTGCTTTACCGCCAACAAGCGAAGGACTATAGTAAGAGGCACAAGAGCAACCCCTTCCTCAGACTTATAAGTTCCCGCCACCAAATCGCTGAGGCATCCCACGCTGTTGCGACCGTGATGTTCGCGTTTCGTGAATTAGTGACTTGGGTTATCTCACCGCACGATCGTGGAGACATGTGCATGCGATTTCTACCGTTTTCTTTGCTGCTGCTGATGACCGCACCTCTTGAGGCAGTAGCTCAAGAGTCCACGGCGGTCGCTGATTTCGATGAGGCTGCCATCGAGTTTTTCGAGAAAGCCGTTCGTCCACTGTTGGCGAAACGCTGTTACGAGTGCCATAGCTCAGAATCGGATGAGCCGGCGGGCGGATTACGGCTCGACTCGCGTCAGGCGCTGATCGCGGGTGGTGACACGGGACCAGCCATCGTGCCAAACAAGCCCGCCGACAGTTTGTTGGTGGATGCGATCAACTACGGCGAGGTCTATGAGATGCCGCCAAAGTCAAAGATGCCCCCGTCCGAAATTGCGGTTCTGGAAAAGTGGATTGAGATGGGAGCGCCATGGCCGAAGGAAGAAGTTGCGGCGACGCAATCTTCGAAGGTCTTCGATATTTCGGCGCGAAAGGCCGAACATTGGTGTTGGCAACCGGTTCGCGATCCGACACCGCCACCGGTGCGAACTCGTGACTGGCCGAAGCAGCCCCTCGACAACTTCATACTAGCAAAGCTCGAAGATGCAGGTATTACGCCTGCCGGTACGACCGACAGACGCACGCTCATCCGGCGAGCGTACTTCGATCTGATCGGCCTTCCGCCATCTCCCGCGGAAGTAGATGCTTTTCTGAGCGATGAATCGGAAGATGCATTCGAGAGAGTCATTGACGGATTGCTCGATTCGCCTCACTTTGGCGAACGCTGGGCTAGGCACTGGATGGACTTGATGCGCTACGCCGAGACCTACGGGCACGAGTTCGATTACCCCATTCCCCACGCTTTTAAATATCGCGACTATTTGATTCGTGCGTTCAATGACGATGTCCCTTACGATCGCTTTGTGATGGAGCATATCGCAGGCGATCTGCTTCCCTCGCCTCGGCTGCATGATACTGAAGGCTACGACGAGTCAGTCACGGCTACTACTTCGTGGTGGCTCGGCGAGGCGACGCACGCTCCAGTCGATGTCTTGGGGGACGAGTCGGGCCGGATCGACAATCAAATCGACGTATTCAGCAAAACGTTCTTAGGATTAACGGTTGCGTGCGCACGCTGCCACGACCACAAGTTTGATGCCATTTCGACGACCGATTATTACGCTCTAGCCGGATTCTTGCAGAGCTCGCGTCGCGACGAGGCTTTACTCGATCCCCACGGCCAAGTTGCCGCTGCGGCATCGCGATTAAACTCGCTTAAACAAGAGGGCGACGCCGTTGTCATGCAGGCGTACGCCAACGGCGACGCGTCTGCCGAGCGTTTCGCCCAATACTTGCTTGCTGCGCGCGAGGTTGCGTTTGGTAAGCCGAAAGAGACGACGTCGCCATCAGAAGAAGATCGAGATCTGGTCTTTGAAGACTTCGAATCGGAAACGTACGAGGGTTGGACTACAGAAGGAACGGCGTTCGGAGCCGGCCCCCAAAGTCGGGCGACGACTCCGGGTTATCAAGGTGACATCGGAGCCGTGGGAAATCACTGGGTCAATTCGCACAACACAAGAGGCGAGGCCAACGTGGCGCGAGGCGACCAGCATGTTGGGACTTTGACGAGTCGAGACTTTGTAATTGATCGGCATTTCATCAAATTTCTCATCGGCGGCGGCAATCACAAGGATAAGACCTGCGTCAATCTATTGGTTGGCGGACAGATCGTTCGCTCGCAGACCGGCTTTAACCAAAACAAAATGCGTCCCGTCCAATTTGATGTGGGCGAATTTCTAGGCAAGCAAGCCAAAATCCAAGTCGTCGATCAGGAGACCGGGGGATGGGGCAATATCGGTATTGACGAAATTGTTTTTAGCAATGGCAACGCGGTCCATCGTCGTCCAGTCGACGAAGTCGCAACCGAATTCAGCGTCGACCCAGTGCGGCTCGCTCGTTGGGTCACGGCGCTTTCAAGTGCTGAAGCCCAGGAACCTTCGCACCCGCTCTACGTCTGGTGCCAACTCGCTGAATCGATGACTGCTCAGAAGACAGCTGCCTTGCGAGCGCTCGCCGAACGGAGGGCCGAGTCGTCCAGAGCGTTGGACGAGCGTTATCCGTTGTTCACCGGATTCGACAACTTAGACGGTTGGTTCGTGACCGGACACGCCTTCGGAGCGGGGCCAACACAACAAGGCGAATGGGACGCCAGCCGCCCCAACCCGACGCGGTTGCGTCCTGGTGAAGCCAGCAGCAACCGGATCGAAAATCGGCTGCAAGGAACCTTGCGGTCGCCTACGTTTACGCTCGAACATCCAAATATCTACTATCGTCTCAAGGGAGAAGGCGTGAAGATTCGTCTCGTCCTCGACGGATACTTCATGGACACGTTCAGCGGACTCCTGTTTCGAGGATTCACGTTCGAGGTCAAATCTCCTGACAGACTTACTTGGTATCGTCAATCCGACGATGTCGGGCGGTATATCGGACATCGCGGCTACATCGAGATCCTTGACTACGGGGACGGGGCGGTCGAGATCGACGAAATCCGCTTCTCGGACGATGGCCCGCCGTCAGAACCGATCGATTCGGTCGCCGCAAAAATACTGGCCGACGATGTCATCACGATCGAGGAATTGGCAAACGCGTATGGCGCCGCCTGGTGCCTTGCAACGTCTGCCGACACAACATCCGACGAGAACGACTCGCCCCGCGCTAGTGACCTCGTAACGCTTTGGAACTGGGTGGCAAGCAACGATTTGCTGCCCACCAACGCAGAGGTCGCGGAACGACTCGTCACGGCACATACGACGATGCAAAAGGTCGACGTGCCATCCGCCGGTCGTGTGCTCGGGTTAACCGACGGAACCGGAGAGAACGGGCACATTTATGTCCGAGGCAATCACCGGACGCCTGGAAAAGAGGTAACGCGAACGATGTTGGAAGCACTGCGTTCCAGGCCAGTTGAAATCACTAGCGGCAGCGGTCGCTTGCAGTTAGCTGAGCAGATCGTTGCCCCCGAGAATCCGCTGACGGCTCGGGTGATGGTCAATCGAATCTGGCATCACCTTACCGGTCGTGGCATCGTTGCTTCAACGGATAACTTCGGAGTTCTCGGACAGCCGCCAACTCATCCTGACTTGTTGGATCATTTGGCTTCCGGATTTATTCGGGATGGCTGGTCGATCAAGCGATTGATCAAGCAGATTATGTTAAGTACTACTTATCAAATGGCAAGTACGCCGGACGAAGCAGGAGACACTCGCGATCCAGAAAACCTGCTGTTGCATCGAGCCCGAATTCGCCGGCTACAGGCCGAGGCGATCCGAGATTCAGTCCTCGCAATTTCCGGCCGCCTCGATCGTACGATGTTTGGGCCGAGTGTTCCTGTTCACATCACACCGTTTATGCAAGGGCGAGGGCGGCCCGGAAACGCCGGACCTCTCGACGGCAATGGCCGTAGGAGTCTGTACATCGAAGTTCGCAGGAATTTTCTGTCGCCGATGATGCTCGCATTCGACACTCCGATCCCATTTAGCGCGGTGGGAAACCGCAATGCCTCAAATGTACCGGCACAAGCTCTGACCATGATGAACGATCCATTCGTCGTCGAACAAGCAAAGCTGTGGGCGGACCGTGTCATAGCCGCAGAAACGACAACCGAATCCCGAATCAACGCAATGTACGTGGACGCATTCGCTCGCCCGCCAAGCCAGAGGGAAACCGACGAAGCGACCGAGTTCCTTCGGCAGCAGAGTGGGTCACTTGGCTTAACGGAAGTTGCTGCGAACTACGACGAACGAGCCTGGGCGGATCTGTGCCATGTGCTGATCAATGTTAAAGAGTTTGTATTCCTGAAGTAGGTCGGAAGCCTCATCCATCTCGCCGCTCGCCGACTGAGGCAAGAGGAATTGGCCTTTGAAAGAGCGCGGCGTCGCCGCTCGACAAGGATCGCTGATACATGAAGATTTTCCACAACAGCTCTCATACGCGACTTCTGTCTACTCGGCGAGAAATGCTTCAGCGATCAGCGTGCGGTATAGGTGCAGTTGCCTTGACGGCATTGCTCGGAGACCCGGACTACGGCGATCACGTTTCGGCGGCAGAGTCTTCGAATACTTTCGGACCGCGTCCGACTCACTTCCCCGCCCGTTGCAAGAGCGTCATCTATTTGTACATGGATGGCGGTCCATCACAGGTTGATACTTGGGACCCCAAACCGCTATTGACGCAACAGAACGGCAAACCTTTCGCGATGAAGATGGAGCCGACTCAATTCAACAACAATGGCAATACGCTCGGGAGCCCCTGGCAATTTGCACAGCATGGCGAAAGCGGCACTCCCGTCAGCGAATTGTTTCCCCACATTTCGAAGCATGTCGACGAGTTAGCTGTGATTCGTTCAATGACGTCGGCATTCTCCGAACACACGAACGCCAACTATTTCCTCCACACCGGCAGCGGCTTGCAAGGTCGCCCTAGCATGGGCGCGTGGTTTGGTTACGGCCTCGGTTCGGAGTGCCGTGATCTGCCCGGTTTTATCGTCTTAAATGGCGGCTTGATTCCACCGGGCGGACTCGATTGCTTTAACAGCGGCTTCCTGCCCGCCAGCTATCAAGGTTCGATCTTCAACAGCAACAACCCGCCAGTTGCGAACATCCGTCGCACAGAAGCCAGCGACCTCCTGCAGCGTAATAAACTTTCGTTATTGAACAAGCTCGATGCGGGCGTGCTTGATCGCCTTGGGCACGTTGATCAACTTGAGTCCGCCATCGCAAATTATGAACTCGCATATCGTATGCAGATCGCTGTGCCACACTTAACCGACCTCAGCGATGAAACAGAATTGACGCACGAACTGTACGGGCTTAACGCGAAGACAGCTGGGACGGCCACGTTTGGGCGGCAGTGCTTGCTCGCACGACGCTTGGTCGAACGGGGTGTGCGGTTTATCGAATTGACGTGCCCCTCGGTAGGGCACGATCGCTGGGACCAACACGGAAACCTGAAAGATGGCCACGAAAAGAATGCCGCCGCTGTCGATCAACCGATCGCCGGACTGTTGCAGGATCTCAAGCAGCGAGGGTTGTTGAAAGAAACGCTGATCGTATGGAGCGGTGAATTTGGGCGAACGCCATTTGCACAAGGCACCAACGGTCGGGATCACAATCCATTTGGCTTTAGCCTTTGGATGGCTGGAGGCGGAGTCAAAGGTGGCACAATTTACGGCGCGACCGATGAGTTCGGCTACAAGGCAATTGAAAATCGATTAGAGATTCACGATCTGCACGCCACCATGCTGCATCTTTGTGGGGTGGATCATGAGCGACAGACGTTCCGTTTTAGTGGGCGCGACATGCGGCTGACGGATGTACATGGGCACGTGATTCACGAAATACTGTCGTAACGAAGCAGCCGCAACCACAGTATTCGAAGCCCCCCAAGGACATAGAGAGCCTTAGTTCAGGCACATCACGTGGCGGGAACGCCCCCGACCTGTTCTTGCACAACCGACATCGAGAATTCATTTAGATTTGCAGTAATAGACTGGAAAATCCCTGCCAAAGCTTGCATAATTGCGCAGATCGTTAAAACTCCGCCCTGCGGTCGAAACGTCGTCTGCTCTGAAAGAACTTGCTCTTGATCGGGCAGATTGATCGTGTTCAAGTGTGACGATATGAGAGATGCAGAACGGATTCTTGGCCTAGTAATCGAACTCTTCCACTGGCCAAGTGAGGAGACCCTTGATGGCTTCGTCGGTCTTTGACCTAGGTGGCGGCAACCAGCAGATCCGGTTCACTCCCGAGATGCTTCAGATGCTGTTTGCACAGCGGGAATCGCGAGATGACCGCGAAGCCTACCTGCTCATTCGGGACGGTCGACGCTGGGGAGACATGCATCGCCTGCGGCCCGGAACGTCGATCCCGGTTGGTCGCGTTGCCGCCGATGGAATCATCATTCGCGATGAACGCTGTAGCCGGATTCATTGCGAGTTCTATATGCAGGACCAGGATTGGTATGTGCGAGACCGTGGTAGCCGAAATGGCACTCGGCTTAACGGCGAGATAATCAACGTCGCACGACCGGTGAAGAACGGCGACATCATTCGGATCGGTCACACCAAGATGATGTTCACACGCAACCTCTCCGACGTCGTTAACACGGCAGGCAGCGACGACGATTCGACGGGCGACGAATGAGAACCGCGGTAGCGCTGCGAAGCGAGATGAATCGCTCACCTCTCGACGGTAATCCCCACCCTCGCCATCACTTTCCCAGCGACGAGTGGCCGGCACGTGGAACTCAGTGACTGCGACTAAGCGTGAAGATCGGTAGCATCACGGACATGCCGATCCCGCCAACGACCACGCCCATGACGGTGATCATCATCGGTTCCAACATGCTCGTGGCGGTCTTCAGTGCCGTTTCGACTTCGCCGTCGTAGTAACCGCTGACCTTCTTAAGTACATAATCGAGACGCCCGGTATCTTCGCCGGACCCGATCATCTGTATCAGTGTTTTTGGGAAGAGATCGTTCCCGGAAAGCGCCTCGCTGATGCGGCTGCCATTGGTGACATCGTCGAGCGCGTCCTTCCAGGCTTTCTCGTAGAAGTAGTTTCCGGATACCTCCGCGGACAGTTTCAATGCCTCAAGCACCGAGACACCACTCTGCACCATCGCTCCCAGTGAACGAATGCTGCGGCTGATGCAGACCTTGCGGAACATAGGGCCGAGAACCGGCATATTGAGCCGCACATAGTCGAGGACCATCCGTCCGATTTCGGTACGCCGACCGTATAAAAATCCGGCGGTCAGCACCAACAGGCCTGCAACCCAGGCGTACCAATACTCTCGCATCGCATCGGACAAATGCATCAGGAACACCGTTGTGGACGGCAGCTTGATCCCCTTGCGAGCAAACAGCGGAGTAAACTTCGGCATGACAAAGGTCAGCAAGAAAGTCGTTACGCTTATCGCCAGCACGAGCATCACACACGGGTAAGCTAGGGCCGAGCGAACTTTACTCCGACTCTCCAAGTCCTTCCGCATATAGTCGGCGATATGGTCAAGCATCTCACCGAGCGTCCCGGTCTGCTCACTGGCCTTGATCAAGGCAACGAAGGTCTTGTCGAAGTACCGCGGGTGGCGAGCAACCGCGGTCGAGAAACATTCGCCTGCCTCCACATCCTTCTTGAGAGCGCTAAGCAACTTGTGGAGTGTGGGATTTTCTTCTTGTTCTAACAGCCCCTGAAGCGCTGTGGCTAGATTGATTCCCGTATCCACCATGATGGCTAGCTGAGTCGTCGTATAGATGATATCGCTCTTCGACAATCGACGCGGAAACAGATTCAGGCCATCGTCTCCTTCGGAGATCTTGATCACCTGGAGGCCATCGCGATGCAACGACTGGATCGCCTCGTCGCGTGTTGCGGTGTCAATCGAACCATCGTGAGTATGCCCGAGCGGGTCGCGTGCTGTATAGTCAAAGTTCATCAATCGGCCTCCTACCTGGCGGTTGTTGCGTCATCACTTGGTTCGGTCGACTCACCTGCGATATGCAAGATCTCCTCGACCGTAGTGATTCCCTCGCGAACTTTGCGGAAACCATCGACCTTGAGAGTAATCATCCCATTGTCGACGCCGAGCTTTCTCAGTTCGGAGATGGACGCCTCTCGAACGATGGCGTCGCGTAGAGAATCATCGATAGAGAGAATCTCATGCACACCGATCCGCCCGGAGAATCCAGTGTTACGGCAACGTCGACACCCCAGGCCCTTGTAAAAACGATCGATATCGATGCCCATCCGCTCAAGGACTTTTCGAAGTGCGCGGGGCGGATCAAACTCTTCACGGCACTTGGGACAAATTCGCCTTACTAGCCTTTGCGCCAGCACCATGTTTAGGGCCGCACTGATCAGGTAAGGCTCGACGCCCATGTTTACCAATCGCGTAATCGCACTGGCAGCGTCGTTGGTATGTAGCGTGCTAAATACAAGGTGCCCTGTTAGTGCGGCTTGAATCGCGGTACGAGCGGTCTCGTCATCTCGAATTTCGCCGACCATGATCACATCGGGATCTTGCCGCAACAACGTACGTAGCGCCTTCGAGAAAGTCAGACCAACGCGTTCCGACACTTGAAATTGATTGATCAGCGGCAAGTGATATTCGATGGGATCTTCGACCGTGCAAACATTGTTCGACATCGACGCTATTTGATTCAGAGCACCATACAACGTGGTCGATTTTCCGCTGCCCGTCGGCCCTGTCACCAGGACAATTCCATTAGGTGCTCGGATATGGCTTTGAAAACCAGATAGCACTTCTTCCGTAAAGCCGAGGTCCGCAAGATTCAGCGATACATTTCGCGTATCGAGGACGCGAATAACTGTTTTTTCACCTCGACTGCCGGGAAACGTGCTCACGCGCAGATCGATCTTACGGCCGTCGAGCATGACGTGTACGCGTCCATCCTGGGGCAGGCGACGCTCGCTAATGTCCAGCGCCGCCATAATCTTGATACGGCTTGTAACGGCTGGCAACAGATGCTGGGGCACTTCCAATGCTTTGTACAGTTTGCCGTCGATGCGATTGCGAACCCGGAGGCAACGTTCAGCCGGCTCGATGTGAATATCGCTCGCACCTTCCTTCACCGCCGTGTAAATCACGTAGTTCACAAGTCGAATCACCGGCGACTGGCCGGCGACTTCTTCGATGTCCCCGATGTCGTCAATCGCATTCTCGATGAGCGTGACTTCTGTCTGATCTGAATCCTCGATAATGTCGTCGATTACGAACACTTTCGAATCCGGAAGACTCGTAATCATCCGGCGAATGTCTTTCGTCGACGCTGCGACGATCTGAACCTCTTTGTTTGTCTGACTTCGCAACTCGTCAATCAAAAACAAATTCGACGGCTCACTCACAGCCACGGTCAGCACGTCGCGGATGCAGAATAGCGGAAAGACAAGATGCCTTTCGATGTAATCGCGGGGAAGGATGTCCGTGACCTTCGGGTCACACAGCCGAGCTTCGAGCTTGGCGTATGGAACTCCGTAACCATGGGCAAGGCACTCAACAACTTGATCTTCTGTGCAGTAATCGAGATCAACGACGATTTCACCCAGCAGCTTGCTTTTGCCAGACTGGTGTTGATGTGCGAGCGCGGCCTGAATTTGGTCGACGGTTAGGAAACCGCGTTCGACGAGGATGTTTCCGAGACGGATTGGTGCATCGAGGACAGGCATACTACGATTCGCTGGCCCTTTAGCCGGTTACACAAAACTCTTGACCGCATCAATCACACTGTCAAATACTTCTAAGCGTTGGTTCAAACGCGTGATTTCAAGTATTTTCCGGTTCACGTTGTTACTGCTGATAATCTTCAAGTCGCCGTCGCTCTCGCGCAAATCGTCTTGTGCATCGAGCAAGCACCCAAGTCCGCAGCTGTCGAACGATTCGGTTCCATCCAAGTCGACCACCACTTTGCGCTGATCGAGCGAGATGACGAAGTCCCTAAACTGAGTCGATACGTCATCGCCAAGCTCTTCTGGCGCATGAACTATAACAACGTCGCCAAAGACTTCGGTCGGCATCTTCATGAACTTCACCCTTGCGAGGACGCATAGACTTCTTGACGACTTTGGTAATCTTCGAGCGACATTTGAACGAGCTTGCAGAGTTCACGCGGACTGAAAGGCTTTGAGACCAGCCGAAACACGTTTAGCGTCTCGAATACTTCATCATGTGCCAGTTCAAATCCTTTGGCAGTGAGAAGTATTACGGGCAAATCGGCTGTGGCCTCGTTGGCGCGGATGTGCTCGATCAACTCGATGCCGGTCATTCGAGGCATCTGCAAATCCGTGACGAGAACATCGGGACGATCCTCAAGGATCATTTCCCAGGCCTCTTGACCGTCTTCGGCACAAAGCACTTCGTACTCGCGTTTCAACTTAAACTCAGCCGCCCGCCGAATATGCAATTCATCATCCGCCAAGAGAATTCGGAAACTCATCGTTCGCGCCCCGTTAGCAAGAAGTTTGTGTTGTGTCGTCCCGATCGTTGCGTCTTTACACCGTCGCGTCAGCACTGCATGCGAGAATGACTGGGCAGCGAAACACGGAAAACGCTTCCCGTGCCGAGTCGACTAGAAACTGTCAGCGACCCGCCGTGAACGTCTTCGACGATGTGTTTTGCCAAAGGCAAGCCGAGCCCAGTGCCCGGTGCCATTTTCTGATCTTTCTTAACTCGATAGAACTTGTCGAATACTTTTTCACAGTCCTCGTCTGACAACCCGACTCCGGTGTCTTCAACCTCAAAGACTGCGGCGTTCTCTTCCATCCGGCTACGCAGCGTGACTTTCCCTCCCGGCTCCGTATACTTGATCGCGTTCGAAAGCAAGTTGATGGCGGACTGCATCAACATATCGCGGTCAGCCAGCACGCCGAGGTACATCGGACTTAGGTCGACGACGAGCTTGATGTCCTTCTGGTCGCTGGACGGTTGAACAACGCTATGTGCATTCTCCAGCAATTCATTCAAGGACTGATTTTGTTTGTCAACCTTTTCAACACCGGCCTCGATCCTTGCCAGGTTAAGCAAGTTTTCGATCAATCGTTGCAGGCGGTCGGCTTGCGTATCGATAACGCTCAGAAACTCTTCGCGTGTCTCGTCGTCTTCAGCTTCTCCATCGAGCAGCAGTTCGACATAGGCGCGAATGCCCGCCAATGGCGTCTTCATCTCGTGGCTGGCCGCGGAGACAAACTCCGCGTGACGCTTTTGAATACCTCGTTCGCTGCTGATGTCGGTCAGTACGGCAACGACACCGGTTACCTCGGCGGCACCTTCGACGTCTTCTCCCCTTAGAGCACGGCAACTAGCTCGAAACCAGCGAGACGGCCCATCCGCGGATGCGATCTCCAGTTCGCACGTTCGATGGGTTACGGACTGACGCTTTAACGTGTCGTTCAAGGCGTCGACCAACGTCGGACATTCGAATCGCTGTGACGCAAGGACAGGATCGGCTTCATCGATCGTGAACGCGAATAGTTCGCATGCTGCATGATTCGCCCAGACAATCTCGCCGTACTGATTAGTTGCCAACGCCGCATCAGGTAGACCGTCCGCAATGTCGTTTAGCCTCGAGTACTCGTTGCTCACACGACGCAATCGCACTTCTGCGCTGGTCCAATGATGCTCTGCCTCGTCGGCGCGCGTACCATATTCGACAAGACACTCTCGTATTCGTGAAAATATTGGTCGCCAGAGATTGCTCTCCGGCAACTGTGGGAGCGTACCGTTCTGATCGGCATCGGCCAGGTCATGATGATCTAGCCGACATAACATGTCGATGTAACGCTGCGCAATCTTTTCACTGCCCAACTGACGCATTGCATCAAGCCGAAATATTGCTCCTGCGGACGCCAAGCACCCCACCGCCAACAACATCCGCAAACCCAAATTCGAAGCCGGCAATGATGGCTCGATTACCCACGCCAGCGCGAGACCAATGGTAATGGCAAGCAACAACTTGACCTCGTAATGTTGTACTTGTTTTCCAAAGAGCATGATGGTTGGTGGTTATTAAAGGTGCGAAGTGATTTTCCCAAGCACACACTAGCGTTCTATCACCGCTTCGTCTGGCACCAGCTCTGCCAGTGCCCTCACACTATGCGATGCAACTCGGAGAGCACTAGCGGAGCCAGCGACATCCATACTTCCGTTTGTAACGAAACTCTAAAGCGATACTGTTTGAAACCATAGGTCGAAGCTAAACGCGTGTCCAAAGAGAAGGTTGCAAAAACGAAACGTGGCAACCTTGTTGAAGCGATTACATGTCGTCATCCGCCAGCAAGAATGGGATGCGGCCAAGCGGCTGAGACCATTATGAGGATGAGGGCGATTGCACCGAATTTGACGCGCGAGATATTTGCCACCGCCCACATGTTAGTCGTGCTTTGCAGCCGTCTTGGGCGACTTTCTCTGCGCCAGAAACTCTATCAGGTCGCGGAGGTCACGTTTTTTAAGCCGCTTGCTGATGTCTTCCGGCATTGGAGACTGGCCCGGACGCCTGGCTTCGATTTCATTGTGCTTTAGCGTCAGGAGCTTACCATCCGGTGTCATAATCGTCACGGCATCGTCAGTCTCCTCCTTGAGAATCCCGACGTGGATCTGACCGTCAATGTCCGCAAGCATCACAGACTCGAAACCTTTGGCAATTGCTCGATTGGGAGCCACAATCGCTTCCAACAAATACTCCCTTGACTTCTCCAAAGCGATGCCTGATAAGTCTGGCCCAACGCGCCCGCCACTTTCATCGATGCGATGGCAACGGGCGCACGACAAATCGGTTCGAAGGTAGAAGATCTGCGCCCCTCGCCCCGCATCACCGCCGTGCAATGCTTGGCGATATTCGCCCAGCGGGTCGTCGGTAGGTCGGAGGGCTTGGTACCGCGCGAGCAGTTCCGCGATTCGACCGCTCGAACGTGCTGTCGCCGCTTCCAGGATATCAAGCTGCGTATCGGCAGGGATTTCATCCGCGATCAATTGTTCCAATGCTGAGGCCAGAGCATCTGATGCTTCTTGAAGATCGATTGTCGCAAGCGCTGCAGCCGCCTCTTGCCTTTCAATCGTGGTCTCTGCGGAGAGTGCGATTCGCAGCGGATTAACAGCAGCAGATGGATCGAGTGTCGCCAAACTGCTTCGTGCCGCCGCACGGACATTGGGGTCGCCATCACGCAAGCCGAGCTGAAGAGCCTCGGCTGTTTCCGCAACGCGGAGTCGTGCCAGTCCGCGGATCGCATCGGCCCGCACTTGGGCGGGTTGCTCGGTGTCGGTCGCCAGTGACAAGAGCGCGGGGCCTGCCGCCCGCAAGCCAAGTTGCGAAGCGACTTGGGCGGCTTTTACCTTCACGTCATTGCTGCCACTAAGCGTGACATCAAAATTCCGAAGCAACGCGGTTGTAGCGTCTTCACGCGAACGACTTTCCAAAGGACGCCACATCCCGAGCAGCCGGTCGCGGTCAGACGGTTCCTCCCAATTCCCAAGCATATCAAGTGCTTCGACACGCATATCGCTCGGCATGTCGGTTCGAGTGGCAAACTCCGCTAAAGATTCTGCGTGGGTCTCGCGCCCAAGACGGAAGTTAGCATTCAGCACCCGGCGCAGAAATGCGTCATCATGAGATGAAGTCTTTGTCATCGCCGCGAGAGAGGGAAGTGCCTCCGGAACGGGAAGGTCGTAAATCGCGCGAGCCGCTTCGACCACAACTAAAGGATCGCTGTCCTGAAGAAACGCCTCAAGATACGGACTGGCGAGTCTGCGCAGTGCGACGACGGCGGCAAGCCGCACGCTTGGAGAGTGATGTTGGCTTAAAGCCGCCAACGCGTCGGCGTTGCCTATCCCGGCGAACGCCATAATTCCCCCATGCCGCAGCACGGGGTCGCGATCGGCGTTTTCTTCGAGCATCGACACAATCACCGGGAGTGCTGCTTCAGACCGAAGCTTGCCGAGACTGTTTGCCGCGAAGTAGCGAACTCGTAAGTCTGGGTCTGACAAGCTGGCGATCAGTTCGTTCGCGGTCGAGTCTAATTTGAGTTCGCCCAGCAGTTTCGCTGCCTGGCTGCGTACCTCGACATCATCATCCGTCAATAGTCCGGTGCCGATGGAGGCGAGTTCGGAAGTCTTGCTGGCTTCAGCGCGTCCAATCTGGCCCAGCCCCCAAATGGCATGCAACCTCGCAAGCGTACGTTTGTCGTTGCGAGCGATGTCGGCCAATAAATCGATCGCCCGCTGCGACGCCAGTGCAAATTGCGATGCCTGTCGCACACGCTGATCAAGATGGCCGATTAACTCTCGAAGCCGGAGCATGTCGAATGTTGAAAAATCAGTCGCCAGTAATTGTTTCACTTCGCGAACCGCCGGGGATTCCTGGACGGCTGCCGACGTGAAGTGGTAGATGCGTCCTTTGCCAACCCCGTTCCAACCATCAACCCAATCGCTCACGTACACACCACCGTCCGGGCCAAATTGGATGTCCGTAGCCAGTATGTTCCAGAAGGGCTGTTCTTCGTCGACCATTTCAAAGAACGCACCCCGACGCTTCACCCGAAAGCTTCGTATGCCGCTGTTCACCGCGCCGCCTCGGAAGTCGCACAAATAGAATCTGCCCTGATGTTCGTCGGACAAACCTGTTCCCGGATAATAGGCCAACCCAGAGGGGCCATCCGCGACATTGGCAACCGGTGGAACGATGTAGGCCGGCTGTCCTTCATGAAAGGGATGCCAAATCCGTTCACGATTGAAAGGGCCCCGATCAGGAAGATATTGATACGCCATCCGCCACCCCGTGTCGCTTCCCTCAGCGATATACACCCATCGAGCCTGATCGCCGCTGTCCGAATTGTTGTCGCCCGTGAACAAATTGCCTTGGTCGTCGAACGCAAGCTCCTGTGGATTGCGCAGCCCTGTTGCAACCACTTCCAGGTTTGACCCGTCCATTTCACAACAAAATACCGCCCCTGATTCAGGGTCCATTAACCGACCTTTGTTCGTAACGACGTTGTATCCGCGATCGCCGATGCTGAAATACAACCGACCATCGGGACCGACGACCAAACCGTGCATATCGTGCCCGCGAAACGCGACTCGAACGCCAAAGCCGGTATGGAGCACCGTTCGGTCATTCGCGACACCGTCTTTGTCCTGGTCTTGTAACTTCCAGAGGTTTGGAATGCAGGTGTAGTAGACATTGCCATGGTGCTCGAGGACACCGGCCCCCGTTCCCTCCTCGATCTTGTTAAATCGATCGGCGAAGACCGTAGCCAGATCAGCCTCGCCGTCCCCGTCGGTATCTTGCAACAACCGAATACGGTCGTCGTATTTTGTATACTCGATGCCGCCATTCGGCAGTTGTTTAAGGTGGAAAGCCAACCGATCTTCAACCGTCTGTGCGGCAAGATCAGCATCTAACCAGGCCTCGTCATGCTTTCGGTTGTCGGTCACTCCGACATCTTGCCGGAACGATTCGCAGACGAACACGCGACCGATTCGATCGACATAAAAAGCTACGGGATTCGCAACCAACGGCTCGGCGGCAAATACGCTTCCCGTCATATCCGCCGGAATCTTAAACCCTACCAAGGCCTGCTCTGCCTCTGCGGATGCCGGCGCAACACTAGGTTCAGTCGGCGACGGAGTTACGTCGGAGGAGAGAGCCGTGGACGAAATCGATGCCAAGCACAACGCGGGCCAAAGGCAGAGTGCGATCCGGGACATTACTTCACCTCACAGGAGACACGCCAGAGAACGGCGTAAAGAGGAGTAAACTTATGCAGCCCAGTTTGTTAGCGTAGCCAGGGGGTGTTAGATTGACAAGCACGACCGACCTCACGCTGATCAATCCTTTCGCGAGCCCATGATGGCAGTTCATTGTGCAAATTGTGGTGAGGAACTCATGGGATCCGTCAACCGATGTTGGCGGTGTGGCAAAACTTTTGTCGCGCAACGCTCGGAGTCGGGGCTACCGCCGATTCGCAGATTGCCGCCCAAAGAACTGGGGGCAGGAGTATTGATCGCCGAACTCGCAGACGATCCGACGACAACATCGGACACAGAGTTGTCTCCAGCCACATCCGCTGTCATCACTCGTACCAGTTCGGTCCGACGCGGATCACCGTTTGGTGATCGTGGTACGGCAGTTATCGAAAACATCGGATCGGAATGCGCGCACGAACCAGCCTGTGATCGAGATTCAAAGCATCGTCAAACTAGTGGTGGTGCCGCCTGCGCGCTGCTGAGTCTTCCCATCGGAGTCATCAGCTTTGTAACGGCGTTCTTACTCCCAATCGCAGGAATTCTATTGGCGGTATTCGGGATCGGTGTCAGCATCTGCGGCCTCAATAGCCGCCGACGCCGCTCGGCCATTGCTGGTCTACTGTTCTGTTGTCTCAGTCTTGCAACCTCAATGGTCACCGAATCGATCGACCTCTACATCGATCAAAATGGCATTGCCCCCTGGAAATCCAATCAGAATCTTCCGTAGCCGGATTCGCTCGCTAAAGCGCAGCATTCTCGCCAACAAAGGCCATCAACCAGGATCTATTTTACGCCTTTTACCCAAATAGCATCTTTCCATCTGCTCGCATTCTGTTTATATTCTCCATAATCCGCAGACATAATATATTCCGTCCCTCGTCGTGCGACGAGAGCAGCCACGTTGGACTGCCGGCCACCGAGGGCGGGGCAAAATGAACAAGGAGTGAACACATGAAGATTTCGTTCGTTCCGGCGCAAGCTGGCCTCGCTTCGATTTTGACAGCGATGCTGGTTTTCGCTGTGGCAGATAGTGCCGAAGCTGGCTGTGGATGTGCCGCCTGCGTCAGCAGCTGTCAGACTTACCAAACCATTGAGAAGACGATCTATGTACCTCAAATGGTTCCCGAAACCCGCATCGTCAACGAGACGATTTGCGAACCCGAAGTTCGCGAGCGGGTTGTGACCGTATGTCGCCAAGTTCCGGAGACGCGTCAAGTAACTCAGAATTACACGGTCATGGTGCCACAACAGCGTAAAGGAACGCAGAGCTACGTTGTCTGCAAGCCAGTCTACAGTGACGTCGAACAGTCTTACACAGTTTCCATTCCGCAAACCGAGACGCGTACGGGAGTCCGAAATGTGTGCCGCCCGGTACAAGTGCAAGAGACACGCACTGTGACGCGCAACGTATGTGCTTGGGAAGATGTTCCCTGCGATGGCAGTTGTGGAGGCCATAGCACCATCGTACAGAAGGGAGACTTCGGCGTTATCCAAAAGGGCGTCGTACAAAAAGGTGGTGAGACCATCGTCCAAAAGAGTTCAGGTTGCGGTGGCACCCATCGGGTAATGCGAAATCAGTGCATCACGGAAGAAGTTCCCGTGACCGTCTGGAAGAACGAAATGCACCAAGAAGAGTACAGCTACAATGTCACGACCTATCGTCCTGAGACACGCACTCGGACTGTTCGCGTTTGCAACTATGTAAACGAGACGCAAACACGCGAGGTAACTTACACCGTCTGCGTTCCTGAACAGCGAACGCAAACAGTCAATGTTACGAGCTACAAAACCATCTCTGAGCAGCAGACTCAACAGTATACGGTCATGGTTCCTCGGACTGTACAGCGTGAAGTTACCGTCAATGTGTGCCACATGGTTCCGCAGCAGGTGACTTGCACCGTTCCCGTACTCGCTCCGGCATATGGCTGCGGCGGGCACTACTACGGCTGCCATGGCCGTCGTTGCTGCTACTAGACTTCCGGAACAATTCGAAAGCCAAGCTACGAGCACGTAGCTTGGCTTTTTTTATTTGCTGGCGTCTTCGGCTCGATTCAATGCCAGCAGCGCTGTGTCGATTTTCCTGCGCAATTGTTCGATGTTCGAGTCGTGAACCAGGAATCTCTTATGGTGAGAGGTTTCACCTGAGAGCAGTTCGACCCGTGACTTCTTCAGCCCCAGTTGCTTGCTTAAGAAAGCGATCACGGCCTTGTTTGCCTTGCCTTTTTCGGCGACCTGCGTCACTGCAACTTTCAAAGCACCGTCCTGCTCGCCTCGCAGTTCCGACTTGCGGCTACCTGGCTGAGCCCTAACGGGCAAAACGACGCCAGACTCATGCACTTCTAATGCGATCACACATCGAGCCCTTCGAAGAGTGCTGAGCCAACTCGTACCATCGTCGCCCCTTCTTCGATCGCGACTTCAAAATCGTTGCTCATGCCCATCGAAAGTTCATTTAACTCGATCTTTTCTGGCGCCATGTCGAGTAGTTGATCGCGCAACAGTCGAAGACGCTCGAAATCGCGACGGGCATCGTCGAGCGTGCCAGTCAGACTCGCCATTCCCATGAGGCCGTAGACATGCACCCGGCGGTATCCTGGTAACGATCGCACAACCTCCGGCATCTCGCTGGGCTGGAACCCGTGCTTCGAGGTGTCGCCGGAAATGTTCACTTCGATAAGAGCACGAACTTCCGTGTCAGTTTCGCCCGCCACGCTTTCTAGTTCGTCAAGCAATCTTCGGCTATCACAAGCATGCAACAGCGAGATGTGAGGAACAGTACGTCGAACTTTGTTTCGTTGCAAATGGCCGATAAAGTGCCATCGAGGAGCGGCATCTGCCAGAGCATCGGCCTTTCGCCAAAGCTCCTGGGGACGGCTTTCGCCCAGATCCCGGCATCCGGCGTCGAGCAGGGCTCGAGCAACCTCGGCGTCAACATACTTTGTTACGGCCACCAAAGTCACTTCCGCAAGTTCGCGACCGGAACGCTGAGCAGCATCGGCTATCTGCTGCCGGACTTTCGCTAGGTTATCGGCAATACGCAAGTGCAACGCAGCCATCGCTGGGACGCTCGGTTTAGAACAGGCTACTCGATTTCAATTAACTGCTTAAGTTCGCCACCGTCTGGGAACTGGGCCATAACGTATTCCGAACTGAAGTGTTGTCCGAGGACACTGCGGCTGGCCGTTGGCCCGAGCGAACGATAGATGAGCCATTGCCGTTTGCCGCATTGAATTCGATACCCGACCGCGACGTCCGCAGGCAGGATCTGAAGTTGCTGTGCAACTGTCAATCGTCTCCAGGTCAGTTGCTTCGAAAACCGCTTTGGTTTTAGATCGAGGAACAGCGGAGCCATCAGGCACTTCGCGTTCGCAGACTGTCGAAGCTGAAGCCCGCTCGCAGTTTGCTCGAGCGCTCCATCGACGCGATCGGCTCGCCACTCAGGGAGTTGCAGGGGCAAGACGGCAGCCACCGGTTTCCGGACATGCAGAATCCCTTCGCGAGTCTCGCCCGCTGCCAAGAAGGAGACGCCTTCTCTAAGTGGCAGCGTAAATCGATGGTCAATCTGTGCTACCGACTCGCCCATAATCGCATCGGCAATTACAAGAAAGCGTTCCTCCCGAGCGAGCGTGAACTGACGCTGAACCTTCCAGCCGTTTTCAAATCGGGATTCAATTTCGAGGTAGTCCAAGTCTTTGTCCGAGTACCAACAAACTTCCTCCCAATCCTGTTGCAGTTCCAGGAGCTTGCCATCAATTCGAAGCTCGGGGTTGCATAGACCTGAAAAGACCGTTTCTTTACCGCAGTTCAGCTCCACTTGGACTTCGCGGTTCGCGTATGAAACCATTAACTGATCGCTGGACCGGTCCCATTCACGGCGCAGCACCGCCAACTCGGCCCACTCGGAATTCGTAGCGGGGGAGGGCAGGGAGTCTCGACGATCGCTTGTGGCTCTGCGGCCAGGAAGCATCGAGTCCGCGATTTCGTCGTCGTCTTTGTCCTCCACCAGCGTCAACGCAGCATCTATCAGCGAGGGCGACGAGGGAAAATCGGCGGAAAACACTTGCGTGCCATCGTTCCGCAAAAGCCGTAAAGATTGCCGGATCAGCCACTCATACTGAGTTTTTGCGTCCTTCGTGAAACAGTTTCTCTTCATAGTTCGCCCCATGTACAGACAACGAGTCCAGCAGGCGAGTAGCGGTCGCGCGATGGACAGGTGCTTTGCGTGAGGCATCCCCTCGCCATCCAAGAACTCGGTCAGGCCGTGAGAAAGGGCATCTCGTGCGGGCTCAGCGAGCGTTTTGCAAGCCGCGAGCTCTGGCAAGAGGTAGGCCAGGGTCAGCGGTAATTCACCCGCCAAGAGTTGGTGTGGAAGTGGCGACGTTGACTCCGCCTTTGCGGCATCCGACGCTACTCCGACTAGTTGGTCGAGTAGTTGCGACCAGGGGGCAGCCGGGAGCAAATTCGCCAGTGATGGCAGTGCATTACACCAAGCAAGGGCTTCGAGAGCAAAGGAGGCTGATATCTCGCGGACGCGGGCGGATTCCAACCATTGCTCAAGATCCGCGGCAATTTCGCTGGCATCACTGGGTTTCCGGAACGCTAGGCTCTGAAGTCGATTCAGCAGATCTTCCGTCACGGAACCTTGACACTCGCCCGGTAACGACCACAAAAGTGGCTTCGCTTGTTTAATGGCGATCAGCTTGGCAAGCGGGATAGGTTTCGACCGCTTGGCGAGATATCTCGTCCAATCCTCCCAACGATCGGGGCTGACCTTTCCTTTGGTGGCTTTTTTGGGTTGCTCCACAGTCGCCATCGTCCAGATGCCTCCATGTCGTATAATCAGAAGTCGTTCGCCTGCGACGAGCCAATTCGCTTCGTTTGTCGCCAGTTGTGAATCACGGCAAGTTACGTATCTTAGCAATCAGGACACACCCTGCCTGCCCCTGAACTGGTAGTTTTGAGCGTCTCGAACGAACCAGAAATCGACCACAGAACACGAAAGTACCGAAGGAGCTGTACCTTGATTCAAACACGAACCGCGTTGTTGGCGATCGTTTTCATTGTGAGCTTCGGAGCGACGTGCAATTCCGATGATGTCAATCAGCCTGACGCCGCAAGCGATGCCCCGCCAGAACGGTTAGTCAAGCTATCGAAGGATCATGACATTTGGGTCGACCCAAAACGAAAGCTCGTCGTCGTCGATGGGACCGTGGCGCTTCGCGACGGTGCACTAGAGATGTTCGCTTGCCCGAAAGGCTCAAAAGAACACGAATCAATCGTCGCCGTTAACAGCACCGCGCAACTCGTTCACGCCGGGTTGCTGGCGGTTGGGGCAATCGCCGGCCATCCAGTTCAGTTCGATCCTAAGTACGTTCCCGCGACTGGAACTACCATCGAGATTCTCGTGTTGTGGCAAGATGATACGGGCAAGCATAAGGTCCGTGCACAAGAGTGGGTGAAAGATGCGAAGACCGGCGAGGTGATGAAGCAGGCCTGGGTGTTCGGTGGAAGTGGATTCTGGACGGACGAGACGACTGGAGAAAAGTACTACCACGCCGACGGTGGCGATCTCATTTGTCTATCGAATTTCTCGAGCGCAACGCTCGATTTGCCGGTGGAAAGCAGTCAAGCCAACGACGCATTGCTGTTTTCGGCTTTTACAGAACGGATTCCTCCGCGGGGAACCAAGGTTCGATTGGTTTTGATTCCTCAATTGAAAGCAGCCACCAAAAGTGATGCGCCAGCAGACGCATCGTCGAAGAGTCCATCAAGCGTAAAACTCCTCGAAAACTAGAAGGCCGATGTACAGCAGTAGTTGGCCTGCACCGAGCGCCGTGCCCACAATGCCCATCCACAGGCCCCACCAGGTAGCGCGACGACCTCCTTCTTGCATGGCTCCCGCTTTAATTGCCGCGTGGTCGTTCTGGCCCATGATCCAGGCGGGTACGGTCACTGCAAGTCCAATTAACTGTCCCGCCAGCCCATAAATCATTCCGTCCAGAAAATTGCCGACCGCCAGAATGGCGATAACGGTGACGACAATTGCGATCAGCTGGATCGAGCAGCCCAAAAGCCCAAACCACCAAACTAGCGCGCCGCGATTCGGCAGAAAGGCCTCGTAGTCACCTGGTTGGAAGGGCTGGATCTTTGAAGCTTCGCTCGCGACATACGGATTTGATTGGGAGGCAACATCACTCGGTAACTCGAGCGGCGCCTCGCCCTGTTCGCCAAAACGATTTTCGCCGCCCTCGCCCTCGAACGGGTTTTCCCGATCAGCGTTTGGGTTTCGAGGAAACTTGAACTTCGCCATGGCAGTGCTTGCTCTAACCGCGTTCTTTGATTGGCGGAAACTGCATTTGACGCAACTTCCAGTTCCATGCATTGTGAAAGACTTGCCGATCAGTGACAACCGCGTCACAGGTGCGTCTCCAAGACGCCTCCTGCAGCGCACAATCGTCGAGCGAATCACGGAATTGCTTGCTCGGTAGGGGTAGATCGGCTACCGTGATAATCGAAGTCAACTCGTTCCAGGAGCCACTCGTGCCAGCCGAACAATCATCGAACCGGAAGCCCGTTTCTAAACGCAAGCCTACAGCAAAGCAGGGCGACTCTAACAGCAAGCGACCGACCAAGACTCGAACCGTGGATAACTTAGAAGCCTTGCTTCACTTACTGGACGATGACAAAGCTCCAGCCCCAACCTCGAAACCAGACAAGTCCGTGACCAGCCGGACGAATAAGTCCCGCAGTGCAAGCCGGGTCGAAACAGCCAAGCCCGAGACTGGCTCGACTTTCATGCAGGAATTAGCTCGTGCTAGAGACGAAGTTCATAAAGAACGCCGTTCACGGCTGGAGATTGAACAGAAGTTCGCCTCTCTCAACGACGAACTCCGTCACGTGAAAGAGCATGAAGCCTCTCGCGCAACAGAATTTGACGCCGAGCGCAAGCACGTGCGGCGTCAAATTGAGGCACTTGAAAGACGCTGCGAGAAGCTTCAAGCAACGCGTTTTAATCTGGAGTCACAACTGGACTCTGAGCAGCAAGAACGTGAAACACTCCTCAGCGAAGTCGATAATTTGAATGCTCAACTTCGGGAGGCGATGTCGCAACGAGACGAGAACTTGTCTGAGTTAAAATCCTTGCGTCTTGAAAACGAGAATCTGCAATCCGAGTTTGTTTCTTCGCGTTCTTCTTGGGAGGAAGCGGTCGCAGCTTTACGAACTCAAGTCGAAATGCTCACCAACGAGCGTGAGCAACTCATGCACGATCGCGAAGTGCAATCCGAGCGTTATCGGGAAGTCATAGCGGAGCTAAAAACGCAAATGACCACTTATCAAACGCAGCTCCTATGTGAATCGGAGACACGAGAAGCGATCGAGCGTGACTTCGCGGAGTTTGCCACACAAGCTGAGGAAGTTAAAGCAAATCACCACGAGACAATCGGCGAACTGCAGCAAGATGCGATTGATTTACGTGCCGAACTGACAGCCGCCCGCTCGAGGCTCGAGATTGAATCTTCAGCACGTTCGCGGATCGAAGAAGTACTCAGTACGGCGGAGGACAACTACAGAGACCTCTCGGAGCGGAGCGAGCGGAGAGCGGAAGCCGCCGAGGAAGTCCGAAAGGAGCTAACGCAGAATATCCAAGCACTTGAAACTCGCCTTGTCGCCGCGGGCGACAGAATCGCGGAACTTTCCGAAGATCAGCAACAACTACAACAACAATTAACCGACGAACGACATGCACGAACTAAAGCAATCGTACTTCGAGATGAAGCTTTGGCGACGAGTGAGCGGCTTGAACGGAGAGTGGCAGAGGTTACGCAGAAACTAGCCAGCAAGCGCAGCGAACTTGATACGCGAAGAGACTCATCGGAGCCGATTCAGGATAAAATGGATCGCTTGGAAGCCGACGTCGCCCGACTGCGAGTGCAACTCGCAGAGTCTTATGAGCAACTCGGAATCGCTCGATTACGGCTAGCAAACTCAGAACGTGATCGTGATCATGCGCAGCAACGCGAAAGTGACGCGTCCCGGCGCACCGCGGAGCTCGCCGAAGTCGTGCGAGAGTTGCAATCATCCGTACAACGCGAAGCCGCAGCGCGTCGAAAGGCGGAAGCGATCCACAGGCGCGAGGCGGACAACGACGATGCACAAGCTGCCTTGTTTGCCGCAGAACAAAAGATCGATCGCCTCTCGCGTGAACTAGCCGCCAGCAGAAGTACCGAGGAGGCTTATCAGCAAAAGGCAATTCGAAAAGTGCAACAGGCCCAGCAAGAGACAAACGAGCTCCGCGAGCGATTATCGAAACTCGAGCGACGAGCGAATGAAGATTTAGGTTCCTGAACGGCGTTTGTGGCCTTGATCGCCGTTACAAACCGCAAGTCACGCATACAAGTTGCTCTCCCGTCGGAACGGTAGACGACGTCCGTACCTTCGCCTCAAGCTGTGCAACTGCTGGTTCCGAAGAGTCTCTAGATACTCTTTCTCACGGCCTCCGCGTGTCCGAATGGCGAAGCAAACGAAGAACAAGCCCGAGCGACGCCGCAGTGGCGACGCGAATTTGAATTCGAGTTTTTCTCGATATTGGAACGAGTCGGCTCGTCCGTTGGTAAGCCTCGCATTCGTCGCTCCAATGATCCTTGCTTACGAAGGGGGATTGGTGGCCATGGGGCCACAAATGATGAGAAACGGCGCTGACGTGTGGCTGCGTCAATTGCTGGAGTGGCTGGGGTTCAGCCAGTACTTTTTGCTGCCCGTGCTGACATGCGCGTTGCTGCTCGGTTGGCACCATCTCAATCAAGAGCGTTGGTCGATACGCTGGGTTACGATGTATGGCATGTTGTTCGAATCCCTGCTCTTTGGTGGATTCTTGCTTTTTGCTGCTCAAGCACAACATGTGATGTTGGCAGCAATCGAAACGAATAGTCCCCAACTCCTTTACGTTCATGCCGAAAAAGCAATAAGTCATTTCATCGCCTATTTGGGCGCGGGGATATACGAGGAGGTGTTGTTTCGGGTTATGTTATTTCCCGCGACAGCCGCCTTGCTTCGCATCATCGGAACGCCTCATCGCACAAGCTGGATTGTTGCGATGTGTCTGTGCAGTGCTGCTTTCGCGGCGGCGCATTACCAACTTGACTTGAAGATCGGGAGCTATCACCTCATGACTTTGCATGGCGAACCTTTCGACTGGACAAGTTTTATGTTTCGCTTCGGTGCAGGTATCTTCTTCTCAACACTCTTGCTTGCCCGCGGCTTCGGGATTACCGCAGGGACCCATGCGTTTTACGACATTCTTGCGTCACTGCCCACGTAATCAAAGGGCGCACAAAACGCATTCGGACGAGTGTGTCAAGTCCCAAAACCGAGTTGTAGATCACCGAAAGAAAGTGCGTTTGTTGACGCTTCGAACTGAGTCTATAATGGGCGTCATCACTGTTACTATTCCGTCGAATTAATAAGTCGATCGACTAACCATTCATCCGCGGCGAGGGTTACTTTCGTGTTATCTGTCAGACCAAAAGTCGCCGAGCTTGCGTTTCAATTGTATGGCCGCGCCCTGCACCCAGAGCTGTTCGAGGTATTTAAAGCAAGAGACATTCAGCGTGGTGATTACACAGCTCGGATCGAGATTACAAGCGCAGGACACATCGTGACATGGCGATTCGGTGGACTGACGCTGACAGAAGTTGCCTGCTCGGCGCAGCATCCGTTGCCCAAGAAGCGGCGGCTGATGTCCTACAAACTAAAAGGCGAACGAAGCGATCGAGTCGAGTGCCGCGGCGGGGTTAGCTACGAGGCAAGCTTTCAACTGGAACCCGTTAGCCCCGAAGTCTTCTGGACGTTCCAGCATGAGTTGGCGCAAGACGGCGAACGGAATGGGCTGTTTCACACCTTCGAGTCTAGCGGTCGCATGGCGCTAGGTGCGTTAAGTTACATTAATGTCGAGACTCGCAGTCGTAGCTTCCTAGTACAAGCATTCCATACATTTCCTGATGATTTTGCGATTGTGAAGAGCCAATCACGGTTTCACCTGCCGTAGCCATCGCCTGTTCTGAGAGGAAGAAATACGTTAATCACATTGAGAGTTCAAATCTCATCCGAGTAGCTTCACAACGAAGCTCAGAGCGGCATCAGCAACTCCGGGCGATGAGCTTTCCCGCGGGCCAGCGACGTTTAAGACCTCGATTGCGTGATCGACGAGCCACTGCTGAGCTACCGCAAGATCGATTGCTTCCGAAATGTCAACGGCTAGCCAAGGTTTGTTGCGTTCCCTTGCGAACCGCAGGGTCAGACTTGTGCCACCCTGTAATTCACCTGCATACAGAATCAGCGTTCCATCCGAATCGATAACATTTTGTTGCGTCCGAATCGGATACTTGGACGAATTGGTTTCGGTCAATTCGTAGCGTGGCGGAATTGTGCCATCTTCGGCCAATCGACCTTGGGGACACCACCCTCCGTGAGCAATTCCAAGAAATATCGCTGCATCTAACGCGCCCCGATCAACTCCGGTTTGCCCGCCAGACACGATGCGTTTTACGAAATGATCCTGTCGAAAAGCCATCGCAGAATCGTATCAGAGTCGCCTGCCGCAGCAACCACCAAACCTAATCTCCAGTGGGAGATTCCACCGGCACATCAGCTGGATAGTTCTTTCGCAAGACCTCCAAGGGAGGAGTGTTGACTCGCATTCCCGGCCTCAGTTGATCGGGGCGAAGCACCTTGGATTCGTTATGCCGAAACAGCGCTCGATAATATGCTCCCGACCCATACACTTCTTCGGAGATCGACCAAAAACTGTCGTTTGCTTCTGTCAGCACAAATTCGGGCAGAGGGCGAATTTCCTCGGGAGCGGCGGATGTTTCTACACCGCCCTCTGTTTGAATCTCTTCGCCGCCGGCATCCGTCGTCGCTGCGCTAGCACTCAAATCGGAGACCGGCACCAACTCGGGTACAACTGGAGTTGGAACCGGGCTCACCACATTCGGATTTGACGCAGGAACGGGATAAACTCGACTGCCCGCAACGGGCGAGGTTTCGATCTCTGACTCGGTATAACGGGGACTCGTCGGCGAAACAATGGTGTCATCATGCAACGTGACGGACTTTGCTTGAAGCACACGTGGCTGGGGCGCGGACTTCGAATTTGAAGGAGCGACATGATCAGGGGCCACCGTGCTCTGAGAGAGCAGCGATGGTTGGTTCTCAGAGGCAAATTTGCGTTTGATCCCCAAAACGATCAACAGTGTGGCAATCACACATAACGCGTAGACTAAGTTCTTTCCCAATTCTTTCATCCAGCCCCTCCCTGAGGCACCAGTTGCGGCGACCAAGCTAGCACACCGCTCGTTCCGCAACCCGCAGCTTGGCGCTACGGCTGCGCGGATTGCTTCGTATCTCTGTTTCATTAGGTCGAATCGGCTTTTTCGTCAAGATCACGTAACGCGGATCCTGACGAAACGCAACTTTTACGCGACGATCCTCCAACGAATGAAAGCTGATGATTGCGATTCTTCCCCCCGGTCGCACGCAGTTGGGCAACTTCTCCAGCACGCTATTAAGGATCGAAAGTTCGTCATTAACAGCAATGCGTAAAGCTTGGAAAGTTCGTGTAGCCGGGTCAAGGTTTACGTTTCGAGATCGCGGGACGCACCTACGAACTAGGCTCGCCAACTGCCCCGCGTTACGAATGGGAGTACCTCTGCGATGCTCGACAATGGCTCGAGCAATCCGGCGACTGTACCGTTCTTCGCCAAATTCAAAAATAACATTTGCCAGATGCTCAGCGCTGAGCCGTTCCAACAAACGCCACGCTGGCTCTCCCCGCGTGGGATCAAAACGAAGATCCAAGGGGCCATCGCCAGCAAAACTAAAGCCCCTCTCTTGGTCGGCGAGTTGATCGCTTGATAATCCAAGGTCGAGCAGAACGCCGTCCACCAGCGCAATGCCTAGCTCATCGAGAATCTCGCGCAGATCGGCATAGCTGCCCTGGACGCATGTCACAGGCAGGCCAGTCAGCAGCTGCGAAGTAATCTGCACAGCTCGTGGATCGCGATCGATTCCAATAACTTGGCCCTGTCCCTCGAGACGCGCGGCCAGCAATCGGCTATGGCCCCCGCCACCCAGCGTCCCGTCCACGATTACACTACCCGGTTTTGGACCGAGCCATTCAAGGATCTCATCGGGAAGCACAGGAACGTGAACCGTATCGAATTTTGCCATATTTGGTTCGTGGATTTACGATTTAAAGCATCTGAGTCAATGAGATACTCGCAGGCTCGCAGAAAATGAGATTCCTGCGCGGGGACAAAGTCGATTGAGATGCCCCTGATTAAAGCAAGCGACCCAGGGCACGTCCATGCACCCTATTGGGCCGACTGCTCGCAGAGAGCGTTGCTAAGGACAACTCTTCCGCGACTCGCGCGAGAACACATCCCGCGTCCTCGCCGGGAAAACACCACTTCCGGAACTGAAAGTGGCTGGAGCAGTCGGTGGCCGCAGACTGATCCATTGTTTTCCCACCCTGGCGAGCTTACGAACAGACGTTTTCACGAGAACTTCGGGATGATCGACATCGCTTGAAGCAAAACCTATCTCAGCGGATGCGATCAATCACCGCGTCCTATGACTGAATCAAGAACCGATCCTCTTGCCACACAAACATATCCGCCGAGTTTTCTCGGTCAACATGATTTTCAGCCCGATATTTTCCTGCTGCGCTGAGGCGTACCACGCAGAAACTGAATGTTTTATGGGCTCACAGACGTGACAAGAAAATTCCAAAAAAGTCGGAATTTCCGACCAGCGACGCTAGCATCAGGCAAGCACCTTTAGGGAGCCGTGAGCTCCAGGACGCCCGCCTCAATGCGGTGGCTGATACCTAACGATGAAAGCGTCTCGCTGAGTAACTCGTCGAGCGTCAGCTGCTTCACATCGATCGAAATGCGTTGCTGTAATTTCGCCTGGGCAGCGATGTCAAATTTGAGTTGTAGTGCTTCACGATCGGCGATTGCCTTGATGATGGCACCAACCGGCTGATTCTCAACTCGCAGATCAAATCTTTTCGAGCTCGCCGTCGTTTCCGTGCGTCGAGCCGGTTCGCCGCGAATCATTCGCTCGATGAGCTCATGAGTTTCGAGCCTGCCTGTAATGTCAAGTTGCGCTCCCGACTTCTTCACGATCACATCGGGGAACGCAGTCGCAATTGTCGTTGCTGCTGAATTCAACGTCCCGGTCGGAGAATAACGACGTTCAATCACGACTTCTGCCGGGATCGAAGCCAAGCGAATTGCTGAACCATCTTTCGCGATCTCGAATGTCAAATCAAATCCGGCCAACAACAAGCTGATACGATCCGTTAGCGGAAGTGCCGGCAGATTTCCAGCGGCCCAAAGATCATGTGGTACTTGATCGATATTCACGACTTTTGCGTTGGCCGAATCGGCCAATTGTGTGAGCAGCTCGCGCGGTGTTGATAGATCTTCCCACTTCCAGGCGGAAGTTACACTAAAACGAACTCTCGCAGCGGTCGGTAACCGCTTCACATCATCTCGCCTCAAGGCCGCGAGAGTCGCGAGCCTTTCCGCGACAGGTCGCGATCCGACATAAACCACAGAGTCCACATAGCCAACTCCGCCACCAATCGCGCTGCCAACGCGCTGCAAAGCTTCGTCAAGCGTCGCCTCGCGAATGGATAGGTCAACTTGAAAATCTGGATCGACTCGCCTATCCAACCAAATCGCAATCCGCTGGTTCTCTGACAGCCCATTTAAACTTTGACGAATTGGGCTCGATTCCCACTGAAACCCGACGTGGAATTCTAACTGCCTTCGAAAGTCCTTTCCGCTTCTCCAAGTGACCGCTTCATCGGCGACCACCGGAACCTGCAAACAAATCGCTAGCAAGAGAAAGCATGCCAGAGAACCTAATTCGACTGAGCGTCCCGTCATCACACTAGATCTCCAAACAGCCAACGCTTTCGCGCCTCGATGTCAATCGGAAAGCCTTACCCGAACCAAAAGTTTTACCAAATGTACTATTTCCAGGCGGCAATCGGACGCGATCGTTGTGTCCGCCATTGAGTCCGATTACATTCGAACTATTAGAAGCAACTTGTGCATGACACCATGACCGCTAACTTCGATGGGAGTAATTCGTGGGCGCTCCAACACCGCGGCAACCTAGCCTGGACTCATTGTACCAGCGTTACCTGAATCACGAGGACTCGGCAACATTCATTTCCGCTGTCGCCTCAACTTACACCATCGGCACAATAGAACGCCTGGCCGAGTTCGGTCAATTCACCTCGCGCCGTGCGGCCACGATGGCACTCGGTTTTTTGGGCGATTATCGTTCGAATGACGTCATGGGGCGCCGGCTAAGTGACAAAGATCGCGGAGTTCGCATGCTCGCGGAGAATAGCATTCGTGAACTTTGGTATCGCGACGGCAACGAAACACAACGTAAGACGTTGCAAGTCATCATTCGACTGAATAACGCCGAGCAAGCAGGGACCGCGACACGTCTGGCAAGCGAACTGATCGACGAAGCTCCGTTCTTTGCCGAAGCGTGGAGCCAAAGGGCCATTGCGCACTTTCAACGCGGTCGATTCGATGACTCTGCCAACGACTGTTTTCAGACCTTAGAGTTGAATCCCTATCATTTCGCATCGGCGGTCGGCATGGGACATTGCTACCTCGAACTCAACGAACCTCAGCCGGCACTCGACTGTTTTCGACGCGCCTTGAAGCTTAACCCGGGCCTCGAAGACGTTCGCGCACAAGTAACTTACCTTGAACGTGCGTTAGAAGGTCGGTAGCAACTCGCTGCTCGCGAATCCCAGCTACGTTTGATAGAATCCGCTTGCGATCAATTAGACATATCTCGCTTACATTGCCGTGCCTGTTGCCGACTACTTAGACGCCTAACAAAACGGGGACTGGCTCCCCGAACGTCGGGTATTGTCCTGGAAAAACCAGTCTCCCGAGGGTGCCTGTCCCCGTTTTGTTAGAGCCTCCTAGTTCTATTCTGTGGGCAAGGTACTCGGCGTGCGTTTGTCGACGTGGCAACTGACCTAGGAATCGGCTCATGTCTAGATATATCTTGGCACTGGATCAGGGAACAACTTCGAGCCGAGCAATCGTCTTTTCGCACGACGGTCGGATAATGTCCGTTGCACAACGAGAGTTCCCACAGATACTTCCCCGCCCCGGACATGTCGAACATGATCCGGAGGCGATCTGGGAATCGCAGCTTGAAGTGGCCCGTAAGTGCCTGGAGAACGGATCACTCTCGGCCGCGGATATCGCGGCGATCGGAATAACCAACCAACGCGAAACCGTTGTGCTCTGGGAGCGGGACTCTGGACGCCCTGTCTGCAACGCGATCGTGTGGCAAAGCCGGATTAGCGCCGGGATCTGCGACCGATTAAAAGCAGAGGGACATACCGAGACAATACGCGCAAAGACCGGTCTGGTCGTCGATCCATATTTTTCCGGGACGAAGATTAAGTACCTGCTCGACTTGTATGAAGGACTGCGAGAAAGAGCGAAGCGCGGCGAGATATTGTTCGGCACGATCGACTCCTTTTTGATTTGGCGCCTCACCGGCGGCAGGCAGCACGTGACCGATTACAGCAATGCTAGCCGGACCCTCTTATTCAACATTCACTCGTTGGATTGGGACGATGACTTACTGCGACTCCTGGATATTCCCCGCGTTATGTTGCCCAGCGTCTGTTCGTCGAGCGAAGTCTACGGAGAAACTTTGCCCGAGATATTCGGGGCGCCGATACCAATTGCTGGCGCCGCAGGAGACCAGCAAGCAGCAACATTCGGCCAAGCCTGCTTTGATATCGGAAGTGCAAAGAACACCTACGGAACAGGCTGCTTCTTGTTGATGAATACGGGCACTACAGCCGTTACCTCGAAAAACAATCTGCTCACGACGATCGGCTGGGGGATTAACGGCGAAATCACATATTGCCTCGAAGGCTCTGTGTTCGTTGCGGGTGCCGTTGTGCAATGGCTCCGTGATGGATTGGGTATCATCAAGGAATCCGGGGAGATAGAGAATCTCGCTGCCACCGTTCCCGATTCAGATGGAGTTGTGATTGTGCCAGCGTTTGTCGGCCTTGGTGCTCCGCACTGGGATGCCTACGCGCGCGGCACCATCTTCGGGCTCACTCGTGGAACGACATCAGGGCATCTGGCCCGTGCCGCACTCGAATCCATGGCCTTTCAGACACAAGATTTGATTGATGCGATGCAGCGAGACTCAGGCGTCAATTTGTCGGTGCTTAAAGTCGATGGCGGGGCGTCGGTCAACGACTCGCTGATGCAGTTTCAAGCGGACATTTTGAACGTCACAGTCCAACGACCCATCGTGGCGGAAACAACCGCGTTAGGGGCGGCTTACTTGGCAGGGCTAGCGGTCGGTTATTGGAACGACAAGTCGGATGTGAGTAAGAATTGGGTGATTCAACGAGAGTTCCATTCGGCGATGCCGGAGTCCGAGCGTAACGAACGCTGCCGCCGATGGAGTGCCGCCGTTTCACGAACGCTCGATTGGGACAGGCCTGGCTGAGGACCACGAGTTGCAGCGGGTACCAGCGCTAGTCGATCGTTGCTTCGAGGTCACTGTCCCGGAATCGATACCCCACGCCACGAACGGTCTCGATAACGTCGGCCGCTTTTCCAAGTTTTCGTCGGAGAGCGCGAATGTGTACGTCAATGGTACGTTCCATCACTATGGCATCATCGCCGAGCGCCGCATCGATCAGTTCGGACCGCTGGAAGACTCTTCCGGGCTGTCGAATTAAGGTGTCCAGCAAGCGAAACTCGGAACGCGTCAGTTCAAGTAGCCGTCCAGCAGCAGTTACCTTGTGTCGACTCCGGTCGATAACGATGCCCTGACAAGTGATGACGGAGCCATCAGACACTTCGGGCTGACGACGTCGGAGCAACGCTTTGATTCGCTCCAAAAGCACTTTCACGCTGAAGGGCTTTGTCACAAAGTCGTCGGCTCCCAAGGACAAACCAACGAGTTCATCCAACTCTTCCGCCTTTGCGGTGAGCATCAGGATTAACGTATCCCGTGTCGCAACGTCTGCACGCAACCTTCGACACACATCCATGCCGTCAATCACAGGAAGCATCACATCCAAGATTACTAAATCGGGTGGTGACAGTTGCGCCCGGGTAAGCCCGTCTTGGCCGTCATGCGCCAGCGTGACTTCGTAGCCCTCGTTCCGAATGTTATACGACAGAACTTCAGCTAACGAGAGATCGTCTTCGACAATGAGAATGCGTGCCTTTGCCATGATCCAACTGCTTTAATGCTTCGCGGATTCAACTGCTTGGTGCCGGACGATATCGCCAGCCACAAGATACACGACATCTTCTGCAATATTAGTGGCATGGTCCGCAATGCGCTCGATGTGCCGCGAAGCAGAAAAGCAATGCAGCGCCGGCACAACCAGTCCAGGTTGCTCCTGCATCAGCGTTTGCAACTCTTCAATGACCTCAACATTGAGCTCGTCGATTGTGACGTCCATCGCCATAATTCGCTTTGCAGCCGCGGTATCAAGGTTAACAAACGCGTCGAGGCTCCCCCGCACCATTTGCGTCGCTAGAGATACCATTCTCGACACCTTCTGCGGCACGGTGAACTGCAAGTATTCATCCAGTGCTAACGATCTTTGTGCGACATTCACCGCCAAGTCAGCAATTCGTTCCAAATCGTTGTTGATCTTGATCACCGAGACAATTCGCCGTAAATCAATGGCTACGGGCTGATGAAGCGCGAGGATTTTCAAGCAATCCTCTTCGACCTTTACTTCACGGCGATCGACCGCCTCGTCAGACGCGATCACGATGGCAGCCATTTCGTGTTGTCGCTCTATCAGAGCCAACGCCGCTTGATCGATCATCTCTTCGACGACGGTCGACATCGACAAAAGTTCGTTGTAGACCCCATCGAGATCACGTTGAAGATGTTTCGTCATGTCTATTAACCAAATTTGCCTGTAACGTAGTCCTCGGTCTCTTGCTTTTGAGGTCGAGTGAAGATTTCAGGGGTCGGTCCAGATTCGACCACACGTCCCTGAAAAAAGAATGCGGTTTCGTCGGACACTCGCGACGCCTGCTGCATGTTATGAGTAACGATCATGATCGTATACTGCTGCTTTAATTCGAAAATCAAATCTTCGACGCGTGCCGTCGACGCAGGGTCCAACGCCGAGCACGGTTCATCCATCAACAGCACCTCGGGCCCTGTGGCAATTGCGCGGGCGATACACAGCCGCTGTTGCTGACCACCGCTCAGACTGAGTGCCGGCTTGTTCAATCGATCTTTCACCTCGTCCCAAACCGCAGCCTTGCGAAGCGACCACTCAACCAGTTCATCTAATTCACGGCGTGCAATCTTGAGATGCAATCGCGGGCCGAACGCAACATTGTCGTAAATTGACTTTGGAAAGGGATTCGGCTTCTGAAAGACCATTCCGACACGTCGTCGCAAGTCGACCACGTCGGTCGACTTTGCGAGCACGTCTAACTCATCCATCCGGAGCGTCCCCTCAGCACGGGCATCAGGAACGGTATCGTTCATTCGATTCGTCCAACGGAGCAAAGTACTCTTGCCGCACCCACTGGGCCCAATAAGTGCCATCACCTGGCGTTCAGGGACGAGCATGTTGATATCGTGCAACGCGTGAAAGTCTCCATACCACGTATTCAACTGTTCGTAGCGGAGAGAAATCGAGGGAGTTTTCGACTTAGCTTTCTCTGCGGTAGAGACCGTTGCCGCAGAACGCAGGGAACCTTCGGCTTTCCTCTCCACTTTCTCCGCGTCAATCGGCAAAGGTGTTGTTTCGGACATGGCACTTCTGCTTTTTAAGAGCATGATGGATTTCGTCACGATTAGGAACGGACCTTTTGCAATCGCTGCCGAACGAACACAGCCACCGCGTTAAAAGAAAGGAGTATCAGCAGCAGAATGATGATGCCACTCGCTGCCAACGCGTGAAAATCTTTCTGAGGTCGTTGTGCCCAGTTGTAGATCTGCAACGGCATCACGGAATAGTCATCCATAAGATGGCCCGGTGCAGACGCAATGTAGACGATCCCTGCGATGATCAACACTGGCGCCGCCTCGCCAATCGCGCGGCTGGTTGCCAAAATCGCTCCCGTCATTATGCCAGGAATCGAAGCAGGCAGTGTCACGTTCCACACGACTTGCCAGCGAGTTGCGCCGAGGCCAGAGGCGGCTTCGCGCAGCGAATCGGGTACACTCCGCAACGCCTCTTGCGACGAAACAATGACGATCGGCAAGACGACCAACATCAAGGTCAACGCACCTGCTAACACACCTCGTCCGAATGGCAGCTGCATGTAATACCACGACTTACGGCTGATTCGACCAGCCTCTGCATCGCTTCGCAATGTGACGGCACGCAGTCGTAGATCTGAGGGTAGCGGATCACTCGCACCAATAACATTTACTTTGAAGCGACCATCGCCAACTAGCGCGGTGAGGCCTTCTTGAACAGGCGTTTCCGGCGAGTTTCTGCCCGCGACGGGAACCAACAACGGCCTGTCGCCCTCGCTGAGGAACTGATCGTAATACCGCACGCCGACTTCATAGATTGGATCTGACGTAGATCCGAGCAATCCAAACATGCTGACGAACGCCGTTAAGCCGATGATCCCATACACAACCGATGGGACACCGGCCAGATTTGTGATATTCAATTGAACAAACGCATGTAAGACTCGGGCCGCATGGGATGCCGGCCGGAACTCCTCCAACAGAATTGCGGTTCCCACTCCAATCGGCAACGTGAAAAGTGCGCAAGCCGAGCAAACCCAAATCGTCCCAAAGAGTGCCGGGGAAATACCCGCTTCCGTGGTCTCTGGGCTCGGGGGACTTGTTAGGAAACGCCAGGATAAGTTGGGAATCCCCTGCACCAAGATCGCCACCAGTAGAACGACCAAGATCGCCACTGACACCGATGCCGTCGCGATGCAAAACACCACGAAATAGCGGTCGATCGTCTGACGAAAAGTGCCCGACTGAGGCGTGGCGTTCTGGCCCGGACGTTGATCGGAGACTGGACTCACGCGTAAGTCTCCCGAAATCGCTTACGAACCTGACCACCGATCACGGTCAAGCTGAAAGTCATGACGAACAGGGTCGCGGCCACTGCATACATGGACGAGTACTCCGGGCCGAAGTTGCTGACATCGCCGAGCGCCATCTGCACCATGAATCCAGTCATGGTTTGCACTTCTTCACGCACGTCCATCGTTAGATGTGGCATGCTTCCAGCAGCCAAGGCCACGATCATCGTCTCTCCGATTGCGCGCGCAATCGCCAGCAGGAACGCGGATACGATTCCCGACAGCGCTGCCGGCAGAACGACCTTCACTGAGACGTCAAATTTCGTCGCTCCCAAACCATAAGCCGCCTCACGCAGACTGCGGGGCACTGCCTGAAGGGCATCCTCCGCGAGGGAACTGACGGTTGGTAAACAAAGAATGCCGACAGCGATTCCTGCACTGAAAGCATTGTAGATGTTGAAACCATCGTGAAGCATCTTCAGCGCCGGCGTTATCGCAGTTAGTGCGAAAAAGCCATAAACGACAGTTGGAATCCCCGCTAAGACTTCCAGTGTAGGCTTGAGGATCGCTCGTAACCTCCGCGGGGCGTACTCACTGAGATAGATCGCAGTGATCAACCCAAGCGGCAAAGCCAAAATCATTGCCACTGCCGTAACCAACATAGTGCCGGAAATCAGCGACCAGACGCCAAAGTGCTTCTCAGCACCTAACAGTGGGTTCCACTGGCTGGTCGTGAAGAACTCGAGAAGGCTAACGCCATCCATTTGAAAGAAGCGAATCGCCTCGACGGACAAAACGGCGATGATGGTCACGGTAGTTCCCAAAGAGAACACACCACAAAGCACCAGCATGGCCTTGATGACGGACTCGCGAAACCGCAAGGCCGACCGGGACCGCAGCTTCCTTCCGGCATGGGGGCTGGCCATCGGCACGCCAGCCTCAATCGTGGAAATACTCGTAGCCATGAAGATGGTTACTTCGTTAAATTCTCGGTTGTGTACAGCTCCGGCAACGCACCCGATCGCTTCTCGCCGGCTGCATCAACGAAGTGTGTTCCGGTCAAACGCTCGTTAAGATGCGTGCCAGCCAGTTCGTAGATCGAAGTCGGTAGTCCGACATAACCAACCTGAACGGCCAATTCGGCTGCGTGTTCGAGGTAAAAGCTTGCAAACTTCTTCATCTCGGGACGCTTTAGCGACGCAATATTGACGTAGATGAACAGCGGACGACTGAATGGAGCATATACGCCACTTTCGATTGTGTCCGGGCTGGGCAAAACGGCTTCGCCAGTAGCGGGATTTACGATCGGAACTGCCTTTAACGACCCCGCATTCTCAAAGTAGTACGCGGCACCAAAGAAACCGATGGCGTTCTTTTCGCCGCTGACCCCAGTGACTAATACGTTGTCATCTTCGCTGACCGACATGTCACTACGAAGCGAGCTGTCTTCGTCTGCCACAACTTCCTTGAAGTAGTCGAAGGTTCCGGAGTCGGTACCCGGTGCGTAAATCTTGATCGCCTCTGCGGGCCACTCGGGATTCACGTCACTCCAATTCTTGGCTGCCCCTTTTTCACCAAAGATCTTTTTTAACTGTTCAACCGAAAGCTGGTTGACCCAAGTGTTCGCTGGGTTAACGACAATCGTGAGTCCGTCATACGCCACCGGGATCTCGACGAACTCGACACCGCTTTCCTTGCACTGATCGAATTCAGCCTTCTTGATTGGTCGCGACGCGTCAGAGATATCCGTCTCGCCTTTGGTAAATACTTTAAACCCTCCTCCAGTTCCAGAAGTGCCAACGGTGACGTTGACTTTGGGGAACTCTTTCTTAAATCTATTCGCCGCGGCTTCGCTAATGGGATAGACCGTACTCGACCCGTCGATTCGAATCTGCCCCGTGAGTTCAGACACACCGCTCTCTTCAATCGAGTCAGAACTTGACGTCGTGTTTAGCTCCGACAGATCGGAAATCTCTGTGACGTCCGATGACCCTGCACATCCCGTCCCGAAAGCAACCATTACCGCTATCAGCCACCAACTCCATCGCGACTTCATCGATTTGTCTCCAGAAATTTCACCGTTTCGCCCGCCTCAGAGTAGACCACGAGCCAGTTAATGCGCACTCAATTGCTGCAGCCTAGGCGTCTAATGTGAAGAAAATGTGAATAATTCGTTAATTGTGTTAATTCGGCGTTTGAATGTTCGCGGCAGGTTTCTAAGGCATTTCGCCACAACAAGATAGCGTCAAAAAACTCGTCACTGGTTTATTTGGGATTACTGATTTCACAGCTCACATCTGACGAATCAGCTGCTCAGACAACTAAAAGCACCCGAGCTAATACGTAAATCGCTGATTTCGTTTTCTTGGATGGAATTTGGAAATTCGCGTACAATCCGGGCATGGCGTTTTCCGTGTCAGTGGATCTGAACAAATGAACCATAAACTTTTCTCGATATTGTCGGGCTTTTGCATCCTCAGCACTGCAATAGGGCACGCGCAAGTAGTGCAGCTGCCCACCTACCGCGTATTTTCAGTCGGCACTACGGTGTCCGTGCCCGATGGCGGGGCAGCCTATTTGGGCGGCGTGACTCGAGGAAGTTGGAGCAGCAGTTCACGTGGTGTGCCTGGGCTGAGTCAAGTGCCGGGTTTGAATCGACTGTTCACAAATCGAACGAGTGCATCAAGCATAAGTTCGTCGCACGCCTACGCGACAGCGACCATCATCGATCATGCCGAGATCGACCGCGTCTTACTCGCCGAAGCGGCAACTCGACGCGGCGAGTCCACAGGTCCGAGCCAAACGGATCGGCGCGCCGCCTATCTTTCAGAGTTCGTCGCTCGCCGTCCCGAGCTATCAGTTTCCCCTCCGCCGATCACCGGCAGCGTCGAGTCGGTCGACGTGGCGGCAAGGACGATGGATGCGTGCACCAAATACGAAGCGGAAATGGCCGTCCACTTGCAACGCGCTCAGGCCGCCGAGGCTGCGGGACACTTGGGCTCAGCAAGGTGCAACTACAAAGTGCTGCTCCGACGTGGCAGCGACCAGCAAAAGCAACTTGCGGCACTTCGCCTGACGGCGATGGAAACTTCGACGCCTCGCGACAAACTGGCCATTCGCGGGCATTGAACCATCTCGCTCGGCTTTTCGTTACTTCGACCTGTTCTGATCGACGACCGCTCCAAGTACAATGAGGCGTCGAAATGGCGCATTCGGAACGAGTTGTTGTTGCTGATAGCGCTCCCGCCCAACATGAACCACACACTCATCAGGAACGCGCCATGTCTCTTGCATTCGACCGTCGACAACTGCTTGCCCTCGGCGGTGCCGGAATTACGGGATCTCTCGTCGGGAAGACAACTTCGCCGGCTTACGGCGCGGACAACAAGCCTGGTCAGTTCGGCTACTGTCTTAATATGAGTACCATCCGAGGAGCCGACGGCAAGCCGCTGCCCATCACCGAGCAGATTGATATCGCGGCTCAGGCAGGGTACGACGCGATCGAGCCATGGACACGCGAACTACAGGAGTACAAAGATAGCGGCGGCAACATGCGAGATTTGCGAAAGCGAATCGACGATGCAGGAGTGACCGTAGAAAGCGCGATCGGCTTCGCGACCTGGATCGTCGACGATGAAGTAAAGCGGGCCGAGGGGTATGAAACCGCAAAGCGTGATATGGAATTGCTGCTGGAAATTGGTGGTAAACGTTTGGCCGCACCACCCGTCGGCGCCACAAAACAGACGGACTTGAATTTGCTCGCTGCCGCAGAGCGATATCGAGAACTCTTGGAAATCGGAGACGCAATCGGTGTCGTCCCGGAATTGGAACTGTGGGGTTTTTCGAGTTCGATGAGTCGGCTCGGCGAGTTGATGTTCGTGGCCGTCGAGAGTGGGCATCCCTCGGCTTGCGTCTTACCGGACGTCTATCACATCTACAAAGGCGGTTCCGATTTCGCCGGTCTGGGTTTAATCAACGGTGCCGCGATCCATGTTTTCCACATGAACGACTATCCCGCCGATCCCCCGCGAGACAGAATCGGGGACGCCGATCGAGTTTATCCCGGGGATGGCGTCGCGCCTTTGGGCGACATCTTGCGCATGCTACGTGATACGGGCTCTCACTGTATGCTGTCGTTAGAACTCTTCAATCGCGAATACTGGAAACAAGATCCCAAACAAGTCGCGGCAATCGGTCTCGCCAAAATGCGGGCAGCGGTCGAAGCTGCATTCGCCTAGCATTTCTCCAATGACCGGTACTCAACAAATCGTCTGTCTGTGCGGTGGAAAGTTATCGCGTCCCTTGCCGCATACTTGCCCACACTGCGGTGCCGTCATTAGTTCAGTGAGGCGACGAATGCTTCCGCTCGCTCTACAGCTAGCGATCGTGATTTTGGCATTTTTCGCTCTGATCGCCTATTTGGCACTTTTGCTGCGCCAGTAGTCGTCATCGCGATTGGCCATCCATCAACACTCTTCGAACGTCATCCCCGGTGACGATGCCGTCGGTCAACAACGGGGCGAAGACTGCGACAGGCGCAAAGTTATTCGAGTTGATTCCCATCTCGATTAGATCGCTTCCGGAAAGTGTTGGCCGCCCCGCACGTTGTACTAGCGGGATGTTAATTGGGCCGATGCCGTCATAGGACCGGTAAATTACTTCGGTACATACCAGCCGATCGGCCCGGCGAAAATCAAAGTCAAAATCGTAGGCTTTACCTTCATGAGCCATACAGCGACCGAGCGCTTTCGCAAGATCCTCACGACGGATCATGGGCCGCAACACCACCACCGAGTCGGAAGCGAACGGAGATTTCAAGGTCCGCAGATTGACACCATCACGCATCGCTTCGAGAACGTGACCCTCAGAATTTGAACTGGGATCGAGAAGTCGGGCCCACCGCGGTCTCACGTATTCGTGTTCGTGAATTCCTAGACCGGCAAGGGACTCGGCGTCACCGAGATAGAGTGCAGCATGTGGCCAATAGCCGGGGAGGAAGTAATTCGTTAACGCGTACTCCTTACGAACAACCAAAACATCACCTGGTTGTAAGAGCTCTCGCATCCCAGCAGCGACAGTCGTGGGTAAGCCAGGGCGATGTCCCAGACGCAAGTATTTGTCTGCCGCTAAGCTGCCGGCCAGTTTTTGGATTCCATAGAGGGCCTGACCGATCACCGTCCTACCAAATTGCCGGAGCATTTGGTCTGCTCGAGTACGAAGTTTTGCCCTCGCAAACTGTGCAATCGAAACGTCTAAGCGATGCTTCAATTCATCAATGCAAGCCAGCAACGAAGCATAGTCCGAATTGGTTCCGATCTCTCGGAGTTCGTCTTCGTGCTCATTGAAATAATCAATAGCGTGATACAGATGCCAGCCATGGCGAGTGCTCACAAGTGATCGCTGGACAACATCATAGACGCCTCCCGGAACACCAAACTCCGGGGCTGGCTCGTTAAACTTCCTTCGCACAATCGGGCGTTCGTTGGCGACTTCGCGGAGGAACCTCGCTGCATCCACCAAGAGCAGCGCCGATGCGAACGCGATTAAAAATGCCTCGCGGCGACTTTCGTCATCCAGAGTCTCGTCATCGTGGAATGTGGTGATTAGCTCAAACAGCGCATTTCGAGCGTGCCAGTAAGAGACCAAAATCGGTCGCGCGTCGTCTTCCTCGACGGTTGTGAAGTAGCCCCGCTCTTGAGGTGTAATCCGCTCGGCGATCGCCGCTGCCCGCAGTTTTAATTCGCGGAAGTACTCCGCCATTTGAACGACCGTACGTAAGCCAGACTCTAGATCTTCTGCCTTCACGCGGGGCCTTTCTGCAGATCGGATAGTGAGCTCAATCCAGGATTTTTAACGCAGCGACACTCCAGTTCGTAATCTTTGCATCACCCTTTCGCGTCGCTTGAACCGTGAAATCAAAACCGTCGGATGCCCCACTTGCGGGTCGCGTTGCACGGTAACGCTGCGTGATTTTAATACCGTTGTAGTCCTTCGAGGTGACGACATTTCCGAGGTGTATGATCTGCGACTCTTCGCCGAACTCCAGAAGTTTCGCGACAACAGGTTGCGCGGTAAATTGCTGCAGTGCTTCAAGCGGGGAAGGCCTGCCTCCCATCATCGAACCCGAATCCGAATCATTGGATTCGTCGCCCGAGTAGTGGTCGTTCAGATTGGCCGGCCCCTCTAAGCGATCAGACACATCCAGCGAAAGCTGGTGAGCCTCTTGAATTCTGCCTTGTTGAAGAAGAGAAATCCAAGCTCTAACCTTTGCTTCCGCTTCTCGGTTCAGCGCAGACTCGCGAGATAGAATGTGCGCCGGCGCATAGACTCCCACGAACGACGCAAAACACAAGGCCGCAATTGCCGCGTTCCTACCGGTATATCGGGTTTGGTTAGTCGTTAGTCGGAGAATGGTACAAACTGCGAGGACGATCGTAATCACGGGAATCACCCAGAGCAGCGGATGGACGATCGCCAGCAGTGAGGCAAGTGCCGCAACGCAAGTAACAACGGCGAGCGGACTGAGTGGGCGATAGCCGGCCAGTTCAGGCATTTCCTCACCGCCCGAAAAGCGGGGTGACATGCGATCCGAATCCGACATAAGCGTTCGCCTTCCAACCTACTGCTTCAAGACACGTTGCAATTCATTAATCGAGGTCACCCCCTGGGCGACTTGGAGAATCCCCTCTTCCTGAATCGTCCGGTGACCTGAGGCCTTTGCTACGCGTTTAATCGCTTCGAGGTTCGGCTGTGGCGTAAGCGCAGATCGGATTTGGTCGTCGATAACAAGTAACTCGAACAAACCTGTCCGGCCATAGTATCCAATTCCGCCACATTTCTGGCAAATCGGTGGCACAATTGGATTGCCCTTCTCATCGACTAATTGCTCTGGTGGCGGTGGCTTGTATTCCTGATACAAGACTTGAACACGCCCAGCCGGAATGCCGAGCTTCTGAAGCAACTGAGGAGGGGGCTGAAAAGGTTGCTTGCATTGATCACAGAGCCGGCGAATGAGGCGAACATTGACAACGGCAGTGACAGCCTTGGCCAGTTCATCGACCGGGCCTTTGTAAGCAAAGACTTTGACAAGCGCCTCGGCCGCTTCTTTGGCATAAACCTTGGTGAATGCCATCTTACTGAACTTGTTAATCTGTTCGCACAGAATCTTGACGGTCTCCGCATTCGTCAGTTCGGGGACAACAAGGACATCGGGTTCCTTCAAAATCATCTGCGGCAACAGATCGGCAGGCGACTGACCGGCCGCACGATCGTAATACTTTGCTCCCACATTGATGATTTCGTCTTCTTTGTTGTCCTTATCTTCAGTCGAGACAAAATCTCGCATCAAGCGGTCCGCGGTCTCCAGTGTCAAGTTCCAGGTCGTCGATAGGCCACCGCCCGGTGGTGCCGAGACAACAATGAATCCGTTATCTGCGTCGAGTTGCTCCTTCAGCCGCTGACGCATTTTATCCCGCATGCCGAGATCTTCGATGCGTGTGAACTTTGGCTTCTTGGGTTTGAACGTAATAACAACGCGTTCGCCTGTCTTAACACCCTGGCTCACAAAGCTCGCAACATACTTGCCGCCACTGAATTCGACGCCGAATTTGCCTTCTTGTTTCGAGCGACGATCCTGAACATTGAGGTTGGCAATCTTCTTGTAGACGGCCAAAGCGGCATCACCACTTTGACGATCCAGCGGATCCCCATTCATCCACACGCCATCAATCTCGAATCGGATTGCAACGCCTTGTGCCGAGTAATCCAACATCACTCGTTCGCCGCGGCGGCTCAAGCAATGCGCCAGCAAGCCATTCGCGATGGGAAACGCCGGTGACTGCTTGGCGGCCAGCAAGTTCGCTTGATCCTGCTGTTTGTCGGGAGCGCCCATCGGGACGAGCGTTACCGGTGGAAGCTGAGGCTCGGCAGGTTGTTCTTCCGGCTTCTTGGCCATGTCTATGTTTCAGCTTTCTAAGGAAATCACTGAGTGAATCGAAACTAGAGAATACCAGGTGCGCGAACGTCGATACCCTTGAGTGCCATTTTCAAAGCATCGAGATTCGGGGCAACCGCGAATGCGGTCGGGCGGTCGATCAAATCGTCGTCAATCAACTTCTTTAACGCCATCGTAAAGTCTTGCATGCCTTCCTCAGCACCAATACGAATAGCATCGGGCAGCTTATGATCGTCGCCCGCCAAAATCAACTTTCGGACGGTGGCATTAAACAACATGATCTCGTTCAGCGGCACACGCGAGACGCCGGGCTTGATTGACTTTAGAAGTTTCTGAGCGATGATGGCCTTCATGTTACTCGCCATCGCCGCACGCAAAGCACCGTGCATTTCCTCGGGGAACAAGTCGAGAATACGGCCAATCGTCGTAGCGGCTGTCGCGGCGTGAATCGTCCCGTAGACAAAGTGGCCCGTCTCGGCAGCGTGAATCGCCGTCATAAACGTCTCTTCGTCACGCATTTCACCCACGAGCATAATGTCGGGGTCTTGCCGCACGGCATGCTTCATCGCAATCTCGAAGTCCTTGACGTCGATACCAATTTCCCGTTGGTTGATGAGCGCCTTGTCTTCGGTGTAAACGAATTCGATCGGATCTTCCAGAGTCAGAATATGCTTGCGATAAATCGAGTTCGTGTAATTCAGCATCGAGGCGATCGTGGTCGACTTGCCAGACCCCGTAACTCCGGCTAACAAGATCATTCCCATGTCGAAATGGCAGAGCGACTCCATAACTTCCGGCAGATATAGCCCTTTGAAGTCGGGGATAAACTGATTGACACGACGCGCGACCAATCCAATATTCCCCATCTGCTGCAACATGTTCACGCGGAACCGCCAAGTCACGCCGTCCACATCAACGGTATACGAAAAGTCGGCACCGCCTTCGTAGTCAAAGATGGCACGCGTGCGATCATCCATCATCGGCAACAGCAGGCCGAGCATCTCTTCCGCATCGATCGGCCCGCGGTTGAGTGCCTTCAATTCGCCGCGTTCGCGAATTAAAGGTGGCTTGCCTACTTTTAGGTGAAGGTCGCTACCCTCGATTTTGACGAGCGCGCGGAACAGTTTGTTAACCGGAATGTCCTCTTTCTTTTTACTGAATCGTTTAGCAAAGTCGGCTGCATCCAGAGGAGCCGCCGCGGGCCCGTCAGATGGTGTTTTCTCGCCGTGTCCCATCGTGTCACCTCATTGCGTCTTGTGTTTGGCGATTACCAGCGGATACTAGAGTCGAACGGCAACGCCCTGCCGGGCCATCACTTCTTTCGTCTCACGAATCGTGTACTCTCCGAAATGGAAGATGCTCGCCGCGAGGGCAGCATCTGCCTTTCCAATGGTGATCGCGTCCGCCAGATGCCTCGGATGGCCCGCGCCACCACTCGCAACCACCGGAATTGAGACCGCCGCGCTGACAGCAGCGGTGATCTCTAAATCGTAACCATCCTTAGTCCCGTCGCAATCCATGCTCGTCAAAACGATCTCACCAGCCCCCAACTCCTCGACCCGTCTCGCCCAAGCAACGGCCTCCAGCCCCGTGGGTTTGCGACCTCCGTTGACATGGACTTCCCAAACTTCGTGACCGTTGTAATCAACGCGTTTAGGATCAATGTTGACCACGATGCACTGACTACCGAATCGCAAAGCCGCTTCCCGTACGAATTCAGGGCGATAACAAGCTGCCGAGTTGATGGAAACCTTATCGCAACCAGCGCGCAACAAAGCCCGAATATCCTCGATCGTGCGAATGCCGCCACCGACGGTCAACGGCATGAAGACTTGTTCTGCGGTGCGTCGCACGACGTCAATCATGATCTCGCGTTCTTCATGACTGGCCGTGATATCCAAAAAGACCAGTTCATCGGCTCCTTCATCCTCGTAACGCGCCGCGACCTGAACCGGGTCGCCGGCATCGCGCAGGTTCACAAAGTTTGTGCCTTTAACGACGCGACCTTGATTCACGTCTAGGCAGGGAATCACACGTTTTGCGAGCATCACGACTCACATAGGGTTAAGGCCATTCCGGCACACTCTCGATTGCCGGAACTTACTTGGCAGCTTCTGGTTACGAGCAAACCACTACTCTAAGCCGGGCCCACATCCCGGTCAACACTCCTCAAGACAAGCGACCTTTGGGAAACTTTTGAAGTCCCCAAAAACCTGGGAAGTTTGGAGTCCGCTTTGCGAGTAGACTAACGGCTGGTGATTTCAAGCCGCTACACCCGCTTCCACTCCACAAATCCTATGAACTGGCTTGTCGGAGCAGCATTCATCCTGGTCCTGTCCCTGATTTTTGATCTGGGTTTGCTGGCGTACGCCATGTATGCGCTGCTCAGCATCCTGTTCGCAAGCCGATACCTGACCAGCCAGTGGGCCGAGAGTCTCAGCGCGGATCGCGAGTGTAATCGCTTAACGGCCGATGTCGGCGACTGTGTTGCGGTAGTCATCAACATCCAGAATCAAAGCAAGTTGCCGATTCCCTGGTGCCTGGTAGAGGATCTACTCCCTCGTCGCGCATTGATTCACGAACCGCCCAATTTAGCCGTCGAAGGAAGTCGCTTACAACTCTCGATGTTGAAGGCTGGCGGAAAGCAATCGATGCTGTACCAGTTGATCTGCAACCGTCGCGGCTACTATCAACTGGGACCGCTGGTGCTTGAGACTGGAGACTTGTTCGGATTGCATCGCCGCTATCGCGTCGCGACCAAACCGCACTTTTTACTTGTTCTGCCACAAGTGATTCCGCTCGAAGGCTACGATGTCAGCTCCAAACGCCCCATTGGTGAAGTGAAGATGACCTATCGTCTGTTCGAAGACCCCACTCGAATCGCCGGTGTCCGCCGTTACGAGCAAGGCGATCCACTCAGCCGTGTTAATTGGCGAGCGACCGCTCGCACCGGTGTACTCCACAGCAAGGTGTATGAACCCTCTACGGTCGCCGGCGCGACAATTCTGTTGGAGTATCACAAATCTTCGCACAGCCGCCAGCATGAACCCATGCGAAGTGAGCTGGCGGTCACGGCTGCGGCCTCGATTGCAAATGCGGTTTATGAAATGGGCCAACAAATCGGGTTAGTTACCAACGGTCGCGATGCTGCCGATCGAATACGCCAAGAAGGATGGGATTACGACATCCGAACGCGCGATGCAGCACGCGAATCCGCCAGCATGAGGGATAGTAGCGATCGACTTCAGCCAGTTGTCGTCGAGACCAGGCGCGGAGTGGATCAACTTAGGCAGATCCTCGAGGCTCTCGCACGTGTTGAGTTGACCGACGGGCTAACCCTGCCACAGTTGGTGGGCGAGACGATGGACCAATTGCCGCGAGATGCCACCGTTATCGCGATTCTTCCGCGGGTCACCACCGAGATTGCGATCACCTTGGGTGGCCTTCGGCGTCAAGGATACGCAGTCACAGCAATCTTGAACCTGTACGATGAATACGATTTTGCTCAAGCCGCAGGTCCGCTGATCTCGCAGGGCATCGATGTCCAGCACCTCAAAGATGAAATGTCCATTGTCAACGTCTGCCGAAAGTTTGTATTGAGATAGTCGACGGTCAAACGCTTTGAGCTGACGCACCTCGCTCAGGCACTCGACCTAAACTCACCGCTCCGCCCATGAAGCCTCGCCCAACACTCGCAGACTACGTCATTATCGCCATCAGCCCTGCACTTATCATGGCGTTGATCGGCAGCTTAGTATTCTTTTTGATCGAGCTGTTTTACCAAGGGCAGTACCAAACTCGGCTGCAGTATGTCTTCGCTCTATTCGTATTTGCGGCAGTCCTCATCGGTCGCATCTCGATTGAAGAGGGACGCGAGCGGGCGATGGCATTTTCGGCGATTCTATCTGTTGCCGTGCTGTTGGTGCTGACCAAATTCATCGAATTCTCTGGAATCTTTGCACGCCTCAGCTTGATCATCAACGCGGGCTTGATCGCGCTGATTCTCTGGTGCGCGAACAAGTTAACCTGGGACTGCACCGTCATCGACGAACAACAAGACGCATCCGGAGAAGGTCTGCTGCAAACCACGGGCATGGACAGCTCACCTTCAACCGATTCGAAAGAAACTACAGTCCCAGATGGCACAACCGGCGATCTTCCGGCAGAGGAACCGAAGCTGACTTTGTTGCAACGCATCGCAGGCAGAAACAAGAAAAAGCATGCGCCCGGAGTCTGGGTTGTCTACTTCTCGATGGCCGCTCTCCCCATCTTTGGCGTCGGGCAAGGCTTTATCTTTCATCAGTCCGACGACAGCCGCCGATTCGTTTTCAAATTGCTCGTCGTCTACGTCGCAGCCGCGCTAGGGCTGTTGCTTACAACCAGCTTCCTTGGCCTTCGCCGCTATTTGAGGCAGCGGCAATTGGAAATGCCGACACAAATGGCGGGTGCATGGATGGGAACGGGGGCGGTGATGATCGTCGGCTTACTATTGTTCTGCATGATCCTACCGAGACGAAATGCCGAGTACTCGATTACCGATCTGCCAGCCTTCGCCGGCTCACCGGATGACTTATTGTCAAACCCGTGGGGCTTCGGCAATGACGGCCCCGAAACAGACAATGCCAGTCGACAAGTGAAACGCGAAAACGCGGAAAAAGAATCTGGACAAGCTGGCGACGACAAAGGATCCGGACGTGAGAAGTCAAAAAACGGAAAGGGCCAATCACAAGCCGACAAGTCGGGCCGGAAAGGCGAGACCGAAAGCGATTCGAGCAAGAGTGACGGCCAAGATGAAGGGAATCCTTCCGACGAAGACGGCAGGCAAAAGGTCCAGCAGAAGGACGGATCGGATCAACAAGAGTCACAACAGCAGAGCGACTCGCAGCAAGACCGGCAGGGCGATAAATCAGGAACCGAGCGTCAGGAAAACAGTTCCAAGCAGTCCAACAAGCAACAAGAGCCGCAGCAGGATCGATCGGCGGAGCAAAATTCAGAGCCCAGCGAGAGCCAACAAAACACTAGCGGCCAAAACGACAATGGCGACACCCAGAAAAGTAGCGACCAGCAAAAGTCGGATCAATCTGAAAAAAAGGAACAATCCAGCGAGGAACAGCAGCAGCCCAGCGAGCCTAAGTTCGATCCGGCCAAATTGGCAAAGCAACTTGGTGGTAGTGCCGGGATGTTGTTGAAGTTGTTGTACTGGGTGATAGTGATACTGATTGTCGGGTGGTTCCTGTGGAAGTACTGGTCGCAGGTTCGTGAGGCCGTTCGGAACTTCATACAAGCGGTTCGTGGGTTCTGGGCCAAGCTGTTCGGCGGATCGATGGACTCGGCTGCGGAAGGCGCAGTTGACGAGGCGATCAATAGCTCTCCTCCGCCTCCTCCGTTCTCGGCCTTCGCCAATCCCTTTGAGTCGGGCCTCGCAGCCAGATTACCTCTGGACCAATTGATCAAGTACAGCTTCGAGGCCTTCGAGGCATGGGCGCGGGAGCGTGGTTACACTCGACGAGTCGATGAAACGCCCCACGAGTTTGCACAACAGGTCGCTCAATCAGGAACTGGCGTTTCCCAGGAGGCAATACACCTGGCAGAACTCTACAGCCGCGCAGCCTACTCAGGCGAAGCCATGCCCCAAACCAGCAGCCGGTTGCTTCAACAGCTGTGGCATCAGCTCAGCCAACGTGGCCATCACGCTCCGCCGTGATGAGCCCCTGAACATTCCTCAACCTCTGGCGGATGCACTCGCCGTGCAAACCTAGTTATCGCGGGCTCATCACGACGGAGCGTGATGGCCACGTGTCGCTATACACTGGCGACGGTTGGTACCTCGAACCCGGCACGATTCGAGTCTTTCAGCAAGGCATTCGCCTGCTCGGCATGGTCACCTACATGGCGTTCTGTGCTCGGATCATAGGAAAGCCACGGGCCAACCGTATACGAATTACCTTCCGCTGGAATACCGACTCCTTTACTCATGGTCTCATGCAATCGGTGGAAATGTTCCGAGGCATCTGAGTTATCGGCGAAGCCGCCCGCCTTCGCATTAAACGGCACCTCGCTGCCCAGCCGATACGAGTTGTTCATCAAGTGCCCCAACACGCAACCGTAATGCGCTTCGAGCGCGTTGCCATTGGCCATGGATGGATCACCCGCCCGACAAGCTGCGATAAACGCTCCCCAATTTCCACCGGGCGTTACTTTGCCAGGTTCAACAGAAACTTTCTCGCCGTCCTTGGCACCCTTGGCGTAGTACATGCCGCGAATGATCTTTCCTCCATCTTCAAAGTAGTACTCGTTTTCAACCTGCCGCTCGTACTCTTTGTAGTTCACATTGCGGACATTGAAGTATACATATTGACCGTTCGGGTACTCGGCGACCGCGAACATTGTGTTGGGCGTTTCTCCCTGATCATCCCACTGAAAGCGCCCTCCCATTCCCATTACGCGAATTGGATGAGTTTGATCTTTGTCGAGCGCCCAGCGAGCGACATCCAGCTGGTGAGTTCCTTGGTTGTTCATATCACCATTGCCGGACTTCCAGAACCAATGCCAGTTGTAATGAACATAGTTCGCGTGATACTGTTCGATCTCTGCCGGACCACGCCATAGGTTCCAATCCAAGTTCGAAGGTGCCGGGCCGTTCGGCTTGTGACCAATGCTTCCACGCGGCTTGCAGCAGTAGCCGTATGAGATCTTTAGCTTGCCGAACTTTCCAGCCTGGATTGCTTCGTGCAGACCAGCAACTCTGGCGTCGCTCCGAGTCTGCGTACCGTGTTGAATTACGACGCCGTACTTCTTCTGCGCTTCAACAACAACTCGACCTTCATCGCAGTCGTGGCTCATGGGCTTCTCAACATAGACATGCTTGCCTGCCTGTGCGGCCCAGATTGTAATCAACGAATGCCAATGATTAGGCGTCGCCACGGAAATCGCGTCGAGCGACTTGTCTTCCAACGCCTTGCGAACATCACTGAAGCCCGTTGTGCTGTATCTGCCCTCCGTTTTGCTCGAAACTTTCTTCAACGCGCTGTTCAACACATTTTCGTCAGGATCGACCAAGTGTGAAAGCTCAACATTCGCTTGCCCCAACCATCCGTCCATGTGACTCTTCCCGCGACCATTCAAACCAGCAACGCCAATTCGCAGGCGGTCGTTTGCGCCAATCACTCGACCCGAAGCCTTCGTGCCCGAAATGACGAATGTCGCGCCAGCCAATGCCGAAGAAGTTTGAAGGAAATTACGGCGGGTGATAGGTGCCATTGTGCTGGACTCCACTATGGAAGGAAGGTGGGAGGGGGGCTTTCACTGGCTAGATCATACGAAATACAGCCATAGGATACAAATCTCGTGAGTACAAGAATTACCGCGGCTTCGCCGCTGGTTCACCTTCGAGCTTCTCTTTCCACTGCTGTATTAACTGTAAAGCAGCGATTGGTGTGAGACCGTTCACGTCCGCAGATCGGATCTCGTCAATGAGCGGATGATCCATGGGGGCGAAAAGCGTGAGCTGTATGTCGCCGCCACGATGCCTCCTGCCGCGGTTGGCGATCTTGGCGCGACCATTAGAATCGAGATGCTCGGATTCGAGTTGGTTCAGAATCTGTTTGGCCCGTTCATTGACTTCACGCGGCACACCGGCGAGCCTCGCGACGTGAATGCCGTAGCTCTTGTCGGCCGCTCCATCGATGATCTTGTGCAGGAAGACCACGTTATCGTCCCACTCCTTCACCGATACGTTCAAGTTGCGGACGCCGCCCAATGTGTTTTGCAGGTCGGTCAGCTCGTGGTAGTGTGTCGCAAACAGTGTGCGACAGCCGATTTGATCGTGAATGTGTTCGACAATTGCCCAAGCCAGAGATACGCCGTCGTAAGTGCTTGTTCCCCGACCGATCTCGTCCAGAATCACGAGGCTGCGGTTTGTCGCGGTATTCAGAATACGAGCTGTCTCGGTCATTTCGACCATGAACGTACTGCGTCCACGAGCCAATTCGTCGCTCGCTCCAACACGAGCAAAGATGCGATCGGCAATTCCAATTGTCGCTTCACGGGCAGGAATGAAACTGCCCATCTGAGCCATCAGCGTCAGCAACGCAACTTGCCGGATGTAAGTGCTCTTGCCTGCCATGTTCGGGCCGGTAATCAGCAGGATCATGCCGTCATCGACCGTCGCCAACGTATCGTTCGGAACGAAAGTTCCTTGCGGCTCGCTGATATCCAGAACAGGATGCCGGCCATCGACGATATGCAGCACTGGTTCGTCGACCGGCCTCGGTCGGCAATAGCCACGCTCGCGCGCTAACTCGGCAAACGAGCACAACACATCTATCTGCGCTAACACGTCAGCGGTCGCGCGCAGACGGCGACTCGAGGCGTGTACCGATTCTCGCAACTCGAGAAATAACTCGAACTCTAGTTCCTTCGCCCTGTCATCCGCGGATAGGACTTTCTCCTCGTACTCCTTCAATTCCGGCGTGATATAACGCTCGGCATTTTTGAGCGTTTGTTTGCGGATGAAAAAGTCAGGGGCTTTGTCGCGTTGCGTGTTGCTTAGCTCGATGTAGTAGCCAAAGACTTTATTGAAGCCGACCTTGAGGTTTGGGATGTCGGCGTCCTTCGCAATTTTGGCTTGATACTGCGCAATCCACTGCTTCCCACCGGCAGCCAGCTGCCGGAGTTCGTCGAGTTCCGCATTGAAGCCATCTTGAATGAAACCACCATCGCGACAGGAAAGCGGACAATCGTCGACAAGAGCCGCTTCGACTTTGCCACGGACATCGGGGCACAGATCGAGCTCAATTTCCAGCGTTTGCAGCAGCTTGCTCTTGCGCGCGGTCAACTTGGCTTTGATCTTCGGCAGGCTGGCCAGTGTACGACCAATGAAGCGCAGGTCACGCGGGCTGCAACGGCCGGTGGTCACGCGGGCCAAAAGCCGTTCGATGTCGTAAACCTCGCGCAACTGCTCGCGAAGGTCACGGCGAAGCGCCGTATCCGTGATAAGCTCTTCGACCGAGTCCAGCCGATCGTTGATGGCCTCACAACCCGTCAACGGACTTGCGACCCACTCGGCCAACATCCGCGAGCCCATCGCGGTCACGGTCCGGTCGAGAACGGCAAGCAACGACCCGTCGCGACGCCCCTCGCGCATGGTGCGAGTGATTTCAAGACTGCGGCGAGTTGCTTCGTCGATTTCTAAGGAACGCCCGATCCGATAGGGGAGCAGACGGTCGATATGATCAAGCGAAGTTTTCTGCGTTTCGCATAAATAGCCGAGCACGGCACCAGCCGCTCGAATCGCGGAACTGTCCTCTTCACCGAATCCAAATCCCTCCAAGCCGCGCGAACCAAAGTGTTTGCTCAGTCCGTCGTTAGCCGACTCGAATGAAAACGCCCATGGTGGCCGTCTGGTCACCAGCATCGAGCTTCGGATGTAATCCGGCAGGAGGCCATCGTCTTCGCTGACCAAGCACTCCGATGGACCTATGCGGGCAAGTTGATCCGCCAGATGCTCAATGCGAAATGTTGCGGCGTGAAATCTCCCCGTCGAAAGCTCCGCCCACGCGATGCCAACCTCTCCTTCGCGTTTCTTTCCTCCCGGCACAACCGCCGCAAGATAGTTGCTTTCGCGAGGGTCAAGCAACGCATCGTCGGTCAAGGTTCCAGGCGTAACGACGCGAGTGATCTCGCGTTTGACAAGGCCTTTCGCAAGTTTGGGATCTTCAACTTGCTCGCATACCGCGGCGCGATGGCCTGCCGCGATAATCTTCGCGAGATAGCCATCCAATTGATGATAAGGAAACCCCGCCATGGGGATCGGATTCTCACCCTTATCACGACTGGTCAGAGTCAGCCCTAGGATGCGCGCAGCGGTTTTCGCATCGTCGTGAAAAAGCTCGTAGAAGTCACCCATCCGAAACAGCAGCAGGGCATCGCCGGCGACTTCCTTGGCATCGTGATACTGTTGCATCATCGGTGATATAGCCATAGCCGGGCATGGTACCAGGGTCGGGTAGCGACGGGGAGAGGGGGAGCTTTGAGCTATGAATTAGATTCTCTCAACACTCGGCGTCCGCTCTCGAACGGGCGGTGAAACTGCGAGGAAGGGGAGAACAACGTGTACTTGGTCGTCAAATCCATTATGCTTGAAGCCAAACGCACCACGATGATGATCTAGCTCGGAGGACCACATGGACAAGATACTTTGTCGGCGTAACTTTTTGGGAGCGGCCGCGGTTGCAACCACCGGAATTTGTATTGGATCGCGGACCAGCCGCGCCGGTGAGTTTACCGGCAAAATCAAGAAAGCCGTCAAGTATCACATGATCACCGAGGACCTGTCGATTCGCGACAAGTTCCAGCTGTTGAAAGAACTTGGCTTCGACGGTGTCGAGTTGCGGACCCGCGACAAATTCGACCGCGGCGAGGCGCTGCGGGCCAGCGAGTCGACAGGACTGCCGATTCATGGTGTCATTAACAGTTCAGATCCGGACATCAAATCCGCCATCGAGTTGGCAAAGTACTTTGGCGGAACATCCGTGTTGGTCGTCGTACCAACCGACGCTAAGGGCTCCTATCTTGCGAACTACAAAGAGCGCCAAGACATTATCCGCCGCGCGATCCCAGATGCGGAGAAGCATGAAATCAAGATCTTGATCGAGAACGTCTGGGCATCGTTCCTGATCGAGCCGCTAAGTATGGCTCGTTTTGTCGATGAATTGGACAGCCCCATGGTGGGCGTCTATTTCGATGTCGGCAACAACATTCGCTGGGGCTACGCCGAGCATTGGATCGAGGTACTTGGAAAGCGAATCGGCAAGCTCGATATCAAGGAGTTTGATCGTACATTGCAAAACAACGAAGGATTAAGAAACGGCTTCAATGTCGAGATCGGGGAAGGCAGCGTCGACTGGCCGCGTGTTCGGGAGGAACTCCAGAAGATCGAATATTCGGGTTGGGCAACCGCAGAGGTCAAGGGCGGGGGTCGTGAGCGGCTAGCGGAAATCGCTGCGCGAATGAATAATGTGTTGGACCTGTGAGCCACTTGTTGACGGAGAATCTCGGACATGACGGACATTTCACGCCGCTCGTTCAATGGCAGCGCACTCGGCTCGCTGCTTACTCTTTCGCTTCTTGAAACGCTTTTCGATACCGACGCGTTCGCGGACGAGGTGAAGCCGATCACCGCTAAGTGGCTCGGCGACTTGCACCAAGCCGGCTTGGATGTGAAAGGGAAGAAGCTGACACAAGTTGCTTGGCAGCAAAAAGTCGAAGAGCTCTATCGACAAGTTAATCTGCCGGAGTTGCTGAAGTTCATTGACTTCGAGAGGATGACGAAGAATCTCGAATTCCGCGACCTCGGTGAACACAGCCTCCGCCCGAAATTCCCGGAAGTCGAGGGCTTGCCCACAGAGTTGGTTTTTGGGCATCAAGTCTTCGCTCTCAAAAAGGGACGATCGGTCGTTCCACACGGCCATGACAACATGGCAACCGCTTTTCTGGTACTGCAAGGCGACTTCCACGGGCGACACTACGATCGCTTGGAAGATGAGAGCGACCATATCATCATCAAGCCGACGATCGATCGCGCGTTCACCGTGGGCGAGTGCTCCTCGATATCGGATCACAAGGATAATGTCCACTGGTTCAAAGCGGCCAGCGACACCGCATTCATCTTTAACATCCACGTGCTTAACGTCGTCGCAGGAAAACGAAGCGGGCGCGTTTATATCGACCCGAGTGGAGAAGCGATCTCGGACGGGCGTATTCGAGCACGGAAGATCAAGTCAGCCGAGGCATATAAGTTGTACGGATAAGTGACCTTCACGCTCCAGCGTGATAAGCCTGTCCATAAACGATAGCACTATGCCAGGGCTGTGCCCCGAGGCGAGCCAAACCGGGAAGGCTTAGCGCGGCGGCGCGCGATGGCTATTTTGAGAGACGCATGAAAACAACACAACTTAACCACATCGCGCTCCACGTCGCAGACGTTGACAAGAGCTGCGAGTTCTATCGCGACGTCCTGCAATTGGAGCCCATGCCGCGTCCGGCATTCTCGTTTCCAGGAGCCTGGTTTCGACTGGGCGAAGACCAAGAGTTGCACCTTATCGGGGAACGCACGGCCCCGACTTCCGGAGCAGCCACGCGAGGCAATCATTGGGCACTAATGATCGACAGTATGGATGAGTGGGAAGCATACTTTCAGCGTGAAGGCGTCGAGTACACTCCGCGTCGCACACGTCCTGACGGTGCATTTCAAATCTATGTGTTCGATCCTGACGGTCATTGCTTGGAACTCTGTACACCACCGCCCGCCGACTCCTGACCGACCAGCGATTAAGGAACTACTTGTGGATCTCGCATTGGCATATCAGACCGCCGTTGTGATTGGAGGTGCAAAAGGCATTGGGCGAGCGATCGGGGAGGCATTCGCCGCGGAACGTGCCAACGTCGTACTGGCGGACGTAGATCCCGCGGTTAACCAAGCCGCGGCGGAACTTTCCGCCAAACATGATGCCAATGTCTCGGCTCATCAAGTCGATGTGACGGATTATATTGCGATCCAAAAACTGGCCGCCAAAGTGGTGATTGATCATGGCGGCTGCAATCATCTCGTCTACGCCGCGGGCGTTGGTTCTGGCAAGTACGGCTTCCCTTTCTGGAATTTGGAGCCGGATGACTGGGATTTTGTGCTGCGTGTCAATCTGGTAGGAGCGGTGAACGCCGCTCACGCATTCAAAACGCAGATGATTGCACAGCATGATGGCACGATGCTGTTCATTTCTTCTATCGCCGGCCAGATCGGCTCGCAAACCGATCCGCCCTACAGCGCGGCAAAGGCGGCGCTCATCAACTTTGTCCAATGCGCGGCCAAAGACTTAGCCGAGTATGACGTTCGCGTGAATACGATCTGCCCCGGCATGATCAAGACGGCGGTCAATCGCTCCGTTTGGCAAGCCTGGTTCAGCCAACAGCCGGAAGACGCGCGGCGGTCGTACGAGGAGTGGGCCGACGAAAAAGTCAAACGCGTCGTACCTCTAGGCCGCTGGCAGGAGTGCGAAGATGTCGCCAACCTTGCCGTGTTTCTGGCGTCATACCGCGCCAACAATATCACCGGCCAGACGATGAATGTCGATGGCGGGCAAGTGATGCACTAGGCTTTATTGCCATAAAGGATGTATCCGACCACGGATACCGTCAGAGAACAAAGAACTGTGATTCCAAGAATTCCAATCAAACCTTCCACAACAACTCTCCCATTTGCCGAATTGATTCGCCTCAGGCCCGCAATGATACTTTTGAGGTGCCTCGATGTGTAGATGGGTTTCCTGGACGACAGCACTTCTGTTGTTAGGAATGGTTGATGTCGCGCGACCTGACAAATTGGTCGAGGCAGGCGAATTCGAATACCCAGAGCGGACGGTCACGGTCGTCTGCCCCTGGTCACCGGGTGGTGGTACCGATCGCGTGTCACGGTTCTGGGCTGGAGCTTTAGAGGAGAAGTTTGGTCAACCATTCGTCGTAGTGAATCGGACGGGCGGAGCGGGCGCGGTGGGACATTTTTCCAGTGCATATGCCAAGCCCGACGGTCACACGATCGGGATGATCACGTTCGAGCTGTGCACAATGCATCGGATGCGAATCTCGCGGCTGACTTACGAAGACTATGAATGCTTGTTGCAGGTAAACGCCGATCCGGCAGCAATCATTGTTCGAAATGACGCACCGTGGCAGACGCTTGGCGAGTTGCTTGCCGAGATTCGAGCGCGACCCGGAGAACTACGGATGTCAGGTACGGCAACCGGTGGAGCGTGGGATCTGGCAAGAGCGGGACTGCTTCAAGCAGCGGACCTGCCGATCAACTCTGTCGTCTGGGTACCACACCCTGGTGCCGCACCTTCGCTGCTCGAATTGATGGGCGGACACCTCGACGCCGTCTGCTGTAGCGTGCCCGAAGTTGCCTCGCAACTCGCAAACCAGCAAGTTCGCGTGTTGGCCGTGATGGCCGAGGAACGGATCCCGGACTACCCGGATTTGGCGACGGCTAGAGAGCAGGGGACTGATTGGGTGGCCGTCGGTTGGCGTGGCCTTGCATTGCCGAAAGGCACCCCCGCAGAGATTATTGATCTGCTCGCCAGTCGCTGTAGTGAGATTGCCGATTCAGACGCGTACCGTGACTTCATGCAAAAGAACGGCTTTGGCATCAAGGTCCGCACGCGAGGCGAGTTCACGGAATTTCTTCGTGAACAAGACGCGCAGTGGAAATCCGTCGTCGAAGCGGCCGGATATGACAAAGGCTTGACCGGCAACAACGACCCTGGTCCGCATGCACTGCCTTGGGCTCTGCTGGTTGGCCTGGTTGGCATCGGTGGGTGGGAACTTGCTCGCACAGGCGGCGGCGGGGAGGCAACTTCGACGTCGGCGAGATCGTTCCGCAGACTCGCGATCGTATGCATTGCATTAGTCTCGTACGTCGTTGCTATCGCATGGCTGGGCTTTGCAGTCAGTACATATTTCTTTGTATCTCTAACAGCATGGAAGCTCGGCGGAAAGTTATGGTCCGCTTCTCTTGCGGCCGGCCTGATACTAGGGACGGTGTGGCTGCTGTTCGTATTCGCATTTCAGATTCAACTACCCAAAGGCGTACTGGGGCTACCGTTCTAATAAGTTGTCAGAAGCCATATCCATCCGTGCATCGTCACTAGGAAAGTGGCGGCTAGATAGACGGCGACGACGCAAGTGCTGACGCACTCTGACAAACTCAACTCTTGGATTCTTAACCGTGCTCGCAGATCTCTTCACGCCCGCCGTGCTCATACCTTGGCTTGTGGCAATGGCTTTCGGGGTGTTCGTCGGCGCAACCCCGGGGCTGACTGCAACCATGGCTGTAGCATTGATCGTGCCGATCAGTTTTCACATGTCCGATCCTAATGCGGGGCTGGCGATGATCATTGGCGTCAGCTTTACCGCCATCTTTGCAGGTGACATCCCGGCGACCTACCTTCGCATCCCAGGGACCCCGGCCTCGGCGGCAGCAACGCTCGACGGGCACGAACTGGCGAAACAAGGACGAGGCGGATTCGCGCTTATGCTCGACCTTCTTTGCTCCTGCATCGGTGGACTTGTGGGCGTGGGCCTGCTAATGCTCGTCGCTTCGCCGCTGGCAAGTTTTGCTTTGTTGTTCAGTGACTTTGAGTACTTTTGGCTGGGTGTGCTCGGATTGAGTATGAGCGCGTTCGTCACTCAGGGCAGCACGGCGCGGGGCTTGATCGCCGCGATGTTGGGTGTGTTGATCGGCACGGTGGGCATGGACGTAGTCACCGGCAGTCCACGCTATCCGATGCTGGAAGAATTCGGCAGTGTCGAGCTGATGCGAGGCTTCAGCTTCATCCCAGTCATGATCGGCTTGTTTGGCATCGCGGAAGTACTTCGAAATGTTGAGACGGACGTGTCGTGGTCCGCTTCGAGCGTCGAAGCTTCCGCCACGCCGCTAACGGAGAGCCTCGTTGCGATGTGGAGACACAAATTCACAATGCTCGTCTCGGCAATCAGCGGGACGATAATCGGCGCGTTGCCTGGAGCGGGAGCGGACGTTGCCGCTTGGGGAGCCTATGGTCTGGCGAAAAAGACTTCTCGACAACCGGACACGTTTGGTAAAGGCGCAATCGGAGGCGTAATCGCTCCCACCAGCGCCAACAACGCAGCGGTCGCGGGGGCGTGGATTCCAGCTCTCGTGTTTGGCGTGCCCGGCGATGCAGTGACGGCGATCGTGTTGGGTGCGATGCTCATGTATGACATCACACCGGGCCCTGAGTTGTTTAAAGGCGACATGACGCAGGTCCGCGGCATCTTCTGGATCGCTTTCTTTACTCAGTTCCTGCTTCTGCCTGCTGGCTACTTGGGATTAAAGGTCTTTGGAACCGTACTCCGACTTCCCCGGCGATTCGTGTTGGCCGCAGTAGTCGTCTTCTCGGTAGTTGGAGCATACGCACTCAATAACAGCCTGTTCGACGTCTACGTCATGCTGGCGTTTGGCTTAGTTGGCTATTTCCTGGAGTCAAAGCGAATCCCGCTGGCACCGCTAATTTTAGGGCTGATTCTAGGAGAACTCGTTGAACGTAAACTCCGCACCGGACTGATCAGTTCAGGTGGAGACTTTACGCCAATGTTCACGCGCCCGATCTGCGTTGGTCTGATCCTGGTACTCGCAGCGATGCTGACGAGTGGGCCACTGCTCAAGGCCATTCGACTCCGAAGCCCTGCGTCTTAGTTTTCGCCAAGGCTGCCGAGTCCCGCCAAAAACTCACTCATTTCACCCGCCGCATGAGCGTTGCCTTGCCGGCGCGCCTGCTCGATGCCAGACCGCAGCACATCGCGTGCTTCGTCGATCCGATCCTGCCTGGTCAGATGCTGGCCGGCCATGAAGAAGGACGGCACGTGAGGCGGATCGTCAGCCATTAGTCCTCGCAAGAAGTCCAAGCTCCGCTCATGCTGGCCTTCCTTTTCGTACTCCATCGCCAGAGCATATCGAAGGAACTGGTCGCCCGGTTCGGCCGCTAGCATTGCTTCGAATTTTTCGCGGCGTGTGGTAGCGGTCACATGTTTCTCCTTAACGAAAACGGCTTGGGACTGATCTTAATACGCAAGTGACCTCCCTGCGAGGAGGAGTGTTATCAGAAAAATCGGCAAACTCGCCTAAACTTACGCAGGCTGCAAAGTCGATAACGAATCCGCGCAAGGACTGTAATACAGCTTTCCAAGGGATGGAACTATGTCTCGTAGAGTATTAACGATAGCAGCGATCGTCGTCGGCTTCGGAGCCCTCGTCGCGTACGTTCGAGCCCAAGATGCCGCGACTCGCAGTGTCTTGCGTTCTATCAACGAATCCAGCCAGGAGCCGACACTCGCTAGTCCTCCTTCCTCGGCACGACGCATTCAAGAGTCCTCCGAAGACCTTGGCAACTCGCGTTATAGTATCGGCGATGCTCAAGAATCGCCCACCGCAGCACTGCCCGCAAGACGCATGACACTTGCCGAGCGGCTGCAACAAGTCCGCGAGTCCGCGGGACAATCGAGCGAAGAACCGCAACAATCCCTGCCAGCCAATGCATCTGTCGCAGGACCGGTCGTCGCTAATCCAACCTTGGCAACTCCGGTCGACCGTGAACCTGAACAAGGCGCGGACATCGTCACACCGGAACGAGTCGCTGACCAGCGGGGTGGAATCTCTTCGCGCTACGGCAATGCCGACGCGACCACTGCTTACTCTGCCCGACGCATACCGCGCGCACCAGTCCCTTCTGGCCCCGTCATCCAGCAGTCGCCCAGCGACTTCTCGGACGAACCGCCAGCGTTGGGCGAACCTGAGGAAACGCGGCCCACCTATGATGAACCGCAGACCATGCCGGAGACTTCCCAAGCGGAAGTCGTTCGCCAGCGTGTGCCAACGCGTTCGATCACCAGTTCACTCCTTAGCAGCATTGGTCCGCAAATTCGAGTCGACACAATCGGGCCGCGCTCGGTGATGGTGGGCAAACCTGCCGAATACAATATCACCGTGACGAATGCTGGCAACGTCGCCGCTGACGAGCTTTACGTTCGCGTATCGCTGCCGTCGTGGGTCGAGGTTCAAGCTGACAACGTCACGTCCGGCGCAACTCAAACGCAAGCCGAGGGCCCCGGCCAGCAGAAGCTGATTTGGACCATTGATCAGATTGACCCACAATCGCAACAAACGCTGAAGCTGTTCGCTCGTCCCAATACGAACCGACCATTCGATTTGATGGTCGACTGGACACTGCGACCGATTTCCGAAGTGGCTCAGATCGAAGTCCAGCAACCGCGACTTGAGATGGCGGTTTTTGGCCCCAAAAATGTTCTCTACGGTGATTCAGCTGTCTACACCATTCAGCTGACGAATCCTGGGACGGGGAATGCCGAGAATGTCGCCCTTGAGTTCAGCTACGGTGCAAAGCGACTCGAGAAGAAAGTCATCGGGGACATTGCTCCCGGTGAACAGAACGAAGTTAATGTCGAGCTGACCGCCCAGCAGGCCGGTCAGCTCCGTGTCGCGGCTGTCGCAACGGCCGATGGCGGACTGAAAGCTGAAGCCAATGAAGACATCCTCGTTCGTCGAGCCGATCTTGAAGTCGGCGTGATCGGTTCGAGTCTGAAGTTCGCCGGAGGAGTCGCCACCTACAAGGTCCGAGTCAAGAACACCGGTAATGCGACCGCAAACGGCATCAGTGCATCGATCGTTCTGCCTCCTGGTGCCGTGGTAGTCGGAGCGCAAAATGCTCAGTCTGGCAGCATCGCTCAAGATGTCGGATCGCTGATCCCCGGCGCTGAACGAGTGATCGGCATCCAATGCCAATTGATGATGCCTGGAGAGAATCGAATCGATGCCGTGGTCAAAAGCGACGGCGGGCTTGAAAAGTCGGCCTCGTTCACGACGCGTGTCGAAGCACTCGCTGATCTGAAACTGACCGTCAGCGATCCACGCGGACCAACCGCCATCGGCGCCGATGCAATCTATGAAGTTCACATCGTCAATCGAGGCACCAAGGCTGCGGAACGGATCAAGGTTGTCGCTCAGTTCTCCGAGGGTGTCGAACCCATCGAGGCCAATGGCGGAGCCGCGGATATTGTCCCAGGACAAGTACTCTTTCATCCCATCTCACGAATCGAGCCAGGTGATGAGTTGGTCTTGAAGATCGTCGCCAAGGCCGACAAGGCAGGTAACCATCGCTTCCGAGCGGAGTTGATTTCCGGGGATCCGGACACACGCCTGATTGCCGAGGAGTCGACTTATTACTTCGGCGAAGATGCGGCTCGAACAGCGGCTCGTCCGGAAGCGGCGACTCAGTAAAACCCGAAGTTGGCAGGCAGGCAACTTCTCGGCCCGCGACACTCATGAAGATGAATCTTCGGGTGCCGCGGGCTTTTTTTGCGCTGCAACGACTGTCGAGCCAGCGGCTTTACTTCCCCGTAGCGTGCGGTATAAACACGGGCGGACGCGAGTTTTTCGCAGGCGTCTGAACAATAAGACCTACACGCGCACTTCAACGGAGGCCGTTGGATTTACGCAGCAAAACCTGTCATTCTCCCCGGTCATTTGCGAGCACATTCGATGTCTTACGAGAATCCCTACCAAGCACCGCAATCAGATGCAGCCATCCAAGCCGAATTCGCCGACGGAGGACTGTGGCAGAGTGGCAAACTGCTGGTCATGCGCAAGGATGCTCCACTGCCGGCGCGTTGTGTGAAGAGCAACGTGCCAACAGAGCGTCGGTTGAAGCGAAATCTCATCTGGCATCATCCAGCAGTCTATCTAGCCTTGCTGGCAAACTTGATCATCTATGCCATCTTGGCATTGTGCCTGCAGAAGAAAGCAACGATCCACATCGGGCTCAGCGACGAATGGTTTTGGAAACGGCGAAGGGCAATTTTAATTGGCTGGGGATCCGTATTTCTCTCGATTGGATTGTTCACTGTGGCGGCGATCGGCCTCGATTCGAATAATGGTTTTGGATGGCTGATGTTACTCGCCGCGATCTGGTTCCTCGCCGGCATCATCTACGGCCTGACGGCTTCGCGAATGGTAGTCGCGACGCGTATCGACGACCGCTACGTCTGGCTCAAGGGCGTCGGTCGCGAGTTCCTCGCCGAGTTACCTTACTGGCCGAACTAGATCAATGTCAGCGTTGCTTTTCGAGGGACGAACACTTTTTTTATCCGAAACATTCCATAGGAAAGGGCTTATCACTTGGAAAGTGATGGCCACTGTCGATTGACAATTCTAGAGCGCTTCGCCATCGGGGTCGCTCCGTGCAGATAAAGGTGCCGACTCGCTCGGCGATTCCTGGTCTTTAGGCATCTCAGGTTCACCCGCTGACTCCTTTGCTACGCGGGGCTTGAGTACGATCTTGTCTTCTTCGATCGATACGGTCTCGATCCGGCGCAACGCCTCAGCGACCTCAGGATCTTTATAGATATCTTTCGCAAGATTCTCTTTCCCCATGGCTTCCAAGATTTCCTGCGGTATCTTCTCGCCTTTGACTTCAGCGTCGGTCAACGTCACTATCAGCACACCATTTTCTAGCGACACGTCAAATGTTGCAGACGCGTTGAAGTATCTTCCCTTGCCGCCAGGGATCGCATCCGTCGGAATGCTTACGTCGCCCGTGATCTCGCCGTCCTGAATCTCGATGTAAACTTTGCCCTTGAGATCGTCGTCCGCAGAGATCATGGCATTGATCTCTTTCGTTGTTAACACAAGATCCTCGGGTGTTTCTCCCGCATCGATCTTTTGCTTGAACTCATCGACGCGAGCCTTAATCTCGGCTCGCTCGGCTTCCGAAAGTTCCACAACTGGAAGATTCGCGGGAGCATCGGCTGTGTAGCGATTTACCTGGCTCTGTACCCACCAATATGCGGACAGGCCACCGCCGACAACCACCACCAACCCCAACACAAAGATGATCAGACAACCATAGAGGCAACAACCACGCGACGATTTGCTCGCGCCTTCGGACTTGTAGGGGTTGTCTTGTAGCGATTCGTTCTCGTTGATGGTGCTCATGTTATTCCGCGTTGCTGCGACTAGAGTTTGACGTTGAAGAATTCCCGGCAACAAAGAGAGTCTACCAATTCGGCGTGCTCGGACAAATGTGACTGGATTCACAGTGACTGGCAGTTCGCTGGGCCGCGCCAGATCTTGGATTCACCCGTTTTCCACTGGTTCCAGCTGTTACTTGCGGCTATTGCAGGCGACGCACTCGCAGCAATAGGCTATTCGCCACCACGGAGATACTGCTCATCGCCATCGCTCCGGCGGCAAGTGAGGGGGGCACGCGAACGCCCAAGACGGGTATCAAGATTCCCGCGGCCAGTGGTATCAGGGCCAAATTGTAAACGAATGCCCAGGCTAGATTCTGAACAATCGTCCTGCGAGTCGCACGGGCTAGTTTCAACGCCATCGGAACCGCAGCCAAGTCACGTCCGACAAGCACAACGTCTGCCGACTCGATCGCCACATCTGCGCCCGATCCAATGGCAATCCCTAGATCGGCGATCGCCAGAGCCGCCGCGTCATTGATGCCGTCTCCCACCATCGCCACCACTTCACCTTCGGCCTGGAGATTGCGAATGGCCGACTCCTTCTCGTCAGGCCGCACTTCTGACATCGTTTCGTCAATCCCAATACGATGTGCGACCGCCGCAGCCGTATTTGCCTTGTCACCGGTTAACATCATGACCCGGAGGTTCAATTCGTGGAGGGCTTCTACGGCCTCGTAGCTCGATGGAGGCAATTCGTCTGCGACAAAAATAGTACCGGCATAAACTCCGGCTCGGGCGACGATCAAAGCTGTTTCGCCGTTCTCACGGCGATGGTCGATGGCTGATAGCGCCGCGTCGGATAAAGCGATCCCGTGTCGCGCCATCAAGCGTTCGTTACCAATCGCCACTTGAGCACCATTCACGTTCGCTTCGATACCTTCGCCGGGCCAATTGGTTAGATCGTCAGCTTCAGCAGGAGGTAAATTCTGCTGTCGAACATATGCAGCGACGGCCTTGGCGAGTGGATGAGCCGTCAGTTGCTCAACGGCAGCAACTTCGGCTAGGAACATTGAGTCATCGACTTCCCCAACAACGTCGACCGCTACGACAACGGGCTTCCCAGTCGTAATCGTACCCGTCTTGTCCAGCACGATCGTCGTTAGTTTCCCGCCTAATTCAAGCGCTCGGGCATCCCTAATGAGAATCCCAAGTTCGGCTCCTCGACCACTGGCGACCAAGACGGCCGTTGGCGTCGCCAATCCGAGAGCACACGGGCACGCCACCACTAAAACCGCAACAGTACAGGACAGCCCCAGCGTCCAGTCGCCGGCCAAGCCCCAAGCCAGCAACGTGAGCGTTGCGATCGTCAATACCGCGGGAACAAACCAAGCCACAACCCGATCGGCAAGTTTTTGGATCTGAGGTTTTGACTCCTGAGCTCGGCGAACAAGCTCGATAAGTTGAGCCAGTGAAGTCGCGTCTGCTGCGACCGTCACTCGAGCCTTGAACGCACCTTCGCCATTCATCGTACCGGCGTATAGCCGACTGCCCGCCTGTTTTATGATCGGCAATGCCTCACCCGTCAGCCAGGATTCATCGACGCTTCCCGTCCCGGATATAATTGTCGCGTCTAGTGGCACTCGCTCGCCAGGACGCACCAAGATCACCTCGTCAACTCTCACTTGTCCGGTCGGAATGGTTTGGATCTGCGACTCGCGCTCAACATTCGCCACATCGGGAGCCAGAGTCATTAACTTTTGGATCGAAGCCGACGCGCGCCCCTTGGCCATCGCTTCGAGGTATTTTCCGCAGGTGATGAAAGCGATGATCATCCCCGCATCAACAAACATCATGCCGGAAGAATGCCAGAAAAGATGATAAAGTCCGGCGACGAACGCAGTGCCTGTACCGAGTGCCACAAGCGTATCCATGTTCGCCGCCCCGTACTTCAGTCGACGCCATGCACCCTCCCAAAAAGGCCAACCAACGTAGAACTGGAGTGGCGACGCCAATGCAAACTGCCACCACGCGGCTGTTACTGAACCGACGGGCGACAGGTGCCCAATCAACATGAGCGGCACGAGAAGTGAGAAGCCCACGATCATTCGAACTCGCCATACAGCTACCTCCGCCTGCTCGCGGTCGTGCAAAGAAGCATGCTCTTCGTTCACGGGAACCGTGGCCTGGTATCCGGCTCGAGTGATCGCATTGATAATTGTCTCGGCCCGAGTGCCAGGATCGACCTCCACGACTGCTTGACGCAGAGTCAGATTGACACTCGCCGAACCTACGCCTGGAACCGCTTCGATCACTCGTTGGACATTCGCGACACAGCTCGCGCAATGCATCCCGTCTACCTCAATGACGAGCCGAGACCGTTGGGACTGATTTTTAGGCGATTCGACGAGTTTCTTCATGCTGCGAGAATTGTACCCAATGGCAACGACCTACGATTTGCTCAAAAAGCGACATCGATCCATAAAATTCGATTTAGCTCTTGCCTGCCTGAGTATTCATACGTATAGTATCCAGACGTTCACTAACAATCCCCGTTCGGCTTGCTGATTGCTCTTCAGCACGGTGAGCGCTACAATCTCGGGCACTTCTCCTAACGAAATGGAGTTTCACAAATGGCACTAGCTACGAAGACGGGCACCAACAACATGGCTAAAAAAGCACGAAACACACGAACTGCGGGGAAAGCCACGGATAAGAAGGCGGAAGCGGTCGCGGCCTTTATCAACGAGAATCAAAACCTCAAAACGACTCTTCAGCAGATCGAAAAGCAGTTTGGTGAAGGATCGATCATGCCATTGGGGGCTGACGCGCGTGGTGCCATCAAGGGCATTCCGACTGGCAGCCTGTCGCTTGATATCGCCCTCGGCGGCCAAGGCATTCCCCGTGGCCGAATCATCGAGATCTACGGTCCGGAGTCGAGCGGCAAGACAACCTTGGCGCTGCATGTCGTCGCTCAAGCTCAAAAGAAGGAAGGAATTGCCGCCTTCATCGACGCGGAACACGCATTCGATCCCACCTGGGCGAAGAAGCTCGGTGTCGAACTCGACACATTGCTTGTCAGCCAGCCGAGCAGCGGTGAAGAGGCAATGCAGATCACGGAGATGCTCATTAAGTCAAACGCCGTCGACATTATCGTCGTCGATTCAGTCGCCGCGCTGGTCCCCAAACAGGAACTCGAAGGCGAAATCGGCGACTCACACGTCGGCCTGCAAGCTCGATTGATGAGTCAGTCAATGCGTAAGTTGACTGGCGCCATCTCCAAGAGCAAAACCGCCGTCATCTTCATCAATCAGATCCGAGAGAAGATCGGCGTCATGTTCGGCAGCCCTGAAACGACCCCCGGTGGTCGGGCGTTGAAGTTTTATAGCTCGTGCCGCATCGATGTTCGGCGTATTGGGAGCTTGAAGGACGGCGAGGAAGTTGTCGGCCAGCGAGTCCGAACCAAGATTGTCAAGAACAAAGTTGCCCCTCCATTCCGCATCGCCGAGTTCGACATGATGCACTCTAACGGCATCAGCTACGAAGGAGATATTCTCGACTTGGCGGTCGCACAAAATGTGGTCGCCCGGAGCGGAGCTTGGTTCAAGTACGGCGATACACATCTCGGTCAAGGCAAGGAGAAAGCTCGCGCGTTCTTAGTCGAGAACAAGGATATTGCCGACGAAATCGCGGACAAGGTCATGTCCGCGGTGGGCTTTGGCAACGTCGTAGCCTCTGGAGACCCGGGTGAAGTCTCCGATGATAGCAGTGAGTAGTCTGCGACTGCGACTTTATGCATCGCTCGGTTTGGCCATTTTCTGTTTGACTCGTGAATTGGCGGCTGAACCGGATACAACGCTGATCGAGAACGCATTACAAGACACGCTTGTCAATGCTGTGGCGATTAGTGAGAAATCGGTTGTCGCGATCGCGCGAGTTCGCAAAGATGCACAGGAACCTTCGATCGCGTTGCGGTTTCCCTTTGGAGTAGCTCGGCAAAGCCTTGATCCAACATCACCTGATTTCGTGCCCAGCGATTTTGGCTCTGGGGTCATCGTTGACGAAAGCGGTTATATCCTGACGACGTTGCCAGTGATCGGGGACGTCGTTCAGTCGAAGTACTACGTCTGGCACCAAAAGCGACCTTTCGTCGCCAGCGTCGTCGCAACAGCTCCGTGGTACGATCTTGCCATTTTGAAAATCGACGCCCAGCGTTTAGTACCGATCGAATTCGGCGATGGCGCGAGGACAAAAAAGGGACAGTTGGTCCTCGCGCTTGGAAATCCCGCCGCGATTGCGCGAGATGGCAAAGTTAGCGCCAGTTGGGGCATCATTTCAAATGTGGCAAGGCGCGCACCTCCCACCGTATCTCGCTCGAACGAACCGCTCGGGCGCGAAACGCTGCATCATTACGGCACGCTAATCCAGACAGATGCTAAGCTCGACTTCGGCTACAGCGGAGGCGCGTTGCTCAATTTACAGGGTCAGATGATTGGCTTGACAACCTCATACACCGGTTCCATTCACGCCGAAACTGCAGCAGGCTTGGCAATTCCGGTCGATGACGATTTTCGGAGGATCGTTAACACGTTGAAGAGCGGCAAGACACCGGAATTTGGTTTCCTGGGTGTCGGGCCTGAAACACTGAGCATCATGCATCGCCAGCAGGGTTATCATGGCGTTCGACTGGTATCGGTCATGGATGGAACTCCGGCAGCGCGGGCCGGTTTGCGAGTCGATGACGTCGTCACTCACATCAATGATGCGCCCTTGTTCGACGAAAGTGACCTGTTCTGGAGAATTGGTATCCTCAGTCCCGGAATGACAGCAAACCTCCGTGTCGTGCGTGGTGATGTTGCTGATCCGAATGCTGCTGTTCTCGAAACGTCGGTTACCGTAACGAAAAAGTACGTGAATACCGCCCGCCAGCCGATCGCTACGTCCGAAATGCCAATGTGGCGTGGCCTCACCGTCGACTATGCCACAGCGTCGCCTACATTCGCACAGTTGGTTGAACGGCCTCCCGCCGATAGTCTGTGCGTAGTTGACGTCGTACCGGACTCTCCGAGTTGGAGGGCCGGGCTTCGCGTTGGTAACTTCATTACACATGTGGATGATTCAAAGGTGACGACGCCGACCGAATTCGCAATGTTTGTTGCCAATTCGTCCGATGCAGTGACAGTGCATGTCACTGCAAACGGGAAGGACGTTACGCCGCTCACCGTCTCGCCCTAAACTGCGGGCATCGTTATGATTGTGGCTTCACACATGACCCCGAGTCGGTCAATAGCGTGTTAGCCCGGTAACACATTCATCTTGATCACATTAGCAACATGAAGACGAACGAAATACGCGAAAAGTACTTGGCCTTTTTCGAAACAAAAGGCCACACGCGCTGCCCGAGCGATGTACTGGTTCCGACGTGGGATCCTTCGGTTCTGTTCACACCAGCCGGTATGAACCAGTTCAAAGATCACTTCCTAGGAAAAGTGAAACTTGAGTTCACGAAGGCCACGACTTGCCAAAAGTGCCTGCGAACCGGCGACATCGACAATGTTGGCCGCACAGCCTATCACCATACCTTCTTCGAAATGTTGGGCAACTTCAGCTTCGGCGACTATTTCAAACGAGCGGCCATTAATTGGGCCTGGGAATTTCTAACTGATAAGCAATGGCTTGCCATCGATCCTGCCCGGTTGTCCGTCACCGTTTATCTCGATGATGATGAAGCGGCGGAGATCTGGCAGAAGGACATTGGACTGGGTCTCGATCGTATCGAACGATTGGGCGAGCATGATAACTTCTGGCCGGCGGGCGCACCCTCCGATGGTCCGGACGGCGTCTGCGGCCCCTGTAGCGAAATCTTTTATCACGACGACTTTGGCGACACGGTCGAGATCTGGAATCTTGTATTCACTCAGTTCAATCGTGTTGGTGACCCGCCCGATAATCTCCGGCCATTGCCCAGCAAGAACATCGACACGGGAATGGGACTGGAACGCGCTGCTTCAGTGTTACAAGGCGTACCGACCAACTATCACATCGATATTTTACGACCCATCGTCGAAGCCGCAGCGGAAGTCGTCGGCACAAAGTACGTGTTCGATTCGGATACAGGTCGCCGGTTGCGCCGCATCACCGATCATATTCGCGCTTGTACGATGGCCGTGCATGAGAACGTCTATCCCGGCGCGCAAAAGGAAAAATACGTAATTCGTCGACTGCTGCGGCGAGCGGTCCTTGATGGACATCAGTTGGGACTGCGCGAGCCGTTTCTCTGCAAGATTGTACCGGCGGTCGTCGAGCAGATGAAAGCTGCCTATCCTGACTTGGTTCAGACGACAGATCGCGTTGCCGAGGTGATTAAAAACGAGGAGTCCAACTTCTTCGGGACGATCGATGCTGGCTTGGCTCGCATCGAGAGGATATTCGCCGAGATGCAGGCGGAAAGCCGTACGACTGTCGATGGTGCAGAAGCCGCAGATCTCTATCAGACAAACGGTGTTCCACCGGAAGTGTTCGAGACGATGGCTGCGGAAAACAATCTCGCCTTTGATTGGGACGGTTATCGCAAAGCCATGGCGGAACACGGTGAAGCTTCTGGCAAAGTGGCTCACTCGGTGATGGGCGACAAAGGCCCTATCGATGCAATTAAAAAGGTGTTGCACCAAGTTCAGTTCCTAGGTTACGACTCGACCGAGGCGAGCGCAGAACTAAAGTTCATCGTCGCTCAAGAACAACTTTGTGATCATTTACAAGAAGTTGGCCACAACGAAACCATCACCGTGGTACTCGACCGCACACCTTTCTACGGTGAGTCTGGCGGCCAAGTTGGCGATACCGGCGAGATCGTGGGCGAAGGATTCCGATTTCAGGTGATTGACACGCAGCGTGATGCTGGATTGGTCCTGCATCACGGCCATCTCCTGGAGGGTGAATTGCGAACGGGAACAAAAGTCACAGCCCGTGTCGATGCCGACCGACGTCAAGGAATCCGCAGAGCCCACTCGGCAACGCACATCATTCATCACGCCTTGCAAAAGCACTTGGGATCGCATGCGCAACAGCAGGGCTCCAAGGTCGATCAAGATTGGTTACGGTTTGACTTTACGAATCTGGCCCCCGTCGGCGCAGAAACATTGCATACCATCGAGCAAGATGCGATCGGGCACATCACAGCAGCAGAACCGATCCTGGCCCAGACCTTGCCGCTGGCCAAAGCTCGTGAATTGGGAGCCATGATGTTGTTCGGTGAAAAGTATCCCGACCCGGTTCGCATGGTTTCGATGGGCGACTTTAGCAAGGAACTGTGCGGCGGCATCCACCTCGAGAATACCAGCGAGGTCGGTTCGCTAGAGATTGTCGCGGAGGAGGGTGTGTCGGCGGGCACTCGCCGTATCATCGCTTTGACCGGCGACAAAGCAAAAGGACACGCTGAACAAACTGAAAAAACATTGATGGCAACAGCTGATGTGCTGGGCGTAAGTCCCGTGGCGGTTCCCGATGCGCTTCGCAAACTTGCCCAGCATGTCCGTGACCTGAAGAAACAACTTGCATCAGGCTCCAAGAAAAGTGAGACGGATGTCAAAGGCAAGTCTGCGACAAGCTCCGACGCCACAGCACCGAGTTACGCCGAGACCAGAACCGCGCTGCGAGAGTCTGCTCGTTTGCTCAACGTCGCCCCACTTGACGTTCCCGACCGCGTCAAGGCGATGCAACGAGAGATCGTCGAACTAAATGAGCAGATCGAACAGATGGCCCAGTCGGGAGACCTGTCCGCCGACGCTTTAATCGAAAAGGCCGAATTGATCGGCGACACAAAAGTGATCGTTGCCGAAACCACCGGTGCCAACCCTAACCTCATGCGTCAATTGATCGACCAGATTCGGAAGAAGGGTGGGTCTAATGCCATCTTTCTGGCAACAGTGGGAGGTGATTCCAAAGTCATTCTCGTGGCCGGTGTCAGCCGCGACTTGGTCGACCGCGGCGTGAGCGCTGGAAACTGGGTCAAAGAAGTCGCCCCTGTGGTCGGAGGCGGTGGAGGCGGCAAGCCCGACTTAGCCCAAGCTGGCGGCAAAGATCCAGATAAGCTCCCTGAAGCTTTACAAGTCGCTCAGGGTGCGATGCAAAAGTGGTTGGCCAGTTGATCTGGCCTCTAGCAACCCAGGTTCTGACTACGCCAATACGTCATGAACGACGTTCCCGTGCACATCTGTCAACCGAAAGTCCCGACCTTGGAAACGGTATGTGAGCCGTTCGTGGTTGATGCCCAGGCAGTGTAGCATTGTCGCATTCAAATCGTGAATGTGCACAGGCTTGTCGACAATATTGTAACTGAAATCATCGGTCTCGCCGTACGAGATGCCCGGCTTCACACCGCCACCCGCCATCCAAATCGTAAAGCAGCGAGGATGGTGATCGCGCCCGTAATTGGTCTTCGTCAGGCCACCCTGGCAGTAGATCGTTCTACCGAACTCGCCACCCCAGACGACAAGTGTATCTTCCAACATCCCCCGTTGCTTAAGATCGTTGATCAACGCCGCACAGGGCTGGTCGATATCGCGGCATTGCAATCGGATATCGCCCGGTAGGTTACCATGCTGATCCCATCCGCGAATAAACACTTGCACAAATCGGACGTCACGCTCCGCCAAGCGACGAGCCAGGAGACAATTCGCAGCAAATGTACCTGGCTTGTGAACATCCGGACCGTACATATTGAGTGTCTGCTCGGACTCTTGTGAGGTGTCGCTTAGCTCTGGAACCGAAGTCTGCATCCGAAAGGCCATCTCATACTGAGCGATTCGTGCGGCAATTTCCGGGTCGTGGATCGTCTCGAGCTGTTGTTGGTTCAAAGCGGCTACGCCGTCAAGCATCCGGCGACGGATCTCGGGGCTGATACCGCTCGGATTCGACAAATACAAAACGGGGTCGCCTGTCGATCGCAGGGCCACACCTGCATGTCGCGACGGCAAGAATCCGGATCCCCATAATCGTTCGTACAAGGCCTGCGCATCTCGTTTCGCGCTCCAACTGGATGTCAACACGACAAAGGACGGTAGGTCGCGATTCATGCTGCCCAAACCGTAGGACAGCCAGGCACCCATGCTGGGACGGCCCGGAATCTGGGCGCCGGTTTGAATGTAAGTGATGGCAGGATCGTGATTGATAGCTTCCGTGTGAACGGTCTTGATCACAGCAAGATCATCGGCAACCGTCGCCGTGTGAGGTAGAAGCTCGCTCAGCCACGTGCCGTTTTTACCATGTTGAGCAAACTTGAACATCGAAGGCGCGATTGGGAATCGCTTTTGGCCCGATGTCATCGTAGTCAGCCGCTGCCCCATGCGGATGGAGTCCGGAAGATCGGTGTCGAACAGGTCGTTCATTTTGGGCTTATAGTCGTACATGTCCAATTGCGATGGAGCCCCGGACATGAACAAGTAGATGATACGCTTTGCCTTCGGTGCAAAGTGCGGCTTACCAAGCACTCCCAGGTCGTTACCGGGCGGTGAGGCTGCCGGTGCGACGTCCGAGAGCAGAGACGATAAAGCGGCCGCACCAATACCAGTGGTAGCACGACCTAAGAAGTGGCGTCGAGTTTGCAACAATCGGTGTTCGATTCTCGGGTCCATAATCCGCTCACTGTTATTTTATGATCACAACAAAGATGGAACTCAGCCTGAAAACATCCGCCGTTCCGCAGACATCGTTCCGGCGGCCATCACTTTTCACGTGACGCTGCTCCTGTGGCCATTACTTTCCAAGTGATGCTGGTGTCGTGGTTGCGTGTCACCTGGAAAGTTGCGGCCACCTTTGCATATTTCAACCAAGCTAACCTTTCGTCACCGTCTCGTCTAAATTGAGGATCGCATTCGCGACGACAGTCCACGCGGCTAATTCGGCAACGTCAACCGACTCGTCGCGTTTCGACTCACCAACACTGACAAGTGCCTGTGCACTCGCATTATCCGCTTGGTAGGACGGCAGCACCGAATCGTATATCCCCAGCAACACCTTGGCCTCTGCTTCCTCTGGTCTTCGCGCCGTGGCAACACGGAAGCCAAATGCTATTCGTGCTTCAGCCGACTCACCGGATTTCATCATCCGCTCTGCAAGGTTGCGGGCGGCTTCAACAAACTGCACATCGTTCATCAATGCCAGGGCAGCTTTGGGTGTGTTGGTGCGTTCGCGCCGCACTACGCAGTATTCTCGCGATGGTGCGTCAAAAATTTGCATCGAGGGTGGCGGAGCGGTGCGTTTCCAAAACGTGTACATACTGCGACGATACAACGCGTCGCCGTGATCCTGGGTGAATCGAACCGTGTTACTCCCGCTGTATCCCACGGCCTCCCACAACCCTTCGGGCTGATAGGGACGTACGCTCTTGCCACCCACGTGTTCGACCAACAGTCCGCTGACGAACAAGGCATTGTCGCGGATCATCTCGGCGTCCATCCGAAACCGGGGACCACGGGACAATAGACGATTCTCCGGATCTTTTTCCAAGGCGAGCGGTAATACTTCAGTGGACTGTCTATAAGTTGCAGACATCACCATCAGCTTGATCAACTGCTTCACGTCCCAACCACTCTCGACAAACTCAACCGCCAGCCAGTCAAGCAACTTAGGGTGAGACGGCCATTCACCTTGCGAGCCAAAATCCTCGGTCGTCCTCACGATTCCTAGACCGAATATCTGTTGCCAGAGTCGATTGACCGTCACTCGCGCCGTCAATGGATGGTCAGGATCGACAAGCCATTTGGCCAGGGCCAGTCGATTCTTTGGTGCGTCCTCTGGCAGTGCGGGGAATACCGATGGCACGCCAGGTTCAACGGGCTCTCCCTTCTTGTCATACTCACCGCGAATCAACAGATGGGCCTGCCTTCGTTCGGGCATATCCGCCATCACCAACGTCGCAGGGATGGCTTTTTCTAGATCTTCGATTTGCTTCCTAATATCGGCGAGTTGCCGGTGCATGGGATCGAAGACGTCTCGCGTCTTAGAATAGACATTCTCGACAAAGTGGTTCAACAACAGCTTCGACTGTTCCTCGGTTGCTTTGCCGTCTTCAAGCTTGACGATTTCCTGAAGCGGCTTTGGCAATGCATTGTCAGTTGTGCGTTGAATTTGCTTCCAAACCGCGAAGGACTCGTAGGCTTCGTCGCCTTGCGGTGTCATCGTGTTGATGCCGGCGCGGTCCCAATAGACCGTTCCATCAAATTGTGTGAACGCCCAGCCATTTAAGGTTGCACCAGGCTTAAGCCCTACTTTTGCGATTGGCACTTCGAGACGTACCCACTTGCCAAGCGGCGGCAACTCACCCATCAACTGGCGGCTCGGCTGACCGTTGGTTCCCCAGTCAATCAAGTTCTCGCCCCAGATAGCACGATGCTCCCACCCACCGTCATTAAACTGCAACATGATCTCTTTGGGAGGGTTCTTTTCATCAAGGTAGACGTAAGCAAACAAAACATCTTCCGCACCGACCTTCAACAATGGCTTTGCCTCGGTAAAGAAGTGTTGACTGAGACCTTCTGCGGTGCGCGTCGACGAGCGATCACCGCTGTATACCGGGCCTTCCTCCGTTGCGACGAACTTCCAAGGGCTATTACCTTGAGGATTCGCGTTTGGGGGCAGTTCGTCCTCAATCCACACGTAGTCTCGACGCCCCGTAGGTGCATCTTCATTCGCTTCCGGTTCGACATACTCGACATTGGCCACCGCCTCGGAGATCTGTCGTTGAATTGCGGCCAGTTGTTCACTGAGTTGCTGCTGCTGTTCTTGCTGTTGCTCCGTTGCGACTTTCATAACTGGCGGCGGGAGCAAAGCGTTTCCATCCATTGCGTTTTCCGTCAGGCTATAAAAGTAGGAAAACAGCTGATAGAACTCCTTTTGCGAGAGCGGATCAAACTTGTGGTCATGGCACACCGCGCAGCCCGCGGTTAGCCCCATCCATGCGGTCGCAGTCGTCTCGACGCGGTCAACGGCGTACCGCACAAGATATTCCTCAGCAATTGACCCGCCCTCACTGGTAGTCACGTTGCAGCGATTAAAACCGGTTGCAATCTGCTGGTCCAAAGTAGGATTGGGCAACAGGTCACCCGCCAGTTGTTCGATAGTGAACTGATCGAACGGCATGTTTTCGTTAAAGGCATTGATGACCCAGTCTCGATACGGCCAGATTGATCGCTCGTTATCCAGATGCAGACCGTGAGTATCACCATAGCGTGCGACGTCCAGCCAATATCTCGCCCGATGTTCACCATAGCGATTCGATTTCAGCAGCCGGTCGACGACGCGTTCAAACGCGTCCGGCGATTCGTCAGCAAGATACGCATCGATCTCCTGGAGTGTCGGTGGGAGACCTGTGAGGTCGAACGTCACGCGTCGTATCAATCGCTCCTTCGATGCCTCGCCGTTCGGACGCAGGCCGACTTGTTCGAGGCGTGCAAAGATGAACCTGTCGATCGCATTGATCGCGTGATCATTGAATTTGGAGTTCGGCAACTCGGCACGCACAGGCTTGATGAACGACCAGTGTTCTCCCCAGTTCGCTCCTTCGTCGATCCAGCGTTTAATGAGTTCGATTTGTGCTGGCTTGAGTTCTTTGTTGCTGTCAACCGGAGGCATACGTTTGTCAGGGTCTTCCGCGAGAAGGCGAAGATACAACTGGCTCGCATCGCTCGTGCCCGCAACGACCGCGGCTTGGCCATCTCGCTCGGCAAATGCAGACTCTCGCAAGTCCAACCTGAGTTCCGTCTGCCGTTCGCCGACGTCAGGTCCGTGACAGCGATAACAAACGTCCGACAGTATTGGCCGGATGTCGCGGTTGTAGTCGACCGGTTCTACATCTTCGGCAAGCATCGGGCTCGCAAAAATCATCGCCAACGCGAAGCATAGCAGGCGGCGAACACTTCTCATGTCAACTTCCTTGATCTAGGTAGGACTCGATCATCGTCGAGCGATCTGGGGCAGGGCGGCATCAAGCAGACTTTTGCCGCGTCGACCAACAACCACCATTACAACACAGCCCCAATTCAGTGTCCAGCGATTCCAGTACGGGCCAACAGCGTTCGCAACGCACGACATCGAGATTTGACGTACAATAGCGTCCTTTACTGTTTGGTGACGCGATCCAGGAAACACTATGAAGCGAGAAGTCCCCCACGGCGTTCGATTCGCGGCTTACATTCTGTTTGCCACAGTATTTGGTTTGCTCCCAGTGTCCGCCCAGACGCTCGAACAGCGACTGCTCACCGAATCACCCGCGACACTTGTACAGGCCGCGAAGCAGAGTGGTGATGCAAAGCGCGGGGCAATCGTTTTTTATCAACCGTTTATGGCATGTTCCAAGTGTCACGTTCATGGCGATGCTGGAGCATCGCTGGGCCCGGATCTGACGTCGGCTGACGACGCAACATCGCAAGAGGCAAAAGAACTCACTCTCGTCGAATCGCTGCTGTACCCATCGCGCGTCATTAGGCAAGGATTCGAGACGGTCACGGCCGTGATGACCAATGGCCAGTCGCTGGTCGGACTCATCGAGCATGAGTCAGCGGATTCACTCGTGTTACGTGATGCGACTCAGCCCGATCGACGCATTACGATCCCGCGAACTGAACTTGACGAAATCTTGAAAAACACGCAGTCCATTATGCCAGCGGGGCAAGTGAATCAACTCGCCAGCCGCCAACAGTTTCTCGACTTGTTGCGTTATTTGATGGAGATCTCGGCGCAAGGCGTGAAGCGTGCCAGCGAACTTCAGCCGCCCCCGTCGGCTTACGCGGCACGTCCGCTGCCCGAGTATGAAAGCGACATCGATCACGCTGGCATGATTCGCCGCCTGGACGACGCCAGCTTTCGACGTGGAGAAGCAATCTATAATCGCTTGTGCATCAACTGTCATGGCACCCATGACAAAGAAGGTTCGTTGCCGACTTCACTTCGCTTTGCCTCGGGAAAATTCAAGAGCGGCAATGATCCATTCACGATGTATCAGACTCTGACGCGTGGATTCGGCATGATGGTGCCGCAAGCGTGGATGGTGCCTCAGCAGAAGTACGATGCAATTCATTACATCCGCGAAGCGTACCTAAAGAAACACAATCCAACGGAGTACTTCGACACGACGGCCGACTATTTGGCTGCACTTCCACGAGGAACGACATTCGGTCCCGAGCCATCAAACATCTTTCCGTGGGAGCAAATGGATTACGGCCACAATCTGGTGGCGACCTACGAAGTAGGCACCGACCGCACCAACTTTGCGTACAAGGGCAACGCCATCCGGCTCGATCCTGGTCCTGGGGGAGTGTCGCAAGGCCGTCACTGGATGATCTTCGACTATGATACGATGCGCATGGCTGGTGCTTGGACGGGGAAGGGCTTCATCGATTGGAACGGCATCAACTTTAATGGCCGACACGGAATCCACCCGCGGATCATCGGAAAAGTTAGCCTCGCCAATCCCACGGGCCCAGGGTGGGCCAACCCAGTGGATGGCAAGTTCGACGATCCGCGCCTGCGTGGCCGCGACGACCGAGCCTACGGACCGCTCCCGCGTGACTGGGCGCACTACAAGGGCATGTATTATCACGGCCAAAGAGTCATCTTGTCGTATACGGTGGGCACATCAAGAGTCTTGGAACTGCCGGGCATCACGATGTGCGAGGGCTCGCCGGTTTTCACGCGCACCTTCAACATCGGGCCTCGGTCAACCGAACTTCTGCTCCGTGTTGCGTCGGAGGCCGGTGAAACGGCAACGATTTCGTCCCTTGACGTCACAGGTAAGACGATCCGATTTGGGCAGCCAGATGGCGAACAGAGCAGCGACGAAGGTACCGCTAAGGAAGTGGAGTTCAACGGTGCAACCCGCATCGAGATCTCCGATGCTGATGACTTCGAGATGCGAGACCGCGACTTTACGATCACGGCTCGAGTCAAGACATCGAAGGGCGGTACGATCTTCGCCAAAACATCGACGGAGTCGGCATGGGTTCCCAACGGCAAGACGCTGTTCGTACGCGGCGGCAAGCTGGCGTTCGATATCGGCTGGGTTGGTGTCGTCCAATCAAAGACCGATGTAGGCGACGGCCAGTGGCACGACGTTGCCGCGACATACTCGCATGAACCGGGCACAGTCACGCTGTACGTCGACGGAAAACCCAATGGCAGCAAGTCACTGAAGCCCAAGGACCGGGTCGCGGACCACGTCGCGCGAATAGGTTTTACGTCTGACAACTTTCCGGGACCCGAGAGCTTTTTTGAAGGATCGATCAGCGAAGTGTGTTTCTATGATCGAGTCTTGACGACGAAAGAACTAACAAACGCTCCCGATGTGTTGACCGCTGCCGGAGCTTGGTCAATGGCGAATGTCGTAGGAGAGCGAGTTGAAGATCAATCCGGAAACAAGCACGTCGGCAAGGTAATAAAGGGAAGCGACACCAGCAAGAACCAAATGGATGGGCCGCTTATTGCTGGCCTTGTCGGAAAGTCACAACAGATCGTCTGGGCCAACGGCGAGGCGTCCGATCTTTTGTTAAAAATCCCTCGTGGAGAGGACACACTCCGGTTTGCGATCTGGGCCACGCGTGCCGTGCAGCATGAAGATATGGCGTCGCTGGCCTCGCGCGTCGTGATTCCTGACTCCGATACAGACCTCAATGTTTTGACCAAGGGCGGCCCACCACGTTGGACTTCGGAAATCAAGACGCAAGTCGCAGTGGAAAACACCGATGGCCCGTTTGCCATCGACGACCTCTCACCGCCCTTCGATAATCCCTGGTTTTGCCGGATGCGACTGACCGGCTTTGACTTCTATCCCGATGGTGATCGCGCGGCGGTCAGCTCTTGGGATGGTAGCGTTTGGCTGGTGAGCGGTCTTGCATCGCTACCGAGTCGCGGTGCGTCCGATGCTGCGACGGCTGATCTAACCTGGCAACGCATCGCGTCGGGCTTGTTCCAGCCGTTGGGTGTCAAGATCGTCGATGGGAAGATTCATGTGTCGTGCCGCGACCAAATTTGCATACTGCACGATTTGAACGGCGACGAGGAAATCGATTACTACGAGAATTTCAACAACGACCATCAAGTGACTGACCACTTCCATGAGTTTGCGATGGGACTGCAGACCGACGCGCGGGGCAACTTCTACTATGCGAAGTCGGCACGTCACGCCCTTCCGGCACTTGTACCGCACCACGGCACCCTGCTTCGAGTGAGTCCGGATGGTGAGCACACTGACATCATCGCAAACGGCTTCCGTGCCGCCAACGGAGTTTGTGTGAATCCAGATGGGACCTTCATCGTGACAGATCAAGAAGGGCACTGGAATCCAAAAAACCGCATCAATTGGGTTCGAGAAGGCGGGTTCTACGGAAATATGTTCGGATATCACGATGTGACAGATTCATCGGACGAAGCGATGGAACAACCACTGTGCTGGATCACCAACGAGTTTGATCGTTCGCCGGCAGAGTTGCTGTGGGTGCCCGACACCGCCTGGGGGCCGCTCGGGAGATCGTTGCTTAACCTGTCGTACGGCTATGGCAAAGTATATGTTGTCCCTCACGAGGAAATCGATGGGCAGATGCAAGGCGGCATGTGCCCACTGCCGATACCTCAATTCGCCACAGGCACAATGCGAGGCCGGTTCAGTCCTCGAGACAACCAACTTTACCTGTGCGGAATGTTTGCTTGGGGCAGCAACCAGCAACAACAAGAGGGTGGATTCTATCGGCTTCGATATACCGGTCAGCCCGCTCACTTGCCGCTCGCGCTCCATGCGCGACGTGACGGCATCGATCTAACTTTTTCGGATCGACTGGATCCTGCCACCGCCCGTGATCCAACCAACTTTGCTGTGAAGGTTTGGAGCTTGAAACGCAGCGCGAACTACGGCTCAAAGCACTTTAACGAACATGAATTGTTCGTGACGGAATCCGTTCCGGCAGCGGATGGTCGGAGCGTGTTTCTTGAAATCTCTGACATGGCTCCAACTTGGTGTATGGAAATTAAATACACAATCCGCGGAGTGAATGGTGAATCCGTCGTGGGTGTGATTCATAACACCATCCACAAGTTGAGTGAATGATCTGAGGCAGAACGATCTTCACGTACAGCAGCATCAGGGAAATAGAAAGCCCCGACCGATTGTCAGGTATCGGCCGGGGCTCAAATTGACCAACAACATTGGGGCAGCAAACGCTGTTGGCCGGATTACACGCGTCATCGATGGGGCAGTATCGATGATCGAGCTCGCCGCGATGCGGTCTTCGCAATCGCGAATCTAACCAACACTACCGCCTAAACCAGGGGCACGCTGGCAAAAGCGATGTTTTCCGACAAGAAAACTATCGACCACGATTGTCGCGATCGGCACGGTCGTCACAGCCCGAACTCCGGTTTACGGACTCTTCATAGTTTCGCTTGCCTTTGCCTAACTATCACGTAGCTTTCCTCAGAGAATCAATTTCCGGTTTGTTCCGCACTAACACGACTTAACACGAACTAGTCCTTATGTCGCTAACTTTTTTGACGATTGATGATGTTGCCGAGATGCTGCGGCTATCGCGAGACACGGTGTATCGGCTGGTGCAAAGCGGCCAACTGCCGGGCAAAAAGATCGGGCGTGCCTGGCGTTTTGCCGCCGAAGAAATCGAGTCGCACGTCGCTAAAGATTTTCGCGATGGCGAGCAAGCCAGGCAGGTTCGTGCGGCGTTTAGTGCGCGAGAGGAGGAACTTGTAAACACCATTCGAGAACGCAACGAAGAGCTGGATAGGATTAATCGCAAGTTGGAGGCAGAGGTCCGAGAGCGACAACATGCTGAAACGCATCTACGTGCCGTCTTTGAGAGCGTCGCCGACGGGCTAATTGTCGCCGACGAAAACCACCGCATGGTTCTATTTAATAAGGCAGCCGAAGAAATATTAGGGATGGGGATCACGGAAGGAGATCCGGAATCTTGGCCGGAAATCTATGGCATTTACATGTCCGATGGCGAGACACCGTGCCCCGCCATCGAATTGCCGCTGGTACGAGCCGTACAAGGCGAACGAGTTGACCATGTCGAACTGATCATTCGCAATGCATATCTGTCCGAACCTGCATGGATTGCGTGCCGCGCCACTCCGATCACCGACAACACGGGCGTGTTGAAAGGCGGCGTCGTCGTATTCCACGACGTCACCGCGAGCAAGCGTGCCGAAGAAGAATTTCACCTCAGCGAACAACGGCTGAAAAATCTGCTAGATTGTTTGCCACAAGTGGCGCAAGCGATTGCTTTGGAAAGCCGGTCGCTCCCGCCACAACCTGGAGCGGCCGTCCTTTAATGAGCCGCGCCGGTTGTTTCCGGAACAAGGTGATCGCTCAAAGGAACGCATATGGCCTGCTATGTCACGCATTTGGAAAGCGCCATCGATGGTACTCATCTCGCAGCAGGCGAACTGCAAACGATGCACAAAGATCGACCGTTGTGGGTGCGTTACGATTTAGAAGCGGTCGCTTCGACCTTCAAGAAAGAAATGCTATTGGGTCGCGAACCGACACTGTGGCGTTACCGCGAACTACTCCCCATCGCCGACGATCAGCAAATTATTTCGCTCGGCGAAGGGATGAGTCCTCTGTTGGCTTGCACGCGTTTGGGGAAGCAGCTCGGCTTGAGCGATCTGTGGATCAAAGATGAATCTCAGCTTCCGACAGGCAGCTTCAAAAGTCGCGGGATGGCGTTGGCGATTACTATGGCGCACGGATTTGGGGTGAAGCGAGTCGCACTGCCATCCGCTGGAAACGCCGGCGGAGCGGCGGCGGCATACGGCGCACGCGCCGGAATCGAGGCGTATGTGTTCATGCCAGCCGATACACCGATGATCAATCAATACGAATGTGTCATGGGAGGTGCGAAGACTTTTGTTGCTAATGGACTGATCAACGATTGCGGTCGGATCGTTCGCGAGGGCAAGGAGCGAATGGGATGGTTTGATCTGTCCACGCTAAAAGAGCCGTATCGAATCGAAGGCAAGAAGACGATGGGACTAGAGCTTGCCGAGCAATTCGATTGGCAATTACCGGATGTCATCCTTTACCCTACCGGCGGCGGTACTGGATTGATTGGCATGTGGAAGGCGTTTAACGAACTGAGAGCCATAGGCTGGCTGGCCAGCGACAAACGTCCGCGAATGGTCGCAGTTCAATCCGAAGGTTGTTGTCCCATCGTCACGGCATTCGAAAAGGGCGACCGGTTCGCTGAATTGCACCAAAACGCTGCGACAATTGCCAGCGGCATTCGTGTTCCGGCGGCAGTAGGTGACTTCATGATTCTCGACGCAATTCGCGAAAGTGGCGGGTGCGCCATTGCCGTCGAAGAATCTAAGATTCGCAATTGGATGCGTACTGCAATGTCCCAAGAAGGAATCGCGGTATGCCCAGAAGCCGCCGCGTGTGTGGGCGCCATCGAGAAACTATCTGCATCAGGATGGATCAAACCAAACGAGCGGACAGTGATCTTTAACACAGGCGGCGCGCAGAAATATGTTGAGGCAATTCGCAGCGACCCCCGCCGAATTGACCTTGGTCAGCCTGTTGATTGGGACTGGATCGAAGACGTCTGAGCGACTTGTAGTATGCACATTCGTAGGATTTTTCTGGGACTCGACCAACCGGCACTGCTTGCTGCTGCTCAGTATTTACTGAACACCTATCGCAACGGCTTCACGGCCGACTTGAGCAACATTATCGTCGTCGTGCCGGGTCGCAGGGCAGGGCGGCGGTTACTCGAAATCATCGTCGAGGTGAGCGAGGCTGGTCGGTTGTTGCTCACGCCACCATTGATTGAAACCGTTGGCAAGGTACCCGAGCAACTTTATACGCCGCAAAGACCGTTCGCCGACGATTTGACCCAAGACTTAGCTTGGAAGCACGCTCTTCAGACCACGCCCGATAACTTCCTCGCGCCCGTCATTCCCAACCCGCCAGATGATGCTGACGAAGAACGCTGGCTTGAATTGGGAAGACTTTTTAGACGCCAGCATGTGGAACTTGCCGCCGACGCGATCGATTTCGGAGAAGTCGCTCGCCGCGGTGAGATGCTTGAGGGCTTTCACGAGACAGCACGTTGGCAGGCCATGGCCGTCGTTCAAGAGCGATTTCATCGAGTCCTTGATGGGCTCGAACTTTGGGACAAACAAACGGCCCGCCTTGTCGCGATCCAGAAACAGGAGTGCCATACCGACCGAGACTTAGTCGTTATTGGCACTGTTGATATGAATGTCGCGACACGGAAGATGCTCGATCAAGTGGCAGGACGAGTTACGGCTTTAATCTTTGCGCCGGAAGACTGGAGTGATCGTTTCGATGAACACGGCTGTCTAATTCCCGAGGCATGGCAAAACGCCGCGGTACCGCTCGCACCAGAACAAGTCGATGTCGTTAGTAGCCCGAACGATCAAGCACTCGCAGTCTTACGCCACATCGCAAGCTACGAGGGTAAGTATGGCGCAGACGAAATTACGATCGGCGTTCCAGACGAGCGTCTCATTCCGGACATCAATCGCGTGCTCGAGACACGTGGACTGACCACACGTTGGGGGCCAGGCCGCTCGTTGCTCGAAAGCGGCCCATGTACCTTTCTCGCGATCCTAGCAGACTACCTCGGCAACGAGTCGTTTCGTGGCTTTGCAGCGTTCGTCCGTCATCCGGACGTGGAAACTTGGTTGAATCAAGGACGTGTTCCACCGGGCTGGCTCAGCGAGTTAGACGAATACCACGCGAACCACCTTCCCTATAGATTGCAGCAAACGCGCTGGCTGGGCCCGCGTGAGAAATCGGAGAGATTGCAGGCAGCTTACAAAGCGGTGCAAGGTCTACTGAAGCCGATCAATAGCACCAATCTGCTGATCACCCGATGGCCCGAACCGCTTTTACGAATCTTGTCGGAGGTCTACGGGGCTCGACGATTGCAACGGCTCGCGGTCACCGATCGGTCAACTCTGGCTGCCTGTGAAGCCATTCGCGACATCCTCGCGAGTTACTCCAATATTCCGGAATCATTACAGCCTCGCTTGTCTGCGGCCCGAGTAATCCGCTGGACACTGGATCAACTCAGCAACGTACCGAGCCCCGCACCAGCCGACGAGTCAGCCATCGAGATGCTGGGTTGGCTGGAGTTGCCGCTGGATGACGCACCCGCGTTAGTCGTGACCAGTTTGAACGAAGCGTTCATTCCTGACTCGCTGAATTCCGACTTATTCTTGCCGAATTCATTGCGCACCCAGCTTGGGCTTCTAGATAATCCGCGGCGTTATGCGCGAGATGCTTACGCACTGAGCGTGATGCTCGAATCTCGTGAAGACCTCCATGTGATTGTTGGCCGTCGCAATCACGATGGTGACCCAATGGTGCCAAGCCGTCTCTTGTTCGCCACGGAGGGAAACGAGATCGCCGAGCGTGCTCTACACTTCTTCAGTCCCGTGGCTGACGAGATGCCGTCGCAACCGACGCCAATACAAAAGCCCACCGACTCCGCGGGCGAAGGGCTCAAAGTGCCGCAACCTCAGCCGCTGGACACACCTGTCACTCGGATGTCGGTAACGAGCTTCCGCGACTATATCGCTTGCCCCTATCGCTATTACCTCCGACACATCCTCAAGCTACGCGCGGCACACGACCATGCTGACGAACTTGACGGCGCGGCGTTTGGCTCATTAGCCCACGACGTATTGCGTACCTTTGGGTCCAGCCACGATCGCGACTCGACGGACGTCGAACAAATTCGCAGGATACTCCACGAGGCCTTGAACCAATGTGTTGCCAAGGAGTTTGGTCGCAATACAATGGCCGTCGTCCATGTTCAAGTTGAACAACTTCGCTTGCGGCTGAATGCTTTTGCCGAGAAGCAGGCGCAATGGGCCGCACAAGGCTGGCGCATCGAACACACGGAGGTCCCGACCGACCAACACCAAACCGCAGAGTTGATAGTCGACGGCGAACCGATGCAGTTGACGGGTCGCATAGATCGTATTGACGTGAATGAGCACACGGGTGAACGCTTGGTATTCGACTACAAGACCTCCGACGCCAGCAAGAGTCCGGAGGATGCTCATCAGCACCGCGGCGAGTGGGTCGACCTGCAGTTGCCGCTGTATCGACACCTTTTACAAGCACTGGGCATCGCGGGGCCCGTGCGTCTTGGTTATATCACGCTCTCCAAGGACACAAGTCGCATCGACTTTCTCGAAGCCCAATGGAGCGAAGATGACCTGGCCCAAGCCGACGCGCGTGCTTCCGAAATTGTTCGGTGCGTTCGGCGGGAACACTTTTGGCCGCCGACGGATCCGCCACCCGACTTTTCGGAGGATTTTGCGGCGATATGTCAGGATCGCGTCTTCGCCAACTAAGCGGTCATTCTGCGGCAAGACTTACGCAAACCACTTCCTTGTCGTTGCGAGCAAATACGGATTTATTCGCGAACGCGGGATGACTCCAGACCACCTCACGTCCAAAACATTCATTGGTCGGATCGAGGACATGAAAGCGGCTAATCTCTTGATACCTTTTGTCGGTAAGGTCTGCCAGAATCAGGTCACCCGTCTCGCTGAACAGAAAGAATCGATCCTCGTGACGTACGATGAATGCCGTACCATGTGAAGCACGCCGATCTCCGCCGCTGGTCGGTTGGAATGTCTCCCACAATCGCTCGGCGTTGTCCAATCGCACCGCCATCAGTGATCCAATCTGGCAATCGTTGCCATAGATCACTCCATCTACGATTTGCGGGGTGCTGTTACAGCAATAGACGGCATCCTTCGGCTTGCCGCGCCACTCGATCTCTGCGCCAGGTTTGTCATCATTGAGTTTGACCAAGGCACCGACTCCGCCGATACCGCTGGCGAACAGGTAGCTGCCAACTTTGCGTGGTACCGTAACCGACATTCCGTAAGCCGGCTTTAACTCGACCGACCAATAGACTTCACCAGTCAATGGATTCAGGCTGTTCAGCGATTCTGGGTGCCAAATCAACAGTTGCTTTACTCCAGCGTGTTCGATCATCGTAGGCGGGCAATAACCCTGCTCTGTGGCTGTGAGTGCTCGCCAAACTTCTTGCCCAGTTTTCTTATCGAACGCTACGGCAACACTACCCTTGCCGCCCACGATGCAATACAGTAACTCGCCATCAACCAACGGATGCGCAGCGAATCCCCAGATCGGCGTTGAGGCTTGGTAGTCGTCGACGAAATTCTTCTTCCAAATGACGACGCCGGTTGCCGCATCAAGGCAGGTCAAGTCACCGTGGGCCCCCAATGCGTAGACGCATCCATCATTCACAGTCGGCGTACACCTAGGCCCAGACGGATAGGACAGTTCGTACGGCCTGTCATATGCGTACTGCCAACGTGTGGCGCCCGATTCGGCATCCATACATATGATTCGCTCTTGCCCAGTCAACCGACTCCGTGTGCCCGGACTATTCGCGATCTCTCCCGATTTCAACTCGTAGTCCATGACAAATACTCGACCGTTTGCGACCGCCGGTCCCGAGTATCCCAGCCCAACTGCGGATCGCCATTTGATTTGAAGCCCGTCTTCTGGAAAGCTCTCGACGATGCCCTTCTCGCGCCACACGCTGTCTCGCTCCGGACCCAACCACTGGGGCCAATCAGCGCCCCGGACGGGATTCGACGTTAGAAGCACAAGCAATGCACTGTAGGTTAGGGCAGATTTCATGGCAGTCTCGATCCTTTGTGTTCTTTGTTAGCGGCGAGGGCCTCATTGTAGACAACGACCGACAACACTACCAAGTCGCAGCACCACATCGCATCAGAACGTCTTGCTAGAAAACGCAGGGCGTGCCCTAAGCCCGTTTTCGTGAATCGCGCCGTCTATCGGTTTCGGATAGAATCATTTTGCGGAGTCTGATTTGGGAAGGGGTAACCTCGACAAGTTCATCGTCCTCGATGTATTCAAGGGCCGCTTCGAGTGACAGCTTGCGGGGCGGTTTGAGCATGATATTGTCATCGCTGCCCGAGGCTCGCATATTGGTCAGCTTTTTCTCTTTCGACGGATTCACCGGCATGTCGTTGTCACGACTGTTCTCGCCAACGATCATGCCTTCGTAAATAACATCCCCAGGAGCAACGAACAAATCTGCGCGTTGCTGAAGGCTGTCGAGTGCAAAGCCAACCGCCTTGCCCGGCACCATCGACACGAGGACTCCGTTAGGACGACGTGGAATGTCACCCTCGATCGGACGGTACTCGGCAAAGCGATGATGAATAATTGCCGTGCCCTGCGTGGCGTTGAGCAAGCGAGTTCGCAAGCCGATGAGGCCGCGTGCAGGGATGATGAAGTCTGCGTGCGTGTACTCGCCATGAGCTGTCATATGTTCCAAAGCTCCTCGACGTTCGCCGACCAACTCCATTACCGGACCAAACTTGTCTGTCGGCACTTCAATCACAAGCGACTCGAAAGGCTCTTCTTTCACACCGTTGTTATCGCGTGTGATGACGTGTGGCTTTCCGACGGAGAGTTCAAATCCTTCGCGACGCATCGTCTCGATCAACACCGATAAATGGAGGACGCCACGACCGGATACGGCCATTGCGTCCGTGCCTTCGATCGGGCGGACTCGCAGCGCGACGTTCCGCTCAAGTTCCTTCTGAAGCCGAGCCTTCAACTGGCGTGTCGTCACAAACTTGCCCTCTTTTCCAACCAACGGAGAACTGTTGATAGTGAACACCATCTCCAAGGTTGGTTCGTCGACTTTCAGTCGCGGCATGGCGACAGGACGCGTCGCATCGCAAATCGTATCCCCAATCTCTACACCTTCGAGACCAAGAATCGCGACCACATCGCCAGCAGACGCCGATTCGACCTCGACACGTCCCAATTTGTCAAAGACATGCAACCCGCTGATCTTGGTATTAACGACCTTGTCATTCGCTTGCATCAAAGCGACGCTTTGCCCCCGCTTGATGCTGCCAGCCTGAATTCTCCCAACCGCGATGCGACCGACAAAAGCCGACCAGTCGAGCGTCGTCACCAACATCTGCAACGGTGAATCGGGATCGACCTGCGGACCGGGGACTTGCTCTAGCACCATATCAAGTAGCGGTGCCATTGACGAAGTCGGCACATTCGGATCGCTTGTCGCGTAGCCGTCTTTGCCGCTGGCAAACAGGTGTGGGAAATCGTCCAGGTGATCATCCGCGCCCAACTCCATCAGCAACTCGAACGCTTTGTCGAGGACTTCCATCGCGCGTGCATCGCCCCGATCAATCTTATTGACCACGACGATTGGCTTCAGACCAAATTCGAGAGCCTTCGCGAGCACAAAGCGAGTTTGAGGAAGCGGACCTTCCGCTGCATCGATCAACAAGATTGCTCCATCGGCCATTCGAACAACGCGTTCAACTTCTCCGCCAAAGTCGGCATGGCCCGGCGTGTCAATGATGTTGATCTTCACATCCTTGTAGGTGAGGGCAATGTTTTTCGCAAGAATCGTAATCCCCCGTTCTCGCTCCAAGTCATTGGAATCGAGGATGCAATCACCTTGCAGCTGGCTGTCTCGAAACTGCCCGCTTTGCCGCAGTAGCGCATCTACTAGCGTTGTTTTACCATGGTCGACGTGGGCGATAATGACGATGTTTCGGATGTCTTCGCGGCGCATGATGGACTAGCCGAGGGTATTCGTGAGGGTAAAAGCCCCTCATCCTAGCAAATGGTTTTACAAATCCGGAAGACCACGCGTTTGGCTGCTCTGTGAAACCGCTAGCGTCTCTCACCCGCTGACTGCTGCGTTTGCAACAGGACCAGTCTTCAGACACACGGCTAGAAAACTGGCGGCCACCATGAATTTACCGGCCAATTGCGTAAAGCGCTTCAAAAGTTCGCAAGTAGATGCGGCCATTTGACACCGCAGGTGACGCGGATATCGACTCGCCCATGTCGTTTTGTGATAAAATCTCGAATTTCTTTCCGGGCTTCACGACCGTGATCACACCGTTACGCGCCGTGAGATACACCTTACCATCGGCGTATAGCGGCGATGCTCGATGACGATCTCGCGTCGTTCGCTCTTCATAGAACTCTTCCCCTGTCTCCGCATCCACACAGACTAAATTCCCGTTCTCGCGACACAGATAGACCAAACCATCATGATAAAGCGGTGAAGGAACATCGGGCGTCCCAGCATCTCGCTTCCAGTGTAGCGCCTCGGTGTTGTCGGAAACGTCCCCGCGAATGTCGGGACGCAGACTTACAACCTCTTTACCTTTGGCCGACGGCACGATAATCCTGCCGGGAGTCGCCAAGGGCGAAGCGACAAAACGCAAAGTCGGATGGTATGCGGCACCTTGTGGGTTCAAGCAGTACCGCCATAGCTCGGCACCGTCAACCAAACTGTGTGCCATCACGTAATCGCCGCCGTGCGTAATCAAGAACTCTCGCGCGTCATCCCGATAGAGCATTGGTGACGCGTAGGAGTGTTCGTTTTCTTTGGCAGCGCCGGTGACGCGGGGTTGCTTCCAAATTTCCTTCGCGGAAACTGCGTCAAGGCAGACTACGAGCGCTTCGCGAGTGTCGGGGTTGCCTTCACCGTGAATGAACTGAAAGTACAATCGACCCTCGTCCAGTACCGGCGTGCTCGTCATTCCAAAGGCAATGTTGAACGGGCCATAGCGGTCTTGCAAGTTGAATCGATAGACTTCGTCTCCGTCCATCGTGTAGCAACCCATCATACCGTTCGCCATCATCGTCCACACATGCTTGCCATCGGTGCTGGCCGAGGGTGACGCGGAGTTTCCTTCGTCACCGCGGACGTCCGTGTTCCCGGTTGCGATGGTTCGTTGCCACAACAACTCGCCTTCGGTGCTGACACAAATCAACAACAGATCGCTGCCGGAAACGCTGGTCACAAAGATGCGGCCACTTGCAATCACGGGCGTCGACCCAGCCGCGCCGGGCATGGCCAGTCGCCAAGCAATGTTTTCTGTCTTCGACCATTTCGTTGGCAAATTTGTTTCTTCGCTCACGCCGTCGAACCGCGCACCGCGCCACTGCGGCCAATCAGCCCGGACCGCAGCTGCCATCAGATAAGAACAAGCTAAAGCCAAAGCGCAGACAAAGTGGTAGGGTTTCATCGAGTCGTCTCTTGGAGGATAGATGGGCGGCTAAGGCTGGCTAGTGTGCCTGAACATGCCCCGGTGGTCAAGCGTTCGCCGAATGGCAAAGCCTGCACACCGCAGCTAGAATCTGGTGGAGGCAGAAGTTTGGCGGAGTTCCATGAAAATCACTTCGATCCCACAGATCTATCGCAATGTTCGAAGGTGGACCGAGATCATCACGGTTCTCAGCAAGTACGGCCTGGCTGATTGGATCAGCGGTTTCAAGCTGGAGTTCGTCAAAGACGCCTTGAAAGCCCGCGACGGCGAAGCGATCGCCCGACATACTCGCGAGGCAAGAATTCGTCTCGCCCTCACCGAACTCGGCCCAACCTTCATCAAGCTCGGACAATTATTGAGCACGCGTCCAGACGTTGTGGGGGTGCAATTGGCCGACGAACTCGCCAAATTACAGGCAAATGTTCCCGCGGATCCACCCGAAAAGATTCGGGCGCTGATTGCCGAAGAGTTGGGCCTGCCTGTCGAGGAGTTGTTCGCCGAATTCGTCGATGAACCGATTGCATCAGCCTCCATCGGACAAGTCCACGCCGCACGACTAGTCAGTGGTGAGGAAGTCGCTGTCAAAGTCCAGCATCTCGGCATCGAGAGCACGGTTCGCGAGGACCTCGATGTATTGGGTGGACTCGCACAACTCGCTGAGTTAATACCCGAGTTTGCACCTTACCGCCCCCTAGCAACAGTCGCCGAGATGGCGCGGACCTTGCGACGCGAGCTCGATTTTGGTCGAGAAGAACGAAACTTGCTTCAGTTCGAGGTTCAGTTTGCGGATAACCCGTTCATCCGCATTCCGAAACCGATCACGGAGCTTTGTACGCCGCGAGTCCTGACGATGGAGCGGATCGACGGCACGAAATTAGAGAATACACAACAACTCATCGCTGCTGGGATTGACCTCACCGAAGTCGCTCGTCGTGGAGCCGAACTTTACCTCGACATGATTTTCACACACGGCTTTTATCACGCCGATCCGCATCCTGGAAACATTGTCGTTTTGCCGAACAATGTAATTGGCTTGCTTGACTTCGGTATGGTGGGACGACTGGACGAGCGTCTCCGTGAAGATATCGAAGAAATGCTGCTGGCGATCGTCAATCAAGACGTGACAATTTTGGCATCCCTAATCAAACGCGTCGGCACCATCCCTCCCGGCCTTGATGAGGGAGCGCTTTCAATCGACATCGCGGATTTCGTCGGCCACTATGCAACGCAATCACTCGACCAATTCGACCTGGGTGGCGCGTTGACCGAAATGACGCAACTCATTCACCGCCACCGCATCTCGTTGCCACCGCAAGTGGGATTGCTGATCAAGACGTTGGTGACGCTGGAAGGCACGACAAAAATGTTATGCCCGAAGTTCAGCCTGATGGAGGTCATGCGTCCCTTCCAACGTAAGATGTTGCTACGCCGTCTGTCGCCAGCAAGGCAGTTGCGAAAAGCCCGACGAGTCTACTTCGAACTCGAGCAACTTGCCGAAATCGTACCACGCCGCCTGGGTGAGATCCTCGAGCAGATCCAAGCAGGCAAGTTTGATGTCCATCTTGATCACCGCGGGCTCGGACCATCCGTGAACCGATTGGTCCTTGCGATGATGGCCAGTTCGCTCTTTTTAGGATCGTCGCTCATGCTCAGCCAGCAAGTTCCGCCGCTCATCTTCCCCGAGAACAACTACTTCGGTCTGGAAAAGCTTTCAATCCTTGGCTTGGGCGGCTGCTTTGTCAGCATTCTTGTGGGGCTGAGATTACTTCGGGCGATTGGAAAATCGGGACATTTGGACCGGCGAGAGTAGACGGCTCGTCAATCATCTCCTCGGCCTGACGTTGCTGTTCGCGAGCCGCCAAGCATTCGTTCAATAACGCTTCCACGCGTGCGTTGAGCGAGGCAAGATCGTTCAACAAAGCCTCTTGCCGGTCGTCAATTTCATCGATCAGCGTTCGTTGTGCTTCCGGTGTGCTCATGCGCAACGTCTTGGTGGGTTTTCGCGGACGGCGGGGACGAGCAACTTTCCGTTTCCGGGTAGCTCGCTTTCGAAGTGTTCGTGTTGCAGTTGGCATCGGTTGTTCCCGCCGTGAGCTTTGCACCGGCTCTGAAAGGTCCGATTATAGAGTCTGGAGAAGCGAGATGCACGCGCTAAGATCCGGGCCATTCTGGGATATACCGGTCACTCTGGACGGATTTGGGGCTCAAGCTCGATTGGTAGCACATCGTAGGTCGAGATTTTTCCCCGGAGACGGAGTCGCCCCGGCTCGCTCATTTGCGTACCGTCGCTAGAATCGGAGGTTACCGGCGAAAAAGTCTTTCCGGCTAAAAGGTTCCGCGGTGCTCATATTAGGACAGATCACACCCCCCGACCTCCACGGATTCCTGCCCACGCGGGGTTCGGTGATGCTCGATTTTGTGTTTGTCGCCCTGTTCGCGGTGATTCCCGTAATGGCTTGGAGCATCTATCTCGTCAAATTTCGTAAGCCCGACGAGGTGTACAAGTGCGAGTGGCATAAGCGCATTCAACTCGCGCTTGGCGTGATTCTACTTGTGGCTGTGACAGCATTTGAGGTGGATATGCGATTCATCACAAAAGACTGGCGGTCACTTGCCGAGGCCTCGCCTTTTTACGCCTCGAAGATCGTAGATTACAGCCTTTGGCTTCATCTTTGTTTTGCGGTTCCAACACCATTGCTCTGGATTTTCGTGATCATCCGCGCGTTGCAAAGATTTCCGAGCCCGGCAGCCCCAAGCGACTACAGTGCGTATCACATGGTGTGGGGTAAGGTCGCGGCGACCGCAATGTTTCTTACTGCTGTCACCGGCTGGGTGTTCTATTGGCTAGCGTTCGTCGCCTGACCGGCGGCGTTACTCTGCGTTTCGCGAAAACGCCACCAGGCAAGTATCATCTTCCTGAGGCATACCCATTGTGAATTCGTTAACATCTTGCAGCAGTTTGCCCGTCGCTTCTCGTGCCGTCTTTGCCGTAGCAAGCGATCGGCGAATCCGTTCGATGCCATACTGCTGTCCAGAAGGGCTCGGACATTCACTGATGCCATCCGTGTACATCACGACCACGTCTCCTGGTTCAAGAGCAATCGTGGCTTGTTGATACGAGATCCCCGCGTCGATCCCAAGCGGTGGACTGGAAATCTCAGGTGCGATTTCTTCCACTTTCCCCGTCTTGGCACGACGGATCAATGGCGGCATGTGCCCCGCATTCACGACGGTCAACTCGTGCCGCAAAGGGTCAAGCACACACAATGCGAATGTAATGAAAAAACTAAAAGTCTGCTTGGTGAGCTGCTGATTGAGCGATTGCACCGCATCGCTGGGAATAATGTCGGTGACGAGGCAATATCGCGTCTCGCTGCATAGCCTTGCCATCAACAATGCGGCAGGAACACCATGCCCCGCAACGTCGCCGACAGCAATCGCAAGTTGTCCGTCGGGCAAGTCGGTGTAGCCAAAGTAATCACCTCCGACTGCATCTGCGGGGTTGTAGTAGTCGGAGATCTGGTAGCCCTCAATATTCGGATGGTCTTCGGGCAAGAAGTGTTGCTGAACCGCCCGTGCCGTTTCCATGTCGCGCTCGCGACGATCGAATTGCAACTGGGTTTCGTGCAGCCGCGCGTGATCGACGGCCTGACCAACGAGATTCGCAATATTGACGAGGATATCAAGATCTTCGGAGTTAAACTGATGAGCCGGATCTTGTGCATCGAGATGAATCATGCCGAACGCTTCGTTCGCCGCACCGACGAGCGGAGCACATAACACCGAGCGCATCTTGAGGTCAAGCACGGAGTCACTGGCCTGAAATCGTTCGTCATCTCCCGCGTCAGTACTTAACACCGCCTTGCATTGTGACAGGACCGTATTCGTTATCGTACGACTGATCGGAGGGGGAGCATTGGCTTTGCTACCGGGATTCTTTACCGCATAGGGAATCGGATCCTCGCCAGGTCGTTCCGAAACCATGATGCAACCTCGACTCGCCTCGGGAAGAATCTGAAAGATATTCTCGAGTACGTTCGGGAGAATGGTCTTTAAGTCGAGTGACACTCCAAGACTTCGCGTAATGTCGAGCAACGCTCGCCACTTTGGGGCCGTTTGGCTGTCATCCGTGATTCCAACCGCACCAAGTACGTCGACTGACGTGATGATGGTAGACGGTCGATCGGTCTTACCTCCGCCCTCATTCGAATCAACCGAGAAAATAACCCGCACTTGGCTGATTTGCACTTCATCGTTGTCGCACAAACGCTCCGGTGACCTGATGATTTCACCGTTGAGTCGCGTGCCATGCTGGCTGCCAACGTCGTCGATGACATAATGATCGCCTTGTTTGACAAACCGAGCGTGGCGGCGGGAAACGGTCGAATCTTTCAAAACAACTTGGCAATCGGGATGGCGCCCCAGCATCGTCTCACGGTCACTTAACGAGTAAGTTTCACCCGCATTCGCACCGGAGATGATTTTGATGGTTGCCATACCGACGACCGCTGTAGTAATAGTTCCAAACAACCGTTCGCTCGCCGCTGGCCTTACGAAGAATTGAAGACTTCATGAGGCTGCTCATCAACGCGATTTTACGTCGTAACCGAAGTGGTGTTCTGTGTCAGCACAATGCGATTTACTGCATCAAGAATCGCCAGCACAGTGGCCTCGACGGTGTCCGTCGAAACTCCACGTCCTCGGAAACTCGTACCATTGTACTCAATTTCTAAAGTTACTTCGCCCAATGCGTCATGGCCGAGCGTAGCACTGCGAACTTGATAGTCCTTACATCGCAGTCGGATTCCGGTGATCTTTTCGGTCGCGAGAAAAGCAGCGTCGATCGGGCCATCGCCATCCGACAACTCTTCGGTAAACTCTTGATCACCGTGCCGCAGGGTCAGACTCACTTTTGGCTTTCTTCCGGTTCCCGAAGTCGCCTCAAACGAGACTACCGACCATTCTTGTTCCGGCGCCGAATGTATCTGTTTCTCGATCAGAGCCGCAATATCTCCGTCGTAAATCTCTTTCTTCTTGTCGGCGAGATCTTTAAACTCCTCGAAGACCGCGTGAAGCTGCTCTCCGGTTAAACGATATCCAAGAGAATTTGCGCGGTCCGCGAGTGCCGCGCGACCGCTGTGCTTGCCTAAAACCAAATCGGTTTTTGTAAAGCCCACGTCCTCAGGCCGCATGATTTCGTAGGTTGTGCGTTCCTTCAACATCCCGTCCTGGTGAATTCCCGCCTCGTGGGCAAACGCGTTTCTCCCAACAATCGCTTTGTTCCGTTGTACCTGAATTCCGGTGATCGACGAAACCAATCGACTGCTAGGGACGAGACGTTGCGTGTTGATGCCGGTTTCGCAACCGTAAAAGTCGCTGCGAGTTCGCATAGCCATGACAACCTCTTCGAGTGAGCAGTTTCCCGCTCGCTCACCGATGCCATTAATCGTGCATTCGATCTGTCCGGCGCCATTGGTAATGGCGGACAGGCTATTGGCAACTGCCAGGCCAAGATCGTTATGGCAGTGAACGCTGATGACCGCCTTATCAATGTTGGGCACGCGATCGCACAACATCTTGATCGTCTCACCCATTTGAGCCGGAGTCGCATAGCCGACGGTATCGGGGATATTGACAGTCGTCGCCCCCGCATCGATAGCCGCCTCTACCACCTCGCATAGAAAGTCTCGCTCGGTGCGAGCCGCGTCTTCGGGCGAGAACTCAACATTATCACAGTACGACACTGCTCGTGTCACGCCGGCCACCGCTCGTTTGACGATTTCCTCGGTCGTCATCTTTAGCTTGAACTCGCGATGAATGGCGCTGGTCGCGAGAAAGACGTGTATGCGCGCCGCCTCGGCATGTTTCAATGCCTCCCAGGCCCGGTCGATATCACCCTCCGCACAGCGGGCCAACCCACATATTGTCGAACCTCGAATTGAGCGGGAAATCTCCTGGACCGCCTCAAAATCGCCGGGCGAAGCGATGGGAAAGCCAGCCTCGATTACGTCGACTCCCAGATCCACCAGAGCCTGGGCGATCTCCATCTTTTCGTTCAGATTCATGCTCGCGCCCGGTGATTGCTCGCCGTCGCGTAAGGTTGTGTCAAAAATAACGATTCGTCGATTGTCAGTCATATTTATTGCCTTTGATTGCTGAGCTCACTGTATGTCCTTCCCTTTTCACGCTTGGCGGAACGCCGGTCCTGGACCGGCGCGAGAAGTAACAACTCGGCACGTGATCGGCAAATCCTGCGGCGGCGTTGAATCGGGCGGTTCATTCTGGTCAGATCCCAACAAAAAACCCCAAGGCGAAGAAAGCCTCGGGGTTCGCTTTGCGTGTTAGAAGGTGGCGAGTATCCCCTACGGCTGGTGGCAACCAAGCGTTAGGAGTAGAAGCAGGGCTAAATGATTCGTCTTCATCGGTTTCACCGAGCCAACTCGCTCGCCTTGGTAATCGGCCCCTAACGACCGCTAAATCTAAAACTCACAGGAGTTTGAGTTTATCCACGCTCCAGTATTGGGTCAAGCTCGCGCTTCGACAGAAGACCGATCCACGACCGACTAAGTACACACAGCTCGCCCGTGAGAGACACAACCCGGAAAACCATGTTCGCGGCAAACAGATCAGATCGTATACTTTGACTTAGGAAAATCCGAAGTGTTGTTGTCGGAGTCAGTACGGCGATTCCCGAGCAGGTGGAATTTCATATTGCGAGAGCGAGATGGCTGGCGAATTCCTGGACCTTTCTAGCGAACCAGAACCAACGACTAACGCGCCCCAATCCCGGCGATTTCTGGGGGTGCAGTTCGCCTGCTGTGGCGTTTACTCACGAATTTACGTAAACAAGGACGGCACAGCGTATTCGGGCAACTGTCCGAAGTGCATGAAACGAATCGAGATGAAGATCGGCCCCGGTGGAACAGACAGTCGGTTTTTCACTGCGTATTGAGCCGTTTCGACGTTTCCTCTATGATCCGCCAGCTCGTCGATGGCTGACTCCAGCCTGATGTTACGTCCTGCAACGGAATTCGAAGATGTTCGAGTTCGAGATTCAACGATCCACGAAACATTGCGCTAAAACCGAACGCGAATTTCGGCCTGGCGAGACGTACTTTTCAGTGCTGGTCTCGGAAGGCGCGGAAGTCGTCCGCTACGACTATTGTCAAGAAGCATGGAGCGAGCCGCCCGAGAATGCCGTTGGCTGGTGGAAGTCGCTGATGCCCGAACCCAACTCGAAAAAGGTGAATTGGGCGCCCAACGACGTGATGTTGAATTATTTCGAGCAGTTGGAAAACGATCCGGTGAAAGCCGACGTGCGTTACGTGCTGGCGTTGCTAATGGTGCGCCGCCGAATCGTTCGGCTCGAAGATACCGAAACAGACGAAGAGGGAAGTGAACAACTCGTGCTTTACTGCCCAAAGACCGAAGCGGACTACAAAGTTCGCGTGCTTGACCCATCGCCGGAACGAGCCGCCGAAATTCAAGAAGAATTATCGACACTGCTGTATGGCGACGCCGCCTGACGGACTTTGGCTGCGGCAATGAAGCCGCTCGAAAAGAAACACAGCAAGGATGCTGATTTGAATCGGACGTTTGGATTTGGTTGCCTTCTCTTGACCCTGTTCGTGGCGAGCGGGGCGACGTGTCATCGCAACACGTTTGGAGTCGATCCAATGGCACCGGCTGCCTTTGTGAGCCCGCCAACGCTGGACGACATCATTTACGCCGTCAACGCTAACACCGGTCGCGTGCAGCAATTGCACTCAGATACCGCTACGCTATCGATTGACTCGTATCCCGGCCTCCGAACTTCCGTCTCACTCGAACGTGATAGTCGCTTCCGCCTGAAGTCTAAGTCAGTCCTTGGGCCGGAACTGGATATTGGCAGCAACGATGACCTATTCTGGTTCTGGGCAAAACGCAATCCCGATCCCGTCGTCTTCTTCGCGAGCCATCGCGAATTCGCCGAGAGCCCCACGCGCGGAATGTTCCCGGTAGACCCGCATTGGTTAATCGAAGCCATCGGTCTGGTGCAGCTCGAACCAGGCGGCATGCACGAAGGGCCGTTCCCTCGGGGTGATGGGCGAGTTGAAATCCGGACGCAGTTGGCGCGAGCCACCGGTCCTGTGACACGTATCCTTGTTATCGACGAGCGCTACGGTTGGATCACAGAACAACACTTAATCGACTCCACCGGCCGATCCGTCGCGTCATCCCGAACCAGCGGCCACCGATTCTACCCAACCGCAGCGGTCGCTCTACCGCATCGCATCGAGATTGAGATGCCAGATACTCAACTCTCGTTTTCGATTGAGGTCAACGAATACGCCGTCAACTCGCTGTATGGTAGTCCCGAGCAATTGTGGGCCATGCCACGATTCGAAGGCTTTACACCCGTGAACATTGCAGCACCGCATTTCGCTCCACCGGCTAACCCGATTACCAGTTCCCGCCGCGGCATCCAACCCATCGAACGTCCGTCACGTCTTTCTCAACAGCCCGCCTACCGCGGCCATTCCCCGATCCGGTAGGTCGGAGCCGGTGATCACTTCAGCGTTGTCAAGTACGCGACCAAGTCACGCAGCTCGGATTCGGACATTGTTCGATCCAACCCCGCTGGCATCACTGAAACCGTACTAGGTTGAAGCTCTTCAATTTCCGAGCGACGGACCATGATCTCCGTTTGTTCCGTGGTGCGCAGACGAATGGCGTCAATTGTTTCAGACAGAATGAGCCCCGTGTGGACTTTTCCATCGTTCGTCAAAACCCCAAACGTCTCAAATCCGCGGGCTAACGATGAACTCGGATAAAGGATCGCTTCCAATAAATCTCTTGCGGTGCGGCGAGCTCCCGTTGTCGTTAGATCAGGTCCAATCCGACCACCGCGGCCTTGCACAGTGTGACAGGTAATACAAGACGTCCGCTGTCCTTCAAAAACGGCCTTGCCTCGCAAAGGATCGCCACCAGCCATAATACGCTCTAGTTGCGTCAACCGAGCGACTTGCTCCTCGCTTGATGCCCCTAACCGAAGTCGCAACCGGGCGATATCTCCCCGGAGACGATCGGAGAACCCGGCGAACGCCCCGTCAAATGCAACCGTCGAGAGACTTTCCAAACCTGGCGATGCACTAAGGCTCGCTAGCAACTCCCATCCAAGATCGTCGTCTTCGGCTCCTTCGTACGCGGCGAGCAGTGTGGACAACTCCAGCGGCCCCGCGTCACTCAACAAACCCGTCAAGGTATGTTGCTGCTCAGCACTAAGCTTTGCCGAGCCAATCGCCCTGGCTGCGGCGAGGCGCCGTGTGATCGGAATTTCGGCAGACAGCTGCGACGCGAGCAATGCGAATACTTGCTCATCGAACTCCGACCGGGGCGAGATTGCCGCGGCGGCTCGAACTCGTAGATCGATTGGACTTTTCTCATCGCGTGCAAGTACGAGTAACGCTTCATCGACGTCGGTCGAGGTTCCACCCGTCGTTGCAGCTATGGCGGCATCAACGATTTCCGAGTCATCCGATTTGAGTTGCTTTGCCACGCCCGCTACCCACGCGTCCGGTACGGCTGCAAGACTAGCGTCGCGTACTATCTCCAGCAGCGTCAGCGTCGCCAGTTTCGATTTGGCTGGTTCGCCGAGTGACAGACCCACGAACTCTTGCACCTTGTTATCTGCAGCAAATGCGAGTAAAAGCCGCTTTGCGGATGACGCTTCTCTCGGATCTATCTCACCCGCCGTCAGTATCGGTCGTACCGCGGCAATGGCCTCGTCGCTCCACTCGGGATGCGCGGCGATCACATCGATGGCTGCTCGTTGCAATGCGAGATCCGCCGTGTGCAACAAGGATGTTACTTGCGATCGCTGCAGACTTTCCGAATTCATTTGGTTCAGTGCGATCAACGCTGCCCGCTGGACATTCGGATTGGAAGCTTCGAGACCGGCAAGCGTCTCGGCAGGCGCATCCATTTCTATCAGTGCATAGATCAACGCATGTTCTTGCATGCGTTCCAACGATTCCTCCCCTAGCGATGCAAGTATCGCTGGGACGGCTTTTGCGTCTCGCAATTTACCTAGCGCTGCCGCGGCGTCGCGGCGAACGGATGGCGCAGCATCGTCCAAGCGGGCGATTAGTTGCTCCGTCGCCTCAGAATCACCACGAGTTCCCAGGCTGACGACCGCGGACTGACGAACCGATCGGCTGTCGTCGTTCAGACACCTGCGAATCAACCCGTTGACTTCCGGCGAATCGATTCGCGAGAGAGCCCACACAGCGTTGCGGCGTGCGCGGACGCTCGGCGATGAAAGCAATTCCGCGAGCGGCACAACGGATGCCCCGCCCCGCGCAGCAACTTCGCGGATTGCTCGATCGCGAATGGCAAATCGCTCGTCATCGAGTAGCGCGGCAATGCTCGAAGGCGCGGCGTCCCAATCGATTGTCATACCCCGCGGATCCGGTACTGGCTTGGCATCCGTGCGTCGAATGCGATAGATCGCGCCAAAAATATTCGGCTTGGCGATCTGCGATGTGGGGCAGCCAATTCGAAACCAACCTCCGGTATCGATCACCAGTAAGCTGCCATCTGCGTCTTCGAGAACGTCGGTCGGATGAAAGTCTCCGCTATCACAACTAAGAAATTCTTCGACCTCCGCCGCGAACGTCGCCCCCACGCGAGATAGCTTTGCGCGTACGACTTTGTGCGTGTTGAATTCTGTGATGAAGAAGTTGTCCGTAAACTCGTCGCCAAACTGCGTCCCGCGATATCGGTTTGTTCCCGAAACCGCGACGTGCCCCAGATTCACGACCGGCGGCAAGAGATCACCCGTACGTTTAAATTCGGCGACAACCTGAGGCTGATCGTGCCGAGGATAGACACCCCCATGCACCCAATGCACCAGACAATCACCTCGCTGCCGATACAAAATGTTCACCGTACCGAGCATCTCACCGTCTTCGGTAAAATCAATTTCAACTGGATTATCCATCCCGCCACCACAATGGACCTGGATGTCGCTGCCGTCCGGCTTACAGGAAAAGATGCGCGCCGCTTTGCCTTTGCTCAGAATGTGTCCGCCGTCGTCACGAAACTCATGCCCGTGCCGTCCCTCGCACCAGTAGATGCGACCACAGGGACCCAGGAAACAACCATGGACATCCGCCGCGTTGCCGGTGTATCCAAACTCGTTTACGATCTGTTCGCGAATGTCCGCGATGCCATCGTCGTTCATATCTCTTAAACGCCAGATGCCTCCGGATGATGCGATATACAAGGCTCCCGCGTGCCACAATGCTCCCTGTGGAAACGTCATCTTGTCGGCAAAGACCGTGCTCTTGTCGAAGCGACCGTCGCCATCCGTATCTTCGATCATGCGGATGAAGTTGGGAAGCTGTTCTTCAAGATCGGCTCGCTTCAAATTCTCGCCGGCGCTCTCTGCAATGAACAACCGGCCACGGTCATCAAATGCCGCCATCATCGGATGTTTTACCAAGGGCGGCGCCGCTGCGAGCTCTACAACGAACCCGCTCGGCACTTGAATCGCGGCTGGAGCGAATCTCAACTCATCTGCGGTGGCAAAGTCCACCACAAGCGACAACTGAAACAAAACAGCAGCTACACGCATCAGCGACGCGAATCTGGGCATACCGCCTCCTTGTATCGATGGCAGGCAAGGCTCGCGAACCAACCTGCAGCAGCACTTGTTGGGACAACTGTGGTGCGTTCAGTGTGCGTGATGCTTAGGCCAGGGTCAAGAAGAAGTCGGCTAGCAGCAGAGCGGTTGATGTCGGCAAATGCAAAACCGACGAGTCACAGAATCGTTGGTAACGTGCCATTTCGATAACCAAGCGATAGTGCGTGTGGAGATTTAGGTTACTTGACCTTCGCCCAAGTATCCCGGAGCGACACGGCGCGGTTGAAGACCAGTTTTCCAAGTTTGGAGTCTTTATCTAAGCAAAAGTAACCCGTCCGCTCGAACTGATAGCCGACTCCGACGGCGGCATCCGCCAAACTTGGTTCCAGCTTACAATCTGTCAATGTTTCCAGAGAGTTCGGATTCAAATTACTTCGCCAATCGGCATCGCCTTCCACGTCGTCCGGATCTTCCTTGGCGAACAAGTGATCATAGAGCCGAACTTCGGCGTTCGCGGCATGCTGGGCGGAAACCCAGTGAATCGTGCCCTTCACTTTACGCCCGTCCGGCGCGTTGCCTCCCTTCGTCTCGGGGTCATAGGTACAACGCAACTCCACGACTTCGCCACTTTCGTCTTTGATGACCTTGGTGCATGTGACAAAGTAAGCATAGCGAAGGCGTACTTCTCTCCCCACGCTCAGCCGAAAAAACTTTTTCGGAGCATCGTCCATATAGTCCTCACGCTCAATGTAGATCTCGCGTGCAAAGGGAACCGTACGAGTGCCAGCCGACTCGTCCTGTGGATTGTTCACCGCTTCGAGTTCTTCGACTTGGCCCTCGGGATAGTTTTCAATAACGACCTTCAAAGGACGAAGGACCGCCATTACCCGGTAGGCGCGTTCGTTCAGATCTTCACGGAGGGCATTCTCAAGCTGAACGATGTCGGTCACTCCGTCAAATTTCGTCACGCCAACGCGGCGGCAGAACTCACGAACCGCCTCCGGAGTATAGCCGCGGCGCCGCAACCCGCTGATCGTGGGCATGCGCGGATCGTCCCAGCCGTTGACGCGTCCCTCTTTAACTAGTTCGAGCAATCGCCGCTTGCTCATCACCATGTAGGTCAGGTTCAGCCGCGAGAACTCGATTTGCTGCGGATGATGAATTCCAAGTGCTTCGCAGAACCAATCGTATAGGGGCCGATGGTTCTCAAACTCCAAAGTACAGATCGAATGAGTGATCTTCTCCAACGCATCGGATTGCCCATGTGCATAGTCATACATCGGATAGATGCACCACTTGTCACCCGTGCGATGGTGATGTGCCTTTAAGATTCGGTACATCACGGGATCGCGTAGATTGACGTTGGAGCTCGCCATGTCGATCTTCGCGCGCAGAGTACGGCTGCCGTCGGGGAACTCGCCGTCACGCATCTTCTGAAACAACGCCAAGTTTTCTTCGACGGAACGATTACGGTTGGGGCTATCTTTGCCGGGCTCAGTCAGCGTGCCGCGATACTCACGAATCTGGTCGCCATCCAAATCACACACGTACGCTTTCCCATCGCTAATCAATTGAACCGCCCAATCGTACAATTGATCAAAGTAGTCGGAAGCAAAGAATTCGCGATCTTCCCAGTCGAATCCCAACCAGCGCACGTCCTCCTTGATGGAGTCAACATACTCCTGCTCTTCCTTGGTCGGATTCGTATCGTCGAAACGAAGGTTACAGCTGCCGTTGTATCGCTCAGCAAGCCCAAAGTTCAGGCAGATACTCTTCGCGTGTCCGATGTGCAGATAGCCGTTTGGCTCGGGCGGGAAGCGCGTGTGAACTTGCCCGTCCCACTTCCCGGACTTCAAATCATCTTCGATGATTTGCTCGATGAAGTTAAGCGTGCGTTTCTCTTCGCGAGAGTCACCAACTTGGTCATCGACGCTGTTTGGAGGAGCGGTATTCATGTCTGTCCATACGTGTTTAGAGTGTGATTCCGTGCCTTTGATAAGTTAGGCAACTCTGTTGTCGCCAGATTGTATCGCCGCGACGCAAAAAGGGAACACCGATTCAGCCCCCTCAGCCGTCAGCCGGACGGCCTTCGACTTCCTGCCTACCATTGGATATTTGATAGATCGGCGAAACACTCGCTTCGTCTTCGCAGCGAAGCGTCCAGACTTATTGAAACTCGTAAGTTCTCCCTTCGTAACGGTCACCGGGACTCAGGGTGGCAAGGCGAATCCGGCTCGCGGACCGGCTGATGCAACGTGACGCATTCACCGGTCGTGTTAATGCCATCCACGCCCGTTCGTGACGTCGTCGACTCCGCGCGAGCGGGCTCTTCTCCCGTCCCACGCCATTAAGTCGAGCTGCCGGTTTCGGGTCGATGCTATCGCATTCAAGACGAACTACTGTTGCTGAAGGCCGCATAACTGTGCGACAACATTCGGTTGCTGCGATGCCGCCAATCCATTTACTGAACTCGAATCGCTCCCAAAGAACCGCAACTTGAAATCCGATCGACCGCCCGAGATGACTCGACTAACGTCAAAGCGTTCCCGCGAGCAGTTCATTCCGATTCGGAGAGCTCGGCTCGTACAATTGCTTGCCGACAACAGCTCCCTTTCAAGCGAGGAGCGGGCTTCGTTTGTGACGTGGTGCCAGCAAGTCGCAACAACCATCCACTCGGAGTACCACGCGAAGCTTGAGGCAATTAAGGACGACTACGATTCGTTTAACCCCGATGCTGCAACCACAGGCGAGTTGGAGCGGTCACTGCAGGAACGTGAGCATGCCGCAACGCGACTGTTCACAAATCTTGCATCAATTCTCAATGGAGCCAACTACCATCGGCTGTCACGTGAAGAGATCGAAGCAACCGCCGAAGCAGCGAGTGATTGGGGAGTTCATCTGAACGTCGACTTTACCGTGTTCAAGCAACTCGAAGTCTTCGCAAGGGGTGATGTGTTGGCGGCGCGGACGATCCGCCGCTGGAAGACAGGCTATCGCCGCGAGGCCGTTGAGGTACCGATCTATGAGCGCCTCGTCGTGGTGTTTCAACTGCATGAGCACAAACGACTCGACGGCACCGTCGATACACGAGCCATCTACCTAAAACTGTTCAAAAACATTCCGAAACAAGACATCGATATGCTGCTCCCGTGCGGCAATTTCCAAATGTCTTGGCTCGATCACGGCAAGGTTATCGTACCGACGATGTCCGGCTTTTTGATGGCAGTGGCAAAAGGCTTCACCGCCGCGATCGGCGCGCTGTTTCACGGGTTCTGGGGTGTGATCGCGTTCCTTGGATTTGTGGGCGGGACGGCAGGGTATGGGGTCAAGTCGTTCCTGGGATATCTTCGGACAAAGGACAAGTACCAGCTCAACTTGACTCGCCATTTGTATTACCAAAACCTCGATAACAACGCAGGCGTCATGTTTCGCATTTTGGACGAAGCCGAGGAGCAGGAATGTCGTGAAGTAATCTTGGCCTATGAGCTACTTCGACGAGAGGCGAACCAAGATGGTTGGAGTGAGTCGGAACTTGACACTGCAGCGGAAGCGTTCTTACAAGGAATCTTGGGCTTTCAGGTCGACTTTGAAGTCGCTGACGCACTCGACAAACTGAAGCGGCTTCGATACGCAACCGTCGATGCCCAAAAAATGTGGCGAGCGGTTCCTCTGGACTCTGCAATCGCAACGCACTTTGATACCGGCGGCAGATCTCTCCCTTGACAACGGTTCGATCAAGTGGCGGCTGGCTCAAGAAACGACAAAGGCGAGTCGTCCGTCGAACGAACGCTCGCCTGATGTCTGATCGAAAACTACCGAGTAAACTGCCCGCTTGATTGCTGCAGCTTGGCCTGCCGAATCACGTTGAAGTAGTAGCTCGAGTTGGCGTGAAAGCGCTCAAGTGCAGCTTCATCTGCGAATAATGCAATCGGCCCCGGTTCATCTATGTAAAGTCCGAACTCGCGACGTCCAGGCACCAGCTGGCCGGTCTCGGCGAACCGCACAGGATCGTAGCCGGCCATCAGAGGTGCGAAGACATGCGGGTTGGCGAGAAACTGCTGTTGCTGCTCGGGTCCCGCGAATAGATACACGCGTCCTTCGTGAACTGCTCCCCACTTCTTGTCACCGGGGGTCCAAACTCGGTTCTGGACAAGGGTGACCGGGCAGTACCCTTCGAGGGAAATCTGAGGTTGCGAGGGATTCTGCTGCGGAGGCTGAGTAGTTGGTGCGTGAGCAACAGGTACTTGGGGTGCGGGCTGCTGGCTGAAGCCACGTCCTTCGTATTGAGATTGCGGTGCAGGCGTGTTCGGAATTTGACTCTGGGCAGACTGGACGTAGGCGTCTGGCGTTTGCGGTGCTGGTTTGTCATCCGCTCCACCGTAGGTTGTGTTTGGCGCGGCAAACTCATTTCGTTGAGGAGCTGGAGCTACCGAGTGCTGCGGACCGCTCGGGCGATTAGCATCATTGTCGTAGCTGGACGTTGGCTGCCCATAGCGAGATGAACGCACAGTGTTGCTGTTCTGAGGCGTTTCTTGTGCATAAGGGTTGGCATAGCGAGGAGCCAACTCTTGGTGCTGCGGAGCGGCGGACTGACCAAGTTGGTTTGAGTAGGCACCCGGTGCGAGCCCTCCCGGGTTCGCAGGCGTGGAGCTAGACTGTTCGGCAGAAGACTGGCCGTACCCTGGCTGACCATAGCGAGAAGTCTCATTTTGCGAAGGCGTATACGAACCGTAGCGTCCGACACTGGCGGTGTCCTGCTGAGGGCGAGTGTTAGCGGTCGGCACGACGTTGGGCGAGATTGGGTACGCACCAACGCTCGCCTGTGCACGAATCCCGTCCAACATAGCGATATACTGATTCGAGTCCTGAAGGCTTTGGAATCGCTGAACCTCGCGTCCCTCAGGTGTTACAATCACGTCTGTGGGAACCCGCTCGATTTTATAGAAATCTGCGAGTTGGGGTTGCTGAGTCGCATTAATCTTCACTGGAACATAGCCGGTGGTGAGCGCCCGAATGAACTCCGGTTGATTGAAAACATTGCGTTCGACTTGCTTACACGGGATGCAGCTATCGCTCCAAAAGTGCAGCAGCACCAGCCGATTCTGCCGCTCTGCCAAGTCCCGAGCCTCGCGCAAGTCTGTAATCCATGGAATTCTGTCTTGAGCCACCGTGGGCGCGGCGACGGCGAGTAGAGCAGTACAGAGGATCATCCGGCGTAGTGATTGGATCCGATTCATGGTCACAATACTCAATTTGAGGTGATATCAATTCCCCGGTCTGCCGGGGCAGAGCGACTTACCCGGATATATCGGCAGTCGACCCGATCGGTTGTAGTAAAAATGCCGATTGCGTTAAACTTTTCCGATTACGTCGACATTGGCTGTTAAATGATGTTTTCACGAGAGAACGTGCTGGCGTCCCGTGCTATCGAGAAAAAGTTCTCAAGTCACCCAGATATCCACTGATCAATAGGTTGACATGGACGATGAAGTTAGTAAGATGCCGTAAGTTTTCAGCCTGCGAACAAATGCAGGTTTGCTTGCCCAGGAATTACTTGCCTGTGGGCGCCCCGGTTAGAAAGAGCACTCTCACGCCGAAAGCGTGTAATCTCAGGGGGGTGAGGGACACATTTCTTTAACGAGAGATGTACCAACGGTGACTCACGATGATAAGCGATCCTCGGGAGGAGATCTTACTCACAGCCAGGTAGGTCGAGCGGCGAAAACTAACTACACCCCATTTGGATCGGTTCTTTACTTGGCTTTTGAGCCGGTTGGTTCGCCGAGACAAGACCGAAAAGACGTTTCTGAGTTTTCGTGGGGATCAGCGGATTTGGCATCATCCGACGTGACGGTTTGATGAACAACTTCGCCTACTGATAAAGCATTCCTTAAGAATTAATGCCGCCACCTCACCTCGCTTGTAGTGGGTGGCTGGGACAGGTCGTCTCGCAGAGCGAACTGCTTCCCGGTGTGAAGGGCGTCGGTATTCTCAAATTGATAGCGGACACGCCGCTGTTTCAGGGTAAGTACATGGGTAAGAAGAATTTTCGCGGTCGAGGTGGGTCAGATGGCGGGGGCCAAGGCGGAGGAGGTGGACGCGGCCGAGGCGGACGCGGTCGAGGGGGCGGACAAAACAATGGCCAAGGCCGACGACGGCGACGCGGAGGTGGCGGCGGGCAGCGTCGTGGTGAGGGCGGCGACATCGAACCCGTAGAAGACAACGATATTCCTTCCGAGCCTGGCCAGGGGCTGCTGGAACTACATCCAAATGGATACGGCTTCCTCCGAAGCACGGAAAACAACTACTCTCGGGAACGAAGTGACCCATTTGTCCCCGGTGCGATGATTGAGAAATTCGGCCTGCGACAAGGCGTGCTCATCAGTGGAATAATTCAGCACGCGCGTAAACAACAGGGACCGCGACTGCGCGAAATTACCGATGTAGATGGCATTCGACCAGACGAATATTCCAATATCAAACAATTCGATGCCCTCACAGCTATTAATCCGGAGCAGTGGTATCGCCTCGAAACCGGTCCTCAGCCGCTGACCACGCGAGTCATGGACTTGCTGACACCGCTTGGTCGTGGCCAGCGTGCGCTGATCGTTGCCCCGCCGCGCAGCGGCAAGACAATTATGCTGCAACACATTAGCCATGGCATCTCGGAGAACCATCCGGACGTAAAGCTTATGGTTTTGTTGGTCGACGAGCGGCCTGAAGAAGTCACCGATATGAAGCGGAATATCAACGGCGAAGTAATCGCAAGCAGCCTCGACCAGGATGTCGAGAGCCATGTTCGGTTATCGCAGTTGGTCGTCGAACGCTGTAAACGCCTGGCTGAAATGGGTCAGGATGTGTTTCTGTTGATGGACTCGATCACCCGTTTGGCGAGGGCATTCAATAAATGGGTCGGCAATACCGGTCGTACGATGAGCGGTGGTGTCGATATTAAAGCAATGGATGTGCCTAAGAAGTTGTTCGCAACCGCCAGGGCGTTTGAAGAAGGTGGTTCGCTGACCGTCGTCGGAACCGCATTGATCGATACCGGCAGCCGAATGGATGACCTGATCTTCCAGGAGTTTAAGGGAACCGGCAACATGGAGTTGGTCCTTGATCGCAAACTTGCCGACCGTCGAGTGTGGCCCGCGATTGATATCACACAGTCTGGAACCCGACGCGAGGAGCTGCTCCTCGACCCGGACACATTGCATGCGGTGACGATGCTGCGACGCACGTTAACGTCAATGCATCCGGTCGATGCAATGGAGCAGCTAACCAAACAACTCGGTCGCTTCAAGTCCAACGCTGAGTTCATCAAGCTCATTAGCGGCGCAAAAGTGTTGGACTAGTTTCGAGCCAGCCGAAGAAACAATCGCTCCACGCGGCACCAATCAGTTCATGGGTCCGGTTTCGCGGATCGTGCGAGTCGTGACGCAGCGCTTTGCGCATGTATAGCCGCGACCCCATGACGTCCGATGGCATTGGATGCCCCTTTGCTCGGACGCGAAGGCAGTTTCAGGCTCGGATGCCACTCCCCGCTGATTCGGAGTCCAGCCGATGTTCTGTGTTCGCGCTCGCGTGCTCTTCATTCTTGGCGTCACAACGCTCTCGACCATTCCCGACGCAGCGATTGCTGAAGAGCTGCCGTTCCCGCCGCCACGACCTTCACTGAAAACGCTCGAACAAATTCGAGGCATCCTGGCGACGAAACCAACTGGTGCTGCGTCGAATGAGCAAGGCGAGCTCATTACCGAACGCTACCCAAATGGCGCAGTTCGCCTTCAGCGATATGTGATTCAAGACGCCGAACGCAACTACGTTAATCACGGTTCTTGGACGATGCTGGATCCACAGGGCCAGGTGATTGCGCAGGGCGAATATCAAAATGGCAAACAGCAGGGGCCGTGGATGAGAATCATGACGGAGTTCCCTTCGGTCAACCCGGGCTTTCGACCTCCCTTTACCTCACAGGCAGAATTCGACAACGGTCAACTGCACGGCACTTGGACAATCATCGATTCGCAGCAACACGTCGTCGGTTCGTGGCAGTTCTCGCGAGGAGAACTTGATGGTCCCGCTACGACTTGGTACCCCAGCGGCCAGCAGCGGCGCGAAATGGTATTCGCAAAGGGTACTCCCGACGGAGAATCTACGGCGTGGAAGCCGAACGGACAGATCTGGGCTCGCGAGTTTTATCGAGACGGAAAGCAACTGATACCGGTCGTCACCTGGCACAATCAAAAGCAAAAGGAGTCTGAAGGTTGGATGGTGCGGTCCAACTTTACGATCAACGCCAACTTCGATTGGTGGAACGGCACAATCGAAGTCACGCGTTCCGAAACCGAAGGTACGGATGTGAAAACAGGCCAGTGGACCGAGTGGTATGCCAACGGAACGGAGAAATTCCGAGGCACGTTCGATGAAGGAGTCGCAGTCAACGAACACGTGTGGTGGCATCCCAACGGCCAAAAAATGCTCGCCGGTGTCTACGAATCGGGCATGCAGGAAGGGCGCTGGACCGAGTGGCACGCCACCGGCATGAAGCAGGTCGAAGGTGATTACCTTGCTGGTGTAAAGACAGGAACCTGGACAACCTGGTCTGAGGACGGACTCGTCGCGGACGTTCAACACATGCGACCTGAGACTGAAAGCGGTCGCCGCGGCGAATCCGGCATTGTCGTCAACGAGGAGCTAAACGCTCCCCACAACGTATCCCACCTCTCCGCCCCTTAAACTCGAAGCGATCTGGCGCGATCGGCGTCGCTCCATCGGCCTACTGGGAAAACGTGGCCATACAGCTTGCGGCAACTAAAACGACGTTCGCGGTTTACAGGTTGCAATAACAACATGCCGCCCACGCAAGAACAAGTAACAGCCGGCCAAGCGGTCTATACGCCGCGGATGTTGGGCCTATATGACCTGATCGTATTGGGTGTTTCGAATCGCTTCATTTGGAAGTGCCCCACTGCCACACTTCTGAATCTGTACAACCGTAATGTGTCGAGCAATCACCTCGATGTCGGAGTTGGTACCGGTTACTACCTTGACCGGTGCCGTTACCCAAGTGATCAGCCACAGGTTGCCTTATTGGACTTGAACCAGAATTGCCTGCGAGCGGCAGCATCGCGAATCGCCCGTTACCAACCGACGTGCTACGAAGGCAATGTTTTGGAGCCCCTTACACTCGAAAATCGAAAGTTCGATTCGATCGGGTTGAATTACGTCCTGCACTGTCTGCCTGGCTCGATGCAAGACAAACTGGTTGCCGTCAGGCACTTGTCCGAATTGATAGCCCCTGGTGGAGTTTTATTCGGAGCGACGCTTCTGTCCGGCGGAGTCGCGCGCAGTTGGACGGCGAGGCGATTGATGGGGTTTTACAACCGCAAACAGATCTTCACCAACGATAACGACGATTTGTCGACACTCGAAAACGGCCTCTCATCGATTTTCGATTCCTGCGACATCGAAGTTGTCGGCTGTGCTGCACTGATGCGAGGCTTCAAATCCTTGTAGTTCGCAACACTTGTTGAGTCCATGCGTTGCCACCGCGGGACTGGGCAATACGTCGTCGGACCTGCTAAATTCTCCGTTGGCGTTTTATACGCCGCGCGCATCGAACTTCTCGACAGAAGACATGAACTGAACCATGAACGAACGCTCGCAATCATCAAACAAGTTTCCGGTCCTCTCGCTGCTGGCTGGAGCCATTATCCTTGCAGGTGCTGCCGTGGCTTTGGTACAGCTAAACAGGCAGCCCATCAAGCAAGTCGAGAATGAACCCGCATCACCCGAAACTCCCGAACTGAACGGAGAACAAGCCGCAAAGTTAATACGGATGGCCCAAATCGCAAATGGGCATTTAGAAAACATCGAATTGAGCACAGCGGACCAGCTGTATTCAGAGATTATTCACCAAGTTCCAAACGAGCCCTTGGGGATACGCAATCAAGCGATCACCCGATACTTACTCTACGAACAGCAAAAGGTCGACGCCGACGGAGTCAACTCTGCGTTAGCAAAGCTACAAGCTATCGAACCCAACGAAGCATCGACGTATTGGCTGCTCGGAAAAGTCGCCTTGAAAGCCGGTGCTGCGGAATCGGAAACGGCCGTCAAGCAATTCGAGCGGGCGGCGAAGCTCAGCCCGGACCAAGCGGTTTACTGGTACGAAGCTTATGACGCGGCGCGCGTTGTGCCGAATGGTGAGGAACAAGCGCGGAGGTGTTTGGCTGAAGCTCATCGACTCGCGCCGAACAACCTGTTTTTGTTGGGAGACTGGTTACTCGCGCAGGCTCAATCGGAGGATGCGTCGATGGCCGAGACACTTGCCGCCGCCAAGCAGGTCTTCGCCCCTTTGCGCGAGATCGTGCTGAAACGACATCGCGTCGACGTTCATCAGTTGCTCGACGCTGCCAGTGAAGCCTTGGCAAAGGGCGATTGGGCGGTCGTCGTCCGTAACGCTCGGATCTGCCTGAATGTGACGCGTCCTAATGACTTCACGCAGGGCGACAAACGTGCCTTGGCACCGCATGCGCTCGAGTTCGTCGTTCACGAATTCAGCGATGCTATCAAATCGCTTGCACCGCCACCGGCTGCGGACGCGCTCATCACTATGAACTTTACAAAGAGGGGAGGGGAGGGCGTTCGTGGAAAGATCCGCGATGCGTTGCTCGTCGACTTTGACCTCGATGCCAAATTGGATTTGCTGGTCCTCGAAGAGAGCAAACTCAGCGTATTTCGTCAGCTGGGGCCATTTCGCTGGGAGCAACTCACAACAATGGAGTTCGAAGGCGACTACTTCGGCCTACTCGCGGCAGACCTCGACCGAGATCGTGATCACGAAGTAAACAAATCAGCAAGCGAGGCAACAGATAATGAGTCCATATCGTGCTTCGACGCCGACACAGACGTTGTGCTCTATGGCAAGTCGGGGTTGCTCGTACTGCGCAATAAAGTTCGCGAAGACGGCACTCGAAGCTTGGAAGCCGTGCCGCAAGAGGAGTCGGTCGCTCAAATCAAGGAAGTCAACAACGCGATCCTGCTCGACTTTGATCACGACAGCAACCTCGACATTTTCTGCTCCACCGCAACCGGGCTGAGCGCGTTGCTCGGCCAAGGCGAAATGGCATTTGTCGACGCGAGCGTCTATTCCACCTTTCCGCAACTCGATGCTTCAACTCCGGTGAACAGTTTGGTCGCCGTGGACTGGGATCGTGACGTTGACATTGATATTGTCGCCATCGCCAAGGATCACAGCTTTGGATACTTAGAAAATCTGCGTCACGGCAACTTTCGCTGGCAGCCATTCGACGAAGCCTATGCACCGCTTCTGGGAAGTAGCTCTCTCGCCGTTGTCGAAGCCGACGCAAATGTTTCCTGGGACCTTGTTGGAACCGGTCAGTCGGGCACCTCACTCTTGCTGACCCGCACGCCACAGTCCGGTGTCGTCCAATTCCAAGCAACAGAAGAAATCTCGAACGTCCCAGCCGACCGTGTTGTCCTCGCGGATGTCGACAACAATGGACATCAAGACATGATTACATGGACCAAGGACTCCGTTTCTATCATTCGCGCCCGCTCAGACGGAACCTTTGACAATCCGATTCAACTCAACGAAGTTCCGGCGGAGATTCTGCGTTGTGATGTCGGCGACGTTGACGATGATGGAGATTTAGATCTCTGTGTCGCGGGCACGTCGGAAGCCATTTTATTCGCCAACGATGGAGGCAACGCAAACAATTGGCTCTCGATCCGGGCGATGGGACAAGTCGATAATGCCGGAAAGGCAAACCACCACGGGATTGGCAGCTTGATCGAAGTAAAGGCCGGGCAACTCTATCAAGCTCAAGTCGTGTCGAGGCCCGTTACACACTTCGGTCTGGGCAAAGAACCGAATGCTGCCATCGTGCGATTTTTGTGGACTAACGGCGTGCCACAGGACAAGCTCGAACCCGCAGCAAATCAAGCGATGTGTGAACTGATGACGCTCAAAGGCTCCTGTCCATACGTCTATACTTGGACCGGCGAACGCTTTGAATTCTTCACCGATTGCTTATGGGCTGCGCCAATCGGATTGCAACTGGCCGAAGACGTACTCGCTCCCTCTCGCAGTTGGGAGTATCTGCGCATCCCTGGAGATCGGCTGCGTGAGAGAGACGGACACTACGAGCTACAGATCACTGAAGAATTATGGGAAGCCGGCTACTTTGATCTTGTCGAGCTAATCGCAGTCGATCATCCGACAGACGTCGAAGTTTTCTCGAACGAGAAAGTCGGACCAGCCGAGATCTCTGCGTTTAAGCTGCACACCGTTCGAGAACGTCGCTATCCCGTCGCAGCGACTGATCAGAAGGGCAGGGACGTTCTATCACAAATCCGTCACGGCGACGGACAGTTTCTTCGCGCTTTCGACAAGACCATTGTGCCAGGTCTCGCCGAAGAGCACTTCCTCGAACTCGACCTGGGGCAGCTTGATGCCCCGCAGCAGATCACGTTGTTCTTAACAGGCTGGATCTATCCGACGGACACTTCATTGAACGTGGCTCTTTCTCGGCATCCGATATCAGGTGGTCCGCGCCCACCTGCGTTGCACGTTCCCGACTCGAATGGCAATTGGCAAGAGGTCCAGGCGTATATGGGCTTCCCCGGTGGAAAGACCAAAACGATTTCGGTTGATCTTTCTGACGCATTCTTGACCAATGACTATCGTCTTCGAATCACGACCACCGCCGAGATTTATTGGGACGAAGCGTTCTTCACCACTGATGAAGAGCCTGTCGACGTTCGGCAGACGTCCCTCAAGCTGACTTCAGCGGATCTACACTACCGAGGATTCTCTGACTCCGCGCCAAGGCAGCCCAACGCTCCGGAAACTTATGAGTACGCCAAGGTACAGGTCGATTCAAAGTGGCCTCCGATGCGCGGTAGCTTCACTCGCTACGGCAACGTACTCGAACTTGTCACCGAAGCCGACGACCGCATGGTGATCTTGGGTGGAGGCGACGAATTGACTCTACGATTCCAGGGCCCAGAGGCAAACCTTCCGCAGGGCTGGGTGCGAGACTTTATCATGCACAATGTCGGCTGGGACAAGGATGCCGATCTCAATACCATTTACGGTCAAAGCGTCGAACCACTGCCCTATCGTGATATGCGATCCTATCCCTACGGGCCAGAGGATCAATTCCCGGCAACGCCCGCGCACCAGAGCTACCTGGAGCGCTACCAAACGCGGGATCAGAACGCACAAAGGTTTTGGCGACGAATCAAAGACTACCCGAGTTCGACAATCGGCCATGGCTCGACGAACAAAAACTAGCCTGGATTACTCACGACTTTTGTAGGCCGTATCGAGCAAACCCGTGTTGTGCCGGAACTTCGGTCACAAACCGTTACGATGTTCGCTGTGCAGAGTGTTTCGGCTGTGAATTGGTTTGTGCGCAGCTACGGCATCGATCTGCGACCTCGGTCCAGCCTACGTTGAATGATTCGAGCTAGACCGTCTTTGAACTCTGGCAGTACAACCAACGCGGATGACAGAAAAGGTGCCGGGCTGTCATTGGGCGTTTTATACCTCGCCGCGTGACATTTGATGCAATCAGCATAGCGGCGTTGGCCGGGATTGAGTAATCATTGGCGGCGCGATGGAGTCGTGGGGTGGATTCTCAGCGAGGAGGCCAAGGATGGCTCGACAGGTGGTTTGGCTCAATGAAGTAGAGGCGGAGCGGGTCCAGCGAGTGCGGAGTCATGGCGATGGGGTACGCGTCCGGCAGTGGGCTGATATCTTGTGGCTGCTTCACAACGGCATCTGTCTCCGAGAACTGATGCGGATCGCCGGCACATCACGCAGGACGGTCGAACGCTGCCGCCGTCGCTGGCAGCAGGAAGGGCTGGACGGTCTGTTCGAGGATCGCCATTATCGGCCCCAGTCAGAATTGGACCAATTCCGTGAGGTCGTGAAGGCGGCCTTCGATGATCAGCCGCCACGCAGTGTGGCCGAAGCGGTAGAACGGATCGAACAGCTCACGGGAGTCCGTCGATCTTCGGAACCCGTGCGACTGTTTTTGCGTCGTCTGGGAATGTCATTTCGCCAAGTTGCCGCGATCCCCATGCCGCCCCAAAAAATGTCGAGGAACATGTTGCCGATCAGCAACAGTTTCTGGACGAGCAACTCCAGCCAGTGCTAGAGGACGCTCGGGCGGGTCGCGGGCAGGTCTCTTCTTTGTAGATGCGGCTCACTTTGTTTTCGGCACGTTTCTGTGTTGTCTGTGGCCGTTTGGGCGTTTGTTTCTGAAAAGCCGCCGCCGGACGCCAGCGATTCAATGTGTTGGGGGCCTGGAACGCAATCACGCTGGAGTTGATCTGCGTGACCAACACGACGGTCGTGAACACGGAAACGATGTGTGACCTGCTGCGGAGCATAGCTGCCGCGGGACTGACGGGGCCGATCACTTTGGTTCTGGATAACGCCCGCTACTAGCGGAACGCAGTCGTCATGGAGTTAGCGGAAGGCCTGCACATTCGGTTGCTGTTCCTACCTGGCTACTCACCGAACCTGAATCTGAATCTGATCGAACGGTTGTGGAAGTTCATCAAGCGCGACACGCTTCGTGGTCGTTACTACGCCGACTTCGCCACGTTCCGAGCCGCGATCACGGCCTGCCTAACTCAACTCTCCACCACACATCGCCCGAAACTAGAGAGCCTCATGACGCTCAACTTTCAGACCTTCGAGAACGCGTCAGTCATGATGGGGTAAGGTATGGAGACCCGGTGAATGGAAACTCAACCGTCGTCATGGTAGCTTCTTGCATGGTGGCGTGCTCCTTGAGTTGATGGTTAAAACGCAAGACAGTTCACTCAAAGTACGCCGCCTCTTTCAACCTCCCATCCACAACTTTTGGTTATAGCTCTGTTTTAGCCCAAGGGATTAGCAATCCAACGGACGACGACGCGGCTCCTGAGAGCTTGCAGCCGTTTGTCCTAGATGGAATTGTCCGGCGCTGCCTCACACCGATCCGCAGCGCACCTGCCTGTGCAGCGTCACACTACAGTCACTCCTGCGATGAAGACCGATCTCATCGAAAGGTGCCGATTGAAGACGCAATTCGCAAAACACGCCGTCGCGCCGAATAGCGACGACGTGTCGATGCGTTCACCCGTCTCGATCAACGAAACAGGCAAGAATGTGCACGCGCCATTACTTTTTCCCTTTGCCGTTGTTTATGCCCCCTTTACCGTTGTCGTTGGAGTTTGCATCGGTGACAACATCGTTGGCAAAGGTCGCAAACAAGTCCTCGGCGGAACTTCCAGTTAGTTGGTCTTCGTCACCGCCATCGTCGACGAGTTCCACATTCAAACCGGCAAAGAAACTGTCGACGTCGGCACGCCACGCGTCGAGTTGAGATTCGTCGGCATCACGCAACTGGGACTGCATGTCGAGCAGTTCATCCATATCAGCAATGGTGTTCATTGCTGCTGTGGACGCGTTCTGCAACACACCGCCGCTGATCAAATCGCTTTCAGGGTTCCCCACAATGCGATCCTCGCCCAATCCGCCAATCAAGATGTCGCGTCCCGATCCACCGTTGATTTGATCATTGCCAGCACCGCCAAGGATGACGTTGGATCCATCACCACCATTTAGCTGGTCATCGCCATCCCCGCCATCGATGACGGCGTCAAGCGTGACTCGTCCAGAAATGGTCGCGTGATCATTGCCATCGCAAAGAAGCATGAAAATGCGATCAACATCCGCCAGCACAAAGTCCCGAGTTTCGTCGTTGGCATATTCGGCGATGAAATCCGCGTGAACTTTCAAAGTGCCGTTGCCAGTTTGGTTGACTGTGACGTGATCGTCGCCAGCCGTGCCGATGATCTGCAGCACGCCATCGTGCAAGCCCACACCGCTGACAACCGCGAGCACGGAACTTGCATCCGCCCCCATATCGTCATCGTTGACAGAGACGCTAATGGAGTAGATTCCTCCTACCGCATAGTCGTGATCCACCGACAAACTGCGAGTGCCGACCGGCAACACAACGGTGTCCGTCGTTCCGTCCGCCCAGTCGATGACCACGGTGTGCTCGTCAAGCGAGCCGATGTCGTCAAATGACAAGTCAAGCGTGATTGGATTATCTTCGTGAGCATTACCACAATCCTCGGCGCCACTTGTGAGTTCCGTGATCGTGGGAGCGACGTTGTTCACCGTAATCTCCAACGATGCGTCATCTTGATCACCATCGTCATCAGTGACGGTTGCGGTAATCGTATAGCCGTCGCTCGGCGTATTCGTTGGATCGTCATCTAAGTACTGATGCGTGGCCGTGAATGTTGCGCTACCCGCGTCTTGCGTCACCACAGCAGTGGTCGTTCCTTCCGTGCCACCCCAGTCGATGACCACCGAGTGCGTATCAAGCGTTCCAGCGTCCGAGATCGTTCCACTCACGGTCACGGACCCGTTTTCGTTGATCACAAGGGAATCGACCGAAAATGACTCGATCACAGGAGCGACGTTCTTTACCGTAATGACCGACGTGTCGGAATGAACACCGCCGTCATCGTCCGTCACTGTATAGGTGACGGTATAGACGCCGTTATCGCCGGGAACAAAGCTAAAGCTGCTGCCACCTGCACCGTTGTCGTCACCTGCAAGATTGTCGATCGTCAGTGGTGCAATTGCCTGGCCATTGCTCGCGACAACGGTCCACTCCTCCTTGTGACCATCGTCGACACCCTGGTCCGTGAAGCTTCCAGTCAGTGTCACGAGGTCGCCCTCATCCACCGTCTGGTCGGCCCCGGCATTGGCACTCGGGTCGACGTTATTGACCGTCACAGTCAGTTCATTCTCGCCAAGCCAAATGTCGCCGCCATGAGGCCGGAAGAAAGATGTTGTGCCTATCGGTGTTGCCGCGAGCGACCCCAGATCAACGGTATACAGGGGTGAGTCGTTTACGTAAGCGGTGGCGAACAACGTGTCAGCGGCATCGAACATGATTCCCATGCTCATTCCGGCACCAATTCCCGAAATCACACCTGTAAATGTCGAGCTACCAGTTGAAGTGTCTAGTGTCCACAATCGATTGTCAACCGTTGCATAAAGTGTGCCGGATGAATCAAAAGCCAGATCCATCACCGCTCCAATGCCGGTGTCTCCGATCGCTGTGGCAGCTCCTGTTGTTTGGTCGATCTCGTAGAGGATTCTGTCCAGATAGCCAACACCGTACATCGTGCCATCATCGGCAACTTCGAGAGCGAGCATGGAAGTGCCAACCCCAGGTCCAACTAACGTGACGGTTCCCACAGTTTGATCCACCGTGGCCAAGCGGGCGTTGCCTGTAAACCCACCGGTGAGTGTGTACAGCGTTCCATCTGTATCAAATGCCGCCGCCCACGTTTGAAAACTACCGAACGCGCCAACGTCTACCCCAGCACCATTCGATGGGTCGATCGTTCCCAAACGCGTTCCATCTCCGTGCGTTGTATAGATCAAGCCGTTCGCATCACTCGACGTTGCAACTCCCCCATCGTCATCCGACAGCGTTACGGTTACCAAATAAGTGTCGAAGGGCGTCGCCGTGGGATTATCGTCAGTGTACTGATGGGTCTCGTTGAACGACGTTGTCCCAGCGGCATAGCTGAACGACTCGACATTGCCATCTCCCCAATTGACTTCAAGCGTAAACGCATCCAGTGTACCAGGATCACCGATTTCTCCGCTCAACGTGGCAAAGTCACCTTCATCGACCGACGAGGTTACGGCGAGATTGCTCACGATCGGCACGACGTTCTTTACGGTGACCGTCAATGGAGATGTTAATAGCGAGGCACCGTATGCCACGACATTCGGAGCATAGACGTTGCGGAAGTTGTCCGCTGCTGGATTCGGGCCGTTGCCCGCAAGGTAGTAGTCCAAGGGAATTGACGAGTACAGTACATCGCCATCGCCGAACGCATAGGAGAACGTCACGATTTCCGACGGATTTCCGCGACTCAAGATCAACGATGCATCGCCAGGTAGGCTTCCTTGCACAGCAAATCCATGCGATGAAGAAGTTCCCCCGTCCAGGCTTGTGTTCGTGATTATGCCTCCCGGGCCGTCAACAACAATCGAACTGGTGTCCAGCACATCGATATTCGCGTTGTCGCCGGAGTCCCGAACGATGTTGAAAGAGGTCCCTCCCGGAAGCACTGACTCGGCGTTCGATACGTACCGGTCGTGTAACAGCAAAACTAGCCCGTTGTCGACAGCCGCTTGGATCGTTGCCAGTTGCGACACGTACTCGCTGCCGTACCCGCCGTTGCTAGGGTTCTGAACAAATAGCACGTCGATACTCGCAAGCTCCGCGGCGGAGAGATCGAAAATCTGTACGGGTGTTTGTCCAGCGGCGACGATGGGCGTCACCTGGGCCGTCACACCAGCACCCACTCCCATGTCGTAGTAGCCGACTCGCGCCGGTCCACTAGCTGCGACCGCGTCTGGACTAACGTCAGTGAGACCTCGGTCGTCAGTCACGCTGACCGTGATAGACGACACATCTTCAGCCGTTCCATTGCCAGGAGCACTGCCGTCATCCAAGTACTGATGATTCGCAACTTCAAAACCGACCTCGCCTGCCAATAGGTCGACCGAAACAACTTCGAACACCGCGCCATCGGACGTCGAATTAAACGTGTCGCCAACACTCAACGTGTCGATGGCCGGCACGGAAAACGTCGAATCCGCGGGGTTATTAGGATCGTCCCAAGCCACAACCACCGTATGCGAATCTCCGAGATCGCGGTCAGAGTAAGTGCCCGCCAACGAAACGGATTCGTTTTCAAAGATGGAGTCTGCGCTGAGCGCCAAGTTGTCGAGCACCGGAGCACGGTTAAGTGACAATACATATTCGCCCGTGCCACTATCTTCCCCCGCCACGATTACCTTGTACACGCCAGGGGCAGTTGCAGTGAACGGCGACAATGCTGCATTCTTACCGTCCGTGCCGCTGTTTGAATCAAACGCCACCGAAACACCGTTTGGATCCAGTATCTCAAGTGACGGATCGAGCAGATTCAAACCGTCGATCGCACTATCGAATGGCGTGATCGTCGTTAGACCGATCGTTTCGCCTGCAGCCAAGGTGATCTCGTAGGTGTCGACGTCAGAGATCGTCGACCCACTGGGTTCCACCTGGAATTCACCGACGAACGTGCGCCATGTGTTACCGACCCCGGCATATTCGTTGTACAACCAAAAAGACTCGCCATCAGGATCAACTGACAAGCCACTGTAATCGCCCCAGCGGTTGCGTCCCCCAGCAGACAGCGAGTAAGGCCCGTCGCCAGATCGAGCGATCTCCACGGGGCGGGTCGTCCCCAACGGATCGCTCGCCAACCGGCCCGTATAGCCGATCCCGGCATACTGGTTTGGTCCCGAAATCGAAAAGGCGATGCCCATATCGCCGTCGTTATCAACGCTCAGATTTGCCATCCAGGTATGCACACCAGGCCCTGGGTCAACATTGCCACTTTGCACCAGTGTCGCGGAACTGGTCGGGAAATCGGAGACGTCGAATTCGTACCAGCGGACGACAGTTTCCGTGTCTACCGACGGATCTAGCACGGCATGCGCCGTCCACAATCTTCCGTCGCGAACAACACCGGACATGATCCTCGCATCCACTGAATCCAGCGGCGATCCACCTTGTTGTGGCACGTCGGGCGGGAAGGCAAAACTGGGAACACTTACAACCGACGTCGTTCGTGTTGGAGCGGTCAGAATATTCGTGATGGCATGCAGCCGGATGCTGTTTCCACTGCCGGTGCTTGACTGGGCGAAGTACATCGGCGCGCCGGGATCATAGACCGTGACCGGGTGGATTGAGAACGCACCGGTGATTACTTCATCATAAACGATGTTCACTGGCCCTCCGGACAGCAGTGGAGCCTTCTCGATGGCAAACAGCGAGACATGCGAAAAACCACCGCTCTGAATTCCGAAATCGTTGCCCGTGATGAAGATCGCATCGTCATTGACACCCAGCTTCGGGTAATCGGGAAAAGTCGTTCCGCCCGTGCTTGTATGGGTCCCGGTACGGTCAATGACATATTTGTTCCAATCCACAGTCAGATTTGTCGGCGTCGAATCGGTGGAAACCGCGAGATAGACGCGGCTGGATCCGATTCCTGCCAAAGACCGATCAACGCCCATCGCAATAAACCGACCACTGTCAGGGTCAAAAGTGATCCAAGGATCGAAGATGACATTGCTGGTACCCCAGAAGCTCCGCAGGTCCGCCTGAGATATCACGGTCCCCGTCGTCTTGTCGTGAATCGCCATGTCGGTGTTGACCATCGCAACCACCGAGGCGGGGCCAGCCGCAAGAATTGGATCGGGCGGAATGAAACCGCTGTTCGCCAAAGTCATCGACTCGAACGACGTCAATAGGCTTAAGTCAACATTACCTCCCGCGACCGCACCTTCACCAAGGAAGCCGAGCGCCCCATCGTAAGCATCCAGGGATCGCAACGGAGAACTAATGGGCTGGTTTGCCTCGGTATCGAAGACCAGCGGATCGGTAACGACGATCCCATAACTTCCTTGTCCGTCGGACGAAACTCGCACCGTATACACGCCGTCCGCCGGCACAACGAAATCGAGAATTCCCAAGGCGAAGTTGTCAGAAACATCCGCGCCTGTGGCCAGTACCGTCGTACCATCGACATCAAGCAGTTCCAACGTGTTGGTATTGCCTTCTTCGACATCCGTCGAGAACGCAATATCGATTCGTTGCCCTGCCTTGCCGGTCAGGTCCAGAAGGTACTCATCAATATCTCGCCCAGTACTGTCACTCGTAATGCGAAATGCGAGATCACTGGCTCCGCCAGTTCCCGTGTTGCCAACAAAAGTCGAAATCCCGGTGGTGGGATCAATTGTCCAAATACCTTCGTTGCCATTAGTCGACCGGCCTTGGGCCGTGAATATCTTCCCATCACTGGGTCGAACAGCAAGTCCCTCGTGCCCTCCGAACGTGGTGGTGATTGTTGTCAGCAGCGCACCCGTTGTTGTGCTAATCGTGTGCAATTCATTGAAGTCAACCATGTACAAGGTGCCGTCCGGCGCGAAGCCAATGCCGCCATTTCGATTTTGAAGAGTATTACCGATCACGGTCGCCACACCAGTGGCTCGATCGATCGTATACAACTCACCTGCAGGGAAAGGTGAGGCGTCGGCGTTAGAATGCACACCAAAGATAACATCGGTACCGGGTTGAATTGCCAAATCGCCGATGCTGACTGGGATCCCACTGCGGGTGATCGCGACGGAAGTCAGTAGTGCGCCCGTGTCAGGGTCGATTTCGACCAAATTACTGACTCGATTTCCGCCAGGACCATCGATGCTCGAACCCCACAATCGATCTGAACTGTCGAAGCCCAGGCCGGTCAGACCACCGGGAGTGATGGGGTCTGCCAAAAGCGTACCTGCGCCAGACGTATCATCGACGAGTAGGACGCCTCCTGGATTAATTGGCGAACCACGACCGACGCCGGCATAAAGCGTCTCTTCCGAGATAGCATCTTCGGTCAAGCTGATTGCATCGAATTCAATTTGGCCTGAACCGGTACCGGTTTGTGGAATTTGCTCGCGGAAAAGGACGCGTACTGTCTGGCCCGCGAAGGAAGATACGTTAACCGAATGCGACAGCCAATCGGTGTTGCCCGTTGGATTCACGGCCTGCACATCTGTCGAGAATGAATAGACCGTACTCAAGATGGCATTGGTGGCGGGGTCGCGAATCTCTACATCATAGAGACGAGGCAGCGTCGCAGTGCCGCCAACTGTGAAGTTCCATTGAACACGATCCATCCAACTGAGCGTGGCCGTCTCGCCCGCGGCGATGGCTACGTCCTGATACATCTGAAATTCCATTGGGCCAATGCCATCGAATCCGTTCCAAGCGGTGAACGCTCCGTCTTGCGGTTGTGTCTGCAACATACCGAAACCGCCGCCCTGTCCCGCGCCCGTAACGGCCCAAGGTCGAAACGGCCCAGCCGTCGTCACTGTGTTCCAACCGGTAAAGTCGCCGGTTTCAAAACTGCCATTCACGAGAAGTTCGTTCGGAGCCACTGGTTGAGCCGCCGAGCTAGGCCCGTTGGGGAATCGTCCCGGCTCGCCTGGATCACCGTAGATGTCGGGCTCAGCGGGTGGAGAGTATCCACCATGTGGGCGCACCACGAAGGGAACGATATCCGCTGCCAGCCCACTGAGAAAGCCGCCAGCAACATTGACCTGATTCAAGACCGCTCCCGTGTCCGGGTCGAGTGTATACAACCCGCCGCCTACTTCGGACAGGTACAGGTTCACGCCGTCGAAGGCCAATCCATACGCGCTGTTCGCCCCTGGAGGCAATGAAAACGCGTTCAGTTCCACGTTCGCGATCGTTGTGCTGAACTCCCGGATCTGTCCGCCCAAAAACACGAACAGCCTACCGTTATCGTCGCCGCCAAGCGCCCCAGGGAAGCCGACCCCGCTCGGCGTCCAATCGGTGACGGGACCTCCAAAGCCAGCTTGCCGATCAACCGGACTACCGTCGTCAATTGCGAAGATTGAGTCGGTCGCGCCCGACTCGAAACTCAAGCCACCTCGATTGAATGGACTGCCATCGGTCGAAAGGAATTCGACGGATAACACCGAGCCGCTATCCGGGTCCAGACGATATAGGTTGTTGCCGTTGACTCCGCTGTTTACGTACAGCAACGTGTTGCCGTCTTCGGCAATAGACAAGCCGTTGAGCCGATGAGCCGAGTTTAGCGCATCCGGCGCCGGAAAACTATCGAAAACACCACCCGTCGACGGGTCGATTTTCAGGATCGATCCAGTGCCAGGTTGAATTGCCCACACCACAGGAAACGTCTCGTCTCCTCCGCCATCGCCAGCATCACTGTCGTTGAAACTGCCCACGATACCAAACCGTCCGGAACCTAGTGGAATAAAGGAACCGGTTGCGTCCTGCTCGGCGCCGTCGTCAGTGTCGACAACTTCAACTGTCGCGTTGCGGAAAAGCTGCAAGTCATACTCACTTGCACTATCGCCACTAATTTCCACTGTGTAGTCGCCTTCGACGGCGATACCGATTGTCTGCAAGTCGAGTGTTTCGCCGGGACCTGAAGACGTGCCGCTGGCAATTACCGTATTACTCGGATCGCGCACGGTCGCGGTCAGCGTGATGGACGAATCACGGGGTGTTGCAACGACGGTTAGCGTCTGATCAGCCTCCAGGAATGCGGTCGTCGTCTCGGAGAGCGCTCCCGGGCCGGTGATGCTCACATCGTCAAACGTCCGACCATCCGAGTTGAACGAGAAGTTGTCGAATTGTTGAAACTTGATCTGAAAATTGGGTCCCAGCGCAATTCCAGCAGTCGACGCAGCCGTGGCAAGATCGAAATTCAACGTCGTATAAACGCCGTTCGGAGAGATCGAGTCATTTAGACTGACCAACCGGTGCCATGTCGTGCCGTCGTCGCTAATTGAAACTCCGTCTCCGAAGTAACTGCCTACAAAAGTCGGTGGCAGCGCAGAATCTTCATCGTTGATGTCCTGGTGAGCAAACATTAACGTGGGACTGGCTACGCCAGAAAGGTCGACATTTAGAATCGCTTCGTTCAGGTTATAAGGTCCGCTGTACGATGTATCCATTGCCAAATGAAACGAACCGCTGTTGGCCGGCGCACCAAGGATGTTACTGATGCCAACTCGTCCGTAGGGCGTTGACGAACTTGTGGTCCACTGTGGTCCCAGGCTTCCCGATTCAAAATCATCCGAAAAGACTGCGATAGGCGCACCAATCTCTCCCGAGACATCCGCTTGAAACATCAAACTCCCCAGCGGCTCAATGCGGTCCCAAGCGACGGCCAGCATGCGTCGATCTTCCAGAGACTCAACGGAAGCCCTGCGACGCCTCACCATCGCAAGATGATTCTCTGGTCGGCGACGAGTGCGACTTCTGAACTTGAGCGATTGAAGAATTGCGTTGAGTTTCATTGCGAAATAGTTCCTATCGAAAACCATGCAGACAGTGCTTTGATTTCAATCCATTGCTGAATCAAATCTCAACAGCGCAGCAACACGCCTGCTGCGTTAACACATGTCGGTCAGTCGCCAAACTGCTCTAGTTCCGAGAGGGATGCAGAACGCGTCCCAAAAGAGATGCTCATACCTTGGGCAGAGAACATAACAAGATTTGAAGCAATTGCAACACTTTCGTTTGTTAAATCTTCGAGAACTCTCAAAAACGAGCGACAATTGCCAATCACGAATTTATGGCAGCCGGTTTTGTCAGTTTCGTCAACGCCGAATCCAACATGAAGAAAACAACATACAGTTCGCCGATGTGATATTGAATTTAGGTAAACCAAGCGGTTGGTTATGCCAGCCGCAAGACATCACAAACTCGTCTCGTACTTGTTGGTGCTGATCGTCGCACAACGCAGCCTCGCACCTACGCATGGCACGTAACGGCGCACTTGCTTAAGCGCGACACGAGTCCCGGTTGTGGAATTCGCACGTTGCTCTAACATCGGACGCTATATTCATTCTTGTTGTTAGCAGGTCATCCATGAATTCACCGCTCACCAAGTTGATCAATCTGGCAAGATACGCCGCAGGCCTTCCGCTAACAAACTGCCTATTGCGATTTTTGCGGTTCAGCGTATCGGAAAGCGCAACCATTCGTTGAAGGGGCGTCGGGCCTACTGATCTGTCGGTGGTGCCTCCTGTCCGCTCACGACCAATTGGTGAAGCACACGTCAGTATCCACTGACGCTGATCACACCGTCGCTCGCGAACACGAATTACATCCGTATCGCTCACCACGAGCGTCGATCAAACACGCGAGCTCTTGCTCATTTTGCGGATCAACACAAATGGGTGATGAATTCGCCTCCATCAAGGGACAGGCGATTTGCCGCGTCTGCATCTCTCGCTCGCGACAACTGCTGGACGCCGAACTCTCAAGATCACATCGGCCCGTCAACGAGTGAGCACCATGTCTGTCGATAGTGAACCCACAGGAGAGCAAAAGCACTGTTATCGTGAATGGTGGTTCCGTCGCCAAAGTCTGTCACCGGAAAGGCTCCGAGTCATAGCAAAGTCTTGGTTTGATCGGGTCGCACTCGTATTCCTTCTCCGACAATTGAGTCCCACGAGCAATTGTCGCCCGTCTCAAGCACTTGGGGATCGAGCAAAATGTGCTTCCGGATTCTGACGACCGTCGACTCTTCAATCTATCGAGGTATTCCACATCAACAGGGAGGAACTGATGAATCACCCTCTGAATCCGCTTCAACTTCAGGCTCTGTTAACCGCGTTGGATCGCAGTTGCGATGGGACCAACTCGAAACTCGGCCCGAAGGTCCAGCGTCACTGTCGTGGAGTTACCCAATTGAAAACCAATGTCTTGCTGCGCCCCGCGGGATCGCATCGCGAGGAAGTCGGTACTGTCGCCCGCAATAGATTCCGGGTTGCAATCTCTGCCCCTAGCCTCCTCGGTCAGGTCGTGAATCCCAAGGACACTCACCCCCAACACCTCGGCATCTAAACGAGGCTGACTCAACGCTTCCGCGAGTGCATCGCGACGTAGCAGCGACCGAGTTTCCTTCAGTCTGCCGTATTTCCACTTCAGCCGCGACAGCTTCGTTCCCTTTTGAGCAGCGACAGCGTTCAGCACATTTGGAAGTAGCTCGACTGTGACATTCTTTATAGAAGCCACGTATTTCGCCGAAGATGTCTTAATGAGAGCAAACGATTGTGAGTTGATTTCTGCGCTTCTTCGTCCAATATCGCGGCTAGCGCGGTGCGAGGAGCGTCATCAAAAATCTCAGCAGCATATCTCGATCGGGACTTGTTAGTAACGTGACCCGGTGTCTTGCATCCACAGCCTCGCCGCCGTGCATAAGAATCGCCTGGGCGAGATTGGCAGCGCGACCGTCGTGGAGGTACGGAGCCGAATCAGCAACGCCCCAGAGCGGCGGAGTGCGCCACTCCTGATGCACATTCGTGTCGAACCCCGCAACGAGGTCTTGCACAATAGATCCGAAATAACCAGAGCCAATGATACGTTGGCCCACCACCTCGGTTTGCGGACGAGCTGGAACCGGGTCCGCAAGTCCAGGCCCCATATCGTGCAGCAAGAGGTCGCCATAAATGCCGTCCACCCCACCGACAGACGCGGCGTGGCAGGCGGCGCATCCGATACCGTGGAACAGAACTTCGCCACGTTCGACCGCATTTGCCTCTTTCGGATCGATAGGTAGGACTTGCCGTGGTCTTGATAACTCGCGGACAAAATTCACGAGTGCGTGGCACGAAGCCTCGTCTAAATCCACGACAGGATCGCGTCGTTCCGAGCCAAGCGGATCGTTTGCTTGCGAGTGTGTGCGAGTTGCCAACCCGAGTTCGTTGGCACACGCGCCGCGCACGAAATCTTCCAGCGAGACGGTTTGACCACGCCAGCCGAACCTGCCAACGGTGTCGAGACGAGGAGCTGGATTTCCTTTCGCGACGCGTCCTTTCACATTGTCAGAACTTTCCGCTTGCCGTTTGGCCACTGCTTCGATTTGCTCTGCCGTGATGGCATCGATCAGACCAGCACCAAAAAGTGCTGGCGTGTTGCGCTGCGTAAGCAAGAACTGGACACCTTCAACGGAAACCTCTCTCGTGGCCGGCGCGCCGCGTTCCCTCTTGGCCATGCGTGTCCAAAAGCGGGCTCGCTCGGCGGCGTTCATGTCTCGGGAGTAGTCGAGGCCCAATAATTGAAATCGAAAATATTCGTAGTCGGACGAGACACCGAATTTGTGCAGGACAATTGTGGACTGGTTTGCAATGAATTCTGGATGGACGTGCAGCGGATGGCTCCGATCTCGATGAGCCGCAACGGACAATCGGTCACGAGGTGACTTCAAGGTCAAAAGGTCGACATTGTGTTCATTCGCACCACCTCCGCCAGCCGCCCCCAGGTGATGACAAGCAACACAGGAAGTCTCATTGAAAACCGGGCCCAGGCCATCTCCTTCAGGACAAAGAGGATCACGAGGTTCCCAGCGTCGGTGAAATAACTCCTCCCCCGACAACGGCGCCAAATCGTCCGCAGCCACAGAGCCCCACGGACAGACTACTACAGCAAGAGCCAGGGGAAAGAAAGAGAACAAGCCCAATCGCGAAAGTGAATCACGCATTGCACCAGCCTTTCATGCGCCGGTGCCCCTGTAGAGCAAAGCCTATGCAGGACGTGTGAAACAGACAAGCACAAAAACACTTTACTCTACGGGCCAGATGGAGCTCGTTTGCGAACGATTCAAAGGCGGTCGAGATTTTGGGTTGCTAACACGCGTGTGCGGGAAGCCATCAAGGATGCGAGCCGACTAGCCGTCGCCTCTGAAATACCATCAACAAGCGAACATTTTTAGAGCCGTCCGGTTGATGAGGTGAGTCAGATCGGCAGTAGTCGTCTCGTCGATTCTCGTTAGCAGCTTAGGACCCGGCTGTCCGGGGCGATCAAGGCTGCTGGGCTATTCGACTCATGAAGTTTCATCATAAGCGAGGAATAACCCGCCAATGAACTAGTGAAACGACTTCGGGCTTCTAAGCCTTTCATCTTTGTTTGTAACGCAGCGCGAGCAGCTACAAAAAATAAACAGCAAATGACCTGCGGCATCTGCCCTGCCCCCCTTGCATACCGCCCTGCCAAGGTCATTCGCTGTTCCTGCCTCTCGCGAGTCACCTACTTGGTCGCCCAAACAGGTGCCTCTGTAATACTTATTGAAAAACGGAGACAAAACCGGGTCGAAATTCCGTCCGTTTTCGGAAAAAAATCCGAAAAAGTTTTTTTGCTGCCTAAATCCTTGAGTTTCTTGCAATCTGCGAGCGGAATTATTTTGCCGGAGAATGGGGTAACGCGCGTTCAGATCAACTTTCGCTCCGAACTCTCGCAAGTTCACGTATCCCAACCCTTGGGCTCTACGGAAACAGGGTTGCTTCCACAGCGTAGAGTGGCGAACACGCGAGCATCGAGGTACATACAATCGCGCCGCAGCACGGATTTCTCGTTTGACTGTATTTAGTTGCTGACATATCTTGGCACTTCTGCAGTACTTTCGTCTGTAAGGCGTTCTCTCTAATCGATTGCCCGATGTCGAAGCGTAGTCTCATCTCGATTCAAGACTTGTCCTGGCGAGTTTTGCGCAGCTTCCTCGCCGCGAGTGTGGCGTTCGTGCTGCTGGGCATATTCACTCAAGACAAGACGCTCGCCTCGTGCGGTGACTATTTGTCGATGAGCAACGAAGGCCATAGCCCCGCCGCATCGCACATGGACGAGGGCGATGCTTCCGCAGGACTTCCCGCGAAGCAGACATGCCAAGGCCCTCAATGCCGGCAACAACCAGCGGCTCCAATTCGGCCACAACCATCCACATCCGGCGGCGGCCAACATGAGCAAGCGCACCTCCAACGGTTGAGCGACTTCACACTTCCGTCGCCATTCTCACATCTCACCACGGAAACCTCGGCACGGCTATGGCGAGGATTTCCGTCGCGTCTTGACCGACCTCCACGAGGCTAGTTCCGGACATCTCTTTCGCGTCTATCTCGTCGGAACAACGGTGCCGTTGTCCGCTTTGCGTACGAGCGTACTTCTCATGGTTTGAGAGAAAGGTGTGCCTCCACGCATTGGACCGTGTGCGTGAGATAGTGCTCGCCGATTTGCGCTGTTGCGTGAATTGTTGATTTGACCGCAGTATCAGCTGCCTTTCTCATGGAGTTGGTTTCATGCCAGATTCACCATCGCGTCCCGATCCAGCGTCACTAGCTGGTCCAGGCGTCGCTAAAAAATATGTTCGGGCTGTCAGTCCGCGATTGCGCAAACTTCTGTATTTCATTTTCGCACTTATCGCCCTACTTGGTGCCAATGCCGCTTATCTCTCGACGATCACGTTCTTCGAGTGGGCTCAGAACCAGACTTATCAAAACTATTTCTATCAGTACATGTTCCTGGCACACTTGGTGCTGGGCCTGATTCTCGTCGTACCGTTCGTAGCCTTCGGCACATTTCACATGCTCGCCGCTCGCCACCGCCGGAACCGCAGGGCGGTCCGAATCGGCTACGTGCTTTTCGCGTCAGGTCTGATCGTGCTAATCAGCGGCGTGTTGTTAATGCGGGTCGCCGGCTTTGATCTAAAACAGCCCGTGGCGCGGAAGACGGTTTATTGGCTGCACGTAATTGTGCCGCTCGTGGCGGCATGGCTGTACTGGCTGCATCGTTTATCGGGACCCAAAATCAAATGGCGGCTTGGAGCCAGCTATGCGGCCTTCGTAGCAGTCGTCGTGCTGATTATGGTCGGAATGCACACTCAAGATCCTCGGCAATGGTACGCGCAGGGGCCGGAGTCGGGAGTCAAGTACTTCGAGCCCTCCTTGGCACGAACCACTTCCGGAAAGTTCATTCCGGCAGAGAGCTTGATGAATGACGAGTATTGCAAAAAGTGCCATGCCGACGTTCACGCCGCTTGGAGCGACAGCGCACACCGCTTCAGCTCCTTCAACAATCCGCCATATCACGCGAGTGTGAATGGAACGCGCGAAGTTTCGTTGAAACGCGACGGCAGCGTCCAAGCATCCCGTTGGTGCGCGGGCTGCCACGATCCAGTGCCTTTCTTCAGCGGTGCGTTCGACGATCCCAAGTTTGATACGGTCAACCATCCTACGTCTCAAGCTGGGATCACTTGTACGGTGTGCCATGCGATCACCAACGTGAACAGCACGCGAGGCAATGCCGACTATACGATCGAAGAACCGTTGCAGTATCCGTTTGCCTACAGCGAGAACCCCGCGCTTCAATGGATCAACAATCAACTCGTGAAATCCAAGCCTGAGTTCCACAAGAGAACGTTTCTCAAGCCGTTTCACAAGTCGGCTGAGTTTTGCTCCGGCTGTCATAAGGTTCATCTGCCGCTGGCTCTGAACCATTACAAAGAGTTTCTGCGAGGCCAGAACCATTACGACCCTTACTTACTGAGTGGCGTATCTGGCCATGGCGCCCGTAGCTTCTACTATCCACCAAAGGCACAAGATAACTGTAACGGCTGTCACATGCCGCTGGCGGCATCGGACGATTTTGGGGCCAAGTTCTTTGCCGGAGCAACAACGCTTAGCGTCCACGATCATCTGTTTCCATCCGCGAACACGGGCATTGCCTGGCTGAGAAACAAGCCAGACGTGATCGCAGCGCATCAGCAATTCCTAGACGGCACGATGCGTGTGGATATATTCGGCGTGCATCTAGATGGCGAGATCGATGGCGAGTTGATCGCGCCGTTGCGACCCGACGTACCGATACTGAAGCCAGGTGAGAAGTACTTGATCGACACAGTAATTCGCACGCTGAAACTCGGCCATCTTTTCACGCAAGGCACCGTCGATTCCAACGAAGTCTGGCTTGACGTGACAGTAACATCTGGCGAGAAGGTCATCGGTCGCAGCGGGGCTCTTGACCCCGCGAGACAAAACGAAGTTGACCCGTGGTCGCACTTCGTAAACGTGTTCCTGTTGGACAAAGAAGGCAATCGCATCGATCGTCGCAACGCCGAAGATATCTTCACGCCTCTGTACAACCATCAGATTCCGCCAGGCGCGGGACAGACGGTTCACTACGAGTTGCAGTTGCCTGAACGTCTCGATGCGCCGGTTACGGTGGAATTGAAGTTGCAATATCGTAAGTTCGATCAGCGGTATATGGATATGGTGGCCACGAGCAACCAAAAGCTGGGCCAAACCATTCGCGGACATAAGCCTGGTCAGCCTTACGTGAACGAATTGCCGGTTACAACGCTGGCCATCGACCGGGTAACATTTCCGGTCGAAGGTGTTGATGCGAAAGTTGTGAACCCGGATCGCGAGATTCCAGTTTGGCAGCGTTGGAACGACTACGGAATCGGCTTGTTGCTGAAGGGCAAGGGTGAACTCCGCCAGGCGAGCGCAGCTTTCTCGGAGGTCGAAAAGCTGAGTCGTTGGGATGGTCCGATGAATTTGGCGCGGGTTTATAACACGGAAGGACGCATCGACGAAGCCGTCGCGGCCTTGCAGCGTGCTTCCGAGTTCAGCGCTGAGGAAGGTTATCCCCGTTGGACTTGGGCGTGGTTGAGCGGCGTGGTCAATCGTCAACAAGGCCGCTTGGACGAGGCCGTGCTTAACCTCCGTAGTGTGCTCGAAGACCGCACGCCAGATATGGAGAAGCGAGGCTTCGATTTCAGCCTGGACATCGAAGTGATCAACTTGCTGGGCCAGACGCTCTTCGATCAAGGACGGTTGAGGGCCCGCCAAGGACGACCACAGGAGGCACAGCACCTTTGGCAGGAAGCAATCGCGACGTTCGAGCGGACGCTGGCCATCGACTCGGAAGATGTGACGGCTCATCACAATCTACAGCTGCTGCACGCAGAACTCGGCAACGATTCCAAGTCACGAGAACACGAACGATTGCATGCTCGTTATAAACCCGATGACAACGCACAGGGCCGAGCTGTGCGGTTGGCTCGCGAAAAGTATCCCGCAGCGAATCATGCAGCGGAAGCGGTCGTGAAATATCCGCTGCAGCGGCCCGACGCACCTGGATTGTCGATGATCGAATCTGAGAACAAACATAACGAGGACACGGTAGGAGGTGGACAATGAGCGATGAACAGATGACATCGATCGACGACTATGATCCAGAGACGGAGGAGCGGGACGACGCGATCATTGGCAAGGCGCTTCGCTGGTCTCTGCTAGTTTTCGCAATCTTCGGTAGCCTCGCCGGAGTCGCCCTTTACGTTCTGACGCGGCCTGCGCCACCTCCGCCTATAAAAGAGACCGAATTGGCAACCGTTCAAATTCGTAAAGCGCCGCAGGTTCAACTTCCGAACATACCGTTCACCGATGTGACGGAGGAGGCGGGGATTCTCTTCCGTCACGAGAACGGCGCGCGCGGCAAGAAGTTGCTTCCCGAAACAATGGGAGGCGGCGGTGCGTTCTTCGACTTTGATGGTGACGGCGATCAGGATCTCTTGCTAGTCAATGGACAACAGTGGCCGTGGGACCATTCACCAGAGCAGGCAGAACGAGCGACACTTGCTTTGTACAAGAATGACGGCTCCGGGAAATTCGAGGACGTCACAAAAGACTCAGGGCTCGACATCTCGCTGTATGGGATGGGGGCCGCCGTCGGAGACTACGACCGTGACGGACGTGTTGACGTATTTGTATCGGCCGTGGGATCCAATCGATTATTCCACAACGAGGGAGCTGGAAAATTCCGCGATGTGACGCAATCAGCCGGCGTCGGCGGCGCTGCAAATGAATGGAGTTCGAGTTGTGGCTGGTTTGACTTCGACAACGACGGAGATCTTGATCTTTTCGTATGCAACTACGTCAAGTGGTCGCGAGAGTATGATGAATCGCAAGGGTTTCAACTGACGGGCGGCGGTCGAGCGTACGGTCGTCCTCAGAACTTCGAAGGTACATTCCCCTATCTTTACCGCAATGAGGGCAACGGGAGTTTCACGGAGGTTGCAGAACCCGCAGGATTGCACATCCGAAATCCGGCGACCAACGTGCCGATGGCAAAGTCGCTGGGAGTCACATTCGCAGACTTCGACGCGGACGGGCGAATCGACATCATTGTGGCCAACGACACCGTTCAGAATCTGTTGTTTCATAACCAGGGCAATGGTTCGTTTGCGGATGTTGGTGCGTTGTCAGGCGTGGCATTCGACATGAACGGCAACGCGAGGGGAGCGATGGGGATCGATGCGGCGCGCTTTCGAGACAACGATGCTATAGGCATTGCGATCGGGAACTTCTCGAACGAAATGACCGCCCTGTACGTGTCTCATGGTGCTCAAATGCAATTCATGGACGAAGCAATCTCCACCGGACTTGGTCCAAACACGCGGTTGGAACTGACATTCGGTGTCTTCTACTTTGACTGCGACCTCGACGGTCGTCTCGACTTGTTTGCGGCCAACGGACATTTGGAAGAGGACATCAACCGTGTCCAACCAAGCCAACACTATGCACAGCCGCCACAGCTGTTTTGGAATTGCGGTAGCCAAGCCGACACAGAGTTCCTGCCAGTTCCGGTGGAGAAGTGTGGAACCGACCTCTTACAGCCAATGGTCGGTAGAGGCTCGGCTTATGCCGATATCGATGGTGATGGTGATCTCGATGTGCTCGTCCTGTCCTCGGGTCAAACGCCGCATTTGCTTCGGAACGATCAGCAGTTGGGACATCATTGGATTCGCTTACAGCTCAAAGGCACGACTTCCAACCTCGACGCAATCGGAGCCTGGGTCGAGGTACACACCAAGCACGGTATCCTGCGGCGACAAGTCATGCCGACACGCAGCTACCTTTCTCAGTCCGAACTACCAGTCACCGTGGGACTTGGCAGCGTAAATAGCATCGAGCAAGTCGTAATTCGCTGGCCCGATGGAAGCACCCAGGAACTCGAAAGGATCGGGATCGACGAATTGACGGTTATCGAACAGCCCAAGGAACAACTTGCGTCCGTGCCCCCAACCAACTCATAATGGGAATCGCAAGGCGCTGTGTAACACGAAAAAATGTTCCACACGACGCAACCCATGGGGAATTCGATGCTCACGATACGTTTCGCAATCACGACGCTGGCGGTCTGCGCGTTCACATGCTTCGGCCCAGCGCTCGCCTTGGCCCAGGAGGAAGAGGCACCATCGGCTGGCCCTCAACGAGTCGTTCGCGGCCCGGATGGTAAGCCGACGGTGATACGACCCGGCCAACCACCGATGCCCGTCGGCGACGGCAAGCCCGCTGGCGACTCGTCAAAGCCCGATGACAAGAAGGATTCGGACAATAAAAAGTCCGACGGCGAGAAGAAAGAGGAACAGTCCGACGCGTCGAAGCCCGTTATGCGCCCGACGGAGCCGCCCACGAAGCCGAATGCCGAAGAGTTGACCGTCCAGCCAGATAGTGAAGGACTGTTGAGATTCAACTTCCAGTATCAGCCCTGGCCCAGTGTCTTGGAATGGTTGGCAAGCGTTTCCCAAATGAGCCTCGACTGGCAAGAGTTGCCGAGCGGTTACTTGAATCTCTCGACACAGCGAGCCTATTCGGTTGAAGAGACTCGCGACCTAATCAATCGGCACCTGCTGGCCCGCGGCTACACCATGCTACGGAATGGCGAGGTGCTTTCCGTAGCAAAGATCAGCGAAATCAACCCCGGCATGGTACCAAGGGTCGCGCCGGATCAGCTCGACGGACGCCTGCCGCACGAGTTTGCAAAGGTTTCTTTCGAACTCGATTGGTTACTCGCTGAAGATGCTGTCGAGGAATTGAAGCCGATGAAAAGCCCCAACGGCACACTCACAGCTCTCAAGAACACGAATCGCATCGAGGCGATGGATGCCGTGGTCAATCTGCGAGAAATCTACCACCTGCTGCAACAAGAGCAGTCCGAGTTAGGACAGGACAATTTGATAAAGGAGTTCGTTCTCAATTATGTTCGCGCTGCAGACGTCATGACGTCGCTACAAGAGCTGTTGGGGTTGGAGACGAAAAAGCCGGCGACTCCCATGAGCCCTCAGGAAATGCAACAAATGCAGCAGATGATGCAGCAAATGCAGCAACGTGGCGGGAATCAACAGCCGGGCCAAGCGCCCAAGAAGCAGGCCGAAGTCCATCTTATCGTTAACACACGAAAGAACAGCGTCGTGGCTCACGCGCCACCCGACAAGATGGCGATCATCGAGAAGGCAGTCGAAGCACTGGATGTCGCAACGTCGCACCGCGATGGTTTGCTGAACAAACCGTTTCAAATTCACGCGTACCGATTGCACTCCATATCGCCAACACCGCTGGTAAAGACCCTGCAAGACGTTGGTGACCTGGATCCGAATACGCGACTCGAAGCTGACGAGAAGTCCAAATCGATCGTCGCGTACGCTTCGCTTGTTGACCATGCTACAATCCAGCAATTGATCAGCAACTTGGATGGCAGCGGTCGTCAGTTCGAGGTGATCCAGCTTCGACGTCTGGCCGCGGACTACGTTGCCGGAACCATCGAGTTCATGATGGTTGGCGAGAAGAAGGAGCAGGAACAGCCACGCTACTTCAGCTACTACTCATCCCGCTATAACAACGAACAGGAAACCGGGGATGATGACGAATTCCGTGTCGATGCCGATGTTGAAAACAACATGCTACTGTTATGGGCCAACGAGATTGAGATCGAGTCCGTTCGCAAATTACTCGTGAAACTCGGTGAGATTCCTCCGGAAGGCGGGCGAACGAGCAAGATGCGGGTGTTGAACGTCATTCCTCCTGAAGAAGCGGCACAATTTTTGGAACGCCTACGCCAAGCGTGGCCTTCGCTCGCACCGAATGAATTGAATCTCCCCATGGTCCCAGAAAAGGAAGAGCCCTCCGAGCGAGAGCCCGCGCCGAATGAACCCGCTCCTGAGGTAAAAGAAGTGCGACGCGACAGGGCACGATTTACACTCGCCCTCTTCGATGCAAATTCGGAAGCAAACGAGAGCGATGAAAAACCCGAAGAGTCTTCCCCACAACCCACCGAACCGCCCTCGCGCGAAGAGCTCCGTCGCTTGCTTCTCGATAGCCGCAAACCGTCGGTGGGCACGCCGCCACCCGTCAACGTGTCGATCGATCACGCTGGACGACTCGTCATCACCTCGCAGGACACCGAAGCATTGGATCTGCTGGAAGAGTTAGTTAGCCAGCTCGCTCCACCAGCCCCCAGTTACAAGATATTCAAACTCTTGTATGTCGACGCTTATTACGTCAAAGACAACCTGGAGGATTTCTTTAAGGACGAGGAAGACGAACCAAAGAGTTCGAGTCGTCGATATTACTTTTACGACTACGCGCCGCAGAAAGAAGAGAAGACTCGGTTTCGTCTATCACAGCGGCCCAAGCTAAAGTTCATTTACGATTATGACTCCAACTCGATCCTGGTTCAGGGAGCCACCGCAGACCAACTAGCAACGATCGAAGAGCTGATAAACATCTACGACAAACCCGAGCCGGAAGATTCTCAATCCGCACGACTTTCCGCTGTATTCCAAATCGAACATTCCAAAGCCGCGGTCATCGCCGAGGCAATCAAGGACGTCTACCGCGACTTGCTGAGTTCCAACGACAAATCGCTCCAACAGCAAGGCAACCCAGAAGCAAAAAACCGACAACCTTCAGGCACCACCTACATCTTCAATGAAGGGGAGAATGCCGATAAGCCGGATCGAACTCACATCTCGTTCAAAGGAAAGCTGTCAATTGGGATCGACGAGGTCTCGAACGTACTGTTGATCTCCGCGGAGGGAGAGCAACTTATGAAAAGTATTTCGGCAATGATCGAGACACTCGACACCGCGGCCAAACCAGTCTCTTCGGTATCCGTCGTTAAACTTGGTGGAAATCTGAACGCCGAAAAAGTTCGCGCGGTTTTGGCCGGACTACTCGGCGAAAAGCAATCAGGCACACAGGCGACTAAAGACAACGCACAACCAAACGGTCAACGGGGCAACCAACCTCAAGGGAACGGATCGCAAAACAATGCCGCTGCGCCAGCGGCAGAGTGAGCGACCGGCCCCTGCGCTCTTCAATACCAAATGCACACCTTGGGTAATGCTTGCTGCAAGCGTTGAACACCTGCGAGGGTGACGTTCGTGCGGCGCAGGACGACAAAACGCAGTTGTTTCATCCTCGCAAGTTGTTCGAGTGCGGCATTGGACAACTGAGTTCCTTCCAAATCCAGCGTCTCGTAACTCGAAAGACCTTCCACACTCTGCAGATCCTGATCGGTAAAGGTCGAATCGTGTAAAGTGAGCACCTTGGTCGTCGGAAACGGCCACGCCGCAACGCGCCACCCGACCGCACGCTGGAAGCCCAACACAAGCGCCCACATGAAGGTTGAGACAACATCCTGATTGACCGCCGAAGGATCAGCAGATCCTGTTGTCGATGAACGCCTCTTGGTTTGCAATACGAAGTAACCGGCGCCGCCGACAATCGCCACCAACCAGGACCACGGATGACAGACAAAGAGGAAGGCAACCGCGATAAACACGGCAAACACTTTGATCATCAGCAAAGTGCTTTCCGCCGAATCCCGATCAGCCAATTGACCTCGAAATAACCGCTCGAATCCAACGGACTTATCCGGCTTATTGATCCCCTCGCTGACATCAATGCGCCGTTGAAGCACACGGTGATATCCACAACGGTCACAGAGGTCTTCGTCGGCTGGCATCGCTTGATGGCAGTGCGGGCAAGCGTAGGGCAAATCGTCGCTGTCATCAAAATCGTCGACGGCGTAAGAGGGCCGTGCCATCTCGTCAGGTGCCGTCGGTCGTGGCGCGGTGGGCAACGACACAGAGGCATTCGGCATCGGTGGCGTCACCGACCGCGGTGAAGCCCGATTCGGCACTGCTGGAGGAGATGATACCGGTCGCGTCGGTTGAGACGGAGCAGGCTTTGCCGGAGTGTCGAGCGCCTCGTTACCCGAGTGGACGGTCATCTGCTGCTGGCACTTCGGACACTTGACCGTCTTGCCGATCAAGTCATCCCACGCCGAGAATTGTTTCCCGCAATGTTTACACACCACTCGAATCGGCATCGCTGATTTTTCTCCAAACGCCGACGAACGGCTTCTCGGGCAACCGGCCTGTCATTGTAAATCCCGCCGCCTTAGGAGCATACCGCCGAGCAGGAGCGCCGTTTGACTTTTATGAGCAGCGCGATTGTTAGGACTGGTGGGGTCAGTGGGAACATTTGGATCAGGATCCGTGGCGGAAACATCCTAAGGCAGCGAAATGAGAGAGCCGATGATCCAACAAACGCAAGGGAACGCAACAACTCCGCACGGATGGCAAGGGATCGCGCCGATGTCGAACACTCTATTCTCAAAATTGGCCGCACTGCTGATCTTATTTGGCGCCACCGCACCTCAAGTGACGAAAGCGGACGACCTATGGGAAGTCGGCGCTGGGGCCATATTTCTCAATCGCGATGCCTCTTACTCCGGTGCCGTGGTCGTGGATAACAGCCACAATCCGCTCATGGCTTCTTCGGCGCTAAATACCGGTTATCACGGTGGGATTAATGTCGATGTCACCAGGAACTGCACAGAGACTTACAGTCTAAACGCGCGTTTCTTTGCAATCGACGACTGGACGGTAAACACGACAGCAACGACGACCAACGGCGCATGGCTCTACGGTCACGCCTCACCCGGCAGTACTCTGATTACCGGAATCGACAGCATTTTTGGCTCAGACCTATACAGCGCTGAATTGAATCTCGTTCATCGGCACAACGAGTGGCTCGATCTGATGGCAGGATTCCGCTGGCTGTCGATTAACGAAAACCTCAACATCGAATTTACAGAAGGAATGAATCCTTACGCCGAGTATGAGGGTTTTGCGAACAACGATCTCTACGGGTTTCAAGGCGGCGCGGCGGTCAACTTTATTGACCATGGCGGACCTTTTACACTCGACGGAGTCTTCAAAGCCGGAATCTACGGAAATGATGTGGGGTACGACGGCCAATATGTCAATGGAACGATGACACAGGTCAGAAATTCTTCGACACGAGTCGCCTTCGCTGGCGAGATTGGCATTATGGCGAGCTTGCTACTTACCGATTGCATTTCCGTCAGCGCTGGGTACCAGCTGCTGTGGGTTGACGGGCTTGCTTTGCTCGGCGAGCAATTCGCAGCGATCGATTGGGCGACTCAAAGCGGCGGAAGTACTAGCGGCAATGCGTTCTATCACGGTGCCGTGGTCAACGTCACCGTCTTGCTACCGTAACCAGGCAGAAGTGAATTAGGCCGACCGGCCCATGTCGCACTGCCTTTCGAGGCTCACCTCATCGCCAATCGGCTTGTACCGAAGCCTCATTGTTCCTTCGCGGATTGTCACAAGCGTATAGCCGGCACGGAACTCCCCGGGGTTAAAACCGGGTGCCGCTTTCTCCTCTAAACCTCGATTCTGGTTGTATAGCGCCGAGGGAAAGCAGATCTCGTGGACGCCGTAGCGGTCGTTCCAACCGCGAATGCCATTGTGGAAATGACCGTGCGCGACCAGCACGAGCTGGTCCTTAAAACGATCGAGAAGTTCTCCAAACTCCTTGTGACCACTCCCGGGTTTCACGTACCATGCGCGGTCCGGATGTCGATTCCAATGCGCTGGCACATGCATACAGATACACACTAATTGGTCATCACGTACTGCTTCTTCGCACCTCGACCGAAGCCAATAGAGTTGCTCGGGCAAAAGGAAACCGTCATGCGAATCGCGACGCGCATTGTTCACCAACAGAAAACGCAGCCAGCTGTGTTCGACCACCGTTGAGACTTCCTCGCGGATGTATTTCCGGAACAAATCCTCCGGATCGTGATTGCCGCCTACTTCATGGACCCGCTTGTTGATCAATCCGCGAGTTTCCAGGTAAATCGGATATTGCTCCTCGCGACCGCCATCAACAATATCGCCCAGATGCAGAACTAACTCCCCCGGTGCATCGTTGATTTCGAGCGCCGTCTTGTGCCACAGTTTTGCTGCCGACTCCTGATTTCGATATCCAAGATGCGTGTCGGTTACGACCACAAACGACAGCTCTTGTCGTTCTGCTGCTCTGGCCCGAAAACAGGCCGGCCACAAGACGGTCGACGCGACACCGCCCTTTAGTGCGGCGCGGCGCGAAAGTGCTTGCTGTGAGCGACTTTTCATGACAGATCCTGATTATCGCACAAGCAAAGTCGGAGGTCCTTCAATCCACCCAAGCGACGCCAGAAACTTGTCCATAGCGAGCACGGTTTCGTGGTAATACTTATTGTCGTTCCGTCCATAATTGAAGAACCCGTGCGGTTGTCCCTCGAAGATCAACACTTCGCACGCAACTCCCGCTTTCTCCATGTTGGCTTTGAAATCGTGAACGGTCTTCTCCGGAATCAGTGCATCTTTTGATCCCAGGAAGACAATCGCTGGCGGGTCGTCCCGGCTGATGTTGTGAAACGGCGAGAACTCGCGGTAACGATCGCCGACCCGTTTGTGCCCCCATCCATCGGGCCCGTTGTCGAACACGGGGTTGAATAGCACCATTGCATTAGACTTTGGCGAAATCGATTTATCGTCTTCGGCGGCATCACCTCCGTCTACCATCCCCACAAAAGCGGCGAGATGCCCCCCAGCCGAACCGCCACCGGAAGCGATGCGACTCGGATCGATCCCAAGGTCTCTGGCGTGAGAGCGCACCCAACGTAGCGCTGACTTGGCATCGGCTACGCAAGTCTCTGGCGGCTCGTTTCCCTTACGATCCAGCAACCGATATTCGACTTGCACCGCGACCATGCCGCGAGATGCGAGATACCCGCTATGTTCGTCAAATTGCCCAGGCGCCCCGCCGGTCCAGCCACCACCGTGATAAAACACAATCGCAGGCCGTTGGTCATTCGACAGCCAATCCTTCGGTTTCGTCACGTATAGCGACAACGACCGTCCATTGACCTCTTTGTAGACGTGGGGCTCACCGGGCGGCACAGCATATGACGAGGCAACGATGAACATCGACAGCAAACAAACAATCCAAGACAGTCGCAGCGACAGCATGATGGAACTCCCAAGGCACTCGTTTCGACGCGTCGTAACGCCGCGTGCTCTAGGATCGCACAAACAATCGCCCGAATAAAGTAGCGCTGCAAGATTATCTGTTACAGGTGAGCTTTCATCCAGCGCAAGCCAACAAGAAAACCGCTGTCGTTCGCGGCGATGTGTCGAATCTCAGCCGCTCTTCGCTTTCCTCGGTAGATCACTTCGATCAAGCGCCCCGCGTCGGCAGTCCGGCTCAGGTCTCGCACCTGGATTGCAATGCCACCCTCAGATTCGTTGATCAATTCAGCGCGGCAAACAGGACCAAGATTCAACACAACAACGTAACGTGTCACGACAAACTCGGCGTTCCACCCTCGCTCACTCTCGCGGCGATTAGCTGTTGTTGTCGAGGTGTTGGAAGTCGATGCGGCCATCATGCGACCGCCGTCCGCGATATGAGGCTGCATTAGTTCGTCTCCCTGAGTGACACCGAATGCATCACGTGCGTTGCCTGACGACGGATCACGTCAGTGCCCGTCAGCAAATATCGGTCTTGATTTGCCGTTGTCAAACGTCCGAACAGCACTGGCTGGCCAGTCTTCAGCCGGGAGGGTAGGCTAACGATCATCACACGCGCATGCGCCAATGAGCTAGGAGTATGTCAATGCAGATTCGTGGCCGCCGATATGATGATGGTACGTCTGTCTCGCTTACGATCGACAAAGGGATTGTAACGGATATCACGCCAGTTGATTCCGAGGCAACCACCCCGTGGCTCGCGCCCGGCTTTGTTGATCTGCAAGTGAACGGTTACGGCGGGCAAGAGTTCAATGACTTTGAGCTGACCACGGAAAAGGTACTGCGCGTCAGCCTTGCGATGGACGTTGACGGAGTTACCAGCTACTTGCCGACCGCGACGACACACAGCTTCGAGATGCTTTCGCACACCATGAGAATCCTCGCAGCCGCATGTGAAGAATCACAAGAGGTAGCTCGTCGTGTACCCGGCTTTCATGTCGAAGGCCCCTACATCTCGAAAGAGGAAGGTCCGCGAGGTGCTCATCCTTTGGAACATTGCCGCCCACCAGACTGGGACGAGTTTCAACGGCTTCAGGAAGCGGCCGGCGGAAGAATCAAGATCCTGACGCTGTCGCCCGAGTACGACGGTTCGCCTGCGTTCATTGCGAAGGCAGTTGCGAGCGGAATCCTGATAGCAATCGGACATACGGCAGCAAACAGCGACCAGATTCGTGCAGCCGTCGATGCAGGCGCGAGCATGAGCACTCATCTTGGTAACGCGGCTCACGGCCAGATTCGCCGACACCCCAATTATATTTGGGACCAACTCGCTGACGATCGACTCGTAGCCAGCTTGATCGTGGACGGGCACCACCTTCCACCTGCCGTCGTCAAGTCATTCGTACGCGGCAAGACGCCAGAGCGATGTGTCCTGGTCAGCGATCTTGTCGGCATGGCGGGAATGCCGCCAGGAGCTTATTCGAATACAAGCATTGGTAACATCGAGATCCTTGACGATGGCAAGATCGTCGTTGCTGGCCAGCGCCAATATCTCGCCGGTGCTGGACTACCGATCACACACGGCGTCGCAAATGTCATGCGTTTCGCAGGCTGCGATCTGAACACGGCAATTGAAATGGCGAGCATTCGCCCCGCGGAGCTGATCCGTCAAACGCCCGCACATCTCGCGGTCGGTTCGCAAGCCAACCTTGTCCTCTTCGAATTGCCAGAGACCGGACCAGCGGCTGTCCTCAAGACAATCAACGGCGGGGAAGTTGTCTTCTCCGCGACTTAACGAATGGAATTTCGTTGCCTGCTGCTTAAGATTTGTCGGACTGTTTGTAGCACCTCTTCGTCAGTCTCTTCCTGTTCGAGTTCATAGACGCGTTTCTGTAGTGTCGGATCTGAACTCGTAGCAATAACCGCCAAGGCCGCCTTGCGAACCGCAGGGTCCCGATCCCGACTCAGCCACAACAGCCATGGACGAGAATCGATTCCGGCCATCTGCGGCAGACTTTGCACAAGTTGCAGGCGAACTCCGACATCAGGATCGACCAACAACTCGGCCAAACGAAAGTGTTTCGTTTGGAAGCCGCGGTTGTACAACTCGTCAACCGCCTCACGAACAATTACGTCGTCACTACCCGCGAGCTGTCGCATGACATCGAGGTCCGACATCGAGGTCAAGTCAGGATGAATGGTCACTACGCGTGGGGCAACGGGAGCATCGCGACGCAACTCGAGACTCTGACGCGGATCCGCCACGAGCGGCTTCGCGGTCGACAGGGAAGTTTCATCATCAACGGTGGGGCCGCTAGAGCGTGCGTCAAACGCGCTGGCCACCGGAACTCGAGCCAGATTGGTAGGTTCCGCAATTGCTACCTCGTGCAACTCGCTTGAAATCTGTGGTTCCTGTAACGGCAGCAACGTCATATCGGCTGGCGGCACAGACACCGCACCAACCGCGTCCAAGGAGAACAGCTCGGCTGGGTCCGGTCCCTTCGACTCAGCGCTCATCGTGCCCCGCGGCTCCTCCACCTTAGCGGCTTCCTCTTCGAGAGCTTCAGACGGCGGCGCCTTGGCGGACCGAAGAATCAACTCGCAGTCAGCCACAAGCCGCTCGCCACTAATCAATTCGCGGTCAATCGGCCACAACAGGATTCGCGTCGCAAGCCAAGTCGCCCCTCCATCCGAGTACGGCCCCGGATTGGTCGCGAGTTCAGCCATCTCGCTCGCAACGAGTGCGACGAGTCGTGAAGCATCGTGGCTCGACCGCATTTCCCAGGCACTGAACTCACGTTGCAGCAGACGCGATGCGTTGATCGCAACAACTTGCCGTTCGCTGTGTATCCCTCGCACAAGCGTTGGTACACTGCGGTCACCTAGCAATGCAATCTGTTCGAGCCGAACAGGAACTTCTTCATCGGGCAACGTGGCAAGTTCACGCTGCCACCTGTACAGCAAGTACGCATCTAACGGACGTATCCATAGGAACACCACGGCGAGTGACATTCCCACGACTGAAACCGTTACGACCGTCGAGATGCGAGAGATTCGTGGTGTTTTCTGCATAGAGCGCGGATTGTCGTGAATCGACCGATTCACAGCAAGGTCAATGCCTTCCACGCTCGAATCGCAATTCGCCCCGGGAAATCCCTGTGCGAGGGGGTGCTGCGGCAACAACATTCGCCGAAAGAACACGTTTCAATGCCGATTCGGTGTACAGCTCGCCAGCCAGCTCCAATTTGCATTCATGCTGCGAAGCTGGTCGCCACGCCCACAAATAGACAGGGGGCAAACCAAACTTGAAGGCAAGTCTGAAGAACATCTCTGGAACTCCGTGATGTCCCTGCGTAAAATCGGACGTTACAGAGTGAGTCACTCACTTCCATAAAGTGCTGCACCAACAACTTTATCTCCATGCGACAGCGACGCCTCTACATCCACATACTCTTCAGCGCAGTGTTGACTATCCCTTCGCTGCCGGTCGTGGACTGTTGTTGCACACGGTCGACTAACGAGTTGAGTTCTGCGTCGGCGTGCTGTACATCCGAACCTGCCCCCGTCGCCGAACCCGCTTGCCCTCACTGCGAGGCGGAAGCGAACGCGTCGCGGCCCACGGTCGACGCACTGACCGCAACCACCTCGCATCAATGCCAGTGTAGACACAACGAGTTACCTGCTGAGCTCGCGCGGACGCGGCGAGCGATTCGTCAGCGGCAGGACACAGTATCGATAGATTCGCCGCAGCCACATCAAAACTTCTTTGGCACGATCCTCCAGCGTCAGTCGTTGGAATCAGTCGCATCCCGCCCGCCATCCGCTGTTCGATCAAAGCAGCAACTCCTCTGCCGGTGGTTGATTTAAAAGACTTGGTTGGTACATACCGAGTTCAACTGTCCTTTCCTTTTGTTTCGACTGACATTCTGTGTTGAGCCGTTCACACGGCTCGATCAGCCGATAACGATGAATCAGATTATCTAATTGGAGCAATACCATGAATTCAACTCGAGTTTTTCTCGCAACCACGCTATCTGCCTTTTTGGTGGTCACAACCTTTGCTGCCGCTGTGCAAGCAGAAACGACGGTCAGTCTCTCGAAGATGCACCTGTGTTGTGGTGCTTGTGTGAAAGGTGTCACGAACGCAGTCGGCACCGTCGACGGCGCCAGTGTTAAAGTCCAGCAAGACGATAGCAGCGCGACAATCACGGCCAGCGACGATGCCACGGCACAAAAGGCGTTGGACGCAATCGCCGCAGCAGGCTTTCACGGCAAATCTGATAGCAAAGAGCTGAAGATGAAGGATGACAGCGGTGTGAAGCCCGGTAAAGTCCAACGCCTCGAATTGGTAGGCGTTCACAATTGCTGTGGGGGCTGTAACAAAGCCGTCAAAGCCGCCATCGCATCTGTGGACGGCGTCGTAGCCGACACGGCGAAAGCGAAGTCAGACACAGTGGTTATTGAAGGCGACTTCGACGGTAAAGCGGTAGTAAAAGCTCTGCTGAGTGCCGGTTTTCATGTAACGGCAAAGAAGTAAAGCTCTAGCAACCCCGTTTCAACGATACAGAGCCTCGCGTTGTCCAACGACGCGAGGCTCTCTTTGCATCCGCACGTCTATTATGGAAAGCGTGCATACTCAATCGCCGACAACCCCGGACGAACCAGGCTGGAAAGGTGGGCACGCTACGGAAGTTTTAACCCGCAACTCGCAAACGCAATACAAGTAGATAGCTGACCGTCCCTGGGTTGTTATAATCGCAATTACATGTCGCCCGGGTAAAGTGCGGGCCAATGCTAGTCTCGACGAGGCAAATAATGGGCGCGAAGCGACTAAACTCGGATATCACAGAAGACGCCATTGGGTCGGGGCCGGTCGAGAGCGCGTGCGCAGAATTCGAGGCGGCCCGAAAATCGGACCAAGACCTTCGGATCGAAGACCTGCTGATCGACTGGGAAGAACCAGAGCGTTCCAAGCTGCTCAGCGAACTGCTTCTAATTGAACTGACCTATGCCAGCGAAGGCGGGGAGACTCTCGTTTCTCACATCTACGAAACTCGCTTCCCGGACCACCGGCAGGTCGTTAAAGACACCTTCGAACGCTGGCTACAGGGACGGCGATCGGACACCGTCAGCGACATCGACGACACGCTCGTGATGGAATCGCGATTCGGGAAACTGCGGCTCCACGCTCAGGGTGGATTGGGGATGGTGTTCCGAGCGGACGACCAAGAGTTGAGCCGTGAAGTCGCCGTGAAGTTCATTCGCACCAATCTCGCCGACGACCGGGAAAGCCGCGACCGATTTCGGCTCGAAGCGGAAATCACAAGCCGCCTTGAGCATCCGGGCATCGTACCGGTCTATGGCTTGGGCGATACAGGCAAGGGCGAGTTGTTCTATGCGATGCGATTCATTCAGGGGCGAACATTGAATGATTCAATCGTGCGATATTACAAACGTGATGATTCAGACAATCGATCGGCAACTGATCGTGAACGTCAGTATCGCGAGTTGCTCGAACGGTTCGTCGCAGTCTGCAAGACAATGGCCTACGCCCACAATCGCGGGATCGTACACCGTGACATTAAGCCCGAAAACGTCATGCTCGGTCGTTACGGCGAGACGATTGTGATCGATTGGGGCCTGGCGATGCATGTAAGCCGGCAAGGCGTGTTTAAGCAGAGCGGCGAGATGACATTGATGCCCAGTTCGGGCAGCTCATCAGGAGACAGTTGGGGCGGTACCCCAGCTTACATGAGCCCCGAACAAGCCTCCGGCACGCTCGAGTTGACTCCCGCCAGCGACGTTTACAGTCTTGGAGTGACGTTGTACAAGATTTTGGTTGGCGAAGTCCCCTTCAGTGGTACGCTACATGAATTGCGTTCCAAGGTTATTCGCGGCGATTTCAAAAAACCAACTTTGCTAAATCGCAGGATCTCCAAAGCTCTCGAAGCGATTTGCTTGAAGGCGATGGCATCGACGCCGTCAGATCGTTATGAGACTGCTTTGGATTTAGCGGAGGACGTTGAAAACTATCTCGCCGACGCTCCCGTGACCGCCTATCGAGACCCCATTTCTCGCAGGCTCGCGCGCTGGGGGCGCCGCCACCGAGCGCTGTCCCAAGGCCTGCTGGTCGGCTTGCTCCTCCTAACCATTTCCGGACTGGCAGCGACGGCGATTTTCAGCGAGCTCCGTTCCAAGGCTGTAACGCTACAGCAAAGCGAACACGAACTTCGTAAGCACAGTCTCTCGGTGTCCGCGCGATTTGCCGCTCGAACGATCGCGGACAAAGTGGATATCCGCTTGAGGATTCTGGAGGCTGCCACGGATCACCCCGACGTACACTCGATGATGGAGCAAATCAATTCACAGCCACAAGATCAATCGCTTCGAGAACCCTTGCAGCGCTGGATCGACACTCAAGCCGCACGGAACGAGCATATCGAATCACGTTCGTGGTTTGTCTGTGCGGCAGATGGAACACAAGTGGCACGATACCCTCTGCTCCAGGAAGACGGCTTGCCATTTGCGAGCTTGGGCGAAAACTACAGCTATCGCGACTACTTTCACGGCCAGCTAAGCGACTTCGAATCGGGGCCGCCGTTGCGTGAGTCCCATGTCTCGGTAGCCATGGAGAGCACCAACGGTGGAGACTTGATTGTCGTTTTCTCTGCACCCATCAAATCAGCTGATAATGGTCCAACTCTGGGAGTCGTTGGCATGTCGATCGAACTCGGTCAGTTCGCGGGACTTGACATTCCGCTGCCGGAGCGCCAAAAGGTACTGCTCGTGGATATGCGACGGTATTTCATGAAGCTCAAAGACTCGAATAAGAAGGGCCCATCAGGAGAAGGCCTTCTACTTCACCATCCGGACCTAAGAAATGTTTCCAATCCCGACGAGTTGCCGCACCTCGACCCAAGCGTTGTCAAGTCCATACGAGCGACGAGCACCGATCTGGCCAATGACCAGAATCTGCTAAGTTCCGACTACCACGATCCGATTGCTGTTCCCGGTGGCGATTCGCCACTCGCGGCCTTTGCTCCCGTCATTCTTACGGCTCGCCCTCCGGAAGCTGAAGTTTTTCGAACCGATTGGGTCGTAATCATTCAACAGCAATAACCACGATCACCCTCACTGCACCATGGCGCTGACTACGACAGAACGCCAGCACGCTCTGAAACACCTTCGCGCCAGCGATCCGATTCTCCGCAAGGTCATTGATACCAGCGGACCTTTCGATTTGAAACTCGAACGAAAGCGATTCGCTTCTCTGGTACGTGCTATTATCTCGCAACAAATATCAACCCACGCGGCGCGATCGATTCGCAAACGGCTGGACGAATTGGTGGAACCGGATGGACTGACGGAAACAAGTGTTCAGCGTCTTTCGGCAGATGAACTGTGCGCCGTTGGCATATCGCCGCAGAAAGCGGTCTACCTCGCCGACTTGGCTCAAAAAGTAGCGAACGGTGATATACCCCTAAATCGAATTGGGCGTTTATCAAACGAAGCGGTGGTCAGCGAGCTGACTAAAGTTAAAGGTATTGGACGGTGGACGGCGCAGATGTTTCTAATCTTCTCACTCGGCAGACTCGACGTGTTTCCGCACGAGGATCTTGGCATTCGCTCGGCGATCCGAAACCTTTACGGGTTCGATGAACTACCGGACAAGGCGCAGTGTATTGAAATCGCGAGACCGTGGGCACCGTATGAGTCCGTGGCGAGTTGGTATTGCTGGCGGTCGCTCGATTTACAGCGAAAGTAGCTCGCTTTCTGCACAGTGTGGTTACGGGAACTCACAAACGCGAGTTTCCGGCCGCTAATTTCCCACAGCCAGTAAGCGGTTCGACTTCGCTCGCCTTGTTGAAAATATCTCCACGGGGACTTCCAAAGCCACGAAATCGATATCATGATGGAGCCCACCCCGCTGTTGAAAAAGAAGTTCTGAATCGGGCCAGTTCTGAACGCTGGCCGGTCTTCGGAGCACCGTGCTTGCACTCCACATCGCAAACTCTACTCCTTCGCCTTCGACAGCGTAGTGATTCCGACGCGTGGGAACGTTTCGTGCGTTTGTACTCGCCTCTCTTGTTTTACTGGGCACGCCGCGCTGGATTGGAGGAGGCCGATGCTGCGGATCTTGTTCAAGAAGTATTGCAACTTCTGATCCAGAAACTTCCAGATTTTCAGTACGACGCTCAGCAAAGTTTTCGAAGTTGGCTGCGGCGTGTAACGCTGAACAAGTGGCATGAAATGCAACGTCGGAAACGGCCAGCGGTTTCCGGCATTGAATTCGACGAGTACTCAGCGCCGGACGATGCCGACGCGTTTTGGGAAATCGAGTACCGCCAACATCTTGTTCAGCGTGCCCTGACATTAATGCAGACAGATTTCGAGGAGCGCACTTGGCGCGCTTGCTGGGAGTGCGTTGTTAACGATCGGTCAGCAGCTTCAGTGGCTAGCGAATTGGGCATGACCGAAGGAGCTATTCGCGCTGCCAAGTTTCGGGTGTTGTGCCGGTTGCGTCAGGAATTGGGTGGGCTGTGGGATTGATCGACATGCAGTGATGCCTTAGTGCGTTCTCGCGTAACGTAAGCGAGGTTTCGCGCCTACTATTAGCAAGGGCCGCTGCGTTTATATAACCGCGCGGTCCTTTCGAAGTTCGCCAGCCGGAATGAAGAGGAACATAACGATGACGCGGATGGTTTGCCCAACGGTGGAAGCATTTGCTGAACTTGTTTCCGGCAACGTCTCGGACGAACGCTGCGAGGAATTGGTGCAACATATCGCACACTGCTCTGATTGTGCCGGGACTGCCGAACAGGCCTTGTCGCAGTCGATGTTTGGAAGCGCTCTGCATCGAGGATCGACCCTCGCCGAACTGGTGCCGGAGGCTGCGGTCGACCGCATTGTCTTTAGCTTGCGCCAACGCGGTCTCCATCCTTTCCGCGGCGATGCTCCGACGACTTCAGGTTGTGCGTCAGAGAGTGAAACGATACCGGGGCAGGAGCTGGATCGGGAATTGGCTCTGCTCTTTGGTCCCCAACAATCAGATAGCGAAATCGGTCAGTTGGGAGGCTACCGGATTCTCAGTACACTGGGCGTTGGTGGCATGGGCGTGGTGTTCCTCGCGGAAGATCCTCAGCTGCAACGACGCGTCGCTCTCAAAGTCATGTTGCCCGGGCTTGCAGCGAACGCGGCCAGCCGCCAGCGGTTCATGCGCGAGGCCCAGGCGATGGCGTCCGTGGCGCACGAGCACATCGTGCATATCAATCAAGTCGGCGAAGACCGTGGCATTCCTTTCCTGTCGATGCCGTTCTTATCAGGAGAAACGCTCGACGATCGGTTGAAACGTGAAGGCAAACTGCCAGTCTCAGATAGCGTGCGCATTGCACGAGAAGTCGCCGAGGGCTTGGCGGTCGCTCACGAGGGCGGCCTGATCCATCGCGATATCAAACCTAGCAACATTTGGCTGGAAGACACACGCGGTCGCGTGAAGATTCTCGACTTTGGGCTAGTCAGAGCGGGCCAAGAGGATACGCAGCTTACGCGTTCGGACAGCATTGTAGGGACGCCGGCATACATGTCGCCGGAACAAGCGAGCGGTGAGCAGGTTGATGGACGATCCGACTTGTTCAGTCTGGGATGCGTGTTGTACCGCATGTGTACTGGCCAGCCACCGTTTCAAGCCAGTAATACGACCGGTCTGCTGCTGGCGGTAATGAACCATGATCCTCCTCCTGCGGCGCAGCTTTCACCAGAATTGCCCGCAGCGTTCTCACAACTGATCCTGCGTTTGCTGGCAAAGAAGCCTGATCTGCGACCGGCTTCCGCGGAAACGGTTGTGGACGAACTGCGGTCGATTGAGGCTCATTCTTATAGACAGCCGGTTTCGCCTATCACGACGAGCGCGCCAAGCCCTGCGTTTCGGAGCAAGTTGATCTCTGTCGGATTACTTGCCGCGTTGGCGATTATCTCGGCAGCCGTGATTATCCGTATCACGCACAATGATGGCAGTACTACAGAACTCCGAGTCTCTGCCGAGAAAGTGGCTTTAGAGTCCGACGGCCAGACACAGATCGAAATCAAAGAAGGTGGCGAGCTGCATGCGGGTCGTAGAAAGCAGCCTCTAAACGAAACAGAAAAAGCATTGCTAAGTTCGATCGGGCTGCAACTCGACGGAATCGACGATTACGTGCATATTCCGTCACTTGAATTCACTGGAGCCCCGCTAACTCTGGAAGCCTGGATTACCCCGGATCACGCAGCGGCACGCTCGTACCGTAGTGGAATCATCGGCTGGGATTGGCGAGCTCGTTTGTCAATCGACGCGACTCCCGAGGGGCTTGCACCCTATGGTCAGGTTTGGTCAACGGATGCCGAGTCGTCTACCACGCCAACACTCTACTTTGGCATTCGCTCGGGCGGTGAGTTTCAACATGTGGCGATGGTACTAGAAGACGACACATTTCAGATTTTTCGAGATGGTCAACCCAACGATCGCGGCCCAATTTCGGTTGATGGGTATCGCACTCGCGTGGTTGCGGGCCATGGCAAAGATCACTTTGCCTTGGGAGCCGCCATCGCTTCCGCAACTAGACTTCGTGAGCCAAGTGAGTTCTTTAGCGGCGTCATCCATGCCGCTCGCGTGTCCAGTTCGATTCGCTACCGAGATGCATTTGCGCCGGGTCTGATGAGCACAGACGCGGACACGGTGGCGCTCTACGACTTTTCTCAAGCGAGTGGCAACATCCTGAAGGACGTCAGCGGCCACGGACATGACGGAAAGATATTCGGAGCGAGATGGTTACAAGCACAAGAAGCACAAGAAGCACAAGAAGCACAACCGAGCCGCTTCAGTCCGTTTGATAGCCTGAAACGCGAGGACTTGCCAACACTCGCGGATGCCGACGGCAAACCGATCGAATTGGCGCAGGAAGTCGTCGCTGTTCTGGGATCGAGCAATCCACCGAAGTTCCGCCGTAACGCAATCGTCGCCATTAGTCCTGACGACAAGACGGTCGCGTTTATGCCATCGAATTATCAGGTGACTCTTTGGGACGTCGCTTCTAATCAGTCGCGGCACACCCTGGATATCACGCCCGACTGGGGTCACGTACTCTCATTTGCATTTGATCCCGATGGGCGAGCTATATCTGTAGCGACAGGTAGTCCCGTAGTTCATCGTTGGGACATCGAAACAGGCCAACAATTGGATTCGATAACCTGCGGCGGTGCTGATAAATATTCGCAGTTGGACACCTCGCTAGATCGATCGCTGCTCGCCATGCTCTCAAGCAATCTCGGAGATTCAAGAGTTGTTGTGTGGGACTTGGTAACCCATCGTGAACATCGAAGATTTGAGCTCGATAGGTCACGTGCGATGGCTCTATCACCGGACGGTAAAAAGTTGGCAATCGTCCGAGGAGACGATCGGGACTTCACGCTGGAAGTCCGGAACGTCGAAACCGGCGACCAAATACGGGAGTGGCATGGGCAAGACCTTGTTCGTGGGCCACAGTTTACGCGAGATATGAAGAAGTTGCTTTTTGCCGCAGGTCCATCTTTGGTCGAGTGGGATGTCGAAAGTGGCAAAGAAGTCGCACGTTTCACGGCGGACTCCGGTTGGATTCAACGCGTGGCAATCGCGAGGGATGGTCGAGTAGCGCTTACTTGGCATGTGAAGACTCTTGTATTGCAAGTATGGGACGTCGAGCACGGCGTCCTTCAGAAGACCATCCGCATGCCAACGATTGGCGATGACCCCGAGTCATTCGACGGATGGGCCGTTTCCTCCGATGGCCGGCACCTGCTTGCCGGCCGCACTGACGGTCTGGCCTTTGTACTGCGCTTTTCCGAATAGCCAAAGTCACACTTTAGCCAACGCTTTCTCTGGCTAAAGGACCCTCGGCGTTCGGCCCCGTTCTGCAAACTGCGGGCGAATGTCACGAATTTAGGACCGACGACGCGTAACGAAACTCCGGTGAAGCGCATAGTCTTGTCGCAGGGAACCATGTCGCCCGCCGCGTCGCACACATAACAGCTGCATTCCCATGCTAAGTCGGTTGCAGCAACTTCGATGAAATCCGGCAACTGTGAGTTGGTCATGAATTTGATTGAGATTTGGATGAGAGCGTACAATTATCGAGCTTTGGGACGTTTTGCCACGCCGATTGACACCGCAAAACGGCAGACTAAGATCTTCCAGGCAGCGAGCCAAATCGCAGTGCCCCTTGCCACTCCGTATAGCCGAACCGAACTGATGGAACTGCAATTCAAATCGACGCGAATTGGAGACCGAAGTTCGTGTCGCTGGCGACGTACTGCGACTCTTATCTCCCTCTACAGACGCCGCGTCAGGGATCGTTCCTACTACACGGCTGATTTGTAAGTAGTTGGCTGTAGAGCGAGGACATCTCGCTCTTCTATCGGTTCTTGCTCCAACGGTCGGCGCATCGGTTTCAGTCGTGCTCACACCGTTGCGCACCGAATTCTCTTCCCGCCCATGCCGTACTACTTCGATCACGAAAAGGCCCGCCGATGCGCAATGTCAATCGATCAATTGCCCGCCCGAAACGCCATCTTGCTTCATCTACTCGCACGCGGTCGTCAAAGTTTCGTACTCGACGTCGATTGTTGTTCGAAGGCTTGGAGCAACGCCGCCTGCTCGCTACATTCGCCGTCCTGACCGCTGCCGATAGCGGAGTCGGGTCATTACGGCAGGCTATTCTCGACGCAAACACAAGCACGGGTCCTGACCTGATCAGTTTCAACATTCCTGGCAGCGGCGTACACACGATCCAGCCGCAAAGCGCGCTGCCAACGATCACCGACTCCGTGGCGATTGACGGGTATACGCAACCCGGCGCGACCGCAAACACAATTGCAAACGGAGATAACGCAGTTATCCAGATAGAAATTGACGGCAGCCAAGTTGGCGGCAGTGGTCTGGTTCTTGCCGCGGACAACAACACAGTGCGCGGTTTGGCGATCAACAACTTCGCTGGTGCGGGAATCTTTCTGGTTTACAGTGACAGCAACACAATCGCAGGCAACTTTATCGGGACAGATCCAACCGGTACGATCGCCCGACCGAACGATCTGGGCATCAAAATTCTAGCGGCACACGACAATATGGTCGGCGGCTTGTTGCCTGCTGATCGCAATATCCTTTCGGGCAACAAATATGACGGCATCAATGTCCAAGGCACCTACAATCCAACCGACTGGCAGTCCTTCGGCAACCAAATCGTAGGAAACTTTGCCGGTACGGACGCTTCAGGTACGGTCGCTCTTCCCAACGGCAGTGGTGGCTTCGATGGTTACGGCATTAACATCGGCGGGGGCTACGGCAATCTGGTCGCAAACAACGTCGCGTCAGGCAACGGCGACGGCGGTATTGCTCTTGGCGATTACGGCACGGTTCTCCAGGGCAACTACATTGGAACGGACGCTACGGGAACTCTTCCGCTCGGCAACACCGGAAATACGTTTTATCCGCAGTTTGGCAACGGCATCTATGTGTACGGCGTCGGCAACCGGATTGGGGGCGCGGGCGCTGGAGAGGGGAATCTGATCGCGTTTAACGATGGCGCGGGCGTGTATGTCTCGATCCACACGCAAAGCTACAACGGCGCGTCCATTTCGGTCCGCGGAAACTCGATTCATTCCAACGGCGGTCTCGGGATTGATCTGGCACCGGAAGCAACTCAGGCTCGCGGTGTGACACCCAATGACGACGGTGACGCCGATGTAGGTCCGAACGGCTACCAGAACTTCCCGTCAATTTTAACGGCATTGACCAGTGGCGGCGGCACGCAGATTAGCGGTTCGCTGAACAGCACAGCCAATACGACCTTTACGCTTGATTTCTATGCCAACAGTGCCCAGGATCCTTCTGGTAATGGTGAAGGGGCGACCTACCTTGGCGCAGCAAATGTCACAACGGATGGGATGGGCAATGTCAGTTTCACCGTGACAGTGCCGGGCATCGCTGCGTTGGGCTCATTCATCTCGGCTACGGCAACGGATCCGAGTGGAAATACATCCGAGTTTTCTGGCAGCGGTACGACGGCGTTTTGCAGCGTTCCCGATCCGCTAGTTGTAACAACCGACGCGGATGTTGTGGCCAATGACTGCGTAACATCTCTTCGCGAAGCAATCAGCTACGCAAACTCGAATGCGGGGCTCGATACCATTACGTTTGACATCCCCGGTGGCGGCGTTCATACCATTCAGCCACTCAGCGCATTGCCGGCGATTACTGATGCAATTGTTCTTGATGGCTACAGCCAACCGGGCGCTTCCGTAAACACGTTGGCAGATGCGAACAACGCCGTGATATTGATTGAGCTTGACGGCACACTGGCCGGGCTTGCCAACGGGTTGAAAATCACGGCAGGGAACAGCACGGTGCGAGGCCTGGCGATCAACCGATTTCAGTACAACGGAATCGGCTTGGAGTCCGGTAGCGGAAATGTGATCGAGGGAAACTATATCGGTACGGATTCCACGGGCACGCAGGACCTCGGGAACGGAATTGGCGGATCAGGCGGTGGCGACAGCACAAGTGCGCGCGATTATTACGGCATTCGAATTTCGCTGGGCTCCGGGTCTAACCGAGTTGGTACGAATGGCGACAACGTAAATGATGCCGCTGAGAGAAATCTAATTTCTGGAAATGATGGCGGAGACATTGCCATTATCGGGACGGGCAGTGATTACAACGTCATTGCCGGCAACCTAATCGGGACGGATCGAAGTGGCACGTTGGACTTGTCTGTAAACACAATTCTGACTGGCGAAGCGTTAGGCGTGATGATATCGAATGGTGCTCGATTCAATCGGATCGGCACTGATGGAAACGAAGTCGCGGACGCAATCGAGCGCAATGTCATTTCAGGGCACGGCGCGGGTGGCGGCGGCGGATCGGCGTTCTTTTCGGGGATCGGCGTCGTTCTGTATGCAACACAGGATAACGTGGTGGCCGGCAACTACGTCGGTACAGATGTCTCGGGAACTTCTGCCTTGCCTAATTTTGAAGGCGTGCTTTCATTCAACGGCACCGGTTCAAATCGGATTGGAACAGATGAGAACGGTAGCGGTGACGCGGCTGAAACCAATGTCGTCTCTGGTAACTTGCACGGCGGTATCCAATTGCAAAATGGAATTGGGGACATTGTCGCTGGAAATTACGTGGGGACAGATTATTTGGGAACCAGCGCAGTTTCCAATCAGATAGGCGTGGTCCTCAGTGGCGCTGGTAGCGCAAGAATTGGTGGAACGACCGATGCAGCGCGGAATGTCATTTCCGGCAACAGGAGTCATGGGATTGACACGCAAACGGGCTCGAAGCCAGGCACGATAATGCAAGGCAACTATATCGGTGTTGATGGGAGCGGTGTCACGGCGCTTTCGAATGGCCAAAATGGAATTAACTTTGGCACGAACTTGGGTGGCTTACTCGTGGGCGGCACTGCGAACGGCGCTGGAAACGTCATCTCCGGCAACGTGGGGCACGGCCTGTTAATTAGCAACTCGACAAATGTCCTGGTGCAAGGAAACTCGATTGGCACCGACAAGACGGGAACCGTCAATCTTGGCAATCAACTAATGGGGATATTTGTCTATCTCAATGCATCTGGCACACAGATCGGCGGCACGACAAGCGGTGCAGCCAACACGATCGCATTCAATGTTAACGACGGCGTTTACGTGAATGCCGGGATCGGGCACACCATTCGAGGCAATTCGATTCATTCCAACGGTGGGCTAGGCATCGACCTCAGCCCAGATGGCGTTAACGGGAACGATGCCGGTGACGGCGATATCGGAGCGAACAATCGGCAGAATTACCCACTTGTTACATCGGCCCATTCGTACAATGGTGGAACGCAAATTGCGGGTTCGCTGAACAGTACTCCCAACACAACATTTACTTTGGACTTTTACGCCAACACCGCCGCTGACCCTAGCGGACGTGGAGAAGGCGAAACATATCTTGGTGCCGCAACGATTTCGACCGACGCAAACGGCGATGCCGTATTCGCGGTGAATGTGCCCGGAATCGCGGCGGTAGGTTCATTTGTTTCCGCGACCGCCACCGATCCGAATGGAAACACGTCTGAGTTTAGTGGCGATGTTGTAGCAGTATTGTTCGAACCAGGCACGATCAGCGGTATCAAGTTCCATGACCTCAACGGGAACGGGGTTCGCGATACCGCTACAACGTCGTCGGGAACAATCGTCGTGCCGGGGACTGCCGATCCGTGGTTGGCGGGTATGCCTGATGGTTCGCTCGCCAGCAGCGGCGATGTTGCTCCCGATGAGTCTCCTGTATTGGTTCCAATCACTATCGCGCCAGGCTCGACCTTAACATTCGATGTAACAGGATGTGTTCAATTCGTACCGGGTGGTTGTGTAGGAGACAATCCAGACGGAATATCCGGCGGGGCTCACGCTACGGGAGCAGAAAACGGAATTTCCAATCTTGCTGCGAATTGGAATTCATTGATCGGCGTATTCCTTGGACCCAACCAGCCGAATCTTTCGCCCGCACCTTCCGCACTGGATTTCAGTACAGCGGCAAGCCGTGACTATCTCACTCTTTCGCCGTTCCTTCAACAGACATTCTTCATCGGGAACGGCCGTACGAGCACAAATCAGGTTCAGCAGATTATCGCGCCCGCTGGTGCCACTCGACTGTTTTTAGGCACGATGGACGGGTCGGGTTGGTACAACAACTCCGGCACGTTCAGTGTCGAAGTAACACAGACGATTGCTGAGCCTGTCATTCCAGGTTGGACGATTCAACTGGATGCCGGTGCGGATGGCTCGTTTGAATCGAGCGCCACAACGGACGCCAACGGCACCTACACCTTCAACGAATTACGGCCTGATACGTACCGCGTCCGTGAAGTGCAGCAACCCGGCTGGACGCAGACATCGCTCGACCCCGCTGACATCGTTGTCTCGGCCAGCGGTCAAATGTTTGCTGGTGTGGACTTCGGCAACCGCGAAACGGCCGGCGGCGCGACGATTTCAGGTACCAAGTTTCTTGACATCAACAAGGACGGACTTCGTGGAGGCGCCGAGAATGTGCTCAATGGCTGGGTGATCTATCTCGATTCCAATAATGACGGCGTCCGCGATCCCGGCGAACCATTTCGGATTACCGGGGGCTTCGGCAATTATTCATTCACCGACCTGCCCGCCGGCACTTATCATGTGCGCGAGGAACAGCAATTCGGCTGGACGCAGACGACGCCTCCGCTCGACGTTACCCTTGTTGTAGGACAGACGTTCGCGGGTGGCGACATCGGCAACTATCGAGAAGCGAGCATCAGCGGAATCAAGTTTAACGACTACAATGGCGACGGCGTGAATTCGCCGGGCGAAGTCGGCATTCCCGGCTGGACCATCTTTCTCGACGCGAACGGCAACGATCAACTCGATCCGGGAGAAACCAGTACAACTACTGACACGTTTGGCGCGTACACCTTTGATCCGTTGCCGGCTGGTACGTATGTGGTGCGAGAAGTTCAACAGCCCGGCTGGACACAGACTTCTACAAATCCCGCTCCGATTGTGATCTTGCCCAATCTCACCACGCAGACACCCCGCGCCGATTTTGGAAACCGCCAGACTGATGTAGTAACCACAATCAGCGGGCGCAAATTCTTTGATTTGGACAGCGATGGCGTCGCCGAGCCCGGTGAACCAGGGCTACGTTTCTGGCCGATTTATTTGGACACCAATGGCGACGATTCGTACCAGTCCGATGAACCAATCACGTGGACCGATCCTCTTGGTGACTATAGCTTTACCGGCGTCGCGCCGGGCACTTATCGCGTTCGCGAGATTCAACAGGCGGGTTGGACACAGACCACGGCCGAACCAGGGGACATCATCGTCACGACCGTTGGACAGGCATTTGCCAACGTCGATTTCGGGAATCGCAGCAGCAATGGCAATCCGACTCCCGGAAACGATCCGCCAACCGATCTGGAAATCGTCAAGGGTGCTTTACGTGCTGTTGCCGGCGAGCAAATTACTTATACGTTGACGGTCACGAACCGCGGTCCTGCAGATTCTTATGGTGTGATTCTCGGCGATCAATTAAAGCCGGGGCTTGTCTATGAATCGGCAACGCCGAGCCAGGGAACTTGCCTGGGTGGGCAAACGATCATCTGCGCCGTCGGCGCGTTGGCTGTAGGCGAATCCGCTTCCGTGACGATTGTCGCACACGTCGAGTCGTGGGTTGTCGATGAGATCATCAACGAAGGCTGTGTCTACAGCACCTCGACCGATACGGATACTACGAACAACTGCTCGATCGCGCATACGCCGATCGACGTCCACACCGATCTGGAATTGGTTAAGACCGCCGACGGTATCAAAGCCATTGCTGGTCAGGATCTGACCTATACTCTGCGCGTCAAAAACAATGGGCCGTCTGATTCGACCAACGTCCAACTCGAAGATGAGCTACCACCGGAGGTCTCGTTCGTTTCGGTGCTGACGACACACGGTTCGTGCTCCTTGGAAGTGACTTCCGTGCAGACCGTAATTTGCGATCTAGGGACAGTGGTTGCGGGTGACACGGCGGTCGTGACGCTGGTCGTGCATGTCGGACCGTGGGTGCCGGAAGACGCGATCATCACGAACACGGGTTCCGTACGCGATCGTTACGGATCAGGCGGCACTGGCGTGGTCAGAATACCTTGTGGACGTTCCACGGATTTTGAGTTGAACAAGACGGGCCCATTCACTACCGTCGACGCACAAGTCTATTACGTGATCGAAGTGACGAATCATGGCCCATCGAATTCAGCCGGCCCGATCGTCGGCGACAACTTGCCGGACGAAATCAATTTCCTGTACGCCGTTCCCAGCCAAGGCGTCTGCAATCAGGCTGATCCGTTGGTCTGCAACCTGGGGCCAATGTTGGTGGGGCAAACGGAAACAGTCACGGTGTTCGTTGGCGTACCTGAGACCGTGATTATCGAAAACATTCGCAATGAAGCGGTCGTTCAACCACCGGAAGGGGATCCGGATCCGTGGAACAACTGGGATGGCACGGGAGGCGTCATTCCTCCTCAATATGGCCTTGGGATTACCAAGGAAGCGCCGCCCGAGATTCCAGCCGGTGAGTACCTGCACTACACGCTACATGTCACGAATGAAGGCCCGGACGATGCGTCCAACGTGATTGTGGGCGACACGATTCCGGCAGGTTTGATCTTTGTCTCGGCGACGCCAACGCAAGGCACCTGCAACGCGTATTTCAATCCAATCCTGTGCTTCCTTGGCCCAATGGAAGCAGGAGATGAAGCAGACGTCGAAATCGTGGTGTTTGTACCGCCGACGATTCCAGAAGGCACGGAGATTTTCAATCGAGCCTGGGGCTGGGGTGGAGTTCCGCCCGTCTTCGGCGACGCACGTACGCGAGTCATTCGACGAGCTGACGTTTCGTTGGAAAAGGAAGCACCGCCCGATGTCGTCGCCGGGACTGAGATGACGTACACCTTGCGTGCGCGAAACCGCGGCCCATCGGATTCGACCAACATTACCTTGGAGGATGAATTACCACCGGAGGTCAATTTCGTCTCGGCAACGCCGAGCCAAGGGACTTGTACGAACACCGAGGACAATGGGCACACAACCGTTTCGTGCGAGCTGGGCGATATTCCAGCCAACAGCGTGGCCACTGTCGAAGTCGTGGTCTTTGTCCCCAGTTACATCATTCCCGGAACCGTCATTGCCAACGGCGCGTGCCTGCCCGATTACACCTTCGACCCAAATCTCGCCAATAATTGCGGCTACGTGGAGACTCGCGTCGGCGATGAATCGGAAGTGGGACTCATCAAAGTGTCAACGCCCGGCCCGATCACCGCGGGTGAAGATATTGAGTACACACTGGAAGCCTATAACCTCGGCCCGTCGGACGCGCGACAGTTTATACTCGGCGACACACTGCCAGCGCCGCTGGTCTTTGTGTCCGCGACTTCGACCCAAGGCACGTGTGATTACGTTAATGGTGTCGTGATCTGTGATATTGGATATCTCGCGGCGGGACAGCACGAATTTGTAACGATCGTCGCTTACGTGCCACCTTCCACTCCCGATGGAACGGTGATTGAAAACACGGCCTGCATCACCGACTGCGGTCACGACATCTTGCACGACAACGATTGTTCAACCGTCCGCAATACGGTTCGAGCACAAAGCGTGTTGACGGGTGTCAAGTTCAACGACCTGAATGGCAACGGCGAACGAGATATAAACGAACCGGGAATCGAAGGCTGGCAGATCTTCCTCGACCTGGACGGCGACAACGTGCTCGACGCCAACGAACGCAGCACGTTCACGGATGTTAACGGCGTTTACACGATCACCGGGCTCGGTAAGACAACGTGGAATGTCCGCGAAGTGCAGAACCCGGGATGGTTGCAGACGACCGCGAATCCACCGGGCGTGACGGTCACTGGGTTGCAGCAGACGTATGCAGGCGGTGATTTCGGGAATAAGCAAGGGAGTATCGCGGGACGGGTGTTCATCGACTCAGACAACGATGGCATTTTTGACCCCGGTGAAATCGGCATCGGTGGCGTTGCGATCACGCTGGTTGGTAACGACGACTTGGGGGCCGTGAATCGCACGACCTTTACGGGTAGCGATGGTTTCTACAGTTTCGGATCACTTCGACCTGGTTCGTATCGCGTGATCGAGAGTCAACCGCCAGGATATTTGGATGGCCAAGAACATCTTGGGGACATCGGCGGCACGGTTGGCAATGACGAGTTCTTTCTGGATCTTGGCCGTGGCGAAGATGGATCGGATTACGGTTTTGCGGAGCTCGAACCGGCCAAGTTGTCCGGTTATGTCTACAACGACACGAACGATAACGGCCAGATCGACTTTGGCGAGCAAGCCATAACAGGAGCTCAATTAACGCTTACCGGGACTAACGACCTCAATGAAGTCATTAATCAGATCGTGACGACAGACACGCAAGGCTACTATGAATTCTACGATCTGCGTCCGGGCTCTTACACGCTGAGCGAGACACAGCCCAATGGCTACGGCGACGGCAAAGATACAATCGGCTCGTTGGGCGGAACGGTGTCGAACGATCAGTTTAGCGCCATCGTTGCTGTAAGCGGGTCGAACGGGATCAACTACAACTATGGCGAACACGTGGAGCAGGCATTGGTCCCGGGCATGACAGCAACGATTGGATTCTGGCAGAACAAGAACGGCCAAGCGTTGATCACGGGGCTCAATGGTGGTGCGAACTCAACATCGCTTGGCAATTGGCTCGCCACAAGTTTCCCCAACATGTACGGCGCCGGAGCCGGTGTCAACAACTTAACCGGGAAAACAAATTCTCAGATCGCGGCCTATTATGTAACCTTATTCAAGCAGAAAGGGCAAAAGCTCGACGCCCAGGTAATGGGGCTGGCATTCGCGACCTATGTAACGAACAACTCGCTGGCGGGGAACAACGCGACCGCCTATGGATTCCTTGTCAGCACCAGTGGCACAGGCGCCGCGGTGTACAATGTCGGCTCTAGCGGCGCGGCCTTCGACGTTCCCGATGGCACGGTGTTAACGGTCATGCAAATCCTGACGGCAACCAACGACAAATCGATTGCTGGCAGGATATATGACGGTATCACGTTCCTTCGCAACCTAGCAAACACGGTCTACGACGCGATCAATCAAGGTGGTGACATTTGATTAATCACCCGAAACTTCCTCTGCAGCGTTATCTCCGTTTCAGCGGACATGACGCCAGCCGAGGGAGGATTGAGACCACCGAACCGTGGCACTCCGTTACGGCACAGATAGGACTTCCCAGTAAGGTCCGAGCACTATTAATTAATACTCGGCTTACGCATCCTTAAGTGATCGACCGAGGCGTTTTCGGGCGCCGCTTTGCGCCACGCGAGCGGTGGTTGTTCGAGGTTCGTCATCGAATGCGAGTGTCGCTCGCAACTGGTCATTCAGCTTTTCGCTGTGTGGGATCGTTCCGAGTTGGTCGACGGCATCGGAAACTCCGAGTAAAACCGATTGCTTCACGCCGTCCCGAATCCATTGAAAGAAATTAGGCTGCATCCTGCTGCCTCCTTGATCTGGCCATGTGTGACGAACTTGTTGCTGGAGAGGGCGGGAGATTAGCCAAACGCCCTCCTGCTGTCCAGACGATTCGGCCAGTAGATTGAGCTTCGCCGGTGCGTGATCTACACTGCACTCATGCTCAACTACCCCTGCTATCACACCGCTAGCGTCGCGATCGGAGTCGTGATCTCTCTGACGTCCATACTGTCGGCCGAAGTCGTTGACTTTAACCGCCAGATACGGCCGATCCTGTCTGAACATTGCTTCAAGTGCCACGGCCCCGACGCAGCGGAACGACAGGCCGAGTTGCGACTTGATACGCGAAAGGGGTTGCTCGGGCGGAAGGGCGATGAGCGTATTGTGGTGCCAGAACATCCCGAGATGAGTGAACTCTTTCGCCGACTGACCAGCACTGATCCTGATGAACGGATGCCGCCACCGGATTCCAAGCTCGAACTCACGGATCAACAAGTTCAGTCGATTCGAACTTGGATCGAACAGGGAGCACCATGGCAACAGCATTGGGCGTTCAATCTTCCTCACCGGAGTCCGCTACCCGCCGTCAAGCAAAACGAATGGCAGACGAATCCAATCGATGCGTTTGTTGCGTCGCGGCTTACGCGCGAAGGCTTAGAACCTTCCCCGGAAACCAGCCGTGCAACGCTGATCCGTCGAGTTACCCTAGATCTGACGGGCTTACCACCAACGCCGGAAGAGGTGGCCGATTTCCTTGCCGACGCGTCGACCAATGCCTACGACCGGTTGGTCGATCGGCTTTTGCAAACGCCCGCGTACGGAGAACGCATGGCGGTCGCGTGGCTCGACGCGGCCCGCTATGCCGACACCAGCGGCTATCAAAACGACGGCCCGCGTCACATGTGGCGATGGCGAGACTGGGTGATCGATGCGTACAACAGCGGCATGCCGTTCGACCAATTCACTCGTGAACAACTGGCGGGCGACCTTTTGCCCAACGCGACGCTCGATCAACGCATAGCGACCGGTTTCAATCGCAACCACCGCGGCAATGCGGAAGGTGGCGTGATTGCTGAGGAGTTTCAAGTCGAATACGTCGTCGATCGTGTAGAGACGACGGGCACCGTCTGGCTCGGACTGACAATCGGCTGCGCCCGCTGTCACGACCACAAATACGATCCCTTGTCGCAACAGGAGTTCTACGAACTTTTTGCCTTTTTCAACAACGTGCCCGAGAACGGGCGCGCGGTGAAAGAGGGCAATTCGCCACCATACATCAAAGCGCCAACGGCTGAGCAGCGGCGAACGCTCGAAGCCCTCGACACGCGATTGGCAGCCGCCGAATCGGCTTTCACTGCACAGCATTCAGACCTCCGGATGCTGCAGACCGAATGGGAAGCAAGGCAGCGTGCCGACCAAGCGTCTATACGCTGGAATATCGATCGTGGTATCGCCGCTCGCTTCAGTTTTGATGCAACGGACGATGACGTAACGGTCACATTTCGCGACGGCGAGGCCGATTATCGAGGCGGCGTTCAAGGCCAGGCCGGCAACTTCGATGGTAGGCGGTTTGTTGACGCCGGAGACGTGGCTAACTTTGGCTATTTCGACAGTTTCTCGATCGCCGCATGGATTTATCCTTCGGCATCCAACGCAGGAACGATCGTGTCACGAATGACCGACGCCGAAGAGGCGGACGGCTACTATCTCCAAATGCAAGATGGACATATCCATGTCAACCTCGTCAAACGATGGCTCGACGACTGCATTCGCGTCGAAACAGAGCCCGTCGTCGAGCCGAACGAATGGACGCACGTACTCGTCACGTACGACGGATCGCGAGTGGCGAAGGGTATTTCCGTGTATCTGAACGGAGAACGAGTGCCACTCAAGGTCAATTACGATTTCATCAACCAATCTTTCGCAGCAACCGAACCGCTACGCATCGGCGGCGGTGGCGGAGCGGACGGTCGCTTTCGCGGCATGATTGATGAGGTGCAAATCTTCGGACGATGTCTCAGTGCTCGCGAAGCAGAGATCGCTTCGGTCAAGCAATCGATCGACGAGATCGCGGCGTTGGATGAATCACAACGCACGGTCAAGCAGCAACAAAAGCTCGATGCCTACTTCTTGCTTCACGCGGCACCGGAAGCACTTCGTGAACAAAACGCCGAGCTCGTCGCACTTCGGGAAGAGCGTCTACGGGTTTCCGATAGCATTCCGACCGTGATGATCATGGAGGACAGCGAGCCGCGCACGACGCATGTTCTTCGCCGAGGCGAGTACGATAAACTCGGTGAGCAAGTAGCTCCGGGCGTACCTGCGATTCTTTCAGTAAGCGTCCACCCGAATTACCATAGTCGCCTCGATCTGGCAAATTGGTTGACTGATCCTACAAATCCGTTGACCGCTCGCGTTGCTGTCAACCGATACTGGCAAGCCTATTTCGGAGTCGGTCTCGTTAAGACTTCGGAGGATTTCGGTACGCAAGGTGAAAGGCCCAGCCATCCCGAACTTCTCGATTGGCTGGCGACAGAATTCATCCGCAGCGGCTGGGACGTGAAGGCATTACAACGATTGATTGTCACTAGCGCGACTTATCGGCAGGCGTCACGCCTCACGCCTGAGTTGCTTGCGCGAGATCCCGACAACCGGTTGTTGGCGCGTGGGCCGCGAATCCGGCTCGCTGCGGAATCCGTTCGTGACCAGGCTTTGGCCGCCGCGAAACTGCTCACCGCTCGCATCGGCGGGCCTTCCGTGATGCCGTATCAGCCCCAGGACCTCTGGAAAGATATCGCCACCGATGTCAATTACGAGCAGAGCCACGGTGCAGACCTCTACCGTCGCAGTATGTACACCTATTGGAAGCGAACGGTTGTACCACCTGCGATGTCCGCGTTCGATGGCGCTGATCGCGAATCGTGCCGCGTGTTGCCCCAACGAACCAACACACCGCTTCAAGCCCTAACATTGATGAACGACGTTACCTTCGTCGAAGCGGCGCGCGTGATCGCTCAGCAGGCGATTGCTGGATCGCCCAGCCCAGAGGAGCGGCTAGCCCACATCTTTCGCGCTGTGGTGAGTCGTGAACCAACCGAGCGTGAAGCGGCTGTACTCGGGCAAGGTCTGGCCGACCATTTAGCTCACTTCCAGAGCGATCCCGTTGCTGCCGAACGGCTGGTCACCGTTGGAGAGTATCCGTACCCGCTCTCGCAGGAACATGCCGAGTTGGCTGCCTACACAACGATAGCCAGTATGGTCCTGAATCTCGACGAAGCTGTGACCAAGCAGTAGCTGAGCAAATAGCGATGGGCCTCTCGCTGAACCTATGGGTCCTCGATCTGCAGCTTGATCTCATTCGAGTTGCCCTTCAGCTCTGGCGCGTACATCGCATATGCCTTCGCCGGTAGCGCACTAAAGCGGCCGGGGATTTCAGCTCGCAGGCGATAGGATACGCTGTGTCGGCCTCGGGCGAGTTGGCGGATAAAGAATGAAACGCGATCGTCACGAAACTCCGTGTACGCGCCAAAGCCGTTTTTCGTATAGCCGCTGCGTACCTCAACAGGCTCAAAACCGGCGGCCTTCATATCTTCAAAGATCACGTACTCGTAGTCGTTCTTGCTGTCGATCTCCAACTCGACTTCGACCAGATCCCCACTCTTGAGCATCGCCAAATCGCCGAGCGGAACGCGAGTGTACTTCTCGACGCGTTGATTGATCACTTGTCCGCGGCTGCCAGCCACTTCGGCCTGCTTATCAGCGGCTTCCAACTTATAGAACTTGCGGTCAACGCGAACCTCGAGACCGGCACGACCGATGTAGTCTTCGAGCGTGAAGTTGGTGAGGTATGCGTTAAAGTAAACAGCACCCTTGCCGCGACGACGCAACTCGACGACATGCTCGCCGTCGGTAACATCCTTGCCCCTCACCACGAACTTGTTGTCGAAAGTGAAGAGGTTCTCGCTAGTGATTCGTGTTTCCTGGCGTTTCACTCCATCCACCCATATTTCCACCGTCATATCGGGCGAGGTCTCGCTGCTGGCTCGCAGGTAGTCGGCGAAGGCTTCAACACAGATAGCGGTATCGCGAGTCGACCGCCAATACGTGGCATGCTTACGGTTATTCAAGAGGTACTTCACCAATCGCGAAGCTGCCTCACCTTGAGGATCGATTCGAGAGAGCAGCTTCAAGTAGTACGCATTCGCTTCCGTTTCGCTTCCGTACCAATGCCACCAGTAGTTGTCTCCAGGAAGTTTCAGATACGCGGTTTCGTTCTCCGCGTCTTGAACCAGGAACTGTTCAATGTTGCGTGCGACCATGGCAACTTTTACGTCGTCTCCCAACTTATGAAGAGCCAAGCCATACATCGCCTTGGCGTAGACTGCCAATTCATTTCGATCGCGGTACAGAAAGTCTCGCATCGCCACGTCATCTTGCCCGGCATCGACTAACACCATGAAGACGAAGGCATCGAGATTGTCGGCGTGTTGCTTCCAAGGCTTCTTTTCCGGCTTCCTATCGAGTGAACCGACCTTCAGTTTCTCGACTTGTTCGGCCTGATAGCGAGCGAGCCAAGCCAACCCGTTTTCCAAGACGCCGGGAACAATCGCAACGTCGTTTTGGGTTGCGAGCTGTAACCCGTGGACGACGACGGCCGTCGTATGCGGGTAGCTTCGTTCGCCAAAACCGCTAAACCAGCCCCAGCCCCCGTCGCTCAGTTGCATGTTCGTCAGCTTCGTGACGCCCTCCTTGACCATATGTTCCAGCTCTTCCCGTTCGAACACCGGATTGCGATCAAACCGCTTCCACTGTGCCGCTCGCTCACCATCATCACCAATTTCTTGAGCGTTGAGATTCGTCCGTTTGCGGCGGATCGCATCAAGATCCAGTTGCATGTCAAGCAGGACCTTTTGCGTAACCACGCTCGGCAGGAACCGATTCAAAGTCTGCTCAGTGCAGCCATACGGATACTCGGCGAGATATGGCAAAGCATCAACCATTGCGCCGGCCAAGGTCGGGGAGTAACGCACTTCGAGAACGGATTGTTCGGGGCGTCGTTCGCTCGGAACACGAATCCTGACTTGAGCGTTGTCGGCATCCGGTCGCACCGTTCCGGCCCAGGATTCCGTCTTCAACATGCCGTGTACGTGGCAGGGGAACTTCATCTCGACGGCATCCGACTCTTCGTCGGTTAAAGCTTTCATCCGAATCGTCGTCGTACCTTCTCGCATCACGCGCACTCGCCAATCAACGCGTTGTTCGCCGCCCGCGGCAACAATGACTGGCACGACGCTACCGGTTAGCGGTTGCAACTCGTCCGTCGGCAACTCAAGTTCGACGGTTACGCGTTTCTCACTCTTCAAGTAGTTGTGTACGTTGGCCGACAAGACGACTTCGTCCTTCTCGACAAAGAAGCGTGGCGCCTGCAACCGGATGATCAAGTCTTTCTGCGTGATAACTTCCGCTTCGCCCGAGCCAACCTTCGTTCCGTGGCCAATCCCCCAGACTTTGATCTTCCAAGTCGTCAGGTTCTCTGGCATGTCGAGTGAGACTTCGGCGAAGCCCTTCGCATCCGTATCGAGGGTGCCAGCCCAAAGTGCTGTGTCCGCGAACTTACTACGAATCGAAGGTTCAACCAGATCCGGCGCAGGCGCTGGGCTTTCACCAGGCACACCGTTCGTGGAATCGAAATCAGCGGCTGGTGCCGCACCTTCGGCCATCGCAGCCGCCATGGGCATCGCATCCATACGGCTGGCACGAAGGTCACCAAACGAATCCATTCCTCGTGCGCCGGCCTTACGTTTGCTTAACAACGCTTCACCTTCATCAGCCACCGTGTTCCCGAAAATGCCGATCGGACTCATCGTCTTCTGATTTCGCCCTGGCAAATTGGCGATGTACCGTTCAAGGCTCGTCGTCTGGGCGGGCTGATGGTGACGTCGCCACTTCCAAAAGAACTCTTTGATATCTGCGATGTTCGAGCCGCCCGAGATATATTCCAACGATTTGTCGTAGATGCTCACAACCGTCGAACCATGAAAGTCCTTTCCGTCAGCTTCCGTGAGGTGTAGCTTGACCTTAGCCTTATCACCGGGCTTGTAGGTCTCGGCCGATGGCAGCACTTCGACATTCAAGATCCGCTCTTCGGGCGGAACAACGATCTCCTTGGCATCGGTATAAGCGTTACCGTCGGCAATCGTTACCGCTTCGACAAAGAAGTTGGGCATGTCTTTCTGCACAACTGCGATCTCTTCGACCGTGCTTTTGCCTCGTAAACGCAGAAGCTTGGGAGGCAGGTAGACGCCGTTGGAGGGACGCACAAACAACAACACCGAGCTGCCAATACGATCCGTGTTGATTTGCAGCTTGACAGTGTCGCCCGCGCGATACTCGGCCTTGTCCGGAATAAGCTCCAGGTGGCTGAAGCGATAGTCGCGTCCATCAAAACCTTCACCGATCACTGTGAACAGATAACCACCTTCAATCATATGGCCGCCGTCGTCGGTGATCTTGCTGGCGAGCCGATATTGTCCCTTGGCGCTGGCATCGATTTTCAGGTCGGCGCGGCCATCGTCTTCCGTGCTAATGGCCCACGATTGCACTTCGGTTTCGATCGGTTCGCCGTTGTCGTTGTATCGGATTTGATACAACGTCGCCGTGCCCTCACCCGAAACAGGGCGATTGTCGAGGGTCTGTGCCAAGAAGTGGGCACTGATCGTATCGCCCACGCGAAAGTAGCCCCGGTCGACCCAAGTAAACACTTTAAAAGGCTGGCGAGCTACGAGCACGTCGCCAGTTCCAACGATCGTGCGACGTGACTCGTCGCGTACTTCGGCGGTGATGCTGTACTTGTGATCTGAGTCGCCATGAATAGCTTTGGCCAAAGCTGTATCGATCTCAACATGAACGGTACCGTCTTCACTGATTTCAACCTCGCGTTCGCTGACTACTTCCGGTGGATCGTAGCCGCCGTGCCACCACCACGGCATCGGTCGCAAACACCCCGCCCAGCGACTCCACCCGGGATACCACACATAGTCGTATCCGAACCACCAGTAACCGGGCCCGTAACACCAGTCCCAAGGCCGAATGGGGTACCAGTCCTGCGAATGCTTAGTTCTTAGAACTTTGTACTTGACCGTGGCATTTGTGACGGGCGCACCAAAGTAATAGCGGGCGTTGATCGTGGCTGTGATCTTCTCGCCAAGTTGTACTGGCTCGGATGGTGCGTCGACCGTGACTTCGAACTCAGGTTTCTTATACTCTTCGACGCGGAATCCGACGGCTTGATGACCAACGACATTCAACGAGTAGCTGCCCAACGTCGCATCTGCGGGAATCTCGAATTTCCCGTCGAGCCCCCCGTATTCGTCGGACTTCATCGACCAGGATTGCACAACCTCGCGTTTCGGGTCACGCAGTTCCAGCGAGAACTGTTGTCCGGCGAACTGCGAAACGTCCGCCTTGTCATACTGAGCGTGCCGCACCCAGAACTTGAACTTCATCGCGTCGCCGGGGCGGTAGACAGGTCGATCTGTAATACCGAACGCCTTTACTTCGTTGTACTGAGCATCGTAGTACTGACTCGCCCAAACATTCCGGAAACCGAGGTAAGCCAGGCGCCCACTAGCGGTACGTGCAATCACCAACCAGTGATATCGTCCCTCGACATCTAGCTGGTCTGGAATCAGTTGCCCTTGGCCATCGGTCTTCTCGGCAAAGTTTCTAGTCAGGATGTTAAAGCGTCGCTGGTCTCGCGTGCGTTCCTGTTTCCAGCCGAAGAACTCGACGTTCGCACCTTCCACTGGTTCACCGGATATGGCATCCGCCACAAAGTAGAACTCTTTTCCCGAAAGTTGCTTTTGGACAATAGCGGTATCGGCAACCCACAGCACGATGTGACTAGTATTGCCTCCTGCGACCTTGGCCGTCACAAGATACGCACCGGCATTTTTGAGCGGCGTTGTGATCGAAATTCGCTTGTCGAAGTGGTCGGGGCGGGGCGTAAGTTTCTCTTGCCACGTAGCCACTCGCTCTTTCAGATACTTCCGCTGGTTCTCTTGAACGATCCGCCAGCCGATGTTTTCGATGTTATAGAGATCGTTGTCGATTTGTGCTGGATTTGATTTCAGATGTGCCTTGACATCTGCGAGCAACTTCTCGACGTCGATTTCGTGTGCTTCGAAGTCGACGCGCAAAGCATTGCGAAAAGTGAATTCAACGGTAGCGCCTTGACCCGCCGCCTGTGTGGAGGCGACATCAAACTGCCCCCAGTTGGCAACAATCTGCTGTAGCCGCTCGTGTTTCCATTTATTCTGGCCGGCTCCGTATCGGCGAATATTCTCGCGCCAATACTCCGCGGCTCGCGGATACTGTCGGCGATTCTCGAAGATCTCCGCGAGCCGGTTCAGGGCCTGCTCGGCGTTCCCAGTGTCGGGCTCTGCGGAGAGTGCTTGAAAGATCTTGATAAAGTTGAACTCATCGGGCAGCACAAAACGCTTTACGCCCGTTGCCAGCTTGGCGATGGTTTCATTCTCTTTGAGACTGTTTAGAGCATAAGTTTGCGGCTGGTCTTCTTCGTTGCCATGGTCACGCGTCCAAAAAAACTGTTGCATTGTCTGCACGCCGAACTGGCGGTACAGAAAATCTGCAAACCGCCAAGCAACTCCATTCTTCAAACCAGGATTCGTCTCAACCGCCTTCGCCAGGCACCATCGCCACCGCTGCCCATCACTAATTGCGGCATCCCAGCTTGCCGGCTCAACGTGAAAAACAGGATTTCCTTCAGCATCAACCGGAGCCCCACCGGAATCGTTGCGATAGTAGTAGGCTTCTTCGTAGTCGGGCAACTGGCTCAAGTCAGTTAGCGACTGCAATTGCCACGCCTCGGGGTCGCGACGGCTGTGGAGCAGCATGTCCGACAGGGCAAGGTAAAACTGTGCCACCTCCGCTTCCAAATCGTCTTGTCCTACCAACTTCATCGCCTCGAGCATTAACTGCAGCGAGCGAACTCGATCGCGGTCGGCAGCAAAAACCTGCTTGCCCCCGCCCCGATGTGGTCCGCGTTCAAACTTACCGGCAATGCTGAAACCGTAGGGTGTCAGCGACTGATACTGTTGTGCCGCAGCAACCAACAGTTGCCAGTTTTCTCGATGAGCCGCAATCGTGCTTTCGACCAGTTCGTCTGTCTCGTTGATGCGACCGAGTTGCTGAAGCGACTGAACTGCCAGTTGCAAGTCGTTCACAATTTCAGACGCGCTGGTTTTCGGATCGAGGCAACGCTGACGCAACCCGACATAGGCTTCTTGATAGTTACCGTCGCGGAACAGTTGTTCGACAGTTTTTTGATTCACGAGTTGGGCGGTCCCGGGCAGGTTGGAGATACACCAAACGAATAGGATCGTGCATGCGACGTAGATCCAGTCACGCTTTATCATCGTAGGTAGTTTCCGTTTCATTGTTTAGCTTATGGGCAAGTTCCGGCGATACATGGAGCGCGCTAACCGTTGGCCGTCGTCCGAATCCGAGCCGCGAGAATTTTCGTCTATATTGGTGAGACGGCTATCCTACTGTTTGGGTTCTGAAATCGTGAAATTCCTTAATTCGACTCCAAGTCCAGTTCCGCAATGGATCTGTGGAGTCACGCATTACGCACATTTTCGGCTGCATGTGAAACCACACGGCTATCATAGGCATATTTCCGAAGGAGGCCATTCATGGATTCCACGATTGGAACTCACTAGGCATAACGCACCGCAGGCCTCTAGAACCAAATCCACACCGCTAACGTAAAGGTTGTCTGTCTCAACACTTGTGTCTAAGATGTATCCTTGACGAGCCCCCGCGACCGAGCGAAATGCAGGGACTTGCTTGTCAGAATTGACCATCAGCCACAGCGAGCCAACTCTAGTGTCCGAAAACTTCAACCCTTTCGCCGAATGGCTTGGACTTGCCGAGACCGCGACGTCACCTAACCATTACCAGTTGCTCGGACTCGACGAAGCGGTCAAGGACACAGCAACAATCGCCACTGCGGCTGATCGTGCGATGACGCGAGTAAGGGCATGCAAGCCTGGGGCCAACGCTCCCGCTTGGGCTCAACTTCTGGACCGTATTACCGAAGCGAAGAAGACACTCACCGATCCAACGCTCAGGCAGCAATATGATCAGCAGAGGAAAACGCCGGCGACAAACGCAGCCATGGCTCCGATTGACCCCAACTTGTTGCCGCCAACGCAAAGCGTCGCCAATCCGATGGCGGCACCCACGGCTCCGCAAGCCTTCGACCCGATGGCACCAATGGCTCCGATCGCCCTGACTCCGATGCCAGCTACGCCGCAGGTACCACTATCCAGTCAGCCCGTCGCGATCCCCCAAGCGGTTCCGTATTTGCAACCCGCGCTGCCTGTCGCACCCAACCCGATGGCCCCGATTGCGAACGCTGTACCTACAGCTCCGATGGCATCTCCCCTGCCACAAGGGATGCCAAATCCGATGGCTCCCGCCGTTCCAGTCGCGCAGGCGATCCCCGTTTCACCAAGCCCCATGGCGCCAATGCAGCCAACCCCCGCAGTTGTTGCAGCACCGATCCCCGTGGCGGCAATGCCCGAGGCAAGCCCCGTATTCGCAGCTCAGCCGATACCAGCGTCTCCGTTGCAAACTCCGAGCGATACACCTCGGTTAAAGCGAACACCATCGACAGCCGCTCGCGCACAATCTAACGCCAGTGGGCTGCTGGGGCCAATTCTTCTCGGGGGCAGCGTGGGCGGTCTAATCCTCGTGGTCGTAGGCGTCGGGTTTTATCTAGCGGGTCCGTCTCCGGAACCGTCGCCGCCGGTTGTGGCCGAAGCACCGCACCCTACGGCCACTGAAGGTGGTGGAACAGCCACCACAATGCCCCGACGACTCGACGAGATTCCGGAAGACGAGCGACCTCAGCCAGAAGTCTATACTCCACCTGCCGTGGAAGCGGCACCTTCAGAATTCGAGCCGTTAAATATGACACCCGAGCCGGCACCTTCAATGTCGATGGAACCGGAGCCGTCACCAACGACCTCGCCGATGACTTCCGATCCGGAGCCCGAACCGGCGTTAAGCCGAGAAGAGCTTCGTTCCCTCGCGCAATCACTCCAAACCGCTCGAGACGCAATTGGAGAATCTAACTTTTCCGTCTCCGATCGCGAACTTTCAAAGGCGCTCGCGGTGGCCAAGTCGGACGAACACAAAGCAAAAGTTCGCCGCTTACAACTGTTGAACGACTATGTCAGACGCTTTCGAGCCGCGATTGAGAAAACACTCGGTCGAGTCAACGCTGGCGATCAAATCAGCCTGCCTGACGATAAATCGTTTGGGATTGTCGAGATTACTCCCGAGGTGCTCATCATTCGTTTTGGCGGTCGCAATCTGAGATACCCAATGAACGATTTGCCTCCTGGCTTGGCAGCGCGTCTTGCCGAGATGTCGCTCGACGCGAATGCCCCGGAAACGATCGCGATGAAGGCAGCTTTCGTCTCGGTATATCCGAAAGTGACCGACAAAGACCTGGACAAAGTGCAGGAGTGGTGGACCCAGGCAGCCAGCGTCGCCGATGTCCAGGATTTGATCACGGCGATCAATGACGATTACGGCTTGCGCTCTGCGATGCAGGAAATGCCGCTGAACCCGAGCGCGATGGCTGCTTTAACGGAGAGAGCCGATCGCCTGAAAGACGCTCGAACGATTGAAGCCTTTGCTAAGGAGTACCAGGCCGCCATCGATGAATCGCTCAAGACACTCGAACCCGATATGGAACTAGCGGTTGGGGGAAGTACGACCGTCGTCATCAAAGAACTAAAACCCGATCGCGTCATGCTGACCGTCGCCGACGAAACGCGAGGATTTCAGCTGACGAAACTGCCGCTCGGGCTGGCCGCGTCGATCGCGGAACGAATCCTTCCTCGCGACGCACCGCTGACGATGGTCATGAAAGGAGCCTACTTCGCAGCTCGTGAGAAAGGCCAATCCAACAAACAGTTTCGTACTTTCGTCATCGACTGGTGGAAGCAAGCGGGTGAGATGGACCCGCAACTGCAACCTGTGATCCGCGAGCTGGCGACGCAGTATCCCGAGTGATTTTTCCGAAGCCCCTTCGTTTCCGGAGCGTGACATGGTTCGCATTGACAGCTCGAATATTTCTCGCCGCGGCGTCTTGCGCCTCACTGCTGTGGCAGCGGGTGCCTTCGCATTTGGCACGATCGAGGACGACGTTTTGGCTGAGGAATCGAATAGCAAGTTTATCGATGCACACTCGCACATTTGGACACGCGACACCGAGAACTATCCGCTTAAACTCGGTACTACCTTAGCCGATCTGGATCCACCCAGCTTTACGACCGAAGAGCTCCTTGCCACGGCCAGCAAGTCGAATGTCGGTCGCGTCGTATTGATCGCGCACCACTTTTTCCATGGCTTTGATAACACGTACATGACCGATGCGGCCGAGCAACATCCGGGTGTATTCAAGGTCGTGGGGATGGTCGACGACGCAAAACCGCACCCCGATGCGGAGATGAGGACACTGTTGAAGAAGCATGTCACGGGTTTTCGTATCACGCCAAGCGTCAGGAAAGATGCCCACTGGCTGAATAATGCAGGGATGAAGTTGATGTGGAAGACGGCCGCTGAGACCGGCCAGTCGATGTGTTGTCTGATCAATCCGGAGAATCTTTCCGAAGTCGACAAAATGTGTGAACAGTTCCCTGATACCAAAGTGGTCATTGATCACTTCGCGAGAATTGGGGTCGATGGTGAGGTCCGTGAAGGCGACCTAAAGAATATTTGCTTGCTCGCCCGCCACAAGCACACCTACGTAAAGGTTTCCGCGTACTACGCATTGGGCAAGAAGCGGGCTCCTTATGATGACCTGCGGCCCATGATTCGCCGGCTCTACAATACGTTCGGACCCCAGCGATTAATGTGGGCAAGTGATTCGCCCTACCAGCTTGTCGGCGAAGGTAACACTTACGAAGCCTCCATCGCGCTCATCCGCGACCGCATGGATTTTTCGGCGGAAGATCGCGAATGGTTGTTGCGCAAGACGGCCGAGAACGTCTACTTTTCGGTCGGTTGAAGCGCTGCCGCGGAGCGTGTACCGAAAAGCGAGGTTACGGAACAAGAATCTCCGCTCGTCAACTCTCATTAGCTGCGATCAGCACGGATTGGTGCTCCCCACTCCTAACCGCCGAATCCGCTATATCGTTTGAAGCCGCGGTGCAACATCACTCTCGCTGTGATGATAAAGAACACCATCCATGCGAACTCAACACACAGTCCCTGGGCCAATTCCCAACCAGCGACCTTTCCCAGAAACACCGCGGCTGGGAAGTAGGCGAGGTACTGAAGCGGGAGCATATCGACTATCAACCGCCACGGTTCCGGGAGCATGTCCAGCGGAAACATGTGACCTGACAAGAAGAAGCTGAGCAACATGTAGACGAACAACAACGAGCGAACTTCGAGCCACCAAAAACCCACAAGTCCAAGTGAAGCTTCCAGAAAGTAGCCGAGGACGAATCCCATGATTAACGTCGTCACAAATGCGCCAAATGTGGAGAGCGAGTGCGTTGCCGCATCCGGAGGCAAGTCGTCGAAATAGCCTCGGCATAAGAAAAACACCAGCGCAAATGGCAGAAATGCAACCGAATAGTAAGCCACTTTGTGCGCGATCCGACCGAGCAGCAAAAAGCTCAACATATCGACGGGCTGTATCAAAAACTTCTTGACTTCACCTTCGCGTATCTGCCTCGTGATTCCGGAAGCTAGGCCCGGCATGCTGGAGAATGCGCGGCTCAACATCGTGAGCAAATAGTAAGCGACAACATGCGGTTCCGCATACCCGGCAAGTTCGCTCCGGCCGCTCGCCTGAAATACCGCGTGCCAAAGAAAAATCTGGGTGACAATGGGCAGAAAACGCATCAGCGTGCCGAGCGCAAAGTCGCCTCGATACACCAACCGCTCTTCCAGACAGATGCGAAGAATCGTCCACCAAGTTGTCGCTCGCGCATACATCTACGATGCTGACTCCGCTTCGACCGGATCCGACGATTCCCTGCGAACTTTCCGCGCTCGAGCAAAGGCGTCTGCGATGACCTCCTCCAGCGGCGGATCTTCAACGACAACATCTTCGATGACGTGCTGCGAGAGAATGGCCGCCAGGGTCTTGGGAACGTCAGTTCGCGCGATCCGCAACTTGGCTCGTGGCGGCACAATTTCCAGCACGTGGCCAAAGCGTTCGAGATCGCTCATGGTATCGCCTTCGGCAAACTGCAATGTCACGATCTTGTGGCCGCTGAAACTGTCGATGATGCCGCCCAGCGACCCATCGTATTCAATACGCCCCTGCGCAATGATCACAACTCGCTTACAAAGCGCTGCCACGTCCTTCATATAGTGGCTGGTGAGGAGGATGGTGATATGCCGCTCGGCCTGATAGTGCTTCAAAAACTGTTGGATGTTGTGTTGAGCAACGACATCCAACCCAATGGTTGGCTCGTCCAGGAATAACACATCCGGCGAGTGCAGCAGCGCCGCAGTGAGCTCCATCTTCATCCGCTCGCCTAGGGAGAGCTCGCGAACTGGCTGCTTGAGCAGTTCGCGAATCTCAAGCAACTCCGTCAGTTCGTCGCGAGTCCGCTCGAATCGATTGCTGTCGATTCGATAAATCTGTTGATGCAGCCGGAACGACTCTTGTGCCGGCAAGTCCCACCACAACTGGTTCTTTTGTCCCATCACCAAAGCAAACCGACGACGATAGGCATTCTCGCGTCGCCAAGGGACAAACCCCATGACAGTCGCTTCGCCGCTGGTCGGATTGATCACGCCGGACAGCAGTTTGAGCGTCGTCGTCTTACCGGCCCCGTTGGGCCCTAGGAATGCAACAAACTCACCCTGATCAACATTCAGGTCGATCCCTCGAACCGCTTTCACTTCACGGTACTCGCGATGAAGCAGCCCGCGAAGCGAGGCAGCCAAGCCCTCTTTCTTTTGATAGACCCGATAGCTCTTCGTCAGACCTTTGATCTGTACGACTGGCATGTTGTTCTGATCGGTAGGCATCGCGGCGATTATAGATGCCCCGCCGCGAGCCGGGAAGTGCGAGAGGATGCGCAGACAGTGCCTATCGAAATCGCGGCCATGAGGCCGGAAACTCAAAAGGCTTGCCGAGCAGTTGCTGCCACCGGTTCTGTTGCTCTTCGTTGAGCAACTCTTTCAGCCCCGCCTGTTCCTTCTCGCGGATTAAGCGTTGCGCTTCGTCCCAGGAACTGCGTCGTGGCCGAATTTCTACCAAAGACTCCCGAAGCGATTGAAGCCGCTGCTTCTGCTCGTCGCTTAGCTCTAGCTTCGACACAATTCCCGGTCGGTCGAGCGCCCGAATGCCATCCCGCTGAAGGTACAACTCTGTCAACCTGCTAGCCTGTTTCGGCTCCAGTACGACTGCGATCAATTCCTCACTCCGTCGGTCAAAGGCCGCTAAGCTATTGTGCAGGGCTTCGGCTTGAAGTCGCTGCACACTATCGTCAGCAGAACGCGGGCCGAACTCTTCTTCCTGAATGGCTCGTCGCTGGTTAGTCAGATCCTCTTGCAAGGCATCAAGCAACTCGGCCTGCTGCTCATCAACGCTCAGTTCTTTGCGGACTTCTTCCAAATCGATCAACCATCGTCCGCGATCCTCAACGAACGCACGGAAGCCGCGCCGTCCCGGTCGCTGAGCATCTGCGATCGAAACACAGGTCGCTAAGAAACAAATCGCGATCAACACACGTTGCATGATCAATTTGCCTCGCATCCCTTTACTCGACTTTTTCCAGGGGGGCATCATTAAACTTCTTCAGGATATCTCGCACAACATGACTTGGCAAAGCATACGTCGCCACACGGTCGGCGCGGGCAATATTGATTCCCGCGACGACGCCATCGAGTGTGACAACCGGACCGCCACAATCTTGCGGCTGAAGAACCGAGTCGTGTTGAATGGCCTCGGGAAAATCATCGCGGCGCCAACTTAACTCGCCATTCAATCGACCGCTTCCCATGCGTTCGTCATCCACGAAGATGTCCTCGCGCATTCCCAGGCGAATTTTAAAATCGACAGGTTCCCCAGCACGAAGAACCGTGGCCGAAACAATTTCACCAGCGCGATATTTTGCGAGTATCTCTTGCACTTCTTGCAGGCTGCTCACTTCGGTTGACATCACTTTCACAATCACATCTTTAGGTTGCAGGCCTGCCGCCGCTGCGCCGCTATCGGGAAATACTTTGACGATCATTGCCCGAGTTTCATCCGTGTCAATCTGCACTCCCAACACGCCGGGCAATCCGCGGATCGCTCGCGATGGAACGCTGCTTACTCCAACCGAGATCGGGCGACTGCCCAGCTTTGGCGAAATAAGCCAACATCCCAATGGGACGGTATCGCCTGCGTCCAGTGAGGTCGCTTCGAGCTGCTCGTCAATTTTTAAGAGCGCTAAGTCATTCTCTTTGTCGACGTGTGCAACGGTCGCCGTGAGCGTTCGCCCGTCGTGCGTTCTGCAGGTGATCGCAGCTTCGAGTTGGCTCGCCTTCGTCACAACACCGCCTTCAACGACCGTTCCGTAAGCGACTCGCTTGTCGTCGCAGCGTACTTCGACGATCGACTTTTGGATGTTGGCAACGACCGATTCAAATGCCATTTTGACTTCACGTCCGCGAACGAACCGTTCGCGCGCCAAGGCATGCTCAGATGGGCTTTCGGAATCATAAGCCCGAATCTCGAACGCGGGCGGAATATGACGCCAACCAATCAGTCCCTTCAGTTCCCGTATCGTGTACTCGGTTTCCGCGTCCAAGTTATACTTTTCCTTCAACCGATCGTAAAGTTGAAGGTAAGGGCCTTCGGGCAACTCGGCGCGGGTGATCTTTCCGTCGCGGTCGATGTCCAACTTGTCCAGGAAGCGACTTTCAGGAAGTGGCGGGTAGACTTCTCCATCTCGCATCTGCTTCCAGCTTTCCTGAAAAGCAAGAACGGGACCATGCAAGTTAACTGTCGATTGCTCAGCAATCCGACTGTGGATTCCGATCACGCGGCCCTGCATGTCGAACAGCGGACCGCCCGAATCGCCGCTGTTGATCGTGCAATCCGTTCGAATTACGGTTTCGTTCACATCAATGATCCGACCGAGTCGCACGGGCGGAGTTCGATCTTCGTCGAAGCCTCCTGGATGCCCCGTCGCGATACACCAATCGCCGGGTTTTGGGTAAGGATAATCATCCAGCGTCACGAAAGGGGCAAAGGGCCAAGTGCCCTCGTCAGTGATCTTGATCAAGGCACCATCTGCTTCCGTGTGCAGGCCGAGCGTCTTTCCTCGCACAGTCTTGCCGTCGGGGAAGCGAATCGTGGCGTTACGTCCGGGCCGATCGGTGACGTGTGCCGCGGTCAGGACATAACCGCTCTCGGTGATCACAACTCCGCTGCCGTGATTGTTGCCAACTTGCACGCCAACCGTACACGGCACGACTTTCGCGGCAACTTTCATTGCGACTTGTTCAATGACTCGCAAATCACTTACGTTGCGAGGGAGAGGGCGATTAAGGACGAGTAGATCGTCCAACTCGTCGGCCTGCGTCAGCGGTGACGCAAGGACGGCCAACAACGAAACGGCAAGCAACAACCTCTTCATACCGATGCTCCGCAAACCTGGAACCGAGTTACGAGAAGGACCCAACCGTCACTTTATTACTTTAACCAGTTGTGCGACTTGGGACCATCGGATAGTAGCCATCACGCTCCGTCGTGATGCCGCCCAGCAAAGCTGATTCTGTATTAAACACGGTCCAGCACAGCCTCAACCGGTGGGGATCATCACGACGGAACATTACAACTACTCTTGTTTTTCCGCTTCTTTTCGCTCGCGGTATTCAGCCAGCACTGCCGCGGGATCGTCATTGAAGAGATCGCGGCAGCCCGTACAGCAGACATAGTAGGTCTTGCCTTCGAACGTGACAGGCATCGTTCCAACGCCTCCCGTGACGATACATTCGATGTAGTTCGTGCCCTTGCCGAAGTTGCTACCCTCGCGGGTATACCCAACTTCGGCCATCCGCAAGAAGCGATCGTTTCCCACACGTCTTTCGAATAACATCAACATCCGTTTGCCCTCGGCGACTTGGCGGATGGAGATTCGAGCCGGTTGACCTTCCGGAGGGTCCGACGCATCGAGCACTAATGTTCCCGCATCGTCAATCCGTCCGACGTAAGTCACGCTCGACTGACCGGACTTCGCGACCAATTCAAATACCCCGTCGGAATTGACTGCGCGGAACGTACCTATGGCAAAGTACTTGGCATCATCAACTGTGATTGTCAGGCGAGCCCTTCCATCCGCGAACTTCCACGCCCAATCCGACGTCTCGGTCCATGCACCCTGCGTCGATCCACGTCGCAGTTGCCCCACACCGCGCCACTGCCCGACGTAATTCTGCAACTTGGTGAGCGCCTGCTTTCCGTTCACTTCGGCATCGGGTCGATCCGCGCCGATCATCAGAGCGGCACAGAGAACAACCAAGCATCGCCATCGTCTCGCCAACATGACATCCTTCTCCACAGACCACGTTGCCACCAAGCGACAACCTTGCAGTTGAAACCCCTTGCTGGGCAAGATGTTTCGCGATGAGCGCCGGATTGAGTTTACCAAACAGCCTGCGGAACGTAGCTTCAGCGTACGAATTTCACACGCGGAGAACGGGCGCAACATCGTCGCGAGAGGAAATCAGGCACTTGTTCACGGTCGTCGAGCCAACTAAAATCCGAACTTTCTGTCTTGTAAGAAGTTAGCGATGCTCGCGTGCAAGAAATGAGTGGCGTCGCGACTGTCATCCCCCTTCTCTGATTCGAACAGGATCGTACATGAAGTACCTCTCAAAAACTACGCTTTTCGCCATCGCGATGTCGCTGGCGGTGGTTGGTTGCACCAAGAGCCACCCCGGCGGTTCTGCATCCTCTAACACAACATCCGCAGGCGGCAGCGTAACTGGCTCCGCAAAGCCGCGTGTCGGCTATGTCACAAACGGTGTCGCTTCATTCTGGGTGATCGCCGAAGCTGGATGTAAGCAGGCGGCGACCGAGGTAGATGCCAACGTCGAGGTCTTGATGCCGGCCGAAGGTATTAGCGACCAGAAACGAATGATCGAGGACCTGCTGACAAAAGGCGTCGATGGAATCGCTGTAAGCCCGATCGATCCAGAGAATCAGACGGAACTTCTCAACAAAGCAGCAAAGTACACGAAACTAATCACCCACGACTCGGATGCTCCTGATGCGAATCGACTGTGCTACATCGGCATGGACAACTACACCGCCGGACGAATGTGCGGCAAGCTGGTTGATGAAGCGATGCCCGAGGGCGGCAAATTGGCAATCTTCATTGGCCGCCTCGAACAGGACAACGCGCGTCGCCGGAGACAGGGCGTGATCGACGAGATTCTCGGTCGTTCAGAAGATCCATCCCGCTACGACTCGCCGGATGCTGAGATTAAGGAAGGCAAATGGCATATCGTCGGCACCTACACCGACCAATTCGACCGAGCCCAAGGTAAGGCCAACGCTGAAGACGCGATGTCGCGGCATCCTGACTTGAACGGGATGGTCGGGTTGTTTGCCTACAATCCTCCGTTGATGCTGGAGGCATTGAAACAAGCCAACAAACTTGGGCAGATCCAAGTCATCGGGTTCGACGAAGCCGACGAAACATTGCAGGGAATCAAGGATGGGAACGTCTACGGCACCGTCGTCCAAAATCCCTTCGAATACGGACGGCAATCCGTGACTTTGCTCGCAGGACTGGCTCGCGGAAAGAGCCTTAGCGAGCTCGGTGTTCCGGACGATGGCTTTGTGAACATCCCCGCGAGACAAATCCGCAAAGACAATGTCGAGGAATTCTGGGCAGAGTTGAAGAAGAACCTTGGCGAGTAACGAACTGAATGATCAGCGAGCAGCTTGCCTTTGCGCATGCTGAGAGCAACGTGGAAACTGTACCGCCGCTGTTGGAGGTTCGAGGCGTTACCAAGCGTTTTGCTGGCGCGTGCGCTCTGAACGATGTCAGCCTGACTGTTGGGCATGGCGAAGTGCATGCCGTTATCGGCGAAAATGGCGCCGGCAAGAGTACGCTGATGAAGATTCTGGCTGGCGTACAGCCACCCGACTCAGGCGACATCCTGTTGGACGGAACAGCCGTCAACATTGACTCGGTTCATACGGCGTTGAAACTCGGAATCTCGCTGATTCACCAGGAACTGAACCTCGCTGACAATCTAGACGTCGGTGCCAACATTTTTCTGGGCCGTGAGCCAACGAGATTGGGGATGATCGATTTCGGTCGAATCCGCAGGGAAGCAAAGAAGTATCTCGCAATGGTCGCGCTCGACGAGTCACCAACGACTTTGGTCGGTCAACTGACTATTGGTCGACAGCAAATGGTCGAGATCGCTAAAGCTTTGTCTGTAAATGCTCGCATCTTGATCATGGACGAGCCAACGTCGAGCCTCACGCAACACGAGGCAGAGCAATTATTTCAAGTGATCCGTCAACTACGCGGGCAGGGCGTGTCCGTCATCTACATCTCACACCGGCTCGGCGAAGTAAAGGAATTGGCCGACCGGGTCACGGTATTGCGCGATGGCGAGAATGCGGGTGGCTTGAATCGAGCGGAGATCGATCACGATCGCATGGTCCAGTTGATGGTGGGCCGCGACATTTCCCAGTTCTACGCCCGCCGCCCTCATTCCGTTGGAGAACCCGTACTTGAAGTGGACGGCCTACGAACGAGTGCTTGGCCCCAACACTCTTCCACCTTCAAAGTACACGCTGGCGAAATGCTCGGCGTCGCGGGACTCGTCGGAGCAGGGCGTACTGAGATGTTGCGAGCAATCTTCGGTGTCGACTCGCTGCTGGGCGGCGAGGTCCGCGTGGCGGGCAAGGCGCTAATGCTTCGGAGCTGCCGGGATGCCATCGAAGCGGGCATGGCACTTGTGCCAGAGGATCGCAAGCAACAGGGACTGATCCTGGAAATGGGGATTCGGAATAACATAGGACTGCCGTCACTCGGTCGGCACAAGCGAGGTCCAGCCTTTCTCAATCGGGTGCGAGAACGCCAAGACTCAAAGCGAATGATCGGCGAGTTGCGAATCAAAACGCCGAGCGATCTACAACTGGCACAGTATCTGTCCGGAGGTAACCAGCAGAAGATCGTGTTGGCGAAGTGGTTGGCCATGGAACCGCAAGTCCTGCTACTCGACGAACCAACGCGAGGCGTCGACATCGGTGCGAAGCAAGAAATCTATCGATTGATGGAGGAGCTGGCTGAGCGTGGTGTCGCAATCTTGTTCGTGTCCAGCGAAATGGAAGAAGTATTGAGCATGTCAGACCGGGTTATCGTCATGCACGAAGGACGAGTCAGCGGAGAGTTGCATCGGGACGAACTTTCGGAAGAAGCGGTTATGCAACTCGCCACAGGAAATGATCCAGTCGCAGCAGAGCGCGTGTAAACAATCATGAAGAAAATACTCGGCATTCTTGGATTACTGATTTTTATCTGCGTCATGACGGCGTTGATGTCGGATCGCTTCTTGACCGAATTCAACGTCGAAAACCTTATCCGTCGAACCGCATTGTTTGGAATCATTTCGATCGGTGCGGCGTTCGTAATCATCACGTCAGGGATCGACTTGTCGATTGGGTCCGTGGTGTGTTTGATCGGCTGTCTGTTGCCTTGGATGTTGGCGGAAAAGAAGCTAGGCGTCCCGCTATCGCTGCTGATCGTCGCCAGCACCTCGCTGTTAATCGGCCTGTCTCACGGGTTGCTGATCACCAAAATGAAGCTCCAGCCGTTTGTCGTCACTTTGTGCGGTCTCTTGCTCTACCGAGGCATTACACGCGGCGTGGTCCAAGATCAAACGCAGGGATTCAAAAGCGGTTTCACGACGCTACGAGAACTTTCTCAAGGTCAAATGCCGTTGCCCGGTACGGACTTTGGAATTCCAAACCCGTGCCTGATTCTTTTAGGAGTCGCTGTCCTCGCAATCGTTTTTCTCAATTTCACGATTTACGGACGTTACATGCTGGCGTTGGGCCGTAATGAAGAGGCAACTCGATACAGTGGCATTAACACGGACCGCATGATCATCCTGGCATATGTGATTTGCGGGTTGCTAAGTGGACTGGGGGGCATGCTCTTTGTTCTGGACGTCGGCTCCGCTCAACCCGTCGATTTTGGATCGTTTTACGAGTTATACGCCATTGCTGCGGCGGTGCTCGGCGGCTGTAGTTTGCGCGGCGGTGAGGGCACGATTATCGGCGTGATGATTGGGGCCGCAGTCATGCAAGTTCTGAAAAACTCGATCACATTGATCGACTGGATTCCGACAAATATCGAGTATGCCGTCATCGGTGCCGTGATCCTCGGCGGTGTCGTTGTTGATGAGCTCGTAAAGCGATACGCCGCTCGGCGTCGTGCATTGGCTCAAGCAAATCAATAACAAAGTTGTCCTCTGGATCCTCCGTGCCGATGTGGTTCCACCTCCTTCGTTTTGAAACACGGAGGCACGACAAAACAAAGCCTTGTGCCGTCAACTTCCGATGTACTTCGCATAGATCGTCTTGGCTTCGGCGATGTCTTCCGTACCGCCGATAATGGCCCGACCGTCGGGGAAGACCGTCAATAAAAAGTCTTCGACCGCAAGCCGCAGTAGAAAACGATTCTGTGTCACCTCGCCGACTCCTTGCAACTTGGCAGCAAGCGCGTCTAGTGAAAGCGAGTGCCGATCCGGGAAGCTCAATTGCACGGCATTGCGACCGCAAAGGATCGCTGTGTGACTGCCTCGAAGTCCGTCCAACCACGGAAACTCTCGATGCTTGCAAGTCGGACAGTCGACAGCGTCTTTGAGAGAGTCCAACTTCACTTGACGAATACGGTTATCCCACAATTCAACGACAGTCAACGTACGATTGATCGCGCCGCGGTTGCCGCTCAAGACCTTGATCGCTTCACATGCTTCAAGCGATGCGATGACGTTAATGATAGGGCCGAGTATCCCGGCCGTATCGCAAGTGGGCGTCGTTCCCGGCGGTGGCGACTCCTGCATTAGGCATCGCAGACACGGAGTATCGCCCGGGATGATCGTCATCGACTGGCCCTCTGCACCGATACAGCCGCCGTAAACCCAGGGAATGCCGAACTTCACCGCGACATCGTTTAAGAGGAACCGCGTCTCGAAGTTATCCGTTCCGTCCACGATCATATCGACGCCATCAATAAGCTGCTCGATATTCGTGTGATCTATGTCCGTTACCAACGGCTCGATTTCGATCAGCGAATTGATCTTCCTAAGTTTCGCAGCCGCAGCGACAGCTTTGGGAATTCCCGCCGCAACATCGTCTTCGTCGTAGAGCACCTGGCGTTGCAGGTTGTTTAGCTCCAGGAAGTCACGATCGACAATGCGCAGGTGACCAACACCCGCTCGACCAAGAGTGTTTGCCAAAACAGAACCCAATGCACCACATCCGCAAATCAACACACGACTCGCCTGCAGATTGGCTTGGCCCTCCTCACCAAGCGGCGGATAACGCATTTGTCGGACGTAACGGTCGAGGCTCGGTGATTGTTCTGACACGGCAACATTCCTCAATCAGATCTGAACGACATATCCTGCGAAGTCACCCTCGGGCGCCAAGTCGCGTTGCAGGATATCACACTCCCTGCGTGCTTCAACGAGCGTATAGCTGCCCTTCAATTGCCGCCATGCAACCACAGGAAGGGTTGATGACCTTGCCACGTTGCCGAAGGCCTCCACATCGTTCGCGTCGCAGAAGATGACTTGGGCCCAACCGGCTATATCACTCATTTTTTGTGGATCGATTCGTTGGGCAAGCAAGACATTCGGTGCGGCAGAACGTAGCCCGCTATCAACATAAGTGCCGTCCGGGAGAACCGCGATCGCAACCGCTGGACGGCGGACGATGGAACGCAGCGTGTTGAGCACATTACCCGTCGACAGTTCGGCAATAAACATCACGCCCGCGTCGGAAGCTCGATCTAGTAACTCATCCGAAGGATCGCTAGCGACGATCGCGCCTGCATTGTCGACGAAGTCGTCAATTTCTTGTGGATCGATCATAGAAGTCGAGACCCCGCGCAATACCCAGCGTCTCCCTTCCCAGAAAAAGCAACACTCGCTCGCCCCGAAAAATCGGATGCCAAGCGAGCGAACGATCGACTCCGCAACTTCGCCATCGCGCGTTAGTTGAATCGACACTTCGTAAGTACCAGGCGACTGAAGCGTCCAGAAACTAGGATCTGGAATCGCGCATGTCGCAAGCAACGTGGGTCCTGGCCCGAGATCGGTCAACGAGACCGTTGTGGGCAATGTTCTGACACCTCGAACGATTGGACCACGCACCTGCCCCACAATCGACCATTCGCCGCCTCCTGCAAGAACTCCAATGCGCACATAGATCTGCGCCGAGTGCTGGCTAACTCGCCCGTAAAAGACATCGAGTTGATCGGCGAAAGCCATGCTGTCTCGCTACACTCTCAGTAACGCATCCCTGCAACGACAACCTACGCGGTTTGTTCCTTCAACGAATCACCAAGCGCATCTGCCAAGAATCGTCCCGTAATGGACTCGGCACACCTTGCCACTTTCTCCGGCGTACCCTGGACGACGACATTCCCACCTTCTTCTGCGGCCCCCGGTCCAATATCGATGATGTAATCCGCGGCCTTCATCATCTGAAGGTTGTGTTCAACAACGATCAATGAATGTCCGACACTTAGCAGTGCCTCGAAACAGTCGAGCAGCTGCACAATATCTGAGTAATGCAACCCTGTGGTAGGTTCGTCCATGATAAACAGCGTACGATTGCGTTTTGCGGAGGAAATGTAGGAAGCAAGCTTCAGTCGCTGGGCCTCGCCGGCGGACAGGGTATTAGCCGGCTGGCCGAGTCTTAGGTAGTCGAGCCCTACATCGATCAACCGTTTCAATTTCTTCTGAGTCTTCGGCTGGCCACGAAAGAACGCGAACGCCTCGCGAATCGTCATATCGAGCACTTCGGCGATATTTCGACCGCGATAGGTGACATCGAGAATCTCGCTTCGATAGCGAGTCCCATGGCACTGGTCGCACTTCATGTACACATCGGCCAGAAATTGCATGTCGATCTCGACATGTCCGTCTCCATTGCACGCCGTGCAACGCCCGCCATCGACATTGAAACTGAAGTGACTTGCTGTGTAGTTGTGAGTCCGCGCTTCGATTGTTTCGGCGAACACGGCACGAATCTCGTCAAACGCCTTTACATAAGTTACGGGATTGGATCGAGGCGAGCGTCCGATGGGACTCTGATCGATCAGAATTACATCGTCGATTTGACCATCGCCGTAGACGTCGTCGTAAGCATGTGGTTTTGCTGCGTTCTTTCGCTTTCGAGCACACAACGCACCGTACAGCGTGTCTTGAACCAGCGTGCTTTTACCCGCTCCGCTGACTCCGGTGACCAAACACAGGACGCCCAACGGGAATTCGACGGTGAGATTCTGCAGGTTGTTACCACGAGCTCCCACTAGGCGCACCCAACCGTGCCCTGGCTGACGACGACGCTCGGGAACGCCGATGCCGCGACGTCCCATCAAGTAATCGCCGGTCATACTTGTTGGCGACGCTTCCATTTCGCCGAGCGTTCCTTCGAATACAATTTGCCCACCGCGTTCGCCCGCACCGGGGCCCACTTCGACTATATGATCCGCAGCGCGAAGCATCGCCTCCTCGTGCTCGACGACGACCACGGTGTTGCTACGGTCTCGAAGGGACGCCACCGCCTTGATCAAGCGATCAACGTCGCGTGGATGCAACCCCACGGAAGGTTCGTCAAGTACATACAGCATATTGACCAAGCTCGACCCAAGGGCCGAGGTTAGCGTCACCCGCTGCGCCTCACCGTTGCTGATCGTGCGGAGCGTGCGATCAAGCGTTAAGTATCCGAGCCCTACATCGATCAAGTACCCCAACCGGCCCTGAACCTGTTCGAGCATCGTGCGCCCGACCCGGCGATCCCAGTCGCTGATCTCAAGCGTGCGAAAGAACTCCAGTGAGTCGACGATCTTGGCGGCCAGCACCTCCGAGATGCTGCGTCCGCCTATCTTCGTCGCCAGCGCCTCGTGACGAAGACGCGCGCCTTGACAAGCAGGGCAGGGGCGATAGCTCCGCCAACGGCTGAGAAACACTCGCAGGTGCATCTTGTACTTGCGTTTCTCCAGCCACGCGAAAAAGCCTTTCAGGCCGCCAAATTTTCGCTCGGGGACTCCATCTCGAATGAGCGCGAGATGCCTGTCTTCCAACTCCGCGAACGGGATGTCGACTGGCAAGTCGTACTCTGACGCGAGTGCAAGCAACTCTTCTAATTCGTGTTTGTAAGCCGGCGTGTTCCATGGCGCGATCGCTCCCTCGGCGAGCGACTTGCTGGGATCAGGCACAACCAAATCCATGTCAGTCTCGACAAGATTCCCGAACCCTTCACATACGGGGCAAGCGCCGAGTGGACTGTTGTAACTGTAGAGTCGGGGGTCTGGAGCGGGGAACTCGATCTGGCAGTCCTCGCAAGTCAATGCCGTCGCAAACGCTCTCTGAACCCATTCGCGTCCGTCGATCGTCTTCGTCGTGTTCGTTTCCCTTGGGTCTGCCGAAACCAAAACGATGCAGCGACCGCCGCCACTGGCGAAAGCGGTTTCCAGCGAGTCGATCACGCGTTGATCCGCCGAATCTCCAACTGTCAACCTATCGATGACGACCAGCACTTCCATCGGAAACGCGTCGGAACCAGGCGACTCGCCAGCCGACAGATTCCATGTCTTCCCCGCGGCAATCACTCGCACAAATCCGTCTTCACGTAGTTCATTGATTGTCGCTTCGAGACTCTCGACCCTGGCAACCGATCGAGTCAATGCAATCATGTAGCGTGTACCGACAGGCAAGTCGTTGATTTGCGACGCGACTGTACTTGCCGATTCCCTCCGAACCTCCCGGCCACATCCGTGGCAATAGATGCGACCGATCCGTGCAAACAGCAACCGTAGATGATTGTCGATCTCGGTGGCAGCACCGATTGTCGACCGACTCGACGACGAATTATCTTTGTGCGTGATCGCGATCGCAGGCGGCAGTCCATCGATCCGGTCGGCGTCCGGTTTATCGAGCCGCTCCAAGAACTGTCGGGTGTATGCGGAAAAGCTTTCGATGTATCGGCGTTGCCCTTCTGCGTACAGCGTATCCAGAGCTAGGCTGGTCTTACCGCTCCCGCTCACACCGCAAAATGCCACAAGTTTGTTACGCGGAATGTCAAGATCGACGTCGCGCAGGTTATGGACGCGGACTCCACGAACTCGAATGCAATCGTCCGACACTATCGACTCCTGGCTGCCTACTCGAATCCCGTATCCTAGCGTGATGCGGAATAGAGAGCTACCCAGCTAACTACTGGGAATCGCTGCAACACCTTCCCCGCACGATGATTAACGGCCTTGCTTCCATTGAAAGAGAGCAACAATGATGGGTATTCAGAACCCCTTCCCGACGACGAGTTTCGTTTGCCCGGAATTCGGCGACCTCCCACAAAAAACGTCGACACAAATCTGAATCTACATGTTAAGATCATTGCCTGTTCGGTTGCACCTCACTTGCGATCTCGCGCGTTACTTATGCCTATCTCGAAGGAGTCGATCTAATGTTTCTTGCTCTGGCCGGTCTGTGGTACTTTCTGTTGTTTGCCTGCGCGATAGCGAGCCTGGTGTTCTTCATCATGGTCTTGATTGAGATGTTCAAGAGGGAACAAACTAACTTGGGGATTATTTGCATCGTGCTAACATTTTGCACGGGCGTCGGACCTTTGATCGCCTTCGTCATTGGTTGGACCAAGGCAACAGAATGGAACATCAAGAAAATTATGACGTACTGGTCGGTGGCCTTCGCATTGCAGTTTGTCTTCGTGGGCCTTGCGGTCGTATCCGCCATTGGAGCTGCCGCAACGATGCAGCACAATCAATTCGACATGGATCCGAACAATATGAATTTCGAGATCGATTTGGATGCGCCAAACATCGAATTCCCCGAGGACTTTTCGATGCCCGCCGAAGTTCCATCGGAACAAGAATAACAGCCGGTCGCTGCCCTTCATTTCCTACCATCCGCGTCCGCTGGTTGCGCACAATCGGCGGACGTTTTTTATGCGATGGCGGGCATACAAGGTGGGGCGACACATTCGTCGCGGATCACTACGATGAACCGGCACAACGAAGTACGTAGAGGTTGCCCAAGTAGCTCACCGCCTAGGAATTGACTAATGTCGCATACGATTGTCATATTCGGTGCTTCTGGGGATTTGACCAGCCGTAAGCTGATTCCAGCGATTTACAGCTTGTTCGGCAAAGGCCGACTTCCAGAGAACACTCGCATCGTAGGTGTCTCACGCAGCGAGTTCTCACACGCTGCTTGGCGAGCTGAGCTCGAACAGTCAACTCGCAAGTACCTTGGCAAGCGTTTTGATGAATCGAGCTGGCAGGACTTTGCTGCCCGAGTCTACTATCACCCTGGCGATATTCAGCAGACAAGTGACTTCGAGGCATTGGCTTCGATGCTCGTCGAGTTAGAGGGAGGTCAACGCTGCACTCGCCTCTACTATCTGTCGACGGCGCCTCGTCTATATCACGCCGCCGTCGAGGCCCTGGGAGGGTCAGGACTAGCAGACGAAAGTAACGGTGAACGTCGGATCGTCGTGGAAAAGCCCTTTGGCACCGACCTCGCAACGGCGGAATCGTTGAATCGAACTCTGCACGGCGTCTTCAGCGAGCGACAGGTTTATCGGATTGATCACTACCTCGGCAAGGAAACCGTTCAGAACCTGTTGGTGCTTCGATTCGCCAACAGCATCTTCGAGCCGTTGTGGAATCGCAACTACATCGACCACGTCCAGATCACTGTCGCAGAAGAAGTCGTCATTGGTAGTCGGGCCGGATACTACGAGTCGTCAGGCATCCTACGGGACATGTTTCAGAATCATCTGCTACAGCTGATGATGATCACCGCGATGGAGGCCCCCGCACGGTTCAACGCAGACCTCGTCCGCGACGAGAAAGTAAAGGTGTTACAGTCCGTCAGGCCATTGACCGGCGCAGCGTTTGCGCAAGACACGGTTCGCGGACAATACGAAGGCTACCTCCAGGAGCCAGGGGTCGCTCCGAAGAGCACCACCGAGACATTTGCCTCACTCAAGCTAAATATTGACAACTGGCGTTGGCAAGGTGTTCCGTTTTACCTGCGCAGCGGCAAGGCCATGTCCTGTCGCACAACGCAAATCGTGATTCAATTTCGGCAGCCCCCATACATGCTCTTCGGAGACAAAGCGCGGCGGTCCGCCGATGCAAATCGATTGGTCATTCAAGTTCAACCGGCGGAAGGCATTCAACTGCACTTTCACACCAAGGTTCCCGACGCCGAAATGAAACTGCGAATGACAGATCTTGATTTTAACTTCCAAGAAGAATTTAACTCGGCACTGCCCGACTCGTACCAACGTCTTTTGCTCGACGCACTGAACGGCGATGCAAGTCTTTTTGCTCGCAGTGACGAGGTTGAGCTCGCCTGGAGCATCATCGACCCGATCATTGCCGCGTGGCAAAGCCCGGCCGCTCCTGCACTAGAGGTCTACCCAGCCGGGATGTGGGGCCCCGAGTGTTCGATGCTGTGGATGCAGGCCCAAGGCCGCCAATGGTTTGATGTGTGTCCGGTCCTTCATTGAGTCTGGCCGTTGGGACCACGTCTCCGAGGCTTTCCCCGTGTGTCACATCAACGAGACTATCTGAGGCAATGAAAAGACCGGACGTTGGGCATAATTGCATCCAATGCGGGTAGACGAGGATTTTACTTCGGCGGCAAGGATCGACTACAATGTTTGGGCCCTCCTGAGCAAGCCACATTCCTCACTCCCGACATAGGTCCCGCCATGAAGATGACGCTTCTCGCAACGATCGGACTCGTTTGCGCCGCCTTGACCAATAGCTATGCGGCAGACTGGCCTACGCATCTTAATGGCAATGACCGAGTTGGTTCGACGACGGACAAATTGCCTGAGGAGATTGATTTGAAATGGGTCTATTCGACCCCGGCTCCACCGATCATGGCCTGGGCAGGCCCACGGGCCGAGCCGATTGAAGGCAAATTTATGCGAAACCGACTCGCCTTCGACCGAGCTATCGACGTCGTCGTGGCAGATCATCGTGTCTACTTTGGTTCACCGGTCGATAACAAGTTGTACTGCAGAAACGCAACGTCCGGCGAACTGATTTGGTCGTTGTTCACCGACGGGGCCATCCGTCTGTCGCCAACGGTATGGAATAACAAAGTCTATGTTGGTTCGGACGATGGCCACGCGTATTGCGTGGATGCCGCCACTGGTAGTCTGATTTGGAAGTTTCGCGCGGGCGCGTCTGATGAACGATTGCTGGCACGCGGCGAAATGATCTCTCGCTGGCCGCTGCGAACCGGAATCCTGATTCACGATGGCATCGCCTATTTCGGCGCCGGCGTATTTCCACACGAAACGGTCTACCTGTACGCCGTGGACGCCGAGACGGGAGCCGTCGTTTGGAAAAACGACCGCATCAGTCAGGAAGACGCTGGCCGCAATCCCTTGTCACCGCAAGGTTACTTGCTGGCAACGGACGAGCTACTGATTGTACCTTCGGGTCGTGCGCTGCCAGCCGCGTTTGATCGCAAGACGGGCGACGAATTGCACCACCGCAACCACAGTTGGCGTTCGACGGCGGGTGGTGTTGTCGGTGGCACCAAAGCGTTGTTGGCGGATGGACAAATCTACTCCGCCGGACCACATCATTTTCTGGCGATGGATCAGAAGAGCGGCGGAACAGGCTTTGCGTGGATCAATGGGCGGCAGCTGGCGATTTCTGAGGATCTTGGTTTCGTCGCTACCGGGACTCAGCTTGTCGCTATCAATCGAGCCACTCACGCAAAGGCAACGGTGGAACGGCAGGCTCTGAACTTAAAACTCGATGGCGTACAACGCGCCCGCTCGACTATGAAAGCCGAAGAGTATCAGTCGCAGGTCAGTGAACTAGAGTCAAAAATCGCAGAGTTGTCGAAAGTAGGCACGCTTTGGAATGTCGAGACGCCGCTTGCTTCCTCGCTCATTTTCGTCGGCGGCACTGTTGTTGTCGGTGGCGAGAATCAATTAGCAGCCTATGACTCGAAGACCGGCAAGTTGAAGTGGGCAAAGAACGTCGAAGGCGATGTGAGTTCACTAGCTTCGAGCAACGGCAACGTGTTTGCGAGTACTGACCTTGGAAAGATCTACGGCTTTGGAGCGGCGTCAGGCCAGGAAGCGTCGAAATTCCCAGCAGCCTATGTTGCTGAGCCCTACGCCAAGGATGACCTCTCTGAAATGTACGCGGCAGCAGCCGACGACATCATCAAACACACCGGCGTCACGCGTGGATTCTGCCTGGTGCTTGGAAGCGAACAGGGGCGACTAGCATTTGAGCTCGCTCGACGTAGCGACTTGCAGATCTATGCCATCGAGCCCGATCCCGCGAAGGCTGAAGCGTCACGTCGTGCGCTCGATCTGGCAGGTGCTTATGGCCATCGAGTTACCATCGTTGAAGCCGATCTGAGCAATCTCCCATTCTCGAACTACTTCGCAAACCTCGTCGTGTCCGATTCACTGCTATTGAATGGCGAGTTGCCTTCGCGAGCATCCGAGATCGCCCGCAGCATCAAACCATGCGGCGGAGTAATCTGTCTCGGCGCACCGTCGTCGGCGCCGGGTACCGCAAAGTTAACTAGTGAAAAGCTGGTAGGCTGGCTGTCGAGTCTGGCATTGGCTCCGGACGAAGAAATTGTAACAACGGGCACCTTCGCCAGCTTGACTCGTGGCAAACTGTCAGGAGTCGGCGAGTGGTCGCATCAGTACGGAAATGTCGCCAATACTTCCATGAGCAGCGACTATCGAGTCAAAGGAGGCATGGGCGTACTGTGGTACGGTGATCCCGGCCCGGCACCAATGATCAATCGGCATGAAGCCGCCGCCGCTCCGCTGTCAACGAACGGCCGCATGTTTATTCAGGGCGTCGAGAGCATCCTGTGTTATGACGCGTACAATGGCACTTTCTTGTGGGAATATGAGAACCCCGGCGCTCTTCGCACCGGAGTATTCAACAACGAAGAAACCAGTAACCTTGCCGCCAGCGACGACGCGTTGTTCGTAGCGGTCGACGATACCTGCACCGAGATCGATGCTGCAACTGGCCAAGTTCGTGCGGTACACAAAACTCCTCCGTCGCAGGACAAGATTCCTCGGGTCTGGGGATACGTCGGTTACTGGAATGGAATGTTGTTTGGAACCAGCACAATTCGGAGCGAGTTAGAGAGATCCCTGCGCCGCCGCGGCCACACGGTTGCCAACACAACCGACGCGATCTTCGCCATCGATGTAAAGACCGGCGAGCAGAAGTGGGCTTATCGAGGAAAGAACATCATGCATGTGACCATCGCCATCGGCGATGGTCGCGCGTTCTTCATTGATAGTTCGATCTCGCAACAACAACGTGACGAATTGCTGCGGCAAGACAAGAGCGAGTTGAAGAATCTCAGTGAGGCAGACGCCAAGAAGAAAGAAGCCGAACTTAAAGCGCTCGATGTGCGTCTGGCTGTCGCTGTGGACACAGACAGCGGCAAGGTGCAGTGGTCCCAGCCGGTTGACGTCACGGATTGTAGCTATGTGGGCATTGGTGGCGGCCAGCTGACACTGATTTATCACGACGGGCACGTGTTGATCTGTGGTGCCAACGCCAACGGGCATTACTGGCGACAATTCCTATCCGGCCAATTCAGCCAAAGGCGTTTGCTCGTGCTCGACGCCAAAGACGGCACAAAACTATGGTCGAAAGACGCTAACTACCGACATCGTCCGATCATCGTCGAGGATCAGATCATCGCGGAGCCATGGTCCTTCGCCTTACACACCGGAAAAGAAAAGCAACGCGAGCATCCGATCACCGGCGAGGAAACCAAGTGGCAGTTTAGCCGTCCTGGCCACCATTGCGGAATGATTACGGCGACGCCGAACACGCTATTCTTCCGTAGCGGGTACACGGGCTACTACGACTTGTACTCGGACAGCGGCGTGAGCCACTTTGCCGGCCAGCGAATGGGTTGTTGGGTCAACGCAATTCCGGGCAATGGTTTGCTGATGATTCCCGAAGCCAGCGCCGGCTGCGTTTGTCAGTTTTCGATCGAAGCCACCGTCGTCATGGAACCGCGACAGGACGCTGATTCTTGGAAGATCGCCTCTCTTGCCGGCAGCGCGACGCCGGTGAAGCAACTCGCCATCAACCTGGGAGCACCGGGAGACCGTCGCGACAACTTCGGCACCCTGTGGTTGGCCTATCCTCGTCCGGCAACGGTCGGTCGATTGGAGTATACGTTCGACATCAATCCGACGCTGGCGAGCGGTGGCGGATACTACAACTACAATAGCGAAAGTCTTCAGATCGAAAACGCCAACACACCTTGGGTGCTCAGCAGCGGGGCACGTGGCCTATCGCGATGCGAGCTTGCGTTGCTTGGCAAGAACGACAAGCCCGCAACCTATACGGTGACGCTTCATTTTGCTCAGGTCGAGGCGTGCGATCCGGGTGAAGCGATCTTTGACATCAAGCTGCAAGGTGAAACGGTTGCTGAGAAGGTGGACGTCGTCCGCGAGACAGGTGCGATGAGTCGAGCGCTTGTTCGCAAGTTCGAGAATGTACTTGTCAAAGACAATCTCGCCATTGAACTCGTTTCGCACGGCCCCACATTATCAACAATTTCTGCAATCGAAGTGATACGCGAGTAATGTTTGCGTGAGTCAGCTCAAGAATCTGCAAATCGGTAAAGTATCAATCGGTTTCCCGATCGTTCAGGCCGCATTGTCTGGATACAGCGACTGGCCGATGCGTGTGATTGCGCGGCGGTACGGTGCGAGCTACACGATTTGCGAAGTTATGCTTGATCAGTTCCTGGTCGCGGTCAAACAACGCAAACGAACACAGCACTTCCTGCACACGAGCGACGAAGAACATCCCGTCGGCGGGCAACTCATGGGTGCCGAGCCAGAGCAGTTCGCGGCCGGGGCGATGAAGCTGGTTGAATCAGGCTTCGACGTCATTGACATCAACTTCGGGTGCCCCGTCAAGAAGGTTGTCGGTCGCTGTCGTGGTGGATTCCATTTGGGTCAGCCTGATATTGCCTTAGAGATCATTCAGCGTACCCGTGACACCGTTCCCGATGAAATTCCGGTTACCGTCAAGATGCGTCGCGGCCTGGACGACACGGCAGAGAGCCGCGATAACTTTTTCAAAATTCTGGAAGGGGCGTTCGAGATTGGCGTTGCGGGAGTGACGGTGCATGGGAGAACGGTCAAGCAACGCTACGTCGGGCCCAGTCGCTGGGAGTTTCTCAAGGAAGTCAAACAGTTCGTTGGTGATAGGACGATCCTGGGAAGTGGTGACTTGTTTAGCGCACAGAGCTGTCTCGACATGATCTCCCAAACGGGGATCGACGGTGTGACGGTGGCTCGTGGCGCCATTGGCAATCCCTGGATATTTAGGCAAGCCCGCGCGCTGGCCGCCGGCGAGCCACTACCTCCGCCGCCAAGTTTGTTTGAGCAGCGCGAAGTGATTCTCGAACACTATCGGCTGGCTGAAGAACTTTACGAAGGCAAGCGATGTGGAACCATGATGCGGAAGTTTGGCATCAGATACTCGGTGATGCATCCGCAACACAACGAAGTGCGTGCCGCATTCGCGCGTGTCTCATGTCGCGAAGATTGGGAAGCGGTGCTCGCAACCTGGTACTCCGACGATTTACCGGGCGTGCATCCGGATCCAGCAATCCATGGCTCGCAACAGAGTTGCGAAACGCCGACCGCATCTTCTCTGTAGTCCGTCGCGGCACCTCGTGGCCTAGCGTCGGCGAACAAAGCGCCGCCGAATCGTCACGCTCGATGGCCGCGCGGGAACGGGCCCGGTTGCCATGACCGTGGGCCGCTCGATGGCACTTCGCGTATATGCCATCACGCGAGGAAACCTTGCTTCAAACGCGACCGGTTCGATATCGCTCGATCCTCCTCCGAGGGCTACCGCGAACGCCTCAGCAAACGTCTCTTGCAATCCGCTTCGGCTGTCTTGGAGATAATAGGCAAACACCGCTCGATCCGCATGGGCAATGCGACTGACATCCTGCTGATAGGCTTGAACGAACTGCGGCGTAGCCGAAAGGTTTTGCGAGTTAGCTCTCGATGCCATGTCATAAGCATGACCAATTTCATGCCTCAGCACGCCGGCCACTCGCGAACTCTCAACAACTTCGCCCGCGCGGTTGCGACGTTTTTCCGCCAACACCAGTAGCTTTGACGTCGGGAGATGAATGGCGTCGCTGTTATCCCACGTCAGATGCCGCGGCCAACCGGTCGGACGAACGCCGCGCAGCGATGGTGCCGCGTCCACAACAAACTCAGCCAACTGCACTCGCCAGCCTGCATCTCCCAAGGTTTTCCATACCTGCGGAGGAACCGATTTCGTCGCCATCTCGGTTTCCCGGTGAAAACGATCACTGACCGAAGTAGCAGACACCAAGCTAATTGTCGCGGTCGCCAAGTCTTGTCCAGTCGCGACTCGTGCAGCGGCAAGGCCGTTCAGCAAAGGAAATGCTAGTAGAAGCAATGCTCGTGACAACATCGTTGCTCTGAAAAATCGTTGTTCTACAAGTACTTGATTCTTGGCGAATGATGAGTTGTAAGAGTTCACCGCAAATTGGGCGGCGATGAAACTGCGTTACGAATTCAGTTCATCGAATCACGACCGTGCATATCTCGTCCTGGCGCTTTGTTCCAACGGGAAATTTGAGGTGCCACTGGCTGGGCTAGTGAGCCTGTAGCCGAATCGCGGAGTGGGAACGCACTGACCGAGCCAGTGGCACACACCCCGACAACGAAGCTGTCACAAAGCACGAGGCCGTAGTTCAAAAGGCGCCGACAAGACAAGCTGCTCAGATGATCGCCGCGAGACGATAGGAAACCGCGGCGAGTGAGTCAATGCGAGATTTGGACGTCCAATCCGTGAATCCGTGACGTACCCTTTAGTGGGGCGGTAGTCGTAGTGCGCGCACGGCTTACTCCCTCGCTGCCAACACCTTTGACTCAGAATACCGGAATCGCCCGCCATGCCCGCAGAATCGTTAGAGCCAATCGAACTCTCAACCCAGATCCCCACCGAAGCGGATCAACAGCATGTGTGTACTGGGGTGGGCTTAGAAGGCCCGCGCCCTTCGATCATTCGAGTCTTGCACGTGATCAATGGCGAGCACTACTCGGGAGCCGAACGAGTTCAAGATCTGTTGGGCCAGCATCTACCCTCGTTCGGCTATGAGGCCGCGTTCGCCTGCGTCAAGCCTGGTCGATTTGCGGAGCGACGCCAGGATCACAACTCGACCATTTACGACCTGCCGATGACATCTCGTATCGACTTACGAGTCGCTCGGGAGTTGAGAGAGATCATTAGAGAAGAAGACTATCAACTAGTACACGCTCACACTCCCCGCAGCGCGCTCGTCGGTCGACTTGCCGCTTGGCTGGCGAAGGTACCGATGGTCTACCACGTGCATAGCCCCACTTCGCTGGACACAACTGATGGATGGCGCAATCACTGGAACAATTGGTCCGAACGCGCAAGCCTATACAGAATTTCGCGTCTGATTGCTGTATCGAACAGCCTGGGACGTCACATGCGGTTGCAAGGCTATCGATCGGAGTTAATCTCCGTCGTGCCCAATGGAGTTCCTACTTCGACACTCCGTCGCGAATCAAAAAGACCGAGCGGAACGTGGACGATCGGCACGGTGGCACTCTTTCGGCCTCGCAAGGGGCTAGAAGTTTTGCTTGAGTCGATCGCCTTGATGAAACAGAACGGGGTCTCCGTGCGGCTTCGAGCGGTCGGTCCATTCGAGACTCCGGACTACGAGGCAGAGGTCCAATGGCATGTCGAACGATTGGGGGTACGACAGAACATCGACTGGGTTGGCTTCACGCAGAACGTGACAGAAGAGTTTGCACAAATGGATCTCTTCGTACTTCCCAGCTTGTTCGGCGAAGGTCTCCCGATGGTGGTGCTGGAAGCGATGGCCGCGGGCGTCCCCGTGATAGGTACTCGCGTCGAAGGAGTGCCGGAAGCGATTGACGATGGCGTCAACGGTGTCATCGCGAATCCAAGCGATCCCGCTGACTTGGCACACTCAATGATGCGGGTCATTGAGGGGGAACTGGACTGGTGCGTGCTACAAGACCGCGCGATCAAGACTCACGCGGAGCATTTCTCTGCCGAACTAATGGCTCATGGCGTGGCTGCTGTCTACGATGAAGTCCTGGGAGCCACACGAGTGAAATGATGCAGCATGATACCGCTCGCTACGGCAGCATTCAACGAATCCGTGCCAAGTTGCATCGGGATTGTCACTCGCCGCTCGCACGCCTCGACAATCTCCTGCGGTAAACCGTGAGCTTCGTTTCCAATCAGCATCGCCATCCGTTGTGCCCGCCGCGTGGTTTCTAGCACCTCGGCATCCTCGAGCACCGTGGCGACAGACTCAAATTGAAGCTCATCGCGCAGGCGATGCAGGTCTGCCACAAGATTGTCTGACTCGACAAGAGGCAACTTCAACGTCGCCCCCATCGACACACGCAACACCCGTCGTGAAAAAGGATCACTGCACTGGCCGCCAAGCAGCACCGCGTCTACTCCGAATGCAGCCGCACTCCGTAGAATGCTGCCAAGATTGGTTGGATCATGGATGCCGACGCAAACCACGACGGTTGCGACAGTGGGAATCCGCTGTATTACGTCGTCCAACGAAGCTTGTTTCTGCCGATAACCGCAGGCCAGCATTCCACGGTGGAAGTTAAAACCGATGATCGCTTCGATCATCTTCGCCGGCGCGACAAACACCAAGCGGTCATCCGGTTGATCCTGCAAGAGACAAAGCCGACGTTCGTCGACCAGGATGGAATGAGTCACGAACGAACTGGCGACAAGTCGATCAACCAACAGCCGCCCCTCGGCGACAAACAGCCCGGTTCGCCGACTGGCCTTTGCGCTGAGCAAGTCGCGATAGACTTCGATTCGCGGGTCGTCGATATCGTGGATGGGAATCTGCGGCATCAGTTGATTTGCAGCGGTCGCTCGTCAATGTTCACGGTCAGTGTCACTTCGCGGCCTTCGCGGACAATCACGACTTCCACGTCGCTGCCGATCGTGGCCGCGGCGACAAGCCTGGTCAACGTCGCGCCGTCAGTAATGTCTCGTTCGTTCCACCGGACTACGATATCCCCGGGCCGAATCCCCGCGCGCTGGGCCGGCGATGGGTTTCTGGGATCCGTCGTAACAACTGCAACAATGTAGGCACCGCGCGTAACCGTCAGGTTGAACTCACGCGCCACTTCGTCGGTCACATCGCCCAATTGTGCGCCGAGCCACCCTCGTTCTACGCGCCCGCTGGTGCGAAGATTTTCGTAGACTTGCTTTGCGATACTGCTCGGGATTGCGAAACTGATGCCCTGATAGGCTTCACCGACGATGGCCGTATTGATGCCCACAATGTTTCCATTAACGTCGACCAAAGGCCCACCGCTGTTACCCGGATTCACGGCAGCGTCAGTCTGTAAAAAATCTTGCCAAGCCGTCCCCGAACTGCGATGTTTTGCACTGACAATTCCAAAGGTGATGCTATGCTGCAAGCCAAAGGGGCTGCCCACGGCCCACACCAATGCGCCGGCATCGAGCCGGTCGCTGTCGCCCCATTCGGCGGCTTCCAAATCGGCAGCTTCGATCTTGAGTACCGCCAAATCCGTAAGTGCGTCGATGCCAACGACTTCTCCCGTGACGACGCGACCATCGCTCAAGGTGACCTGAATTTCCGTGGCGTCGGTGACGACATGATTATTGGTGACGATATATCCCTCTCGATCGACAATTACGCCCGACCCCTGGCCACGTGCTTCGGGATGCAACTGCTGGAAGCGAGGATCCATCGGAACGACTCCGCCGCGAACGAGCGTACTCGCAACATTAATATGAACAACGCTGGGCGCAACGCGCTTCGAAACAAGCTGATATGCCGTAGATAGTTCGCGCAGCGGCAACTGCTTCAATCCTTCCTTTGCCGCCTCCAACTCCGCTCGCTGTTGCCCCCTGGTGACCGAGTATTGAATCTGCTCGGCGAGATAGGGGACCAGGAACCGCACCAATAACAATGCCGTGAGGGCCGCCAAGAACCAGGACAGGCGATTTGCCGTTCGAGTTGCTGCTTCGCGTTGATCGTTCGACGGCTCGTGCAGGTGCATATCGGGCGCCTCGCGGTGGAATTCTTGCATCTTGAGTCCATGGAAAATCAAACTTCGAGAAGATTACCTGCTATTATAGGGTGCGTCGCACGATTGTAGTGCGATTGCTCGAGGGGGCAAACTGACGGCGTTGACGACAAATGGGGCTCGTGATAGAACGAGCCGTTTCCGATTCTGTAAAACCTTGCCCAGTAGGGAGTAACTAGCGTGGGAAGCGAACGCCAACGTGAGATTCGTCGTCGTCGAACTCGTCGTCGCAAGATGGTCGTCATCAAACGGCGGGCAGCGACGGCTAATGCGTCTGAGAAATCGATCCTGGCGGAGAAAATCAGAAAGTTGACGCCTGGCGCCGAAGAACTTATCACTCGGCTCGCCCTTGAAGAGCGCAGCTAAATCCTGATCGCATCGCTTCACGCGTTGCGCCCCCGATATTGTCCTATGGCGCACTCGCTCGATGTACTCGAGACTTGTCTTTACGTCGACGATCTGGTCGCGGCAGAACGGTTTTACACCGACGTACTCGGACTAGCTTTTGTCAGTCGGCACGCTGGTCGACATGTCTTCTTCCGCTGTGGGGCGGGGATGCTGCTGCTGTTTGATCCATCCGCCAGCATCGATCCGACTTCCGAGATCCCGACTCACGGCGCGCGAGGTCCGGGACATGTAGCCTTTGCAATCGCACATATCGAGCTTGAGGAATGGGCAGCGCGACTCCAGCTGTACGGAGTTGCCATCGAACGCGAAGTAACGTGGCCGAACGGAGGCCAGTCGATTTACTTTCGTGATCCCGCAGGCAACAGTTTGGAGTTCGCTACGCGGGATCTTTGGGGACTGTGAACCTAAGGGTCCGTTCGCGCTGGTTCGACTCGAATCACTTCGGGCAACCCGTCATCGTAACTCGAGTGCAACGTCGGCGTTCCCACTTCAGTTTCCACGATCGGCCGCCAAGGATATCCCTGACGTGAATAGTCGCGATGCGGATGCTGAGTGAGCGGAAGGCCTCGGTGCAGATTTGCATGGACGCCGACCTCCAGGTCGGGTGCGATCTCGATGATTTCTTCGCGGAGATTGATTGCGGCTTGGTTGAGCGGATCGAAGTGAATCGCCAAGTTAGCGTATCGTAACGAAGTATCCAAATCGCCGGCCGCGTAAGCAGCGTTCGCTAACCGTGTGTATCGCTCGCCGAACTGTCGCTTGCCGATCGGCGTCATCTTGTCTCGGAAAGTCTGTAGCCGATCGTCGAACTGCTTGGCATAGTCATCGCCTTCGTTCCAAGTGTGAATCTCGTCGACAACGCGAGGTGTGAGAAGCACGATGATTTCGCGGCGAACAATGGTCTCAGTTCGTTGCCGAAATGCCGCACCGACATACGGCAAGTTTCCCAGAACAGGAATCTGAGTCGAAGACGCGCTCAGGTCTTCGCGAATCAAACCGCCAATTACCATCGTAGCGCCGCTACGACACATAATGTTTGTCGTTACCTGCGTAACGTCCTTGTCGGGCAACGTAAAGCCTTCTTGTACCCGGACAGAACCGGTCGAAAGTTCCGGATGAACCTCCATGCGCACCATGCCATCCGTGCTGACAAATGGCCGAATACGAAGATGCGTGCCCACTTCGAGGAACTCGACCGCTTGAGTTGCCGCGGTTTCGGTTACGGTCGTGCTGACGTATCCCAACTCGGAGCCGATCAGAATCTCCGCTCGCTGTTTGTTTAAGCACATGACTCGCGGTGAGGCGACAACGGTCGTATCACCGATCGTTTCAAGCGCTTCGATGAAAGCGAACAGGCTCGTGTCCAGGAAGCCGACCTTGAGCCCGTCCTTAAAGTTTGCGGTTGCGAGGCTGGTAAGCGGCGTCCCAGAAGTAATGCGAATCGTCTCTTCGTTTCGCAACAGTTCAAAGTCCACTCCCAAGACATCCTTGTCATCGAGCTTAACGCTCAGAATCGTAGCTTCGATCGCTACTTGCATCGGCATGCGATCCACCTCGGCAACGACCTGATCGACTTCGGCCAACACGGTCACATAGTCGCGAACCATAACGACATCGCCACCGGCAAACGTATCGCCGCCTGCCTGAGTCGCATTGGATGCAATTCCCACCTCTGGTGGACTGGAGACCGTAACCTGTCCCACGTCGGTGCTGAGTAACGGCGTGATCAGCTTCTGCAACTCGGTCGCGCTCACATAGTCGGGTCGATAGATACGGCTCCCGACGGTTTCCGCAACATGGGCCATCCCGCGCAGATCTTCTGGCGTACCCACGTAGATGATGTCCGCCTCGCGAACGTAGACAAAGCCGGTCGACTTCAACAGTGCCGTAAGTGCCGTCTCGATGGGCACATTCTGCAACGAAGCGGAGACATTTCCACGCACGCTCGGGCTTGCCAGGATATTGAGACCGCCAGCTTTGCTTAAGAGCTTCAAGACATAGCGGATGTCTGAATCCTGCGCGTCGATGTCGACGAGATCACTGTCCGGACTGATCAACACTTGTCCATTCTGCTTGAGTGTTGCTTCCGGCAGATCTTCTTCCGGAGTTGGCAAGGCGGGAGGCGGAGCGGCGACATTGTCGGGTGGCATTTGCTCCCGAAGCCGGGATACCGCGTCAGCCGTTTCATTCTGTTTGGCTTGGTAACGCTCGATCGTTTCAAGCAGCGTGTCCAGTTGATTTGCGATGCGAGGCTCATACTCTGCCACTAGCGGTGGAGCTGCGGTCGGCAGTTGCGTGATCAGCGGTGCAGAGACCGGGTACATGACAACCGGCACCTCAGGCGATACCGAGGGCACAGCTGGATCCGGCAGTGGAGTAGCGTTTGATACTGGAGTCGGCACAGGAAATGGAAGCGATTCATTCACGTCCGCCGCCGTCTCCTCGGCTTCCTCGGCACCTGGTCCATCTTCGGACACGGCGACGACCTGGACAGGAACGCTAGAATGCTCAGCTACCGAGATCGCTAGTGCTACTCCGGCTGCGGCAAAGACTCCGAGCACCGTGAGTCGTAGGATGAATTGCATGAGTCTTCCGTGACCTGTTTCGTTGAGTCAAACATCATGTTCGCCACGCATGCGCGCCGACGGTTAATTCGATCGCGGCTTCACGACGATCGCGTCCTTCGGCAATTCGTTTGGCAAATACAAACACTGTTCATGATCATCCATCCTCAACCGGATAAAATTGCGTTCAATCTGAACCAGCTCCAATCGCAACTCGGTTGCTGGATCGGGTTTTGCGTCACCTTCTACGAGGACCGATATCGTCTCTCCTTGTTCGTAGGTCCTTCCATCGATCGTGGCGAGTCGACAACGCCTTCCCACCATGGTTGCGTTCAACTTTAATCCCAATTTGCGAATCGGATTGTCGCCAGTCACGTCTTCTTCAACCACCTCGGGTGGCTGCGAATCCTCGTCGACAAGTTCAATTCGCTCATCGTCCGTCGTGGCGACAAGCTCCTGATCTGCTTTGGTTTCCGGTTCTTTCGCTGCGATAAAGGGATTTCGCACATCAGCTGGAATCATCGTAGGTAACGTAAACTGATCGACTGCCAACCATCGCGCGACTTCGACCCAGCTACTTTGGGCCGCTTCCACAGCCCTGGGGGCGTTCGCAGCCGCAGGCAATACAAAGTCCGCCGGCTTCGCGGGATTAGCAACAGTTGCATTCGGCTTCTTCTGAGATCCCAGGAGCAACGGAACACAAACGTACAATGCCACTGGCAACATCAACACCAGGAAGCCCGTCTTTGCAGGACTACGCGTGAACTCCTTTATCGCAACTCGTTTTAGTTTTCCAATATTCACTTCTTTGCCCGGTTGCGCTGCATCAAATGCCATAGCGCGGCGCCGGCTCCTCTATTGATCGGTTGCCAGTAGGCTCGCCCTAATCCGAATCACCCGGATTATCGGCAAAAACTGTGAAACTAAGCTCACATCGCACATTTGCCCCAGCTTGTCCGCTAGCAGACAAGTTCAAACGGGTGATCCAAATCGTTTCGGGCCGCTCTTCGAGCAAACGCAGAAACTCAGAAATCTGTACGAAATCGCCTTCGATAGTCACGTCCGAAGGGTGCTGCCGTAGCGTCGACATCTTTACGACACCTTGCGGCGTGATCCGTTCGACCTTTGCGCCAGCTTGTTGAGCAAGCTGCGATACGACTCCGATAAATGTTGCTGTCTGTTGCGGCGTGGGTGAATGTTCGCGCCATGAGTCGATGGTCGACCGAACCGCCGAGATTTTTCGCTCCAGATTAACGATTTCACTTTCAAGTGCTCCCAGTTCGAGAACATCCTTGCGTTGTGAAGCCAATTCAGTTCGAAGGCCGGCGATCGACTTTTGGGTCGGCATGAAAACGAATACCGCGTATGCCAGTGCCGTTCCCGATATTAGGACAGTCAAGACCCAGCTCTTGGGCTGCTTACGCAACGACCCTTGATCGGTTTGATGAGCATTCACAGGGAAGTCCCTCCAGCGGAATGTTGGGCGATCTGTTCGCTCGTGGCAATCGGCCCTTTTGGACCTCCGGATTGGCCATGCCCAGGTCGGACAATCACATTCAACTCGAACGCGCTACATGCCCCATCGTCCTGTGATGCTTGGGATTGCAATGAGCTGAGTGACACACTGTGAAACAGCGGGACTTCACTCAGCCGTCGCACATATTCGTTTAGAGCTGCCGTATCGCTGACGACGCCTCGAATGCGAACGATCACTCGTGCTACGTCTTGACTCGACCGTAAGGTCTCCAAGTCGGTCGCGGCCATCGGCTGTGAGCTTGCGTCAGTTCGAGTTTCATGGCCACTGGCAGCTCGTCGAATGGGCTGCTGTTCGAGAATCTCTAAACCTTCAAACGAAATACATTCAGGCAGGCCTTGCGTCACATTGGCAATCAATTGAGTTCTCGGCCAAGGATGGCGCAAATATGTATACAGCGCGGCCGCCTGTTCCTTATCGCCAAGTTCCTGTTTGAGCAACTGAACACGCTCGCGTTTCAACTTCGTAGCGATTAGGTCTTGTTGCAGATCGCGCATGCTCACTTGCAGCGATTTCTTCATTGCAAACTGGCCCAGCGTCGCCACGAGAAGCAAGCCTCCAAATCCGAGCAATATCGCGTACTGCCATACAGCGGCCTTACGCTTTAGGTCGCGTTCGTGGTACCGCTCTGGAAGAAAGTTGATCTTGTTCATTGGCCTTTACGCACTCGAGCAGATCTCGCGCAAGGCAAGTCCCGCCGCAATGTCCCAGTAGCAAGTTCGTCCGGACTTCCCGGATCGCGAATACATCCGAAAGGGGTCGCTCAACTCGCCAGCAACTCCAACTCGCTTTGTTAACGCTTCGAGCAGCGTCTCTGACGCCTCACCACCTCCCAAAACAAACCGCCCCAGTGGCCTGCCCCGAAAAGTCACGCTGTGATAACGCACACACATCGACAGCTCACTCGCCAGCCGTTCGACCGCCGGTCGCATCGCATCTGCGACACTTCGTGTGATCTCCGGATCCTGCCGATCGCTACGCCGATCGCCGTTATTGCGACGCAACGAAGCCGACTCGGCGATGCTCATTTTGAGCTTTCGCGAAACCGCTTCGTCGAATTGCTTGCCGCCCAAGTCGAGGTACTTCACGAACAACAGCTCGTCACCTTGGGCAATCACTACGAGAGTCGACTGGAATCCAACATGTACGTACATCGTACGTACATCGCGATCTTCCTCTCGACGAAACTGAGACGTGTAGGTGCGTACGAGTGAAGTAGGTTCAACGTCCACAGCGACAGGACGGAGTTTGGCTTGTTCGATGACGCTGAGCAATCGCTCCAGGACGGGGCGATGACATGCCATCAGAATGACTTCCCTCATGACCGCATCGCCTTGACGAATATCCGCCGCTTCGAGGTAGCGAATTTCAGCTTCTGCGACGGGGAAGGGGATACGACCGGCCGCCTCTTGCTGTACAGTGCGGTCGAGCGGAATCTGAGCGGACTTGGAGACGCGAATGTTCTGCAAAAACAGTTGCCGATGATTCAAGCACAAGACGGCATCATTGCCTTTGAATGCACGGCCTTCGCGCGCTTGGGCCAGCGCCTCGACAATCCGCTCATCTTGTTCTGCATCGCTCAAGTTCTTGTCCGAGTCCGACAGATCCCAGCGACTGGCTTCGACCAACTGCTTTCCATCCGCGGAAAACTGGGCGAGTTTTACAGAACGCGACCCAATGTCGATCCCTATCGGTCCGAAACGGTTTTTTCTTAGTCTTGCAATCATATTATTGAGCGTTCTTCCGGCTCCGCGCCGGAAGATTCTAACGAGTTCCTGCTCTGACTGTTTGAAGTCTCTCGACTTTGGTTAGTTCCAAGGCGCGATGCTTCGCACCGCATCACTCAGGCGTTTTGCAACGGCCAAGCTGTCTGGCTACATAACAACGGGTCTGCCACTGCACCTCACTCTGCGATGCAAACTGGGGAGCACTAGTAGGTCGTCGCTGCATCAGGTTCCGACATCGTCGTATCGCTGTAATCTGTGTACGCAGGATCTGCGTAGTCCAAGTAGTCAGCCTCGCTGTACGTGGGGTCGGCGTTTGACGTGGCGTCGACGTAGTCCATCTCTGTCGAAGCCGCGTCATAAGTCTCTGCCAAATCGGCGTAGGCCGCTTCCATTTCTTCGTTCATGTACTGTTCGCCGAGTGAATAAGGTACCGAAGTCGTCACCGTGCCGATCGAGGTAAAGCCAGTAATCGGATCGATTTCGATGCCGACGAACTTTCGCCCTCTTCTCGGGCCGGCGGACAGCCAGACGGTGGTTCGCAGCGAACGAGTCGTTTCACCTAGCGGGCCAAATTCGATGTCGAAGACTTGCTCCGGCGCGCTGGCCATCATCGAACCGCCGGCTTCGACAACGGCAATCGCAATGTCACCCGATCCGCATGGCAGCAAGCTCAGGTTTGTCGTGTATTGGGTACAAGAGGCACCCACCGAATGAAAGGCCGAATCTGGCAGCACGTCGAGCGCGCTGTTTGCACCGCTATGAACAAGTGTGTAACAGTTACTTGAGCTATCGAAGCTAATTCTGTACGAACTGTTGTTCGTAACGGCCAGATTTCGGGCTTGCGAAATATCAGCGGCGATGACCTGTGCGGTGCCCAGAATCTGGTCATGCGACGCAGAGTCGTATTGCGTCAGTACAACTCCGGCAATCACTGCCACAATCGAAATGACGACGAGCAGTTCGACAAGTGAGAATGCGTCGTTACTTTCCCGCCGATTTCGCCCGCGACTCGGCGCGCAACAACTGAACTTGCTCCTGGAGCAAGCCCTTGATTTGCTGTAGTTCGCGAATGATCTCATGGCGTTGTTCGACAGCGTTGGCAAACGGCGGCTGGCCACTCGGCGGAGCGGCGTTCGAAGAATCATAAAAGCTTAGCACGCCCCATAGAAACAGGTTTGCACTAAGCAACGTCGCCCAACCAAACAGTTTTTTGTTCACGTGAAGAGTCCTTCTATTGAGTGCAAGGTCACGAGGGTTATGCCGCTTGTGCGGCCATCACCTTCCAAGTGAGAAGTTCCAAACCGCCGCAGCATTCAATCGCAGTCCGTGCTCCGATTCCTAGTTCCCATCCTGCCATTCCAGCAAATCCCATCGCAGTCCGCCGTCGTCCGGATGCGCTTCGAACAGCGGCTTCGTCCAATCATGCCAGTGATAGCTGACATTCGCCGGGTCGGGTTGTATGGTCAACTTCGGTTGATAGTCAAGACCATGATTCGCTTGCAGCCATACCGGAAAATAGGGTACTGCGGACGAAGCACTCAGCTGTGCCAAAAACTCCTTGTGGCGTGAGTCCCACCAGAATGATGACTGATCCCACTCGCTACGTCCGGCAACCTCCAATTCGCCCACAACAACTTGGCCCGTCAGATTCATCGTCGTAGATTGCTTGCCTTGAAAGCATTGCAAATCGTCCCACGCCATCACCAATCCGTTCAGCGAACTGCTGCTGCCATCATAGATCTCCACATCGTCGCGCGCCATCACTGAAGGCAGTTGATATATGGTGCTGTCACCGTACAGCGCGGGAAGCGAGATGGGGGCCACTTTGATTCCAGTGCCTCGTATCTCGATTCGGCCCGAAATCCCCGAATCGTAGACCAACAACGTACCTTGAATCGTGACATTGTCGTTAACGACTAATTGTGATTCGCGTTTGACCAGACCCAGCGGATTGGTCTTCGGGTCAGGTAGAAACTTCGCATTGGTCAGCGACGAGCTGAGTGCGGTCGGATAATACGACTTCCCGCCGGGATACAGCCGATAAGAACTAACATTGCCCGGATGGCTCACCGGCAAGTTTCCGTTGCCCACAGATACATCGGTCAACGTCACATTCGAGTCGACCTCGATCAACCTTCGTTGGTGGCTCGACGTCAATGATCGGGGTGCAGCGATAGGGCCCGTCATCGGCCGGCAGTCGCCTTCACCGGCAACTCGCATCGCCTCCAGATCACGCAACAGTCTGGCACGCGGGCTGCCGGATGGGTTGTTTCCGATGGAAGCTCGAACGGTCGAGCTCGTCCTGATCGATCCAGACTTGTATCGCCAACCAACCAACTGGCCGTCTTTGTACAGCTGCATCGTATTCCCATCGTAAACAGCAGCGACAAATGTCCATGTATTGGTGCTCAGATCACCGGCGCTGGCGTAAAGGACGTCTGTTCCTCCGTTGTCTGTCTTCAGCCGAAAACGCAGGCGTTTGTGACCAAAGACATCGATTGTGCTTAACATCCAATAGTGGTCGCTATCGTCGATGCCCGTAGATTTAGACAGAATGCGTCCATCGGAATGCCCAAAGTCATCGACTTTGATCCACGCCATGATCGTCATCGCACTGCCGCTGACGTTAACAGGGCCCACGTCAACATGATCGTCGTACCCGTCAAAGATTGCCGCCCCCGAACCGCCGTGCGGCGATGAGGGTTTACCGCCGGCCGTACTTCCTTCGTAGCGACCGTGATAGTTCCCTAACTCGTCCACCGCGATCGTAGCACCACTCGATTCGTCAAAGCGCCACCAAGCCACGGGATTCGCTGCGGATAGTGACGAGATCGTCTGCAATGTCAGCGATCCGGATTGGACCGCTTCTAACACCGCAGCACTCGCTGACGCCCCCAAGATCATCACCTCGTCGATTACGCCATCAAACGGCTTGTCATCACCGTCGCCAGGGTAGTCCGTGAGATAGTTGATTTGATTCTGTGCGTAGATGGCTCCGTCGATGTGAACTGGATACTCGATATCGACTTCGCGCCCGCTACCCGTTCCCGTTTGATAGACAGTGTATGGTTTGAGTGTGGACCAATTGCCGGGTGGATCGGATAGCTTACGTCGTACGAGCTGCACGACGGATCGGACTTGATGAGTCGTTTGAATCTGTGGATTTGCTGGATCGACGACGCTGCCAATGGCAGTGATCGTCACTCGAAACGGATACTCAGCGTAATCCGGGTCGGTTATCGCAAGCGAGCTATCACCGGTTTCGAACGAGACCGCATAAGTCGATCCGTCTCCCAGACTGCCGCTCAGGCCAACGTCCACTCCTCCCCACGTCGGGTCGTTGATCGCCCGGAGTGCGACGCTCATCGCCGTCATCGCGGCTTGGCGCGCCGTCGCCCGGTGGCTCGAGTTGCGTTCGGTTTGTTCTACCGAGGCCTGTGTACGCAACATGGCGTACGACAGTGCCAGCGTCATCGAAACCAGCGCGAGCACCAAGATCACACTCACGCCACGTCTTGATCGTCGGCATCGAGCGGCCGAAACGAGCACACATCGATTTTCGCGGCTGACCATCTAACGCTCCAACTGATAATAGATGGCGGTGGATCCAAAGAACGGGATCGCAGCTTGCTTGTCATTCGAATCGATGTCCCCCGGTCGCAATTGCAACTCGATCCGGCAGAGAGCCTGGCGCTGGCCGGTCGTGGCGCCGTAAACGCCCAAAACCCATGGCAAGTTCGCCCAAGCCGTCGAGCCTGATTTGTAGGACTGCCATTCGCTAGCCGACGGTCGCAGGACTTGCTCGAAGCGGATACATGCTCGTTTACCGAGCGATTGTCCCGATGAAGTTGTGACTTCGGCAGTTCGCATCAAGTCTGTCAATACCGCCGTGCTTGTTCCGTATCCATAATCGTAGTCGTAATAGGCCATGCTCTTCATCATCGAAATCAAGTCCGCCCATTCGTCAACATTCGCAATCGGCGGTACCTGGCTTGGATCGGTTGAATCTCGCATCTCCAGCAGCCGCGACGCATCACCGTCGGCGGGCGAGAAGACGACCAACTCATTGACCCGCGGAAGACCAGAGGGATCAATGGGTTCGCCCTTCGGATTCCAAACAACGAGTGTGTCCGGAAAGGTCGCTCCATTGATCGTTTGGCTCATAACAATAAACCCGGGAAACTGTTCGTTCGCCGTCGCACCTAGCAAGGCACGCTCGATACGCTCGATCGCGACTTGGCCGTGTTGCAGCGCCTCGCCACGCCCAATTTGCTGTTCGTTGGAAATCTGAACTGTCGTCGCTAACGCGGCCATCGTTGTCGCCAGCAGTGCCATTACGGCCGAAACCATTAACAGCTCGACAAGCGTAAACGCACAACGCTTCCGATCTCGAAAACAACGAACCCGTGGCTGAATTCTTAAAATGTTAGCTGCACCCTTTAGCTGGCCGCTAGTTGATTGGTGGAACATATCCATAGACTCGCCTTACCGTTGCCAGTCGCCGCACGCTGCCGTCGTCATTATGCTTTCCCACGGTGACTTCCAACGCGCGGAAATCACTGGTGTTCGATCCCGAGAGATTCTGCGACAAGTCATTCGGATTCGCGTAGTGCATCCGGATCGCGACTTCCCAATTGTCGAAGTAGTCGTCACGCAACTGGAAATTAGTATGTCTCGTGCCGCCCGCACCATCGCCTTGCCCCAATTCAATCGCCCACGGATCCCGGAGCGGGCGGGACGAATAGTTATTGAAATCATCCGAGTCATCAAACAGAATTCGCTTCTGCGGCGTCGATATCTCGTGCGATCCCGCTGACAGCGGATATTGGTAAGGCGAAGCACCGGCCGCACCGTATCGTCTTCCCATTACTTCGTCGACGATCTGATTCGCAATTCCCCGGGCGATATTCTGCTCGAACGCCAAGTCCGACGAATCCATGGACGTTTGGGTCGCCAGCAGCAATGCGGAACCCGCCAATGCGATCAATGTAATCGCGACCATGGCTTCGACGAGCGTGAAGCCGCCATTACCGGATGATCTTTGCGCCGCACAGGTCATGACGAATTCCGATGAAGCATAAAAAAACGCGGCAGGGTCCCCATTAGCTCCCAGCTCCCCACCGCGCGTCGCGCCCAGGCCCCTCCCCAGAGACGAGGGCACGTAAAAGAATAGGTCGCGCGGTCGCAGCGTCAAATTCAGTCGATTGGTTCCGCCTGGGATGTTGCGAAAATGCATCATGTCGCATGCCGACAACACAACTCCGAGGGGTGATGTTGTCGACGGCGCCCCAACTGCATGCCAAAGTAGGTCTGCTGTGCGGACCCAAACGATATGATGTCCACTCGGCCGCCCCTGCAATCGCACCGACGAGCTACAACCCACATAAGGCTTACCACTTGGAAAGTGGTGGCTACACGGAGGCGTGCCTTCGCGCATGAGTGCGAATGGGTTAGTGTAGGGGCCGTCGCCATTTGCTATCTCAGGTTTTGCGAAAGCGCCGCTTGATGGTTACAAAACGCCTCCTCGTGCTCATTGCCTCAGTAGTGCTTGTCGGTTGCGGTTCGCATCCGCCTGGCAAGCCGAGTAATACGTTGATCTACGGACGCGGGGAAGACTCGAAGACGCTTGATCCGATCAATGGCGAGACAGGCGAAACGGTCAAGGTACTGGTGAATCTGTACGACAATCTGGTGGCGTTTAGAGACGACTCCACGGAAGTGGAACCCGCGCTCGCTACGTCCTGGGAAACCTCGGAAGACGGATTGAAGTGGACATTCCACTTACGAGAGGGTGTTCGTTTTCACGACGGCACGCCTGTCGATGCCGAAGCCATCATCTTTAGCCTCAATCGACTGCGGCAAGACGACAATCCAAATGTTTCCGACCCGGCGAGACCTTACAAACCCAATTTTGCCGTGATCAAGGACATTCGCGCCGTCGATCCGTCAACGGTCGAGTTCGAGCTCCGAGAATCAAGCGCTGTTTTCCTCAACAACCTCGCGATGTTTCCCGCGGGGATCGTCAGTCCTACGGCTGTGAAGAAACTTGGAAAGAACTTCTCGACCAATCCCGTCGGCACTGGACCGTTTCGATTTGAACGATGGATTCGAGATCAGCAACTCGTCCTTGCGGCAAACGAACAGCATTGGCGAGGCCGGCCGAACCTTGACCGCGTCGTTTTCGTTCCCGTTTCGGAGAGTGCGACGCGGATTCAACAGCTCGTCCGCGGCGAGATACACATCGCCGACAATCTGCCTCCGGCGGAAGTCGACGCTTTGGCAAAGCAGCCTGGTTTGACAGTCGTCGAAGAGATTTCGATGAACGTCGCTTATCTCGCGATGCAAATGGACAAACCACCGCTGGATGATGTCCGCGTCCGCCAAGCCATCGCCAGAGCATTGGACAAACAGGCCCTTATCCGAGTTGCTTACGTCGGCCACGCGGAATCGGCCGTCAATCTTTTGCCAAAGGCCATGTGGGGACACAACGACGATATACGGGACCGCCCATTCGATACCGAGGCAAGTCGCGAATTGCTTCAGGCCGCTGCCGATGACAAGGGCTTTGAATTGCCACTCACACTCAGTCTGGCCGTCATGTCCGAACCACGCCCCTACATGGAACAACCGCTGCAAGTCGCCGCGTTCGTAAAAGATTCCCTGGCGGAAATCGGGATCAACTTGACCATTGAACCCAAACCAGTGACACCGCATTTCGCGAAGATGATGCGAGGCGATTATCAGATCGGCCTTGCAGGCTGGACAACCGACAATGGCGATCCTGACAACTTTCTGTACTCGCTGCTCGACTTGGAGAACATCAGCGATAGCGGCAACAACATGAGCCATTATCGCAACGAAGAAGTCCATGAACTGCTACTTGCAGCTCAACGCGAGCTCGATCAAGACAAGCGGCTGAGTCTTTACAAGAAGGTGCAAGAGCTGGTCTTTATCGATGCACCGATCGTGCCCTTGGTCAGCACCAAGCAGCGTGCGGTTCACACGTCGCGTCTCAAGGACTATCGCCTACATCCGGCGATGCTGATTCGATTGAGAAAAGCACGATTCGAGGATGTGCGGTGACCGGATTTCTCGCGCGGCGACTATTCCACGCACTGGTAACGATGGTTGTGGCGGTTTCGTTGATCTTCATCGCCATGCGCATGTTGCCGGGCAATCCGCTGCTCGCCAGATTCGGTCAGCATCCCGACGCGGAACAGATGCAGCGGATCATTCACGAACAGGGCTGGGACAAACCAATCTTGTCACAGCTTGGACAGTTCTTGCACCAGATAGCAACCACCGGAGACTTTGGCGAATCGATTTCGCGAAGTAACGAAAACGTCAGCGACGAGTTGTCGCGTCGCATTCCCGCGACCATCGAGCTAACCGTCATGGCGATGCTGCTTGCGATACCACTCGGTATTGCATTCGGTATCGCAGCCGCCGTCTGGAGAAATCGCTGGCCCGATCGCCTGTGTATGGCTGGCGCAATGATCGGGGTGAGTGTGCCTGTGTTCTTTCTGGGCATCTGCCTCCGCGCACTTTTTACCGGCATGCCAATTGGCTTTCGGCTCCCGGCATTCGAGCTTGATTTTGAGCCAATCACCGAGTTCTACCTGCTCGATACGTTATTGCAGCGACGATTCGACCTATTTCGTACTGCTGTGAAACACGTCTGCCTGCCTGCGCTGGCGCTCAGTTCGATTCCAATGTCCATCATCGCTCGCATTACGCGCAGCAGCATGCTCGAAGTGCTTGGAGCCGACTTCGTCAGAACAGGGCGGGCAAAAGGTGCCTCGAAATGGCGCGTCGTACTTCGCCACGCGTTGCCGAATGCCGCAGCTCCGATCGTTAACATCGCCGGCTTTCAAATCGGCGTGCTGCTCTCTGGCGCGGTGTTGACCGAAACGGTCTTCGATTGGCCCGGCATGGGGAAGTATGTCGTCGATGCCGTACGCGAGAACGACTATGTGATTGTGCAAGCTGGAGCTTTTGTCATTGCGACAATTTTTGTGACTGCCAACCTGATCGTTGATCTGCTATATCTATGGCTCGACCCTCGTGTGCGAATTTCGTAAAGGGTCGCGATGAAACCAAGCCACACTATCGAATCACCTCAGCACCGGACGTGGGTACGATTGCGGAAAAACAACTCCGCCCGGACAGGGGCTGTGGTAGTAGCTGGTTTCGTGATGATGGCGATATTCTGTCGGCTCACGGCTCCGTACACACCCGACTCACGCGACACAGCTGTAGCGGCCCCCTCCGGACCGAGCACCGCGCACTGGCTGGGTGTCGACGCCAACGAAAAGGATGTGCTGTCGCGCGTCATGTACGGATCGCGACTATCGCTCTTTGCCGGATTGATCTCAATCGTCTTGGCGGTCTCGATTGGTGCCCCGGCCGGTTTGGTCTCAGGCTACTTCGGAGGCTGGATCGAAACGATCATCATGCGAAGTATCGACGTTGCACTCGCCTTTCCAAGCATCTTGATCGCTTTGCTGGTCGCGACCGCCTATAAGCCAGGATGGGCAGCCGTCATCATCGCCGTGGGATTGATTAATGTTCCCGTGTTCGCGCGTCAAGTGCGCGTAACTGTACTCACGCTTCGCAATCTCGACTATGTTTTGGCAAGTCGTGCCTTGGGGGCGTCGCCGCTACACATCCTCGGTCGAGTCATCGTTCCCGGCATCATCAATCCCGTGGTCGTCTTGGCGACGATGGGACTCGGCGCAGCGATCTTGGAGGTCGCGGGACTCTCGTTCCTCGGTGTCGGCGGCGATCCGACCGAACCGGAATGGGGCAGCATGCTAGCGCAAGCCAAAGACCACCTCGGATCGAGCATCTGGCCCGCGCTCGGGCCCGGCATCGCCATCTCGCTCGCAATTCTCGGCTTCAATCTGCTCGGTGACGGTTTGCGCGACGCTCTCGATCCACGTTTAGGAGAATCGTGACCTAAAGTTTACGACCACAGTCTTCCAGAGTTTCCAAAACTTGGAAATCTCAATTCCAGGAGCGATTGTAACGCCTTGTCCGCCTTTGACTTGGCGATACAATTCGGCGGGCATGGGCGATTCCTTGACATGCACAGTTTGCCAGGGTTTACTATTGTGTTGTTTGGATGTCCCACCTGATGGCCCACCTTATCACCGGTGGCAATAGGTCACCGGACTCGTCCCCAGTTTTTTGTTAACCACTTGGAGGAATCACAGGATGAAGAAGGCTGGAATTTTGACACTTTGTGGTGCAGTTGCTGCGATGCTTGTCGGCTTTGTCGGCACCGCAGATGCCCGCCCTGACTACAAGAAGGTCCAAGACGAGAAGTACAAAGATTCGTCAATCGCCGACGCTTTGGGCGAAGCCAAGTGCAACGCTTGCCACTTTGGCAAGAAAAAGTCTGACCGCAATGACTACGGCAAGGCTCTGATCAAAGTCGGGCTGACCGAAGAGAATTACAAGGAGAAGAAGGGCGACAAAGAAGCATTCGCAAAGGAAATCGCAGAAGCTTTGGAGAAGGTCCTTAAAGAGAAGAATGATGCTGGCGAGACGTACGGCGATCGCATCAAGGCAGGCAAGCTCCCAGGCACCAACCCTGAAGAGTAAGCTGTCACGCTGTAACTGACGGATCAAGCGACGGCTGAGTTTTCGGACTCAGCCGTTTCTTTTTTGAATCGTCCTTTCCCACGGGCTTATCTGTTGCTTCCGCTATATGCTGGCAACCTGCACTCAAGATCTGCGATAGCTCCTTTGACAAAACGCGTTAACTTACTTCCAAGTTCACCCGCGAGGTAAACGATTTGCCAGGTTGGAGCACGCGTAGCCCAAAGTCGACGCCCGGCATGTCCAGACCGACTGTACCAGGCACACAGGTGTAAGGTTCGACACAAACCGCGCCGCGATGTGGCGGCGTGTAGACAACCAGTTCGCGAAACGACCCGTCAAAGCACATTGAGAGTTGTGTGTTGCTGGACGGATCAATGATCTGGCTCGTGCACTCACCTCCGCTGAACACCAAGCCGCCAAAGACATCGTCGAACGTCATGTCACCAAACCGCAAGCCTCGTTGGTATGCAGCGGCGGCTTCCAACGCTCGACATTCTCCAGTTGGCAACATATCTACCAACTCCCAGTGTTCCGTTGCCGGGATCGTCACCAAACACGATTCGCCCGACGAACCTCCCAGTGGTAATCGAAAGTACGGATGCGTTCCGAACCCACAAGGCAGCGGCTTGTCGTCCGGATTCTCAAACAGGAATGTTGAGGCCAAGCGGTTCCCGCTTAACTCGTACGTCGCAGTAACTCGAAAATCAGCGGGCCATTGTTCGAGGATCGTCGGATCGTCTTCCGACGCTTGAAACTGACCCACCACGCGAGTACCGCTTTGCTCAATCACGCGCCAGGCGCGATTCAGGATGAACCCATGAATCGCGTTCCCACGTCCGTCACCAGATTCAAGTTGATAATCTCGCCCTTCCCAATGAAAAACCGTGCCGCGCAATCGGCCAGGAAACGGAAACAACAGCGGGATGCCGCTCCCGGAAGCCCGTTCGTTGCCACTGGCAAAATCGGGCGCCGACCAGACCACATCGACTTCGCGCCCATTAATATTGGCAACAAACTCGTAACAATTGAATCCAAAACCGGCCAGAATGCTCGCTCGCGAGCCCGTCTTCGGATCTGTAAGCGTCACATTTTCAATCGTCATCGAATGCTTTCAAATTTGTCACAGTTTCCGGGTGTATCGACCTTGCCAGTGCAAGCCTCGACGTTAATGTCATCAGGATCACGACAATGTACATCAAGTGAATCGCCAGCTTCAGCGTGCGCGGCTTTGTGTCGCCAAACGCAACTGCCGAGAGTTGGTGCATCAGCCACAGTGCTCCGACGATTGACAAGCCGAACGCGCTGGCCACAACAAGGTCTCGTCCCATAAGTCGCTGTTGCATGAGCGGAGGCAAGACACTCACCACCCACACCCCGACGAGGACTTGAAGCACCGTCGGAACCAAAGCGATGCGTCCGCCCCAGGTCGCGATTTTCTCGCCCGCCTCTTGTTCTTCCTTTTGGCGAAGCAACCACTTGCCGTATCCAATCAACGAGACGCCTGTAACGGCGAAAGATGCGAGCCAAAAGTGTACCGACCTGGCCAAGACGGAACTCTCGGTCATCAAACTTCGAAAGATCGCAGCGTCCACGGTTTGTGGCATATCGATATAACCAGCGGCGACTTCGGAAATTACGATGAACAGTGCGGGAAAGTGATACAGTAAATTTGTGCCGGTGAGCACGGCAAGACTCGCGCGTCCCAATTTGCTCGCCCAACTGCGTGGCGCACCGCGTGCGATCATCGCAGCGTAAACGACCATGATCGCAAGCGAAAACAAGAGTTCCCAGGCTCCCCACTTGATCTTGTAAATGAAGACATGCATCAGGTCGTGATAATCATCGTTCCAGAAAAACGCTGCTACCAGGAGTCCGAACAATCCACCGGCGACAAGAAGGACAAGCGACTTCCAGGCCAGAAACTTTGCAGCACGATGGGCAACATCATCGCCGCGACCACTGCGCCAATCTAGCCACGCACACACCAAGGGCCCGGCGGACGCGACGTTCATGCACATCAAATGAAACGCCAGAACGATGGAACTCAGAATCTCAAGCAACACAAGGCTCCGCGGACCGACGAGTCGCCCGATTGACACATTGCACGATAAAAAAGTACGATTGGGGCTCGATGTTCGGGCGATTAGCTCAGCTGGTTAGAGCATCTCGTTTACACCGAGAGGGTCGGGGGTTCGAATCCCTCATCGCCCACTGAAGTAGTGTCCCGGACGTTGCGGTTCCTCGCAATCCCTAGTTTTCGACAGAGGCGGCAGAACTCTTCGAGGGGTGTCGTGCGGTGTTCCTCTCGCTTTGACAGAGGGGCCTCTGCTATGTACCGACATGATCCTGAACGTGAAGGTGCAACTGCCTAGGTCCTTCCGGCGATCGTCCCACTGGCTCAGTAGCCTGTCGCCATTCCCAATAGAACGCTCTGCAAAATCCGCAGTCCGATGAACACGATGATCGGTGAAAGATCGATCATGCCAAGCGGTGGGATGGTGCGGCGTACAGGTTCCAAGACAGGTTCGGTGAGTTGATACAACAGTTGAACGATCTGGTTCGATCGATCGACGTTTGGAATCCACGAGAGGATGATTCTGGCCAGGAGGATGAACGAATAGATCTGCGTGAGGGCAACAAGCAGGTGGACGACGTCATTTGGCACTGGCAGGCTCGATGATTCGGCAAAAGGCAGGAATGTTCTTGCGTTCGACAGCACAGTATAACATAACGCGAACGATAACCCTTGGGTTGACCAAGCCCCACCGCCGGTGATCTGCCGATCGGAATCACGGGCCGTTCGTGGCTCGTTAATTCGATTTGCGTCGGACAACTCACCACAGCTATCATCATGGGGTCGGCCTGCCACAACCGCCTCGCCACCTCGACTTTTATTCCCGCTCCCCCACAGGTTCCCGCCCGATGCCAGACGATCGACGAAGATTCTTGAAGTCATCTGCCGCCTTCGCTACGGCAGTATCCGCGTTGGGAACAACTTCAATGATGCAAGCCCAAACCGACACGTCTGCGTCGCTTGCCTCCGATTCTTTCAGAGCCAAACTGTTGGATTGCCTTGGCGGAGCGTGGCCGGAGCCCTGCGACCTGCAACCACGCCTACTTCGTGAAGAGCAAAAGGAAGGTTATCGGTTACAGTGGGTCGATTATGCGGTGGAACCCGAAGATCGCGTGCCGGCAATCGTTCTCGTTCCCGACGGCGTGAGTACGACCTCGCCCGCAGCAGCCATCGCAATCTGGCATCAGCATGCCGGCCAGTGGCATCTCGGCAAGAGCGAGCCGGCCGGGCTCGATGGGAACCCCATGCATCACACGGGCGTGGCGTTGGCCAAGTTAGGCTATGTCGTGCTGTGCCCCGATGCACTCTGCTTCGAGGAGCGACAAGATCCAGAAGGAAAGCTCAAAGGGGGCAACTACGAACGCTTCGAGTTCCTGCGTCAGGTCGTTGCTGGACGCTGCATGGCGTGGAAGAACATTCTCGACATGCGACGGGCGATCGACTATTTGGTTTCGCGCGGCGACGTGGTCACCGAGCGACTCGGTTGCTATGGTCACTCGATGGGCTCAACACACACTTGGCTGGTCGGGCCGTGGGAGCCGCGTCTGAAATGTTTGGTCGGTAATTGCTGCCTACCGACGTATAAGGCGATACATCGCACGAAGCTACTACATTGTTTTCCCAACTTCGTACCCGGCATCCATCAATACGGTGACACTCCGGATATCGCAGCTTTAATCGCTCCTCGAGCGTTACACCTGAATCTCGGTGAAACGGATGGCGGCTCGCCCATCGAGGAAGCACGAGCAGGCTGCGAAAGAATCGCTGAGGCTTACGCCCGCGAGAACGCTGCGGACAAGTTCACCTACTTTATTGAACCCGATACCGGTCACGTGCTGTCAGAAGCGATGTGGCAACGCACACGTGAAGCCTTCGCAAAACATCTTCCAACTTGATGAAGTACATCGGCAGTTCAGGTAGGATAGACACCCTTCCTGAAGTTCGCGATGTACGAGGCGTCCGACCTACACACACCAAACAAAAGTGCTTATGAGAAACGCCCGGCATCTCACATCGATCGTATTATTGTTGGCATTTGCAGCCACCTGTGGCGCGAACGAACCGCTCAAGCTCCGCGTGCTTTGCTATAACATTCACTATGGCCAGGGTATGGATGGGAAATATGACGTCAAGCGACTGGCGGATGTCATTAACCGGTCTAAACCTGATCTCGTCGCTTTGCAAGAAGTCGATGTCGGCGTCAAGCGTTCGGGCAGGGTACACGAAGCTCAACTTCTCAGTCAACTTACCGGCATGGCCGTGAGGTTTGGGCCGACGCAACACTATGAAGGTGGTCTGTTCGGTAACGCGGTGTTGACTCGCTTTCCGATCCTCGACGTTGTTATTCAGCCGCTCCCCTACACCGAGAGCACGCCGGAACTTACGACGTATCCGCGAGCTGCTATTGCCGTCACGGTTAAGGGGCCAGACGACAAACCGTTGCGATTCATCAGCACGCACTTCCAACACAACGTGCCGGAGGATCGTGTCGCCGAAGCACACCGGATCAATGAGTTGTTCGCGAGCGAGGATGCGTCAATACCTACGATCCTTGCCGGTGATATGAACGCCTCGCCGGATGCGGAACCAATTCAGATCCTGCTGGAAAAATGGACAAACGCTACTGACGACCCGCCCGCCCCATCGGCACCTTCCGTCAACCCACGTGTTCGAATCGATTACATTTTCTACCGGGCCGCGTCCCATTTTCGTGTAACTTCCGCAACGGTCATCGACGAAGCAATGGCGTCGGACCATCGTCCGGTGCAAGCCGATTTCGAAATCAATCCCCAATAACTGTCGCAAACAGGGAGCCTTTCATGGCAAGAGTAACTCGCCGCCGCTTCTTTGAAGAATCAATGATTGCAACTGCCGTGGCCGCCGCCGCGTCTCAACTCGCAATTGCCGACAGCAGCACCGAGAAAGCCGCTAACAGTACGATTCGTCACGCCGTCCTCGGTTGTCGCATTCGTGGCCGAGTTCATGCGAAGGAATTCGCCAAGCAGGCGGGCGTTGAAATCGCTTATGTCTGTGATCCCGACGAAACATTGGCGAACGAGTTGGCCGCTGCGGTTGAGCAGCAGCAAGGCAAGAGGCCGCAAGCCGTGCAAGATCTCCGAACGATCTTCGACGACAAGTCTGTCGATACCGTTTCCGTTGCCGCGCCCAATCACTGGCACGCGCTGGCCGCGATCTGGGCGATGCAAGCCGGCAAGGATGTCTATGTCGAGAAGCCAGTCAGTCACAACGTCGTCGAAGGTCGTCGCATGATCGAAGTCACTGCGGCGACCGGGCGAATCTGTCAGGTCGGAACGCAGCGTCGCTCGATCGGCGCGTTGAAGGCTGCCGCCGACTTTATCAAACAGGGTAAACTCGGAGATGTGACCTTCGCGAGGAGCATCATCTATGGCAGGCGTGGATCAATCGGCTCGAAGGGAATCTATGATGTGCCAAAGAACGTCGACTACAACCTGTGGCTGGGGCCCGCTCCGATGACCAAGCTCACACGTCCCAATTTGCATTACGATTGGCACTGGGATTGGGCTACCGGTGGCGGCGAGCTGTGCAATAACAACATACACATCATCGATGTCTGCAGAATGCTCATGGGGCTAGAAGGTCTCGGCCAATCAGTGCTTAGTATCGGAGGGCGGATGGGATACGAAGACGCGGGAGAAACTCCGAACACACAGATCGTAGTTCACGATTTTGGCACTGCAACAGTCGTCCAGGAAGTTCGAGGATTGAGGAGCGATCCTTTTTCGAAGCAATTCGGTGCTGGCTGGATCGTTCACGGAACGGAAGGATTCATCGCCGAAGAGTCGTTGTTTGATCGCGACGGTAAGCTCGTCGAGACCTTCAAAGGGCCGAGCGAGGACCACTTCGCGAACTTCATCAAAGCCGTGCGCAGCGGCAAGCGAACTGACCTCAACGCCGACATCATTGAAGGACACCAATCCACGGCTTTATGCCACGTCGGAAACATTTCGCACCGCGTCGGCCAGCCATTGCCCGTGGCACAGATCGCCGCAGCGATTGAGCAGACGGATTTGCACGAAGATGTTGCGAGAACCTTTGCGCGAACGGTGACACATCTCGAAGACAACGGCGTCGACTTGAAACAAACTCCACTAGCACTCGGCCAGCGGTTAACGATCAACGGTGAGTCGTTCGTTGGCCACGAAGCGGCAAACGCGCTGCTGGCTCGCACCTATCGCAAGCCGTTTGAGTTACCGAGTGCTTAGCGTTTGTCGGCTATTCGTCCAGGGTGTATCGATGCTCCGATTCAAGATCGTTCCTACCGCGGTTTATTTCGTCGTAGTTTCTGCAGTCGGGCTGTCCTTCGCTCAACCTTCAACACTTCCCGCCCTCACAACACTGTCTGATTCATCGATCAAGTACGAAGTGCCGGCCGGCGGCTACCACATGCTTGAGCGAGGCGATGTGCGGGCAGTGGTCGTTGACAATCGGGCGGTCGACGACGCCGTGTTGCCGGGGCACCGGGCGAAATACAGCGGTGTAGCGTCACTAACCCACAAGCAACAAGCCGACAACTTGTTCGTGCCTTCCTATGCAGGCCTGAACTACGAACACATTCACGATGGGACAAACCAGGATCGTGACATCTTGTTCGAACCGCGGAATGCTCAGATGGAGTTGCGCGTTGTCGACCAACATACTGTCGAACTCTATCAGCCGCCGACGCCACATTGGCAGCTTGAGAGCGTGCTTCGGTACGCCATGTTGGTGGACGGAGCAATTGAGATGACACTGGAATGCATCCCTCGCGCCAAGACGTTTGCTAATGGGTATATCGGGTTGTTCTGGGCCAGTTATATCCATCAACCAACGGCACTTAGCATCCATTTTCGTGGCCACGTCGACCGAAAAGAAACATCAACACAATGGATACTCGGCACAACCCCGAAGCACGGAGTTTACTCAACGCATGTCGGCGACAATGACACGCGATCTTTCCAGCATGACGAGGAATTTGCCTTAACGCTGGTCTTCAATCGATCACGGTATCGCTATGACGAACCCTGGTACTTCGGCGTCAGTCGTGGCATGGCTTTCGTGCAGATGTTTAGGCCGCAGGACGCAATTTGGTTGTCACAGTCTCCGTCGGGCGGTGGCGAAGGAAATCCCGCCTGGGACTTCCAGTACTTCATTCCGAACTACAAGGTCGGACAGCGATATCAGATGATCATGCGAGCGATGTACCTTCCGTACGAATCTCACGAGCAGATTCAACGTGTCTCACAACCACACCGGAAGGCGCTAGGCCGGGAGTAAAGCAATCGCGCAAGTCGTCGCGGCGACTTATGGCTCAGAAAGTTCATTCTTGTAAACAACGCCTTCCTTCATCACGAAGGCAACGTCTCTCGTCAGCTTGATGTCTTCGAGCGGATCACCTTTTACCGCAACGACGTCCGCGATCTTCTTCACCTCAAGCGTCCCAAGCCGATCCTCGACTCTCAACAGACGTGCGGCTTCGAGTGTCGCGGCCTGAATCGCTTTCATCGGAGGCATCCCCCCGGCGACCATCAACTCGAACTCGCGAGCATTCTCGCCATGCTTCGAGACGCCGGAATCGGTGCCAAACGCGATTTTGACGCCCGATGCATAGGCTCGGGCAAAGGTACGGCGGGCCACTGGGCCGATCTCAGCCGCCTTGGGTCGAACGATTTCCGGAAAGTATCCTTCCTCTTCGGCCTTCTCAGCGACCCACACTCCCGCCGAGATCGTGGGTACAAGATAAGTGCCCCGCTCTTTCATCAACTCCATGACTTCGTCGGTCATAAAAGTCCCATGTTCGATCGAATCGACGCCTGCCAAGACGGATCGCTTCATGCCTTCCGTACCGTGAGCGTGAACGGCGACCGTCATTCCATAGTCTTTGGCCGTAGCCACAATCGCCCGCAACTCGTCATCCGAGAATTGCGGGTTCTGACCGCTGGCGGCCAAGCTAAGAATGCCTCCGGTCGCCGTCAGCTTGATCAGATCGGCGCCGTCTTTGTATCGTTGCCGCACCGCTTTGCGGGCATCATCCACACCATTGACGACACCTTCGACGGGGCCTGCATCGCGGCGAAAGTCACCTTTGAGGCCGTTTGTGGGGTCGGCGTGACCGCCCGTCGTCGCCAACGACTTGCCCGACGTGAAGATTCTTGGACCGACAACCCATCCTTCGTCGATGGCTTTGCGCAGCGACACGGAATTAACTCCGTTGTCTCCCAGGTCGCGAACCGAAGTGAAACCAGCCATCAGTGTCCGCTTGGCGTAAGCCGTTGATCGCAACGCGTAGTCCGCTTCGTTCATAAAGAACTTATCCGAGTAGACCTTTGCATGATGCTCGGACATCAAGTGCGTATGCATATCCATCCAGCCCGGCATCACGGTACACTCGCGGAGGTCAATCACGGTGTCTGCGGACTGTGGCTCGGCATAGCCCTCTTGCACCGCAGCAATGCGTCCTTGGTCAATGACAATCGACATGGCTTCGCGCACGGCATCCGATCGGCCATCAATCAGACGGCCAGCATGAATAATCGTATGGGGCTGCGCGGTACGGCAGAGGCTGAACAACAACACAAAGGCAAAGAACAATTTGCGGAACAACATCATGGGCACTCCTCAGTGTGGAAACAGCCAACTCTCTACACGAACTCGTTTAGAACCTCGCTAGTCTCGAAACGGCCTCAACTTTAGTCCATCAACAGCGCATCGAGTTGAGAGTTCAGCTCCTTACGCACGCTCGCCGAGTCCGGATCTTCGATCACATTGCGCATCTCGTAAGGGTCGCGTTGCAGATCGTAAAGTTCGTCCATCCCATCGAGTTCAAGATATCGGATCAACTTCCAACGACTCGTTCGGATTGCACGATATCCCATCTGATGTACTCGGGGAAATACAGTATCGGAATTGTACTGAACCAGGAATGAAGTCCGCCAGTTTCGAGGATGCCTGCCGCGAAGCAGGGGCACAAGGCTTTGGCCGTCAACGGACATCTTCTCGTCCGTTCCAGCCAAATCGATTAGCGTCGGAGCCAAATCGATGCTAAGAGCGAACTCGTCGATGATGCTCCCAGCCCGAAGCTGTTCACCACCAATTAACCGGGGGTAACGGATCAACAAGGGCACACGAATGCCCTCTTCGTACGCCAACCGTCGCTCGACGCTCAAGCCATGCTCGCCGTACCAATATCCGTGATCGCTCGTAAAGACAAAGACGGTATCGTCCAACTTTCCACACTTCTCCAGTGCATGAAACAACTGCCCGACCCCTTCGTCGATGCCTGCCAGCATTCGCAGTCGATCGCGGACGGTTCGTTCGTCCGTGCCGGTCGCCGGTCCGAGTGGCGGGACATCTTTGATTTCTCGCAGCAGTGCCTTCTTTCCATCCAGGGAATCCATGACATTCAAGCGACGGGGGATTGCATCTTCTTCGTACAAATCTTGATGTCGCTCGGCGGGTAGAAACTGGGCCGCCTTTGGATCGGTGATACTGCCGTCGTCGCGCTGCGTCAGTTCAGGATGTAGGGCTTTGTGAGCGATGTACAGACAAAAGGGCGATTCTCGTGGCTTGGCTGCGAACGCGACTGCCTTCTCATTCAAGACATCTGTTGTATGGCCTTTGAATTTCTGACGATGGCCATCGACATTTAGCTCCGGGTCAAACGAAGTGCCTTGACCTTTCATGCTGACCCAATGGTCAAATCCAGGCCGAGCCGTATCATCGTTTCCCATGTGCCATTTGCCTATGTAGGCCGTTTCATATCCAGCGCGCTGAAGCACTTGTGGAAACGTCTTTAGTCGATGGCTCTGCTCGCTGCGATTGGTGTTGTCGAGAATGCCGTGGTGATGCGTGTGTAGCCCCGTCAACAGACAGGCCCGTACCGGCGAGCACAGCGGAGTCGTGCAGAACGCGTTGCGAAACCTGACGCCTTCCGTCGCGATCCGATCGATATTCGGCGTCTGCACAAAGGGATGTCCCATGCATCCGATCTCGTCCCAGCGAAGGTCGTCAACGAGAACGACGATGAAGTTGGGCGATGCGTGGTCGTCTGCGGTGACCGACCGAATCATACCCGCTACGAGAAACAGCCCGACGGCTCCGATGACGATAATTCGACGATTATTCATGTCCTACCTGCTAATCACAAACATATGAGTCCGTGGTTGAACGGCACAAGGATGCCATATTCTAATTGGTTCTCGCCTCGACCGGGACTCCTTCTGACAAAAACCGGTGTCTACGAAATTCCAACGACCATGCGATGCCAGAGGCGACGTGGAACTGGCGCCAAGATACAATCAATGGTCCTCCCAACCACTAGAACAGATCACTTACGAGTCCTTTCCATGAGCCGCAGTCACGTTTTGCTCGCAGTAGTACTTCTAAACATTGCTTCTCCGGCTTTGCCTAACGAACTTTTCTGCCTCCCTGAAAGTGAGAGAGAATCCAGCTCTCTCTACTCGGCATTGCAAGCGGAAGCGTACGCAGCCCTGGACCGGCGGACAGAGCGCTACGAACAACTGAAGACGCCCGAGCAAATCCGTGATTACCAACAACAACTCCGCGAGTTCTTCATTCGGCAACTCGGCGGCCTGCCTGAGCGAACACCGCTGAACGCCACAACGGTTCGCACGATTCAAGCGGATGGCTACCGCATCGAACTCGTCATCTACGAAAGCCAGCCACATCATCACATCACAGCGAACTTGTATATTCCTGACGGCGATGGCCCGTTTCCCGGGGTGGTCGTTTCTAGCGGCCATAGCCGAACGGCGAAGACGGCTGACTACAACCAACGCTTCGGCATCATGATGGCCAAGCATGGGATGGCGGCGTTGTGTTTCGACCCCATCGGACAAGGAGAAAGATCGCAAGTCCTTGACGACCAGGGCCACCCAAAGTACTCCGGCACGACAACCGAGCATTTCTTGCTGGGAGTTGGCTCGACCTTAGTCGGACGCAGCACTGCCACATATCGGGTCTGGGACGGAATACGTTCGATCGACTATCTCGTCAGCCGGCCTGAGATTGACCCCACCCGGATCGGCTATACGGGTTGTTCGGGCGGCGGGACGTTGACATCTTATGTGATGGCGTTGGACGAACGAGTTACCTGCGCCGCGCCCGCTTGCTATCTCACGACGTTCCGAAAGTTGATAGAAACAATCGGGCCGCAGGATGCCGAGCAAAATATCTTTGGACAGGTTGCATTCGGCCTCGATCACCCCGACTATATCCTGATGCGAGCGCCTCGCCCCACGCTTATCTGCTGCACAACGGGCGACTACTTCAACATTGAAGGTGCCTGGAACAACTATCGCCAGGCAAAACGAGTCTACGGCCAGCTCGGCTATCCAGAGCGAGTTGATCTCGTCGAGATGGATGGCCCGCATGGCGTTAAGCCTCAAGGATTGGCGACAATCGCACATTGGATGAAGCGTTGGTTGTTAGATCGCGACGAAGCCGTGCCCGTCGCCGAGCTGACAACACGAGCGCCGTCCGAACTGCTGTGTACCTCGTCCGGACAAGTCCTCAGGTTGGCGGGTGAGAAATCGGTGTTCGATCTGAACGCGGAACTCGAAGCACGATTGGCGACCGAACGAGAACGGTTGTGGACATCGAAGACGGACGAAGCAATGACCACACAGATCGCTCGACGCCTTGGACTAGATCCAATTGCAGAGCTCAAACCGCCCAAGCTTGAAGACGCGGGCAGAGTACAGCGTGGCGAGTATCACATTGACCGACTAGTTCTTCGTCCTGAATCGGGCGTACCCTTGCCGGGGCTCACATTTCATCCCAAGTCGCCCCTGGACGATGCCTACTTGTATCTGCATGACAGTGGAAAACTGGGCGACTCCGAGCCAGGTGGTGCTATCGAGCAATTGGTAAACGACGGGTACGCAGTCGTTTCACTCGATCTGCGCGGACAAGGCGAAACTGCGACGGGTGACCGTGACAAGCTGCTCACCGATTGGAAAATCTATTACCTCGCTTTTCTGCTAGGAAAACCCTTGTTGGGAATGCGCGTCGAAGACGCTTTGTCTGGCGGGCACTTTGTCGCATACTACCAGAAGCCAGCGGACAAGCCGCGGCGCGTGCATTTAATCGGCGTCGGTCAAGCCGGCATCGTCGCCCTTCACGCTGCCGCGCTCCATCCCGAGCTCTTCGCTTCAGTCACGCTTCGCAACACACCACGCAATTGGGCTTCTGTAGTCAAGCAGTCCAATCCCGAGGGACAACTCGACAGCGTCATCCATGGAGCTCTTGAGACGTACGACTTGCCGGACTTAGTGCGATTAATCGGTGACGATAAGGTGACTTTTGAATAACACAAACCTTATGCGCAACGCTCTCTTTTTGGCATTACTAGCAAGCAGCCGACTTTTCCAAGTTGGACTCGCTCAGGATCCGTCGTGGCCTACCGCCGTCCGGCCCTTGTTCGAGTCGTATTGCCTTGATTGTCACCAGGGCGACGATGCAGCTGGGGAATTGAACCTTGATCAACTCGGTGTTGACTTAAACGATGTTGAGCTTTCCCGAAAATGGACATTAATCCATGATCGCCTTGCCAGCGGCGAGATGCCTCCACCCGACGAATCACAGCCAACGACGGACGAGCGAAGGAAGCTTATCGCGGCGATCGCAGCGGCGATTACAAACGCCGACGGATCGCGTGCCGATGTCGTCCTGCGCCGACTTAACCGAGCAGAGTACGAGAACACCGTCCGCGACTTGTTCGGCGTCGAAGTTCAAGTGAAAGAACTTCTCCCCGAAGACACACCAACGGCGGGATTTGACAACGTGGGCGAGGGATTGGCCGTTTCTGCCGAAGCCATACAGGCGTATCTGCACGCTGCCGACGTTACGTTGGATGCTGTTTTTGGCCCACCGAAAAAGCCGCAGCATATCGTGCACGAAACAAACCTACTCGATCAATTGACCTGGGACGGCAAACCGCAACTAGCCGCTCAGATCGGCAAGATGTTTCGTAAGACCGACGACGGACTCGTGATCTTTCAATCAGGCTACTGTCCGACGAACCTCGTCAATTTTTCTCGGCTTCGCGCGCCCGCAGGCACCTATCGGGGCACGCTGCGTGTGCGGGCAATCCAGAGCAAGGAACCGGTGACACTTCGCATCTACGGCGGCGATACAATCGTCGGTCGGCGCGAGAAGCATTTGGTCGGATATTACGACGTGCCGCCAGATGACTGGACGACAATCGAGTTTGAAGATCGCTTGGTGGAAGAAGGGGGAACCTTTCAGCCAAAGTGCTACGGCACGCGTGATACGCGTAAGGATGGTGATACTTATCCCGAACCTGGCATCGAGATCGGTGACATTACAATTGAAGGACCACTCGAACTCTGGCCACCGCCGAGTCGAGCCAAGTTGCTCGGCGATGTCGACATAAAGTCTTCGACACTCAGAGATGCAGAGAGCATTCTCAGTCGAATACTACCGATTGCCTATCGTCACCCCGTCGCCGCGTCCGACGTCGCCGAATACACCCGGTTGATGGAAGTGGCTATGGCGAGCGGTCGAACTTTCGAGGAATCGTTGCGGATTGGTCTGAAGGCCGTATTGTGCTCGCCAGCCTTTCTATTCCTGGATGAGCCGCAGCAGTTGTCCGACTCCACTGCCATTGACCAACACGCACTCGCGTCGCGCCTGTCTTATTTCTTATGGAGTTCCATGCCGGATACGGAGTTGCTTGCGCTGGCCGACCAGGGGACTTTGAGCGAGCCTCGCATATTGCGGCAACAGGTCGAGCGTTTACTTAACGATCTACGGGCGCAAGCCTTTACGACCAATTTCACCGGACAGTGGCTCGATTTGCGGGAAATTGACTTTACCGAGCCCGATGCCAATCTGTATCCCGAATACGATGAACTGCTTCGCGTCTCCATGCTCGAAGAGACGCTTCGCTTCTTCCAGGAAGTGCTCACTTGTGACATGAGCGTGATGACGTTTCTCGATTCAGATTTTACGTTTTTGAACGAGCGACTGGCGAAGCACTACGGCATCCCCGGCGTTCACGGCCAGGCGTTTCGCCGCGTTGCTTTGCCCGATGGTTGCGTTCGCGGTGGATTGCTGACTCAAGCCAGTATTCTGAAGGTGACTGCCAATGGCACTAACACGTCGCCCGTGCTGCGTGGTGCGTGGGTGCGAGAGAAGCTCCTAGGGCTCGCCGTCCCGCCTCCTCCGGATAACGTCTCCGCAGTCGAACCTGACATTCGCGGTGCTAAGACCCTGCGAGAGCAACTGGCCCAGCATCGCAATGTTGCATCGTGTGCAGCTTGCCACGACAAAATCGATCCACCGGGATTCGCCCTGGAGAACTTTGATCCGATTGGCGGCTGGCGCGATCATTACCGAACCATGGGCGACGGCAAACGACCTGAGTTCTCGCAGTCTCCCTTTACCTATGCATGGATTCGGTACCGAATTGGCTTACCGGTCGACGCCAGCGGACACACTGAGACGAATCAGCGATTCCAAGATATCCGCGATTACAAAGAGCTCGTCATAATGCAGGACACTCAAGTGGCGAAAGGAATCACTGAAAAGGTTTTAACTTACGCCACCGGTCGTCAGTTGCGTTTCGCTGACCGTGGCGAAGTGAATCAGATTATGAGCAGCCTCAGCAAGCATGACTTCGGGTTGCGTGCTCTGATTCACGCGGTAGTCCAAAGTGAGATGTTTCGAAGACCATAAAGCAACGTGATGAAAACTCGATGAAAGTTACACCGATGAGAAAGCTAAATCTATCCCGACGGTCGTTTCTTCGCGCATCTGGCGTAGCCATAGGCTTGCCATTTTTGGAGGCGTTGCAGGACAGGACGGCAGCCGCAGAGAGTTCAGTTCGTCATCGCATGGTCGCGGTGAACGTCGGTTTGGGGCTCCACGCTCCGAATCTTATACCGACGAGTGCGGGTCGCGACTACGAACTGACTCCCTATCTGCAAGTGTTGGGTGATTTACGCGAGTCGTTCACCGTGATCTCGGGCGCATCGCACCCCGAGGTCGGCGGCGGCCACTTGTCCGGCAAGTCGTATTTAACCGCTGCAAAACACCCGAATAGTGCAGGATTCAAAAACACAATTTCGATCGATCAGTACGCCGCCGAACAACTTGGCGCAGAGACTCGCTTCGGATCGCTGTCGCTGACTAGTTCGGGTCCCGGGTTGTCTTGGTCTCGCGCTGGCGTCGAAGTTCCGGCGGAAACGCGGCCCTCGCGAGTTTTTCAGCAGTTGTTTCTCGCAGGCAAGCCTCAGGAGCAGGCCGCACAGATCCAGAGATTACAGGATGGCCAAAGCGTCTTAGACCTGGTGATGCAACAAGCCAAGCAAATGGGTTCGCGACTGGCGGGGCGAGATCGACAGAAGCTCGAACAGTACTTCGAGGCGGTTCGCGAAGCCGAGAGACGACTGACGAAGGCCGAGGCCTGGGAAGCTCGCCCAAAGCCTCACATTGATGTAAAACCACCGCAAGACGAAACGGATTCCACGAAGATTGTCGAGTGTATGAAGTTGATGTACGACATGATGCACTTGGCAATCCAAACCGACTCCACCCGGTTCATCACTTACTACTTCACCGGCATGAATCAAGTGCCGGCCATTAGCGGTGTGGATATCGACTATCACAATTTGTCTCACCACGGCAAAGATCCGGCCAAGCTGGCTCAGCTTGCGATCGTGGAACTGGAGGTCGTCAAAGCATTCGGCAACTTTTTGCGAAAGCTCTCCACAAACGAGGATGGCGAGGCTTCCCTACTAGACTCGACGATGGTTCTATTCGGCTCAAACCTCGGCAACGCGAGCAGTCACGACACGAAAAACATGCCAATCATCCTGGCCGGGGGTGGTTTCAAGCACGGTCAGCATCTGGCCTTTGATCAGCAGAACAACTACCCATTGCCGAATCTCTACGTGTCGATGCTGCAGCGACTCGGCCTGGAAACGGAAACATTCGCTTCTTCAACAGGGACGATGAGCGGACTCGAATTAATGTAGTTCATATCGCGATTCTTGGCGAAGACACTCGCAAGATCTCCAGCGTGAGTCGCTGACTTCTTGCGAATCCGGTTGTGGCAAACACGCTATCGATCAGCATCTACGTTCCGCTCCCAATCGGCAAGCAACTTTCGCAACCGCGCACGATCGAGCGGCTGTGTGGCGGCTAGATCGCTCGCTTCGCCAATGTCTTTCGACAAATCGAAGAGCCATTGTTCGGTGCTGTCTCCTTTGCGATGTCGCACGAGCTTTAGCTCGCCGTCCCGAACAGCGGACCATGTCACATCGTCACGTTTACCGCGCCAAAACAGCGTGCGGACGACGTTCGCACGCTGTTCAGTGATATGTCGGATAATGTCGTAGCCGTCAAGCGTCTTCGTCGGCATCGTTGCACCCGCTAGGGTGAAAATGGATTCTGTCAAATCGAATGTGACGCAAACTTGTTCGCTCGTCATCCCAGTTGGGATGTGGCCTGGCCAACGAATGATTAGCGGCACGCGGATGCCGCCTTCGAAGGTCGTGCTCTTGCTGCCTCGCAAAGGCCCCATGTGCCCGGCACCTGCATAACCGCCGTTATCGGAGACGAAGATCACGATCGTGTTGTCCGTAATGCCGACTTGATCAATTGCCTTGACCAGGCGACCGACCTCGGCGTCGAGATCTTCTAGCATCGCCACATAAGCTTCCGCGTTCTTCTCCGTCCAGTTCTCCTCGGTGACCAATTTGTCATGATCCTGAGGACCTTGAAACGGAAAGTGAGGCGACTCGTGAGAAACAAACATAAAGAAGGGTCGATCTTTGTTTTTCTTAACAAACGCAATCGAATCGTCGGTGATCAGATGCGTCATATAACCCTCGCGATCGACCGGGTCGCGCCCCTGAAACAAGACGTGCAGGTCGCTGGTTTCGCGATGATTGAAGTAGTGAACATTACCGCCGAGATAGCCAAAAAACTCGTCCCAGCCGTATTCCATCGGGTTATGTTTCGGTTCGTATCCAAGATGCCACTTGCCGAACAGGCCGCAGGCATAGCCCGATTCCCTCAAGGCACTCGGCAGTACGGCTTCATCAATGGGCAAGCCCAAGTCGTGCTGATCAGCCAGTCGAATAGCTTCGTCATAGCGACCAACATTGCCAGTCCCAATTGCACATTCGAGACCACCCACTCGCTGTTGATACCGTCCAGTCATTAAGGCCGTGCGTGTCGGAGTGCACTCCGGTCCATTGGAATAATGCTGCGTGAATCGCACTCCCTGCCTGGCCAGCAAATCAATATGTGGCGTCTTGGCGACTGGATGGCCGTAGCACCCCAGGTCCCCATAGCCAAGGTCGTCCGCAAGAATTAGCACAATGTTCGGGCGGTCCGACGAGCACGTGACTCCTACTTTTATGAACAGCAGGACGGATAGAACGGTAACCAAAACTATCGATATTCGAATCGACATAACTTCCCTGACACTTCCGCAAATTGCGTATGTGAACGTATTAGAGGAATGAGATTGTTGAATCGAGAACGGCAGTGGGCGTTGTGCCACGCGTGACACAGAACCTCCTACCGCTTCGCTGCATCTGACGACTTGATGTGCTCATAGAGCAACTCGCCGTGTTCGTCGTGAAACCGAAATGCCAACGTCGGAGCCACATCGTCTTGTGAGGGACGAGATTCGATCAGCAAGAAACCTCCCGACGGCTTCTTCTGCGAGTAGACCTGTTTGATATGCCCGTCCGGATCTGTCGACGCCGGGTCGCCCGGCTTGCGCCCTGGTCGCGAGTTAGCATCGACCAGCGCTCCACACGAAAACTCCTCGACTCCAGTCGGATGGATCGAGTGATATTGCCAATGGCGGTCTCCACAAACTACGAACAGCTGTTTCGTAAGCTCTTGTTCATTCATCCATGCGAAGAACGCGTCTCGTTCATGACGGAATCCACCATGATTGGTGTGATTGTCCGTTTTGCGAACATCGTCGGGGCCGATCATCGGATTCGGCGAGATGAGCAACTTGAATGTGGCATCGCTTTCGGCCAAAGTCTTTTTCAACCATCCTCGCTGCTCGACACCCCAGATCGACTTTTCGGGCCCGTCTTCCATCGCGTTCGGGCTGCGATACATCCGATTCTCGGGGAACCAAATCTGCAAATCGCGACTCGCGCGGTAAGTGCGGTAGGTCTTGGCATCCTTCGTTTCGTGAGGAGCCACTGGCAACTGTTCGAGCATCATCGCCCGACCGGCTTCCGATGAAGGCAAGTAGTCGCCTGTGTTATCACAATCGTCGATACGGTAGTCGTGATCATCAATCATCCAGTATGTCGGCACAACCGCGAACAAGTCGCGATACCTCGCCTGGACGAATTGTTCGTGCCACTTCTGCCGAAGTTGAGAGGTGGATTCTGCTCGCGGAACTTTGGGCGTGTCGTAATAGACATTGTCGCCGGTTCCGACGAAAAAATTAGGACGTATTTTGCGTATCGTTGCAAGGGCAGGATAGCCAAGATGCTTGTCCGGTCCGGCATAAGGAGGCGGCAGCTCCGTGTTGTTGTGTTCCAGGTGAATCTTGCCGTCGATCCGATTGTCACCGTGAAATTTGGCGTAGTTCATTCCTGTCACAACAGCAAAGCTGACTCGCTTTGCCAAGTCGGCCCCAGGTAGCGTTCGAAGTGTGGCGGCGGGTCCGTCGCGCAGCTCGTTCGCGTTCGCGCCGATCCAAGTTCGAATTCGATACTCCTCGCCTGGTTTCAGATGTTCAAACAGATGCCGCACAATGAAGTCGTGATCCGGCGAAGCGGCCAGCACGGGCGAAAGCACCGGATCTTGGGTCGTCGGATAAACTTGCTCTAACTGAAATCTCGCGAATCCGTGAGCGCCAGGGACATCGCCATCCACCAGAGAGTCTGTTGTCGTCAAGCGAATTTGTGCGATGGCGCTGGTCGCAGTCACTTCGCCAACCATGACTCCCATGCCGGCTTTGGGCAATTGCATACTGAACCCCTCGCGGATCGTTCCACTATGGTCGATCAACGGCTTCGCACCGTCGACCTTTCCCAACGGTCGACATCCTGGTCCGATCCCGCTTGTTCCGAGGTCCTTGTCTGTCTCCTCGGCGAGCTTTCTTAGACGAGCAACGATCTCTGGATGCTCTTTCGCAACGTCTTGCGACTCACCGATGTCTCGGTCGAGATTGTACAAGTCGCCTTGGGCGAGGTGCAGTTTCCACGAACCGCTACGGATCGCTTGTAGATTAAGACCGCGGTAGTAGTAGAATGTTTCGTGAGGCGATTTCGCATTGGGATCGCCAGCCAGAATTGGCCAGATGTCGCCACCGTCAAGCTTGCGGTCCTGTGGTGCCATTCCACCTGCCAACTTCACAAAGGTTGGCAGGATATCCATCATGCTCGTGACGGCGTTGGTTTCCGTCCCGGCAGGGATTTTGCTTGGCCACCAAGCGATCGTCGGTTCGCGCATTCCGCCTTCCAAAGTGCTGCCCTTGCCGCCACGAAGTGGAGCATTGATCGCTCCGTGTCTTGGTTGCCCACCATTGTCGGACGTGAAGATAACCAGCGTCTTCTCGTCGAGATTCAATTGACGAAGGGTGTCCAGCACCTGACCAACGCTCCAATCCACTTCTTCCACCCAATCTCCGAACAAACCATGTGCCGACTTGCCATGGAAAGCCTTGCCGGGATAAAGTGGAAAGTGTACGGCGGAATGCGGAAGATACAAAAAGAACGGTTGGTCCTGATGATCCCAAACGAACTTTACCGCCTCTTGCGTGTAACGCTCGACGATTGCTTGTTGGTCATCAGGCAAGACGCGTTGCAAAACTGTCTCGTTACGCAGTAATGGTAGCGGCGGTTGACCTTTTGCATTCGTCTTCTTAATCGGGACGCCCAGATTACTCTTCACACCGTCTTCGGCGGGACCCATATCGTTGGAATAGGGCAGCCCGTAGTAGTAGTCGAATCCCTGACGCGTCGGCAGAAACTCTGGTTGGTCGCCCAAATGCCACTTGCCGATAATCCCCGTTGAGTATCCTTGCGACTTGAGCAACTCCGCAATGGTAATTTCGCTGGGATCAAGGCCTTCGGCATCCCCAGGGAATAATACGTGTGGTATCGACAGTACTCGCTTGGGATAGCACCCAGTCATCAGCGACGCCCGCGACGGCGAACAAACGGGCGCTGCGTAGAAGCACGTCAGCTTTCGTCCTTCTTCAGCCATACGATTCAAGTTCGGCGTGCGATTCAGCGTTGAACCATAAGGTTGAATGTCGCCATATCCAAGATCATCAATATTGATGACGATAAAGTTCGGGCGGTCTGCAGCGTACGTTTTACACCAAGCAATTCCCTGCAAGAGCAGGGCGGCAAGCAAAGCAATTCGCTTCGACATATGGCACCAATTCATAGTTCGTGTCTCTCCGTTGTTTCGCCTAGTTGTGACAGCCCACTATCGTACACCAAAACGGTCTTCGCTTCGGCAGCACGACTACCATTCACAGGCATTACTTGACATTTCCTGTACCGACGCCACACTGACGTTCTGGCTCGTCGCGAGACCACGGAGGGAAGCCTTGAAAATCGCTATCTACTTTCTCGCTGTCGCTCTCGGGCTGTTGGGCTTGTTATTTCTGGTCGCCGCTGGCCAAGGGAATGCGTTACCCCGGATCGCGATTGGTCTCGTGTGCCTCCTGGCAGCGGGAGCGATCGTCGCTTTGTCGCGATTGCAGCCGGCACAGCACACTCACATCTCGAAAGTCGATCTGAGCGGCGATGTCGCGCTTGAACAGTTGACTTGTCAGCAGTGTGGCGGCTCGCTCGGCAAAGATTCCGTAACGCTTCAAGCCGGAGCGGTGTTCGTTAACTGTGAATACTGCGGCGCCCAATATCAGCTTGAGGAGGCACCCAGGTGGTAGCGTTTTGGCAGGCCGTTCGACGCGATCTACTCGCGTTTCGTGAACGTATCGTGCCCAGTGCCCCCGTAATGCCAGGCCTCTACACTTATCGCTTTGGCGACGACTGCCGCCAATCTCGCGTCCACTTGCGCATCGAACCGGATCGATCCGGTGTTTTATTTGTGGACGTAACGGACGTCGTTCACCTCAACGCTACGGCAGCCGAACTTACATCTTGGGCCTTCGACGGAATCTCAAAGGAGCAAGCGACATCGCGGCTGATAGCGAGACACGGATCGCGTTGCCGATTCGCCTGGGAACAGGATCTCGACGCCGTCTACGAGATGGCCGCGCGACTAGCGAGTCCAGAGGATGGCTGTCCGACCTGTTCGCTCGCGTCGGTAGAGCGCGCAGAACTCTTTAGTACCGGCATTCAAGCGCCTTACAAGGCGGACCTCGCGCTCACCTACGACTGCAACAACGACTGTCCACACTGTTACAACGAAGCCGATCGATTGGCAATGGGCTTGATGTCGGGCGAGCAATGGAAACAGGTGATCGCTAAGCTCACCGAAGTCGGGATCCCTCACTTGATCTTCACTGGCGGCGAAGCGACGTTGCATCCTGATTTTTTAGACATCGTAAGTTATGCGGACCGGCTGGGGCCGATTTGCGGCTTGAACACCAATGCTCGCCGTCTTTCGCAACGCAGCTATACCGAAGAGCTTGCCAAAGCGGGACTAAATCATGTCCAAGTCACCTTGGGGTCGCATCGCGCCGCTGTTCACGATCGCATGATGAATGCGCGTTGCTTCGAGCAAACGGTTCGGGGCATCGAAAATGCCATCGCCAGCGGAATGCACACAATTACAAACACAACGCTGATGCGAATGAATGCAGAGGAGATCGAAGCCACCATCGAGTTCTTGCATTCCTTGGGCATTCGCACCTTTGCGATTAACGGCATGATCTACTCGGGAGGCGGCTTCGACACTGGCCAAGCTATCCCCGAGCAGCAGATGGCTCCGATTCTGATTGGAATCCGCGACAAGGCCAAGTCACTGGGCATGCGATTCCTGTGGTACACCCCGACACAATACTGCCGCCTGTCGCCTGTGGAGTTGGACATCGGGGCTAAACGCTGTAACGCCGGCGAATACTCGTTGTGCGTCGAGCCAAACGGTGACGTCTTGCCTTGCCAGTCGTACTATGTGTCGGCCGGCAACGTGCTGCGTGACTCTTGGGAGTCGATGTGGAACGGCTCGTTGTTTAAGAGCTTTCGCGAACGCGAACTTGACCCTCAGGCCAGCGGCCTCCCGGAGATGTGTTGGCAGTGCCCAGACTTGCCCTTGTGCGGCGGCGGCTGTCGGATCGAGCGCGAAGCGCAATCGGGAATTCGGGTGAGCGGAGAACCGTCACGAGGATGCGGCGGGTGCGGGGCTGGGGGGTGCCACACCAGCCCGGCAACCACGATGGGAGGGTTTGTCAGCTTGGATTCACTCGTATTAAAGACGAAGCGTCGTGGCACAGGTGACTTTGCGAATGCCACACTTTACGGGTGATGACAGAATGACGACCGCATGGACAAAACGCATCAAGAGTTGGCTGGTTCCGTCGCCCTCGGCGCCTCACCTCGCACCCAATGTGCCTCCCGGAATTTATCACTACCAATGTGAACGTGACAGCGAGTACATCCGCTTTCACTTGCGAATCGAACCAAACGGTGAGGCATTACTGATCGCGGGCGCGTCCGAAGTTGCTCGGTTGTCGCGAGTGGGCGCCGAAGCCGCCAAGCGTTTGCTCGATGCTGAGGACCGGAATGCACTCGTCGCCTCTATCAAACATCCCAACGTCCAAAATCTATACCGCGAAGTCACTTCGCTGCTGGACGAACTTGGCAGGCCGAACTCACGATTTCCGATCTTTAACCTTTCCGATCCGATCGACAGCACGCGCGACGCGAAATTGATCGCGCCGTTTCAAGCGGACGTAGAGATCGGCGAACCCGAAAAACTGCACGCGGTTTTGCGGCGACTTTGGGACGCCGGTATTCCGCACGTTCGGCTGCTGCACGCGCCGACTGTACGGACGTCAGAACTAGTGCGCGCCGCCGAACATGCGGAAGACATTGGGATGATTGCGGGTGTGCGAGCTTTGGCAAATTGGCTTCATCCTGATCGCCAAATCAACCAGTTGGCCGAGGTTGGCTTGGACTATGTGGTCTGTCCATGGGGGATGACGCAGGACCTGCACCGAGAGCTGTTTGGAGCCGAAGACTATGAGGCACTGCCTGCGGTGTTGGAGCAAATCCGACAATGGGAAATGACTCCCGTCGTCGAACTCCCTCTGGTCGCCGAGACGATTGATGCCATGATCGCTTCCATGCAGCAATTGACCGACTGGCAAGTGTCGCACATCGAGTGCTTCGCGTTGGTGGCACCAGAAACCTGGCCGGCAATCCGTTCATCGACAACTCCATTCGCTCCCGCCGAACTCAAACAAATAGCCGCTTTCATTGAAGAGTTGCCCGACGAGCATCCTCTCCAAACGATCTGGCTGCCGCCACTTGTTTGCCGTGACTACGATTCATTGCGAGAGCGGGTATTGCAAGGTCCTCGCGCGGGCGGCGATGTCACAGTACACGTGGATGTTAACGGCGAAGTCTTTCCGCCCCGTGGCCCGCGTATCTCCGTCGGCAATCTGCTGCACGAGAGTTGGGACCGGATTTGGCAGGAAGTGGCTTTTCGTCGCTTCCGCGAACATGTCGAAGCCAATACACGATGCTCGGACTGTCCTGGTCTAGCAATTTGTGCTGCCGATTGCCCAAGCGACCCAAGAGGATGGACCGTTGACGATTAACGAGGAGTCTCAGTGAAGTGATCGAAGCCCGGCAATTACTCACTCGCGCCGCGATCGCGACATTCCTTTCGCTGTTTAGTTTCGGCATTCCCCACGCTGCTGCGCAGAACTATCGCTTTCGTGTCGAAGAGTTGGATTTGCAAGCCTACGTCAATCCAGATGCATCGATTCGCCTTGAATATCGACTCGTATTCAACAATGCTCCGAACGCCGATCCAATCGACATCTTGGACATTGGTCTGCCTCATTCAAACTACAACCTCGCCCAGATGTCCGCAGCTATCGACGGTCAGAGGCTGACTACCATCCGCAAATCGGAATACGTCGATATTGGCGTCGAAGTACCGCTGATACCACCGATCCCTCCCGGCGGACGTGGCACTTTCACCTTCACATGCACAATGCCGGACATGGTCTATCAAGATACAACAGACAAACAACTCGCTTCCCTACAAATCAAACCAACTTGGTTCGACACGGCACTTCAAACCGGAAGCACACATCTCAGGGTGGCGATTCACTTGCCGCCGGAAGTCTTGCCGGAGGAAATCAAGTATCAACAAGAGAAGACAAAGTACCACAGCCTCGTGCTGTTCGGCGAAGGAGAGGCGAAGCATATGGTGGCAGTCTGGGAATATCCGGCGCATCGACTGAGCGAACAGAACCCGAAATTGGGCGTGTCCTTTCCCAAGGGCACCATGCAGCGTGTTGTTAAGATGTCGGCGATGGGGCTGCTCGTGAAGTGGTTTGGCGAGAATAAGCATGCCCAGATCTATTCGGGGATAGCTTTGGGCGTGTTGTTTTCGGTCACCTTTATACGCTTCTCGAATGGTACCGGTTGGATTCTCGGCTTGGGCGCGCTCGGCATGCTGATTTTTACCATGGTCACCAGCCCGGGAGTGCATCTTTCTCTGTGGCCGCCCATGATTGGCCTGTTTGGGCTGAACGAGTGGGGATTGCGCAAGCAAAGTAGACGTTATCTTCCCGCGATGGCGACGGTCGAGGGTGGCGGTATCAAGCGAGGCTTAACCGCTCCACAAGCGGCGGTGCTGCTCGAGTTGCCGCTCGGCAAAATACTGACGCTCGTCATCTTTGGGCTGCTTAAGAAAGGCGTCATCCGAATCGTGGACGAAAGTCCCTTGCGCGTCGAGGTCGTATCCAAGTTTCGTAGCACTCGCGACAACCGAAAAAGAGTCGCCGCCAAGGAAGGCATCGTCCTCCACACCTACGAACAGCCTTTCCTCGATCGAATCATGGCTGGGTCAATTCCCGCCGCAGAACTCGACTTTCGGGATGCCGTCAGCGCCTTAATCATGGTCACCGTACAGCGAATGAAGGGCTTCGACCTCTCCGATACGAGAGAGTATTACCGCCGGATTGTGGCTCGGGCTTGGACGGAAGCAGAGTCGATTGGCGAGTTCCCCCAGCGTGACCAGGTTGTCGAGAGGAACTTCGACTGGATGATGTTAGACCCGGACTACTATGATCGCTTTGATACTTGGAGTTCGCGAGGGTATCACTATCGACCGAGTTGGTCTCACTCATCAGCAAGCGGCTCGCCAAACATGACGGGCGGTCGATCGTCTCCGACATCCAGTACGTCGTTTGGAGAAGTCGCTTCGTCATTCGCTGGTTGGAGCGAGAACGCCGCAGGCCAGTTCGCGAGCGCCATCGAACCGGGTTCACTCGGCTTAAAATCCGGAGGCGGGGGAATTCTTGATTTGAGCGGCGTGGATAAAGTCACCGCCGACGTCTTTGAAGCTTTGTCCGAGGCAAGTCAAAGCAGCGGTGGTGGAGGTGGTGGCGGAGGGTGTGCGTGTGCATGTGCCGGTTGCGCTTGCGCATGTGCCTGCGCGGGTGGCGGTCGATGACACACAAAGAAGTTGATCAGCAACTTCCGACTCGTCCAGATCTACCTTCGCGGCATCTTGCGGAACGACAAGGCACCTGGCTGCAAGGTGCGCGCGCTCGTTTGCTTCGCCGTGCTGATATCGCAAACCGACGCCACATCCTTGAGATCGGTGCGGGATGGGGTTTCACGGCGGAAGAGCTCAAACGACGTTCGGCTGGCAACGTCGTCGCGCTCGACTTGTACGCCTCAGACTCGATCAACGGTGTCGAGCAAGTGATTGGCGACGCGCAACATTTACCGTTCGCCGATCACTCGTTCGACTTGGTCTTCTCTCACCACACACTGCTGTGGATCGAGGACCCAACACTGGCGATCTATGAAGCTCATCGTGTCTTGAAGCCGGGCGGCGTGTTCGTCGCAATCGAGCCCGATTACGGAGGCATGATGGAAATGCCGATGGAGTTCTCGGTGAAAGACATTTGGATCGCCGCGCTTACGCGGGCGGGAGCCGATCCAATGATCGGTAGAAAGCTACCGGCGTGGCTCGCGCAAGTAGGCTTCCGATGCGAGACGCGATTCCTAGATCGCCTTGAAGATCCTCATCCCGCAAGACTCGAGTTGCTGACCGAACTGGATCTAACACCCGGCGAGCTGGCGAGAGTCGCAGCAAATGAGCAGTCTGCGAGTGTGCCTGTCGTACATCTCCCGTACTGGCTGATCGTCGCCACAAAATCCGGAGCAAATCGCTCGGAGTGAAGGCTGTGACCGTCATGGCAACTCCGGCTTCGAGCAACTACGAAGCCGGTCAACGTCACAGATGAACCGGAATCAGCCGTACTTGTTCGTCATCTGCCTTTGGCAAGGGAGGTTCAATCCATGGAATTGGTGTATTGTTGGCACTCAGTTCCGCAATGCGCCGTTTGAATTCTGGGACGAGATTACTGAACGCTTCTCGCTCACTTGCCGCATCGCATTCTAGGTCTGCCAAGTTGGCGACACGCACATGAAAGGCTCCGGACGCCATCTTCGAAACGTAAGCGATGCAGCTAAAGACAGGTACGTCGACAGGCCTCAGGGGATCTTGCCGATGAGCGGCAGAATCGTCATGTGGCGATGAGGTCATGTGCAATGCCCCAAGTTAATTCAGCCGTTGCTGGCCGTGAGAGCGGGCTGTTCGCTCAGACGCCAATCGACGAGATGCACTTCGACATTACGACGACCACGGTACTCGTTGATCACTGGTCGGTAAGCAATATCGACAGGACCGGTCAATGCAATCAAATCCTCGTACCAGTCGCCTTTGCCGAATCCGACCGCCCGCATCGTCACATGATGCTGTCTGACTTTGACGGAAATATGGCGCTCGCCGCTACCCAAGTGGCGAGGGGCTTCCGCCAACTCGCAACCGGTTGCACACAGCACCGGCCGAGGGTTCGATTCGCCAAACGGAGCCATTTGTTCCAACTGCTGCACTGTGCCCAAGGTTAGCTGACTCAAACTTGCTTCGGCATCTATGCGGATCTCGGGAACGCGATCTTGCACCGACACCTCGCTCTCGACGAGTTCGCAGAACGCAACACGGAACTCATCGATTTTTGCCTCCTCGACCTTTAGTCCGGCGGCAGCGGCGTGTCCACCATGAGCCACGAGATACTCGGTACATCGAGCAAACGCCTCGTGCAGATCCAAGCCGCAAGCGGAACGTGCCGAGCCGGTCGCGGGCTTTGCTCCTAGCTCGTCGATCGAAAGCAAGACAACAGGACGATTGAATTTCTCTGCCAATCGACCGGCGACGATGCCTATCACGCCGACATGCCAACCACGACCAGCAAGGACAAAGGCCGGATCGCTGGAACCGAACTGCTCTTTGATCTGTTTGTTAGCGGCAAGGTAGACGCTGCGTTCCAGACTATCACGACTGCTGTTCAATTCGTGAATATAATCCGCGAGCGCACCGGACCGCTCAACGGAATCCGTCGTCAGCAACTCGACACCGAGCTGAGCTTGGCCAAGCCGTCCTGCGGCGTTCAATCGCGGGGCAAGACTAAACGCGATGTCCTCGCTGCTTAATGCGGGCTTGTCCTGCAACTTGGTAACTCGCATCAACGCCTTCAAGCCGATGGTTGGCTGTGACTGCAAACTGTTCAATCCGTATCGCACGAGTACGCGGTTCTCGTCGATCAACGGTACGACGTCGGCCACGGTACCGATTGCAGCGATGCCAATCGCCGTCAACAAGTAGTTTCGCATCCTGTCGCTGACGCGTTTCGATTCGCTGGCACGACAGCAAAGGGCCCAAGCCAACTTGAAAGCGACTCCGGCTCCGCAGAGGCCAGCGAAGGGATAATTTGAACCGGGCAGTCGCGGATGGACGATTGCCGCTGCGGCAGGCAACTCGTCGGCGAACTGATGATGATCCGTAATGATGAGTTCGAGCCCGACTTCACGAGCGGTTCTCGCTTCTTGGACGCTGGCGATACCACAGTCGACTGAAATCACCAACGACGCGCCCCGCTCGGCGAGCTTCCGCAAGGCTTCGTCGTTCAACCCGTAGCCTTCTTCCAAGCGATTCGGCACGTAGTAGCCGACGTCAGCCCCGAGCAACTGCAAGCAGCGATAAAGAATCGCCGTCGCAGTCATGCCATCGGCGTCGTAATCGCCATAAATGACAATGCGGCGTTTTGCCTGAACGGCAGCAAAAACACGATCTGCTGCGCCGGGAAGGCCCGGCAACAACTCAGGATCACGAAGTTCGCTCATCTTGGGATCGAGGAAACGCTGCGCCGCACTCGCCTCGCTAATGCCTCGACAGAGTAGCAGTTGGGCAACAATTGGCGATATGCCGGCTTGCCGCTCTAGCGATTCGATGCGCCCGGCATCATGGGGATAAATCCGCCAATGTTTCGTCATGACGATCCCTGTCGTGGTGCGGGTCCAATTTACATGCAAGGGCGCAACCGACGTCGCGTTGCGGCGTTAGCGAGGCCAGCAGCAAACTGCCCGTCGAGTCACTCCGTATTCGTCGGAGCAGCTGCCTACTTCTTCTTCTCCACGTGGACCGTGTGACGTTGCAAACGGGGGCAGAACTTCTTGAGACGCAACTTCTCGCCGCCCGGCTTGCGACGCAAGCTGTAGTTGTAGTCACCCGTCTCCTCGCACACGAGGAATACCGTATCTGCTTTCTTCTTGCCTCGAGCAGCCATCTAATCGACTCCTTGGTTAAACAGCCGTGGACTGTTGGTTGACTGGAAACGCTCGATTGTAGCCAAACCCGTCTTACTATGTAACCCGTTCGCACCACAGTGTTTCTAACCCTCGAAGGCGGTGTTAACGTAACTCTTCGAGCGCGCGGAGCGACTCGTTGCCGGGATGCGCGCCCGCTTCGGAGTTGTGTCAACTTTGATTGTGCTTGCAATTGACGGAAAAATAAGTAGGTTAAGGACTTGGAGAGAATTGGTAGTCCGAATTCCTTTGGAACAGGAACACGGGCGGTGACTTTGCGCACACTCGTTGCGCCACTGTCGACACGGAGCATTTCTTATGTCATCCACGATGGACGATCCCGAACAACTAGCACATGAACAGGCACTGGCCGCCGGCAATGCGGATGCCTTGGAAGCCGAGGCCTATGAGGACGACGAAGGGGAAGAAGAGTACGCTCCGCCGGGTCGGAACTTCCTTCTGTTCGCGGCTGTTCCGAGTTGGGCGATTAGCATGATCGTGCACATTATCGCCATCTTGGTCCTCGCCTTTATCACCTTCGCGCCGGCCGTCGAAAAAGAGGCGAACATTCTCAAAGTGGCGAACACGAGCGAAGTGGAAGAGGTTGAAGAATTCGAAGTTCTCGACCAACTCGAACCAATGCAGGTATCGGAAGTTAGCGCCGCTGAGCCGGTTGTTCAGAGCACGGTCGATACACCTTCTGACGTCGTAGAAGTTGAAGTCTCGACCGATCTCGATGCGGCGGCTATTCAGGTCGATCTCGTCGACTTCAGCACCGAAACTGCACCGCGCAATGATCTGATGAAGGAGATTGGGTCGATGACCGGGAGCGCGCTAGAGGGACGTAGCGCAAAAGCCCGCGGCCAGATGGTGAAACAAAATGGCGGCTCGGAGGGCAGCGAAAAGGCGGTTGCGATGGCGCTCAAGTGGTTCGCATCGCATCAATTTCCCGACGGTCACTGGGCATTTGAGGGCATGCCTTGCGCATGCACTCATCAAGGTGATACAAAAGGCTGTTATACCGGCGCCACCGCAATGGCTTTGCTACCTTTCTTAGGTTCAGGGCAAACGCATTTGGAAGGGCAATACAAGGATACGGTGGGGCGAGGGTTGGCGTATCTCGTGCGAACAGAACAACCGAATGGATCACTGATCCAAGGCGGCGGCAACATGTACGCACATGGGTTGTCGTCGATCGCATTGTGTGAAGCATATGCGATGACTCACGACCGAAAGCTCATGGCACCAGCTCAAGCTTCGATCGCATTCATCTCCTACGCTCAAGATCCGGTAGGCGGCGGCTGGCGATATTCTCCTCGACAACCGGGCGATACATCGGTCGTCGGCTGGCAACTAATGGCGTTGAAGAGCGGTCACATGGCGTACCTTCAAGTTCCGCCAAATACGGTAGCTGGCGCGATTAAATTCCTGAACACGGTTCAATCGGACGGCGGATCCAAGTACGGTTACGCAGAACCGGGTGCGAAGGCATCGACAACCGCGATCGGCCTGCTTTGCCGAATGTACCTTGGCTGGAAGAAAGATGAGCCGGCTTTGCAACGCGGCGCCGCATATATCAGTAATCTCGGACCCTCCAAAACGGATTACTACTACAACTACTACGCCACTCAAATCATGCACCATTACGGCGACGAGTACTGGCCGAAGTGGAACGCCGTGATGCGCGACCAACTTGTTAACAGCCAGGAGCAGGAAGGGCACATGGCAGGCAGCTGGGAAGTTCCTGGCGGTGGACACGCTAACGAACGCGGTGGCAGATTGTACGTAACCTCCATGGCGACAATGATTCTAGAAGTCTACTACCGGCATATGCCGATCTATGCCAAAGAAGCGGCAGAAGAAGATTTCCCGTTGTAAACAACGAGTTGAATTGTGTTATGCAGCGTGTCTGAATTCTCAGCCACGCTTTTTTTTGCGCCGATCACTCTTCGCGAACGCTCTCGCAGCCGAACGACCTATAATTCTTGGGCGCGCTGCGCTCGCAATCGTTTGCTCGCCAATAGAATAATCGCGCCATGTCGCACAATCCGCCACCACACGATTCGCCCGATCTGGGCTTACACGAGCTCGCGGAACCACCCGTGCAGTTCGTCTTGGCGCCGCCGATTGTAAGATCAATAGCCGATCCCGTCGTTATCTCGAACGACGCGGAGGATGCTCGTACCGGGTGGCGACGAATGGCGAGCCGCTTTGGGGGCGATGCGGCGAGTGGCGCGATCAGTTTCGCCGTACATACAATCTTGCTTGTAATCTTAGCCTTGATTGCAATCATCGATGACAAAGGCCCACATGGGCCGGAACTAGTACTGGGACCGCTGCGTGAAACCTTGGAAGAAGATCTCAACAATTCGCAGATCGTACTGCCAGATGTCAGCATCTCGCATGAGCAACAACAAGCAAGCAAAGCGATTCCATCTGAAGTTCGCTTTCCGGATGCACCAAACATAGAATCACCTTTTGCCGCACCTACGGTCAGCGTAGCCAGAGCTCAACCCACCGATCTGTTTCGCGAAACAACGGTTTCCGATTTGCTCGAAGCTACCAACACACCGGTGGGTGGTGGATTTGAGGGACGGACACCAGAGCAGCGTGCCCGTTTAGTCGTTGCTCGCGGCGGAACCCAAGCCAGCGAAGATGCTGTGGAGCAAGGCCTCGCTTGGCTGGTTGAACATCAAAGACGCGATGGGAGCTGGCACTTAAACCACCAAGAGGGTCCATGCGAGGGTCGTTGCCCTCATCCGGGCACTGTCGGAACCAGCACCGGCGCGACAGCGCTGGCTTTGTTGCCCTTTCTGGGAGCCGGGTATACCCACAAGCAAGGCAAATACAAGGAAGTCGTCAACAACGGACTTTACTATCTAACAGGCAGAATGATTGAAACTCCGCACGGTGGCGATCTTCAAGAGGGCACAATGTACTCGCAAGGGATTGCGACGATCGCACTCTGCGAAGCTTATGGGATGACGGGCGACGAACAGCTCAAGCCGTACGCGCAAAAGGCGGTTAACTTTATCGTTCGAGCACAACATCCGCGCGGCGGATGGCGATATGTTCCGGGATCCCCCGGGGATACTACGGTAACGGGCTGGCAAGTGATGGCGTTGAAAAGCGCAAAGATGTCGGGACTTTATGTGCCCTCTCACACGACGGAGCTTGCCAAAGAATACCTCGACAGCGTTCAAGATTCAGGCGGTGTCTTCTACGGGTATCAGCGTCCAGGTAAGGATTCCGGACCGACCGCCGTAGCTATCCTACTGCGGATGTACCTCGGTTGGCAGCGTTACGATTCACGTCTCGTCGGAGGATTTCTGTACCTTGCCAATCAAGGCCCTTCGACGACCGACATGTATTTCAACTACTACGCTACACAAGTCTTGCATCATTTCGGTGGCAGCGAATGGGACCGCTGGAACGTCCGAATGCGAGACTTCCTCGTCGCACGACAAGCGCCGAGCGGCCATGAGAAGGGTAGCTGGTATTTCGTTGACCGTCATGGCACCGCCGGCGGTCGGCTTTATACTACGGCAATCTGCACCATGATTCTCGAAGTGTACTATCGACACATGCCGCTCTATGGCGAAGACGCGGTGGAAGATGCCTTCTAGCGGCAGGTTCCACATCGCGGCCTCGTAACGGGCGCGCTATTCGCTTCGTTTGCCCCTTGCTAGTGAGTAGTCACGCCACGTGAAGATTCTCCCTGTTATCGATCTCAAAGGAAGCCAGGTGGTTCGGGGTGTGGGTGGCCAACGAGCATCCTACCAACCGGTCCGAAGCAACCTGGATTGCGACGCGACTCCCCGCAGTGTTGCGAAGGCGTTCTCTCGACAACTCGGATTTCGCTCGTCGTACGTGGCCGACCTCGACGCGATCTCGGGTGACCAACCCAATTGGTGCGCTTACGACGCAATTGCCTCGGCGGGACTTAGGATGATCGTCGACGCAGGAATGAAGAACTCCGAACAGGCGACACAATCAATCGATCGATGGCATGCATCGGATTGGTGCGACGGAATCGTGGTTGGACTGGAAACGCTCGAAAGTGAACAGGATTTGCGAGCGTTGTTCGACGCGATCGGAGTCGCACAGGCGGTCTTCTCCTTGGACCTACGAGGCGGCAGTCCGCTAACAACGATTTCTGACTGGGCCGAAGCCGATCCGATTAAGTTAGTAGAGAAAGTCGTCTCGGTTGGCTTCCAGCGAGTAATTTTGCTCGATTTGTCGAGCGTTGGCAGTGGTCGCGGAGTTAGCGCCCAAAACCTGTGCAATGCAGTTCGAATCGAATTCCCCAACATTGAAATCACCTCTGGCGGAGGGGTTCGAAGCCGGCGCGATCTGGTCAAACTCTCAAAGTCAGGTTGCGATCTCGCGCTTGTCGCCTCGGCTCTACACAACGGCCAGTTGACGAAAGAGGATGTTGCGGACTTCTGATACGTCATCGGGCGAATTGCAAGGAGTTCACAAGTGGGGTCGTGGTACACTTTGATCGTAGGGTGTGTGAAACACGCAGTCTTTATCCCCGCTGGTGCATTTCATGCACCCTACACAAGGCAAAGTGTACCAACACCACCACGATCGGTGGCAGCTTGACACTTACCTGAACGACCGGTATGTTAACCCGCTTTGGATTTCCACTAAGTTCTGTAACTAAACGGATTTCGAGCAAGGCGAATTAGACTGAGTCGGCTTAGGCAGGTGGAATGTAACACGAGCATCGGTGGGAGTACATGACGAGCGTTTCGTTAGCAAGCGTCTCGAAAGTCTTTCCCGGTGATGTTGTGGCGGTGAATAACATCAGCCTAGATGTTGCGGACAGTGAGTTCTTGGTGTTGCTGGGCCCGAGTGGCTGCGGCAAGAGCACGACGCTTCGGATAATTGCCGGACTCGAAGATGTCACAGACGGTGAAATTCGAATCGGCAACCGCATCGTGAATGATGTGGCTCCGAAAGACCGGGACATCGCGATGGTGTTCCAGAATTACGCTTTGTACCCGCACATGTCGGTGTACAAAAACATGTCGTTTGGTTTGGAATTGCGTTACGGAGGGAACAGCCTTCATCGAATCTGGAAACGGTTGACGAGCCCAACCGAAGCGGCCAACTTGGCAGCAAAGCGTCGCGGCATACGCGAAGCGGTTCGACAAACGGCGCAGGCATTAAGGATTGAGCATTTGCTAAATCGGATGCCTCGGCAACTGTCTGGAGGCGAGCGGCAACGGGTCGCTCTGGGCAGAGCCATCGTCCGCCAACCGGCGGTTTTTTTATTTGATGAGCCGTTGTCGAACTTAGATGCAAAGCTTCGAATGGAGACTCGGCGAGAGCTGAGTGAGCTACACCAGCGATTGTCGACGACGATGGTGTACGTCACACATGACCAGACTGAAGCAATGACGTTAGGCCAGAGGATCGTCGTCATGAAGAACGGCGAAATCGAACAAATTGGAAACCCGATGGAGGTCTACGACCGACCCGAAACACGATTCGTCGCAAGTTTTATAGGTTCACCGCCGATGAATTTCGTCGCTGGGAATTTGACGCAAAACGACGGCAAACTTTTGTTTGTTGCGAGTGGATTGAAGATCGAAATTGACCAAAAGCAACAACAAAACCTGATGGCAGGCGATAAGCAAAGAAATGCTGAATTGGGAGTGCGTGCTGAAGATGTGATTGTGGAAAAAGGAGTGATCGACGGCGGCATGAATTCTGGTCGCGTGTCGCTGTGCGAGTCACTTGGTGATAGCAAACTGTTGTACATTTCGGTTAATTCGGAATTGAGTAGCAAGCAGGGCGATGCCACCAAACTGGTTTGTCGAGTTGAACCGCGAGCGCAAATCGCTAGAGGCGATGACGTCCGGTTGCGGTTCAAAACCGAGAACCTCCATTTTTTCCACCTGGACAGCGGTGACAATTTAGTATTGGACAGAGGATAGTCCGTTAGCGACTCGAATCGAGTTGCAATCGATAACAACAGGAAAACAAAAAGAGGGTCCCAATGAGTTGGAATCCCGGTGAAGTTTTACGACTCGTCGATTCGCTACATCGAGACAAAAACATCGACTCTGAGTACGTCTTTCAGGCGATCGAGTCGGCGTTGGTCTCAGCTGCGCGAAAGCAGTATGGCGAGGAGTCAGAGATCGTTATCACAATCGATCGCGATGCGGGCACCCTGAAGGGAAGCTGTAACGGTGAGGAGATCGACCCAGAAGTCATCGGTCGAATCGGCGCACAGACGGCCAAACAAGTGATCATTCAGAAGATTCGCGAAGCAGAACGTGATTCGCTCGTCGACGAATTCGAAGAGCAGATTGGCCAGATGGTATCGGGAGTTGTGCAACGCGCAGAAGGTGGTGCAACGACCGTAGCCCTGGGCCCGGTTGAAGCGATTCTCCCCCGTAGCGAACAAATCCCCGGTGAATCCCATCATGCGAACGAACGTGTCCGTGCAATCGTTTACGAAGTACGACCGCAAGGAAATCGCGTCAAAGTCGTGCTGAGCCGTAATCATCCGAGCCTCGTAGCGAGGCTCTTCGAGCAAGAGATCCCTGAAATCGCAGACGGAGTGATCACTGTTAATGCGATGGCCCGTGAACCTGGATACCGCAGCAAGGTCGCGGTCAGCAGTTCGGACACCCGAGTCGACTGCGTCGGTGCTTGCGTAGGCGTCCGTGGAAATCGGATCAAGAACATCGTCGATGAACTGTCGGGTGAACGGATTGACATCGTGCGTTGGAGCGACGACCCGGAGGTATTGATTCCCAACTCGCTGCAGCCCGCCGAAGTTGAGCAAGTGTTGTTGTGCGACATGATTGGGCGCGCCATTGTCCTGGTCCGAGAAGATCAATTGTCGTTGGCGATTGGACGTCGTGGCCAAAATGTCCGTTTGGCCAGCAAGCTGTCGGGCTGGGACATTGAGATCATGACCGCCGACGAGTTGGAGGAGCAGATCGAGCGAGCGGTAACGGGCTTTTGCGAACTTGAAGGTATGACTGAAGAGTTGGCTCAGAGCTTGGTGGAGCAGGGCTATCTGTCCTACGATGACCTCGAAGTGATCGAACCCGATGCGTTGCAGGAGATGGGAGGCTTGACAGATGAGCAGGTGGAGTTGATCGTTAATCAAGCGGAAGAGCGCGCGAGACAAGCTGAAGTCGTAGCGGCGGAAGAACGGCGCCAACGTAAAATCGAAAAGATCGAAGAAGAGATGCGAGCGGCGGCCGCTGCTGATGCTCAGCAAACCGCCTCCCCACCAAGCGAAACCGACGCCGCGACGGAAGCCAAGGAAGACCCGGAAGAAGATGGAGACGCCAACGCAACCTAACCAGGACTTAGGGAGAGGGCTCGCCATGTAGCACCCCACTGTTTGAACCAGGGGACGCGAATCGAGAAATTAGTCGAGATCCGCCCCCCGAAAGGAATGCCGAGAGTGCCAATTCGCATTTACGCGTTAGCAAAAGAACTGAAACTCGACAGTAAAGATCTTGTCGAGATCTGCAACAAAGCTGGAATTACCGGCAAAGGGTCGGCGTTGGCCAGCCTGGATGATCCGGAGGTGGACAAGCTCAAGACCTACCTCGCTGGTGGCGACAAGAAGAGCACCGTCGCGGCTGGTCCGGTGCCCGTCCCACCGAAAGGTACCCCGCTGTCCGCGCGTGCTGGTGGACCGCTTTCTGCAAGGTCTTCAACTTCTGCCACGACTCCAGCAGCTCCGGAGCCTTCCCAGCCTGAAGTCTACTCGCGTGAAGATTACATCACGCCAGTTGCCAAGGGCAAAATCAAGGTGATCGGCGCCCCGAGCGGTGAAGGTAAGAAGAAAGATGGGGGCGCGGACGAGCCGAGACCGAAGAAAAAACGTGAACCAGTGATTCGTCTTGCTGAAATGCCGGACGCGCCGCAACCGGTTCCGAAGGCGGTCGCCAGTGAACCGGTGGCACAGAAACCGGAGATCCGGCTCCCCAAAGATGCGATCGCCGGTGCCCGTAAGGGCACAGCCGCACCGCTCGACGAGATCGCGGCGAACGCCACCGAGAAACCTTCCAAACCACCGTTGGGAGGTAAGGGCGGAGTCAGTCGTAAGCCGTCGACCGCATCGAGCGATGGCGAAGCTCCCTTGAGCGCAGCTCGTGGCCGACGTAGTAAGACTGTAAAGGATCTCGATGAAGGTGAAGGAGTCGGTCGCGGCCTGTCTGGTCTGGCGAGCGCCCGGGCGGATCGCCAAAAAGCGAGAAAGACGCGTCCCGTACAGCGTGCCCGCGGCATTGCTCGAGAAGAGGACACCTACCGCTCTCGACGTCGGCGAACGCTCACTCGCAAGGGCAACAATACTGCTGCGCCTCGAAAGGGCAAGGCTTCGCTGGAGCTTCCATGCACCGTGCGAACATTTTCGGAAGCAGCAGGCGTCCCCTCAGCGCAGGTTCAGCGAGCACTGATGGGGCTCGGAATGATGGCGACAATTAACGCTCAAATCGAGAATGAGTATGTGGATCTGCTCATTGAGGAATTAGGTGTTGAGGTCGAGATTAAGTCGAAAGAAACGCTCGAAGAATCAATCATCACAAAGATTCGCGAACAAGAGGACGATCCTGATCACGTTCAGCCACGACCGCCGATTGTTACCTTCTTGGGCCACGTTGACCACGGTAAAACCTCGCTGTTGGATCGAGTGCTAGGTCTGGATGTCGTGTCAGGCGAAGCCGGTGGCATCACACAACACATCCGGGCTTACAAAGTTGAAAACAACGGTCGCCCTGTGTCGTTTGTCGATACGCCCGGGCATGAAGCCTTTACGGAGATGCGAGCTCGCGGCGCAAATGTAACCGATATCGCGGTACTGGTTGTTGCCGCTGATGACGGTGTGATGCCGCAAACAGAAGAGGCAATCGCGCATGCAAAAGCGGCTGGAGTCCCGATCGTCGTAGCCCTAAATAAGATTGATCTCCCCGGCGTCGACGTGAACCGAGTGATGCAGGAATTGGCCACGCGAGATCTTTTGCCGAGTGAATGGGGTGGCGACGTCGAAGTCGTCCAAACCAGCGCCATTACCGGAGCGGGAATCGACGAACTGCTGGAGACTTTGTTGACAATCGCTGAGCTCAATGAATACGTCGCCGACCCGGACCGTGATGCCCTGGGCGTTTGCCTCGAGGCCCAGCAAGAAGGCGGACGTGGTGTTGTCGCTAAAGTCATCGTCCGCAAAGGCACACTGCGAGTCGGCGATATCATCGTTTGCGGGTCGGCCTACGGTCGAGTAAAGGCAATGTACGACACGCTTAGCCCGACGCGGCCCGTGGAAGAAGCCGGCCCTTCAACACCAGTGAACATTACAGGTCTGGATGTCGCTCCTGGCGCAGGCGATGCGTTTTACGTCTTGGAGGATATTACGGAGGCTCGACAGATCGCCGAGACGCGTGCGACGAGCACGCACCAAAGTGGACTAAGTGGCCAGGGTACGACAAAGATATCTTTCGAGCGATTCCAAGAGTTGCTGGCAGACGGTCGATTGGGGCAGGCGGAGGAGGCTGCCGTACTGAATGTGATCATTCGCGCCGATGTGCAAGGCTCGTTGGAGGCGATCAACAAGGAGTTAGAAAAGCTCGAACACCCCGAAGTTCAGATCAAGATTCTCCAGCAATCGGTGGGCGGTATTACCGTTGGGGACGTACATTTGGCAGACGCCTCGAATGCCGTTATTCTCGGCTTCAACGTGATTCCGGACGAGGCAGCTCGCAGCTTGGCGGATGATCGCCGCATTGAGATTCGCCGATACGACATTATCTACAAAATGACAGAAGACCTGAAAGCAATGCTTGAGGGTAAGCTTAAACCGGAAGAACGCGTTATAGATCTCGGGCGTGCTCTCGTTAAGCAAGTGTTCGCGGTCAGTAAGGCTGGCACAATCGCAGGATGCTATGTCATTCAAGGAACGATTGAGCGCGGTTGTCGCATTCGAGTTAACCGTGACGGGCGTACCATCGGCGACTATCCTCTGGACTCGTTGCGACGCATTAAAGACGACGTTAAAGAGGTCGCACGGGGACTCGAATGTGGTATGAAGCTGTCGGGCTTTAACGACATTAAACAAGACGACGTGCTCGAAGCTTACAAGATCGAGGAGTTCGCACGGACCCTATGAATTCCCGCCGCCTCTTGAAAGCCGCAGAAGCGATCCGCGAAGTTGTCAGCATGTCGATCCTTGTCGAGTTGACTGATCCACGCATTAGCGATGTGACCGTGACCTATGTCGAAGTGGCTCCCGACATGCGAATGGCGCGCGTGCATGTCTCGGTGATGGGCGACGAGACCAAACAAAACCTCTGTCTTCGGGGACTGGAAAGTGCGAGTGGCTTTCTCCAGAGCAAAGTCGGCAACCGCATCGACACTCGCTATACACCAAAACTGAAATTTGTCCTCGATCAGGGTGTCAAGCACTCGCTCGCCGTCGCTCGCATTTTGAACGATGTCCTCCCCAAGGATCAGAATGCGACCGAGCAAGACACCGAGTCCCTCCCCCCCAGCGATGTCGAGGCAGACCCGTCCGGCGACGCCTCCCATGACAACGTGACAGATTCTCCGACCGATACTGATACTTAGTTATTCCCAGGCAATATACGACATCATGAGTGCTTCGAACCGCGCTGACATACTGACCAAAACAGCCAAAGTCCTGAAAAAGCATTTCAAGCCAGCGGCCCCACCGACCGACCGATCCGTGCTGGAACACCTGCTCTACGCGTGCTGCCTGGAGAATTCAAAGCACGAAGTGGCTGACGACGTCTTCGCCAAGCTCCAAGAGAGTTACTACGACTGGAACGAAGTCCGTGTCACGACGATCGCGGAGTTGTCGGAGGTCATGGCGCCGCTCAATGATCCTCCTCAGGCGGCAAATCGTCTCAAACGAGCCCTTCAAGGTGTCTTCGAGAAATACTATTCCTTCGATATCGACGTACTCAGAAAAGGCAACCTCGGTAAAGCGGTTAAAGAATTCGAGAGCATCAACGGAATAACGCCTTTCGGCGTTTCTTACGTGGCGCAGAATGCCCTCTCAGGGCACTCCATTCCCGTTAACGCCGGCGGATTTCAATTGTTCATCGTCCTCGATGTGATCACAGAGGCCGAGGCGTCAAAGGGGCGCGTGCCGGGACTCGAGAGAACGGTCCCGAAAACTAAGGGCGTCGAGTTCGGATCGCTCTTGCACCAGTTGGCCGTGGATTTTAATTCTTCGCCATATTCGCCGAAAATACGGTCGATTATTCTTGAGATCGAGCCAAGTGCCAAAGACCGTCTCCCCAAGCGTGAGGCAAAGAAGCCAACCCAAAAAGCCGCACCGAAGAAAACGGCTAAATCAAAGGCATCGTCCACAAAGTCCACCGCGACGAAGAAGTCTGCTTCCGGCAAGACCACAAAGAAGTCTGCCACCAAGCGGCTTGCTAAGCGAAAACCTCGCTAAGTCCCAACGCCTCGGCATCTCATTACAGTGCCGCTTCGTAACAATATGTGAATCTTTCGCGACTGCATCAGTTCGAAGGCATTCGTGAAGTAGATCTTCTCTGTCACTCGGTACGTAGGACAATCCCGAAGATTCTGAGAAAATCCCGATTGAGAAGGAAGTATGGCCGGACATTCACACTGGGCAGGTATTAAGCACAAAAAAGCAGTGATCGACAGCAAGCGAGGTAAAGCTTGGAGCAAATGCTCCAAAGCAATTATTGTCGCAGCAAAGCTGGGCGGTGGTGATCCCGATATGAACCCACGTCTGCGTTTGGCGGTAGCCGATGCCAAAGCTGTAAACATGCCGAACGATACGATCAGCCGTGCAATCAAAAAAGGAACCGGTGAATTGGACGGAGGGAATGTTGAGGAGGTACTTTACGAAGGGTACGGCCCCAATGGCGTTGCTATTCTCTGTGACATTTTGACAGATAATCGCAATCGCACTGCCCCGGAAATCCGAAAGGTTTTCGAAGTCAATGGAGGCAAACTGGGGGCAACAAATTGTGTCGCATATCTCTTCGAACGGAAAGGCCTATTCGTGTTCTCGTCGGCTTCAACAAGTGAGGAACGATTGATGGAAGTCGCACTCGATGCGGGTGCCGAAGATATTACGCGAGTCGGTGACATGATTGAGGTGACGTGCGAACCGGACGCGTTTTCGGCCGTTTCCGATGCCTTCGACGCCGCAGAATTAACTCCCGAATCCAAGGAAATCACACGGATCCCTAACAACACCGTCGGACTTGATCTGGACGGGGCGCGCAAAGTCTTGAAGTTGATGGAATTGCTGGACGACCACGACGACGTTCAAAGCGTTTCCGCCAACTTTGACATCCCAGACGAGGTGATGGCGCAACTCGGCGAGGCCTGATTAGCTGTTTGCGCCGGGTCGCTGGGTTCCGCCTTGTACGCGCAGACCTATGAACTACGGCACGGCGGCTCGAAACGCAAAGCTGCCGACACTTTCCAACTGTATCTGCATAGTGCCGCCTTCGAATCGAACTCGCATTGTTTCCGGTGCCTCATCGGGCCATTCGATCAATAGATAGCCCGTTTCACCTTGAACGGACGTAACTTTCCATCGCCCTTCGCTTAATTGATTACCCAACGCCATTTGCATTTTTCGATCATCGTGAAACGCAAAATCCCACCGCTCCAGCTGCGACTGGCCGGGAATCAGTTCCCAGTTGCCAACCATCTTGTTGCCGAACTGTTGCTTTCCTTTCTCCGATTGCTCCCAGAGAACGGCAATCACACCAACACCGATGACAATCAGAGTGATCATCGCAGCAAACACAATGATCAACGGGTTAGATTTCTTGCGAAGTCGGTCATTGACGCTCGTGGACGTAGTCTTCTTTGCACGTCCCGATTGAACGACAGGCATGTTGGTACCGTGAATTCCAGAGCCACCCGTCACATTGACCGGAATCGTGGGTGGTAAGTCAATTGCGGGCGGCAATTCAACCGGTGTTGGAAGTTGTGGTGAGGCGACCGGTATCGATAGCGCCGGCATCTGCAATTGCGACTGACACTTTGGGCAGGCGACGATTTGCCCGGCTATATTAGCACTATTCTGGAGGTTCGTCCGGCAATTTGGACAAACGACAATATCAGAGGACATGCAAGTCTTTCACCCAGTAGGTTCCAAGCAAACTCAGCCCGGCGATGAATTTTAGCAAAACTCAACCTCTTTCGCCTTGTGCAAAGACAGCTCACCGGACGCAAAACCGCTCTCAGATTCACCGGGAACCCCCGGGCGATGCGTGGTCTTCTCGGTGGTGCTGACCACTGCGTCCCAGGTTAGAGAAGACGGCGTCGGAGAGCAACGCCTCTCTGCCAACTGAATTCGCCTCTGAAGAGTCGTGGTAGATTACGCAACAAGCTTCCGCGCCAAACTTGCTCAGTCCGCCAACTCACTTCCAAACTCGCTTTCGTCGAACAAGCTGTCGAGTGCCAATTCCAACTCCTTGGCCTTGGCCGCCAACGACGCGCGAGCCGCCGAGTTCAAACTCCGGTACTGACTTGCGAAGTCGCTGCGTCCAATCTCGGCAAAGTAGTCCTCGCTCCCTAGGTGCTCGTTCTCGCTAAATGCTAGATCTTCGATTGCCTGGTCCACCGGTGGTGTCGACTGAGAGATGTCAATCGACGGGGTGGCGGAAGCCGGAATCACAGACGGGGCAGCAGCAGCGATGGAAGGCACTTGAATCCAGGACTCGCCTTCGCCAGCCCCCGCCGAATTCAGAGTATTTACCACCAGCAAAACATCCGAAGGCGAGATGTTGTTATCCCCGTTAGTGTCGGGATACGGGATCCCCGTGATCGCCGACGTCAATACGTGCGACCCAACATTGTTGAGGTGATTGATAAGCAGCAGCGCGTCGATGGGGGAGACGGCAGTATCGTTATTGACGTCTCGACTGTTAGCAGGGTTCTGGAACACTGTGGCACTAGCAACCGAGATGGTCACTGTCGCAGGTGTCGACGCCAATCCACCGTCGTCAATCGCCCGATAAGTGAATCGATCCGTTCCAGAAAATCCACTTCGCGGCGTGTAGGTAAACGAACCGTTTGCATTGAGAGCAACGGTTCCGTTGGCGGGCTGCGTCGCTAACTGAGCGGTTAACGGAGTCGTTTGCTCGCCATCGGTATCATTGCGTAAGACACCGTTGGTAGCGTTCACAGTCAACGGCACTCCCTGGCCCGTTGAGTAGGCATCCGCTCCAGCGTTCGGCGGATCATTCGTTGCCGCCACATTGATGGTGACAGTGGCGGCATTGGAATTCGTCGAGCCGTCGTTTGCTCGATAAACGAAAGTATCAACGCCGGTAAAGTTTGGCGTGGGTGTATAGGTGAAAGTACCGTTCGAGTTTAGATTCAAGGCACCATTCGATGGACCACTGATGCGCACCGCAGTCAACGCTCCGATCGGATTCGCTCCGTCCTCAGCATCAGTATCGTTCAACAAGATGCTTCCGGAGGTGCCCACCGTGAGTTGTGCATCTTCGTCAACTGTAAATGTATCATTGGCGGCCACCGGAGCATCGTTTGCCCCCACCACTGTGATATTTACAGTCGCCTCGTTCGACTCCAGTGACCCATCTGAAGCCTTGTAGCGGAAGCGGTCAATGATCGATTGCCCGACCCGCAACGCTTGGAGGTTTACCGCTCCTGTCGGGTCGTACGAGAAAGTGCCATTCGCATTCAGCGTTACGGTCGCACCTTGATCAGTCAGCAACTGCCCTGGATTACTGACCGTGATCGTATCGACCGGCAGATCAATATCAAAATCATTTCCCAAAACGCCCCGGCCTTGAACTTGAAGCACAGCGTCTTCGTTCGCGGCGAAAGCATCATTAATCGCAGTCGGCGGATCGTTCGCCGGAGTGACCGTTACGGTGTGAGTTCCGGTAGCCGTCTGCGGGTCAGAAGTCCCGTTGGTGAGACCAGCGTCGCGCACCGTATATGTGAACGTGTCCGTACCATTGAAATTCAGAGGTGGCGTGTAGGTCACCGTACCGCCGGTGCCCAAAGACAGCGTCCCACCTTGGGCACTGAAACTGCTGACGCCAATCACGGTCAGAGGCTGGGTGCTCTCTGCACCTGGACCACCCACGTCCGCCATCGTGAGTTCGCTGGCGAAAATCTGAAGCTGTAAATCCTCGACCGTCATGCTCGTCGATGCAGTCATGATCGGAGGATCGTTAACCGCCGATATATTGATGGTGATCACGCCTGTCGCTGATTTCGCATCAGCTAATCCGTTCGTTGTCCCGTTATCCTGAATCTCATACGTAAAGGTATCGACACCTGCAAAGTCCTTCGGCGGATTATAGGTGACGGTCGATCCGACCAGAGTGATCGTTCCGCCACGCACGCTCGTCTGGCTGATCGAGATCACTGAAAGTGTCTGACTTGTCTCGTTGTCGACACCAGCTTGCGATGGCCCCGGCAAGTCGTTGGATAGGAGAACAGCAGCATCGATCGTCAGTGTTCGGTCTTCGATCGTCGACTGGGCATCCGTGAAAGCGATCGGTGCATCGTTTACAGGGGTAACCGTAACGGTAACCGTTGCCGTAGCATTCTTCGGGTCGGCGATGCCGTTAGTTAGTCCATTGTCGACAATGGTATACGTAAAGGTGTCGTTACCGTTGAAATCCGCTTTCGGCGTATAGACGATCTGGTTGGTTGACAAATTGAATGTCACTTGGCCACCCTGAGCGCTGGCCGCAGAAACACTTTGGACAGCAATCGTCTGACCGCTCTCGTTCGCGGGTCCTCGCACATCGTTATTGAGCAAAGTACCGGCGGCAATTGTCAAGGCAACGTCTTCCGAAGTTGTCCGCGAATCAGCACCTGCGGTCGGCGCATCATTCACCGCGGTCACATTCATTGTGACCGTACCGGTCGATGATCGGGAAGGCGATCCGTTGTCAGCGACTGTATAAGTAAACACATCCTCACCGCTGAAGTCTGTGGGCGGAGTATACGTAATCACTCCGGAGACCAGCGACACCGTACCTTGATTGGCACTCGTTGAACTGACGCCTAAAACTGTCAACGACTGGGAACTCTCGTTCGCGGGACCCGCGGCATCGTTTTGCGTAAGCAGCGAGGCGCTGAACACATGACGTGTGTCTTCCGGCGTCGAACGCGTATCCGAGACTGGAATCGGCGGGTCATTCACAGGACGCACCGTGACGGTAACGGTTCCCGTTGCACTCGCATTGGGTGAACCATTGTCGCGAACGGTATAGGTAAAAGTATCGGAGCCGGAGAAATCGACCGGAGGACGATACGAGATTGCTCCCGAGGTCAACGATACAGATGCTCCAGCGGCCGATGTCGAACCGACTCCAATTACACTCAGCAGTTGGCCAACTTCATCGGTTGCCGAAACGGGCCCCGGCAGATCGTTGCCAACCAGCGTGATCGCGTCGAATACGAGCAGAACATCTTCATCAATCGACTGTGAATCGGGTCCCGGTACTGGCGGGTCGTTGACAGCGCTGATAGTAACCGTAACCGTGCCAAACGCGCTCATTGGATCGGCAACCCCGGCCGTCAGTCCATCGTCGGTGACACGATAAACAAAAGTATCTGTTCCGACAAAATCAGCGGGTGGAGTATAGGTGACGGTGCGGGCTGTCGTATCCAGAACAACTGCGCCCCCATTAGCACTGGACGCAGTTAAAGCACCCGTCGCCCCGACTCCCGATACGAGCATCGATTGTGGGCTCTCGTTGCTCGGACCACGCACGTCGTTAGACCGCAGCGTCGCACCGTTTATTACGATCGGCACATCCTCTGGCGTGTTCACGGCGTCGTTCAGCGCGGTCGGAGCATCATTCACCGCGGTGACGTTCAGCGGCACCGTCGACGTTGTAGTCAGCGTTCCCGACAATCCGGTACCTGCGACGATGCCAGTGTTGCTAAGATCGCTCACTTTGATAACAAGTGAATCGGGACCGTTGTAATTGAGGTCGCTTAGGTACTGCAAACCGGTTGCATCCGCCAGCATCGTGGCGAAAGATGCGGGAGTGCCTGTCACAACAACACTCTTCGAGCTGTTGCCTGAAATGCCTAAACCGATCAACGGATTGACCGTCAGTATGCCATGCGTGGCCTCGAAAGTAACCTCAAGCATACCGTTCGCGGTTTCCGCGACATCTGCGTCCGTAATCGTCAGACCACTCAGCGTCGTAGTGACATCTTCGGCCGCAGTTAATGAGGTCGCGCCGCCAATAGCGGGAGCGTCATTGATCGCCCGAACATTCACTGTGAACGTATCTTGAACCGTAACGCCAAAGGTGTCCTGCGCTTGAACAATAACTTCAGCAATGCCGTTTCGATTCGGCTGGTAATTGAGCGTAAGAATCGCCGACTGAGCCGTCTGCGAGATGCTCGTGGTGACAAGACCTTGTGTCGCCAACGCCGCTGAGTTCACAACGGACAATGTAAGACTGTCATTATCGAACGGATTAATATCTACATCATTGAAAACATTTGGAAACAACTCGATCTGTGTACTGGGTGCATCTTCGTCCACAGTAAAGTCAGCAACGGGGTTCGCAACAAACGGTGGATCGTTTACGGAATTGACGTTCAAGGTGAAAGTCTGTGGCAGCGACGTGTTGGCATGCGGCGCGGTGCCGTTTCCATCATCTCGTAAGCTCACAACAATCTTCGCTGTTCCATTCGTATCAGGGGCCGTGCGGAATGTCAGCTGACCGCTGGTACCGACGACATTAATCGCCGGCGGTACAGAGAACGCCAGGTTGCGAGTCGTCGATTGAACCGTCAAGTCAAAGGCCAGTGCCTGGGTGATCTCATCGCTTGGTCCCCGAGTGACGCCTGTCGCAAAGCCGGCGATTGTCACCAACTGTGCATCCTCGTTGATGGTGAGATCGATTACTCCCGGCGTAGCGACGTTCTGATCAACTAACTGGAATTGAGGTGCGTCGTTAATTGCATTCGCAGTGATCGTGAATGATTGTTTCGGCGACTTGTCATTGTTCGGCGGCGAAGCTGCCCCCGTTCCACTGTCATCGAGTTCCAGTGTGACGACAAAATTACCATTCACATTTGGAGCCAGCTGGTAGGTCAGAGTACCCGTCAGCGGATTGACAGCAGGGAACTGGGAGAATGCGGCGGACGCATCCGTTGTCGTCCCAGCAAAAGTCGTCGTGACATTGAATGTAAGCACCTGACCGTCTTCGTCAGATGGTGCTGCCGGACCTCGAGAGATGTTCGTGACAAATCCTGGCACGGTTTGGAATGGCGCATCTTCGTTAATCGTTTGACTCGTTCCGGCGATATTGAAGCTCGGGGGATCGTTAATCGCAGCCACGCTGATCGTCAGCGTTTCCGTCTGCGACATATTGACATTCGGGAATACGCCGCTGCCGCTGTCTTGCAGCGTAACTCTGAACACACGGACGCCATTCGTGTCCGGAGCGGTTTCGTACGTTAAATTGCCCGTTACGGGATCGACCGCGGGTGGCGAGACGAACGCGAGATTGCCGATTTGGAGACCCGACGTCACTGGGGCAACATTGAACTGTAGCACCTGGTTAATCTCGTCGGTCGCGCTCAGCGGTCCTCGCGAGATACCAGTTGCCCAGCCCTCGACGGTTTGCAGACGAGTATTGTCCTCCGGATCGAGCGCATCTTCGTTGATTTGCTGATTCGCTCCCTTCGTAAATCGAGGTGCATCGTTAACGGCGTTGACAGAGATCGTAATGCGAATCGGAGCCGATGTATCAACGCCGGTCGCAACCAGCGCCCCCGCTTGATTGCGAGTTTCGACACCGCCATTGTCCATCACTGTGACATCGAAAACGGCTTGTCCATTTGCGTTCGGCGCTGGCGTGTAACTCAAGTTACCAGTCGCCGGATTGATCACCGGTAAGACGCTGAATGCGAGATCCCCGGCACCGGCAACCCGGGTGAGCACGAACGTCACAGCCTGGCCAGCCTCGTCAGTCGCTGTTGCTGGACCACGCGTCACATTGGGCAGCGAGACCAGTGGGATAGTTTGGAGGCCAGCGTCCTCGTTGATCGACGGCAGCGTCGGCTGTGTTATCGTAAAGGAAGGCGCGTCGTTGACGGGAAGGACCGAAATATCGATGACGCGTGTCGCCTGACGGGGTGGAGCAGGCGAGTTTCCAAGATCGTTCACCGTGACCGACACGCTGGCCAGCCCGTTGAAGTCTTGATTGCCGCGGAACACCATTCCGCTGAGAACGGCATTCAACTGAGCGAGAGTTCCACGAAGCGTTACCGCAGAGGATCCATCTGCGCCTGCGATCCGCAAGAGAGCGGGATCCACTCCGTTCGCACCGTTCAGTCGAACGATTCCGTCGATGGCCGTAATCGCGACTTCCATGTTCGCATTGCCAACATCGGGATCGGCAATGCTGAGTCCATTGATTACTAAGTCCGTATCCTCTGGCACTTCCTGTAACGGCAGCACCGAAAGTGTTGGCGCGTCGTTGACCGCCGCGACGGATATCGAAATGTCGCCGGTTACAACAATCGGCGTCTGAGAATTCGGTGGGTCGGCATGTTGACCAAGGTCACTGAGTTCGACGTGGATACTGTCATTTCCGAAGAAGTCTTGAGCGCCGCGATAAACCAAACCGCTGCCCGACAACAGAGTCGTCCTTATTCGAGCGGGGGTCGCGTTGATCGTGATTGTACTGGTGCCGTTTTGGCCGGTTCCCAAGTCCGTCGCTCGCAGGCCTCCGCTGATCGAGGTATTGATCGTCAGGAACGAGCCGGCATTCTGAGTCGATAGCGTTAGACGAACGAGGTCGTTAGCTCCCAAATCCACATCGGATACGTCAATGCCCGAAATCGACTTGGCGATGTCCTCTAAAGCCAGCTGAGTTCCGGAAGGAATTGTGAGTACAGGTGCATCGTTCACAGCAGCGATCGTGACCGTGAAAGACGTCTGTGCAATTCGCCCCGCCTGATCGGTCGCAGTGACCACGACAATAGCCGATCCATTCTGGTTCGGTTGCGGATCCAGCGTGATCATCGAGCCAGTGATGCTCAGAGTAACTACGTTGGGGTTGGCTGACCTGGCGACATCCAGCGACGCCGTATATGTCAACATATCTCCGTTGACACCGATATCGTTGTCACCAAATACAGGAATTCCTCCGAGGTTATCGAGGTCAACGGTTAGATTGACCCCGTCCTCGGTTCCAAGTTGCGTCGGCACTCCGGTTGTATCAAAAGGAGGTGAAACAAACGGTGGTTCGTTGGGCAGGATGCGAACCGCATAGTCTTCGACTTCGCCGTCCACAACCAAACCTGTCGGGAACGTCGAACCGACTCGTGATATTCGGAATCGTGCGTAAGTATCCCCAAGAGCGGCGTTTATTGGGACCGGTGTTGGATTTAAGAGATTCTCGCCAGTGACAACAGGTACGCTATCCAAGATCTTCTCGCCAAAATCGTCCCAATCCCCGTCCTGGTTGAAGTCCACCCAGCCATCGACGAAGCCGAAGTCCGAGGCCGTAACGCGCAGAATTGGTGAGAAGTCCGGCGTGAGAATGCCCCCAAAGACGACTCCATCGTCATCGTCTCCCGCGGTGTCCGTATCATCGCCATCAGCGAGCAGGGTTGGCTGACCATCGAGTTCGACGTCAACTAACGAACCGAGCCGCAAACCGTTGCTACTTACGATGGCATGACGAGCTCCATTATTCGCCAGCAACGTGTCGTAGGATGCGATTGCGCCCGCTACGCCATCCGGCGCATCGCCGTAGTCGAGCGTCACACCGGGTGTAAGAATCGTAAAGCGTGTATCGTCTGGCGGCCGATTCGGCTGGAGCGTGTTTCCTGCAACGTCCTTGACACCCGCGAGGAACGAGTTGGACAGGCCGAGCACGGCCACCGCACCATCGATGAATATCGTTTGTCGATCGCGAGGAGTGGCAGCCACGCTCGCCAACGTGCTGGAGCGAATCGCATTGAGAAGCGCCCCTTGCATCTGAGCGATTGTGAAAACGCTCGACGACGGGCGGAACAACACAGCGATGGCGCCCCCGGGAACACCGACCGACGTCAACCCACTGTTACCCAAATTGATGGAATGACGAGCGGTCTCGCCTAAGGTGATGGCGCCGCCACCAGCATTGACTGGGTTCACACCGATTCCGGCGTTTCGGATCACCGTCACGATCGCGTCTGCGACTTGATCTTGGGTCAACGTATCCAAGACAGCGATTGCAACATTGCCTTGGGTAACCGAGCCATCTTTGTCGAACTCGAAAGTGACTGAATTCGTTCCATCGTCGATCGTAAATGTACCAGCGTCACTGATTACCGAACCATCACCCGGCACAAAAAGTGTGATCGCCGGATCGACACCTGGCTGGCCCTCGAGAACGATCGTCGAAAGCGTCGTATCAATCGTGTGGCGGATTTCGCCCCCGACGTTAACCACTCCACCACCGAGATGCAAAGCCCCTGTCAGGCCTAGTCCCGAGTTCCGAATTGCCGCCTCTATATCGTCGGCAATTTCAGTATGTGCTCGACTCGGAGCAACATTGATGACAGTCGTACCCGAGCCCACGACGCCGTTGCTATCAAACTCAAGTATGACTTGGTTTGTACCGTCGCCGATCACGATCGTTTCGCCATCCTGCACACCCGCCGGCTGACCGAGTTGAGTTAGCGAGCTTCCACTGACATCGAGCGTATGATTCGGACGACTACCGAGATGCACAGCACCACCAGGCAACGTCTTTGGCGAGAGCCCCAGCGCGGCCTGCGCGACCAGTGCATCAACGATTTTCATGGCAATGTCGTCAGCTGTGTCGCCGGGCACGAGGCTGATCGCTTGATTCAGAGAATTGCCATCAAAGTCGAACTCGAAGACAACCGTCGTGGCACCATTCGACACCTGGAAAGTGTCGCCGTCGGAGACCGCGGCCCAACCTGCCGCGGGTACTTCAATCGTTAATGACTGAGGCACGTTCAGCGTGAAGCCGCTTTCGAACTGGAATCGTTGTGTCGCGCCGGTTGCATCGGTGACGACGAATTGATCACCGTCTCTTACCGTGTCTGCACTCGGAACGCTAACCACGATTCGGTCGCGATTGTTAACACTGATTTCGTAAACGCTACCAGAACGCCAAATGCCAGAGACCGGCGTAAAGCGAATGGTGTTGCTTGTCGCGTTGAACCCAAAGATGTAGTCGACCCCATCAACCAATGTCCGCCCGTTCTCGGTTAAGACAAAGGCCTGACTGGTAATCGTATTTCGGTCTGGGCCCGTACCATCGCCGTCTTCGATTAGAATCTCAAACCGAGAAAGTGTACCGCTGTCCAATCGCACAAACGTCGCACTTCGATCCAGATCATTTCCCTCGGCATCGTCATCACGCGGGTTCACGAGGATCGCAGACGGTCCCGAGACGTCCGAACGATCTAGACCGCCACGATCCTTGAAGACATTCGAGCCTTGTGCTGCTGGTGTACTGACCAACGGATCATCGACTCGCAGTTGTCCAAACGCGTCACGATCCGGAGCCAGAATCGGGGAGGGGCTGATGCCAAGCGGCGCCTTGATCCGATTTGCAAAGTCATCTCGATCCTGCAAGGAGTCGAGTGAACTATCGATGGCTTTAGAATTGGCTTGCGGGTAGAAGTTCCGACCGGCAGCATTGACGAACAACGGATCGGAAGCCCCGAGCACGATCGGTGCAGATCCAACCCCGGTCGTAGAATCAAAGACCGTGCTTCCGATGACACCATTGAAACCGTTGTCTTTGAACAGCGTGGCACCGATAACGGTTGAAAGTGATGTGTTATCAACCCTTATCCCAATGAACGAACCGGAAACAATGTTATTAAGCAGCGTCGGGCTCGCGGATTGCTCCACTTGAATGCCCACAGTAGCTGCCAGATCGCCGTAAATTGTGTTGTTCACAATGCGTCCGAACGACACTGCGCCGGGTTGGCTATTGTTTGTATCACCACTGAACAGGATGCCACCCTGACCACCGCCGGAAATCACGTTATTCACGATGACAGGACCAGGCGCGAGACGCTGGTTGTTCGTGCTATCAAAGTTAATCGGTGGGCCAGGATGCGCCATGGTGCCGGCCAACGTCGCTAGATCGTTGCGCGTCCGAGCGCCGGCATCCGCGATGATTCCAAAGTTTTGGGAGTCTGTGATTTGATTCGAATGAACGACAATCTGGCCTTGGTCGCGAGGCGTGTTTTGATCGCTTTGTCCAGACCCAGCGATGGCCGTAATCGCTTGATCACCTCCCAAAACCGCAGCCACGCCACCATCGGCAGGTAGCCTACTGAATGTGTCAATGACCTCGCGGCCACTGTCGAACATGATCGTCGCTGTCGTGCCGGCGAGGTTTCGTCCGAGAGCGGCACCGAAGCGATTGAAGAATGTGCCATCGGAGATGTCGAGACCAAAGACAAATTTTTGTCCGGCACCGAATCGAGAAAAATCAATCGTGAGGGAATCGGGATTCAGCGACGTAAACGTCGCTCCAACTTGGTTCGAACTGCGATGGATGTTAAAGCCCTCGGTTCCGGCTTTCAGCACGGTATCGAAGCTCAAGCCAGACGGAAGATCAAGCGTGATTGACGTAATCTTCTCGCCGGTTTGCGAAGTGTTCTCGATACGGAACACTTCATCGTTATCGAAGGCGTAGCCTGAATTCACTTGGGCATTCACGCCCAACTCGCCGCGGAACACCGCATCGCCAATCAGGTCGACCATCGAGCCCGTACTCGCCAAGCCGCTGTCCGTGCCATCAGTCAGTGCCGCGGAAATCGCGAAGCCGCCCGCCAAATGTTCGGCATTGATGGCATCACGAATTCGCTCTGCCATGCGGTTAATATTGTCCGATGGGAGAAAGGCAATTTTTACGTGACCTGGTGTTACGCCTTGCCCAGTCGTACCGGACAAATCGTCAAATTCAAAGACTCGCGGATGGACGCCGTCTGAAATCTCGAATGTATCGCCGTCTGCGATGGTTGCTCCAGGCTTCGCGATCACCGTGTATTGCGCCGCAGAGCGCGAGTTCGTATTGATCCCCTGCAGCACCAGTACGCCCGAGGGACCCGCGAAAGTGCCTGTCGCAAATTCTCCGAAGTCGTCGCCTGCGCGAATTTCAAGTTGATAATCCCCTACGAGGGTCTCATCGTGAAAACTCTCAAGTTCATCGTTCAGCAACTCGAAGTTCTCATCGATCGTAGTATTGTTGCCCGAATTCAGCACCATTTCGCCGCGTTCAGCAAACCCGATGATGACATCGTCGACGTAAACACCCTCATGCGCGTTGTCCCTGGCCCGCAGAGCACCAGGATAGGCGGAGGAGTTGACGCGGGAAAGAGAGTAAGCCCCGAACTCGTCACCTGCCAATCGGTCCTCGAAACCGAGCAGATTAATACCGAACGGCCCAAGATCTTGGCTGACTAAACCGCCACCAATCAATCGCACCAAATCTTTCTCGGTGCTAACCGCGTTGTTCGGCGATTCCGTTGACAATGCAAATGTGCCGGAAGCATCCACAACGACATCTCGTCCGCTCAGTTCGACTCGTCGTCCGGAAACAGAGGTTGTAATGTCCAGGTCCGCCGATCGGATCGCACTCGAAATTGCTTGAGCGGCCATACTTGCGGTGAACGCCGGTGTCGGCGTGTAAGGAATGACGATCACATTGGGCGTAGATGCTCCGATCGTTCCCGATTGAGTCAATGTCGCCGTCCCTGACGTATCGACGAACTGGGTAGTGCCGGATAGCTGGATTCGACCACCTCCTAAACTCGCCGGTACGACGCCCGTCGAAGAGAGACTGATCTCTGTCACAATATTGCGAGCGATCTGCAGCTTCGTTGCAGGGAGGCTAGTTTGTGTGAGCGAAGGAGCGGACGTTAGCGAAAGGTTGTTGCCGTTCGCATTGAGACGCACGACGCCAGTGCCCGAATTGACCGCGGTTAGTCCAAGCCCTGCAGCATTCAAGGCCGTAACGATAGCATCGACGATCTGGTCTTGCGTCGAAGCCGGTCCAATCGTGTCATCGACAAACGTGATTCTTCGGTTGGCATTACTCGATAGCAAGCCATCACTATCAAATTCGAATGTGAGCGGAATGCCTCCCTGTCCATTGTCAATCGTGAATATCTCGCCATCCGCGATGCCACCTAACGTCGTGGCACCTCCGTTTACGGGAACTGCGATGCCGATGTCTACTATCGCGACTCGATTTGCTCCGGTTGCAGTCACGCCGTCGGCGTCGAATTCGAAGACCGTGTTACCGCCTCCAATTCTATCGTTAATTAAAAATGCTTCGCCGTCCGAAATCGAATTCGTTAATCCACTTCGCGTCACGCTTGAATTGAAAGGCAGCGAGAGCGTGTGGTTTGGCAAAGCACCGAGCACAACTTGACCATTGCCGATGTTGCTTGGATTCAAGCCAATTCCCGCAGAGGCTAAAGCCTTTGCCAAGCTCTTGGCGATGTCATCCTGTGTGTCAACAAACACGAAGGGGATCGGAATGTTCGACCCCGTAACAAACCCATTGTCATCAAACTCGAACGTCGCGAATGAAGTTCCGTCACTGATGGTGAATGTCTCGCCATCGTTCACCAAACCAAAAAATCCGCCGCTGCTTGGAATCTGCAACGACAATGGATCGGGTACCTGTAAGGTCACTCCTGCATCAAACTCGAATGTCGCTGAATGCCGTTCGTTGATGCTGACTTCCAATTCATAAAAACCAGTCGACGTTGCCGAGGCTCCGCTTCCTTGCAGAAATGGGTTATAGGCGTTATTGGAATCGGCACTCACACCGATGTAGTAGGTACCGGCCGTCGCGACAGTCGTGCTCAAGAACGAGTCCGTCGACGCCAACTCGCCATGGGCAACGCCGTCATCATTCGTGGCGACGATCGCGCCCGTCGAATCGAACAGCACCAAAGTCGAGTCCAGCGTCGATCCAAGTTCTGCGGCATCGATGTCGATGTTAATCGTGTCACCAGCGAGCAAATTGACTCGAACGAAATCAACATCCAACGCCGAATTCGTTGTAACTTGGAAATTGTCACCGATCTGGCCCGAGGCCAAATAGTAGCCCGCGCCGCCGGTGAGTCCGCTGCTCACAGATTGAAAGATCGTATCGTTCGGCTCAAAGAACAAATTGCTGCTCGGCTGAATGTCAGGTACATTCGAGACGGTAAACGTGTCGCCGTCCGAGATTTGCGATCCGTCTCCCGCCAGTATCGTCGTCTCGTAACCCGCGAGTGCGATCGAAGCGGCACGCGCTATGGCGTCGGCCACTTGGGAATCGGACATCGAAGAATTGATATGAACCGGCGTGTTGCCTGAGGCCACTCCTTGACCACCCTCGATGAACGAAGCTGGTAAATCAGCACTCCTGGCCAAAGCGATCCCGGGGATGTTGACGCGATTTTCGCTTCGGAAAATACCGCCTGAGGTAACAAATGTTCCACTACCGTTGACGGAGATTTCAATATCGTATGCGCCGGTGCCGCTTTCGTTGGATACGAGAACGAAGTAGCGGCCCGCCGTCGTCACAGTCGTTTCAAGGTAGGGATCAAGTGAAAAGGCCTCGCCCGGAGCCGGGTCGTCAAAGCTAATTGCGATGTACCGTGTAAAGGCAGGGTCCACAAGCCCCATGTAGGTATCAAGTGTTGAACCAAATGTATCAACATCAATCGAGATCGTGTCACCGGCATTTAGGTTGACCGCAATCAGATCATATTCGAAGCCAGTGTTTATCCCGTCGCCAATGATACCTGATCCACGAAATGCTCCAGTGCTATTGAGACCGCTGTCGAATGGGGACGAGATTTCGTTTGGTTCGGTAATGAACTGCGTAGCGATCACGCCTCCGCTTGTCGCCACGCCAACACCCATGATCGCCGCCTCGATGTTCTGAGCAACCTCATCCGCGCTCATCGTGGTTGCAAATAAAACCGGCACGATGCCATCGGGAAGAATCGGCGAAGTACCAGGGCTGAACGTCGCACCGGTTCCCAGGGTCACCATAGATCCCGTAGCCGTACCCGACGTCCCGGTTGCCGAGACGATCGCGTTAGCGATCGTCAGCGCCATCTGGTCCGCGTCAGCAGACGGTACAAAGGCGACTCGCACCGCGCCCGAGGTTGTAATCCCAGCTTGACCAGAAACCACTAACGTCGAAGCATTCGTGGTGTCAATCGTGTGTGCGTCGCCGCCGAGATGAACAACTCCGTCTCCAATGTTAGTGGCGTCCAGTCCGAGTGTCGCAAACGTGCCATCCACAGCATTGGCAATTCGATCCGCGACTTCGTCCTGGTTGAGTGCTACGCTAAAGTTGCTCACTCCGTTCGAACCAGCCGTATTGAGTGACGTTGTCGGAGCCGTGTTCGTGAGTAAGATTTGGCCTGGTGAACGGAGCGCCGCGGTGAACGCGAAACCGCTGGCCTGAATTGCATCCAAGGTTCGCTGCGTCACCACGCTCTGAGCGAGCGACCGCGTGCCTGCGACCAGCGTTGATCCGCTTGGTACCGTCAACGTGTGCCCCGCCGTTGAATTGACAAGAACCACGCGTCCCGAACCTTCATTCTGCGCGGTCACATTCAATGAGCCGACATTGGTAATTGCCGTCGCGATCAAATCAGCGACTTCTGCTTGCGTCAATGCGAGCTTGGACTGAGTCAAATTGGGAGAACCCGTCAAATCGACGGAAACCGACGGAGCCGGGTTTACGAGTTGTACCGTCGCCGTACCAGTAAGAATCGCGGTGACACCAATTCCTGCGTTGTTGATTGCCGCCACCATCGCGTCTGCCACGTCGCTCCGCTGAATCGCCACTAGCGACATATCAATAGGAACGGGCAGATGTCCACCAGAGACAGTTCCAGTCGTATTGAACTCAAATGTTGTGGTCGTACCTCCGACGGTCACAGCAAAAAAGTCAGTATCGACCACGCCACCCGGCCCGACCCCTGGAAAGGGCACGTCAATTAGGATGTGATCCGTAATGTTAATCAACTGATTATCAGGGATCGTATTCAAGTCGGCATCGACAAACAGCCCGTTGTTATTCAACTCGAAGACAACATCGGGGCCACCCAACCCGTCATTGACTGAGAACTGCTGCCCGTCTGCTACGCCTCCGACGCTGGTCCCTGCGGTCGGCACTTGGAGAAATCGTTGATCGGCGATGTCGATACGCGTATTGCTACCGGCGAAATTGCCGTCACGGTCGTATTGGAACGTCGCTGCCGTCCCGAGCCCATCGTTGATCGTAAACGTATGCGCATCGTTGATCTGACCGATCCCCGTACCAACACTGGCTACAGTCAGCACCCGATTGGGAGCTATATTTACCGCGGTCCCTCCACTCGTGACGCCATTTGAGTCAAACTCGAAAACGACACTTGTCGCTCCACCATCGGTGACGGTGAACGAGCGACCGTCTGTGACCCCACCGGGGGCGGCGCCTACGGCGGGAACTGTCAACAAGAAGCCGCTATCAAGTTCGAAGGTGATCGGGTCTGCGGCGACACCATCGTTCACCTGAAATACATCGCCATCGCTGAATTGATCGCCGGCGGATACGGACAACGCCCGCGTAAAGAAACCGTCGGCGTTAAACTCGAATGTCACCGCAGGATCGACACCGTTATCGAGCGTAAACGTGTCGCCTTGTTTTATGTTCGCTCCGGTCGGCGCCACTAAAGTGATACCTGACTCGAATTCGAGGTCCGAAACTGTAAAGTTGGCACCGCCGCTGAGAGTCACGATCTGCGCATCGCGAATGTCCGCACCGGGGATTGCACGAAGTTCTTCACCGGTCGTGGTAATATCACCCAGATCGAAAGATGCGGCTGTGCTGAAATCGAATCGCAGCTTGAGATTCTTTTGCCCCGCAAACCGATCCAACTCGATGCGAGCTTGGCGGAATTGCAAATCGCCATTGGTCAACGTCGCCGATTCGAAGAGCGGTTGAACGCAGGGGGTGTTGCGGTCGTCTTGGCTCACGAAGAGGGCGTCGGGATGATTGCACGACAAACCAAAGTTGGATGCGTCGTCCTGGCCAATATCGAATTCGTCCGCATTCACATCGCTTTGGAACAAATCGCTAGTCGCTACCAGCGTGGTCTCGCCGTCTTCATTAACTACGTAAACCCGGAATGCGTCGCGCATGGGATTCACGGTGCCGGTGGGATCGTACTCGGTATCTTCGGTGTCGAGGGCATAGTTGAAATACAGCACAGGTTGATCTGCAGCCACATAGCCTTCCAAGCTGAACGGGTTACTCATCAAGGTCCCGTGAGCGCCGCCGGGGAAGTTATAGTCGCGGATACGTTGATTGAAGTTGCCGCCGCCAATTCCATCACTAGAGTTATTGCCGCCGCCAAATTCTTCGTTCCCGAAGTAGAAACTTGTCCCACCGGTAACACCTCCACGACCGTCCAGCGTCGGCTCGATACCGTGCCCCGGGTCGGTGCCGCGGTTGCTGGTTACGTGCCACAGATTCTCGTCCAACGTGGAAAAATCGAGGCCCGTCACGCTGGACAGGCCGGTCGAGACAAAAAGCGCACCGTTCTCGAAGATCGGTTGCAACGCGCCAACCGTATTCAAAGCATAAAGGTCGCCGCTTCCATCGATACCAAACAAAGTATTTGCATAGGCGCCATTGGACACGTCCGGGGGACCGAATGTTAAACCTTCAAAGAGAATAGGTGAGCCAAAGTCACCGACCAACAAGTCGACTGCCGAAGATTCGACATAGTCGCCAACATTGCTTCCGCCAAACCCAAAGAGATCGACCTCATACAGTCCGCCCCGGTCAGACACGGCATAGGCGATTCCAAAGTTATTGGGCTGAATCGCTAATCCAGTAATGTCACCACCAGGTCCGAAGCCATCAACTTCCAGATCTTGCAGCGCGAAGCCATCGCCATCAGCGGTAGATCCCGCGATGATACTTCCCGATGGTCCTGGTGCAATGCTGGCTCCCAATGGATTGACCAGTCGAATGTCCAACGCCGGGGCGCGAGTTCCGCTGAGAAACTGCGACACCGTGGTTTGGGTCACTTGAAATGCGGCAAACGCAGGGTTGGTCAATGCCGCTTGATTCCAGGCCGTTCTCAATCCACTCGCTACTTCAAATTCGAGATTCGTCGCCCCAAAAGCACCGGAAGCTACATAGCTGATGCTATCTTCACCCAACATGAGCGTGAAACGATCACCGACGCCTACATTCTGCGGAACGACTTGAGTCGAAGTGAGGATCTGGCCGCGGTCGAACTCCTGCATACCACCACCAGACAGCCGACCGACGTTATTTGCTTTGTCATTTCCAGGAATAGAACCGTCGCGAATGTCGAAGTTAAAGAGAACATTCGCGCCGTACTCAAAACCCGCGCCGGACGTGGCGTCGTCCCGAGTACCGACGAAGTAGCCGTCGTTGTTGCCAGTACCTCGGTAGGCAATCGCGTTGATTCGGAAACCTACGCCATCGTTGTTATTTCCAAGAGGCGACACATCCAGTCCTGTGCCGGCCGCATCGAGAACGTAGGTGATGAGATTCGTACCGCCGGCATTTGTTCTCAGATTAGTCGCCGTCTCATAGTTAATGTTGAAGTAGTCGCGAGTATCGGCATCAGCGGTATTGCCGTTCTGTGCAGCTGTCTGGAATGCGAACAACCGACCGTCCGCACGCATCGCAATGTCGCCGGATCGGCCTGGGAACGATCCGATCGTGACCTCTTGAGTTCCCGTAAACGGATCAACCATGTAGACCGACGATGCCGTTCCTCCAAACAAGCCACCATCTCGGCTGACAAAAAGATTCACATCACCGAGGTGGAAGGGAACGGCGCTCGTGCTATTGGTGTTAGAGCCCGTGTTAAAGTTCGAACTGTCAAACAACACGGGCAGTTGTTCATTTCCAATTGGATTTGTGAAATCAAACGACGAAAAGGAAAAGTTGCCATCGATATGATCTTCCGCAATTCGTTCCACAGAATTAATGGGTTCGAGCCGCACGTCCTGGTTGGCAGAGTTTTCCTTATAGAATTGGTCGAGAACTTGAGGCGAGTGGCTGTTGGCAGTAACAACGGCGTAGTACGTAACCGGGTCTCCCCCAAAACCAAAACCAAAACCGTCTCGCGGTGAATTTACGTTTTCTGGCAAGTACACAGGCCCGATGTACGGATCGAGCGTTCCGTAGGATTGCCGCGCGAGATCATCCAGGTCCGCACCTTCGAGAGGACCACTTTGATCCTCGGCGATGTTTGAATTACGGCCCGCTAGAATCAAGCGAGTGATGTTGGGGCCGCCATTGACTTGGATCTCGGCGAATATCCAGAGAGAAGTATCGGCGCGTCCTAAACCGTCCGCCAAGTCCACGTCAAACGTCGTTGATACCATGTTGGAGTAGGCATGTTCAACCGAGTCGCGAATCAAATCGAACTCATAAAAATCGTCATCCTTAGCGGTTTCACCTCGGACCAATAGGCCATTTGAGGTCATGAGGTTATAAGTCCTGTCCAAGGAATTGGGATCAATTGAGCCCGCAATCGATACCGTGCCTCGGTCGGCATTTAATAGATTCCCCACGAATTGCGCGGTTCCGATAGAGTCATTTGTCTGCGCGTTATTCGAGTCGGAAGCAACCTCGACTACTTCACCAAGCAACGGTGAGTGTGTTGGGCCACCGATGATCTCGATGCCGTTCTGTGCGTAGCGGATATCGGCAAAGCTGATTGTCGAACCAGGCACCTCGTCCAACTCTCGGATTCGTAGTTGCAACTGGTACACACCAGACGTCAACCCGCCGTTCAAGTCGGTCCCAACATTTGGATTGCTGCTCCTGACACGAACGTGATAAATCGATCGCGAATCAGCAGATCCAGGCAGCGCGACTCGCAGCCCGGCGTCGCGTTCGTTCGTAGTCCAGCGATCCTTCGAAATGAACGGTGATTTATCGAGTTCAAAGGCCAGAGTCTGCGGATCGGGAACAACGGGACCAGCGCCGACTCCCTCGGCATAAGAATTATCCGAGCGAGCGAGAACATTTCCGCTCGCATCAACCAACTCGATCACCGAGTCAAATGAACTCGTCGTTCGATCGATGTCGAGCCAGACTTCTGTGCCACCATCGGCAACAAAGCTATAGACGTCGATGTCCGAAGGTGCTGAGATAAAGCCATGGATTTCGAAGCCCAATCGCAAATTCTCGTCGCCAGACTTCTCGTCGCCAGCCAAAGACCCGATGAACTGAGCTGAATCGGGAGTTGCGTTTGGCCCAGGGGCCGCTTCATCCGCCGCTTCCGTTTCGAGAACCACAGCGACATTGCGATCCGCGGCGTACTGGTCCAGCAAGATGCTGCGCCATTCGCCGGGGATCCCGCCCGAGGCGAGATTATTGGTTTGCACCTGCGGCAAACCGTTAGGTTGGAAGCCCGCGCCAACCGAAGAATCACTCAGCGATGTCAACACGACCGGGAAACCGGCACGACCGACGATCTGCAAGGATCCACCAATACGGTCGTCAATATCAAGTGGTCGTCCGCTTGCGGTGAAACCGGCATTTTGACCCGATAGCTTGACGACAAGGCCTTCGGCGGGGCCACTTTCCAGTCGTAAGCCGCCGTAGGTATGGAAGTCGGGAACAATGATCTCGTCCAATACAACATGCACGATGTCCGTGTCGTCCCACACACCTTGCGTGGTCAGGATGCCACCGCGAACGATCATGCCATTGATCTCATTGCCGCCGATTCGATTGTCTCGGATCAATGGTCCCTGATTATCGAGGAACCGTGGGATTGCATCGATAACGCCCGTGCTGCGTCCGTAATCTTCCAACAGACGGAAATTCAATGAGTTGACATTGATGTTGATTGCCGCTGTTGAAACATTGGAAGTAACCTCACCGTTATCCCGAATGATGTTGCCAACGATAATTGGCTGGGCACCGCGAACAAAAATCGCCCCGGGGGCGTTGAAACCTCTGCCCGACCGCTCGCTCGCCGCCGATCCACCGACGCCCGACGCGTTATTCTCGATGACACTATTGGTCAGACGCACTTCAGCCTGATGGATCTCGACCGCATTAAATCCTGCAAAGTCACCTTCGATTCGATTGACGCCACCAGCGTGTGTAATCAAAACATGGTCGAGGCTACCACGGCTTGTCGGGCCAAAGAAAACACCTCCCCAATCACCTGGGGCTGGTTGGTCGGGACCAGCCAGGCCGTTGTTGTCGTTATTCGTATCGAATGATCCGCTTGCTCCGTAACGGTCATCCGCGCGAGACGTAAAGATGATCTCTTGGCCCTCACGCCCTTCGGCAACGAATTGCGCTCCCATATCCGCTTGAATATGTGCGCCTTCAAGCTTCACAATCAAACCGGGGTCAATGACAAGACTGGCGTCAAGTCGCGCTCGTCGTAACGTCCCTCGTTCGATCGACTCGGGCAAGCTGCCGCCAATGTCAATATAGGAAGTACTGGACTCGTTGAGTTCGGCGATCAAGGTATACTCGCCGGGCTTGTTCGGTATGCTGCGGTAAAGCCGTCGCGTGTGGCCAGGCAACGTCTGTAACCCAACGACCTGAATCGAACCTTGGAGCCCGCTGATAGTGACTGAAGCCGTCGATGCCGAGGGCAGTCCCTCTTCGCCGGTGGGGCTGACAAAGGTCAATCGATAGTCGTAAGCACCGCTGGCCAAGGCTCCACCAGTTGTCGGAGTCAGCGAAACGAATGTGACAACCGGCGTCGGAGTCGCTAACGGACCTTGGTCGACGTAGGTCGTCGTCGTGTCGTCCGCCAACGTGGTAACAAGCAAGTAGGGCCCGTTTCCATCGGCCGCACTCCGATAGATCCGCCGCGTACGATCCGCAAGCGTGGGGATATTGTTCAGCTGTACCGACGCATTTACCCCGCCGACTGCCACACTCGGCGAAGCGGCGGAAAGCAACGACTCGCGTCCGAGCGAGTCGACGAAGGAAACTTTGTATCTGAAAGTCCCGGTCGCAAGCGATCCAGTCGCTTGCGGTGTCAACGTCATTGCGTTAAGTGCGGGCACATTAAGGCTTCCACCTGCCGCCATACCCGTGTCAACGAAAGCCGTGGTTACGGCATCGATTTGCGCAACGAGGTCGTAGGTACCCGAACCGGAAACGTCACTTCGGTACAAGCGTCTCGCGACGAATCCTGTGGTCGCAAGCGGCAAGTTCCGCAACCGAACGGTTCCCTGCTGCGCGCCGCCGAGTAAGGTTACGGGCAGGCTCGGCGCGGAGGGAAGTGTCTCGTTACCATTTGCGTCGACGTAGGTGATCCGATACTCATAGGTGCCCGCGGTCAACCCACCTCCACCGATTTTGTCAAATGCAACCAAGGCTAACGAAGGGGGCGTCTCTTCCAAGATCGGCCCGCCTGGCGTTCCTTGGATGACGAGGTTTTCGGAGATCGTATGGACGATGTCTGTATCGTCGAACCGTCCCGGAACAGTCAGTTGCTTGAGAGCACCGCCGGCTGGCGTAGCAATTCGTACAAAGAGAGCATTGTTTGAATTGGCCGACAGCACATTGCCGTGAATGTCAGGGCCAACACGACCGTAGTCCGATACGAACGCGCCGAATGCCTGAGCACGAGGCGAGTGGAAATTTGACTCTTCAAAGCTATTAGGATCAGCGGAGATTGCCGCATCAGCGCTCAGCGTAATCGTGTTGTGCGATATTGTGGGGCGTGTCTCCGTCAGATGAATCGGATTCACAATCTGCAAAACGCCGTCGATCCGCACATTGCCGCCGCCATACTTCATATCGGCATGGTTAACGTAGTTCAGGAAGATGCCCTCGCGACCATAGCTGAAACGACCGCGGCTACGATCAATATCTTCGCGGAACACGATCCCACCCCAGTTTCCTTGTTGGGGTGTCGTGAGAACGGTATTGGTGTTGACGCCCGTATTTCGGTCGTCGTAGGAAGTGAAGAACACGTTCTGTTCGGGAGTACCCAACACCTGAAGTGCTCCGGCGCTGCGATCGACCGAAGCAGTCGAGCTGCCAACGCCGATCCGAGCTTCACGCAACTTAAACAAAGCGCCCGCGTCGATCATGACGGTGACGCCTTTCGGGACCTCCATCGTCGCGCCATCGCTGCGCGCAGTATTCCCCGGCCCGCCAAAACCTATTTCATAGGCGAAAGCATCGTTCAAAGTGTCGAGACGGCCATCGACTCCGCTGTTGCCGACAATGCGCACAACGTCGCCGGGATAAGCATTCGCGAAACCACTGGGCCCACCGGTTCCCGAGATTGTATTGAAGGGTCGGCTTTGCGAGCCATCTGCGCTTCCAGCATTAGCCGTCTTGTCGATAAAGATCGTCTTTCCGAGGCGGGCAATACCTAGCGAGTTTCCGCTAAGCACCACACTGCGGTCGCCAACCAAGGTGACCTTCGTTCCAGAGACACTGGCCACCGAAGCGTTATTGAATCCGGAAGCACCCGTAATAGCAGCATGCAATGCTGTGGCAATCGTCGCTCCGTCATCCGGAGTTGCACCCGCAGTGTACGGCACGCGAACATTGCCGCCTGTGATACTCGCATCCGCCGAAAACTCGAAGGTCTTCGTAACCGGCACACTGTTGACGATCGCAGTGATCGTAATCGTCTGGCCTTCGACAATCGTGCTCCCATTTCCGGTCACTTCCAGAACGCGTTCCATGCTTTGGGTACGGAACCAGAAGTTGTAGACCCCACCGGCGATTCCGTCTGCGTCGCCGTCCAACGGAGTCCCGTCTACATCGACAATGCTCTTGTCGGCGTCTGGGCGGAAGTCGAGCCGTAATTGATAGACACCCTCGCTCAGACCACCGATTCCGCTGTCCTCAATCGCAGGGTCATAGCTCGCGTTTCCGCTCGCGCTAACACCCACGAAATACCGACCGGGTTGCAAGTCGAGGCGGATCAGCGAATCTTCGCTGAAGTAGTCGTCGTTTTGAGAAACGAGCACTCGAACCGGATTGCCATTTTGATCGACGATCGACACAAACGCATTCGGGTCGGTGGTTGGCATGCCGTTTGAGTCAACCGGATTCCCGGCAGCATCCCGTTCGATCAACTGCTCATACAAGCGGAGCACTGTATCTAATTGGCTTGAGTCGCTCAGCCGCTCTGCCATCGTTTCGGCAGTGAACGAACCGGAATCGCTGAGCGTGAACTCATACATATCGATGTCACGGCTGTCCGGACGATACAGGTACTGGCCATGAACAATATCGGCGTCGCCTGGAAACACAGGCTCGGGGACCGTGACGTTTGGCACTACCAAACCAGGCGACGTGTTGGTCGGCGAGTCCTCGATATCTTGCTGGAGCTGAAGGGCAGGGAGGTCATTGGAAAAGCCGCCGCCGAGAATCAAACCAATTCCGCTCGCCGCAGTTTGAAACCAGCTCAGCGTCACGGGATCGCTATCCTCTTGACCGTATCCGTCGTACCAATTGTAGGCCGCGTTGAGGATGACGAGTCCGTTGGAAATATTCCCGGACGCAATCACACCGACGCCATTTTCGCCCAACGTCGCATTGGGGTTGATAGCGCGAGGGTCGCCCGTCGCGATCGTAATTCCTTGACTGGCGGTCTCGACGAACTGTACGCCGTAGTACTGACTCGCAAGTTCGACAATCTCCCGCACCCGTTGCTTCTGTGCCGCGGTAATTGCATTAAACAGCTGAGCCCCATTTGGACTCACACCGTAATCGCTTCTAAAGTTGTAAAAGACTGTGGTAATGCCATCGAGTTGATCGGCCGCCTGACTTACGTGAGAGTCAAACGGAAATTCCAAGTCGCGATGCCCCGGCTCGTCGATATCGCCAGGGTAATCCACCGGCAAGGCTTGACGCTCGATCGTCGACGCGATGATTTGGCTGGTGTTGCTCGCCGAACTCAAGTCTCCAAGCACTCGATTCGCGGTGGCAAAGCTAGAACCAGCATCAATATCGACGACACGGGTCACCGGAACCAGAGGCGCGGTGGAGTTCGGAACGAACTCGTCTGTTCCAATCCTCAATCGATAGGTACCGGTGCCACCCAGATTCGCGATATCATCGGCGAAAGTCAGTACGGCTTTGTTGGTCGCCGGATCATAGTAGATATTCGTCGGCTCGATCGCGGCGCCGTCATCCGTGTTTCGCGCGGTATCGTTAGTTTGAATCAACTTATAGAAGGCCGGGTTAACTACCGTAGGACCCGTGCTCGGGTCGGTCGGTGTTTCAATCGCGACACTGTGGAGATCATCTTCATTAAAGTAGACAAGGATTTGATTCCTTGCCTGCGACAATCCACGTTCGGTAACCTTCGGAGCGAGGCCAGATCCCGTCAGCCCGGCGCCGCTGATCGTAAACTCTGGGTCGCGACCGCCGTACTGTCCTTGGAACGCCACGTTCCAAGGTCGGCTTCCGGTCACGACCACATCGCCTGGATTTACACTCGACAAGGCTTCAAGTGCTGATTGCACAGCGGCGGCTGTTGCGTCGTGAGCGATAGTACCGGTCGTTTGGCCATTGAATGTTAACGTGAAGCTTCCGCCGCTTGGCGTTCCGCCGAGCGATACTTCGTTGACACGGCTCACCGGTTGTGGAACCACCGACACAACTTGGGCGCCCAGGCTCAGCGAAAAGTAAATCGTATCCTGACTCAACCCGTCACTCGGCGTGGAGTCGCTCGTGACAACGTAGAGTTCACCGTCCGTGTTACGAAGTGCGGTGACCCCGGCCAACGCATTGTCTTCACCGAAGATTTCAATGCGGTACTTGTCGTTCGGAAGTGCCTGGTCAAAGCGAGCGATTATGACCGATGAGTTGGTTCCAAATCCTTGGTAGCCCGGTACAACCTCAACTTCGTTTCCGTCGCCGAACGTGCCATCGAAGCCGGATCGCGTGATTCGAATACCATCGAGTGAGTTCAGGTCGATGCCAGGATTGGACGCAAATCGAAACGTCAATTCGCGAGGCGACACATCCAAAACATTGTCGAGCCCTGGGTTTGCAGCAGGGTCGGTGTCGAAGTTAAAGATCGCGCCGTTGTTCGGGTTGATGCTGATCAGCTGAGGCGAGATTGGAATCGGAGGCAAATCGAATGCAGCAACAACGGATGTCGCATTTCCACTGCCTCCGTCGAATGCACTAAAGCCCATTCCACGGCGGGCAAAGGCCGTCCAGATTTCTGCCTCGTTTGCTCCACCTGTCAGCACCTGATCCGCTGCGAGAATTGCGTCGCGACCATCCAGCATGGAAGGATTTGTTGGCTGAAGCTTTAGCCCATCCATGACAAGTTGCATCGCCAAATTGTTACCACCGGTACCGTTATAAACGTCCGAGTCGTAACCATGTTTGTTGATCAGCAACCAGTTCAAATCCCATAGCGCAGAAGCCCAAATCTCACCCGCATTGTGCTCCTCATTGTTTGGAAAGCCGCCGTTGAAATCGTCGTAGTTAAGCGGATTGATACCAAGGTTGAAGCTGTAAGGAAAACGGCGAATGCCATTGGGAGCGTTGAACGACCAGTCAGCGATCGGATAGGCGTCAAATTGCCCGTCGGTAGGCTTCTGGGTTGCGAACAGACCAAAGAAATCACTCCAGCCTTCTCCCATGCCCCGACTCTGAACAGCCTGCAACGCATTGGAATCGGCAGGTCCGCCGGTCAGACGATTGGTTACACCGTGCCCGTACTCGTGGACGATAACAATACTGTCCAGGTCCGTGTCACGTCCCGGCGTTGCCCTCGTGGTCTCGTACATCCGCATGATCGGTGCTTGACCATCAGGCGGCGTTCCAAAATTTGCATTGTTCGTGCATACGAATTGCGGTGGACAAGTATCGGCACCGAATTGCGAGAGCGCCAGCACAGCGTCGCCTTCCAAACCGCCATTGCCGTAGTTATTAACCTGAAAATTGCCGGATGCTTCATCGAAACCATACTGATAGTAGATATCATGTGAGGTATTGTTCCAATAAAACAAGTTGGTCGTCGCCGCGGAAGTGTATTGATTCGGGGCCTGAGTTAGATCCAGTGGAAAGTTGAAATCGAGACCTGCTCCTCCGTCGGGTGACACACCAACATTACCGTTGTTCCTGCCCTCGGCGGCCAGCACGTTGTTTCCAATTGTCAACGTCGACTCGGCCCCAATCACCCCATCTGTATCGTGCCAACCAAAGGGCGAAGCCACCAAGTCATGCGGGTCAATGATATTTGCGCGGACTCCGTCGTTGGGCCCCTCGACGGGCAACGGATAGACGTTATACGAGGCATTCGCGATCCAGTCCGCAACATTCAGAAGTTCGCCGTCCACCGCGCTTACACTTGCGTCATACCAATGTGCTCCGTCGACGGTTTGCACGTTCAACCGCCAGGCAAGCTCGACGCCGTTTCCCTGTGGGACATATTGCAACTCCGCCGCAATGTCTTCCAGAGAAATCCCACTGGACGTAATTAGCGAAGTGCGAGCGACGTCGTTTTGCGTAGAAATCACAACGGGCGGCTGAGTCAACGTCCAACCAAAATCGGCGGCCAGCGCACTCACAGCCTCCGTCGATGACAGTGTCGGCGTCGGGATCAATGGAGGATCAGCGGTATACAAACCCGATACGAAACTACTACCAACCGAAATGACTTCACCGCTATCGGCAATGTTGATGTTCAGAGTGGCGTTTGCCACCGGCAGTTCGTTGTAAGTTTGTTGGAGATGAAGGTGTGTCGTCCCAACGTGAGCACTCTCGATCACCGAACTGATCAAGTAGTCATCAAAGCTTTGCGCAGTCAGCCCAAGTGCTTTCGCGTTTTCTCGAAGGAACGTGTTCGCGATCGCTAATGGCGCCTCGCTCGAAGGCTCGGAAAGATACCCCCCGGCGTTCGACAAGCTTTCCTGTGCAGGCAGCGCCAATAAAACTTCGCTGTCATGATCGGCATCGCCAGTCGGACCAACGGCAAGCAATTGCCTGCTCTCCAGTTGCTCTAAGAGCATCTGGCGTCTCTTGATTCGCTCGCGCGATCGAATTAGAAGATCGTTCGGTCCTCGTGACTTGCGTCGCTTGGCCATATAAGAACCCTTAATTAGGGGGACATGCGTATGCGGCATTCCCTATATACGAACGACTATCGCGACCCTGGAAGTAGCATCGCGACGACCGCTCGTAGCCCTAAGTGCTGTTGTGAACTCTACTTTTACGCAATTCTGTCGATTATAGTTGGGGTAGAAGGCATTGCAAGAAATTGGGTAAACCGGTTCGATTCCGACGATTTGCTAGATTTCCTCGGAACTCCAGCGGCGAACGCTTCTTTACCCCCCATTTTTCAGGGAATCCACCACACTGCAGCGTACAATGCGACCACAATGAGGGAGTCACTCGAAGTCCGTTGATCGCACTTTTCCCGTCAACCGTGTCGGGCTACTCCCGACCAAACAGGTCGTCCAGCGCCATTTCGAGTGACCGTTGGACATCCAATTCGCTTCGACTTTTGGCAAGACGGTCAACCAGATCTCCAATTTCAAAGTCACGGTGATCGGATTGGACACGTTCGTCGGCTGATACGGACTCACTAGCCGCGGCGAATGCCGCATCTACGGGCGAGTTGAATCTCTCCAAAGGCTCGCTAATGTGCACCGACGATGAACGCTCGACGGCTGGTAGCTGGCGAGCCCAGAACGACTGATCAACGAACGGGAGTACGGTGACGTTCGATGCACCCGAGTCGGACACGATGCCCTGATCACGCGTCAGCGAGTCAGCAGCCACAGATTCCCCTTCGGGCGAGCCAACACCGTTCAGCGAATTGACGACGCGTAACACATCGATGCTAGATACGAATCCGTCGCCATTGACATCCCAAAACGGTGCGATTGCGGGCGTCGAGCTGGGGATCGCGTGCGACCCATTCTTGTTGATCTCGTTAATGATTAAGAGTGCGTCGATGGCGGAAATCGACCCGTCTGCGTTGACGTCAAGTGGTTGATCGGGATTGCGTCTTGGCCGCGTGTTGGCGACATCGAGCGTCACCGTGACCGTGTTAGAAGCAGTACCCGCGCCATCTTGCGCGAGGTAGCGGAAGCTGTCCGTCCCAAAAAAAGCGGCGTTAGGCGTATATGTAAAGGAGCCATCGGAATTCAGTGCCAGAGACCCGCTGAGCGGGCCGCCTCCATTAACGTAGACAGCTCGTAGTGCCTCTTGATCGACGTCAATGTCATTCGCAAGCACACCCAACGCGGCAGACACTGTCAACGATCCACCTTCGGCCACGGTATAAAAATCGGCAGTCGCCGTCGGGCTGTCATTTACGCCACGAACATTAATCGTCACCGTTCCAGTACTGCTCACGGCACCATCACTGGCACGATAGGTGAAAGAATCGTTGCCGTTGAAGTTCGAATTCGGGGTATAGGTGAAGAAGCCGCTGGAGTTCAGCACAGCGCGACCATTCGTAGGTGCCGTCAACAAGCTTGCAGACAACGGACTTCCTTCCGGATCGCTATCGTTCGCCAATACACCCAAAGCCGCGGAAACAACCAGTTGTTGATCTTCGTCGACGCTGTAAGTGTCGTTGCCCACAACCGGCGCGTCGTTTCGTCCTTCGATCGTGATTGCAACCGTCGCCGTGTTGGACAACGTGGTTCCATCGGTGGCCCGGTATGTAAACGAATCGATCAATGTCTGCCCAGGAGACAACTGCTGTATCGCGACAACCGTCGTCGGATCGTAGGTAAACGTGCCGTCGGGGTTCAAACTAACTGGGGCACCGCGTGCGCTAGTCACATCAAACGTCCCGACCATGATATTGTTCGTAGTATCGGGATCAGAATCGTTACCCAACACTCCGGCACCGGATACGATCAACTTTGAATCTTCATCGACACGATAGGAATCCCCAACCGCGACCGGAGCATCGTTCGCTCCGTTCACAGTTACCGTGACGGTCGAAGTCGCTGTGCCGCCGTTGCCATCCGTGATTGTATAGATGAACGTATCGGTTAACGATTGTCCTGTCGCCAAAGCCTGCAACTGTGCAACACTTGTCGGGTCGTAATTGAACGATCCGTTGGTGTTTAAAATCACAGCGGCACCTCGTGAACTCACGCCCGTGAACGCAGTCGCACGCAGAGTATCACCGTCGACATCCACGTCGTTGACAAGCACTCCCGCCGCCGCAACTGATAGCGGTGCATCCTCGCTGGTCGAGTACGAATCGGACGTTGCCGTCGGGCGATCGTTCACACCTGTGATCGTAATCGCCATCGTGCCTTGCGTGGTCGACGCCGACGTCCCGTCAAATGCTCGATACGTGAATGAGTCGATGAACGAGGCACCGACTGGCAATTGATTCAGAGTCGCCGAAGTCGATGGATCGTACGAGACGGCACCACCGGTAGTGACCAGCAGTGTTGCACCAGACGGAAGCACAAAAGAGGAACCAACATTACCGGAAAGTCCGTTTACCGAAGACACGCTCAGCGATGCTCCCTCGGCATCCGTATCATTGAGTAGCAAACCATTCGCGGCGTTGATCGAGATCGAAGTATCTTCATCGGTCGCAGCCGAATCGTTCACGCTGACAGGCGCGTCATTCCGGCCCGCCACCGTGACGCTGACAGTTGCCTTGGAGGTCAGGCCTAAACTATCAACGACCTCATAGGTAAAGAGATCCGTGACGGACTGTCCCTGCGACAACGCCTGTAAAGCGATCGCAGAGCGCGGGTCATAAGACACTCGGCCGTCCGCACTAATCGACACGCTCGCACCGAACTGACTCCTGGTGTCGAACGACTTCAGTATCAAGTTTGCGTCGTCGGGGTCGACATCATTCGCAAAGATATTCGCGATGATCGGCACCGCTCCGGGAGCAATCGGCGAGTAGTCTTCATCGGTCGATGCGAAATCGTCGTTAGCAACAGGCGCGTCGTTGGCTCCTACCACAGTGATCGAGACGAGACCGGTCGAAGTGGTGCCGTTTACATCGCGCACAGTATAGGTGAACGTGTCCGTAGCGATCTCACCCTGCTTTAGCGATTGGAGTTGCGGAGCCGTGGTCGGATCGTAACTGTAGTCACCCTGTCCACCGCTGCTGCCCGATCCACCGACGTTGATCGTGACATGCGCGCCCAGAGTGCTGGTCGTCGTCCCTGGCATCGTCAGCAAACCAGCGGTTTCCCCTTCGTCGGGATCCGTATCATTGGTGAGCACGCCACGGGCAGCAACATTCAAGACTGTATCTTCCGAAGTGACGCCAAAGTCCGTTCGCGCCACCGGTGCGTCATTGACGCCGCTAACGGTAATCGTGACCGTCGCTGTATCGGTAATTCCAGCCGAGTCTGTGACTGTGTAGGTAAACGTATCTCTGACGGAGAGTGAAGATTGAGTGAGTGCCTGAAGGATCGCAGAACTCGTGGGATTGTAGTTGTACCCACCCAAAGCGTCGACGCTGACGGTTGCTCCGAGCGCGCTGACGACGTCCGATCGAGTCACCGTGCGTGTGTCGTCCGCATCGACATCAGTATCGTTACGAAGCAATGCAGACATGTCGGAGCTTGCAACGACCAGCAGTGTGTCTTCGTTAGTCAGATTGGAGTCGTCCGTAGCCTGCGGCGCGTCGTTAACACCCGTGATGGTAATCGTCACCGTCGCGTTGCCGCTCGCCGCTCCGATCGGATCGGTTGCCTTGTACGTGAAAGTCACGACTTCCGAATCGCCCGCGTCCAACGACTGAAATGCATTTCCGGGATCATAGGAGAACCCACTTGATCCCGCCAGCGTCACCGTACCCTTGGCCGGGTTATCCACGATGGTGAACGTCAATGCATCGTCATCCAAATCTGTCACGTCGAACAAGTCGCCTACAACCGGTCCATCCTCAGTGGTTGTTACGTCGACACCACTGGCAACAGGCGAGTCGTTGACACCCGTAACCGTCACCGTCACAGTAGCGACATTGCTATCAAGGTTTTGAGCGTCCCGCGTTCGATAAGTGAATACCACGTCACGAGTTTCGCCAGCACCCAAGTCTTGAAATGCACTTCCGGGAGCGAACGTAAACTGTGCATCGCCAGGAGCATTGCTCGCCGTGACCGTTCCTTCACTCGGTTGTGTGAGCACGATATATCGAAGTGAGGCGGTTTCCCCCGTGTCGATGTCGGTCGAAACGAACAGCGACGAAACCGGACTTCCGTCCTCCGTGGCGCTAATGCTCACGTTACTTGCCACAGGGCGATCATTGACGCCCGTGACCATCAACGTAACAGTTGCCTCGTTCGATTCGTCATTCGTTGCCGTGCTGTTATCTCGTATCTTGTATCGGAACGAGTCCTGGCGAGTCTGGCCCGTCGCGAGCTTTTGCAGCTCCGAGGAAAACGTCGGATCGTAGGTGAAGGAACCATTGCCGTTCACTATGATCGATGCCCCAAGTCCCGAGGTCACCGAGATTGTCGACGGATTCCCGGTGAGAACGCTTCCGTCAACTTCGAAGACGCGTAGAACCTGAGCAGGGAGATCGACATCCAGGTCGTTCTGGAGCACGCCTTGACCGGAAACTGTCAGCCGAACGTCCTCGTTGACTGCGAAGGTATCACCAACCGCAACGGGACTATCATTTACCGAAGAAATCACGATTGAAGCGACTTCCACCGTAGTACTGAAACTTGTGGAACCACCGCTGACCAAAGTCGATCCCACTCCACCAGCCACACCACTCGAAACATCCCACGCTCGGAAGGATATCGTTGCCGTTTCGCCATTCAAGGTGTTGGGAACGTAACGTAGCAATGCCGTATCTGGTAGCAAGCGCGCCGAGCTGTTCGATACCGGACCCACTTGCAGATATGTTCCACCGTTGTCCAAGGAGTATTGCCAGCCGCTGGCGTTCAGGCCCGTCACCCCTGTGATTGCAATTCCTTCCACCGCGTTGGCGTCGACATCCGTGATCGGATTGCCATTCGCTCCGGTAGCCAGAATCACGGAGATTGCCGTTCCAGGATTATCGGTCGGCGATACCTGATCTTCCGTACGTGTCGGCAACATCGGATTGCCACTGATGTTCATCACCGGAGCGTCGTTTACGGAGGACACTATCAGCGAAACGGTGTTCACGCCATCTCCAGCGCCTGGTTGGTTATCAGCGCTGAACGGTGTCGTCCCGCCTTGCCCGATCGCCGACACGTCAGCAAGCTGTCCAGCCGCAACGCTCCCAGTTTGGTCCCAGGCCCGATACGTCAAGGTTGCAGTCTGGCCATTTAGTCGATCTGGAACATAACGCACGAAGTCCGTGGAACGAAGCAGCAAGGCTGTATTCTGAGCGACGCCCGTCGGTGCGACAGAGGACACGGCTTGGTAGTTCGTACCACCATCCAACGAGAACTGCCAACCGCTACCGGTCAAGCCGATGATGGCGATCCCGCGCAGTGCTCCGTTATCAACATCCGAAGTCGCGCCCATGAATGCGCCGACTTGGCTTCCGATACTGTTTGTGTCTTCGTTCGTACCGGTCAAGAACACGGGCGTGGCAAACACCGGCATTTGCGGGGCGTCGTTGACACTTTGAATTGTCACCGTCGCGACGTCGGTCTGAGCACTGAAGGGCGTCTCGCCGCCGTTGTTTGCGGTATCGACTTGCGTACCCTGCTGCCCGGCGGTCGCGCCCGTCTGATCCCAAGCTCGATAACGAATGGTCGGCATCTCCCCATTGCGTCCGTCAGGAACGTACCGCAGCAAATCATCAGGCCGCAGTAACAGGGCGTCATCACCACCCAGCGGACTCAGTGTCGAGAACGAAGTATAAGTTACTCCGTTGTTTGTCGAGAACTGCCAGTTCGCCAGATCACTACCTGTGGCGGCGATGATTGCAATCCCACTCTCCGTTCCATCGACATCATTTGCCGTCGATCCAAGGATACTGCGAACGGTCGTGGCTGGGGGTGCCGCCCCGACATCCTCGTTCGTACCCATAAGCATCTGCGTTCCGCTGGGCGTGATCGTCGGAGCGTCGTTAACTGGTGCAACATTGACGGTCACAGTCACCGTCGTCGTCTTGAAATCGTCGTACAGTACGCCTGTCACGGGATTGCGTGTTCGTCCATTATCACGAATCGAATAGACAAACGTCGCAGGACCGCTGTAGTTAGGCGCCGGGGTATAGGTGATCAATCCAGCGTTACTTCGCGACACGGTCCCATGCGTATTCAATCCGTCCGCGGCAACGGACACGATTGTTAGCGTCTGACCAAGTTCGTTGGCAGGTCCCGGCGCGTCATTAGACAACAGCAGCGCCTCGGCAACCGACACCGCTGTGTCCTCGACTGTATTCAAAACATCTACACCACCTGTCGGCGCGTCGTTCACACGAGTTGCCGTGACGACAATTGTCTCGTCTACGAACAACCCATGACTGTCCGTCGCTCGAATAACGAGATTGGCACTGCCATACTCATTCGCCTTGAAAGAGATATTCAATTGATCCATTTGAGTGCCGGTAAGTGACGCCGTATACAGCGAATTGGAAGATCCGCTTTCCAGCGAGAATGTCAGGGTATCCGCCGGACTGTCCGTTGCAATATCCACATCGCCAAAGACGCTCGCCAAGGCGCGTGTAAAGGTCGGATCGCCGTCGGCGTCGCCTTCGACAACACTAACATCCGGAATCGCACTGATGATCACTGGCGAATCGTTCACCGCGCTGACGGTAACGGAGAACTCGTCAGTTTCAGTTGCCCCGAATTTGTCTGTGGCGGACACGCGGATCTGCGCGACACCATGTCGATGAGCACCATAGTTCAAAACCAATTGCGAACCACTTAGCGTGGCGCTGCCGCCGCCGTATTGATCGGGAGCGCCAGTGTTAAAGACTTGCGTATTAAAGAGCTGGCCCGGATCGGACAGAATTGTAAAGCCAAACGTCAAGCTGTCTCCGTCGTTAGCAATATCGACATCATCGAAAACGTCCTGAAACAACTCGATAATCGTGTCATCGGCGTCTTCGACTACGGTTCGGTCCGCAACAGGATTACCAATGACCGGCGGATCGTTCTGCGAAGTCACGTTGATCGTAATCGTTCGCGTAGGCGCCGTATCGATACCACCGAATGCAGTTCCGCCGTCGTCTCGCATGACAACGGAAAAGACCGCCGATCCGTTGGTGTTGTCTACGGTCTCAAAAGTAAGGTCTCCGGTCACTGGATCAATTGACGGCAGTGTCACAAAGTTCAGCGTGCCCGAGTTCAAAGCCGGAATCCGAGTGACTGTGAATGTTGCCGTCTGTGCCGCCTCGTCAGCCACACCCACCGGACCTCGGCGAATATCCGTGGCGAAATTCGACACGCTCGTTGGTACAGCGGTCGTTGCACTGTCAGCCGTGTTTTCGAGAATTGTGTAACTCGTACTCGCCAGTGTAAACGCGGGGACATCGTTTACTGGTGTAACGGTTATTGTGAAAGTCTGAGGTGGTGATACGGCATCGTCGCTAAGATCGAATGGCGTCCCGTTATTATCGTTCAACACAGCTTCAAACACGCGGACTCCATTGCTGTCCGGCGCCGTCGTATAGTTCAAATCCCACTGACCAGTCGTAGAGTTGAACGTCACCGTGGGGAGGCTTGCGAATTGCAACGTGCCGCTCACTGGCGTCAAGGTGAATGCGAGGACGTTTTGTGCCACAAGAGCTCGCTCGTCCGTCGCATCAACTGGACCAGTAAAGACATTCGTGGCCCATCCCGGCACCGAATGAACACCAATGCCTGCGCCGGAATTCGCATCTTCCAACACAGCTTGGTTAGATCCCTTATTGAAAAGCGGTGGATCGTTCACGGGCTGTACGAAGATGTCAAGCGTCTCAGACGATGACAAAGCAGGGCCTGGTGTATTTCCGTTATCGTTGATGCTCGCGCTCAGTACGACAGCGCCACCATAGACCGTTTGATTGAAGTCAGCATTCGGAGCTTGATAAAGAAGCGTCTTCAGCGTCTCGTTGATCTCGCTGATTGCTCCCACCAAGGTCATCATCCGTGTGCCGCTTCCCGAGATACTACCCGGGTTGACACCGCCCGCCGCTGCGGTATTCACCGTCAGCGTCCCGGTACCCGTCGGAATCGCCAATGTCATCGTCCATTGGGCACCGGCGAGCGTCTCATTATGCGTCTTATCGATATCGGAGACCGAGATCGGTGCTGTCGCAAAAGAGTAAGTGGGCACCGCACCCTCAACCCCGATCGGTGCCGCAGACATCGTGATGACGGGAGCATCATTGGTCGGGTTGACTCGGATCATCACCGTTTTCGTGTCGGCGCTTAAAGCTGGGCTGAAACGCCCGCCATGACCATTGTCCGTCGCGTCCACCGACAACAATACATTTCCCGGATTGTTCGTCACGTTGAAGTAATCGGTGGGAACGGTGTAAACAAGGCTGGGCAACGTCACCGCCAACTCGGCTGATGTTCCGGTCAAGGTCAATACAGCGTTGTTTGCACTCGGCGTGATACCACTCGCAGGAACACCGTTTGGTAGATCCGGCGTAACACTGACGGTGCCGTCAGTACCATCGCCATTTCCAACAGTTAATGTCACCGTGAGCGGCGCATTCGGAGTTTCAACAACGTCCGCATCGAACACGACAATTGTGTTTGCGCCAGTGATCGGGAGCGTTGCCAGTGTGGTTGTTGTCGATTCGTTAACCATCAATGTCGCCGCGGGAACCGTAATCACCGGCTTATCATTGACCGCGGTTACATTGATCGTAAAAGTCTGCGGGAGTGAAGTGTCGAGGCCTCCGTTCAGCGTCCCCCCATCGTCCATCAACGTGACCTCGATGACGGCGGTACCGCTGCTGTCTGTCGCGACCTCAAAAGTCAACTGGCCCGTATTTACATCGATTTGTGGCAGAGCAGCAAACGAGAATCCGGGAGTTGAACTGACAACCGAAAGATTGAATTGCTGCAAAGCACCTTCGGTCGGTGCCCCAGCAGGCCCCGCCAACCGGTTTGTCGCAAAGTTGACAAACATTTGTGCGCCGGCATCCTCGTTGATCAAGATGTCGATCTCCGGAGTCGTCGTTCCGTCAACATCATTTAACTGGAAACTCGGCCGGTCGTTGACGGATGCGATTGTAAGCGTCGCCGTACCGACATTGACGCTGTAGGCGTTCGCACCTCCCAATGATGTAGAAGGATCAACATTCGTGCCGTTGGTCGCACCATCCGTCAGATCCCAAGCGTGGAACTTGAGTGCAGCTTGCCCGTTGAAATTCGGGTTAGGTGTGAAACGAATGCGATTCGCCGGGTCATTGCTCAATAGCGTCGCGGAGGTCGCGCTGACAGTGAGTACATTCCATGTGCCAGGCGCGCCGCTTTGGGTCGAGAACTCCCAGACACCGGTTGTGTCGACGTCAACAATCGCGACGCCCAAGGGAACATTTGGCCCGTCCGGATCGAATACCGTTGGATTTGTCTGCGTCCGCGCCGACGTGAGGAAGTCTGTTACCGCAATCCCTGTGGGGTCAGTAATGACATTTCCGGCACCATCTTCGTTATCTTCAAAAATCGTCCCTAAGAAGATGTTGCCAGCCGTGAGGTCCACAATCGGGGCATCTTGACTTTCATCAATCGTCACGGCAACTGTCGTACTCGCGGTCAGCGAGCCGCCACCGTTATTTCCGTTGTCATCCACAGTGGCCGTGATTATCACCGGCCCGCCATTTAGAACCGTGTTGAAGAACTCGTTGGGAGCCGTGTACACGATCGTCTGAAGAATCGCGTTGAGTTCGGCTACCGACCCATGAATGATGATGTTAGCGGGATCGCTTTCATCGACGATCGAGGCCAAGGCTTCGTTGACGTCGAGGCTACCCTGACCTGCGGGAACACTTAACGTCACGGTCCAATTTCCGACTCCGATTTCCAACGCTTCGATGTCTGTAACCGTAATTGGCGGGATCGCCACCATGACGTTTGTGCTGACCTCTTCGGTCACTGGTACGGGGTCCGTTCCAGAAATCGTCGGTGGATCGTTGACAGGAATAATGACGATCTCGAAGGAATCGACATCGGTCAGGGACGTCATCCCTCCCGGCGGTACACCGAACCGGCCTTGATCCTCGGCTGTGATCGTGATCAGCGTTTGGGACACATCGGTGTTATGGTCTGCTGGCGGAACATAGACGAAGCCATTGATCGCGGCATTGATTTGCGCAATTGTACCGGTCATCTGTACCGACGAAGTCCCATTGCCAACAACCGCCAGACCCGTCATTCCGGCGAGCGTGATCGTGCCCGCGTTTGCGGTCCCGTTCGTCGCAGCCAATGTCACAACCAGCACACCGTCTTCCGGCGTCAGGCCAACATCGGGCGTCGGATACACCGCCAGGAACGCATCTGGGTCGCCAGTACGAAGTCGATTTGCGGTCGCGACCGTTCTTGGACCGACTGCCGGTGCAACAACCCCTGTCCCGGTCGCGGTCGCGGTGACAAGACTCGATGCGATGGTCGATGCTTGAATTGCGGCAATGATCGAATCTGTCGTTGATGTCGGGTTTCCGTTTGCGTCAGTCGCCAGCCGAATCCGAATTGTGGCAAGACCTGATCCGACACCGAACACGGATAACGCGAGCGCTTGATTTGCGGCACCGGGGTCAAGCAATTCAACTTGCACCCGATCCGTTACCGATAGCGGTTTCGTGATGGTTAGCGTCTCGGCACCGGCGGCGAAATCAAAACTACCGCCAATCTCTGTGACACCTAATTGCGACGCGGAAGGCGCGAACACGAATGGATTGGTTGCTGTCGCAGACACCAACCCATTCGCCAGGGCATTTCTCTGAATCGCTTCGACGATTTCATCCGTCGTCGAAATCGGTGTGCCGCTGGCGTTCGTACCTAAGACAACTCGAATTGTCGCTTGCCCTGTGCCAACGCCCGTTACGCTCAAGCTCAGCGGGGTACTGGGGCCGGGCACAACAATGTCCATGGCGACGGAATCTCTCAGTCCCGACTTCTCTGTTAACAGTAGCTTCTGAACACCGCTCTCGTACTTCAGAGTCGCACCGCCATTCGAGAAGCGAATCGACGAACCTTCTAAAATCGTTTGCGGACCGGGAACGACATTCTGAGGCGCGTCGTTAGCAGCATCGGTCAAGATGATATCGAATCGAATCTGTCCATTCGTTTGATTTGCGAGCAATAGATTGCCCGCAAGATCTCGAATCCCAAGCTCCGGTGACCGATCAACGAGAATCGTATAGTCATGTTCCAATTCGAACGTCGTCAGGGCAGTGAAAATCGCGCGATTCGAATTGGGGTTGTAGGTAAAAAAGTAGTCTTCTCCCTGATTCAGGACCACGCCATCCTGGAACAATTGAAATTGCAGCGACGTAATCAAGTCGTCGTCGATTCCCACTCCCTCATCGACCAATTCGACCACAAACTGATTCGGGAACGCAGGGTCCGCCAGCCAGACGATCGTGTTACGCGGATCAAGATCGATATTGTCGATGTCGTTATCGCGGGGAATGTCCAGGCGTGCGAAACCGCTATTAAAATCAGCGCGTTCAATAGCGCCGCGGTCCTTGAAGATGTCATTCCCAAGTCCCGTCGCGGACGGTTGCGACGGATCGTCCAATCGCTTTTGACCGTAAGCGTCGAACTCGGGCGCCACAACAGGCGACTCGGCTAATCCCAATGGACTCTTCACAGCAACGAAGTTTGGACGATCCTGGAAACTGTTCAAAGAACTGTCAATCGCGGCAGTACCTTGGGCAAGGTAGAAATTGCCCAAACGAGTTTCAACAAATAATGGCGGCAGATTACCCTGTGCATCCGGCTGTGCGATGATCGCGTTGGTACCCACTTGGCCGTTCGAGTTGTTACCCTGGAAAAAGTTGGCACCGATCACGGTCGTCGCCGCCGAGCCGGCAACACTGAGGCCGTTTGCCGTGTTCGCAATGATATTGTTGAGAATCGTTGGACTTGCGTTATTGTCAACCAGAACTGCCGTACCGGATGCCGCGCCGGACACGGAAGACAAGAACGCGTTCGAGAAAGAGATGAAAAACGCGGTCGGGTCTTGTAAGAAGTCATCGATGTCAAAAGTTGCACCACCCGTTACCTGAGCAAACGCTTCGTAGGTGGACGCCGTATTATTGAAGCCTGGTCTATCGGGGTTGTCGATGCCAAAGAAGACGGCGTTTCGCTGCTGCAGTAATGCAAGTGCGGCACGCTGATCGGTGATGCTGCTGTCGTCATCTTCATCGGTGAAGACGATCGGTACGGTAATGGCATTCGGACGACGGTCGGAAAAGTCTGTCAGCGGAAGGAAAGTTGTATCATCCAACGCTTCTAAGATCGCCAAACTTCCATTCTCTGTGCCCGTAAGCGAATCCGTCAAATTAACGAAGCCCGGATCGAGTACAAACTGCGAGAACGGCATTAAGTCAACGAGGAACTCCGGGTCGGTATCCAACGGAGATGCGGGGAACTCCAGCAAGCCGTAGAGCGCGTCGATGGATGAGTTAATGCGTTGATCGAACTGTGCAAGCTCTAATTTTAACGCGTCGATTTTCGGCGCCATGCTTGCCGAGACATCTACCATGAAGATGATGTCTGCCTGAGTGATCGGTGTCTGCTGTTGCAGGACCTCTTCGCCAAATACGGTGTTGTTGGTGATGCGGACGAAAGGGCTTGAAGCGGGTACGTTGGACGAACTACCGCTGACATGAATTCCCCCCTGCGCGTTCCGAAGATTGGCGATGAGATTATTAACAATCACCGCTCCGGGAACGAGATCGTCAGCGCTCAAGGTTGGGAAGTTGCGGAGCGGTCCGGGGTGCGATTGAGTGCCGTTGTCGACAGGTCCGGGTTCAACTTCGATGCCCCATTGGCTCGGGAATCGAACGGTGTTTCCTTCGATCCGCAATTGTCCTTGTTGACGCTCGACGTTTCGGTCGCCCAATCGATCGTACGTGTCAACATTCTCAACCGCGGTGACTCGCAACGTGTCGCTGCCGTGTTGAAAACCCTGCGCCGCGGCAAAGAGCTCGACCACGTTCACACCGTCCGAAATCAGCTCATCAAAGACACTAACCGGCACCGTCACACTCGACGCATTGACGGGAATGAAAACGCTCGCTGTCGTGCTTGCCTCAGTTGGGTCGCTGCTGAACAGCTGAACGGTTAGCGATTGGTTGGTCGGTGTATTGCGAGAGATTGTAACAGTCGTCGCATTACTCCCCGCTGTTTCCAATACGTCATTAGGACTATTGACACTCAACGTCAAAGTCGGTGTGTCGACGTCGACTATGTCTAATGTATCGATCGTGGTGTCAATGTTGCCGGCGTTCAGAAACTCGAACGCGACTGGCTGAGTGCCATCCGCCAATCCTTCGTTCTCTGCACGGATAAGAAACGGGAAGTTGAGAACGGTTTGACCAGGAGCAAAAGTGACGTTCACAACCTGCACATTCGTTCCACCACCCGTACATGACGAGAAGCAGAACAAGGAGACCTCATCGGAGTTAGCCCGGACGGCAGTTGTCGGATCGAAGGCCCTGACGCCGACCGTCAATGGCCCTTGCACGTCACCACTCCGCCGAACTGCGAGATTGAACGTATTGGCTCCTTCATTCAACGCGGTTGCAGCAATGTCAATCGACAAATCTACATTTGGAATACTATCGACAACCGTCAGGTCCGCTTGCGCGTTGCCCAGCCCCGCGGAGGACACGCTCAGACGCACCTGTTGATTGCCGTCAAAGGTAAAGTCATCCTTCGCATCGATATCGAAAGTCGTCGAAAGTGCTCCTGCCGGCACAATCACTTGTTGACTGTTCGTAACGAAGCCTTGGAGCGGATTGCCAGGATCTCGCGTGATCACCCCGCCAAACACGCCAATTTCATTTCCCGCTCCGATTGCGTCAAAGCCCGTGCTCAACTCCGTGGCGGTAATATTGAAAAGCAGCGGAAGGCTGTTCGCATCGCCCCAGATTGCCCGATTGGTTCGTCCCTCGAAGTTATTTACTGTAATTTGCCCGACGAGTGCACGTTGACCAGCGGTCTCTTGGATTTGTGGTGACGTAATCGGGGCGCTCAATGACCCGTCAGGCATTCGTGTGTGAAGCGTGAGGCCTACATTGGGCGCTGTAGTATCGACGACGTCTACACGATCAATCCCTCGATCGAATCCGGGTGCATCGGCTGTAATCTCAACGACTTGATCACGGTCACCATCTAGATCGAAGTCCGCGTCAACAACATTATCCTGAACGCCAACGATCTCGAAAGTTGCGTTCGGCTGAGTCGCACCAATTGTAATGCTAATTGAACTGCTTGCCGGATCCGAACTCAAACGGCGAAGCAGCGCTTCTCCAACGTCACTCGACGTGATCGTCACGGTGACTGGCTGCCCCGGAGGACGGTTCAGCGGTGTCACAACAGCCGTCGTGACGCCACCTTCAACGATGTTGGGATCCGTGATCTGGATGTCAAGACTTTGTGTGGAAAGATCGTGGAAGTAGATCGAATCCGCTGATGTGAATGGCGCGAGTACAGCGGTCGTGTCGATAGGTGCGGCTGTCGAAAGTGTGAAGTCAACGCGTTGCTCGCCGCTGTCGCCGATATTGGCCGGAAGCGTTATGTAGGGAACAGTAGCATCTTGAACTCCAACCCCAAAGAAACTCGGAAGAGTTGCTCTGCACAAGATATTTGCCTCGCACACAAATCCAGAACTGCCACCAGGATTTGCCGTCACGAAGAGGTTGTTGGTCGGCGTTGCAAGGGCGGTGAACGGACGACGCTCGCGAACGGAGAACGGGATGCCGTTTCCGATTGAATTACTCTCGTCTAGCACGTCTTGATCAAGCACGAGAATGAAATTGTCTTCATTGTCGTCCACAACCAAGCTGGCCGACGTGTTGATCACGATGGTCCCGCCGCTGCCGTCAGGTACCGTCGCATTCGCGTTGATGGGAACGCTGGTTGAGGTTTCGAAGTTGATGTTGTCTTCAGTCGAGACGGGGAAATCGACGAACGCGCGGCCCGCAGGAATCTGAAGCGCCTGCATCGCACCGCTCGGCGGATCTGCTTGTTCCGCGACAGTGGCGCGAAACGGATCACCGGAGCCGACGAATACCGTGAGTGGGTTTGTTAGGTCTCCTGTGCGTGACACGCGAACCCAAGTTGCCGGTGTCAGACGATCTTCGCTAAACGCTTCGCTGACCGCGATCGGCGCAATACTGAGACTTAAAGACGGAATGTCGTTATCGGTGACAGTAATCTGGGCACTGGATTGGGAATAGAGCGGAGCCGTGAGATCTTGGTCCGTCGCGGTGATAGTAACCAATTGATTACCATCTTGGTTCGTGTCATCGTCCGCAATAATGGTGAAGTCATTCGACAGTGTCGAACCAGCCGGAATGACAACCGTGGTCGAAGCCATTGGACCCGATCCACCGTCGACTAGGGCACCCGCAGTTGCAGTAATCGTCATCGTCACGGTTGTCGAGACGTCACCAGGCGAACGTTCGACACGAGCGTTAACGCTGGCCCCACCTTCAGCGATTGTTAAGTCGGCATCGTCGATGATGATTCGTGTGTCTAACGCATCCTCAACGTCAAGGACAGCAATTGCACTGATGAATCCAGCAGAATGAGCAGATATTGTCACAGGTGTCGGTGCACCCTCGAAGAGCGTGTCATCGAAGCCCGAAATCGTGAATGGTAGACTCGCATTATCGGTGGCGGCGATAGTGATCGGGGTTGTGGGGACGATCACGCCGCTTACCTCGTGGCTCAGCAGGTTGATCGATAACGCCGCACCTGGAGGAGTATTACGCCGCACAATGGCGGTCGTCGTACCTCCTGCTTCTGAGATCGATGTATCAAGAATCTCCAACGTCAAAGTCGGTTGCTCGTCGTCAATGACGTCGACAACATCGAATACGCTTACAAACCCTGGCGCAACCGCATTCACCTTGACCGATTTGTCGCCGTCAGCCGGTGTCAAACTTGCGGTATCATCCAATCCAGTGACCGTAAAATTGGTGGCTACGGCGCCAGCTTCCAAGAGGATGTTGATCGTCTGGCCAGTAAAGGTTGTCCCCCCACCATCCGTCCATGATAGCTCCAATTCGCTCGTTAGCCCGGTAGGCGGCAACAGATCGGTTGCCGAGACCGTAACCATTAATGGGAGCGTCACATCACCGGTACGCACTAGCGAGGCATTCGTCGTTCCGCCTGCCTCGCCGATCGAATCAGCTTCAATGGCCACCGTCAGCTTTTCCACGCCCGCCTGTGCACCGCTTAGATCTCCACGACCAATCCGCAATTCGACCGCATTGTTCAAATGGACAAGAGAGCTGTTGACACTAACCTCTTGAACGGAGGCCGTAACGAGCAGGTTTGCCTGAGCATTAATCGCGCCGGCAACTAATGCTGCAGCTTCACCTTGCGTCTCAGTACCATTGATTGGGATGCGAATATTGGTCGAACCAAGTAATCCGCCGCCACGATCAAACTCGAAAACATATGACGTAACACCGTCGCCGACTAGAATCGCTTCTCCGTCTGTGATGGACTCTCCCGCTGGAATTGCTATCGTGACGCCATCCGACAAGCGTTCATTCGTATCAAACGTCGTCAAGATCTTTGTGTCACGAGCTACGGATGTCGGTCCGCCTGGAGAGGTGGTGGTATGAATCGGAGATAGCGGTTCACCAATCCACGTTGGATTTGCGGGATCGTTGAAATCAAACTTAATGACGTCGTTCCCGATATACTCCGTGCCTCGACGGATCTCCAACTGGTACTCACCGACCAAGGATTGCGTCGGCGCGCCGAAGACTGGATTCTGCGGCAACTGGAAGAAATCCGAGTTGCTACGCTGATCACCAGGCCCAGTGATCATCTCGCCACGTTCGGCGAAACCAACAATAATGTCGTCGATAAAGAAGCCCGCATGATCGTTGTTGCGGGAACTCTCGACCGCCCTGAACCCGTCACCATCGCGGTCGCCGGGCATCGAAAAGTCATCCGTTATCGCACCCGCGGTACTAAAGTCAAAACGGAACTTGAGGTTCGGCTCGCCTGCAAAGTCGGCAAGGTCGATACGTGCCTGACGCCAAGTGTCAGGTGCGCCAGGTTCGTCGATGTCGAACAGTTCCTGGACGACTTGATTTGGTGCCGCTGGGTAAGCATCTCGGGACACTGTGAGATAGGTTGGCAACTCTGTGTCCGGATTCGTCGGGGAATTTCTCGCTGTAAGCGTCGAGTTATTAGTGGCAAGCATTTCCCACGATGCGCCATCATCTTTCGAGATGAACACTCGAGCGCTATCCCGCATGCGGTTCGTACTGTTTTGCGTCTCGGTATCCAGAAAGTAGTCGAAATAGAGGGTTGGTTTATCGGTGCGCTCGTACCCTTCAAGGCTGAAGGAATTAGTCACCAAAGACCCATGGGCACCGCCCGGCAGGTTGTAGTTATTGCCGATACTGTTAGCGCCAAGCGTTAGATCCTGCTGGTAGATATCATTGAGAACACCCAACTGTCCAGTCTGGCCGGTATAGGTCAGGTAGCGGTTCCCGCCTGAGTTGTCTCGCTCTTCGATGCCGAAATAGAAGCTATAGTCACCAACTTCACCGTTCCGGCTGTCATCGAAGGGCGTGTTGATTCCGTGACCGGCTTCGTTCCAGCGATGCAAGGTCGGATGCCACAAGTTAAAGTCGACACGAGAGAAGGCGAGACCCGTCGCTCCGAATCCAATGTTCACGATGTTTGAATCGGCCAATCCATCACGGTCCGTATCGAAGACGGGGAACGTCGGCAGGTAGCTGCCATCACCTAACGGATCGTTCGGGTCGATCGCATAGAGTCGTCCGTTCGAAGTCGTTGCGAAAAACAGCTGGCTGTACTTGCCGTTTTCCACATTCTGGGGCCCCAGCGCAAGTCCCGAGAATGGCACTCCAAAATTGTTCAACACAGTCCCGCCGCCGGCGCCGACCAAGTAGAACTCGCCGATCGAGGTAACCCCGTACAAATTGCCTCGCGCATCGCCGTCATACGCCAGTCCGGTCGTCAAACCGCCGGTGTTGCTCTGACTGCCGCGGCTTCGAGTCCCATTCCCGGTGTTCGTGGGCAAATCGGTGTCACCGATGATGGAACTGCCACCGACCGAGCCTTCAGAAATTAAATACTCATAATCGGTCGGACTTGACTCCCGCCGAAATACGAGCGCTCCAACCGTCTGAGTGTCTGGGCCCAACCCATCATTAAAGTTGAGCGTATCACCGCTGCCGACATCGATTTCGTCGATGATGCCAGAGGTACTGTTATTTGCGCCTGTATCCTGCCGCAACATGAACAGTCGACCGTCCGGTCGAATATCAAGATCGACGATGTTGCTACTCGTCGTAAGTTGATACCAGTTTTGACCGTCAAAGGGATTTATAGACTGAATTGAACCTCCAGTTGAAACGAAAAGCTGAACGTCTCCCAGAGTCCAGGGCGTTACATTTGTCGCCAAGGGGATTTCATTGACAAAGTCGGTTCGGGTGTCCCGAAGATCGAGAATAGCGGGCGTATTAGGTAGGATCTCACGAGTACCGTCCGGCTGGGTACCTACGAGGTTGTCACCGGTTGTATACCCAAGTTCGCTGCCCGGTAAGCCACTCGACTGACTGAATCCGATGTGATCTTCAACAACACGTTGAACCGAGTTAACAGGCTCTAGCCGCACGAGGGGCGAAGCGGTCGCAGCGTTGAATGTCTGGTCAAGCGGGTTGGGAAGCCTCGCGTTCGAGGAGACCGCAACGTAGTAGAACTCTCTTCGCCCCGGCGATTCGGCAGGCAGTTGAACGCTGCCGATATAAGGGTCCAACTTACCAAGACTGCCCCGCGATAGATCCGAGAAGTCATTCGTCTGATCATTGATGGGTTGATCATCAAGGATATCGGAGTCTCGCGACACCAAGATCAACCGACCACCTTCGTCATAAATGGAAAGAACGGTGTCCGGGCGGCTCAATTGATCCGCGTAATCAATGTCGAAGATCGTTGCGAAGGATCTGGTTGCGTTGTTCACACCGGCAATCGACTGAATATCTTCGTACGTCAGTTCTACGCGGTACCAGTCGACATCGTTTTCCGCAGAGATTCTGCCGGCAACACTGATGACGTTTTGGTCGGTTGCTAGAAGATTCCCAATAATCTGAGCATTCGCCAGAGAATTGTTGTCCGTACTATCTTCAGCCGCTTCACCAATCAAGGGTGAGTGAGCAGGTAGCCCGATGGCGTGAATTCCAGTCTCTGGATACAAGATGTTGGCAAATCGGATATTCGATCCGCCTTTTTCGTCTTCTTGGCGTAGCCTTATTTGCAGCTGGTATTCACCTCTGGTTAACCCAGCGTTGACATTACTGATCTGGCCCGATGCCGTGTTGCTTCTCACACGGACATAGTAAGTGCCGATACCGGTTCCCGTGCCGGGCAATACAACACGCATTCCCGGATCGTCGGGATTTGTGGAATAAGAGTCTCCACCGAGTCGCGCATCGCGGAACATCGATCGTGCGACCACCGTTGGCGTGCTAACCAAATTATTATTATCGATCGATCGGGCAAAGAGACTCTGATTGAACGCGATCAACTCGACGACGGCATCCAACGAGTTATTGGTGCGATCAATGTCCAGCCACACTTCTGTCCCAATAGGTGCCTTAAAACTGTAGACGTCAATGTCGCTAGAATCATCGACTGCTATGAAGCCATTCACAGTGAAACCGAGAGCGCGATTCTCGTCACCGCCTTTCTCGTTCGCGGCCAACTCACCTAGGAACTGGGCTTTTGTGGGGCTGAGATTGACGTCAATTCCGTTCGTGAAGGGACCTTCTACTTCATTTACGACAACCACGTTTCGATCGTTGCTGTATTCGTCAAGCAGAATGCCGCGCCAGTCTCCCGCACTGGGAGTGGTAACATTTCCGTCATTATTCGTGTCCGTATGTGGCAATCCATTGACTGAAAAACTTGCTCCTTCGCCGTCGTCGAACAACGATGTCAAGATGACCGGGAAGTCGGGTTGCCCTAGCACTTGGACCGTACCACCCACGCGGTCATCGATATCAAGCGGTGTACCACTCGCAGTGAAGCCCGTGTTCTGACCGTTCAAGTTACTCGGGTCATTGGGATTTCCACCCAACTTCACGACCAGACTTTCGCCAGGATTGCTTTGCAGTCGAAGGCCGCTGAACGTGTGATGGTTCACGACGACGATCTCATCGCGTAGCACATGCACAATATCCGTGTCGTCCCAAATGGTTTCAGTCGTGAGTTCCTCGCCGCGAATCTCCATTCCGTTAATGCCGTTGTTGTCGACCAGATTTCGGCGGATGAGTGGACCACGGTTGTTCGTAAATGCCGGCGCGTTGCTGGCAAAGTCCATCACTAGATTCAACTCGCCCGTCGTACGCCCATAGTCACCCTGTATGTCACTCGTCAGCGAATTGGCGTTGATACTGATGATGTGCGTGCCAACCGGCACATAGCCTGCGGGTGCAAGGGTGTTGTCGTGGACCAAGTTGTCTCGAAATATGTTGTCGACGATGATCGGCTGCGCGCCGCGAACGAAAACGACAGCCTCGGTGTTCGTTCCGCGTCCATTGCGATTGCTGCTGGCTAATCCGGAGGAGTTATTCTCGAGGACAGAGTTCGTGATGCGTACGTCTGCCTGATGAATTTCGACCGCGTTAAACTGATCAAAGTCGCCCTCGATGGGAATTCGACCTCCTGCAAACGTGATGAGTGCATGATCGATACTGGCGGATGCACCCGCGTTAAAGATCAAGCCACCCCAATCGCCCGCGGTTCCAACAGACATTCCGTCCCCGGTTAGATCGAATGTTCCGCTGGCTCCATAGGAGTCGTCTACGCGCGACGTGAAGACGATTGGTCGTTCCGAAGTTCCTTCCGCAATAAACTGCGAGGTTCCCCGCTCTGCTTCAATTCGGGAACCTTCCAGCTTGACAATCAGTCCCGGATCGACCTGCAAACGTGCCGCGGGCCGCTGAGTTATGGCCGAAGACGCAATCACATCCGTCGTGATCGACGAACCGCTCGCAAGGGTAAATGTGGACGTAGCCGAGTCATCACTCGAAGTCGCCGCAACTCCGCTCACTTCCAGCAAAGAAACATCGCGTCCCGTATATTGTCCGACGAATTCGATGCTGACCGGTGATGCCGGGAGCGGTCCGCCGCTAACGATAATGTCCTTCGGAATGTGAAGCGTCGTAATCTCGCCGAGTTCCGGATTCGCAATGGACTCAAGCTCTTCCAGTCTGTGGCGGACACTATAGATGACGGGTGTAAAGTCGTTAGCAACCGTGGGATTTAACGTGACGGAGCTGTTACCGACCGGGTTGGAGAAGTCGTTCAAGATCGTCATACCAACAATGTCTTTCCCGGCATATTTCCCCTGGAAAGTCACATCGATTGGATTCGGGAGCGGACCACCAGTAACCAAAATGTCCCCGGGCGCGATGATTGACGTCGAAAACACATCTTCTAGCGCGCTTCGCACCTGATTCGCAGTCGCATTGTAGGGCAGGTCTGCTGCAATTAAAGAAATACTCGTCGTTGCATCATCGATGATGCTGGGCGATACGAGCGATGTTCCATCGCTGAGAGTATTGTTCGCAATCGTGAACGCGCCGACGTCAAGCCCCAACAACCTGCCTCGAAAACCGATTGTCATTGTCCCTGGAAATGTTCCGGAAACCGTGACATCCCCCGGTTCGATGTTAGGCATCGACTCGATTGCTTGTCTAAGGTCCAAGGCTGTCGCGTTGAAACGAATCGGCGTTGATACGCCCACGCGTCCCGAGGGATCTTGGAGGCGAAGCGTGAAGTTTCCTGAGGTCGCAGTAACTGGGACCGCAATTGTTTGGTTCTCGCTATTAAAAAACAGGTCAAACAAACCCTTTGTTGCCGTACCACCGGGAATCTCCAGCCGCTGAACTTCATTCGTGTTGATGTTTGCCGGCGCCGTTACTTCAATCGGCTTTGTTACTTCGCCGTTAAATGTCAACGTGAAGGTCTCGCCTGGAATGTAGCCTGAAGCGGTTTGGACGCCAACAATCGGAGTACCTACAAAATCAAGTTGCTGAACCTCGTTTGAAACGACCGGTCCGCCAGGGCTTCCGGCAATCTGAAGGTTCTCGGTGATAACATGAACGATGTCGTCGTCGTCGAAACGCGCAGGAACTTCGAGTTTCTCGACGGGCACGCCGGAATTCGTCTCGATCCGCACGAACAAACCGTTAATCGAATTGCTGACCAACGTATTGCGTTGTATGTCGGGCCCGATGCGGTTGAGCGTATCCTCGAAGCTATTGGGATTTGCGGAAATTGCTGCGTCAGCACTGTTCGCGATTCGATTGAACGATATCGTGGGTCGTGCCGTTTCGACATGAATCGGCGTGAACACTTCTTCTAAAGAGCCGACAACGACTTTGCCACCCCCGTTGTTGAGATCGGCGTGGTTCAACCAATTCAAGAAAATTCCCTGCTGCTCGAAATCGGAATCATCTCGCAGTACGATACCACCCCAATCACCAGGCGCCGGCGGCGCGCCCACAGCGTCGCTATCGCCCCCAATCGTATCATTGTGGAACGATCGGAAATATACGGATGAATTCGGGACGCCCAAGATTTGCAGGGCGGCACCTCGTCGATCGACCGTCCCCGTCGAACTTCCGACGTCAATAATTGCATCTTGGAGCTTGAAGAGGACACCTTCGTCAATCATCACGGTGGCACCGCGAGGCACGTCAAAGGTACCGCCGTCTTCGAGTGGTGACCCCACATCGTCCAATCCAACCAAATATGGGAGAACCGCTCCAGGGAACTCTGTGACATTGCCGTTACCAATAATCCGCACCAAGTTTGGGGCAGACAGCAACGCAAACGTGCCACCTAGATTTAAAGATGCAAGGTCCGGATTCACCGCCACGACGTCAACTCGCACCCGAGAACCTGTCACCGTCTTGGCGGCAGTGATGTCGAGCAATCCGAGCGACTGCTGACCATTGATCGCAGCAACGATGAGATCTGCCACATCCTCCGCGGAAGACGCAGACCCGATTCCGACATTGGTTCCCGAGACACCGGTTGCGCTCGTGAACGTGAAAGTGACGGCGACGTGGACTCCGTCATCAAGGACAAATGTTTCGCCAGGTTGAATTGCGGTCGCGGAATTGATCGGCAAATTGATGCGATAACTGGCGTCGACGAGCGCCTGATCAATCTCGTCGTACGGATCAGCCGCGGTGCCAGACCCTTCGGTAAGGTTCGGTGTCACGCCGCTGGACTTATCAACAACAATGGTCTCACCGGATTGGAACCAGAAGTCAAAGCTACCGCCGGGAAGACCATCCGTGTCACCGTCGAGTGGAAGGCCATCGAGCAGTCCATCCGCTGCATTCAGGCTCTTGCTGACCAGCAACTCGGTATCGAAGCTAATCCCGCCGCTCGACAACAGCTTTACAGTTCCTGTCAGCCGCACTCTCGAGCCGGACACCTGTGCGGTCGTATTTAGCCCCGAAGCGTTAATTGCATCTGCGAGCGATTGGGCCAGTTCCTCGGGTGTGGCGTCGGCGGTCAAAAATACGGGCTCGTCACCCCCGACCGCGCCGTTTGCGGTGAACCGGAATGTCTTCGTAGTTCCATCTACCTCCAAATCCAAGAATTCACCAACCGTGATCGTCTCGCCACCGACAAGGAACTCGAATGCAGGTGCCTTGTCGATCAGGCTGGACTTCGGCGTCGGTGAGAATCGCAGTACCAAGTCGTACTCACCATCCGAAGTACCACCACCACCGGTATCGGATACGGCTGGGTCGTAGTTGGCGTTCCCCGTACTGCTGACGCCAACGTAATAGGTGCCCGGCTCTAGATCCAATCCGATGAACGAATCATTTCCAAAATAGTCGTCATTCTGAGAAACAAGATCCTTTACAGGGTTCCCGTTCGCATCCGTAACCACAGCTCCCGATAGATCGGTTCGCACTTTGTAGAGCCGAAGCGTTGTATTGAGTAAGCTGGATCGCTCGCGGCGTTCCGCAATGGTCTCTGCAGAGAACGCTCCCGATTCGTTTAGCTCGAACCGGTACAGATCGACGTCCGTGCTATCAGGTCGGTAGAGCAGTTGTGCATGAACAATATCCTGGTCTCCGGGGAAGACGGGCTCAACAGGTGCACCCGATATGCCAACTCCGCCGGGAACCGTATTCGCTCCGAGGTCGCCCATAATGGCTGCCAAATCATATGCCGTTCCCAGACCAAGCGCCGTGCCAACCATCTGAAACGCCGTTCGGAACCACTTACCGCCGTACTCGCTGCTACCGTGATCCGATTCGTTTGCATCAACGATGGCGGCCAACAAACCGGTATTTGTACGGCCCGCTTTTCCGAAAGGCTCGCCCGGACCGACAGGTGTTGACTCGTTGATAACTCGCAAATCGCCCGTGACGACCGTCACGCCCGAAGATGGCGTCTCGCGGAATACGATCCCGGTATAGCGGCTCAACAGGTCGAAGATCTCTCGTGTTCGCTGTTTTTGATTGGCCGTGATCGTGTTGGAAAGCAAATTGCCTTGCAAATCTTTGCCGTAAATGTTTTGGAAGTTGTAATCCATCACGGCGATGCTCGGATTCAAATCCGAAATGCGACCGAGATTCACGCCGTCGTGCAAGTCGGCGGCGTCATTGGTATCTGCGAGGTCAAACCCGCCTTCGAAGCCGCCAAAATCCGTCGTATCAAAGTTGGGCGGAATCGGACCGATGTGCGACTCCGAAGGAATACTGCGATGCCCCAATTCGTCTAGCCCACCGGGATACTCCGGCAAGGTTGTGAAAGCACCTTGCGGTTCAATTTGAGATGACAACGACTTACTCGCCGTTCCCAAAACACCCAGGCTGATTGCAGTTTCAAAACTTGAATTGTCATCGGCCAGCCAAGTTACCGCATCTCCCGCACCATGAGATTGCCGCACCGTACCGTGAAATCCCCGTTCCACCGTAAACATGTTGCCCGCAACTGCTGTTACGCGCATATGCTCGCCGTTCACTTCAATCGTGAAGGGGGTCGTGAATGGAAACTGGTCGCGATCGACCACCGTGATCGAGGTCGCGGAAGTCGTCAGCACTCCCGCCACCAACGTCGATGCGCCCGAAAGGGCACCGCGATCAACGGAAACACGGAGTAGATAGGACCCTTCCGTCGCTCCATTTGTCGTGGTGCCGCCCGCGACAGGATCGTAGGACGTATTGAGGGCGCTTGATACACCGATATAGTACGTCGTCTCGGCGTTTGCGGCGGACGCGGTCACAGATGCATCCGTCGAACCAACGCTCGACAATCCCATCGCTTCTTCAACGAGGACTCCAGAGCCACTATCTCGAAAGATCCGGACGTAAGTTCCATGCGAGCCCCGCGGGTCGGCATCGACCGTCAACGTCGCACCCGCCTTCACGTCCACACGATACATGTCGACATCGTTCGCGCCGTCAATGGTGTCACCCGTATAGGCGACGTGGCTGAAATCATCCGTCACTAGACTGAAATCGAAAAGCTCTCCAAGATTGATCGCATCATCACGGGTGTCATTTGATTCGTCCGAAGTTCCAACCGTCAAACGATGAGTACCATCCGGGATCGCAGACGCAAACAATAGCGTCGCGACGTTGTTAACCGCGTCATACGACACGGACTCAGGCAAAAGTATCTCGTCATCTGATGGATCAAGAGTCGCCTTTGTATCCGTGACGCGATAGAACGCTCGATTAACTGCCGAAGCCGGATCCAGTTCGTCTTCGTTGAAGTAAACGTCGATCCGATTGTCCGCTTGCTGCAGTCGCCGAACCGTCACGTTCGGACTCGTACCGCCAGTCAACCCGGTGCCATCACCAGCCAAGATTCCTATTGGGCGATCCGTCACAGTTCCGACAAAGGTGATGTTCCAGGCCATCGCCGCAGGACTGGTCACTTCGACATTCCCAGTCCCGATACTCAATAGTCCCTCGAGGGCCAACCTTACCGCCGCTTCGCGAACGGTTGGATCCGCAGAAGTCGCAGCAGCGATGGTGATTGGAACCGTCATTTGTCCGTTATAGATCAGCGAGAAACTCCCACCGCTCGGCGTCCCAGTCAACTCAACGCTCTGCGTGTATCGGTCGAAGGGCTGCGGCACTACGGACACAATATGAGGCGCAAGATTCAACTCAAAGTTACGCGCCAAGTCCGACGCCATGTTGAACGCTTCGCCGAGATTGTTGGTCAGCGGCGAACGGAAACCGCCTGTCAGTGTAAGTTGAGAGAAGGGCAGGGCGGGAGTAGCAATATCTGCGTTTGCGTTCCCGGTAATCTCGGTTGTAATGAGCGCTGCAATCGCAGCATCGTTCTCGATCGCATCTTGCAATTGTTGTGCTGTTGATTCACTCCCAACCGTCGTATTGAGGTTGATCAGGACGACATTCCCGGCCAACGACACACCTACGCTGGCTCCGATCCCAAGCGACGACTTGGTGATTTGGACGACCTGACCATTCCCGCTAACTCCAGCCTGGCGGGAAATGAACTTCACTTGCACATCATTCGTGAGATCGATGTCACTCGTTGTACGAAAGTCCGTGCTAGCCGAGGCGGCGGTCGAAACTCCAAAAAGTTCGAGGCGATAATCATCGTCCGGAAGCGGTTCCGAGAACCGAATAATCACTTCGTTGGGGTTATTGCCAATGTTCACGTACCCAGGCGTGATCGTGACATCGTTTGCGCCACCCAGCTCGACGCTGTCGCCGGCAGCGGTCGAACTGATGTCGGTCTCGGGAATTCCAATCGGTAGCGTCGCGAAGACTAAAGCGCTTGCGGAGGCACTTGCATTAATGGCGTCGACGTACTGCCTCGCCGTAGTGCGGGCTGCGGCATTCGTGTTCACGACGACGCTGATGCTCGTCCCATTGACTGTAACTCCCACTCCGCCGGACGCACCCCGATCTGCGCTAGTCGTGTTGATTGAAATCCCGTTACCTGCTTGACCCGACGAAACCGCAGTAAACGACACCTCCACGGCACCGGTCGTTCCTAGATCGGATACGGCTTCGGCTGCGTTAGCTCCACGTAGAACTAATGGCGAAACATCTTTTACCCCATCGAGAACCAAAGGCACTAACGGTGTTACTGCTGAGACATTGGTCGTATCAGCTCCGCCAACAATGGAGGCCTGCACCACCGCACCAGCGGTCGCGTTGACCGCATCTCGAAGTTGTGCAGCGGTTGTACCCGTCGTATCAATATCGATCGCAACCGTGTTCGACGCGACCGTCACGCTGGGCCCGGTACCACCACGGTTACTCTGCGTGATATTTACGACCACACCGTTGCCGGCCTCGCCCGACGCTGCGGAGGTGAACTCGATTTCAACAACTGCGCTCAATTCGGTCGCAACGATTCCACCAGGGGCTACGTTGCTCGCAACATTTAGCTCGGGTAACGCAGTCTTTGCATATTGACCAGTGAATTCAATATCGATGGGAGCCATCGCCAAAGGCCCGCCGGTCACAACGATGTCACCACTGTTGATGGACGCAAGAGCTTCCAGGGCCGTTTGAACTTGTGCAGCGGTGGCATCGTGCGCGATCGCCGTCGTCTGTAACGCTACGGCCCCATTATTAAACGTAAGCTGAAAACTCCCGCCTGTCGGTGGCCCACCTACGACCGATAACCTCTGGACCTCATTGCTGAAGTTCACGATCTCGGATGCATCCCGAACCGAAGGCGTGATGACCGTCGCCGAGTTTCCAGATACGATGGCCGCCGTCAACAATTGTCCAACCGACTCGTTGTCGCTCAAGACATCAAGCAGTTGCTGTGCCGTGGTTTCGTTGTCGCGAGTCGTATTCAAATCAATGCTAATCAGGTTGCCATTAACACTCACCGCGGGCAGCGCTTGAACGCCACGATCGCTTCCCGTCAAGGCAATCTGAAGCCCGTTGCCCGTATCCCCAAGACGCGAGGCCGTGAACTCTAATACGACCGCGTTGTTGGTTCCAAAATCAGAGCGAATTGAGGCGGGAGTAAACGTCGCGTCCAGACCGGCTCGTGTAAGTTGAATGCCGCCAGCGAGTGTCGAAGGGCTGATCTCTTGACCTGGGCTAAACTGGAGAATCAGTTCACGCGGTGCCTCGTTCAGCACTTCGCCTTCGTCCAGAAATCCACCGGTATTTGGACGGATTGCGACCAAATTGGGGCCAACCGCGAGCAACTGGCGTTGCTCCAGTTGCTCCAGCTGCATCGTTCGCCGACGGTTCGCATCGTTGGCAAAATCTTTGCGGCGGCGACGAGCCCGTTTCGAATCGCGAAACCACGAATAGTTCTTTGGCATTGCCATGGACTACCCTTCGAAGGGAAAGGAGCGGATATGCAGAACACAGTGCGCAGAAAGGATTTACGGCGTTTTCAGATGCCGCCGTCACCCCATCTCCGTCGCTGTAAGTCCTTTAGTGACATTTTGTTTCTACAGATTCCATCGATTATAGTTGCGGGGTAAGGCATTTCAACAAAATGGGGGCTTGATGCTGATCACCACCCAAAACGCCCCCTCTTAAGAACCACAAAAGCAAGAACATTTGTTCTAATTCGGCAGAGCATCACCCATTTAGTGGTGTAATAGTTGCCGTATTACTAGAGAACTGTCACACGCTCAGTTGGGCTGCTCGTGGGGATCCGCGAACCTGCTTTGGGTTAGAGGAACGAGTCGCTCAGGGGGCGCACATCACGAGTGTTTTCACCGCGAGGCCTAAAACAAATCGTCCAGTACGTCCTCAAGTAACCCATCCTCGCCGAACGTAGACATCGCTTCGTCGGTCGGTGATTGCGTCCGTGGCCGTGTAGCCGACGCTAGATCGTCCAGCAGACGAGTCCACCGATCAGTTCCTGATTCGTAGGCACCGACAAGCTCAGGAAGTTCCTCTCCACCGCTCGCAAGACTTTCGAGCGGTCCATCAAGCGGACGTATCACACCTGATTCGACTCGGAAAATTGGTGAACTAAGGACTTGCGATCGGCTGCGATGGCTCCGTTGCGTCACGCTGTCAGGATCGGTGATTGAAGACACGATGATCGGGCTGGCAGAAAGTTCCGTGAGATCGGTCGCCCCAACGGCACCTTCACCTTCGCCACTTCCCGCGCTATTGATTCGGTTAACAACTTGCAGGACGTCGATCGGCGTTACGGATCCATCGTTGTTGACATCCAGGAATGGCGGTGCGCCCGATTGAGATGGCAAAACTCGCGAACCGTTGTTGTTCAAATCATTGATGATTTGGAGCGCATCAACCGCAGAAACACTGCCATCGTTGTTGACGTCGTACGGATTTACCGAGTTGTGCCACGTCGTGGCACTGCCGGTTCCGCTAACCGTGATCTGAACGGTCGTTACTGCGGACCGCGCCCCCGACGGGTCGACAGCCTGGTAGGTGAATGTTGAAACACCGGCGAAATCTGGCGTTGGCGTGTAGATAAAACCGCCATCCGCAAACAGGGTCACGCCGCCATTTGTCGGCAAACTCCGAGCAATCGCTTGCAAGTCAGCTCGCACGTTGTCAACGTCATTGTCGTTGGCCAGTACCCCGGTCGCGCCGGATCTTTGCAGGGTCCCGCCTTGGCTCATCGTGTATACGTCGACAGTCGCCACCGGTGCATCGTTGACTCCGGTAACTACGATCGTAGCGGTCGCGGTGGTCGTCGAGTTGCCGTCCGATACTCGATAGACAAAGGAATCATTCCCGTTGAAATTAAGAGCAGGTATGTAAGTGAATGCACCGGTTGTGTTTAGATTCAGCGTGCCATGTGTGACGCTAGTCACGAGCGAGACTGTCAGCGCATCACCTTCGATATCACTGTCATTTGCCAACACGCCGGCGAACGCAGAGATCTGTAGCGTCGTTTCTTCCGAGGTCGAGTAGGTCTCTGGATTTGCCGTCGGAGCATCATTCACGCCATGAACCGTGATCGTAACCGTCGCCAAGCCTGATGTGAGGCTTCCGTCGGTCGCGGAATAAGTGAACGTGTCGCTGAGCGTCTCGTTGGATCGTAACAGACGGAAACCTTGAACCGCTGTGGGATCGTAGGTAAATCCACCATTCCCGTCTGACGTGACCGTAGCGCCACGCAAACTGCTGGTCGCCATCGTCGCAACATTTAAGTTGGTACCGGGGTCCGGATCCGTGTCATTTCCAAGTACGCCGAGGCTCACCACCGTGAGAGTGGCGTTCGCGTCAGTCGCGAAGGTGTCGTTTACCGCCGACGGTGCATTATTTACGCCGGTCACCGTAACCGTGACCGTAGCGGTGGATACACCACCTCGCCCGTCGCTGACCGTGTATTCAAACGTATCCGTTGTTACTTGACCGGCGGCGAGCCCGTTCAGTGACGCTGATGGAGTCGGGTTATAAGTCAATATGCTATTTGCGGATAATGTAACCGAGGCACCCTTCGCGCTGGTCGTTTGGTGGCTGCTAATCGTCAACGCATCCCCATCAGGATCTGTATCTGTGCCGGCAGCGCCCGAACCAATCACGTTAATCGTCTGAATTTGCCCTTCAAACGTGCTGGCTTGATCGTCCCGTGCGATCGGAGCATCGTTTACGCCTGACACAGTTACCGTTACCGTGGCCGGACTACTTACCGCACCGCGATTGTCGATCGCAGTATAAGTAAAGGTGACGGTCCGCGACTGGTTAACGCCCAGGTCTTGGAACGCACTGCCTGGATTGAAGGTGAAAAAGCTTCCGGACGAGTTACTCGCAGTGCCTTCACTCGGCTGCGAGGCAATACTGAAGGCAATCGTAGACGGGGTATCATCTGTATCAATATCATTGCCGACAAATGTTCCGCTTACCGGTCCACCGTCTTCGACCGCACTAAGGTTGATATTTTGCACCGTCGGCGGATCATTCACGCCATCAACGGTAATCGAAACCGTTGCGACATTGCTCGCGACACCATGCCGATCTCGGGCCAGATAGGTAAAACTAGTCGTTCCCTGCTGCCCAACCGCCAAAGAATCAAAGAAGCTTCCTGGAACGAACGTAAACGATCCACCACCATTGTTCGTGACCGTACCGACGGACGCCGGAGGCTGAGTCACCAACGTGAATTGCAGGGACGCCAGTGAGTCGTCGCTGTCAATATCGTCGCCACCGAAAGATTGGGTCAGCGAACCACCTTCGTTGACGTTAAAGGACAAGGAACTAGCGGTGGGCGCATCGTTCGCCCCGGCCACGGAAATTGCAATGGTTCCGGGCGCGCTCGTCAACGCATGGCGATCCGTCGCGGTATAGGTGACTTGAACGGTCCCAGTTTCGCCAAGCGACAGCTCCTGGAAGTTCGCACCAGGGTTGTAGATGAATTGTCGCAAATTGCCGGGGTCACGAATAATCGTACCCTGCGTGGCCGATAACGTACTGGTGAAGGCGTAATTGAGAGTCTGCTGCGAGTCGTCGCTGTCCGCATCGGCACCGATAAATAATCGAGTGACAGGTCCACCATCTTCGTTGGCGGAGACATTGACGACACCTGCTGTTGGCCGATCGTTCGTTCCAACGACAGTCACGGTCACCGTCGCTTGCCCGATGCCGCCATGCGTATCTCGAGCTTGATAGGTAAACGTGACGTTGCGTGTGGCGTTCAGACTGAGATCGTCGAAGTCGCCGTTTGGATCAAACATATATGTGATATTTCCGGGCGTGCCATTGGCAGTCACTCGCCCGAGCGCCGGCTGGGACACAATCGAATAGACCAACGTCGCTCCCGTTTCGTCGCTGTCAACATCTATCGCAGAGAACGATCCCATCACGGCAGGGCCATCTTCGCTAACGCCGGTCAGTGTCCGATTTTGTGCTACCGGTGCATCATTAACACCCGTCACCACAACGGTGACCACAGCCGAATTGCTCTCCGCCCCGTGTTGGTCCGTCGCAGCATACGTAAAGGTAATCTGACTCGTTTCGTTTACCGACAAATCCTGGAAGTCGCTTCCCGGGTCATAAACCGCAACTGCGTTGCCTAGTACGTTGCTGACATTAACACTACCGCTTCCAACCGAAGGTCCGCTCTTGAGCGAATAGGCGAGCGTTGAACCTGTCTCGTCACTGTCGATATCAGACGCTTGCAGCGTGATGTTGACCGGGCTTCCGTCTTCAAAGGCGACAACACCCGCAATGTTCTGGGCCACCGGCGCGTCGTTTGCCCCGTTCACCGTAATCGTGACGGTAGCTAGAGCACTCTGACTAAAGTGCGTGTCCGCAGCTCGATAAGTAAATGTCACTTGTCGGCTCTGGCCTTGTGACAAATCTTGGAATGCTGCGCCGGGCGAGAATGAGAACGCCTTCGCACCCGCCGCGGTCGTTACCGGAGTCACCGTACCCTCGGCAGGCTGCGAGACGACCGTAAAGATTATGCCGGTGCCCGTCTCGTCGCTATCAACGTCCTGGGCAATGAAATCACCACTGATCGGCGACCCGTTTTCTACGGCGATCAGCCCGGTGACATTGCTTACAGCTGGGGCGTCGTTCTGGCCGGTCACTGTTATGGTGACCGTACCAATCGTGGTACTCGCCGAACCGAATCGATCACGAGCGATATAGGTAAACGTCAAGTCCAGCGTCTCGTTCAAAGCCAAGTCTTGGAAATCAGGACCCGGATCGAAGGAGAAGGATCGCCCACCGCTGTGAACGAGATTACCGGCGCTGGGTGGTGACGTGATCTCGTAAGTCAAAGAATTGGCATCGTCGTCGCTATCGACATCATCACCGGCCAATTGCGATGTCACGATCGCGCCATCCTCGATCGCGTTGATTGTCAGATCCTGCACCGTGGGTGCGTTGTTCGTCCCGTTAACGGTAATCGTCACCGTCGCAAGTGTACTGTCCACAACTCCATCGTTCGCGGAGTAGCTGAACGTAACAGTAGCTTGTTCTCCAGCCGCCAAGTGATCAAACGCAGTACCGGGATCAAACGTGAACGAACCGTTGGCATTGTCCGTCAATGTCCCGCCGCCCTGGAAGCCGCTCGCCATATAATCCAGGATCGTGCCCGTGTCCGCGTCCGTGCCGGCGAAATTCGCAGTCAATGGCTGATTCGCGTTTGTCGCCAACGAAAGTGCCGCAACCACGGGCGTATCATTCTTGCCTGTTATCGTAATTGTGCCCGTCGCCGTGTTGCTATCTGCCTGATGGGAATCTCGCGCGCTATACCGGAAGGTAAGCATGCGAATTTCACCTTCGTGAAGGTTTTGGAAGTCCGTTCCAGGATTGAATTGGAAGGTACCATTGTTGTTGTTCACGAGCGTGCCGCTGTTAGCAGGCAATTGTCCAATGAACGTGTACACCAACGTCGACTGACTGTCATCGGTGTCGACATCGTCGCCAAGGAATGTACCCGAGATCGCAGGACCATCCTCGATGGCAACCACCGAAACAGGCTGAACTGTCGGTGCATCGTTTACGCCGGTAACGACAACGGTCACAGTAGCCGTGTCGCTTGCATTGTGCGAATCGGTGGCGGTATAGGGGAACGATATGGTTTGCGTCGCCCCAGCGGCGAGACTGATGAAATCAGTGCCGGGGTCGAAACGGAAGGAGCCATTTACTGGATTACTGATGGCCGAAGTACCAACGGTAACCGTTTTAGTACCGGTAAGGCCAGTAACGTCGGCAGCGTACACCAATGTCCCCGTATTGTCATCGGCATCCGCATCGTCGGCATCAAAAGAGGCAACGGTGGCTGTACTGGCGGAAGTCGAAATTGTCACATCGTTGGCTTCGGGAGCGTCATTCTGACCGTTGACCGTAATCGTCACTGTGGCAAGATTACTGACTGCACCGTGTCGATCGGTCGCGGTGTAAGTAAATTTAACCACGCGGGACTCACCAGACTTCAAGTCGTCAAAATCAGTGCCCGGGTCGAAATAGAAGGTACTCGGATCTTCGTTCGCGTTGGGATTCCCGCTGCGCACCGCGCCCAAACTCGTCGGGCTTACAATGTTGTAACTGAGGTTGCTAGAGTCGTTGTCGAGGTCGATATCATCACCGACAAACGGTATCGCCAAAAGCGACTGGTTTTCAGTGATCGAGGTCGTTGCATTCGGAATTGGACCGGCAGTGGGAGCATCGTTGACACCATTAACCTGAACGGTCACCGTCGCGACATTAGACGGCAAGCCCAGATCATCGACGATCACATAGCGGAATGTGTCGAGGTCGTAATTGACACCTAGCACCGCGTTCGAAGAGTCGTAGGCCGCGAGTTGATGGAAAGCGTTCACTGGGTCGAATGTAAAGTCACCATTTTTCACCATCCGGCCCAACATTGTGTCGTCCACCAGCAGGAATTGCACTTGGCCCCTGGTGCCGGCCGTATCCGCGTCGCCCTGAATTTCGAGGAAAGTCGAGTCGACGTCCGTGTCATTGTAGATCGCGCCGACGCCAGCAACGACGAGCAAGCTGTCCTCGTCCGTTGTATAAGCCGCTTCCAAACCTGCTTCCGGATCATCATTGGCAACGGGAGCATCGTTTACGGGGTTCACAGTAACAGTAATCGTACCCGTGGAAGATTGAGGGTCTGCAACTCCACGGCTCATTCCATCATCGGTAATCGTATAGGTGAAAGTATCGGTGCCGAAGAAATTCAGCGCCGGCATGTATTCGATCTGCGTTCCGTTGATCGTGACCGTGCCACCGTTCGTGCTAGTCGCAGCAACATTCGTGAGCGTTAACACCTGACCGACCTCGTCGGCTGGCCCGGCCAAATCTTTGGTCGCGGTTGTCGTGGTCAGATCAACGGTAGCGACTGATAGCAGCGTATCCTCATCGGTCGTGTAACTGTGCTTCACCAAGTCAGAGGCATTCGTTGGACGGGGCAGCGGCGGGTCATTGATCGATTCGATCGTCAACGTATAGGGGCCAAAAAGAATTGTTTGGTCGTCGCCCGGCACACTCGGTGTCCCACCGTCGTCCTTCAAGGTCACGCTGAAAACGGCGGTGCCATTCGACTCCGCATCCGCCTTGAACGACAAGTCGCCAGTAAGTGGATCGAAAGCGATCGGAGTCGCAAAAGTCAGACCACCGCTCGTTGTTACGGCAACGCTTGCCGTGAGAATCTGAGAGAATTCATCGGTTGCCGTTGACGGCCCCGGCAACACGGTCGAAGCCCAGTCGCTGATCACCACCAATCCGCTATCTTCATCTCGCGTTGGGTTCGCTAAGGTCGCATCTACGACTACAAACGGTGCATCATTAACAGGCGCAACTGCCAGCGTAACTCGCTGGACGGGTGATTTATCGACTCCACCATTCGCAGTCCCGCCATCATCCATCAAGACAACTTCGATGATCGCTGACCCATTGGTGTCAGGTGCGGTCTGGAACGACAGCAGACCAGTCATCGGATCGATCGCTGGTCCCGACAGGAACGCCAAGTTTCCAGTCACCGTTGTCGGTGTTACCACGAAAGTCAGATTCTGATTCAACTCGTTTGTGGCGGTCGTCGGTCCAGGAAGTACGTTCGCGACGATGGGCGTGCCCCCAGAAACATTCACCGGATATACGGTGGTAGCACCCTCATAGTCACCCTCATTGGCAGAAATCGATGTTTCAAGGAGATCAAACTGGGGAGCGTCGTTAACCGGATTCACCGTAATTGAGATACTAGCAGTCGCCGTCAACGCCGCGGGATCGCTGGAAACATTCGCAACCGTATCGCTATCCGTATAACCCAGATCATTTACCGATATGGTCAAGAATTCATCGACACCATCTGTATTGAAGTCTTGATCCGGGAAATACATGATTGTCGCCATCGCGGTATTCAAATTCGCAATGCTGCCTTGAATAGTCACCGACTGCAACGTGCCCGTCACCGCCGGGGTCTCGGAGTCTGCCCCATCCGCATTCGTTGACGATTGCACCGCCACACCTGACGTATCGATCTTCAAACCACCGTGCAAGACGCTGAGCGTCACCTCCAACACGATCGTGTTCGGGTCGTAAATGGCGTCAACGTCATCTACGGTAATTCCAGTATTTGAACCGTCGACCACGTCTATTCCCGCGATGTCGTCCTCGTTGAGAGAAGTAACAAGTCCTGCTGGAACGCTAATGGTGGGCGAATCATTGGATGGAAGCACCGTCAAGGGCAAGATGCCCGGCGCTGTCTGAGCAAAGGGCTCACTGAGACTTGTGCTGGTGTTCGGATAGGCTGCCGACCGGTAGTCGACGTTGCCAAGGTCGCTCACCGTAATCAGCAGCATTTCGTCGTTGAGAGGGCTGTTTTGAGTATTGAAATTATGGTCATTGAAGTAGCGCAGATTTAACAACGCCACGTTCAAGTCAGCTATCGTTCCCGTCAGGGTCACACGCTGATACGTCTCGGACAGGTCTGTCAAATCGGGAGCAACACTGTCACTCGCGGCATTCACGATCTGTGTCACCGTCACGCCGACGGGAACACTATCAAACTGCAAACCACCATGCAGCACCTCCAAGGTCACATGCAGTTGCACATCGCCCTGGTGATAAACGTCATCCACCAAATCACCAACCGTGATGCCGACCGGGGTACCGCCGCTAGTATCAACCAGCAGCAGACCGTTGGTATCGTCCTCTTTTAGGACATCAGCAATCATCGCCGGAATGACGATCGTCGGAGCATCATTCGTTGGCAACACCGTTAGGTTCAATGTCGTTGTCGCCGTCAGTTCGGTACCACCGCCACTGGTCGTGCTTAGCGTCGTTGTTCCGTCGCCCGGCGTCCCGTCCGTCTGATAGTCCGTATTCCCCAAGTCGCTGACAAAGATCGTCAGCGTCTCCGCGTTCGCGACCACCGCCGTGTTGAAGTCCTGGTCGTTGTAGTACACCAGCGTGTCTAACGCCGTGTTCAAGTCTGCGATCGTCCCCTGCAGTGTGATCGATTGGAACGAACCCGTCACGTTCCCCGCATCCGGGGCCACGCTGTCCGCATTCGCCAGCGTCGACGCCACTCGAACCAGATTCGTCTCATCAATCGTCAAACCACCATGCAACACGCTCAGCGTGACGTTCACCACCACCACGTCCGGATCGTAAACATCGTCCGCATCCTCGAACACACGAATCATGTCGATCTGCAAACCGGACGCATCGTCCTCCGCAACCGTCAAGTTCGCTGGTGTACTCGTCACGCCGCTCACATCGATCACTGGTGCATCATTTGTCGGTAATACCGTCAAAGACAACATCTCCATCGCCGTCAGCGCCGTGCTCACTCCAGGATCGCTGCTTAAAGGCGTTCCAGGACCATCCGCCGCATCACCGTCCGTCGCGTGATCCGTATTCCCCAAATCGTTCACAAAGATCGTCAGCGTCTCTGCATTCGCAATGATCTCCGTGTTGAAGTCCGCGTCGTTGAAGTAACGCAACGTATCCAGAGCAGTACCCAAGTTCGCAATCGTACCCCGCAACGTCAACGATTGCAGCGTGCCGCCGACCAAAGGCTCCACCGCATCCGCACTCGCAAGCGTCGAACTCACCAGCGTCACGCCCGTCGTATCCACCGTCAAGCCGCCATGCAACACGCTCAGCGTGACGTTCACCACCACATCGTCCGGGTCGTACAAGTCGTCCGCCATCTCCGACAAACGAATCCCTACAACACCCAACCCCGATGAGTCGTCTTCTTCCACCGTCAAACTCGAAGCCGACAACGTACCAGCACTTACATCAATCGACGGTGCATCATTCGTCGGTAATACCGTCAAAGACAACGTCGACAGCGCCGTCAGCGCCGTGTTTGCCGAGGCGTCGCTGCTTAAAGGCGTTCCAGGACCGTCCGTTGCATTACCGTCCGTCGCGTGATCCGTATTCCCCAAGTCGTTCACAAAGATCGTCAATGTCTCTGCATTCGCCACTATCTCCGTGTTGAAGTCCGTGTCGTTGAAGTACAGCAACGTATCCAGGGCCGTGCTCAAATTCGCGATCGTCCCACGCAACGTCAACGATTGCAGCGTGCCGCCTACCAAAGGCTCCACCGTATCCGCACTCGCAAGCGTCGAACTCACCAGCGTCACGCCCGTCGTATCCACCGTCAGGCCGCCGTGCAGAACGCTCAACGTCACCGCAACCTCGACTACATCCGGATCGAACAAGTCGTCAACCGTCTCCGACACGCGAATCCCTACAATACCCAACCCCGAGGCGTCGTCCTCTTCCACCGTCAAGCTCGATGCCGACAACGTACCAGCACTCACATCAATCGCCGGTGCGTCATTCGTCGGCAAGACCGTCACGTTCAATGTCGTCATCGCCGTCAGCGCCGTGCTTACCGAAGCGTCGCTGCTTAAAGGAGTCCCAGGACCATCCGTCGCGTTACCGTCCGTCGCGTGATCCGTATTTCCCAAATCGTTCACAAAGATCGTCAGCGTCTCCGCATTCGCCACTATCTCCGTGTTGAAGTCCGCGTCGTTGAAGTACAGCAACGTATCCAGGGCCGTGCTCAAATTCGCGATCGTCCCACGCAACGTCAACGATTGCAGCGTGCCGCCTACCAAAGGCTCCACCGTATCCGCACTCGCAAGCGTCGAACTCACCAGCGTCACGCCCGTCGTATCCACCGTCAGGCCGCCGTGCAGAACGCTCAACGTCACCGCAACCTCGACTACATCCGGATCGAACAAGTCGTCAACCGTCTCCGACAAACGAATCCCTACAATACCCAACCCCGAGGCGTCGTCCTCTTCCACCGTCAAGCTCGATGCCGACAACGTACCAGCACTCACATCAATCGCCGGTGCGTCATTCGTCGGCAAGACCGTCACGTTCAATGTCGTCATCGCCGTCAGCGCCGTGCTTACCGAAGCGTCGCTGCTTAAAGGAGTCCCAGGACCGTCCGTCGCATTACCGTCCGTCGCGTGATCCGTATTTCCCAAATCGTTCACAAAGATCGTCAGCGTCTCCGCATTCGCCACTATCTCCGTGTTGAAGTCCGCGTCGTTGAAGTACAGCAACGTATCCAGGGCCGTGCTCAAATTCGCGATCGTCCCACGCAACGTCAACGATTGCAGCGTGCCGCCTACCAAAGGCTCCACCGTATCCGCACTCGCAAGCGTCGAACTCACCAGCGTCACGCCCGTCGTATCCACCGTCAGGCCACCGTGCAACACGCTCAACGTCACCGCAACCTCGACTACATCCGGATCGAACAAGTCGTCAACCGTCTCCGACACGCGAATGCCAACAATGCTCAACCCCGAGGCATCGTCTTCCTCGACCGTCAAGTTCACCGCTGACAATGTACCTGCCGTCACATCAATCACAGGAGCGTCGTTCGTCGGCAAGACCGTTAACGACAACGTCGACAGCGCCGTCAGCGCCGTGCTCACTCCAGGATCGCTGCTTAAAGGCGTTCCAGGACCGTCCGTCGCGTTACCGTCCGACGCGTGATCCGTATTCCCCAAGTCGTTCACAAAGATCGTCAACGTCTCTGCATTCGCAGGAAGAATCTCCGTGTTGAAGTCCGCGTCGTTGAAGTACAGCAACGTATCCAGGGCCGTGCTCAAATTCGCGACCGTCCCCCGCAACGTCAACGATTGCAGCGTGCCGCCTACCAAAGGCTCCACCGTATCCGCACTCGCAAGCGTCGAACTCACCAGCGTCACGCCCGTCGTATCCACCGTCAGGCCGCCGTGCAGAACGCTCAACGTCACCGCAACCTCGACTACATCCGGATCGAACAAGTCGTCAACCGTCTCCGACACGCGAATGCCAACAATGCTCAACCCCGAGGCGTCGTCTTCCTCGACCGTCAAGTTCACCGCTGACAATGTACCTGCCGTCACATCAATCACAGGAGCGTCGTTCGTCGGCAAGACCGTTAACGACAACGTCGACAGCGCCGTCAGCGCCGTGTTTGCCGAGGCGTCGCTGCTTAAAGGCGTTCCAGGACCGTCCGTTGCATTACCGTCCGTCGCGTGATCCGTATTCCCCAAATCGTTCACAAAGATCGTCAACGTCTCTGCATTCGCAGGAAGAATCTCCGTGTTGAAGTCCGCGTCGTTGAAGTACAGCAACGTATCCAGGGCCGTGCTCAAATTCGCGATCGTCCCACGCAACGTCAACGATTGCAGCGTGCCGCCTACCAAAGGCTCCACCGTATCCGCACTCGCAAGCGTCGAACTCACCAGCGTCACGCCCGTCGTATCCACCGTCAGGCCGCCGTGCAGAACGCTCAACGTCACCGCAACCTCGACTACATCCGGATCGAACAAGTCGTCAACCGTCTCCGACACGCGAATGCCAACAATGCTCAACCCCGAGGCGTCGTCTTCCTCGACCGTCAAGTTCACCGCTGACAATGTACCTGCCGTCACATCAATCACAGGAGCGTCGTTCGTCGGCAATACCGTTAACAACAACGTCGACATCGCCGTCAGCGCCGTGCTCACTCCAGGATCGCTGCTTAAAGGCGTTCCAGGACCGTCCGTTGCATTACCGTCCGTCGCGTGATCCGTATTCCCCAAGTCGTTCACAAAGATCGTCAACGTCTCTGCATTCGCAGGAAGAATCTCCGTGTTGAAGTCCGTGTCGTTGAAGTACAGCAACGTATCCAGGGCCGTGCTCAAATTCGCGATCGTCCCACGCAACGTCAACGATTGCAGCGTGCCGCCTACCAAAGGCTCCACCGTATCCGCACTCGCAAGCGTCGAACTCACCAGCGTCACGCCCGTCGTATCCACCGTCAGGCCGCCGTGCAGAACGCTCAACGTCACCGCAACCTCGACTACATCCGGATCGAACAAGTCGTCAACCGTCTCCGACACGCGAATGCCAACAATGCTCAACCCCGAGGCATCGTCTTCCTCGACCGTCAAGTTCACCGCTGACAATGTACCTGCCGTCACATCAATCACAGGAGCGTCGTTCGTCGGCAATACCGTTAACGACAGCGTCGACAGCGCCGTCAGCGCCGTGCTCACTCCAGGATCGCTGCTCAAGGGCGTTCCCGTACCATCCGCCGCGTTACCGTCCGTCGCGTGATCCGTATTCCCCAAATCGTTCACAAAGATCGTCAACGTTTCTGCGTTCGCTCCGATCTCTGTGTTGAAGTCTTGGTCGCTGTAGTACACCAGCGTGTCTAACGCCGTGTTCAAGTCTGCGATCGTCCCACGCAGCGTGATCGATTGGAACGAACCCGTCACATTCCCCGCATCCGGGGCCACACTGTCTGCATCTGCCAGCGCCGACGCCACTCGAACTAGATTCGTCTCATCAATCGTCAAACCGCCATGCAACACGCTCAGCGTGACGTTCACCTGCACCATGTCCGGATCGTAAACATCATCCGCATCCTCGAATACACGAATCATGTCGATCTGCAAGCCGGACGCATCGTCCTCAGCAACCGTTAAGCTTGCCGGGGTACTCGTCACACCGCTCACATCAATCACTGGTGCATCATTCGTCGGCAATACCGTCAGTTGCAGAAGGTCTGAAGCCGTCTCCACTCGCGCGTCCGCTTCGTCCGTACTGGTGTTCGGATAGGCTACCGTCCGGTAATCGACATTGCCCATGTCGTTCACGGTAATCAGAAGGAACTCGTCGTTGAGAGGACTGATCTCAGTATTGAAATTATGGTCATTGAAGTAGCGAAGATTTAACAACGCGACATTCAAGTCAGCTATCGTTCCCTCCACCGTAACACGCTGATACGTTTCGGATAGGTCTGTCAAATCAGGAGCCACGCTGTCACTCGCGGCGTTCAGAAGCTGTGTCACCGTCACGCCGACGGGAACACTATCAAACTGCAAACCGCCGTGCAGCACCTCCAAGGTCACATGCAGTTGCACATCGCCCTGGTGATAAACATCATCTACCAAATCGCCAACCGTGATACCGACCGGCGAACCGCCACTAGTATCAACCAACAGCAGACCGTTCGAATCGTCCTCTTCCAGGATCTGAGCGATCATCGCAGGTACGACAACTGTCGGAACATCATTCACCGGCAGAACGGTTAAAGACAGCGTCTCCGTAGCGGTCAACTCGGTAGCACCGCCACTGGTCAAGCTTAGCGTCGTTGTCCCGTCACCCGGCGTCCCGTCCGTCTGATAGTCCGTGTTCCCCAAGTCTTCAACCAGAATCGTCAGCGTTTCCGCGTTCGCAGGAAGAATCTCTGTGTTGAAGTCTTGGTCGCTGTAGTACACCAGCGTGTCTAACGCCGTGTTCAAGTTCGCGATCGTCCCCTGCAGCGTGATCGATTGGAACGAACCCGTCACGTTCCCCGCATCCGGAGCCACGCTGTCCGCATCCGCCAGCGCCGACGCCACTCGAACTAGATTCGTCTCATCAATCGTCAAACCACCATGCAACACGCTCAGTGTCACGTTAACCACCACATCGTCCGGGTCGTAAACATCATCCGCATCCTCGAACACACGAATCATGTCGATCTGCAAACCAGACGCATCGTCCTCCGCAACCGTTAAGTTTGCCGGGGTACTCGTCACACCGCTCACATCAATCACTGGTGCATCATTCGTCGGCAAGACCGTCAACGACAACATCTCCATCGCCGTCAACTCGGTACCACCGCCACTGGTCGTGCTCAGCGTTGTTGTCCCGTCACCCGGCGTCCCGTCCGTCTGATAGTCCGTATTCCCTAAGTCTTCCACCAGAATCGTCAGCGTCTCCGCGTTCGAACCCATCTCCGTGTTGAAGTCCGCGTCGTTGTAGTACACCAGCGTGTCTAACGCCGTGTTCAAGGCTGCGATCGTTCCCTGCAGCGTGACCGACTGGAACGAACCTGTCACATTCCCCGCATCCGGAGCCATGCTATCCGCATCCGCCAGCGCCGACGTCACCCGCACCAGATTCGTCTCATCAATCGTCAAACCGCCATGCAACACGCTCAGCGTGACGTTCACCACCACATCGTCCGGGTCGTACAAGTCGTCCGCCAAATCCGACAAACGAATCCCAACAATACCCAACCCCGATGCGACGTCCTCTTCCACCGTCAAGCTCGATGCCGACAACGTACCAGCACTCACATCAATCGCCGGTGCGTCATTCACCGGCAGAACGGTTAAAGACAGCGTCTCCGTAGCGGTCAACTCGGTAGCACCGCCACTGGTCAAGCTTAGCGTCGTTGTCCCGTCACCCGGCGTCCCGTCCGTCTGATAGTCCGTGTTCCCCAAGTCTTCAACCAGAATCGTCAGCGTTTCCGCGTTCGCAGGAAGAATCTCTGTGTTGAAGTCTTGGTCGCTGTAGTACACCAGCGTGTCTAACGCCGTGTTCAAGTTCGCGATCGTCCCCTGCAGCGTGATCGATTGGAACGAACCCGTCACGTTCCCCGCATCCGGAGCCACGCTGTCCGCATCCGCCAGCGCCGACGCCACTCGAACTAGATTCGTCTCATCAATCGTCAAACCGCCATGCAACACGCTCAGCGTCACGTTAACCACCACATCGTCCGGGTCGTAAACATCATCCGCATCCTCGAACACACGAATCATGTCGATCTGCAAACCAGACGCATCGTCCTCCGCAACCGTTAAGTTTGCCGGGGTACTCGTCACACCGCTCACATCAATCACTGGTGCATCATTCGTCGGCAAGACCGTCAACGACAACATCTCCATCGCCGTCAACTCGGTACCACCGCCACTGGTCGTGCTCAGCGTTGTTGTCCCATCACCCGGCGTCCCGTCCGTCTGATAGTCCGTATTCCCTAAGTCTTCCACCAGAATCGTCAGCGTCTCCGCGTTCGAACCCATCTCCGTGTTGAAGTCCGCGTCGTTGTAGTACACCAGCGTGTCCAACGCCGTGTTCAAGGCTGCGATCGTTCCCTGCAGCGTGACCGACTGGAACGAACCTGTCACATTCCCCGCATCCGGAGCCATGCTATCCGCATCCGCCAGCGTCGACGTCACCTGAACCAGATTCGTCTCATCAATCGTCAAACCGCCATGCGACACGCTCAGCGTGACGTTCACCACCACATCGTCCGGGTCGTACAAGTCGTCCGCCAAATCCGACAAACGAATCCCAACAATTCCCAACCCCGATGCGCCGTCCTCTTCCACCGTCAAGCTCGATGCCGACAACGTACCAGCACTCACATCAATCCCCGGTGCATCATTCACCGGCAGAACGGTTAAAGACAGCGTCTCCGTAGCGGTCAACTCGGTAGCACCGCCACTGGTCAAGCTGAGCGTCGTTGTCCCGTCGCCCGGCGTCCCGTCCGTCTGATAGTCCGTGTTCCCCAAGTCTTCAACCAGAATCGTCAGCGTTTCCGCGTTCGCAGGAAGAATCTCTGTGTTGAAGTCTTGGTCGCTGTAGTACACCAGCGTGTCTAACGCCGTGTTCAAGTTCGCGATCGTCCCCTGCAGCGTGATCGATTGGAACGAACCCGTCACGTTCCCCGCATCCGGAGCCACGCTGTCCGCATCCGCCAGCGCCGACGCCACTCGAACTAGATTCGTCTCATCAATCGTCAAACCGCCATGCAACACGCTCAGCGTCACGTTAACCACCACATCGTCCGGGTCGTAAACATCATCCGCATCCTCGAACACACGAATCATGTCGATCTGCAAACCAGACGCATCGTCCTCCGCAACCGTTAAGTTTGCCGGGGTACTCGTCACACCGCTCACATCAATCACTGGTGCATCATTCGTCGGCAAGACCGTCAACGACAACATCTCCATCGCCGTCAACTCGGTACCACCGCCACTGGTCGTGCTCAGCGTTGTTGTCCCATCACCCGGCGTCCCGTCCGTCTGATAGTCCGTATTCCCTAAGTCTTCCACCAGAATCGTCAGCGTCTCCGCGTTCGAACCCATCTCCGTGTTGAAGTCCGCGTCGTTGTAGTACACCAGCGTGTCCAACGCCGTGTTCAAGGCTGCGATCGTTCCCTGCAGCGTGACCGACTGGAACGAACCTGTCACATTCCCCGCATCCGGAGCCATGCTATCCGCATCCGCCAGCGTCGACGTCACCCGCACCAGATTCGTCTCATCAATCGTCAAACCGCCATGCAACACGCTCAGCGTGACGTTCACCACCACATCGTCCGGGTCGTACAAGTCGTCCGCCAAATCCGACAAACGAATCCCAACAATACCCAACCCCGATGCGACGTCCTCTTCCACCGTCAAGCTCGATGCCGACAACGTACCAGCACTCACATCAATCCCCGGAGCATCATTCACCGGCAAGACCGTCAGGTCCAATGTCGTCGTCGTCGTCAATGCTTTGGCGTCAGACGCCGTGTGAGACAACGTGTCTTTATCGGTGTAGGCCAGGTCGTTGACGACGATGGTGAGGGTTTCTGCGATGGCTTCCGAGTTAAAGTCTTCGTCACCAAAGTAAAGCAGTGTCGTCAGGGCAGCATTCAATTGGGCGATCGTGCCCTGGATCGTCACCGACTGGAGAGTGCCCAAGAACAGCGGCTGTTGGCCATCGTCATCGGCGGCCACAGAAGCAATCGTCGCCCCACCACTTATCAGATCGATCGTCAATCCACCGTGCTGTACGCTCAGCGTGACCTGGAGTTCTGTATTCACATCGTCAGGTTCGTCAACATCGTTGACAGTAATGAAGGTCGACCCTACGAGAAATAGGCCTGCGGCATCGTCTTCTTCAAGAACGGTGGCAATATCGTTTGGAATGGAAATGGTCGGTGCGTCGTTGATCGGTTCGACCGTCACAGTGACCGTTGCGACGTTAACCAGTGGAGCACCACCCGTATTTCCCAGATCCGTGGCGTGGACCGTTATGTAAACGTCGCCGTTCGGATTTGTCGCATGAGCGTTGTTTAATCGATTGAATTCCGAGCTGGGCACTGTGTAGGCGAGGGTTGCCAAGGTTGCGTTGACATCCTCTTCAGTTCCCTGAATGGTGACGACGCCGGTGCCGTTGTTGATCACGGCTACCCGGCTGCCGACCGGAGCAGTCAGGCTGATCGTCCCGTCATTGCCATCGGTGCCATCGCCGTCACTCAGACTCAAGGTCACGACCAATTCAGTCAACCCGGGCAACTCCATCAAGGTTCCCGTTAGATGCGAAGGCGACATTCCGTTGACACCACGAACCACCGTGAACATCGCGTTCGTCAGATTTGCGCCACTACCCGGCGAAGTTACGATATTGGTTACCGTGAGCAGCTCGTCCTCAATGCGAACCTGGAACGGAACCGCAGGAAGGTTTGAGAGATTCGGAGTCCCAAAATCGGAGACGTCCGTAAACGCAAATGTTTCCACGGCCAATGGGGTTGCAGCCGCCAGTCCGGTAGTCAGGGCTAGACCATTGGTTAACAAGCCCACTGATTCTCCGACGGCGTGTGCAGAGGCCTGTGTTCCATTGACACCGCGAGTTACTGTTAGCGTGTTTCCGCTGGGGTTGCCCGTAACACGGAGTTCCTCGGCGCCAATCCGAATATCAAATGGGAAGGCCGTTGGCAAGCCAGCGACACTTTGCACGGTGAGTGGCCCGCTACCAACGTAGCCGCCGGCTGCCGGATCCAGCAGGATCGTCGATGTTTGAGTGCGTACTAATTCTTCCTCGTCGACGTCAGTCACGGCAGTCACCGACGACAGCACCGCTTCACCTTGAAGATAGCCGGAAGTCAGGGGTGAATCGAATGTCAGAATATTGCCATCGACTTTCGTCACTCGAAGCTGCTCAAGTCCGATCTGAATGTAGAACGGAGTAGGAGTCGGCAAGACCGCAGTACTTTCAACAGTAATCGAAGTTGTTCCCGCCGTGACATCACTGCTGAGAGTTGTAGCCAACGCGAGGGCGTTCGTCGCGAGATTGCCAGTTCCGTCGTTGGTTCCTTCGTCGACAAACAATCGATTGTTTGTCACCGCCACCACCGGCGCATCGTTCACCGCGTTCACATTCACCGTCAAGGTCGCGGACTTCTTCAACCCAGCGTGATCCGTAACCTCAACGACAACCACAGCGGGACCGCCGAGATTGATGTTTTGGTCATCGTGGAAGTCAAAGACTAAGTCCGTCCCGATCAAATTCACGGTCACCAGACTCTCGTTAGAATTCGAGAGCACCTGATAGCTCAACAACTCCTCGCGATTGCTGTGGAGATCGGCGTCGTCGAACAAGGGATTCAAGCCGCCACCTGTGGTCAGTGAAGGATCGTTGTCAACGTCCAGCAAGTTCAGCGTGAACGTGGCATCATCCTCGTCAAACGTCAGAATTCCAGGGTCAGGCTGGTTCGCGATACCGGGTGCCGTGTTCGACAGCACGCGGACCAAATAGTCTTCTGTCTCACCGCCGATACCAAGCCCGGTCGGGAATAATCCACCGTCTTGGCTGACGCGGAAGCGGGCGTAAGTTAACCCGGGTACAAACGCCACATTCGCCGTGTAATCGCTTGGCGAGATCATCAGGATGCTTCGACCAGCCGGCAGACTGAGCGAGTCGCCTTGTACCGCCGCGAAGGCCGGGTCGAACAGCTTTTCCTCGGGCGTGAATTGGCCATTGCCGTTGAAGTCGATCCACGCATCCACCAACCCCGGAGCCGACATCACGACCTCGATCGGGATTTGATAACCCGCAACGGCTTGTGTCGGCACGAAGATCTTGCCGACGCTGATGCCATCTTCGTCGTCGCCTTGCAAATCGACGACCGCGTTGGCGCCGTCCACGAAAGCCCGCGCCGAGATTGTCGGCACGACAGAGTTCACAATCGACTCGATGGCCGTTGCCACATACAACGCATCGCTGGCGACGGTCGAGATGCTACCCGAGGGCGGGATCGCGGTCAGATCGCCAAGGTCTACACGAATGTTGCTGACAGCACTCAATTGATTGTTGCGATCAAATTCAAACGTCAACACTTCGGTTCCACGCCGCACCGCAAAGGTTTGGCCGTCGTGAATGCCACCCGCGCTGCCGGTAAAGCTTAATCCACTCGACATTGGATCAAAGCTTCGGCTCATGCTAGAAGCTCGCAGCTCGACGATCGCCTCCGTCAGTTCGATTGGTGCAAAGCCAGTCAACGGTGTTTGGGCACCCACAGCCAACTCGATGGCGGCCCGGATCTTCGAGGCAATCACGTTGGGCGTATCGCCTTCGGCCAACTGTATCTGAATCAGCGACGCCGTGTTTGCCGGTACCGTCGACACAAACTCAAAGTCCACGACAATGGGCGTGACTTGAGCGTCTGAGAGCTGGAATGTGGCACCATCGGCGATCAATCGTTGATGGCCCAGACCGCTGCCAGCCTGAGGCGTAACCACCAAACCGGTGTCAGCACCCTCTATCTCGATTCCATTTCCGGCAGTATTCAGTTGCGGCAAAATGTCGGGCGACAAATAGCCCGTCACCGTGTCGGTCGCGGCCTGCAACACCGCGAGAATTCGTGCGTTGAGTTGCGACTGACTCGTGTTCGTAGGATCGTCGGACAATTCAATCACCCGATGGCCAAACGCAACTCCGCTGCCGAGAACTTTGTTGAACTCGAAGGTAACCGGGAAATTGATGCCATCGTCGATTGTAAAGGTGTCACCTTCTCGAATCCCGGCAGCACCATTCGCAGGTGTGAGAATTGCTTGTGTTCGAGGAACTTGGATCGCCAAGCCGACGCCCGTTGTTTGGAGGCGAACGGGCAGTTTGCCCGCGAATTCCAATCCCGGAGAGCCACCCGTGATCTCGACCGAGTGTTCGGGGCGAACTCCAATCTGAATCAAACCACTGCCCAGATAAACGGCAGGTGCCAAGGGCTCACCGCGCCGCAGGTACTCCGGATCAAGCGAGGACAAGATGATCGACTGAATCTGCGGGTTGATGGCGGCCACCACATCCGCACCTATCTGGTCAATACTCGACGTCAGACTTAGCGGAATGGCAATGTTGCCGGGCTGAGTGGGCGGCGATCCCGCCACATCAAACTCGAAAGTGACCGCCAAGTGTAAGCCATCGTCGATCGTAAAGGTTGAACCATCGGCAATCAGATCCGTTCCGTCCGATGCAGGGCCGCGCTGTATCAGAGTGGTAGTCGTGGCATCCAGCGTTGCCGAAGTCCGCGTTCCCAAGATCGTAACAATCGCGCCAGTCGAACTGACATCAAACTCCGCAAAAGCTTGTTGCAAGGCGCCATCGATTGCGCCGGCAACTTGCGCGGGTGTATCGGATGAAGTGAACAAGATGGCATTCAACGGCAAGTCAGAATCGGTGGCCAAGTCACCCGTCAAATGAGCGACCGCTTCCGTACCGTTGACGCCGCGGACGACCGTGAGATTCGCCTCGTTGGCGGTTCCGGTCGGAGTGTTTGCAGTAACGGTTACTTCCTCGGTGCCGATACGAACATTGAACGAACCGACGGAGGGGAAGGCTGTTCCGTCAAGTACATGAATGGTCGTGGTGCCCGCTGTCGCGTCGCTGGCGAGCGCCGAAACCTGTTCAAAAGTAAAGGTGATCGCCGTTCCATTGCCGTCGTTCATTGTAAACGATTGGCCGTTAGATACATCTGCGACTCCGGACCCATTGTCGGCGACTTCCAATTCGAAGTGCGGTGTGAGGCCCAAACGATACTCGACTGCCGCCCCGACAGGATTGGATACGGCGGCAATTCCGCTTCCTGCTGGTGTCGTCACGCTGAGAATCGGTAGGCCGCCGAGATAGAGCTGACCGCCGCCCAGATTGCTGGGCGTGAACCCGGCGAGTTCGCCGGCATCGAGATCCGATTGAATGGCTGCAACCAACGCGTTAACTAACTCGTCTGCGGTCGACACTGTCGAAAGATCAATGAAGGTCGCATTCGATAGCGGTGCAAATCCGCCGTCGCTTCCCAGGGCGATGAAATTCCCTGTCCCAAAGTTTCCGATGATGTTTTCCTGCAGATCCATGACACGAATACCGCCGGCGTGTCCCAGATAGATCTCGCCATCGACAACCGCGGCTCCGTCAATCGCCGTTCCCAATCCGGAATCGAACGTATCTTCGATAAGACCGGTCGTTGGGTTGATGAAGTAGACCTTGCCGTTTTGAGATGTCGCAACCAGTTGGTCCTGCCCCGGCATCTGGGATAGCCCGCCAGCCAGCCCGGCCAGCCCGCCGTCGAGCCGGTCTAGGCCCGACAAACTGTTTAGCCCATCGATATCCAACAACGAGCGAAGTGCGCGATTAGTTCGGTCCAGCACATAGATATCACTCTCGTCCTGGTCGACAACATAGATATCGGGTCCCAAGGCCGTCAGGCCGGAGTACGTTTGAATACCCGCGGTTAATGGATAACTATCGAGCACGCTGCCATCGGTCGGATCGAGCTCGAACAAGACTTTCGGCAGCACCGCGTCGTTCTGGATGAACCACAGACTCGTGCCATCAAAAGCCAGCCCAACATTTCCGGATGCCGTTACCGTTTGTGGCGTGGGAATCGCGGAACCGCCGATAGCAGTCCCCGTGGCAACATCGATTTCCACGATCTGGTTGCTGCCATCGTTGAGAATTGCGAACAGCCGCCCGGAATTTGCAAAGACATAATTCTGCGTATTCGTACCGTCATCCAGGACGATTGCGCTATTGCTGATAATACTGGCCGGATCCGGGATCGAGAGCGTGAAGGGAGCGAGCGAAGTCGTCGTCAATTGCGGTGTTGCAACCGAATCAATGACAATTGCTTGATCGCGATCATCTCCCGCAGCCACCACGTTCGGTTGCCCGTCCGTTTCGCCGTCAACTCGTGTTCCAAAGCGTACAGATTCGTCGACTGGCGTGTTCGGATTGTCGGGTATCAATACGTGACGCGCGCCGTCGTTGCCCAGTGTCGTGCCATAGCTGAGATCATCGCGTGCGTCCCCATAGTCAAAATCAAACTCACCCAAGATGATCGTGAACTTTGTACTACCATCCTCTTGATTGCTGCGGAGTGTGTTGCCAGCTAAATCAGCAATGACTGTATTGTCGAAGGTAACGACATAGACGCTATTTGGCTGCCACAACGTGGACAGTGGGGTGAGCAGCAAGATGTCGCTGTTGGCATCATAACCAAACGTATAATCGACACCGGACACAAGCTGCTGTCTATTTCGCGTGACGCTAACCGTAGCAGCCTGCACCGTCGCAGGATCGACTCCCGTACCTTCGAACGGTGAATTCGGTCCGGGGCCATCGCCCAACAAGATCGATATTGTCTCCAAGAAGGGACCTCGTAGATTAACGATCGTATCGTTAGGATCGGCGTCCACACCTTCCGCATCGTTGTCTACAGGAATCAACAATTCAGCAAAGGGATCATCACCATCGGCGCGATCAATCGCACCGCGATCCTTGAAGATGTCCGATCCGCCGCCAAGGGGGTTTTCGACCGAGTCAACACGCAACTGACCATACACGTCTCGGTCAGGAGCAAAGACGGGGGAGGGAGGAATGCCCAGTTCATCTTTGAAGTTAACAAAATTAAAACGGTCTTGAAGGGTATTCAGCGAACTGTCAACAGTGTCGGAGCCGGCGGCCGGGTAGAAATTTCCGTTGGCAGCATCGACAAACAAAGCGGGGAAGTTGCCACTCCCGACGGGACTGTCCACAACGATAATTTCGTCGGTACCAACCACCCCGTTGCTGGTATTTTCTTGAAAGAAGTTACTGCGTATAACGGTTCCCGTGCCGTTGTCACGGATTGCGGTTCCAAACTCAGAGAACAGGTTGTTCAGAATTGTGGGACTGGCGAAGGCCGCGACATCTACGCCGAAACCCGCACCCGCGTTCCCCACCAGCGTGTTGTTGACGATCTTGCCAAAAGGAATCGGCCTTTCTGGATTCGCGCCACTGTGCCCAGCGAAGCGTATACCCGCCGAATCTGCAATGACATTGTTCTGGATGACGATACCGGGGACCAAATTGTCAGAACTCAACTGCGGAAAGTTAATCACCGACCCTGGGTGGGGAACATTTCCACCCGCTTCGTCGGTCCCCGCCTGGACATTGATACCCCGGATCGACGAGTCGGTGATGAAGTTCGAATCGATGATGAATTGCCCCTGGGCTCGGGCGCGGTTCCGATCACCGAGAAGTCCCGTGCCGCCTTGCAAGATGACGATGTTGTCGACGAAGGCAGTATCCAAACCGAATGAGCCAGTCGCATCCTTGGAATAAACCCACGAAAAGATGTGCTCCCCGCTGCCAAATGAGAACGTCACCTTATGATAGGGGACCACGCCGGTCGCAAATGTTTCGTCCGCCAAATCGGTCGTGTCGTCACTCAAATCGTGGGGAAGAATCTGCGGCACGCCGTCGATGTAGAATCGGAGCCCGTCGCTGTCCGCTTCGGACTCGACACTGAAAGCAAAGCTGATGGCGCCCGCCGCCGGGTCGCCACCTATAACATCTGACAGAGTCAGAGTGAGGATCGATTCTTGACCATCCAGGATTGTCCCCGCTTGTACGCTATGAGCGCCGGTTTGGGGATTCGCCGTTGAAGTCGGGTCCCACGCCGCATCCGACGTTTGCGTCACTCCCCGGATGACTAGTGGATTCGTATCGTAAGTGAATAACGTGCCTTCGAACCCATCGCTTTGCGTCAGCGCAGGATCGGTTTCGACGATGTGACGATCGTTGGTGTCGAAAATAGTTCCAATGGTGATAGTACCGTCATCGTTCAACCCGGCGTATTCGCCTGAACGTCGAATTTCTAATTGGTACGGACCATTCAAAATGTCCGGGTTCTGATTGGGGTCTGCGTCGGTCGTTCGAGGTGTTGCGAAGAGATTTGTAATGCCCTTACTGCCCGACGCGTTCGTGACCATCTCGCCGCGTTCGGCAAAGCCAACGATGATATCGTCGATATAAAAGCCCTCGTGCTGATTATCGTAACTGCGGATGGACCTCGCATCGTCCGACCATTCTCCGTATCGCGGCGTTCCATTCAAGTTACTGAGATTGTTGAGCGACGGGTCGTTCATCGTTCCCGCAGTGCTGAAATCAAATCGCAACTGCAAGTCGGCTTCGCCGGCGTATTCCGAAAGGTCCACTCGCGCCTGCCGCCATGTTCGCGTCGTGACGTGTTCCACTCGAGCACCACTGTTATGACTCACGCCGCTCGAGCGAGTAACAGTTAAAGTTCGACTATTGAAGTTCACCGCGGTTACGGTCATCTGTTCGCTGTCAACAAGAATCGTAAACGGAGTTGCCGCCGAGAAATCCGATGCGTCTGCAACCGTTATCGTACCTGCGGTGGCGTTGATATTTGCGCTCAATTGCGAGACAGCGGGTTCAAACAATCGCTGGATCTGTTGATGATTTGCGGGCCGCGGTGTCGTGCTGTTAAGTCCGGCGTCCGCCAAGTGAGAAATGAAGCCAGGTAATTCTGCAGCGTCTTGAGAACCCGACACGAAATTGCTGAATTGAGGCCGAGCGTCACTCATCTGGGAGTTGTTGGTTACCAGCAAGTCCCAGGTAGTCCCACCATCTCGTGAGATAAATACGCGAGCACTATCACGGAACGGATCGGTATCGTTATCTCGAATTTCCGCACCGTCGTCGTTTTCCGTATCGAGGTAGTAGTTGAAGTAAAGAGTCGGTCGATCTGCGTCGGAGTAGCCATCCAGACTGAACGCATTCGTCGAGAGCGTACCGAACGCACCACCCGCGAAGTTGTAGGTGTTCACGATCTCTGAGTTGGTACTTAAGTCATTCTGAACACGTGTGTCGATGATGCCATATTGCGCATTCGCGGCAGCAACAAAATTGCGAGTCCCGCTCGACGCTAAGGAGCCAATGTCACTGGCGGCGTCGCCTTGGACGATGTCGATTCCCATGAAGTCCGTCAGGAAACGACCGTCTAGGTCGGAACCGGTGGCCGTGAACATGTATGCCTCAATCGCCGACACAAGGTCGCCCGCCGTCGCGGGCCCGCCTGGGGCAGAAGCATTGGCAATGGTGATTGTAACATTGCCAATAATGAAACCGGTGCCGCCGGAAACAAGTGTTGGAACGGTGACCGTTACAGGTACGGTAGCAACTGAGCTTGTGACAAAACTGAATCCTTGGGTTGCACTAAGTTTGAGGCTCTGTGGGTTATGGCTGAACCGCACCCGCACGTCATTGGTAGCACTCGGGTCCGTGACGGCCGTCGTGTTGAAGTCTGTAATGAAGCTGTTGGGTGCACCGAAATAAGTCCGATCGGTACTCGTGATATTGTCGTCTTGCGGCTCGAATCCGAAATAGAAACTCGCCCCGCCATCGAACTCGTCGGGGAAGTGATTCGATCCGGCGCTACGCCATGCCGCATCGAATACGGTATCGACCGAATTCCGCGGATCACGGCTGTCATCGGGTGCGTCGTTGATTCCATGCCCCGCATCCGTACCACGATTGGTCGTCAAATGCCACAAGTTGAAGTCCAGCGGCGAGAAGGCCAGACCGGTGATCCGCTCCGTCCCGCTCACGTTAGGATCCTGGATACCGAAATTGTTAATATTGCCAGTACTAATCTGCGTCGAACGAATGCCATCAGGCAACGTATCGGCATCGCCACCGTCGGTAACATTGGCGAGCCCGTCTCCATCCGTGTCGAACACCGCTCGCAAGATCGACGTGATGGCTCCCGGGGCAGTCACATCAGTCACTGCCTCAGCAGCATCAGAATCGATTGCGTACATGTAGCCATCGCTGGTGATAGCGAACAGCATATTGGCATAGCGACCCAATTCCACGTTCTGCGGCCCGAGGGTAAGACCCTGGAAATTGGTGGAGTACCCGGCCGGAAGTGCGGCAGCGAGATCAAAGCGTTTGGTAACATCGCCATTTCCGCTGTTGATCAGTAAGAGTTCACCAGCATCTGTAACACCGAACAGCGTACCGGCAGAGAAGTCGTTGAATGCTAAACCTGTCACACGCCCCGTGATCGGCCCAGCCAGCCCGAGTGTCGGCATGGGAGTTCCATCAACACCCATGGTCGCGCTGTAGGCAGCGCCGCCCGGGTCGGTTCCCAGGCTTACAAATCCTCCGGTGGCGCCTGGTGAGTCACGTACCGTCTCGCCGGTCGGTCCATTTATCACGGCAGCCGTCACAAAGGTTCCCGCCTGAGCATTTATCTGGTCAACAAGTTGTTGCGCCGTTGTCGCGGGATTCGTATCTAAGTTGATATCAATGGTGAGTGCCGTGAGACTGGCAGTGACCGAGAAAGTCTGATCGGCTTTTGACACATCTACCGTAATCGCATTTCCAGCGGCACCTGGTATCTTCGATTCGATGCGAATGACCGCGTTATCAGTATCGTCGTCGCCATCAAAGGTGATATTCCATGCCGCATACGTCACGCCGGCAGGCTGAATGTCATCCCTGATGCCATAGCCGTCCGTACCACGGTCCGGTGACGCTGACCCGTCTTCGCGAGCTCGGTATAACTTCGAGTTGATTCGCTCTGCACCACGCCCTCGGTCATCCAATTCAGTAACCGCATAGTAGGCATAATAATCGGGATTGTTATTGCGGCGGAAAAAAGTGAGGGCGGCTGCTTCGAACTCGCGATTGTTTTCGGAAGCGTCGAAATCCTGTGAGAGATCTGCAAACAGCACGCCGGTGTTTCCAACATTGTTCGGGCTTGTTTGAGTGGTCTGAAACACCGTGTTTCCAGCCGGGTGCCTAATGTTGTCTCCGCCAACAACGGTTACTAGATTCGCGGGGTCATTGGTGTTGATTTGGACGAGTTCTCCGGCCGAGGTTGTGCTCGACAATTCGCGATATCCGTAGAACGCGCCATCGGTGCGAATGACGATATCCTGAATGTCGTCCCCGCCAGACAACGTACTCGTGTCGACGCGCGTTACAAAGTTTCCGCCGGTGAAGGGATTGATCGTGAACAGGTGGTCGCCGCCGCCGTCTGTGGGATTGTCGGTGCTCACGAACAGCGTTACATCGGCGAAGCTAAAAGCTTTGATGTGCGTGTCCAGCTCAAGGGTGGTTCCCGTGCCAAACAAGCCACCGTCTGCCGCAATCTCGGAACCTTGCGAGCGGTAGCCGTAGAACGGCTCGTATTCCTGCGTAAACGCGTTGTAACGAGTCACGGCAATATGATCTTCGACAATCCGGCGAACGGTGTTGATCGGCTCCAATCGCACCAGCGGACTACCCGGAGAAGACAAGAACGTCGCGGTGAGATCCGTAGGAATTTGGCGATCAGACATGACCGCCACCCAGTAAGCCTGATGGCTCGCGGAGTTTCCAACCGGCAGATGGACGGGGCCGATGAACGGATCCTTGTTTCCCAACGATCCGCGAGTCAGATCATCGATATCAGGTGCTTGCCCTGCAGCGGGCTGGTCGTCCTCAACATTCGATTCGCGCCCAATGAACACCAATTCGTCTGGGACAAGAACGCCTGCTTGGATCCTCGAATTAAACACGGCGATTGTGGAATCGGCTCGCACCGCTCCATCGGCATAGTCCAAGTCGAAGACCACACTAACGGTGCCACCACTGTCGTTGACACCTGGAATGACTTGAATATCGGTGTGGTCGAGATCGAAACGGAACCAGTCGACGTCCGTTTCCGATGAAAGGATGCCTTCGATATTCAATGCAGCCGCATCCGTTTGCAGCAAATTGACAAGAACATCGGCGTTATCGAAGTCGTTTCCGCTCTCCGTCTCGCCCGCGTCGCCCGTCAAAAACGAATGGGCGGGCAAGCCGCGCACGTCGATCCCCGTCTGAGCGTATCGAATATCGGCAAAGCGAACGGTAGAACCGGGGAATTCGTCGATCTGCTGCATGCGAACCTGCAACTGGTACTCGCCACGACTCTCGCCTGCGCCGATCGCGGTGATTCCTGAACTCACCGGAGGATTGCTCCGAACGCGAATGTAGTGCGTGCCTGTGGTCGGTAACGTCAACCGCATGCCTGCGTCGCGGAAATTCTGGCTGTAGAAATCACCTCCCAGCAGCGGCTCTTTAGCCAAGGGCCTTGCGATTCCCGACAAGTCGATCTGGCCGGTAGTGTGATTGAAGTAAGCCCGGGCCAGAACGGTTTGGCTTGAATTGATCAACTCTATCACGAGGTCAAGCGCTGGATCGGTTCGATCAATATCAAACCAGACTTCCGTTCCAGCAGTTCCCGTGAAGCTGTAGACATCGATGTCCGTGGGGTCGTCAGGGCTGATAACGCCATGCACTTCAAATCCAAGGCGACTACTCTCGTCGCCGCTCTTCATGTCGGGGGCCAGTGTGCCGAGCAATTGGGCCGTCGTTGGATTTGCGTTTACATCATTCTCATCTGTGAACGGATCTTCGGACTCCCGAACGATCGCAACATTTCGGTCGTTGCTAAACTCATCGAACAGTAGGCCACGCCACCGCCCCGGAACACCCACGCTCGGTCCATTGTTATTCGTATCGAGCAGGGCCAAGCCATCCGGCGTGAACCCGGCACCCACCGTGTCGTCAGCGAGATCCGTGAATACAACGGGATGACCGACAGTTCCTAAGATTTGAAGAGTACCGCCAACACGGTCGATGATGTCCAGCGGCTTGCCGGTGGCGGTAAAGCCCGCAGTGCCACCCGACAGTTTCACGACTAAGCTTTCCGAATTCGTGCTCTGTAAACGCAGCCCACTGTAAGTGTGAAGGTTCTCGACAGTGATTTCGCTCTGTAGGACATGCACGATATCCGTGTCGTCCCAGATGCTCTGTGTTGTGAGTACTTCGCCCCGCACGAGCATGCCATTTATGGTGTTATTCGCTAGACGGTTCAACCGGATGAGCGGGCCATGATTGTCGTCGAACTGATCAAAAGCATCGGCGGGGCCGGTACTGCGTCCATAATCGCGAAGGTTCTCGAAGCGAAGTGCATTCGCATTAATATTGATGGCGCTGCCGGCATTCTCCTCAATAATATTATCGACAATTACCGGCTGAGCTCCTCGAACATAGATGGTGGCGGCCTGATTCGCGCCACGGCCATTCCGGATGCTTGAAGCGTTTCCGTTGGCATTTTCTTTCAAAACACTGTTAGCAATCCGCACATCAGCTTGGTGAATTTCGATGGCGTTGAAGTTTGCGTCGGTACCTTCGATAGGCGAATCGCCGCCTCCGAAGGAAATGAAGGCGTTGTCGATACTGCCGGATGTTTCCTCGCCAAAGAACAGACCGGACCAATCCCCTGGCTGGCCCACGCTGACGCCATTACGGTTAACGTCGAAGGACCCACTACCGCCAAAACGGTCGTCTCCGATTGAGGTGAACACAACGGGAGAATTCAATGTCCCTTCAGCGATTAACGACGCCGACCCGCGCTCTGCCTCGATACGAGCGCCACCCAATTTAATGACGACACCAGGATCGATTACAAGACGACCAGCCGGTCGACCGGTAACGGCACCATCGCTGAAGACATCGCTTGTAGCTGGGTTGAATAAATCATTGATTACCGGCGCACCGACCGAAAGTGCATTGACTGAAATGACGATCGTAGGCAAATCAATCGCCGATAGTCGCGCCCCTTGGAACGTAATCGTCATCGGGTTGCCCGGGAGCGGGCCACCCGTCACGGTCACCTCTCCGTTAAAGATGTTCGAGAGATTTTCCAAATGCTCCTGAACGGGGATGATGACCATCGCGATGTTCGATACCGCAGGACCAGACGCTGCCGGCGCGACCGTATTGCCAGAACCAGAAATCGAGAGTGTGGGAATGGTCAAACTACCGGCGTAGTTCCCGGTCCACTCGATGGTGACACCTGCTGCAGAATTAATTCTTGTGCCGGTTACTTGAACGTCGCCGGAAGAAATCCCACCAAAGGCCAACAGAGCCGCCCGAACTTCCGCAGCAGTTGCATCGAACCGTAATGTTGTCGAACCCGTCGATCCGCCAAAGGTCAACCTAAATGTTCCGGAAGATGCGGGCGTGGAAGTTCCCGTGTTATAGGCTCGCAGGCGATCGACCCGATTCGTGCGTGTATTCGCCTCCGCGTTCCACTGGATCGGGGCTGTCGTGTCCATAATCCCAAGATGGTCCGTGAACTGCAAAGTAAACGTGCCCGAAGTAGGGACGCCGCCTTCGATCGATAGCGTTTGCCTTTCCGCAGTAACCAGCGGGCCACCGGGCTGTCCGGCAATCTGAAGATTCTCCGTTAAAACGTGTGTGATATCGGTATCATTGAATCGCCCTGGAACTTCCAGCTTGTCAACCGTCGAGCCCAAGTCCGTTTCAATGCGGATGAACAAGCCATCAATCGTGCTTCCCAGTAAGAAGTTGCCATGGATATCAGGACCAATTCGCCCATCTCGGTCGTCAAAGCTGTTGGGACTTGCCGAAATGGCCGCAGCATCGGAATTCGAAATGTGATTGAACGAGATCGTGGGCCGTGCGTCGATCAAATGGACGGGCGTGAAGACTTGCTCGACCGAGTCGACAAAGACCTTACCGCCGCCATTGTTGATATCGGCGTGATTCACATAGTTGAGCGTGATGCCGCGGTCTTGCAGGTCCGAGTCTGCCCGAAAGACGATCCCCCCAAAATCTCCCGAACCCGCCGTCTGGCCAACGACATCAGTATTGGAACCGATTGCGTTGTTGTGATAAGAGCGGAACCACACGGGGTTGTCAGGGGTACCAAGAATTTGCAACGCGGCGTTCGAACGACTGCTATCGGCTGACGTTCCCGCGTCTAAATTAGCTTTGCGAAGCTTGAATAGTGCGCCACCTTGGACCATAACGGTCGTCCCCTGCGGAACAAGGAAGTCCGGCCCATCCGCCAAATCCGCGCCGCCGGTCGTTGTGCCCAGCAAGTACGGATCGTTGTCTTCCAAGGTTGTGATATCCTGATCCAAACCAGAGCTCCCAACTACGCGAACCACGTTGGGAGCCGAGATCAAGGGCGGCGTAAGACTGACGTCGAGATCGGCAATTCCGCCAAGATTGAGAACCGTTGTCGGGCCCGATGCAGGCGTCACTGTCACACTACCTGCAAACTCCGTGATGATCGCGGTGCGAATCGCAGCAGCTACGTCTTCCGCCGATGTAGGAGCGGTGGTGGACAAATCTACGATCTTCGCAGGTGCAACAACTCCGTCTCCAAGCGTGTCGAACTCAAAAATGAATTCATTGATGCCATCATCCACAACAAACCGATCGCCATCACTGATCGCGTTCCACAGGTCGCCAGGCACGATGACTCGATCGCTCGCCCGGGCTAGTGCAACTGACAAGGTGTCGTACGGATCAGCTAGGCTACCGACTCCATCAAACCCAGCCGTCGAATTATTGGCCTTGTCGACAAAGATCGTCTGCGAGCTGGACTCAAACCAAAAGTTAAAGATGCCGCCGGGCGTGCCATCGGCGTCGCCGTCCATGTCCGTACCATCAATGTCGCGGAGCGCGCCGTCGCGGTTTGCCTTGAAGTCAAGTTGCAGGTCGTAATCGCCATCCGTGGTTCCTCCGAAACCAGAATCGCTAACACGCGGATCATACTGCGTATTTCCCGTACTCGTGACTCCGATGTAGTAAATACCGGGAGTCAATTCAATATTGAGATAGGGATCATTGCCGTAGTAGTTATCGTTACGCGACACCAACACAATGTCGGGACTAGCCGCTGTTCCCGTCTGACGATAGAGCGTGAGAACACTATCTAAAGTGCTGCTTGGGCGGCCAAACTGGTCTAGACGTTCCGCGAATGTTTGGGCGCTGAGCGTTCCATTCTCGGTAATCTCAAATTGGTACAAGTCGATGTCGGTGCTGTCCGGAGGTTCGATCCGTTGCAGGTGGACAACGTCGTTGTCACCCGGAAGCACATCGTTCGGGAGCGCCGCGCCCTGAACCGACGGGACATCGTACGCATGGCCAAGTCCCAAAGAATGCCCGATTTCATGGAACATCGTTCCCGTGAAGCCGTCACCATACTCGCGGTTCGCCTGATTGAACACGGAATTGTTAAGAATTACAAACCCGGGCCCACCAAGGCCACCTACGCCAGAATTCGGCCCGATGCCGGGGTCTGCCGCGCGAAGGTCACCTTTCGCAATCACAAATCCGTCAACCTCTGATTCCCGAAATTCGAGTCCCGACACACCGGCATAAATCTCGAAGATCGATCGGACAATATCCTTCTCCTCGTCCGTGATCAAATTCAGGTACGGGGCACCAGAAGGATCTGTGCCGATTTCCTTCGGAAACTGGTAGTCAATCACGCGAATTCCATCAGGAACAACCGGCTCCGTTCCGCTAGCTCCAATGTGAGCCTCCGCTTGAATTTCGCGGTGACCCGGTTCATCGGTTCCTCCCGGAAGTGGAGGTAAAGCGATGCTTTGCGGCTCGATCTGAGCCGCATGAAAGATGCCCACCGCGCCAAGAACTCCCAGGTCGGTTGCGTCGGCAATACTCGTGTTAGTGTCGCTGGTCGCAACAGCATTCGTCACATGAGTTTCGAGCAAATAGGAGCCCGTGCTGGTCCCGGTTCCACTTGAGATGCGAATGTAGTGAACTTCGTCCTCGGGAGTCGCGGCGCTGATCGCACCCGAAACCAGAGTCTCCGTGACGCCATCGGCTCCCGTATTTTGCAGTCCTCCGATGACATTTCCGTCCTTGTCGAGAAGTTCAATCGCGACATCGAACGCGGCCTCCGGGGTCGAATTGACCGTCAGCGTCGTGCCGTTTTTCAGAAGGACACGATAAAGATCGACATCCCCACCATGATTGTTGGTCCCAGCATCATCTCCCAAGTAACCAAGATATGAGAAATCTCTTGCGTCAAACTGAGTGCCAACATTGATCGCCGTGAGCAGTGAATTGTTATCTTCATCCGAGAAGCCAACATCTAATCGGTACGTACCATCAGGTATCGAAGCATCGAATGTGAGGACTGCTTTGTTGTTCGTCTGGTCGTAAGTTACTCGCGATGGCAAAAGGATCCGATCGTCATTCGTCTCCGCACTCGCTGCGGTATAGACAAGTTGATAGTACTTCGGGTCTTCCGCAACCGCCGAACCAATAGCGTCGCTGAAGTAGACGATGATTTGATTGTTCGATTGAGTCAGCTCGTTAGTCCGCACAACACTCAGCCCGGTGTTGCTTCCCGCCAACCCGGACGCATCCGCACCCAGCGTTGGCTCTTCGCCGGCAAACTGGCCTTGGAGTTCAATGAACCAGGGGCCGCCGGATGCCGGCCCGCGGACGACGATATCGTTGTCTTGAACATTCGGAAGGGCATAGAGTGCAGTTTCGATAAACTGACGAACATCTCCGCCCGTTGCGTTGATCGGTTGCGTCACGCGGTTATTTAAGGTCAACGTGAACTGCCCGCCCGTCACGGTCCCGCTGAATGTCACCTGGTGTTCATTTCGACTGACGGGTTGCGGCACTACGGCGACAATTTGCGCACCGCGTGCCAGTTGGAACTTTTGAGTAAAGTTTCCGGGATTTGTACCGTCAACCGTAAAGGCTTCGTTCGCCCTATTGGTGAGCGCATTGGCTCCCAACCCATCGATCTCGATTTGATAGACATCATCGGGCATCCCCACCGTGGAATCAGTGGCATTGTGCGCCGCGGGACTCGCCGGACGCATGACGATGCTCTGCAGATTTGGGGCATCGATATCTCCGGGATCATTTAGCCCGACGTAGCCTAACTTGACGACCACATCGTTCGCATTTCCAAAGATGCCGTCACCGCCGCTACGCACGAGTCGGACACTGTTCGCGATGGTCGTCTCTTTTAGATCTGCCCCGCCCTTGAACAGCAAGTTGATCTCGCGCGGCGCTGAAGTCAGCGTGTCGAGTTGCAACGGATCGGCATTTTGCAGCAACGCCGCTTCATCCGGCCGGATGGCGATCAGCTCCGGGCCGGCAAGCAAGCGTCTATCTTCAAGCTGCTCGGTGAGTAGCTTGCGATTGAAACGGCGCTGTAGATCGCGCTGGCGTTGCTTGTGTTGCTTGGTGAAACTCGTGACGATCGACCGTGGTCGTCGGAGCGTCATAGGATGATCCCTGTCGTAAAAGTTTTCAGTGTTCAGTTTGTAGTGTTCAGCAGTTCGTGTTCAGTTACTCGGCGAAGGAGTCGACCTTCGGTGTGTCAGCCGGAAACCGAACACGGAAAACTGCAAACTAAAAACCACTTACTCAAAAAAATCTTGTTCCAATAAATCTGCCAATGCTGCATCGGCCAACTGGGTATGGCCCAGTAGCTCGTCGTCGCTCGCACGCTGCTGTGCGAGACTGGTGAGCACGTCGTCCAATTCCAAGCTCACCGGGAAGGCCTCTTCTGGCGACGAATGGATTCCATCACGGTACCCATCCGGCGTACTTTCCACAAGCGAATTTGAAGCTTGCTGGTTTGCCACCGACCAGGGAGCCACTAACTCGTCGTACAACGCTGGCGGCATCTCGCTGGCAGCCGAGTAGCGAGACTGTCGATACCCCGGCGTGAACTCGGAAACGAGGAACGCCGCAGCAACGGCGTCCTCGGTGGTCGCCATCACATCGGACTGAACCGCAAACGACTCGCCCTCTGCCTGACTACTGCCGGCGTTGTTTAGGAAATTGATCACCAACAACGCGTCCAATGGCGAGCTCTGGCCGTCGCCATTGACGTCAAAATAGGGAGGTGGCGCATTGCCGGTCGTTGGCTGCGGCAGCGGACCGCTGCCTTGGGTGTTGATCCGATTGACGATCAACAGCACGTCGATCGCGGACACAAATCCGTCAGCACTGACATCGAGCGCGCCGTTCGCGCCGTTTGCGACTTGATCGGCGGGGTTCTGCCACGGTCGGAAAGGCGTCACCGTCACGGTGACCGTTCCGGGTTCAGAAGTTCCACCAATGTTATCGCGAACGGTATAGCGGAACGTGTCGGTGCCGGAGAAAGCCAAGGCGGGACTATAGGTGACAACACCCGTCGAACTTACCGACAGCGAACCATTCGCCGGTTGCTGTGTGATCGTGACGCTGGAATTTACCACCGTGCCGTCCGAGTCCGTATCGTTAGCGAGCACCGAGATCGCCACCGGGATCCCTTGTTTGGTCGTCGCCGAGTCGGCGTTTGCCACGGGACGTTCGTTAACCGTCACGGTGACCGTCGCCGGTGCTGAAGTTGCTCCCTGCGTGTCACTGACCGAATAGGTAAATGACGTCTGACCGTGGAAGCCGACATTCGGCGTGAATGTGATTGTTCCATTCGCATTTGCGACAACCGCACCGCCTGACGCAGCCGACACGATCGAGACCGTCGCCGGATTGATTACGCTGTCCTTGTCGGAATCGTTATTAAGTACCGACAGGACGGTTGCATTGGAACCTGGCACGGTGAAACTATCGTTCACCGCCGTCGGCGGATCGTTCACCGCCAACACGGTGAAGCGGAACGTGTTCTGCACGAACTCGCCGCTGAGATCGGCTGCCTCGATCGTGATCAGCGTCTCGCCCGAAGCGTCCGCAACGGGGGTAATTGACAGCGATGTTCCATTAACCTGAGTTGCTGCAACCAACGGATTCGAGTTACCGACAACTCGCAGTGTCAATCGATCGTTATTCGAGAGTACGTCCGGATCATTAAAGACTTGCGGGAACAACTCGACGATAGTAACAGGCGCATCTTCGTTCACGGTGATGTCCGCGACTGGATTCGCCAACACGGGCGGATCGTTGACCGGCGTAACGGTGATTGGCACGGTGCGAGTAACCGTTAGCAGGCCTGGCGAACCCGTATTTCCCAGATCGTCCACCGTCACAACAACCTGATCTTGGCCATTGAAGTTCGCTTTGCCTCGGTACGTGAGTCCGTCGGGCTGACCCTGCGAATTCGTGTGGGCAAGTGTCGTATTGATCTGCGCCAACGGTGCCAACACACTAACGGTACCAGTACCGTTGTCGGTGACTTGACTCGCGAGAACACCGCCTGCAATGTTCGTGTTCAGGTTCAGCGTACCGTTGGAGGCGCGGAAGACGACTTGAACTTGCCCCGTACCTTCGGCTGCGTCGATATCCGCCGCGACGATTCCGCCGATCCCGCGCGCCACATCTTCCGTGGCTGATTGCATGCCTGGCACCGAAAGGGTGGGAGCGTCGTTCACTGCAGCAAGCGAGATTGTGAAAGTTTTCTTCGTCGAGTTGTTGTTAGGAGCAACGCTCGATCCGCTATCCTGTGCATCCACCGTCACAACAGCGACACCGTTGACGTTTGGTGCGGGTGAGTAAGTTAGAGTTCCGTTCGCCGAAATGGCTGGTTGCACTGCGAACAAGCTATTGTTGTTGTTGGTTGTCGTAAAGCTCACGGACTGGCTAGATTCGTCACTCGCGCTCGCCGGCCCCGGTCGAATTCCTGAAATGAATCCAAACACGGTCTGACCTAACGCGTCTTCGGTCAGTTGTTGATTCGCACCGACCGTGAACTCGGGTGGATCATTGACGGAACTTACCGTGATGGTCAACGTGTGTAGATCCGACGTATTGTCATGCGGCGCGATGCCAGCGCCGGTGTCTTGCAATCGAACCGTGACTGTTGCCGTTCCCCATTTGTTCGGCGACGTTTGGAAAACCAGATCGCCGGTCAACGGCTCGACGAATGGTGCCGTCGTGAATGTCAATCCGCCAGTAAAGCCGATTGTATTGGCGACAAACGTCAGGGCCTGTGAACTCTCGTCGGTCGCAGCGGCGGGCCCCGGTCGAACATCGGTTGCCCAGTCGGTGATCCGTACGAGTCCGGCATCTTCGTTTACCGTTACATCCGCTCCGGCGGTGAACTCGGGAGCATCATTGATAGGATTGACCGTAATGGTAAATGTTTCGGTCTGCGATAGGTTCTGATTTGGCGGCGCGCCGTCGCCGCCGTCCCGCAACGTGACGGTAACCGTCGCAGTACCGTTGGTGTTTGCTTTTGGCTGGTAACTCAACTGTCCCAACGTCCCAGGATTGGTACTAATCCGCGGCTCGAATCCCGGCTCGAACGCCAGATTTCCGGTCGTCACATAGTTGACGACAAACTCTAGCGACTGGTTCGATTCGTCGGCTGCCTGAACGGGACCCGGAGCGATATTGGAAGCCCAATTTGGAACCGTCTGCAATCCGGCATCTTCGTTGGTCGATTGATTCGGCCCTTTGATGAATTGCGGGGCGTCGTTTACTGGAGTCACCGTCAAGGTCACGGTCTGTGGAACCGACGTATTCACATTCGGAAAAACGCCATTTCCGTTGTCGATCGCAATCAACGTCAACACCGCTTGTCCAACGGCATTTGGAGCCGGTGTATACGTCAGCGTGCCGCTGCTTGAAACCGTAGGCTGGCCCGAAGCGAGAAACAGCGACGGGTTCGAGTTCGAAGTCGTGAACGACACAATCTGACCAGCTTCGTCGGGGGCCGAGATAGGACCTGGTCGAATGCCGCTCGCCCACGCGATCACCGTCTGCGTGCCGCTATCCTCAAGCACACTGAGCGGTTGGCCGATGGTGAATACCGGAGCGTCGTTTAACGGATTGACTGTGACTGTCACCGTTGCTTCCGCGCTGAGCAAATTGGCCGGAGCCACTCCGTTGTCGCGGACTCGAAACGTAAAGACGTCCGTCCCGTTGAAATTCGCAGCTGGCGTATAAGTGACATTGCCACTTGCGATATTGGAAAGATTGAGGCTGCCGTGAGCCGGTGTCATACCGATCTCGTAGGTCAATGCCTGAACTTGATCTGCGTCGCCATCGTCCCCAGTGAGTGTAACGACGACTGCAACGTCTTCATTCGTTGACACCGACTGAGCATTCGCAACCGGAGGATCGTTCACCGGAGTCACGGTCAGGCTGGCTACCGCCACGTTGCTGAACCGATTCGGCGGGTTGCCGGCTTGCGCGTCGTCTTGCACCTGGAACATGAACGAATCTTGTCCGTTGAAGTTCGCATCCGGCGTATAAATCAGCTGTCCGATGATCTCGCCGGTCGAGGTATTTATACCACTCAAAGTTCCATTTGCCGTACGAGTGATCGGAACACCCGCCGAGGGCACGACGAAGTAACGCAATACTTGAACGACATCGGGATCGCCGTCGACGGCCGTCAAGTCGCTAGTTTGAATTGCCTTGGCAGTGTCTTCCGCCGTGGTGAGCGTGACATTACTCGCTACCGGGGCTTGATTGACTGACTCGACGGAAATCGTCACCGTGAGGTCATCACTTAACGCGTCGGGAGTGCCGTTCGTCTGTCCATTGTCCGTCGCTCGCACGACAAACGTGGACTGTCCGTTAAAGCCCGCGACTGGCGTAAAGACCAAAGTTGCCTGCGTACCACTGATTGGCATGAACGTGCCCAACGTGCCTTGGTTCGCTGGGGGTTGGCTCACGATCGTGTAAGTCAGGGTTTGCGTCGACTCGTCGTCGCCCGTGCTGCCTCCAAAGGTCAATGTCGTTACGTGATCTTCACAGGTGCTCACCGATTGAGACAGATCGGTACCGATCATCAAGCTGCCTGGAAGCGGTTGGCAGATCGTCGATGTCGTCGTCGTCGCCAGTACGACTTCGGGAATCGGCATATCATTAACGTCGGAAACATTGATTTCGACGACTCCCGGCATCACGCTGGTCTGCGGCGAAGTAGCATCGTCGTCCGTTACACTGAATGTGAAGCGATCCGGGCCCGCAGGCGAGTTCGCGTTGTTATTGAAATTCGAGTTAGGCAGATACTCGATTGTCACCGTGTTGTTGACGACGGGCGCGGTGATCGTCCCATCGATAGCGACACCGCTGGTGAATGTGCCGTTTAAAGGGAAGTCGACAATCGAGAATGTGAGGCTCTGGTTCTCGGCAGTCGTCATGCTTCCATCATCATCACCAACCAAAGTAATCATGACGGTCGCGTCTTCTTGCGTGCTCACCGCACCGCCACCGACTTGATCAATCCCCGTCGGCGGATCATTCACGGCAGACACATCTAGCGTCAAGGTAAATGGGGTGCTAGGCCGCTGGAACGGAGCACCGGCTGATCCATCGTCGCGAACGATAAATACAATGGTCCCCGAACCATTGAAATTTGGGTTTGGAGTGAAGACGAATTGACTGGTTCCCAGATCACCCGTCGCGGAAGTGATATTCGTGATCATGCCGTTTGCATTGCTGGCATCCACGATCTCAAGAGTCAACGGCTGCCGCTCCAATGGCAAGGGATCGCCATCCTCGCCGCGGAGCGTCACGGTAATCGCGTTATCCTCACACAAGTTGATAGTGTCGCCGAACCCATCAAATGGCGCGACGTTGTCGACAAACAACGCGCCCTGCGAGCAAGCGCTCCCCGGGTTTACCAACGCAACATCGACGACACCGTTCACCGTGGGAATGTCGTTGGCGGGCGCGACAACAACTTGAATCGTACGTTCGGCGAATAGGCCCCCCTGGTCAGTCGCACGAACGGTCACATTGACGATTCCGTTCTGGTCGGGTTGGTAATCAAACCGCAGCGTCTGACCGTCGATGTCAATGGAAGGAATCAGGATTGGATCATCGCTGACCAGACGTAGGTCTTCGAATTCGAAGTCGAACGCCAGTGCGCCAGAGCCGCTCAGTTTCAACGTCGTCGGATCCAGCGGGTCGATCGTAGCAACGACACCAAAATTCGAAGTCGCAATCTGTGCCGCAAGCCGATCCATGATCTCGGTCGCCGTGGAATTGGCATCAAAGACCACTGGAACATTGCCGGGCGTCACATCTCCATTGGAATCAAACTCGAATGTTCGTGACGCAAGTCCGTTTGATGTCGAAATCGTCACCGTGGCATTATCGGTCAGCGTGTCCCCGTTCTCGCGGAGCTGAATCCCGTCAGCTGACCCGAGAGTTACTCCGGATGAGAAGAGGTTCACACTCTGATCGCCGCTGAGGCGGATCAGGGTCGGATCTAGCGGATCCACCGTGGCAACAACTCCAAACGCGGCCAGCGAAATGGCTTGAGCGAGCGAGCCAGCGATTTCGGCTTGAGTTTGATTCGTGGTATAGACAACCAGATTGCTACCGGGGGAAACAACTCCGTCTGTGGTGAACTCGAACGTCTGCGTGGCGCCAAGCGACGACGTGATCTGAATAGAATCGCCTTCAAGAAGATTCGCGCCGCTTTGAGTTACCTGCAAAGTCGAATCGTTCACTTGCGTCACAGCGTCAAACACCGAGCCAAACGAGATCGCTTGCTGACCTCCTAACCGAACGACCGAACTGTTGGACCCGACGACCGCGCCGACAAAATAGTTTTCACTTGGATTGTTGGAAACGCGATTGATTTCGGCTGCCAACGAAGCGGCCAACTCCGCTTGCGAAGACGACGAATCAAAGGGCACTGCAATGTTTCCGCTCGCAGTTACGCCATCACTGTCGAACTCGAAAGTCCGCGACTCCAAGTTCGTCGCAGCAACAATGGTGACGGTTCCGCCGTCCTCAAACGTAGCGCCAGGTTGCAAGATTTCAACCGATAGTCCCGTGCTGACGTTGATACCGGAGAACACAGCACCCAGCAGAGTAGGACCTTCACCCGTTAAGACAATGGAAGGGCTCGCGGCGGCATTTGTTGTCGTGACTCCATAACGCTGTGAAGTTATGCTCGCGGCCAGCGCACTCGCCAATTGAGCAGACGTCGCAGAAACCGTGTAAGGAACGGCCACACTTCCGCTGGCCACGATGCCATCTCGATCAAACTCGAAAGTGCGTGAGTCGAGGCCATTCGCGGCGAAGACCGTGATTGTGGCTCCCTCTGGAATCGTCGCGCCGTCCTGCTCAATCGTCAGCACGCGTGTTCCGACAGAGAACGTCAGGAAATCGCCATTGCCATCCGTCAAGTTGACATCGTCAAAAGCTCGAGGATTAAACAGATCGATCAAAGTATCCGGCCCATCTTCGGCTGTCGTGAAGTCCACCAGGACCGATGGATTTGCGATTGGGGCCGAATTATTCAACACGCGGACTTTGTAGTCTTCCACTTCGCCATCGACAGCCAAACCGGTAGGGAGCAAGTCTCCAGCACTGCTGATGCGGAAGCGAGCGTAAGTGTCGCCAAGGGGTGAGTTGCTGGGCAACTCCTGAGGTACGGCCACGAACAGCCGATTCTCGCCCGCGTGAACGAGCACGTTCGTCAAGACTTGCTCGCCGGGGTCATTCCAATCGCCGTCGTGGTTAAAATCGAACCAAGCATCGACGAGGCCCGTGCCTGACGCAGTCAAAGTGATCGGGGTCGATTGTCCCGGCACCAGGATTCCATCGAAACGCACACCATCTTCATCTGCCACTTGCAGCAGCACCCTGCCGCCTCCGAGGTCTGACGCTGCAAGCGTCGGTACGGCGGCGCCAATCGCGCTGGCTAACTTGCCTCCGATTGCATTCGCATCATCAACGGTTGAGTACGCGATTCGGTTTCGAGTCTCATTGAATACACCATTCCGATCAAACTCGAACGTCCACGTTTGGTTACCATCGCTTACGGTAAATTGCTGACCATCCGCAATACCACCGGCAGTTCCTGTGATGGAAAACGCTGGGTTACCAACCGGTGTAACGAGTACATTCGCTGCCGTGGCTAGATCAACAACTCCGCTACCCAATTTCACGGGCACGATCGGATTTTCAGGTGTGCCGAGGAAGTTCGGCATCAGCGTGGCACTCTTGATGGCGGCTTCGAGTTTTCCCGCCACATCATTCGCGCTATCGCCAAGACTGATGTTGATCGGCAACGCACCTGCGATCGTCACGCCATCGCCCGCCAAGTCAAACTCGAACGTGACAGGCGTGTGTACACGGTCGTCAATCTGAAAAGCATCACCTTCGCTGACATGGGTCACTTGCTGGACGTGTCCGCTCGTACCGGTCGAATCAACCCGTACCCGCGGCAGTGGCTGAAGGTCAATCAAGCCGTTGCCCAGGTCAACAGGAGTAACCCCGCTCAAGCGTCCAGCGGCGATTTCGGACTGAATGGCGTTAATAACAAGGTCAGCAAGATTTTGAGTCGTAAAGGAAGCATTGAAGCTCAAGAGCACGCCGTTGAACGAACCATCATCAGCAAATTCAAAACGCAGTTCGGGATGAATTCCGTCGTTGATGGTGATGAAATCACCATCAACGATTCCAGCACCGCCATTGGTGGGCATCTGCAATTGCGCGACAGCGGGGATCTCGATCGCTAATCCCGCACCCGTTGTCAACAGCTCCGCCGGAGCACGATTTGCGTGACTCAGGGAACTTGCGGACAAGTCGAGTTGGTCACTGCGGCGGAATGCGAGTGTGACGGTATGATCATTCGGAGCCAACGGGGTCAGGCCGTCCAGGCGAGATAGTTGGCCTTGTACGCTCAAACGAATCGCTTCCGTTACTTCCGCGTCGGTCGCGTTACTCGCAACGCTAACCGCAAAGTGACCGGCCTCCACGGATGCACCATCAACGCTAATCTCAAAAACGACCGTCGGGTTGTGACCATCGTTGATGACAAACGACTCGCCCGAGGCCAAGCTTCGGTCGACAAACAAGCTAGCCGCATTACTGACATCAATCGCATGCCCGGGTCCCATGCCGGAGAACGTGACCACGCCAGCATCCGCGACGCCAGTCAACTCGGTAACCGCGGCAACTACCAACGCGGCAACTGCGTCTACATCCTCGGTGCCGGTCAGGTTGATAGGGACGATGCCTGACGCCACGCCGCTGCCGTTTTTGTCAAACTCATAGGTGCGGGTCGCGCCCGTTCCGTCGGAAACAACAAACTGGTCATTGTCCGAAATCGAAGCGGCATCGCTGACAACCAGCCGCAGCGGCAGGATCAACTGCCGAAGCGGTTCTGCGGTTAGCGTAAAGCTACTGTTCGCGACACCGATACTCAGATTTGGAGTACCTCCCACGGCAACTAAACCACTGCCCAGATTCGATGGACGCAGGGCGAGCGTCGTTTGGGCAGCAACCGCCGCGACAATCTTGTCAGCGATTTGGTCCGCAGTGTCATTCGCCGCATAGCCGATCTGTGGAGTATTCGCGGCCGCCGTGCCGAGCACGAACGTAAATGTCACAGTATCCCTGCCACCGCGAACGATCGTGAACGTCTCACCCGGCGTCAGCGCCGCACCGCCAGCAGCCGGAACCTGGATCGAGAACGGAGCCGAACCAAGAAGGCTGATATTGGAGTTCAGCAGTTGAATTGAATGATCCGAATCGTCTCCGTCGGCCGCCAACGTCGGCTGTCCATCAACTTCGGCATCCACGCCGCTGCCCAAATACAGCGTACTGTCACCGATAACATGACGAGCGGCGTTGCTCGCGAACACTGTCGGATAAGTGTCGGAACCGGCGAACGGTTGTGGCGCGTCGCCGAAGTCTAGCCCAACTCCTGGCAGCAAGATTGTGAAAACGGTTTCGTCGGTCGATTGATTCCCTTTCAACGCGTTACCTGCAACGTCTTTGACCGCACTTAAGAAGAAGCTGTCGATTCCATTGACGTTGGCAAATCCGTTCACGAAATCTGCCGGTGCGCCCGTTGCGTCGGCGATGTCTAAGAAGACCGTCGAACCACCTCGCAGCCGAGCACTTACGCCGGCGATGCGACCGGAAGCCGCGTTAATCCCGGCAACAATCGCCGAAGCCACTTCCGCCTCGGTAAACGTCGTCTGAACTTGAATCGCGTTGGCACCACCCGCGAATCCTTCAATCCCCAGGTTGCTGTTGGAAGCATCCGTGATGTGTCGAGTCGTGTCGCCAAGTTCAACGCGACCGCTGCCCGGGTTTGGCAGTGTGGGATTAAGACCGATATTTGCACTGAGGAGAGCGACTCGCATCGCATCCGAGACTGTTTCGACAAGCGCTCCGTCGACGTACGTGATCGCGACGTTGGCGTTGGCAACGCCGTTGGGCGTCCCGGTCGCTGGATTCAGATCCTCGAACTCGAAGGTCACCGTTCGTGTTCCGTCGTTCACGGTGAATGTGTCACCATCGGTCAAACCTGTGAGCAGATTTTGCGTGGTTAAACCATTCGTGAACAACTCGACATCGACGGGTGCGTTCAATGCGATGACGCCGCCGCCCCGGTTAACCGGTGACATCCCAAGGCTGAAGCGGAGGTTCGCATCACCTAGCGCAGTGAGCATGGCGTTAACAATAACGTCCTGCGTGTCGCCAGGATTGACTGTCACGACAAAATTGTCGGGCAGCATATCACCGTTCAGGTCAGTGAAGATGCCATCCTTATCGATTTCAAATACCGCTGTGACAAATCCATTCGAGATCGTGAAAGAATCCTGATCCGCAAAGGCAAGCGAGCCCTCGGGGCGCACTTGAATGCCTGGCAAGGACGGCAGTATGAGCGTTGTCGAAGGGCTGACTCCCGGTTCACCCGAGACTGTGAAACTGGACGGCTGCGATGTTCGCAACGTATGCACTCCCGGCACGCCACCCAAATTAATCTCGCCGTTGCCTGCGTTCTGCGGCGTCAGGCCAATATTCGCGGCGGCTATCGCATTCGTGAGCTTTTGTGCTAAGTCGAGGTAAGTATCTGCCGCGGTAAAGTCAATCACCAAGTTTCGCGACGTCGCATTCGCGCTACCATCGCTATCAAATTCGATGGTGGTCGCAGTTGAATTCTCTCGCAACGTAATCACTTCGCCATCGCGGACTCCGCCAATCGAAACCTGTCGAGTCAATACGGTTTGACTGACGTCAATCCGGTGATTCGGCTGAGCATCCAACTGGATGATTCCTTGTCCGACGGGCAAAGCCCCGATCTCTAGCCGGTTGCCGTTCGCATCTGCGGTGGCATTCAGGAAGCTGGCAATTGTGTTGGCAACCGTGTCGGCTGAATCTCCAATGCCGAATGGAATCACAATGTTTCCGGGAGCTGTGGGCTGCGGACCGTCGTTGCTCAACTCAAATACGAAACTCACTGCCCCGTTGGTGACGGTAAATGTCTCGCCGTCTGGAATTACCGCCCCGCCGCCTTGAGGGACGGTAATGCTAATCGGAACCTGGCCAACGGTTGCCACCAGCCCGGATGCACTTACGTTAAATACGTGATCCGTTAACCCATCAATTTCAATGATTCCACTGCCGATGTGGAAAGCATTTAGTTCGAGATCAAAACCATTGGCAAGCGGTGCTGACAATGCATTTGCGGTTCGCGTCGCAATCGTGGCCGGTGTATCGGAGGCCTCGAAGAGAATCGCGTTCTGCGGGGTGACAGCATTCAGGACTTGGTCACCGCTAAGATGAAAGTTAGGGAACGTTCCGGCAACACCACGCGTGACCGTAAAGTCGGTATTCGCAGGATTGAACAGGTTAGGCGCTGTCGCCGTAACCGTCATGATTTCGTTTCCGATCCTGATATTAAATGGCGTCGTCGTGGGGAAAGGTGTTCGGTCAGCGACGGTCAGAGTTGTCGGAACCGCCTGAAGTGGGACAAAGCTGGTGAGTCGGGTGAAACTTTCATATTCGAAGACGGACACCGTCCCACTATGGGTAACAAAAAACGTGTCGCCGTCCTGTATCGCAGGAACTCCGACTGCTGGACCGGGCGGAACGCGTAATACGGTTTCAGTCACTGTCGACACTAGCGCTGAACTGCTTACGTCGACCAGGTGCGCGTCCGTCGCTCCCACATGCACCAGCCCGCCACCGATGTTTCGTGGGGACAAAGGAATGTTCAACTGACCTGGTTGCGCGGCGAGCGGCTGGCCGAGGGCGTTCACAGCCGGCAAGTGTGCAACGCTCAAAGCTTGCACGATGGCGTCAGCGAGTTGATCCGCCGTGGCTCCAGCGGGGAACGGAATGCGGCGGGCAGCACTTGACCAATTGTTATTCTGATCGAACTCGAAGATGACCGGCATGGCCAACCCTAGTGTTCCATCGTTGATCGTGAACTGCTGCCCATCGACGATGCCATTCGCACCGGCTCCGTTGAACGGAACTTGCAGGCCCAAGGTCTCGGCAACCGACAAGCTAAAGCCCTTATCAAACTCGAACGTAGCCGTATCACCGACGTCGTTCGTGACTTTAAACGAAGTGGTGTCGTTGATATCGCGTCCGCCCTGGGCATCGATTACAAATCGGTCGCGGTTGTTTACAACGATCTGGTAGACCTTGTCATTCGGCCAGATTCCGGATAGTGGCGTTAACACTACGGTATTGCTAGTCGTATTGTATCGATAGGTGTAGTCAATTCCCTCACGCAGGAAAACGCCGTTCTGGAACAACGTAACGACGGGCCCTGTGACATCGAGCAAGAGGCCTTCTTCACCGATTTGCACCGTGCGTCCGGTGAGCGTCTCGTCATTAACACCGACGCCCGGGAACGGATCTGCTGCCTCGAAACCGTCGACAATCTGCAGAGAGAAATTCGCGTAGACCCCGGATTCCAATTGAACAATCGATAACGAAGGATCGACGTCAATACCTTCCGAGTCGTTGTCCTGCGGATTGACCAGCGTCACCGATGGACCGATGAAGTCGGCGAGGTCGAGCGCACCCCGGTCCTTGAACACCTGTCCGCCGAAACCTTGAGGCGTTGAGACGCGTGGATCATCAACCCGCAACTGCCCCCGTCCATCGGTATCGGGAGCGAGCACGGGCGAAAGCGCCAAGCCAACGGCGTCTTTGATCGACTCGAATTCGTCACGTTCAACAAGGGAGTCGATGGCGCTGTCGATCGCAAACGAGAAGGGGGCCGGTAGGAAGTTACCTGCCGCGGCATTGACAAATAGCGGCTCGGTGTTCCCCAGCGACACATTGAAGTCTTGTGTTGTCAGCGGCAAATTCGAGTCTTGCTGTGCGTTGTGCTGGTATAACGAACCACCGACGACGAGCCCTCCGATCGCACCTACATTGTCCGCCGGACCTGGGCTGTCATTGATGAACCGTGCTTGCTGAATACCAATTTGCGTGTTGGCAACGATATTGTTCAACAGTGTCGGAGTAGCCTGCTCCGAGACGAGAATTCCGCGTTCGGCTAACAAGCCGTCGACGTTATTCGCTGCATTACCAAAGAATGTTGGCGACTGGACGCGGATACCAGAGCCGTTCGCGACCACAGTCCATGCATCCCGAATGACGACAAACCGCTCAACCAGATCTCGAGCACCGCTGAGGGCACGATCCGTGCTCAAACGATCTTGTGCGAGACCTCCATATGCTTCGGCCGTCACGCGATTGTTGGGATTGGCAACGCCAAAACTTCCGTTGGGGAGGTTCTGCCGGTTATTCAACACCGGATCGTTGCTGATCGCCGTTGCCAGCGCCAATGCGATTTCCGGGCTTCGCGGGCCGTTCGGTACCGTAATGGTCTGAACATTTCCGGCAACGTCTTCGATAGTCAGCGTACCGTTTGCGTTGTTATCGATCTCAACAACGTAGGTTTGTGGTGAGCGGACATTGATTTCAATGTCATAGAGACCAGTCGATCCCAGCGGAACTCGGTCCGCAAGACTAAGCGGACTGTAAGCATCGTTTCCAAAACTGCTAACCGCCGCATAGTAGGTTCCATTTTCGATCGCTGTGAATTCGAGATAGGGATCATTGCCGGATGCGGCTTCGCCGGGAGCGGGAGCAGCCGAGTTGGAGGCTACCAATTCACCCACGGAGTCAAACAATCGCAAAATCGAGTTGAGGCCACTTCCGTTTGAGTTGGCATCAACGTCGATCGATACTCGATCACCAATGTTTAACTCAAACTGATAGAAGTCGACGTCCTGCTCCGGGTTCTCGCGGAAGTTGACGGAATCGCCAATTCGTCCCGAGGACGTGTAGCTCATCGGAGTGCGCTGCGTACCTTGACGAGTATCGATGGCGTTGAAGATCGTATCGTTCGGCTCGATATTCGGCTCGGAGAAGGAAGAACTGGTGCCATCGTGCCCGTAAACGGTGTTGTTCACTACCTTAGAGAACGGCTGCGGTGCTCGACCGATCGCTGCAGGACGAATGCTCGCGAATCCGCCACCAACGATCGACGAAGCATGCTCGACATAGACCGCAGGATTCGGAGCTGTCGTAGACGAAAGTGTGGACGAACGGCTTACACCTACGATTGCTTGCGCCACCAAGGTACTGTCGTTGGAAACCAGAATGCTGCTGTCAATCGCATCCTTAATCACAATCGCCATTTCCAGTTCGTCGTAACCAATCGAGCTAAATCCGCTGCCGGGATTGGTAATCGGATGGAAGAAGCGATAGGTGCTCGCAACGCTTCGCCGATAGAAAATAGGAACATTTGCGTCGTTCCACCCGTTTCCACCCGCCGCGCCGCTACCGCCACCACTAGTTGGACTGCCGTTGATATCCTCGAACTCGAAGGTAACGGTTTGTCCAAATGCCGTAATACTGAACGTGGTTCCGTCTCTAACCGAGTCTGCAGGCAGGGCAGTAAGTTCCCACGGCACGGTATCACCGCTAACGTGAATGCCGACGAGACCGGGCGAGTCAATGGTATTATTCACGATCGAGACGCCTGGCGTGTAACCGCCCAGTGCGGGAACATTGTTCTCGGCGACGAGATTTCGGGCCGGACCTGGCTGCGGTTGCTGCAAGCGGACAGGGACTGGACTTGCAAACACGTTCGGGGCAACCGCATCGCGAGCTAGTGACAGCTCACCGTCGGACTGCCGTAAGCCCGCGTCGGCGACGATACCAGCCGTCTTCGGCTGTGTAATCGTGTTCGAGTGAATCTTGACTTGCCCCTGCGGTCGGAACAGGTTCTTGTCGCCAAAACCGGTGTGGCGAATGTTTTCGATGCCCGTCGGAGGCAAGACAAACGGGGTGTCAGCGAAGCTGTTCGCTTCGAGGAACACGGCACTATCACCGGACGTATCGCCAACGTCTGATATCACAATCTTGATAGAGTGCGTTCCGGCGTTGAGAGCCAAAGACGCTGTGATTTTTTGCGTCAAGCCGTCGTAGCCAAATTCGTCGAGGAAGCGGCCACTTTCCTGGGGATCGTTATTGATGAAGTAGGATGCGTTCTGACCAGTTGCGCCAGAGACATCAAAGGGATTCCCGGAATGCACGGTCGCAACCGACACACGATCGTTCGTCCCTGGCACAAGCGCAATGTTCTGTCCGTCGACAAAGATCGCGAGCACATCAGAGAAGTCGGTACCGAGTTGTTCGTTGTACTCCTCCGATGCAAATACGAAGTTCAAATTCAAGGTTCCATCGACATCGAGTCCGAGACCATCCACGATCCGGAAATCGAATTCCAGCGACGTCGCGTCCTCAGTGACTGGTCCCGTCATTGGGTCGAGCGAGAATTCACTATCAAGGTCCGCATCACCGCGCAGTGAGGAACGTCCCACGAGCGTGTCAGTGGAATTCGGTCCCTCGGCCGAAAGTGCATCGCCGGTTGAAAGAATTATCCCGCGTTCCATACCGAGGATCGGCAAGCCGCCGGTGAACAAGCCCGCGGAAGAGGCTCCGCCTGTATACCGTGGTGTTCCCTCAAAAACGATGCCACTTCCCGCGATCGTGTCACGGAGCAAGTTCGCGTCGTTTGTCAGTTCAGTGACTGAAAATGGGTCGGGTTGTTCGACAATTGCGCCGCCGAACAGATCAATCCGATTTGAGGTACTCAGAGTTCCGCTCTCTTCACCATCGGACGTTGCGGCAGTAATGTCTAACCGACTTTGTACCTGTTGGCTGTTTACGGCATCACGAATGCGGCGCGCGATCACATAATCGAGGTCCGAAACAAACATACCAAGCGTCGTGTTGAAAGACTTGAACCGAATTTCGACGTTTCCAGCAGCGACACCGTTTCCAAGCTCCGGATCTTCGTACTCAAACACAACTTCGTTGACGCCGTCGTTAATGGCGAAAGTCTGTCCATCGACAACTTCCGTCCCGGCAGGGGCCACAAGGGTTGTCTGTTGAGCCAAACGATCGTTAGTGTCGATGGTCGAGGACAGCAGGAGACTGACATTCGAATTCGTAATCGTCCGCCCGAACGCTGAACTCGGACGAATCTCCAATTGGTAGTCACCGGTTAGAACTTCGCCGGTCGGCGTACTAACCTGTGAAAAAGTCGAAATGTTGGACTGAAATTGTTGCGCTCCTGGGGGCGGGAACGTGACCATTTCACCGCGTTCGGCGAAGCCGATGATGAGGTCATCTACATAGACGCCCTCCGTCAACACGGCGCTGGAGTCCTCATATCCGAATCGAAGTCGGAGATTGTCTTTTCCGGCAAAATCTCCTAAGTCCAACCGCATCTGCCGCCAGCCCCCGGTGGCCTGTGGGATGCTAATCAGACCTAGGGACGACACTTCCGTACTATTGCTCGATGCAATCAATGTCGATGCCCCGGAACCATCCTCGACCGAGACTCGGAAAGCGTCGCTCGCGGCACTGTCGAGATAGTAATTGAAATAGAGCGTTGGTAGATCTTGAGCCGAGTAGCCCGCAAGGCTGAACGAGTTTGAGACCAAATCGCCCGTGGCTCCTTGCGGAACGGAGCTGTTGCTGTCTTGCCCAAAGTAGAAGCTGCTTCCACCATTTCCCATGATCGCGCCGCCACCGACCGCGTGATCCTCCAGCGAAATGTTGAGTGTATATCGCTGTCCTAACAACGGTGCATTACCTGTTATCCCACCGGGTGATGCTACGCTGTCAAAGCGTCCAACTCCAACGATGTAGGTGCCAGGACGCGGGAAGAAAGTGACGAGGTAGGCGTCAGGCGTAAGCGAGCTGATCGGGCCGTCGATGCTGCCGCCACCACCATCATTGGTGAACGGATCCAGCCCGTCGAAAAAGCTTGGCACCTGTAAGCCTGTGAGTGGATCGTAGATAAACAATTCCGAGTCGAGACTTGCAGGATCTCCGGTCCAGGCGTAATCGATGTCGAATACACCAATTTCATTGGTAGTGTTGACCGTGAACGAGTAATAATCAAACGTCCCATCGCCCGTGCCTTGTATCGTTATGTGTGGCGAGGTCGTGGAGTTATTCGTCGTGAGGAACCCGAAGTCAGGATCGAAATTCAAACTCCACGGACCGTTGTCGATGTTTTGGGCGGTGAGCAGCGTATCATTCGGTTCCGACTCGCGGAACACACCAGATGCCAGGAAGCTGCGACTGCCATCAAACGAGGGATTGATACCATGCGTAATGTCGGTGGAGCGATTCTGTGTGACGTGCCAGAGGTTTCCTCCCGTGCCTACAAAACCAGGATCTAAAAGCACCGGAACTACAGGCGGCTCGGCAGTCGTGTATGTACTGTCTTCGATATGGTCTTCCGCAATCCGACGCACGGAATTAATAGGCTCCAATCTTGCTTCGGGGTTCTGCGTCAGCACCGTGGGAACGCGATTGTTGGAAGTGACGACGGTGTAGTAGGAACCCTCGGGGAGTTCCACCGGGCCGATAAATGGATCGTTCGGCCCAACGCTACCTCGCGAAAGATCCGACAAATCGCTGCCTCGCAATGGTCCAGACCGATCCTCGGAGACATTCGAGTCCCGACCTGCGAGCACCAGTTGTCCGTTGGCGTCGAAGACCCACAGACTCGAATTCAAACGCACGAGCGCGTCGGCGTAGTCGATGTCAAAAGTCGTTGAGGCGTGCGCTGAGTTTTGAGAATTTGCAATTGAAGTGTACTGCACATCGAACTGATAAAAATCTACGTCCGCAGCGCTGGCGACAGAGCCAGCGACCGACACCGTAGCCCGGTCAGCCGTCAATAGATTGCCAATATACTGAGGTTGCTGACCAGGAATTGTTCCCGGCGGCGTGATCGAATTGTTATTGGCTAACGCGCTGGTTTCTTCGTCCTCTGACGCCTCACCGATTAGGGGCGAGTGAGCCGGCAAGCCAATGACTTCGATGCCGTTGTTTGCGTAGCGAATGTCCGCGTATCGGACTGTCGAGCCTGGGAACTCATCTGTCTCTTGGGTTCGAATTTGGAATTGATAGATCCCGCTCGTAAGGCCGTCGTTGCTGCGGACGCGCACGTGATAGGTACTCCGACTGCCTGCGTTGCCCGGCAACGCAAAACGCAGACCAGCGTCCAGCGGATTCCAACTGTAGTAATCCTTGGTCAAACCGGATGCGTGCTTTGGAACGTAGGGCTCCGGAGACTTTTGCAATGGGCTTACGAGATTGGGCTGAAGCAATGGCGAGACATAATCAACACCGCCCGTGTCGGAAAGTGTGTCGTTGGAGCGTGCCAACACATTGCCGTTGGCATCCAAAAGTTCGATGACGGTATCCAACGTGAAAGACGTTAGATCAACATCCAACCACAACTCCGTACCCGCGGCGGCATTAAATCCGTAAGTGTCGATATCGCCAGGCTCGTTCAGGTATCCGTGAATCTCAAAGCCCATGCGCAGGTTATCGTCGCCACTTTGTTCGTTCGGAGCGAGATCGCCAACAATCTGTGACGTGTTCGTGGTCGCATTCACACCCGGTGCAACGGCGTCCGGCGACTCGAGTTCCATGATGATCTCGACGTTGCGGTCGTTGCTGTTCTGATCCAACAGGACGCTTCGCCAATCGTTCGGTCGAGGAATGGTGGCGATGCCGTTATTGTTCGTATCGGTTTGCGGCGTATCATCCGGTTGCACACCAGCGCCAACGCTATCATCGTGCAATGATGTAATGACGACAGGGAATCCCGGTTGCCCCAAAACCCACAACGAGCCGCCAATTCGATCTTCGATTCCGATCGGGTTTCCGCTCGCCGTAAACCCGGCACCGTTGTAACGGTTGCGGTTGGAGATTTGGCCGTCGTCGAACAGATTAAAGTTATTGTTGAGTTGGCCTTCTCCCAGCAGTTTAATAACCAAACTCTCGGTTGGACTGCTCTGTAATCGCAAACCACCGTAAGTGTGATGCTCGGGAATGACAATCTCGTCGAACGCCCACTTCCGTTGCCCGTTCCGAATGTCTTGTTGATCGAACTGATTCGTTAGTACGTGAACGATGTCCGTGTCGTCCCAAATGCTCTGCGTCGAAAGGACCTCTCCGCGAATAACCATCCCGTTCAGCGAGTTGTTTTCGAGTTGATTGCCGCGCACCAGGGGACCTGCGTTATCGCCATAGCGAGTGATGCGATCGATCTCGCCAGTCGACCGACCGATGTCGACGAGATTGTCGTGGATCAACGAGTTCGCGTTAATCGTAATCACCGGCATTTGCAGATTTGCGGCCGATTTGGAAGAGTCATACAACGTGTTGTTATCGCGGATGATGTTGTCGACGATTATTGGCTGAGCACCCCGAACAAAGATCGTTGCTGGTAAGTTGTAACCGCGACCAAATCGATCGAGCGGTCCTTGGCCTCCGACACCTTCGGCATTATTCTCAATAACGCTGTTGGTAAGCCGCAGATCAGCCTGATGCACCTCAATGACGTTGAAGCCGGCAAACGTGCCTTCCACACGTGTGATTCCGCCGCCATAAGAGATGACCGAGTGATCGATGCTGCCCGTCGACAGGTGGCCGAAGAAGAGGCCACCCCAGTTGCCCGGTCCTGGCGATGCCTCGCCATTCGCTTGACCATCATCATTATTAGTGTCGAAGGTGCCGCCCGCACCGTAGGAATCGTCTAGTCGCGACGTGAAGATCACGGGCAGACCGTCCGTGCCCTCGGCGATCAATTGCGCCCCAAAGTCTGCTTCGATCCTCGCACCTTCTAGCTTCACTACGCTGCCAGGGTCGATCGCAAGACGAGCGTGCGGTCGAGCCCGAACGACTCCCAACGAACCAGGATCTAGAGTTCCACCAAGCGTGAATCCATCGTCCGTGTAGTCAGGTGACGAAGCATCCAACTCGGCGACCAAAGTGTACGGGCTGATGCCCCCGACCGTACTTCGATAGAGACGACGCGAGACAAACTCGCCAGTAACCGCCGGGAGACCGGAAAGCACGACGCCGCCCTCGGCAGGATTCCCCATGATTGAAATGTCCGCCGTTGGATCGGAAGCAGCGCCTTCGCGTCCCAGCGCGTCGACATATACGACACGATAGTTATAGCTTCCCTGTGCCAATGAACCACGCGTTGCAGGCGTTGACGTAACGGCCTCTACGTTCGGTGGGTCGCGTTGAAGAACCGTGGTCTGCGTTACGCCGAGGTCGACAAAAACCGTGTCGGAGGCGTTCAACTCAGCGACGAGACTATACACTCCACCCTGCGTGCCGTCTGTCCGGTAGATGCGACGCCTTACAAAATCTCCTGTAGCGGGAGGTATCTGGTTTAATTGGACGGCGGTATTTGGTGAAGCGAGTGTGACGCTTGCGGTCGCCTGTGAAGGACGCCCCTCGAAGCCGTTAATGTCTACAAAGGTGATCTTGTACTGGTAAGTGTCCGGCGCCAGTGTTCCGCCGGTTCGCGGCGTGAATGTTATTAGATCGACGGCGGGGCGTTCAAGGTCGAGGAACGGATCGCCCGCACTTCCTTCTATGACCAAGTTTTCGGAGAGGACATGTACGATATCCGTATCATCAAATCGGGCGGAAACTTTGAGTGTGCGGAGGGTGTCTACGGCTGGAGTGTCGAGCTGAATGAAAACTCCGTTCGTGGAGTTGTTCAGCAGCGTGTTGAAAGAGAAGTCAGGACCCACGCGGTCATAGTCGGACGTGAACTCGCCCGCAGTCTGGTACTGTGGTGAGTGGAAGTTGGTCTCTTCAAAACTGTTCGGCGTCGCTGAAATGGGAGCATCGGCACTCTGCGTAATCCGGTTGAACGTAACGGTCGGACGCGTCTGAATGATCTGAATCGGACGCACGACTTGCTGGATACCGTCAATCACCACACCCCCACCGCCACCGTAGCGGATATCGGCGTGATTGATGTAATTCAAAAAGATGCCTTGATCTTCGAGGCTGGAACGCGACTCGGAACGATCGACGTCCGAACGAAGAACAATTCCTCCCCAGTCGCCGCTGGCGGGAGTTGTGCGGGGTTGGTGTGTGTCGCGCCCAATCGACTCGTCGAACCACGAGGTGAAGATGACGTTTCGATCTGGAGTACCAAGAACTTGAAGCGCACCGCCGCTGCGATCGACCGTGAGAGACGAACTGCCAACTCCGATCCGCGAACGGCGCATCTTGAAGATCGAACCAGGCTCGATCATGACGGTAACACCCTTGGGAACTGACATTTCAGTTCCATCTTCAAGAAGCTGCCCCGCAAGTGCACCAACGCCAATCTCATAGGCAAAATTATCGCCGATTGTGTCAAGGTCACTGTCCGTCCCACCATTGCCAACAATACGCACGATATCGTTCGGCTTGGCAACGGCAAAAGCATTTGGAACACTGGCCTTCGCAATGCTATTGAAAGGCCGCGCCAACGAACCGTCGGCGTTTGGGCCCGCCAGTTTGTCGACAAAGATCGTGCGTCCCTCGATCTCAACACCTACAAATCCATTGCTCAACGACACCGCTCGCTCGCCAGCGGCCTGACCATCCGCGCTTCCCAATATGACCTGGGTCAAGTCGCTCGGATTGACGCTGGCAGCCATCGAAGTTCCGAATCCATTTAGAGGATCGCGAATCTTCATGACGAGCGAACTAGCTATGGTTTCAGCCGACGTCGTGGGCGTGAATTTCAGCCGGATATTTCCCGGTTGAACTGTCGGGCTGCTGTCCGGCGAGCTGTCAAACTCGAAACGGCGCACTACGCCCTGATTGTTCGTCAGCGTCAGAACTTGGCCATCAACAAAGCTGGCACCCGTCCCTGAAATCGTGAGAACGCGGTTCAATGGCTGCGTTTGGAACCAGAAATCATAGACACCGCCAGGTGTCCCATCGGCGTCGCCGTCAAGGATCGTCGGAGTACCATCTGCATCGCGAATCGCATCTTCGGCATCGACTCGAGAGCGGAAGTTTAGTCGCAAATCGTACTTTCCTTGCGAAGTTCCTCCGAACCCCGTGTCGTCGATCGTGGGGTCAAAGCCCGTATTCCCACTCGCCGACACACCTACATAGTAAACTCCAGCTTCCAGTTCCAGTTCGATATATGAATCGCGGCTGTAGTAGTCATCGTTACGAGCGATTAACTCACGTGTACCGTCAACATTCTCGCGATATAACGAGAGTACCGTATTCAGCAAGCTCGAATTCGGTAGGCGTTCGGCGAATGTCTCCGCAGTGATAATGCCACGGCGACCAGGGTCGAGATCAATTTGGAAGCGGTACAGATCAACGTCAACCCCGTCCGGTCGATACAATTGCTGACCGTGCAAAATATCGGCGTTCCCCGGGAAAATTGGTTCCGGGTCTGGCGCATTGAAATACGGCGTGTTCTCGCCGGTCAGGGAATTCGTGGGGGCAGTGAATCGGGCCATCAACTCGGTTGGCGAGAGGTCGCTCGCGAGATCGAGCCCTAACATGCTTCCAATACCGATCATGGTGTTGAGGAACCAGGCGCCGCCAAAATCCTCGTTCCACGGCACAGCGCTGTCCATGACCAGCATCCCGCTAGCAAATTGGGGATCGATCTTGACTCGGAAATTATTCGAGACGAATTCCAAGACATCGGAACGCACCGGATCGATGACGTTAAGATCTCCCGTAACGATCGTGAGGCCCTCACTCGCCGTCTCAAGGAACTGAACGCCCAAATAGTTGCCCCACAATTGAAACGCCTCACGAGCGCGGAGCTTTTGTTGGCTGGTAATCGCGTTATTCAGGGGCACGTTCTGAGCATCGACTCCATAAACCTGTTGGAAGTTGTACAGAATCGTGGTGACACCCGGGGTCTCATCGTGCCCAGCCTTACCGAACTGCGTGTTGATATGTTCCTCGATCCCCCCGCCAACTTCCGCCGGAAAATCCCGATGCCCAGGCTCGTCGCTGCCTCCAGGGAGATCTAACAAGTAGGGTCGCGCACTGATCTCGGATGAAATAATCAAGCTCTGGGATGTCGCCTCCAACCCTGTGGCAGCCCGATCAATCTGTACATCGCGGTCGTTTGTTAAGTAGATGCGATCGCGAAGCGCCGTCGCTTCCACTCGGAAATCGGTGGCATTAATCGCGTTGACAATTTTTTGTGCAATCTGCTCAACATTTTCAGAACCGTCCAAAGCGACTCGACTGGCCGTGGGGTCCGTCAAATTTGGCGTTGGGCTTCGGTCAATTTCGAAGACGCGCGACGTGCCACGATCATCTCGAATTACAATCTTCGCTCCGTCGGGCAGTGCATTGACATTCGACGTCATCACCAGCATCACCGGACCAGCGTCGAACCTCGCTTGGATGGTCTCTTGAAGACCAGCGACCTGCTCTAGCCCCTCGACCGATTGTTCGCCTGCAAAGCTGATCTGGTTGCCGCGAGCGGTAGCCGTAACTCCCAAGCCAGAGAGGCTTTGATTCACCGTTTGGGCAATGACGCGGGCAAGATTCGTCGATGTGAACGAAACACTTGGCACGAGTGGAATGGCGATCGCACCGGCGATTTGTGCGCCAGGGAGTCCCGTCAATCCGACACCCACCGGCCCTGGCTGCAACACCGAGTGAAACGAAGTCCCGCTGATAATGATACGTTCGCTGCCCAAAGCCTGCTGAGTGACTCCGACCAGCGTGTTGTCATCAATCTTGGATTGAATTGCATTCGCGATAGCGGTCGCCAAAGTCGCCTGGTCAAACGATTGGTCGAAGGAAATCTCGACATTATTGCCACTTGGACCATTGTTAATGGCAACATCGTCGTACTCGAATCGGACGACTTGCGGTGGGTCGATTTGGTTATCGAATCGAATCTCGAACGTGTCCCCATCCGAGATTGCGGTCCCATCGGTGGGCACGTTGACAACAAATCGTGTTAACACTTCGTGCAGAGCACCACCGCCCAAGTGGATCTGTCCGTTACCGAGGTCCACGGGATCAATGCCGGGTATCGTACCATCTTCAACTTTGCCGCGAATGGCAGCGACAATGGCCGTCGCCAGCATCGCTTGACTATCCCCAGGCCTAAAACCGATCTGTACGGTTCCGGCACCGCCAAGCAATCCGTCCGGGTTGTCGAGATCCTCAAACTCGAAGGTCACGTCAACGGGCGATGTCAGGTCGTTGTATTTAATCTGAAACTGTTCGCCATTAGCGACATCCGCTCCTGACGGTGGAACCGTGAGCGCGAATCCGGAATCAAACTCAAACAGATGCGACGTGCCAGCGCCATCGATAACCGTAAAAGTATCTGCGGCGCCGACGTCTCCGCGGAACCCATTGCCGCCTAATACGACTTCGACGATCTGGCCGTTGTCGAACTTGTTCTGAAATCGCTCGTTCAAACCCGCCACACCGGCTCCGAGGTCGACAAAGCTTTCACCTTCAAGCCGCAACTGGTTTCCTGCGACTACTGCCCTCGTACTAAAACTCGCTGAATTTATCGCCGAGGCGATAACATTCGTCATCTGAGATTGACTCAGCGACGACGAAAAGGGGATTCGAATCGCAGTAGGGTCGTTTACAACTGGCGGTTCGTCCGCGTCGAATTCAAACTTTCGGGTTTGGCCGGAAAGGTCTGTGATCGTAAAGAAGCTGCCATCTTCGAAGGACGAGCCGCTGCCCGTGATGACAATCGTCGCCCCAATATCCGTGTCATCGGACAAATCCGTTGCCGTGTTATAGCTGCTGCCGACACCCGCTAATCGTAGCGGCGAGTAGTTAATCGTACGATTACCGACCTTTGCCAAGGGATCGCCATCATTGAGCGAAGCGACGATTAACTGCCTCGCCGTGAGATGGGAGTTAACCGCATCAATGACTTCCTGAGCAGTTGCCTCTTGTCCGACTTGTGAGTTCAGATCGAGGAAGACCGCATTCGCAACAACATTGACCCGCAATCCGGGAGCACCGGCTGAGCGCTCTCCGAGCGGAGTCTTTGAGACAAAGATGGCGATATCTTGCTCATCGGGACGCACTGCCGTGAACTGCAATACCGCGTCATTGTTTGAGTTAAAGTCGGAGGAAACTGTAACAGTCGGCGAGAGGTGCAACGGCTCAAGCGGCGCGGCCTCGGTCGTCCCTATCCGCAGTCGGAAGGTACCTGGACCTATCACTGAACCCGTGTTCGGGTCCAACAACATATCCAAGTTCTGAGCGAATGTCAGAAGTGCGAGGTCGGCCACGGGGTCATACGTAACATTGATGGGCTTCACCACAATGTCGTCCGTGTTGCGAACGCTGTCGGCCGTGAAAATTAGCTGATAAAAGTTCGGGTTCTCAGCCGAGCGTGGCGTCGGATTTCCTAGCTCATCGTTTTCGACAAACAAGTCATCGTCGTTGAAATAAACCTCAATCTGATTTCGAGCTTGAGAAATCGCTCCTGTGTCCAATCGCGTGACTGGCTGAGGTACCACCGCCACGACTTGGGCACCAAGGTCCAGCGTGAATTCGATGGTATCCTTCGTGATATCCCCATCACCGTCGTTCAGCGTCGCTACAAAATCTTCGTTGCGAAGATTCTTGAGCGGATTCGCAGAGCCCGCACCGAAGATCTCGACATGATAGACATCGTTTGGCAATGTCTCAGCGAATCGAACAACGACTTCGTTCTCGTTGGGAGCGGCCGCAACCCCAACGAATCCCGGTACAACGATCTGGTCATCGGCTGTACCAAACATCTCGTCGAGACCGCGTGCTGTAATGCGTATGGCACCGAGTGACGCTGCATCGATCTGTTGATTTTCATCGAAGCGAATATTGAGTTCGCGCGGCGCAACACTCCGCACGTTCGCGCCTGGGTCTTCAACCGAAAACAAAACACTGTTATTCGGCTGAATTCCGGCCAGGCGAGGCCCGGCAGCTAGCAGCCGACGATCCTCCAACGTCTCCAAAAGAAGTCGGCGCTGTGACGTTCGCTCTTGGTTCGTCTTACGCTTAATGCGATTGCGTTTCGAGCCAAATAGCGTTTCGTGAGAACGTCCAATCGACATGAACAAACCCTCAGATTAGGGGATCGCTACTAGAGCGAGTTTGATTGGCAGAGTTCAGTAAAAACCGATGCATTAACTAGACAATACCGCCACCCAAAGATGCCCGTGGAGGCCTCTCAATTGCGTTAAATCCGGTCATAGTACACAGTTTCCGTAGATTTCATCGATTATAGTTGGCGCTGAACCCATTGCAAGAAATTGGGAATCCACCGAGATATGCGTCAATATTCTTCCTAAATTAACACCTCAACATCCAACCATCCGCCAGCATCGGATCATTCAGCATCCCCCCCGGTCAAACGGCGTTTCCGACCTTACGCGAGGGCCGGAATTGGAAAAATGGTCAAAGAAGACGCCGGACCTTCGACGCGTCAGACGCGATCAAGTTCCGATCTTCGAGAGATTACGCCCCACATTCACACCACCACTTCAGTGAGATTCAATTCACCTAGCGAGGCAGAAGCTATCGAAACCCTGCGCTGCTCTGGTCGGACTTAGATGGATAATCCGCCCGAGGTTCGAGGAGGAGTGTGCCCGGGACGCTCGAAGCGCAATGAAAACCGGCTGCATCCTTTTTGGTCGAGCTCTCGCGCCAATCGGGACACAGCCGGATAAGTTTGGTCAGTGCTCAAAAAGTCACTGCCTGATCGAGGGACTAGGCTCCAGGGCGATTCTTGAGTCGCTTTTGGATGTCAGTCTCTAGAACACCAAACACAGCCTCATGGCGCTGAACGGACATATTGAGAGCGGCCAGAAGTCGCTTTGCCGTGTAGTAGTTCACGATGATCCGCTGCTTGACTTGAATCGGATCTTTTGGAACCCCGACCGGTTGGGGGTTGAGGCCAAAGTCGATAATTAGCTCTTCTGGCGAGCCGGTTACACGGCAGAAGTTCGCGTACAAAGCGATCGCGCCGGTATCTTCCACTTGTACCTGAACCATCTGTTGCCCTTGTTCGACTGGCGCCGCTGCGGCGTCCTCTGCCTTCGTTGCATCCTTTTCAGCTGCTTTTTCTGCTGCTTTCGCCATGAGTCTTGTCTCCTGATCGATTGAAACTAAAGTCGCGAATAAGCGGCTCCAACATGGAGCTCGCCACCAAAATAATGATGTTACTTCCAGCGTGGTTCTACCGTTTCGAGTTGAACCATTCTGAATCGTTTCGTCCCATCGTCGATTCTTCGATTTATGTAACGCTCCTTCGAAGTTGAGTTACCAGTCAAACCGGAAAGTTCGAGCCAAGTAACGGTACAAACGTCGTCCCAGTGGTTGCCAGCCCGTGTAGACGCGCGCTTGTCCAGTCAACCCAACGCGGAGGAAGCCGTCCTTGTTCTCCAGTGGAACTCGGGCTTGATAGGATGTGCTGATCGGGCGAAGCATACCGTTAGAATCTGTCTTGGTGCTCAGTTCACCGCCACCTTGGCTCGCCAAACTGACCGGTGTGACTTCCATCGGGGCTGAGGCCAACTTCTGAATCTGCCCCTCACTGATTGTCCATCGATAAGCGTCCAACTTCATTTCGACGCTGGGATAACTGTTGTGAAATTTGTAGTATTGTCCGACGAGGTCGATGTCGGACTGATCGATGACCAGAACTGCCTCAAACCGATTCGCATCGCCAATCTGACAAAACTGATCAGCCGCCTGCATGATCGCACCGCGATTCTTCTCATGGAATGGCGATCCGGACCATCCGGGGAGTCTCCCGTCGTGGTTATCTCGGTGAGGCTTCACTGGGGGCGGAAAGACCGTTCCGCTGACCGGCGCTATGATTTCGAGCCGACCAAGCTTCTCCGATTCATCGCTCAGTTGCTTTTCAACCGTCTCGATCATGGCAGTGACAGCGGGGATCTGCATTGCGACTCGCGTATCAAGAAATCGTTGTCGGTGCAGATTTGCACGCTGAACTTTGAGTTGCTCTAACTCGCCACGCAACTCTTCAACGTGCAGCAAGAGATCAAGATTGTCCATTCGTGCCAGTATCTGGCCCTCGGTAACAACATCGCCAGGCTTCACAGCTACTTCGCTAAGTTGACCCGGCACACCGGGGAACACCGATTCGGCCCGCATCGGCGACACTTCGAATGTGCAGTTCACGTGAAACGGCAGTGGAATGCACAAAACTGTGATGATGGCGGCGACGATCACTCCGACGGTCGCGACTAGTCGAGGCTTTTTCACCTTACTCATACTCCCGGGTGCATAGAAGAACTTGGCTAACTTCCACATTGGCTGTACTAACAAGCCGAACAAACCGGCACAGGCGATCATCTGCCCGAGAACCTTCAAGCCGTACGGTTCGAGAATCATGTTCAGAAAGTACATGATCGAAAACACGACAATCCAGCGATACATCACTGCCGCGATCGTGTACATGCCGAACAACCAACGACGCTCTTGAGGCAGGAACGGATTTTCTGGCTGCTCGATACCAAGACAAGTCTCCATCATGAATCTCTTCACGACTTCGGTTGACTTCTGCCTGAGATTGGGAATCTCCGCCAGGTCCATCAGGATGTAGTATCCGTCGAAGCGGAGCAGGGGGTTGCCGTTGAACAGCACCGTGCTGACCGAACTGATAAACATCACACTTAGCGCGAGATAGTTCAGCAGTCCCGGCTCGCTAAACCACCAAATGAATGTCGCAATCGACGCCAAAATGATCTCAACATAAATCCCGGCGGCACCGATGAAGGCTCGCTGATACTTGCTGGGAAGCATCCACGAGTCCGAGACGTTCGCGTACAGGCACGGAGTAAACACCAACAGCATCGCGCCTATCTCGTGGCACTCTCCGCCAAAGTGTTTGCAGGAATAGGCATGCCCAAATTCGTGCAGCACTTTGACCGCACCCATCGTTGCACCGAGGTATATCCAGTTATGCGGCCCAAAGAATTCGTGAAACGTAGGTAGCCGAGAGCGAAACGTCTCGAATTCCACTGCCACCAAACCCAACGCAGTAAGGCCCATCATCAGACAGAACATCATGGTCAGCGGATGAAAGAACCAAGCGATGTAAGGATAGGTCTTGGTCAAAAACCACTCAGGATCGATGCCTCGAAATCGCAAAGCGAAGATGTTCGAGAACTTCCCCAACAACTCCTTCTTCTTTTTCTCGTCGCGTCGTTTCTTCAGCTGCTTTCCTTGCCCCATCGCTTCGGAAATCACGAGTCCGCTGCGATGCAACATTCCCACAAATTGTTGAAGGTCTTGGAACGTGATCTTCTGCGGCGTGAACTCAGTCTCAAAGCGTTCTTTGATGTCATCCAAACTCGATTGACCATCGAGCATGCAAAGAATCGCGTATTCTTCTTCATGAAAGCGGAAATAGTTCAGCCCGACAGGCTCTTTGACCACCCAATACGACCGACCGTGATAGCGTTGCTGCTTCGACGACAAATCGGGGCGCATCCGCAACGTCAAAGGTCGCGAAGTACTGCTAATCAAACTATCTGCGAGTGTGGCCATTCTTGGAATTTGGAAGTTGGGTTTGGGAAATTGGAAGTTGGTTTTTGGGCTTCAACGTCTACGGTAGGTCGATTTGCATTTCAGCTTCCATCCCCGGTCGGAGCACCCAATGCTTACCTTGCGAAGTGCGATTGTCGACTTCCGCCCAAACTCGATAGTCGCCGCTGGCTTCGATAATGGGGCTGACGAAACTAATCGTGCTCTTGAATTCCTCCGCCTCGCGGTTCGGGCGACGGATGATGATGGTCACTTCGCGACCATCGATGTCTTCTGGCAAGTAACGACTCGCGTCCACGAAGCCTTCCACGCGGAGCTTGTCCATGCGAACAATTCGAGCGACCGGATCGCCCGGACTAACCCACTCGCCGGGCTTGCGGTAGAGTTGTACGAGTATTCCATCCAAGGGCGAAACAATTCGATGCTTCTTCAAATTGATTTCTGCGACGGTCACCTGAGCTTGTCGTAAGTCGCTTGTTAACGACGCGACATGCACATCTCGTTCGGCGACGTCCTTCTCCATCGAGGATCGCGTAACGGTCAGTTCCTGACGACGAATCTGAGTCGCAGGAATCGAGTTCTTAACACGGCGATTGACATCTAACGACTCATCCAACTCTGCTTTCGCCACCTCTTCGGTCGCGAAAGCCGCCTGCACATTCGATTCGGCCTTCAGCCGCTCGGCGACTGACACCTGATGATCGAGTGCGGCTGCGTCGCGACGGGCGGTCGCGTCCTCGTCATCAAGCTTGCCGATCATTTGACCAGCGCCGACGATGAAACCTTCCTGGACGGACAGTCCGTCTTCAGTCTCCAGCGACGAGATGACACCCGCCTGTTGAGCCGGCAATTGAATATGGTCTTTTGCCGAAACGATGCAGTCTGCGAGCGTGAGCCCGCGTGCTGTTGGCGCGCGATCCGAGCCTGATTGTGCAGCTGCTGACTGAATCGTCAGCAATACAGCGATAAGAATATTGAGTTTTGTCCGCATTTATCGACTCCTGTCAAATCCGCTATCGCGGTTTGCGTGGTGGGGAAGAACCCCCGTTAAACTAGAAAAGGATATTCGCCTGAACCCATTCGATGGCTTCGTGGAACCAGGTGTACCCAATGGCAGCGCGACCGCAGAGTACCTTACCTCGAACGGTCGTACCGGGGCGAGGGTCGGTGATATCTGCTTGGTTGATCGCCACACGAATGCGGACAGTGTGTCCTTCTTCATCGTGCATTTGTGTGATGTCTTCGACGTCTGCCACGGTACCATCCCGCTCAGCGCCCGGATCGGTCGCCAAGACATATCTCACATCGAGATCAGGCTTGATGTCATGGCGAGCGATGTCAACTTTGCCCGATCGCGTCTCCTTCATGTACAGCTCCAACTCCCAATCGCCTGCGGGATCAGCGATCGTCATCAGAACCTGACCTGGCTCGACCGTCCGGTTCATCAACGACTCCTCGACGTCCCAAGAGAGCATCACTTGCCCGCTAATCGGCGCCGTAATTTCTAGCAGCTCATTTTTCTTGAGCAGCAGTTTGTGCTGAAGTTCGAGGCTCTTGATGCGAGCGTGCAACTCGCGAATTTGCCCGCCAAGACGAACCTTTTCGTCCTCGGACAAATTCGCGTTGGCACCGCGAGTCAATGCATCGCTGGCGGAAAGCAGCTGTTCATGCGTTGTCTGCAGTTGTCCAAGCACTTCCTGAAGTTGCACTTCCAAATCGGTGTTTTCCAACGTCAGCAATGGGTCACCCGCTTGAACAAGCTGTTGATCCTCGACGTGAACCTTATTAACGATTCCAGACACGGCGACGAAGACATCTTGCTTAACCGAAGGCTCGAGTGATCCCTTCGCTTTCAGGTAGAAGTCCTTCTTGACAAAAGTCAGTATGCAAAGTGCGAACAAGATCAACCCAGCGATCGTCAGCGTCTTCGGCAGGGTTCGCGCTCGCACAACCCACGCCGCCTTTCCCAGCGTTCGCCAGACAGGCATGAGAAACAGATTGCTGTGATCCATCGAATTCGTGATAGCCAACGTACTGTGTTCATAGACCAGATCCATCCGAGGAGCGACAATGTTGCGCGGCAACTCGGTTTCGATCTGCTCGATGATCAGTGCCCCAATTACCTCACCAAGGTTATCGGTATCACGATCGACGTGCCCGGTCGAGGCTTGGTGCCCGCCGTCCACACCAACCGGTCGCCTCAACGGCAATACGGTGATCGACTTAGCGTACGACTCGTCAACATAGTGCTCGATCGCGTCTTCGATTTGGGGCGGAAGATCCTCCGTCGAGCCTTCGTACCACAGCGGCTCACCGGTCGCGACAACCTTTGTCGCCAAATTGTTCAATGCAGCGATGATATTGGAACGATTTTCCATCGTGTCCTGGCCGCTGACCGCTTCGATGTAGCACTTTCGTCCGCGGCTGATCGCGACGCTGACTCGATCACAACCGATCAACCGTCTTCCTTCGTTTGCCACTGCATAAGCAGTCTCACGAAGATTCAAGCTTTCGTGAATCTGGCGTGAAAACTGGTCAGCCTGAGCCCACAGTGAAGTCTTATCGCTAAACTGACGTAACTTTTGCGTCTTCAGCCACTCTCCGGCCAACTCCGACATCTGTTCCATAAAACGCAGATAGCCACGCTGGGTCGCAGGCGGCGAATCCGGTCGTTGAAAGATTTCGATGACGCCTTCAACTTGGCCGTCGTTGCGGAGCGGTGACAGCACAATTAGATAGCGAGTTGGGTTTCCCCCCGCGTTTTCGTCCGTGGACCCAGAGAGCGGAGGAAACAGATTTCCATCACCGCTGTTGATAACCTGGTTCAGCAGACGCAAGTGCCGCCCAGCATCTTCGGAAGACGAATCGAGTAGCGTTTGGCTGAGATTGATTTGGTAGGCCAACTGTAGCCGCCGTCCCTCTTCGACTAACCACACGGCGCCACCCACGGCTGCCAGCGCGGATACGACCCGCTGTAAAAAGGCCGCATAGTACTCTTCGGGACCGATATCACTTTTGGAGAGTTGCGAGATCTCGCTGACCAAACTGCGAATTTGCTGTTTGGTCTGTTCGATCGTTTCGGCATTGACGGACGACTGTTCAGAAGACATGGCTACCGTAATCCTGCCAGAGATTGAGATGAAGTGACCCAAGAGGATGGAAAAGAAGTGCCCCTCCTCTCATGAGTTCCAATGTATTTGTGCCGGGCGGCCGTACAACGATTTACACGCCCCCGCAGTGATGATTCTTCCGAAAGCACAAGGGAATTAGCGTTTATGTCGATTATTCGAGCGTCCAAGATTTCGAGCCTCGATTTCACTTGCTGCCCACACCGTCACTGTTCATACTTAACGTATAACCGTTACCTCATACTTTAAGTATAAACACGGAAGCCGTCAAGAAAATTGCGTTACGATTGGCAAAGCTCGATCAGACGCGAGTCTCACGCCAAATTCTCGACGTATTTGGCGATTCACGGTTCAATGCGAATTAACGAGCGTCTCATGTCACCCACCCGTCGAAAACTCAGGCTTAGTTTTGAACAACTGGAAGTCAAATCGGCCCCAAGCTCGGTACTCCTTATCATGCTCGCAGATGGAGTTCCGGGGGCAAGTATCGAGCCAGCAGCGGAATCCGCGGTCACCACTGGGCAATGCGCAGTCGTATCCGCTAATTACCGAATGGGGCCGCAGTACGCAACGGAGCAGCTTCTGCGATTCATCGAAGACAACACATTCGACTGCCAACAAATCGCGCGATCGGCGATGCTCCCCACGGCCCTGGCATGTGAAGCGGCCGACGAGATGATGCGCGTTGTCGCAGAGGGAGATAATAGTTTCTTTGTACTTGGCTTCTACGATGGCGGAACCGAATTATAGTGAGATCTATGGCTCCAACAGCAATACTCAACGAACTACTCGATCGCATCGCTCCGACCCATCGGAAAGCGTTTCGACATGACTACGAAGCGATTCGTCAGTTGCCGGGGGCTCCGACCGACTTGCAAGAGTTTCTTGACGACTTCCTGGACCACTGCCACCGGCTTTACGCAGCGACTGCCGGAGCGATCTGGTTTCGTGGGCCCAATGGCGGACCGTTGGCGATGAAGTCGTCTGTTGGTTTCGAGCACTTGGGATTAGACAACGGCCACGAGCACGCGCATCGCGAACTACTCGGCTATGCTATGTCGCAAAACAAGGCATTCGTGGTTAAGCCGTATTCGGCGCCGGCTCCCGACTCTGCCGTCGGCAATCCAACAGACTCTTTTGTGGTCGTAGCTCCGATCGACAACGGCACCGAACAGCTGGGAATCGTCGAGTTGTTCCTGGGACCAACTCCCCGACGTGGCAAGACGATCGAGGAGCGCAATCGTTATGCGATGTGGCTCGACCATCTGGTTCGGTATCTTTGCCAGGGGGTTGAGCTTCGATTCTTGGGTAGCGCCGCGCCGCTGCAACCCGCGTTGGTAAACCTGGAGGCCACGAAAGCTGAAATCGAAGGCTATAAGGAAGCCATTCGTCGCTCGTTGGAGGTCACTCTGAACAGCTACGCTGGGATGAGCTTTGGGTCACTCCGTAACAACCAAGCGTTCATGCGAAGCGTCCATGAGATTCTGGAAGAGAATGGATTGAGGATTGCATGCTCGGAATGCGGCGCGCCCTCGATTCTTCGCTGTCAATCGGCGGGCAATTCAAAGACAGGCGTGTTCCTTTACGACCATTATCTCACGACAGGCCGTACGTTCCATGGCGGTCCATCGACGTTTCCGAATGTCAAGCTTGTCGCCAAACCACCGCGACGAAGATCAAACTGAACGAACAGATCTGAGGTGGGGATGCCGAAGCTTGCGTCCCGCAGCGGCAACTAATCCGGCGTGTCAAGATAGGGATCTTGGCCCATCTCGCGTTGGACCTTCTTGCGTTCCTTCTCGTGATGCAGGAGGATCATGCGATCGCGAAAGTGGTTCCGCTCGACCTTCCTTTGCGCTTTCCGGGGCAAGCGGGCGTACTGATCGAGATTACCTCCTGCTTCGCCAAGCAGCTTAATTTTCTTGGCCTTATCCGGCCCTAGACCGCTGAGCAGAATATCGTCGTCAAGCGCGAGGTATTGGCGGACGGTACCAGGGTCTCCTTGCCGACCGCAACGCCCGACAAGCTGCCGATCGATTCGCGCCGAATCGTGAAGCTCTGTACAGATGACATGTAAGCCGCCCTTTTCTGCGACGCCCTCGCCCAACTTGATGTCGGTTCCACGACCAGCCATATTCGTGGCAACGGTGACCTTACCATGCTCGCCAGCGAGCGCGACGATTTCCGCTTCGCGTTCCACCTCGTTCGCGTTGAGAACCTGATGATCGAGCCCCGCTTCGGTCAACATCGACGAGAGCAGCTGTGACTTGTCGATCGAGCGAGTACCAATCAGCACAGGGCGCCCGATCTCGTTGATTTCTCTGACTTCTTGGACGATGGCTCGGAATTTCTCATCCGTGTTGCGAAATACGCGGTCGGGCAGCATCTTTCGCTGCGGCGGGCGATTCGTCGGCATCGGGATGACGCGAGTCTTGTAAATCTTCAAGACTTCACTCGCCGATGTACGGGCGGTTCCCGTCATTCCGGCCAAGTTTTGGTAACGCAAGAAAAGATCTTGAACCGTAATCCGAGCAGCCTGGCCAGTTGGGACCGTGACTTCAATCTTCTCTTTCGCTTCGAGTGCCTGGTGAATCCCATCTCGCCACTTGCGGCCTTCGGCCAATCGACCCGTAAACTCGTCGACGATCACAATCTCGCCGTCCTGTACGACGTACTGTCGGTTGAGATGAAAGTCGCGATTAACCTTGATCGCTCGCTCGATGTACTGATAGAGGTCGATCAGACCAACGGAACGCAAGAGGTCTGGCTGAGGCAGGGAACGCACCAACTGCCTTCCTTCCGCCGTCAGTTCGACCTTCTTCGTCTCCTCGTCCACTTCGTGAGTTACATCTTCCTCGAAACGTGGCGCGTGTTCCGCTGCCCACTTGTAAGTCGCTTCAACTTGCTCGCGGATTTTATCTCCCAGCGAACCGATGATCAGCGGCGTACGAGCCTCGTCGATCAAAATGCTGTCCGCTTCGTCGACCAAACAGAAATAAGACGATCGCTGGACCGGCTTGTCACCTTCGCCTTCCAACCGATGCTCGCTCCTACCGGCAACGAAATCTTCCTGGCGAAAGCCCAATCTTCGGAGCAACAGTCGGTCGCGCAGGAAATCGAACCCGAACTCTTTAGCAGTTCCATAGGTGATGTCACAGGCATAAGCCTCTCGCCGCTGATCTGGTGTGTCCTTGGTCTGAATCACCCCAACGGTCAACCCCAACAACTCATAAAGAGGACGCATCCATTCGGCATCTCGGGAGGCCAGGTAATCGTTCACGGTCGCGAGATGGGCGCCTTTGCCAGCAAGTGCATGCAAGTAGAGAGGGAGTGTTGCCGTTAGTGTCTTACCCTCTCCCGTTTGCATCTCGGCGATGGAACCGTTGACGAGGGCCACCCCTCCCAAAATCTGGACATCAAAATGCCGCATATTGAGAGCGCGGCGCCCAGCTTCTCGTACTAAAGCGAACGCCTCCGGCATGACTTGTGCCATTCGCTCGCCACTCTTGAGCCGATAGCGAACGGAGAGGCTTCTTTTTCGCAGCTGTTGGTCGTCGTCCGACTGGACCGTGGACTCAAGAGAATTGACCTGATTGAGCACATCGCTCCACCGAGCCAGTCGGCGATTCACGGGTCCGCCCAACCATGAGAGCATCTTCGCAGCGTTTCCGCTCGGAATTCTACCTGCCGTCATCAGTTGCCTATTCTAAAAAATGGATCTCGACGTTTGCTCCCCTCCCGAGTTCGCGAATCGGCAAAGTCTGCACCAGATGAGCGTTACGGGGGGAGCGGCATTTCACACATGAAGCTCTGACCTAACTCTACTTTACCAGCTGAAAAACTTTCTGCGACGCATCGGGAAGACCTTCGAGATCTCTCAGAATCTCGGATCGCTCACATCCTATAACTCGCAATCTTCGCAATCCCACGGAAACCACCAAAACATAGGAAGCATCGAAGGTTTAGGAGATATACGTCTGCTCTAACGGCTGTGCCGAATTGTCTCGAATTTCGGAAACTGACGGTCGATCACACTTTACGGCTAAGAAGGATTATTCCCCGCACGCGAGCTGTAACCATGAAATCAACATTTGCGATTCTGACTCTCTTTGTCGCCGCGTTAGCGATAACGCCGCGTCAATCCTTTGGACAGTATGCCTGGGTGCCGGTCTACAAAGACGCCGCCGCTGCCGAGGCATATAACACTGCACCAGGGCAAACTGGGTACGCGACCTATGTCGGCGAAGACGCACCCATCGACGAGGACCTCATGGATTTCTCGGACGACAACAGCGGAGGTTGCAAAGTCAACTGCGACTGCCCACGGTGCCGACATGACACTTGGGTTAACCGATCTTACGTCGGCGTCGAGTTCCTTCAGTGGTATAGCAAGGGTCGAGCCCTTCCGCCGTTGGTGACAGGCGGGAATCCGCTAACTACACCCTTTACGGCTGCGGGTCAGTTGCCGGCTTCTCCAGTTCTATTCGGCGGCGATGAAGTAGGCCGCGGCTTACAGGCAGGTGCTCGGCTGACCGGTGGAATCTGGTTTGATGACTGTAAAACCACCGGGATCGTGATTCGCGCCTTCGGCAGCGAAGGCGACCGAACAACGTTTGCTGCGAATTCTCTGGGAAATCCCATTCTCGCAATTCCTTTCGTCGACCAAGGAACGATCAACAATGGTCTTAACAACTCCTTGGTACTGGCCTACGCGGGCGGTGCAACTCCGGGCATTAATGCTCAAGGCGGCGTGACTGCCGTAGCCTCGAACGATGTGTTTGGAGGCGACGTGTATGGCCGGACAGTCCTCGATCAAGGTTGTGACTACCGGTTCGATCTATTGGCTGGTTACCAAATGTCCCGAATTGACGACGATTTGGAGCTACGGACGAATCTGCAACGCTTCGACGTGGCAGGCAACCCAACATTCACGACAAGTGATTTGTTTGATGTCGAGAACGAGTTCCACGGCGGCACGCTTGGCTTGATGGGCGAGTTCGACAACGGGCCACTGACCATCCAGATGCTGGGTAAGATCGGCGTCGGTAATATGAACCAACGAGTCCGTATCGCCGGCACGAACGCTGTAAACGGCGTACAAACGGGAGGCGGCTTCTTCGCTCAAGACCAAGCTGGTAACGGCGGACCGACCTTTAACATCGGAAATTACGAGCGGAATTTACTGGTCTGGTCGCCCGAAGCAAGTATTAAAGCTCAGTATCGCGTCTCGGACCGTCTGTCCGTCACGGTAGGCTATACCATCTTATACTGGACTCGTGTAGCTCTCGCTGGCGATCAAGTCGACACCAACGTGAATCGAGACGTTACGTTCGACGGAGCTTATGTGCCCGGTGGTGGAGCCCGCCCAGCATTCGCTTGGCGTGATACGGACTTCTGGGTTCAGACGATTGATCTCGGATTGCTGCTGAACTACTAGAACACTAAGGTTCAGCCCGCCAACGCAGCTCGCGAAGACGTCGTTGGGAAAAACACAGAGCCCGCTCTGAAAAGAGCGGGCTCTGTTCGTTATTTGAAACTAGCAGCCTGAGCGTTAAACGCCACCGTTGGCAAAAATCGAATCGACGCCTCGGGCAAACGCACTACCGCTGGTCAAGGCATTGTTCTCGGCCTCTCCTTCAGCATTGGCTGCAGAGAGAAGAGCCGAAGGCGTTCCGACGACGCGGTAGACTCGAGCCGATCCGGTCCCGCGGAAAGTGAGCGTTCCACCTGCTCCAGAAACATTGGCCACGCGATCGACGCCGAGTTGCGTATCATAGACAGTAAGTGTTCCGGAGCTCCCATCGGCGGTTGCGACGAAGCGAACATTGGTGTAGCGACCGCCCGCCCACTCGCCTTCTAGCATCGAAAAGCTTCCGGATCCGTCGGCACCGAATAATACACCGGAAGTCTCCGTACCGCTCAGAGAGTAGAGTTTATAAACTTCCGCTCCGGCGTCAGTGAACGTGACCGCTCCACCCAGGCTTCCCGTTACCGTCTGATTACCCTGCAAATCCAAGTTGACTTGCGCTGTTCCACCACTTCCCTGAAGGAAGCTGGACCCAGAACGCGTGATTGTGTAGGGACTTCCCGTTTGATTCGGTGCCACATCCATAAACGAATAGGTGCCGTCGGCATTCGTCGTCGTTTGAAGATTTACGGAGTTGCCTCGGAAATCGGTGCCTGTCAGCGTCACCGTGATTCCTCCCACACCTTCGCCGGAATCGCGATTGCCGTCCTCGTTGAGATCATTATAGACCTCGCCGTTGATGACGGTCGGTACGAAGTCGAGAACTTCTACGGCAACAGTACCAGTAACATCTTGGCCGCCACCGGTGCCGGTATTGCCGAGATCATTGACGGCGGCGGTCAAGGTGAAGTTGCCGGACACGCTACTGGTGTACGTCAACGAGGCAAGGGCAGAGTTTACGTTCGCAACGCTGCCTGTCACCGAGATTCCATTCGTAATTTGCGCCACTTGCGTTCCATTGCTCGACGTCACCGCCAAAGTGCCAGCACCAATCGTGAGATTTACACGCACGTTTCCGGAGCCGGCATCGATGTCGGCAATGGTGATCGCAGAGCTTAAGGAATTGCTGACGTCACGGAAGAACTGCTGTGCACCGGGCACAGAGATCGTTGGGTCGTCGTTCTGAGCTGTAACCGTGATCGCCACGGACTTGCTGACCGTTGGTGCAGTGCCGTCATTGACACCAACCACCAAGGAATCGGAGCCGTTGTAGTTGGAATTTGGCGAGTAAGTAAGTCCGGCCAAAGCTGTGCTGAGGTTCGCAACAGTACCAGTCAGCGTCAACGAGCTGCCCGATCGTGCAATCGGAGCCACGCTGTTCAACGTGCCGTTCGACACGCTCAGAGTTACAGTTAAGTTGTCACCATCAATATCTGCGACCGAGATGCCAGTGATCGCGAGAGGTGATTGTGGATCTTCGCTTACCGTTTGTGCTCCAGGTACAGTCGACGTGGGCGCATCGTTCACGGGAGCAATCACAATTATGATTTGCCCCGTACTTTCGGTGTTTCCCGTGCTGCTCGGCGTGTGCGCCGCATCCTGCTCAATGGTGTACGTGAAAGTCTCGGTACCAAAGAAGTCCGGATTCGTCGGAGGCGTGTAAGTAAAAATACCACTCGAGAAGGCCAACATTCCGCTCGTCGCTGTCGGAGCTGCGTTAGGGCTAATAGCCGTTACACTCAACGTCGCACCGTCATCTTTCAAGTCGTTATCCAGCGGATTGGGACTTAGCGTAAAAGAACCGGTCCCTTCGTTAGCCTGATACGTATTGGCAGCAGCAAACGGGAATTGCGGTGGAGCAACGGTGATCGCAACCGTGTCGGTGTCGGTCGCCGAACCATCGGTGCTGGTAATCGTTAGGGTATCATCACCCACGTAGTTATCAGTAGGGTCGTAAACCAAGTTTCCAATGTTAACGGTCGATGAACCGCTGAAAGAGAGTGATGCTCCGGTGGTACTGCCATTTGACAGAGTGCCGTGCAAGACACTAACGGTGACGCTTACCGTGTCTGCTGGATCAGCATCGGTGACCACGAACGTGCCGCTCGGGAACGTATGGGTGCCGGTATTCGCCACAGCTTGAGCGGGTGGGTTACCGAGTCCATTGATGGTGTTTACTGGGGGATCATTGATTGAGTTGATCGTGATACTAACGCTTTTCGTTCCGGTCAATCCACCGTCGTTGGCACTTATCGACAATGTGTCCGCCGCGGTTGAATTTGCAACCGGCGTGTACGTGATGCTATTCAATGTGCTCGTCACTTGAGCTGGCGTGCCGCTGAACGTCGTTTGGCTGAGCGTACCGTTGGCACTGAGCGTCACCGTGATGTTTGTGCTATCAGGATCTGTGATGGTAAAGCCACTCAGCGTAAATGTCGTATCTTCGTTCGTGTTGAGCGAACTTGGCCCGGCAATTACCGGTCGATCATCAACTGGGTTCACGGTCACAGTAACTGTCGCGCTGGCGGTAGTTGTGCCATTGGTGATCGTGTAACTAAATGTGTCTGTGCCGTTGAAGCCGCTGGGAGGCGTGTAGTTGAATCCATTGGCACCCGATTGTGCCACGGTACCGCCTTGAGCCGAGGTCGTGGGAATAGGGCTGGTAATGGTCGGCCCCGACCCAACAGTTATGCTGTCATTCTGCAAAACATTGATAAAGGTCGGTCCGCCGTTTTCGTCCACCATCGCGGTGTCCGCCACGGCATTGACATCGGAGGCGATATTAATCGTCCCCGTGTTAAACATGATTTCGCTTTCCAGGACAACCAAATCGCTGCTAAACAACAGCGTGTCCCGCGAAGTGGTCGCATCCGCCGCGTTCGTGCTGAACGTGACGGGGCCTGTCGTGCTTCCTGCCGTGAACGGCGTCGTCCAGATCAGCTGCTTACCGGCACCAGTCGGTGCAAATCCCGGCGTGCTAAACGCCACACCACCCGCCTCATCGATCAAGCCAGGTGTGCTGAAACTTCCAAATGTCTGGCTGGTGAAGCCGTTGGCAAAGCTGATGTCCCCAACGGATGTTCCGTTCGGAGTTGCCAGCGTATTGTCAAACACGACGTCGACGTAGGCGGAGAACGGCCCCTTACGAACATCGGCAAGTGTATTTCCGGTGTCCCCCACCATCCGCAGATCTTCGAACAGCGTACCGAGGAGGAATGTACCGCCAGGACTTACTTGATCAACGACCTTAAAGAATGTCGCGGAGTTGTCAAACAGATTCTCACCTTCGACAAGATCGCCGTCTAACCTCGCTCTCGCGGGAAACGTCGTCATCAAGTCACTAGTGAGCGTTAGCGTCGTGGCTGTAAGGCTCTGAATCGTAAATACGCCGTTATTGTGAACACGAATATCGGCGTCGGACGTACCGATAATGTCTTGTTGGTTCTCGTCCTGGCCGATTACGAGACCGACATTGATATCCACATATTGCCCGGAGTCAGTAATCAGAATCTGATCACCAGCCGAGAAGCCGTCGGTAATCCAGGAACCCGCCGAGCGCTGAACCTGGTCTGTCGTTCCGTTGTCGATGTAGTCGAAGAACAGATTGCGTGATCCTCTCACCGAGTTCGGCGACAAAGTGATGGGGGTATACGCCGCCTTTTGTGTTCCTTCTGCTTCAGGTTGTAACTGGTTTATGACTCGCAAGGCATCGATCGGCGAGAGGCTTCCATCCTCATTGACATCCACGTCAAGCACCAATGTTTGGCCGTCACGAAGCGTTCCCTCCGACTGCGCCGCGCCACCTCGAGCTCCTAAAGCGTTAATCACCGCCAACACGTCGAGCGGGGAGACGGTGCCATCCCGGTTGACGTCTTCGCTGTCAAACGGGTTGGTCGAGATGCTGTAAATGACATCTCCCGCGAGCATCATTCGATTCTCTAGCGATTCGCTACGCAATCGTCGGTACGAGCGTTGCCTTTTGTTTTTCCGAGAACGAAATAGACCGCTAAAACGGCGACTTAACTTGTTCATGTGTTTGCTCATTCTTTCCTACAAGTAACCCTGTCGCTTTGAAGCCTGAAGGTAGAAAACCTGTGTGCGTCAGCCATCGCCGAACGATCCATCGACAGCCAAACAACCATTAAGTCCAGATGTGTAGTGCCCTTTGATCAGAAGGGACGCAAAAACAGAAGTAAACCTGATCCCGCAGAGTTAAAGTCCAGAGTAGTCACGAATTCCGACCTTTGCAAATAATTTGCGCGCACATCGGAGAAACTGTCGTGAAGACCGTATTTGCTCGAATCCGTTAGCCCACAGCAACCTAAATCTGGGGGGCAAAACGAACCACACCAAACACCCCAGATTACGCACATTAAACCCGTTATTCAATAGAACACGTCAAGTTTCCGACAGAAAATTGGCGGGATCTCTCCCGGTCAACCGTCCCAGTCGCGTATTCTCACTTTAAAGACGCGGCAGCTCCGATCTCGGATGTCAGATTGGCCGCCTCGGGACGGGGGAAGTTAACTCTTGTTACGAGAAATCTTCCCAAAGAGGAGCGATGTCGGGGGCGATTTCTTCGAGCAAATCGCCCATTTCCAGCGTGTCCCGATTGTTCTCTTCCAAGTGACCGAAAGCGTTGTTTGGCAGGACAGAGGATGCCGAAGGATTACAGAGAACCGACACTCGTAGGTCGTCGATCGAAAGCAGTTCCGAGCGGAGCGGCGTCGGCTCATCCATGATGACCGTGCTGCTTTGGATGGCACCAACTGGTATCAGCGACGGGTAGGACGCCGCGGCCGTATCGACGTCCTCGGAGCTCAACACTGTTAGACTGGACTCTCCTTCTGGACCCAAGGAATTCTTCAGCAGGCGATTGATAACCAACAACACGTCAAGTGGAGAAACGAAGCCGTTTCCGTCCACGTCAATAAACGCGTCAATCTCCGATGAACCAAGTTCGTGTGAACCTTTGCTGTTGAGCACGTTGACGATGACTAAAGCGTCAAGTGGTGACACGATGCCATCTCCAGTAACATCGGAAGGCTCGACAACATTTTGCCAGGATCTCGTCACCGCAACGGAGACCGTCGCAGTCGCGGTTCGTCCTTGTGCATCAACCACTGTATAAGTGAATGTATCGACGCCAGTGTAATCCGGTAGCGGCACATAGTTGACTGCACCAGAGCCCACGATCGAAATCTCGGCACCGCTTTCCGTCGCACCAACCGATTGTATGGACAAGTCACCATTTCTGACGGCCAGGGTGATGTCTTCATAGCGAATGTCATCTTCGGGAACTGCTTCCGCCGGATCCAAATAAGCAACGTCGGCTCCGGGGCTGTTCGCGGCATGTTGGGCGTCGACGGTGACTTCCCATCGCAGTTCGCCTTCGTTGACAAGAAGATTCAGACGATTAACATCGGTGCCCCCAGCGACGATGAAGGAATCGTCGACCGCACGTGGCCCGGTCGTGTTAAAGTCGAGGTGAAACAACTCTAGTTCGTCGCCTCCCAAGGGTTGAAACCCGGTCTGCAAGGCCCCAATATCGTTCAGACGCCCAGCAACAATTTCCCCTGTGATCACATTGCTGTAACTTCCGCGAAACTTGGCATCTGGGAGGTTCGGGGCGCCCGACACGGTAGCTGGAGAGATCGCATTCGCATCATAAACCACGTCGAGATAAACGGCACCGAGTCCTAAATCGAAGTCGCTCGGCGAGCGAAGATCTTGAACTAGAGTTCGCAACGTCACCGTCTCGTCGGCGGCAAAATCGGAAATCGCATCGCCATCGGCATTGACCGCTTCGAGTCGAATGCGAACGGGTCGCGGCACCACATCGATTGCTACGGTCGCGAGCGCCGATTCCAGTTGCCCGTCCGTCACCTTGTATGTGAAACTGTCGCGACCTAAATACCCTGCCTCTGGCAAATATGAAAAGGAACCATCCTGCGCAAATTGCAATGTCCCGTGAGCAGTTCCCCCGACCAATTGAGCTTCGAGGTTATCGCCATCATATTCGAGATCATTGGCGAGGACCCCGACATCTGCGTTCACCGTCAGCAACTGATTCTCTCGAACTCGATAGACATCGTTCTCGGCAACGGGCGCATCGTTGACTGGCAACACGTTGACAGAGACTCGAGTTGGCGATTCACCATTCAGCGAGTAGGTAAATGTTTCGACTCCGTTGAAATTGGGCCGTGGTGAGTAAAGTAATGACTTACCACCATCGACAATCGAGATCGTTCCGCCCGCGCTCCCAGCACTCACCGATGAGATTACGGCGTCCCCACCAGCTGCAATTGAGAGCGTTGCGCTCCCGTACCGAATCTTCTCGTAGGGAACGGTCTCGACCGGTTCATAAAACAGCACATCGGATAATGGAGCAATGTCCGAGGGATCGGCTTGAAACGTCGTACTTCCCGAAGCCGGCAGGTCATTGTCGAGGACGGACAAGCTTGACTGTGTGTCTTCTAAGATCTCGATCGAATCCGCCTCGCCGCGAGCAGCCGCGGCACGAAAATGTGCCGAAAAGAGCAGAACTTCTCTCGACCCCAACGGCGTCGTACCAGTTTGAAACGCTCCCACGTCATTTAGAATTCCTGCTACCGATGCGTCGAGTGGGCCGCCATTTGCGTAGTCCGACCCTCGCACAATCATCGGCCCCGCCACGCCACCCTGCGATTCAACAATATGCACATCGGAGCTTTGGTATAACAAATCAAAATACGCCGCGTATACACCTCGATCACTTCCGCGCTCGCGAAGATCGCGGACTAGGGCTTGGACGATGAACTCTTGGCCGGCGGGGATGGAAGAAATCTCATTACCTTGCAAATCTGTCGTCACCAATCGAATCTCTACTTCATCGTCAGAAGCAGCGGTCGGCTGCATATGAACTGTGACCTCTCCCTTGCTGGTTCCAGAGAGACCCGAAATCGTGTAGCTAAATTGCTCACTACCTTGAAACCCGCTCGCCGGTGTGTAAGTGATATCCCGACCGTTGCCGGCGATGGCAACCGTTCCCTGTAGCCCCGTGCCGTCTACCGAGACGAGGCTTAAGGCTTCTCCAAGGAGACTAACATCGTTTTCTAAGACGGCGAAGGATTGAACCGCAGTGGAATCTAGGACATCGAAGGAATCGTCTACCGCAATGATGGAAGGCAACACTCGCAAGGTTACGCGACCGAACGTGATATCTTCGTCCGCAATCGAATCGTCGACATTGAAGAGCAGCGTCTGGCCAAACGGCACGTTGTCTGCTGGATTGGACTCGAACACGATTTGTCCGGGAGACGTCGCTTGGAATGGTATTTGAAAAACCTCAAAAGCCCCACCACCCAGCAACTGAGTCCCGGAAAAAGCACCCACCTCGTCGATCAAGCCTGCGACAGAGATATCGCCGACGTGGTCATTCGGATACTCGGGACTGTACTTGATCGGGCCAGATACTTCGGAAAATTCAGACGTGTATTGCACGTCTAGGTACGCACCAAACACGCCCGCTGGTGCAACTCGCAAGTCTTCTGCCGTGACGTGCAAGACAAATTCTTCGCCCACCGTGACTGCGGAAACGGGGTTCCCCATCGAGTCGGTAACTTCTAAACCGTAAGCAACGAGATCCTGTTGCAAATCCACTCGTTTCACGTCCACGCGAACTGTGGTGGTATCTTCCTCACCGTCGGCCATGATGGTGTAGGAGAACTGATCGGTCCCAACAAAGCCAGCACTCGGCGTGTAGAGGAGGTGCGTACCGTCCTCGGAGATCTTCACCTCGCCCCTCGAATTCGTGAGATCCAGGCCAGTAATTACGAGCGGGCTGCCGGTGAGATTTCGGTCGTTGCCCAACACGTCGAGGGCATTCTCGAAGCTATTCTCGTCGACCTCCAGAAAATCACCGATGGCGTCAACCGAATGCCCGGCAAGCGGTGGCAAAACATTGAGAGTCAAATCGCCGTAGACAACGAGATCGGAAGGTACCGGATTATCGCGGTCGAACAGCAACAAGTCGTGGTCAGGGGACACGTCTGCGGGGTTTGAAGAAATGTGAGCTTCACCCGCCATTGTCGCGACCAGACGAACGCCCACTAACTGTTGCTCCCCGCTTCCCGGCGGATTGGTTGAACTTGCAAATGTTCCCAATTCGTCGACCTCACCGCTCAACAGATCCCCGGATCTCCCATTTCCAAATTCGCTCCCGTAAATAATCACTGCCTGTCCGTTGTCGGCAGGAACAGAAAAGAATTCGGACGGATAGACGAGGTCGAGGTACGCGGCGAATACGCCGGACGCTTCCGGCCTCAAATCGTTGACGTTCGCCAGCAAGATGAACTCATCTCCCTGGTGCAATTCCTCTAGCGGCAGCAACGTCTCTGGATCCACTACGCTCAACCGAACTGATAACAGGGGATCAGGCCCCTCACCCTCGGCGGCAATCGTTGCCATGCCGATATCGCTCGCCAAGAGGTTTCGCTCCTCAAGCGATTCCATTCTCAATGTACGCCGACGCCTGGGGGACTTTACGCACCTACAAACTCGCGGACGCTGGCTTCTCGCCGCATGGGGCTTTTTCATCACAGGTTCCTCTCCTCCTGAAACCTTTGCTCCTAAAAGCAATGGTCGTTACCTAGTTCGATAAGCTTGGACGTTATGTAGACAAGGGTTAGGTGCAAACGCCAAGCCTGGCCCACGTCGGGGACATTTTACGAAAAAACGCCCCACATTGCCACAAAAAGGGCGCAGAAAAGCCTACTTTTACGCGGGATTGGCATGAGGCTGCGCCACACTGTGTGTGGCGTGCGGAGAAGGGCGGAACAAAACTAGCCGTTGTTTGTCCAAGCGACCGCAAGGTCTTCCGCCAGGGCATCGATCGTAGATCTCAGTTCATTCTCGTCGAGCAATTCGCGCCAAACCTGTTGCTCAACATGGGAGAAGTCACGAAGCGAATTGAAACTGGGTCCAGACGATTGCCCGGCGAGAACATCCAATGGAGCGGGCGTCGTGAAATCTGAAAGCCCGCGTCCAGATGAACTTAGCTCCGACTCAGTCGTGGCACCACGGACCGAGGGGGGGAGCGGAACGAATTCGCCTTCAGCCGCCGGTGCCACGATCCTCTCAGACGCGACCGGCACACCGGCTTCGACATACGACTCACCCTCCGGAAGTGATGATTCGATGTCGTTGATTACCTGCAACACGTCGATCGGGGCAACATACCCATCACCATTAACATCCATAAAGGGAGGTGTCACGTCTGCGCTAGTCAACTTGCGCGAGCCGTTACTGTTCAATTCATTGATGATCAGCAAGGCATCGATCGGAGACACGACCCCGTCGTTATTGGCATCGAATCGATTGCTCGCATTTTGCCAGGGACTGGCGACCGCAACAAATCCAAAGTCGACCGAGGCCACCGGAGCGGCTCCGGAGATCGCTACAGCCTGCGTCGTCGGAGTCGTGCCTTGCGATCCAGTTGTCCCCAGGACTTGAACTCGATAGCTCCCGGTTTCGAGCGACGGAAGCATGTAGGCTCCGAAGGCGTTTGTAACCGCGGTCGTTGATGGACCGAAATGCAGATTATCCAGCCGGACACCGGTATCCGCATGACCACCTGCAATGGCGTAAGCAATGTCAGCGGTGGGGCGGCTAAGCGTCATCGTTTCGTACTCGCCGGATGCCAGCGCGTCCGTCGTGTACCGTCCCAACAGATTGTCGTTGGCGTCGTAAATTGCCAATCGACCGTAGTCGGCTGGGTTATTGCTCACAGCGTCGATACTCACCGTGGTGACCGGGGAAGCAAAATTGATTCGCAACTGCCTCGTGCTAGAAGTCCATTCGGATTGATAGATGCTGCAGGTATTACCGCTGCCGGTAAAACTACACGCACTAAACGCCTGACTGCCCGTGGAGCCTTGGCCGACGGACCGCGCATAAACCGTGCTGCCCGATGTAGCCGTTCCGATCGCCGTTAGAGTCGCAGCGGGAACCACGTTGTTGATCGCCGCGTTGGCTCCATAGTCATCCGGCTCAATTCGATATTGGCGAGTGATGGGCTGACCAGAGGCATCAACGAGACGAACTGTTACACCTGCCAGTCCACTCTCTCCCGTCTCAAACATTCCGTCACTGTCAGCATCGCTGTAGACGAACCCGTTAATCCCCGGTTGCTGAACTGAAGCAGGCCGCGACAAGTCGGCGACAAAAACTGGAGACGTAACGCCAGTCACAGCGTCAATCGTACGAATCTCCACTTGATTCGCCGTTGACGGCACCGCAAAGCTCAAGTCCAAGGCGGCAACATAGGTGTCGGGACTCGCGGCAGTCTGCCAAACACCGCCGTCGATTCGGTACTCGGCGCGACTGATTCGATTGATCGTAATGTCGTTTTGTAAGCTTTCCGTGGGCAACGCCGATTCTCGGGGATTCAAATTCGGCAAGGTCTGAACGGAGGACTCGCCGACAAAGCGATACACTCCCGAATCCGGATCGTAAGCCCCTGTACCTTCCAGTGTGAACGGAACATCCAACACATCCATCAGACCGTCACCATCTGAATCGCGCCAACCAATCAGTTCTAGAGAGGACGGGGAACTCGTGTGTGCCTCAAAAGCATCACAGAGCAAGCCGCCTCCCTCCTCGCAAGAACCGCGGTCCATAATGCTGGGCTCGCGAACAAAGTTAGGCGTTGTATTGTTCCAGGCATTGGTATTCGGTGTATTGTAATAACCGCGCGTAACATCGTAGCTGCTGCCGCCTTGATACTCGTCCAAGGCCCAAAAAATGTGACCCGTCTCATGCGTGATCGTGCTGGCAGGACGGCTCGCCAAGGTAACCAGAAACATTCCACCTGGAAACGCAAACGCCCTATCCAGGCCCCCAGGGGCAAAGCGGTGGTCAAAGTCATGTTCGTCGTTGACGACAAAAATCGTATAGGACCAGTTTGTATCTTGCGCAACGCGTTGTTCGTTGTTAAAAGTCTTAATGTCGGTGAACAACGAGCCGGTCGTTGCGACGCCGGTCGTGTTAAGGAACTCCTGAGCCCAAAACTGGTAGTCTGTTGAAGGTTGCGTGATGGGCTCGAAGCGGGTTGAAACCGGTGTATCCGCGTGCGTGAAATCGATGTGAAAATCGAGCGAACCAGCGGGAGCGTTCGGAAACTCGCTGTAGAAAGTATCGACCCACCACTGCAACCCGTCCGTCACCTTTTGCTTAACGGCGGCAATGCTTGAGGCAGTCCAGTTCTCTTCTTGTTGAGTTCCGACAGTCGGGTTGTCTGAACTTAAGACTTTATTCGACTCCAGAAGCACGACAGAGACGTTGACGGTTCCCAGCAGAAATTCCGCAGTATCCTCCGGCTGGGCTCCAAAGGGTGTTGCCGAGAGGGCGATGCGATCTTCTAGCGACTCAAACCCGCCAAGTCGGTTCACAGAGCGCGACGGCCTTCGAGCCTTGCGAAGGGCGGCTTTTCGAAGTATCGAGATTTTTCGGGGCATGTGGACGTGTCCACGGTGTTCCGGTAGCGTGGCAAGACGAGGGCCTAACCGGATCATAATCCGGTTCTAAAAATCCCTCAATGAAATGACCGAAATCAACGATGACGCTTACGCAAATTCGGCTCGCAAGTATTGAATTTGCCGGTCGTTACGGATTTCGGGGCGAAATCAGACCCAATCGCCAAAGATATCATCGACACCTGACGCCCAGGTTTGTCCGACAGCAAGATCCCCTAAATCGTCGTCGTCCGTTTTCGCAGAGCCATCTGTCGCGTTATCAGCCCCATATCCGGCGGTAAGAGTATCGATTCGTCCAAAGACCTCGTAATTCGCGCTAACACGCTCCGTTTCTAGATTAGCTTGGCGTAGCTGCGTTTGCGCGTCGGCCTGCTCGTAGACGTCAATTCGCTGGTCGATGACAACCTCTGAGCCCAACAGCGCCGAGCTGCTTTCCACTTGTTCCTCGACGAACGCGGGATGGATTTCAATACTGGCTTCGCCTTCAGCCTGAACGCCACCATTGTTCAACTGGTTGACCACCAGCAGCACATCAATCGGGGAGATTAGTCCGTCGCCATTCGTATCAACTTTGTTGGAATTTGTCGTTGGAGCGGAGGGAAGTGGTCCCGCGCCATGGGCGTTGAGGTAGTTGATTACGAGCAAAGCATCCAATGGCACGACAAAGTTATTTTGATCAACGTCAGTTGGCTTCGCCGAGTTGTGCCACGGATTGCCAACGATCGTGACTCGATAGTCTTCAACCTCGCCATCCGAAGCTGGCCCTGTGGGCCGTAGATTTCCCGAACCACTCAATCGGAACCGAGCAAACGTGTTCCCCGGTACTGCGGTTCCGGGAATGTTAACCGTCAACACATTCGCACCACCGTTCAAGAGGCGCGAAGCAAAGATTTGCTCGCCCGCATCATTCCAATCACCGTCTTGATTGAAATCGATCCAAGCATCGAGCAAGCCGCTTGCCGAAGCCGTTACTGTAATTGTCCCATCACTACGACCGCCAATGAGCGCCGTATTGAAGATCACACCGTTCTCGTCATCGGAGCCATCGTTGTCGTCTCCGTCCGCCAGCGCCGATGGCTGTCCGTCAAAGTCAACATCGACGCCGCTTCCCAGGAAGAAGTCCCCGACGACGTCGTGTCGAGCGCCGTCGTCGATCAGCCGCGTCGGATAAGGGCCGGGAGCGTCGCCATAGTCCACCCCACTGCCTACTGCGATCGTAAAGCGAGTTGTGCCATCATCACGATTAGGCTTTAGCGGATTACCGGCAACATCAACAATGTCAGATCGCAGGAAGGTCGCCAGCCCGGTCACGTCCGACACACCTTCGATGTTGATGTCGGGACCTTTGACCGTCGCCACGACATTTCGCAGTCGATTGGTAGCATTGGCCACACCGATCGCGTTTGTGATCGACTGTGCCATCTCGCCATCCGTGAAGATCGGTGTGAGCGACGATACGCCCGCCGTAAAGGAACTTCCCGCTTGGAACGGAACCGCAACGGATGCGGCAACGCCCGGCAACCCAAGCTGCGTGAAGCTGCTGTTCGTGACGTCGAGCGTATGTAACGCTGTGCCTCCAAGGCGAATGACACCGTTGCCCGCGTTCGTGGGGGACAGCCCGACTCCACCGTTACGAATGGCGATGGCAATCGCGTTTGCCATTTGGCCAGTCGTCGTGGCATCGTTATAGGTGACGACAATTCGAGGATGTGAATCCGGGTCGTCCGGAGCAACAATCCCGTCGTTGTCCAATTCGATCGTAACAAAACTGGTTCCGTTGCCGATCGTAAATTCCTCGCCGTCTGTGATCGTTGCCAGATCGAGCGTGCCAGCAACCGTTGGAATGCGAATTCCAAACTCTTGAGTCGCTCCCGGTGTACCGGTTGAGATGAGCGTGCTGTTAGTGACATCGACGACATGACGGAACTCGCCACCTACATTGATCAATCCATTGCTGAGTTCAACATAACTCGGATTGAGCCCGAGGCCTTCGAGAGTGATTGCGGAAACGATTGATTGAGCGATTTGCTCGTTGGTCTGGCTGAACGTGAACGGTATCAGCCGATCGCCAGTGGTCAGCGTCCCTTGTGAGCTAAACTCGAAAACTACGCGACGTACGCCGTTGTCAATACTAAAGGTTTGGCCGTCTTCGATCCCGTCAACTTGTCCCGTCGCCAACAAACTCGTGTTCGACAGGTCAACAATATGCGAACTCTTGGTACCGAGATGCACCGCGCGTCCGCCAAAGTTCAAAACATTAACTGGGCTCAGGGCAAGATCGGCGTCCGCCAGACTCATCGCCTGCACAATGGAGGTCGCCAAAGTATTCGCGGAATCGGTGACACGAAACGGAATGGGAATGTTACCGGTCGTGACGAAGCCATCCAGATCAAACTCAAACACGGTCGTAAAAGACGTGTCCGTATTCGTGACCGTGATTGTGTCTCGATCGAGGATCGTCGCGCCGCCTGTTGTCGGAATTTGTAACGCCAGGGTTTGCGGGACTTCCAACACATAGCCGCTGTCAAATTCAAAGTTGACATTGTTTCCAAATTCGTCAGCGAGGCCGAACAAGTCGCCATCGACCACTTCGGTGCCATTGGGTGCCGTGATCTGCAATCCTCGTGAATTAGACAGCTCGATGTCGTACTTGCGGTCGATCTCCCAGATACCAGCCAACGGTGTCAAGCGAATGATGTTATTCGTTGCGTCGTAACTGAACTTATAGTCCACGCCAGCAACCAACTTTTCGTCGTCGCGGAACACGGTTACACGGTCTGCCCGGACCGACGCATCGCTGGCACCGGTACCATCCTGTGGATCGTCGGGTTCGATTCCGTCGAGCAATTGAATCGAGAAGTTCTGGACAACTTGATTTGTCAAGTTGACGTAGGTTGTCCGAGCATCACTATCGAATCCAAGTGCATCGTTGTCGCGAGGTGAAATCAGGACGGCAGTGGGCCCCGCAAAATCGGCGCGATCCAACGCCCCGCGGTCTTTGAAGACGTTCGCCCCCTGGCCTGGAGCAGAGGCGACAGTCGGGTCATCGACACGACTCTGGCCGATCGCGTCCATGTCTGGCGCCAGAATTGGAGACGATGCATAGCCCAGCGGGCCGCGAACGGCGGCGATTTCGGGCCGATCTTGCAGAGAGTTGATGGAACTATCGATCGCCCGCGCGTTCGGCGCCAAGTAGTAATTACCCGCCGCGGCATCAACAAATAGCGGGTCGAGTGGGTCCGTCAGCAGGATCGCCTTATCGCCAACACCAATCCCCAACGTGTTTGCGCCATTGCCGCGGTAGAGCGTGCCACCAAGGATGGTAGAAGATGAGGTCGCATCGACCGAGATTCCGGTCGCAAAGTCGGCGACAATGTTGTTAAGCAATGTCGGGCTGGCATTGTTAGCCACGAGTACACCAGTCCCAACACCTCTACCCCCGACAATCGTATTGTTGACGATCCGGCCAAACGGAATTGCCGCCTGTTGCTCATTGAGAAGGTTCGCATCGCCCGTAAAGCTGATTCCGCCCTGACCGCTTCTCGCAATCACGTTGTTCGCGATGACGACTCCCGTCGTCAACCCAACCGCATTCACTTCTCGCGTCGTACGCGGAGGACCAACGTGCGGCGTATTCCCAACGCCATCACGAGGTGCAGCGGCTGACACGACGCCAAAGTTCAGGGAGTCCGTGATGCTGTTCGAGTGAATCAGAACTTGCCCTTGCTCACGGACGACGTTGCTGTCGCCATAGTCGCTAAACTCGGTGACCCCGAAGCGCCCGGTACTTTCCGTATCGATCCGAATCGTGTAATCACCGACGGAGAAAGTTCCGCCAAACTGATCGCCGCTGCCTGCAACGAACGGACTGTAGTTGAAGTTCGCGAAACCGCTAACGCCGATATAATAGACTCCGCTCGAAGGAGCCGTGAACTGTAGGAACGAGTCGAACCCATCAAAATCATCGTTAAAGGCGCGGAAGAAGCCTTGACTGTCAAAGACTATCAAAACTGGATCTAATGTCGACCCAAATTGATTAGCATCGATATCGATCGAGATCGTTTGCCCGGACGCCAAGTCCACCGAAAACAGATCTGCATCGGCGGAGATTGTCGCTAGACTTCCATTGTCGCCAATCGAACCAGTCCCTACGAAATTCGTCACACCACTCGTGCCGATTCCGGTATCAATGGCGTTGCTGACGATATCGTTGGGTTCGTTCGCCGTGGCTGTTCGAGATGCGTTTAACGTCGAAATGCTTAGCGCGGCATTTCCGAAGAGATTTATGACGTTACTGGTACTAGCGGGACTGGTCGGCGACGCCTGTGATCCCGTCACAACGCCGTCAGCCATGGCCGCCGTAATTGCCAGTACCGACCGCACCGTCGGCGAGTTGATGGCGTCGCGGATCCGTCGCGCAATTTGAACGGCGCTATCGCTGACGTTATAGGGAATGGCAACATTCGTTGCAGCAACACCATTCCCGATGGCGAGATCTTCGAACTCAAATGTCACTCGCTTGGAGCCGTCACTCACGGTGAACGTCTGGGCCTCGACAATCGTGTTCCCGGCGGGTGCGGTAAACGACACCGCATTTGTGAGTCGGTCATTCGTGTTGAAACTTCGATCTATGCGGATTTCCTGTCCAACATCTCCCAGAGTAGTTCCGAACTCCTCCGCGCGGCGAATCTCAAGTTGATAGGCACCTTGGTGAATCTCGTTGTCGGGAACAAACTCGACAGGAAGTTCGATATTGAATAACTGCGGGTTTTGAATGAATGTCGGATTGGAAGTAGCGCCAATTACTACCTCTCCACGTTCGGCAAACCCGATGATCAGATCGTCGACGTAGATGCCCTCGTGGGCATTATCTAATCCGCGTAACGCACCCGGGTAACCGAAGGCGCTATTATTCTGCGGACCACTTGCTTGGAAGGCACCAAACTCGTCACCCGCCAACGCCTCTTCCAAACCCAGTGGCCCTTGATTCGTGACCGTGTGACCAACAACATTGATCACATTCTGGTAAGTCGTCACAGAGTCGCCGGAGCGATTTATAGGCAAGGAAGGCGCCTGAGAGAAATCGGTAACGACTGCCGAACCAATTAAGTTGACGCGACGCGCTCCATCCGCAACGGCGACTACCGATAGGTTTCGGTTGACGCGAGCTGTGTTGATCGCGGACAAAATGAGTTGCGAGACGTTGGCGGCAGACACGGTGTCCGAAGGGAAGACGGGAATGACAATGGCATTGGGATCTGAAGGCCCCGGAAAACCTGTCGAGGTCACCGTCGCGACGTTCGACAAATCCAGAGTATGCGAAGCTGTACCTCCGAGATGGATCGCTCCGTTCCCCAAGTAGGTTGGGGAGAGCCCAAGACCCGATCCACCGACAACCTGCACAATTAACTGCGCGAGTTCATCCTGATTACGCTGCGTCGTACTGGTATTGATCGTGGGAGTCAATGTCATGTCGACGTTGTGGTCGGTAATTCCGAGCTGGATCAGCAACGACGAATTGAAGAAATTCGTTGTGCCGACGCCGATGATGCGGGCATTCAACCCCAGTCCAGCGCCGTTCAATGCAGCGACGGTGGCATTGGCAACTTGAGTCTCATCGGAGGCCTGGGTCAAGCTGATGACTTGATTTCCAAAAGTGGTGACACCGTCGATATCGTATTCGAAGGTAATCGTCGGCGTGCCAACCCCGCGATCAATCGTAAACCGATCACCATCGACGATTCCGCCGTCGAGGAAGAAGTTATTGTTTCGATCCTCGTTGCCAAGGTCGAGGAAACCGTCGTTATCTAGGTCTTCGAGCGGATCGAGAATGCCGTTGAAGTTGACATCTTCGTTGAACAAATCGAGCCGCCCATCACCATCGATATCCTCACTTACTCCGCCCGCAGGAATCTCAATAATCAGGTCGTTGACACGCAATCCGCGATGGCCCGGAGCGATAAGTCCATTGTCGTCAAACTCGAAAGTAATCGAAGAACCTGGTCGGCTGATCGTAAACGATTCGCCATCGAGCAATGCGTTCGGAGACGCCGCAGGGTCAGGAATCTGTAGCGAGTATCCACTCTCGAATTCGAAGTTAACGGTTACGTTTCCGTCTCCGATCGAGAAAATCTCGCCATCTCCGATGTCCGCCCCGCCGACTGCGACAATCTGTTCGGTATATCCCGCGATCGACTGCCCGATAGCTTGGGCCGTCACTTGCGCGACTTCGGCGCTGGTCATTCCCGAGTTGATCTTTACTGCCGTCCGTCCCGCTGTAACGCCAGGTCGACCGTCGATGAATTGGGTCGGCAAACCGCTCGCCACGATTGTCTTCGCCGTCGGCAGATTGACTCGGTTGCCGTTCTGATAGACCTCGAACGGTTCAATGATATCAATCGACAGATCGTACGCGCCAGTCGCGGTCGGGATAACTTTCGTGACATTCGGTGCCAACGATGTGTCCACAGTCTGGTCTGTGATGTCTAACGTCAGTCCGCCACTGAAGAAAGTTTGCGTGAAGCCGCCGAAGGTAAAAGTCTGAGAGGCCAACTGAGGGGCTAGTCCCAAATCGGCGGTTCGAATCGCATCTCGTAACAACTGGAGCAATTCGGTCTGCGTACGAGGTGCCGTCAGCTGCAATAGACTCGGCGTACCACTTGTGTTTACCGTATGCGTGGTGGTATTAAGCTCGACGGTGTTTCCACCGGTAAACGTGGGTGACAGGCCAAGAAGGGGGTTTGACAAAATCGCAAAACCAATCTGTGAAGCAATCGTTTGCAGTGTCATACCTTGAGTGACAAAGATTCGGTTTGCTCCCGCGCTGACAAGTCCGTTCGTATCGAACTCGAACAGCACGTCTCCGCTTCCAACATTGTCATTGATGATAAATGTGTTGCCGTCCTGAATACCACCGGGCCCAACACCGGCAGACGGTACTTGCAGCACAACATCGCTCAGGCTGATCGAAATCGCGTTTGCCGCGACAACGCCGTTGCTATCAAACTCGAACGAGACAGGGGTTCCCGCAGGTCCTTCCAAAATAGAGATGCTCTCGCCGTCCGTTAGGCCGCCGATCGCACTTCCCTGAGCGGGAAGTCGGATTGTGACATCCGCACTTCCGTCGAAATCAGGGTTGTAGCTCAAGTTCCCACTGCTGCTCACGCCAACGTAGTACGTGCCGGCGGTAACCGCCGTGAAGTCAATTTGCGCCAGAGTGTTGAAGCCGGCTGATGCCGATTGGATGAGACGTCCCCGCTGATCAAATAATTGAATCGCCGGTTGAAGTCCGAATGACGAAGCAGTGGCGTTGATCGAGACTTCGTCGCCAGTCGCCAAGTCCATCCGCACGAAGTCAACATCAAGTCCTGCCTCAAATGGAAAGGCTGGATTGTCGCCGATCACTCCAGAAGCTCGGAACAGGGTTGGGCCGCCCGTTATTCCCGTGTCCGTGGCAGTTGCAAACCGATCATTCGACTCGGTCGTGAGATCCACAGTGGTCAAACTCGGGGTGAAAGCGCCTTGAATGGCATCGACGATATTACGTGCGATTCCTTCGGGACTGGTCGTCGCATCGAATGCCACTGCAATGACGTCCGCAGGAGCAACGGCCGCATTTCCTGATGAGAACGAGACTCCGGTCGGCAACACAACGACGCTGCCATTGACGATGGCGTTGATCCCAAACGCGGCATTGATAGATGACGCCATCGCAATTGCGATTTCATTTGAACTTTGAGTTGGCGTAAACGCAATCGCTCTGGCTGACGCATTGCTGACGCCCGGCGTCCCGCTAATCGTCAAAGCCGGTGCGCCGGACTGGTCCACTGACGTGGTCGCACCAAGGTAGACTTCACCGCTACCTAGATTGACTGGCGTCACACTGACCCCCGCATTTATAATCGCATCCACCATTAAATCAGCGATCTCGTCCTGATTTCCGTAAACCAACGGCTGCGTGAGACTCGGCGCCAAGGTGGTGTTAACAGCGTGTACCGTACTTCCTAGACGAACTAATCCGTTTCCGACATTCGTGGGCGTTAACCGAAGGCCTGAGTTCAGGATCACGTCAACCATGCGATCGGCGATTTCATCGGCGGTCGCCGCAATCGTGCGATCCGTCAATGTCGCCGTATCCGAGGTATCTACGCTGTGCCGGAACACTCCGAGACGAATGACGCCACCGCCTTGATTGACCGGGTTTAACCCGAGATTTGCCGCACGCAAAGCCCCAATTATCGCATTGACGACCTGCGTTTGAGTGCTGCTGTCGGTGACCGATATGACTCGATTTCCTAAAGCAACATCATTGTCTTTGTCAAACTCGAAGACAGTCGGCTGACCACTGCCGCCTGATGTTACGGAAAAAGTCTCGCCGTCTTGAATGCCGCCAAAGCCAGCACCGGCAATTGGTACCTGGAATTCGATGTTCGTGATATCGATCGCTCGCGAACCCAAAGCGACAATCCCGTCGTCATCGAACTCGAATGTCAGATCCGCACCGCCCGCGCCATCATTGATGGTGAAACGCTCGCCATCCGTCAAACCGCCGGTTCCGCCTCCGGTAGCCGGAACCCGAATGCCTTGATCGACGATCAGGTCGATAATGTTGTTGCCGCCGGCAAAGACGCCATCGTCATCGAACTCAAAGGCAACGCCGTTGACGCTAAAAATCTGACCATCGCCGAGCGCGGCAGCACCGGCACTGGGCACGAGCAGACTTGTACCGCTATCGAATTCAAACGTCTCCGTGACATTTCCACGCGTTACCGTAAACGTCTGGCCGTCTCGATAAGACAACCCATCCTGGACGGCAATATTGCGAGCGAATCCGCCATCAGAGTCAAACTCGAACGTAATGGTGCGGCCGCTGGATGGACTCACCGTAAACGAATTGCCATCCCTGATCTGAGCACCGTTGGGGGCCGCGAGCGTGTAACCTAAATCAAACTCAAGCTGGTTTGAGCTATCGAGTGTAAAGATTTGGGCGTCGCGAAGGGCCGCGCCGGCGATGGTGCGCAGCTCGCTACCAACACTGCCGACGGTGTCAAAACCCGCGGGTCCAAGATCCATCTCGCCGGCGGTCGCGAAGTCAAATCGAATCCGCAAGTTCTCGCTGCCAGCGAAGCGTCCTAACGGAATACGAGCCTGACGCCAAGACGTGACAGCGCTTTCGGAGCTTTCAAACAAAGGTTGTACACACGGTTCTCCAGCCGCAGAGGGGAATTGGCATAGTGTATCGATAAATGGTGCGCTCGGGTCGTATCCCTCTCCAAAATCAAACTCGTCGGTTAGCCCCCGGTGCTGAAATAGGTTGTTAGTTGCCACCAATGTCCATTCGCCATCATCATCGCTGACGAACACACGGAACGAATCTCGCGTTACTTGTTCGGGATTCGTGAATGGATTGTAGTCGGTGTTTTCCGTGTCCATAAAGTAATTGAAGTACAACACCGGCGAGTCAGCCGCCGAATAGCCCGCGAGACTGAAGGGATTGGTAACTAGCGTCCCGTGCGCACCGCCAGCGAAATCGTAGTTTCGGGAAGCAGCCGTATAGGCTTGCCCCAAAAACTGTCCGTTCCCGCCAACATTCGTACTTCGATCATTTCCAAAGTAGAAACTTGATCCTCCTGAGTTTTCTTCCTCGACTTGGCTGTGATCAAACGTCTCGTAATCCACATTCAAGGGATCGTTGCCAAACCCACCGTCAAAACCGTGTCCAGGATCACCTCCGCGATTGCCCGTCACCTGCCACAGGTTACGGTCGAGGTTCGAGAAGGCGAGGCCGTTGACGGCAAACAGCCCTGTATCAACGCTCGTTTGGTTATTCACGAAAATCGGTTGCAATTCACCACTGGTATTGAACGCGTAGATTTGACCATCATCGGTGATCCCGAAGAGCAAATCGGCGTACTTTCCGCCTCCCGCATTTTCAGGTCCCGCGGTCAAGCCAGCGAATTGAATCGGTCCACCATTGTCGCCCGTCATCAAGTCGATTGCCGACGTCTTGACGTAGGTCGCGAGGTTGTCGCTGTTAAATGAGTTGAATCCCGTGAAGACAGATCCGCCGCCACTTCCAAATGGATCGACTTGATAAAGCCCACCGCGATCCGTCACGGCGTACATGTCGTTTCCGATGAAATCGATCCCGGTGACGCGACCGCCCGGTCCACCACCCTCGATTACCACCAAGGGTGACAAGAAGCTGGTGGTGCTTCCAGAACTGGAACCCTCAACGACGGACCATTCAATCTCGACGTCTGCATACGCCGGATCTAGCAGTCGCACCCGCAACTCGTCAGGTAAACCGAAAACAGAGTTAGCGATAAAGCTACTCAACGAACCGCTGTTCAACACCTCGAATGCGGCAAAGGCAGGACTGGTTAGCGACTTTGCCTGCCAGGCATTCGCGAGTCCCGCCACCACCTCCTCATTCGTCCCTTGGCTCACGATCACATTGTTGCCAATGTTGATCGGCAGGCCGGCCACGGTATAGCTGATGCTTTCGCCATTGATCGTGAGTGTGAATGTGTCACCGATATCGGCGTTAAACGGCAAAATTCGAGTGAATGTCAGGATCTCGCCGAACTCATATTTCTGTGTTCCAACGCCGTCGAGTAGAGCGGTGTTCATCCGGTTTTGCGCATTCGGCGGGGTGCTTACCACAGCACCATTTCCGATGTCGAAGTGGAAAAGAACATTTTCGAGGTAGTCAGTTCCAGCGAGGCCTACCTGATCGGGGTCGTTGTCACGAGCATCGCCGGTGCTGCCGACAACGAACCCATTCTGGTACTGCGTATTGGAGTCGAATCGGTAGGTGATCGCATCCCAAATCACGCCGACGCCCATACTATTGTTCCCGAGCGGAGCCGCCTCGGACGTGAGTGTGAGGTTGATCGACTGAACATTAGTCGCAATGCCATCATCGCCTCGGTCAGTTACCGTGGCGTCGCCCGCATCAATTTCAAGATAATGCCCGATGTTGGCGTCGGTACATGCGTTCGTAAAGACCGCGTCACAGGAACTTGCACGATCGGGCCCGGCCGTGAATGCCGCGAGAACACCATCGCCTCGCATCGCAATATCTGCGATTGGCTGTTGAAACGACCCCGCAGTTGCCTCGACCTGTCCCGTAAACGGATCGACGTAGCGCAGGGTCGAAACCGTGTTGTTCACCAGCCCAATGTCCTGCGACACGAACAGCGTGACATCCCCCAACGTGAAAGGGACGACGCTGTTAACCGGATCCAGAAGGATTGGAATCTCTGGTGGCTCGGCAACGGTGGCGCTGCCAAGAAAATCGATTCGATCTTCTGCGATGCGGCGAATCGAATTGATCGGCTCCATACGAACCAGCGGGTTGGCAGGATTTGCCTGGAGATACTGCTGCAATTCGCTGGGCAATTGTGCATTGGAGGAAACGGCGACGTAATAGACCTCTCGCAGCGTGGCGTCTCCGGTGTCGTCGGGTACTAACTCCGGACCGGCGGGCAACTCCACGGGACCAATGTACGGGTCGAGTGCTCCGGCGCTGCCCGCCAGTAAGTCGGTATTTCCCGAGCCGGCAAGCGGAGGTGAACGGTCGTCGGCGATGTTCGACCCCTTACTTGTCAGGATCAGCACGCCATCGGAATCGAAGACCGAAAGTACCGTGTTCGGCCGACCCAATCCATCCGCGAAGTCGATGTCGAAAATGGCCGACAGAAAAGGATTGGGTGGAGATGGTTGCGTACGATCGTACTCGACGGTCACACGATAGAAGTCGACATCGTCATCCGTGGAGAGTTCCCCCGATACACCAATAACGCCACGATCCGACTGCGCAACATTGCCGACATCTTGGAAGCTGCTGTTCGCCAAGTCCACAGTTTGACCACCGGGGCGGGCAATCAGGGTGAGTGAATCGTTGGAATTCGTGTAAGTCCCGGTGATCGGATCGTAGGACTCGATCTCTCCCGCTTCGCCAACGATCGGCGAGTGGGCGGGCAATCCCAACAGCTCGATACCGTCCGTGGCGTAGCGGATATCGGAGTACCGAATCGTCGAACCGGGCACTTCATCCAACTCACGCAGGCGGATCTGCAATTGGTAATTGCCAGACGTTTTCCCGCCGGCGAGGTTATTCAGATTGTCGCTACTGCTGCGTACTCGGACGTGATAGGTGCTCGCGACTCCCGGCTGCCCAGGCAAAACGACCCTCATGCCTGCGTCGCGCGGATTCGTTGAATATCGATCCGGTATCTCCAGTTGCGAAACCGCCGTTGGATTAAGCGGGTCATAGCCGCTCTTACGTAGCGGATTGACACTGGTCGAAGGCACGGAACTCGACTTGAACAACAGACTCGGATTTGCAGCTTCGTCCAAGGAGTTATCGGAACGAGCGAGTACGGTACCGTTGGCATCGATCAGTTCGACCACTGTGTCGAGAGCATTCTTGGTCTCGTCAATATCAAACCACACTTCCGTTCCTGGTTGGCCCGAAAAGCTGTAGACATCGATATCATTACGAGCGGTCAGACTGCCTTGAATTTCGAAGCCAAGCCGCAAATTCTCGTCCCCGGATTTTTCGTTTGGCGAAAGCTGCCCGAGGAATTGAGCTTGCTGAGCCGTGCCATTTATACCCGGCGCCGCCAATTCTGCCGATTCAGTTTCCACAACGCTCTCGACATTGCGATCATGGCTGTATTCGTCCAGGCGAATGCTCCGCCAATCTCCCGGCTCGGCACCGCCTAGCCTAGCGTCGCCCGAGAGCAACAGAACCGCCAAAAAGATCGAGTCGTCGTCGGAGGGGTTCGCCGTCTCCATCGTAAATTGAGTTGCGCCGTCCGGCAGGAAAGACGAGAGGTCGTACAACTCGTCGTCGGTGAGGTCATCCGTCGCAAACGGATTGATTGGATTCAGAAGGCTGTCGCCGACACCGCCTACCGTAACCAAGTTGCCGTCGAACGCAGGAACGACAATCGAGTCGTCAAAGTTTCCGGCCGAACTAGTCAAGCGTTGACCGTTGATATCGACAGTGCTGAACTGTGGATTCGCAGCATTCCCAACGAGAACGCCATATTGGATACCCAAAGCCAATTGGGCAACAAAGGCCGGGTCCGAAGTATCGATTGGACTCGCGAAGTCGAGACTTGTAACTTGCGGAGTCGGTCCCGTAAGACCTCCCTCCAGTACGAGAACGGATTGCAGCGGCAAGTCCGGGTGAGAGTAAATGACGGTTAAGCTCGTACCTTCGATATTGTCCGGCATCCCCGTTATCGTCTCGTCGATTGCAAAACTGAGAACGCCTCCCAAAGTACCCGCACGTGCCGCAACAATCGAAGTTACGTCCGCCGTGCCCGTCTCGAAGTCGACCAACTGAGTTGTCGCATCTGCGACATTTGGCAAGTAGGTCAACGGTACATTTTGGCCCTCGAATCCTATCACCGGCGGCTGAAAGGGTGGCGAGTTCGTCGTGCGAGTAGCGACGTGCAGCAGTGCCAACTCGACGGTAGCACCGTCTGGAATCGCTGCGACCAAACTACCAACGTCGTCAGTTCCTAACCCGTCTGTCGAAACACCTACGTTTCCGACGAAGGTTGCTCCAAATCCGGGAATCGGTTCGACGAGTCGAAGCGCACCGGTCGACGAAGCACCACGTGGCACGTCGCCCGTGTCAGTCTGGCTATCACCACTCAGGTCGCTTCCTGCACCGACCGAATCGTCGCCGAGCGAAGTGATCACTACCGGATGCGACGGTTGTCCGAGAATCTGCAACGCTCCGCCGATACGATCGTTGATATCCAGCGGGATCCCGGTCGCCGTAAATCCTGCATTGGCACCGTTGAGCTTCACTACCAAACTTTCCGTCGAACTGCTTTCAAGCCGCAATCCGCCGGATGTGTGATAGTCGGAAACATTAATGCTTTCGTTGATCACAACATGAACAATATCCGTGTCATCCCAGACGCCTTCGTTGGTCAGCGTCCCGCCGCGAACTTGCATGCCGTTGATAACATTGCCGCTCAGTCGATTCAAACGAATAAGCGGTCCCTGGTTATCAAGGGCAACCGTCACGCGTTCGATCAAGCTGTCGGCGCTGGCGTTGAAGCTGCTGCGTCCTGGATCGCGAACCGACTCGCTATTCAATGAATTCAGGTCGATGCTGATGGCCGGTCCAAGGCTTCCGAAGATGTCGTTCTCGACGATTGTCGGCTGTGCCCCTCGGACAAAGATTGTCCCAGGACGATTAAAGCCACGCCCCGCGCGATCGAATCCAGCCTGGCCACCGGTACCCGACCCGTTGTTCTCGAACGTACTGTGAGCAATCCGAGCAGTGGCCTGCTGTAGTTCGACCGGATTGAAGCCTGCAAACGAGCCCTCGATATCGATGATTCCGCCGCCGTACGCAACCAGAGCATTGTCAAGGCTAAAGTTTGAAAGGTGACCACCGGTCAATCCACCCCAATCGCCAGGCTCCGGCAATTTGAGACTTAGGTCGCTCGTCGTGTCGAACGAACCGCCGCCACCGTAGCGGTCGTCGTAAATCGAAGTAAAGGTAATCTCTCGGCCGTCAACTCCTTCGGCATAGAAGTCGCCACCTAACGTCGCTTCGATCCCACCACCGTTCAGCTTTACGACGACACCCGGATCAATGGCCAAGCGCGCATCGAGGCGTGCCCGTAGTGTTCCCGCAGTGACGCTGGTCAATTGACGACCAAGTGATCGTCCCGTGTCCGTGAATGAAGTTGCGTTGATATTAATCTCCGCCACGAGCACATATGTCCCATTGGCATTGCCGCTCGGGTCGCTCCGATAAATTCGGCGCGAGATGAAACCGGCGGTCGCCGTCGGCAAGTTGTCGAGTTGAATGGACTGCTGCGGCGAGGCGGCATCGAGCGTTACGTCGCCCGTCGGAGAAGATGGCGCGCCCTCGTTTCCGTCAACGTCGACGAATACGACGCGGTAGTTATAGGTGCCTGCGACCAAGGTGCCGCCATCGACGGGTGTCGACGTCACGAGTTGCACCGTCGGCGAGTCAACTTCCAGAACATGACCACCCGGCGTGCCCTGTATCGATAGTTGGTCCGACAAGACATACGGCAAATCGGTATCGTCCCAGCGGCCCGAGACGGTCATCGGCTGTCGCAAATTGCCTGCCAGCGTTGTGACGCGCACGAACAAACCATTGATGGAGTTGTCTAACGCGGTATTCCCAAACAGTGCAGGGCCGACTCGGTCGTAGTCGGATGTAAAAGGCGTGAACTGAAATCGAGGTGCTTCAAAATTCGACTCCTCGAAACTGTTTGGGCTGGCCGACATCGCCGCATCGGCGCTGAAAGTAATGTGGTTGTAAGAGATGGTCGGGCGTGCGTCCGTGATGTGGATTGGCGTGATCACTTGAGGAACGCCGTTCACTTGCGTGGTACCGCCCCCGTAACGAATATCTGCCTGATTAACCACGTTCAGGAAGATGCCGTGTCGATCGTAGTCGAAGCGATTCACATCTTGTTGGTCGATATCGCGGCGAAATACGATACCACCCCAGTCACCGGGAGCCGCCGCTGGGGGGAACGCATCAGGATTGGTATCGCTGCCGATGTCCTCATCATGGATTGAAGTCAGGTAGACGCTGCCGGGGATCGGATCACCCAGTGGGTCGCGGATCACCTGATTGAAGGCGTCCAGCAGGACGGGAGTACCCAGGATTTGTAACGCTCCCGCGCTGCGATCGACGTTCACCGACGAACTGCCAACGCCGATGCGGGCGCGACGCAACTTGATCACCGCACCTGCATCGATGACGACGGTCACACCCTTGGGCACATCGAAACTGGTCCCGTCAGCGAGCGGAGAACCTAGACGGTTGAAACCTATTTCGTAGGCCCGATTGTCTTCCGGCGTAGCAAGATTGCGGTCCGTGCCTCCGTTCGCCAGAATTCGGACCACGTCGCCGGGGCGAGCCGCTGCGAGTGCCGTTGAAATGATCTGGTACGGCGCCGCCAAAGTGCCGTTTCCAGCACTCGTAGCCGCCTTGTCAACGAAGATCGTCTTTGAGGGCTCCGTCGCACGAAACCAGGTGTTGTAGACTCCGCCAGGAACGCCATCCGCGTCGCCATCTAACCGCACGCCCGTTGCGTCGACAATTGTTCGGTCCGCGTCGGGGCGGAAGTTCACGCGCAGGTCGTAGTCGCCCTGCGTGGTGCCGTTCAGGCCCGAATCATCAATCGATGGATCATATTCGTCGTTGCCGCTGGCGCTGATCCCCACCCAGTAGGTCCCGGCAGGAAGATCCAATTCGATATAAGAATCGTTGCTGTAGTAGTCGTCGTTGCGTGCGATCAACTCGCGAGTGCCGTCAGGATTCTGTCGAAATAACGAGGCGACCGTGTCGAGGCGACTGGTGTTTTGTAGTCGCTCGGCAAACGTCTCGATCGACAAGCGACCGTTCTCGGGTAACTGAAACCGATACAGGTCGATATCCTTGCTGTCCGGACGGTACAGGTACTGGCCGTGAACAACGTCATGCGCACCCGGAAAAATCGGCTCGACCGTGTTCTCGGGGAAATCCAAGGGATTTCCCGTGAATCCGCCCGGAGGGCTCAAGGTGCCGTTAAGAATCGTCAGCGAAGGCAGTTCATCGGTGTGGCCTAACCCCAGCGTGTGGCCGATCTCGTGCATTGCCGTCAGGAACCACGTTCCACCAAAAGCGTCCGCCCCCGGATCACTAAAGTCTTGAAGGTCCATGATCGCGATACCATCGAGCAGACCATTGCCTCCCGACACGCACGCGTAAGTGCCCAGGCCATCCGGAATGGGAGTATTTGGGCAAGCCAATCCAATGACTCCGCCGGGACCATTCGTCACACTTGAGTCGATCGCTCGCAAATCACCGGTAGCAACCGTGATCCCCAGGTTCTCCGTTTCGATAAATTCAATCCCGAGTTGGTCGGCATAGAGGGAGAAGATTTCGCGAGCACGCTGCTTTTGTGTCTCCGTGATCTTATTCTCGATCACGTTCCCTTGTGGATCGAAGCCTATCTCCGACTCGAAGTTATAGAACGCCGTCGTGATCCCATCGGCGTCGTCTGCTGTGAAACCAGTCAAAAAGTGCCGTTGCACTTCAGCCGGCAAATCTCGATGTCCGGGCTCTTCTTCGTCCCCCGGAAAATCCAGTGCAAAAGGCTGCGCGTCGATGGACGAGGAGACCACCAGACTCTGACTTTGCCCAGCGAGCACACCGAGATTTGAAGCCGTATCGTAGCTTGATCCGACGCCAGCTAGAGTCAGTGTGCCCGCCACTGCAGTCGTTGCAATGTTGCTGGTCCCACTGCCATTCGCAAGCACGGCGGTCACCAGTTGCGAGGCTACTGCATCTCCATTGATCGCGTTCACGACTTGTTGAGCAGTCGATTGATTTCCAGCGTTTGTATTCAACTCGACTCGAATCTGCTGCCCCACAACCGTCACGTTGGGAACTCCGGCGACTCCAAAATCTCGCTTGGAAATCGCCACGGTAACTCGTGTCGCGAAGTCTTCCCGGGCTGTGATCGTAATCGCTTCGGCACCTTGCGTACCGAAATCAGTCGTCACCGCGGCAAGTCCTGCGGTGCTGCTCAGCGGCGGCAGCGGTAACGCTTCATCGGTACCAATTCGCAATCGAAAGGTCCCTGGCCCGCTACCGAGTTGGTCAAGCGGCTCGTCGAAGACCAAGACAGCCAAGTCGGACGCGGGACTGTATTGAATCAGCTTTGGGTGATAAACGACATCGTCAGTGTTTTGAACGGTATCGTTCGTAAAAATCAGCTGGTAAAAGGCAGGATCAACAACAGTGGGGTTCGGCGACGCAAGGCCTGTGAATGTTTCGGTCGGGAACAAGTCGTCGTTGTTAAAATAGACGTTGATGCGATCGCGGAACTGAGACCGGACATTCGATATGCTGTTTACGAGAACCGGCTGCGGCACGACTGCCAGGATTTGCGCACCAAGATCCAACTCAAAATCAAGCCCAAAACCTGCACCATCATCAACTAGGTCGTCCGTGACGTCGCGAAATGCACCACCATCAACATTCCGCAAAGCGAACGGACCTGAACCGATGATCTCGACGTGATAGAGGTCGTCGGGAAGCGGTTCGCTAAACCGCATCACAACTTGACGCGGCGAGTCGCCCAATCCCAGGAAGCCGGGCACGATCGGGATGTCAGAGATGTTGACCAAGGGTAACCGGAGCGCACCGACTCGATTTCCGATCACCAAATCTCGATCGCCGACGTTCAGCGTGGCTTTGATCAAATTCCGCGCGGCCACGTTGCCGTTGATCGCATCGACGAACTCGCCCAGAGTTGTTGGCGAAGCCGTATTCGAATTCAACTCGACCGAGATCAACCGATCCGTAACCGTCACGCGAGGTGGTGCGACGCCCCCAAAGTTGACTCGACTGACGGCCACTTCAATGCCCGTGCCGTCGGGTCCCGCCTGATTCGCGGTCAACTTAACCTCTACCGAATTACCGATCGTTAGATTGGTCGTAATCGCCGCTGCATTCGCCCCACCGGTAACGATCGGTGAATAGTTGATTTCGGGAGTGGTCAGGTTTGTCGCCCCCGAGCCTCCACGGATGTTGGCCACCAGCAATTGACTTGCCGCCGCATGATTATTGATCGCGGAAACAAGCTGCGCTGCGGTAGTTCCCGTCGTCGAATTCAGCTCGACGAAAATGTCGTTCCCCAGAACACTGACAAGCGGTTTCGTGGGATTTGCATTCTTAATGACGGAAATCGAGATGTTGTTGCCCGATTCACCCGGACTGACTGCTGTGAAATCAACGATCACCTTCCCAGCTGTGTTGAAATCGCTGCTCGCGCTGGCTTTAGCAAACGCCCCATCACCGCCGCTACGGGTCAGCCGAATTCCGGTCAGCGTGTTTGGGTCTATTGCTGCCCCGTCATTAAAGCTAAACACAAGCTCGCTGGGTGAGATCTGCCGAACGCTGCCCGCGCGCAATAAGTCCCCGTCATTAAGCTGTATGCCCGCCAACTGCGGGCCCACCGCAAGCAACTGCCGCTGCTCCAAATGCTCCAGCAGCGAACGCCGATTCTTGCCTCGGTCGAGACGCTCGGCCTTTCGTTTGCGGGTGTTCTGAGACTTCCAGTACGATCGAAGTGGACGCCGAATAGGCATAGACCAACCCCTAGATCATCTGCAAGGCACTCGCTGACTGATGGTTACGACGACACGCACCCACCAACGCTATGAAGCCACCGAAAAGAGGTGCGAGGCTCCACAACAATCGACGTTTTGCCAGACAGCAGGATGTAAATCTAGTTAAAATACGAGTTTTGGAAAATCAAACTGCGCAGCTTCTAGCCACTTTTTGGATTGTAATTGCTACCGAAACTAATGCAATTAAAAAGCGAGTTAACCCCTTTATGAGGCTGGTTTTCGACCACTCCACAGACGTCAGCACTCAAGGGAAAGACGACAAACCAAGCGGACAAAAACCACCTCAAAGAGCTATGACGGCCGCGCCAAACTGCGATAATTCACACCGCGGAAGATACAAAACTAGACCCGTTCTGTGGCATTTGACGTCAAATGCAAGTCGCGCGTTCCCTCGTGACTCAGCAGCTGAAAAAAACCACCTGCAAGAGCTATCCCCGCGAATCACTACCCCTTACGAGCCGCGGGCCGCCTGGCATCAGCCATGCACCGCCGAATCTCAGCGACAATCTCAGGGTGCTCGCCGGAGACGTCGTTTGACTCGCCGATGTCCGAAGTTAGGTCGTACAACTCGATCGGCTTGTCGTCGGCCAATCGTACTCCCTTCCACTTGCCCGTACGAACCGCCTCCTTTGCTTCATATCGCCAGTACAGGTACTCGTGCGCTGGCTGAGATTCTCCGACAAGCGTTGGCACGAACGAGATTCCGTCTGTATTGACCGAGCATTCCAAGCCAGCCAATTGACAGGCGGTCGGCAGGAAATCCCAAAATCCGAGGGGTTGGTCGCTCTCGCTCCCAGCTTTGATGACGCCCGGCCACCACGCAATCGTAGGCTCGCGGATGCCGCCCTCGTACAAATCCCGTTTATATCCCCGCAGCGGTCCATTTGCATCAAAGTACTCGTGGCGATGACCTCCTTCCGAGTGAGGTCCATTGTCCGAGGTGAAAATCAGCAACGTCTTCGCATCGAGCCGCAATTCTCGGAGCAGCGCGATCAACCGCCCGACATCACCATCCATTCGGGTAATCATGGCGGCCTGGCCCTTAGCCGTGTTCGGCCAATCTTGGTTCGTATAGATCCCGTAGTCAGGAATCTCCATACCGTTCCCGGTGACGCGTCCGCCTTCGTTGTTTGCATGAGGAATCGTCCAGTGCACATGCAACAGGAAGGGCCGGGTGTGATATTGACGGACAAAATCAAGAGCCGCATCCGTCATCAGGTCATGCGAATAAGTTGTCCGCCTCTTCGATACTCGACCGCGGGCATCCGGACTTTCACTCAAAAGATTCCCTTCCAAAGGCACTTTCTCCTCGTTACGCCACAAATGAGTCGGGTAATAGTTGTGCGCGTCGCCTTGGTCGAGATATCCCATCCAAAAATCGAAACCATTTTGATTCGGATGTCCTGTCGTCCCAACGCCTCCCATCGCCCATTTTCCGACGCCGCCCGTCACATATCCCGCGTCGTGCAGCAATTCGGCAACCGTCACATCACTCGGTTGAAAAGTGTAAGGCGCATTGGAGCTGATTGCGGTATGACCGGTGTGCATCCCGGTCCAGAGCACTAACCTCGACGGACGACAGACCGTACATCCAGCGTAGTAACTCGTCAGCCGCATACCCTCGTTCGCCAAACGGTCCAGGTTGGGCGTGACGATCGTCTTCTGCCCAAAACAGCCGAGGTCTCCATACCCCAGATCATCACACATGATGTAAATGAGGTTTGGTTTCTCCGGCAGTTCAGCAGCCGGACAGCGTCCCACCAAAAGCGTCGGCAGCGCAGCGGCAAACGCCGCTACGAAAGCATTGAAGGTGTAGTTACGATTCATGGTGAATTTGCCTCCACATTTGTGACTTTCACGCAGTCTCACTAACGAAGCATAACAAGTGCTGGCCGTCAAAACATAAGTTACATACGTTCACTCACGTACTAAGTTGCGGCATCACAAGGAGCCCAGTTCGTTTATGGAAGGATGCAGAGTTCTTTCGGTACCAATTCGAGAGGGCTTATCATACCTCCCTCGCACCAACTCGGACGACACGCCGCTTACTCCGTGCTCTGCGAGAAAGCCACTGACGTTACGGCGCAGATGCACCAACACCTCGCTCTGAAAGAGTTAGCCATCGATCACTATGCCTATTGATGCCGAAAGCTACCGGATCATCCCGATTGATCAGCACATTGAATGCGTTGACACGATCGTTAGCTGGATCGCGGGTGAGTGGGGTACTTCGTCACTGGACGAATTCAAGCAATCGCTCATCGAGAACAGGCAATGTCCACCAACACTGATTGCAGTTTCTGAGGACGAACCCATCGCCGTTTTGGCCTACAAACTCTACCCATCGCCAATGCAAGGTTCCTTGGAACTGTGGGTTAACGCGCTCTACGTTGCGACAAGCTGGCGCGGACGCGGAATCGGGAGTCACCTCCTGCGTGAAGGAGTAAAGATCGCTGCTTCCTGGGACAGGACGCAACTATATGCTTACACGGAAGTCCCGCAATTCTACGAACGGCTTGGTTGGCGACGGCTTAGCGATGACGATGTTAACGAAATGCATGTTGTTGAGATTCGCATCCGATGACTGACGGTGAGAACCGACCGCAGGCTCAACCTTTATCCCAGCCTATCTCAGCCTCACAGCGGACGAACGCGCACATTCCTGTATCGGATAACTCCTTCCGGCGAACCTTGCAGGATGATGTGGCCTGATTTGATCGGCTCGCTCAAGTCGTCAAAGCTTGCTACTTTTTCATCGTCGATATAGACGGACAGCGACGAACCACGTGCGACAACTCGAACGGCAAGCCATTGGTTTGCTGGTCCGAGACGCGGCCTCGCTGAATACACTCCAGATACCGGGCCGTTGTTTGGCATTTTATAAAGACTTCCTGTCGGGTTTCGTTCAGTCTCAATCCCAAGGAGTTGGACTTCGTAGCCGGACGGGTTGACTCCATCCAATCCGCCTTGAGTGGCTCGAAAACAGATTCCTCCGTTGCATCCAACGTCGTACAAAACATCGGCAGCGAGTTCAAAATCCGAAAAGGTGCGGTCGGCAAATTCAATGTAGCTCCACTTCGCATAGTTACCTCCCAGTGAAACTATTTCATCACCGCGGATTTGCCACACGTCGGGCCTGACGGACTGCCATCCAGATCGCGCAACATCTGCCGTCAATGACAGCCAACCGACGGGTTCTTCCGCGTGGGCTTTTAGATCGCTACCCGTTCTCCGCGCAACTTCGATCGGGTCACCAATCGTCATCTTGAACAGGCTGACGATTGGTCGGGAAACTTCGTTTCCATCCATCTCGAAAGTCGCCTCCGCGTCCATTCGCAACGTGAACTCACCCAGACGAAGTCGTCCGGTGCGTGGATCAAGTGTGAGGGATCCGGACTGGGAACCGACAAAGTCCCACTGAATCGGTTGGTCTGCAACTTTCGCTGGATCTGGCTCGAGCACCTGCGAACGCAGGGAAATCGCCACCTCCTCATCAGAAACGATCTTCGCTTGATAGTGATTGTCGAGCGAAAACTTCATGATCGTGAGATTCTCGCTCTGTCTTGTCCAGCGGTCGCCAGCAGAAACCGCATGACCAGGATAGAACTCAAAACCACGTGTCAAACTATCGCGCAACCCTTGTTCGTTCAGAAGTTGTGAAACGAAAGCATGAGCTTGGTCGCGTTCGACCGTGGCGGGATTCACTTTCGTGTCGACGATATGCTCGATGGCTTTGTTGACTCCAGAAATCGCGGCGATTGCACCATCCGATCGAATCGTCAGAACAACGGGTTCACCGATTACGACTCCATACAACATCATCTCCGCGGTCATGCTCTCGGGCGTAGGTGGATGCGCCGAGTCAAAGACTTCTCGTCCTTCAGGAGTCGTTTTGTCGATGAGGACATGGCTCAACGCCGCGGCGATTTGCATCGTCCCATCACTCCGAACATCTGTAACCTGAAAGTCGTAGGTCAGTGCGTTGATGCTTCGCTCAAGTCGTTTTTCGCCGTCGATCGTTGTAGCAACTTCGCCGTCTGTGTGAAACGTCCATTGAAAATCGTCGCCAGCCTGAAGTTGTAATGTGCCGGGCACCTGATCAATTTTCCGAGGCGAATCGTCCTTAGATTCGATGGGCAGTTTCGATGCGAGCATGCGCACAACCCCCATATCGATCCGCAGTCGGCCTTCTATCGTCCGGTCCTCAGCCTGAAGCGACAGTTCCATCGCATCGTTCCTTTGGAATGGAGCTATCAATGCCGCATACTCATGCACTTCCTTGTCGTTCTCGGCGTCTTCGCCGCTCACTCCGTCCAGTGTGGCAAGCAAAGGTGCCAGATGTGTAGAGATCCGCAGCAACTCACCACGCACGGGGACGTCGTTCTGCGACCGATCAACGGCTTTCGTCAACAACTCTAGACTATCGTCACCGCCGATCGCAGCGTAGATTCGTTCCGCACCAACACCAATCGCCAGCGTTGCGGGATCACCAAACAAGGTTCGCGCGTTCTCGTCAGTCACCGGAACGGTCAATTGATGGAATGAAGCGTCTTCGCTTCCTCCCACCGCCCACTCCAGCGCGCGAAACTCAGCCGACTGCTGCAACAAAGTTCCAACTTCGGTGGCGACTTCCTCCAACACTCGTGCACCGTGCAGTGTAGCCGCGGCCAGCAGAACCACTTGGTCTCGGGCTTGCCGCTCGACGACAAGGCCGGCGTCAAACTCTCCACTTGCTAACGTGTTCGACACTGAATCAACCGCTTGGGAAACAAATCGACCTAGCAGACTTTCCGCTTGATTTCGAGACTGCGGAGAAGGCGCAGCGGCCTTGGCCTTCGACGCGACTGGAGCCCATGCGTCCAGCAACGTGCGTGTCGTGCTGGAATTCAGTTTCAATGACGACACCGCCGAAAGAATTGCTTCGCTGGTGGGCAGGCGTGAAAAGATCGTCATTCGATGCGATGCATTTTCGATCCAACTTGCCAAGTCGCTTCCTTCGATCGCAGTTAGCCGAGTGCTCAAGTGAAACTGCTCCAACGGTCGGAAACATTGCAATTCGAGGCTAAGTGATTCCACATCCGCAGAACTCCTCACCATCCATTGCTTGACGAGGTCGGCCCCGAGATTGCTGGACTGCGAGCCGGACGCCGAGTTTGCGTCGATGAGCATGCGGAGCAATTGGTCCCGCGTAGCTTCGCGAAGTTGATCGATCTGAAAAGTTGCGTGCGCGGTCAAAGTTGGATCGACTCCGCTGAGCAACGCCGTTGGATCAGCGGGAGCTTCTGACAACTTCTCTCGATGCGAGAAGCCCGAGATGTACATCCAACGGTCGACCACTCGCGCAACAAGATCGATACCCGATTCGGAGTTCTTACTGCGATACATGCCGTCGGCGTTCCGCTCAATCTTCCAACCCCAGCGTGAGCCTAAGACAGCAAACAGCTTTTCTTGGTCTTTGACCGGAATGAAAATCACCGGAAAGAAGGTCTCGGGCTCCTCGAACAGCAGCACCGCCCCCGCCGGACGGCTGGCATCGATTCCCTCGGACAGTTCAGTGAAGACCTCTGTAATCTCCGAAGTTGCACCCTCCGCCAAGCCCTCGCCCAGGAACACAAAATCTCGCTGCAGGCGACCGAGCGGGGCAACTCCCGCGCTGCCAACGATGGGCGTACCATTCCACGATGGCGGCGCAGCACATACTCGAGTCAATTGCAGGAGTGCAAAAACACAAACCAAGCCCCCGACGCAGATCGATCTAACGTGTCTCATGATGCTTCTCCGATACTGCTTGCGCCTCTCAATACTACACCTGATACATAGCATTTAGCGAATGCGGTGCCAGTTTGCGTTTCGGCGGCGGCATTTGCGGTAGGTGCCTCGCGCGAGCACGCCAACTACCGCTGTAATAGAGGGTTAGCAGTCGGCCACAAACACGAAGCAGTGTGCCGGTTCGACGCCAACAAAGGTGCTTTCGAATGTGCGTAGTCGTCCGGACCGCCGTGTCTATTCGCACGATCGGAGGGAACAGCATTCGCGGGCGAAATGCAACTCGTATCGTCTGGTCGAACAGCGGACACTCATTCGGCGTTACACCGATGCGCTAGCGACGCGACAGGTGGCATCTTAAAATGGCAGTTCGAGTAGACCGGAAGTCGATGGAAAAGAATCAGGTGAATGATGCATAACACGATGAATTCCCATCCAACACCCAATCGCCGTCACTTCTTCGGTCAACTGGGGCTTGGTACTGCCGCGATTGGAACATTGCTTAATGGGGAAGTTATCGCGGAGGATCAATCGTCGTCAACGACTGGCCTACGTGGTGTGCCTCACTTTGCTCCTAAGGCCAAACGTGTCATTTATCTCTTCCAGTCAGGCGCCCCATCACAACTCGATCTATTTGACTATAAACCCGGCCTAGCAAACCGGCGGGACGAGGAACTGCCCGAGTCAATTCGCCAAGGACAACGACTGACTGGAATGACGGCTGGCCAGGATCGCTTTCCGGTGGCTCCGAGTAGTTTCCGGTTCAAACAGTGCGGCGAGAGTCGAGCATGGGTCAGCGAGTTGCTGCCCCAGACGTCAAAAGTCGTGGACGAATTGTGTTTTGTGAAGTCGCTACACACACAAGCCATCAATCACGATCCCGCAATCACGTTCTTTCAGACAGGGGCGCAGTTGGCCGGACGACCGAGTATGGGCGCGTGGCTCTCGTATGGTCTCGGCTCGATGAACCAAGATCTGCCAACCTTTGTCGCGATGGTCTCTGTCGGGAAGGGCAAGGCGGGCCAACCCTTGTACGATCGGCTGTGGGGGAGCGGTTTTCTGCCGACAAGGTATCAAGGAGTCAAGTTTCGATCGGTTGGGGACCCCGTCTTATACCTGTCCGATCCACCAGGCATCGACCAGCACACAAGGCGCCGAATGCTTGACGATTTGGCGATGCTGAATCGGGAGAACTTCGAGTCCTTTGGCGATCCGGAGATCTCGACTCGAATCGCTCAGTACGAGTTGGCCTATCGAATGCAAGCTTCAGTTCCAGAGCTAACCGACATCTCCGACGAGCCAGAACATACGTTCGAGCTCTACGGTGACGAGGCGAGAAGGCCCGGAACCTACGCTTACAACTGCCTTTTGTCGCGTCGGCTCGTCGAGCGTGGAGTTCGGTTCGTACAGCTCTTTCATCGTGGATGGGATCAGCACACGAATCTGCCTTCCGCAATCAAGATCCAATGCCAAGACACCGACCAAGCCTCGGCGGCGTTGATTCGGGATTTGAAACAACGAGGCCTTCTGAGCGAGACCCTCGTGGTATGGGGCGGTGAGTTTGGCAGAACGGTCTACTGTCAGGGGAAACTGACGGCTGACGACTATGGACGGGACCACCACCCGCGATGTTTTTCTATGTGGCTCGCCGGCGGCGGCATCAAACCGGGATTTTCATACGGAGAAACCGACGACTACAGCTATAACATCGTGGCCGACCCAGTCCATATCCACGATCTCCACGCCACGATGTTGCACTGCCTGGGGATCGATCACGAACGATTGACATTCAAGTTCCAAGGTCGGAACTATCGCCTGACGGACGTTCGCGGTGAGGTCGTAAAACCGATATTGGCCTGACATACTGTTCCGTTTCCGGTGAAGAACCTCGCCCCCAAGCTTCGACTCGCGTCTTCAGTCCCCCACACCAAGGGGCGCCGCTCGCAATTCATAATTGCAGCGTAACCGTGAAACCGCTAACCTAACAAAAGTGCGATCCAGGGCGGGCTAACCAAATAGCCCGCTAACTAGTCCGTTCCCTGTACATCAAGGAAAACTGGACCGGCGTGAGTCTGTTACGACATAGCTCACGTGGGGGACATTTTCGTAGTTTGATTCCATGTGATAGGCCCCCAATTCGCGGACGTCGAAATTTAGCAACCCTCAAGTGAAGACTGCGAAGAGACGCCTAAATAAAAGACAGCTCGTCAACTTTTGATCGAAAGAGAGCCTCTATGAGTACCGTCGTTGATCCAAACGTGAAGGACGCTCGTGACAATGAGTTCACTCATATTCCCGAGGAAAAATCTGGCGAGTCCAAGTTTCAGTATCCGGGCATCCCTGTGACCTGTGACGGCGCGGCGGCTGTTGTCCATGTCGAAACGGCCGTGTGTCACGGCAGCGGCGCCTATCCGATCACCAGTTCGACGACGATGGGTTCGGGGTTTAATAACGCCGTTCATAACGGAAACACCAACTTATGGGGTGATCCGCTGATTTTCATGGAGCCGGAAAGTGAGCACTCGTCGGCGTCCTTTTGTGAAGGTTTCGCATTGGCCGGTGGCCGCGTGACGAATTTCACGTCGGGACAAGGCTTGGTCCTGATGAAAGAGGTGCTCTACACGATCGCAGGTAAGCGACTGCCGGTTGTGTTCAATATCGGAGCCCGCGCTTTGACCAGCCATTCACTGAACGTCCATGCTGGACATGACGACTTGATGAGCGTTGCCGATGTCGGTTGGGGCATGCTATTCGGTCGGAACGCTCAGGAGGCAGCGGACCTGTGCCTCATCTCGCGTCGGGCAGCAGAAGCGTCGCAGACTCCGTTCTTCAACGTGCAAGACGGCTTCCTTACGACACACACTGTCGAAACAGCTCGTCTCCCCGAAATGGAGTTTATGAAGGAGTACGTTGGCAATCCCAACGAAAAGCTCGTAAACCTCATGGACCCACAGAACCCGATGATGTCGGGAGTCGTCCAGAATCAAGATTCCTACATGAAGGGCAAGATTGCTCAGCGTTGGTACTACGATCGAGTGGCTCCGGCCCTAGAAGAAGCGTTCGATGTTTTCGCCAAGAAGACCGGTCGCCGGTACGACTTCGTGATGCCGCACCGATGCGAAGATGCGGAATATATTATTATCGGTCTCGGAGGTTACATGGAAACAACCGAGGTCACGGTCGACTATCTCAGAGAGAAAGGAATCAAAGCTGGCTGCTTAACAATTTACTGCTTCCGACCGTTCCCAATGCATCAAATCGTCAACGTGCTTAAGAACGCCAAGGCGATCACGATCTTCGAGCGGATGGATGATCCGATGTCGACAACTGGCAACCACTTGACCCGCGAAGTGAAAGCGGCGTTCTGCGACGCAATGACGGGCCAGATGGGTCACGAACCCATTGAGCGCATCCCGCGCATCTATCACGGAGCGGCGGGACTCGGCAGCCGCGACGTGCGGCCAGCCGATATCATCGCTGCGTTCGACAACATGAAGACGGACGGGCAAGATTACTTCTGTGTCGGTATTGACCATCCATTGTCGTTGACGCGCACTGAGGATCCCGATCTTCGCCCCAGCGGCGGTTTTTCGATGCGCGGCCACTCCGTCGGCGGGTTCGGTAGTGTCACGACGAATAAAGTGATCGCGACCATTGCCGGCGAAGTCTTCGGCAAAGACGTTCAAGCGTATCCGAAGTACGGGTCGGAAAAGAAAGGTCTGCCCACAACCTACTATCTCACGATCGGCGACGCGCATATTAAGACGCACAGCGAATTGGAGTTCGTCGACCTAATCATCTTGAACGACGTCAACGCCATCCTTGCCAATCCATTGCACGGCGTGGTCGATGGCGGGGCGATTTTTATGCAATCTCCGTATGATAAGCCCGAGGATGTTTGGCAGCGGATTCCCGAGCGGCACAAGAAAACGATCCGCAAAAAGAATATCCGGCTCTACTACTGTGATACGGTCAAGATCGCCCGAGAGGTCGCATCGGTTGCGGACTTGCAAATGCGGATGCAAGGCGTTGTCACGCTCGGTGCCTTTCTCAAACTAACTCCCTATGCCAAGAACAGCGGGATCTCGGATGAACAAGTAATGGCTGGCGTCGAAGAAGCGATTCGAAAGTACTTCGGCAAGCGAGGTGAGCGAGTTGTGCAGGACAATATGACCTGTATCAATCGCGGCTATAAGGAAACACAAGAGGTGCCACGCGACATGATCGGTGCCTGAGTCTGGCCCACACCACGGACTGCCCCCGTTCAATTCACACTAGAACTTTACCCTCTTTTGAGGATTCAAAATATGGCAACGGTTTCTGACAACAAGTCGATGAACGAAGCGAGTGACCGCGATCCCTTCAACAACAACTCCTATGGAACGCTAGTTGATCAGGGTTATAAGAAAGTCAGCTTACCAATCCTGGATGTCGACGATTTCAATGAACGTATCATCCGGGCATACGAAGACGGTACTGCTGAAAAGGAACTGCCTGCTGACTTAACTGTCTCTCGCTCTCTCGTTCCGGCCGGTACAGCAACCCTGCGCGACTTCAGCTACGTCGCGCCGGAAATACCCGAATACATCAATGAGAACTGTACGGGCTGCATGGATTGTGTGACCTTGTGTCCCGACACTGCCATCCTTGGAAAGGTCGTCGGTGAACAGGAGTGGGAAAACAGGTTAAATAAAATCGCCAACGAACAGGATCGCGAGCTTTTCAAAAAGATGGCTTGGTCCGAACCATCCAAGTACTACGCCGGCCCGAAAAAGAAGACGGGCGAGGGCGGCAAGTTCTCGATCATCATCGATCCAAGCAAGTGTAAAGGTTGCGCCGAGTGCGTAACGGTGTGCGACGACGACGCGCTAAAGATGATCCAAAAGACGGATGATCTAATGACGGACATCTCTAAAGTGCATCGCATGTTTAAAGAGTTCGGGCCCTCTGACGAACGTTATATCAGCGACAAGCTGCTCATCGACATGATGCTCAAAGAGGAGACGCACATCTATGTCGGCGGTGCCGGTAGTTGTGCGGGCTGTGGAGAGGGCAGTGCGTTGCGGATGATGTGCTCCGCAACCGGTGCCAAATACGGTAACGATTGGGGCATTATCGCCGCGACTGGATGCAACACCGTCTATACGTCAACGTATCCGTACAACCCGTATCTCGTTCCGTGGAGCAATTCGCTGTTCGAGAACGCGCCCGCCTACGCCATGGGTCTGCGGATGCGGTGGGACCAAAAAGGTTGGAAGGACAAGCCGATTTGGTGTATCGGCGGTGATGGCGCCATGTTCGACATCGGCTTTCAGTCCCTGTCGCGAATGCTGGCTAGCGGCATGAATATCAAAGTCCTGGTGCTTGATACACAAGTTTACTCCAACACGGGTGGTCAGGCTTCAACCAGCACGTACATGGGACAGAACGCAAAGATGAGCGTTCACGGCAAGGCCATCCAAGGCAAGACGGAGCGCCGTAAGGAAATTGCCCAGATCGCGATGATGCATCCCCGGACGTTCGTGGCCCAGACCACCTGTGCTCACACAAACCACTTCTATCGTGCCTGTATCGATGCGATGGAATTTGATGGGCCGGCCATCATCTGCTGCTACACGACTTGCCAACCTGAGCACGGCGTCGCCGATAACATGGCCACCGATCAGGCTCGACTGGCGGTCGATACACGAGCGTTCCCGTTGATCTCGTATGATCCTCGTCGTGGCGATACGATCCGCGAGCGATTGTCGTTGCAAGGTAATCCCGCCTTGAATGACGACTGGTGGCAAAATCCCAAATCGGGCGAGCAAGTTGACTTCATTGACTTCTGCCGCAGCGAAGGGCGTTTCAGCAAGCATTTCGACAAGGAGGGTAACCCTAGTGAAATGCTGATCAAAGCCAAGCAAGAGCGACTCGAAAACTGGAAGCAGTTGCAAGAGTTAGCAGGTCTTTTGGACAAAAAGCCTGCAGCCCAAAAGGCTCCCGCTGCCCCCGCAAAGAAAGCCGCGCCCCCGAACGGAAACGGCTTGCCCAGCGGCTATTCCGCCGGCGCCAAGATCCGCTACGACGGTGGAAGCGGTTGGGTAAACGGAGTGCTGCGATCCATCGAGCCGGTTGTTTTGGATTTGGACGACAACAGCGAGATCGAAGTCTCGAAGGACGTTCTTCGGGAAGCGATTTCCGTCGGCATCGTTGCCTTACAGTAATCGATCATGCACCAAGAGCCGATTGCCACGCTTCACTTCACAAATGAAAACGTGGGCGAAGTCCTCGAGTTTTTAAAGCGAACCCGAGTCGAACTAAGGACATTGCGCAAGGTGCATGTTTGGCCGGATCGCCTGCGTGTATTTGATGTGAACGGCGACTGTTTTGAAGTGACCGGCGTCGGCTATGTCGACGAAAACATTCGACCCATTCTTGATGCGGTACACACATCTTATAAGCCCGAGTCCATTCACAACGACTTCGCCGGCGAGTACAAAGAGTTTATGACGGGTAAGCGACACCCATGGGCCGAAGATCGGGTGATGTAGCGGTTCCCTTCGCGGGAGAGAGAAACATGGCTAAGAACCTCCAAGACTTGTGCAAAGAAATGTCGATTTCGCTGCTCGAACTTGCCGACCGTAGCGGTCTGGATCTGCCCAAGCTGCGCGCCATCTTCATGAACCGCTGGACACCTTCACCGATCGAGCGCGAAAAGATTTCCGCTGCGATCGGCATCCCGAAAGAAGACATCGCTTGGGGACATGAGACTCCGATCCAGCACATCTACGGGCACGGTCCCGGGTAGTGCACGATCAGTCCAGCCCCTTGTGCTCCACCTTAGGCCAATACTTGTCGAAGGCGCCTTCCTTCTGAAACTCGGGATCGTTGTCCAGATCATGGCACAAACGGCATTGATCCTCTGCCTTACTTAATGGCAGACGCATCGCTTCCCGCAGCATCGTGAGCCTCTCGTCCGACGCTTCAACTTCCCCTAACTCAGCCGCGACGTGTGCCGATCCAGGACCATGGCAATTCTCACACCCGTTGCCGACCAAGGCGGGGGTCCGTTCGAGTCCCAAATAGCCTGACTGGTAAGGGAAAAAGCCTTGAGGGCTCCATCCGGTAACGTGACAACTTAAACACTCTGGGTCGAAGTGGCGTTCAATATGTGACCGTTCGCCAGGATGAACCAAGGTTTCAGTTGCTTGGGCGTGGGGGGTGTCTTTCCAAATGTCGAAAGCCGTCGAGTGGCAATCGGCACATGCCTGCGAACCAACGAATTTATTGCCGGTGGCATGAGGCACGGCGTTTACCCCCAGTCCATCCAACCCCGTAACCTTCAATTGATCTTGGTAGGACTTGAGCAATCCCAGCATCTCGGGTGAATCGGCGTAGGTAGCGTCGAGCGGCACGCGTTGGTAACGCAACGGGGTGTCGGCATCATCAAAAACGCCAATTACTCCAGCGAACATCCCCTTCACACCGACATGTACCAAGATCGCCTTGGTGCCTTCGATTCGCTCCGGTTCGTATGTCGGATCGCCCAACCCGCCGCTCGTTACAACCACATTAAACGCGGGAAATTGCTGCGCCAGGGCTCGCGACTCGTCGAGTGATGCGTGCGCCAGGAGCACGTACAAATCACATTTTGCCTCTTTGAGTTGCGGCACAACTTCATTCAGTGCGTCGGCCACAGGCTGCAACAGGATTTCACTGCTCGAGACTTTTTGCATCTCGGCACTGCCAAGAACCGAAGTGATTCCAATCCTTTTACCCCCAGCTTCAACTACCCGAAACCGTGGCGTTAAGTCTCGATCCAAAACCGCAGCGTTTGCACAAAGGAAGGGTGTGCCCCGATCGTCGACCGCCATAGTCGCTGCGGCGACTTCACCCACGGAAAGGCTGAGGTCATTTTCGCCAAAAGCGATTGCATCGTAACCTATCGTTTTCAATCCTTCGACGGTAATTTGAAACTTCAACTCGGCCTGACGTCCGAATCGTCGCACTTGATTGCCAGCGTCCAAAGCAACTACCGGCCAACTTCGCTCCTTCAGTTCGCGAACCAGAGTGTGACGTCGTGCCAATCCTCCCTTTTGATTTGCTAATCCCGCGCAACCACACGGCTCGATATAACCCTTCTGTTGCCCAGTGACCAGCAACGCGACCAGAGGCTTGCCCCAACCGTCGAACAGCTTCAACTCCTCGACTAGCGGCTGACGCGCGATAGGTGTTGCTTCCGACTCACTCGTTTCTAAGTTGGTTGACGAGATCGGAGCCACCACGTCATTCGAGTCACTTGCGCGCTGCGCATTGTCCGCAGCAGTATCAACTGGCTCCGCCACTTCATGAGCGGTCGTATCGACGACCGATTGCGACGAGTTTGAGTTACACGCGGAAAGTGGCAGCGATAGAGCGAGGAGGAGAAAACTCCATCGGGTCGGCGATGATCTCATCAAACTGTCCTTCCTTGGCTGCAGCAGAATTCACACAACCGGCATCAAAAATCCGTGGGATGCCTGTCACAAAGCGTATAACGTCGAGCGGTCTCATTCAACGGCAAAGCGTACGAACAGCGTTAGTTCCTTAGCCGTCGGGTGCGTCGTTTGCAAGACAATCTTGCCGACACTGGACCGTTCTCCGCCAAGGTGATTCACGGGAGGGGCGTCCTTCGATACCTCGATGTTCAAGGGAATCAGGCGAGCTCTGCCGCTTTGCATAGTCTTCGGCTCACCAATCGTCGCGGATAGATACTCTGCAGGCTGGCACTCGCCAACCGTAACTTTTACATCTTCCTGATGGTCACCCTTAACCATCAGGTGCAACTTTACACTCGCTCCCTCGCCGGCGAGCAGCCGACCGATCGACAACAGACTGTTCTCTGGCGAGAAAGTCGACCCGCCGATGATCGAAACGTCACCGGTGACACGCCCCGATACAGGCAAGTTGATAATCACCTCTTCTCCAGACCGAGCGACGATTGTGAAGTTCTGGTCCACGGGTCCCACCGGCAATCCTGGCTTGACCTGAACCTTGACCTCTTTCCCAAAGACGGCGTGGCGTTGACCTTCCTTCACAGCTTCCGGGGACAAGTCGCTGATTTGCCAATCAAAAAACTCGGTACGGTCGCCCGCCTGCATTTTGCATTCGAGGATTTCGAGAGGTTGCTCGTTGAATCCGTAGACGCGAAAAGTAGCGTTGGTGCCCTGATCCGTTGAGACCGTTCCCAAGGCGAGTTCGCTGACAGAAGCTCCAGCCGCTTCAGAAACATAAGCAATCAGCTCGAACCGAATCACATCGTGCGACGGATCATTCGTCCGCACTTCCAGTGCCTCGCTCAACTCCGGACCGGGCTTACGAGCGGTCAAAGTGACGGGAATCTTAACTTCTTCGCCAGGGCGCACCTTCGCGGTTTCAAAGGTCGTTTGTACACACATGCTACAACTGACCGTCTGCTTCTCGATATGGAGGTCCGCGTCTCCATCATTGCGAACGGTAAACGAATAGGACTTCGACTGGTCTTTATGCAAGACGCCAAAATCATTGCTCGCGTCACCTACCAGGATGGCTTTCGGAATACCTTCGTTGTCATCTGGCAACAAACCCGACTTGGCAACCGAACTCACTTCGCCAACTTGAACCGTCGCGGGCAACTCCATTCGTTCGTCCACGTCTGAAAACTCACTCCAGGTATGAGCGAGACCAGCCACGCAACCTAGTGCTGCAAACGCTGCTACGACGAGCACCAAACGCATTCCTTTAACTCCTGATTAGCGTGAAGTTTCGTTGTCAATCGGACCGTTAGCCCCAGTACGCAGCCAACCCATTAATTGTTCTGCGTTTACGTCGGGCGGGTGGGGGATTTGCGATCCGAAACGCCGCGGCAAGTCAAATATGTTTTGCTCATTGAGTTTCTGCTCGCGATGCGGATTTAATTCGTCGAGCCGCAATGCCTCGGCTGCCTCTGACTGTGACTCCGTAGCACGACCGGCAAGATGCAAGGCCCACGAGAGCTGCGCGTGGCCATAATTATAGTTAGGGTACAGTCGAACTGCACTCCGGTAACCAACGATCGCCTCTTCCAGGAATCGCCGCTCGTTCATCGTTCGATAGGCCTGAAGATACCAATCACCATACGCTTGCTGAGCGCCGCGGGAGCGTCGGGAGTGAGCCAATGCCTCGTGTGCCGCCTCGACAAAAGCAGTTTCGTGATTTGCATCCGGGTGTTCAAGCCATACTCGAAAACGAAGCTGTGCCAACACCTGCCACGGTTCGACACTGTAACTGTCGGCGGCGGCGGCACTCAGCAACAACTCGTCAGCTTCATCCAGTCGCCCTTTGGACTGAGCATCACGAGCCTGCGCCATGCGAGTCGCAAGATTGGCAGTCGGCACAAAAGTCGAATACCAATACAAGACCGTTAACGCACTAATCACGATGGCGATTGTCATAGCGGTACGTTTCGATACCGCGGCGCGCATTTGCTCACGATTCGAGTGATTGATCGCCGTTGCGACGATCAACCAGAATGTCACCGATACGCCCGCAAAACTGATTCCGCCAGCAGCTGAAAGATTGACAAGCAGAGCAATTGCGGCCGTAATCAGGACGATAGTCGGCAATTGACCGTTCCTTACCCAAGGAAGCCAACCGACAGCAACAACCACAGCGACCGGCAAACCAACGATCAAAACGGCGAAGTCGGGAACGTAATTCACCGCCAAACCTAAAATGAACGCGAATGGCACACCAAGGAATGCGCCCCAATAAATGGCACGGATGCACGCGGAGTCACCTGAGTCTGAGTGTGGATTACTGGTTACTTTCTCTTCACGCAACATTTCAAAGGCGAAGCAGGCCAACACACCAAGAAATGCCAGCATGGCCGGCGTGCCGGAGGTGGACCATATCTCGATCAAAAAGTTATGCGGGTCAGCGATTGTCTCGCTCGCCTCCGGCAATTTGTATGCGGTGTAAGTTTCCTGGAAATTCCCCGGCCCACAACCGAACCACGGAGAGTCTGCGATCATTGCGAATGAAGCGCGCCAGTACTGAACACGATACAGCAACGACATCGACGATTCCGTCAACACCTGTACGTCGATTCCACCGACGAAAATCGCCAGAATAACCGTGATGAACAGTGCCCCAGCCAGAGTGACGGCAAACTTCCAACCTGGGCGCCAACCGCTACGACGACCGTAAACGGCAAGCACTGAGAATCCGATCAAAACTGCAAGCGTCGCGGTGCGGCTTTTGGTGAGAATAAAACATCCAGCGATCAGCACAGAGCTGAGCCCCGCGACAAGACCTAACCAAACTCGCGAACGAAACATCGACCAATTCAGTGCTCCGATTCCCACCGCACATAACAGCCACGGCGCGAGGAACCCGGCCAGTGAGTTTGCCAAAGTAAATGTCGCCATGGGCTCCGTGCTGTAGAGTCGGTTTTCGAATTGCTCTCTAGCGATTGAATCTTGCGGCGCGTCGAGCCCAGCCCGAGCTAAAGTTCCGTCGCGGTCAGCCTCGTATTGGCGACGTGCTTCAGGCGTGCTGTAGAAGTACTGGTGATACCCGTGCATCGACAGGCAAACGGCGACAGCCATCATGACGGCGATCAGGCCACGCGATTCCTCAGGCGTGCGCACGACTTGCCGAACGCTAAAGTAGGCGATGCCAAAGCCCACCCACGTCCACAACATGTTCAGTGTCTGTCTTGGTTGCCCTGCATCCGCGAGGACGAGCGCGCTGATTGTGTGTAGCGCGACGAAGATCAATACGGCAATATCAGTTTTCCCATGGCACATCCGCAGCGAGCCTTGAACCGCGCTTGTCACAGCAAATGCGGTCGCCAAGAGAAACCACGCCATCAACCAGGAATTACCGAGGCCCGCCGCAGCCGCCTCGCTTGGAAGCAAGGGAGTCGCCACCAACAATGCGACAACGCCACCCAGCCACAGGGGGCGCAGTCGTTCTCCCGCATCTCGACTAACCGCATTTGTGACATGCGAGGTCTGCGTAGGAGTTCGACGCCGCTTGCTCACCGTGGCCCGTTCCCTCGCCGCGTCGACTCGAGAATTGCAATCAACAGCAACACAAATGTAACAAGCAGTAAAACAACAAATGCTCCGAACAGATCGACCTGATGTAGCAGCAGGGCACCAAGCCCACAGGTAGCAGTGGTCAGGTAAATCGTGAGGACAGCTTGTGTTTTCGATAGGCCAAGTTCGACCAATCGATGGGAAAAATGATTCTTGTCCGCCTCGAATGGACTCCGCCCCTCGCGCAATCGAATCCAGATCACGGTTGTCATGTCATACAACGGAACCGCCATCACACAGAGCGGCGCCAAAACAGCATGCGCACCCGGTGAAGTCGTCGAGTATCCAGCAAAGGTCGCTAGTAACGTCGCAATCGCGATGCTGAACCCAACGAAGTAGCTTCCGGCATCGCCCATGAAGATCTTCGCCGGCGGTCGGTTATGACATAGGAACCCTAACAGTGCGCCTACTAGTACCAACAAGAATCCGGCTACAAATAATTGTGGGCGCGGTGCGGCAGGTGAAATCAGCATGACAGTTGCAAGGATCGAAGCCGCTATCGCAGCGACACCGCTGGAGAGCCCATCCATGTTATCGAGCATGTTGAAAGAGTTTATAAGTGCCACAACCCAGATCACCGACAGCCCAATCGATATTACCGACCCCAGTCTCGGTACGTTGATGAAGGCTGTTAGCTGCCAGCCCTGAGTTGCAACACAGGCCGTCGCGACAGCAAACTGAACGAACAATCGGATTCGCCAATCAACGCCTCGTCGATCGTCGAGCAACCCCAAGGCCATCAGTACCAAAGCGCCCCCAAGCATAATCCACAAGCCGCTCAATCGCTCTCGCAGGCCGCCAAGGTGAGGCGCCGCAAAGCCAGGCAGCAGTTTCTCAAGCGACACATCATTGAACAAAAGCAGTAGTAATGTGCCAACGGCAAAGGGCAGAACGACGCCCAAAGCAATCGCAACTCCACCGCCCAGCGGCACCGGAGTAACATGCACCTTGCGATGGTTAGGCTGATCAACCAATCCCCACATCGGCGCAACGCGCCGCATCAAAAACGTGAGAAGCCAGGCAACCACGAGACTGGGAAGGACCGAACCCGTGACAAACCAGATTGTGGATTCGGTGGACATGGGTGGAAGTCGAGATGGGTTGGGGACGAATCTGCCGCGGGACGAATCCGGGAGAACGTGCTCCGTTGGAATACTCGTTGCTATGATACTTGATGCCACGAGTTGGCGAATAGCACTTCGGTATGCTTGGATCGCGCGCGCGTACCACGATAACAGTGCCACTACTACGCGGAAACGCTAGAACTAGTTCAACTTCCCGCGATCGTTGCGATATCGGCTGCGGAGATAATTGCGACACTCGGTCAAAAACTCGTGGTAGCCCGCGGACTGATAGTCGGGGTAAGTCCAAGGGTGCGTGACCCACACGCCACGACGAAAATGCACGGTCACTTCCCCAAAGATGCCGCGCCCGAGGTACAGTCGATGGTCACGGTCCTTGGTCGTGGCAAGCACCAATTTGGCCTCGGTCACATAACCAGGATCGAGATTGACGGGTCGTGGCTCGGGATACTCGCACTCGGCTTTGAACTGGGTTTCTAGTTCATTCGTTGTGTGTTTGATATCGATTAATGCTGGCGGATCGATCAAGCGTTCGAAGGCAAAGAACATCTTCCTTAGGTTGGTGCCCATTGTTTTTTCATAGTAGGTTGTGTCCTCAAACGAAAAGACCTTACTCGTAAGCGCGATCGGCCCCCAGGCGGCTTCGGCAGTCCGCCGCGACCAATCTAGGGCTGCCTCATTCCGGCTAAAGACGCCCAGGAACAGCAGAACCGGCCTTGGAGACGTGATCTCCCCCATTAGTCAACTTTCGCTTTGAGGATGAACGCCTAGTATGCCTTTGCGAACACACCCCGCTGCGTTGTTGGCTGTCCGGTAAAGAGGCATTTCCCGGCCACCTGCTCTTGACCGAGCGGGACACAGCGGATTGTGACTTTCAACTTCTTCAACAGTTCTTCAACTTCGGGTGTTTCCACGAAATAGCAATTGGCAAAACCTCCATGGATTTCAGGACGATCCGCATCCTTCGGAGTGAAGTAGGACTTAAAGTCATCTAAGTTGTCGATGTCATGTGTATGTTGTTCGCGTAATGTTTTTGCTCGATCGAAGAGTCCGTTTTGGATCTCAGTCAGCAATGAAGAAACCGTGGAAACGAACTCGGCCCGCCCAACTCCCTTTTTCTCGCCTGTGTCGCGTCGCCCGAGGAACACGGCATCCTTGGCGATATCTTTGGGGCCAACTTCTGCACGCAATGGAACTCCTTTTTTGATGTGTTGCCAGGCCTTCTCGCCGCCGCGCAAATCGCGGTCATCAATCATGACCTCCACCCTGCCACCCGAGAAGCATTGAGCTTCAAGTTCGCTTTTCAAGCTTTCACAGTAAGAAAGTACCTGCGTTCGGTCCTCGTCCGAGCGATAGATGGGCAGGATCACAACATGCTTAGGTGCCAGGCGGGGCGGAATGATCAAGCCGTCGTCGTCCGAGTGGGTCATGATCAACCCGCCCACCAAACGCGTCGATACGCCCCACGATGTCGTCCAGCAATACTCCTCTTTGCCGTTTTGGTCCTGGAACTTGATCTCCTGGACCTTCGAGAAGTTCTGGCCAAGAAAATGAGATGTGCCCGCCTGCAATGCTTTGCGGTCTTGCATCATCGCCTCGATGGCAAATGTCTGCACCGCGCCCGGAAAGCGTTCGCCCTCCGTCTTTTCTCCCTTGATGACCGGCATAGCCATGTAGTTCTCAGCAAAGTCCGCGTAGACGTCGAGCATCTGACGAGTCTCGCGTTCAGCTTCTTCTCGAGTGGCGTGCGCCGTGTGGCCTTCTTGCCACAGGAACTCGGCAGTGCGTAGGAACAGTCGCGTTCGCATTTCCCAACGGACGACATTCGCCCATTGGTTGATCAAAATCGGTAAATCGCGATACGATTGTACCCATCGTGCGTAGGTCGCACCGATAATTGTTTCGCTTGTGGGGCGCACAATGTAGGGCTCTTCCAACGGTCCTGCCGGCACCAGTTTTCCATCGGCGCCCGGTTCAAGCCGATGATGAGTCACAACCGCACATTCCTTGGCAAAACCCTCGACGTGCGCCGCTTCCTTCTCGATGAAGCTCATTGGGATGAAGATGGGGAAGTATGCGTTGACATGTCCCGTATCTTTGAACATTCGATCCAGCACGCGCTGCATGTTTTCCCAGATTGCATAGCCCCACGGCCGGATAACCATGCACCCGCGCGCGTCCGAGCTCTCAGCAAGTTCTGCGGCCCGAATTACTTGCTGATACCATTCGGGATAATCTTCCTGGCGACTGGGACTGATTGCATTTTTCTGCGGCTTCGACATCTATCTCTCTCCATTTCGAATCGTCCTTGGCTGCTTCGTGCAACCAAAAGGGCAGCGGCATTCTAGGAAACATGTCCTTGAGGTCGCAATACGCCCGACTTGTGACCCTTGGGGGCCATTAAGCGCTAGAGCTCATGCCAGCTAAGACGCCGCCAGATTGTTCATCCTTGAACGAATCACAGTCGACTTCTAGAATCGCTCGTTTCCATTTAAACGCAACCGCCCGCTGAAAGTCTGCATATGTCTCGCCAATTCGTGAATCAACTAACCGAGAACGAGACGGTCGACGAAGTTTTCCTCGTGTCGGAAAAACAACTGCGAACCAATCGCAATGGAAACTTGTATCTCGCAGTGCGATTGTCGGACAAGTCCGGCTCACTCAGCGGCATGATGTGGAACGCGACCGAACGGATCTCCGATGGCTTCGAGAATGGCGACTATGTACGCGTACACGGGACGACCCAACTCTACAACGGCATGTTGCAGATGATTGTCACTCGCCTCGAACCGGTAGTGCCCGAGAAGGTAATCGACGCGGATTTCGTGACGCTGAGTTCGACGGACGTTGATAAACTTGCGGGCGAACTCGCTGACATGCTGCGAGCGATCAAAAACTATCACTTGCGAACTCTGGCGGAGTGTTGCCTGGCGGACGAAACATTCATGGGCAAGTTCACATCGGCCCCTGCCGGCATCAAGAACCATCATGCGTACCGAGGTGGCCTGCTCGAACATGTCTTAAGCTTGATGAAGCTTTCCGCCGTCGTGGCACCACACTACGAGGGGCTAGATTCAGATCTGCTGTTGATGGGAGCGTTCTTGCACGACATCGGCAAGATCGACGAATTGACCTATGAGCGAGACCTATCGTATAGCGACGAAGGCCAATTGATTGGGCATATCGTCATGGCAGTCAGCATGCTCGAAGACAAGATTCGCGACGCGGAGAAACGATCTGGTGAAACATTCCCTTCGGAACTGGCGCTTCGGCTGAAACACATGATCGTCAGCCATCACGGACAATACGAATTCGGCAGCCCTAAACTTCCCATGACGCTCGAAGCCATCGCACTTCACTTTTTGGATAACTTGGACTCCAAAATCTACACGGTCAAGCAACTCATCGCGGACGACGCGAACACCGCCAGCACCTGGACGCCTTACCAACCGGCCTTGGGCCGAAAGTTCTACAAAGGCGAAGAAGTCTGACGGGTGGTCGAATGAGACCGCCATTCGCACGCTAATCTCCTCGTTCCATCTCGCGACCTATAGTTGAGGGTCCATCCTGCGCGGTCGTAGCGTCCAGATGGGCCTCCTGTAGGAATCGTATCGATAGGGATGAGCGATGACGGCACAAAATCCGTTGCAACAGACGGTGATGAGCCTGTTGAAGGCATTTCGTACATATGTCTGGTTGTGGGTTATTCCGACCGTAGCAATGACAGCGGTTGCGATGGTTTACGCAGTCACTAAATCGACGACGTGGCAAGCATCACAATCACTTGTCATTCGCGACGAAGCCCGCGGCCTCGGGCGACTAGGACGGTTCGACAGCACGGAATCAATGCGAGCCTCACAAGAGACCATTATCGAGGTCGCCAAGAGTTCGGCCGTCGTCTCAGAAGCGTTAAAACAGCTCGGTCCGCCTCCATCGTTCTTCAGCAACAAGGCGTTTCCCACAGATAAAGACATCCAGGAGATGCAAGAGTGTATCGCGATCGGGGCGCCGGCTGGCTCTGAACTCGGAACAACCGAAGTTCTCTATCTGTCCGTCAAGGGCAAGACTCCGGAGGATGCAATCGCCCGTACGAACGCCATATGTGATCAACTCGAAAAGCACCTCGGAAATCTGAGGAATTCTCGGGCTGGCAGCGTCACGACCGAGTTGGAAGAGTCGTTGAAATTGGCCACTGCCGATCTTCAGAAAGCAACTGACGCTCTTTCGGCAATGGAGCGAGAAGTGGGACGGGATTTGGCCGAGCTCCGGGTCCTCAACCAATCCGGTTCCGGTGACGGAAACCTTCGGACAGCATTGAATCAAATCAAGGCGGAAATCCGCCAGCGACAGAGTGAAGTGGAAACGCAGGAGCAACTTAAGCAAGTGCTGATTGCCGCCAGACAAAATCCCGATGAATTGCTTGCGATGCCGAGTTCGATGTTCACAGCACAACCGGCTTTAAAACGGCTCAAGGACGGACTAGTTGACGCCCAACTTCGGACTTCGGATCTCAAAGGAAAGATGAGCCCCGGCCATCCGCTGGTGCAGGCCGCGGTCCAAGCCGAGGAAGCCGTTCGCGCAAATCTGCGTTCGGAGCTCGCTGCCGCGGTCAGCAGCTGCGATACCGACTTGCAAGTCACTCTGCGGCAGCTCAAGTCGCTCACGGATCAACAGGATGATCTGCAGACCAGGCTCAGCAGCCTGGCCGGACTCCGAGCCGACTATGCCGTTCTCGTCAATGATGTGGAGCAACGCACAAACATCGTGCAACAGGCTAAACAGGACCTAGCAACTGCGCGAGCCACACAGTCTTCGTCTCAAGCCGCAAGCCTGATTACTCGTTTTCAAAGTCCCCAGGTCGGAGATTCGCCGATCGGACCAGGGCGGATCTCAATTGTCGGAATCGGGCTACTCGGGGGATTCATGACGGGTGCGGGACTCGTGTTCCTCGTCGCACCCATCGGCCCGAACGCACGCGAAGGGCGTCGCCTGACGGATTATCTCGGGCTCGGACGTCGTGCAAGCGATCGACAGCCCCAAGCTAGCCGGAGTGGGAATCGCGCAGGGCGGCGAGCCGACGACCAGCCGGCGGCAAGGCGAGCTTCAGACGTGCCACAATTTGGCCGGCGAGGTGAAGATCGTTTGAGAATCACGCTCGATCCTCCCCGAACGCGACAAGAGGACGACGTAGATAAGCTTCCCTAGACCTCCTGTCCGCACAGCCCATTCGTAAGGATCGAGCTCACCGCGCAAAGACCATTACTCGAGGAATCGCGATGCATCCCTTTAACCAGCCTGGAATTCAATGGCTCCGAGGTTCGCAATGGCTGACGCAGAAACTCGTTGCATGGGCCGAAGCAATTCAATCCGGCATCTTCATGGGCCTGGTTGACGATAGCGACTTTCAGGCGTTCGACACTTATCCATTTGACGAAACGAAGCCGATCAATGTCGCCAACGAAGCAAATTTTGGACTCGAGCCTTGGGAAAAACAGGCCATTCACGAGCACCTCACACAGGCCCAATCCGTCCTAGTTGTGGCAGCGGGAGGGGCGAGGGAGTTGCTCGGTCTGAGTGAACTTGGTTACGACGCAACCGGAATTGAGTATGGTCGGGAACTTTGCGCCTCCTCCCAGCGAGAGCTAAGCATACGCAAGAGCTCTGCAGCGATTTACGACAGCGAAAGGTTCCAGGTGCCGCCGGGAGACCGGCCTTACGACGCGGCGTTCATCGCGCGAAAGTTTCTATCGTACATTCACAATCGCGATCGTCGCATTGAGTTTCTGGCAAGTATTCACCGTGTGATTCGGCCGCGGGCGCCCCTGGTCTTCGGGTACTACACGCGTGATCGCGATACGCTCGCATTTCGATTGCAGGCGGCGCTGGCAAACTTGTTGCGCAAACTGCGGGGACGACGCGACTACCCGATCGAAGTCGGAGATCACATCGACCCACACGCGCCGCTTTACCATCATCACTACGTGTGGGAGGAATTGCGGGAAGAATTGCGTGAGGCAGGCTTTGTGCCCATCGAGCATCAGACGAGCTGGTTTGGCTGGGCGGTCGCGAGATCAGCGATAACAAACGAAGAGCCGCAGTTGAGACGGTCCGGCGACTGGGAGACGAACGCGACGAACCAGGAATTGGTTGAAACCAACTAGCAGAGCACCATGGCAACAATGATGGAACGCATCATCGAACTAAACAGCGTCGACCAACTGGCGGAATACACGTCGTCTTGGCGCGAACTGCTGGCAATAACTCCGCACGCCTCGTTTTTCCAATCGGTCGAGTGGCTGGCAGCTCGCTGGCGAAACAGCGGACCCGACGAAACACTGTTCGTCGTTGTCACAACTGACGGCACTTGCCCCACCGGCTTTGTACCGCTGTGTCTAAAAGTTGAATCAACTTCTTGTGGCCCAATGCGAGTCCTCCGCTTTCCAGTTGATGGCTGGAGTAGCTTCTACGCTCCGATCACAGCCGATCCCGAGACGACACTGGTCAATGCGCTACACTATTTGTGGCGCAGCAAGAAGAACTTCGACTTGATCGAACTCATTACAATGCCGGCTGTCGACGCGGGCAACCGTTGGCACTCGGTGCACGCAGACGACCCGGCCTCGACACTAGAAATCGCGGGGCAGTGCTGCCACGAATCCACGCGAGTCGCAATGTTGGACCTGGACGGCGACTGGGAGCGTTACTGGGAATCACGTAAAGAGCAGAAGAATCGGCGTCGCAACGTCGAACGCTGCGAACGACGGTTGCAGGAGTTGGGTACCGTGCGCTACGAGCGTTATCGCCCTGGCGGTGACTTGGCATCAGACGCGGAACCACGCTGGGACCTCTACGACGCGTGCGAGGCAATCGCGCGGGCGAGTTGGCAAGACGGGTTGGTTGATGGCAACACCATGCATCATGACCACGTCAGGCCTTTGCTTCGCGATGCCCATCTCGCCGCAGTGATCGCCGGTGCCGCCGATCTCAACCTGCTTTACCTGAATGATCGTCCCGTTGCTTTTGTGTACGGATATCACTACCAGGGTTATGTTGATCTGATGCGGGTCGGTTTTGCTCCTGATCTTGCCAAACTCGCGCCTGGCAATGCGTTGTGGACACGTCTGATACAAGATAGCTTCGCGCGTGGCGATCGCATCCTGGACTTTGGCCCCACGTGCCTGGACTACAAGCGGTTTTGGACCACGCGACTCGAACCGAGTTATCAACTTATACAATACGCCTCCTCACCAAAGCCACAGGCGTTGCGATTGGCTCGCTGGTTGAAAAGCCAGCGTTCCGTTGAAACGGACCAATCCAACCAGCGGAGTAAAGAACTGGCGTCCGAGAATCGCCGCGCAGACTCACTAGTGATCGCAGTCGAGGGCTAGTATGGAAGCTTTGGCAACCAATCCGTGCGCCGCCTGCACCATTGACCAAGATTGTTGCAATCATCTGTGTGGCCTACGTTTGACCCAGATCGAATTCGACCGCTGTTTTCGCCATCATGACGACGACATCGTGGTCGAGCGAGACGGTCCACTGTATATCGTCAGCCAACGCGATGGGAATGCTTGTCCCAACTGGCAGGACGGTGGTTGCAAGGTCTACGATCAACGGCCACGCGAGTGTGCTTTGTTCCCTCACACGCTCTATGTGCGTCTGCACCATAATGTCGTTTCCGTTCGAGTTCATTCCGATACAAAGTGCCCACTCAAGGCACAGCTGATCAGCAGCCAAAGCGAGGCCGCAGCACTCGCCAACGAATTCGCCCGGGAAGCCTTTGGGGATCAGGCCAGGATCCGTGTCGGTAGCGAAACGAAGTGGCAACGTCTCGGTCGCGTGTCGAGAACTCTCGTTAGCCGCGTGTTAGGCACGTTGCTCAGATAGTCCACCAGCGTGAGAGATGACAGAGACAGAGATGGCGCTAGTTTCAGTGGTGCCAATTAATCTACTGCAAGTAGCCGGCTCCACCAGAATTCAGCCTGTATCGCAACACCGAACTCTCGCCAAGTCAGCTACACCTCACGTCATCCCATCCAATTATCCTGAAACGCTCGACGGGGGATCAATCGTCAACAGCGATTTTGACAACCTTCGCATCCACCGTAGCGTCTGTCCTCGCAGACTTGTACTCGCATAGTGGCAGACGCGGACACTAGCGACTGCCTGCGTTCGCCAAGCGTGTTTGTAGCGGCTATCGCCTTCGCCAAGGTCCATCAAAGAGTGAGGACTGGCGAATGCGTCTTGCAACATACGGTGCATCAAGACAGTACCGGCGTGACCGGTCTTGAATTTCCTGTCGTATGCCATGCGCAAACCAAATTCGGTTCCTCGAAATGCATAATTATACGAAAATGCACCGGGCTCGCCGTCCACCGTCAATAGGTGCAGAGAAACGGCTCCCATGCGTGCCGCAAGCTCATGGACGTCTCGTAAAAACGGACGCACCCGCTCGTGTGTCAATGTGTTCCCTGTCGTGGAAGTGCCTTGCCAACTCTTCCTCGACACAGTCTCACACTGCGAATACAAGTCCCAGCGAGCGTTTCCTTGATTGGCCCCGCTGCTTCGATAATGAAGCGTTTCGATAGCCCCGATGCCTGCGAGCTTTCGCTCCGCCCGCCGAATATTATTGCGATGCTTGCTGTGAAGACCGCTCCAATAATGATCCCAAGGCTGTGCCAAATTGATCAGCGAAATATCATCTCGCGCAAACAGCTGAGGACGAACGCGAACCGGTTGAAACGCCTCCAAAATGGCCTCGATTTGATCGCCAAGTGTCCAATCCAGCTCCAGGATATCCCAGTCACGAGGCGTCCTTTGTAGATGCTCTAGTCCAGCGGCCAATACGATGGGCCCGTTACCACCGATGGGTCCGTACGAGGTCCCCCAGCCGTCCAACGGATAACCCAACGTACGGACAGTACCTCCGCGTGTCGCTGTGTTCTTGACCGCCAGCGGCAGCACTCCGACGATGTGGCCATCGTCACAAACAACTAGCGTGCGCAATCGCTGATCACCGCCGAAATGACGCCAATAAATCTCCAGCCACTCCAAAGTTTGAAAGAAGCGGGCCTTCGGTGTCACGGCCAACAAACGAGTCCACTCGTCGCGATACGACAGCAAACACTCAATTTCGTTGACTTCGATGACGTGCATCTTGGGAGATTTTTGGATTCGAGATTCCGAACTTACTTACCGATCGATCGTGCATCCATTCGGCTTTAAGAGCGTTTCACCTTACCAAGCGTCTTTTAGTAGGCATTTTGTTGGGAAAACACCACAAATAGCGTCTTGAACAGAATCTTCAAATCCATCCACAACGACCACTCGCGAATGTATTCGAGATCACACTGAATTCGATTCGACATCTTGTCCAAAGTATCCGTCTCGCCGCGCCAACCGAGCACCTGCGCCAGCCCCGTGATGCCGGGTTTCACTTTGTGCCGCAACATGTATCCGGGAATCAAACGGCGATACTGCTCGTTATGTGCACTAGCATGAGGCCGCGGCCCAACGAGCGACATATTACCCTCCAGGACATTGAACAGCTGTGGAAGTTCATCCAGCGAAGTCTTACGTAGGATTCTTCCGAGCGACGTAATGCGAGGATCGTCTTTCATAGCCTGTTTGACCACCGGCCCATTGTCGGCAACACGCATGCTGCGGAACTTCCAAACTCGAATCTCACGCCCATCCAACCCATATCGCTTTTGGCGAAAGAAGACGGGGCCGCGTGAAGTCAGTTTGATCAGTGCCGCAATGATGATCATGGGAAGGGCCGCCACCACCAACGCCAACGATGCCAACGCGACATCGCAAATCCGTTTCGCCATGCCATCGACACCATAGAACGGATTCTCGAACACGCTGACAACCGGCAGTCCCCCAATGTCCGTCCAACGCGAATGAAGCAATTCGAACACAAAGAAGTCGGGCACGATATACACCGACGCAGTTGAGTCGGCAAACTGATCAAGCAAGTGACGTATACGCTTCTCAGCTCGCATGGGTAGCGTAATATAAACGCGATGAACTTCGCCTTGCTGAGCCAAGTCGACCAATTCGCCAATCGTACCCAGTCGTGAACCAACACCATCGGGCAGTTCTCCCGTCCGTGTCGCTGGTCGGTCATCGAAGAATCCAGCAAACTCCAACCCCAACTCCGGCGCGTCTTCCATGTTGCGAGCGAGACGGACGCCGAGATCTGTGACCCCGACAATCGCAAACTTCCTCGCATGGAACCCTTTTGCAAGTAGCGAGCGTTGAACCCAACGGATCAAGATGCGGGTCGAAGCAAACAGTACAGCGACGGTCGCGACCAAGATCAACAACGCAACGCGAGGAAAGTAGTCGGAGAAGCGGGTAAAAAATGCCAGTGCGAGAAGCACCGCAGTGCTATAGACCCAGGTAACTTCCGCGGCCATGATCTCGCGATAAGTGGCAACTCCGCGCCAACTGCGATACAGACCTACAATCTCCCCAACCAGAAAAACCGCTATGATCGTGATCGTGATCGCCAGATAATAGTTCGTATCGACGATCGTCTTTGGATATTTCGCTGCGGCAGCGAAACCACAACCAATGCAAACCGCATCAGACGCTCGGAGCAGCGCGTCGACTAGCGACCGTTCGTGCCGAATTCGAAGCATGTTTTGCGGTATCAAGGCAACCATTCCCTTTAGCATGTGTACAGAAGCTTCCGCAAAAGTTTAGGTCATGCTCAGCGACTAAGGTTGGCTTGATGATTAAGTCTGCAAGTCTGGTTGCACGGGTTAAACCGGCAATTAGAGGGCGGCGATTACATTCGCTGCAAATTCCCTTCGGGGCATTAACCGCTGTTTTCGTCGATACCATTTCGAGAACGTCCACAACGACGAGGCCGCCCGCATTCGGCTATAATGCCGCCGTCGAATTGTCGGGCGCAGCGCATTTGTCGACAGGCCTGAAAGGGAAGCGACGACTGTTAAACTGCGACTCGTACCTGAAAAGTGTTTCATCCGCACCGGTCGTGACAACAGTCGAAGTCGGTGCGACATATCCGATTGCGGTGCCGAAACAACCACGCGAAGCAGTGACGCAAGAAATGAAAAAACGACCGGGCATCACGGCGAAACAACGCGAGGAACTACTCAATACGTTGAGAGTCCGTTTTGAGAACAACATGAACCGACACCAAGGTATCGAGTGGACTCGAATCGAAGCAAAGTTAAATGCAAATCCCGATAAGCTGTGGTCATTGCATGAGATGGAAAGAACCGGTGGCGAGCCGGATGTTGTTGGCTGGAACAAAAAGACCGATGAGTTTGTCTTCTACGATTGTTCTGCCGAGAGTCCCGAGGGTCGACGAAGTATTTGTTATGACCGAGAGGGATTGGAATCGAGAAAGGAACACCGACCGAAGAACAATGCCGTTGACATGGCTGCGGGTATGGGCATCGAGCTGTTGACGGAAGGACAATATCGGGAACTACAACAACTAGGACAGTTCGACACGAAAACATCTAGTTGGGTGCAAACTCCGGCTGAAGTTAGAAAACTGGGAGGGGCGATCTTCTGTGACTTTCGCTACGGCAGAGTCTTTGTGTATCACAATGGTGCACAGTCATATTATGCTGCCAGGGCATTCCGTGGCTCATTGCGTGTCTGACATGTTCACCACCACCTAAACCCCGCCCCCCATAGCTCCGGCGTGCAACTGCGATTACAGTACAGGCAATGGAAGAAAAACATATCGATTCTGCTGATCTAGCAGATGCCGTCGTGGCGCTGGTCTCGCGACCGAACTATCAACCAGTCAAACCGCGAGTGATTGCCAAAAAGTTAGGGCTGCCCAAGGAGCGAATTTCGGAGGTTCGAAAGGTCGTCAAACGGCTGGCAAAGAAGGGCGTCCTGGCGTACGGGGCCAAACATTTGGTAACGCTGCCCGGCCCCGTTGGAAGCTCCCCGAAGGCCGTTCTCCCCAAGCCCTCGAATGTTCTTACGGGAACATTCCGAAAAGCGGCAGCAGGATTCGGCTTCGTGCGTCCGAAAGATCCGGACGTGGCCAAAAAGATTGGCGAAGATATTCACGTTTCGGAGACGAAAACGCTGGATGCGTCTAACGGTGATTTGGTCGCGGTTCGGCTAAAGAAGAGCGGCAGGGCAGGGGACCGCATCCGCGGCGAGATCGTCGAAATTCTGGAACGCGATAAGAATCAGTTCGTGGGCGTGTACTTTGAACGAAGCGGAATGGGCTTCGTCCAGGTTGACGGAAAGGTCTTCGCTCGACCTACATTTGTCGGCGACGCAGGCGCAAAGAACGCGCGCAGCGGCGATAAGGTCGTTATCGAGATGGTTCACTTTCCGTCACACACACGCGACGGCGAAGCGGTGATCGTCGAAGTGCTGGGGGCTCGAGGGACACCCGGCGTCGATACGATGTCGATCATTCGCGAATTCAACCTGCCGGATGAGTTCTCCGAAGACGTCCTTGAATCGGCGCGGGCACAAGCCGAGCGATTTGAAGAATCGATCGGCGAGGATCGGCACGACTTCACTCGCGAGACAGTCGTGACCATCGACCCGTTTGATGCCCGCGACTTCGATGATGCCATTTCGCTAACAAAGCTCGAGAACGGGCATTGGCGTCTGGGGGTTCACATCGCTGACGTTTCGCACTTTGTACCGCTCGGCTCGCCTTTGGATCGCGAAGCTCGGGATCGTGCGACGAGCGTTTATCTGCCCGATCGTGTTATCCCCATGATCCCCGAAGTGATCTCCAACAATCTGGCCAGTCTCCAACCGCACCGTGTTCGCTACACGAAAACCGCATTGATCGAATTTACTCCCGCCGGAGCACCGGTCGCCACGGAAGTCTACTGCGGGGCGATCAAAAGTGCACACCGATTCAACTATGAAGAAATCGACGAGTATCTTGCTAATCCTGAGCCCTGGCGGGCGAAACTAGCCCCAAAGGTTTTTGATCTGGTTGGTCGAATGCACGAGTTGGCAATGATCCTCCGGCGGAGGCGGCTGGATGCCGGTTCCATCGAGTTGACGTTGCCGGAAGTCAAGATCGACCTGGACGACGACGGAAAAGTCAGCGGCGCACACCTTACAAAGAACACGGAAAGCCATCAAATCATCGAAGAGTTCATGCTTGCCGCGAACGAGGCTGTCGCGACCTTGCTGTCCGACAAGGAGTTGTACTTCCTGCGCCGAGTACACTCTAACCCGGACCCCTTGAAGCTAAAGAATCTGGCCCAGTTCATGCGAGAATTGGGCATCGAATGCGAAAGTCTGGAAAGCCGTTTCGAGATCAAGCGAATTGTTGAGCAAGCGGTTGGCAGACCGGAGGAACACGCGGTGCACTATGCCGTGTTGCGATCGATGAAGAAGGCGGTCTACAGTCCGGAAGAGGAAGGCCACTACGCGCTGAACAGTCGTAATTACTGTCACTTCACGTCGCCCATTCGCCGCTATCCCGACTTGACGATCCATCGCATGGTCGAAGCGATCGTGCGTGGCAAGACGCCGCCCAATGACTTCGAGCAATTGGCCTTGCTCGGCGAACACTGTTCGGAACGCGAGCAACGGGCGGCGGCGGCAGAGCGAGAGTTGATCAAGGTAAAGCTCTTAACGTACTTGAGTTCCCGCGTCGGCCAACAAATGGACGCGGTAATCACGGGCGTCGAGCGTTTTGGCTTGTTCGCCACCGGCCGCGAGCTGCCCGCGGACGGTTTGATCCACATCTCCTCACTGCAGGACGACAATTACCAGTTTGACTCCGACACACACAGCTTGGTGGGGCGTCGGGCGGGGAATTCGTTTCGCTTGGGCGATCTGATCCGAGTAGAGATTGCTCACGTCGATACTGACCGGCGATCGCTTGATTTCCGAATCGTTGACGCCAACCCCGCAGGTGCGGCGCGGCGGGCGAACGGCAAATCGCCACGCAAGGCAACCGGCGAGCGCACTGCCAAGGGACAAAGGAACAAAAGCAGTGGCTCAGCTAATAAGCCAAAGCGGTCAACGAAGTCGGCGAAAACTTCACCGACGAAAGGCAAAAAGGGGCGAGGCCATAAGTAGCCATCACGCAGTAGTCGTGACGAGCACAACTCATCAGATCCGTATTCTCTAACCGATGTGGCTGGGTTAGGCAACATTCAACTTGAATCGCAATCTCCTGCCCCGTTGCCGAGTCGCGTGTACCATCTATCCATCCTATTCGGAAGTACCGAAACTCATCCTGACGCTCAGCCCCACCAAGTCCTACGAACGAACTTGCGAAGCCAAAGGGATGAGCCAATAATCTCGTTTATCGACGAACATCGAACCTCGTTCCGGCGATTCTCTCCGGCGTTTACTACAGGCTCTCGCAAGGAATCCTCTACGGCTCCTCCGTCAAATGAAATTTCGCCTGCGAACTTTACTTATCGCCGTTTCACTCGCGGCTGTTGCCACATTCGCAACGGTTCAGTGGTTACGTAGGCCTGTGAACGCAAAGACCTTAGACGGTCGCGAGTTTCGTCTTCAAGGCCAAGACGCGCTGCTGTACTGCGTGATGACGAACGATTCACAAACTCTGCCCCGTCTATTGTCGATTGACACCTACGATCTGAACCATATCGGAGGTGGCGCCGGAAGCTGGACTTTGCTGCAACAAGCCGTTCATCATCGGTGTATTGAAACAATCACAATCCTTCTTCAGCACGGTGCCGACCCGAACCTTACGTCCGGATCAACGCCGACACCGCTTCAAATCGCAGAGCAGATCGGTCACCGCGATTTGATCAACGTCCTAAAAGAGTTCGGCGCCAAACATTGACCGATCAATGCGATACCCATCTTACGCGGACCGGCCACGCCTCCAAAACTACCTCGCCGCAGCAAGTCTCCGCCCAAATTCTTCGGAAATGTGTCGAGATCGATAAAGGATTAAAGCTTCCGCACCGGAAATACCGACAGAGCTGGACATCACTTCGAGCTGGAGATTAAACGATGCGGTTCCGCTGGATGCGAGTTTCACCACGAGTTCTGTCGTTCCAACTCGCCGTGGCGTGTTTGGGCCTAATGGGGACCGGTTGTGCGACGACGAATGGAAATGCACCGTTCAGCCTCGTGTCACAGCGAAGTGAATCGCAAGCTACTCCGACGCCAGCCCAGCTGGCTGTGCCATCACGGGCCGACGCCCCAGCGTCGGGCGAATACCAAACTCAGTTCGCATCCTCAGCAACGACGCGACCTCAGCAGCGGTATAGCGAGCCGAGCTGCACATCAGGATTCGGCTGACGCCGCTGATTCTCCGCACATCGTGCATGTGCTACCTGAGACGCCAGACTACTTTTCTCACTCACGCACCCGCTAGCGGGCGACGTATCATCGGATAAAATGCTCTGGAGTCGGCAACGAGTGCCGACCGCCGTGGTCGGCTTCCGGCCCCGCTTCCGCAGTCCGATACTCTAGCGTCGCTACATGACGGATCCTCTCGCACGTACGCCACTATTCGACTGGCATGTTGCTCGCAACGCGCGAATGGTCGACTTCGCCGGTTGGTCGATGCCGGTTCAGTATTCGTCCATCGTCGACGAACACCATGCGACTCGTAGGGCCGTTGGCGTCTTCGACATCTCGCACATGGGAAGATTGCGTTTCGACGGAGCAGGAGCCGGCAACTTTCTCGATCGGTTATTAACGCGCCGAGTCTCAGGTATCGAGCAAGGTCTTATTCGCTATTCACTGGTCACGAACGAAGCCGGCGGCATCTTGGACGATGTGCTCGTGTATCACCTAGCGGATGCAGAGAAGACGCCGTTTCATCTATTGGTCGTCAACGCGAGTAACCGAGCCAAAATTGTGGAATGGGTACGGAAACATCTGAGCGACGCCGACGGAACGACGTTCCGCGATCAGACAATCGAGACCGCGATGATTGCCGTTCAAGGCCCACGCGCGTTGCAAGCTCTTCAACCGATCGTCGATGCTGATTTGGTCGACATGCGGTACTACAGTGGTCAGGTCGCCCACATCGCCGGCCATTCGGGGATTATCAGCCGCACGGGCTACACCGGAGAAGACGGCTGCGAATTAATCGTTGCTGCGGAGGCCGCGGAAAGTGTCGTGCAGCGACTTTTCCGCACGGGCGAACCGTTCGGCATACAGCCCGTCGGACTCGGCGCCCGAGACACGCTCCGTTTAGAAGCAGCCATGCCGCTGTATGGGCACGAATTATCCGAATCGATAGATCCGTATCAAGCCGGGCTCGGATTCGCGGTGCAACTAAAAGGCCGCGACTTTCCAGGCGCCCACGCACTCGCAGAAATAAACGAGAGGCCTCAGCAATCGGTGAGAATTGGCTTGGAGTTGGCTGGAAAGCGAGTGCCCCGTGAACATTACTCAGTACTCGCTGGCGGTGCCCCAATAGGCGAAGTCACTAGCGGAACATTTTCTCCGACACTTGAGCGCCCGATTGCAATGGCCTATGTTCAGCCAGAGTATGCCGAACCGGGAACTGAATTGGCTGTCGACATTCGCGGTCGCGCGGAGTCAGCCCGTGTCGTGGCTTTGCCGTTTTATCACCGAGAAGACAATTAATGGCCCGCATCGCGTAGCCCGCGAAACTTGAACGACGAAAGGAATCCAAGGTGAACCCCGAAGATCTATTGTTTGCTGAGACGCATGAGTGGGCGAAAGTCATTGAAGAAAATGGTTCGAAAGTTGCGACAGTTGGAATCTCGGCATTTGCGGTTGAGCAGTTGACTGACCTCGTCTACATGGAACTTCCCTCCGTAGGTACGCCCGTCGAAGCAGGCAGCGAATTCGGAGAAGTTGAGTCGGTGAAAGCTGTTAGCCCTCTCTATAGTCCCGTGACCGGCGAGATTATCGACGTCAATTCCGGCCTCCCCGATTCGTTGGAAACACTGAACTCCGATCCTTACAACGCCGGGTGGATTTTGAAAGTGAAGATCACGGACGAAAGTTCCTTGGGCAAACTGCTTGACTACGCTGCTTACCAAAAGCAATGCGCTGAGGAAGGCTGATGAACATCGCACACCAAGGTGAGAAAACTCAACACTAGAAGCTAAAATGCCATACACCTTTAATAACGCCGACGATGAACGAGCAATGCTTGACGCGATCGGTGCGGCATCCATCGAAGAATTGTTTGCATCGATTCCGGAAGCGTTGCGATTCCAAAGACCGCTCGACGTCCCCGCGGCAATGGGCGAATTGGAACTGACCCAGCACATGCAAATGCTGGCTGCAAAGAACGAGCACGCTGGGCAAAAGGTGTGCTTTTTAGGTGGCGGAAGCTATGACCATTTTGTGCCGGCGGTCGTCGATTCCATCGCTTCGCGAGGAGAATTCTATACCTCCTACACTCCCTATCAGCCCGAAGTCAGCCAGGGAAATCTACAGGTCACTTTCGAATATCAAACGCTGATCTGTCAATTGACTGGCATGGACGTATCGAATGCCAGTTTGTACGACGGCGGCAGCGCAACGATCGAAGCCGTGTTGTTGTGCATCAGCGCCACGAAGCGTTCAAAAGTCGTGGCTGCGGCCAGCGTCCATCCCGAGTATCGGCAAATCATCGAGACCTATTTGACTCACCTTGATGCGGAATTGGTCACGATAGGATCGCCCGACGGTGTCATTTCGATCAAGGAGTTGGAGGCCGTCGTCGATGACGACACCGCGTGCGTTCTCCTTCAACAACCAAACTTCTTCGGCTGTATCGAGGATGCAGAACGAGCCGGCCAGATTGCACACGACAAAGGCGCGCTGTTCGTAGTTTCTTGTGACCCCATCAGTCTTGGACTTCTGAAGCGACCGGTGGAGTACGGTGCGGATGTCGTAGTGGCGGAAGGACAGTCGCTCGGTACGCCGATGCAATACGGAGGGCCTTATCTTGGCATCATGGCGTGCCGTGAAAAATTCGTGAGGCGGATGCCAGGCCGAATCGCGGGGCAAACGGTGGACCGTCGCGGCAAACGCTGCTGGGTGCTAACACTTCAGACACGCGAGCAGCACATTCGTCGCGAGAAGGCGACGAGCAATATCTGCACAAACCAAGGCTTATTCGCCCTGCGTGCGGCAATCTATCTAGCAGCCCTCGGCCCAGCAGGCTTGCGAGAAGCGTCGGAGTTGTGTCTTCAAAAGTCTCACTACGCCATCGAACAAATTATTACTGACGATCGGTTTGAGTTGGCCTTTCAGCAGCCAACCTTTAAAGAGTTTGTAATTCGGGACACTCAAGGTAAGGTCGCAGAGGTGCTGGCGGAGTGTCAAGCTTCAGGACTCTTAGGCGGTGTACCTCTGGGGTCTTGGTATCCAGAACTTGCAGACTGCTTCCTGGTAGCTGTGACGGAAAAGCGAACCAAGTTCGAAATTGACCGACTAGCTGACAGCATGACTCGCGCGTCGGTGTCGAGTTCGGTTTACTCGGTATAAGGCATCGAACCCCATGCGAAACACAAGAGCCACTCAACCCATGTTCGAGCTTTCAGCAAGTGGACGTCGAGCAACTCGGTTTCCGAAGTCCGATGTCCCAGAGCAACCGCTGGATGTTCTGCTGCCCGCACACTGCCGAGCTGCATCGCCCCCGCCGCTTCCGGAGCTAACTGAACCAGATGTCGTGCGGCATTTTACAAATCTCTCGACGCTCAACATGTCCGTGGATACGCACTTTTATCCGCTGGGCTCATGTACCATGAAGCACAATCCGAAGCGGAACGAGCGACTAGCCAATCTGCCCGGAATTGCCGACCTCCATCCCTATCAGCCAGACGAAACGGTCCAGGGTCTGCTTCAGTTGTTGTACGAGCTGCAGGAATTGTTAGCGGAAATATCCGGCCTGCCGTCGGTATCCTTGCAGCCCGCGGCCGGAGCCCACGGCGAGCTAACCGCCTTGATGGTGGCGGCCGCATACTTTGATGATATCGGAGAGCGGCGCACTAAAGTGTTAGCACCCGATAGCGCTCATGGTACAAACCCGGCGAGCGCCCATATGGCAGGCTTTGACACCGTCACGGTCAAGAGCGACGCCCGAGGGTTGGTTGATCTCGAAGATTTGAAGTCGAAGTTGGACGATCAAGTCGCCGTCTTCATGATTACGAATCCCAGCACGTTGGGAATCTTCGATGATCAAGTTGCCGCAATCGCGGATTTGGTTCACAAACAAGGCGGATTGATCTACTTGGATGGCGCTAACATGAACGCGATCCTAGGAATCTCGCGTCCCGGCGACTTTGGTGCGGACATGATGCACTACAACCCGCACAAAACATTCAGCGGTCCGCATGGTGGCGGCGGTCCTGGTGCCGGACCGATCTGCGTTACGGAAAAACTCGGGCCCTATCTGCCTTCGCCGGTTGTTTGCCAACGCGACGGAGCTTTCGTCCTGGACAACGACCGCGCCAAGTCGATCGGTCGGGTCCGCGCCTTCTTTGGCAACGTCGGCGTCTTGGTTCGTGCGTATTGCTACATCCGAACCCTTGGCCCCGACGGTTTGCGTCGTGCGTCGGAACAAGCAGTACTGAATGCGAACTATCTGCTCAGCCGCGTCAAGCACATCCTACCGGTACCGCATGGCGACCGATGTATGCACGAGTTTGTCGCGACAGCTAGCGATTTGAAGAAAGCCAAGGGCATCAGCGCAATGGATATTGCCAAACGCCTGCTCGACTTCGGATACCATGCACCTACGGTCTACTTTCCTCTCACGGTGGCAGAATCAATGATGATCGAGCCGACAGAGTCGGAAAGCAAAGCGACGCTGGACACGTTTGCCGAAGCGTTGTTCCGAATCACCGATGAAGCTCCCGATCTCCTGCACGAAGCCCCGCATACAACTCCGATCAGCCGACCTAACGAAGTCCAAGCCGCTCGCAGCCCGATATTGAAATGGACACCCGCCTGATCATCGACGAGCCAGCTCGCGGCTCGTGGAACATGGCAATTGACGAGGCGTTGCTGGAATCAGCGGGGCAGGGCGGTGGACCAGTGCTACGCTTTTACCGCTGGAGCGAACCCACACTGTCGCTTGGATACTTTCAGCAAATCGCAAACCGCGTCCAACATCCAACGAGTTCGCTCTTACCTGTGGTTCGCCGCGCCACAGGAGGCGGCGCAATTGTTCACGATTGCGAATTGACCTACAGTTTTGTCACGGCGATTCGTGATCGTTTTTCGAGTGAGATTCAAGCCTTCGTGATCCAATTTCATGAGTCATTAATCGAAACCCTGAAACATTGTGGCGTGCGGGCAGGTCTTTGTGGTGATGCCATGGGCGAAACGAAGGCCGAGCCCTTTCTTTGTTTCCAGCGACGGAGTTCCCTGGATATCCTGATCGACGGTTCAAAAGTGGTGGGTAGCGCCCAACGCAGTTATCACGGGGCGCTGCTCCAACACGGCAGCATCTTACTCTCGCGATCGTCACAAGCGGTTGAACTTCCCGGTATCCAAGAGCTTTCCAAGCGGGAACCCAGTCACCAACAGATCGTCGGCGATTGGTCGCAACGGTTAGCGAAACAATTCGGGTTTCGCTATCGGTCATGCGCACCAACGCCTGCCGAGTTGGCTAGTGCGGCGAGCATCGAGCACCGCCGATTTGCGAACACCAGCTGGACCAACAAACGCTAAAGGATTCCCCCGCAAGTGCTATAATATTTGACGTTTACGTATTTTTTCATTAAGCTTCTCGGTTGCAAGGTAAAGCCGCAGTACTGAACTGGGCGAATGAGTTTAGAGGCGAATGTTCCTCGACGGTTCATTGCCTTGCGAACAGAATTCACTTCAGCCCAGGGGGCTCGCGCCATCTCCAAGAAAGGTGCACATGCAAGTCAAGTTGAAAGTTCTCGCGGGTAAGAATTCGGGCAGAGAACTACCAGTCCCAGTTAAGCGATTTCTCATTGGCCGAGGTGATGATTGTCATATGCGGCCCAAAAGCGAGGCCATCAGCCGTAATCACTGCGCGATTCTGATAAACGAAGAAGACGACGAAGTCGTGATTCGCGATTTGAACAGCCGCAATGGGACATACCTGAATGGCGAACGGCTGGCTGCGGACCAGTCGCTTGAATCGGGCGATCATTTGCAAATCGGACGACTTGAGTTTGAAGTGATCATCAAGGATCGCAAACGTGTTCCAGAGCCAGTGGCTGCTCCGGTTTCCCGAGACGAGAGCAGCGCATCGCTGGACTTTGACATTAGTGAGTGGTTGCACGAAGCGGATGCTGGTGAAAAGGCGTCGAAAAAGTCGGACCCCGAAACCCGTCAGTTCAAGTTAGACGAAACGGATCGAATTGCCCTAGAAGCGGCAAAACAAACACTCGATAGCGTCGAGGGTATAGACCTTCCGGATTCAACTCCTCACGAATCGGGCACAAAGAAGTTCGAGCGCCCCAAGAAGCAGGCTCCAGGCAAGCTGCCGGAGTCGAGCAAAGCGGCGGCCGCTTCCTCTCGCGATGCGGCAGCCGACATGTTGAAAAAGTTCTTCAACAACCGTTAGCCCATACGATTAGCGAATGAGCACGCTGCGAGCGCCTGTCCGTCGGACAGGCGTTTTTTGTGTACCTCCAAGATTTGCGAGGGCAAGTTGAATATACCGGCGATTTAGAAATCGCTTCGCCGCCGAAACCTCACGAAACGCCTGTGGGTATTTTCAGGTAACCGGCACGCTGAATTGGACGATGTCTGCCGGAGAGAAAGACTTGATGGAAGATCTTCGATTACTGGTAAACCGCTGCCTTCAGGGTGAACAGAACGCAATGCTGGCTTTGGTCGAAAGGTTCCAGGGTCCGGTTTTCGGACTGTGCTTCCGGATGCTGGGAAATCGCGAAGACGCCGAAGATGCCGTTCAAGAGACTTTCGTGAGAGTATTAAGGAATCTGGCAAAGTGGGATCACAACCGAGATTTTGAGCCATGGCTGTTTGCAATTGCTGGGAACCGTTGCCGAACGGCACTTGCGTCGCGGCGGCGGCGTCCCACAAATCAAACCTTCATCGAACCTCTGGCCGATCATCGCCCCGACCCCACTCCAGCCAAACACTTAGCCGAGGAGTTGCAACTTGGACTCGAACAACTCAGAGCTGACTACCGGCAGGCTTTCGTTTTGTTCCACCAACATGAGTTAAGCTATGAGCAGATCGCAGAAACGATGAGCAAACCCCTGGGGACGATAAAAACATGGATTCACCGCGCCAGGACGGAGTTGATTCGTTTTTTGCAGCAACGTGAAGCAATAGAGGATTCGCGATATGAAGTGCGCAGAGTTTGAGCAACATTTGCAGCGTGCGCTTGACGAAAGAGAGGACGTCAACCAGAACGACGTCCTTCAGCAACACACCAAAGAATGTGAAGCATGTGCCGTCATTCTTGGAACACAAGCGAAGATTTTCGCCGGACTTAAGCTGTTGCCCTCACCGAACCAAGAACGGTTCCTTGGCAACCGTGTGCTGGATCGTTTACGCGTCGATCAACGGCGTCGTCAAAACAAGCGATTCGTGCTAATCGCGCTGGCTACTGCCGTTGCGATTTTTATTGCCCTCCTACCGCTTGCCGGCGACCGAGTAAGACTACGACACAAAGGTGAGCGTGATGTAGCGGGCTTAGCGCTCGTGACACCTAACTCAATTCAGCTTGCCGACAAGTCGCTGACTGAACAAGAGTCGGAAGACCTGCGCCTTGTGATGCGACAATTGCTGACGCGACTGTCAGATCATCGGTTCGAGATGCTGGAACCGGTCGACCATCTTGCCAGCGGCATTCGACCGTTAGCACTAACTTTCAATCTTGCGATCGATACTCTACGCCGCACACTTCCCGGCTACTCGGAACGACAATCCGTTGATCCACAAGCGTTCAGTTGGAAGTTGCGTGACTTGATCGGCTGATCCGCTAGCCCGCATTGTCGTCACGATTGATGCAAGGCCACGTCTCGAATAACTCGGTGCGGATCAATCAGCGTCGCAACCGGAATGTTCCCGCAAACGCCAATATCCGTGCAATCCGCACGGGCCAGAACAACCTCTCCTTTTTCCTAGGCGTTGCATTTTAACAACACGTCCATCCGATGCACTACATCTATAGCCGGATCGCTAAACTTACACCTATGGAAGGGTATTCCGCAGGCTGATGCTTTGGAGGAATACTGTGGCACGCACGAAGAATGCAGAAATAACTCTCGATCGACGAACGCCTACCGATCGGCGAGCGACTGAAGACCGACGAAAAACCGACTCGCCAGTGGCCGAGGAGCGACGGCAAGCCCCACGACGCAAGGCTCCACGACGCAGACAAATCGATCCGACTACCTGCGAACGCGACTACTCGAACCAGGAAATTGAGTTCATGCAGGCCATGGACGCTTATAAGCGATCCAGCGGTCGAATGTTCCCAACTTGCAGCGAAATCCTTGAGGTTCTCCGCGACCTCGGTTATCAGCAAATCGGCAAGGTCGAGGAAATCTCAGCGACCGAAGAAGCTGAATCGCTTGCCGCCGGTGAACTCGACGACGAGCTAGCAACGGAAGAAAACTGATCGGTTTCCGTAGAATTACAAGCGAAACGGGACAAAGGCGGGCTATTGCCCGCCTTTTCTCGTCTCTGGCCGCGGCTTGTGGCAATTTACGTCGAATGATATTATTGCGGATTCACAAGTGTGACAGACGCTGACATTAGTAAGTAACTGCCCGCAAGGACTTGGGACATGAAGGACGGCATTCACCCAAATTACGTTGAAACTGCAGTCACCTGTGGTTGTGGAAACACCTTCACGACGCGAAGTGTTCGCAGTGAGCTGAAGGTGGACATCTGCAATATGTGCCACCCATTCTTCACAGGGAAGTTGAAGTATATCGATACGGCTGGGCGTATCGAAAAGTTTCAAAACAAGTTTGCTGCGGGTAGCTACGCGAGCCTTCAGAAGCCAGCCAAGAAGAAACCGGCCAAAGCCAAGGCCGACTCTTAGCCTTTCGGCATCTATCGCGCGCGATGTGGCCCACGGCCTTTCTAGCTTGATTGGCCGCGTCGCAACTCTCGGTCGCTTTCCACAACAGCGGACAAGGCGCTCTTACCATGCGCAAGATGCTCGACGAAAAGTTGCACCGCTTCGAAGAACTCGAGCGGATGATGGCGGACCCGGCGGTTCAGGTCGATTCGAATCGCATGGCCGCAGTAGCGCGCGAACACGGCTCGCTCGCCAAACTGGCCACCAAGTATCGAACCTTCCAAAAGCTTCGCGACGAAATCGCCGAACTGCGTGAGATGGCAGAAAGCGATGACAAAGAAGAACGTCAAATGGCACTGGAAGAGTTGGAAAGGCTGGAAGAAAAGAATGAGCGTCTGTGGAACGAGTTACTGGAGTCGACGATTGGCGGCGAAGACGCGAATCGAACTCGCTGTGTAATGGAAATTCGTGGCGGTACAGGTGGCGATGAAGCCGCACTATTCGCTCGCAACCTCTTTGAAATGTACAAGAAGCATGCCGAGAAGAAGGGCTGGAAGATGCAGGTCCTTGATTCGAGCATCACCGAATTGGGCGGCTTCAAGGAAGTGTCGATTGCGTTTGAGGGCGAAAATGTTTTTCGCGAGTTGCAATACGAAAGCGGCGGACATCGCGTGCAGCGAGTTCCCGAGACGGAAGCCAAGGGACGCATCCACACCTCTGCTGCTACCGTAGCTGTTTTGCCCGAACCGGAAGACGTCGAAATCGAGCTTCTCCCCGACGAATACGAAGTCCAGCGTTATGCCGCTAGCGCGGGCCCAGGCGGTCAACACGTAAACAAGACCGCTTCTGCAGTGCGTCTGTTTCATCATGAATCCGGCATCATCGTCCAATGTTCTGATGAACGCAGTCAACACAAAAACTTGGCAACAGCGCTCCGGCTGCTGAAATCCAAGCTCTATGATGCGAAGCGAGAAGCGGAAGCGAAAAAGCGGTCGGATCACCGCAAGACCCTCGTTGGTTCCGGAGACCGTAGCCAACGAATTCGCACCTACAATTTCCCTGAGAATCGGATTACCGATCATCGCATCAACTTCACACTCTACAAACTAGATCAAGTCATCGCCGGTGATCTTCAGCCGGTAACCGATGCACTCATCGAGCACGATCGCGACGCCTTACGTGGCTCAATGGAGGAAGAGGACTGATCGTGAGAGTTGCCAAAGATGCCTGACACAGAAGCTTGGACAGTCGGTCGTCTGCTTAAGTGGACAACCGACTTTCTCAAGCAAAAGGAGTCGACAAGCCCACGGCTTGACGCGGAAGTTCTCTTGGCGACCGCCCGCGGTTGCGAGCGCATCGAGTTGTACACCGCATTCGACGAAGTACCGTCCGATGCCGTTCGCGATAAGTTTCGCGAGATGGTCAAACGGCGTGCGGCAGGCGAGCCGGTCGCGTACCTCGTGGGGCGGCGTGAGTTCTATTCCCTGCCTTTCAAAGTCACCCGCGACGTTTTGATTCCGCGACCGGAAACGGAACTGCTCGTAGTAGCGTTACTCGACGCCGCCAAGGAACTGGGTGTTCGCAAACCCGAATTGTCCATCGCAGACGTGGGTACGGGCAGCGGAATCGTTGCCGTTTGTGCCGCAAAGAATCTCCCAACTGCGAAGATCACCGCCATCGATGTCAGTTCGACGGCATTGGAGGTCGCGAGAGAAAACATTATAAGCCATGAAGTCAGCAGTCGTATCGAACTAATTCAGAGCGATCTGTTTTCCCAAATCGACGACCGGCTGTTCGATGTGATAGCGAGCAATCCACCCTATGTCAGCGAATCAGAGATGAAAGAACTCCGTGGGGAAGTCGCCGAGTACGAGCCTCATCTTGCGCTCTATGGCGGTCCAACGGGAAGTGAGCTCATCCAACGACTCGTGCCGGCCGCTGCGGAGCATCTCTTACCGGGCGGCTGCATGTTGCTCGAAGTCAGTCCGATGATCGAGCAGCAGACGCACAAAATCATTCGAGACCACGGTGGATTCGATACACCGCGAACACTCAAAGATATGGCAGGCTTGGCTCGCGTCGTAGTCGCAAAACGTGCTGTTGAGTAGATCGTTCGATGTCACGCTGTGGAATATGTCCGACGTTCTTTCGTAAAAACCGCAGTGGGGCTGGCTCGTTCTCAGGTGTTAAGTTGCCGGATCGTCATCCAGCTCGATGCACTGGTCGGCGACTCCAAAACTTGGCAGCCTGATCGCTACGGGACCATCAGCCGCGTCGACGAATCCCCGGTTTCGCCCAGCGTCTTTTGCTGCGTTCACCGCAGCTTCGGCGCGTAATAAGAACTGGTCAGGCCCCTCGTCTTTGCCGACTTCGACCACACCCACGCTGCACGTGATGCGGTAAGACTCATTCCCTAACTTGAACGAAGCTGCTTCGATCGATTGTCTTACACGCTCGGCACCTTTCGCAGCGTTCTTCGAAGAAGTGTCTCCCATGAACAGCAAGAACCGTTGACCACTGTAACGCGCAACGCGGTCGAATCCGCGATCTTTTCGCAGCAGGCTATGGAGCAAATCCCCAAGTCGATTCAATGACTTGTCGGCGTAGAACGCCCCAACTTGACTGCTGTACAGGCTGAAAGCATCCAGATCTAGCACGACGACACTGACCAGACGTACGTGATCGGGATCGTCGTGCCACCACTCATCGAAGAGAGCAGCCAGCCCCAGATGCGTGAACGTGCCCTTTTCCCCAAATGTGCGATGACGGTCCGCAACGCTATGCAACCGGTCTTCCTTGGTCAATAATCTGCAGAGCAAAGCATCCGTTCGATCGCGTAGAGCGTTTAGCAAGTGAATCGCTGCCTCTAATCGCCTGGCCACACCAGTGCCACCCTCTGCCTCGTCCGATTCGGGACACGAGCGAAGCTGAACAGCCAGATCCAATAGCAACTCTTCTAGCGCATTCCCGATCGCGCCGGCCTGCTCCTTCTCCGGCTCGACTTCGATGATCCATCGATCGACTTGCTCGCTGAATGATTCGATGTCCTGTTCAAACGCTTCGGCGATCTCGGGAGCGGGTGAGTTTTTGAGCAAGGCGCGGTCAAGTTCAATTAACCGTTCGCGGCGAGAGGCCGTATCGAGTTTGATGATCCAGAGCAGCTGCTCGGTTTGCGATTTAGCGTCAACTTCCGCGGCAAGTAGCATCTGTGACCACTTGTCCGCCGGTTCCGTCGACAATTCTTCCAGACTACCGGGCAATGCACTAGCCGAAGAATTGGCTCCGCCATTTGCGTTTCTCCGAATCCCCGTGAATGACAAGATAGGAAATCGGTCGAGTGCAACGGCCAGCGCAAAGCCGAGTCCCAAATTGGCAACGGCGAGTGCAAAGACGATCATTAGCACCGAATGAATTCCCACAAAGTGGCAGGCAAACACGTGTTCCGAACGCACGGAATGGACTTGAAAACGTAGCTCACGCCGTACCCATCGAGATAGCAGCGAGTTCTGATCGAGCGGATTATGCCGATTCCACAGCATGAAACGAAGTGATCACGACGGACGACTACTCATAGAGTGGCGATTCGTTCGCCAATTCGTCGAGCATCGATTGCAAGTCACGCTCAATGCGAGCCATCAACGGATCGACCTCGGCGTGGCGATCGCGATTCGGACTGACCTCGATCGCCTCGCCCACTTGAATGATCGCGTGGCGATCTCCATGAACTCGTGATCGATCCGTCAGATCTTCTTCGTACCGTTCCAGTGTCTCAAGCAAGCGATCCACCGTTGGTCGTTGTAGATAGTCGGATGGATAGCACGACACTTGCTGCGCGAGATAGATATCGGCGAGTTGCTTCCAACGCCGCTGCCGCTCTGCGGGAGTCAAATCCCCGTTCACCATGTCGGGCAAGAGCTTCATACGCAACGCCTTGACGCGCGGCACGACGGGTCCTGTCTGTGCTCGGTTGAGCCACTCTTGTTCCAGCGGTTGCAACAGGCGATCGACCAAACCCGTCAACCGATCGGCGAATCTTCCTGACTGCTCCTGGCCAAAGTGCTCAATCTCTTTGAGGCACAACAGCCCACGCCCGACTTTCACGATGCGATCGTAAACGCTTAGGTGCCGTTGTGGATGCCATGAAAAACGATGTTCGATGTCTGTTAGAACTTCGTCCACAACCCTTTCCAAGTCGCCGCGAAACAGGTACTTGATGCCAATGGGATGAACGACGACTTTCCCTCCTTCCAGGAGTTTTGCCCTGCGTTTTGCTGCCGTCCGCGCGATGAACGCGACGCCGTCCAACAACGCGTGCAGCCGATCATTGGTTCGACTAACCGCGCCTTCGGGAAAAAGAATCAACGGACGCTCGGCGTGTTCGAGGATTTCGATCGCAGTGTTGATCGCCTGTCGGTCAACACCTTCGCGGTAAACACTGAAACCGCCCATCGTACGAATCGCCCAGGCGGTAAACCGATCCTGCGTAAAGAGATGCCAGCTCGCCATCGCATAGACATGAAAACCAAGATCACGAGCCAACCAACCCAACACCAAAGGGTCGCCTGGACGGCAGTGATTCGGAGCCAGCATGATTCCATACCCTGCGGCCAAGGATGCCTTGAGACGCTCGTCATTGCGCAGCTCGTAGCTAACCACGCCCTCACTCTTCTTCAGCCAGCGACCGTAAAGATTGAAGCGTTGAATGAAGTTCGGCCACCACGTCCCACGGTGTGGCGGAATGAACTCGTACGGTTTCTCATTAACGATTTTCTGCATATTAAATCAGCGGTGGAGCGTGCATACGAATAGGTTGCAAGGATTTCCAAACGCGAATCGTGACATGACACGCTCCGTAACCGTTACAATCGGCAACAAAATGCCGCCAACTAAATGCGACTTACCCCCAGGCGACCGTCCAATGAAGTCGATCGACTGGAAAATCCGATTAGAGCGGTAGGACTGCCACCGAGCGCCGCCGAGGCTCACGGACACTTCGGCGGTGATCGGGGGGTAGACCTCCCGCATCACTTACCGCAGGAGAAAGGCGTCTAGCATAACTGCTCGTCTCTCTGCCACCCAACGGCAATTCAAGCCCGGATCTTATGTATGGCTCGCGCTCGTCGCAAACTGGTTCCGCCCCAGCCCAAAATGCGTGGGGATTCGGCACAGCGTTTAACGTCGGCCTTCCTCGACTATCTTCGGGGCGAATGTCGACTTGCCGACAATACGGTCGCAGCCTATCACCGCGACATCACGCGTTTCCGCCACTGGTTAGGAAATCGATCGATCGCAGAATTGAAGATCGCCGATCTGTCCGACTTTGCAGCGACATTACACGAATTGAAACTCGCACCCGCCAGCATCGCTCGACATATCGTAGCGCTTCGAATGTTTCTCCGTTATCTGCAACTGGAGGGGCTGCTCAAGGAGAACCTCGCCGAACTGTTGGGCAGTCAAAAACTATGGCAGCGAATTCCAGAAGTACTCTCGCCCCAAATGGTCGATCGCTTCTTGCAGGCGCCCCAACGGTACGACACCCATTGGCGCAGAGATCGTGCGATGTTGGAACTGCTCTACGCCACGGGTTGCCGGGCTTCCGAACTTTCCAACCTACGCACAACCGATATTCATCTCGCCGAAGGATACTGCCTCTGTCACGGCAAGGGCAACAAACAACGACTTGCGCCCATCGGACGGCTCGCCAAAGCGGCGGTACAAGACTATCTCGACCACGACCGACCAACCTTGGCCGCTGTGGCGGCAACTCCGCCACCCTGGCTACTACTGTCACGTAGCGGAAAGAGGTTGCGGCGAGAAGCCATCTGGGAACTGGTCAAGAAGTACGCGCTTCGAGTCGGAGCCCCCGCCACAATCAGTCCGCATACCATGCGACATAGCTTCGCGACACATTTGCTGGCCGGAGGTGCCGATCTGCGACAAGTTCAAGAGATGCTAGGCCATGCCAGCATCGCGACGACTCAGATCTACACCCACGTTGATCAATCGCGACTGAAGAAGGTCCACGATCGCTTTCATCCGCGAGCCTAACGCCCAACGAGGACCTTGGTGTAGCTCGGTTGTCGGGCGGTTTGTGCAACTGGAACTGCCGGCGCGAACCCACTCCGCTAATCAACATTGGGAACACTGACGCCGCCAGTAGCAACCACAGGTCTGGTTGCAACCACGCATTAAGGCGAACAAACAAATCTGGTTGCCGCCACCTGGGTCTTTCGTTGGCCGATCTCGTCGCAATGTGCAGTTACGTGATCTAACGCTGCGATCAGCTTCGCATACTTCAATTTCGGGTCGCAATCGATCGTCATCGTTACATCGCGCAAGGCTCCATCCCCCGCCAATTCGATCAAGCGAGACTTGAGACGTTCGAGGCTGTCGACGCTTTCTCCGTTCAAGTTCATCCTCGCCACTTCGCCATCAGGTGTAGCATCCATTCTCAATCGAAGCGGCAGGGCCGTTGTAGCAGTTTCATGCACACTCCCTGCCGGCGCGCCCGCCTCAATCGCTAAGTCACCCTCCTGTGGCGTGATCCGAAAAGTCATCACAAAGAATACGAGCAAAAGAAACACGATGTCGATCATGGCTGACATTTGTAGGCGTTGATCGTCGGTAGGCTTGTCAGACGTCTTTCCGATACGCAACACGAGCGTCCTCCCACCACATTTCGCCCCAAGCTGACTGTGATACGTCTCATGGTACCGGTTCGCACAGAACGCTATGGTTATTCCCGAAGATGGTGCCAAAATCGGACTTCTCCGAGAACTGCCGTAACGGCGCATTGCCAAGCGGCGAGTTAACCGGATAATAGGCGGCTTGGGGTGCTCATCCAATTTGTGTTTGCAGCTTTTCAAACGGTTGGCTAATGTCAGAAGACGCCACAGCGTCCAGCCCCTCTTGCCTATCGCTCGCCGAGCTTTGCGCAGAAGTCGAATCTCAATTTCAAGAGAGATTTGGTCAGGCGCCTCAATGGATTGTCGCGGCACCCGGCCGTGTGAATCTTATTGGCGAACACACCGACTACAACGGCGGCTTCGTCTTGCCAGCGGCAATCGACCGGTACGTCGTGATAGCAGCGAGCCCCTCCGACGAAGAAACGGCCCGGCTGGTTGGCGCCGATGTCGGAGAGGAGGTTGTGCTGCATGTTCGTGGATCGATGGAGCCGGGCCAGGTCACCTGGGCAAGCTATCTTCAAGGAGTAGTCGCAGGCTTCGCAGCTCGCGGGTGTTATGCCTCGGGTTTCAACGCCCTAGTCCGTTCAACAGTACCGCTGGGCAGCGGCCTATCCAGCAGCGCGGCACTCGAAGTCGCAACGGCCACGCTGTTGGAAGCGATGCTCGAGTGTGAACTGGATCCCGTCGAGAAAGCGCTCCTTTGCCAACAGGCCGAGCATAAGTTTGCTGGTGTCCCATGCGGCATCATGGATCAGTTTAGCAGCGTCTTGTGCCAGCAAGATACTTTGATGTTGCTCGATTGCCGGTCGCAATCCGTTGAACTAGTACCGCTGGACGACACGGACGTTACGATTCTGATCGCAAATTCAAATGTTAAACACGAGCTGACTGGCGGTGAGTACGCGCGGCGGCGAGCAGAGTGTGAAGCAGCAGCAAAAATGCTTGGCGTCAGATCACTTCGTGATGCTACCTTCGATCAAGTCGAAGTTGTTCGCACAGCTCTTGGCTCGACGTACGGTCGTCGCGTCCGCCACGTTATCAGCGAGATCGCTCGAACTCTCGACACCGTAGCAGCAATTCGCGATTCGCGCTGGCAAGACGTCGGACGCCTGATGTATGCCAGCCATGAGTCGTTACGCGACGATTATGAAGTGAGTTGCGACGAGTTGAACTTGCTTGTTGACATCGCACAACAGTTGGGGGAAACCGAAGGCGTTTTCGGTTCACGCATGACGGGAGGCGGGTTCGGCGGTTGCACCGTCAGCCTAGTCAAGACATCGTCGACCGACTCGGTCGCAGCTTCCATCATCGAGCGGTACTTCCAACGAACGGGCATTCAACCAACACTATTTACAACGCGCCCGGCTCGCGGCGCGCATCGCATCAAGTAACCTGCAGAGTAGGCAAGTTCACCATGAAGATTCTCGTCACAGGAGGTGCCGGATACATCGGCAGCGTGGTCGTCGAGCAGTTGATCGCGCAGGGGGAATCAGTTGTCGTCTTCGATAATCTCTCGCTCGGTCATCGCGAAGCCGTTCACCCAAACGCCGCGTTCGTTCATGCGGACTTGAAGGATCCTTCCGCGATCGACAAGGCCCTTGAAGAACATCAACCGGATGCCGTGATGCACTTTGCGGCTTATTCGCTGGTCGGTGAATCGATGAAGTTTCCATTTCAATACTTGGGCGAAAATGTCACCAACTTTCTAAACTTGCTACAAAGCATGACCGCGCACGGCGTCAAGAACATCATTTTGTCGTCGACGGCGAACTTGTTTGATGACCCAGAGCGAATGCCAATCGACGAATCGGAACGCATTGTGCCGGGCAGCCCGTACGGAGAATCGAAGTTCATTTGTGAACGCATGCTCTACTGGATGGACCGAGTTCACGGATTGAAATACGCGGCCTTACGCTACTTTAACGCAGCAGGAGCTTCCGATGAGAGGGGCGAAGACCATACGCCGGAGTTGCATTTGATCCCCATCGTCTTGCAAGTCGCACTTGGGCAACGCGAGCGAGTGAGCATCTTCGGGGACGATTACGATACGCCGGATGGCACCTGCGTGCGAGATTACATTCACGTTCTCGATTTAGCCCAAGCCCACATCCTGGCACTCCGAGCCATTGACAGTGGCAGCCGGACTTACAACTTGGGAAACGGGCAAGGCTTCAGCGTGAAACAAGTCATCGACACGGCACGCGAGATCACCGGCCATCCCATCCCCGCTGATGTCATCGCACGCCGCGCCGGCGATCCTGCAACGCTTGTCGCGGGCAGTTCCAAGATCCGCGAAGAGTTAAACTGGCAACCGGCTTATCCCGAACTTCGAGCGATCATCGAAACCGCTTGGCGCTGGCATCACAGCCACCCTCGCGGTTACGCTTCGCGCTAGATTATCAGCTCTTCTCAACTCTCTTCTCCGCACAAAGTACTTCTCCCATGATCTTCTTGACCATCAGTTCATTCGTTTTCTTCACGGCGCTCGTGGGTGTCATCACATGGTTTCTAACGCGCGGCGATGATCACAGCAGTTCCGACGGATACTTTCTTGCGGGACGTTCCTTAACGGGTGGTTACATTGCCGGCTCGCTTATGTTGACGAATCTTTCCACCGAGCAACTAGTTGGCCTGAACGGGGCCGCGTTCGCCGATGGCATTTGCGTGATGGCATGGGAAGTCATCGCAGCTGTTTCGCTCGTGGTCATGGCATTGTTCTTTCTTCCGCGATATCTAAAAAGCGGCATCGCCACTGTTCCACAATTCTTAGAGAATCGCTTCGACGCCGGCACGCGTACGATCACGACGATGATCTTTATCTTTGCATATGCAGTCATCTTGCTGCCAATCATTCTCTACACCGGTGCAACAGGACTGTCAGGCATCTTGAATATGAGCGACCTCACTGGAATTCAATCCCACACGATAATCTTATGGGGAACCGTCTGGCTGATTGGAATTATAGGTTCGATCTATGCAATCTTTGGTGGACTGCGGACGGTAGCCGTATCGGACACCATTAACGGCTTTGGCTTGCTGGTCGGTGGCGTATTGATCGTTTACTTCGGTCTTCAAGCAGTAAATAGCGATGGCATGGTTGCAGCACTTTCGGAATTGAAATCGGCGCATCCTGAGAAGTTCAATTCAATTGGCGGCACAAAACAGTCGGTACCGTTCTCGACGTTGTTTACCGGAGTGCTCCTCTTGAACCTGTTCTACTGGACAACAAACCAACAAATCATTCAGCGAACCTTCGGCGCAAGCAGCCTCGCCGAGGGCCAGAAGGGTGTACTGTACGCAGGGATGCTAAAAGTTCTAGCACCTCTGATTTTGGTCTTGCCGGGGATCATTGCATTTCATCTTTACAGCGCTGATGGACTTCGCAAGGATCACGCTTACGGTCATCTCGTACAGGATGTCTTGCCGGCCCCGCTGGCCGGTTTCTTCGCTGCGGTAATGGTGGGTGCGATCTTGAGCTCATTCAATTCCGCGTTAAATAGTACGGCCACGCTATTTAGTCTTGGCGTTTATCGCGACATGATCAATCCAACGGCCGACCAGAAGCAGGTAATTCGCTCGGGGAAGATTTTTGGATGCGTAATCGCGGTTACCTCAATGACTGTCGCGCCAATGCTCGCAGGCCAAGACAGCATATTTGGGTACTTGCAGAAGATGAACGGTTTGTACTTCATCCCGATCTTTTCCGTCATGCTGGTTGGAATGTTGACGAAGCGGGTACCTGCTGTCGCAGCCAAAGTCGGCTTGATCGTCGGATTCTCAGCGATCGCATTGGGGTATTTTGTCCCGGCACTCTCTAGCTACGTCAATTCCATGCACGAGTTTCACTTCTTGGGGCTCGTTTTCGTATCGCTGATAGTGCTGATGCTCGTCATCGGCCAGCTGTCGCCAAGAGAAATGGAATGGGAACATCGGTACTCTGGCGACGTTGACTTGACCGCGTGGCCATTGGCGTGGCCGCTTGGTATCGGACTCGTTGCTTTCGTACTGGCGGTCTACTTGTGGTTCGCAGATCTATCTGTCCTTAACGGATAACGATCCACTGTGGTGGCAGTACGGCGTAGGATCGCGATGTTGCTTGGCTCAATCTGTATCTTTGTCTCTTCGCAGGCTGCGTACTTGCACGCACCATCTTGTCGCCGGTAAGCGTCGTCGGCCTGTGCGAGCACCGGCATCTTTCATTGCTCAATATCACAAATGCAACCACCTTGGACGTTGCGGTGACTCATTTGCTGAATGAGCTAATGAATGATAGAGTAGAAATCGCGCACTCTCGTCACTCGTGAATGCATTGGTACGACTCCTCTCTTTGAGCTTATCGCGTTCGAACGCGTAGCATGGCGAGCTTGGCCTTGAGACTAGAGCGTCCAACTGATTAGCAGCTTGTACTGTGATAGGTACCGAAACTAGTTCAAATGCTCTTACCGTTCGGGCGGAGAATCCAGGCGCATCCCCGCTTAGCTCACCTGACGGTACATTTATCGCCGCCGGTGGAGATTTGAGGACCGTGAGTTCGACCAACGGGAGAACGGATTGCGAGATGGAGTTTCCAACTCTCAGATTTCAGCCGCATTGAGTATACATTTTGAGACGTGGTGAAAAGGCGGCCCTGTTTATCGGCAAAACCTGGAATCAGCATTGATGTCCTTGTGAACCCAAAAGAAATCATGCAAGAATTTGAATCACTCGAACAGCTCGTACCACAAGCGTTTCAACGAATTCTGTCCCTGCTTACTGATGAGCCGGTGCCTGACGACTTTGCCGAGCAAGTCGAACTGTACAAGGCCGCGCGCAGCAAGCAAAGTTCTGCGAGAATCGGTGAAAGGCTCTCGCTGGGGCAGGACGAACTCGCGCAATTCAACAAGACGGTAGCCGATGTCGAACGACGCAGGCAGCATTCCCGAGATATGACATCAACAGAGCACCGCAATACGGTCATTTCGCAGCTGCGATTACTGTCTTGGGTCGAAACCATTGACCGGCGTCTACCCGACGCGAATCTAGCCTTCGATCTAAAGGCAACCACATCCGAAGACGCTGGCCGCCGACGCATCCGAGCCTTGGAACTGGTTTTGCGTAGTCTCGTTGGCGAGCACCACAAAGGTCAAGAAGGTCTGATCGCCTACCTGCAAAAGGCCTTCGGAGAGCAGGTGGTGGACAAGTGGCTACGAGCGGCCGACGCCGACGACGTACTCAGCGGCACAGCGTTCAGTGAGTTGGCCAGTATCTTTGTCAACAAGGAAGAGTTCGCACATCACCAAAAGTTGTACGATGCTACTTCCTTCCTAAGCCTTATGCGCGAGAAGCGGCGCACCATACAAGCCTTCTTGGAAGACATCCGCCGCATCCGAAACACACTGGCCCACAACAAGCGGATATCTAATACGCAACTTGCATTGTTAGAATTGTATTACGACGAACTTATGACACCTGTCGAGGTCTCGCACAAACAAGGCGCTACACGAGTCGATCCGTCGCAATATATCAATGCGTCTGATATGGAACTAAACACGTACTTTTCCAATCTCCACGACGATGTCATGTCCGTAAAGGACGACATTTCCGACGTGCGGCAGGCGGCGAAGGGGATCAATCGCAAGCTGGCGATCGCTATGCCTATCGCAATCGCGTTGGTCGCGATCGGCATCTTTGTCATCAGTCAGAATCTCGACACGCACGAAGACTTGGCAGAAGTCCGGCAAACGACTGAACAAATTGAACAGAACACCAGCGTACTTGCGGAGACGACCAGCGACGTCAAAACCAACACCGACCGGATTGCATCATCGATTGACGAAATTCGCGACGGCGTGCAAGCAGTCGCGGACTCGGGAGGAATCATCGCGAATCCCCAAACCCCTCAGGATTTCTATCATAATGCTCGCCTCCAGGAGCGGGACGGAGACTATGCCAAGGCGCGGCAAAGCTATGCGAGATTCTTCTCCTTTGGCTTGAACTTGGTCGATCCCCACGTGCGTTATCAGTCATTCTTAAAGCTGCAAGAGGGCCGAGAGGGTGCGCGCGAAGTCTACCGCGAGCTCGGCAGCAATTCATCCAGCTTTGTAACCGAGTACGCTTCGCTGCTACTTCTCGATCAAGGTTCCAGAGTCAAGCGGCTCCGAGAATTCGCCGCTCAGCATCCGGATTTCGCTCCCGTGTATTACGAATTGAGCCGCGACTATTCCGAGGCCCGACTGGGAGATCAGGCCATGTCAGACAAAGCCGCCGAATACGACTATCTACAGACATTCTTGAAGCTCCACGAAGAAGGGAAATACCTGAAGTTCATACTCGACAAGGAATCGGCCGACTCGCAATTGGCCGATGCGAGAGCACGGCTCGAAGCACTTAAGGCATTCAGCGAAGAGTCGCTAAAAAATCCTGTCACGTTAACCGCCGTCAAGACAAACGCGGCATGGATGTTGCACGTCGAGATCGTCGGACTCGTGAAAGAGATCTTCTTCCGTGAAAACGAACAAGATGAGTTTGAGAGTACTGGCCTATTACCAGAAGTCGACCCGCGAACCGGTTTTCCCATGCCCAACAAGACCATCGAGTTGCGTAACGACATCGAAAAGACGACTTTGAACTTCAAATACACCGACGTCCGAGACCGGGAACGTGGACCGTACGACGTCGTGTTTGACCCTGCGATAGAACACCAACGATTTGCGAAGTCGATATTGCAGCGTTTCACAAGCACGTGGGTCGCGATGCGTGACTACGACGGCAAACGTCTGCTCTACTTCTCGACTTTGATGTCCTATCGAGCGGCGATTGAGGAAGTTCGCTACGGTCTCGGCGTAGAAGTCCCGGACAAGATCTACGACATGCCTCCAGACGATCCGAAAAACCCCGGTGCAATTACAGAGGACTTTTTGACATATATCGAAATCCCCGGCGATACGGAACTGGTCACGGTGCAATTGAAGTTCAAAGACGGTACGGAGTCGAAGATCTACAGATACACGCCCTAAAACGCCCGGTGGTACTTGCCGCGTTTGCCGCCAGATTTCTGTGGTTAGTACCGCACTGCGGCAACAACCGATGTTCGGAATACCCGCTGGTTCCTTCGCGATCTAGGAACGAGTAGAATGCTTCGGCGTCGTTCACGTGAACGCTTAATCTGAGCGTTCGCAAGGTGGGCGTTCGCGGCGAGGTCGTTCGTCCGGGGTAATCGCGAGATGTTTGGTACAAAATGGATCCACGGACTGCGCGACCGAGTCGAAGATTTAACAAGACCCACAATGCCTTGGAAGGAAGTGCTTGCACACCTGGTGGTGGCCCCGGTTTTCAAAACCGTTGGGAGTTGCGATAAACGCGGCTCCGGTGGGTTCGATTCCCATGCACTTCCGCCATTTTATTCGGTGTCTTCTCTCACGATTCTGCATTTCTTCGGCTAACGTCGTTTGTGCCATAGTTTTTGCGTCGGTTGTCCTTTGCGGTTTTCGAGTCGGTGAAACCTTAAGCAAGCGCGCGGCACTCGATTTTGCGTCAATCGCGTGACGCTTTCCGCGTCGTCATTTCGAGCCTCATCGATGTGCTGCTTTGTCTTGCGGCCAGGTGGTCTATGATTCTCGGAGGAGGAGCCAGAGCACAAGACCGAAGACCCCGGTTAGTGCAAGACCAATGTGCAGAATGGGAACGCCGATCGCTCCAGCCAACGCATTTCCTTCGATGACCGGCCACAGTGGATTCATGTCATGGTGCATGAAACTGTCGAGGAGAATATGCGAGACGCCGCCAATGGTCCCGGCGACGAGGGATTGACTCAGCAGACGACATCTCGGTGTCAACTCCAATCGTCGAACCCACAGCCAACGCGCAGGCCCAATGCGCCGCGAGACCTGAACGATGCCAAATATCAACAACCCGGCGAGTAGCCCCATCGCGATACCACCAACATAGGTATGCAAGTATCGATGTATCGGTGGTTCATGTCGCCGGAGATAGTACAAGACTTCGATGTCGATGAGAACATTCGCAGTCACGAACGACGAGAGCCAGAAATACCGTGGGCCACACGCTTTGACGAGCAGCCCCGGTCCAAAGTGAAATGGCGTGAAAGGAATTGGTCGTCCTCCGTGACCATTTGATTGGTTCGCACAACGATTTGTGTGACGGGCGCCGCCCCCGATTGAGGCGAGAAACGGCTGATCACAAAGAGATTATACAACGAGTGCCCGCGAAGATTGAAGAAGAAAGGCGTTTGCGGCATGGATGCCGCAACTCAGCGGCCAGATATTGCTGGGCGACCACTATGCCGGTACATCGCCAGTTAATAACCATCGCCACATCGCGATTATGAATTGCGAAAACGGCTTTTCCTCGGAGTACCATTCAAGCGGATCGCTACCGGTTTGGGCCTGATAAACGATGGGATCGTCCGCAGTCATGTCGGCAGCGCGAAAGCCCCAGCGAACGACACATTGGTTTTCGTCCATCAAAATCGTGTAGTCCCCAATGGTCTCGAAAGCACCAATAGGAAGCCATTCGTTGTAATTGGTGTTGAGCCAGTGTTTACCTGCGACGCGAAAGTACGCGCGAACAGACGAAGGAACCGAAGAACCGTTCAGTGCGGCATCAATCTCGGAATCGGAGATGCCATCCGTCTCGGCGAGCGGTTCGGACAGCACGTCACGGAATTGAGCGATAAACCAATCGTCGAACTTCATTTTGGTTAAGTTGCCCAACGGAATTCTGGCAGGCAGTGTCTCGAAAAGTCTGGGGCCTCACGCGAGGTGGGGCACGCTGGCGGGCCATTGACTCCATCGAGTATCTGTCGTCTGGTTGTTGCTGGCAAGTTAGAGACGATCGTTTACGACGCAATTCCAATAGTTCGGCTGCGAGGCGACGATGGGCTCACTGCTATCTCGCAATAGTCGTGAAACTGCCTGCTGTTGTGCGAGAGAGGGAGCGAGAGCGACTTTTCAAGAAGAGATGCACTGAACCGGGACGCGCGAGGCATAGCCCGGATTATTCAGGTACGCCGGAACTAGTTCGCGCAATTCGTTGCCGGAACAGCGCAAACGCTTCGAGTAGCATGTCGCTTTTCGATGACACTTGCATCAGGAACCAGCGACCGAAGTGCCGGCAATGCTAAAAAATGTCGATCAGCTCGACCTTAAAGTGCAGTGTTGCCCGAGGTGGGATTGCACCTGGCATGCCCATTTCGCCGTACCCTAAATCAGACGGAATCTCCAGCTCGATCATCCCGCCCTCACCAACGAGTTGCAATCCTTCGGTCCAGCCTGGAATCACACCGCTGAGAGGAAAGCTGGTGGGCTCGCCGCGAGAATAGGAACTGTCGAACTCGCTGCCATCATCTAACCAACCGACGTAATGGGCGAGAACGGTATCCGAAGCGACGGGCTTGGTGCCCTCTGACTTTCGCAAGACTCGGTACTTCAAGCCGGACTCGGTAGACGTGAACTCGGTCGGAGCATCCGCGTCGACTGGTCCGGCCGTGGCACTGGCTGAAGCGGCATTTTCGCCGAAATGTGGCTTGCTCGTGGTCGTCGAAGAACAGGAACAAGCAAAAACGGAAAACACGCAGAGCAACGCGGTCAACTCACGACGGATGGAGAATTGCATGGTAGTGAAGTCATCAGAGGGAAGAGGAGAGTAAGTTTGTCGGCGTAGTATCTCGTTTGCTTCGTGATTCGGCAACGCCGCTTAGGAACACGGGAAAAACAACTTCGCTATATCTTCTGCTAATCATCCCACGGAGTGTGATGTCTACTTTGGTTTCGCCGAAGTTATTTTTCCCGTGTTCCTTAGCTCACTTCTCACTGAGAGCTCCTGCTCCCACACCTGCCGCATTGATTGTGAAATGCTTTATACTTGAACCTCATTCCTCGCTTTCGGCACTCGAACCTCATAGGCCCAAAATTGTCCGCCCCGTCGACGAAAACAGTTTACCGCAAGGATTATACGCCGCCCACTTATTGGATCGACCGTGTCGAGCTCGAGTTCGATCTGGAACCGACCGAGACTGTCGTTGCGGCCAAACTATTCGTGAGGCGAAACGACCAGCAAGACGACCGACGACTGACGCTGGATGGCGAAAAGCTTTCGCTACAGTCGATCCGTGTAGATGGTGTGTTGTTAACAGCCGATCAGTACGAGTTGACCGAGGACGCGCTCGTGGTGGATGGCTTGCCCGATCAGTGCGTCGTCGAAACTAGCGTGATTATCAATCCGTCCGCGAACAAAGCATTGTCAGGGCTGTATCGAACCAGCGGCAACTTTTGCACACAGTGCGAAGCCCAAGGGTTCCGCCGCATCACTTTCTTTCCCGACCGACCGGACGTTATGAGCCAATACCGCGTGACGATCCGCGGTGACCGAACGATGTGTCCAATCATGCTGTCGAACGGCAATCGGATCTCGCAGCGCGAACTTGACGGCGGACGGCACGAGGTTGTTTGGGTGGACCCGCACCCAAAACCGAGTTACCTGTTCGCACTCGTAGCGGGTGATTTGAGGTGCCATCAGGGAAGCTTCACAACAGCAAGCGGTCGCAAGGTGGCTTTAGAAATCTGGGTAGAAGAGCGCAATTTGAACCAATGCGAGCACGCCTTGGCTTCTTTGCAGAAGTCGATGCGTTGGGACGAGGAGGTCTTTGGGCTAGAGTACGATCTGGATATCTATATGATCGTCGCGGTCGACGATTTCAACATGGGTGCGATGGAAAACAAAGGGCTAAATGTTTTCAATTCCCAGTTCGTGTTGGCCGCCTCCGAAACGGCAACGGACGACGATTTCTTGCGTGTCGAAGCCGTTATCGCTCACGAGTACTTTCACAACTGGACCGGAAATCGAGTCACGTGTCGCGACTGGTTTCAGCTGACGTTGAAAGAAGGCTTGACGGTTTTTCGGGACCAGCAGTTCACCATCGATCAAACGTCCGCGGCTGTAAAACGCATCGACGACGTCGTATCACTTCGCGGGCGCCAGTTCGCCGAAGACAGCGGACCGATGGCGCACCCGATTCGTCCCGAGTCCTACATCGCCATGGACAATTTCTATACGGCGACTGTCTACGACAAGGGTGCAGAGATCATTCGCATGTACCACACCCGACTAGGAGCCGCCGGCTTTCGGCGGGGGATGGATCTGTACTTTCAACGCCACGACAACAGCGCTGTTACGTGCGACGATTTTCGTGCTGCGATGGCTGACGCAAACGATGTCGACTTTTCGTTGATGGATCGCTGGTACTCGCAGCCCGGTACACCTGAAGTCGCTGTCACCGAGACCTGGGACGACGCATCTGGAAAGTACACGCTCGAATTCTCGCAGACGTATCCTCCTTTGCCTGATTCGATCCCTGGTGCTGCGAATCGCAAGCCGGTACCGATTCCCATCCGCGCGGCGCTGTTGGACCCTGTCGGAACGCAGTTGCCGTTGCAGTTGGATACCGGGTCATCAGAGGGTCGAACCGAGCAACTGCTGATGCTGGAAGAAGCTCAGCAAAAGTGGACATTCGTGGGACTGTCCGAGCGTCCCACCGCTTCTGTGCTTCGAGGCTTTTCGGCACCGGTGCGATTAAAGATGTCGCGTGACGATCGCCAACTGGCATTCTTGATGTCACATGACAACGACACGTTTAATCGGTGGGACGCCGGGCAAACGCTGGCGCTTCGATTGCTTACTGCGCACGCAGGCAGCACGGATGTTGCCGATGGCGAAGTACTCGAGTTGTATTTGGACGCAATCGGGAGACAGATGCATGACGAATCACTAGACGGTTCCTATCGATCCCTGTTGTTAACCCTGCCATCGGAAGCGACGATCGCTCAGGAGATGTCTGTCGTCGACCCGGCAGCAATCCACGAGGCTCGAATCAACTTGCGTCGTCGAGTCGTTGCCGCTCATGCCGATTGGTTCCGCGCGACCTACGCCGCTCTAACGGAAAGTGGAGCCTATCGCAACGACCAGCGAAGCATTGATGCCCGCCGATTGAAGAACACAACGCTCGCTTATTTGACGATCGACGGCGACGGCGAATCGCTTGAACTTGCGGCCCGGCAATTCGCGACGTCGGATAACATGACTGACAAAGTTGCGGCACTCCGCGCACTTACAAACCATCCGGGACCGCAATGCGAAGCCGCATTGCAAGATTTCTATGGCGAGTATCACACGATGCCATTAGTGCTGGACAAGTGGTTTGCTGCACAAGCTTCTGCCGATGCCGAAAGCACACTCGAACGAGTCATTGCTCTGACGAGGCACGCAGACTTCACGGTTAGTACTCCCAATCGAGTTCGCGCTTTGATAGGCAACTATGCGATCAATCACGCCAGATTTCACCAAAGCGACGGTGGGGGTTACAGACTTTTGTCAGACTTTGTGATCAAGATCGACCAGGACAATCCGCAACTAGCCTCGCGACTGGTGTCCCGGCTGAACGACTATCGCCGGTTTGAAGCAGTTCGCCAAAGCCTGATGCGGAGCGAATTAGAACGCATTGCGGCGGTCACTTCTCTGTCTAAAGATGTCCGAGAAATCGTTGAACGCGCTCTGGAGTTCTAAGGCGCTGGCTCGGATTCCGATTCACCATCTGTTACGTGCAACAACATGCCAATCCAATGGTTCCCGGGCCACATGCACAAAGCTCGCCTCGAGATGCAGGCCGTGCTGCCCAAAATCCATGTGATCATCGAAGTGCTCGACGCGAGGATTCCCTACTCGAGCGAGAATCCGATGCTTGCCGAATTGCTGGGTGACAAACCTTGTTTGAAAGTCCTAACAAAGAGCGACCTTGCGGATGAGTCGCAAACGGATGTTTGGCGAAGTCATTTCGAGGAAACCGCTTTCACGCGAGCCGCGGCTGTCACCAAAGAAGATGTTCCCACAATCCGACAACTGAGATCGTTGGTAGCGAGCATGGTGCCAAACCGTGCGGGCAAATCGATTAACGCCATGATTGCCGGGATTCCGAACGTCGGAAAATCGACGATCATCAATTTTCTTGCGGGAAAAAAGATCGCCAAGACAGGGAACACACCTGCCGTCACAAAGCAGCAACAGCGAGTTAGCATCGGTGATGGCATAACGCTTCTCGATACGCCCGGCGTCCTCTGGCCGAATGTACACAACGTGAACAGCGGCTATCGTCTGGCCTTGATCGGCACCATCAAAGAAACCGCTATGGACTATGCCGAGGTCGGTTTTTTTGCCGCACGTGCGATACTCGAACAATGGCCGGAAAGGCTCGTGGAGCGTTACGGCTTGGACTCGATTCCGACTACGGATTTGGAAGCGATCGAGGCAATTGGACATCGTCGAGGTTGCCTCGGAAAAAGCGGAGTCATCGACATTGATCGCGCGAGCCGAATTCTCGTTACAGAAATTCGTTCTGGTGGACTGGGTCGATTGACCTTCGAAACTCCCGCGACGATGAAACAAGAGAAAGTCCAAACGGAGGCGGCAATTGCTCAAAAGGAAGAAACGACTCGCCAGAGAAAACAACAACGAAAGCAGAAGTTTCGCGACCAGCAACGCACGAAAAAAATCTCTCGTGACATGGAGTGATGTCGCATTTAGAGGTTCTAACAAAACTGGGACAGGCACCCTCGGGAGACTGGTTTTTCCAGGACAATACCCGACGTTCCGGGAGCCAGTCCCCGTTTTGTTAGGAGTTGTTAGTCTGTCTGGAAGGAATTCGGTCTCGGCCGAAGCAGCCACACGCCGCCAGCTTGAACATACTCAATGACCGACTGCAAAGTCATCTTGTCGTTCTGCCGCGTCAGGCAGTTGTGATAGAAGACATTTCTGGAGACCTTTAGACGACGAAGGCGGACAATCTGTGCGGCATCAACGATGTAATACAGGCGGTGCTTGGGTAGCGCCGGAGTGAACGTGACGCTTGCTTGCTGAGTACCTGCCGGCCTGACTTCAACCATCAATTCTGCTTCCACGTTGAAGTACTTGCTGACGACGGCATGTCGCTCGTCACCTTCTGCTGTTCTGAATTCGTCCAGGAAGCCCGCGGGGATAGCGATTAGTTCCTCGTCCTCGGAAATAGCCGCTGCTGAATTCGCTGCGGCTTGCTTTCGTTCCAACTCTCGCTTTCGTTCCAGCGTCAGATGCACATCCATTGCCTCGACAAGCCGCCTAAACTGATTCTCAGCAGGCGAAACACGAGTGTTGATCGGATTGTGGTTTCCTTTCTTCTGTTGCAATTCACGCATGGCACGGCGGCGAGACGAATCATCCTCGCTTTGTCGGACGCGGCGTTCCCATTCGGCTTTTTTTCGATTGAATCCACTCTGAGCCTGCTTGATCTGTTTGGCTGCTTCTTCGGTCGCGCCCTGCGCAAAAAGCCTTCCAGCCGCATGCACAAGAGCACGCTCGTCGGTTAACGGAATTGATTCTTGACGCAGTGTTCCAGAACTTTCTACCGTGACCCACACCTTAAAGTGGATGCTCTGAATCGCGGTCGTCAGATTCATAAACGCCCCCTCATCAACCAGGGCGACGGCGGGCGCCATCTCCGCTGTCTCTTGCGAATCGGATTGGTCCGTGGGATGACGACCAGTGGGTTCGAGTGGAGTCACGAGAAGAGCTTTCCGAGCGTGCCCGAGCAGGCGATCATGAAGGGCGCGATGAACATCGATCGATCTGACTGAGGTTTGTTCCGGATTATGCGAACCGCAACCGTGCTTGTCAATTCTTTACCATAGCGATTCAATTACTCCACACCTTGCTTTTTGATGACCACTTCCTGTGGGTTTGGATACACCGTCTGGGATCCTCCGAATCAAAGAGTTTTGCGCCGTGAGTTTTGCGCCGTGCAGATCTAATTCACCTTCACAGCGTCACTCTCCACCGCCCCGGCAGTGACAGAACGACAACAGATCGTCGTGTGTCCGGATAGCGTGTCTGGACCATCGCAAGGACATCGCTTTCGAATGTTTCGACTTGCTCTCGTCGTTTTCTGCGGACTGCCTCATCGTTCGACTGGTCGGATGATGGCGGGTTGGAATTGAATCCCTCCGATAACGAATATTTGAAGTCCAGGAAGAGGGAGCTACGAGTTCGATGACAGTCGAACAGCTCGTAACTGCAAAAAACCACACCGATAGGGACAAGTGAAGCTGATGTCGGGTATATTGATTCAACGAAACTGATCTCGATTCTTCCCGAGGAACACGATGTCGACTGTTGGAAGCAGTCGCGAATTCAAGTTTGCGACACGTTCAACCAGCTTTTCGCGTCCGGTCGACAAATCGCCCGGAGGATCTACGTGGATATAGATCGTGACGCACTGTTCGGATGCTTAGCAGTACAAGCAGGTAAGGTAACTGCGGTTCACGTCGCGGAAACGAGTGCGGAAGTCGCGCGGACCTCTAATACTTCACTAGCAGACTTGTTAGTGAAAAAGGGGTTAATCAGCGAGTTGGATCGCACAGAACTTGACCGGCAAGTCCAGGACCAACTCGCGGCCCCAGAATTCGCGCCCGGGGAAACTCGCGATTTCGCTCCGCCATCGACACCGGAAAGCGGTACGCTTGAGGACGTACAAACTGATCACCCCGTCGAGACGATCGATTTAGGCCTGCCGGCCGCAGTGCCACCGGGTTCGGAAGTGCAGACGATCGATCGACTCTCTGAAACAATCGACTCCAGCTTTGTGGGACGAGCGTTCGGCAGTTCGGCATCGTCACCGAGCGGCAGCGTACCGCCACAGTTTGCCAAAACCATCGATGGCGACTCGGCCCACACAATTGCAGCCGGCGCACCGCCGGATCGTGCGACCAGCATTTACCAACGGGAAAACCGATCGCGATACTCGTTCACGCGTGTCCAGGGAGAAGGTGGGCTGGGGCAGGTTTGGCTCGCGACGGACCTGACGTTGAACCGCCAAATTGCAATCAAAAGTATTCGGCCCGGCAGAGAAGATTCGCAAACGCGATGGCGATTGATCCGCGAGGCACAGATTACCGGTCAACTGGAACATCCGAATATCATCCCCATCTATGAGCTGCAACAATCGGATGAGTTCGGCCAACCTTACTATACGATGCGATTTCTTCGAGGTAAGACACTTGAGGATGAGATTCGGCGGTACCAGAAACATCGCAAGCAGGGCACGATTGATCCGCTTGAACTGCCGCGGCTTCTAAACATTTGTATTGATATCTGTAACGCCATCGCCTACGCCGGTTCGCACGGAGTCATCCACCGCGATTTGAAGCCACAGAACGTGATGTTGGGGGATTTTGGCGAAGTGATTGTCCTCGATTGGGGACTTGCCAAACAATTCGGAGAAGCTGATCGGGATCATCGTCCCGTTTCCGTTACCGAAGTAGATGATTCGCAACGGACGATCCAGGGACGTATCGTAGGATCTCCGGCTTTCATGGCACCGGAACAGGCCCGAGGCGAGCATGATCTCGCCGACCACCGTACCGATGTCTATGGACTTGGTGCCATCCTGTTCAATGTTCTGACTGGCAAGGCACCACATCGTGGCGAGAAGTCGGGAAATAGCGGGCGCGACACGTTGAATTTACTGGATCGAATTTCTAAGGGCGAAACACCGCGGACCCGCGGTATCGATCCGTCGATTCCCATTGCACTCGACGCAATTTGCGCCCACGCCATGGCGCAAAAACAATCAGACCGATACCAAAACGCTGGGGATTTGGCACGCGATCTTCAACGCTGGTTGGCAGACGAGCCAGTCTCCGTCTATACAGAGCCTTGGCGTCAACAGTTAGCAAGATGGTTTCGCCGTCATCGCGTTTGGGCACAGTCCATCGGCACGGCGTTACTGATACTTTCACTCGGTTTGACGATTGCGACGGTGCTGGTCGAAAGCGCCCGGCGGCGAGAGCGGGCGGCTCGCGAAACAACTCAGTTGGCGCTCGACGCCGAACAAGAAGCCCTGGCCGAGGCGCGGCTGGCAAAAGCGGAGGCCACTCGGCGTTTTCGACAAGCGCGTCGTGCCGTCGATCAATCCTTCACCGGCATCAGCGATGGTCTGCTTAACTATCCGGGCGTGCAGGAACTCCGCACGCGACTACTCCGGGATGCGGCCGCTCACTACGAGGAATTCGTCGAGGAACGCACGGACGACCCGGAGCTGCGTATTGAATTTGCGATGGCGCTACTCAGGCTCGGCGACGTGCATCGCCTGCTGGCTGAATTCGATGCATCCAGAGAAGCGTATGAACGAGCTCAAATCGTTTTTGACGAGTTGAGAACGATCGACTCGGAGAGGGAAGAAGTTGAATTCGCCTCGATACAAGGACAAATTAAGTTAGGACTTTTGTATGTCACCGTCGCGACCATGCCAGACACGGTCGACGCATTAAGTTCACACCAACAGGCCGAGAAAGCATATAACTCTGCGAACGACGGCCTTCAAAAACTGCTATCGCAAGAGCCGCAACGCGTTGACTATCGTCGTTTGGAGGCACAGCTACTTGCAAACCGTGGCGTGTTGCTCAGCCGCATGTCTCGCTTCGATGAGGCAACCGAAGCTTATTCTCAAGCGAGCCAAAGATTCGCAAGTCTTGCCGAGAAAACGCAACTGAACCAAGACAAAGAGGAACTGGCCAAAGTTCAGATTTCCTTCGGCGAGTTACTGTTACAGACGGCTGAAACTGACAAAGCACTGACGGAATTGAGGCAGGCAATCCAGGTTTATGAGCAACTCGTCGCTAGCGATGAGAACGAGCCGCGATATTTGCAGGGCCTTGCCGATGCTCGTTTGACACTCGCCAATACGATGCAAACGATGGGGCAATCCAGTGAGTCGGCACCGCTCTATCTGGCGTCGATTGATGACTACGTGGCATTAGTCCGCAGTCGTCCCGATGTGCCAGCGTATCATGCGCACCTCGCTACAGCGCACCTGGATCTGGCGCAAGTGCTCTCGCGTCTCGGACAGAACGAGGAGGCCAAGCAACATGCCGAAGTCGGACTGAGCATCACGATGGATCTTGTGGATGGCAACTCGGACACTGTGGAGTATTTCGTTAGAGAGGTTTATGCCCTTTTGACTTTAGGTCAAGTATTGCGTGAGTTGAACGAGTTGGCTCTCGCTGAAACCGCGTTTTACAAAGGACTTGAGAAGACCGAAACCCTTCTCAATCATTTCCCAGACGACCCTCACTACTACCGACTAAGGGGACAGAGCTACAACGGTTTGGGAATCCTAAAGATGCTGTCTCAAGATGGCGACGCAGCGCAGCAATCCTTAGCCGACGCGCAAAGCGACTTTGAGAAAGCGATTCAACTCGCGCCAGAGGACGATTTCAGCCACGATGGATTGGCCTGGGCGCGAACTTATCTCGGCGATGCACTTCGTCAGCTTGGCCGCTCGGACGAAGCAAACTCCTTCTACCGTCTGGCCCTGGAAGAGCGCGAGTCACGGCAACTAAGTGATGAACATCAGTACCGACTGGCGTCGCTGCTGTTGCTGTGTCCGGACGACACAATCCGTGACGCGAGTCGCGGGCTGGATATAGCCACCAAGCTGTCCGACGAACATTCAACGCGATCTGAATACCTGGAGCTTAAAGCCATAGCGTTATTTCGCCAGCAGATGTGGTCCGATTGCTTAGAGCAACTTGACCGAGCGGAAGTGGTGCAAATCAGCCACAATTCAACCATCGAGTTTTGGCGAGCCATGGCTCTCTGGCGGCTAGAGAACAAGGGCGAGGCAAGGTCCGCTATTGATCGCGCCATTGCGAATATGGATAAACATGCCCCCGGCAACTACAAACTTTGGACAGTTCGACGCGATGCGGAAGCACTGATCACCGGCGATGCAACGAAGAATACAGGACCGGCGACACAATGATTCACGTGCGTAGCAAGGACAGATGCAATCGGATCGTCTGGCAGCATAATCGCGTTAGTAGATGTACTCGGTTCCAAAGTAGAAGCTAATACCCGGTTGATAGACAGGGTTGATTAAGATTCGCGAATCGAGGTACTCCCGGTACTTTCTATCCGTCACATTCTCGATGCCGGCAAACACGTTCAGCTTGTCCGTCGCTTTTGCGTAGCCGCGAATGTCAAGCGTTGTAAAACCAGCTGTGAACTGTTCGCCCAACGAAGTTGCGACGCGATCCTGGTTGTCAACGATTCGCACGAGAAACTCGACGCCCCACAATGGGTCTGTGTCTGGGTCGTGAAGGCGAATTCCGATGCGGGAGTTGAGAGGCGCGATGACCGGCATTGGTTCCGCCGTCGATGTGCTCAGTGTCGTTCCGTCGAACGCGCTGCTCCGGGGCTGCGTGCTGGCCGGTGGAAATCCTGGGATCTGTGCAGGACTAAAGAAGCCGTTCTGGTTCCTCGTCAGGTCGCGACCTTCGACGAAACTCATGGTGCCGAAGGCCGTGACATAGGAACTCGCATCAAATTCACCATACAGTTCAAACCCTGTCAGGCTCGCTCGCGGTGAATTCGTATAACGGAAAACGGCACCACCGGGAACCGGCGTCAGAAAATCCAAAGTAATGTAGTCTTGAATCCAGGCATGAAAGGCGTTCGCACCCAACCTCAGATCGCCATAATCGCCCTGCGCTCCGAGATCGACTTGAGTTCGACGTTCCTTACGCAGGTTTGGATTCCCGAAGGGCGACGTAAATGCATATTGCGGCAACACGGCCATGAAGGGAGATTGGGCGTACAGTTCCGACATTGTGGGGGCTCGCATGGCATAGCCGGCCCCACCCGTGGCGGTCCAAGTTTCATTCAGTTCGTATTCGGCCGTCACGAAAACAGATGCCAAATCGAAGTTCCGATTGAACTTGCCCAACGACGTGTCTTCCAGCGTCAAAGGAGGGATGGCCATCGACGCCAATGTCAGCGGCACTTCAGAACGAGCATTCGTGTGTACCCAGTCCAAGCGGCCGCCACCGCGTACAGTTAGCTGAGAGGACAATGGTGTTTCGAATTCCCCAAATACGCCAGGATTGGCCGACAGTGCTCGTGGAATAGGAAAGTTGATCAGCGTATTCGCCGGCGAAATGAAGGTGGGGTCGGTGGCCATATCTAGCTCGTTCAACTCCTGACGAAGGTATCTCAGGTCAGCGCCGAGCGTTTTTCTTGTATCACCTTCTTCACCCCAATCCCATTGCAGACGAGTGCCCGTCGAATTGTTATTCGCGTCGAGATTTCCCACAAACCCCGTGGCATCCAGGATTGGCATTTGCTGGCGTTTCCCTACTCGCTGCGCGTTGCCTCCCAAGTAACTCTGGTTGTACCAGCCTTCTGCTTCAAAATAGTCCGAGATCCCGCCTTCTCGGCGATATGTCAATTCAAAGGCGTTGGTCGTCACAAAATCAAGGTCGAAGACCTGACCGGGGATTTCGACACCCGTTTGGTCAAGACGCAAGTAGTTGAACTCCAAACTGCTATAGTCTGTCAAGTCAACTCCCAAAGCGACATCGAAGTCGCGCGAATTGTAACTCGACGGGTACTTTATCCCACTTCCATCGCGGTAGTCGTTACCAATCCGGTGTCCGTAACCAATTCGGAATCCATAGGAATCGTTGCCGCCCCAGACCGTCTCGCGACCATAAAACTGTTGACCATTTGTTTTATATTCAGCGCTCGTGCTACTGTGCGTCTCAAAGCCGTCGTAGTAGCGTGGCGATTCCAGCAATTGCACGTCGATGAAACTGAAACCTGGACCATACAGAGCCGAGTAGGGGCCCTTGATCACAATCATGTCGTCGATAATTCGTGAATCGATTTTGCTAAGAACCGTGTCCAGATCCTGTCGAACCGGAAACCAATAGGATCCCGAAGCGAGCAACGAGCCGACACCATTTCCTCGCACGCGAGGGTCCGTGATGATCGGAGTTCGATTCTCGACATTGATACCCAGGCCAGCGGTTGATCGGCCCAGCAAGCTGCCAGCGTCGGTCGACGCCCGTATCCTCGACTCCGTCCCAAAGACGATGTCCGTGCCGGGCTGATGCGCGAGACGCCGGCGATTGTCGCTTAACAGGCTGCGGCTTGATGCCGGGTCGCCAAAAAGTCTCGCCGTGGCGTCTTGCGACACCAACGAACTGGCTGGTGAACTCTCGAAAGTCTGAGGGCCAACTGGCACAGGCGCGACGTCCTGAAACATAGTTACATCGTGAAACAATTCGCCAGGAACTGAGATCCAAGAGTCATCCAAGTGTATGACGTGGTCCTCTTCGCTGGGAGACGGTGTATCATCGGCCTCTTGTGGCTCATCTTCTTCCTTGTCCGAGATTCTTCCTATCGCGACACTTTCGGACGATTCAACCGCAGGCTCGCTAGCGGGCGTCTGAGAGTAGATTGCCGCTATCAGCAGACTAATGGCGAGATGATGGCGAATCCGGAACGACATGGCTTGCCCTTAACAAAGTCGCAGACTAGTGAATTGTTACAGCCAAGAGTTAGGGGCCACTGACTCTGTCAGTGCTTCCCAAGCTGAATCGTCGAGTAGGTTTGCACTGGCAAAGCCAAGTGACACACAACCCGACAATCAACTTGCAACAACGCACTAGTCGAGGTAGCAGCAACACGATTTGGCGGACGACGATCGCCCGATAATGATCACCACATCTATTCTGTCGTCGTAACCGGTACGTCACTTAATACCGTAACGACCGTTAAATTCAGTTCCATCGATCCAAATGATCCAGAAAGTGGGGTCGTACCGATTGTGTCGATTAGGCAAACTTGATTGCGGTGACACTTGGCTGCTTCCGCCAGCGGCAAAGTCGTGCAATCCGAAGTGAAGATGGAGCCAGGCAGAATTGCTAGCTGTTTTTAAGTTAGAATGAACGTCGCGACACGGTCACTGCGTCATTTCGCTAGCAATTGGGAACGGCGATGATATAGTGCGGAGGTAGCAAATCGATGCAGTTGGTTCGTGGAAAGAAGAAAAAATGGGTGCGTTCCGGCACACGGATTACGTTGAGCTGACGATGCACTTTCGGTGCAACCTGAAGTGCGAGCACTGTATGATCGAAGGCACCATGGATTGGCTGCAACCGGAATCTATGGATCGCTTCTCCGAGTTGCTGCAGGAAAATGCTCGGTCTCGAATTTGGAAAGGCGTGATCCTGACCGGTTCCGAAGTTACACTTCGCCAGGATTTGCCTGAACTCGCTCGCCAGGCGCGCGATAGCGGGTTTGAGCACGTTCGAATTCAGACTCACGGCATGCGACTGGCCGATCCTCGATACTGCGAGGAGTTGGTCGCTGCGGGGATTGACGAGTACTTCGTCAGCGTGACCGCGTCCGACGCCGAAACTCATGATGCGATTACCGAAGTACCCGGATCGTTCGAAAAGACACTGCGTGGGCTGGAGAATCTTGAGTCGCACGACGTGCGTACGCTCACGAATACCGTCATTACGAAGCGGAGCTATCAGCATTTAACAGGCATTGTTGAGCGATTGAGTCACCTGCAACGGCTCGTCCAAATGGACTTTTGGAATTTTTGGCCAATGCGTGAAACTGACGAGAAAGATCTCATCGTGTCACATCTCGATGTAGTTCCGCACTTGAAGCAAGCAATTGCCGTGGCTAGGAAACTTGGCCGCGCCGTCGAAGTGAAGAACTTCCCGGAGTGCCTGCTGGGAAACTACCGCGACGCTTTGGACAACAACCAGCCTCAACTGGAGATCGATCCGAGGTTTTGGAACGAGTTCAATCGAAACGGTTTCCAGCAATGCGCCCATCGCGATTACTGCAGTTCGACGCAATGCTTAGGCCTCAACACGGCATACATTAATAAATTCGGTTGGCAGGCCGATGCACTGGTCCCGTACTCGATCCCGCCGGCGTCGACGAAATGATTGCTTCTCACTTCGATTGGGAACGTCACGCGTCGCGTGCGGAGCCGCTGCTGAAGTTTTTGGAAGAACTGAACGAGCCTTTTGGGCTGGAACATTCATTTCGCGTCTGTCCGCGCGGTATCTTTGCACACCGATTCCTCGCAAGCACGGCGCGCACTAGTGTCGACTGCCAAGCCGTGGTCGAACTCTGCCTCCGACTTGGAATTCCAAACCATTGCTCGGGCGAAGTCCACCACCACCTTGAGTCCGCCAAGTTTCTTCATCTCGGTTATGAAGAAGGGAGTGCATCTTGTTTGTACAAAATCTATCTCGAAACGGGACACGATTGCGAGCCGGAGGGGTCGGTCGTTCAGCACCACGCGATCAAGTGGGACTCGATCGACAACTCAAAATATGTGAGGTCGAAGTACATTTGGTATCGTCTGCAAACCGTTACTAATGTTTTGGACCGACTTGATGCAATCTATGGTGGTGATTCAGAGTCATCACTTGAAATTGCTCGAGACATGATCTTCCTTGGGGCCAGCCGTATCCCGGTGGAGGATCTGCACTACATGGAAGTTACGGAAAGCGGTAGTCTACGTTCCTCGTTCGATATCAACTTTTACAGTGCGGAGCTGCGGGTACAAGATCTCGTGCCGTTTCTCGTCAGAGCCTGCGAACGATACTCGACATCCATTTCAGAGCTCCAGTCACTCTGCGATTCAATTGGTGGTGAAGTGTTGGGACATCTCGCTGGTGGCATCCATCGCAATGGTGATGAATTCTTCAACGTCTACTACGGTGTCGAACAACGTCAGGGACAATCGCCGGCGCACGGCCCAATACGAGGTTAAACGTGTATCGCGAAGAATTCACGACGCCCGCGGATCGGTATTTCAATTACTGCTGGTGGCCATACACACCTGTTGCGAAGGTCGAACACAAATTCCGTCCAGTGAACTTACTTTTCCAGTCTTTCGAGCTGGCCGCGATTGACTCGCGCGCGTTCGAGGTTGTCGAGGCTTTGCGAAGCGACCTCGGAGATTTTCGGACGGTTTACGGCGTCAAGTGGATGGGAAATCGATTGGGCTGGGAATTTTATTTCTATGACTACAAGCGACGCGAACGCGAACTTTCGATTTCCAAGGTACTAGACACGATTCGACGATTCTCGAGTTGTTCGCTCGAAGTCAACGAGCGTCTTCCCTACTTTATGTTCTCGATTGATCTGGACGAAGATCTCGTCTGTGGAGATCGCAACTTGGATGTCATTCACATGTACATCGGGAATCCCGGCAGCACGGTTTCCTCGGGGATTTCCTACGATCTGCGCGAAGCAGGAACGACTTTGGAGAATCTCTACTATTTCTTCAATGCCGGAAGCCAATTACTGGACATCGAAGAAAAGGTGTGTTGTTCAGCACATGTCGATGCTACCAAGATTCCGATCAGCGAGATCCTGCGTCCAGAGTTGCGGCGTTGCAACACGATCTGCATTGCAAACAAGCAGCACAACGACACCGCGTATTTTTCCGGTGTTGATGTCGGCCAACTTATTTTCTTCCTGAAGTGGCTGAACTACCCGCAGCCTATTATTGACTTCACCGAGCACAATCGCGCGAAGCTCGATCACCTACTTTACGACGTCGGATTCGACTATACCGCAAAGGGCAACCAACTGGACGTCATCAAAAGCGGGTACTACGGAGTTTTTTGACGTCAGCGTAATTCGCCTGACCACATCGGCCCCTTGCTCAGTCGGAATGCCCGCAGATCATAAGGCTGGACGATTAAGCCATTCGATAATTGCACGGTGGGACGGCAGCGATTTGACGACTTCACGGTTTTTTGCCTTAATGCTGCTCATGATTTTGCGAACTTCGGAAAGATCTGACGAGTCAGCCAGGGGAAGCGTTCGCCGAGGTAGCTTTTCGCCTCCGATAAAAATGTGATAGTAGCTGGTCTGTGGAAAAATCGTGGATTCTACGATGCCACAATCTGCATAAAGTTCACTTACGGCTCGCAGACTATCCGGTTCCGCAATTCCGCGACTGTCTCGCCAAAAGTCCGTGTCCTCGCGTTGGCTCAGTTTGTAGTGGAGTAACACAAAGTCACGAACTTGCTCAAAGGCATCGACCATTCTTCTGTTGTACTTAGTCGCCAAGTGCTCGGGGAACATCTTGTCGGGGAAGTAGTCCATCAGCATTTCAATGGCGTACTGAATAAAGAAGATGGCCGTCGACTCCAGCGGTTCGATGAATCCGGAAGCCAACCCAAGCGCGATACAATTCCCTTTCCAGAAGTTCTTTCTCCGACCAACTCGCATCTCCAAACGCCGAGGTTCTTCAGCCAGAAATCCCCCGAGATTCGAATGTTCGAGCAATTCTGTGACCGCCGCATCGTCGTCGATATGTGAACTGGAGTAGGCGTAACCGCAGCCCGTCCGATGGGTCAGCGGAATCTGCCAGGCCCAACCGGCCCTGAGTGCCGTCGCACGCGTGTATGGCAACATCTGAGGGTCCTGCGGCAACGGCAGTACGACCGCCCGGTCACAGAGCAGCAAGTCAGACCAATCAACATATTCATCCCCCAAGGCCCGCTCGATCAGCTGCGCTTTAAAGCCCGTGCAATCCAAGTACAGATCGGCACTCAACTCACGACCGCCGGAGGTATTCACCGACTCAATGAAACCATCGTTATCAACCAAGGTGTCGCAAACATCGTCCTCGATGTGCTCAACTCCAGCACCAACCGCCTTCTCGCGCAAGTACTTTGCCAACGCGTCAGCATCCAGGTGGTAGGCATAAGCGCCGGACTCGATGATTTGCGACGACCCTTCGAGCGAACGGGGAGCCCGAGCCGCATCGGCCAGCAAAGCTTGGAGCGAGTATGACGAGTAGGTTCCGTCTCCGAGGTTCTTGCGTGCTGATTTCAACCAAAAATGAAACAGATCTTGACCGTCGATGATTCCACCACAAACTCCGAAAGGATGCCAGTAAGAATGCCCCTGACGCACCCAGTCGACAAACTTGATTCCTAACTTGTACGTCGCGTGACAGCGCCGCATGAACTCAGCTTCATCGAACTCCATGTTCCGTATGAAACGCACAATCGCCGGAATGGTCGCTTCCCCTACACCGACCGTCCCTATGTTCGGTGACTCCAAGAGACATATTTTACAACTCGTGCGGCGCAAGAATCGGTTCAGGTAATTCGCCGCCATCCAGCCAGCAGTACCGCCACCTACGATTAGTATGCGTTGTATGTTTCCGTCGGATCTCATATTGCTCCAGACTTAGTCCGAAAATACCATCCAGGCTTGTAAGGTCAGATTATAGTGTGAATTCTCTCGAATTGTGCGGGCGAGCACGCTACGAATCGACGCTACGCTACCAAAAGGAATCTCCAATGCCTGATAACACCAACTATATCGTAGCCATTGCAGGGCCAGTTGGTGGGGGAAAGACATCGTTGGTGAACGGCATCGCAGCGACACTCAAAGATTCGATGCCTATCTTCTTCGACCACTACGAGCAGATCACGGCAAAGTCCATGGAGAGCATCAGAAAATGGATGCAGGAGGGAACTGTGGTCGACGAGTTCTCGGTTCCACAGCTTACCGTTGATCTTCAACGGTTAAAGCGTGGCGAATCGATTCGACACCCGCAGACACAATTGCTGACACCAGCATCAAAGTACGTACTCTTTGAAACACCTTTTGGAAGACTTCACCGCGCGACCGCCGAACAAATTGATTTGATGGTTTGGATCGACACACCTCTAGATATAGCGTTGGCGAGGAAATCTCGCGAGTTAGTCGGGATTTTCCTGAACGAGCGACCGCTTGCTACTGATCGAGATAGTCTAGCTTGGCTACACGGATACTTTAGCAACTATGTCGAGGCAATTGGCAGCTTGCTGAAACTTCAACAGAATCGTGTGGGATCTCAAGCAGACGTTGTCGTTGACGGACAACTCAGCCAGGAAGAGCTGATTCCGACGACCATTCAAGCGATAAAACATCGTCTCCCGTGATATCTATGCCATCGGCTTATCAAATCTAAAGAAGACATACTTAAGATTTCCGTGATGATGCAGCCAACGTAGTGTCATGGAAGCTCGCAGGGAAGAATCGATCGGGTCACGCTGCAAATCGAGTCCGCTTGGCACTGTGAACTGATGGCTTGGGAGAGTGTTCTCCGTTCCGTCAATTTCGCACACGCAGTGCAACCCCGATACTTTTCCTAACTCCTTGTGATTGGAATCACTTCCCCAAAGATCGGGCCAGGGCCCATATCCGTCTTGTAATGCCGAACCGCTGAGAAACGCCGGGCAGTCTTGATCAGGCAATGGTTTCGACAACAAGATGTCCGAAAAAACAAAAACTCCGCCAGGTCGCAGAATGCGGGCCGCTTCTTGGATGAAATTGCGACGAGATGTGAAATGAAACATCGCCTCGATACATAAAATGCGATCGAAGCTCGCACTTGGCAGCGGCAACTGACATGCATCGCTGGCAAGCCACTGAAAAGAGTTTTGATTTTGGGCTTTCAGCTCGCGGCAAATATCAAGTTGTCTAGAATCGATGTTCACGCCAACAAGCGTTACATCTCGCAGACGAGTGTTAAGTTCAGCCAGCGTCCCACCGAAACCACACCCAACATCAAGCACGTCTTGGCCGTCCTCGACGGCTGCCAGTTCAATTACAAGATCATTGAGGCGTTGTTGCGCACTTTCGAAATCACCGGAATTGAACCCGTCCGTAACGGTAGCACGGTCCCAATATCCCAAGTGGACAAATCGACCGATGCCACCCCGTCGAAAACTCTCGATAAGGTAGTCGAAGTAAGGCGGGACTTCCTTTGACATACTCAACCCCAGCAGTAATTCTTTGAACGGTCGCGGCTCAACGCCCAAAAGCTACACGCATTCCACCTCTTCCTTGCGCCCTCCACGGGTGACAGCCGATGCAAATAGCGCCCCGAATCTAAAATAATCATCGTGCCCGGCGGGAGCCGAATACACACCGAATCCAGTTGGTTGATGTCCGGTCGAGCGGGCCGATTGTCGTCGTTCATCAGGATGTTTGCCAGTGGTTCGGCGCGGTGATTGAAGACTTCGAGTCCGCCACCGGACTCAGGAATGCTGAACGCCAGGACAAACGACATGATGTGCGGTTCTATCAAAGTCAACAGATGGTGGTACGAAGGCCGCAAAGCTTGCTCGTTATCACAATGTGGGGGAATGAAACCGCCTTCCATATGCGCGCGGATCGTTGTGAACATATACTGCTCGCCGGAGCGAACTCCGGGCGCAGCAACGAACGGTCGGTCATGATCTAACTTTTCTAGAATCCTTGTGAGATGCGTCATTAATCCCATCGGAGACGGAAACAGCTCATCTAACTGGCGATGAAACTGTGGAACTTCACGAAAATAGTCCGTCAGATCCGGATGGGTAAGATTCAAGTTGCACCCGTAAAACCACGAACGAAAGACCTCCGGGAACCAAGTCTTGATAAAAGGCGGATCATGACTTTCAAGTCGCATGACTATATTTTCCAACATCGCCGTCTCGTAAACATTATGAACGATTACACCTTGCAGCTCTCCCCTGCGCAGCCGATCAAATGCGTCTGCGTAACGTCCGACGTCCGTCACATCTAACTCGATCGCGTGAAAAAAGCTTCCTAGAGTCACATCATTCACGCTGGATTGTGGTTCGATTGACATAGCGGCTCCCGAAATCAAGCGGCTTTCTCGTGATAATAGAGTGTAAAGGCTACAATCCAATGCCGAGTCTGGCCATACTAAGCATCGTCCGAACCTCTCTGTCTACCCGCGTCATCCACAAAGCAGGCCATCACTTTCCAAGCTATCCGCGCACAACAATCAAAATCGCAGCCATCACTTTCCAAGTGACCCGCCCTCAACAACCAGAATCGTGGACGTCACTTTCCAGGTGACGCGCCCTCCTCACTCGGACTGCGTTGACAACTTCTAACTACTTTCAATAGGTTTCCATGACAATCAGCCGCCGGATCGCACTGGTTTGCATGACGCCAACCACCGATGCCAATGAACTTGGCGACATGGACCTGCCCAGCTATGGCATACGCCGCATTCTCGCTTCATTAGTCAACGATCCGGCTCTGAAAGGTGCAACGGTTGAGTTGATCGATCTAGAACACTCCGATGCCGATGCGTACGTAGAGGCAATTGAGTCGCTCCAGCCGGACCTTATCGGCATGTCAGCCTATGTATGGTCAACGGCGACGTTGATCGAAGTTGCTCGACACATAAAAAAACGCCGACCAAGTTGCATGATCGTTTTTGGCGGTCCGTCGGCCCGCACTGCGGTCTTCGATCTCCCTTGTTATCCCGATCCAGTAGAATGCGTGGATGCCATCGTTTCCAGAGAGGGGGAAGTCACGTTCAATCAAATCGCGCGGCTCGATGAACTGACGCGCACTGGCCTCGAATCTATTGGTGGCCTGGACCTTCCAGCAAACAACGGTTGGCAAAACACCGGACCGCGGACTCCAATCACTCGTCTCGATGACATTCCTTCTCCCTACCAACTCGACCTTATGCGACGCGAGAGTGTCGCATATCTCGAAACATATCGAGGCTGTCCACTTTCCTGCACTTTCTGCGAATGGGGAGCCAGCGACAGTTCGACGACGGTCTTCTCAACAGAGTATCTGCTGAGAGAGTTCGAGGCGTACTCCCGCCATCAAGTCCCGGCCGTCTTCCTCGTCGATGCCGGCTTGAACCTAAACACGAAGGGCTTTCGAAATCTCTATGAGGCAGAGTCGCAAGTCGGCTTTCTGAAATCAACAGGACTGTGGTGCGAGGTTTATCCATCACACGTGCAAGACGAACACATACAATTTCTTTCTGAGATCGGCCCTTCTTATTTGGGAATTGGACTGCAATCTCTCGATCCCGACGTTCTCAAGCTTCACCAGCGACCATTCAATCGAGCCACATTCGAGTCTGCGGTCAAGCAACTCTCTCAGGTTGCCGAGACAGAGGTTCAGATTATCTTCGGCCTGCCCGGCGATAGTCCGGAGGGATTCCGCCGCACGTTGGATTTTGCTCGCTCGCTGCCCGTCGCCGTCCGTGCCTATCACTGTTTAGTCCTCCCCGACGCCCTGATGACCCGCGGCCAACCTGAATGGGAAATGCAATTCGACCCACTCACGCTGGAAATGCAATCCTGTCGCGGATGGTCGGCGAGGGAATTGACGAGCATGCGATCCCGGATGACGGAAGCCGCCCTGGCCAGTGGCGGTCGAGCCGGAGACTATTGGTGGTTCTTTCCGCGGCTCAACTGACGAACGCGTTGTATTTCATTCGAGGAGTGTTGTGCACGAATTTCCCTCAGAGCGCAGACAAGGTCGAAAAGTCGCTTTGCTCGCACGATATCCTTATCGTGACGAAGCGATGCCGCAGTTGATCTCGAACCATGGAATGAGAATGGTCGAGGCGGCCTTGGTGGCGTCTGAGATGGAAGAGTTGGAGCTTCGCGTCTACGATTTGTCCGAAGTATCAAAGGATGAATTGACGCAAGATCTGCTGACGTTTGATCCAGACGTTTTGGGATTTTCGGCGTATCTTTGGTCATTTCCGTTCTTCATCGAAGTCGCAACGCTACTGAAGCTTGATGATCCGCGACGTCTTGTCGTATTCGGCGGTCCTTCAGCGCGACCGAGCATGATGAACCTCAGTCCCTATCGCAATGCCAAACCGTTTATCGATGCGCTCGTGATCAACGAGGGCGAGTTGACGTTTCTGGAGATTGTTGCTTTGCGAAACCGGAGCGAGGCCGCACTTCGACAGATATCGGGATTGGCACTTCCCACGGAAGACGGTTGGTTCAAGACGCCACCGCGTCCGCTCGGCGACTTGAATTCACTACCATCTCCCTATCGACTCGGTCTCGTACCGCGAGGCGGTTTAGGTGTTTTGCAAACGTACCGAGGCTGTCCGTTTACGTGTTCCTTTTGCGAGTGGGGAACATTAGAGTCACCCAAACGCGTTCGAAGCGTGGACGGACTCTGTGGTGAGTTCGAATCGATGGATCGAGCCGAAGTCCATGGGGCGCTCCTGGTCGACGCAGGACTCAACTTGAATCACCACGCATTTCGCAACTTAGGCGAAGCCGCAGCGCAAACGAAGTTTTTCGCCGACCGCCATTTCATTTGCGAAGTTTACCCTGCAAAGATTCAGGACGAACATCTAGACTTCCTCGCCAACGTAGGAAGGCCTCTTGTCGGAATGGGACTGCAATCGTTCGATAACGATGTCCTGGCCCACGTCGAGCGTTCCTACGATGAAGTACGATTCGAAGAACACTTGCGGCGTCTCACAGAAATCGCCGGTGTCGCAGTCGAGATAATTCTGGGTCTACCCGGAGATAACCCCGACAATTTTCGACGCAGCTTCGAACGCGCTCGCACGTTGCCCTGCGCACTGCGGGTCTATCACTGTGTTGTCCTGCCCTCCGCACTGATGATCCGAGCTCCAGCAAACTACGACATGGCCTTCGATCCCGTTACGTTAAAAATGCGATCTTGTCTCGGCTGGACGGCCACAGACTTGCAACGCGAGATCGATTTCGTAACACGTGAAGCAGAAGCCCAGGGTGGTCGATCGGGCCAGTTTTTCTGGATCTTTCCTCCACCTGGGACGTTGTACTAAAGGAGACATCGCAGACATGCCAGAACCAAAAGATGCCTTCCCCTATCTCTGCGTTGATGAATTCCTCAAGACGATGATCGACGCAAAGGCCCTTGCGACCGCGTTCGAAATGCGTCTGATCGATTACCTACAGGAACACACATCATCCACATTTGACGCCGTACAGCGATGTCTGTGTGATGACCGACAAGGTTTGCAGTTCCTACTGGGATCGCTTGCCTCGAATAATGTTGTCGTTTGGGAGCGAGACACACTTCGCCTCAGTGATCGCTTCTTGCACGCTTTGCGGTATCGAGACCTGTTGGAAGCAAAACTTGACTTTGCACAGCTCGTCGCCCCAGATTTGCTCAATTTCTTCCATTTGCTGATTCAAGATCCCGGCGAATTCATGAGCCGCGCCCGACTGTTTGAACTCTTCGGCTACCATCGTTGTTTCGATCGCACCGATGAGAACTATGAACTGACAAGACAATGGATGCGATTCACAACGGCATTAACGAAGTACGAAGCCGAGGCCTGTTTGCAGCAGCATGACTTCAGCAAATATAAAAAACTATTGGATATCGGCGGAAACAGTGGTGAGTTCGTTCTCCGCATCTGCAAGCGGCACGCGGCAATCTCAGGAACAATCGTCGATCTGCCGCTGGTCTGCGATGTTGGAACGCAACACGTCTTCGCAGAGCCGGAAGCTGAACGAATAAGCTTTCACCCTGCTGACGTGCGCAGTGACCGCCTACCGACGGGATTCGATATCGTGACTTTCAAATCTATGTTACATGATTGGCCGGACGCCGAAGTAAGCCAATTCATCGAAAAGGCGGCAAGTTGCCTCGTACCGGGCGGAACATTGCTGATATTCGAGCGAAGTTCGATCGAATTCGGACCGCGAACAATCCCTTACGGTTCGCTGCCGATGCTATTGTTCTTTCGTTCTTTCCGATCACCAAAGGCTTATGAGAAAATCCTCGAAGCGAGCGGGTTCGTCGAAATCAACACAGTACGTGTCGACTTGGAGACCCCATTCTTGCTGACATCCGGTCGAAAGGCATAGCCCGGATTATTCGCCACCTGTAGGCCGGAACGAGCAAACGCTGCCCGTGCCGGAACTACCGGACAAACGCATTGAACGCCAAGGACCTTCGCTCGCCCTCGCCCCGAAAAGGTTCCGCCCCATGAAGCAGCCAACCCGGAAATACATAGAAGTCGCCGACTGCTGGTTTGAAGCTGATTAGTGACTTCGAGTACTGTTGCTTACCGCCGCTGATGAAGTTGATGTAGCCCGCTTGCCTTCCGGAAATATAGGTTCGCAACTCCTCTTGTGCTTCATTGTGAATCTGCGGAACCTTCAAATAAAGCACGCCAGAGATGTCCCCGGAATGAAAATGGACCGGGCTTGGAGTCGAGGCATATTGACTGACCATCCAAACGACGTCAAATCGCACTTCGTTCATCTGCACTTTATCGACATAACCGAGATAGCGCGCGATCGAACGACTCGCCTGATGAGCAAATGACTCGTGCCCCCCCTCGTGCAACTGCTCCTCGGGCACAATGAACTCCATTCCCTCAGTCGGCGACACAATACCATCGGCAAACGAATTGAGTCGATCGATCACCTCGCTAGACATCCGAGTTCTCGATAGAATCGGCCCAAACGGCGAAAAGAAATCCATCGCATCTTCATCGCTCTCGCCATCACGCACGAATATCCCTGTATCGGCCTCATACTTCTTCAGCTGGCGGGACTTGCTTCGAATTTCCTCGTCAGGACGTTCTGATCTCATAGTATTTCACCGCTAGGGATACCATCCACTTGGCTATCGAACTAAACATCTGCTTTGCAAGCTTGTCAACAACACAACTATACCGCATCCGCGTGGTTGCCATTCGACAAGTAAGGCAAGTCGCTTATCGCCCACAGATGCTCAGCGAATTGACGAGCTAACCGAAGATGCCAACTTCCTGAATAAATTGGGCTTCCTCAATCCATTTATGGCGTCGAACTCTGATACCGGTTGTGCAATGCTTCGCGACCGGTCCCATGTCACCGTACGGTACGGGAGGAGATTTCCGCTATAAGTATTGAGCGTTGAGGCCATCGACGCTGCTTCAAGCCGCAAACGCTGGCGTGATGCCGATCGCTACGATGAAAATAACTCGGCAATCGGTTGTCCTCTGTCGGTGATTGGTACGGGGCGGTCGCCGTCATAGAGGTTTTTGCGGTAGTCAACGCCGACAGTCGCACAGACCGTCGCAAAGAAGTCAGGAACACTTACCGGATAAGAAACGATCTTCTTCGCGACCTCGTCCGTTTCACCCCATGCTCCCTGATGATGTAGTCCCCCACCGGCCAGGACGCATGTAAAGGCGCTACCTTGATGGCCCCGTCCACCGCCGCTATCGAATTCAGGCGGGCGACCGAACTCGGTCGTAATCACAATCAGAGTCTTATCGAGCAGATGCTTCTCTTCAAGGTCCGTGATCAATGTAGAGACAGCAGTGTCCATCTCTTGAATTAACTTGTGTTGGTTGACGATGCCGCTGTTGTGAACATCCCAGCCGGCCCCATTGAGGAAGTTCAGGTTGTGGCTGACTTCGATAAACCGCACACCTCGCTCGACTAGTCGTCGGCTCAACAAACAGCGTTGCCCGAACTCGCCACCATACCGGTTGCGCAAGTCGTCAGGCTCTCCGTCAAGATGAAAGACTCGATTGAACTCAGGCCCGCTCAGCTTCAAACTTTGCTGAATTGCGGCATCATAGTCCTGCAATCTGGTGACTTCCGATCGCTCGGCACTGTTCCTGAGGGCCGCGAGAAATGTCTCGCGGCGACCTTGACGGTCTTGAGTAATGCCATCCGCGCGCGATAACCCAGCGGGCCCCCGGCCTGTTTCAGTCAGGTAAAGGTATCCATACTTGGCACCCAAGAACCCGGGCCCCCGGGTTACGTTAGGATATCCAATGAGCACGTACGGCGGAGCACCGTCGTTGACGGACCCCCGTTCGTGGACAATCAACGATCCGATAGACGGATAAGTCACGGTACCGCTAATCGCGCGACCTGTGTGCATGCGATTTGTCGCCGCAGCGTGCTCATCGATTACGTCATGATTTACCGTACGGACAGCCGTGACACGATCCATCACCTTAGCCATCATCGGCAGGTGTTCGCAGACTTGTACACCATCAACTGCCGTATCGATCGGGTTATAGTAGGCACCCGCCTTTTTGGCTTTCGGATCGCCCTTTGCTTTTGGATCGAAGGTATCGATCTGCCCCATTCCGCCGCCAAGCCAGACCGAGATGACGTGTTCGGCCTTGCCTTGAAGTAACAGCTCCGGCGCATTTGCTTCCGTGTGATGTGTCAAGCTCATCGCGCCAACCGCAGCAGCGCCACTGGCCAGGAATTGTCGTCGCGTTGGATTCTTCATAACCGGTTCTCTGTTTTCTATTGTCCGTTAGCTGATTGATGAAGCGTCTGTGGCTTTAAGGTATCCACACGAATTCGAGGTGATTGACCAGACTCCAAATCACATCCTCATAAACTTCACGCCAACCAGCACGAATTCTCGGATCGGCAACTGGACCTCGGCGAACTCGATGCTGCCATTCTATCTGAATCTCGTTCGCTTCAGGCACCAAATGATTCGACCATGTGGATAAAGGCAACGGCGGTTCTGGTGGTAACCGCTTCACTTGCTCGGCGGGCAACTCACGGTTGTCGAAACCAGCAGCCAACGCAGGAACAAAGGTCGCTTTCTCTTTGTCATTGGGATGCCTGGATAGGAAACGTAGAAACAACGAATCCAACAACGCTTCCGGAGACACGGCATCAATCGCTAGCTGTGCGAGTGGACTTTGGTCTGCAGCGCGCGTCAGCGACATCGACAGGGTGCCGTTAGAGAGAATTCCCGGCTGAAGCAGATTAGGATCAGACTCGCGCTCGGCAATCGGCTTCTGTCGAGTTCCCGTCCAACCGAAAGCTTCCAGAACATCTACAATCGGCTGGGCGCGAGGCATCGACAAACTAGGTCGGTCGCGTTCATTGTTCAAACCAGCAAACATCCATGCTCGATTCGGCGATCCCAGCGTGAGGCGTCTTTCAATCGGTTCGGCACCATCGTGAACAAAGGTCAATTGCCCCGTCTCCATCGGTCGTCCGGTCGCGGCAAACAAGGAATCAACAACTTGTTCAGCGGCGAGTCGTCGTGGGTCCGGGGCGTTAAAGAATCGCTGCTCGGCTGAAGCTTTCAGATTTTGTCCGACAGCCTTTCTCTGATACATTTCGGAGGTCATGATCTGCAGTAAGACATGCCGCAAATCATAGTCATTCAGGATTAGCTCATCGGCTAGCCATTGCAACAGCTCTGGATGACTAGCCGCTTTACCCTCCCAGTCGTTTACAGGCTGGACGATTCCGGCACCGATCAGTCGATTCCAGAGATGGTTGACGACGACTTTGGGAAAGCGGTCGTTCTGAGGTGCCGTGATCAATGCCGCCAAGCGTTCGCGCGAGTCACCGGTGCTTTGAAGCAAGGCGTCGATATGCGGTCCATCCTCCACGCCTGTGAATGTCGCAAAGGGCCACTTTGGTTTGACTTGTACGTCCGGTTTCAATGTGACGCGTATCAGAGATTCGCGTTGTTTCTTCTCGAAGAACGCATCGGGAACGCGACTGGTTTTGGGAGGTGCAAGTTGTTTGCGATTCAACATTGCAGCCAGCGAATAGAGATCTTCCTGTGTCGTGCTGTGGTAAGGCGAATCGTGACAACGAGCGCATTGCAATTCGATCCCGAGAAATGCGGACGCCAAAATGTGACCTTTGGCTGCCATTGGCGAATCGTTTTCACCAGCCAAAGCGAAACCGGCGCTGCCGCCTTCGTGTGGACTTCCGCGCATAAGAATCAGTTCCGTTACCATCCGATCCAAGGGTTTGCCATCGCGAAGCGAGTCGTGCAAAAACCATCGGAATGGCCCCGTCGAATTCAACGACTGATTCAACAGGGTGGGGTTCTCGGCCAGAAGGTCCATCCAGAAACTGACCCAATGATCGGCGTAACGCACGTCATGCAACAGTTGTTCGCACAATTTCGATCGTTTGTGAGGATCATCGCTCGCGAGAAAACTCCGAGCCTCCGCTTCTGTCGGCCCAACACCGATCGTGTCGAGATAGGCGCGGCGTAGAAAGGCGGCATCATCGATTACCGGAGAGACCGCTACCGATTCTGGGGCAATCGGAGGAGTGGGCCACACGGCACCTTCCCTGACCCAGTCTTCCAGGATTACGATCTGCTCGTCTGTCAAACCCTCATCGGTCGGAGGCATCTCACGAGCGCGGATCCGTACAATCATCTCGCTGGCATCAGGATCGCCGGGCACGACGGCGGCCAATTCGGAATCGCCCATAGCGAGAGCATTGTCTCGCGAGTTAAGCCGCAAACCACCTTGCTGCTTCTCTCCGTGACAACGGAAGCATTGATCGCGCAAGATTGGTAACACGTTATCGTGAAAATGCCGAGTTACTGCTTCGTCCGTCTCAGCCGCCTGATTCAACGCCTTCGCTATCTTCGCTGCTACGAATCTATCAATTGGATGAACGTCCGGCTGATCGGATGATGACGACTTGCGGTCGATTGATTCTTTTGCAAGGTTGTGCCTCATCTGCCAAAACGCATCCTGCGAAGCAGCAGCTTCGCGACGTGTGGAATCCTCAAATGCGATCATCGAAGATTCAATTTTGTGGAGTTCAGGCTCAATCGCCGCGTCAGTTAGCTCCAACGGCGACGAGGCAGTATTCAAAACCAACAGCGGACCGTCACCTCCGGGCTGAACGGAAACACAAACCTCGCCAGACTCCGTTCGATCGCCGTTGCCGCCGACAATCACTTCCAAAACAACCCGCACGCGGCGTGGCACGTCTCGCGGTTTGGATTTGCTTTCGTATTCGGTAAAAGTTTCCTGCTGCGGGAACGGCAGCAATCTCGCGCCCGGGACCAGGGGTTCAGGGATCGGCACAATCGGTTCCAGGTTTCCGCCACGGTTGCGAACGGTTTTAGTTCGAGCCACTAATTCACCATCCATCCACAGCCGACTAAGCGAACGCGTCCTCACCAGGAAGCGATGCTTTCCAGCAGGCAACTCGATGTCGCTGGCGATCCGCAACAAAAGCGGTGCCTGCCAGCCGGCGCGTATCCCCCACGAGTCATATCGTACGGGAATCCGTGACAGCAAAAAGGAATCACCAAACCAACGAGTCGTTTCGGCAGGCCAAGATTCGCTCTCGTACAACCAACGATCCGCCGCGGGCATGTTTTCACAGAGTTGAAACAGCACCCGACCGGTCGCGATCTCGCCTAGATCGGGCATGACTTCCGGTGCGACTTTCGCAACTCGTTCTCCACCGACGCGATTAAAGCGAGCAGCTGCGATCTCATCATTGATGGCGCTGCGGTGAATCGCCACAGCGTCGAGCATGCCCTGAAAACTCGTCCCGATTCGAATCTCGTCATCGTCCACCACAGGAGGTTCCTTGGTCGGCCCTCCCATGTCCCATTTGCCGTCAGTCGCTTCGCCGTTGACCCAACCGCGAATGGATTCCGGCTCACCAAAGCGATAACTGACGGCGACGTGATGCCAACCCGTAGCCACCGGAAATCCCTTATTGGATGTCCAACGATGCCAGTGTTGATCACTGCTGGAGAACTTTGTGGCGAATAGAAAGCTCAGGTGCGCTTCGCCCTTTGCGCCAACCACGCGCAAGGCCCAGTTTTGATTGTCTCGAGCAAACTTTGGCGATCCTGTTCGGCCCTTGCCAATGATATAGCGTGGCTGGCCATCGCGGATGCCTGCCGGATTGACCCAGGCTTCGATCGTGATGGTATCGCCGTTGGTAAAGTCAAAGTCGCTGTTCGGCCCCGGGTCGGGAACCATCAGGTATCCGCCATCGACTCGCACCGCCGTGTTATCGGCACTAAAGTCCGGAAACTCCGGCGGTCGAGGCCCTGCCTGATCGCGTTTGACGTTTCCTATTGATTCGATCGGTGTCGCTTCTTCCGTCCCGAACGCCCAGTGCGCGACAGGGGGCGTATCGTCAGCGGTCGAAAGTATTAAAGAGGCGGCAAAGTATAAAACTTGGACAGCAATCATAGGGCCCGTCTCGTCTAGTTGGCTTGGTGTTGTCGTGAAACGCGGATATCTAACCCGACGAACTTGTTAAGTTATGTGTACTTCCTTCAACACAGTGTACTTCCTTCAATACAATGGCATTGGCCGCTACGTCGACGCAAGCCCCTCGAAGACGTGCCCCTCATTGAGATCCACGCGTTCGGGGCGTCCCTTGTGCATGTAGACAACTTTGGTGTGATCCAAGCCGAGCAACGCTAGTGTCGTGGCGTGAATGTCGTGAACGTGCAGTTTGTCATCAACGGCGTAGAGGCCAAGATCATCTGTCGCGCCCACTGTCTGTCCGCCCTTGACGCCACCACCAGCCATCCACATGGTAAAGCCCGTCGGGTTGTGGTCGCGACCAGTGCCTTTTTCACTCATCGGCGTACGGCCAAATTCACCGCCCCACATGACGAGCGTTTCATTGAGCAGCCCGCGCTGTTTCAGATCGGCAATCAGGCCGGCGATTGGCTGATCCACACCGCGGCAGAGACGTGAATGGTTTGACTCGATGTTGCTGTGGCTGTCCCACTTACTGCCCGCCCCGGAATATAGCTGGACAAAGCGAACACCGCGTTCGACGAGTCTCCGGGCCAGCAAGCATTGCCTTCCGTAGACTTCCGTTTCCTTCTGGTCGATGCCGTACAGCTTCTGAATGTGCTCTGGTTCATGTTCGATGTCGATCGCCTCAGGCGCTTCGGCCTGCATTCGAGCTGCCAGTTCGTAACTCTGGATACGAGCTTCCAGTTCCGTATTCGATTCTCTCCCCTCGTAGTGCTGGCGATTGAGACGATTGATAAAGGCCAGTTTATGCTGTTGCTGTACCTCAGACACTCCCTTCGGATTGTTCAGATTGCGCAGCGGTTCGTTCCCCGTCTCGAACAAGACTCCCTGATGCCCGGACGGCATGAATCCAGATCCCCACGCGCGGGCTCCATTGACAACCATCGAGTTGCTGTCTTTCATCACGACAAAATCGGGGAGGCTTTTACTGCTCGCCCCTAGTCCATACGAGACCCACGCCCCAAGCGACGGACGGCCGCCGAACACGGCACCTGTGTTCATCTGGCAAACGCCGCCAGCATGATTAATGCCATCCGACACGCAGGAGTGTATCACACACAATTCGTCGGCGATGCCGTGGTGATGCGGCAGCCAATCAGAAATCCAGAGCCCACTTTCGCCACACTGCTCCCACTTGCGTTTGCACTCCAGGATCGGTGAATTGGCCTCACCCATCGCCGTCACTGGCCGCGGGAAACTCTCCGGCAACGACTGGCCAGCGAGTCGGTTGACGTCTGGCTTTCTATCGAACAAGTCGAGATGACTTGGGCCACCTTCCATGAAAAGCCAGATGATATTCTTCGCCTTACCGAGATGATGTGGAATCTGTTTCGCCACAGGGTTCTCGGGCCGTTCTGCGAACAGCGACTGTCCGCTGAGCGCGGCGAATGCCAGCGCACCAAATCCACTCCCGGCATTACAAAGGAACTCACGTCGTGAATTCGGTTGATCGAATCGATTGCATTGCATTGCGTCGCTCCTTGTGTCGTGAATGTCGTCACGACTTGCGGACCGAAACTCTACGCGAATTTCGCTCGAACCAGTGTACTAGTGCAGGTAAAGAAACTCATTTGAATTAAATAACGCGTGACAAAAGTCCGTAACTGCGCCGAGCATTTCTTTGGACACTCCCGATACGGCGTCCTCGGGCCCTTGTCGCAGCCATGCTGTTTCGGGCGCCGGCTCTTCCCCATCGTCACTATCGAAAGTCCAATCCAGGATGCGGCTGGCTTTGGCAAAATCTTTGCCAATCAGTAACTGTTCCTGTGGCAGCGCTCCGCTACTGACTGTCAGTCTTGCGATCTGACCATCCCAAAGATGCCCGCGTCCGTCGCGACCTCCGACGACGATCTTCAACGCGGGGTTTTGAATCCGTTCAACAATCGACGTTTCGACAGTTGCCGTCTCCACCTTCGCATCGGGGTCGGACAAGTCTTTCATATAGAAAGTGACCGAACCACTCGTCGGGTTATCCGTGGTAGTGCTCGCCGAAATCACAGCCGCCAGATAAACGGGCTTGCTTAACGGAAACCGCAACCCGGATGCGACCACTTCGTAAGCCGGTTCATCCTGAAATGTTCGTCCAACCAGTTGCACAATGAAATTCCGAGGCTGATAAGCCGACTTCTCACTGGTCACGCCGATGTTCCAGCCGTCCGTCTTCGTGCTGCTATTCCAGCGGGAAAGAAGTGTGTTAACGCTGGCGTCCGTGTAAAGACGATCGAGGTTAGTAATGGCTTCGACGGTGAACTCGTCTCCCCACTCTCCGGCTTGCTTCACGTGCAGGCGTTCGAAGCGACTTCCCGGCTGAATCCACAACGTCTTCTTCCCCAGATCAATGCCGGTTACCCCTCCAAAATGCTGGCTCACCGCTCGCAAGCCGGTCTCGTTGGGGAAGGGATCAGCTACAACTGGCGAGGCCACGGTTCCAGCCTGCTCGCGAATAAACGTCAAAGCTCCGTCGACTTCGTCACTCGTCGCGTCTCGACCGTAGACCAATCGATACGCGATTTCGATATCTTTCGCTTGAAGCTGTTGCTTGCCAGTTAGTAACCGTTTGGCAAACGCCCGCGAACGATCAAGGCTCCATTGGCCGTTGGCCAGCAGCAGTGACTGTATCGGCGTCGTGGTTGCAATGCGATCGGGAGCCGACTCGAATCCCAAAGGAGCATCGAAGCCACCGAGCATTTCATCGGGTCGGTTCCGGAGTTTCTTTACGTATACGCTTCGGAACGGCGACGTGCCGCTGACCGAAGCCCCGCCTTCGCTTAACTGAATCTCACCCGAAACCGCAAGCATGGCGTCTCGAACTTGCTCGGCATCCAACCTCTGCGGCGGGAATCGCCACAACAAGCGATTCGTCGGATCAACTTCGGCTTCCGTCGTGTTTGGCTCGCGCCGCGCGGTCTGACGATAGGTCGCGCTGTTCATCATCAATTCGTGCAACGACTTGAGCTTCCATCCGCCGTCCAGAAATCTTCGCGTCAACCAGTCGAGCAACTCCGGATGACTCGGCGGCTCACCGAGGGTTCCGAAATCGTTGGGCGTGGGAACAATCCCTGTTCCGAAATGCCGTTGCCAGACGCGATTAACAATTACACGGGTCGAGAGCGGATTGGCACTGTCGGCGATCCAATTGGCCAGAGCAGTCCGCCGTCCGGTCGTGTTCGGCATCGGACGAATTGCAGGCGTCTCGCCAAGCAACGTCAGGAACGATGGATCGACAGCTTCTTTCGTGGTGCGAGTTAGCAAATATGTCGGTGCAGGCTCCGGGCCGATATCCGTGGCAACGAAAGCCGTTGGGAGCGGAGATGGTTTAAGGGAATCGAATTCCTTCAATTCGGCTTGCAACTCCTCGTAGCGTTTCAATTTCTCTGGATTACTCTTAAGCGACTTGGCGAAATCAAAGCGTTCGGCCGCTCGATGAGCCTGTCGATAAACAAGGTACGACAGCTGCTTTTCGTAAGTCGTCTTCTCCGCTTCCGCCTTGTAATAGATTTCTTGAACGTCAGGTGGAAACTGCTTCACAATGTTTTTCTGGCTACTCTCCAACGATGCCTTTGTCAGCGTGTCTAGTTCGTCCCGAATCGATTGTGTGGCGTCTTCCCATTTCTGTTGTTTTTCGTCGTACGCGGCAATCTCGTCCGCGGTCGCCAGTGGCGTCTCCATCGGCCATGCGACGGAAGACAGGAAAGCCTGTAGTCCAAAATAATCCTTCTGTAAAATCGGGTCGAACTTGTGATCGTGACACTGTGCGCATCCAATTCCGATGCCGAGAAATGCTTCACCCGTCACGCGAGTCATCTCATTGATAATCAGATCCCAATGCATCCGCGCGTTACGCTGATTCCACTCGTATACGCCATGTCGCAGGTACGCTGTGCCGATGAATACGTCGGGATCGTTCGGGTTTATCTCGTCCCCAGCCAGATGTTCGCGGACGAACTGATCATACGGTTTGTCTTCGTTTATTGAGCGAATGACATAGTCACGAAAGGCACTTGCGTCTGGTCGAAACGCGTCTTCGTTATAGCCGTCGCTCTCCGCGTAGCGAACGACATCGAGCCAGTGCTGCGCCCACCGTTCTCCGTATCGAGGGCTGTCGAGCAAGTCGCGAATCAACTGCTGCCAAGCGTCTGGTCGATCGTCGCGAACAAACGCGTCGATCTGCTCGGCGGTGGGTGGCAGCCCGTGCAGATCAAAGTACGCGCGTCGTACGAGCTCATGCCGATCCGCTTCACGTGCCGGTTCGAGTCCCGCGCCTTCGAGCTTGCGGCCAATGAACCGGTCAATCTCATTTCGTGCCCAGCCGTCGGCTGTATCCGGGACTTTTGGATCGACCACCGGTTGTACCGCCCACCACTTGCGATCTTCCGCTGTCAGCCGGTCGCTGTCCCGTCGAACGATTATCGAGTCATCACCTCCCGGCCACGGCGATCCCAACTCGATCCACTTCACGAGAATCGCAATGTCGTCATCGGAAAGGCGGCCCTTTGGCGGCATTTCGTAGGACTCGTAACGTACCGCTGAGATAAGGAGACTCTCGTCTGGTTTGCCCGGCACAACAGCTGGCTCCTCGGATTCACCGCCCTTCATTATGAAAGCTCTAGAATCGAGTCGCAGCATCCCCTTTTGACTTTCGGCACCGTGACACTCCAAACAGTGCTGAGCGAGTAAGGGTCGAACATTGGTCTCGAAGAACTTGAGTTGTTCTACCGTCTCGGAATCCGCTGCGTTGCCTGCAACGACGAAGGCCGACCAACACAGCAACATCAGCATGGCTTTAGAGCGAAATATCATTTTTGCGAATCCTGGAACTCGTCAAAGGGAAGTCCTGCGATGAAAACAGGATCGACGACATGCTGATCATCGAGTGCATCTTGAAAAAACAGGCCGTCCACAAGCGCTCCGTCCGGGTACCCCAAATCCGACAGATCGATGCCGACGGCTAGAGCTCGAAACTGTAACGTCTGAGGACGCCGCTCGACAACTCCGCTCATCAAAGCGTTAAGCGTCGTCGCAGGCTCTCTGTAAAACAACAAATCGAACTGAGGCAACGGTTGCGCCTCGCGTGATGTCATCGTGATATCGTACTTATGAATCGTGTGGGATCGCAAATTGCCTTCAAACCTCAACGGACTTACATGGAACGCATCTCCGTTCGGTGGATTCACGACGGTCTGCAGTTCGAAGAACAGCACATCCGGTCCCGGTCCGTTGAATATGGCTTGCTCGAATCGAACAGCCATCCCAGGCGTTGCGTCGCTGTCATTCGGGCCGGGATCTAACATCATTACAGGATCGTTGCCAAGCGGCTCAACCGCCCCTCCGGGGTTCAAGACTCCGGTGTGCAGCAGCCTATCGGCCTCAAGCCCCGACAATCTATCGCCGTCATAGCCAACGGGTACGGCTACGTTGGCGTTATTCTCGCCGGCACGAAAGTGAACCACTTTCACACCAATCATTTCGCTGACGGGTAATGTCTGCACGCGGCCTCCGCGCTGCACGGTTACACTTTGCAGTGCCGAAACAGTGCCGTCATTTGCCTGTTCGGCCTGATAGCCGATGACACGATCGGGTAATCTATTCCTGTAGGCACGCGGATCAAACGAAATTCGATCGACCGCAAATACTTGCACGTTTGCGAACTTCCGCGCTTCACCGTCGGTCAAGCGAATTTCGTGAGCGGACTTGTCAGTATCCCGCTCCAGCTCGCTTAAACTTTCATAGACGTCCGCCGCACCTTCTACAACTTGGACTTCCGTCTCACTTGTCTCCGACACATTGATGGCAAATCGCGTTCCGCGGTCGATCACTCGCGTCACCGGTGTCTCGACGCGAAACCCTTCGGCTCCTTGCGGGGCATGAACGCTGCAACGACCCACGTCCAAAGCAAGACTCGCATCGTCCAAGACTCGAAAGACAGCAGGCCCTTCGACAATCGCCGATGCTCCCGCCGGAAACTCGACTTCGACCATTCCGCTCATCAACACGTAATCACGTTCGAGTATCGGTATCGAGCCTATCGGCGGTAGAAGTTCGCCAAAGAATTCAGCGTGCGCTAGACTTGCGAAGCGAGCGTTACTTTCCAGCATCGGTTTGTTATTCGGGGGAAGTGCGCGCGTGACTGTCGCGGAACCCGCTGGGAGATAGATGTAAGCCCCAACAGCCAGGAACGCCAGCGCGACCACGGTCAAAACGCCAACAGATACCGCGGGACTTCGGAAACCCGACTCCGTAGCAACGCGAGTCGACCGGTCGTCTCTCGATGAATCGAGAATCTTACTATCACTTGCTGACGGAGCGATACCTGCCATCACGCTACCAATGAAACTCTCCGAAGCTTCCGGCAGACGAGCCATGGTTTCGCGAACGAACTTGTCATGTCGATCCGGTGACGCTTCAACGACCAGACCAAGCAGATGATGTGTCTGATACATATCGACGGCCAGTTTTAGCAAACTCTCGTCGGTTGCCAGCAACTCCCGCAACGCTGCGATCCCCGCTTCGTCCAAATCGCCTTCCAGGTAGTCTGTCCATAGGTCGGCGAATCGCTCCTGAACATTCATGACAAACTTCCTTCAGCGGTCGTCGTTTGACTTTCGACACATTCCTGCAGCTTGCGTCGGATTAACCACAACTGCTTCTTGATAGCTGCTACAGAACGACCAGTGCGACTCGCCATCACGTCTAGCGGGATCTCTTCGTAATATCGCCATATGATGAAGCGGCGAAGGTGTTCGCTCAGCAAGTTGACACATTTCTGTAAACGATCCAACCGATCGACAAACATCTCCGGTGGCTCGCAACTGCGTCGTTCTAATTCGCGCTGCAGTAGGTCGGGGGCATAGCGAGCATGATAATCGGCCACACGACGCAATCGCGTGAGTTCGGTCTTGAGTTGAAATTGCGCAATCGTAAACAGCCACGCCTCGAATCGTGTTCCAGGGGTGTAGTCGCTCAGCCGCACATAAGCCGCAATGAAGGTTCGCTGTGCAACTTCATCGACGTCAATTCCGGGCGGAACATGCCCGGCCAGCCACGCGCGCAACGACGTCTCGAATCGCCGAACAACGGCTTCAAACGCGCTAGTCTCCCCCTCGCGAGTACGGCAAATCGCGTCTTCAAGTTGCGCGTCGTCTATTGCTGTATGGTCAGTCATCCTATGTAACATGGCAGTTCTTAACGTGAGGTTACCCCCGCCAGACGTGTTTTCAGAAAAATTACAGTCGATTTTGCCCAGACGCTCGTTGCCTCCGATTCGTTTCAGTTCGTGGAGTCTCTAGTCAGTGTGCCCACGCTATACACACATCCATTTATGATAGGCGGGAGACTGCGGAGGCAACAAAGTCAATTTGAACACCGGGCCTATAGTTCCAACCTCCGCCCCATCTCGACAACTTGCTCGGGAGGAATGCCGAAATAAGCACTGGCGTCGTGTGAGTTGTGCATCATCCAAGCAAACAGCCGCTTGTTCCACACCGAGAATCGCTGCTGGCGGGCGATCTGCAATGAAAGCCGTCCCAAAAAGTATGTTGTTTCTTCGCCGGTGAAGTCCACATTGTGCAGGCGGCACTGCTGCATGAAGTTCACAACATTGGGCCGCTGCTTGAATCCGCAGTGCGCCACGACGCGATAGACGCCTTCGCCAAGATGAGTCATTTCCACCCGGTCTTCGAGGCGAACCCACGGAATCTCTTCTGTCACAATCGTGAGGAGCGCGACGGGGCGATGCAGAACGCGATTGTGACGCAGGTTTGCGGATAAAGTCTGCGGAATCGTGTCGGAGTTGGGTGTCAAGTAAACGGCCGGTACGTCGACGCGCAATGGAGCGTTCGTGCGAATGTCTTCCAAAAACTCTTCGATCGTAACGGTGCCCGCTTTCAACATCTGCCAAACCAACCTTCGACCTCGTTGCCAGACAAGCATCACAAGGCAAGTGGCCGCGCCCAGCAGCAAGGGGAACCACCCGCCCTCGAACAGCTTCACAAGATTCGCACCAAAAAAAAGCAGATCGATCGCCAGAAAAAAACTTACCGTCGGCAGCGCCCAAGCACGCGGCCACTTCCATCGCTTACGCATCACGATGTAAAGCAAAACTGCAGTGATCACCATCGTCGTCGTAATCGCCATGCCGTATGCCGAAGCCAGGTGCTCGGACGTGCGAAACGCCAAGACGCACCCCAACACAGCCGTCAATAGCAACCAATTGACAACCGGTACATAGACCTGGCCCCGTTCGTCCTTGGACGTGTGGATGATTTGAAGTCGCGGCAAGTAGCCGAGATGCACGGCCTGAGCACTCAGCGAGAAGGCGCCAGAAATCACGGCCTGCGATGCGATCACCGTTGCAGCAGCGGCGAGGAACACGAGGGGAATATGTGCCCAGGTCGGTGCCATCAGAAAGAAAGGATTATCGATGAATTCCGGCGAATCGATGAGCAGTGCCCCCTGGCCAAAATAATTCAACAGAAGTGCCGGTAAGACGATCGTGAACCAAGCAATGCGGATCGGCCTTGCGCCAAAGTGTCCCATGTCCGCGTACAGCGCTTCGCCACCGGTCACCACAAGAAAGACGATGCCGACAACAACAAAACCGTGCCATTGGTTCGCAAGAAAAAACTCGACGGCAAAATGCGGGCTGACCGCTGCGAGCACACTTGGATGTTTTGCAATCTGAACAATCCCTAGCACCGCAAGCAAACAGAACCACATCAGGATCACAGGGCCGAACAAACGTCCAACGTGAGTTGTCCCTCGACGCTGGATCATGAACAAGCCACAGAGAATCGCGATCGTGATCGGCAGAACAAGGTGGTCAAACGCGGGCGTCGCGACGTGCAAACCTTCTATCGCACTCAGCACCGAGATTGCCGGTGTGATCGCTCCGTCGCCGTACAACAGTCCCGCACCAAACAATCCCATGACAAGCAAACCATTTCGTTTTCCAGACTGAGTACGCTTACCAATCGCCAGCACCATCAACGCCAAAATGCCACCTTCTCCGTTGTTGTCAGCTCGCATTACGAGCGTTAGATACTTTACGGAGATCACAAGTATTAACGCCCACAGAATCAGCGACAGCACGCCAAGCACGTTGGCTTCGCTCAGAGACACTGAGAGTTCGCCGCGAAAGCACTCACGCAGCGCGTACAGAGGGCTCGTCCCAATGTCGCCATATACCACTCCCAAAGCGGTCAGCGTCAGCAGCCCGAGGGAGCGAACGTCCGGCACAGACGTTGCGTCGGCGGCGGTGGTGGCGTTTGTCGAGTCACAGGTCAAGGCGATATCCCCGCACACGACAACTGTGAATATGCATAAAGAGAACCGCGTCGTCGTCCAAGTCAGGCGTCCCGCGGACTTCTACCAATCACGTAGTAAAGCAAGACACCCACAAAGGGAAAGAACAGAATAAGCACGATCCAGAGAACTTTGTGTACCGTCGACGCCGATCCTCTGAGCAGTCCTACGATGGCGACAACGTCCAGCACGAAGATGACCAAACCGAGCAGGCCATGACCAATTTGGAAAGTGTATGCCAATAGCTGAAACATGCGTGTACTCCTTTGGCGGACGTAACTCTGTGCTGCTATCCTAACAGCAACGCGTTGCAAAGACACATCCAGGGGGACGTTTTCAGCTGTTCGCCGTCGCGCTGCACCACGCACGCGGCGTCTGCGATCGATTCGGATGAGTTCGGGCCAGATCGTCAAACCTCGCAGGCGTCTCGCTTGTCCGGAACAGGCCAACTGACGACCTAGAACTCAGCCCGCTTGTTCAACGACATGACGCAGCTCGGAGACGCGATTATGATACGCACCGATCACTTCGCGGCGGCTTATTAATCCAAGAATCTTTTTGTCGTCTTCCGGATCGACTACTGGTAGGTAGTCGATGTTCTTTTGAGTAAAGCGGCGAATCGCCGTGTGAAGATCGTCATCGGGCGTTACAGACAGCACCGGTGATACTGCCAGATCGATTGCCCGGATCAGCATCCCGGCGCCATTCCCTGTCAGAACCGCGCGGAGATCTCGCAATGAAAATATTCCCGTCATGCGACCGCGTTGATCGACTACAGGGAAGTAGGTGTTGTGCGACTGCGCCGCCAAACGCAAGATTTCATCGATCGGCATGTCTTCTTGAACGAGATCCATTTCTCGACTTGCGTCGAAGACGTCCCGCACATGAATCTGTTCGAGCACGTCGATCACAAAGTCGCCGGCGTGAGCGGGACTGTCAAGTGGCGAGTTGACTTGTTCTTCGTACAGCGTCCATTTCGATGACAGCAAAGCCGTGTTCATAATCGACACAAGCATCAGCGGGACCAACAACCCATAGGAGCCGCTCATCTCGCAAACCATCAGCATTGCGGTCAGCGGAACGCGGGCGACGCCAGCAAAGAAGCCACCCATGCCGACTAAAACATAGGCCTCTGGATGCACGATCGCGCCGGGAAAGAGCTGGTTCACGCACTCCGCGTAAGCTCCGCCAAGCATAGCGCCAATAAAAAGTGACGGAGCAAACACACCGCCACTGCCACCCGAGGAAATCGTCAGCGAAGTCGTAACGATCTTGCCAACACAGAGAACGGCCATCAGAGCGAGCGTCAACTTTCCGTTGATCGCCAACTGAATCCATCCATAACCGCCAGACATCAGTTGCGGCAAAAACAGGGCGACGACCCCCAGCAGTAGGCCGCCAATTGCCGGCTTAAACATATCCGGTATCGGAAGCTTTTTGAAAACACGATTCCTGATGCCATAGAACGTCGAAACGTAAGCGTAGCCGGCCAGACCACAAACTACGGCGAACACGAGATAAATGGGCAATTCAGATATCCGGTCAAACGCTAGGTCAGACGGCGTGTGGAATGCGAGCCCTTGACCGTAGAATGCAGCAAACACGGAGTAAGCCGTGATCGATGCGATGAAACAAGGCACGACGGCTGCGAATTCAAGTGCGGTTGATCCGTACAACACTTCGCTGACAAAAAGCGCTCCGCCCAGCGGAGCCCGAAAGATCGCTCCGATCCCACCCGCTCCTCCGGCAAGCATCAACAGCCGCCGTTCCTGATCGCCCAGGCCAAGCCTCTCGGCAAGGAACGACCCGAAGCCAGCTCCGATCTGAGCAATCGGGCCCTCACGACCGGCAGACCCTCCCGTACCGATGGTGACAATCGATGCGAGCGATTTGATGATGGGAACACGCCCACGAATGCGGCCGCTCAGTCGATGAAACGATCGCACCATCGCGTCGGTGCCGTGTCCCTCAGCCTCCGGCGCAAATCCATAAACCAAGATTCCACAGACTAACCCGCCCAAAGTCGGAACCAGCATCACCGCCCACCAATGCTCAGGCATTTGCATGGCGTGGGATGCGACTTCATCACCAGCAGATGGCGGGTAATATCCTTCGATCGAACCCAGCGCTAACGATTGGAGTTGCTCAAGCAAATAGAAAAATGCCGCTGCCCCAAGCCCGGCCACGACACCGACAAGGGGGCTGTAGAGGATCAGTCGGCCAGACGCTTCGGTGTCGAAGATAGAACGTAGGTGATTCGCAATTCTGTTGAGATGCGACACAACTCTAAAAGCTTACCTAGGAAAACCGCTGAGAAAGGAAGGGGCCGAAGCCGATCGACAGTACAATCTAATAGACCAACTTAACATCCGCCACCCGCACGCAACACCGCCAGGTGATTATCTGCATGGACGATCGAGATTAGTAAGATCAGCAGGATCGTTTACACTTGGACGCAGACAGTTGGCGGTATTTGAAAAGTCGAAATAGTCCTTTGTCCGTCGTCGCAAACCAGGAACGTTCACTCCCCATCATGATTTCAGAGAATGCAAGCAGGAGTTGACCAGTGAACATGAACAACAAGTACAACGGGATGACTCGTGGAGAATTTGTCAAATTGTCGGCGGGCATCATTGGTGGGCTGGGAATTCCGGGAGTCTTCGAGGGCATTGCAGAAGCTGACGACAAGGAAACGCCCCATGGGAAATCGCTCGATCACTCTTACATCGAGGCCGGCCTTATCGGCATGGCTCGGTCGAAAGGCTGGTTCAACGCACACCTGGGAGCCGCCGTCCTCGCTGGCTATTACATGTGCAAGGAGAACCAGTTCAACGACACAATCGTCGCGAGCATCAAGCAGCAACTGGATACTTTGATGGAGGTTCACCAATCGCAGTTTACACCTTTTCAGAACCTTGCCGCCGACAAAGCGCTGATCGAAGACGTTCCCGTCGCGTTGGGACCGGCTGTTGAGGGAGGTCTGCGGGCACACGGACATGCCGTAATCTACACCGCACTTTCCGTCAGAGCCTTACGTGATGTGCCGCACATGGCCGATCCACGCCTGATCAAACTGTTGTGTGGTCACAATGACCAGATCGCGAAAAAGTCACCGACCACACCGAAAGTTCGATCGGATTATGCCAACACACAAGCCATGATCGAAGCACTTTTTAACAGCCTTGCTCGATTCGAACCACTATTGGGTCGTCCGACGGTCAGACGTCCAAACTTCACACACATGACAACGCATACCGAGGCATTAATGACGTTGGAGTCATTAGGCTATGCCGATCTCGCCAAAACTGGACAGCTAGGACATCAGTCGCACATTGGTGAACCAGTCCCGGAGTTCGATCCGGCGGAACACCCTTTAGAGACGCGTCACTCCACACTGTCCGACGTGATGAGTGAAGAATTTTGGGAGAGCGAAGAAAACAAGCGGCAGTGGCGCGGCGCGTGGCAGGAAAAGAAGAACCCGAACGGTTACTGGTTGGCCTTTGGACATCTATTCAAAGTTCTGTACAGCTACCACCGCCTGATTGGGCACATTCAAGACAAAGACAAAGTGCGACTAGTCAGCCGAATCCTACTCGAGCGCTGCGTCAATCCGAATGTACAGGGTGGATAGTAGATCTCGATGCAGCTGGCACCGTTAGGCGAGCGCAACCGCTTGGGCAGAGCCTCCTAGGGAACATTGATGGAGTCGACAGAGCACAAGCGATAATCTCCGGGACGATCACGCTGTCCGGCATCACGCAATGATGTCCCTGGCGACTTTACATTCGCTGTCAATTCCGGTCCCGTTGTATTCGAGCTTGCGGTGGTCGAGTCCGCACAGCCAGAGGATGGTGGCATGAAGATCGCGGACATGGACGGGGTTTTCGACTGCGGTGAAACCGTAATCGTCCGTTGCTCCATAAGCATAGCCCCGCTTTACGCCTCCTCCCGCCATCCACCAACAGAAGGCGTTCCCATTGTGATTCATGTGACCAGAACCACCGCGCCCCATTTCACCTCCCCAGATGACCAGCGTTTGGTCCAATAATCCACGTTGCTTCAAATCCGTGATCAATCCTGTCAGCGGTTGATCACAGGCCATCGCGAGTTTCGGCAACGCTTCACGAACTTGCCCTGGAGTATGAGTATCCCAATCTCCTCGTCCGCCCGGCACATTTACCGATGGCACAAGAATGAACCTCACACCATGTTCGACAAGTCGCCGAGCGAGCAGCAGTTTGGTGCCGGTGCTCCGCGTTTCTTGAGGCCCGAGTCCATAGAGTTTCTGCATCATTGGATCGGTTGTTTCCTGCGTTAGGTCAAAGGCCTCTGGAGCAGCCGTCTGCATTCGGTGGGCGGTAAAAAACGATTCCGTTCGGGCATTAAGCTCTTTGAAGCGGGGATGTCTCGCCGAATACCCGGAGTTGAGCGAGCGAAGCTCTTCAAGCCACCTTGTCTGCGCGTCGCCAAGCGGACTGTTGAGGTTGGCGACAGGCTGCATCAGGTCGTTGACAACTTGTGCCTGTAACGATGGAGGCAAACCACCTGCACCAAATGACCTCGCACCGCCATGAACTTCGCCGTCGCTCACCGCCCATTTGTCGCCGGCGACTCGACCTGTGAGAAAAACGTGCCCAGGAAGATCTGGATTGCCGCTGCCGAGTCCGTACAGCATCCATGCGCCGAGGCTCGCGCCCAGCTTGCTGGCCCCGGTAAAGATATAGAGACCTGCTTCGTTGTGCGAGGCGACAGTTCCATAGCCGGAGCGAATGAGACACAACTCGTCTGCCACGGTTTGTAAACGTGGAAAAAGATCACTGATCTCGAGGCCGGAACGTCCGCAAGTTGAAAAGCTCCAAGGGTAAAGTGAGGGATCGTCAATACGTTTCGGCTTGTCGAACGTATGTGCCTGAGAAGGACCGCCTTTGCAGTAGTAGAAGATGACGCTCCGGACCTTGCCGGGATGATGAGTTCGCTGTGCTGCGGAGGCGGTGCCAAATTCGTCGGCCCACATGGAACCAGCGGCAACAATACCAGGAGCGGCAACGATACTCGTCAGGAAACGGCGGCGAGAAATCATTTCGAATCCTTTGTCAATTACTCGAAGTAATAAGTTTCGTTGGCACACAGCAACAAGCTAGCGAGCTCGCGCAACTCCTCTAACGGGTCTTCACGTCCGGTAGTTGTACGTCGCCGTCGAAGATAGTTTGCAGCGAATTCACGATCAGCCATCGTCGGGGGACGTTGAAAGAACGTGAGGTACAAAGAGGGGAGGGCATCTTCGAGCTTCGTGGATGGTGTGAATCCGAGCCGATCGATCAGGTTGCCGCACAAACGCTGAGCAGTCGTCAGATTGTTCATCAGAAACAGAGCCTGTGTGGGTGTGATCGATTCGACGCGGCGTTCCGTCAAGTCATAGTGAGAGGGCGCATCAAAATGTTTCGCTAGTTCGACGTCTACTACTGGCCCAGTGTTGCGGTTGCCTTGAAGCAGCCAATGAAACGTATTGGCCGTTGCTTCGTAGTCGAGCCGCCGGACATTCTGATGGGTAAACAACCGATTGTCGGGGTCGCGCAGGTAATCTTCCGCTCCGGCGACGGCACTACGCCGGTAAGCGTCACTCATAACGATCCGATGGATGAGTTTCTTCATCGACCATCCGTCGTGGATAAACCTCTGTGCCAAGCCATCAATCACTTCGGGCAATTCCGGCGTTTCACCTAACCGTCCGAGTTCCTTCGGCGTCCTGCAAAGCGCCTTGCCAAACAGGTGTTGCCAAACGCGGTTGACGGCGGTGCGAGCGACGAGTGCTGACTGAATTGAATCGGCACGCGTTAACCACTCCGCAAGTTCAAGGCGACCGCTGCCTATCAACTCAGGCGATTCCTCCCCAAAGAAGACGGGAAACCCGCGAGGAACCAGTTCGCCAGGTTCGAGCACATCCCCACGATTCAACAGGCGCGCGTCACCGACATATCTTGGATGAAGGAAGACGCGGTTGGCATTGTCGGAATTGAATTGGAGTCCGGCTGCTTTCGCCATTTCATCAAACGGCACAAGATCCTCGGCTCGCCGCAACCCACCGTCGGTTCGGACGTAGAGATGCGTTGCGGGCGGAGCAACCCACGGCTGTTCGGGACTGCCAGGAAGTTGCGCGTTGATGGCAGCGATTCGATCGGCTGCTTTCCTAAGTTCGGCAACTTCCGGATCAGTTCGTGCGAAACCTCCAAACTGGGATCGCTCACCCCAGCGCAAACGCTCGTCTTCCCAAAAGCAAGCCTGCTCTTCGAGTTCAGCAACAAGGCGATTGCGTTGGACCGCTTTTGCCCGATTAATTAGCCCCAACTGACTCTTGTGCCCGCTGATAAAGTAGCCCATTTCCTTGAACGTGCTAATGTTGTATTCCGCCTCAATAGGATTCGTACGCTGCTCCTCGCGGGCAGCAATGACGTTCTTGAAGTCACTGGCTAACGCCATGTCACCTCGCTTCTCGACGGCGGCCAACTCGGCGACGAGCACCCCCAGTTCCAACTCCAACAAACGCCGATGCATGGGCGCAAGAATTGGCGGACGAGTCTCTTGCCATTTCTTCACACGTCCTCCACCGCCGACATTCAGCAGCAAGCCCTGACGCCGAATGAAACCGTGAAGACGAGCTTTCTCTGCAACCAATTCACGGTACCCTGCGACAGCTGACGCGGCGGAATCCTGCGTGTTCGAATCGATTGAAACCGGGGCGTAGCCGCTGCTTTGAAAGAAGCCCACGAGAGCGTAGTAATCGCGCTGGGAAATTGGATCGAATTTATGATCGTGGCAGCGAGCACACTCCAGACTGATCCCCATCAAAGAACGCCCCAGGAACTCGATACTCTCATCGAGCTTGTCCATCAAAACGAATGTTTCCGTCTCAATGTTATTAAAAGTGCGAGGACCGTTGAGCGGCACCGCTGCGGCCAACGCTTGGTCAACGTCGTAACCCGCCCCTTCAAATCCCGGCATCTGGTCACCGGCGATGTGGACGCGACTCATCCAGTCCCAGGGACGGTCTTCATTCAAGCATTGGGCAATCCACTTTGCATATCTTGCGGAGTCGAGAGCGGGACCGCGCGTGGGCTGGCCTGTTGAACCGTTACGGGTGTAATCGAGCCAGTGTTGTCCCCACCGCCAGCCAAAATGAGGCGTTGCGAGCAACCGCGCGACAACGCGTTCATAGGCGTCTGGCGAATCATCAGAAACAAAGGCGGCAATCTCCTCCGAAGTCGGAGGGTAGCCAATCAAATCGTAGGTCACGCGACGTAGAAGTCGGTGCCTATCGGCTTGTTCGGGCGGCGTGATCCCCAGGCGTGCATGATGCGGTTGCAAGGCAACGTCGATGGTCCAGTCGCCGGACAATTCCGCTGGCAGCGAACGGAACGCCCAATGGCTTCGGTCTGCGTCGCTGATGGTAAAGTGACGTTCGCGGGCGAGCACTCGCTGTTCGGTGGGCCACGGAAGTCCCTTTTGCACCCATGACTCGAAAGCCGCGACCTGAGCATCGCTAAGGCGGTCGCCGCCACGAGGCATCTTCAGTTCGCCGTCGTGCCGAATCGCTTTGATCAACAGACTCTCGGCCGGCTTGCCGCTGACAACCGACGACCCTCGCGAGCCGCCTTCGAGGATTGATTGACGTGATGTAAGCCGTAGTCCATGTTCCAGTTCGTCTCCCGCATGACATTTGAAACAGCGATTGATCAGAACGGGACGGATCTCGCGTTCGAAGAACTCGACATCATCTGGCGCGAAAACCGTCGAGTCGTCTCGCGCTCCCTCCGCGATCCACCGTCGAAGCAGCTCGATGTCCTCGTCCGGCAGCGGATCAGCCCCTTCGGGCATGGCCGGCTTCTTCACGCCTGTCAGGACCTGGATCAGCGGGCTCGCGTCCGGATCACCTGGAACAACGGCCGCGCCAAGTTCGTCGCCACCCCTGCGCATCGTTCGCATCCGTGTGAGATCGAGACCACCACTTTGTTCTTTTTCATGGTGACATTTGCTACACCGCCGTTCGAGGAGCGGCAAGATCTGCTGTTCGAAGCTCACCGGTTCGTCCGCGTGAATCAAGGACATTACCGAAAGAAATACTCCAACGACTACATACCGTGTGAGCTTCAACATTCGACTCCATCAACTTTCGAGACTGAGTTTCACTCCCCATGGTAGCACAGACTGCCAGCCTGTTTGTCGTCGAAAACTGGTACTTCGAGAGCCTTTGTTTTGCTCAACCCGCAAGCACTGTAGGACGGACGCCTCGTCCGTATTAGGAAGAGATTCCAGGCAGGCGAGACGGACCACGCGCTAACCTTACAAGAAGCAGTCTCACCATCGTGAGACGAACCGAACTTAATGGACGTCGCGGCGAAGAGTGACCGCGAGCGAAGTTCAACATGAGTTTAGGGAGGCGGCAGCAATGTCACGGCTGGTCGGGGTCGCCGCCGTCAGACTCTGAAATCACATTCACGTGATTTTCAAGTCGCAAGTGTAACGGTCGAAGGACTTCTTGCAGCATTTGCTTCAGAAAGTATGACGGCAGCGTCCCGGTCAGGATGATGCGGCCACTGGACTGCTCGACTTCGATCGTCTGTGCGCGATTGCGAAAACGCGGATTGCTCTCCAAATATCGCTTCACCGTGAGTGCAACGTCCGCATTCTCCGGCTCTCCACACTCGCCTAATGCCATCGGCTCGATCCCTCGACTCTCCGTGTTGCGACTTACAATTCCGCCGCTGCACTTTCGTGTGACATCGATTCGCACGTGGTTCGCGCTTCGACTTCTCGTCTGATCAAGTCACGAAGCCGCCCCCAAACCAACTGCTCGTGGTAACGACCTTCAATTTCACAAGCCCTCATGATCTGTTCAAGCGCTCGAACGTGCTCTTGTTGACCGAAGAATTCAACAGCAGTAGTGGCAGCGAAGCGGGCGCGTCGCGCGTCATCCTCGACCTGTTCCAGCCATCGGGCTGCTTGCTCCCAATCGCGAGACTCGGCGCCTGTCGTGGCAGATGCCAGCAAACGCGCCTGTCTCGCCTTCAAGCCGGACAAGTCTAATCCACGCATCCCAAATCGCGTTGGCCAGTCGCAACCAACCCACAAACTGCCCGCCCCGCGCAAGGCTCTGTCAATCTGTCGCGTCACTTTGTTACTTTTGATCATTGGTGAACCCCGCTAGACGTAAATTACGTTAGACTGCAAAGACGATTGCTGATCGGAGTCCATTGCAGATGCCATACCAGCACACACAGATTTCTCGCAAGAGATCTAGCCCCAAAATAGTCATTCCTCAACGCACGTACCGATTTCCCCCGTGATCAACGGGGGCTAGAATCGCAAAAGCTCACTTGAATCCCGTTAAACAGCGAACCGGCGCGCTCGGAATTTGGCCAGGCGACGATTTTTTGTTCGCTATTCACGAGAACTCTGATGCCTTACCGCAAGCCAACGAATTGGATCACACTGGTGCTTGCCATCGCCTCGGCACTGGTGGCTGCGTTCGGAGTTGTCACGTACCAAAACACGGTCAGCGTACGAAGAAACGAAGCGGAAGTGAGCCAGTCATATGCGGTTCGCGAGGCGACCTACAAGCTGCGATCCTCGATCAAAGATATGGAGGCGGGACAGCGCGGCTATCTGATCACCGGAGACGCAACTTATTTGCAACCGTACGAATCCGGCGTGGAAAATGTTGCGGAAGAGTTCGAGCGACTTCGCGAACTTACTTCGGACAATCTCCAACAGACGGAGCGGCTGAATCGGCTCGAGCTGCTCTTTCGCGAAAAGCGTTCGGAGATCGAAGAAGCGATCGAGCTACGCCGTAACGCGCCTGGAATGTCCATCGCCGAGGAAGCGCTCCAAGTAGTGGTTACGGGGCGCGGCAAGCGAGTCATGGATGAGATGCGCACGTTGTTCAACGACATCTTGGAAGAAGAGGCGCACCGGCTGATCCAACGTGAGGCGACTGCCGAGGCGAGAGCCAAGTCGTCCGAAAACTATATCATCGCTGGCAATCTGCTGGCGATCACGCTGTTCGTGTTGACGGGACTCGTCGCCCATCTGGAGCGCGTCAAGCGGGACGCTGCCGAAGCGCGTGCTAGATCCAGCCAGTCAAAAATGCGAGAGCAAGTACAGATCCTCAATCAAGTCCGAGACGCGATTCTTGTTTGCGACATGGACGATCGAGTCATTTTTTGGAACCGAGGTGCAGAACTTCTGCTAGGGATCACCGACGAACAAGCGATGGGCAAAAACGTGTCTGACGTCCTGTTCGCAAATCAGCGAGAGCTGTGGGAGCAAGGCCGGCGCGCGTTAATGGAAACGGGCGGCTTCTCGAACGAGTTACGTAGGCCCGGAAGTCGTGAGCACGAGGTGATCATCGAACAGCGGAGGTCGCTGATTCGTGACGAGTCCGGCAATCCCGCCGCGCAACTGATCATCAACTTCGACATTACCGATCGTAAGCGGGAAGAAGCCGAGAAGCGGCGTTCCCAGAGGATGGAAAGCATCGGCACACTGGCCGGCGGAATCGCACACGATCTGAACAATGTCCTTACACCGATTCTTATGAGCGCCAAGTTGCTAAAGCGAAACGACAGCAATCGAGAGCGTTTGACCGATACCATCGTGGCCAGCGCGGATCGCGGAGCCCAAATGATCCGGAAGCTGTTGGCATTCGCGGGCGGCGAACATGAAGCCCAGACCCGTCTGGACATACGGGAAGTCTTGCATGAAGTCGAAGATATCCTAAGCCACACGTTGCCAAAGACTATTGATCTGCAAGTCTCATATGGCGATGATCTCTACCCAGTGAGTGGTAACAGTACGGAGTTGTCCCAAGTGATCATGAATCTCGCGATCAACGCTCGCGACGCGATGCCCGATGGCGGGCGACTGGAAATCAGGGCAGAAAATACTTTTGTTGGACCGTCGCGAGCCAAACGCAGCGACGCTCTCCGCGTCGGACCGCATGTCCTGCTGACGGTTGCCGATACAGGCATGGGTGTACCGCGCGAGATCATCGAGCGGATCTTTGACCCCTTCTTTACGACCAAGGAACAAGGTAAAGGAACGGGATTGGGTTTAGCCACAACGCTGGGAATCGTCCGCGCCAGTCAGGGTGAGATTACGGTCTATAGCGAATTTGGACACGGCACCTCGTTCGCAATCTATTTACCGGCGATGACAGCCAACGTCTTGGCCACTCAAACTCTAAATGACGCGCATACCGACGTATCTCTCGGCAACGGCGAAATGATATTGCTCGTCGATGACGAGCCGCTGATTCTGGACTCCGCCAGCGATACATTGCAAGCGGCCGGGTATCGTGTGACACGTGCGAGTGACGGTGCCGAAGCGATTTCGGCTTATCAACGTCAGGCCGATACGATCGACTTGGTAATCCTCGACATGATGATGCCCGACGTAGACGGCATCGCGACAAAAAACAAGCTACGAGCGATCGACCCGGATGTTCGCATCATCGCCAGCAGCGGTCTCCGCCGCCCCGGTGCTGACGGCGCGACTTTGTCGGAGTTCGATGGATTCCTGGCCAAGCCATACTCAGACGATCAGCTATTGCGGCTGGTACGCCAAGTATTGACGAGCGAAGCACTCGCGGAGTGAATTTCCATGACGAATCTGCTGGTAATCGATGACGAGGCGCTCATTCTGGACGCGATCGACATGGCATTTCCAGACTATGAGGTCACTTCCTGCAGCACTGCAGAAGCGGGGATTCAAGCGTTTCTCGACGCGATACCAGATGTCGTTCTGTGCGACATCCGTTTGCCCGACATGTCGGGAATGGAATTGTTCGAGAAACTGCATCGCGTTGACGCAAAGGTCCCGATCATCTTAATGACGGGCCATGGAACAGCCGGAACAGCCATCGAAGCGATGCAGCGTGGGGCGTTTGAGTATGTGCTTAAACCGCTTGATCCCGACACGCTGATCCCGATCGTCGAAGATGCACTGGAAACCAGCCGCATGACGCGAGTGCCGGCGGTGCTGCCGATCGCAGGTGTGGGTGAAGAACCCGATGATGGAACGTCAGATGTCCTGATCGGTCATTGTCCCGCCATGCAGGAAGTCTATCGATCCATCGGTCGCGTCGCGCGCCAGGATGTCACCGCGTTGATTCTCGGCGAGAGCGGTACTGGCAAAGAAGTCGTCGCCCGCGCGATCTATCAATACAGCGATCGATCCAAAGCTCGCTTCCTGGCAATTAACTGTGCCGCGATCCCGGAACAACTTCTGGAAAGCGAGCTGTTTGGGCACGAGAAGGGGGCGTTTACGGGTGCTGACCACCGGCGCGTTGGCAAATTTGAATTGTGCAACGACGGAACCTTGTTCCTTGACGAAATTGGGGACATGACGCCGCTGATGCAAACAAAGATCTTGCGAGTGCTGCAAGACCAAGCCTTCGAGCGAGTGGGTGGTACCGAGACCGTGCGCACCAACGCTCGGCTGATCGCCGCTACAAATCGCGATCTCGAACAAGCGATCGAGGAGAAGTCGTTTCGTAGCGACCTGTACTACCGATTGAACGTCTACACGATTCACTTGCCGCCGCTCCGCGAACGAGGTAACGACATTCGCCTGCTGGCCAACCACTTCCTCCGTCGTTTCGCAGCTGATCTCGGAAAGAACATTACGGGGATTGCTCCGGCGGCAATGGAGCTATTGATGCGTTATCGTTGGCCTGGAAATGTTCGAGAGCTGCAAAGCGTGCTCAAACATGCGCTGCTCGTAGCTACCGGGCCCGTTATCGCTCCGGCCTTTCTACCCGACTTCCTGCACGCCGCATCATCAGACAGCAAGCCGACCGACGCCGCAGCGAACGCAGCCGACTTTGCGCATCTGACTCGCGAACGTCTGCAAGCCGGCTCGAACGATATTCATCACGAGCTAGTCAGCTTAGCCGAACGTCAGATCTTTGCCGAAGTTCTTATGCACACCGACGGCAACCTAACACAAGCCTCCAAGCGACTCGGAATAACACGAACCACACTCCGCACCCGACTCGAAGCTTTGGGCATGTCCGTCGAACGCTCAGCAACACTGGAACAAAAGCCGCACGATTAAGCTCGACTCTCCTCGCCGAAGAAGAAGAGTCCAGCCCAAGTGACACAAAGCAATTGCCAGATGTCGGACTTATTCCGTTCTCTTGCTCATATTTTGATGCGTTTGCTTTACTATGCTTGGCTTTTTCGTTTTACTACCCTACGCCTTGGCCTGTTCCAGCTTAATGGAAACCATAGCGAAAAACCCAACAATCGATTGACCACCGGGCTACAACCCACTGCTGTCGGAAATAGCCCTTTCTCTCGTAAAATAAGTGATATCAGAGAGATATCATGCATCACCGACCTAGAATCCGCTATCGAGTTGGCAAATACGGCTGGAGCATTCTCCTCGCATTTTCATGTCTGGCATCGCCACCTACTGTTAACGCAAGGCAATGGGTCGATGCCACAGGCAAATACAAATTGAATGCTGATTTGGTTGATATGAAGGACGGCTATCTTCTTCTGAAGAAGACTGGGGGCGAGAAAGTATCCGTTCGAGTGGACCGTCTTAGTTCGCAGGACAAAGCTTTTGTGGACAAATTGCGCGGTGCCAACGAGCTTCTGGACTTCTTGAAGAACGAAATCGCGGGCTCGAAAAAGGAGATTTTCGTGACCGCGCGGGTCAAGAACAAGGTTCGGACCTTTAAGGCGACATTGAGCTCAGTAAAAACTACTCGAGAAACCATCGACTCTGCTTTGCAATGTGAACACTGCGAACCCATTTTTGAGACTGGGGAGATTGACCGTCTTGTTTCGGTGAAGCTCGAAGATGTGGAAACCCTGTCTACATGTTCGATGATCTTTCGAGTCGAGGGTGCATGGTTTTTCGCTGAAGTACCTCCACCCCTCTACGCAAAATGGGGCATTCGGCAGAACGGTCAACAAGTCAACCGCTTCCCTCAGATGTTCGTGACTCAACTTGGTGGACATCTCTTTTGGCTTTCCGTGCTCAACAAAGGAGGCACACCCAGCATGATTGGGTTTGTGGCCAAATGGGAATCAGAAGACAAGTTCGATGCTTTGTGCGTGGGAACGTGGTGTGAGCTCATATCGGGCCAGATGGTGGCACCTCGCAAAAATACACCGAAGACGATCTTCGTCGCGGCAACCGCGCATGGTAGTTACAACGCAGCGAGTGGCAAACTGGTATTTGAATGGAAACCAACGGGGGAGTATCAGGAACGAAAACAAGAGAAGTGGCCTAACGGCAGAGAAGATAAGTATCTCATCGACCCATCATTTGCGACGCATCGCACGCAGCAGGGACGACAGATAATTTACAAAGCCGTCGGTGAACGATTCGAGTATTATCCACACATACCGGACAAAGCCTTGCTCGCAATACGAGCGACTGGAGAGGCCGCGATATCAAGCGTAGCGACCGCGTACACGAAGTTTGGTGTTCGGCAGGTAGTGTCTCCTATCCTATCGCCGGTGCTCGCGGATATGCCTCCCAAGGAGCGTGACGAGAAGATCGACCAGTTTGTTCAGGAATTCATCGATCTAATGTTCGAGAATGAGAACGATCACAAACGGATACAAGATCTGATTGCACAAGCGCTAGCCAATACTCTTGCCGAGGAGGCGCCGAGCGCCATGGACAAAGTGAAAGGCAAACTTCGAGAGGCGATGGATCGATACAGTCAACTGGTCGAGACAAACGGCAAGCCAATCGAAGTGGCCCCAGTCAAGAACAGGGAATGAGCTTAGTATTGCATGCCCGCAGGATGGCCCAGGTTGCAAGCAAACTGAGCCACCCTGCGACTCAGTTCCCGTGCAACGCGAGTGACTCGCGACAAGTCGGATACCGTGTACGGGTCGTCGTACGACCGCCATACAGTTTCTCTACATCGCAGCCGCGATTTGACTGAGAATTGCGTCTTGTGCTTTTTCGACGCGGTCGATTCCAAATCGATAGCAAATGTTATCGGCAACCTCGCGCGCACGACGAAGCGTATCGCTTCGTAGCGCGCGTCTCGCCTCGGTACTAAGTTGCCCACACACGAAACGCACGTATTCTTTCCAGGCCAACTCCAATTTCCTGCTGGGCTCGTAGTCAAGCCAGGATTCCAGCAATTGATAGCTGGCCGAACCTCGTTTATGTCCCGCTTCGACGGCGGCCTTCAATACGAGCTTACGCTCCTGCGGATCGATCGAGCCATCCGCCCAAGCAATCCACACCAAGGGGAACAACAGCAAGGCAAACAGCGTTTCGCTAGTGATGTCCAACTCGACCAGTTCCGCCAACACAGCCTCGTCGGTGATGCCTGTGGCGTCGGCTAGCGCATGACGACGGTCGTCCAGCTTCAATTGACAACGTAAGTCTCGCCATAACACTTCGTCGACCTTGTGAAAGAACTCGTATTCCAGAGCGTGCTCGCGAGTACGAAAAATGTCCGTTGTCATGCGAATGCTCCTCCTTAATGTGTTTGTGCCTTAAATCTGCAAACCGCACGCCAGCGAGTTGAACACACTCTCCTCACCAGTCCCAGGTCGCGACAACCACGGCGACCAGAGGTCCTCAAGAAACGCCGACTGCCGCAACTGAGCGGCCAAAATCGGCTAGACACTCAGGTTGCGGTACAGTCGTTAGGCGGCGTTCGCCTTTGCGCTTAGTGGTGATACCTGCGAGGGTCGGTCTTTTGATACATCCAAACGGGCTTCGATGTCGAACGCGACGAATTCGACGAGTAGGAACCACTGCCCAGAAACGTCCCGGCTGTTGGAACACGAGCGTTGCTTGTCGTAGGGGTCGCCGCGACAGGGACCGTCGCTTGCGGAGCGGTACTCGGTGCCTGCTCGGCCACCTGCGGCGACGCAACGATTGGTGCTGACTGGCGCACCGGTGTCAAACGAACCGTGCTTCTTCGAAAAAACGAGCGGCTGCTGCCGCTTGTGTGATGTTGCGAGTAGCGTGGGCTCCAAAACCCGTCGTGGTCGCCACGAGCTTTTGCGCCCGAGTCGCGCTGCGCAAAGGCACTACTACTAATGGCCAACACCATCGCGAACATCGCTGCTGTCATAACGAACTTTCTCATTGTTGTTCTCCTGCGTGAGAGAGGACCGTGGAAAACTTTCACCGGGCGCAGATATCCGCACAGCTCGTGCCAATCCAATGAAGGTTGACGCTCCCGCAGAATTCGTTCGAGAATCTCGAACAGCCGTTTCGTGACTGGTCAAAAGTTATCCGCGCGGAAAAGGATTTGGACGACCAATTCGAATATGCGTACTCAACAGCCGAACAACGCGTCCGCCGTATGGCGACCGCAACCGAGGTTCGGGGACGTCCCAACGGAGTTGCCTCGCCGGGCTAGGCTCCCGACGACTGTGCCAGTACCCCACGGGCCCAAACAAGACGTAATCAGGAGATACGAGGATCAAAACGCTCAATCATATTGGTTGCGTTGGGAGTTGCCTTGCCCGCGAGCCTATACAGCGACAGAGCTATCGCAACGGGGGTTCGGCTTGGAATCGCCGGCGACATCACGCTCGGCTTACTCAACAGAGACCGAAAAATCGCTGCCCTCCCAGCGTTGCGAATCGAGCCAATAGAACGTGAATTGCACGCACGTACCCGACGGGAGCCCTTTCGTCGGAACGTCGACATAGTGCATGCCTAAGGTTGTATCGTGACTGTCGGCGTTTTGGACGACCTGCCAATTGTTGATGGTCCAGCGCACCCGAGTCGGCGCGGGGGTCACGATGCGGAGCGTCTTGTCTCGCGGAAGCGTCCGGCACTTGTGATTGAATCTCCACTCGTGGAGATTCGATGCGACCTTGTCAACAAGATACCGTCGAGCGCCCTGTAAAGGCATATCAAACACGCGCCCGTCGCGCAGCGACCGAAGCAGCTTGACGTACTCGGCATGGGCCCAAACCAGCGGCATAGCAGAACCCGCAGGTTTGCCGCGAAAGAGCTCTTTGTCCAACACGTCGTCGCTGTCCCAAGTTTGCTCAGGTATCATCCCCGTTTCGTTAGCGAAGGCTCCGAACGCCGCAAGCAATGCCTCTGCCTGAACCCGGTTGCCGGCCGCCAACTCGTAGTGGGCTCGCTCGCCGGTCAACAATGGCCATGCGCGGCCAATGCCCGTCCCATCGAACGCGGTGCCATCCGCATGTTCGCCGTAGCCGTCATGGTTATAGCGATACCAGCACGGTCCGGCGGGAAAATCGACCTTTAACAAGTGGTCGATTGCCGCGATCGTATTGAGAATTCTGGGATCATCGCCGCGGCGCAACCCAAATCGCACTAGCGCCAACGCATCTGGACTGACGACATTCGCGGCCGGTTGAGCATTCTCGCCCGGCGGTCGATTCTTAATCGGAACAAAACCGGACACCGGCGAACTCGCATCGCTGGTTTCCGGCGGCGCGATGCGCACGTAGTAACCTTCAACCCCGAGCAAGTTCGATAGCTCAGTGTTCGTCGCATACGTCCAGCGATCGAGACTCGTGTACCACAGGTCAGCAGTCTCTCGTAGGTATTTGGCAACCCCCAATTGGCCCTGCCGCTGGGCAATGTCAGCCGCCGCCAACAGGCTTGTAATCTCGGCGGCTAAGGTGAACGGCGAATAGCCCGGGTCCTCCTCCCAACGGTCCTGCTGCGTCACTGGCCCGTTGCAGACCACAAACGCAGCCGCCTTCCTCACCATCGGCCACAGTCGCTCCAATTCATGGTCATCGATCGCCTTCTCGCGATACGCCAAATCGACAAGCAAGATCGGCAAGGCGGTTTCGTCCATCTGAATGCCGTTCCAATAGGGTCGACCATCAAGCCACATGTTTTGCGGCCAATGGCCATCGCCCTCTTGCGTTGTTTGCAGGTAATGCAGAACTCGCCGCGCATCGTCATTGGCACCGGCCGCCAGCAACGCGCCTGCCGTCTCGACCAAATCGCGGGGCCAAGTCAGATGGTATCCACCGAGGTCATCGTCTCCTTTCGAGAAGCCCCAGGGAATCGACAAACTGGCGATTATCCCGCCAGGAAACCGTTTCTCTTCATGGCAGCGGATCACCGTGGTGCTGACCCGGTACAAATCAACGCACCCCTGACGACCTCGGGCTGGACAAGACTCATCGAGAGATTGCAACGTCGCTTGCCATGCCTGCCACTCGGCAACGTATTGTGTTTTCAGTGTCTCGTAGTCATCTTCCAAACTGGCGAGCGCTCGATGAGCGGCTTCCGACGAGTTGAGCCCAAAGCCGAGGGCCAGAATGAATTCCACGCCAACTTCGTAGTCGACCTCACCCGTTAAAGCCACGTTCCCTCGTTCGGCGAGATCAAAACTCCAGGTGAGTTGCTTGTGTCGCGATAGATCCTGCCAACCGTCCGAGAATCCCACAAAGCCAGCCGAACGATTCCGCCATGGCAGCGAACACGCCATCGCCAACGATCCATGTCCCTCGCGTTCAGCGAACAACATCGGAACTCCTTTGTATTCGCCAACCCAAGCCGTATTGTCCGCGCCCCGGTTATTTAGATGCGGCGCGACAAGGGCGAACAACCGCAATGGGACAGACCACGTGTGACCGGACACCAACCGAATCTTTTGCAGCAAAACGTCGCGCGTCGGGTCAGCGAACACTTCCTTTTCAATCCGGTAACGGCCGTGAATACATTCGTTCACAATGCCGTACGCCGGGACTCCTTCGACCAAGTTGCTAGTTTTCGTTTTCGTGTTGCGTTTCTCTTCGGAGAAAAACGTGTCACCATCCGTGACGATCAAGCCAAAGTCCCGCAGACAAGCCTGATCCACGCGAGGATAGTAGACTTCGTTCACGATTCCGTGACTGGTAGTGAACCACAGTCGGCTCGCCGGTCCCAGCGAAGTGCCCACACCGTCTTTGGCGCTAGAGGTCCAACGAGGCGGTATTCCAGGGGCACCCCAGGCACTTGTCATGTTGCACTACTATCTTTTTCCGTGAGGTGCTCGCATCGTCACGAGTCTCCCGCAGCGAGGGTTAGCACACCGCAGCGACCGTGATTTTTTTAGGTCGAGTTATTGTGGCGTTTCGCCTCGCTAGGGCCAAATGCCCCGGGCGAGGGCAACGTGAGCGACTCGCTCAATGGCCAGAGCCAATGCGGCGGTCCGCAGGTCGGTTTTGCGCTCGCCGCCGAGTTGCTGCCAGCGGTCTACGACGGCATCCACCGCCCGGCACATCTTCTTCAACAGCTTGCCGTTGACTTCTTCCAAATCCCACTGTTCGTTTTCGATATTCTGCACCCATTCAAAGTAGCTGACGCAGACACCACCTGCGTTGGCAAGTATGTCAGGCAGCACGACGATGCGTCGCTCGCGCAGGATGTCGTCAGCGGCGGGCGTAGTCGGTCCGTTGGCCGCTTCACAAACCAGCTTGCATGCGATTCGCGATGCGTTACCGGCGTGAATCTGATTCTCCATGGCGGCCGGGATGAGGATGTCGCACTCGGCTTCCAAGAGTTCCTCGTTCGTTATCACGTTCGCCTGGGGATAGTGGGCCACTGCTCCATGTTCCGCTTTGCAACTCGCGACGGCAGCCACATCCAAACCATCGCGACAGAGGATAGCGCCTTGCGAGTCGCTGGCACCAATAATGATCGCTCCTTGCTCGTGAAACAATTTGGCTGCAATCGACCCGGCATTGCCAAATCCTTGCACGATCACACGAGCACCATCGACCGAGTTCAAACCGGGAACGGCCTTTCGTTGGAGCAGTCGCTGTGCGGCAAACAAAACGCCTCGGGCGGTCGCCTCGCCACGCCCGTACGAGCCGCCAAGATCCATCGGCTTTCCCGTGACCACTGGCAAGTTGTTCTCGCCGGGATGCAGTCCGTCGTATGTGTCGTAGATCCAAGCCATCGTCTGCTGGTTGGTATAAAGATCCGGTGCAGGGATGTCGGTGTGCGGGCCGATGTTGTCGCCCAAGTCGGCGATGAAGCGGCGAGTGATCCGTCGCAGCTCTCCCTGACTCAGCGTCTTGGGATCGCATACGACACCACCTTTGGCCCCACCGAACGGGACGTCGATCAACGCCGTCTTCCACGTCATCCACCCTGCCAGAGCACGCACTTCGTCTTCCGTCACATCGGGATGATAACGGACTCCGCCCTTTCCGGGTCCACGGATGCGACTGTGCAGCACACGATAACCTGCAAATGTTTGCACGCGTCCATCGTCCATTTCGACCGGAAAGTTCAAGGCGATACTGCGAATCGGCGATCTGAGAAAGTCGATCAGGCCATGTTGTAGGGTTGGTAGGTGCGCCAACGCCCGGTCGAATTGTTTCTGGGCGATGTGAAATGAATTCACGTCTTCCTGGTAGCGATTCAAGGGTGGTTCCGTGGGCAATCGATTTGGCACTGTTGTCGGAAGCATGACGAGCCCTCCAAGTGTGACTTGTCTTTCGGCAGCTAGCGTCTTCCACCTTCGGCCATCGCAAAGCTTTAGCCAAAGGTGGTCGCGGGAAAGCAGTAATCGTTAACGGCACCAACCACCGTTGTAGCCACCATAGGGGCTGCCTCCATAATAAGGTCCGTTGTAATACGAACCACCGTAAAAGCCGCCGCCGTAGTAGGGACTGTATCCGAACCCACCATAATATGGGCTGGAATAGCCGTTGTAGCCATAGTGCGGTCGATAACCATACGAGCGGTAGCCGTAATAGGGGCTGCCATAGAAACCGACGCTGGGACCGAAACCGATGCCAAAGCGGACCCCGTGAGCATCCGCAGTGTTGGTAAATCCACCAACCACGAAGGCAGTTGCCATCACACCAAGTAGTAAGAAGTGTTTCATTGTCGTTACTCCTAACGTCTGGCAGGTGTCTGTTTCGCGGCGGCTGACACAGTCGTCGTGTGCTCACTCCGGTCAGACAACGGAGCAAGCGAAGTTTCCTGTGGGTTTTGCCCCGCAATTGCCGCGCCATTCGCTGTTCGACGGTCGTCGAATCGGCAGAAGAAGCGTGAAAATGCGTCTTACCCTCGAAAACACAACCCGGCTCGCGGGTCAGCCGGGTTGATATCTTCGCGTCGGATGTTAAGCGGAAAGTTAGGATTCGCTCGGCAAAACAGGCCAAAAGGCGCTATCAATACTGTCGTAATCCCACAGGCTGCGACCGTCCGGCATCATGAAAACGGGGAACCCGAATCGCAAGCCCGCCCCGGGCAAGTCGAGACTGCGCAGCAAGTGCTCGCGCTCGTTCGCTGGCAGATCCTTTTGCGCCATGATGTCCTTGTGGATTTCTTCCCGCGTCCCCTCAAAGGTGCGATGCTCGATCTTTCCGCCCTCGGTTTCGTAACCGATATCGACTTTGTAGCGGTTGTCACCCAGCCCCTGAAGCGACATCGAGTCGAAGCTCTCCCAACCCGAATTCCTTTCATCGGTCGGAGCGGGTGAGGTAAACCACGGCATCCGACGGATTATGTGTGGGCTCATGTGCCGCGCGGTTTGCGTTGCGTGCTCACCAAGCGTCACCATAATCTCCTGCGTCTTGCCGTCCCGCATGATCCCCAGGCGAACCTGGTTGCCCGCCTTGTCCGCGTGCAGCAATCCGACGAGTTGGCCCGGCGAGAACAGCTTCTGGTCGCCGTAGGTCATCAAAATATCGTGCTCCTTAACACCCGCTTTATCTGCGGGCGAGTCCTTCGCCACTTGCGCGACCAGTAACCCCTGACTGTGCTCGAGCACATCCCGCAAGTGAGCCCAAAATGCCGGGTGAAGCGGCTCGACGCCTACACCCAAGAAGGCGACTTGCTCGGTTCCCGTCTTCTCCAGTGTGGCGGCAGTGTCATTGTCCGCCGACTTCTCTTTCTCTCTCTCATACGCCATCGCCAACGGAGCGGTAACCAAGACCGCTGTGGTGACACTCGCAATGGCCATAGTTCGGAATGACTTTTTCATCGCAGTACTCCTTTCCATTTATTAATGTGCGTGCGATGTCTCGCTTGCTGCCGGAGACACCCCGGCAGCATTACTGTTTCAATTTGCCTGCCGGTTTGCTGACGCAAGCCCTATACCAATCCCACGAGGCGACTGGAGATTCGCGACTTAAGTCATCAAAACACTTGCGATGCAGTGTGAATGACGCGTTGCGCGCTCAATTCGCGGCAGGTCTCAAATGCCTGGAATATTCGTATGAGGGAGAATAGATTCCTGATGCACATTCCCTCGCGCCCCGTAATGCCGCGCCGTCTTTTCTGCCCCACCCATACGCCTCACGTCGGTCCCCACCATGGCGCAAACGTATAGCTAGCTGGTTAATAATTTGCCATCCGTGATGCCCTACGATCGAAAGTTGACGCAAAACGGCATCCCCTCTACGGTGCTCGGTGATAATGGATATGGGCGCAAGATGAATCCGATGCAGGTCCACTCTGCATCTCAGCCTTCGGAAACTGGTACACTTCTTGCTTGCCAGTGTCGCTCGCTCACCCTCTTCGTCCCGCCGCCTACCCCAATGTCTCACCCAAAGCCACTTCGTCGCGCTCTGGTCGCGTATTTTTCGATTGTCGTTTGCCTGCTCGGAGGAACAATCTGGGGTGTTGTGTATTTCGGCGAAGTCGAACTTGTCGAGCAGTGGTGTGGTGAATCCATCCAGACGCAACTGCGGATGGCGGATTTGCGTTTACGTGCATTTTTCGACCCGGTAACGCACAGTGTCGAGTTGCTACGAGAAATGGGACAGCAGGGCCGACTCGATGTCGACGACCCAGACTCGCTCAAACCGCTGTTTGTCTCGTTGCTACTGGAAAACCCTCAGGCATCAGCGATTATGTTGGCGGACGAGCGTGGCCATGAGTATTTCGTCATGCGCAGGGGGGACGAATGGAATAGTCGACAGACTCGCCGCGACGAGTGGCACGACGTGCAAACGCTGGCTCACTGGCAGACCGGAACGGAAGCAACCATTTCACAAGACAAGAGCAACTACGACCCGCGGCATCGGCCGTGGTTTCGCCAAGCCTTAAAGTTTGGATTCGACGAAACGCAAGTCGACCCTTTGGATCACTCGACGTCGGCTGTGAATTGGACGCGCCCGTATCGGTTTTATAGCGAGAAAACCCCAGGCATCACCGCCTCCGCATGGTTCAGCGACACGGCAGGCCGCAAGTGCGTTGTTGCATTCGATGTCTTGCTGAGTGATCTGCACGAGTTTACTCAGTCGCTCCGAGTCGGACGCCGAGGAAGCCTTGCGTTCGTAGACAGCTTCGGCTGGCCCATCGAAGCACCCGAAGAGTTGGATACCGCGGCAAGCGAGCGCGAAAGCAGTCCGCCCACAGAGCTAAACTATTCCCGGCCTGAAACCTTTGCCGCCGTCAAGGCGCTCTCATCCAGTGAACGACCGGATGACGCGGCTATCTCGTTCACCTTCCGCGGACGAACTTGGTGGGCCGACTCACAGCCGTTTTCAATGTCTGCAGGACGCAAGTGGAAGGCTGTCGTCCTCGTTCCCGAAAGTGACTTTACCAGCGGTTTTGCGGCCATCCGGTTTTGGGTCGCGCTCGCCAGTGCCGCGGCCCTGGCAATTGCCGGCATTTGGTCTTTCCGCTTTGCAGACCGCATCAGCCGCCCGCTGGAAGTACTTGTTCGGGAAAGTGAACTGATTGCTTTGGGAAATCTCGACCATCCGGTCTCTGTCGAATCAAGTTTTCAAGAGGTTGGTGAGTTAGCAGCAGCGCAGGAGCACATGCGAACCGCACTGAAGTCGCTTTTGAAACTCGAACGTGACATGAAAGTCGCCCGTGAGATTCAGCAAAGCACTTTTCCAACCAGCTTCCCCGTGCTCGACAACTTTCAAATCGCCGGCTGGAGCGAGCCTGCAGAAGAAACGGGTGGCGACACGTTCGATGTTGTCGCGATCGCACTGAACGGCGGCAAGCAGCAAACGATCTACTTGTTATTGGCCGATGCCAGCGGACATGGGATTGGGCCGGCGTTGACGGCGGTTAGAATCCATTCTTTGTTCCGCGCGGCCATCGAAAGGTGTGAAAGTGTGGAAGAGATCGCGGGGCTGATCAATCGTCAACTCTGTCGATCTTTGCCGTCAGGACGCTTTGCTACAGCCTGGGTCGCTCATCTCGATCCCGTCAGCCGACAACTTGCCAGCTTTAGTGCAGGTCAGGGTCCCATCTTGTGGTATCACGCTGATACGAGTGCGGTCGAGATTACTCTGAGTGGTGATGGACTACCGTGTGGCATTATGGAAGTGTTCCAATCTGGCCCCGGCTCGAGACGTGCGTTTAACCCCGGAGACATCCTGGCGGTCATCTCGGACGGAATATTTGAAACGGTGAACAGCCAAAGAGAACAGTTCGGTTCAGATCGCGTGGCCGAAATCTTGCGAAGCGAAAGCCAAGCATCTGCTAACGAGATTCTCGTGGCCATCAGGAACGCGGTAGCAAGATACGCGAACGGCGCCGAAGCGGGCGACGACCGTACGATCCTCATCGTCAAGTGTGTGCAAGACTGATGCTGGTAAATCTCCGATACCCGTTCCTGGCGACAAGGAAAATGCGATGCCTGAAGTCGAAAGCTCTTTACAAATAGACGCATGTTGCGCTGCCCGGCGTGACAATACCGTTTAGAAGTGTGGGAATGTCACAAGGCAACGTCCTCCTCGCCGAATCATCCTCGCGGTTCGCCCTCGTAGTAGATTTGCGAGTCTTCGGCTAAAGGAGCCGGATTTAGTTTTGGCGGGTAAAGCCACCTTCGCATTCCCTTACATAAAAATCCAAAGCCAAGGACCGCCAATGCGTAGAAGAATCCACACATCGCATACCGAACAGCGAGTTCCTCAGGGTCGAAATAGCTTGGAACGACTCGTGCAAAGAAAACTCCGCCCACGAATGTAAGCAGCCCGAGTGATACCGCTGCAACGGAAACCCAAGAGGGCGTGGGGGGATAGTACATCGCGTCACACTCTGCGCAGCGACGCAAGCTGACAAGGCGAATTTCAAGCGACGCCGACAGCTCCGAGTGAAGCGTAAGAAAGTCGGGCGATCCGCAGGCCGGGCAATTGACGCATTCAGGATGCTTTGACATGAGCACAAGCAAATCTAATAGGAGTCGTGCATTATGTTCAGCCTAGCGAGGAGCGCATGACAATCTTCGTCGACTGCTGCTCGCCACTTTTTCTTATCATCTCGCGACATCGGCTCCGCTTTGTCGATCATCGCGACCTCGTAGACAATAGATATTTCAAATGTCATGTCCTTGGACTTCATCGTAACGAATAACTCAGCGGGCCAGCTTTCGAGCGAAATACTGGCCCCCGTTCGAGACGGCTTGAGCGGGCGTCTCTTCGCAAACAGACTTGAAAGTGTGGTTTTGGCGAACCAACTCGGTAGAGGCGACTCTTTCCAGTTACCGCGGTAGAACTTCAGTTCGAAAACGGATTTAGACCCTTGCTCTAACTTCCAACTCCTTGGTGGCGATCGATAGAAATCGACGAGCACGTCGCGAGTGCTTGGCATCACGCGTACAACGATCGTCCTCGGATAGGTTAAACGCTGCATCGAAGGAAAAATCCAAGCAACTTTTCATCCCAACGGCTTTCGGTCATCCCCTGGTGGAACTTGGAAAGTGCCGTCAAGCACGGCGAGGTGATCTCAAGGCGATTCAATTGTTGAACGCAGGCGGGTTGTCCGACAGACTTCCAGGTTCGTCGATGTTGCTAAGTTGTCATTTGACGGACTGAAAGTCCATCGTACGGGTCGTCCAATTTGAAAAACTGAATGGCCCTGAAGATGATCTTCGTATCACCACAGCCGGCGCCTGTCATCCTAGATAGTCTTAAACGGAACTCATGAAACCAATGTTTCCCGGTTGTCCAATGTTTCCTCCGCCAAAACGCCAAGCGTTGGCGGGTCAACAAGATGAGAAGAACGAAATAGAATCTCCCGGCGTCGCACGGCGACATCACGGGGCGCATCGAAGCCTAACCTTACTTGATTTCCACGAATCGAGACCACTACCAACCGGATGTCCTCTCCGATCACAATTTCGTCGCCCACCTTCCTACCGAGTACTAACATACTCACCTCCAATTCTTTTGAGCTGCACTTGCGACGGGCAATGGCGATGCCAAAGCCCCCGAGGCTCCGCGCGAATTTCAATTGGAGGCAGAGTCTAAGGTGTGAATGTTAGAGAAATGCGAGGACCATTCGCAAACTAGATGAAGATGGCGAACTCGCCAATGGTAGAAAGAGCAGAAACTCAAGCTGCGCCGGAGCATGCCCCACACTTGGGAACACGGGAAAAATAACTTCGGCGAAACCAAAGTAGCCATCACACTCCGTGGGATGGTTGGCAGAAGATATAGCGAAGTTGTTTTTCCCGTGTTCCTTGAAACGAAACTACCCAACACTACTGCGGAACAAGTTTTCCTCTTCGATGAAGAAGCGAACACCTGTCGACACGTCACGAACTCCGCGGACGGACAGCGCATTCTGGTCGCAACGCTCGAAGTTTTTATTGGAAGTGATCAAATCGCAAAACTCTCGGGGCCCGATGAACCGACAACCAGGATCCATTCTGAGCGCGGCGATGGTGTCAGCCGACCGCTTGGGTAATGAGTCCGTACTAGCCATCAGATTGATACTCCTCTCGATCAAGATCGTTACGGCAACTGACGTCCACGCATCCGAGCGAGTAGGACAGACAAACTTGTGTCGTAGTTATGAAGTGCGTTGCCTGCAGCGGTTCCAACCACTACTTCTACGCGAACGACCCTAACAGTATACCGACGACGGATGACTTGGGGACCAGGGCGTCGATACGCAGCTACGCGGCATCACCAACCCATTAGGGTGGACAAAGTCGGCGTTATTGCAAATAATCAATCGTCGAGTGCGGGCGCCACGCCCTACAAACGATAAAGGATTTGACAAGAGTTCGGCTTTTTTTGCGGAAACAGCCGCGCGGAGAAGAAGGGAATCAGACATGCTGGACCGATCATTCAAACCAGGCGACAAAGTAGTTTATCGCAAACATAAACATACGACCCACCCAGGTCGCCGGGCGAAAGAGGTTCAGCCTTCAGCCAAAGGTGATTACTACGCCTACGTTGTGGATAAGTTCTGGCTCGTTAGGCAAGTCCTCGATAATGGCCGTTTGTTACTGGAAACACGACGCGGCAAAATGCATGAGATTAATCCTCGTGACCCGAACCTGCGTCGAGCGACGTTGTGGGACCGTATTCGTCATTCGACGAGACTTGCAGAGTTAGAACAACTCCAAGACCAGGGCACGTAGTTCTGTTCTGGCACCGTTCTGTTCTGGCACCGTTCTGTTCTGGCACCGTTCTGTTCTGGCACCGTTCTGTTCTGGCACCGTTCTGTTCTGGCACCGTTCTGTTCTGGCACCGTTCTGTTCTGGCACCGTTCTGTTCTGGCACCGTGATTGAGACCCGCGACTTGCTCGATTCCCTGCGCACTGGGGCATTCCCCGGTCGCGTTCGACGTGCGCCGACAACACGAGCTAGCGACTCGCTGCTGGCGTGTAAATCTTGGCATTTTCATCTGGACTTCATCCAAAGCCAACAACGACTGGCGATACTACCAATGTCGATAGGAAGTCGGCATGGAGTTCACGGAAGCCTTTCCAAGTTTGGTAAGGAGCGCCAGACCGTTTTCGTCGTTGGACGGACTCGACCTCAGCGCAGCGCTCGCCAATAGCGGCGTTTCGCGTCTTGGGATGATCGATCAAGCGACGCCCGCGGTCGTCCACTATGGGCAATAGAAGTATCAGCCGTCGGCACGTTCGCAGCTTGTTTGTGAGCGACGTTCATCTCGGTTATCGCTATGCCAACGCTGCGGCGTTTTATCGATTTCTGAACACGTATGAAACCGATTATCTCTACCTTGTCGGCGACTTTATCGACGGGTGGCGACTAAAGAGATGTTGGCACTGGCGACCGGATTACAACCGCATCTTACGCCGATTGATGGAGATGTCGCTGCACGGAACGCGTGTGTGTTACACACCCGGGAATCATGATGAATTCCTCCGCGAGTTTTTCCACGACTTTGGCTACGTAAATGTCGCCGACGAGTTCATCCACACGGCGGCTGACAACCGCCGCTACTTGGTACTTCACGGCGACCGATTTGATGACATCGAAACAAAGGCTCCTTGGTTGTCGCTACTGGGTTCCGTTGTTTATGACGGACTGATGTGGGCGAATGGAACCTGGAACTCCCTCCGTCGCCTCGCTCACCTCCCGCCCCGTTGGTATACACCCGACGTAAAGTGGCGAGTCAAACACGCCATACAGTTCATAAGCGATTACGAGCAACGATTGTCAGAGCATGCCGCAAGCCGGCGGTGTGATGGTGTTGTATGCGGGCACATCCATACGCCTGCGATTCAGGACTGGAGCGAGGTGACATACTGTAACACGGGCGATTGGGTGGAAAACTGCACGGCATTGATCGAAGAACACTCGGGAGAGATGCACTTGGTCCGCGCAAACCTATCACTTCACGGCGAGTTCGTTCGCGAATCACATTCGGCACTGCCCCACGATCAACCAGCGTTCGCAGAGACATGAGGTTTCTGTTCGCGGTGCAAAACATGAAGTTAAAGTGAAGTTCCTATGACAGCTAGTTGGTCTTTCTGGCATTGCAACTCTGGTCAAGCTCGCGTTCCCTTCTGCATGCCGGTCGCGTCCCCTCATTTCGCCACATCACCTAACTGAAATCTGCCATCGTGATAACTCAACAACGGGCGTTCCATCGCCCGAAGCTTTTTGTCTTGGACACCAATGTCATTCTCCACGACTCTCGCTGCATTTATAGTTTTGACGAACATGACATCGCGATTCCGATCACGGTGCTGGAAGAACTTGATCAGTTCAAGAAGGGCCACGGCGATCTAAACTATCAAGCGAGAGCATTTCTTCGGTCGCTCGATGAATTGACGGGCGACCTGTTATCACCGGACGGCGTTCCGCTGGGTGAGTCACTGGCGACGCTTCGCGTCATATTGGAAGAAAGGTCACACGAACGAGTGCAACGAGTCTTTCTTAACGACACACCGGATCACCGAATTCTCAATGCCGCATTACATTTACAATCGAACGAACCTGAACGCGAGGTCATCTTCGTCTCGAAAGATACAAACTTGCGGATGAAGGCGAAGGCTGTTGGTTTGTGTGCACAAGACTACACAACCGATATGGTCGCCTCCGAACAACTCTACACGGGGCACCGATTGGTCGACGCCGACGATCAATTAGTTGACAAGTTCTATGGGGAAGGTCAGTTCACGGCGGCAACCGAGGTGCCGGAACTGACGCAGCCGGTCGCCAACGAGGGCTTTGTGGTCCGAAATGGATCCAAGTCTGCCATGATCACCTACGACGCCCGACAAGCAGGGTTTTCGCGATTGGAGAAAATGAAATGCTACGGCGTCAAGCCCCGTAACGCCGAACAGTCATTTGCGTTAAACGCGTTGACGAATATCGACATCAAATTGGTCACACTCACTGGAAAGGCCGGAACAGGCAAAACGCTGCTCGCTCTCGCCGCCGCGCTGCACTGCCAAGAAGACTTTCGCCAAATCTTGCTGGCTCGTCCTGTCGTCCCGCTTAGTAATCGTGATATGGGGTTCCTGCCGGGGAACATCGGAGCCAAGCTCGATCCGTACATACAGCCGCTGTTTGACAACCTTGCCGTAATTCGGAATCAGTTCAGCAAGAAGGACGCTCAAGCCCAACAGATCGAACGCATGTTGAAAAATGAAGAGTTGTTGATCGCTCCGCTGGCGTACATTCGGGGCCGCAGCCTGCAACGAACCTTTTTCATCGTCGATGAAGCACAGAATTTAACACCGCACGAAGTCAAAACGATCATCACGAGAGCCGGTGAAGGTACAAAGATCGTACTTACCGGAGACGTCCACCAAATCGATCACCCTTACCTCGACTCGCGTTCGAACGGCTTGACCTTTTTGATCAACCGAATGGTCGGACAACCGACTTACGCGCACGTCACGCTGGCGAAGGGCGAGCGTTCCGCGTTAGCCGACTTGGCGAGCGAGTTGCTTTGAACGATTTAGACAGCATCGCGGCGCGCCTATGTCGCATTGCGTTGTAGCAAACACACACAAGCGAACCGCGGCAAATCGCGGGATTCTTGCGAATTCTGGGGCGGCGACTCACGCAGTAAACAACCGTTTCGCAATTTCATCCAATAGGTCGAATTGCTCGAATACTAAATCCGTCACTCGTTCTTCTTTTTTTAGACGACCCGATTTCAAAGTCACTTGATGCGGAGGCGTCGGCTGTGGCGAGTGCTCACCGTTCACTTGCTTTTGTGGCGCAATTACGCGGGAGCGTACGCTTGCGTAGGAAGCTGACGCCTGCTGAGTGGGGACGATTCGTCGCGGAGCGACCGGCAATCGCGAATAGCTTACGTCGTTATTCGCGTTAATCAGCTTCTCACTTGCTTGAGGCAATGCAGCTGCGATTTCAACGAAGCCTGTGGCGTTGCTCGCTGCCGCGTACGTCACGATGAACCAATTCGCGTCGCCCGCGGCCAATTCGTTTGTCATCCACTGGAATGTTTGCCAGCCGCCAATTGTGGCTCCTGGTTTCAATGCTGGAAAGTTGCTGCCTGGTTTGATGCTCGTGATTGTTACTCCATCAGCACCATTCAAGTTCTGACCAATCAATAGTTGGATGCCAGAAGCGTCCGAAGGTCCCAGGTTTTGCAGGCCAAACATGACGCTGACTTGCCCCCCTGGCTGAAGTTTTGTTGTGCCTATGGGAATGGCGTTAAGGGCTAGATCGACTTCTCTCACAATTCGAATTTGCCCTGCATCTAGATCATCTTTTGGATTTGCGAGTTTTTCGGCGGCACCTTCAATGAAGGCTTCCAGCAATACGCTTGAATTATCGACCGCGTGCGACGCAACTACGATTGGTACAGAGAGCGATTGAGTTGTTCCCGCCGGAAGATTGCGAACCGTCCAAATGCCTTTTCCTGTGTCGGCGTCCCAAGTTACATCTCCTGAGAGGGATGACGTATCGAGCCGCATGGCTTTGTTTTCATCGGGCAATTCAAAGCGAACTGAGACGTCGTGTCCCTCAATATTGGATTTGTTTGCCACTTGTAAGGTGAAATTAGCTGTTCCAGCATCTTCGGCGCCTCCCGCCACTACCGTTGACGAATCGGCGATCACTCGCACGGATAGATCAACAGCCGGTGCAGGGTCCGCCGTGATTTTTACATTATCGATGAAGACTCGTGATTTCGTACTCACTGGACCGTTCAACCGCAACTCAACCACGCCGTGATTGACTTTTAGGTGTCGCAGCGAAATGCGAGGTTGAAGCAGTGCCCCTCGCGGTACGCCGGCTAACGAGATCGTTTGGACGACTCTTCCATCGATTGTTAGTTCTAATTCGTCTCCAGTACCCGCATTCAGCACAAGATAGTCGAAACTCATTTCACGAAGATTCTGATTTGCCGAAACCAATTGGCTAATCGCGGTATCTTCCGTTTGGGATAACAATACCGCCGCGTTGCCAGGTAAGTAGGGAACCAACTGCACACTGCCGCTAGTATCCCACTGGCTTTGCAGCGTTGCGGCCCGCTCGCGAAGCCATAACATCAACGCGGCAAGTTCGGGCACGCTTGCCGCGCCGGCTAGTTGCTTATCGATCTTCGCAATCGTATCCCATGCTTCATCAAACGTGCCAAAGTCTAATACATTCTCGGCGTCCATGGGTTCAACGAATGTCGTTCGGCTATCCGACATGAACGGACTTTCCGTCTGCGAAGCCGCTCGAATCTGCGGCGGGCAAGCCGAACTGAACTGTCCCAAGTAGTTGTTGCAGAAATACTGCGGCTGATCGAGAAAGTCCTCCGGTATGGTGCTGTGATTCGAAGGTGTTCCCTGGGCACCCACAATCGTTGGATTGTCGCGAACGGATCCGCCGAAACGATAAGGTGCCTTTAGGTCAAGGTCTTTAAAGTACTGCACAAGCGAGGTGTCGTCCAAAGCACCAATCAAAATGCTCCACGCATAGTCGCTGACGCTTCCAGGCTGTGATTCATGAAGTTTCTTGCGAAGCAGATCAACAACACATTCGCCGAGCCCGGATTCAACGCGGAAGTTGACTTTGTTGACGGCCTGAGCTGTTTTGTCGATGTTGAAGTCTCCAATGATCCCCGCTCCGTCGGGCCAATCCGTACCGTGTCCATCCAGCGAGACGTAGTACACAACATTGTCATAGCCGGCCGCCTTAAGCAATTGTGAGATGCGAGCATTTACGGAAGCGCCGCGGCTGTGTCCGATCAACTGAATCTTCTGCAACTTGTTGCTCGCATCGGAATCCAGCAAGTAGGTATCGATGATTTCCTGCGTGATTCGCCGTGCGGCGAGTTCCCCTTGCAGGGCGGAACGCCGGCTGGCGCGACGAGCATCGGCTTCGAATAGGTCGGACACGTAGGCGGCGATGCCCGCTGCGATGAAATCAAATTGGTCTTGGTAATGTAACTTGAGATACTCCGCGACTTCGGCCCAGGCCAGAGAAAAGATTGCGGACGAGAAACCGTCGTTTGAATCCCATCGAGGAATGTATGACGCGACACGTCCGTAGTATTCAGAGTCCTGATCGGGCATCGCATCCAATTTGTCGGCGATAGCTCGGAATGGTTCCAGAATGTCGCCCGTATTTGTCGGGTCGCAAAGGCTGACTGGTGAATCCCAGCCGTGCGTAATGACGTTGACAACCAACGGATAGATTTCGATATCTGTAAAATTGTTGAGAAGGCTCCTGTCGCCGATCTCGAAGTAGGGATCGATGACTAATTGCAGATGGGATGCCGATGCGGCGTGTGTTTTGTCCAGTTGATCGTATGGAAATGCCAACTTATATACGCCCGCCTTCCAGGCTTTGATATCCAGTTCCATCATGCCAGCAGGTTCACCGATTCGTTGATCCGCACCCGATCCGTTCGCCCAATAGAAGGCAACGTCAACCTTTGAAGAACCAACTTTGTCTCCTTCCATTTCGATGTTGAATTCAAGTTGTTGGTGAGCATTCATGCCGGTCAGTGTTAGTTTGTTGGCCTTGAGGTCGAAGGCCTTGAGATCATCTGGAATCGAGATCACCGAGATCTGGACACTTGGCTCGATCTTTTTGTAATGGGTTCGATCTGTGTAACTGTTTCCGACGATGCTCGCTTCGAAAGATATGCCGACGGTACTTCCAACTGTCTCTCTGACAACACCGGTGTATAGTTCACTAGCACCTGGGTAGTCGACGCTATTGTCGGTTCGATGCTCAAACTTGATACCAGCGGTTGACGTTGCGGTCGCTTGAGCGAACAAGGATGGAACTTCGCTTGGATCGTATGGAATGCCGAAATAAATGTCATCGTAATCCAACTGATATTTGACCCACACTTGTTCTCCAATAGCATCTCGTTCGTCAGGAAGAATCTGTACCGATAGCGTTCCGCTCGCCTTCGCTGCTACGGCTACAGCGGGTGACTTGCTGTCGGTGTTGCTGAGATAAGTACTCAACTCGGCGCGAATCCCCGAAGTATGTGTATTGGAGTATGCGTCGCCGTTGCTCGTTGCTTTCGCGTATTGTTGCTTGTAGCTCGATGCCGCGTATGTTCGTGCTTTCTCTCCAAGGGCGTTGACTTGCTTCGTATCTACATCGGCGACCGCTTGGCTGTCCAGGGTAAAGCTGGCCGCGGTTTGTAACGACGCAAGTAATCTGCGGTCTTCTAAACATTCGAGATGCAATCGACGACGCTGACGTTTTGATTTCATCGGTATGTCTCCGTTGAATGGTTTAAATGTTGAATTGAGTTGATTCGCTATCGCGGGAAATAGACCTTAAGGGCTCGCAAGCAGCGTTTTGCGCATTGCGCCAACTCTTGCAGTTCAGGCAACCACGATTCATGCATTCGGCCGCGGCGGTCTCGCGAAGGACACTTTTGACTCGTTGGGCTGTGGGGGAAACTCGCTGTGAGCTAATTACGGCGAACTGCCGAGGAATGTCACCGAGGCAAGCATGAGACGCAGGATTCCAAGGATACCGATCAAGACAACGGCTACTGTTACGGCGAGGAGTGGAACCAGTTGAGTATCTGACCACTTCTCCGACTTCTTCAGCCAAGACCAAACTCGATGCTGCTCCAAACTGCCGAACATTTCGCGCGAGCATCGCATCGCGAACTTCACAATGAAGTCGCCATGCCTACGCAGCCGGTTCCACATACTCATTTCACGTCTCCCACGTCACAGAGGAATTCCAGACACGCATTGCAAGCTGAACAAGGGCGGCGCAGCGCCGCTTAATCTGGCATTGCACGATGAACCCAAGAGAATTCACTTGCCGCGAGCTGGTCCAAATGTCTCTCGTATTGAAAGGCGAAAACTAAGTGCGAAACGGACAATGGAAAAGTCGGATTTGTCGTTACCAGCCAGCGTACACGCCTGATAGTCCAAGACATTCAAGACAAACACCGACGAAAAGTGCCAACGCGAAGCCTCCTTGGCTTATCCGTGAAGTTCTCGAAATCTCGCGGTTTTTCTTCAACCAGCACAACTAGCGTTAACGATACAACCCTTACAGGCTGTTTAATCGTTTCAAGGACTCGCCTCGGTCACCCCGCGCGATCGGCAGTCAGGTATTACGTTTGATCTCCATCGGCTCAGTTTTGAAATGCTGTGAGATCGCTCTCAATTCGGATGTGCTCGGATGTTCCTGGCCCGGTATCGCTGTTCGCTCGTTCTGGAAACACTCGCCGCCTTGTCGTTGTGCGCGTTGATCGCGGTGGGCGTCAAAGCAGGTGACGACGAATGTCGAGCCTCCGCATCCGAGACAATTTCATTCCGGATTACGGATAACAGCACGGACAGCGACTTTGCCACGTTTCAGCCAGCACCTGACTCTGCGCCAAGCGTGTCTCCGCCGATTCGTCCGCAAATTGAAAGCCCAGTACCACCCCCACCCGACATAGCAAATCCATCTGCCACGCGACCGGCCAATACTGTCTTCCGGCCAACATTCGCTCGGCTAAGCCGATTGCCAAACATGTACGGTAAATCGCTATCTACATGTTCGTCATTTACCGCTGCAAGCGCTTTTTCCACGGTCACGCTCCCAGTTTGTGTGGCGGGCGGTCAGTTCGATGTGAGTACGAATCAGAGCGTCGTTCCGCAAGATCGCATATTCTTCAACTACCACCACTTCAGCAATGCATATGCTGTCGTCAAGACGGAGGGGCATAGCGGCACTACTCTCAGTGGAAACACGACAAAAGACTTCGACGTGAACCGCTACACCTTCGGGATCGAGCGTACGTTCCTAGATGAACGAGCGTCGGTTCAGGTACAACTGCCAATCGTGGACTCATTTGCGGCGTCTCAGATTAATTGTCCGCGATAGTCTCGTTTTGGCTGACCGGATGTTGGGGCGTCGAAAGAGCTTGGGGAGGCGCATGAAAGACGGGCGGTGGATTGCGGCCCGTTGTTCATGGTGATGTGGATTAGTGGGTCTGGTGGCGGTCGGTGAGACTGAGGAGGTGTTGAACGGCCTCGACGAAACCGCAATCGCGAGCCGCCATTGTGAAGTCGATCGGGTTGAAGTTGGTCTGGCAGTGGAAGCAGCGAACCAAGTTCTCTTGCGGATTGAGGTCCGAGCGGCTTTCGCCGCAGCGGGGACAGACGAAGATCAGCTGTCCGTCGCGACGGCGGTGTGGCCAAGCGAGGCGTTGCAACAACCATGGGAAGGGGACCTCGTTACGCAGTTGCCGAAGCTGCTGGTCGGTGAAGCGTCTGGCCATGAGAGGGCTCCTGTTAGAGTTGAAACTCGCCAGCCGCTTGCCGGAACACGTCTTCATCGACGCGTGCCACATCGAGCGCCGTGGCTTGCAGCAGGCAGGCGATGGCCAAGTTGTTGATGGCGCGGGGCAGGCCGCCGGTGAAGTCGTGCAGCAGATCCTTGACTTCCGCGTCAAAAATCTTCCCATCGCCGCCCGCTTGCGAGACCTGAAAGTCCACGTACTGGGCGGTCTGCTCCTTGCTGAGCGGCCGCAGCTGATAACGGACCGACACCCGGTTCAGCAGGTCGGCATGTTGAGCCCGCTTGATCGTGCCGCGGAGCGACTCTTGGCCGACGAGCAGAATCTTCAACGGCGGGCCGATTTCCAAGGCCGAACTGATCAACAGCCGCAAGTCGGTCAACGATTCCGACGTGAGCAGATGGGCTTCATCGAAGATCAGCAGCAAGGTGCCCTCGCTGCGTTGAGCCCGCTCTAGGATCTGTTCGTAAAGACGATCCTTGCCGCGCTTCGGCGCTTCGCCAAGTTGCGTCGCGATCAGCTTCAACAATCCTGACGAAGGCAGATGGGTCAGATGACAATAGACCACCTCACACTGCTGCGGCGTGAGTCGGCTGAGCAGTCGCTTGATGAGCGCCGACTTGCCGACGCCACTCGCGCCGGTGACCAGTCCCAGTTCGCCCATCTTGAGCAGGAACTCGAGCCGAGCGAGTCCTTCTTTCATGCGTGCATCTTGCCACAAGGCAGCGGCGGTCGCGTGTTCGGAGAAAGGCTGCGTGCGGAATTGAAAATGTTCGAGGTACATCAAGGGTCTCCTGTGGATAAGAGGGATTGAAGTTGCCACAACACGTGTGGAATCGTGAGTGCTTCGGCCTGAGCGACCGCCGTGCGGACGAGCGCTTCGTGCAAGCGATCGTGTCGCGCGTGAAAGGCACGCAGTGCATCGAGTTCGTCGCGGCTGAGTGCCGAAAGTCCCGCGGTGCGTCCCAGCAAGCGGGCCACGAGCGTGGCGAAGCTGCTGAGCGACCAGACGTTGCGTTGTTGAGCGGACTGAAAGTCGAGTCCTTGCTGTCGCCGTTGTTGTTGGCTGGCTTCGTGGCTGGCCTGCAAGGCGTTCAAGTAGGACGGTTCAATAGAGTTCTGCTGTGGGGGCGGAGCAGGTTGCGGATGATGTCCTGGCTCGCGCTGATAGCGGCGGGCGAGGCCCAGATAAGCACCGTCGAGTCGAAAGAGCTGAACTTCCTGCAACGCTTCACGCGTTTGAAAGGAATCGAAGCGAACTTCCACGCGATCGCCGCGCAGCTTGGGATCGACAGCAAAGGTTTGTTCGAGGATCGTGACATCGGAGAAGTCGCGATCGACGGTCCGTTGCTCGCGGCGATGAAACAGCGGGAGGATACTCTGCAGCCGCACTGGGCGTTGCAAGCGAGTGGCCGAGTGGTAGCGATCGTGGGGCGTCTGCTTGGTCTCGCTATGGACAGCAACGTGATATTCCTGCGTCAGCCAAGCTTGCAGCGCGCGATTGATGTCTCCCAGTGATAGCAATTGGGCAGCGCGGATTTCGGCTTCCAGTTGTCCCTGCAGCGTCTGAAAGAAACGTTCGATCAGGCCGCCGGTCGCGGGATCGCGCGGCGGGCGATGAAGGAGCTTGATGTTCAGTTCGGTGCAAGCCAGCTTCAACGCACCGGCGTGATAGATCTTGGCATTATCGACATACAGTTCTCGGCTGGTGTCATGATGCGACCAGGCACGCAACAGCGAATCGACCAGGATGTCGAGATTCTCGCGGAGGTAATATCTGGCTTCCACGATGTAGCGGCTGTGGCAGTCAATCCAGGCGGAGAGATGCGTCTTGACGGCGCGTCCTTGCTGCACGACCGGCGGGCCGTGCTCGAAGTCGCCGACCCACAAGGCTCCGGCTTCGTCGCGCGTCCAACGACAACGAATGGTCTGCTCGCTGACTCCCAGCTTGCGACGCGTGGCACCTTCGCGATGGAGATGACGATAGAGTGTCGAGCGCGGTACGCCGCGACCGAACTCTTGCTTCAAGATGCGGTTGATGACGACGTCGCTACGACGCGGCTGTTCCTTCTTCAGTTCGACGGCCCGATTCAACAGGGCTTGTTGGTTGGCGCGCGGCTGGCCCCGGTCGCTGCGCGAGCGCCGAAAGGTGCCGGCAACTCCCTCATCGCGGAGCCGCTTCCACCATCGCCGCAACGTTCGCACCGAGACGCACTGGCGTTGTCCGTTGGGCAGCAATCGCTCCTCGGCGGCCAGCTTGCGAAAGTACGCTTCGCGCTCCGCTTGAGGAATCTCTCCCAACAGCAGCGGACTGAGTAGCGAGCACCGAAACACGGCCCACGCCTGATCGTCACGACCCATAAAAATTCTCCTTCGCCGGGAACCAAGTGGTCTGTCGAAGGAGCAAGCTACCTCAAGGCGGCCGTGATCTTGTTGCGAAGCGGGGGAAGAACGATTCGGCAAACATCCGATTCCAATGATCGATCAGATGCAGTAAACGGCGCGCGGTGCGTAAGATCTCACCCCGGTGCGGACTGCGGTATTTATGCGGGGCGACGGCACCTAGAAAGCGATGGTCGGTGAACAGCGGATCGTGTTCGCTGCATAGCTGGAGACCTAATTGCAAGGCGACCGACTGCGTGCCAAGGAACTGCAAGAACCGCCACAGCGTCGAGCGGTGCAGCGCCCGCTCATCGATCTTCTTCCGTTCCGGCGGCGTGACATAACCGATGACACGCTTCTGCGGCGCGACGATCCGCTGCAAGGAGAGCCGATCCTGCTCCAAGTAATCGCGGGCCAAGGGCAGCAGGCTGATGCTGGCATAACGCCGCTGCGGCAGTACGAAAGTCGGGCCAATCGGTAAACACATGCCGACATCGCGAGCACCTCCAACGAGCCAAGACGACACTGACGACTTGCACGGTCAAATCAACAATCACACGCAGCTTGCGGCGTCGCAGTTCGTGGCGTGTGAAGCCGCTGGTCGCATCGCAACGACTGCAACAATGGCGATAGCGAACACCGTTGGCAATCGCTTGCCGATGCTGCTCGAAGGCGGTCAGAACTGAAGAATTGGTGGCAGCCAAGACGATGCAAGAATCATTGATTGACTGGAGAGGAACGGGCCTGTCATGCGAACGTCGAGGCTCGTTCCTCTTCTTCTGCGCGCACCGCCCAGACAGAGGCGGGCTTCTAGAAATAATGCGCGACGGCGGGCTCGGAGCGGGCTTACGGCGGGCTATTCTCGGTCAATCAAATCGAGACAAACGCCGCGCTTTCCGGTCAGTTAAAATGAAACGCCGCACTCATTCGACTCAACCGTCCCTACATTCCTATCAGCACCGGACAACACTTTTCCGCTCCCGGGATCGGCGAACACCGAGTTGGGAAATGTCTCTGCAGCCCTAAAGGTCGTGGTCATCGGTAATGAAACGTGGGCGCTGTCATCGGGATTTGGCATCGACTTTCCCACGGCTAGTGGAGCGTCGGTTCGCCGCCAAACCAGTACCATCACCCCTTCGAACGCTGACACGATTGTGATCCAAAACGAAGCTCTTACGCTTACACCTTTCCTCGGCTTTGTTGCGACCCCCAATGACCAATGGTTTGTACAGAGCTTTGCTCAGTTCGTAATACCAGTCAGCGACAACTCGTATTCGTATCAATCCATCAATCATTTTGATGAACTACCTGGATTACCGCCCTTTACACTTGTTGATCGAGGTGCATTGAATGTGCAAAGTCTTTTGCACCTGGATGTCAGTTTCGGTCGTATGCTACTCGACAACTCGGCATCCAACGACCGACTTCAATCCATCGCTGCGTTGTTTGAAATTCACTACACAACAACGCTAGAAGATAGTGACAACGTCTCGTTTACTGATCCCAATTTCCAGACACACCCAGTGTTCAATCCCCAGGGTGTTGTCGACGGCAACCTTGGATCGCTTGGAAATCCCGCTGGACGGCAGGATTTCCTAAATCTGACGTTTGGCGTTGATGTTGCATTGTTCGCAACCAACATCCGCCCCGCTTTCGTACTTCCGATTCGAACCGGCGACGATAAACAGTTCGATTGCGAGTTTACTCTGCAAGTGAATCGTCACTTCTAGCATTGCTTGAACTACTGAGATCGGATCGACGCGATGCAATCGTGTCAAGCGTTTGCGTCACCCTTGCCAAGTCTTCTTCGTATTGAGTCGAGCCATTTCGTATAAGTTCGCTGAAGATCTGCAATGCTGAATTGAGGTGGTCTTTCGCGATAGCAATGTCACCTGGGTCGCCTGATAACAACGATCCAAGGTCTAGGTGTGTACCGGCCAGCGCAACTTGGTATCGCAGTACCTTTCGGTTTTGCCGAGCGAGTGGCTCCAATACCTGAATCGCACGGTCATAATTCTCCCGAGCCTCGCCTTCCGTCGAAGCGCCGGCGAGAAGTTGGTAACAAAGTCCAACAAAGTAGGAATTGTCTAATTCACTCGGGTCCAGACGTTGGGCTTCGAGAAACTGCTCCCTCGCAGTCTCCAAGTATTGCTTCGCAACAACCAGATCTTGCGAAAGCATCGATGTCACGTATGCCAACTCGATCAGGCACTTGCCTTGGTCCCGCAATAGTTCAGCATCGATAATGCCTTGCGATCGCAACCGGTCGCGATAATTGAACGATTCATCGAGATGCGCCTTCGCGACGTTCAAATGTCTCCCGCTTCGAAGGAGCCTGCCCTGAGTCTTCGCGCAGATGCCAAGATTCATCAACGAACTCGCAAACTTCCGGCCTAGTTCAGGATCCTTGGGACTGCCAGTAACAAGACGTTTTCTGATATCCCGAGACTGCTCGAACGCCGCCATTGCGTCTTCAAGTTCCCCTCTTTCCGTTAAACACTTTCCGATGCCGACGTAAACATCACTCATCTGCTCCAACAACTTCGTGTTGTCTGGATCAGATTTGAGGAGGTCGTCAAGCATGAGTTTTGCTTGCCTGTGCCAAGAAAGTGCGGTTGTGTTGGACTCGATTTCCCCCTGCATTTCTCCGACTTCGTATCGCAGTTCCGCCATCCTAACTCGCAACTCGACCAACTGTGGCTGGAGGACTGAATCACCGCCAAACTTATCGAGAAGCGAATTGAACTCACGATCCGCTTCCTGAAGCAACTCTGCACGCACCTCGTGCATTCCCGGTTCATCCGACAGGTTTTCATTGCTCATCTTTACCAACAAGGTCGTGATCGTGTTAACCGATCCGTGAAGCGCTGACCGAGAACGTTCGTTGCCCGCATTCAGTTGATGGATGTGATACAACAGCCCCACGAAGGTTAAGGGAATTGATAAAGTGGTTGCCAGGATCAGAGTTGAGACCGCACGATTTCTTTTGCTCCATCGCCAAACCCGTTCGACGCGGCTGATCGCACGTGCCTCGATCGGTTCACCATCAAGAAATCGCTGTAGTTCGTCCGCAAGTTCGCGCCCCGAAGTGTATCGTTTTGCTGGTTCCTTCTCTAAACACTTCAGACAAATCGTTTGCAGGTCCTTGGGAACCTTAGAGTCGATGACTTCAGGAGCAACTGGTTCAGTGGTTCGAGCCAACAAGATCGTTTCGGCGACATTGTCGGCGCGAAAGGGTGGCAAGTCGGTGAGCAAATAATAGAGCACGGCTCCGATCGAGTAGATGTCCGCCGCTGGGCCGACGTCACGAGCTCGGAGGGATTGTTCCGGGGGTGCGTAACTGGGTGTTCCCAGGAATTGCCCGTCCTGGGTCAAGTTGCTGTCTGATTCAATCTCACGTGCCAATCCAAAGTCCACAATTTTTGGCATGCGTTGTTCGTCAAGCATGATGTTGCCAGGCTTTAAGTCGCGATGAATCACACCTTTCGTGTGCGCGTAGTGCATCGCTTCGGCAACGTACTTCACTAGCGCTGCCGACTCCACGTAGGGCAATTTCTTGTCTCGTTCCCGTGTGTAAACAGAAAGACTTGGACCATCAATGAACGCCATGCTGTAGTAGTGCCGACCATCTTGTTCACCGACCTCATACACCGACGCGATGCCAGGATGGTCCAACTTCCCGGCCGCTTGTGCCTCGATGCGAAATCGTTCTGCCTCCTCGTTCGAGAACCCTCGTGACGAAATCATCTTTAGCGCAACAGTCCGATTCAGGCTCTTTTGCCGCGCCTTATACACGACACCCATCCCGCCGCGTCCCAATTCATTCAACAACTCGTAGTCGCCAAAGTCATCCAACGACGGTCGTTCACCCGTACGAATCGTCGCTGGAGCCATCGTGGTTGTCTCGCCGTCGTGCCTTTTGAAGCTAACAGTCGGTTCCAACGCCGCAGCCCAGGCATCAAGTGCCTTTCGCGGAGATACACCCAGGGAGTTTAGTCGCTTTAGAACACCAGCCTCTTCTGCCAACTCGTGACACGCGAGCAACGATTCGACTTCGCTCAGCAGTTCTTGATCGGTGCCGCACGCATTCTTCAGAAAGGCTTGCCGTTCACCTTCAGGAAAGTTGACGACATTTGCCAGAATCTGTTTGACCTCGGACCATCGGTCACTCGGTAGTGCCACGCTTCATCTCCCGAGACAACCACATGCGGGCCGTTGCGATTTCGTTCTTGACCGTACTCGCTGATACATCGACCAAGTCCGCGATTTCATTGATCGTGTATTGCCCGAAATATCGGAGCTCAATAATCTCTGCCTGCCGCGAGTCAAACTCCGACAGCTTCTTGAGCGCCTCGTCGAGCGCCAACAGGTCATCAAAGGCCTGCGATCGGGACGGAATCATTTCAGGTTCAAGTTCGGCCCGCTGAATTCCGCCGCCGCGCTTCTGTGCTGCGCGTTGACGCTCGTGATCGATCAGAATGCGTCGCATCACACGGGCTCCGACGCGAAAGAAATGTTTGCGATCTTCCCAGCGTTGCGATTCATTTGTGCCAACCAGTTTCAGGAAAGCGTCGTCTACCAACGCCGTTGCTTGAAGCGTGTGATCAGGACGTTCCTTTCGCATGAAGTTCTGGGCGATCTGCCGCATTTCGCGCTCGACAATTCGAAACAGCTCTTCCCGCTTCGCCACATCACCGGACTGCGCTTTCGCTAACAACTGCGTAACGTCATCGTTGGTTGAAGACATTGTCGCGTTACCCCGCTGGTTTCACTCCCGAGCTAAACCACACTCCTCCCGATTGTGAACCGAATTGTGCCGCTTGCCAACTCACCTACTTACGGAATCTGGCGATGTGGCGAGCCTATTATCACGGTGCTCTGGGCACCCACTCAAGAAAAAGTGAATTCTGTTGTCCATAACAGAGCGATTCTTCGCCTATTAAAGGTGAACGGCAATCGGCCGTAGCGATCAGCCGCCAGGAAGAACCTGCGGCAGGCACGAAACAGCACTTCAAAAGCGTCGAGGGATTACGATCATGCGAGTCACTTGCCCAAATTGTTCAACAGCCGTAGACATATCAGACACATTTCGCCAACAAAACGAAGGCTTTATTTGTCCAACTTGCCAGCATGATGTGCTTTGGCAGAATGGGAGTAGAAGATCGGAAAATGCTGCTCGACAGCCCGGCGCAGCAGTAGGCAACGTGCCTCCAGAGGTAGCAAGTCGCCAACTACAACCGATTACTGCTCCCCAGCCGACGAGTGGCGTTGTTCGGTGGATTCTCTTCGGCGGGGCAAGCCTTCTTGGTGTAAGTTTTGCCGTGACTTTGATGGTTATCTTGATTGCACGCAGTTCAGCGGCCGAGTCGAAAGGCGAACTTAAGAAAGAGGAGACGTCGACTACTGCCCAATCCCGCGAATCGCAAGCCGCTTCCCAAGCGATCTTGGAAGCACACATCAAGCGACTGACGGTCGAGATCGAACAACTGAAGCAGGAAAACGAGAACCTTCGTCAAAAACTTGATCAAACGCAGCGAGAGCTTGAAAACATACGAATGGAGAATCTGTCTCTACAAGAAAAAGTCGTGATGGTTCAACGATGGCAAAAAGCAACTTTCATCGTCACCTCAAAACGAGCGGCTGTAGGTATACAGCCCATTGATCAAGGACAGTTTCGAGTCGTCACAACTGCTGAGTATCCACACACGGATTACGTGCTGCACATTGCCAGACGCCTCAACATTCCGCGTGTCTTCCAAGCGGACAAAATTGCAATGGCTTTGAGCGAAGAAGTCGGACAACAAATCGTGCCGGAGCAACTAGCCTACGAACTTCGGAAGTTCTGGAAGCCACATAATTTTGTTCGGCCTGGACCCGGCGAAGATGCGACGTTTGTGACCTTCAAAGATCTAGAAACCGACCGGCAACGTGTCGGTTTTTTGCTTAATGTCTCGGAACGCGAGGTCACGTTTCAACCGGTGGCGGCATCGATCGAAACGGTTCAGCGAAGCCGCATCGAATCTGGCACGGCACTCAAAGGAAACGCGGATCGAATTTTGGCGGACCCCGGCGCAGACTTCTTGGATGTTTGTATCTTGCGATTGGCGCAACATCTTAGTTTTGACGAAGCAGCGCCCGGTTGGTTGACCTTGGCGGTCGACATCAATGTTGACGATCTCGAAGAGGAAATCGCACGTTCGCGAGTCGGCGGCGTGTCAGACACAAAGGTGTTCGATTCCAACTCGTTAGCGGGTTTGGCCCCATACATCGGTGATACGCGCACCGAACCTGGTCGAATTCTCCGCCGTTATGCGACATACTTGCAGGATGAAGTGGGTTCGCGACTGTCGCGGCTTGGCATTCCGGTCGTCGAGCGCGAGGAGCTGAATCAGATCATCGCGGAGCGGGATCTTGCTGATACTCGATCGTTCGAGCCACGAGACTATGCCGGGCTAGTCAGCGCTTCACACGTTGTGATGATCGATGTTGATCGGCCTCGCAACGGCGGCGATTTCCGATTGTCAGTGCGGTTGGTGACTGCCGACACCGGCAACAAGATATTTGAAGACAACGGGGATATAGGACGAAAGCGAGCGTCAATTCCGGGTGCAGGAACGCACTTCTGGTGTTTGTGAGGGTGGGAAGGTTCAGCTAAGCGATTTGAGTGATCTCTGGTATGCTTCTCCGGTCGGTTGGAGAAACTAGCGCATTTGGAGAGGAAACTAGCATGAGCAAGGATGCTCGAAATCCTGTGGAACTCACAGCAGAAGCGAAGAATAAGTTCGAGGAATGTGTGGCCGCGTTCGCGGTCTGTGGCTTTGGAGCGGACGGTCCGTTGAAGGATACGACGTTTGCGGAGATCGAAGAATTTGGGCATGAGGTAGGTCGCATGGTTGCCCGAGCGGTGGATGAGCGACTTGCGATTCAACATGCCTCGCATTTTCGGGGAGCAGCGTCCTGCCCGACTTGCGGGAACGACTGTCCCGTCAAAGAGACGCCAGCGACACGGGATCTTCAGACCTGTGACGGCAACGTGCCGCTTCACGAACCGGTTTGCCATTGCTCGGTTTGTCACCGAGATTTTTTTCCCTCAACGCATCACGTTGCGGATTGATAGCCGATCCTACAGCCCCAAAGTGCTAGAGAAGGCCATGCTTTGTGTTGCACGCCATCCGGCCTACGAGTTGGCGGCTGCGGCGCTCCAGGATACGGCCGAAATCTCGATCTCGGCTAGGCATCTTCGAAATCTCGTAGTCTGGATCGGTGGCGAACTGGAAGAGGAACGGGATACGCGGACCGCAACGCACTTCAATCAGCCGCTGCCGCGTGTGCCCACCGCACCAACGACACCGATTCCCTTGGCAGGTGTTAGCTTGGATGGAGGTCGGATGCAAACGCGATTTCATGGCGGCCCGAATGGTGTGCAGCAACCACACTGGAGAGAAACCAAAAATGCTTTATTCATGCGTATGACTGGCGTGCAGTTTGAGGACGATCCTCACCCCGACTTGCCGAGTTGTTTTGCAGATCGTCGGTATATGAAACAACTGCTTTCCGGCGTCGCCAACGAAGGAGATTTCGACCCTTTAGCAGCTCCCAAGTCCGACCTGCGTTCGTGGCGTCCAGAACGGTTGTTTCGCACTTGTTTGAGTTCGCTTTGCGGTAGTGATTCGTTCGGCAGAATGATGGAGGCCGAAGCCGAATCGCGAGGCTTCTTCCAGGCACAGAAAAGAGCCTTCGTGGGCGACGGGCTGGCTTACAACTGGACCATTCAGAAACGACACTTCCCTACATTTACAGCGATCCTCGATTTTCCACACGCCATGGAAAGAGTTCATGAAGCGGCGAAGGCCGTCGGAGAGAATTCCGATGATACCTGGGAGACTTACGTTCGCTGGGCTTCTTACTGTTGGCAGGGATGCGTCGAGAAAATGTTGGAGGAAATGCATCGCGAGCAACAACAAATCGGCGCCCCGCCTCAAGACTGCGAGGAGAGCGATCCTCGTCGTGTGCTCGCCGAGGCCGTAACCTACTTCGGCAACAACCAATCCAGGATGGACTATCCTCGATATCGGCGCGAGGGGTTACCAATGACTTCTGCCCACATGGAATCGCTCGTCAAAGAGGTTGGTTACCGGGTGAAAGGGAGCGAAAAGTTCTGGGATGACGGCCCACCCGCCGAAGCCATCTTGCAAATTAGGACAGCCGCCCTCTCGGACGATGACCGCCTGAAACGTCACATGCATTCGCGCCCAGGCAATCCCTTCCGCCCAAACGTGAAGTGTAGACCCGCAACTGCCGCCTAAAAACCAGACCAAGTGCGTTCCTGCACCCGTCAATTCCCGATCGCTATCTACTAAGTTCCGGGAGGCTTGCCTTGATGCAAGGCACCGAACGCACCTTCGCACTTCGCAACTACATGGCTCCGCTGTTACTGCCAGCGGATTTACGTTCAACACCATCAGGACGCGTCGTCCTCGCGGAACCATCGTTGAATGGCCAAACGCATTATCAGGAGTTGTTTGGTCATCAAATTCGCACCGTGACCGCCAACTCGGCTTACGCAGACATCACACAACTCCCATTCGACAACTTTGTACCACCATCGCAACAGCTGCGTGTCGTGTCGTGGCAGATTGCTCGAAGCGTGCTACCAGCGGCTGGGCGCGTTGTTCGCATCGAAGACGATAGAGTCACCATTGCGATCAGTCCCGATCACGGCGTGGAAACAGGCGACCGTTTCCGAGTCATGCGTAGCCACAAGTCAGCGATCACGAATGAGTCGCTCAGTCCACCAGAGACTTCGATCCTACCAACACATCTTCGAGCCGACGTTGTTGCGGACGATCATATTGTTGCTCTCGTTGTCGACTCTGGCCTCGAGCAACTCTGGCCGCATGCGGCGTTTGATGTCGGCGACCTCACACTGCGTGAAGGTCCGACGACGCCAACCGTTTACATTTCACAACCACAATTTGATATGTCACTGATGTCGAACGACGATGCTAAGAAGCTTCGGCTACTGAATCGAGCGCAGGGCCACCGCGTGCAAGGCAACATGGAACACTTAGCAAAGACGTTTCAGGTAGCGATCATCAACGCGATGCAAAAGATCGGTATTCGAGTCATCGATTCACCCGGCGAGGCGACTCATGTGGTGGGCGGTGGTATTGCTCCGGCCAACGCCTCGCCTGACGTTGCTCGCTTCGTCCTTCAACTCGGCGTACGCGAAAATGCGGCAAGCGAATTCATATCCAGCATACTACCGATCGCACTTACGACCGCTGAAGTGGAAAACTGGCGGCCATAGGCTCTCTAGCACGGAAGCAGGATAATCGCTTAGAGATCCTTGTTGACCGCCTACGGGCAGATCGGTCTTCTTAACAGGAAGCCGAAGTGCGATAGGCAAATATTGTGTGCCCGCAATAAATCGTCTCAAGCCCTCTGAGGAAGCAGCTGCCAAAACAGTTCTTCGGCGTTCTCGGACGCACACGAATCGTCGAAAGCCACGAACAAATGAGGCTAAATATGCAAAGGGAAGGGGACCTGCTTCATCCGGTACCCGACTCCATGCACTGTCTCGACCAAATCTCCGTGTTCCCCTAGTTTATGCCGGATGGCCTTGATGTGAACGTCGATCGTACGGAAATGGTTGGCGGCACCATCACTGCGACACGCTTCGCCCAGTTGTTTGCGAGAATAAACTCGACCGGGATCTTCCGCCAGTGTCGCCAGCAATCGAAACTCCGTTGGCGTGAGCTTCAATTCAACTCCATTGATGTTCGCGCGGTGGCCAGCTACGTCGATGGAGAGTTCGCCGCAGCGCAGCATTTCGTCATACTTGTGGCGCATCGCGTTCCAACGCAACATCGCGTTGACGCCAATCGCGAGTTGATCGAAGCGACCGGCACGTTCCTCAGCGGAACTCGTGCTGTCATCGTCCGGCGTGACGAGGAAAATCGGCCCCCGTTCTTTTGAGGTCACATTTCTGATGCGTTGGCAGAGTACCAAAGCATCCATATCAGGAAGCTTCGACGGCAAGACGACAACATCAGGGCGCGCCACGGCGGCCGTGTTCTCGCCGGCGTGTCCACTCGCAGCTGTCTCGACATGACAACCCGAACTTCGCAGCCCCGCCGCAAAACCATCGCGGTCGGGACCTTCGGGAGCAATGATCAATACGGTCGGGTGATCCATCTCCGATGCCTTCTAAAACAAGTACGCTGATCAGCAATTCCACCGATCAATTCAGATACTGGTCGATGGTTTCCGCATCCGGTCCCTTGACTGTAACGCCAAGAGGTCCTGCACCCGGACGAATGACGTGTTTGGCTGGTTCACCTTTCGACTGGAACTCAGCAAGTTCCGGACTCGATGCCCGGAAAACCCAGATGCGTCCGCTATCGAACGTGACATGAAAGCCATCGCGAGTTGCCAGGTACTCCAGGATCGTCTCGTTGTCTGGAGCCTTAATCGTCATGCCACCGGGGCCTGCGTTTGGTCGAATGACATGCTTCGCAAGTTCACCGGAAGCCTCGAAGCTCTTCAGCTCTTCGGAGTCTTTGCGGAAGACCCAAAGACGCCCGTCGTCGATCTTCGTGATGAAACCATCCTTTAACGTCAGAAACCGATCAATGGTCTCTGCGTCCGGCGCTTTGAGCGTGATACCACCAGGACCAGCGCCGGGCCGAATTACGTGTTTCGCGAGTTCGCCGCTCGTCAGGTATTGCTTGAGTTCTGAGCTATTCGTCCCGAAGACCCACAACCTTCCATCCGCTTCGAAGGTGACGAATCCGCGTTTACTGTGGGGGCTCTTGTCGATACAAGTCTTGACGAGCGTGCCATCGGCCAGGAAGTGCGCCCAATACCAGTCGCGAGTACGCGAGTTGTAGCCCTCCTTTGCACGAACAGCGACTGTCAGCGCGACTTTCTCGCCGCCTGCGTCCCGATGTTCAGTGACCAGCACAGCCCCGCGCGGCATACCGTCCTCTTGAGCAATCGCGTTGTAGTAAGTCGTCGCCGAGTCACCCGCGGGCGGCGCGAACTCCAAAGGTGAGGCCTCGTCAGACGACTTCCACTTTGTAAAGTCGACCGTGTCGCTGACGTAGGTCCAAAGAGACTCGGCATAGTTCTGCTGAGCTTCAGAGCGCGGTGCATCGGCGAAACAAGTGCCACTCACCGAAGCCAACACCAGCGCGGTTGCAAACAAAGCTTCCTTTTTCATTAAATTAGCTCCTGTTACTTCAAGTTTTAAGTTGCTTATCCGAATCGTCCCGTGACGTAGTCTTCCGTCTCCTTGAGCATGGGCTTGGTGAACAGCTGCTGTGTTGGACCGTACTCGATCAAATGGCCGAGGTACATGAACGCGGTATAGTCGCTCACACGAGATGCCTGCTGCATGTTGTGGGTGACGATCAATATCGAGTACTCGCCGCGAAGATCGCGAATCAGATCCTCGATCTTGATCGTGGCAAGTGGGTCGAGTGCGGAGCATGGTTCATCGAGGAGTAAGACCTCCGGCTCGCTGGCAATCGCGCGAGCAATACACAGCCGTTGCTGCTGCCCACCGGAAAGGCTTAATCCGTTATCTTGGAGACGATCCTTCACTTCGTCCCATAAGGCGGCACCGCGCAGGCTCTTCTCACACACCTCGTCCAAGACGGCACGATTTCGCTCGCCGTCAATGCGTAAGGGATAGACAACATTCTCGTAGATGCTCATCGGAAACGGGTTCGGCTTCTGAAAAACCATTCCCATTCGTTTGCGAAGCTCGATGACGTCGACTCCCACATCGAAGATTGATTCCCCATTGAGGATCATGTCACCTTGAATGCGAACAGTATCAATCAAATCGTTCATACGATTGACGCAGCGCAACAAAGTCGACTTGCCGCAGCCTGAAGGACCGATCAACGCTGTGACCTGGCCGGAGGGCATCGGCATCGAAACATCAAACAGCGCCTGCTTTGCCCCGTACCACAGACGAAAGTCTTTGATCTCGAGAACAGCATCCTCCTCGAAAACGCTTTTGTGAATCACGGCCTCGACCGACTCGCCATTGGCAATTCTTTCCAGCCGGCCTTTCGACGGTTTCTTTTGCGGCGGCGTCATGGGCGTCTCGTTAATTCCAGGCAAGGGTGTTAAATCGTTTGACGATGCCGTACTCATTTGGTCTTCTTCTTCCATAGCGATGTTGAAAGCTAAAATTGCCCCGAGCCAAAGTGCTTTCGTAAACGAGCTCGGAGGGCAACGGCGGACACATTCAAACACGCAATCAAAGCGATCAGTAGCAAGGTCGTGGTGAATACCATTGGCTTGGCCGCTTCACTGTTGCGACTTTGGAATCCAAGGTCGTAGATATGAAAACCGAGATGCATAAAGCTGCGATCGGGATGGATGAACGGTATAATGCCGTCTACCGGCAACTCAGGCACAAACTTCAATGCACCCACCAGCATCAGCGGTGCAACTTCACCCGCGCCACGAGCCATCGCGAGGATCATGCCAGTCATAATCCCGGGTGCTGCGTGGGGAAGGACAATCCGCCAAATCGTTTGCCACTTGCTCGCACCGCAACCGTACGAGCCTTCACGGAGCGAGTTGGGGACAGCTGACAGCGCCTCCTCTGTGGCCACGATGACGACGGGAAGCGTGAGCAGCGAGAGCGTCAACGACGCCCACAATAATCCGCCCTTTCCAAATTTTGGATTGTTCTGATGCGCTCGATAGAAGCCTTCAAAAAAGGGCGTCGTGAATAGAAGTAGTACGACTAACACCGTCGCGACCACCCACAATGCGATCGATGTTCGCGAGGCGACCTGCTTCCAGGAAGACGCCGAAGCGGGATGAGCGCGTGATCCAGAGATGCCAATGATGAACGCGCCGACTGCCGTCACCGCCAAAGCTGCAAGTAACATAAACCAACTGGATGCAGGCCAAGGCGTAACGCCCGCTTTGTCGGGGCCTCCATCGATATAGGCGCCAAAGAAGTAGCAGAAAAAGCCGAGCCCAAACACGCCGAATACGATACTGGGCACACCGGCCAGGTTGTTGATCGCGATCCGAACCGCGCTCACGACGATCCCGGCTTTTGCATACTCGCGGAGGTAGAGTGCTGCCAGCACACCAAATGGAACCACAAACAACGACATGATCAACGTCATCGCGACGGTTCCCCAAATCGCCGGAAATACGCCACCTTCGGTATTGGCCGAGCGAGGATCGTCGGCGAGGAATTCACCCCAGCGAGAAAAGTAGACGCCTGCCTTCCCGCCAAGCGTCAGTTGATTCGGAACATAGGCTCGTACGATCTCGCTCAGTGCATGTGCCTTATCGATGCCATCCGCAGTTACCAATCGCAATTGATATCGATCGTTCTCCGCATTGAGCTTATCGATCTCGAGTTGAATTTCCGCCGTCGCCTTGACCGCCTCTTCATTGACCTTCAAAAAACTAGCGACTTCGGTCTGGACCGCCTCAGGCGTCTGCGCGAGTTCCGCTCGCAACTCTTCGCGCCGCGTCACCGGCGTTTGTAGTTGTTGTTCGATGTCCGCATCTTCCGCCGCTTGCAATTGACGTGCAAACTTGACCACTTCAGGTTTCGTCTGATATCGCTTGACGATGGTTGCCACAAGTTCAGCGGTTTCACGACGGGACTGCTCGATGGCGTTGATCGTAAAGTCTAGTGACGCAAGCTCCGTTGCTTGCTGCAAGATCGCTGTTTCGTTATCGAGCTCGACGAGTTTCAGATTCAGCCTCGCATCCTCAAGTTCTCGGTTGACCTTCCCAACTTCGTGCTTCTCGAGCGATCGCCGTTTGCGATAGCGACGGCGCACTTCGTTATGAAATTCCTGGAACTTGTTCCAAGCCGCCTCTGCTCCTTCCCAGACTTGAACGAACTCTTCAACATTCTGGTCGCCGCCGAGATCAGCGATCGCTACCACTTGACGGTTATCGAGTGTTGCTTCGCCGCGAACTCCGCTCGCCGCATCGAATCCAGCGAGAAACGCGGTAACGGACTTAGCACGGGCGGCGTTTAGCTCCGCCGTAATCGGTACGATCGCCTTATCGAATTCGGCAAAATCATCGGGCGGCAGACGCCAGCGATTGGCTTCAAAGAAACGCAGCACACTTGCAAGCTCTTCTTCCGGCGGTGCAACCTCACGCAGATGTCGCAAGGCGAATTCTTTTGGTTCACCGTAAAACCGCCCCCATTCGATCCGTTCCAACACCACACCCCATGTTGGCTTCGACTCGCTGCCTTCCTTGATCTCAAACGCGCTGACCCAATTGAAGTCTTCGTTGGTCAGCTCAAAGTTTCCGGTTCGAAACAAGCGTCGCGTGGTCTCGCCAGAGTCTCTCCCGCCCAACAGACCGTTCGCCGCAGCCGCCAAATCCGGATTCATGTTGCCGACGACGTCCGAGCTGATCGTGTAACTCTCGCTGCGCGTCACTTCGCCCATTCTGATAGTACCATCGGCAAGTTCCACTCTGATCAACGGCAGCGGCCAAAAGGTGAAGGTTCCCCAATACAAAACCAATGCTAAAAGACCAACGATCATGGTCACGCACAGCACGAGCGCACCGCCAGTAAGCCACACGAGCGGCTCGCCCAGCGCAATCAACGACAGGCCAGGCTTCGAGGTGCGCCGGCGATGACGCTTCGGCTTGGCATCTGTCTGAGATTCGGAGTCAGTAGTAGCAGTGTCTATGCTCATCTGCAGATTACAGTTGGTAAGCGCGGCGGCGGAACCGAAGTCGCACGACTTCGGCGATTGTGTTTAGGAGGAACGTCAAGACAAACAGCGTCAACGCGCACAAAAACAGCGTACGGTAGTGCGTGCTATCCTTTACCGCTTCCGGCAGTTCGACGGCGATGTTTGCAGATAGCGTGCGAAAACCGTTAAATACGTTCCACTCGACAACAGGTGTGTTGCCTGCGGCCATCAATACGATCATTGTCTCGCCGACCGCTCGCCCCAAGCCAATCATGACCGCCGAAAATAGTCCGCTCATTGCTGTTGGCACCACAATCCGAACCGCGGTCTGCCAAGGTGTCGCGCCGCAACCTAGCGACGCCGATCGTAAATGATTCGGAACGGTGTTGAGCGCATCGTCGGCAATGGTGTAGATGATCGGGATAACGGCAAACCCCATCACAAAGCCCACCACCAACGCGTTCCGCTGTGTATAGGTGTCAACGTAAGTCCCACGCGGGTCCCAACCCACCCAGTTCAACAACCACGATACGCCAAAGGCAAAGGCAAACATTGCCGTAACGCCGACGAAGAATTTCGCAAAGCTGAGTAATGCGAACTGCGACCGATTCCACCGTTCGGCCATATTTCGCAGAATTGGGTTCACGTACAAAGTCACTAACGCTGTCGCGAGGACCGCACTGAACGGTATCCACAACAAAAGCCAGCCTGTGGTCCCGGTGCCAATCTGCCCGTCGAGCCACCGTTTTACGTCGCCGGAAAACAGTAGTCGCTCGACCAGCGGCCCCGACCAAATGGCGAGCAACAGACCGATAAACAAGGGCGGTGTCAGGAACAACAGTCGATACTTTTGCAACACCAACACCCGACGATGCGGCACAAGCTGCCACAGGTGTGCAGCCAACAAGTAGGCCAACGGGACCATCACAAAAGACGAGATCGTTGCGGGCACCGCTCCTTCAACGATGGGAGCAAAGACAAGTGCCGCCAAGAAACCAAGCACGACACTCGGCAAGCTTGCCATCATTTCGATCGTCGGTTTGATAATCGTCCGAGCTCTTGGGTGCATAAACTCGCTGGTATAAATCGCAGCCAGCAAGGCCAGCGGTGCCCCAAATAGCATCGTGTAGAATGTGGCCTTCAATGTTCCAAAAATTAAGGGTGCGAGACCAAGTTTCATCTCAGGTGCGGCAGTCGCGAAGGAAGATTGCCATTGGTGCACAGGAGCCGAATAGCCCTCGTACCAAACAGCACCGAACAACGAAGCCAGCGTCGCTTCTGGATAAGCCGGATTGAATGCAGCACGCCATAGTCTTTTGGGAGTAATCGCAATCAAACCGCTTTCTTTAGGAGCGATAATGATCCGATCTATCGTATCCGCGTCGGGCACGCGCTTCTCGATGACAAGTTGCTCCGTCGTAACATGGCAGACGCGGATAATCCCGTCGGCGTACCCGACACCGATCATGCGACTTCGCTGCGACGGACAAAGAGACGTTACGGGTGCCTTGTAGGGGGGCAGCACATGAACTCGCGTCAGCTCCCAACCATCCTTAGTCGCGTTATCAATCAGTTCCCGAGTCTTAAACCAAGCATTAAGCCCGCCTCGATTGTCTCCGCAGACCATCGTCTCGCGTCCGAGCACGAATTTGCAAGCAGTTAGCTGCGCACCCTCGTCGGACAACAGATCTGTGTCTTCGACAATGGTCACGTTGCCCAAGTCGCGAATGTCGTATCGCCGGAGTTCGCCGTCCTTCCAGATCACAAAAACATTGTCGCCGCGTCCCGAGATCAAAACTCGGAATGGAACCGCGGCGCTGGACTCGAACGGCAAGACCGTCGAGGCGACCTCCAAGCTGGTCGCTCCGGTAAACGCGTTCTCTTTGAGTGACGCCTTGCAATACTTCAAATCGCCGCCGTTTGCATACAGGGCTACAGCGTATTCCTTCGTACCAAGAGCGCCTTCGCTCGGTGGGATATGATCTAACACCCTGACTGCCGCTTCCGCGACTTTGACTGGTGACAGCATGTCAACGGCCAGTTGTTGCAACCGGTACTGGCCCTGCGGCGTCTTTTGAACGATTCCAGCATCCCACCTGGAAATCCCGCCCGACTTCAAATCGCGAGTTTCCTCGGGAAGATCCTTCTCGTCGTAGAAAGTGGTTTTGAACCCAAGCTGCCCAAAAACAACCGTACCATCGTCCAGGCCGAGAGCCACCGCGCCTTCGCCGATGGTTTCCGAGACCCCCGTTATCTCTCGATCCGCGGCCAACAGTTGCTTCTCTTCGAGAATCTTCCCATCGTGCAAGCCAAAGACTTGAAGCAAACCATTGCGATACAAGGCCCAGCCCATCGTTTCGTATTCGTCGACCTGAACCGCTAGTGGTGCTTCGGAACTCCAGGGGGACTCACTTTCAGATTCTGGTCCGAGCGTTGCTTTGTAAAATAGCGGTGCAACAACAAAGAACAGCGAGATGAAAACCAAAGAGACCGACACGATTGTGCCGATTCCCCCGAACGCGATTACGCGGGCTGAAACGACGTCTGCAAAGCGAACTGTCCAGGCCGTTTGCTTTCTTCGCTTCCGCCCAGTGAAGACTTGATTCGTAGTTGCTTCGGAATTCATCAAACCAAACCAATACCTTCAGAGCGAGCCAATACCTTCAGAGCGAGATTGTGCTCGGCTCCTGAGCGTTCTTCGGTGTAGACAACTTAGAAAGCGAAAGAGCCAAACGGAGAGCAGGCAGATGCGAGGGCCTGCGCTCGCGTTTGGCTCATTCGGGCTTAGAAATCGGGCTTGATGCCGACAGACTCGAGCGACTTTCGGGCGACCGCAGCATTCACTGGGAAGTATCCGTCTTCGATCACCTTCTCCTGACCTTGCTTGCTGAAGACGTACTTGACGAATTCGCGACGTAGCGGGTCGAGTTGGCTGCCTGGCTTGTAGTTCACACTTAACCAGAGGAATCTCGCCAACGGGTAGTCGCCGGAGTATGCGTTTTCAGCAACGGCTTCCACCAACTTGCCTTCCTCTTTGCCAAGAGCGACGGCACGCACGTCGGCGGTCTTATACCCAATGCCGCTGTAACCGATGCCGAACTTCTCGCTGGCGACACCTTGGACGACGGCCGAGCTGCCTGGCTGCTCCTTCACCGAAGCCTTGTAGTCTCCTTCGCCCAGCACATTCTCTTTGAAATACCCATATGTTCCGGAAGCCGAGTTGCGTCCGTAGATGCTGATTGGCGAACTCGCCCAATCACCCGTCAAGCCGACCTGCCCCCAGTTCTTGATATCTTCTTTGTAGCCCAGCTTGCGCGTGCTCGAAAAGATTGCGTCCGCTTGAGCCAACGTCAAACCTTTGATCGGGTTGTCTTTGTTGACGTACACGGCCAGCATATCGATGCTCGTGCCAAGCTGCACGCACTTGTATCCATACCGCTTCTCAAACTCATCCTGCTCCGCTGACTTCATCGCGCGGCTCATCGGACCAAACGTCGCGGTGCCGGTGATAAGAGCCGGTGGTGCCGTTGACGATCCTTTCCCCTCGATCTCGACACGGACCGCGGGATAAAACTGCAAGAAGCCTTCCGACCACAGAGTCATCATATTGTTCATCGTGTCCGAACCAACACTCTTGATGCTGCCAGAGACACCAGCGGCGGGTCGGTAGTCCGGCAAGGCCGCATCCACCTGGACGCCTTGAGCAGACACAACGATCGGCAGCGCGAACATTAGCAGCGCAAACGAGACCACAAACTTCATTTTCGAGCTCCTTCGAACTATGGAGGTGAGTAAGTTCCTTCAATCTGCCGTAAGAAGACTCCGAAGATGTGAGGAGGTTGTGTAGGTGATGTTAAGAACTGATAAAGCTTTCCTTGAGGGACTAGTGACCACCAAATCTATCAACAAGATTTCCACCGCTTCTTACTTTGGATTTGCGCTGCGAATTTCTGCCTTCATGCAAACTTCATGTTGAAAGTCGCGTCGCGTTGGCAACCTCGAAAGTGCGTCAACTGGCTGTATTCAAACAATTTACGCCTTCATATTCACTTCACATTGCGACAACTACGCCCATCGAGTTTCAGAGTTCCCCAAATGTGCCATTGCCATTCGGTCGTCTTTAGTTCCAATACGAGGTCATGAGTGACCGTGCCGCCATGGCGCCTTCGAAATGGATTCCCAATCATGGCAAGACACCGCTTCTTTACGCTGTCGCCCGAGGTTCTCTGCGCGATTGGTTATGACGGCCGCTTCCAACGCGTAAACCCCGCTTTCACCGAGGCGTTTGGCTACAACGAGCGAGAGTTGCGACGCATTAGCTTCATTGAGCTGGCGACCGACGAAGATCAATTGACCGCCAAGCAAGAACTCGAGCGTTTGGTGGAAGGAAGCGTAACTCGCGAGTTTGAAATTCGATGTCGTTGTGCACAAGGGCGCGAGAAGTGGTTGACCTGGACAGCCAAATCGTATCCCAAAGAAAAAGTGATCTATGCAGCAGCCCGCGACACAACTCAACAAAAAGTCGCCGAACAACAGCTGAAGCAATACAACCATCGTCTGCGCGAACTAAGTGCTGCTTCCCAGGCTGCAACCGAGGCCAAGACCGAATTGCTAGCGAATGTCAGCCACGAGTTGCGCACTCCGATGTCCGCAATTCTGATGATTGCTGAGGTCTTGCAAAATAATGTCGCAAATCCGGACAACTATGAAGCCGTAGGAATAATCAAGCGGAATGGCGAGTACTTGTTAACACTGATCAATCAACTTTTGGATATCGCAAAAATTGAAGCCGGCAAGATGGCCGTCGAAAAGCTTCCCAGTTCGCCCCACGCGATTCTGGGTGAAGTGGAATCGCTCGTTCGAATTCGTGCCGAAGAAAAGTGTTTGAGTTTCAGAGTGAGGACCAAGGGCGAAATTCCGGAGACTGTTCAGACCGACCCCACGCGCCTGCGTGAGGTGCTCATTAACCTGATTGACAATGCCATCAAGTTCACGGAGTCAGGCACGGTGAGCGTGTCTGTCTCGTATGTTGATTCAGATCCACCTCAGTTGCGGTTTGATGTGAGAGACACGGGGCTGGGGATGAACGCCGCTCAAGTCGAACGACTGTTCGAGCCATTCACACAAGGCGATTCTTCAACAACACGCGAGTTCGGCGGCACTGGCCTGGGGCTGACGATCAGCCGGCAGTTGGCCAAGCTGCTGGGTGGGGATATCTCAGTGACTAGTGAGCCCGGCAAGGGCAGCACATTTTCGCTGTTTATCAACACAGGTCCGCTTGATGGCATCCGGTTCGTCTCAACTCGCCAACCGCAGAGTTCCGAGAATGCAGCAACGGGTAATTCTGTTTCTCCACCGCGGCTCAATTGCCGAGTTCTGCTCGCCGAGGACTATCCGGACATCCAGCGTCCCGTGAAGTATGTTTTAGAGAACACAGGGGCAACCGTGACGATTGCCGAAAACGGCCAGGAAGCGATCGATTTAGTTCTCGATGCAAATCGGAAAGAAGAGCCCTTCGACATTGTATTAATGGACATGCAGATGCCCGTCGTCGATGGATACACAGCGACTCGGCGACTGCGCGAGCAAGGATACAACCGCCCCATCATCGCGTTAACGGCACACGCGATGGAAAGCGATCGCCACAAGTGTCTTGATGCTGGGTGCGATGATTATGTCGCCAAACCGCTAGAAATGGCAAAACTAATCGGATTAGTTCACCGCCATACACAGCATGCGCACTCGCCGAATAATACTCAATTGCTCATCATGTAACTCGAACGTGGCCCGGTGATGGCCGCAATCTCCTGCGCGGGCGATCCCGTTCTTTTGCAAGGGCGCGAAGGGGATTGCCAACCGGCTGGTGCATTTAACTTTGGAGCGATCGAACCGTCGATGTGTTCGGCGAATCGGCGCAAGCCACTCCACAAACTGGTTCACAAGCCTAAAGACTCGTCCCTTTTATCGCGAGTGGAAGATCGTATGTCGAAGCCTCGTGAACAGGCTAGCTAGCGTCACACGCGTCCGCGACAGAACACCTCGTCTTCTCGACACGCCGCCTCCACAGCACGCAGGCTCTAGCCACTGAACTTGCGGAAAGCGATGACGGTGGAGATGGCGATCGATCCAGGAAGCGCGACGCAGGTTGCGGTCGTGCGCGTCGATCTCGAATTTTTTGCCCTTGCGAGTGCATACTCGAAGTCGGTTACCATCGACACTTGCCTCAACAATCCAGAATTTCCGCACCACGTATGTGTAATGTTCACCCTTGGAAGAAGGCCTAATGGACCTTGCGGCGAGTGTCGGGTGAGTGGAGTGCCGCGTGGCTTGGAATACCACGAAATCGCCGGCTTTTAGCATGACGCACACTCGCAACATCAAGGATTTGCTGACGTCTGATACGCAGAACTCAGACCGAATCCTACCCTTTCAAGTTTAAGAACGCATTTAGCCAAAGAGAAAAGTTGTGATGCTATCGTGCTGTCTACGCCTATTGAAGAACAACCGACGATCGCTTGGAAGACAGCGCCGAATCGATGGCTCACCGAGATGGCTGTCCGCGAAGGTTAACCACCTTTTCTTTGATTCTCGCGTCCCAGCACAACCACAAACTGCGAGAATCAATAACTCTGAGTGGAGAATACAACGCCACCCCGGGTTATCATCGCCAGGCACGTCAGATCGCCGGTACAACATCGTATCGCTCCCGGAAGGTAAGCAAATCGCGTTTAATTCTGCGATAGAGTACTTCGAGTTCTTCAAAACTCCTGGAGACACCGGCAAGGTCACCTTTCTCGGCAGCCATCTCCAATTGAAACGCCAGATCATGTGCTGTAGTAACTGAGAAGTAACCGAAGGCGCCCTTGAGCGAATGAGCGGCGTGTTTCAAACCCGCCGGGTCGTCAGAAACGATTGCCTCACGGACGCGATCCAACATGGTGTCGCCCTCGGCGAGAAAAATGTCCACTAACTTGTTCAGCAAACTAGCGTCGTTGCCGGTCTGGCGCAGTGCGGCTTCCCAATCAACGATTCCAGGACTCGCCGATTCAGGCTCCGCGAAAGCGGTATCAGTGTCTCGCGGGCCACCATCGCCGGCGCCGTTTGCTCCAATGACTTGGGCAATTTCCTCGAACAGCAAATGCGAGTGAATCGGCTTCGCGACGTAACCGTCCATCTCGGCGTCCAAGCACCGCTGTCGATCACCTTCCATCGCGTGCGCAGTCATTGCAATAATCGGCGTACGTTTACCTAGTTTTCGTTCCCGCTCTCGAATGACCGCGGTGGCGGCAAAGCCGTCCATGATCGGCATCTGCACATCCATCAAGATCAAGTCGAATTCCATGCTCGCCGCCCTTTCGACCGCACTGCTCCCGTCACCCACAACAGTCACTAGATGTTCATGCTTCTCCAACAATAGTACACCCAGCTTCTGGTTAACGACGTTGTCTTCGGCAAGCAACACTCGCAATCCAACCGGCGCTGAATCGTTAGATGCAAGCTCCTCTTTCTGTTGACTCGACCTGGCAAGGCCGAGAATGTGCAGTATCGACGCCAGTAGCTCGGATTCCTTTATCGGCTTCGCGAGAGACATCTTCGCGTCATGCTTCGATTCATCGTGGAGCGATCGCCGACCGGAACGCAATTGCAGCAACGGAGTACGACGATGCTCAGAGTGCTCACTGAGTAGACGTACCAGGTCGGTTGCGTCTGTACCGCCGAAGTGCTCGTCAATCAAGATCGCGTGGAACGGTCGTCCGGCGTTATGGGCGCGTTGCAGCGCAGTCATCGCCTCGTCCCGTGACTCCGCGGATGCCGGCATCATGCCCCAAGCCGCCAGCATCTCGATCAAGATTCCGCGGTGTGTTGCCTGATCGGCGACGACGAGTATCGAACGCCCGACCAACAGGGCCTGCGGAACAGATGTCGCCGTGTTCGCGTCGGCAAGCAGTTGGACGGTGAAGTGAAACGTAGAACCTTCGCCCTGTTTGCTCTCGACCCAAATGCGGCCCTCCATGAGTTCGACAAGGCGCGCCGAGATGGATAGCCCAAGCCCCGTGCCTCCAAACTGCCGCGTTGTCGAGCCGTCGGCCTGCTCGAAGGCCTCGAAGATGTGTTCGATGCGATCAGCCGGAATGCCGACTCCTGTGTCAGAAACCGACACGTGCAGTTCGCAGTTCCGCCCTTCCAGTTTCTGGAGCCCGACGCGCACGATAATTTCACCGCGGCCCGTGAACTTGATCGCATTGCCAACAAGATTGACGATTACTTGCCTGAGCCGAGTTGGATCACCTACGACATTATCGGGAACGTCGCTCGACACTCGATACGACAGTTCCAAGCCTTTCTCGTGAGTCCGGAACGCAAGCGGCCCCATCGTTTCTTCGACCAACTCACGCAGGCGGAACGAAACGCTCTCGACGCTAAGTTTGCCTGCTTCAATCTTCGAGAAGTCCAGAATGTCATTAATGACTTCCATCAACCAATTCGCTGAGTGCCGAACCATCCCCAGGTACTCGCGTTGGTCCGAGGAGAGTTTGCTTTCCAGCACAATTTCGGTCATTCCGAGGATACCATTTAGCGGCGTGCGGATTTCATGGCTCATGTTCGCCAAGAACCGGCTTTTGGCCTGATTGGCTTCGTCGGCTGCTTCCTTCTGTTGTTGAATGGTCTGATTTGCCAACACCAAGAGCCTTGTCTGCGCGAACACCAGGAAGTGACCGTTCAGCAATCGCACGTCACCGTTATCGAAGCGGACTACTACCGGTTCGTACATACGATCGCGAGCGCGTTGCAAGGCAATCGTAGCCGCTTCCTGGATACCGCAAGTTGCCGGTAGTTCCAGCGGCGTCAGCTTAATCGCATCGAGAAGTGCCCGTACCGGTCGCGTCATATAAACATCTAAGGCAAAGGGTCGGCTCAGCTCTTGAAAGAACCGCTCCCGCGAGATGATCCCGTACAGCTGGTCTTGGTCCGCGATTAGAACACCCGGCAAATCGGTGCGACGATCAAACTCTTCTTTGACACGGTTACTTCGAACTTCTGGCGAAACGCGGAACTCATGGAGAGGCAGATCAGCCAGGGTTGAATCAGCGTGCAGACTTAGCAGGATAGAATCGATCGTCATCGTCGCTTCACCAAAGTAAGACATCTGCCCTCGGCGTCCACATCGAACTCATCCAAAAAGCTATTGATCAAGACGTAAGCGCGGCATTCTGGCCGCTCTAACAGGTGTGGGCTTTGAAACACTTCGTTACCCGGCAACGCGTGGGGCTCGCCGTCATGACGAATCTGAAACCGCGCCTCGTCGCTCGAGACTCGAACTTCGACGAAAATTCGTCGGTCACGATAGGGAACCTGCGTCAAGCGTTCGGCAACTAAGGCTCGCGCTTCGGAGCGATTGAACTGATATGCCTGAACCTGTTCATCATTCAGCCCCAAGCTGCCCCGCAAGAGCACGTCGCGAAGGGTTTCCTCGAGCGTCATGCCAAGCCGAATCTCGTCTGCCGGCTCGCACATTCCGACGCTGGCAACCACTTGCTGGACTAACGATACCAGCTGATCGAATACTGCTTCCGCCGGATCTAGCGTGAATCGCAAGTCCGCGTACGTAAGACTTTGCATCAGCTTTTCAGTGTCCAGCTGCGCGCGGGAATGCGTGAGGACTTTTTCGACTGTATCCAGCAGCCGGTCGGCCAACTGAGCCTTGGGTACATAGCTTGTCGCGCCTTGTTCGAGAGCCGCAATCGCCAGCAATTCACTGCCGTTGGCCGTCGCGAGAATGACGGGGACTTGCGGAAATCGAACGCGCACGGCGGTCACCAACTCAAGACCATTCATCTCGGGCATGGTCAAGTCCGTCACAACTAGATCGACAAGAGACGAGCTTTCTAGCCGGTTAAGCGCCGCGGCGCCACTGTCTACCGCTTCGACGGAGAGTCCTGGGTTCCGCTGCAATAAGCTCGTTACCAACTCACGGTCGAGCGAGGTATCATCCACCACCAATACATTTGGCATTACTACTTCCTTGTTCTCGAATTAGATTTAGATTCACCGCCAAGGCTGCCACCAACGTCGCGGGTATTTTGTAGGGCCCGCCGGCTGAGTAAGTCCGGCGGCAACGCGAGCAAGTTTCGCGTGGAACGTCGTCATACACTCACCAATCAATTGGGCGTTAGCCAATTTGGCACCATCGAAATTAGCGCGATCGATGGTCGCGGCACGCAGATCGGCGCCTTGCAAGTCAGCGTTCGACAGATTCGCGCCCGTCAGATCCCCTTCGATGACAGCCATACTGAGGTTAGCGCCCCGCAAGTCAGCACCCGTCAAATCACCTTTCGTTATTTTGACATAGCGCATTTTTGCGTTTCGCAGAGTCGCGTTGCGAAACGTGCCGTGAGAGATCGTTGTCTCGGACAAATCAGCACTCTCCATGATCGCGCTGTCGAAGGTAACATTTACCATGAACGTGTTGTTCAACGTCGCATTTGATAACGCTGCCCCTCGAAAATTCACCTGGCGAAGGCTGGAGTAGGAAAGCACGACGCGGGACAAGTCCAAGTCGGTAAAATCACAGTTTGCAAGTCGGACGCCTTCCAGCGACTTTCCAGGTAAGTCGACTGGTTCGACCTGGAGGATCACTTCGCCCGTCTCGGCGTCGCGAATGGTAATCATTCCGCAAATCCAAGTGGCGCATCTAGAATTGGGACGACGCGTTGCAATTCGTCGAATGTCGTGATGCCCTTGGCTGCCTTCAGCAAGGCGACCCGGTGGAAATCAAACATTTCCTCTTCGAGGATTTTGCCGTCCATCTCGTCAGCGCTGTCGCCGGTTGTCAACGATTGTCGAAGCTTTTTAGTCATCGTCAGAATTTCAAAGATTCCAGTGCGTCCGCTATACGCTTCGGAAGGCTTGACACCTGGCCTCACAGCGTAAACAAACTTCCCTTCGTCACCCTGTAGCCATTCGGCCACGTCCGCGAACATTTGTGGAGCGTGTGACATATCGAGCTTGAGACGAGCGTTGGGCGACAGGGTCCGAATTAGTCTTTGACACAGAACTGCTCGTAAAGAGGAAGCTAAAAAGTACGGTGAAACTCCTCGTGAGACGAGACTCTGGATGGCGGATGTCGCTCGGGTGGCATGCATCGAAGCCAATACGAGCACACCGCTGCTCGCAGCCCTCACCGCAGTCTCAGCCGTCTGTGCGTCGCGCACCTCGCCGATCATAATCACGTCCGGACTTTGGCGGACGACGCCGCGCAGCATCTCGTGGAAATCTGCGCCGTAGGTTTCCTGTACCTGCGTTTGGTGCAGCCCGCGAACGGCATACTCGATGGGATCTTCAAGCGTGTGAATCTTTCGCTTCCCGTCGTGCAATGCATGCAAGAACGCATAGAGTGCAGTCGTTTTGCCGCTGCCCGTCGGTCCAGTAACGAGGATCAGACCGCCTGTGCTGCTCAGTAGATTTCGCACAGTATTCAATTGTGGTCCCTCAAAACCAAGGGACTCCAGCTTGAGCAAGTGCGAGTCACGTACGAGCAACCGCAAGGCGATGCTTTCGCCGTGTAACGTGGGAATCGTATTGAGACGCAAGTCAAGTTGCCGCTGATTCGCAGAGGGGAATCGCCAACGCCCATCTTGAGGTCGACGACGTTCATCAAGCTTTACCTGGGTGACGGTCCGCAAGTAAGAGAGCGCACGCCTCCCAAGATCCGCCGAGAGCGCCCCGATGTGCTCCACGACGCCCAGACGCCGCATCGATACAAGCACCTCGTCGACTCCCGACGAGAGAAAGATGTCACTCGCACCACGATCAACGGCGTATTCGACAATTCTCGCGACGACGTCTTCGGCCGACAGGGCATTTATGTCTGCAAATAGCTCCATTTGAGCGGCCGCATCCGGCACCTCGGTAAAGTGCTCCGCTTGTAGCTGTTCTTCGACCGCTTGATCAGTTGCCATGTTGTTCCTCGTGCATCGCTTCCGCGGCCGCGGTCTCAGTCGGGGATATTTCAAGGACCAGATTCATTCGCATCATTTGCAGCAGTTGTTTGCAGAATTCGCTCGGTGAGTGCAGGATCATTCGACCTCCAGCCTTTTGAAATCGGCGGTGGGTCTTCAACAGCCAATCGACTCCCAGTGAATCGATGTAGGCCGCCTTGGACAAGTTCATCATTACGCGCTGACTGTAAATGTCGCCCCCATAAAGCTGAACCAAGGGATCCTGATCGTCACTGACCCACCCATTACGAGTAACTTCTCCGCTGATTTCCATTCGCTCGACGCCGTCAATGTTGTCTCGCCGCAATAGTCTCATTTCCATGTTGTTTTCATTACTCCGCAACGACTTCGCCACCCGACACACGACCCGCGGCAGCTGCGTGATGTGTGTCGGGGCGCCTTTTGTGAATCATGGTGATCTCATTGCCCTTTGAGTTGAATCGCACTTCGTCCATAAATGCGTGAATCAGAAACAGCCCTCGTCCGCTGGGCTTGGTCAACTGCGACGCATCCGTCGGGTCATGACGAAAAGATTCGACATCGAATCCGGGACCTTCGTCACGTACGACATAGCAAGCTTGCGTCGGCGACTCGGTCGCCGTCACATAGACGCGCCGATCACAAAACGGCGGTTCGATCCGACGATCGTTCGCCAGTCGAAAGAATGTATCCGATCCGTCTTCACGCAACGCCGAGTCCAGCTCTAAATTCCCGTGAAGCATGGCGTTTGTCAGCGACTCGTGCAGCGCGACGCCCACTCGAGTCAGCGCGCTATTCTCGATTCGCAACATCGATTTCGCATAGTTTTGCAGGTGCGAGACCGTTTGGCGAATGACGCTCACGTCGTTGTCCAGGCAGAAAGAAAACTGAGTTTCGGACCAGCAAACGCGTATCCGCTCCTGTTGCCTACCAGTTCCAGCGATCGCCAAGACATCGTCAACCGTCTCTCGTAGGCGACTCGCCAAGTCCTTCTTTCGCACATAGCTGGATGCCCCTAGACGCAACGCCGCCGCGGCAAACTCCTCGCTGCCATAGGCGGTCATTAGTATCGTTGGGAGCCAGCTGTACTTCTGTTGAATCGCCCCGACGAGTTCCAAACCATTCATGCCGAGCATCCTCAAGTCGGTCACGACTAAATCAGGACGCTCACGCTCAATTAGCTCCATCGCGAGTTCACCGCTCGCCGCAGTGATCACTCGTGTTCCTTCCCGCTGAGAGATCAGCCCGCTCGCTAGCGCCGCATCAAACGAACTGTCATCCACGACAAGCACGAGATCTAAGCGTTTTTCGCCAGACCTGATAAGATCGTTTGATTCGAAGGTTTCGGTAGCCATCCCAGTTTCCGTCGGCGGAGTAACTAGCGCAGGCGGAGCAACTAACGCAATGTTGCGCAGGACCGCCTAGGTCCATCGGCGGAGTGTAGGTCGACAGACCGACGATTTGATGAACCTATGATGAAGGAACCGTTAAATCTCAGGCCTGTCGTGCCAGAAGCACACCTTCGATTTGGTGCAACTCGCAGCGACCGCTGAACGGCACACTTGCATCGCCCCAATGTCATGTGCGTACCGCCTGAAGGGATGCCTACCCGTTTCCGTCGCCCGTGGCAGTAACTCGGCGCCATGCTGCTCGTCACGACGTTCCACACCTTTCAGTCCGAGTTCTCGACAATCCAGCAGCACTCGAAGACGTGCTCACTCGCTTCGATCAAGCTTCGCTGCCAGAATCGAACTATGTGTCGACTGGACTGCGAAGCAGTTGCACCTTTCGCTAGTGAGTCGCGCAACTCTACTCGGGTACGCGCGAACTCAAGCCAGGGAGCCTGGGCTGATGGGATTTGGCGGGGGAGGCCTTCCGATCGTTGTGGCGACGGCCACGCCATCAGCAATCACGACTTCAAGACCTTGACATCCACAAGTGCCGTCTTTACTGTTAATGTCAAACCCGTTCGGCAAAGATGCACCATGTGCCTGATGGGCGCATGCCACAGCTTGCCTTACCTCCCAAAGCCCCCTCTCGCAGGAAAGGTCCAACGATGAATCGCCTCAAGCAGTTTGCACTCGCGGCCCTTTGCGTCGCACTCGCCATCGCTATCACCTGGCAAGGACCGAACACAGCAACAGCCCAAGACAAAGCCAAGAAGAAGGACGTCGCGCTAGAACGGACTCGTGACACGGTAAAGATGTTGGACGATGTTTATAAGACAGCCGTCGTGCTGATCACAACACACTACGTCAACGACTCGGACGACTTACCGGCAGGTTCCGCGGCGATCGCGTTATTTGAAGCGATCGGTAAAAAGGGGTGGCACGAGGTTCGTTTACTCGATGCCAGCGGCGAGCCGATCGAAGAGAAGAACTCGCCGAAAGACGAATTCGAGAAGGCCGCCGTGAACCAGTTAAAGGCGGGTGAATCCTGGCATGAAGAAGTCATCAAGAAAGACGGCAAAAGGTTCCTCCGAGCCGCCACACCGATCCCCGTGGTTCTCGACAAGTGCGTGATGTGCCACGAAAATTACAAGGCCGCTAAGAAGGGCGAGCCCATTGGCGCGTTGAGCTACACGATCCCGATCAAGTAGCCAGGCCCTCCAGTCAATGACGCTGCTCGCCAAGCCCGTCAGCCGTATATCAAGTCCGGCGAGGAGTACGTCAACTTTTCTTCTCCCCAACAGAACCAACCACCAGCTCCGACGCAAAACTCTACCACCCAGCAACCCCAAACGCCCATTGGTAGGGATGGACGCTTACCGCAGATCGCCAGTTCACAATCTGACTATGACAGTGCTTTTCTTCTCGCCATTATTCCGCCCAATTGGCAATCTGCCGTTCAATAGGAGCGAGATGCTCGTCCAAAATTATCGTCTCGTAAAACGTACATTGGTCCGTCAGGAGAGATTCGAAGAACCCAGGGACATTATGAGAACGGAATACACGGCTCTTATCATGTGTGACACCATGCACTTCACCGTCACGTGAAATAAAAGAAACAATTTGCGACACTTCTCGGTGATCGCCTGTGCGTTTGAACTGGCATAGACACGAAAAAGCCTGATTGCCTTTATTTGGGTTTTCTGAGGATTCAAAACAAAGGAATCAGGCATGGATGCTAAAAAGCACCCGCCAAGACTGTAAAGGAAACTTGCCACCGTCGAAAGGCTCCGTGCCCACGATGCGGCAAGCTCGGACGACGAGAGCGGAATCGAGATCGGCGGATTCGCTCGCTCGCGTTCAGGCAGCCACTTCGGAGAGAGGTTCATCTGGGACACCGGGTAGTTCTGCTGGCCAGCGACCCGATCTCCGACAATCCGATCGCCATCGCGTTGGTCTCGTCGAATGACGCCGCACGCATGCGAAGGTCTCTGCTGAACCTGAAGTGCCTAGGGTTTTCGCCTGAAACGGTCATCTCCGACCGTTCGCCGTTGTACTCCAAAACCATCGCCGAAGTCTGGCCAGAAGCCAAGCATCAGCTGTGCGTGTTTCACGTGATCTCGGACATCAACGCTCTAGTGCTCGATGCGGCTCGCGAAGTCCGATGGGAACTCAAGCCCAAACGCATCAAGGAAGGCAAAGGCCGACCCAGCCAACGCACGCAAGCTCGAGTCAAGAAATTGAAAGAGCAGAAAGCTCAAGCCGACAAGCTCTTCCCGGCATGTTCCTGACCATTCTTGACGCAAGTCTGCTGCTGGCACGTTTCGTGCACATCCTTACAGCCGGTCCCGACAACACTCACACAATCGCCCACGAAAGGAAACCAGGATGCTCGTGCTAAATCGAAAAGTATTGGAGCAGATTGTGATCGGCAAGCATGTTGTCTTGACCGTCTCGCAGATTCGCGGCAATCGCGTGCGGCTTACTATCAGTACACCTAAAGCGGTTCGCATCGTACGTCGGAAGCTAACCAGAGTGGACGATTTGTTGCAGTCTCACACCAAGCCGCTATTGTTAACCCCGATCGTTGGCGAACGATAGAAATGCTTGAGGCGTTCCGAAAATACCGTTTCACGTTCCTGATGCTCGCCGTGCTGATTGGCGCGGGTATCTATGGAAACTCGCACCTCGGATTGCTGGATCCCGGCGTTCATCAGCACGTAGGGCATTCCCCGCAACTACTATTAGAAGGGCATATACATCGACTGTTTACGTCGTTGTTGTTCACCGCCGGAGGCTGGCGGTTTTATAGTTCGCTCGCGATGTTTGCATTTGCCACAGGGTGGGCGAGGGTTCCTGCGGTACGCGTCGCGCGGTGATAGCATTCGTAGGCGTTCATGTTGCGACACTGTTGCTGATGGCCATCGCCGTGGCCTTACCGCTATCCATCGTGGAAGCGCACCGGGGAGAATTACTCTTCCATGCCCGCGACGTTGGTCCGTCAGCAGGTTACTACGGATGCTTAGGACTTGTCGTCGCGGGACTCTCATCGCGAACACGTAACGTCCTTATTCCCGCAATCACATTGATATTGCTACTGCGGCTGACTTGGTCGACGATGCATTTGCCCGAAGAAGGCCGCATGATGTCGGCCGACTTGGCGCATCTAATTGCATTCCCGCTCGGACTCCTTTCACGTCGGATACGGAGCGAGGCAGGAACTGTCCAATTCGAGTCGAACGCATAGGAAGCACCATGTCGAAGCACTATACGACGAAACATGCCTGCCAAGTATGTCACAAGGACTTTCCAGCCGTTGACTTGATGCCGGCGACGATGGTCCGTGGGGCGGTCGTTGAGCGAATTCGACCGGACTGCCCAGAGTGGTCCGCCGACGGATTCATCTGCGTTAACGACTTAAACCACTATCGCACGTTGTACGTCGAGCATGTGCTGACTGAACAACGCGGCGAATTGAGCAATCTCGAAACAGAAGTCGTCCGCAGCTTGAAAGAGCATGAACTCCTCACGGAGAATGTCGAGGATCAGTTCGAATCGGACATGTCGTTCGGCGGTCGCTTGGCAGACAAAGTAGCGTCGTTCGGCGGCAGTTGGACATTTCTCAGTTGCTTTATGGCATTCTTAGCGGTGTGGATCATCATTAATTCCGTCGCCATCCTGCTACGTCCCTTCGATCCCTACCCATTCATCTTTCTCAACCTGATGCTTTCCTGCCTGGCGGCGATCCAAGCGCCGGTGATCATGATGAGTCAGAATCGGCAAGAATCAAAAGACCGTGTCCGCGCCGAACACGACTATCGTATCAATCTGAAAGCCGAACTCGAAATCCGCCACCTGCACGCCAAGCTCGATCTGTTACTTACGCACCAATGGCAAAAACTGTTGGAGATCCAGGAAATTCAGATGGAGTTGATGCAAGAGTCCCACAACGGAAACAAGCCGTAACCCCGAGCGAAAGTGATGAACGTAGACTATACGCTCTTTGCTGCAATTGATGATTGTCTTGTTGCTTGTCATGGGCAACGCGTTTTTTGTAAGTTCAGAGAATTCGCTAACCTCTGCGCGACGCAGTCGTATTAAACACTTGGCAGAAACGGGGCACGCGGCGGCGCAGATCGCCCAGCAATTGCAAGCAAAACCCAAGCGATTCTGCTCGGTACCGCAGATCGGAATTACGTTGGTGTCGCTGGGATTGGGACTCATAGGTGTTGTGACCGCGAACAGGGCATTGGAGCCGGCCTTCGAGTTCGTGACCACGCACCTCGGCAGCGTGATTTCGCCCGCCAGCGCCCGTCACGTTGGTCAAGTCGCGGCTCATGTCGTGGCATTCGTCGTTGTATCCTACGTTCATGTTGTAGGCGGGGAACTCGCGCCAAAGATGCTGGCCCTTCACAAACCGGTTGAAATCAGCTTGCTGGTGGCTGGGCCAATCAGTTTCGTGTACCGTGCGATGGCCTGGGCGATTTGGCTGCTGAACGCCTCGGCCAGCCGCCAGTTATGGATTTGTGGCCAGCGACGGTTTGCCGGTCCTGCTGGCGGTCACTTTTCCATCTCGGAAGAAGAACTTCGGACGATCCTGGCCGCCAGTGAACAGGAAGGCGTGCTGCAACAGGACGAAACGAAAATGATTCGCGGCGTATTCGACTTGGACGTACAAACGACACGTGACTTGATGGTTCCCCGCACCCAGATCGTGGCGTTGCCACAAACAGCGAATTTACGCGAACCACTGGCAGTCTTTCGCAAGTCGAAGCATTCGCGCTTTCCCGTCTATCAAGGGACAATCGATACGATCACAGGCACACTGTTCACTAAAGAACTGCTGGAGAGCATCGATCCGAATGGCGATAGTGCAGCCTTGGAACGCTCGATCGCCGAGATCATGCGGCCACCGTATATGGTGCCCGACACGAAGTCGATTAGCTTACTGCTCGCGGATTTCAAAGCGAATCGGCAGCAGATGGCGATCGTGGTCGACGAGTTTGGCGGCACCGCCGGCATCGTAACGCTGGAAGACGTTCTGGAGGAGATCGTCGGCGAGTACGACGATGAAACCTCACCACCTACGAAGATCATTCGACGTCAAACACATGACGGTTGCTTTTTCGTCCATCCCAGTGCGCGGTTGGAAGATTTGGAACGGCGAATCGGCTACGATTTCGGATCGTCGACTTGCATCACCTTAACCGGCCTGATTTATCACCGATTAGGGCGTGTGGCGCAACCCGGTGACCGCATCGACTTGCCAGGATTGCAGATTGTCATCGAAGCGAAAGATGGCCATCGGTTGATGGAAGTGTGTCTCAAAAGACAAGTGTCATCAAACAATTGAGGCGGACTTCCGAACAGTAAACTGGACCGGCCCCAATAGTGTTCCCCTCGCCGCATCTGTTGCACGATGGGCGGCTCTCGTGGATCTATTTGACCGATGCGCGCCACTTCTCGCTGCGAAATGCCGCTTGGCTGGTCCTTGTCCCGTTCCCGATCTGCCAACCGGCTTAATGTTTTACGGATGTCGTGGAACGCTGGTTGTTGTGTTTTCAATACGAGATCGCGGTAGCACTCGACCGCGCGAGCTGCTTGTAATCGCTGCCAGGCCGGAGTTCCATGATCTCGCAACGTCTGTAGAAATCGAATGACATTTGCCTCGGTTACGACAAGTTTCCCTTGGGAGGTCTCGAACATCGAGGCATACCGGCGTATCCAGCGAGGAAACCACGTCTTGTCATTCTTCCCAACTTGCGCTTCATGCAACAACAAGCAGAACTTCTTCACGTTCATGGGGAGCCCTCCCAAGTGAAAACAGATCTCTTGGCCAGAAGATACTCAACACTGAACGTCTGTCAACTGTCTTTAATGCAAAATGCTTGCAGTACCCCTAAGTTGGCGGTAGAATCCCGACGCATACCCTGGGGTAAAGGCTTTTATCCCAGCCTGAGATAAAGGGAGTAAAACCCGGCAAACCACCGGGATAAAACCCGAGATATTGGCTTTATCCCCGGTAACCACCGGGTGAATTAATAAAGTTCGCGGGACGAGTTGCTCCTGGCGATTTGCGACCTCAAGTTCCTCTCACGATAAATCCGGATGGACCATTCAATTGGACGCCGTTTTCGAGATTGTTGCTCTGATCTTCCAGTTCATCATTTGGCTGGTCATTCAGGCATTTTTCGGGTTGTGCCAGGCCGCCGTTGGAATCCTCTATCCGGCAAGGAATCCAAAACTCGTGCTTTATCAACGGTGTTCGGCCATAACCGCTGCGATGTCTCTTGGCTTATTGATGGTCGGATTGATACTCGTCAATTTCGCGGCCCAATCGTCTGGTTACATTGTCATCGGCATTGCTGTTGTTCTCATGATTGTCGCTGGTGTTGCTGGGAACATGGTTGAACAAGAATCCAAACGCACTGCTAAAGAAACGTCGTCAAATGTCAAGAAATGAAATCCAACTCGACGCCGTTTGGAAAAATCCGTAGAGATTGAATCGCCGGGTCACCGTCCAACGCAGCGGTAGAAATGATTGCTGATTCGTCGCGTCTGTGATATCGTGCGGATCGTCTCGGATGGTGCATCGATCTCCGCTTCAACGCCCGCGAACAAAACGTTGAACGTGAGTGCTCGGCGCACGCTGGTTTGAACATCCAAATCAAATCCTCGCACCACGTTAACTTGGTCGTTCGCTCGGGTAGATGCTCCTGCCGATTGGTGCGCTGACGAAGATGCACGATGGCTGTTGGAAGATCATTCGTGCGACAAGATCGTTCCCTTCGATTGTGGCTTGTCGTCGATGATGGTTGCTCGGACGGAATGTTGGTGTTGGCAACATCGCTCTTTCGATGAGATCGGTGTCTTCGGCCACGGCACTGGTCGAGATGGGTGCGCGGACGAAGGTGTTGTCGAAAAGTGATTGCTTCGGCAACATGAAACTCTTCGGTCGCGTCTCGCGTCGGAAAGGTTGCTCGGACGATTTGTTGCTCGGTCACGGATGCTGTATGATCGTTGCGTCGACCGCGTTCGGTTGGCGAGCCGTGCCGAAATCCCGGGCGAACAATTGCATGCACGGAAGCCGTCGGCGCTGTTCTCCTTGAATAGAAAACCAACCACTCCGGCTCCGTGATGCTGGACGTTCGTCAGACTAACGCTAATAGGAATTTCATGGCAACCAAAGTCTTCATCAGCTGGTCTGGGGAACTAAGCCGACAATTGGCTGAAGCTGTCCGTGAATGGCTGCCCGGCGCTCTTCAATTTGTAAAGCCCTACTTTACACCGGAGGACATCGAAAAAGGTGCGCGCTGGGGCTCTGACATCGTCAAAGAGCTGGAATCGTCGGACATCGGCATCGTTTGCCTCACACATACAAATACCGACAGCCCTTGGATTCTCTTCGAGGCTGGTGCGTTGTCGAAGAGTCTCGAGAAATCGCGAGTTTGCGGCGTCCTTTTTGGACTAGACACGACCGACCTTAAGGGGCCACTTACGATTTTCCAACACACGCGTTTTCAACGCGCAGACTTCAAAAAACTTGTAAAAACAATCAATGCTGCTGGCGGCGAAGCCAAGCTGGAAGACAACGTATTTGACAGCGTTTTTGACATGTGGTGGCCGAGGCTTGAAGAAAAAGTGACTAACATCCTGAACTCGAGTAATCCCGATGGAGAAGCATCGAATCGGTCAGAGCGAGACATCCTTGAAGAGATTCTTGAACTCTCGCGCCTAAATACACGAAACAGGAAGTCGGAAAGGGAAATTCCACCTGAAATCATCATGGAATTGGTTGAAGGCATTGAAATGATGATGATGAAGGGTGGAATGCGAAGTACTCGCGCGATTCATTTCATTGAACGCCCGTTAATGATGCTGGCTGATTTCAGCGGCCATCCTGAGATTCACGAACTGATTTTTAGGATGCGAAGTCGTTTCGAAATGGAACGCAAACCGACGAAGGAAGACACGTAGACGCTGACGAACCATCGCATGCACGGGAGTGGCGGTGGCCAGCGGATTTTGAAATCAACATCGATTCCCGCCACCCCGTGATGCGGGTCGTTGAACTGGCCGCTACGCGGGTAGAGCTTTCGAGCGGAAAGTGAGTATGGCAGATGCTCACCATTCAACAGTTGTTGCAGGAACACTTCGCATCGTTTCGGCGGCGTCATCGACTTTCGCGGGATATGACGTGGGCGGCGGTTTGTCTGCGGGATTGTCGCACTGCGGCGATGGGCAGTCATCGCATTTACTGTCCCCACGGGCATCAATCGCGACTCGGTTACAACTCGTGCCGTCATCGGTGTTGCCCCCAATGTTCGAAGGTGCCGCGTGAGTTGTGGCTGGACGGCTGGCGAAGCCGGTTGTTGAATTGTCCGCACTTCCATGTGGTGTTTACGACGCCGCACGAACTGTTGCCGTTGTGGCGTTACAACCGCCGCCAATTCGCGGACGCGTTGTTCGCCGCCGCCAGTGGTGCGTTGATGACGTTGTTGGGCGACGAGAAATATCTGGGCGCTCGCCCCGGTTTGTTAGCGGCGTTGCACACGTGGAGCCAATCGTTGGCGGCGCATGTGCATTTACATGTGTTGGTGACGGCAGGCGGTTACGCTCAGAACGGCGGCAAGTCGCATTGGCGGCAGGCGAAGAAGTCTTGTCTGCTGCCGCGTAAGGTGCTGATGATCGTGTTTCGCGGCAGGCTGCGTGCCGAGTTACTCGCGGCGTTCCAGCGTGGCGAGCTGACGGTTCCTCCGGACACCAGCGAGGCGCGGTTGCGTGGTTTGCTGAATCGCCTGGGACGTACGACTTGGAACGTGAAGATCCTGGAGCGTTACGAGCACGGCGTGGGAGTGGCGACGTATCTGGCTCGGTACTTGAAGGGCGGGCCGATCTCGAATCGACGGTTGCTGAAGTTCGAGCGAGAAGGCGTCTGCTTCCGTTGTCGTGCGCGACGCGAAGTGGAAGCGGCCACGAGCACGACTCGTTTGATGACGGCTGACTTCTTGTGGCGTCTGCTGCAACACGTACCTCCGCGTGGTTTGCGGGTGGTGCGTGGGTATGGATTGTATGCGGGAGGCCAGCGTGCGTTGCTGAACGCAGCTCGGCAACTGTTGGGTCAAGTCGCGTTGCCTGCGGAACCGCCGGAGCCACCGACCTGGCAGATGATCTGTGAGCGCGAAGGCGGGCGCGGCTGGGGGCGTTGTCAGACGTGTGGTGCGACGCTGCTGGTATTTCATTTTCCATCGAGCGGGCGTCCGCCTCCCGTTGCTTCTTCGACGAACAAGCAGCCGCCATGTTGACCAGACAAAATCAAAAACACCTCCCGCCCGACGGCGCTATCGGTCTGCGCACACTTGCGTCACGCCCTCGTCACCAGCCTTTGCGGCCGGCCAAACGCCAACCCTCGCCAACGCTATCCCCTTAGCTGCCCACTCCAGACGCATGGTCCGCGACCCGTTCAACTAATCGTTGGAGCGGATTTGCGGGCCACATCAAAACCATGTAACATCAAACGCCGCAAACCGCTCAACTTAATCGTTCGCCGCCTCAATAAGGTGCATTCACGAATTCGACGCGATGTCACAACCCTTAAGAATGCATGGCTGTCTTGCAATCATCGTAGTCGTGTTCATTGCTCTATTCTGTTTGAAATTGCTCTCATTTGCTGTGCTAACCGGCCTTGCCACATCGGTCGCGTTCACCGCTGATGAACCCGGCATTGCGTCGATTCCATTCGCGGCAACGATCGTGCTGCTGATGGGTGTTGCCTTCTTTATCTTTCTCGGCGCATCTGCCGTTTATGCCGTTCGGCATTCTGAAGATGAAGTGATATCGACAAACGATGAATCGGAACCGACGGCCGCTGCGCGTGTCATCGTCGCTGTCTTCGGCGCATGCGTTGGTGCGATTATCGGGGCTATAATTGGCATCCTCGTGGCATTTGGTGACGGTGGCTGGACGTCAGGCCTTTTGGTGTTTGGCATTTCGATCTTGGCCTGCGCTGGAATTGGCTACGTCTCGCCAAACTTTGGCGGTGAATTCTTGTCAGCGATCTTTCAGTGGATTGAAGGGATGTTTTGAATGCGAAGACCTTGGTACGAATTTGATTGCTGACGTTGGCACGATTTGCTACTGTATCGTCCATGTGTTCCATCACGCCGTCCGTGTGCGCAACAACGGCGGCGAACAAATCGGTGAACGGGAGGGCTCGGCGCACTCGGTCCTGAAGTCAGGCACCTCTCCTCGCCCCCCGTTACCTCAATCGTTAGATCACTGAACTCAGTGAGGGAGGATTCAATGCGACGCGTCACTGGCTGGGTACTCGCTATCCTCTCTGGCTTAATCATCCTCTACAACGTTACTCAGACTCGGTACAACCGTCAGCAAATCGAAGACCATCCATGGATCACTTTTTTCTCCGGCGGTGAGAACCTCGAACGCGCATACACCTTTACACCGCCATTCACCGGCTTTGAAATCGCGGTCATCGCGATACTGATCATCGGTGCCATAATGATCTTTCTCCCAACACCTCAGCAACCGTCAGCAGTGGACAAACCGCAAGATGAACATTGACATCTTTGGTAAGACCCTACGCAATCTCGCAATCTTCAACGAGGCAAGAAAGATCGGATTCGAGTACCTCTTGAATCCGGAAACTGGCGAACTGCATCGAACAACATCCGATTTCATCGGCTCGCATAATCTTCACGTTGCGGACCTCGGCAACTTCATCGGCCTCGTGAATGTTGGCCTGCTGCAATTACATCGCTTCCCGGACGGCACACAGATCCCAATCTACGATCTTGACACCGGTGCGATCCTCGGAACATACGATCTCAACAAATGTCAACACTGCAAATGGTGGTAATTCGGTTCGCCGTGCCGACATGATCTAACAATGGGATCAACGGGAGGGCTCGGCGCAGTCGGTCCTGAAGTCAACGTCCTGTGCTCGCCCCCCGTTATCCCGGTCGTTCGCCGACTGGCGATTGGTCAATCGATTGAATTGTCCCACACTTGAGTCCTGACGATGAATCCAACAACCAAGGCGATGATCTGGATTCCGGCGGTATTGATCACCAACGTAGCGATCTGGTTTGCCTTCCGAGGTCTCGCTCCGCTTGCAGTGCTCGCAACTTCAATTATCGCAACTCTGATCTTGCGTGAGATCGTCGGGACGCTTTTCTATTTTACTAACCGTCGACTGGATGAATCATCGGACTCGATTTCCGAAAAACTTGATCAATCACATGGTTTGTTCGATGACCACCGCTAACTTAAGTGAATCGCATGTTGCGGTTTGGTGGCCATCAATGCCTTTGCTATGACTTACTCAGCCTTGATGCACGAGCTCGGCGATACCCGCTGCAATTTGCGGCGAACCATCGGATGCACACGGAGCGGCGGTGGTTGGCTTTCACTAATGGATGCTTCGCTCCCGCCGCCCGGTGATCCGTACCGTTACGGCTGCGAAGGAGCACAACAAATACTGCTATGATGGCCGGCCTCGAAATCATCGCGGTTATCGCGACGGTCGCCCTCGGTGTGCTCTGGATACTCATTCCGGATCGCAACTGGGAACCGTGGATTGCACTCTGCGGTACCACGACCGTTGTCGCGGAGCTGTTGCGGCGATTTGGGCCAAAGCGTCACGCTGACTCGTCATCGGTTGCACCGTCCGCCTTCCTCACGGCCAAACCCAGGGATGAAGCGGCGGAATGGCTCGAAAGGAATGTCCACTCTGCCAGATTGAGCGAGTCGCTCCCGCGTGCCTTACAATTCGCCAAACGAACTGGTAACGGACCACTTGAACGCTGGTGCAGGCTCGAACTGTACGGATACGACAAGGACGGGGGAATGACTGACGCCGATGTCGTCCCGGAGTACCGCGCGGTGACTGGACGCTGGATGGATCGGTTCGATCGGATGCTGGACCTGAGCCATTACCCTGACATGTCAATCGTTAACGAGTACCGATTCCGTTTTGGCGTTGCGAAACTGGAGGAACTCGCGGCTAAACAGGAAATGCAGAACATTGCCGATGACCAACTAATAGGACTGTTCCGTGAACACATGGGCGTCGAGGTAATTCGATTCTGCTTTAGCCCCATCGAAGTTCGCGGTGTGCTGGATACAATACGGAACAGACTTGCGGAAATGGTCTTGGACGCCCTGTCGCAACGAGAAAAGCCGTAACAAAATGTTGGACCGGAGTCGCGGTTACGGTCCTCGAAAATGGTGGGTTGATCGGCCGCGACCCGGTCAACATTGTCGATATTTGGCTTCAGTGCTGGCCAATGCGACGATGGCAACTTGTACTCTTCGCGCTTGCATTCATCACTGCAATGATCTTCGTCATCCCAGTTTTCGTGCGTGATGCGCGTCAACGACAATTCGATGCCGCGCAACGAATCGTGGAATCACACGGCGGCCAATTATCGTTCGATCTGGTCGATGGCAACTACATGCTCGACCTTTCTGGCGACGCCGCGTCTGATGCGACAATACAGAAGTTGATGCCGACGCTGAAAGATCTTCCTACGGGCTTCACGCTTCTTGGCCCCGGAGAATCGCGGCAATTCTGGCTAAACCTCAACGGCGAATCGCTCACGGATGCTGGGCTCGATTTGCTCTGTGATCTCGAAATCTCTTGGATGACATTAGCTGGTGGGTCGATCACTGACACATCTGCCGCTCGACTATCGAGCGCCGATGAATTGCATGGTATCATCTTGAACAACGTCAAACTGTCGGAATCCGCCGTTGCCGCGCTGCGTGCTTCAAAGCCAAACGCGATGGTCGAAATCAACGGTGCTTCCGAATAGCCAAATATCAAATCGATGCACGGGAGACCTCGGCGCTGTCCGGCTTGAACTCCGAGTCCTCTCCTCGGTCCCCGTGATCTTTAACGATATGCTCCAAGCCCTATGATCGATGCAGCGACCTTGAAAGAGATGGATCTTTGGGACGCGAGGTTTCGGATGGCCCATCACGTATGGCCGCCCGATTTCCCGGCGGTTGTGGAGGCTTGGCTGGAGCTTTATCTGAATGGCTCGGCTGAATATCGAGACACATTGAGAACTGCAATCGGTGCGCGCGATCATGAACGACTTGCCAACGCTATTGACTGCTACGCGTCAGAAGCGAGAAAACGACTTGCTGGAGAAGATGGTGCCCGCTATTTGCGGCTTGGCGTGGCGGCAGTTTCGCTAGCCAATTGCCCGTCAGACTACCGAGATACATGGTTCGCGTTGGCTAATCTCGTCGTCGACGCCGAACGGCTTGGGCTCGATCCAGTGCCAACTTTGAAAGAAATCGCGATCATTTCCAGTGATACAGTCTCGCGTGGCGGGTTTATTCCGATGAATCAAGTACTCGCAGAGTTCCATACCTACGCTGTTGTCGAAGAAACACGCAAAAAGAGCATATCAAAACGGTGAACGGGAGGGCTCGGCGCAGTCGGTCCTGAAGTCAAGCTCCTCTCCTCGCCCCCCCGTTACCTCAATCGTTCGCCCTCAGAGGATTTGCGTTGCCAGCAGTGATACGAATTAGCGGTAGTCGTCATGAACTCGACCAGCTCGTTGCGGCGAGCGGACTACCGTTTGTCGAAGCGCTGGCCGTTGTACGGAAACGCAGATTGAATCCAGACACTGACTACGCAGACACAACCTACAACCTAACGATCTCAGAGATTGACGGTGATGCAGTTCCCGGACAGATCGATGATTCCGTCAACTACCTCCGCGAAAACGGCAAGGTGATTGCTGATATTCATCGTGCGGTAAATGGTAGCCATTGCAGCCTCGATTTCTCGTGGGATTTCCCCATGGGAGCCATCGGACAGTACAATACTTTTCCGCTCGATCTAATCGCGCTGCTTCGTGAAAACAACATTGCCCTGACCGTATCCGTCTATTCAACGTCATACGAAAGGGCGAACAGCTGTATGTCTTTCTTTGTCAAGTAGTACGTACGGTGAGCGCGGTAAAAACTTTGCATTTTTCTGAGACCCGAATTCGTGGAGTCTCGTTGAGTTGGTCGACAGCTCGTTGGTGAGCCGTTTTACCGCCTCGGTAATGCTTGGCTTTCCCGAATAACGATCGACGCTCGCGAACTCTTCCAAGGCGTGACCACGACGAAGCGAGTTCGGCGTTGTCGAGTTGCTTGATTTCTATGACGAAGTCTGCGGTTACGTGTCGGATCGCTCCGCCGTAAACGAGTTGCTTCAAACAGCTGTCAGCGCTCTGCCGCACGACGAGCCGACCTCGATGGGTCCGACGCTCGTTGGGCGGTGTCTTCCGAAACGCCGATTTCTTTCGTAACGGGGTTTCTCGCGGAAGACGGCAGTAGAAATTATCCGTGACGGCACTGGTCCATTCAAAAGGGGTTGGCTGGCACTCTCACTTCGCATCCTCCAAAGGAACACGAAGCCGGGCTTCCAGTTAAGGGGCGGTTCGCAGTGACGTGCAACCTGCTTGGTCGTTCGTGGTGTCTCCCGTTGTGAATTGTGAAATCGTGATGGTTCGTAAAAGTCGCGTTGGCGTGTCCATTCAATGCGCGTGAACTCGGACGCACTCGTGTAGACTGTCGAGCGAGCTGGTTCGACTTGTGTTGAACTTCTCAGGGTCGAACATTTCAGAGTCGAACTTCTCATGTGGTTTGACAGTCAGGTTACACAGCGTCTGGCAACTTGATTGTTAGACAGTCAGGTTGCCGCGGTTCAGTTATGCGTTTGGCTCACGCCAACGCGACGTGATGGTTCGTACTGGGGCTGGTCACTTGGCAAGTGACGGCTACGTTGGTTACTTTGCAAAGATGCTGCTATCGAAGGCCGTCTTGCGAGTCAGCATCCAATACACGGCTCGTCCAAGCTTCACGGCCAGCAGCGTGTTGGCTCGTGCTTTGTTGTGTTGCTTCTCGATCCGCTCGGCAAAGGCTTTGGCGTCAGGCGATTCGCGTTTGAGCAACGTGATGGCTTCGGAGAAAGCCCATTTCAGGTGCGGGTTGCCGATCTTCGAGCCCGTCGGTTTATACTGCTTGCCCGCCGAACTGTTCGTGCCTTTGACCAACCGAGCGTACGACAGAAAGTCGCCGACCTTCGCAAAGCGGCGGATGTTGTGGATCTCGTACAGCATCGTCATCGCCAGGATTCTGCCAACGCCGGGAATGCTCATCAAGCGGTAGAACGTATCCGCATCGTCAATCTTCGCGTGTTGTTCCAGGTAGAGATCGAGCCGCTTGATCTGTTCGTCATAGAAGTCGATCAAGTCCACGTCGAGCGTGACCATGCGTTGCACGCTGTCTTCCTCGAAGCGATCGGCGATGCCGACACGATTCGTCTTGTAGCTGATCGACTTTTTGAAGGCAGGCAAGTTCTGTTGATGGTTGACCATCTGTACGTGGACGATCGTGGCGGATCTGCGTCGCACGATCATGGCTCGCCGTCGCAGCAAGTCGCGCGTGCCTCGCATGTCTTTGGGATAGACGTAGCTGGTCGGGAAGTTCCCGCCTCGCAGCAGCATCGCCAATTTCTCGGAGTCGATGCGATCGCTCTTGGTCTTACCGCCGTGAATGGCTTTCAAGTACAGTGCGTGGCCGAGCAGAAACGCGAGGTTCTGTTGATGACACAGATCGGCGAGCCAGTACCAATTGAAAGTCGACTCGCAGCCGATGATGAGATCGTGCTTCTCGAAGGGTTGCAACGCGATGAGGAACTTCTCGGGTTTCTTGGTATCGAAGTTCCGATGGAGGTGTTTGTTTCCTTGATGGTCGACGACGCAGACGTGCATAGAGTTGGCGTGCAGGTCGATTCCGCAGTAGAATCCGTGCTGTCGATTGTAGAACTTCATATTATGTCCTTCCTTGAGCGAGTGAGCTTGAGCCACGAAACCTTTGAGGCAGCAACACGCTGACCTCGTTTAGAGCTCTGAACTTTCAGAATCACCGACTCTAATGGACAGGCTCACTCGCTCAAGCAAGACATGATGAGTATCAAAAAATGCACCCGAGTCGCGAAGTCGGGCGTTTTTGCAGTTGAGAATCTCTCGTCGCGACCGGGTGATTGTAGACGTTATTCCGCCCAACCATATTCGAGGTCTCAATGAAACTACGAACTTACTTTTCGCTCGCAGCGATTTGCGTCGCTGGCTGTACAACTAACACCGCTCCACAGCCAGCCGATAGCGAAGTGGCGAGTGCTTCGCCCTCTACCGAAGTAGATCTGTCGGATGACATCCAATCGTTTGGCGACTTTTCGTTTTCAATTCCTAGTGGATGGTCCGTCGTTACGCCGGATCGAGATAAGACGAAGGCAATGCTCTTGCTTGACGGGACCAATTGGCAGAACGCAAAGGAAATGATCAAAGTTGACGTTGATGCCCCTGCGGCACCAACTGCAAAACAACTTGCTGAAGGTTTCGCTAACAGCACAGGCGGCCAAGTGTCGGCAGACGCCTTAGATTTCGATGGCACGCCTGGCGTTAGTGCATCAACGTCGAGTACTGAGCTGACGACACCTCGCAACATGATTGTCGTCTATCGTGACAGCCACGCGTATCTGCTAATGGCTGGCGCAACTGCCGGTGTTGATATCAGTGACGCCGTGTCGCACGTTCGCGAATCTTGGAAATGGACACAACCAAACGCGGAATAACCAATCGGTGAACGTGAGTCCTCGGCGCTGTTTGGATTGCAGATCGTAATCAACTCCTCGGACCACGTTACCTCAAACGTTCTGCCTCGGAGTCGTTCTCACATGACGCACAACGCAATCCTGCTTGTACTGATACTGGCATCGGTATTCGGATGCTCCGGGCAATCGACAACAGGCACGAACGCCGACTACGAGCGTCAGTTAACAGACTTTGACCGCCAGACAGCCGAGACCGACAGAAACCTCGAACGAACGAGTAAACAACTTGATGAAACGGACGAACAGTTGAAGCGGTCCGATGGACAGTTGGAGCGATCCCAGGAACAAGCCGAGCGTTTTGATAAACTGCTTGACAAATGGGAATCGCAGGCCGAGCGACAGGACAAGATCTTTGATGCGATGGAGCAATTGCTTGAGAACAATTCATCGGATGAACAACAACCGGAATCGTCGAGACCGGCAAATTGATCTGCTTGCAATGACCGATCGCACAATTGCACAAAGACGGCAGAACCATGATCGGGATAGGGGCCGCATTGCTGCGGACCCCTCCCACACCACCTGGCAAGCGGGTCCGCACTAGGCGATTCGCTTCTTGGCAGTAAGCTTGCTCCAGATCTCTAATAGACTCGCCAGTCCTGACTCCTGGAGAGATTCCACCGACAATGCCTCGTGCACTGCTTGGCTCGATGACATCACCCACGGGCCTTTGCTGCTGACACCGTGTGTGACTGCTTCCTTCTCCCGGATACCAAGCTTCTTCAAATTCGCGATCCGGGTTCGTGGATTTTTCCATTGCTTCCAGTAGCAACTACGGAGGCGTCGGCGGACCCACTTGTCGATCTCGCTGAAGAAGCTCTTGATTGGCACCAGACGGAAGTAGCCCACCCACCCTTGGAAATACCAGCGAAGCTCTTGGTAACGTCGAGCCATCGACACGCCGCGATTGCGACGCGTGATCTGCCGGACGCGGTCCTTGAACTTCTGGATGTTCTTGGGGCTCACGCGAATCTGTCCGCCGTAACCGACAAAGATGAAGCCGACAAATTCGACTCCGTCCGTGCTACAGGTGCGGCTCTTCTGGCGATTGACCACCCGTTTCAGCTTTCGCGTTAGGTACCGACCCACCGACGCGTAGACACGGCGTGCAGCTTCTCTGGTCTTGGTGAACACCAAGAAGTCGTCCGCATAGAGCAGCAGGAGCATGCAGTACTGATCGTAGTGCAGTTCACGATTGCCAGCGCGGTCCCGCTCGCAACCGTCATTGTGTAAGCGTTCCAGGAGTGGCGCGAGCTGATCGAAATACTTCAAGCCCGTGATATCCCGCTCGTTGATCTTCGGCTTACCAGTCGTCATGCTCCCAAAGATGACAACTTTGACCGTCGCTAGCTAGCCCAATTCCAAGAATATTCCGGCTAGCAAATCTCGTGCCGAAGAGTATTGGACCCGTCCCGAATGGCGTTAACTTATCGCATCTTATGTGCTGGTGGTGGTTAAGCATTGCTGTTGTAGCGTTGCTTTCATGATCGAAGGCTGAGCCTCCTGCGTAGTGGATTTGGTCAAACATTTCCATTGGCAAGGAGGACTCAGCCATGAGAAGTATCACGGATGTCATTCGACACTTCAAGCAGAACTGGATGCGAGAATTGTGTCCCGAGGCAATCGAACGAGCCTGCCGCGACCACGGCATGACGTGGCGACAATCGACGCTCAATCCGATCGTTACTGTGCAAGTCTTCTTCCTGCAAGTTTTGCATGGCAACACGGCTTGCGCACACTTGCCTCATCTGTCGAACCTCGTCTTCACGGCAGCCGCTTATTGCAAAGCAAGGACGCGATTGAAGCTCGATGTTTTGAAGACGTTATTGCAGCGATCGGTCGAACAACTTCAGGACAACGCCATCGATAAGAGTCGTTGGTTTGGACATCGCGTCTTCTTAGTGGATGGCTCGAGCTTCTCGATGCCTGATACGGATGAGTTGCAAGAACACTTCGGTCAGCCAGGAGGCCAACGCGCAGGTTGCGGCTTTCCCACGGCTCATTGGTTGGCCATGATGCACGCAGGGACAGGCATGATCACGAAGATGCTGGCAGCTCCGTTGCGAACACATGATCTGGCAAAGACGGCTGAGTTGCATCCAGAATTGCGAGCGAACGATGTGTTGGTTGCCGACCGAGGATTCTGTTCGTTCGCTCATTTCGCTTTGTTACTGCAACGTGGCACGCACGGTGTGTTGCGAATTCACCAACGGTTGCTTGTTGACTTTACACCGGGGCGGACTCACACGGTGCCAGGCAAGGGCAAGAGCTGCGGCAAGAAGGGGCTGCCTCGTTCGCGCTGGCTACGACAGCTTGGCAACAACGATCAAGTTGTCGAATGGTTCAAGCCAACGAGTTGTCCAACTTGGATGTCTATTGAGCAGTTCGACGCATTACCAGGGTCACTGGTGATTCGCGAGTTGCGTTACACGATTACTCAGCGAGGCTTTCGCACACGGACGATCACGCTTGCCACAACCTTGCTTGACGGGGATAAGTACAAGTCGTCGGACTTAGCAACTCTGTTTCGCGATCGCTGGGATATCGAAACGAATTTTGGACACTTGAAAACGACGATGAAGATGGACGTTCTGAAATGCACGACCGTTAACGGTGTCCTCAAGGAGCTGCACGTTTTCGCTTTAATCTACAACTTGGTCCGACAAGTCATATTGATCGCTGCCGAGCAACAACAAGTCGACTTTCGCCGCATCAGTTTCACGGATGCCTTACGCTGGTTACAAACCGCAAGGCCCGGCGACTCCATCCCCAATCTCATCGTCAACCCACTTCGACGTCACCGCCTCGAACCGCGCGTCAGAAAGCGTCGCCCCAAACAATACCCACTCATGAAAAGGCCTCGATGCCAGCTACAAAATGAACTTGCACCGTAAACACTTACGGATAAGTTAACGCCATTCGGACCCGTCCCCGTTTCTTCCGCGTTTCCTGCCTGCTCGTTCGGGGGCGACACGCGACTCACTTGTGCGGCCATTGTGGCGGCGTGGGCCAACTTGCCGGGTCGAGTTGATAGAAGTCTCGCAGCACTTCGTACGTCTCCAGGTGATACTGCCGCAAGATCGCGGGGCGTTCGAAGAAGGATTCTGTCAGTACCGCAAAGAACTCGCCGACGCTGGTGGCTCCATAACAGTCGATGAATCCTCGGCGACCGTGCTCGCAGTCGTTGATAAGTTTTTCATATTCGGGCTGCAAGACCTCACCCCAGCGTCGATACTGTGTGGAGTTCTGCAAGCGGGGAGTCCCGTCGATGCGGCGACCGTTCATCATGTCCAGTTGGTGTGCAAACTCGTGTAACACCAGGTTATGGCCCGGCTGCTCGTGCCTGCCCCCGGCTAAGGCGTCGGCCCACGACAACACCACCGGCCCACGATACCAGGCCTCGCCCATGCGGGCTTGTCCGCCCTCAATCACGACGCCAGCGCGCGAGATCTCGGTTTCGGCCCCGACGTAGGCTGTTGGATACACCAGGATCGACACGACGTGATCAAAGTAGACTTCATCGAGGCCCACCACGAGCAAGCAGGCCTGTGCTGCAATCGTGACTTTGATTTCGTCACTGATCGCAAGTCCGTGACAGCCTTCCCAATGCTTCTCGGCCACAAAGATAGCAACCAACTGGCGCAACTTCGCGCGTTGCTCGGGATCGAGTTGTTGATCGTGAAAGACGTTTGCTTCGATGATGCCTTCCCACGCCGAGAGGAATGGTTGCGCGAGCAGTTTTGCTCGCCGTCTTTGCTTGAGCCACGCCAATGTCACTCCTCCGGTTGTCCTTGGGACGCTTGAAACGCCACCTCGCGAGCGACACTGACTAGACGTGACACCCCTGGTGTGCTCCTCCCCGGGGCAAACGGCGTACCACAGAATAACTTCTCAGGAGTAGCAAGTGTCTCCGACGAACACAACGCCCGCAACCAACTGCGTGTTCACAACCGATCACTATTTGATCAGTTTTACCAACTATAGCTCCCCCAACGCTGTAAGCGGCCGTTCGTTGTCCTGCCGATTCCGCATCAAATTTGCTGAACATCGCCATTCTTGTTCGCCGCCAGTCGGCATTACTCTTTCGCCAATCGTCTGGCACTCGTTTTGCACGCGGTTGCACAAGCATATGGGTCTGCAACGGAGCGAAGCAGTTCGCCGATTATCGCTCCGCGCCGAGAAATTCAATGGATGAGGATGGAACGATGTTAACTCGCCTCAAATGGCTGCCTGCAGCCCTATCACTGGTAGCGGTCTTGCTAAGCTGCTTCGTCGAAGCGTCGGAGCCCGCATCGGATGCTTTGATCTCCAAGTGGGTGAAAGACGCGCTGCGGCACGACCAGCGTACCATTGCCACGGGTATTACTGTGAATACGAATGAGGGTATCGTGACCTTATCGGGCAACGTACCGAATCTAGCTAGCCGGAAGTACGCCGATCTGGAGGCTAAGAAGATCGAAGGTGTCATTGGCGTCGTCAACAAGATCGAAGTCGCACCGTCCGACCGCTTGGATCTCGATATCTATATGGATGTGCGAAAACGCATTCTTAACAACGCGACGATCCACACCGACCGGATTCGAGTCGACTGCACCGATGGAATTGTCTCGCTTGCAGGTAAGGTAGATACTTATGCAGAAGAGTTGGAGGCAGAACTGCTGGCCTCGGAAGTCGCCGGCGTACGGGAAGTGCATAATAACTTGCTCACAACCTATGAGTCGGGACGCAACGAGCAGGAGATCCAGAAGGACGTCGAGGCCGCGCTGAAACGTGACGTCTATCTCACGGGGCTGCCGATTATCGTCAACGTGAAAGATGGCGTCGTGACATTAAGTGGAAGCGTGGCAACCGCATCGGAGAAAGACCGTGCGGCACAGGAGACGATTCGCATGACCCATGTGATGGCCGTCGAGAACAATGTTCAAGTGGACGCATCGCTCCGGCATCACGAACGCGAGCCGTTGGTGTGGCCCGATGAGGAAGAACTGGAGGCCGCGGTCAAAACCGAGCTGACCAATGATAGCCGCATCCAGACCAAGGGAATCACGGTGGAAGTCGAGTATGGTCACGCGACGCTCAGTGGTACGGTGAAAACACAACGCGAGTCTCGTTTGGCGGAGGAAGACGCTCGTGATGTCGTGGGTGTGGGTTGGGTGACCAATGACATGGTAGTGAAAGCCGATCCTTTCGACGACATCGCGATCGGCGTTGGTGTTGAGTTCGAGTTAGGTGTGGACCAACTGCTACAGAAGCTGAAGATCGAACCATCGGTCGCAGCCGGTGTCGTGACGCTGGCAGGAAACGTCCACACGCTCTACGAAAAGGCTCACGCGGCGGAAGTAGTTGCTCGCGTCAAAGGCGTGCAAGGGATCACAAACAAGTTGGCTGTCGATGAGGACACGAGTCAAAGCGATGACCTCCTGGCACAGGTGATCCACCACCGCTTGGAGCAAAACGCGATCACCGCACCCGCGACTTATCGTATTCAAGTCAGCGTCAACAACAACGTCGCCACGCTCATCGGTCGAGTTGATACTTGGGCACAACGCACTGAGGCCGAGCGAGTCACGTTAGGGACCGAAGGCATCTGGAAGCTCGATGATCGCCTGCAGGTGAATGGTTACGACTATCCTTGGGATCAATGGGAGTACAAGGGCGACTTCCACTTCGATCCGCATTACACTCCCAATCACTTTTTCGACTACGGCTCTTGAAGATGACGCCGCGAGGAGCAATGACGATGAAATATCCGAAACAGATTGGTCTCGTGTTCGTACCCCTGTTGGTCGTCGCCAGTGCAATCCTTGCCCAGGCCGAGCAATACAAGGGCGACAAGTACCACGGACGCATTGAATCGACGATGGAGAACAAGTTGGTGCTGTTGACCGATGAGGATCAATTGGTCGAGTTTGCGGTGGGCGAGGGGACCATGATCATGAAGAACGCACAGCCCAGTTCGTTTGATAAACTGGAATCGGGTGACGTCGCCGTTGTAAAGGCCACTCGCCACGACGGTCAGTTGCGGGCCCTGCGCATTTCTGCCGTGGCACCCGAGTAGCTGCGATATCCACTTTCACTTGAACGACCGGAGACGGATCATGAGTGTTGAACTAATAGAAGACCACGACGGCAAGGTTTTGACGGTTCGTGCAACCGGAAAACTGGAGAGGGAGGACTACCATCACTTTTTACCGGAATTCGAACGTCTCATTCAGCAGCACGGTAAAATCCGTGTCCTGTTCGATATGCACAATTTCCAGGGCTGGAAGCTGGGGGCGATCTGGGAAGATGTGAAATTCGACGTAAAGCACTATAACGACATCGAACTTCTGGCAGTCGTCGGGGAAAGTGAATGGGAGCAGTGGATGGCCATGTTTTGTCTCCCGTTCACGACCGCTAAGGTCAAATACTTCGACCATGCTGACCGCGAATTGGCAAACGCATGGATACACGAGGGACTGCCGCATCCAACACATTGAACCACGAGACAGCGGAAGCGGGACTGCGATTGTCACTAGTTTGAGGTGAAGTCACACCGACCGAGAACAACGCCTAGCTTTCGTATTCACTAAGCGGCGGTGCTGTTTCACGAGTTGACCGCGGTGGGCTCCAGGTCAAAAGAAACGCCAGGATGCCGGTCACGAAGATGCCATCGTACGTTCCAGCCCCGCCGATCGACGCGACCGGTGCGCCTAATCCTCGAATCGCTCCCAGGTTCATTAAATCGGCACCGATCAGCGTTCCCAAGCAGCCTGCGGAATATGCAAGAGGTGCCGCGGAACGCCAACCCAGCAACAGCCCCACCGAGGCGGCGATCAACGGCGGCGTCAAGGTAGGAGTGACGATGCCGAGCCCTTTTACCGGATAGGCAAACTGATGCACGAACAGCGCGACGATCGCCGTACCGATCAAGCCTCGCACGAACAAGCGGTGCTTGACGATCAAGTAAATCGATAGCACCGTCGGTACGATGGCTCCGCCCACGTTGACGGCGATGATGGTGCCGGGCCAATGCCGCAGAATCGGCACGACGTATTCGACTCCCCAGTAATGGACGTGCTGGTGCTCGACGATCTGTTCTTCCGGCAACTGGGCAACGGGAATGTTTATCGAGGCTCCTAGCAGCGTCAGCAACAACAGGAGCGTGACGTGTCGTGGATTCACTCCCAGCTTGGCGTAAGCAAACACCAGAATGTTGAACTGGACAAGCGCTACGAGAAACGCGACAAGCAGGAACAGGCCCATAGCGAAGGGCCAGGCGAGCGGAAAGTAATGCAGTGGTGTTGGTTGCATAGCGACTCTATCCTTTGGTTTGTTGGCCGATCAGGATCGCGGTGTTAGGGACGCCTTAGCTGCAGAGCGGCGATGGCTCTTTGAAATCGCTCGGCGACTTGCTTGCAGTCAGCTTCTTCGGGCAAGGCGGAACGAGCGCCGTTTCCGATCTGTGTGGCTTGGTACAGCAACGCGTATAGGAATGCCTCGTCGGTTGTCCGTCGCGACACTTGTTCGATGGCGTCCAACAGAGACATCGTCACTTCCAGATTCCCGCGACCATACTGTCGAATCAAGCTGAACACCATTTCCACGTTATGCGTTGCCGTTTGCCGCTTGACGAGCAGCCGCATCGCACCTTGCGAGTCTCGGATGATGGAAGATGGGGCAGCGCGCTCGGCGATGCAGCAAAGTCCCGCCCGTAATTGCTCGATGGCAATGATCGCCGTAATTGGATCATTGATGGCTGGCGAGAGCGCTCGGATCGCAAGTTGCACAAGCTGGTTGATGGGATACTCGATGTCTTGTTCGTGAGTCCGATCGACTCCCACAATGAGCGCTGCATTCAGCTTCCGAGTAAGGTCTTCCGTCCGACTTGCGGTCTCCGAAATCCTCGCAACTTCGTCACCGTGTACCAGAAAATCGCCGGCGCAGACCGTGAGCCGAATGACGATCGCTTCGCGCTCTGCGAGATGGACGAGTTCGTCGTAATCGATTGCTTGAATGTAACCGTCGCTGCTGGCGGCCACGGGAACCGTTGCCGTCGCAAACAACTCCGCGTATTCAACAGGCGTCACGTCGGGTGCGACTTGGTTCCGCTCGGGGAGTTCAATGTCGATCGTTCGTTTCAAGTCTGCGCCGACAGTAGCGATGATATAGGACGCTTGCAACGAGGTGGATAAATGATTGATGAAATGGATCAAGACTCCCAGGCTGAGCAGCGCCAGAACAATCGCCATAGTGACAGATAAATGCGGTACAAAGGCGTCTGTCCGTTCACCGCTGACGGTTCGTGTGACGAGCAAGCAATAAACGAAGGTGCTGATGAATGTTCCGACCGCAAGCTGATCGATTGTGTCGCTTAGGAAGGTGCGAATCAATCGGGGGCCGAACTGAGACGAGGCCAACGTCAGGGCCACAATGACGATCGAGAAGACGACGCCGAAGATCGTCAGCATCGAAGTAGCAAGCATCGTCAACAGCGTTCGCGCACCTTCCGGGCCGCCCGCGTAAAAGAGCCACGCGGTCGGCTGAGCGGCGGTCGACTTAAAGGCCGAATCCAGTGAAAGTGTCAACACCGAGAGCAAGATCGCGCCAAGGGTTAGCGAAGCGGGAACGAACCAGAAACTGCAGCGGACCGAATCCCAAAATGTGACCAATTTGATTTTCATCGGACCGGAACCGTACTTCCCAGCACACCGCCGTACCGCGGATAGAAGACGCGATAGGCCAGCAGCTTCAAGCGATCGTTAATAGGGAACCAGTATAGGGAGTGTTTTCGAATTGTCCTGCGCTTCCGGGCTCGTCCTGGTTGTCATACTTCTGTCCTTGATTCTTTCTGTCGCGTCGCGTTCAGGTCGGCGGCAGCACCGTCTGCGCGCCGTACGCCCACCAGAGTGCGATCCCGAGTCCCAGCGAGCCCAATGCCACCAACGACAACACGATGCTCAGACTGCGGCGCCAACCGGCGAAGACTACCGAGTAGCCGGCCTTCAATGCATTGTTCGAGGACGCCGCAACGAGAATGGCGATGGCCGTCGCATGTTTGTCTAAGCCGGCGACGCCACCCTGCGCAACGCTCAGCACAAAAGGGTCGATATCCGCCACGCCGACCAGAGCGGCCAACCAATAAATCCCGACATGCCCGAAATGAGCCTTGACCCAGGAAGAGCTGATGGAAATCACTACGAAGAGGACCGCGAAAATCAGCGCGGCCGTCAGTTCCAACGGATTCTTCGCTTCGGGCGCGGTGGCAGGTGCGCCCTGCTCCGCGCGTTTGCCCAGCCACAGGCAGAGGGCCGCCAACGCCCCACCCGCCAGCGCTAATGTGACCAGCGGCCCAGCCAAAGCCAGTGCCAACGGAACATTAAAGATCGCGACCACAACTCCCAGCCGTAAATACATCAGTGCGGTGGCCAACACGACTCCCGACTGCAATTCATGGCGATTGCGAGGCTCTTCCTTCAACCGCCTCGCCAGCACCACGGTCGTGGCCGTGGATGAATACAAACCACCGAGCACCGACGTGAAAAACATACTCCCCTGCGCCGACAGCAGTTTTTGCAGCAAGTAACTTCCGTACGACAGTGAGGACACCACGACCACGGTCAGCCATACCTGAAACGGAGTGATCGGAGTCAGCGACGTTACGGGCTTGTTGGGCAGCAGCGGCAACACGACGCCAGTCAAGACGAGAAACTGTGCGAGCGCAATGATCTCCTGCCCTGAAATACTTTCCGCTAGAGTGTGCAGGCGGTCGCGGGCGCGCAACAGCAATACCGCCGCTACCGTCAATGCAAAGGCAAGCCAAGGCTCTTGCGTCAGTGCCACCGGTCCCAACAAATACGCTACGATGTTGCACAGGGGAACCATGATCCCGTCGGCATCTCGGTCGGCTGCCTGCTCACCCGCGACTTCGGCGCGGTAGTACGGATAGAGCCACACTCCTAGCACGATCAGCCCAACGCAAAAGACTGTGGCAAACTGCGGCTCCAACGCGTAACAAATCGCTCCGCTCAGTGAGATCAGCGGAAATGTACGGATGCCCCCAGGCCGGCTGCGCGCCGCATTCCAATAAAAGCCTTCGAACGACAAACCAAAGAAAAACGAGAGCCCCAGCAGCATTCCCAACTTCTCGGCAGTCACCAGTTGCATGCGCGTCATTGCCTTTCACGGTGCCAGCAAACCTTTGGCGAGACAAGCTTCCTCGAATGGAAATACGACATTTGGATCGGGGCTCACCAGTTGCTCGTCCTTGCCTTTGTACTCGATGCGAAACAGCAGGTCCTTGATGATGTTCAACCGAGCTACCTTCTTGTCGTTGGCGCGGACAACATTCCAAGGTGCGCTGAGATGATGCGTCCGTGAGAACATGATGTTTCTCGCCTTGCTGTATTCGTCCCAGTGCTCTTGCGCGACCGAGTCGATAGGGCTGATCTTCCATTGCTTCAGCGGGTCGCGCCGACGGGCTTTTAACCGACGCTTCTGCTCTTCGCGATCGATATCCAAATAGTACTTAAACAGCTTGATTCCGGAGCGAACCAACAACTGCTCATAACTGCCTACCGTTTCCAAAAACTCGTAGTACTGCGCGTCAGAACAGAAACTCATTACGCGTTCCACTCCTGCGCGGTTGTACCAACTGCGGTTGAACAGCACCATTTCCTGAGCCGCCGGCAGATGCGGTGTATATCGTTGAAAATACCATTCGGTGCGGTCCCGGTCCGAGGGTTTGCCGAGCGCGACGACACGCGTCTCGCGTGGGCTCAGATGTTGGACGATGCGCTTAATCACTCCGTCCTTTCCCGCCGAGTCACGGCCTTCCAACAGGACCAGGATCTTGGAGTCGGACTTGATGATCTGATTCTGAAGCTTGACAAGTTCGATCTGCAACAAGTGCAAGGTCTGTTTGTAACCTTCTTGGTGATCCTTGGCTTTCTTTTTTTTCAATCGACAGTATCCCATTCATGGAGCGTGTTGATAGCCGGCGTCTGGCTTGCCCTACCTACCCGACTTGGTGTGTCGATGAGGTGAGTTGACGATCATACCCAGCTTTTCGAGTTCCGCACCGATGTCATCCATGACTCCTTCGACGTCGCGAACTACGAATCCCGCGCCGTTGACTAGTTCGCCACTGGTCGCGTAAGCCGACTCGACAATTCGATTTGCACTTGCCTCCAATTCGTGTCCCATCCACCGGGCTGTGTTTTCGGCGTGAGTGACTGCGGTATCGAGATAGGTCCCGGCGATTTTATAGTCTCTGCGATCCAAGGCCTCTTTTGCCTTGAGGTGTTGGTACGCAGCAAGTGCGTACTCGGCGCGAGCGAAAGCGTCTTCCAGCTCCCTTCGAGACGCCACGACTCCCGACTTTATACCGGCCGTCAACCGGTCCACTTCCGCCGCCGATGCCTCAAGGGCGGACTTGGTTTCCTTGTCTGCATGACTAGCCGCTCCGTGCAGATAGGCACCTGCCCTATGCAGTTGGTCGGCAGCCATCTCGTATTTCCTCCGCAGGAAGTTCTCATCAGCCTGCTTCATTAACCGACTGGGCTCGTCCGCCAACCGCAGCCAAACTTCCTCGTGCATCGACACCTTCCGCTCGCTGGCCGCAGGTAAGCCGCTAGATTCTATTGTCGGGGAATTCTGCTGCGCTGTAGCATATGGTCTCGCAGCCAAGACCAAAAGCACGGTAGTGAGCGATCGCATCATCGTAGGAAGCTCCTTGAGTGAGTCGCCATTGAAACGCCACATCTCCACGTCTACCAGGAACGCGTTTCTCAGAGCGGCGATTGCGGCATGCCTAAAGCAATTGATATGCCAAGAGAGCCGGCCCCGATTGATAGGTATGGAGATCGCAACTGGATGGCCAGTGTCACTGGGCCACTCCATTCGCTGGAAATCCGATTGAAGAATGTGGAACGTGGCTAGAAACTAGTCGGCGCCTGACAAATGCGAGCGCACACGGGCCGAGTAGATCGCCGATGGCGAGAGCCAAGCCGCGCGTACGCTTGCGACCTGTCGCGAAGCCCGTTCGTACTTTTGATGTATGTCTTGCTCAAGCGTAACGAGTCGTCACGATGCAGTTCTGCGTTTACTGAATGTAGGGCTGACGCACTGGAGTGACCTTGTCAAACGAATCGCGAAAACGCCCCGCACCGACGGAACTGAGGTCTGCACCACATCCAAGTCCACTCTCGCTGGTGACTTTGACGGCTCGGGGAGGGTCTATGGAGATATCGGCACCAGTCCGCTCTACGCTTTGCGCAAATGCTTTCTCGGTGCAGCTTTCTCGCCAGTCGCGATTCTCTGTCTGGCACAAGCGACTGTTCGCGTGGATGATGCGGAATTCGCACGACGCCAGTGCGTACTTCAGCATCCCACCGGACCAAGTCGTAGAAATGGGACAGCGTTTGGAGGTGTGAGCGAGGCAGATCTGGAACAGGAAGGTGCTCACATCATTGCCAATGCAATCCGAACAAGGTGCTACCCATTCGGATTCCGCCACCGTCGGCCGTCCTTTGCCAGTAACTCGTCCGCTTCATGCGGCCCCCACGACCCTGCCACATAATTTGGGAACTTACGAGCCGGCAGGTTCGACCAAACATCCAGAATCGGCGTGATCGCTCGCCAGCCAGCCTCCACGAAGTCGGCCCGTTGGAACAGGGTTTGGTCGCCTGTCATGCAATCGTACAGCAGCGTCTCGTAGCCGATGAATTGCGTCTGGCCGAAATAGTCGGCATAGCTAAAGTCCATCTTCACTGTGTCCGTGTTCACGGTGATGCCGGGACGTTTGGCTTCGAACGACAAGGAGATGCCTTCATTGGGCTGGATGCGGATCAGCAAACTATTGGGCTGCATCTGTTCGACCGCCGTTTCGCGAAACGGCATAAACGGCGCGAGCTTAAACTGGATTGCAACTTCGCTGACGCGTTGTGGCATCGCCTTGCCTGTGCGGATGTAGAACGGCACGTCGGCCCAACGCCAATTGTCGATGGCGACTTTGAAGGCCGCAAAGGTCTCGGTGTTGGAGTCGGGTGCGACGTTGGGCGACTTGCGATAAGCAGCAAACGACTGATCAGCAACTTGCCCCGCGTCGTATTGGCCGCGCACGGCAGCCGACAACACGTCCTCTTCGTCCAGCGGCCGGATCGCTTTCAGCAGTTTGACTTTTTCGTCACGAACGGCATCCGCCTCAAATGATCCGGGCGACTCCATTGCGACCAGCGACAAGATCTGAAGCAAGTGGTTGGGCACCATATCGCGCAGCGCGCCCGCGTGGTCATAGTACGCGCCGCGATGTTCGACGCCGATCGTTTCCGCAACGGTAATCTGCACGTGGTCGATGTAACGGCGGTTCCAAATCGGCTCGAAGATCCCATTGGCAAAGCGAAACACGAGGATGTTCTGAACCGTTTCTTTGCCGAGGTAATGGTCGATCCGATAGATCTGTCGCTCATGAAGCTTCGAGATGATGTCCAGATTCAGCGCCCGCGCTGAATCGAAATCGTGCCCGAATGGTTTCTCGATCACGACGCGACGCCAGTTCTCTGAGGAATCGCCCTCGTGAGACAAGCCAGATGCGGCCAGTTGCCCAATGATGGGAGCGAACAACATTGGTGGTGTGGCCAAGTAAAAGAGACGATTTCCTTCCGTGCCGAGATCGCGGTCGATTTGCTCCAGCAGCACTCCAAGTTGTTGATAAGTTGCCGCATCGCCAAAATCGCCAGAAGCATAGAACAGCCGACCATCGAATGCCCGCGACCAAACGGCATCGTCGATCTCTCGACCAGAGGTTTCCTTAACATCCGCCTTCAGCTTTTCCGCGAACTGTTCAGCGGTCATGGAATCGATGGCGACCCCCACGACAGCAAATTTGTCTGGCAATAGCTCAGCCGTGGCCAGATTGTACACGGCGGGCATCAGCAACCGCTTCGTCAAATCACCTGTTGCCCCGAAAATGACTATCACGCAGGGTCCTGGAAGCGGAACGACGGGAACAGTCTCGCTTGTACTCACTTCTCCTCCTTATCGCGTGGAGAAACACCATAGGTGTAACTTGTTTCCAACTTGTCGTCCCACACTCGATAACCGCCACGAAAGGCATTGGCATTTGCACAAACGGGACAGTCGGCAGGCAACTCTCTGAGCCGCGTGGCGTTGCCATCACCAACGACTACGTAATCAACTTCCAAATCTGCTTTCAGTCGCTCGATGACATCGCAGACTGCCTGTCGCCACTTCTTCTTGCCGAGCCGTTTCAATCCGCGAATTCCGACGCAATCTTCGAACGTCTTGCCTTTCTTGTACGGCAAGTGAGCCAGTTCCAGCGGCTCCAGGATTCCGTCCACGATCATGGCGGCCCGCAGTCCCCAAGCCGAGAAACAACATTCGGCCACCTTCATAATCGCCGAGCGTCTGCATGACCGCATCGTTGCCCAACTTCGTGGGTTTGCCGAAGGCCGCCGCGAAGCCAAATTCCACCCAACCACCTCCCAAATTGTGCGGCTCGTGAATCACCGGTGCTGGCGCGCCGACCGTGACTGCATCGTATGACCAATCGGTCGTCCGCGCCTTCACGTGTTCGACCATCTGCGGTGCCGAAAGTGTGCTCCCGGATGAGAAATCCCTCTGCTCGTCTCGGGTAGAAATCTCGAACGTGACGGCCGTACCACCGACGTCGATTGACAATATATCATATCCACGTGGCATCCTCCTGGCCTTCACTCGTTCGCTTCAGCGTTCTGGTCAGTCTTGGTGACGTTAAATATAACAACCAATCGTTCGTTGCGTGTTAGGCCAGGTGCCGCCCCTTCGTTAACTTCCGTGAAACAAGTCGACGCCCGGGACAGCGAGGCCAGAACTTCATGAAGAAACCGCTTGCGACTTTGGCCGGCCCCGTGTTCGTCCTCGTCGTGTTTCTGGGTTCCTTATGGCTGCTGCACAACGAACTGCGGCACTATCACCTGCAAGACTTCCTCAAAGCGCTCGCAGCGATTCCGACCAGGACATTCTGGCTGGCGATCGGTTTGACGGTATTCAACTATGTCGTTCTGGTGGGTTATGACTGGCTGGCGATTCGCTACATTCATCACCCCATGAAGTTGTGGCGGGTCGCCTTGGCCTCCTTCCTGGGATACGCCGTTGGCAACAACTTCGGCACGCTGCTGGGGGGTTCGACGATTCGTTTCCGACTCTACACGTCATGGGGACTCTCGGCGGTCGAGATTGTGAAGTTGGTCTTTATCCTGAGCGCGACGTTTTGGATTGGCTTGTTCGCGCTGTCGAGCGTTGTTTTTCTCGTCGATCCGTTGATCATTCCCAACCGGCTGCATTTGCCAGTCACGTCGACGCGACCGCTGGGCATTGCCTTGGGAATACTAGCGCTGGCGTATCTTGTGATGTGCGCATTGCGACGCCAGCCAGTGGGGATCTGGAAGTGGGAGTTTCCGTTGCCGTCGGCTACGTTGTCGGTGATGCAGTACGGCATCGCCACGATTGATTTGATGGTCGCGGCCGGTGTGCTGTATGTCTTGCTACCAACCTCCATGGATGTATCGTACTTTCACCTCTTGTCGATCTATTTGCTCGCGATCGTCGCCGCGCTACTCACGCAAGTCCCGGGCGGGTTGGGAGTGCTGGAACTCGTGACGCTCGTCCTGCTGAATCCTTCTGACCCGCACGAGGTCGTCGGCTCGTTACTCGCCTATCGCATGATCTACTACTTGATGCCGCTAAAGATCGGGCTGCTCGTATTAGGCGGGAACGAGATCGTGGCACATCGACAGCGCGCCAAGACGGCGATGCGAGTCGCTACGAAGTGGACGCAGGTCATTGCTCCGCGCCTGCTGGTGTTCACTGTCTTCGCCGCCGGTGTCTTGCTGCTGCTCTCAGGGGCGACTCCAGCAGTTCATGGCCGCATGGAGTTGCTGCGACGATCCCTTCCGCTGCCACTGATCGAACTTTCACACTTTCTGGGCAGCGTCATCGGCATCTTGCTGATCGTGCTGGCACGAAGTCTGCAACGTCGCATTGAAACGGCGTATTGGTTGACGATCACCATGCTGAGTGCGGGAGTGGTGTTTTCGTTGCTCAAGGGGATCGATTACGAGGAAGCCATCATTCTGGGTGTTATGCTGACGGTCATGATTCCGTGCCGTCGTCATTTCTTTCGCAAGGGAGCGTTGTTCTCGGACCGCTTTTCGCCTGGCTGGTTCGCCACCATCGGCGTCGCGTTTGGCGCGGCGGGCTGGCTGATGCTGTTCGCCTATAAGCACGTCGAGTACTCGGATGACCTATGGTGGCGATTCGCGTTTGACGATAGTGCGCCGCGGTCGCTACGGGCCAGTGCCGGCGCCGCTCTGGTCGCGTTCACCTATTTCGCGACGAGATTGCTAAGTGCTAAACGCCGCAAACCTGAATTGCCGACCGCCGAGGAACTCCAACAAGCTCGCTCGATTGTCGCTAGTTCTCCTCGCACGTCAGCACATTTGGCGCTGCTGGGCGACAAATACTTCCTTTTCAATTCCGAACATTCTGCGTTTGTGATGTTTGGCATCGAGGGCAGAAGTTGGGTGTCGATGGGTGACCCCGTCGGAGAGCGTGAAGCCGCAGACCAGTTGGCCTGGGATTTTCGCGAGTACTGCGAAGCAGGCGGACGCTGGCCGGTGTTTTATCAGGTGGATGAGGGCCGTTTGTCGGTTTACGTCGAAATGGGTCTGACGCTCTTGAAGATCGGCGAAGAGGCGCGTGTGCCGCTCGATAACTTCGGCCTCGAAGGCAGCGCACGCAAAGACTTGCGCCGTACCAGCAAGAAGCTGAAGGAAGCGGGCTGTACGTTTGAGATTATTCCAGCCAGTGTTACGCACGAGCTGCTCGCTGAGTTTAAGCAAATCTCGGATGCCTGGCTGAGTGAGAAGAACGCCGGCGAGAAAGGTTTTTCACTGGGGTTCTTCGAGCCGGAGTATATTCGTGGCTGTCCGATCGCCATAGTCCGCTGCAACGGCCAGACGATCGCGTTCGCGAACATCTGGCAAGGGGCCTCGCAGGATGAACTTTCAATGGACTTGATGCGGTACTTGCCAGACTCGCCGCACGGCGTGATGGAGTTTCTGTTTATCGAACTGATGCTTTGGGGCAAACAGAACGGCTACCGCTGGTTCAATCTCGGCATGGCTCCGCTGGCTGGCATCGACGCCGAACCGCTTGCTCCACTGTGGAATCAAGTCGCCGCCATCACATTCCGCCACGGCGAGCACTTCTACAATTTCGAGGGTCTGCGGCAATACAAGGACAAGTTCGATCCCGTGTGGTCACCCAAGTACATTGCGTCCCCAGGTGGCTTAATGTTCCCCCTGATACTCACGAACGTAACGACACTGATCTCCGGTGGCTTACATAAACTGCTTGTTCGAAGGTAACGCATTTCATCGGCCATGGTCTATCGAATTATCGGGTTACAGCGAGCAGGGCAAGTCACGTGTGACTTAGACGACGTGTTGCCCAATCAACTCGTCGCGCCATGAATTGCAGATCTTGGAGAAAGTGGAAAACGGTCCGCGTGAGGTCAGAATACTTCGCCGAAACAGGGCAGACTCCAGTGCTGAGTGATTTATGGCCTGGCGACCGTTCGCGAACTCGTGTGCGACCGGTGGAAACAAAATCGTATTGGTAAGAGCGCCGGCCCGCAGACCATAGAGTATTCTAAACGCTGGTCGCTCCGTTTGAGCGAATAATGTCTGAAGTAATTGGCGAGCAACTCTATGAAACGAATGACGTTTTTCCTAGCGTATGCGTTGCTGAGAACGCTGGACCTGTTTGCACAGGACGCTTCCGACTATCGCGTACTGCCTGCCGACTTTAACGCAGACAAAACAAATCAGATGATGCGGGCGTATCAGCGCGAGCGGGCTCATGCCGCGCTCGATGCACGCCTAGAGGAACTTGAAACGTCGCTAGAGTCGCCGGAAGCGATCACGGCGTATCAACGAAAACGACGGGAATATCTGGCGCGTGTATTTGGTCCGTTGCCGAATCGTGGTCCGCTGAACGCACAGATTACCAAAGGTGTTCGGCGGGATGGCTATACGATTGAGCACGTCCTGTTTGAGAGTCTGCCAGGGTTTCATGTCACGGCGAATCTCTACCTGCCGCCGGGCGAAGGTCCGTTTCCCGGGGTGTTGCTGCCGTGCGGACATTCGGCGAACGGAAAAGCGTACTCGAGTTATCAGAAGGCCAGCATTCTTTTGGCACAGCACGGTTTCGTCGTACTGTGTTTTGATCCGCTCGGACAGGGTGAACGTCGGCAGTTGATTGGTGAAGAGCCGCATGAGATCAGCCGACCTGGTGGTGAGCACAATCCGATTGGCGTCGCGCCGATCTTGCTCGGTCGATCGTTGGCCGCGATGATGGTTTGGGACGGCATGCGAGGGATTGATTACCTCTGTAGTCGGCCGGAGGTCGATGCCAGGCGCATCGGTTGCACGGGGATTTCCGGCGGTGGGAACCTGACGAGTTACCTCATGTCTTTCGACGAGCGAATCTTCGCGGCCGCGCCGGGTTGTTTCATGACCACGCATCGTCGCAAGAATGAGTCCCCCGGTCCAGGCGACGCCGAGCAGAACCTGCATGCCCAGATCCGCGAAGGTTTCGATCACCCGGATTTCATTCTCGCGCGGGCGCCGAAGCCGACGTTGATCCTCGCCGCCACACACGACTACGTTCCCATCGCCGGGACGTGGGAGGCGTTCCGGCAGGCCAAGCGAGTGTATACGGTGCTCGGTCATCCGGAGCGGGTCGAGTTGCTGGAAACGAACGACAAGCACGGGTTCACCAAACGCATGCGCGAGGGCGCAGTTCGTTTCATGGCGTGTTGGTTGCAGGATCGTCACGTGGAAGTGTTCGAAGAAGACGATGTCCCGATCCTCAGCGATGAGCAGTTGCAAGTCACGCCGCATGGTCAGGTTCGCTGGTTGCCGGGTGCGCAATCCGTATTCGATTTGTATGCTGAGTCAGAACGGAATCTCGCGGCGAAGCGTCCGCCGCTTACCGCGAATGTCGTGCGCAAGGCAACGGGGATTCGCCCCCTTACGGAACTGCCAATGCCGAACGTGGACACGGTTCATCGCAAGAATTCGGCTATCCCGAAGCAACTGATCCTCCGCCCCGAGCCCGGCATTATCCTGCCCGCGCTACATTGGCCGGGCGGGTATCGTGAACCGATCTTGATCGCGCCAGGCGACGGGATGAATTCTGCCGTCGAGCAGGCACACCAATGGCACGCAAAGGGACATCCGGTCCTGATTCTCGAAGTGCGAGACACCGGTGAAACCAGAACCCGCGACTGGCGTTTCCCCGGCGCGGATTCGTTTATCGGCCATATGCTGAGTCGCAGTTGGCTGACGATGCGCACCGAGGATTTGCTGGTTAGTGCCCGTTGGCTGGCCGAATCGTCGCAGCGGAAACAGGCCGTCATTCATGCCACTGGCGAAACCGTGCCCGCCGCCTTGCACGCCGGATACCTGGAGCCGGATCTCATCGCCGACGTACAGACCACCGATGGGCTGACTTCGTGGCGGGAACTGATGACAAATCGCGATGCTTACAATCACATCCACCAAGCGGTCTACGGCGCACTAAGGTTCTACGATCTGCCGGACCTTCGGAGGAAGGGTACGGGGTCGAGTTCCGCAGCACCGGTGACAACGAAATGACAGTCCACATGCTACGACACCGAATCACTGTCGCGGGATGGCTGGCTGCGACTTGTCTCCTGTGTCTGGAGTTGAGCGGTGCAGAGAAACCTAACTTTGTCCTGATTGTTGCCGATGACCTCGGTTACGGGGATCTCGGATGCTACGGGCAGGAACTTATCAGGACACCGCACATCGACCGGCTGGCGGCGGAAGGAATTCGGTTTACCCAGGCCTACGCCGGCGGCCCCGTGTGTACAGCCTCTCGCGCCGTGTTGATGACAGGATTGCATAACGGTCACGCACCAGCACGCGACAACGTACCTCACTACCAGACCTATCTTCAGGACGGTGATGTAACGATTGCCGAAGTCTTGAAGCAGGCTGGCTACCGCACAGGCGGGGTCGGCAAATGGTCACTGGGTGACGCCGGCACGGTGGGAAGGGCGACGAATCAAGGCTTCGACACTTGGTTCGGTTACCTCAATCAAGATCACGCTCACCATTACTACACGGAGTACCTCGATGACGACGAAGGACGCTTAGAACTAGCCGGCAATAGCCAATCACACAAACATTACAGCCATAACTTGCTGACCGATCGTGCTCTTGAGTTCGTCCGCGGAGCCAGAGACGATCGGCGACCGTTTTTCCTTTACGTCGCGTACACCTTGCCTCATTTTTCATCCACAAGCGAGGATGCGGATGGTCTGGCAGTTCCGTCAACCGGACCGTACTCCAACCGCAGCTGGGACAAGCGGTCGAAGAAATATGCCGCCATGATTCACATGCTCGATCGTGACGTTGGTCGCATCGTCCAACTCGTAGATGCCAGTGAACTGAAGAACAACACCCTCGTCATCGTCACCAGCGACAATGGTGGTCACGCATCAGTAGCCAAACGGTTCAACACCAGCGGGCCGCTGCGTGGATTCAAACGAGATCTCACCGAAGGTGGAATTCGCGTGCCGTTTGTTGCCCGTTGGTCAGAGACCGTTCCGGAAAATCATACAAGCGACGAGGTCATCGCCTTTCAGGACATGTTACCGACCTTTGCGGAATTGGCAGGATCTACTATGCCAGCAGACATCGACGGCGTGTCTGTCGTGATGCCATTGAAAGGCGGTAAGTTGGAACAACCGCATGAATACCTTTACTGGGACTACGGACATTGCCGTCGTCGCTACGACCAGGCCGTTCGTCTGAAGCACTGGAAGGGTATTCGCGCCGGGCGCGGTAACGAGATACAGCTATACAATCTCACAACCGACGTTGGCGAAACTCGCGACGTTTCGGCCCAACATCCCGAAACGGTGCAGCGAATCGCGCGCATCATGGAGGAGGCTGTGACACCCAGTGATAGATACCCGATCGGAAGACTCTATACAGGAAGTCCACTATGGACTCCCAGTTCGGAAGGGCGTCCTGATTGACAAACTGAAGCCTCAAGATCGCGGGCACAACACATCGTTCGAGAAGACGCCATGAAACGGTCCAAAGCGTCCACACTACTCGCCGTGACATTCGCATTCGTCGGCGCGGCATCTCTACTGCACGGTGGCCCAACTGCATCCGGATCACCCCAATCCCAAATGGCAACTAAACCAGGCCAACGACCTGGACCAGAGCTGAGAACCATCCGGTCCCTTGTCCTCCGGATGTCTATGTGAGTTAACACAACACGATCCAAACATGAGACTGCAAGATGAAATTCCAGTTCTTATCGCTTGCCCTACTAATTACTGCAACAACGGCGTCAGCCGGCCCACCGAATATCCTCCTCGTCCTCTCTGACGATCACAGCTATCCGCATTTGAGTTGCTACGGCAACAGGAACACCGAACGGTTTAACATCACTCCGAACCTTGATGCGTTTGCCGGGCAGGGAATGCGATTTGATCGCGCGTACACGACTGCGCCACAGTGTGCACCATCCCGGACCTCTATCTTCACGGGGCGATCCGCCGTCGGGCTTGGTGTCACGCGGTTTTCCCAACCACCGCGGAAAGGAGTCCGTTTCTTTACCGATGCTCTCCGGGAAAGTGGATACTGGGCTGGGATGGACGGTCGCAACCAGCATCTGCAGGGACGAGTCAAGGAGTCGGCGCATCTAAACGAGGTCTTTCGGGAAATGGGCGTGCGTCCGATTGACGATCGCTTCGACCACTTTGTCGCCAGTGCCAGTACCGGGGACGTGAAGAAGATACCGGAGTGGATTCACTCGATTCTCGACAAGGTTCCCGACGGCAAGCCGTTCTTCCTCTACTTCGGCTTCAACCAGACCCACCGAGGTTTTGGCGAATCGCACGAGGGAATCGAACCAGATCAACTGGAACTTCCGCCGGACTGGCCCGACCTGCCGGAAGTCAGGCTCGACTATGCGCGTTTTTTCAACAAACTGCGGCAGTTGGATGAGGGCTTTGGCTACATCATGGATGTCCTCAGAGAACGGAATATCGAGAAGGATACGATGGTGGTGTTCATGGGCGACAATGGCGAAGCGATTCTTCGGGGAAAGGGAACATTGCATCAGCGAGGCATCCATGTGCCAATGGTGATCCGTTGGCCGGGAATGGTGGAAGCCGGTTCCGTTTGCGACGCACTGATCAGCGGGGAAGACCTCGCGCCGACCTTTCTGGAGGCCGCCGGGGTGGAAGTCCAGGCGGCAATGACCGGCGTCAGTTTTCTACCGGCCCTTCGCGGCGATGAATTCGCGGGCAGGAAGTTTGTCTTTGCCGAGCGAGGGTGGCATTGGGGACCGATCACCAACACTGATGGCCTCGATTTCTGTCGTTCGGTCACTTCGGACCGCTATCACTTCATTTACAATGCACTTCCGAACCAGACGTACTGGCCGGTGGATCAGGTGCGCAAAGATGCTTTTGCCTGGGAGGCCATCCAGAAGGCACACGTTGGCAAAACGCTGTCGCCACTCTTCAGCAGGTTGTACTTTGAAAAGCCGCGACCGGTATTTGAGTTGTACGATCTGAGCGAAGACCCGCACGAGTTGAACAACCTCGCAGGCTCTCCCGACTACGACAAAGTCGAAACAGAGATGCGTCAGGAACTAGATAAGTGGATGGTGAGAGAACACGACTACCTTCCGCTGCCGAGTCACGCTACGTGGAAATGGTAGATTGTGCGGAGCAGGTCTGAGTGAGCACCGTTCGAAAGCCGAAATGCATGAATCTCACCCCCTTTTCCACTATCAGATCAACCCGTTTTCCGATCAGCTTGCGGGCAATCGCTGGCGTAATGTGAACTATTCACTCGGTGATCAGAAGTGCTGGAACAACTTGAACGGCGATTTGACACTCGCATATCCTCAACCATGACCCAAAGAGCAACAACCATGGGAATCCAACGTCACCTTGTGTTTACAAGTCTTTGCCTCGCGATTGTTTCGCTTAGACTTTCCGACGCCGCGTTGTCGGACGAGCCGACGTTTCGGGCTGGTGCCGCGACGAGCAACATCACCCCGCCGATCGGCTCGGACCAAACGGTTGGCGCTAGCAAGCGGCAAGCGACGCACGTACACGATGAACTAAATGCCCGCTGCCTGGTGCTCGACGACGGCCAGTCCAAGTTGGCACTGGTCGTCTGCGACTTGCGGCACATTTCGGCCGAGGTCGTGGCGGGCGCCAAGCAAATCATCGAGCGGTCGACCGGCATCCCGCCGCAGTGTGTGCTCGTCTCAGCGACTCATACGCACACTTCGACCGGCGCGAAGCTGGAAGACGATGGTGAGCAGCCGTATTACGACTACCGCGCGTTTCTAACCCGGCGGATCGCTGACGGCGTGCTGCGAGCCGTCAATCAACTCCAGCCCGCGCGAATCGGCTGGGACGTCGCCGAGGAACCGACGCAGGTATTCAATCGCCGCTGGTTCCTAATGCCCAGTCGCGGGCCGATCTACGGTGCCCACGACAACATCGAACAAGTCGACACGAATCCCGGTTACAGCGGTCTGCTGAGGCCCGCCGGTCCTGTCGATCCGCAGATCACATTCCTTTCGGTGCAGTCGACCGCGGGCAAGCCCATCGCGCTGCTGGCTTCCTACGGATTGCACTACGTGGGCGGCGTGCCGGCCAACACAATTTCGGCTGACTATTTCGCGATGTTTGCCGACCGCATGGGCGAACTGCTCGGTGCCGACCGACATCAGGACCCGCCCTTTGTCGGCATCATGGCCAACGGCACCAGCGGCGATGTGAACAACCTGGCGCGCTATTCCGACGAGGAATTGGAGAAGCGCGGCCCGCAGCCGAAAAAGCGGTATCAACCTTTTGGGAAAGCCCGCGAAGTGGCGTACCTGTGCGCGGACAAAGTGATGCAGGTGCATAAGTCGCTGGAGTGGCACGATCATGTGAAGCTCTCGTCGCTGCAGCGCACGCTCACGTTCAAACGGCGCTACCCGACGAAGGAGGAAGTGGAATGGGCTGAGGCGGTCAAGGCCAAGAAGATCAAACCCATGAGCACCAGTCGATACAGCACTTACAGCACCGTACTCGCCTATAACTCGCCGGAGATGCCGCCGACCATCGATGTGGTCGTACAGACGCACCGCATCGGCGACCTGGCTGTGGCCGCGATGCCATTCGAGGTGTTTGCAGAGATCGGCCTGGAACTCAAACAGCGCAGCCCCATCCAGCCGCTGATGAACATCTCCATTGCCAATGGTTCGCATGGTTACCTGCCGACACCCGAGCAGCATCGGCTCGGCGGCTACGAAACCTGGATCGGCGTGAACAAGGTGCAACTCGACGCCTCGGTGAAGATGGTTGACAACTTGGTAGAAATGCTCGGCGAGTTGAGTGCCAAAGGTCGGTGAGCCGCTGACGCTTGCAACTTCGGTTACATCGCTACCTACGAAAGTATCTCCTTCACCACTCGGCATTCGCGACCGTCGGTCAGAGCTTGCTCCCGACCGTTGTAGCGAAAGGTCAGTCCCTTGGGGTCCAAGCCGAAGAGGTGCAGGACGGTGGCTTGGATGTCGTTCGGAGTCAGTTTGTCAACTACGGCCCGGTGGCCAAACTCGTCCGTTTCGCCAAACGTCGTGCCGGGTTTGATACCGCCGCCGGCGAGCCAGCAACTGAAGCCCTGGCCGTTGTGATCGCGACCGGCATTCTCAGGCTTGCCGTGATTCTCTGTGACCGGCAATCGCCCGATCTCGCCGCCCCAATGAACGAGTGTCGAGTCAAGCAAGCCGCGCTGCTTGAGATCCTGTACAAGCCCCGCGGCGGGTTGATCGGTCCGGGCCGTCGCCCCGGCCAACGAGCCGCGAATGTTCGAGTGATTATCCCACGGTTGGCCGTTGAGAAACAGTTGAACGAAACGAACGCCGCGCTCAATCAAACGCCGCGCGATCAAGCAGCGGGTACCGTACTCTTTACTTTCAGGTCGATCGATACCGTACAATTTCAGCGTCGCTTCGGACTCGCCGGATATATCAAGGGCCTCCGCCGCCGCGGTTTGCATCCTGGCAGCCAGTTCGTAACTCGCGATTCGCGCTTCGAGATCGTTCTCGCCCGGCAATCGTTGTTGATGGTCGCGGTTCAGCTTCGTCAGAAACGCGAGGTTTTGTCGCTGCAACTCGCCCTTCAAATGAGCCGGCGGTTGCAAGTTGAAAATGCGAGGCTCTTTTGCGCGCAGCACCGTGCCCTGGAACAGCGGAGGCATCCAGCCGTTTGTCCAATTATGAACACCATCGACCGGGTGACCGCCAGGGTCCGTCAGCACCATGTAAGCGGGAAGATCCTGGCTCTCCGAACCGAGTCCATACGTCAGCCACGCGCCGAGTGTCGGTCGGCCCAACGTCGCCGGTATTCCTCCATGCCAGTAGCGAATCGAAACTTCGTGCCCGTTGAAGCCGGTGTGCATCGAGCGGATCAGGCAGATGTCGTCAACGATCTTCGCCGTGTGCGGCAGCAACTCGGAAAGCTCTGTCCCGCACTGGCCGTGCTTCTTGAATTTGAACGGGCTACCGAACAAAGTCTTTGTTGCTCGATTCACGAAGCTGTAGCCAACATCTCCCGAATACTCCGTGCCGCTGTACTTCGACAACTCCGGCTTCGGATCGGTGAGGTCCATGTGCGAAGGCCCGCCGTGCATGAAGAGCGAGATCATCGCCTTGGCTTTGGGCTCGTGTGATGGAGCCTTCGGTTTCGTGTCGAAGGAAAGCGGCCCGCGCGGAATGTTCGCGGGCGTTGCTAGAAGGTCTTCTTGTTGCAGCAAGCAGGCTAGCGCCATGCCGCCGACACCCAGGGCGCTGGTGTTGAGAAATTCACGGCGTGATCGTGGGTCGTTCATGGTTTGGCTCCCTGGTCGTGGTTCTCTAAGCGAACCAAACATTTTGATCAAGCGATCAACGTCTACTCCACGTACAAAAACTCATTCGAACTCAACAGCACTTGGCACAAGTTCGTCATCGCATGCAACGTCGGATCGGCCTTCGCTTCTTCCGCTCCGTGGACTGACAGGTAATCGATCTGGGCAGCTAAGAACTCCAAGGAAGACGACAATTCTTCAGGAGACGCGGGACGACAATACGCCAGTTGCCACGCGCGGGCCACCTGGGCCGGAACGAGCGACACATCAACAGCCGGCCCGTGGAAGCCAGCCTTGGATGTGGTCGCCACGGCATCCGCTGAGTCCGGTCTCAGCGAGAGGCTGACCTCCCAGCTAAACGAATCAGATGTCTCGTGTTCGCGGCAGTCAACGACGAAGTCGATCGTATCTCCTTTTTGAACCGCTATCGCCGCGACAGTCGTTGCGATCCCTGTCGTTTTCGCTACCCACTGGCCCGCGATTCCGTTGCGATTGGAAACAATGGTGCCGCGCACGCCATCGCCGTTGTCGGACGGATGGCCCAGGTTACCGGTGATGGCGAGTGTGCCGTCCCGCGGCGCGGTCCAACGCCTAATCGAAGCGAATTCCTTATTACCGGGATGTCCGCCGGACGCGCTTACGATCACGAAACCAAGTTTTGGATCTGGCAGCTGTGGTCCACCTTGCCAGGCGCTGCCCGTGAAGTGCGGCAACTCGACGAAGTCAACAACGCGATCCGCCTTTTCCTCGAGTCGCCCCGAACCGAACTGCCAGGCAAAGCCATTGCCTTGCAAACGTTCCAAGTCGAAATCGACTTCGATCGGTGCTTTCGTTTCCTTCCGGGCGCGCTCCGCGAACGTCTTCGCATGCCGCAGAATGAACTCGCTGTTCATCAGCATCAACGATTGCGGAGCGACGGTCGACGAGGGGCGGCTCTCGCAGTTGACGGACATCACCGGCGCGTCGAACGCCTTCAACATTGCCACCGGCTGCGTTCGTTTCACTCGGACATAGATGCTCCGCCGCGTCTCGTCGCCGTCAACCAAGACCTGCCCGGCGTCGTCTGCCTTTACGTTGACCGGCGCACCAAACATCTCGCCGCCCAATACGCCGCTCGTCGCGAGGATTCGATCGCGAACAATCTCGGCGTCGAGCCGTTGGACGGGAAACTTCCAATACAAGGCGTTCGCGCCGTCGATCGCCAGCTTCTCGGGCTCGGCCACCGAAGTCTGGCGATACGCGGTTGAAGTCACAATCAATTTGTGCAGCTTCTTTAAGCTCCAGCCTTGCTCGACGAACTCGCTCGCCAGCCAATCGAGCAACTCGGGATGCGATGGGCGTTCGCCGAGCACGCCGAAGTCGGACGGCGTGCCGACGATTCCTCGACCGAAGTGATGCATCCAAATGCGGTTCACCAGCACACGGCCCACGAGCGGATGTTTGCCGTTGGTCAGCCACTTTGCATAAGCCAGCCGCCGCCCGGACGTCGGCAAAGATTCGTCGTTCGATTGGATGGTAAATCGTTCTCCGGGCGGAGCCGCGATCGTTAGCGAAGCGGGCGTGACGGCAATGGTCGGTTGCTGGAACTCGCCGCGATGAAACACAAACGTCTCGGGCACTTTGCCGGGGACTTCGGTAAGCACGCGAAGAAACTGCTCGACAGGCTTCTTCGCCCGCACTTCGTCGATCTGTTGATCGTACTTCTTCAACTCGTCGGCGTGGCCCTGGTTGTATTGATAGAGATTGCCTGGCGAGATGTTGACGCTGGGGTATGCCTTCAATAACTGGTTTTGTTCGTCGCTCCGTTTGTCGCCCGGCGTTCGATAAGCCGTTCGCAGTTTCTCCCGAAGGTTCTCGGGGTGCTTGGCCAACTCCTGCTCCAACGCTTCGGTGATGTATTTGGATTGCTTCTCGGCTCGCTCTTTGGCGATGATTTGAGCCTCAGCTTCGATTGCGGTCGCTTTGGCTCGGTCGTCGTCGGTGTATAAAGTGACGAGCCGTTGCTGCGGCGTCCGCCACGCCTTCCAATCAAGAGCTGGCTCGAGGACAGCTCGCAAAGCGTAGTAGTCTTTCTGCGGAATCGGGTCGTAGCGGTGATCGTGACACTGAGCGCATCCAACGCTCAGTCCGAGAAGCGACGTCGAGACAATCTTAATCGTGTCGGCGATCGTCTGGTTGCGAGCGGTATCGTCGTTGGATCCGCTCCCCGTGCCATCGACTGCCATACGCAGAAAGCCGGTAGCGGCGAGCTTATCGATCGCTTCCGGAGAGAGGTTCTTATGCGGAAGCGGCACCAGTTCGTCGCCGGCAAGTTGCTCTTGGATGAACTGATCGAAAGGCTTGTCGTTGTTCAGCGAGCGAATGACGTAGTCGCGATAAAAGTACGCCCAGGGCCGGTCGGCATCGTTGTTGGTGTAGCCCTCGCTGTCGGCATAGCCTGCCACGTCGAGCCAATGCCGCGCCCACCGCTCGCCGTAATGAGGCGAATCGAGCAGCCGATCGACGAGCGCTTCGTAAGCTCCGTCGGACCGATCGTTGACGAAGGCCGCGACCTCTTCGGGAGTGGGAGGAAGACCGACGAGATCGAAGCAGAGCCGCTTGATGAGCGTGACTCGATCGGCATCGGGCGAGAAGCTGAGCCCTATTTCCTTCATCTTCGCGAGCAATAACGCATCGATCGGCGTGCGGACTCGGTTGGCATCGGAAAACTCGGGAACCTGAGGCCGCTTGATCGGTTGGAACGACCAGAATTCTCGTTCTTCCCACGTGATGCCGACCCCCTCGTCGATCTTGTCGGGCTCCGGTCGAGCCGTCTTCGCCCCGCTCGCAATCCATTGCTCGATGATCGCGATCTGCTCGGGCGTGACCTTCTTCTCACCTGGAGGCATCTCGCCCGCCTTGATCCGCTCCAACAGTAGACTCTCGACCGGCTGTCCCGGAACAATCGCCGCTCCGCTTTCGCCGCCTTTCACCATGAAACGCACGAGCCGCAGATCGAGCCCGCCGTTCACTTCCTTCGTGGCCCCGTGGCAATCGAGGCAGTGCTGCTTGAGGATCGGGCGGACATCACGTTCAAGCGTGAGACCGGTGGTTTCTTCTGCAACTGCATGCGTGAAGGAGCTCAGCGCGAGCAGCCATACGAAGCTCAGACGTTTCATTAAACAATCGCAGGCGGGGTGAATGGGCAGGATCGCACTATCCACAGCGCGACACCTAACTATAACAGCTGAAGCCATTCACGTCATTCGCTTCGAGGAAGCACGCAGGGCTTTTCAGTTTTTCAAGATACCGAACATTGCGAAGACATGTTCGACTTGGTAAGCGTTTTTTCGGCGGTCGGCGCGTAAACCCTAACCAATACCAAAACCCCTTCGGTTGTGACTGGATCCAGTCGGTAATCCCCGAGTACCCTCTCATACCACACATCAGAGCAGATACGATCGAGGCCAGCATGGCCTCTAAACAATGGCGTCGTCCCTGGCGCCCGTGGGGATCCGGGAATTCGCTGAAGAAAGGCCAGCAAACTCCCTGCAGGTGCAGGTTGCAAAGTGATACCTCTGTGAGGAAGGGACTCCTTACCAAACCATCGCAAGATTACGCAACAGCCCCAGCATGGAATATCCAAAAGCCCTAACTACCGTCGGGCGGCTCTAAGTTGCTATCACGCCAATTGGATACAATAGAGTGCTGTATGTCCCAAGAATTGCGAGAGTTCAACAGGAAAGTCGACGCCCGGTAACGAATTTCGTCTGATTAATCACTCTCGCACGTGGCGAGACAGTTACTCCGAACCACTGCACGATCATAAGCAATCAGCAAGGTACTTGCCCCACATTACGATTCCATTTATCGAGTGGAGTTCAGAGTCGATAACAGACCACCACAGTCGCCCAGCCTTCCCGGGCGTAATGTAAACTCGCTGTGGTCGCGGAAGACTTCCAGAACTGGCCGCACAGTTTGTTCGGGCAATGCTCGATAGAGCCGACAGAGTTGGTCGTACGTCGTCTGCGCCATCCCATCGTTGCCGGTTGAAAGTTGTTCCAACGCCTCCCGATAGAAGCCTGCTGCGTCATGGCCTCGCCCGCGCAGAAGCGCCATGTCACCCTCCGTTGCGAGCACCCAATAGGCATCGTCGCCACTCAGCCGCGAAATATCAATCGTCTTGCAAGTTAGTGCCACTTGTTCGGCAACATCCCGGGCTCCTTGTTCGTCCCCACACAACAGACCCGTGACGGCAGCATTACCACCGGGGTAGTAGTTCAAAGTGAGGTCGTAGGCTTTGCGATACAACCGATGAGCGCTCCGGTAAAACTGCGTAGGTGGCTGGCCTTGAAGCGCCGCGAAGTCCACATCCAACTTCTCCCACGCCGCATCAGCCTTGTCCTTAAAGATCCTTCCAAGACGAGCGAGCACTTCCGTTTCCAAAAATGCCTCGCAAAGCGAAACGATTGCCGTCGTGTCATGTTGATCGGAATGCGACCACGGGCCTGGTGCTTCGGCGATCGCCAGAAGCCGTTGCATAGATTCGTTAGTGCTCCCAAGTTTTGCTTGGATCAAGGCATGTTCGCGAATGAAAGGCACGGCGTAGTCGAACCGCTCGCCGTACTGACTTAACTCGCGTTCGGCGATTTCGATCTGATCGTTGGCTTTCCATCGGCGGTAGGCTCGGCGCAGGGGAGCATGATAGGTCAACGGCGTTAAGCACGCGGCACTCTCGGCTGCGGATTCCTCTTGCATGCCGGGTAACAACCTGGCGGCTGCCATTCCTGCTGACACGAGCGTGAACAAGCGTTGCCATGGCGGATAAGCGGTATCGCTAAACTTGACCGTATTCAATCCGTAGATGGCGATCGCTGCCTCCAACTCCTGACTCCAGCAGTTGTCGCGGGCATGGTGTTGACCGAGTTGTTCACCGGCCATGTAGCGAATGGTTTGCAATAGAATCAGGGCTCGGTCAACCGCTGGCGTAGCCGAATCGATCTGGAACTGCGGTCGCCTCGGCAGCAGCCCGGTCTCGCGACTACGCTCGTACAATAGCTTCTCAAAGCCGTAGGCAAAGGCGATCTGTTGGGTCCGCGAAACAGTGGGATCCGAGTTGGCATCACGACCGCGGTCCCAGCGGTCAACAAGCGATCGCAGACGAACGCTCGGCAGGTGCGACAACACTTGCCCGCGCGATGCGGCATCTTGAAACAGCTTGATCAGCAGTCGGACCTTGAGTTCCGTTTCCAACTTGACAAAGTCCCAAGCGATCACGTTGTCGACAGCCATGTCCCCATAATCGATCAACAACGGATACTCCACTTCGTCTCCGGCGACTCCCACGATAATGTTATCAGCATGCAAATCGCCGTGCGTGCGACCTGTCAACGTCGCCGGAAGCTGATTCCGTTCCAGCATCGCGAGTACAAAATCATACGGGTCCACATACTCGGGAACGTCACCACCGGCGGGAGAAAGACCGCCACATAGAAGCCAATCGACATCGCGCCGCATTTGCCACATAGCGGGCGATCGCCACCTATGGACGGTATCGTCGCGGTCCAATCGCAGCTTTGCACGGAAAAAGTTGATCGCGGCCAGAGGCTCGTCACTGACGGGTTCATAGAGCACTCGTCCGAGTTCAGCGAAGACTTGGCGAATCGTCCGTTCGACGGATCCAAAGTCCATGCCATGCGGATGGAACACGGCTTGCTCGAAGGCCCAAGCCAGAGTGGCGACATCATAGTGTCCTGGTGTGAGCAGCCCACTCCATTGAGCTGCATCGCGATAAACGATGGCAGTTCGACTGCTATCGTGCGGCAGCTCGACTAACTCGACAGGCACGAACATCCGTCGCGCCACAAAGCGGCCCTCGGTACAACGCTGCCACCCGCGGACGTCTGCCTCGACTTCGTCACGACTCCCCAGCTTGACAACGTGAGATTCGAAGACCGCCGCCCTGGACGAGCCCGAAGGTTTCGTGATCTCGACGGCCAGGATCAGTTTATGTCTTTGGTCCGCATGGAAGCCCTGTAGGACATCATAGACACTGACCGCGTCCGCGTCGGAAAAGACAACCGCAAGTTCTTTTTGCACCTGCTGCTCGGGAATGCTTTGCAGCTTGCGTTTGGCCGGGGGCATGAGCGTGACAAGAGCTGGCATGAGCTACGCCTCGACTTTCTCGATTCGATATCCCAACGCAATGATCGCCTTTAGACTTTCCAATGCCGCATTGCGGTCGTATTGCTTTTCGCTGTCGGGCAAGTCGGCGTAGGGGATCAAACACGGATGTTGCTTCGCAGTGTCGTCGCGTTTGGGGCCATAGGTCCAACCATCCTTCAAACGCTGCGCCGCCCAGATGTCATGAGCATTCTCGGCCAAGTGTTCGGTCAGCTCCAGGATCTCGCCCGATAGCTGAACTTCTTCGGTATTGATCGGCTTGGGATGATAGTTCAACGAATTTTCCTTCCTGATGGCTATTGTTCACGGATTCGGGCTGCTTCACATCGGTAGGTGCAATCGGCGAAATGCGTGTGGCTCACATCAGTTTAATAAAACCGACAGAACTTCCGGTGGCATCTGCCTGAAGTTCCTTGAGTCCATCCATTTTCGCAAGCGCTACGATCCCAGTAAGGCCACACTCTCAAATTCGTCTCCGGCCAGCAGTCGCAGCGACGCACCACCGCCGGTCGAAACGAACGAGAATTCCGAGTCCAGTCCGAACTGTCGCACCGCAGTGGCACTCTCGCCGCCGCCAACGATCGTCAACGCCTCCGTCTCCGCATTCCGAGCGATCGCTCCCACTTCTGCGATGCTTTCGGCAATGGAACGCGTGCCGTATTCCAGTTGCCGACGCAAGTCGAACAAGCCCATGGGTCCGTTCCAAAACACCGTGCCGGCTTGGCGGATGATCGCTGCGTATTTCCTAGCGGTCTCCGGGCCGATGTCGATGCCGCACAGTCCATCGCGGATGCTGCCAACTTGTAACACTCGCCGCTGATCTTGCTGCAGATCCGTGACAGCCCAATGGTCGACCGGCAGATGCAGACGCTTCCCCGTCGCATCGACGTGGTCGAGGATCTGTTTGGCCAGCGGCACGTCGTCGGCATCTAGCTTACTGGCACCGATCGACGACTCCCGTTCCTTCAGAAACGGATAAGCAAGTGCGCCGCCGATCAACAAGTCATCACACTTGTCCAACAGCCTGCGAATCGTCTTCGACTTGTCGCCGACTTTGGCTCCGCCCATGACCACGACGAATGGTCGTGGCGGAGATTCCAACAGTCGGCCGAGTTCCCGCAGTTCATCCACCAGCAACATCCCTGCGACTCTTGGTTTATCTTGTCGCGCGAGCACTTGTTGCAGTGCAACGAGCGAAGCGTCGTTGTTCTGCGCCGCTCCGAAAGCATCGTGACAATATGCGTCGATGACGTCCGCGAACGACTCGGCAAACGCAGTGCTATTCTGTTTCTCGCCGGGATGAAACCGCAAGTTCTCCCACAGCACCACTTCGCCCGGTCGCATTTGTGCGACCACGTCGCGCAACGCGCCCACAGCAGCTTGTGACCAGTCATCCGGATTGCCCGGCAACTGGCTACCGTTTTCCGGCACGAGGCGCACCGACTTTCCCAACAACCTGCTCAGATGCTCCGCCACCGGCTTCATGCTGAGTTCTGCCGACCAGCCCGGCTCGGGCCGGCCGAGATGACTCGCCATGATCAACTTTGCTCCCCGCTCCAGAGCGAACTGAATCGAGGGTAATGACCGCTCAATCCGCAGGTCGTCGACAATCCGCTCCTGATCCAGCGGGACATTGAGGTCCGCACGCAGGAACACACGAGCGTCGTTTGGAAGCGCCGCATCGACGAGTAGTTGGGGGAGAATGTCAAATGAATTCATTGTTCGAAGAGTTCCTTTCGAGATTTGATCGCTTCATCCTTAGTGCGAAGCAATTCTTCCGCTTCGGCGAGCGAGATGCGTTGGCGACCGTGGTAGAGCTTAAGGAAACAGACCTGTCCATTGTCTTGACCAACCACAAGTGTGCCATCAGGTAATAGGGAGTGACACTTGCTATTGGAGTCAGCTTGCCACGAAGCCGACGGTAAGGTTCGAAAAAGATGGCGAAGCATAGCGGTGCGTTCGACTGCGTCGCCAACGAGATTGTTCGCGACTCTGTTAGGTTTTTCGTTAACAGCGATGGCACGTCGCCAATCTGGGCGCTGATCAGAAACTCGCACTTCGGCAACGACTTCCAGGCAGGCGCCAGATACGGTGTCCCACACCCGCACGGTCCTATTCCGCGACCAGGAGAGTATTCGACTGTTGGGCAACGACAGCGCACCAACGATCTGCTCCTTGTGGCCCTTCAAAATGGCTTGAACAATACCAGTCGTGCCGTCCCAGACAATCATGGTCTTTGACGCCCATGATAAAATCTTGCCATCTGGCAGCGACAGTGCGCCGTCGACGTCATCCGTGTGCCCCACGAGAATTACACCGTCGGCCCCCGTCGCGCTGTTCCAAATCCGCAGGTGCTTGTCGTAACTGGCCCAAGAAAGTATCCGTTCAGTAGGTAGCAACAGAGCGTGCCTTACAGTCCCCTTGTGGCCCTTTAGGACCGCGCAGCAGTCTCCGGTCACCAGATCCCAGATCCGCAGTGTATCGTCTGTCGACCAAGAGAGAATCCGCCTCGCTGGCAGAATGTGCGCACCGACGACCCAACCTCTGTGGCCGACCAGAATGGTGTGGCAGTCTTTAGACCCGGTGTCCCACACGCGTAGAGTCGTGTCCCGTGACCAAGAGAGTATCTGGCTGTCACTAAGCTTCAGCGCACCACAGACACCGTCCGTATGTCCTCTCAGGATAGCGCTGCACATCCCGGTTGCCACATCCCAGAGTTGCGGGGATTTGTCTTCCGACCAAGTGAGGGTGCAACTAGGCGTTAGCGACAACGCACCAGTCACGCTGTCGGCATGTCCTTGCAAAACGACGCGGTCGCACGCGATGCTGGTTTTCCAAATACGAAGTGTTTTGTCTCGCGACCAAGAGAGAATTCGACCGTCACGCATTGCCAACGTACCCTCAACGCAATCCGTGTGTCCGTTCAACACTGCGCGACAATCACCCGTGCTTGCGTCAAATTCCCAAAGAGACTTCTCGTGCCGGCCCCATGTGAGAATCCGGCCTATCGGCAATGTCAGAACTCCACTAATTGCATTCGCCTGCCCGTCTAGCACAGCGAGGCAGTTCCAGGTTGTCACGTCCCAGATACGCAGCGTTTTGTCATATACCCAGGAGTGTCCCTTCCAGAAGCCTCCTGCCCAAGAGAGAAACCTGTGTTCTGAGAGGAATTGCACGCCACTGACACCTCCCGTATGTCCGTTCAGGACGGCGCAGCACTCACCACACGTTGTATCCCACACTCGAAGTGTTTTGTCAGTTGACCAAGAGAGGACACGACCGTCCGGGAGCGAAACTGCTCCAGAGACACTACCAGTGTGTCCGTACATTACGGTTTGGCAGCCCCCACTCGTCGCGTCCCATATCCGAAGTGTTTTGTCTGTCGACCAAGAGAGGACACGGCCGTCCGGAAGCAGAATTGCGCCAAGCACCCATGCTGTGTGTCCCTTCATTACCGTGCGGCACTTTCCGGATTCAGCGTCCCAGATCCGCAGAGTCATATCCCTTCCTGACCATGAGAGAATCTGGCCATCGGGAAGCGAAATTGCATCATCGATCTCATTCGCGCGACTATCCAAGAAAACGCAGAATTTCCCGCCCACAGTGTCCAAAATGCGCGGGTACTTATCCAAATACCAGAGGAGAACTCGTTCGTCCGGAAGCGACAACGCGCCTTGAACCGTGTGACCTCTAATGACCGTTTGGCAGACTCCAGTCGAGCAATCCCAAATTCGTAACGTGTTGTCTGCAGCCCAGGAAAGTAGCCTATCATTCAACAAAGGCAACGCGCCGTTGACCAGATCCGTGTGCCCCTCCAATGCGGCGCGGCAACCACCAGTTGTGTCATCCCAAATCCGAAAAGTGTAGTCGTTCAACTCTGATCCGAAGATCGAATGAACAGTGCTGTCACCCGGCCAGGAAAGTATCCCGCCATTCGGCAGCAGAATGGCACCGCCAACTCCACAAGTGTGTCCCTCAAGGACATATTCGCACGGAGTGCGGGAGGCATGCGGCGGGCGGTTGACCCGTTGCAGTCGTAGCCAGTCGCAGCGATCCTCAGCGAGCCAAGCTTCCGCTGCCTGCGTCTGCGGAGTGTCGTCCGCATGTTCCAGTGCGAGCTGCAGCAGGATTTTGTGCGTCGTTTGGTCTTCGATCCCACGGCGTAAAAGGTGGGCTTTCTCGCGAAAGAAGTCCTGCCAGATTTCCAATTGCGAACGGAGCTCCAATGGTCCTTCCTTGGCGAGACGTGTGTAGTCGTTAGGTATCGACTCCAGCAGGCCAACCTCCGCTTTCCGCATCGGAAACGCGAAGTCGGTCAGTCGATCATAAAGCTGCTCGTAGTCTGGAAGCGCGAGCAGCAGGTTCGGGAGTTCCATGAGAGCGTGGGCGTCGGGTTGATCCCAGCGGCCATCGAAGTAGTCAGCCAGCCGGCGCAGTCGATCATCACGAGTCGTCTCGGCAGTCAAAAACATCGTACGTGCCGCCTGCTCAACCTGCCTGTGATAGAAGTACAGGGCCGTCGTTCCTGGAGCGGACCGTTCTGACAGGTAGACTTGCAGATCGGAACGGAGCCGAGCCCAGGGAGCGATCGGGAAACGCGGATTACTTGACGGCAAATCGTGGCCGAAGGACTTCCGGTCGGCATCAAGCTGAGCCCGAATCTCCGGATCTCGATACAGGACTTCCAACAATTCTCCTTCGCTGAGGCCGTAGCTCGCAGTGACCACATATCCAAGGGCGATCCGGGGAAGCGAGCCATGCCGGCTCGGTTCGCTGAGTCTGGAGAGCGACTGCTGTATGAGTTCAGCGAGAGATGTTGGGAGAACCGACGGTGGATCGAACTCCCGCCAGGCTCGAATCAGTTCGTGGAGCACCTTGAGATAAAGCGGCTGGCGACATTCTGATGAACGATGAATCGCTGCATCCACCAGATTCCACTGTTCCTCGGTCAGATCGCGTTGCTGGTTCGCGAGCCAGCGGCGAATGAGCTGTTGAGCGACCGGTTCATCCAGCGCACTTAATTCATTGTCCGCCAGCAATCCTCGAGACTGCAGTCTGCGAAAAGGCTTACAAGCTTCTGACTCCAGAGGGAACTCGGAAGAGGGTGAGAGACACGAAACGACGAGCCGCGCGTGCGTTGGCGAATCGTCGACCTGTCGAAATATTTCTGAGCGGAGCCAATGGACTGCACGCCCCTGGTCCGTGGATGCAAGTTGGTCAAGAGCGTCCAGAAAGACAAAGATCGGCTGAGCTTCCGTCGCACGCTGTAATTGCGAATAGAATTCTTCGGACAACTTGTGAACTGTGTCGGGAAGCGGTGCCGGGATCTGTGTTTCGCGCCCCTCGGGATCTGTCTCGGTTGTCGTCAACGGGAAATGGACCCGTAACTCACGACAGAGACTGGTGAACAGACCGCGAATTGTCGAAGACTCCGGATGCACTCCAATGAATCGAGTCAGAATGATCGGTGACACCGCCGGGTGGGTGTCGGAGACGAACGGTTGTTGAGCAACATATGCCAAAAGTGCAGTCTTGCCGCTTCCCGAAGGGCCGTGGACGATGAGCGGACGGTTGGTTGTCGATTGCAGGTACTCACGAATTGTCCGGACCTGCTCATCGCGTCCGACGAACAAGTCGACCGGCCCTCGTTCCTGGGCGAATCGTGAGTGATCACGCTGCTCCAGTTCGAGTTCCTTCTGAGATCCACGTACGGACGCAACGGTGGCATCTGTCGCCGACAAATCGACGCCCCAATAGTCGTTGATCTGACGCAGTATCATTGTCTGTAGCCGCGCGAGGATTGCGTCGCACATCGGCACGAGGTGGTCGGTCGTGACCTCGCCCGTGAAGGCACCGCCGGGACCGACCTCCCAGCGACACTCGGCGGGAACGAGTGATTCCGGCAAGAGCTTCTGCTTCACCGCGGCTTTCAATTGGGTGAGTGCTATCACCGCGTCATCGTCAGCAGATTGATCGGACCTTAGATCGACAAACCGGTGTAGCTCTGACGTTGCCGGATCGCCTTGCGTCCGATCAATCTCGCGGAACGCTGCGACGACGTGGTCCCGAGCGTTCTTAACTTGCAACGCTCCATGCCAGATTTCCTGTTCGGTCGCGGATGCTTGGAACCGCACAACGGTGGGAACATCGTTGACGCCCTGATCAAAACGCCCGCTCAATTGTGAACACGGATACGCTCGATTGACGATGGCCCACAACAAATCCTGGACGGTCTGCCAAGCACGTGTATCATGCAGTCTGCCGTCGGCATCAGCCGTCCGCGTATAGTCTTGGCCATCTGGGCTGTCAGTTCGGGCGCGCAACACATACTGCGTAGGCTTGGCATTTGTGTCGCGGCGATACCAGTCGCTCAATACATCTTGTTCGGACTGTGAGTGAGAATGCTTACAGAGATGGGAGTACTCTGCCTCCGAGATTACTTCCGGCAACGGTCGCCAGCCGTACTTGCTTCCCAACAGGATCAGGAAGTTAGGCTCGGGTGAGGTCTCCTGGGCGCGACGCAGCTCTTCCATGCAAATTTGCATCGTCCGATGGTCCAATCCAGCTTCGCTGGGAACTCCCCATCGCAGATCGATCGCCTGGAAGGTGAACCCACGCTGGCGACAGTAATGTTCCAACTTCGGCCAGACGTTCTCTGCCAGCGCATTCCGCTCGGCGACAAGATCGCTGAACGTCGAACTGACAAAGACCCTGATGACGGGTAGCTCACGAACTACTGAATTCGACAGCGTGCTGTTCATGATCGCCTGGCTGGAATGGTGTGGAAGTTGGGGTCGCGCAATCGTGATTTAAGCCGGTCGAAATACTCCTGGCGTCCGATGTACACCGCCGCGCGGCGGTGAACGAACGCCTCGTGATTCATCGGCTCGCGTTCCAATGGCGATGGCGGTGTTCCCTCCGGGTATAGCGAGTTGATCAGCGCCGTGAAGTCGGCGAGCACGACTTCGCCCAGAGCCTTCGCGTCCCGGTAGTTGTCACGCGGCTCATATTCCAACTTCGGGTCGTGATGTTGCTGTCGGATGTCGCCTTTGAGACGTTTCAGCTTCTGACGACCCTCCTCGTCCTCCGAAACAAAATCCCCTTTCCTCCGATCCACCGACAGACTCGGTGACCGATTTCTTGCGTGTCTCGTCCGGGCCGTCAGCGTACTTCCGAATCCATGGCTCATTTCTCAAGACCTGTTCCAGTATCGCATCAGGAATCCATTCATATCGTTCGCCAAGCAAACCAATGAAATAGGGACGACATCGGCGAATCTCCTCCATGCAGATCGGCAGCACTTCCCCGCGTTCGGCTTGCTCTTCGGTAATCCCCCATCGTAGATCCACTTCGCCCCACGTCACAGCACGTTCTTCGCAAAGTCTCCGCAACTGTGGAAAAATGCGTAGCACCAGTTCGTCGCGTTCCTCCTGCATATCGCGGAAGGTAGACGAAACAAAAACGCGAATGACACGTTCAGATTCAAGTGACATCGGATCACCAGGGAAAACAGTTCGTGAAACCTAACGAGGCAAGATTGCAGTATTGCCAGAAGGTATGACAAGCGTGTCTCGGCGAGTGTTCCACCTATTCGCGACTCTGCGTTTCATCTGTAGATCCTCCCGTGTACTCAATAAGTTATAGACGTGCGCATTCACGTGTTGCGTTCCGCGAGCGTAACTGCCGCGTCAATCAACGGTTGAATCGTCGGCGAAACGTCCGTGCGGTCACGCAACTCGTCAGCCGTCAACCAGTTCCAATACGGTTGTATCTCCGTGGGGCCGTCGCGACCGAGGATCGCTGTCTGTAACGCGTGCAGTCCTTGTTCGAGCGGGTTGTCCGCCGCACAGAGATCGACACCGGGGAATTCCAGCACGCACAGATGCGTATGAAAGCGCGTTTCGCGTCTGCCGAATCGGTCGCTTGGCCGATCGCATTCCACCAACGTCTGATCGACGACTGCTATTTCGCCGTCGTAGGCCAGGTCCATAGGCATCGCCCGAAGCACGGCAGCCGTGGGGGACGCGTTCAACTTCAATCGCGTGGCGGGAAAGAAGTACTCTCTTTCACGATTTTGGATGACGAGGAATTCGTGCCCACGATTCGTCACCCGCGTGATGATCGCCGCCGCGACTTGCCGATCGTCCAGCAAGGACTGGGCAATCAGCTTTGTCGATTCGGTAACATTCAATGCCGCCATCAATTCGTCGTAGCTGAATCGGCGCATTTCCGGCGGAAGCTCGTCGGGCAATGGCTCACCTGAATCAATACAGAACACGTGATAGTCGTACTCCGTGCATTGGCGTACGCTTTCGGAACGCAACAGTTCCACAACGCGATCCAGCGGCGTCGCCGTAGCATTGGACCAATTCAGCGGCAACTCGCGTTCATCCAGAGATTCCAAAGCCGTCTCGGCAGCACTGCCTGAACTAGCAGCATCGAACTGTTTCATCGGAAATGCATAGCCGCCCCAACGCTTGTTGTTCCACAACAGGAAGCCGTGCTGCGGGTCGTAAATGATCGCGACAGCAACATTCTTATGGCGAAGCGGCGGGTGGCTCATGGCAGTCTCCGGCGATTTCTAATGTGTGGCGGCGAGTATTGCGAGTCGGCGACAACGGGCTCGCGTTTCGCGCGGCCACAGTTTCGCTCCAAATGAGTGAAGGGAAGGGGGAAATGTGGCCCCAAGCATACCAGGATTTTCGTGCAAGTTCATTCGCCGTAATCCTTGCTTGGGCTTGGCACCATCCTGGCGTTATGACCTCGCAAGTAAACCCGATTGTTCGAGCAATAAACGCATGGTGGGACTGATCGACATGCCGTCGTCACAGCACTGCTGCCGCACCTCGCTGTCGGTGACCCAACGGTTATTTCGATTCGCATCAACTTTGGGCTTTGCTCCCGCGAGCAGCTTCGTGTCAAACACCTCCACAGAGTAAAGCGTTTCGACGCCCGCACTACGCGACTGGGCGACATAGCTGACCTGAGAAAGCGGTACCTCCGAGACGACAAAATCGCGATCGACCTCAAGGCCGAGTTCCTCACAGATCTCGCGAACGACACAATCGTAGTAGGACTCATCCGGCAGCTTGTGGCCGCCAACCAGATGGAAACCGTGCCAACGCTTGTTCCACTGTGTCAGCCAGCAGGTCTGGTCGGCTTGCTCGTATCGTATCACTGCCATCGCACCGATAGATTGTCGCATCTTCCATTCTCCTCCGCCGTGATCGTTGTCTGCGTAGGGACGCCAGGTCGTGTTCACAGGTTTCTCATCGCCCGTCCGGGCACCACGTCTCACGTCTGTCATCAGGAAGTGTACAATCGATGCTCGTCTCAACCATGTGAAAATGACGCACAATTCAGTGTGCGCTATGGGTCGATAACCGAGTCGCATGATCCTGCGATCTGCAATCATGGAGAAGTATCAATGGCGTTGTCGGAAAGTCCCGCAATCGAGGACCTTCGATTGCTACTCGCGATCGCCGAAACCGGCAACGTGACTCAAGCGGCCAAGTTGTTTGGCGTAAGTCAGCCGTCCATTACAAAGCGGCTGAAAGTGTTTCAAGGAAAGAACGCATTACTGACCAGCGATGGCACTGTTGCACTGACAGATAGCGGACGAAGGGTGTTACCTGCAGTTCGAGAGCTTGTTCGTCACTACGACCAGCTTAAATCTTTCATGAAGCAGCAAGTCGCAGCGCCCGAGGCGATATGCATCGCGACGGGTTCGTCGGCATCACAATTCTTTCTGCCCGCGGCCATCGCAGCAATGCGCGCCCAGGTGCCTGAATTGGAGATTCAAGTTCAGGCCATCCGCGGCAAAGAACGACTTTCCGGAGTTCTTGCTGGGACGTTTGATCTTGTGATCGTTAGCCATGATTGCCTGCAGATCAATTTGGCCCGGTCCGCAGAGCATCGCGTCCAGCCGAAGCTGGTCGTGGAAGAACTCGCTCGGCAAACACTCTGCGTTGTCGCCCTGCGAGGGACGCCCGAAGCGGATGTTTTGTCGACGACGCTGGCCGGACAAGAATTCCCGCTATCAAAACTCTGCGAGCTTGCCTTGATTGGACTTGACGGTGCTTCTGGAGTTCGCCGACAGCTAGAAAGAAGTTTTGCCAGCCAGAGTACTAAACTCTCTTTCGGACCAAACGCGGCTGGATGGCTTGGCGTCAAGGAATACGCTCGACAAGGATTGGGCACAGGCATTTTGCCGCTGGCCCTCTTGTCCCGAGAGGATACCGAAGCATTTGTCATCCGCAGACTGTCCTCGGAGGTAACCGTCAACCACAATCTACTTCATCGTGAAGACATCGATCACCGCCACTTTGCTGCGTTGAAAGCGGCCATTGTTTCCGCCGCACGTCAGCATCAAGACGAAGTGACTCGTCGCTGGCGTGGCTTGATTTGAGAATTGTGATCGGAAGGAAGTAGGTTTTGTTACTCAAAGTGAAAAGGGAGTCGGAAATGTGGGACTGGCTCCAACCGCAGCGCAATAGAGCATCCGTACAAAATCGACGTTTTCGCTGCCTTGGTGCCGCAATACATGGATGGAAACATTTCGCGATCCAGGCGACGCCGTTGCGGTTTTCCCCGGACTGCTATCTGATGCAATCCCATCGCCAAATTGTATATGAGTGTGACTTGGACTTAATCAGCTACACATAATCACGCCATGCGATAACCGCACGTGATACCCGATTCGAAGTCGATGTATAATCTGTGGCGTGATGCGGCAACGTGTTAGCATCAGGCGGTCGATAAATCGTTTGTCTGTGACTAAGGCCCAGCCCTGTCGAGGAGTGTCGCTTCTTGCTAAGGAACACGGGAAAAATAACTTCGGCGAAACCAAAGTAGCCATCACACTCCGTGGGATGATTAGCAGAAGATATAGCGAAGTTGTTTTTCCCGTGTTCCTTAGCAGGGAGAACATAATGCCACGGCATAGTCCCCTCACTACGGTGGCCATTGGTGGCTGAATGGCGTTCTCCCGTAAGAACCGCTATTAAGTCTGTCAAAACCTGCAACAGCAAAGCTGGATAGCTCAATGGGACATGATCTTTTTATTAGTTACTCCGCCCAAGACAGAGTCACTGCCGAAAGAATCTGCGAGGGGTTAGAGCAAAGCGGGATTCGTTGCTGGATGGCGCCACGAGATATCGTTGCGGGGGTCAGTTGGGCTGAGGCGATTATCGAAGCAATCGCAGCTTCAAAGGTCATGCTTTTGATTTTTTCGAACAATTCTAACGCTTCGCGGCAAGTCTTGCGTGAGATCGAGTATGCGATTAGCGAAGACGTGGCAATTGTTCCATTTCGCATCGAAGATGTACCGCCTTCGAAGGCTATGCGGTACTTCATTGGTGTTCCGCACTGGTTTGATGGAGTATTACCGCCAATCGAACGTCACTTCGAAGAGCTGACGCGGATGGTGCGGGCTCTATTGCTACGACCTACTTCTGGCTTTCGTGAGGCCTCGCAAGCTGTAGAGTGCGATCTTGGGAGTTGGACAGGTGACGAAGATGGTGCGGCAGGAACGGAAAGCAAGGAGCTAGAAGATCTCAGGATCAGAATCGTTTCAGAGTCGGATCTGCCGTCCCCAAGGGCCAGTCGTCAATCAACCCGCAGTGAATGTGAACGGCGTTTGAAAATGCCAGCGCTTGGGCGGGGATTGGAGTGCAATCGCGAATCGGCGGCGGCCTTGTCTTATCTCGTAGGTTTGTGAGTGGTTTTTGGAACCAATGGGCTCACAGATGTGCGGGGGATCGGGTGTTCAAGGACATGGAGAAATGGGTCGAGATTCGACGGCGCGTACTGGGCAAAGAGATTAGTAAGCGGCAAGCGTGCAAGGATTATGGCATCCCCTGGCGGACGCTCCAGAGAATTCTGGAACATGTCGAGCCGCCTGGGTATCAGCTCAAGCAGCCACGCGCGAAGAGGAAGCTAGATCGGTTTATGCCGATTATTCATGAGATCCTGGAGCGGGATCGCCAGGCTCCCAGGAAGCAGCGGCACACGGCGCAGCGCATCTTCGATCGTCTCCGTGTCGAACATGACTACGACGGCGGCTATACGATCGTGAAGGATGCGGTGCGTGCTTGGAAGCATGGTCAGGCGGAAGTCTTCTTACCGCTGAGCCATCGCGCGGGTGAAGCTCAAGCGGACTTCGGCGAAGTCACCGTAGTCCTCAACGGCAAGACGACGAAGGCTGCATTCTTTGTCATCACGTTGCCCTACAGCGACGCGATCTTCTGTCAGGTGTTTCCCCAGGAATGCACGGAGACGTTTCAAGAAGGTCACTGCCGGGCCTTTGAGTTCTTTGGCGGCGTGCCGCGTCGCATCAGTTATGACAACAGCAAGATTGCCGTCTTGAAGATCGTGGGTGGTCGCGGACGGGAAGCGACTCGCGAGTTCTTGAGACTGGAGAGTCACTATCTGTTCGAGCATCACTTCTGCCGCGTGCGGCGTCCCAATGAGAAAGGGCACGTCGAGAACTTGCTCGGCTTCGCGCGTCGCAACTTCTTAGTGCCGATCCCGGAAGTAGGGAGTTTGGAAACGCTTAACGCGCAGCTGATCGAACACTGTCGTCGGGATCTGCAGCGGCAGTTGCGTGGCAAATCGGCGACGAAGGAAGCGTTGTTACTCGAAGAGCAAAGTGCTCTGTCGGAGATTCCTCGTCAGGCGTTTGAATCACGACGCATTCAAACCGCCAAGGCCAGTTCGCTATCGCTGGTTCGCTTTCATGGCAACGATTACTCGGTTCCCACGGCTTATGCTCATCATCAGGTGACGGTGGTTGGCGGCATCGAAGAGGTTCGCATCGCCGTTGGCAATCAACTCGTGGCTCGGCATCCGCGTCACTGGGGGAAGGAGCATACAGAGTTCAATCCGATTCATTACTTAGCTTTGTTGGAACGTAAGCCTGGGGCCTTTGATTACGCTCGTCCCTTGGAAGATTGGCAATTGCCGGAGTGCTTCGCGGTACTGCGTCGTCGCCAGGAAACCGTGCTGAAGAACCTCGGCACACGCGAATTCATCAAGGTGCTGCGACTGTTGGAGCAGGCCACGTTATCGCAGTTGACCGCCGCAGTGGACTACGCGTTATCGATCGGTGCCAAGAGTGCCGATGCGATTCAGCTGATCCTGCGTTCTCAGCAAGAGCCGCCGGTCGACTTGTTCTGTCTGGATGGCCGTCCTCACTTGCAGGGAGTTCGCGTACCGCTTCCCGATCTCGGGGCCTATCAATCCTTGCGAGTGGGAGCCTAGCCATGAAACCCCAAGAAACCAAAAGCACCCTCTTACTGAAGCATCACCTGAAAGCATTGAAGCTGCCCACGATGCACAGCGAATGCGAGAAAGTCGCGGCCCGCTGTGCCCGCGAGAACGTGGATCACTTGGGCTTCCTTCTGCAACTCTGCGAATTGGAACGCATCGATCGCGAGAAGCGAGCGTCCGAGCGTCGCCTGAAAGATGCCAAGTTCCCCAACACGAAAACGTTGGAGAGCTTCGACTTCGCCGCGCAGCCGTCAATCAACAAGCTGCTTGTTACCGAGCTGATGCGTGGCGCGTATCTCACTCAGCGAGAGTCGATCATCTTGATTGGCAACGCCGGGACGGGCAAGACGCACTTGGCAACGGCGTTGGGCGTCGAAGCGTGCGGCCAAGGCAAGCGAGTTCGCTTCTGGCGCGTCACCGAACTGATCACGCATCTGATCGAAGCGCGTGAAGAACGGCAGTTGTTACGCTTGAAGAACCAACTCGCCAAGCTCGATCTGTTGATCCTGGACGAGTTGGGATACGTGCCCGCCAGCAAGTTGGGCGCGGAACTGTTATTCGACATCATTAGCACGGCTTACGAGCGGACGAGTCTGATCGTGACGACGAACCTGCCGTTCGAGAATTGGACCGAAGTACTGGGCAGTGAGCGGCTAACGGGCGCCACGCTTGACCGGCTCACGCACCGCTGTCACATCCTGGAAGCCAGCGGCGAGAGTTACCGCCTGGCCGACGCTCGTCGTCGTCAAACCCCAAAAACCTCGCACAATCGCGCGAAACAAATCGGGGAATCAACTCGTAAATCCAAGGGAGTTTAAGCTGCTGCGTCCGCGCAAGACCTGTGAGGGGTCTTGCGGGCCGCTCAGCCAAATTACAATAAGAAACAACAAATCGGGCGCTAGCCTTTTCAACCGCCCAAGCGCTGGCATTTTCAAACGCCGTTCACAAGTGAATCCTCCCGCGGGCCGATGCCGATGCTACAACCGGGACACACTGTCGGCATCGACCTCGGTACAACCTACTCAGCAATATCACTTCTCGACGACACCGGAATTGCACAGCTACTCCCCAATTCCGATGGTAATGCAATCACGCCTTCTGTAGTACTTCTCGGCGATGACTCACAAGTTGTGGTTGGCCCATCGATCGAACGCATGTCCATCGAAGATCCGCAAAGAATCGTTGGCGCAATCAAACGAGAGATGGGCAATTCCGATTTCTACACGCTGTATCAAGGGCACAAATTGGCACCGGAGGTGATTTCTTCGCTGATTTTGAAAAAATTGCGATTGGACGCTGAACGGCAAATCGGCCCGATAGGAAATGCGGTAATCACAGTACCTTATTACTTCAACGATGTTCGCCGAAAGGCGACACAAGATGCCGGAGAAATCGCGGGTTTGAATGTAATCGATATCATCAACGAACCGACTGCGGCCGCGCTTGCATATGCTTGGAATCGGGGAGAATTGGGGCACCCCAACATGGCAACTTCAGAAAAGAACATACTCGTATTTGACCTGGGTGGCGGGACCTTCGATGTCACCGTAATGACATATACTTCGACGCGACTTCAAGTCAAAGCGACGGATGGCGATGTGATGCTCGGTGGCCTCGACTGGACGCAGCGACTTGTCGAAAAGGTGGTCGAGGAGTTCGTGCGAAAACATAGCATTGACCCAAGGGATGATCCTGAGAGTTTGGCAATGCTAACGCTGGAGTGTGAGGATGCCAAGCGCGACCTAAGCAGCAAACCTGAGGTAGCCATCTCTGCATACTCGCGGGGGAAATCGCTGACGATTAGCATGACACGCGGCGAATTCGAAAGATTGACGGGTGATCTGCTTCAGCGGACACGCGACACTACGGAATTGGCGATGGAACAAGCGGGTTTGCGGAAGGGGCAACTGGATGAGGTGCTTCTCGTCGGCGGATCGACGCTCATGCCCGTGGTGAAAACGATGCTGCGGGAGGTAACCGGTTGCGAACCGTCACAAGAATTGGACCCCGACAAGGCAGTAGCTCAAGGAGCCGCGATTCACGCGGCGATTCTCGGCGCTAGAGCAACTGGGAAATCGAGTTCGCTGGCCAAAGGCGTCATCGAGCGATTGTCGCTTGTAGGTCTGAAAAATGTATCGTCGCATTCACTCGGCATCAAGATTCGCATGAATGGACGCAAGGTCAATCACATCATGATTCCCAGAAACTCAAGCATACCTTGTGACGTAACGCAGCAATTCGCGACTACGAAGCCCAATCAACGCCACGTTCATGTTTGCGTTCTCGAAGGCGACGCAAGCGACCCCGATGCATGTACCCAAATTGGTGATTTCCACATCCGCGATCTTCCGACTAACTTACCGGTCGGTTCGCGCGTCGAAATCAAGTACGCTTACACAGGCGATGGGCGCATTAGCGTCTCCGCATCCGAACTAACTAGCGGAAGAGAGTCATTTGTGGAAATCGACCGTTACGCAGGGCTGGATCAAGTCGGACTCGACAATTGCCGATGCCTCATCGAGGAGTTTCGGATCGATTGAGCTGAGGAAAACTGGCAAGGATGCCATCGCATTCACCGCCACCCTAATAGCATACACGGACTTCGTAACGTACATGGGTCTCAGGGGCAACCTCATCGATTTACCGAACACTCATGAACATTCTTGTGGCGGGGTCAAAGCGATGTGTCGCCACGGAAAATGAGTAACTCCGAAGTCACGCAGTGCCGCTATTACAATCAATGGACACACACTCCTGCTGGAATCGGATGACAAGGTTACATTCACGAGGCTCTGAGATTTCGTGACCGACTGTGGGCTTCAATGGTCCTCCACCGAAACCGCTGGCTCGCAAATCAGCTTTCAAGCGAAGTGACGCAAAATGACAGAAGCAGACAGAACAGAATTGATGATCGGTCGATACGCGATTGTGAGCACCTTGTATCGAGATTCGTTCTCGACAGTTTATCGCGCAATGGATAACGATTTGGGCCGTGCGGTCGCCATCAAAGTTCCGCCCGACGAGTTTGGCAACGACAGGCTTCACGAAGAAGCGGTGGTTCTCTCGAAACTAGATCATCGGTCGGTCCAGGTCGTTTACGACATTGGATATCATGGATGTTTCCGTTTCATTGTCAGCGAGCTGACTGAACGGTCATTAGACGAAGAGATTCACAGCGCATATTCCGATGGCAACAGGCCAACGGTCTCCGAATTATCGAACTGGCTAGAGTGCCTTGCCGTCGTGGCAGAGGGACTAGATTACTGCCATCGACGCGGCTACATTCACCGCTGTCTTTCTCCGCGAGCGATCCGCTTCACGCGGAATGGGAGTCCATGCCTCCACCACTTCGAGTTGGCGATCAGTCGAGAATCTGCGTGTGAGGGGGAATTTGTTGGCATTCCGGCTTACATGTCTCCCGAGCAAGCACGGACATCCCCGTTGATCACTGCAGCATCTGATATCTATTCACTTGGTGTGATACTTTTCGAGGCCCTGACTGGGGAGAGGCCAAGACGAGGAACTGCACTATCACTACTCTCAAGGGTTGCTAATGGTAGTGAGATCAGAAGGCCAAGCAAAGTGTGGCCTGACATTCCACCACAACTCGAGGAAGTCTGTCTTCACTGTCTGCGCAATGATCCGTCAGAACGGTACCAGAGTGCCGCAGAGTTGGCCGTAGAACTAAGACGATGGAATCAGGGTTGCCAATCGTCAAGTCTAGGGCAGGCATTCATCAGCCATTCGTCGACGGACCGTGAATTCGTTGAACGCGAGATAATAAGTCTCCTCGAACGAAACGGCGTACGAACGTGGTACTCCAAGGTAGAAATCCACTCAGCAAAAGACTGGGAACGCACTCTCCGCGACGGACTTGAAAACAGCGACTGGCTGGTGTTCGTTATGTCGAAATCATCCTTACAATCTGAGTGGTGCCGAGATGAACTATTCTGGGCGATCGACAATTTCGACAAGGAAAAGATTGTCCCCGTACTGATCGACGATGTAAGACCAGAAGAGTTTCACATTCGACTAACGAGGATTCAGCACGTGGACTTCCGTGAGGCAGCAGCTGCATTTGAGGCTGCGCGTCACTCACTCCTTCATGCGTTTCTGGACAAGTCGTGACAACTCTGCAGTATCCTTCGTCGGAGTCACAAGCTGACACTTGAATCCGGAGCCTTCGACTCCGTAATTCCGCGTCCACGAGTTGGCTTTTCCGGTCATTGCGTTATGAAACCTCGAAACTCTGTCTCAGGCCGATGAACACCGACAGTAATTTAGTAAACTGATCCTAATCATGAAACACACTTTTCGACGCTGGGCCTTTGTCGCCTTTCTGATTGGGCTTGCCTTTACTCTTGGTTATGTGGGCTTTTCACAGTTGCTCCATGCGACGCCGACCGCGCATAACAACGGAGACGCCACCTACCTCACGATTCAGTTGTTCTTCCTTGAATCAGGCATGGTCGAAGGGCCGATGAACCTTCCTTTGCAGATTGCTCGATTCCTCGCACCGATTTCCGCAGCTTACGCATTAGTCCAGACCGCTACGGTCGTCTTCTCCCTGCAACTCCAACGCGTGTGGTTACGACTGATTGGCGGGCACGTCATTGTGTGTGGCTTGGGAACGAAGGGCGTTCGGCTGGTTGAACAATTGCGAGGGGCAGGCAAGCGAGTGGTTGTGATTGAACCGGACGAACAGAATCTTGATTTGAGCCGTTGCCGAGCTTTGGGGGCGACGGTGCTATCGGGTCGAGCCGACGATCCTTGGATGCTGCGCAAAGCGGTGACCAGACGGGCAAGTACGTTGATCGCGGTCGTAGGCGATGACGGAGTTAACATTGAAACGGCGGTTCGGGCACATGGCATTCAACGCGACAAGTCAGACGGCAGTTTGCAATGCGTTATTCATGTGAGTGATCCTCATCTGCAGAACATCTTGAAGCAACACGCGATCTTCTCACGAGTTGATGACCCGTTTGAGTTGAGTTTTTTCAATACGTTCGAGACCGCCGCGCGCGTCATGCTGCGCGAGCCGCCGCTTTGGGCTGGCCCGGGCCAAACCGACAAGCTCGCAATGCATGTGCTGATTGTCGGTTTCGGTCGAATTGGCGAAGCACTCATCTCGCGTTTGGTTCGTGACTGGAGGATCGACCATCCGCACAACCACCACGAACTGAATATTACAGTTGTCGATCTCGCAGCTGCCAAGCAGGAAGACATATTCAAGCTGCGTCATCCTGAACTGGCCACTGCTTCTCGAAGTCGCTTCCTGTCCGTCGATGTTCGTAGTGCGGCCTTTGCGTCGGGCGAGTTTCTTGAGGCAGAGGACTGGAACCCGAACATCGATGCTGCATTTGTGTGCTTGCCCCGAGATTCAATCGCTGCCTTCACCGCTCTAACACTTCGTCGATGGTTAAGTGCCGAAGTACCGATTATCGTTCGCATGTCGGAAGAGACAGGCATCGCCACGCTGCTGGAAACACAGGAAGGCAACGCGGTCTTGTCCGGTGTCCGCGCTGTCGGTCTGGCCGAAATCACGTGCAACTTAAACACGGTGCTCGGAGGCACACGAGAACAACTCGCTCAGGCCATTCATCAAGGTTACATCCAGGATCAGCTAACGCTCGGCAAGACCGTCGCGGACAACCCGTCGATGCGATCATGGCACGAACTGCCGCCTGATCTAAAGAATTCAAATCGCGCACAGGCGGACGACATCCCCATTAAACTTCGCGCCGTGAAGTGCGAAATGCGACTGAAAGCAACGGAACCGATCAATGTCATTGAGTTTAGCGACAACGAGATCGAGCTTCTGGCCGAGACGGAGCATCGACGATTCGTGAAAGAACGCGAAGACGCTGGCTGGGAATACGGCGAAGTCAAGGATGTCAAGAATCGGAAAAGCCCTTATCTAGTCGCCTGGAGTGACGATCGTTTACCCGAAGACGTCAAGGACTATGATCGAAATGCCGTACGGCGTCTACCCATGATCCTGGCAAAAGCCGACTACGAGGTTAGCCGCATCGAATAGGTTACTCACAGTGAAAACTCTAGCGAGAAAGGGGACTGGCTCCGCGCTGAAGTTGGCTTGGAACCGCAGCAAATCGTTGCGACACGGTGCCTGCCCCCTTTCTTGCGGACCATCACCAACTCGGTTTGTCCGTCGGGAAAGTGGGACAAGCACCAAGGCAGCGAACACGTCGATTTTGCACGGATACTCATTCATTTCGCTGCCGTTAGAGCCAGTCCCACTTTTCCGACTCCCTTTTCACTTTGAGTAGAACACAGTCGCGCCGTGGCGCCTCACGAAGTCGATAGCATCTGGCCGGAGCATGACGCGTCGCCAAAAGTGGATTCCCGCGAGCGGCATAAGTACAGTAGAGAATTGCAAGTGACCACGTTCGTTATGTCTTGCGGTCTGTGCAAGAACTACACCTTCTGAGGATCAATGATGGCGGCGAACACGATTGCTGTAACCGGTGACGTGCTGACGGATTATCACCTGGTAAAGTACGGCTCTGTTCCTAAGGGCTACGGGGCTCCGATGACGGAGACGCTTCAGTCGGAGCAGTTGGGCGGAGCTTGGTTCTTACACGATGTGCTAAAGCTCGCGGTCGCCGATTTGGTGACGGCAGGTTCGTGTACGCTACTTGGGCCAAGACGCGATCGGCTTGGAAGAAATGCTCCCGTCGGACACGCCTATTCAGTGTGGGGCAATGTTCCGCGAAGTGCCGAAGACCAGCGTGGGGTTTGGCGGATTGCAGATTTCCTGGGTGCGACGGCCGCCGCGACGCTCGACGCAGCGAAGCCCGTTCCGTTGGAAGACGCGGAGGGTGCCGAGGCCGCCAACTCGCCCACCATTCTGGTACTCGATGATATCGGGCTTGGTTTTCGGGCGAACGAACATCTTTGGCCTCAAGCGATTAGATCGGAGATGAATTCGGCCGATCACACGCTTCGTAATATCGTGTTCAAGACAAACAGTTTGTCGAACGACAATCAGTTGCTTAGTCACCTCCTTCGAGACTTCCCAGATCGATTGACGCTTGTTCTTTCTGTTGACGATCTGCGTGCGCGAGGAGCTGCGATTTCGAAAGGGCTGTCCTGGGACCGGACGATCGAAGAACTGGTTGCCGAGTTTGAAACGGGGCTATCTTCGTGTGATATCGCACGTGCCAAGCGAATCATCATTCACTTCGACGCCGGAGCGGGTGCGATGAGTCTCACTCGGATGCCGCTGAAACTAGGCCCGCAGAAGAGCAATTCGAATCCTGACACACCTGTTCGCGACCGTGCTTGCTTCGAGCGATTCCTCTACTTGCCCGATGAAGTCGAGGGAATTTGGGCTGCAAAACGACCGGGACGAATGTTTGGTCGGGCGTCCATCATTACTGCGAGTGTCGTGCGGCACATCGCCGACCCCGCGTCATACCCGTTGTTCCTCGCACTCGGACGCGGGTTAGGCGCCAGCCGATACAACAGCGAGCAGGCCGGTGGAAACGCCGCGGGAAGAGAACCACAACTGGACCGTGACGGGATATCCAGCCGTTTACATTGGCATCAATTCTCGGAGCGAGAAGACGCCGAAGATAGTAACGCCAAAAAGACACTCGCTGAGTGGGAGGAGCTGGTAAAACGAGAATCCAATTGGCCTAAGGCTGACCCTTGCGACGCCTACTACAGCGCCTTCCCGCACCAAGTGTTGACGGATGCGAGTTGGCGACAGCAGCCTACGACGCACTCGAACTTGCTTCGCGATGCCGTCGGTCCAAACATCGAGTACTACGCAGCGGTTGCGACCGATGTCGTACTCCGCGGTCCCGAACGAGGTTTGTTGCGCTCGGTCCCCAAAGCACGCTATGGCAATTTCATGACCGTTGATCGTGAAGAGATCGAACGTATCAACGCGTTGCGAAGTTTGATCGACACTTACCGTGCGTCGCCAGGAGACGTTCGTCCGCTGTCGATCGCAGTCTTTGGCCCTCCCGGCAGCGGCAAGTCGTTCGCCATCAAGCAACTTGCCGCCGAAATGTTCGGCAAAGAGAAGCAGACGTTGGAGTTCAATCTCTCACAATTCGCAGACGACGGCGTTAGCGAGTTGCATGCCGCGTTTCATCACGTCCGAGACGCCAGCATCAAAGGCGCGATCCCGTTGGTGTTTTGGGATGAATTCGACTCGGACGACCTCAAATGGTTGAAACACTTCCTGGCACCGATGCAAGACGCCGAATTCCGTGCGGGGTCGGGAGTTCATCCATTTGGTAAGGCCATCTTTGTATTCGCGGGCGGAACGTGTGCGACCTTTGAAGACTTTGACCGCAGCGTCGCGGCGGACCCAGCCGTGCAGTCATTCTTCCGAAGCCGAAAGGGCCCCGATTTTGTCAGTCGACTGCGAGGCTTTGTCAACATCAAGGGGCCGAATCCCTCCGACCAGGATAACCCCGCGGCCGACCCTGAGTACCTCATACGTCGCGCCATGGTTTTGCGATCGTTGCTCGAACGGTCGTATCGGCACTTGGTGGATGCGAAGACCAAAGTGGCCTGCATTAGCACCCGCGTTGTTCGGGCGTTCCTGCGTGTCAATAAGTTCTTGCACGGAGCACGCTCGCTCGAATCCGTACTTCGCATGTCCAATTTGCGGGATGCGGCACGATTTGACGTCGCCGAACTGACGACGCCGGAGTTGCTCGCATTGCACGTAACGCCCGACTTTGTCGAGCTTGCAAATCGTCCTGAAGTGGACACCGATATTATCGAGGCGCTCAGCAAGGCATTCCATCAAGGCTGGCGCAAGATGCGTGAACAAGAAGGCTGGACGTATGCACCGGAGCGGAACGACCAGAAAAAGGAGCATCCGCTGTTGGTCGATTTCGAAGATCTGAGTAAGGCCGATCAGCGCAAGAACTATGACCCTGCGGTGGTCACACCCGCCAAGCTTGCTCAATTGGGATATCGCATCCGTCGGCGCCGCGCCACTATCTCACAGGCTCCTGCTATTGCTCCGTGGACCGGCGACGAGATGCGGAAGCTGCTGGAGATCGAGCACGACATCTGGGTGCGGAATCATATGCTCCAAGGCTTCGAGTATGCGACGGACGCCACGGACTATGGCCTACGGCGTCACCGTGACATTGCCGTGTTTGATGAAGTCCCGCCGGAAGATCAGGTCCTCGACGCCGCCAACATCCACGAAATCACAATAACCTTGCACGAGTATGGTTACGAGTTGGTGAAGGAATGAAAGACTGTGAAAAGTTACGAGTCTTCGTCAGCTACTCGCACGAAGATCGGCCTCTGGTCAAGCATGTCGTTCGAGCGCTGCGCGTGATGGGAGTTGTGCCGATCCTAGATAAGAACTTTGCCTTCGGTTCAGGTTTTCACGAACAGATCAAAACTTACATTGCCCATTCGCACGTCTTCATGCCGATCATCACGGCATCGTCCATGAAGCGTGGATGGGTGCATCAGGAGATTGGCTACGCGTCCGCATTGAACGTGCCTGCGTTGCCGTTGTCCGTCAACGGCGCTCTCCCTGGCGAGATGATTGGCCAACTACATGCCATCAAAGTCGAAGTTCCCGACTTAAAATCATCAAACGGGCGAAAGTCTACGGCGCGACGTACCAAACACGCGATCGACAGACAAATGAGTGGTGCGTTCACACTAAAGGACATCAAGCGTCTCGTTCGTCAGGCAAACCACTTGGATCAGGCGACATTCGAATGTGCTCCCTTGCCCGAGGACCGAACTGCGAATATGGTCCGCTACGCCGAAACTGTGGCAGACTTCCAGGACAGCATTCCCGAACTAGCCGGTACCGGATTTGTCAGGCAACTCGGCGCGCTGAGCTCGTTTCATATTCCAGATGCTCCGCTGAGGCATGAAGTGTGGAAGAAACGATATGGATCGCAGAAGCGAAGTGTTCATCACTGTCGTCTCCAGCGGGAAGAACGACGTGCATTGACGCGACTGGCCTCCGCAAGCGGTTGCCGACTCATCGTGAATCACCTTATCGATTACGGAGAGTATGGGGAGGAATCTCGCATCGTAAGGCTCCAATCTCTACTGAAGTTCTTAGAATCGGATGAGGTGAACAATGTTGAAGTCGCGTTCAATACTGGAATGGAACGGGCGCATAGTCTGACGATCGTTGGCGACTGGTATTGTGCGGAATCTGTGTCCGCACGAGCCGGTCATGGATACGATCAAACCGTCTTCACACGCCACGCTCCAAGTATGCATGCTCGCATCGCGGCGTTTGACGAGCTTTTTGACGACCTACTTGGTGATGTCAAAGCACGCGACTCACGATACGTTGCAATTCAAACGCTTCACAACCGAATTCGTGAATTGCAAGGCACGAACTTCCGCGACTGGAACCTTGGCGGCGCCGAAGCATTCCAGGCCATGGCGTTAATCCATGGTAGCGTGTTTTGTCATCTATGAACTCCGTGGGATATTGCGCGGGATCAATCGAGACTTCGTGTGAGTCATAGGGTCGCAAGCATTCCCATCGAGCATCGCGGCATAGACGCCGGGCATCCTCCTCCACTTGCTTGTTGATTGCGTGGTTTGACTCCGCTAAGGTTTGCATAGCGAGCTTTCGTTCGCTGGGTGATCTTTCGTTCGCTGGGTGATCCTGTCCGAGAACTAAAGGCGGAATAATGCAGGTCTTTATCAGTGCCACGTCGAGTGACTTGGCCGAGTATCGGCAACTACTCTCGGACTACGTTCGCAAGTTGGGGTGCGAAGTGTCTGTTCAGGAAGAGTGCCCCTCCGACTATCGACCCATCCAGCAACTGCTCGTCAGCAAGATCAAGCCGGTGGACATGCTCATCTGTCTGGTCGGCAGCGTGTATGGCGAGCAACCCAAGGATCAACCGTTCACACCGCCCCGATCCTACACGCAGCTTGAATATTTCATCGGAAAGGAATGCGGCAAGCCGGTCTTTGTCTTCTTTCCAAAGGCTGGAGTCGTCGCTCCTGGGGCGAAAGCCGAAAGCGATGACAAAGCTTCCCTTCAGCGCGACTACATATCGCTGTTGATGCAATCGAACGAAATGTGGCACGAATTCGACAGCCTCGCCCAGTTGCAGGCGAAAGTTGCCGAAACTGTGCAGCATGTCTCGGGAACGCTTGCCACGCATGAAATCGTTCGAAAGATCGAGAGCACCTTTCCAACTCCTCTGGCGAGATTGGTTCATGATTGCCTCAACAAAAACAAGGAATCGCTCGCGTGGTTGGCGAGTGAAACGCTTCGCTTCCTTGCGCTTCTGGCAACGCACGACGCTCTTTCATCGGGAGTCTTCGCGAAAGGACGCGCAGACAACATCGCTGAGGGAACGCTGCTGGAGAGTGGTCTCGATAATGAGGCGTCTCGCCAGTTGTTACGTTTGGCAACCCCTCCAACGGAAACCAAGAGATTCATCCCACGGTTGGCCGGCTGGGAGTATGAGCACGAGAGTTTGCTCGACGAGTTGCTGGAGTCCTTGAATGCCAAACAAGGGTCGCGGCCAAGAGGTAGCAGGGAGGCACAACGCAATGCGATCGTCAAGCTGCAAGAGACTGTGTTAGCGATCCTCAGGCAGATGGACTTCCTGGAACGCTATGTTCTTTCGGTTGTGACCTCTGTGAAGTTGAACGAGAGAACGATCGACCTCAAGCTATTTCGCGGCAGAAACGCGGAAGCACTGGCAGTCACACTCCACAACGACACACCGATTCCGACGTCGGGTAGCATGTTCCTACTCGACTTGGACCATCGCCGAGCGTTACCACTGACACCCGTCTTCAGCTATCAACCGACGGCTTCCCAGGAGGATGTCTGGGGGCTTCTCCAGGTAAGACCTCCCAGCGAATTGCAGGATGGCGAAATGGAAGTGGCGGCGTTCGCCGAATTTGATCCCATCACTATTACGATCAAACCAAGTGCGCGAACCGAACCCGGTGTTGAACCGCGCGATGCGTCCGGCGATTGGAGTCAATGGCCCGAGTATTGGCGATGCGGTGTCATATGGGGCCAGCGCGATGGAGAAACCTCAAGCGAATCCAGTCTGGATGATGCAAGTCGCTTTTTGGACGAACCTAGCTGGAAGGCATTGTATGCGAAGGTGTTCCCCCACGGCGCGGCAAGCGACGCCATGGGCGGGAGCTTCACGCCGCTGGGCGAAGCCTTCTACCCCGGACGCAATACCGACATCTACGAAGCCCTGCCATCAGCGCACTCAGCGTTTGCAAGCGACAACCCTTCCCAGCGGTATGCCGTTCATCTGTTGCGCGGTGACTGCTGTAACGAAGGCGTCGTTCGCAACTGGTTTGAGCAAAGAGCCGACAACTGGAAACGGCTTGACCATCCCCGCGTGCTGTCGATCGATGGTCGCGCACAGGCGGAACGTCCTTACATCGCCACTCGGTATCTGGGCCCCAAGACGCTTGCGGAGAATCTGCTTTCCGGTCGAGAGCCAGCAACCCGTGATCTGATTCATGTACTTCGCGTCGCTGCCGAGGTCTGTAAAACAGCACATCGTGAGGGACTGCGAGTTCTCGCTTACCCGTTGAGACATTTTCTGCTTGACGAATCCGACGGCCTCTGGTTGACCGGCTTTGATACGCTCATTCCGGCCAAGAACAACGAGTGGCACAAGCACTCATCTCCGCTATCGTATTTCCGGCGGCTTACCAAAGACGCCGACATCCTCGCCCCGGAATTGGCACGTCCGTCGCAGACAATTCCTGAGACAGCCGATATCTATGCGATCGGCGTCTTACTGGCGAGTATCTTGCGGCGTTTTACTACGTCCGATAGTCGCCATCGCTTGCTAAACGCGGAGGAGTGGTTGGATTGGCGCAGCGCACTGCTGCTGCACTGTCTGGCGGATGATCCGGGGATGCGTTTCCAATCGATGAATCATCTACTGAAGTTTGTGGACAGTATCGAAAACGGCGACCTTGATTGCATTTGGACGGGACCGCACTCGGAGATTGAAGTTCCCGCAGATGATGCGTCGGATGCCTCGCGGGCGAACATCTGTTTCTCGGAATACCAGGTTACGAATTTTCAGTACCAACAGTTCCTGCGAGCACGGCAATTCAGCGGTGCCCCACACCGCACACCGTATCGTGGTCAGCAATTTGCCGGCACATCCCAACAACTTGTGCGCGGACAAGATCGTCGATTGTGCGGCGCCTTGCTGCCGGTTGTCGGCGTCAGTCTGCGCGATGCCGAAGCCTACTGTCGCTGGTTGAGTTCAGAGACGCAAAGACGTTGGCGGTTGCCGACCGAGAGAGAATGGCAATGGGCTGCAACACTCGGTGTGCCGCAACCGTATCCCTGGGGCGACGAAGCACCTACGAAATACCATGGTAATTTTGGCGAGCATTATCGCGGTCCCACGGTCGTTGGTGCGTTCGAGAAGGGAGTTGCCGCCTGTGGAGCATTCGACATGGCAGGAAACGTGTGGGAGTGGACGTCGTCGACGATGGGTCCGGGAGCTGCGAGTCACCTCCTGAAGGGCGGAGCGAACGGGTATGGTGCCGAATCGCTGCGCGTGGAAGTACGTAAGCCCGTGGTTGTCGGCTATCGCGCATGTGACACGGGATTTCGAGTTGTCTGTGAGAGTGGTAATTGATCCGGGAGAAATTAGATGCAACAGTCGACGATGGAGATGCAACAGTTAGCGATTGATGCCGGACCGCAAATGTTGAGTGTCGGCACGAAGAACGTGTTTGCGGCACAGCCTTACAAGGTAGGCACGCAGGAGTTCGTTGGACGCAACCAAGAAATGCGTCTGATCACTGCGGCATGGCTCGCCGATCGTGGTTCGTTGCCGATGTCGCCGCTGTTGATCGGCGAGCCTGGCTTGGGAAAGAACCGTCTGATCTATGAATTGGCCTATCGAACGGGCAAAGACCTTTACATCTTCCAAGGACATGAAGATGTCACTGCCGAAGATCTCGCGTGTGCCGTTCGGTTTAGCGATGACGCGAACCGAAAGATGGACTATGTCTTATCGCCGCTCGTCACGGCGATGATTCGTGGCGGAATTTGCTTCATCGACGAAATCGCAAAGATTCGTCCGCGCGCGCTCGCGTTGCTGGTCAGCGTGCTGGACGAACGCCGTTATATTGACTCGACGCTCTTAGGAGAACGTGTCACGGCACATCCGGGGTTTCGCTTCGTGGCGGCCACAAACACGGCCGATCTCGAAGGCAACGCCATGCCGGAGTTTCTGCGATCGCGCATGCGTCCCGAGATTCGCATCGGATACCCGCCCCAGGAAGAAATCAATGACATCGTGGCAAAGCGATTCCCGCGACTCGAAGAGGCCATCGGCGAACTGTTGGACTGGTTTTGGGAATTGTGGGACGAAAAGTCGAAGCATCTGAAGAGCACGACCCCCCCAAGCCCACGCGATGTGATTCACGTGTTCTCTTTGGCGATGAGTTTGGCAGACTACGCCAGGCTCGGTGGAAACGTGGAAAGCAATGACGGCGTGGACCCGTTGATTGTCGGAAAAAGTGCTGTCGTTGTGGCCAAGCCGATGTTGGCCGAAGCCTTTCACGAACTCTTCAAGACGGCATAGGCCAGGCCATGAAATCTGTGACACAACTGTCGTTCGAGAACAGCCGGCTCTCGGTTGTTCCTGCCGTCCACTTCCGCGTGCCGTTCGCGGAGGAAGTCAATCGGCGATGTCATGATCGCAGCAGCATCCCCGACGCGATTGCGGTTGAATTGGGCCCTGCGACCGCCGCCGCCGTGCGCGAGTGGATGATCGAGATTGGTATCGGGCGCGAGCGAAGACGATTGCCATTCATGCTGGCGTTGATCAAACAGAACCGCCACGTCCACCCGCGGATGCGTGAGCGAGCCACGGAGTTGCAGCGGACAAGCGGCCTGCCGCTCGACAAGTTGCCGGGAGAAGTGCTCAAGGAAACGCTGGGTTATTCACCGCTGCGCGTGTTGTACCTGTCCGCAGTGGATTCCATCGTCGAAGCGATTCGATGTTCCATCGAGCTGAATATCCCTCTCTACGGAGTTGATCTCGAAGACTTCGCCGCAGCCCAGCGCAAGGATTTCATGTTGCAATCAACGTCCTCGGCTGCGGGGCGTGTGGACGAGTACGTTCGGCGAAACATGAGTATGGCCGACGCTCACCGAGACACGGTAATCGACTCTCGGCGCGAGACCGCGATGGCAGCCAGATTAAAGACCGTCCTTGATCGGCATCGGCGAGTTGTATTCACCTGCGGGCTTGCTCACTGGGAGGCCCTTCAGAATCGGCTTCGGGATACGGAGCTTGCACCCGCGCCCGTTGAACCGAATCCATCTTCCCCGCAGGCTGATTTCCGTCGCGCAGTTGTCCATCCCACGATGGCACTTTATCACTGCGATGTCTTTCCGGCTGTGGTGGATCGCTATGAGATGCACCGCCTGGCCGAGCCAACGTCGAATACGGCTTTGCGAGAGAACCGGGTGAACGTATCAAAGCTGTTCCTCGACATTCTTCAGCACGGTTATCGGCTCAATGCTGCAAAGCATGTGAACGCGAATCAACTGGATCGCCTTGCCGAAGACTGGGAGGCTCGAATGGACTTCGAGCGTCTGACGGCAAACCTGTCGATGCTCAGTAATCAACAGGTCCCCGATATTATGACCGTGCTGTCTGCGGCCGATGGTTGTTTGAGCGAGCCCTTTCGCCGCACGATCGGTGAGGCATTTATGGAAGCCGATTGGGTCACCCGCGAGGAGTTTCCCGATCTTGACGTGTTGCTGCCAGCTGAGCGACGGAGGGGAAAGTGCGTAGCGGCACAGTTGGCGACACGAACGGGGGAGCGCGGCAAGAAGTTCTATATCGACCCACTACCCGGTGGCGGCCATGGTGGCTATACGGTGGAAGTGCCCATCCCGCACGGCTGGGAAGTTCGCAAAACCAAGGACTGGATAATCGACTACGCTGATCCGCCGACCGCCGATACCGAGGACGACGAAGATGAAGAATGGCCGCCTCCGCCCCCGCCTCCTCCCACTCTTCATATCCGAAGTTGGCCGCCACGCGATGCGCTTACGACAGCGCTCACGCTACGTGCCGCCTCGTTGACGCAGAACTATGCCAACAAGCAACTGGTAGACCGATTCGAAGGCAGCCTCCTCGATGGCGTTCATATTAAGTCGACGTTGCGTGCCTACACGCGGGGCGAAGAGAACGTCTACGTTCGCGACCATCGGCGAAGTAAACGCAAGGATGCGCCAAAGCAAAGCGATGGTTGGCCCATCGTCTGGCTGTTTCGACTGAACGCTCCGACCGACTTTCAGTGGCACTTGTGGCAGGACCGGTTAACCGATCTGCTCCCGCTAGTGTTGGACGACGGCACGATGCGCTCTCTGATATCGGAAGGACACACACAACTAACCGAGGCGATTGCCTTCTGTCGTGAGAGCGGCATGAAGAACGTGGGCGACTGGCGCATCACAGAATACGATATGGCTGGGTTGCTGTTATATCTTCCCGGCCATCTTGGCGCAAGCGATTTGCGACAAGTCGCCGTTTGGGCTCAGCGTACGAAGTGTCAACGTAACCCATGCGTGCCCTACGGCCCCAATAGCAGCGTCGAACGGGTGCAGAGCGTCGCTGGAGTATCTGCATCCGCAGACGATTGGGCGGCCTCGCTCATTCGGCTTGCGATTCCTTACGCCGACTCATCGGTAACAGTCGTCGCCCCGGATCACTATCGGCTACCCGCTTCAGTCCAAGCCGTCGCGCGCCAGCGAGGCGTTGATGTTCACGTAGTGCCTTTATCCCTGTTTCCGCGCGACGCGGTTCGAACGATCTCCAAGTACTACATTGTGCCGATCACTCGCAACAACGACGGGCAACTTGACTATCCCGAGTACCTAACTGAAGTCTTCAATGAGCCGCCTACCGCTTGCGGCCACTTGATACCGAAGATGTGGTTGAACTATGGACTCAAAACTGAGTGAACGGCTACGCCAATTGCTATCCGCGTCTGGGACGGACGGACGGAATCCCTCCTCGCTGCGCGACATCGTACCACCCACAGACCTTGTATTTGACGACAGTCCGCTCGACGGAGCGATATATGGAGCTTCATCCGTCCAAGAATCGGCGGCTAACATTTTTCGGGAAGCTGCGGCGCAACTTAACGGCCTCATTCAAAGTGAATTTGACACGGATGAAGATCGTGTCCGAGCGTTATGCGACATCGTTTCCAAACACTCCGACATTTCTTTGCCAGACTACCAACGAGTCCGCCTTACTCTGGAGAGGATGACGCAACGCTTGGCGAGTAAGGTGCTGAGTGACCCCGAAAGCGGTAGTGACGCACTGTTGCTTGCTATCTATCGGTTGGCCCGCGCTAGAAAGGATCGTGAGTTTCAACACGCCAGTGGCAACACGCTCTATCGTACGTGGGAGAGGATTGGAAAGCATAATGAAGCTCGCGAAGTGTTGTGCGAGCTGATTGAGCTGGCCCGCGACCAAGGCGACGCGACTCGCGTTGGAATTCTCGTCAACAATTGCGCGTTTCAATACTGGCTGGCCGGCGAATGGCGTGAGGCTGCCGATGGCTTTCTGGATGCCGCGCACCAATTCGAAGAGCTCGGCGATACGAAAGAACATGCAAACGCCTTCGCTAATTACTGGGCGGCAATATTTGAACTCTCAGCCTTGGAACGCGTCGCCGTCATGGAACCGGCGTTACGCCGAACCGCCCGAATCCTGCGCGAGAATGATGATTGGCGCGAACGCAAGTCCTTGGTCTATCTTGCAAAAATCCACGAAGCGCGGCACGAGTTTGCGCAGGCCGTTCCGTTGATGGAGCGTGCCGTTCAAATTGATTCCGCGAAGCACACACCTTATCTCGAACCCGATCAGCAACTTCTCGATGCCATTTACGAGCGACTTTCTTCAAATTCGAAAGGAACGTAATGATGACTACGGCAAAGATGAACGCATGCATCGTGTACCTAGACGGTTCACCGCCAGATGACGACGAGTCTTATAAAAAGATGGTCCAGCGTTCGCTTCTAACGGACTTAAAGGGACCGATCATGATTCAACTTGTCCGCAATCACCGAATGCCAAATTTCATGTCACCCATGGGACACCCGCCGACTGTTTCGGAAGCAAGGAAGCTTTTCCTGAGTCTGCCGTTCGTTCGAGACGAGAAGGACCTCAATGCAAACTTCGAGCTGATGGCGGAGGCTTATACCGACAGCAACCAGATCAATGGGATGGCCGTTTACATTGTTCCGAAGTAAGGCGATGCGGAATATAGTGAGTTTCAAGACAGACCTCGCAATCGCAAGTCGGCATCCGCAGCGAGTAATTTCCATCACGCGAATGCCTGCATTAAAAATGCATCACCACCAGACCCCAGCGCCGACGAGGTACACCCAACTCGATCGAGGCTCGCGTTGTTCACAGATCGCACCTGAACTCAAAAGGGAAACTCGCGACGAGCGACGATGACCTCGCTTTGCGAGTGAAACAACGATAACGGAGACAGCTCAATGGGTCGCGGACAATGTCCGATCTGTAAAAGATGGGGGGGCGAGTATTCGAGCAATTACTGCTGGAATTGCATGGGTGCGTATTGTACAGAAGACGAGTTTCTGAAAGCCGCAAGAGTAATTCGTCAACACTCCGAGATTTTCGGCGAGCATGTCGAGTTATTCCGGTCGAGGCCTGATTTACTCGTCAAGTTGACCAAGGCCGGTAAAGTCGACGCGAAGATCCTCGATCTACAATGACTCGTTGTTTCCACGCTCATCCCGCCTGCCGGGCGGGCCAACCGCCACAGTTTTCAGGAAGTCCTGCCAGGTAGACCTTTCCGTTTCAAGCGACCTTGTGCGTCCAAAGACTAACGACTTTCTGAATTGCGGAGGCCCACAAACGGAGACGCAATCATGACGAGTGCCAAGAAAGATTACTCGACAAGCCCCAAACCTGATCAGACGAGGAAGAACCTCGACTTGGAGATTGCTCCGCTCGTGAAATGGACGTTGATACCTGAGAACTTGCCCGAGATAGATGGCTACGAGGTGGCTGCAATTCATCTTCGTGCTGGCGGCGCATCGACGGAGTATTACGATTGGTGGCGGTTGGACGATACTCGCACGGTATTCGCGATGATGACTTGCTCCGGCTCCTCTTTTGCAAGTTCGATGTTGCTGACGTATATGTCCGGGGTAGCCGCGGCAACCGTCCCGCATGGCGAGGACCTGGGACAGACATTATCGAGAATGAACCAAGCCTTTGCCCATTACCACAGCTCGACCAATTGGCTTGGCACTGCCCTCATCATGTGTGTCGACGCGCACAAACACAAACTATTGGTCGCTTCTGCTGGGCACCGGTGGCCACTGCTGCGAGATGGTGCTGGGGAAGTTCGACCGCTGGACGACCTGCTGCCCGGCTTGCCGTTTGGCCTTGAGGAACATGTGGCCTATGAAGCGGCTTCCATTCCGTTATCTGAGGGCGACTGCGTGGTTGCGTACACCGATGGAGTTGTCGAGGCGATGAACGCACAGAAGGAGTTCTACGGCGTCGATCGGCTCCGGCGTCTAATCGAGAGTCCCGCCTCTAGTGTGTCCGACATTGTCACCAAGGTGCAACAAGACCTACGTGAATTCACTGGTGATTCGACGATTCGCGACGATGCCACGGTGCTTGCCATCGGCAGAGGTTCAGCGATCTAACCGATTTTCGCTTCCGTCTCGCAGAGCACGCAACGACTCGTCCAGCGTATCATCGATCACGAACACTGTGCCCTCCAAATTGGACATCCGGTAGGCTTCTCGAACAAAGTCAGGCATCCCGCACAGTCACAACTGTGCGCCACCATCGTTCAGATGTCGCCAGATTTCTATGAGAGCATTCTGGAACAACGCACCAGATAGGATGACCTTGCCGAAACACTCAACTTGGTTGAACTCGAAGACAACATTTTTTCGGTCGTGCTTCACGAAACAACTGCTCCACTTCCACCGGAAACTCGTCAACTACTTCAAAGCCGCTTCCGCAGCCTGGGAGAAAACGTACGACAAGCACATCGTCGCGCCACTCGAAATCAAAACCGCTCGGCTCTCGCATAGTGACAATTGTACGACCGGATATCGGGGTGGCATGAGTTGCATACGCGAACACCTAGCGCGTGGCGTTGTTCCCAGTTTAACCAACCAAAGGCAAATCTTGGTGCCCATTGATTCGTCCTGTTACTCGTCGCTATATCCCCATGCTTGTTCGGCATAGATGCTACGGTGCTGGTTGCGAACCAGCTTCCAAGTCCGCACACTATCTCTCTGAGCTTCGATACATCGTTGAAAAGGTTGGCTGAGTAACATGGACAATCGCTGGCAAGACGCTCTCATTTTCATTTCAAGTACATTCCGCGATATGCATGCGGAACGAGACTACTTGATCAAGCGAGTCTTTCCGGAACTGCGGCAGCGGTTGGAGAAACATCGTATCCATCTGGTCGACGTTGATCTCCGCTGGGGTGTGACCAAGGAACAAGCGGATAACGATGAAGTGCTCGACGTCTGCTTGCAGCAGATCGAGAAATGCACGCCGTTCTTTGTCGGAATCCTGGGCGAGCGTTACGGTTGGGTGCCGCATCAATATCCGGTTAACGCGGTCAGCAAGTATGGCTGGATCCAACATCACACGGGCAAAAGTGTCACGGAGTTGGAAGTCGTTCATGGCGTGTTGAATGAGCCGCGGATGCACGATCACGCTTTCTTCTACTTCCGCGATCCAAAGGTCTCGCAAGAACTGCCCGAAGAACTGCGGCAAGTGTTTGAAGAAAGCCCCACGGAAGACGAACTCAACAAGCTGTCCATCGACGAGGCCCAGCGATGTGCCGACCAGCGACGAGCCAGCTTGGCGGAATTAAAGGATCGCATCCGAAGTACCGAGCCCGCCGTCCAGGTCGTGGAGCGATATCCCTGTGATTTCCAAGGGTTGCGGATCAATCGGCGGATTGCCCGCATGGAGTTGGACGAAGCGGATCAGCACACGCTGGAGCAAGTCGCCCAGGATGGAATCGTTGATCTGAACGAGTACAGCCAACTGGATGAAACTCTCCGCCGGTTTGTCACCAAGCACGGCGTCGTCTATTTGACGGGACTCGAAGAGTTTGGACGCCAGGTACGCGATCAACTATGGCAAGCGATTCAAGAGCGATTCAACTTGGCGAGCGACACGACCGAGGAATCAGAGACCGCGGATCCGTCGCAGCGGGAGACCGACTATCACGAGCGGTTCATGGAATCGCGGATTCGTGTTTACGTTGGCCGTACGAATCTGCTTCACGATTTGGCCGACTATGCCACCGGCTCGGCCACGCATCCGTGCCTGGTCACCGGAGGCCCTGGATCGGGTAAGTCCGCCGCGCTCGTCAAGTTCATTGCGGAGTATCGGGCGAGCAATTCCAAGAGCGAAGTGCTGGCTCACTTTGTTGGTGCCAGTCCGCAATCGACCAACTTGCGCAATGTGCTGCGTCGACTATGCGCCTTCGCTGCCCAACAGGCAAACATCGACGACGAGATTCCTCAGGACATGAATGAGTTGACCACCAAGCTCCGAGACTGGATCAATCAAATTCCAACAGACCGCCGCACGATCATCGTCATCGACGCCTTGAATCAGCTAGACGACTCCGACAACGCCCACCTGTTGTACTGGCTGCCACGTGAGTTGCCCCCGCACGTCAAGATCATCGTCAGTTGCATTGATGACAATGTAGTCGGCTCACTCCGTGAGCCGAACTCCGCACCCGACGTAACCGTTGACCGCTCGCGGAGCGAGCGGACCACATTGGACGCCTTCGAGCATCGACCGAAAGAACACATCGAGATCAAGCCTCTTACGGACGACGAGCGAAAGGACATTGTACGTGAAGTACCCTCTCTTTCGGCGAAGACACTCGATCCCAAGCAAGTCGACTTGCTGCTCTCAAATCCCGCCACAACCAATCCACTCTTCCTATTGGTCGCTCTGGAAGAACTTCGCGGGTTCGGTTCGTTCGAGCAGCTCAATGAACGCATCGAGCATTTCCCGCGCGACGGCGATACGGTCACCGCGATTTTCGATCAAGTGATCGATCGGTTAGAAGAGGACTTCGACACAACACTCGTGCGTCAAGTTCTCTCGCTGTTGGCCTCCGCTCGGCGGGGCTTGTCCGAGCGCGAGCTGCAGGAACTGACGGCGTCACTCGACGAAGCCGATGATCTCTTTCCAGTCCTGCGCCAGGTTCGCCCCTATCTGCAAGCCCGCGGCGAGTTGCTCGACTTCTATCACCGCAGCTTCTTCAAAGCGGTCCGAACTCGCTACCTCGCCACGAGCGAACCGCGGAGCATGGCGCATACACAACTCGCTAATTACTTCCGCGGCCAGGACTACTTTCGCGAATCGTTGGAGGAACAACGTGCCCGCGCCAAACGACTTCCCCCCACACCACGCCCGGTCAACATTCGCAAAGTCGACGAACTTCCATTTCACGTTTTGGAAATCGCCAAGCTGGCCGATCCGGAAAGTAATCAGCCCGAAGCCCCTGAATGGGACGTCGTCGCCGATCTCTTAACCGACTGGCAGTTCCTTGAAGCGAAGGCCGAGGCTCAGCCATGATCTTCGACCTTGCTAAAGATTTCGCTGACGCCATCGACGCGATGCCCGCTGAGCATCCTCGTCGCAAGATGCTCTCGCTACTCAACGAAGCCATCCGCCGCGACATCCATTTTATCGACCGGCATCCGACCACGATGTTCCAGTGCATGTGGAACACCTGCTGGTGGTATGATTGCCCACAAACGTCTGGACACTATGAGTTCTCAACAGAATCGCCCAGTTCTCAGTCGGACGCCATAATGTCGGATGAAATGCTTAGGTGGCAGAGGCACAAGGAAGAAGCCACTCCCGGATTTCAATGGCTTCGGGCACTCCGACCGCCCAAAGTCAGATTGTCCAGCGGACAAATTGCAGTACTCAATGGACATTTAAGTGGTGTTGTAGCTGCGGCTTGGAATCAAGCTGGCAGCCAGGTCGCCAGTTGTTCTTTTGATCAGACCGTGCGGGTTTGGGATATTCGCCGCGGAGACGAGATTTGCTGCCTTCCTCTTCATGGCGAGAGCAGCCAAGTGAATTGCATTGCATTTGCCCCACAGGGGAACCAATTGGTAAGTTCGTCCGGTCGGACGATGCGGATATGGGATACTGAGGGCGGGCATGTCGTTCTTACGGTCGACCTCCCAGGCGACGACAACGTCCTGAATTGTGTCGTATACAGTCCCGATGGTAGTCGCATCTTCAGCGGTTCAAAGGATAAACTCATCCGCGTCTGGGATGCGGCAAGTGGGCAGGAGCTCCTCCGTTTGCGAGGCCACGATGAGGAAGTCGTCGGAATTGCGATAAGTCCGGACGGTACTCGACTTGTTAGCGTTTCAAACGACCAGACGATTTGCGTGTGGGACACTTCCGACGGGCAGCGTCTGCTTACTGTCCCGCAACCAGTAAAGCTCTTCAATTGTGTAGCCTTCAGTCCTGATGGAACATTGGTTGCCAACGGCACCAACGCGAGTTTGTCAGATAACAAGGTGTGCATCTGGGACGCTACGAGCGGTGAAACAGTTCGCTCGTTCGAGGGTCACACGGATTCGGTCGTCGGAGTTGCATTTAGCCCGGATGGTCGCTGCGTTGCGAGCGCGTCCTATGATGGTACAGTGCGAGTGTGGGATATTGCGGACGGAAGTGAATTGCGATGTTTCACTGGACACCAATCAAGCGTACGAAGCGTCGCGTACAGTCCTAATGGTGAGCACATTGCAACAAGCTCAGACGATAAGACCGTTCGGATCTGGAGGCCAACATGTGACGCATCGCAACGACTTCAAGGCCACAGCAAGCAACTGCGCGACGTCAGATTCTCTCCCGATGGTCAGCGTGTAGCAACGGCATCTCTAGATTCCACCGTACGCATATGGGACGCGTTCAGCGGGAAATTAGTCGTATCTCGTTCGGCGCACGGCGGCGTGTCTTGCCTCGATTTTGCTCCAGATAGCGGGTCAATCGTGGGCGGCTCAAGTAGCACGATTGTCATGGTATGGGACGTGGAAAGTGGAGTACAACTTCATTGCCTCAAGGGCCACGCGTGGCAAGTAACGCATGTGGAGTACAGTGAAGATGGCCGGCAGATCTTCAGCTGTGGGGCCAATAATGCCTTATACATTTGGGACGCGACAACCGGTAAACGGTTGGGGGTCAAGCAGATTCCTCTGCATGGGAAAATTGCCCGTTCTTCGTACGAATCCGACTTCCGGTTAGTGATCGGTGGTGGAGAGACGCGGATCGAGACAGCTACGGGCGGCGATGCTGTCTCGTGGTTCCCAGACGAACTCGTCGGAACCTTTCATCCTTCCGAAGCGATCGTAGGTGCGTATAGTCGTTCGGATTTGAATGGACCTGGCAACCAACATTTTTATCTCGTAAAAGTGGTCGCCTCCAACGAAGCCACACGCGTGGAAAACCAGCGCAAGTTCCATTAGCGGTATCATTTGATGTGAAGCTATCTCGCCCGCTCCGAGCGAAACCATCGGGGCAGACGTCCGAACGTTTCCTTTGCTGGAAGCTCGTCACACTGCGGCGCGTTATTATGATCTTTCAACTTGCTCAAGACTTAGCCGACGCCATCGAGGTGATGCCCGCTGAGCATCCTCGTCGCAAGATGCTCTCGCTGCTAAACGAAGCCATCCGCCGCGACATCCATTTTATCGACCGGCATCCGACCACGATGTTCCAGTGCATGTGGAACACGTGCTGGTGGTACGACTGCCCGGATGCTCAGGACCATCTTGATTTGCCTGTGGAGGACGTGCTAACGGACAGCGAGTTCAGCGTGAGCTGCCTTATGGAAGATTGGCGCAATGGCCGCATCAGGGAAGCCCCGTGGCTGAGGTCGTTACGACCACCACGGGTTCGGCTGGGTGGAGGCCAGCGATTGGTGATTAAAGGACATGGCAGTGGATCGTCCAGCCTCAACTGCTCTGAAGATGGAAAATGGTTGGCGACGACTATCGGATCAACTGCTCGGATCTACTCCCTAATCGATGGACGTGAAAAATCTCGTCTACAGGCAGGACGGGCGCATATTCTTGCGCTGGATGCAGCGATCTCCCCTGACGGCAATTTTCTTGTTGTGTGTTCAGGAAGCCCGATTGTTGTGGAGAATCGAGTCGTACTTTGGCATTGGCCTTCGCAAACGGTTCAGGCGGTCTTTCAAGACAATGGCCCGCCGATCAACTGTGTGGTGTTCACGCCGGATGGCAAGCGGATCGTTGCGGGAGCCGGTTCGTTTGATGGCTCAAATAGTCTTGTATTGGTTTGGGATGCAGAAACGGGCGAGTTGCTCCAATCCATGATAGGCCACAGGGCGAAGATCACATCCGTCGCCGTATCAGTCGATGGCGGATTCGTATTGAGCGGTTCGTGGGATTCAACCTTGCGGATCTGGAGCATCGACGATGGGACCGAGTTGGCAGCGATTGAGGGGCATCAGGGATGGATTACGGATATTGCCACAAATCCGTGTGCCCCCAATATCGTTGCGACGGCATCACGCGATGGAACAATCCGCGTTTGGAACATCGAATCACAATCCTTGTTACGATCGCTCGAGGGTCACTCAAAACCTGTGACCTCTGTCGCATTCTCGTCAGATGGGAAACGAATCGTCAGCGGGTCGGAAGATCATACGGTTGTTGTTTGGGATGTTATCTCGGGAAACAAGCTTAGGACGTTTCGCGGGCACGACCGTGCCGTGACATGCGTTGCTGTCCCGTTAACCGGAGACGTTGCGGTCAGTGGCTCGAATGACAAATCCATTCGTGTTTGGGAGCTCGAAGGAGGGAACGACAAATACCGGCTACACGGGCACAACGCTGACGTCACTGCATGCAGCATTACAGACGCGGGGACGCATTTGGCCAGCTATTCCGAAAAGGAAAACACGCTCAGGCTATGGTCAACCGAAACAGGCCTCCAATTACGTAAGTTCGAAAATATTCGAGGTCGCTGGAGATCTGGAGTTACACTCTCACCTGACGGACAATTCTGTGCGATCGGTGGATACACCAACGAAACGGATGTCGGGATAGTTGACACATCCAATGGAAAACTTCAGCAGCTATTAAACGGACATTCGAAGGCGGTCCGATGTGTCGCGTTCTCGCCTGACGGTCGACTCGTAGCGACTGGCGGAGAGGACAAAAGGGTATGCATTTGGGACAGCAAGACCGGAAAGCGATGGCGACGGCTTAAACGACATGGATACTCAGTGACAAAACTCAGGTTTTCGCCCGATGGAGGCCGACTCGTTACAGGTACTGAAGGTATTACATCGGAGAGAATAGTTCGCACGTTTATGACAGAGTCAGGCCAATGTATCGAACGTCTTGAAGGACCACACGATGTGTTCGCGATTGCCGCAGATTTAGACTATGTCTCACTTGAGGCATTCCACCCAGGGCAAGAAACCGTAGTTATCAATCCGTCCACCCAAAACTGGGTCGCATGTTTTCCAGATCAATTTGACCGCTCGCCCACTTGGGATGTCGATGGAAAATTGTACGTCGGTAGCGTCGGTTCTCACCTGTACATATTGCGTCTTGAAGGAGTCACGGAAGAGCATTCGATTCCCAGCAAACCTCATGAGTTCGTACCGTTACCCAGACGCAGTCCTTTGGTGGTTGCTGCGTCCGCCTGCATTTTGCTTTCGGGTAGTCTCTTGTACTTAACCAAGGACCATGTTTGGGCAAGTCTCCCAGCCACTTGGTTTGCCGTAGGGTTGCTAATCGTAGCGGTGGGTTTGCTGAAAAACGCCTTCGATCGATGATTGGCTACCACCTGACGTATCGACGAAGTGACAGATCTGACAGCATGCGTCGTGGTCGAGTAGAAGGGCGAAGCCGGGCCAAGTTGGGAGGTCACTTGTGAAGATGCGCCTCGTTCCTCGACGGCACCCTACATGTCACACCGTTCCTGTTGTGCCGGACAACGCGAAGGGATTCTGCATACGGGCATAACTGCTCGGCATAGCGAACACAAAGACGATTGCCTGGGACGTTGTATCTCGAAAGACTGAGATGGACAGCAGGCAGGCGTGACCTGCTGGGTGACAAGTTGCAAGGAGCTATGCCATGCGAAAAGACTTGACCGATGTGACTGTTGTGCTGGATCGAAGTGGATCGATGTCGGCGTGCCGGGAAGAAGCGGAAAACGGCGTGAATCATTTTGTCGAGAAGCAGACGAAGGAACCGGGCGATGCCGTGTTTTCGCTGGTTCAATTTGATACAGAATATGAATTCGTTCATCGCGGTATGCCGATCGAGGATGTGCCGACGTTTCATCTGGTGCCGCGAGGTATGACGGCGCTGTTGGATGCCGTGGGACGAGCGATCAATGAAACAGGCGAGCGGCTGAGCAAGATGCCGGAGGTGGAGCGACCAGGGTTGGTTGTGTTCGTGATCGTCACGGATGGGCAGGAGAACAGCAGCCACGAATTCACAAAGTCGCAGATCAAACAGATGATCGAACATCAGCAAAGTGTCTACAATTGGAAGTTCACCTTCCTGGGCGCGAATCAGAATTCCTTCGCCGAAGCTGGCGGGCTAGGCATCGCTCGCGCAGCAACTTCAGATTTCTCGTCCGATAGTTGCCTGCAGGCATTCGCTGCCGCCGGTGCAAGCGTCTCGCGAATGCGCCGCGCCTCGGCGAACGACGAAACCGTGGCCTGTTACTTTACGGATGCCGAACGCGACACGATGGAGTGATCAACGATGCCCAAGTTTGGTTTGCTGGCTGATGTTCATGAGTGCGTCCCGGAGTTGCAACACGCGCTCGCGTGGATGCAGTCGGAGGACGTCGATCGTTATGTGTTTTTGGGTGATCTTGTCACGACAGGCGAAGAGCTGGAGGGTTGCGTGGAGTTGCTCAACCAAGTCGACGCAATTGGCGTTTGGGGGAATCACGATTTTGAGTTCTGTTGCGGACGACGAGAAGCGACGTCGAAGCAGATCAGCGGTTTCTTCAAGTCGCTACATCCACACATCGATCTTGGCGACGTTCTCGCTAGCCACGTGTTTCCAATTCTGAACCCGCACGTCGAACGCGAGTTGTGGTACACGCGCCGCTTTCCCCAAGCGGCACCGGATGCAGCCGCCTGCTTCACGGAGTTGCCTCACCGCATCCTGCTGACCGGTCATCTTCACACATGGCACGCCTTACGAGATGGCGAGTTACTTGACTGGCAAGGTGAATTGCCACTCGACCTGGAACCAGAGAGCCGTTACTTGTTCTCCATCGGCGCAATTTGCTCCCGTCGCTGTGCTATCCTGGATACGGACGCTTGGCGACTTGTTCCTTACAATTGGTAGCAAGACGCACCTTTCCAACTCGGGACACATCTCGGAACTTAGAGCACCCCTCATGCACGATAACCCGCAGTGTGAACAAGGGAAAGTAGGCCCCTCACTGACATTTCGGGTTGTCGCCGATCTTGGCGCACTCGCGCGCCGGAGTACAAAGCAGGAGCACAAGCATGGATATATCGAGCTTGATCGAACGCTATGTCGGGCGAATCGTGCGTGTCTCGACAGGCGGGCATAAGAGTTATGTTGGTACGCTGGCGTCTGTCTACGGCGACTGTATCCGGTTGGAGCAAACCTTGACAGTCAGCGAGTTGGAAGAGGATAGTTGGTCGCAGCGGATGTATGCTTTCGATCCGGACCTTGATGCACACTGTCGCGACGCCGAGACGGTTATCCACTTTCACGCCGTCGGTTCGGTCACCTGCCTAGAAGACATTCCGCCGCCAGCAGCTTCGGAGCGAGGGGGAGATGCGGGCGTTTGTAGTGCTAGGCGTCCGGCAATTGTGATCGCTGACCGCACGGCCGACAACAGTGACGCCGGTGAAACAGAGACCGACGAGTGTTGTGTGTCGGCGCTGGACAACACTCGCCTGTGCGTCGAATTGGGATGCGATTTGCTCGGTTTGGTCGATTCAGCGCACGGCGGCGACTTGCTCAATCGAATCACGGAGGTCCGATCGCGAGTAGCAAGCGAGCTGGGGCTTGTTATTCCTAAGATCCGAGTGCGCGATAATATCCAATTGCCGCGCACGAGCTACCGAATCGAACTTGCCGGATGCACCGTTGCCTCCGGCGAATTGAAGCCGTTACAACTTTTGGCGATTGATGATGAACGGCAGAAAGATGGTTCGATTGTTGATCCTGTGTTTGGTGTTCCTGCCCGATGGATCAATTGCCGTGCTCGATCCGAGTATGAACGTCGTGGAGCGACCGTCGTTGAGCCCACCGCGGTAGTTGCAACGCATCTAACGAACGTCATCTTGCATCATGCGAAGTCGCTGCTCTCGTACGGCGCCGTCCGTGATTTGCTCGACGAACTGCGTACGACTGCGCCGCGACTCGTATCTGATTTGGTCCCAAATGTTGTGCCTGTTCCGGTCTTGCATCGAGTACTTGGCCAGTTGCTCGAAGAACGCGTGCCAATCCGTCAGTGCGGCATGATTTTGGAGTCTATCGGTCGTCATGCTGGGCAGGTGGATGCGGAGGAACTGCTTCGACTCGTACGTGTTGATTGCAGTCACATTCTCTGTGGAGCGTATTGCGATGGTGTCGGCGTTTTGCGTGTCGTCGTCCTAGACTGCGAGGCAGAACACAAATTGGAACAAGTTTACACAGGTGGTGAAACGGATACTCGACAGACCGCGGCGACCATCGCGTCGGTCAAGGAGCAATGGCGCGATACTGTCGATTCGAATGGGACGCCGATTGTGGTGAAGGATGGCCGATTGCGACCCTGGCTGTGGAGAAAGCTGAATGAACGCAGCGTCACATCCATTCCAGTGCTCTGCGAGGACGAACTCGTCGCAAGTACAGAAGTTGAATCCATTGGAAGCATTTCGCTAGAGAGCTCGCATGCCTCCGAGCGTGACGAGAGAGTACTGCCTCGGTGACGTCGGATCATGGACGACGTTAGTGCCCACCCTTTGGACTACGTATTCTCAAGAACCGCAATCCATTGCTAGATGGTGAGCGTTGCGATCAGTTTGATAGAATCTAGGGCTGGCAGTTCATTGGGACAGCCGAATTGCGCCGAATCGTCGACGAACTTTTTGAGGCATTGCGCGTATGGAATCCGAACTTGGTCGCCGTTTTCGGCAGGCATGGGACGCGGGACAGCAACCTCTGATCGAAGACTATTTGCAGCAAGTCGAAGAGGCCGACAGGAAGTCGGTGTTGGCGGAATTGATTCGTATCGAAACAGACCTCCGGCGCAAGTGCGGCGATCAAGTGCGCGAGGGCGAGTACGAAGAACGCTTTAAGGAGTTCGCCGCAGGACTCTGGGAGACCGTGGCGTTTGAACGGCCGGCGAAGCCGCCGTCGGCAGATGAACTGGGGCTGCCGGACCTCGGCAGATTTCGCCCGCTGCGAGTACTGGGTAAAGGCGCCTTCGGCACTGTATACCTCGCGTTGGATGAGGACCTGAATCGGCAAGTCGCCGTGAAGGTGCCTCATGCTCACATTGAGGATGTCGAAGACTATTTAAAGGAACCTCGCGTCTTAGCCAGTTTGGATCATCCGAGCATCGTACCGGTGTATGACGTCGTCCGTCCCGGCAATGGGCCCTGTCAGGTAGTCACGAAATACATTGCGGGGAAATCGCTGGAAAAACTCATCAAGTCGCGCGAGCTGACATTCGCCAGGAGCGCGAGAATTATCTCGCAGGTCGCCGAGGCAGCTCATTACGCGCACGGCAAAGGGATCTTTCATCGCGACATCAAGCCAGCCAACATCTTGATCGACACCAACGGGCACCCTTATCTCGTCGACTTCGGCATGGCATTAAAGCTCGAACAGCTTAGCAGCGGACCAGAAGTCGCGGGCACGCCGATGTACATGAGCCCCGAGCAAGCTCGCGGCGACTCGCGTTTGCTCGACGGACGTTCCGACATTTTCAGCTTGGGCGTCGTACTTTACGAGATGCTCACCAATCAATGCCCTTTCCAAAGCAACGACCTCGAAGAGTTACTCCGCCGGATCATCGGTCAAGAAGCGCGGCCTCCGCGCTCAATTGATGATCGCATTCCGCGAGAACTCGAGCGGATTTGCCTAAAGGCACTCTCCAAGCATATCTCCGACCGGTACACGACGGCCCTGGACATGGCTGCTGATTTGCGAAAGTGCATGACGTACACACCGCAACCGATCGATGTCACGCAAATCAACTTACCGGACAGTCTCCGTGCCTTAACCGAACAGTTGGCAGAAAACAGCCACGACATCTGGGCTCAACAACGCATTGCCGAGAATTGGGAATACGGCGATGTGCGTAACGATACGCTCAAAACTCACCCCGATCTGGTGCCTTATGGCGGCCTTGCAGAGAACGAGAAAGAATACGACCGCCGGTCAGTAATCAGCACGCTTAAAGCGATGTTGGCGTTGGGGTACGAGATTCAAAAGCCGCAGAATGGGTGATGACTTCCTGCCTTCTCACCAAACGGCCCAGCTCGCCAACGGAAGCCTTCTATCTGCCGTTGCGTGCGTGAAGCACTCGAGTTGTCAAAGCGACCAGCCATAACCAACGGGCATCGAGCCATAGACCCTGCGACGACCGGCTCCGGCAGTGATTGTGTTTCAATCGCGATGAGCGACAATGAGCTGCAAGGTACAGTCGAGTCCAAGGAGGGCGCGTATGCCGACACAGCGATCGTTGACCATAGTTCGACAACCGCACCGTATCCTAGAGTTCGCGCGTACGCAGTCCTTTTGCAATCCCTTCGAGCATAGTCGCTGCCCGCAAGTCCATTTCGGCATTGTTCACGGTTCAACACACTCTTTTGATCGAGTCAATGGTCGACAACACGAGGCGGTCTCTTGATACGTGTGCGAGGATAAAGTGAGTCAACAAGTTCAATGTCCGAATTGTGGTTCGACGGACGCGGTGTTCAGCGCGAAGCGGCAAGAGCACATTTGCGAAGACTGCCGCCATGCGTTTCGGGCTGAACAGTTAGTTGATCCGCTGCGGATTTTTCTCAGCTACGGACACGATGCGAACGAGGAGCTCGTCCGACTGATCAAGGTTGGTCTGGAACAACGCGGGCATGATGTCTGGTTTGATAAGAGCGAAATCAAGTTCGGCGACAACTGGCGACGGTCCATTACCGAAGGCATCGTTGACAGTCACCGTGTCCTATCGTTTCTCTCCAGGCATTCCACACGCGACCCGGGGGTATGCCGCGACGAAGTTGCCATTGCTCTGGGCGTGAAGGGGGGGAACATCCAGACTATTCTTGTGGAAAGCGAAACGGAAGTGCAGCCGCCGGTCAACATTGGCCACGTCCAGTGGTTAGACATGCACGACTGGAAAGAGCGGCGGGCGGCAGGTGCAGTGACGTGGGAAGCTTGGTATCAGGAGAAGCTTGCTGAAATCGTTCGCGTCGTCGAGAGCGAAGAAAGCCGGCGCTTCGCCGGCGAGATTGAAACCCTCAGCGGCCATCTGAAGCCGATCAAACCCGATGCGAGGCTCTATGATCTGCTGAACAAAGGCTTCTTCGGTCGCGACTGGCTGTTCGAGGCCGTGGAGAAGTGGCGACAGGATGAGAATTGCACTTCCCGCCTGTTCTGGATCACCGGCGACCCCGGCGTGGGCAAAAGTGCATTTGCCGCTCAACTCACGCACTCTCGCTCCGACGCGGTCATCGCCGCCCAATTTGTCGAATGGGACAAGCCCGACCATCGCGATGCCCGACGTGTCGTTCGCAGCATCGCTTTCCAACTCGCCACTCGCCTTCCTGACTACCGCAAGCTGCTGCTCACATTGCCGGAGATCGCCGAACTTGATCGCAAAGACCCCGCCGAACTCTTCGCATACCTACTCGCCAACCCGCTCCGCTCCGGCATTGGCGGCAGCCGCGACCGCCAGCTCATCGTCATTGATGCGTTTGACGAAGCTGGAGATGCTACTGGAGTGGGGGGCGGGCGGAACGCGCTGGTGGAGATGCTTGCGCGCCACGCCACTCGCCTGCCCAGCTGGTTCGGCCTCGTCGTCACTAGCCGCCCAGAAAGTGCTGTTCAAACGCCGCTGCAAGGGCTTAACCCGCTGGTCCTCGACACCCGCACCGAGGCCAACCGTGCCGACATCCGTGACTACCTCCGGCAGCAACTCGCGCCGCAACTCCACGCCCGCCCCGACGTCGATCGGCTCATCGAACAAATATTGGAAAGGAGTGAAGGCGTGTTCTTGTACGTCGAGCGTTTCTGTGACGATGTCCACCGCGGGAATCTCTCGCTGGACCGGCCCGGTCAGTTTCCCCAAGGTCTCGGCGGGATATTCTTCCAATACTTCCAGCGTCAGTTCCCCGATCTGGACGACTATCGTCAGCGCATCCGCCCTGCACTCCGTGCCATCCTCGCCGCCCGCGAACCGCTGCCCATCGAGATTCTCAAACGCCTCTTCCACTGGCAGGACGAAGAATTCCGCGACTTCACTCGCACGCTCGGCTCCCTGTTCCCGGCTACGAACGAAGCGAACGGCGAAGGCCTCAAGCCTTGTCATAAATCGCTCGCCGATTGGCTGGCGGATGAAGCAAAGGCGGGAGTGTTTTTTGTGAGCGTCGTCGAAGGGCATCGGTTATTGGCAGATCAAGGGGTTGCTGAGTTTCGTTCGTCGGAAGCGGGATTCAATCCCTACTACATAACTCACCTTCCCGAGCATCTCGCGGCTGCCCAAAAGCAGACAGAACTTGCCGAATTGATTTGTTCGCTGAAGTATTTGCTATCACTTGCGATACACTGTGGCACTTCCTACAACAGAGGCCCAAAGATTGCGTCGTTCCTATTACCGTACGTTCAGCAGATGACGGCAGAGTGTGTGAAAGAATTCCCCAGACTGAAGAATCTTCAGGACCACCTCAATGAAATTGCTACCGCCTTAGGTCTAGATTCATGTAGTAACCCAGATATGGCTGCCAAGTGCAACACTTGCGGCTCAATGGGAATTGTTCATGGCCACATCGATCTTGGCGGGATTGATTTCTACGACAATTACTATGCGTTTTGCCCGAATTGTTTTTGGGCGTTTCACACAGAGAACATCTCGTTTTCGAATTGGTCTGAAGACGTTGTTTGGAAGTTTGATTATGAGACGAATACTTATCATCGGTGAGGATTGTACGGCGTCGATTAGTTCGGGCATTCCGCGTTGCCCCCACTGAGACGGAGTAATGAGATTGGAATCTGCACGGTACCCACTGCGAATCGGCGTGACTGGGCATCGCAATTTGAAGGATGAAGTGGCGGTCGCTAATGCAGTGGCTCGCACGCTGGTACACATTGAAGAGACATTACTGGGTGCCGCTAGCCAGAGTGGAGCATCTCGCAACGCGTTTTCTCGGCTGCTCGATCGTGCCGCGTTGGTGTTGGTTCGCCCGGCTTTGAAGCTCTTTCGTCTGCCGATGCCATCGAAAGGTGGCGCTGGATTACGAGAGACACCGATTGATTGGACCGTTGTCTCGCCGTTGGCCAAGGGAAGCGATCGGATTGTGGCTCACGCGGTTTTAGACCAACCAAGTTCTCGGCTGCGCGTGGTGACACCCTTTCCGGTTGATACATATCGCCAGGACTTTCACGCGGGCAGCGATCGTCAGGAATTCGAGGATTTGTTATCCAATGCCGAAACGACCACCGAATTGCATTGTTCTACAGAGGCCGAAGAACTGGACTGGTCGAATCCACTTCAGCGTAGCCAAGGCTACTTCGATGTGGGACGATATGTCGTCGATGCCTCCGAGATACTGATCGCGATCTGGGACGGCAATTACGCCACGGGTTTTGGCGGGACGGGAGATATCGTCCGTTATGCTATTTCCGCCGGACGTCGTGTGATTTGGATCGACTCGAACGAACCGAATCGTCCGGCTTGCATGCTCGTCCCCGATGCAACGAGTAGCGAGCCATTCGTCGGCGCGCGGGTCAATCGGGTGCCGGACTACGCGAAAGACTTGTCAATTGGCTACCACCGCTTGGCAGCTTACAATCGCGATCCGCTCATCTCGCAAGCAGCTATCGACGAAGCGACGGCGCAGGAAACTTCACATCTTCGACAGCAAGCACTTCAAGCGGGACTACCGCAAGACGCAGTTACTTCGGTCGAACGAACCTTGCTCCCGCTTTACACTCGAGCAGATGTGCTCGCCGTCGCCTATCAACGACTGTACATGTTTGGTGCCAAGGCATTGTTTCGCCTGTCAGCGTTTGCAGTCACGATTGCAGTACTGCAACTACTGTTCTTCCCCGGCGCTCTGTGGATCATTGTGTTCGAAGTGTTTGCGATGCTGGCCGCCGTATTATTGCTTCGCGTCAGCCAAATCGAAGCATGGCAGGAAAAGTGGCTAAACGATCGTCACATGGCCGAATGGCTTCGGACGGCCTCGTATACCGCGATGTTGGGAGTACACCACAAGACCGAAACGACACCTATCAAGTTGTCCTTCTACGACGGCCCCGAACAGTGGTTTGTCGAGACGTTTCGCGACCTTGTGGCTGATGTAAAGGAGGCGATACCACCGATCGAGTTCGCGGCGTTGCAGAAGTACTTGGTAGACCAGTGGATTACGCAGCAAGCCGCTTGGCACCGACAAAATGCCGAACGAAAAAAGAGAATCGCACACTTCTATCACCGGCTGGGCATTGGATGTTTCTGCCTGACGTTTGTGATGGCAAGTTTACACCTTTTCAGCGTAGGACACCGAGACCACGGAACGCACCAGGTACATCAGCAAAAGTCTGTAGATTCAAATGAACACGCTCACGATGACTCCGCAACGGGCGATGCGCAACGAGACAACCGCTTAGGCGATATGAGTGTGTGGATCAGCTTCTTTGCCGTCATTCTTCCCGCTTGGGGTGCTTCGATTCACGCGATTGCATCGCTACTGGACTACGACCGGGTCGCGGAACATTCGGAACGAATGGCACAGAACCTGGAACGACTTGCGGAACGATGTCGCCGCCCTTATTCACGGGAAGCGCTCGCCGCGGAGATCCACCACGCTGAGGCGATTATGGCGGTCGAAGTTCACGAGTGGGCGGTCTCGCTCAAGTTCCGCGAATTGGTGCTACCGTCGTAAAGTAACGCGACATTTCGCCCAACACAAAGAGACTCGGCTTCGGTTGGTAAAGCAACGTATGCAAGAGTTCGCTTTTCAATCGTGTTTCAAACGATTCTCTCATTCAATCCCTGGTTTAATAGCGTTAAGTGTACAACGCCACGCCCTGCTGTTTCTCACATCATTCCGGAATTTCAGGCTGGACTTACCCACATAGGTACCGCGTGACACCCAGGCCCACTTCCCACAGAGGCCATGGCCAGAAAAAGTGGAGGCATGACCGACACCATCTCGACGCAACGTCGTTACGACCATCAGCTCACCCCACTCCGAACCGCACGACGGCAACTCGCGAACGAAAGTCCAGAATGCAGTGAGACACTGCTGGTCGACGAACGACACATTGGAGGAACAACGAGCGCCAACGCGAAACCTGTTTACGGATTGTTGGCTTCCAACCTGCGAAGTCGTTCGCGGTGATAGTTGGCTGCGAATTGGTCACCTTCTTGCTCACTGTACTCTGCCTGACGACGGTGCCAGGCGGGAACTTCTTTCTCCAAGTTTTCCCAACGTGCGGCCCGCTCTTCCTTCGTGGATTCAGTTCCATCCCAAACCTGCAAGTGGCCGGACTGATCCACCGTGACCATCATCCGGTTGTCCGGGCTGAATGCCAGACTCTGCAGTTGCTGGCCGACCCTAAGAGTATAAACTTCGTCCAGTGTGGCGGTGTCCCAAAACTTGATTGTTTTATCCAGGCTACCCGTCACTAGCCGCTTGCCATCGGGGCTGAAAGCAAGGCAGTGGACCAAACCGTGGTGTCCCCGCAGGTCACGGACCTCTTCGAGTGTGGCTGGATTCCAGATCGCCACCCTACCGCTGCCGTAACCAATAGCCAAGCGTTGCCCGTCAGTGCTGAAGGCTGAGCAACGCGGTGAGTCCGAGTGCCGGATCGCACCGGTTTCTTCTCGCTTGCTCACGTCCCAGATTCTCACCGGCTCCGTTTTGTCAGCCACAGTGACTAGGAGTTTCCCGTCTGGACTGAATGATGCCGCCTCGACTTCTCTGGCGTTTCCCTGAAAGACCCCTACCTCCCCAAAGTTCGCGGCATCCCACAGTTTGACGGTGTTGTCATCGGAAGTGGCGGCTAGCTGTTTGCCATCAGGGCTGAACCCAACCCAAATCCGCTTCGACTTCCGAGGTTGCGCGAAGCAGTTTAATGTCTTTATTATCTTCAGCGTGCGTGCGTCCCGGACCGACACATTGTTGCCGTCCGCGATGGCGAGGCGTTCGTTGTCTGGGCTGAAGGCTATGACTCTGTTACAAAGCTCACGCGAAATCCGATCGCTGTCGGCAATTGCTTGTAGCGTACTGGGGTTCCAGACCTTCAGACCCCCGACTCCGACCGCTGCCAGCATCTGTCCGTCTGCGCTAAAAGACACATCCTGTGGCCACATTGGATGAGTTCCGGAGGTAGCGGTAGATGCCACGACCAGATCCGGTGAATACGTTTCAGAGAGCGCCTCGGTATCCCAGATCTTCATCGCATAGTCACCGCCGGCTGACGCCAATCGTCGGCAGTCAGGGTGGAACGTCTGGCCCCACACGAAGTAGGAGTGCCCACGAAACGTGGTGATTGGCTTAAGGCTCGCTACGTCCCAGAGCTTGATCGTCTTGTCCCAACTGCCCGTCGCTAGTCGTTTGCCGTCCGGGCTAAAGCATACATGAGTCACGATGTTACTGTGCGCGGGGATTATGCCGACGGTTTCCAATGTACTGGCGTCCCACACCCGTACGACCCACCGGAGCGGACCATCGACGGGCCGCTCCGGCTCATCCGTTTCTACTGTAGTCTGATCGGCAGTGGCGAAGCTGCACGCAGCCAACCGCTTCCCATCCGGACTGTAGACGAGGTTTCCCGGATACGGAGTGTGGCACTCAAGCTCTCGGATTTCGGTGAACGTAGTAGCATCCCACACTTTCAGCATCCTACGATCCAAGCTGGCCAAGCGCGTGCCGTCCGGACTGAAGACCGTGCTTAGAACGGAGTCCTTGTGACCAGCCAACGAGTGCAACTGAACGAATGTCTCAGCGCTCCATAGTTTCACCGTCTTGTCGGAACTGGCTGTCGCAAGTCGTTTGCCGTCGGGGCTGAAAGCAACGCTGTAAACCAGACCGGTGTGGCCTTTTAGAGTATGAACCTCGGCAGCCTCGGCCACATCCCAAATCTTGACCGTCCTGTCATTGCTGGCAGTCGCCAACCGCGTCCCGTTTGGACTGAAGACCACACAATTTATGGAACCGAGGTGGCCCCGCAGATGGCGCCGCTCCGTTCCAGGGCCCCAGCCGCTGAGCACCACGGAAACTGCTTTCTCAGCTTGAAGAGCTTGGGCCATATAGCGCCCGTCGGGACTCGTTGCCACCGCCCTGGGATAGAAGGTGTTATTTTTCTGCGTGAGAAGATCGCGTTCGCAGAGCCGCTTTAGGTAATACCATTCAAAACTCCGCAAATCCGCGTCACCTTCCTTGGCCGGGATTTGCCGGAACAGCAATTCGCGAACATTGTCAATCTGCGCTTCGTCGTAAGAGCGACTTGCCAGATTGAACTCGGCGACGAAGCGCTGCTGCTGTGCCACCAGTTTCTCCGCGCGAGCGAGCTTCTCGTTATCTTTGGCGATTCCCTCCTGGCGTTTGGCCTCCGCCTCGTTGGCATTTGCAATCCCTTCCTGCCGACGTGCCTCACCGAGATTGATCTCGGCCTGGTGCCGCTGTTGAATGGCTTCCGCGCGCGACAGCAGCGCCGCCATCGCGAGTCCGATGGTCACCGCCATGATGGCCACTGCCGACCCTGTAATCGCAACCAACTGACGTTGGCGACGTTGCAAATCGCGCTGCTTCAGCTCGTCGAAACCGATGCCAAGGATGCCGGCGATTAGCTTCAGCTTGGCATTGATCTTGCCATCCATCCCAACCCGGACGTCGGCCGCAATCGGCTCCGCTGGCTCGCTGCTTAGCTCGCCGTCCGGCCCCATCTGAAAGCGCAACCCCGGCGGAAAGCACTCCTCCAGCCCCAGCGCCGGCTTGTCCGCAATGTTCGGCTCCCCATCGACAATCAGCGACAGAATCCGGTTTGCCCGGCCCAGTCGCTTGAACGCCAAAATCTCCTCATTCACCCAGCGCGAGCTGGCTGATCGCGGCGAGCAGATAACAATCAGAGAACGTGATTGTTGGAGTGCGTCTCCAATGACCTGACCGAGATCGGCCGAACTGGGCAACTCCTCCCGATCGCGAAAAATCGGTACGAGCCGATTTGGAATGTCACCACCATGGCTGGCTTGCAGTCGCCGGGGTAAGCGGTAAGTTTCCAGTGAGCGGTGCAGCCAATCGCCCCATTTCTTGTCCTGGTGGCTGTAGCTGATGAAAGCCCAGTACTTGAAGCTGTTTCCACGAGTATCAGAGTCACTTCCCATCCCGCTCATGTCTACTCCAACGGCCTCTACGACGGATTAAAAAGTCGGCAGCGCAAAGCCGTCTTTCCTCATTCTTAGGAACACGGGAAAAACAACTTCGCTATATCTTCTGCTAATCATCCCACGGAGTGTGATGGCTACTTTGGTTTCGCCGAAGTTATTTTTCCCGTGTTCCTTAGTGAGGTAAGGCTTAGATCTTCCTGCGGTTTCCTTAAACGCCACCTCAAGTTACGCGTCTGCGCTCAAAATACTCACTCGAACTCAATTACCGTGAAACTTCTAGCCGCCCCGGCTTGCCGGCCTCGCGCATCGAGGACTAGGGGGCCGCCACGATGATACGAAAGTATCTCAGCGACGTGACGACGGAGCAAGGGAAGACATACACCAATGAAGATACCCGACCTCTGCTCGATACAATACGACGACGGTGCGCTCTCCTCCGCGGGCGAGGCGCAGAGTTGGGGTGGCGTTCGTTTCGGCCTGACCGCTTTAATCCCCGACTCAGAAAACGGAACCCCAAACACTATGGCTTTCTCAGAAAACCACGACATCAAACCAAATGTGATATGGCAAACGGCTTTAGCGAGAACTAAGTGCCATTCGGCGATGTGACCGGGCGCATTTCGATCCGTACGATTCAGCTCAATCTGCTGATGACTTCGAGATGCGATGTGACTTGTTTTATCGCAAACGAATTCGCTCGGACTCACGCATGAGGAAGAAGCCGATCAAAACGCCAACGACACCGCAGGAAAGAAACAGTAGTTCCTGTCCGACGTGCGTCGGAAAGTACTCGACAAAATACGCCAGAATTATTCGCGGCCATGAAATCACGAGTCCTTGGGCTTCTACCAAGAACTTCACCCCCATAATGTTTCCAGCGAGCGTTGCCGCCATCACTCCTGCGGCTACAGCGAGACGCAGGACCAAATTCGAACCTTGGGCAAACCAGGTCGTCGCAATCGCCATTGCGATACCCGCCCCAGCGCATCCAATAAAAAGGAGATGGAACGGAACGCCAAATTCGGGGTATTGCGAACATCCCCAAATCGCAGCAAAGACCACTGTCGCAATGACCAGGAAGATCCAGCCTCGCAGTAGATTGTTTGGCTCACCCGTCCTAATGACACCTTGAGTCGCCTGCTGGGTCTCTTCCCAACACCCGTTACAGTACGGAGCAATAAGGGGACCTTCTGACATCGTCTCGAAGTAACCGAGAGTGGTCGCCTGCCTTTCACACTGACAACAAGACTGTGATTCGTCCGCGCCAAGGTCATGTAAATCTTTTGCGATGCACTCGAGAACCCCGTTCAATGCTTCCAGTGCAAGTACACGGCGGCGTTTGTCGTCGATAATGAGTTGGAAGCCCCAGGGTTCGCCTAGATTTTGTTCAAACCAGTCACCAGGTAAGCCTGCAGCTTCCACACGACGAAAGGCATCAAATTCGTCTTCCGTTTTGCATCGTTCTGGTACGTCACCCTCGTCTTGGACATCCTGAGATGGGGAGTCTGTCGCGGTCTCCTGTCCCGGAGAGGTCAGCTCCAAATGCAATCGCACGGAGTCAAGATTCATCACGACAAAGATTCCTGAATACACCCCAACCCAGGTGTCGCCAGCGCGAAAACGACATGAGATGTGACGCAGTCCAGCGTCAGTTGCCAATTTCTTTACGGCGGAAACAAACTCTTTTTTCTTCATATCTTATGACTCAGAAACGCTCAAAGTTGCTCGCGTGCGTCTAAAGTCGGCGGCGGCAGTACGATCGAGTCACTTCCGGACATCCCCAGAACAACTAACCCGTTATTCTCCATTAAACTTGTTTCGGGAGAACTCGCGTAGATCGAGGGCAATCCTTCAGGCTCGGTCTGAAGGATCATGTTCTTGTACCACGCAACATAGTTCGGGTCGGGTCTTTTCCCCTCTGCGGAAATCGTCGGAAAGCGGTCGACAAACCTCGCAGCCAACTGAGCAGGTGAGTCCTCAGCAGCATCGTTCCACCCAAAGAACCTGAATTCGTGAGCGCTTGTGTAGCAGGCAGCCAACGCCTCCGTCGGTGAACTTCTCATCGCTTGGATCATCGCCGTCGGATGGAGGATGGCTCCGTGGTGGGGCAGCACTTGTTCCGCAGAAGCGAGCCAGGCAATCCAGTGCATACCGGAATTCGATAGCGTGGGGCAAAGGCGAATAGACTCATAGCCTCTTTCGTGGAGTTCACCAATCATTTGCAGAATCACACGGCAGAAATGCATTTTCCCCCGCCCAACTTCGTGATAGCAGCCTTGGGACGCCGTTGTCCGTTGCCCTGATTCGGTCCGCATTCTAGACCATCAAACTCGGGTTTTGGCAACATGAGATCCTCCCTTCAACTAACGATTCTCTACCTCGGGCTACAGGAAGCAACCGGCTGAGTCTCTCTTCAGTTGGGGCTGTCGTTGTAGTCTTGATGAACAAAGAAAGTCAACGGGTCAAAAACCCTCGCACGGGCACGACCGGAGGCCGCAATCGTCCCTGTCCATCGTACGTCGAGCGACCCGGCATGCGCGGGCGCCGTCGTCGCTCCAGTTCGGCTAGGGCCGTGGCGGTTAGTTGCAGGAATCGCAACGTAGTGGCATGCCCACTGAGGCTTTCTTCAGCCGTGATGGCAGGCGAATCGGGCGGTCCTTTCGTCTGGCGGCCTGCGGCTACCCATTCGTCTGCGACCGACACGACGTTCGCAATGCAAGACAGGGTCAGCCGGCGGCGCTCGCCAGCCGTCAACCGAGCAAAAAAAGCTCGCGCGCCGCTGTCAATTCCATTAGGGTTTCGTCGATTTCCACAGGTTGAGATTTCATGGCGTTGTCCGGCTAACGCGTAGAGCGAACGAGTCTATATAACTACACTATGGAACACAGCATGCTAAAACAGTTTCTCCATCTTGCAGACAAGTCCGGGGTTCCATGCCGACAGGCTCCGTCCATTTCGACTATATCGTGATTGGGTCCGGTTTCGGAGGCAGCGTCTCGGCGCTGCGGCTGGCGGAGAAGGGGTACTCCGTGGCCGTTATCGAGCGTGGGAAGCGATGGCGAAACGACGAGTTCCCCAAAACAAATTGGAATCTACGGAAATTCGTGTGGGCGCCGAAGTTGCTTTGCTTCGGAATCCAGGCGTTCACGTTCCTACGTGACACCATGATTCTGCACGGCTGCGGCGTCGGCGGTGGAAGCTTGGTCTACGCCAATACTCTGCTCGTACCATCCGACGAGATCTTTCAGGATTCTCGTTGGAGTTCGCTTGGAGACTGGCAGGCCGATCTTGCTCCACACTACGCGACCGCACAACGAATGATGGGCGTGACGACCGCCCGCTGCCAAGCAGAGACCGACCATATGCTGCGTGAAGTGGCCCAGGAAATGGGACGTGGAGACACGTATCATCCGACCGAGGTGGCGGTGTTCTTTGGCGAGCCAGGAAAGACCGTTCCTGACCCGTATTTTGAAGGCGCGGGACCGGATCGCGCGGGATGTACGCTGTGCGGCGGCTGCATGACCGGGTGCCGGCATAATGCGAAGAACACGCTGGACAAGAATTATCTGTTCTTTGCCGAACAGCATGGTGTACAGATTATTCCAGAAACCGAAGTTCGCGATATCCGCGAGTTGCCAAGCGGAGGTTATGAACTCGCCACGGCTCGCATCACCGACCTCCTATTCAAGCGCAGGCGGACGCTCCGCTGCCGCGGAATCGTGGCAGCCGCGGGAGTGCTGGGAACGGTGCCGCTGTTGATGAAGTGCAAGTCGCGTGGATCGTTGCGGCGAATCTCCGATCAATTGGGGTGCTTTGTGCGGACGAACAGCGAGGCCTTGGTGGGCGCCACGAGCCGCCAGCGGGACGTCGATTTTTCACGCGGTATCGCCATCGCGTCCGGGTTCCGTCCTGATGACAAGACCCAGATCGAGATGTGCCGATACGGTGCGGGGCAGGACTTCATGTCGATGCTCTGCACGGTGCTCGTGCCAGGGGGACCGCCTTGGCCGCGGTGGATGCGGTTCGTCGCCGAAGTGCTGCGTCATCCGCTGGCTTTCGTGAGATCACTCAATCCCATCGGCTGGGCGCGGCGATCAGGGATCCTGCTCGTCATGCAATCGCTCCCGAACCACATGAGCTTGCAACTTTGCCGCCGCTGGTACTGGCCGTTTGCGAAACGAGTAACCTCGCTGTGGGACTCGCCAGAGAAAGTTCCCAAATTCATTCCGGTCGCCAACGAAGCCGCTAAGCGGTTGGCGCGCAAGATGGACGGCGACGCGTCGGCAAGTATTCCTGAGGTCGCTTTCAACCTCAGCACGACGGCCCATATTCTTGGCGGTTGCCCGATGGCCCGGGATCAGAACGATGGCGTGATCGACAAACACGGGCGACTATTCGGATACGAGAACTTCTACGTGGCGGACGGTTCGATCATACCCGTCAACCTGGGCGTCAACCCGAGTCTGACGATACTGGCATTGAGTGAATGGATCATGAGCCACATCCCTCCGAAACAAATGGATTCGCCTGCCGTACAGCAAGTCAGTGCTTGAAAACGCGACCGCTCAGACACAATAATTGCAGCCTCTCCGGTGGCGTGAGACTACCCTCATGATGGTTCGTTCCCCGATCACGTCGGCCTTATCTCAAAATCCTGAAAGCCCTCGCCAGTCGAGTCCCAATTTGCCATCTCGGAATCAAAGCCCGAATTCTTCAGCACAATGATACCACTGGCGACTTCGCTAACTGACTCAGGACAAAACGTCACTTGTAGTTTTAGTGCAATCAACATCTCCCTCGGTGAACGCGTCCTCCGCGCTCGGACGCTTCAGTAGGCCAGCCGAGACATCGCACGAAAAGACTCCCTGATGGCACAGATAGCAATCACCGACGGCGAAGCTGCTCTATCGTTTACCCCTTCGGGCGTTGAGGTCTGAACTGATTGACCATGACCGTCCCTGTCGTCATATCAGTTCCGCGATTGGGTTACCGTAGGGAAGGATTGGCATGGGACGACCGCTGCGATCAAGGAACGCATGATTCTGGTCGATTCCCAAAAATCGGTAAATCGTTGCCAAGAGATCGTTCGGATCCAGCTTGTTGTCACGAGGGTATTCGCCTTTGGATGTCGTAGCACCGATGACTTGCCCCATCGGAGCTCCGCCGCCGGAAACCAATACGGACATGGCTCCCGGCCAGTGATCCCTGCCTGGCTGCATGACTTTACTGATTGTGCCCGGCTGTGTGGTGATGCGCGGCGTGCGACCAAACTCGCCGGCGACAACCAGCATGACTTTCTCATCCAGTCCGCGTTGATGGATGTCTTCAATCAATGCGGAGACAGCCCGGTCGAAATGCGGGAGTCGAAGCCCCATGTCGTAGTACAGATCGCCGTTGATCGCGTGGATATCCCAGTTGGCGGCAGTACGGGTCCTCTGTGCGCCGGTCACGTCGGGATTTGACATACCCATGGTGACAAAGCTGCTGCCAGCTTCAACCAATCGTCTGGCAAGTAGCGCGCGTTGCCCCCATTTGTGGCGACCGTAACGGTCGCGAGTTGCCTCACTCTCTTTCGTCAGGTCAAAGGCGTCGCGGGCCTTATCGCTCGTCAACAGGCTCAGCGCCTGCTGATTGATGTCATCCATCGACTCCATCGTTCCATTCGCGTCGATATCGCGGCGAAGGCAGTCGAACGACTTCAACAATCGTCTGCGATCATCCAGCCGATTCTTTAGTCCACCGGCCAGTGACAGGTTTGGCACTCTGTAACCTTTGGCACCGGGATTGCCGCCGACCACAAACGGCATCGCCGATTCACCCAGATAGGCACTCCCACCACCGTATGCGCGGGCGCTACTGGCGACATAATTTGGAACACCGACGCGGCGATGCTCGCGCATGCGAGATACGATCGGGCCGACCGTGGGAAACTCTGAAATGGGATTTACGCTCAGAGTCTTGCGGCCGCTCAGGAATCGCACAGAGCCCCGTGCATGCTGCGACTTCTCGTGAGTAATTGAGCGAATCAGAGTGAACCGATCCGCGACTTTCGCATGCAGCGGTAGGAGTTCACAGATCTCGATCCCTGGCGCGTTCGTGGCGATCGGGTTAAGCAGCCCGCGATAATCAATCGGGGCATCGGGCTTCATATCGTAGGTTTCCATATGACTGGGGCCACCTTGAAGCCAGATCAATATGATCGACGTGTCGTCACGGTTTGTCGAGTTCGCTGTGGCCGCCACAGCACGACTACGCAGCAAGTCTGACAGCCCCAGCCCTCCTAATGCCAGATAACCAGCTTCAAGGAAGCTTCGTCGCGAAACCGGACCGGGACAGCAAAAGGGCTTATGTGTACTCATAAAAGTGTTCTTTGCCAGTTGGTTTCTATTCAAATGACTGGTTACCACATTAGATCAGGGATCAAAGTCGTCATCGATAACGTTCCGCGAAGACTTGCACTGCCGTTTGCACGGTCAGCATGGACGTCCGGACGCGATGTTCGAATGGCTGTCGCATGCCGGTCTCCACAGTGAATGCGGCACCGTACTTATTCGCCCCGAAGTCTGCGAGATTCAATCCTTCGCCACGCAGGCTGGGATCAAGCCAAAAGACGCCGGGCTGAAGCTTTGAGAAAAACGAGCCCGGCGAGTAGTCATCAGGAGCCATCTTTGCGCCGGATGCCGCGACGACGCGGGCGGCTTCGGCAGCCATGCGGCGTTCCCAGATCTCGTCTTCGTCGGTCCGCTGACGGCGGGCGGAAAACCAGAACGCGTCGCCGCCGTATTCGTGCAGATCGAATGTCAGCCCAGGCTTGATCTCCGCCATAAGCCCGCGAGTACAACGAACCTCGACCGGAGCCCACGATGTGTCGTGAAACCGATTCATGTGCAGGACTTCTCCGTCCGGCGTGACGACTTGTGTGTAGGCCCGCTCGAACAGGCCGGAACCCGGAACATTCTCGTAACGTGAAGGAAACCAAAGTCGGCGACCCTTGAGCGGTTCCAGAAACTCCGCACCCTTCTCGACCTTGCGATAGAGCCCCTGGTTGGCGTAACCGTACACTCCGATCAGCACCAGCAGCTTGCCGTCCGCATCAAGCAACACTTCGCCTTTGTCACGCAGTAGTTTTTCCATCGCTTCCATGGACTCGATTTCGGGCTTCTCGCCCAGGCTCAAGCTCAGTGCATACTTGTAGCCGTTTAATCCAATCGGGTCGCGACACGGAATCACGAAGACCTGATGTTCCGTTTCCAGCTTGTCAATTAATTCCACAGCGGCCGCGACGCCAGCCTGTTCGGTGGAATGACTCCCCGCGCTAATGAAGATGGCCGGCTTCTTGTCCCCACCGGCCTTGATGCCGACAATCGGCGACTTGTCCGGCGCATAGCCCAGCACACGCGACTTGTACCCACGTTTCTCAATAGTCTCCAGCAGGTCCGAATAACGCTTAAATGGCCGAACGGCCCGCTTGTCCGCGCTCGGGTCGCTCGCTGGCGACTCAGCTCGCAGTCGCCGCGGAAGTAAGCATTCGCCACACGCCAATCCGACGATTCCCAGGAAACCGCGACGTAACAGCGCGTCGTCGTCGCGGCGGCATTGCAGCCCGTTGAATACCGTCACAGTTGTCCTTTGAATCTTCATGGTGTGATCATTGGCAGGAGTGCGTCGGCGATCATACGACGGTGGTCGAAGGGCAGGGCGTCGCCCTTCGAGTGCATACGGATGGTGTCGGCCGAAGCGACCGTGGTCGTGATGGCGAGAAAAGCGAGGCTCGTAGCAGAGAGCACGCGACATCGTGAGGAACAAGGCATAGCTAAGAGTCCTGGGGCACCGGCAAGGCGGGAGACTCAGATGCTCGATTCGCCGGCAATTCGTTAGGAAACATCATGCATTGTCGAGCAATCGGGCGCAACAATCAAGCTGCAAACAATGATCCCATCCAGCCCAGCGCGATGGCATCGACTCCGTGCACGTACTCGCAATTTCTTCGCGAGGACCTCTTATACAATCGCGCCCTGTTTACGCAGTGTCGAACGCAGTAACTCTGTGTCGAGTTCCCGCGGCGTGACGCCTTGTTTGATCGAGAGCGCTGCTGCAGTGCCAGCTGCTTGACCGGTTGCGTAACACGGGGGGATCACTCTGGCAGATGCGGCCCCTTCGTGGTCAGCCGATATCGGCCTGCCGGCTACCAATAAGTTGTCGACCTGACGTGGTACAAGACAACGGTACGGAATCTCGTAGTGTTCGGAACGTATCCCCTCCAAACGCCCGCGTGGGCCCTGTGGATCATGAATGTCGATGGGGTACGAGCACTGGGCGATCGCATCGTCGAACCTGCGGCCTTCGAGAACGTCCTGCCCACTGAGCACATAGTCACCCAGAATGTGTCGTGTCTCACGTACGCCGACCTGACTTGCGGTCGCAATCAATTGCGAGTTTTCCAAGCCGGGGCAATGCGATCGAAAAAACCGAATCAGCTCCCATGCCTGTCGTCGACTCTCGATCTCGGCACGAGACAGATCAGCAGGGTTTGTTCCGTCAATATTTTGTACTCGAGTTGTGTTGACGCGCCATTGACCCGGAATCGGTTCGCGATAGAGATTCAAGAACTCCCGTTCCAAAGTCCACTCTCCTCGCGCTCTGGCGCGCTTCACGATGCACTCGAACAGCCGCTCTCCTGGGTGTAGGACCTCGTGTTCTCGCATCCAGGCCACAACCTGTTCGTCATCCACATTGCCAATGGTCAAGAACAGCGTTACGGGCATCATCTTGCCATCTTCACGCCGGCCAACTTCAAAAGATGCACCCGCTTTGACCGCAATATCACCATCACCTGAAGTGTCGACAACGACTTTTGGCCGCAGCAAACCAAGTCCGGCCTTGTCAAGAATGACGATGCCGGTAATCCGTTCGCCCTGCATTACGACGTCCACAAACGACGTGTGAAATCGAATCTGTGCACCGGCGTCACAGACCATTTCCAGTGTGGCCATCTTAAGCGATTCCACCTGAAATGGTGTCACGTTGGCATGGCCCAGCTTGATAAATGACGACCAGGCCGATCCGGACTCTGTGTTCGAAGGATCCACAGCTCCGCCCATCGCGACCATTCGGTCAATAACTTCCTGGAAGAGCCCTGCAACCAGCTGCCGCTTGCCATCTGCCGTATAGGACGTCATGAAAGGACCGACCATACCGGCTGTAGAAGTGCCTCCCAGAAAGCCATATCGCTCGACAAGTACGGTCGATGCATCATTCCGGGCGGCGGCAGATGCTGCCGCTATCCCAGCTGATCCACCACCGATCACAGCGACGTCCACGGTAGCACGCAGAGGAATGTTCCACGTTCGACTGATTGATTCGGGAATGTCTGTCATGGGTATGAAGCCTTCTGGAGTTCTCGATTTCAATGACACGGCGGAGTCCATTCTCACCAGCGACCGCTTGATCGTGACAACCGAGGCGGGACTCTCGACCTCGGAACGGGGAGCGATTACGTTCAAGAGTGGTTGCTAACCATGGCATGACCGATTCTACTCAACGCAACTGGAGCTACGATCCGTGATACGACGATTCTTGACCGTTTGTGCGTTGGCTGTCGCGGTGGCGGGATGTTCTCAAGACGCCACCGTCCCCTCGGCTCCTGCCGCGAAACCATCCAGCGCCGATCATAGTTCCGTTGAAAGCAGCACCAACACGGACGACTCCGTACCGCTCGAAATCTACATCGATTTCATCTGACCCTGGTGCTACCTCAGTACCGGGCGTACTGACGAGCTTCGGCGCGAATACAACCTTCGTATCCGCTATCACTTCTTCCCCCTGCAACCGGATCTACCGGCGGAAGGCCAATCACTGGAAGAGCTGTTTGCTGGCAGGGACATCGACATCGAAAGGTCGCAAGCCGAGATGGCTGAGCGAATGGCGGACGAGGGTCTGCCGTTCGGGAAACGCACGAGAGTCTACAACAGCCGACTGGCCCAAGAGCTGGCGAAGTGGGCCGAAACGCAAACGAACGACAAGGGTTTGATACGCGGCATTTACGAGGCGTACTTCGTCGACCACCAGAACATCAGCGACGTTGATGTACTGCTGGACGTCGTCGGGAAGTGCGGTCTTCCCATGGATGAAGCGCGAGAGGTACTGGAGTCCCGTTCGTTCCGCGACGCGGTCGATCGCGACTGGGCCGAGTCCCGCGCGGTGGGCGTCACTAGTGTGCCGACGTTCGTGACCGGACGAGTGGGCGTCATGGGAGCTCAGCCGTACGCGGTCCTTGAGCAACTCGTAACACAAGCCGGTGCGAGGAAGCGGCCGGCTGCGTCCCGCGAGTAGAACTATTGACATGGTCCGTATTTGAAGGACCAAGTGCTTCTTGACATCCAGTTCTGCGTCTAGACTCAGAGCCAAGCAACTCAGATATCTAGCAAAGACTCACCGCAATCACGCAAGGCGAAACGGGAGGCATTGTGAACACACCGCTTCCAATGTTAAGTAGTGGCCGATATCACCTTGCGAACAAATGAGATGCAGCGAGTGCCGGGCATCGATCCACCGAAAATGAGATCATAACGGGAGGGCAATTGGGCACTCGGGCGGTAAGTCATTGTGCATGTGCGACTTTCGTCTGCCCTCGTGAAGGGCAGACGAGGGCATGCCGTTAGGCGGCAGTGTGGTTCGGCGTTAACGAACGTACGGTCGGTAATCGCGAATACGGCGAACCAACATTCTCAAGTTCTTCAGGGAGTCGGTAGCGAAGCGGACCATTGGCTTGCTCTCGTTCGGCCGTGACCAGTCCACGCTGTTGTAGGCGGTCGAAGTGGCTCCGAATCTGTTTTAAGGACCAAGACTTCAGTAGTCTCGCCAGATCACGAGCCGGTAAACCTCGCCATCCTCTTTCTGGAATCGGTTCAGCTGCGGACTAGCCCATATGAACATAGCGGGCATATCTCCAGGTAGGATTTTCCTTGGCGAACCTGACGACCAAGTCGACAATCACTTGCCGGACGCGTGGGTGACCTAGTTGTCGCTTTTCCGACGTGTCCCATTTCTGAGCGACAAGCTGCCGAGGCCAGCGGAGGATAGTATCTGGCGTGACGACGGAGGTCAGTTCCATCAATACTCTACGGCCGAGGGACCTGCCTTTTACCGCCAGCAACCTCCGATGTTCGTCAGACAGGAGAAGTCGCTTCTTCCCTTGGGCGTCCAGTACGGCTTGGAGTTGTACTTGATATAACTCGATCACCTTCTGCTGCTCGTGATGAACCCAAGTCGCGAGAATCGCGAGCAGCAGCTGCCAGGGGTTGTAGGATGAAGTTCATGGCGATGGTCGTTGGCGAAGCTGAAAACCTTCACGATGTTGCCGAACGCGACGCGTGTCAACCGTCGATTTCAGCCGGAAAGTCGATTCTCCTTGTGCCACAACTTCCTTGATGTGAAGCTGTTACAGTTCGGCCGAGTATTTTGACCACACGGGGTGCCTCACGTCGCGGGGGCTGGGGTGGTCGTTGCGGTCGCTTGAATCACTCCTCCATGGAGATCGCCGTCAGTACGCCAGGGATCGCCACCCCCATTACGCCCAGATAGTTGGATATGGAAACCACGCACAATGAATTCGCCTTTGAGCCGTCCCGTTTTTCCAAGGCATTCAAACAGGTAATCGCGTTCGATATCGACATCCGGAGCGGTGACGTGAGTGATCTGTCCTGTTGTGCGACTCAGCCCGACCCGCTCATCGTAGACGGCTGAGCCGATCCATTTCGGTCGGCCATCGGTGCCCACCTCATCGGTCTTCCATAAGCGGACATGATGCCGATGTCGCGGATTATCACCCACCGGTTGCTCAAAGGCAAAGTCTTCCTTACGACCAAACAGATACAGGCTGCTGACCGGCGCCGCATCATCGGGCCGCGAAAACACCGTATCGACGGCGATCTTCAGATCGCTGTCCAATCCGAGCGCCGATGCGGTATGCCAATTCGCTGAGTTCATTATCGCCTGCACTTCAACCGCGGTACCAATCAGGGCTACATTCAACGGATCGCCAGGGTGACGATCACTGGTTTGCGTAATCCGCGGATTGGTGTCTAGCTTCGGGTCATACTGCGCGGAGCGTTCCCAAGCGAAAGGAGCAACCACATAGGCGATGACAATCCAAAGCAACACGAAACCGAGGATCGTCTTTGCGAGCAGCTTACGCCGCCGCGACGGGTTTCGCGATGTCGGATTGGATTCCTTTGTCACTTTAATCTCGTTCAACTCACCTTTTCGACGGCAGGAACCTTCCGCGTGCCATCGATGATGGACGGTGGTGTGGCCTTTGGCCAGTATATCCTCAGCATCGGAACGAACGCGTCTTTACGGGCTGGCGACCAATTGGCTTCCTTACCCGTTCCCGGGGACTGGTTCTGCAGGTACAACGTCAACGAACCGTCATCCGCGTACTTCAAGTTGTTTCGCGGACTGACAGTGAACTTGTTCAGCTCGTTCGGCACGAACCACCAGCCTTTGTCAATTTCGTACATAGTCAACGACCAAAAGCCGTTAACCGGCGGTGCCTGACCTTTGGCGAACATTAAAGTGCACTTGTTTGCGCCCGTGAGCGTTTCGCCGTTGCTGTCGACTTCCGTGTTTGGATAGACGGCATCCTCTTGAAGATTGGCCCCCCAGCCGAAGGCAGCCACCACAGCTCGCTTCATATAGTCGGTGCCGTAATCGCCCAGGCCCTTGGTGATGACCCAGCCATCGACGAGCACGCCCAGCGAAGGTTTGTTGGCTTCGATCTTCTTGAGCGCAACTTCGGGAACGTCCTTCATCGCTGCCTGGACAGCTGGATCGAGGCTGGACAACTCGAACTGCTGGTCAGGCACGATGCCGATTTTCGCCATCCGGGCTAGGATCGGTGCATCTGCCTCTGCTGGTGGCGCGTCGCTGCCCAACAAATCCGCCATCATGTTGAAGTAACCCTCCGTGCCCATATCGAGAATAACCTTCTGCAGTTCGTACGTCATGCTGAAGACTGGATTGGGATCGACCGGCGGCGCCTTGTAAGTGTCGTCCTTGCCCCACTCCGACAGCGGCGTGAGCTTGTATTGGGCCTGCAGACCGTTGACGATTTCGTAGTCCTGCTCGGTGCCGTCCGCGTAGGTGCGGCCGAGGATCAACATGTACTTCGACGGCGACTTGACCTGTTTCATGCCTACGCGAACTTCGCCGTTCCAGCCAGGGCCGGTGACCAGGAACTTGCCCGCCTTTCCTCCGGTGGTGCGACTGCCGAGCGACTGGACCACGTTCATCTGCATGCTGTACATCGGGAACAGAAAGTTTCGCTTGCCCATGTCAGGATAGGTGAAGACGATCGGTTCTTTACCAAGGTCCAGACAGGCGACGGAGTAGAGCGTGTCAGCGTTGGGCGCGGAGACGCCACGGTAATCGGCCGGGGGATAGCGTTTGACATTGATGAAGTTGTTGACCGGTCCGCGAAGCGCTTCGCCCGCGGGCACGTCGGTCATTTGCACTCGCGTCACGCTCGTGGTGACAAGCGAATAGCCGTAGATGTAGGCGTCCACGGCGATCTTCTTCGCTTCATCGACGGAGGTCTTGTTCGTTGATTGGGCTTGGACTGCCACCGGCGGCGAGCAAAACAGGAAGACGGATGTCAACGCGAAAGCAAAAACGTCGCGTACTTTAGCTTTGATCACAGTGCTCGATACCTTATTCGATACAACCTTGGGAAACGAACTGGAAACTTGGCTTTGTTGATTTATTCCGCTTTCTGAATCCCCGGTGGCTTCCACTGGCCTTCGCCCGGCGGCAGGATGGAAGGAGCTTCGGTTTTTGGCCAGTAAAGGCGCATGACCATGTAGATCGGATCGCTGGGTGCCGGTAGCCAATTGCTCTCCTTGTCGGCACCGGGGCTGTCCTTCTGGATGTAGAGGGTCAATGAACCGTCCGTGTTCTTCTTCATCTCGGGCAGCATCGGCGAGTTGATTAGGTAGCGGTTGATCGGGTTTTTGATCAGGAGCTGAGTCTTGCCATCATACATCGTCACCGACCAGAAGGCGTTCACCGGCGGGAGTTGCCCTGCAGGGAAGGTCAGCGTGTAGTTTGCCTTGCTTCCGTCGAGCAACTCGCCATCGGGAAGCGTCTTGACCATTGGATAGACAGCCTCGACGGCGTCGTTGCCGTAGATGCCCGCTTTCGCGGCAGCCGCTCGCAGCAGCCAGTCGCCGTTGTAGAACTCCCGGTTGCCGAATGCCGAAGCGATGCTCCAGCCGTTCACCTTCTTACCGATGGCGGAGACCTTTTCCTCGACTTTCTTCTCGCCTTCTTCCATGCCGATCAGAACGGCGGCCTTATGCTCAAGCGAGAGGTCCTTGAATTCAAACGTCTTGCCGGGACCGATGCCGATCTTTGCGAGCTTGACGCGGATTTCCTGCTCCTCCGGCCCGGCGGGCGCAAACTGCAGGGCGAAATCGACGTAGTCGAAGAAGTTTGTCTTCGCCAGTTCCTTGCTGGCCTTCGGAAAGTCAAGTTTGGGGGCGGCGGGCGGGGCGGGTTGTTTCAGGTACGCCGAAAGCGGCAGGATCTTGTAGCCATCCTGGACCTTGACCACGTTCGGCATGTCGTCCGCTCCGAAGAGCTGCGTGCGAAACAGGACGATCGTGAACTGGGTGCTCGGTCGCAGCACACGCTTGATGCCGGCAGGTGTCTCGCCCTTCCAGTCTGGGCCGACGACGAGGTAGTCGGCAGCTTCGTCGCCCGTGGCGCGGCTGCCCACGTAGCCGTAGTTGAACGTGTTCCAGTCGACAAATTGCAGCGAGAAGTATCTTGCCTTTTCCACGGCAGGCACGGAGACCACAAACGGCTCGGCGCGAAGATCAAGGCAGGCGAAGGAATAGGGCGTGTCGCTATTCGGAGTGACGACGGCGGTGTCTTCGTAGGTGAAGACCCGGCGCTCGTTTACGAGTTCGTTGAATCCGCTCTTGTATTGGCCGGAAGTCTTGTCCACCCAGAACTCGTAGTTGACCGTGTAGTTCATCACGAGCGGCAACCCGTAGATGAAGCCCTCCTCCGCGATGGCTTTGACCTCTTCGATACCAGGCGCCTCGATGTCGGCGTTGTTGTCGGCCTGGTCGGCCACAGAGATCGGGTCTCCCTTCTTGCCGCAGCCGGCGATTAGCGTGAGGGCGATCGCACCGCACAGCGCACCGATGGACAGGGTAATTCTTGACGGACACATATTTCGTTCCTCGAGGTTTGACTGCACTGGCAATCGTTCAGGACAGCCTTCAGCCGCTCCGGCCAGACCGTGACGCGTGCAGCTTAATGCGCCCGAGCCTTCGATGCATCATACTGCCCAGGCACCAATTGGCACATCTGGCCAAATGGCAACGGCGGACGCAAGGTTCACCGACGGACAAATGCAAAAGCTGATCGAATCCGTTGAACCTTACTTTCCGCACATCTCGGAACCGATAAGTCGACACTGAGGGAGGCGGCGGCTAGTCGGTGCGGTCGTAGGTCTTGGGCGGGATGTGGAATAGCTTCACCAGTTGATGCTGGATGGGTGAGCAAGGCGATCTCGGACGACGCCGGGCGGATGATCGAGAAACGCTTCAGCCAATTCAAAAGCGACTTCCACGTCGCGCCGGTGTATCTGAAAGAGATCAGCCGCATCGAGTCGCTGCTGACCGTGCCGCGATCAACGCCAAGCGTCTGCGCGATCCTACGATTGGAATAACCGGCTTTATGAAGTGATTCGATTGTATGGACTTGGGCCATCGAAAGTTGATTCGCCATGCTGAGTACCTCCCGCATCAAAGATGCAAGAACACTCAACAACATGACTTTCTTTCCAATGGCCGATTTTCAAGCGCCCATCAATGGCCGGTTTTCAGCGCCCAATGACATGCAGTTTGGTGCGGAAGCTCTCGCGTTACTACGCGACGAGTTCAACATTCCCACCAAATGGCAGCAAGTCATCGGCGACGTGGGTGAGATGCAGTTCGACAGACCGTCGCTGACGGCATTGCTGGATGGTTGGTTCGGCAGCGGCAACCAGCAAGTCCGCACGGCGATCGAACACGCGACCGCGATCGTCTATTATCGGCATCAGACGGCAGTGCCCGTGGTTGACACGCTGGTGTGTGACGACGCGAGCCAGTTCAAATTACTGACGGCCAAGTTGGCGGCTTGTTGGATTCACGATGGCCGTAATTACGAGAAGCTGTCTCCAGTCGTGCCGCGTCATGCGGCGTTGTTGAATACGTTTCGACAGCGTTACCGGGACTACTACGAATCGCTGCGTCAGTATCGAGCCAGTCCGAGTACCGAGCGGGCCGCGTCGTTAGGATTCGAGTTCGACGAGTTGTTTGCGAGCCGCACCGGGTATGCGGCTTTGGATGCTCGGATCGCCAAGACGGCGGCCAAGAAAAACGAGTTGCTGACGGTGTTATCGGAGCCGTCGGTTCCGCTGCACAACAACGCCTCGGAGTTGCAAGCCCGCGTAAGTGCGCGGCGTCGCGACGTGAGCCTCCACAGCCGCAGTCTTCCTGGCGTCCGCGCGATGGACATCTTCACGACGCTCGTGCAAACCTCGAAGAAACTTGGCACCAGTGCCTACGCCTATCTCCGCGACTGCCTCAGAAAGCGATTCGAGCTGACTTCCCTCGCAGAAACCATCAGATCCGCAGTCGAAGACGCTAAGCTTCAGGCTGCTAGCCGTTGAGAAGATACAATGCGACCGTCCAATCGCTGGCGTTTTCAAACGCCGTTCACACAAGTGCCACGAGCGAGAAAGGTGCTCGTCAATCGGACCGATCGCCTTTCTACTCCGTGCCAATCGGACTTATGACTCCTTCCTGCTCCAGCCCAACCTTAAGACTGATGTCAGTTAGCAGTTCATCGAGCTCCGCGTCGGAAAGGGATGTAAAATCAAAGTTTGGAGTTTCGGCAAGCGGCAAATCTTGAGCATGGTTCCATACGCGAATGGCAGCCAAAACATCATTCAATCCCGCGACAGTTTGCATTGACCCTAGCGTGGGACATCGACTCTCGCGTTGGAAGATTTCCGTTGCAACCAATTCAATTTGTCGAATATCCACCATCACCGATAGCGGCGTCGCGCTAGGGACAAGCATTGAGTTCGCCAAGTCCACTCTTGTACCTTCGCCTTCTCCCACTGGCGAGTTCAGGAAATTAATGACTTGCAATACGTCAAGTGGAGCAACCAGATTATCGCCAGACACATCGTAGTAGAACTTCGGAGTTCCGGAGGTACCTCGCAGCTGCCTCGTCCCAAACTCATTCAACGTATTGATGATGATTAGGGCATCAAGAGGCGCGACGGCCCCGTCGTTGTTGACGTCTCGGCGGTTAACCGGATTGACGTAGTCGAAGACCCCAGAAACCGTGACAACAACCGTTCCAACCGCTTGCTCCATTCCGTCTGTGACCAAGTACGTGAAACGATCCTCCAAAGTCTCGCCCGGCTTGAGCTGCTGGAATTCATCTACGCCAGAGGGATCGTAGGTAAAAGAACCGTCCTCGTTTCTCTGAACTATTGCGCCGCGCTGACTCATTGTATCGGCGATCGCAGTTGTCAACTCGTCGGAAGAATCAGGATCCTCATCATTTCCCAACAGCGTGGCGGCTGCGAGTTGGATTGGGGTGTCTTCGTCGGTGCTCGCTGTATCGTCTTGCGCAACGGGGGGATCGTTAACTGCGGTAACCTCAATCGTGAACGAACTGACAAACGTGTCGACCCCACCGTTCTCAGTCCCACCGTCGTCGGTCAGTGTGAGTGTGATTGTCGTTGTTCCAAACTGGTTGTTAACCGGTATATAGGTGAGCGTCCCTACAGTTTCACCGGATGTGTAGATAACCAACGGGTCGGCGACAAGCGTTGAATTTGAACTGGATGCGGTCAGTGTTAGTCCTTGAATTTCCCCTCCCGCGGAAATCCCAGAGATCGGCACCGTCTGTTCGTCGGCATCTTCCGCGATGATCTGTCGACCGACTGCGGCGATCATAGGCGAATCGTTCACTGGGAGAACGGTTACGGTAAATGCTTCTGAGAAAAAGTCATTGTCATCTTCTGTCATCAGGTCTTCGTCGAGACCACCGTCGGTTACGGTCACGGTAACAATCGCACTGCCACTTTGATTTGACTCCGGAGTGTACCTGATCATGCCCGTCGAGGACGGCGAAGCATAATCGATCACGGGGACAATCAGATCGGGATTGTCGCTCAGCACGGTGACTCGCAGCGGTTGATCTTCACCAAGCCCTGCAGAAATTCCGGTCAATGTCACGACCTGCTCTCCAGCATCTTCCTTGATGGGCGCAGGACTCACGATCGGATCCAAGGTCACCTTATCGTTGGAGGCATTTACGACGACGGTGAACTCCTCGATCGTGCTCTGGTTATCACCTAGTGTGTCTAAATCCTGATCGAAGCCGCCGTCCATGACAGTTATACGTAGGACTGCGATCCCACTGCGATTGGGAACTGGCTGATAAGACACTTTGCCAAACGTATCAGGAGAAGAATAGATGACCGTAGGCGACGCAATTAAGTCAGTGTTCGAACTCGTGATGGATACGCGAATCGGCTGCGACTCGTTGCCTCCAGCCGATATGCCCTGCAACGAAATCAGCTGAGTGAGGCTGTCTTCGGGAATCGCAACCGGATCATCGATCGTGTCGATTGTCGGCGGGTCGTTCATTGGAGTGACACTCACTGTAAACGAAGTAATCGTCGTATCGACTCCACCCCGATCTGTACCGCCATCGTCGGTTAACGTGATTGTGATGACGACATTACCACTTTGATTCTCGACAGGACGAAAAGAGATTGCCCCAGTTGCATTCGGAGAGGTGTAGTTAACTGTTGGGTTCGGCAGGATACCCGGACTGGAGCTTGTCGCGGTAATCGTCAGTGACTGAGCGAGCTCGACCGCCGAGAGACCCGTCAACCCAATCGTTTGAAGCCCCGAATCCTCTGCAATCGTCTGAGTACCGATTGGGTCGATCTTTGGGGCATCATTCACTGCCAAGACAGTAACCGTGAACTGCTGCGCAAAGCTTCCATTGTCGGCGCTCGTCGCCAGTTCACCGTCCAAACCTCCATCGGTGACCGTGACAGTCAGCACCGACGTGCCACTTTGTCCTACCACGGGTTGATACGATACACTTCCCGCCATGTTAGGTGACACGTAGCTGACCTGAGGCGTGGGAATTAGATCCACGTTAGAACTAGTGACCGACACTTGAAGTTGCTGCGTCTCGTTGCCGCCCGCAGAGATCCCACCCAACGTCACAGTTTGAGTCGGACTGTTTTCAAGAATCGCCTCCGGATCTTCGATCTCGTCGATCGTCGGTGGGTCGTTCGTTGGAGTGACATTCACTGTAAACGAGGTAATCGTCGTATCGACTCCACCCCGATCTGTACCGCCATCGTCGTGAAGCGTAATCGTAATGATTGCTTCTCCACTTTGATTGTCCACAGGCCGATAAGACAAGCTGCCAGACGAGGCCGGTGAAGTGTAGTTGACGGTCGGGTTTGGAATCAGACTTGGATTCGAGCTTGTTGCCGAAATGGTTAAGCTTTGTGACGAATCACCTGCACCGATACCCGTTAACCCAATCGTTTGAAGCCCCGAATCCTCTGCAATCGTCTGAGTACCGATTGGGTCGATCTTTGGGGCATCATTCACTGCCAAGACAGTAACCGTGAACTGCTGCGCAAAGCTTCCATTGTCGGCGCTCGTCGCCAGTTCACCGTCCAAACCTCCATCGGTGACCGTGACAGTCAGCACCGACGTGCCACTTTGTCCTACCACGGGTTGATACGATACACTTCCCGCCATGTTAGGTGACACGTAGCTGACCTGAGGCGTGGGAATTAGATCCACGTTAGAACTAGTGACCGACACTTGAAGTTGCTGCGTCTCGTTGCCGCCCGCAGAGATCCCACCCAACGTCACAGTTTGAGTCGGACTGTTTTCAAGAATCGCCTCCGGATCTTCGATCTCGTCGATCGTCGGTGGGTCGTTCGTTGGAGTGACATTCACTGTAAACGAGGTAATCGTCGTATCGACTCCACCCCGATCTGTACCGCCATCGTCGTGAAGCGTAATCGTAATGATTGCTTCTCCACTTTGATTGTCCACAGGCCGATAAGACAAGCTGCCAGACGAGGCCGGTGAAGTGTAGTTGACGGTCGGGTTTGGAATCAGACTTGGATTCGAGCTTGTTGCCGAAATGGTTAAGCTTTGTGACGAATCACCTGCACCGATACCCGTTAACCCAATCGTTTGAAGCCCCGAATCCTCTGCAATCGTCTGAGTACCGATTGGGTCGATCTTTGGGGCATCATTCACTGCCAAGACAGTAACCGTGAACTGCTGCGCAAAGCTTCCATTGTCGGCGCTCGTCGCCAGTTCACCGTCCAAACCTCCATCGGTGACCGTGACAGTCAGCACCGACGTGCCACTTTGTCCTACCACGGGTTGATACGATACACTTCCCGCCATGTTAGGTGACACGTAGCTGACCTGAGGCGTGGGAATTAGATCCACGTTAGAACTAGTGACCGACACTTGAAGTTGCTGCGTCTCGTTGCCGCCCGCAGAGATCCCACCCAACGTCACAGTTTGAGTCGGACTGTTTTCAAGAATCGCCTCCGGATCTTCGATCTCGTCGATCGTCGGTGGGTCGTTCGTTGGAGTGACATTCACTGTAAACGAGGTAATCGTCGTATCGACTCCACCCCGATCTGTACCGCCATCGTCGTGAAGCGTAATCGTAATGATTGCTTCTCCACTTTGATTGTCCACAGGCCGATAAGACAAGCTGCCAGACGAGGCCGGTGAAGTGTAGTTGACGGTCGGGTTTGGAATCAGACTTGGATTCGAGCTTGTTGCCGAAATGGTTAAGCTTTGTGACGAATCACCTGCACCGATACCCGTTAGGTTGACGACTTGTGGTCCGGAATCCTCTGAAATCGTCTCGTTGGAAACACCATCGATAACTGGCGGATCATTTACCGCGAGAACGGTCACGGTCAGCGTTTGCGATGTACTACGGTTGTCTTGAGTAGTCGCCAAATCTAAGTCGATGCCACCGTCCGTAACGGTGACTGTCAGAATCGATTGACCACTTTGTCCGGCATTCGGCTGATAGGTGACTGAGGCGGAGTCGTCAGGTGATGTGTAACTGACAACAGGCGTTGGAATCAACTGCATATTGTTGCTCGTTACCGTCACTCGCAACGGCTGTCGGCCGCTGTCTCCATCGGAGATCCCGGTTAAGGACAGAGATTGTGGACCTGCGTCTTCATTGACAGAGAATTGTGTGGGCAGCGCTGCCAAGGTCGGAGCGGTATCAGCAGATTGAATACGAAACTCCAAGCCGACAGCATCTTCGGCGTTTGTTAATTGAATGATGTGCGCTCCAGGTACCAGACTGTTCTGAAACAGAGATATATTGTCAGAATCACTATTCGCCACCGCCAAATCAATTGAACTATCGCCATTGATATCTCCGGCGGCAACCGCAAATGGAAGCGCTGTCGGGAAGTCGCCAGCACCAAAAGTCTCGGGTGCTGAGAATGTTGCATTTCCCAAATTTCGAAGTATCGCGAGATTTGTCGATGTACCGTTGGTCACAGCAAGATCCAAATCACCGTCGCGGTCTAAATCAACTGCGGACAACGATGACGGGCCGGTGCCAGCATTGACACTCACTGCCGACGAAAACAACCCGTTACCCGGATTCAATAAGATCGACACGTTATCCGAGAGTACATTGGCAACCGCCAAATCCAGGTCGCCGTCGCGGTCCAAGTCTCCTGTCGTGACCGAAAACGGTCCCGTCCCAACATTAAAACTGGTCGACGTTCCAAAGCTGAGAACTCCGTCGACACTTCGGTTTGGCAGGACCGTAACTTTGTTCGAATCAAATGATACAACCGCCAGGTCATTACCAGGGACTCCATCGAGGTTGGCCACCGCTAACCCAACGGGTGCGCCGAGGACCGGGATACTGACCGTATTGGCGAAATTGGCGTCACCATTATTAAGAAGAATCGTGACGGCATTGCTTTTCTCACTCGCCACAGCCAAATCGATCTTACCGTCGCCGTTCAAGTCCGACGCGATCAACGAACGGGGAGCAAATCCAACGGCGAAATTACCGAGTTTGGTAAAGCCGGCGACTCCCTCGTTGATCAAAATGCTAACACTTGCCGAATACAGATTGCTGGCCGCAATATCTCCATCGCCATCGCCGTCTAAATCTGCAACAACAACCGACGACGCCCCAAAACCCACCGAAATGTTTTTCGCAGGCTCGAAAGCGCCTGTCCCCTGGTCGTCATTCATCAGCACCGACACATTGTTCGTGATCCGGTTCGCAACCACGAGATCAAGATGCGAATCTCCGTTCACATCTGCAAGCTGAATGAACTGTGGCCCATCACCGGCAAAGACCTCCTTTGAAGACCATTGATTGCCAAGCGGGAAGATCTGTGTCTCGTTCACCATCGGCTCGGCGCGGACGATGTAGGTCGAGGGCGACAGGCTACTGATGCGGTACTCTCCCGCGTCATCGGTCAGCGTACTTGGCTCATTTGTGTCAAAGAGCCCATTATTGTTGAGGTCGACATAGATTCGCTGTTGTGGAATTCCAGCTTCACCCGCGTCTTGAATGCCATTGCCGTTGGCATCCCGATACGATTTGCCAACTAGATCGGTAAGCCCTTGCCCTGTATCCAACCGGTTACCGAAATCCACACCCTCACGAAATTCACCCGCCTCCAGCGAAATCAACCACTCTTGATCTTTCGACTCACTCGGGAAAGTCTGGACCCAACCCTCGAGTGCCTCCTCGCGAACGGTATACGTTGTAAGCGAGGGCAAAACCGTGAAACCATAGAACCCTTCTTGATCGGTCACTTGCGTTGGTTCGTCACCATCTCGTTCGTTGTTTCCGTTCAAATCGAGATACACAGTCCAACCTTCTAAACCCGGCTCGCCGAGGTCGCGTTGCCCATTGCGATTGAGATCATTGAACTTTTGCCCACGAATCGCTCCAGGTGAAGCTTGATCCCCAAAATCAATCGAACGGGCGATTTCACCTGGGCCGAGTTGCAGGGTTCGCGTGAAGCCGGGCGAGTTCAACAGGAGACCGATCTCACCGCCAGTCGTCCCCTCCGTGAGCGAAACCAAGTCCGCATCACCGTCGCGATCAATGTCGGTACCAACCAGGCTAACAGGCGTCGACCCTCCGACGCTGAAAGTCAGTGGCGCGGCAAACAACGTGGTTGCCCCAATGCCCCCTTCAGGATCAATTAAGAGTTCAAGCGGTTCCGATAATCCAATCTGGCTTTGGTTGATCCCCCCCCCCGCATCGCCCGATGCGATGCGTCTGGTTGGATAGCCGGCTGCTAACTCTGCATCTAACTCCAAACCGATTTGCAGCGTATTGGACTGATTGGTGTCGAGATCGCTACGAATTTCGAATTCAAAGAAGCCCAGCCGGCCGTACGTCGGCGCCAAACCTCGCGTCGCATTTGAGGGAAAGGTCTGCGCGGCGAATTGATCGATGCGTCCGCCCCCGTTGTCAATGTATCCGCTCATGCGTGACCCCAAGGGAGGCAGGATGCCGTTGTGGGTTAACGAGGTCACTTCGATAACGCCGTTGAAGACAACGTCAACGCCTGCTTGCTCGACACCTGTGCTTTCCACATTGCTGGCGACCACGTTGCCAACCAACAAGTCGCGCATCCAAATCTCGCCAAACAAATGATCGCCTACCGACGCCCGCGTGACCGACGTCGGCAACGTGGTTACTTCCACATCCGGTGTGGGTTGAATCACGAGAACCAACACGTATTCGAATGTTGTTGAAGGCGTCACCTCAAACGTGAAAGTCTCTTCTGTTGACAAGCCTTGCCCCTCCGTGCGGTCGTTGGCGGTCACTGTGATCAACGCGGGCGTGCGCACCTGATTTGCGCGGTACGCCAACGACATCGACGCGTCATCGACGAAACTCAATTCAAGTGTCGAGCCAACGATTTTCGCATTGACAATCGCGTCGTTCGTGTTGCTGAGCGAAAACTCCAGTACGTCGCGGTCGGGATCTTCGAACACCGAAGTCAAGTCGATCATCTCTGCCACCGCGCCATCCGGGCGAACGAGATCGCCAATGCCGCTGCCGACGACGAACGGCGCTTCGTTGAGGTCGTTGACGTTGATCGTCAATGTTGCCGTGTCGGTGAGTCGGCCAGGATCGCGCACCTCGACCGTCAATTGATACTGCGGAATCGCCTCGAAATTCAGCGTTCCGTTAACCTGTATCTCCCCCGTATTGACGTCGATCGCGAACGCATCGCCTTCGTTGCCGGAGAGTATTTGAAAAGTGAGCGCATTCTGCGTGTCATCACTGGCAACAACCATGCCAACCGTTGTTCCCAGCGTCGAATTCTCGTCGATTGAAAACGCCTGATCGTTAATGACTGGATGCGGATTCTCAAGCAATTCGAATGCACCAATATCTGCTTCGCCTGTTCCAATCAGATCACCATCCTGGGGCCGCGTGGTTCCGCGCTGGTCCGTGGCGGGAGCAAGTGCCGTGTTGGCCGCATCGATCGCAAGACTTCCAGGCAGTAACCAGTATGTGAGGGTCGGTCCGCCGTTGTCTTCCAGTACCGACACCATGTGCAAGTCGGCGACGCCAACGATGTCATTCTTCACTCCATTCACAAACCCGATCGCCGCGCCAATTTCGCCGATCAAGTTGTTTCCAGCCGAAGTGAACGAACCAGAAACATCTGGGCTCGATGGCGCATTGTTGCGTCCAATCAATGTGTTGGTAACCGTTGCTTGGGCGTTGTTGAGCAATGCACCACCTTGATTCACGGCAACATTGTCAGCCAGCGTTACGTTTAGCAGCGTTAACTTTCCGCTCGCGTTTCTAATTGCGCCACCACCGCTGCCAGCTTGATTCCCCGAAAAGGTCGTATTCGTCATGTCAACGGTACCGGTCGAAGCGAGATACACAGCTCCACCATCATGGCTTGCGACATTTTCGAAGAACAGCGACTTGGTGATCACGATGTCATCCGACGCACCGGCAAAATTGTAGAGCCCGCCGCCATCCTGTGCCTCGTTGCCATCGAAAGTTGACTCATCAAGGGCAAGCCCGCCGAAGTTGAAGATCGCGCCACCAACGCCGGCCGTATTGTCACGGAACACGGTGCGAACGAATGTCGCCTGACCAAAGTTCGAAATCGCTCCGCCCGGTGCGCTTCCGGCTGCGCCAACAGCCTGATTCGAGAGAATCTCGCTGTTGGTGATCGTGAGCGTTGCACCACTCACGTTACTAATGGCACCGCCCTCCGGTGCATTGTTATTTTCAACGACACTCGCATCGACCGTCAGCGTTCCTTCGTTCTTGATTCCGCCGCCCAAACCACTCGCAATGCTGCCACCCTTGAGCGTAACGCCGCTCAGGTGCAAGGTTGCGCCGCTCAAAATGTGGAAGACACGATCACGAGACTGCGTGCTGAGCCCCGAGGCATCGATAATCGTGGTCGCGGCACCGTCGCCAACGATCGTCAACTCGTCGGCTGTGATATCCAAGTCGCCTAACGCTGCATCATCTTCATTGATGCCGCTTTCTGTCAGAACATAGGTTCCCGCCGGCAGAATGATTGTATCGGGACCGGACAACGCGTTGGCTTCCATGATCGCCGCGCGAAGCGTGATCTCGTTCGCAATGCCTGTATCCACCGTAAAATTGCCCGGCGTCAGATCGGGCTTATCCGCCGTGCTGTTCACCGTGAGCAGTGGATCATCGTTGGTGATCGTTCCAATTGCCTCGCCATCGTCGACGGTAGTATTAACGGGCGAAGAGAGCGAAACGACAAAAGTCTCATTCGTTTCAAACTGCATGTCACCACGAATCATGACCGCGATCGTCTTCTCCGTTTCACCGACGGCGAACGACAGCGTACCAGAAGTTGCCGCATAGTCGCTACTGTCATGAGCCGTATCATCGGACGTAGTGAAATCGACCGTGATTGGCTTTTCACTGGCTACCGAAAGTGACACCGTAAAGATCATCTGTCTCGTGCCAATATCTCCTTCGGCGTTCAAGACTGCATCACTGATACTGACGGTCACGAGTGCGTCATCATCGTGAATCGTCGCCTCGCCCTGCACATCGACGATCTCTGCATTGTCTGAGTTGGAGAGAACGACAACGAATGTTTCGTCAAATTCGTCGGTGGCGTCGCCATTGATCGTAACGGTAATGACTTTCTCGGTTTCACCGGGGTCAAACGTCAGTGTACCGTTTGTTGCTTCATAATCCTTACCCGCTTTCGCCGTCCCGTCCGCCGTCGCATACTCGACGGTCGTCGTCACACTGCTCGCGGCCGACAACGTGACCGTAAAGGTCACAGTGCTCGTGTCATTCCCTTCGGGATCAACAACGATATCGTCAACGGAGATTGTGAGTCCGCTGCCGAAATCGCGATCAACCACGACTTCACCGGCACCGAGCGAGACAACGAATTCATCACTTGGGGTGATTCGCGTCCAACTGCTTTCCTGAACCGTGCGCACGATGTAATTTTGCAGTGGCTCCAATCCCGTAAACGCATAGTTACCGTTGGCATCAGTCGTCGTCGAGACTTCACCTTCGTCAAGCTGGCCGTTGTCATTTGCATCGAGATAGATCGTCCAACCTTCGAGGCCTGGTTCGCCAACGTCATTGATTCCGTTGCTGTTGAAATCGTGGAACTTCTGGCCGTGAATCTCTCCCGGTAGTGCCCGATTGCCGAAGTTGAGACCGATGATCTGTTCGCCTGCCCCGGGCGTAACGCGATGGGCGACTGGTCCATCAAAGAACTTCATCACCACGCCTTTGCCATCGCCATCGTCGGCAAAATAGGCGCTGACTAATCCGCCATTTGGAAACGAAGCAATTGTTGGAAAACTGGCATCCGCTCGCGAGGTAATCAGGAATGCATCTTCGACAGGACGCCCGTCGGGACGTAGTCTGCGTGCCAAGGTTGCAGGCGCACTGGTATCGGTCCAGGTCGCTAGGACATCACCTTGCAATGTCGTCGCCAAAGCGGAAGTGCCGATCGTGCCAGTCCCTAACACGTGTTCGCCACCGACCGGTGTACCGGTCGCGTCCACTCGCCGAGTCACGATCTGACTAGCGGCATCCACCCAGGAAACAACAAATCCGTTGGAGACGGCAACTGCCGCCGGTATCGTTTGCGCTGCCGCATTTGATGCATGGACTGCGGTCTCGTCCGTGAGCGGGTTTCCAGTCAAGTCAAAGAGTCGCATCTGGATATCCCCACCGTCCCCACGATCCGACTGCCACGCAAATAATACCGTACCGTTATCAGAGACTGCGGTAGCCGTAAAAGTCGGGTTGGCAAAATCTTGTGTGCTAACAACAAAGCTGCCTGTCAGCGGCATCGCATTGGCATCAAAAATCCGAGCCTGAGTTTCCCATGGCCCGCTGGGCAATGAAATGCGACTGGACCAAGCAACCACGAACCCACCACCAGGAATTGCCGTCACGGCCGACACATTGTTGGAGGTATCACTTTCCGAGACCGTGATCTCGCCCGTCAACGGAACGCCGCTGGAATCGAACTTTCGAGCGACAATCGTGCGATCGGCTGACAAGTGTGCCGTGGTCCAGGAAACGACGAAATTGCCGTCGCTATCGGCCACAACCATTGGATTGTCTTGCTCCAGGTTGGTCGAACTGTTCACGACAAACTCGTCCGTGACAGGAGTCCCTGTGGCATCAAAGATACGAGCCCCAACGCCTTCACGATCGCCGTCAAGAAATCCCGAGTACCAGACCACCATCGTGTTGCCGTTGGGGGCTACCGCGAGCGATCGTATGGGCCATATAACTTGAGGACCAGTAATTGTCTGGTTCGCAACTACTTCGATGCCTTCGACAAGAGAGTCAAGCGTCGGGGTGGTTTGAATCCAACCAGCTTGAGGAACTTCAATAACCGTATATTCAACCGAAGGCGGCAAGTCGGTTAGTGCGTAGTTACCATCAGCATCGGTCAATGTTGATTGCTCGCCGACATCCAACATGCCGTTGTTGTTGGTGTCGATGAAGATCGTCCAACCGGGAAGTCCCGGCTCGCCGTTGTCTTGGACGCCATTCTCGTTCAGGTCGTGGAACTTGGTCCCTTGGATCGTGGCGTCTTCGATGACTTCGACCGTGAAAGTTTGCGCGAACATGCCGTTGTCTGCGGTCTGAAGAATGTCGCCGTCCAAGCCAGCATCCGTGACGGTCACAGTCACAACCGCCGTGCCAAACGTATTCGCGGCAGGCGTGAACTTCAGAGTCCCCGTCGGATTGTCCGAAGTGTATGCGACCGTGATGTTGCCGTCGGGCAGCAGCGTTTGGTTGTCGCTCGTCGCGGTAACTCGCAACTCCTGCGTCTCGCCGCCCCCGGCCGAGATTCCCGTCAGCGATACGGTCTGCTCCGCCGCGTCTTCGTTCAGTGTCGGCGGAGCAGCCGGATCGTCGAGCGTCGGTGTGTCGTTCACGGCGTTCACGGTCAGTGTGACCGTGGCCGTGCTGAAACCACCGTTCAAGTCGGAAACGGTATAGGTAAACGTGTCGGCGCCGTCAAAGTCTTGGAGCGGCGAGTATGTCAATACACCACCGAGCTGATTGTAGAGGTACACCGCATCCGCCGTCGCAGCAAATACTTCTCCATCGCTTGCTTCGGTGAGCGCAATCACAGGTGATCCGAGGTTTCCGGTCGCGAGCCAAGTGGCGCCGCCGTCGAATGATGCGCGAACCTCTCCGCTGGCAAGTCCCGCCATGAGCGTGCCGCCAGCGATCTCGATGAAGTCGTTGAGGGCCACTCCCTCACCCGTGAAGTCTGTGTACAGCGCAACTTCCACGAACGTCGCACCGTTGTCTACCGACTTCCACAAGTCACCATCCAAATCAGTTACGTAAAGTGATCCGTCTGCCGCAACGAGTCGCGGCTCGCGCAATTGATCGGCCGCACCAACCTGGGAGAAAGTAAGAACTCCACTGCCCGGCTCGGCAGGTTCGTTGCTCCTCAGAAGTTTGCTATCGTCGGTGCGAAGCCAGATGTGACCGGATTGATCTCCGAGCGCGACGATCGGCGCCGGCTTCCCGCCCGCCTCGTCGTTTTCGTAGAAACGAACGTAACCTTCGAAGTCGTTGTAGCGGTAAGCATCCCAATAGGTCGGGTCGCCAAGAAATAGCCCGTCACCGGTTCCAGCGTTCACGCCCGTCGCGACAGGAACACCGGCAATCCATCCACCTAGCGCAATGGGTGTGCCGAGTGTTGCGAAGTTGTCGTCGTTAAACAGCCCCACCGTCTTCTCTAAGAAAAAGACTCGTCCCTCGACATTTTGGCTGAACTGGTGCGTTGTGAAGCATCCGATCGTATCTTCGTAAATGGGTGACCAAGTCGCCCCGTCATCAGTTGACCGGAAACGATAGCCGACATGTCCAGTCACGAGATCCCCGTTCGCCAGGGCAATCATGTCGCGGATCTCTGGCTGGCACGGGCCAGCAATCTGATCCACCGGCGACATCCCAGTCCGCTGCCACAGCGTCACCGCACCACCTTCGTCGCTGGCCGGCGAAACAGCCACGAGATGCAAGGCATCGAGATCCGGATCAGTATCGTTGGCAGTGAGGACTGTTTCGGCGAGCGTGAGCGGCGTGTCTTCGTCAGTTTCGATTCCAGTGTCGTCGCCGGCTGTGGGAGCGACGTTTTCTACGATACCGAAGCTCAAGTCCTGCACAGCTTGGCCAGCAGCGACCGTGACATCGTGCTTGCCAGTGATTGGTGTAGTTTCGCGCCAGCCGGTCTGATCAACTGTACGCACTGTGTAACTACCGGGAACGACCAGCGGGAAGGTATAGACACCTGGTTCGCGGACGTTCACTTTCAGCACAAACGCATCAAGGCCACCGCCACTCATCAGGTCAAAAGATCCATTGTTTGGATCGAAATCAGCCGTTGCCTGAAATCCGCCGCCGACGTAAATACTTCCATCAGGGTCGAGCGCGGATGCTTGGAGGCCGGGTTCGTCGTCAAGAGATCCGCCGATTCGTCCCGCCCAAAGCAGCTTATTCGCGGAATCCAGTTTTACCAACGCGACGTCTTGTCCACCGGCCCCCTGCAATAGTTTGAGTCCCGAGCCTGGATCAAAATCGACTTCGTGCTCAAAGGCAATCGTTAGATACGTGTTGCCATCTGCATCAATGTCAACATCCGCTACTCGGTCGTGGGCATTGACACCAAAACGGACAGCTCCGTCGAAGCTCGCGTCAGACCCTACTGACCAAAGGAAACCGTCACGTCCCCCAGCGCTTGTGAGGTTGGCAATACCGCTTCCTTGGTTGAAATCAACGGTACCCTCAAAGTATCCACCTACACGCACATCCCCTGACGAGTCGAGTGCCAAGGCATGAGCAGAGTCTTGTCCGGTGCCGCCAATCGCTGTCGACCAGACATAGTTGCCGTTGGCATCAAGTTTCCAAATGTAAATGTCGAGATCACCTACACTTGTTTCACTGTTTACCGCCACACTTGGATCAAAGTCAACCGTTCCACTAAAGTATCCCGTCGAGTAAATATAACCAGATGCGTCGACTTCGACCTCGAACCCCCCAGATTCCCCACCGGCGACTCCTGCGCTGCGCACCCAAATCAAGTTGCCATCAGCGTCCAATCGGGCAATGAAAATATCGTGGTCACCCTTAGCTGTTAACTCGACCGTACTTGTACTCGGATCGAAATCAACTGTGCCTTTGAAAAAACCGGTAACCAGCAAGTCTCCATTCGGCGCCAAGGACACGCTCTGCGAAACGTCGTTTAGAGTAGTTCCGTTAAAATGTTTCGCCCAAACGATTGCGCCGTCCGTGTCCCATTTCGCGACAAACGCGTCTGCATCACCACCGCTCGTGAGATTGCTTACCCCACTGCCAGGGTCGAAATCACGAGTGTTGTAAAAAGATCCTGTAAAATACACATTGCCTGCTGCATCGGTGACGATGTCGTAGATTAAGTCTGTTCCGTTTATCCCTCCAATTGATCCCACCCAAGCGAACGAGCCATCGGCGCCGTACTTTGCGACAAAGAGGTCTGATTCGTTCTGAGCAGTCAGCGTCGTGTTTCCGGGGCCAAGGTCGAAGTCGACACTTCCCTGAAATTGCCCCGCGACGTATACATTTCCCAACGCATCCGTCGTGATCGCAGTCACCTTGTCTGGCCCACCGGAAGACAAGGTAAATGCGTTCGCAAAAGTTGGATTGACATCGCCCATTGCCGTTACCGCGGTCGGCTCGTTTTCGTCGAGCGTGCCGTTATCGTTTAGGTCGAGATAAACCGTTCGGTCATTCAAGCTCAGTTCGCCACCATCACGAACGCCATTGCCGTTTTGGTCATGGAAGGCAACGCCGCTAATCGAACCCGGATCGAGCACCAGGTCGTAGCTCGGCCCCGCATCAAACGCCGCGAGTCCACTGAGTCCGTTCTTGGTTGCAAAGTCACCCTCGGTCGAACGGTAGGTGAGGATCTTGAAGTCATCGCCGCTGGCCGGTGTGAAGCTGTTGATGTAGGAGACGTTCAACGTGCCATCCAGTTGTGCATGGCCACCGATTTGAAGCTGGTCGTAGTCGGTGCCAGCGGTGCGGCCGCCGACTTCGATGTTGAGCGAGGCTACGGAATCCTGCAGATAATCTCCTTGCACGACCAGGGTGCCGGGGGATGTACCGACGGCGACGGTTCCAGAACTGAGTAGGTGGCCGACAATCTCTCCGCTGCCCCGCAGCGTCGATATCGCACCGAGGCGCACCGAGCCATCGATCGTCCCAGCCGCGCCGAGCGTGATGACCGCGTCGGAGAAGATGGTGCCGTTGGATCGCACATTGAGCTGTCCGCCCGTGTTGATCGTAAACTCGCTCTTGTCGTTGATCGCCGTGGCGGCTGCGAGGTTGAGCCGGCCGCCGTCGGTCAACCGCACGGCCGTCGCCAGTAACCCAAACGCTTCGCCCGTGCTGCCCGCCAGTGTCGCAACGGCTGGCAGATCGATCGTACTGCCCGCGCCGTCGGCTCGAATCTCCGTGGCCAGCTTGCCTCCCGAAAAAGCAGTCAGTGCCGGTAGCGAAAGGACGCCACCGTCAAAAGCTGCCAGGCCAGTGCCCGATGTCGAAACGAGATTCGGCGCTAGCAACTGGGCCGAAGCCCGCACTTCGATCCGTGCAGTCTCGGCCCGGCGCGGACTGGTGAACTGACTGTCCACAGATTGCAGCGATGAAAGGTCCAGCACGCTGTCGGCTGCGTTGGAGACCAGAGTCAGCTGCTTAGTCGCGGTGGTCACAGCAGAAAGATCGACCGTCCCGCCATTGAGGGCCTCAATTCGCGCGGTCAAATACCCAAAAGCTTCGCCTCGGCTGCCGACCAGCAGAGTAGCGTTCGAGAGATCGATCACCGCGCCGGCGCCATCTGCAATCACAACAACTTCCGCTTGCCCGCCGGAGAACGTTTGCAAGGACGGCAGCGTCAGGGTCGTTCCCGTATTGGCTCGAAGTCCGACCGATGTCAACGTCGTCAATTGAGGCGCAGTGATCGTACCACCGTTGATCGCGTCAAGGTAGCTGACTTCGCTGTCGAGCGGCGATCCCGGATCGCTGTTGATCGACTGGAGAGCATCAAGGTGCAGTCGGCTGGTGGCACCGCTGGCGCGCAGCACAATGTTCTTGGTGATTGCTGTCGTGCCGGACAGGTCGACCGTGCCGCCGGAGGTCGCTTCGACCACGGTCGGGATCGTATGGCTGTTGCCTCCGACCAACGTTGCGAGGGTTGTGAGATCCAACAGGCTCCCAGTGCCAGTGGCCCGCAACGTGACTCCATTACTTCCCCCTTGGAATATCGTTGCAGGCAACGACAAGCGGCCGCCACCGGAGGCTTCCAGATTGGCTGACGTCAGCGAAACGCTCGCGAGCGCGAGTACGTCTGCCGTCGCGCCTGCAGCCTGCACCGCCGCCCGGTCGCGCACGGTCAAACTGGCGTCAATTACTGCCCGGTCGGTGGCCGTCAGCGACGTGCCGACTCCCTCGACCACCAACGATTCCTGCGCGTAAAACTTCCCAACTTCCTTCATACCCGAACCCAGCGTCACGGTTGGCATGCCTGCGACGTCGATCAGCACATTGTCGCCGGTGCCCGGCAGGGTATCGTTGTTCCAGTTGCCGGCGGTTGTCCACAGGTTGTCACCGGCATCGCCATCCCAGAAGACGTCGGTTAGGAAGGCGGCCACGATATCAGTCGTCGTGCTGAAAGCGGTGTTTAGTCCGTTGATCGATGCATTGAACTTCGTGCCGGCAGTTCCTTCGGTCTGATCCCATGCGCGGAAGGTAATAAGATTGCTGACCGAACCTGTAAAGCCACCGTTATGTACGAAGCGGACTCGCGTGTTGCCATCGTTGGCCAACAACAACGCGCTCGTGCCGCTGACTGTACCAACATCTGTCCAAGTCGCTCCATCGTCGGTCGTGTACTGAACGGTCCCATTCGTTTCATTGGTCGCCGTGATCGCAATGCCCTGTAGCGCCCCCGCGTCCGTGTCCGTAATCCCGCGAGTCAGGTTGCGAACCAGAGTTCCTCGGTTTGCCGCATCGCTGGCACCCAGCGGCAGCAAGGCCTCGACTTCAGTATCGGCTAACACGGGTGCCGCGTTGACAAACTGGTTTCCAAAGTCCAGATTCGTCGCGACCTGCCCCGCGTACAAGTCAACGGCGTATGTCCCTAATCGATTTAGTAGAACGGAAGCGGAGTCTTCGTTACCATTCGCCGTCGCCAGATCCAAATCGCCATCACCGTCCAGGTCGGCAATCGCGACCGCCTCGGGTGCGTCTCCCACTGTAGCGCTCGCTAATGGCACGAAAGTTCCGCTGCCGTCATTCAATAGCATCGTGATGTTATCTGTGTCGACGTTCCCCGTCACTAAATCCAAATCGCCATCGCCATCCAAGTCGCCAACGGCGAGCGAATCGGGGTCGACACCCGTTAACGAAACCTTGGCAGTAGCGAACGTGGCATCACCATGATTGGCCAGCATCTGAATACTGCGAGAGGAAAGTTCGAGATACGCAATGTCGATAGTCTGATTCTGATCGAAATCACCAGTCACCAAGGCGTACGGCGATGAACCGCTCACAAGTTGCGTGGGAGCGGCCAGCAATCCGCTGCCATCGTTCAGAAGCAACTCGATGCCTGTCGGCGACTCGTTCACTACGACCGCATCCAAATCGCCGTCTCCGTCGAAATCCGCCAAGTCGATGGCTCTCGAGGCCCCGCCGACTGCGACACGGCTCATGCTCACGAAGGTCCCGTCGCCGTTGCCGAGCAGCACCATCAGATCATGATCCATGAGATTGGTGACAACCAGATCCAGATTCCGGTCGCCATTCATGTCGCCGACGGCAAGAGCCATGGGATGATCGCCAACTGCCGTACTGACGGGCACAGCAAATGTTCCGTCGCCGTTGTTCTTCAAGACAGAAACGGAATCGCCAAATCGATTCGCCACGGCGATGTCGAGATCGTTGTCATGGTCGAAGTCACCGACCACGAGTGCACCCGTCCCGTCGCCGGCCACAAAATCCGACTTCGGCCCCCAAGTGCGATTGCCATTGTTTAACAGGACCGAGATGCTGTCGCCGGCCAGATTAGCAAGAACCAAGTCAGCGCGTTGATCGCCATTCAAGTCCGCCAGGGCGATCCCCACAGGAACGTCGCCCGTGAGATACTTGCCAGAGGCCGAGAGCAGGGGAGTTCGCGGTGCCGTTTCTACCCAGGCTGTTTGTTGCACTTCCGCCACTTGATACGAGCCCGGCTCGATCCCTGTCAGCCAGTACATGCCTGTTTCGTCGACGCCCACCGTGGCCGGATCGTCGGGCATGGTGACCGTGCTGAGTTCGCCCGCGTCGAGAACTCCGTTGCCGTTTAGATCGAGGAAGATCGTCCAACCGGCTAGGCCCGGTTCGCTGCCGTCTTGGGCTTGCACTCCATCGCCGTTGCGGTCATGAAACTTGAGGCCATGAATCTGGGCCAGTGTTCGCTCGACGGCGCCAATGTCGACTGTTGCCGTTCCGTCATTGTTACCATCTTGAGGCCGCGCAAAGCCGCGCTGGTCGGTGGCTGGCGCGCCGGTGTTGTTACCCGCATCGATCACGGGACTGCCCGGCAGCGGAAGATGCGTCAACGTCGGTCCGCCGTTGTCTTGCAAGGGACTAAGCAGGGGATCGACGTTGACGAGATCGCCGTTAACGCCATTTTGAAATGTAGTGACGTTTCCGACACTGTTAATCAGGTTGTTGCCAAGCGATGTGAACGATCCGCCTAATGTCGTATCTCGTCCGATGGAAACAACGATTGAGTTTTGAATGCTTACTGGACCTTTCCAGCTAAAGATCCCGCCGCCACCCTGAGATGCACCGGAGTTGTCGACGATCGTGCTGTTAATGACAGAGATATCACCATAGTTGGAAATCCCACCGCCGGAATGTGTCACGCTGTTGCCCGAGATCGTCGTATTAATGAGCGTGAGCGACCTGTCCGTTTGATTAAAGATCCCTCCACCCTGCCCGACACCCACTGTGGCCGAATTGCCCGAGATCGTGCTATCGATAATGATTGACGTTGCATCGTTTACAATGCCTCCACCACCGCCACTAGCATTGTTCGCGACGGTCGATCCGACCATGTTCATCGTTCCGGCAATCTGGTAGATTCCACCGCCGGCGCCGCCGGCAACATTGTTGGTGATTGAACTGCCTTCGATTGTGATATCGCCAAAGTCTGAAATTCCTCCGCCGTCCCGATTCGCTGCGTTACCGGTAATCTCCGTGGCGCTTATGATGAGCTTACCATAGTTGTTGACGATCGCTCCTCCATCTGACGTGCTAGTGTCGGTTGCTCGTCCTCCGGTAACGGTAACTCCAGACAGTCGAAGTTCCGTACCGCCGCGAGTGAGATGGAACACGCGGTCCAGCAAGCCCGAATCGCCACCCGCGTCGATCACGGTTACACCTGCGCCCACGCCAATGATCGTCATCGCCCCGGTGTCATCCGTGATATCCAAGTCACCGGTGGCAGCCGCGTTTTCAGCGTTGCCGCGGATGCTGAGCGTATAGGTTCCGGGCGTGAGGACAATTGTATTGTCTCCGCTCAAGGCGTTCGCTTCCATTACCGCCGCACGCAATGTGCGGTGACCATTAGCATCGGCCACAATGCCGTCCCCTGGATTGGCATCGACGGTGTCTTCGAAGCTATCGACAAAGAAGTAGCTGGGATCGAAGTCTTCGAACGCACCAATATCGGGCACCGCGATTTGATCACCATCGCCGTCCAAGCTGCGTGGAGCACCGCGCTGATCCGTGACTTCGGTGCTGGCCCCTGCGTCAATTGCGGGGCTGCCGGTCAAGAGCGCGTGTGTCATCGTCGGACCGCCGTTGTCGGCCAGAGGACCTAGTTGCGCATCGACCGGAGATCCAACCGTACCCACAATGTCGCCGTTCACTCCATTGGTCAGACCCGATGCCGATCCGATGACTCCGATGAGATTGTGTCCGTTGCTGGTGATGACACCGCTCAAGTCACCATTCGAGTTGTTTCCGGCAACAAGCGTGTTCTGTAATGTTGCGGTGCCGCCGCTGTAGATGGTCGGGCCTTCGGCCGTGTTGTCGGTGACGGTGACACTTGAAAGATTGAGAGTTGCTTCCGAGTAAATCGCACCGCCCTGGCCTGTGTAGCTGGCCGCATCTTGGATGGCCCGATTGCCGCTGAACGTCGAGTTCGTAATCGTCGCGACAGCATCTCCAAAGTTGAACAGACCGCCGCCCGTTCCGGTGGTGATTCCATTGGAGATGTTATTGCTGATCGTGATGCCCGTGATGTTCAGTGTTGCTGTGCCGCCAATATGTGTGGCGAAGTTGTGGATTCCACCGCCAGCGGTATCGCCGCGATTGCCGTCAATCGTGCTGTTAACAATAGTCAGTAGGGCTTCGTTGTGGATTCCGCCGCCCCAAGGTGCAGAATTGTTGAGTACCTTACTGCTACGCAGGTCAAGCGTGCCTTGGTTGCTGACACCGCCACCGTAGTTATCGTCGCGATTGTTTTGAACGGTGACGCCGTTGAACGCCGCCGTCCCAGCATTGAACAGACCTCCGCCCAATTGGCCGGCATGGTTATCGCGAATTACGCTATCGATAAGTTGCAGCGTTCCCTTGTTTTGGATCCCCGCTCCGTCGCGGAATGTCCCCACGAAACCATTGGCAACGGTGACTCCCGACAAGGTCGCATTCGCCGCAGGTAAAACATCGAAAACGCGGTCGATTTGTGCTGCGTCAATCACGGTCGCATCTTGTCCAGCACCGATCAGCGTGATCTCGCTAGCTATGTCCAAATCTCCGGTTGCGGCCGCATCTTCATCGCCACCTGCAATCGAGAGCGTGTAGGTGCCTTGCGGTACAAAGATCGATTGCCGACCGGCAAAGGCGTTGGCTTCCATGATCGCGGCACGGAGCGAAGTTTTTCCGGAGGCGTCTTCAGCCACGCCGTCACCGACGTTGATATCGATCGTATCGGCGGTTGTGTTGACGAAAAAATCGACTCTTTCGACTGCGCCAATGTCAGATTGCGAAGTTCCGTCAAAATCTCCGTCCTGCGGCCGCAAGACGCCACGTTGATCGGTGGACGTCGCGCCGGCGTCGTTACCCGCGTCAATGGCTCGGCTTCCGGGTAAAGGCAAGTGCGTCCACGTAGGTCCGCCGTTGTCCTGTAGGGGACCAAGCAGTGGATCGAGTAGGTTCGCACTGTTCCCAACCAGATCGCCATTTACATTGTCGACGAAGCCAGTGACACCGTCACCGTTTCCAATCAGATTGCCCCCCAGCGAGATGAAGCTGCCAGTGTCCGCGCCAAGGTCGATAGTGGACGACATGTTGTCATTTTGCGCGACGATTGTGTTTTTGAGCTGAACGGTATTGCTGAGTGCATAAACTCCATTTCCATCGCCGGTGACTGAGTGATTGTCATAGATCGTGCTGTTTGCAATCGTCACTACTCCATTGGCACCTGCCAAAACGCCGCCACCGATGTCGGCCGCTTGATTCCCGGAAATGGTCGTATTGCTGATCTCGCCAGCAGCAATTACAAGACCACCGCCATGAGTTGTCTGTGCTACGTTGTTGATAATGGAACTGTTTCGTATCGTTGCCGAAGTCTCGATCGATAAGCCACCTCCTGACGATCCGGCAATGTTACCTTCAATCGTACTGTCATCGACGATCAGCGTACCGCTAAAGACCTTGATTCCACCGCTCGAACTGTTCGCCGTGTTGTTCGAAATGGAACTACCTACAATGTGTAACGCACCGCCAAGCGTGCTCGAGTAGGAGATGCCTCCACCTTTGTCGTTTGCATGATTGCCGGTAACAATTACGTCCGACAGTGTCACTTCTCCGGACAAGGCCAAGCCACCTCCCTGGCTCGCACTAATCACGCTGTTACCACCCGTAACTGTTAGTCGTTCAAGGTTCAAGTTGATGTCAAACGACTGAAAGACTCGATCGATGCTATTCCCGTCGATGATCGAGTTTTCTGCACTAACACCGATGATCGAGAGGTCGTCGGTAACGTCCAAGTCGCCCGTCAGTGACTCTTGCTCGACGAGCCCTTGCGGATCGATTGTTAACTCGTAAGTTCCCTTTGCCAGAACGATTATCTCGGGACCGGCGTTAAAATTGGCTTGCATGATCGCAGCACGCAAGGTGTGGCTTCCATTAGAGTCAACTGCCTCAGGATCGTTCAAATCGGCATCCACACCATCTTCAAAGCTGTCGACGAAGAATGCTCCTGACGGCAGACTCTCGAAAGCACCAATGTCGGGCACTGCGATTTGATCACCATCACCATCCAAACTGCGCGGCGCACCACGTTGATCGGTGACTTCGGTACTCGTAGCCGCATCGATTGCCGGACTGCCGTCGAGCAAGGCATGCGTCAAGGTCGGTCCGCCGTTGTCGGCAAGCGGTCCCAACTTGGCATCAATCACCGAGTTGCCACCGCCGCCAACTTGATCGTAATTCACGCCATCGATCAGTTCCGTCACATCGCCAACGTCGCCGATTAGATTGTGTCCGAGTGAGACAATCGTTCCCATGGCATCGTTGTCGTCAATGTCGTCGGCACCAACTGCCGTGTTGCCAGCGATCAAGGTGCTCGTCAGGCTCACTGTGCCTGTCAGCGCCATGACGCCACCGCCTTCGCTGAGCGCTGCGGTCAACTGATTCGCGGTGATTGTCGAGTTCAAGACATTCACATGGCCCGTCGATGTTTGAAGGATGCCGGCACCGAACAGATTCGCCGAGTTTCCAGAGATCGTTGTGTTGATCAAGGTGAGCGTTGCTGTATCGCTATTCTTGATCGCGCCGCCGCTATCCGCCGTGTTTCGGGAGATGGTGCTGCCCGTGATCGTCATCACGCCATCACTAGCGTTCAACAAACCACCGCCATGCCCAGTGAGCGTAAGCGAGTTCTGGTCAATCAACGTGTTGTTAATACGGACCGTGCCGCCTACGTTGTCTATCGCACCGCCGTTCCAAGGAGCCGTATTGCTCGTGAAGGTGGAACCGCTTACATCCAGCAATGCGTTGACCGCGGTTTGGATTGCACCACCGCCTTGCGAAATGGCATTGTTGTTATCGAAGGTTGTATTCGTAATCTCGGCGGTCGCCCCGACGGCGTTGAGCAGAGCACCACCACCTTGATTCCCAATGTTGCCCGTGAGCAGTGAATCGGTGATCGTCAGAGATCCGTTATTGTAGACGCCACCACCCTGTCCACCGATCGAACTGGCGTCGTTACTATCGATCGTTACACCGACAAGTTCCAGGGTGCCGGAGTTCAAGATCCCGCCGCCATCCGCGCCGCCCGAGACGAGTCCGTTGCGAATGGTGAGGTTCTCCAGACGCAACCGCTTACCAGCATGAACTTCAAAAACACGATCAAGCTTCGAAGCATCGATAATCGTGTTGTCGGCTCCCAGACCAACGATAGTAATATCATTCTTGATGTCCAGATCGCCAGTCGCTGCATTATCTTCCAAGGCTCCCGCGAGACTTAGCGTGTACGTGCCAGCAACCAATACGATCGTCTTCGGTTCCGATTCGGTGTTGGCCTCCATAATTGCAGCTCGCAACGTGTGATTGCCGTCTGCATCCGTCGCCGTCGCGTCGTTCAAATCTGCGTCGACGGCATCAACGAAACCGTCCACAAAGAAGCCGCTGACGTATTCGACTGCACCGATATCCGCGACTGCAGTTCCGTCGCCGTTACCGTCCAATGGTCGCAGGGCTCCACGTTGATCGAACGAGGCAGTTGTCGAACCCGCGTCAATCGCCGGACTGCCTGCGAGTGGCGTATGCGTCAGCGTTGGTCCGCCGTTGTCCGCGAGTGACCCTAGCATTGGATCGATTGCTGCGTTACTGCCACCACCGACGATGTCGCTGTTCAGGCCATCGGTAAAGCCTGTTGCAGTGCCGACATCACCGATCAAATTGTGGCCGTCGCTAGAAAATGTAATGCTGCCACCAACGTCGGGATCACCACCCTGAGCTGTGTTGCCAGCGACAATTGTGTTCTTGAGCGTGACAGATCCAGCAACGCTCTGAATGCCGTGAGAGATTCCGCCTGCCGTTCCCTTGATCGCATGGTTGTCGGTAATCGTGCTGTTGGTGATTGAAACAGCACCATCGAGATTTGCAATGCCAGCGCCGCTGTTACCGCCATCGTTGATCGTGTTGCCCGAGACGGTGACGTTCTGCAGCGTTACATCGGATTGTCCAAAAACGCGAATCCCGCCGCCAGACCCTTTCGTCGCTGCGTTGTTCGTGATGGAACTGTTGGACAACGTAACGTCGGCGTCGTGGACATAGATGTCAATTGCACCTCCTTGTACGGCCGAATTATTGCGAAAAGTGCTCGTTGTGATGTCACTTATTCCACGGCCTAATGCCAGTGCCCCACCTTGGCCTGCACCATAGTTGCCGGAGAACTCGCTACCGGAAATGGACAATGTGCTCGAGGGTGTGGCTCCGTTGAAGCTCAATGCTGTATTCGAGTTGTCGGAGAATACGGAATCGATGACGATTGCGGAAGAAGCCTGGACTGCGATGCCTCCACCGCCTTCATCCACAGATTGATTTCTTGAGAAGGTGGAATTGACAATAGTCGCGACTACGGAGGCACCTTGAGTAAAAACACCTCCACCACCGTAGTTACTTTCATTGTCTCGAACGGTGACACTCGATAGGGTCAACGTGCCATTAATGTTGTTGATTCCGCCGCCACGTTCGGCTGTGGGTGCAAGACCACCAGTGACAGTCAGGTGAGACAAGTCGAATTTAGCATCCATCACGTCGAACACGCGATCGAGCCGATTCCCGTTGATGATCGACTGTTCTTGGCCCGCGCCAACAATTGTCACATCGTCGGTGATGTCCAAGTCACCGGTCAAGGCATCGTCTTCGCCAGTGCCGGCGATACTTAGTGTGAAAGTTCCAGCTGGCACAAAGATGACTTGCTCACCAGCCAATGCATTCGCTTCGCGAATTGCGGCGCGAAGCGATGTGTTGCCGTTGCTGTCGACGGCATTTCCATCGCCGGGACTTACATCGTCTGTGTCGTCGGTCGTGTTGACGACGAAATCAACTCGTTCGACCGCTCCAATATCGACGAGCTTGGAACCGTTGCCGTCGCCATCTTGTGGTCGGGGCGCACCGCGTTGATCTGTTGCCGGGGCACCTGTTGAATCACCTGCGTCGATCGCGGGACTGCCGACCAGTAAGTTGTGTGTAAACGTAGCACCACCGTTGTCTTGCAATGGTCCAAGCTTCGCATCGAGGGGACTTGACGTTGTGCCAACCAAATCGCTCACATCTTGCGTGAACTCTTGTGACGAATCCACTCCGATCAAGTTATGTCCGCGACTGCCGGTCGTGCCACCCACGTCAAAACAACTTCCACCGGCCTGGCAATTATCGGCGGCGATCGTGTTGAACAGCGTGACCGTGTTTTCACCGACGATGCCGTAGCTGTCGTTTTGTGTGATTGTCGAGTTGTCAACCTCGACCACATGCGGACCTAGTGCCCACACACCGACGCCCGTATTCGCGCTGATTGTGCTGTTGCGAATCGTGGCGGTGGCGAAGCCGTTGCCGCCATACTTCGTTACGTGAATTCCGTCGTAGATCCAGTTGGTGGAAGTGTTACGCGCGACCACACTGTTCTCAAGCAGCATCGTTCCTTCGATCAAATTGATGCCGCCACCTTCGAGCGTCGACGTGTTGTCCGAGATAGTCGATCCCGTAACGGACACCGATGAATCGGCAACATAAAGACCTCCGCCACGACCCTCTGCCGTGTTGCCAGAGATTGTTGTTCCGGAGATTTCGACGGTACCGTTACTCACGTACAGCCCACCGCCGTCCTTGGTGCCAAATGTGGCCCCTTCCTTGAAGATTGCCGTATTATTGCTAATCGTCGAGTCGATAATGGTCGTTTGCCCCTGCGACGTGTAAACTCCGCCACCCAAACCTCCCTGGTTTGATGTCACCTCGGTGTTGCTGATCGTCAAGGTTCCACGTGTGTTACCGATGCCACCTGCCCAAAGGTCGGATACGTTGTTCGTGAAGCGACTGTTCTGCACGATCACAGTTGGTCCTGTCACACCCTGGGTATAGACGAGTAGACCTCCGTTGCCCAAATTGTCGGTGACGCGTCCGCCAGTTACGGTGAGACCAGCGAACATTACGGTAATGTCATCTCGTACATCGAACACACGATCAATTCCTGCCGCGTTGATCGTTGTCAAATCTCGGCTGCCCGCGATGATGCTCAAGTCGCCGGTGATGTCCAAGTCACCAGAGGCCGCGGCGTCTTCTTCCCCGCCGGCAATGGAAAGGCTGTAGGTGCCAGGTGCGATGACAATGAGATCTGGGCCGCTATCTTTGTTGGCTTGTTGAATGGCCGCACGCAATGTGCGCTTGCCGGATGCATCTTCGGCCTTGCCGTCATTCAGATCCGCATCCACGGCGTCGATTGTGCTGTCAACAAAGAAGCCGTCGACGTACTCAAAGGCGCCGATATCAGCGATCGCCGTTCCATCACCATCGCCATCCAATGGCCGAAACGCTCCACGTTGATCGAACGTAGGTGCAGCGCTGTTGCTGCCCGCATCAATGGCTGGGCTTCCGGGCATCAACGCGTGAGTGAATGTCGGCCCGCCATTGTCTGCCAATGCTTCCAGCTTGGCGTCGATCACTGGATTGCCGTTGCCTCCGACTAAGTCACCATTTGCGCCGTTGACTAAGCCAGCGGCAGCCGCTGCATTTCCGATGAGATTATTGCCTTGCGACGTGAAGGTCGCTTCGCCATCTAGATCGATGCCGTTTCCTGCGACAATGGTGTTGCTGAGCCGAGTTGGATTGGCCCCTAGCACATGGATGCCATCAGCACCGCCGTTGGCCGTATTGTTGGTGATCGTCGAGTTGATGACCGTCAGGTCTTGCCAGTTGAGAATTCCGCCGCCATAAGCAACGGCAGTGTTCCCCGTGATCGTGCTGTTGGAAATCACTAAAATCGCTTGGTTCGTTACACCACCGCCACCGCGGCTGCCACTGCGGGAATTGTTACCAGAGATAGTGCTGGCATCGACCGTCGCGTTGGCTCCACCCCCGTACTCGATCGACAGACCACCACCAACATCGGCGTCATTTCCCGATATCGTGACACGCGTCAGAGCCGAATTCCCGCCCTGCACATAGACGCCACCACCCGAATAACCAGCACCAAAACTTTGCAGGTTATTGGTAATCAAACTGTCTTCGATCGACATCTGACCGGCAGTGAAGATGCCACCGCCGTATCCCTGAGACTTGTTTTGCGTAACCTCGATATGCGTTGCGGTGAGCGTACCAGAAAGAAGTTCGATACCTCCGCCTCGGTTTGCGTTACCACCGGTGACCGTCAAATGACTCAGGTTCAGGTTGCCTCCCGATACGATATGAAAGACACGGTCGCCAATTCCACTGGTTCCACCCGCATCGATCGTTGTCTCACCAATCCCAACACCGACCAGTGTCGTAGCTCCAGTAATGTCCAAGTCACCAGAAACTGCCGTGTCGTCGGTCCCGGAACGCGTCAGCACATAGTGTCCGGCTGGCAACGCAATCGATTGCTTTCCGGCGAGGGCATTTGCTTCCATAACGGCAGCACGCAGGGTTGTATTGCCGTTTGCGTCGAGGGCAACTCCGTCACCAGGATTCGCGTCCACCGTATCCAAGGTGCTGTCCACAAAGAAGTAGCTGCCAAGCTCCAGATTGCTGACCCGGATGTTGTCCAGCATTGCCGTGCCGCTGGCGACCAACCCATGGTGCCGCCACATCACATAGACGTCGCTGTCCAGTGTGATGCCTGTGGCGTCCAGTTCGGCATCCAGATCGAATTGATAGTGGCGATAGTGGTCACCGTACAAGTATTCACGGCTCCCGATCTGTTGCCAAGTGTTGCCATCACCGCTGACCAGCACGTCGACGTAATTGGACTGGGACTGCGGGTTGTTTCCCTTCATCCAGAAATCGAGCCACAAATCGGTATCGCTGCTGTTGGCGGACAGATCCAACAGCATGACGGCTTCCTGCCGGTTGTCGCTGCTCGTCGCCGTTTGCCGCATTCGCAAGTGGTACGAACCTGCTTGCGGTGAGTCGTCGGCGACGACTTCGATCAAGCCCGTTCCGTCGGTCGAGAATTGGAACCCGGCTAGGCTGCCGATGTCACCCGACTCGAAGTCCTGCTCGTAGCCCAGCGTCTGGGCGGTTGGCGGCCCGATGTTCACTTCGCTCACAAAGGCGTCGGTCGTCTCGCGATCAATGAAATCGCCGTCCTGATTCATCGGATTGCCATTGGTATCTTCGACATCCGGCCCGATGCTCAAGCGATACTGACCACGCAGCGATTGCGCGGCGTCCAGGTTCAACGTAAACGTCGTCTGGTCACCCGTATCTATCGGGTCGCCCGATAACGCTACGGCGGCACCCGACGAATCAAACAACTGGATATCGGCGGTGGTGAATGTGCTGCCATTGATCGATTCGTCGAACGTCACACTGATCGAACTGACCGGCCCCGCAGTCTGCGAGTTGGGGGCATGCGAGACAACGCTGGGCCCCAGCACATCCAGGTTGCTGACCCGAATGTTGTCCAGTATTGCCGTGCTAGTGGCAACCAACCCATGATGCCGCCACATGATATAGACATCCCCGTCTCGCGCCACACTAGCCGTGTCGAGCTCAGCATCCAAGTCAAAGTGGTAATGCTCATAGCGGTCGTTGTACAAGTTGACGCGGTTGCCGAGTTGCTGCCAGTTCTCGCCATCGCCGCTGACCAGCACATCGACATAATTTGATTGCGACTGCGGGTTATTCCCCTTCATCCAGAAATCGAGCCACAGGTCGGTCGCGGCAGAGTGCGCGGAAAGATCCATTACGAGGGTGGCTTCCTGGCGGTTAGCACTGCTGGTCTCGGATTGACGCATTCGCAAGTGATACGTGCCCACTTGTGGAGCGTCCGTGTTGACCACTTCGATTAACCCCGTCCCCGCGACCGCAAAGCGGAATCCGGGCAAGCTGCCAATGTCGCCACCTTCGAAGCCTTGCAAATAACCGAGCGATTGTGCAGACGGCGGACCGATGTTCACGACCGCGACGTAGGCATCCTCCAGCTCGCCGTCAACAAGGTCACCGTCCTGGTTCAGCGGATTTCCTGCCGCGTCCAGTACATCGGGGCCAATGCGCAGCGTGTACTCACCGATTAACGATTGGGACGCAGCCAGGTTCAGCGTGAATGTCTTCTTGTCACCCGAGTCGACTGGATCACCCGTCAGGCTGACGGCGCGGCCCGCCGGATCGATGATCTCGACGTCGCTGGCGGTAAACGTAGCCGCGTCGAGTTCCTCATCGAAGGTTACGCTGATCGAACTGACCGGCCCTGCGGTCTCGGCCAGCGGCGAATGGGTAAGGACCGAGGGTCCCAACACATCCCCATTGCTGACGCGAATGTTGTCCAGCATCGCCGTGCCGCTGGCCACAAGACCATGATGACGCCACATTACAAACACATCACCGTCCAACGCGACATTGGCGACAGTCAATTCGGCATCCAGGTCGTAGTGATAGTGTTCGTAGCGATTGTTGTTTAAGTTGATTCGACTTCCCACCTGCTGCCAACTGTTTCCATCGCCGCTGACCAGCAAATCGACATAGTTGGACTGCGACGCCGGATTGGCTCCTTTCATCCAGAAGTCGAGCGTGAGATCCGTATCGTTGCTTTGCGCTGCCAGATCCATTTGCAGGACGGCTTCTTGGCGATTGGAGCTGCTCGTTCCCGATTGCCACATCCGCAAATGGTTGTTGCCGGCGTGAGGCATATCGGAGGTGACAACTTCGATCAACCCAGTTCCCGCAACGGCAAACATGAAGCCCGCAACGCGTGTGACGTCGCCCGACTCGAATCCCTGCGAATATCCGAGGGTTTGCGTTCCGGGTGCCTCAACTTCGTAGGCACCGATATCCGTACCATCCCCCGACGCGGCGTTCGCCACCAGCGGGTTATCAAAAGTTCGCGAGACCCCACGTTGATCAACGGTCGCAGTAAACGCCGAACCTCCGTCAATCGCCACACTGGAGGGCAACGGCGCGTGCGTTCGTGTAGGCCCTCCGTGGTCCTGTAATGGTCCGAGCCGCGGATCGATGCCAACCCGGTTGTTATTCACACCGTCTGTCAGCCCGCCCGAGGTTCCAGAATGCCCAATGATGGAATAGGAACTGGACGTGACCAGCGTGCCGCCCACGTCGTTTTGCTGCGTTCCGCTCCCCAGAAAGTTGCCAGCGACGATCGAGTTGTGGATGGTGACGGTCTGGCCGTAGGCCTTGATGCCGCCCCCATCCTCGCCGCCGCTGTCATCACTGTCGCTGCGGTTGCCCGTGATCGTCGAGTTGGTAATCGTGACAGGATCGCAGTCGCAGGTAACTAGGCCTCCACCGAACCCCGTGGTCGAGTTGCCGGAGATGGTACTGCTGGTAATGGAGATTCCAGCGTAGTTGCCGTTGGAAATACCTCCCCCGACGTTGTCCGAGATCGTGCTGCCGAGAACCGTGGCATGAGCAAAAATGTTGACGATGCCGGTTCCCGAGTTATTGCGGACGACTGAATTGGTCAATGACAGTTGGGCGTCGCCAGACACGTTGACGCCGTCGTTGCGAATACCTCCACCGCTGTTCCCTTCGACAATCACATTCTCCAGCGACAAGTCGCTGCTGACATTCAGAATGCCTCCGCCTCCACTGATATCCCCACCCGTCACCGTGACGCCGTGTAGATCGACCGTTACGCCGCCCGAGATGTGAATGACACGATCCGCAACGGTCGTCCGTATGATGGTGGAATCCGGATCAGTGCCAACGATTGTCAAGTTGTCGGTGATGTCCAGATCGCCCGTCGCACCGCTATCTTCATCCGTTCCTCCGATCGTCAGATTATAAGTACCAGGAGGTAGTTGAATTGTATCTGCCCCGGCGCGGGCATTGGCTTCCATGATCGCAGCACGAAGTGACACGTTTCCCGATTGCGTGTCCACGACACCGTCACCTGGCGTCTGATCGATTTCATCAGCCGTGCTATCCACGGTCAGCAAGCCGTAGATGGCGACCGCATGGTCTTCCACTTCGCCGTCGGCGCTGTCGCCGTCGAACGCAAGTCCGCTGGCAGAACTGAGTCGAAACCGCGCCATCGTGCGGAGTGTGGTTTCGACGTCGCTGGGAACGGTAAACGACAGCGTATTGCTTCCCGAATTGACGGACTCGTCGGTAAAGATCTGTTCGTTCGGATCGGACCAGTCACCGTCGTCGTTGAAGTCCAGCCAAGCATTCAACACACCGGATGCCGAGGCCGTAATCGCGACGTCTGTGCTCATGCCGGCACGCGGAACTGACGCAAAGACAACGCCGTCTTCGTCGTCCGAATCTGCCTGATCGTCCCCATCCGCGGCGATGCTCGCTTGATTGCTGCTTTCGGCATCGCGAACACTTCCTAGCTGCGGTCCGGTCGCCGCATGCCAAGCCACCGGATAGGGAGCCGGGGCGTCGCCATAATCGGCAACTCCGACTCCTTGAATCGCAAAGTCGTATGGTTCCTCGTCGGCATCATCGCTGGCGATGTGAATGGTCGCCTGGCGCAACCCAGTTGCCGAAGGAGTGAACGACACCGAAAACGTCGTCGACCCGCTGGCCGCTAACGAAGAGGCCGATGGTTGCGAGGTGACGTTGAAATCCCCAGCATGGGGCCCCGTGATTGACACGGGAGTGGCCCCGGTCAGCGTTAGGGTGGCCGTTCCCGTATTCTGGATCGTGAATGTCCTCGTCACGGTGTCGACATTCGCGGCCACCAATCCGGCGTCCGTGTGATCTGATGACGAAGGCAGTGTGTCGCCATCCGCAATGTCCTGCCCATTCCCTTGGATATTGATTTCCGGCAATCCGACGCTCAGCGTAGCGATCGCCATGCTGCCGACGGAATTGTAGGTGCCGCGAGTCTCAAGATCGTAAGATTCCAACAACGTCCCGGAGAGGTTGATCTTGTGCCATTGCTCGTCGGTGTCTTCGGATAAGTACAAAAAACCGCCGGAGGCATACAATTCGTCGCCCCAGGTGCTGGATGGACTTACGCCCGTGGGAAATGAGATTGTGTGCGAGTACGACGGGAGCGAAGTGCCGTTCAAATCGTAAACACGGACTCCAGAGCTGTATGCCAACACATAAAGCTGGTTATCCATGATCGCAACATCGCCGACGTCACCGGTAACGGCGATGGTTCCCACATACGTCCCCGTGCTGGCGTTGAACATCAATACGTCTTCGGTCCACCCGCTTCCCGGGTTGTACCGTGACCCAACGAATAGCGCGTCATCGTTGCCGGCAGGCGTTCCTTGCGGATGCTGCAGGTTCGCGTGCGTGTAGGTCCGGATGTGATTTCCACCCGTCGTGTACCTGGCGATACTCCGAGTGTTGGTCGAAAAGCCTGATGGGGCGAGCAGCAGGTCTCCACCGGTGCTCGTGCCAATGCCTGACAACGAGCCACCCATCTCGGAGGTCGCCGATTGATCCAGAGTCAACTGGCCGATATACGAGCCATCCGTTGCGTCCCACTGGTAAATGCTGCCGGAATTGCCACTGTATAAAGTCGTGCCTGAGATGGCCAGATTGTAATACCGTCCATTGCTGTCGAAGTTGTTGCCGATGACTTGCACCGGTGAGCCGGCACCGCTAAAACGCTGAGCCGTGTATTCGCTGGGACCGTCTTTCTGGAATCCGATCCAAATTAACTCGCTCGTGGTGCCGGATATCGACACCGTATAACTCCACGTCAGATTGGACAGGTCATTCCCCGCAGCATCCTCGATGTCGTTCGCGTCTGGTGCGAGACTGATGTCCAATGTTCCAGTGGCCAGGCCGCTGATTGGGAATCGATAAGTGTTTCCGCTGGTGTTGGTAACCGAGCCAATCGAAGCGCTACCAGCGGCGCTACCCGATAGCACCAAGTCTGACGCATCAACTCCCACCACGGACTCGGAAAAGGTGATGTCAAGATTGGTTGTCGATGACGTGACCGTTGACGAGGGAGCCGGGTTCCGCGAGTTGACCGTGGGAGCCGTGGTATCAGAACTGCTCGCCGACGCGGTGACCCGCAAGTTGTCAAAATAGATGTGTTCCGACGGTACCGGCGACCCGCTGCTGGCGACGTACAATTGCAACGTCACCGTATGGTTTCCGCTCAAGCCGGATACATCGATCGATTGGTCCGCGTACGTTCCCACGGAACTTCGCGACCATTGAGTCGTTCCATCGATTAATACGCGGGCCTCGATGTGCGAACCTCGATCATAACGGACGTCGAACAATAGTTCGTCAATGTCGGTCAAGTCGATCGTTTGCTGGTATCCGCGATAGGCTCCCGCTGAAATGCTGCTGTTATTAAAGGTGTACAGGAACAGAGCCCCATCACCGTGCGTGGCCACGCTCTGATTGGTCGTATTGTGCAGATAACCGTTCAGGTTCGAGCCGCTGCTGTTCAGCGTCCAGGCCGATGCTTCTGCTTCGAAGCTGGGATCGACGAAGATATTCGGCGTTCCGTCAAACGTACTTACTTGGACATCATCGATATTCCATCCTGAATACGGATCGGCAAACGTATTACTCACCATCTCGAACTTGAACCGCACACGGAAATTCGCGTTATTCGCAGCGTACTTCGAAATGTCATACTCGCGATACTGCCAAGTATTGTCTTCTTCGTACTTGTTCTTGAAGACCGGATGCCACTGCGAGCCGTCAAAGACCTCAACAAACTCGTCGCTGTGACTCGACCCCCAACTGTTGAGCCAACGATAGAAGCTGAGTTTGACAGCAGCATGGCCCGAGGCGTCGATCACAGGTGACATCAGGTAGTGGGCTCCGTTTTCGACCAGCGAAAAGTCCCCGCCGATATTAATTCCAGCCAGAAAGTTATCCGACGTATCCGTGTGGTCGCTGGCCGGGTCCGGATTGCCGTCCTGAGTTCCGCCGCCGGCCGTCGCCGAGCCGCGTTCCCAATAATCGGTCTCGTAGCCCGTCCAGCCTTGATCGGTGCTGAAGTCGTCGAAAAAGAGTATCGTCGGCGATGACGTGTCGACCGTATAGCTCCAAGTCAGGTTGGCTAGGTCATTGCCGGCTGTGTCTTCGATGTCGTTGGCATCCGGTGCCAAGCTGACGTTCAATGTTCCATCGACCAAATTGGACACGGGGAAACGCCACGTAGTACCGCTGGTATTCGTTGGCGTTCCAACCGAGGCACTTGCGGCCGCAGTGCCGGTCAACACGAGATCCGTGGCGTCCACACCTTGCACGGTTTCCGAGAACGTCACGTCGATGTTCGTCCCACTCGTCGTGATGGTAGCGGAAGGGACTGGGTTGCGGCCCGTTACGATTGGTACCGTTACGTCATTGACCGCTACCGGGAACTCGATGTCATCGATCCACGCGGCGTCCGAGCCCGTCGAGACGGAGCCATCCTTCTCATACGACCAGCGAAACGTATGTGTTCCCGCGGTAACACCGAAGGACTCTTGAACCCATGCGGACGTGCCAGACCATTCATCCTGCTTCGTGCCGTCGATGTAAAACCTCAGATAGTCATAGCTGCTTTCAGAGGACACCTTCCTCCAGAAGGTGATATTGCCTGAGAGCGTCGTTTGAGTTACTTCAAGCTGACTCGTTTGACTGTGTGTAATCGTTCCTGATTGGGCGCTTGATGTACCAGCATGCTTGTCAGCTGTTGTGACCGTCCAGCTTGCGTCACCGGAGTGCAACCACGGAAATATACTGAAATCGCCCGTCTCGAAGTCCTCGGTCGTGGCTTGATCTTGCCCGCCGATGGTTGGCACGACATCGCGAGTGTTCAATAGAATGGAAACGGTTCCGGCATCTTGGTTGACAATGGCGAGATCAATCGCATGATCGTTGTCAAAATCTCCCGCAGTGAGCGAGGTGGGTTGGGAACCCGACTGAAAAGGAACAGTGGCCGTAAAACTGCCGTCGCCGCGATTCAGCATGAGCGATACGCGATTGGAGCCGAAGTTGCCGACAGCAATATCGGCGTCGCCATCGACGTCAAAGTCCGCCATCGCGATCGACCTGGGTTGGCTGCCTCCGGAATTCACAATACCATCAACAACAAAGTTTCCGTCACCCTGGTTCACCAGGATTGCGACTTCACCGTTTGCCGGAATCGTCACGGCCAAGTCCAAGTCGTGATCTCCATCGATGTCCGCAGCACTGATTCCTCGCAACGCGGAAGTAGAGACATTCGTTGTCGTCCCTGCGGAAAACACTCCGGCACCATCATTGAACAAAAACGAAACGGAACCCGATTCGTGCGTTATGGCAACATCCATGCCATCGGCCGCGTCGAGGTTCCCCGTGACAATGCCAACCGGACCGGCACCGACAGTCACCGAGGTGCTGGCAAACTCGCCTGTGCCGTCATTGATCAACACGATCATGCTTCCGGTCGTTCGATCCGTGGCAAGCAAATCGAGATGCGCGTCGCCCGAAAACTCACCTGAAACTAAAGCCGATGGATCGATACCCGTCAGAATAGTGCGAGTCACATGAAAGCTCGTCGCACCATCGTTCAATAGTAACTCGATCGCTCCAACGCCTTGTTTCGCGACCGCGAGATCAACGTGCCCATCCCCATCAAAGTCGCCGGCCGCGATCGCCGAAGGGCGTTCTTGGTCTGTAATCGCTGGCAGTGCCTCAAAGACTAACTCGCGGGGGAGTGTCGGCACGAAGTTCGGTTGATGCACTTCCGCCACGGTATAAGTTCCTGGAGGGAGTCGTTTGCTGATCCCCGTCGTCGCACTGGGCGGAAAGTGTGTGATGCGATAAAAACCGGTTTCGTCAACGTCGGTAGTATCGGGATCATCGATTTGCGAAATCGCTCGTGGCTCGTCGTCGTCGAGCACTCCGTTTTCGTTCACATCGACGAATATCGTCCAATCCGCCAAACCGATCTCGCCTGCATCGCGCAACCCATTTCCATTGGAATCGTGGAATTTAACGCCTTCGATTTCCACAAAAAAACGTTCGAGTGCTCCCACATCGACCGCACCTTCACCGGAACGAGGCCGTGGAATTCCACGTTGATCCGTCGCTGGTGCACCGCTGTGAATTCCCGCGTCAATGGCCGGACTGCCCGGCAACAATTTATGTGTCGCAGTTTGTTCGTCGGGCTCTTTTTCAAGCTCCGCGAGTAGCGGAATGATGGGCGAGATTGCCGTGCCGATTTGGTTGTTGTTTACGCCATCGGCCAAACCACTCGCCCCGGTACCATCTCCGATCAGGTTGCCTCCAAGGGTTTGCCCCGTCGTTTGAAATGCGCCACTGACATCTGGGTTTCCGGTTCCCGAGGTGTTTGTAGCGATCAACGTATTGCGGAGTGAGACCGTTTGATTCGCCGATACACCACCACCAACGCCGTCCGCCGAGTTGAACGCTACCGTGACGCTCGACAACGTCAACGGCATTTCCGCGTGGATTGCTCCGCCTCGTCCGGTTGCCTCGTTCGCCGAGTACGTACTGTTCGAGATATAGGCCGATCCCGATTCGTGGAATAACCCGCCACCGTCCTCGCTCGCCATGTTGCCTACGATCGTTGATCCTGTGATGGTCAGCGTACCTGAGCTGTAGATGGCTCCGCCCTTGGTACCTGCGTTATTCGCGAGCGTCGAATTGGTGACGACAAGTTCTCCTGCATTACGAACCGCGCCGCCCTCTGCCGTTGTTGTCGTATCGGCGAGCGTGACATTGATCAACTGGAGCTTTCCACCATCATGCACGTCGAAGATACGATCACCGTGGGCCGCACGAATAATAGTCTCGCCATCGCGTGCACCCACGATCGACAAATCGCCGAATACGTCCAGATCCCCCGTTCCAACATCATCATTGCCTGTTCCCGACAACGTCAGCTCATAGGTACCGGCGGGTAACAATATGGTATTCGCACTGTTCTGCAGACGAGCTTGTTCAACTGCCACACGAAGGCTGGTCACTGTATCTTCGCCGAAGGTATCTTCGAACGTATCGACGGTGATCTCGCCCACGTTGGGCACTTTCACTTCGAACGTGCCGAGAAATGTCGTTGAAGCGGTATTCTTCGGTGACGCCGTGTCAAACACTTCACCACGGCGGAGACTCACTTCGTAAACACCGTTTTCCAAGGCATCCCAAGTTCCTCCTGGTGCGTCCATCTGGAATGTCGCACCGATCGTTGGCAAGTGTTCTTGATCTGATACAGCGGTGGCATGGGCCACGAAAGACTCGCTCGTAACACGCGACGTAACGACCAGCTCCGCGTTAAATACACTTGCCCAATCCACCGCGACGTTATCAGTAAACGTGACTTCAAACTCCTGGACCGTGATGTCCGTAGCGGTGATATCGCGAGGCTGGACCAAAGCGGCTCGCGGTGCCACTGTATCGACGGTCAACGCGCCAAAGGCGTTTAGTCGTCCACCCGTAGCTACCTTGTCAGCCAGGGAGTCGAGCTGGTCGACACCACGCAGGATGGCACCTTTGACTTCCGCGACGGTTGCATATGGAACCTGTGACCACACCAACGCGGCAACACCACTGACGTGTGGGGCAGCCATACTCGTGCCGTTTCGTGAGGCGTAAGAGCCGCCTGGTTCGGTGCTGAGAACACCGATTCCAGGAGCAGCGAGATCGACGGACGTTTTCCCAAAATTGCTGAAGGGCGCGAGATTGTCGTTTTGGTCGCTGGCGGCAACCGCGATCACATTGTCGAGGTTGTAGCTCGCCGGGTAGAACGGGCGGAGGTCGTTGTCGACACCGCGTCCTAAGATGTCGCCGTTACCGGCGGCCGCCACGAACAAGATCCCCGATTCGCCTGCTCTCGCGATCTCGTCTCGCATCCCAACATCAAACCCGCCCGGGCCACCCCAACTAGCGTTTATCACGCGAATATTGACAGGATCTTCATCTCGTTCGCGCATCATCGTCGCATAGTTAATCGCGCGTTTGGCGTCCGAAGTCAGCCCCTTATTTGTACTGTCCAAGTACTTCAGCGCCATAATTGAAGACTGCCAATTAACTCCGACCACGCCGATTCCATTGTTGCCCACCGCCGCGATTGTTCCGGCGACGTGCGTGCCGTGTCGATGATCATCTAGCGGATCACCATCGGAATTATGAAAGTCATATCCATGCACATCATCAACAAAGCCATTCAGGTCATTGTCAATTCCATCACCCGGAATTTCGCCGGGATTGGTCCAAATATTGGCAACAAGATCGGGATGGTTGTAGTCGATACCCGTATCGATCACTGCGACGACGATATCGCTGCTGCCCGTAGTGATCTCCCACGCCTCCGGAGCATCGATGTCCGGATCCTGAGGATCACTCGCACCATGCCCGCTTTCCAAACCAGTCAACTGCGGAAAATTGGGATCGTCTGGAACTGACTGCGGTCCCAACACCGTCTCGTCTCGTTGAAACGACGCAACATGTTGATTCGTGCGTAAGTTGCCTGCGACTTCAGCAACGGATCGTCCCACAGTTTCGACGACGACTTGTCCCGGCAAACCCAGACCATACAAGACGCTGAAGGACATATAGTTGTTGTCGAGCAGCACTTGAGTTCCAGCGACCGATGCGGCTTGCTCCGTGGCTTCCGGATCGAGACGAACAATCCAGCGCAGGACGCTGCTTTCGTACTGGCCATTGGCACGAAGATCGAGCGCCGCGTCTGGTGCAAACGGCCCAACCGGCCCACGGGCGTCGAGCGCGCCGTACGACTGCTGGTGAAACCAAATCGGCGATACTTTTTCGTACTCGGCAAAAGCATTCGCCAGCACGATTCGCGGCTCAAGTCGCTCGCCGCTTTGTCCCTGCCAACTTCCTCGTCTCGACCGCCTTCTCGATTGGCGTGTTCGATATCGTTTCAAGAGACGTAGGAGCTTGTCGTAGGCAGCTGTCATAACGATATTTCAAAAGTGGAAAAATAAACTGAATCCCCAATCACTGAGTGGTAAATCGAGGACACCTAGAAACTCATTAGAGACATCTGAAAATGAGTGCTTAGTTTAACATCCGAGCGTCAAAAAATACACTTTATTGGGGGGGGGTTGGCGGTAGGCAGATTTGTTTATTCTTCTCGCGTCGTCCCATTGCTTACCGACAGCCACCGCATTCGTTAGATGTCACAGCAGACGGTCAAGCCGCGTTCATCACGGCTGTAGCGTGTAGCTTAAACATCAACGCTACCATCGGGTGGTGCTAAAGCACTACACTGGACCGTGCGGCAGGGTGTGCTTGCATCACAATGTCCATTTGCGGCGAGCATTGTTGCATTCCTGATAGTGTCGCATGTCGGGCATCGGCACACCCCGGCGATATAGTGTCTGAGTGCCGAAACTGCCGTATCCAAGGAGCATCTGGTTGACGCAATCACATTGTCCAAATTGCAAGCAAACGGTCACCATCACCGAGTCGGAGTACGAGAAATTGGCTTGCCCGTACTGCGGCAAAAATATCAAGATGCCGGACGCGGGCGGCACAATTGACTGGTCACCGGCTCAAATCGACGCGACGATCGATATGCAGGGCAGCCCACTCGACACCGCAAGCATCGACATTCACCAAACAACGATTCAGCAACCGAAGAACGGACAGACTCCTGATAGCCAAGTCACCGATCACCGCGCCATGGAGACGACAGAGGCGACGGTAGAGCATGTTCCCGGCGCTCAATCAGCATCGACAGAACTATCGCATATCGAAAGAACGCTCGAAATGTTTGAAGACCTCTGGAAGGCCGGAGGTGAACCGCCGATCTCGGCTTTCCTGCCCGAAAATGAGAACCGTCGCGATATTCTTGTGGAGTTGATACATCTCGATTTGTCTTATCGCTTTAAGCGTGGGCATGTACCACATGTCGAAACGTATTTGCAAATGTTCCCTGAGTTGATGCATGAACGATCGGTAATACTTGAATTGATCGTCGCCGAGTTTTCCCTCCGAGGGAAACATGATCTCAAGCCCGATCTTGGCGCTTTCCTAAAGCGATTCCCTCAGTTCGCCGATGAGTTGGCAGTGCTTCTCAAAGAGGCACCGCGGTCTCGGCAACGTCGATTTCCGATTCGACTTAACTGCCCTCATTGTCACAACGCGATCGCTGTCGTCGAGAGTCAGGACGCCCGCGAGATGGTTTGTCCTTCGTGCCATAGCTCCTTTCGCGTGGACAGCCGCGAAACTCAGTCGTGGTCACCCGAAGCCCTCCCGATGGTCGATCGATTTCAGCTGATCAATATGCTCGGACGAGGGGCCTTTGGAACCGTCTACAAAGCGCGAGATACCAAGCTCAACCGTTTCGTCGCGATGAAGATCCCGCGAAGCGGGACCTTTTCCTCGCGTGAGGATGAAGATCGATTCGTCTCGGAAGCAGAACATGCCGCTCAACTGAACCATCCAGGAATTGTTCAGGTTTATGACGTTGGCCGTACTAACGAGTATCCTTTTATCGTCATTGAGTTTGTGCGGGGCGTGACACTCTCGGATGTCACTACGGCCCGGCGGATGGATTTTGCGGAAGCGACTCGCTTAATCGCCACGATCGCGGATGCCCTGCACCACGCTCATGAACATCAGGTCATCCATCGTGACCTGAAACCCGCGAATATCATGATCGACATCGATGACAATCCTCGCGTAATGGATTTTGGATTGGCCAAGCGACACGTCGGAGAAATCACCGTGACCACGGACGGCAGCATCCTTGGTACGCCTTCTTACATGTCGCCCGAGCAGGCCAGTGGAAATTCACAATCGGCGGATCGGAGGTCAGACGTCTACTCGCTGGGTGTGATCCTGTTCGAGTTGCTAAGCGGTGAGAGGCCATTTCGTGGTAATAGCGTGATGTTGCTCCATCAAGTCGCGAACACAGAAGCCCCCAGGCTACGGTTCTTAAATGATAAGATCCCTCTAGATTTGGAAACGATTGCCGCAAAGTGTCTCGAAAAAGATCCTGGAAAGCGGTATCAGACCGCCAAAGAACTGGCCGAAGATCTGCGGCGGCACCTTAATCATGAACCCATCCTGGCCCGCCCAATCGGTCCGGTCGAGCGTGCGCGCCGCTGGTGTAAACGCAATCCTCTACTGGTGAAATCTGCCTCGCTTGTGTTCGCGACGCTAACGATCGCGTTGCTAATTGTCTCACTCTCGTGGCGGAGCGAGGCAATCCAGCGGCGCCGTGCGAACAAACTCGCCGACGAAAATCACACTCTATACGAGCAAGAACAACTTGCGAGACAGGATGCCGAAAATGCAAAAGTCCAAGCGTTAGAACGACTTCGTGATGCTCGTCGAGCAGTCAGTTCCTGGCTAAGTGTGTTTCCGCAAATGCTAGAAGTCCCAGGGCTGGAACACATCGTCGAGAAAATGCAGTTACAGGGCGCAAAGGATTATGAACGGTTCGCAGAACAGCAAAGTGACGATCCTCGTCAGGAGTTGGAACGTGGGCGTAGCTGGATGCGTCTCGGAGAAATCAGGCGACAATTAGGGCAAGACGACGATGCGTATGCGGCTTACGAGAAAGCCGCGAGCGTACTGACGGAGCTACTTGAAAGGGACCGCGACCGAATTGGGCCATCGAAACTGGCTGCCGAGATTGCCAATGCACAGCTCGGTATGGGACTCGTACTGCGCGATATCGGTCGACACCAAAAGGCGATAGATAGAGTTAAGCAGGGCATTTCGACGCTCGTCGCATGGGAGAGTGAAGACGAACCGCATCTTCATGAAGTATTAGCGGCATCGCGATTGGACCTCGCAGTGTTACAGTTTCAAACGGGAGAATTGACGCAAGCTCAAGAATCTGCCTCGCTGGCCTTGTCGGGATATCAGAAACTTTGCGATCGGTTATCCGCCCAGCCAAGTTCGCAACCACCCGCCAACTATCGTCTCGGGCTGGCGTCGGCGGAAAGCCTGAAAGCCGAGCTGCTTGGACAATCCGGTAACTACGACGATGCGCGCGATCTTCTGGACCGCGCAATCAACAATCTGGACGAACTCATCGCTTCAGATCCCAATAATCTGGAATTCCTTCGCGAGCGAGCAGAGAAACGAATACTCCTGGCCAGCGTTCTAAGGACTCTCGGCGATACAATCGGCGAACTGAACGCGTACGATGCGTCCGAAGCCGACTATCGCGAACTTGCTCACCTGCGGCCCGGAGTGCCATCGATCCAAAGTCAACTTGCAATCTGTCTCGTTGACAAAGGAAATCTGCTACATCACTTGCAAAGGAGTCGCGAGGCGGAAGCACCATTGCGTGAAGCGATCGCAAATTTGGAACCATTAGCCCAAAAGATCGGACGCCCGGAATTTCATGAGCAGGCCGCTGCGGCGAGGGCAATGCTCGGCGAAGTTTGTCGCGAACTGGGAGAGTACGATCTTTCCGTGGAGTTGCTTCGATCCGCTGCGACCGCCTACTTTCAGCTTTACGAGTCGGCGCCCACGGTGGTGGACTACTTCGAACGGCATGCAACGACAGTCGGACAACTTGGACAGACGCTTGCCGCTATGGGCCAGAACGAGGCTGCGATTGACGAGTTGCAGACGGCGGTGACCGAATTCGAATCGCTGATCGCATCAGGCTCGCGAAGGCCAGCGTATTTGAACGCAGCGGCGTACTCAAACTGGCATCTTGGTGAAGCGACCCTCTCCACGTCGCCTGAAATGGCGCAAACCGCATTGGAACAAGCCGGTCAATACTGGAGTGAGTTAGAGTCAACCGCTCCGTCACCGGAACATTTCAATGCCTTTGCCTGGTTCCTGGTCACTTGTGCCAAAGCCGAATGCCGAGACCCGATGCGAGCGTTGGGACTTGTCAACCGAGCGTTGGAGGTTGAACCAAACAACGATCGTTACCTGACGACCTTAGGAGCTGCCTACTATCGACTGAAAGAGTTCGATCTTTGCGAAAACACAATGCGAAACTTGACATCTGAGCCCACTGCGAATGGCGCTGCTCAGCTCTGGCTGGCAATGGCACTCGCGGAACAAGGACAGTCCGCCGACGCTCGCAAGCATTATGATGCCGGAGTCGCCTGGATCACGGAGCAACAACCTGGAAATCAAATGTTTCAGCGTCTCCGGCAAGAGGCTAGCAAGGCGATCGAGAAACTCTCCACGCAAACAAGTAAATAGCGTAGTTCAGCTCATCATCAGGGCAGGCAATAGTCGCTGGTCGCCCCCGTTTATCTGCAATACCATCCTTGATCGGCGGCGAGCGCTGTAGATACCTCAAGTCAGCGATCAAAATGTGCCGAGAATAACGATAGTACCGATTACGCGGACGGTAAGGCGCACGATCTGAGGGGGAACGGCGGGCCCGTTTTTTGACATGATTCCAGGGAAGATCGCGTGCTTCAGCCGTTTGAAACTGCGGTGGTTAGTAGTTGGCTGCCTAGTGGCTACAGCATGCTCCCACAATGTCTTCGCAGATGAATCGGATTCCGGGGTGTCGATTTCGATCACCGATGATGCTAGTGATTCGGAGGCTGAGGCGGATTGGCTTCTTGAGGCATCGCTACTCCAGCCACAGCCACTATTGCTTCCATCGCTCGAAGAACAACCGAACGCGTTGTTGCCACAAGAAGGTGTATCGCTCGCCGATAGCATGTTCGGCAGCGAGCGGGTGGCCTCCGGTCGCCTTGCATCTCCGCGCCAAGCCCTAGCGCTCAGGCCAAGCAATGACCTCATCCTTGGCGCCGAGGCAAAGCTGCGTGTCAGTACGGATAGCGCAAATCTACTTGGCAAATCGCCTTCGGCCCTCGGCATCGGCGTACAACGCCGGACACCGATCGTGACGGACCCCCGAATCCGCGGCAGCCGTATCGGAAGCCTCGCTGCATCGGGTTCGCATTGGATACCAGCTCGGATCGATCTGGACACCATGCTGAGCAAGATCGATTCGCGAATTGTGGATAATATTGTCACGGTGCAGGGCCCTTACAGCGTTCTGTACGGACCTGGATTCAGTTTCATTGATATCCAGCTTCTTCAAGCACCTCGATATCAGGATGGCTTCGAGTCACATGGCTCGACGACGGCTGACTTCAAAAGTAACGGAGAACAACTCTACGGTCGTCAAGAGGTCTGGGGGGGCGGCTACGATTGGGGATTTCGTGTCGGGTACGGCCATCGCACGGGCAACGACTATCTGAGCGGAAACGGAACAGCCACTCCGGCAAGTTACAACTCCCGTGATCTCGATGTCGCCCTGGGAATGGATTTGACGGACGATAGCTCAATTGAATTCTCGTATCTGCGACTCGATCAAACCAACGTCGAGTTCCCAGGCCAAGCGTTCGACATGGACTTCCTAGTAACGGATGGCTACGAAATCGAGTATACACTCGATAATCAGGCAAACTTTGACCGCCTTGTCGTTGATGGCTGGTACAACCGAACACGATTCGAAGGCAGCGCGCAACGACCTGGCAAACGTCGACAGTTCCCGTTTTACGACTTCATCAATTTCGTCGGCAACACAGATGTAGACTCGATGTCGACCGGGACGCGCGCGGCGTGGAGTTGGGGCGACGTCGAAGCTAACCACTTAACGGCTGGTTTCGATTTTCGGTATGTCAAACAAGAGCTAAACGAGATTAGCAGTGGTCGCATCGGTTTAGCGATCTGGACCGACGCGAACTCACCTATTCCCGATTCGTATTCGGCAAATCCCGGTGCGTTTGCCGAATATACAACTCCGGTAACCGATCGAACGACATTGGTCGCAGGCATACGCGGCGACGCCGTAACTACAAATGTCACGGCAGACGCGGCCTCCGTCGCGGCCCTGGGGCTGGAAGTTCCGCAACACTCACTCGAACAGATACTAGGAACTAACGACTTCGATCAAAATTTCTCGCTATGGTCATCATTCCTCACACTAAAACATAACATCAACGATTGTTGGACATTTGGTTCGAGCGTCGGATATGGCCAACGACCGCCGAATCTGACCGAATTGTACGCCGCCCAATCATTTATGTTTCTCCTGCAAAATGGGCTTAACACGGTAACGGGCGACCCGACGCTCGCGCCAGAAAAACTGTTTCAGCTGGACCTGGGAATCAATTTTGACAACGGTCGCACGCGTGCCGGAATCCGCGGCTTTCATGCCTGGGCACGAGACTACATCACGTTCGAAGCGACCAGGACTTTTACCACGACGCAGTTGGAGCAAGTTAGCTTGCAGTACGTGAACACTAATCTGGCGACGCTGGCCGGCGGCGAAATGTACTTCGAGTCGGACGTCAACGATTGGATGACACCTTTCGCCACGCTTCAATACGTCGAAGGCCGTGATCAAACTAGAAACGGCGACTTCGCCACACAACGAGTCTCTGGCGGAACCACCAAGCAAAAGGTCTACGGCATGAATCGCGGTAGTTTCACGACACTTGGCGGCAGTGCGCAAGAACCTTTACCTGGCATATCCCCGTTAGAATCTCGTGTCGGACTTCGAATACACGAAGCCGTTACGCAGCCTGCTTGGACGCTCGAACTTTCTGCCAGAATGGTCGCCAGCCAAGATCGAGTCGCGACGAGCCTTGCGGAAACTCCAACCTCGGGCTTCACGGTTTGGGATCTACGCGGGTCGTGGCAGGCGTTCGAGGATTTGTTGATTGTCGCCGGCATCGAAAACTTTACCGACAAGAACTACCAGGAACATCTCGACTTCCGGTCGCAAAATGGCATCCGCGTCTACGAACCGGGAATCAACTTTTATGTCGGTACGGATTTGACATATTGAGCGTCGATCCTTGACGGACTGCGCAAATTACTCTATCCCATTCGCGAGTTATCGTCTCGGCGACCCTAGCATAATCCGGCAAGAGACCAGAAATGCCTCACGAGTCGACTTTGTGTCATCCCGGAAATCAGACGCTGTCCTGACGCGTACAATCTCTTAACTTGCTGGGGCGATACAACAAGTGGAAGCCCTACTGATCGTCCACCAACTCTTTATCCCAAAGTTCGATCCACGAATGCGTCGAATCGATTTCGGCGAATACCAAGTCGATCTGCCTGGTAAATGCCTCGCGTGACCTTCCCGCGTGGTCCGTTTTGCTGGACACTCGATGTTCATTCTGCGGTCGCATGAAATCTTGGCTTTCGACTTTCGGAGATTTACCGCTATTAACTATCTGCGACACAGCGTGCCATTCAGGCGTTACAGAGAGGGACACAGGCGCCGTTAAGTATGTCGCTTCACCTTCCGATTGCGAATTGTTCAATCGGTTTATGATGAGCAGCGCGTCCAACGGCGACACTTGGCCATCATTGTTCGTATCCAGGAAGTATTCAGGTTCTCCCGCGACGCCGGGCAACGCCGACGTACCCTTGGCATTGAGCCAATTGATCAGAATCAGTACGTCTAACGGCTCGACCGTACTACTTTTGTTAACATCCAAAGGTAGGGCAACATTGTGCCAATCGTTTTCGTCGGTCACGGTGATCTTAAAAATCACGACTTCACTCAAACCACCGGAGTCCGTTGCCGAGATCCGAACTGATAGTTCAGATTCTGACTCGAAGTCCACGAGCGCATTCGGCTTGATCGCCAGTACGTCTTCAGTGATCTCAAACTTGCCGTTGTCTTCGTCACCCTGTCCGGCGGCCAATGCATAGACAAGTTGGTCACTAGAATCATCGTCGGCAGCCAGGGTTCCGACGATACGCGCCGTGCTCAAGGCGGGACCTTCGGCGATCGAACTGACGGACAATCGTAGTCCAGTAGGCGGCTGATTACTTGAAATGATGGTTGCAGTGAGCGTGCGTTCAAAGAGACGATTGTCGCCGACGGTCGCAAAATCACCATCGAGTCCCGCATCTTCGAGGAAAATTGTCACGAGCACCGGCACGAAATCACCCGACTTGACGCTCCCAGCAATCGGCTGCAGCAACAGCGTCCCTGCCTCATCAGGCGAAGTGTACGTTACGCTTGGGTGAGACAAGATCGTCGTGTCTGAGCTAGTCGCGGTAATTCTTAAGTTCTGTTGTTCGCCCGGTCCCGCTGAAATGGCCTCGATTGGAATCGTGAGTGTCGCTAGATCCGCCAATTGGACATCCGAGAGCGGCATGAAGCTCGGCGGATCATTCACCGATGCAACAATCACGGTTAAGAAGCGGTTGAGCGTCGCGTTGTCGGCTGTTGTTGCAAGATCCTGATCTAACCCACCGTCGGTGACTGACACACGAATAATGGCGGTCCCGTGTTTATCGGAAGCCGGCGTAAAACGAAGGAAACCCGACGTCGCGCTCGCGACGTAGTCGATCGTGGGCTCGGGAATCAAGTCGGGGTTATCACTTACTGCCGAGATCAACAGCGGTTGGCTTTCGCCTTCACCGGCTCCGATCTCCGTTAAGGAAATCACTTGTTCCGGTGCGTCCTCCTGGAGATTGATCGTCAGCGTCGGTGGATGGTTCACGGGTGCTACGTCGACAGTAAATGTCTGTTGCGTCATCAGGTTGTCGGTCGTCGTAGCGAGATTACCATCGAGTCCACCGTCCATTACCGTAACCGTCACAATGGCGGATCCACTTTGGTTCACTGCAGGTTGGAATCGAATTGAACCGAAGCTACTCGGAGAAACGTATTGCACGGCCAGTGAAGGAAGCAAGTTCGGGTTGCTACTGCTGACGTTCACTTGTAGGGGCTGATTCTCACTGGGACCGGCAGTGATACCTCCAAGGTTGACGGCATGTTCCGCAGCGTTTTCAAGGAGATTCACATTCGAAATCGCATCCAGTGTTGGAGGATCATTCACCGGTGCGACATGCACCGTAAAGGATCGCTCGATCGACGCATTATCCGTGGACGTGGCAAGGTCACCGTCGAGTCCACCATCCGTGACCGTGGCGGTAAATACAACCGGACCAGTTACGTTGAATGCTGGAGCGAACCGGAATGTCGCTTGGCCGCTGGGTGTGGCGTATTCAACCGTTCGAGTTGGAATTAGGTCATCGCGATCCGCCCGCACTGTCACATTCAGCGGCTGACTTTCATCAGCTCCGGCTGTGATCCCAGTTAACGTGATCGCATGTTCTCCGGAGTCTTCGTCGAGGGTAAGATCACTGATCGGATCGAGCGACGGAGCGTCATTGACAGGAACAACCGTCACCAAGATTGAGTGTACGGTTGAGGCGTTGTCCTCCGTCGTCGCCAGATCGTTGTCCAATCCGCCATCGCTGACGATCAATGAAATTGTGGCCTGACCGCTCGCTCCCGCGACAGGCGCAAATCGAATCTCGGCGGTCGAACTACCCGCTTCATAGCTCAGCGTCGGTGTCGGAATAAGTGTCGGATCAGTACTGGCAACAACCAGCCCCAACGGCTGCCCCTGGGCCCCGTCGTCTCGAATATTTGTCAAAGCCACCGTCTGCAGCGGCGCGTCCTCCAAGATGTTGAGCTGTGAAGGTGCGCTGAACGTGGGGGGCTGATTTTGTCCGAGGACAACCACGGTAAACGACTGTGTAACCGATCGATTGTCTGCAAGAGTGCTCAGATCACCATCCAATCCGCCGTCCGTTAGCGTAATACCGATGACTGCCGTACCTTGCTGATTCGCATTCGGTGTCAGTCGCACCGAACCAAATGTGGTGGGCGACGAATACTGAACGCTCGGTGCTGGAATGAGCTGAGGATTGCTACTTGTCGCCGTGATCTCAAGCGGTTGAAACTCGCCGCCACCCGCGCTGATCCCTGTCAAATCGATTGTCCGTGTCGGAGAGTTTTCCATGATTTCAAATGAGGTGATCGCGTCGAGTGTTGGCAAATCGTTCTCTGCGGCTACCGCAACCGTAAACGACTGCTCAGCGGTCCTGTTATCGAAAGCTGTGGCAAGATCGTTATCGAGTCCTCCGTCGATGACTTTGACTGTAATCACCGCAAAACCGCTTTGGTTCGGTGCCGGCTGAAGCCGAATTGAGCCAGTTCCGCTCGGCGAGATGTATTGAACGGTAGGCGCTGGGATCAAACTTGGATTACTGCTACTAACATTCACGAGTAGCGGCTGGTTCTCACCCGGGCCCGACGTAATTCCCGCGAGATTAACAGCCTGCTCGGCCGCATCTTCCGGTAAACTCAGATTTGAAATCGCATTCAGTGTGGGTGGGTCATTGACGGGCGCGATGTATACGGTGAAAGCTCGCTCGACCGACGCGTTATCGCTGGTTGTCGCCAAATCACCGTCGAGTCCGCCGTCAGTAACGGTCGTGGTGAACACGACAACACCGCTAGTGTCCGGCGCCGACGTGAAGCGCAACGTCGCAACGTCGTTTGGCGAGACGTATTCAAGCGACCGGTTTGAAATCAAGTCCTCCCGATCGGCTCGTAACGTCACGCTCAACGGTTGACTCTCGCCGGGGCCGGCCGTAACTCCGGTCAGCAACACCATGTGCTCACCAGAGTCTTCATTGATGGTCACATTAATAGGTTGATCAAGCGTCGGAAGGTCGTTGACGGGCCGCACCGCAACGGTAAGCACTCGTGTCGTGGAACCATTGTCCTCCTCCGTATCCAAATCTCCGTCCAATCCACCGTCGGTCAATGTTAAGGCAATTGTTGCAACGCCGCTTGCAGCTGCCGCGGGTTGGAAACTTACTTCGGCGGTGGCTTCGCCCGATACATAGTCAACTGTGGGGCTTTGAATCAAGCTCGGCTGATTACTTATGGCCACCACCGACAAAGGTTGGTTCTCGCCGCCACCTGCACTGATTCCGGTCAGTACGATTCGCTGTACGGCAGCATTCTCTGCGATGCTGATTTGCGACAGTGCTTCGAACGATGGCGGATCGTTCTCGCTGTTGACAGTCACAGCGAAGGTTCGAACGGATGACAAATTGTCGGCTCCCGTGCTGATATCTCCGTCTAGACCTCCGTCAGTAAGCGTGAGGGTAATGACCGCCGTACCGTGCTGGTCTTTGACCGGAGCAAACTGGATAGCACCGATCGTGTTGGGCGAAATGTATTGAACGCTCGGCGTCGGAATGAGTCCGGGGTTATCGCTGGAGACGGTGATCGATAGCGGTTGCGACTCCCCGCCACCAGCACTAATGCCCGACAGGTTAACCGTCTGCGTTGGTGCATCCTCGTTGATTTCGAGATTGGAAATCGCGTTCAGCGCAGGTGGGTCGTTTACTGCGTCCACCGTGACGGTAAACACTCGCGACACGGTGCCGTTGTCGGTCGTGAGATTGATGTCTCCATCGAGTCCCGCATCTGTCACCGTCACCGTGATCACCGCTTCACCGCTTTGATTTGGCATCGGTCGTAAATTGAGAGTACCACTCGACTGGGCTGACGTGTATGTGACGATCGGATGTGGAATCAAGGACGGTAGACTACTTATCGCAGAGACTCGCAAAAGTTGGCTTTCGCCACCACCCGCCGAAATTCCAGTAAGACTAATGACTTGACCAGTCGCCTCCTCTTCGATCGAGAAGCTGTCGAGTGGATCTAGCGTGGGCGAGTCGTTTTCGGCGTCGACCGTAATCGTGAAATTGCGTGACAGTGATGCGTTGTCATCCGAAGTTTGCAAGTCTCCGTCAAGGCCACCATCCGTGACGGTCACCGTGATTGTTGCCTGTCCGCTCTGATCGGCAACCGGAGTGTAGCGAATGGTGGCTGTTTGATTTGGCGACTCATAGTCCACGATCAATTGTCCAGTCAAAGACACATTGCTACTGACAGCGGTAATTGACAAGGGCTGCGATTCTCCCGCGCCTGCGCTGATCCCTGTCAGCGCAACAACCTGCGCACTCGAATCCTCTTTGACGGCCACGGGGTTGCTTATCGGATCAAGCGTTACTTCGTCATTGCCGGAGTTTACGACGACAAGGAAAGTCGTTTCTACTGTCGCATTGTCCGCAGCCGTGTTCAGATCTCGATCCAACCCGCCATCCGTGACGATTACCGTGATCACGGACGTCCCACTACGATTTGCGATCGGAGTGAAACGCAACGTCGCCACGGATTGGCCGTCGATGAAATCAACTGTTGGATTAGGTATCAGCGTCTGGTTGGTGCTGGTAGCAATTACGCGGAGTGGTTGATCTTCCCCCTCACCTGCACTCAACCCGTGAAGCGACACAATTTGTTCACTCGCATCCTCGCTGAGTGCTGGCAGATCGGCAGTAGCATCAATCGTCGGGACATCATTCACAGCCTGCACCGTGATCGTGAAACTGCGCTGTGTGACTCCGTTGTCGGACGTCGTCGTCAGGTTCTGATCGAGACCGCCGTCCGTCAACGTCACAGTGATGATCGCACTGCCGCTCAGATCCGCAGTCGGAGTGAACCGCAATGAACCGCTCGTATCACCCGATGTGTAGACGACCGTCGGATTCGCAATCAGCGACACGTTATCGCTCGTAGCCAATATCGATAACGGCTGACTCTCACCACCACCCGCCGAAATACCCGTCAAAGCCACCGTCTGCTCCGGCGCATCCTCGCCAACCGTAACATCATCCACGGACAACAGCGTAGGAGCATCATTCACCGACAATACCGTGATCGTGAAGCTACGTAGCGTTACCCCGTTATCCACACTTGTGCCAAGGTCTTGATCGAAACCGCCATCAGTCACGGTGACCGTGATGATCGCGCTACCACTCAACTCGGCCGTCGGCGTGAACATCAACGTCCCCATCGCGTCTCCCGACGTATAGACCACCGTCGGAGTGGCGATCAACGCTTCATTGTCGCTCGATGCCGAAACCCGTAGCGGCTGACTCTCACCACCACCCGCCGAAATACCCGTCAAATTGACCGTTTGCTCCAATCCGTCCTCGCTGACCGTCTGATTCACCAGCGCATTCAGCGTCGGTGCATCATTCACCCCGTTCACCGTGACGCTAAAGCTCTTCTGAACAACACCATTATCACTCTCCGTCAATAAATCCCCGTCCAGTCCGCCATCCGTCACGGTAACCGTGATCACCGCCGTGCCCGAAGCATCCGCAACCGTGGGCAAGGTCACCGTGGCTGTTCCGGCTGGAGATGTGTAGCTAACCGTCGGAGCGGGAATCAGACCCGGCAGGTCACTTGTTGCCGTCACGCGTAACGGTTGCGACTCACCTCCACCCGCCGTAATACCTGTCAGAGTGACTGTCGGAACTATTTGATCCTCGTCCACAGTCACATCACCAATCGCCGACAACGTCGGAGTGTCATTCACCGTGTTCACCGTAACTGTAAAGCTTCGCTGAACAATGCCATTGTCCGCAATCGTTGCCAGATTATTGTCCAAGCCGCCATCGGTCACCCTCACCGTGATCACTGCCGTTCCCGAGGCATCCGAAACCGTCGACAATCCCAGAGTCCCATTTGCATCCGGCGATGTATAGGTAATCGACGGAGTCGGAACCAATCCCGGATTGTCGCTCGTCGCCGTGACTTCCAGCGTTTGCGATTCACCACCACCTGCCGAAATTCCATTCAAAGTGATGCTCGGTACAGGTTGGTCTTCGTCCACGCTCACATTACCAATCACGCTCAACGTCGGGACATCATTCACAGCCTGCACGGTGATCGTGAAGCTGCGCTGTGTGACTCCGTTGTCGGACGTCGTCGTCAGGTTCTGATCGAGACCGCCGTCCGTCAACGTCACAGTGATAATCGCACTGCCGCTCAGATCCGCAGTCGGAGTGAACCGCAATGAACCGCTCGTGTCACCCGATGTGTAGACGACCGTCGGATTCGCAATCAGCGACACGTTATCGCTCGTAGCCAATATCGATAACGGCTGACTCTCACCACCACCCGCCGAAATACCCGTCAAAGCCACCGTCTGCTCCGGCGCATCCTCGCCAACCGTAACATCATCCACGGACAACAGCGTAGGAGCATCATTCACCGACAATACCGTGATCGTGAAGCTACGTAGCGTTACCCCGTTATCCACACTTGTGCCAAGGTCTTGATCGAAACCGCCATCAGTCACGGTGACCGTGATGATCGCGCTACCACTCAACTCGGCCGTCGGCGTGAACATCAACGTCCCCATCGCGTCTCCCGACGTATAGACCACCGTCGGAGTGGCGATCAACGCTTCATTGTCGCTCGATGCCGAAACCCGTAGCGGCTGACTCTCACCACCACCCGCCGAAATACCCGTCAAATTGACCGTTTGCTCCAATCCGTCCTCGCTGACCGTCTGATTCACCAGCGCATTCAGCGTCGGTGCATCATTCACCCCGTTCACCGTGACGCTAAAGCTCTTCTGAACAACACCATTATCACTCTCCGTCAATAAATCCCCGTCCAGTCCGCCATCCGTCACGGTAACCGTGATCACCGCCGTGCCCGAAGCATCCGCAACCGTGGGCAAGGTCACCGTGGCTGTTCCGGCTGGAGATGTGTAGCTAACCGTCGGAGCGGGAATCAGACCCGGCAGGTCACTTGTTGCCGTCACGCGTAACGGTTGCGACTCACCTCCACCCGCCGTAATACCTGTCAGAGTGACTGTCGGAACTATTTGATCCTCGTCCACAGTCACATCACCAATCGCCGACAACGTCGGAGTGTCATTCACCGTGTTCACCGTAACTGTAAAGCTTCGCTGAACAATGCCATTGTCCGCAATCGTTGCCAGATTATTGTCCAAGCCGCCATCGGTCACCCTCACCGTGATCACTGCCGTTCCCGAGGCATCCGAAACCGTCGACAATCCCAGAGTCCCATTTGCATCCGGCGATGTATAGGTAATCGACGGAGTCGGAACCAATCCCGGATTGTCGCTCGTCGCCGTGACTTCCAGCGTTTGCGATTCACCACCACCTGCCGAAATTCCATTCAAAGTGATGCTCGGTACAGGTTGGTCTTCGTCCACGCTCACATTACCAATCACGCTCAACGTCGGGACATCATTCACAGCCTGCACGGTGATCGTGAAGCTGCGCTGTGTGACTCCGTTGTCGGACGTCGTCGTCAGGTTCTGATCGAGACCGCCGTCCGTCAACGTCACAGTGATAATCGCACTGCCGCTCAGATCCGCAGTCGGAGTGAACCGCAATGAACCGCTCGTGTCACCCGATGTGTAGACGACCGTCGGATTCGCAATCAGCGACACATTGTCGCTCGTAGCCGATATCGATAACGGCTGACTCTCACCACCACCCGCCGAAATACCCGTCAAAGCCACCGTCTGCTCCGGCGCATCCTCGCCAACCGTAACATCATCCACTGACAACAGCGTAGGAGCATCATTCACCGACAATACCGTGATCGTGAAGCTACGTAGCGTTACCCCGTTATCCACACTTGTGCCAAGGTCTTGATCGAAACCGCCATCAGTCACGGTGACCGTGATGATCGCGCTACCACTCAACTCGGCCGTCGGCGTGAACATCAACGTCCCCATCGCGTCTCCCGACGTATAGACCACCGTCGGAGTGGCGATCAACGCTTCATTGTCGCTCGATGCCGAAACCCGTAGCGGCTGACTCTCACCACCACCCGCCGAAATACCCGTCAAATTGACCGTTTGCTCCAATCCGTCCTCGCTGACCGTCTGATTCACCAGCGCATTCAGCGTCGGTGCATCATTCACCCCGTTCACCGTGACGCTAAAGCTCTTCTGAACAACACCATTATCACTCTCCGTCAATAAATCCCCGTCCAGTCCGCCATCCGTCACGGTAACCGTGATCACCGCCGTGCCCGAAGCATCCGCAACCGTGGGCAAGGTCACCGTGGCTGTTCCGGCTGGAGATGTGTAGCTAACCGTCGGAGCGGGAATCAGACCCGGCAGGTCACTTGTTGCCGTCACGCGTAACGGTTGCGACTCACCTCCACCCGCCGTAATACCTGTCAGAGTGACTGTCGGAACTATTTGATCCTCGTCCACAGTCACATCACCAATCGCCGACAACGTCGGAGTGTCATTCACCGTGTTCACCGTAACTGTAAAGCTTCGCTGAACAATGCCATTGTCCGCAATCGTTGCCAGATTATTGTCCAAGCCGCCATCGGTCACCCTCACCGTGATCACTGCCGTTCCCGAGGCATCCGAAACCGTCGACAATCCCAGAGTCCCATTTGCATCCGGCGATGTATAGGTAATCGACGGAGTCGGAACCAATCCCGGATTGTCGCTCGTCGCCGTGACTTCCAGCGTTTGCGATTCACCACCACCTGCCGAAATTCCATTCAAAGTGATGCTCGGTACAGGTTGGTCTTCGTCCACGCTCACATTACCAATCACGCTCAACGTCGGGACATCATTCACAGCCTGCACGGTGATCGTGAAGCTGCGCTGTGTGACTCCGTTGTCGGACGTCGTCGTCAGGTTCTGATCGAGACCGCCGTCCGTCAACGTCACAGTGATAATCGCACTGCCGCTCAGATCCGCAGTCGGAGTGAACCGCAATGAACCGCTCGTGTCGCCCGATGTGTAGACGACCGTCGGATTCGCAATCAGCGACACGTTATCGCTCGTAGCCAATATCGATAACGGCTGACTCTCACCACCACCCGCCGAAATACCCGTCAAAGCCACCGTCTGCTCCGGCGCATCCTCGCCAACCGTAACATCATCCACGGACAACAGCGTAGGAGCATCATTCACCGACAATACCGTGATCGTGAAGCTACGAACAACTGATCGGTTATCGATCGTCGTGTTGAAGTCACCATCGGGTCCAGCATCCATCAGCGTAACCGCAATGACGCTCGTTCCACTCGAATCGTCAATCGGATCAAATTCGAGCGTCGCTTCAGCGGCGCCCTGTGTGTAAGCAACTACGGGTGCTGGGATTAACGCCGGATTAGAACTAGACACCGTGAATCGAAGTAGCTGACTCTCAGCCCCGCCCGCCGAGACGCCCGTCAGCGAGATCATCTGCGAAGGGGCGTCTTCACTAATGCCAGAAAGATCGGCGATTGGAGCTAACGTCGGTAACTCGTTGATGATGACGACACCAAAGTCTACGCCACTGATTGTTTCTTCTTGACGGATCGAAACGTGTTGCGCACCAGGCGTCAAAGAATTCTTCATTACGGAGACCAGATCGAAGTTGCCTTGAGCGACAGCCAAGTCCATGACTCCGTCTTGGTCAAAGTCGCCCGCAGTGACCGAAAATGGCAACGAATCGGGAAAGTCACCTACGCCGAAAGTAAGTGCTGCGGAAAACCTCCCGCTGCCGTCGTTCAGCAACATCGACAGGTTTGTCGACGTACCGTTCGTAACAGCGAGGTCAATATCGCCGTCCGCATCAAAGTCCGCGGCAGCGATGGACGAGGGTCCCGTCCCTGCTGCGAACTGATGCGGCGTCATGAAACCTCCGCTCCCATCATTCAGTAATACGGAAACATTGTCTGAAAGCACATTCGCCACGACGAGGTCGGGGTGGCCGTCTTGATTAATGTCTGCCGCAATTACGGAAAACGGCCCACTGCCAACCGGCAAGGTAGCGGTTCTCGAAAACGTGCCATTGCCGGTGTTAACCAAAATCGACACGCTGTGTGAATCGAACTCCGTAACCGCCAGATCGTCATGGCCGTCGCCGTTCACGTCGACCGTCACGATCGACTCGGGGCCTTCGCCGACGGCATAGCTAACTGCCGCTGACAAACCCCCGCTGCCGTCATTTAGGAACACTGAGACCGTATTGGAAGCCGAATTTGTCACGGCCACGTCCGGTTTGCTGTCGCCATTAAAGTCGCCGGTCGACAGCGAACTCGTCAACACTCCGGCTTGCACTGTGCCGGTCGCCGAAAAAGTCGCCGTACCATCACCCTGCAATAACGAAACATTACCGGAATACAGGTTTGCAACGAGCAAATCGAGTTTGCCGTCCCCGGTCACATCAGCAGGCGAAAGAGAACTCGGAGAAAGACCGGTATTACCAACACCAAATGTCGCGGCCGGCATGAAGGTGCCGTCCTGCTTGTTTCTCAATATCGAAATGTTGTTGGTCGTTGCGTTGGCCACTGCCAGGTCGAGAAATGTGTCGCCATCCAGGTCAGCTGCATAAACAAATCGCGGACCATCGCCCGTCGCGTATTGCGTTGTTACGAGCGACACGTTCAATGGGCCCGTTTGTTGCCGTCCAACACTGGGGGCAATACGCAACAGGTAATCATTGACGGGAAGCCCCGTGAATTCATACCAGCCTGATTCATCGACGTCCGTGGTGCCGAGATCATCAGCCAGCGTCAAGGTCGAAGGCTCGTCAATGTCAAGAACACCGTCGCGATCGAAGTCAACCCATACGAGGTCTCCAGAAAGTCCAGGCTCACCCGGATCGAACCGAGCATTACCATTCAAATCGGCGTAGCTGCGTCCCGTAATCGTCCCCTCGCCAGCCCCCGCGCCACCTTGCCCCTGCACCAGACGATTTCCAAAGTCGATGTTCGCGGCGATGCCGCCCGCATCGAGCGTGACAGAATGGTTCAATGGTGTTTGTTGATTCTTTAAAATGGTCACCGAATCGCCGGAGTTGTTTGCAACGGCGAGATCCGGCGAATTGTCGCCGTTCCAGTCTCCGACGACGACGAAGTTCGGCTCTTGCCCTACAGAGAAAGTAATTGGGGCCGCGAATGTGCCATCGCCTTGGCCGCGAGCGACGGCTATATCTCCGGTCAGTAGCCGAGTAATGATCGCGTCTGAATTCCCGTCGTCGTCGATATCTCGCAAGGCTACCCACTTTGCACTGGATCCAGCTCCGAAGGAGTTACCAACCACCAGTGTGCCGTTGCCTTGATTCCGCAGAATTCGAGTTTCAGTGGCAAGGTCGATGTCGCCATCATTATCGACGTCGCCCAGCGCCAGGGATCGAGGGTTCGCACCCGGGACCGGCGTATTAATCGGCGGTTCAAAAGCGCCACCACCGTTGTTGCGATAAAACGACACCTGAGCACCAACGGTATCAACCGTTGCTATATCCCGATCACCATCACCATCGAGGTCAGCCGTGACAATCGCGTTAGCACCGGGCCCTAACAACAACACAGGGGCCGCGAACTCTCCGGCGCCGGAATTGAACAACAACGAAACACCTCCCGTGCCATCCGTCACTGCGAGATCCAGCGTCGCGTTACGATCGAGGTCGGCGATCGTCAGTGCAGTCGGCGTGTCACCGGCAGAAAGGCGCCGTGCTCCACCGAAACTTCCGAGTCCATCATTGAACGATACGGAAACGTCCTTAGATCCCTGATTGACCCAGGCGAGATCGAGGTCTCCGTCACCGTCTAGATCGCCGAGCGAGGGGAAGGCCGGGGCGTCTCCCGTCGGCAAATTCAGCGCAGCTGTGAAACCGCCGTCGCTGCTATTTAGGAGGATCGTCAATGTGTCCGAGTCGATATTGGCAACCACCAGATCCGGCAGTCCATCAGCATTGATATCTCCAGCGGCGATCGAATGCGGCCCGTCACCAACTCCAATTTCGACCGGCGACTCGAAGCCAAACGGACTGCGTGGTGAAGTCTGTTGCCACCCATCTTGAATAATCTGTATGACCGTATATTCAACCAGCGGTTCAAGATCGGAAAACACGTACAAACCGTTCTCGTCCGTTACGGTAGACGGTTCATTCGTATCGAGGCGACCGTTATTGTTTCGGTCTAAGTAAACTGTCCAGTCCACGAGCGGCAAGTCTGTTGCGTCTTTGATCCCATCGCCGTTAAGGTCGTGGAATTCTTGTCCCTGAATCCGGCCAAGCCGAGCCCGGAACCCGAAGGTTCGTTCCGAAACCGTCTGGCCGGGACCAAGTGTGATTTCGAAAACCGGTCGACTGAGTTCGTTCGCAATCAACTTGACTTCGTTCGTTAGGCCGCTGCCGGCAACGAACAGATCTGCGTCGTGATCGCCGTCAACGTCGCCGAACGCTAACGACTCAATCGCACCTCCAACGGATACTGCGATGGGCGCCGCGAAAGTCGCCGGACCCTGGTTTAACAGAACCACAACATCCGCGGATGCGACGTTCGCAGTTACCAAGTCAAGGGTGCCATCACGATCAAGATCTACGGCTATGATTCCGGCAGGTTGCTCGCCCGCTGATATGGACACGGCGGGGGCAAACGCGCCCCCGCCTTCGTTCAATAGCAAGGAAACGTTGTCTGATCCAGCGTTCGCGGTCGCCACATCCAAACGTCCATCGCCATTAAAATCGCCTACGGTGACCGCCGTGGGGCTGGTTCCGACTGCGATCGGTGTTGTCGCAGCGAAAGTGCCCGTGCCTTGATTGAGCAGCAATACCAAGGCGTCGTCCGTTTCCCTCGCAATAACCAAATCGGTATCCCCATCGCCGTCAATGTCTCCGCTCGTGAAGTCCGACGGCGACGCCCCGATCTCATTGCGTTGCGCGTTGCCAAACAAACCGCTGCCATCATTCGCGTACAGCCATAAATTGTCGGTCGCCGCGCCCGTGCTGGAAAGGATCGCGATATCGGGCACTCCGTCCCCTGTGAAATCGGCAGTGATCGCTTTCACGGGTGTTTCGCCCGCGTCGAGTTTTCCTGCAGGAGTGTATCCGCCGCTGCCGTTGTTTCGAAACACACTGATGTCATCAGATCCGCGATTGACGACTATCAAGTCCACATCACCGTCGTTGTCGATGTCTGCTGCTGCGACCGAAACCGGTTCGGTGCCATCGGAAAGTTGGGTCGGAGCGGCAAACGTCCCGTCGCCAGCTCCAATCATCACCGAGACATTGCCAAGCGACGGGTTGGCAATCACCAGATCAAGAATGGAGTCGCTGTTGAGATCGGCGACCATCACGGATCGTGACGGCCGCGCCGTCGCGATGCTATGGGGAGCGCCTACCGCAAACACACGAGCGGGGTCTGTGTGCAACCAGCCGGGCTGCTCGACAGCCGCGACAGTATACGTGGTAAGCGGCGTTAAATTCGCAAAGTCAAATGCCCCGGACTCGTCAGTGGTGAGCGACGTTTCTCCAACATCTAGCCTGTCGTTATTGTTTCGATCCAGGAAGACGGTCCAGCCGGAAAGAGGAATTTCACCCGCGTCAATCGCTCCGTCGCTATCTCGGTCGTGAAACAACGATCCCTGAATGCGTCCTACATCCGCGGCTTGTCCAAAATTAACACCGGTACGAACTTCACCTGGTTCCAGATTAATGCCGTGCGTGCCTGAAGCGGCAGGAAAGGTCTGCGTCCATCCGATCTGCGACTCGATTGCAACGGTATAGCCGTCGGGATCAACGTGCGGGAACAGGTAAGTGCCGGCTTCGTTGATGGACGTCGTTGCTGGGTCGTCGGCAATCGTTATCGTGCTCAGCTCGCCGACATCAAGAGTTGAATTGTTGTTTAAGTCGAGAAAGATCTTCCAACCAGCCAATCCTTCCTCGTTTTCATCTTTCGTACCATTACCGTTTGCGTCGAAGAAGACCAACCCTGCCAGTGAAGCAGCGAAGGAAGCACTGAACTCGAAAGCTCCAATGTCCGAAATTGAATCGTCGTCGCCGTCACCGTCCTGTGGCCGAGTTGTGCCGCGCTGATCAGCCGCGGCAGCGTCGCCGTCATCACCCGCATCGATCGCCGGGCTGCCGATGCGAAGCGCGTGTGTCGGTGTTTGTGCGGCGTTATCGCGCAAGGGGCCGATTTTGGGGTCGACTGCCGTCGTACTGTTGCCGACTTGATCGCCATTGGCCTGGTCGGCCAACCCCGTGGCGGCACCAAGATCGCCAATCAAATTGTTGCTGCTTGAGACAAATACACCACTGAGATCGGGATCGGCAACCGTGGCCATGTTCGTCGCGACAATTGTATTGCCCAAATTGACCGTGCCGTTCGCATTCATGATCCCGCCGCCGCTCTGACTCGTTGCGTTCTCAGCAAGAGTTACGTTCGTCAAGTTCGCGGTTGCGGCACCGTCGTTAAACAAACCGCCGCCACTGTCCGTCGCAACATTGCCGGATAGCGTGACATTGACCAAACCGAGCACCGCGGCTGCGCCGAAGTTAGCCATACCGGCGCCATGCCCCGTTGCGATATTGTCATACAGTGTGCTCGCCTGAATCACGGTCGTTGCCGTGTTAGCGATGCCACCGCCATCGCTCGCCGCAGCATTCGCCGTCAACACGCTATCAGTAACATTCAGCGTTCCCGAGTTATGCACAGCACCACCGCTGCCAGATCCCGTCGCATCGTTGCCGGTGAGCGTCGTCCTAAGCAAACTCAATTCCCCAACATTCAAAACACCCGCCCCGTCGCCCGTCACGAAACCACCTTGGATGGTCACGTCTTCAAGTTGGAGCTTTCCACCCCCGAGGACATGAAACACGCGATCGATGTCATTGGCATCAATGTAAGTACTCGACTTGCCAGCCCCGATGATCTTGACATCACCAGTAACGTCAAGATCGCCGTCTGCGGCCGCATCCTCGCCCGTCGATGCAAGGCTCAGAGTGTAGGTACCAGCAGGCAATACCGCGATTGTCTCGCCGGGCAGGTTGTTGGCCTCCTGGATTACAGACCGCAATGTGCGGTTACCGCTCGCATCTTTGGCATCGCCGTCGCCAGGATTTGCGTCGACAGTGTCGGCGGTGCTGTTGATGAAGAACGTGCCGAATTCTACCGCGCCGATATCCGCCACCGCGTTCGTATCGCCGTCCGCATCTAACTTCCTCGCCGCGCCACGTTGATCGAACGTCAGCGTCGTCGCCGGATCACCCGCATCCAGCAGCGGACTGCCGGGAAGGGGTGCGAGCGTTTTGAGCAGACCACCGTTGTCGATGAGCGCGCTCAGTTTCAAGTCGGGCGGATTGTTCAGATCGTTCGTGACATGATCGCCATTGACACCGTCGGTAAAGCCCGTCGCATCGCCAATCACGCCGATCAAGTTATAGCCGGCGCTGGTGAAGGCTCCATTCAGATCGATACCATCAAACAATCCTCCATCCGACGTATTGCCGGAGACGACGGAGTTATGCAGGGTAACGTTGAGCGCGGTTCGTGCATCGATGCCACCGGGTGTTACGCCCGCGCCTACTCCGTGATTGCCGACAATTGTGCTGCTATCGATCTCAGCGGACGCGTTCGACCAGATACGCAAGGCACCAATGGGTGCCGTGTTATCGGTGATTGTCGAATTCCGCACGATGACGTGAGCACTACTGCCGCTAACCGCGATGGCTCCCGCAGTACTGCCGTTCGCGTTGTGATTGATCAGGCTATCCTCAACAAGCACCGTTGCGGACGCGGAGATCGCTATGCCACCGGCATTGTCGTGCAGCCAACTTCGTTGCACGGTGAGGTTGCGCGTGATCCCGTCGAAGGTGCCAAACACAATGCCTGAATTGTTGGCTGCCTCGCTGTCAATCATCGTGACGTTGCCGATCGCCTGGATGACGCCGAGGTTGCCCAGGTTTCCGGTGAACGTGGTGCGAATGATGTCCGTGTTGGCACCGAAGGATTGGATACTGATCGCGCTTCCAGCTCGGTCAGTTCGGTTACCAACGAATTGACTGTCCGAAATCGTCATGTGATCGCTAACCGATGTGATGGCGCCGCCATTCACCGTTGCAACATTGTTTGAAAATGTTGTGCGTTCGATGGTGGTGTTGGCCCCTGCCGCGTAGATCGCGCCGCCTGTACCTGACGCGAAGTTGGCATCGAACAACGAGTCGCGAACGATTAACTGGCCGCCCGAATGTCTCATGGCACCACTTCCATTCGACTCATTTGAGCGGAAGGCAACGTGTTCCACGACCAATGCTCCGATACTAAAGATGCCGGCGCTAGAACTTGCTGAGTCGAACCCATTTTGAATGGTCAGATTGCGAATGGTGAACGTCGTATTGCCGACGGACTGATCGAACATTCTGTCGATGTCGTTCGCTTCCAAGATAGTTTGACTTTGCCCCGCGCCTTCGATTGTCAGATCGCCGAGGATGTCGTAGTCGCCCGTGGCGGCGAGGTTTTCGTTTCGGCCGCCGATCGTCATCTCAAATGTTCCGGCGGGCAGAATGATTGTGTCCGCGCCTGGCAGGGCGTTGGTTTCCATGATGGCGGCGCGAAGGGTGGTGTGGCCGGTTCCATCGTCCGCGATGCCGTCGCCGGGGTTCGTGTCAGGAGCGTCCTCGAAGCTGGTGACGTAAAACACGCGCTCGATCGGCGGCGGCGCGGGAATGTCGACGGTGAACGTGAACAGGGGCTTCGGCGCGGCGGTGTTGCCGCTGGTGTCGGCGACTTGATTCGGGGCCAGCGAGATCAGATACTGGCCATTGTCGGTGTGGTCCCAGACGCCTCCAGGGCCAGGGATATCATAGACCGCGCTCCGATTCGCGCCATCATTTAAGTGGCTGCGGCTGATCAGATTCACGGCCGTCGAAAAGCTCTCATCGCCGAAGCGAGTTACAACCAGGTCGGCGAAGTCGAGGCTGGAAACGTCCACCGCCACATTGTCCGAGTAAGAAACCGTGAATTGCTGCGACGAAGCGGCCTCCACCGTGATATTGGCGACAGAACTTATTGACACAAATTGCGGCGCGATCCCGTCCACAAGCAAGGCACGGTTGGCATTTAATCGACCGCCCGTGCCTACTCGACCGTCAACCGATGCTCGTAGGTCAACGCTGTTCAAGATCGCGGCCCGCAAATCACGGGCACTCGATTCGGGACGAAGGGCTGCGACCAGCGCCGCAACTCCCGTCACATGGGGCGTCGCCATACTAGTTCCGTTACGGGAGGCATACGTACCGCCGGGCTCGGTACTGATGATGCCAATGCCCGGCGCAACCAGATCGACCGAGTTTTTGCCGAAGTTACTAAAAGGGGCCAACCGATCGTCGGGCCCCGAGGCGGCGACCGCTATGATCGTATCTTGGTCATAACTCGCGGGGTAGAAAGGCTGCCTGTCGTTGTCGAGCCCGCGTCCGAGAACGTCCCCGTTACCGGCGGCAGCGACCAGCAGAATATCAGCTTGTCCGCTGGCAGTGATCGCATCGTTGAGTGCCCGGCTGAACTCGCCGCTTCCCCAACTCGCATTGATCGCGCGAATGTTCACCCCTTCGCCGCGCATCATGGTGGCATAGTTGATCGCGCGAACCGCATCAGCCGTCTGCCCCTGGTTGTTTTGGTCCAGGAACTTCAAAGCCATCAACTTCGAGTTCCACGTAACGCCCGACACACCGATTCCATTGTTACCTTCTGCGGCAATCGTTCCCGCCACATGCGTGCCGTGCCGATGATCGTCGAACGGATCGCCATCGTTATTGCGGAAGTCGTACCCGTAGACGTCGTCGATGAAACCATTGTTATCATCGTCGATGCCGTTGCCCGGCGTTTCATTGGGATTCACCCACATATTTGCCGCGAGATCCGGATGTGTGTAGTCGATGCCAGTATCAATAACCGCGAGGACAACTTGATCACTGCCTGTTGTAATGTCCCACGCCTCGGGCGCATCGATGTCTGCGTCCGAGGTGCCGCCCGATTGGCCGGAGTTATGCAATCCGACCTGCTCCGAGATTTGTGGGTCGTTCGGGAAGAGCTCTGCGCCGATTGTTCCATCCGATTCGAAGTAAGCGACTCGGTTGTTTGACGCAAGCGCGGCAGTTACTTTGCCCGGACTTGCATCTGCTTCGACAAGGATCAGGCCGGGCAAACCAAGCCCCAGCAACGGAGCGAACGTGATGCTGGACGTGTTGAGCGCGCGAGCGGCGTCGAGGACGTTAGCCGAACTTGCGGTCGCCTCCGCAGTCAGCCGCACTATCCATCGAGAGCCAGCAGTACTTCCGTCATCGATCGACAGGCTCGAAGCCACGGATTGCGAACCGGCGTGAAAGTCGCTGGCTCGGTCCGGCGCAACTTGTTCAAACCAAGCCGCGCTGACGCTCATATACTCAAGGCCAAGTCCACCATCCAAGACGATTCGCGGCTCGAGCGGTTCGAACTTGCCTCGAAGGAATTGATACCGTCTGCGAGCCACCGGACGCTTCCTTCGTTCGGCTCTACGAATCCGACTTCGCCAATAGTTCGGCAACATCCCGGCCTCAGTCTTTTTCAGGGAACGTAAATGTGAGTGGCAATCTATCGCGTTACAACATAATCCCCCATTGTAGTAGCTCGCAAAAGATTATCCTACTAATCAGTGGCAGCCGTCGCGGACAGGTGCCGCGAGTAAGAACTTCCTCGCCGCACCTGATGTTTCCCCGACACAACTGCAAATCCCTTTTAGATTGCACGCCAACGGCGTCGAAATTGATCGCGCGCGCCGATCTCGCGACTTCAGTCCGTGATGAGAGGATTCCTCAGCACGACGTTTGCTCGTCCGAGCCAATCATCTCCGTCCACTTCTTCCTAATGAGGTTCAGCTTTCGCTCGACGGTCCGCGTCACAACATTCAATTTGTCAGCGATTTCGTCGTTCGTATGCCCTTCCATTTTCCAGCAGGCAATCTGCTGGAGCGTCCCATCCTGCAAGACCTCCAGGAATCGCGAGCACTCCTCGATCGCTTGCACAGCAACGTGCGGAGGTAGAGCCATATCCGGGATGGTCCCGGGTAGTTGCCGTTCGGGTGTCGTCGTGGGCGACTTGAGAAAGACGGATTCGCCACGTTCGTTACGCCGGATTTCGCGTCGCATTTGATCGAACGAGCGGCGATTGATAAGCATGACAAGCAATTGCCACAAATCATCTCGATCCTCAAGTTGGGAAAACCTCCCTTCCTGAACGCCCCGACAGAAGTGCTCGAAAGCAATCATCGCGACGTCTTCCTCGTCGGATACGCGTTTCCGCGTGTTGCGAAGTTTACGCCGGGCGAGGCTCAATAACGCTCCACCGTATCTTCGCCAAATCTTTGCAGCGGCATCGGGATCGCCCTCTTTGAAACCATCGATCCACTGTGTGACTGAACTACGGTCCATGAATTGCTGTTCCGTTAGACTCGGCAAATGACGGCTATCTTACACCGGCGTCTCGCCAGATTACCAGCAGCAAAGACAGCCATCACGCCCCCCGTGCATGTAGCTTCAAGTACGCGAGACAAGTTCTGGATACGACGAAGCGCGTCGTTCATTTATCGCGCCGGTCGTGGTTAGCGTAGCAACCGGCCCCGAGCTATAATCTCGCACGAGAGGAGACTTCCGCTATCACACTCAAGCACGGACGCCGATCGTTACGATGAAAGTAACTCGGCGATCGGTTGTCCTCTGTCGGTGATTGGTACGGGGCGGTCGCCGTCATAGAGGTTTTTGCGGTAGTCAACGCCGACAGTCGCAAAGAAGTCAGGAACACTTACCGGATAAGAAACGATCTTCTTCGCGACCTCGTCCGTTTCACCCCATGCTCCCTGATGATGTAGTCCCCCACCGGCCAGGACGCATGTAAAGGCGCTACCTTGATGGCCCCGTCCACCGCCGCTATCGAATTCTGGTGGGCGACCGAACTCGGTCGTAATCACAATCAGAGTCTTATCGAGCAGATGCTTCTCTTCAAGGTCCGTGATCAATGTAGAGACAGCAGTGTCCATCTCTTGAATTAACTTGTGTTGGTTGACGATGCCGCTGTTGTGAACATCCCAGCCGGCCCCATTGAGGAAGTTCAGGTTGTGGCTGACTTCGATAAACCGTACACCTCGCTCGACTAGTCGTCGGCTCAACAAACAGCGCTGCCCGAACTCGCCACCATACCGGTTGCGCAAGTCGTCAGGCTCTCCGTCAAGATGAAAGACTCGATTGAACTCAGGCCCGCTCAGCTTCAAACTTTGCTGAATTGCGGCATCATAGTCCTGCAATCTGGTGACTTCCGATCGCTCGGCACTGTTTCTTAGGGCGGCGAGAAATGTCTCGCGGCGACCTTGACGGTCTTGAGTAATGCCAGCGAATGCGATAAAGTCGCCGCGCGTTGTGCCCGCGAGAACGTAGATCACCTGGGCTTCCTCTTGTAACTCTGCGAACTCGAACGGCTCGATCGCAAGAAACGTGCGTCGGAGCAACGCTTGAAACACACTAAGTTGTCTAACACGAAGACACTGTAGAGCTTCGACTTTGCCGCGCAGCTGACGATCAACAAGTTGCCTGTAACCGAACTGATGCGTGGCGCGTATCTCGCTCCGCGTGAGTCGATCATCTTGATCGGCAACGCTGGAACGGGAAACCCCAACCAACGCAATCCCCCGTTTGTTCAAGAGGAATGTGACGGCCAAATTACCGTCACGGATCCCTCGCATCCATTATTCGGCAGAAATCTCAAGCTGGTGGGCATCGCGCGACCGCCCGGGCACGTGCGACAGTGTCAGGTCGAGTTGCGGTCAGGGCAGTATGGTTACGTCCCCGTTACTAGCACGAATCTCTCCACTGACCCACCTCGTCAGCCGACGCTGTTGACGCTCTGCGGCATTCAAGAATTGGTTGCTACCTTCCTGACGTTGCCAAACGTCAGGAGGGCGAAACATGCAACCAAACGCAAGTCTCGACGTGTGGAGTCATCTGTCGCCAAGCGAGCGAAACGAGGTGACTGAACAAATCGTTCGCATTCTCACGGAGGAATTAGAACATGAACGGATCGACCAAAGGCCAGCCGACGCACTTGAAACGCCAGGCGGTGGTCTACCTGAGACAATCCGATCCGAAGCAGGTGCGGGAGAACCGCGAGAGCGCGATCAATCAACGCGCGCTAACCGAGCGGTTGCCCGTTCGGTGAAACTCGTTTGGCCCGGAGATATCGGATAAAATCGTCGGGGTCGATCTCGTGGGCGTACTTGGGACGACCACGTTGTTCGACATACTCGACCAAGTGCCGCGTGGCGGAGCGGTAGCGCCGTAACATTCCCACCGATGAGTGACGAACGTGTTCGTGATGATCGAGGAATCGGCGTCGCAATTCGCCAACACTGATCGGGCAGAAAGAGAACTGCGCCGGGACGTTGGCGGCGAGCTGTCCGTTGACCTCGGTGGCGATCGCAGCGGCCGTTTGTTCGTCCTCGGAAACGCGCCGGCGGACTTGTTGCCGGCCACCGCGGTAGTAGATGTACCAGCTGCCGTGGTGACAGAAATAGGAGACCTTTCCGACTCGTTGGCGGAGAGGTTTCCTTCTACGGGAACCACCCATCGGGCACCTCCTGATGCACGATTTGTGCACAAGGAGGGGTATTTTCACATTGCATAAAAAACGCTAAGCAGTTCACTGTGAACAACTTAGCGTTTCGAGTCTCAACAAAGAGCGGAGAGGACAGGATTCGAACCTGCGGACCAGTTACCCGGTCACGGATTTAGCAAACCCGCGCTTTCGACCACTCAGCCACCTCTCCGTGGCAATTCAGAATACCTTTCTATCGGTGACTTCCACCCCCGACATTTAGATTTTGCAGCATGATGGTCGTATCTGCAAGCGGACTCGAAGGTTAACGGGACGATTTTGCGGGCCGGACTGCGTTTTAACAGTTCGGACCAGCCGATCGAATCGTTCGCCTGTCGCAAAACCACGGCCTATACTACCCCAGTAAACTATCGCAACTTCGCAATTCTGAATCGACTACGCTGGGTGGTTCCATGATCGGGCGAATAACATTTTTTCTGATACTATCGACTATCTCTTGTGTAGCGTCTGGAGCCGAGTTGGTGGCCTTGCATCGGGCCGCAGCTTCGATCACGGCTAATGAATTGCAAACGCACGTGAATGTACTGGCCGACGATTCGTTTGAGGGCCGCGAGTCGGGAACCCGAGGTGGTCGAGCGGCTGGTATGTACTTGCTAAAGCAGTTGGAACAGCGCGGTTTGCGCGGTGGCGGGGACGATGCAGGCTTCTTTCAGGCATTCGGCGAAGGCTATCGAAACGTCCTCGGGTTTCTGGAAGGGAGCGATCCTGAACTGAAGCGACAGGTCATCGTTGTCAGTGCTCACTACGATCACGTTGGCTATGGCACACGTCGCAATAGCTACGGTCCATTTGGATACGTGCACAACGGCGCAGACGATAACGCCAGCGGTACGGCCGGAATTCTAGAAACCATCGACGCGTGTCTCGCGATGCCTACGCCCCCGAAGCGATCGATTCTATTTGCGTTTTGGGACGGCGAAGAGAAAGGGTTGCTCGGTTCCAAACACTGGGTGGCACATCCCACCATCGATCTGGCAAATGTGGCATTCATGATCAATGTCGACATGATCGGTCGAATGAAGGGTAACCAGATCGAAGTCTTCGGATCTCGAACCGCACCGGGCTTGAGACGCTTGGTGAGCGAGATCAATTTCGGATCGGATCTGGAGTTGAAGTTCAATTGGGAACTAAAGGCGAATAGCGATCATCATTCATTCATTTCACATAGCATCCCAGCACTAATGTTTCATACCGGGCTGCACGACGATTATCATCGCCCCAGCGACGACGCACACAAATTGAATCCAGCAGGGATGGAATTGGCATCGCGTCTGTTGTTTGGCGTCGCGTATGAAGTCGCGGATCGAAGCGACCTCGGCAGTTTCCGGCCCGAGGGCCCTCACGAAACGCCAAACACACAACAACAACTTGAGCAACCACTTGCCGCCCTACCGCCGAGACTAGGCGTTCGCTGGTATTCAGACGACGACGGGCCTGGACTGCTATTGGCTCACATCGAACGCGGCACTGCGGCCGAGCGAGCGGGGCTGTTGGTGAATGATCGGCTAATAAGCTTCGCCGGTAAAGTAATCATTGACCAAGACGAGTTTCGATCGGACGTGCTGTTCGCCGACCCTAAGGTCGAAGTAATCGTCGAGCGGACAGGTGAAGAGCAGCCATTGAAGTTGCTCATTGAATTGGATGGCAGCCCAACACGACTAGGAGTCGCTTGGCGAGAAGACGCCGGTGAACCGGGTACGGTGATCGTGACACGCGTCGTCAGCGGTTCGCCAGGAAGTCTAGCAGGGTTAGAGACCGGCGATCGCATCTATGCTATCGCAAACGAGCCGTTTACAGCCGGTCGCGACATCTTCGAAAAACTAACGACGCTTCCTAGTCCGATCGAACTGACGATCGAACGTGGAGGTCGCATCGAGTCGGTGTCACTGAATGTTCCACCGCCGCGCGGTTAATATGATGCCGACTTGAACATCTGGTCGACGCTCGTATACTTCGGTTGCAGTCAACCAGTCGGCTGCTTCTCAATCCCCGATGCCCGCGCCGGTCAATTGGGCTTACGGCGCCAGTCCATGAGTTCCTCGAAGCTGCGGCGGCAGATCGCGTGGGAGGCCGCGCGATTGATTTACGAACGCCACGAGAGCGAGTATTACCGCGCTAAAATGAAAGCCGCGCGTTGGATTTGCAAAGGCTGGGTCAAGCCAGCCGACTTGCCAAGTAATGCAGAAATTCGAGACGAAATCCAGGCTTTAGCCCGCCTCTACGAAGGTGATCGCCGCGTTGACAGGCTACGTGAGATGCGGCTGGATGCGCTGCGTCTGATGCGGTTGTTAAGTCGCTATCGACCGCGTCTGATTGGCAGCGTACTAACCGGCCACATTCGCGACGGTTCCGACATCGACTTGCATGTATTCTCGGACAGTTTGGAGGGGATTGCGGGTATTCTCGATGAAGAAGGTGTGGTGTACCGCGTCGAGCGAAAGCGGGTTCGAAAGCACGGCGAGGAACGCGTCTTTACCCATATCCACGTTCAGGATCGCTTTCCGTTCGAGTTAACCGTGTATTCATCCGATCAGGCCCACTATGTATTCAAGAGTTCCATCACCGGCAAGCCAATCGAACGCAAGAGCATTGCGGAGTTGGAGGAGTTTCTCCACGAGGAATATCAGGATCTAGATCTCGCCAACGCAATGGCAGCAGCGGAAGAGCAAGTGGATCGGTTCCAAGTCTATGAATCGTTGCTACTTCCATTGGAGAACGTAAAACAGAACAAAAAGTTTCATCCCGAAGGCGATGCACTTTACCACAGCTTGCAAGTCTTTGACCTCGCCTGTGACGAGTTACCATACGACGAGGAATTCCTGCTCGCAGCGTTGCTGCACGACGTCGGCAAGGCAATCGATCCGCGTGATCACGTTGCCGCCGCATTGGAATCGCTTGAAGGCTTCATCACTGAACGGACCGGTTGGCTGATCGAGCACCACATGGAAGCTCATGGCGTTCTGGATCACACAATCGGTGCTCGCGCGAAGCGCCGCCTGCAGCAATCAGAAAACTACGACGATCTGATTTTATTAAGTCGCTGCGACAGGGCAGGGCGGGTCGCGGGCGTAGAAGCGTCCGAGCTAGATGAAGTGCTTGATTACATACGTTCGCTGGGCACTGCATTCGGATAGCAATCAGGCTCGTCTATGAAGGTCGTTATCGATCCGGCCACTCGACCTTTGACCAGAACGGATGTTGCCGATCACCGCGGGTGCGAACATCCTCTAATAAGACTCTCACGTCGGCAGTTGCTTCTTTGCGAATGTTTCGTCCATTGACCGTGACGGTGATGGGTTGATCAAAGTCGACCATTTCCGGCGAAAGCCACACAACTCCGCTGCCCGAACGGGCAGAAACCGTAATTCGATTGTTCTCCAGAATTTTGGCGGCAGTCTTGATCGGCCGCACCGTACGTTCCTTGCCTTCTGCCGGCAGTGACACCGAACGGGTCGGAATCTCGTCCAACTCCAACCACCAGAAGTAATTGTCCCACGGTCGCATCGAGAGCGCCTCGATCTCGCGAGGAAAGAACTGTCGTCGATGCGAAGTCAGTTCCATCCAATCGAACAACCTCTGAATTTCGTCTTGAAAATGCTCATGCCCGCGACCGAGATATTGCACCACAGTTACATCGTACTTCGAACCTTTTAGGTACCGATCCAACTCCATGCCGTTCTCGTTTAACCACCCGCCGTCACGTTCGCCACCAACAAAATACATCGGCAAACCACGACCATTGTCCGAATATTTGTGAATGTATCGGTCGGCATTCGCGACAATCGGGATTACGCCTGCCCAGAGGTCTGGATGTGATAAGCCAATGTCCCAAGCGGCATCACCACCCATAGAATGTCCACTGAGGAAAACACGATCGGTATCGATCGAAACTCGCTGGATCGCGTCTCGCAACGCAAACAACACACTTGCGTGCTCGCGGAGCGTAAATTCGTACTCACGTTGAAATTCCTTCTGCCACTTCGGAGCAATCACAACGTAACCACGACGTGCGGCTTGCCCCTGGCGTGTCAGCGCCCGATCGCTGTAGGTCCCTGCCCACCAATCAATCTGCTGCTCGGGGGTCGACCCTGCGCCATTGAGCGTGACCACGCACGGGTATCGTCGGTAGGGGTTGTACTCCGGCGGAAGCTGGATCTCGTACGAAAACTCAGGCTGCTGCTCGACGCCTGGAACTGACAATTGGTAATGGCCCGGCGTCGTGAGTTCCTCCGCTTCGGTTGGTATCGGGGGTTTCATGTTTGCGATCAGGCGGGCGAGATAGCCGGGCGAGCCACCTTCCAGACTTTTGATCTTTTCAAGGCTGTTATCGCGTTCGTGCGGGCGTTTCGCATTCAAGTATTTAGAAACCTCATTTCGGACTTCGAATAATGAAGCCGCGACAGCAAGATTATCGATCGCCTCACCGCTTCCAAGTAACCATCCGCTGACAGCCAAGGCGACTTTTTGATCCGGCTTCAATCCTGGATCGTCTGCCAGCCGAAGAAAGTCAGCCATGCGATCGAGAGCGTGGATGTTAAGCTCTTCTTTGAGTTCCTGTTCGATCGGCAAGACTTTTTCTTTGATCGCTTCATCGTCGATCTTGCCAATATTCTCTGCAAGCAACTCGAGCGTCTGTTCGTACTGCTGTACGCGTTTTTCATAAGTCGCGAGCATGTCTCGCACTGTGAGCAACGTCACCCCAGCAACTCCCTTTTCAGGAAATGCCCCCAGCAACGCATGGACTCGTTCATGCTGCCCAGCGTCGCGACGAAGCTCAATTTCGCGAAGCATCCGTTGCGCCAACGACTGGCGAAGTCGATCCGCCTGCGCCTTGAGTTCGTCAACCTCGGGAAAGTCTCGAATGAGCTCGTCCAATTCAAGCAGCGCGTCGCCAAATCGATTCGCTTGAATATAAAGGCGTACGATTCGAAGTCGATCGTCGGGATTGTCCTCCGACAGCGACTCGCGAATCACCGTGCTAATGACTTCCCGCGACAAAGAGCTGGTCGCGAGTCGCATGTCCCAGATCAAGCCCGTGCCACGTAATCCTTCAACGCGAGTGTAAGTGGGCGTGATCTCGGTGATCCCTTGGATCACGTCGAGTTGCCCCTGCGGGCCTTGCATCGAAAACGTGCGACGTCCCCACTTGTCGAATGCGGTCACTCCAAGGATCGGCCCGATATTGCCAATCCGCCGACCTGCTTCCGCGACCGGCTGCTTCACTATAATGCGTTCGTCCGCGGTCGCAGGACTCTCCGCAACGGCAGCCACATCGAGATCGCGAACAAAAGTCCGACGCAATCCATCGTCAACGATGATGATCGGCTTCGTCGAACCCTCGGTACCGGGATTCAGCGGATTCTCGTTCAACGATCCCATCTCAGCGATCTTACCTTCCACCTGCATGCCGCTCTTCATGGTGATTACGGTGGCAGTCAAGTCGTGCGCGCAGAGCGTCACGATCGTTGCGGCGACGAACAGGTGTCGTAGATGTCGTGAACGCAAAACCACGAGCATGTCGCTCTCCTGAAAGGTCACGGGCAAGGCCGCCTCGCCGCAAGCAATGCCGCAGATGGGGCAACTGGCAGCTTTCATTGTCACATCGCGAACCTTTGAGTCAACCGAAATCGCGATTTCAAAACGAGTTGCGTGATCTCAAGATTCGCCGGACCATTGACAGTTTCCTTACAATCCGGAAGACTGACGAAATTCACGCTGGGTAAAGTAGGCGAACTATTTCGGACATATTCAATTGATCTCGAACAAAGTTATCTCGACACTTCTCGCCACTCTTGCCATTTTGGTCACATCATGCGCGGTTTTGATGGGTTTTCAGGTGCTGCTAGGTGCGCTGCACGATACAGCCGCCGCGAGAGCGTTGCAGTGGATCGGTTTCGGCTGCGTGATTCTACTGGTGATTGACGTGTTGCTGTTGGTTGTGGCCCTATCAGCACGCGTCTTAGAGCACGATCAACATAACTCAAACGACTCGTAATCTCTTTCTATGAGCTTCGCCGACCTAACAGTTCCGAGACGTCGTCGCGGGTTGGCATAGCGGGCTGAGCCCCAAGACGCGATGCGGCCACGGCACCCGCGGCGCATGCGAATCGAACTGCTTCCGCAATGGAATCTTGTTCGACCATTTGGACCGCGAGCGCTGCGGCAAACGCATCGCCGGCCGCAGTCGAGTCGATAGGTGTGATCTCGTAAGGCTCAAACCTCTGAACGCCCCCGTCCTCGCCCAGCACCGCGCCAAATGCCCCAAGTGTGATGATTGCATATCGAACGCCGCGACGATTTAACTCTAAGGCGGCGTTCTCGGCTTGATCGATGGAGGAGACCTCACTTCTAAGCAAAGCAGCAGCTTCCAATTGATTCGGGCAGATCGCGTCGACCTTAAACATCCCGGGAGGGAACTTAAGCAAAGCTGGAGCCGGGTCGAGCACGACAGGAACACCAGTAGCACGTGCAATCTGGATGGCTGCGTCAACTGCCTCGATCGGAACCTCCCATTGCACGAGCAAGATATCACTGTTCTCAATCGCGGACGCCGCATGCGTAACATCATCGACCCCGACGTGACCATTGGCCCCCGGGACGACGACGATGGAGTTTTCGCCGCTGTTTTCAACGCACACAACGGCAATCCCGCTACAACTGCGATCCGTCGTGAGCACGAACGACGTGTCCACAGATTCTCGCTGCAAGTTCTCGCGGAGCGATTGGCCGAAGGCGTCGTCTCCGACACGACCGATTAGGACAACTTCGGCGCCCAGCCGCGCCGCCGCCACGGCTTGATTTGCTCCCTTGCCCCCGGGAACTTCAGCCATCGACTCGCCCAAAATAGTTTCGCCGGGCTGCGGCAACTGCGAACAGCGAACGACGAGATCCATGTTGATCGAACCAACAACCGCAATCCGTGGTCGCTTGCTCATTTCTTTGCCTTCCATGTAAGCAGGTGCTGGGAGAAAGTGTCACCCAAGTGTGCCAGCCTTCACGCATTCGGTAAACGGGCCCGTGGGTGACAGGAGTAACTCGGAATGCGATAATCCCGGTTCCTACAATTGCAACCGCTGGCTCATACCTCCATTAGGAGTTTCTACATTGAAGAACTTCACAAACCCATTCGCCTGCATCGTAGCCCTCACTTTCCTGAACATTGTTTCCGTGACAGCCGCGGCGGACTGGCCGCAATTTCGCGGCCCTGGAGGACTGGGTGTATCGAACGAAACCAACCTTCCTGTTGAATGGAGCGCCACTGACAATCTCGCCTGGAAGTTGGAACTCCCGGGTTACGGCGCTTCGAGCCCGATCGCATTGGGAGACAAGGTCTACCTCACCTGTTACAGCGGCTACGGAACCGGCGGCGAATCTCAACGCATGGAAGACCTGAGGTTACACCTCCTGTGTGTGAGCCGCGCCGATGGAACAGTCGATTGGAAAAGAGATATCGAACCAAGACTCCCAGAGTCCGATCGTGTTCGAGATCACGGGTACGCGGGTCCGACACCTGTGACCGACGGTGAGTCGCTGTTTGTCTTCTTCGGCAAGACCGGTGTCCTAAAGTTTGACTTGCGGGGAAATCAGATCTGGCAATCCGACGTCGGATCAGGCACGCACGGTTGGGGCTGCGGCACATCGCCGGTGCTGTTCGAGAATCTAGTGATCGTGAACGCCAGCGTGGAAAGCGGTTCTTTGGTCGCGCTGGATCAAAACAGCGGCAAAGAAGTCTGGCGTGCCGACGGTATGCGAAGTTCATGGAACACTCCGCATCTTGTTCGTCTCGCAAATGGGAAAACCGAATTGGCGGTCAGCGTTAAGGACTATATTCTCGGCTTCGACCCGCAGACCGGCAAAGAGTTGTGGCGTTGCGACGGCATCCAAGATTACGTCTGCCCAAGCATCATTTCACAAGATGGAATCGTATATGCGATTGGCGGGCGAACGTCGCGTGCAATTGCAGTGCGAGCCGGCGGTCGCGGTGACGTTACCGAGTCACACCTGTTGTGGGAAGCCAAGGCTGGCGCCAACGTCGCGTCGCCGATCATTCATGACGGCCATATGTATTGGGTAAGCGATCGGAATCAAGTCGCATACTGTGTACGCTTGAGCGACGGCGACGTGATTTACTCCGAACGCTTTCGTGCCCAGCCGTATGCCTCAGCTACAGCAGGTGATGGAAAGATCTACATTGCGACTCGTTGGGGCGGGACATACGTCCTGGCCGCGAAGCCAGAGTTCACCCAACTCGCGCATAACACGTTGGATGACAGCAGTACCTTCAATGCAAGTCCCGCGATTTCGAACGGCCAGATCCTCTTGCGAAGTGACCGCTACTTGTACTGCATCGGTAAATCCCGTTCAGTTTCGGCGCCCTAACAAGCCAGATCGCATTAAGAAATACAGCAGCGTCAATAACGTGCCGATAACCGCGGCCACGTAGGTGAGCGCCGCCGCATTCAGCACGCGGTCAATTCCAACTCGCTCTTCGGGATAGACGATCCCGGCTTCGACGACCAATCGTTTGGCGCGGGCAGTCGCATCAAATTCGACAGGCAACGTGACGATTTGAAACAGCAACACAGCTGCAAACAACAACGCCCCGACCATGACAACGGGTGTAAACTGCATCATTGCTCCAACGAACATCACCGTGTAGCCGATGGAAGATCCGATGCCAGCCATCGGCACCAACGCTGAACGGAGATGTAAAGGCACGTAGTGATTCGCATGTTGAATCGCATGCCCAGCTTCGTGGCAAGCGACGCCAATCGCAGCAACGGATCGACTTGCGTACACCGATTCGGAAAGCGCCAACTGCTTCGACGCTGGGTTGTAGTGATCGCTCAAAATGCCTCGCGTCGGCACAACCTGAACGTCGCGAATGCCCGCGCGATCGAGCAGAATTTGCGCGGCTTGAGCGCCCGTATAACCTTTGATCGATCCGACTTGAGAGTATTTGTTGAACGCGGATTTCACGAGCAGGCTGGCCCCGCCGGAAATCAACAAACCCGGCAGCAAAACCATTAACAGATAATTGATATCGAAGAAAAACATCATTCACACTCCTTAACTGCTTGTCTCTTCACAAGTTCAGCTGTCAAACTGACAGCACTGAACCGCAACCGAATGCTACCGGCAACTGACGTGCCGGAAGCTGAACTCGTATAAGACCATCGACTCACTTGGCCTCGAAATGTTGTGGTATGTTGATTCAGCACCAATAGTTACGATCTCCTGCAATATTAAGCCGAACAATCCGGGACGCCCATGAACGATCAGACACCCAGCATGCTCGACTCGCCTGCCATCAGCGGCTGCTACCTGTTTCCGCAGCCCCGCCGCATCCGCAACCCGTTTGTTGTGGCAGTCGATGATGCCGAATTGGCGTGTTACCGGAATATTGTCGATCCCGCAGCTTTCACGGTTGTACACTTTCATGGCAATGGCGAGGCAGTGGCTGACTACGTTCCTGACTTCACCGACCAACTGAGCGCGTTAGGGCTCAATTCTCTGTTCGTCGAGTACCGCGAGTATGGCGGCTCGACAGGCCGAGCGCGGCTTGTCTCGATGCTTGCGGATGGCGAAAGGGTCCTGGCGGCGGCTGAGATCGCGCCGGACAAGGCAATTGTCTTCGGTCGGTCGATCGGTTCGTTGTATGCCATAGAACTGGCTTATCGATGTCCGAACATCGCCGGGTTGGTGATTGAAAGTGGCATCGCCGATCCGGCTGAGCGGTTTCTCGCATACGCGGACCTGCAGAGCGCAGGGCTCGACGAACAAGAGGTCATGGCCGAAGTCAAACGGCACTTCGACCATAAGTCCAAGTTGTCGACTTACACACACCCCTTGCTGATACTTCACGCCGAGCGAGACGGTTTGATCGACATCTCGCATGCCGAGCGGAACTTGGAATGGGCTGCCAGCACTCAGAAAAAGCTGATTCGATTTGCACGCGGCGATCACAACTCGATTATGGCCTGGAACTTTGACGAGTATCTGAAGGCACTTGCCGACTTCGTCAGGAGTTTATGAGACGTCAGCAACTCACCGTGCGACTTTGGCGGCACCGGCGAGGTAACAGAGTTGTAACGTCCAAATTGCATTCGTCGGCGAAGGCGTTCTACTGGGGGCTGTTCCGCGATCAAATCACTCTGTTCAACTGGACATTTCTTGTCAGAGGAGCTTGTAACAATGTCGAGACTCCAATCCAATTTCGCATGCCTTCTGCTTTGCTCTTCATTCTGTGGGCTGGTTTCCGCCGAGGCCAAATACAAGTCGGCCGATGAGGCCTTTGGCGTGGGGGCCGTCTTCTACAATTCCCGTAACTTCGAGGCGAGCCGCGAGCCGTTCGAGGCTGCATTGAAGATGGCACCGGATGACAAATTCAGATTGAAGGTTTACGAGGCATTGATACCCTCCTATCGCCTGTTACGCGACTCGGACAAGATGATTAGGGCGTGCGAATTCATTATCGAGAACAGTGATCGCTCCGCCCAGCAATCCCTAACGAGAACTTCGCTGCTGGGCTTCGTCTACCAACGCGGGTTAACGGACGACCTTATCAAGGCGCACGAGAAGCGGCTGAAGAAGGATAAGGACGACCGCACTTCGTTGTATATACTCAGCGAGCTTTACGCACGCGTGAAGCGTGATCCACAGAAGGCAATCGAGTATACGAATCGGCTGAGTAAGGTTGACGGCAATGACGATGCTCCCGTCGATGTTCTGCAATCCGGCAATCTCGCCCGACAATACACTAGCGCTCGGCAATACAAAGAGGCTGCTGAACTTTACGAGAAGATCGCTCCACTCGATGAAAAGCTTGCCGCCTGGCACTGGAAAGAAGCAGCGCAATCCTGGTTGAAGCTGGGGGACGAGAAGAAGGCGTTGGCGGCCGCCAAGAAGTCGCTCGAATCAGAACCCGAGGCACGCAACGATCAACTAGCACACTTCTGGCACCGAGGCCTCGGCGACGTGTTGCTCGCTACGGGCGAGGCAAGGCTGGCCGTGGGTCACTTCGAGAAAGCTATCGAATTGACAAAAATCGAAGGCTACATCAAGTCGACCAAGGAAAGCCTCGCCGAAGCTCGGGAGAAAGCCGGACTGTAAAATCGACTTCGTTCAAGTTCCCGATTGGCGACATCTCGCACGTTGAGTGACGAGTCGAAATTCGTCGTAACGAGCTAGGCGTAAAGTTCTTCCATCGGCTGGCCGATCGTAGCGGCAATCGGTCGGTCGAAGGCATCGGTGTAGTGCGAGGAGTGATCGATTCCAAGTGCTGAGAACATTGTCGCTGCGACATCCCAAGGACCGTAGCGTTTGGTCAGCGGCTCTGCTCCGAGTCGATCCGAAGCGCCTAACACAGCGCCGCGACTGACACCTGCGCCCGCCATCACGATCGAATAAACCGAAGCCCAATGCTTTCTGCCGGGAAGGCTGCCGGCAAAGTTCGGCTCTAGCTTCACCCGCGGAGCACGACCGAACTCGCCCATACAGACAACCAGCGTTTCGTCTAACAGTCCGCGTTCGTCAAGATCTTCGAGCAGTGTCGCGAAACTTTCGTCGAAACGCGGGAGTAGGTGAAGTTTCATCGCGTCGAAGATGTCGTTGTGCGTGTCCCAGCCGTAAACATCAGGGTCGTTGGGATCGGCATCCTGACCGCGATTGGAGTGATTCCAGATGACATTCACGAATGGAACTCCGGCCTCAACTAAACGCCGCGCCAGCAAGCACGCTTGTCCTGACCGGTGCAAGCCATAGCGTTCGCGAAGCGCGAGCGGCTCTTGTTGGAGGTCGAACGCGTCACGGTAACGCGAGGAGGATAACATGGTCAGTGCTTGCTGATAGAGATGGTTCATGTCCACCAGTTTCTGATCCTGCGTCAATCCATCGCGATAGCTGTCGAGTATTTCTTTGAGCATTTTGCGTCTTTCCAAACGCACCACCGGTAATCCAAACTGCGGTGCGAGACCGGGCAGCACCGCGTCGGATTCACGTGGATCACCGACAATCAGTGGTTCGTATTCTCGTCCCAGGAATCCACCGTCTTGTCCGGGAGAGACAAGAAACGGAACCAGCGCCGGCGCGTTGAGATGCGCGGCTTCGTACGCGAATCGATTGGTGACTCGCATCCGCTTGAGTACGGCACCGTACGTCGGAAAGTCGTCCGGACTCGGCGGTGGATTCGAGGATCTCCGGGAGTGATATCGACCGGTCAGTGCCAAATAGGTCGCGGAACCGTGATCGAGGTCTTCATGCGACATGCTGCGGACGATCGTGTATCGGTCAGCGAGTTTGGCCAGTTGCGGCAGGTGTTCACACAGCTGTACGCCGGGCAACGGCGTCGAAATGGGGGAAAAGGCGCCGCGTACGTCAAGCGGCGCGTCGGGCTTGGGGTCCCACGTCTCGAACTGACTTTGCCCACCGCTCGCATAAACCAGAATCACCGACTTGGCACGCCCGAACCCCCGTGGCACTCGGCGATTACCTTCGACGGCGTTCGTTCCCCGCAAGTTTGTCACGATACCAGTCGTTGCCAAGCCAACGCGAAGAAACTCGCGTCGATCAAAAAATCGAAGCATCGGTATGACTCGTGGTTGGTGAAAAGGCCAGCGGCACGTCCAACCCTACTAGCCTAACCAGTCGACGATAACCTGCAACGTGTCCTGGCGTTCGCGTTCCCAGTGCAACTCATGGAATAAGCCCGGAAATGTGTGCAACGTGGCGATATCACCCGCAGATCGAGCGAAAGCGATGGTGGCATCCACCGACGTGATCGAGTCCGCTTCTCCATGGAGTAGCAATGTTGGTATGGACAGCTCCGAGGCATGTTCAAGTGCCCACTCGCCAGCGTCTAACATGGCGACGGCCAGACGGGCGGAGACCTGATCATGGACGCGCGGGTCATCGCGGTAAGCCATAGCCACCGCAGGATCGTGCGACAACTCTTCCGGTCGAATGCCCGTGCGAAATGTAAAGGACGGCCAAACCCGATCCAGGACACGGGCCGCCAATCGTTTCCAACGGGGCGGTCGATGTGTCGGAAGTACGAGTGGGCTGGAGGCGATCACTCCCGCCAACTTGGGCTGACGTCGGAGTGCGTAGTTGAGAACAAGGTTACCGCCAAAGCTCTGTCCGAATAAATAGATGGGCGTCTTGGAGTTCTCGCCAGCACAGTAGGCGATCAACGTATCGACATCGTCCAGCAACTGGTGATAACTGGGAGCATCGCCCCGCTTTCCCTTGGTTTGTCCATGCCCACGCTGGTCGTATCCGACGACGCGATAACCGGCGCTGGCGAGTCGGCCTGCAAACTGAGCGTATCGGTTCGAGTGTTCACCAATCCCGTGAACGATGCCGACAGTACCCCGTAACGCCGTGGAGGGCGTCCAAGACTGAGCAAACAGAGCGACGCTGCCACACAACTCAAACGTCTCGTGTTTGACGGCAAAGGCTGAGGTCATGTGCATTACTGTAACGAATCATTCTGATAAAGGGATGCACGGCAGACGGTCGCTTCCATCATCCGGGTGGAATGATTTCGGACAAAGAATACACACGAAGCAACCGCAGGATCAAGTTGCACATTCCAACAGCAAATTCTTTAGAACATGGACCTTGCCTACCGATTTCGGTACGAATACAGTTACGCGCTGTGGCCATAATCGCGCCGCAGCATCCTCACCACCGTCGCAGCGACTCGTATGAAACGGCGTCCTGTATTCTTTTACTTGGTATTGCTCGTCGTCGCGTTATTTGCCGACGATGTGAAGTTCATCGTCGACTTGCCCAAATCAAGTCGGTGTGAATCGACCGCTACCGTCACCACCGATACTTCGACAACACAAACAGCCATTCGCCTGCTCGATAGCGAAGGATCCATGGCTGAAGTCGCCCGCCGAGGGCGCACCATTCGGGACGATACGGCGAAGGCGTTCCGCGAACTTTTTTCGCCGTTTATCGGATTGCGTTCTCGCGCGGCTGCGGCCATGCTTCAGCCGCCCCCCACCTCTTCTTCGCTCGTGTCTCAACACACCCGTCTGCAGATTTAGCCCACGCTTCAGACAGCACGTTTTTTCCTGGCGAATTTTGCCGCGGCAAGCGTTGCGTGTCCATCAATCGGTTGTGTGCGTATTTCGCGTAACGGTCCACCCGAGTTCGGTAAGGTCCAATCGCACGGTCTCGTTATGCGCGGCTAGGTGACATTCTTATGAAGAAAGGTTCTTCCGCATGAGTCAAATTAGATTTACTCGTTCCGTTTCTCTGTCTGCAGCAGACGTCGCGGCCCACGGATTGACGTCCGATCGTCCACGAAACCATCAAAATACGCGTGGGGTTCAGCTCCTGCGTGCTGGGAATGTTGAGGAGGCAGTTAGTGTGTTGCGACCGCTGGTGATGCCGCCTGGTTGCTGCTGGACTCGACCGGACGCGCCCTTTCTATTCCGAAGAAACTTTGCCACGGCCTTGTTGTTGGCAGGCCACCCATCCGGCTGCACTCAATTGCTCGCCGAAATGCGGGACGAAGCACATCCTCGGGTCCAGCAGATTCGCGCTGCCATCGGAAAATGGGAGAAGACACTGTCGTTACTGCAATGGGTGAATTGGAAGACGGGCTGGATCGACCCCGTGAATCGTCCAGTCACGCTCGACTTTCTAGCTGGCGAATTCGACGACGATGCATCGTCCCCGGTCACATCAAAAGACAACTCAACCAGAAGCACCTTGAGTACAGCACTTTAGCTCGAGTTGAGGTGTTCGTGAAACAGGCCGTTGCTTGGCAGCTGCTCTCGTTGACTTGCGAATCCCGCCTCAGACTCCCGCCAACCTTCTAATTTGAAACACTCGACAAAAACTCGTGCCTCAGAACCTTTCTTACCCCTAAACAATAGGAACAAATGAATGTCCACAACTTCAGAAATTGAAAACCTGGTGAAGGTAAAACGCTCGCTCGCGGATAAGTACATTCGGCTGGCCCGCGCTCGCAAGAGCAAGCCCGCGAAGTTGCGTCTTTACCGCCACGCAGAACACTTCCGCCAGCAAGCAACTACTTTGTCCCGTGGCCTCAGCCTGTAGTCACTCGCGGCCGGCGGCGATCCGTTCGCCGGCCGCATTTTTTCCAGTCAATCCACATTGGAGATCTTATATGTTTGGCGTTGGACACACAGAGCTGTTGGTCGTCGCATTCGTGGGCCTGCTCCTGTTCGGCAACCGTTTGCCGAGCTTGATGCGCAGCATGGGTCAGAGCGTCACCGAATTCAAACGCGGCTTGTCGTCGTCAGACGAGTCGTAACGTCGCCGTCGCCCCGATAGCTGAAAACACGGGCCTCATTAGGAACTGAGATGGACGATTTGTTTTGGGCCTGGTTGGGTATTTGCCTTGGTCTCGTGTTACTTGTCGGTGGCGGTGAGTTGCTCGTGCGAGGAGCGTCGCAGTTGGCGACCGCCGTTCGAATCTCGCCCCTAGTCATTGGCTTGACGGTCGTTGCTTTCGGCACCAGCGCGCCAGAGTTGGCAGTGTCCGTACAAGCGGCGTTCGCCGGGAGCGCTGATCTGGCGATTGGCAATGTTGTCGGCAGCAACATCTTTAACGTGCTCTTCATCCTCGGGCTCTCGGCGATGATCGTACCGCTGGTCGTATCCAGCCGGTTGATTCGCTGGGACGTTCCTGTGATGATCGGTGTCTCCCTGCTCCTACCATTGCTCGGCTGGAATGGCAATATCAACCGACTCGAAGGAGCAATGCTCTTCGCCGGGATCATCGCTTATACCTGGTGGTGCATTCGGCAGAGCCGGAAAGAGAGCCGCGAAGTCCTAGCGGAGTTCGAGAAGGAGAGCACGGGCAGCGAAGTCAAACCTCGAGCCTTGCTAATGGACCTCGTTGCGATCGTCGCGGGATTACTCCTGCTGGGAGTTGGTTCGCGATTGTTGATCGACGGTTCGGTGAAGGTAGCGTCCAGCTTTGGTATCAGCGAGTTAATTATCGGCTTGACGATCATTGCCGCGGGGACCTCGCTGCCGGAAGTTGTCACTTCGATCGTGGCAGCGGTGCGGGGCCAGCGTGACATCGCCGTCGGCAACGTCGTGGGCAGCAACATCTTTAACGTCTTGTGCGTGCTGGGATTGTCGAGCCTCATCGTCCCGACGGGAGTCGAAGTGAGCAACACAGCGTTCCACTTCGACATCCCTGTGATGATTGTTGTGGCCGTCGCCTGTTTACCGATTTTCATGACAGGCCACGTGATCGCCCGCTGGGAAGGTGGCTTATTCTTCGTCTACTTCCTAGCGTACACAACCTACATTGTGCTCCACGCAACCCACAACGACCTAACCCATCCTTTTCGAGACGTAATGTTGTTGTTCGTAGTCCCGATGACCGCAGTCACACTAGTCATAACTTCGTGGCGGGCGCTGCGGCATCGAAGTTGAAGGATCACGGCAGCTGGGCGGCACTCTCAGTGTGCCGCTGCCTTTGCCAACGCTATTTTGCGTGATGTTCAGTCTGAACTCCACCTGCGGTGAACAACTCGGTAGGCGGACGATTCAGTCTCGGTAAAGCCGAGTCGACGACACTGTCAATGTAGCAATGCGCAGTTGACCACTTCCAATCAGCGGCTTGCGACGGTAGCACGAAAACGTCAGCTCGTGAAAGTGTCCCGCTGCATGATTGTGCCTCACGCGCTTTCGGTGCTGTTGAATAGCCATGTCCGATAGCATAGTAAGCGGAAGGCACTGGTGGCTGCTCGGTGTGCCACGGGCTTCGCCCGTGCTGAGGAACATTCGAGTTGCAAATTGAATTCAGACTGACAAGAGATGGGCGGGTCAGATTGGACAACAAGTCCTCGGTCGGAGCCATTCGTTCGGGCCCGGAAGACACTGTCAAAAGCCAGTACCACCCAGCCGAAGTCAGAGCGCGAGTGTTTCGAGATGCATCCGCCTTCTGACTTTCGACGGTCGGACGCAACGAGTTTGGTGTCAATGCAGTCATTGTGGTCGACCGAATGTCGAAAGAACGCTGCGAATTATCGTTTTTGGGCGGCTTGCTCAAACACCACCGCTTAGCTTCCGTTCGAGGTAACGGGCGGAGTAGTCGATCTTGAGTTCGACCCACATGGGGAGATGGTCGGACATCTGATGGGTGCGCCAGTTGGTCTTGTAGTAGGTGCGTTTCTGTGCGGTGGTGCGTGGTTTGCCTTTGCTGTTTTTGAGATAGGCAGGCCCCATGTCGGAGATGTAGAGGCTTTCGTCGTCTGCGGTGAAGACGTGTTCATAGAAATCAAACACGCCGCATTCTCCGGTTTGATCCAACCGGTCTGGCTGGACACGAAATGCAATCTGGTCATAGTGCCGGTTTCTGGCCGCGTTGCTTGCAAACTCCTTCAGCTTGTCGGGTACCGTGAATCCGTGATTTGTGAGGCGTTTGAAAGTTTCGTCTTCGGTACTGAAGATATTGAAATCACCAAGCAGAATGAGATTTCTGGACCAAGCCGTATCGTCTTCGGTGCGTTTCCTGAGGAACTCGGCGACTGCGTTGATCTCTTCGACTCGATTCGCTGGCTCCGCTTTGCCACCTCCCCACAGGATATGGACGGAAGCCAGCATGAAGCGAGACCAACCGGCTTTGAATCCACAGATAAAGGGCGTGCGCCAGACTTGCTCGGCGGGTACGACTTTGCTCTTGCCGTTTTCCTTGATTTTGACTTCCGGCAAAACGAGTTCGCCCGCCAGGCCGCCGAAGCTGACTTTGCGCGAATCATAGAGAAAGGTCATTCGTTCTTTGTTGCCACGCCCGTCGCCTGCCATGTCGGTGATGATGTATTTCCAATAGCCACCGAGGACCTTCAAGACTCGATTCAGACCCTTCAGGTCTTTGTAGACTTCTTGCACGGCGACGATATCAAATCTTGAGATGATTTCGGCGATGTAGTAGATCGCCTCGTCCGATCGTTCGCCATAGGCGGGCTTGTCAAAGTCGCGAATGTTCCAAGTCGCCAAGAGCAATCGTTCATCAACGGTCTTTGTTGGTATCACCGAAAGTGCGTCTTTCAGCCTCATCAGCCTTCTCGCGGTACGCTTTCCGCATTTCGTCTTTGTATTGATACGTTGATAAAACGGCATGGTGATACTCCCTTGATTCGGATGAAGACGATCCTTGAACTGCCTCGACTTGCTGCCGGAGTTGGATCGGCAGTTTACAGCGTCAACGACACGTATGCCACTTTTTAACTGAAGTTTTGCAATCCTTCAGATCAAGCCCAATTGAGCCTTTACGTGGTTGACGGCTTTCTATTTTTCGATGATATCGTTGATGGCCCATTCAAGGGTCGTTCTCATCGTCTCGATCTTCATTTGGCTTACGGAACGGCCGTCGGAACTGCGGCGTTGATCAAAGACTTGAAACAGCGGGGCTTTGCTGAACGAAACGATCGTACTTTGGACAACGGAGTTTGGCCGCATGCCAAGCACGTAAGGCAGCAAAGGCCGCGACCACACTCCATATGTGTTCACGAATTGGCTGTGTGGAGGAGGCATCGCGGCGGGGTCAGCTACGGACCGAGCGACCAGTGGGGCTACAAGCCGCTCGATCGGTCGAACCCCACACAGGTCTACGACATCCACGCCACGATTCTGCACTAACTCGGCATCGATCACGAGCGGCTTACCTTCCGGCATAACGGCATTGACCGCCGCCTGACCGACGTTCACGGGCATGTCATTAAAGACCTCGTGGCGTAGGCAACCACGATCCGGTACAACGGAGCGAACAAGTCCCGACTGTGCATCCCTTGCACTTGGGCCACGCAAGTAAAGGTCTTCAGCATGAGCATGCCGCACAATTTCTCGGATGATCCTAATTCGTTTGGCGGGTCACAGGGTAAGTCGAGCAACACGAAAGCCATACTGGTTGCTATCGTAATCGTGTGCAGCATGATGATGCTGATCTGTGGTGGAGTCATTTTCGGCGTCGTGATGTCCGTGCGTAAGCAATTTGAAGTAATACAACAGCAGTTGGACGAAGAGATGGGCGACCAACAGAGTGAAGTGGCCGCCAATCGATCTGCTTACGACGAGTACACCGGCTTTGTCGAGGAAGGCCGTTACAACGAAGCCCTGGAGAGTTTGAACTCTGCGCTTGAAACTGATCCAGAGAATGCATTTCTTCACAATAACAAAGCTTGGCTGCTCGCTACCTGCCCCGATGACGCACTCCGAGATGGCGCAGGGGCGATTGAGCACGGAACGAAGGCCTGCGATCTAACCAATTGGAGAAACTTCGCTTACGTCGATACGGTAGCCGCGGCCTATGCCGAAGCGGGAGACTTCGAATCTGCTGTCAAATGGCAGGAAGAAGCGATCGATCTCGGTGATAGCTACTACGCGCAAGACCTTAGGCGACGGCTGCGGCTGTACAAAGCCAACAAGCCATATCGCGAAGGTGCCCCTCCATTTACGAAAACGATTGAGGAAGATGTAGCAGCACAGCAACCGCATCGCGAAACCGAGACATCGAGCGCGCCCGCGAACGAATCTGAGGAGTCTTCAAGTTCCCATCAACCATCGAACGAATAGGATACGCAAGAAGTCATGAAAGCCGCCTACATCGAACAAACCGGTCCTGCCGAGAACATTATTTACGGTGACTTACCAAAACCCGATGCCTGCGGAACACAGGTACTGATAAAAACCAGTGCCGTGTCCGTCAATCCAGTCGATACCTACATCCGCAATGGTGCGAACTACTGGGAGTTGCCGAAACCATTTATCATCGGCTGTGATCTTGCGGGGGTAGTCGAAGCCATCGGTCCAGATGCCAAGCGGTTTCAGGTGGGCGACCGTGTGTGGTGTACGAATCAAGGACTGATGGGACGGCAAGGCACGTTTGCCGAGTATTGTGCGGTGGACGAGTGTTGGGTCTACCCGACGCCCGACAATGTGTCTGACGAGACCGCCGCCGCGTGCTCTTTAGTCGGAGTCACCGCCCATCTCGGATTGTTTCGCGCGGCCCAACTCAAGGCGGGCGAATCCATTTTCGTCCACGGTGGAACAGGTGGCGTGGGGTCGATGGTCGTGCAAATGGCCAAAGCGGCCGGAGCTCGCGTGATAACGACCGGCGGCACAGATGAGAAATGTGCTCAGGCCAAAGAGCTAGGAGCCGACGTGGCAGTGAACTACAAGACGCAAGATGTAACCGCCGCCGTAAAAGAATTTGCGCCCGACGGCGTCAACGTCGTTTGGGAAACGCTTCGCGAACCTGACTTCGATGTGCTGACGTCTTACCTTGCCGAGCGTGGACGGTTGGTGTTAATGGCAGGACGCGATGCCAGACCGCCTTTCCCGGTCGGACCTTTCTACGTAAAGGAGTGTTCGTTGCACGGCGTTGTGATGTTCAAAGCATCGCCCGACGAGTTGCGGGCCTGCTCGGAAGATATGAATCGTTGGATGTCAGAGGGAAAGCTCAAAGCTCAAATTGGAAAGACCATGCCGCTGGCCGAGGCTGCCGCTGCGCACAAACTTCAAGAAGAGAACACACTTCACAAAAGCGGCACCTTGGCCGGCAAGATTGTGTTGAAACCCTAGCCACTTGGTCGCGTGAAGAAACCTCACCAAGATATATTCAAAAGCCGTAGTAAAGCAGAGGAATCCGGAAGGCACTGATCGTCAGAGTTGGCCTCTGTGAAACTCGGTGGATCGGCGAACTCCGCGTTTTGAGGTCGCTGCCAGGATATACTTCACCGCTGTACGGGTTTCCGTTTCACTCCGTTCGGTTTGGATCAGACTTATGCGAATTGCCATCGGCCAACTCTGGCAAGAGACAAACACCCTGAATCCACTCGCAACGACGCGAGCGGACTTCGAGCAGTTCGGTATCTGTCGTGGTGACGAGCTCGTCGAAAGAATGGCGAACGTGAACGAACTCGGCGGGTTCATACAATCGATGCGATCTTGGGCTGAGCGACCAGAAATTGCGGGACTGGTACGATTGCCCGCCTGGCCAAGTGGCACGGCAACCTGGGAGTGTTTCGAGTGGTTGCGGAGTGAGTTCTTCGAAGCAGTCGATGCCGCCGGAAGCGTGGATGCATATTTGCTCGCGTTACACGGCGCAATGGTGGCCGAAAGATGCCCTGATGTTGAAGGGGCGATCCTAGAAGAGCTGCGAAAACGGGTCGGTCCCGACGTGCCAATCGTCGCGACTCTTGACTTGCACGCAAACATCACTCGCGAGATGGTCAACGCAGCCGATGTGCTGGTGATGTATCACTCCATGCCGCATATTGACATCTTCGAGACCGGCCAGCGTGGTGCCGAAGCATTGCGGCGTATTTTGGTTGAAGGCGACAAGCCGTCTACGGCATACTGCAAGATCCCGGCAGTCGTGCCCGCCGAGAATTCGAATACCGAAGCAGACGCTGGGATCGCCGTCGACCTAAAGCGGCGTGTCGTTGAACTTGAGGCTCAGTCGATAGTTTTGTCTGCCGGCATCGCTCCCGTGCAACCGTGGATGGACATTCCACAATTTGGATCGAGTGTTGTCGTCACAACCAACAACGATTCCAGGCTGGCTCAAGCGACATGCACGGCGATCGCAGAAGAGTTTTGGCAACGCCGGCAAGAGTACATGCCAACGCTCGTTTCGGTCGAAGACGCAGTGCGATTCGCCCAAGAAGAAAACGGGCTAGTTGTGCTGAGCGACGCCGCGGATGCAACGACGTCTGGCGCGCCGGGCGATAGTGTCTGGATCCTCGCAGAACTCTTGAAGTATCGTTGGCCGCGGGCGGCTTTGGTCACGGTCGTCGCGCCGGAGGTCGTCTCGCAATGCGAGAGCGTCGCCGTGGGAACATCGACGAACATCCGATTGGGCGGTGTGCGCGACAGTCGCTTTGGCACAACGATCGAGTTGAAAGCCTCGATCGAGCGCCGCTTTGATGCGAGGTTTATAATGACTGGTCATATCGGAAAGAACATGCCTATCGATATGGGAAGATCCGTTGTACTGCGGCACGACAACAACGTCTTTGTAATCGTGACGACGCGTAGCGGGCCGCACTTCGCGCCGGAGCTGTTTCGCACGGCTGGACTGGAACCTTTCGACGCTTCTGTCGTTATCGCAAAAAGTCCGTGTGGCTTCCGCGCAGTATACGAGCGTCATGCGTCGGCAATCTATTCAGTTAAAGCCCCTGGATGCGCGCCCTCCGACTTTTGGAACTATGATTTCACGAAGATTCCTCGTCCCCTGTGGCCGTGGGACGAAATCGAACGCTGGACTCCTACAGAGAGCCTGATGCAAAAGTGACACTCCCCGTTTCTTACGATGATGTTCTCGCGGCGTTGCCTCGTGTTCACGCACTGTTGAAACGGACACCCTTGTTCGAGTGGCCAGGGCTTTCGAAGCTGCTCGGCTGTTCCTTTTACTTGAAGCATGAAAACCATCAGCCGGTGGGCGCGTTCAAAGTTCGCGGGGGAGTCAACTTCGTCAGCACTCTCAATAGCTTCGAACGTGCAGCCGGAATCATTGGTGTGTCGACCGGAAACCAAGGCCAATCACTTGCCTATGCGAGCCGGCACTTCCAGGTGCCATGCACAATTGTCGTTCCGGAGAAAGCGAATCCCGACAAGTGTCGCGCGATCCGCAACCTCGGCGCAGAATTAATAGAACAAGGAAGAGACTTCGACGAGGCAAAGCAATTTGTGGAAGCCTTGGTTACGAAGCGGGGCGGGCGGTATGTTCACTCCGCAAACGAACCGTTGTTGATTGCCGGAGTCGGGACGATGGCTTGGGAGATCTTCGAAGAGTTGCCACAGCCCGATGTAATTCTGGTACCGATCGGTTTAGGCAGCGGTGTTTGTGGCACTTGCATCGTTGCGAAACATCGTTACCCCAAAACTCAGGTCATCGGAGTCCAATCCGAAGTGGCTCCGGCCGTGGCCGAATCGTGGCGGACGAACACCAGGGTCACCACGCCTACAGCGAATTCTTGGGCAGAAGGCTTCGCCACGCGGGCTCCCGCCGAGATGACGATGGAGATCATGCAAGCGTTGATGGACGATGTCATTTTGGTCGGCGAGGACGAACTTCGACTGGCGGCCTACTGGATGCTCAAACACACGCACAACTTAGCCGAAGGAGCCGGGGCTGGCGCTTTGGCCGCGGCTTTCAAGCGGCGGGACCGATTCGCTGGCAAGCGGGTTGTGGGAATCTTGTCCGGCGGTAATCTGGATCTTTCTGAATTGCCGCGTGTGTTGGACATTGGAATGAAGTCGGAAGAGGATTGAACCTGTGGATGACAAAAGTAAGGTTGCGTTAGTAACGGGCGCCAGCAAAGGGATTGGTCGAGGAATCGCGTACGGCTTGGCAAGTGTGGGATGGGATGTGGCAGTCAACTACAATCGTGATCAAGCCGGCGCCGAGGAAACTGCGGCTCATATCCGAGAGCTAGGTCGGCAAAGTTGGGTCCTGCAGGCAGATGCTGGATACGGCGAGCAAGTTGCCGCGATGTTCGCTCAACTCAGCACCGAAGCCGGCCGCATCGACTTGCTGGTGAACAATGCCGGCGTTCAGACGTTCGCATCGCTCTTGGAGCTAAAAGAAGAAGACTTTGATCGTACGATTCGGACGAATTTGAAGGGCTGTTTCCTTTGCTCTCAACAGGCGGCTCGCGCCATGAAGGAGCAGGGAAAGGGCGGGGCGATTATCAACATCGGCTCCGGAGCAAATAAACAACCATTCCCGTCGCTGGTTGACTACTGTGCTTCCAAAGGTGGAATCGAAAATCTAACGCGAGTTTGTGCTGTCGAACTTGGCCCGCTCGGCATCCGAGTCAACTGCGTCGCTCCCGGTGCCATCGAGATTGAGCGAACCAAACTTGAAGCGGGTGACTATGCCGGCACCTGGGGCCCAATCACTCCCATGCGGCGAGTGGGACAAGCCACCGACGTAGCGGCGGTCGTCGTCTTTCTCGCCAGCGATGCCGCTGAGTTCACAACCGGACAAACGATTTACGTTGATGGCGGACTCTGGACCGCGGCCCAATGGCCCTACGGCTCCAGCGGTTGATTGGTGTTTTCACGGCCAGAGCCCGTATCCAGCGTCACACCGCGCGAGTCGCATGCGTTCTCCCAAGTCACGTAGTTTATTGCATGTGAAAGGTTTATTGCATGTGAAAGCACTAACCGCCACAAAGCCGCCCAGCCCTAGTACGCTTCGGGAATCAAAGTCCCGCAGCGGCGTCGAAGCCTTCGTTCATCGGGGCATTGACCGGTTGATTAGTGACCGTAGACTATGGCTATTAGCCAGTGAGCGGGAATGGCGGAATTGGCAGACGCGCTAGGTTGAGGGCCTAGTGGGGGTTAACCCCGTGGAGGTTCGAGTCCTCTTTCCCGCACTTTACACAGCAAGGACTTACGTCAATCAGGCGTGAGTCCTTTTTTTGTGACAGGGTGTTGCGCGCAACACTGGCGCAACAGTAGGGCGCTCATATTGGGCTCATATCGCTGGCTAGCCGTAGCCCTCTTGCGTACGATCCAAGAGACCGAACGCAACGCACGCTCTTGGCGAGTAGGACCGTGGCAAGCATCCGAAAAGACAAACGCTCCGGACGTTATCTCGTCCTATTTCGCTACGCTGGGCGACAGTATCAACGAGGGTTGAAGACGGAGTCCTACAAAGATGCGGACGCTGCTCGTGCCCGAATCGATGAGACGATTCGGCTCATCGAGCGAGGCCGACTCGAAGTTCCCGACGATGCCGACCCAGCAACATTCATCCTTACCGATGGAAAGCAAACCAAGAAGGTCGTTGCTCAGAAGAAACTCACGCTTGGGGACTTGCTGCAATCCTACGACGAGGCCCGCGTCGACAAAGCCAAGGAAGAAACGACTGTTGTTACCGAGAGGATTCATTTGAAGCACCTACGGAAGTACCTTCCGCTTCGTCAAATGGCCCAGGCGATTGCCGTCTCGGATCTTCAACAGTACGTGAGTCAGCGACTAAAGAACAAATGGCGGGGGCGACACATTAGCGTTGATACCGTTCGCAAAGAAGTGGCGACTCTTCGAGCTATCTGGAATTGGGGCGAGAGAGAAGGGCACGTTACCGGTCGTGCTCCGACTCACGGGCTTCAGTACCCCAAGCGGGATGAAAAGCCGCCCTTTATGACGCATGATGAAATAGAACGCATCATCAAACGCGGCGGGCTTACCGAAGACGAAGAGAAAGAACTCTGGGATGCGCTCTTTCTCAAGTCCGAGGAGATAACGCAGCTACTCTCGGAGGTCGAAGATGCTGCTCGGCATCCCTTCATTTATCCGATGTTTGTTTTTGTCGCTCATACCGGTGCCCGTCGTAGCGAGGTTCTCAGGTCACAGATTGATGACTTCGACTTTGACGCCCGCATCGTCAAGATTCGTGAGAAGAAGCGAAGCAAAAAGAATTCGATTACCTATCGTCACGTCCCCATGACGACACTCTTGCAGACCGTCATGAGTGACTGGTTTGCAAACCATCCCGGTGGTCAGCGTACGCTCTGCATTTCAGGGCAGGGGATGGGGGACGAATTCGCACCGGTGACCATTGACCAAGCGGTTGATCACTTCAAACGCACGATTGCCGATACGAGTCATCCACGCGTCCGGGGCTTTCATGTCTTTCGGCACTCGTTTGCTTCCAACCTGGCAGCGATGAGCATTGACCAACGCATCATTGATGAGTGGATGGGGCATCAGACTGAAGAGATGCGAAGACGATATCGCCATCTATTCCCGGACCAGCAGCGGCAGGCAATCGAGTTAGTTTTTGGTGCTACAGCGTAGGGCCAGACTGAAGGTTAGAAGGGGAGAAGGCTTGCCGTGTCCCACTGGGCGCTATCGAAGGATCTCGGTCGTGACGTACCGCTCCCCGGCAACGAGCCTCTAAGCGATGGTCTTGAAACGCTGCCAGAGAGCGGAACGTCTCGACCTCGTCGTTTTTCTACAGAAGCTCCGCCGTTGCGGACGCTTTGTCTCTCTTTGCTCGTGCCTCGCTTCGTTCGCCTGCAGCCACCTTAACGGCTCCGCGAAGAAATCGGCGCTCCGAGAACGCTAATGCGGAACACGGCAGATTGTCTTAAGGGGGACACCCCCAGTGCCGTCAAGGCTCAGGCCGAGCGACCTTCGCGGCTTCCTCCCCAATCTTCCGCGTTCGCTTCGCTCTCTTGTGCAGACCGGGTGCCCCTCCGCTGCGGTCGGCCTTGACTGCACTTCCCCCGTCTTTTGTGGGCTTTCGCCCCCGCTGCTCTGAAAAAGAGCGCGGGGCTCTTTCAACTTAAGAACTCAGTTCGGGAGGTTTAGCGATGGCAACGGCAACTTGTAGCACGACACGTAAGCGAAGTAACAAGAAGGCGAATCGAGAAGACATCTACACGCGGGTGACCGATGCGATCATTCGGCAGCTCGAAGAAGGTGTACGGCCTTGGCTTAAACCGTGGAACGCAGAACACGCAGCCGGGCGGATTACTCGGCCTCTTCGACACAACGAGGAGCCGTATCACGGCATCAATATCCTGATGCTTTGGGCTTCCGCAGAAGACGCCGGGTTTGCTTGCCCGATCTGGCTTACCTTTCAACAGGCCAAGCAACTAGGCGGGCACGTTCGCAAAGGCGAGCAAGGAGCGCCCGTTGTCTATGCTTCGAGCTTTACGAAGACCGAAGAAGACGAAAGCGGCGAAGACGTAAAACGCGAGATCCCCTTTCTCAAGCAATACACCGTCTTTAATGCCGAGCAGTGCGAGGGGCTCCCAGAGCATTTCTACCGGCTGAAAGAGTCGCCAAACAACGATATCGAGGCGATTGAAGCAGCAGACAACTTTGTCAAACGCACTCAGGCAGAGGTCCGTATCGGCGGCAATCAAGCTTGCTATGTTTCGTCCGGCGATTACATTCGGGTGCCTCGCATCGAGGCATTTCGCGATGCTGAAAGCCACGCGAGCACGCTTACCCATGAGCTGATTCACTGGACCAAGCACGAGTCTCGACTTGCCCGCGACATGGGGCGCAAGAAGTGGGGCGATGAAGGCTACGCGATGGAAGAACTTGTTGCCGAGATGGGGGCAGCATTCTTATGTGCCGACTTACAGCTTACACCTGAAGTAAGAGCCGACCACGTCGACTACATCGGTTCTTGGCTGAAGGTTCTAAAGAATGACAAGCAGGCGGTATTTACTGCCGCAAGCCTCGCATCGAAAGCCGTTGACTATCTGCATCAGCTTCAAAGCGGCTTGAAAGTTGCATCAGAGGGAGACTCTACGGTTTAGGAAACGAGAAAAGTGGAGGCGGGCGAAAGCGAAGAGAACCTTCATTTCGTGAGCGTCTCCACATGGCGCCCCTAAGCCTTGACGACTTGAGGGTGCTTGCCAGCTAGACCTATGATCGTCTCGCGGGCTTCCTTGTACAGGCGCTGGATCTCGGACGCGCCCTCAATATTTAGGTTTGGGATTGACGGGGATACCGTCGCAAAATCACCGTCATTGTGTTGGTCAATGATAGTAACTTTGTATCCCCAGGGAATGACACCGAGAAAATATTCTCGGCGGACTCGGTAAACCGACAGGTGAGGGTGCTCACCGCAACCATTCCCACAGAAGACCCAACCGTTGAGAATCGTTGATGCCTGAAAAAAATCCATTCTAGTTTTCCTAAATGCGGGACCGTTGGTCCCTAGTTGTGATGTATCCCTAAAGCTATGGCCTTAGGGATACATCACCCCGAGCATCAAGGAGACTTGGTTCTTCGCAACATTTGCGTCGAACTAAAAACCTGCTTCTTGCTTTAGCCCGTCTCTCAGCGAGGCGATTATTAAACGCCTTGATGAGAGACCTTCTGCCTACTTCTACTCGCATTCAGTTTTTAAGTCGTGAGTCATCAGATCGATGTTGCGTGTCTGATGGATCAAGTGGAGCTATGACAGCTCTACTCTGTTATGGCGCAAGCGAGTGAGCCAGTCAGTCGGTCTTGTTTCGAATCGATGTCGGTTTTGTGATGATTCGAGAACAAAGAACGCCCGGTCCCTACATGAACTTAAATACAGCGGGTTAAGGCGATCGCTTTGTCTACGTGAACCGGGGCAGCAAGCTTGTGCCAGGGAACCTGTCACGGCGCTTGCACTCGCCCCGGCTCACTCCGCCTGCGCTCTTCGCCGCTTTTCTAAGGTACCGGGCTTCGCCCGATCCATTCCTTTTTGTTTTCCAAGCGAGAGGGCCGCGTTTTTCACCTGGCGGTTGTGAATAAAAAACGCAGCCCTCCCACTCGGAAAACATTGCTGCCGCAAGCTCCGAGTGATGGCCGAATCAGGAGAGATGAAAATGAAAACAAACGGAACAAGTAACTTCACCACGGCACCAAAGTTCAATCCCGGACGCTTCTTTGCAACTCCGGGAGCACTTCAGGAAATACCACCGGCCGAAATGGCTTATGCGATGTATCGCCATTTACGCGGTGACTGGGGAAACGTCGATAAGGTCGACTGGAAAGAAAACGAACTCGGGCTAGAAGAAGGATTCCGCCTGTTCTCGGTATATCGCACCAAAGCGGGCACGAAGTTTTGGATTATCACCGAGGCAGACCGCTCAGCTACCACGGTTTTACTTCCAAACGAGTATTGAGGTGCTTTATGTTTTGGAGAACTAAAAAACCGAAGGCATTTCAAACCGAAGTTTGGCGACGCGTCGACTCCGTGTACTCCGGCCGTGTCGTTCTCGAAGTGTGGCGAGATGAAACCCGGCCCGAAGGAGCCTTGCGCCGAGTGACAATCAATCGCTGGCAAAAGAACTTCTTTAGCACCGAAACGAGACCTGACCTTCTTGAAGCTGACCTGGAGGATGTCATCAAGGCAGTCAAAACGGCAAAGCGAAGAAGGACGCCGCTTCGCTTGCTTTAGTCAGAATCAAAGGGTGTGCGATATTCGTCGCACACCCGCACTTCTTTTCTACTTCTATGGTCGGGTCCTTCACGTGGTCGGACCCGGCAGGATATTAGCTCGCAATCCGCCAATTCCCGGCTACCGCCGGGAGATCGTCGGACCGCTCGCAGCAAGACCGAGGCCAGGCGCGAAGCCCACAAGGGGCCTCGCTTTGGCCTCGCTTCTTGCTATACCCCACCGCCTCACTGCACCCGCCAACGCCGCCACCCCTCGTCGGCTTTGCCGCCGCTGCTAGTAATGGACACGCTCACTTTGTTCGCGTGGCAGGTCTTTGATCGTCCCTGCGCTCGATTCCCTACCTTGACGGGAGATCGACTGCGGAACGATTGCTCGCAAATCGCATTTCCGACCTGCGGTCAGAAGATGCGTTTTGTTCGCCCACCACCCAGGCGATCGCTTATTCCGCTGACGCGGAAATCGCTCATCGCCAATTCAGTTTGTCCCCTGCATCAAGCAAAGGGACCGCCAGCCTGCGGCTGTCACCCCCTTTGCAATCTCTTCCGGGTCCCCTTGTTTATCTGTTCACCTGCAGCTGCCCAGGGGCAGCCTCCGGTTCACTGTGTCGCTGAACGCGACACCGCCCTGAACGGGCGTAACGCTCGCCGCCTTGGGGCGTCGAGCTGCGGGCCTGAACGGCCCTCGGCCTCGCTTGGCCGCTCGGCCTTAGCCTTTCCGCTCTAGGGAGCGGAGAAGGCTTTACGCGGGCTAGGTCGCCCGCGTTTTTCGGGCCTCCTGGACGTCGGCCCGACCCGTTCTCCCCGCCGGTAAAGCCGACCATCCCGAGGCTATAGCTACACTTGACGGTACACTTACAGCGGAGGTTGCCGGAGTAGCTTCAAGTGTAAGCTGCTCCGTCCCGATTTCCTTCGCCTACTTACGTTTACGACGGAGTAGGGGGTACGTGCTGACTACACAATGAAATGCGACTTTGGGGTGTGCATGGATCATCAGCGAACGGAAATTTCGGCGGCCAGATGGGCTGGCATTCGGGTGCCAGGGAAGTGCCGACAATTGACGCATTCATGAATACAAGCTTTGCAAGAATTTGACCTGAGTCAAGACTTTCGTACAATAACGGCAGCATTACCTTACGGGCCAAACAGGCCCACAAGTGGAACCAGCTTTGTGCTGTCGCAGGTTGAAAGTTACTGGATGAAATACTTGAGACCTGAGGAGCGAATCGGATGAGACGCCAAAACCGAGTCATGGCATATCGAGTCCTCGCGCCACTTCACATATCTACAATTGGGGGACTCGGTCTGATGGATCAGCAAATATCTTTTGGCTTCTTCCGGACGATCGTAGGTTTGAGCAATCAAACTGAAGATCAATGCGTTGTGGTGACCTAGAAGGTAGGACCAAGAGAACTCCAATAACCACTTTTTGAAACTTCAAGCCTCCCGATGTGGAGGCTTTTTTTTATGCGCTCGTTGAAAAGTGCAGGTTGGCCGAAGACCAAGAGGAAACCTGCGGGGAGCCTTGCAAGCTCAAGACGTGTGGTGTCATCTTGCCTCGCGTGGCAACCGTTTTGGAAACCAGACCTGACTAAGACGGCAAAGGTCACAAACTCGGGGGCACCAATCGTCCGTGGACGATGGTAGTCATCAGGCCCGTCGGGTAAGCAGCCTAGGGTCGTTGCCAGAAACCTTTTATCCGATCAAGCGGACAACCTGCCCTCCAGGCACTGCAAAGCCAGAGGGCAAGCGTCGTGAAAGCAAGAACGTCTCGCGCACGCGAAAAAATGTCAAACTACCAATCGACAGCAGGGGCGAGATCATAAAAGTGCAGGTTGGCCGAAGACCAGGAGGAAACCTGCGGGGAGCCTTGCAAGCTCAAGACGTGTGGTGTCATCTTGATTCGCGTGGCAACCGTTTTGGAAACCAGATCTGACTAAGACGGCAAAGGTCACAAACTCGGGGGCACCAATCGTCCGTGGACGATGGTAGCAATCAGGCCCGTCGGGTAAGCAACCTAGGGTCGTTGTCAGAAACCTTTTATCCGATCATCCGGACAACCTGCCCTCCAGGCACTGCTAAGCCGGAGGGCAAGTCTCGTGATAGCAGCAAGCGTCTCGCGCTTGGGAAAAAATGTCAAATGGCCGAAAAAGTGCTTGTACACGCCACCCACATTCATTAGCATTCTAAGTACCACACGTATTGATCTATCAGTAAAGCTCGAAAACCTACGGTCGCGAAACTCTGCACGCAGTGCGTTGTTTCTCGGCCGTTTTTTTTGTGCGCTGATAGGTCGCTTTGAAAAGAGGAGAGTTGCCCACGAACAAAAAAACCCCGATTCGCGAGCTTTGGCGAGCACGCAAAACGGGGCGAGGCAGCGTCGACAGACAAAAGCCTGACGAAGCACTACCGGTTGGCACCTTCAGTGTAATCGTCGCGTCCTTTGACGAATAGTCGACGCTGCTTCTCACACTCACCTGGAGAAGCAGATGGTTTCCTCACCGAAGGTCTCGCCTCGTGCACAAATCGAAGCGGCTGTGTTGCACGGGCATTTGTGGAAGTACCGCGTCTCTACTCTGGCTTTGCTTGCAGAAGCGTATTTCTCAGAGGGTAAGCGGCCACGTGAACTGGCTCGGAAAGTAGTTTCGCCACTAATCGCCCAAGGCTTGCTTGCCGAGCTTCGACTCGTCATCCGCCCGGTACCTCAGCTCTCCAAGCCGACCTTTGTCTGGTCTTCTGGCCGCGCTGCTCCAAATGCAAATGCACTGTCTTACTTGCTCGAAAAAAGATTCGGCAAGCCGTCCGTGCAAACCACGGTCTTCTTTGCTACCCGTGCTGCCGTCCGGCGATTCGGGGGGCGAGGTGGACAAATCAAACGAAGCCACCAAGTCTCGCACGACCTTGCCTGCACAGCGGTTTACTTGCGTCTTGAACAGACGCGTCCCGAAGTAGCAAGAGACTGGAAGAACGAAGACTTCTACGCGGGCACGCTCAAGCGGGGTGAGAAGCTCGGCGATGCCCTCCTCATCGGCCCTGATGGACCTTACCGCCTGATTGAAGTGCTTGGGCGTTATACCGCAAAGCACATTCAGGCTTTGCATGATTTCTCCGCTGCAAAGGAACTTCCCTATGAACTCTGGTAACGACGGAGGTTTAGATGACGCTAGCCACAACAAACGAAGTTTTAGACCTACTCGTTGATTGGCGATTCGTTACACCGACGCTTCTCGAACGCTATCTAACGAGGACGCCGACGCAGGTAAAGAACGAGCTACGTAGGTTGCGAAACAAGGAGCTTGTCGAGTCCTATTCCTTCATTGGCAAGCAAGTGTACTACCGCCTGACACCGGCAGCTTGTCGCAGCCTGGGAGTCTCTCGCAGACATGCTGGGCCGCTTGGTCCTCAGGCAATTCGGCAGTACTACGGAATGCTTGATTTTGCAGCTGCGACAACTCCTCCCAGACACTTCCTTTCCAAAGAAGATTGGCTGAGCATCTCCCAAGCGTTAAACGCGACTGCCGCGCAAATGCCACGCGGCTTTCTCTACTTCGACCTTTCCAAGCAAGAAGGAGAGGAGCAGGTTCGGCTCGGCAAAGTCTATGTCGATGGACGCGCTGAGCCTGCCAGCTTGCTCAACAAGGCACGTCGATTCATCGCCGCACATAGAAGCAACTCGGCGATTCGCAAGCTTGTGACTCAGGATGACTTTCTCTTCGCCTTCGTGACTGAATCGGAAGGAAAAGCAGACGCCATTGCAGAAGCCGCCGAACGTGCCGAGTTCGTTGAGCCCATACGACTACACGTATCACCAGACCTTTCTGTTATCTAAAGGAGACCCCCATGAACATCGTCCCGATTAAACAACTCGAAGTCATCGACTATGACGCCTTTCCAAAAGACTCGTATCCAAGAGTTACGTGGCCGCAGCTCGCAACAACACAGTTTTCCAAGCGAGAGGCTTCGATTATTGCCTGGAGTATTCTGGGTAGCCAAGCTATCGCACTTTTTGTTCATATCGCCTTCGATTGGTCGATCCGAGCATGTGTTCCGACGTTCTATGGGGGAGTTCTTCTTGCGGGAGCATTTTCGTATTTGGCGGCAGCTCATTACCTCGCCTTTCTCGCGCATAATCCATCGGTAATGCGAAAGCGATTCGGGAAGTCACGTGGATTTCGGGTTTGCTTCGCCAAACTAAGAGTCAAGCAGTTCTCCAACACATACATCTACCTCCTGCTGGCCTTTCTGTTTGTCATCTTCGTGATTTGCAACTCCGTTCGACACGTTCCCGACACGTTCAACGAGAGTCTTCATGCCAGACTAAAGGGCTACTTTGGCATGCTCTTCACGCTGCCCCTCTTTCCAATTGCGATCTTTTACATTGCCGGCGGCCGAGACTCTTGGGGCATGCGAGCAACACATCTAACCCGTGTCCTGTGTCTGTGGTTTGCAGATGATATGCCGTCATCCGTGCCCTACGCCTTTCGTAGCCCAGCGGGCCCGCTTCCCTTCCGCTTGGCAATGTTCGTTCTTCCTTTGTTCCTCCTTTGTTTATCGCTTCCTTGGATGATGTTTTACGCGCCAATTGTCCCCGCAACACTTGGTGAGGAAACGATGAGCGACTTGATCCTGTCGCATCCGTTTAGTCGCTTGCCTGAGTTTCAAGGAGTTGACGTCCTACGGCCCGGTGAGGGAGTAAACGCTCACGCGTTTGTTGCCGATGAGCCTTCTGCTGAAGACTGGCCATCTAAAAAAGCCGACAAGTGGCAAGCCGCTTACGGACAACGGCTCCATGTCCTATACGCCTCAAATGGTTGGCTCCAAGCCTTACCGAGGTTTTCGATGTCCCACCCGATTCTTGGTGTACTTGGCCTGCTGCTGTCGCTTCTATTCTCAGCGTTACTAGTCATAGAAACATTCCTCGCGTCAGCGATCTTTTGGATTACTGAGAGAGGTAGCATCGCAAAAGCCTACGCTTGTTACGAGGCAATGCTTGAAAACGATTGGTGGGAGTCAACTACGCACCTACTTTGCGAGTCTCAAGACCGTTACGAATCTGAATCCATCTATCTAGGCCAGCTTGAAAACTGAACTTCACGAAAGGATGTGTCATGACCCACCCCTACTACCTACACCGTCGCACGTTACTTCAACACCTGATGCTCCACGGCGCTACTGGCTCTGGGAAAACTGCACTCGTGCTGATTCCGATGTTGGAGCAACTGATCAACCTCGCAAGTCGGCACGAAGATTCGTCTATTGTCGTTTTGGACCTAAAGGGCGATCCCGCATTCTTCCATTCGATGAGAATTGCAGCGAAGAGGCGGGGGCTGCGATTCCGCTGGTTTACAACAAAGCTTCGCCACTCCACGTTTGGTTTCAATCCGTTTCTACAGCGGCATTTCAAACGGGACATGACGAAGAACCAGGCAGCGGAAATGTACGCTAAAGCGTTTGGCCTCGATTTCGGCAATCTCTACGGAGCTAGTTACTTTCGCGACTTGGCAGTGCTTGTCTTGCGGGCATTGTTGGAACTCCCGGAGATTGATTCGTTCGCGAAGCTGTCACTGTATGCAAAAAAGCACCCGGATTTCTTCGACTTGCCGAAGAAAGCAGCGGAGCAGACAACACATCTGCACGCATCACTTGACGCGCTTGCAACCATCGAGCCTCTAAATGTCACACCCGATACCACGAGTGAAGCGATCTGCAACAACGCGATTGACGTAAGCGACGTCTTTGAAGAGCCGCAAGTCCTCTACTTCTACTTGCCGAGCACCCTGGAAGATCTTATTTCGTTTACGACGTCGAAACTCTTTGGCTACTTGCTTCTAACTGCCGCCTCGATGCGTCCACCGAAGCAACGCAAAAAGGTGTTCTTCTGCGTCGATGAATTTCAACGCATTGTGAGCCAAGACTTCGCTGTCTTTGTCCAACAAGCACGCGCCTTTGACATCGGCTGCATCTTGGCGACTCAAACCACTGCGGACTTGTACTCTGCCGGTGATGATTTTGCCGAAGTATTGGAAGAAAACACCGGGACGAAGATTGACCTGACCGGAATCGGCAAACGACAGTCAGAGAGACTTATCGAACAGTCTCCTGACGGGATTCGCTTGCTGAAGAGTTTTTCAGATAAAGGGCCTAGCGAGCAAGAGCAGGTCGTTAAGTCCCTTACTTACGATGAATTAACGCACATCACCGCGCACGCTGGACGTGGACTTGTCCGTACGGCAATGCCCTATGGTCTTACCCAATGCGGCGGACGGCAGGTGCGTTTCTCGGCCGACTTCCACATTCCGGCAAGTGAGTATCAACGACGGCTTCATGCTACGTGGCCTGCGGAGATAGACAACCCAGGAACGCTAACCGTGACGGGCACTCCGCCCGGTGCCGGGAGGAGTGCCTCGGAAAGTCCAAGCGGGGAAGCGTCAGAAACACAGTCAGCGCCGTCGCAACAAAAGTCACTCATTAAACGAGTAGCTGCGAGGATTCTTCGCGACCAACCGCAGGTAACTCAATCCGAAGAGTAGGAGGTTCCCATGTTAGAACAGCAACCGTTGTTCTCTGAACTGCCGCTCGGCAGTTCAGGGCAATCAAAGGGCGATGGCAGACAGAGTAAAGCTCGCTCGGTTTGCCATGCCGAAAACGTTCTCGCGCAACTCGACGAAGTACTGGTCGATTTATCCGAACGGATGGACACGCTTGAAGCACTCTTTCGTACGCTAGTCGCGCAGAAGACCGTAAAGGAATCCTACACGACGCAGGAAGCGGCAAAGATTCTTGAAAAGCGCCCGTACACGGTCAGAGAGTGGTGTCGCAACCGGCGAGTAAACGCCTACAAGCCAGGTTGTGGGCGAGGGGCAGAAGAGGAGTGGCGGATAACGCATGACGAGCTAGTTCGTATTCAAAACGAAGGGCTACTTCCGCCCCCAGAGCATTACTAATCCGAGTTTCAGCGAAAGGAACCTACGATGTCGAAGAAACCAGTGCATGAGATTCGCTTTGGTCTCGTTAAGGCAAGCATTTGGGAGAACAACACGAAGAACGGAACCCGCTTTTCGATTTCCGTTTGCCGCTTGTTTAAAGACGGTGATACGTGGCGCGAGTCTTCGAGGTACGGTCGCGATGACTTGCCTTTACTTGCGAAAGTAGCCGACAAGGCTCACACCTGGATCTTTGAGCAGCGACAAGATGAAAGGTCTCTGCGAGAATCTGTCCAGGGAAGCATGAGCTCGGCATGAGCGGGAGAAGAACGATGGATTAGTGTCCACTTCGAAGGGTTGCACCAGTTGCAGCCCTCTTTTCATTTACTGTTGTGGTAAAGATGGGCTGCTACGACACAGAGTGGGACTGCGTATAAGACGACTTTGGGAACAGCGATTACACAAAGCCACGCAAGGTACAAAATGAAAAGGCCTGTCCAAACTGCAACAACATAGTCGAGTGGCGTCTCTGCACGTTGCCAAAGTCTGACGGCAAGAAATCGTTCACCGGTTGGCAATGTTGTGAACTTCCGAAATGCTAGGCTGATGATATGCAAAAACCGTTTCATGTGGTCAAGAATGCCACAGATTCACGGCTATTGCAATTTGTTGTGCAACAGCCTGGAATGACAAACTTTTTGTTGAGATCGCTTAAACTCGGCTCAACCGTGTTCGACTAGGAGCTAGAGCAAATCTCGAATCTCTTCGAAACGATCGCGAAGTTCTTGCCAGGAAGGATAGGGGCCGTAACAGAGAACTTGACATTGTGACTCGAATTCAGGACCCAATTCGGAGTTAAGCGATTCACTTGGAAACATCGATTCGCTATCGCGAAATGTCATGCCTTTCGGCGGGTGGTAACCTCGGTCGAAGAATCTGCGACTTATCTCGTCATAGTCGGCTTTGATTTCTGCATACTCAGCGGATTGAAGCATCCGCAGCACTTCTTCGTGCTGGGAGAGTTGATACAAGTCGTAGTAATGTCTCGCATACGCGCCAATTCGCTCGCCTTTAGTCAAGAAGGCCTGCACCTTCCCGTGAATCGTAAACAGCTTCTCGACGAAGGTTCGCCGGAAGTGCAGCAACCGCATGGTGAAGGGGGGTTCATCGGTCGCGCCCAGACTTGCATCTGTTTCGCGCAAGAAGCGGCCGACATAAGAGTCAATCTGTATGTCTGCAGTCGGCTCTCGCCCGCTTGCTGTTCCCGATTCGAGGAACACTTCGCCCTGCACTTCGCCGGGGCCACCAAATTGCTGCTCGTATCCGAAGCGATCATTTCTTCCAAAGCCGCCAATTGTTTGGCTCTTCTCTTTTAAGAATGTTAGGCCCGGTACTTTCGCGACTGCATCCCGAAGGCGTTTTAGTTCTCGGTCGATTCCTTTCTTCCCAAGCGCAGGTGTGAAAGCTTGGGGATCAAGGAACAGGTCGATGTCTTCTGAGAAACGTTGGATAAGATTCCAACCTTTAGAGAGGCTAGTTCCGCCTTTGAAGATGACGGCATGCTGACCGGCTTCGGCTATCTCGCGGAGCGCTTCGGTGACGAAATAGTCCTTTTCAATTAAAGCAGGCCGAAGCCCCGAGTCGCGGAAGTGTTCTGCGGCCCGAAGCACGGCCTGATCAAAATCGGGATGCTCAGATAGTCTCACGTACGCTACGTTCCTTCGCTTGCCAACGGCTTGCAGATTCCAATTCTACAAGCATACCGAAATCAAATCGCGTCAGGGGATTAAGCGAGTCTCGCAGAGAATCTAGCTGACGCTTATCTGCACCAAGCTCTTCGCCAAGAGCACCAAGCATTGCGCGAACTCTCGGCGGTTCACTTGGAGCGACTTTTACCAGATTAGAAAACCGGTTGTTCTCGGCTAGCAAAGTTACCAGTCGCTTAATCGTCTCTTTCGTCGGTAACTCACTTGGTTCTCCACGCATGCGAAGAAATTCAAGTAACGCTGCTTCATCTTCGGAGAGAGTTTCCCAGGCAGCAGGACGCCTTGTATGCACAATGGCATTTTCGTCCTGAAGCAATTTAGGCACACTCCGAGCGGTCGTTGCCATTTCAACGCGCGCCGGATTCTGAGTCGTAAATCCAAGTCTGTTCGCCGCAGTGGTTCCGGCCGGAAAGAGTCTCGCCTTTTGTGAAGCAGCTTTCCGAAGCATCGCAGGGTTTGGACGGCTAGCACCAAACGCCGTCTTGCGAGGTCGGTAGTAGATGCCCTTGCTGACGCGTTCTAAAACCCCTTTACGACAAAGGCGCGACAACGCTTGAGCAACAGCTCCAGGTGGCAGGGAATCGAAGTCTTCCAACTTCCAGACCCGCTCTCCGCCTTTCTGAACGCGACTGCGGACCAGTTCTGTCGTCGGAGGATTCGCGGCATTTAGACTTTCGGTGCTCATGGATTAAGTATCGGCCACTTGGGCCATGTTGTCAAGTTTTACATCGCGAATACTTGACGTGCCAGCGGGCATAAGCCGCAATTGCTAGCCCGAAACTACCAATACACGGCACGCTAAGGCATTGCAATCACTACACTTACAGCCGTGCATCTTGCTGCATTTTTGAACTCTTGCCAGCAACGGTCAGTTCAGCAGGGCGACAAAGCAGCCGTTTCGATAGATGATCGTCATCCCGTTATCCTCGCCATCATCGGCCTAATTTTCGAGAAAAATACAATTTTCCAGTGCTGGAAAATGTGCTATTATTGGAAAGCTCTATTCTAGTTGCGTGGCATTTTCCAGATCCGGAAAATGCTCGGTTTCTGGAAAACAGATAATGGTCGAAAAATGCCAACAGAATCGGAAATCATTAGACAACTCGAAGACGGGCTAGAGCTGCCGCCCCTAGAAATCCGTGTACGCGAGCTAGTAAAAGCAGCAGATACTGGCGTCGATGCAATCCTCGATGTCAAAACCGGTAACAAAAAGTCATTTCAATTTGCGGCACAAGTCAAAGCTCGAAATACGCCCCGCGCATTTGAGGAGTCACTACTCCGGCTCGAATATTCCGCACGAAAATCCAAATCGAACGAGCCATTACCGCTCCTTGTCGTTCCGTATTTCAGCGAGAGCCAACTCGATCAATTGGAACGCTTGGAGTTGAGCGGAATTGACCTGTCTGGAAACGGTGTCGTCTGCGTTCCAGGTAAGCTACTCGTCTATCGAAGCGGAAAGCCGAATCAATTCCCCGAATCGACGCAAAGTAAGTACGCGTATCGCGGGGTTACTTCACTTGTTGCACGAGCATTTCTCTGTCGTACACGTTACGACTCGCTGGCCGACATCGAATCGGAAATCAAGTCGCGAGGAGGAACTGTTTCTCTTTCCACAATTTCAAAAGCCCTAAAGCGGATGGAATCCGATTTAATCGTCGATAGAACCGGTCAGCTTATTCGCCTTCGGCAGGCAGATAAACTGCTCGACAAACTTGCTGCCAGTTACGTTGAACCCAAGACGACTCAGACCGTGACATGTGCAAGTCAAAAGCCCCTGTCGGAACTCCTCGCGAATGTTGTAGAGGCACAGACCGTCGTTTTAAGCGGAAGTTCGTCGGTGGATGGCTATGCAGTAATGGGGCGGGATGCGTGGCCGGTGCTCTATACAAGCAACGTGAAGGCGTTGCGCGAAGCTTGGGGTAAGAATGTTGAGTCGACCTCGCGTTTTGTCGACTTTGAATTGCAACAGACAGACGATGCAACGGTTTACTTCGACGCTCGGATGCGTAATGATTTGCCTTATGCTTCGCCGGTGCAAGTCTATTTACAACTATCTGCTGGTGATAAAAGGGAGCGGGAAACGGCCCTGCAAGTAAAAGAATTTATCATGGACGAACTAAAGGACGCTGAGTAGCGCATAGACGATGGATCGTGATCCGCTACTAACAACACTTCTCGACCTCGATGCGGCACTCCAGAATCGGCAGTTGATTGTCGGCGGCGGATATGGACTGTTTCTCAAGCAGCTTTACTTACAAGAGCACGACGATATCCAAACGCTCTTTCCGCACAGCGCCCTCCCACAGGCACGAACAACCGAAGACATCGACGTCATCTTTCGTGCCGAAGTCGTTACTGATTCTAACGCAATGAAGGAAATTCGGGCGGCATTAGACACGCTCGGCTTTCAACCTGTTGAATCAGCAAAGTACACACAGTTCACCAAAGAACTGAGGCCGGGGAGAGTGAAAATCGACTTACTTGCTGCGCCGCTTGCGGAGTTTGCAAGTCGTGTTCCTAAAGATGCCCGACGCGTAAAGCCGCGTCCAAGCGTCCAATTGCACGCCTCGAAATTAGAAGAGGCACTTGCTGTTGATCGTGATGCTCTGTCAGTTCCGATTTCCGGCACGCTTTCGACCGGCGCTCAACATCAAACCACTGTGCTCATCCCTCAAGGATTTAGTTATCTATTGATGAAACTTCATGCGTTTCGAGACCGCATGGATGATGAGGACCGGGAGCTCGGTCGGCATCATGCGCTTGATGTGTATCGCATTGTCGGCTTGATCACGAAGCAAGAGTACGACGATGTAACTCGACTTGCCTCCGAGTTTGTATCGCATCCGATCGTTGGCGAAGCCTCTCGGATAGCACGCGAACACTTTATTGACCCAGACGGAAGGGGACAGCTCCGCATTCGAGAGCATGCTCTGTTTAGCGACGCATTTGCAATTGAGAAGTTTGCCGAAGAACTAGCTTCATTGTTTCCCTAGGGAACAGCTGGAAGGCTTCTCTTTGCCGACTGCACGTGGGATAAGCGAGAGAACGCGGGTTTAAGGCAGGCTCTACGCCAGCCTTGCACCCGTTTCACATGAGCTTCGAGTCTAAGTTCGATTCGCTATTCCCGAGTACGAAACACGGCACACGAAGCTAGCTCCGGGACAGCTCACATCGGATACGTCTCCGACGCCAAATGCAACTCCATCAACTTCCGATTTTACGTACGCAACTGCAGTCGTTACGGTACATCCATTAGTTGCATGAAACGTGTTGACTACAGTAAACCCCTTATTGTCGTCGCTTACTGCACCCAGGTAATTCACACTGCCTCTTCGCAATGCAATACTTCGACCGTTCTGATTCACTTCATCCAACACACTACGCACGACATCATCTGTAAGCCCGCACGGATCGTCAAAGAGTTCCAGAAAGACGCTGTAGACGCCAGGAAACTGTGGACCGCCACTGCCACCTCCACCACAGCCAAGTAAACCGCTCGCTAAAGCAACAAGGAAAGCGTTTCTAAGGCTAGTCTTCATGGTCGGCATCCTCGTCATTGACTTGTGAGTGAGAGTGGTCTTCGACTTTAGCAGACACTTCAGTAGCACCTTGCGACTCGCGAATTGCTTTCTTCTGCGCATCCGTATCAGCTCCAAGTTCTCTGTTCTGCTCTCCATTAGCGCTTGCATCAATCTCGTCTTCACGCATTTCATCCAGGACCGCGCTCGCTCTTTCTAATGCATCGTCTGAAGTGGTGTCAGCAAGGACCAGTGGTGCCGAGACCGCCAAAAGAAGCGTCCCAAGGAGTAGATACCAAGGCTTTAAAAGTTCTTTCATATTATTCTTCCTCTGAAATGATTGGATCGACATGAAACTTCTTGAAGATCTTTAACCAGTACGGAGCACTTGAAGTCAACTCGATGCAGCCGTGCTCACGGCAATTTGCGCACAGTTCACCTCGGGAATCGCCCAGAGCGGGCGGTGACTTAGCCAATTTGCCCGATAAGCCGTCTTATCAGTCGAATTCCCGACAAGCCTTATCGGGACTTTAAGTCGGATGAAGTTGCCGGGTGAGACCTTCCGAGGAGGGGCTGCTAGTCTTGCACGCTTGGCTCCAGTAATCGATAAAACACGTAACTTTCGACGGGAAAGACGCCTACCGTTCGCCTTCTAGGGGTGTACCGTGGCACGATTTCGGGCGAACTATTCGATGAGTTGCGTTTCAGCTTGGCAAGCTGGTAACAAGTCACGATGAATTGGCAACAATGACTGCTTTAACAAGAGGCGAGTAGTTTGGAACTTTCGGCATTTTGCAATCAGCTTTGGGAGTCGGCCAACATCCTGCGTGGCCCAGTGGATGCTGCTGATTTCAAGACTTACATATTCCCGCTGCTATTCTTCAAACGCATCTCGGACGTTTACGACGAAGAACTGGCTGAGGCGCTGGAAGAATCCGGGGGCGACCAGCAGTATGCGTTGTTTCCCGAGAACCACCGCTTTCAGATTCCAGACGATTGTCACTGGGCCGATGTTCGCAAAAAGACAACGAACGTGGGCAAGGCCCTTCAACGGGCAATGCGCGAAATCGAGAAGGCGAACCCCGATACTTTGTACGGCATCTTTGGAGACGCCCAGTGGACGAACAAAGAGCGGCTCTCCGACGCGCTCCTCTGCGATTTGATCGAGCATTTCTCATTGTTACCTCTCGGCAACAATGCGACCAAGGCAGACGTTCTGGGGCAAGCCTATGAATACTTGATTAAGAAATTCGCCGACGCGACAAACAAAAAGGCGGGCGAGTTTTACACGCCGAGAAGTGTTGTCAATTTAATGGTGCGGATTCTCGACCCTCGCGAAGGCGAGACAATCTACGACCCGGCGTGCGGTACAGGCGGCATGCTCATCGAAGCAATCCATCATGTAAAAGAGGCCGGTGGCAATGTCCGTACTCTCTGGGGCAAGCTCTACGGACAAGAGAAGAATCTGACGACTTCTTCTATCGCTCGCATGAACTGCTTTCTTCACGGTGTCGAAGATTTTCAAATCGTTCGGGGAGATACACTTCGACAGCCTGCTTTCCACTCGGGAGACAGCCTTGCTCACTTCGATTGCGTGATTGCGAATCCGCCCTTTTCACTCCAGAAGTGGGGCGAAGAAGTCTGGACAAGCGATCCGTATGGGCGCAACTTCGCAGGAATGCCACCATCAAAGAGCGGAGACTTTGCCTGGGTACAGCACATGGTCAAGTCGATGTCAGCCAAATCAGGGCGAATGGCCGTCGTCTTGCCGCACGGGGCGTTGTTTCGTATGGGTGCTGAAGGCAAGATCCGACAGAAGCTGCTCGGCATGGATATTCTGGATGCCGTCATCGGTTTGGGACAGAACTTGTTCTACGGCACCGGGCTTGCTGCCTGCATTCTCGTTTTCCGCCAGAAGAAACCTGCGAAGCATCGCAAGAAGGTGCTGATTATCGATGCGTCGAAGGAGTTCAAGAAGGGCCGGGCTCAAAATGAGCTTTTGTCCGAGCACATTGACCACATTTTTGGCTGGTACTCCGCACACGAGGACGTCGAAGGCGTCGCCCGCCTCGTGTCACTCGATGAAATCAAAGAGAACGACTGGAACCTAAACATTCCTCGCTACATCGAGCCGGTCATCGAAGAAGAAACGATTACCGTGAATGAAGCCATTTACAACCTCAAATGCAGTCTCGACGCCGCCTATGTCGCTGAAGATCGACTTAGAGATCTGCTAACGGAATTTGGGTTAATGAAATGAAGGACGCACAGAAGCCCGATCATGTGAGCCTCAATACGCTCGTGAATTACCTTCGCGATGGGCGATACGTAATACCAGACTTCCAACGCGAATTCGAGTGGAAGCCATGGGATATTAGAGAGCTGATGCGTTCGATTTTCCTCGACTACTACATAGGGAGCTTGCTCCTTTGGAAGGGAAAACCCGAGAACTTCGAGTCGCTCTCTTGCGAGCCGGTTTACGGCTATACCGGCAGTGGTAAACCTGAGTACATCGTACTTGACGGCCAGCAGCGACTTACGGCCATCTACTACGCGTTTTTAGCCCCTGACCTCCCTCTTCCAAATCGTTCAAACCGCTTCTTTTATTTCGTCAGTATCGATCGCTTCATGGCGGAGGAATATGACGAGGCGTTTGGCTATGAGTGGCTTACGCGCCGGTGGACAAAGGTTCTTGCCAATACGGAACTCCAATACAGGGAACATCTTTTCCCGCTATCCATCATGGGTGCCACGGGTTGGGAACTTCCCAATTGGGTTCAAGGATACGAAGCCTATTGGAAGGAGGAATGTCAGCGTCTCGAAGCCGATGGCGATGCTGAAGGGTCAAAGGTGGCCGCAAACCATGCAACCAACGCAAAACTGTTCGGTGAACATCTCCAAGGAATCTCCGGGCAATATCAGGTCTCGTACATAGAGCTCGACAAGGACCTCGAAGTCTCGAAAGTATGCGACATCTTCACACAGATTAACAGCAAAGGCATTAGGCTCGACGTATTCGATCTGATCAATGCCCTCTTGAAGCCCAAAGGCCTACAATTGAAACAGCTTTGGCGAGACGCAGCGGCACGCCTCGAAGATGTGGCGACTGAAAAGATGAACGTCTACATCCTTCAAGTCATGAGCATTCTTCGTCAGTCGTATTGTTCGCCAAAGTACCTCTACTTTCTCTTGCCAGGACAAGCCAAGCCCGTTCGTGATCCGGATGGTACTCGCCGGAAGGAAGTCCTGATTGCTGATATCGCCGAGTTTGAAAAGCGATGGAAGGTCGCGGTTGATTCGCTTGAAGACGCAATCAAGCTCTTGAAACATCCTCAAGAGTTCGGTGCTATCTCAAGTTCCTTCTTGCCTTACGTATCGATTCTTCCAGCGTTCGCAGCTCTTCGAGCCCACATGAAGTCGCTTCCCGCGACGAGGAAACTCGATGCAAGCCGTAAGCTAAGGCATTGGTACTGGGCATCGGTCTTCACGAATCGTTATTCCGGGTCGGTCGAGTCAACTTCGGCTCGCGACTTCCTCGACCTCAAGGCTTGGTTTGACGACGACAAGCAGGAGCCAAGCCTCATTGCGGAATTTGCGCAGCGATTTAGAAACCTCGAACTTCGCAAAGAAACGAAACGAGGGACTTCAGTCTACAACGGCATCTTCAACCTGTTCGTTTTGCAGGGTGCTAGAGACTGGATGACGGGTGATGTGCCGCAGTTTGATGATCTTGACGATCATCACATTATTCCAAGTGCTTGGTGCAAAGAGCACCTGAGCGGGACGATTGGGAATTCAATACTTAATCGTGCTCCGCTAACATCTGACACAAATCGCAATGTAATCAGCGATAGACTACCGAATGCCTATCTGCCCGAGCTAATCAAGCAGAACGGCGAATCAGCTGTAAGGGCGATCCTCGAATCGCATTTCATTTCTCCTGCCGCGTTTGACATCCTACTGAGAGACCCGTTCTCATCCGACGACTTTGAAGCGTTTGTTACCGAGCGACAGAGGACGCTTCAAGATGCGATTGAGAATCTTCTTATTAAGGAAAGGCTCGATCTACCGCCGCAGCTACGGGAGCTTGATGCAGCGATCGAAGAAATCGAGCTTGCTCTGCGAGGCCTCGTTGACAAAGGCCTTGACTCGGACGCAAGCCACCTTCCCCCACACGTCGCGCAGAAAGTCGATGGCAGAGTAAAAGCAGCTTTAAAGAAAAACGCGTCTCTGGAGGCGGAGAAGTATGAAACCCTCACTGGGGAGCTAGAATTCTTCGATTTGCGTGAAATCCAGGACACGCTTACTGCAAAGTCCACGTGGGCAAAGTTCGAGCAGCGATTTAGTTCCAAGGAATCACTGAACACGAAGTTTGATCAGCTCGCTGAGCTACGAAACGGCATACGTCATAGTCGAGCCGTAAGTTCAATCGTCCAGAAAGAAGGTGAAGCAGCAATCGAATGGTTTAGGCAGGTGCTTGCGAAATGAGTCACCTTAGCCAATCAAAACTGGAAAGTTACCTCTGGGGCGCAGCCGTCCTGTTGCGCGGTTATATCGACGCGGGCGACTACAAGCAGTTCATCTTTCCGCTACTGTTCTACAAGCGGATGTGCGATGTCTACGACGAGGAATTCGCACAAGCTCTTGACGAATCGGGCGGCGACAAAGACTTCGCCTCGTTTGCCGAAAACCATCGTTTCCTAATCCCCACAGACGCGCACTGGACCAAAGTCCGCGAAGTCGGCAAGAACGTCGGCAAAGCGATCCAAGACGCGATGCGGAAGATCGAGTCGGCCAACACCGACAAGTTGTACGGTATCTTTGGCGACGCCCAGTGGACCAACAAGGATCGGCTCCCCGACCGCATGCTCAAGGAACTGATCGAGCACTTCAGTTCGCAGACGCTGTCGATCGCCAACTGCCCGGAAGACGAACTGGGCGTCGGCTATGAGTACCTGATCAAGAAATTCGCGGACGACTCCGGGCACACGGCGGCCGAGTTCTACACCAACCGCACGGTCGTGCATCTGATGACCGAGCTGCTGCAGCCGAAGCCGGGCGAGTCGATTTACGATCCCACCTGCGGCAGCGGCGGTATGCTGCTGTCCTGCATCACGCATCTGCAGCGTCAGAAGAAAGAGTGGCGGAACGTGCGGCTGTACGGGCAGGAGCGGAACCTGATGACGTCGGCCATCGCCCGCATGAACTGCTTTCTGCACGGAGTCGAGGATTTCGAGATCGTTCGCGGCGACACACTCTCCGATCCGAAGTTCGTCGAGGGCGACCGGCTGCGGCAGTTCGACGTGGTGCTGGCCAATCCGCCTTACTCGATCAAGCAATGGGATCGCGAAGCCTTCTCCGCCGATCCGTGGGGCCGCAACATCTACGGCACGCCGCCGCAGGGCCGAGCCGACTACGCCTTCTGGCAGCACATCATCCAGAGCATGCATCCGAAGACGGGCCGCTGTGCGATTCTGTTCCCGCACGGCGTACTGTTCCGCAACGAAGAACGCGAGATGCGGCAGAAGTTGGTCGAGCACGACGTGATCGAGTGCGTGCTCGGTCTGGGGCCGAACCTGTTTTACAACTCGCCGATGGAAGCTTGCGTGGTCGTCTGCCGGATGAACAAGCCCCGCAAGCGGAAGAACAAGATTCTGATGATCAACGCGGTGAAAGAAGTGACGCGGGAGCGGGCGCAGAGCTTTCTGACAGACGACCATATTGAGAGAATTGTCAAGACGTTTCAGAGCGATGAATCGGAGACAGACTTTTCACGAGTCGTGCCCGTTGAGGAGCTTCGTCAAAACGAACACAACCTGAGTATTTCCCGCTACGTGCAAGGAAGCGAAGAATACGTCAACGGAGCTAATGGCGACAGCACGTCGCTCAAGGACATCACTACACAATGGTGCACGAGTAGCAGAAGAGTGCGTTCCTCTATGGGGAAACTGCAGGCATCCTTGCGGGAGCTTTCCCTTGGCGAATAGCACGGCACAATCCGAAGCCGCGACGCGGAACAACGGGAAACTACCATCAGGCTGGAGCTATTGCCGGTTTGAAGAGTTCGCGCAGAATGTCGCTGAACGAGTTGACCCGCTCGACACCGATGTGAAAGTCTACATTGGGCTGGAACATCTGGATTGCGAGTCGTTAAAGATTCGACGTTGGGGTTCACCTGACGACGTGATTGGGCAAAAGCTGAAGTTTGCTGTAGGCGATTTGATTTTTGGTCGCCGAAGAGCGTACCAACGGAAACTGGGCTTAGCCGAGACAGATGGCATTTGCTCGGCACATGCTATGGTCATTCGGGCCAAAGTGGATGTGATCGATTCGGAATTTTTGCCGTTCTTTATTCAAAGCGACGTGTTCATGGAGCGGGCGCTGAGCATCTCCGTTGGATCGTTGTCACCGACCATCAATTGGAAAACGCTTAGACATCAAGAGTTCCCACTTCCGTCGAGAGATGAACAGAGGAGAATCGCGAAGGCGTTGTGGCTATCGGAAGACTACACGCGAAAACTAGAAGCAACGTGCGAAGCCGCGAGGATCGCACGCAATACATGCCACCGACACTTCCTTCGAAACGGAACGGGGCATTCTGATTTTCAAACAACGCCACTCGGAAAAATACCTTCCTCATGGAAAGTCGAGTCGCTTGGTGAATGTTGCGAGATCGCAAATCGGCTCCGCAAGCCAATCAACGCGGCAACGCGGGCTGAAATGCAGGGGCCGTATCCGTATCACGGTCCAACGGGCGTGCTTGACCACCTGAACGAGTATCGAGTCGAAGGAGAGTACGTTCTGCTGGGAGAGGACGGAGACCACTTCCTAAAATACAACGACTGGAACATGACCCAATTTGTCAGCGGAAGATTCAACGTCAACAACCATGCTCACATCATCAAGGGTGGCGACGACGTTTATACGAAATGGGTGTTCCACTACTTCAAGCACCGGAACATCAAGCCCTACCTTGCGAGGCAAGGCGCTGGACGCCTGAAGCTCAAAAAAGCCACGCTGGAGAAGATTCCACTACCAGTTCCGCCGCATGACGAGCAAGAGATTATCATCCGGCTCTTGGATGAATGTGATGCTGCGCACATGGATGCCGTCCATCAATTGGAAACCCAGCGATTGCTTCATTCGGCCTTGCGTGAAGCTTTGTTAACCCCAGACCCCGAACGTGGAGCTGAATGTGTTTAACGAAGCGAACACCGTCGAGCAGATGATCCTTGATGCCTGTCAGGGACTCGGCTGGCAGTTCGTGTCGGGGCCGCAGTTGCCCCGTCAGGCTGCGGACGTGTTCGTCGAGTCACAGCTTCGTGATGCGCTCATCCGACTCAATCCGGAAATCGCCGCACAGCCCGATCGAGCCGACGAGGTGATCTACAAGCTCAGGGCCATTCCGCTGGCCGTCCAAAACGACGGACTGGTTCGCTCGAACGAAGCACTCGCCGAGTGGATGCGGAACGACAAAACAATGCCGTTCGGCGAACGCGGCGAGCACACCACGGTGCGACTGATCGACTTCGACCATCCCGAAAACAACGAGTTGATCGTCTGCAATCAATGGACTTACAAAGTCGGCCAGCTCGAAAAACGCTTTGACATCGTCCTGCTGATCAACGGCTTGCCCGTCGTCATCGGCGAGGCCAAAACGCCCGTGCGGCCCGCGGTCACATGGGTCGATGGAGCCAGCCAGATTCACGACGACTACGAACAGAGCATCCCGGCGATGTTTGTGCCCAACATCTTCAGCTTCGCCAGCGACGGCCGCGCTTATCGCTATGGCTCCATCCGCATGCCGCTCACCATTTGGGGACCGTGGAGACTGGAGACACAATCAGACGGAACTGGTGTGGTCCGTGAGTCACCGCCGGACTATGCCGAGAGTCCCTTACCAGCAACTGCAGCCGCACATGAAGACGGCTCTCTCGCTGAAGTTCGCAAGACCGTACTCAGCATGTTGCAGCCTAAAGTCATCCTCGACATCCTGCAAAACTTCACGATATTCGCGACAGACAAGAAACATCGCCGTATTAAAATCATCTGCCGCTATCAGCAATATGAAGGCACGAACCTAATCGTGAAGCGAGTTGTTGAAGGCCGAATCAAGAAGGGCCTAATCTGGCACTTCCAGGGGTCCGGTAAATCCCTGCTAATGGTCTTCACGGCACAAAAACTTCGGCTGCACCCGGAACTGGGCAACCCAACCGTTCTCATCATCGTCGATCGCATTGATCTCGACACGCAGATTACCGCGACTTTTAACGCTGCCGATGTGCCAAACATGATAAAAGCCGAGAGTCGAGAGTCGTTGCAGACGATGCTTGCTCAGGACACGCGAAAAGTAATCATCACGACGATTCACAAATTCGCTGAGGCTGATGGCGAGCTAAACCCTCGCCACAATATTATTGCGATGGTTGATGAAGCCCACCGCACTCAGGAAGGTGACCTTGGACGCAAAATGCGAGAGGCACTGCCAAATGCGTTTCTCTTTGGCTTGACCGGAACTCCTATCAACCGTGCGGATAAGAACACGTTCTACGCTTTCGGCGCGGAAGAAGACGAAAAAGGTTACCTAACCCGCTACTCGTTTCAAGAGTCGATTCGAGACGGTGCAACCTTGCCGCTTCACTTCGAGGCACCCGATATCAAACTACGAATCGATCAAGCTGCCATTGACGAAGCTTATTCACAGCTAACCGGGAACTTGAGTGAGCAGGACCGCGATGACCTTGCGAAACGAGCTGCCAAGATGGCGGTGCTTGTCAAATCGCCCGAGCGCGTGCGGGGCGTTTGCGAGCACATCGTCAGTCACTTTCGGGAAAAGATTGAGCCAAATGGCTTCAAAGGGATGATTGTCACCTTCGATAGAGAGTGTTGTGACCTCTATAAGAAGGCGATTGACGAAATTACCGAAGACCCTGACATGTCCGATGTTGTGATGTCCGTAAGTTCCGGCGAAACAAACTACGAGCGATACAAGCGAGACCGTGATTCGGAAGAGAAGCTCTTGGACCGCTATCGCGACCCAAGCGACCCGTTGAAGCTCTTGATCGTCACTTCTAAGCTCCTCACCGGCTTTGACGCACCGATACTCCAAGCGCAGTATCTCGATAAACCAATGCGAGACCATAATCTGCTTCAATGCATTTGCCGAACAAACCGAGTTAACGCTGGAAAGAGTCACGGCTTGATCGTTGACTACATCGGAATCTTCGACGACGTCGCTAAAGCACTCGCGTTTGACGAGAAGGCAGTCCAGTCAGTAATTACGAACCTGGATGAGCTAAAGCAAGAACTTCCCGAACGCGTGCAAAAGTGTCTTGCCTTCTTCCCGGGTGTCGATCGCAAGTTGACCGGTTACGAGGGTTTGCTCGCGGCACAGGAGCACTTGCCCAATAATGAGGTCCGAGACAAGTTTGCCGCAGAGTACACGGTTCTTGCCAGACTTTGGGAAGCACTCTCTCCAGACGCATGCTTGGCAGCTTACGAAATCGACTACCGCTGGCTGAGTCAGGTCTACGAGTCCGTCAAACCGGCCAGCGGCAATGGCAAGCTACTCTGGCACGCCCTTGGCGCGAAGACAGTAGAGCTGATTCATCAGCACACACATCTTGACGAGATTAGCGACGACCTCGATGCGCTGATCATGGACGCCGACCTTATCGAAGCAGTAGAGGAAGCAAAGGGACGGGCAAACCGCATTGCCATAAAGCTTATCGCTCGACTACGCGGGCATGCGGGTAATCCTAAGTTCGTAGAACTCGGCGAACGACTAGAGAACCTGCGAGAACGTCACGAGAAAGGTTTGGACGACAGCCGCAAGTTTTTGAAAGAGATTCTGAAACTGGCCCGCGATGTTGTAGCCGCAGAGAAGGAAACAACACCGCAGGAAGAGCAGAACCTGGCCAAGGCTGCGTTGACCGAACTATTCGAGGAAATTCGCAACGATAAGACTCCCATCATCGTCGAGCGAATCGTGGATGAGATCGACGAGATCGTCCGCATTGTTCGTTTTGACGGCTGGCAAAACACCAACGCTGGCGAACGCGAGGTCAAGAAGGCACTTAGAAAGGTGTTGCTAAACTACAAACTCCACGGCGATCAGGAGCTGTTTGACCGAGCTTACGGCTACATCGTTCAGTACTACTGACGACTGTCCGTCCGAGCGCGAGTCGCAACTCATTGTTCAAGAAGCCGCACAAGCACTCGCACGTCTATCACGTACGAAGTGCGCACGTTGGTACGTAGTTTGTCGCATTACTCCATTCATAGCACTGAATCTCAGCTGTGGCATTCAGCCGGTGACCAAGAAAGAGTGCTAAGTGAGATGGACATGCGAGAAACAGGTGGATTCGTTTTGCGCCAGTTTCATGAAGGCGTCGCTCTATCGACTGTTTGATAGACTGAACAATTGCGTTCGCTTGTCTGTCCGAGGTAATAGCATCCCTGCCATGGAAATGGCTAAACGCGGAATCCGCTAATCCAAAATCAGGACAAGCAGTCTTCACGGCAGTCGAGATATCACGAATAATGTCGATGACTATGACCAATTCGTTGCCATTCTCGCCGCTGTGGGATTCGCTGATATCGTAAGCATCTCCCGGCTTCGCGTGCGAATCCGTGGACCACTTCTGACCACGGTGCTCCATGTCAATATTGAAGCCAGACACGGCGGGAAACTGCGTTCCAATTGCGACGGAAGTAGATAGACGTCTTTCGCCGCCAAGAACTAGACGTCGCTGATTGCGATTTTCAACAATCCACTTTCGTGTTGCCGTCAGTTGTTCAACAACGGTGGATTCCCAGTCGGCAGCCAGAGGATACGCGCGTCCATCACTGCCAAAGAAATCATTCCAATCAAGACGCAATGCTCTCTCACTACCGGTAAACGTCGCTGTTGTCGTTTCCACCCGAATTCGATGATCGGCAAAGAAATTGTCATCTTCCAGGACTACGCAAATCGCAGATTCCAAGTCCTTCCGCGTAATTGGCTGGTTGAGTCGTTGACGCACCAACGTAAGTAGGCGGTCAAATACGCGCCCAACTCTGTTCCCTGGGAGATCACTGAACCCAGGAATCCACCTCTCGGCGGCCTGCCGAAACATTCCCTCAGCAAAGTCTTTCGAGCTGGTCCATCCGTCGGATATTTGGACGCGACTTAGCAGAAACTCTGCATCGGACTTGGTTTTACCTTTGTTTTCAATACTCGCAACAAAGTCTTTCGTCGAGTTTTCTAGAACGTCTGAATCACCACTATAGAATGACCTTGGATCGCGAACTCGTCGCATTGCCTCGGATATTGCCTTGATTTCTTCTGAAGTGCTCGTACACGCCAGCGTGAAGTGTCGATAATCAGACGATAAGGCCATCTGTTGGAAACGTTCGACTTCATGCCAGAACGGCACAGGCGTGATGTGGTGGTTCTTCGCCTCAATCGCATCAATTATTTCCCCCAATGCTGGCTCAAACCATCGGCTTTCAACGTCCCCAATCGCTTCGCGAATGAATGACGTGAACCCTTCATGAGCCAACCATTGAGGAATTGTCGCGACTATAACTCCGTCTTGGAAACTGAACCCGCCTTCAGCCGTATCTCCACCGCGCGACTCAGGCTCCAGCAAAGAAGGAGTTGCGTTCGTCTTCGCTGTGTTGTTTTCATTACTGTCGCTCATAATGTGCTCCGTTTCGGATCACTTCCGCCTCATTAAACGCACCACCTGGAAGCAGCGACCATACCTTCCCTTCGACTTGGTCATTATTTAGCCGTACCAATATCAGAATAACAAAGTTCGCGCCCACTTCAGGGTCGTCGACAATTTCCCTCATCGAAACGAAGTCGTCGTTGCTTGGCTGCAAAGCAAAAAGCGGATGTGAATGCCATTCGCCGAGATAATTGAATTGTCGATACCGATGATTTGTTCGGTCAAAAAACGCGGCAAGACTTGAAACGAAAGAAGCGACGGCCCTTACGAATCGCGATATCGTTCCACCCTTTCTCTGGATTGTCAAATCGCTGACGCGGAATTCCTCATGGCCAACATGCTCGCCCATGACGATTCCACCGCACTCGTGCTGACCGCTCTCAATTAATGCTTCACGGATTCGCAGCGTGATGTCATCAGGGATGTGAATCTTTATTCTGGGCATGGCTCAATAATTCAGCAATGAACTTTACGCCGTCTTGAACGGCCTCATCGGAGGCATTCAACTTAGGGGCGACCTCGCTTAGCGAAGAATCCGAGAGTGGGATTGTGTGAAACGGCGATTCGAATACCCACCCGCGTGAGAGCCCGACAAGGTACATGGAATTCGGATAACGCGAGGGCTCGGCACCAATCGCAGTATCAACGGTGAGACCTGCCATGTGAGTGGCAATCACCGTTACGTCGACGTCGCCTGCTACCATTGTCTTTCCATCGACAATGCCAGCGTATGACGTCGAGCCTTCGTGTTGCGGGAAAGGATGTTCGTGACAGTAACCGAGAAACAGTTGGCGCATTTTGTTTGGAGTTGGATCTTTTCCCGGCCGAGACCGAGCTATGAGACCGCCGAAGCCTCCTTCGAAGACTTGGCCCCATACGAGCGGAACCTCACCAAACATGGATACGGCAGAGAGCAGATTGAAAACAGAATCGTCGCCCGTCGCGTCAATCAACAAATCGCACTTAGAAAGCGAATCCAGAATGCCACTAAGTGCAGTATTACTTTCCTGGCCTGTCAGATGAAGCTTGGAAATCTTGATTGCGGCATCCGGAACCAACAGCTCAATCGCCGAGGCGGCGGCATCCGCTTTGTGGTCGCCGACACTACGCCAGTCAAATTGGTGTCGAACCAGATTCTCAGCACATAACACATCGGGATCTACCAACACATAGTTTCTGAACCCGTGGCGTGCTAACGAAACTGCAATCTTGGACCCGACAGACCCAACACCGACGATTCCGATTTTGAAATCCTCATGGTCCTCGCAGTTGAAGTTCAGTCGGGGGTTGGACAACGTAGAGGCAGATTGGACCTCTCGTTCTGGGTAGACGCAGTCATCACCGTTGGGAATCCAGTATGCGTCTATAGTGCCTTGATAGTCAATGATAAGGACAAAGACTGTACCGCTATTGGTCCCTTCTTCGAGAGAGCCCTCAAGTGAGCAGCCGTATTTGCCAACGCACTCCTGCAAGTCCGATCGATTGGAAAACGTGCCAACGGCTGTAGTAGTGTCGGACACTTTGCAGAAGATTCCCCGGATGCTCGATGACTTCAAACCGGCTGGCACTTCGGGGTCTTCCCACACTTGCCCGTCGTTCGAGAAAAGCTTTGTTGCGATTATTGCAGAACAGTGCCGATGTAACTGCAGTGAGAATTCTAATTGACCGAACGTCCCAACTGGCATTTCACTACAGTGCGAACGGAGGGAAGCGGTGGTGCAAAAGCGACCGTATTTTCCACGAAGTTCCTGCCCAATGGTTAAGCAGTGTCGCGAGGGTGCAACAACCGTCCGTTCATCAGTGTTAGGTCGCTCTGTGGTCAATAGCCTATGCGCACTAATGAGCATGTCCGCGCCGGTCACGTCATTGTGCCAATTGTCTGGCCCCCACTCAAGACAAAGTGTCCCGTCTGGATACTGATGCGTCGACCAGGTTTCGCCTGCAGTCGTCGGTCGGGCAATGGGCGGTGCGAATGGGAAGTGATCGGGATACTCCAAGGTGATATCGAACTCACGGCCCCGGACGCGGATTGTGGCGTCCAGTTGCAGTCCTTTGCCCAAATACCAGTGTGAGCCTATGAGCCAGTCTGCTTCGGACTGCAAATCGGCCGCAGCCTCTCGCTCGACATTGAGACGCGCTAGGTCATTCAAGAACCAAATCGTCATTAAGCGAAGCCTCCGGGCTTCGTCGGGGCGATAGGTCGATCTGGGAAAACGAATGGCGACACACATGCGGCCTCTGGCAGAAGGCCTGCCGCCTTAGTGCTCATCCCTGCAGCAGGAAAACGGTCGCCAAATATTGACTTCCAGAGCTTAAGTTCCTCATCTGCGTCGGTCTCGGCGAGAATCTTCTCACCAATTTCAGCATGAGCCTTAACCTTTTTGTAAAAGCCTTCAAAGGCATCGAAGGTCAGCCCAGTTGTCACATAGTTTCCCGGCACTGACGGGTCGGCGATGTAAGGTACAAGTCCCGCGCTAACAAACGCTTCGTATCTCGAAACGATTGAGTCAAGCGTTCCCAAAAACAACTTTTCGTAATCCGTTTCATCAGGATCAAAGCACTCAGCCACGATGCATTCGATGACAAAGCCCTTAGGTCGCTTAGAAAGTGTTGGGTTTTGCCGACGCCACCATTTCATCAACTTCACCAACGGTTTGAACCTACCGCCGGAGGCGGCGTTAATGTCGACGGTCCACTTCGTGTGGCCTGGCGGGTTGGTTACGAGCCATTTGTCGAGTGAACTCTCATGTTTCCGGTTGGCTATGTAGAGAGTTCCATCCATGCCATCGGGGGCAATTATGGGCACTACATCCATATCCACGGTGCTCGTTTCGACGCCAATCGAGCGCGCTTGTCGGCGAAGAGACGTATAACTCTCCTTTTGGTTTTTCAGGCGTTGAATTGCGTAAAACACGGCATCAATTACATCCTTAGGGTCATCTGCTAAGGTATGGTTTGTCTCGACGATGATGTCCACGTCAGGGCGAGCGATAACGCCACCTAATTTTCGCGGTCGTATGGCCGTGTCACGGCGATACGACCCGGACAGAAAGGTCTGGACATGCAACTTCTTGAATTCGGTGTCGTTAGCCAAAAAATCCCTTAGCTCGGTGTGTCGGGATTTGGCATTCGACTTCGTAGTTGCGCTCGGCTCGATGTCGGACAGGAAGTCACGAAACTGTTGCTGCGTCGCCATGTTTTACTCCGGTTTCTTCTCTAATGTATACACGTGAACACTAGTTTGCTCCGATTCAGCCGGGATCTTCGTGGTTTATTCACGATTTCTACGTGTTTCTGGCCTTTCGGGCGACGAATAGGTAATTGATTATTCGACTATTTCACGATATTATAGTACAAATACATTTTAGGCAATCAGAAAACGCCGTATTTCGTGAAAAAATCACAGGAATTCCATGTTAATCAACTTTTCCGTTGAGAACTTTCGATCCTTCGGTACCGAACAGACCCTAAATCTGGTCGCAAGCCGGGCGCAAAAGGGCCCCGAGGACCACTGCATAGATATCGCTGGAGTTGGCGAACGGGTGCTCCGCGCTGCCGTTATCTACGGGGCCAATGCTGCCGGGAAGTCAAACCTTGTCCGCGCTATAGATTTTGCCAGAGACCTGATCTTAGAAGGTCCTGGTCCAATGAAGCGAATCGCCCTAAACCAGTTTCGATTTACAGCTGAGTCTGATAAGCCCTCATCGTTTGAATTCCGATTTCTGGTTGGTAATCGCGTTTACGTGTACGGATTTGACGTCACTAAGGACGAAGTAGCCGAAGAATGGCTATCTGCAACCGGAGCGAGCGGAAGGGAGACTGATGTCTTTCACCGTAAAGGGAAAAAGATTGAGTTCGCCAATCCAAAGAAGTTTGATGAGATTAATCCAACCTCGCTCGACGCTCTCAAGGCATTGAAGCTGCTGGGAGTTCGCCCCAATCAACTGTTACTCAACAAGATTGTTGACTTGGACGTCGAGCGTCGCGGCGAATTGCTACACGAGGTAGTGTGGTGGTTCACTGAATGCCTGACGGTAATACCAGCGGCAGCTAGCTTCGGGCCGATACTTGAATACCTCGATGGAGACGGAGGATTCCGCGACTTCGCTGCCGCCTTTTTGGCTAGTATCGGGACCGGTATCGGTTCAGTTGCCGTTGAACAAACCAGAATTGGCGCTGATCAGCTTCCAAAACAGCTAGTCGAACATCTGCAGTCGAGGGACGATGTAGAGCATCAGAACATCATATTGGGACCTGGCATGAGTTTGAATTTGGACCCAGACGATCCCGCCAAAGTAATACGACGAAATCTCGCAGCACAGCACACCGTGGGTGACCGTGACTTCTCCCTTCCCTTCGATGAAGAGTCCGATGGGACGCAGAGATTCCTTCACTTATTGCCGGCGCTCTATCACCTTCACACTAGCTGCAAAGTTTATGTAATTGATGAGTTGGATCGAAGTCTACACCCGCTTCTTTCACATGCACTTCTTAAGTTTTTCGTCGAGTCTTGTCCTGGGGCTTGCCAGCAACTGATAGTAACGACCCACGAAACACACTTACTGGATCAAGATTTGCTACGTCGCGATGAAATCTGGTTCACGGAAAAAGATAAAAGACAACAAACGCATTTATACTCGCTTACCGACCTAAAAGTTCGTAAAGACCTTCGAATAGAAAGGAGCTATCTCCAAGGACGATTTGGTGCAATCCCCTTTGTCGGAGGTATGGAGAAGTTAAAGCAATTGATTGAATGTCCACCGGAAGAATAGCCTCATGCGCAAAAAGCGTCCAATGGTACGACACGAGAACTTGACACGCGATGCAACGCTTGTCGTGATTGCGTCAGAAGACCGCTATGCCGTACAGCAGTATTTCGAGTTCTTTCACTCAACTCGTATTCAATTCAAGGTGCTAGAAACCGATGATGGCCGGTCATCACCGACGCACGTAATGGACCGACTCAGTCAGTTTATGAAGGAATATGATTTGGGAGAAGGTGATCAGTTCTGGCTGGTGTGCGACACTGATCACTGGACTGAAGCAGGGCACATCAAGAATTTGAAACAGGTTGTTGCTCATTGCCGCAAAAAGGGAGTTCAAGTGGCCATCAGCAATCCATGTTTTGACTTATGGTTACTCTTGCACTTTGCTGACTTCCCAGTCACATCGCCGCTTACGTGCAAGGATGTTCAACGCCAACTACGTCAAGTAATCGGCCAATACAATAAAACTAGAGTCTTTGCTCTTCCGATAGATGATAACGGTGTTCAAAATGCCATTGACCGGTCTAAGGCTCACTCGTCGAGCGTTGGAATACCGCAAACCACTTCTACTGCCGTTCACTTGATTATTGAGGACCTAGTGGCTCGGCAAATCATTTCCATTGCTTCCTCAAACTAGCCGAGCAACTTCATCATGAGTTCTCCGCTTGCTGACCACATTCGTTTCACGCAGGCGGGCTCGAATACCTTCACCGACTTCATCCTGAACACGAAGCCGGCAAAAGAACTGGCAGAATAATCTGCACAGTGCGGTGATGCGAATTCATAACCAGATGCTTACAACCGTTGCCAATCAGTCAGCTAGCAATTCGAGCGGCATTCGGGACACAAGCCTAGATAGTTCCATGAGTGACCATCGTCGGCTTCGATCTCTGTCCAGCCTTCGGCATCGGCTTGCTTCCGGGACTCGATTTCCTCTCCTGCATCGCAGCCGCAATAACAACCGCACATCAGGCTGAAGGGAACGGATGGATCATCCATTGTTGCCATTCTGACTTTGCTCGTAGATCCAGGTATGAGCCAAATCCGCGACTTTGCCAAGGAGCAGCAAATCGTCGCGGCCAAAACTCGACGAGTCCTTCCACTCGTCGCCGTCTTTGTAAAGCCGCGAAAACGTGACGTTGTAGTGAACACCTTGCTCCGATTCGTTTTCCCAAATCGCAGCCTTCACGCAACCAAGTCGAATTTCATGAACCGGCTTCTTCTTTGCCTTGGCCATAGGGCACCTCATTTTTAATCAACAGTAAAACAACAAACACAAACATCAGACTGCCAGGGCAAGCAGGCTCGCCGCCTTGGCATCAACTTCAACGCGATTTCCGGCAAAGGACACTTCGCCGTTTAGTCGCGTTATCGCATCGACGAGAGAGAAGATCGTGAAGCGGCCTTGCTCTTTGGCAAGTTCAAGGGCTTGCTTCGCAAGCTTTCTGCCAACTCCATGGTCAGTCAGTTTCTTTAAGGCTTCGTCAGCATCGTCACCGAGAGTTTGACGCATGGCGTTTCTGACGACGCGAACAAAGCCGTCGCGACGCTCGTCGCGTTTCGCCACGAGGGACTCGATCATGCGCCGCATTTCAGCCAGGCAGTCTCGAACATTTGCCGTGTGCTTACGAGTAAGCTCGGCAACTTCGACGGCGTCCCAGACGATATGGTTTTGGCAAACGGCTTGGAACCAGAACGACTGGATGCCAACCGAGCGGCGACCAACTTCGGAATTCCAGACAAAGAACCCCGGAGCAAAGGCTTCGCCATCGATCTCGGTCCAACCCGCTGGGTCGATAAGAAAGCAGAACATATCCTGCTCACCGCAGTACAGTCCTGTTCCGCCGTTACAGCCTTCCTGCGGCGGCTCGAAGTCCGTGGCAAATTCCTGGACAACCGAAAGGAGCTCCGTATTCCAAAGCCGCGTGTAGCTGACTCCGTGTATGGAGCGCACCGTATCGTCCGTAGTCAGCAACTGAATCGGCTTGTCCGCTGTGGGAACCGTCTCACCGAGCACTCGACTTGCCGTCTTATGGGAAACCCGGTTGAGGGTATCTCGGCTAACTCCCGCCAAACGACACATCTGGGAGAAGGACCAGTTCGTCATACTGAACTCCCCTTCTCCGAGCATGAGCGTCAGATCACTGCTTGGGGCTAAATCCTGTGGCAGCTCCCAGCGGTCAACGGATGCTTCTCGCGTTTGCTGACAATGTCTCGTCAGGTCAGTCAGCGAAGAGAATCGCTCATCTGGGCGACGCCTAAATAATTCGTTACTTGCACGAGTGAGATTTGTCATGACTCACAACCTCCAGAACGGGTGAAGAAGAAAAAACGCTACATCGCACCACCGGTGCTCAACTCGCGCGAGAGTAAGTCGCGAGTAAAGCCCCGGCACTCTTGCTTCTACCCAAGGAGAATGTCGAAAACCCTCGCAGCGATAACCTCTGCTAGATCAACCTTGTTGCCCACCGGCAAAGAATCAGCGTGACGACAAATAACGCCAGCTTCGGGTGTAATGCCAAGGCCGTTCCAATCAGCATGTAAAGCGGGACTTGGTACATCATGAATTCTCCGCGCGGCGAACTTCGTACCACCAGCCACCGGCAGACGACCAAAGTTGTCGCACTCGATCCGGTTCAAAGACTTTCACAGACTTTGTGCGAAACGGGAGCACATCGACCGGGATTAGTGACAAGCCCGCCCGTCGACGTTGCCGGTTTACAGCCGCCCAAATGGCGCTTATCTGTCGCCGAATCGGTGCGTATGGCTCAAATGGTAATTCGTAGAATAGCTGTGCAAGTTGCACTTCGTTTCGCCGACAAGCGAGCCCAAGAAACATGGCCTTTAACGCCTTGTAATGCTCCCAATCTATCTGGACATGAGAATGCCACTTACTGTCTCGCTCGCCTGTTCGCGTGCGACCTCCCCTACTTCGACTAATCGAGTAATTGCCAATGAGTATCCGGGATCTCCCGTCCTCTAAGTTTTTAAGCGAGCGGCATTCAAGCTCTTTGAATGGATGCTTGCCATCGGTTGCAAGCAAGACGAAGTCCCGCTTGTAACGCAGGTAGTGTAGGTTTGCTTTACCAACCTGCTTTCGCCTCCAGCGAGTCGCCTCCGAGACATCGATTCGGTATTTTGCGATTAAGGCTTCATCGACGCAGTGCGGATCTTTGCGATCGGGGATTCTTGCTTGAACAATCCAGCGATAGCCGTGCCGAAGGTAGACGCATGCTATCTGCTGAACGAATCCCTTTAGTGATGTCGCTTCGCATCGATAAGCCATATCGCTCCTACATCAAAAGCGGGGAGATTGTTTTACGCTCCGGGCACAATCTCCTCAGAAAGCCTAACCTGAATCCAAATTTGAACGCCTATGGCGTGCAGTCATGTTCGCTGCCGCGAACCCAAACCATATTCAAATTGAGTTCCCCTCAATCCATACTCCTTTTCAAAAGAATGCGTCTCGCGTAGCGAGACTCCACTTCGCTTACCTGCGGCTAGGTGAAGAGCGTCCTTCCAGAGCCCCTCACCTAGCCTCCCGCTATTGCTGCTTCCACAGCACCGTCATTCAGACAGTTCTTCCCCAAGCATTCCGCTTGGTGTCCGTCAGTCCTTTCGTCGCTGCTACTTGTGCTTGGCACCACCCAAGCAAGCAAACGGGTCACGACTGCCTTGCCGTGCAAAGCTTGCGGCTAAGCCGCAAACTTTGTTGCTGCCTTCGCAACAAACACCGCTTCATTGCCAGCTAGTTGGCAATGAACTTCTACTCAGACCACGCTCCCAGTCTTCAGGATTTCAAACACCCGAGTTGCCACACTCGGGCACCGGTGACTGCCGGCACCTAAAGACCTTCCCGCGTTAGCTATCGTCTCTATCTCTTGGGTCCCGTCGCTACCTGGTTTTACCCAGAGGACACCGCAGCCGTATGTGAAGCCTTCCAGCTTCCATACTTTCGCAAGACGTAAAGTCTTGCATTTCAGGGGACCGAACATGGAAGCATCCCCTTACCGACCGACTACGGGTTTTCGCAGTTCGGCATCGGCTCCCAAGAGACTAACTGGAAAGCGGTCGCCCGCCTTTCCCCGTTGAGCTATTCACCGCCCTGTTTCCAGGGACGCCGGAGCGGCAACTCCGGTCCTTGCTGTCGCCAGCAAGAAGCTCCCGGGTCCAGCCAGGTTAGATGAAGTTCGTGACTTCAAATCCCCTGGACGGGATTTGTCGAGACGCTCGCGCGTCACTCGACTCACCCGCTTCGACGACAACGGCCTTTGTTGAAAATACAAATTCAAACAAAGGTCTTTCCGCGTCGCCCACGTCGGTTGCGCCCTTGTGGGGCAACCATGGGCTAGAATGTCGGGATTACTCTTACTTGCGATCGACTCCGATACAGAGGGAGTCGACGTGAGCAAGGATTACGCCGACAAGCCGCCCTCGCGCTGGACAAGCACCTCTCGATGCATCCAGCGCTACGGACCGATGACACGATGGGGCGTTACTCCCATCCCCTTAGCTTGGCTGGTGAGGCCAAGTTTACCGGGTGTCATCGACTGTCTGGTGACACTTCACTTCACGCTTCCTGCGTGAAGGAGTGATACCGTCATGTATAATTCGTACCCTGCTGTAAAAGGTTCACGGTAGGGGGAAATCCGAGTTGTCCACAAGCTCGATGCTGCACGTGAGAAAGGATCAACTCGCTGTAAGAAAGCTGTAAGGTTTCTCGCTAGTCAGTGGAGAGAAGTGATTGAACGTGATCGCTAACGAGCTTGTCTCGATAGACAGAAGCCATCTGATCGTCGCCATCTCGTTCGAGTTGCTGCAATCGATTTCTCAAGAACGAATCGCCGCTCGCTAAGGCATTCTTTTCAAGTTGTCGTCGCTCTTCAGGAAGAAGCGTTAGCAAATAACCCGCCACACGTTCTTGCTGCTCTTCTTCTCTTCGCTTGCGTGCAAGCTCGCGGGCTTGTAGTTGCTGCTCACGTGAGGCTCGCTGTCGCTTTGCCTGAATGGACTCGCGTTCTGCTTCAGCCTTTTTGTTAAACGCGGCTGGTGGCGTGTAGCGTCCCTTTAACGCGGCAGATAGCCAAGCCCCCTCACCTTTTTCCGGTTTCCAATCCGTTGATAAGAGCCAGTCTAAGTGTTCAAGCTGAAGCTTTGCTTGCTCTGGATCTTTAGCCGCCCACTCCTCTGCCGCCTTTGCTGAAAGGCCACGAGCATGAAGCTTTGTCGCAAGCTCTCCGAGCGGTGGATTCTCGACGTCTAATTTCTGAAGAATCGGGTCGGAAATTCGGTTTTTCTTCCTTACCGGCCGAAATCGAACAACGCATTTCTTTCCGCTCCCGACAAACCGCATAGCTTCCGGAGCGAGGTACGAGACGGCTTCAAGCTCGGCTATCGCCGGGGCAAGCATTCGTTGCAAGTGACTTGCCGGGGCGTTTTGAAAACCGAGCTTTCTTCCCGCAAGAGTTGCTATCGGAATCTCAAGCGGCATCTTTCGCTTCTTATTGTTGAAGTGCTTATCGAGCCACCGGTAGAGTCGCTTGGACACGTTCTCGTTGAGACTTCGGAGCAGCTCCAAGTCGATGGACTTTACGTAGCCCGCTTGGAAGCTCTCAAACATGACGTCGCTCCACTTGAACCAAGACTGAGGTCGCGACTCCCCTCGCCTCTCCCGTGCCCGGTCATACTTCTCGCGGTCGTACAGATTCACGTCATCGATGATGCTGAACTTGCGATCAACCCAGCTCTTCTCGCTGTTGTCCCAGAAGGCATTATCCCAAACCAAATGCGTCCCGATGATTCGATTCAGGGCTTGGTCGATGCGTTCGTAGTTTTGACCGTTCTCAGGCCAGCCAAGAATCTTGAGCAATTCGTAGCGGGTAAAGTGGACGCGTTGCGAATTAAATCCCTCATCGCGAGACTTCTTCATCATCGCAACGAGAACCAAATCGTCTCTTGCTGTTGGCCTGCCATACTCCGCTGAAAAGGCAATCGTTAAGCGTCGCGTGAGCTGCCTCTTCTCGATGTCGCAGAAGACCGGATCTTCGAAGACCAAGCTCTTTGTCTTTCGGTCGACTCGGTTGGTTGCAGAGAAGACGCAGTACTCAAGAAGGTTCATTTCGTCCTTCCCGATGGTCTTCACTCGCTTGGCGTTATCTCGGTGTTCCTCTTTCATCCCCTAATAAGTCAAAGAAGAACAACAACTCGCAGTTGTTGTCTTGTTATGTACTTTGTGTACTGTTAAGCCCCGAAATCCCCTACTCTTTCGGGCACTTACCGACGGAATCTGGTGTAGCCCGTCGGTAAGCTTGGTGTAGATAGTCGGTGTCGACTGGTGTAGACCGTCGGTATGGCATGGTGCAGGCAATCGGTGGAGCTGGTGTAGATAGTCGGTATTCACATGGAGCTCGGCAGGCACGCGTTCTCGAAAGGCAAGCTTTCTTACCTGCCCTTTGCAGCGTGCCTTACTTGTCTCTGCGAGTTGGATTTGCCCAGCCACTTAGCTTTGTCTTTCCCGAGGTTAAACCAGATTAAAGCAAACCTAACGCTGGTTCCGTCGACCTGACAAGGTACTTTCTTATGTGAGCGTACGTACTTAGCGCGGTTATCAAGTACCGAATTCGAGCGCCTGCCACGGGCAGGCGGATGATGGAATGCAAGGCACAGCGTGAGGCCATCAAAGTCAAGGCATCCAGCCAGAGGAGCGAGCGTTCAAAATCCCCTTGTTAAAAGCCGCTAAGGCGCGGCATAGTCAGACTCAGTTACAGGCGAGAGTAGGGGAGCCCTTTAGCGACACACTTATCTTTCCTAACTGCCTGAACTTATTGAGTAAAACAGCGCGCCTGCCACGGGCAGGCGGCAGCATTTGAGAGGCAGAATTGGGAGCGATTGTATTAACACTCTATGCACGTAAGGGTGGAGTTGGCCGCACAATGCTAAGCCAGAACTTGTGCGGTGCTTGTGCTGAAAACGGAGTTCGCGTTCTCGCCATCGACCTCGATCCTCAAGCGAGTCTAAGTAAGAACTTCTTTGGCAGAGATTACATTTCGCGGCTTCGTCCGTATCAGACCGTTGCCGCGCTCTACGACGAATCCCGCGATGCCGACCCGGCAGAGATGATTCATAAGACCCAGGTCGAGGGAATCTCCGTGGCTCCAAGCTCCGATCACTTGGAGCCCTTTGATGTGCCAAATCCGTTAGAAGCAGGGGATTCGCAGTTTGCCATTCGGGACTTCATCGAAGACGTTCGAGATGACTTCGATCTCGTGCTTATCGATACACCGCCAAACGTGGCGAACTTGCTTGCCTGGGGAGCACTGATGGCAAGCGACTACGTCATTACTCCGGTCCAGCCGGAGAAGAACTCTTGTGAAGGAGTCGTTGACGTAAAGGTAAGACTTCAGACTGCGATTAGAAATGGCAATCCAGACCTCGTCGACCTTGGGTACTTTGTAAACAACATGGACGCGCGAACCTCTCAGCATCGCTTGATGGAAGATGAGCTTCGACAGCTAAACGGAACGCAGGTCTTTGAAACCGTCATCTATCGGCGAACCGAATTTCAAAGCAGTCAGCATTCCTACAAGCCTATCACGCACGAGAAACCACACTCAGCCGAGGCCGACATGATTCGTGCCTTACTTGTTGAAATCATTGAGCGAATTGAAACCTATTCGCAGAGAGAAAAACGGAGGTCGGTCGCGGCAGGATGAGCAAGGTTGAAAAGCTAAGAGAGAAATTTGGCGACCGCATACGCGAGTCGCTTGGGGCTGGTGAGGGGAACACGGCAACGCTCGTCGAGCATCCGACGAGAAACAAACGATACGAAGCGACGAAGAAAGCCAAAGGCTATTACGACATTCGACTTCAAGACATCGCTGCCGACCCTCAGCATCGAGAAGAGTTTAACCCGGATGAAATAGAGCAACTTGCAGCCAGTCTAAACGCCGACGGATTGATTGCTCCAATCGTCGTTCGCTGGGACCAAGGAAGAAGCAAATACATCATCATTGCTGGGGAGCGGCGCTACCGCGCAGCTCGGCTTTGTGGCTGGGAACGCATCACCTGCGACATCAAGGCGGATGACATTTCAGAAGGGGAAATTGCCGAGCTTCAGCTTGCTGAGAACCATGCCAGGAAGGATCTAAACCCAATTGAACTTGCCGGGGCCTTTCAAGACGTCATCGACAAGAACGGCTACACCGTGCGCGACTTGGCAAAGCGGGTAGGGGTTAACGAGACGACCGTTACTCGGTACGTTCGTCTGCTTGGATTGCCCGAGGATGTGAAGAAGAAAGTCGCAAACGGTAAGATTCCCATCGGCATCGCTCGCGAAGCCGCTCGACTTAACGGGGAGAAAGAGCAGCGATCATTTATCGAGAAAGCTCTGCGCGATGGCTTGTCTGCGACGGATGCTCAGAAAGTCGCCTCTGGCAAGAAGGCGACGCCGAAGAAGAAGCGAAAGAAAAAGTCAGCACCAGCAGCTCAGGTTTTTAAGACTGAGCACGGCGACGTGACGCTTCAGCTCAACGCGGTAAAAAACCCAAGCTACGATCATCTTGCGGCGATGCTTGAGGAAGCCCTCGAAGAGGTGCAACACAGAATCAAGAATAGAGTTAGGCTCTAGGACGGACACAGCTACAACAGACTCAGACTCAGGGCTATAACTGGCTACTGTTGAAGGTATCCCAAGTAAGCAAGCCTAAAAGTCATGGCTTGAGTACTTACATTGTATTTGGCTGCTAATTCCTGAAGGACTTCCTCATCTATGATGTCGATAGTGCCGATGTCTTCAACGTCCTGTTTCACAAAACTCGCCGGCATCAGCAATTCGGCGGCAAACAGATTAGCTTCCTTTTCTTCAACATCAGTTCCCTGACTTGACGCTTCACTGCGCAACCAGACTTTGAAGTCGCGATCGACATGAACGTCATCAAGGTCGTGCAGAAGGTAGTGGCCTAGTTCGTGAGCAATCGTGAAATTCCGGCGATTAGGATGATGCGTCGCGTTTACACCGATAATAGCTGAGTCGTCTAACCGGTCTCGATACAAAAACCCCGACAAATCATCCTCAGTGGGAGTTTCCTGTACTTCTACTCCCAGCGACCTAGCTATTTCTGCGACTTGCACAGGAGCAGATCGAAAATGGTGTTCAGCTAGTAATCCTTGAACTAGTCTCCGAATATGCTTTCTACGTACCAAAGTCATTCCTTCCTCGTTTGTGCCGCTGCGACAGCCATCTTAATCCATTCTTTCTCAGCTTGCGGTCGGTTCTTGAGAGCCTCTTCCAAACGGTGGGCCGATTCGATGTCTGATTGCGGTAAGAGGCTCGCTGGAGCAACTTGAAGTGCATTAGCTATGTCAGCCAGTGTATGCAAGAGAAACCTTTGACGACCCTTCTCGACATTCGTAATAGAAGTGCGCGTTAGCGATACTAGACCTGCAAGGGTTTCTTGTGTCAGAGGCGGTTTGCGCCGTTTACGTGCGTCCCGAATCCGCCTCCCTACCTCTTCGTAGAAGCATTGCTCATCTATCACTGGCTTGAGATCTCCCTGGGCCATTTACATCGACACGCCGAGCGTAGCAGGCCCAAGAGTGCATGTCAACTACGCAAACCGTTTGTGTGGCAAACTATAGATTATTGTTTAGTTTGCGTTATTTGACATTTTTCAACTGTTCGAGTAAAACTTTGGCAATGTGCTTTTGGCCTGAGACGCACCAGTGTCGGTTGCGATCGGCCGGATAAAGTTTTGTTTAACTATTTACGACACGAGGAATTCATGAGCGCACCACACGACAAGGAAATCAACATTATCGTCAATGGACGGCCTAAGAAGGTGCCGGAAGGGGACATATCATTTGAGGCCGTCATCGCACTCGCGTTTGACCCGGTTCCCCCAAACGCGTTCTTCACTGTCACATGGAGCCACGGCCACGAAGGCGGAAGCTTGGTGGCTGGTCAGAGCGTTCCAGCACAAAATGGGATGAAAATCGATGTCACAGAGACTGGTCAATCTTAACCCTGACCTTAGCAGATTGCGCGAAGCTGGTTACGACATCGCGATTGGTGAGGGAAACAACCTCCTGGTCAGAGATGTGCCCTACGTTAACAGCCAGAAGGAAGTTAAGCGGGGGATTCTAGTCTCGGATCTCGACTTGGCCGGTGACTCCACTGTACCTCCGCGTGACCACGTCGTCTTTTTTGTGGGCGACTTCCCTTGCAATGTTGATGGGACGCCAATTGCGGGAGTGAGCAAGAATACCAATAAGGCTTACGGTGAGCATCTGTTGCCCAACCATCAGATATCTAGAAAACCGACTACTGGCCCGAACGCGGGTAAGTACGCTGACTACCACGAGAAGATTACAACATACATCGCTATCATTTGCAGCCCCGCATTCGCAATCGATCCGACAGCGACTGCTACAACTCATCCCGTTGTTGTACCTGATGAGGGCGAATCTGTTTTCAACTACCTCGACACCGCAGCTACCAAGGCAGGGATTGTGGTGGCTAACAATAAACTGGAGCGAGGGAAGGTTGCAATTGTGGGTGCAGGGGCCACAGGCTCCTATATTCTGGACTTAATTGCCAAGACTCCCGTGCCAGAAATCCATCTCTTCGACCGCGATATCTTTCTCAACCATAATGCATTTCGTTGTCCGGGCGCTCCATCAATTGGTGAACTACGCAAGAAGCAACAAAAGGTCCAATACCTTGCCGAAATCTATTTGAGAATGCGAAAGAATGTGTTTGCGCACGACTGCTTTATCGACGAAAGTACGGTTGAGCAACTGAAGACAATCGATTTCGTGTTCATCTGCATTGACAAGGGAACAGGAAAAGAATTGATCGTTCAGCGCCTAGAAGAATGGGGAATTCCATTTATTGACGTAGGAATGGGCATCCAACTTGGAGAAGACAATACGCTTGCCGGGATCGTTACTGCGACGACCAGTACACCGAGCAAACGCGATCACTTTAGAAAGCGTGTCGCGTTCTCCGATGGCGAAGCGGCCAATGAGTATTCACGAAATGTTCAGATTGCTGAGCTCAACGCATTAAATGCCGCATTGGCCGTTATCAAATGGAAAAAGCTCTGGGGCTATTACGACGATGGTAAGAAAGAGCATTGGTGTGCATACACTTTAAGATCGAATCGACTTGATTCTGAGGACACGAATGAAGCCTGAAATTGTCCTCGCATTTGAATTCGTCGAATTCATCCCAGACAAGTTAAATGAGCACACCCTTTACATATCGACCACGTATGGAACGGCAGTTCATAAGTGTTTCTGTGGATGCGGTAGGGAGGTTGTAACTCCGCTGTCACCCACTGCCTGGCAAATGACATTTGATGGTGTTTCGGTCTCGCTCCACCCCTCCGTTGGAAGCTGGAGCTTGCCTTGTCAATCTCACTACATAATCTCAAAGAACCGAGTGGTCTGGGCACCGCAGTGGACCAAGGAACAGATCGCTAGAGGCCAGGCGCATGAAGCACAAGCTCGGGAGAGATATTTTGAGACTGTCCGCGACGAACGAAGCGATGTTGCTGCGCGAAGCACTCCGTCCGCTGACAAACCGAAGCAGAGTTTTTGGGGGAGAATCAAGAGATGGTTCCTTGGCGATTCTACATAGGGGCGATACTCAATTATGTGGTATGACGATTATAAGGCTGAAGGAAGTTGGTCCGTACTCTGGAGTGGCTACGTCCTTTGCGGACACTGCGAGGGCATTTGCAAGATTGGAAGTAACTGTCCTGTTTGTGGAAACGAACCGTTCTCGTTGCAGCAGCACCAACACCGTGCTGATTTCAAAGAGCCAGTCGTTTCCGAAACGCACATGGGCGCTGAGGGGAGGTACGAGGATTGGCTTTACCTTCAGATGTTGGAGCGCGAGTGGAAGCGACCTGTCCCTACAGTTGACCGGCTTTCAGAGCCTGACCCGACTCGCCAACCATCGGCTCGCGCAGCGATTGTCGTTCTCTTCTGGAGCTATTTCGAGACTAGGATAGAACGACTACTTCGCGCCGGCATGCGTAACATACCACCGCGTCTTGTGGAGGATACACTCCAGCGATACACCTCTATTGGCTCGCGTTTGGACCGCCTTTACCGCGTCCTCTTTGAAACTACTTACGGCGAGGATCTTTGCGACCTTGGATTCAACGACGTACGGCTTCATCTAACTGAAGTGCAAAAGCGTCGAAATTCTTTCGCCCACGGCGATCCAGCAGCCATCGATGACGCATTGGTGGTTGCTGTTGTAGAGAACCTCGAAAGAGAGCACGAGTCCTGGATCGCCGTCTTTAACCGTCGACTTGCCCATTCCTGATCGACGCTTCGGCGCAACCAATGCGCAACACAAGGGGCAATTCAAGGGCAATTCTCCCACTATCTATTTGCCCTAGTGCGATCGGCGGAACTTCAAAACGCACTACTGTTTATGTCCAACAGCAGTACAAAACCCACGTGTCCACCTCACGCGGAGATTACCTTGAGGGCCTAGTGGGGGTTAACCCCGTGGAGGTTCGAGTCCTCTTTCCCGCACTTTACACAGCAAGGACTTACGACGATTCGCTCTGAGTCCTTCTTTCCTCCCCAAAGCTCACTGGGGACAAAGTGGGGACAGCATTGGGTTCGTATAGGGCTCGTGTCGATGGGTTCCTTCCGTCACTTGACGGAGAATCCAACCATGGCTTCTATCGAACAACGCGGCTCCTCATTCCGCATCGTCTTTCGCTACGATGGCCGAAAATACAGCCGGTCCTTGCACACATCCGACCGTGACGCCGCTGCTGGCTCACTGGCGAGGTTGGAAGACAACCTGCGTCGGGCAGAGCTAGGAACATTGGTTATTCCGGAAGGCGCAGACGTAGCGACATTCCTACTCTCGGATGGAAAGCGAACGGCCAAGCGGGAACACAGTCCGATACGCACGCTGGCAGAACTCATGGACGCATACTTCGACGGCTTGCCGGAGAATTCGCTGGAAGACAACACTCTGTATCTGATGAAACTTCATCGCAGGCACTTAGAACGCCTGCTTGGTCAAGACCTTCGCATCACGGCTTTGCAACTTGCCGATCTACAACAGTACGTCAACAAAAGGTCCCAAGAAAAAGGCCTTCGCGGTAAGAAGGTCCAACCGACCACGATTCGGAAGGAGCTGACGACGCTGTCCGGTATGTGGAGTTGGGCAACTGCGGCAGGAATTGTCCAACAATCTCTGCCGATGCGGCGGTTACGGTTCGCCAAGGTCGCCGAGAAACCCCGTTTTCAAACTTGGCAGGAGATTGAACGTCGCATTCGTCGTGGCGACCTGACCGAATCGGAACAAGCTGATCTGTGGGACTGTCTGTTTCTAACGAAGCCCGAAATATCTGAGCTGCTGACATACGTCGAGGGTGCTGCGCGTCATCCGTTCATCTACCCGATGTTCGTGCTTGCAGCTCACACCGGAGCCCGACGTAGCGAGATCTTGCGCTCCGAATTGGACGACATCGACTTGCGATCACGGTGGATTACGATTCGGGAGAAGAAAAGGCAGCGCGGCGCGTTCACGACGCGCATGGTTCCCATTTCGCCTGAGTTGCACAGCGTACTCGATCAATGGTTTGATGAGCATCCAGGTGGCAAGTACACCTTCTGCTTACCGGATCACATCCGGCATAGCCGTAAGTGTCGGAATGGCGGCGGCCAACTGACCGTCGACGAAGCAACTGACCACTTCAACCGGACGCTCGAAGGGAGCCGTTGGGAGAAGCTCCGGGGATGGCATGTTTTTCGGCATTCGTTCTGTTCGAACTGTGCGGCAGCGAGTGTCGACCAACGCCTGATCAATTCTTGGGTAGGGCATCAAACCGAAGCAATGGTACGTCGTTACCGCCACTTAATTCCCAGCCAACAGATTCAAGAGATCGAACGAGTTTTTGCTAGTTGAATGTCGATCATGTCCTGACAACGCAACGATCATTCGTGGCTACTATTCAAAGCCGAAGCAATCTCGTTCATGAGTTGCCGCGAAAGCTCACATGGATTGCGCGAAACGACATCGCTTGTGTACAACAGCGTGCTTGGCGCATTGTGGCGTTCGATCTACGTCAAACAAAGTCGATATCGGCTTCATCAGTGGATCGCCGAACGGCCGATTGGCTGTGACATCGTTCTTGCACCGGGAGGTCGTAGCGTGAATTGCACAAGAACGGCAAAGACAATGAAGCTCAAACCCTGTTTACGAGCACCGAGTCGTTGTCGAAGTGCATAGAAAGCCATTGAGGCGGTGCTTCGGGAATTCTCGAATACGGAAATGTGCGATGCAGCCAATCGCGGATGTCCGCCCAAGCATAGAGACTTGGCCGTGTTCCACTTCCTTCGAAGACGGGAGAAGGTCGAGAGGCCGAGTAGTTTTCTAGAGTACGCTTGCTCTTGCAAGCGACCTTTGCTGCTTGTTCAAGTGAAATCAGTACAGGCTGAAGCGTGCTGCAATGTGAGAAACCGTTGCTGCAAGTCGCCAAACCGTTTGCCGGGCATCCGCGCACCGGCCCGAGGATGTAGTCGATCGCGTCTCGTCCAAACTGCTGGCGCAGCGCTTCCCAGCGTTGAAGCTCGGTCGACAAGGCTTCGTCTTTCCATTCGACACAAAGCGCTCGCAGAACTTCAACCGTCACTCGCCTTCGTATCATTCGCATCTGCGTGTCCTGCAACTTGTCGTACATCTCGCTGATCGTGTTAACGGGATACCGACCGTCAGGGCGTTCCAGAATCTGGAATTCAGATGTGTGCTTGAACAATCGAGTTTGACCGTTGCCGTCCGAGATCAATTGGATATCCAAGTCGACTAGCTCGTCTCGAATCGAGCCCGACGCTTCGTCAACGTCGGCTACGAAAACGGTCGTCCCATTGATGATCGCCTCTTCCCACAGGTGAAGCAAGAGCCACATACGGCTCGCCGGCGATTCGGCAATCATTTTGCAACAACTGTAGACCTCAATTCGCTGCAAACGCTGGGAATTGACCTTGCCTAGTTGGCCGGTAATGTAATCATAGTTTTGGCGGATTTGATCGTAGATTCCAGGCTGATACCAAGCATCGCACGCAAGGAACAGCACGTTGTTGCTTACGTTGAATAGCACTGCGTTAGGATTGCCGATAAGAATGCGTCGATCCATTTCCAGCAAAGCGGACAGCCCGCGGATCGAACGGACGCGCATCACCAAGTCATGGTCAGTCTGGGGAAGATCGTCGAAAGGATGATCAGCAATATACGAGAAATACGCATTGATCTCGGCGTCGGGCGAGGAAAGCCGCAGTCGTGAACCCTGCTCTAGCTCGTCGCTAACGAGCTGCAACAGGGCTGATGGATTGTCCGACAGGAGTTGCCGAACAAGCTTTCTTTGACCGATCGCAACCTGCATTATGGACGACATTGAACGTCACATCCTTCAGCGAACGCCGGAAACCGCAAAGTTCACGCAACCAGAATTTATCACGTTACGTGAAAATTGCAATCTTTGTTGCCGAACCTTGCAATGGGTGGAAGTTTTCTGGATTCATGGCAATTTCAAGAATTGTGGCTACAATGAACGGATTCGGAGCAGATTTCAGGCGGCAGAGACGTTTCACGGAGATCCCAAAACTGATGAAGCCCGAGTTACAATTTTCCAAAAGGAAGCGTTCACAGTCACTTGGCTGGCTTGCACAGATCTACTTCGACGAAGGTCCAGAAGCAGCAAGCAGAAGGCTCGAAGAAGTTTTTGCGGACGAACAACCTGTTGTTGTAGAACGTGAAGGGCAGCCGTCAGCTCGAACGGATGTGTTACGCGACGCCGAACGAATCAAGTACCGGGCATTTGGCCCGCCGGCTCTCTGGCAGTCCCCGTACTCGATCTTGCAGGTATCTCTCGACGAAGTTTCCGCGCAAGAGCGCCGGGAAGATCACTACATGTACCACGCGGGTGAAGAGGTCCTGGTCCCAATTTCGGGCAAAGTCATGTACCAGTTCTTTTCCAGTCGTGGCGGCAGCCTGCCGGCAAGAACGATTTTTCAAAAACCAGTCGGCACGGGCCACGTAATTCGGATCAATCCGCAAGTACCGCATCACACCTGGGGCGTGGGCGGCTGGTCAGAGGCGTGGATGATCTTTCGAGACTTAAGTGAAGAAGGTACGGCCATCAGCGTCGATTCAACGTTCAACACGGCCGCTTTGTTCAACACAAAGTCATCTGAATCCCAACCACGACGAATCACTCGGCGAGAACTCGAAATCCCTGAATGTTACGCGTTAATCGCGTGGGGAATCGCGGAAAAGATTAAGCTCAACCGACTGCGTACAAATCTGACGATTGATCAGGTGGCAAAGGCGTGTGAGATTGATCGAAGCTTACTTTCTCGCTTGGAAAAGGGAGAAACCAATGTGCCCCTGCATACGTTGGCGCGAATTGCCCGATTCCTCAGAATCGACCTGCATCCGTGGCGGTCGGAGCCTTGGAATTCGGTTGTAAACAGACTTGACGAGGACGCTCGCGTGAATCGACCGACGAAAGTGGCAGGTCCGCTGTCCCGGCATCATCTACACTTGCAATTCGCCAAGGTAACCAAGATGATTAAGGCCGAAACGCCGCCTGATGCGACAGCAACGAGTTGGATCGTACTGAAGGGTAGCGTTGCGTTTGAGTTCAAAGCGAATACAGATGTCGGCCCGAAAGACGCGAAGGAATTCGTCGCTGCGGGGCAGGTGATCCACTTCCGTGAACGGGAGTTAACCCCAGGCGAACGACGAATCCTTGCCGACCAAGATAGCGAACTGCTCCAAATCGCGTACACACCAGTGCCGCGAAGAGGCAATCGTGATCAGGGAGACGGCGAATCGGTGATGCGTGAGATTACTAAAGACTGATGAACGACATTTACGACACAAGCCATCTTATAGAACGGGCTGGCACATTTCGCCGTTTACTGTCGGAACTTTTCGACTGTGGCGACCACAACCAGATCGTGCTGACCCCTGGGATTCTTATCGCGTTGCGGGAATTGTTTTCCGTTTTGACCGTTCGGCAGTTGCTGCTAACCGACCGAGAATACTATCCGGCAGACTATTTTCCAGCGCAAGACGCTCAAGTGTGTCAGGTTGACAAATTTGTCGACGCGGTGTGCAGGTCGAAACCACAGGCTGTTTTGGCTAGCGTCGTAACATGGGATGGCGAGGAATTGCCCGTGCGCGAATGGTTTTGCCACATTCGTCAGCAGCTTGGAAGGCAATGTCCGCTACTAATTGCTGACTATTCCCACGCGGGGGCCGCCGGTTTTACTAGCGTACGCGGACTTGAGGCGGATTTGGTATGTGGCGATCCTGCCAAGTGGATTACGGATCAACAGCAGAGCAAGCTTGCTTTTTTGTCCTTCCGTTCGAGGGACTTGATGCGTCATGCACATCAAGTGTTTGCTCCCTATTTCTTGGCCCTCGAAGGGCATGCGCCAGAGTGCGCAGCGAGGTGGGTTGATCCCGCGGAGATTTGCTCGATCTGCAACTGGTGTGAATCACGCGCGATAAAAAGAAGCGACCTATTTGACTGCCATCGGAAGAATCTCAATCTCGCGCAGGCCCTGAGCGATCGCTGGGCCATGCCTGCTAAACCGCAAACGGGCATTCTTTCCATTTCAGATGAACCCGACGATCCTCTATTCAAGACGTTAGACGAAGTCGGATTGGTCTGGCGACATCCGACCGGAAGTATACGCGTCAAATGCCGATCTGACATTCTGGATAGCGCCAACCTGCGTTTCATGACAAACGGGGCGGCAACGGAAACGATCAGTTTCGGCTGATCTTCGATGTCTGCGAATCCGCCAATGGATTCGTCTCGTAAGGCCGAACTCGTCGCATTTGACGAGTGCAGCTCTCTTGGCCAACAGTCGCCTGTTGAATCGCTTCGAAGCTGGTCAAGTAATCGCGGGTACTTTGCCGTGCCGGAGACTAGCGTACTCCTTGTCTACGCGTTGCTTACCCATTTCCTACCCTAGTTTGGCGGAATTCAAGCCCAGGCACTTGATTCAATTGAATGACCCGAAATCATAAAAAAGAAGGGGTCTCCAGCTTCCTGTAGACCCCTAATCAGCGCCGTTCACAGAGTGTTCGGCCGCTGGTGACCAAAGCCGCTAAGCCTACACAGTTTTGGCGACTGCGACTCAGCAGCTTTCCCCTATTTTACCGCGATGTAGCCTTGACGAAAACCACGAAATCGCGGCCGGAACAGCAAATGCGACCAATGATCACGAATCAGATTGTTTTGCACGTTGTGTGATATTTTTGTCTTTTGTGAAGAATTTCCACGCAAATAGGAAAAACCAGCATTAGTTGACAAAATCTGCGCGATCCGTATAATCCGATCTCGTAAGCATAGGTCTTGCCACAGGCCGCTGGTGACCGCTTGTTCCGACTGACGTTTGGCGACTGCTGGTTGGAACATCAAATTTCTAAGCGCTGTGGTCTAACCGGACTGATAGTAGCGACCGTGGAATTGCGCCCCGAGACAATTCGCGGTCATCCACCGTCAGGAAGTGTGAGAGTTCGCTCCCCGAAGTGAGTAGCTGCGCTCAGGGGGTTTTCACACTTCGGTTGTCCAGAGGGAGTGAGATTTGTGTCTGCTACCAATCAAACTGACAACATGAAGGTCAATTATGGCCTTTGTATTATCGGCGCTGGGCCAACGTGCCTGTACGCATTGTCGGGACTCGCGGCGATTCTACGGCGTCGGCGGTTTGAGTTGTCAGTCACAATCGACATCTTCGAGAAGAGTGGGAACTTCGGGGCGGGAGCAGTACACAGCCCCGATCAACCCACAACTAATCGACTCAACCGCATCGCAGATCAAATCACATTTGCTCCAGATGAGTCGAACTTAGCGCCAGACTACTTGTTGGAGCCACATGAACGGCACGGCTTTCTCCAATTCTGCCGTCAACGATTTCAACGGACTGGCGAGGAAGCGTTCCGTGTGACCCCAGAAGACTGGCCGCCTCGCTGTGTGCATGGCGTTGCGCTCATGGAGTGTTTCGATTCGTACGTTGAAATCCTACGTTCAATACCAGGTGTTTCCGTTCAACTCCATACCGCCGAAGTAACGGATCTGATCCCAATTGCTGGCGGCTATCGGATCGTTTTCCCTGATCAATACATCGTTGCGGATCATGTGCTGGTCGCTACGGGACACTCGCGAAATCGGCCACGAGCCGGCTCGAATGAAGAACGATTCGCTCAGTTTTCCCGGTCGACCGGAAAAGCGAATTACGTAGAGTTTGCATATCCGCTTGAGCTCAACTTGTCCGAAGCGGCCATACCGCCCGGCTCTGCTCTGGCGTGCGTGGGGCAAGGATTGACTGCGCAGGACGGAATCCTGTTTCTGACCGAGGGGCGTGGAGGCATTTTTCATTCGGACGGAATATCAGGTTTTCGCTACGAGCCCAGCGGCAGGGAGCCAAGAATCATCAGCCTTAGCCGCACAGGCGTGTTCACTAGGGCTCGGCCAACCAATGAAAAACACGCCGACATCGGAGCCTTGGAGCACACCGGAGTCTTTCTCACTGAAGACACTATCGATCGGTTGCGAGTTCACCGTGGGCACCCAACGACACTTCCAAATATTGGGGTCTGTCGGCAGTTGGATTTCGAACTGGACATCTTGCCGATTCTCAAGTTGGAAATGTTCCTTGTGTATTACGGTGCCCTATTCGGGAAGTCGTTTCTGAAACGATTAATTTGCGAAGCGGAACCACTTGTCGAGTCCTTCATCTTGAGTAGGCCATCGAAGCTGGACATCGATTCGACGGACGAACTGTGTCGGCAACTTGAACCATTTATCGATGAGGCTGTGGAAATACTTGAACAGTTGGAGTCCGGCATTGCAATTTCATCGCTGCAACGTCGGCATGTCGGGTTAGACGTCGAGGATATTGCCAGCGCCTTCAAATCTTTCAGGACGACTTTACCCCTTGGATGTTCGGGTGCTCCAAACGACCACCGGTTTTCGTGGGACCGGATGGTCGAACCTATCTCACCGAGATCCTATGACGGTCCGAATACTTACTCAGCGCAGGTCGTGCGATTTATGGAACGCGACCATGCGTATGCGGCCGAGGGTAACCTGCGAAATCCTGAGAAGGCAGCGTGCGACGCTGTTTGGCGAGATTTGCGACCAGTTCTCGCCTACGCGATCGACTTCGGTGGACTGACGGCCGATTCCCATCGTGAATTCTTGGCTACGTACATGCGATATCACAATGCCTGGGCCGATGGCGGCTGTCTTGAAACGAACCAGAAGATGCTCGCACTGATCCGGGCCGGTATCGTCGATTGCTCGACTGGGCCTTCACCTCAAGTAGCGATCAATCCTGGAGCTGGCAGCTTCCGAATCCATGGACAGCTCACTGGGGCTGTTCACGAAGTCGAAACACTCGTTGACGCAAAACTTCATCCTTTGGATGTCGAGCACGATGCCTCTCCGCTGATCCAAGCCATGCTTCGGCGGTCACTGATTCGGTCGTGGGTCAACACATCCGCCAACGGCCAGCAATTCCAACCTGGAGGGCCGGAGGTCACGCGATTCTTTGAAGCAGTAGCCGCGGACGGGAAGGTTCTGTCGGACCTCACGCTTCTGGGGCCAGTGACCGAGGGAATCCTGTTCTTTCAGCTGGGACTGGCACGCCCGAACAAGAATCACCATGTCCTAAATGACGTGCTGTGCTGGGTACAGCACTTCGAACGCCGCCTGACCCAACACACCATTGCACAACCGTCTCACAAGCTAACCGCTAAGTCATGACCAAGGATACAGCAACAAAACACGGATTCGACCTGAATGACGGAATTCACGTCATCAAACCTGGCGGGAGCGTCATTACGGATCGCACGAAGGCGAGCACGTTCAACCGGGCACGTGCTGACGCATTCTGCCGATGCCTGGCGCATTCTTTCGCCAACGGCGAACTGAAGCACGTCGTCTTGGCGATTGGCGGTGGGTCCTTCGCGCACGACATCGTCCGTGCCAATCGAATCAATGAGCCAACTCGAAGAGATCCGAGGGATCTCTTCAAACTGCCGGCTTCCCTGTTTGCGTTGCAAAGCCGACTCTTGGAGTGCCTGAGTCGTGCCGGTGTTCCGGCTCTGCCATTCCACCCCACGAGTCTAATGCAGACCAATGGGAACGAAGCCGACAAGATGTTTTTCGAACCCTTGTACGCTGCTCTCGCACAAGGATTCGTGCCTGTGTTGACCGGCGGCCTCGTGTTCGACCAGCAATCCGGTTTCAAGGTATTCAGCAGCGACTGGTTGCCGGTGGCATTGTCCGCCGGCTTTCAAATCAAGCGTTTCGTTGTCCTGACGGATCAGCCTGGCATTCGTGTTGACATTGCTGGTAGCGAGATCTTCAGTCGAGTCACGCAAGCAAACTTCCGAACCGTAGAGCGTTCCTTAACGCCGGGACAACGGGTCGATGTCACTCGTGGAATGAACGGAAAGTTGGATGCGCTTTTGCAACTGGCTCGGCGCGGCGTGAGCTCTGTTGTTTGTGATGGACGCAATCCCACGCCCGACTACTTCGACCATTTGTTTTCCGCGAAGCCCCCGGGAACAGTGATCGAAGCATGGGATCCAGACACGATAGATACGCGAGACGCTCGATCACACAAGTCTGTTACTTCTTCACGTCCTCATTCTGCCTGAAAGGAATTTAACGATGACCGAAACATCACCATGCCTAGTTTGCGATCTTGGAGACGCGGACATCATCCAGCAGACTGACAACGTCGTCGCTGCATATTACACGAACGCGATCAAGCACGGCCACTTTATTGTCGCTGTGAAGCGCCACGTTCCTACCTTCGGCGATATCACGCCTGATGAAGCGGCCGAATTACTTTCGGTTGCACAACAACTCGTCAAGAAAAGTGAAACATTAAACGCGGTCGAAAAGCACTATCTCGTTGCGATCGGGGATGTGGACGCTCATTTTCATATCCACTGCATTCCCAAGCTTGTAGATGACCCAAAGCTTGGGCCACACGTGATGTCCCCGAATGGCTGGCGTGGAACGTTGCCCGCTCGTAAAGAGGAAAGCGTCGCCGAGTTTGTCTCTACTATGAAGTCAGTCTAACTCAGCAATGCGGAGTACGCCCATGACAATAAGCCTTGAACATACTTTGCTTGAAGAAGCAAAAGCATCATTGACTTCGGCCAAGCGACTCGTCGACAACGCAATTGAACAGATTCCCGAGGAGCAACTACATATTTCACTGGACGGTGAGACAAACTGCATTGCCGTGATCATGAAGCATCTTGCATCCACGCTAAAGTCACGTTGGACAGACTTTCTAACAACCGATGGAGAAAAGCCCTGGCGCAATCGCGAAGACGAGTTTGTTGACACGCTAAGCGGTCAATCGCTACTCGACAGCTGGGACGACGGGTGGAAATGCCTGTTTGACACGCTGGATTCGCTGACACCAGACGACCTTCGAAAAACCGTCACGATTCGAGGTGAGTCGCAAACGGTCACTCAGGCGATATCACGAACACTCATTCACGCCTGTATTCATGCCGGGCAAATCCTTCTGTTGGCACGGCATGTCGCTGGTCCAAAATGGAAAATGATTTGGAACAAAAGCAAATGAGTACGAGCAATCACTCAAGACCGTCAACATCGAACACGTCTCGGACAAAGGCGCTTCGTGACCTTTTGCAGTCCGACACGGTTGAGTTCCTGATGGGGGCACACGACGGATTGAGCGCAAAGATTGTCGAGGGCGAAGGATTCAGGGGGATCTGGGGCAGCGGTTTTTCGATCGCCGCGGCCATGGGCGTCCGGGATTGCAATGAGGCGAGTTGGACACAGGTTGTCGAGACCTGCGAGCAGATGTGTGACGCGACACGAGTTCCAATCCTCCTTGACGGTGACACTGGATACGGGAACTTCAACAATGTCATGAGGCTTGTAAGAAAATGTGAGCAGCGTGGAATCGCGGGGATTTGCCTTGAAGACAAGCTCTTCCCGAAGACGAACTCGTTCATCAACGGTACAACACAGCTGTTGGCATCGAAGGAAGAATTCTGCGGCAAGATCCGGGCAGCGAAGGACACGCAGACTGACGAATGTTTTTCGGTTGTCGCACGAACTGAGGGTTTTATCGTAGGTCAGCCATTGAGTGACGTCCTAGCCCGAGCTGACGCGTACTACGAGGCTGGTGCAGATGCGATCCTCGTTCACAGTAAGAGTCGCACGTCGGATGAAGTCGTCGCATTTGCTCAGGCGTGGGATCGTCCCTGTCCACTTGTAATTGTCCCGACGACGTATGGATCGACTCCTTCGGCGGTCTTTGAAGATGCGGGCATCAGTGTCGTGATCTGGGCGAATCACACGCTCCGCGCAAGCGTAAACGCAATGCGAGAGGTATCCAGGCGGATCTATCAGGACCACTCGATTGCCGATATTGAACAGGAAGTGGCACCGCTGGCCGATGTCTTTCAATTGCAGGGGGTTGACGAACTCCTCGACGCAGAAATTCGATATCTTCCTACCGTGTCCACGATCTCACAAAAGCAAGCTCCACTCAAGGAATTCGCAAGCCACAATGATTGATGCTCCCAACATCGCCGACGAACTAGCGCAGTCGGGTTACACAGACTACGTCGGCGTCCCGTGTTCGCATTTGTCGCCTTTGATCGCCACTGCGCAGTCCGCGCCGAGGCTGAGCTACATTGCTGCTGCCAACGAGGGCGATGCGATTGCCATTGGTTTAGGTGCCCATTTAGGGGGGCGAAAGACGGTGATCCTCTCCCAAAACTCTGGCCTGGGAAACATGGTCAATCCACTAACCTCCCTTCTTCGCCCATTTCAAGTCCCAATGCTCTTGATGATTACCTGGCGAGGCGAGCCGGGAGTTCCCGATGAGCCACAGCATGAGCAAATGGGGAGCATTACCCCCGATCTGCTGAACCTCCTTGACGTTTCGTGGGAATTCTTGCCAAACACACCGTGTGAAGCTTTGAAGGCAATTAGGCGAGGCTGTGAATACGTCGACCACGAACAACGCGTATTCGCATTCGTCATTAGGCCGAATACCCTTTCTGGACACATCACGTTACGGCCTTCGCGTGACTGTCGCGCTCCAGCGGTCAATCGCACCTGGACAGGAACTTCGTCAGAGCGTCCAACGAGAATCGATGCAATGCAGGAACTTCTCAGCCAAGAAAGAGGCGACGAGGTCTACATTGCCACAACCGGGTATACGGGGCGAGAGTTGTTTAGCCTCAACGATCGCGCAAATAACCTGTATGTAGTTGGCGGAATGGGAACAGCAGCCAGTATTGGTTTCGGACTCGCAAATGCTCGTCGGTGTCAACCGGTCGTTGTCCTCGACGGCGATGGATCGCTGCTGATGCGGATGGGTTCGCTTGCGCCTATTGGACAGCATGGACCAAAGAACTTGTTGCACGTCGTGTTTGACAATGAATGTTACGCTTCTACTGGAGGTCAATCGAGTTCTTCTAGTGTCGTTCGGTTTGATCAATGCGCCGAAGCGATGAATTACCGGCGTGTGATTTACGTCGATGGAAAGTCGCACATGGCTCAGGCTATCCAAGAGGCCAAGATACATGAAGGGCCAGTACTAATCCATCTGAAGGTCGATAGTGCTGTCCCACCTAAACTGCCACGACCAACGCGGAAACCATTCGAAGTCAAGGAACGACTCATCAGGTTTCTAAATCAGAGTCAAGCGAACCAGGACTTGCTTGAGCACAAAGATGGGGCCGACAAGCCAAATTGAGATTTCCGTTCCCTTTAGAAAGCGCTATGCAGATGGACCCACTTATAGAGCAATCTTACTACTACAACGAGCGAGCGTCCGAGTACGACGAATGCTTTGAACGCATAGGACGTTATGATCGGGGAGACGAAAACAACCGTCGATGGCTCGACGCCGTTCAGGCAGTACGCGCTGAAATCGATGCTTTTAGGCCAACCGGCAACGTACTTGAACTCGCACCTGGCACGGGCAATTGGACATGGCAGCTCTCCAAACATGCCGATCGCGTTGTGGCGGTTGACTTCTCGGAAAGCATGCTTCACGTTTGTAGGCAGAAAGTAAAAAGTCGCAACGTCGAATACCTGCAAGCGGACATATTTTCATTTCAACCATCGGAGCAATTTGACACGATATTCTTTGGGCTTTGGATATCACATGTTCCGAAGGAGAAAGCCGCCGACTTTTGGGCAATGGTTGCTTCTGCTTTGAAGAGCGGTGGCCGCGTGTTGTTTGTTGACACACTTCCAAATCCGATCATCACAGCACACGATCATGAGATGCCGAATGGTTCAACTGAAATTGAGCGGAGAAAACTCAACGATGGCCGCAGTTTTCAGATCGTAAAGCGATACTTTACTCCGACGTCTATACAGATGGAGTTGGAATTACTTGGCTGGAAATGTTCGGCAAAGTCGATTGATGACTGTTTCTTGTTCGCGACGGCAGAGCCGGACACGTAGCCAATGAGCAATGGACGTCGTATACAAATGGAGCACCAACAATGGTAGGACAGTTTCCCAAGAGGCGGCTCTTCACACCAGGACCGCTGAACACAGCGGCGACGACGAAGCAAGCGATGATGCGGGACATCGGATCTCGCGAGCCGGAATTCGTTGATATCCTTCGTGACGTGCGTTCGCGTTTGGTTGAACTTGCGCATGCTTCGCCGAATGATGGCTACTACTCGATTCCAATTCAAGGAAGCGGAACGTTTGCGCTAGAGTCGGTTTTTTCGTCGGCCTTCAGCCCCAAGAACTCGCTTTTGATCGTAGTCAACGGAGCCTACGGCCGGCGTCTGGCCGACATGGCTACGCTTTGGGCGATCGATCACATGACTATCGAATGCGCTAGTGACGAATTTCCAGACCTTGAAGTGGTCAAGCGCGCCCTCCAGAAGAAACACTTTTCACACATTGCCTTGGTCCACTGCGAAACATCTTCGGGGATCGTAAATCCACTCTCTGACATCGCTCGATTGGCATCGGAGTTTGGCTGCAGATTAATCGTTGATGCGATGAGCAGCTTTGGCGGCATCGACATTAATGTTGTAGAACTAGGGATCGATTGCCTCGTCACGTCTGCAAACAAGTGTCTGGAAGGCGTTCCAGGAATTGCGTTCGCGATTTGCAGTAACAGATTCATAAATACGTGTCGCGGCAACGGGCGGACCGTTTGCCTTGACTTGTATCAACAATTGGATGTTCTGGAGCAAACTGGAGAGTTCCGCTTCACACCGCCAACGCACGTAGTCCTGGCGCTGCAGAAAGCGCTGGACAGACTTGATGAAGAAGGTGGGATTACGTTGCGGCACGAGCGGTACAGAAGCTGCGCTGCTAAGCTGTGGAATGGTATGACTGGGCTGGGGTTCAGGCCACTGCTTGCTCCTCAAAGGCGCAGCTGCATTATCAGCGCGTTTCACTGCCCTGCGAGTGATGCGTTTTCATTCCGTAGAATGTATTCACATCTTTTGACAAAGGGATTCGTCGTCTATGCAGGAAAGACGCCGGGCGTGGATTGCTTTCGCATTGGTACAATTGGCCAAATTGCAGAAGAAGATATTCTGGAACTCGTGAATGAAATTGGTTGTTTTCTCAGCGCGGCTGGGTTTACGCTGCCATTGCGTCCGACTGAACTGGTTCAATCCGGCTGACCCACAACGGCTCCTGTATTTCTGCAAGCAAAAATGGTCGTCACCGAACCCGCGAATCATCCCATGGTACTCGGAAGGCTCCGACTCCTAATCACAGACTTCGATGGTGTAATCGCCGACACTCGTCGCCACTTCGATTCGTACTTTAGCGAGATCATTCCGGGATACGACAGATTAAAGACTCTGAACAGCGTGTTTGATTATGGTCTATGGGATGGTCTTCAGAAACATGGGGTCGACATTTCAGAATCGAACCAGAGAAGTAGATTGCTCCCAAAACTCTGCGAGCATCTCGTTGACGCCAATCTCATCCCAGAATCCGTCCAGTTGTTTCACAAACTGCGGCAGGAACGACCGCATCTTCCTGTTTATGTATTGTCGGCCAACTCCACAGAAGTCGTGCAGCGATTGTTGGTGACAAACAACCTCCCGGTATTCACTGGAGTGTTTGAAGGAGACGCGTCCGCCGATAAATCAACAAGAATATCATCGTTAGTTCAGCAGTACCGTGAGTCGGCTTGCCCGAATCTGAAAATGAGAGAAGTTGCATACATCGGAGATACAGTAAGTGACACGTTCGATGCGGATTACGCTAACGTTATGTCAATCGCGGTAGCGTGGAGGGGTGCTTTTCATGACTTCGATCGTATCGTTGATCGTGGACGTGCGGCTGTCGTCTTTCGCACCCAAGACGACTTGCTGAATGCGGTACTCGCTGCCGACACGTGAGCAGGGTAAAAAAGGAGTTACGGCTTCGAGATGCTCATGAGGGCGTGTCGAATGGCACTTAGATTTGCGCAACGATATGACGCGGAGACACTTAACAACCCTGTCGCACCATGGCTGGCACGCGACCTTCTAACCCTTCAGCCATCCAAATGGCTGATGCTCTGTCTCAGCCCCTAGGGGCCGACGACTCCGCCACGCTTTTCGACACTCGCAAGCAATTCTGCGATAGCGTTGCTTAACGGTTTGATTCCAATGGTTTGTCGAAATCTAAGTGCCATTCGAGGGCGTGTCATTGGTCATGTAGCCGAGCCCGGTCGATGGCCGTCAGTCGGAGGCGTGGCCGAAACCGAAGCCGGACGAGCTTCGCTTGGCCGGCGAAGGTGAAGCGGCATGACTCCGCGGCGGTCCCTATTTCGCGTAAGCGAAATTCTAACCATCGGGCTCGGCTCCCCGTGACCATCAAAGCCGAACCATCTTGATTCGGCTTCACTCCAGAAGGGCCGTTGCTTTCACCCGGCGAGTCACTCGACGAACTCGGCAAACAGCAACAGGAATGTACGCAGCTCGTCCAGCGTCTCGAAGCTATGGAACTCGATCGGCGAAAGAATGCTACGCAACCGCGATGCGATTCACATTGCGTGCGATCACGCGTTTCCTGCACCAGCAGGCGTCAAGGGAAAGCAACTAGGGACGTGGCGGAAGTCTCATCGCTGGAACCCGAATCAGTTACGGCACGCTGCCGCGACCGAGATCCGTAAGCGGTACGGATTGGAAGGGGCGCAAGTTGCACTCGGACACGCCAGCGCTCACGTCACGCAAATCTACGCTGAAACTGATAACGCCAAGGCAGCGATGATCGCAGTTGTGAACGGCGTTTGAAAATGCCAGCGCTTGGGCGGTTGAAAAGGCTAGCGCCCGATTTGTTGTTTCTTATTGTAATTTGGCTGAGCGGCCCGCAAGACCCCTCACAGGTCTTGCGCGGACGCAGCAGCTTAAACTCCCTTGGATTTACGAGTTGATTCCCCGATTTGTTTCGCGCGATTGTGCGAGGTTTTTGGGGTTTGACGACGACGAGCGTCGGCCAGGCGGTAACTCTCGCCGCTGGCTTCCAGGATGTGACAGCGGTGCGTGAGCCGGTCAAGCGTGGCGCCCGTTAGCCGCTCACTGCCCAGTACTTCGGTCCAATTCTCGAACGGCAGGTTCGTCGTCACGATCAGACTCGTCCGCTCGTAAGCCGTGCTAATGATGTCGAATAACAGTTCCGCGCCCAACTTGCTGGCGGGCACGTATCCCAACTCGTCCAGGATCAACAGATCGAGCTTGGCGAGTTGGTTCTTCAAGCGTAACAACTGCCGTTCTTCACGCGCTTCGATCAGATGCGTGATCAGTTCGGTGACGCGCCAGAAGCGAACTCGCTTGCCTTGGCCGCACGCTTCGACGCCCAACGCCGTTGCCAAGTGCGTCTTGCCCGTCCCGGCGTTGCCAATCAAGATGATCGACTCTCGCTGAGTGAGATACGCGCCACGCATCAGCTCGGTAACAAGCAGCTTGTTGATTGACGGCTGCGCGGCGAAGTCGAAGCTCTCCAACGTTTTCGTGTTGGGGAACTTGGCATCTTTCAGGCGACGCTCGGACGCTCGCTTCTCGCGATCGATGCGTTCCAATTCGCAGAGTTGCAGAAGGAAGCCCAAGTGATCCACGTTCTCGCGGGCACAGCGGGCCGCGACTTTCTCGCATTCGCTGTGCATCGTGGGCAGCTTCAATGCTTTCAGGTGATGCTTCAGTAAGAGGGTGCTTTTGGTTTCTTGGGGTTTCATGGCTAGGCTCCCACTCGCAAGGATTGATAGGCCCCGAGATCGGGAAGCGGTACGCGAACTCCCTGCAAGTGAGGACGGCCATCCAGACAGAACAAGTCGACCGGCGGCTCTTGCTGAGAACGCAGGATCAGCTGAATCGCATCGGCACTCTTGGCACCGATCGATAACGCGTAGTCCACTGCGGCGGTCAACTGCGATAACGTGGCCTGCTCCAACAGTCGCAGCACCTTGATGAATTCGCGTGTGCCGAGGTTCTTCAGCACGGTTTCCTGGCGACGACGCAGTACCGCGAAGCACTCCGGCAATTGCCAATCTTCCAAGGGACGAGCGTAATCAAAGGCCCCAGGCTTACGTTCCAACAAAGCTAAGTAATGAATCGGATTGAACTCTGTATGCTCCTTCCCCCAGTGACGCGGATGCCGAGCCACGAGTTGATTGCCAACGGCGATGCGAACCTCTTCGATGCCGCCAACCACCGTCACCTGATGATGAGCATAAGCCGTGGGAACCGAGTAATCGTTGCCATGAAAGCGAACCAGCGATAGCGAACTGGCCTTGGCGGTTTGAATGCGTCGTGATTCAAACGCCTGACGAGGAATCTCCGACAGAGCACTTTGCTCTTCGAGTAACAACGCTTCCTTCGTCGCCGATTTGCCACGCAACTGCCGCTGCAGATCCCGACGACAGTGTTCGATCAGCTGCGCGTTAAGCGTTTCCAAACTCCCTACTTCCGGGATCGGCACTAAGAAGTTGCGACGCGCGAAGCCGAGCAAGTTCTCGACGTGCCCTTTCTCATTGGGACGCCGCACGCGGCAGAAGTGATGCTCGAACAGATAGTGACTCTCCAGTCTCAAGAACTCGCGAGTCGCTTCCCGTCCGCGACCACCCACGATCTTCAAGACGGCAATCTTGCTGTTGTCATAACTGATGCGACGCGGCACGCCGCCAAAGAACTCAAAGGCCCGGCAGTGACCTTCTTGAAACGTCTCCGTGCATTCCTGGGGAAACACCTGACAGAAGATCGCGTCGCTGTAGGGCAACGTGATGACAAAGAATGCAGCCTTCGTCGTCTTGCCGTTGAGGACTACGGTGACTTCGCCGAAGTCCGCTTGAGCTTCACCCGCGCGATGGCTCAGCGGTAAGAAGACTTCCGCCTGACCATGCTTCCAAGCACGCACCGCATCCTTCACGATCGTATAGCCGCCGTCGTAGTCATGTTCGACACGGAGACGATCGAAGATGCGCTGCGCCGTGTGCCGCTGCTTCCTGGGAGCCTGGCGATCCCGCTCCAGGATCTCATGAATAATCGGCATAAACCGATCTAGCTTCCTCTTCGCGCGTGGCTGCTTGAGCTGATACCCAGGCGGCTCGACATGTTCCAGAATTCTCTGGAGCGTCCGCCAGGGGATGCCATAATCCTTGCACGCTTGCCGCTTACTAATCTCTTTGCCCAGTACGCGCCGTCGAATCTCGACCCATTTCTCCATGTCCTTGAACACCCGATCCCCCGCACATCTGTGAGCCCATTGGTTCCAAAAACCACTCACAAACCTACGAGATAAGACAAGGACGCCGCCGATTCGCGATTGCACTCCAATCCCCGCCCAAGCGCTGGCATTTTCAAACGCCGTTCACACTCCGAGGCGGTCGGGGCGAATTACCTTCAGTGCAACATCACGACCTGCACTGATTTGGTGTGCTCGATAAACGACCCCCATGCCTCCAGCACCAAGCTCCGCGAGCAATTCGTAGTCGCCAAATCGGTGTGGCAACTGCAAGCCCCTTTCAGTCCTGGGGTGTTGATTTGCAGTAGATACTCGTGCGAGGTCTGTCGTTGAGTTGTGCGATCCAAGTGCGAAATCGACGGCTTCATCGATCGAGCTGAGTTCAGCATCGATATCTGCCAGTCTTCTCCTCATCGCGTCTGCCAGCGCCGGGAAACGCTCGACATAGCCAGTGTGAGGCACAATTACATCCGATTGCTTTCTAACACGATATTCGTGCAGTATTGCAGTCAGAGGCAGTTGCTTGACTGGGCCGAGTTCCGGGTACTTTGCAACGTAGTCGTCCAGTAGCGGACGTCTAGCGACATTGTTTGCGCCCCCTGCTTCTTCCATGGCCGTCATGCCATCGATCGGCTGCTGCCAGCGATACTCCATGTCCAACAAGATCAACTCGATCAGCAACTCCCTACGCTTCGGCCCAGCAACGCCATCTAAGACGTCGTCAATCCGTTGAGGCTTGCCCTGCTGCCAGGCACTTTCAAAGCTGTCCAAGTGGACCGTTAAGCCGTTCCCGTCTTGATCCGGATCAGTTGGCATCGAAGTAGGTCTCACGCGTGATTCGGCATTTTGCCCACACAGTCTAGCAAGCATCCATGCAGTCCCACAAATTGTGCTGCATTTCCAGCGAAATGGCCTCTCCGATGATTCTGAAAAAAAAGTCGATCCACCATGTCGGCTTGTCAGCCAGGAATTGCATCTAGTAGTAGCCCGAGAATGACTCGATGTCTCACCGGAAAACACGATTGTCCGATCCGGTCAGCAGAGATATTCGACAGGTACGATCTCGCAGAGCTGTCCAGGCCTGTTTCCCCATGTATCGAAAGCATCCCACACAGAAAAAGGAACTTACAATGAACAACACCATCAAATCCGCCGCCTTTCTAACGCTGTGCCTTGCTCTGGCGAGCAATGCTCATGGACAATTTCACAATTTCGGGACGCTCAATGCCGCCGTCGAGCGGGCGCAGCGTCAGGTAAGATCGCATGGGCTGTCATGGAATTCACAACCTCGGCATGGTTACTACGGATCTGATTACAACAATGGTTGGACAAGGGCAGGGGGAGCCCTCGTCCACGGCACTGGGGGAACTCATGGACGCGTATATCAGCGAGATGGAAATACCTCGTCCAGCGCTAGTGGTTACATCACAAACTCAGGAATTGGTGGGACATATAGCAGGTCCTCGCCAGGCTCCTCACGACAGTACAGTGGCTCGGTCAACAGCCACGGAGTAAGTGGCGGCTTTGGGCAGCGAGACCGCAATATGTCACACGGCGGGCACGGCACAATTAGTAACGGTCGAATCTCCGGTGGTGGGTATCGCTCTAATGGCATCTACACCGTTAGGTCAGACGACGAATATGGGAGCGACAGGTTTCGACAATCAGTAAACGCCAGTGTCCCATTCATCAAAGGAGGACGTACAACAACTATTCGAAACGGGCGATATAGTGATGAATATCGCGTGCAGACGCCCCTTGGAAAACTGTCTGCTGGTGCGTCGATAAGCACTAGTGGCAGCAGCGTACGCGTTGGCAGCTTTAAAGTCGGGTTCTGACCGTTTTCGTGATGCTTTGGGAACTCGCTCGGAGGACACAATGTCCTGCCTTATCACCTCAGGCGCGGAGTCTAGCCGCCCTGGGGTGATTCTCATTCTTGAAATGAAAGTACTTCGTGAAGTCTTCGTGGGCAGTCATTCGTTCTATTCACAGCGTCGGCGTGAGATCGGCGTTGGCGCACGAGTATTGATGTTTCTCGAGATTCGTCAACTCTAGCTAATGACAGTTCGGTGTGTTTCATTTCGTTTGAGAGTATGATTCTACTTCTGATCGGCTTACCGGTTCTTCCAGAAGAGCTCCGACCAATCGAGCGCCTGCTGACGGACCATTTCGCTAATCGTTTGGTTAGAACGGATGGCCAATTGGAGTTCTTTCAGCGATTTCACACGCTCCCGGTACACCGTCAGTAGTTCCCGAGCTTGAGACTCCGCTCGAAGTTCTGCGGTCCACGGTCGGGAGTCCCACACTTTCACTTCTTTCCAATCCGCCACCGCGATCCGGGTGCCGTCCGGGCTGAAGGCCACACTTTCAATGGGCGCCTTGTGTCCTTTTAGCGTGAGAGTTTCCTGACCTGAAGTCGCGTCCCAAATCTTGACAGTCTCGTCTCTACTTGCCGTGGCAAGACGCATTCCATTAGGGCTAAAGGCCATGCTGGAAATAACGCCACTGTGTCCTGCGAACGTGAGCCGCAGCTGGCCCGTAACCGCGTCCCACACCCCTAGTACCGTAGGGTCCGAACTTACCCCGGCCAGACGCGTCCCGTCAGGGCTGAACACCACTCGGCGAGCTCCGCCATTGAATGTAAGTTTCACCTTCCCTGTGGCAGCGTCCCACACTTTTACCAATTTCCCATCTCCCGATGCGATCCAATTCCCGTCGGGACTGAACGAAACGCTAGAAACCCCCGAAATATGTCCTTCTAGTGACTGCAATAGCTGTCCAGTTACCGCATCCCACACTTTTACAGTCTCGTCTTTACTTGCCGAGGCCAGGAACCTCCCATCCGGACTGAACGAAACGCTAGAAACCAACTCGCGATGTCCTTCTAGTGACCGCAGCAGCTGTCCGGTGACCGCATTCCACACCTTTACAGATTTGTCTTTGCTTGCCGCAGCCATGAACCTCCCGCCCGGGCTGAACGAAACGCTAGTAACTCCCGCACTAAGTCCTTCCAATCGTCCGGTGACCGCATTCCATATTCGTACAGTATTGTCCGAACTAACCCCAGCGAGTCGTGTCCCATCAGGGGCGAACACCACACTGCTGAAGCGATATCTGCTGTCACCTTTTATTGATAACGTATCAAGTCCCATAGACGAGGCCCACACGCTCACCACTCCCGTCACACCCGTTTCCCTAGGATAATGGAGCTTATCACTCGCCGAGGCCAGCCGTGTCCCATCGGGACTGAAGGCCACGCTGTTAACTGGATGAAGTTGCCCTTTAGACGGGAGGGTTTCCTGCCCTGTGGTTACATCCCACACCTTTACCACACCCGCTAGTCCAAGATGCTGCCCTCCCGAAGCAATCCGTTTCCCATCTGGGCTGAATGCCACGCTATTTACAATCCCCGTATGCCCAGTAAACGTAATCGTCTCCCGCCCCGTGGCCGCGTTCCATACCTTTACCGTCTCGTCCCCGCTCGACGAGGCGATCCGCGTCCCATCCGGGCTGAATGCCACGCAGGTAATGTACAAATTGTGCCCCTGAAGTGTCAGCGTCTCCCGTCCAGTGACCACGTCCCACACCTTGATTGTGTGGTCCCACTCCTTGAATATGCTGTCCCAGGTTGTTCCTCCAGATGCGATCCGTGTCCCATCTGGACTGAACGCTACGCTATAGGCTCCATTATTATGTCCCTTGAAAGTGAGCAGCTCCCGTCCAGTAGACGCCTCCCAAACCTTCACACTTTTGTCACCGCCCGCAGACGCAACACGCGTTCCATTAGGGCTAAACGCCACGCTTTGGACATAGCTAGTGTGTCCCTTGAGGGTGACTTGTTCTTGCCCCGTGGCAGTGTCCCAGATCTTTACCGTCTTATCCCAACTTGCCGTAGCCAAGCGTGTTCCGCCAGAGCTGAAAGCCATACTTAACAGACGCTCATTGTGCCCTTCAAGCGTGAGTTCTATCTGCCCCGTGGCGGCGTTGCGCACCTCGACCCATTTTCCATGCGTCAGGGTGAGCCTTGTCCCATCTGGGCTGAAAGCGACGCAGCTGACATCGCCGACGAGTCCATCGAGGGTAAGCAGATTGTTGTGCGCGAGGCGGTCCCAATGCCCCCACTCGAAGTCCTTCAAATCATTGCGATCGCGATACTGGTCGAGCAGCCCCGTGAGGTGCCGAAAGCTGCCAATTTCCCAGTCCCGTTGCGCGAGCAGCATGTCAGAGTTGTATGCCCGCCGCTCGGATACTAGCTTGGCTTGCACTGCGAGCGTCTTTTGTATTCTCTCTTGGTCACGAGCTCGTTCGGCATCAAATCTCTGGTCGCGTTCTGCGGTAACTAACATTTGGTTTTGCGTGGCCAGCTCTTCGGCCCTCTTTCGAGCCGCTTTAGCAATTTCGGCTTGTTTTATCTCTTTATCACGAGCTCGTTCGGCTGCAATTCTTTGGTCGCGTTCTGCTGTAGCTAACAATTGATTTTGGGTTGATAGTTCTTCGGCCTTCTTTCGAGCCGCCTCAGCAGATTTGGTTTGTCTCATCTCTTCATCGCGAGCTTGTTGGGCTGCGACTCTTTGCTGTGCTTCACGGACCTTGGCGACAATCGCCTGACGACGGGCTCGATCAATGAGTAACGCGCTAATGATAGAGCCAGTCGTGATCAGCAAGAGCATCACCATGCCCGCTAGTACCCAGCTTCGATGCCGACGTGTCCATCGACCAACTTGCTCGGGCAATGTTGGCTTGTATGCTGAAACAGGCTCGTCGGCCAACCATTGCTCGATGTCTTCTGCCAGCGCAGCGGCAGACTGATATCGTTTGCCAGGCTGAAGTGCCATCGCCTTGAGGCAAATTGCCTCCAAGGTTTTAGCGATCTCGGGCCTCAACTTGCGTGGTCGTGGAAAGTCTCCCTGCTTTACCGCTTGCAAGACAGTGTCAACATCTCGTCCGTCAAACGGTGGTCTTCCCGTCAGTATGCAATACAAAGTCGCACCGAGGCTGTAGACGTCACTGAGCGGCCCCATACGGTCCATGTCACCAGACGCCTGCTCCGGACTCATGAACGCGGGAGTTCCAATGGCCGAACCCGTTCGAGTACGGGCCGAGGAATCACTGGAGGTAATCGGTGGGTGTGAGTCGTTGGGTTGCTCCGTCCCCGAGTCGCTATCTGTCGAAACTCTTACCAACCCCCAATCGACGACTAAGGTTTCACCATATTTACCCAGCATGATATTGCCGGGCTTTAAGTCGCGATGCAAGACTCCGCGAGTGTGGGCAAACTCGATCGCGTTGCAGACATCGATGAGACGGCTCAACATGTTCCGGAATGCGACGGTTCTTTTCTTTACCGTTGACTCGACATTGTAGAATCTTTTGATCGCATCCCTGAGGCTGTCACCATGAATGAATCGCATCACATAGTAAGGCCGCCCGTCCGCATACTGCCCCATTCCGTAGACAGGTATAATTCCGGGATGCTCCAAGACCGCTGTCACCTCGGCTTCCAGTTTAAACCTAGCCCTACAGTCTACATCGTCTGCGTAGCGGCTTTGAATCTCCTTCAACGCCACGTCTCGACTGAGTTCCTCGTCCCGAGCTACAAAGACGGCACCAAGGCCGCCGGTCGCATGCGGTCGAAGGATACTGTACCGAGAGTCGGTTGATGTTGTGCTGGTTATCGGTCCAACTGATGTAACGGCTCCGACCGTCAGCGTCTCAAGACTCTGTGAAGGTTCATCGTGATGTGCCGCCGACACGAGCGTGAGTGTCATCTCGATCGATGGATCTTGAAGTGACTGAAGCTCTTGGCGGAGAGATCCGATCGAACTGAGTGCTTGTAGACTCTTCTCTGGATCATTTTCGTGGATCTGAAGATGCTTGTTCACCAACGCAATCAGCAGTTGAAAGGCATCTGGTTCAATGCACTGGTTGTCTAGCAGTACTTGCTCCAGTCGCTGATTCTTTTCAACCGCCCAGATCCGCATTGCTGCGACCAACTCAGCGCGGCTGACAAAGCCCATTTGCAACGCCAAGATGCCGACGAGGAGGGTTCGGTCTGTATCGTGATCAGGCATCTACTAGTTTCCTTTGTAGGACTCACCCCATTTCCATTCGGATCACCAACTCGCCGATCGTGAGAATTGCGGGGAAGTCCGCATTGCATTTGCAGCCTGGTTGCAAAGTATATTGCTCATTCACTACCATTTCTTGCTTGCCCGAGCAGTTCACGACACGAGCCTTTCCTAAATTTATCAGCTCGATACGCGTATGAGTCCGAGAAACGTGTCTTTCCGATGCAGCAGCAACAATTAAGCGGTCGATTGCATCATCACTTTGCCGGCAATATGGACTCGGTTCACCCTTTCTTTGCCGCCCCACTTCGATAAGTCCATCAAGTTCAGTAACGAACGCCAGCGATTGCTTGGCGAATACTTTGAGGACAACCGAACGAGGGCGCATCTTTTCTGAGCGTCGGGACGAATCAACACTAAAATCAATTCTCTGTAACTGCTCTACGACCGGTCGTCCGTCCGCACTAAAGCGTTCGAGGTACTCGGAGTGCGGTCGGCCGTCGCCCGCTAGTTTTCTTACACGATATTCGTGCAGTATTGCCGTTAGAGGCAGTTGTTCGACTGGGCCGAGTTGCGGGTACTTTGCAACGTAGTCGTCCAGTAGCGGACGTCTAGCGACATTGTTTGCGCCCCCTGCTTCTTCCATGGCCGTCATGCCATCGATCGGCTGCTGCCAGCGATACTCCATGTCCAACAAGATCAACTCGATCAGCAACTCCCTGCGTTTCGGCCCAGCAACGCCATCTAAGACGTCGTCAATCCGTTGAGGCTTGCCCTGCTGCCAGGCACTTTCAAAGCCGTCCAATTGGATCGTTAAGTCGTTCGGTTCCTGATCCGGATCGGTTGGCATCGAAGTAGGTCTCACGCGTGATTCTGCATTCTGCCCGCACATTCTAGCAAGCATCCATGCAGTGCCACAAATTGTGCTGCATTTCTCGCGAAATGGCCTCTCCGATGATTCTGAAAAAAAAGTCGATCCACCATGTCGGCTTGTCAGCCAGGAATTGCATCTAGTAGTAGCCCGAGAATGACTCGATGTCTCACCGGAGAACACGATTGTCCGATCCGGTCAGCAGAGATATTCGACAGGTACGATCTCGCAGAGCTGTACAGGCCTGTTTCCCCATGTATCGAAAGCATCCCACACAGAAAAAGGAACTTACAATGAATAACACCATCAAATCCGCCACCTTTCTAACGCTGTGCCTTGCTCTGGCGAGCAATGCGTTTGGTGGTGATGCGACTGCCGTGACCATTGAGAATGCAGACAACCGTGGCTACTTCCTAACTCATACGGGACCGGCACATCGTGGCGACCACGCTCGTAATGTTCAGCTTGATCAAGCCTCAACAAAATGGATTCTTCACAACCGTGGTGGCGGTCGGTACTTCATCGAGAATTCGGATAACCGTGGGTACTTCCTAACTCATACCGGACCGGCACATCGTGGCGACCACGCTCGTAACGTGAAGATAGAACGTGATTCGACCCAGTGGATTATCCGTAGCACTGGCAATGGACGGTACGTCATACAGAACGCCGACAACCCTGGCTACTTTCTAACACACACCGGCCCCGCGCATCGTAGCGAGAACGCCCGCAACGTTAAGATCGAAAGTGATTCAACTCAGTGGATTGTTCGCTAGTCAGCATTCTAGTCCCGTCAAGAATACTTCAAACTGATTTGTCGCCTCAGAAGTGGCCCGCCTCGCCACTTCCGGGGTGACAGCGTTTCTTGCTGCAACTCGACTAGTTCAGGCCGTTTACCGCAGCAACTACTGCTTCCTACTTGAATTCGCCGCGACGTCTCCTGAATTCTAGTCCCATTTTCCGTTACCTGAGATTTTTGCAAAACACATATTGCGCCATGCGCCCACTTTGCGCATCTTTAGGGGATGTCAATCGCATGGTACGGAAACCAGTCGGCGGCGGAGAGTTGCAACTTCGGCTCGTTGGCCGTGGTGTGGCCTCTGCTTGATCGGATGAATGTGGCGGGGATCATCAACCGCCATCTGCCTGCAGATGCCCAGGCCGAGTTTGAGCACGGCAGCGTGCTGAGCCTGCTGATCGCTGCGCGGCTTTACAATCCCGTGGCGTTGGTCAACGTCGCGGGTTGGGCAGGCGAAAGTGGAGCCGACATCTTGTGGGATATTCCGGTCGAGAAAATCACGGACGACCGGCTGGGAAAATCCTTGGATGCCTTCTTTACGCAACGCCATTCGATTCTCGCGTCGCTGGCTTTGCACATCGCAGACGAATTTTCGATTCCGCTCTCGGAACTGCATTACGATCCGACACATATCCTCTTGCACGGAGCCTACGAGCAATCGGAAGCTCGCGGTGATCTTCAAGAGGGAGAACACGTGCGTAGCGATGATGACTTGGCGCCGGCCCACATCACCCAGGGACGTCCCATGAGCGACGCTCCCAAGGATGTGCAAATGATTCACGCCGGATTGTGTACGCTTGTCGATGAGTTTGGCGCATTGCCGATCTTCGGTCATACGGTCGCGGGCAACCAGAATGGACACACTGCCGTTGCCGAACAACTCGCACTGCTGAAAAAGCACCTGCATCCGCCCGAGTTGACCATGATTTCCGATCGGGGCACGTTCTCGGTTGGTCATTTGTTGCGTCTGTCCGATTCCGGCTATCACGCGATTGCGGCTGCATCTTGGGACGACTTTCGTTCGCTGTTTGACGAGCAATGGGAAAAGCTGACTTGGAAAGAGGCGACTTACTTGTCGTTGGAGCAACAGCGGCGTCGCACCCAAGGAAATTTGGGGCCTGTCGCAATACTGTTCGGCACGAGAGTTGTTGGCAAAGTCTGTGAGGCAGCGGGTGTCGTGGGGGGGATGCTACGTCGTGGTGGTGGTGAAACGGTTGGCCGACGTAGCTGGCGAAAGGCGATCTCTGCGCAGCGTGAAGCGACGCAGAGATGTAGGCCAACACTTCTCTACGCGGCTTGAGGCTTCAGCTTTTCGATGTGCTGCATCAGCTCGTCCTCGTCGGCCAACCCCGTGAAGTAGAAACAGATCATCTCGTACGTGCGAAGTGTCGGCTTCTTGCCGGTCCACAACGCGATCAACATGCAGGCAATGATCGCACAATAGGTTTGAATCTCGATGCCGTTCTGATCGTGACTGAGCAAATGTCGACAACCCAGGATGTGCTTGAAGAAGCGAAAGAAAATCTCCACCGCCCAGCGATAAGAAAATAACAAACCGATGATGTCTGCCGGCACATCCAGTAAGTTGGTCGCGATACGCAGGATGCCGTCGCTATCCACGCCGCTCGATCCACCGCGATACTTGCCTCGGCTGGTGTGCGGATTAATGCGAATGCAGATGACTCGCACCCTGTGATCCAATCCTGAGCCTTTGGAAAACTCCACGATCTCGTCGCTGATGATCTCATCCAGCTCTGCCTCTTCGTTGCGGTACTTTTCTTCGACTGCGGTCCACACGCTGTTGTCGCGCAAGCGGCAAACGTAGCTGCTTTTGGCCGTGACGATCTGATTGAAGAGCGTGAACTTCGCGTAGCCGCGATCGGTGACATACAGTCGATCCGATTCAATGGCAGTTGCGAGCATCGCCCGCTCATCGTGCTGACCGCCGCCGTTGGGAGTTACATCAATGCGAGTCGGAACACCACGCAAGAGTTCAAAGTGCGTATGCAGCCGCCACTTCACCATGCCGTTGCCGTCGGTGGCTTTCCGCCACGAGGCTTCCATGATCTTCGGCAACGCGGCGATCAACGAACCATCGACCAGCGTGATCGTCTGCTGGATGTCGCGAAGTCGTTTGTCCTGTGCGAGCGGTTGGAGTTGGTCGCCCAATTCGGCGATGATTTCCTTGAGTCGATCGGCGTCGAAGACCGACGTTGCTTCCGACAGCGAGCCGAGCGCAGCACGCTTGCAACCCAATTTCTTCTGCACCTTCTTCAACTCACTGGCTTGTTGGACGCCACGCAGTGACGTGACGATGGGATTGAACAGGTAGAGCAGCAGGAGCATGCAGTACTGATCGTAGTGCAGTTCACGATTGCCAGCGCGGTCCCGCTCGCAACCGTCATTGTGTAAGCGTTCCAGGAGTGGCGCGAGCTGATCGAAATACTTCAAGCCCGTGATATCCCGCTCGTTGATCTTCGGCTTACCAGTCGTCATGCTCCCAAAGATGACAACTTTGGCCGTCGCTAGCTAGCCCAATTCCAAGAATATTCCGGTTGGCAAATCTCGTGCCGAACAGTATTGGGCCTGTCGGATTTTTTGTGTCAGCCGGATGTTTGGGTGGTTAGGTGAGTTCCTTGGGCATCCGGTTGGCGAACATGATCGCGAAGTGGTTTAACGCTTCTTTCCATTTCGGGATCGGCATCGTCCATTTCTTCGACGCTTCGTGGATCGCCATGTAAATCAACTTCAACGCCGAATCGCGATTCGGGTACTGTTTGCGGTTACGCGTGAACTTGCGGATCACACTGTTGACCGATTCGATCACGTTCGTCGTGTACGTCGCGCGGCGGATCGCGGCGGGCAGTTCGAACATCGTCACGATCTGCGGCCACTTCAATCGCCAATGCTTCAGCCTTCTTTGTCAACGTCGCATCCATGCGTTAGTCTCCATAAAATAGGAAAGTTAGGGGGATACATGATTTCCCCGACTGACACAAGATTTCTTACAGGGCCGAAATTTGACGCAGGAACACTACGAATTGGCCGTTCAGGACTTGAGCGATCGCTTGCTGAATCACGCGGTCGAGGACCGATGGAATTCCGAGCTTTCTGGTGCCGCCGGTGGACTTGGGAATCTCCGTTCGTCGCACCGGCATCGGTTGGTATCTGCCACTACGTAAGGCCGAGCGGATTCCGTCCCAGTGTTGGCGAGCGAAGTCCAGGAACTCATCGACGGTCATGCCATCGACTCCCGGTGCTCCGTGATTCGCCTTCACTCGCTCAGACGCACGCGTCATGTTGCGGCGGCACAGAATCAACTCCATCAGATCTTCATGCGGTTCGGGTTCATCCACTCGTCGCCGAGCATCGACTGGGCCAGACGGCTTCTGCGTCGAAGTCGAGAGCGCGTGGGGTCCTCGCCGCCCTTCCTGTTCGAGCCTTCCCGAGTTGTCTTCTTCGGAAGCATGCACTTCGTTGGACAACGCGTCGGTACTATGCTCTCTGCTGACTCCTGTCCCATCACCGGCGATGTTGCCATCGTCGGCGCTTTCCCTCGCCGAGTAAGACGCAGGCCCAGCGGGAATCGCTGGCGTGTCGATGCACTTCGAGGAACGCTCCGTGGGACAGGTCTCCCCGGATAAGAACGTGAACTGTAGCTGCACAACCGCGTCATTTACCGTACGGCTTGAATCTAGGGCTTCGACATGTTGTGCTGCCTCACCCAGCCGCTCGGCCTTGTATGACGTTTCTGTTCGTCGGCTCACAGCGTTGCCTCCAGCTTCCTCCAGACGGTCAGTCACCCTTCCGCCCTTGCTCTTGGCTAGTATTTCCATCACCGCTTGTCATAAAATGACCTTCCAGTAATGAGATTCACATACAGAGGACTTTCACCTCACAAGTTCACGCCCATGCCGGGCGTACACAAACGGTTGAACGTGAGCGGCGGTCCACGTCCAACTTAACGCAACGGTGTCTGGCCGCCGCCACGTTAACCTGAACGTTCGCAAGGTTCCCTCACTCCAAATGCTCTCGACCATCGTCTTTGCCGCCATCTTCGTTGGCCTGCTACTCGCATCGGTCGTGCTTTGGGCGTTATTCCTTCGGCTCGGACTGCGTTGGGCGAAAGTGCCAGATGTGACCACGCGGCGTGTCGTCGCCGCGACCGCGATTGTGATCGTCCTGCAGGTCGCGATTAATCTTGGTTTTCTCTTTATCTCACCGTCCTCTGATGCTCAAACGATCGTTCTCGGACTTGTGGAACTCGTTGTGGCCGTCGTCGTTCCTTGCGCCGTGATTAGCGCTGTGTTCAAGGCTCGGTTCCTTCGAGCACTTCAGGCGTGGCTTCCAACCTTACTGGCACCTGTCACGACGCTTGCCTTTGCTTTGCTCGTGCTGCGTCCTTTTCTCTACGAAGCGTTCGTGGTCCCAACGAACGCAATGGCTCCCACGTTGGTTGGACGACACTGGAAAGGAACCTGCCCGGAATGTGGCAAGCCAAATTATTGCTCAGCCAGAGACGAACAATATGGCACCGCCGATCCACCGCTTATGATCTGTGAAAACTTTCACGTCACAAAAGCATCGGAAATCGACAAGAAGATTCATGCTGGCGACCGCTTTATGGTCGCAAAGTTCCTCACGCCGCGAAGATGGGATCTGGTTGTCTTTCAGTATCCCGAAGAGCCCGCAACACTGTACGTCAAGCGTCTGGTCGGTTTGCCCGGCGAAAAGGTCCACATACAAGATGGTTCGGTATGGGTCGATGGCGTAAGTCAAACGCCACCCGATTCAATAAAAGGCATTGAGTACTTATCAGAACTTCCCGATTGGTTTGGCCCAGACTTGTGGGGTTCGGATAATCGCCCCGCGTTGCTCGGCAATGATGAATACTTTGTGCTTGGCGATTTCTCCGCGCAATCAAAGGATTCACGATTGTGGGAACAAGGTGCTCCCGGCCACAATCCCTTCGCGGTTCCTGAAACGCACATGAAGGGTGTCGTCACTCACACTTACTGGCCGCCTCATCGTTGGCGCATCCATCGTTGAAATCGGCCGCAAACCCTAAAAAGCGAAATAATCGGGTAGCCGGGAGTGTTTAGCTCCCGGCCCCCACACCACACCGGCGTGCGGGTCCGCACCGGGCGGTTCAGGCGGTGACTAACGCGGAAGACGGTGCTCAGATGCTTTGCCTTCCGGATAGTGAATGTTGACCCAAAGTTCCTTCAGCGAGGTGACGCCTTACTCGGCAAGCCAGGCATTCGTCATCCCTGTGTGAGTGCTGAGCGTGCGGGAGAGTCGCCAGTAACCTTTGCGGCTGAGCCCGGCGAGAATGGCTGACCGCTTGTCCGTTCCCAACTTCAGCAGTTGGCGAATACGGTTTCGCGCGTCCTCGTGGAAAACGCGCCACCACATCTTCCAGTAACACGACCGCACACGGCGACGAAGCCATTCGTCCAGTTTCGGCAAGATGGTGTAGTATTCGGACAAGCCGAAGTATCCCATCCAACCTCGGATGTACTGCGACAGCTTCGCCAGGCGAACCTCCATCGACACGCCCCAGCCGCGCACCATGTAGATAAGAGCCAATGCCACGCAGCGTCATCGCGTCGAGGATCATCGGCGGTTGTGGGTCTGGAATCATAAGGTTTGGTCCTCACGTACCGGCTTCACATCAACGCACATGAAATCGCGACTCGCGTCGAATCAGCCCTCCGCCGCGTGTGTGTGATTCCCGCCATCATAGCCGCGCTGGGAAGCGCCCCGCCACAATTGCGGGGCTGCAACCAATGCAACTGACTCACAATGAAATCCAAACGTCGCTCGGGACTCAGGCGAACAGCCGAGTTTCGTTGCCCCAAGGAGTTACAGCTTGGCGAGGTTTTCTCGTGTCAACAGCCAAGACGGCGATCCAAAGTCGTTAGTTGCCGCGTCCCCGTCTGACAGCTACATTGACGTCCTTCGGGTGTTCCGAGCGATAGCTACGCTTGGAACTGAAAACGAACCTGGGGGCGTTCGCCTATTCTGCATCTACCCTGCGGAGCGACCCTTGGCTCGTCCCGAATGTATGCAGGTGGCAGACATGGAATCGGAAGCACAAACGCGAAAGCGACGCATCGACGGCAGCCTTGAACAAGCTGGCTGGACGATCGTTCCGTTTTCAGAAGGTCTCAACTTGGCCGAGTTGCGCCATCATGCTGTCGAGGAATTGCCGACAGACAGCGGACCAGCCGACTATGCCTTAGTCGCAGAAGGCCAACTACTGGGAATCGTTGAGGCGAAAAAACTCACCCTCGGTCCGCGCGCCGCGCTGACTCAGGCCGAACGCTATTCACGAGGCGCGGCGGCCAGTTCGTTGAACTTCCACGGTTACCGTGTTCCGTTTCTGTACTCGACGAATGGCGAAGTTATCTATTTTCACGACGTTCGTGATCCACTGGCAACATCGCGAAAGCTCGCCGAGTTCCACACGCCCAGCGCACTGCGGGAGATGCTCGGCCGGAATATGTCGCAGGCTGCCGAGACGCTTACCAGCTTGTCGAATGACCACCCGCTCCTCCGCGATTACCAGACGGCCGCCAACGCCGCGACAGAGCAAGCCATTGCCGATCACAAGCGCCAAATGCTCATCGCGATGGCCACCGGCACCGGCAAGACCTACACGCTGGTCAACCAGTGCTATCGACTGCTGAAGTCGCAAGTGGCGCGGCGGATTCTGTTTCTCGTCGATCGTCGCTCTTTGGCCGCTCAAGCCGTGCGCGCCTTCTCGGTCTTTGAGCCGGAGCCAAACCTGAAGTTCGACAAGCTCTACGAGGTCTACAGTAACAAGTTCCAGAAGGAAGACTTCGGCGACGAGGATGCCTTCGATGCGAAAATGATGCCTCGCGATTATCTGCTCGATCCGCAACCCAAGCACGTCTTCGTCTACGTTTGCACAATTCAACGGATGGCAATCAATCTGCTCGGACGGCAAGCAGTGTTCTCCGAAGAAGGCAATGACATCGACGAAGACGCGGAAGAAATGCGGCTCCCGATACACGCCTTCGACATCATCGTGGCCGACGAATGTCATCGCGGCTACACGACCGCCGAGCAATCCGTGTGGCGCACGGTGCTCGACCACTTCGATGCCATCAAGATCGGGCTGACCGCGACGCCGGCTGCACACACGAAAGCATACTTTCACGACGTTGTGTTCCGGTACACCTACGAGCAAGCCGTCCGTGAAGGGCATCTGGTCGATTGGGACTTGGTGAAGATCAAGTCCGACGTGCGCATCAACGGCGTGTTTCTGAAGGAGGGGGAAACCGTCGAAGCGATCGATCCGGTTTCCGGGGCGGAGAAGCTCGACGTTCTCGAAGACGAACGCTCGTTTGAATCGACCGACGTGGAACGGAAAGTCACGTCGCCGGACTCCAACCGCAAGATACTGCTCGAACTGAAAAAGTACGCTGACGAGCACGAGGAGCGTTACGGGCGTTTCCCGAAGACGTTAATCTTCGCAGCCAACGACTTGCCCCATACTTCGCACGCCGACGAACTCTGCAAGTTGGCTGTCGACATCTTTGGACGCGGCGAGAGCTTCGTCCGCAAGATCACTGGGCGCGTGGATCGGCCACTGCAAGCGATTCGCGAATTCCGCAACCGGCCGAATCCCGGCATCGCCGTCACGGTCGATTTGCTCACGACCGGCGTCGACATTCCCGACCTGGAGTTCATCGTCTTTTTGCGTTCGGTCAAGTCTCGCATCCTGTTTGAGCAAATGCTTGGACGCGGCACGCGTAAAGGGGACAAGTTCCCAGACAAGTCACACTTCACGGTTTTCGATTGTTTCGACGGTACGCTGGTCGCCTTCTTCAAGAACTCGACCACAATGACCACCGAGCCCCCGGACAAGCCGGCACGGACCATTGCCGAAGTCATTGAAGACATCTGGGCCAATCGTGACCGCGACTACAACATCCGCTGCCTCACGAAGCGACTGCAACGGATCGACAAAGAGATGGCGGCCGAAGCTCGCGATCTGTTCGCCGCACACGGCGTCCCCGACGGCGACATGGGCAAGTTCGCTGCGCAACTTGCTGGCAAGCTGAAGAAGGACTTCACCGGCACGATGCAGCTTTTGCGCAATACCGAGTTTCAGAACTGCCTGGAAACGTACCCGCGTCGCCCGAAGACGTTCCTACGCGCCCCCGACAATGAAGACACCGTATCGTCTGAATACCTCATCCGCGACGGACGCGGGCAAGAGCACAAGCCCGAAGACTACCTCAACTTGTTCGCCCGCTTCGTGCGCGAGAACCCGGCCCACATCGAAGCCGTGCGGATTCTCCTGGACCGGCCGGCAGACTGGGGCACCGAGGCGTTGAAGGAACTGAAACAGAAGTTGCTCGCCTCGCCCGAGCGATTCACTGTCGAGTTGCTACAGAAAGCACACCAGCTTCGCTACCAAAAGGCGCTCGTCGATATCATCTCGATGGTAAAGCACGCTGCCGCAGAACAGAGCCCGCTACTCACTGCGGAAGAGCGAGTGAACAACGCCATCGCCACCGTCTCTGTCGGAAAGGCGTTCACGCCAGAACAACAACAATGGCTTGACCGCATTCGAGCCTCGCTCGTCGAGAACTTGTCGATTGACCGCGACGACTTCGACGTCCTGCCGACACTCGAAGGAGCCGGTGGCTGGGGTAAGGCGAACAACGTCTTTGACGGAAACCTTGATGACTTGTTACGAGAAATCAACAAAGCAATTGCAGCTTAGCGTTAGACAAGTCTTTCACATTTATAGAAACTGAAAAGGCTGAGGCACCATGAGAACAATCTTGATTGCGGTGATGCTTGGGACAGTTTTGCCAACTGTGGGATTTGCACAACCAAGCCAACAATGGGCACGTCAGTTCGGAACTCCTTCAAACGATGAAGCCTGGAGCGTGACCAGTGACTGCTGGGGAAATGTCTTCGTCGCCGGAGCTGTCCACGGTCAGTTGGTTCGACCGGTGGAAGGAATCACCGACTGCTATCTGTCGAAGTACGATTCAGCCGGAACTTTGCTTTGGGTTCGTCAGTGGGGAACATCTGGTGAAGATCGTGCTTGGGAGGTTGTTGTCGACCAATGCGGCACAGCTTGGGTAGTCACCGAAAATGCCGGGTGGGGAGACCCTGAGGGTGATGCCTTTCTTACCTCGTTCACGTCGAACGGTACTCATCGTGGAACTTGGTCTGTCGGGCGAGTCACGGGGAAATTCTCCCGCACCGTCAGTCTTTCCCTCGCACCAAACTTTCGCGTCCTTGTCGCACGCAATGCTCCATCGAAAAAAGAATCGTTCATCACAGCGTTTGACATGGCGGGTTGCCAATGTTGGAGTCAGCGGTATCAGTACGACGACGAATATCGGCTGGGAGACATCACGACCGACCGTTGTGGAAACATCTATGTCGCTCTAGGCCGGAACCGACTTGGTTTTTTCGGTAATGTCTCAAGGCTCGATGGCTGTGGACGTGAAATCTGGACACGATCGTTCGGTGAGAATTCCTCTGCGTCGTCAGTCGCCGTAGATGGTCGCGGACACATTTGGGTTGGTGGAGCACATCTGTCGTCAAGCCAAGACGCAAAGATTGCTGAATATCTGCCAGATGGCACAATGCTGTGGTCGAAGATTGCTTCGGGTAGTGGCCTCACCGAAGTTGCGAGCCTTGTCGTTGGTCACGACTGTGCTTTCTCCACCGGTTTGTTTCGTAATCAACGCGGTGACGATCAGTATGTCGCTCGATTTGATGCGAATCGCTTGGCGTGGTCCACTCAAATCGGGACACATTGCTCCAGTTCAGGAGTAATTGGCATGGATGGTGGTGGCCATCTTCTTGTCTCTGGTGTCGTGCGTGGCACACTCTCAGGACAGCAACCTGTCGGGCTGAACGACGCTTTTGTCATTCGATACGCGAGGCAGTAAAGCGACGTTCCTGTCATCTCACTTCATTTGCGAAATGGATATTCATGTCTGACGTCGTATCCAAACTCTGGGGCTTCTGCCACACGCTGCGCCACGATGGCATCGACTACGGCGATTACATCGAGCAGATCACGTTTCTCCTGTTCCTGAAGATGGCGGACGAGAAGGGCGTCCAAGTTCCCAAGGGCTGCGATTGGCCCAAGCTGCGGGACAAAGCCGGCTCGGAGCTGACGGACTTCTACGTCGATCTGCTACGCAAACTGGCGAAGCAACCGGGCATTCTCGGCGACATCTATGCCGAGGCGCAATCGCGGTTCACCAACCCGGTCAATCTGAAGCGGCTCATCAACCTGATCGATGAAATCGAGTGGACTTCGCTCGGCGTGGACGTGAAAGCCGAGGCTTACGAAGGGCTGCTCGAACAGGCCGCCAACGAAGGCAAGAAAGGGGCCGGCCAGTATTTCACGCCGCGAGTTCTGATTCAGTCGATCGTCCGCGTGATGAAGCCCGATCCGCGTAAGCACAAGGAGTTCACCATCTGCGACCCGGCCTGCGGGACCGGCGGGTTTCTGGTCGCGGCGCACGAGTGGCTGGTCGAACAGTCGAAGGGAGCCCTCGACCGGGACGTCGCCAAGCGGGTGAAGCGGCAGACCTACTTCGCTCAGGAACTGGTCGCCCGGCCGCGACGGATGGCGTTGATGAACCTCTACCTGCACGGCGTCGAGCCGCACATCACGCTCGGCGACACGATCTACGATCCGCCGTCGACCGAGCGGTTCGACGTGATCCTGACCAATCCGCCGTTCGGCACGAAGGGAGCGAATCAGGCTCCCACGCGCGACGACTTCACCATCGAGACCAGCAACAAGCAGCTCAACTTCGTGCAACACGTCGTCAACGCGCTGAAGCCGGGCGGGCGAGCCGCGATGGTGTTGCCGGACAACTGTCTGTTCGAGGGCAAGGCGGGCGAGGTCTTCGAGATCCTGATGCAGGACTGCAACCTGCACACGGTCCTGCGCCTGCCGCGCGGCACGTTCACGCCTTACAGCCAGGGCGTGAAGGCCAACGTGATCTTCTTCCAGAAGGGGCTGCCGACCGAAGACGTCTGGATTTTCGACGCGCGGAGCAACGTCCCCGGCATCACGAAGAAGGACCGGCCGCTCAGCCCGCAGCACTTCGCCGAGTTCGAGCAGTGCTACGGCTCCGACCCGAACGGCCAGTGCAAGCCGAAGCGCAAAGACCTGGGCGAGACCGGCCGCTTCCGTCGCTTCCACGCGACCGAGATTGCCGAGCGGTCGTACAAGCTCGACATCACCTGGCTGAAGGACGAGTCGCTGGAATCGAGCGACGACCTCCCCGACCCGCAAGACCTCGCCACCGAAGCGATCACGGAACTGGAAGCGATCGTCGGCGACCTGCGCGAAATCGTCGCCCTCATCGAGCAGGAAGAGGGAGTCGAGGTATGAGCGTCCGGTCAAAACCCAACCGGGAGGGCGAGGCTACAGCCGAGCCGGAGCGAGATGGAAACGTGTTGCCGGAAGGATGGACAACTGCGACCTTTCGAGATTTGGTCGATGTGCTCGACAGCCGACGAATCCCAATCAATTCGGACGAACGTGCCAAGCGCTTGGGCGACGTTCCGTACTTCGGCGCGACCGGCCAAGTGGGCTGGATCGACGACTTCTTGTTCGACGAAGAAATCCTGCTGATTGGAGAAGACGGCGCACCCTTCTTCGACAAGTCGAAACCGATTGCCTACATCGTTCGCGGCAAGAGCTGGGTCAACAACCACGCTCACGTCCTGCGAGCCAATGGCGACGCCACGTCGAACCTCTATCTCAAGTACTTCCTCGACTGGTTCGACTTCAACGGTTTCGTCAACGGCACAACCCGCCTCAAGCTGACTCAGGCCGCAATGAACTCAATTCCCGTTCGCGTCGCACCGTTGGCGGAGCAGCGGCGGATTGTGGGGAAGCTGGAGTTGCTGTTGGGGAAGGTGTCGTCCAGCCAGCAGCGTCTGTCGCGCTCTTCCGGTCTGCTGAAACGCTTCCGCCAATCCGTCCTCGCCGCCGCCTGCTCCGGCAAACTCACCGCCGACTGGCGCGAGGAGAACGAGGCACCCCCAATCGGCACACCGACCGAGATAGACATTCCCGCCGAGTTTCCCACGCTACCGGAATCGTGGAGTTGGGCGACGCTTGAATCGGTCTGCGTCAACGTTGTCGATTGCCCGCACTCAACGCCGAAATGGGCGGACACAGGGAAACTGTGTATCCGAACGACGAACTTTCGACCCGGCATTCTGGACCTAACTGAAGTGCGGTTTGTCTCGGCTGAAACATTCAACGAGCGAATCGAACGGCTTCGCCCGGCACCCGGCGATATTGTCTACAGCCGGGAGGGCGGCATTCTCGGACTCGCGTGTCAGATTCCACCCGGCATTGAGCTTTGTCTTGGCCAACGAATTATGCTCTTTCGAGTCGGATCAGAGTACGCGCCAACATTGCTGATGCACTGGCTTAACCCTAATGTTGCAAAAATAGTTGCTATGTGGCGAGGGCTTCGAATATTTGCAACAAGCGTTGCTTGAGGTTCTTGCCGGTACAGAATGTTAGCATCAGCTTGCCCGATGGAGTCGAAAGTCGACCGGCGCGTTGAATGACAGTACGGCGGATCGTGCTGACTTGCTCGAATTGCCACAACGTCGATCGCTTGCGAGTCGTTGTGCGTGTCGGAGGCTCCAGTTGCATTTGCAAGTCACGGATCAAATTGTAGGCGAACAAGCTCGCTAACAAATACGTCTCGTTGCCACAGCGCTTGCGAACGGGAATGTAATCCATGTGGCACTGCGTCTTGAGTTCGCCGAACACACCTTCCTGCGAACCGCGGCCACTGTGGTAATCGACAAGATGCGCTGCCGTCAGGTCCTTGTTCGTCACGATGACTTTGAATTCATAACCGTACTCGTAAGGCTCAAAAAGATCGAGCTGCACGGGCCCCTTCTGTTGTTGCTTGGCACGCGTGCGGAACATCACGAAACGACAACGACGTGGCCAGGACTTCGGCTTCCATTGTGTCTCGAAGTAGGATCGCTCCTCGTCCATCACAGACCACCGTTGGCGGCCTTCGATCAGCCGCTTCAACTCGACGAAGCGTTCGAACGGAACGCTGATCGTATACTGGATGTCTTGCTTGGTGAGCGCCGTCACAATCTCGTCACTGAAGAACGCACTGTCCATCCGCACTTCGATGACGACGCCCGGCAGACGATCTCGCACCTGCTGCACGCATTGCAGGATGAATTCTCTGGCTCCGTTCGAATCATGGACGTTGCCCGAGCGATGCAGGAAGTCGAACACTTGGCCAGTCTGAGCCAGCGTGCAGAACAGCGGATAGTAGCTGCGCGATCCTTTCTTCTTCTTGTTGAAGCCGACCGCACTTCCTTCGGCGCGGCGTTTGGTCGACTGTACCGAACCATCAAAGTCGAGCGTAACGCGCGGCAACGCCAGCGAACCAAGCCGTTCCAACACCATGTCGGTTAACAGTTGCCGCAGTTTGTCGACGGATTGCCGGTCCGCTTCTTTCAGCATGCGGCTGATCGTGGCAATATCCGGCAGTTGCTTGAGCCCCAAGACACGCTGCACCAACGGATCGTCTTGGTAATGAGCGGCGTCACGCAGTTCGCGATAGCCGAGCAGCACATGGACGACAAGTTGCATGAAGAGGGTTCCACGACCGTAGATCTTACCTGACGGCAGATGGCGGAAGCATTTGTGCAACCGATTGTTGAACGAGATCACCTGAAAGAACTTCTGAATCACGACCAAGCCAGCAAACGAAGTGAGCCGATGATCTTCGAACCGCAATTCTGGCACGGCAGTCGCTTTCGACCGCACACTTTTTCTGCTACGCTTCACGCTCGTACCTCTTTGGTTTCACGTTGTTTAGTTTTGGCAAACAAACAATACCAAAGAGGTCTTTTCGTTTGTATGGGCAGTTCTTTTCCGTCAGCCCAAATACGGAAAAGAAAACTGCAACCAGGACGTGTTGCCACAGTTCACGAAACGTGAACTCTACCGACGCCACCCTGACAAGCAGGAAACACAGCAAAACCAACCGTCATCCTCTTCACGCAGACGGATTTTATGCAACTCCAGTGTCAACAGTCCCGTCATCACCCATCGCGTCCAAGAACTCACCGGCGGCAGCGCGTCTCCGCACTTGAACGTCCGAGACATCAAAGCGTTTCCAACACCCGTTCCCCCGCTTCCCGAGCAACAAGAAATCGTGCGTCGAGTCGAAAAGCTGTTCGCGTTCGCGGACCAGATCGAGTCCCGGCTGAGGCAGGCGCAAGCGCACGTCGACCGCCTCACGCAGTCGCTCCTGGCCAAAGCCTTCCGAGGCGAACTCGTTCCCACCGAACACACCCTCGCCACCGCCGCCGGCCGCGACTACGAACCCGCCAGCGAACTCTTGGCCCGCATCCGTGCCGAGCGTGACAACGGCGCACCTGAGAAGCCCAAAGCCAATCGTCGCAAGCGAACTCCCAACGCCAAGTCGCGTTGATAGAAGCCACTCGTTGAGAAGCAGCCATGAATCGCAAGAAGCCCACACCGAACCCTAAAGGCGATCAACGCAGCCCCGTTACGACGCATGGCGGATCAGACCAAAGTTCGACTCTCCCCGCAACTAATCCGAGCAACCCACTGGCGGCTGGCGACGCGACCGTCTTGGAGACGCTCCAGGAAATCGCAAAGCTGCTCAAGGCGGACAAGAAGGCCAAGGACTGGTGGGACAAGTTCGCCACCATATCCACCTTTGCTTCCGCGCTTGTGATCGCGGCGATTGGCTGGTACTTCACCCATACCCAAGCAGTACGGGAAAACAAATTGACGGAACTGGATCTCCTGGTCAAGTTCATGCCGTATCTCACGGGCGAGGAAGAGGAGCCGAAGAAACTAGCCATCACCTCGATTTCACGACTCGGCAGCCCCGAACTGGCGGCCAGCGTGGCGGCGGCAAACCCAAGTCTCGGCACGTTGGCGGGAGTAATCGCGATCGCAGAGACGCCGGGATTGTCGGCCCAAGACTTGGAACACGCCAACGTCGCGACACAAAGCATTCTCTCCAACTTTCCCGTGGCGACGATTCGGTTTGCCACGGACCGCTCGTTGGAAGCGGGGACCACAATCAGCTATGGCACCAAGCGCGCCGGCCTTTCGTACGGTGAGGGAATAGTCAGTATTCCTCCGACGCATAAGGTCGGGGCGATTGAGATGCCGAGTTTCTGGCGGAAGGCGCAGGAAGATAAGCACGTCATGCTGCGTTCGGTTACAGCTTACGACGAAAGCCAGCTATTCAGTAGCCTCGACGCAGACTTGGCGCAGTCGGGCAGCGACGAGATCACGGTCTATGTGCCCGGCTACAACATGAGCTTTCAATCAGCCATGATGCGTTCTGCACAATTGGTGCATGACCTGCAATTGGATTCGCCGACCGTCCTCTTCAGTTGGCCCTCCGCAGGACGCGCTACGTCCTATCTCGCCGATACGAGCGCAGCCGAAGCAGCAGTGGCCGACTTCAGCGAGTTCATCAAGCGATTGAAAGCCAACACCAAGGCCAAACAACTCAACATCATTGGACACAGCATGGGTTGCCGAATTGTGCTCAAGTCACTGGCGGAAATCTCCGTGGCGACGCCGGATGCCACGGAGGCCATGCTGAACGAACTCGTTCTTGTTGCACCGGATGTCGATCGGGACATATTCGCCGATCAACTCGGGCCAGCAGCCATTCGCCTCGCCAGCCGCGTGACTCTCTATGTCTTCGACAACGATGCCGCATTAGCGGCTGCGAGAACCATGAATGCCTCGCCCCGTCTCGGTGAATCGTCGGCCGGTCTCGTTATCATGCCCGGCCTGGAGACGATCGTCGTGGAATCGGCGAACAGCTTTTTTGAAACCTCGTATTTCGCCGCCAGCCCATTCTTGGGAGATTTGCGTCAACTGCTTCAGGGTGCTCCCGCCGCAAAACGTTTCGGTCTTCGCCCGGCAGTCTCTAACGGCATGACGTATTGGATCTTAACCAATTGAACCAATCAACTGCGCTCGACGACCGCTGCCAGAATTCGACCTTGACGATGCTCAAGCCGCCTCACGCGGCAACCCGCCGCTCGCCTGAAGGTACTTGAGCCGCATCTTACTGACCGTACGACGGATGCCAAACAACAGCGGCGGCACTTCGCGTTGGTACGCTTCCAACTCGTCGGACATCTCGCGTTTGCGCGCCTCGTTCGGCCAGTCGCTGTCTCGCCACGGCGGGCATAGGGTTACGTTCGATACTCGTCAAAGAACTTCTGATCGACTTCGTAGGTAGTTCGTGGCGTCACGCCTAATTCGAGCGACTCAAATAGCTCAACGAGATCATCGCCGTTTACCAGTTCGATCGGCTTTGCACCATCACGCCGAGCTTCTTTCTTAGCCTCAACGGTAAAGACTCCCGTGGTGATGATGATTCCCTTGTCGGCACGTCCCTCCATCGCACCCCGGAAGTCACGAACTTGACTTGGCGTCACAGAGCCTTGATATCGCTTGCATTGAAACAGCACGGTAAAACTGACGAATTTGTTGACCTGGAGAATGCCAATTCCGTCGATTCCGCCGTCACCGCTCTTCCCGGTTACTGTCACTTGCTCAAATCCGTTCTCACGAAGTAGTCGCTGGCAAAGACGTTCAAAACCGGCTGGAGGCAGGCTCTTTATGACTTCGAGCAAATCAGTTCCATAATCGACGTCATGTTCATCTGGCTGCTCGTCCGTCATTTCATCGTCTTGTGTTTCTGTTTTCTCGGCTTTCTTCTTCTTGTATCGTTTGGCGACGGTCTTGAAGAACACTAGAGAGTCGAATGTTCCTAGGTCGATTTTGTTGCCCTCTTCCGTGAGCGTCCATACGCCGCGCTTGGACGAATCCAAGATCCCGCCACTCACCAAGTACATTCGTGCCCAGTGGACCTGATTGTACACCCGCGATTGCCCGCTCTTCAAAATGACCGATTGCTCTTCGTCTGGAATGTTCAGTCGTTCAATTACTTTGTCCGTAACTTCGGACGATGTACCGGACCCACCGGACTCGCGTAATACCTCGATGATCGGTTTCAGGAACCGTATGAACTGGGGACCCTTGGCTTTCACGGGCGAATCGCTTTCCTGGTTCGATTGGTGGACTTGTCGTAGCGGCTGATTTCGTCGTTGTAGACCGACTCCGCGATTTCCCAGCGATCGCGAGGTTCGGCGACGTCTTCGACTTGGCCGATTGCGGCGGCGAGTGGTGGAGCGAGCATGGGTGAGCCCTAAGTAGAAAGCACACCTCTCGCGTGTGCAATCAGAAGGTTGGCACCAAGGAAGGCAGCAACGCTAGAGGTGTGTGCGAGCAGTCTACAGCACCGAAGATGCGACTGCCAAGAAATAAGTTCGGCCCGGCAAGGAGGGGCAGAATCCTTGAGGGGCCTATCTCGGCGAGGTGGGGCAGAAACCTTGCCGAGCTGTTTTGATTTTACCATCGAAAACGGCCGACGCAATCAGTCAAAACATGTGACAGTTATCGAAGCTCGCGAGACTGCTACAATTCCGCACCGATGAACCGTATCACAAGATCATCGGACGAAGCACATACCAAGCTGAAAACGCTTGGCTTCTCTTGCGGCGACGTGGCGTTCATCCGCGACGGGCAAAAGGTTTGGCAGGTGTACGCCCATCGCGGCCAACAGAAAGTCATTGCCGAAGCGTTAACGCAAGATAAAGCTTGGGCGGAAGCGGCGCGGATGGCGGAAGTGACGAATTGAAAGTGGACTCGCCGCTGAAATCACACACCGCGTAAAGGCCAGGGGGATCGTGGGGCAACATCGCACAGTGTGAAATTCACAGCTCGAAGTAGACAGGTTGAATCCGCGATCGAGAGTTAGACGATACCCGCAGTAGAACCCCTATTTCGGCCGAGATAGGGCGATAGCCATCAAGTACACCTGCCCCGTGATTGGTGGCTCGTTTTGTTGCGATAAAGTTCCAAGCCGCACGGGTCCAATCTCGCTAAGGACTCATTTGCTACGGATCGGACAAGGGTCGTTCCAGAGCTTCTACCATCTTACGGATTTCGTGAGTCCAGTGCCCGTCCCAGCCGACTTCTCTTTCGTACGGCAATTTCGCAACGTAACCGAAGAACCAGAAGTAATAGCCGCGAATGTTGTCCCGATTGACGCCAACCACCAACGGCATCGATGCCTTCTCACCCCAAGGGAAGTCGATCGTTAGTTCACGGGCTGACTGTGCTTCAAGCTGCTGTAACACAAACTTACAGCCTTGGTTCTTTGTCGGTCCCCAGCACGCCAAATAGCAGCACGCAAACGTCACGACGATGGCGAGCGTTCTGATAGAGAAATTTGGTCGCACTCGGGTCACTTTATCGCTCTTGCTGTCCATGCCGGCATTTTAACTTCTATCGCGGACTGACGGTGCTCCCTCAGCAATCACAGGGTGTCGTGCGTCGTTACGGACAATACTTTACCGGTTGGATCTCGGGTGCAACTTGGTTACGCTTTGAGTCTGTTAGACGCAGCATCAAATCAGCGAGGGCAGTTCGATGGCAAGATTCAAACGACCAGGCGCGGAGCAAGAGGCAATCCACCAGATGGGAGAGCAGTTGGCCGATAAACTCGGTATCCCAATCGAGCATGTTCGGTTTGCGACTTACAACTATCACGACGGATCGCAATGGACGCTGGTTGCGCGGTGGGAGAAGTTGAACGGCGACAATTGGGAGCAGGTCGACGCGTTTGATATACCGGGTGGGCTGGGACATTGATTGCGACGTGCAAGCGAACCTTGCAACAGTGGCAATGCTCTCCGCATGGTGAACGTCACGCTAATGCGGCACACTGCTTGACTCCGGTTAGTTCGTCGATGAGTGCATCGAGAGACATAGCCATACCTGCAACCGTCCTGAACAAAGAGAATCGGAGCCGAATATGCTAACTCGGCAGCATCAACCCCTGCAATCAGCACGCTCATCTACTTCTGCTTCGGCGTCGTAAGTGCCTCGGCCAGAGTCATTCGCTTGAGTCGAAGCCGTAGCGCCTCGGGCGTGATCCCGATTTCACGAGCCCAACTGGGAATGGATTGTGTCTTGCCGGCGTACGTCACGTGTCTCGCATTAGGGAGTTTTAGTTTGCTTCTGCGCAGATGTACGGCGGTTAGAGTCCGTCCCGTTTGCTTGGCGGCTTCCGCTGGCGGTAACTCACGGAGCAAACGAAGCTCTTCTTTTGTCCAGACATTTGCGCCTTTCGGTGGGATCGTGCCGCGTTGTTTGTGGGTAAGGCTCAACTTCTTGCGTGTCGTGTCATCAAGCCGTTTCCCAAGATTCGCCTTATCGTTTGCCTTTCGCGGTCACCGCATGGATAGCCATGCCGATCCAGAAGCCCGGTATGCCGATCCATAATCCCGGTGTTAGAGACGCCTGCCATCCGTAAAATGTCGATGCAGCTAGCCACGCAAATCCTTCGGCAAAACGACCTTTGTACCAGAGGCCCACAGGACCCAATACGAGACCGAGAAAGAACGCGAGCATGTCGGAATGCCCAGAATCACTTACCCATTCACTACAGTGCCGCCACTTCTGCGCATCGCGACGTATTTCGCCGCGACAATACGGACAAAGCACTAATTCCGCCATGTATGCCTTGCGTTCTTCTGCACGTCGCCTTTCTTCATTTTGTTTTTCGATGAGATTGCGCTCGCGTTCTTTCGCACGTCGCGCTTCTTCATTTTGTTCTTCAAGCGTTGCGCAGATCGTCAACATCTTTAGCCAGAACCGCTGCATCGTATGTGCTTGAGCCATCGCGTCTATCAAAAGGTCTTCAATGCCAGTTCGCGGATTGTATTGCTCAGCGAGCTGCTCACGTAGCGCAATGAACCGGGCTCGATCGATAGGTGTTGCATGGGCACCTTCGATGATATTGGCCGCGCGGAATCCACTTGTTAACTCATCAGTCGCAGTACTAACGATCTCATGCCATTTGGCTCCTGCGGCATCACAATTCTTCCAGCGACTTCATGGCAAATGCAACATGTAAAGCCACTCCTAACGGCAAGGCGTCTTCGTCGACTTTGAACTTCGGATGATGGACGTTGTATATCGCACCCTGTTCTTCGTTGCGCACCCCAATCGCAACGAAGCAACCAGGGATTTGTTCCGTATAAAAGGCAAAGTCCTCGCCGCCCATCGTTGGTGGCAATTCTTGGACGTGAACCTCATCGGTGAGTTCAATCGCCAATTGCTTGGCCACACTCCAGCACTGTGCGTCGTTCACTGTGGGCGGATAGTCGATGTTCGGAAAAGTGGTACTGGCTTCGCAGCGATGTGCCGTCGCAACAGCCGCCGTGATTTCGCGAACTCGTTGCTGCATCTGCTGTAGCGTCTCCATCGAGATCGCGCGAATCGTGCCGCTCAGTTGGACCGTTTCGGGTATGACGTTGTACGCCTCGCCGCCGTGAATCGTGGAGATCGTGACCACGCCCGGATCCAGTGGGTCGAGCTCCCGCGAGACGATTGTCTGTAATTCGGTTACTACCTTGGCCGCGACCACCACGGGATCGACCGTCAAATGGGGCATTGCCGCGTGCCCACCACGACCGTGGATGGTGATTTCGACGGCCCCCGCAGCCGCCAAGAAAACTCCGGCGCGGGAACCAAAACTCCCGACGGGAAGTTTCGGCCATACATGAAGACCGAAGATTCGCTCGACGACGGGATTCTCAAGGGCACCCTCGTCTCGCATCCGCTGACCGCCTGCCCCACCTTCTTCTGCGGGCTGGAAGATCAGCTTCACTGTACCCTGAATGTCCGCTTCCCGTTCTTTTAGCAAGCGGGCTGCACCCAACAGCATTGCCGTATGACAGTCGTGACCGCAGGCGTGCATCTTGCCTGCAATCTCACTGCGAAACGAAACATCTGCTTCCTCATGAATCGGCAACGCGTCCATGTCAGCGCGCAGAGCCACGCACGGACCATTTCCGTTACCGAGCGTGGCCACGACGCCAGTCTCCGCCAGCGGATACTGGTAAGCGATTCTTAGCTCGTCGAGTGTCTGACGGACCAACTGACTTGTCTTGACCTCCTCATACATCACCTCTGGAAAGCGGTGTAGCTGCCGACGGAGTTGGGCGACCCAAGTTTGAATCGCTAGAGCCTCTTTGAGGTAAATGTAGTTGGACATGCGATTGATCTTGCAAGCAGGTGTATTGGAACGCGACATTTTACTCTGCGATCCCCGCGAAACACCGGCGAGGACCGCTTCTATTACTGTGACAGACATCGTAGCACGGAATTGAAATCCCTGTGGTCACGGTTCCGCTCCCCGCTGGTGAGTCTCAGATGAGTAGCAGCATCTCCGTAGAGGAGGTCGCAAAGCGAGCTAGTTCATCTGACCTTCCTAATGGAGCCGTGCCAAAACGCATTTTGCCGTTCCTTAAGAGCGAACATTCACCGCATCGGGTGGAGATCGCGGAGCCGTTTTATCTGAGTGAGAACGAGGTAACCCAACAGCAGTACGATAACGTGATGGGCCTCCGTCCATGGAGAGGTGAGATGTACCTGAAGGAAGGCCCCGAGGTTACCAACTTGCTTGCAAGTCGCGTCCAACGCGGTAGGATTGTCGCCAACGTGCCTTTGCCACTAAAAGGCAGAGTTCAACGGACACGATCCGTCTCAAAGCTGCCGGATAAATCACACTTCGCTATTCGAGAGGGTGCTCCGAAACGGACTAACTGATGGCTTAACCAAAAGAGTTGAGAATAGGCGTTGACCACCCGTCACCTTCCATGCATGAAGAAGAAACGCGTGTTGCCATTCTTCAGGCGACCGTGCAGTATTATCTGCCGGAGTTTGAAGCCGCAATTAAGCAGGCGACCGAAGAGGTGGGAGGTGGTGATGCCGTACTTGTGATGCATCAAGACGCCTTTGCAGCAGGATACGATGACGACGAATACACTCTCCTTGGAATGGCTGTGAAGTATGCGGGACTAAAAGGCGTAACGGTGAACGTAATCGGTAAGAATCACGCGACTTTTTGACATCTACTTGGCAATGGATCGAAGATCACAGCGATCCGTCAGAAGCATCCCGACATGAAGGGTATCCTGTTTGATCTCTCGCATGTTGTCGTACGAGCACGACCCAACATCGAAGCCGCTGGTCGAGCGAACAAAATCTTGCAACTCGACGGTCACGGTAAGGTCGTGGGCTCGTGGGGCCAAGCAGGCAAAGGGCTAGGTGAGTTTCAATTGCCGCATATGTTAGCCACGGACGCCGATGGTAATTTGTAAATTGCTGAAATCAATGGCCAGCGTTTTCAAAAATTGATTCGCGAATAGACCCGCAGTCGTTGCGATTGTGACCGCGTCTGTGTTTGCTCGTTTGATTTGAATGACAGCCAAGACGAATGAAAGCCTGCTATGAAACACGATGAGAACAGTACGACAGCGGCTATGAGCAACCGGCGAGACGCATTGCGATTCGGCGCAGGCTTACTGGCTAGCGGCATGCTTGGATCGACTCCGTTCGACGCGTTCGCTACGGAGGAATCCGAGTTGCAGCCGCAACTCACAATCACTTCCGTCAAGACTTTCTTGCTGCGACACACATTGAAGCGACCTTTCGGCGTTTCCGTCTCCGTTCCACTCGGAAAAACGCGCCAAGCATTGTTGATCAAGATTGAAACAGATGAAGGACTCGTTGGTTGGGGGGAAACCGCACCAATATCTGGTACACGAGGGACGATCGTCGATGACTTGACTCCTCGCTTGTTGGGTCAAAATCCGCTCGAGTACCGTCGCTTGTGGCGAGAACTGTGGGGGCCGAACTTTGGCAATGGACTCGCGGTTGGCGGAGTCGAAACGGCGTTGAATGACCTGCGGGGCAAGGCGCTAAATCTTCCGGTCGCCGAACTATTTGGCGGCAGGATGCGAGATCAAGTGCCGGTCTATGTATCGGCGTTGGAATACGTCGAAGGTCGAGAGATTGAGGAACATTATCCGGAAACTGCGATAAAGATGGTCGAGCAAGGGCACAAGGCAATCAAGATGCGACTTGGACGCTACTCGGTCGCGCGGGAAGCCAAAGTTGCCGCTGCGGTCCGGGACGCCGTAGGCCCCGGCGTTCAACTGATGGTAGACGGAAATGGTGGATATACGATGGCGAACGCCGTTCGGATGGGACACGCGCTGAACGAACTTGGCTTTGAGTTCTTTGAGGAACCGCTTCCACAATCGCCCAAGTATGCTGGGTATGACGAATTGCGTCGCAAGATGCCGCTGCCTTTGGCTGGCGGTGAAGCGGTCGACTCGCGAGGTTCCGCCAAACAACTTATCGATCGTCGCGCCATCGATATTATTCAACCGGACATCAGCCTATGCGGGGGTCTCGGTGAAGTGCTGTTCATCTCTGAGATGGCGAAACTGTCAAGCATTCGCTGCCTCCCACATTGCTGGGGCGGCGACATACTAATCGCAGCAACGACTCACCTTCTCTCACTGCTTCCCGACCCTCATTGGGGCCTGCCCACGGATACGCCCATGTTGGAACTCGACCAATCCGAGAATCCTTGGCGCGACGGATTGGCAATCGAACGCTTGGAATTAGAAGAAGGCTTCATCAAAGTGCCTACGAAACCGGGCTTGGGAATCGAAGTGGATGAAGACGTTGTCAAACATTACGCCGTGTAGAGCAACGGGGAGTCAATTATAACGCGGAAACGCAGGACTGTTCTAAAGAGCATACCGAATCGCTCGTCGTGGGAGTGGCATCTTGCGTTGTTCAATGGCGAAGTAAGCCGTCAGTAGAAATTTGGACGATGGGACGATAGCCACCCGTGACTCGCTCGGTCGCTCGAATAGACATACCTTCTGTTAGCATCCGCAAGGCGAGCTTGGCTTTCACAAGATTGACCGTCATGTCGCCAAGCGGTTTCGCCGGTCGATCCGTTCAGCTAACTCCACAATCCTTGCACTTGTACGGCCCGCCAAAACCAGCACGACCGGTAATATCGCGGACAGTGCATCCGCCACATTCTGGCCACGCCGAGTTGCAACCTCTCCTCCGCTCGCTCTAAAATGCGACGATCCGAGACCAACCGGCAATGCATCCGCATAGGCGACCAACCGCCCTCAGCCAAGCGTCTCAGTTCAACGCACAATCTATTCGTCCGAGGACAGACGAATAGATTGATATTCGTTCGGCTACAGTTTGACGAGGTCCACAATGCAAATGCAGTCCTCGCATGTCGCTTTCAGTTACCACTTTGCCACGGACTTTGAATTCGTCCGTGTACTTTCCAGCGCCCTGGCAGCGCGCGGTGTACCCGCTTGGTACCTGGACAAGCTCATCAAGCCTGCTGATATCACCACCGAGCAGTACCTTGGCGGATTATTTGATTGGCGTAGGGAGCCTCAAAACTGGCATGCGACATACCTCGATCAGCTTTCCCGAGCTGGTGGGATCATCGTCGTCCTCAGCGAATCTGCCGCCGAATCGCGTAAGCAGATCGGACGTGGAATGTGGCGGGAACGTGCTGCGATCGAGTTTTTCCTGGCTGACAATCCTCTTCGAGTTCGAGAGATAATTCGCACATCAGAAACTCCTAGCGATGCTATGGTTAGCGAGTTGGCGACGTGGGGACGGCAAGTCTTATCACTTCCTTCCGTTCTCAGGAAAGACATAGACAATCCGAACGCGTTTAACGAGCCCACTGGGCTTGGTCGCGGGATTCCGCTCCAGTTGCCTGAAGGAAAATCGAAAGCCACAGAATGGTATGAACTCGTCCGACGGGACCTGTATGACGTGCAGTGGCACTGCAGACGATGCGGATTGCAGAGCGATACCTATGTGATGGCCCAGGAGAATCCTCCTGCAGAATGTCCGCGTTGCGGCTTTGAAAGCATGCCTTGCCCTGACGAAGCCGAGGCGGTTCAACTTGGCGAGGAACTTTCGGACAAAGAGCGGGAGTTTCTAGCAAAGGTTCCTGACTTCATTGCCAAGCTCACGGCTCGGCTCACAAAACAGAATGATTGAGTGAATGATTGAGACGTGGTCGGTGAGCAAAGCCGAATCGGGTAAGGTCCATCCTCGCGGATGACCCTCCCCACACCACCGTACGTGCGGGCCCGCATACGGCAATTCAACGAAGTGGAGCAAGCTGGGCCCATAAAGTCTTCATGCTTAACAGTCCTTGTTCGGCAAGCCACGCATTGGTCAGCCCGACGCCACTGGCAATGGTCTTGACGTATCTTCTCGATCGCTTCCCTCGCGCCGCTTGGGCACCCCTGACGAACGCCGAACGTGACCACCCACGATCGACGCAGTCGGCGATTTCGACTAGCGTCTCGGATGGTCCGCCACCACCAGCACGACCGTCAACACCATGGTTAGTCTGTCGACCGCATTCTCGCCGCTTCGAGTTGCATCAGCTCCTGAGATCGCATTAAAATGCGACCCGTCGAGACCAACCGGCAATGAATCCGCATAAGCGACCAGCAGCCCTCAGCCAAGCGTCTCAGTTCAACGCACAATCTATCCGTCCGAGTACAGACGGATAGATTGGTATTCGTTATCCATCTGGGGACAACAATGAACCCATCTCGACGAAAAGCGACGATAGCGATTGGGAACGCAATGGCTTACCTCTCGCTGAAGCCCTGCTGTGAAGCGGATGACGAAACGAAGACAGCGTCAGATGCATTTATTGGAATTTGGTCATCACACTACCAACAGACTTTCATTTATCTGATCATCCAACCAGATCAGAAGGCCGTCTTTGCACTCTTGGATCAAGGCTACAGTTTCGGCGAAGTTCCGTGGGTTCAGGCAAAGAACGGAATCATCGTACACGGTTTTCCAATGCTACGACTCTGGAAGACGAACCAACCAAATCGGTGCAAGGTCCGCATGCAAGCGGTTCCGCCTGAAGCAACGAATAACACATTCGTGAAATTCCCACTCAACTATTACATGACACGGCAAGAACAATTCCCGTTGCCTGCTGCACTCGCCGAACAGAAGATTCCCGAAGACTGGCTTGGTTCCGATCCGCCATCCGACTTTGACCGTATGGTTGGAAAACCACGAGAAGTCAACCCGAACTGACGGCTAACACCTATATCCGTGTACGTCCTGCACCCGGATAGATCGCAATTCGATATGCACCTAACCCACCACCAAGCGTTGGACGAGCCGACTCCTACTCCTGATCTCCCTTCTGACTCACTCGGCAAGTTCCTAGTCGATGCGCACCACAACATTGCGGCAACAATTGCGAATCTTCGGCGGCAGTACGATCCCCTTGCCAGAATCGATCAGGTGTACTGCGACATGATCGACAATCTGAACCAGAGCCCGGAGTTTGTTGCCGGCTTCTTTCTAATCATTCTGATAACCGTGTCTTTCTTAACGGCAGATTCCTTCGCTTCTGCTCTCGCCTCATTAACACATCGAGTTATACGTTCTTGAATAGACAATACGAGTTGATCGGATTCACTAAACCCCCGAAGTTTCCAGCGTCGTCCCAGATCGAGAGGGAATTGCCGCCACGCTCAAATCCTCTGCTACTTCAAATATCGGCAGGTAGTCTCTGAGCTTGGCTACTTGACTCTCTCCCCAATCTGCCGGATCTTTGTCTGTCGTTCGCCAAAGATAGCAGACATCGTTTACGCATGAAATCAGCCAACGCTGAACTTTTGTTCCCGCAAGTCGATGGCAAGGATCGATGTCGGTTTTTCTGAGCGTTAGTCAATGACGGCAGACTCTCAGGCATCACACGAGTTGAGTCGTAATCATCGAGATCAACAACGTCAGCCTTACTGAATGTCCTCACAATGAGTTGAGTGTGGTCATCAGCTAGGCGGAAAACAGCTAATTCATGGAAGAGGGCGAGATTTACGAAGACTTGCAGAAACGTAGAGTCTCGGGCGATGGAGAATTCAAGCCCGCACGTTTTGCTTCGGAACTGAGTTTGCCGACTGCCGATACTTCACTTCTCGCTGATGCGAGCAAAGCCGTTCGGCAGGAGTACCGAGATTGCTCGAAGTGGAAGCGGCTTCGTTGCCGCAAGGTAAGCATCTTTGCCGAACGTGACCGTGGCACGGTCTATGTTGTGCATGTCGGTGCGTCGGTCGAGTTTGACTGGACATGGGAAGGAGCGAAAGCGTTTCGCCCTAAGTCTCTCGACGATGATGAGAGGTTTGCGAACCACTGCTACGAACAGGCTGAATACGAAGACGAGATTTTCTGGTCGGGAGAAATCGTTGAAGTTGATGAACGAAACGGGTGTCTGTTCATCAGCCTCGACAACCCGGAGTTGGCACCAACGGTCGGTTCGTTCTTTGTCAGACCATTCGAGTTTCTGTCGGTACTGGATGCTGTCTTCAACGCTACCGAGTTTGAACAAATCCGGCAACAGCTTCCTAGCCGACTGAATGCCACCGAAGGCGAAGCCCATCCACGGGTCGCAAAGTCTAGTCTGGTTGGCCTGCCACAGTTGAAGGAGTGGTGGCAGCATTCGTGGAGTGTTCTTTGGGGGCCACCGGGCACGGGCAAGACTTACACGACCGGGCAGCAGATCGCCAAGGCACTGCATGACCAGAGAGAGCGGATACTCGTGGTCTCGACAACCAATCGGGCAACGGATGCGGTGGCGCTTTCAATTGGGAGGGCTGCACAGGAATTCTGCCCAAAGGAGTTGGCAAGCGATACGCTGATGAGGATTGGTAAAGGGGCGTCGTATCAGACGTTTGTGAAAGAGCGGCTTGAGCCGATGCTCCGGGGCACCGAGTCCGACATCCTTTCGCAGATCGATGGACTCGCACAGCAGCTTCCACTGTTCGAGTCATGGGAGGACAAGGCACTCACAAGGAAACAGATCGGCGAATTGCGAAACTCGGGCAGCGACCAAAGCCATCGAATCTTCGTTGATCCCAACAAACGTGTTGTTGTGGCAACTGCGTTCAAAGCGATGAGCTACCTGAACGACGACACAATTAGAAAGATGGTCGAAAGCGAAGTGGCTCCGTTTACGACAATCTTCATCGATGAGGCGGGCTTAATCTCTCGGACTGCGATTGCAGCACTGTCACTACTGGCCGCACGTCGTGTCGTGCTCGTCGGTGACTCGAAGCAGTTGGCTCCGATCAGCCGCATCTCTCGCATCCTGCCAACTCGTGAACACACTTGGCTGGCGAGTAGCGGTCTAAGTCATCTCGAAGACATCGAATCCACGCCAGCGGCAGTTCACGTTCTGTCTGAACAGCGTCGGATGCACCCCGACGTTTGCGATCTCGCATCTAAGTTTCAGTACGAAGGCTTCCTCACGACTGCTGCAGAACGAGCCAACCAACAATCGAATCTTTCACCATTCATCGTCGATTACTCACGAGCCATCTGGTACGTACTTGACGAGGAGGACACGGACCTTGCCTCCATTCGTGCCAGCCGAGGGCCGGGGAGCAAGAGTTGGGTCAGAGCGATCACGCCATCGGTCTTGCAGAAGATTTTCTCCGACGCAAAAGTCAGGACTGCGAACGGTTTGTTCATCTCACACTACAAAGCGCAGGCTCAAGTGGTGTCGAAGTTGCTTGCCAAATGGGGAATGGCGAGTTGGGAATCCTCAACCGTCCACTGCCAGCAGGGTTCCGAAGCTGAGATCGTTGTTTTCGATACGGTCAACGCCGGGAGCTATAACTGGCCCTATGACGAATGGAAACGACTGGTCAATGTCGCCATCAGTCGAGCACGAGAAGCCGTGATCATGCTCGCCAGTCGCAGCGAGATCGATGAGCCGTACCTGAAGCCGCTGTTGACCGGGCTGAAGCCGAGTGTGCTTGTTCAAGACGGCGAAGATTTTGAGTGGCAGGCGTGCGGCGAGTCGGCATCGGAGTCAGCATCGAAAGGCAAAGTGGCCGAGTCGAAAGGCGTCTACCGTGCCAAAGCGAAGGCCAAGGGCGGAATGGGAAGTCAGTTCGAGCAGCGGAAAGGAATGAAGCCAGTTTTGTCGCAAGAGCAGCAGCGGCTTATCAATCTTGAACTGGACGGTAAGCCCCGTTTGGTGCGTGGTGTTGCGGGTAGCGGCAAGTCAGTGGTGCTGTGCAATTGGCTGGCGAGGACGGCACAACGTCTCGGTGACAAGAATGATGCACGCATTTGGGCCGTCTATGCCAATCGTTCACTTCACAAATTGCTGCGTAAGTCCATCGAGTCCGCATGGGCTCATCTCAACGACGGTAAATTGTTCAGACAATCTGCGTTTCCGTGGCAGAAGGTATCGCTACTGCACGTCAAAGATGTTCTCACTGGGATGTTGCCAAGTGCATCGATGTCGATGGACTCATTCGGCTTTGACTATGACCGTGCCGCCGAGGAGTTCCTTAATCGACAAGACGCCAACGAACTTCTTCCTCGTTGCAACGCCCTGTTCATCGACGAGGCGCAGGATATGGGACCGTCCACCTTGCGGCTATTGCTGTCTATTGTCGAACAATCCGATGTGGACGACAAGAACAGCCGGTCGGCGCACATCTTTTATGACAATGCTCAAAATGTTTACGGAACCAAGACTCCGAAGTGGTCCGAGTTTGGTCTTGATATGCGGGGCCGATCCACAATCATGCGGGAGAGTTTTCGATCAACGACTCCAATCACGGAGCTTGCGGTCAACATTCTGAATAGACTCTCCGATCCAAAGGAGCGGCACGATCAACAGGAGTTACTCACATTGACGCTACTTGAGCGAACAAAACGCAACGGGCAGGACTGGCTGCATGTTCGGTTCAATCAAGTTGACGGCCCGAATCCGATCTACCACTGCGAAAATGACCGTGCTACGGAGATGAACAGAATTGCCGGGCACTTGAAATCGCTTGTTCAGAACGAAGGGATTTCGCCAAGTGACATTTGCCTGATCTACAACGGTAGGGCAGGTCAGATTCTTGAGACTCAACTGAAGCCGAAGTTGAATGAGTTCGGCGTTGAATTGTCGATGCAAAAGAACCGTCCATTTGAGCGTCAGGCGAACACTTTGATAGCGACGACACCGCATTCGTATAAAGGGTATGAATCAGAAGTCGTCCTGATTCCCTGCGTGGACCATTACGTTGCGCCCGAGGGGAAGGTACTCGCCAATGGTCTGTATGTGGCAATGACTAGGGCGAGATCGTTGCTCGGGATTTACGGCATCACGGGCGGATCACCCGCCGCACGCAAGCTCAACGAATCCATCGCTACGTGCATCGAGACATTGAACTCGCCACCAGACATCGAACTCGCCACCAGTAGCAATGATGACTTCCATGACATTTTGGATCAAATCGGAGACGAACATCGACAATGGCTTGCTGATCTCTGGGAACGCTTTGAGATTCTTCAAGAGCCGATCATGGATGAGCGTGGCAACGTAGTCGCTGGCCCGTTGTTTTGGTCTTCCGGGACCGAACGAACGTATGCGTGCTTTACGGACACGCCAACGGTTGCCGTTCTGGAGAGGCTCAACAAATCGTCGATAGTAGTCATCGCTCCGGGCGAACATGTTTCCGAGCGAGGAGGAAGCAAATGAAGATTCTCTTCCTCCACGGCTGGACCTCGGTGCCGGGCGGTCGCAAGCCGACGTTCCTGAAAGAGCACGGCCACGAAGTCATTAACCCCAAGCTGCCCGACGAGGACTTCGATGAGTCCATCAAAATCGCCCAAGCCGAATGCAACAAGCACAAGCCCGACGTGATTGTCGGCTCTTCCCGTGGCGGCGCAGTCGCCATGAACATCGAGTCCAAAGACACGCCGCTAGTCTTGTTGTGCCCAGCATGGAAGAACTGGGGTACGGCCACCACCTTCAAACCGAACACAATCATCCTGCACTCACGCCAAGACGACGTGATCCCCTTCACCGACTCTGAGGAACTCATTAACAACAGCGGCCTGTCACTTGAGAAGCTCATCGAAGTCGGTAGTGATCACCGACTGGCCGATGAAGAGTCGCTGGAAGCGATGTTGGATGCGTGTGTGCGATTCAAGTGAAGCCCGTAGCAGGAGAAATCAAATGAACGAACTGCTCTCGTCAGGGTTGTGGACTCGGATTAGGGGACTAGCTAAGAAGGCGAAGAAGAAGTCTGCCGCTGTCGCCTATGTGACGGATGACAGATATCTGAAGTTTGGAAAGGGAGATGTACTCGTCATAGATGCGAGTGGGGTGTGGGGTTGATTTGCCATGGAGCATGCTTCTTGGTCCGTACGCTCATGCTGCAGAAGCACGGACCCGCCTACCCGTTGGGGATAGAGTATCATATCTACAGAGCTTCCTCCAAGCATCAACTGAGGACATTCTGCGATGAGTCAAAAGGAACGATTCTGCAATGAAGATGTAGCTGGCAGCGTTGAGTACGAGATTTCCATGTTTCGCTACCTTCGCCGAGAATTTGACGAGAAGGTTGGCACTGGTGCATCGCCGGAATTTGATGCGTTACTAGAAAGTTTTCTTCTCCACGTCCGCGTCTTGATGGATTTTTTCTACGGAGAGCGATCTGGTGATAAGGCTGACGATGTCATAGCCGCAGACTTCGTTGCTGGCTGGAATGCTTCGCCCAGCGAATACCTAGTCAAGCTCCGAAGGCCGCTCAATAAGCTGCTGGCACACTTAACTCTTGAGCGCCAAAAGTACACTGCTGACAAGTTCCTTTGGGATACGCACGGCATTGCTGAAGAACTGGAACCGACGATAGAGAGATTTCTCGCCTCTCTTCCAGATGAGACGAAGCCGTGGTTTGAGAGCAGAATAGACTTCGACTAATGCCCCGGCACACGCAATTAGGACACCACCCAGCAGTTCCCAGGCTTCACCACGCTTTGCGTGGTATTTACAATTAGAAGCTTGTTTATTCCGATGACACCACGCGAACAATTCACTTTACTAGTCTGTGGTCCGCTGATTGTGCGCTCACTGCTCTCGCTAATCGGTCTTTCTCGTCGATGGATTGCTACGCGAGTCTTGTTGCAGAACAAGTTGTTTTCCTCGGCGGCTCAAATGCTCTCCTGGATCGGCCCTACTCAAATTGGCCGAACAGCCGTTGTTCAGTTGTGCCTAGTAGCAGCGGCCACCTTCGTCGTTGTCGTTGGAGGCGCGTCGCTGATCGTGACAGTAGTGCTGATTGGAACTGGCGTACTGATGCTCTTGCAACAAATCGCGAGTGGAGTGCTTCCCCCTGCAATCCTCCTGTTAGGCACTTCACGCTGGGAAACAGTTCGTCTGTTGGGGCGACTTCAGCGAGGCGTCTATCCCTATCGAGTTGTATGCCTGCTTGAACCGACAGCGGTGGAGAAGCAACGGCACTCACCGCTGTATTGGAACCACTTTCAGACTGCGAACATACGCCAGCTTCGTCCCGATACATGGCGGGATGTCGTCTTCGGTGTCATGCAGCATGTAGCTCATATCGTGATCGACACTCGTATCTTAACTGACTGCGTGACCGAGGAACGGCAACGTATCAGTGAGCTTGGCTTTCTGGATCGAACAATATTCATCAGTGATTCGGGCGATAAGAGCACAAACGTAGGCGGACTAGATGCTCCGATCCCGACTGGCCAAACGATGAACATTGTATCGCCAGGTAGCTTGCTTGAGGAACTGGCAAAAAAGGGTTTGAAAAGCGAGTCTGCGCCGGCAAATAACCCACTCGTCGGCGGCATTGAATTCCTACAGGCAGACGTCGCGACTGCTAAACAAATGAAGAAAGTCAGCGAAGCAGGCGGGCCTCTGCGCGAGTTAATACGAGATTGCGCTCGCTACGGGCATGGAGAGCTTGTTCTTGATGCGCAAGCTTTGCTCAAATTGCTAGAAGGCGAGACAAATGGGGCGATTGAGGTGTACAAAACGTTGGGGCGCGACATTTCAGCCGTCGAGGAGTTTCTCGATAAGTGGGGAGCGGCATCCGATCAACCTGCCCAGCGACTTATCGCATCACTGAGACGCGTGTACAAACAGCTGTGCTTACTTCAGAGAGCGGTAGACAGAGCCTATCCCGGATATGTCGAAGACATGATTTCCCATCTCGAACGTTCGGAAGCTGATGACGATCAAACGATTGACCCGTGAGCAATAATGTCATGCATTCGTTCAATGAATCAACTGTCGAAGAGGCGGCCCTGTCGTGGTTCGGCGAATTGGGCTATTCCGTCGCAAACGGTCCCGACCTCGCGCCGGGTGAACCAGATGCTGAACGCGATTCATTGGGCGACGCGGTTTTAGTGGGGCGACTAAGCGAGGCAATCGATCAGCTCACCCCGACGATCCCGCTGTCGGACTGCTTCGCGTTGTTGTTGCGCCAAAGCCTCTCGCTTCCGAATCTCGGCTAATTCTAACTTGCGTTGCCGTTTCAACTCCGAATTCTGCCGTTCTAGCTGGGCATCGCGTGTCGTAAGTGCGGCGCTGAAATCTAAGCTGGCGAGTGCTCGCCATGTGTTGCCCGCAACATTCGGGCACTGGGTAGTCAAGACCGCAGGGACATATCACTCGCACGCAAAGATCAGGGACAAGTGGAATGCCGAGAATCAGCGTGAGCGGATCGACATGGACAAGTCCGACAGCGGACGGGGAGTCGTGAAGCAAGGCATAAGAGCCGCCGAGAAATATCTAAAAGATCACGGCGTCGATGCCGTGACGGCACTCGCGAAACTCAAAGATGATTCAAAATAACATGGTAAATCTACCCGCTTACCACGTTTTACCACGTTGATTTTCCTTGTTTCAACGGTTTGACGCTTACCTTCTTACTGCGCAAAGATTGAAACAGTCCAGAAACGGTTTCAATCCCAGTCTGATCGTTAGAGCGATCCGACGCCATGCCTAACAGGCAAGCATGCGTAGGAAACCTCTCGCGACAATAACCTTGCACTCTGTGCTACTCATAGCACGGAGTTGATTGCCGCAGTCGTTTTTTTGTGTCTAATTCAATGCAGAACGTGAGGTGCCCTAATGCCAATAAGAACAGCCTGACAGAGCGGCCAAGAACGAAGCAAGCCCGGTGAATCTAATCCGCAGGGAGACCACCGGGCTCGACCTCTGAGCGTGGCGTGATACTCTCGTTGACCGCGTGCAGCATCACGACCGAAACTAGCGTGGATATACGCCAGACCACGGGAGACCTTGCGGCCATCCCGCCGTCGATTTTGATTTTACCCATCGTGCCTCGTTACTGGAAGTCTTATTTCCGTTTTCGCTTCGCTGCCTTTAGCAGCGTTTCCCTAGCCCATGTTCCAACACGAGGCTCGGCAACATTCTTGATTAAGTCGTATTCTTCATCCGTTAGTTTCACTAGAAACCTCCCTTTGCGTTTCTCTGAATCAGGCAGCTTCGGACGACCCATAGCTTTCTTTTTAGCCATACTAAAAATATATCCCCAAAAGCGATTGACTCAACACACTAAAAGGATATACTAAAATATTTGTGGTTGGCAATAGCAAGCCAATAAAAAACGCGGCAAGTGCTGGAAACACCTGTCGCGTTCAAGACAAACCGGCGAAACGCCTGAATGCCCTGTGACAAGAGCATTCTAAGCGGATCGCACCAACACGGGAAGGTTCGTTTAGATAATTGCACCAACATGCCAGCACAAGAGGAAGACGAGCAAGGGGAAGGACCGCAAGGGCCAACAGCGGTGGAAGTGCAAGGATTGCGGAGTTTGCTTCACCGACTTCGCCCCGAAACCGCTTGGAGAAATGACGGTTGATCTGTCCAAAGCGAAGCTCGCCCTACGGATGCTGACTGAAGGAATGAGCATTCGCGCCACCGAGCGTACAACTGGCATTCATCGCGACACGCTGTGCAAGTTGGTTGTTTTGTTCGGCACCGCTTGCGACGGCATTCAAGGCGTTAGTCAGTTTCGATGATCGGTGGCAGGCGGGCCTGGATTACACTCGCGACTACAACAACTACAACCATTCGACCGCAGGGGCGATGATTGTGAACGGCGTTTGAAAATGCCAGCGCTTGGGCGGTTGAAAAGGCTAGCGCCCGATTTGTTGTTTCTTATTGTAATTTGGCTGAGCGGCCCGCAAGACCCCTCACAGGTCTTGCGCGGACGCAGCAGCTTAAACTCCCTTGGATTTACGAGTTGATTCCCCGATTTGTTTCGCGCGATTGTGCGAGGTTTTTGGGGTTTGACGACGACGAGCGTCGGCCAGGCGGTAACTCTCGCCGCTGGCTTCCAGGATGTGACAGCGGTGCGTGAGCCGGTCAAGCGTGGCGCCCGTTAGCCGCTCACTGCCCAGTACTTCGGTCCAATTCTCGAACGGCAGGTTCGTCGTCACGATCAGACTCGTCCGCTCGTAAGCCGTGCTAATGATGTCGAATAACAGTTCCGCGCCCAACTTGCTGGCGGGCACGTATCCCAACTCGTCCAGGATCAACAGATCGAGCTTGGCGAGTTGGTTCTTCAAGCGTAACAACTGCCGTTCTTCACGCGCTTCGATCAGATGCGTGATCAGTTCGGTGACGCGCCAGAAGCGAACTCGCTTGCCTTGGCCGCACGCTTCGACGCCCAACGCCGTTGCCAAGTGCGTCTTGCCCGTCCCGGCGTTGCCAATCAAGATGATCGACTCTCGCTGAGTGAGATACGCGCCACGCATCAGCTCGGTAACAAGCAGCTTGTTGATTGACGGCTGCGCGGCGAAGTCGAAGCTCTCCAACGTTTTCGTGTTGGGGAACTTGGCATCTTTCAGGCGACGCTCGGACGCTCGCTTCTCGCGATCGATGCGTTCCAATTCGCAGAGTTGCAGAAGGAAGCCCAAGTGATCCACGTTCTCGCGGGCACAGCGGGCCGCGACTTTCTCGCATTCGCTGTGCATCGTGGGCAGCTTCAATGCTTTCAGGTGATGCTTCAGTAAGAGGGTGCTTTTGGTTTCTTGGGGTTTCATGGCTAGGCTCCCACTCGCAAGGATTGATAGGCCCCGAGATCGGGAAGCGGTACGCGAACTCCCTGCAAGTGAGGACGGCCATCCAGACAGAACAAGTCGACCGGCGGCTCTTGCTGAGAACGCAGGATCAGCTGAATCGCATCGGCACTCTTGGCACCGATCGATAACGCGTAGTCCACTGCGGCGGTCAACTGCGATAACGTGGCCTGCTCCAACAGTCGCAGCACCTTGATGAATTCGCGTGTGCCGAGGTTCTTCAGCACGGTTTCCTGGCGACGACGCAGTACCGCGAAGCACTCCGGCAATTGCCAATCTTCCAAGGGACGAGCGTAATCAAAGGCCCCAGGCTTACGTTCCAACAAAGCTAAGTAATGAATCGGATTGAACTCTGTATGCTCCTTCCCCCAGTGACGCGGATGCCGAGCCACGAGTTGATTGCCAACGGCGATGCGAACCTCTTCGATGCCGCCAACCACCGTCACCTGATGATGAGCATAAGCCGTGGGAACCGAGTAATCGTTGCCATGAAAGCGAACCAGCGATAGCGAACTGGCCTTGGCGGTTTGAATGCGTCGTGATTCAAACGCCTGACGAGGAATCTCCGACAGAGCACTTTGCTCTTCGAGTAACAACGCTTCCTTCGTCGCCGATTTGCCACGCAACTGCCGCTGCAGATCCCGACGACAGTGTTCGATCAGCTGCGCGTTAAGCGTTTCCAAACTCCCTACTTCCGGGATCGGCACTAAGAAGTTGCGACGCGCGAAGCCGAGCAAGTTCTCGACGTGCCCTTTCTCATTGGGACGCCGCACGCGGCAGAAGTGATGCTCGAACAGATAGTGACTCTCCAGTCTCAAGAACTCGCGAGTCGCTTCCCGTCCGCGACCACCCACGATCTTCAAGACGGCAATCTTGCTGTTGTCATAACTGATGCGACGCGGCACGCCGCCAAAGAACTCAAAGGCCCGGCAGTGACCTTCTTGAAACGTCTCCGTGCATTCCTGGGGAAACACCTGACAGAAGATCGCGTCGCTGTAGGGCAACGTGATGACAAAGAATGCAGCCTTCGTCGTCTTGCCGTTGAGGACTACGGTGACTTCGCCGAAGTCCGCTTGAGCTTCACCCGCGCGATGGCTCAGCGGTAAGAAGACTTCCGCCTGACCATGCTTCCAAGCACGCACCGCATCCTTCACGATCGTATAGCCGCCGTCGTAGTCATGTTCGACACGGAGACGATCGAAGATGCGCTGCGCCGTGTGCCGCTGCTTCCTGGGAGCCTGGCGATCCCGCTCCAGGATCTCATGAATAATCGGCATAAACCGATCTAGCTTCCTCTTCGCGCGTGGCTGCTTGAGCTGATACCCAGGCGGCTCGACATGTTCCAGAATTCTCTGGAGCGTCCGCCAGGGGATGCCATAATCCTTGCACGCTTGCCGCTTACTAATCTCTTTGCCCAGTACGCGCCGTCGAATCTCGACCCATTTCTCCATGTCCTTGAACACCCGATCCCCCGCACATCTGTGAGCCCATTGGTTCCAAAAACCACTCACAAACCTACGAGATAAGACAAGGACGCCGCCGATTCGCGATTGCACTCCAATCCCCGCCCAAGCGCTGGCATTTTCAAACGCCGTTCACAAGTGGCGGGATTCCGAAAGCGATCACCCACTCTTAGAGAAGTGCTGGTAACTGTGCTCGTCCTGATCGCCGTTGCCGGAATTCTCGCGGCCCTATTGCTTCCTCCAGTCGTCTATCGCTAATGACGCCCCAGCACGACAAGCCGAAGCGTTGGCAAATAAGTCTGTGGACGTTGCTGACACTCGTGACGCTCACTGCGATCTTCCTAGCAACCTGTCGGCTCGAACAAATGGCGTCGGTGTGGACGATTGTTCTGCTGGTCGGATTCGCATTCAGAGCGACGTGGGAAAGGCGACGCAACTTGTTCGTCATCACGTTGGCATTCTATCTGCCATACGTCTGGTTGCTCTCATTGAACTTCACAAACGACTATCACTTGCATTGGATCAAGATGTGGCCAATCTTGCCGGGTCTGGTGTTGGCCCATTTAGGACTCCATCAACAGCCAGATTGGATCAGTCAAACTGCCTCCGCCGCGATCAGTCTATTCCTGATCGGGATCGCGGTGCTGCTTGGCCGACGGGGAACATGGTGGCTCGTGGGAGTAGCGACCATCACTTTGCTGGCTTCGATATTCAACAGTGTCGTATGCTACGCGTTGTTTCGAGCTTGAAGCATGATCTTTGACGACTATTCGCATGAAGGATGAAGGCTCAGTTCTGCTGCAAGAACTTGTTGATACACTCCTCGGAGCAGACGTGAATGATCAGCTCCCGATGAAACCAGCGAGTGGGCTCCTCGCAGACGCGGCAAGGCCGCTCTTGGTGTTCATATAGGGACTTCACGACGTTCGGGATCGGTGGGATGCCTGGATGGGCATCGGGGAATTTGGCGTCGAATTTCATGGAGTCAACTCGTCTCCCCAATGATCCGAATCGTAGCGGCGACGGGGAGAGCCGCGAGGGCAGCTTGGAACTCTTGAGGAGCTATTTCTCAATCGTCACTTTGTTGTGGATCTGCCCTTCCAGTTTCAGACTCCCTTCATTACTGGTTTCTGATGTTGAAAACGTCTTCACAGAGATCGCCAGGGTCAACAGAAAGGCGAGCAAGACGGTGATGGCAAGTTGACCTGCTCCAGCGTAGTGAAACCGCTCGAACACTTTCCAATTTAGAAAGTACTGCGTTGCCGTACCATCCTTGCTGACATCGCCTGGATAGGTTGGCCAGTCATTGTGTTCAAGATTCTTCGTCGGCCCAAGGCCCGGACAGAGGTCGACACCGACCATCTTGGATAACACAGTTTCCCAATAGTACGACGTCTTCAAATCTCGTCGATGAGAGTTGTCCATCCAGTGAATGATCAGAAGGTAATAAGCAACGACAATCGCAATGATGATCAACAACGCGAGCAAGAACGCTGTGACAGGGATAGTCGACTCTGCCTGCCAGACCAACCCCGCCGCAGATCCGAAAGCCAGCCACAGCCCAAAGCTCAGCTTCCATTCGTACTCTTTCCGTTTATCAAAACGTTCGGTGGCCTTCTTGGAAAGCTCAAGTATGACTTCTGCTTTCTCTTTGTCCCAATCCACGATCAAAGTCCTCACGACGTATTTTTGGGCCATTGTAGTCCGCGAAGACTTCCACCTCGCTCACTACAGCGGCGGTTTCCCATTGGATGCCGTGGTCGCCTTCAGGCTGAGTCGCGAGAGCCGCCTCCGCACCTTCCCCAGCGTCTCAGGTTGCCTTCCGCTCCGCCACGGCTCACACCAACCTGTGGACAGCTCTGAAGCTCCAACTGAGGATAAGAGTATCTCGAAATGGTTCGACGATCAAGAAACAGCCTCGTGGCAAGCGTCTGAGCGGCACATTAGCCGACAATCAGTTCTCCGAAGAACCCACCAATTCACGTTCGCCGAATAGCACGCTCAATCGATTGTTGTGGACTTTCCCATTAGCCGCAGGGGCCGGTTTGGCGTGGCCGTTCTGCCGGGCGGGCTTCTTCGGGTCGACGACCTCTTTCGCCACCGGCCTACGCTTTCTCGGCAACAACTCCCGCACCTTGCTCAGCTGGCTGATCGCTGTCTGGTGGCGGCGTTCCGCTGCGTCCAGCCGCTTCAAGTAATGTTCGCGTTGCTGGAGCGTGTGCTCCGCCGTACTCGCCGCCATCATCTCGGCGTGCGTCAATGCCAACCAGCATACGACAATTCGGTCCACCAACTGCTTCTCCAGCGGTGTTGGATCTTCCCCAGCAAGCTCCTGTCGGCGTCGATCCAGTTCTCGGCGAATCGATTCATGGACGAGCAGATCATCCTTGGCGATCAGCTTGATCCAGGTCCCCTCGGCGTGCTTGGCCATGTCACCCACGGTTTGCCAGACCTGCGAATTCTCGTCGAGGTACTCGCGTAGCTGCGGTAAGACGCTTCGATCACCCTTCCGAGCCCGCTCGACTAGCTGTTGAAGATCCTCCATCCCCGTAGGTGAAGCGGCCTCAGACTTCTGTTTCTTGGACACGTTTGAGCCTCCATTCTCGTTTGCGTTGATGATATCCGGCGGCGTAAAAGGCCGCATGGTTGAGCAACTCGGACTTCCGTTCCAGAGTGAATATCGAGTCGTCCGCTTCCTTTAGCCGCTGTCGAGATTGCCTTTCCGCATCCCTATACTGTTGCCGTTGCTCCTTCGACGTCTGGTCAACGTCCGCAACAAGCTCTGCCGCCATGCCGCTGGCCACGTACTCTTTGCAGGGCTTTCCGCTCCGTCGAACGTTACGATAGTAGACAGGAATTGAATTTCTGAATTCCAGTGACATGTCGTGCCTGCCGTACGGGGCTTATGCCGCCCCGACTTGGTCTAGGGTTGTTTTTGAACCTTTCAACATCGGAACCGACCCCAGCGACGCATCGATGGCCTGCTTGAAAGAGCTGTCGAACGCGTCTTCCGCCAGCGGAACAGCCAGTTCTGTCTCCGTGGCCGCGACAATGGCGTTCATCTCCGCCAGTGTTTTCAGGTTCTTGTCCGTCCTTTCCAGAAACATAAGCCGCAAGACGCTGTTGATACTCCGCCCCGGCTCGGATTGATCTCGTTTAGGACCTAGCGGCTCCATGAGATATGAATAATCCGCCTGCCCAGACTGCTTGTAATGTTGAATGATCGCGTCCAGAACGAGCGGACCGCCCGAGTAGCCGAAGTAGCACCACAAATCGCGGACTCTGGTAGGCGTCCAGGGCCTCCTTGAGTCGATGACGACGCTGTGGATGTAATCTCGGGCGTCGATTCGTGGCCACACATGGAAAAAGGCCGCCGCAAAGGCTTCTATCGTGCTGACGGCGATTCCGGTCTTCTCAGCCACTCTGTTGATATTCTCTCGGGCCAGAATCCGAGCTTCCAACTCCCATCGACGCGGCGAATCATCGTTGCTGAGCTTGTACGCCGCGTGGAGATCGATCATTCGGTCCGTGAAGTAGTACTTCCCGAACAAGGATCGCCGTGCGTCCGCGTAGCGATAGGTTTCGACCCCCCAAGGGCCGTCGGCCCCGGCGATTGGCCACTTGCCATCTCGCACCAGCCGCTGGGCACGTTGCCACCGCCAGTCGACTGGTCGCCGATAATGCCACCGTGCGTAGTTCAAGAATGCTCGCGGGTTCGTCCCTGGACGCCAAGCCATCTTAAGGCTCCTTCCTGAGCCCTGATTCTACCAGAGGTTTTGGGAATGCTGTCAATATCACGGGTGAAAGGCATGACTCGGGACGTAACGCCTTACTTTCTACCAACGTTGGTAGCAATGTGAGGCTCTTGTGTTCGTTGAGTGCCACCGAACACGTGATTAACGTACAAAGGACTGGTTAAGAGGTGAGATGGGCTCTCGGGCAAAGGAGCATGACCAAGGTCGCGGTGCCTTGGGGCACCAAAGTCAGGGTGGCTAGGCATGGGGCGAGCCAGGTGGTGGCGAGGGTGCCCGAACACCGTCGCCCCATTCCACGCTCGGACGACACAGCCACCTAGCGGCCCATCACCGCAACTGACGAATCGAACTTGCTTGCCACTGCTCGCACAACACAGTGCTCTCGGTCGCCATGCGTGCTGATGGCCCTCCCCAGAGCCGGAAAACCGTCTGGGAAGGGCGTTAAACGTGATTTGCCCCAATTTTGCCGTGCCTCTAGTCTGGAGCCGCCTCCCACAGGCCTACTCCTTGACCCGCTCTCGCTGCTCGTCAGTCAGCTCAAGGATGACCAGGCTATCACCCTCCCTGTTGCCCACGTCCAGGGCATGGGCTTCACCCACTTCGACCACCGCCAAGAACCGGGCCACTTGGTCCGCACCCTCGCGGGCCTTCACCAATACCTTCTTGCCGACCAGAGCCTTGGGCTCCTCAGCCTTGTTCTGTTGCCAGATCCGAGTGACCTCCTCGACGGCCACGATGATCCCGCTATCGGCCTTGGCTACGACCTTGCCTTGAAGCATTCCCGAGAAGCCCTTGGCCGCCGTCGGGAGGGTGTCATGGCTTGGAGCCGGTAGGTAGCTGTCAAAGACCCTCACGCCAGACCACAGATGCTTGTTCTCCTCGATGAACTTCAAATGCTGCGGATGCGTCTGGTACACGTCGTGGGCGGCCTTGCTGGCGAACACCAGATGCAAGGCCACGTCGAAGTCACGGTCATTGACGTCGCGGGTCAGATCATCGGCGATGGAACCGGCTGAGAAGTAGACCGTACCGTCGTGATCGCTGAGGTACTTCTGGCAGGCTTTGACGAGCGTGTCGCGATTAGCAGCGTTGTCCTCGGCCAGCGTGAAGAAGACCATGTGGGCCAGTTGTGGCTCGGCGGCAGATAGATGACTCGTGGCGAGAACGATGAGGGCGGCGAATACGATTAGTGGTTGTTTCATTGGTGGTGCTCCAGGTCGAATTGGTTGTTTGCCTATTCTCTCGTGCGTGATGGCAAATGCAACATCGTGCTGATGGACGCTCCCAGAGCCGGAAAACGCCCCTGAGCGGCTCTATCATGGCACGTCGTTTTGATGGGCGGCGAGTTTGTGGCGAGACGCGTGCTGATGGAACGCTATTTGGGCTTTTGCGGCTGTGGAGCGGTGCGTCAGAGCCATTTGCCAGACGAGTTAGGCTGCCGAGAAATTATAGTGGTTGTGCTACAACCACTATAATGTAGTGGCCACCTCCGTAGGAGGTAGGTCACTCAGTACCTTCGTGACCACTCCTCGCTTCGCTCGTCGATACCGAACGCTGACGCGTTCGGAGTCTCTTGCACACAAAGCGACCAGAGTTATCGATCTGGTCGAAACAAAGCTGCCGTGATGGAACTGTGGAAAGCTTTTTTAGGCTCTGGGGAGGCCGTTAAAACGCGGCTCATTTTGACCGTCTCTCGTCGCGTCTGGCGAGCCAACGGTCGTGCCGCGTGTTCTGGTCCAGATCGACGGAGATCGTTTCTTGTCGAAGGCGTGTGGTCCTTACGAAAAGCGTTGGCACTGCATGGGTGAAGCAACGAAGCTGCGGTGTCTGCACGTGGCGAGAAAGGCGGAAAGCTGTGGTGGCAAGTCGCCCGCCGTTGATGTGCAATCGCGTACGCTTGCAACGCGGCACGAAAACTAATAGAAAGGCTCCATCCTTCCTTCGGGTAGTTCGCAGATTGTCCCCAGGTTCGTTATGTCTACTGGCCCAGCAAGCAACGACAACCACGAAACTGAGTATGCAGATTTCGAGTTACTGCTCAAGCCGGGCGACGACCACGCCATTGGAACTTTCGGTCAGCACTTAGTTCTGGAACGAATTGGGATTGGAGCAACTGGGCTGGTGTATCGTGCTGAAAAGCTGATTGAGCCAAAGAGGACAGTTGCGAATGGCGTTAACTTATCGCATCTTATGTGCTGGTGGTGGTTAAGCATTGCTGTTGTAGCGTTGCTTTCATGATCGAAGGCTGAGCCTCCTGCGTAGTGGATTTGGTCAAACATTTCCATTGGCAAGGAGGACTCAGCCATGAGAAGTATCACGGATGTCATTCGACACTTCAAGCAGAACTGGATGCGAGAATTGTGTCCCGAGGCAATCGAACGAGCCTGCCGCGACCACGGCATGACGTGGCGACAATCGACGCTCAATCCGATCGTTACTGTGCAAGTCTTCTTCCTGCAAGTTTTGCATGGCAACACGGCTTGCGCACACTTGCCTCATCTGTCGAACCTCGTCTTCACGGCAGCCGCTTATTGCAAAGCAAGGACGCGATTGAAGCTCGATGTTTTGAAGACGTTATTGCAGCGATCGGTCGAACAACTTCAGGACAACGCCATCGATAAGAGTCGTTGGTTTGGACATCGCGTCTTCTTAGTGGATGGCTCGAGCTTCTCGATGCCTGATACGGATGAGTTGCAAGAACACTTCGGTCAGCCAGGAGGCCAACGCGCAGGTTGCGGCTTTCCCACGGCTCATTGGTTGGCCATGATGCACGCAGGGACAGGCATGATCACGAAGATGCTGGCAGCTCCGTTGCGAACACATGATCTGGCAAAGACGGCTGAGTTGCATCCAGAATTGCGAGCGAACGATGTGTTGGTTGCCGACCGAGGATTCTGTTCGTTCGCTCATTTCGCTTTGTTACTGCAACGTGGCACGCACGGTGTGTTGCGAATTCACCAACGGTTGCTTGTTGACTTTACACCGGGGCGGACTCACACGGTGCCAGGCAAGGGCAAGAGCTGCGGCAAGAAGGGGCTGCCTCGTTCGCGCTGGCTACGACAGCTTGGCAACAACGATCAAGTTGTCGAATGGTTCAAGCCAACGAGTTGTCCAACTTGGATGTCTATTGAGCAGTTCGACGCATTACCAGGGTCACTGGTGATTCGCGAGTTGCGTTACACGATTACTCAGCGAGGCTTTCGCACACGGACGATCACGCTTGCCACAACCTTGCTTGACGGGGATAAGTACAAGTCGTCGGACTTAGCAACTCTGTTTCGCGATCGCTGGGATATCGAAACGAATTTTGGACACTTGAAAACGACGATGAAGATGGACGTTCTGAAATGCACGACCGTTAACGGTGTCCTCAAGGAGCTGCACGTTTTCGCTTTAATCTACAACTTGGTCCGACAAGTCATATTGATCGCTGCCGAGCAACAACAAGTCGACTTTCGCCGCATCAGTTTCACGGATGCCTTACGCTGGTTACAAACCGCAAGGCCCGGCGACTCCATCCCCAATCTCATCGTCAACCCACTTCGACGTCACCGCCTCGAACCGCGCGTCAGAAAGCGTCGCCCCAAACAATACCCACTCATGAAAAGGCCTCGATGCCAGCTACAAAATGAACTTGCACCGTAAACACTTACGGATAAGTTAACGCCATTCAGGACAGTTGCCTTAAAAGTCTTAAAGCAATCAAAGCTGCATGACAGCAGTATTCGGACTAGGTTTGACCGCGAACCCCGTGCCGTGGGAAGACTTTTTCATGACAATGTCATGCCTGTGCTGGATGTCGGCGACGTTGACGGTACACCGTATTTCACGATGCCTTTGCTCGCGGGAGAGTCACTTGAGTCGGTCATTTCTGGCATTCAAAATGGCCAGCCGCCACTATCGCTCGACGAAGTGGTCCGGATCGGAAGCGAAATTGCACTCGGACTCCATGCCGCCCACGAGCAACTTGGAATAGTCCACAGGGATGTCAAGCCTTCGAATGTCTGGCTAACGTCGGGTTTGAGACGCGTTAAACTACTTGACTTCGGGCTTGCCATCTCGATGGTTGCAGATGGCACTCGGCTGACTTCCGAGCATGCGTTTGTCGGGACGTTCTTATACATGTCGCCCGAGCAAGCACACGCAACTGGTGACTACGATTGTCGTACCGACCTCTTCAGTTTGGGACTCATACTCTACGAGCTTACCGTCGGAGAGCACCCATTCAAAGAGCAGGAACAGCAAAATACAGTTGCTCTGCTGAACGCGATTGTCAACATTACGCCTCCGATGGTTAGCAGCCGCAACCCTGAGGTGCCACCGGTGTTGTCCAACTTGATCGCTAGATTAATGGAAAAGGACAGAGAGCGGCGTCCTCAAGACGCGTTGACAGTTGCTGAGGAACTATCACGACTTACAGCTAATATCGTTCGCGTCCCTAGATTTGAAGCTGCCTTGGCGGCTGCCGAAGACTCAGACGATATGCGACTACTCGCCGCTGAAATCCTGGGGACAAACGACATACAGATTCTGGCTCCGAGTTGTGACATCGTTGCCATAACTACGCATTGCATTCTGCGAGATCAGCTACGACGAGCGGTAGACACCTTCTTGTTTTTTCTGCATGTTCTCCAACAAGAGCTTGAACTGTCGTTTCCGGACTTTGGGCCCGACCTTATCCTGCAGAAAGTGAAGTATAGTGTGGTGCAGTTTTCCACGCGTCTCAATTCCCAGCAGCGTTGGGGCGACGTGTATTCGAAACGTCATGAGATGCTGGAGCAGGCCACTGGCGAGTTCTTCTCAGATGTCTACTACGCATGCCGAGCAGATATCGACGAAGGCAGCCGTAGATTATCGCTCAACAATGCGATATCCGCAGCCCGAAGCGAATTGAAGAAGGCGAGTTCGGAAATAGAAGGCGAACTTGAAGACTACGTCAGGCAACTCCGCGAGATATGCCTGACATAGGGAAATCGGGAGGGTTCGGCGTTACCGATCATCAATTTGTATCGCATTTGCCCGTTGCCGAATGTTATCTGCGTAGGAAGCGAAATCGGAGCCCAACCCGCCTACCGCGTCTGCAGCCTGCCGAAGAGAATCCACTAAATCCGAAACCAAATCTGCTGGTGCCTCCTCTGGCGGCCCCAGTTCGAAACGGATATCCCGCGATAGTTCACAGAGACTCAGTGCAACCTGGCTTGGATCCGGGGGGTTGCCAGCTTGCAAATCGACGATGCGAGACTTCAACTCATTTATGTACGTAATCAGCACAGGCACAATTAGTTCAGCCATCCTGTGACTCCTCATCGACTACAAGAGCTGTCGGGACACGGTTGGACCGATGAACAGATTCCAAGTGAAAGTGACGTCCCAGGGAGTTTAGTTCCTCGGCAGCATCTTCTAGCATGTTGTGCAAAAAGGTGTGTTGTTGACAAAGAAATACGTTAGCGTCATGTGCCCGCTTTCGCGAGGCGGTAAGTCTGGATAGATAGTGCTCGTCTGCCCGCCCGTCGTTGAACCACTTGCTACGAACAACCTCCATGCTGCCGTCTGTTGGATCAAGCGACTCGACGATAAGTCCGTGGTGCTGTTTGACTGCTGAAGTTAATTCACCAGAGAACTCAGCGAATTTGAGGTCGTCGAGAGACGCAATAACTTCCACCGACTTTCGAGTAGATGACTCAAAGTCATTTACGAGACGGTCAACCCGAGCAGCAAACGCAACCAAAGTCTTTGGCGAATGAATCCGCTCCAGACGGATCTCATCTTGGTACACCCAGAGACCGAACTGAAGATGCCAAAGCTGTCCCTCGATAAGGAGAGCGTGTTCGTAGGCCCGCCCAAGTTCTACGTAGCGTCCAAATTCCTTCACCCGGAGGATCCTTCCACAAACGAGTACGCTCTCGTGCTTTAGGCTTAAGCATGAGATTGTCTGGATTTTCCAAGGGCTTGTCAACGGGCGGCGGGACGTCACCGCCAACGTCGCAACCGGCTTGGACGTCACGTGTGGAGTGACAAAACGTCGTGCCGAGTGCCACCTTCGACTGAAGTGACAGAAAGAAAGCTCGTGCGTGCGTTCCATGTTTGACCGATTTCGCAAGGCGATGATGGTTGTGAAAGTACCGGTGTTATCGAGCAGGATCGTTAGGATTGCAAGAACGCTGGGTAAAATAGGCAAATTTCATTCTAGTCTGGCTGCTCGCAGCGAGTAGCCAGCCATCGAGCATTCAGCGATCTAACTTGGGTGAACTGTTCTCGAAACTGTCTCTTCACCGAGTCATCCTACTGCAACTGGTGTACCGCTCAGAGGGTCACGAGCTGTCAAGCCTTACCGCTAGCGGCGAACCAGTTCGAGCTAAGTCATCGACACCTGCTCACCTGACCCGAGCGTTCCTCTCCACGCTGCATCGCAGCCGGCCACATGACTGCGGGAGTTAAGGACGGCCTGCAATCCAGGGTGTGGAGGTGCGGCGTACACTCTTCGCAACCGTCGCACCATGCGGCGGAAGACTTCGGTGTCATCTAGGCCGCTGGCTTTCAGCCTTTCAAGTTTCGCGTGAACTCCATTCCGGCGGCTCTGGCGGAGTGCCTGAGTAGCACGGCCCGAATCGCCGTCATGCGTCAGCTGCACCAGCCCAGCCAGATGAGCAACATCGACGCCGCTTCGGATCAAGTGCTCCCACACCAGCTTCGCTGCACAACTGTCAGTGCGTTTGTTGAATGCTGGTGGCCTGTGATCGAATCGAAGTTGGTCCGGATCGTATTCTTGGCCGACATCCACCAGGCAATCGGCACTATCCTTGTAACGAGGCACCTGGCTGCGATGAACAAACTGAACAACTGCGTCGCCAGCGAAGAGAAAGTCCCGTGCCAGCCATGCACTGACGACGGCGTCCATGTCGGGTCCGCTATGCGTGATGATGGTCTTCAACGAGCCTTCCTCAACAAAGACTTGAGCAGTCTGCGTTCCTCGCGGGCCGCCTTAGTGATCGCAGTAAGCTCCTGCCTGATGCGGTACACATCCTCGCCAGTGGGCTTCACGCTTTTGGGCAGGCGGGGAATGTCACGGACATTCTTTTCGATCAATCCGAGAGCGGAGCCATTCCCGCGACAGGCTTCTCGAAGCGATTCAGGCTGTGCGTACGATTTTGGCGGCGTTGGTTTCTTCTCGCCCTTTCGCGGAACAACACCATAGCCGTCGACGAGCGAACGCACTGTGGCAGATGTGCGAACTATGTCGCTGAGTTGCTGCATGCAACGGCGGCTTTCGCTTGCATCCGCGTGAACGCTGCTGGATAGATTGCACACTTGTGCAAGGGTTCTTTGTACTAGGCCACGGGCTCTGGCGAGGCGGCTAAAGACCTCGGTAAAGTTCTCGGTGTCCAGGACCGGCGTGCCTGACTTGGGCTTGAGGTGTGGTGGTTTGCCCTGTGCGATCTGCTCAACTTCATATTGCTGCCGCGTTGGGGCCGTGCGGCTGATGGTCTCGATATTCTTTACGCTGACGGGGCTGCCCAGCAGTATTTCCTTGGCTGCCTGACCGTAATTGGCGACGATCCGATTCAACGCCTGGGCGAATTTGGCCGCTGCTCGCATCTCTTCAACAGTGATTCCGAGTTCATGGGCAAGTTTGCTGGCGAGTTGCTTGGCCAGTGGCTCGCGTGAGAACCGAACGGGTTCGTCCGGGGAATTACCAAAGTGTTTGTGCCGACACTTGAGAAAACGCGTACCGCGTTTGAAGGCCGTTCGTTTGTACTCGTGGCTTCTCGTGTCCGTCGTCATGCGGGAGATCCTCCCAAGTGCTTGGTCGATTCCACCAGAGGCCACTCCTGACGCACGACGCCGTCAAGCATTCCGTCGTGTACTAGCGTGTTCGTATTGTTGATGTACCGCTGCTTAAAGAAATGAGCGATCCCAGCATCACGGCATTGTTGGTCAATGTCACGAACCCAGTCCATGTCCATCAGCCGCCGCTTGTCGCGGTGTGCCTGCTCGCACGCGGTGATGATCCAATGCAAGCCGTCCATGTGCGGCCTAAAATCTAACCGCTCCAAGAGTGGCTCGGCTGATATGAAACGGACTCGTGCAGGCACCGCCTTAAGCAACGGAATTTTGTACATCGATGACTCCGCACCAACGGTCACGCCCAGCCAGACGTTTGAATACCCATCGCCCCAATCTGCTGGTAGTCGCTCCTGCATCAGTTCTGGCCGCTTCGTTAAGACGAGCCAGTCAAGGTTACTCGTAGAGCGAATGACTTCCCAAGCTTCCTCACGCCACGGTAGTGTCCTAAAGGTGTAGTGCGCGGCAGCTATCATCGGGTAGAATCTCTCCAACGGGTGGGCGGCTGATCCCCGCCGACAGGCCCCCGCGCGACCGTGGCATCTCCAGCACGGCGCGCAGGGACCGGCCCGGCTGGAGATTCTCTATATGTTCGATTGGCCGCTGTATCCCTACGCCCAAACCGAGCGGCGCGGTGCGCTCGTCGGTAACGCTGGCAATTGGGACCCCGGAAGCATCATAGAAAGAACTCGCAAGGACGGTGACTCAGCGTTTGTCGAGAAACGGTACGTTCATACGGAAGAGGAGCGGGCGGTACTAGCACGATACTACGACGACTTCTGCGATCCGCCGTGGCATCGGATTCAGGGCGATTTAATACGACTCGGGGCTGACCCAGCGACATTCTCGCAACTAACCGCGCCCGCTATTGTCGCGTTGCTTGAGAGAATGGCACCGGTGTTGGTAGATCCAGTGGCGAACGAGGAGAACGTGCGGAAATTATTTCCGCAAGGAGTTCCAGACGATTCGGAAGTCGTAGATGTCGTTGTTCGCCTTGACGCCGCAAGAGGGACTGGAAAGTCAAAGTCCGAAATAGCTCGCGAGTACACCGGCGAAACGTCACCAAACGACGAAAAAGCAAAAAAGATACTAGCTCGCATCCGCATGCTTAGGAATCGCGGAAAGCTCAATCTCGACTAGCGCGAACACGCTGTTCGCTTTCTGTTCGCGCCGTTCGCTTATTGTTCGCGCGAACGAACACGTCGCCTTATCTGGAATGCCATCTCGCTGCGCGTAGAATCCCGTGAAGTGAAGTTCATGAGATTCCCAGTCGAGTCGTAAGAGCGATTCGACGCAAGCGAAAGAAGGTGCCAGGTGGCAATAACGCAAGGCTGACTCAGCATCCCAGACCAAGCTGGGAGCGGGGAAGCAAATCGCAATGTGCTCCCCGCCTCCAGCCTGAGAAATCGTGTCGCGTGCGAAATGCGTTGACAGAGCGGACCCACACGACAATACCAAGCACGTGCCAAACGGCAACCTCGGCAGCAACGGGCGACATTGCGCCAGCCCGCTACTGCCCTCGATTATAGAAGTCACTTCGGGCCTGCCAAGTGGAACCCTGCGATTTATACCCGCGAGGTGTCGTCTGCAATGCCGACAGGTCCACTCATTTGACGCGACGCTTCGCGGCTTTCAATAGCAGGTCACGAGCCCACGTAACCGGCTTAGCGTCGTCCGCCTCGGCGGCGAGTCGGATCAATTCCTTCTCGGCTTCGGTCATCGGTAGTTTCATGTTCGCCGTCTTGCGGTCTTCGGGGTCTTTCGGCGGTCGTCCGCGTTCGTTGTTCATGACAAAAGAATACCCATAAATAATCGTCGCGTCAAGCAAGGAAAGTCCTTGTGTAGCGAATTAACTATGGGTACAATAAACACAGTTCTTTGATGCCAAACTAAACGAAAAAACCCGGCGAGTGTTTCAGCACTCACCGGGTCAGTGAAACCCAGGCTGTTCGCCTGAATCCCGACTAGGTATCTGGATTCTAACCGCGAGTCAGCCGAATGTAAAAGGCTGATTCGATGATCGCAACAACTTGCAAGCACCATAATTTCAAAAGCGTCGGCAGTGTTCGGGGCGTGAAGCGTTACAAGTGCTGCGATTGCGGCGTTACGTTCTCCGCCGCGAAGCAGAAGCCGCTTGGCGACATGACGGTTGACCTGAATAAAGCCAAGCTGGCCTTGCGGATGCTGACAGAGGGCATGTCGATCAGAGCCACCGAGCGAACAACCAGCATTCATCGAGACACGCTTTGCAAGATGATCGTTCTGTTCGGAACCGCTTGCCGGAAGTTCCTTGACGATCGGATGCACGGATTGAAGATGACTCACCTTCAATTCGACGAGCAATGGACGTTCGTCGGCAAGAAGCAATCGCGACTCACGGTCGACGAGAAAGAGACTTGCTTCAACATGGGCGACATTTACTTGTGGACGTGTGTTGACGAGCAAACCAAACTCATGCCGAGCTTCCTGATCGGCAAGCGATCCGCCGACAATGCACGGCGGTTCATGTCGGATGTTGCTAAGCGACTGGCTCGGCCTGCCCCGCACGCCAGCGATGCCCACGGGTTCGCGAAGGGTGGCTATCTGCCGATCGTGCAAATCAGCACCGACGGTTTCCCAGGCTACCCGGAAGCGGTCGATCTGGCGTTCGGTCCCTACGCCAAGTACGGCGTGATAATCAAGGAATACAAGAACGCCAAGATGGCCTACACGCCTTCCGAGATGGTTGGCGCCAAGCGAACAGGCATACGCGGCATAGAGGGCCGGGCGTTGCGAACGATAGGGACTTCGCACGTTGAGCGATTGAACTGTACCCAGCGCGTCTTTATGAAGCGGCTCAATCGGCTGACGCTGTGCTTCTCGAAGAAGCTGGAAAACCTCGAAGCGGCATTCGGGATGTTCGCCGCCTACTACAACTTTTGCTGGCAAACGCGATACCCAGACAAGAGCGGCAAGCGAGGCCAGAAGCGGCCGAGCGCTGCCATGATGGCTAAACTATCCGGTCACGTCTGGAGCTTCGATGAATTGTTTGACGAAGTTCTGGCCGCGTAGAAGTTTGCATTCATCGTTGGCAGGGGATAGATTGCACCTCCGCGTTGCCTCCTGAATTGGCAACGGCGTTGTGTCAGTGCTCGTATTTTTATGCGCGGAGGTCAAGGTGAAGCCTGAGTGGTACTACCAGTTCATGGGGGAAACACGAGGCCCATTTGCAGCCGATGACATGATCCTTGCGGTTTCATCCGGGCTAATCGACGTGGATACTTTAGTTCGCCGTGATAATAGCAACTTTGTGCGGGCAGATCGCGTCAACGGGCTCTTGGCGATGAACCTGGATTTACTGACTCGTGGGAGCGAACAGACCGAACATGGCGTTAGTATTGATATCCTTAATGCACTTGGCGTTTCTGAATTGCCGTCATCTACGCCGTCCAGTAAGCGAACGGGCGCTACGAGAAAATGCCCGCACTGCGCCATAGAAGTTAATTACGATGCCGCCAAATGCCGCTTCTGCGGAGAGCCGCTAGATATCGGGCGACGATCAACGGTACTGTCTGGGCCATCGGAATCGACACTGGAATTGATCCAGTCGCAGAGGCTTCTGATATACACGATGTTGGTTGGATTCGTTCTGGAGTTCCCGATCCTCTGGTTGCTAACGAACATGGCTGGAATTGGAATTGTCGTCGGAGGAAGTTACTTTCTAGCGAGAACGGCGATTATCATGGTACTGGCTACGAAGATCGCAGGATCGGAACTCGCCGGCGCATGCTGGGGGCTAGCGACTCTCATTCCCTGCATTGGGCTTCTGCCCATCGTACTGGTGAATACAACGGCAACTTCAGAACTTCGCAAACGCGGGATAGAAGTCGGGTTCATGGGCGCTCGCATCAAATGACGACGATGCGGCATATTCAAGCGAACCGTTAAGCGAATAGAATGAAAAAAGCCCCGAGCGGAAACTCGGGGCTTTTACTTCTTGAGCCGTTTCGGCCCATGCGATGTAGTAACTGCATGGTACGCCCTTCGGCTTGATCTTTCAAGGCAAGTATCCGTGCCATGAGTGACTTTGACCTTCACGAACACGAGCTAAGTCTTCCGCTCTGGATGGTCGCGCCGAATCGCGGGGCTAAATCGTGGCGAGACACGCTCAGGTACGTCATTAGGACCACAACTGACGAAGGTTCGTTTCCGTGCATATTCGAAACTCGCGATGCGGCAGATCGGCTAGTCGAGTACATCGCCTCGCAATCTGGGAAAGACAAGGACTCGCTGATGTTATTCTCGTTGGATACGAAGCATGACATCACCTTCGCGCTGACGGCGCTGAAAGATTTAGGAGTAAGCCATGTCGCATTCGACACCAGAGCCTCAACAGTTCTCGCCGTCTCCATCGAGCGAGTTATTGCAGCGCTCTATAAACTCTCATGATGAGCCAGTTATCCTTAGGATTCCGACTGAGCCCGGAGACGAGGTTGTAAAGCGTGGCTACTACGTTCTGGACCAGTTCTTTCCAATCGCAATTGAAAGACATGAATAATGGCGTTCACACCTGGAAAAACGTATTCGCGGAAAGAGATCATCGCTTCCATAGGTGGTTCAACGGTGAGCTATCTTCCGAAGAAGGATGGCAAGATCATTTGCGGATGCTTCGATACTCGCAAGAAGTACAACCCAGAAGCTCCCGATACGGTAACCATTGGGAGGCTCGACAGGCCCGAGCCTGAAATGGTGGCAGCCCAAAAGGAGCCAATCCCGGTCTTCCTGCGTAGTTCGCCGGGCGAATGGAAGTACGTAAGTCGCTGGGAATGCACTGGCCTAGATACAGGGAAAGAAACGCTACGTAAAGAAAACGCTAAGAATCCAAGTCGGCTACATGGCGTCAAGGGCGTTCTCCACTTCAAGCGGGTCAGTGATTGAACCGCTCGCAATTTTGACACTTCTCCCAAGATTCAGGTCAATTTTGACGTCTAGCCGCGCACTACAGGATTAGGACACTACCCACGCCACGGATCAGCGTCCTCGTGAAAGAAGTCCGACATTGAGCATGTGAACACTTTGCGTCGAACTCCTGCCTCACCAGCCTTGCGATCCCAACGGGAAGGGCCTGTCCAATCTTTTGTCTGCATTGGACCATCGAAAGGTTCCTTACCCATCCTTTTGATGATTGGCGAAATGTAACAGTGTTTACATTCCGTCGATACCTTGTTGCAAGCGATCCAGAAGTTGAATGTGTGATCGCACCAACCAATTCCTGTTTTCACTCCCATGTCTGTTCTCCTCGTGTTGAATGAAACTTGTGTTGTCGTCATTCAACAATGGGAATTGAAACTCGGAAATAAGTTCTACAGTTCCAGAACTAAGAACACTTCAACGCGATCTTCCCAAGAATTCGCAATGCTGCTCTCATCATGGGACAAGAGATAACACAGCCGACTAGGAACTGATCAGATGCCCTCTTCAGCAACGGATAGCCCTTCCTGATGAATCTCTCCTCAGTGGCTTGTGCTCATGCCAGTATCGAAGCTCTTCAAACGTGCCGCTTGCTCTCACAAGGATTGACTGGATATCGAGAAGAATGCCACCTTCTATCATTTTCGGCGTAAGCGGGATGAAAATCGCTCATCGCCAGTTCAGTTTGTCCCCTGCATCAAGCAAAGGGACCGCCAGCCTGCGGCTGTCACCCCCTTTGCAATCTCTTCCGGGTCCCCTTGTCTATCTGTTCACCTGCAGCTGCCTACTGGGACTACTACGAATCGCTGCGTCAGTATCGAGCCAGTCCGAGTACCGAGCGGGCCGCGTCGTTAGGACTCGAGTTCGACGAGTTGTTTGCGAGCCGCACCGGGTATGCGGCTTTGGATGCTCGGATCGCCAAGACGGCGGCCAAGAAAAACGAGTTGCTGACGGTGTTATCGGAGCCATCGGTTCCGCTGCACAACAACGCCTCGGAGCTGCAAGCCCGCGTAAGTGCGCGGCGTCGCGACGTGAGCCTCCACCGGTTGGGACAGTTTCGTGTTTGGCAGCCCTGGGATACGGTGCGGTCGAGCCCTGCCTGTGGGGTTGCCTGATCCGATCGCCCGCTGCCGCCCTCGATGCCGACCAGGAAGTGTGGACGATTGTCAGCACGCGGTCTTGGCGGGATGGGATGGCCGCTTGGTAGGCATATCGCCCGCGGTGGCGGCATATCGAGAACGATGCTTATCGAGAACTGAAAGAAGGCTGGCGATTGGAGTCGCAATGTTGGAGCCGCGACGAAGCCGTGCAGCGAGGTCGCATCGGGCGTGCGCGGGATCAATTCAAGACCTGAAACGACAAGGATTGCTGGAGGACACGCTGGTCGTGTGGGGCGACGAATTTGGACTCACTCCGATGGTCGAAGCCAGCGCGGCATTGGGCCGCAGCATGGGGCGCGATCACCATCCACAAGCTTTCACGATGTAGTTTGCCGGCGGTGGGATCAAGCCGGGCGTCTCGGTGGGAGCCACGGATGAACTCGGTTTCAATGTCGTGGATCAGCCTGTCCATGTCACCGATGTGCAAGCAACAATTTTGCATTGCCTAGGGATCGACCATCGTCGCTTGAGCTTCCGACTCAGCGGGTTGAACTTCCGGCTCACGGGCGTCGAAGACTACGATCCGGTGCAGGACATTCTCGCCTGATTCCGGTCTTGCTGCTCGCTTTCAAGACGCCGCTTCTAATGGCAAATCAGATAATCGGATGTCCTTGTCCGGTTTTTCGTCGTTTGCTAAAATCCCACCAAACGATTTTCATTTCGATGAACAAAGGAATTGGTTAAATGTTTTGCAATCAATGTGAACAGACTTTGAATGGCACGGGCTGCACGGATATCGGCGTTTGCGGCAAAGATGAAGACATGCAATCGTTGCAAGAGATTTTGCTCTACGGTTTGAAGGGCATGGCAGCTTACGCACATCATGCTCGGCGTTTGGGCAAGTCCGACGAAAACGTGAGTGCGTTCATCGAGGAAGCTCTGTTTGCAACGGTGACGAATGTTAACTTTGATATGGAGAGTTTGCTTGAGCTAGTACTTGAGTGTGGTCGCCAAAACATTCGTGTGATGGAAATGCTTGACGAAGGCCACTCGGAGCGATTCGGCAAGCCCGAACCAACGACCGTCTACGAGGGTACCAAGGCCGGACCTGGCATTCTGGTTACGGGTCATGACTTGGTGGACCTTTCGGATTTGTTGGAGCAATCCGCGGGACAAGGAGTCAATGTTTACACACATGGCGAGATGCTACCGGCGCATAGCTATCCCGAATTGAAGAAGCACGCTCATTTGGCGGGGCACTTCGGCGGCCCGTGGCAGAACCAACAGTGGGAATTCCCCATGTTTTCAGGACCAATCCTGGGCACGACGAACTGCGTGTTGATTCCGCCGGACACCTACGCCGACCGACTGTTCACAACGCGCGTGACGGCCGTTCCCGGCGGGACGCGATTGAAGGACAACGATTTCTCGGCGGTCATCGAAAAAGCGAAACAGTGTGATCCTCTGCCGGAAAACAAGGTCCGCGAGTCAACCATTGGTTTCCATCACAGCGTCATTCTTGGTTTGGCGGAAAAGGTCATCGAAGCTGTCAAGTCAGGCGCCGTGAAGCGGTTCTACCTGATCGGAGGCTGTGACGGTGCGGAAGTCGGTCGCAACTACTACTCACAGTTAGCCGAGGCGACTCCGGAAGAGTCGATTATCCTCACGCTGGGCTGTGGCAAGTACCGCATCCGCAATCATGATTATGGCACCGTCGCGGGACTTCCTCGCTTCCTGGATATGGGCCAGTGCAACGACGCCTATGGCGCGGTCCAAGTTGCGCTCGCGCTAGCCAACGCTTTTGAATGCGGCGTGAATGACTTGCCCTTGGAAATCGTCCTATCTTGGTTTGAGCAGAAGGCAGTCGCCGTGCTGTTGAGCCTGTTGGCGTTGGATGTCAAGGGAATTCGTGTGGGACCAGTTCCACCAGCCTTCGTTTCACCGAACGTGTTCAAGGTGCTTCAAGACCGCTTCGATCTGAAAACTACCGAATCGGAGCCTCCTGCTGAACTCGTCCAACTCAGCGCTTAGCGATACAATCAAGTTCGTTATCACGAAGGCGGCGTTTTGCCCTGTTCACATGCGCCGCCTTCTCTATTTCTTTACGCGTACTGTTCATTGAAGCGAGCACTCTCAATGCGTCAAATTGACGAAGCCCGGTTAGAAGAAGATCCCGTCTTTCGCTACGAGTACTTGGCCGAGTTCATTGGCTTTGGTGCGGAAGATGCTGCTGCCATTCAATCCTTTGCGCCACACATCGGGCCGCGGATCGGTGAACTCGTCGAACGCACCTACGAGAAGCTGCTCAGCTATGATGCGACCGCGCGACATTTCGTTCCCCGACAACACGGCTACGAAGGCGAAACGCCACAAGGAATCGCTGAGTTGGCACAATCACATCCGCAGATACGCTTCCGCAAGGATCATCTCAATCGCTATTTCATGCAATTAATCGGGCGATCTTACGACGCGAAGATGGTGCAGTATCTTGATGTCGTCGGTAAGATTCACACACCGAAAGCAGGCAATAAGGAAATTGATGTCCCGCAAGTTCAAATGAACGCCTTCATGGGGATGTTGTCAGATATGCTATTGCAATTCATCTCGGAGTCGGCGCTTGATGCAGCTGCCAGGCTCAGAACGCTACAAGCCTTCAACAAGTTGCTGTGGATTCAAAACGACTTTATCCAACGGCACTACGCGTAGGACCCTCCGAGGTGCGGACGCTACGGAAGTTCTTGCCGTTGAAATATCCCGGCGACTTCAGGATACCCGTGATCGGGCCGTCGACGCCATTTAAGCGCTCGCCGGGTTGGAGTTGACCGGCGGCTAGCCACTGGCCGTGACTTTGGCTGTAGAAGATATGGTTGTCGGTCGTTTGAAGGTGTTCTGCGTGGCCCGATGCATCGCGAAGCGTCAGCTCAATCGCACCGCGAGCAAGGCGGTTCACCGTCGTCAACACAATGCGGCCACGACCGCGTTCGATCTCGGGACACGGAAGAATGTCGAGCACCTTGCCCGTCATGCCTTCCGGCAAGTTCATCTCGACCGTTTCCAACGGCAAGAGAGCTTCGCCAACAACATGCACTTCACGCTCGTGAATCCATTGCCACGGCTGTAATGTTTGAACATTGATCTCGTTGTACGTGCCTTCTTGCCACACTTCCTTCGCTTGCAGAATCAACAACCGATAGCCGTACACCTTGTTTCAAAAACGTGCCTGCGTACGGAACAATCGCAACGGCACTACCAATCGCAACGGCACTACCAATCGCAACGGCACTACCAAACGCCTCGGCATAACAACCGCGAGCTGCATAAAGTGCCGTATTTGCACCATCACAAAGCATCGAAACGACGGTGCCAATGACAGGAATTCCTTCAGCACCCATGCCGCAAGCGTCCAACGCTTCATGAACAAGATCAAACGCAAAGTCCTCTAACTTGCTGGCAAACGTCCCCACATAAACGGCGTCAGCGGAAATTAAGATCCCATCGACCTGACTCGTCACTGCGCTTCGCGTTTCGATTGCACTTGCAAAGCCAAAGTCGCCGTCTCGGTGGCAAACGCGACTTCCTCGGCATTCGCATTGGCTTGCGAGTTGACCTCGCCCGTGGCCGCTTGAAGCTCGCGACTCAACACTTCATCAGCTTGACTCTTGGCTTGTTCAGCCATCTTCTTGCCACCCGTGGCATTTACCTGCGAGACTTCCTTCGCCCGATCCGCCTCCTGCGTCCACTGGCTTTGCCAGTGCCTTCCTCGGATACACTGTTCACCATGACACAACCCACAAAACGGGAACATCACCGCTTCACCAGAACCGCGACAAGAGAGGCAAGACACGACCTCCGCCAAACGCAAATAGCGGCACGCCCCAGTATCTACCTCGATAAATGCCATGCAAATGTGACAGTGCAACGACGATACTTTTTAATTGCCTCTGTGGTATCGAATCTCGACTAAGCTCGCTGCCCAACACGCACACCATTGATTGCAACAACGCGTCACTTCGAAGAGCAGTTCTCTCCACTGGTGGGAATTTGACACGCTATCCTTCGAAACAGTCGTGCGGCACCATTACTGGACTTAGGCTCCGCTCACTGCTACGCTTTGGATTCTCACCGCTGGTACAAAATTAGCCCGCCAAAGTCCTCGTTTCCGCCCGCCTCACGACCCAAAGGTTTTCCCATGGCCGACCTGTTCGGATCTGGTTCCAACGATGATCAACAGCGTGCTGAGCGACTCGTCGAGGCGTGCCGCAAGATTCGTGAGCAAGTCAGCAAGATCGTCGTCGGGCAAGACGAAGTTGTCGAGCAGCTTATTATCGCCATCTTGGCTCGCGGCCACTGCCTGTTGGAGGGCGTGCCGGGACTGGCCAAGACGTTGATGGTACGATCGCTCGCCCAATCCATGAACCTTTCGTTTCAGCGGATTCAATTCACACCCGACTTAATGCCCGCCGACATCACCGGTACCGACATCATTCAGGAGAATCGTGATACAGGACACCGCGACCTGATCTTCGAGAAAGGTCCGATCTTCACGCAAATGCTGCTTGCCGATGAGATCAACCGGACACCACCCAAGACTCAGGCTGCGTTGCTCGAAGCGATGCAGGAACACGAAGTCACAGTGGGCGGTACGACGTATCATCTCGACGAGCCGTTCTTCGTCCTGGCAACTCAGAATCCCATCGAGCAAGAGGGTACGTACCCATTGCCGGAAGCTCAACGCGATCGTTTTTTGTTTAATGTGATCGTCGACTATCCCAGCCGAGACCAGGAAAGCGAGATCATCGACCGTACGACATCGACCGTTTCGGCCGAAATAACTCCCGTCGTTTCCGGCGAAGAAATCATCGAGTGTCAGGGAACGGTCCGGCTGGTGCCCTTGCCGGAACACGTCAAACATTTTGTTTTAGACCTTGTCCGCTCGGCGCGTCCCAAGGAGGTAGGCACGGCACCGTGGGTGCAGGAGATGATCGATTGGGGGCCAGGACCGCGAGCGTGCCAACAAATCGTGCTCGCCGCGAAAGCGCGCGCGATCATTCACGGTCGACACCACGTAACTCGCGATGACATTGAAGCGTTGGCTTATCCGGTGCTTCGTCATCGCATCGTGCCGACGTTCAATGCCGAGGCAGAAGGTGTCAGCGTCGATGACCTGATCGCCCGCCTGCTAAAAGAGATTCCTGCAACTTCGAAGCAGTTGCTGTGATGCTTGAACCGTGTCGCCGACCAGGTAGGACGGACTTCCAGTCCGTCCATGAATCAAATTACTTCGTGCTAGGACAAACTAGAAGTCCATTCTACTTACTATCATGGCCCACATCTCCGACGTACTGACGTCCCAGGACATCGGCAAATTTGTCAATCTGCAAGTGTTGGCGAAGCAGGTGGTCGAGGGCTTCTGTTCCGGATTGCACCGCTCGCCACACAAGGGTTTCAGCGTCGAGTTCAAAGAGCATCGTCAGTACGTGCCCGGCGACGAGATCCGTGACATTGATTGGAAGCTGTATGGCAAGACCGATCGCTTGTTCATCCGCGAGTATGAGGAAGAAACGAATCTTCGCTGCACGATCCTGCTCGACTCCAGCGGTTCGATGGCGTATTCCGGCTCACGCAGCGACGGCCTGACGAAGCACATGTACGCGGTGCGAACAGCTGCTTGCATGGCCCACCTGCTACTTCAACAACAAGACAGCGTCGGACTCGTCACGTTCGACACCAAAGTCCGCAACTACATCCCGCCACGCGCACGCCCAAAGCATCTACAAGCGATCATCAACCAACTCGACAAGACGAAGCCTCTGGAGGAAACCGAACTGAGCGGCGTGTTTCACGAAATGGTCACCAAGATCCAGCGACGCGGCCTGTTAGTGATTATCTCGGACTTATTCGGCGACGTGGAACAGCTGCTCAAAGCGCTCGCCCATTTCCGGCACGCCAACCACGAAATCATCATCTTTCAGATCTGGGACCCTGATGAGCTCGATTTTCCGTTTCGCCAATGGACTCAATTCTCGTCGTTGGAAACAACAAACCGTCGGCTGCTCGTGGATCCCGCTCAGATTCGCCGGGCCTATTTAGAGAAGCTTGACCAGTTTCGAACACAACTCGCCGCAGGCTGCAGCCGTCATCGCATTAAACTCGTTCCGATGACAACGGATCAGCCCTATGCCGACGCACTCGCCGCCTACCTCGGTGTCAGGCGGAAGACGCCATGAACTTCCTCAATCAACCATTGGCTTGGGGCGCGTTGGCCTTTTCGATTCCGCTAATCCTGCACATCCTCAACCGAAGCCGCTTCCGACAAATCGAGTGGGGAGCAATGCATCTGCTGGAATCGGTGGTGAAGGTAAACCACAAACGATTTCGCTTCGAGCAACTGATCTTGCTGCTGGTGCGCTGCGCAATCCCCGCGTTGTTGGCGCTGTGTCTCGCTCGCCCCGTGCTAACAGGTTCGCAGATGCTCGGCGGAGATAGCCCTGTGTCGATGGTAGTTCTGCTGGACACGAGCTACTCGATGGATGCTACCACCGCCGATGTCGCTCGTTTTGACAAAGCGATCGACGCCGCATGTGCCATCATCGGCGAGGCAGCTCGCGGCTCTGAAATCGCAGTGATTCGAACAGGCGGCGGACCGATGCCCTTGTTCGATCAACCCGTCTTCGACTCCGAAGCCGTCGTCCGGCGGCTTCGCACGCTGAGCGCGGGTTATGGCGCTAGCGACATGCGACAGTCGCTCGATGCAGGACTTGCCGCTTTAGCGTCAATGTCGCACGCCCGGCGTGAGCTGATCGTGGTCAGCGACTTCCAAGCAGCTGACTGGGCGTCCTCAAACACGCTGGCCGAGGTAGTCAATCGGCAGATCGAATCCATGCCCATCAAACCGGAACTCACGTTGCTGCAAGTTGGTGAAGAAGTAGTCGGCAACGTCTCGATCGATTCGCTCGAGTTCTCGACGCGTCCGCTGGGCGTCGGCCAGCAGTTGGCCGTCCGCGCCAATCTGCGCAACCACTCTGATCGCTCCACAGAAAACGCCCGCGTTGTCCTCAGGGTCGATGGAGTTGAGCAAGGCGTCTCGCAGCTCGCGATCGCGGGTAACGCGTCAACCCAAACTTTATTTCCGTGCAGTTTCGAGCAAGCAGGTTCTCACGTCATCGAAGTGCAAGCCGCTGTTTACGACTCGCTCTCGACCGACAACAGTATCGCCGCGGCGATCACGATCTGGGACGAGCTAAACGTCCTGTTAGTCGACGGAGCTCCCAGTTCACAAGCATTGAAGGGCGAAACCGATTTCCTGTCGGTAGCGCTGACTCCCTATTCATTTGCCCGCGTCAAGCTTTCCGATTTGGTGCGAACACAGACCGTGACACCAGACAAGGTGAGGCCCGAGCTACTTTCCGAGTTTCGCGTCGTTGTGCTAGCCAACGTGCCGCGGCTCAAGGACGATCAGGTAGAAGCGCTGCGCAACTTCGTTCATGACGACGGCGCATTGCTGGTCTTTGCCGGCAGCGCCATCGATACCAAGTGGTACAACGAGAAACTCTTTGCCGACGGCGGTGGTCTGTTGCCTGCGGAGTTCGGTGTGCCCCGAGGAAAGATCGACGATCAGGGCCAAAGTACACGCATCGTCGCTCAACACTTCGATCATCCCGCATTGGAGTTCTTCAACGAGCCCGCCAACGGCGACTTGTCGACGGCTGAGATCCGACAGTGGTATGAACTCACGCCCGCAGGAACCGATCCGGTCGTTGTCGCTCGGTTAGATAATGGAGACCCGCTGCTAGTCGAGCGTTCTTATGGCGACGGTGTCGTCATGCAGATGGCAACCGCTTGCGACGCGGACTGGTCAGACCTTCCTATGCGTCCCGTCTTCGTCCCGCTGATGCAACAACTGGTCACGACCTTAGCAACTCAGTTGACACCTCCGCGAAACATCCGGACGGGTGAACCGGCGGTAGCGTTATTCTCCGATCTCGGTTCGGCAAACCCGGAGAGCGAGCACACAACGGAGAGCGGTACCTTGCTGTCCATCGTCACACCCGAAGGAAGTCGCCAGTCGATTCAAAGCGTTCCCCAAGGCAAACGCATCATGGCTCGCTTCGATGGGACGCGACGTCCAGGCGTGTACACGATGACGACGCCCGAGTCCAAATCGCTCCACTTCGTCGCATCCACATCTCGCGACGAATCAAACCTCGATATGCTCGACGAAGCGAAGCTCGAGACGCTCGCAGACGGCTTGTCGGCCAAGGTCGTCTCGACGCCCGAAGACTACCTGGAACAAGAGAGCTTGCGGCGTCACGGTCGCGAGATTTGGAAATTCCTGCTCTTCGGCTTGTTGGCCTTCATGTTTCTCGAAGTTGTCCTTCAACAACGCTTCTCGAGGGTTCGCACATGACAAGCCTACGGTTCGTCGGCGACCTCTCAATCTGGATCGGCCTCGCGCTCGCAGCCGCCGTCTGCGTGTTGTCGTGGCGTTACTATCGTCGCGAGAGCTTTGATCTACCGGATCGACTCCGATGGTTCTTGCCGCTGTTGCGATCGCTGGCGTTCTTCCTTGGCATCTTGGTTTTGACGGGGCCGGTCCTGCATCACCGCAAGATCATTGGCGAGCTAGGCAGTGTCAAGATCTACATAGATGCTTCTCAAAGCATGGGACTGCTCGATCGTCATGCGTCAGCGGGACGCAAGCTGCTGGTCGCTGTGCAGCAGGGCTGGCTGGCGCCTGACCGACTCGACAGCAGTTTGTTGGATTTGGCGAATGAGCTTTCCACGGCACGGCGTACCGCGATGGCGCAGGCCGAATTGGAAGGCGTGACCATCGAACAATTTGAACGCGTACGAAGCGACTTGCGGTCCGCACTGGTGAAGGCTCGCGACGCACTAGCCGAGCGCGCTAACCTGCAAGTCACTCCAGTGGACCATTCAACCATTACATCGCAACTTATCGAACCGCTCGAAACAATCACTGCCGCTACGGAAACGGCGACAACTCACGAGGCGGTCAACGAACTGACCAAACTCTGTCAAACCATCGAAGCGATCGAGCAGCAACTTCTTGCAGCGTTCGACGAGGAAGCTCAATTGCTGATCAACTCGAACGACGAGTCTGTCCGGGCGGCACTGGCCATGTTCGACGAGACGCCACGTTGGCAACGAGCCAATCGATCGCTGCTTGATACGGCCGACGCTTTGTTCGCGGATCTCAAGCGGTATCACAACGTCGAGGTCATCGCGTTGCGCAACCAACAGCCGATCGAACTTCTCGACGGACTCGATCCAGCCGAACCGCCGACCGACTTGCCAGCCAAACCAGACGCAGCAACAACGGATCTGGCGAGTGGCATCACTGCGAGCCAAAGGACTGCTGCACCGTCCGGATCGGAATCAGAAGAGTCGGCAACCGACGAAGCCGCCCCCTCCCAACTGCCAACCAAGACAAACTCAGCAATCGTCTTACTGACCGATGGGCAACACAACTCGGGGCCGTCGCCATTGCAGGCGGCTCGCGTGCTCGGTGGCCAAGGGATGCCGCTTTTTCCGGTATCCTTTGGCGCGGCCGAACAAGCTCCGGACCTTGCCGTAATCGGGCTCGAACATCCCGAAATGGTGTTCCAGAAGGATCTTGTACGCGGAACGATGATCGTTCGTGATCGGATGCCGATCGGACAACCGCTTGTCGCCGAAATCGCTCACGAAGGCGAAGTGCTCTGGCAAACACAACTGCTAACGCAAAATACCGGCGATCGGCGGATCGCATTCGAATTTGGGATTGAGGACGTCGTCACACGGCTCGGCAGCCAATTCACGTCTAACATTACGCAGCATGCCATACCGTTGGCCCTTGCCGCACGCATCACTCCGCTGCAAGACGAGGCGGAGAGCGAGAACAATCAACGGATGCTCCGGCTCGCCGCGATCACTCAGAACTATCGCTTGCTGATCATCGACGGGCGGTCTCGTTGGGAGACGCGATATCTGCGCAACGCGTTTCAGCGCGACTCGCAGTGGGATGTCAACGTCGTGATTGCAGGGCAGGGGACTGACACGGAGATTCTTCCCCGCGGCAACTCCGCCGAGCAGTTTCCCGAAACACGCGATGAGCTGTTCAACTATGACTTAATAATCTTCGGAGAAGTCGCCCCACAGCTGTTCGCGGAGCACGAGCTTACTTGGATTCGCGAGTTCGTTGAAATGCGGGGCGGTGGTATCGTGTTTATCGATGGACAGCGAGGGCTACTGCAACAGTTCACAACACAAGACCTTGGACCGTTACTCCCTGTCGAGTGGTTAGCCGCTGGCGTTTCGAGCCAGCCGAGTATGCTCCAACTCACCGAGACTGGATCACGCGAACCGGCCTTGACGTTTGAAGTTGATGCGCAGCTTAACCAACGGTTTTGGAACGAACTCCCGGCGCCACACGTTTTAACCAGCGTCAAAGCCGTGCCCGGAGCTGAAGTCCTCGCGGAGGCCGTCGTCGATGGTGCGCCAATGCCAGCGATTGTCACTCGCTTGTACGGCGCGGGGCGGGTCCTCTACATGGCGTTCGACGAGACGTGGCGCTGGCGATACAAGGCGGCGGATACGTACCATCAGCGTATCTGGAACCAGCTGGCAAAGTTTGTAATGCCGCGGCCCTTCGCAACCAGCGATGAGTATGTCTCCATCGACACAGGTCCGGTAAGCTATCAAAGCGGCGGATCGCCAGAGATTCGCATTCGATTACGGGGACTGGATGGCAAACCCGCAACGGACGCCACAGTCGATGCACTCGTGTGGAAGAACGGTCGAGTTATCGCCACGATCGGATTGACGCCAGACTCAGATGTCCCAGGCATTTACCGCGGCCGGTCGGGCACAATCGAAGAAGGGGAATACGAGGTCTCCGTACGAGCATCGGGTTTCAGTCAGGACGCCCTGCAGGCTCGCAGCAAGTTCGTGGTGCTGTCCGCCGAGTCGAGTGAATTAGAAAACACCTCCACCAACGAACCGCTGTTGCAGCAAATGGCAGCGGAATCCGGTGGTGTTTTCCTGCGTGAAGAACAAATGGGTAAGTTGGCAGGTCTGCTTCGCCCCTTGAGCAGCGGAAGGGTTGTCGAAACCGAGACGCTGCTGTGGCAAAGTTACTGGTGGTTCGCCGCCATTATTATGCTGTTATCGTTAGAATGGTTGCTGCGTAAACGCGCGGGATTGTTGTAGATCTTTTTGATGGAGCTACGAATGAGCACGGCCCTCGATCCATCGGTTGCAAGTAAACTTCGACGATTCGGGCGTCGTAGGTTCCAACTGCTTGTCATTCGAGGCATTTGTGCGGCCCTCGTCACGTTCCTCCTGTGCATGGCGATCGTCGCGTTGATTGACTGGTATTGGGTGCTAACCGAGGAGATGCGTTGGAGTCTAAGCGGAGCAGGATACTTCATTACCCTCTCTGTCGTGTGGATGACTTCGCTTCGTAAACTCGTCCATATGCCAGCACGCGAGGAGATCGCAGCGCAGATCGAGACTACTGAACCGGGACTTCGCGAGCATTTACTCTCCGCCGTTGAACTCGCCACCGACAATCCATCCGCCCTCCATGACTCGCCAGTCTTCCGAAGTCTTTTGCAGGGCAAGGTCGCTCAACAGATGGCAGGCATCCGCATTGGTAACCTGTTGCCGATGCGATTGCTGGCAAAGTGGGCTATTGGCGCCGTGCTGATCGTAACAGTCGTCGCTGCCATATTGAACTCGCCCGATCCCCGCTTCCGAACTCTCGCCGCGCGAGCTGTCTTGCCGGGTGCAAACATAGAGCGAGTGTCCCGAATTCACGTCGACGTAGTCCAACCCTCTCCGACTTCGCTGACCGTTGCCAAAGACGAAACAGTCGCCGTGATTGTGGAAGTCTCCGGCGGCGAGGTGAGCGAAGTCACGTTGGAGACCTTCACATCCGATGGCAAACAACAGCGACAAATCATGCGAGCTCGTTCTAGCTCCGAGTTTGCGGCCAACATTCATGTCACCGCCGATGCCACAGAGTACCGAGTCCTGGCAGGCGACGCAGTAACGCGCAAGTACACCATTGTCGCGAAGGATCGACCGAGTGTCGTCGCATTCCACAAGACGTATCGCTATCCCGACTACGCGGGGCTGGAAGATGTAAGCGTGACAGAAGATCACGGCGACATCGTCGTCCTTGAGGGGACGCAGGCGGAACTGCGATTGGAGCTGGATCAGGCGGTATCTTCGGCCGAACTTCGGCTCGACACGACAAGTTCGGAGGAAGTCAGCGCAATACCGCTGAAGGCGAGTGACACGGGACAGTGGAGTGCGATCGTTCCTGTTGACGACTCCGCCATCTACAAGGTGCACTTAGTCTCGAAGGAAACCGGTTTTGAAAACATCTTTAGCCCGCGTTACGAAATTCGTCCGCTGCCCGATCTGATTCCCCGCGTCGGCTTTGTCGATCAGCAAGAGACGAACCTGCTGCTACCGCCAAACGACATCCTGGCCTTAAAAGGCATGGCCGAAGACGATCTTCCATTGGCCACCATGGAACAAGAATTCTCGATCAACGGGTATGAATGGCAATCGCTGCCGTTGGAAGTAACCCGAGTCGATCCCACCGTGATAAATGACCAAGCGGATGTCAATTCCCATCGCATCACATCCACATGGGACTGGGATTTGTTGGGCCTGAAGCTGAAGACGGGCGATCAAGTCACGACGCGGCTCGTCGCCATCGACCGAAAAGGTAATCGCGGCGAATCCGTCCCGCTACGGATCGTCGTATCCGCGCCTGACTTCGATCCCGACCGTCATGTCAACATGCAGCAAAAGGCCACGCTTTATGATGCCTTGGCAAAGCTGGCCACGGTCGCCGAAGAACACAAAGTTACTGCGTTGGAAATCATCAAACGCCTGCGCGACGAACTTGATCTCACTCCAGAACAGCAGCGAACTACAGAGGAACAGACTCTCGATCGTACAACACTCGCCGACCTTGCAGACAATTTACGCGCCGAGTCTCGACAAGTCTTGGGCGAAATCGAATCCGTGACGCGTTCGATGCCCGTCGGCGCAGACGCATACGACTTGGATTTGACTGGTCGTGTTGTCGCCCGATTGCATAACGAACATGCTCGCACGCCGGAGTACTTGCTGGCCGCCATCCAGCACACAGAACAGAAGAGTCGGGTTCAAAAAGTCCTAGATGATTTGAAGCGTGCATTCGAGCGGTCTGCCGACGATGCCAAGGCCGTAGCATATCATTATCAAAGCCTAATGAACCACAACATCGTAGCCGCTGTGGCGATCGACTTCGACGCATTGCTACGCCAGCAAGAGCTGGTCGTTAACAGCCCGACTCAGAGCTGGTCGCGGTTACTTCGCCAGGAGACTGTGGTATTGAATCAATTGGACGTCGTGAGCCGATTGATGGAAGATCAGCATCACCGTTTGACGGGGCATTTGCAAAACGTATTCCGACAATTTATCGACTGGTCGCACAGTCGGCGTGAGCAACTTGAACAAGCGACGGAGTCGGAAGACAAGTTGCCGGAACTCCAGCGGCTCGCACCGACGCTGCTGCGAGAACTTAAAGACCGTCAACGAGTCGAAGTGCTCGACGGTGGCTTGGCTGAGCGATTGAATCAAGCTCGTCGCGAATTCGATAGTCGGTCAGGGACGCTATATGACCCTCTTTCACAGATGGTCAATGCGACTCAGGAAGAGAATCGCCTCTCGGTTCAAGCCAACGAGGCTGAAGATTCGATCAAGGCGAAGGAGCTAAACGAGCAGGCAAAGCGTTTCGCCGCCGAAACGACACTGAAACAGCATAGCCTCGAACAGCTGCGGGCACGTCGCCAGTTAACCCAATGTCGGCTGGATGCTGACGCGCAGTTTGCCGCGGATGCAGGGCTGACGCATCGAGCGGTGACCGCCGTACTCCATCAACACCGTTCGCGAGATCCCAAGGAGACTTTCGTCCCCGATGCGTTCCGCGAGATCGCTCCCGCCTATCGTGTTCTGGAAGCGGGACACGAGGTGAAGAATGTCCAGGCTTGCCTCTGGACGCTCATTCAGCTAGAGCGTTGGGGCTCGCAGGACTTGGTCGCCAAGATCGAACATCCGCGACAGTGGGACGTCTTTCAAAAGGGACTCGATGAAGCGATCAACAAGCTCCGCAGAGCGGGAGTCGATCATCAACTCATGTCCAAGTTCGATCAGGTCCGCTGGTCAACTCCAGCGAGGGAAGCAGGGAGGAAGATTGGGCAACGTCGATGGGCACGAGAGGATATGCTGGGCGCCAGCTTGGATCTGATGGAGTTGCGCGATATGTTCGGCCCGGTGATGTATGAGTTAGAGCCGATCATGGCCGAGGCACGTGCAACGATCGCAAAGTATGCACCAACGATCCCACAAATGGCTCAAATGGCGGCAGAACAACTCCGACAACTAGAAGAACAAACCACCGACGTCGCCGAGCATGTGGAAGAACAGACTCAACAGCCGCCAACTTCAGAGAACCAGGCAGCACCCGAACTCGCGGATTTGAGAAAGCAACAGGAACGCATTAACGAACAGATTGACGATCTGTTCGAGGCACTGGTTGAAGACGCTAATACACAAGACTTGCTCGACCGAGAGCAGCGTGAGCGAGCCCGCGATGCCGACGACAGCATCGCCATGATTCAACAGCCTGCTCAGCAAATGAACGAAGCGTTGCAACGGGCGGAGGCTACCCCTGCTCCCGATCAACAGGCGAAGGAATTAGCCAAGGCCGCCGAGCAACAGGAGAAGACCGCACAGGCGTTGAAGAAAGTCGCCGAACACTTCGATCGTCTCGATCAGAGTATGGATGTTGCCGAATCTCGAGCCGAGTTACGCCAGGAGGAACGGGAATCGAGTATGGCGACCGAACTCGAACAGAAGTTCGCAAACGTCGAGCAACTAGTATCGACAGCTCAGCAAAGCCCTCAGGATTTAATGAGTGAGTTGGAAGCTGAATTGAAGCAGAATCCAGCGATGCAACAAGCGTTGTCAGAGATCGCTGAGAAAGCAGTTCAAGAGGCTCGCAACGCGCTGCAAGACGCAGCGCATAGGGAGCAGAACCTTCAGCGGGACAACGAGCGTTCCGACGCAGAGTTTCAGGCGAAAAAACGCGAGTTGGCTGAGGACCTCCGGGAATTAGGTCGCGAAGCGGCAAAGCTGTCGAGTCAGCTAGTAGCACAGGCGAACACGGCGGCATCTCAGGCAAAGACTTCGGAGGCCCAGAAGAACTTCGCCGAGACGCAACAAAAACTGGCCGAAGCCGCTAACGCTGCCAACAGCGCCAATGAGAACGAGCTTCAAGCCGATTTAGCAGAAAGGCTCCAACAAGCCAAACAAGCATTGAAGCAAGCGTCAGAGACTCTGCAAACCGCAAAGGATCAATCGGCCGCAGGCAAGAACGAGGAGATTCACGCTGACGAAAAAGCTCGTCAGGCAGCCAAGAAGGACCAAGAGGATCGTCGCAAGCGGTTCATGGATCAGCGAAAGCGTGAAGCTGATGCGGCGAAGCGAAACGCAGAAAACGCCGAGCGACAGACCGACCAGCAAGTTCGCAATGAAGAAAACAATTTGCGAAGAGCTGAAAGCCAAGTGAAGCAAACGCAAAACAATTTGAACCGTAAGCCGGACGACAACAACTTGCAACGAGCTGTCGCACAGGCCGAATCTCAAAGGGAGGCGGCGCAAACGAAAGTCGATCAAGCCAAGGAAAGACGCGATTTCGCCCAACAAAACACCGCCGCGGCGCGCGAGGCACGCGCCAAGCTTGACCGACTACCACAACCATCGCTGGACGACAAAAATCCCGCGGCTCAACTCGCGGAAGCATATGCGGGCGAGGCAGTCGAGGTTGCCAATCAACTGAATCGCAAGGCGGAAGAGCTCGCCAAGGGCGCGGACTTTGGAAACGAATTAGCGCCCACAAAGGAGCAACTTGCTGCGGCTACTACGCAACAGGAATTGGTCAAGACCGACGTCGCCCAGACGGCTGAAGATATCGCACGAGCCGCTCGGCACGAACGGCGTCTTGAAAAGTCGGTGACGGCGGCGGCCTTGGAGCAAGCTTCTCAAAACATCGAACAGGTCGCAAATAACGAGGCGACTCGTGCGCAGCAACAACTGAATACGGCAAACGCGGCACTGGCAACTCCATCGGAAGGCGAAGCACAAGCCCCCCCCGACAACAAGCCGGCAATCGCCGCCAACCAAGCGTTGGCGGAATCGGAGAGAGCAATCGCTCAGCAGGCAGATTCATTGACAGCGACACTTTCGCCCATGCAGGAGGCGCATGCCGCTGACGCTGACGCCGTACTTGCCGGTCAAGAGCCTCACGAGACTGGGCAGGGTGCACGGCCAGACATACCTCAGGCGAACGATACTCTTTCCACCGGTGCGGCAGAGACTTCAACCGCAGCAAATGCACCGCAGACCTTCACCCCCGAGGAAATGGCGGCCGGGCGAGAGCTCGCTCAGACCTTGGACGAGCTAGATCGCTTGCAGGCCCAGCCCGCCGCAGCTGCCGCTCAAGATGGACAGCCATCGCCTGTTCAACAAGCCTTGGCTCAACGTCCCAACTTGGCCCAGGCGGCTCAGACGCAACAGGGTCAGATGGCCGCGGCCCGCGCTCAAGCTCAACAGCAATCCGCACTGGCGGCAAATCCAACGGGCTACCAACAGGAAGGAACTCCTGCCTACGAAGGCCAAGCGGAAGCATTTCTCTTGCAAGCGGTCAACCGCGAAGAAGACAAGGATTGGGGTATGCTTCGCGAGCAAGCCGCGGACGACTTGACGAAAGGACGCAAGGAAGTCGTCTCGGAAGAATACCGCAAGAGTGTCGAGACCTATTTTCGAGTGCTCGCTGAACGCGCTCGTCGGGGTCAGAACTAATGCGACTTTGTATGCAGCATTTGCGATCCATAGTGCTCGTCCTCCTGCTGATTGGACGCAGCACGCCAGCAAGCGCGCAGGACAGCGTTGCAGGAACCGAGCGCAGTTCGACAACTCCTTCGTTGTTTCAGAAGGACGAAGTGGACATCGCAGCTGAAAAGGCAATCGCCTATCTGCTCAGCCAACAAAAGGACAGCGGAGCCATCTTCGACAGGAGCCACGACACCACGATGACATCGCTTGCCATCATGGCCATGGCCAGCGTCGGTATCCAACCGGCTGATCCGGGGCCCGAAGGCCAAGCGATGAACCGGGCATTATCTTTCGTGCTGCAAGATGATCGTCAGGACGATAAAGGATATTTTGGCCGCAAAGATGGTTCACGGATGTACGGCCACGGCATCATCACTCTGATGCTTACCGAAATGCTCGGGATGAGTGCAAGCGACGATCAGGACAAGTTGATACACGACCGTTGCCAGAAGGCGATTGACCTGATACTCAGCGCCCAAAGGGAAAGGAAAAGCACAGACTCGCAAGGTGGTTGGCGCTACGAGCCGAATTCACGCGATGCTGATCTTTCTGTTTCGGTGTGGCAACTGATGGCCCTGAGGTCGGCGAAGAACGACGGGTTACAGGTGCCAGCGTCGGCGATTCATGATGCGGTCAATTACTTAAAACGCTCCTACTCTTCACCGCTGGATCGAGACGGTTTGCCGACCGATAAGGCGGGTGGGTTTTGCTACGAACCCGGTCGGCGTCACGCCACATACACGATGACGGCCGCGGGTCTGTTGGCAATGCAAGTATGCGGCGAGTATGAATCACCGCTGGTTGTTGGAGCCGCCGACTGGTTGCTGTTGCATCCGCCGAAGTGGAACGAACGCTTTTGCATGTACGGCACCTATTACTATGCCCAAGGCATGTACCAACGCGGCGGTGAGCACGCAGAAACCGCGGCACAACTCGTCCAGGAAATGCTACTCGAAAAGCAAACAGCCGATGGTTCATGGCACGCCGAGAACGGCGAAGAGCGAAACGCGGGCAATGTGTATGCGACTTCGATGGCCGTGTTGAGCCTGTCGGTGAAGTATCACTACCTGCCGATCTATCAGAAGTAAGGCGGCCCACTGCGGCGGCAGCGGGATTGGCAGGACGGACGCGTCGTCCATGGGGCGATTCCGGCGGACGAGGCGTCCGTCCTACAGCAGCCGTAGCTCAGCAAGTCGTGCTCTTGTGACGCTCAGCAAACAGCGAACCTCTGCCCCATTGCAGTTGTCGTGACGTAACGCATGGAAGCGCGGCTGCCATTTTGCCGAGCACACATTCGTGTTAAAGTTGGCGACTCTTAGCGATATCAAATAGTCCAGCGATTAGAGGCAAGAACATTGCAAAAGAGCGCGAGACAAACGCTCTGGGAGCTTACGGCTGGACAGCGAATTCGATACGCCGCTGCGATCGGGGCCATGGCTGTGGGCACAGTGTTCCTCCTTTTGGTTCCGTACATCTTGCAACGTGCGCTCGACACGCTCGCAGCGAACGATGCTGATCTGGTCGAGTCATTGATTCCAGCGGGCCTTGCCATCGTCGTTGTTCATGCGCTACACGGATTCTTTACCTACCTGCGAGGTCGGTGGGCGGCTCAAGCGAGCGAAGGCATCGTGCGCCGACTTCGTCACCGACTTTATGAGCAACTCGAGCAATTGCCGTGTGACTATCACGATCACGCCGATACGGGTGACCTCGTCCAGCGTTGCTCTTCGGACGTCGAAACCGTACGTGTCTTTCTGGCGTCGCAAGTTGTCGAAATAGCGAGGGTCAGCCTGTTCGTCGCCGTCGCACTTCCGATCATGCTGACACAAGACCTGAAGATGACACTCATCTCGACTTGTATCCTACCGGTTCTGGTTGTCTCTGCGGTCATATTCTTTCGTAAAGTTCGCCGCGAGTTCAAGGAAATCGACGAGGCAGAAGGTCGGCTAACGACCGTCATCCAAGAGAACCTAACCGGCATCCGCGTCGTCCGCGCTTTCGGACGGCAGGATTATGAAAACGCAAAGTTCCTCGAACGTAACAGCAGATTTCGAGATCTCGAATACAAATTGTTCCACATTTTCGCTCGATTCTGGTCACTATCGGATCTGCTCGTTTTTTTACAGACCGGCTTAGCGCTCATCGGCGGGGCGTATTTCGTGCTTCGCAGCGAGTTAACACTTGGACAATGGGTGCTGTACTTTTGGTTGGTACGAACGATCATCTGGCCAGTTCGGCACATTGGCCGAGTGTTGGCCGACAGCAGCAAAGCGACTGTTGCGATCGGCCGCATCGAAGAAGTGCTGAACGAAACGGTAGAAAGCGAACAAGACGTTCCCGCTTCAACAGTACGCGGGCCGATCGTTGTGAAGGACTTGTCCTTTGCTTATCGCGATGGCCAGAAGGCCCTCCATGATTTGTCGATCACAATTCATGAAGGTGAGACGATCGCGTTGTTGGGCCCGCCCGGGGCGGGTAAGTCGACCTTCGTGAATCTGCTGGTCCGCTTGTATGACTACGAAACCGGGACGATTCACATTGGCGAGCATGAGTTGCGAAACCTGAATCGCGATGCCCTGCGTGACGCGTTCGGGATGGTCCTGCAAGATCCCTTTCTCTTTTCTCGCTCGGTGCGTGAGAACGTCATCATCGGCAAGAGTTCGGCAGCCGAGCACGAAATCGAAGAGTCGGCTCGTGCAGCCGACATTCATCAGAACATAGTCGAGTTCGAGCGGGGCTACGAAACACCAATCGGAGAACGCGGCGTTACGTTGTCCGGAGGCCAGCGACAGCGACTCGCGATTGCTCGCGCGTTGCTCAAGCAACCGACATTTCTGGTCTTGGACGACAGCCTAAGTGCCGTTGACACAAAGACAGAGGCACAAATACTCCGCGTCCTCGCGACCAGACGCAACAAACAGACTACGATCCTGATTGCCCACCGTCTCTCTTCCACAAGGCTTGCCGATCGCATCTTTTTGTTGGACCATGGTCGGCTGGTCCAGCAAGGAACGCATGAAGAACTACTTGCCGCGGACGGCCCTTACCGCAAACTGTGGAGCATTCAGGGCACGCTCGAGGAAGAGATCGAACGAGATCTCTCGGGAGCCGCCCAACCATGACTCAAGAGGATTGGATCGAAGACGATCGCGAGGAAAAGGTTGATCTGCGTCTGTGGCGCAAACTGCTTCAGTACACGTTGCATTACCGCAAAACGGCGATCGCCTTCACGATCGTTGCCTTTGGAATGGCATCCACCGATCTGTGCTTTCCCATTTTGACCGGCAAGCTGATCGCGGAAGTCGAAGAATTGGGCGCTAAGACCGACGTCGCATTTTACGGCTGGGGATTTGGCGTGCTCACGGTGTGCCTGTGCGCAAATATTTGGGGATTCATTGCCTGTGCCGGTAAGATCCGCACGCACGTTAGCCACGACATTCGCCGCGATGCGTTCAGCCGTCTGCAAGACTTGTCGTTCAGCTTCTACGACACCAAACCCGTCGGCTGGCTGATGGCTCGACTCACCTCCGATTGCAATCGACTGTCAAATATCCTGGCGTGGGGTGTGATGGATCTGATTTGGGGCAGCACTTTAATGGTCGGCATCAGCTTAGCGATGTTGATCTATAACTGGAAACTCGCTTTGACCGTTCTGGCAGTGGTGCCGCTTTTGTTCGCAGTTAGTGTCTTCTTTCGAAAACGCATCCTCAGAACATCGCGACTTGTCCGAAAGACAAACTCTCGAATCACCGCCGTCTATAACGAAGGAATCGTCGGCGTACGAACTTCAAAAGTCTTTGTACGTCAGGCGGAGAATCTACGCGACTTCGATCAGCTGACCGATGAGATGCTGGATCATTCCGTTCGCAACGCAATACTCTCGGCAGTTTATCTTCCCGTCGTTTTAACGCTCAGCAGCGTCGCGATCGCTTCCGCCCTGGTGATGGGAGGTCGCGAAGTTATTTTTGGCACAGTCGTAATCGGTGAAGTAGTCATGTTTATGTACTATGCACAACTGTTCTTCGCGCCGATTCAAGACCTATCGGCGTGGTTTGCTGAATTGCAAATGGCTCAGGCATCAGCAGAACGTGTGTTGAGTCTTGTCGAAGCGATACCGGATGTCCGGGACACAGAAGCAGTTAGGGAACGGCTTGCGAAATCAGGAACCGACGGACATCCTGATGCCATCGGACAAATCGAGTTTCGCAATGTCGGCTTTCGATATCACACGGGCCCACAAATCATCGAGGGCCTAAGTTTTGTTGTCGAACCCGGACAGACGATTGCATTGGTCGGAGCAACCGGTGGCGGCAAATCGACTCTGGTAAATCTGCTGTGTCGCTTCTATGAACCGACAGAAGGCCAGATTCTCATAGACGGGATCGACTATACAGATCGAAGCCTTCGTTGGTTTCAGTCGCACCTGGGAATCGTACTTCAACAACCGCACCTCTTCAGCGGAACGATCCGCGATAACATCCGTTACGGCGACCTTGAGGCCACACCGCAACAAATCGAAGATGCCGCGCGATTGGCCGGAGCCCACGAATTCATTACGGCAATGACTCAAGGCTACGACACACCCGTCGGCGAGGGCGGCAACCAATTGAGCCTTGGACAGAAGCAACTCGTTTCGTTCGCTCGCGCGGTCCTGAAGCGTCCACGCCTGTTGGTTATGGATGAGGCAACGTCGTCCATCGATACCGAAACCGAGCAGCTAATCCAAGCGGGCTTGGCCCGCGTACTGTCGGGACGAACCAGTTTTGTGATTGCCCATCGGCTGTCAACGATCCGTGCCGCTGATCGTATCCTGGTGATCGAAAAGGGCAGAATCATCGAACAGGGCACGCATCGCGAACTTCTAAGCTCGCGCGGTCACTACCACGACCTTTATACCGAACAATCGATGCGTGACATCGTGCGGATAGACAATGTGATGTAAGCACCTTGAGACGCGACAAGCGACAACGAGCTAATGAACGATTCACAGCGCATTTCCCAAGATTGCTGCACGCCTCAAGGTACGGCCAGAGATTATCGCCCTTCCCGCATAAACACAAACCTCCGGACGCCATCACGAAGAATCTGCATCCGAATACCGGCTTGCGACTCCTGCGAACGCAAAGACTCACGAAAATCACTGACTGATTCAACCGTCTGTCCGCCGATCGTGACGATAAGATCGCCGGCACGGATACCTGCCCGAGCCGCGAGACCGCTCGGATCCACATTCGTCACCATGACTCCTCGTTCGTCGCGACCATATCCGAATTGTCGAGCCAGTTCCGGTGTAAAGTTCTGGACGCTCATACCGAGATCGTCCGTTGAAGCTTCCCCGGGATGGGTAACCGCAAGCTGCTCGGCGTCCAATTGGCCGATCACAACCGCTATCTTTTCTCGTTTGCCGTCACGGAAGACCAACAGTTCCATTTCGGTTTTCGGGGCGGTTGCTGCGATTGCATTTCTGAACTGATTCGCGTTGTCAGCTATTGCCCCGTTAAACTTGAGAACGATGTCTCCAGGTTTCATCCCTGCCTTGGCGGCTGGACCATCGTCGACAACATCACCAATCAAAACACCTTCCGTCGAGTTGTAACCAAACGACTTGGCGAGGTCCGTGCTCAAATCTTGGATTAAGGCTCCGAGATAACCCCGCGTGACTTGACCATCTTTGATAATGCTATCAAGTACATGACGCGCCATATTGCTGGGAATCGCGAAGCCGATGCCTTGATACCCACCGTTACGCGATGCAATTGCTGTGTTGATGCCGATCACTTCACCACGCAAGTTAACCAACGGCCCGCCGCTGTTACCAGGATTGATCGCCGCATCGGTTTGAATGAAATCCTCATAATCGGTAATGCCCACATTGGCTCGACCAATCGCGCTGATGATGCCTGCAGTCACGGTCTGATCCAGGCCGAAGGGACTGCCGACCGCCAATGCCCATTCACCAACTTGTAAGTCATTCGAATCACCGAGCTTTGCGGCGTGAAGGTTGCTAGCGTCAATCTTCAACACAGCGACGTCCGTTGCTTTGTCCGTGCCGATCACTGCAGCGGTGAATTGGCGTTTGTCGGTCAGCGTCACACTGACTTCGTCGGCGTCATCGACCACGTGATTATTGGTCAAAATATAACCATCGCTCGTTACGATCACACCGGTCCCCAACCCCCGTTGCTCATAGCCTTGGGGGTTATTAGGAATTTCGAAAGGGAAGCGACCGAAGAAATCATCACCCCCAAAGAATCGCCGAAGTTCCTCCGGCATCTGTGAATCGTACCGGCGCGCCTGGGGTTGGTTCAGGCGGATTCGCTTTATGGAACTTACGCTCACAACGGCAGGACGCATGGAGCGAGCCACATGCTGAAACGCTTGAGACAAATCCGTCGCTACGGCCAGTTGTTGCTGTGAGGCCTCTGCCTGACCGCGTTCTATTGCGTAAGTGGCCTGTGCGACCACGTACGGCCAAGTCCAACTCGCAGTCGCGATCATGAAGATGAACAGGGGGACAATGACGTAGGTGGATTTCCTGGGATGATGTTGTGTCATGACTAATGCTCCTATCCTCACAATTACAGTGCCGTCTGACGAAACAAGACAGTGTTGCCTGACTGATATACGGCAATCGATCTAAGCAACGGATGTGCCAATCCTGTGGCAAGAAATGCAGCCTGTTTATCGCACGTCATACGTTTGGACTCGGACAAGTTGTCGCCATGCACGGACAGAGTGACCGAACCGAAATGGGACTTCGCCGCTGTGACCAGCCGAATCAAGGGCTCTCCACGTGGGCCCAACATTTGCAGGGCGAGGTTCCGTCTGACTTCAACTCAATCGGGAGGCCTTGCAATGCCTGAGGTAGCTGCTGTGAAACGCTCAACCAACTCCAGTCAATCGCCTTTTCTCGACGCTGCGACTCTTCAACAGATTCAGCTCGAATTAATTCGCCGCCGTCAGTTTCACGATTTCGATGGCCAGCGAGTGGTCGACTGCTTGTTACAGCACCGAGATCTCTGGGAGGCTGTAATGATGGACCGCGTGGCCATCTCGCATCCCGGCTCTTTGCCAATGCTGGGGCTAATGAAACTGAGAGACTTCGCCCACGAGGAATGGAATGTCGACACGCTGTATATCTTGACCAAGAGCAAAGAAGATGCTGAAAAGTTAGCTGGCGTCTTTAACCGACGGCAGTGGGGGGGGATGCTCGACATCCACACCGACCCAGACGAAGTCGATGCGGCTCTGGGCGGCGCCAAGCCAGGGCAAGCGATTCTTTCAATTTGGTGGGAATAGCCTCGCTCACTCGTCCGGCGCCAGATCATACTCTTTGACTTTGCGTTGCAGGGTGCGGACGCTCACGCCGAGTCGTTGCGCAGTTTCGCCACGATGGCCATTCGTGATCTCCAACGCGCGACGGATCGCCTCACGTTCCATCTCTTGCAGCGTCATTCCCGCTTCGAAGATGTCTTTGGATGTGCGACACTTCGCATCACGAATATGCGGTGGCACATCGTCTAGGTCGATTTGTTCTTTGAGCGACAATACGATGATGCCTTCGAGCGTGTTTCGAAGTTCGCGAACATTACCGGGCCATTCATATTTGCGGAGCGCGTCCATCGCTGCCGGTGTGATGTCGCGCACGCGCCGGTTGGCCTCACTTGCGATTTGGTCGATGAAGAAACGGACTAACAGCGGGATGTCATCGCGTCGATCGCGAAGCGGTGGAATTCGGAGGACAACGACCTTCAAGCGATAGTACAGATCCTCTCGGAACTCCTTGCTGCGAACGCCTTCTTCCAGATCCCGGTTCGTGGCTGCGATCAGCCGGATATCAACTGGTATCTCGTGCGAGCTGCCAACGGGCATGATCTTCTTGTTTTCGATGGCCCTCAGCAATTTGCTCTGCAATCCCAGCGGCATTTCACCAATCTCGTCAATGAACAACGTGCCACCTTCAGCCGCTTGAAACACACCCTTGCGTTTGTCACTAGCCCCCGTGAATGCTCCCTTTTCGTGTCCGAACAACTCGCTTTCGATCAGCGTGTCGGGTATCGCCGCACAATTGATTGGTAAGAAGGACTTGCCGCGACGCGGGCTATTCAGGTGCAGCGAGCGAGCCACGAGCTCTTTGCCCGTGCCGCTTTCGCCAATCACCAACACTGTGCTGTTGGTGTCTGCGACGAGCCTAATCTTCTCAAACAGTTCACGCATCGCTGGGCATTGTCCGATCATTTCATCAATGCCATGTTGCTCGCGCAGCCGTCGGTGTAAGTCGGCGATTTCAGCCGCCATCGAGCGTTTCTCTAATGCCTGTTCGATGCGATGTGTCAGCTCCTTCAGGTTGATCGGCTTCGAGAGAAAATCGTACGCTCCTTCTTTCAGTGCCTCGACCGCAAACTCGACGCTCCCCACGCCCGATACCATGATGACCGCGGCGTGCGGTGCCTGCTGTTTGGCAAGACGCAATAACTCCATGCCGTCAGTACGCGGCATCTTGAGGTCCGTGACGATAACTGCGATTCCTTCGTGAAGCTGTTCGAGAGCCGCCTCGCCGTCCCTTACAGCGACCGCTTCCCAACCTTGTTGCTCAAACCATTCGCGCAGCGTCTCACGGCTCGCCTGATCGTCGTCGACCAACAAGATTCGAGGAGGGATAGGAGCTGACATGTTGAGGAAACGCGAAGGCACCTGTTTGCGGGCAGAAAATCCGGGTTCTGTCATTTTGACAGCATAGCGGACTGAACCGACACAGGTACGCAAGCTGCGTACCGAGCGGCCCAATCACGCGGTCGAGCGGCGACCGTAAGTCACGATCCGGCAGCCGTTTACCCTGCACGAAATACGAAGAACAACCAGTTTATTGCAATTGGTGCTAGTTCTGCATCGCCGCATCGAAAAGTGGTCTTGGTAAAGAGTTCGATCTCTTGATAAAAACTGCGGTTCACAGAGTTGTGATCGCGTGGAAGGGATCTCCACTCGTTTCCTGATGAAACGATCGGCAGGGAAGCCGAGCACTTATTTTGGGTCATTGAAGGTCGTTTGTGCGACCTGAGTGATGCCCGTTAATGTAAAAGTGTTCGAACGCCTCAATCTGGAGCCGCGCAGTCGGTTCCAAGCCGGGACAGTGACGACAGTACCCGGTGGAAAGGAGACCCATCCATGCTTGTTCTCTCGCGTCGCCCCAATGAAAAGGTTGTTTTCCCGAACCTCGGAATCAGCGTTGAAGTTCTTCGCGTGGCGGGACAAGCCGTTCGCCTCGGAATTTCTGCGCCGCCGGAGATTCGTATCTTGCGAGAAGAAGTTGCGGATGCAGAGTCGGAGCTCGAAGGCATCCCACTTCTGCTTTCAAGAAAAATCCGCCACGACTTGAGAAACCGATTGAATACCGCCTCGCTCGGGTTACAAGTGTTGCATCGCCGCTTGGAACTCGGCGAACGACAGGACCTGGAACCTACGATCCTTAAGGTTCTCAGCGAGCTACAAGCCGTTGACATGGAACTGCAGAGTGACGGCGCATCCGGCAACGCGCCAACATCCAAACGAAACCGACGCGCCCTAATCGTTGAAGACAATGCCAACGAGTCAGAGCTCCTGGCGACATTCCTCCGCATGAACGGCTACGAGGTCGATACGGTGGACGACGGTTTGAAGGCCCTCTCGTATCTAAAAGAACACGAGCGGCCGGATGCGGTGTTACTCGATATGTCGATGCCGCGGCTCGACGGGCCGAAGACAGTCACGTCGATTCGTTGCGAGACCAAGTGGCAAGGCCTTAAACTGTTCGCCGTAAGTGGTGCAGATCGACGTGACTTAGGCGTTCGCCTCGGCCCTCGAGGCGTCGATCGCTGGTTTGCGAAGCCGGTCAACGCGACACAGCTTGTCCGCGAGATCAACCGTGAATTGGATGGAGCATTAGTCACGGCGTGATGGGGATGCACTATCGACGGCGCGTTTCCATTGTGGATCCAAGTTGCTTCCTGCTTGGCCAGTGAGGACCGCGTTCTGCAATTAAGTTCTTCGTTCCAAGTTCACTTTGGTTGACGCGGTCGGCTTAGGATGCGTGCGAGTGCGCGCAAGTCGACTGGCTTTACCAAGTGTTCGTCAAAACCGGCAGCGAAGACCGCGGCACGATCCTTGTGTTGACCGTAGCCCGTTAGTGCAACGAGATATACGTCGCCGTTGTCTAACGATTTACGAACGCGGCGAGCAACTTCGTATCCATCGACTTCCGGAAGTCCGATATCGACCAAGGCCACATCCGGCCGGCTTTGCAACAACATTTCGAGACCGACCTTGCCGTTCTCGGCAACTTGAACCTGGTAGCCGTCCAATTCCAGCAACGTGCGCAGCATTTCCCGCGCGTCGGCGTTATCCTCGACGAGCAGCACTCGGACGGGAGCGGTTCGTCCAGCACTCGCATTGTTGCCGGGTTTCTGGTCGTTCTCGCTGTCTGGGGGCGTAATCGATCCTTCCGCCGCACTGTCCTGTCTCTTGTACGAGATCGGCAGACGCACCACGAACTCAGAGCCTTGCTGTTCGCCTTCGCTACGAGCCCACACTGTCCCACCATGCATTTCGACGAGCGAGCGGACGAGCGTCAAGCCAACGCCCATACCGCCCTCGCGCCGATCCAGCGTTTCGTCAGCTTGCACGAACATGTCGAAGATGTTCGCCAGCAACTCCGGCTTTATTCCCCGCCCCGAATCTCGTACCGAGATTCGACAGTCGTTATCCTCCCGCGACAGACTCAGTTGAATGCGGCCCTCGCGCGGCGTGTACTTCGTGGCGTTGGTAAGCAGATTTTCCAATACCTGAAGTAGCCTCGCCGAGTCCCCTTCAATCAAGAGTTCTCGATCGGGTTGATCGACGTACAATTGTTGCTGTTTATCCTGGACAAGGGACTTGACAGCTAAGACGGCGTCGGGAACAAGTTCGCGAATGTCGAACACGCTCTTCTGAAAGTCGATCTTCCCCTGCGTCACGCGGGCGACGTCGAGGAGATCGTTAAGCAACAGCGACATGTGCTCAGCCTGCCGCTTAATGGCTTGGCTGGCATTTTTGAGGTCTTCGGTCGTGGCCACGTCATGTTCGAGGACCCGTTGTGCATTCAGCAATCCTGCCAGCGGGTTTCGCAGTTCGTGCGACAGCGTCGCCAAAAAGCAATCTCGGTTCTCGACTGCGTCGCGAGCCTCCTGTTCGGCATGACGCAGTGTTTCGTTTGCCAATTCCAATTCGGTAGCATAGGACTCGCGTTGTTCTTCCGCCTTCTTTCTCCGCGTGATGTCGATGAATGAAACCATCCGGCCACGCGCTTTGCCATTTCCGTCAGACACCACACACGATCGAATGTCCACGCCCAGCATCGATCCATCGGGTCGCTGGATCGACAACTCCAGAGGCTCGGAATGGTCTTCGTCCAAATTACTGCAAATCTCGGTCATTCTCCGGACATTCTCGGCTAGGAACAGCTGTGACAGACGCCGCCCCTTCAGCGTAACCGGTTCGGCCAATCCAAACATTCTTGAGAAGGCAGGATTCGAGTATTGGATTTCCCAATCGAAATTGGCAATGACCGTGCCGTTCAAGCTGGAGTTCAACGCATCGTAGGCGGCATGCAATTCGTGCTGCGTGGCCTTCAGTGCAGAAATGTCGATGAGCGACATTAGAACTCCCCCAGCATCTTTCTGCGAGCGATACGGAAGAATGCGAACGAAATACCAAGTTCCACCGCTATCGACCACGTCCCGTTGCACGCCCGGCGTATCACCGGATGCCACCTGACGAATATCGTGGAAGAGTTCGGGATATAGCAAGTTGTGCGTGAAGCTGTCGATTCGTCGCCCCGTGTCCTGCGGCAAAATCTGAAAGTTCCGCGCCGCGTTGGGCGTGAACTTGCGTATGCAAAGTCGTTCGTCGAGAAAGATCGTACCGATATCCGTAGCGTGAAACAGATTGTCCATATCGTCCGTCAATTCGATCAGTTCGTCGATCTTCTTTTGATGCTCGGCGTTGACGGTGTACAACTCTTCGTTAACCGAGTGTAATTCCTCGTTCGTTGATTGAAGTTCTTCGTTCGAGGCGACGAGTTCTTCGTTTGTCGCCTGCAATTCCTCGTTGCTCGCCTCCAACTCTTCGATGGTGGCCTGCAGGTTCTCTCGAGTGTGACGCAAGTCGTTTTCCAGCAAATCGACGCGTTCGCGTGAGACTTCGTTCATATCGACGGGCTCGCGGTTCGACGACGCCGATTCGGAGGACTCAGGCTCGACGAGAAACAACGAGATGAGGAAGAACGAGCGATCATTGTCTTTCTCGTTCAGTGGCTTGACGACCAGCCTAACCTGACGAGCCGCTGCGATTCCGGTTTCGATCCTGACGCCGGTAAACGTTACTGTGCGATGTTGCCGAGTCGACCGCTGCATCGCGCCGGCGATCGCCACGCGGAGTTCCGGGGCTACGAGGTCCAGGATGTTGCTTGAAGGCTCGCCATCGCGAGGCTGAAGGAATGTCGAGGCTCCTGGAAACGAATACACCAACTGATGCCGATCGTCCACCAAAAAGCTGGGCGGGCCGTGTTCGTCCACGAGTGCCGCATATGCGGCCAGCACTTGTTGATCAACATCGAATTGTGGAGGTCGCAGCCGGCGTGCATTATCGGCTCGAAGACCACGAAGATCCGGCAGCGATGCCAAGGGAAGATTTGTCCGTAGCCGTACATCACGTCGCTTGCGATAGATCTTCCAATGGCGGTCTACCGGTTCGAACTCGTCGGATAAGTCTGCCGGGCTCTCACTGCTGCCAAGAAACAGGGTGCCGCCAGTATTCATGGCGAAGTGAAACAACGAGAGGACCTTTTGCTGGGCGAGCGGTTCTAAATAGATCAGCAGATTGCGGCATGAGATTAAATCGATCTTGGTGAACGGTGCGTCCTTAATGACGTTGTGCGGCGCAAAGACGATCAACTTCCGCAGGTCCGCGGAAACTTGGTAGTTGTGGCCACTCTTGACGAAGTACCGCTCAATTCGCTGGGGGTCCAATTCCGACAAAGCGTCGCGAGCATATACGGCGGCGCGGGCGAAATCGAGCGACGCGCGATGTACGTCCGTCGCAAAGATCTTCACTTCGATCGGCCTTCTCAGTCTCTCCAATTGCTCTTGGACGAGGATCGCCAACGAATAGGCTTCTTCGCCGGTACCACACCCAGCAATCCAAAGCCTCGCTTCGCCGCCGTCAGGAATTCGATTAAGCAAGCTTGGCAACACTTCGTCGCCGATCACATCAAACGCCTGCGGATCGCGAAAAAACTTGGTGACACCAATCAACAGGTCTTTGTAAAGTTGATTTAGCTCACGGGCATCTGTCCGTAACCGCTCGACGTACTCGTCCAGATCGTGTACGCGAAGCATTTGTAGGCGTCGCTCGATCCTGCGGCTGACCGTGCTCGTCTTGTACCAGGAAAAGTCGATCCCGTATTCCAGCCGCAACTGTTGAAAAATGGCGTTCATGGCGTCAGGCAGCGACGGTGCCGAGATTTCAGACTCCTGCGCCTTCACACCGGCGATTCCGATGGTCGCAAAACGGCTAATCGCTCCCGCCATTTGATCTGGTGGCACGATCAAATCAACGATACCGGTCTCCAGCGCGGCCTTTGGCATACCATCGAATCGTGCCGATTCCTCGGACTGGACAATTACCAAGCCGCCCGCGTCGTGAATCGCCTTCACGCCGCGTGAACCGTCACTCCCCGTTCCCGATAGAATGACAGCAATCGCTCGATCTCCTGCGTCTTGGGCGAGTGACCGCAGGAAAGTGTCGATGGGTAGCGACAGGCCAAGCTTTGGGTCCTTGTCACTCAGCAAGAGTTGCCCGTCTTGGATAATCATTTCCTTTTTGGGAGGTATAAGATACACCGAGTCTGGTTCGACGCGCATGCCGTCTTCGACGCGATGGATCGCCATCCTGGTATGCCGGCTCAGCAGCTCATCCATCATGCTCCTGAAGTCTGGCGAAAGATGTTGCACAACAACAAACGCCATGCCGCTCTTTTCGGGCACGTGGTCAAAGAGCGTTTCCAATGCCTCCAGACCGCCGGCCGATGCCCCCACCCCAACGATGTGGAATGCACCGGCTATCGCCTGTTCACCCGAGTCTGTGTCCAGGTCAACTCCATCGCGGACGCGACCGCGGTTGTCACTGAGCGACTCCTTCATCCCGCGCCTCCTCGGTACTCGGTAGGCCAGACCAAGTCATTGCATAGGCGTGTGGCTGGAGCGCCGGATAACGATCGCCCCAGCCACGTTGATCTTGGGTCACGACCTTGTCACTAGATCACTTCGCTTTGACAGCGATACGACGGGGCTTCACAGCCTCGCTCTTCGGCAAGTGCAGCGTAAGCACGCCGTCTTTCAACTCGGCAGAGATTTTTTCCGAGTCAATCGCTTCTCCGATTGTGAACGTCCGGTAGAAGTCGCCAATTCCGTACTCGCCGTACAGGAAGTTGATGTTTTCGTGGCGTGGACACACCTTGCCATGAATCCTCAGTTCGCGGTTTTCAAATTGGATGTCGAGATTCTCAGCCGCCACACCGGGCATATCGGCATAAAGTACCAACTCCTCGGTCGTTTCCCAAATGTCGATACGGGGGCTATAAGTTGTGCCGCCGTGGGTGCGTTCTACGGTCGAGACTTCCGTCTGCTCTGTCTTGGGGTCTTGTGTGGTCAATTCATTGGACATGATTATCTCTCCTTAGTTTGATTTGTGCCTGACTGATTGCATCGTCGCCATCTTCGACTTTCGCGACCTTCCGCAGGTCAGTTCGCTTTGACCTCGATTCGCCGCGGCTTTGCCGACTCCCTCTTGGGGAGCGTGATGGTGAGAACACCGTGCTTGAATTCGGCTTCTACAGCCTCGCTATCAACGGCATTCGGTAACTCAATAATCCGAGCGAAACTGCCGTAGCCTCGTTCCTGGCGATGCCAAGTTCCCTCGCGCAATTCAAGCGGCTTTCGCTCACCCTTGATGCTCAGCTGATTTTCGCCAGTGACATAGATATCCAGATCTTCCAGTTTAAAACCCGGCAACTCCGCTTCGATGTAGAGCTTCCCTGCATCCTCCCACAGGTTGAGCGGTGGATAGACTCCATGCGAAAATTCGCGTGCACCATTCGTATGCCGGCCATAGCGACCGAATAGCCGATTCATTTCTTCGTGAAGTCGCTGCATTTCGGTTCGAGCATCACCATAAGGTTGCCATCGCGTTAACATTTTGCACCTCTCTTTCTGCCATTGAAACATGAGTTGGAACAAACTCTTATGTGCTAATCCCGGTCGATCACTTACCGGCTGTATTTCGCATTCCAGAAACGCAAAGAGCGTGCCAATCTGAAAAGGTCGGCGTGGTGCCGAGTAGTCTGCGCTCACATCAAATTTCAGGTCATCAGAGGGCCGCTTTTGCGGTCAAAATGTCGTCCGCTCCGGCCAATTTGTCCGGTTGCTGTTGAGCATATTGGCGTGTTGAAGATCGCCGAGAGATTAAGCCGAGTTCAGGTTGACGTAAGTCTTGGTGAATGTTGCCACCTAACGAACGGGGATGAATGCCTCGTCGTGGCACTGTCTATCAAACGCATTTCATCAGGCACGTCCTTTGCGGTTCGCTGCCTCCGTCGACTTCTGCGCTCTCATCCGACAGCTTCGGCGATACAACCATCTACGCAAAGGCACAACCATGCAACAATTCTCCGGCAAAGCCATTTCACCTGGCTACGCGGAAGGCACAGCCTTCGTCTATCGCAGATTGGATCATAGAGACATCCCGCGCTACGAGATTGTCGATAGCGATGTCTCGATGGAGCATCGCCGACTGCATGACGCGATTACGCGATCGTTTCAAGAGCTAAAACAACTTGAAGCTCAAGTGGTTGCCAGACTAGGTGAGGCACACTCCGCAATCTTTGCCGCGCACTTGGGCTTGCTTCAAGATCAGCAATTCGTCGCGCGAATCCGCGAACGTATCCAACGCGACCTCATTAACGTGGAACACGCCCTAGACATCGAAGTGACGGACTTATGCAAGGTGCTTGCCGCAGTCGAGAACGAGTATCTGCGAGAAAGGGCGCAAGACATCCGTGACGTGAGTGCTCGCGTTTTGCGACAACTGGTCGCGGAAGACGGAGGTCGTTACGAAGAGTTGCCTCCGCGGTCCATCATTGTCGCCCACGAGTTGTTACCGTCGGAAACCCTAGATCTTGATCGCGAACACGTCGCTGGAATTGTCACAGAAGTGGGTGGCGAGAACAGCCATGCCGCGATTCTCGCCAGAGCGCTCGGCATCCCTGCGATTACTGGAGTCGCAGATGCAACTTCGCAAATACCACACGGCGCACAACTGCTGATCGACGGCGAAAGAGGGCTTTTATCTGTAACACCAAACGACGCGGCCAAGGCCACCTTCACGACGTTGAAGTCTAACTATGACGACGATACGTCTGCTGCGGTTGCTGCCGAGAATCTTGATTGCATAACAAGAGATGGAACTCGTATCTCACTGTTCGCCAATATCAATCGGCCCTTCGAATCGCGAGCAATCGCTGAGCATCACCTCGACGGTGTAGGCTTGTTCCGCACCGAATTCATGTTTCTCGAATCGACGGAACCACCCGGGTATGCACGGCAAGTGGATGCTTATCGAGAGATGATCACGCCACTCGGCGACAAGCCGGTTGTAATACGAACGCTGGACCTTGGCGGCGATAAGTTGCCAGCGTTTCTTGCGCCGGAACGTCGAGCCAACCCGCTGTTAGGTCTACGCGGACTTCAGTTTTCGTTGGCAGAACGAAAGCTCCTTGAAACACAGCTACGGGCAATCATCACGGCTTCACAGGGACACGACAATGTTCGTGTCTTGTTGCCGATGGTTCTCGGTGAAGGTGATCTGGACGAAGCCATCACGTTGGTTCGGAACTTGTCAACGCAGCTCGGGGTCACGTCACCCCCTCGCGTTGGTGCAATGGTCGAGACGCCGTCCGCGTTGTTTGCACTCGACAGAATCATGCACCTTGCCGACTTTGTATGCATCGGGACGAATGATCTAACGCAGTACATGCTGGCTGCCGACAGGAATGCTTCAGAAGTCGGGGACGCGTATTCCGTGCTACATCCAAGCGTTCTACGGGCGATTGTGAAAGTCATCGAGGCAGGCCGCTCCGCAGGGCGCGAAGTTAGCATTTGTGGTGAAGCCGCGAGCTATCCGAAAACAGCGGGACTGCTTGTCGGACTTGGCGTGCGTCAACTCAGCATGAGCCCCTTACGAGCCGCACGCGTTCGCTACTTATTACGAAAAGCCGAGCTTTCTCAATTAGAAGAGTTAGCCGAGCGAGCGCTGAATAGCTCGTCCGTCGAAGCCGTACGACAACTCTTACAACACTCACCGCTCACTCGAACGCACTGCGATTCGGTTAGCAACGCCGTTTGAGGACGAGCATCCCAGCCGAGACTGGATGTGACTTCAGTTATTCGACCGCCTAACACGATTTGCCGCATTGATGGATCGCATTTTCTCGCGGCCTACGCCAGTTGTCTCCGGACCTTCGCTAAGATTCCCGACGACTTCGATCTTCAGATCGTCGCCCCAAACGGCTCCATCGCCTTCGAGCAAGAATCCGAATGTCATGTTATTGGCATCTTCAGGAACGTCGAGCACTACAAAGTGCTTTATCCAGTCGCTCGTATCTGATGTGCCGTACTTTGCGGTGTCCGCGAAATCGATGGGGGTGGTTTGGCCATCCTCAACTGCATCGATGCGCATCCACAACTTGGCCAACGTCGCCTTCTCGGCTGCAATGAAACCGGAGTACATGATCCGCTTCCCGCGATAGTCATTCGCGGATATCGAACGAGTCAGCGATCCGAAGTGATCACCTTGACCGGTTTTCTCGATCTTGCCGCTGCCCGATCCCTGGTGCGACTTACCCAAATCAATGGAAAAGGAATACCCTTTCCCACCACCTCCCCAAAGTTTTGGAAAACTACGCGAGTCGAGTCCCTGTTCGAAGTCCAAGTTATCCAAACTGGGCCGATACCCAGTTTGCAATACTACTTCATCGACGCCCGTCACTTTAGGGCCAACACCGATACTGCCGACGACTTCAATTCTGAAGTCATCACCCAAACCGTTCCCACACCACTTAGAAGAAATCCGAAAGAGATACTGTCGGCATCTTTTGGCACGTCGAGAACGACGGAATACTCGCTCCAGTCGGTTGTCCCCGTCACAGAACGCCGACTCATATTGTCGAACGCCACCGGTTTCACGACACCTGACTTGACAGAATCCACGCGCATCCATAACCCGGCAGCACCAGCCGCTTCGGTACGCAAGAAGCCGCTGTACCTAATCCGCTTGCCAATATAGGGGAGCGCCGAAGTGCCGTTTGTTAACGAACCGAACCGCCCGCCATCGCCAACTTGCCGAACGCGACCACTACCGTTGCCCTGATGGAAGGTCTGCATGTCGAGAGACAACTCGTAGCCGCTTCCGCCGCCAGCCCACGCGTTAGGAAACCCGTCACCCTTAGCTCCGCCCTCGAAATCCATGTTCGCGGGCAGACGACTCAGCTGAGCAGCAGCTCGCCCTTCCAGCTTCACGACAGCATTTTCGAGCAATCGCTTGGTCAACGGATCTGATGTCCGTTCAAGCACCGCCTGCAGTCGTGGAATCACGGCACCATCGCCAAGCACGCCCAACGCCTCGACTGCCACGCGGACAACGATCGCGTTGTCATCTCCTTCGACGATCGCGAGCAAATCCGGCACAGCCGCTTTCGCCTTTAGCGCACCGAGCACTTTCGCCGCTTGCCAGCGTCGCGTGACTGGTTGTTCGCGGTCGTTCATCACAAGACGAGTCGGCGTAATGGCCTCATCCCCCCGCTTGATCAACTCGTTCAACGCGTGAAACGGAATGGACTTCTTCGTCCCCAGCGCCATCAGCAACTGTTGAAGCTCGGCGTCAGCCGTTGGCAATACATCTTCCGACGCCGCCGCAGCGGTCTCGGGCAGTGCATCGTCCTGTGCCAAGATACCCTTACCTGCGAGTGGCAGGATTACAAACGCCGCCAGTACTAAAAGGACAGACATCGCCCGCGACAGAGGGCTTGCGAATTCGTTGCCAAGAATCATTTCAACCCTCCTTTTTAGTGACCCATGCTGGCGAACTCCGCTCGCCAACATTGGCCTCGGCACACAGCCTGAGGCCAAGAACTGATTGGTACGGAGCAGCGCGTCGCCGTAGACGCCCGCGCGGCCAGGTAAAAGACGTAGCACAGCCGCATCACAACAAGCTTCTTCTGCCGCGTGCAGTTCACGACGAACGAACCACACGAGTGGATTCCACCAATAAGACATCAACACAACGCACTCCAGATAGCGAGTCCAATGATCGCGCCGTTTTAGATGAGCCAATTCGTGTGCGACAACGGTTTCCAATTGGGTTCATCATCGATTTTAGTGGGTGATTTCTGGCATGAGTTGGAGCTTGCCGCAGAAGAAGAGGATGCGAGTACGATAGTTCTCGAAGTTGCGGAAGCCGCGGGCGGCGGACTTGATCGATTGAATGCGGCTGTTGAAGCCCTCGGTGGGACCGTTGCTAATGCGGTGACGAAACCACGTCAGGATGTTCGGCAAGTGACGCTTGAGCATGGTTGCCACCTCCTTCACCGGAGCCAACCGGCTACGTGATGCCCACGCGTACCAGCGGGCGAAGAACTTCTTGGCGTTGCCCGCGTAGCGATACTCCCAGAACCAACGAAACTGTTCCCGGATCGCCCAGGCCCGCGATGTCTTCAACTCCACCTCCTTCAAAGACTCGAACTGCTCCCACTGCTCATCGCTCATGTTTTCTGGGTTGTACAACCATAACTGCTTCGTACCTTTTAGCGTTTCATCGCCGTCCGCTTGGAGAGCTTTGTGCTCCTGACGCCGCACTTTGTCGACCGCTTCGTTGAGATGCTTTGAGATGTGAAACCGATCATGCACAATCTTGGCTTGCGGAGCGTTCGTTTGGACGCTGTTCTCAAAGGCTTGCCACATGTCGATCGCCACCGCTTCCACGTGCTCCTTTTGTTCCTCCGAGAAAGTCTTCCACAACGCATCGGCCGCCGCTTCGTCGCGTCCTTCGGTGACCTCCAGCACACGCGACTCATCGAGATCGGTCATCAACGAGATATAATCGTGGCCCCGGCCAAAGCTCTTCTCGTCGATGCCGACGCGAGCCACTTCTTCGACTTCCCGCGTGGCCAGACCACGCTCGACGGCTCGATCCATGATGCGTTGCACGCTGTTCCAACTGAGCCTCAGCAACTGGCGAGCTTGTTCGGTGCTGGCGGCAGCCTGCAACACGCGGATGGCAAATGCTTCAAACATCATGGTGAAGCGGCCATGCGGATCGGCCCACGGCACGACACAGGTCTTGATTCCGCAGTCGCGGCAGTTGGTCCTCGGCACACGAGCCGTCAGAATGGTCTCGAATTGCATCGTATCGAGATGCCGCCAGGATCTTTCCGGAGCATGATCGTGCAGCGGCGCGGCGTGGCCACACTCGCTGCAGCAACATTCGTACTGCAAATCGGCTTGCAGCCGAATCTGCACCTTCTGCTCCTCCAAAGTCAGTTCCACATCGACCACCTGCCACGTCTCATCGAGACCCAGCAACAACGCATAATGAGAGGCTAAATCTTTCATCCCCCAAGCATCGCAAACCAACAACCAATCCGCTACCATCCAATCAACCCACTAAATTCGACGAAGAACCTCCAATTGTTCGTTGCCTAACTCAACAACCAGCCGATTCGGCAACACGATGCTGGCCTTTCGCGCCAACGGCCACACGAGAGGGCCTATCGCCGCGTCGGTGACCCGCACGTCAGGCACGCGGGCCAATCGTAGTTGAGCCGCGATCCTAATGACCATTCGCCTCAAATCGCCGTTTGGCTTCGCGTGGTGTCGCAACAATCGATTGAAACTTACAACTCGCGCGAATACGACGACTAACCAAGTGACTGATGCCGCAAACCAACCGCAAGCAATCATCGTCACATTCCCAGAAACTAAATCTAGCCACATCTCGTATTGTTCGACGCACCAAGTTCGAGCTACCAAAAACATCGTGCTCGATTGCCGCCGATTGACTGCTGAGCCAGTTGGTGTTGCGGTCGCGTCACTCTGCTCTGACCGCAGCGTCGCTTCTTCGCATCGATCGTTCTCGGACAAGTCAACGACCATCGGGTCGAACGACGTAGCGACAATGGAATGGTTGAGTTCATCGAAGTTGCTCGCATCGAAAATCACGGATCTCTTTACGGTCGTTGTTAACGTAGGCAGTTCGATCGTCCACAGCGGCGGCGTTACAAGCTTGGCGAGCACAAGCAACCATAGAACGTGAGCCAATTCCTGGTTCCGAAAAATGCTTGTCACGAAAAACGCGAGCAGACTCAGCAGACACGCAAAAAAGAGGTTGCTGATGGCCGCTTCAAGCAGGAGATGAGACATGGATCACCTTTTTTTCGGCTTGTAGCTCTCCAACATGGTGCGGATTTCATCCGCCTCTGCCTGGCTGAGCTTTCGCGAATTGAGCAAATGCAAAATGAAGGGAGCCAACGAACCACCGGACAGTTGATCAGCAAGAGCTTCGAGTTTGTGTCCGGCTACTTCCGATTCCGTGACCGCCGCCTCAAAACAATGCGGATGGGTCGCACGATCACGACGAACAGCTCCCTTAGCCTCCAGCCGTTTCAACAGCGAGTGGATCGTCGCAACGTCTGACGCAGAGCAACTCGGATACAAATCTTCTGCTATCTCACGAACTGTTACCGTCCCGCGCTGCCACATGGTTCGCAGAACCGCGAGTTCGGTATCGGTCACATGTAGGGGGCTTTCGGCCATATCGTCACCTCAATTAGACGCCGTGCCTATAATTAGACACCATGCCTATATTAGTCAAGGCAAGATTTCGGCAAAAACTCGCTAGTTATTTATCGCGAGTTGCCGGCACCTGTTTTGGGAGTCCGACCGGACCTTGTAAGAACCCAACCGTTCAAGCTGCCAATCCACCGCTCATGATCGACGGCCAGCTGTCCATTTACGAATACATACTCGATACCTTCCGCATACCGATGCGGATTGAATTCATCCGCCGTGTCGCGAATTCGCTTGGGATCGAAAATGACCAAATCGGCGACGGCACCACGGCGAATCACGCCGCGGTCGTCAAGTTTCAAGATGCTCGCAGGCAACGACGTCGAAACACGGACTGCTTCTTCGATGCTCATTAATCCGCGGTCGATGGAATAGCGTCGGATCTTGCGGGGAAACGCACCATAGAAGCGGGGATGCACTGGTCCGTCTCCCAGCAAAGTAATCCCAGCATCGCTGGACGTCGCGGTCCAGGGGGTCTGCGCGAAGGCTTCGACATCTTGTTCCGACATCGAAAAGGCTCGCAGCCGCGCACCACCGCGGCGGCGGCGGTCGCCCTTCAATTGCAATGCGATCACCGCTTCGACCTCGTCAAGCTTTACGATCGAAGCATATTCGGCGAGTGTCTTGCCGACAAGTTGCGGATCGATGTGCTCGACAATCAGAATACTCGCAGGTCCACCGCGTCGCGTGATCTCGCACGCAATATCGCGTCGGACGTCCGCAGCCAAAATCGCATCGCCCAGCACCCACTCTAGTTGCTTTGCAAATTCATCCGGCTTCGTTTCGTCTTTATTATCACTCACAGAAGTTGCCCATGACGGTATCAAAACAATCCTGCCGTCTGAGCCGCTGGTGTTATAAGCATACTGGTCGGCATAGAGCGGCAATCCTCTGTCGCGTGCCCTTTGGATAAGTTCGTTCATCCGCCCGGCCGAACCCCAGTAGTCCGTTCCGCGGGCCTTAATATGCGTGACAACCGTTGTCACATTCGTAGCGTCTGCGATCTGAATCAACTCGTGAAGATTGTCCATCATCGACGGTTGATCGTCCGAATCGCGACTTGGCAAGTACCACATCGGTCGACTACCGGAACTGCGTTCGTGAACGATGTACACACCAGCGAATTCAGCAACCGTCCGAGCCAACTCCTCCATCTCGCGCGGCGTACTGAACCGTCCCGGATCGTATTCCAAGCCGGCTGACATGCCGAAGGCGCCCGCCTTCAATGCCGTACGCAAACGCTGCTGCATCTGCGCAACTTCGGCCATCGTCGCTGGCCGGCGGTAATCATCTCCCATCACCGCAGAACGAATCGTACCGTGACCTACCATCTGGATAACATTTAATCCGACGCGGAGCCGCTCCATCGACTTGCGTTGCTCAGCCAGATCGAGCGGTCCGCCGCCATCTTGATTTACGACGACAGTCGTAATGCCCTGTGTGATAAGATTCGGGGCACTGCGCCGTGCTGGCTCATCGGACACCAGTCCTGATTCCGCATGACTATGCAGGTCAATGAAACCCGGCACGACCAGCTTTCCGGCTGCATCGACAACTTGATGGGCGTGAGAATTAGAAAGCATGCCTATCTCCGCGATCACTCCATCACGGACAGCAACGTCAGCCCGATACCGCCTGCTGCCCGTGCCATCGATGATCTCGCCACCACGAATGACCAGGTCGAAAACATCGGCGAACGCCTCATCACTACAACACAGCATCGCCACAAAGAGCACCGCGAGCGAACGGATCAATTGAGTGAACCGCCGTTGGTTCGCGAGGCAGGTGAGCACTTTCATGGTTCGCCCAGCCCTGGGGTGAGAGGGGAAAGAAGATCGCTACGTTACCGAGATCACAACCGACACACCGATCAAGGCAGCTCCGATTAAACGCATAACCATCGTACGATGGCTGTTTTTTGTGCTCGAATCAAGCACCTTGTGGGCAAGAACCCAAGTCAGCACAACTCCCCAAATGCCGCGTAACGAGTAAACAATGTTAACTCTTGTCGCATCGCCAAACACGCCGAGCGTCACTGTCATGCCCATCGCTTGAACCGCCATCAAGACCGCACCAACGAGGAGAGGTCTGAGCGCACGACGTCCTCGCAGGTCCTCTGGTCGGTCGGCCAGTTGCAAAAACACGAGCGATAGGAGCGCGGCACACATGAAGGCAATCGGGAGAAAGTAGCCTGCTCCCCATGCAGGCGCCCAGCGCTGAATCAGCAAATCGAATAACGTCATCGCACACGCCGCCAAAAACGCAAATACGATCGAAGCCGCAACGCGTGAACGGTCGACATGGGCGTCACGCGCCTGCACACATACAATCCCAGCAACGGCGAGAGCAGCTGCGATCCACACTCGCCTCGACAATTCGTCATCGACAAAGAACTGCGATGCAGCTGGGACGAGCAAAACCTTTACTCCCAGCACCGGTGCGGCGATGGAGACATCGCCTCGTGCGACAGCCAGCAGGGTGAACAGTTGGCCAACTATGAAGAGCCCCCCGATCACTGCAGGTTGCCAAAGCATCACCACAGGCTGCATCGTCCCGCCCATCAGTGTGAAGATTGGAAACACGCAGGCCGCTGCCCAACAAAGGCAAATCATGCATGTCCACGACGTAACGCCACGGTCCTGGGCTTGCTTCAAGTACAGCAGACCGAAGATGACCAAGACGCTGGAACCCAGCGGTAGCAAGAGGTGAATTATTCTCGCCCCCTAAGCTCGTTCTTCATAGCGATTGAGTTCCTCGCACACCTCACGGAATACTCGCTTCGAGATCGAATCGTATTCAGTTGTCTCCAAGGTCGTTCGTGGTAGATTATGGCTGCTGGAAGAACGATGCGAAAGCGGATGCCGCGAAGGCAACTCAGACACGCACCGCACAACCGGAACGCGAACGATGATGATCCCTTTAGTTACTGAGAATAGACGCGGGTTGCTAAATCAGTTCTCTCGCTGGAACACCGTGACATTTCTCTTGATCGCTTGGTGGATGCTCAACTTCGGTACCGCCCAGGCACAGCTACAATTCAATCGTGATATCCGTCCGATTCTGTCCGACAAATGCTTTCGTTGTCACGGGTCGGATGTAAGCTCACGCGAAGCACACTTGAGACTCGACCAGCGAGAAAGCGCTTACGCCGAACGCGAAGGACGTCGCGTGATCGTACCCGGACGCCCTCACCAAAGTGAATTGGTGCGGCGGATTACTTCCGAGGATCCGTCAACGCGTATGCCGCCGCCAGAGGAACCGTTGAAGCTATCGACATCCGAAGTGCAGATTCTCCGCGAATGGATCGCACAGGGTGCAGGTTACGAAGAGCACTGGTCCTTCATTCCACCGCAACGTCCCACGCGCCCCATCGTACAGCGGGCCGATTGGGCGCGAGGCGCGATCGATGACTTTGTGTTGGCGCGGCTTGAACAGGAAGAGCTGCAACCCAATCGAGAAGCCAGTCGTGAGACGCTACTTCGCCGAGTGACGCTCGACCTAACGGGACTGCCTCCATCGTCGGACGAAATCGACGCCTTTCTGGCCGATGATTCACCGCTCGCATATGAACGAGTTGTCGATCGGTTGCTGAGCTCAGCTCGGTATGGCGAGCACATGGCCCGATTTTGGCTCGATGCAGCGCGGTACGCTGATACAAACGGCTTCTTCACGGATGACGAGCGATCAATGTGGCTGTGGCGAGACTGGGTAATTCGAGCATTCAACGACGATATGCCCTTCGATCAATTCACGATTGAACAGCTTGCCGGTGACTTGCTGCCAGACGCCACTATCGAGCAACGCATCGCTACGGGATTTAATCGCAACCATACAACAACGCACGAGACCGGCGTCATCGACGAAGAATATCGAGTCGAGTACGTCGTCGATCGCCTAGAGACCACATCCACAGTTTGGCTTGGTCTGACAGTCGGCTGTGCCCGCTGTCATGATCACAAGTTCGATCCGCTCTCACAGCAAGAGTTCTATGAATTGTTCGCATTCTTTAACCAAGGCCCCGAAAAGGGAAACACCGGCGGTCCCGGAAACTCTGCCCCGCTGTTGGAAGTGCCGAATCTGGAGCGACAGGAGCATTTGATCGAGTTGCGGCAGAAAGCCGAATTGGCGCATGCTGAAGTGACGAAAGTCGAGCCGGAGCTAGTCGCCGCACAGAGAGATTGGGAATCTTCAGCGCTTGCCACTTTGCCGAATACTCCAACCGAGGGTCGCTTGCTTCAACTGGGAATGAGGTCAGAGCAACTGCTGCAAGCCGATGTCGGCAGCAGCAATGTCAACTTCGTCGCGGGAGTTCTCGAAGAGGCAGCAGAGTTCAACGGCGACGCAGTGCTCGAAGTGGCCAACGAGATCGATTTCGAGAGAACCGATGCTTTCACTTTCGCGGCATGGGTAAAACCATCGAACAGTCCTGCCTGCGTGATATCGAAGAATGATGACGCAAACGGTATGCGAGGTTTCGACCTTGTAATTCGCAAGGGCAGGGCGATTGTTCACCTGATTCACAAGTGGAATGGGAATGCAATCCAAGTGTCCGCTAAAACGCCGATAAAATCGGGACAATGGCAACACATTTGCGTGACTTATGACGGATCAAGCCGGGCAGATGGCGTGCGGATCTTTTTCGACGGTGAACAACAGCCCGTGGAAATTCGCAACGATACACTGACAGAAACGATTCGCACCGATCAACCGTTTCGGATCGGTCGCCGCAGTACCAGCGCGGCGATGGTGGGTGCGATCGACGAAGTCAGCGTCTTCGCGAAAGAGTTGGTCACCGATGAGGTTAGGCGACTGGCCACGGTTCCGCTCGTTCGCAGCATCCTTGCGATTGCCGATAAGGACCGCACGCCGTTCCAGCGGCAAAAGCTCCGTGAATTCTTCCTTGGGAACACAAGTGGCTCACGCTTTCGCCCCGTCATCGATCATGCAGCCGATCTCGAAGAGAGTGTCCGTAAACTCGCAAAGGCGACTCCGACCACGATGGTGATGCAAGACATGCCGGAGCCTCGCGATACACATCTTCTCATTCGAGGCCAGTACGACCAGCCTGGCAAGATAGTCTTGGCAGGCGTGCCAGCCACGCTTCCACCACTTCCCAAAGACTTTCCAACGAATCGACTCGGCTTTGCTCAATGGCTCGTTGATCGATCGCATCCACTGACGGCTCGCGTTACGGTAAACCGTTTCTGGCAGCAGCATTTTGGGGTTGGGATCGTCGAGACTGCCGAGGATTTTGGTTCGCAGGGATCTTGGCCCACCCATCCCGACTTGCTGGACTGGTTGGCAGTCGAGTTCATGGACAGCGGTTGGAGTGTGAAGCACATGCATCGCTTGATCGTGACTTCGGCGACTTATCGCCAAGCATCCAACATCTCCAGCAAACTGCGAGAGCAAGATCCGGACAATCAATTGCTGGCGCGCGGGCCGCGTTTCCGTCTCGATGCCGAAACAATCCGCGACAATGCACTCGGGATCAGCGGCTTGTTGCGGGAGGAGATCGGCGGGCCCAGCGTCAAACCTTATCAGCCATCGGGCTTATGGGAGGCCGTGACCTACGACGGTGACTTGTCGTATACGCAAGACACAGGCGAATCGCTTTATCGCCGCAGTCTGTACACGTTTTGGAAACGGCAGAGCCCGCCTCCCGGAATGCTCGCCTTCGACGCGCCGACTCGCGAGACCTGCACCGTTCAACGGCCTCGCACAAACACACCGCTTCAGGCGCTAACATTGCTGAACGATCCAACGTACATCGAAGCCGCCCGAGCAATGGCCGAGCGAATGATGATGGAAGTCAATGGTCCGCCCGTGGATCGCATACAATTCGGATTTCGGTTGGCGACAGCACGGCTCGCCGACCCGGAAGAGATCGAAACGCTGTCGAAAGTCTATCAAACGCAACTCCTCAGCTATCGACAGGACGCTAGTGCAGCGGAACGCTTGCTGCAAGTTGGTGACTCGGATCGCAATCCCAAACTCGATGTTAGTGAGCACGCCGCATGGGCGATCGTTGCCAGCTTGATTCTGAACTTGGACGAAGTGGTATCGCGACAATGACCAGGTTGAAGTACGTAACGAATGCGGCCATGAACCGAAGACAGTTTTTAGGTCAGGCTGGCGCGGGTCTTGGCACCGCGGCATTGGCAGTGCTGTCGAGGGCAGATCTATGTGGAGCGGAAGCGACCGACGATGCCAGCCAACCTGCCGCACCAGCCAGACGCATCATTTATCTATTCATGCACGGCGGTCCGTCGCAAATGGAGTTGTTCGACTATAAGCCTGAGCTTTGGAAACAACACGCGAACGAGTTGCCGGCGTCGGTTCGCGGTGATCAACGATTGACGGGAATGACTTCCGGACAAAAATCGTTTCCAATTGCGGCTCCGCAGCAGTTTACGTTCACACAGCATGGCGAAAGTCGGGCTTGGGTTAGCGATCTATTACCGCACATCGCAGGCGTCGCAGACGAGATTTGCTTCGTCAAGTCCCTTCACACCGAAGCGATCAATCACGATCCCGCCGTTACACTTTTGCAAACGGGACATCAACAACCGGGCCGACCGAGTTTCGGCGCGTGGACCAGCTATGGCATTGGCAGCGAGAACGCTGACCTGCCGGGTTTCGTGGTGCTGCTATCCGATGGCAGCGCAGCTCGACCGGCAGACCCGCTTTATGCTCGTTTGTGGGGAACTGGTTTTCTGCCGTCCAGTCATCAAGGAGTTAACTTTCGCACCAACGGCGATCCTGTGCTCTACCTTTCCAATCCGGAGGGTATCGATCCGGCGACACGCCGCCGGATGCTCGATGGCATTGCCAAATTGAATCGTAAACAGTTTTCCATCTTCGGTGACCCCGAGATTGAGACGCGCATTGCTCAGTACGAGATGGCGTATCGCATGCAAACGTCGGTACCGGAACTGACCGATCTGAAGGACGAAAGCGAGGCAACTTTTGAATTGTACGGAGACGATGCTCGGCGGCCCGGAGCATTCGCGGCAAACTGCCTGCTGGCGCGGCGATTGGCCGAGCGGGATGTGCGTTTCATTCAGCTTTACCATCGCGGTTGGGATCAACACTACAATCTGCCGAGTGACCTCCGGCAACAATGCCAGGACGTCGATCAAGCCTGTGCTGCGTTGCTCACAGATCTCAAGCAGCGCGGGCTCCTGAAGGACACCTTAGTCGTGTGGGGCGGCGAGTTCGGTCGAACCGCTTACAGCCAAGGCAAGCTGACTTCCACGGATTACGGACGCGACCATCACGGGCGGTGCTTTACGATGTGGCTAGCGGGAGGCGGGATAAAGCCGGGGATCAGCTACGGCACGACAGACGAATACTGCTACAACATCGTCGAGAACCCGGTCCACGTTCACGATTTGAACGCGACCCTGCTACACTGCCTCGGTATCGAACACAAGCAGCTGACGTTTCGCTTCCAGGGACGTGACTACCGCCTGACCGATGTAGGTGGGAAGGTCGTCGACGCGATCCTCGCGTGATGAATTAGAGGTCATTTTGGCGATTCTAGTTTCAAGAGCTTAATGTTCTTGTACCACACCTTGTGACCGTGATCCTGAAATCCCAGATAGCCTACTCGCGAGAAGTCCTTCACCGCCCGCGGTTCACCGTTCAGCTTGAACTTATGCTTCTCGCCATCAGGGCACACTCCCTGTTGGTCAAACTCGTCACAATTCATCGACGCGACTTGTTCGCCGTTCACTTTGACGTTGATCGAGGGACCATCACATCTCACCTCGACCGTGTTCCACTCGCCCGTTTCCCTGCCCGCATTCTTGGTCGTGGCAACCAAGTCATAGATTGCACCGAATTGATGCTTCCCTGTTTCCTTGCCGCTCATCACCTGTATCTCGAATCCTGTATGCACCGGGTTCATTGGATCTTCGACGCGGAAGAAAATTCCAGAATTGCAACGAGGATCTTCCCAGCGGACGTCGCACTTCAAGACGAAGTTATCGAACTTTTCGTCATAGATAATGATGTAGCCGCCTGATTTGTAGGGAACGAGAGCGCCGTCTTCGACCGGCGCAGCAATTGTCTTTCCGTTGTTGCACTTCCAACCGTCCAAACTCCGGCCATTGAACAGTAAATGCCAACCGGATTCCTTTTCCAATTCCGAGAGTTCGTTATCACTGGCCAGCGTTGACGAATGGAACAGTAGAAGCACGGAAGCGAATGCCACAAGTTGAGTAGATAGATTCATGGATGTTTCCTTGTTATTTTCTGGAGTGGTTTAAGCTGGACCAAGCACAGCCAAGCCTCTCGAATCACTCGTCGCGGGTGACCGGTAGCGTGAACGCTAGTGCCAACATTGCCCAACTGGTGGCGGTGATGGATATGAATTGATCTTCATCGTGCGGGAAGCCTGACTCATAGTAATCCTGGATCGGCTTGGCATGTGTGACGACGTGCCATGTTCCGTCCGGGAGTTGCGAGCTGACTAAATAGTCGCACGCCTCTTTGACTGCGGGATTGTCGCGCGACAACTTGCCAACTTCCTGCAGAGCGGCAAGCACTGTCCCTGTTGCATAAGCATCCGACGACATCGCGTCCGTTTGCGACCAGCCTCCGTCGGCATGCTGTCTCGACAACAACTCGTCAACAGCCTTTTGGATTGTTTCTTGTGTGGCATCAATGTAGGGCAGGGTGCGCAATTGAAAAACTCGGCCTTCCGTATCGCTTGGTTCAGTTTCAAGAACCCATGTCGCGGCCGCGTCTCGACGCACTTCGAAGCGTTCCTGCTGCTCCTCCGTGCCAAAGTGCGACAAACCACGCAGCGCGAGATAGGTGGCAGTAAAAGGACTGCCGGATGAAGGAAGACGCTGACTGCTGGCCGTCCAGCGATTCTTCTCTCGCTGATATTCGGCCAAATAATGAGCGACAGCCGTCGTCGTTTCATCAGCCTTCCACGCGCCTCGTTCCAACGTCCAAAGGGCATAGCCCGCGGTCATCACTTGACCGCCCTGTCCTTTGCCTGCCAGATATCCGCTCTTGCCACGGTGCAGATGATCCCAAGTGTGCTGAAGCTGCCGTTGTAGAATCTCCTCGTCGATTTTGAAACCGCGACGGGAGACTTCTACCAAGGCGATCACCGGCAGCGCCTGGTTATGGCAAGTGAAACACTTTCGCTCTTTCGCTGATACCACCGCACCTTGTTGCAAGTGAGGTATTGCGTTTTGAATCGCGCGGCGAACAGACGCCTGAGACTGTTCGGCTTCAGCAGGAATGCGAGTTCCACTGGGATCTGCTGCGATGAGCACCGACAGGCTTGCCAGCATGACCGCTGTGTAAATGACGATTCGAGCCATCATGAGATAAATCGTTCCCGTGTGAATGAGCTCGAAATTGCCGAGCCGTAGGAAGTGGTTGTTTGCGTGCAAATCTCTGCGTTCACGACTCGTCTTCCAATTCGACTTGGGAACCTTTTCGCTTCCCGCGGCAACTGCCGGATCATCGGCCAACTTGCGACTGAGGCTGTGCAACGGGGCGATTGTACTCGGATCACGTCAGCGTTTCGACACATAAGTTCGACTCAACGCCATTTTACGAGTTTTGGTTCCCACCGTTGTTCGATCTTGGAGTATGCGACGATGTAGCTGTCGCAGCCCGACTTTGTCACCACTTGAATTTGCGTGGCGATGTCGGTTTCTCCGGCGTCCCATCCCTGAAGGACAGGAATCAGTCGCGAAGGCGTGATGGCCTGGCCGTGTTGCTTTGGCGGTACGCTTTGGAATGTACCAATCGCGTGGCGAATCCAGCCCGCCCGTTCGCCGTACACAGACAAGTCGCGATGAAACTCGCGGTAAGGAACCAGTACGGCCAGTTTCGAGCAGGTGCGAGACACTGGTATCAGTTGCTTCGCGTAGGCCTTCCAGCAGATTCCCTTGAAACATCCTACCCCCGCGCACAAGCCGTCCAAAGCTCCATCGTGCTCTTCGCATTCTGTTGTCCACACGGGAATGACCGGACAGTCTGTCACGAACTTACACACTTCCGCGACAAAATTCGCTGCCGCATCGTCATTCAAGGGTGTCGTCGAACGCTTCGGTCCATAATCGCTCGTCCAACGACACAGCGAATTGCCGCAGCCACATGCCGAAGGGGCTCCCTGCAAATCGTTCAAGAACACACCGTCCGACGCAGGTTTGTTCGCCAAGACCTGTTGCACCCGCGCCAGTTGTGCGGCGTAGGTCTCTTTGGAAAGGATCGTTACCCAGGGATAGATCTTGACCACTTCATTTTCGGCAGGTGTCGCCGCAAGCGGAAAATGACGCCTCCATTCCGAGTGGCCTTGCAGGCTGGCCATCCATTCCGGATGGGCGTCCGCCAACTCGGTACAGCGAGCAACCTCGACCCAGTAGAACAATCCAAGACCAGATCGGCGGACGCGATCCGCGGCGGCTTGTTCCTGCCGAGCGGCTTCCTCCGACTCGCTCGTCAAAACAATGACAGCAGCGGTCAAGCCATCAGCCATCAGTTGCTGAAGCCGTTGTTCCGTCGCATCACCCGACGCCAGCAATGCGCCTCGCATGTTATGGATCGACGGTCCCGCATCGCCATCCGCCGCTCGAACGGCACTAGCGAAAAGGATGCTTGACAAGATCAGCGACGCACACAGCGTTCGAAAATTATGGAGCATAGACGGAGGTCTCGGGATACTCTGCGGACCACGCGTACCATCGGCACTGAATGCTGTTGATCCACTTCAACTCTTTACCACGCAACGGTCCGTCAACGGCACGCCCCGCCACCGTCCAGCGAGTGCGAGTCTCTTTGTCCTTAAAAGGTGCTGATTCTGGCGAAATGCTGTCAGCATAAAAAGTCAGCAACCGGCCATCGACGTTTCGATTGAAAGCGGCGGCGGTTTTCGTCGGACCGTACCAGAATACGGCAACCTCTTCATCTTCGACTTTGTCCAGGATGCAAGCTCGTTGCGGCAATTCATCGAGTGGATAGGCCCTCCGCATGGTAACACTATCAATTCCTAGCACCATGGCCTCCTTGTTCAGACGTGGATCAACATTCCCCATCGACGAAACCGCCTGTTGACTTATCCGGACGTGCAGCGGCTGCGGCTCGTACTCATTCCCGTCAAACAAATCGTAAGTCGTTGACTCGGGATGTAACATCAACCAGTAGTTCCAATTCGTTACTAGACTGGGAATGCGTTTCAGTTGTCGGCCTTTCTGCGGACCTGAGATGGCAATTCCCGTCAGGGCAGACCAGAGCGTCCCGTCCTCGCCCCGCACGATCATCACGCCACGGCGCCATCCATAAAGCTGGTAGCCATACGCTTTCTCGTATGCGGCTGTATACCCACCGTCAGGATCGTAGAAGAATAGTCCGTAGGTGTCATTGATAACTCGCGGTCCCGATAGAAAATGTCGTATCGGAAATGCACCGCCATTATGCGCAGCTCGCAACCACGCAAGCACGCGGTCATCGGGCAGGATCAGCGACTTGATATGTTGCGTCGAACAGTAGGAACATGGCGGCTCCGTGACCGGCTTTGGAATTTCAGACGCCGCGATCACAGTTTCGTCTGTTCCAGCGTTCGCTGTTCGCTGTATCGTGTTGCAGGAAACCAGCGCACCGGCTATCAATGCGCCGCAAACTCGTAAGACGCTGCTGATCCGACGGTGGTCATAAAAGTGCATTGTCAACATTCTCCTAACGACTTAAACTGCTTCACACCGGCAGCGTTATCGTATCACAGGTACGCATGATACTGAACAAAGCCGGGCAGTTGAGACTGATGCAGTGCAAAGAGAGGGTGCATCGCTGCCAACCCAGCGGTTCGGTTCTCTTACTCGTCAGGAGAAGTTAGATCGAGACGGCGATCTGCAGCAAGCCAACGAAAAGGCCGCTTGGAATCAGGTCGTAGATGGAGTTGGAGATGGGACCGCGTTCTTCGTTTCACTCATAACCTCCTCCTATCCACGATTATTGAAAATCGTCAGAAGTCCACTACTACTGGGCTATCGCACAGCCACGAATGCAACGAGTGGGCATCACTCGACTGGAATGAACTTCCACATTGTGCCTGTGGCACGACGAGCCACCATGTGTGGTCCGCCTTTGAAAGGATCGCTGCGGTCGGCCTTCGCATCGCCGACGTTCCCCTCAAGCACCTTTTTTGACTCTTCCATGTACATCGTGGTCAGGAAGTAGTATCCATCGTCGGCAGGAACGGCTTTCCAGCGAGTTCCAGTGACCCCGTTATTAGACGCCATGAACGCCGCAGCCTCGCCATTGCCTCCCTCCAGCACTTGGTTGCGTTCTTCGAGGAATTGAGAGGTTAGAAAGAAATATCCATCGCCGGCAGGCAGCGTCTTCCATTGCATCCCTGAGAAATTGCCTCGTTCGCGGAGAGTGAGTGGGGCCGATTCGAGAACGAGGTTCTGACCTTCGACAAATTTGTTTGTCATATAAAAGTAGCCAGTGGGAAAACCTTCCGGCGTTTTCCTCGGCGTAATTCGTTTGTCAGCCTCGACCAATCGCGGCGGCCACCTGAAGGTTGGTGCATTCGAAGGATCATAGCCCGCCAGGTGTCCGTGCAACCGCGTTTGCGGCTTGGCATAGCGAAGCTCGGTGTCACCGAAAACTTCCCTGCACATGGCGGCCAGCCCCGGGTCGTACTCCAGCAACTCTTCTCGCGTATTGACGTGATTGTGGTCGTGGTCGGGCTCGCGATTGTTATCGAACCAGGACTGTACTCCCTCGGCGAAATACTCGTGGTGGTTAGTGCTGGCATACTTGTCTTTCCAAAGTCCCTTTGCCATGGCGGCCTTGTACGTATCTTCCAGTCGCCGATCGAATGTCGGGTCGACGTTGGTCATTCCTCGCAAATGAATGTTGTGGGCAAGCTCGTGAATCAGGATGTTTTCGGTAGAGTACATGTCGCCAGGGTACGCCAGCAGATTCTCTTCGGCGCACGAGCAATACGGATCGGTTTGACTGCCTCCCATTCCCCGGGCTCTCCTATCCCAATAGTCGCGGCCGGACAGACCTTTGAACTTAGGCGGCGGTTCGGCCTCGCGAAACCTCGCCCATTCCGGCTGATCGGTCGTGAATTCGTTGTAAGCAAGGATGCACAATCTCGCTCCGCTATCGACCATGGCTTTTCGTACATCAGGTCGTTTTGCCAGCATCATATCGACGAGGTATTTGGCCTCTTTCAGAGCGTACGGATTGACGGTTGCCGACGCCACGATCGGAAAGCCGCCTGCATCAGTCCGTTGCGCGTAGAACGCCGGTACTCCGTCCGTTCCTTCCGGATCGAATCGATGGGCCTGGATAGGGACTTTGGAATTCACCACTTGCTCAGCGTCCTTTCCCACAATGGCAAATCGGTGACCAATGGTGGTCGTAATGATCGCGTCTTTGCCTGGAGGCACGCGACCGTTACTCACCCGCTCTCCTTGATCGTTTATCCAAAACAAATCGATTGGATCGCCGCTGCCATTGATGATTTGCAAAGTGGGCCGGGGAAATTCGGCCTGGGGACTTTCACCGCGGGTAATTTGAGCTAGGGCGTTTACGGCGAAACCGACGAGCAGTAACACAAGGCAACAACTTAATTGACGAAGATGCATTGGTTTCACTTGTATGAGTGTTTGGTGATAGTCGAACGGAAAACAAAAGTAGACGACGAGTAAACTCAAAGATTTAGTCGCCAAACGACGGCGAGTCAAAAAACCTCTACGACAATAGTCGTGTAGCAGACCAGACAATAGGTGCCACCCGCCTATTGAGAAGTTTTTTTGTGTGCGGTGGCACGATTTGAATTAGTGAGAGACACTAGTTTTTGTTACCCACTGATAGACTGAATTGACGAATGCATCGCGGTTGATTGGTTTGGTCAGATAATCATCGCACCCGGCGTCGATACACTTTTGATCGTCACCATCCATTGCGTGTGCCGTTAGTGCAAGGACTGAACCGGTGTAACCTTTGGCTCGCAGCAACTGCGTTGCCTTATACCCGTCCATCACCGGCATCTGCATATCCATCAGCACGCAGTCGAACGGTGCGCCAGCTTCGGCGGCAGCGAACGCAGCATCAGTAGCTAGTTTTCCATTTTCGACAACCTGGACGTTTGCTCCAGCCTTTTTTAGGACAAAACTCAACAGTCGCTGATTGTCAGGACCATCTTCAGCTAAAAGTATCCGACAACCATCGAGGTCAACATTACGATCGTCAACGCTTGCCATTTTTCTGGATGCCTGCGCAGCCGAAGGACATACATCCATTTCTACGTCCTCCAAGGATCCGGTCGCGACAGTAATTCGAAACCGTGTGCCAAAGCCTTTCCTCGACTCGACGACTACGATCCCTCCACCCAACATTTCGGCAAAACGTTTGCTGATCGTCAACCCTAGTCCGGTTCCACCGAACTTGCGAGTCGTTGATGCATCTGCTTGCGAGAAGGGTTGAAACAGTCGATCGATCTGGTCTTCTGACATGCCGATGCCTGTATCAATGATGTCGAACTGAAGGAGGCACTCTCCGTCCCGCCCCGTCGTAAAACTCGTAACTAACCGCACCTTTCCAACTTCTGTGAACTTAATTGCGTTGCCGAGGACGTTGATCAGGATCTGTCGCAGCCGAGTCGGATCCGTTCGAATCGTTCTGGGGATCGGACCTTCAAATTCGGCTTCGAGTGCCAAACCAGCCCCGTCCGCCTTGACCTTCACAAGCGAGATCACTTCGACTACCAGGTCACACGGATTCTGGTCGAGCAATTCCAGCGACATTTTGCCAACTTCAACCTTTGACAGGTCGAGTATGTCGTTGATTATGGCAAGCAGATGCTCTCCGTTACGTCGAATTGTCTCGATCGCGGCAATATTCTCTTCACCTTCAACACTTTCTGCAATCGTTTCGGAGAAGCCGAGGATCGCCGTCATTGGAGTTCGAATTTCGTGGCTCATGTTGGCTAGAAATTCGCTCTTTGCCAGAGTTGCCGCCGTTGCTTCATCGGCCATGGACTTTGCTAAAGCGGTCTGGGTCGCTAGTTGACGGTTGAGTTCGCTAAGCTCAACTTCGGACGACTTCGCGATGGCGAGCAATCTCTCCGTTTCCAGTGCTTTGTCTTTGAAGACTTGAGCCGCTTCTGCGAGTCGCCCAAGTTCATCATTGCGTCCCAAGCCGGGGATTTTCTCGCAGGCTGTTCCGAGAGCAAGCTGGTCGAAAGTGCTTGTAATTGCATTCAAGGGCGGAGCCACGTCTCGTCCGATCAGCCAGGCTGCGAGAATACCTAGCACGATCGTGATGACAGAGAAGACATTGCTCGAAGCTTGGAATCGACGGCTATTCTCCGCCATGGCCATCGCGAGCTGACGAACGTGAATAGACTCGTGAGTCCGCATATCGCTCGCAAGTCGGCGAAACTCGGCAGATTCGCCAGCAAGCACAACATTTACTAAATGCAAATAGCCGCGAGTCGCCTGAACCATTTGGATCAGGGATGCTTCATAGCCGGACAAGGCATCGTTCAAATGGCGACTCAAGGCCTCATCCTTGGAGCCGACTTGCTCCAACAACAACTTTGCTCTTGAGAGATGCGATTTGGCATCACGCACGTGCATGGAATCGGGTGCATTAATAAACTGCATCGTGCTAAACTCGGCAGCCCGAAACTCGGCCTTAATGGTCGCTGTCGCATCTTGAAAAACTGAATCCGCGGACAGTTTCTGGATACTCTCATCAAAGTCTCGACCATATTGCGCTAGGACTTCGTTAACGAGCCGCTTACGATTCGCACGGTCGATAACGACGGCTTCAAAGATCTCCTTGTGGGTTAACAGGTGCGCCTTCATATCTGCAACCGATGCCCGACAAGCATCACCGAGGTGATGCTCACTTGCCTGTTCCAGAAGACGATCAAGATCTGCGTGAAGCTGTTCCGCCCGTAGCTCCGGACCTTGATATCCAGTGAACGCAAACAACAGTACATTACGCTGAAGCTCACTCAGAACTCGGTCAATCGCATCAAAGCTCTCGACCTTTCTATGCAGTGCATCGTAAGTCTCTAGATCTCGTTTCGCTTTGCTAAGACCGTAATGACCGAGAATTGCGATCGACACATGAAGAACAAGTACGATCGTAAAACCGATTGAGATCTTTGTTGTTACGCCAAGCCCACGAAAGCGGCGAGACTTTTCTTTTGCAGACATTGCCCGCCCCTACGTGGTCAACAGTTCGTACCATCGAACTAGACTGTATTCATATGAATTCATAACTGTGTTCCAAACCGCAACATTGCCGAACCGTTCGAGATACGAACCACCTGTCCGCGTGTCGCCCTTTCGAACAGCCAATCGCCCGTCGGCACCTCGCAAATTCTGTGCTGCAGGCTTGCCGTCATACCAGTAGTCCCACTCGCTTTCGTCAAGGTGCTCGCGTGTTCGCTCAGGGATGGAAATGTAATATCCTTGACGCGCCATATACGCACCCGCCCACCCATTGAGCCACCAATTCATGTACTCATACGCGGCGTCACGAGCATATCCCGTTGTCTTTGATGACAAACAAAGGACACCGTGCCATCCTCGATATCCTTCGCGAGGTGCAGCGTAGGTGACCGGAATGCCCATACCGTTCAGTGTTGACACCGCTGGAGAGAACATGCTTTCAATGACCACTCGTCCCGTCTTCATGTAGTGCACCGATTGTGGCACGGATGACCACACGCCATTGAAGTGACCACGCTGTTTGTACTCCATCAGCACTTCAAACAAGGTATCAATCTCGTCCCTCGACAGGTCGCCAATATCGCTGAAGTCAACCAGACCTTTCGCTCTCGCAGCAAGCGCAGCGTCGAAAATCCCGATCGCAGGTTCATTGACCAAGCCAACTCGTCCTCGATAGGCATCGTCAAGCAGCCATCCCCAGCTTTCGGTTTCGTAAGGTTGCCCTTGCGGAATGACGTTCGTGTTGTAGCCAAATGAGTCGACGTTATGAACATAAGGCAGAAAGCTAATCTGCTCTGTCTCGTTCGCATCAAGCGTCCCATCTGTCTGCACATAGAGGAGCTTGTGAGGCGAGTCGCCAGAACCGATCGACATCTCTGGAGTCAACCTTCCGGTTTTGGCTAATGAATTGACCTCATTCCAGTGGGAAATTCTCTCCTTATCGATGGGTTGAATTGCGTTGGCTTGCCACAACACATTGATGCTGTTGGACCACTGTTCGAATACATCAAAAGACTCCGGACGCGTCGACGCTTTCTGAAGAACTCCTGCACTACCTTTTGGCTCGAAATGAATGTCAATGCCAAGGTCTTGTTCGGCTCGCCGACGGATTTCTTCTTGCAGGGTGACGTTGGTGCCAAGTACGCGCAGCGTCACTGGCTTTGCAGCATGCACGGCTGGAGGCGAAGAAAGCCAAGCAGCTCCAACCGCTACGGCAGTCTTTCCAATAAACTGGCGTCGGGACGTCACACTTCCCACTGGTTTGTCATCAAGCACCTTATGCCGCCCCATTTATACACGCTTGCAGTCCGCCACATCTTGGACATTTACTAACCAACCAAGACACCAACTGCAAATTGTGGGGCATAAAGACGCTTCTAAACGCCGCATTTGTCGCTTCACGCCAGATTCGTTTAGGATGGAAGCCGCGTTTACTGGAAACATCGGTATTTCCGTTGCGACCACGTCAACAGAGCGCCGCGACACTCTCAGTAACGCGACACGCTCAGTAATTCGACTAGTCGGTAATTGGAGAGTCATGGGTGCGGGATAAATGGGTGCCAACCACCTATAGAGAAGAAACCATCGTCCCGTTAACGTATCGGAGCCGAGGCGAATGCCATGCCGAGAGCGAAACAGACGAATTTGTTTTTGCCGACTGAAGTGGCCGCTCTGCATTGTGTCCAAAGCTGTGTTAAGAGAGCGTTTCTGGCCGGTGTTGATTCGGTGTCGGGGAAGGATTACGAGTTCCGCCGGGAATGGATTCGACGACGCCTGGAACGGCTGGCGAGTGTCTTTGGGGTTGATATGCTGGCTTATGCCATCCTCTCGAACCATCTGCATGTGGTGACTAGGCCACGACCGGACGTCATGCAAATCTGTTCGGAACAAGATGTGGCAACGCGATGGCTGCGTCTCTTTCCCGGACGGCGGCTGGACGAGCAGTTGTCCGATCCCACAACGTCTGACGTCGATTGGATCGTCAACGATGCCAAGCGATTGGCCAAAAGTGTTGCGTGAATCGCATTCGCGGCTCGCAGATCCACATCCTCACTTGGCCCACTTCAAGCGAGCTGCTGAGCCCCCCGCTTTCACCTGCGGCAACACTGGCGATTCCCAAGTCTCCGCAACTTTATCTTTCGGTGAGTAGGGCGGCGAGAGTTGCACCGAACAACTCGGCCGAGTTGTCATCTTCTCCTGTGATGACCTTACCATCAGCCAAAACGTCGTCGGCCGAAGTGCGCGCATCGCCGATCGAACGCGCAGGCGACAACCTTGCTCCATTGACTTCGGAGTTCCAACGGGAGAGAGGTTGGCCGCGCTGCCCGTTATAGATGCCCACGGGGCTTTGTCGTGGTGAGGCGACGGCCCGTTTTCCATCCAAGATACTTTTTCCGTCAATTCGCGCCCAAGCAAGTACGGACACCCCGTGACAAAGTGCCCCCACGTACTTGTCCTGCTTGACAAAGTCGTTGAGTAACTTGTTGACTGCGGCTTTCGTTTGCCGATCTCCGTTGTAAGCCCGATTGGCATAAGAGCCTTGAAAGGCGTACTGATACATCGACGCGCCCCATCCCCCCGAAAACATGATCGCGTCGTAACGCGACGCATCGGCATCGGCGACCGCCAGATCAGGCATGACTTCACCGCTGCCTTGCTCGCCGGAATTCGCGTGCGGTCGGCAGATTTGTTTTCGCGCGGCCGCAACCTCAACAACGATCCCCGCTCGCTCTAGCTGTACTCGCGGGTCATGATACTCACGATAGAAGAAGTCCTGATTGGCGATCACAATCAACACACGCGGATGAGAACTTGATGCCGCGCGCTTCGCAATCGACTCGGACGATGCTGTACTCGAGGGCCGCGCACTCGTGTTGCTCGGTTGTCCTCTGGACGCCGGCGCGGAAGCCATCAGCGCAGCACCACCGCGAACGGGTCGCACTTCAATGCTGTGAAAGGTAGTTGCCGCGTCGTAAGCTCCGATTCCCAAAGACTGCCGATTCGGCATGCGCCAAACATCGGGGAGGCTCAAGTCCGAACCATCCGTCTGATGTTCAGACAACAGCATGCCATTCAAGTATGCTCGCACTCTGTCCTTTCGCACTTGGACCATGACTGTATAGCTACGACCGTTGACGAGAGCGTGTCCTCCGGAGCGGGTTGGATTGACTTGTAACGTCTGTCCGCCAATCATCTGCAATCCCGCAAGATGCTGCCCCCAAGCATCCACTTCAAAAGATGCCTGCCCGCGACCGGATACAAACATGAGTGCAATGGAATGCACACCGCTTGTGCGAGTGAACTTGACACGAAAGTCATATTCCGTTGTGGGGAGGTAAGGCAGTAACAAACGTGAACTTCGAGTTGCATCGGTGATCAACCCTTCGGGCGTCCGGCGCCAGTTGCCGGCGACAACGGCGTCTTGTAAATCGACTTCGCCGGACAATTCCTGCCAAGCGTCCGCGTCGCCATCCGTGTCTGCAAAACTTGGACACTGCAAGACAAACGCAACGATTATCGCGAATGCCATGTCACTCCGGAGAACATTCACAATCACACCTCAAGTTGTCTGTAAACGGAGCCCCGGCGAGAAGATCACTCAAACACTCGATAACGCATTTCCTTCGATGTCGTCCAATAGACGTTGATCACGTTCCGGTTGGCGATGGCACGGCGGAATTCGAGCAGCTTTTTCCCTTCCGCACCATTCGACGTCTTTCCGTCTCGCAAGGCTTGAGCGAGCAGTACGCCATGCTCCAATCCCAATTCGACATTACGAAATCGCTCCCGCTCCTCAGGCGTTGCTTGTGACAATAGCCGTGAAGCCTTTTCAAGGATTCGTTTTGCCTTGGAGACCACAGCATCGTTGTAGATCGCGGGGTATGCTCTAAGTCGATCCGCGCGAGTGAGATCAAAGTATTTCGCGCTGTTACCCAGTCGCTCCGTGTACTGCTCCCAATAATCAAAATACTCCTTGACAATCTCATTTGCCGGTCCGAAGGAACCGTAGAACTCGTCGACGACAACCTCTGGATCAGCATCGGTATCCCACAACATGCGTGCCAGCACGTAGTAGCTGGGACCGGTCGTGGCCCAATAACCTTGGAGATTATCATAGTCGGTCGCGCGCAGTCCATTTTTCACCTGGAATTGCAAATCCTCGGCCATTTGCCTGGTCACAACGTAAGGCGCTCCTTCACCACAGTAGAACAATGAATTTGTTCGCAAGAATACAGTTGCCCCACGACCCGACCATCCGAACCATTCGTCCGTCGATAGCTTGCGATAGGCTTCAGGACGAGGGTACGCATTGAATCCGACGTATCCCACCCAGATGTTTGATTCGAGTCGGTCAACTTGTGTGGGCGGCGACCGATAGCGGCTGTACGCGTAGGTAATGACCTTTGAGTCTGGATCGATCTCGCGGGCTCGCCTGGCCAATTCGTTGTACCATCGGGCGTAGCGGTCCGAGAGGCTCTCTGGCAACTCCGCATCATCGCTTGCTCCGTCGACATCCGAACCATCTTCGACGGTCGGTCGGGAAGTAGATGCCCCGCTGGAATCAGCATCCCACGCTCGACACCGATCACAGACGCAAAAGCCACCGCTGCCGTCGTTCTCACACGAGTTAACCCACAAGCCACGGGCGCCTTCGCTGGCATACTTTCGGATCGGTGCGAGTTGCATTTCCCACAGCTTGGGATTTGAAACACACATTTTGACAAAGTCCGGTTGTGATGCCTTACGCGGCCCGCGTTTTCCATTTGATTGCAACGCAAAGATTTCAGGCGTTTCGTCCTTGTACTTTTCCCACCAATCTGTAAACGCATGGCCGTACGATAACTTGAACGAACGTCCCATCCGCATTCGACGCAACCAAATCGCCTCGTCTTCCGAGATTTGATCGTAGGTACTGCCGAACTCCAGATATTTCCCAAGCCCTTCCTTCTCGTACTGCAATCGGTGTTTTTCCTGTGCCGCAGGCCGGAAGCCGCGAATCTTGATCACAGGCGTTTCTTGGATGTCGAGAGTCGAAACGCGTACGGTTTCGTGTCGCGGCACAACGCGACCGATGTCACCCGGCCAGATCCACCGACAGCCAAGTTGATCCTGTAAGAAGTCATACACAGCCCAAAGACTTCCCGTGCGAGGATTGCTCCCGCCAGAATCTTCCCCCACGAGCAACAACGCATTGTCTGTCGTCTTCACCGTGAATGATTCAGGCTCGAACGATGAAGTATCGACCCCGTGCTGTCGAGCGAGGTTGCTCATTCCAACCAGAATCTGAACCTTGTCCTTTGCATCAGCGGGCAACTCGTTCTCTTTAAAAATCGGCACAGTTGCACCACTCATCAAACGCAGGTGCTCCTGAAGTTCTGCTGCCGCAACGGTTTGCCCCTCCATCGGGCGTCCGTTCGTCACAATAACGCTGGTCGGCTGTCCATCTTGAACCAGAGTCAATGTTGGTCCACTCGGCTTTTCCGATATCATCGTGGCGAGGAATTGCTGGTCAGACTCGCTCAACCTTTCGATCGGCACAGCGAGAACCTTGCCATCCTCGCGACGAATATGGACATTCGCGCCACGAACTTCGACGAACTCAGCGGTGACGGTGAATTGACCAGTGCGATCCGACCATTTCCGTAACTTTTTCGTTGAGGCCGTTGGAGGTGGAGCGAGCAAATACTCGCTGAGCAAAGCTAAATTGTCGCTGAACACCTGACTGGAAAGGTAGGGTGCGTCCATCACGATCTTGGCTTGGCCGACAAGTCGTTCGCCGCGATACGTGCTTACCCAACGCCCTTGGTCGTCGAGCGATGCGATCACTTGTTGCACTTCACGATCTGTCGGGACTTCGTTTCGTTTGGGCAAGACTGGTGGATTTGTGGCAACGATCGCTTTGTATTGCTTTGCGATCTCGTCCAATCGCGATTCGGTCTTCCAGCCATAATGATCTGGAAGGTTCGAATCATCGTAGGTCAACGAATATTCATCGCCGCGGCGGGTCATGTAGAGCGGTCGGTTCGTTTTCAATTCGTAGTAACGCGCTATTTGGCCATCCGATAGCCGCGATCGTTCGAGCCAGTTTAATGCCGCAGGAATCGGTTCGAGGTACTTTCCCTCGCCGGTCGTCGAGGCGATCTTCATGAGTGTATCGAGTACCTCTTGCGTCTCGTCTCCGGAAACTCCGGGCGGCTCGAAGCGCCGTGCCCAGATCGGCTGCATTTTGTAGTTGTACTGCTGAGCCCAGCCAGGCTGCGGTTCCGGCATCTGCGCCAGCAAGAGAAAATCGCCCAGCTTTCGTAGCGACTGGAGATAGCGTTCGTCGCCATAGATCCAATACGCGTCGCACAGCGTGGCTGCCACATAGCCGGTCACGTTGTCGTTTAACGTGTACATATCCCAATAGTTTTTGATGCGTCCTTCCGTTCGCCAGTCATATTCCGGATAGTTCGCCTTGACGATGGGCTGTGGTTCGACCGGCTCGGTCCAGACTTGTGGAAAGCCACCATTGGGGAACTGAGCCTCGAGCAGCGAGTCCAGCGCAATCTGAGCACTTTCGTGAATTGCTTCGTGCTTGAAGTCGAGAGCTTTGTCCACATGAATGATCAGGCGGATCGCGGACTCAGTCTGACCATCGTCTAGGGACGAGTTGTTCTTGCCTCGGCCTTTACCGTTACGATACTCCGCCGTGCTATCGCTATTAGGGTCAAAATCAACACTGTTCGTCCATCCACCAGATTTCAACTGACCATACACCACTGCAACCGCAGCATCGGTCGCAGCATCAAGATAGACTTTGTCGCCAGTCGCTTCGTATGCTCTCAAAAATGCTAACCCAACCGTTGGCGTACCCGGCGGCTGGACCCAGATCTGACTAGCACTCGCCTTGCCCTCTCCCCACCGCTCTTGCAAATCAAGCGTGTAGTGATAGACATATCCTCCGTGGGATGCGACCTTCTCACGATAGTAGGTGGCTGCCTTGCGTATCGCCGCCGTGGCTTCATTGCGGAAGTCCACCTGTTGAGCGTCGGTGGTCGTGCCACATGTCAACAGACATGAGAGCACTAAAGCGGACCTAACTTGGACTTGATGCATCATAGCTCTCATTTCTTTGATCCGCTTCGCGAGTGCGCGACACTCGATTGGCTTTAGCGAGTTAGTTCAATGTGTCCCTTGAGGACGCGCAAAGTTCGTCGTACGCCATTCGGACCAACTTTAGATCCGTGACCGGGGCCTTCGTCGTCGATGAAGGCGACATAAGCTCCCGGTCCAAAGAAGACTTCCTGTAAGTTGTCTGGCGAACCCACGAGTACTCCGAATCCACCTTCGTGCACTTGCTGCAGATAGGTCACCGGGCCGTGTTCAGCGTGGTGAGCGGCGTTGTGCAAACCTTTCGCCTCACCAGCCGGAAGTTGTTGTTCAATCGTGTCTAAAACGCGTTCTTCGAGAAACGCTGCGTTCAGATCCGTCTCGACGATCCGCGACAATTTCGCCTCACTGTCGTCACAACAAACAACACTGACCGAAAGCGTGTTCATCGGTTAAGTACCTTGTGGATTTGTGAAATGCCTAGCTTTGTTGCGGATCAATTGTCGAGCGGTGTCCCGTGGGCTTCGCCATTGCAACCCCACTTTGCAATTAAGGTAGGGAAGCACCAGCATATCCGGTCACACACTAACTTCCGGTTATAACAAAGCACTAGGCTCCGTACACAATATCACTCCCCGTGCGCGACGACGCAACAGCGAAGAATTCGCATACACAGGCGATTGCGTCGTCGGCAGTGCAACAAGAAGAACGAGAGTAGCAGGGGGGCACAGGCGTTTGTCACCCCAGAATCCCGGATTCCGGGCGTTCCTCCTTTGTGACATGATAGTTCAAAGGCAACATTTCGAACGCAACAACTTCAGAAGGCCGCAACTTTTGGCGTTTTCATGAACTTCCTAGCCACACCGATTCGAAGGAAGTTCCTTTTCTTCTCGTTGTACCTTAGTGAAGGGGCACCAATTGGGTTTATCTGGCTGGCGTTACCAACTCGACTTCGGGCTGGCGGCGTCGAGATTGTCGACATTACCTGGTTAACCGCGATACTTGTCCTGCCGTGGACATTCAAGTTCATGTGGGCGCCGCTCATCGATCTACTCCGAGGACCTTCGTGGACCCTGCGTCATTGGATTGTCGCCGCCCAACTCGTGATGGGAGTCTCGCTCCTGCCGCTGATCTGGTTAGAGCCCATCAGCAGATTCCACGTGATGGCCGCGTTGCTGTTTGTCCACACGTTTGCCGCGGCAACACAGGATGTGGCAATCGACGCCCTCTGCATCTCGTCAACGTCGGTAAGCGAACGGGGACAATATAACGGCTGGATGCAAGCTGGGATGTTAGTCGGGCGAGCGATCATGGGCGGTGGTGCGTTGGTGATGGCGAGATCCATTGGCGACACTGCGGTAATCGCCCTGTTGGTGTTGATTACCACATTCTCCATTCTGCTCGTGATCGTGTCGCGAGCGTCCGACGAAGTAACGGAGGAACCCAGTGGTGCCAGACGTTTTCGGGAAGTCTGGGGCTCGATCAAGGAGGCTTGCGCTCACCGCAATATGTGGCTCGGTTTGTCATTTGCCATGACTGGCGGCGCGGCTTTTAAGTCGTTGGAAGTTATCTACGGGCCTTTCTTGGTTGATCGCGGGTACGACAAGGCAGTCATCGGCTGGTTTTCGGCTGGCCCAATGATCATTGCGATGATGGTCGGTTCGCTAGTCGGAGGGTGGTTGGCCGACCGTGCTGGCCATCGAATCTCCGTGATGAGCGCGTTGGTTTACATTACACTTTCAATCACCGGCTTGGCGTTCAGCGACTTGATGCTCGGTGCAGGCCCACATCTGCTCGTGTTGCTCGCGGTCACCGCGTTTGGAATTGGTTTGTTTACGGCGTCATCCTACGCTTTGTTTATGGATATCACGCGGCCGGCCATAACCGCCACAGAATTCAGCGCCTTTATGGGAGCGACCAACGGATGTGAGCCGTGGTCAAGTTACGCAATCGGTGCGTTAATCAAGTCGCAAGGCTATCCGTTCGCGATGCTTGCGATGTGCTCGGCGTCACTGGTCGCGCTGCCGCTGCTGGCAAAGATGAAACTCGGTCGCAAACGCACCGAGTCGTCAGAATGGCAGTAACTACAAGTCGTCTCGCCGGTGTACGGGGATCAGCGAAAACGCAGCGTGAATAATAGTATTCTGAACTCCTGCGAGCTCAGCAACGCTATCCGTCTGGAAGCACCCAATGCTATTAAATTGCTTCCGAACCTCGTTCGCCTGTCCGGATACGAATGCAATCGTCCATCGGCAGGACGAAGATTTTGCCATCGCCAATCTCACCCTTTTCGCCCGTCCGTCCGGCTTTCAGGATGGCATCGACGGTCGGCTGTACGAACTGGTCATTGACGGCAATTTGAAGCTGCACCTTACGGAGTAAATTCACGGTGAACTCGTGGCCACGATAGACTTCCGTCTGGCCTTTCTGACGACCGAACCCCTGGCAATCCATGACGGTCAGGCGAAAGACTTCTACTTCTGTTAACGCCGCTTTGACCGCTTCAAGTTTATTCGGTTGGATGATCGCAATGATTAGTTTCATAGCAAGTAGAACTCCGCGATTAATCACAAACGTCCAACGTCAACACGGAATCTCCGACACTCGACGTTGGACGTTCGATGTACAGCGTTTGTCTTCGCTTAGCCTTTGGCTTTGGCATAACGCTCGGCGACCGCGTCCCAATTTACGACGTTCCAGAACGCAGCAACGTAGTCGGGCCGACGATTCTGATAGTTCAGATAGTAAGCGTGTTCCCACACGTCGAGCCCCAAGATCGGCGTACCGCTCATGCCGGCAACGGCCTCGCCCATCAACGGACTATCTTGATTCGCGGTCGAACCGACAGCAAGTTTGCCGCCTTTGACGACCAACCACGCCCAACCGCTGCCAAAACGCGTGGCGGCTGCTTTCGAGAAAGCTTCCTTGAAAGCATCAAAACCACCGAGTTCAGCATCGATTGCCGCCGCTAGATCACCAGTCGGAGCACCACCACAGCCGGGCCCCATCACTTTCCAGAACAGCGAGTGGTTCGCATGTCCGCCACCGTTATTACGAACGGCTCCTCGCTTGTCCTCTGGAATTTTCGACAAATCCGAAATCAACTCTCCAACGCAATCAGGCACTTCCAAGCCCTCGGTGGCGGCGTTGACGTTATTGACGTAAGCCTGGTGATGCTTGCTGTGATGGATCTCCATCGTACGTGCGTCGATATGCGGTTCCAGTGCGTCGTAAGCATAAAGCAAGTCTGGAAGTGAGTAAGCCATGCGTCTCTCCTTTATGTGCAACAGCGGAGTTTTAATCGAGATGCAGCGTCAATCGTGGTCCAGCCGACGATGAGCGGCAACGCGCAAATGGATATTTGAGCAACAGTTAGGCAGCATAATGGATCGACAAAGCGGCGACAATCGGGGCAGGGGGCCAGCTTTGCTCCGCGGCGCTAGATACCTGCAAGCAGTTGCAAAAGCCCAAGTGTATTGAACCTTTGCTGCTGCACGATTGCTAAGGCCGAAAGTGTGCTGGAGGCAAGCGTTTGGCTCTTCGCCAATTTGAGGCTCTCTTCGTCCTCGTTGACTTCGCTGATCGATTCGAGCGTGTTCTTGATATCGTCGCTAAAGTCCGTGAGCAACTTGGAGGCCGATGCGACCGTAACATCGGCAAACGCATCCACTTGTCCTTCCATCACCGTCAGTTTCGACAATGCTTCATCGACGACACGTATCGCAAAAGCGGTATTGTCCCCCAACCCGGACAACGAACCACCGCTCGCGAGCTGATCTAATGTTCCGCTAATCCCACCGAGCAGTTCGGGGTGGATGCCTTGGATCGCAAATGTTGATCGCTTAGTGATATCGGGGGTTAATGCAAACTTTTGTGTTCGTTCGTCGGAGATCGTAACGCTGTCAAAGTCACCGGTAAACGCCGGGATTCCGTCGGCAAAGTTAAATACATCAAATTCGAAGACGACATGCGTTCCGTTCTTTGCATAAGTCACGCGATTGCCATCAACCTGGTCGCTCGAAATCGTCTCGCCGTTGATCGAAACCACTGCATCTTGCCCAGTTGATACACGAGTGGTGGCGAACGCACCTGAATTTACATCGATTTCCAGGAGCGCGTCATCACCGAAATCCAGGGATCGAAAATACAGTCGATCGGGTAAGCTCGGATTTATGTCTGCTTCGATTCCCGTAAGATGACTCGACGCGTTAACACGAGCTTCTACATCCTCCAACGACTCGCCGTCGGTTACGGAAATCACGGCGGAACCGCGGTTTCCGGTGATCGTAAATGTTGCGTCCCCGGTGCTAATACCGCCCGAGGCTCCTTGGTAGAAGTCCAAGATTTTTGTCGCTGCGGAAGTGACAGTTCCGGAAAACTCAGTCACCGCACCAAGCGAAAAAACTTGGACCCCTTGGATTTGAGCACTATTGCGGCCAGAAACCGTGTAGTTGCTTGAACCATCAAAGACCCGGCGCCCGTTGATCTCGGTACGAGCAAGATCGCGGATAGCTATAATCGCGGCATCGATCGTTGCTTGTTGAATATTTCGATCGTCGCTAGAAAGCGAAAGATCCTCATCGAGCAATAAGGCATCGCGAATGGACTGAAGATTGGAACGGGTTTGGTCAAGAACCAATTGGGACTCTGAACCAAGATTCGCCGCCAGATCGACTTGCGTCTTCGTGCTTTCGACGACGTTCAGATGGTTCTCAAAGCTGCTGATCATAAAAAAGGCAGCAGGGTCGTACGAAGGCTTTGGGACTTGCTTTCCCGTGGCCAAACGAATTGCGCTCTTAAGCGCCTCGTTATCGACGTCCTTGAGATGGCTTAAAAAGTATTGGTCCAGGCCCGAGATGGTTGCCCCGATTCGTGACATATCGATGCCTCGCTTCTTTCGCGGCCGCTTGTAGTAGCTCGCTTTATGCCTGCCCTAAGAACCAGCCCGGACAATTTACCCACTCAACCAATGTGATAGAGCTTTCTTCTTTTTGGCCGACTTGTCGGCTGAATCATGGGAACCCGTTTCCGAGGACTCTTCGACGTACTCGTGCGCCATCAAATAAGACTTGACGCTCACCAGCAATTGTCGAGCCCGCTCGATCATGTCGTTCCTCCGGCGATCACGTTGGCGCCGCGGCCGGATCACGACTCGAATCAGAGTTCGCTGTTGCACGGCGCCGCGTTGTGGCGTACCGCTGCTTTCCTCTTCAAAGGTCAACTCCATGAGAAAAGGAACCGCTCGATCGCTGGCGCGCTTACCCGAGTTGGACTGCGTTTCCTCGATCTTTACCGTCACACAATTCTCGTGGATTTCGAGAATCTGGGCTTTATGATCGGCAACGAATCCTCGAAGTTTCTCGGCCGCAACATTCATTGGAACGACCGTAACCAATCGCCGAGACAACAACTCGTCGGCGGGCGATGACTGGAACCAGTTCAACCAGCCCGACGTCTTCGCGCGGCGCTCTTCTTCGCCGATTCCCGTGCCAAGTTGCACGACCATGTTTCGGCCGTTGGCTTTCGCTTGCAACAGTGCGCGGTCGGCACGATTCAAAAATGTCTCGGGCGTGTCGCCGCCTTGGACTTCCGTGACCCCGAAACTGGCCGTCACGCACTTGTTTCCAAGCGATGGTTGGGGCCGCTCCGATACCGCTCGTCGTAAAAGTTCTGCGCGTTGCGTGGCAGTCGCATTATCGCAATCCGCACACAGAACGACGAACTCCTCCCCGCCATATCGCGCGACAAGGTCACCATCGCGAGAATGCGATTGAAGCACGCCCGCAAAGAGGATCAGCGCCTCATCGCCTGCCTGATGCCCATGCACGTCATTGATCTTCTTGAAGTGATCTATGTCGCAAATGATCATCGAGCATGACTCACCCTGCTCGAAATAGTTCTTTACAAAGGTCACCAACCCTCGGTCGAATTCCGCTCGGTTCGAGAGCTTCGTTAGCGGATCCTGAGTTGCTCGTTCGTTCAGCGATTCAACACGTTCTTCGAGCGTGATTTGAGATGACGCATCGTGCAAAATGACGGTGGCTCCCTTTGCACTCCCATCACCTCGCAACACGGGTGCCACATGGACATCCGCTGAAACCCGTTCTTTTTTCCTACCAAGCAACGTCAGTCGCCGGAATGACTGAGTGCCTGATCTCATCGCGTGTGCGATCGGGCATTCCTCATCAGGAATCGTCTTTCCACGCTCGTCTTTTAGCCGCACCAGATCAGGTGTCCAAGTGCTGCCAACCATGCTCTGCGCGCTGATTCCAGTCAAGCGTTCGGCCGCGCGGTTCCATACCGTTACGCAGCATTGCTCATCGACAAACACCACAGCATCATGCATAGCGTCCAGCAATCGCTCATAGTGAGGCGAGACCTCTTGGCGGGTTGCAGAGGCATCTCCAGGAGCCACATCCGAAAGCGACCAATATCGATTTGAGGCATCAACGGTGATCTGGTGCAGCCAGCGGCGAGATACCGCCTCGGTGAACTGAATCTGGTCCTGAGTCATCAGATCGCAGAATCGTTTGACAAGCTGCGGATCAAACTGCGTTCCGGCATGTTCAAACAGTTCAGCAACCGCTCGCTCTCGCGACATCGCACGTCGATAGACATGGTCCGTCGTCATGGCATCAAAAGCATCGACGATCTTTATCAGCCTCGAACCAAACGGCAGATCCTCACCAGCTCGATCAAAGCCGTGCTTTGTCCCATCGTAACGTGCCGGAATGTATCGAACGATGTCTAGAACATTCCGCGACGTGCAACATCCCGATAGAATCTCGCACCCTAATTGACGATGCCGCTCCATCAGGAGAACTTCTTCGCCCGATAGCTTGCCCGGCTTGAGCAAGATGTGGTCGGGTACTCCGATCTTTCCGACATCATGCAGCAAGGACGCCACTTCGATGTCGTCGCGCAATTCCTCTGGTACACCCAGCGCCAGCGTCCAGGACGAGGCACCAAGCGCGACTCGCAAGCAATGCGCCGAAGTTGGCGCATGTTTTGCGCGCAAGGCAATGAACAGGCTGCTTGCAAGACCGAGTCGAGCCATCACCAACTGGGACTCGTGAGGACTCTGCTTAGGCTTGTTCGCCAACGGGTCGCCAGCCGCATTGTTGTCAATCGAATCGAGCAGCGACGACAACGCTGCTAGACGGTTTTCTGCGTCCTTCGCTCGCTGTACGGCGTCGAGGTCATTCCGTGATGTCGGTGTAGCTGATGATTCCATGTCGAATGACCGAGATCCATGCAAGAGATACGCGAACATCTCTCGCGGTTGCCGTTAGTCGTTTCAAGAACAGATTTCACGTCCGCAGTTAACGGAAGCTGCACAAACCTAGGTCTTGCCACCACTAGCGTCAAACGCGACGAGCCAGATTGAATCGGGCAGCTGTGCAAATCCTGCCGGTCGCATCGACTGCATCGAATTCGCTAGCACGTTCGAGACTTCGCATGAACGCATTCTCTGGGAAACAGCAACTTTGACGGTTGCGTCGGCATATCCGAATGTTTGCGATCGCCGGGCCAGGTGACGTATAGGCCTTCCAAGCGGTCATGGTGGAGTTCGCACGGCCTCCCTGCCGAAGTCTCAAGAGTTGCGTTCTCGCATGCGAGAGTGAAAGGAATCGCTCTTCAAGTTAGGCGGTAGAGGGTCATGCAATTTCGAAAAGGTGGTCAGGGAGACGAACGTCGTCGTCGAGTCTTTCGCGACGAGATGCTTGCAGCCTCCAACGAAGACGGGGCTGCGTCTAGTGAAAGCTTGAAAACTGGCGACGACGTCGACGGGCGAACGTATTCCGACGCCGCTGCGGCACAGCGTCAGCCATCGTTGACATCTCTCCTTCCCCAGCGATCGTTGACACTGGTGGCACTGTTCGTACTCGGCGGTATCGCGATCACGGGAATCGAGCTGCTCTACACAAAATTCTTCATTGGCTTGCCGGATCAATTTCGCGATTCACTCGCCGTCTTGGACGTCGCCAGTCGAGGCAGCGTTGCGCACTGGTTTGCCTCGCTAACGCTGTTTACTGGCGCAATCGCCTCGCAGTTGGTCTACTTAATTCGCCGTCACCGCCTCGATGACTACCGAGGACGCTATCGCGTATGGCACTGGGCAACTGTGTGCTTTTTGCTCGCCAGCTTCGATGCTGCGACTGGTGCACACGCGATACTTCAACCGGCGATGATTGAACTGACCGGAAAGACGTTGCTTGGCGACGGCACGATCTGGGTCGCAATCGTTCTAGGATGCGTCATCGCCACCTGCCTGGTGCGACTCGCAATCGAAGTCAGCGGCTCTCGGCTAGCTACATCTTTTTTGAGCCTGGCCGCTGGGTCTTATGTTGCCTTCCTCGTCGTCAGCTTTCATCCCGCATTGAGCACTGCCGAGTTGACTCGTGTTGTTGCGGAAAGTGCGACGCTGCTGGCAGGACACTTTGTGTTGGTTTACTCGGTTGCTTTATACGGTCGCCACGTCTATCAGGAAGCGCAGGGCACTCGACGCGCAACCCGCAAGAAGCCAGTCGTGTCAAAACCGTCAGAGCCGAAGCCAGAGACCGCCGCGCCGCGTAAACGAGCGAGACTTTTCGGTTCGAAGAACGTGCGAATCGATTCCGCTCACGAGAAGACATCCGGCGAATCGAAAACCGTCGAGGCTCCGACCATCAGCAAGAAATCGATTCAAAAAACCGTCGCAACGAACGTGAACGACCAGCCGGAAGAGTCCGATCGATCTATGTCAAAGGCAGAGCGCCGAAGGCTTCGGAAGTTGGAGCGGCGCCAACAACGGCAAGGAAGCGAAAGCGATGAATGATTGCTGCCCCAAATCGTTCATCGCAGTAGCCGATCACTTGCCACCTATCGCGGTCAAAGAGTAAAACGACACACTTTGACCTTCGCCGCTCGCTCAGGCTCCAACTCATGACCGTCCGAACACGCTTCGCCCCCAGTCCAACTGGCTATCTACACATTGGTGGAGTCCGCACCGCGCTGTTTAACTGGCTGTTTGCTCGTAAACATGGCGGCCAGTTCATCCTGCGAATCGACGATACTGACCAGCAACGAAATGTCGAAGCGGCACTCGCACCGATCTTGGAAGGCTTTCGCTGGCTCGGACTCGACTGGGACGAAGGCCCAGATGTCGGGGGACCTCATGCGCCCTACTTCCAATCGCAGCGCAGCGAACGGCATCAAGCAGCAGCTAAACAATTGCTGGATTCGGGCTTTGCCTATCGCGACTATGCCAGCGCCGACGAGCTCCAAGCAGAGCGTGAAGCTGCGGAAAAAGAAAAACGCGACTTCGTCTATTCCCGCCGCTGGATGGCCGAAACCGACGCGCAAGCCATTGCTTTCGAAGCGGAAGGCCGATCGTTCGTCGTGCGGTTGAAAATGCCGCGCGAAGGAAAGTGTGAGTTTCGCGATCTGATTCGTGGGGACGTCGCTTTCGACTGGGCCAAGGAACAGGATCATGTCGTGCAGCGCGGCGATGGCTCTTGCTTGTACCATTTGGCCAGCGTCGTCGATGACGCGGACTTTGAGATCACCCACGTGATTCGTGCCGCCGAACACTTGTCGAACACGCCACGACAGATCTTTATCGCACAATCATTAGGGTACGATTTGCCAGATTACGCTCACCTGCCCTACGTCGCAGAGCCCAACGGAACCGCAAAAATCAGCAAACGCAAGCTCGACAAGTATTTAAAAAATCGCGACTTCAAGAGCCTGTGTGACCACGGCACTGCGATCGCCGCAGCCATCGGCCACGAAACCTCTGCCGATACGTTTAATCCGGTGATTGTCGACTTCTATCGCGAGGTCGGCTACCTGCCGGATGCCATTATTAACTACTTGCTGCTATTGGGCTGGTCGCTGGACGACAAGACGGAAGAGTTCACGCGAGACGAAATGATCAAGCACTTCTCGCTGGAACGGGTCAACAAGTCGCCGGCCAGCTTCGATCCGCAAAAGCTGTCCGCGTTTCAGTTGCGACACATGCAGCAGTTGCCGATCAAGCAAAAGGTCGCGATGGTGTTGCCATACCTGCAAAAGGTTGGCCATGTTGCCTCGCCGCCGGCCTGCGATACCGCTCCGATGCTGACGAAAATTGTCGAAGCCGCCGGCGACCGCATCAAGACGGCAGGCGACATCCTCGAGTTCGACGAGTTCTTTGTCAGTGACGACGCAATGCCATTCGACGAAAAGGCCTTCGAAAAACGGGTCCGCAAAGAAGGTACACCCGAATTATTGAAGAGCTTTCGTAGCAAGCTGGCAGAACTCGAGCGATTCGACCACGAGACGTGCGAGGCTGCCTTGCGGTCCTTCATCGAGGCAAACGACATCAAGATCGGCGACATCATTCACGCGTTGCGAGTGGCGGTCACCGGCAAGGGTGTGGGGCTAGGGATGTTCGAGGCCTTGGAACTTCTTGGCAAAGACCGCTGCCTCGCCCGGATTGATCGCTGTCTCGAGCATGCTGCGGGCTAGGTCAAAATCGACTCGATCTTCTTTCCCACAATCAACTTGTGCGGACGGTTTTCACGATCGTACAAGACGGTGTTATGTGGAACACCAAGTAAGTGGTAGATCGTGGCTGCCATATCCGCCGGTTCATACGGAGTGGAGGCCGGGTAAGCCCCAAGACGATCCGAAGCGCCCTCAACGCAACCTCGCTTGAGCCCCGCACCTGCCAACGCCAAGCTATAGACAAACGGCCAATGGTCTCGACCCGCATTCTTGTTGATTTGCGGAGTACGTCCGAATTCGGCCATTGGAACAATCAACACGTCGTTGAGCATACCGCGTTGCTCAATATCTTCGATGAGCGCCGACAACGCCGTATCCAAGGTCGGTCCGAGTGACTCCTTCATTTTTGTGAAATTCTGGCCGTGCGTGTCCCACGATCCCGAAGGCGTCTTGCACCAATGGACGTTAACGAAAGGCAGTCCTGCTTCGACCAACCGCCGTGCCAACAAGCAACTCTGCCCCACTTGATTCCAACCGTAACGCTCACGAACCTTGGTCGGCTCTGCCGCTAGATCAAATGCTTGGTGGGTTGCGGCGGATGTTAGCATACCGAACGCGCGATCATAAAATACTTGTCGGGACTTCGCCGCTGCCACATCGAGCCGCTCGCGTTGCGAATCGATTTCCGCCAGCAGACCTCGGCGATCTCGCAAGCGCTGTACGGTGATCTCCGGCGCGATCGCCTCGATCCGGACCTTCTCCGCAGTGAGATCTTGATCGACACGAAACGGACTGTGACGATCACCCAAAAAGCCCGCGGACTGTCCATGAAGGACGGTACGATTCGAGCGCGTCATGACCGGCCCGAGTTGAACCCAGTTTGGCAAATGTCGGTCGCCTGGACGAAGGTGATCGAGCACGGCGCCAAAATGCGGAAAGTCAGAATCCGTAGGCGGGAAGTCGCCACGACCGCGAACGCTCGGTGGGTGCTCGTGCCCGGTCATCGCCGGCAGACAAGCTTGCACGTGATTCGTATTGCTATGCGCCATCGAACGCACGATTGCCATTCGATCCGCGAGCCTCGCGCACGATGGCAACAATTCGCTGATGCGAAAGCCTGACAGTTTGGTCGCGATATCACCGAATTCACCCCGGACTCCGTCGGGTGCATTCGGCTTCGGATCCCACGTTTCGTGCTGCGGATGGCCACCGTGCAAGAACACAAAAATGACACTCTTCGCCGATCCAAAGCTGCCGTTCGATTCGGCGGCCTGCAGCCGCAGCAACTCGGGCAAACCAAGTCCCAGAGCGGTCGCACCGCCGATCGTCAAACATGCGCGGCGAGTTAATCGACTCGCTTCGCGAAACTGACGGCAGCTATCCCTGGTTGTCATAAGGAGGTCTCCTGATGATTCATCAGTCTAGAAGGTTGTAAAACGCAACACCAGCTTAAGTTGCAGAAACCGCGAACGACGACAACTCCATGCTAGTCATCTTGTGCGGCGCCAAATCGTCCTAGATCATACACACTACGTCTCTGGCGGCATTGCGTGGTCGCCGACTCCAAATTCGAGAAATCCGACTAAAAGAGAGTTAATATGCTCCCAGGCATCAAGTTATTCGATCTAACCGGCCGCGCGGCGATTATTACGGGGGGCTCGAAGGGGCTCGGACAGGCAATGGCTGCTGGTTTAGCGTCCGCGGGTGCTGACGTGCTGCTGACAAGCCGCAATGCCGACGAAGGCGCGGTGGCGGCCAAGGAGATTGCTGATACGTTCGGGCATCGGGCGATCGCCATGGCCGCAGACGTTACATCGCCAGACGCTTGTCAGGCCGTCACGCAGAAGACAATCGACGAGTTTGGCAAGATCGACATTCTCATCAACAACGCGGGGATCAACATTCGCGGAGCGATCGACGAACTGACCTATGAACAATTCCAAGATGTCGAACGCACAAATGTCGATGGCGTGTGGCTCATGGCGAAGGCCGTGATTCCACACATGAAGTCCGCGAAGCACGGTCGCATTATTAACATGGCGAGCACGCTCGGCGTCGTCGGTCTCTCGAACCGGACACCCTATGCGACCAGCAAGGGCGCGGTTGTACAGATGACTCGGGCATTGGGACTCGAAATGGCGCCGTTCGGGATCACATGCAACGCCATCTGTCCGGGTCCGTTCCTGACACCCATGAACAAGCCGATCGAACACGACGAGCAAACGAAGAAGTTTATCGTCGGCGCGGTGGCGTTAGAACGTTGGGGCCAGATGCAAGAGATTCAAGGCGCGGCTATCCTGCTGGCTAGCGACGCGTCCAGTTACATGACCGGCAGCCTGGTGACCGTCGATGGCGGTTGGACGGCGAGATAAGCAGTCTGTAGTTACCTTTTTGACTTGGTTCCAGGCCGATCTCTGACGGTCGACCGCCTTTGCCCTAAGGAGCACTATCTTGACACTTGATTCGAAAGAACAACGGCGCATCCTCGGCAAGTTCGCGACGGGCGTTACCGTGGCGAGTACAAAGATTGGCGACGAGACTTGGGGGATGACAGCCAACGCGGTCACCTCGCTGTCGCTCGAACCTCCACTTGTGATTTTGTGTATTCAAAAGGAAGGACAATCTCGCGCCAAGTTTGAAGAGGGCGGTTGCTTTGCGCTCAACATCTTGTCGGTCGACCAGCAAGAGATCTCCGACCGGTTCGCGTTCAAAGGCCCCAAGGACTTTTCTGGCCTTGATACGACGACGGCCAAAACCGGCGCTCCAATCTTGAAGGATGCTCTCGGCTGGGTGGACTGCCAGTTAAAAGAGATCCTGCCCGGCGGAGACCACGACATATTTGTTGGCGAAATCGTCGCGGGCGGCGCACCGGAAGAAGGCTCGCCATTGCTATATTTCAGCGGCAAGTACGCGAAGTTGCCAACTTAGCCGAGACAAGTTCGAAGCATCGATCCTGTCGCAGCCGAAGTCTCTTCGAACTCGGCTACAGAGGGACGAGGTAAGCATTACGCTAGAACGTCATCCACTACGTGACCGTACACATCCGTCAGGCGAAAATCTCTGCCTGCATAACGATAGGTCAATCGCGTGTGGTCCAGGCCCAGCAAATGCAGCATCGTGGCATGTAAGTCGTGGAAGTGGATCTTGTTTTCGACCGCTTCGACGCCATGCTCGTCGGTCATTCCCACGCGTTGACCACCCTTCACACCACCACCAGCCATCCACATCGAGAATCCGGTCGAGTTATGATCGCGGCCATCCTGATTCTTGACGTGCGGCGTACGCCCGAACTCTCCGCCCCAGACAACAAGCGTGTCTTTCAACATATCTCGCTGTTTGAGATCTGCCAACAGAGCGGCGATCGGTTGGTCCGTGTTGCCGCAGTTCGAGGTTAACTTTGCCTTCAATCCGCCATGTTGATCCCAGTTCGCGTGGCACAACTCGATGTACCTCACCCCAGACTCAGCAAAACGGCGAGCCAACAGGCATTGACGGCCAAAGTCGTCGGTCAGCTTCTCGCCGATACCGTAGCTCTCCATCGTCTCCTGCGTTTCGTTCGACAAATCCATCAGGTCAGGAACGGCACTCTGCATACGAAAAGCGAGTTCGTAGGACTCAATAACACCTTCGAGGTCGGGGCTGACCTGCTTCTGCGAGAGCAAATCACGATTCATTTCTTGCACGAGGTCCAGTTGATCGCGCTGAAGACCTGTCGAGAATCGCGTATTCGCGATGTTGCCAATCTGTGCCTGCGTCAATGGTCGGCCGAGTTGTCCGATCGAGGTTCCCTGATAAATCGCCGGCAGGAAGGCACAGCCATAGTTCTGTGCCCCGCCCACGCGAACTTCGGGGCTGATTGTAATGAAGCCTGGCAAATCCTGGTTTTCTGTCCCCAATCCGTACAACGACCAAGCGCCGACAGACGGGCGCACAAATCGGAAACTACCAGTGTGCAGTTGGAGATAGGCCTGCGGATGATTTGGCACGTCACCATATAAGCTGTTCAGGATGCACAGGTCATCAGCGTGCTTGGCCAAATGCGGAAACAAATCGGAAATCGGCAGGCCGCTTTCACCGTGCTGCTTGAACTCCCAAGGCGACTTCATCAGCTTGCGGCCCTTTTGCTGGGGAGCGGGCTTACCATCGTCGGTCGCCAAATCTGGCTTGTAGTCGAACGTGTCGACATGCGAGGGCCCACCGCGCATGCAAAGGAAGATGACTCGCTTGGCCTTCGGCGCGAAATGGGTCTCCTTCGGCATCAGCGGATTCTCGTAGCCTGCCGATGCCTGGCTGCTAAGACCGGCAAATGCCATATACCCGAACCCACACGAAAGACCCTTCAGCATGTCGCGACGCGAGAACGGAAACTGTGTCATCGAGCTATCCTCTAAATTGCCGTTAATCAATATACCGAAACTCGGCCGATCCGAACAAAGCCTGGCAGAACCCCGACCATGCGTGCGAGACGAGCTTTTCTTTGTCTTTCTCGGCAGCATTCATCTTGTCCGACGCCCGCTGAATAAACGCCAGCGAGCGCTCGATTTCAGCTTCGCTCGCCGAGCGCGAAAGCACCAGCTGAAAAGCAAAGTCGACTCGCGCAGGATCGTCCATAGCCGAATTGCCGAGCAACCGCTCGGCCAAAGCATCGGAGTTCTCCGTTACGAACTCGCTGTTCATCAAATACAAAGCCTGCGTCGGCACGTTGGTAACCTGGCGTTGTCCAACCAACATGCTCGGCTCGGCGAAATCAAACAGTTGCAACACCTCGGGCACAGCATTACGCAGGATCGGCAAATACACGCTGCGGTGATGATCTTCGGCTGCCAAATCTTGCGAAGAGGAGCCTCGACCGTACTCGCCGTCGCCAAGCTCTGTAACCGGGGAACCTTTGGGAGCGATGAGATCGAGCTTTCCACTGGCAAAAAGAATAGCATCACGCAACGACTCAGCGTCCGCTCGTCGCGTCGTATGCCTCCAGAGAAAGAAGTTGTCTGGGTCGTTCTCATAGTTTTGTTCAGCGTGATCGGCGCTCAACTGGTAAGTGCGGCTTAGCACGATTTCGCGGATCAACTTTTTCACCGACCAATCGTTGGCAACCACTCGTCCAGCAAGGTAGTCGAGCAATTCCGGATGTGTTGGAAGTTCGCCGCTGATCCCGAAATTATCGACCGAGCGTACGATGCCCTCGCCGAACAAGTGCTGCCAAACACGGTTCGCCAGGACTCGAGCCGTCATGGGGTTGTCAGGGCTGGCGATCCAATTGGCATATTCCAAGCGGCCACTCTGTTCGGTGTCCAGGATCGGCTGCGTTAACTGCGGATCGAGGATCGTCAAAAAGCCGCGTTCCGCAATACCGCTGGATTTGTCTGTCTCGCCACGAAGATAGATGGGGCTGTTTTCGACTGTTCCCTCTTCAACACCCATGGCAACCGGACCAGTCGGCGGTGACTTGGCATTACCCTTCTTTTTGGCATTCGTGGGCTTTGACGCCGGTGCGGCGAGTTGCTCACGCGCGGCGACAATGGCTTTCTGTAATTCCGCCCGCTCCTTTTGAAGTTTGGCGATCTTGCCGTCACCTTCCTTCACTTGAGCGATTTGCTTTGCCAGTTTTTTGTTCTGAGCTTGCAGGGCGGTCAATTGCTTGCGAACCGCAGCCTGTCCTTTAGTCGTGTTTACCGCTTCCGATTTGATTTCTTCTTCGCCGTCTGCCGACGAGGAGGTTGAAGGCTCGGACACCGTTAACGAAATCAACTGACTTGCTTGACGGTTGCCTTGCGTGTTGGCCGTGCCATATAAGGTCTTCGTGCTGCGGAAGATTCCGGCGAGAGAGTAATACTCCTTCATTGGAATCGGGTCGAACTTATGGTCGTGACAGCGAGCACAACTGGCCGTGAATGCCATGAATGCTCGCGTCGTAATATCGACTTGCTCGTCAACCATATCCATCCGAAAGATTTCCTTATCGCGTTCGTTCAGCAGCTTTGGCCCGAGCGCCAATAGACCGGTCGCGATGCGTTGCTCGTCGCCAGCATCGATTAACAAGTCGCCAGCAATTTGCTCGCGTATGAATTGGTCGAATGGCTTGTCTGCGTTGAACGATGAAATCACATAGTCGCGGTAACGCCATGCGTGGGGATACATGTAGTTGCGTTCACGACCATTCGATTCGGCATAGCGGACGACGTCTAACCAATGGCGGCCCCAGCGTTCGCCGAAACGCGGTGATTCGAGCAAACGATCTACAAGTGTGGCCAGCCATTCATTCGAGTCATCGCTTGCCGCGGCGCTCAGCTCTTCGGGTGTGGGTGGCAACCCCACCAAATCAAAATAAAGCCGACGGATCAAAGTCAACCGATCAGCATCCGACACGGGGCTCAAATTCTGGTCTTCAAGCTTGGCTATGACGAAGCGGTCGATGTCGGAACGAGCCCAGTCCGGATTCTCCTTCGACGCGGGCACGACGACTTTCGCCACAGGCTGGAACGCCCAATGTTTGCTTCCCTCGACAAAGTCGATCTCGCGTTTCGCCGAAGGAGACTTTGCATTTCGAGGATCGGGGGCGCCCATCCGCACCCATTTAACGAAATCAGCGATCACTTCCTCCGATAACTTCTCATTCGGAGGCATCTCGAACGATTCATGACGAATCGAATCAATGAGCAAACTTTCCGAAACATCTCCGGGGACGATAGCGTGCCCGGTTTCACCCCCCATCCGAATCCCGTCGCGGGTATCGAGCAGCAGTCCACCTTTGACTTCCTTCGACTCTGTCGAATGGCATTCGTAACACTTTTGGACCAGCACCGGACGAATCTTCCTCTCGAAGAACTCCAGTTGATCCGCGGGAATCTTTTGGGCTTGAACAACCGCGGGCAGCAAGGCAATCAGCACAAGGGTGCTGACGCGGGCGAGAGCGCAAACTGTTTGTTGCATATCAGTTCCGTCTGGCAAGGCGGGGCAGGGTGGGGGTGTCGATCTGCATTCGATCACGAGATAGATGCGCGAGGTGGCTGATTTATTTTAATGGTTAGACCAGGGCTTCATGCATGCAGCAGGGACAAGTCGCCCATCCTACGACACCTCCGCTGAACATTTTGCAATGGGCGATTCAATCACAGCTCACTTAGCAGCTTAGCTACTTTCGCCTCGTAAATCTCCTGCCAGCCCGATGCTAAGATGCAGTCGCTATCTTCTTGGGCACCGCCAACATTGCGAAGTTGATCGGTGGTGGGTGCGTAGTAGATGTATCCGTTCGTGTAGCCGGCGACGAATGTGTGTTTGTGCGGCGACGCGGCTTTGATATTCAAGCCGATACGAACAGTCAATTCGCCGGGGAAAGTCGTCAGGACAAAGTCGCCCACGCGTAGCCCGACCAGTTCGACGTCGATTCCCCGTTTCTCGGCAGCGAGATTCTGGAGCTGGTGCTTTCGAAGAAGCGCCAAATTCGTTTGGTTGCGTGAAAGAAGTTCCATGGTGTAGATGTTCTGGATGTAGCTTTCCATGTTGCGCCGGTTCTCGGCGTCCAATTGATCATAGTCGTCTCGTCCCAGTGCTTTATCGTGCAAATAGCGGTGCGAGTAGTAGGACGGAAAACTCTCTGATACTCGATATTTCACGACCAAGGGGATAAAAGTTTTCAAGTTCAAACTTGTCCCTCGCAGCGATTGCAATAGGCGCTGTTGTTCGGCTTCGAGCTCGACAATTCGTTGCGCAACATCGGCTCGTGGCAACTCGAGCATTTCGCTCACAACGGTCAATCGTCCGTCTGGTTCGCACTTGATCGAACGTACGGCTTTGAGCGTACTCAACCCAAGCAAGTTGCCTAATGTCTCCGCGTCGCGAGGGTGGTCAACGGCCTTGTACGAGATCGGATTGATATCCCCGCCACACCCCTGCACGAACAGAGCGACCGTTCCCGCACTTAAATTGTCTTCGATCACTTGCGAGGAAAAGCCGGTCATATCCGCTGTATTCCCGCGACTTGGCACGCCCTGAATTGGGTGACAAGCAAAGTTGTAGACGACCGCAACCGTCTCCCCGTCCATTCGGTCCAATCGCAAGATGCCGATCTCGGGATCGATCGGCCCGACTTCTGCGACTTCTTCGTCAGGCGGCAATGAGTAGGCATGACGCACATCGGCTTCGCGTCCACTCCGTAGGATCAGTCGCCGATTCTCCTGAACGCGGTCCTCATGCCCGTGTCCGACGCCAACCTTTACCGGCACCATCCGTTCAGAGGCTTGCTTAATGGCTTGAAACGTCCGCTCATCCACATCTTTGCACACGATTCCGTGACAGTGACTGGCATTCACCATGATGTTCGAAGGTGAGATCTGCAACTCTCGTTCGACTCGTTCGCGCACGTTGCGAAGATACTCGTTGTTAATGGGACCGATCTCGCCGATCGCAACCGCGTCAACAGCCACGAGCACAGCCGTCGTGTCTTCACTTCGGATAACCAGAGCTCTCGCGTGAAGCGCATCGTTTACGGGCCCCGCTTCGCGGTTCGTGATATCAACTTTTGCGGCTCCGGCCCAGAGTCGTTGGCCAAAGACAACGTCCGTGGAAAACGTCGTTCCGCAGATTAGGACAAAGCAAGTGAGTGTCGCGCGCACACAGTTGGGTTTTGCGTGACTGCACGCCACCAGACTTCGCGTCACGTAATTTCCCCAAACACTTCGTTTGGCCATAACTATTAACTCCTTCGATTCCGACAGTGTAACTGGCGATCCCCGGGGCAACTTGGCCTCAAAATGGACTTGCAAGTAGCAGTAATGCCAAGCTTCGTGCTCATCGTAACAGGAACCTTGGATTCGACAAAACGGATATTGCCTTCTTTACGCCAATCGATCGACGACCGTCACGTGAACAGACGGACTTTTCTGCGGAGCTTGCTGGGACCTGCAAAACACCGCCCCAAGGGGCCCAATCAAAATCGCGGGTAAGATAATCAAATCGCTCAACAATGCAGTGCTTAACAATGCCGCCAGCATCCAACCGAATCTTGCGATGGGAGCGAAAGGGCTGAGGGCAAAAACCAGCAATCCAAGCCCGCAAATCAAAGAGGTCTGTAGCATCGCGGTCGCACAACTTCGATATGCAAATCTCACCGCCTCTGTCCGATTCAATCTTTGAGCCAGCCCGTGGCGGAACCATGTCATGAAGTGCAATGTATCGTCGACTGCGATGCCGATGGCGGCCCCGGCCGTCATCATGGAACCAACTTCAATTTGAGGACCTAGCCACCCCATTGCTCCAAACACGACCACCGTTGGCAGTATGTTGGGGATCATACACAACAGACCCGCCCAAGGATTTCGCATGACGAGGATCATCACGAGCGTGATTAAACCGACTGCGGTCAGAAAGCTGATGGCAAGATCATCAAGTAGCTGTCCCTGGATCTTGTGCATCAGCGGAATGCTGCCCGTGTAAACAGCGGTGACGTTTGCTCCAGTCACCGCATTGCGACTTTCGAGCAAGGGATCGACCCGTTGCCGTAAACGTGCCATCAATAGCCCATAATCCAACGACGGATCACTCGCCTTGGCAGCGGCACTGATCCGCCACAGCTGTTCCGAATTCGATTCGCGAAATAGGTCGGACTCGTCGAGTCGATCTTTGCTTTGCTGCAGAATACGGTTGAAGAGCGTGCGGCGCACGACGTCTCTGAGTCCGCCACCCGGAGCCGGCAGGGGCGGAAACCACATCGTCGCGCTCCTGGCATTTCCGACGTCCGGGGTCGCCGCGACTACCCTGCCGATACCTTCCACGAACTGAGCTCGTTCGAGCAAGCTGGACGGGTCGTCGGTCGAGAATCTCAACACAACTTCCAGTGGCACAAGTGGACCGATGTGGGACTCCAACCATTCGTAATCCTGGAGCACGGGAGCATCGGCTGGCAAGAGATTGTGCAAGCGCGCCGTCGCGTGTAGCCGCCCGATGCCTATGGCGCCGATTAGTAAAAGCGTTGCACAGATGCCGGAAATCATGGTATGCCGCGACTCGACAACCTTGGCTAAACGCTCCCACAAGTTCGCCAGTGGATCGGAGCTCGCTATATTCGATGGCTGCATTACCCAAACTCGTGGTGGATAGCGTTCCAGCAAAAACGGCAACACCAGGAATTGCACGCAGAGCATCCCGCTGACACCTAGTGCAGAGAACACGCCGAATCGCTGGACAGGTTCTAGATCGCTCAACGTGAGCGATCCGAGACCAATCGCGGTTGTAAGGGTCGCCATCAGACAAGGTTTCCACGCATTCCGGACCGCACGTCGTGAGGCTCCAAGCTGCCCGCCCGTGGTCAACTCATCGCGATAGTAATTCGCCAAGTGTACAGCGGTTGAAACCGCCAACACAAACACCAACGCGGGGGTCATCGTCGATACACTATCGGTCGGAATGTCGGTTATATGCATCCAAGCTAAACTGAGCCGCTCACTAAGGAGCGCAGTGCCCATCAACATGAGCGTTAACGAAACGCTTCGAAAGCACAGATACAAGATGGTGACACAGATTACCAACGACGCGAGCGAGATCTCCATGTACCACTTCGTGCTTGCTTGATTGATCGCGACGGTCTCCACAGTCGCGCCCGCCATCTTGAGCGTGTCTGCGGGCAAGCCTACGGAAGCGGCGACTCGCGCGACCTCATCCAAGACAACCTCGCGGTTCCGTTTACTGGCGGACGAGATCATCGCCACCATGCAAGTTTCATCGTGCGGACCGAGAATCCATCCGCGGAGTCGTTCGACCGCCTCCTCTCGGCTTAAGGCCAGAGGAGCAGCTCTCAGCTCCGCGAGCATCTCGCTTCCCGTCACGATCCGGCGAAACATTGGCTCGCCGTCAAACGTCGTGGAAGAAAGCTTTTCGGCGAGCTCGACAAGACGGTGGTCGTCAAGACTACAGCCCGGATAGCTGATCATGAGCAGCTCGTCTCCACCGAACTCCTCCTCGAGCCACCTGAGCGTTTGTGTCTCTGGGAAATCAGTGGGAAGCCAATCATCAGGCCGATTTTCAATGGATTCTTCAGCCTGGAAGGCCGCGTAGATGATGTAGGGGAAACATAGTCCCAAGAGCACAACAATCGCAGACCGGGGCAGACGAGTGGTGGCAGGCACGACGAGGGTCCATGAGTCGAGAAAGTGCTTGTCAATATAAGTAGTCTAATTAACCTGGAGTGAATAGCTCGTCTGAAGCTGCCTTTTCGCTGTTCTATTAGGTATGCGTCACCTTAAAAAGCGAGACATTCCATGCAAGTTAACCCGGCACTACTTCGTAGTTTGAACGGCAACGCGCCAGCTGGTTTATCGCGGATGGAAAAGCTCTCCGAGCATTTAAGGAAGGACCGCTATGTACGGGTCGCGTTGAATTTCCTCGAACGAATCGGCGGGGATCATATGAAGGACCTGCGCATGGAGGCCTGTGACAAGAACCGCGTCAGCTGGATCGAGGGTCGACAGGTCGTCAATTTCGGCTCTGCAAATTTCTTGGGACTGGACTTCGATCCAAGGCTTCAGGCTTCCGTCCAACGCGGTGTAGAAATGTGGGGCGTTCATCAATACTCGTCGCGATCATTCTATAGCATCGAACCATACGAAGAGATTGAACGCCGCCTGGCAGCCTGGTTGAACGTCGAGGATACGCTGCTTTTCCCGTGCGTGACCAAGCTACATGCAGGTGTGCTACCCGCCTTGGCCGGCAAGGGCGATGTCTTGGCGGTCGATCGATTTTCACACAATAGCATTTGGAATGCGAGTAGAATCGCGGCCGCAGCTGGTGCCGAAGTTCGAGAATTTGACGCGAATAACCCTGGCTCCCTGGCAAAGGTGTGCAAGCGATCAAAGAACTCCAATTGCGTCGTTGTTGTCGATGGCGTCTACAGCATGACCGGAGAAACGCCACCGCTGCGAGAACTCGATGAAGCCGCGAAGCGGGCGAATGCAATACTTTATATCGACGATGCACACGGAACGGGAGTTGTCGGTCCCGGAGGACGCGGCGCGGCTTTCGAGCCGATCGGTTCACTTCGAGACGTACTCTATGTGGGATCACTGTCCAAAGCATTCTCGGCACTGGGTGGCTTTATCACATGCACGCCGGCATTGAAATTGATCTTGAAGATGAAATCAGACAGCTACATCTTCAGCGGACCGATTCCTCCCGCGTTCTTGGAAGTAATCAAGCAAGTCTTGACAATCATCGAGTCATCGGAGCATGAGCGGTTGTTGGGTGAGCTGCGGGCACGTATCCATCACTTCTCCCACGGACTTAGAGATCTTGGTGTCAGATTTCGGGGCGGCGTGGGCCCAATCGTATCGATCGTTGTTGGCGACATCGAAAGTACACTCGCCGCCGGGCGAAGTCTGTTCGACGCTGGCTACTACGTCCAGTCCGTGATCTATCCAGCCGTACCGCTCAATGGCGGCCTACTGCGAGTCCAAATCAACGCCAACCATACATGGGAAGCTATCGGTAGACTTCTCGAAGCGGTGGGCGAGGCTCGAGGTTGCGTCAAATTCGTCGGTTTGGAAGGTGTCGCATGATCGCCGTATGGGGCATGGCGGTACTGTGTCTCATGTCGGCGGCTCGAACCTTGCTAATTGCGAGCCGCTACGTCCGTCTATTCAAAGCGAGCCGTTTACCAGCTTCTTCCGGCTACAGCCCCCTTACACGAGTCGTCCTTTGTCTGCGGGGCAATGACCCTTTTCTGCGAGACTGTATCTCGGGTCTGCTGGCTCAAGATTATGGCAACTACGAGATCGTTATCGTCGTGGATGCCGTCGACGATCCTGCATGGGAGATCGCCCAACAAGCGGTGGCTAGATCATCAGTCCCCGTCACGATCAAAGCACTCCGCGTCCGCTCCAAGCAACGTTCCCTGTTGATGAGTTCGGTCTTAGAAGCGGTCGATGACTTGCCAAGCGAGTGCGAGGCCGTCGTGATTGCGGATGCAGACGTGATAACCGCGCCCACGTGGTTAGGATCGTTGGTCGCGCCACTCGAGAACCCAAGTGTGGGTGTCGCGACAGGTGTCCGGTGGTGTGTCCCGGAAAGCGGGGAATGGGGGACAACGGTTCGCTACCTCTGGAACGCCTTTGCCGAACCGCAGCGGCACACACACCAGATCCCGTGGGGCGGCTCGCTCGCAATACGTCGACAAGTGTTAGACAAGGCTCGCAACGATCGGTATTGGCGAAGAGGTTTCTGTGCTGATATCACACTCGCTCCAATTCTGTCCGCCTGCGGGCTGCGTGTGCAGGTCGTGCCCGAAGCCCTCTCTTCGATTCGCGAAACGATCAGTTTATGGCCCTGCCTGTCTTTCCTATCCCGTCAAATGACATGGGTGCGACTCTATCATCCTCGTTGGCCAGCGATCTTCGCCGATAGCCTGCTCCTCACCGCACCGACGATCGTCGGGGGTCTTTGCATCATCTGGTCACTCGCGATGCGGGAATCTCACATCGCCGCGTTCGCGCTCGCAATCGGTGCCTTATTCAGCGCGGCTTTGTGCCTCACGCACTTTTGGGTCGAGCACCACGTCTTCAATGTGATCCGCCGCCACGGCGGATCAACTCACTCACCGCTGGCAACTTGGATCAAGTGCTTTGCAGTCGCTCCCTTGATGCCGCTTCTGTACTCCATGTGTGCACTCTACGCACATTTCCGGCGTCAAGTCAGTTGGCGCGGCATTCAGTACAAATATCGGGGCCCATGGGAAATCGAAGTCCAGGTAGATCAACCATTCGAGCGACTCGCCGAGTCTGCGACGAGTTCCATGGTCTAGCCCATCGAGCCAGGCGTCACTTGCCTTCAAACACGCTTGGCGATGCCGCCGCCCCTCGGCTCCCGTTGAATCACGCTTGCTGGCGGTGTAGACTCGGGCCATTGATACCGCGCGGCCTGTGCCGGCAACACAGACCTCGGGCTTCGCTTTTGGACATCATGAGGACATGGCATCATGGGGCAATTCCACTTTTTTGCACCAAGCCATGAGCAAGTGCCCGTCGAGACGCTTGCCTCCGCTTATCTCGCCGGGATGGAAGGCATCCCCTGGCGAAGCGCAAACCGCTGGAACCATCCCGAAGGCAGTTCCCCTGTCGCATTCTCGCTGGACCGTTCGATCACCGAGTCGGGGAACCTGAACATCCCGTGGCAGATTCCCGGAATCGGCGAATTGATGTTATCGACAGCCAGTCTGATGGAGACATCCGCGCCCTACAACCTGCCCCTTGAACTAGCTCGCGGCGTCGTGAATCGGTTGCGCAACCAGCTCGCCGATTGGAGGATGGCTGGGCTTGCCGTGCCTGACGCGTTGGCAAGCGAGATTCGCAACGCATCCCAGGCCTTCGTGGCAGCAATTACCTCGCTACCCGATCACGCCAGCGCTGTTGCCGCGTCTGAGAAAGCCATCCGACTTGCGTTGCAGGCGGGCGAAGCACTCTGTCTGGAGTACACTCGCCAGGCATTAGCCGCCCGGCATCAGAACGCAGAGCACTTGCCAACGCTGCTCGGCTGTCGATTGGGAAGTCGCCCGATCGAAGGAACCATCGTCGAATGCCTCACGAGCGGTTTTAATACGGCAGTCGTACCGTTCACTTGGCGCGCCATCGAACAAAATGCTGGAAAGCACGAGTGGGAGATCTTCGATCAGCAAATCTCCTGGTGTCAAGAGAACGGTCTGCGCGTGATCGGCGGCCCGTTGCTCCAACTGGACGCTCAGCACCTACCGGATTGGCTCTACCTGTGGGAGGACGACTTTGAGCAAGTGCAAAGCTACTTGATGCAGTATATTGGCGCGACGGTCAGTCGATATCGTGGTCGCGTTCAAGTTTGGAATTGTGCGGCCCGGATGAACATCGGCGGCGCGATTTCTTTGAGTGAAGAGCAACGTCTTCGATTGATGGTCGCGGCAGTCTCAGAACTTCGACGCAACGATCCGCAAACTCCGATCGTACTCAGCTTTGATCAGCCTTGGGCCGAATACCTGGCAGCAAACGACCGAGATCTTTCGCCGCTTCACTTGGCCGATTCGCTCGTCCGAGCCGACTTGGGTATTTCGGGAGTTGGTATCGAATTTAACATCGGCTACCAACCCGCAGGCTCAGCACCTCGCGAGCTTGTCGAATACAGCAGACAATTGGATCGCTGGGCGGTCTTGGGGTTGCCGCTAATCGCTTATATCTCTTACCCCAGCTCCTCGGATGTCAACACGAACGCGAGTCGAGCGGTTCGGTACTCTTCATCCGAACGGACGCCGGAAGCCCAATCCGAGTTCGCTAACAAGTTAATCCCATTGATACTGGCCAAGTCCTTCGTGCAGGGCATCATTTGGAATGAAACCTCGGACGCCGAGCCTCACGAATTCGCTAATGCCGGCATTATCGACGCTACTGGATCGCCAAAGCCACTGCTCGATTCGCTCGTCGCCCTTCGCAAACAACACCTCACCTAGCAGCGTTCGACTTTCCGAGTCGCGCTAAGTACAGTTCCCCTCCATGTTCCAAGACCGATTGGCCCAGTTCCAAGAACGCGTTCAAGCCATCATTCGCAAGCTGACGCACCGAGGAATCGTCCCCGCGATGTGGCTGACCATCGGCTTGTCTTGCTTGATCGGAATCGCCGCTGGATGCGGCGCGGCGGCGTTCACCGTGCTTATCGAAACGGTCAGCAACTTGACGGTCGGCCAGACGCTCGACCGCGTAGCTCGCGATCCGACTTGGAACCTCCTTTTGCTGGCGACACCGGCATTTGGCTTGCTCTTTGTCTCTTGGTTCACCAGACGTTTTGCACCGGAAGCGCAAGGACACGGCGTTCCCGAAGTGATTGTTGCCGTTGCTCGTCACGATGGAATCATTCGGCCGCGCGTCTCGATCGTGAAGATTCTCGCTAGCGCGATCAGCATTGGAACCGGCGGTTCGGTGGGACGTGAAGGTCCCATCGTTCAAATTGGTTCATCGGTGGGAAGCGTGTTTGGTCAATGGTTCAAGCTTTCTGCCCGCAACATGAAAGTGCTCGTCGCGGCCGGAGCAGCGGCGGGGATTAGTGCGACATTTAATGCACCGTTGGCGGGCGTTATCTTTGCCAGCGAGATCATCCTCGGCAGTTTCGTCGCCGAGAGTCTCACGCCGATCGTTATCGCCAGCGTGGTCGCTGACGTTGTTCAAATACGGATCGGAGAACACGGCCTCGAGCCAGCGTTCAGGCATTTGACATTTTCTTACAAGGGCGACTGGGGCCAGCTTCCGGGTTACTTCGCGTTGGGAATCGTGTGTGGCTTGGCGGCGGTGCTATTTACAAAGCTCTTGTATGCGATGGAAGATATCAGCCAACGCCTGCTGCCAAAGTGGTGGGCACGCGCTCTGGTCATGGGCCTGATTGTTGGTGCCGCCGGGGTCGCCTACCCAAGACTTCCACCCACGATTTCCAGGACTACCCAAGAAAACCTAGCGAACGGGCACAAGTCCCTTCCTCCGCTGTTCGGTGTAGGATACGGCGTTGTCGACCACGCGGTACACTTGACGAACGAAAACTCAGAGAGCGCTTCACGCGAACACGTTCGCCTGGATCGAGGCGACCTACTTAAAGAGTTGTGGTGGCTCCTGCCGTTGGTGTTCTTGAAGCCGCTGATGACAAGCGTCACGCTCGCTGGGGGAGGGTCCGGCGGGATTTTTGCTCCGTCTCTGTTCATTGGCGCAACCGTCGGTGCCAGTTTCGGATTGCTCTGTAATCTGTTCGTTCCGGGTGTAAGCGCTCATCCCGGTGTCTATGCAATTGTCGGCATGGGCGCAGTCGTGGCCGGGACGACACACGGCGTGCTGAGCGCAATCCTGATCGTCTACGAGATGACCAATCAAAACTCGATCATCCTTCCGATCATGATCGCGGCCGGGCTCGCCAGTGTCGTCGCTCGTCTGATCGATCCCGAAAGCATCTATCACAAAAAACTAAGTCGACGTGGTGAGACGATCGCCCGCGGCCATGAGATGCACTACCTGGAACATATCATGGTCCGCGATGTCATGCTTCGCCAATTCCCGACCGTCAAGCAAGATGACGACGTCAACGAAATTATTCGAGTCGCCCGTTCTAATCCGACAATCGAAAGCCTGCCGGTCATGAATCCCGAAGGATTCCTGATAGGCATTATCCGTCCCGAAGATTTGCATCGTGTGCTCGACAGCGACGTGCCTCCACATCTGATTCAAGCGGAAGATATCGCACTGAAGGCGCCTGTCTCCGTATCTCCTAACGAGAACCTGCTCGAGGCGATCCGCGACTTCGGCACTCGCGACATCGAAACATTGCCCGTGGAGATTGGCAGCGGAAAGTCGCGGCGTTTGATTGGGCTGCTGCTCCGTTCCGATGTGATGCGTCGCTATCGCGAGGAAATGTTGTCAGCTCACTAGCGAGCGACTAGTCACGGCACAGAGCGGCATACGATTTTCTACCCACACGCGTTTCCAAACGAACGCGTTTTTCTCCGAAGAACTCCTTTCACACTCCCACTTGCACGGGTGGTGGTGTGTGGGTGAAACTGTACCTGACGCACTTCTGCTGTCCGTCGGAAAGTCGTGATGAGCGAAGCCTTTGACCCGTACTATAAGTGGCTGGGAATTCCTCCCGCGGAGCAACCTCCCAATCACTACCGCCTGCTGGGATTGAACCTTTTCGAAGCGGACCTCGACGTGATCGAAAACGCTTCCGATCGTCAGATGAGTCATTTACGGTCGTTTCAAGCAGGTCCTCACATGCGTGAGTGTCAGCGGCTACTGAACGAAGTGGCCGCAGCTCGCGTCTTACTGCTCGATTCACAGCGGAAGTACGTCTATGACCAGATGCTGCAATCGACTTTTTTCCCCATCGAGCCGCCGTCGGGCTCCACCACAGTCGTGCCCGCTTCAAGAGCAGCGCCGCCATCGGAAGAATTGCAACTCAACGTCTCGCCACTGAGTCCCTCGTTCGTTGCCAATTCCTCACGGATGACGGCCCCCGTCGTTGTCACGAAGAAATCGCGACATCGGCGAAAGTCACATGTGGGTCTCGGTGCGATGATTGTTGGAGGACTGATCGGGTTAGCTGCCATGCTCGCGTTAGGCTATGGCATCCGCAAGGCGTTCCAGCCGGTACCCCCATCCGTGGCGCCGAAGCCTAGAGTTGCTCCACAGCCGAACATGGACGTCAACAAACCGGTCGAATCCCCAATCAACGTACCATCGAAAGAAGACTTGCCGGACGTCCCACTTCCATCGGCACTCTCGGTAGAGAAACAATCGCCACCGGCAAACGCCTTGGTGAATGTTCGCGACGAGTGTCAACCAACCGCACGCTCGCAACCCCAAGTGGGCGTCGAGAGTTCCTTCGATGCATCGCGATCATGGCGATTGTCCCTGCAAGTCGTCGCGACATTTCGACCCGATGGGACACTTCTGTGTTGGGGCGATAACCGCCCTGGACGCGACCCGATTTGCCTGAGGGCCGGCCCCGATTACGTCTTCCGCTGGGTTATGGACAATTCCAACCCGAGCGATAAGACGACCTTACCGAATGTAAAGATCGATTGGGCAACACCGAGTCGAATCGAGGTCGTCTACGAAGCCGCATCGCGAGTCGTACAACTTCGCGTCGACGACGAAGCGCAGCGCGTTGCGGTAAAGGTGCCCCCACGAGCAGATCGCCCGATGCCGGTGCATCTTGGTGGCGTTGGAATAGCGTCGACACAGGCATTTCCCTGCACACAGGCATTTCCCTGCACAATGGCATTTCCCTGCACAATGGCATTTCCCTGCACAATGGCATTTCCCTGCACAATGGCATTTCCCTGCACAATGGCATTTCCCTGCACAATTCAGAACATAAGGCTCGAACAACTGGCCGACTCATTCAAGTTGCCACCGCCCGTGGAAACTTCTGCACCGCAACCGGAACAAGTTGCGACAGAGGGTCACGTGGACGAAAAGCCTGCAAGAACCGGTTCACTTGGAGATTTAGTCGACCGCACCGTTGCATCCAAGCTGCCAGCGCCCACGGGAGTCGAACTCCAAACAGCTCGGCAGCAGATCCAACAATTCTTCGAAAGCGAACGCGGCAAACAACGTGAACCGAAGCAGTCCGCCGAACTTGCCGACAATTTGATCGAAGAGGCAACCAAGCCAGGAGTGCGACCGTCGATACGTTACGCTCTGCTTGAAGCTGCGGTCGATGTAGCAAGTAGTGGAGGAGCCGTCGCGAGTGCGTCACGAGCGATTCACGAAATTGATGAAGTCGCCCTCTTTAACCGAGCCCTAACGCCGAAAGAAGTGCGAACCGTGTATCGTATCGGGCGCGCTGGCAGACAGCTGATGGAGTGATGCGAACCGCCCGACGTCCACGCTGCTTACCTCAAATCCAATCAAAACCATGCGCACTCGTGTATTGATCCCCGAGCAGATGGACGATCCTAACTTGGATCGCAGCAAACACGAGCAAGCCCTGCGCGGGTTGCAGCGAATTAATGCTTGGACGCGAAATGCGTCGTTAGTCTGGAAGCATGTCTTAGCGGTGGCTGCCAATATCGGCGATCAGCCACTCCGCATACTCGACCTGGCAACAGGCTCCGCGGATATCCCAATCTCACTGATGAAGCTGGCGTCGTCCCGTGGCATCGCTTTGCAGATTGATGCCTGCGATGTCAGCGAGCAAGCGATTTCCGTCGCGACAAAGAACTGCCATGCCGCAAGCGTCGAGGTATGCCTCTTTTGTCTCGATATTCTCCGCGACGAGATACCTGAGCAGTACGACGTCGTCATGTGCTCCCAGTTTCTCCACCATCTAACGGAAAAGGAAGCCGTGTCCGTCCTCCGCAAGATGAAGTCCGCCGCTACCCGACGTGTTGTGGTCGTCGACTTGGAACGCAACAGAATGAATTGGCTGCAAGTCTGGTTTGCCACACGCATCCTCACTCGATCCGATGTCGTTCACTTCGATGGTCCGCAATCAATTCGCGCGGCGTTCACGTGTACTGAATGCTACACCCTTGCACAGCAGGCAGGATTTACGAACCTTACGATACAACGTCAGTGGCCATGCCGTTTTGTTCTCGTCGGAGCGATCGATGGCACTGACTGAGATGCAAATTGCCCCAACGATTCGCCTCGACGAAGCAAGTCGCCGACGTTGGGACGTGATCGTGATTGGAGCGGGGCCCGGCGGCACGATGGCCGCGCGCGAAGTGGCTCGAAGCGGGGCAAGTGTCTTGTTGGTCGATCGTGCGTCCTTTCCGAGACCGAAAGTCTGTGGATGCTGTGTGAACGGCGCGGCTATTCGCGTCTTATCAGATGTCGGGCTCAGCGATCTGCCACGACAACTCGGTGCCAAAGAGCTACGGGCTATCCGGCTCGCAAGTGGAGGACGATTTGCAAACGTGCCGCTAACTGAGGGTGTAACCCTGTCTCGCGAACGATTGGATGCAGCGATGCTTCAGGCAGCGATCGAAGCAGGAGTTCAGTTTCTCGATCACACACAGGCGATAGTCGGAACCGAGACAAATCACGCCCGTCAGGTGATCCTAAAGTCAGTCGACGACGAACGAGCTGCTTTGTCGCGAAGCATCGTCGTGGCGGGTGGGTTGGGCTGTCGTGTTTTCGCAGAAGCAGAGGCGGAAGATCGACGGGTTTCCCCGTCGTCGCGAGTAGGCGCGGGAACAGTCCTCGACGTCGCTCCACCACAATACTGTGCCGGCACAATCTATATGGCCTGCCACAAGCACGGGTACGTCGGTCTCGTTCGGCTGGAAGACGATCGTCTTGATGTTGCAGCAGCACTGGACGCTGATGCTATCAAACACTTTGGCGGAGTCGCTAAACTCGCCGCGAAGATTCTAACGGACGTCAAATTGCTGGTTCCGGAATCTTTCGAGGGCGCTACGTGGCATGGAACCGGAAGATTGACTCAACGGCGTGTACGCGTCGCGGCAGAGCGATGCTTCTTCATTGGTGACGCCGCCGGATATGTGGAACCTTTCACGGGCGAAGGTATCGCCTGGGCCCTGGCGTCCGGGCGCGCCGTAGCTCCAATTGTTTTGCAGGGCTTGGACGACGAGCGAGAATCAACCGCAACGCGAGAATGGACGCGACAGCACCGGCGATTGCTCGCTCAACGAGCGCGTCTGTGTCGCGGTGTTAGCCGCTTGTTACGATACCCGGCGATCGTTACCATCGCAGTGCGTCTGTTGGCGTTGGCTCCTTTGCTGGCCCGACCCGTCGTAAGATCCTTGAATGCGTCCTTCCAAACGAGCTCAACAATATCAAAGCAGCGGCGATAAACCGATGATCAGCTACGACGGAATCACCAAATCACGAATCCGATTCCACTACGAACTTAGCACGTTGTTCTATCGGCTTCTGTGGGGCGTCCACATCCATCACGGGTTGTGGAACGAAAATGAATCACCGCGTCAGGCACAGCGGCAGCTCATCGAGCATTTGCTCAACGAGTCAGGCATTCCGCGTGGAGCCTCCGTTGTCGACGTTGGCTGTGGGATGGGAGGCAGTTCGATTCACATGGCTCGTCACCACGATTGCCATGTGACCGGAATCACGTTGAGCGGCATGCAATGTCGCTGGGCAGGTACAACGGCTGCGTTGAAAGGGGTCGGGGGTCGGACAAAGTTTCTGAGGCAGGACGCAGAAACCGTTGACTTCGCGGACGAGTCGTTTGACTATCTATGGAGCGTCGAATGCACAGAGCACTTGTTCGACAAGGCATCGTTTTTTAAGAGAGCCTCGCGATGGCTTCGTCCGGGAGGCGGCGTGGCGCTGTGCATTTGGCTGGCGGGCGACGAACCTCATTCTCAAGAGGACGTCGAGCAAGTAAAAGGTGTTTGCGACGCGTTTCTCTGTCCATCACTCGGCACCACCGAGGACTACTCGACATGGCTCCGAAATGCTGGACTTGAGGTGGGCAGCATTTGCGACCTGACGCCACGAATCATGCAGACATGGGAAATCTGCCAACGACGTATCCAACGCACCGGACTTCCGGCATTTGCACGCTTGTGTGGACGCGACGCGGTCAAATTCATCGACAACTTTGAATTGATCCTGAACGCGTATCGGAGCGGGGCCATGAAATACGCAAGCATCGTTGCGAAGAAACCACAGTTTGGTGTTGCCGCGTGCTGTTAAGCATCGCCAACGGAATCATTGCAGCTCGTCGAAGTTCTGGGCCTCATCAGGTCCTGGCGTTGCGTAGGCGGGGTCCTTGGCTCGGATATAGACTTCACCGCGATCAAGCATTCGCACGTCGAGCGGTACGATGGTGACGCCCTGTTCATTAATGGTTTGCGCATTGTCGCCGATGTCTCGCTTTTCAATCCCTTCACGCGGAAGCGGTGGAACATTGCCGTTAAAGAAGGCGGTACACCACCACCGGCCCTCTTTGTCTTTGAACGGAGTGCCGTGACCTAGGAAACGACCGGCGAATTTACGCGGGCCGTAAGGTCCAGTGATCTTATCTGCAACACAATAGTACAAGTTATAAGACCCCTTCCGCCCCTGATCGGTCGACCAAGCCGTGCCCAAGTGAACGTACTTGCCGCGTACTTTGATCATCGTCGCACCTTCATGCCCGATGCGGCTGATCGGTTTGCCGTCGGGTCCGGGACGGTGACTCGAAGGATCAATTCGCACTGGTTCCGCGGTGTACCTTGAGAGGTCTTTGCTAAGTGGCGCGATCATCGTGTTCTGCCAAAGCATCCACACCGTACCGTCGTCGTCAGTAAAGAGTGATGGGTCATGCCGCGGCCCCATGCCGCCTTTCATGGGATGTGTCCAAGGGCCCTTCAGATCTTCCCCAGTCGACAACGCCAAACTGGAGCTCCTCGCAGGGCAATGAACAAGCGCCCAACGGTCGCCCATCCAATGAATTTCGGGAGCCCAAATGTACCGCTTGGCGATTTTCTTTTTCTGCTCTGCGATGTGATAGGCGTCATCCAGCGTAAAAGGAGCACCGAGCGATTCCCACTCGATCAAATCCTCGCTGCGGTATATTCGAATCTCGTCGCCGACGATACTCTCGTCTCCCAGTCCAATGTTGTAGGGGTTGCTAGCCTCGCGTGGATCGCCGGTCTTGGGCTGAGTCCCCGTGAGATAATAGAAGTCGTCAGGTCCCAGCGTGATATAGGGATCTCGAATCCAACCCGCCTTGATATACAGCGCACGATCATGCGACCGGAGGCCGGCGCGAATCGTGTCGGCATCCATCACAGGAATGGGCTTTCTATCGGTCTTTTGCTCGATGAAGGCCGATGCGGGAAAGTCGTCGGCAGCAGGTCGCTCTTTCTCAAACAGAATCTTGTGTAGTTCAGCGAGCTCCTTGGCCGGGATTTTGATGACCTTGCGATCGTACGCCATCAAGCCGTTGATCTCACCCTCGACATCCGTAGTCTGGGTGTAAACGCCTGCCGCGATGCCGCGCCCGCGCAGTTCGTTGAGCATCTTTAACGAAGTTACATATCGCTCTTTGTATTCAGCTTCGTTTTGGGGCAGGCCGCCGTATCCCCAGTTGTTTCGATTGACGTCCCACAAGTGCCCCGGGACGGGGTAACCGTGCCCGCCAAACTCACCCATGACTTTGATGTAGTCTGTGAATCGTTCACCCGCGCCTTGGTCGAATGGGAAACTTGGATGCGGGTAGGCGTGAGCATCAACAACGTCTCCGACGGGCCAAAAGTTGCCGCCGCTAGCGATATTGACTAACCGCGACGGGTCACGAGCGACTGTCCACTTGCCGACTTCGACCGTACGATGTTGGCCCCATGCTTCGTTGAACGGCACCCAGACAACAATCGACGGATGGTTCTCCAAATTGTCGATCATCCTTTCAAGTTCGATCATGAACTGATCATGATGCTGGTTGGGCCAGTCAGCATCTTTCGGATTGGGCTGCAATCGCGTCCACGGTGGATTGTTGCCCGCGCTGACTTGATCCTGCCACAACATCATGCCAAGCCGATCGCAATGATAGTAATATCGTCGTGGCTCGACCTTGATGTGCTTACGGATCATGTTGAAGCCAGCGTCCTTGAGCCACTGGATATCGAACAACATCGCTTCGTCCGAAGGAGGTGTCAGCAGACCGTCCGGCCACCATCCTTGATCAAGGGGCCCCCAATGGAAAATCACCTCACCATTAAGCGTGAACCGCCAGTGGCCGTCGTCATCTTTGAGTTTCCCGACACTGCGAATGCCTGCGTAGGAAGTGACTCGATCGACCTCGTTGCCATCCTCGTTCAGTAACGCAGCTTCGACCGTATACAAGTGAGGTGACGAAGGTGACCACAGTTTGGCGTCCTCAACCTTCAAAGTGAGCGAGTCCGACGTCGATCCCTCCGCAACAACCTTCCCGCCGTCTTTCACGACAACCGCAACCGTGCCTCGACCCTCAACAATGGGACGCAGCGAAATGGTGCCGTCCTGTGCATCCGTCGCGATCTTAAGATCTTGGATGTGATCGGCAGAAACTTGCTCCAACCAAACCGTCTGCCAAATGCCTGACACCTGCGTGTACCAGATGCCCCGGGCATTCAGGGTCTGCTTACCGCGAAGTTGCCAGCCTTCGGTTTCATCCTCGACACGAACAACCAGCGTGTTTTCGCCGTCGCGGAGGACAGCCGTAATGTCAAACGTGAACGGCGTATTCCCGCCTTGGTGCTTGCCAACCAATTGGTCGTTTACGAAGACTTCACAGCGATAGTCCACCGCCTCGAAATTTAATAATTGACGCATGCCCCGAGTCGCCTTGGTGTCAAACGTACGCCGATACCACAGCGTTTCCGTAGCGTCGAGTAATCGCGACACGCCTCCAAGCTTTGATTCCAAGCAGTACGGAACGAGGATCTTGCCCGCCCAGGCGGCTGGCATCTCGCGCTGTTCGACCGTCGTAATCGCATAGTCCCAGTGACCGTTCAAGTTCGTCCAGTGATCGCGTTGCAACTGTGGTCGTGGATATTCAGTCCACGCGTTATCTGCCGTCACCGCTTCTCCCCAGCGCGTGATCAACTCTGAGCGAAAAGGTTTTGTGTCCCGTATCGGCTCGGGCAGTGTCGGCAAATTGTCGCCATCGACCAAATGGACGTCGATGAATTGCCCGCCACCGGTCTGACGGCAATGTACGGCCATAAGGTTGGTCCCGGGTTGCAAGGCCGCTCGCTGACCTTCGGCAAGAGGAATCACAACGTACTCGGTCGTATACCCCTTCACAGCAGCGACGAGATTGCCGTTTATATACACTTCCGCATCTTCATCATGGTGCATCCAAAGCACCGGACGAGCTGGGATGGTCTTCAGATCAAATGACTTCCGTAACCAAATGCTGTTGGTCGCCCAAGTCGTTCCGACTCGCGATCCCGGCGTATTTCGCGTGCCAAATCCGCCGTTGCCGTCTTGCCAACCAGTATCGTCAAATCCTATCGACTGCCAGCCATCGACGGGGCGGCGGAGCGTATAACGCCAAGTATCTACAATCTCCTGCGAGTGGCAGTTGATGCTGCTGATCGCGATGATTGCTACAAGAAGCAACGGGTGGAACGTAACAGCCTTAAACGCACTGGCAGGCCGAATCAGAGATGTCATGAGAATCCTCTGCAAGATGGGGGCGGAAGTTTTCAGTGGCTACACGAATACCGAACTCGCACAGGCTGCTGCAAGTTTTGAAATGCCGTTTCGTGACTGTTCTGGTTACTGGACCTTGTGGAGTCGACATGATGTGGACAAAGATCGACGACAGGACTAAAGCTACCAGGTGAGAGTGGACGACATCGCCTGACACGCGGGATAGCGACTGGTTGACTGAGTTGTCTCGCAATTTGACGTGACTGCGATCGTCCATTCTACCAGCGTCGCAGCGAACTTCCACGGCGTGGATCGTCCATGAGCCAACGACTTCGCCCATGGTGCAAGGAGCTACGGTTTGCGAGAAAACACGCTTCCCAGCGGTCCCGCCAAGAGAGCTGGCAAGATCACCAGGTCGGCAAACAATGCCATCATAAGCAAGACAAACACCATCCAGGCAAACCGGCTGACCGGAACGAACGAACTAAACGCGAAGGCAAGCATTCCCACGCCGCAAATGACACTCGTTTGCAGCATCGCTGAAGCACAATGTCGATAACACCGTCGAATCGCCTCGGGTGCTCCACAACCCGTGGCAGTCTCGCGCTGAAACCAAGTCAAAAAGTGAAGCGTGTCAACGACGGCGATTCCCAATGCGATACTAGCAGTCATGACCGAGCCCAGGTCGATTGGAATCGATAGCCACCCCATCACTCCGAACACAACAACTACAGGAAATATATTGGGAATCATCGCGACGAGTCCGGCTCGGACACTTCGAAGCACCATCATTAGCACCACGCCTACGATCCCGAACGCCGCCACAAAGCTGTGAAGCATATCCGAGAGCAGTAATCGCTGGGTCTGATAAATCAGCGGGATCGCGCCCGTTACAGTAATCTCAACCGGCTCTCCGACGCTTGCCGAAGCGGAAGCCACGACCGGTGCAACGTGGTATCGCAATGCACTCAAGAACTGCTCGTAATCGAGATCGCTGAGCGCTGGAACGCGAGCGGAAATCCGCCAAGACTGCCGATCACGATCCTCGTACAGATAGCGCGAGTCAACCAATCTCGCCTGCTCTAGTTCGAGCTTCTTCGACATCACCGTCCGCCGAATGATTTGCCGGGTACTTCCACCCTGAGGAATCGGTGGCGCGAACGTGGCTGCGGACATGACACCGTCAATTTGCTCGACGTGGCGTAACGATCCGGCAACCGCACGTACGACTAGCATTCGTTGTAAGAAATCAACCTGAGAATCTGCTTGAAAGTGCACAATGATTTCGACTGGCACCATCGGGCCAAGCCGCTCTTCCAGCCAGGCATAATCAGACAGCGTGCGAGACTCTGGCGAAAACAACTCTCGCATCTTGATAGAGGTCTCAATTGAAAACAGTCCCCAGCCAAACAAAACAATCAACACAATCGAGAGCAACGAGACCAGACCACTGAAGCGGATCAGTAAGTCGGCCAGCCGTCCCCAAAGCGTCTGCACCTTTTCCGATAAAATACGTCGACTGGCAGTCGTTGGCCACGATTCCATCACGCCCGGCAGTAGCGAAAAGAGCAGGCCCAAAGTCGTCACAACCCCGATGGTCGCGAAGGCTCCGAATCGACGAATAGGTTCGACTTCGCTGATCAACAGGGAACCTAGCCCGATCGCAGTGGTCGCCGTGGCGAGCGTGCATGGCAGCCAGCCGACTTGAAGCGCTCGCGCTGCAGCGCCGACCGTTCCGTGGAGTCGAACTTCGTCGAAGTAGTAGTTCACGAGGTGAACACCCGCCGCGATGGTAAGCACAAAAACAAAAGGGGGCATGAGGATCAAGATTGCATTCATCGGCTGCCCGCTCCAATGAACGAGCGTTAAGCAAAGCGCTTCGCCAAACGTAGCCGCCCCGAACACGGCGAGAGCATAACGCGAATCACCCAGGCATAGCCAACACAGCAATAGCGACAACAAGGCGGAAGGCACCGCGTAACTTCGCATGGTGTCGACGCCCACTCGGTCGATGGCAACTCCGTCGACCGGCGGCCCCGCCAGCCGAAATGCCGCTCGTTCCAATCCACAAACCTGTTCAGCTGTATCGAGAATGCTGTCGATTGCCTCGCTTCTGTCATAGCCTCCCTGAGCCGTAAACATAACAACAGCACAACTCGATGCCCCATCCGGCCCGACCAATACCCCTCGCAGCCGCGACACAGATTCTTCGCGACTAAGTTCGACTGGTTCTGACATCAGCTGCCGCAGCGTCGAGTATCCGGTCACGATGCGGTCAAATAGTTGGCTGTTGCGGGCAAAATGTGGCTCATGCGGGTCGAGAAGCGAAGTTTCGAACGCCGCCAGTCGAGGGTCATCGACTGTGCAGCCCGGCCAGCTGATCACAACCAACGCTTGACTTTCGAAATGGTCGCAGAACCATTCGAGGTCCGTTCGCTGCTCGTTGTTAGCCGGAATCCAATGATGCGGCGTGTTGAACATCGTTTCGACGCTTCGCAGAGACCAGACCGCGAGAACGGGCCCCAACGCGATCATTACAAGTGCGGATGTGATGCAGCGGCGAATCAAGACGCTTCGCGTAATCGAGAACACTGGAACGCCCCGTCCATCATTCCAGCAGGGCGACTTCGGCCACTAAGCCTGGTCCGAATCCAAGCATCACGCAGGGCCCGATTTCTCTTTGCTGTAGAAATCGTTCAAGAACGAAAAAGACTGTCGGGGAGGACATATTGCCATATTCGTTGAGCACCGTCCGCGAGTTCGATAACGCCTCTGGCCCCAGTCCAAGTGCTTGTTCGACCGCATCAAGAATCTTTGGCCCGCCGGGATGGACAGCCCATAGATCGATCGTGTCAAGCGAGTGCCCCTTGGATTCTAACCAAGACGACAGCCAGGGTCTGAGTTGCTCGAGTATTAAACCGGGCACTCGATTCGACAGCGACATTTCGAATCCGGCGTCTCCCACTTGCCAGGTAATGGTCTCTCGCGAATCTTTCAACAGGCACGACGCTGTGTCGCGCAAAGACGCAATCCGACCATCGCCGACGGACTCCGGACTTACCACGACTGCCGCCGCACCGTCCGCGAACAGCACATTTCCGAGCATGAAGTCTGGTTCCCATTGAAACTTGTAGTGCAAGCTGCAAAGTTCCACTGCACAGAGCAAGATGCGCGCGTCCGGGTCTGCGGCTGCTAATCCACGAGCGGTACGGAGTCCATTGATTCCCCCATGACACCCCATAAACCCAACATTTACTCGCTGAGTCGTGTCGGGCAGGCCAAGCTCGTCAAACAAATGGATATCGACCCCGGGAGCATCGAATCCTGTGCATGAGACGGTAACCAAATGAGTGATCGCATTCCCTGTAAGGCCCGCACGTTCAAGTGCTTGCTCCGCGGCGGCCATCGCCAGCGGTCGGGACTGCTCAGCATACATCGCCATCCGCTGTTTTGTCGTTGGCCCCGGGCTGCTACTCGGCGGGGCATCGGGTTCGATCCACTCGTGCGCGCGGCGGTGATGAACGCAAGTACGACGCGTCTCCACACCGGACTTGCGGATCATCGTACGAATTAGTCGTGTTTCTCGCTCGTCACGGCAAACTAAGTCGGTAGAGAATGCCAACGCTTCCTCCTGAGTAAAGACATGCTCAGGGAGAGCTGTACCCAGTCCAAGAATGCTCGCGTTCACAATACCAGCCTCGCTAAGTTAACCGTAATCGCGGCAATTAGAGCAGCATAGCGAGAGTTGGAATAGGTGAGTTTTATGTGATGTTGAAGAAACTCGGATGAAGCGATAGCACACCACCCATTGTAAGAGGACCACGAATTCGTGCGATCGATGCGATCGCGAATCAATAACTTTCTGAGTCACCCAAGGTCACCGGATGCACAACGTCATAAGCGAGGTGCAAGCGTTCGAGCAGACAGATCGCGATGTACGAAATATCAACCTCCCACGCCTTGTGGCCATGTGCTGCACAGCGTTGACTGGCATGATGGTTATTGTGCCAACCGTCTCCATAGCTAAGAGCGGCTAGCAGCCAGTGGTTCTTGCTGTTGTCCGCGGTTTCATAGTTTCGATATCCGCAGAGATGTCCGAATGCGTTCACCGACCAAACAACATGTAAGATCAGTACCGTTCGGGCAAACACACCCCAAATTAGGACGCTCATTCCCATCCGGAGGGCCTCTGTCGAATCGTTGGACGTGTACCAGCCGACCGTCCAACCGAAGGCGAAAAACAACATCGAATGTAGGATGTAGATCCAGAGTGCGATGAGATACTTTTCGACGAAAGCGTAAAAGGGTTGTCGCATTAAATCGCGGGCCTGTCGCGTGTAGTTGGCGAAGCACCAATGGTCGCGATTGATAACGAACAACCAGCCCGCGTAGCCCCAAATCGCCCGAGCCAGAGGTGAATGCGGGTCCGGCTGACGGTCGGCATGGCGATGGTGCAGCCGGTGTATTGCTACCCAGCGAGTTGGCGACTCCTGCAAACAGCAGATGCCCAACACCGCCAATGTATATTCGACGGCTTTGGGACATCGAAAGCTTTTGTGCGTCAGCAAACGATGGTATCCGATTGTGATGCCGAACATTCCGAATAGCAAATAGCCGACCGCCAAACAAGCCACTCCCAACCAGCTGAAGTATCTTGGGAGAAACGCCAACGCAGCTAACAGATGCACAGCTGTCAACACGGTCGCATACCGCCAGTTAATTTGCAGCGGCTGTGTGCCTTCCGGGAGTTGGAGCGTGGTTCGACCGTTCAATTCCATCCCGGAAAGTCCAATCGAGGCCTGAAGCTCGCCGTGGAGAACTTATGCCGCAGGTAGCAAGTCTCAGCGACTATCGTGTGATTGTCGTCTCGCGTGCATCAGGAGCATCAAAATTGAATGCTTTGCTTTGACTAAAGAACTGCACTGGATTGTCGTAGACCACCTTGCGGATCAAGCTCTCGGCATGCCCCCGACGACGCATCTCGAAGATGAAATCGGGAACTGCAGTTGGCTTTGACGGCCCCCAATCACCAGCGGAGTTAACAAGCAGTCGATCCGGTCCATACATCTCGACCATGTCACAAGCACGCTGTGGAGTGCATTTGCTTACCGGATACAGTGTCATACCGGCCCAAAATCCCTCGTCCAGGACATGTCGAATCGTGTGCTCTTCCACGTGATCGACGAGCACTCGATTGTGATCGATTCGGCTATCATCGCACAGCATGTCGAGAATCATACGGGTGCCTTGATACTTGTCGGCCAAGTGCGGCGTGTGGATGAGAATCTGCTGGTTGTACCGGATTGCAAGTTCAAGGTGCTCGACAAAGATAGTAGCTTCGTTTTTGGTGTTTTTGTTGAGCCCAATCTCACCGATCCCGAGGACGCTGGGTTCGTCCAGAAATTCGGGAATCATCGCTATAACTTCGCGTGACAGGCTTACGTTTTCAGCCTCCTTGGCGTTGATGCACAGCCAAGTGAAGTGCTGAATACCATATTGAGCCGCTCGCTTCCGTTCGAAATCCGTGAGTTGGCGAAAGTAGTCCCGAAAGCTGTCGACGCTGCCCCGATCAAACCCCGCCCAAAACGCAGGTTCGCTCACCCCAACGCAGCCCATCTTTGAGAGCGTTTCATAATCATCCGTTGTGCGTGACACCATGTGAATGTGCGGATCGATGTAATACATCGCTGTTTCTGCTTTCTGTCTACAATCCAAGAGTGGGAGGGAGCACGCAGGCTACGGACTGGACGCCATATCGAATTTCTTCTGCCATTCGTCGTCATAATGGAGCGAGAAAATTAACTGCACCTGTTCCGCGCGGTCATCGGCATCAGCCAGCAGCGCGTCGATTGCCTCGCGGATCAGACTAAGTCGAGGATCGTCGGAGATGACACCGTCAGCACGGTTCAAACGGTCGAACGACGCCGCCAATTCAAGCAACTTGGCGCGAATCTCCAGAAACTCGCGATCCAATACCTGAGTTGCGGTCATGGGGATCGGCATAACACTTCCTTCGAATGCGGTAATCGCCGTGGAGGCGAGGGGAGCATAATCAAGTATAAGCAACGCCCGCTGAGTTCACCGGATCTTCGTTGCCTCTATTGCTACTAGTCTCTCTAGTCGCTGGAGCGAAATCAAGCCGCTCGTGGCCAAACTGAACTCGAAACCGTGAAAGTAATCTGCGAGTTGAATCGCGGATGTGGCGTGTTTTTTTGGCAATCGATCAAAGTACGGCATGCCGATGAAACTGGAGCTCAAAACAAGTGCCCTGATTCTCCAGATCATCACGATGATCTGGATTGCACCGATCTAACTATTTGGAGAAATCGGAGTCGTGTGGTTAGTTGGATTGGCGCGATCGGACGTGCGAGCTTACGAACTCTTGCGAAGATTTACCGATTATCCTTGGTCGAAGCGGCGAGCCGTATCCGATTGGCAGGAAGACGACGATGCATCGACTTGGAGCAACATTCCGTGACGACAGGACTCGCGGCTACATTTTCGGTTTTGGCGAACACGCAGAACGAGGCGGCGGTGCGCCTCTTGCTTGACGCGCTAGATTCACGGAATCGGCAGATCCGAGTCGGAGCTTTACAGGCGTTGCTCTCCCGTCGTAACGCAGGGGCAGACCGCGAATTGCTAAAGCGTTGGCATACTTTTAGCAAACGCTGGAAAAAAATCGTTGCTGAATCCAGTGGCCGACTCTCGCACGCAATTCGTGACGCGATTCTCAGTACCGACGAGCGACTCCACCAAAATGGCTGCGATGCAGTCTACTCGCTTCGTGAGTATGACTTGATTCCCACGCTGATCACGGCGGCGGAGGATAAGTCGAGCCCCCGAGGCGAAAGAGCTGCCGAAACCTTGCTCAAGCTCGTGGACGCCCTCGGGGAAGAGTTGGCCGCACCGCGCGATTCTAGCGATCGAAGCGCCCCACACATCATTCGCGCTCGTGTCGTGCCAGCTCTTGAGCGGTCCGTCGAGCGATTCGATCACCACCAACGTCGTGAGATCGCCGAGTCGTTTTTGATCCTAACTGCACACGACAATCCGGTTCTCAACAGCATTCTTCAACACCCCCATGACAAGGCCTACGTCACCCTGGTGCATTTGTTGTCCCACAGCTCGCGTCCAAGTGTGATGCGAGTGATCCTCGACTCATTGGATCATCCTCGAACAACTTCTGCGATCTATAGCATTCTCGCCAGGCGAGACGACGTCGATTTCGTGCGACACATGCTTCGACGCTTCGTGAACGAAGTGCCCAAGGCTGCCAAAGCTAATTTGAAGCGAATCGATTCCTTGATTTGGCTCCGAGACGACTTGAAATTTCTGGAGGTGTTAAGCGGCGAAGAACTACGAGCAGTGATCCATCTAACGCTGGCGTCCGGAATGAGCCGCTTGCGTGTATTCGATGTTGTGAGGTCCATCCTCCAGCAAAGCGAACCTGAGGGACGACGTGAAGCCGCGAGAGCTTTAACCGAATTCTACGGAACCGAGGCGAACGCCTTAGTAATCCAGGCGATGGAAGACGACGATCCCGAAGTTCGCGCGATCGCCGTCAGCCAACTTCGAGAACGCGGCATCCGGGGGGCGATCACGACCTTATTCGGCCTCATCGACGGCCCGGATGAAGCTGTTCGCGAAGCAGCACGAGAAGCACTTTCCGAGTTTACTTTCGATCGATTCGTAAACACGTTCGGAAGACTTGAAGACGACCTGCTTCAAGAGACTGCCCAGATCGTAAAGCGTGTCGATCCCTCTGCCTTGGATGCGTTGCGAAGCGAACTGACGAGTCCGTTGCGGGCACGGCGGGTTCGCGCCATCCAAATGGCGGTCGCAATGATTGCAGTCCCAGACACCGAATCCGAGATTATCCACTTGTTACACGACGATGACCAAGTCATTCGGGCAGCTGCCGCCGAAGCGCTTGCCCAAAGTCCTTCAACCGCGAGTCGTGCGGCGTTGCGAGACGCAATCCTCGACCGCAGCCAAATCGTGTGTGATTCTGTTGAACGCACCCTACAGTTTTTTGCCGAATCGGAACCCTTTTCATTCCCGGAACTTCCAACGCAGATTGACACTTTTTCTCCGGCCCCCGAAACAGGAGATCCCGTGTCATGACGACAATCGCGATGCTGCCACCGATCGCCGAGCGATTCCTGCTTTTGGCTGGACAGGCCGAGTACGTCCACATGGGACGACGATTTCGACGTGGAGGCGGCGAGTTCGAGTGGACTGACGTTCTGCTGCCGCTCGGCATTATTGGCGTTGTCATCAGTATCGCTTGGATCGTGACGCAATATCTGAAGCACCGCGAACATCAGATGCAAGACAGCTCGCAAGGATTGTTTGCCGAGCTTTGCCAGGCTCACGGCCTCGACTGGGCCAATCAACAATTAATGCGCGCCTTGGCAAACGCTCACCGCCTGCCTTCGCCCGTCCAACTCTTCGTCGAGCCAGAACGATTCGATACGGAATTGCTTGGTCACACTTTCGCCAATCGACAGCAACAAGTCGAGGCGCTCCGATCACGGCTATTCGGAGAACCCACGGCGGGAACCACGGAAGTCTCCTAACTCGCCGTCGACCTCACTTTCCAAGTGACATTCATTTGTGGACGTCACTTTCCAAGTGACGCTCATTTGTGGACGTCCCTTTCCAAGTGACCGTTGCCTTTCGCAGGACCGTCCGCGTAGCTACGGGAAATGTGTGCTTTACGGCACCTTGTCGCGTCTCAACCGCCGCGATTCAAGATACTAGTACGCCCCACCGCCCGATCTACGCTGCGGGGGACGCCGCTCCTTGAACACCTCGGAAACATTGCCGCTGGTTGACGTGCGGGCGCGGCCTTCTTCTGGCTCTGCTTTGAATTGCAGGGGATCAGCGTTCTTGCCAAGCCCGACAGTTCGTACTTCGGCCTTGTAACCCATTAGATCGAGCAACATCAGTAGGCTGATCTCCTGGATACCTTGATCTTCAGCGAGCTTGATCATGTTGCTATGCGATGTGAGAAGCTTGGTGTCGCCACCATCCGGATCATCGCCACGGACGAGATAACGCGTATTTGCGCTCAATTCACCTTCAAACACTCCATCGTCGTGAACTTCCGCGTCAATCACTCCGCCGCCCATTGCGATGATGTTTCGCACCAGATCGCGGTCGCTGCGACCATCGCCATCGATGTCCATAAAGCCGACCAATGCAAACCGCACTTTACGACCTGGCTTCCACGCTGGAGAGAAGATCTGGTCGCCGGGCAAGATCGGATCTGCCGTGTAATCGCTAACGATGCGTGCCTCAGAGAGATGCTGGTCGATCACTCGAGTGATCTCGATCATGCCTTTACGTTCGTCGACTTTGCGTTTCGAGGCTTCCTCGTCGTCGGGAACTCCTCCGGCACCTGGGGCCACGTTCATGGCATCGTGATCGTAAACGCTAAAAGTCGTCTGTCGTCGCAAACCGTCTGCCATACCGAGGTTGACCCACACCGTCCGACTTGCTTGGTTCACCCAAGCGATACGCCCATCCGGCGCCTCGAACGGTTCATCACGAAGCTCAGTGATGGTCTCTTTCTGCTTGGAGACCGTGACATCCAGATTCCGAATTGCAACATCACGTTCTTTGATCGTATTCTCGCGAGTTGCGACAAGCGTTGTCTTCTCAGCAATTGCAGCCTGATAGTCCGTGAACTGCTTCTCCTGCGTTGTCTTCAACTCTTCTCGACGCGTATTGAATTCCTCTTGAGCCGTAGCGAGATCGTCAACAGCCTTTTGTTCGGTCTTTCCGGCTAACGCAATTTGCTGGAGACTGTCGGCCCGGATTTGATCGCGTTCGGCAATAAGTCGATTATTCGATTCGTTAAGATCGGTATTTGCGGTGTTCAACTTCCGGATTGCTTGAAGTAGCAACGCGGGCAACTCGCGGTAGTTCAGTTTCTCTTGAGGCAAACCTTCGCCGTAAGTCGCAATGTCTTGCTGATACGAGGCATGAACCGCAGCCATCTCCTCATCGCCTTCGACGCTGGGGATGACGACATTCAATTCCGCTTCCGACAGCGTCTTCGAGCCCACGATGTGCTTGAAGTACGAGTTCCAGAATGACTGCTGATCCACGAGAGCCTCTGCGCTCTGCTTTGCGGTTTCGGCCGCTTTGGCTTTCGCGAGGTTCTCTTCCGCCTTTCGGAAGAAGACAAAGGTGGTTACAGCCAACACGACCGTAATCATCACAAACAGAATCAACGCAATCTGAAGACCTTGGCTTTCACGCTTCGCCATTATTCAATACTCCGTGGAAACATCGGCGCGAGGCAAACTCGGCCCGTCAACAATCGCCTCAATGTAATCAGATCACCCAGCTTCAAGCTCCCCAGTTCGAGAGCAAGTTGCTTATGATCACCTCTGATTTCGTGAACCGCTAACCAAGTTATTCCACGCCGGGCGGTCGTTGAGTTGCAACGATAGACCCTAAGTCGCGGTAGACCTTTAAGTCGCAGGGCGATAAGAGACTAAGTCGAGTGTAAATGGGACTGGCGAGGGTGTCAAATCTTTGCTGATTAAACAGTTTACGTCGATCAACCGTTCCCCGCACAACCGGATTCGCGGGCATCGCGTCAAATTGGATCGTCTTGACCAGCATCGCAGACCGACGTAACGTACTGGGATCAATACTCTTGCCCCTTAGTGTAACGGCAGCACGACTGACTCTGAATCAGTTAGTCTAGGTTCAAATCCTAGAGGGGCAACTGCTTTCTGCACTCTACGGCTTTGAGTTAAGCCTTACAGCATTGGGACTTAGGTCATCCCACCTGAGTCCTTTCTGTTTGCGCCAGAACGGATCAGTGGCAAATCAGTGGCATCGTTGAATTAGCGTTGAGCTTGCATCGCTGGTTTCAATACTTGGCTGGCACCATCTTAAAGGTGTCGCCTCAGCTACTGGAGATGCTCGCATGGCATGGCTTCAATCTGATCCTTCAGGGAACTTCCACATCTGCTTTCGCTTTGGAGGACAAAAGTTCAAGCGGTCACTCCGGACGAAAAGTCAATCGCAGGCTGACCGTAGAATGCACCGCCTGAGTGAGAATATTGATCTGGTCGAGCAAGGTCGACTAGACATTCCGACGGACGCAGACATTCCGTCATTCTTGCTCTCCGACGGAAAGTTGGCCAACAAAGTTAATGTGAAACGCAAGCTATCGCTGTCGGACTTGTTTGCAAATTACACTGCCGCGATTCCACAAGGGTCGCTAGAGCAGAACACACTCGACACGGCTCAGATCCACATGGATCACATCAAACGCATTTTAGGTATGCGGTTGGCGACAACGGGCGTGACAAGTTCCACACTTCAAGATTATGTTCTTCAACGAGCTAATGAAAAAGGGCGTCGAGGTAAGCCTGTCAGTTCGACAACAATCAAGAAAGAGCTTGGTACGTTTGGCAGTGCTTGGTCGTGGGCAATGCATGCGGGACACGTGAGCAAACCGTTTCCCAAGAAAGGGCTTCGGTTTCCAAAGGAAACTGAGAAGCCTCCATTCCAGACTTGGAGTGCAATTGAAGGCAAGATCTCTCGAAACCAGCTTTCTGACGAAGAGCAGGCTGAGTTGTGGGAGTGCCTGTTCTTGACCGTTCCGCAAATTACTGAGTTGCTTTCGCACATTGAAGAATCAGCATTCTATCCTTATATGCACCCCATGATGACCTTTGCCGCGTTCACGGGTGCGAGACGTTCGGAGTTGATGAGGTCTCGGGTCGACGACATCGACCTAAGGGGCGAAACGGCGATCATTCGAGAGAAGAAACGAGTACGTGGTAGGTTGACAACGCGACGCGTGCCAATTTCCCCGCAGTTGAAGCCTGTGCTGGAATGTTGGTTTGCAATACATCCTGGCGGCAACTTTACGTTTTGCCATCCGTCGTGCGGTCAAGCTTCAAAACCAATCGCCAAAGAGCAAGCACGTGATCATTTCAAGCGAACCCTAGCTAATTCCAAATGGAAAGTGCTGCACGGCTGGCACATCTTCCGCCACTCGTTTTGCAGCAACTGCGCTGCGGCTGGCGTGGATCAACGTGTCATCAACGCATGGGTTGGCCATCAAACGGAAGAAATGGTGAAACGTTACCGTCACCTGATTCCCAACCAGGAACAGGCAGCGATGCAGCAGGTGTTTGGTAAGCCGGTATAACGCGTCGAAACAGAAGAACACTTGCGATCAATCGCAGCAATCAAGCAGCCATTGTGAAATGTAACGAATTTCTTGCGCTAACGCCTGTCTGGAGGCAGACTCCAGGCGGTATGCTTCGCCAACTCGAACTCTGGGCAGAACGAGAGAGCCCGGAAACACTTGCGGGGAACGCGACGGTTTCTCACATCACCAGCGAGCTTCAACAACGTGGTCAAACCCTCCTTCACGACCAAACACTGTACACTTCCCTCAAGCGTGTCTCGCTCGTCCACGAGGGCTCACTAATGGGGCGACCGCAACTAACGAGTACCGAAGAGTCGAAAGCGTTTTTTCGGAACTACTGGAAAGACAATCCGGCACATGACCAAGAGAAGTTTGTGGTGGCGTGCCTCGATACCAAAAACCGCGTGCAATGCGTTGTTGTGGTGACGATTGGCACGCTCGATGCATCATTGGTGCATCCTCGTGAAGTGTTCAAGCCAGCAATTATTGAAGGCGCAAGTGCCGTTGTGTTGTCTCATAATCACCCGTCCGGCGACACCACACCGAGTCGCGAAGATCACACAGTAACGGACCGATTGACGGAAGCAGGCAAACTTCTCGGCATCACCGTCCTCGACCACATCATTCACGGCGATGGAACCGGGCATGTGTGCTCGATCCGTGAGGCTTCATGAAGTCGTAAACACTCGCGGCAAGGTTGCATTGAAGTTTGTGGACAGTGGTTGCGATGTAGATCGTGATCACTTCAAACGAACATTGCGATCATTGAAGTGGCACGTCGTGCGCGGATGGCACATCTTTCGCCACTCGTCCTGTAGCGACTGCGCTGCTGTCGGCGTCGACCAGCGAGCCATCAATCGTGGGTTGGAAATCAGACCTAGGAAATGGTCAATCGCTATCGTCACTTGATTCCAAATCAAGAGCAAGCAGCAATTGAGCAGGTGATTGGTGGGCAAGCACTGGTGTAACGATGTCGTTGCAAGTCAATGCTGATTGCAATCGAAGCTTCTGCTATGACAAGCGAGTGACGGAACATTGGTTGCACAGCGAGCGGACAATTGAGTCTTGAGTTAAAGCAATGTAGCCAAAAGCGGAAAATCGCCTCTCTGGATAGCGATCTCGAAAACCAACGTCGTGCACTTCTCGAAAACCATGAGTCTTTTACTTCTGTCATGGGCTTTGCGTTAGCTCAAGAGAATCCACAGCAATGATGTGATCGATAGCATCCTGTTGTAGTACACGCAGCGGCTTCCTTCAGCCGTATCGAAGAAGTCGTTCGGCCAGCAATCATCAACAGATACACAAATAATTCGCTCGCTTAAACTACACTAAGTATGAAGTACTATAGTACCGACAGTTTTGGCGAGTCCACGCCACACAACGGGCAACGGATGTTTGGTGAGACTCAGTCCGCACCTCCGACGACGCGCCCAGACTCTTTGGTCGGTTAAATGTAATGTAAGGTCCAATGATCGTGATCTTGCTTTCTATGTTCCGATGACGTCGCGAAAGCCGTTCGAAGCGTGTCATACCCCGGAGATTGCTTTTAGCTCGCTGGGTACTTGACTCCCTATGCGAGCGGGCGCAAACTGGCCGAACATTTATTGATGCATGCTCTTAAGAGGCAGTTCGACCAGGGCGATGGAGAGTTTAGATTGGCAATGAAAGTCGCGGTGCAACTATGGTCTTTACGGCAGCAAATCTTCGCCGACTCCAGGCGAGCGCTTGCCTTAGTCAAGGGCATGGGCTTCGATTACGTCGAGCTTGCCGGAACTGGTAGTCAGACTCCTTCAGAATTCGCTAACGTAATATCGGACGCAGGAATCCGAGTTATCGGCACTCATCAACCACCTCTCACTTTGGGCAATCTTACACAGCTCGTCGATGAAATGACAGCGCACTGCAACATTTTCCAGTGTAAGCTTGCTACGGTCATGTCTCATCCGTTGCACAGTGGTACACAAGATTACTACATCCGTTTTTCTGAGCTCTTCTTGTCGGCCGCGCAGGCGTTGGAACAAGAACAAATCGATCTGTGCTTTCACATTTATCTTCGCGACTTGGTCACGATCAGTGAGTCGGGCCAAAGCGGTCTGGAAATCCTAGTTCAGGAAACGAATACAAAACTTCGTCTACAGCCTGATATCTACTTCATCCACCGCTCAGGCAAGACCCTTCCTGAGATCCAGCCGATTTTGTCAAAACGCTGTCCCACTGCTCACATCAACGATATCGATGAAAGAAATTCACAGGTTGCCTTGGGCAGTGGAGTGATAGATTGGCCCCGAACTGTCAGCGGACTTCGAGACGTGGGTGTTGAGTGGCTGATTCTGGAACACGATAGCCTTGATGCTATTTCGTGGTTGTCGCAGAGCAAGAAAGTTCTTGATCAGACTATTGAGGGACTTTAAGGAATGTCTACGCGAAGAACTGTAGTCGACTGCACTCCGATTGAAAAACTAGTAACAACAGCAGCAACCATGTCGTTAACAGGTGCATTTGATGGTCACGTCTCCAACTACTTCGGCGAGTTCACGTTCCCAGCCTCATTCGGAACGCGCCTTAGCGAACAAGACATCGAATTGTACGTTGGAAAACGAGAATGTCCTGTGACGGACAACACAGACTACTATGAACGGCAGCTGCACACGGCGTTTTGGCCTGAAGACTCGCCCGACTGCCCTTTCTTAATGATCCAAGGTCGCGAAGGTGTCGGCAAGACGACACTGTTGAGATATTACTTCGACTATTACTTACCAGAACGACTCAAGCCACGATCATTGGAAGCACTTGACCATCACATTGTGATTGATGTGAACCTAAGGCGACGTCTTCCGACAGACGAGGTACGCTCGGTGATCAATGAGCGGATCGTTCAGGTCCTCAGGGCGAAGGCACCCAACGTAACAGAAGAAAACGCTCATGCGATGTGGGATAGGTTAGCTGATTGGAGTTCATCTCACCATGAGCTAGCCCGCACACCTGACGAATCGGTTGAGAAGTATCGAGCGAAACTGACCGCACCGCTGCTGCTTAATCACAATACTGTAGCCGAGGAAGCCCTTTGGTATCTAACATCCTCGAAACACTCACCAAGGTACTTTGTCACGATTGTGCTCGACAACCTTGACCAACAAGATCTTCCGACGCAACTTGAGATTTTGCAGATCGCGCTCCGCTGGCTTGGGGATCGTGTCTACACGTCACCATTTGACCGTGATCTCGACGAAAACGGGCTCAACTTGTGGCGAGTTATTGTCCCCGTACGCCCCGAAACCTTGAATAGCCTTCGTCATGTACTTCACCCAATCGACAAAAAGAAAGTGATTACGCTTGGTGGAGTAAACCAAGAACTGCTGATCGAGAATAGAGGAGAGCGTCTTCACTCGTCGGTTGCTGGTTCAAGACAGCAATTCCCACTAGACATTAGGCGCGACGGATACACTACATGCATCCCAATCCCAAGTTACATCGCATCAGATGGACTTAGGCGAATGGTTATGGTGCGGACTTCAGGCGATGCACCCGATGAGCAGGTAACGCAGCTCACACCACCGCTTCGAGAAGACACACAGGAGCTACTACAGCGCTTTTGCAATCAATCCAATCGGCGACTCTTCCGGCTGCGGAAACGATTGATAATGAACCCTGGACTTGGAGAAGCAATGCTCAAAGCTGCCGGCCTGTTGGAGGATGAACTAGACAGCCTCGACAACGCGGTGGTAAGTCGTTACCGATTCATCTCAGCATGGCTGAGCGGTAAGGAAGAGTATTTCGATGAGTCTGACTTCGAAAATGACGTTTTGAACCTCTACCGCACAACGAAAACTGAGCAGGGTCCCCATTCTCTCTTGGTAGGACCGCTCGTCTTGCACTTGTTGCGACACGACTATCTAACGCGCTCATCTATTGTTGAGGCTCTTACTGACATCGGTTTTCGCGCATCCGAGGTCAAATCATGCCTTGGCTCGATGCATGCAAGTGACTTTTTCCGGTACTCGGGAGCCACGAGCATCGAAAATGACGAAATCTTGGTTGAGACTGACGTCCTCGAAGCTCACTGGGAACTACTTGCAAGCGCTGCATACACGGATTGTATGGCACTTGTAACACCTTTGCCGGAGTCGATTGTTGGTGAAGACATGTCGTTCTCCGTCTACCACAAAGCAACGCATTTCGAAACAAGAACACGCACCGCATTTCATTTCCTTGAACAGATCAAAGCTGACGAGATCGCCGTCAGCACGTGGAGACCGAATACCGAACGAAGTAAGACGAGTGCAGATGTTTTCTCAAGCCGGTTTAGATCATTGCAGATTCCGAGCATTTACCGGCTCGTTTCAGAACCATATTTACATCGGCTGCATGCTCTTCGCGACAAACAAATGATGCGACAAGATGTAAATTGGTCAGAATTGTTAGGTGACAGGTTGGAAACTATTCGAAAGTGCCCGCAGACACTTACGCCACTTATAGTAAACAAGTGACCAGAAGTATCGCCTGCCGCTTTGATCTCGGAGTTCCGTACAATGAGCTTGGTCGTAGTTTCACAAGGACGAATGCTTACCATTCCGTTGCTATTCCATCAAATCTGGCTTTCACCTGACTATGAGAAGCTCAAAATTAATGACGTCTTCGACATCGTGATCCAAAACGACTCAGAGGATGACTTAGCGACCGTTACAATTCTCTATGCTCACGATACATATGATGGCAGTACTGTACCCGATGCGCAGGTACTGCCGTTCGGCCCGTGGAGCGAATCCCCCTGGGATTGGTATCTTTCCGCGAAGCCGAGATTCGTTGACGATGAAGACAGAGAATTTACTTTCGAGGTCGAAGGCCGGAAGGAAAGAATCGAGTGCATCGCTTGTGATGCGAGTTTGAAGTACCCAGACGGACTTCAGCAAGATGTGGTCGCTATGATGACTGCCGTTCGGAAGACGCTGATTGATGTGGAATTTGGCACACCCATCAAAGCGGACAAGTCGGGTGTGCTTCGACTGCGATTTACCCCGCAAGGTTCGCGACTGGGACTCGATACTCTACCGGTGGCTATGGCGACACCTCAAGGCAACATCCCCCACTGCGGCGTTTCATTTTAACTGACCGGAAAGCGCGGCGTTTGTCTCGATTTGATTGACCGAGAATAGCCCGCCGTAAGCCCGCTCCGAGCCCGCCGTCGCGCATTATTTCTAGAAGCCCGCCTCTGTCTGGGCGGTGCGCGCAGAAGAAGAGGAACGAGCCTCGACGTTCGCATGACAGGCCCGTTCCTCTCCAGTCAATCAATGATTCTTGCATCGTCTTGGCTGCCACCAATTCTTCAGTTCTGACCGCCTTCGAGCAGCATCGGCAAGCGATTGCCAACGGTGTTCGCTATCGCCATTGTTGCAGTCGTTGCGATGCGACCAGCGGCTTCACACGCCACGAACTGCGACGCCGCAAGCTGCGTGTGATTGTTGATTTGACCGTGCAAGTCGTCAGTGTCGTCTTGGCTCGTTGGAGGTGCTCGCGATGTCGGCATGTGTTTACCGATTGGCCCGACTTTCGTACTGCCGCAGCGGCGTTATGCCAGCATCAGCCTGCTGCCCTTGGCCCGCGATTACTTGGAGCAGGATCGGCTCTCCTTGCAGCGGATCGTCGCGCCGCAGAAGCGTGTCATCGGTTATGTCACGCCGCCGGAACGGAAGAAGATCGATGAGCGGGCGCTGCACCGCTCGACGCTGTGGCGGTTCTTGCAGTTCCTTGGCACGCAGTCGGTCGCCTTGCAATTAGGTCTCCAGCTATGCAGCGAACACGATCCGCTGTTCACCGACCATCGCTTTCTAGGTGCCGTCGCCCCGCATAAATACCGCAGTCCGCACCGGGGTGAGATCTTACGCACCGCGCGCCGTTTACTGCATCTGATCGATCATTGGAATCGGATGTTTGCCGAATCGTTCTTCCCCCGCTTCGCAACAAGATCACGGCCGCCTTGAGGTAGCTTGCTCCTTCGACAGACCACTTGGTTCCCGGCGAAGGAGAATTTTTATGGGTCGTGACGATCAGGCGTGGGCCGTGTTTCGGTGCTCGCTACTCAGTCCGCTGCTGTTGGGAGAGATTCCTCAAGCGGAGCGCGAAGCGTACTTTCGCAAGCTGGCCGCCGAGGAGCGATTGCTGCCCAACGGACAACGCCAGTGCGTCTCGGTGCGAACGTTGCGGCGATGGTGGAAGCGGCTCCGCGATGAGGGAGTTGCCGGCACCTTTCGGCGCTCGCGCAGCGACCGGGGCCAGCCGCGCGCCAACCAACAAGCCCTGTTGAATCGGGCCGTCGAACTGAAGAAGGAACAGCCGCGTCGTAGCGACGTCGTCATCAACCGCATCTTGAAGCAAGAGTTCGGTCGCGGCGTACCGCGCTCGACACTCTATCGTCATCTCCATCGCGAAGGTGCCACGCGTCGCAAGCTGGGAGTCAGCGAGCAGACCATTCGTTGTCGTTGGACGCGCGACGAAGCCGGAGCCTTGTGGGTCGGCGACTTCGAGCACGGCCCGCCGGTCGTGCAGCAAGGACGCGCCGTCAAGACGCATCTCTCCGCCTGGATTGACTGCCACAGCCGCTACATCGTGGAAGCCAGATATTACCTCCGCGAGAATCTCGACATCCTGGTCGATTCGCTGTTGCGTGCCTGGTCGCATCATGACACCAGCCGAGAACTGTATGTCGATAATGCCAAGATCTATCACGCCGGTGCGTTGAAGCTGGCTTGCACCGAACTGAACATCAAGCTCCTTCATCGCCCGCCGCGCGATCCCGCGACCGGCGGCCTGATCGAACGTTTCTTTCAGACGCTGCAGGGACAACTGGAAGCCGAAATCCGCGCTGCCCAATTGCTATCACTGGGAGACATCAATCGCGCGCTGCAAGCTTGGCTGACGCAGGAATATCACGTTGCTGTCCATAGCGAGACCAAGCAGACGCCCCACGATCGCTACCACTCGGCCACTCGCTTGCAACGCCCAGTGCGGCTGCAGAGTATCCTCCCGCTGTTTCATCGCCGCGAGCAACGGACCGTCGATCGCGACTTCTCCGATGTCACGATCCTCGAACAAACCTTTGCTGTCGATCCCAAGCTGCGCGGCGATCGCGTGGAAGTTCGCTTCGATTCCTTTCAAACGCGTGAAGCGTTGCAGGAAGTTCAGCTCTTTCGACTCGACGGTGCTTATCTGGGCCTCGCCCGCCGCTATCAGCGCGAGCCAGGACATCATCCGCAACCTGCTCCGCCCCCACAGCAGAACTCTATTGAACCGTCCTACTTGAACGCCTTGCAGGCCAGCCACGAAGCCAGCCAACAACAACGGCGACAGCAAGGACTCGACTTTCAGTCCGCTCAACAACGCAACGTCTGGTCGCTCAGCAGCTTCGCCACGCTCGTGGCCCGCTTGCTGGGACGCACCGCGGGACTTTCGGCACTCAGCCGCGACGAACTCGATGCACTGCGTGCCTTTCACGCGCGACACGATCGCTTGCACGAAGCGCTCGTCCGCACGGCGGTCGCTCAGGCCGAAGCACTCACGATTCCACACGTGTTGTGGCAACTTCAATCCCTCTTATCCACAGGAGACCCTTGATGTACCTCGAACATTTTCAATTCCGCACGCAGCCTTTCTCCGAACACGCGACCGCCGCTGCCTTGTGGCAAGATGCACGCATGAAAGAAGGACTCGCTCGGCTCGAGTTCCTGCTCAAGATGGGCGAACTGGGACTGGTCACCGGCGCGAGTGGCGTCGGCAAGTCGGCGCTCATCAAGCGACTGCTCAGCCGACTCACGCCGCAGCAGTGTGAGGTGGTCTATTGTCATCTGACCCATCTGCCTTCGTCAGGATTGTTGAAGCTGATCGCGACGCAACTTGGCGAAGCGCCGAAGCGCGGCAAGGATCGTCTTTACGAACAGATCCTAGAGCGGGCTCAACGCAGCGAGGGCACCTTGCTGCTGATCTTCGATGAAGCCCATCTGCTCACGTCGGAATCGTTGACCGACTTGCGGCTGTTGATCAGTTCGGCCTTGGAAATCGGCCCGCCGTTGAAGATTCTGCTCGTCGGCCAAGAGTCGCTCCGCGGCACGATCAAGCGGGCTCAACATGCCGACCTGCTGAACCGGGTGTCGGTCCGTTATCAGCTGCGGCCGCTCAGCAAGGAGCAGACCGCCCAGTACGTGGACTTTCAGGTCTCGCAAGCGGGCGGCGATGGGAAGATTTTTGACGCGGAAGTCAAGGATCTGCTGCACGACTTCACCGGCGGCCTGCCCCGCGCCATCAACAACTTGGCCATCGCCTGCCTGCTGCAAGCCACGGCGCTCGATGTGGCACGCGTCGATGAAGACGTGTTCCGGCAAGCGGCTGGCGAGTTTCAACTCTAACAGGAGCCCTCTCATGGCCAGACGCTTCACCGACCAGCAGCTTCGGCAACTGCGTAACGAGGTCCCCTTCCCATGGTTGTTGCAACGCCTCGCTTGGCCACACCGCCGTCGCGACGGACAGCTGATCTTCGTCTGTCCCCGCTGCGGCGAAAGCCGCTCGGACCTCAATCCGCAAGAGAACTTGGTTCGCTGCTTCCACTGCCAGACCAACTTCAACCCGATCGACTTCACAATGGCGGCTCGCGATTGCGGTTTCGTCGAGGCCGTTCAACACCTCCTCAGTCTCACCGACCGCCACCAGACCCACTAATCCACATCACCATGAACAACGGGCCGCAATCCACCGCCCGTCTTTCATGCGCCTCCCCAAGCTCTTTCGACGCCCCAACATCCGGTCAGCCAAAACGAGACTATCGCGGACAATTAATCTGAGACGCCGCACCCCACCGCTTCTGCTGGGACATGGGCGTTGATTCACCCACATTGATCCGCGCAAATACACGAGCAAAGTTTAGATCAGAGTTGCATAAAGCATCGAAAGAAGATGAAGTGAGACTGAAGACACTTCGCAATAGCTTCATCGCTAAGGTCAAGGGAGAACTTGGTACAGCGACTCGAATTGTTGATCACCGTGTGGCAGTCATTGCGCCGAGTGGAACCGAGGTTGTCCCGCTCAAAGAATCAGACAAGCTCATTTCTACTTTTCCCTTACGCGGAGGTCCTGAAAGTGACGGGCCGGGCAGTTACATTGCGACAGTTTGGGGAGCAGGAAGTGAGTGCGAGCCACATTTCGATCTGTGGCACAATGTCTGCCGAATCGTTGATCATCTAGCTTTCATTTATCGCAGTGAGAGTGAGGTTGAAATGATCGAGAAGTGCGGTCAGTCCTCACAACCCGAGGCTGCATCAGTTCTCATTCAGGAGATGGAAAAAACGGGCATCTTGCTTCAGTCACAGCCAGGCGTATTCGACCTCAACATTGACAAAGAAAAGCAGCCTGAACATTTTCGGAGGTTGTTGGCAAGAATTTGCCAGACATACGACGATGTAGCTAGTGGTCGAGTCCATTTAGATGGAGCGGAACGCAAAGCCGAGTTGTATTGTGTGTTTCGAAATCTGCACCCATTTCAGATTATGTGGCGAGTTCGATGGGAGTCATTTCCGGAAGGTCATGTAGACTTGGCTGCCGCCGCGATGGCGAGTGTGGAAAGACTTAAGACAGCATCTCAACTACAGTGGGAATCGTCATGGAAATGGACGAAAATCGCAATCACTATTGGAGTCCTTGGACTTCTGCTTACAGTACTCGCATTGCTCCTCCAGATCATGGGGTAGTCAATTGGAGCGCCGTTATAGTCCAACACTCTGCGACACCGGATGACGCTGTTTATTTGCAAAAAAAAGGAAGAACAGGCAGTATAGGAATATTATGAGTGAATTTACAGAAAGCTGCGCACCCAAGTCGGATAAGCCAGCTACGACCGTAGCCCCACCGAGTATTGAAATTGACGATAAGCTACGGCTGCAACAACAAATTGCCTGGAATGCTTTTTATTTGATTCGGTCGAGCCTAAACGGGACTCTTAAGCCTGAACGCATAGACGAATGAGCACACGCTTCAACCAGGATTGTGATTCTTCACGTCTGCTAGACAGTCTCGTTGTGCTAGTAGGTCCCGGTCCTTCGCCATTGGTGAATTGGCCGTTGCGTGCGAGTTTGTCTTGTAGGTCCATATTGATTCCACAGCGTTCGTCGAACATTTTAAGTTTAACGAGGACATTGGCTTGCGTCTGCGCCGGATATAAAAGTCTCGGATGCTGCCTAACTGACTCAAAGTCGGACCGACAGATTTCAACTCATGCCTTCAACTTGCTTCCCCTCACCGAACCGCCAACAACCCCTCGTTCTGCACGCGAGTCAATTCCTCGTGACTGATAATCCATTCCTTTGACTTTCCGCGACCACAGTCGCGCTTTGATGCGTAGACACGACCGAGGCGACACCATTCGCGGACGGTGAATTCTGCCTTGCCGAGGATCTCGGCGACTTCGGCGGTGGAGTACCATTCCTTGATCGTTTTCTGCGTGATGAGTTGTTGGAGCGTTTGTTCAATGCGTTCGAGTCGATCGGCAATCTCTTGTGTGGTCATCTTCTCTTTCCAGCAATGTGTTGTGTCAAAGAATGGGCGGCAACACGAATGTGCTGCCGCCCGATGTCGTGAAGTTGCTTCCTAGCTGACTTCCGCTTCCTTTTCGGCAACGTAGTCGAACGCCAATTGCAAGGCGGACATCGCCTGCGGGATGTCGCCGAGGCCGAATGACGAACTCGATTTCCATTCATCGCCATCCTTGTAGCGGCGTTGCAGGTTGACGTTTCTGATTTCACGCTTGCCGTTTTCGGTATCGACGGTGTTGACGAACACCGAAGCTGACACTGAACCGACGCGAAACACCTTTTCAGGTTTCATGACACTTCTCCTTTGAAGCTGAAAGAACATGGAAACAACTCACGAACGATCCTGAGCTGACGCTCAGGCAAACGCACAGTGCCATGACTGGGACGTGTGCGCAAATGCAAATTGAGAGTGCTGGGACGCGGAGAAGGTGCGTCCAGCGAAAGAAAATGTGCCACTTCACGGCACGCGTCATTCGTCGCGACTGCTAACGTCGGCGTTTCGCCGCGTTTGTCGTCGCGTTTCCGAATGTCAACTCTTACGGAATCAAGGGCAGTGACGGCTGCCCTCTTGTTGGCCTAGTCGTCCTGAGGTGGAGCTATGGCCATCGCCTCGCGTTGCAACTTCGTCGGACTGCCACCGAGCAACTGATCAACTTCTTTCCAAAGTTCTTTCATCTGCATCGGTGATGTTGCCAGCCAGACAGTATCGAGGAGGTTCTCTTTCTCCGAACGAAGTGCGAGAATTTCACGTCCTAGGTCCGTCTCAGCAAGCAATTCGTCTTCGTAAACGGACTGTCGCTGAGCGATAGAGTTCTCGACCTCCGAGTCGACGCTAAAGTACACGCCTATTTGCGAAATAGGCACATCTCGGATTCGAGCGAGCATCTCTCTTTGCGTCCTCTCTTCGCGGGCATCAAGGCGCTTTGCTTGCTTCTTGATTGCGTCCAGACGCTCCTGATACTTGCGAACTCCTAAGGAATCGATGGCGCGCTCGCGCGCCTGCGTTCGCGTTTCCTCCAGGAATCTCGGCTGTTGTAATGAAAGCGTCTGAAGCCGACTCTCGATACGTTTTGCAATGCGATCCATCCAGTGTCGTTTCTCCGTAACAGTTAGTGAATTTCCCATGTTTACGTGGGGTAAAGAAACTACTCGCTCCGCACTGTGCGGAGCGGAAAGGGTCCACACCGAGACCAAGTCACAGCGTCCGTCACCGCTGCAACTCGGATCGTCGATGGTGTGGTTTGTAGAAGCGGCAGGGACGCCGCGTCGTTGAGTTCTTAAAAGACGTCCTTGGGACAAAAACAGAGTCAGGCGCGAAGCGAGACGTTGCCGGCAGCCTGATGGAAAGTATCTGCGCTGCGAGTGTTGCACGACGTAATCACCGCTGCCGGCGACACTGTGATGCAACGCCTCGCGTCCGTTCGGTCGGAGGAAACCGGAGACAGTTACGGCTGCCTCCAGTCGTAAATCAATCCGTATGCCAACGGTAACCAAGTGCGGTATACAATTTTGACCAGTGATGGTCGTAGAAGTTGTACCCGGCACCGTGAATTCCGAGCAACAATTCGTCATCGAAGTCAATGGCATAGATTCCCGTGTCGGCGACTTCCTGCCAGCCCGCATCGGACAAACACTGTTCGTCTTCACCGGACGCATCGATCGGACGCAGCAATCTTTCAATCTGCCGAACATCCGACGAGTCGCTCGGCATGAAGAGCGTTCCCCACATCGGGAGAGGCAAGTATTCGCCACGAGCTTGCCCCAGCTCTTCGATCCACTGCGATGGGACTCGCGAAAACGAGTCCACCAATTGACGCGTTGCTTCGAGTCGCGAGACGCCGAGTGAGTTCTTCGGAGATACATCTTTGGATTGCATACGAAGAAAGGGGAAAACAAACTACTCGTTGCCGCCAATGCGACAGCGGAAAACACGCGTGTCGACCGGTGTGGCTGTGTCCGTAACCACATCCAAAACGCCAATCGACCGCGTGACTCGGTGCGGCAACGTGCCGCTATTCACTCTTGTTCGGTTTCGTGCCGCCGTGGGCGGTCACGTGTTGTTTGTGATGTACGCGGGTCGCTTGCTGCAAACACCTCCAGCAGAGCCATCCCTTGGTTAAGAAGCCACCGTCGAATTCGACAGTAACGGCTTCCGTTTCCTTCTCGCACCATGTGCAAGTGGCCTTCTCCGCGAGGGCACTAATCAACGCCTTCATGTTGTGATCTTTCTTTCAGAGACATGATTGAAGAATTGCAAAACGAAGGAGTGAAGGCCAGAGAGGTTGGGCTCACTCAGGAATAAGTGGGTGTCGATGCGGTGCATCGCGCGTGAGCAGAACATGCGTTCTGCCTCTGGCCCGATGCTCCCGGTCGCAAACAAGACACTTGGTACGGCAGGTGTCGGTTCGTTTGACAACGAAGGGAACCTAGAAGGCAGATGCCTCGTGTCGTTCACACTTGCGCCACTTGTTGCCAAACATCGCAACTTTGAAGTCAAACAAGGCCTTGAAGAACCGACGCAAGCTTGAGCCGGTGAAGTCAATGTGGCGACGCGTTTCTCTAGTTGTTCGGTCGACCGATGCACGAATCTGTTTACCTTCAGCCACGATGCAATCAAATGTGCGGTCGAACTGAAGGTCAGCTGCATCGAAACGCCGATCAATGGCGTCAAAGCGGTCATCGAGTTGCTTTTCCATTGTGGCGAAACGTCTATCGACAGCATCAAGACGTTTGTCGACACCATCAAGCCGCCTTTCGACAGCGTCAAATCGTCGGTCCATCTGCGCGACGATTGCCACAATGTCAGCTGTTGTAGCCGGTGATGTATCCTCCTTTCTGGTTTTTGACATGGGATGAGAAGGGTAAAGGATATGTGGTTGCGAAGGCAACCAAAAACCCACGCCGATTTCGCACTGCCGTGGCCGTACCCACAGCGAGCGTGCGAAAGAGCGGCAGGGCTGCTTGAGAACATGGTTAAACTCGTCTTCTTATGAAACTGGTAGCGCGATCGCATTCCGATGATGGAAAACAGAGTGAGTGATGACCGGAGACTTTCGGTTCACTCGAAAGAGCATGTGAATTCGCTCGGTGTTCGTGGTGTGGTCAAAGACTCCGCTTCGACTCAGATCACGTCCGCCCAAGCCACGACGAGTCCTGGTACGGCAGGTACTCGTCGAGGTTTTCTGCCAATGGGCTTGGCAGTGGTATTACCCTACACGACCAATCCGAGTTGACGTTCGACAACGCCAAGTCGGTGCTCGTGATTTTCGATCTTGTCGTCGTGTTGCGACGTGCGATCGCCGAATGCCCCTCGAAACTCGTGGAGCATGCGCTCGGCAACGACATCGAAATGCCGTCGTGTTTCTTCGGCTTCAGCGCGAATCTCGCGTCGAAGGACTTCCAGGTCAGCCTGAGTGGCTTCACGAAGTTCTGCGATGTCAGCCTGAGTAGCTTTACGAAGTTCTGCGATGTCAGCCTGAGTAGCTTCACGAAGTTCTGCGATGTCAGCCTGAGTAGCTTCACGAAGTTCTGCGATGTCAGCCTGAGTGGCTTCGCGAAGATTTGCGATGTCGGCCTTGGTAGCCGGTGATGTATCCTCCTTTCTGGTTTTTGACATGGGATGAGAAGGGTAAAGGATAAGTGGTTGCGAAGGCAACCAAAAACCCATGCAAGTCCCGGTCCCGTTGGCCGTACCCAACAGGAACCGGGATGTATTGCATGGCTGCTTAAGAACATGGTTAAACTCGTTTGATGGATGACGCGCACTGCGCACCGTGCAATGAGAGTCATGGAAACGAAGCGAGTGAAAGCCGGAGAAGGAGGCTCACTCGAAAGAATAATTGGTGTTTACACTCGGTGTCCGTGACGGGGTCAAAAGCAAACTTTCGACACAGATCACGTCCGCCCGAGCCACGACGAGCGCTGGTACGGCAGACGCTCGTCGATAGTGGTTTCCAGTCCGCCTGGAAATAGCGTGCTACTGGGCAACCAATCCAAGGTGCCGTTCGACAGTGCCGAGTCGGTGCTCATGGTTTTTGAGCTTGTCGTCGTGTTGCGACGTTCGATCGCCGAATGCGCCGCGAAACTCGTGGAGCATGCGCTCGGCAACGACATCGAAATGCCGTCGTGTTTCGTCGGCCTCGGCGCGAATCTGACGAAGCAGTTCGCTTCGGAGATTCTCGAAGTCAACTTGCGTTGCCTTGCGAAGGGCATCCAGGTCCGCCTTCGTGGCCGGTGTTGAATCATCCTTGTTAACCATAGGTGGAAAGGGTAAGGGATACAAAAGCCCGATTCAACAACATCGAGCGGAAAATCCATGTCCGGTATCCTCTGCATCGCCCGTACACGACGCACAGGATACCAACGAGTGACATGGCTGCTTAAGAACACGGTAAACGTCTTTCTATCAAAGCCGATCGCAACGATGTTCCGACCAGGATTACTTGTATGCAAGCGAGTGAAAGCCGGAGAAGGAGGCTCACTCGAATAAAGTTTGCTTTGCTGCGTGGCAAACGGGTGGTACGCCGAAGCGTCACTCCCGCACGCCGCCGTAGCGCAGTGCCATGAAACAACCAAGTCTTTTGGGGCCGTCCGGGCGGCCCCATCATGATCAATCCTCAGACGGTTGCTCTTCAGACTGGTCGTTTGCATCCTTTCTTGCTTTGGCTTCCAGATCGTGGATCTTTAGCCAGGCTTGCTCCAGCAAGTATCTCGCGACGGGCAAATCATCACGGCTCAGACTACTGACCGCTTTGAATGTGCCTTTATCGAAGACGTTTTTCTTGATGGACACTTTGTACAGTGGGACTGGCTGACCTTTGATCTGGTTGCCGTAGACAGCGACGCTCATACCTTTCAATCGGAACGTGGCTGCAGGTGCACTGTTTTCTTTAGCACTAGTCATAAGTAGGGTTGGAAATGGGTACGAATATCAGGTAGCCATATGGATACCTGTCCACACGCAGACCGTGATGAAGCTGCTTCCCGGAAAGCAACCGAGTCCAAGTCTGGTGACGCGTGGTGATTGAATGTCGACACGATTCGAAGATTCATGCCGCAACGGGATACATGCTTCTGTTTGTGTTTGTGTCGCCTTCCCCGGTTTGCAGACGCACGGTACGGAAGTAGAGGGCTTAAAATTAGTCTCGTACGTGACTTGAGGGTGGCCGCCTGGGTGACCGGCGCCTGGCCGCGGGCGGCCACCCTTTGTATGTGTTTGTTGTTTTAGTATGTTGTTTGCCCACCCCGCCTTATGGACGCAAGGGACTCGAATTCCTGCGTCATTCGGCCCCTTGCCCTCTAGCCATCCCCCTGCATTTCGCTCGACCGTACGAATCTCGCGTGCAGCGGACGCTACGCTATGGCTAGAGGGCAAGGACCACGTCCATGCGTCCTCGGCTGAGCCCGGCCACGCCTGCCTCATCCGTCGCGATTCGCCCGCACTCCACGAGTACGAACGAATCACATAAGGCGGGAGCCCACCCGACGAGCGCTGTATGTGTTTTTGTATGTTGTGTGTGTTCATGTTTGTTTAGGTTGTGTGTTGTTGGCCACGCGGACCCGTAATGCCACAACTACTGGACAGCTTCCGGCTTGACGAGCGGCATCGCCTCGCCAGTAACGGGATACCAAAGCGGCTCATGCAGAAACGTCTCAGCTGCTAGTTCATCTGCGGATGCAAATCGCCACAGCTCCGAGCCAACCTTCCCTTTGAATGCCTTTCGTAATGCCTCGCGACGGCGAGCATTCGGCGCGATGCACAGGACCGTGAACGCTTGCACATTCGTCGCTGGAAAGTGCTTCACATGGAAATTATTCTCCGCAAGCGCCGCGTACCCTTTGCATTTGCTGGCCGCAACTTGATTCGCGCCGGAAGTTGAGCGATCTTCCTCCAGATAGAAGACCTTGGAAAACGTGACGGTAGAGTCGTCGCTTTTTACGGGGACTGTCAGCATGAACGCAGCATCGGGCGCACACACAAGCTTGGGCGAATCCGTCAGCAATGTATACAGTCGAAAGCGATTCTCTGGTTCCTTCGCATCCTTGTTGACGATGTCCCACTCATTAATGAAGCCTTCTAGGATGACGCGTTCTTGCGATGCAATCGCCGCCGCTAGTTTGATATGCGTATCGGAAACGGCCAACCAATGTGCAACGTGATGCGCGATCGGCGGCTGGGTCGGTGTGAGAAGCAAGCATTCATCGCCCGTGTGTTCAGCCAGCAATTCAATGCCCTTTGGTGAAGGGTAGTACACCGAACCCGCGGGCGAAGAGTTCGGGTAAATGACCTCCGCTCGATGACGGTTCAGAAGGCCACTCGAAACAAGCACTTGTAACCGTCGCCGTGTCACACGCCCGGTCTTGTCACTCGGAAAACACAGGTGCTGAATCTGTTGCCTCGACAAGACATAGTATGTGACGACCTTCGAGAGAATGCAGTAATCACGCTCGGTGAGATTCATGGCGTTTGCTCGCCTTATGATGCGGAAGCGGAAATACCCTTCGACTACGCTCAGGGTTTTTGTGCGCACGCACAAAAAAAGCGAGCCGAGGCTCTGCGAAAATTTGCAGATCTCGGCTAGTGAGAATGTGCTGCGTGAAACGCAGCCAATACAACCGGGCGAATCTTCTGCACGGCACGAAGCTGTGACCGAAAAATCGTCTCCAGAGGCAGACCGTTTTGAGGTCCGACGACTTCTTTATAACAATCGCTTGCGTAGAGTCAAGTGTTTCTGGCATAGTGTCTCCATAGCAAGCTACGGCGCACCGCGCACAGGCTTCCCTTCTGAGAGCGACCAGCAGCGTCTGGCGCGACGCAAGCTTGCGCAGCTCGATCGTTTGGAAGGCTTCGCGACCGAGTACGAAAACTTCGAGCAGATTTACGGCCATGAAGTTCCTCCTCATCGGCTCCCCGTAATGCGCGACCTGCTCGCCGTTCGCTATCGTCGCCTCGTTGGCGTTCATCCGTGCCACAGGCACGAATTTCGACTCTGCCTGACAGAGGTTGCCGCAACCGGGTATGGCGATATCGCACAGATCATCGACGACATCAGTCACACGATTCACACGAACGGATCTTTCGGCCCATCGACAGAAGATGTGTTTGGCTGAACCGTAATCTTCGGGCGCAGCGCGTTTTGCAGGCGCTGCTCGCTTTCGCGATCAATCACGCTTGCGGGAACAAACAGATCGCTTGCAAAATTGTCTTCGATGAGGCGATTCATGTTGTCGATCACTTCCGGGAAGTGTCTATGAATCTGAGTCATATCGTATTTCAAGTAACCGGGCGCGGATCGTCGGACTTTAACGTGCTTGAGTGACGGTTCGTCCACCAGCCGCAAAATACACTCACCGGTCGCGAGATTGCGGATCTTTTTTGCCCATTCAGACTTCTGTTCGTCAAACGATTCATACGTGCGGCTGGCAAGTTCCAGAAACTCTTCATGTTCGGGAACGAGCGTCTGATGGCTTCCGCGCGTCAAAGTGCGGCCAGCGCTTCTGCCGCGTCCTTCGCTTTCGTTGGTTCCCGTGCCGCCGCCAGTTGACTCCGTTGGCAACACGCTTCGAGGAGGTTGAATTGTCGAAGTATTTCGGGACCAGTTCTTGCCGTATGTTTCGTTCCAGTTGCGGGCCTCGCTTTCCGCATCCGACCAACTCGTCAGTTCCACGATGCGATGGCCGGCATTGAGTTGCCGCCGCGTGTAAATCTCTTCCTTGATTCTGCGCGAATCGTACATGATTGAGGCAAATTCGTTCGCCAGGAAATCAGCGTCTTCACCCTGGATACCAAACGCCATTCGGGACTGTGCCTGAAAGATCATCGATGTTAAGTCGTAGTCGCCACGCTTGAGCTGCGAAAATGATTGATGTGACAGTAAAAGCTTGAGCCCCAATTGCCGCACTTCTGGCAATGCGGATTCGATATCCGGGCCGACGAAGTTCTGGAATTCGTCTAGGAGTACGTACGTTGGATAGCGAGTGCCGCGCGGAAGGTTCCTGGCTGTCGCAATGACTTCGTTGAGAATCAACGCTCCAATGGTGTTTCCCAGTTGCGAAGCCAAGCGGTTGCGGGGCGACAAATCCACAATTACGATCTTGCCTTCGCGCATAAACTGTTCGGCGTTGAACCGATGCTGGGTCGTCCCAAACATGCGCCGAAGGATATCGCTTTCAAAGTAGGGTTTGAGACGGTTCCGCGACGAATCGAGAATTCGCGTTGCTTCCTGGGAAGACCTCGGGTTGCTGATCTCCCGCCATTCCGCTTGTAGCGCCGGAGGCAACACGTCGAGCAGTTCCTTGTGGTAGTTACTTCCAGGCATCAGAAGATGTGAACAATCGGCGATCGTGAGGTCGAGTTGAGCCGCCGCCCAAAACGCGTTGAACGTCCAGCGTGCCAAACGTGGCATGGCTTCGATATTCACCGACTCCCAGGCACGCAACACGATTTCCGTCGCCCGTTCTACCTTGTAATATCCATGCGCTGGTGTTTCGTACATCAGCGGATTCATAGGAAGCACCATGTCTTCCCGTGACGGTTGAATGTACACGAGGCGCTCGCGCACATCGTCCGTACAGAATTCCTCCGAGGCCATCCACAGAAGTAGCTCATCGGAAAGATTGCCCAATCGATCGATAATGATGGCACACGACCGGTCGCTTGGATCACGAAGCAGCGGCCGAAGTAACGTATGTATCGCTGTTGTCTTTCCTTTACCCGTACCACCGATCAAATGAAAATGTGTCGAGAAGGCGTTCTTTGGTATTCGCACTTCCCGTTTCGCGTCTTTTTCGTGGCCCAGCAAGATCGACTTCATGGTTCAAGAGACTCCATGAGGCGTTCGGCCAGCTCACTATAGCGTTCGTTGAGCTGCACCTTATAACTTTGCTTATAGATGTCCGCGACATCTAACTTTTCGATCGTCGCAAGTTGCTTTTCGTACCATAGCGTCAGAGCCGCAAGATCGAGAAACTCTTCCGGTGGATTAGCGGCTTCGTAGTGCTGCTCAATGAGCCGTTGCAATTCGCCCGCACGACGTTCAACAACTTCGACAGGATTATCGTCACGCACAAACGTGTTGACAAATTCCTCAAACCGTTTGCGCGGATAGCGTTCTTCGATATCGTGCTCGCGAAGCGCATAAAGGAGTTCGCAGGCAACACGTGCGTCTTCGCGGCGCTGGCCATCGGCTAGTCTACGAGACTGCTGCTCATGTTGCTTTGCTTGGTTATACTCTGCGATGCGCAGTGCTTCCGCGCGGTTTCGATCCGCATGCATACTCTCTGCCTTTCGGTTGCGAATGCGCTGGACCAAACCAAATACTCCCAAAGGAAGAGCACTATAGCCATAAATGCAAGCACCATATGCGACGCCGACTCCGGCCAAGACAAACATATCCACGGGCCTTCGCGTCGTTGCTGGAATCGAACTAAATACGTACGTCGCAACCCCGCACCACAGCAACGTAGCACAGACCCCAGCGAAAATACCCATTCCCAGTAGACCGTCTCTGATTAACATCGCTTGCTGGTCATCGCGATTCGTGACCGCGAGAATGAGCAGCGTGCCAAGCGTACCGACGACAAACGCAAGGACGACAAACGCTTCCCATGGGATCGGCAGCAAGTAGTTTGCCACTGTGGCCGTGATTTCTTCCCACACAGTTGGTACCATCTCAAGTGTGTTTTTTGCCCGATGACGTAACCCAGGGTACCATCTGTGGTTGTCTCAGTAAGCCAGTGATGGTCGCCTTTTTGCCGGAGGTCAACTCATGTTTCGTTTCTTCGCCGGGTTCTTTCGGGTAACGTACGCCATAGTTCGTCGGTTGTGGAAGCTCCTCGACTACGTCAACATGTTTGACGAGAAGTTCATTTTGCGATTTTGGTAGAAGGGTGAGCTGAGGAACGGTCGTAGGTTTACCCGCAACACTCGGAGGACGGCAGAAATCCTTGCGCCCAAAGAGTTAGTGTGGTAGACTGGTCAGATTCTACCAACCCGACACCCATGAATGAAGGCGCAGAATTTCGACGAGAACCGCGACAACATCTATTGCCCGACGGTTGGGCCGGTCTCGTCAATCAGATTGAACAACTGCAGAATGTCCCAACGAGCAGCATCAACGAAGTACGGTCACGTTTTGAAGCGTTCGCCAAGGCTCCCTCGGAGCAACGCCTCAAGGGCATTCACGCTCACATTCGTGAACTGCAAAAGCTCGCGAACGCGCCTCTGGAATGGGGACCGATTAAAAGGTTCGGCAAATCGTTCGGTCCACACGTGTACATCTACAAACGGGAAGGTGATACTCTCCTTGCTTGGGCACCGGGCTACGGAGAGCGAGGCTGCATTGGACTACAAAGGCTCGATCCCGTCACGGGTCACTGGGAGACCATCGGGACGCGCCCCGATGGAATCGAAGCGATCTATAAGCGCGTCATGGGGCACCTCAACAGTGATGCGAAAGCAAGGATCATCTTTGAGCAAAACTCGCTGCTTGAGCGCCTTACAACATACGGGAATATCGGCTATCGGACGTTTAGAGAGCAGACGAAGAAGGCGAAGTGGTCAGCTGACAACAGACACGTCCTCACCTGTTTTGAGGTCTTAGAGGGGTTCCGGCTATCACCAACCGTCAAAACAATGGGGGGGAACTTAGTCCAGCTTGAAAGCCGGAGGGGCGGTCCCGGTTACAAGGAAATCAACGTGGCACATAGGCAGTCTTCGCGTACCAAAGAGGAGCGAGAACGAATGGAGCAACAAGAGCATGTTGAACGCTTAGCAGAGTTGCAGAGTATTGAGAAGAAACTAGTTGCTCAGAGCAATGTTCAGGATCTAACGGGGATTGAGCAAATTAAAGAAGTTGACAGAACGAGGTATACTGCAGCTATCTCTTGGTACCTTTCCCGACTCTACAACCAGGAGGTGCCCAACGACACCGACGCGCTAGGAATTTATGCAGTGAGAGATCCTCGCCCTACTACCGACGAGTTTCATAATGGCTTCTGCCATCAGTATCAAGTCTCCAACGCGAGATTCAAAGACATGCTCAACGATAAGATTCTGGCTTATGGCCTGAACTGCCTTGAGATAGAGCAAATGCGCAAGGAACTAAATTGGTGCTCACAACATCCTGAGATAGATAACCTATATGCTGGTATACCACTTGTTCCATTGAATCCGCGTCGCCCAATGAGTGACGGTGATGTTAGAGCACTGGAACGGATAGAAAAGGTATATGGCCTTGAAATTGCGTACAAAGACGTTCTTTACGTGCATACGTTTGTAAACGAACGTACTAACGCGGAAGTACGTGGGTTTGCGTTCCTTTACAAAGGCAAGGCCAGGTTCTTATTCAGTAGTTACAAGGCTGTACCTCAGTTCAATGAATGAGGAAACGCATCTCGCCGTTTAGTGGGACTGCAATCCCCACCATTTCCCGCCCCGCGCCATCTCGCAACCGACGAACATATATGACGTTTTCCGGAAAGAGTGGAACGTCGTAGCGTTGAGCCACTTCATAGACCGTGGAAGCGTCCTTCTCGATCAGTCGCCGACGAATACCTGTGCGAAAAACAGGCTCCTCGAATCGGCCACCTGCAAGAGCGGCCTCTATTTCTTCACGTTCCATGTGATTTAAGTCGTCTGACTCGTGACTTCCGTCTGCGTGTTGAAGATGAAATGCTATGTCGGGAGAGAGTGTCGGCGGAAGACTGACGAAAGGTCCTTCCTGGATGATCATCTTCTCAAGGTAAATCCGCATAGGTCCCTGCAGACGCTCAAAAAGCGTGTGTCGTCGCTGTTCTGCGCCTGCGAGCCGTGCGTTGCCCCTGGCGAGGAATTCGTCGCCGGATTGCAGACTCGCTGCGGCCCGGAGGTACCACACCGAAGTTGAAAAGCGGCCCATTCTAATCATCTGATCGCACAGCGCAATTACTCGATGACTGATTCCATCGTTGAGTGCGTGGATGGCTTCACCATACAGTTCTTGAGTATTGCGATGCACATCGGGTTCCGTAACTGCGACGCGCGCGTCGATCAGCAGAACCCGACTAGAGTCCACCTCATCAACGCACTGCAAACGCTCGATCGCTGACGTGATCCGCTGGCGTTCACGATTGCTCGGTACAGCGCCGCATAGACTTACATGACGGAAGTGCGAATCATAGTGCAGAATACGAACTGTGCCAGTTTTCTGTGGCAACCGCACGATCTTCACCAGGCGGTCGGGTTGGTCTGTAAGTACATCATCCATATACCGTTCAATCAACAGCAGTCTCGCCATGTCGGAGAGTGGGCGACCGTGCGCGATATACATACCCGACACGTCAACATCTAGCGGGACTTCTGGGGGCCAACCCAGCTTGCTTTTATGAGGCTCCAAGACTCTTGTCGCAGCGGCCCTCAGTTGTTCACGTTGATTCTCAGCAATGAGGATTCCTCGGAGTGCAACACTTGGACGTTCCCGTCCCATCTCATCTGTAATGTGAGCGAGTGTTGCCTCGATTACCTCAATTCCTTGGAGATTTGCGTCGGCTGAATTCTGCTGCAACCACTGCACGAGCAGACTAACGGGCTGAATCACCGGTAAGTCGTGGGCAGAAGGAGTCGGAGTTTGTAACACTTCGGGTTCATGTTGAGAAACTAGCAACAAGGCAATTGCAAGGGCAGAGCACATTAGAGTATCCCTGTGGTCGGAGTAACGCTGACTTCTTCTAACGAGACTCCCAAGCTATGGATGACAACGATGCTGCAATGAAGCATTGCCGCAGCAAAGGCAATTCTGCGTTAGGTCGCCATTCACTGGTTGGAAACTCAAAATGTATCGTAGTAAAGATATCTCCACTGATCGATGCGAGCAGGACATAGGAAGTGCTAGTCTCTAGAGAGTGAAAGTGTCTTAACGTACGAAAGTAGTTTGGGCCGAGTTGATATATGTCGTGGTTGAGAAAGTGACCGAAGATTACCCGCTTCGTACCACGGAATCCATCATGCTCGTCTTCAGAACCTACGACCTCCAACTCAAGAGCGTGACGCCGATATGCCGTAAGTTGCCGCAAGAGTTCACCGCGTGGACTTTTTGGCTGCCGTGGGAGAATTCTTGAAGTCAACGTAAGGGTGCGGTCCTCGGGCGTTTGATAGCGTGCGGAGAACGTGCTCGCCTCCACGTCGTATTCCTCACCTATCTTCGTTCGAGTAGGAACGAGAATGCCGAAGTGATATTTCTTGTTGGCAAATTCAGTGTATGGCCCCTCCGCGAAGATGTTCCACTGCCCCCTTTCCTCGAATGGATGAAAGGCGCGGTAATCATCTGCATACTGCAAGTACGTCGACGGGCTAATAGTCCCGAGTGTTTCCGAGCCGGCAATAGTGTCAGCAGATTCGTTGGCGGCTTGGAGAGTGCTTTCCGGCAATTCCCGATTGCGATACCAACTCTCCGCTTTGACAGTACTGGTCGTCAGCTTCGCGAAATCGAGGTTACCAACATATCCTGCTGGGATGCAGTAATACCGTTGCCGATTCGTCGATACCGGCGCATGTGCTGAAAACCAAAGTATGGCAATGACGTGCCCCGTATCCGCGTGTACTACAGGAGCACCACTGGTGGCTGAACTCCAAGTAGTTTCGACTTCATACAGAATCGCTTCATTGATTGGGTCATCAATAGAAGGCAATTTTTGTTCTTCGCGAATAAGACTTGGAAGCTGCGAAATGGCACTCAGAGCCAACAGCGTGCCACGGTGCATTCTCCCTTTCGCACCACTCGAAGGCGGCTCAACTATCAGGAGGTCATCTCCCGTGGTAGGATGTGGTAGGTTTTCCGTTGCAAGTGCCAATGGATTTCCATGTGTCTCGATGGGAGCACTCAGACGTAACAATGCTACATCGTGAACAGGGTCTGTGACAACAACGTCACAATTTGCACTGACAAATTCATCAGCGTTTGGCGCAAGCCGCGCTCGGATTAACGCTGCGTCTCTAATAAGGGAGTAGCAAGTAAGTATCGTGCCCTTAGGGATTCCTGGGCCACGGATGAAGAAACCAGTTCCGATCGTATTTCTCGACGAGTGCGGTTCGCCCCTGTCTCGGTATACTCGAATCAGCACAGTCGCGCTAGCATCAAGTTCCGCCGCTTCATCTTGACCAACTGCGCGGCCAGCACCACCACTCAGGAGACACACACCGACCACACTGATTCTGAGCATTCGGATGGAGTATTGGGTCACAGCGACTCTCTTAACATCACCGCACGCAGATGGGCTATCTGCGCTGCGACGATCGATTCAGTGTAATGGTAAGTGTTGGTGCCAGTTTGGTATCGTCGATTTGCAGTGTCACGGTACCTTTAAGTTTTGTCGTTTGTTGGCTGCTGATGATTTCTCCGACGTTCCGGTCAAACAGCACTTCGCCGGTACACTCCAGGATTTGCAGAGCGTCAGTGTTGATAACTTCCAAGGGTGAGTCCTGCGCTGTGTAAGTTGCTTTCATTCCGTCTGCTTGTATCACGATCCGGTCTAGCTGTTTGCCGCTGCGGTCAATCGTGCCCGCGTAAATGCACTTTTTGTTTACGGTTATTCTTTGACCAGCCTCCAGGTGGATGATCTCTTGTAGCGGCCACTCCTCGCCATTGGAAACCGCCTTATTCGGAATCCTCGCATAATCACTGATAGCTTGATCACTTAGGTTCGCGGCTGACAATTGCCGCTTGACTGACATTGGTAGCGTATCTTCAGAGCCCGGCGTGGTTTCGGCGCGGTCGATTGCGGTTATACGGTTAGACTTGTCGCGCTCGACAGTCCAACTGGAATCCAGCAATGCCTTAAATCCATTGTGCAAGTCGGTATTCGGAGGCGTGTCACCGCTTTTTGAGTCAAACGTGATTTCCTTGCCAGTGGGTAACTTAAGTGAGGCCCGTATTGCTGCGATCTTGTAAGTGGTCTTGATGGTCCCATCGCTCGCTCGATCACCATTCGTGCGATCAATCGTCATGGACTGATCGGAACTACTCGTGAATGTCTTTCTGTTTAATTCAAAGACGATACTAGTTTGATCCTGTCGGACGATCTGAGATCGACCCTTGTCGGGAAACTTGTAAACGAGTTCAACCTGAGCGCAAACGTCTCGGACGCACAGAGTGGAGAACAGCATAACTAAGACGAAGGTGATTTCAACGCTGGCTTTCATCTGCTGTACTCGACTACTCGAATCCGGGGGCTTGAGGCGTATGAGTTATTGTAAGGATCGATTCGGTGATTGCATTGCTTAGTAGGTTCATTGCCTCAGCGCGTTGATCATTGCGCCCCGCATTTCTTAGCGCATCGTTAGCACGACTTATCGCGTCTTCAAAATCACCTTTCAGTAGAGACTCCTGTGCAGTCCCTAGATCCTCGTTAAAGTCAAGAACATTGAAATCTGGTCGCACTTGATGTTTCGTTGGGACTTTGCGTGCTGGTAGAGGCACTCTCTGATTGATCGCTCCTCTTGCTGAATAGCTCAGCGCTGCGCCAAAACGATCATGCGCAGCGGAACAGTCGGCGCTTGCGTGCATTGCGGCCAAGTAGAACGAGGCTAGATTGCGTTCGTGTTTTCCCATCGTTTGTCGCATATGCGTTTCTGAATCCATCCATGTCATAGCTTTAGCTTGCCACTCTGAGGCAGCGGTATTAAACGACGAGTCTAGAGCAGTTCGATCGTACTCATTCGCTCGTGTAGCAAGTGCTACAGCCACGTCCGCGAGTAGGATGCGGGCATCACTGATCTGCTCTATAGCAGTATGGGTCGTCTTGATCGCGTCTCTTAAAGCAGATTCTGACCATGTGACGGTGTTCGGCACAGACACTTCCGCGTTGTCGGTAATTGTTTCTGCCGTCGCAGAAGTACTCTCTGCTGCCTCCGCCGTTTTCTTTGCCGCGTTAGAACGGACGAATGCAAGTAGTCTGCTGTACCTACTATCAGTCTCTTCTGGATCGATACGTTTGAGCACTTCTTCGACTGGGGACTCGCGATAAGTAGGCGGAAGCATCTCAGTTATTGTTCGCAACTGTCCTGACGCCGCCTGCGAGATTGCTTGCTCTGCTTTTTCGATCGCGTTGTCGTGCATCCACGTGATACTCGCCATTTGGGAGCGTAGACTCGCGGACGCGTTGGCGACTGCACTCTGACGTTTTCCCGATGCTTGCTCGCATTCCACTTTCAACTTCATTCCGGCCGCCGCCACAGCGGATGTTCGCGAGGTTCGTAGTTCCTCGTCGCGACGGTTTCTTGGCTGGGTGGCTGGATCGATTGTGATATCCACGAATCGTTGGCGAGCTTGAGTAAGTGCCTGCTCAAAGGCAGTGTTCGCCTCTTTAAGTGCTGCCGTATGGTTGCGCCAAACTGTGATAACCGTCTCTCCTTTGATCGGCATGCGTGAGTAGATACGTGACTGCATCTCCAGGGACGGCAAGACTATGTATCGTTCCTTTGCGTCGTGTTCAATGGCCGTTTCGAGGTCGTCCAGTGCCGGTTCATCCATCCCAGCTTCCATCCTGACACATCCACGTCGGAGGTAGGCATCGGCGTAGTTCGGGACCAGTTGGATCGCTCTATCGTATTCGGTGTATGCACCAACCAACGCCTCACGATCACTTTCCTTCATCCACGCCACTAGCCGTTCATCACCGCGATGCACGTGCCATTTCGCTTCGGCGATAATTGCTAACCGATCCGACTGTTCCCAAAGCTTTCCAGCTTGGTCGATCAAGCCATGTCCCTTGGCCACTTCTCGGTCTGTCCAAACTGATTCGATTGGATCGTAAACTAACTCGTACTTCCACGCGAACTCAGGAAGTACAGGTGATCTTGGTGGAGGACCACGAACATGTCGAAGGGATTCAGGTTCAGGTGTGTGGCTCACGAATTGGTAAGTTGGACGTTTCCAGAAACCGGGCAAAAGCACTACCTTGTCTGCCCATTCGGGCGTTACTGCCCTTTCGCTCCCGTTGTGCAGTCTAACGACTAGATCTTCGATACCGGTGCATGTCTCAGATGGCGACACGTCCACGACTTGGTACTGATTGCCCACGATGTCGACCCAGCGGTTCTTAAAACTCAAAAGCCGTCGGTCTGACACCACTGGCGCATTTCTTCTTAAGATTAGATCCTCAGCGAGCGACTCGGAAACGTGATTGTCGATCAACCGGTCACGAACAACGCCCAGTTCCACACGATTCATGACGTATGGCGAATTCGCAAGAGCCTTCGCAGCTCCGGCCGCCTTTCTACACGCTTCGATGAATCGTCGTTCTGAAATGTCCAGGCGGCTTAGTAGTATAGGTACTGTTGTCCCGTCGCTCTTCCTTAAGACAACCGAATCAAATTCAACGTCATCAAGTTCTAGCTCAGCGTCACACCGATACTTACACGTCCAGTCGTACCAGTATCGATGTGTCTGACCACTTGCGATAGCACAAGAAAGAACTATTAGCGCTACCAGCGCACCTCGAAGTAATTGTGTAACCCCATGTGCCGAACTCATCATGGTAGCATAACTCGATTGTTGTAAGCGGCATCGTTCTATTCTCTTTGACTATTGGAATGTGCGCCGTACTTGATCGACTTCGCTCGTAAAGCGTGGAAACCAACTGTCCCACTCCAACCTAAACTGTGCGAGCACGGCGGCTACTTCATCATGATGAAGCGAGCCATTACGATTCGCATCGAATCGGAACAGGTCATCAATATCGAAGAAAACTCGTGCATCAACGAATTCTGCCGTGATCAGAACCTCGCGTCCAGGCCCAATCACGTCACGCAGTTTCGTCAATTCAGTAGAGAGCGTTCCGTGAAGCTTGCTCGCTGCGGTTTGATTTCTTGTCACGGACTGGAGGTTTCCGGTGTTTGATGCTGTATCGGTCGTCCTCTTGCTAGCCTTGACGGTGTCGAGAAGTGACCGCGCCATCGCTCTTCGCGCCCACAGCTGCGCCTCCAGTTGATAGAAAAGTGCTGCTGGCGTCTCTCCGTCGTATACACATTCGCAGTATCCTTTGACGAGTACATGATCTCCGCATTGATGAGCGATAAGCGCGAGCGGCACATGCACAAGCCGCCGCCACTTAATAGTGTTTGTTGTTGTCAGTCCACGTCTCTTGTCATCCTGAAACATCTTCACGTCATAGACGTGGTTTGCCTCGATGAGGTGCCGTTTCGCGGCTTCTGCGCTGCCTTCAGCGTTTGATAAGACCGCCATCATGATGTGTCCGAGCATCTCAGCTCTCAAGCCATACCAAGCCTCTTCATCGTTCACGTCCTCCGCCGAACGCGTGCTAATCTCGTGTCCAATCACGAGAAGTCGCGTGCCGGTGGCGGCGATAGCTTGAACGTCATCAGCAGGCAGTCCTCCCCCGTTTCGACAATAGCTGAGAAGGAGGACGCTCGACAGCGTTCTGCTTAACTCGTCAATGTCGTAATATGAGTCGCCTGCTACCGGAGGACTCGAGTCAATCGCTCTGGCAGGTCTGAAACTCACTGCCGCTAGAGCAACCGCGATCAACACCTTCACTGAAACGTTCTTCATGGATAGGTTTACGCCGCGTCTTCGTCGATCAGAAGATGCCTCCGGTCACCTTTCTGAACACAATACATCTTATGCTCCTTGCCCTTTTGCGTGAAATGAGTTGAGACGTAATGCACATCCTCGTATCCAAAGTCCAAGTCGTACAGTCTCGATACGCGACGCATACTGCGATCATCACCGTCAGACACTTTTCGTCGAGGGTTACCTGCAATCATCGCAGACCCATTTGCCATTTCAACAGCCTTCTTGACTGCCTCGGATTCCTTCGTGCTGTCATCGACTAGCTGAAGGTGCTTGTTAAGCCCGAATTCAACGCCCCAACCACGACGCATCTTTGTTTCGATATACGCGTCCGTGTTGGTAATCGCGATAGGATCGGAGAAGCGATTGTGGAAGTCATCCGTAGTTGGTCGAGGCTTAGGAGTTTCGACTAAGCGAAGTTGAGGGGCCGTGTAGCCAAACTTGTTGTCGAGTACGCGTTCGACTACCCAACCAATTGCAGCAGCAAACGCAGTCGCCGCCACCCAGCCGAAAAAGCCGAAGAAGCCGGCTTCGGCTTCCTCCGTGTCAATACTGAAAGCGCCAACGGCTGCAGCCCCGGCGCACCCGTACTTTAGCAACCTACGCCGGTCAAACTCTGAGTTAAAAAGAGGACCGCAAGCCGAGTGAGTCTCAATCACGCCACCATCCGTCCGGTTTGGCAGCACTAACTCATTATCGGGAAGTGATAACAGGTGGCTCCTGCTGCCAAGAGTCCTAAAAGTGAAGTACGGGTTCAGCGGATTGGAGTTCGACATGACTGCCTTTCTGTTGCGCGGTTAGTCAGTGAGAACGAAACGATTCAAACCTGAGCATCAGGGCATCATGACTGCCCTTAAATCGCGAAACGGCTCGAAGGTGTACATATCCTCAAGCTGCTGTAAGAATTGGTGACATACAATCGATTTGTGTTTTCGACGCCATTTCATTAGCCTAGCTCCTGATGGTAGACTCGATTAAGTGACATCTGACTCATACAACGCACGTGGCCACTTGCCTTTGGCTGCTGTAGTCAATCTCGTGACAAGTTCTTGGTGTAACAAACCGCACGTTGTCACTCGTGCCTTCTTCACATCCTTTGGGACAAATCCGTAAGCGTTCGACAACATCCTACTAGCGGAGTTTCTCATCTGACGCGCAACGAAGGCGCAATCTCAAAGATTTTTCCGAGACTGGTGAAGTAATGCCCCGAGCCAACAGCAAATTCATTCGCGAGCAACGTAAGCGTCTTGGGATGTCTCAACTGGAACTTAGCGTACAGGCAGAAGTAGCGCCGCGTACCGTGCAATTTGCCGAGTCCGGTGAAGACCGAAACTTGTCAAATCGCACTTTGCGTGCGATCGCAAGTGTTTTCGGCGTTGAATACGAAGATGTTGTGTACCTTGAAGGCGACGGTCAAATAAATGGCGAATTCTCAGGTGATAAACGTGACGCGTTTCAAGACTGGCCGTGGTCGCTGTCGGATTTCATACAAGGAACGGCTGGACCCGATCAACACGCATTTTGTCAATCGAACACTGATGCAAGAGCCGCAATCCAATCTATGCGGCAGAGTTGGAAAGAGCATTTAGATCGATCCGAAGAAGCCGGCGACCAAAGTGATTTTGCCAAAGCTGACGAGCAACTCAATCGTGAGTACGCACAGTACGAGGAACGTTATCTTTCAATATGGCGAGCAAACCAAAACGCCATTCTATTTTCAACGATCGACCAGACGCGATCGGGCGTTTGTGTCGTACTCCCGGTCACCAAGACAGCGTACGCCGACGTCCGTTGGGGCAAGGCTTCCTTCATGGATATTGAGGCAACTGCTGTGGTGCCACAAAGCCAATACTTGATCCTAGACTCTGCAGTCGAGATCCCGTGCGACAACAGTTCGAAGTGGTATGAAGTGACGAATTCGCTTAGTTTCGCGCTGTTCTACCAAATCGCGCTACTCTCAAAAAACCCGGTTGCCACAGGTTTTCGCATGCTAGGATTCGGAGCTAGCCCGACAAACTTGGCGCGGTTAGGTGGAATCGGCTTCTCACCCTGCGGAGTTGAGATGCCTGAATACGGATTTCAAGTTTGCGAATTCGGTCTGGAATCGGACAAGCAATCGATCGATGGCGCAAAACGAGCACTTACGACACTCCACTACGCGAATATGTTTAAGATTTTCTCCCTGACATCCGTGACTCTCGGCGAAAAACAACGCATGATTCGGCGAGCCCTTCGACTGTACCAGCGGATCGCGAAGAAGTATGCGAACACGGACCAAGACCATTCTGCCGCTTAGTCGGTCCATGACTGGCGGTTCCAATGGCATCAATCTCGGCAGTGAAGTTTCCAGACAGGCTTGGTGGTAAACGAACCTCCGTATCGCCGCCAGAAATTGTGAAACTCAACTTCAGACGGCTCGCCATCCAGCTCGACGTTACGCCGAACCTGGATGGAAGTTTCTGTCGCCGTTGCGTGCAAATAACCTGTTCTCCGACTCCAGTCGCTATGGCTCCAAGACTCGAGTTCCGCCAGCACGTTCGGATGAAGGCGGTCGACTCCGCTCGTTAGCGTCCAAACGTCGCCCGAAACCAATGCATGATCGCCCGTAAGCACCTGAACGCCGGTAGCGGAAGTGAGTCGAAGCAGGCAGTCATCTCCCACAGTCTCTGCGCTGACTGTCGACGCGACTTTTTTGTAGCATGGTTGTCCCGATTCCGAGCGATCCGTAGCGGCGAAGCAAGTGTGACCGATTTCGGCAACGCCATAAGAATACAAAAAAACGAGTTCGCACCCACGCGACTTCAACATTTCCCTGATGAAGACCTCGAGAGAAAGCGGCATGGGATAGCCGCCAACGGCCCAGAGGATTCGCGAGGGAATGTTAAAGTCACTTCTGCAAAACTCCAGGAGAATGTCCGCGCCTGCAAGCGGCTGCGCCGCGAAAAGGACGGGCCGCGATTCTTGTTCGGCCCAGCGAAATGCGCTTATAGACGTTGGCGCATGTAGATAAGTATCGGCAAGCGGAGCTACACCCGTCAGACCAAGCGATGCTGGATATGCGCTTATGATTAGCGTACTGGATGTGATGTCTTTCCGAAGGTTCGGAAATGCATCCGTTAGTTGCAGGAGCCGTTTGCTCTGCCCCACCTCAACGAGTCGGGAACGGTCGGGGTCTGTCGAGCTTGCTCCGGCAGGAAACGACCGTTGTTGGATTGGAAAAGTCATATCATTTGTCTCCGTTCTTGCGTGCTGTTCCGTAGAGGATTTCAAACGGCGGCTCCGTGTTGAGCATCTCCAGCCGCCGCTCGTGAGCGAGCGTTCCTTTGACATCCCACGACCGAATTCGGAACCACTTGTCAAACAGACGCATCAGCTTTAGAGGCTGCCAGATGGTAGTGGTGATCCACTGTCGGCCATAGGAAAACACGACGCGAGTAAAGTCCGGCTGTGTTTCGAGTGATGCTTGTTGCCAGCCAAACTCCTCGCGAGCAATTGTTTGAACCGTTGGCAAAGCGTAGGAAGCCGAGGGTATGACGAATGCTACGGTGCCCATTGGCTTCAGCAGCGATACAATTTTGGATAGCGAAGCTTCTAGCTCTGCCTCGCTGTGAAGATAGTTCAAGTACCACGATGCAGAAATGAGATCGAACGCACGACGTTCGTGCTGAAAGTCCTCGAAACTGGAATGCACAAATTCAAATCGATTTCCAAGTCCCTGTTTTCGCGCCGTTTGAATCAGTTCCCATGAGCTATCCACTCCAATGACACGATCAGTGAATCGGGAAATAATGCGAGTTGATGTGCCGCAGCCACATGCTACGTCAAGTGCAAGTTGGCATCGGTCCGTTAGCGACTCATGCAAGGCCAATGAGAGGCAATGATTGACAGCATCGTAATACTCCCGAACATTCCGAGAGTCGCTTTGGTAGACGTCGTACCCCGTCCACTTGTCGCCTTCTTCACGCGGCTTTTGCTGGAACGTCGAACCAGTCGTAGCATTATTACCAGCTGAAGTTCGCGATAACTCGACGGCTTGTAGCACATCCGACATCAGCACGGGCGTGTCGACTTCCGTTTCAAACAGATCCTTAAAAAACGATTTGTGCGTCGGGTCGGCCGACAGAATCATCGCAACGCTGTCAGTTTCAAGCGTCGGATGAATGAATTCCGCGTCCGGAATCACGACGTAACCGATCCGTCGGAAAGCAGCCAAATTGGACCGTTCGATGTTAATGACATCGATCCTGACTCCCGAATGCAGCAGATCTCGCCAAACCGCGCGCACCATCATCCGGAAAGTCTTCATACCGGAGTGGGAACCAGGGCGAATACGGAACTTACAGATGGAAGCCAACTGCTCGCCGTATCGATCGAATAGCACTGCGGGATAGAACTCTTCACAGTCGATTTTTCCGTCCACGTGCCGAGTTGCCGTCAACGAGCCAATAGGTTCGCAATTATGAAACAACACATAGTGGGTCGAGTACTCATCGAATTCGTACTGCGGTTGCGATTTGCCTCCATCGCCACGAACTTGCAAGACCTTCCCGAATAATTCACTCTCGATCCCGAAATCGGCGACCACGGTCAATTGATTGTCGGCATCTTCACCGACGACTTTTCCACTGTTTGGCAACATTTTGCATCGCTCCTTACGGCTACGGCCGCGCTCGGTAGAACCTGTTGTGTTGACCTCATTCACGGACGTGATCCACGCCGGAGAGACGCATACCAATGGAAGGGATGAGGCAGCATCGCAACACGGCTACGTGACGGTGTTAGCCAGCGAATGCGTTGAGTCCCGGTTCATCCCTTTCTGCGATCGGTTGGTACTCAGCCCTATATGCGCTACAAACGAAGTAGCGTTGCGATGGCATGTGTAGCAAATGGTCGCTGCACAAACGAAAAGCTGAAGCTGTTAGATAGTGCCTTCTGGCATCGTCAGGCATCCGTTGGCAAGCCCGCAGTACCTTCGGAGCTCTGCAATGACGCGCCAACTCAGGACACGCGGGACAGATCGGTTGAGTTCAGCACAACGAGTTACCGGCTCGTAATGGTTCGGTGAGAAAGAGCAACGATGGTCGTGCATTTACAGCGATATTGGCAACCAAGTCTTTCGATGGAAATTGGCTGAACCTGCGCAAAGCGTTGGCTTGGGTTGTTTATTCGTGGTTTCGTCGCATCGTTCGCCGTGAATATTAAGTTCGATCATCGACTGATAAATCAGTCGATGTATCGTCGCTATGGTCGTCACCGGAGCCTCGAATATCTGCTCCCCTCTGGAAAAGAGCAGGTTCGAGTCCGTTAGCATAGCGCCGTACCCACGAACGTCGGGGAACTCCCATAAAGCGACATCACGTTAACCAGTCTTTCCGCTCTTCTGGATCGTAGCAACATTGGAAGCCAGTAGTGATGGTGTTTCTTAGGTGGCGGCCAAAGTCTCGATCGAGACCCTCAATCTTGGCAATGGCCGACTCGATGCAACGGTACACACTCTTGCGGACCTTGTCGGTCTCCGGGCTCTTCTTACTTTGGCTCTCGGCCATGTCGAGGTAGCGGATCAGTTTGGCCTTTCTTTCATTTAATTCTACAGCTTCCGCTGCCTGACCGCGTTGTTCCGCGTTGCAGATGCTTTCGTCCAACTCGCCAACCAACTCTTTATACCGTTTGATCGCTTGGATGTCGGTGGCATCTCCGATGAGCAATCTGGAGACTTGTTGATCATCTTTGTCAAAGAGACTCTCGGTCGAAGCGACCTTCGTAAGGTCACGTCCACCCATCAGGTCGACAACGCTCTGTCGTCGCCCAGGACACGACAGAAGCAGTCGGAGATAGTGAAGACCTTTCAAATCGGGAAGGAAGATTTCGCGTCCTTCAAACACAATCTCCCAGCGACCCTTGTTGAACCGAAAAACATACTGTTCATCGTTGCCGTCTGCGCCAACGAACTCCTCGGTATCCATTCTTGATGAGCCCCCTGGTTGTATATAGGGGGCGACGTCCTCAATCGCCGATGCGAGCCTCACATACAACACCTCATGGATTTTCGTCGCCGTTGAGCAAGAAACCGCCCTCGCCGCTGAACGATTCGTAATACTGTTCACTTCATTCTCGAAACCATGAAGAGAGTCAATGCCTCCTTCCAGAATTTGAAGGATGTTGACGACGAGCGAAGTCACCGAATCGTTGTCTACGAGCGGAGCGATCGGTAACACGATGCCGCCCAGGCGGTCTTTGAGAATTACGACAATAGCTGGTAACTCAAATACGAAACGTGTCCCCTGATCTTGCAAAATGTCGTTTATCGCCAGCACGGCCTGATAGTACATCGATCGGTCGCGTTGCGGGATCGCGACGACGCTGGTCTGTGAACCGCTAAACGCACCAATAAAACTGTCAATTTCTGACGTCTCCGGCCAGATTGAGGCCAATGTGTCATGGTTCAGAAAGGGGAAAATAATGTGAGTATCATTGAGCGACTCCAGCTGCCTTTTGAGCTGCTTTCGTACCGATGCCGGGTTCCCTTGCACCGCGCGTAGCGGCACTAGCTGAGTGAAATACATTTGGCAATAACTAAATTTGAATGAAACTACCGTTTGCAACCAACGCGATGCGACGTGCGGCCTCACGCCGTATTCCCGTGCCCGTTGCTCTATCTCTGTACAGTTCGTGAAGTGTTCGCGCGTAGCGTTCCCAAACGCCGAATGCCAAATCCCAGACACAGCGTGCCTGCGTGTGTGCTGCAATAGACTTGGACGCTTTAATCGAACGCTGAAATCTTAGTCCGGTGTTCGCCAATAGCTCGAACAAGAACTGATCACTATCGCCCATTGCCAACTGCTCCTCCACCTTCCATTGTCGGTGAAAGTTCAATATCCCTTCCTGGTGACTTAGCACCGTTTCTAAGCATGTTCCGTTTGCAACGTAGAACACCATTTCCGAACAAATCTGAAGTAGATACCACCAGACGTCGGCAAGTAGTTTTTCAGCAGCAGTAGTCTTGCTGCTTGCACTCCGGGACTTGGGCAAGCTGTAGCGGAGCACGGCAGGATCGACAGAGACATCGGCCGCCATAATTTGCGGGAGTCTTTGAGACTTTCGCGTTCCACCACAATCGTGGTTCGTGTCATCGGGCGCTCTATCGAGCAGCCTCTTATTCATCCGTAAAATTGTTCCGCGAGAGTAGAAAAAAGCCACCCGTGCAAGTTGTCGAACTAGCTGCGGCGACAGCAGGTTCGTATGACGAGTAGCCAGTTGCAGTGCGGATACCGGCCGACCGATCGCTTGAACGGTTTGGAGTACTTCCCAAAAGTCCGAGTTGGGCGCGAAGCAGCAATGATCCATAAGTCTTCCTAGCATCTCATGCTCACGGCATCCGTGCTCATCTAACAACGCCATGCACTCATGTACTCTTTCCGCTTGTAAATCCCATGTTGTCCCATTGTGTCGCGGGTCAGCGGGAGCCTGCAACAAATACGCAGCTTCGACGATGGGATACGCCCTCCACATAAATCCCAAGCAATGCAAGTTAAACCTGATGATAGGCATCGACAGACTTTTACTTGGTACGTCATGGACTAGATGGCGGATACCTCGTAGGTGATGCCATCGAACTAGAGGGTTGACAAACCACATCAGTGCTGCAACGCGTGAGTGGCTGACGCAACGGAAATGGTCAAGCTCCTCTGCTAATGTTGCATGAAAGACTTCACTGCTAACGAGCTCTCTGAGAGCATCTAGGCGGACCTCTGGTGCGATCGAGCCGTTCGACAATAAAGAGGCAGCGCGAGAATTGATGTCGGCGATCTTCACTGTGGGAACAAATACACCTTTAAACCCACAGAGCGCTTTGACATTACCTGTATTGTCGCGGCTAGTGAAGTAAATCGACATGATTTTGACCCAAATGGCATGACAAGGCGTGCTTGGCGATACGATTGTCATGCCTATTTTCGTTGAATGACCCAGCCTGCTTATTCTCCAAGTCGGCTGTTAGTTCAAGGGCTTCATTCGGCAAAAGAGACGGGTGTGCCTCACGATGGATTCCCGGTCCTAGCTCGGCTGAAGTGGCCTTCCTCTCAAATACTTAATTGTCATGCACGTACGCATTAGTGGTACGCATTGTCGCTAATCTGCAGATTTTGAGCATCTATGATTAGTGCATCGTCCTTAAGCAGCGTGTGATTGTCTACTGTAATGTGAGGTAACACCGTGCAAGCACAAACGAAGTATTCTCGCGTAGTTTCGGCCCACTAGCTTCTTAGGCGAGCGGCGGGAATAGATTTACCTGCCGCGAGGTCTTTTGGGTTTGATGGTGATGTCGTATTTGGGAAGTGTGGATGAGCGTTCAAGTCGCGAGTTGAGCAGTTTCATTTCCGCCTTCGGGACGATCACGCCTGTTGGGTAATCACCTTCGATGCGATCAACGTCCGGGTGCTGGCCTTTCCAGGTCATCCGCAGAGCACACGTTCGCACAATTCCCCAGCACGTTAACAAGACGCCGTTCCACTTCTTCTGCAAAGACGCCCAGCATCTTTCAATCGGATTGTACTTGCTGTGATACGGTGGGTAGTAGAGCAGACGGATTTCCAGGCCGGACCAGTCGGCGAATTCGATCATGCGTTTGAGAAATTGAGTTCGTGTGCCCGAGTTCTTCGGGCCGTTGTCCAAGTAGATCACCAGACGTCGAACGTGGCGAAAGCGGTGACGGACCAACTTCCACCACGCCCGCAGACAGTCACCCCAGAAGTCGCTTGTTTCATGATCGCCGAAGAGCAGCGTCAGCGTGCCGGTGACCAGAATCAAAATGCCGAAGGGAACCAGTTTCTCCTTGGCTGGCGGATCATGGTCCCAGCCTTTGGTAACTTGGCCTTGGCTGTCCGTTCTCGTTTTTTCCCCCCAACGCGTACTCGCCCAGACTGACTTTCGCCTTGGTGTCCACGGAAATCTCCAAAGTTTCCGGATCGTCCTGATACTCCCGGCGTGCCGCGCGGACGTTTTCAAAGATCGCGTCGGTGTCCTTGGTTTTCTTCAGGGGCTTGCCTTTCTGAATGCGCCGGAGCCGATAATTCATCCGGTTCAGAATGTCCCGGATGGTCCGCTCGCTGGGCAACTGATCTTCCTGATAACCGCGTTCGAGAAGAGCTTGTCGCACTTCGGCGGCGGACAGATTGGTGTACTGTCGCTCGGTCTTCAACTCGGGATCAGGATGTGTGTGAGGTTCGACAATCAAGCGAATGTCGATGGACAACTGAGGGTTTCTGTCTTCGCTCAGCTGTCGACCACGACGCGATGTTGCCGACTCGGAAAACGGCGGCTCGCTTTGGTCTTGATCTCGCAACCCTTTGGCAACGGTTTCCCGTCCCCAGCCAAACCTTTCTTCCGCCTTCCGCGGACTGCCGTCGCAAAGTGCTTCACAGACCTGAGCAAGAGACCTCCGCCGCCGCTTACCCTTCATCTCCCGTGCTGCTGAAACCAGCAGATCATCCACAACACCTTCCATGGCGTCTGGCTCCTGTGAAAACCGAAACGTGATCTCCACAAAGAATCGCAGATTCACTCGTTTTCACGAAGACCAACTATGGTAAATTCCTATCTGCCGCTCGCCTTAATGGCGTCCAAGGACTTACAAGTTTCCCCGAGAAACTCATCGAGATTTTGGCTTCAACAAGCCGTTTCTTCGATTGGATTCACACTAGACCTTCGGATCATTGCTCCCTTCGATGATCTGCTTCTTCACTTCGCGTAGAGTCATCATCATGTCGGTGTCAGAAACGTCACGCTTGCGATACGTAAAGACAACAGACGCGTTCTTTGTCGCAAACCGACGACGGGTGACAGGTGCGCCACCTTTCTTTGGTTTGTCGCTGCGTTTTTCCATTCTCTTGACCAGACGTTCCATATCGATGGCAGAAAGCTCATCGCGGCGGACACGCTTGAGCACCTCAAGTTGCTGCTGCGGTGCAACACGTGACAGGGAATAGAGATGACGTTTGGTGATGCGACCCGTGGTGTCATCACGGGCGTCGCGTTGCACATCGGGCGCGAGCGCTAGAATTGAAAGAAGCTTCGAGACTTCCCCCTTGGACTTTCCCGTGCGTTCAACAAGGTCTTGTTGGTTTAAGTTGTTCGCATCGCGAAGGATCGCAAGCGAATCGGCAAGCTCGAAGGGATTTAAGTCTTGTCGCGTCCAGTTCTCGACGATTTGTTCGAGCAGGATTTCGTCTGCTTTGGGGTTCTTGACCCAACAGGGGATCTCGTTGAGTGACGCTTGCTTGCACGCGGTGTATCGACATTCACCCGCGATGATTCGGTAGATGTCATCGTCTTCAATGTAACGAACCGTGATTGGCTGAAGCACACCGAGGCGTTTTACCGACTTCGCAAGTTCATCCAGGTGTGTTGGGTCGATTCGCTTTCGTGGCTGATCGGGGTCGGGTTCGATACGGTTGATATCGATCAGAAAGGCACCAGATAGGCGACGACGACCTGCCATTGCGCCGCTTGAAGGCGTTGCCTCACTTGCGACCGGCAACGGTTGCGGCATGCTGAATGTTCTTACGGCGGCCTTTGAGGCCGCTTCCTTGGTTCCCTTCCGCACGGGCGATGAGTTCTGCAAAGAATCGCCTTGCGATGTGGGCTTCGCGGCTTGTGGGGGCGTGGATGGTGATGGGGATGCGGTCGGTAACACTTCGTTCAAAGTTTGCACTGTCTGGGATCAATGTGTCAAAGACATTCTCGCCAAAGTGCGTTCGAAGTTCTTTGAGATAGCTCTGCTGATACGTGCGCGCCTTCTTGAAACGTGACACGAGATAGCCAAGAAGTCGAAGGTCAGCGTTGTGGTGATGCTGCACGTACTTCACGGCTTCCGTCACTTGCATGATTCCTTGTGCTCCCCAGTCAGCTGCCTCCATTGGAATCACCACGTCGTCGCTGGCACAGAGCGCGGCAAAGGAGACGAGGCTGAGTCTCGGTGGGCAGTCAAACACGATCAAATCATAGAGACGCTTGAGATCTGCCACAGCGTCGACGAACGACAAATGCAAATCGGCCTTCTCCCACTCGTCTTGATTGGATAAATCAAACGGCGCAAGCGCAGAGCTCGCCGGAATGATATCGATACGTTCGTACGCTGTCCGACGAATAAGTGTTGCTGGATCAATGTCGCTTGCAGGATTGACGAGTTGCTCGATTCCCGGCTTTCTCTGGTCTTGATCCAGAAACGAAGAACTGAGATTTCCCTGCGTATCGGTATCGACGATCAGAATGCGTTTACCAACTTCGGCGCCGACAGAAGCCGCCAGCCACGTCGTATGCGTTTTTCCAACGCCGCCTTTGAGATTGATTACCGTGATTGCCTGTGATGAGGGACGCGGGGTCACGGGGGGATGGTAGCATTGCGAAGGGTGGAGAGTCTACTCGTGATGAAACTAAAGTGAATACTTCGAGACGAGGTCACCTGAAGGGTGTCAACCTTAGCTCATGCAGGGGTGCATCGAACCGGTTCACCGCGATATGATTTTGCACGTTCAGTTCAAGAGCAACTACAACCCCATGTGAACCTACTGGCGTTTGTGGCTTCCTGAAGGCAATACGGCAGGGAGTTTTCCGGAGAAACCTGATATTTGTCCCCCCCAACGACATCATAGCGACTCCTGCGTACACGATGCACGGTCTCGAAACAGTAACCGTCATAGGGCGACCTTCCGTGGTTTTCGAGTGAAACGATTTGTCACGCGTAGGGTCGGCGCTTTTTCGACTTCAAGTCAAGACGAATGAAGTAAAGCCGTATCACAAGTTAAACACGCAAGATCGCACTAAACCTGGCGCTGTCCAACTAGACACACCCATTCAACTCTACGCCTATGCGCCCGGGTAGAATCGTGGCATCATTCATCGGTAACTGGCAATGAAGGTGAATCGTCTTGTAGGTCCAAGGGCGGCAGTGGCTCTGAGGGCGGCGTTAATAATTCTTCCGAAATCGCTTCATCTTCAACCGGCCAGCGTTGAAAAGCACCATTATCCCAATCTGCGCCGACTCTTTCCCTATCGACCCACGGTATTCGCCGGTTGGTTGCACGGGCGTTCACGACCCACTGGCTCTCCCGCTCAGCAAGGAAGCTCGACTTTCTTGTGCGATCGTACCGCTGACGAGCCTCTTCAAGTGTCAATTCTGTCCGTCGAATTTGTCGCCATAATTCATCGGAATTCGGAGCATTGTGGAAGTCGTACAGTGCTTGAGACAATCGCAACACTTCTTGGTAGTGTCGGCTTTCACGGGACCTCGCCTCTTCTGCCCTCGCCAACTTGGGAACCCAGGCATCGAGATATTGTTTCATCTTCGTGAAGTGATCTTCAAGCTGTTCATCAGGCGTTTGGCTTGGGTTGCCGGATCGAAGTTCACTGGCATACAGAGGTAGCAATCTCTGACGAAAACTTGCCTGATTGAATGCCTCCAGGTTGTCACGTAATTGCTTGAGTACAACAAGCTGTGACTTGGCACGCGACGAGCCGAATTTGGTTGCCTGCATGGCAGGTAGATCGTTCGAGGACTTTGCAATTTGCCAAGCAACAACGCTACTCGAAACACCCGCTCGCAGTTTCCACTCTGACGGATTAACAAACGCCTGCTGATCTGCTCCGCTCGTATAGAAACGAATGAACTTATCACTGCCTGAATTCGATGCCTCGATTTTCAGTCGGCTCGCAACAAAGTATGTAACCGTGGCTGAATTTCCTTCCCAGTCGACCTTCAACGGCAACCATGCTTCGTCGTTGGCTGTTTGAATTCGCAACACTCGTACATCTGCGTCTTGACCGATCGCCAGCCACCTTTGATTGGAAGGTAGAGTCCAAAACTCCCCAGGCGATGCATCAGACGGAGGTCGCCCGTATTGAAACGGCAACTCGGTTGCCAGCGTTGCCGTCGGAACGTAGTTCGTGGGGACTGCACTCGGGGCATCCAGCAGACGAATCGCACCAGGCCCAACGGACATGATATGACGCACTCCGACCTTCTCCGAAGCTCCAAGTGTGTTGTGCAAATGCAACGTTCGATTGATTAAGCCCTCACGAACCGTCGAAACGTCAAACCAAATGGAATCAGGATCGGCCTTTGCGACTACTTCGCGAGACTCAATCTGCTCTTCACCACTCTCAATTTTTTGCGATGAGAGAAAGGAGATTGGGTGACCGATTGCTGGCTGCAAGATGACACGGAACTTGTTTCCGCTCGAATCCCAAGGAACAGGCGTCGCATTTCGAAAACGCGACACTTCTTCAACACGCCACGCACGACTTGCGTGCTGTGAACTAAGAACACGATAGGCTTTGCTCCACACATTTGGTAACGACAGAGTATATATCAGCTCAACGGATCCCTTGCCGTTGGCACCATCTGGTTCAACCACGAGGGTATGCCTTGCTGGCTTTGCGTCTTTCCCTTCTTCCGGCTTGATCGTCGTCGAATCGATACTCCTTTTGACATCAATGACTTTTCCATTGACATGCCATGTGATCGTCGGATTTGGCACTGGAGCAAATGGCTCTGCTGCGACGCTTGCTGACGTTATTGGCAAGCGAATAGGTCCTTCCCACTGCTCCGCGTAGTGACGAACCGTAAAAGTCGCGTTTGCTGCATCTCGGTTTGTAATAGTCACTTCAACTACGGGTGGATAGGTTCCAGCCGCAATTGTGCTGGAGTGTGCCCCAAAGAGTGCAACCGCAACCCAACTCACTACAAAACGCCGTAGCCAAGACATAAGCCCACCATCTAAACAGGAAGTTAACCGAAAACCGCCCCACCCTCCGGTTGGACGACAATATAAGATTTAACGGTAATTCTAGTTCTGCCGTGTTGCCAGCGTTGATTTTAAGAATTTCCCCCGTTGTTTGGGTGGACCAGTTGATCTGGTTGCTCCGATCCTTACCTTTGTGCCGGGTTGCACGAATCCAACAGTTGCATCAAATCGACCAATGTTGCTGGATGCGTGTTCGCGGCTCAATCTCTCTTGCGGGCAGCAAGTAGTTTACATCTCGCCAATTTCACTCCTCCAAGGTGGCCAGTCAACATGCGTCGAAAACTGTCTACGGGGCTAGTCGTACTTCTTGTCTTCACGCAATTCATCACACCGATTCAAGCCACGCCACCGCTAGAAGTCCTCTCTAACTGGTTGAAGCCCGGCACCCAACATCGACGTCCGCCGATCAGCGAACAAGATCAAGCCATCGAAGAGTTGGCCCGCAACATCGACTGGCTTGAAAAGCAGATTAACCAATGGGGCACGGTGGTTGCGAAAGCACCAGACGTTTGGGGCGAAGCGAGGCTAACCGCTCATCGGCAAGAGATCGAAAAGGAGTTAGCAAAGGAACTGACGCTGTTTGATAGGAATCGAATCAGCGGGGCTCAATTTGTATCAGACAGCGCCATGCTCGCAGCCGCATTTGCGTTGAAGTCGCAAGAAGGCGGTCCCACAAACACAAATGTGGTTGCAGCTCCCCAAATCTCGGCTACTTCATCGACCGGAGTCGACGGGCAGGGAAATCCAACTGCCGAAATCAAGACGACCTTGCAGAACCCAAGTACCTTCTTTGGAACGGCAGCAACCGATGTCACGATCGGTGAAGAATTGAAGCTCGAACAAACCGAAGTCCTCGACCAACTCAACCGCTACCTGCATCATCAAGCGTCGCTACGCCGCATCAACGAAGGAGGAGACACCGCAGACACACCAGGGTATTCGCTCAACCTCGTGCGCATTCCCGTCTCAGTAATGCCTGGCAAGCACAGCAAGAAGGGATACGGGGCAGAAATCGCTATTACTGCCACTCCTCATCTGGGGCCTGAGTTGCTGCCTCTGGCGTATCGTGACTTTGTCATCAATGACTTGGTTGATCAGTTGTCTGTACCGATAACACGATACCTGAATAACGATCGCTTCAGAGTCAATCGACTCATGACAGATTTCGAGAACATCGAACTCCAGTTCGAAACGACAAATCAACGTTGGCAATCGGCGCGTGCAACAAGTCTGTTCACACGTAGTGATGTCAAGGAATTGCTTTCTCGTCTCACATCCGATCAACAGAATAAGTTCGCGAAGTTCCGCAACACTGATGGGTCTCCGACGCCAGAGAACATCACAATTGACAACGTTGATACGTTCCTTACTCCGATTGACCGACTATTGACTATCGCTCTCGAAGAAGACCTTAACCAAATCAACGTCGTGCAATCCATCGCTACTACCAACGACGCTACAGATGACGACTCGCAAAAGAAATTAGAAGCGAGTAAGAGAGAGATCCAAGATGTTCTCCGCAGTGGTAGCGTCACGTCTTGGACCAATGAGCCAGCAAAGAGCAAACCGCTAACTGGCGACGCAACGCAAGGAGTTCGACGGTCGATTGTGGATGTCTTTGGAAACGCACAAGAAGCAATTGAGGGCGCTAATGCGATAATTGCAGCACGTCAGGACGACAACGGATCAGACGTCTTGCCTGCGCCTGATAGTTCATCCAAGAAGCCCGATCTTGACTTCAGTCTAGTCAAGTTCGACCTAGGTTCCGAAGAAACCGTTACGTCTCCCAACGGCGTTTCACAGTACAACAGGGCTGGTAGAGAACTCGCTGAGCTTGTTGACTTGCTATTCAGCTTTACGGAACTCAAGCAATCCATCCCTGTAGTCGCTTTGCCCGTCGGGTCGAGACGTGCTGTGCTACCGTTCCCGCATACTAAGCTCGTTGACATCTACGGTATGCACGCCCTTGGGCATATCGCAAGGTCCGCTCACCAAGCATTTCAGGCCGACGTGGTGAACCGAAGAATTGTCCATATCACCGATACGCAGTCCTTCGTTAGAGAAGAACTGGCCGTGGCCTATGATTTATTGACCCATGAAGACTTGCGTTCATGGTGGAACACTGAAACCAGTGGTCAACGCGTTCTGTATACTCTCATACGACGTCATGATACCGATGGAATTCGCAAGTACCGAGAGAACTTCATCAAGGAATTTCCAGGTGGGGTCCACAATCTTACAGCGAATTTCGCTTGGTGCATCTTCGTTGAATCGATCTTGCTCAACGAACGTCTCATCCAAGACATGCGAGAAACGGCGGGCAACCGCCCGTGTGCTTGCGATGTTCCAGCTTGGATGCCATTCTTTGGGCCTGATCCTCCGGTGGAAGCAAGGATGGCATTTAACGAATATGTGCGCTGTCGTTGGCCGGTGCGCGTGTTTGCTCTTGATCCTGTGGTCAACGAACAGAATATTGCTGATATTTCGTCAGTTTATCGACAAATGCAAATGGCCGTTGTGCTGGCATTCGCTGGCGGTGAGATCGGCACGTCAGCCGCCATGCAAGCCGTGCGAAAGTTACAGCGAGATCGTGCGACAATCGACTTGAATCGCACGGCGGTTGCATTTGGGCACGGTGAAGATACTTTTGGTTGGCGATTCTATCCGCGTTTCCAAACGCCACCTGTCGAGGGCAACATGACCGTGTTATTCCGCGACTTGATTTTGGGCGGGCCAACCGATCGACAACTCGAACATTCATCCGAAATCGAACCGGGAATGAGGGAATGTGTCGCGGTCGTGTTGATGCCATCGTTCGTTCCCTATATGACGATCGATACACGAGGCAATTGGTTCAAGCTGACTAATCCCGGCCAAACCGCGATGAGCATCACGGAAACGGTTGAATACAGTCGCAGCATTCGTGCCATGCAAGACAGCGCCATGATGTGCGTTCAAGCGTCACACCTCTACCGCAACGGCGAAGTTGATCGATTGATGCGTCGAGTCCACCAATTGGACCGTAAGCTCCCGTTACAAACTCTTCCTTGCCAAGTGCCAATCGAAAATACCCACGGCGGATTCGAGATCTTCAGCAGCGGCACGCGTGAGCTCGCGCCAGAACTACTTGGTTGGTATGGTGCTCCCGGTTATGACCGCTCGCGGCCAACGACCATGTTCCTCGCCGGTGACAACTTCAGCATCAGCCAAAGCCGGCTGATTGTGGGCAACCAACAAGTTACGTTTAAATTGCTCAGCCGCCAAATCATGGAAGTCACATTGCCGCCCGGTCTGCCATTCCTGCGCGATGAAAACCTGTACGAGAAAGAAATGAATGAACTCTACGACGGCTATGTCGATGCCCACATCGCTACGCCGTACGGTGTCAGTGGCCATTTACTAATTCCCGTTGTGCGCGAGAGCCGCAGCAACACCATGCCACACATTACGATGCCACCAACGACTCTTGACGTTGCTGCCGAGTACACCGTTGCATCGAAGGCCTTAACGGCTACACCAACCTCGCAATCGTTTCCGTGTCTAAATGTGATGCCATTCCTGAACGTCGACCTGCCAGTGGCTAAAACCACCTTGTACCCAATCGTCGGAAACGATCGCTTGCCACCAGTGAAGCTCGCAGACGTCGAACACACCTACGGTGGACAGAAATACGACTTGCACGATGCAGTAACAGACTCGCTAAAGCAAAAAGCTGGGGCTACCAACTTACACAAGGTCATTAAGGATTATCTAGACTACTTGGCAACCGGACCACGAAATGGGCGCACCGACGACTTTACGCTACCAATTGACTTGGGGGCTGAAGTAGAAGTGGGCAGCCGCAAGATTCCCGTTGAGGGCCAGTTCCGCATCAATTTCAAAGTTGATGTAAAGTAAGCGTCCATCACAAACATTGGTCGTTCGGAGCTGCTGAAGTCGCCCCAATGAGGTCTTCAGCAAGTTCAGCGACTTTGCGCGTCGACACGCCTCAGAAATGTATTTTGGGGACGACCGGATTCAAAGCCGGCTCGGTGCGTTCGCCTCATTCAAGCATGACCGGATTGTACTCGACATCGTGGAACACGCAGTTGCAACTTTGCTGATGCAATCGTTGCTAATCTTCAGCTGGAAACCCCTAGAATATCTCTGATACGGGAATACAGATTGCACCGTGGGGCTATTGGGCAAGTGCTTAGCGGCGTTGTAACCTTCGTGCCAAATTGGATTAGCGGTGTGCTGCAGTGCGGTGTCGTAGGCGTTTTGAAGCGTCGCGCATAGTCAGTATGTATAGAGGCACAATTGTAGCGCGCCACGGACTAACCCCTATATGGCCATCTGACGAATTTCGTTGCACGCACTTCTCACATCGACCGAGGCACTTGAACGCCTCCGTTCAACTACGAGTCAATGGTCTGCGATGGCCAGACGTCGGAACGGAACTTCTGACGTGCCCCTCAAAACAACTCCCGCTGCAGCGTTGGTGGCAGTTCGTCATCTAACTGCTTGTCCGCAGGTCGCCTTTCAGTGAATTCCGTTTCGCCGCGATCCGAATCGGCGAGCATCGGTTCTATCCGCGCAAGCCATCGCGGAACTTCGATGATTGTCGGCAGTGGTGTTGGCGTCGCTTTCGACCGTTCGTCGCGTTCTGAGTTTTCGAAGAGATTCTTTGCGTCGCTTCTGATTCGTGACGCAATGACGGGAACCGGTGTGGTTTCCGGTGGGACATCACGAATCACGCCTCTCCGTAGCCCGTTTGGTGACTCATGAAAGAACGATCCGATGCGATAGGCGAAGCGTGTCTCACCCGTTAAAGAGTTTCCACATACGACCCAACCGTAATGCCCACGAAGCCCGATGGAAATCGCTGTGATCTTGGCGCAGCGAGCATCGACGTCCTGGCCGACTAGCTCGACGTGCGGATTGACTTCGGCAGTTGCAAGCAACATGCGCCCGGTGCCACATGCCGGGTCGTTGACATAGACCGGCTTGTCGTGAGTTGGTCGAGCATCTGGCTCAATTGACATTTTCGCAAGCAGATCTGCGATGGGCTGTGGCGAAAGGTACTGACCAGCTTCGTGGTACGATATCGATGATTGGAACAAGTCGCCCAGAATATCGACGTTCTCACGAGTCATCACGTTCACAAGTTCCCCGAACATTTGTGCCATAACGTCTGCTCCCCGTTTACCAACTGTTCCCTTTGTATAGCGCTGGATCATCGTCATGTACTCGTCTTCTTTGGTCTCTGCCGCGAGTACGCACACCATCGCTGTTAACCAATCCTGAAAGACCTCGCCGCGGCTTAACCCAACTTGTTGACTGAGCTGTTCCAACTTCGTGAAAAGCGGACGCGTTGCCGGATAGGTGAACTGTTCCTTCGCCATCTGACGCGATAGCTTGGCAGCAGAGCATCATGTCTGCAATGAAAAGTGGGTGATTTCTCCTCGCGATGAGAGCGTGCATTCATCCGCTTACACACTTTCTGTGCCTGTAACTGCGCGCCAATGACACGCCCACCTGTGCAGCTAAGTCAGGTCGGCGTTTCACGCCGACGCACGAAGCCAAAATCCGCATAGCTGTGACATACAGATCGGATAGGACGGGGCAGCCGTAACGTAGGGGCATTGCCTGATTCCAGGACAACCGCAAATCGAGTAAGCTCAGTAAAGTCGAACTTCCCCCAAGACCTCAATGGCTCCAAACATGTCAGGCTCACCAACTGCGAGTTAAACAACGAAATCTCGAGAGCAGACTCTCGGGCAATGACGCCCGCAGCGGGGCCGCGCTGGAGAGGCTGAATTTGCAAATAGACTTGATCTCCAACATTGGCGCGAACTGCAACCGCGACAAGTCCCACGACCCGCTCACTGGTGTTGACGATGACTTAATGCAGTACAACCGCTATGGTGGGAGAATCTGAATGGAACCTTCTGCCATACGAGTTTTCGATCCGCTATATGGTCGGCTTCAACTCACACCTCTCGAGTCGCGCGTGTTCGCCGTGCCTGAACTTCAACGCCTGCGGTACATACGTATGTGCAATATCAACTCGATGTTGATTACAGGTGCGTCGGAGATCTCGCGATTTGAGCATGCGCTGGGGACCTTGCGGCTAGCACGCGAATGGACGTCGCACCGCCAACTGCCGTGCGACATTGCGGAGGCAATAGCAGTAGCTGCCCTATTGCATGATGTGCAGACCGGCCCGTTCGGTCATTCTTTTGAGTACGTACTTCAGGCCGAACACGGTGACCGCTTTCGTCACGAGGACCTCTCCCATGGCCACGCAGTCCGATACCACCAAGCTGCGGATGCGTCGGTCAGCTTCCTCGGCCGTAGTTTCGGGGCATCTAAAGTTCTTGGCGATTTGTGGCCGCTTGTCGCCGATATGATCAACGGAAAAGGTGTATATGGGCCGCTAATCAGCGGAACGATCGACCTTGATAATATCGACAACGTATTTCGACTTGCCTATCATGTCGGCGTGGCTGGCACAGAGGACTCGTCGTGTGCACTTCAGTTAGCACGCGACCTTGACGTAACTCCCGACGGCCCCGCATTGCCCGTTCGGTCCTTTGTCCATCTCGAGCGTTGGCAGCGCATCCGCCACGATCTATATGGGTTGCTCCTCCTTGACTGGGCGGACTTTTCCGCAAAGGCAATGTTGCAGTACGCCCTTGAGCGAGTTTTAAACGACGATCAGCTCGATCCGAGTGCCTGGAAGTACACCGACAACGAACTGCTGGACCAGCTTTGGAACATTGGAATCGGCGAATTTCAAGATATCCGCGATATGGTCCGCCGACTTCGAACTGGCGACCTGTTCGTGCCACTAGTCTTGCTAGAGTCCCCCGATGTTGAAACCTATCGACTCCTCGATAACGCAGAAGCGAAGCGTTCCCTAGTCGCTGCATTGAAGAGCCGCAGCCGCGAGGCCGGTCATAGCTGCCAATACCTCGTACACTTCATACGTGATGTCGCCAAGACAGATAGGGCCGTCGACGTAATTGAAAAGGAGAGCGGGCGAAGCATACGTATGGGTCGAGACAGCAACCGCCTTCTCATTGGACTCTTCACGTCGCGCCCCGTTCACAACGCCGAACTCGCGGACGACCTGCGGGGTTGCTTCCGGAAGCTGCTAGACCATCACGGAGTACACGGCACGAGGCCCATTGTTGATCCCGTGTTCGAGGCGGAGAGTGCCGATATGGACTCACGACAAATGGAACTCTTCGATTGACCAGCCATCTTATCAGAGCCCTCAGTGCCGTTGACTGGGATTTTGCTGAAGCGCGCCGCGCGACCGGATTCCCTCATTGGTATCCTGCGACATTTCCGCGCGAGTTGCCAGAAGCACTCATCCAGATTCTCACGGCACCGGGTGATCTTGTCTTCGATCCATATGGTGGAGCCGGATCTTCTGCGTCCGCCGCACTTCAGAATGGGCGACGGATCCTTACCACCGACCTGAATCTTGTCGCGGTCCTCGCGACTTACGTCCGCTCTGGTTTTGAGTTGCTTGTATTGCAACAGCCAGACCATGCTTATGACGTACTTGAGCGCGTGGACGACCTACTTAATCGTGTGGACCGCAGCGTCGGCAGCGAGTCTCTCTTCCCAGCAGCTCAGACGAGCACTATTACCGACTGGCTTTCCAAGTACATGCGACCGACGCCAGAGACGATGCTAAAGTTATTCTTGGAACATGCTCCACCTCAGTGGGATGAACTGCAGCCGTGGTACCATACTCGCACGCTCAGGGACATCAAGCACCTCCACAAGGAAGTTCTAAGTAGCGATCTTCCTGCTTTCGATCAGCTCGTCGCCACTCTCATGATCTCCGCGGTCCTTCGCACAGCTTCCTCACAGCCAAAGAGTTGGGGACATATAGCCGACAACGTATTTCCCTCCGAGCTTGTTGAACGCTCAATGTTTCGGTTGTGCAGAGTCTGGCTGTCACGCCTACGAGGCACCCTGCGTTCAACGAGCTCACGTCCAACAACATGGTCAACTCGTCACGTGAAGTGCTGGACACTATGCTACGACTGGTCGACTCCGACGGCGACCCGCGAATGGCCTAGGACTAAGCCATCGCTCCTAGTAACCTCGCCACCCTACTGCGGCGCAATTGATTACACCTACGGACAACGCTTGTCACTTTATTTCTTTGGCCGCACCACCGACGAGATCGTCGCACTGGTCTCTCAGGAGATTGGCGCGCGTCGCCGGAGAAGCGGTGTTGCACAGGAACGGCGTTGGGCGGAGCAGATAACGGAGGCGCTGAAATGGCAGGTGTCGGAGGTTTGCCCGGGGGGCTATGCGGCTCTCGTCGTGCCTCACAAGGAATCGCGCGCCCAGAACGGCGTCTTCGCGATCGATACGATGATGCAACAGATGCAATGGCGGAAGCTCCTGCAACATGATCGTTCAATCAGGCAGTCGCAGACGCGTCACAGTTGGACTTCGATTAAGCGAGAGACACTACTCGTCTACCAGTCGCCAGAGGAATAGACCATGCAGCGTATTGTCGTTCTTATTGGTGTCCGCGGTGCAGGAAAGTCGACATTACTTGCCTCGCTGGATAGGCTCCCGAACATCGAAGTTCTTAAGCCCACAACTAACCGTCCGAAGCGGGGCGGACCTGAAGAATATGAATTTGTCGAAGAGTTTCCACACGGAAACTCGATGGCATGGAAGATTAAGGTGGGCGAATACAACTACGGGGTGCGGAACAATAAAGTGAGGGACATTCCTGATGGATGCTGCGGCGTCACCGTCTTCGACCCAGGTAGCGTACACGTTCTTGAGGAATTTCGTCAGCGGTGGACGGGTGAGGTCATAACCATAGGTCTTGACACCATAAGGACATTGGAAGAACAGCATGAACGCGTAGACGGTGACGGCTCTCGCCGAATGTCGCACGTAGAATTCGAATCACAATTAGGGCAGGTACGGAAGGCGGACATCGTACTACGAGGGGACGCTACAACAATCCTGAACGCGACGAAAGCTGTTTGCGAATTACTCGTTTCGCGCGGAGGACTAGTGGGAAAGAACTGGCTTGTACCGCTCATTGCCGCGGAGGCGTTGCTCGACGGAGCGAATGAAAACAGTATAGAGCCTGCCAGCTACGACCTTCGTCTAGGTAGCGAGGTTTGGTGTCAGGGTGAAAGATATCAACTGACGGAGGAGAAGCCTTTTTTTAGGATTCCTCCCTATTCGTATGCCATAGTCAAGGCAGATGAGACTGCAAACATCCCCTGCTTTATGGCCGGCCGTTTCGACCTTAAAGTGAGCCTCTTCTTCAAGGGAGTACTGCTTTCGAACGGCCCACAAGTTGATCCCGGCTACCATGGTGCTTTGTTTTGCATGCTATTCAACGGGCGTGATGTTCATACAGACCTGAAAATGGGCGAACATTTTGCCACACTAGAATTCTGTACGCTCGGAAGCCGTATTGATGGCTATACAGGGCAGTACCAAGACAAAGAAAGGTTAATTCAGTTCCAGGCACCAGAAACTGGGGCTGGCCCTGGAGGCAACATCGTTGGGCGCATTGAAAAGCTGGAAAGTGAATCTAAGGGACGCTTGGTTGCGACCATCGCCCTAATCGCGGCGTTGATTGCCGTGCCTAGCGCGGTGCATCTCTGGTTGATCAGTGGTCTAAATGATCGTGCGAAAGAGGCTTTGAAACAGGTTGAGTCTGATTCTAAAGGCGATATAAACACGATTCTGAAGGACCTTCCGCAGGAGACGAGAGAAGCTCGTGAAAGCTTGTTGGAAGAGGCTATGAGAATAGATAAGATACGCGCTGAGATCGATGCGATGGACCAGCGTGTTGAACTACTAGAGAAGGATCTGAAGCGCACTGAAGAGCGTAAAACTCGTCTTTCTGACGATGTGAACAGCGACTCGCCGTCGACTGCGCCAGAGCCTAAAGGTTAGCAGAAAGGTTTTGGGCAGATGCGACCTTTCGATGCGGATGTGCTTATCATAGGTGCCGGACCCGCGGGACTCGCAGCGGCGTCGGCGTGCCGTCAGAGTAACGTCAGCTACTGTATTTGTGAGACAGGGGATCGCATTAGACAACGCAGCCGATCCGATGCGTCGTCACTTGTTCAAGGCACTGGGGGTGCCGGGCTCTATTCGGACGGAAAGTTCTCTTTCTTTCCGTCGGCCACTAAACTCTGGAAACTCGAGGACTCAGCAGCTCTGCGGCATGCTTACGAGTGGTTTGAAAAGCTTGTCTTCCCTTATGGTTTAACCGTACCGCGATTTGAAGCTGGCGCTGCACCGGCCGAAACCTCGGTGTGGCATGGTCACGTCAAGCAGAAGCGCTACAAATCACAATACATGTCGTTCAACATTCGCTCTCGCCTCATAGGCATGTTAGAGCAGGAACACGAACCATACTTGATGAATGGAACTTCCGCTCGTCTCATCCTTCCAGAAACGGCCATCGACTCCCTCACTTGCGAGGTTAACGGCCACTGGGGTGTCAAACGTAACAGTTCGTATAGACGAATAGTCTTCGCTGCCGGTCGCCATGGGCCTTCGGCATTCCATTCGACGGCAGGCTCCCTCCCGACGGAATTCCGGTACGTGGAGTTGGGAGTTCGGATTGAACAATTTTCCAGCGAGTTTTTTCTGCGTGATCAGCCCGACCTCGATCCCAAGCTGTTATTGCGTCTCTCGCCAGACAGCGAGTGCCGCACTTTTTGCTGTTGTCGGGAGGGTGAGGCCGTGCCGACGCACACGCCTGAGGGGATCCTATCGCTCTCCGGTCGCGCGGATGTCGGCGATACAGGAAGGTCGAATGTTGGATTCAACTTACGGACAACGGATGAGACGCTTGGCACCCAGATTTGGCGGGAATACCGTAGTATCGATCAGGCAGTCGAAGTGTGCGAAACGGAATGGATGCAGGGGCACGAACTCGTGAGCAATGAGACGATGTCGTATGTCTCGAACTGGATCGGGCAAACAGCGGCGTCGTTGCTACTGCATGGGCTTGCGAATCTGATCGACGCGTTTCCAGATCTGAAGACAACACGCGTTCGACTGCTCGGTCCATGTGTCGAAGGCGTGGGATGGTATCCTGCCATCGATCGATCGCTACGAGTAACACCCTATCCGCTCTGGGTTGCTGGAGATGCCACTGGAATCTTCAGAGGATTGACCGCATCCTTTGTCAGCGGCTACTACGCCGGGCTATGCGCCTCACACGAATTGCCGAAAGAGCCTTGACCGAGTTGCAGGCCCTTTCCTCGCGCGCCTTAGCGGGCAACTCTCTCGCCAATTTCATAGCATACGAGCGAATACTAGAGGACTTGCCGCGGTCGGGATTCGCGATGCATGTTAAGTGGCAGACGAGAAAATTCTTGGTTCATCTGAAGATTTAGGGGATTTATTGAAAAGAAATAACGACACTTCTCGTTGAACGCCACCAAAATCGAGGTCGCAAACTGGGTTTGAACCTGCAAATCGCGGACTATTTCCGACTACGTCATCGTCAGATTGCGAGCCCGGTTTAGACAGCCTGCATCCAAAGACTGTTTGGCACGAGGATTTGCTGGCATTGCTCGCAAACCTCCTTTCAAAAGTGGTGGCTTTCACCGAGAAGTGTCGAACTAACCCTAGGGTTAGTTGTTTGTTTCCTACGACAAATGACTAACTGTCATTGGTCGCTATCACTCACTCGCTCGTATCGAAATACGGCACTCAAGGCGACAGTGTTTGCGGCTTTGTGGGCTGGATGAGTTGGCCTGCTGAACAACTCAACTGTTCACTCGCTCCTTGCCCAAAGCGTGCGAGCGCAGGCATTCTATGTGCAATATGCCAACGCACGCTGCCGTCCAACGGAGACCACACCGCCCGGGATACGCCCGAGCGCAGCTCACACTGGTCGAGCATGCCCTCTGTCCACTCGACACCAAGCGGTCACTGATGCCTGCATCGATCCACGAGACGACCTATGGATTTAGCGACAAACATCGCAATCGCAAGAAAGCTCACGTCCGCATTGGAATGCTTGATGGAATGTCGGCGCACGATGAGCTGTACTTGTGGGGACTCTTGTCACTCGCACTTTCGCAGCCAGAGCCGACGGCTGATTTCTTCGCAACACCGTACTACTGCCTCCGACAACTGGGGCTCATCACATCTGATAAACGCGGTGGCCGTGAGTTCGAGTCGTTTCGGGCTGCCTTAAAGAGACTTGCTGGAATCCGCTATCAAAATGATGCGTTTTACGATCCGGTGCGTGGTGAACACCGCGATGTGAGTTTTGGATTCCTCAACTACAGTTTGCCACTCGACAGCAACTCAAGCCGCAGTTGGCGGTTTGCGTGGGACCCGATCTTCTTTGAACTCGCTTCGGCTTCGGGCGGAGCCCTCGCCTTCGATCTCGCACTCTACAAAGATCTCGATGCGGCAAGTCGTCGATTGTATCTGTATCTCAAGAAGCGATTCTTCCGAGCCGATACGATCGAACCGCTCAATGTGCGATCGCTGGCCGTTGATGTTCTCGGCTTCTCAGACTCCCTCGAAGTAAAACACCTCAAGCAGAAGGTGCTGCGATGCTGCACACAACTTGTTGATCGGCAACTTCTTTTGCTGCCAAGCAACTCGACGTCTGCAAATGACCTCATCAGAAAGGCGAGTAAGGGAGTGTACACGGTACAACTTCACAAAGGGACTGCGTTTGACAAGTCCGTCTATCCTACGTCCATGAAAGTGAAAGACTCGCCGCTGTTTGATCCGCTCAGGTCTATTGGCTTCGACGTAGCGACGATTCATCGCCTGATGCAGACGTATTCAGCGAAGCTCCTCACTCAATGGTCAGACATCACGCTTGCGGCCATCGAACGACAGGCAGCGTCGTTTTTCACAAACAGCCCGCAAGCGTACTTCATGGATAATGTTAAGGCTGCTTCCAAGGAGAACCGAACGCCACCCGACTGGTGGCGAGATCTTCGGAAGAAAGAGCTTGAACAGGAGCGAACGCAGGAACGATCCAAAGCAGCGTTGCTTCACGCAACCACCAACGACCATGGCTTTGATGCGTATCTCGCGAACGAAGCCCGTGAAGCATTTGCAAACGTCATGCAGCGACTGACCGAAGACTTCCTGAAAGCCGGCAAGTCAGAACCAGACGCACGATGCCAAGCCAAGAGCCTAGCCAGAAAGCACTTTCGCAATCGGTACCGAAAAGGTAACAATGAAGCATCTGATACGACGGGCTTTACGACAATTGGATCACTCTTGTAACGCATGATTCACGCCCGCTGCGGTAGTGGACTCGGCGTTACCTTTTTCTCCGGACACTAGTGGACTCCCCGTCACCTTTTTCGCAACTTGTAGTGGACTCCCCGTTACTTTTTTGAAACGCATGATTCGGGTTTCATCCAAGAATTGTTGAGCATGTCGGCGATTCATACAAATCCCGCACCTACGTCAAAAGAATTGTTATCAAGGTACTCTGTTAAAACAAAAGAGACGGGCTATCGCCCGATTGCTTATAAGAAAATAGTTTCTGAATTCGGCAAGGAAGCACATTCAGGAATGAAGACGCGACGCTCGACCGTAGAACGGATCGGCGCCCGCCGCCGTAGTGTTCACTGGCCTGGCACCAACTGGAAGTTGGACGCTCTAGGCCAGCCACTACGGAAAACATCACCTAACAGGGGACAACGCTCGCGAGGCTATCGCCCGCGAGTCCCCAGTTGGCCGACCATGACGACAGTTCGACGGAGCGCTGATCGTGCTGGCAACCAACTGGGGACTCGCTGCCTCCTTCGTCGTCGCTCGCGTGTCCCGCACGACTCCCGATCCACGATCGGAAACCTTTCCGCAGAGCGGGACACAGCCCATCGCCGATAGGCGATGGTCGGCCAACTCGCCGCCCGCGCTGGGCTGATCACACCACCGGACACCCGGTGGATCACTTCTCGTTACGGCAAATATCACGCGTATTGCCGCCGAGAGTCCTTGCCGGGACTGCTCGACAGGGTAGGTAGCGTTCGCGAATACGCGACGCTTACATCGCCATAGAATGGCATTTGTGCGTTCTGCTCTGTTACGTGGTTAAGTACGCCTCAATCTTCTGCCACTCGTCGCTTGAAAGCGACTCGGGCTGGCGGCCACGGAACTGGCCTTCGTACATCTCCGGTGACCAGGCCAACCGAACGCGACAATGCTGGGCGAGCGCACCCAATGCCTGGAGGCCTCCAGTGCGTCCCTCTTCATCGCAATCAAGCATGAGCGTGATGTTGCCGCCTGCAAGCGTGCGGGCAAATCGTACGAGCTTTTTAACTTGATCGCTCGTGATACTGTTCGAACACAGTCCGACGGCCGGGACGCCGAGCGTATCGAGTGCAATCACATCATTCGGGCCTTCGACCACGATGACACCAACCTTGGCGATACGCTGCCGATAGTGTTCTTCCTGCATGCGACTGCTGTGCTGCCCAAAGAGTTCGAGACCTCGCTGAAAGCCTTTCACGAAGTGACACTTCTCTGGCTCTCGCCCTTCACGAGCCGCTGCTTTCCACGCAGCGTGCTTCGCCTCGAAGTCTGGGTCGCGTCCGAACCACGTTAACACCTCGCCACGCTCCGAGAGGAGCGGGTAGACGACTTTTCCTCGCATGGTGCCGCCCGTGCGTGTTGGTCCGGTGGAGCTTGGCAGGTATCCCATACGCCACTTGCGACACACCTCGGGTGAAAGGAAGGGACGGTGGCGGAAGTACGCTGCGCCCTTGGCGTTCATGTCAGCCGGATCAACGAGGAACTTGTCGTCGAGATTGACAAGGGCTCGGGCACGTTCGTTTGTGCTGCGTGCGAGTGGCAAGTTGCGAGCAGTCGTTGTCTGTTTAGGAGGCGCTGGAGTCGGTGGGCGTGCTACCTGTTCTGTAGTCGGTGGCGACTCTGTGGTGGCGACACCTGCGACCATTGCTCGCAAATCAGCCGCGATTTCTTTGAAGCGAGCTCCTCGCGGTCGTCCGTCAGAGTGTACTCCCGGTTTCAACAAATCGCATAGAGACACAAGGTTGCCGCCCTTGTTGCACCCGTAGTGGTGACAACGCCATGGCTTTACCGGTTCACTGGCCTTGATCGCAATCGCTCGGTCACCGGTCTCTTCTGGTTGTCCGCAATTGAGAAAACACTTGGTCCGAATCTCGTCGCCAACCCGCTTAAGTTCCGGAAGTGTGGCTCCGTAATACTGGGCGACTTGCTCAACTGACACCTGTGGCATTAGTTCGTCAACGTTTATGTAGCCTGTTCTTTTGGCAGTCATGCAAGCGAGAAAACAAAGAAGTGAATCGACGATATGGTACCCTTACCACACTGCGTATGACAAACCAACTTCATGTTCGCATCACCGATCGGGATCTTGAGATCCTCGAAGCGATCGATCGTTGTCCACTGACGGTGCAGCAGCTCCTGAAGCTCAGTCAAATATTTTCGCAACCGTTCACGAGCGACTCACGTGTTCGCGGTCGCTTAGCACGATTGCGAGAGGCCGGTTGGCTACAACGTTTTCAGTACGCAAGTACGATGCGTGGCGGAGCCCCAGACTACTACCGGTTAACACGGCAGGGATTTCAGTTACTGCACGGGGAAGATGCAAAGCCGCCAACGAAAAGAGCTTTCAGCGAGATCGGTATCGCCAAGCATCACCATACACGGTGCCTATCGGAGTTCATTGTGCATACGATTGTTAGCGCACATCGGATGCAATTTCCGATCGCGGAGTTCGCCCGGGAAAATGCATTACGGCTGAAGATCGGTGACGAAAGTTTGTTTCCTGATTGTTCGTTTTGCATTCGTCTCGCCGAGCAAGAGTTTCGTTTTTTCGTGGAGCTTGATAACGGCACGGAACGCGTTCGCTCACGGAAAGACGCCGATAGTTGGGAACGTAAGATCCGGCTCTACGAGCAGTACCAAGACAGAAGTGCGAGTCGCTTTCGCGTACTCGTTGTGTCGACCCGAAGTCGCGTTCGCAATCGCCACATCGCAGAAGCCGCGAAGTCGCTCGCGAACAATCCACAACGATCGCTGCTCTACATCACACACTTGGATGACTACCTAGCGAAGTCTTGTGCGCTGACGGATGCGTGCTTTGAAGACCATCACGGTCGACGTGTTGTCATGGTCCCCGACCCAATACTTCCGTTTTCAGACCAACGTACTTTCGCGACGATGTCCACTGCCTGCTAAACTCTGTCACCAGCCGGCAGGCCGCCTTGTTTGATGCGAGGAGCGTGATCGTGCGCCCTCACCTCTCCGTCACCCTATGCGCTCGGAGCCTCTCGACCGGCGTTTCGGGGTGAAACGCTGGCGATGCTTCGGGGCCATGGCGACACCCTCGCCCAACGCATTGCGGATTGGCAGCATCCATCCGGACCACGGCCACGGCGGCCCCGCGTTGGAGTTTCGCATCCTCCACGCGGGGTTAAGACGTTTCGTTGAAGAAACGAACTAAGACGAATTGGTTAGCGGCATTGGCTTGCTGAAGGCACAAAGTCAAAATGTTTCTCGGGGAAACTTCGTCCTGCGACGCAGACCGACTGATGACGCATGACGGTTCGTCATGAGCGCGCAAAATGCCCCTCGGTTTCTCGTACCTGCGCTGTCGACTTGAGCGCACACAGGTCCAATGACATACTCCGCGATCATCAACGCCACAATCGAGTCTTGTCGTCGTAGCCACGAGGGCCATATCGATCTACTCACTGTGGACGGGCAAAGAGCTTGTGGTACGTTGTCTCAACGAGAACCAAGATTAAATTGGGAGCTATCGTTCGGGCAAACTGCCAGACGATCTGTCTACTTCTACGTTCAGGAAGATCCAACTATGGGCGGAAGAGAAGCAATTCGCGGATATCTTGTCCAAACTCTGATCGCCGTATTGGATGCCCTCGACTCGAGTAATGGGTGGCAGAGTGTGACGCTAGAACCAGATCTCAAATCGGAAAAGGTAGATATTCTTTGGACGTATAGCGAGAAGAGCAAGGCCGTTCAGGTCAAGTCTTCAGACAACCCCGTCACGAAACCCATGGCAAGTCGATGGGCGCTCGAACTGCAGGACTCACGTGCAGCTGGCCATTACCAGTTAGTTCTTGTAGCTACGTCATTCTCCAAAGAACTGGTCAAAAGTGGCACACTTGGAGATGTCGAGGTTATCTGCAAACCGCTAGACATCACGACGCTCCTTGAGCAGGCGGCCCACCGCCTCGGTCGCTTCGTGGAACTGCACGGTACATTTGGGACCACCGCCCGTGGACGTGAGTTGGTCGTTGAAGGGTTAATTACGAGGCTGGCAAGCCATTCAAGCAAATCTCTCCTCATGGCGCGGCCCGAGTTCGAGGCCAGAGTCCAAGAGTGGGTCTCCGAACTTCACTCTGAACTGGATAAACGCGTTCGTCCATGGACGGTTCCATTTGCGCAAAACCCCTTCTTCACCGGCCGGAAGCAATTGCTAGTCAATCTACGCGATAGATTGACGGACTCTTCTCGCCCGGATGGTCCGCGATTCGAGGGAATCTTTGGACTTGGCGGATGCGGAAAAACGCAGGTTGCTGCTGAATATGCTTATCGCTATCGGGAAAAGTACTACGCCGTTCTCTGGCTACGAGCCGGGTCGGAAAGCCAAATGCGCGAGTCCCTTAGGGAAGTCGCGCAGGATTTGGGAATTCGTCACGAAGCTACGGCATCTGATTTCGAGAGTCTCTTTCGAGATCTTAGTCTATGGCTAACTACCCATGAGAACTGGCTTATCATTGCAGACGGTGCAGATCACCCTGCCGAAATAGCCAGTTACCTTCCGCACAACGGCAATGGCCATTTGTTGCTGACCTCCCGATCACCGAACCTTGACAGCGCACGAATTCCGAGCCCGATTGATCTGAATGTATTTGAACCGGGAGATGCCGCAGAATTCTTGGCGCGACGAGTTGGCAATCGCGAATTAGATGAGCCTGAATCCGAAGCGATACGAGAGTTAGCAAGTGAACTGGGATATCTTCCTCTTGCGCTTGAGCAAGCGGCCGCCTTCATTGCGGCAAAGATGTCACGTTTCCGCGACTACTTGGCCAGTTACAGACATCGGCAGATCGAATTGCTTGAAAATATGAAACCAGTTGCCGGTGGTTATCCTGCTTCCGTGGCGACTACTTGGTCACTGAACTTTGAAGAAGTCGAGTTGCTCTCACCGGCATCGGCAGAAATGCTCAAGATGCTGGCATTCCTGGCTCCTGATGACATCCCTTTGGAACTTTTCGTTTTCGGGTTACCCAAATTAACTGATCTGTTGAAATCTAAGCTCAACGACATCAATCGTGATCCATTACAGATTGACGAACTTCTCGAACCACTTCTGCAATTCTCGCTCGTGCGGCGAAATACTCGACGAATGACCGTCAGCGTCCATCAATTAGTCCAGTCCGTTGTGCGCGCCGCAATGAGCGACGAATCAAAGCAAGAGTGGTCAAGTCATGTCGTACGCGCGGTCGAACAGTCGTTCTTGATACCTACGGAGTACGTTCACTGGCGTCACTGCTGGCGTCTTATGCCTCATGCGCTGCTCGTCATTCAACACATTAAATGCTACGGACTAGAAATCGACGATCCAGGCTATCTCTTAAACCGAGTCGCGTATTTCTTAACCCGCCTCGCCTGCCATCCAGAAGCGAAACGGCTCCACAGCCAGGCGCTCTCGCTACGAAAGGCGAAGTTCGGTGATAACGACTGGCGGGTAGCAGTAACTCTTCACAATCTTGGTAGCCTCGCGATCGAAGAAGGGCAATTCGAGACTGCCGAAGCTCTGCTCACACAGGCTATATCCATCTATGAAGGATCTCATAAGGTAAACGATGAAGATTTCGGCGCAGCGCTGAGCTGTCTCGGAACTGTTCTAACAAACTTGTCAAGGTTCACCGAGGCGGAGCAGGCATACGAGCGAGCACTGCGTATCTCCGCAGCAGCGGATGACTCGACGAGCCCTCACTTTGCAATAATTCTGCACAACCTTGCCTCACTTAACGCGACGATCGGTAAATTGGAAGAAGCCGAAATGTACGCACTCCGCTCAAAAGAACTGCAAGACAAACGGCTTCATCCGAATGATCCCGAACGTGTTGGGCCGTTATGCGTGCTGGCAAGGATTTACGGTGACAAGGAAGAGTACGGACGAGCAGAGGCACTACTCGAAAATGCGTTATCGATTGCAGAACGTGCTTTAGGACGGCGTCACCCAGATGTCGCTATGGTCCGCTTAAAGCTTGCTGACGTCGTGTTATCTCAGAGCCGAAGTCAAGAGGCCGAAGAAATGCTGGCCTCTGCGGTTGATTCACTCAGGGCAGCGCTGCGCCCGAATCATCCGAATTTGGCTACTGCGTTGGAGCATTTGGGTGTGCTTTATGGATCACTCGGCCGATTCGATGACGCCGAGCACGCATACCTCGAAGCAGAACGCATGGTGAGCGAGGATACAGGAGACGAGAGTGTGCTTCTGGCAGATCTACTCATGAGTCGTGGACATTTGCTCACGAAGCTAGAAAAGTTCGACGAGGCGGGCTCAGCAATGAGGCATGCGTTGTCAATTGTCGAAAGGCTACTTGGAAGCGATAACTTTCGCGTCGCACAACACTTGCTCGCTTTGTCCCGGCACTCGGAAACAATTGGTGATCCAACAGCAGCGATAAAATATGCTGAGCGGCGACTTGAAGTCATTAAAAAGGTTTGCGGCGAAGACGGAATCCCGCTGCTCTTCGAACTCACCCGAGTCGGCTATCTTCGCTTTGCAATGGGTGACTTCGCCGCCGCGGCGGCACTGCTTCGCCAGGCAGTTGCGATCGCGCAAAAGCGTGAAGTACCAGATCTTGCAGGTTACAAGTTGAGTTTGGCAGCCGTACTTGATCAAACCGAAGAATACAGAGAGGCATCGCAGCTTTGTGAAGACGCGCTCGACGAACTTGAAGGGGGAACCATCAAAGATGCAGTAGACATTGGGCGTGGCTGCAACTTGCTTGGAAAGCGACTATGCGATGAGGGCCAGTACGCAGAGGCGGAAAAGTATCTTTTGAGAGCATTTCGGGAATGGGAGAAAGCCGACTGGCCGCATCACCGAGATGCAATTGGCACGCTGACAAACCTGTCGATGGTGTACATAAACACTTGTCGGCTCAACGACGCCGAACGGCTATGCGACAAGATTCTCGCGTTGGTAGAGGCTACTGAAGGTATTCAGACACAGCAACTAGCTGCATGCTACAACGTTATTGCCTGTCTTTACGAGGAGAAGCATGAGCTATTGCGTCAAAGTGGAAAACTCCCGGAAGCGGAACGCGTGCTGAAAGAGGCTTTGACTCTAATCGAATCCGGTCCGGGTGACAGTCATCCTTGTCTTCCAGGCGTCTTAAGTGCCTACGCCATGCTGTTACGCAATATGGGTAAGCGTTCAGGCAAGGCACGCCGAATGGAAGCTCGTGCTGAACGGCTATTACAGAAAAACGACGACTCTCAAAGTTGAACTGGATCGCGATATCGGAACTGTGTTCTAACCTGCTCACCTCATGCGAAGTGTTTTCAATGCAAACTTCGGCTCGTTGAATGCCTATCTCGCGCCGAGGGCAACTACACCTGGTGAACTGAGCGGACCCTTGCTCGCCATTTGAACCTGATTTGACATGGCTCTGCCACATACTCCAAAGATTACCATTTTCTTTTGCTGTAGGCCGTGCGAATAACGAACTTCGTGAGGACCGAGGTTTCTAGCGTCAGTGTGCACCGTTGCAAGTCGCTGAGGTAACCGTCGTGGACGGCAACGTCGTACTCACCGTGTCATCGCAAACCGACAAGTTCATGCCAGGTGCAGTGGGCGATGGGTGGGAGAAAAAGTAGACGATCGGCGAACGGCAGTTGGCGGAACTGATTCAGAAGAATGGATAACTATGGCGACGTATCCAGTGCGCATCCACGTTAAGACCTGCAAGCGGGAAGAATCCCAAGCTGATCCACGCGTAGCATGCTCGCATCGGAGCCGGGGAGCAAGATCGTGGCGTACCTGAATGAACAAGTGAAGGAGCCGCGAGAGCACACGTTTACCTACCAAGACATTGCTGAGGCGACATACCTCAGCAAAGAGACTGTCAAGGAAATCCTCTTACACTTCGACAGCGTTCACATGCCGGACGTTTCCGGTTGGGAACGAAGTGGTCGCTATTGTGCTTGTCGTCCGTCCCCGTGTTGCTAGTTTTCGCCCTTGGCAGGGCTTGCTTCATGATCAGTTTCCAACAGAACCTACTTATCGCTTGGCGAGCCACCGTGGCAGCACCCTCTACAGGAGTAAGGTCATTTCGATTCTAACCGTCCGCTAACATGATTTTAATTGGCTGCGCAACCTCCGACACGAAATCGGGATGTGGCACGCAAAGCGGGGCAGTGGCCGTGCTTTCCCAGGTGGATACAATCAGTGGTCATTCAGCAAGGGAGCCGGAGATTGGCAGAGGAAGTAAAGCGGCTAGAGCCGAAACTTGAAGTCGTCAAAGAACTGTTCGTGAAATCGGGAAACGAGTGCGCGTTCCCAGGCTGCACTCACCGGATCATCGATTCCGACGGCGTGGTGATCGGCCAAATCTGCCACATTGAGGCTGCTGAAAAGGGCGGCCAGCGTTTCAACGCCAAGATGTCGAACGAAGACCGCCGTCAGTTCAGCAACCTCATGCTCATGTGCCATGCTCACCACAAGGTGACCGACGACGTGACCAAATACTCGGTGCTAGGTCTGCAGAAGATGAAGAGGGAGCATGAAGCGAAGTACACGCTCGCGCCGGAGAAGCTGCTGAAGGCGATCGTCGATGAGGCGAAACACACCGTTGCGACGCCAGCAAGGTCCCTGAAGCGATTAGATAAAGAGATGGGATGGAACTACGACGATTACCAGTTCGATCCTGTTCTCACCGATTTGGCCGAACTGCTGGGGAGGCTGCAGCAGGTTCCCGCACGATCACGTCAACTCTTGGTTGTGATTGTTGAGCGAGTGGGAAAGGCCGGTACCTTGTCAGGATCTAGCACCGTGCCACTCGCGGAGATTCAGACAGCGTGTGGTCTTGAGTCGCAGGACTTGGCCGATCAACTTCGGATTCTGACACGATACGGAATTGCTCGATACGATCGATCAGCAGCCGACTTCAGTCAAGAGATCCAATTGCATACTCTCAACGGACCGTGGGACTTTTGGACCGATCTGAAAAAGTACTGCAAGGCGACAGGCCACTCGTTGGACGAGTTCATTATTGGCCTTCGATTCGATCTTCTGGATTGAGCACGCGTGTTGATTGCGTAAACAGACTTCGGGACTACGGGAGATGAACGGTGGCGGGTTCGATTAGTGAACTTCAAAAGATTGCTTTGCACGAGGCCGGGCACATCGTGATTGCGATCCTCGAAGGTTACTACGTGTACGGGGCGATGCTTGATGGTCCCGCACTCAACCCCGGTGCGATTTGGAGGAATGCACCTAATGGCCGTGCAGTCGAGACTGACCGTGAATGGGCGGCCGCAGAACTGAGAATGTTCATCGGTGGTTACTGTGCGGAACGGTTGCTGTTGGGAGACAACAACCCCAATTGGGTGAATGGCGAAAACGCTGACTACGGTATGCGAGATTACTGTGCCGTCCAACATCTGGAGATTCCGAATGACATCGTGCTATTGCATGAGCTCGGCAGAAACGAAAAGTTCGTGCCGTATCACCTGTGGCGGGAGAAGCTTCGCCAGTTCGATTGGGTGCAATATGATATGGTGATTGAAGAGGCTGAAAGAAGAGTCATGGACGCACTTGCGGCCCATCGTCCCCAGCTCCTAGAACTTGGGCGAAGGCTCTTGTCGGAAGGCTATTTGCGCGGGCGTGACATTTACGCGATTATGGAGCGGCCCTGGCCTGGCGTTGATCGAACTGGCGCATGGGTTGATTTCTAAACACAGAGGAAACTCGGACGGACTTAATTCAGCTCGAGCGCGAAAGGGACTACTTCCACCAATTGCTTATCGATAACGCGCTCGCGCACCTAAAGAGCGAGAAAGACGAGAACCTCAAGCTACGGAGTGCGCTACTGCTGGCGATCAACATGTTGCAGGTTCAGGACTGCATGATTGTGGCCGACTTCTGCGACACGATGCTCACGACGTTCGAGCCGCTTGCAAAGCACTTTGAGCCCGACAACGAGCATCCATTATGTGGCGGCTACAAAGTCGTTCGGGAAAAAGACGAGAACGACCATGTCAAGGTTCTGATGGATCGTCAGTTTCTGGATTACGTCGGCGGTCGTCATATCGATCGATCGGAAGAACAGCCGCCGCCTGACGAGGCCGGCTCTGAAGCCTAGTGTGCTTCGTTGGGGATAGCTGACACTGTCTCCGTGCCGTCCCTTTTCACGCGACTTCGCAACGCTGCTGATGCTTTCAAATGCAACCAGCCGAGATTTCGTGAAATCAGCACCGTTTTCGGCTCACCGAAGCCAAAACAAGCACAAGTTTCTCGGGGCAACCCGCCGTTCCTCAGAGTGCTCATCCACTAAGCGTGCTATCCTTCGCGCATGGTGACGTTTTCCATTGCGGTTCCGCGCGGTTCGGAACGGAGTCCTCGGCATGTTGAACATCTGCTTGTTGCATGTGGGGTTGTGCTAAAGCGTGGCACGGTCAGTCTTGGTTATCGCTGCCTCAGATCACAGGTCACCCTGACCCTCACGGCTGCAAAAGACGATGCAAGTCGGCTGCGTTCGCAACTTGCTGATGCGTTTCCCGATGCGACGATTACGCAACTCGATGATGCGATCGATACAACAGGAAACAAAGCCTGCGCCTACGTTGCAAAAGTCTGGCTCCAGCCAGAGATATTTTCGCTCAAGTGCCATAGCGACTTTGAAGACCGTATGGCGCGGACACTCACGGATCCAGTCGCACAGATCTTGTCTGTGATGCAAGGTGGAGGAAGCGATTCCGTTGATATCGACATCACACTCCGTCATGCAAATGCGCAGCGTTGCAGAAAAGCAGAACAGCTTGCAATGTCGCTCCAGTCATATAAATCGATGCGTTACCGTCGACTAGCACGTTGGTATGCGCACCTGCGTACAGATCGTCGTTTGCATCGACGGATTGCCGGTTGGACCGTCACTCCAGCCCTGAAGGCGTTTCACCGAAGTGACGATCCTTCATCGCGCGATGAAACCACGCTTGCCAAAGTTCGGTCGCCGTTTCTGCTGGAAGCAACTGTTACGGTTGTGACACAAGCAGCATCCCGAAAAGTGGCAAAGGATCGAATCGCTCAAGTCGCTGCGAGCTTCTCGAACTTTGATACTGATGCGTGCCAATTTGAACTTGGTCGCGTTCGCCGCATTCCAACACGGGGCGTTAGAGTACCACGTCGAGGCTTTTTGCTCACGCCACAAGAAGTAGCCTCACTCTGGCACCCGCCAACTTCTGGCGTTGCTGTTGCCGGAATGGCCGTAAGTCCGTTCCGTCATACGGAGCCGCCGTCAAACTTGCCAGCAATTCGGAAAGAGGAAGGGATAGCGACGCTCGGTCGAGTTCTTTTTCGTAATCGCAACGATATGTTTGGCATCCGATCCGACGATCGATTCAGGCACATCGCGATTCTTGGAAAGACGGGGATGGGGAAGTCGACACTTCTGGAATCACTCATTGCGGCTGACATCAAAGCAGGACAAGGCGTTGCACTCCTTGATCCACATGGTGACTTGGCTGAACAGATACTTACGTGGGTGCCTCGCGTCCGCACGAATGACATTTGTTATTTCGACGCTGGTGATCAAGCGTTTCCAATTGCATTCAATCCGCTCGCTTGCCGCAACGTCCCGGAGCGTCCACTGGTTGCATCGGGAATCGTTTCGGCATTCAAAAAGATTTACGGCGATAGCTGGGGGCCGAGGCTGGAGTATATTCTTCGAAACGCGCTGCTGGCACTCGTTGACACGCCCGATTCGTCACTGGCATCTGTACTGCGATTGCTTTCAGACGCGCGCTTTCGCGGACAGGTTGTTTCGAGATTAACTGATCCTGTTGTACGAGGATTCTGGGAGCAAGAGTTTTCCAATTGGCGGCCACAGATGCAGGCTGAAGCCATCGCTCCAATCCAAAACAAGGTTGGTCAGTTCATCGCCCATCCAATTCTACGGGAGATACTTGGCCGTCCCGACAGTCGGATCGACATTCGGCAGTTCATGGACGAGTCGAAAGTGCTGATCGTTAACTTGAGCAAAGGACGCATTGGCGAAGACGCATCGACACTTCTCGGTTCACTTCTTGTCAGCCAACTGCAACTCGCTGCGATGAGCCAATCCGATCTACCACCAGAAGAACGAACGGATTTCTTTGCCTATGTGGACGAATTCCAAAACTTCGCAACCGAGTCGTTCGCCACGATTCTCAGCGAAGCTCGCAAATATCGTTTGTCGCTGACGGTTGCCAACCAATATCTTGCACAGCTTGACGACGCGACCCTTCATGCGTTATTTGGAAATGTTGGGACGCTGCTCACATTCCAAGTCGGTGCGAAAGACGCAGAGTTGCTCGCAGAGCAACTTGGCGGTAACATCGAGCCGTCAGATCTCATGTCACTTCCCAAGTTCACCGCCTATGCGAGACTGCTCATTGACGGACTACCCAGCCGTCCGTTTTCCATGCAAACGATCGTGCCACGTCGATCACAAGATTCAGGCCGCATTGACGTGATCCGGAAGACATCAAGGCATCGGTATGGAAAGCGATCGGTATGAACCCACCAGACGTAGCGGGCGCGATTCAAGGGGAAAGGTTCAGTCGAATCCATAAATTGCGTCAGCTTGCCCCAAATCTAGTTCGACCTCGACTTGCCGGTGCCACTTGAATCCACGCAAACGCACCACATTCGGTGAGGCTAGTCCTTCGAACCAATGACTATAACACACCGAAATCGGTATGGCGCAATTGCTCTTGTCGTGCCATGCCCCCACGATACCGTCGTGGAAAATGAACACCCGCAATTCGCCCGTGAGGCGGAGATCGTTGCCCGATGGGAAACACACAATGGATGCATCCCGGTTTCTGGGCAAAACGACCTACGGCAACTGCTTGTCGAAGCAGCTGCGGATCCAGAATTAAAAAAACGTATCGTCGATCTTCTCAATCCATGGAAAGCGACGGTCACTGAGCTCACCGACGAGCAATTCGAGACCGATTATAAGCTTCTTCAAGAAGACAACTATGAACAACGGCCCTACACTTACCAGGGACGTCGGTCTTACTTTGATGCCAATCATGGCTACTACGTGGAACATGATATTGATGTTCTTCGCTAGCACGAATCGCCTTCAAGAGTAACGAACCGGTCTCGTCGTAGCCATGGGTGCTCGCTTTCAAGATGTTCAGCGAATTCGACCTCCGTTTTCTTTCCAGTGTACTCCTCTAGCAACAATCCGGCAGGAAGAATTGGTAGTGAGGGAATCCCATTCATCATGGCGCACCAGCACGTGTCACTGATGAAGAGATTCCGTACGTGCTCAGCAGCAATGATTGGTTCATGCTCAGTTTCCGGGAAGCAGCAGACTGTTCCGTAGTCGGGGTGTAATGTCATTGGCATATGATCTGAAAAAAAAGCCGCAACGGCAGAGCCTTTCTCTGTTGCGTGCTTGATCTGTCCAAATGCCATGAAGTCGTCTAGCCGAATTCGACAGGCATCTCGATGGCGCCGGACGGTGAGGTGTTCATTTGACGCTCCAAGCTCCAAGAACTCTCTGGGTTGTGTCCAGCCACGCTCCTCGCAAACGAATTGAGCGAGCGATTCTGCATCGTTGAGATCGTCTACCCACGCGTCTGACTGTGCAACGGTTTCAAGTGCCAACTCGAATCGATAGCCAGGATGAATATCTTTCCAAGTAGAATTCTGTGGGCGAAGTCTGCCGTAGTACATCCCTGCAGGAGTGAATCGTGCAAGGTCGGCGATGACTTGGTAGGTAACAAATGCGTGTTTCTGCATATGCGCAAAACGATTCTTGCCCACGAAATCGATGACTTTGAACGGCAACGCAAGATATTCGTGCTCCCGTTGTGAATCAAAACACCGCTCCAAGCCCTCATGCAACTGTGCCAGTCCTTCTGAGATGTGGTGCGCCCCATACGGAAAGGAAGTCGTTCTCGCGTCACCAACCCAGCTGATTGACGGGCACGACAACTCCTCCATTAATTCAACGACAAGAACATCGTCTACTGCGTCAAGATCAGTCGCCGTTCCTGGTACTGCTTCACAGACTGCTAGGAATGTTGCATCTTCGCCGATGGTCGATGTCCGAATGTATTTGTTATCTTTTCCTTCAAAGGCGTTCACTATATGGAGGCAGATTGACCATGGCTGTAGAAATCTCTTAAAGAGGTTCTCAAAGATTTCTGTCGCTGTTGCAGATGACGAAACGCGTTTGCGTTCTGTAACCGCCCAATTGTAGATTGGAACAGTGATCGGACCGTCGACTGCTTTGAGGAATTCCTGGATCAGAAGATTCTGACGGAAATTGAGCTCGTCAAGCAAGAATCCGTAGGGAGTGGAGCAGTGTTCCAAAATGTGGACAAATTCGTGTAATGTCGCGTGAGGATTCTCGCGCCCGGCTCCGAGTACGAGTACATGATCAGAGGGACGATACTCACTCCTATCCGTTCCATGCGAACGCCGGAACGGGTTCTCCATTGGTGCCGGGATCATCGAATCACATCACCATCATCGTGTCCTGAATCAGGCGGGCTCGAAGAATGCAGCTTCGTACCAGGACGATTCCCGGTAGTCGCTGCTCGGTGAACGTCATAGCGCAATCGAACCGTATGAGCAACTGCTGTTTGCTTAGTATCAGTAGTGTCTGCCGTTAAGACTTTCATAGAAAGTCCGCCTTGGTCCGAATTACTCTCGGTAAGCGCAATTTGCACTTCCAATTCCATCGTGGATAGATTGAACAGTGCAGACGTGCCTTCGCGACGTCGATCGTTGTCAGCTGCTTCCAGTTCCGCTCGAATCATTGTTACGAATTCACGTAAATTCATCGTAAGCATGGCGTATTCGTCCTCTGATTGAACAACTTGATGTTTACCGCTGAGTGTATTGTATCCATTGACGCAACTCGCCGAAGCCACCTTTCAAACACGCTTGGGAACACTAGAAGTCTGCGAGGATTCCAAGTCGGTGCGAAAGACACAGAGTTACTCGCAGAGCAACTTGGCGGTACCATCGAGCCGTCAGATCTCATGTCACTTCCGAAATTCACCGCCTATGCGAGGCTCCTCATCGACGGACTTCCCAGCCGACCGTTTTCCATGCAGACGCTTGTCCCGAGGAAAGCACCGGACGCAGGACGTATCGACGTGATACGGAAGACGTCACGGCATCGGTACGGGAGGAGAGTGGCGTAAGTCTGAAATGGGTAGCGTATGATCTCTATAGCCATCCGTCAGTCGTTGTCTCGTTTTCGCATCGTACAATATATCCGCTTGCCATGATCGCAATGCGGCTGGGATGTCAGGTAGCTGGTGCGTTCTTCTCGTTTTGCAAGTCCAATGCTCTTGCGAAAGCACCTACCATTCGTGGTATAATTGGGCTATGACTGCGAAACTTAGCAAAGAACTATCCGATGCTCTTCAGGCCAGCGGAACGAGCGAGGTCGAGGCCGTGGATCCGTCCTCCGGTCGCGTCTACTTCATCGTCGATAGCGAGACGCACCGCCAAGCAATGGATGCGCTGCGCCAGCGGCAAGACCGCGAAGCGATCGCCGAGGGGATCGCGCAAATGGAAGCGGGGGAAGGGAAGCCTTTGGACGAAGCCTTCGAGGACATGCGCGGCAGGCTCGGCTTCCCGCAACAGTCATGAGCTTTCGAGTACGGCTTTCTCCGCGAGCGCAGGAGGATATCGAGCGCAACGCTCGCTGGTGGGCAGACAACCATTCCGTTGAGCAGGCGATCCGTTGGTTCAATGCCGTACATAAGCAGCTTGGCACCCTGCGAACGTTCCCCGAAAGTCACGGTTTGTCGTTGGAGAACGGCGAGTTCCCCTACGAGATTCGCGATAAGCTCGTCGGCCTTGGTTCCCGCCCCGGTTATCGCGCCGTGTTCACGATCATGGACGACACCGTTCACGTCCTCACCGTACGTAGCAGTTCGGAAGATCGGCTGCGTGCCGATGAGCTAACGATCGAATAGCCTGCCTGACGTGCACGAAAAGGCATGGTCGAGACATCAGTACGGAAGTAGGGCGACATAGAACGTGTGATGGTGCCGATTGCGTTGCAGCGGACTACTCGGTCTTCTGGCGCTCATTCCTCTTTCGCGCTACGATCATCGCCGGTTCTTTCCATTTCCACCGGCTTTAACACAAGAGGAGTAAGCCATGACTACAAACGGAACCTTGATGAATCATTGTGGCGCGTCGCTCGTGACGAAAGGCGACCTGGAGATTATTCCTGCACCGCCTCCGACAGAGACTTGGTTTCCAATTCCGCATCTGGATGTGTTGGAGGCCGTCGAGGGAACGCTCTCGAGTGCCGGATTCGAAGTCCGGAACTACCAATTGTCTGTGTCGCATGGCAAGCTTCGTTTCTTTGGTGTTCTCGACATCGCAACACCACTAGCTGACGGAGTGACCTTGTCGGTTGGGGTGCGAAACTCGAACGACAAGAGCTTCCCGATTGGCTTCTGTGTCGGTAACCGCACATTCGTTTGTGACAATCTGGCGTTCTCATCGGAGATCGTCATTAGTAAACGGCACACGCGGTTCGGCAGTGACCGATTTCACGAGGGGATTGCGGCGACGATCGATAAGCTCTCTGACTACCACTCGCTCGAAGCAGAGCGCATAAAGCGGCTGCAATCCCAGGCGATTCCCGATCGTGCAGCCGAGTCCATTGTGCTGCGAGCGTGGGAACAGGGGTTGGTTGGAACGCGGCTCTTGCGTCCGCTGCTCGATGAATGGCGCAAACCGACCTTCGAGGAATTTCAAGACCGTACTGCCTGGTCGATGCTGGCCGCCTTCACACACGTCGCGAAAGATCGCCAGCGACGCTATCCAAACAAGGCGGCCTGGGAGGTCATGCAATTCCAAGCTCTGCTGGCGGCATGACCGTTGCGAAAGCGGTAGACGAATTACTCTGCCATCGTCTCGACGAAGCAAAGCACCGAAGCTGACTGTGGAAAGGACTCCCGATCCCAACTCAGTTCGAGTTGGGATCTTTTTACGTGTGGACGATTCGAGTTCGGAACCGAGTTTGCGTACAAACGCTCTGGTTCGCGCCAACACGCTTTGATCCGTTAGCATTGCTGGTTCGGGTGACTAATTGAGACAGGACACAGTTTTGGGGCAAGACGGATGGCTACGCTTTCGACATATCGAAGCGTCAGCTTGTTTTGCCTTAAGATCTCTTGTGCGCGCTTGGCCATTGTGGCAATCTCGTCTGCCTATGCCCCAGCATCCTACCCTCAACGATCAACTTCGCGATCACCGCTTCGCCGCTCGCTTGCAGGAGGCAAGGTTGATCGAATCTTATCAAGACGATGTCGAGCAGCAACTCGACGCCGCCAAGATGCTCATGCGTCGGATTGTGATGGAACGCGTGTTTGACAGGTTCACAGAGGAACAAGAGGCGAAATTATTGGGGATACTGCGACCAATTGCAGAACCGGTAGTGCCCGATGAAAACGGACAGAAGCAGCTTTTCTGATGGTGGCGAGGTAGCTTAACCGCCCACGCGCTGCGCAAAGGTGAGGCTCTTGTTCGGTTTGTTGAAATCATCACTACCACCGTCGAGAATGACAATACCGTTGGCATGTTGGCACAACGACGCCGAATGATGCGACTGGTGTGACTACATACGTGAGAGTGACATACCACCACTTCGTTTAACCGTTGCGCGATGAAATACGGCAACAGCATCGAGTCTCCATGTCTCGCCGCCATCAGCAGACATCCAGCCATTCAGGCTTGCGTGTTGCTGTAGCCACTCCCGAGCTGCGTCGCGATTTTCCATGAGCAAGTAGGCAAGATCGTCCAATGTGACTGAGCTACTGCGGTGCCGCCGCAAAACGTCTGAAATGAGTTTGTCTTGCATTGAGGTCGAGTACGGTACAGCAATGCTGAGCATCGCACAAACGATTGCGAAACGTTGCGACACTAGTGCTCATCTTCAGATTGACCTGCGCTTCGCTGGTTTGAATGGGCAAGTGCCTTGCGCTCGCAGGGCATCTCTGCCAATCTCCCGTCCGCTTGCCGATGTTCGGCAAGTAACGCTTGAAGCGTCTATTCGATTATTGAAATCGCAGGTACAAGGAGACGAGCTATGCGAGTGAGTTCTGATGACGGTGTATGCACTTCGTGCGGAGGTGAACTCGAAGTCGTCGATGCCGACGACGCAACCATGACGGTCGAGTGTGAATGTGGCGAATGCTACACGGTTGAGCCCGATGCGTTCGGTGACGGCTGCATGACCTACTATGTCCCGTTTATGGCCGAGCGCCAGGGAGGTGCGTGATGGATCCACATGCAACGTGGAAGCAAATGCAAGAAGAGCTAATGGCTGAGAATTGGGAGACTGCCATTGAGCTGGCGGAAGCGTTACTCGAATGGATTGATGGCAATGGCTCTCCGCCGCTCGTTGGTAGTAAAGACCTTCCCTACGGCTGGCACCGGGAACTTGCTCGGGCCGGCGCGAGGTACGTCCTGATTGCCGCTGGTTTTGAGAAGATCGACGCCGAAGCAGAAGTCGAAGAGCAAACCGCTCGCGAGAGCACGGAGGCAGACGATGATGCATCATGATCGCGTGTGGTGTGTTAGTCGCGCTGACTCGGCTGAAGATCTGGCTCATAAGCTGACGGAAACGACGTGGTGCTGTTGTACCGCGTTTGCGATGGGCAAATACCTTTGGCTCAATGACGCAACGTCACCAGATGGGGCACAAGAATTTGCCGTCATTAAACAATGTGACGACAGCACATTTGTTCAGATCGAGTCAATCACCTTCTCGTGGTGCGACTTCGATGCTGCGCAGCGTTTCATTGAGGCAACACTGGCCGGAGAAGACGACGAAAGTGACTTTTGCCGTCACGTCTCGCCCGTCCTGCAGACACCCAAGCAGCATGGTCGCTGCCCTCACTGTGCCTGATGACGCTTCGAGCACAAGCCCCACATCTGATCGATGTGGGGTTTTTACCGCTGCTTCCGCAACAGCGGAACACTGGCTTCTGCGGAGGTTGACTGTAAGGCCGTGTGGTTTCCTTGACTTGTCAACTGCCAAAGTCTCTCCGAGACCTTGGATTGCACCTTCGAGCCCACCATTTGCTCGTAGCGTCTTTCCGCAGTACTCTACGCATTCGCATTCACTGATGCGTTATCCCTTAGGGAGCGTGTAATGCTAGAACGAATCATCACCGTTGCACTTTCAGAACAGGAGTGCCGAATGGTTGTGCGGGCGCTCCAGGAACTCCAAATGCGGCTCAGTTCGCAAGGGCAGACGCAAGGCACGGACGAATGTCGATCAGCGGCTCAGAAAGTTACAGAGGCGATTTACGAAACAGACAAAGAAGAGTAGCTACTTCCGCGTGCCACGACCGATTCCAGACAAGAAACCTTTCCAAACGATACACCGTCGTACTGCTGGTCGATCGTGTCACCGCGCCTTGCACATTGGTGGCACGCACTGGCCGATGTACTCGGTTAGGCTGCTTCGCAGTCTAATCGAGCTTTTTCATCCATTTGCAGCAGTCGGGTCCACTTGCTACAGTGAACGGCCTGCCAGCTGCGACGCATCTACTGCCGAAACGCGTCGCAGCGCCCCCCGGCGAGACTTGCCCTCTACGCCGGGTACTGCCCCTGCCCGGTTAGGTCGCTGCCCCGCCTAGCCGGGCGTTTTTTCTCCCCGACTGTTTCACGTTGTTCCAGCGAGACGGGTCACCGCGGAGATTCACGGCGTGCCGCCGTCTCGATCGCATCATGGTAAAGCGGATGTCATTCTATATCGACTCATGCGTCTTCAAAGGGAAACGCAAGTTGCATCTGTCGGGGCGGCAACGATAACCACGTCCGTCCGCGGGCGGCACGCCAAAACTCTCCTGGCTCAACATGGAAGACGCGCCGAATGGCATACGCTTCACTTTCTGTCAGTGACTCCAGAAACATCTTTTTCGTGTGACGGTGATACTTGGCTCGCTCCACGAGCTTCCGGTAATCTCGCCCCAGTAGTTCCTTCATGCGGCGGCGCTGCTCAAACCTCCGGTGATAGTGACTGTTTGGCTTAAACACGTACAGAATGAACATCGGGTCGACCGGATCGTCGGGCGCAAGCGGATGAATGTACGGCCCGTCTCCCCACGATTTGTTGCGTGTCGCGTGCAAACATTCACCGATGCCGCCGATGGCCATCGCCTGTTCGTATTCAATCCGAACCGTCGGACTTTGGCGTTGCGACTGCTCGGTGTAGGGAAGCGATGGATCGGCAATGAACTGCTTGATGTGGTGGTTTGCGAGAGCCGCATCGATCAGAACGTTCGCGTAGACGGCAATTCGTTCCGCTCGCGCGCGAAACGCATCGTCACTTTCGTCTGGGAAACGGAGTTGTCTCACCAGCAAACTCTAGCACAGTTTGCCGGCCTTCGTGCTTCACGATACGATGCTCACCACATGTCATCCAATTTGGCATCCGCCCTTCGGCAGCGACAGTTTCAATCGCTTGCAAGTGATGCCGAGTTGATTCGCGGCTGGCAAGACGCGTCCCAGCGCACGGCACAGGCAGAACTGCTAATTCGCGAGGCGATGTACCGATTTGCAATCGGGCGAATCACCTATGCCGAGCAGACCGAGATATTCACCATCCTCAATTTTGCGATGCCCTCGGACAGTTACATATCGCCAGACTCCCGCGAAGCGCATTAATCGTCTTGGGTGACCTGCGCTTTCACGTTGTCGACTTTCTACTTGCGCATGCAGCTCCTTGTGGTACCTTTTTGTCGATGAAGACGGCAATTTCCAACCGGGCACCACTCAAGGAACGGCAAGCACTGCTGTCTGAAGAGATCACACTGGAAGCAATCAACTTCCATCGGCAAGGATATGACGTTTCGGCCGTGAAGCAACAGATGCTTAGGCGTTACGACGACATCGTGTCTGTCATGGATCAATGGTGGCTGACCGAGGATTTCTACTGCTGGATTGTTGAGTACGCAGTTCGAAACGCAGAAAGACCGGAACTGCTTCACGGCGGTAGATAGCACCATCTCGCCAGCAGGAAGCAAACCAATGAGGAAACGCGGGAACGATACCGCTTCGCGACGTGTGCTACATCCAAGTCCCCTTGACGATGCCAGGCACATGGAGCGTACTTCACCATCGAAGGACTCGAATCTCAAGTTCTCCGGCCAATCACTGCCTTTAGCTTCATGGCTATCGCTGCCGCGTTGTACCTGTCTTTCGCGCGAAACCGCAGCAGTGGGATGTGGACATGCTTGAGAAGATCATCGACAAACGCATCGCGCCGCTTTCGGTCATCGCGGCTATGCGACTTGTCATCGAGCTCAATTGCCAATTGCACAGCCGAAGTTGCGATGTCGCAGATCACGAAGTCAATGTGTTTTGCCTGAATACGGTTGAAGTGCGTCTTATTGCCCTCTGCTTCCTTTCGCACGAAGACGAGATCGGCCAGCCGTACCTTCGAAAAGATCGCCACTCCCGGAGGGGCAGCCTTCAGAAGCGTCGCAAAGAATCGCCGCTCGGCGATCGAGAGCAGATAGCGGCGTCTGCCGTACGGGAAGGGACTTCTCTGCTTCCCGGTCTGTTCGTGTCTCTGTGCTGGCACCGGGAGAGCGTAGCGAATCGTTATCCGCCGTACAACTTTCGTATGGATTTCGTTGCGACATGATCGCTTCGGCGCTACGCTGCCTCCCCCTATGAATACCGTGTCGGACCGCAACTTCGGCTTGCTGATTGCCTATCTTGTGCCGGGATTTACGGCACTACTTGGCGTTAGCTATTTCTCGCCGACCGTCGCGAGTTGGCTGCACGGCGCAAACGCTGACGGACCGACGATCGGCGGGTTTTTGTATGTGACGATTGCGTCGGTTGCGGCGGGCATGATTTGTAGTGCCGTTCGCTTTCACGTCATCGATCGCATTCATCACGTAACAGGCATACGGCATCCTTCGTGGGACTTCACGAAACTCGGGGAGCGTATTGCGGCCTACGACCGGCTCATCGAAATCCACTACAGCTACTACAAGTTCCATAGTAACGGCCTTGTCGCACTGCTCTTCTTCTACATGGCGCGGCAGATTGCTGTTCGGCACGGGGCGATGGGTCTCGAAGATATTGGCACCGTTTTCCTCGGAGTCCTGCTCTTTGTGACTTCTCGCGATAATCTGGCCAAATACTTTTCGCGCGTGGCGAAGCTGCTGGGAACCGACGACGACGCCGCCGCGACAACAGACGAGGCATCGCAACAGCTTGCAACGGAGTAGCGCAACGAGCATCTTTGCAGAATTTGCATTGAACCTTTTGCCGTCAACGCTACACTGACAGGTGGACGAATTGCGTCCGTAGTGACTTAAGTTTGGAGATCAACTCATGATTCGTGACGAGTAAAGTCACACCAACAATTCAATTGACGCGCGAGCGTCATGTAACTGCTTCGCCGAAACCCGCGAAACTGAGCCCACTGGGCTCTTAACTACTGAAGTAGGTGCATCGACCGCGCTCCCTGTACGGGAGCGTCGGCCATGTGCTGTTCAGTAGTGCCTCTTCGCGGGGGCTCGGCGAGCGGTCTTGGATTCGGCGCTCCTCTTTGCATTTCTTGAGGCCAACGCAAACGATTTCCCGCCGAAGGTTCTCGACCGCTTCTGCTGCCTGACTGTTCGCGTCAACCGGACACGGTAAGAGCGATGGTCGTTCTTGCTGATTGTTTCGAGCAGCAATTGCTCAAGGTTCTTGATAGGAGGACACCCCATGTCCAACGGCGGTCACAAGGAGACGGGTACGCAACAACCAACAACAAAGGAAAGGCCAAAACCTGAAGAGACGAAGTCGGCGAGTAAGTAAGCGCTTGCTGGCCCGTCATTCACCCCCCCGCGTGGCATCGGCTGCGCGGGGCTTCATTCTTTGGCGAAGAATGCGTCGTATGTGCGTGACACAGGTCGGAGATTGTGGCACTCTGGTGCCATGGCAACGCTTACCGACACGCACGGCTTCATTAAGCAACTCGTTCAGGCCGGTGTTCCCGAGAAGCAGGCCGAGGCGATTGTTGAGGGAGTGCAAGAGCTGAACCTTACTGTATTGGTATCAAAGGATGAGCTTGAATTGGCCCTCGCACGCTTGGAGACGCGCTTCACCACGCGCTTGGCAGCTTTTCTTTCCATTGCCGTTGCTGTCCAGTCAGCGATCATCGCCTTGATCAAGATCTTTCCGTGACAAGCAGGGCCTTCTGTGGCAACATGGCCCCATGCTACACAAGCCGTTGCCTTCAACGGTCACCATCCACGAGCGCGACCTTCCTCGCCTTCGTGCTAAGTTGCGCAGCAAAGGTTTCACCACCGTTGAGCAGCGACGAGCCATCGCGGCCGTCCGCGCAATCATCAGTCAGAACGACAGTTGCAAAAATCGTCAGACCTAACGCGAGGACTCTGCTGTGTGCACCGGTTAGTACCGTATGCATGCTATCCGCCGGAGCGGACATCCAGAAAACGCCTCGGAAAGAGGAAGGGTAGTGACGACTCGGGCTTCTCTCTATCGAGGCGTGCCTTCTTCGTCGGCTCTGTCCGACGAGTCGTTCGCCACTCCTATGTGGCTGCAGATGTGCTACCCGGGGTCGCGTTGAGTTGCATTGGCACGCTTACGTGAGTTAGCATGCTCGCGATTCTACTACTGTCTCCCCTCACACCTTGAGAACCGTTCCGCCGCTCAAGCCACAAGAAATTCCATTGGACTATCCTGATTCAAATTACATGTTTCGACCATCGGCTGAAAAGCCGTTACTCGCAACGCCAGCCGCGGTTGCAGAGTACTCCCATGACGTGATCGTCTCCTGTTGGAAGGTGTTGAACTTGATGGCTGAGAAGCATCAAGGGCTTGATTACCTACAAGTGTTTAAGGCAGAAGATCAATCGGAGGACCTCTGGTTCATCGAAGATGACGACGGTGGTGCAATTACCGCGCTGCTTCCATCGGACCACTAAAGGAGAAGATCGAGGCCCGACGTAATTCGTCGGCAGAGGAGTGCCTGGAATCGTGCAACAGCGAAGATTGGCGGGGCAAGCGAGACGCTGAAGGATGCCCGCACATCAGTCAAGGGAATGGACGAACCGATCGTAGCGAAGGCAGCGAAAACGGACAGACGTTTCATCAGAAGTGTACGATGTCCCTGCAGCTGCGATTTTTGGAAACCCAAGCCTCAATTTGTCGAGTTTGAACTTGCCGTTGTGCCGCTTGGTTGTGGTATAATCGGAGCATGACTGCCAAACTGAGCAAAGAACTGTCGAACGCTTTAAGCGGCCATGATCAGATCGAGGCGATTGACCCCGAGACTGGGCGTATCTTTATCGTTACAGAGAAGTCTCTCTTCGAGCTATCGCACCAGCAGCAAATCAACGCGGCGATTCAACGCGGTGTCGAGGACATGGAAGCCGGTCGCACCATGACCATTGAAGAATCGCGACGCAGAAGCAACGAGGCTCTCGACCGCATTCGGCAATGACTTTCGACCTTGAGATCACCGAAGCGGCTCACAACGATATTATTCGGAACGCCGCGTGGTGGGCGGAGCATCATTCTTACGATCAAGCGATTCGTTGGCGGGATGCCATTTACAAGCAACTAGAGTCGCTTTGGGACCAGTGCGAAAGGCAGGGGAGTGACGTGGATCGCACATTTAGCCTGCGAAGTCAGCAATATGTGGTTTCGAAATAAAACTGCCGCTTCGTCAAACTCGAATTGACTTCACACTAAAATTGTGGCGTGTTTGTCGTCTAACTTGCGCGTTGAATAATCGCTGTGTTATACTTCGGATAATGTGAGTTTTGCGAAGCAAAACAGCACCGGCTCTGCGAAGAATGATTCGACGACATTGGCGCCGTTCGTCAAGGAAATAGTACCTGCGTTTGACAAAAACGCTGACATGTTGTCGAGTGCTTCGCGTGCTTCAATGCGCGAAGCCATTGAAGCTTGGTTGTCTAAATCACAATCCCCTCTCACTCGTGTCAACTACGCACGCGACCTTCGGCAATTCTGTCACTTTGTCGGCGTTGATATCGATCAGCCCGAAGAACTCGTCACGATCCGTCCTGCACACGTCGCCCAATGGCGCGATGCTCTGAAATCGCAAGGTCTCGCCAACGCAACGATCCTTCGGAAGATGACAGTCCTACGATCATTGTTTTCGTATCTGCAAGTGTACGGTTACCTCGGTGCAAATCCAGCTCACAGCAAGTTCGTAAGAGCCCCATCTGTTCCACGAGACGGCAAGACCGTTGGGCTCTCCTCCACGGACTGTCGTCGGTTACTCGACGCCCCAAATTCGTCGACACCAGCGGGCATTCGTGATCGAGCAATGCTCGCAGTTCTCGCCTACTCTGCCTGTCGCGTTGGAGAACTCGTGGTTCTCAGCGTCGATGACCTTCGCACAAACGGCGAGCATCGCGTTCTGTCGATTTACGGCAAAGGCGGCAAGGAACGGAGCGTGCCGTTGCATATTGAAGCGGTGGAACGATTAACTGCATGGTTTGCTGTTGTCGAAATCGCTGAAGATCGCGACGGTCCACTCTTTCGTCCTGTCGCAACGCCACGAGGCTTCGGTCGTGATGGATTCATTCGCAAACGCCTGACGACCCGTGCCGTTGAAAACCTCGTACGGAAGTACACTCTGCAAACCGGTCTCGACCCGGTAGTCACCGTCCATTCGCTCCGTGTTACGGCGCTGACGACGGCACGCGAACGCGGTGCCGACATCATCGACTTGCAAGATTTCGCGGGCCACGCGGATCCACGCACGACGCTCAGCTACATCCGATCTCAAGATCGGTTGTCGAAGTCTCCGGCGTATGTGTTGAGATATTAGCAAGGACCGTCGGCACCTCGCCCGATTTCTAGGTCGACAGCCGGCTCCGGACTCTTTGCACTCTTGGGCCGATACTTCCGAATTCCGCTCGCAGACTAAAACCCTCCGGTCGCAATCGCCGCAGTCATCCCGCAAAACGGCATTTGTGACTCCGGCCTGCTAGACCGAAGTCGCGAAGGTTCTAGTCACGGGGCGGCCTTGGTCGCAATAAATTGAGTTTAAGGGGTATCCGGTTTACTCAGGTTGTTTTGTGTTGTAAAAACATGGGTCTAGCGAGCTTTAGTGAATTGGTGGTGAAATGCGTGGCGGCGACGAGTATCCTGCAAACTTAGTCGAATTCATTGACTGGTTTCCTTCGGATGAGACTTGCTTGCAGTACTTGGAAGCCGTTCGCTGGCCGGAAGGTTTTGTTTGTCCTCGGTGTGAAGGCGAGCAGTGTTGGCCAGTCAATGACCGGGGCTTGAAGGAGTGCGTTGCATGTCATCATCAGACTTCCGCAACCGCCGGGACGATCTTTGCAGGCACACGCAAATCATTGCGACTGTGGTTCCTCACGATGTGGTTGGTCACGGCGGAGAAGAATGGCATTAGTGCCATGGGCCTTCAACGAGAACTCGGCTTCTCGCGTTATGACACAGCATGGACTTGGCTGCATAAATTGCGTCGCGCGATGGTGCGTCCTGACCGAGACCATCTCTCGGGTTTGATTGAAGTCGACGAAACCTATGTCGGTGGCGACGCGCATGGCCCTCGCGGGCGAGGAGCCGAGAAGAAGTCCATTGTGGTGATTGCGGTCGAAGAACAGCCTGACGGCATCGGGCGAATTCGTCTGCGACGGGTTCGCGATGCCTCCGGTAAGAGTCTGGTTACCTTCGTTAAAGATGTCGTGGAAGAAGGAGCGACCATTCGCACTGATGGTTGGAAAGGGTACGCACGACTTCAGAAAGTTGGCTACGAACACCAAGTCGTCAATGTCAGTCGAAGCGATGAATTGGCACATGAACTACTACCGCATGTACAGGGGGATCGACCAACGCAAAACCAATTCAACTTTGACTACGTCACCAAGAGACCTGCAATCGCTTCTTGTCGCTGGAATTGCTCCCAGAGTGTTGACAACACCGTTCGCCTACTGCCAAAATCGTAGACTTCGCTAGGGACAGGATTTATAGAACGGTTCGGCTACCTTTTTACCTCTCGTTGATAAGCCTAGCACAGAATCCTTGAGGCAATCTGGTGTGGTCGATCCTTTAACGTGGTTGCTCAGGCAACTAGGGACCTTGATGGCAGCATGTCTGGGCGCACACTATTCTCGGTCCTTGCATTCGCCACTGCACAATTTCTCGCGTTAGCGAGTGGCCTGTTGCTACAGGTTGTCGTCGCCCGCAACTTGATGCCTGCCGACTACGGTCGGTTCGTCATTGCAAACACGGTTTTACTCACTTTGACATTAGGGTTAGTTAGCGCAGTGCCTAAAGCACTGGCACGGCTTATAAGCGTTAGCGAGTGCCCAATGTGGTATGCGTGGCGAAAAGTGTTGACTTATCAGTTGCCAGTCAGTGGCACCGTAGCTGTATCTCTCATTTTCACTTCTGGATTGACTTCAAGTCTGTTCTCGGATCATCTCTTGAAACTTCCACTTAGCTTGATCGCACTAGAGCTGGTTCTACGCGCAGGCCTTCTAGAACCAGCTTGGTGTTTGTTAAATGGAGCACACTTTCATCGCACGCAAGCTAGTTTGATGTTGCTTCACAGCCTACTTCGAGTTGTGTGTGTTAGTGTGTTCCTACTGGGAGGAGCAAGCCTCAGCGGTTGCATCTTGGCATGTGGCGCAGCTTCCTTTCTCAGCGTGGCAATTGTGATTCCCGTGATCACGATTACAAGTCAAAATAATACTGCGTTGGCTGTCACCGGTGGGGAGGCAGCCAATGCTACTGAGTTGCTGAAATGGATACGTTGGGCACCGTTAGCAGAAATCCTTAACTATTTCATTGTCGCCTCAAATCTCTGGCTTCTTAAGTCAGTTGTACGAAATTCAACTGAAATTGGTGTCTATTCCGCCTGTTTCATGTTAGCTCAACCTGTCATGCCTCTTGGAATTGCTGTATCTCGTGGGACGTTTGCTACGTTCGCGTCAATGATGGCCAGTGATCGTGTTGAAGATGCATCTGGTCTTCTCCGAGTCGTGCTGCGATGTACTTTCATTGCCTCATCGATTGCGGTGTCTGCTTCCCTCGTCCTCGGAAGTTCATTAGTGTCGTTACTCTTTGGCAGCGACTACGCTCAAGTCGGTTACTTGCAGGGAATGCTGATTACCGGGACGCTGGGTATTACAATTGTGTGGATTCTCGGCGATGTGCTGAATGCGGCAGGGCAACTTCACGCAAGACTGACCGTAATGATCGGCTTGGCGGGCTTTGCGATCGCTATAGGGATAGCGCTCATTTCGACGCTCGGAACGTTCGGTGGAGCGAGTGCGTTGCTATTGACCGGCGCTCTCGGCGCGATTGTGATGTGCCTTGTTGTAGCAACCAAGATTCCCAATTGCGTTCCGGTGTGGACGGTTTTTCGATCAATCGCTTCCGTGGGTATTTCGTGTTTTACTTGTGCCGGGTTACTTGGTACAAATCACTTTGTCGGCATTTTATTTGGCACAAGCGTGGTAGTAGCAGTAAATCTCTTGTGTTTGTTGATACTACGTGAGTGGAGCGTTAGAGAACTCCGGTTCGCGGCGAGTGCTGCATGGAATCAACTGCAGCTAATGATACAGCAACTGCGAACCTAACAATTCTGCTTCAAGAGACTTGCGTTTAGGAGATGGGAATGCATAAAGCAAGTTCAGATACGTTGCGAGTTTCCGTCGTTGTGCCCGTCTACAACCGCCCTTCCGAATTACGCGAGTTGCTTGCAGCTTTGGTTCTGCAAAGCGTCGACTCTGCCGAATTCGAAGTCCTGATTTGCGACGATGGCTCTACTGTGGACCTCCGTGCAGTTGTCGATGAATTCAACACTATGAATTCGCTACAGATACACTATTTCCGTCAGCACAACCAAGGGCCCGGCATCGCAAGAAACCTTGGGTTACATAACGCTGGCGGAGCTATCGTTGCGTTCACGGATTCGGACTGCATTCCGGAGCCGGAGTGGCTCTCTGAATTGATTGGACCGATCGAGACGTCGTCCGTGGGAATGACGGGGGGCTTGGTTGACTTCCGGACGGCGGACCACTTGTCGGGCCGTTGTGTTAATTATCTTATGTCCAGCATGTTGGGTGCCGGTGGTGCCCGTGATCCAAGAGCTGCCCTACATATGAGATACTATCCGAGAGCTGGAAACACCGCCGTCCGGCGAGAACTGGCTTGTGCGGCAGGAGGCTTTTCTGGACAGCGTCACGGAGAAGACATCGAATTCAGCAACCGAATTCTTCAAATGAGGACGAAGATCGAATTCGTGCCTACTGCAGTCGTCGTTCACAATGAGAAAAAGAACTCGCGACAGGTGGCGATGGAGGCATTTCAAAAAGGGACCGCAAGAATTCGTCTAGCTAGGGAGCAAGGTGTTCACGAATTGATCCATACGCTACCCGCACTACTTGTCGTTGGCCTAACTGCCTCCGCTCTGACTGGACTCTTCCTTCCTGCTTTTTCAAAAATCGCGGGGATTCCCACCGTCCTCTATGCGATTGTGCTTGCACTTATAGGACTGCACGGCGGGTTCCTGCTTAAGGACGTACGTGCACTGCTGCTCTTACCATTTTACGCTTCCCTAATGCATATCGGCTACGGTGCTGGGTATCTCTATGCGTTTCTGACAGATCCTTCTACGAGTGTGTCTTTAGAACGTCAAACAGTAGCCGCAAAGTCGCCTCATGATGGCATGTCAGAACAATAGCCAGTGCGAAGCGACTACAATGAGAGGAGAGTGTTTGGTGAGTTCGGATATAAACTGTCAGGAGGTCGTACCCGGAATTCCGGCAAAATTCAGCGACTTCATTGTTACTAGACGAGTCAACATCGTTGCTAGGTATCCAGGTTTCATTGGCCGTGACTTGGTATGTTTAGATGCGGGGTGCGGAAACGGGGCCAGCATGTTGCAACTGCATGATCACTTCAAGCGTTGTCACGGCGTCGATGCGAATCAAGAGTACGTCGATCAGTTTCTAAGTGAAGTCCAGAGTCGGACGATCACCAACTGCTCGGCATCAACTGCCGATCTATGTAGTCAACTGGTGCAGCCAGAGTCTTTTGATAGGGCGATAAGCTTCGAAGTCATTGAGCATCTCCCGGATGAACTGGCGGGAGTGCGCACCTTGTACCACAGCCTAAAACGCACAGGCATAGTGGCTATTTCCGTCCCCAATAAATGGTGGATATTCGAAACGCATGGAGCATGGTTACCGCTGTTGCCATGGCACCGTGTTCCACTTCTATCGTGGTTACCTGAGCCAATTCACTCTCGAATCGCAAAGGCACGCATTTACACGAAACGCAGAATTGTCAATCTACTCTCGAAAGGCGGATTCCGTATTCTTGAGAGCCGGTATGTGACAGCTCCGATGGATCGATTGACGTTCCGACCCTTACAGAGTCTGTGTCGAAATTCCGTTTTCCGGAGAGATACTACCAGCGTGCCGGTCTTGGCAACATCTATAATCGTATTCGCTACAAAAGACTAAGGCGGTGATCGCATGCAGGAAGGCGGGTTTGTTTTGCCCGTCTTTTCTCTTCGAAGTCAACGCGTCAGCAGGAGAGCATCTATGAGTTATCGCTTGGTTCGCCGCAACGGCTTTACGATCGTAGAACTACTTGTGACGATCGCTATTATTGGCTTACTAACCGCTTTGTTGTTGCCAGCAGTTCAAGCTGCGAGGGAAACTGCCCGGAGGATGCGTTGTTCGAATAACTTGAAACAGGTGGGGATTGCATTACACGGCTACCATGATTCGCATTCCGTTTTGCCGTTCGGCGTTGGACCGGACAACGACGGTATGATTTCTTCGTTGGGTACACTTGATGATCGACGTTACTCGGCGCAGTCACTGATACTTCCATACTTAGAACTGTCTACCATTCACAGCAGAATTGATTTTGATGTTGCCCCGTTTCACCCATTCGTCAATGCGGCTACTGGGGATGCTTCAGTCATCGCAGCACAGGGTACGAATGTGACCAATGGCGAAGCCGCGAAGGCTCACGTTTCGGTTCTTCTTTGCCCTTCCGATTTGGACCGTTTGGCTAGTATTTGGAGCCGTAACAATTACCGAATGTGCAATGGCAGCAATTGGTCGGGTCGCACGGGCAATGGGATGTTCGGACAGGTCTCAAGTGTTCGGTTTGCACACGTGACCGACGGCCTATCGCAAACGGCGATGGTAAGCGAACGCGTCAAAGGAACGTCGAGCCAAGCGGTCTTTGATGTCCTTTCTGACCTATACGATCTGGCGGGAATTTGGACCGAGTCGAGTTTCCGAAACGCGTGCGAACAACTGACTGCGACAACCGCCGCCGCCTACAATCAGGACATTGAGTCTGGACAGACTTGGCTCGAAGGAAATATGAACTGGACACGCTACAATCACGTGCTGACGCCAAATAGAATCAGTTGTAAAAACGGGTTCACGTGGGACGGCGTGATTATGACCGCCTCAAGTCGCCACGACGCAGGCGTGAATGTACTATTGGGTGATGGATCGGTTCGTTTTGTTGCAGATGTAGTAGACGGCGATTTGTGGCGTGGGTTGGGAACGATTGGCGATTCCGATCAATCACCAGGATTTTAGCGGGAAATCGAAAACCACCGTGAGTATGCAAACACTTATCGTGAAATGCCGTCTGCCGGTCGTTCTGATTCTTGCCTGTAATACCAGTGGTCTAGCGGAAGAGTATTACTGTGACTTTCGAGGGCGAACTTTTGACAATCACAGCTTAGCTCCACTGTCTCCCGGTACTAGTCGCATGATGAATCTTGGCAGCAGCGGGCTTGAAATGAAGCTTCCGGCTGGAAAAATGCTCCCCTCGGTTGGCATCAGCCCGGTGTTTCGCGTGCGCGGCGATTTCGAAATCACGGCCAGTTTCGAGGTCCGAAACCAGCGATCGCCGCAAGAGGGCTATGGTTGCGGCCCAACGATCTATCTCACCACGCATTCGATCGCCGAGACATCGGCCATGCTGGGACGTCTTTCACGCCCTGGGAAGAAGCAAGTTTATAGTACCAATATCAGCACAACGGTCGACGCCAAACGGCAGCATCAGGTGCGGCTAGTGGATGCCTTCGGACAGCGCGGAAAGCTCCGGCTGGCTCGCGCTGGAGCCGAGCTTAGCTTCCTTGTTGCCGATGGCAAAGCAGGTGCGTTTCGAGAACTTCGAAAAGTGGAATTTACAACTGCTGACATTCAACTTGTTCGTTTCGCTGCCCAGCAAAGTGACGCTTTTACACCAGTCGATATTGTTTGGCACGACATTACAATTCGTGCGGAAGAGCTGCGCGACCGCCCCGAGACACTGGCGAAAAAAGAAAGGCGTCATAGCCCGACCTACGCACCTGCTCCGAAACCCGAGCGTCTGCCATTGTGGTGGAGCCTGGCCTCCGGTTTCGCAATCATTCTTTTGGTTAGTGTAGTATTTTGGTATCGCCGTACGCACTGATTGACTCATCACCGACAATGGACAACGCGATGGCTCGATGGATTTCCTGGATGCTATTGGTGGCGATAATTACTGTGGCAGTAGTATTGCGTCTACACGGGATATCGCAGCATAGCCTCTGGCTGGACGAGGCACTGTCTTGGAAATTGCAATCATTCCCGCTTGAGCTGATGCTGGAACGCACGGGAGAACCCACGACCACTCACCCCCCTTTGTACTTCTTGTTACTTCACTTCTGGACGCGAACGTTTGGAGACTCGGATACTGCGATGCGAAGTCTTAGCGTTGTCGCTAGTATCACAACAATTCCGGCAATGTATGTGCTGGTTAAATCTCTCGACGCAGCGTTCGGCACAAAAGAACGCGAGAGAAGCACAACGGCCGGCTTTGTGGCCTGTGGGTTCCTGGCAGTAAGCAACCTTCACATCCATCACGCTCAGCAAGTTCGCGGCTACGCGCTCGCTGGCTTGCTGACAGTTCTCAGTAGCATTTCGCTCGTGCGCGCTCTGACCAAACGAGAGAGAGCCTGGATTGACTGGTGTACATATACCATGTCCGTAGTCGCTCTTTGCTACACACACAACTTGGGGCTCTTTACCGCCTGTGCCCAACAGCTATTTGTGGCTTTCTATCTATGGGGCCCCGAATCCAGGACGAGGTTCAGGACTGGTGACGAGCAGAGTCCAGGATTGGACTCAGCGCGCGATGCGCTCGGTACAAGTAGTACCGCGTGCGACGCTGTAGCAAGCAAGAATTCTATAGCATTGTTGAAGGCAAAAAGAGTTGGGGCTCTTCTCGCCTTGGGCGGCCTAGCCATAGGGTATCTGCCGTGGATTACTCGAACGTTGGGCCAGTCGCAAAAGCTAAGGTCTTCGTGGCAGCGACCCATAGGATTCGACGACATTGCTGCGGAAGTCGGTGACGCCATTACTGGGACATCGGCCCAACTCCAGACTGGTTCGAGTGTTGTATCTTGGATTATCGTCGTCGGAATAGTGATTGTTTGGGGACTGTTGGTGTGTCGATGTGGCTGGGCCGGTGTCTTTCTGGCATTGCTAGGTGCGGTGCCAACGGGACTCATTCTCGCTTACTCTCTAAATTCCCCACGAAGCATCTTTGACGCCCGTTACTTGACCTTCGCTCAGATCGCTTGGTTATTGGGGACAGCGTGGTTGCTGTCCCGGACTCCCGGACGGATCGAACGAATTCTCCTCGCCTTGATTCCGCTGTCGTGGTGCTGTTTTTGGTGCTTCGAAGTTCACATGTCTCATGCTGCGATTGCGGAGCCCGGAATGCGCGGCGCGTTGGCCCATGTAACGAGACATCGGCAGGCCGACGAAATCGTGGTGGCGGAAACTCCTTTTGTGCTGTTTGGAGCTCAGCACTACGCCAGGGAACATTTCTCGGTCAGGCTGTGTGCCGACCGGAAAGACCGATTCTTATTCAATGGTGAGTCACAGCTGTTAGCAACAGATCTGATCACACACCGCGATATCGCGGCGGAAAGCCCTCGCGGAATCTGGCTCCTGACCAGCTCGTCGTATATGTCAAACGCAAAGAATCAGTTTCCGGCAAGCTGTCTTGTCCCCAAAGCCGCATGGCAATTGCAAAGTTCAATTAAATTTCGACAGGACCTCTATTGGGAACATGCGATCAGAGTACACCACTACGTGTGGAGAGATGTTTTGGAGACCACGACTGACTCCACCGTATTGTTTCCGTTGCCAGTCGACGATTGAGCTACGTGGTCGTATCACATTGAAACATCAGGAGTCTTTCGTGCCCCGAATCTTATTGTGTTTCTTCCTAGCAGCCCTCGGCGACAACAATAATGCTGTGACTGAGTACAACTTCGACTTTACGGATTCGCAGTTTGACCAAGATTACCTTCGGCTAATGGCCTCGGAAGATGTCAATGCGTGGGATTTTATTTATCGCGAACCAGTAGGACTTCGTATGGCGTTGCCTGCCGACCGGGACGTTCAGATGGTGGCTTTTGCGAACCGATTTCCCGTCAGGGGAGATTTTGAAATTACTGCCAAGTACACAATTTTACATAGCGATTCGCCTGCTCAAGGATACGGCACGGGACCAGGTATTTACATCAAGACGCTTTCATCTGGAGAAAGCGTAGCTGTGTTAGCTCGCTTGATCCGTCCCGCCGAAGGCAACGTTTACAGCGCATACTTTGCAACGCTGCGACGCGACGGCTCACGCTGGCATCAACCCACGTTTGAGGAGACAAATTCGACGCGAGGTTCTCTTCGGCTAACGAGAATTGGCAAGAACCTTCAGTATTATGTCGCCGAAGGAGACTCACGAGACTTTCGGTTGGTCCGCGCCATCCGACTAGGCTCGAATGATGTCGCAATCGTTCGCGTAGGAGTTGACAAGGGTGGCTCGGAGTCCGCGATCGAAGTAATTTGGGAGGAGCTGGAAGTTCGAATGCATCCAACGAACCGACGGGAGATCGTACTAGTAGTCGGACTGCTACCGCTTGGCGCTCTTCTCATCTTGTTACTCCTTCAACTGCGCCGAAGGAAAAATAGATCGGACGACGTTCGACTCCACGAGTGAGCATCAACTGTACAAGGTGACTCCCCTTGCCAATATATGCCATTCGACGCTGCCAAGAGTTCAATAATTGATCTTAGTTCGTCTTTCGCGATAGCAGCAAGCTTTGCTTGCAGTGACAGATAAGAAGAAAGAGGTCGCGTTCTTCCGATATTGAGTGATGTGAATCTGCCTCATCACCGAAAGGAACGCGACCGTGGATATTGTTAGTTCGTTTGCTCAGTTATTGCAAGTGTTTGCTGTGACGATGACGCCAGCTACTTTGGCAACCTGCGTCAATTGGTGGTGGGCTGGGTGTTTGCACCTCGGCGCACGATCACGGGAATGCTTCGCGCAGGCGGGACCGAGCGACATCACTCGGCCTTTCACCGCTTGTTCGCGACGGCCAAGTGGTCCGTCGATAAGGCGGGTCTTGCGGTCTACGATTTGATTCGTCGGTTCGTACCGCAAGCCGTCGTGTTTCTGGCTGGCGATGACACGTTGCTCAATCGTCGCGGCTTGAAAGTCTTTGGAGCCGGCATGCATCGTGATCCGTTGTTGTCCAGTCGTCGCTTTACCGTAACGCGTTGGGGACATTGTTGGGTCGTGTTGTGTGTGGTGATCGAAAGTCCTCGGACACCGGGGCGATATTTCGCGTTGCCGATCTTGGCTCGTTTGTATTTGAACAAGAAGTCGGCGGCCAAGTGACGGCGTGCTTATCGCTCGAAGACGAGTCTGATGTTGGAGATGCTCGAAGTCGTTCACGCTCATGATTCGCAGCAACCTTTGCTTTTTCTAGGCGATTCGGCTTACACCTCCAGTGCGATGCTGCAAGCCATTCCCGAAGCGATCGCCGTGACCGGACGCATCGCCAGCAACTCGCGAGTTCACAAAATGGCTCCCACAGAAAACACCGGTCAGCGCGGACGACCACGCGTGCGCGGCGAGCGATTGCAAACTCCCGACGAGATGCTCGACGCCAAGGGTTTGCGACGATTGTTGCTTCAACTGTATGAAAGCACGCAGTACCAAGTGCGTGTCGCCGAACAAGTCGGCTGCCTGTTCAAAGCCTCGAAACGTCAAGTGAAAGTCGTCGGGATCGAACATCTTCGCGGGGGTCGTGGTCGCGAAGTCTTCTATAGCACCGAGTCATCAGCCGACGCGGAACAGATCCTTCGTTGGTTCTCTTGGCGATGGCCAATCGAAGTCACCTTCCACGACAGCAAGCAACATCTTGGCTTGGGAGAAGCCGAGAATCGCAAACCGAAAGCCGTTCGTCGTACGGTTCCGACGGGCCTGCTACTATAGAGGTCGTGCAGCTTTTAAGTTGTTTGTTTGCAGAGAGTTTCGACGTGTCATGGTGCCGAGTTTGGGAAACAACACCGCAGCCGGGACTGAAGTCGACGCTATCCATGCGGTGCTAGCTTGCTCCTTCTCGGAGAATAGTGGCAGTTCGCCCTAAACATCAAACTCAACTCGACTTAAAAGCTGCACGACCTCTATACAGCTTGATCGTCTTATGGCACGAATGCATCCGCCAAGAGCCCGCCTTGACGCTCCGCAAATGGGCCGGCAAAGACCAAGCCTCCTTCGCCGAAATGGTCGCCGCCTTGCGAGCCGACAGTTTAGCCGAACTCAAGAGAAAACATTTATCAATGCCCGAATGGCGTTAACTTATCCGTAAGTGTTTACGGTGCAAGTTCATTTTGTAGCTGGCATCGAGGCCTTTTCATGAGTGGGTATTGTTTGGGGCGACGCTTTCTGACGCGCGGTTCGAGGCGGTGACGTCGAAGTGGGTTGACGATGAGATTGGGGATGGAGTCGCCGGGCCTTGCGGTTTGTAACCAGCGTAAGGCATCCGTGAAACTGATGCGGCGAAAGTCGACTTGTTGTTGCTCGGCAGCGATCAATATGACTTGTCGGACCAAGTTGTAGATTAAAGCGAAAACGTGCAGCTCCTTGAGGACACCGTTAACGGTCGTGCATTTCAGAACGTCCATCTTCATCGTCGTTTTCAAGTGTCCAAAATTCGTTTCGATATCCCAGCGATCGCGAAACAGAGTTGCTAAGTCCGACGACTTGTACTTATCCCCGTCAAGCAAGGTTGTGGCAAGCGTGATCGTCCGTGTGCGAAAGCCTCGCTGAGTAATCGTGTAACGCAACTCGCGAATCACCAGTGACCCTGGTAATGCGTCGAACTGCTCAATAGACATCCAAGTTGGACAACTCGTTGGCTTGAACCATTCGACAACTTGATCGTTGTTGCCAAGCTGTCGTAGCCAGCGCGAACGAGGCAGCCCCTTCTTGCCGCAGCTCTTGCCCTTGCCTGGCACCGTGTGAGTCCGCCCCGGTGTAAAGTCAACAAGCAACCGTTGGTGAATTCGCAACACACCGTGCGTGCCACGTTGCAGTAACAAAGCGAAATGAGCGAACGAACAGAATCCTCGGTCGGCAACCAACACATCGTTCGCTCGCAATTCTGGATGCAACTCAGCCGTCTTTGCCAGATCATGTGTTCGCAACGGAGCTGCCAGCATCTTCGTGATCATGCCTGTCCCTGCGTGCATCATGGCCAACCAATGAGCCGTGGGAAAGCCGCAACCTGCGCGTTGGCCTCCTGGCTGACCGAAGTGTTCTTGCAACTCATCCGTATCAGGCATCGAGAAGCTCGAGCCATCCACTAAGAAGACGCGATGTCCAAACCAACGACTCTTATCGATGGCGTTGTCCTGAAGTTGTTCGACCGATCGCTGCAATAACGTCTTCAAAACATCGAGCTTCAATCGCGTCCTTGCTTTGCAATAAGCGGCTGCCGTGAAGACGAGGTTCGACAGATGAGGCAAGTGTGCGCAAGCCGTGTTGCCATGCAAAACTTGCAGGAAGAAGACTTGCACAGTAACGATCGGATTGAGCGTCGATTGTCGCCACGTCATGCCGTGGTCGCGGCAGGCTCGTTCGATTGCCTCGGGACACAATTCTCGCATCCAGTTCTGCTTGAAGTGTCGAATGACATCCGTGATACTTCTCATGGCTGAGTCCTCCTTGCCAATGGAAATGTTTGACCAAATCCACTACGCAGGAGGCTCAGCCTTCGATCATGAAAGCAACGCTACAACAGCAATGCTTAACCACCACCAGCACATAAGATGCGATAAGTTAACGCCATTCATCAATGCCCGGCATACCACCAAGCATTTATCAATTCATCAAACCACTCGAATACCTAATCGCACTCGCCGCATAGAGTGCGAAAGACGAACTTAGGTGCATTCACGGAATTTTCCGGATGACGGGAGAGATCTCGTAAGGCCTTTCTTTCAAATCTGGGCTTTGCTGTGCAGCTCATCATTCTGCAAAAGCAATTTGCGGACATTTCTTGTAAATGCTTGAATAGCTGAGTGTCGAACCAAGTGAACTGCCCCGGTCGCCGAATTGCTCCTCTGCAGAGGGGATCCCTAAGAGCTGCAGACGCGCTCACATTGTGAAGAAATCCATTGATTGGGAACGACGTTGCGGACCAGCGCAGCGACTATTCTGATAGTACGAAAAAATTCAGCAGATTTACTTGATAATCGCCTTGGGTTCGGGTATACAAGTGCGTTCGGTTCTCTCTACACATAATCTTTGGTTAGTGGTGACAGAAGTGGGACAGCAGGCTCAGGCATCATTAGATTCCTCAATTTCAACCAAGGCAGATTCTGCATCCAACCTTGAGAGACCTTCACACATTGGAAGGTTTTGGATCGGGGTTTCCTTGTTGTCAGTATCTCTACTGGTGATTGTTGCAATTTGGGCGAATTCTCAGTTTGGATCTGTTGAGATGGGATTGCGTTGGATTTGCGGCGAAACTATGGCAATTTCGCCACCTCGCGTCGTTCTAGGTAACGCTTCTGCGGGATCGGTCAGCCGTGGCGTTGTTACAGTTCATAATCTCTCGGGGCAGCCGTTGCGAGTACTTGGTGCGCTTGGCGAGTGCAATTGCATGGTTGTAAGCAATCTTCCAATTGAGATTGAGGGGCGTGCCCGACGGGAAATTACAATCGACGTAAACAATTCAGACCAGCAAGGTGAATTCGAATACAGCATGATTTTCTATACGGATCGGGACGTTAATCATCCATTGCGAGTACTCGTCAGTTCGGTCGTGGAGTAAGAGTAGACGCCAAAGTTAGCTATATGTTTTCCTGTGTGAGTCAAGGCTCGCTGTTTAAATTTGAGGGAAGACTTGGTTTTGCCCCCTAATGTAAGGAGTGTTGTAATGAAGGGTCGTGTCGCATTTTATTTATCGCAAACGCTAGTTGCAATCGGTATCGCGTGTCTGTTGCTGGTGTTGGTGGTCGTTCCAACTGCCCATGCAAGTGATGGCCTTTTCATTTGTGGATACTGTTCTGAAGATTGCGGAACAGCTCCTGCTTGTGCTGGGGGGACAGGCTGTACAGGCTGTATTTCGACCTGCGGCTGCGCCAGGCACCTATTTGGATGTACTTGTAGGCTATTCGGTTTGTAGGTATCGGCTTTATGTAGCCGCCGGACATCGCTCGTTTCAATATCAGAATCGAGTGCCTAGTCTAACTCTTTTATTGGAGAAAGTCCTCCTGTGTATTCAAGGCCATTGGCTTATCGGTGGTGGTTCACTTTCGCGTGCATGGTGATGGCGTCTACGCCATCGTCAGGCGCAGCGGAAGGCGAACTTCATCAAAGGTTTTTAGATGAAGCGCCCGTCGGATGGAAGAAGCTTGAGGAGCTCTCACTTAACTTGCATGTCATTTACAAATTGCGGTCGGACGCTAGTAGCGAAGGTCCGGCTGAGCCAGAGGAGGGCCAGTCTGAGATAAAGATACGTGGCGACCAGAAGCTCGTTCATCACATCGGCGCAGCGATTGAAAAGGTTGGAGTGACGACTCCTCAGTATTCTTTTGGAGTCAATCGTAATAGTTCCCAAGATGATTGGGCGGTTATGTATATTGGGCGGCCAAGGGACGAATTTGATTGGGAAATTGAGGAAACTGTTAATGCGAATGCAAGTCTATTATATGCGCTGAAGGGAATTCCACTCTCTGAACTCGTTGAGTTGCCAGATGTCACTCTTACTAGCGTGACTGAGGCAAATGACGAGGCAACTGGAAGGTCGTCTGTTCGCGTTGACTACAGTTGCGATAACGGAGAATTGAACTTCCCCACCGGCAAGGCTCCGGTAAAAGGGGGCTGGTTCGTTCTAAACCCCGATCAATATTGGGCTGTTAGCGAGGCTGGCGTTCAACTCCCGGATGCGACATGGCGAATTTTAGTGCATGGCAGTGTAGATGACGAAGGACGACCGGTAGTCGACACAAATGAAGAGATCGCAGAATACAACAAAGGGCCAAATTCTGGTAAGAAAAGCTCAGTTGCATACGAATTCGCATCGTATGAGTACAAAGTCGTCCCCGAAGCAGATTTCCTTCCAGGTACTTACGGCCTGCCGAACCCTGCGCTTGTTGACACCGACCAATCATCCAGTCGAGTGTGGTTAATACTGTTCGGAAATGTTGTTATTTTGTTGGGGGTCGCCATGTATTGGTATCATCGTCGCTCCACAAAATCCAGCGATTCCGATTGATTCTTCTTCTTCCCGACTATCGCAATTCGAATACCGCAAGAAACAGTCGGTTAGTAGTTTTGATGCGCGGGCTTTGAGCTTGGGTTGCGGTCTTGCCGCATTCTCGTTGGGCCGTGCAAGCGATGACCGAACCCTTTGGAAATGTCCGTGTGGCTTGACCGTAGAATGAGGATATTGTCATTGGATCCAAGTCGGGGGCATATGGAATTCCACAAAACAGCCAAGGATCTGTACATGGTAGCCTACTACACAGGTGGCTAATTGCCAGCATTCTCCTAGCTCATGTAGGCTTGGTTGGCTGGGGGGCATTTCGGCATTCGCCAACGGTTGACGAGCCAGCATATCTAGCAGCCGGTATAAGCCATTGGCAGTTCGGTCATTTTCAGCTATACAAAGTTACCCCACCGCTAACGCGATTATTGGCGTCGGTTCCTGTGGTTCTTGCTGGTCCCGCCACGGATTGGAGCCGGGCTATACATGGCCCGGGAATTCGTGGCGAGCATTCGGCTGGACGAGACTTCGTGACAGCAAATGGCCGAAGTTCTTTCTGGTTGTTTACGGTTGCCCGTTGGGCATGCATTCCGTTTTCGTTGCTAGGTGGTGTGAGTTGCTATCGGTGGGCAACTGACCTTTATGGTCAGGCTGCCGGTACATCTGCTCTTACACTTTGGTGTTTCAGCCCTAACGTCCTTGCACATGCCCAGTTGTTAACCCCGGATATCACTGTTACAGCGATTTCCGTCACGGCTTGTCACTCTCTTTGGCGTTGGTCGTACAATGGCAGCTGGAGACAGGCCGTCACAACCGGCATCGTTCTTGGGATGGCCGTGCTTGCTAAGACGAATGCACTAGCACTCATTCTGACGGTACCCGTTGCTTGCTATCATCTATTGCTCCGAAACCACCGACGGAATGAGTCGGCTGGTAAAGCTGGCGTGCAGGCGTTTGTAATCGCTCTTCTAGTCATCTATACGATTAACGCGGGATATGCGTTTCAGAGTTCGTTAAATCCGTTGGGTGGATACCGTTTTGTTAGCCACACATTCACTGGGCACGACGGGGACAACTGGCGTATTGGAAATCGCTTCGAAGGAACGTTTTTGGAGAAGCTACCCGTTCCATTTCCTGCCGCGTTTATTGAAGGGATAGATCTGCAGCGGCATGACTTTGAAAATTTAGATGGCACAAGATTTCGGACGTACTACCGAGGCCAATGGTACGCGCGTGGGTGGTGGTGGTATTACTTCCCGGTCATGGGCCTGAAGACACCGTTGGGTACGTGGTTGCTGCTTGTGCTCGCAGTGATTTCTCGGCGGATGCGGAGAAAGTGCACTCATGTTGCATCAGGAGAAACGATCGCTGCGATTGCTGCAATTCTTCTATTTGCGCTCCCAAGTAGTCAGACCGGCTTCGGTGGGAGCCTACGTTACATACTCCCTGTTTTCCCGTTTCTATTCGTTCTTGCGTCTGCAGCATTTTCTTCTAGCAATTGTAGTCGAGGCTACAAGTCAATACGAATTGCTGCAATGGTATGGATATTGTCCGGGAGTCTCAATATATATCCCCATAGTCTTGCGTACTTCAACGAGCTGGCTGGTGGTCCGCTCAACGGGCACTCCTATCTGCTTGATGGGAATATCGATTGGGGTGAAGACCTAATCTTCTTGGAAGAGTGGCGAACACGAAATGAACAGGCAATACCGCTGAGAATCGCGTTTTGGGGGTTTCTGCCACTCAAAGATTTGGAGGTCCAAATTGATAGTCCCATGTCTGCGGTTAGAAGCAAGCAAGCGGACTCCAGCGGCTCGAATTCTGGCCCGTTGCCGGGATGGTATGCCGTCTCAGTGAGCTACCTGCGGCGTGACTACCGCAATGGGCACCTAGATTACTCACACTTCATGGAACTCGAACCAATCGAAACGGTTGGTTACACAGTCTACATCTTTCATATAACCGATGCACATAGTTCCGAATGAGTATCTGCGTACAGTCGAAGCTGCAATAAACTGGCCCGACTCTGAATATTTACAGAAACAACGTTACACCAAGTCCCAGCCTCGTTCAGACACCTTCGTGCGTGGGATACTGAGTTTCACATGAGGTCAATTCACATTGCCTACTTACATTCCCGATGCTCCTGCCTTCTAATCGCTACCAACGTTCGACGACAGACGCAGCTACGCAAATTGTATCATCTAGTTGAATCCGTATCGGCGTAGATGCGAACCATTCACGGTCAGCCGGAAGATAGCCAACGGCACAACCTAGCCTTTGCAATTCGTCAAGTTGTTGGTGAAATTGTTGCTGATCGATTCCAACCAGAGCGATTTGGCGTTCACTCGAATGTTCGAGCAGTTGCTCTTCGATTTGCGTCATTACTTCATGGCATGTATGACAGTCATGCCGGAATAGCAATACGTCCCATTCGCCATCAGTGAGTTTCTCCTCAAGCCCGGATTCGAATATCAACGGCCAGCGTTTTCCCACCCACGTTTCCGGCTCCAGCAAAACTAACTCATCCGTCGACTCCAGTAGTCCACTGCCTCGTGTAAAGCGGCTCTGTCCGTAGACTGCGGTTGTAGCCGCAACTACGCAAGCCAACAACGCAATAGTGGCGAATCGAGGCAACACACGTTGCATTACGGTTGAGGATGCTTCCTCTATCCCTTGCCGACTCGTCCACAGAAACCCAAGGGCAATCATGTCAACAATCAGTGTATGCAATGGATCTACTTCCAACTTGCCGAAGCATCCGCAGGATGCTGCGCCATTAATCAGCTTGTACCCGGATCCAATTGTAAATACCAGAAAACAACCAACGGTCGCTCGCCATGTCCAAGTCGTTCTAACACCCAATACCAACCAACTTCCAAGACTGATCTCCCAGCAAACGAGACATAGCGTGCCGAGTGCGTTGACAACAATCATTGGCTCGATATACAGCTGATAACCCTTTAGGGCTGCTGCCACGAGAAGAAGCAGGCCTAGTGCAATGAAAACCATGTTGCAAAACGCCTCTTTGCAGCATTTAGCTTCACCGCTAACGCCTTCACTAGCTAATTGCGGGTCGGAGAACTTAGGGTCTTTTGCCATGCTCTAGCCCAACGGTCGCGACTCAATTTCGCTATGATTAACATCCGACTCTACGGACGAATGTTCCCTTGAAAACGACACACCAACGCCACTTTTAGGCATGCCGTTCAAGAAACGCAATGCGAAGGCTCCGAGAACAACAACTACGATCAGGATGGTTCGCATCACATACTGATCGCTAGAGACCGCCGGACCGTTGAGCCAACACAAGAATGGGAAAAACGCTATTGCCGCCCAACATCCAAACTCGACCCACGATAGCAATTCATCCAATTTGACGTGATTGGGTGGCGCCTCATCATCTGCATTCGACATAGTGGAACCTCTATAATTTGTCAGCTGACCAACCCGGCACTCACTACACAGTTTATACGACTTGCTTTAGCTCGTCATCAACACCATCACCGATCAAGAAATCTTACGCGAGGCGGCTTCGACTTTCGCAACCGGCAACGTTTTCGAAAACGGCTTGCGCACATCGATGGGATTGACCGAACGCGTTTTGACGAATTTCGTGGCCTATCTCGAAAGACCACTTCGATGCAGCCTTTCAACTCAGTATTTCAAGCACCGGCCTACGAGACCAGATCCACTCAACGCGTCTCGCTGAGTTGGTTGGTCGACCACCGCGAAGTCAGTTGGGCGTCTCCAACTTTATTTCATTCGTTGAACAGACGCTTGGCAGAATCCACAATGTCGTGCGATCGCAATGCGGTGTGAAGTCGCACGCGGATTGTCTTGGCGCGATCGCTCACAATCAGTGGCAGATCAGTGGCACGATTGGACGTTTGGAGTCAATTCGGCTACAATTCATTGTCAATGTAGAAATGATGTAAGAGTAAGCTATCAAAGGAATTGCCACGCTTTCCCAACACAGTTTCAATGCAATTGACTTAGCTTCAAATCCTAGAGGGGCAACTCTTTGCGTCGTTTGGAGACGGTCTCCTAGGCCGCTTTCGTTTCCAAACATCGGTCGCCGCTCGTGGACCAATCTGTTTCAAGATGCGTTCTGAGCGTGGTCGCAAAGAGCCAAAGATCGCCTGTGTCGAATCCGCCGGTCCAACCGAACTCTATCTTGAATTCGGTCTCAGCGACCAACGGCAGTGGGAATGTTACGTTCAGCTTGACGATCTCGATCGAGAAATCGCCCTTGCTATACCCCCTCGTGAAAGCGACTTCACGTAATGTGTGTCGGTCGTATGCAAACCCCATCTCTGCGAGCCGGTCTTCGAGTGCCACTCTTGGATCAGCTGTAGCGAACACGGAGTTAGGGAGATTGCATGGAACAATGTACTTTGGAAAACAAGCTAACGAAGGCTTCTTTGCCGGCAGTCGCTGCCAAGACTTCCGACGATAGACATAGGTCATCAGTGCGATGAGTGCTGTAAATCCGGCCTTGATCCGTGGATCTAGGTTGGAAGAAGCTAGAAATGAAATGCATGCAAGACAGCCCAAGCCCGCGATCGCGGCCCGAATCCAGGTCCGCTCGTCAAGCCAATCGAGGAACACACTTACTCGTTGAACCATTTCGGGAATCTACGTTTCGAGTCGCACCAGTGAGATCCGGTTAAAAGTGGCGAGATTCTATGGGGTGACCGAAACCGGCACAACGGGAATTCATCGCTGCCCCGACGCCCGCACTTCGTCGTTCAGGTCTCTCGCGTTTATCGGATAAGGAGTAACCCGATTTCGAGCGGCAAGGGCTAAAACGGACCAGTTGGAAAATTGACCGCGCTAGGCAGTTCCTGTGATCATCGTCGCCAAGCGAGCCCTTGCGAGTGGTGGCGGTAGTGACAGTTCGGCAACGACGGACTACTTCGCTACCTGCGATACGGATGATGGTTCGCGCGATGAATATCAAGTCTGGGACGGTAAAACCTATGGAAAGATAGCCGTCGATGACGCAGGTGTACCGTTCGTCCGATCGAAGTAAAGATGGGGCTTTGATCGGGTTCGCTTGCAGCGGCTAATACGACGTCGCTATAGCTGCTCGTATCGCAACAACACAATTCGAACGCGGCAAACGCCGGCCCGCATCGAGCCCATCACTTTCCAAACGACCAACCTTGGCGAGCCTTCGTCACCCGGAAAGTGATGACTACATTTGCTTTTTTCCGATCTTGCACCCAATCGCACTCCCGGGCTCTTTCGTTCTTCCCGCTCTATCGTCCTCGACATGGACACAGCGAACGGCAACAGGTGAAACACTCAGCGAACTAATTCGGTGGGAGATTTGACATGGATTTGCGGCTTTTTTGACGACGTTCGAGCAACTTGTGACAGCGGGGTTCGGCTGCTAGAATCGCCCGTTTTGCCGCCTTCGAATGGGCGACCCTCTGCGAAAATAACGTCCACAAGCGAACCAATAAGGGAAGATTTCCGTGAGCGATTCGAAAAAGCTGAAGATTGCCGTAATTGGTGGTGACGGTACAGGGCCCGAAGTCACCGCCGAAGCACTGAAGGTTCTCGCAGCGGTTGCCAAACGAGACGGCATTACCTATGAAACCACCGACTTCGATTTCGGCGGAGAACGCTACCTGCGGACCAAGGAAACTCTTCCGGCCGGCGCCGTCGATGAGCTAAAGAAGTTCGACGCGATTTACTTGGGTGCTGTCGGGCATCCCGACGTTGCTCCAGGAATCCTCGAGAAGGGCTTGCTCCTTGAACTCCGCTTTCAGCTTGACCAGTACATCAACTTGCGACCAGTCAAACTCTATCCCGGAGTCGAAACGCCGCTCTCCGGTAAAGGTCCAGAAGACATTGATTTCGTGGTCGTGCGCGAGAACACCGAAGACATGTACGCTGGCATCGGTGGCTTTCTCAAAAAGTACACCGCCGACGAAGTCGCAACGCAGACCGCGATCTACACGCGGAAGGGCTGCGAACGGTGTATTCGGTGGGCGTTTGAGTACACCCGAAAACGCAATAACCCGAAAGGTAAGCGTTTGACGCTAGTCGCCAAAACCAACGTGCTGACTTACGGACACGACCTTTGGTGGCGAACATTTCAGGATGTGGCCAAAGAGTACACTGACGTCGAGGCAGATTACAACCACGTCGATGCCTGCTGTATGTGGATGGTAAAGAATCCTGAATACTACGACGTGATCGTCACGACGAACATGTTCGGTGACATCATCACGGATTTGGGCGCGATGATCCAAGGTGGAATGGGAGTCGCAGCGGGTGGAAATTTGAATCCCGATCCGGGCGGAACGAGCATGTTCGAGCCGATGGGTGGAAGTGCGCCCAAGTACACCGGACAGAATGTCATCAATCCCATCGCCGCCATCGGCGCGGCCGCGATGCTCCTCGAACAAACCGGTCACGAAGCTTCCGGACAGAGCATCCTGAAAGCAATCCAGATCGTCACAGGCACAAAGATGAAGAGTCAAGCGGCCGGCAAGATGGGGTTCAGTACAACAGAAGTCGGCGATTTGGTCATCGAAGCACTCGACGCGTGAAACTCAGAAACTCCGAGCTATCAGGACGATTTAGCTCGACTCGCGAGAGTTTAGCCTGAATCGCAATCCGCTGAACGCTTGCGAGTTTCAACTGCGCCACTCACCCGAAAGTGTCGAGGCGCAGCCTACTTCTGCGTGCTCACTGTTTGAGCTTACGCAACTCGCGTTTTGCAACCAGATAATCGGAAGCTGCCGTGCGGACTTGTGCCGGTAGCCGATTTTCGAAGTAGTGCCCCGATGCGCTATCGCTGAGCAACTGCTCCAACCAACCTTTGGGAATCTTAGGCTCAGCGAGTTCGAGCAATCCACCCAACTCGTGCAGAACCGTGGGATAGCTCCGCCGCTTGATCTCTTGCTGGCTCTTGACGGCCGTCGAACGAAGTCGCTGGTTCGTTGCAACGAATTGCTCCGCAATCTGCTTCGCTTCTTCGTCACCTGCCAGATAGAGAGCGATCGGAAACTGTCCAAAACCACATCGCACTTCCTCATCCAACTGATGCACGATGCCTCGCTGCAAACCACGAGCTTCACATTGAACTTCCAGGATGTCACCGCGCCAGTGCTTCGCCGCACGAAAGACGATTTGATACTCCTTGGCTCCTTCTAAGGTATCCTGACGGCAACGGCGCATCTTGAAATACACGCCGTACCCGTTTTGAACCGTTCCACTCGCAGTCACCGACTCCATTGGTGCGACCAACTCGTATTTAGTCGTGACCGTGTTCTTGGTGCCAGCGTCGCCGTGGCCGGTCAATTTGGCTGCCTCCCAGCCGCCTGTCGCCGCCAGCCCGATTCCCTTTGAGTCTTCCTTCTTCTTCTCGATGACGATGCCACCGTTATACTCGGACGCTAATGTCGTGCGCGGTGCATAATCCACGACATGAAGACTCTGCTGAGGGCTTGTCATCCGAAAGAAGAACTCAGTCAGATCGGATTCGGATCCCGAATCGAGGATTGACGAGATCTCGAATTTGGCTTCCAGCAATCTTTCGTCGGGATATAACAACGCAAACTCGTCATCGGTCACGTCGCGACAGCCGACCGCCGGCATTGTATCGAAGCGAACTCGTGGCGACTTTGCATTTCCAGCGGTCGCGAACGTGACGACTGCGAGAGCAAATATAGAAATCGTTGTGCGATCCATCACGAGAGACTCCTATGACTGAGATTCGTTCGAGCGATCGACGTTCCGATCATCCCTACGTGCGCCGAACAATCCTGGTCGGCGACTCGTTCAGCCGCGTGATGCAGTTGCTATCAAGCGAAACTGTTCCGTCATGGAATCTGGTGTGGTAGAGGTCTTTGCACGCATTGCTTGCTAGCGTGCCCTCCGCCCCCGAAGAGCAACATTGGGAATCTGCTGCTCGAAGGGAATGTTAGCGCCTGGGATGGCAGAGTCAAGTCAACCCTAAACGACCAAGCCCTCGAACACGTCGGAGGATTACCGCGAATCAGAATCCCTATGCCCTACAGACCTTCACTTCTGCAAAACTCTCGATCTCTGGGTGAACATGCGAGGCAGAGGCATGAACATTGCCAGGCCGAATCACCAGCGTCGTCTGAAGTCCTGCGGCCCGCGCCGCATCTAACTCGGCAACAACATCGCTCATGAACAGAATCTCTTCGGGCCGCAATCCGAATGCCACAGCAATTGCCGAGTAGCTTGACGACTCTCTCTTGGAACCGGTTGTCGTATCGTAATGTCCGCGAAAGCAGTGCAACAAATCGCCGGCAACCGTATGACCAAAGAACAACCGCTGTGCCGCGATACTCCCCGACGAATAAACGCGGACGTCGACACCCATCTGATTCCAAGCCGTCAATGCATCGGTGACGTCGTCATAGACGTGAGCGCGTAACTCGCCATCCTCGAAGCCAGCTTTCCAAATCAGACCCTGCAATTGCTTCAGTCCGGTCGCCTTGGTATCGCCGTCCATCAATCGATTGACTTCGTCATGAACGAGTTGCTGCCTCTGACCATCCGTCACGAGGTCCTCGCGCCAAACCGCGAACGACTCGAAACCGGCGTCAACTGCGATGAGCTCACACGCAGCTTGCAAGTCAGCGTCACCCCAGGTGCGGACCAAATATTCCGCTAGTTCACGTCGGATGTAAGGAAACATCACATCGTAGACAAAGCTAATCGAAGAAGTCGTGCCTTCGATGTCCAGTAGAATTCCGCGACCGGTGAATTCCAGCACGCTGCTAACTCCCGAGTCCGCCCGGCATCCGATCAGACTTTGACAACGGAATCGATGTCTTCCGCCGGTGGAAGGTAATCCGGCCCCCAGCAAACGGACGTGTACTTTTGATGCACCGGCTCTTTGACATAGTGCGGCGTCCAACCAGCGGCATCTTCGAACAGTCGAATACATCGAATCGTTCGATCGCTACACAAGTTGAACCAGTGTCGCGTGCCCTTCGGAACATTGATCAAATCACCGCTTTCGACCGTTACTCCAAACACGGGCCCGTTATCGGGATTTACGTGAAACACTCCTCGCCCCTTCACGGTAAAGCGAACTTCGTCTTCGCTATGCGTGTGTTCGTCAGCGAACTTGGCGCACATCGCATCCAAGCCAGGTGTCTCTGGAGTGACATTGATTACGTCGGCCGTAACGAACCCACCCTTCGCTTTCAGACGCTCGATTTCAGCGGAATACGCGTCGAGGATCTCTTCATTCGTTGCTTCAACTCCGACGCGACCTTCGACATCCCACTTCTCGTACCAGATTCCAAACGGAGCGAGGAATTCGCGAATCTCCTCGACATCTGTAATCTCACGGTTTTCGTCGGGCACATTGATCTTGGCCACAGTCTTCCTCCAGTTTTTCTGATTCGCGTGCGTACATTACTACTGACATGCGTCAACCCTTAAACAGTTCGAGCAACGGCACCTTCAAGCATCAAGCGCCGCGCCTCGCATTCGAGTAGAAACTCAAGAATCTCAATGTGTCGGCGTGCTTCGTCGAGATCGCGGCCCCATGTGTAGAGGCCATGACGGCGTATTAGGTAGCCATATCGCAGTGGGTTGATTTCATCTTTCAGTCGTAGTCGCACTTGGTTCGCCAGGACCGGGATGTCTTGCGTGTTCTCAAAGATCTCGAGCCGAAAGCAGTGCTCGTGAGTGTTGATGCCAGCCAAGCCCTTCAGCATCTCGTAACCTTCGAGCGTGACGGCACCGTCCTCGAAGTAAAAACTCGAGAGCAATGTAGCCCAAACGGAATGCGTGTGCAGAATTGCACCAACATCTAGCTCTTGGGCGACGACGCAATGCAACAAAGTCTCGGCCGAGGACTTTGGTTGATTGGCGGCTACAGGCATCCCGTGTCCATCAACTCGTACGAAATCCCGGTCGGTCAACCGGCCTTTGTCCTTGCCGCTCGCGGTCACTAACAACTCACAAGGATCGCGATCGAGAACTACGCTGTAGTTGCTGCTCGTACCCACAGACCAACCGCGTTGAAAGAAGTAAGCGCCGGTTTCTCGCAAACCAGCGATGTGATCTTCCAACGCCGACAACGGATGATAGCCTGCAACAACGGTACCAAGATCGTTGCTATCAATATCTGACGTGGACACGCGCACCTATCGGGAGCTCAAACCAAACGGACCAGCAATCGGCAAATTCACGTGCGAACAGTCTAACAAATGTTCGTCGGCAATCAATTGTGGGCTAGTCGTTCGAAGACATGCGTTTATCTCATCGCCATGCAACAAGAACAACGACGGGGCCTCCGACGACAATTGCCACGAATGCCAACCCGGCCGCCATTTCGCCAGCAAACTCGTTCCTTGGACTCGCAACCAAACAACTCAAGGAGATCCCCAGCACCATGCTGCCCCCCGGCGACGAGCGAAGCAGCGGTCTTACGTTTACGTATCAAGATCGCTGCATTACCAACAAGGGTCGTAGTCGAGAGGACCACGCCGAGGATGCGATGGTACACCACTTAGTTCGCCGTCTGTGTCCGTAGTCAGCTATGCACGCGAGGAAGATCCTCTCCGCCGGCGATGATCTTGGCCTCTTCCTCGGCGAGTTCGTCGAGCCTTTCCCGTATGGCCGCATCGTCGCCAAACATTTTGGCAAGTCGGACATAAGTTGTGTGGTGCCGCGCCTCTGACTCGAAGAGGCTATCGTAAAACTCGGCGAGTTCCTTGTCTTCGAGATTCTCGCGCAATAAGCCAAAGCGTTCACAGGATCTCGCTTCGATCAGTCCGGCGACGAGCAACCGATCTATGGCGCGTTGCGGCTCTTGCTTGCGGACTAAATCGTTCAGCCGACGACCATATTGGCTCGGTTTCAAACGCCGAAATTCGATCCCGCGTTGCTTTAAGATATCGATCACCAAATGAAAGTGTTCGAGTTCTTCATTGACGATCGTCGTCATTTCACGACAGAGCTCTTCGTTGTCTACGTACGCAAACAACAGATTCATCGCCGTGCCGGCCGCCTTCTTTTCGCAGTGCGCGTGATCGATCAGCACCTCGGCAAGGTTTTCGTCGACCTGTTTCAGCCATCGTTCCGGCGATGCGGAGTGCAAGTTGAGCATGGGTTGAATCATAAAATCAGCGGGTAAAAACCTGCAACGGGGGATGCCCGCATCATTGGCCAGGATAACTTTTTTGACTTTTTGAGGAAAATCCCCCGAATTACGACCCGGTTTTGCAGCCGTTTTTCCATAGATATATATGGAGGGACGATTGTCATGACGGGAATCGAGCCGTTGCCAGCACCTCGGTCATCTGCAGACACCCACGACTGGGGCGAGCAATTATCCGATGAACTTACCCACTTCGAGTATGAAACGCGCGCTCATCCGCGAACCAAACTTACCGTCGAGATTCTAATACGAGCATCAAACCGCGACGGCAGTAAGCTGGGCACGCCGTTTAACGCAATCACCACGGATATCTCTCCCGGCGGCATAGGGTTTCTGCACACGACGCCCGTCGGTGACAAGTATCTTGTTATTGAATTGGGAGTCAAACATCGACGAGCGTCGGTTTTGGTGGAAGTTGTGCGTTGTCGACCAGTCGGAAACTTCTACGAGATTGGGTCGAAGTTCATTCGACTGTTCGATGGCTTGGAGAGTTGACTTTACGGAATGCTCTGTCTGAACCTAGGCAACGGTGCTTCCGTCCGCATTGCCGATACGGCACTATCTGGTTACTATCAAAGAAGATGGTACCGCGTGCTGCGGACCCTCTCCCTCCGCCTGCACTCCCACCTTGGCTACGATCGATGCAACGTAACCGCTTCATCTGCTTGCTTCTCACCTGCACCGTTATGTCGCCCCTGGCGATGAGTACGGCTCAAGCCGCGGACTCGCAACCAACTCCAGAGGCTATCGAGTTTTTTGAGAATCGAATTCGCCCTGTATTCGTCGAGCATTGTTACGAATGTCACTCGGCGAACGCGAACGAAGTAGAGGGCGGATTGATGCTCGACAACCGGGCCGCCATCGAACAGGGCGGTGACAACGGCAAGGTCCTCGTTGCAGGTGACCCGGACAACAGCCGATTACTGGTCGCGATGCGTTATCACGACGAGAACCTACAGATGCCCCCTGCTGGAAAGCTTTCCGAGGAGATTCTCGCGGACTTCACGCAATGGATCGAAAGCGGTGCAGTCGACCCGCGAGACGGGCCGGCGCCTCCTCCACCGGACAGCATCGAAGCTCGCGCCAGAAAGCACTGGGCGTTCTCCCCACTCGCTAAGTCCGATCGCCCCCCAGTCACTCATCAACACTGGCCGACCGAAGAGATCGACTATCTCATACTCGCGAAACTAGAAGCAGCGGGCATCGAGCCGTCCGCAGTCGCGGCACCGCGAGATCTGCTAAGGCGATTGTATTACGACTTGACCGGCTTGCCACCAAGTTTTGAAGCCGTCAAGGAATTTGAGAGGGACAGTTCGCTAGGATCGTACGAAGAACTCGTTGACCGGTTGCTAGACTCGCCACAGTTCGGAGAGCGATGGGCACGGCATTGGCTCGACATTGCTCGTTTCGGCGACACAAAGGGATACGTTTTCACGGATGATCGCAACTATCCAAATGCCTATAAATACCGCGACTGGGTCATCAACGCGCTCAACGCCGACATGCCCTTTGATCAGTTCATCAAATATCAACTGGCCGCCGACCTGCTGGCGGAAGGCGAAGATCGTTCGAACTTGGCCGCAACGGGCTATCTCACTCTCGGGCGGCGATTTATCAATAACACACATGATATTATCGACGATCGCATCGACGTCGTCTTTCGCGGCATAATGGGCCTGACCGTCGGATGCTGCCGTTGTCATGATCACAAATATGATCCACTGTCGACGCGCGACTACTATGGGATGTACGGCATGTTCGCCAGCTGCGACGAGAAGCAGGACGACGATCTACCGTTGCGATTAGTTGACAAGCCGAATCCACACGAGGTTGGTATCTTTCTACGCGGCAACCCCAGCAGTCGCGGTGACCGCGCACCCCGTCAATACCTAAGCTTCTTCGCTGGCGAACATTCCGCGGCATTCAAGCAAGGCAGCGGACGGCGCGAACTAGCCGATTTGGTCGCCGCACAAAGCAACCCGCTCACCGCTCGCGTCTTCGTCAACCGCGTCTGGGGCCATTTGTTCGGCAATGCGATCGTGAGAACGCCCAGCGACTTTGGTCTTCGCAGCGAGACTCCAACCCATCGGGATGTCTTGGATCATTTGTCTGTTTCTTTTATGGAACACAACTGGTCGGTGAAGCAGCTGATTCGCCTCATCGTGACTTCTACGGTCTATCGCCAATCGAGCGATATCCGCCCGGCAAGTGTTGAACGTGATCCTGAGAACCTGCTGCTGTGGAGGGCCGAACGCCGGCGGCTGGATTTCGAGGCAATGCGGGATTCGATCCTGGTCGCAGGAAATCAGTTGGACCGGACCGTCGGTGGTGCGTCCGTTCAGATCGCCAACGAGTCTCCCAGTCATCGCCGCACACTGTACGCGTTCATCGATCGACAAAACCTTCCGGGCTTATTCCGAACATTCGATTTTGCGAGTCCCGATACACATTCGCCGCAGCGTCCCGAGACGATCGTACCGCAGCAGGCGCTGTACTTAATGAACAACAGCTTCTTGCAAGTGGCCGCTGAAGCCGTCGTCAGCCGCACCAGCGGAGAAGACCTGAGCGACCGCGTTCGCCAACTCTACCGCATCGTCCTGTCGAGAGAAGCAACTTCCGACGAGTTGCAACTCGCCAATGCGTTTATTGAATCGAGCAACGCGTTGCCAAACATCCCGGTCGGCAATCCTTGGCAGTTTGGGTACGGAAGCTTCAACGCTGAGGCAACTCCCCAAGTTTCCTTTCACACCCTGCCACTGTTCAAAGACAACGCTTGGCAAGGTGGACCTGAACTTCCTGATCCGAAGTTAGGCTGGGTCGTCATTCGCGGAACGGGCGGACATACTGGCAACGATCAACAGCATATCACCATTCGTCGCTGGTACGCGCAATCGGATGGCCAGATCATCGTCCGTGGCAAGCTTGAACATCCCTCCGAACACGGCGACGGAGTGCGCGGTCGCGTCGTTTCAAGCCGCGAAGGTTTACTCGGCGAATGGATCGCTCAGCACGATACCGCTGAAACAACGACGAAACAGTTCTCCGTAATTCGAGGTGACACAATCGACTTCCTGGCCGATTGTCGTACCAACCCTAATCACGATAGCTTTCAATGGCAAGTGACACTCCAGCAGTTGTCGAGTGATGGTGAAAGGCCCACAGCTGAGTGGAAATCAGACAAAGGTTTTCACGGCCCGCAAGCCGAACCCCTCGGTTCGTGGCAACTCCTTGCTCAGACTTTGATGCTCACCAATGAATTCCTGTTCTTGGATTGAGTCCAAGCCCACGGAGATAACAACGATGCTTTCACGCCGCGATTTGCTGACACGTTCTGGAATGGGGATCGGCGCACTCGCGCTCTCTCAGTTGGCTCCAGAGTTTGCGACCGCAGCAGCGCCAGGAAATCCGTTGCTTCCGAAGCAACCGCACTTTCCCGTGAAGGCTAAACACGTGATTCATCTATTCATGAATGGCGGACCTTCTCAGGTTGACACGTTTGACCCGAAGCCTGAACTGCAAAAGCGTGCCGGGGAATCCCTTGCGGACGGAAACCTGAAGACCGAACGCCCAACGGGTGCTTTATTTGCTTCCCCTTACAAGTTCGCAAAGTACGGACAAAGCGGGATCGAAGTGAGCGACATTTTTCCGCATGTCGCCGAGTGTGTTGACGAAATGGCAATCATTCGTTCGATGTATGCGGATGTCCCAAACCATGAGCCGTCGCTCTTGCTGATGAACTGTGGCGATGCTCGACTGATTCGCCCGAGCGTGGGATCTTGGCTTACCTACGGCCTTGGTACCGAGAATCAGAATCTTCCGGCATTCGTTGCGATGTGCCCCGGTGGCTATCCAATTCAAGAGTCGCAGAATTGGCAAGCTGGTTTTTTGCCCGGCATCTACCAGGGGACGCATGTCGACACGAAGCATACGGAAATCGAGAAACTGATCGAAAACATAAAAAATGATCGAGTTGGACGCATCGCACAGCGAATGCAACTCGATTTGCTCTCCAACTTGAACCAACAGCATTTGGAAGCTCGGCAGAACGAGGCGAAACTCGAAGCCCGCATTCAATCGTTCGAGTTGGCATATCGCATGCAAATGGAAGCGAGCGATGCGTTTGACGTTTCGCGAGAGCCGCAACACATTCTGGATATGTACGGTGAAGGTACGCAGGCTCGACAAATCCTGATTGCTCGTCGCTTGGTCGAACGCGGCGTTCGCTTCGTACAAGTCTGGCACGGTGATGGACAACCGTGGGACAGCCACGACGATATTGAAGTCAACCACCGCCGGCTCGCGAAGCAGTGCGATCAAGCAATTGGTGCGTTGATCAAAGATTTGCGACAGCGAGGGTTACTCGACGAAACGCTAATCCTTTGGGGCGGCGAGTTCGGTCGCACACCGGTCGTCGAGATGCCGAAGAAGGGTTCCAACCAAGGCAAGATCAACGGACGCGATCACAATCATTGGGGATTCACCGCTTGGATGGCCGGTGGTGGTGTGAGGGGTGGTTACGTCCACGGCGCCACCGACGAATTCGGTTTCAAAGCGGTCGAGGATCGCGTGCATGTTCATGACCTTCACGCAACGATGCTCAGACTAATGGGCTTCGATCACGAGAAGCTGACCTATCGATACGCCGGGCGAGACTTCCGCCTGACCGACATCCACGGCAATGTCGTCCACGACGTGATCGCATAAATCGCTTCGCTGCTTGCAATTCTTGGGTAACGCGTTATTCTGCGTCCGTCTTGCCCTAAGCCATTCGCGGCGGAGTCCCCCACCATGCATCCGATCTTAAATCGAAATACGTTTTTCGTCAAAGAACACGTCGGATTCTTCAAAGCGGCCAACAATTATGACATTCTCGATCCCGAGACGGGCGAGGAACTGTTGCATTGCCGTGAGGAGCGACTCGGGATATTTACCAAGATGCTGCGCTTCACGGACTACAAGACGATGACGCCCTTTCACATTGACATCCGGACACCGCGGGGCGAGCAAGTGTTGTCCGTCAAACGGGGCGTTTCGATTTTTCTCTCGAAGGTCGATGTCTTGGACGAAAATGATTTGCGGCTGGGCGGTTTCAAACAGAAATTCTTCTCAATCGGCGGCTCATTCAAGGTGCTCAGTGCAAACGATGAAGTCCTCTGCGAGTTAAAGGGAAAATGGACCAACTGGGAGTTCAAGTTTATCGCAGGCGATTCGGAACTCGGATCAGTCACGAAGAAATGGGCGGGGCTCGGCAAAGAATTGTTTACCTCCGCGGACAACTATGTATTACAGATCTCCGACCAAGTCCCTCCCGACCACCCATTGCGTCAGTTGATCATGGGCGCGGTCATGTGCATTGATATGGTGTTGAAAGAACGATAAGTCCTTGTTGTCGCTGCATTAAAGCGACGTGGCATTGAACGTATCGCCTTGCTCGATGTCCCCAGTCTGCAATCCGAGCTTGAACCAGCGGGCGCGTTGAGCCGAAGTACCGTGCGTGAATGAGTCGGGAGTGACATAACCCCGTGCCTGCTTTTGAAGGCGGTCATCACCGATAGCGCTCGCTGCACCGAGGGCTTCTTCGACGTCACCGCTTTCCAAAATCTGTTGAGCGCGATCGGCGTGGTGTGCCCAAACGCCAGCATAGAAATCCGCCTGCAACTCCAGCCGCACAGAGTACTGATTGTATTCGACCTCGCTGACTCGTCCCTTCATGGAATGCACATAGTCGGTCGCACCAAGCAGATTCTGGACGTGATGCCCCACTTCGTGGGCGATGACATAAGCCTGTGCAAAGTCGCCGGGTGCATGGAAGCGATTCTTTAGCTCGTCGTAAAAACTCAAATCGATGTACAAAGTCTCGTCGCCGGGGCAATAGAATGGGCCCACTGCGGAATTCGCCGTACCGCACGCAGACTCCACAGCATCCCTAAAGATCACGAGCTTAGGATCACGATACTCGCGTCCCATTCTTCGAAATTGATCGTGCCATACGTCCTCGGTCGTTCCCAAAACAACACGGACAAAGTCAACGAGTTGGTCCTCTTGCGGATTCGGAGCCGTCTCGGCAGGCGCAGGTCCGACGGCAACGCCTCCACCTCCGTTTTGCTGAAGCAAGTTCATCGCCTGCTCTGGGCCGAGCAGGACAAAGGCGAGCAGTAGTATCACAATCCCGCCCAGCCCCCCGCCAAGTCGAATTCCTGCCCCTGCACGACGCTGACCGCGGCGATCTTCAACATTCTCGCTACGTCGACCTTGCTGCCATCGCATAATCCGGCTCACCACAAAAGAACGTGATTTGGTTACTTATCGCCTAACGCCTGCTTGATAATATCATCCAGATTAAAGGTACCGCCGGCAATCGAATCGAAAATCGACTCGCGCATGGATTCGGCGTCGTGCTCGGCAAGACGCTTTGAGATTCTAGCGATTTCTTCTTCGGTGTGTCCTCGTTGCTGGAGGAATTCGGCCAGAATCTTATCCTCGTCGTCACTCGTGATATCTTCGTCGCCATTCATACCATAGGTCTCCGATTTCTATTTCAGCCAAAAATAATACTCCTCGATCACATTCTCGACGAGCCTCGGCAAAACTTCGCGTCTCTACCGTTGAAGAATCGCTTGCAATTCAACCAACTGCTGAGTGGCGTTCGCTCGCAGATCTCGCAAATGAACTTGCTCCGTGGGCGGCAAACGGCGGAAACAATGATCGTTGAGATCAGCCCATGCCTGAGCCACCGACGCCGTACGTTCGGCGAGCAAATCCATCTGGCGGTTGACAATAGCCTCGTGAAGTCGTCGAGCCGCCCCGCGAAATGCCGAGACTTGACGAGCCGATTCAAAGCGAAATTGCTGGTCGTAGCGGGTGTTTGAGTACACATGCCGCTGAACTTCTGCCATAGCATTCTCTGCCGACACAACCAAAGCAGCCGCAACTTCGTTGATGTGCTGCCAATCCACAGCAGCCACGAGCCCCACAGCATCGCGAAGTGCTACAAACGACTCTTCGATTCCTTTTAACGACTGAGTCACGACCGGAGTTCGACACGCGCTGAAGCAACCGGACAGTTCGGGCCAGGATTCAACCAAGAAACGATAGTCGCTTTGTAACTGTCGCAGAGGTGCGCGCGACTCGACAGAACTCGTGAAGTTCTCGCAGAGCCCATAGAACTCGCTCGCCACCGGCAAGAGTCGACCTGCAGCAGGCAACTCCAGGATTACATTCAGCGAAACAACGTCAAACAAACCGTCGATATCGCGGCGAAGCGCGTTGGTCAAATAAGAAAGCCGACCATAGTCGACTTCCTCCGTCAGCCACAATAGCTCGTGTATTGCATGAGCCGATTCTTCGATTCGGAGCACGTTACGTTCTAAATGACGACTATCAACCTGACGCACCTTTCCGGCGAGAACCCGCCATTCAGCGTAGAACGCCTTAAATGCAAGCGACACATCGTCATAGGACTGCCGTTGCGATACAGCCTCGCTAAGCAACTGTGCTCGCTGGTGAAGTTGCGACGCCTCGGCGATCAGCGACCGACCACCACGCGTTCGCGGAAGCTCGTACTCGATATCCTGTATCAAGTGAGAAAGCGATGTGCTGATAGCGATCGTTTCCGTGGCAAGCGCATTGAAATCGACTTGTGGGGAAACGCCGAGCAACGTACACAGGGCCTTGTCGGTGTCATTCAAGTGGCCAATGCAGCGAGTACACTCAGGATCAAGATCGTTCATCTGTTGCAGGCGATAAGATATCAATCGCCAATCGCGATCAAGACTCACAAAGTCCGGCTTGAGATCCTCGGCACGGCGCGCATTTGCGGAACGAGCCTGCGCGTTCGCGACTGCCGCGTTTAATTTGATCAAGTCGCCCAACATCTGTCGCGTTCCGGCGGCAGGTGCTGCGTTCACGCTCCAATGATTAACCAATTCCGATGAGTGCGACGCAAATGCGTCCAATTGCTTGCGAGCTGCGACTAGGTTTTCGTCCGGGCGGGGCAGAGGCGGTCGGTTTGGGGGCGGCGTCTGACGATTTAGCTGCGATTCGATAAGCGATTGCAACAGTCCTTCGACAAACTGTCTCCGGGAATCGCGCGCAGGAGCCTGCGCACATGCCGTCGATGGATTTGAACTCGGTATCACGGTACTTAGAAAACCAACGACAAGCCACATGAACGCGGGATGAGCAACATGAAATCGCTGGACAGAAGGTGACAACACGAGCAAAATCCTTGCAACAGAATGCAGCCAAGTCGAGGCACTTTGTAGATCATAGCGAATAATCACCGATCAGCCAGCAATTGGCGAATCTGACAGTCGTACTGCAAGTAGGCTTTTTAAGTGAGGTAAATCGCGAGCGCTCGCCGAGTCGCTGCGACTTTAGTTGCATAGGCGAGACCGAATACCTAGATTAATGGCATCTTTTCCATCGCAATCCTCCTGCGACGAGTTATCGATGTCGAAATCCGATGCTTTGCTCAGCCAACACTTTCGCGCGGGCCAGGAACATCTCCTTGAAAGCCTGCTGCAATCGGTCAACGAGATCGTTTGGTGTACTTCAGCGGATGGCAGCGAGTTACTGTTCGTTAACCGAGCTGTAGAGCGTGTCTACGGTCGATCGCTCGAACGACTTATCGAAGACAAAACATTCTGGTTAGACGCAATCCATCCGGACGATCGTGCTCGGTTTGAGGAGCATCTCGAACGTCTCCGAACTGAAGGAGAAGTTGAATTAGAGTACCGGATCGTTCGCCCGGACGGCGAAATCCGTTGGCTGCTGGATAACACCGCGATCGTGTATGACGAAGATGGTAACGAAGTTCGAGTCGGCGGAATCTCGACGGATATCACGGAGAATAAACTGGCCCAACAGGCTCTCAGCGAATCGGAAGCTGTCTATCACTCCCTCGTCGAAAGCCTGCCAATAAATATCATCCGCAAAGATCTGCAGGGACGTGTGGTTTTTGGCAACAAGAAGTATTGCGATTCGATGAGCCGATCGCTCGACGAGTTGCTGGGCAAGACCGACTTCGACATTTTTCCCGCAGAGTTGGCGAAGAAGTACACAGAGGATGATCAACATGTAATCGAAACCGGCGAACTGCTGCACGATGTCGAAGCACACCGCACTCGGGAAGGCGAGGACATTTATGTTGAAGTCTTGAAGGGTCCGGTGCTTAACGCCGCTGGCACACCGGTTGGAATTCAGGTGATGTTTTGGGATGTTACGGACCGCAAACGTGCCGAAGCGGCGTTGGATCACGAAAGGTACTTGCTGCATACGCTGCTGGACAACTTACCGGACAGTATTTACTTCAAAGATCAACAAAGCCGATTTCTGAGGGTCAGCAGCGGGCTGGCCGATAAGTTTGGGCTGGCCGATCCCACCGCCGCAATCGGCAAAACAGACGCCGATTTCTTTACACCGGAACACGCCGAACAAGCTCGAGCGGACGAGCAAGCAGTCATGCAAACAGGCGTACCCATTCTCGACAAAGTCGAGAAAGAGACGTGGAGCGAGCACGATGACACGTGGTGCTCGACGACTAAATTGCCGTTGCGCGACATCAATGGCGATACGATTGGTACGTTTGGTATCTCGCGAGACATTACGGAACATAAGCGAGCCGAAGCAAATCTTGCGAGGGAACGGGATCTGTTGAAAACCATTATCGACAACATCCCCGACTTGATTTTCATCAAAGACCGAGCCGGACGCTTCGTAGCCGTCAACAACGCGATGCTGCGCGTGCTCAACGTCAAAACGACCGAGGAAGTTATTGGCAAAACGGATTTCGATTTTTCACCTCCTGAGTTGGCAGCGAACTACGTTGCCGATGATCAACTGGTCATGCGGTCGGGTGAGCCGTTAATCGATCACGAGGAGTTTGCTCCGGACCCCGATGGAAACGAGGTGTGGCTGCTGACAACCAAGGTTCCGCTTCGCGACGGTAACGGCAAAGTTACGGGACTTGTCGGGATTGGACGCGACATCACGAACCGGAAACGAGCCGAGCAGGAGTTGCTCGCGGCAAAGGAGGCCGCGGACCTGGCAAACCGGGCGAAGAGTGACTTCCTGGCTAACATGAGCCACGAAATCCGAACGCCAATGAATGCGATCATCGGAATGACTGAGTTGGTGCTGGACACTCGACTCGCCCAATCGCAACGCGATTACCTGCGTATGGTTCGCGAATCGGGCGAGTCGCTGTTGACCGTGATCAACGACATATTGGATTACTCCAAGATCGAGGCAGGCAAGCTCGACCTGGACAATACACTATTCGATCTACGCGAGAGCCTCGGCGATACGATGAAGTCCCTAGCACTCCGGGCCCATAACAAAAATTTGGAACTCGCATTCCGCGTCGAACCCGAAGTGCCTCGAGCTTTGTACGGAGATATCGGTCGACTTCGCCAAATCGTCGTCAATCTAGTCGGCAATGCGATCAAGTTCACCGAGCGGGGTGAAGTCGTTGTCGACGTGCGATGTATTGCGAAAACCGAAAACAAGGCAACCTGTCACATTACCGTCCGTGATACCGGAATCGGCATCCCGGAAGATAAACTCAACTCGATTTTCGATGAGTTCGAACAAGTCGACAGTTCCACCACTCGGCGATTTGGCGGCACCGGCCTTGGGTTGGCGATTTCATCCCGGCTGGTCGAGTTGATGGGCGGTAAGATTTGGGTTGAGAGTCAAATGGGCCAGGGGAGCCAATTCCACTTCGACGTGGAATTTGAACTCGGAAGCGAGTCCGATCTCGAGCGACCGATAAGAAACGCCGTCGTCGTGGGAGGAACTCCTGTGCTGATTGTCGACGACAATGCGACCAACCGACTGATCCTCGAAGAGATGCTTCGAAACTGGGGGATCAAACCAACCCTGGCGGAGAACGCGGCGGGTGCGCTAGAGGCTTTGAAAAAAGCTGCTGCCGCGGGCAACCCATTTCGTCTGCTATTAAGCGATGTCAACATGCCCGACTCCGATGGCTTCATGCTTTCTGAATGGGTTCGTGCAGAGCCCCTGGTCGCAGACACGCCGATTATCATGCTCACCTCCAGCGGTCGGCCGGGTGACGCTGAGCGTCGCGAAAAACTTGGCGTCTCGACAGGACTACTTAAACCGGCAAAGCAGTCCGAAATTTTTGATGCGATTGTGCGAGCGCTCGGAGTGACCGCTCCCGAGGATGACCCCAACCAACAAGCAGTGCTCGACAAGGCGAACAAACTTGGCACCTTGCGAATCTTGCTGGCCGAAGACAACATCGTCAACCAGAAATTGGCACATGGCGTGTTAAGCCGCCAAGGGCATGATGTCACCATCGCCAATGACGGCGGCGAGGCAATCGATGCTCTCGAGCGAGAGCAATTTGACGTGGTCCTTATGGATGTGCAAATGCCCGGGATGGATGGTTTTGAGGCGACAAAGGCAATCCGCCTTGCCGAGAAGTCCACAGGAAAGCGTCAACCGATCATCGCCATGACCGCCCATGCAATGGCCGGCGACCGGGAATTGTGTCTCGAAGCCGGCATGGACGAGTATGTCTCGAAGCCGATTCGCGTGAATGAATTGATGGACAAGCTCAACTTGGTACTCGGTGATCGCGGACAAGTCTCAACGGTAGGTCAGGGTAATGAATCTGCGTCCCCAAATCCAATAACAGGTTCACTCGCGATCGACTGGAAATTGGTACTGGGCGAAATGATGGGCGATCGTGATTTGCTCCGGGATTGCGTTGAGGCTTGTCTTACGGAGGCAAGTCAATGCGTCGAATCGATCGGTGAGGCCATCGCACATCAGGATAGCACTGCACTCAATCGCGCCGCGCACCGATTAAAAGGCTCGCTGGCATTTTTGCACGTAGATGTCGCAACCGACTTGGCACAAAAGCTCGAAACCGCGGGCACGACAGGGCAACACGACGACACACCTGAAGATGCATCGACGCTTCGCACGTATGTCGAATCGCTATGCGCATCGATGCGAGCGTACTTAGAGGTGTGACTTTCGTAGAACGAGCAAGTTCAGCGCGAACCACTGGCCGCCAGCCCAAACACCTTGCGTTTTTTCACCGGCCACCAGCGGTCGATCTTTTTCGCGAGTTGCGTGACGACATCGGGGTTGTCGCTAGCCAAGTTTTTTGTCTCGAAGGGATCGGCTTCCAAGTCAAAAAGCTGCGGTCCAAGTTCGCCACGCCGCAACACATTCCCATAGCGACCTGTCGCTCCGTCGTAAGTCAGCAGCAACTTCCAGTGTCCCGAAATGCACCATCGGTAAACAAGTGACGCCTCCGGATCTTCGACGTCGGCCACATCGTGTGCAAAGCTTTCTCCAAAAATTGCGTTGCGTTTGATTTCCTTTCCCTCTTGGAGCGAGGCCGTAAGATCTAGTCCCGGCAGATCGGACGGGATATCCGCGCCGACCGCCCCCAACATGGTTGGCACGATATCGATGCTGCTAACCAAATCGGATCGCCTCCCAGGAGCGAACTTTCCCCGCCAACTAAACATGATCGGCGTACGAACACCACCCTCGTTGGGCGACTGCTTCGATTTGGGCGCAAACGATTGATTCCACCCCTCGGGAACCTTGGTGTCGGGAGTCCTCTGTATCCAGCCATTATCGGTCACGTAAACAATCAGCGTATTATCTCGAATGCCCTTCTCATTCAGGTGGTCCAGCAACTCGCCACAAGTCTCGTCAAACCAATCGCACATTGCATAGTATTTTGCCAACGCCTCGGGGCGATCCGCAGTTACATATTTCTTCAAGATGCGTTCAGGCGGGTTGTGCGGCGTGTGTGGTAGAAACGGCGCGTACCACAGAAAGAAAGGCTTGTCTTCCTGCACCGCCTGATCGACAAACTCGAGCACGGGGCCCATCCCCTCGCGTCCGATCTTCAATCCATCGTCGCCATGCCGCCCGCCGCGTTCGGGAAAACCTCGCGTCATGCCTGCCGTAAAGCCGCCCCGCTGATAACTTCCTTCCCACCATTTGCCGCTTTGATGGCTGATGTAACCGAGATCCTTCAACAGCCTCGGAACGGTCGGGTGTTGGTCGACGTGGGCAATTAGCTTCTCGCGTTGCTGGTCGTATTCAGGAGATTTGGGATCTGTCACCGCGGTCGACGGATCGTTGCCGGTCGTCTTGTGTTGATGAGCATACAAACCGGTGATCAATGTCATCAGCGAGGGACGGCACAATCCGGTCGGCACATAACCACGGTCGAAGACAACACTCTCGGTCGCCAGCCGATCTAGATGCGGCGTTTGAATCACGTCATGGCCCATAAAACCATAGTCCGTCCACGCTTGATCGTCCGAGATAATCATGACGATGTTGGGTCGCTCGGTAGCGTTGGAATACGAGCAGTGCATTAACAAGCAGACGACAGCTAACAGAAACGCGGGGCGCACCCAAGATTTCGATTCAATTGATGACAAGGCAAAGTCCATGGTGATAACGGCTCCTAGTGCAAAACAGGGTGCTCGAATTGGAATGGGTCGCCTGCCCCACGCGAGCATTGTACTTTGAAGCATGGCGTCATTTTAGTGCTAGGCCGCAGATTGTGCTTACAATCCTGGAGTCCTTGAGGGTATTGACCAACGAGCCCACAATCTCCCTACCCTCAGTGACTCCAGGCTTCCACCTCCTTATCGCTCAGGACCAAAGCAGTAAGCTGTTACTTCAGCGTGTGAGGAATTAGAATGTCAAGCGACACTCTAATACTGCAAGCCAGAGGCACCATCATGACTCGCCGTACCTTACTCTTGACGTTCTCGATCGTCGCTTCCCTCCTCACCGTCAGCCACGTTACAGCCGAAGACCAATGGGTCGTTTATGAAGGGAAGGATGGCCCCGGCTACGGCAAGCACATCGTTTTCGTAACGGGTGACGACGAGTATCGCAGCGAAGAAGCCGGGCCACAGCTAGCCAAAATCCTCGCGACTCGTCACGGCTTCAAGTGTACGGTGTTGTTTGCGATTGACCCAAAAGACGGCACGATCAAACCGGACTTCCAAACGAACATACCAGGCACCGAAGCCCTGAATGATGCCGACCTAATGGTGCTATTCCTGCGTTTCAGAAATCTGCCCGACGAGCAAATGAAACCGATCATCGACTTCGCCAACTCCGGGAAACCAATGATAGGACTTCGCACCGCGACGCACTCGTTCAATATTCCCGCTGATGCCACTTACGCCAAATACAGCTGGCGCAGCAACGATCCCGAAGGTGGTTTCGGCCAAGCGGTACTCGGCGACACCTGGATCAGCCATCACGGACATCACGGCCAGGAAAGCACACGCGGCGTAATCAACGCCAAACACGCGGATCACCCGATCGTGCAGGGCTGCGAAGACGTTTGGGGACCGACAGACGTCTATGGCATCGTTCACCTCAAGCCGGAAGACGAGATCCTGCTCTGGGGCCAGGTCCTGGAAGGCATGAGCCCCGATGACAAGCCAGTCGAGGGCGCGAAGAACAATCCGATGATGCCACTGGCCTGGACACGGATGTACAAAGGTGAAACGGGCAACACCTCGCGAGTCTTCAACACAACGATGGGCGCGGCCACAGACCTCGTCAGCGAAGGCACTCGCCGTCTGATCGTAAACGGGTGCTATTGGGGATTAGGGATAGAAGTTCCGGAGCGGGCCAAAGTCGACCTCGTCGGCGAATACAACCCGACGCCGTTTGGCTTTAAGAAGTACATAGAAGGCGTAAAGCCTGCGGATCATCGAAATTGAGGCGGGCGACTACTGAGCTGCATGGAGTGAACTAGTTCACTCGAGGAAGTCGAATGATTCGAACCTCGTACCGTTCGCCGCAAATGCCTGTTCGCATTGTGGCATAGTTGACTTCTCGAATGGGCTTCGCAGACCGACGGCTGAAATGATGCAGCAATTGCCTTTGCAGTTCCTTCAGAAGAATCGCAATTCGCCGCACTCTTTGCGATCCATCCACCACCTTCTTAACGGTGTCCGTCAGTTCTGTCCGTTCCTCGTCCAACAGCCGAAAGATCCGCTTCTTGCGGATGGAATCCTCGTGACTCGTTCGATCGCTACCCAAGAGTTGCCAGCATCGTCGCGGATTCTTCCAAATACCCCCTGAATCCCCAAGGCTGAGAACGCACTATGCAACTCGCCAAACCTCTCGCAGACGCGAAATGTCATTTGCACCCGGCTCCACAACGGACGGGCTTTGGCCCCCGAACATGATCTGAGTTGGATCGGGATCGTGTTGCGCCAGGCCTAGAATATGACCTAACTCGTGTCCAAAAGTGTTCAGGAATTTTGCTTCGTCCCAGGATCGATCTTTGTCGATACGCAGCAAAAGCTGCTGCCCGACAAAACGCGGTCCACCGATGTGAGCCCTTCCCGTGACATTGCCAGGCAAGACCTCCCACTTGATGATAAAATTTGCTTCTTCGCGTTTGGACGTCCGTAAGAGGAACAGATTTACGTCTTCAATCCAGCTGACTACCGATCGAACGATCAATTTGTTCGCCTTCGTGCCGCCAATTATGGCGGTTCGAAGATCATCTTCGACGAAGTAAAACAACAACGGACTTTTCGGATTGAACGGCTGGGAATTGGGCGATGAAATTTTAGGTGCGTCCGAGGCGTCGTCATGTACATCTTGGTCCACACCAACATCCGACAGTGCTCTGAAAGTCTTACTTCCCAAAACGCCATCATCCAGTAGACCTACTTTGGCTTGGAAAAGTTTGATTGCTAAATCGGCGACGATTACCCCAGATGGTCCCATTGTCGCGACTGCTGCCGACAGCAATCCCTTTTCGATCAGCCTGTTCAAGCCACTTGCTACGTCGGCGTTAGGTATTCGGCGATCCAACGCAAGCTCTTTCGCATCCCATTCGGAAACAAGTGCGTCTCTCAATGAGTTAATCGCGTCATCCATTGATGTGTTGGGTTTCTCTGCAACCTCTTTTTCTGCTTTGGCCATCTGGTTGTTTTCCTTCACTGCTGAATCTGTGGAATGGAAAAGCGATTCGGTTCTTTTGGCGACTGTTGGGACTTCGTCCAAACATCGTGCTTAGATGACGCGCTTAATAATCATTGACCACTAATACCCATGAACTGCGCGACGCCATGCGAGTTTTTTTGCATGATACTCCGCCCACCGCTGATGGAACGACTTGTACCAAGCTGGAACGCCAGACTCGGCAGTTGTCGTCGACGTGGCTGCCGCCTTTCCGACGGTGCCGGTTACTTTGCTCCTCCAGTCGTAGAGCTCACCGTCCACCTTTTTCATTGCGGCAATCAAAATAACGACACCGTCGTTAGCGTTTCCCTGCCTTTTTAAGAGCGCAATCTGTTCGTCAAAGAGTTTCTTCGTTAGTGTCTTCGAAGCGTCATTGGAATCGGCGTCTGCGATTAGTTCAGCAATCTTTGGCTCAACTTCTTTCCAATAGGAGTCACTCGTAACCGTTACACCTGAATACTTGTCCCGAATTTCTTCAAGCGCATCCACGATTTTGTGAGCGTTTTCTTTAGCTTCTGGATCCTTTGTCTCGATGAAAAGATCGAGGTATTTGACTGCAATCCGACTGATCGCGGCTTCAAAGCCGGTTGAGTTTTGAGCCATAGAAGTGCGAGGGGGAACGAGTGCCAATAAAAATAGGCACATGCAGCTAGTTGACGTTCGACTCATCACGCGAACTCCTCCTGCGGTCCAAGGCTGTAGCTTCAATTTCTTTGGACTTATCATATTCACCCCATTTAACCCATGCAACCAGAACGCTACATGCCACGTATATCCCACATTCTGCACGACCAAGCCGCAGAGAGGTGAATTGGTCGCTTAGTTAGGACTTTCTGTCGGCTCCTGGCCGTCCGGCAGCATCTGAAAGGCACAAGTGACGCGGATGCCATCCGCCCAGACGTAGACGTATCGCTTGACCATCGGAGGTAGCGCGACAACAACGCGTCCCACTGGTTATTCAGGATAGTGAAATGGAGGAAAATCCTCGCATACACGACATTGAGCGTGACACTAGCTCACTTCGACTTGTCGGAACCGTCATCTCGGGTGCGGTTTATTTGTTGTACCCCCTGCGTCTGGACGTGTTCGTAACAATAGATGAAATAACGACCAAATACATCAACCTACCCAGCCAAACGAATGATATCGATTAAACTCCGCAGACGGCTTTTGACGATGATACCTAAAGTAGCTGCGACATGAATCGTCGGGGCTATCCCCACCTTCTTTAGCCCAATAAGCATTCCCCTGGCTAGCGAAATGAATATTAATATCCTGCCAAAATCGATCGTGGTAATGTGCGCCGCTCTTGCCATCCTCAACTCTCCTTCTTTCGGCAATGAACCCGCCCAGGTTCCATGCCAAAAGCACACCTACCAGAAGGGCTACCAAAAGGGCGGGAAGGTTGCTGATATTCCTCCGAAACCATGCTTCTGGCACTACTGCAAGCCACATGATCCGCCGTTCCTTCCCGTTGTGCAGTCAATTGGCGTTCGTACTTTCCAAGCATTGACAGATGCGAATCAAGTGCGGTTAAGTGTCGAGAAGACTGAATCGAATCAGGAAGTCGGAAATCCGGGTGAATCTAACCAAGGAACGAGCCCAACTCAGAAGACTGGGGCAAGCGTCCAGAAAGCTTCGTATCGAGGCAATGACGCGAATGCGCTGGACCTGGAAGAACATTTTCGCCGTTTGGAAGGGCGAATTGACGTTCTGCTGGAGAAGCTTGACAGACTTCAGTGATCGAAGTCCCGCAGATCAACGACCTTGCATTACACCGTTCGTTAGTGCCCGCCGCGATGGGAAGACTAATCCAGGCGCCACAGTAAGTCACAGGAAGCATGAACATGGACGTTCGGATTGCATGTCAAATTCTTCTACTCACCGCGATTATAAGTTTTTCAATGAACACTTCATCCTCTGCTCAAAGTCAGAAGTATGAAGACGCGTACCAGAAGTCCTATTCGTACCAGAAAGGTGCGCCCTCTCCAGGCGAAAGTAATCAGGCCGACGAAGGCGGCTATCAGGCACCGCCGCCTACTGGTGCTATGCAAGGACCGTTTCGCGAGTTGGGCATTTCTGGCGGAGAAATTGAACTCCCCGCAATAAAATTACGTTTGCCCAGACTTCGTTTACCGGCTCTCAGCACATTCTTAACCGCCCCGCAGATGCACACGGAGGGTGGCATTGCACCTATGGTGCAGCAAGTTCAAAATCAAATCGGTGTTCCGACGAGCTCGAATCAACTTGGTCCGGGAGAGTCCAACCAGGAGAAGACTCGCTATCAGACTCCTTATCAAAAGTCAAAGTACGGGGCCCATACACAGGATTCGAGAGAAGGGCAGAATTCTCCGGAAATCGCTCGAATGCGTATCGAAATGGATGAGTTTGAAAATCGCCTCGACGGCAGAATCGCCTTGCTGGCATCTTCGATAGAAAAGCTGGTCGAAGTTAAGGAACGCGAAATCAAACAGCAACGCCCTCGCGGCCTGTCCCAAACGCTGGAACCACTGCCAATCGTGAAGGAAGTTGAGCAATCCGCCGTTCAGCAATCCAGCTATACGACCACTCGACAGTTGACACCAACTCGATCGGCGCATATCGAGTTGTATCGTGTCCTGAGCACCACCTCAGCGCCGACACAATCGGGCATGCTCAATCGTCCGCAGCGTCTTCCTCCGTTGCCAGTACAGCCAGCTCCAACTCTAAGTTATCGATGAATCGAATTTTTGGGCGAAGTAACCGACGGCAATTCTCTCAGCGGGACCACGTAACAATTTGTTTCTAAGCGAACCAAGTGCGCTGTTCGTCGAATGAAAGCAAACCTTTAGATGAGAATCGACTTGTGCGATCTATCCTTGCGTCGCAAAAGGTGCAGCTACAACCAGCCGCAATCGGGCCCTAATCTCGGAAGCTCCCAAGCCAACGAATTACAGTAATGCTCCGCCACCACAGACCGCTTTTCGCATTCTGGTTGTCGACTTCGAGAAAACCTGATGCCAACGGTTAGATTGGGTGTTGAAGGAAGCCGAGGGAGCCAGAAGTTCAGACTGATCTTCTATGCGAATGCCACTCACTTCTCGGCCCAGCCGATGTGCTGTTTAACCGCTCGTTTTCGTTGGCGGCAAGCAGAAAACGATCTGAACCGATCGGAACCGCGGTTTGCTCGCCAAGCGGTCGTGACGCGAGTAGTGATGGTAAGGCCAATAGTTGCTGTGGCGCGCAGCCGGTTGTGGCAATCAACGTGGATTGTCTTCGAGGAATGTCATCTGAATCTCCTGGGGGCGTTGTCACGGTACCTATCCGTCCAATGAGATTCTTTGATGGCCCTGTACCGATGTCGCTCACCATCGCTACGTGCAAGGGCACGGAATGCCGAATCTCGTGAAAATGCTCATTGAGACATGACCGCGGGCAACTTAATTCCCGCTTAGCGGCAGCGACACGGAGTCGGATAGAGAGCATTTCTCAGCAGCTTGTTCCTCACGATTCTTGCAACCTCTCGGCTAATGTTTCCAGCTGTTTTTTTCCGGGACCGCTATCGATGTACGAGACAGCGATTTGTGTGAGGGCATTGATGTTCGTTCGGTCGGCGTTATCCATGTCATCGTAGGCGTCGTCCAGCGGTACTTGAAAGCGGAAGTAGCTGTCCGGCTCAATCAATTGGCTGGCCACGTAGTTCATCGCGTCGGCAGAACCGTCGAACAACACATCGACAATGGGAATGGCCCACTCCAGAGCCCCCCACGCCTTGGCATTTTCTGCGGTTATCGGTCGCGTGGTCTCGCCCGTTCCTAGACTGGCAACCAGAAAGTCGCTCAGATCGTAGCCCTTACCGACACTTGTCTTGTTAATTCTGACACCCTCTGCGATGGCGCAAGCCGTGGGGTTGTTCGCAAACACGCCGCCATCGATCAGAGGCACTTCCGCGCCGCCCAACCCCAAGGTGTGAGCGGGGAAGTAAGTCGGAGCGGAAGCCGACGCTTTGCAAACCTCCCAGACCCGCAGTTTTTTGTGCGTTTCCCGGGAACTCTTGAAGACCATCGGGTTCCGAGAAAACGTATCGTACGAAGTCACAATCGTCGGCTTGATCTTGAGCGAGCCGAATAGCGATGTCTTGAAAATATCCTTCAGCACCTTCTCAAGTCCCTTTCCGTCGTACTTCGGCGCACTGGTTCCATCGCTGAACAGCCGCCCTGCACGGCTGAGCAACCGCCATCCCATGCTGGGGAAGACTTCTTTCCCTCGCTCGGTATACAACTCGACGATCTTCTGGGCGCTGAAGCCTCGCGACACTCCGCACGCCAGGATCGAACCGGTTGAAGTACCCGCCACCAAGTCGAAGTAGGAATGCAAAGGCTTGGGCAATTGTGCCTCTAGGCGCTGTAGCCAGATGGCCGTCATCAATCCCCGAATGCCCCCACCGTCCAGTGACAAGATCCGATATCTTTTTCTCGCCATAATCACTTTCTCCCCTCAAGTCCTATGGTTACGAGACCAGTTCGCTCCCACAACTAGTCGTCCGAACGCTTTCCCGCGTTCCGAAACCGACAATTCTAGTTGGATGCAGTCATTTTGAGGTGCTCCGCCTTACAAGCACCTCGTCTACTGAAAAAGCGGTAGTTCCTCGACGGCCCTACTTCTCACCTACCTCAACGTGATCAACCTAGTCCGTTTACTTTTCAAAAGCAAACAGAAAAACGGGGGCCCTGCGACAAGCTACCGCATCACGCTTCAAGAATTGAGCGATCACGCATCGGTGAGTCCCGGTGAGATGGGATACCAAGAGAAGCCGATCTTCCGCGGTCCGTCCGAATTGCTTTCGAAAGGCATACCGTGGAAGTAGTTCTCGCTTCGCGCTCGAACGTCAGCTCAGGATCAACCTTGCGTGGCGAACAATGCAGCCACGACAAGCCGCAGTCTAGACATAAACTCTGACGCACCAAAGCCAACAAGTGCTGTAATGCTGAGCCACCACACGTTGCTGCGTGGGTTCTGGTTGTCGATCTCTAAAAAGCCGGACATGATCATGCTGATCGCCAGCATTCCCAGCACAAAACCAATCAGAGGGCGCATCACGTACCACGGCCACCACGTTACTACGTCCAGTTGCGGCGGCTCTTTGAAACAGACGTTTCGTACAAAGTCCCACATCGACCGGAGTTGCACACCAACCATGCCACAACACCCGCCCAGCAACAGCAAGGCAAGGATGTTTTGGTTGATCAGCCGAATCGATGCTGTGGCGAGGTCATCAATCGCCGCCAGATACGATTTTACATCCTTTTCATAGCGGGTGGCGTCCTCTGGCGGAATCGCAGTCGCTGCGGGAAACAAGGCGACCAGCTTCAGACGCATCTCGTCACTCATCGGCCCCATGATCACAAGTTGATCCGATTCAGCTTTGCAATCGTTTGAACGAATGTATCGAAAGCCTACGGGCCCGGGAGTCAATTTTACTTCAGATTCTCGTCTCCACTCAACGGTGATGTCGGCCATCGTAACCGCTTGAAGTCGCTCAAGCGCCATACCTGCCAAGAATAGCGACACAATTGTCCACAATAGAAGTAGCACAGCGAGTGTGATCTTCTGTTTGTCGGTGGCGGGGTGTGCGACTTCGGCCTCGACGACTGTTGGAGTGGGCGCAGTTGGCGTCCGCGGATCGGCGGTGTCCCTAGCAGCTAGAGGGTTGGTGACGGGCGTGACAGCCCCTGGCCCACCCGACCCCACAGCCTCTCCACCCTCGCCTCGCCGTACAACTTTCTTTGCCATGACCTAAACCTCCTCACGATCGCAACCCAGTGCACGCTTGCGAACTCGCCCAAGAAATGCCGAAAGATAGATCCACCACGAACGCTTCAACAATAAATCGATGGAGTCAGGATTTCAAGGTTTTGCGTCTCGTGCGGCCGCGCAGCGCGATGACGACACCTGTTGCCTGCTACCAGCGAGCATCACTTGGAAAGTGATGGCTACATTGACTGCAACCGCGTGACGTCAAATCCTTCGCGACAAAACTCACATCAATCGTTTGATTCTGTGCTAGTTCCGCCGGGCAGCGGCACCTGGCTGGGCGACATGAGATATCCGATCAAATCGCGGACTTGGTCCGAGGTCATCACGTCGAGTTGGCGCTCGGGCATCATTGATAAGTTTGAAATTCGGAACTCTTCGATGTCGTCACGCAACAGCACTATTCGCTCGGTGGCTGTCTGCATCGTGATCGTGCGATCATTCTCTTCCGTCACGATACCGCTTACCACTCGGCCATCTGTCATCAATGCGATCGACAGATGAAAGTTCTTTGACACCGTAGCACTTGGATCGACCGTGTTTTCCAATAGGTAGTTCAGGTTGTTCCGTTGCGATCCGGTCAGATCGGGTCCGATCTGTCCACCGGTTCCAAACAATCGGTGGCACTTGCCACAGTTTTGGTTGAAGATCGCACGCCCTTCCGAAAGATCTGCCATGGCTAGTACTTCCGGAGTGAGCTGCTCGCGATAGTGACCAATACGAGTCAGCTTCTCTGACGAAATCGCCTTCAACTCAGGCCAAAGACGATCAATCTTCTCGTTGATTGCCGCATTGCCAAGCAGCTGCATTTGCCGCAATTGAAATGGCGACACTTGGTCTCGACCTATCTTGCCTGTCGATACCGCAGCAAGGAGGGCCTCAATCGAAGGCTGTCGCGCGGTTAAAGTCGTAATCGCTTCTCGCCGGGTTGGCTCTCGGCGAAACGAATTGTATCGCTCGATGATTAGCTGTGGTGTCTTGGGGTCGTCGAACGCCGCCAATCCACGGATGGCATCAGTTCCAAGATCCCGATCCGACAGCAGATTCTGGAGTAGCGGCACGATAGATTCGTCGCGAGCTTCGACGAGCGTATGGATCGCCGCACGACGTGCAGACAAACCAGACTCGTTGCCTTTCGCAATCTGATACAACTCGTCCATCGCTCGACCGTCGCCGAAGACAACAGAAAGATCACGGCTAATTGATCGGTTCCGTTCGTCGGGGCTCTTTGCAAGAGTCGCAGCGATGGCTGTCCAATTCTTCGGTGCTTCTGCCTTACGCCAGCCTTTCAGGGAGACTTCCATTCCAGCTAGTATGTCGCGTTCAAAACTTTCCTCGCGGCCGACACCAAGTAGGGCAACAAGTTGGTCGACAGCCGACGGTTGCCTTTCAATCTCGCTTGTGATTCGACGTGCGATATGTTCTCGCACAAGAGGCAATTTGCTGGCTGCCGCCAGCTGGATCGCCTGCGTAGGGTACTCGGCCACCGCTGGTTCGATGCCATACCAGACCATTAATGGATAGGTAGGATCTCCGGAAAACGCTTCTTTATCGGCGAGTGCGATCGCCAGATCCCAGCGATCACCATTCGGTAACTGCCTCAGCGCCGAAGCAAGAAATGTCAGTACAAGTCCAGAAGATTCTGTCGTCACACGAGCTTCGAATGCCTTCCTCACCGTGGTCGTGACCGTACCCGAATCCACAAGTAATTTAACGGCCCAGGTTCGAACGTGTTCATTTTCGTGGCCCAACTGTTTGAGTAGCCATGGCTCGGTCACACCGCCAGTGACATACAGCGTCCACATGGCTCGCAACTTTCGCGTCACATCATCGTTGCGGTCAAAGATATCTCGTAACATCCGATGTGCGGCGTCCAAATCCCTGCCTGCGACCGCTCGTTCCTGCAGCACACGGCGACTATTCCTCACATACCAATCGTTCGAGTGAAGTTGAAACTTAACCAAGTCGTTGTCGCCGAGCGAGGCGAGATCGGTCGCGCCCGTCAACTTAGGCCGACCGTAAGTCACTTTGTAAATCCGCCCTGACGAACGATGAATGCCATCGTTGTCATGACACTCACCAATATCCGACCAATCCGCGATATAGACGCCGCCATCCGCACCAGTCACAAGCTCTATTCCGCGGAACCACGGGTCGGTTGTCCGCAAAAAGTCCGGTTCATGTTTCCCGACATAGGTTGCGCCGGCTCGCTCCAGACGATCACAATTGACTCGCAATCCGTGCAGGTTGCAGGCGAACAGCTCGTTTCGATACTTTGCCGGCCAATTATCGCCCAAGTAGATCATCATCCCGCAGTGTGCATGACCACCGCCGGCATCGTCTGTTGTCGGCGTGACGCCAAGTTTCTTGATGTCGTGCCATGCTTCTTTTGTATCCCAGTGATAGTGGTCGGCCGTTTGTGGCAAAAGCTGGTAGACGTGCGAGTCGAAATGCTCGCCGAACATTCTTTGATAATAAGCGCCCGGAATCACATGCCACAAATGACCGATCACGGTGTTAATAAAGAACATCTGTCCATGGTCGTCCCAATCCATTCCCCATGGATTCGTCGTGCCGCTGCATACGACTTCAAACTTTTTGGTCGTCGGATGAAAACGCCAGATGCCACAGTCGACTTGTGTCCTGTGCTCCGGAGCAGTTTCAGGCGCGCCGACCAGCGAGGTCGTCGTGATCCCATGCCTGCCGTACAGCCACCCGTCGGGTCCCCAGCGAAGTCCATTGACGATGTTGTGCCGAATCACGTCATCGTTCCATCCGTTCAAGACCACCACCGGCTCAGCGTCGGGCACATCATCTCGATCGCGATCAGGGATGAACAGCAGATCAGGAGCGCACAGCGCCCACACACCACCGAAACCAATTTCAATACTGGTCAGTTTACTTGCCTGATCCCAGAACACTGTTCGCTTGTCGAATCGCCCGTCACCGTCACCATCTTCGAGGATCACGATCCGATCCTTGAGTTTCGTTTCGTAATTCGTTTTACTCTCGGCATAGGTATAACACTCAGCGACCCACAATCTTCCCCGCTCGTCCGTGGCCAGAGCGATCGGTTGATTGACGTCTGGTTCGCTAGCGAAGAGGGAGACTTGAAACTCCTCGGGGACAGAAATGCGCGAGACAGCTTCTTCTGGCGAGAGAAACTTCTCCGTCAGCTCTTGCGTATCGAACGGCATGGGAAACTCGTCCGCGGAGCTTACCTCGACTGACGCGACGAGGGTGAAAAGCATGATGAACAATCGGTGGACGCGGCGTTTTGCGTGAACCATCGGCAGAGAACTCCTCGACTCGGTGGGCAGATTAACGGGCTGGCAGGAACACCGAACTATCATAGTCGATTCACGACTCGCTGTTGCAAGTGTTTCGAACATTGAAACTCGGCCTCGTTGCTAGACTTGGCGACCGGAATGCGACCATAATGGTGGCTCGAACAAAAACTCACAACTCCTCAAGGAGGTTTTCGATGAAGTGCTCACGACGCGAGATGTTTCAAGTGGCTGCCGGCGTCGCCGGAGCTGCCGCGGTCGGGTCGACGGTGTCGGCTCAAGTTCCGAAAGATGCTGTTGCCGAGGACTTCAAAATCACAAACGGTCGCATCAAGCAATCGGTCATGGGTTGGTGCTTCAATCCAATGCCTGCTGCCGAACTGGCGAAGCACGCCAAGGAAGTTGGCTTGATTGGTATCGAAGGGATTCCTGCGGAATCTTATGGAGCGGCGAGAAAACTGGGCTTGGAGATATCGCTCGTCAGTAGCCACGGCTTTGCCAAAGGGCCGTTCACACGCGAGAACCACGAATATTGCATCCAAGTATTGCGTGAAAAGATTGATTTAGCAGCCGAAGTTGGTTGTGCAAATGTAATCACGTTCACGGGGATGCGTGAAGCCGGCATTACCGACGAACAAGGTGCTCAAAATTGTGTTGATTGTTGGAAGCAGGTGATCGGATACGCCGAGGAGAAGAAAGTCAACTTGGCACTCGAACATTTGAATTCTCGCGACAACAGTCATCCAATGAAGGGGCATCCGGGCTACTTCGGCGACGATGTCGACTTTTGCGTCGATCTCATTCGCCGCGTCGATCATCCGAATATGAAGCTGCTGTTCGACATCTACCATGTCCAAATCATGAATGGAGATGTCATACGCCGCATCAGAAAGTACCAGGATGTCATCGCACACTACCACACTGCTGGGAACCCAGGCCGGGGCGAACTGGACGATACACAGGAAATCAATTATCCGGCGATCATGAACGCCATTCTCGAAACCGGCTATACCGGCTTCGTCACGCAGGAATTCATTCCTACCTGGGAGAATAAAATTCATGCTTTGCGTCACGGTGCCAGCGTGTGCGACGTCTAGTCAGAGTAAGTCCCTTGCATCAAAGGATTGCCGGATGACGATCAATCGCCGAGAGTTCGTGATGAGTTCCGCAACAGTGACCGCCGGAGTTACGATGGTCTGCGGCGGATATCATCTATCCGGTGCTGAACATCAAAGAATTAAAGTTGGACAAATTGGCACCAAGCATGCCCATGCCTCGGGAAAAATGGACACGCTTAGAAAGTTTAGCGATCTCTACGAAGTTGTCGGAGTTGTGGAACCCGATGAACAGCGGTGGCAACAGCTGAAGGACACGAACACCTATCGCGACCTGAAGCGAATGTCTGAGACAGAACTACTCAACGTATCTGGACTGCAGGCCGTCGCCGTCGAAACCGAGGTACGTGAACTCTTATGCGTCGCCGAACGATGTGTGGCGGCCGGAATGCACATCCATCTAGACAAGCCTGCTGGTGAATCACTTAGCCACTTCAAACGTGTCCTCGACGATGCCACGCGTCAGCAGCTTGTCGTACAGATGGGATACATGTTCCGATACAATCCAGCATTTCAGTTGGCATTCCGCGCCGCTAGAGAAGGCTGGTTCGGGCATGTTTTTGAAGTTCATGCGGTAATGAGCAAACTTATCGGTACAGAATCGCGACGCGAGCTCGCCGCCTATGCGGGAGGCTCGATGTTTGAATTAGGTTGTCACGTTATCGACGCCGTCGTGAAGGTACTCGGGCGTCCGACAGATATCACCGCGTTCAACAGAAAGACCTTTGCCAAACAAGATTCCTTGCTCGACAACTGTTTGGCAGTGCTGGAGTATCCTTCGGCGACCGCCACAGTGCGGAGTTCCGTTGTCGAATATGACGGAGGTCGGCGGCGGCAATTCGTCGTTTGCGGTGACCGGGGCTCAATCGACATCAAACCACTCGAAGCGCCGCGTGCCGTTCTGGCGATCGACGAAACGCATGGCACCTACGCCAAAGGAACGCGCGAAGTCACACTGACGCCGCTCGGAGGCCGATATGATGGAGATTTCCTAGACTTGGCCAAAATCATCCGAGGCGAGAAACAACACGACTTCCCGCCAGAACATGACCTCGCAGTCCAGGAAGTCGTCTTAAAAGCAAGCGACTTGCCGATCGACTGAGCCGTTTCTCGGTGCAGACCGATTCGCGAGTGTTAAAGCGCGGTAGCTGGGCAAGGTCCCCCGATCTCACAACGGACGACTCCCCGTTTGACAATCTTTGGTGTCGCATCGCAAGATAGATGCATTGGCGGAATGCTCTTCCCCGGTCGCTTCTGACACAACTCTCCACATACTCTCCTGTGCTTGGTCCCAGATGCCCGACATCGACGAGTCGCAATTGATCGACGCATCGCTCCAGGGCAACTCGGCGGCATTCGGACAACTTGTGCAGATTCATCAGAATCGGCTGTTTAACGCGATGGCTCACTTTTGCGGGAATGCCACCGAAGCTGAAGACGTCGTGCAAGAGGCGTTTGTCCAAGCGTATCTGAAACTAGCCAAGTTTCAGCAGAACAGCCAGTTTTATACGTGGCTGTACCGAATCGCATTTAATACTGCGATCAGCCGCAAACGCCGTAAACGTGTCGAAGCATCCGTTGACAAGAGCCGCGAGAACACGGGGCTCGAACCGACAGACGACGGCGATGCGCCCGGCGACCAAATGATTCGCGAAGAACAAGCGGCCCAAGTCCACCGCGCGTTGGCCGCGCTCACCGACGAACATCGAGAAATCTTGGTGCTGCGTGAAATGGAGGGCTGTGACTACGAACAGATTGCAGAAACGCTGTCGATTAATGTTGGAACCGTTCGCAGTCGGCTGCATCGGGCCAGAATGCAACTGAAAGAACGACTACAAGAACTTGGCTAATCACCACAAGAACAGCTCACACCTTTTCGCCCTTTGGTACGTGCTCCACGATCATCTTCGCTGCATCGTACGGCTCGAACAACGAGGCCAATTGTGAATGCTCAGTTATGTCGGTCGAGCAATAGCGCCGGCAATTGTCTAAGTCTGTCAGCACGACGGGCTGCCGAAGCCGCCCGGAGCGCGTCGTCCGCACCAACTCGTTCGGTTCAGTCGTCAGCATGACACAACTGTCAACCGCCGCGACACCTTCCACCGGAGACTCCCAACGAGCCCACAACGCAGGAATGAAGAACGCTCGATGATCGGTCAACCGATAGTGTGCTTGCCCGCCGTCAATGTGTGGCTCGAAGAAACTCGTCGCCAGCATCAAGCAACGCTGCGTCTTGAACGAGAACTTCCAAGGCCATGTTGAATGAACCGTTTCACACCGAGCGTTAATCTTGTTGCGTTGAAATCGCTTGCGATCTTTGATGATATCCGTGGCGGACGAAGCGTCCTTGGAAGGCTTCCATGAACTCGGCAGCAGGCCCCACGAGCTTACTTGGGCTTTCCAGTTCTCCTTGGAATCCAATCGCAAAGTGGTGACATTGTACGTTGGATAGAAGTCGCCCGTGGAAAACAACCCCGGGGTCAACTGCAGCTCGAATGCAGCCAATATCTGATTGCCGTACTCCAGAAAATCATCTTCAACTTTATATCGAGCACACATGAATATTCGCAGCGGGCCAACATGGCTTCTCGCCCGTGTTGGAATTTGAGGCCAAAACACTTTACGATTGGCAACGATTGTATCCGAGGCAATTCGAGCAAGGTAGAATAGGCCCAACCGCAATGCCGGTCGACGTCTCCTGCGTGGCCGTGACTTTCCAACTGGCGAGTGATCGTCACTTGGAAAGTGATGGCCACAGCGAGCTCGAGTCGGAGAGAACATTCTGTTTTTGGGAGTTGTCTCCCCATTTCCGCCATTTCACGATACTCGAATAAGGCCTTTAACGTGAATCGCTTTCATTACACGAGTCGTTTCCTTTCGGTAACGCTACTGCTCACGAGTCTACTAGCAGCGAGCGTAACTCACGGTGCCAATTCACAGCGCCCTAATGTCTTGTTCATCGCCGTGGACGATCTGCGTCCTGAGCTGGCATGTTATGGCGAGCAACATGTTCACTCGCCGAATATCGACCGGTTGGCCAAGAGCGGCTTGTTGTTTCAGCGAGCGTACTGCATGGTACCGACATGCGGTGCATCTCGTGCCAGCTTGATGACAGGGATACGTCCGGCGCGCAGCCGATTTGTGAATCACTTGACTTGGGCCGAGAAAGATGCGCCGGGTTTAACAACATTGAACACGCACTTTAGGCGCAACGGTTACTACACGGTTTCGCTCGGCAAAGTCTTCCATCACCCAACCGATAACGCCGAGGGATGGTCAGAACCGGCTTGGAGGCCAACGGGCATATCGACATACCAGCTGGCTGCGAACACAGAGCTCCAGAAACAGCGGTCGAAGAAACTGGGAAGCAAGGGCAGAGGGCCGGCCTACGAGTCGGCAGACGTGCCCGACGAGTCGTACGCTGATGGCGTGTTAGCTGACAGGGCGATAGCCGATCTCGGCAGGCTCGCAGCCAAAGAGGAGCCGTTTTTTCTCGCAGTTGGATTTTTTAAGCCACACTTGCCCTTCGTCGCTCCCAAGAAGTATTGGGACTTGTATGACCATGAACAGATTCATCTCCCCGCAAACTATCACGCTCCGAAAGACGCACCAGTCGAATCAATCCACAACTCAGGAGAACTTCGCGCCTATGCTGAGATTCCCGCAAAGGGGCTCGTGCCTGATGCGATAGCTCGCAATATGATTCACGGCTACTACGCCTGCGTCAGCTATACCGACGCTCAAATTGGCAAACTGCTGGACGAACTCGAACGCTTAAGCTTGAGCGACAACACGATTGTCGTCTTGTGGGGAGACCATGGGTGGAACTTGGGTGAACACACTTTGTGGTGCAAGCACAGCTGCTACGAGACATCCATGCGAATTCCGTTGATTGTTCGAGCCCCCGGGATTAACGGCGGTCAACAAACGTCTGGTCTGACTGAATCGATTGACATCTACCCTACATTGTGCGATCTAGCCGGATTAGAGCCGCCACGCCATTTGGAAGGCCGCAGCTTTGTGCCGCTGCTCGCAAATCCCGCTGCGACGTGGAAAGACGCTGCGATAGGCCGTTTCACAAATGGTGATACGATCAGAACGGATCAGTTTCGTTTTACGGAGTACACAGATGCAAAAGGGAATTCATTAGCACAGATGCTTTACGACCATACGTCCGATCCGCGCGAAAACATCAACGTCGTGGGACTCCCCATTCGCGAGGATGTTAGTCGCAAACTACTTCAACAATTACACAACGAAATGGGCCACGACATCAGACGCAAATCAAACTCTCAGGAGCAGTAAACTTGCTGTTCGCGAGCAAACCAGGCGACCGACCAGCCTGGCCATAGATTACCAGCGGGCCCCTGCGCCAAACTTTCCATACTTCCCTCGCGCGAACGGGCATCGTAAACTGACCGTGTTGTCTCGGTGCGGTACTCCTAGCTGCTTGTTTCTGAGCAGCGAACAATCGCTCCTAAACACTGGGGCTAGTGACGCACGCTTTTCGTTATGCAACCATTGAAACCCGGAATGCCGATCTCAAAATCCACGATCTGGTTGTGTCTGTGCTTGGCCAGCTTCGTTGTACTGACGGGTTGCCGCGGTTGCAACAATGACCCGCTAGTCGAACGCGATAAGAAGTTAGAAGACGAAGAAGAGAAAAAGAAGAAACCGGAGGACGATTTCGAGTTTCAGCTGGCGCACACCATTCCGTCCGACGACAGCTTGGCGGCCCCACTCGTGAAACCGGGACATTGGGTGACTGTTGCTCACGACGTGAAGGCCAATAACCGCAATGTGCAAGCCGAGCTGTATACGTCTTCGACCGATCGTAACGAGAAGCCGATTTTCGTTGACGATACTCCGTTCATGCTATCCTCATCGCGACCGGCCCCACTCCCCAAAGGGCAAGAGAAGCGATTCGAAACACCTTATTTCATTCCGAGATCTGCTGCCGATGAATCCGCGAAGACAGTTGGCTTGCACCGAGAGCTACGAGCCACACCGAGCGGAACGCTGCTGAAGAAAGATTGGCAACCGGCATTGAACATGGAGGGGCATCAATACTTCTTCATGGTCCTGGCTGCCGATCCGGACCGGTATGGGTATCTGAAACGGCTGCCAAGCATCTCCTCGCCGACGGCGGATGACTACATGACGGACGCGTACCTGTACTATCGCGTTCTGCTGCCTAAGATCGAACGAATCGCGCCGTTACCGACGAATCCTTTGACGTGGACCAGCCTCGCCTACATCCTGTGGGACGACGCTGATCCCAACTGCCTGACTCCCGATCAATCTCAGGCAATGCTTGATTGGCTGAATTGGGGCGGTCAGCTGATTATCAATGGCCCAAATACGCTCGAGAAACTTAAGGGCACGTTCCTCGACGAGTTTCTTCCAGCATCGGTTGCAAAGACGGCTGAAATCGACCAATCGGCGATTGACGAGATTAACTCGTATTGGGCATTACCCAACAAAAAGACTGGCGGCATCCGCACGCTCGATGTGTTGCCCGGCAAGCCGCTAGTCGGCGTCCAACTCGAGGGACATCCGTTGGCAAACGCGGTGGCGAATACAGGCGGATTGGTGTTGGAGCGACAAGTCGGTGGCGGTCGCGTTGTCGTCACAGCCTTCTCGCTCTCCGATCGGACGATAGTCAACTGGACTAGCTTCGATAGCTTTTTCAACGCGACAATCTTGCGGCGGCCAAGGAGAACATTTCGCTTCGAAAGCATGTTGCCGGATGCTCGTTGGTCCGACTACCATCAGTCGTTGGTAACCGACGCAAGACTGGTGACGACGCTCCGCTACTTCACGCGCGACATCGGACACTTCGCCTCGCTGGTACGTCCGCGCGGGTACGTCGAACCTGGAGAAGAGATCGAAGACACGCAGCAGTCGCAACAGTTTGCCCCCCAACAAGAAGCTTCCCTTCGCGCAACGGCAGGGGACCTGGACCCGATCGACAACGACCCACATTTCCTCGGCTATCCGTTCCGGCCGAAGTCAGGAATGGCGGCTTGGAACGACCAGAGCGGTGCGTCGGACGCATCAAGGGAAGCGTTGAAGGTGGCCGCAGGCATTTCGATTCCCAAGGGGGAATTTGTATTGAAAGTGCTGGCAGTCTACTTAATTGTTCTGGCGCCGGTTAATTGGGGCTTCTTTCGGGCGATGGGACGAGTCGAGTGGGCATGGATCGCCGCGCCGATCATGTCGATCATCGGAGCCATAGCTGTTGTGCGGTTGGCTCAACTAGATATCGGGTTCGCTCGCAGCGTTACCGAGATTGGAATTGTGGAAGCGCAGGGTGACTACTCGCGCGCTCACGTAACCCGTTATACAGCACTTTATACTTCACTTTCCTCCTCATACGACTTGGTATTTGATGACGCTAGTTCGCTCGCACAGCCGTTCTCATCGAACCCCGATTTTGTCCTCGGACCGCACGACCCAACTTATACGGTCAGCCTCCGGCGTGACAAAGAGCTGAGATTGAGCGGTTTTCAAGTCGCGTCCAACAGCACGCAAACCGTGCATTGCGAGCAGATGACGGACCTGGGCGGGACATTTACGCTTTCCGGCAGCGAAGGCACCGGGTATCGAGTTCGCAACGGCACACCGGTCAGCTTGAAGCACGCGGGCATCTTGCGGCGCACCCTTGAGGGCAAAGTACAAACATGTTGGATCGACGATTTCCCGGCTGGGATGGAGTTGCCTGTTCAGTTTGAGCAAGCGGACGAAGAACTCGCTCGACTGAAACAATGGGACGACCGGCCAGTCACTTATAGCTTTGACCGGCAAGCTGACCATTTGCTCCGCAGCTACGACAAAGACAATAACAAGAAGCTATCGCTGAAAGAGCTCGCCTCGGTCCCCGAAGTAGTAAGTGTCTTTTCCAACTATGATCAGCGAGTGACGGGTCGTCGCGAGGGTGACGGAGAATGGGACCGTGGCGAGTTGCTGTCGTGGTGCCGCTCGTCGCGATTTGGTGAATTGACGTTGGGGCAGCTGATCGATCTTGCAAGCGTCGGACTTCGGCTGCGGCCCGGCGATGTCCGTTTGGTCGGCTGGAGCGCCGACAACCTGCCCGGAATGGCTATCCATCCCACGTCTGCACAGGAAACTAGACGCAACGTGTTTTTGATCCACCTGAAACGCGGCCCGCTTCCAGTTCCACGTCCCGATGTCAATGCCGTCGCCGATTTCGCACAAGACAAACCAAGAGCCGAGATCGATGACGGCTCAGAGTCAAATCAGGATGAAGCGGGGTCCGAATGATTGAACTGATTGATTTTGGCAAAGACTACGGTGAATTTACCGCCGTTGAACGGCTGAATCTAAAGATCGACGCCGGTGAGATGTTCGGATTTATCGGCCCCAACGGTGCCGGTAAGAGTACGAGCATTCGGTTTCTCGCGACTTTGCTAAAAGCAACACGTGGTGAGGGAATCGTCAACGGCCACAGCGTGACTGGCGATCCAATGGCCGTGCGACACAGCGTTGGTTACATGCCGGACAACTTTGGCGTGTACGACGGCATGAAAGTGTGGGAGTTCCTTGACTTTTTCGCCGTAGCCTATCGAATCGGACGCTCGCAACGCAAACGTGTGATCAGTGATGTGCTTGAGCTATTGGACTTGGGGCACAAGCGAGACGATTTTGTAAATGGACTGTCCCGAGGCATGAAACAACGCCTCTGTCTCGCAAAGACGTTGGTGCATGACCCCCCAGTGCTAATTCTCGACGAGCCGGCAAGCGGTCTCGATCCGCGAGCTCGTGTTGAAGTCAAGGCGTTGCTCAAAGAACTACGAAGAATGGGCAAGACGATATTGATTTCTAGTCATATCCTTACCGAATTGGCCGACTGCTGCACGTCGATAGGAATCATCGAGCGTGGACAACTTCTGATGCATGGACCCATCAGCGATGTCTATCGCCGCATCCGGGGTAATCGCATGGTGCAAGTAAAATTCACGGGCAACATGGATTTGGGGCTTTCCATCCTTCGCAGCTCGCCGCACACGCGAGACATTCAGGTCGAAGACCATTCCGCGACGGTCGAATTAGAAACGGACGACTCGGGAGTGGCAGAGTTGCTCAACAAGCTCATTCACGAAGGAGTCGGTGTACGAAGCTTCGGAGAGAAGGAACCGACTCTGGAAGATGTATTCATGTTGGTCACAAAGGGTCTGGTGTCTTAGGCGGCTTGAGATACCCCAGTTCGCAAATCGAACAATGACCAATCGCATTGCCTGTTTTGGCGGCATCTATAACAACTACCTCGCTCTGGAAGCAGCGGTTCGTGACGCGAGAAGGCGCGGCGTAGACGCGTTCTACTGCCTGGGTGATATGGGCGCCTTTGGCCCACATCCGGATCGCGTGTTCCCGATTTTGCACGACGCCAACGTGCTCTGTGTGCAGGGCAACTACGATGATTCCATCGGCAATGCATTGCAGGACTGCCAGTGCGGGTATACGGATCCTAGGGATAACCACTTTGCGCAGATCAGCTACGACTACACCCTCGCGAATACATCCGAAGAGCATCGGGCATTTCTAAGGTCCTTGCCAAAAGCGATTCACCTTGAATTGGGATCACAGCGAGTGTTGATGTGCCACGGTAGCCCTCGCAAGGTCAATGAGTTTCTTTGGGAATCGACTTGCTCGACGCACTTCTTGGATTCGCTGGCGAAGGACTACGGTGCCGACGTCATCGCAGCGACACACACCGGCATCAAGTGGCAGCGGGCCCTCCCAAGGAACCGCCATTTCGTCAATGTAGGAGCCCTGGGGCGGCCCGAGAACGACGGCTCCACCAACGTGTGGTACACGATTCTAGAAAGTTCCATCGCACGTGGGCTACGAGTTGAATTCGTCCCCGTCGAGTATGATCATCGGCGACTGGCGAACGAGATGCGTGCCGAAGGACTTCCGGAAGAGTTCGTTGAGACAGTGCTGACGGGATGGTGGACAAGCTGCTTGGAAGTCTTACCCGCGAAAGAACGGCGCCGCGGCGCCGCATAATGAATTGTGATCGGTTTTCTTTAAATAATCCGATCTGTAGCGAAATCGCAAGCTAAGCTTTCATTGCAAGGATTAGACTTACGCCGACATTCGTCGACGGTCTATTAGTAACGTGTGATCTGTCGCTGGATGCGCGTGCCCATTCTGCTCAATCAACGTCTAGAGACCATGCGTCACGTTCGAGGTAGAGTTTCGCGCCGGCGAGGTGCAGCAACGGTGGAGTTGAGCATCTGCCTGCCGCTATTCATCACGATCCTGTTTGGATCGATCGAAGCGAGCAATCTGATCTATTTGCGTGAAAGCCTCTGCCTGGCCTCATACGAAGCAGCACGACAAGCCGTCTCGTTGGACGCGAGCAAGAAAGACATCGAGAAACGCGCTAAACAACTGCTGAGTTCGCGGGGAATCGACAATCCGACCATTACGTTCAGTCCGGACGACACGACGAATGCCAGCGGTGGCGAGCCAGTGACAGTGACCGTGTCCGTACCGGCAAGTTCTCAGACACTGCTGCCAAAGGTCATCTACGGCCAAAGGACGATAACGGCGCAGACTTCTTTCGTGAAGGAATAGATCAATGAACATCAAGCTTCATGTTGCAAGTTGCTGGGGCTTTCGACGCGGTCGCCTGCGACGCGCGAGGCGTCGTGGAGTGATGGTCATTTTGATGATGTTCCTACTGATCGGACTGCTGGCAGCGGCTGCGTTCTCGGTGGACATTGCGTATATGCAGCTCGTCCGCACAGAACTGCGGCGGGCAACGGATGCAGGAGCGCGAGCCGGGGCAGAAGCTTTGTCCCGCACCGAAGATATCGAGATCGCCCGTGCTGCCGCCAAGGCCGCGGCCGCTCGAAACCTGGTTGCCGGACAAAACCTCGTACTGGAAGACGCTGACATTGTGTTCGGAAACTCCGCTCAAGCGCGTGATGGAAAATGGCAGTTCACGGCTGATGCCGAGCCGTTCAACAGCGTCCAGGTCAGCGGGGCCCGAACCTCGAACTCAGCCTCAGGAAACGTGGCACTGTTTTTTGGTAAAGCCTTCGGGACCAACAACTTTTCGCCCTCTCTATCGGCCATCGTGATGCAAGGTGAATCGTCAAAGAGAGATTTCGCGGTCGTCGTCGACCGCTCAGGTTCGATGAACGGAAATGCGGGGGGGCGTGGGAGTGGGTCGCGCTGGTCAGCACTATTGACTGCGTTTGGAGGCTTCCTGTCGGCACTTGCTGACACCAAGGACCAAGAAGAGGTCGGACTGGTTTCGTACTCCAATTCGGCTTCCATTGATGAGTACTTAACGGACAGACTCTCCGATCCTCAGGAAACGCTCAATCGGCTTCACCCCAATGGTTCGACTAACATTTACGCTGGCATCGTCGATGGGACTGCAGTATTAACGCGATCGGGAAGAGTTCGAAGTGACGCCAACAAGATCATGGTCGTCATGACCGACGGGCAACATAATACCGGGCCGGAACCCATCCTGGCGGCAAACGAGGCGGCCCGAGACAAGATTACGATCTATACGATCACGTTCGGCAGCGACGCGGACGTGACAAGAATGAAAGCGGTCGCGGCCGCCACAGGGGGCAAGCACTATCACGCACCGACCGCGGAGGATCTCCGCGAGATATTCCGTAAGGTGGTAACCGATTCGGAGGGGCTTGCGTTCGTCAAGTAAGGAAACGGCCATGAGAACTTATATTTCCCGGAGCAAGCGACCAGGTCGGCGACGTCGCGGTGCACTAACGGTTGAGTTTGCCTTAACCGCGCCATTGGCCTTCTTCCTGTTCTTCAGCGCTCTCGAGTTTGGCCGAATGAACATGGTGCGTCATTCGATGGAGAACGCGGCTTATGAGGGGGTCCGACGCGGGCTGGTGCCGAATACGACAGAAGCCGAAGTTCGCGCGGCCGCTCAATCAGTTCTGGATGTGGTCTCTGTAAAGAAACCAAGCATTCAAATCAGAGATGCAACGGATGAGATCACCGTGACGGTCAGCGCCAACTTCAATGACCAGGGCTGGTTCGCACCGCTGATTTTCTACAACAAGACACTGTCCAGCACGCTCACAATGAGCAAAGACAAGACCGGCTAACATCCGCTGAGATCAACAAATAGTTATGCGTTCGTCACCGTCTCCGCCGCGCTGATTGCTTCGAGCAAGCGAGTTCGGATCTCATCAACTTGTTCCTGGCTTTGAACTTTTTTGCCCTGAAACGTGACGTAGAACACGTCCACGACTTGATCGAGGTGCGTTCCGATCTTCGCACCATGCACCGACAACCCCAGGTCAAAAATGGCCAGAGAGATGGTATACAGCAATCCGGTTCTGTCGTGTGCGAAAATGTCGACGATCGTGTAATGTTCCGACGTATCGTTATCGATTCGAACGCGTGTTGGCAGGCGTCCCGCCTCGGGCCCGGCGGCCGACTGGCGGTTCCAGGTTCTTCGAAAAGATGGTCGGCTACTTGACTTGGTGGTCAACGAAGATTCGAGATTTCGACAAACTTGTTCGAGGCGTTCTGGGGGCGGTTCGCCCGAGTGCCGCAAATCACTGACGTGGAAGCGGTCGAGGATCAAACCATCCGCGAGAGTATGAATCTCTGCCGATAGGATTTCCAGGCCACTGCTCGTTAGCGCCCCGGTCAGCCTGTGAAAGATACCTGCCGTGACACCCTCGTAGGCACCGACCATGAATTCAATTGCCTTCCGATCCTCCAACCAACGCCCCCAAGCAACGGCGCGATCAACCGGCAAGTCGGCCAAACCGCCAAGGCGTTCTAAAATCTCCGGCGGATCGCAGTCCAGCAAATAGTTACGTGGGATTTCGGCGATCTGACGGCGCCACCACTCGGGGTCTCCTTCGAATTCGGATTTAGCAAGCCGATTCAAAATGTCGCGCCGCTCGGTGAGCCAGCGGTCTTCGTCCTCGGGGCTGATGTCGCCGGCCAAATGTGCTCGCGACCGCCGATACAGCTGCGTCAACAAATCCAATTTCCATTGGTTCAGCACACCGGGACCGACCGCCGCCAAGTCGGCACACGTTAGCACGTAGAGCATTTGAAGCACTTCGGGTGATCCTACGTCGACGGCGAACTGAATGACCACATTGTCATCATTCGTGTCACGCCACTGCGCCAAATGAGACATGACAAGATGTTTTTGAACCAGAAACTTTAGCGTTTCGGTATCGTCATCACTCAACCCCAATAACGTCGCAGTTTCGCCAGCAAGTCGGGCGCCTACGTCGCTATGATCTTCCGAAAACCCTTTTCCGAGGTCGTGCATCAGCAGCGCCAGATGGAGCAACCACTTCTTCTTGACTTTGCGATAAGCTCTTCCTACAGAGTCTTCGCGATTTTGAAACTCGGTAGCACTTTCGACGGCGCGGATAGAATGCTCGTCCACCGTGAACTTGTGATACTCGTTGAACTGCATCAAGTGACGAGCGTGAGCCATCGGTGGAACAATCTTCTCCAAGACGCGCATCTCGTGCAAACGCCGTAGCAAGTCACCCAGTTCACCCGGCTGATCGAGCAGTGAACGAAACCTTTGTACGGCCTGCGGAGATAGCTGAATCGAAGTCGACTCGAGCATCGACTCGCGAATCAACTGCCACGTGTCGTGATGAATGCGTGTGTTCGTACGATTGGCCAGGTCCATCAGTCGCAGCACTTCGGAGAGATCAGATCGCAGTTTGGCCTTGCCTCGACGCGTGACCGAAATATGCCTGGGTCCGACGCGAAAATCGCCTTCCATGCGATGGGTAAAGAGGTCGCCAGCAAACTTCACGAGTCCGTGGCGTGCTTTCGCCGACTCGACAAAATGTGTAGCACAATAGCGGACGTAGCTGGTCTGCTCGATGTAATCTCGCATGAATCGCTCGACGGGCAACAAGTTCTCATCACCTTCGTATTCGTAAAGTTCGGCGATACGAACTTGCTCGTGCCGATCCAATAGGTCGAGCGGCTTACCGGCGTGGAAGTGCAATTCATTCCTCAACCGCAGCAAGAACTCACGTGCGTCCTGTAACTTGCTTCGATCCCACGGCGCCAAGTGTCCGGCCAACACAAGGCTGGACGGCTCGGCCTCTCCCCATCTGGCAAATCCCACCCATCGCACCATCTGAAGATCTCTCAGGCCTCCTCGTGACCGCTTGACGTTGGGCTTTAACAGGTAGATAGAATCACCGTGCTGATTCCGTTCGCCTTGGCGTGCTTCCTCGATCTTCGCGATCAACGCATGCGAACGCCGCAGAGCCATCTTGCGGAACTTCGTCATGAACTGCGAGAACAAGCGAACGCTGCCAGCGAGATATCGAGTCTCGACTAAAGATGTGAAGATGGTTGGATCAGCCTGAGCCAGCGAGCAAGCATATGCTGGAGTGCGGCGACTGTAGCCGAGGTCAAGCCCGGCGTCCACGATGTCCTGCGTCAAGCGGCGGACGAAAGGCGCTATCCGAGTATCCGCGCCGGGTTTATGTAATAACATCAGGTCGACGTCGGAATAGGGGGCCACGTCACGGCGACCGTAGCCCCCGTAGGGTGCCAGGGCAATGACGGACTCTAGATCGTTCCCAACCTCGTCCAAAGCATCGTGGTACAGATCGAGCACAATCGTATCCAGAAGATCGGTTAGCCGGGCGCATACTTGAATGCCAGGGGAACCTGAATCGTGCTGAATTCGAAGCTTGGCGCGACCTTCGGCTAGTTTGTCGCGGGCTGCAAGAACTGAGGGACGCAAACGTAGGCCGGGTGGCATGATGTCGTCCTGTGGCAGGCTCCGAGTGGTTGCGGTCAGATCGGGCGTCGGCGCCAAACGCTTGTCGCAACGAAAAAAGCGGATAGGGGCCGCAGTGCTTCCCCCTCTCCGCCCTGAATTTCCGGCAACGGACAATTCGCAGCGAACTGGCGACTAGAGCGCTTCTTCGCCCGTTTCGCCGGTTCGAATCCGAATCGAGTTTTGCAGGTCTGTAACAAAAATCTTGCCATCGCCGATTTGTCCAGTTTGAGCCGCCTGCAGAACGGTATCGATCACCGTTTGCAAGCTCTCATCAGAACAGACAACTTCGATTTTCACTTTGGGAACGAAATCCACGGTATATTCTGTACCGCGATACATCTCCGTATGCCCTTTTTGGCGACCGAAGCCGCGCACTTCCGTCACGGTCATTCCGTGAATTCCGTGCTCAGTAAGAGCATTCTTGACGTCTTCGAGTTTGAAGTGACGAACGATTGCTTCAACTTTCTTCATGGCCCATCTCCTCCTAATTATCAGCTACGAATCTGCTCCTACTTGCTTGGCAGATACCAGCCTTAACATGGTTCCAGTTTAACGCCCCTACTACAAGAAGATGTATCCCTCTTCACCGTGCTGGCTGAGGTCCAATCCCTGTGTCTCCTGCTCTTGCGATACCCGCAATCCCATCGTAGCGTCCAATACCTTTAGGATAATAAAGGTTCCAATGATCGAGAAAACGAAGGTCACGATGACGGCGACGATTTGACCAATCAGCACGCTCATCCCGCCAGTCGGATCGTAAAAAACACCATCGGCGAAACCGGGATTGACCTGAGTCGTCGCGAAAACCCCTGTCAATACGGCTCCCAGCGTACCACCGACACCATGCACGCCAAAGGCGTCCAGGGAATCATCGTATCCGCAAGCGGCTTTCAATTTGGAACATGCGAAATAACAAACGACTCCCGCCGACGCGCCCATCAATAAAGCGGGCATTGGTTGGACAAATCCGGCTGCCGGAGTGATACAAACCAGGCCCGCAACAGCTCCGGATGCGGCACCCAATACACTGGCCTTGCCACGCGTCAGCCACTCGATCAGCGCCCAAGACACGGCACCGGCCGCGGCCGAAAAATGCGTAACGACAAACGCGCTGGCCGCCAATCCGTCCGATGCGAGTTCGCTGCCTGCGTTGAAACCAAACCAACCTACCCACAACATGCCTGCACCAAGCGCGGTGTAGGTCAGATTATGGGGACGCATGTCGTCGGTTCCGAATCCAAGCCGTCGCCCGATCAATAAAGCACAGACCAAGGCCGAAACACCAGAGCTAATGTGAACGACCGTCCCACCTGCAAAATCGAGCGCGCCGCCGGCCAGCGAATGCTCCTCCCCAAACGCCAAAATCCCGCCACCCCACACCCAATGGCACAACGGGCAATAAATGACGACGCCCCAGATGACGGAAAATGCGACCATCGTGCTGAATTTCATTCGTTCGGCGAATGCACCACAAATCAACGCTGGCGTAATGATGAAGAACATCCCTTGAAAAACCATGAACGTCAGAGTGGGAATTGAGCCACTCATGGGAGCTTCGCCGTGGGTCAAGCTGACGCCGGTCAGCAGTGCATGGTCAAGGTTTCCGATGTAGGGATTGTCGCCTCCAAACGCGAGTGAATAACCAACCAGTCCCCAAAGCACGGTCATGACCCCCATCAGAAAGATGCACTGCATCACCACGCCTAGCACATTCTTTTTACGCACAAGGCCGCCGTAGAACATTGCCAATCCCGGCACTGTCATAAACAGCACAAGCGCCGAAGAAGCCAACATCCAGGCGTTGTGCCCGGGAAGCGCGGCCTCTTGCGTCTTCTCCTCGAGTTGAATGAGTCGCACCATTAGAGCCGTCGAATAACCTGGATCACCCGGCTCCATCGAAGCGAGATCAGGACCTTCTTCTATACTCACAGCTTCTTCACTTGTAGCCGGAGTTTCTGCTACTGGCTCACTCGACTCGCCGGCAGTTTCATCTTCGGCGACTACGACGTCGGTCGGAGTTTCACTGGTCGCCTCCGCCGGATCGGGGGCCTCATCTTGGGCTTGCAAGCTGCTTAGGCTTGCCATTCCGAGTAGGCACAGCGTGCCCACCGCGATAAATAGGTATTTCGACATGAACGGTTCCCCACCTAGAAACACAACGAACGCTGTAACGCCAACCGCCGCCTGCGATGCGTCTTAAAGTACGACAATGAAACCAACTACGTTTGTCTGTCTTCTTCGATGGGACAGTTGCCTGGTCACAGACGTAGCCAGAAGGCCTAACAAACTAGCCCCCCCGCACATCTAAGTAAAGAACCCGCAGATCGATATTGTCGAACGATACTCCGCGGCATTAGCTCGATTGGGTGGCTACGGCTTGACCCAGGGATGATCGGGCTCACCAGACCATACATTCACGCGTCTGGCCAGCACAAACAGCAAATCGCCGACGCGGTTGAGATATTGAACAACTTCGCCCGAGACAGGTGTATGGCTGATTCGTCGCAAGGTGACAACCCGTCGTTCCGCACGGCGGCAAACTCCCCGCGCGACGTGCAGCGCGCTCGCAGCACGAGTGCCGGCGGGCAGAATAAATTGCTTCAGCGGCTCCAGTTCGGCTTCGCTTTGATCGATCGTCACTTCAAGCCAGGCGATCTCATCGGAACCGATCATCTTAGTCTTCGCCAGGATTGGGTCGGGCGAGGCTAACTCGGCACCAATGGCAAACAAACCGTGCTGCAAGCGTTCCAACACGCTGTCAATTTCCGCCGGCAACGCCTCAGAACGTGCCGCTCCTAAAAACGCGTTCAGTTCGTCAACCGTGCCGTAAGCTTCGATGCGCGCGTCGTCCTTCGAAACTCGCGGACCGGCGAACAGACCTGTTTCTCCATCGTCACCTGTCTTGGTGTAGATTTTCATGTCGTTCTTTCGCAAAAGGTTGCTGCGAGAGTGTCGAGACTCGGCATTCGCCGTGAGGTGATTCTTTATACCAGTTCCTATCGATTACTGGAGTTGCCCGGCGCGGGCGATGCTCCCATCTCGTATTTCTACTGATTACGCCGCACCCGTCGAAACTGGGATTGGGATGCACCAGAGGAACGCCGATGCGGCCATATCGCAATCAGGCGAACTCCCGCCTCACCAGGATTCCGCTTATACTGTAACGCGAAAGATGTTTGACGATGTCCCGCAATTCGAGAGGATGACCCGGTGGAAACAAATAGAACGCTGATTGTTTTGTGTTTGATCATCGCTTGCAGTCCTGCGGGGCATGGCATCCTCGCAGCCGACGCGGGTTCGGGATCGCAAACGGAATCTATCGAAGGCGAATTTCTTTCCAACATTCGCCAAATTACATCCGGTTTCGAAAAGGCCGGCGAGGGGTATTTCTCTCCTGACGGAGCGCAAATCATTTACCAGGCTATTCGCACCGAATATCCGTTCTATCAAATCTATACACAGCCACTGGCCGGAGGTGAACCGACGCTGATCAGCACGGGACGAGGCCGGACGACATGCAGTTACTTCTCTCCAGATGGCAAACATCTCCTGTTCGCTTCGAGTCACCTTGACCCCAACATCGACAAAACGGAAGCCGACGCGATTCGCCAAGCCGAGGAAGATCGCAAGTCGGGCGTTCGACGGCGATACTCGTGGGACTTTGATCCGTATATCGACATCTTTGAGTCGGATTTGAATGGAAACATCTTACATCAGCTGACCAACACGAAGGGATACGATGCTGAAGGTGCTTACTCCAAGGATGGTAAACAAATTGCTTTCTGCAGCGACCGCGATGGCGACCCGGATATTTATTTGATGAACGTCGATGGTTCAGATGTAAAGCAGCTGACGAACGCTCCGGGTTATGACGGTGGACCGTTTATGTCGCCCGATCAGAAGTGGATCGTGTTTCGAAGCGATCGCGAGAAGGAACACTTTCTGCAGATTTATGTCATCGGAACCGATGGCACTAACGAGACAGCGTTAACCGCCAGCAACGGTGTGAACTGGGGCCCTTACTGGCATCCGACCGAACCTTTTATCATTTGGTCGGGCGCGGACCATTCCGACCCACGTGCCCGTCCTAACTACGATTTGTGGATGGTTCACTACGAAGTAAAAGACGGCAAGTTTACGACCGGCGAACCCATGCGAATCACCGACTCGTCGGCAGCCGATGTCTTGCCGGTATTCTCGCCCGACGGCAGTCAACTGATGTGGACCAGTACGCGAACCGAAGACCACAGCAGCCAACTGTTCATTGCTGACTTCAAGCTCCCAACTAAACCTTAATACCAGTACTTCAAAGTTGACGGTGCAACTAACTGGCAAGCTTTCGGTACTTAGTGATCTCGGTTTCATGCCCAACGTCAAATCGTGCGGTGTCATCGTCTTCAAACGCCATCCGCTCTCCTTCCTGCTAATGCGTCATAAAACGCGATGGGACTTGCCGAAAGGGCATGTCGATCCAGGCGAGACCGATATTGAATGCGCACTCCGTGAGCTCGTCGAAGAGACGGGCATCACGGCCGAAGACATCGAACTCGACGAACACTTCTGTTTCGAACACCACTATCAGGTTCACGACCGTCGGTATCCGGAACAGACGAGTGACAAGACGCTGTTGATTTTTCTCGGGTGGTTGTTGCATGACGTCGAAATCATTCCCACCGAGCATCCAGGGTACGAGTGGTTTGCGTGGAATCCGCCACACGAAATCCAGACCGCGACCATCGATCCCTTGCTAGCCGAAGTTGCAGGGTATCTCAATCAGAGAACCTGAATCGCGTCTAAATAGATCGGCGTCTTTGTAGGTGGCGACACGAAGGGGTGGTCACGCACAACTTTTGTCGCGATCTTCAGCTCAGCCCCAATACGTCATACATCGAGTAAAGGCCCGGACCTTTGTTCGCAATGAATTTTGCAGCTTGCAGTGCGCCCAGGGCGTAACAATCCCGATTCGAGGCACGCACCGTCAACTCGATCGTTTCGCCGAGTAACCCAAAGACGATAGTGTGCTCCCCGGGATTGTCGCCAACTCGCACCGCGTGGTAACCGATCTCGTTGTGCATCCGCTGCCCCGTTTGTCCCTCGCGGCCGTGCTGGTGTTTCGTCTGGCCCATCGCCTCAGCAATCAGCTCACCAAACTTTAACGCTGTACCACTCGGAGCGTCTTCTTTATATCGGTGATGGCGTTCGATGATTTCGACATCGGTGCCACCCGGAGCGTCCTTTAACACATCGCCGGCAATCGACGCTAACTTCATCGTGAGATTGACTGCCATACTCATGCTGGGTGCCCAGACAATTGGGATTTCGAGTCCCGCAGTGCGAACTTCTTGCTTCTGCTCCTCCGACATCCCAGTAGTCGCGAGCACGAGCGGTCGTTTATGAGTTACACATGAGCGGACGAGGGCTAACGCAGAATCGGGCAAGGAGAAGTCGATGACAACATCAGCGGCGAAATCCAACGACGAACTGAGCAGAACACCAGCTTCGGCCACACCTGCCACAAGCCCCGCATCGCGTCCAAGATCCGAGTTCCCAGAGTGCTCTATTGCGGCGACAAGTTGAAACGACGGGTCACTTGTCCCAAGTGCCACCAATCGCTTACCCATGCGGCCAGCCGCTCCATGAATCGCGAGTCGAACTACATCCATCACATTGTTCCTTAAATGGCGAAATGTATGTTTTCGGGCGAATGGAAATCTGGCAGGGTGACTGTATTAGAGTTCGCATCGCAAGCTGTGCCAACTTCCCGCGCAGTGCCACTTGTCAAAGAATGCCTTGTCCTCGGGATCACCGATTCGTCCGCCGAACTCCTGGGCTTGCTTACGCACGAGACTGGCCTGCTTAATATCACCCGCCGCGGCATGGGCACGAGCAAGTGCATCGTACGCAAACGCCCAATCCCAATCGGCCAAAGTCTCGGAATTCGCCTTTGTTAGTTCGAGACATCGGCGAGCATGGCGAATTGCATTGTGACCATCACCAATCGCGGCGTAGACATTGGCGACAAGGCATGCCGCTCGAGCATGATTTGCCGGTTCACCAACCTGCATCCAGTGGTAGCACGAAGCATGAGCCGAATGAATGAGGCGTTCGAAATCTGAGACGTCGTAGTCTCCGGCTTCTAGCCAATCCCACGCCGCGTTGTTTAGCTCGACGGCAAACCAACGCTGGGCGGCGATCTTGTCGAAAGGAGGTTCGGACATGACGACTCTCGCAGGGACCATCAAATAGCTGTCAGGTTAACTGTACAACTGAATCGCTTTGATAATCTCGCCGAGATCGTTCGGAACTGCAACCGCCCGATTCGCAAAACTGGCTCGCTTGACGTCGCGGCAGCCGAGAACTTCGTTGAACTTATCCTGATCGGTCGTGTGATAGGCGACCGTTGCCGTGGGATCTTTCAGCAAGTGGCCGGTCAAGATGCAAATCACGCGTTCGTCGGCACCAATCACTCCCTGCTCACGGAGCAACCGAGCTCCGGCCACACTTGCGGCGCTTGCTGGTTCACAGCCAATGCCGCCTGAACCGACTTGCGCCTTGGCATCCATGATTTCTTGGTCGGTTACCTCGCGCACGACGCCATCGCAAACGTCGAGTGCGCGCAGGCATTTGTTTAAATTAACTGGGCGATTAATCTCAATTGCGCTCGCGATCGTCGAAGCTTTCCTGCCATCCCGATCCAACTCTTTGTAGTAATCGCAAGCGACACAAGTCCCGCCGTTGCCACCTTGCCAACGCAAGCCGCGGTTCTCATAAAGTTCGTAAAGCGTGTTCGCGCCCGCGGCGTTGATAACCGCCAGGCGGGGAATACGATCGATTAGCCCCAATTCATGCAACTCGAAAAATGCCTTTCCGAAGGCACTCGAATTGCCAAGGTTCCCACCGGGGACAACGATCCAGTCAGGCGTTTCCCATCTTAGAGCTTCCAGGACGCGATACATAATCGTCTTTTGTCCTTCGAGCCGGAACGGGTTAACGCTGTTGACCAGATAGATGCCAAGATCTCGCGAAACTTCCTTAACGCGAGCCATGGCGTCGTCAAAGTCACCCGCGATCTGAACTGTCAAAGCTCCGTAATCCAACGCCTGGGACAATTTTCCGTATGCGATCTTGCCCGAGCCCACGAAAATCACCGCCTTCATCAGGCGAGTCACCGAACAATACATCGCGAGCGAAGCACTCGTGTTTCCCGTGGAAGCACACGCCGCGCGTTTGGCGCCGGTGACGCGGGCGTGCGTAAACGCCGCGGACATACCATTGTCCTTGAAACTTCCGGAAGGATTCATCCCTTCATACTGAAGGAACAACCTGCCCGGATTCACGCCCACATACTTAGCGACCGAATCTGCTTGTTGTAGAAGCGTTTGTCCTTCTCCGACCGTCACCACATCCTGAGCATCAGCGAAAGGGAGCAATTCGTGAAATCGCCAGACACCGCTGAAACGAAGTGGCTCATGTCGTCGCATCCACATCTGCTCAAAGTCGCTGAGCTTTGTCGGTGGCTTGACTCGATTCCAGTCATAAACGACATCTAGCAGATCACCGCACTTTCCGCAGGCGACACGTACCTCATCAGCGCCATACTGCTCCCCGCATTGAGGGGAAATGCATCGTTGATAGGCAAGATCAGTAAGCGCCACGGGCTAACCATTTGGTATGACGAGAGTTCCTACTACGAAATCGACCATCGGCTAAGTCTACGTTAGCCCTTTTACATCATCAAGGAGAATGGGTTTCGCTCAGAGAGCCTGCCATAGATTTCGACATAACCAAAGTTCTCAAAGCAACTTACAAACAATTCACCACCGTTCTTATCGCATTTTACCCCTTTGACATCGGGGGGTTAGCCACTTAAAATCGATGGGCTGTGAAGGCGAGATCGGTCTTTAGCCGGGTGACTTGGGAGTACAACTATGAAGAAGCCAGAGATGCGAGTTTACAAGGAGCGTTTGCTCTTAATCCGTGCACGACTCCGCGGCGACGTCCATGCCATGACGGAAGCAGCGTTGAGCAAAACTCGAAGCGAAGCCAGCGGCGACCTCTCAAGCATGCCAATTCACATGGCCGATGTCGGGACCGACAATTACGAGCAGGAGTTCACGCTCAGCCTGCTGCAAAATGAAGAGGAAACGCTCGACCAGATCGAAGCTGCTCTTGAACGCATCGAAGACGGGATCTATGGTTCGTGTGTCGAGTGCGACGGGCGAATCACCAAGACACGTCTCAATGCAATCCCTTACACACCATTCTGCATCAAGTGTGCCAGTAAGCTCCAAGGCCGATAGGTCCTTGGTGACCGAAAGTGCTGTACCACGAAGCCGATACATCGTTTTTGGTATCGTGTCGGTCGTAGGTTGCGCCGCGGATCTCGCGACAAAGCAGTGGGTTTTCCAGTGGCGAGGCTTACCCCGACAGGGTAACGAATGGTGGCTCTGGGAGCCCTATGTCGGGATCGAGCCAGCCGTCAACATCGGGGCACTTTTCGGAATGGGCGGGGGATTCGGCCATGTGTTCGCCGGTCTTTCCGTCGTTGCCGCGGTGGGGATTACACTGTGGTTATTCAAATTTGGCGCAGCTCACGACCGCTGGCTGACCTGGTCGCTGTCGCTCGTGATGGGTGGAGTGCTTGGTAACCTCTATGACCGTCTGGGTTTATGGGTTCAAGATGGCTATCCTGAACAGTGGAGTAGCGGCGTCCGCGACTGGATTCTCTTTAGGTATGGGCAATACACATGGCCGAACTTCAATATCGCTGACTCACTCTTAGTCTGTGGCGCTTGCATGTTAATGTTGCATGCTTTCTGGGATCGACCTCAAGCTGACGGAGGTCCGCTTGCCAAACCCGAGGCGCAGGCTTGACGGAGATTTATCGCGAAGTTTTCGCGGATGCCGTACGATTTTATTGACAAATGCTTTGACTTTGTTAGATTGGTCGCACTTTTAGTCTTGCAACAGCCATCCTTAATTGCGACGTCGGACAAGAGCAATGAAGCTATCCAGGACAGTCGCGTACGCTGTACGTGCCACCATTCAGCTGGCGCAAGAGCCCTCAGACCGCCCTATCCCTTGTAGCAAACTCGCCTCCGAGGGAAACATGCCCGAGCGATTTCTGCTCCAAATTCTCCGCAACTTGGTCACGCATGGAATTCTGCGTTCCACGCGAGGAGTGGATGGCGGCTACGCCTTAACACGTCCACCTGAGGACATCTCGCTGCTGGACGTAATCGAAGCGATTGAAGGTCCGATGAATGCTGGAGAGCCAACCGGTGACGGATTGCCAGCCGAGTCACAGCTTAAGTTGCGAGGCGCACTCACCGAAATCACACAAACCGCGCGACAACAGTTAGAGGCAATCAAGTTTTCTCAACTCCTTGAGCCGCCGCAGGCATAGCCCATCCGGTCCACTCACATATGGCTGTCGAAGTCTCTGCCCGGCTTAAATTCGCGATCGAGATCGCCCGCGCTGCTGGTGATTTGACCCTTGAGTATTTTCAGCGAAGTTCGGTCCAGATTGAGCGAAAAGGTGATGACTCGCCCGTCACTCAAGCGGATCGACAATCCGAATTATTGATGCGAGAACGAATCGCAAAGGCGTTCCCCAACGATGCGATCATCGGTGAAGAGCACGGCGAGGCAGAAGGAACTTCAGGTTACAAGTGGATTCTTGATCCCATCGACGGAACCAAATCGTTCATTGCCGGAGTACCGCTTTATAGCGTACTCGTCGGCGTTGTCCGCAAGACCGAGAGTCTGATCGGAGTCATTCGAATTCCAGGTCTCGACGAATGTGTCTACGCGGAAAAAGGGCAGGGGGCTTGGTGGACGAAGGGCGAGGCCGCTGCGATACCGGCTCGCGTTTCAAATCGCAACAGCCTTGCGGACGGTGTGTTTGTCACCTCGCAAGTTGACACTTTCGATTCAAGATCGGCGATCGAGGCCTATCAGAGACTCGAACGCGCCGCCTACGTAACACGGACGTGGGGTGACGGATACGGATACCTGCTGGTCGCGACGGGCCGAGCCGAAGCGATGGTCGATCCAATGATGAATATCTGGGACGCCGCCGCAATTCAGCCAGTGCTGGAAGAAGCAGGCGGCACGTTCACGGATTGGAAGGGGAAACCGTGTATCGACGGCAGCGAAGGCATTGGTACAAACGGGCTCGTATTGAACGAGGTCCTTGAGATCACTCAAGACTACCCACGGCCTTCTTGACGATCGCATCAAGCTCCTCCAAGCCTCGGTCGCGATTCACTTCGTAGGTGCCGACGTGATAATGGATGATCTTGCCATCTTTGCCGATTACCACAAAGAGCGGTAATTTGGCACCGGTGACTCGCGGATCCCCAAATTGGCGAAGTCCGCCGCCGTAGTCTGCCAATATCGGGTAGCTGAGATTCATGAAGGCGATTAACTTTTTGGCGCTGAGTGCCGCCTTCGACTGCGTTTCCGGATCTTGCAGCAACTGGTTAACGCATACGCCAAAAACAGCAACATTTTCGGAGGGACGGTTTCGGAAGAGGAAATCTAAATAGGCGATCTGGCCGTACGGCTCTTCGAGCGGCGTGTCGCGATACTCCCAAAAATGCAAAACCGTAACTTTCCCCTCGGTTTGAGACCAATCGAACGCTTCGTAGTTCAGCTGTCGCAACTCGGGGCGAGGGGCCGCATTGCCGACTAATTTGCCTCGCATCAGTTCGACCGCACCCGCTCGATCCTTCTGATCCTTGGAGTCGCGTTCCGCATCTCGAGCGATACCTAAGAGCGGCCCATCCTTGATGTTTGCGGTAGCCGCAGGCAACTGTTCGCGTAACATCGCCAAACGCTCATCCGTCCACTTTGTGTCGCGCGTACCAGGCACGATGCCAAGCCGATTTCGAAGTGCCATCAAGCCGTCGAATGCCGCGGAGCCAGTCTGAGCTTGCGCGGAATTCAGTTGCATGACCGAAGTCAATTCATAGGTCAGCTCATGCTTTTCACCTTGACCGATGAAGACATTCTCTTTCAGTGACATGATCAGCGGGTTGGCTTGATCGATCAGCATAGCGCGCTTCAGCCCGTAGGCATTGCTGACCTCAACACTCCACACCGCCGTATCGCCCAACTTCTCGGTGCCCTTCACCTCATGATCGAACCGTCCGACTTGCCACTTCATTCCAGCGGCAAGTGGCGGATCGCGAAAGAAGAGCGGGCTCAACAACGGGATCTCACTTGTGCCTTCCGGTCGCTCATAAAGCAGCGTCGGTTCTCCTTCTCCGTCGACTCGCCCCGCGCGGTAATGACCAAACCGATGAATCCAAGACCACCCACCGCGACCTTGCTCTTCTAACGCCCAGTAAACGCCAGCACCGCTCGCGTTCACGTCCGCGAGAAGCAGCGACAGGGTGAATTTCTTCTCCGTCTCCGCCGCAGAACCTTTCTCGGCAACGAAGCTGCCCGTAAACACGAGTTGCGTCCCCGAATCGACAGTCACCGCGGGAAAAGAAGTAGCCAGCGCGAGTGCAATTAGCAGAGCATGCATAGTGAGTCTCGTTTCGAAGGATACAAAGCCAGGAGGAACATGCTGCGGCATGTCGACCGAGCGATTGTGGCGGGAAAGGCAGGTGGGGCGCTGCCGATGGGGCTCAACTCGGGAACTCATCAGCAGAACGAGGCCATTCTAGTCAGACCAGCGGAGATTGGCGATAGGCAATCGTCCACTTGTGGCAACTCCACTTACTTCGTGTGGAAATGAAATGTCCGGTAACGCTGCAACTCTATCCCGGCATCTTCCCAACTGTAGCCGTAGTTGCCGTAATGCATCAGTCGCACACGTGTGTCGGCATAGATCTTGAACCCCGCCTGGCGGGCACGTTGGCAAAAGGCGAAGTCCTCGGCCAAATACCAGTGACCACAGACTGCTCCCTCGACCAACTCGGGATGACTCATCGGTTGAAAGAACGGCACCATTGGTCGTCCGCCGAAGCGTTCGTTGCACAACGGCAACTGCAATTCGCGCTGAATCGTTTCGTAGGCGTTGCGGCGCACGAGCAAAAACCCGGTACCGGCGTACAGAATCTCGGTCAGACCGCCTTCGTCGCCAAAGATCAGCTTTTCCGTTCCGGGCAGCACGTGACAGGCCAGCACTCGCCGTCCCTTCTGCGGATAGATGCCGCACACGATCGGAACGTCGTGCTGACGCAGTCGTTCGATGTCGTTGGGATCGAAACCAACATCCGCATCGATCCACATCGTTTCATCAAAACCGTCTGCCAAGGCGTCGGTCGCCATCTGGTTGCGACCTTGATCGATCGCCGAGTAGCCTCGCACGCGACGCACTTGATAACCGCGTCGTTCGAGTTCGGCGAGCGCATCTTCGCAGGCGGGCACTACCGATCCTCCGATCGGCACCAACACGACGCAACGTGCGGGATCACATAGGCTGGGTCGAGACCCAGCTTTTGCCTCCTCCATTGCTGGGTCGCGACCCAGCCTACTTTCTGGGACAGACGAGGCGTCCATCCTACCTGAGCTATACTCTAGCGACTCTGCCAACGCGTGCAGCTCGTCACCGAGTTCATCCAGTTCCGCTTGCGGAATCGTTTCAATCGGGGGCGGTCCGTCGGCTGGACGCACTTTAGCGGCGTCGCAATTCAATCCGAAGCCAAGATACGATTCAATCGTCTCGTACTCACCGACTTTCAATGATTCATAACGCACGATTTGAGCGTCGAGTTGTTTGGCTTGCTCGACGAAGCTCCCGGCCAATTCCGTCCACAACCGCCCGAACAATCGAGCCGTCACCGGCTGGTCCGGCCACCGATAAAACCACTTCCAACCCGCATTCCGCCGCGCCGCCCAAGACCGATACGCGTCGTAAGGATTCCGAATCAGGAACAAAAGTTTGCAGCGGGGATACAGCAACTTCAGATAGTGGGCGTAATCCGCTGACAGTCGCACTTCCTTAAAGCCCCACCGTGCGTAGGCCGGGTCGCGACCCGGCGGCGAGGTGTTGTCACCTTCGACTGGCCGGGTTTCAACCCGGCCTACTCCCTTGAACATCGTTTCCAAGTAAGCGCGATGCGAGTCCAGCAACGTCGTCACACTTGGATACAGATTCGCCACAAAGCGTCCGCTCAAGGGATCGCGACTATTTTCGTTCAGGAAGAAATGCGTCTCAGGCCAATCGCCGGTGATGCATCGCAAGGGGTCCGCCAATTGTTGCAACATGCAAGAGTGCCCATAAGGCTCGCCCCAAATGAAGCACTCACGCATCAACATCCGTTGCAACAACGTCGACCCCGACCGCCAACCCGCAGCCAGCACGAAGACGGGCGAGTCGGTCGGCGCTTTGTCCAATGCGTCCGGCCAGCGAACACGAATGGTTTCGACGGCCTCGGCAAATGTTCGTTCGTTACGATGTCCACTCATGAGGCATTCAATTCATTCATTCCTTCGCGTCCCGGGTGCGCGGCGTGCGGCATAGAGTACGGTGATGCCTTCCGATACCGCGAGTGATCGATGCGGGGGGTTCATCTCGTAGAGCTGAAATCCAAGATCCTGCAAAAAGTCACAGACCGCGATCGAACTGGTGCCCAAGTAAGGGTGCAAGTCCATGAGCAAAACAATATCGGAATTGCGCGTCAGCGTTTCGCGAGCACCGTCCAACACGCGCAGCTCCACACCTTCCACGTCAATTTTCACGACGTCAACCTGGGTGACTTCCAACTCGTCAAGGATCGAATCAAGACATCGCTGCTGAACTTCAATCGTATCGCGACCACACTGCGGGAGATTCGGCAGTATCGAATGCCAACCACTCTTGTTGCCCAAGTGCAACGACGCGACCTTGTTCGCATCGCCGACCGCCAACTCGAAGAGCCGAATGTTGGCGTAAGCGTTGGCATCGATGCTGTGACGAACACACCGGCAGTTCCACGGTTCCGGCTCGAAGGCGAGAACTTGTCCCGTGCCGTGAAGCAGCCGTGCAGCTAACACGGCAAAGTAGCCTTTGTTTGTACCGATATCGACGTACGTCATTCCAGGCTGAAGCAACCGCTGAATCATTCGCGTCTTAAACGGCTCGTACGTCCCCTCTATACGAGCCCGCATCATCGGCGACTCGTCGATGTCGAGGAAGATCTTGCCGCCAAGGTACTGGTGTAATTGGTGCGTCATGGCGATTGGTGTACCAACGTGCCAGCTTCGCGACCCCACACCATTCTCCATGCCGGAGATAGGTTCAAGATGTCCGGGCCGCTTGGTAGATGCAAAATAGTTTGAATTCTGTTATGTCGTGGTGCGGCTGGCACGGCCCGAACTTTATCTTAAGTCATCCGCCTGCGCGTTGTGTGCATCTTGCTGCCATTTCCCCGTCCCATCTCGATTCAAGTACGTCACTAGCGTCTTTTGTGATCTCTCTTCCGCTTCGACAATTAACCAAAGTGTGCTTAGCGAATCGTGTCCACGTAGCGGCGCTAAGTCGGCTTCCACGATGGACGAATTGGCAAACATTAAGGACGTCAGCTCCTTCAACTGACTGACCGCTGTAACCGTCAGCGGACCAGCATTCGGTGCCAGCTGGAGCGTCTGAGCTTTAGGCCACTTTGGAACACAGCCGGCCCAGTCTTCGTCAGTAATACCTTCGCTACCGGCGCCTACAGACAAGGATCGCAACTCATTGAATGACTGAAGTAGCACTAAGGTATCGGGTGTAACCTGAGCCTGCGGAAAGGAGAAATCGAGTGGACTAACAACCAACTTGCGCAGGTTACGAATGCAGTCTTGCAACTGATCAGACGGGATCGAACCAACGACTGTAATCGAAAATGGATGCCTCATCCCATTCGTGTACGGAGTCCCTTCGATTTCGCACGGTAAGTTCGCAACGTACAACCAGTCGATCGGCTCAACGCCCCACCCGCTGCCAAAGGTTACGCTCCTGTAGAAGCCGTTATTATCCCTACTGACTCTAACGCCTGGCTTAGCCCGCAAGTATGCAGCGGCCGCGTCTGATGTAACGTCTAGCATCCGCACATGCCTCGAGAATGGAACTCTCGCCTTGGGGCCTAACGGTACATCTTCACCGGACATACTGCGGGGATCCCGTGCCAGTGTGACGAACTCTTCAATCGCTACCGCGCACTGCTGATCCGTCCACGCCCGTCGGTCCCATTCACTGAGAATTCGGAGCGTTGCGTTAACTACAATCTCGCGTGGCTCAGTTAGCCGACATGTCGCGCGGACAATCGCATAGGCTGCATCTGCTTTCAACTCGATCAAACCTCGTTCTGCCGCAAGCCGAGTGACCGGATCTGGGCCGTAGAGTCGCTTCACTAATTCAGTCGCTGACGGTCCATCTGCCTCCACAGTTGAATCAAACTGAAGGAACCACATGGTCAGTAGCAGGCTAGCACAATGGCAACTACTCTTCATTGCTGACTCCTTATTTATCGATCACGTAGAAATGACGACCGGTTGCTCAACTCCATCTTCACATTTGATTGCGACGGGCTCCAGACTGAAAATAGCGGCATTTTGGACTTGAACGCTCACCTGGGTTCCGAGCACGTTGATGTTAAGGCCTCCTGATAATTTCACATTCATGATCGCGGTATATCGCTCGCTCACACCTGGCAATTCACTCGGCTCATTGTTGCCTTCATTCGTCCGCACTGTCCCAACGAACTGTCCACCCGGGTTCTCATACGCAATAGAGAGTGAAACGGTTCCGCCTATCGAAGGAGGGCTGGGCCCAAGTACAGGTGCACCTTTCATGTTGCATCCCATTAGAATAGGGTCTTGCAAAAATCCACCGAAAGTAGGTAACAGCATATCCACCATTTGATTGACGTACCCTTTGTAAAACGCGACCACGCCATCAATGACCCCCTCTACGGTAACACCCGCCCAATTACCTAGGGAACCCTTAAGTCCTTGAACGAGTTCACCGATCGCACCAAAGCCTAGTAATCCCTGAACTGCGCCTTGAACTTCGTTATTGAACTCCCCCTCATTTCCGAATGCTGGCTTGTTCAGATCGGGGTTAACATTGGCAAGGTTCTTCAAGCTTGCGCCAAGGTCATCTAGCGCGCCGGTGATCTTATCTCCGAGTCCCATGTCGACGTTCCACTTAACATATTTGTCATGCGACTTCGTACCTGTTACGGTCACCGTAACCTTGGCCTTTTCCGATTGGCCCGTGTCATCATCACCAACACGGTAGTTAAACGACTCGACAACCGTGTGACCCTGATACAATTTAGTTTCCAAATCACCGGGATAGTACTTCAATTCTCCGTCATAAAGACCTACGCTGCCCCAATGAACATTCGCTTGATCGTAATCGACGACTTTTAGATTGCCTTGGTCCTCAGGACTTGGATCGGTTGCGCCACCGACACCATCGATCACCACTGAACTATCAGCATTGGTTGAGACGGATTTAGGCTGAGCCGTCGGTTTCACATTACTGATGGTCACCTTTGTTTCTTGTGGTTCGCGGACTCGTCCGCACTGATCGGTATACGTCCACGTTACCGTAAATTCATCGGATGGCGTATCTACGGGCGCATCATCTGTCCACACATGAGTCGGTGTGTCGCCAGGATTGTAGACGCTTGAACTGCCATCACCCCAATCGACCTCCCACTTTCCTGGTGATTGTCCTCCGAGCGAGCCAAAAGTAACTGTCGAATTCTCGTTGTTACCCGATGGCGCGGACGATCCTGATGCCGACATCGATGCAGATCCGGTGGAGGTGAAAGTATACCCGACCGGCGAGCCACTTGCCGAACCGCTCGCTGAGCAGCTTGCTGATGCCGTCGCCGTCGAAGTTGACATCCCTGATCCGCTTCCAGAAGCATAAACCGTCGCGGTCGCTGTAGCGATGCCAGATGCACTTCCCGAAGCATAAGACGTCCCGGTAGCTGTCGCCATAGCGGAACCACTCGATGAAGCAATTGTTGTCCCTGTCGCGGTCGAGGTGGCTGAGCCGCTTGCGTAACCACTGCCGGGAGATTCGCCCTCGCCCCTCATCCACGCTGGCATCGACGATGCCGATGCGTAGTTATCGCCGACGCGTGATTGCGGTAATTCTGCTCCGGTCACGTTGTAGCCTTGGCCGGAACCGGTGCCGACGCCTGCGCCCAGTTGGCTGATCGGCGAACTGAAGGAACGCGGCGGAGTGGAGAGTGGGGAAGATTGGGAGATGGGGAGATTGGGAGATGGGGTGGTGTGTTGGTTGCCCGCGAAGTAGCTGTCGATGATGGATGTGGCCAGCAGCGGAGCGGTGGTCGCGCCGGAGTTGATGGCGATATCGAAGTTGTCGTCCGGTTCTGATGGCTCGGAACCGTTGTCCGCAGATCCAAGATCCGTTGTCGGCAGGGCTAGTTCGCTTTGCAGAGATGAACCCACGATCGTCGTTTGCGTTAACGAGCCGACCGATTCTGATGCGGCTTCTTCGGGGATAAGCTCTTCGTGGGGAAGCAGATCGAGATTGGACACGATCGCTGCACCGGCCAGCAAGTCGAGAAACCCGCCGGGCAAGACACGGTTTTCCAATTGCTCGATGCCATTACGGATGAAGTTGCGATGGCTGCGGATTTGCTTGGATCGCTTGATCCGTCGGCGACGTCGCTTGCTCATATCGTGGCTCCAGATCGGGAGGAGGTGATTCAGTGAGGCCCCGCCATGGGTATCGGAACGGGGCTTCTCTACTGATTCCTTACGCGCGAGAGCATCGATTTGAACATCGAAGCAAAACATTTTTTAAAAAAAGTTCGCAGTGGCTGGAAAAGTCGCTTATGGCCCGCTACAACCATGGAAGTCTTATCGTGAGGGGCAGCATTCGCGAGGGTAGAATGGCAACAGAGAATTCATTCCGGCTGCTATGGGACCGTGCCCGGAGCGGCGACCGGGACGCACAAGCTGAATTGTATCTCGAATTTGGACCGCATCTGCGACGCATCATTCGTCTGAAGTTGCGTGATCTGAAGCTGGAATGGGCGGTCGAACCGGATGATATCTTCGATTCGTTCTTCATCCGAATTTGTAGGTGGCCGCACAAAGACCACGATCCGCGATGCGTTGCATTTCACGAACTACTGCGAACAAGCACTGCGTAACAAGTGCATCACGGTGCTGCGCCGGACCATCCCGCAACTCGCCGGGCCAGCCGACGATGTTCCGCGAGAAGTCTTTGAAGCTCATGCTGATGAGACGCTTGACCGGATGGAATGGTCCGAGCAACTCGCCGATGCCTACTCAGGACTTACCCATCGCGAACGCGTCGTCTGTTGGCTGGTCTTGGGAGGCCACACGTGGGATGAGATCAGCGAACGATTAAACACGTCGACCGACGCCGCTCGAATGATGCACCGCCGCGCCGAGCAACGAGTTCGCAGTCAAATGCTCTCGCTGGGGGCAAAGTAGCCATCGCGTTCCACCGTGATGAGCTTTCTTGCACGACCCTCACTCCGCCAACCACTCTCCGCAACTCGTTCAACCTCCGCGGTCGCTGCATTCGTTTCGGACTCGTTCGGATGGCCTGAACCGAGCAGCGATTCGCCGTCCAACGCATCGGGCTCGTCACGACGGAGCGTGTCGGCCACATTTTACGTGCTGGATGAAACACTCCAGCGCACCAACATCCGACTGCTCTATGGTCTCAGATGTTGCTTCAGAAACATCACTTGCACGGCGCGAACGTAATCGGCATTGTCCTTCTTGCCAAACCCATGGCCTTCATTATCCGCGTAGACTGTCCACACCGACCGCTTTTGTGATCGAACTTTGTCGGCAATCTGTTGGGCTTCACTGAACGGAACGCGAGGATCATTCACGCCGTGAGCCACCATCAGAGCTGAGCGGATCTTGTCGGCGTTCGACGTCGGGTTGATGCGGTCGAAGACTTCACGCATTTTCGGATCACGCTCGTCGCCGTATTCGGCACGGCGAAGATCCTGGCGATAAGCGGCGGTGTTTTCCAGGAACGTCGTGAAGCTGGCGATACCGACAATGTCGATGCCCGCTTTGATGCGGTCACCGTAGTGAATCAATGACGCGAGCACCATATAGCCGCCGTAAGACCCACCCACGACGGCAACTTCCGATGCGTCTAGTTCCGGTTGCGCGGCGATCCAATCGAGCAACGCACCGATATCCTTAACGCTATCTTCTCGCAGTGCTCCGTTATCCAGTTTCAAATACGTCTTGCCATAACCTGCCGAACCCCGGACGTTCGGTGCAATCACGGCGAAGTCGAGGTCGTTCACGTAATACTGAGATGAACTAGAAAAGTACGGCTGATACTGACTCTCCGGGCCGCCGTGAATGCTAATCACGACTGGTGCTTTGCTGTCCGCTGACGCCCCGCGAGGCTTGTAGTAGTAAGCCGGGATCGTTCGCTCGTCGAAGGACTGAAACTGAATCCGCTGCGGTGTGACGAACTTGTCCGGGTCCAATCCGCCGACTTCGCTGAACGTCCAGCGTGTGAGATGCTCGTCGTCCAGCGACAACGAGTAGGCGTCGGAAGGAGCATCCGGCCGCGACAATGTAAAGCCGAGTTGCTTTCCATCGGGCGAGAACTCGATGTTGGAGAGTATTCCGAGCGGAAGCTCCAGTGGCCGAGGTGTATCGCCGTCGAGCAAATAGAGACGACTCGCTCCATCCTCGTTCACGGCAAATGCGACCTGCCCGCTTTCGGGATGCACTTCCAATTCACTGACGTCCCAGTTGATCGACTCGGTTAACCAATGGTATTCCTTGGCTGCGATGTCGTAGCGGGCCAAACGGTTGTACTCGCCGTGTGCGTCCGTCGTGATATAAATCGATTTGGAGTCTGCCGAAAACCGCAAGTTCCCAATCGCGGCTGTTATGCCATCGGGCAGCGTCAAATCGGTTCGCTTACGAGTCTTGACATCCAACAGCGCAAAGTACGACTCGTTGATGGAAACGTATCGTCCCAACAACAGCGTGCTCGCATCGTTCGACCAGTCCGCCGCGTACCAGTATTCGCCATCGGTCTGAAAGACGATCTCCATCGAGTCAGGTTTTCGGGGATCGGCAATATAAAGGTCGGTGTCTCGTCCATTTCGCCTATTGCTGGAAATCACGACTTGTTGACCATCATCTCGGATCGCACCCAAGGAGTTTCTAGACACGCCGTCGGTCAATAACGTGCTCGTAAACGAACCACGATCTAACAGATACACTTGATAGTTTTCGTTGCCTCCAACGCTCATCGACAACAGCATCGAGCCATCCTTGGCCTGGGGAATGAAGCCGCCGCGAACCGGCTCCTCGAAGAAAGTAACCTGCTCGCGCCGTCCGCCGGGCGTATAAACTCGATGCAACTGTGACGAGTTGCCAAATCGTGTCGAGACGAGAATGCCGTTGCCATCCGGCGACCACCCTTGCATATCCGCACTGCGAATGTTGGTGTACTGATTCAGCCGCTCAAAGAGCTCTTCCGGAACGACAGGCACTTCCTCCGTCGCAATCGCGGCGGGCCGACGAGGATCGGTCTCTTCTTCCGCCGGAGTAAGCGCTGGCAACATCATGAAAAACAGGATGGCGGAGAGTGGGAGCGTGCGATGCATATTCGTACCTTGTGAAGCTCTTGTGATCCTGATTTTAATACTGAAGCAATGCGGAAGGGGAGGAATACTAATCGCCACTGATGCCCACTGACAAAGCGTGGCCCGGCAACCTCATCTTCATTAGCGTCGATTAGCGTTAATCACTGTTCCCTCTCGAAGATCCTCTGCAACTTGAAGCGATTACTCATCGAGTATTGGCGGACGATCGTTAAACCCAATTCGTTCTTCACACCAACCGGCCGCTTGCAGCAGTTTCGCTTCACCGCCGCGCGGACCAACCAGTTGCAACCCACAGGGCATTCCGTCGCTGGCGATGCCGCAAGGGATGGTGATCGTCGGAACACCGGCGTAACTCCACGGCGAATTGAACTTTGGGTCGCCCGTGGTCTCGCACGTCGGAGCGGTTGTGTGAGTAGACGGCATCACGGCAATCAACTCGTCGGCGAGCATTGCGTCGACGTCCGCCTGAAACTGCTGTTGATGTTCACGTGCAGCGAGGTAGTCTTTGCGAGATGTCGCGAATCCGTCATCGATCAGCTTCGAGATGTTAGGAGCGTATTCGGCACGGTGCGCTTCGTAGTCTCGCTTGTGATATTCGGCCGCTTCATGCGCCATGATGCGGTAATGGTTCAAATGAACTTCGGCGAACGAAGCTGGCAAATTGAGCGAGCATTCTTCACTCCAAGCATCTTGTATTTTCTTCAAAGAAGACCGCGTGATCGATTGAACATCAGGCGACGCTTGCTCCATGAAGTACTGCTCGATGAGGTAAAATCGTCGCGGCGGCGGCTCGGATCCCAAGTGCTCGATGCCAAACGGATCGACCGGCCGCATACCAAAAGTCTCGACAACGGATGTCCCCTGCCACGCAAGGACCAAGCGCTGAATGGTCGCATAGACCGCCCACAGATCCCGAACACTTCGTGCGATCGGACCGGGATGGTCCAGATGCTCACTGAGCGGGACGACGCCCTCGAGCGAGACTCTGCCGAACGTCGGCTTCAGCCCTGCCACGCCGCAATAACTCGCAGGGCGAATGATTGAGCCGCCCGTCTGCGAGCCGATAGCGGCCATGCACATCTCTGTCGCCACAGCTGCCGCACTGCCGCTGCTCGAACCGCCTGGGGTGCGAGCCAGGTTGTTCCAAGGGTTTCGTGTCGGAGGCGGATCGAAACTGGCGAACTGCGTCGTAACCGTCTTGCCCAGGATGATTGCGTCGGCACTTCGCAGAGACCTTACGAGTGTCGCATCCTCCGTCGCGACGTGATTTTCACGCAGCGGCGAACCCGCCTTCGTCGGCCAACCAGCAACATCGATGATATCTTTGATTCCGATGGGAATTCCGGCGAGTGGCGGCAGCTCAGAGCCGCGATCCAGCATTTCTTGTTGCCGAGTCGCTTGCTCCCGGGCTCCATCGGCATCGACGAGAATCCAGGCATGGATGCGGCTGTCGAACTGTTCGATCCGCGCCAAACAGTACTCGACCAGATCTATCGGGCTGATTTCACGGGCCCTGATCTGCTCTGCGGCTTTCGCGATCGTAGGAAGCGACGATATCATGGGAATAGCTTATCGTTTTCCACGTCGCACGAACACTTGGTCTATGGCAGTTGATGCATCGCCGGCGCCAACATTGGTGACATCTGGCCACTGAAATCTCCCTAAATGTCAAACACGAAACAATTTCAACAAGAACTTGTAGCCGCAACGGCCTACATCGCGCCTGGTGCCATCGTGCTCGGAGACGTCACCATTGGACCGGAAGCGAGTATCTGGTTCAACGCGGTGGTTCGCGGTGATACGGAATCAATTCGGATAGGTGCGCGGACAAACATCCAGGACCTCTGTGTGCTGCACGCCGACCCAGGGTATCCATGTATATTAGGTGACCGCGTAACGGTGGGGCACGCAGCGATCGTCCATGGCGCGATCGTCGACGACGATTGTATGATCGGAATGCGTGCGGTGGTGATGAATGGTGCCAGAATCGGCAAAGGGAGTCTCGTCGCAGTCGGGGCGGTAGTCACTGAGGGAACCGAGATACCTCCGGGTTCGGTCGTGATGGGCGTACCGGGTAAGATTCGACGCGATGTGACGATGGCTGATCGAGAGCGGATGGCTCATGCGGCAACCCATTATGTGGAACAGGCAAAGACATTTCGGGACTAGTGGAAATAGTCATGCAAGATACAGCTACGAAGTTAAGCGACTCTCAAGCCCCCACGATCGCGAGGCGTGCGACGGATCTGTCGCTGATAAAATCAATCACGCCGCGCGGTGGGCAAGCGGTCGAAGTTGGCTCGGTGACCGCGATCGTTGGCCCAAACAACTCAGGCAAAACTGAGACGTTGCGAGACATTCTGCGATTAACAGCGAACTTCGATCCACTGGCGGTCGATCGCTCCAGTGAAGAAGGTCCGCGCCCGGTCGTGCTAAGCGATTTGAACTTTGTACCTAAGCTTTCGTTAGAACGCATGCTGCACGGCTTGACGGTGCTCGACGCAGATTCTTCCGAAGGCACGCTCGTACAAGGTGTCGGGCCTGACCTGAAAACCCCTCAGCAACGGGCAATCGGCCGCGAGCTACAGAATATCCTCTATCGTCCGATTATGAACGCGAAGTCAGTCTGGTCGAGTTCACTAGGCGACCTGATGCGATTGCGAGTCTCTTACATCGGCCCTGGTGACTACAAGCGACTCGTTGCGCCGACACTCGCCGCGAGTCCACTGCAGGGTCCCGAGAACTTGTTGCAAATCCTGCACTATGCAGATGCGAACCTTCACCAGGGGCTGAACGACGCATTTGCAGCCGCTTTCGGCGGGGTGCAGATCAAGCTCGACGCGAGCGAGCGCATCAACCTGTCACTGCGTGTAGGGCGACAGTTTCCGGAGACGCTGACTGACCCCATCGCAAATGCAAGACAACAGCAACAGTTACGGCGAATCGATGAAGAAGGCGATGCCTATCAGAGCTTTGCCGCGATCGTATTGTCGATGCTTTTGGGCCAGGGGCGCGTGATTCTGATCGACCAACCCGAAGCGTTCTTGCAGCCACCACAAGCAAGATTCCTGGGGCGCTGGATTGCGGCAAATGCGTCAGCTCTTGCGTGCCAGGTGTTCGTATCGACCAGAGATGTCGCTTTGCTGCAAGGACTCGCTGAAGGAACGCCGGGGCTGACGGTACTCCGGTCCGAGCGCAAGGAAGACATCACTTCGTTTCATTCGATCCCCAGCGACGCGACGCGAGCGCTAGCAAGGTTTCCTATTTTCGCAACGCAACAATCGCTGCGGCTGCTGTTTTGTGATGGAGCGGTCGTCACGGCAGACTCGGATGATCGCATGATTTATGAAACGGTTGCCTGTCGATTGCCCTCGGCGAATAACATTGGATTCGTTCACGCCGCTGGTGCCAGGAATGTGGGCCTCGTGACGAAGGTCTTGAGACAGTGCGGCCTTCCCACCTGCTCGGTGGTCGAACTCGAAACTCTGCAAAGCGAGAAGGAACTGAGTGACTTGATTCAGGCGGCAAGCGGTTCTCCGCCGCCTCAGCCTTGGCTGGCGACCCGCGACCGACTTGCTAAGCACGTCGAAGGCTGGTTCGACGAAGAAGCGATTAGCGCGACTGCGAACGAAGTGGAAAGCTTTCTCGATCAAATTAAAGGCGGAACCGGACCCACTACAGCGACGCCAGCTTCGGAAAAAGAAGCCGGAGGCCCCAAGAACTGGCTCAAGCTACGTCACGAGCGATTGGACTGGCTACCGCGTGAACTGCGAATGTGGGTCGAAGAGTTGATCGAAGAATTGCGGCGACTGGGAGTTTTCGTATCGCAAAAGGGGCGATTGGAGGCGTGGATCGAGACTGGCAGCGAAGAACGCCGCGTCTGGATCAATCAAGCGATGCAACTGTTGCATCAAGGCCAATGCCCTACGGAATTGCAGACGTTCGTCAACGATTTGATCGGCCACCTAAAGTCAGCCTCTGGCCCCACGCGTTCCACACGCGCTGGAAACCGCACATGAAGCACAGCCGCCCGTCGAACATCCCTGTCCCATGGCCTCCTCCGTGCCGCATCCGGGTCCGCACCCTTCGGTGAGTGTGTCGACGAATTTCTGAAACTGCACTTCGGTTTCATACGTCGCAGCTAATTCAGAAGTGAGAGCTTCGACTTCGGAACTAACATCCCCTAAAAAATAAAAGTACAGCGATTGACCGTCGAAGAGGTGCTCGACATCCATCAAGACACCTGGGACATTCCGCTCGACTAACAAGCGATTACAGGCATCAAAGGCCTCGGTGCGATTTCGCTCGAGGCGAGTCAACAACAGATCGTCTTCCACCGTCAAGCGACGGACGAGCGTCCCATCGGCCTCGGCACCGTTGCATTCGCTAGCCGCAAGAACTTCTCCAACCTCCAGCCCTCGCGTCGTTCGGCAAATGACACGGGCGTGGCGTTCATAAACCAAGCCCTCAACGGCATTAAAGCGTCCCACGTACCCCATCGCTCCGACTCGAACGAGATGATGAGAGGTCACGGAGGAATTGCCTTCGATCGAAAGAGGCTTAGCGGGCATCGACGAAGATGTCCTATGAATGTTATTATTCTGAGCTAAGTCGTTCGCTTCGCCAACCCGTAGTATCACCACAAGCGGGTAAGGGCAGGGCGGTGTCCGCTAGTATTTCCAGTACCGAGATTAAGCATGATTCAAGCACCTACCGCTACCCTGAACTGGAACGCGTTGGCCGAACAAGTCCTTGATGGCTATGCGATAACGGAAGCAGAGGCCTTGCAAATCGTCCGCGCCCCCGACGAACAATTGCTGGATATATTGTCAGCTGCTTACAAAATCCGCCACAAGCATTTCGGCAAGACCGTTCAGTTATACTACCTGATGAACGCCAAAAGCGGTTTATGCCCCGAAGATTGCAGCTACTGTTCGCAGTCCAAAATCTCCGAGGCGGAAATTCCCAAATACAATTTCCTCAGCCGCGACAAGATCCTCGAAGGCGCTCGCTTGGCGCATGAACGAAATTCGAAGACTTATTGCATGGTGATATCCGCTCGCGGACCTAGCGAACGAGAGATTGCCGCAGTTGAAGCGCTCGTGCCAGAGATTAAGGAGAAATACGATCTCAAGATCTGCGCGTGCCTCGGACTACTGGACCAAGATCAAGCGAATCGCCTCAAGGCATGCGGTGTGGACCGCGTAAACCATAACGTCAATACAAGTGCCGAGCACTACGAAGAAATTTGCACTACGCATACCTACGAAGATCGCATCAGCACCTTGAACGCGGTGCGAAATGCAGGCATCGAGATCTGCTCGGGAGGCATCATCGGTATGGGAGAACAAGATATCGATGTTGTCCGCATGGCGTTGCAACTGCGTGAGGTGCGTGCCGAGTCAATTCCGCTGAATTTCCTCATTCCCATCGAAGGCACACCGCTTGCCGACAATCAGGATCTAAATCCTCGTTATTGTCTCAAGACACTAGCCATGTTCCGCTTCGTGAACCCTGATCGCGAACTTCGCATCGCAGGCGGACGTGAGATTCATCTCGGCAGCATGCAGTGTCTCGGGCTTTATGCCGCAAACTCGATGTTCGTTGGCGACTATCTGACAACCGAAGGCCAAGCCGCTGAGGCCGATTACAAGATGATCGAGGAAATGGGCTTTGTGGTCACAAAGAACGAGGAGTGTGTCGTCGGGTAAACTGAAGCGACCCAAAGCTGGCATCGATACAAGAAACGCAACAGCCCGCATAGTTCACATGCGGGCTGTTCTTTTTATTCTCGTACTCACGACTTTGAACGTCTTACAGTCCAGGGGAGATCTTTAGCAACTTGCCGCCTTTCGCATCACCTTCGCCCGTCCCGATGACGGTAATGTACAGCGAGCCGTCGGCTCCAAAGACCATGGCCGTTGCCTTGTCCAAAGACTCGATCTTCTTGGCTTCGATACTTTGCTTGCCGTCGTCATCCTTCGAGATGAGCTGATACAGGCCGCCTTCACTCGTATTGAGCCAATTGAAGTCAGTTGCGTAGAGTTGCCCCTTGGGGCTGTACGCCAACGCCGTGATGTCGCTTAAGCCTGTTTCAAGGTTTAGAAGCAACTTACCGTTTTTGGCATTGTAGAAGGTCAGCAATCCGTCGCCCGGGATGCTGATCTCGCCCATCTGGCCAATCACCAGCTCACCGCGTGGGCTGATCGTGACCGCCACAGGAGCATCCACTTCGGTCGCTTCCTTTGTCGCCAGGAACCGCTTATAGTTGGCCAGCTTACCCTCCTTGATCGCGGCTCGCGAAACCCAGCCTTTTGTGTCGTCGCCATTGCACGTCACGAACACGTGCGTGCCGTTCGTGGCGAGCCCGTAAAAGTTTCCTTCGCCTTTCAACTCGTCGTCGCCAGCAAGCTTGAAACTGCCTTCCATCTGGCCAGCCTTGATGGCCGATTCGCCAGCCGCCGGAACTTTGTAAACGCGCAACAACTCTTCACCGTCAATCAAGCCGCCACCACCGACAACCAACGTGTTTTTGTCGATAAACGCAAGTCCCAACGGGCCAATGTTGTACATCGGTCCCTTGCCATAAACATCGACGGGAAAATCCGTGATCACGTCCTGAGCCTTGCCATCAACAACACGAATGATGCGCGAGGCACCGCTGTCCGAAACAAACAGCGTGCCTGTTTCAGGTTGAACAGCAACACCAGCTGGATTGTCGAGGCCATCGAGAACGGTTGAAACGTGATGGTCGGCCCGCGCCGGCGCGAGCGAAAAAGTGAGCACTGCGAAAATGCCCAGGATGCTGGTTCTCATGAATCTTGTCTCCTTCAAATTGAATTGGGGTTCGGTGTCCGGAACGAATCGTTATTTGGGGAGAGCGGGCGGTTCGATATCGGGGTAATCCTCGCTGCTCAGACCTTCTCTTAGAAAGGCCAAGAGATCTGCCTTCTGGTCGTCGGAAAGCTTCAAAGGAAATAACTCTTCATCGAGTTGCGGATTAGCCTCGCCACCTTTGTTGTAGTACTCAACCACCTCTTCCAGCGTCTTCAAACTGCCATCGTGCATATACGGCGCGGTACGAGCGATTTCGCGGAGCGTCGGGGTTTTGAACGACCCGCGATCACCCAGCATCTTTGTTTCACTAAAACGACCGACATCCGGCTCCGGCTTATTGATACCAACACCGATGTTGTGAAACGCAAAGTCGCTGAAGCTGGGACCAGCGTGACAGGCAGAGCAATTCGCTTTGCCGAAGAACAACTTGCTGCCTCGCTGCGCGCCCTCCGAAAGTGCCTTCTCTTCGCCCGACTTAAACTTGTCGTATGGAGCGTTTCCAGACAGCACCGTTCGTTCGAACGACGCAATCGCCTTCGAGATCCCGACAGCGGTGACATCCGTTCCGAATACATCTTGGAACTGCTTTCGATATCCTTCGATCGCGTTCAATTTCGCGACGCACTCATCAAGGGTTAAGTCCATCTCAATCGGATTTTGGATCGGGCCGAGAGCTTGGCCTTCGAGCATAATGGCTCGTCCATCCCAGAACTGAAAATAAGAATAGCCCGAGTTGATAATTGTCGGGGCGCTCCGTCCGCCTCGCTGCCCGCGAACACCTGTTGCAAAGTTGTCCCCATTTGACCAACCTTTCTTCGGGTCGTGACAACTCGCACAGCTCACGGTATCGTCTCGGGATAAACGCGGATCAAAATACAGTTGCTTGCCCAACTCGATTTTGGCCACCGTGAGCTTATTAGTCGTGGGGATATGCATCCGCTTTAAGCCCAGCGGATACTGCAATTCGAATTCATCTGCGGCTTGGACCGTCGTGCAACCGATGATGATCAGCGTGAGTGTCAACATACGCATGAGGGGGCTCCGGCTTCAAATCTGGCAGGCAAAGCAATGTCTGAATTGGGTTGGTTATTGTCGCGTACGCAATTCTCGATGACAAGACGGCAAAGATGCTCAGCAACGCCACGCAGTGAGTCTAAAAGGGCGAGTTCGCTACGCCAGCAGTGAACAATGCGAGCTACTTGGCGAGAATCCACTGCACTGCATCGATGACTACGTAACCGTCCGCGCCGCGATTCGAGACGACCACAGCAGCTGGCTTGTCGGCTTGGAATTCATATTTGCCCAGTGAGACAAACGAGTCGTCGATCGGCGGCACCTTCCGCTGGTCAACCATCACGGTCGATTTCCCTGCGACAGCGTCAATCTCAATTGCAACATTCGAAGCGCGATTGTTGTTGGGAGTGTACCCTAACCGCACTTCGTACGTTCCGCTGGCAGGCAGCATTGCCTCGAACCGGGCCGAAGACTTGCCGTCCGCAGACTTACCATCGTGGCGGTAACTTCGCCCGATCCAAGTCTTGGAAGATGTGCTCGGAGTCCAGTTTCCTGTCGTAACCGCATCGACATCATCGACAACAATCCCCTCCAACTTCGCGGGATCTCGCCCTAATCGACCGCCGATATCGAGCCCAGTCGCGTCGAGCACTTGGCCATCCTTCAACAATTGATCGCGAAGTTTGACATAAGCAACTTCCTGCACGCAGAGGTCATCATCGATTGCGATGGACGCAGCCGCAGCAGCAGAATGGCCAAGAATCATAAAGACTGGTTCCATGCGGATGGAGCCAAAGGCGATATGGGAACTGGAAAGGCAAACTGGAACGAGCAGGTTGTCGCACTGGCCTTTCTTCGGGACGATCGAGCCGTAAGCAATCTTGTAAGGCCCGTGCGTCGAGACACCAATGTCACCTTCGTTCTGCACGTAACCGTCCGGGGTGATGTACCGTTGGACGTTGTGCGAGTCCATGGTGTAAGAACCCATGCCGATCGAATCGGGAGTTGGCCGCTTCTTGAGCAACTCATTTTCCGTCAGCACAAACTCGCCGACCATGCGCCGCGCTTCGCGAATGTACAACTGGTGTGGCCAATTGCCATTGTCCTGAAACTCGTCTCGGGCGAGTCCCCACTTGCGCATCTCGTCCTGAACGTCTTTTGGCACACGGGGATCGTTGGCAATGAAATACAACCAGCCCTTTTGATAGGCCTCATGCTCTTTGATGATCTCGCGGCGTCTTTCGTACGTGGCATCCGGGTAGTCGTAATTGAATCCGATATTGTCGGTGCTCATCGGCCCGTGATTGTTCGTATCGGTCTTGTGATTTGGGATTGGATCGAACTTGCGAAACGTCTCGCGCCAGCCGGCATCGAAGATCCGGACGAGCAGCTCGTAATCCGCGGGATCATATCCGGCCGGCTTTGGGAATGGCACGCGATTCTCCGCGTGGTTTGTCAGGCACATTCGAAAGCAGTATGCCTGTACCTTGTCGTCGCCCGCCCCATATTCCCCCGGCGGGTCGGGACTAATCCGCGGTAACACACCGCTCGACGGATCACCGGCAACAACGTACGGACTGATCTGCTGCTTGAGCACACCGAAGTGGTGTCCGTGATGCAGCACGCCGGTCTGTACGCCGTTCCACTCCTCGCCATATTGGTCTTTAGACTCGCGACCGACGTGATACTCGACCCCCGCAGCGGCCATTAGGTCGCCTTCGTAGGTCGCGTCGAGAAACATTCGGCCCGTGTAAGTCTTGCCGCTGAGCATCGTGACCGAGATGATGCGTGCTCGGTCCTTCTTGACACCGCTTTTACGATCGAGCCACTCGTCGCGGTGGACCGGAATGTCGTTGTCGCGGATCATGTCTTCAAATGCTGCTTCTGCGATATGCGGCTCAAAGATCCACATGGTTCGCTGATCACCGTCGATGGCCGCGGTGCCTTGTCCCTTGTTGCCGTAACTCTCGCGTGACTGCCACTTCCACGTTTCGTCACGGTCGTAGTGCTGCCACACGCGGTGATAGAACTCGCGTGCCAAGCCGCCAATGACCGCCTTGTTACCCGTATCAGTCCATCCCAACCCGCCGCTGGACAACCCGCCAAGATGCTTATCGGGACAAACGATGACCGCAGTCTTACCCATTCGCTTTGCTTGGACTGCGGCCGTCACCGCCGCGGAGGTGCCGCCGTAGATGACGATGTCATAGTCGGCAGCAAAAGTTTGGCCAGTTAATGCAATGGCGGCTGAAAGTAAGTTTGCGAGAAGCGTGTTTCTCATGAGATGAATTTCCAAATAGATGCCGAGCAATTAGACCGAAAATCAACCTGACTGCGTTAGAGGTTCTAACAAAACGGGGACTGGCTCCCGGAACGTCGGGTATTGTCCTGGAAAAACCGTTCTCCCGAGGGTGCCTGTCCCCGTTTTGTTAGGCTTTCTTCGTCATGATTTCGTGCCGGGCATATATTCTATTCGGCGAGCCCGCCCGATGCGATCGTAGGTTACAAGACGCGGCTTCCCAGGCGAAGCGAGTGGTGGCGAGTCGGCGACAGTGCGTACATAATAACACGTCCATCAACGAACTGCTTTCTACCAGTGTTACCGGGAATCACCATGTTTCGCTCCTGCGTTCTATTACTTTTCCTCTTCGTATCATCAGCGTCACTTGCGGCCGATCGCCCAAACATCCTCTTCATCTTCACCGACGATCATGCTCCGCACGCCATCGGTGCTTACGGTGGCCAACTGAAGGACCTAAACCCGACGCCCAACATCGACTCGTTGGCTCGACAGGGCATGTTGTTTCAGAACAGCTTCTGCACCAATTCGATCTGCGGGCCGAGCCGCGCGGTGATTCAAACGGGGAAGCATAACTTTATCAACGGATTCATGACTAATGGCGATCGCTTTAACGGTGATCAACAGACGTTTCCCAAGTTGCTGCAGAAGGCTGGCTATCGCACAGCGATGATCGGCAAGTGGCATTTGGAGACGCGTCCGCAGGGCTATGACTTTTGGCAGGTGCTACCGGGACAAGGCGACTACTATAACCCGTTTTTCCTCACTCCAAACGGGCGCATTCAAGTCGAAGGCTACTGCACAGACCTTGTTACGGATAAGGCGATCGAGTGGCTGAAAGAACAAGCCGACTCCGACAGACCATTCATGCTCATGTGCCAGCACAAGGCGCCTCACCGCACGTGGATGCCGGCGCTTCGGCATCTGACGCTATATGACGACGTCGAGATTCCCGAGCCCGCGACGCTGTTTGATAGGTGGGAAGATAACGCGAGCCCCGCACGTTATCAAGAAATGGAAATCGATCGTCATTTGCATCTCGTTGCCGATGTATTCGGACCGCGGCCAGAAGGCTTCGACATCAACAAAGAGAATACCGACCGCTCAGGCATCAAGAACATGGAGCGGATGACGCCTGACCAACTAGCGGCTTGGAATGCTGCTTACGGCCCGAAGAACGAAGCGTTGCTGAAAGCCGGCCTCTCGGGTAAAGATCTTGTTCGCTGGAAGTACCAACGCTACATCAAAAATTACTTGCGATGCGTTAAAGGCGTCGACGAAAGCGTTGGGCGGTTGATGCAGTATTTGCATGATGCCGGTCTCGAGGACAACACGATTGTTATCTACTCATCCGACCAAGGCTTCTACCTTGGCGATCACGGTTGGTACGACAAGCGATGGATGTACGAAGAGTCGTTCAAGATGCCGTTCATCGTAAAGTGGCCAGGGGTGATTAAGCCGGGTTCCGTCAACACCGAGTTGATTCAAAATCTAGACTATGCGGAGACATTTCTTGACATCGCGGGTGCGGCGATTCCCACCGACATGCAAGGCCGCTCTTTAGTTCCGCTGTTCAAGGGCGAAGATACGAATTGGCGAGATTCGCTGTACTACCACTATCACGAGTACCCTAGCGTTCACATGGTTGCCAAGCACTACGGAATTCGTACGAAACGGTACAAGCTCATTCGCTTTTATCAGTTCGATGAATGGGAGTTTTATGACCTCGAAGCGGATCCCGAAGAACTGACCAATCAGTATTCCAATCCAGCGTACATGGAGGTCATTGCCGAACTGAAGGTGCAACTCGAAGCGTCACGACACCAGTACGCCGACACCACAGATATCCGCGTAATGCCAACCGAGTGGCAAAAAAAGTTCCGACCGTAGAACCACGGGTGTGGAGACATGGTGGGGCGATCTCCCCAAATGCCGTAAGTCGGCGACGGGCGACCAGGATGCCAAGAAATAAAAAACGGCCAATCGCGGAGGGGCAGAATCCGCGAAGGGCCTTACCTGGCAGGTGGGGCAGAAACCTGCTCAGGCTGAATTTCATTCTAGTTGGAGTCCAAACTTCTTCAACTACAAAGCAATAGAATTGTCGAATATCTTTCTGCAACTACGTGCGAATCAGCCATCGTCCCGGTACAACCGTCACATATTTCGACGCTAACGGCTATTCAGGCTATTCGTTAAACCAAGCTGTTGCCGAGCTTTGTCGACTGCGGCCAATCAAGTTTCCTGTTCGCCTGCAAGCATTTCCTGGACAGAAGAAGTTTGCCTGCCTCGTGAAATAAGACGAGCACCACATTAACCCCTCCACTCCAGGACCCCTCAATCATACCGGCGCCACCGTCGCCTGAAGGTTGCCGGACGTTCGACCGGAATGCTCATAGGCGGGCGCTGATCATCATATATTAAGTCGCTGACATTCAACTCCAGAGTTTGGATCAAATTCTCCTGATACCAGCGAACTTCCGCGAGATGTTCGAGATTCTGCACAACATCGTTCCGTGGCGTTTTCGGATTGCAAGCAACCTCTTCGATTCTTCCGGTATCGACCGCCATCACGAATCGCGAGCTGAAGCTTCGTCGCAACACCCTAAACGGCGTTTTTACTCGCACCGCAGAGCCGTCGCGATGTTTTTTAAACCCAAGTCGCCGTCACGTTGCTTCTCAGCAATGCTTAAATGCTGGCGTTTTGTCACAATCTTCGCATGATTTAGCGAAACAAGTTTCGATTTGTTAGGGTTCCATTGCCATCGGCAGGAAACCTGTTTCGGATGAGGCATCTACAAGCCCGTGATGCGAGGCATCCCTTGCGAGGAACGAAAAATATGTGCAAGTCAGGTTTTCGCGGAGTGATGGTCGTCATTACCTCGTTGCTATTCTGTCACACGCCTCCAGCAACCGCTGCTGACTGGACTAGATTCCGAGGACCGAACGGGTCTGGCGTTAGTCAAGATACGGCCACCGTACCCACAACCTTCAGCAACTCGGAAAACCTAAAGTGGAAAGTTAGGTTGCCAGGACCTGGATCGTCCAGCCCAATCATTGTTGGCGATCGCGTCTTCGTGACTTGTTGGACCGGATACGGCGTCGACCGAGGCAACCCCGGTGATCAAAAAGACCTACGCCGACATTTGATCTGCATCGATCGGAACAACGGCAAGACGATTTGGTCGAAGGCGGTTGAGCCCGTGTTGCCGGAAGATAACTATGGCGGCATGTTCGCCGAACATGGCTATGCCTCGCATACGCCCGTCTCGGACGGTGAGCGAATCTATGTCTATTTTGGCAAGAGCGGCGCGTTCGCGTTTGACATGGACGGCAATCAGCTCTGGCAAACCAAGATCGGCACAGAGTCGGACCCGCGTGGCTGGGGTTCCGCGTCGAGCCCGGTTCTATACAAGGACACGGTCATCGTTACCGCAAGTGCCGAGAGTCAAGCCGTCGTCGCTTTAGACAAAAAGACCGGCAAAGAAGTATGGCGACAAGAGGCAGCAGGGTTAAGTTCTACCTGGGGTACACCAGTTATAGTCAAGGTGGACGAAGAACGAATCGACCTGGTACTGGGAGTGCCTTACGAGTTTTGGGCTTTCAACCCCGACGACGGCAAGCTGCGATGGTACTGCGAAGTGATGGAGACGGATTCCTATTGTTCCAGCGTTGTCACCGACGGCGGAATCGTTTACGGCATCGAAGGACGCGGCGGCGGCTCGATTGCCGTTCGCGCTGGCGGGAAAGGTAATGTCACCGATTCTAACGTCGTTTGGACGGGGCGCGATTCGAATCGAATTGGCACACCCATCATCTACGAAGGTCGGATCTACTTCTTCTCGGGCGGCATTGCAAACTGTATCGATGCCAAAACCGGAAAGGAAGTGTTTCAGTCGCGACTGACGGGAGCATCAGGTCGTTCGCAGAACCGTAGCGGAGGGCAAGCAGGCGGCAGCCAACTCGCTGGCGGTCGAGGGCGACGCGGTGGTGGCGGGATGGGCGGCGACTATGCTTCACCGATCATTGCCGACGGAAAAATCTACTTCACCTCCCGATCTGGTGACATCTTCGTGTTAAAAGCGACTGACACATTCGAGCAACTCGCGACCAATCGCGTGACCAACGACTCCGAAGACTTCAGTGCCACTCCCGCGGTCAGCGATGGACAACTCTTCATTCGATCCAGCAAACACCTGTACTGCTTTGCCGCGCCGTAACGCTGGCTGAGAGAAGAACGGCGGACATACTAGAAGCGGTTTCAAAACCTTAGGAGGTTGTGTGGCACGGTCAGAGCGACGCGATGGGCGTGGAGGTGTGAGGCAAATACAAGCCCACCGAGCCACTTGCCCTGCACTCCAGCCACGCCCGGCGGTGAGTCGCATGCCGAGTCGCGACCAGCATGTTACAGATGCAAATATGCTAAAAGACAACCACCAATCATCAAATTCCCATTGATGTCCAAGGAGTGAAAGAAGAGTGCAGGGTTACAACCCGGCCTACTCGACTCGACTGTGTGGCACGCCCAGAGCGAAGCGATGGGCGTGGAGCTGTGAGGCAAATCTAAGCTCACCTAGCAAGTTGACCTGCGCTCCAGCCACGCCCTTCGAAGACTCAGGGCGTGCCACCCGACCCGCCAAAGAAGGCATTGCGATTAAGTTTGATCCGATTGGTGGCTCCGGTTCACGTAATTGTTCGTCGTGGCGGTTGGCGTGCAGCGACGTGGCGGAAGTGATATGACCTCATGTCCACTTAGACCTTGACGTTCCCGGACATCCGTTGCAATGCGATGTACGTCGTTATCGAATTTGGCAGCTAGTCGCCGTTTGATCGTAAGAATCTCATCGTTCGGATCAGGAATCATTTTCAGTCACCTTAAGTTGTTCAGGAGTGCAGATGACGGGCGGAATAAAACCGGCGTCTCTGCATGTTCCGGCAATCTGAGCTTGCAAGTGCGGATTGAGAATATGCTTGAAGTTCCACGTCGCTATGAATTGTACACCGTTTGTAGCAGCAGTTGCGATGTGCAATGCATCTCGCGGTTCCGACGCAGGTACTGCTTTGCGCTCAATCAATAGTTCTGCAAGCATTTCCGCATCACTAGACTCGTTTAACAGCGGGATGCCGTTGAGGATGTCGAGCCTCTCTCTTGCGGCTGCCGGGTCTCCGTCGCCGCATTCGTCCAATGTGAGCCGAGACGTGACAATTTGATAGAGCGACGTTGCTGTGGCCCACCATTCACGTGTAATCCGTTGCCGTGATGCGATGTTTGCATCGGGGTGTAGCCGACCAGCAATGTTCCCTATGACGGTCGTTTCAACATAAACAATGTCCATCGAGGCATCCTATCACGACGAACGTTTAAGTTAACCTAGACTGAGCGGACCAGGGGAGGGCCGCGGATTTATTGTAGTTGGTGCGAAGCGGTGAAGACAATCGCGAGAGATGCAACGTAGCTCAGTGTAGGTTCAACGCATTGTTGAACTGGCCGCGGACCACGCTGCGGACGCTCGCGGTGCCGCCCCCGTCGCTCCTCTTTTTCTTGGGGATTGCTACACGCCCCATGCAACCCCGCGTCCCAACCAGCCGCCGCCCGCCGCTTCCCCACGCGAAGGTCGAGCGGCATGAGAAGTCTTGCGCTGCACGCTGCCGTGTCCGCGCGCAACTCCAGCGCCGCAGACCAGCGTCCGTTTTCACAAAAAAACAAGTTGTCAAATTACTTGCGAAGTGCTCCTTCATGCGACGCCTCGTTGATCGCCAGCAGCAAGCGAAGTGGGCGGCGAACGTCCGCCTAACAAAGGACGCTCCAGCGAATGACTACCCGGCGAATGACTGGGACGAACGCTAATGGTCACGCGAAAACATTCCAACCGCTCGCCGCACACCGGACAACAAGCCGCAGCGCCACGGCCCATCGATGCACACAGCGTTTGCCAGTCCACCTGCGGCGGTTGCTCCGCCAACGGTGCTTGACCCAAAGCCGCCCGCGCCGCCGGTAAACGCGAATGACGGTTGCTGCTGTACAAGCCGTAACCGCGGACCGTATGAAAACCCTTGGGCGGCACGTGCTCCAATAAGCGGCGTTGAAACTCGTCCACCGGCAGCGAAGTCACTGCACGCCGACCGCGTGCTTCGCCGCCCGACGAACTGACTCGCTGACGAAAGTACACCCGACCGTCACGCAGCGACACCAGCCGCCCGTTGCCGATCGGGCCGCCCTTCAAGTAACGAGCCAGGTACGTCGCCACGCCCACGCCGTGATCGTAACGCTCCAGGATCTTCACGTTCCAAGTCACTCGCCCCACGCGGTTCAGCAAGCTCCGCACGCCAGCTTCCGTCATGTTCGGAGGCAACTCCAACGCGCCCCGCTCCAAGGCCCGCAACAGCAACTTCCGAAAGCGGCCGCGAAACACACGCATCAAAACTTCCCGCGGCAACAGGCACGACTTCTTCACCGCCCGCCATGGGCCGTCCGCCGTCAAGCCGCCCGCCGTCACTAAAATGTGCAGATGAACGTGTTCGGCCAAGGTCTGGCTCCACGTGTGAAGCGCCGCCAGCATGCCGATCTTGGCGCCCAGGTACCGCTCGTCCGACAACAGTTCCTCGAGCGACCACGTGGCTGCCGCAAACAGCAAGTTGGCGAACAGCCGCTTGTTGAAACGCCACAACGGCGACAGATCGTGCGGCGTCGTGAACACGGTATGATAATGCGAGCAGTCCAGCAACTGCTCCTTCCACTGCAGCAGCCACCGTTCACGCTCCAGCGACGCACACTGCGGGCAAGCGCGATGGCGGCACGAGTTGTACTCTTCGCTCCGCGGTAGCCATCCCCGACATGCCACGTAAGTCCGTACCGCGCGTCCTACTCGGGTAACTCGGGTCGCGTTATATGAGGCAGCTTGCCGGATAATGTACGCAGAAACGCGACGAGACTGTCGATATCGGAGAAGCTGCTATCCAGACGAGGTTCGATGTCCAGCGGCTGTCCCTCCGGCGAAGCTTTGGGCACGCCGCGAAAGTAGAACATGACGACGTCATAAAGTGTTTCGAGCGAACCGTCGTGCATATAAGGTGCCGTTTCGGCGATGTTGCGCAGCGAGGGGGTTCGAAATCGGTGGTTGTCTTCTGCATCGTTCGTGATCAGTCCCCGGCCCTTGTCTCCCCACGAGGCTCCGATGCGATAAAACTTGCCGTCGCTTAGCAACGGGCCGTGATGGCATCGGATACACCCGGCGTCTCCTATAAACAACTCCATTCCGCGTTTCGCCTCGTCAGAAATCGCATCGTCATCACCAGCAAGATAACGATCAAACGGAGAAGGATCTGTGACGAGTGTCCTTTGGAATGCAGCCAAGGCCTTGGCGATGGCATCACAAGTCGCAGCCGTTCCAAACACTTCTTGGAAGCTCTGACGATAGCCCTCGACTTCGTTCAGTTCTCGCTCGAGTTCGTCAAGGTCCTGGTTCATCTCGACCGACGACTCGATTGGTCCCAATGCTTGCTCTTCCAGCGAGGCCGCGCGGCCATCCCAAAAGAAGCTTGAAAACAAGCCGACATTGGCGAGGCCTTGCGTGTTTCTCGTCAGTGGCTTGCCGCCATGCCCGAGCGATTTCTCCGATCCGTCGGCAAACGCCTTCTCGGGAAGGTGGCACGTCGCACAACTCATCGTGTTGTCGCCCGAGAGTCGAGGGTCGAAAAAGAGTCGCTTGCCAAGTGCGACCTTGGGGGCGGTGGTCGGATTCTCCGGAGGAGACGGAATCTCGGCGGGCAAGGGTGTTAACGTCGGTGTTGGCGCGTCTGCGGAAACTACGCCAGGTGCCGTCGCCGTCAGAAGCAGGACAATTGTGAAAGGGCGGGTCATGGGCAACTCTCTTGGTTGGGCTCGCCGATATTATGAGTCGACTGCCTGTCCATGACAAACGACCTTCGCCGCCTTGGCTCGCTGGCGACAGGCAACTCCCTACGAGAGACTTGCCGAAATGGGGATCTTGATTAGGGTAGAAGATAAGAACCGGCAAAGAGGAGACGGCGATGCGGCTACAAACCGGGCAATGTTATGTACTCTGGTCTGAGCAAATTGTGAAGCTTTGCGAGCGTCTGGACGAAACTCGGTGGGTGGCAGTCTTCTGGGATCGTGCGGAAGGATTGTGGTCGGTTTCCGTCTATGCCATTGACGAGCATTTGATCAACTCCTCGGTGACCGATCCTCAACAACTTGCACAGCGTCACACCGGCTGACCATTGCGATTCACGCAGGTCACGACTTCCCCACCGACCACCCGGCTAGACCGACACCCTGTCCTGACGTATGACTGATGGTAAGGTGTCGGCGGATTGTGGTATCTGTCGCAGCCCATTAGCCATGTGCGTAGCTTTCGTTTGTTTCGTGGTTCAAAGGTCGATGCGTTACGATCACACTCAGCAAGCGCCGTTCTATTTATTGCTGGCTGCGGTTGCGAGTGCTTCGTTGGTTGCGGCTTGGTGGATACCTGCACCAGTAGCCCGATTCAGTGCCGCTTCCGGTGGAGGTCTCGCGGCGATCCTCGCACTCTCGTTTCGTCACTTGACAGTTCGCGATGAAGGAGATGACTTGCTGATCTGCTTCGGTCCACTGCCGATCTTCAAGCGACGCATTCGATACACCGATATCAAACGCGCCGAGCAGACTCAATCCTCGTGGCTCGATGGATGGGGAATTCACATCAGTCCCAGCGGTGGGTGGACGTGGAATCTGTGGGGGTTTGATTGCGTCGATTTATACCTGACCCGCGGTCGAAAACTCCGAGTGGGAACAAACGACCCTTCCGAGCTAACTGCATATGTGAAACAACGCATTGCACCTACAAAATCTTAAAGGACACCACTTGGGACAAGACACCATTTCTTCGCACACAGAGCCGATTCGGCTCGATCAATTTCTAAAATTCACGGGGCTGGCCGAAACCGGTGGCCACGCCAAGCTTCTGATTCAAAACGGCGAGATCCAAGTCAACGGTGAAGTCGAAACTCGTCGGCGCCGAAAGCTACATCCAACCGACATCGTTGCTTTTTGCGGTAATACATTGGTCGTAGCCGATTACGTAAAATCGTAACAGCATCGAGTAGACGCACTCGTATCGCAAACGCACCGCCATCACAGAAGCTATCGCATCGGTCTGATCACGAAACTAAGTTCGTGCGGTTTGTTGCCGTGCAACGTGTACTGAGGATGCGTCTTGGCGCCCCAACTGTTATCGCCGCCGACACCGTGCAAGTTCGAGTCGATGAAGATCGCGTTGACCTCGGTGCGTGGCAACTCGTAAGGATGTGAGGCCGCATCCAAGTCTTCCAGAGAAAACGGCAGTACCGAAAAGCTGATCGGGGTTGTCGTCGAGCCGAAATGAAATCCGCCGGACTTACCGTTGTGAACCTTGAACCATCGTGTGTCGGTCCGATTTCCAGTGTCTTGCGAACGCACATATGGATGCCACATCTCGTCCACAGTGCTACTGAAGATACCGAACTCGCCGCCAGTCTTGCGATCCCAATACGTTTCGTGGGGACCGCGTCCGTACCAATCCACTTGATTGATCGCCTTCGGCACTGCGAACGACATTCCGAATCGCGGGAGCAGCGGCCTGGGATTTGGTTGCTTCGGTTCGTATTGCATCGCCACGGCGACTGAGCCATCCGATGTGAATCGATACTCCAAACCGAGTCGACCTTCCGCGACACTCAATACGTTCAGATCAAAGCGTACGGAAGTGGCGTTCGTTGCCTTGGCAAGCTCGACGGACTCCACTCGCAATTCATCCTTGGCATAAACCCATCCACCCCATTCCTTCTTCCAAAGGTCATTCGCGCGTTGATTCGAGTTGGGATTCTTGGAAAAGTTTGGACGTAGCGGCGTTTTCATCATCTCAAGACCATCAAGGACGTAGGACGTAAGGGATCCGTCTTCCTTGTTAAGCCTCGCCGCGTATCCGTTACCGTTGATCAAGATCTCCGAATCGCTCTCCTCTACGTCGACGTCGCCATTATCGATTTCGCTGCCGATCGAAGGTGGGCTGTCTGTCAACTTGATCTGTTCCCACGCAACGACATGCCCTTGCTTGGCCCAATTCGTATCTTTCGCCAACCGGAAATAGATCGTCAGGAATCGCTCAGCCGCTTCCCGCGTCAGGCGGAGCGGCAATTCGATCGACTCGCTCGATTGTGGAGCGACGTCAATTCTGCCGAGCTGACCACGTTGACGGACTTCGCCGTCGACTCGCAACGACCAATCACACTCGAATTGATCGAGGTTTGTGAAGAAGAACTTGTTCGTCACCTGCAATCGACCGGCTGTCGATTCGCGAGAAATTGAAACATTCTGATAAACTTTTTTCACTTCCCAAATATGCGGATTCAGCGATCGGTCTGGCTGCACGAGGCCGTTGCAACAAAAGTCACCGTCATTGGGCAAGTCGCCGAAATCTCCACCATAGGCGAAATATTCATGCACACCGCGCGGGCTTAGCGATTGCTCTTCGTCGGAGATTTGACGCAGATCAATATCAAGCAGTAACTGATCTTCACTGCGTCCCTCGACGCGCGCAACTAAGTCCGGCGTGAGGGCCTTGGAATAGATACGGGCTCGACGGATAGGCAACATCGAGACGCGGTCGTGGTGCTCGCTGTTGCGGCCAATGTTCACGCGATGCGAGCTGCGGTCAATTCTAGCCGGTCCCGCACCGCGTCCCTTCTCTTGCCCATTCACATACAGCACCATTTGCTGCCCATCGTAGGTGGCGGTAATACGATTCCACCCATCTAGCAATTCAGCCTTGTCATACGCCACCTGCAAGCCCACCCACTTGTCACGGAACAGGGTAAAATTGATTCCACGGTTGTCCATTCGTAGCAGGTATTGATGATCGCCTTTGGAAATCAATGGATTAAAGCGGTCGACGCGCTGGCCCATCAGTTCGACTTCCAGAGTTAGGGGCCCCGTCACGTCAAGCCTCGTGTCGGAGTCGAGTTCTACCGCACCCGTGACTCCATCCTCGGTGTTGTGAGTGCCAATGACCACTGCCCGCGGGCCGCGTCTCGAATCACACTTTCGCGCCGTCGGTACAGGCTTCGTGATCCCTTGGTCGACCCAGTCCCAGATGCAACCACCCTGCAACGCCGGATGTTTGTCGATGGCGTCCCAGTAGTCTTGCAGGTTGCCAACGCTGTTGCCCATCGCGTGGGCGTACTCGCATTGAATCAACGGGCGCGTGATCCCCGGACGTTTCGCATAACCAATCATTCGCTCAATGGTCATGTACATCGGACATACGATGTCCGTATTCTTCTCCTCGTGGGCAGGCTCGTACTGCACGGGTCGCGTTGGATCACGTTGCTTGATCCAGTCGTACATGGCCTCGAAACAGAGGCCGCTTCCTGCTTCGTTTCCCAGCGACCAGACGATAATCGAGGCGTGATTCTTGTCTCGCTCCACCATGCGTCGCGCGCGATCGAGGTGTGCTTCCTTCCACCGCGGCGAGGAAGCAATTGGGTTGCCTGCCCCGGAGCCATAGCCATGCGACTCGATGTTCGTTTCGTCAAAAACATACATCCCATACCTATCGCACAAGTCATAAAACGCCGGATGATCCGGATAATGGCTGGTACGCACCGTGTTGATATTGAATTGCTTCATCAACACGATGTCTTGAATCATCGACTCGACAGAAACGGTATGGCCGGTGTCTGGATCGTGCTCGTGGCGATTGACGCCTTTGATGAGGATCGGCTGGCCGTTGACTTTGAGCTGACCGCCCTCAATAGCAACTTCCCGGAAGCCGATCGGATGACTTTGATGTTCGATGATGTTGCCGTCCGCGTCCTTTAATGTCAGCAGCAGCGTGTACAGGTTCGGAGTCTCGGCGGACCAGAGTTTTGGCTTGCCAATGGCGTGTGTGGAGGTCGCGAAAAACGGACGCTTCTGGGAAATGCTTGGCATGGATTCGATGGTCGAGACGGGCTCGCCTGCGCCGTCGAGTAAGGCAACGGCAATTGTGCAATCCTGGGCCGAGTCGCTGTGGTTCGTTACCTCCATGCGAACATTCATCGTCGCAGCGGAGTAATCATCGTTCAAATCGGTCGTCACGTAGAAATCACGCACATGTAATGTATCGTGAGACCAGAGATACACATCGCGAAAGATGCCACTCAATCGCCACATATCTTGATCTTCGAGATAGCTGCCGTCGCAATACTGATAAACTTCCGCCGCTACCAGATTCTCGCCGGGAACGACATGTTCGGTGATGTCAAACTCGGCGGGTGTGCGACTGCCTTGGCTATATCCGACGGGCTGGCCGTTGATCCAGAGATAGAACGCCGAGTCGACGCCTTCGAAATGTATGATCACGCGGCGATCTTGCCAAGTGTCTGGAAGCGTGAATCTGCGGCGATACGAACCGACCTGGTTGCGCCATTTGTAGCTGGTCCAACTCGAATTATCCGGTTGGCCCATAACGCGAGGTTCGTCTTTCTTGAACGGATAGGTCATGTTCGTGTACAGCGGAACGCCGTATCCGTGCATCTGCCAACAACTGGGAACCGGAAGGGTCTGCCAATCGGAATCGTCAAACTGCGGCTCAAAGAACTGATGCGGACGTTCGTCAGGCTGCCCAACCCAGTGGAACTTCCAATCGCCATTCAACGCCTTGTACCAAGGCGACGCATCGCGAGCGTCGCTCAAAGCCGACTCGGAATTCGGAAAGGGCAACGCATCAACACGCGGAGCGAGCTTGTTGCGGCTGATGACTTGTTCGTTTTCCCAATCAGGGGCCTGGGCAAGCAAGGGGACACAGGTCGCGACTAAGGTTTGGGCGAGCAACCACGGTCGAAGCGCATTCATCAGGAGAGGCCTTCGTGTCTTTAAAACGATGATACATCCAGCAGAACTCGTTATTGTATGCCAAGTCAATTGCTAACGCTTGCCACGTCCCCTGGATTGGCACTTTGGACAAAAGAAGGTGGAGCGTTGAGCTTGGACGATGCGCTGCACGGTTCCGTGCTCGCAAGTGCGACACAATTCTCCTGTTCGATCGTATACGCGATGTTGGTTCTGATAGCCGCCGACGTCGTTCAAGGCGTTGCGGTAGGTTCCGTCCGAGAGCGTCGAGCCTTCGTGCTCGATCGCGGCGTGAAGCACATCGAGCGTTGCCTGGTGAACGTGCCGCCACTGAGCGATCGTAAGTTTGTCGCAACGCGTCGTCGGATGCACGCCGGCAACATTGAGGATTTCCGAAGCATACAGATTGCCGATACCGGCAATTGCCTTCTGGTCGAGTAGGGCGACTTTCACCGGTCGACGACTGTGACGCAATCGATCGCGAAGCAATTCGCTGGTCACGGCTAAAGCATCGGGACCAAACTTCGATGCGACCTCCGCCTCGAATCGCGTTGGCGAGAATAGCTTTACCGACCCGAGGCCGCGTCGATCCCAGTACCAAATCGTGTCGAGTACTCCACCCGACAAGTCGACTCGAAAGCGCAAGTGTTCCTTGCTTGGTGGGTCAGCAACGAGTACGAGCCCTGTCATGCGAGGTTCAAAGATCAAACGATCTTCACTCTCCAGTCGGGCGATGACTCGTTTGCCAATTCGTTCGACCGCAACGATCTCGCGACCGACAATGCGTCGACTCATCGAAGAAATCGAAGGGACGATGAGCAACGGTTTGACCGCAGTCGGTAATTTCTCGACTCGCTCAATTTGACAGCCAACGGCGGACAGGATGCCGCGGCGCATCGTTTCCACTTCAGGCAGTTCCGGCACTTCAATCCCTCAAAAGGATCGAAATTGTACGCGGTTCAACGCCGGTGCTGCAACGGGCTATCATGGATGCGTGCAGGGATGATGTTCACCGGGTGCCAAGAATCCAGATCCGGAGGCGAATCACCGGCTGCACAAGAAACTACCGCGCTAACTTTTGCTTCGAGCCAAATTTATGCCTCAGACAAACGACACTCACTCGATTGCGATCGGCTATCTCTTGTGGCTGTTTGGCTTCACTGGGGCTCATCGCTTCTATTATGGCAGGCCCGTCAGCGGAACGATCTGGTTCTTCACGCTGGGCTTGCTCGGTCTCGGTTGGTTAATCGATGTGTTTCTGATCCCGAGCATGGATCGCGCCGCCAGCTTGCGATACGAACCCGGTAGCATCAATTATTCGCTCGCGTGGATTCTGCTCACATTCTTGGGGCCACTGGGATTTCACCGGTTTTACATGGGCAAGATCATTACAGGTCTCATCTACCTGCTGACCGGCGGCCTGTTACTGTTTGGAGTACTTTACGACTTTTGGACTTTGAACAGTCAGATCAGCGAAATCAATCGCAGCCGTCACGTCGCGGATGTGTGAGGCGAAGGAATTCAACTTAAAGCGATGCTCAGATCACGTCACGCATCCTAGAACCGATAGTCCAAGCCAAACCGCAATCCTTGCGCCCAGTAGTCGTCGATTCGTTGCGGCAGCGTTGGACGAGCCGCGCCGGTTAGTGTACCTGGCGGTATCTGAGACGTATTGACGGTCGTGTCGATCTGTTCCCCTGCTCGCGCGACGTTGCTCCAGTAGAGGAAATTATAGCCAAATGTCGCCGACAGGCCACATGCTAGTTGGCGTCGCAGTGTCAAGCCAAACTCAGTAACCGAAGAGAAGTCATCCCACTCGACAGTACCAATGTTTGTTCCTTGCGCGAGTAACCCACCTTGCGTAGTTGTCGCGGTACCTACCGCATCAGTCGTAATCGTTTGTCCAGCGATTTGGCTGCGGTAAGTCGTTCCGCCAATCGCGACCTTTGCTACGGTTTCACATGACCAACATGGATCAATATCCCAATTACCAACCAAGCCGAACTCAGCCCCATTGAATGTGTTGCGGGTATCGAATTGATCAAATAAGTCAAAGGTCGTACCAGCGGTTGGGCCAGTAAGCGATGCCGTGGATTCGTCGATCCGCACTCGATCGTTTAACTCGACGTAGCGATAGCCCACCGTCCAATCAAGATGGCAACCCCAGGACTCGCAACCAGCGTGACGATAGAGTACTTCAAACGAATCGAGAGTCGAGCTCACGTCTACATTCAGCGTTCCTTGAACGAGACCAGGAAAGGCGATCAGCCGCGAGTCCTCCGCGGCACCAACTGTATCGAAGAATGGTCTGGCCAGGATATTAAAATCGTTGAGGCCGGCATTGAACGAATCCGACGAGTTACCAAGCCCAAAATAATTGACCTCGATGCCGTTGCAGTGGGTGGGATCGAGCCACTTGCCGAATGTGAATTTGGCTCCCGACCTCGCGCTGGTCATCAGATCCTCATCTCCGAAAAGAGTCGTCGTCCCTGGTACTCCAAGAACGCCGGCGTCCGCTTGAGCCGTACCATCGGGACTGGTGGTCACCAGTGGCGGTGACCGCATTCCCTTACTCCACCACAACAGATATTCCGCGCGTGCCCAGTAGCAAGAGCTATCACCAACCCACAGTTTGCCACCTTTGACGTCTTCCGAGATATCAATCACCTCGCCGCTGACGCCAGGAGGGAGTGGAGGATCAGCAATGACTTGCTCTCCATAGCTCACCGGTCTCACTTCGGAAGGTGTTTCCGCGCTGGAGAACTCCACTCGCCGCTGGCTTGCCTTACGCTTTAGGTGTGCTGGCACGTAACCAATAAACTTCCCTCGATGTTCGATTCCCGGCGCTCGCGTTGCCGGCAGTTCGGGTTCGGACTGGGCGGAGGCTGAGCTCACGTGAGCAAAGAGCCAAAGTAAAGCGATGAGGGCAACGCGGCATGTCGACATCAGTCAATCCTTCGATTTGTGTCTACAGGGCTCTGGGCACAGTGCGTTCGGAAATATGAGCCCGAACCCGGATCACTCGCAAACTGCGCCGTCGTGTTGCGATTTCATCGGCGATTACCGGACTAACCGTTAACCTTTCTTCAACCGGAAAACTTTTTCAGGTCTTCCCAATCTTCCACCCATCCAGAACAGCGAGAATGGTAAACTGGGTTATTCCGACGCCGTCGGCCGCAAAGCCGCTCCCGCTAGCACCCCTTGCATGGACGAGCTGTAGCAAGATGTTTCGATCAAGAATCAGTCCGATCTTCTCGATGCTTTTGGCCTGTTCATTGCCGGTTACTTCGTTGCCGATTCGCGGAGCGATTGGAGGTGACAAAACAGCGCCAACGTCGGAAATAACTTTTGAGTTATGGAACACCCAACTACCGTTTCCCAGCTCACAGGACTTGTTGCCCATCGAAGGCATTGAATTCCGTGTCATCAAGCCGCGAGTTCCGGAACAGGATGGATACGATTGGCTGCACGGAGTTGCCTTGGCGTGGCACAAAGGCAGACTGTACTCATCGTTCGGCCACAATTCCGGAGCCGAGAATACTGCTACCGAAGAAGCCAACGGTCGAATTAGCGACGACGGCGGAAAGACGTGGGGACCATTATTTCAGATCGATGCCGGCGAAGAGCCGAACTTGGCGATCAGTCACGGAGTCTTTCTTTCACATCAGGGACGTCTTTGGGCATTTCACGGTGCGTTCTATGGTCGCATGCAAGACGTTCACACGCGAGCTTATTCATTGGATGAATCCACGGGCAACTGGGTATCCAAAGGCATCATAGCGAAAGACGGATTCTGGGCCATGCAAGAGCCGCAACGAATGGCTAATGGAAACTGGATTATGGCTGGCATCTCGGTCACGGCAGGCTACGGGGGGACCAACGACCCTGCGGCGGTCGCGATCTGTCGCAGTGATAACCTTACGAAATGGGATGTCATCAAGATCCCCAAACCAGCCTCGATGGAGATGTGGGGTGAATCCTGCGTAATTTTGGATGGCCCGAACATTCTGGACGTCTCGCGGTATCGCAAGCCGATGGCTTTGGTGGCGACGAGTGAAAACTACGGAGAGACTTGGAGTACGATACGCGAGAGCAACATGCCGATGGCCGGATCACAACCCTCCGCAGGAATGCTCTCCACAGGCCAACGCTTCCTGATTTGTTCAACAACAGCCGACGGTGGAAATCAGCGTCACCCGCTCACAATTGCCGTGGGCAATCCGAATGAAGAGACCTTCTGCCGCGTCTATCGAATCCGCGATGCCATTCACGTTGGCCCCGGCGAGTCAGCTCACAACGCCGCGCTCGCATATCCCTACGCGATCGAACATGAGGGCAGGCTGTACGTCGGATATTCGAACAGCGGCGGTCGTGGCGGTAACCGCAATAGCGCAGAGCTGGCAATCATTCCGATCGAGGCACTTCAAGCGAAATGACTCGCAACTTGATTTAAGAGTGACAGTTCGCGACAAGCCTTCTGGACTCTACAAGCCTTGCCGCTAACTTCACGGCCTCAAACATGCTTGTTGGTTCGGCTTTGCCCTGCCAAGCAATATCCAGCGCTGTACCGTGATCCACCGATGTTCGAATGATCGGCAAACCAAGAGTAACATTCACGGCGACATCAAAGGCCAATGCCTTCAGCGGAATATGCCCTTGGTCATGATACATGCAAACGAAACAGTCCGTCGCAAGACGTCGGGCCGGCAAGAACGCGGTGTCCGGAGGCAACGGCCCCTCGACGTCGATGCCATTGCGCCGCGCGAGTGCAATGGCTGGCGCGATGATTCTTTCCTCCTCGCGGTCACCAAACAGGCCATCTTCGCCCGCGTGAGGGTTAAGCGCGCAGACGACGATCTTGGGACTCCGACCGCGCAAGTGTGCCATCGTCTCATGGCTGATTTCGATAACCTCTAAGACACGGTCAATCGTCAAGAGATCCGGAACGTCTCGATAGCCGACGTGCGTCGTCACAAAGCTGCACGTGATGTCGTCGCAAGTTAACATCATGCAACTGCGGTCGGACGCCGTCTCTGCCGCGAATATCTCGGTGTGCCCCGGATAATGAATACCCGCAGCGTTCAACGCCCGCTTGTGAATCGGCCCTGTCGTCACTGCATCGACGCGAGCGGTCTTCGCGGCTTCAATCGACGCTTTAATAAAGCGATACGATGCTCGCCCAGTAATCTCGCTCACCTCTCCGGGTCTGATGAGATGTGACTCCGCGGTGGCAAAGTCAACGATTGTGGGCCGGCTGATTTGATCCCATGCTTGGTCCCACTCCGCGTGTGCGATCACTTGCGCTGCCAATGCCATCCCGCAGCATTCGGCAACCCGCCGCAGCACCGCAGCATCGCCAAAGATGATCGGCACACAGCGTTCCAACGTCGGCGTGTGCATTAAGAGATGCAGACACACCTCCGGGCCAACACCGGCCGGGTCTCCCATCGTGATCGCAATTTTTGGTAAGTACCGATTCATTAATTTCGTTAGTAACCGACAGCGGCGCCATCTTTACGAGCCTCGGAGGCACCGTGCAAGACACCATGCTCGTGATCGATCAGGATTCCTTGATACCCACCAAAAGCGCCCTTGGCCCGCATCACTAGATGACCTTTCTCTCTCAAGCCTGCTAAGGTTTCCTCGGAGAATCCGGATTCCACTTGGACAGTCCCGGCACCTTGAGCGGCAACTCCCGTGGGCTCTGCACTGCCGAGGTGCCGTATTCGAGGTGCGTCACCGGCCGCTTGCACATTCATCCCAAAGTCAATCAAGTTCACGACAATTTGAGCGTGTCCTTGTGGCTGCATGTCGCCTCCCATGACACCGAAACAAAAATACGGTTCGCCGTCCTTCGTGATCATGGCGGGAATGATCGTATGGAAAGGGCGTTTGCGAGGTTCGTATTCGTTCAGATGCCCTTCTTCGAGCGTGAACAAAGCGCCGCGGTTCTGCAACGCGAATCCCACGTCACCTGGGACGACCTGCGAACCAAAACCGTGGTAGTTACTTTGAATGAAGGAGCAGCAATTTCGATCTTTATCAACCACCGTCAAATAAATCGTATCGCCATGAACGAGTTTGGGATCGCCCGCAGGAACGTCCGTTGCCGCACGCGTCAAGTCAATTCGATTCACTTGGCGCGCCGCATATTGCTTCGAGATAAGTTCAGCCGTCGGCAGTTCATTGAACGCAGGGTCGGCATAAAACTTTGCCCGGTCAGCAAACGCCAACTTCTTGGCTTCGACAAACAGATGCAAGTAATCTGGACTATCGAGAGTCATCGACCGTATGTCAAAGGGCTCCAACGTGTTCAGAATCTGCAGCGCAGCGATGCCTTGACCATTCGGGGGTAACTCCCATACATCAAAGCCCCGATAGTTTGTTGAAACCGGCTCGACCCACTCCGACTGGTGCTCAATGAAGTCGCTCATGGCTAGGAAGCCGCCATTGGCGGCGCTGAACGCGACAATCTCTTTGGCAATGTCTCCTTGATAGAAAGCCTCCGGGCCGTCGTTCGCAATTTTTCGATAGGATGCAGCTAGACGTGGGTTTTTGAAAACTTCGCCGAACTTTGGTGAACGTTTGCCATCAACGAGATAGGTGCTGGCGGAGTGGGGCCACTCCTTCAACTTTGATGTCGCGCCGCCCCAGGCGCCGGCAATAATCTCGGCCACAGGAAACCCTTCTTCCGCCGTCGCGATCGAGGGCGCAAGTAGTTCGTCCCAAGGCCTGCTCCCAAAACGGTCACGCAACTCCTGCCAGCCATCTACACAGCCCGGTACGGACCATGACAGGGGGCCGAAGGTGGGAATGCGGTCATAGCCTAGACGCAGGAAATCCTCTCGTGACAAGTTACCCGGGCTGCGCCCACTGGCATTCAACCCGTACAGTTTGCGAGTTTTATTGTCCCAATATATGGCGAACAAATCGCCGCCGATCCCACAGCTCATCGGCTCGACCAAACCGATCATCGCACTCGCAGCAATCGCTGCATCGACCGCATTCCCGCCTGCTTTCAACACATCCAGTCCAGTCTCAGCCGCCAGCGGATGGCTCGTTGCGACCATCCCATGGGTGGCAAGTACGACCGAGCGACTTTGTTTCGGATCACCGACAGGACGATCGTATCCCGCAGCCCGCAGCAAACGCCCATCATCGTGAAAAGACTCGCTCATGAGGCAACTCGAAGCCATCCACAGTGATAGCGCAAGTAACTTGTGTCGGGACATCGCCTTGGACTCCGGGAGTGCGCATTCGCAACAAGATCGTTTGTACGATGCACTTCGCTTGAAAGCAACAAGCGGCGAAGGGACGGCAACTCGGACGGGCTAACCACAACTTCGCCGAGTGGCTCTGACTCCTTCGAGCGGACCAATCCGAAAATGCGATCTCGACCGAGTAAGGCGCGAGCGTGAGACACTCGACGCGGCCTTATGCGCTGGTCTTCGCCGTCTTGATCAGCTTTTGCAGCCGTGATTTCGTGCGAGCCGCGGTGTTCTTATGAATGACATTCTTCTGACCAGCCCGGTCGAGTCGCTTAGTGGCAGCTTGCATTTCGGTTTCTGCCTTGCTGACGTCGCCAGCCTGAACCGCTTCACGAACCTTGCGAAGCTGTGATCGTAGAGCGGACTTTACGGCTTTGTTGCGATCGCGCCGGACGACATTTTGACGAAGTCGCTTCTTGGCACTCTTTGAATTTGGCATGGTTGCTTCTGGAAGAACTCTTGGGAATCGTTAGTAAAGTTCGCGTGACGCGGCGTCGGTGTCACAAAGTTGAATCAGCCTTTATGGCGAATCTCGCGAATTTTGTCTAGGCGGGGCGCGGCGTCTCGGTAATCCGGATCGAGAGCGATTAATGCTGATAAGTGCTCTTCGGCAGCGGCATAATTGTGCAATCCGGCCGCCAGCACGCCGCTACGATATCGCGCAAGCTTCTGCAAATCAACGTCTTGCGTTGCCGCGACCGCGGAAACAGCCTCGAGGTAACTATCCAGCGCCTTGTCGTATTGCTTGGTGCGTTGAAGGCACTCTCCCAGTTCAAGCATGCCGATGGCTCGGCGGTTCTCCAGCTTCGCTGACGCCTTCAGGAAGGGAATTGCCTCGCGATAATTGCCCGCCTTCCGCAACCGCAGGCCAAGCTGGAACTTCGCCTCCAGATCGTCTGGATATCGCTCGGAGCGGGAGTTAAAGACCTCTAGCTCATAGCGATTCAAATCCTGCTGAAGCTGCACAACCAATTGCTGAGCATCGAGATCGCCGCTGACTGCAGCACGACGCTCAGCGATCGAGATCTGCTCCTGCTTTCGCAGAATCTCAATATCTTCCAAGCGCTCACGCGCCTTCAAGCTGCCCCCCGACGCTGCAATGGCTTTGTTAAGAACGTGGGCGGCATCGCCGAGCCGTTTTTCCGACACATGAATGTCAGCCAGTTGGAAATAGCTATCGAGATCCGTCGGATTATTAGCGACCGCTCGCTCTAACTCCTGTCGCGGCGTGAGGGTGATCTCGCGCCGCTCCGACGTTTCTTCAGCCGCAGCCTTGGCCACGGCTTCCGCCTGCCGCTGAGCCCTTCGGCGGGCGCTCGGTCGAGTATCCTCCTCCTGAGTCGTCCGGCCGACGGTCTTCGCGATTTGCAGCTCAGAGATCATTTGTTGCGCTTCGTCGTCTCCGCGTTTTGCTTCGTCAACGCGAGTCCAACAGATGATTGCTTGATCGAACTGGCCTATGCGGGCGAGTGCCAACGCGCAGTGCCGGTTAACATCCGCGTCTTGTGGGTTCGGGACAAGTGCGTTCTTGAGGTAGCGAAGCTCAGCTTGATGATAGCCAAACGCCGCACATGCATCCGCCGCAGCTCGTAAGGTTGTGACGTCCCATGGATTTGACTTCAACGCCTCGGCGGCGATCTTCAACACCTCTTCCCAGTCTTCCTTGGCGAGGGCCTTTTTGATTCGCCCCTTGCCCCCAAAATTCAGCATCGCGCCGCGCTTGTTGTGATTGTACTTTCGATGCAAGTTTTCCAAAAACGCATCGAGATAAAGGGTATTCGCGGGATCACGGAGTACACATTGAACAAGAAACGAATGCACATAGTCACAGTCGTACTTCTCGGACGACATTAACTTTGTACCTTGCTCGTAGCATTCTTGGAGCCGACGACGAAGTTTCGGCGAGATCACCTCTTCTTCGGGGTGCTCGGATGCAGCAGCAGACGAATCCTGCGTCATACGTTTGCTTTCGTGTGTGCGATACCGATTTGTATTGCCTGAGGCCGTCGCGTATTCTAACCGGGGTAGACTGGCGCAGCCAACCGTTGTGCCAGGCTCGTTGCGGCAGCTGAAGCTTCGACAGCAAACTTTCGGAGAGCCTACGGATTGCTAGACCCAATCAAGACCCGTTTTTATCTTGACGCGGTCCACATAATCGCCCAGCAAGCCGCCAATCACGTCCCAGCGTGCAGGCCGGCGAACCTCGATGTCACCGTGTTCATTGATACGGACGATGGTGTTATCATCAACGCCGGCCGCTTCTAAGTTGCTGTGGTTCAGTTCGTCGTCGGCGACAATCTGGCTCAATGTTTTGCCGGTCATTTCCATGAATCGCATCGCTTCGATCGCCTTATCGCAAGATCGGGAAAACCTTCAGGCCGAGCAAAGAGGGGAAAGCGCTTGCCTGCTATTAAGCATGATTTTAATCCAGCCTTGTGCAGAGTTGAAGCAGCGCGGGACTAGTTTGAAGAGTTTTCCGTCAGCGACTGCCTCACCGCTTCGCATAAACTTAACATCTTCTCCACGTCAAGTTCCTCAGCCCGTGCGGTAGGGCCAAGATCTTGCGACTCAAGTACCTTATCAACTTGCGGCTTTGTAAGCTGCCCTTTCATCGCAGCCACCAAGACACTGCGGAGGAATTTGCGTCGGTGAAAGAACATCGATCGCACAAACGTATGAAAGAATTCCAGGTCGGGGATCGACGCCCGCTTGTCCGCATCGGGAATGATCTGAACAATCACCGAATCAACTTTAGGACGTGGCCAGAACACTTGCGGCGGGAGCGTTCGCAGGATTTGGGCGACGCCTTGAGCCTGAATCCAAATGCTGAGCGCACTGTAGTCCTTGGTGCAGGGCTTGGCGACGATGCGTTCGCCCAACTCTTTTTGGATTGTCACCGTCATCGAAACGGGAACAAAAGGCGTCGAGAGCAAGTTCGAAATAATTGGCGTCGCGATGCAGTAGGGTAAATTCGCAGCAAGCTTGAATCGGCGTTCCGGCGCCTCGTTCAGTTTCGCTTGAACGGCCTGAATAACGGCTGGATGGAGATGGTTCTTGTTCTTCAAAGCATCATGCGGAAGCAGCACTACGTTGTCGAAGCCATCCAGCACCTCCGACGCCAGCAATTGCAAATGCTTATCGATTTCAACCGTGACGACCGCAGCCGCGCGCTCCGCCATTAATGCCGTCAGCGACCCAAGCCCCGTTCCAACTTCTAAGACCACATCACGGTCGGTGATATCGGCTTCCTTAGCGAGAATCTCGAGTAAGTTCAGATCGATAAGGAAGTTCTGTCCGCGCCGCTTATCCGGTTCGAGACCGACTTCGCGAAAGCGTTGCATAAGGAAAGAGGCGGTTTGACGCGGGGCAGCGGACATGATGCGGTCATCAGCGTAAAGATGCGGGATGTCCCAACATACGCCGCGGGGCAGGGCAGGGGAAGGTGTGTCCGTCGTTACCCGTGTCAATCGGTGGTCTCTAATGCTCTCGCCAGAAACGCGATTACATCAGCGGAAGCCTCGATAAGCTTCGCCGTTGGCGTACCGGCTCCATGCCCCGCTCGTGTTTCGATCCGGATTAGCACAGGATTGTCTCCGCGATGAGCATGCTGTAATTCCGCGGCAAACTTAAAACTGTGGGCCGGCACAACGCGGTCGTCGTGATCGGCTGTTGTCACCATGGTCGTCGGGTACCGCGTTCCAGGCTTTAAGTTGTGCAACGGCGAGTAGCTCATCAAGTTTTGGAACGCTTCGGCATCATCCGACGAACCATACTCGGATACCCAAGCCCATCCGATCGTGAATTTATGATAGCGCAGCATGTCCATGACGCCGACCGAAGGAATTGCCGCACCGAACAAATCGGGCCGTTGCGTCATCGCAGCGCCAACCAGCAGGCCGCCATTGCTGCCCCCACGAATAGCCAACTTCGCGGTCGACGTGTATTTGTTATCGATCAGCCATTCGGCCGCAGCGATGAAGTCGTCGAAGACGTTCTGTTTCTTTTCCTGCATCCCGGCTTCGTGCCACTCGCGCCCGTACTCGCCGCCGCCGCGCAAATTTGGCACCGCATAAACGCCACCACGCTCAAGCCATACAAGATTACTGACCGAGAAACCCGGTGTCAGCGATATATTGAAGCCGCCATATGCGTAAAGCAATGTCGGATTCGAACCATCCAGCGTGATTCCGCGTTTGTACGTGATAAACATCGGGATTCGCGTGCCATCCGGGCTGTCGTAAAACACTTGGCGGGTTTCGTAAGCGTCAGGATCAAACTCGACCTTCGGCTTGCGAAAAATCTCGCTATTGCCAGTTTCAAGGTCGTACTTATAGATCGTGCCAGGAGTCGTATAGTTCGAGAAGTAATAAAACGTCTCACGATCGGCGCGCCGACCGCCAAAGCCACTCGCCGAACCAATCGCGGGCAGTTCGACGTCACGAATGTGGGTGCCAGCAAGGTCATAGACACGAACTTTGGACGCAGCGTCTTTTAGATACAATGCCAGGAAACAATTGCCCACCAAGCCCGTACCTTGCAGAACTTCCATCGCCTCCGGGATGACCTCACGCCAGTTGTCGCGACTGGGTTTAGTAACATCGATCGCCAGCACACGACGCAACGGCGCGTTGTCGTCTGTGTTGAACCAGAACGTCTCGCCATCATTACCGACGAAATCGTATTCAAATTCGAAGCCCGCAAGCAGTTCGACGACTTTTGAATCCGGCTGCCTTAGATCCTTGTAGAAGACCTGATTCTTCCGTTCCGTCCCGCGCCATACTGAGATTATGAGATAACGACCGTCTTCAGAAACAGATCCATCAAATCCCCACTCCTTTTCGTCTGGCCTCTCGTAAATCAGCAGGTCTCTCGATTGATCTTCACCGATTTTGTGGAAGTAGAGTTTTTGGTAGTAGTTCACACCGGTGAACTTTTCGCCTTCCTCGGGCTCGTCGTAACGGCTGTAGAATAAACCACTGCCATCTTTCATCCACGAGACACCGGAAAACTTTACCCACTTCAAATGGTCTGACAATTCTTCGCCGGTGTCGACGTTCAACACCTTCCACTCGCGCCAGTCCGATCCCGCTGCTGCGATGCCGTATGCGAGCAACTGCCCGTCTTCACTCGCCTTCCAGCCAGCCATCGCAACGGTTCCATCCTCCGCCCATTGATTTGGATCGAGCAACACGCGAGCCTCCCCATCGACGCCGTCGGCGACATACAACACGCTCTGGTTTTGAAGTCCGTCGTTGCGAGTAAAGAAGTAGCGTTCACCTCGCTTCACCGGCAACCCAAACCGCTCGTAATTCCATAACTCGGTCAGGCGTTCTTTAATCGGCTCGCGTTCGGGAATCGATTCCAGGAAGGCAAATGTGACCTTGTTCTCGGCCTCGACCCAAGCCTTCGTTTCTTCACTGTCAGGATCTTCTAGCCAGCGATAAGGGTCAGCCACCTTCGTGCCATGATAATCATCAAGATGGTCAGAACGACGAGTCGTCGGATAGGTCAATGTACCGAGCTCCTTCGGCGATTGCTTTGTCGCTGGTCGTGCGGATGGTGACTGTGCCTGGCTGGCGCCAGGGCCAACCCCATGAACGATAAATGTCAGTGATGCGAGCAGGCAAAGCACTGCCTTCGATGCAAATCGATTCGAGCGTGGAACGCGATTGGCGACAATTGGATCGATTCTCATGTCACACCTTTGTGGACTTACGAGCCATGAACTAAGTATTGAGACTTTACCGCCTCGGCAACCAAGCTACCAGTCACTCCCAACGGTCAGGCCGCGCGAGAACGAGTCGAAAGTGACTATCAACACCGTCGTCGAAATCTAGTTGACTCCCGCCGCGTCGTAGAGACTTACACTACTTCTCAGGTTGCTTCGACGCTCAACTAGGGTATCTTAAGCTTCCGTGAACCGATTGCCTCCCAAATCAACTCTTTGGCTCCCAGGGCACGATACCTCATGTTGGATGACTCCCCAAGCGATGACAACGCGTGCCGGGACGATCCATGTGACGACTCTCAATCGAACCCGACAGTCGACCAACCGGATGCGCAAGTCGATTCGTTGTCATCACGCAACCTAGATGCCGAGTCACCGCTGGATCCTCGTGGGCTCACACAGACATTTGACTACAAAAAGGAACGGCAACGAGAAGACAGGCCAGTTCAGAGGAAAGAGCCGGAGCTTGAGTTCAAAACTTTGGGGAAATACCGGATTGTCGAGCAACTCGGGAGCGGGGGCATGGGAGTTGTCTATAAAGCGTACGACGATGCGTTGCGTCGTTGGGTGGCAATTAAAACGCTCAGTCGCACATTATCCGGAGCGGTCGTCGCACGACGAAGATTCATACGCGAGGCGCGAGCCGCGGTAGCAATTCGCCATCCTAACGTCGTCACGATTCACGCGGTGGAAGAAGAAGATGGCGTGCCGTTTATCGTGATGGAGTATATCGAGGGTTGTACGCTTCGTGATCTCCGCCGAGACGATAAGGCGTTAACGCCAATGCATATCTTGAGGATCAGCGCACAAGTTGCCGCTGGCCTCGCCGCGGCACACGTCCAAGGTGTCATTCACCGCGACGTAAAGCCCGGCAATATCATGCTCGAAGGTGAGGACCGCGTTGTCTTGACAGACTTTGGTTTGGCGCGTGCTGCGGTCGACAATGTCGAGCTGACTTCGGGTGCGATGCCACTCGGCACGCCTGCGTATATGTCGCCCGAGCAAGTCAAAGGTTCGATTGTCGATGCTCGATCCGATCTTTTTTCATTCGGCTGTGTGCTCTATGCGATGTTTGTCGGACACTCGCCTTTCCAAGGACAAAACGCGCTGGAAGTTGCAAAGAAGGTTACCGATCTTTCGCCGCGTCCGCTTAAGGACGTCGATCCGCGAACGCCGCCATTTCTCTCCGAGATCGTAGAAAGACTCTTGGAAAAGAACCCGGCAAAACGATATCAGTCGTCCTTGGAACTTCTCGACGTATTGAATGGGCATTTGGCACAGTTGAATCAAACTCCAACGGATGAATTCAGTACGGTCCTCTATCAAAGGTCGAAGCCAAGACGCCAATCACCTCCTTGGTTGGCAGTTGTGACGGGCATCGCGGTCATTGCACTACTGACCGGTGTCTCATTCTTTAAACCCTGGCAAGCTGTCCAATCGCAAGGGAAATCGGAGGTGGGGGGCGAAGGCGAACTAGCAGTTTTGCCTCCCAGAACCATTGAGGTGAGCAAGAATGGACTTGCAGAGTTCAATTCGATTCAACAGGCCCTACAGGTCGCTAGTCCAGGCTCGACAATCCGCGTTGTCGACTCTGGTACCTACACAGAACACATCGAGTTCAAAGGATCTAAGCAACTCGTCGTCGAAGCCGTTGCCGAGCCCCCGGCAATACTCTTGCCTCTCGGTCCCGAGTTCGGAATCGTCAGCCTCACGAATGTTGATGAAGTTACTCTCCGCGGCTTTCGACTCTCGGTCGACAATCTTCACGCAATTGTTCTACAGGACAACTGCCGGTCGGTCACTTTAGATGGCTTGGACTTCTATCAATCCGATGCTGGTAACGCAACTGCGATGGTGCTGGTCAATGGCGGCGCGAATGCCGATGCGTTAACGATTTCAAACTGTCACTTTGTGCTGGATGGAAACGGACAAGCCATTTGGATCAGCAACGGCGGCCCGCCGCTTCGCAACTTGAGAGTCGAACGTAATCGTTTTCGTGCAAAGTACACACATCTCGCCATCATGCGTCCGGTGCGAAACGCCATCGTTAGACAAAACATGTTCTCCGGTGGAAAAAATGGAATCAATCTGAGTATGAATGAGGCGAGTCAATCAGAGATTCCCGAAAACTGTCTACAAATCACGAACAATTCAATGGTTGGAGTCGAGTACTGGCTTGGCGTGCTTGGTCCAGTGACTGATCGACAGAATTACGCAACGGTTGCAAACAATTTGCTCGTCGACAGTGGGCGTCTTCAGGGACCAGTAGAGGAACTCGCGAAAGTCGCATCCGCTTGGCGATTCTCGGCGAATTTCTGGCAACATCCGCCGCTAAAATCCGCCGACCAAGAACGCGTGAAATTACTTGATCTTCGGATGACATCGCAATTAGAATCGGTAGAAGTGATATCGAAGGATCTGGAAGATCCACGGTTTGGGGCACCGATTGAGGGCGATGCACTCTACACGGAGGGCGTGGGCGGAGAGTTTCCCAAGTATGTTGGTGCGCACGGACCTGCGTCCTAAGGGAAACAATTGAACCAGTACCGAGGCGATCCCACGATGACATTCTTTGCTGCGCAGTGCGCGGATACCAACCCATACGTTTGCGAGGCCACTCCGGGCACCGACAACCCGTACATCGGCAAGCAGTCCCCAAATGCCGAATGCTGCTACGAGAATGCAGCACCCAAACTCAGTGACTGCATGTATGCTGCAAACTCGCCCGAGTGCCTGGCGTCACAACCAATGCCTCGTCGGGCCAAAAGCCGCCGGCTGACGGTAACACATGTGGGCCCCTGCATGTTACATGGCGGAGCTGAACACCACCTCCGCAGTCTGGCAGCTTTTTTGGACCAAGGTCGTGTGGCAATCGAACGCTGTGTCGTCACTCAATCCGATCACTGCGATCCCGATGTAGTCAAGACGCTCGGAATTCCGGTCGTTGTGGGAGGTATGGAAGCCGTTCGCGAGGCAGCGAGAACCTCCGACATCTTACTTTACTGGGGCGTCGCACTGAATAATTGGTTAGACGACTGCCGCGCCCCTTTGTGCGTCTACCTGGCACACGGCGAGTCGCATTGGACGCGTCAACTTCTGCAAAATAGTTCTCGTGTCACTGATCATACAATCGCAGTCAGCTTACGTGCCCAAAAAGCCGTTTGCGAGAACTACCCCTCGACAGTAATTCACAACGGCGTTGATACGGCCCGCTTGGCAAGTTCTCGATCAAGAATGGCGGTTCGGACCAAGTTGGGTTATCGCGATGATGATTTTGTCTTGGGAATTGTTGCCCGCTACTCACCAGAGAAACGGTTCGAGTTGTTGATTGAGACCATCGCAAACCTGCCACCTAATTTCAAGATGCTCGCTGTCGGCTGCGGCCCTCGGTTGCCAAAGTTGCTGCAAATGGCAAACGACTTGATTCCCAACCGATACGCGTTCGTCGAGGCACACACCTACCTTGGTGATTACTATCAGGCGATGGACGCGTATTGCATGACCTCCGAGCACGAAGGGTTCGGATTGGTCGTCTTGGAGGCGATGTTTTACGGATTGCCGGTGATTGCTACGCGTGTGGGAGCAGTTCCCGAATTGATTCAGCATGGTCGCACTGGTTTCATCGTTACCGACGACGCCGCAGAGTTTGCCGCAATCGCCAGAGAGTTGCAATTCCGGCCAGCCTGGGCGAAAGCGGTGGGCAGAGAGGCTCAAGCCTTTGCCCAACAACACGGCCATGCATCTGAAATGGCGGAAAAGTACGCAGATCTTTTGGAGCAGTTGTGGCGAGACAAATTCGACGCAGCTTAGCCACCCGACTGACGGACTTTCTTTAGGTGAAGCTCCAAGGAGTTGCCATGTTCCGCATTCGAAATTTGCTTTGTAACACGGATCCGCTTGCAGCGCATTGCCCCGGACCACTCCACTCCGCATGGCACCGCTTCAGCGCTGCAACATCGGCCTACACAGTCAAAGCTGACAAACGATGCGACAAACTGACGTTTCTTACCTGGAACGCGACGTCTCGTCCGGAAAAGCCGAACGGAGTCTTTGAAGCCAGTTTGGCACGTTTTGGAGTTCAGCCCGTCGTACTCGGAACGGAAATCAAGCAGTGGCGGAACATCGAGAAGCTCGCCTTGACCGCAAGAGCTTTGGAGAAAGTCACAACTCCCTACGTGCTCGGAGGCGATTCCAGCGACGTGGTCGTCTTTCGTGACCCACGGCTGTTCGTTCAAAGATTTGAGAAACACTTCTCGGCTGATCTCGTCTTTAACGCCACCGGTTCGCGGTGCTGGCCGGAATTCCCCGAGTACGTCTCCTTTGAATCATCGCTTCCCATCGCGACCGTGATGCAAGGCCGACATTGGCTAAACACGGGCCTGTGGATCGGTCGAACTGACTTTTGCCGTAAATACTTTGCAGAGCTTGCCAACTCGCCACCGGTTGGAGGATTCGAGTATTCCGAACAAGCGGTTGTAAAGCGAGAATGGCCGAAGTGGTACCCTCGCGTACAACTCGACTATTTCTCACAGTTGTTCCAGTGGTTCAACGAAGATCCTCAGTTCATGCGGCTGGAACGGCCCATTCAACCGCGGCAACAAGAACTCGTGCGATTAATTCGAACCTTGGAGGACGATATCACGGGCGCAGAAGTCGGCGTTCTGGACGGCTGGAGTGCCGAAGTCCTGCTACGTACCTTCCCTCGGCTCAACCTCTGGCTTGTCGACGCATGGAAGCCGTTCGTCGGCAATTGTGGGCTGGATAACAAGGACGCGACTTACTTCGAGAACGCCTATGAGGCGGCACAGTTTTGGACGCGATTCGCGGCATCTCGACGTTTTACGCTCCGCCAATCCTCGCCGAACGCAGCACTCCGTTTTGCTGACGCATCGCTCGACTTTGTATTTATCGACGCCAATCATACTTACGAGCACGTCCGCGATGACATCTTTGCCTGGTGGCCCAAGTTGCGGGCGGGTGGAATCATGGCAGGGCATGACTACGGCGTTTATCGCGACAAAACGGGCGAGTGGGGAGTGGCCCGGGCCGTGAACGAGTTCGCCGCAGCAACGCATCGCGAGATTGCTGTCGGCGCGGATGGCGTCTGGTCCGCTCGAAGATAGTCGAATCGCTCTCAATTCTGCCAGATCGAACTTGAATGCTTTGGATTGCCAGTCCGCAAGTTCGAACGCAAGTTTGTGTTAGCGATTTTCGATTGTTAAACTGCTTGGGCCAGTCGGGCATGTGCGGCAAAGGAGCAGTTTCTGATGAGCTTACAGGCAGAGCGTGAGTTTAACCTCGCGAATGCGCGCTATCAGCCGCTCGTCGCAATATTCGTTGCCATGTGCACGGGGATCATCGTCGACCGGCTGTGCGCTATCGCCTTCTCATATTGGATCGGCACTGCGGTCATTAGCTTAGTCATATGGGCTGCATGCTTTCGACGGCTGTGGCAACAGATTACCTCGCTAATCGTGCTTGCTGCCGTCGGCAGTGTAGCGGGTGCGTGGCATCACATGTATTGGCATCAGTATCAGGATGATGAAATCGCTTTGGCATCCGTGGCACAACCAACGCCACTTTGTCTCGAAGCCGTCGCCAACAGCACTCCTCGCATCCGCGCCACGCCGCCGGATGACCCCATGAGCACGATGCCCAATGACCAGCGAAGCGTACTAACCGTACGAATCACTCAGGTACGAGACGGTACCACCTGGCGCTCGGCCAGTGGCATTTTGCAGGTGACCATACCAAGTCACATACAGGGGATTCGCGCGGGCGATCGATTGCGTATTTACGGAACAATTATCGCGTCAGCACCTCCGCTAAATCCCGGCGAATTCGACTTCGCGACGAGTCAACGTCAGCGGCGGATGCTCTGTCGCATGAGCGTAGATGCGCCGGAGTGCTTGGTCACACTGCGGTCTGCAAGCCGTTGGTATCCGCGCACGGCGATTCATGCCATTCGAGGCCGTGGCGACGAGTTGCTTGCCGAGCACTTGCCGAAGGAACAAGCCGAATTAGCATCGGCAATCTTACTTGGGATTCGCGAGCAAGTGGACTCACAACGAATCGAAATGTTTATGTCGACGGGGACGGTTCACTTGCTTGCGATCTCCGGTTTACACGTCGGTATGTTGGCTGCGGGCTTCTGGCTGATTGCTCGGATCGGCTGGCTGTCGCGACGCAAGGCGATTTATCTCGCGATCGTACTTTTCATCTTCTACGCAGTATTTACCGATGCCAAGCCGCCTGTTGTGCGTGCCGCGGTGCTCATCATCGTAATGTGTGTTGCCAGACTGCTTGGTCGCCGGGCATTGGCATTCAACACGTTGGCACTTGCGGCCCTCATATTGCTCGCCTTCAATCCGACGAATCTCTTTCAAGTTGGAACACAGCTTTCGTTTCTGGCAGTCGCGACGCTCTCGTGTTCCCAGCGGATATCCTTCTGGTGGTCGGAACCGGATGACCCTTTGCAAAGACTTATCTCGCAGAGCCGCGCGTGGCCTTCACGAATGCTGAGAAAGATAGGAGTCTTTACCTGGCAACTTTGCGTCACCTCAACCGTGATTTGGTTGATCGCGTTACCTCTGGTGATGTACCAATTCCATCTGGTTTCTCCGATCGCGGTGCTCTTAAACCCAGTGATTTGGGTGCCAATGGGCGTAGCGCTGTTTTCAGGATTTGGGGTATTGCTATTTGGCGGGATCGCGCCCCCGCTAGCGGATACCTCGGGATGGGTGTGCGAACAAAGCTTGAGTTTCATCGAAGTGGTAGTGCGATGGGCGGATCAATTGAAGTGGGGGCACGCTTGGGTTCCCTCGCCGCCGCTATGGTGGGTTCTCTTGTTCTACGCTGCATTGGCAACAGCCCTCGCCTTGCCCCGCGCTCGTCTGCCGCTCCGATGGCTGGTTGCGACGATGGCAATCTGGTTCGCCATGGGTTTTGCATTGACCGTAGGGCCATTGGCTCGGTGGGATGCGGAGGCCGGCAAAAAACTTGCTTGTACCTTCATCGCTGTTGGACACGGGACGAGCGTGCTCGTTGAACTGCCTGATGGGCGAACGCTTCTGTACGACGGAGGAAGTCTCGGTGCATCACGTTTTGCCGTGCAACCAATATCAGCAGTGCTTTGGTCGCGAAGGATTTCGCATCTCGACGCAATCATAATCTCGCACGCCGATGCCGATCATTACAACGCAGTGCCGGGTGCTGTCCCGCTATAACCACACACGGCTAGCAAGTCTTGACTATGCGACGTCCCGCTCTACTCTTCGGGCATGAACGAATTCACTATGCTACGCCAGCGTGCTCGTGAACAGAGGGACCAAGCCATCGCTCAGGCTAAAGCTACCTACGAGACGGCACTGAATCAAATCACGGCCCTAGAGAACGTCCTGCTAGATCGCGGCAAGCCCAAGGTAAAGCGGATCTCTGACTGCATCCGTGCTGTGATGCCAACGGATCGACCGTTCACCGTTGAGGACGTCACTGAGCTGCTCCAGGCGTCGTATCCTACTCGAATCTGGAACAAGCACGTTGTAAGCAACCATCTCACGCACTTTCGCCAGCGCGGAGTAATCTGCCGAGTTAGAAAGCCTAGTCGCGGTCACGGGGCCATCTATGCAGCCAAGGGCGTGAATGCGTCAGTAAGCTCGTTTGGTGACAAGACCTTGAGTGAGGTCATGCGGGAGCTGCTGACAGAGCCTATGCGGCCCGTGGAATTGGCAGTGCTCATCCTGGAATCTGACTACGACACCAATATGAACCGTGACAACATGCGAATCGCCGTGAGCCGGATTCTGCGGACCAATGTCGCGTTCCAGAAGGTGGGTGGCGGAAAGTGGGCGTTACGTTAGGTCGACGGTTGGGAGCAGTTGCTTCATGCTCTTGTAGCCTAATGCCTTGGCGAGTTCTGGAAGCATGTCAATCGGGATGTTCTCTGTCCCCGCTTCCCAGGCCGCATAGGTAGCCTCGTCAACCGGTGTGGACATCCGAGATACGACGTCTGCGATGTTCCACCTGTTGCGCCAGCGGCGAAATCTGATCTTCTCGCCAAGTAATTCGCTGTAGGTGGGGTGATGCGCAATATCGCCGTTGTTGTCTTGCTCGCTGGGCATGGGGGCATTGCAGCAACGGCAGGTGGCACTCTGCGTAATATGCAGACTGAGTTCTACGCCTCGCCACGTTCAATGTCGTTCTTGATAAACATGTCGGTTGGGTCATCCTTCGGCAGTCCGTGCCCTTTCATTACCAAGTTCGCAAGATCGCGGCATCCTGAATCGTGGCTGTAGAATACTGTTGCCCCTGACGCTTTACATGTTGCAATGATCATCGAATCGGCGCGAAGTACCTGACGCTGCTTGTACTGTGAGTCTTTCGGTAACTTGCGATGCTTTGCCCAAAGATCAGCCGCAATGGCGGCAGCCTGAATATCAAACTGTGGGCAAAGGAATCGCGTTTGAAGTTCAGCAACCAAGACACCCTTCTTGGCTGCTGGAACTGGTACGAGTAATTCCGATACTGCGATCGTTGGTAATATCACGATAGAATCGCGAAGCATGTGCAGCAACAACTTGGCCCGTAGTGAAAGCTCAGGCGCGACCGTAGATGTTTTCTTGACCGGAACGATTCCTGCATAGATTAACACCATAGAATCTATGCCTGCAATTGCAGGGACACTCACGTTCTAAGCTCCCCAACGTACCCATCTGGATCGTCAATCGAGTCCCAAGCACTCAATCCAGCCTTGCGAAATCCGCTAATCGCTTCCGACACCGCTCCAACGCGAGGCTGAGTAAAGTCACGGATCTTGAACTTATGAATTCTCCATGCGCTGTGAATCCACGTCGCGGTGCCAACCGCTGCAATTTGCTCATATAAATGATGCCCGAGCTTTTGAACTAGTTGTTTGTTCTCTACATCGCAATACAACAGTTTGCGTCGATTTGGAACCCTCAGAAGACACTTCATCTCGGTTGCCCCGCCTGCCCGCTCAATAGTCCCGATGACTGTTGTGTCTCCCGTCAGGAACACGCGAGAGGCGAGTCTCTCGTACATGTCTCTTTCAATGGAAAACATTGCTTCGCGAGAACCAGATAAGAACACTTCGACGCGACATTGCAGCGACTTTGCAACAAGACTCAAAGCCTCAACTGGATTAAGAGCTGCAATAAGTTGATCGCTAATAGCCACGCTGGTATCGTTCGATAAAAATTCGCTAACTCGTGTTAGATTGGCAATGGCGTCATCAGGATCGTGAGCCAAGCAACCGTACACAGCCGAGCCACGTCGAATCTTTAGTAATCCGATGGACTTCTCTTTTGGAACTTGCTGAGTCTCAAACGAATCTCGACCGCTCGCAAGATCCTGGATGGCGGCGAGGGCATCGCTAACTGCACGGAGAGGCACCTGCTCAGGTGTTATGTCACGAGAGACAAAACGAACCTCAAATGTTGGTTGCGGTGCTTTTGCCATACACATATACCTTAACCGCGAACCAATCTACAGAGAAGATGTCTCTTCTCAGAACAACCCCAATCCGCTTTCCACTGAACACGGAGAGCAGCCCGCGCCTTGGCGGCGCAATCGTCTTATAAGCGACATTAGGGAATCCTTATGGATTGGGTTCGATTCCCCTTCTCTCCGCTTAGCGTTTTGTTGCGCGCTTTGCTGCCCGCATCAGGACATCACACGCCCACTTTGAAACCGTTGTGCCTTGCGAGGTCGCTGCGGATTCGATTGCCTCGCGTTCACCATCTGTGACGCGGACTTGGATCGTTCCTGTCTTGACCTCGCCGGGAGGTTTCTTCGGGGCTCCTCGTTTCTTTATCATGCGTGAATTATTGTATTATGAAAAACTTTCGTCAACCCCTTGTGTCGGGCGAATAATCGTACTACGATTATTGAAGTTCTTTGATACCACAACTCACGAAAAAACCCGGCCTCAGATTGGCGTCCGAAGTCGGGTCAAAGTGAAACCCAGGCTCTCGCCTTGATTCCGCCTTAGCAACTGAATCATACCGCGAACGAGCCGCAATGACAAAGGCTATTCGCGATGATTCAAGCAGTATGCCAGCATGAGAACCGATCGAAGCACGGTAAGGACCGGAACGGCAACCAGCGGTACAAGTGCCGTCGATGCGGCGTTACGTTCCTCAGTGAAGATAATCGGCCACTTGGCGATATGCGTTTACCGATCGACAAGGCAGTAATGGTCTTGAAGATGCTGCTCGAAGGCATGTCGATCCGAGCCTGTGAACGGATCACGGGCGTCAAACGAGACACGATCTGCGATTTGGTGTTGCACGTCGGCGGCAACTGTGACCGCTTCCTAGAAGCCAACGTGAAGGGCGTACAGGCCAAGTTCATTGAAGTCGATGAGATTTGGGACTTTGTTCTATGCAAACAAAAGACGAAGGAAGCTCGCGGACGCACGGGAGACGTTGGCGACTCGTGGACATGGTTGGCAATCGATGCTGAAAGCAAGATGATCCTTGCCCATCACGTAGGACAGCGTGGAGAATCAGACTGCAAGAAGTTCCTTAGCCGCGTAAATGACGCCACAGTAGGACGCTGCCAAGTCACTTCGGACGGCTTGTCGACTTACACAAACAATGTTCCGTTCACGTTCGGATCTCGTTGCTCGTTCGCGCAACTGATCAAGAACTACAAGTCGAGCCAGAGCGAAACTCGATACAGCCCCGCAACGATAACCTCAATCGAGAAGAAACCACGATTCGGGAATCCTGACAATGCCCACATTTCGACCAGCTACAGCGAACGGCTGAACCTTAGCGTCCGAATGCACGTTCGCCGGTTCACGCGGCTAACGAATGCTCACAGCAAGTCAGCAACTCATCATGCCGCAATGGTTGCGATCTTCGTGGCGTGGTACAACTTCTGTCGCAAGCACGAGACAGTGAAGGGCACGCCAGCGATGGCGGCTGGGTTGGCAGAACAGAAGTGGTCGATCAATGAACTGCTTACGAACATCGCCATTTCATAGAGTATGTCATGCTACTTAATCTCTTCTACTGTATCTGTCCTCTCGTGCTCTACGGTTCTTTGCGATTCAATTATGCTTGGGTAGTATACTCGTGACATTGCTTCAGCGAAGCGGCTCGGAAATGAAACTGGCTCATTTCTCGACAAGTCCGACGTGACCAATACTATCCGAGATAACTTCTTTCGCTTCTCAGCCATTGAATTCGCCTCCATGAACTTCCAAAAGGTCCGGATAAACGGTACCTAAAAAATCAGAAAATGCTTTTATTGCTAAAGTGTGTCCTGCGTGTAATGCTGCTGGCACATCAGATGATACGAACAAAATACCAAGCATCACCTTTGCGTCGTTTTCCCATCCATTAATCGGAGAGATCATTAACGATCTAACGTCTCCTAAGGTGTCGCTTTTGCCGCCGCACCATCTCGGGTCATCAACCATTTTCTGTATATCGTCGATGATAATAACGCCCTGGTTCTCATACTGAAGAAGTGCGTGCGCAATTCCTTTGTCTGCTGGAATAGGTTGGCTATTTTCTTTTCGAGACTCATGCATCCTGTCTGATCGAGCCACAGTAGAGTATTGGTTCTGCTCATTAACCCTCTCGGCAAGGCGAATCGCGCAACAAGTAGTTTTTCCTTGAACTCGATTCCGAAAAAAGCCTGCAATCCTTTGTGCTGTATTAACATGAAAGGAATCAAGACGCTCTCGGTATTTGTCATCTCCGTCAGAGGTAAGAATCCTTGCGATTTCATCCCGGCTATGGTGAAAGAACGCGTGCAGTGACTGGTCTGAGTAGAAACGCTGAAGTCTAAAGTGTCGTACAGTAAACAGCCACGCAACGAAAAAAGCTCCAGCGACTATTGCAACAATCGATACTGACGGGTGAACAAAGATGAATGTAGCGACTGCTGCGCCGACGTCGGCAATAATAGAAACTACAATTCCCTGTATCCTGAAGAACCATCCAAAACCTCGCTTCCATTCGTCGGCAGGGTCGACCGTTTTAAAATGTTGCAATGGTTGCCCCATGTGCGCATCATCACAATTTGATTGAAATCAGGATGTTTGGCAAGATTATAGCTATGAGGATGGGGTATGCAAGCATTAGCCTGCCGGTTAACTGTCCACGTCGCCCCTCTAAATCCCTCCCGATTGCCTTCGCCAGCGTAGTGCGTCACCTTTGCTTTTGTTGAATCCAGTGTGCCAACGCCACGACTGCGATCGTCAGCATAGTCAGCGCGATACCGCGAGCGACAGCCGTCATTCCGTGGGGCCTATGGTGGTTGGCGACCACCGCCAGGAGTACGACACTCAGCAGGATTTCCTTGGTCCCAAGCTGCCATAGCTTCGGCTTGTCGGGATGGGTTGTCATTGGTCGATGCCGAGTATCCAAGGAATGGAGTGCAGGTAGATAAATAACAGCAAGATGCCAATCGCGATGATTACCAGTGACCATCCGAGTCCAAGTGGCGGTTGCGAATTGTCAGTATACGATGGACTCTCGTATGGATTGTCGTTCGCCTTGTCTCGCTTGCTGTCCATGCCGCCATTGTATCAACTGTCCACTGGGGATTGCGAATTTACCGTGCCGTCACTTCCCCAGGGATTCACGCCGTGTGTGGTTCTACGGGGACAGCACCCAGTGCCGGGTATACTGGAACGATTTTCGGTCGGTGCAGTGTATGTCTCGCCTGTGATGTTTCGTGAACCAACTCCCGCATTAGAAGCTTTGCGCTACGCGATTCAGTCGCTCGGCGTGCCGCTCAGCGAATTGGACGCAAGCGTGGGGCTCAAAGGCGGCGGGGACGTCGAACTGGAAATCCTACATCCTCCTGCCCGAGGCGTGATCGGCAGCGACAACGCAAATAGCATCGTGCTCCGAATCGGCTATCAAGGCCACACAATTCTGCTGCCAGGAGACCTGGAAACACCCGGACTAGAAGACGTCACCGCCGAAGTACCATTGGACTGTTCGATTGTGATGGCTCCCCACCACGGATCGCTGCGAAGCGATCCCTTGGGATTCTCGGCATGGTCGACTCCGGAGCACGTCGTCATCAGTGGCGGGGCTGGACGAGACTTGGACGTCGTGCGATGGGCCTACGAATACGGTGGAGCGACGGTAAGTCATACGGCGGTTGCCGGAGCGATACGATTCGAAGTGTCCTCTGCGGGAATTTCTACGATGCGGCATCGCGATTCACCCGCGCAGGACAAAGCCAAAGAAGGCCAATAGTCCAACCAGTATTAGCACAACGCTCACAATCACCAGAATAACACGATTATTGAGTTCTTCCCGTTCGAGTTCCGCTTCTTTCTCGATACCAGTTCCGTGATCAAAGCCGCACCCGGCGCACAGCCGAAAGAACCGCGGCGTGAAAGGTTCGTCACACGTCGAACAAAGGAGCAGGACATCCATTTCCTCTGCCGCTTCTGCTGAATCCTCGGCCTCATCAAAGTCGGCTAGTCGAAAGTCTGTACCTCGGGCCGAACAAACAGAGCACTGCGTCTCGCGTCTCGCCTCGCACTTCGGGCACACGGGCCAAGCCGTCCAATTCCCGATGTTCGCGTTAATCAAGTTCAACTCCTTAGTCCAAGCGAGAATGTGGCATCTCGTTTCCGCTTCACATACACTAACGTCTCGATTTCCGCAGTACAGCCCTCATCACACATACCGAGGTCCGACCATGTTGCTTCGTCTCGTTTCGCGGTTCAGCAAACTTCCGCAAATGTCAGCACTCGAATCTTTGCTTCTTCTCGTCGTGGCCACCAGCGTCAGTTTGGCCGAGGCACCCCGCGTCTTGCCCAAGGGGCAACTTCCCAACGATAGTCGTCTCGAACCGCTCAAAGATTTGAACGGTTACTTTCCGTTTACACCGACCACATCGAAAGAAGCATGGGAGCCCCGAGTCGAGCAAATCCGAAGACAGATCCTGGTCGCGAACGGGCTTTGGCCGATGCCAACCAAGACACCACTCAACGCAGTGGTTCACGGCGCCATCGACATGGGCGACTACACGGTGGAGAAGGTTTACTTTGAGAGTATGCCCGGTTTTTATGTCACGGGCAGTCTTTATCGGCCGAAGGGCAAGAGTGGCAAGCTTCCCGGAGTGCTTTGTCCGCACGGACATTGGGCGAATGGCCGGTTCTACCAGAACTCACCTGCTGCGGTTCAAAGGGAAATCGAGTCCGGTGCCGAACAATTCGAGACCAACGGAATCAGCCCGTTGCAAGCTCGTTGTGTGCATCTCGCGAAACTTGGTTGTGTCGTTTTTCACTACGACATGATTGGCTATGCGGATAACACACAGATCTCGTTTGAGATCGCTCACCGCTTTGCCAAGCAAAGACCGGAGATGAACTCCTCCGAGAATTGGGGATTGTTCAGTCCTCAAGCAGAGTCGAATTTGCAAAGCGTGATGGGATTGCAAACTTACAACTCGATTCGTGCATTGGATTTTCTTTGTGAGCTGTCCGACGTTGATGCAAGTCGTCTGGCGGTCACGGGAGCCAGCGGCGGCGGGACACAAACGATGATTCTCGGCGCGATCGATCCGCGAGTCGCAGTCAGCTTCCCCTGTGTGATGGTATCGACCGCGATGCAAGGCGGCTGCACTTGCGAGAACGCTTGCAACCTCCGAATCGGAACAGGCAACGTCGAATTTGCCGCGTTATTCGCTCCCAAACCACAGGGCCTGACCGCCGCTGATGACTGGACCGTAGAACTTGCCAAGAAGGGCTTCCCCGAGCTTGGCATCCAGTACACCGTGCTGGAAGGATGGGGCAACCTTTTTCTATTGAATCGCACAGAATTCAAACACAACTACAACTCGGTCGCGCGACATGCGATGTACAACTTCTTCAACAAACACCTGAAACTTGGCGTCAAAGAACCGATCAAAGAAGAGCCAATTGAGTTGTTATCGGAAGAACAAATGACCGTTTGGAACGACCAACATCCAAAGCCCGATGGTGGTGCTGAGTTTGAACGGAAATTACTTCAGTTTTGGCACCGCGACATCGCCGAGCAACTTCTTCATTTCGATAGTTCAAAATCACAAGCGGAACACAGCGAACTCATCGCGGGTGGCGTCGACATCGTCATTGGACGCCGCCTTTCCAATGCAGATGAGATTGAAGAAGAAAACTTGCGTGAATTCGATCGAGGCAACTACGCGGAAATCCATGCTCTCGTACGCAACACGACACATCGCGAGGAATTGCCAGCCGTATTCCTGCACCCCCACGACTGGAATGCGCGCGTCGTGATCTGGCTCAACAAGCACGGCAAAGCTGGATTATTTACCGAAGACGGTTCGCTCACGCCTGCAGTGAAACAGTTGGTTGAAGCTGGCAACACGGTAATCGGTGTCGATCTGCTGTATCAAGGCGAATTCCTGGCAGATGGCACGCCGCTCAAATCCACGCGGCGCGTCGAGAACCCGCGTGAAGCTGCCTGTTACACGTTTGGTTATAACCACACAGTGTTCGCCAAACGAGTTCACGACGTACTTACGATGATTTCTTTCGCAAAACACCACGAGCTCAAGCCGAAACAGATTGACCTTGTCGGTCTCGCAGGTGCAGGCCATTGGGCAGCGGCAGCAGCCGCCCAAGCGAACAGCGAGTTACATGCTGTTGCAGTTGATACACAAGTCTTCCGCTTCGCAGGCGTCAAGGACATCCACTCACCAGACTTCCTGCCAGGAGGCGCCAAATACGGAGATTTGCCTGGCATGTTGTCTCTCGCCGCCCCCACGCCTCTCTGGTTATACGAAGAATCGGCGCTGCCGATGCTCAACCTCCTGGGGTCCTACGCGGCACAAAATGCCCAAGATCGCATTCACCAAAGCAAAAGCCCCGACGCGTCTGCCGCCGTTGAGTGGCTGTTGAGCATCCATTGAACCAACGACCTAATGCGGCGTTACAGCGAATAGCTAGGTTACCACTGGCTCTGCTATCGACGCTGAGAATCCATTGATCTGGTTTCATGATCAAGGAGCGCGATCCTTCTTGTTACGCTTCTTTTTCGGTCGTACGGAGGGGACTTTCGGGCTTTCGTACGATCCGGTACCGCTGATCGACCAAGCGATATCGGCTTTGACTCGCGGCAGATCCGCGAAAATGTCGTTGTTCTTCGCCGCGTAGTCTCGGAGGTGACTGGCTAATTCTTGTACGATCTCGCGATAGCCTGCGTGCTCGAAAAAGTTCGTGACTTCATCCGGATCGCGTTCCAAATCGAACAGCCAAGGCGGATCAACTGGCGAGTAGACCAACTTGTACCGATCCGTCATCACGCTCAACCAGCCTTGTTGCTGGCCTGTCCCGCGCACAAACGCGACATCCTTCCACGCAGGCGGTGCCTTGCCCGTCGTGAACAGCTCCGAAGCGTCTCGCCCTTCCTCACGGCCCACGGTTTCGTAGCCCATCATCGGCAATACGGAAGGCAGGAAGTCAACGCTCGTCAACGCTTCGTTGATGACGGTCCCTGGCTTTACCTTGCCAGGAAAGTGCACCAAAAACGCGACGCGCGTCGACGCTTCGTAGGGTACACCTTTGTTTTGGCGATGGTGCTCGCCCCGCAAGTCACCATGATCCGACGTGAAGACGATAATCGTGTGATCCAATACACCGTTCGTACGAAGTGACTGAATGATCTTGCCGACGTTATCGTCGATGCACTTCACCATGCCGTAATACTTTGACTGATTGAACCCACCTTGCTGTTTCTGGCCCCAACTTGGTAAGCCATCATCTGGTTTTTTGGCCGATGGCGGCTGCGTGTAAGTCTGTTCGGCATACATCGTGTCATAAGGTGCCCGGACGGTATCGGGACCATGTGGATCAGGAATGCTAACCATATAACAGAACGGCTTGCCTTTATTGGCCTCAATGAACTCCACGGTTTTGTCGCAGAGGAAGTCAGTGGTAAAGTTCTTTTCGGTGGCACCTTCGATGGAGTATGAAGGGTTTCCCTGTTTGTCGCGGCTCGCGACGCGAGGGCCGTCGGGCGTGTCCTCCAACTGCTTCCAATGCCCGCGATTGAACATGTAGCGATTGTCCTCGAAACCGAACTTTCGCTTGGGGCCCCACTGCGGCTTGCCGGATCCGTCCAAGTGCCATTTTCCTGCATAGCCCGTCGCGTAACCTTGCCGTTTGAGAATCTCGGCGAACGTGACCACATCATCACGCATCGGAACATCGTTCACCACGACATCTGTGTTTTGAGGATACTGGCCAGACACGAGCGCAGCTCGCGAAGACGAGCATACAGGCGTGGTTGCATAAAAACTCGTGCAGATCGCACCATTCTTGGCGATCCAATCGATATTAGGCGTTTCGACGACCGACTTGCCCCACATCAACGCTTGCGACTCGGGAAGCAACTCGCGATAGCACCCCAACGTCCGGAAATTATGCTCATCGGTCATAATGACAAGCAAGTTGTATGGTGTGGCGATTGCAAACTTGGGGGTTCCGACCGCAAAAACAATGCACAACACGGCACAAAACAACAAACGGAAACGATACATATCACAACCCCTTAGGTTTTGATGTGGCCGTCACTTTCCAAGCGACAAGCCGTAGGCATTTGGACTTTGAAGTAGGCACCTTGCCATTCGCAGAGCGGTCACTCTCCGACTCTTCACTCGGCGAGTGATCACCAAACTCCAACAACCTCTTCAACTTCGATCCGCGCAAAACTCTGTAGCCTCGTAGCGTGAACGGTGCCTGCCACAGGCGACTGCGATTTGGGGGGGGCACAGCTCAACCTGCACTTTGTTTTATGCCAGACGCTTCAATTTCGAAACGCGTCCCGTAGCCACCCATTCGGCGACGAAGATGTTGCCGTCGTTGTCAAAGCAGGCATCGTGAGGGTGAACGAATTTGCCGTCGATCCATTGGCTGGCATCGCCGCGAATGTTGTTTCCGGTCGTGACTCGCTTTACGTCTGCACCGAGTTGTGCAACGACTTCGTTCTTCTCGTTCAACAGCGTAACGCGCGCATGCAACTCTGGCACGAGCATCAAGTTGCCGTAGGTGTCAATGTTCGCGGGAAGGCCATAACCCGTTAGCGTCTCGAGGTATTTGCCGTCCATCGTGAAATACTGCAACGTGTGGTGAGCGCGGTCGCAAACAACAATCCTCGGCTCACGACCCTCGCGCCGATCGATCCAGATGCCATGTGGCGTCTTGAAGGTTCCCTCTCCGTCGCCCGGACCGCCGAACTTGCTGAGCCATTTCGCGTCTTTGTCGTAGCGATGTATGAAGAACGAGCCATAGCCATCCGCCAACAAAAAACCACCGTCGTCGAGAAAGGCAAAATTCGTCGGCATGAAGCGGTTCTGCCCCCAGACCTTTTGTGGGTTCGTATCTTCGCCTTCGGCATAGACGCCGGCCTCTATCGGTGCATGCTTGTGCCAAACAACATCGCCTGTCAGAGACAACTTCGAGAAAGCTTTCACTTGTTGATAGGCACACACGTAGAGAAACTCTTCGTTTCCTTCCTGTCTCACTTCAATACCATGGCCGCCGCCTTGGTACTGGTTTCCGAACGAGCGGATGTATTTGCCTTCGGAATCGAACACAAAGATCGCGGGATGGTCCTTCAAGTTCTCACGGCCTTCGTGAATGACGTACAAGTTGCCGGCTTTGTCGACAGCCACGTTGTGTGTCGTCTGCCAGGAGAATTGGCTGGGCAACTCGGGCCAATCGTGAATGATCTCGAACTTGTAATCGCCTTGGCCGACGATGATTTGCGAGTCGGTTTTCCTCGCAGTGACGATCGCCGGTGCGGCAAGCGTCGCGGCGGTACCTGCTGCAGTCGTGGCCAAAAACTGGCGGCGTGTGTAATTAGAATTCGTCTTCCTCGTCATTAGTCTATCCTCAAGCGGAATTTGTGTTTGTGGCCACATTGTATTATGAAAAACGTCAAAGAGCGAGTTTCTCGACTATTCACCTAGTCCATCCTTCAGCTGGCGGTAATCCTCCGGCGTGTCTAAATCACCGTGAATGCTCGCGGCAGGACACTCCAGCTCTCGAACGGGAAATCGATCTAGCAGCTTGTTCACGCCCTCGTCCGCCGAGAGCCGCGACACCTCGTCAGCACACCCCCACGGGAACAGTACCGGATGCCCCCGTTTCCTGTTGCGAATGGGGACGATGATCGTCGGCCGAGCCGCATCATGTGCAACCAAGAGTTGCCTGATAACCTGAGCATCCAGTTGCGGCATATCTGCTGGAGCCAACAGCCAGACGTCACGAGCGTCAGGCGCAAACTTCGTGCGAATGTCGTCCAGTGCGGCGAGCACCGAGTCTTTCATTTCCGGAGGAGGAATCGTAGGCGTGACAACGATGGCTGTACGACACAACTCGCGAAGAGCAACCTGATCACGCCGCATGACAACAACAATCTCGTCAACGCCTCCATCTCTCCAACTCGCAAGTTGCGACTCGATCACTGTGGCCTCTCCCCAAGGCATCACCAATTTGTCTTGCCCCATTCGCTTACTCCGACCAGCCGCAGGAACGATTGCGAAACTGCGTTGAACTTGGTGAGACCGTGTCATTAGGTGGTCCTAATAAACTTGCGTTATAGAGGCAAAACAACTTACCATACGCCTTACTGTGACGCTCGTGGCGTTCGTGATGGCACATCTTCGTTAGCGGCGGTCGCGAGACGGTTCATTCTTCTGGAAGATGGGAGATCTCACATGGTCGGCAGGTATCAACGACCACTAGTGACGTGGGTAATGCTAGGCACTTTTGTCCTCTGGTCCGTTGCTCCACCGGAGATCGTCGCGAAGTTCGTTTACGGCCAGACAGACGAACAGGTAACCGTTCCCGCCCTGATGGGGCTGACCGCGATCGAAGCAATCGACGTCTTGAAGTCAATTGGCTTGACGGCAGACGTTCATCTGGGAGTAGCGGCACCGCGTGAGTTCAGCCGCCAAGGCGTCTATGAAGTACAGCCGGAAGCTGGCGCAATCGTCCGCCGAGGCAGCGCGATCCGACTCGTCATTCACGCAGACGAAGTGAAATCTGTCGAGGTGACGAGTGGCATTCCCGACGTGATTGGACTGACTGTCGCGGAAGCGAGGCAGATCGTGTCTACCGCTGGCTATGAAGTCGATCTACGTCTCGGCTTTCACAGTTCCGATGATAATAGGGCGATGAGAGTCTACTCTCAGACCCCAAAGCCAGGGCAGGCTGAATTCAATGGTCAGTCCGTAAAAGTCGTCTTCTACGCGCCGACACAACCGCTCGCCGGATCGGAGCCGCAAGCCACGCTCGAAAGCTTGGCATCTCTAGCCAACACGCCGGCTTTGATGGGCGTGTTCGCAACGCCATTCGTCGAAGAGCGAAGGGAGAAGGTGCATTCGCGGTCGGGTACCTTGATCGCAGAGCATCTCGATGCGACAGTGCCTGCAGGCGCTATTTCGCTCGATGTCCGTCGCTTTTCGCGTGCTGGTGGTGAGGGGATCGGCCTGCTGGGGGCACAATGGCAATTGAATTGGGAAAAGCGGCTTGCCAGACGTAACGGCGTCGTGGCGATTCATGAAAAGGGTGGCTGGCTGCTGTTTCGTCCGTACGACACAAAGAACCAGTACCTGGCAGCGGACGGCAGCTTGCTGACCGTTGACACAGACAGTGCCGTATGTTTGCGTCCGGATAGCACAAAGGAAACGTACAACGCAAAGGGACAGTTGGTAGAAGTTGACTGCAGAAACAAGAACATCGTTTCGGTGCAATACGATTCGCTTGGCAGACTCGTTCGTGTTGAAGGTCCACATCGCAGCTTCCTGAACTTCGTCACGGACAACACTGGACGCCTGACACAAATCGGTGCTTCGAACGGGTCGTCGATTCGCTATTTCTACGAAGATCAACATCAGGCTCCAGTCCGATTCAACTATGACCAAGCCGGGCAATTGGCGTCGATACGCTATCCCCGGGATGGTGAGACGTCGTTGGCTTACGATGAGCAAGGTCGGGTCGTCCGTCGGCGTTTTGCAGACGGCGCACTCGAGCGATGGGAATACGACGATGAGGCGCAAGTCACGCGATTTATCGATGCTGGTGGAGCCGTCTCAACGACAAGCCAAAACGCGAACTCCAATATCATTGAACGAACGACAGCCCTCGGCCACAAGACGCGCATCGAAACAGACGACTTGGACAGACCCATTTCGATCACAGCGCCGGGCGGCGAAACTGTGCACCTCACGTTTGATGACATGGGCCGCTTGACCGCCGTCACGCAACCCGGAAAGGGAGTTCAGCAATTCGAGTATCACGGTGACACGCATGTGTTGACATCGCACGTTACGGCGGAAGGAAAGCGAGTTGTTCGACAGCACGATTTGGACCACAACCTGCTGTCAATTGCCCATCAGCGAGACGACGACAAAGACGCGAGATTTGATTACTCGACGGACGGACTCCTGCAACGTGTTCAGCACCGAGGTGGTCGTTCATACAGCTTAAAGTACGACGATCACGGTCGAGTTTCGGCAATGAGTGACGCAGCAGGAAACACCGCAACTTTCGAATATGACCAGCACGGTCGCCTCTTGCGGTGGGTGGATCCCGAAGGAAGGGCAACGACGAACAACTATGACCTCGGAGGCCGACTTTCCAGTTCAACGAATGCCTCAGGTGCGACAACGCGGTTTGCTTACAACGAGGCGGGGCTGCTCTCAGTAAAGACAGATGCAAGTGGAAACAGAACAAAGTACGACTACGACGCACGCGGGCGTAAGATTGCCGAAACAGACGCCTTGGGTCGAACACAAAAATGGAGTTACAACGCGATTGGCGCCTTGCTCGCAGAAACGAACGCAGCGGGCGAGACGATCAGGTACGAGTACGACGCCGATGGAAATCTGGTACGTCAGATTAACTCACTGGGTGGTGCGACAACCACGACCGTTGATGCGGCTGGTCGTCGGATCGCTGAGCGGAATGAGGCTGGCGGAACGACCAAGTTCGAATACTCAGCTAACGGACTTCTAGCCAGCAGAACCGACCCAGACGGCGGCAAGATCACATTCGAATACGACGCGGACGGGATGCTCACCGCCCAAACCGATCGCTATGGTAAAACCACGCGATTTGAATACGATTTGCACGGCAACTTGCTTCGAACCGTATCGCCAACAGGCGTCGTTACCACGCGCGAGTACAACGAAGCCGATGACTTGGTGGCCGTTTTTGAGAACGGCCAGCGGCAAGTCTCGTTGGAATATGACAAAGTTGGAAACTGCATTCGCAAAGTCTTTGCAAGTGGTCTCGAAGTTTCCTACGAGTTCGACGCGGAAGGTCGCCAAACGGCCTGGAAAGACAATCTCGGGCGAGGCAAGGCCACGCGACATGACATCGAAGGTCGCCCACTGGAGATCACGGATTCCGACGGGAGTAAGATTCGTTATCGATACGATCTGGCCGGAGCCTTGATTGGTGTGACGGACGCGTTGCGAAATTCGCAACGTCGAGCCTACGATGCCGCTGGCCAACTGACGTCATTGACGGAAGCTAGCGGCGACAAAGCGGAATATGAATATGACGCAGCTGGTCGCATCGCCAAAGTCATCCGACCAAGCGGCGGTACAAATCTCTACGCATATGACTCGACCGGCAAACCCATTCAATTTACGGATCCGCTTGGAAATGTTGTTCGAACCTTGTACGACGCAGCCGGACGACTTACGTCATCGACCGATGCATTGGGACAAACCACACGATACGTTTACAACGCCGCCGGCCAGTTGCTTGAAAAGCGACTGGATGATGGTCGAGTCGTCTCGTATCGATACGACGATCATGGGAATCTGATCGAAGTTGACGACGGCGAATTTCCGGTACATTTTGCCTTCGACGAGTTTGGCCGGCAGACGCGTGTGGAATATTCTGCGATCACGCAATCCTTCGATTATCAATACGACAACAAGAATCGCATGACATCGCGAACTTCAAGCGATGGTTCAAAAACAATCTACAATTACGACGAAAATGATCGTCTAGTGAAGATCACGGTTGACGATACTTCGACAACGCTCGAATACGACGCCGCGAATCGCCGAACAGGGATCACCTATCCGAACGGAGTCCAAGGCCGTTGGTCCTACAATTCCACCGGACGCATCGCATCCGTAAAGTACACTGACCCTGCCGGCCACGTCATCGCCGAACAGAGCTATACATACGATGCGACCGGCCAGTTGACTGAAACTCATTCCTCCAACGGCGACAGCTTACGCTACCGATACGATCGTGCTGGGCAACTGATCGCTTACCAAAAGGAAGGACAAGAAGCAGTCAAATACGAGTATGCGCCAGGTGGAAATCGCAGTAAACGGACGACCGGAGAAGCAGTCGTCGAATATGAGTATGACACTGCAGATCGGCTGATTCGCGCGGGCGATGAGTCGTTCGATTACGACGACCACGGCAACCTGATCGAGCGAACGGACGCCGATGGAACAACGCATTACGGGTACGACGCAGAAAACAGACTCGTTCGAGTCGACTTGCCAAACGGCAAAGGCGTTTCATTCGGCTATGCCCCAACCGGTGAACGAATTTGGCGCGAAGATGAGTCGGGACGTACCTGGTTTGTAAACGACGGTACAAATCTCGTTGCTGAACTCAATGATCAACTGCAACCCGTTAAGAGTTACATTCAGGGCCCTAGCGTCGATGATCTGCTAGCCGTCCAAGATGGTGAACGGGTTTACGGCATTCACACGGATCACATCGGTAGTGTTTCGTGGCTCACGAACGATGATGGAAACATAGCCGAACAACGTCAGTTCAGTCCATTCGGCAGGAGCGAAGCAGATCTCGACGTCTCGATTTGCCGCTTCGGGTTCACCGGTCGTGAATTCGATAGCGACCTTGGTCTGTATTACTATCGAGCTCGCTATTTTGACGCCAGCTTGGGCAGGTTTCTCGCACCCGATCCGGTTCCACCGAAACAGGATCGAGCCCTGACGCTCAATCCGTTTCACTACGCGCTCAACAGTCCCACAAACTACGTCGATCCTTTGGGAACCGACCCAACTTATAGTCCGAAAGTCGACTCGATCAGAGGGCAGCTTAGCGGGATGACTCCGCAGCAACAACAGACCTACCTTGCCCAACAGCAGCACTTTCTCCGCGAGATGCTTAATAATTTCCACCGCGGATACCGTGTGCCTGTAACCGGTGCGGGCCAGGGCGGCTCTCCGGCGGCGATTCAGGCTGGTCTCGAAGCTGACATGAGGGCGGTTCACCAACTCCAAATTCAAGCGGCTCAAGCGGCCAACGCAGTGCCGACCAGCGCACCCACACCGGCTCAACCGCCCTCTGGCCCAAATCTGTCACTACTAGATGACATTCCTGATGCGCTGTCAGGACTCGATGATGTGCCCACGCCGCGCCCTTCACAATCGAGCGTTCAAAACCCGACACCAGCTACCGGAATTAAACTGCCGAGTACATCTCAAAACGCCACACCACCGGCTGGGACAAGGGTGCCGAATACCTACCAGACAGGACAATCACCAGGCAACAACACCCAAGCTGGCCCCAAGGCGGTTGTCCGTCCAAGCGACACGGTAGTTTATCCCGTTGGTGGGACACCAACGCCTGGCTATGGCAGCCGTGTTTGGAACAACATCCGCGGCGGAGTGACAAGCCGCGTGGGGCGAGTGTTCACCGCAGGGGCCATCGTTGGCGTAGTTTATGCCACGGCGACTGCAGCGAGAGGTCACCGAATCCGGACTGGAGTAAGAGGACTGGGGGCCGTTGGCGGGGGACTTGTTGGCGGCGCGCTTGGTGGAGCGATTATCTCAAACCCGGTTGGATGGGGAATACTTGGGGCCGTGTTGCTAGGAATGGGTGGTGGCCTTATCGGCGGCCAAGTTGGCGGCTCGCTCGGCGATATTATCGGCATCCAAATAGGCGACTTGTTTAGTGATCCGACACAGGGCAATTCGCCGCCCAGACTCGATCCAAATCATCCGATGACGGGAGATGTTGCGGACAATCCGCTATTCCAGCGGCAACAACAATCGGCACAGGGTGCTTCGCCTCCTGCTGATCCGTTGGCTGGAACACCTGCGAGCAATCCAGGCATGCGAGGACGAGATTTTCTCCGAGCACTACCAGACCTGACTCGAAATGCCGCCTCACCTCCTACACCTTCATCCGTCGCGTCCAGTGACGTCAACCGTCAAATCTTCCGACAACTGCCACCTCCTACGAAAGTCGCAGGGACGCCAGCGCCGAGCAAGCCGTCGATGAACCTTCCGCCACTTCCAACGCTAAAGTCGGCCGATCAGCCCCACGACACGACACCGGCAAAGCCGAAAGACGCCGGCAATATGGACGGACTCTATGCCGTTGGCGGTGCGTACAATGCCGTCGCAACTCGCTTTTTATGGAAGCAGATCGATGCAAATACGGCTTCGGTGACGCTGTATCTCGACGGCCGAGAATCCAACATCATGCGAGGCATTCAAGGAATTCCGGCGACTGCGACTGTTACCGCCAAACGCACGGGGACAACTTATGTCGCCGTCAACAGCGGGGCTTTGCCAACCGTTCTGACTCGCAGCATAACTTTCACGCCAGTCGCTGCGGGTACCATCAACTACTCGCACGTGCAGGGAAACGGCATCAGCACGAGCGGCGTCGCAACGAGGGGAAGATGACGGCAGCATTCTGAAGGTTGCTCAACGTCTTTACCTCACCGCATCGAACGAAAACTAGCGGGACTGTTTTTGATCCAATCGAATAATTGCCGCACGGGACGCCGGATTGCCAATCAAGGAGGAATCGACGGATTTCTGGTACCACTTTCTGGCAGCATCGAGATCCTCTTCCACGCCGCGACCGTATTCGTACATCTCGCCCAGAAGGTGCATTCCCATGAACTGGCCTCCCTCCGCCGCGAGCTTTAGCCAAGCGAACGCAGTGGGATAATCTTGTTCGACGCCATCACCGAAGTAGGCCATCATACCGACGGAGCATTGCGCCGATGTGCTGCCTGCCTTCGCTGCTACTTCATACCATTGCATTGCCATCTTGGTGTCTTTGGGAACGCCATCGCCATTTTTGTACATGTCGCCGAGTTTATCCGCCGCACTCGGGCTGCCTTTTTCCGCCAGATCACGATACAGAGCGATACCGCGATTGACGTCGCGTGGTAGAAGATCCTTATTGAGAAAGTTCGTGCCTAAGTAGGAGGCTGCTAATCCCATCGTTACATCAAAGTAGATGTCGTCATCATCTTCGTATTTCGAGAGCTCTCTGGCACGATTGCAAAAGCGAACATACTTTTCCGCATCTTGACGCTCGCCAACCTGATAGTAGTAAGACAAGTGCTTGGCAGCATGGGCATTTCCTGCCTCAACGGCCTTTTCGATCCACCGAATTCCGTTTGTCGTGCTGCCATATTCCTTGCTCAAATAGGGCCACTCGGTTTCACGGCCTTCATATGATGCCGTTGCCAACCGCTGCCCAAATTCAAACATCGCCCATGCTTCACCGGCTTCGGCTGCAGAGAGAATCAGCTCGTTGCCGCCATCCGGGGGAATCGCTTCGAGCTTCACTTGAGCTTCGTATTGTTGCCCTTGCCTTTCCAGTACCACTTGAATCGTCTCGCCGGCTTTGAACATGTCGACGGTTTCGTTCAAACCCTTGCCAAGCGACTCGACATAACTGATCCGGTTGCCATTAACCGAGACAATAAAGTCGTTCGTTTTCAACCCGGCCTTGCTCGCCGGACCGTCGTCTAACAAACCCGTGATATAGTATCGATACTTGCCGCCCGCTGTGAGCATGGTGTGCGAGATGCCCAACCACGGTTGATCGGGAGTGATCGACGGCCACGCCGGAAACCGGGAACTGGCGTGCGATGATCGGACCAATCGCGCGTAGCTGGCATCAAGTAGTTCGTAGTCCTCGAAGTCGACGGTGAACTCGCTGCCCGAGGCGTTAATCGCATGAATACCAACCTGCACTTTCTCCGGCAGTTCCGTGATGATTTCTCGCGCTGGCTTCCACTGCTGTCCGTCGTGGCTGATGTAAGTGTAGACGAGCTGACCAGTTCGCCGCACGCGGAACCAAGTTGATGGGCCCTGAAAGTAATCGGGCGTTGCGACTTCAAGCGAAGTTCGTCGCCGTCCATCGACGTCATAGATCGATGGCACGAAGGTACTCGCCGTCCCAAGCTGGCGATGACGAAAGAGAATTCGTTCGTGCCGCACGTAATGTTGCGGTGAAGCAACGATGGCTAGACCCGCGGCGAAGGTGTTCTGTTCATTTGGAAGCGGCGTCCGCAGTGACCAGTCTGCTGTAACTTTCACTTGCGCTAAAAAGTCACCGGTGACTTCTCGCACTACGCGAGGCGCATTGTTACGTTCGCTTGGATCTTCGTTGTCGAAATACAGGTCGTGGCGACCGGGGGGAACCTTGATTGTCATTCGATGAGCACCACGAATGATCGCACAATCGCCATCGGGATCATGAAATGTGCCCCAGTCGTCAACAGAATCGCCCACGGTCGCGGCAGTCGATGCCGGCATCACACGCTTGACCGGCTCGGAAGATTCAACCTTCACTAACTGCCCGTTACGGACACTTCCCGTCGCATTGTCAATCCTTGCGACGACAACAACATCGCTGACCTTTAAGATACTTCCCGAAGCGACCGTGGCTTGCCCCACGCCGGGAATATCAACGTAGACCTCCAATTTGTCGCCCTTGACGGGAAGCAAATCCGAGGTAACTCGGACTTCGATCACAGAATCGTTGACGGCCACGACTTGGCCTTTGATCTCTGCCGAGAAAGAGCGTCCCACGAACGCAAACGTGAAGAGCAGCACCCCGAAGCCAATGCGAGCTGTCCGCATCTTGGACCTCCCGAGTTATACAGTTTTCAGCGTCAGCCAGTTAATGCCTCTGCCCCGAATGTTAAACGAACACTTTCTAGTTCGTCAAACGAATGGGCTCTGGTCGACCGGGCACGATGCCGCTGCGATTGCGATGCGAGACAAGTTCAGCACAAATGCTGACGGCAATCTCTGGGACTGTTTGCGAACCGATATCAATCCCTAGCGGAGCATAGACACGTTCCAGTGCCTCCGCCGAGATGCCCTTTTCGAGCAGGTCGTCGAAAATCATGCGGATCTTGCGCCGGCTGCCGATCATGCCAACATATCGTGCACCGCGGTCAGCCAAATGATAAAGTGCCTGTTCATCGTGATTGTGGCCGCGAGTGACAATCATGCAATACGTGTCTGGCGTGATCTCGATATTGGCGAGCACTTCTTCGATCGACCCAGAGATGCGACGTTGGGCTTGAGGAAATCGTTCCGGAGACACGATGTCGGCCCGGTCATCGACAACCCAGACATCGAACTGTAACCCAGCGGCGAGTGCCGCCACGGCTTGACCGACGTGCCCTCCACCGACGATCAGCAATCGGCAACGATGGTCGCTCGGCAAGAACGCGATACCGTGTGCCGCGTACGGTCGAGGTCGAGATGCGAGCGATTTTAGATTCTCGCTGACCAGCGACGGAGCATCGATTGATTCACCCGAGTACAACGTCGCGAACAATTCGTCTTCTTCGTTGAACAGATAGCTTACAGGAGAACTCAGGTTGCTGGCGGCGGAATCGAAAACAATCGCCTCGGTGACACCTTGACCCTGGGCAATCGCTTCGGCAAGTCTTTGGTAGTAGCCTTTAGCCGCCTCATCACGAATGGGATCGATCAAAATCTGCATCCGCCCGCCACAGATCAAACCATCGTCCCAACCGTAATCGCTGTCGAGTTGAAATGTTGCGATTTCGGCTTTTCCTTCATGCAGAACCGCCAGCGCTCGCCGTTTGACTTCGGCCTCGACGCATCCACCACCTAGCGTTCCCGCTTGAGAGCCATCGGCGTAGACAAGCATCATGGCTCCGGCTTTTTGCGGTGTCGAGCCACGCGTCTCCACCAAACGGCAATACGCGATGGGGCGAGCAGAATTCAATGCATCGACTAGCTGTCGGGCGACTTCTTGCACAAAGGACTCCTGGTCGTGGGCCGAGCGACTATTGGTAACTTGCCGCAGGTTCGAGTATTTGAAGCGAGGCACCTTTCACGAGATCTTTCACCGTTTCGCGGTAGCTAATCATGTGAGGAGCCACAAGATGCGCGTTCAGCGCGTCGAGACTCTCCCATTTCTCGACAATGGTGACGACGCTATCTCGAACCGCGGGCTGGGCCTTGATCTCGGTGGCGAGATCGGTCGTGGGTTGGTATTCGATACAACCTTGCTCCGCCAAGACGTTCGGTACATTCGCCAGGAAAGCCTTCACAAAGGCCTCTCGTCTTCCTTCGACAATCTCAATCGTAGCAATCACATAGATCATGGACGGTTCGCTCCCGGGGCTTGCTAATTCGGTATTGTGATCGGGCGGAATCGACGCGACAACCGGGTGAACGTATCGAGCATACCGTAAGCTCCCTTACTGTCCCGTTACACTTGCCCCGTTATCCTCGCTAAGATAGGGCCTCACACCCACGAAAGGAGTTGGCATGAGCCTGGTCAATATCACGAAAAATGGCAAGGGACTAAATGTTGAGCAAGCCGTACGTGCCCGCTACTCGGCGGCCTCGCAAGAGCAGATACCGGCGCTTTGTTGCCCAGTAACCTACGAAAAACAGTATTTGGAGGTGCTGCCCCAGGAATTGATCGATCGCGACTACGGATGTGGCGATCCATCCAAGTATGTTCAGTCGGGCGAGACTGTGTTGGACTTGGGGTCGGGCGGCGGAAAAATCTGTTATATCGCTTCCCAGATTGTGGGCCCGGAAGGCCGAGTTTTAGGCGTCGACATGAACGATGACATGCTGGCGTTGGCGCGTAACTTTCAAAACGAAATCAGCCAGCGCATCGGCTGGAACAATGTCGAGTTCTTCAAAGGAAAGATCCAAGACCTCGCGTTGGATCACGATCGCTTCGCAGATCACTTAAAGTCACACCCCGTGACGGATACGGATTCCTGGAGCCGAGCCCAAGAATTCGCCGACAATTTGCGGACAAACGAACCGATGATCGCATCCGACTCGGTGGACGTCGTGCTGTCGAATTGTGTGCTGAATCTGGTCGATCCCGTCGCGCGGAAGCAATTGTTCACAGAAATCCATCGAGTACTGAAACGAGGCGGTCGCGCGGTGATCAGCGATATCGTCTGCGACGAAGTCGTGCCCGACCATTTGAAGAACAACCCCGAACTATGGAGTGGTTGCATCAGCGGTGCGTTTGTTGAGGATGAATTCCTCAAGGAATTTGAACGCGCTGGTTTTTATGGAGTCGAGATCGTCGTGCGTCAGGAGGAGCCGTGGGCGACGGTCGAAGGAATCGAGTTCCGCAGCATGACCGTTCGCGCGTTTAAGGGAAAGGAAGGACCATGCTTGGATCATCACCAAGCCGTGATCTACCGTGGGCCCTGGAAGAGCGTGACCGATGACGATGGCCATGTTTTGCGACGTGGGGTACGAACCGCAGTCTGCGAAAAAACTTTCAGAATCTACACCACCGAACCTTACGCGGACGAGGTGATTGCGGTTCCTCCCTATCACGCCGTCGATGCAAGCGACGCAGTCCCCTACGATTGCCGGTGCAGCGCCGTGCGACACCCTCGTGAGACAAAAGGAGTCGGCTTCGACGCAACGCAATTACCCCAGACACAATGTTGCGGGCCGGACGAGAAGTGCTGCTAGTTGGTATTCGAAGCTAAAAAACTCAGTGGCCGTCACTTTCCAAGTGACAGCCCTTACAGGGCCCTAAAACGCCGATCACTCGGATAGTGATTGCTACGCTATCCACCAACGGGCAAAACTTCGCCAATGCTCCAACGACTTGGATCGTTCGGGTCGCGCTCGACTCGGCGGTAGACGGTGTCGCGTTCAATGGGCTCGCGGCCCGCCTCTTCGATCAATCGCCGGATGTCTTCCACGGAAAGGATCTCCGGCGTCGTTGCTCCGGCATCGTGATAAATCAACTCGTGACGCACAGTCCCATCAAGATCATCGGCCCCATACGACAGCGCCGCTTGAGCGGTGCCAATGCCGAGCATGATCCAATACGCCTTGATGTGTGCAATATTGTCGAGCATCAAGCGGCTGATAGCCATCGTCCGCAAGTCCATGATCGCCGACGGCTTCTTGATGTGAGAAAGTCCAGTGTTTTCTGGATGGAACGCCAGCGGAATGAACGTCTGAAAACCGCCCGAGTCGTCCTGTAACTCGCGGAGGCGGATCAGGTGATCGATACGATGATACGCGTTCTCGATGTGACCGTAGAGCATGGTGCAATTCGTCTTGATGCCAAGCGAGTGCGCCTCGCGATGGATATTCAGCCACTTGGTGGGATCAGCCTTATGTTCGCAAATCTGGTCGCGGACTTCCGGATGAAAGATCTCGGCGCCGCCTCCGGGCATGCTACCGAGCCCCGCATCGATCAGATCTTGTAAGATCTCACGCACCGGCTTCTTTGTTTGATGCTCGAACCAGTTTATCTCGACACCAGTCCACGCCTTCAGATGTAGATCAGGATACGCGTCATGCAGAATGCGAACGATATGCACGTACCAGTCGTAAGGCTTCTGGTGATGCAACCCCCCAACAATGTGCATCTCGGTACAGCCATTATCAACCGCTTCCTGGCCCCGAGCGAGAATCTGTTCGTCGCTCATCGTATAGCCCTTCGAGTCGCGCAAATCCGAGCGGAAAGCACAAAACGTACAGCGGTACACGCAAATGTTCGTCGGATTCAAATGCGTGTTGATGTTGTAATAGCCAACATTGCCGTTGAGACGTTCGCGTACAAGATTCGCCAATTCACCGATCTCATGCAGCGGAGTCGATGGCTCGTAAAGAAACAGTCCATCGTCGAAAGACAATCGCTCGCCAGAGTGAACTTTGTCGCGGATCGATTCTAAGTTGGATGTCATGGGCTTGGCGTAGCACACTCAGCTTGCGTGTTCGTTTTAATGGATGTCCAGGCACACGGGATGTATGCCCTACGTCAGAACCGTCGAGTCTATGGAGGAGTTAACGGGGTGTCTAGGAGATCAAGAGATGGCAGGTCAAATCGAAGTCAGCAGATCAACGGAAGCGAGCACAAACAACCCCATGCTCACGATCGCATTTACATTAAAAAACGCGATATTCACGCGTGTCAGGTCATCCGGCCGGACCAAACGGTGTTCGTAAACCAAGAGCAACGCAATCGCCAAGACTGCTGTGCCGTAGATCCAACCGAGGCTAATTCTTTGCCCGCCGAGCAAGTAAGTAAATGGTAGTGCGCCCAGCACCAGAATCATGGCAAAATGGCAAACTGCGGCCAGACGCAACGCGCCGGCAACGCCTAACGCGGTCGGGATGCTGCGAAGTTTGGCTCTCACGTCATAGTCATAATCCTGACAAGCGTAGATCATGTCGAATCCCGCAACCCACAGCATCACTCCGCAACCTAGGCAAGCCGCTGGAAAGATGTCTGCGGGGTCGGTGACGAGGATCTCTCCGCGTAATGCAATCCACACACAGATCGGAGCCAACATTAGAGAAGCTCCCAGCCAAAACTGTGCCATCGAAGTAATTCGCTTCGTGTAGCTGTAGGCCAGCAAAAACATGAGCACCGGCACCGACAGGACGATCGGTAGCGGGTTCGGGAGAAACAGCAGCGTCGAGGCAACAAAACCCGCCGAACTGAATAGCGTGAAGCACACGACGCTGGTCACTGAAAGTACGCCCGCTGGGATGTGCCGATTTGCAGTGCGTGGATTCTCAGCGTCAACCCGGCGATCTGCGATCCGATTGAAAGCCATGGCCGCGCTACGAGCGAAGACCATGCAAAGGAGAATCCCTAAAAGATGCAGCCAGTTAAACGGTGGAGGGCAGGGGGCGAGGCGAGCGGGAGAGGAGGTCGGAGTTGTCCACGCCATTACAGTCGCCAACAAGGCAAACGGCAGCGCAAAGATCGTGTGGCTAAACCGAATCATGTCCAGCAGGTGGCGCAGACGCGTAATCATGGCTCCCCCCAGCGACGCATCAAATTCGTACGCACGCCAAGCTGATCGAGGATTCGGCAGACGACGAAATCAACAAGATCGCTCACCGAATGAACCCCATGATACCAGCCGGGCGTAGCTGGCAGCACAATTGCGCCGGCTTCCGTGGCGAGTTTCATGCTATCGATTTGGGGCAGGGACAGCGGAGTCTCGCGTGGAACGAGAACAAGTTTCCGGCGTTCCTTCAAATGCACTTCTGCCGCTCGTTGGATCAAATTGCTACCGGCAGCGTGGGCGACACTGCTGAGTGTTGTGCCAGAGCAGGGGCAGATCACCATGCCTCCTGTGACAAAGGAACCACTCGCGATCGGGGCCATGAAGTCCGTGAAATGATGATAGTGGAGAGACGCCGTCGGAACGGAACTGTCTAGCAAAGTTTCGGGCGCGAAGTGATTCAGATCGACGTTGCGTCTCAGTTCCTGCGCGATCACCGTCTTTCCAGACGGACTGATCGCAAGATGCACATCGCAACCTTCACCGAGCAGCACCTCCAACAATCGCACTGCATACACGGCCCCGCTCGCTCCGGTGATTCCCACGACGATGGGCAGATTCATACGCGAGCCTCGTCACCAGGCGTTGCCAGTGCATCAGGTTTCGTACCAACATAGAGCGTCGCAATCCCAAGCGTCATCGGATGAAATCTCACGTTTGTCAGCCCGGCCACTCGCATTCGCTCGGCCAGCGCCTCGCCAGACGGAAATTGGCCAACACTCTCTGGCAGGTAGCTGTAAGCATCCTGCTTGTTCCGCATCATCCATTGGCCGATCTTTGGCAAAACCTTCAAAAAGTAGAAACCATAGATCGCCTTGAAAGGTTGCCAATTGGGCATCGAGAATTCCAGTACTGCCACCCGACCGCCGGGTTGGCAGACGCGAGTCATCTCGCGGAGTCCGCGATCGGTATCGGCGATGTTTCTCAAGCCGAATGCGACGGTGACCAACTGAAATCGATTGTCCTCGAACGGCAAGTTCTGCGAGTCAGCCTCGACAAATGTGACCTGTTCGTCGCATCCATACTTCTCTTTCTTGCGGTCTCCAATCGCTAACATCTCGGAACAGAAGTCGGAACCCACGATTTCGACCTCGCCGCGCGTCCGCCTGTAATACGCGAAAGCCAGATCCCCCGTGCCCGTACAAACGTCCAGGATCGGAGCGTCGCCTTGTGGCGGTGCCAAACGAACTGTCCGCCAGCGCCAATACTTGTCCGTGTTCATTGACAACAGGTGATTCAACAGATCGTACCGCGGCGCGATCTCGCCGAACATTTTTTGAACGCGTTCGTTCGATTTGTCGACGGCAGCTGTCATTTCCATCGCCTAATATGGTGTAAAACGCCGCTAGTAAACTGGAGGGCTCCGGCATTGGGTGCAACGAAGTGGCTGGAGCACTGGATGTGAACCGCGATTAGAAAGAATAACTTAACAGCGGTCGTCGCTGTAGGCGGCAAAGATCTTCGTGAGTTTCGCTTATGGCATCTCAGAAGGGGCGGGTGTGCCTCCGGTTGACGTTAGATTCTCGGTAACAAACCTTGAGACGGTCGCTCCGACAAGTTTTTGCCCGGCTAGGGTCAAATGCACTCCGTCCGCTCCGATGGCCTCGGACACGCCATTTTCGGATAAGAAACGATGCAGATGGTCCACCGGAACATCGAGTTCTTTCATAACTCGTATCGCAATCTCGTTATATTGCTCGATGCTGCTTTCCAAAAGTGCGTAATCGCGGCCTTGCCGAGATGCGGCAGCTTGTTGATCCAGAATCGGAGTCGACGTGGCGAACAAGACAACAGCGCGGGTTTCGGCTCGGATACGCCTTACGATCTCGCGGAGATTGACTTCGTATTCCGAGGGCGACACTTGGAATCTCCCCGTCGCCGAAAACTTCTTGGTGTCGTGGATGCCGCAATTGAAGTGGACAACTTCCGGATTCTCGCGGATCACCCATTCATCGAGATGCTTCAAGATGTTACTGCTATCCCCGCCGTTTGCTTTGGAGCTGACAACGACGGCTTTACCTGCCAACTCGGCGGCCACAATCGGCGCGTAGCTCAAGCGAATCGAGTCACCGACGAGAACCACTTTAGGAAGGGCGGATGACGGATCGTCAGCATTCGCTGTCATCGTTGTCAGGACGGTCAGACATACGGTTAACGTCAGACAACATCGCATAATCGCACTCCAAAACATCAACTAATACAGCCGCTCCGATAGATAACCGCCGCCTGGAAAGCCGACAATGGCCCACGTCACGCCGGCATCAAGTTCGAATTTCTCCGTTTCCGGCGGTTCATTCCCAGATTTGACAGCGATCGAGTGCGTTCCCGGTTCGATATCGATCTGCATTGCTTCCGCGGGATTGCTGCCGCCGACTCCCGCCGCGACTTTGTATTCCCTGCCATCGACCGACACCACCATTTCCGTCTCACCTGGATTCGCAAGCATCAACTTTGCTTTGCCCGGCTTTGCAACGATTCCGTCCTTTTTCGCTCGGGCGCCGTTTCGAGCCGCTAATGCGAACTCCGTTCTTCCCGCGGTAACACGCAACTGCACAGCAAGCGTCTCCTCCTCACTTGCAAACGACAGGCTGACGGCGTCTTCAGTCAGCTTAGCGACGGTGGCGTCTTCGTTCCAACCGCGAGCGGCAAGTTCCGTTCGATAGAAGTCCGTTAACAATGCAACACCAGCAGGGTGGACGCCTCGAATAACCGTTCGGTAAGGGCTACTCTCGCTCGATACCTCGTTGCATCCGATCGCAACGGGATACTCATAATTGTCGTCTGCAACCAGCCTGCTGGGCGCGGCCGTTTCCGCAGTCTTCATTACATCGACGTCGAGCAAAATGGAAAATTGGAAGGTGTCGTCGAAAAACTCGTGTGGCTCGGGTGAAAACACCTTGCCCTGTAGTTTGCCATCTTTCAGCATCGCCTCGCTCTTGAAGTCGGCACCGCCGATGTTGATCGAATGGCCTTCCACGAAGCAACTGATGGATACAGAATCACCACGAATTCGCATCTCCATCGAGGGCGGACTGTCCGGTGCTTGCCAGCGAAAGAGCGACATTTCCTCTACCGTCGTCCCTTGCAAACCTTTCGTACGGAAAGGTTCCGCGCTCACGTAGACAACGGTCACGAGTTCGTCGAACTCCGTCTTCTGAAACGCCATCGCGTGATGCATCGCAAACTTGTCATCGTTTCGCTGGACAAATCCTTCGCACTTCCCAACCTTGGCCTCGGCGATCCGTGATACGATTCCATCTTCGACCGACGTAGCGGCAACATCATCGCCTTCCATGACAGGATTCTTACCATCAAACGTGGGAAGTTCTTTGCCAGCAGCCCCTCCCAGCAACCCACCGACAAAATCGCCGATCGCGTCTTCTAAGCCCGCAATATCTCCTGCTTCGGCGAGTGCTTCGAGTCGGGATTTAGCTTCGTTTGTTGAGCCACCGGCCACCTTGCCTAGCTCCGCCTTCAGTATCGCTTCTAGATTTATTTCCGCTGAATCGCCGCCGTCCAGTTTCATTTCAGAACTGCCGGCGAGTTTGGCAGCATGTCGTTTCGCCTCGTCGCGCAGGCGTTGTTCGAGAACAGCCACCTGTGCCGCGGTCTGTTGAGTTACAGAAATGCGGCTGTTCTCGTTGTAATCTTCCATATCAAGCGTGATGATATCGCCCGCAGCATTGCGGTATACGACCGATGTTGTTCGGTCGCCCTTGATCGGTTCGGTCGTTGGGCTCCACCCCCGCCCCGCAAAAGAGTCCGCGTAGAATTTGGCCAGTTCGTTGAATCGTTCGTTCGAACAAGTAAATGTAAGACGCCCCATCGAGTCGACATATTGCGAGTCTTCGACACCGGTCGGCAGTGGCAGATCGGCGGACATGAGTTCGCTGCTGTAGTCGATAAATGTCTTGCCCGGTTGACTCTCGTGACCACGCACCCAAGCCGAAAGTTTGATCGCATTCTGTTTGAAGTACATCATATCGCTAGCTGAACCATACGGTTGCCAACCCGCCTCTAGCAGGGACTCGCTACACCAAGCGCGCGTCGCATCGGTGTCGTCTGTTGTGACGTAGCTTGGATGGCCCGGCATCCCATAATGAGGCGAAGCACTTTCCGGAACCGGCAATTTGCTAAACGGAGTATTGCCGTAGTTGTAGATGCCGATGCTGCAATAACCCTGGCTCTTCTTGTCAGGATCATAAGACAGTGACCCGAACAGTTGCATGACGTAACCGTCCTTTGTCAGATAGATCATCGGATAATCACCCTCAGGGCGACTGTCCGGTAATTCCTCCCAGCCGAGAGAGGCAAGTTGCGCGCGATGGAACTTAATCGCTTGACTTAGGTCGGCCTTGACTTCGTATTCCAAATGACCGATCTCGACCCGGTCCTGCCGAAACTCTGCGTCTTCAAAGGCTGGCAATGTCCTTAAGTCGAGGACGCGAATGGCTTCCTCGACGGTGGCTGGCTCGCGAGGCGTTTCGTCGACTTTGACGATTTTCGATTCTGAAGACGGGACAGTCGTTGTGCCAGGTTTCGCCGAGGTGGCAGCAGATTCGGTTACCGATGGCACCGCGGGACTTGCAGTGATTTGGTTTGCTCGCTGAGACGGTGGCTCCGAAGATTCGGAACTGTTGACAGTCTCCGATGGTGACACGTTCGTGGCGTCCGTCGAGGTCAGGGGTGCCGAGCCACTACCGCAACCTAGGACTAGGCAAGTTGCCAGGTATGTGACGAGATACGGGACGACGCGCGAAAAGGCGGTGTGACACATGACCGGCTCCTAACTGGGGTTACTTACGGAAGGAAAGGCACCTAAGACGCAATGCCAAGACGGGTTTCAATCGACGTATCGATTCAGATGAATTATCGCACATAATTTTCGGCTTGTATCGTGGTGCCAGGGATTTCCTCGTGCTGCCTGCGGCTTGTCAGTGAGCAAATGCCTTGCTTCAATATTCCTCATGCCACGCACGATCAATGTTCATTTTCTTCCAGAACTGGTTGACGACGGACAACTGACTGACAAAACGGTTGTTGTCATCGACGTCCTTCGCGCTACGACTACTATCGCCCATGCGATCGCCGCGGGGGCGATATGTGTCATTCCTTGTTTAGAGGTGGACGAGGCCCGCAGGCTGAAGTCACGTCTGGGCGACGATACCCTTTTGGGTGGAGAACGAGGTGGAAAGCGGATCGAAGGCTTCGATTTTGGCAATTCTCCATCCGAGTACACACCAACCTCTGTTGGGGGCAAAACGCTGATCTTCACGACCACCAATGGTACGCGGGCGATGAAGACCGCCGAACGGGCGGCGCGAGTCGTATTGGCCGGTTTCGTCAATCTATCCGCAGTCTGCGATAGTCTTGCGACCGAAGAAGTGATCGAAATTGTATGTGCTGGGACGAATCGGAAGATCACACGGGAAGACGTCTTGTTGGCGGGAGCGATCGCGGAGCAGTTGGGCCGGGTCGAAGCGGGTTCCGCGATGAACGACCAAGCCACGATCGCGATCGAATCTTGGACAAGGTTTACCCGCGAAATGGCCGAGAACAAGCTCCCCCTCCATGAATCGCTGCGAAATAGCTACGGTGCCCGAAATCTCATCGAAATCGGGCTCGAACGCGACATTGAGATCGCCGCCCAACTCGATAAGCTCGAAGCGGTACCCGAGTTAGATCTTGCCCGATGGCGGATTACATTAGCAAAATGAGAAGTTACACTAATGTCTCGTTCGTCCTTCCCGAAACCCTTCCCTGTGGGCTGATTCGTTCTTCGAATTGACTCCAAAGAGACAACATGATTCCTCCGTGGTTAGCGGACACCCTTGAGATTGCCGTCGCGATCTTTCTTGTCATCCTGAACGGATTCTTTGTCGCTGCTGAATTCGCGCTGGTCAAAGTAAGACTAACCCAGATCGAGAAGCTGGTTGCCGATCGACGCCCGTTCGCCAAGACAGCCCTATGGCTGGCCGAACGGCTTGACGCCTCCCTGTCGGCTTGCCAGCTCGGAATTACGATGGCGTCTTTGGCATTAGGTTGGGTCGGCGAGCCGGCATTTGCACACCTCATAACGCCCGTGCTGAAAAGTCTCGGAGTCACGAGCGAAACGATGGTGCATGGCATCGCATTCGTCGTCGCATTCTCGACGATTACGGCGTTGCATCTGGTGATCGGCGAACAAGCTCCCAAGATCTTCGCCATTCGTCGCCCAGAGACGATGATCCTTTGGTGTGCGGCTCCACTGAAGTTCTTCTACTTTGTTCTGTATCCGTTCCTGGCCGTCCTGAACTTGACAACAGGTTTCCTGCTGCGACTTGTCGGGCTGAAGGGTGCGACCGAGCATGAAACACCGCATACGGAAGACGAGATTCGCGCGTTGCTTGCCGATGCGCACTCACATGGTCATTTGACGCGATCCGAACATCGCTTGCTAAACGCGGTGTTTGAATTTGATGACATGATCTGCCGACGTGTCATGGTGCCACGCGGGGAAGTGGATTTCTTTGACATTGACATGCCCTTCGCGGAGTGTCTCGAACAGGCGAAACGCACGAAGCACACGCGTTACCCATTGTGTGACGGATCACTCGACAAGGTCCTTGGCGTGATTCACCTGAAAGACTTGCTCGGTTTAGCAGCCGATGCGGATGATATTGATTTGCGGAGATTCATTCGGCCCGCGCGAAAGGTGCCGGAGAGTATGCCGATCAGCCGCGTGCTGCGACACTTTCAAGCCACACACCAGCTATTGGCATTCGTGGTCGACGAGTATGGAACGACCATCGGTATCGTAACGCTGGAGAATGTCCTGGAGAAAATCGTCGGTCCGGTCGAAGACGAATTCGACGCAGAAGAGCCCAATATATCCGAGGAGGCTCCGGGCCGATTCGTGGTCCTTGGCAGTACGCTGATCGAGGAAGTGGAACGAGCGTTGAACATCGAACTCGGCGACGAAGATATGGATACGGTTGCCGGTGTCTTAATGGCTCGCGCCCAGCGCATGCCGGTGGTGGGCGACAAGATCCGTCTGAACGGCTCTGTTGCCGAGATCCTCGAAGTGCAAGACGACCGCGCCACGCGGATTCAGTTTACCCTGGAGACTGCCGGAGATGACTTGACGCTCGCCAATGACAGCGAAGCCAATCAAGCGAAGACCAGTCCGTGACCGTAAGCGCTGACGCAGCATAGGCGCGTGTTTCCGGCAGCGAGTAGATTGGCTGGATTACCTAGTCTGTGCCTTCGTTTCACCACCGTTTACCCAAACTCAGCTGCCTGCCAAAGCATGCGTTTTACGATCGAACGGTCAGGTCTGTGGCAAGAAGAGACTAAAGCCTGGCGCACAACAAGTCGAAACGTCCCCTATCGCGAACCGACTCGACGAGGATAGTGTCGAGAAACGCTAGCAATCAATCACTCGACTCTCAGAAGGATGCGAACGAACGATGGAGATGGATAAACTTGTCTCGCTGTGCAAGCGTCGTGGTTTTCTCTTTCAATCCAGCGAGATCTACGGCGGCTTGAACGGCTTCTGGGATTATGGGCCGTTGGGCGTCGAGTTGAAACGCAACGTCAAGGAAGCGTGGTGGCGAGACATGGTCACGGGCCACGACGACTTATCGGTAGCCACCGGCGCACCGGAAGCGTACGAGATGACCGGCCTCGATTGCACGATCATCATGCACCCGCAGGTGTGGAAAGTGTCCGGGCATTATGATCTGTTCTGCGATCACATGGTCGATTGCCGCGAATCGAAACGGCGTTATCGCTACGATCAGGTCCGCGGGCGCTGGGTCGAGGCGAAAGGGCAACGCATCTTCGTAGCGACGGTCGCCGAGGTCGAACAGGAAGAAGCGGATACACATGCGCGTGCTCAGAAGTTTTTTAATCTCCGGGCGAAGAATGCGGATGAGATGAAGTGGGATGCCGATTTCATCGCGTTGCCTGACCTAGACGACATCTCGCAGGTGCTTGGCCCCGATGCGAAGACGCTGGGCACCATCACAGAACCGCGCGAGTTCAACTTGATGTTCAAAACGATCGTTGGTGCATTGGGTGGCGAGGAAGACACCGCCTTCCTGCGTCCCGAGACTGCTCAAGGCATTTTCGTCAACTTCAAGAACGTCGTCGACAGCACTCGAGTTCGCGTTCCGTTCGGTATCGCTCAAGTCGGCAAGAGCTTCCGCAACGAAATCACGCCGCGAAATTTTACGTTCCGTTCACGCGAGTTTGAGCAGATGGAGATCGAGTTCTTCTGCCACCCGAACTCGTCGCAAGATTGGTACCGCTACTGGCGTGATCGCCGTATGAAGTGGTATCAGGATCTCGGTCTGGCGGGTGACCGACTTCAATTGCGAGAGCACCATACGGACGAATTGAGTCACTACTCAACAGGCACCGCGGACATCGAATACGCCTTCCCCTTCTTGCCACCGGGCGAGTACGGCGAGTTGGAGGGCATCGCTCATCGCGGCGACTTCGATCTCCGCAGCCACATGGAAGGCAAACTCGACGAGAAGACCAATCCGCTGCAAGTACAACTCGGCCCCGATGGCAAACCAAAGTGGCGGGGCAGTGGCAAGGATCTGTCCTATCGTGATGATCTGACCAACGAGAAGTTTACGCCCCATGTAATCGAACCGTCCGCTGGCGCGGACCGCGCAACATTGGCCTTCCTGTGCGAAGCATACACCGAGGACGAAGCTCCCGACGAGAACGGCAAGATGCAATCTCGCGTGGTGATGAAGTTCCATCCGCGGATCGCTCCGGTCAAGGCAGCGGTGTTCCCACTCGTGAAGAAGGACGGCATGCCCGAAGTCGCGAAGGAAATCTATCGAGCATTAAAACCAAACTTCAACGTCTTCTATGACGAGAAGGGTGCCGTGGGTCGTCGCTATCGTCGACAGGACGAAGCCGGTACGCCCTACTGCATCACCGTCGATGGTCAGACGATGCAAGACAACACCGTCACCATCCGCGATCGCGATTCGTTGGAGCAATGGCGAGTTAAAGTGGAAGATTGTGTTGCCGAGATTCGCCAGCGGATCGGCTAAGATTGATTGCTGAATTGAACCTTCGCATAGATGTCTGCGAGTTGCAGGGTGCAGTTACTGGTTTCGAACGCTAGTGTCCGTTCGAGCGAATCGAACTCTTCCAGGATCCAGCGTCCGTCCGGCTGACGTTGAAACTGTTCAACGTGCATCTTGTCCTGTGAGACCAGAACATAGTCCTGCAACGTGGGCAGGCGTCGATACATCTCAAATTTTGTGCCACGATCATAGCCCTCCGTCGACTTCGAGAGAACTTCGATAATCACACGAGGGTTGATCAACGTGTCGAATTCGTCGTCTTCAAACTCGGGGGAGCATGCCGTCACGACATCGGGATACGTGTATAACCCTTTTTTGTCCACCTTGACTCGCATATCCGCCATGTAGGCTTCGCAATCGCGTTTCTCGAACTGCTCCATTAAGCTGCGGGCAATGTTAAGGGCAACCAGATTGTGTGCCCGCGACGCTCCTGACATCGCGAACATCTCGCCGTTGTAGTACTCGTGACGGATCTCCGAGGCCCTTTCGAGCGTGAGATACTCCTGTGGCGAGATGAATCGCTTCTCGGCGGTTGACATGAGAGACTCCGAATTTCGATACCTGCTTTGATTATACCCTTCTCCGGAGCAAACTACGCCGCTGACATCCCAAAAACTCGATTGGCATCCTCGTCGACTCATTGACGACTAGCTCGGCCAAAATCTCACCCAATACGCTGGTAAATTTGAACCCATGCCCCGACAAACCGGCAGCAAACACGACACTCGCGTACTCGGGATGCCGATCGACAATAAAGTGCTCGTCCGGTGACATCGTGTAGTAACAGACCGCGTGCTGATATGCCGTGTTGGAAACTCCGGGCAAGTGTTCCGCCAAAAACTTCTCGACTCGCTTCACATCTTCGACTTCGGTTGATTTTTCATCGTTGAGCGGGTCGCCAATCTCTGTGCCTCCTGTATGATCGGCGACCTTCACACCTCGGTCGTCGACCTGCGGAAAGCCATAAAAGTACCCGGCAGGAGTCTCAAAAAAAAACGCAGGACACCCGTTCGCTTCCTGATAACAGGGTGCACTGGATTCGTACCAGTGGAGATGCTTTCGTAGCACTCGAAATCTGACACCAAGATTTGCGAGAAGTTGATTCGACCAAGCACCCGCAGTGATGACTAGCGATTGTGCGGAGTAGGAATTCTTGTCAGTACGTAATCTCACGCCAGCGTCACCGGCCTGCCAGTCGAGAATTGTCTCATCGGTTCGCAGCTCGGCACCGTGTTTCGATGCCGCGGCCAGATGCGCGAGGACACACCGCTCAACGTGCAAGTAGCCAGCGTTCTGTTCAAACACCGCCACACTGCCATTCGGTACGTGGTACCCAGGAAACCGGCTAGAGACTTCGGCGTGCGTTAGCTCATCCACTCGCAAGTTATGCTCACGGGCGCTTGCCAGCACCCCGGGAACGACAACTCCATCGCGCGGACCAATCTCGACCAGTCCTACCTCGTGATACAGTTTCTCCATCGAGAACTCTTCAAGTTCTGCCCACAACTCGTAGGCTCGATTCAGCAGCGGGACGTAGTCTGAATGCTCGAAGTATGCTTTGCGGATGATACGAGTCTGACCGTGCGAACTTCCCCGGTCGTGCCCACCCGGAAAGCGATCAAGACCGAGGACTCTTTTGCCTCGCTGGGCCAAGTGAAACGCCGCGGCGCTGCCGACGCCTCCTGTACCAAGCACAATGACATCGTACGTAATCATTGAATCCGGAAATCGATGGCCGCGTGATTCGACTTCTTGCCGATGACGTCCTCGACGGTGAGTTGTAGTCGATACGAACCGGAGTTAATCTGGCTGGGCATTGTAATCAGATACGCGATGAAGTAGTCGCGACGACGATTGCTGGACACTTGCTTATCAACCGGTAAAACAACATTCGCAACTCGCCGTCCGGCGTCATCCGTGATTTCGTAGGAACTATGCAACTCGGTCTCGAAGCTATCACCACGGGGATGGGCGGCAAAGTTATCGATTTCAACGTACAGTACAACCTCGTCCTTGGCACGGAACGTGTAAGAATCAAAAACACGATACTCGCCGTAACTAAGAACTTCCCGACAAAACGTCAAGTTTCGGACGTCAAGCGTGCTGACATTGGCCAAATGGTCGGTTGCGGTGCGAAGATCGCGTAGCGCTAATGCTGCACGTCGTGTCGTGGGATGCTTGCCCTCCGTATCAATTGAAACTAACAAGCCATGTATCTGGTGTTTCCAGTACTCGCGTTCGTCTTCATCGAGTTGATCGATCGGTGAAACAGCTTCATCGCGTTGGTTCGTTACGACATAGAGCAGGCGACGCATGACCTCGAGTCGGGCGTGCTCACTTTTGTCCAGGTTTGGGCGCGCCAAGTCAGCCATCAACGATGTCAGTGCCTTCTCGACATCGCGACTCCATTGGCCGGGCTCAATCGACTTTGCTACCGACTCAGGCGCCTGGTCAGTCGCCGGGACAGCGGTTGGAGCGACCACCGGAGCGGGCGTGACCGCTGGTGGCTGTGCGGGAATCGCCGTTGAGACATCGCTGACATGTGTGGCAACGAAAGCGGCTTGAGGCAAAGACGTCGCGGCGTCTGTGGTGATTTCCTGAACGTATGATGCCGGTGAAACCTCCGAGGGCACGGAACTCGGAACTGACGTCACGGGCACGGGGGAGGGGAGTGTCCGTGCTTGAACGGCAACGTGTTGAGGGGTCGCGACAAGCGCCGGATCAACGGTTGGCGGAGTTGTCTGTTCCTCAAATGTGGATCGTGTCTGCGGTTGCTGATTTCTCGCGGCAAGGCCAACCATCTGATCCTTATAAAGCTGCTGCAATTCCGGAGGAAATAGACTCGAAGTGTCCTCGACCGCACTCTGAATCACTTTAAAGTCGGAAGGGCTTTGATATTTGATACGCTCCAAATCGTCGAGCACTTTTGAGAGGGACGGTTCGCTGTTCTGCGCTTTCGCCTCTTGGGCTGCCTCTAAGGGAGGCGATGGCCGCGTCTCCGATGTCTCAGTCGCGGGACGCGCTCGAGACATCGGGTATTCGCCATGAGCAAACCACCCAGGTCCGGCACAACCGCAGGCGAGCAGCGATGCCGTTGCGGCGACCCGGAATGTCAAACGTGCGTGAAACATGATCCACTACGAATGGGAGAAGCGAGAAGAGCGGCGGATGTTAAGAAAACCACGCGTTTTCCGCAAGGGCGACGCAGTCGCTAACGAATGCTAGCGTTACCCAATCCCTTCGCCATGCGAAGAAACAATTGCTCCAGTGCAAACCGAGCGCGGTGCGGGTTTGAGTGCGTGCCCTTTAAGGCCAAATCCGTTTCCAGCAGCCAACGATAAACGTGCCCAGCACGACGGCGGCCAAGTTGCTTGAGTTGCGATTCGGCTCGCTCTAAGCCCTTTCTGTTCCAATGCGGTATGCCTGCTTGGATCAAGGCATCGCGGAGCAGAATTCGTCGCTTCTCACGTTCTGCATCCTGGTAAATGCGTGTTGCCGCAGCAAACCGTCGCAACGACCAAGAGATCTGACCAAACAACGCTACGGGATGTTCACCCGCTTGCAGCAATCGATCTAGTTGCTTGAGGGCTTCGCCTGCGTCGCCATCGGCGGCTGCGTCGATCAACTCCCAGATCGTCTGCGTTCGCCAGCCGCCGACAACATCACGGACCATCTGGACATCAATTTTTCCCCCTTCGCCTGCGAACAAGGCGAGTTTGGAAAGTTCTTGATCGAGCAAACCGAACTCCGCGCCAATGATCTCCAGCAACTGCTCGGCAGCCGTGCTTTCAAGCTTGGCGTCATGCTGCTGTTTCGTCCAAGTTACAAGCCATTTGCAAAGCGTTGCTTCGTCGAGGACCTTCCGCTTACCAACCAGCTTCTCCGGTGCGCGGCAATTGACCTGGAGACCGATCTTATCAACCGCTTTGTACAGCCGTGTATTGCTCGCCCAAGAATCAACTTCCAATATCAGAACACCGGTCGAACGTGGCTTCTCGACATACGTCTCCAATCGGATCCGCTCTTTGCTCACAAAGGGATCCGCAGATTCAACGATCACCAATCGACGTTCACCGCCAAAGAGCGACATGGTCGATAACTCATCCACCACGTCGCGCCACTCAGCGTTCGCGCCCTCCAGCGACGTGAACGGAGAATCCTCGTCACTAACGAGGGCACGCCGTAGCGATCGAATCACAAGTCGCTTCAGAAAACTTTCGTTCCCGAACACAACCACAATTGGCGGTACTTCAGTGCTTTTTGCCGCCAGAAAATCGAAAGCGTGAAAAGTATTCGACATCAGCTGTGACCTTCTCCTAACGTGTGCAATGGATTATCGGAGCCGGCGGGATCAGCCGCAAGCGGCCCCAGGACAATCGCCCTTGAAAGGCCGGGAATCACGGCCGGTTCCGCCCTGCTAAGCACAGCCAGATCGACGCGAAAGCAGCAAATGACAACACTAGAAAGATGACCGCGGCGTGTTGTACACCTTCCCACACGACCGCGCACATTAACCCAGTGAGAATCACAACCGCGAAGAGCGTGACACCAACGATGCAGGTCAGATCAACCCTGCGTCGAATCCAAATGCGATTGGCCATCGCAACGTGACGAATCGCGTATAACGCTGCCGAAAACTCCTTGTGTGGAACTGCAACCGCGACATCCGTCGTCCGATTCTGAATTCGAGCTTCGATCCCGCAGAGAATTAATCGATGATGCGACAAGTTGGCAGCTTTGCGACTTCTGTGCGCAGCCACGACAACCCAAGTATCACCATCGACTCCCGTCGTTGTTCCGGGAACCGCGATTCCAGGGTTACTGTCGTGAATAGAGTCGAGCGTCGCCCGAATTCGATCCGCCGATTTTGGTCGAAGACCTGTGGTCGTCGAGCAATGGTCAACGAACGGCATGCGACTCTCACTCGTTGACGAAGCGTTGCTGCCATTTGAATCGCCGCGCGCATCCCGCCACTCACCATCGCCATAATGGGAAAGGAGGAAACGATAGACGCGAGAATAGATTTGACGGAACCAACTAAATCGCAGCCTGCACGAGCCACCGTCCCGTGTGTTGAGCGCCAGCGTTGCTTTCCATTCCTGCACAAGTTCCTGGCGTGAATGCATAGTTAAAGCTCGCCAAGCCAATCCACAGGGCCATTGCTAAGCCGCTGTCGTTTCATATTAGCCGCCGCGAACGCCAGCGATGACGCAACTCAGACTTCGCGTCTGGCTAGTTCGTCACGGAGGCGGGCAGCCAGTTCGTATTGCTCTTTTGCAACCGCATCCGCGAGTTGTTCGTCCAGCGTCTTTCCCACTTCGTATTCCTTCCGCAAGGTCTCGCGCAGATCGAGAAGCCTTGAAACCAACTCGTCATCATCAAAATGATCTTCCGCTTCGTACTCTTCAAAGACATCGCGGAGACGTTCAAGACCACTGTTGATGGCTTTAATGGACTCTTCGGGACCGCCTTCATCTAATAGTGCCAAAGCAGCAGCTTGCGTCCGGTGAAACAGCACGAACGGCCGGTACTGCTCGTGGGAAAGCGTCCACTGGTCGTCATCGGAATACTTTTTGCAAAAATCCATTAGCGCGAGCGTGTGATCGGCGTCGCGAATCGCGCGTTCGTAGTCTTGAAGGCGCAGCCAACAGATGCGGCGATGGTAGTATTGAACGAATTCACGGTCGACTTCGTTGGCTTGGTCATCGTCGATCACGAATTCATCGCCAAAGCGAATGGACTCAGAGACGAGATAGTCATAGTAAGAATCAAAGCCATTCGGCCGCGTACCATCCGGACGTCCCTCCATTTCGAGTTGCAAAACGCCCATGTCGATCCGCATTTGCAAAACGTCGCGTCCATCGCTGCCCGCAACGATTCGAACTCCCAACGTCTGCGGTTCGTAAGACCAGTCGCGAAGCAAATCATCGAGATTTTCGGGGTGTGACATGACATTGATCCAAGCTGGAAGCAGCGGGAAGAAGTGTCTGATGCCTCAATTATAGCAGACAGTTTGGAATGACGGAATTGTGTGGCGTGCTCCCTGGTGCGACTGATCTCCAGTACAATCGACAATTCTGAACATAAAAAAACTTCCGAAGTCCGCAAAGACTTGGGAAGTTTGTCGCATCGTCAGCTCATCATGTCCGCGAATCTAGCCGCGCAGCCGAAAATCATAATTCCGTGTCGCGAGCCGTTCGGAGAGCGTCTCTGTTTCGTCAATATAAAGCACGTCGTCAACAACCGGACTCATGGCATGAATCACTTCGCGCACGTCCCAGACAAGTGCTGCCATGCTTGCGACTGACCAGACCAATGATTCGATCAACAATCCTTCGCTGACAAGTGCAAGAAACGGCAGAATCAGAACCGCCGTCCATACGGCAGAATAAATCCAACCCTGCCAACAGGTTGGCTTGATACCCCAACCTCGACGCTTCCGTTCAAACCAAGTGGGTTTTCCAAACATTGGGAAGGCTCCTAACCGAAACATTTCGCTGCGTAAATACGGAATAGAGCTGGTGTCTTGGCACCGCCTACTTCCCATATTCGTTGCGATCTGGTCAACCTTGGTTCATGGTTCGGAGAATTATTTGTTCGGAGAACCAATCAATGCTCACTTAATCAATTAGTAGCACCGAGATTTCTTCGTCGTCTCGGCGCTCCCACTCACGACGAATCTCACGTAGTCCATATGCACAAAGCTCAAAGTGCTGACTTAATCGCTCTAGAATTGGGGCAGGAGCCTCGTTGTCCTCTTCAGCTTGAATCGTACTCGCAATTAAATACGCACGTTTCCCTTGCGAGCAGTAATCGATGAAGTGGTCTTTCTTCGTCGGGCTCTGCATCTCTCGCAGTGCCTCGGGATACACGCCGGCCCAAAACAAAGTGAAATCGCCAATATGCCGATGCACCGACCGTCGAGCTGTACCAACACGCGAGTTCGCTTCAGCAAGCATTTCGGCGACTTCCGTCAACGGTCGTCCGGTAAGATTCCGAACTTTATGTATAGATTCGGAACGAACAAATCGCATCAAGAGAGCGCTAACGTAGTCCACAAGCGGCGGGTCGGCGACCCCCAAGTGAGACTGAAAGACATACTCCGCCATTCCGGCGAAGTAACGGTGAAGTGTCGATGAGTTTGATGCCTTCACTGACGACGTCCTCCGCGAAAGACCGAACGGGTCAAGGCGAGGACACGGCTGGCGTAAGAGAGACACCTGAGGCCCTCAAGACGCCGCAATCGCCGTGCTACGCCGGACGATTCCTTACTCTTAAAGGTCGAACGACCTCTATCTTCAACTTTACTTTCGATTTTCTTAGCGAGTCAAGCTTAATGTGCGAGACTGCACTAAATCGCACCGCCAGAAGAGATTAGCGAGTTTGAATTCGAGAAAAAAAGCCGGCGCAGGCGTGCGAGACTGGCTGCGTTAAACGTGCAGTACCCTAGCAGGACTCTAGCGCTGCGAGCAGCTCTGCGGCGTAGTCCCCGACTTCGCTTAGCACTACTTCGCGCGGGCGCTCTGCGGCGTCAGCGATCCGGCGGACGAATGCCGATCCCACGATTATCCCATCCGATACTGGAGCCAACAGCTTCACGTGCTCCGGTCGACTAATGCCAAATCCGATGCATATCGGCAAGTCGGTTTGCTCCCGCAGCCAACCAACATTTTCGATCAACGATGCCGGAAGTTCTGTCCGCTCGCCGGTGATTCCTGTAACTGAGACATAGTAGAGGAAGCCTGTTGAACTCTCAGCAATCCGAACAGCTCGCTCTCGCGGAGTCGTTGGCGTGACGAGTTGAATCAAGCTAAAGTTTTCACGGCGGCAGATCTCTGCAAGTGGACCAGCCTCGTCAACGAGCAAGTCGGGTACGATCGCTCCCGCCACGCCGGCGGCTTTCGCTTCAGCGATGTATCGTTCGAGGCCATGCCGGTAAATGATTGCGTAGCTGACCATCGTGACACGTGGCATGGTAACGTCAGCGTTAATCTCAGAAAGCATCTCTAGAATCTGAGCGAGCTTGGTCTTCTTGTCGAGCGCCCGCGTGTAAGAAGCCTGGATCACGGGGCCGTCTGCAATGGGGTCGCTGTACGGAATTCCGACCTCACACATACTACATCCGCGATTCGCAAGTTTTCGGATGACGTCCGCAGTGAAAGACAGGTCTGGATCTCCCGCCGTAATAAAAGGCATGAACGCCTTGCGGTTTTCGGATCGGAGTTGTGTAAATAATCGATCAATTTCGGACATATTTCACACTGCTATTAGTAACGTCCGCTGTGGAGCCCGTCCCACGCCTTGGTCTTGCACAATTACGAACTCGCCTTCGCTTTCAGGCGTGCAATCTCGTTGGCGTCCTTATCACCACGACCCGACAAACAAACTACAACCACTTCGTCCTTGGGCCGTTGCGCCGCTATCTCCATCGCTTTGGAGATTGCGTGGGAGCTTTCTAAGGCCGGCAGAATTCCTTCACATCGAGCCAAGGCGTCGAATCCGCGCATCGCTTCATCATCGCGGCAATTGGTATACTGTACGCGACCAGTCGCTTTCCAGTAACTATGTTCCGGACCAACGCCGGGGTAATCCAATCCCGCTGACATCGAATGTACGTCACACGTTTGTCCGTCTTCGTCTTGCATGACGTAGCTGTAGCTGCCGTGCAGAATGCCGGGCTCGCCGAAACTCAAGGGCGATGCATGATCACCCGGTTGCGAACTTCGTCCGCCTGCTTCAATGCCAACCAACTCAACATCGCGATCTTCAATAAACGGGTAGAACATCCCAGCAGCGTTGCTGCCGCCGCCAACGCAAGCAACAACAAGGTCGGGCAACCTGCCGACCGAACGCAGCGATTGCTCGCGTGCCTCCCGTCCGATCACCGACTGAAAATCACGCACGATCATCGGGAATGGGTGCGGGCCAACCACAGAACCAATGATGTAGTGCGTGTCTTCTACGCTGGACATCCAGTCTCGCATTGCCTCGTTGATCGCATCGCGGAGCGTTCGCGATCCGCTCTCGACTGGACGAACTTCCGCTCCCAGCAGTTTCATGCTGAAGACGTTCGGGGCCTGTCGTCTGACGTCTTCTGATCCCATATAGACGACGCAAGGCAGGCCGAATCGCGCGCAAGCAGTTGCCGTCGCGACGCCATGCTGCCCGGCTCCGGTCTCGGCGATAACACGTTTCTTACCCATCCGCAAGGTCAACAACGCTTGCCCCAAAGTGTTGTTAATCTTGTGAGCACCCGTGTGGTTTAGGTCCTCGCGTTTCAACCAAATCTGCGCCCCGCCGCACTCCTCGCTCAGCCGTCGCGCGTGATAAAGCGGAGATGGACGGCCCACGTAGTTATGGAGGAGCTCGTTGAGCTCCGTTTGAAAAGCGTCGTCTTCCTTCGCTTTCGCGTATTCGGCGCTCAGCTCGTCAAGAGCTCGCGTCAGGGTCTCAGGAACGTAGCGACCGCCAAAGTCGCCAAAGCGGCCAGCGGCATCGGGCACGTTGGCAGACGCCTCGCCAGCCTTAGTGGGGGATATGGTCATCGTGATTTCAGTCGAGGTTCGGAAGTGCGTATCGCGATTCTCGACTGGGTTTCGCCCGCGGTCAAGGTGGGCCGATATGCACACTACCGCTGGTTAGATACTTACCCCAAGATGGGCGACGAGGGAAAAACAGCCCTATTCCGACAAATGCTGCTGTGAAAGCGTATCGGTTGCGTAAACGGCAAGGCGATTAACACTTGAATCCAATTGGGAAGGGATAGGGCGAAACGTCTGACGTTTGATGATGCCGACGGTGGACGCCCGATGTTCACCTTGTAAGGTCTGACCGCCGCCAACCTCTGTTCAGGCATTTTCAGGGCTCCGTGCGAAAAGCGACTCGACATGCGAATTCATCACAACTCGCCGAAAGTCCGCGCCACCCTGTATCTGCCGGAAGATTTGCTTGATGAGGCTCGCAACGCCGTGGTGCATTTGGCAGGCAATCCGGTTCGATTGACCCTAACCAAGCTCGCTGAATCTGCGCTCCGCAACGCACTTCAAGAGTTGAAGGATCGCTACAACGAAGGCGAAGAATTCCCACCCCGTTCCGAGGATTTGAAAGGTGGCCGGCCCATCGCCGCCTAGTGAGAAACCATGACTATGCCAACCTGCGCGCCGCATCCCGTAGAGGCGCAGAACGGTGCTGACACCGCTTCGAACAACGCCGAACTTCGCAAGAAGTTGCTTGAAATGATTCGCCGCAACGAAGCTCAAAGGCGCAAGACGGAGAAGTAACGTCTCACGAAGGCTCATGACGCCTGATTACGGAATCTTGAACTGGCGAGTCCTCTTTCGCAAAGGACAATATCGCCAGACATCTTTGTGCGTCTGGGTAACGGTCGTGGCGTTTGCAGTATGTGGATCGACCGCAATCGCCAGCCCTAGAACGTGGGCCGATCAAGATTCTTCAGCGCCTCGCCAACCTGGATGGCTGCCATTCCCACTCGCCCAACACGCCCCCAACCCCGCAGTCGCACGGATCACGGTCGTCGAGAGCAACGCGCGAACACAAGGGTCGGGCACGCTTGTTGAGGTTCGTGGGAAACGCGGCTTGATCGTTACGAACTGGCATGTAGTCCGTGATGCCCAAGGACCAATCGTCGTAACATTTCCGGATGGCTTTCGATCAGCGGCGACTTTGCTGAAGGTCGACAGAAAATGGGACCTTGCTGCTTTGTTAATCTGGCGACCGCGGGCGATGCCGATCTCCATTTCGGCGTCGGCCCCTATACCAGGGGACGTGCTGACCATTGCCGGCTACGGATCCGGTGACTACCGGGCCGTCAAGGGACGCTGCACACAATACGTAGCGCCGGGACGACATATGCCGTACGAGATGGTCGAAGTTTCGGCAGAAGCTCGCCAAGGCGACTCCGGCGGCCCAATCCTCAACGAGCGAGGTGAACTGGCCGGAGTGTTGTTTGGCGCTGGTGGAGGCACGACATCGGGAAGCTTCTGCGGGCGAGTCCGTTGGTTTGTTGAATCGGCATGGCCTTCAGAACAAGCGAGCAAGACAGAGGTATTCATCTCTCTGCCCACGCACCAATCGATCAAGGAGTGGCCACCGGATGGACTCATCGAGATTCCGCAGAAATCCACACCCAACATCCCGCGAAAACAGGAATCCGCTCCGAATTACACCGTCGGGTCGACACTCACCCACAGTGCACACCCGGCTCAGGATCGTTCCGACTCACAACCGAACGCTAGCCTGGCTCCAATCGCTGGCGCAACACCGTTCGAGCAAGCTAAGTCTCTGCTTGCTGCCATTGGTATCGTCGCGATCTTGCTTCAATTGTCCCGATCCTTCGGTGGCGGAAGGGTGACGCGATAATCGGTGCAACGCTCGCCGACGCTAATCCTGCGAACCGCGACGTGAACCGACACTGTACGTAGACAACTCTGACGAATCGGCTCACCCTGCGGACAAAGTTACTGTCGGCGACCTCGACCAATGCGGAACGAGGAATCGGCGACGGACCGCCCCCAGTTTACGCTGTGGCATACTATCGGCATTCGGATCGGCAGGATAAACTCCACCCCCGTGTATCACCACCAATTTTGCAATCGAGTCGAACAACATGGCGGCGCGGTCCTTATGATGCAGCGGCGTCGGGATCGTAGCGATAGGGCTTGCCTGATTTGTAGAGATCGAGACGTTCGGTCATCTTGGTCTTCTCTTTGTCAGGCGCGATCTCCAGGGCTTTATTTTGCCAGCGGACCGCTTCGCCAAAATCGCCCAACTCGGCGTGCGAGGCAGCCAGGGTCGCCAGGCTAGACCATTCCTTCCACTGGGTCAGTTCACATGCGGTGGTCGCCGACTCGAGGGCCTGCTTCCCGTCACGGTAGCTGTCGTCAATGCACGAAGCGTATACCCATGCCAAGCCAGCGTGCGAGTTAGGGTAGCCTGGATCAAGCTGCAAGGCCCGGTTGAAGTCGGCGATTGCCTTCTCGTATTCCCCCGTGTTGCGCCAGGCAAAGCCGCGGTTGTTGTAGGCGATGACATATTTAGGATCGAGCCGAATGGCCTCGCTGTAGTCGTCGATTGCGTTGCCATACTCCTTCTTTTCACGCCAAGTGCTACCGCGAGATACATAGCGCCATGCAGAATCGGGATCGAGCCGAATCGCCTCGCTGTAGTCCGCGAGCGCCTTGTCGTACTCGCCTATTGAATAGTATGAATGCCCACGGCTGGAATGCGCATTCGCATCTTTCGGGTCGAACCGAATTGCCTCATTGAAGTCTTCAATCGCCTTCTCATACTCTCCTTTGGCGTACCACGCTCTTGCTCGCCCATGATAGGCGTAAGCCGACTTCGGATCCAAACGGAGTGCCTCGCTGTAATCGGCGATGGCCTTGTCATACTCGTCAAGATAGATCCGGGCGAAGCCACGGTTACTGTGGAAGCCGTGATCTTCCGGATCAAGCTCGATGGCCTCGCTGTAGTCGGCGATCGCCTTCGCGTACTCGCCCTTGTCAGTCCAGGCAAGGCCGCGGTTGTTGTAGACGACTGCGGCCTTGGGATCGAGCTGGAGCGCCGCATTAAAATCGGCAATGGCACTGTCGTATTCCTCTTTGTTATCCAACGCCAGGCCGCGCTGGTTGTAGGCAGCCACGTATTTCGGATCAAGCCGAATCGCCTCGCTGAAATCGGCGATGGCCGTGTCGAACTTCCCCAAATCCTTCCAAACAAGTCCTCGATTGTAGTAAACAATGGGGCTGTCGGGCCTCAGTCGAATTGCCGCGTCAAAATCGGCAATGGCCTTGTCATATACGTCTGAATAGTGCCAAACAAGGCCGCGATTGTTGTAGGAAAACGAGTCGTTCGGGCCGAGCCGAATCGCCTCCGTGTAGTCGGCAATGGCTTTCACAAACTCACTCTTGGCTTCCCATGCGGCGGCACGCCCGCGATATGGAGAGGGGTCATTAGGCTCAATCTGGATCGCCATACCGTAGTCGGCGATTGCCTCGTTGTACCGGTTCGCACCCCGCAAGGCGTGACCTCGGCTGGTGTAGGCAACCGCGTTCTTTGGATCGAGCCGAATCTGCTCGCGAAAGTCAGCAATGGCCTTGTCTTCCTCGCCGATTAAGTGCCATGCATAGCCGCGATTGCCGTACACGACGGCGGATTCTGGGGCAAGGTGTATTGCCGCTGTGTAGTCCGCGATCGCCTTGTCGTGTTGCTCCTTGTCATCCCAGGCAAGGCCCCGACCGTGGTACGCCGAGGCGGAGTTTGGATCGAGCTCAATCACCCTGCTGTAGTCTGCAATGGCCCGATCATATTCTGCATTATGGCTCCAAGTCGAAGCGCGAGCAGCATACGCATCGGTATACACCGGATCCAGCCGAACCGCTTCGCTGAAATCCTCGATCGCTTTGTCGTTGTTCTTCTTATCGCGCCAGGCGAGACCGCGAATGTAGTGGGCAGCTGCGTCTTCCGGATTCAGTCGAATTGCGTGATTGCAGTCCGCAATGGCCTTGTCGAACTCCTCTTTGTTCCACCAAGCATCGCCTCGATTGCCGTAGGCAATGGCATATTGTGGATCGACCTGGATCGCCTCGCTGAAGTCCTCGATTGCCTTGTCGTAGTTCTCTTGGGCGAACCAAGTGAGGCCGCGGTCATTGTAGAACATGGCGTTCCTCGGGTCATATCGGATCGCCATCGAAAGGTCAGCGATGGCCGCATCGTACTCATGTTGAGCACGGTACGCCCGACCACGATTGTTGTAGCAAACAGCATTCTCCGGGGCGAGTTGGATCGCTCGGCTGAAGTCTGCGATCGCTTTGTCGTACTCGCCTTTCTCAGCCCAGGTGTAACCGCGACCGTTGTGCGCGCCGGCATTGTCTGGCTCCAGTTGGATCACCTGGCCGTAGTCGGCGATGGCCTTGTCGAATTCACCTTGGTCGCACCAAGCGTCACCGCGATTGTGGAAAGCAATTGCGTATTTGGGATCAAGCTGGGTCGCCATGCTGTAGTCGGCGATTGCCCTGTCGTACTCCCCTTTCTCAGCCCAGATGTAACCCCGGTCGTTGTACGCAATAACATTCTTTGGCTCCAGCCGAATCACTTGGCCGTAGTCGTCGATGGCTTTGTCGAGTTCGCCCTGGTCGTACCAGACATCCCCGCGATTGTGAAACGCAAGTGCGAACTCGGAATCAATCCGGATCGCCATGTTGTAGTCAGCGATCGCCTTGTCATAGTCACCTTGGTCGTACCAGGCATTGCCGCGGTGGTTGTAAAAGTCAGCTTTTTGGGGCGCCAGTTGAATCGCCTGGTCGTAATCAGCAATCGCTTTCTCGTAGTCGTCCTTCGCGAGGTACACTGAGCCACGGTTCTTGTAGGCGAGTGCGTACTTGGAGTCCAACTTAATCGCCTCATTGAAGTCCGTGATCGCCTCGTCATACGCTCCTTTCTCGGCCCACGTGTAACCGCGGTCGTTGAAGAATCTGGGGTCTGTTGGATCAATCCGCACGGCTTGGTCGTAGTCCGCGATCGCTTTGTCATCGTCGCCTTTGTCATGAAAAGCCACACCGCGACAGTAGTAGGCAAACGCGTATTTCGGGTCCAGCCGAATTGCCTCGTCGTAGTCCGCGATCGCCTTGTCGAGGTCGCCTTTGTCGTGCCAAGCGAAGCCTCGGTTGGCGTAGGCCCAAGTGTATTCCGGATCGAGCCGGATTGCCTCGGTAAAGTCCTCAATCGCTTTGTCGTATTCTTCCTTATCATGCCAAACGAGACCTCGACCGTAATGAGCAAACGCGTTTTTCGGATCGAGTCGAATGGCATCATTGAAATCCTCAAAAGCGTTATCGGTCTCCTCCTTCTCGTACCATGCAGTTCCACGGTCGCTTTTGAATTGGGAGTTTTTTGGATCTAACTGGATCGCCTGGTTGTAGTCTGCAATCGCCTTGTCGTATTCGTCTTTGCAGGCCCACGCATAACCGCGGTCGTTGTAGTAAGAAGCCTCTTTCGAGTCGAGTTCGATCGCCCGGCTATAGTCGGCTATGGCTTTGTCGTACTCGTCTTGGTCGAACCAAGCGTCACCACGGTTGTGCAATGCAACCGCATATTTTGGATCAAGCCGAATTGCCTCGTCGTAGTCTGCGATCGCTTTGTCATACTCGCCTTGATCGATCCACGTGTAGCCACGATTGTTGTAGTAGATGGACTCTGTCGGCTCCAGTTGGATAGCTTGACTGTAATCGGCGATCGCTTTGCCGTATTCACCTTGTTCGTACCAGGCATCGCCCCGGTCGAAATAGGCATCTGCGTATTTTGGGTCGAGCCGTATCGCGGTCGCGAAATCGGCGTTCGCTTGGTCATATTCACCTTTGCCGACCCAAGCACGCCCGCGATCCTTGTAGAATACAGCGTTCCCCGAGGAAAGCCGTATCGCTTGGTTCAGATCGGCAAGTGCCTTATCGTACTCCTCTTTGGATATCCAGACGCGAGCCCGCTCGCCCCACGCATTGGGCGCGTTGGGAGCTAGACGCACTGCCTCGTCGAAATCTGCGATCGCCCGGTCGTATTCGCCCAATATGAATCGGCAGTCTCCGCGCAGCTCGTAGCTCGCATGCTGGTTTGGATTGAGCCGAATGGCTTCGCCGAGGTCCTTCAGAGCAGATTGGAAGTCACCGTTTTCCGCCAAGACGCTGGCCCGACTCCAATAGCCTTGATCGTCCGCCGGATTTTTGTTGATGACACGCGTGAAGTACGCAACGCCTTCGGATAACGGCACAACATTCTCGCTGTCCAGCCACCCGGGCCTACCAGCGCTGACCCACAACTGGTCGCCATTGACCGCCTGCACGCGCATGACCCAGCCAGGGTAGGCAATGTCGGCGGTGCCGGATCGTGTGCCGCGAATCGGAGCCTCGTTGACCACGACCACTTTGTCACCCACCTCGTACGCCCACGACGTCGCGGAAAACATCAACCCAACCCAGGTGACGTGTACCACAAATGAGGAGATACGGTAACACATGGTTGCACCTCGTTGAACCAGCTACCGATTCATTCAACACCAGCCGTGAAGCACCTTTGAGGTCACCAACACACCAGTGAGCAAACCCGATGCCATACACGTCAATGCCTGAGGCCAGCCAGAGCAAGTCTAATATCGTGGTCACGCAACAAGATCTGGATGGCGATTTTCGTTCACAATGCGTCCCGTCTGGCGTCACTAACCCGCGCCGCAGTAACAACTCGTCTCATGTGTAGTGCGGTCCTCGTCACACTGGTAGCAGACTTTACGGCTTCGCTTACTGATGCCTCCGCAAGTGGTCGAATGCCCCTGAGGTAAAGAGTAACCTCCGCACACCGCCACCATCTATTTCACAGACGACTCACGAAATTCATAACCGTGATCAAAACTCGCATTCATGACTGATCGCGGCAAACATGACAATCCCTGTCGTTGGGGCACATCAATCACTAGAGTTTACTTCGTAATGTCGCAACACGAGAAAAACCTATATACGAAGCTGACGCATGAAACATATCCGGAACTTTTGCATCATCGCCCACATTGACCACGGCAAGTCAACGCTCGCGGATCGACTGATCCAATCTTGTGGTGGCGTGACACAGCGTGAGTTCCACGACCAGGTTCTCGACTCAATGGATATCGAGCGTGAGCGAGGCATTACGATCAAGAGCAATACAATTTCGCTCAACTACCGGGCAACAGACGGCGAGGACTACCTCTTGAATTTGATCGACACACCAGGCCACGTTGATTTTTCACACGAAGTGCGGCGATCGCTGATGGCGTGCGAGGGTGCCTTGATTGTCGTTGACGCGTCTCAAGGAGTCGAAGCGCAGACCGTTGCTAATCTCTATCTGGCGATGGAATATGATCTGCAACTCTTGCCGGTAATCAACAAGATCGACTTGCCTTCGGCCGATGTTGATCGTGCGCGCGAAGCCATCGATGGTGAGTTGGGACTGGATCCGTTCGCGGCGATTCCTGTATCTGCGAAAACTGGATTGGGGATCGATAAAGTACTCGAAGGAATCGTCGAACATCTGCCGAGCCCCAGGGGCGCTGCGGACGCGCCCTTGAAAGCACTGGTCTTCGACGCCTATTTCGACAAGTATCGCGGAGTAATCCTGCAATGCCGAGTGCTGGAGGGCACGTTGAAGCCTCGTGACACGATTCTCTTCATGCATGGAGGACGCGACTATAAGGTCGACGAACTCGGGTACAACCAACTGAAACTCAACCCCCGAGAAGAACTCAGCGCCGGCGAGGTCGGCTATGTTGTCGCGGGCGTGAAAAGCGTGCAGGACATTGAGATCGGCGACACGATAACTCATCTGGATCATCCCGCCGCCGAACCAATTCCCGGCTACCAAAAAGCGAAGCAGGTTGTCTTCTCATCGATCTATCCAATGAACACAGACGAGTATGCGGACCTGACCAAGGCGTTGGAAAAACTCGCCATTAACGATGCCGCTCTGACCTTTGAAAAAGACAGTTCAGCGGCCTTAGGTTTTGGATTTCGGTGTGGATTTCTCGGCCTGCTGCATCTCGACGTAATTCAAGAGCGATTACAACGTGAGTTCGATATCGGGCTAGTTATCTCGGCACCGTCCGTCAAGTATCAATTGCACTTGAAAGACGGCGAGAAGATGGAAGTAGACAATCCGACTTACTGGCCCGATCCTTCGACCATCGACTCGGTTAGCGAACCTTACATCAAGGCTTCGATTCTTACACCAGAAGAGTTTGTCGGACCGGTCATGGAACTGTGTCGCGAGCATCGATCGGACCACCAGTCGATGAACTATCTCTCCGCCGGACGAGTTGAAGTGACCAGTGAGATGCCGCTCGGCGAAGTGCTATTCGATTTCTACGGCAAGCTGAAAATGATCACGAGAGGCTACGGATCGTTCGATTATGTTCAAACCGAGTATCGCAAGACCGACATTGTGAAAGTGGACATACTCGTGAATAAAGAACCCGTCGACGCACTGTCGTACCTGGTACATCGAGACAAGTCGCGGGCCCGGGCGCTGCACTATTGCGAGCAACTGGCCGAAGCGATTCCGCGTCATCAGTTCAAAATTCCTGTCCAAGGTGCGATTGGCGGCACGATTATTGCGAGAGCCACAATCCAGGCTTATCGGAAGGACGTGACGGCAAAGTTGTATGGCGGCGATGTAACTCGCAAGAAGAAACTGCTCGAAAAGCAAAAGAAGGGCAAGGCAAAAATGAAGCAGTTCGGTCAAGTCAACATTCCGCAAAAAGCGTTTATTTCCGTGCTTCGAGCGGACAAAGACTGAGCGTATGCGGTCTCGTCACTATCGCATTTCCCCAAACGGCAAGATTTGATCACTTTGGGGCGAGTGATGAACTCAGACCATCTTGTAACGACGACTAGCAGTCCGACTTTGGTGGAAAGTGAACCGAAACTTGGAATTGCTCTAGCAACTGGATGACGTTCAAGAACTCGCCGCCGGCGTCATATTTTGAAAGATATCCGGCCACCTGCTTGTCGTAGGCAGCGGTCTTGTCTCGATCGTCCTCAGAGGTCGTCAGGACAAACACGATGCTTCGCTTAAGCACGCTGTCGTCGCGAATCTCGTGGAGGAACTCCAAGCCGCCCATTCTTGGCATATTCAAATCCAGCAAGACAACGTATGGCTGGTGCAGTTGTTGCTTACCATTCGCTCCTCGCAAAATGTCGAGTGCTTCAAGCCCGTCGTGGGCTACATAAATCGGGTTGGAAATCTTACGTGCGCGAAACGCCCGCTCAACTGCCTTGATGTCTACGCTGTTGTCTTCGACAAGCAGGATTTTGATCGGTTCATCCATCGGGCGTACTTACTTGCCACTGGGAGTGTTACAAAATGTATGGTCGTTCGGCCAGGTAAAAGCAAAGGTAGCCCCATGACCGACCGTGGAGGTCAGTCTGACTTGTCCACCATACGTCTCAACAGTCTTTTTAACAATCGCCAAACCAATTCCGCTCGTATCCAACTCGTCTCGTCGCTTTAGCGTTTGGAAAATTTGAAAGACTTTTTCGTGAAATTGCGGATCGATCCCAGGTCCATCGTCTCGCACGAGAAATTCGACGACACCATTTCGCTGAGTCGCCCGGACCTCAATCTGACCATCCTGCCGGTCGTGATGTTTCACGGCATTGTCCAATAGATTCATAAAAACCTTTCGGACGGCGGTTCGAGGTAGCCGGATGTGTGGCATGTCCGCCTGTACGTCTACGCGAAAAGTTTTAGGCAGTTCAATCAACTCGACGACCTCCGCCACCACGTCGTTAGGGTTAACATCCTCCGGATCGCTCTCAACGCGGCCAACACGTGAGAACTGGAGTAAGTCATTCAACAGACGGTTCATAAGTTCGACGCGTTGACGAAGCAACAACAAGTCGGATCGCGACGACTCTGGTAGCACATCCCCAGCATCTTCGAGGATCCACTGTGTCAAACTGTCAATGTTTCGCAATGGGCTTCGCAAATCGTGCGAAGCAATATAGGCAAAGTGTTCCAACTCGGCGTTGCTTCGCTCAAGGTCGAGGTTGATCCGCCCCAACTCTTGCTCGTGGAGTTTCAGCTGAGTGACATCGCGCGCGACTCCAAACAATCCGACAATCTCGTGGTTCTTACCATACAGCGGCATCTTCGTTACCAACACCCAGCGATCCGTGCCGTTAGGCGACTTCGGATTCTCCTCCTTGTTGATCAACGGCTGCCCTGTTTCCATCAACCGCTGCTCGTCGGCAAAAGTATCCTCCCAAAAGTCTCCCTCCCAGACATCCGCGTCGGTCTTACCGATCAGTTCTGCGGGATCGTTGGCGCCGACATCGCGCGCCATTGTTCGATTCACCCGAATGAAACGACTCTCCCGGTCCTTAAAGAAGATCGGATCGGGGATATTCTCGACAAGCGAGTTGAGGAGGAATTGCTCTTGCGCCAGTTGGGCGTTTGTATCGCTCAGTTCCTCCGCGAGTCGTCTTTGTTCCGTGATATCGACGTGAACACCGACGATGCGTCGGGGCTCACCCGCCTCGTTCCATTCGGCCTTACCCTGGGAAAGTATCCAACGATACGAACCGTCTTTGTGTCGCATCCGAAACGTCGAAGCGTAGGTATCGCACTTTCTTGCCAAGTAGTCTGTGACAAGGGCCACCGCACGATCGCGATCGTCTTCGTGAAGCCGCTTTTCCCATTCTGTATAGTCGGCCCACGGTTCGTCCGGATCATGACCGAGCTGAAGCTTCATTTGCGGCGAGTAGTAAACATCACCTGTCTCGACATTCCAGTCCCAAAGACCGACGTTCGCTCCCTCCAGTACCTGATCCAGACGCCGCTCTATCTGCCGCAGCGTTTGGCCGGCAATGTGCAATTCCTGGATGTCGCGAATCGATCCAGCCATGCGCAAGGCTTTGCCTTCATGATCGCGAATGCAGGCTCCGCGAGCCCGGAACCAACGCCAGAGTCCAGCCTTCGTACGCAAACGATACTCAACGTCGAATGGTTGATCCTGTTCGATGTGCAAATCTACCGCAGCCCACGTTCGACGGTGATCCTCGGGGTGCAAATGGTCATTGAAAGTGTCCAGCCGAGGAGGGAACGCGTCTTCGTCATCGCCACGATATCCCAACAGCTCACGCATTCGCGGTGAATACCAAACATTGTTCGAGGCAAGGTCCCAGTCCCAGAGTCCATCGGCTGTGCCGCGCACCGCCAATTGATATCGTTCCTCACTTTCGAGCAGCTTTCGTACTCCGTCTTCAACATTTGCATACAACTGATAGGTACTGATCACGATACCGATAAGCACGCAGGCGTAGCTGCCGATCTTTAGAAGATGCGCAACATCGAACATCACCTCGAAAGGCTGAAACGACCGCGTCATTGCAACGGCTTGGCAGAGAACGCTCACAATCAACGCCAAGACGAGCCAATGCGCAAACACATCGCGGCGCCAGGTTCCAGAATGCAGGTAGCCGCACAGCGCACCAAAGAAAACAATCGCAATCAGCAGTTCTTCCGGGCGACCAATCAGTGCCCCCATCGCTTGCGGCTGATGCATCGGTACAAAGGCGAAAAACAGAAAGGTAGTCACACTAAGTAGTGTCACAATTGCATACACACGGCTCGCTCGCACGTGCCACGCCGGCGTTTGCTGCGACGACCACCAACTGACTACCATGAGCGTCGCCAGGAACGTCCGTCCCGTCATCCAACTCCACGGAATTAGCGATTCGGGCGGAGAAGGATAGTAATCACGAAAGCTCGTACTTGTAACGAGTGCGTGATAACCGTCGAGCAATGCGGTCGCAAAAAAACCGGTGCCTATGAACAGGAATTTTGCGTCTTCTTTCGAGTAGTAACGGAACGGGGCCATCGCCGCCACGACGAGCGCGAGCGTTGTCGCGACGACTTCCATCACGGTGTGCAATTCGGCAGAGCCTCGCCAACTTGTAAACTGCAAAGCGATACAAGCGGGAGCAATCACCAGAACAACGAGTCCGTAAGTCCACAGACGTCGCTTTGCGACCTGAGACTCGGATAGTAACTCTCGTCTGTGGCTCATAAGACCATTCTGCTCCCGATGATCGTTGGGAGCGACAGTTGTGCGTGAAGTCAATTATCCAGGCAACCGTTTGGCAACAACTACGGTCATGTCATCCTCTGGTGGATCCGGCAAGGCAAATTCCCGAGCAGCGTCAATGATTTGGCGAGCTAACTCTGCCGAAGACAGATGTTGGTGATCTCGGACTAAACTCAATAACCGATCCTCTCCGTAAAGGCGATCATGTGCGTCACGGGGATGCGACTCGGTGATTCCGTCTGTGAACAACAGCAATGTTTCCCCGGGTGCAAGCCTGTCGACCAATGCATTTGTAACGTCGAATTCTGGAACTACATTCAGTGGCGGAAAGCTTGGCGGAAGTGCGTCGCGAACTTCCCCCCTCGAGTTCAGCACAACACCAGAGTGTCCGGCACCGCAAAAATGGAAGCTCCCGCTCTCGGCCTCCAGTCTTACCAGAAACAAAGTCATGAACATATTTACATTCAGGTCGCGAACGGCGATCTGATTGAGCAGCCGCATGATCTCTCCGACTTCCAAGTAAACGGTCGTCAGAGTCCGCAAGATAGCGCGCACGTCCGACATAACCATTGCAGGCCCCAGACCATGGCCGCTGGCATCTCCGATGGCCATGCCGAAGTACTTCTTCCCAATCTGGAAATAGTCAAAGTAATCGCCACCGGTTGCTTCGGCCGGTACGCACAGCCCCGCAATGTCGTATCCTGGGAGATCGGGTGACGATTTCGGGAACTTTGCTTGTTGAACTCGCCCCCCTATTCCCAGCTGTTGACGCGCATCTCGCAACGCCCGTTCATCGTTCGTGTGGCGGACACGTTGGATGGAATAATGCACCGAACGCACGACCGTCTCTGCATCGAAATGCTCCTTGACGAGATAGTCCTGCGCGCCTTCTCGTACGGCGGCCAGCGCGAGATCGGTGTCTTCCATGCCGGTGAAGACAATGATTGGAATCTCTCGATGAATCTCGTGGATAGCGCGAATCGTGTCGACTCCGCCCAAGCTGTCCGGCAGCATCAAGTCGAGCAAAATCGCATCGAACATGTTGTCGTTACGGAGTGCCACTAAAGCACTCGCAAGATCTTCCACATGATGCAGTTTGAAGTTCGTATGGGCAGAGCGGGCCAAAGACCTGTCGATCATTCGTGCGTCGACCGGATTATCCTCGACAAACAATACGTTCGTGTGGGTCGACTGCATATGTTTCGAAACACTTTGGGAAGAGGTCGCTGGAGTTGCCTTGAGGATCACCCTCACACCAGCCTCCCTAGTATTAGGTATAAATAAGTCATTTACAAGGCGTGAGAGTCGTCGGTTTCCACGATTCCTCAACCAGCAGCAGTTCTGGACCAGCCATCTGGACCACAGGCCGATGATAGGGCAGGATGGTCGGAAACTTTGTCCCGACCTCTGACACAGGTTCGAACTCCATGCGCGGTTCTTTCACACTTGCAGCACTCGCCACACTGTTGTCGCTCGGCTGTTCGGATGGCAATCCTACAACCTATGAAGTGCGAGGATCGATTCGCTTTCCGGATGGTATGCCGTTGACGGAAGGCATGATCGAGTTCGAAGCGCTGGACCAAGAAATGCCCATCATGGCAACGAGCGAAATTGACGAGAATGGGATGTTTGAATTGGGCACATTCGCTTTGGATGATGGCGCCGTAGCAGGTCGTCATCGAGCGGTCATTATCTCCAGCCACGAAATCGGAACAGGCGCAGAGAGACCAGGTCTGATCGAGCCGTCCAAGCTACACCCTCGTTTCAGCAACTACGGAACATCAGGATTAGAGTTTGAAGTTAAGCCTGGCAAGAACGAATTCACAATTCCCGTCGAATACGCACCAAAGCCTCGCGGCTCTCGGTCCTGATTGCGCTTTCGCCGACCGGGCTATTAATACGGTGGAATCGGTTGTCCGTCCGCGCGATGAGTCAGTCGACCGAGGATGTCAGTCGAGATTTGAATGCTGATTGCACGTGTGCTGCCGTCGCCGAGAACAAAATTACAGATTCCCGGATGTGCGCTCCCAAAGTTATTTAGGTAGGTGTCGGTGGGAAACCTTGCAATCGGATATCCCGGACCGCCACAGCGAGAGAAGTTCCCAGGGTGATCACCGTTATATAACGCTCCATCCTCGGGCGAGATACCTTGCCTTGAGGGGCGTACGTGCTTCTCGCCAACGAGAATCGTGTTGCTTGTTCCATCGGTCAAGCTCTTGAGTGCGGTGCGGCTGCGCCACTGAATTAGCTTCGCGCCGGGAGGCGCAAAGTCCCAAGCTGGAACCGTTGGCGGATCTGTAATCCCGGAACCGAGAATGAATGCCCCATTCGAATCCGTCCAATTCCACACACCAGATGGTCCGTACCCCGCGGATGCTGCGTAGTCTCCCAGGACGCCTGGAACATGCGGGCTCGTTTCGTAAGGCGAGTAGATGTCGTCGCCAGACGTGCTGATGTGCAGCCCGCTCCGGCGCGACGGGCACATGTAGTTTTCGATTGACGTCAGCCGAGCAATATCCGGCTGATAATAGTACTTGAGTTGCGGATCCCAACCGGAAAACAGGTTCTCCTGTTCTAGATTTGGCAAAATCAAAAATGCCCACGTCGTATAGTGGTCATAGCTTCGCGACGGTGGCAGCGCTCGATACTGATCATGAAACATATGTACTGCCAGCCCAACCTGCTTGAGATGATTCTGGCAACTCATGCGTCGAGCGGCTTCGCGTGCGGACTGGACCGCCGGTAACAACAACGCGACAAGAATGCCGATGATTGCAATTACGACCAGAAGTTCAACGATCGTAAATGCAGTTCGGTAATACGCCCGACCTGGATTCAGGCTCCGACGGCGACTCATCTCGTTAATCCCCCCCTTAAAAGTTCCATCCCATGAAGATAGCGATTCCGCTCCGTTTAGCAACTAAATATCTTTACAACCGAACCAACGGCCACGCGGCGCCGAGGAGGGCCAATTGCAATCTTGGTTGCTAGACAGCCGATCCGCGGATGCTCACAATAGGGCAGCCAAAATGAATTCATTAGCCCCAAGTTCCCTGCCCCATGTACCTGGATTCGTGGGAATTCAGCCTGAATCACCACACTTTGAACTCTGGCGAGTTTAGCTACGCCATCCATTTACTACTATTGCACCGCGATTTGCCTTTGCCGACTCCTGGAGCCACTGATGGTTACTTATTCAAGAATGTGCGGGTTTGCTGTCACAACACTCTGCGCGGCGTTACTCACAACCACCAATATTACAGCGCAGAACACGTCGACTCAGCAGAAAGCATCTGGGGTCGTCTTCGAAGACACCAACGCAAATCAGCAATTCGACGCAAATGACAAACCTCTGCCGGACGTGCGAGTCTCGAACGGGCGCGATATCGTGCTTACCGATTTAAAAGGCAAGTACGAGTTGTTGGTCGACGACGATGACATCGTCTTTGTCATCAAGCCTCGGGGCTATCGCACATTGCTTTCCGAAGACAATCTGCCAAAGTTCTACTACATCCACAAACCCGCCGGCTCGCCTGCCGCGAAGTTCAAGGGTGTCGAACCGACTGGCGATTTACCACCGTCGATCGATTTTCCCTTGTACAAACAAAGCGAACCGAATCAATTTCGAGCTGTGCTGTTCGGCGACCCGCAACCGCGAGATCAGAAAGAAGTCAACTACATTGCCCACGATGTTGTCGAAGAACTGATTGGGACCGATGCATCATTTGGTGTGACCTTAGGAGACATCGTCTTCGACGACCTCGACGTGTTCTTTCCCCTCAACAAGACGATCGCGCTGATCGGGATTCCTTGGTACAACGTCATCGGCAACCACGATATCAATTTCGATGCCAAGAGTGACGACCAGAGCGATGAGACATTCGAGAGCATTTATGGGCCATCCTACTACTCGTTCGATTATGGCCAGGTCCATTTCATCGTGCTTGACGACATCCAGTGGTACTTTCCTACCCCTGGTGGCAAAGGAAGATATCGAGGCGGGTTGGGCGAGCAACAAATGGAGTTTGTCCGTAATGATCTTACCATGATTCCAGAAGACCAACTCGTCGTACTGATGATGCATGTTCCGTTGGTGGATGTTCATGACCACGCCGAGTTATATCGCTTGATCGAGAAGCGTCCGTTCTGCATTTCGATCTCTGGCCACACACATCATCACGAGCACCGATTTATTACCAAGGAAGATGGCTGGCAGGGCCCGGAGCCTCACCATCACATCATCAACGTCACCGTAAGCGGCAGTTGGTGGTCAGGTGCACCAGACGAGCGCGGTATCCCTCACACCGCTATGGCTGACGGTGCACCGAACGGCTACTCGATCATTTCCTTCGATGGCACAGAATACCAACTAGATTTCAAAGCCTCCGGACGCTCGGCTGACTACCAGATGCAGATCCATGCACCCGAAGCTGTCACTATTGACGAATTGAGCGACACCACAATCCATGTGAATGTCTTCAACGGTTCCGAGCGATCCAAAGTGGAGATGCGTGTCGGCAAGGACGGTGCATGGACGGCGATGGAGCACAAGCGTGAGATCGACCCGCTGTTGCAACGCGTCTTCGACGCCGAAGAGAAAGTGATCGGCGACCCACCTAATTGGCGCAAGATGTCGGCACCAAAAGGTTCGACGCATCTTTGGAATGCGAAGCTTCCTGCCGATATCGCGGTCGGCACTCACATGATCGAAGTCCGTGAAACTGACATGCACGGCCGGGTCCACAATTCCCATCGAGTCATGCGTGTGGTGCCAGTCGAAGCAGCGGCGGGCGGGTAAAAGATTGATATCTAACGATGTTAGGCAATCAGTTCCTTGATTACTTCACCGCCAAACTGTGATAGCTGTTTGAATCGTCCACCGTGGAAGTAGGTTAACTTGTTATCATCGAGTCCGAGCAAGTGCAGCAAAGTCACATGCACATCCCGAATTGGATGAACGACTTCCACAGCTTCCGCACCGATATCGTCCGTCGCCCCCACCACCGTTCCTTTCCTAACGCCACCACCGGCAAACCACATATTCATGGCATCGGCGTTGTGTCCGCGGCCAAGGGATGTAACGCCACCACGGTAGTTGTTATCGGGTGTGCGACCGAACTCGCCGGTCCAAACGACCAGGGTGCTGTCTAGTAGTCCACGTCGTTTGAGGTCTTTGATCAACGCAGCGATCGGCTGATCGACGCTCGCGATTCGACTGGCATGTCCTCGCTCCAAGTAGTCGTGGCTGTCCCAACCTCCGGAAAAGATTTGGACAAAGCGAACTCCTTCCTCGACCAAACGACGTGCCATTAAGCATTGCTTGCCAAACGCCTCAGTTTCTTTCCGATCTAACCCATAAGCCTGACGCACGTGCTCCGGCTCGCGATCGATGTCGATAATCCCTGGAACGGCGGTTTGCATTCGGTAGGCGAGTTCGTAGCTCTCCATGCGTGCCGCAAGTTCCTTGTGTTCTGGATGTTGCTCGGCGTGCTTCGCATTGAGCATCGCGAGTTGGTCAAGTGCCCGGCGCTGATGCTCGCGAGACTTATAAGCCGGCGGATTCAAGTCCAAGATCGGCGAACCATTTGTGCGAAGCCTTGTGCCCTGGAAATGTGCCGGGAGAAAACCATTCGTCCAATTCGTAGGGCCCGCTTGCGGCAAAGCCAACTCGGTCATTACGACGTAGCCCGGCAAGTTCTGGTTGGCCGATCCAAGCCCATAATTGACCCACGCTCCCACAGCTGGATCGCCGCCCAGCCGACTTCCCGTATTCATGTGCAACAGTGCTTCTGGATGGTTCAGCGACTCAGCCTGACACCCGCGATAGACACACAGTTCGTCAGCTACCTCGGGGGCTGCTATAAACTGCCACGGTTCGGACATGTCGATACCGCCATTGCCGACCTTTCGCGACTTGAACGGACTGCCGACATAAAAGCGTTTCCCCGTTTCCAAACCGGCGGTACGCGTGGACTCAGTAATATGCAACTGGTTCAGCTTGATCTTGGGATCAAACGTATCCATCTGGCTTGGCCCACCCTCCATAAACAACAGGATGCAGGCTTTGGCTTTCGCCGGATGCATGGGAGGCTTTGGGGCAAGCGGCCCTTGCAACTTCGACTCTGCAGCGAGCAAGTCCGTCAGCGCAATAGCTCCCAACGACGATCCGAGTCCGTAGAGAAAACTGCGACGCGATTGTTCAATCATCCCTCACCTCAATATACATACATGAACTCGTTCGAGTTGAATAGCAACAGGCACACATCTGCCAGCGCTCGTGTTGATGCATCGACCGTCCAGGGCTTTGCATCCGGGACGTAATCGTTGTAGACATTCAGCAACTCGATGAACTCAAATGGCTCGCCGGTGAACTCTTCGACCAAGGAACGTGTCACTTGAGTCGGATACTCGACGCTTTTTGGTGCGTTCTCACGGTGATAGACCAACATTTCGTCGAGGTAGGCGTCCAGGCCTTCTTGTTCTTCCACGGTCGGCACTCTTCCATACGCCAATTGCATCGCGCGCCGGACTTGTGACGCACTTTCCTTTCCGATCTCTCCTTGAATGCGCAAGGCGAACGCAATCGATCGGTCGCTCATAGCGTCGCTGTTCATCAGCGTGAAGGCTTGCGGAGTTACAGCTGCGGAATCTCTTAATTCGCAAGATTCGTTGGGATTCGGTGAGTTCATAATTTCCAATCACGGATCTGCTTGGCCACGAACTCGATAAGCATAAATGGTGCGGCGATTTCGTTCCGCCGGTGTACGTGATGGTTGGTGAGCGGGCGCGATCGAGAACTGAATCATGCGAGGTTGCAAAGCAACTTCCATGTTGATTTCCGGCATAATCGGTACACCGCCCGCTTCGCGACTCAACTCGCCACTGACGAACAACGTGCTGTCACGCAACTCTTCCGCAGTCAATCGCCGTGGCGAAAATCGCGCTAACAGCAAATTGTTCGGATCAACCGTTTCCAGCTTCTCCATCTCCGCGTAGCGACCAGAACGCCGGTAAGCCTCAGAGGACATGATCAACATGTGAAGCCGCTTTACCTTCCAGCCATGCTCGACAAAGTCCGCTGTCAGCCAGTCAAGCAACTCGGGATGCGACGGCTTGCTGCCTTTCGCGCCAAAATTGTTCGACGTGCGAACGATACCCTGCCCGAAGTGATATTGCCAAACGCGATTCACAATGGACCGCGCAGTAAGCGGATTATCGTCACTGGCAATCCATGTCGCGAGCGCGAGCCGCCTTCCGCTCAGTTCGTTTGGCAAGACATAAGCATCGTTATCGTTCGCACCGACGGGCAGTCCCGTACCACTCAACACTCGCGGCTCTACAGGATTTCCCTTGGCGTCGAGGGCTCCACCCGTGAGGATGAAGCTCGCGGGGCGCCAATCATACTTAATTTGCTTAGGAACACGGAGCTTGCGATCGTTCTTATAATCGTCTTGGCCGTTGTAGACAGCCTGAGCCATCGGCTCATAGCGTTCCAATCGACGCTCCCAAATCCAGACGTCCTGCTCGCGAACCTTCTTAATTCCTTTTTCTTCGGGAGACAAGCCAACGTGGCGTGGCGGCTTCACGTCTTCCGGATCATCTTTGCGCGCATTCTCATCCTTGTAGGGCAAATCATGTTCGTCATACCATTTCTTCGCAGCCGTCTCCTGCTTGTCCTGAATCTTCTTTTGCTCCGCCTTGGCATATGCCAGCAGCTCTTCGACTAAGCGGCGTTTTTCCGCAAACCCGTTGAGGTTCTCCTCGGGAAGGAATTCAGCATCGACTTCGGCAGGTTGAGTCGTAGCGAACGCTGCGTACATGCCGTAGTAATCTCGCGTCGGAATCGGATCAAATTTGTGATCGTGACATTTACAACATCGCAGCGGCATAGATAAGAATGCCTGACCTACGTTATGCACGAGATCGTCGAGATAAAGCTGTCGAGCCTCGTCCTGTGGAACCATCGCCGTCCCCCACGGCCCCATCCGTAACATGCCGGTCGCAATGGTCGCCTCGGGATCATTAGGACGCAACTCGTCGCCAGCGACCTGCTCGATGACAAAATCATTAAACGGTTTGTCGTTGTTGAACGAACGAATGACATAGTCGCGATATCGCCAGGCGTTGGACCTTTCATAGTCGTTCGAGAAACCCGCAGTGTCGGCGTAGCGAACGACGTCCAGCCAATGCTGCCCCCAACGCTCGCCATAGTGCGGGCTGGCGAGCAGTCGTGTCACCAATTCCTTCCATGCTTGTTGGGAGCCCCTATCCCACGCCTGTTGAAACTCAGCGATCTCGTCCAACGTGGGAGGTAATCCTGTCAAGTCGTAAGTAGCTCGACGAAGGAGCGTAAGGGAATCGGCCTGCGCGGCCGGCTGAAGTTTCGCGTCAGATAGTTTGCGGTCGATAAAGCTGTCGATCGGGTGTTTTGAATATCGATTCTCCAACAAGGAATTATGAAGGTCGAATGTTTGAGACGGATCTTCTTCTTCCTTCGTGGAAAGCCCTTGTTCGATATTAGAAACGTCACTTCCAACGTGCCCAGGTACCTCGGGTCGCTTTACGGGGCGAAAGGCCCAGATATCTTCCGGCTTGTACCGTCGATAGGTCCATTCGTCTGCCAAACCACCGCTTGTCGGTACGATCACACCATCTTCATTTTCAATGACGGACCACTCACGTTTGCGGATTCGACTTTGAGTCTCGCCGTTAGGCCACGGCGCTCCAGCAACGATCCACCTCCGCACGAATTCGGTTTGCTCCTTCGTCAGGCGATCGTTCTCTTTAGGAGGCATTTCCATGCCTTCCCACAGAACGGCCAGATATAACGGACTCTCCTGCGGATGCCCGGGAACGATCGACGGCTCCTCGGATTCACCTCCCTTGAGCAGACCATCGCGTGATCGCATATCGAAGTCACCCTTGATGTCATCCCTGTCATTACCGTGGCAACCAAAGCACTTCTCCTGAACTAGCGGCAACACTTTGAGCGTGAACAGGCGTTCCGCGTTTCGTGTCACTTGATCGGGCTGCACCGGACCGTCGGCAGGGGCATGACTCACAAGCGAGAAAAGCACAACGAATGTAACCGTACGAGCCACCACTGATCTGTTACTTCGCTTTGACATAACTTCTCTCACGTAGTGAAGACGACCTTATCGAACGTCAATTGATCCAGTCGCTTAATCGGAACCGCCCGCACCGCGGCGGTGTGGTGCGGCTGTCGAAGGTCATGGGGTTATCACTTCTTAGGAACACGGGAAAAATAACTTCGGCGAAACCAAAGTAGCCATCACACTCCGTGGGATGATTAGCAGAAGATATAGCGAAGTTGTTTTTCCCGTGTTCCTTAGGGTCTGCCGACGTCGTACAATTCTTGGATCTCATCGGCGGATAGGGCAGCGGCAAACAATGCAAACTCGTCTAAGCTGCCATTCAGATTTCGAACGGCGAACTTCGGTTGATTTTTTTCCGGAAGCCCCCAGTTGCACAACGATGCATTGCCAATCCGCACGCTTTCGACCAAATACTCACGGGGGATTGCTTCCTGACTCAGGACTTGGCCGTTTAAGAAGTGAGTCACCTGCATCGCATCGACATCATAAACCGTCGCAACCATCAGCCACTGACCGCTCAGCGAGCTGTCCCAAAACTTCGGCGAGTAATAGACATGCTTGTCTAACTCACCTTTCGAACGATCGAACACATCACGCTTTTTCACCGAGAAGAATAGTCGACCGTCGTCCATGATTTGCCAGTGCGGCTCGCCTTCTTCATGCCCATCAGTCAGAAACAGTGAGTTGTACCAGCGGTCCAGACTGTTGATTCTTACCCAGCACAGCAACGTCAACGACTGGTACTCGCCAGGGATAGAAAGACGCACCCGGCTGCCAGCGGGGCTAAAGTCCAACGCACCGTCAGTCTGACCCCAGCGTCCTGGCGCCGCAACTGCTGCGACAACCGCTCCTTCGCTGCTCGTCACACCACTCCCCAACGCGAGGTTGGGCAAGCGTCTGGCGGACAAATTGCCGTTGGTGATCTGATAGTAAGCCAACAGCCGTGGATCTTGCCGTAAGCCCACCGTGAACTGCTCCCAGCGATCGAAACGAGCGCTCTGCTCGACTTGCAATCTTTCCTTCAACTCGCTGACACCCACGAATTCGGAATCCGTCGCAGCAACACTTCGACCGTCCTTTAACCTTCGCAGCGATTCCCCCTGTTCCATCTTTTGCGGTTCCGCACCTTGAGGCTGCCACTCGATTTCGCCGTCGAGTACATGGACTTCCGATCCCTCGTCATTCACATTCAATGCGAACTCTGTACCCAAGTCGATGACGTCGCCTTCATCCGTACGAATCCGAAAACCGTGGGCTGGTTCGGGCACGCGCGCGCGAATCTTGCCCCGCGCGACCGCGACTTCCATCGGCGACACAACTGAAAATACAGCGTCGCCTTCAACAACGATCGACACGCCACTAAACAATTCCAACTGCACCACTCCCGAAAGCAAGTGCAACTCGCCGGTCGACACTAAACTTCCCATGCCCAGCGATTTTGCGGCTCCCCAGACGGCGTCAGCCTGTCCCGAGACTACGGCGAATCCCGTCACCGCATTTTCCACGCTGCTACTTGCCAGCCCATTGCTTGGATGTTCAGCGGGATGGTGCTGATCTTCTCGTAGTGCAGCGAACTGAAGCCCAAGGGAAATGAATAGTGCTGCAGCGACGACCGCCATCAAAGAAAATGCCCACCTCCAATACTTGGTCACAGCGGCCGCCTCCTGGGCCGACACAGGCTTACTCGGCAAAGTCGTCAAGTACTCGCCTGCAACATTTTCTAGAAGCAGCGAAAGCTTGACTCGTTCGTAGTATTCGCGTCGAGCGTTAGAATCGATCGACAACTCCGCTTCGAGCCGCAGAAAATCCGCATCGGAAATATCTCCGTCCAATAGCGAGTCGATCAGTTGCGTACGCTCATCCGAATTCATAGTGCGGCCCCCTCGGAACGCATCCTTCCTTCGATGCAACTGAGTAGCGACGATCGCAGACGATGTAACGTGACCTTCAGACTTCCGACGCTGCGTCCAACGATCGTGGCGTAGTCGGCAAGTGTCGAGGGCTTTGCATATCGATGAAGCAGCAAATCTCGTTGAGCCGGACGGAGCTTTTCCAGACATGCCTTCAGCGCCTCATGGCGTTCCTGCATATCGTCTGGCACGCCAGCCAACTCCGTTGCAATCGTTTGTTCCAAGTCGTCGCTGAACACGAGTCTGGCATCGCGAGATTGCCTCTTGCGATAATTCAACACTTCGTACCGTGCAATACTGAACACCCACGCCTTAAAGTTCGTGCCCAATTCAAACTCGTCGCGTTTTTCCCAGATCTTGGCATTCGCCTGCTGAGCGACGTCGTGTGCCGCCGAGTCACCCGGCAACAGCGAGCGGACATAAAGCAAGAGTGGAAGCTGATTTGCGGTCAACTCACGCACGAACTCCGAGTCCCGATAACTTTGTTCCCGCGTATTCATAGCTGCATATGCCGCAACTTCGCAAAAGGTTAACAGGAAAGCCAAAAACCTTTCGACGGCGGGCTAATAGCAATTCGGTAAGCGGCTTCTGTAGCGGCGCAAGCTGCTTTCGCCACAAATGGTTAGCGGCCGACACAGGGCAAGTTAATCCTGACCGCCGGCACAGCTTACATCGGAGCGCAAGCGACTTTTTACGGCGCGAGCAGTTCGGCGAACAGAAACTCGTTCGCGTTCGAGTATTTCGCGGACTCGGAAACTCCAGGAATCAGCAAATGGCATTCATGCCCGACCAGATCTGCCTTTTCTTTCAACTTCACACCGTAGACCGGATGATGGATGCCATGGCCTGCATTCTCGGAGGGCAGCGTCATGTTGTTGCCATAGGTCATCAGCAACGGCGGGTCGGTGCCGTCAAGATGATTGTAGGGTGAAAACTCAACATACAGGTCGTGGTACTTATCATAGTTCGCCAACGCACCCTCGATCGTCGCCTCGCCAACGGCCATGTTGATCATGCGGTGCTTCAAGACATTGGCACCCAGCCACGGTTCAATCACTTTTGGATCGATCGAAGTTTGGCCGGCCGAAACCGCGGCTGCAGTGACTCGGGTCGATTGGCGAGCTATAGGATCTTCCGCTTCTGGATCCGCAAGATCATCGTGCAGCAGAATCCACATCGAAGTGCAAGCACCAGCGCTGCCACCTGTCAAAGCAATGCGATTCGGATTTATATTCCACTCTTTCGCCTTGGATCGTATGAATTGTATTCCGCGAGCCGCATCGTGAACGGGAGCAGGTAACGGGGCCACACCGGTTAATCGGTAGTTGATCGCCGCATAAGAAATGCCTTTGTCGAGAAAGGGTTTGAACCTCGCAGGATCCTGCTTCTTGTCCCCGCCGATCCAGCCACCACCATGAATGTAAATCAACAGAGGTCGAGCGCCCTCACCTTCGGCCTGATAGAAATCGAGAACATTCATAGGATGCGGGCCGTACGAGACTTCTGCGTGCGTCGGGGCAATCGCATTCGCCGTATCATCGGCAGCACAAACACAGGCAAGATGCACCAAGCAAAAAAGGACGATTAAGTTGAATCGCATCGGAGTTCCTCGGTGTTAAGCAGGTAGTTGAATTATGGATCGCGCATAGCGTGTCGGGCCCGCGGATGCTATCCTTCCCGTCGAAGGCTCTGCCTATGATAATGAGCTACCCTAGCTGAGGTCTACTAGCGAAAGCTCCGACTCGTGATGCGATTTACCTTTGCGACTCTATTCGCCTTTCTTCTTCTATCGTCGCTCTCGAAAGCGGGCGAGCGACCAAATATCTTATTGATCATGGCAGATGACCTGGGCTATTCCGATCTCGGTTGCTACGGCGCCGAGATCGAAACTCCAAACCTCGATGGACTGGCATCGAATGGCCTGCAATTTACGCAGTTCTACAACACCGCTCGATGTTGGCCGACGCGAGGCGCTTTGCTGACCGGTTACTACGCCCAACAAATCCGTCGCGACACACTGCCGGGAATCCCAAGCGGCGGTCGTGGTGTACGTCCCGGGTGGGCACGTTTACTGCCCGAACTCCTCAAGCCCGCAGGTTATCGCTCGTATCACACCGGCAAATGGCATATTGATGGGATGCCGCTCGAAAATGGTTTCGATCGTTCCTACTACATTAAGGACCAGGGCCGATTCTTTAATCCCAAAGTCCATTGGGAAGACGACAAACCGCTGCCCCCCGTCGAGCCCGAATCAGGCTTCTACGCAACAACGGCCCTGGCTGACCATGTCATCAAGTGCCTGCGCGACCATGCCGAGCATCACGCGACTCGCCCGTTCTTTCATTACTTGGCGTTCGCCGCACCTCACTTTCCGTTGCACGCCCTGCCGGCGGACATCGCCAAATATCGCGATCGATATTTGCAAGGATGGGAGGAGACGCGGGCCGCTCGCTGGCAGAGGATGCAGAATCGAGAACTTGTTTCGGCAAGTCTATCCGACGTCGAAATTGATGTCGGGCCTCCCTACCATTTTCCCGAGGCCTTGGAGAAGTTAGGTTCAGGAGAAGTTAATCGTCCGTTGCCATGGCAGTCGTTGACGGAAGAACAGCGTCGCTTTCAGGCCACCAAGATGGCAATCCATGCAGCCATGATCGATCGCGTCGACCAGGAGGTCGGACGTGTGCTCGATCAACTGCGATCGATGATAGCTTTTGACAACACGCTGATTTTGTTTTTATCCGACAATGGGGCGAGTGCGGAAATTATGGTCCGTGATGACGGCCACGACCCAAGTGCGCCGCCAGGTTCCGCAGCGAGCTATCTGTGCCTGGGCCCAGGTTGGTCGAATTGTTCGAATACGCCATTCCGAAGGCACAAAACATGGGTGCATGAAGGCGGCATCTCGACGCCGCTCATTGCGCACTGGCCACGCGGCATCGACGCCCATGGCGAGTTGCGGCGAAACGTCGGTCACGTCATCGACATCGTACCAACAATCCTTGATATCGCGGGCGTGAACCGACCCGCGACTTGGAACGGAGAGCCGGTACCGCCGCCACCCGGCAAGAGCTTGCTGTCTGTGTTCAAGACCGACGGGGCAGTGACACGCGATTACCTGTGGTGGTCCCACGAGGGCAACCGGGCCGTTCGAGTTGACGACTGGAAATTGGTTGCTGCTGGCAAGGACGGACCGTGGGAATTGTTCGACCTCCGTACCGATCGCACTGAGACGAATGATCTGGTTGCCGAGTATCCCGCTAAGGCCAAAGAGCTCGCACAGATCTGGCAACAGCAACAAGATGAGTTCATCACCCTGGCCTCAATCGATGTTCCGAAGGAACCACCGAAGTCGAAAGGCAAACGAAACAAAAGCAACTAAAGTACCGGTCACGCTCCGTCGTGATGAGCCCTCGCAAAAGCATTGTGGAGCGTGGGGTAAGGTAATTACCAGTTCAAGCTAACCAGAATCGGTTCATCACGGCGGAGCGTGATGACCACTTTAAGGAACGACTGTGAAAGCCCTTTTACTGACCGACTATAAGCAACTTGAAGTCACCGACATGCCGAAGCCCGAGATCGGCGCGAACGATGTCCTCGTCTCAGTCCAAGCCTGTGGAATCTGCGGCAGCGACATCCACGGTTACGACGGCAGCTCCGGGCGGCGGATTCCACCATTGGTGATGGGGCACGAAGCTTCCGGCGTGATCGCGGCCAAAGGTGCAAACGTCAAAGGCTTCGAGGAGGGCGATCGCGTCACTTTTGATTCGATGGTCTCCTGCGGCACCTGTCACTTCTGTCGCGCGGGAGACATTAATCTGTGTGACAATCGCCGCGTGCTAGGCGTATCTTGTGGCGAGTATCGACAGCACGGATGCTTCGCTGAATACGTCGCACTGCCACAGAATATTCTTTATAAGTTGCCCGATGCGCTGAGCTTTGAACATGCTGCCATGATCGAAGCCGTTTCGGTCGCCGTCCATGCGGCCAACCGAACACCTGTGACCTTGGGCGATACGGCTGTGGTGGTCGGCAGTGGCATGATCGGATTGCTCGTCGTTCAGGCCATACGGCTCGCCGGTTGCAGTCGCGTGATTGCAACGGACTTGAGCGACGAGCGACTCGCTGTGGCTCGGCACCTTGGCGCCGATGTGACGATCAATGCCAAGTCCGAAGATGTCGTCGGGCGAGTTGCCGAACTTACCGGCGGACGCGGTGCAGATGTCGCCCTTGAAGTCGTCGGTGCAACTGCAACAATTGCCACCGCGATCAATTCTGTCCGCAAAGGCGGATCGGTAACGCTCGTCGGTAACCTCGCGCCCAAGATCGAACTGCCTCTTCAAGCCGTCGTCACAAGAGAGCTGTCTCTTTACGGAACTTGTGGTTCCAGTGGCGAATATCCCGCCTGCATCGATTTACTGTCGCGCGGCGACATTCAAGTCGAACCACTAATCACGGCCAAAGCATCGCTGGACGAAGGGGCCGAATGGTTCAAGCGGCTATACGCTGGTGAGCCTTCAGCGATGAAGGTTATTCTTCAGCCATCTATTGCTTAATATCGACGTGCGTTAACTGCTGCGTGCTTCAGTTACGGATCGATCAACGCTAAGCGGATCGCTTCCTCGACGAGTGCTTGAAGCGACGAAAAGCCGCTGCCGTTGGCAACCAAGCCGGTCATAACGGCCTCCGTTTCCGGTACCGTCAACCTCCGGCCACGAACGTCGCCCCACACAATCCGCGCCTCGCGACAGGACTGACAAAGCGTATACATCTGTTCGAACTCTTTCAGAAACAGCACTTCACCAGTGTTGTGACAGCAGAAACACTCGCCCGTATAGGTCGCGGCTTTGTCGAGTGCCTCGTAGTATTGCTGTGATAGGAAATCTCGGGCGGTGAGTATGTGATTCAAATAGTTGCGTGACGGAACGAGCCCGTCTGCGATCTTGTCGGGTTGAGCTTGATACGCGAAACACTCATGCGTTTTTGTTTCGGTTTCGACTTCCACACGGACTCGTTTGTAGTGCTCGGGACATCGTTCGGAAGCGTCAAGAGGTGGCCAGTGCTCATCAGGAATCTCGTAGAGCACACCTTCGACCACACCCTCAGCGTCGGCATTGATGTTCGCAAAGCCAATCGAATCCGGCAAAGACTCTCGCAGCGACTTCTTGTTAAACTTCAGACGGTAGCCTCGCAATGTTGCTCGTTGTCGCGAAGTAAACTCGACACCTTTCCGTTTCATAATCGCGGGGTTGCAATTCGAACCGTATGCAAAATACTTCATCGTCAGTCCTCCTGACGCGATGCTAACGCGTTACCAAATGACTTGGTAGGTGTTCGATTCGATTGAACTGCCGGATAACGGTAGTCGCATCCGTAAATTCGATCTCTGTGACCGACGTATTGCACGGAACTTCCAGCGGGTCGGTGTGAATGTGCGACAAGAAAAGCCGCTTAATGTCAGCGTGCATGACGAAAGCGACCCGCTCGTCCGTATGTGCAAATTCGTGTTTAGTTGCCTCGAGCAAACGAAGGGCCCTCGCCCTTGCTGCCTCCCAGGTTTCGTAAGGCTTGCTCCGCCACCAACCTGTACCATCAATATCGTTCGCAACGCGATAGTTTGAGAACTCGGCTTCGATTTCACGACGCGACATCCCTGGCCGCCCCACTTTGGTGCTGAAATCATGCCCACTGTAGCAACCGCCTTGTTCGTGAAGGTCAATTCGCACTTCCGGAGTTAACGACGTCGCTCGACGAATCGGCTCGGTAGTCAAAAGTGTGCGGCGAAAGGGGCTGGTAATCAGCCGCGTCAACTTCAACCTAGCGATCCACTCGCCAAGATGCTCGGCCTGTTGCTGTCCCACTTCAGTGAGCCCTGGATCTTCGACGCGTTCTTCTTCAGGCAACGCATTATTCTGCGACTGCGCATGGCGGATTAGGTACAAATGCATGGCTTCGTTAACAATGAACCTTGACGTGCAGCGCTCAGCTGGCCGAAAAACCTGCAAAGCACTTGAATTCACAGTACACTAGCGTATTCTCCCAATCTTTGCGGCTCTGCCTAGGGCTTGTCGTTTTGCGAGCGAGATCGTTGGACTGATTTTATGCCCACGGCTGTTACATTCTACATACTTGTTAATGCAATCGCGGTCGCACCTGGGGCGGCGACTGACGCATCTTTCGTAGCAGGCTATGAGCGGTTCTTTAATGAAGACGGTGCGCAGCAAGGATCTGGCGGCGAACTGCTGATCAGCGAACTCAGTTGCACGGCATGCCACACGACGCACGACACTCTGCTGCAACCAAAACGCGGACCGCAATTGGACAGCGTTGGCCTACGTGTTCAGCGGGAGTGGCTGCTCCAATACCTGGCGAGCCCACAAACTGTAAAGCCAGGCACGACCATGCCTAACATGCTTCATGGCATGCCCCAAAACGAAATCGATCGCGTCGCGCACGCGCTCACGGCATACTTGATGTCACAACGAAAGCCGTTACCTGAATTAGTCTCGTCGGCGGGCAATCCGATCGCCTTCGAGTTTTGGAGGAAGGGAAATGTCGATAGAGGTAAAGTCCTGTACCATCAAGTCGGATGTGTCGCTTGTCATGCGCCCGATTCCGAATATGAAACTGATAAAAACTACAACAGCGATTTAGAGAGTCTTCTGGCCCAGCTCGAACCCGATGAAATCCGTGAACTGGGACTGGAGCACGCGGCTGCGCCCGTTCCGTCGGTGCCGCATGGCAATCTGCCGACCAAGTATACGCAACGGTCGCTAACATTCTTTCTGCTCGATCCCAACAGCACTAGGCCCAGCGGGCGTATGCCAAGCCTGAAGCTCAAGCCCGAAGAGGCGGCCGACATCGCCGCATACTTGTTGCGGGGGCAGGCCGCATCGCCATCTGTCGAAGTTTCGGAAAACAGTCGTCTTGCCGAGGAAGGTCGACGACTGTTTGCAGAACTAAGATGTGTGAATTGTCACGATATTGGAGATTCAGAACCTGTCGTTTTTGCAAAGCCCTTGAGCAATCTCGATTCGGATGCCAGTCGATCATGCATTGGAACTCAACATGCGGGCCTACCGGCTTACTCTTTGACCGCTAACCAGCTGAAATCAGTGCAATCGAAATTGAGGTTGGCGAGCGCTTCCGACACGGTTGTGCAGACAGCATCAGAGAATGTTTACTTACGAATGCTGCAGCTAAACTGCTACGCTTGCCACGAGCGAGACAAGCGGGGAGGTGTGGGCCCGAATCGTCGCGATTATTTTGCGACAGTAGGGCACGTCGACCTCGGTGATGAAGGACGGCTGCCACCACCGCTCGATGGAATTGGCGAGAAACTGACGGCATCTTGGTTCAAGCGTGTCTTCGAGGGAACCGGCGACATTCGGCCGCACTTGTTCGTGCGGATGCCGGTCTTCGAAAAGTCGAGTGTTGCGTCATTACCAACTTCCTTCACCGAGGCAGACGCGGAAAGCCACTCTGCGGAGCGAAACTTCCGAAGCTTTGATAAATCAGGAAGCATGAAGACCCTTGCTGACGCAGGTCGATCGCTCCTGGACCTGGGATGCGTCCAATGCCATCCGCTGCGAGGGGAATACTTGCCCGGCGTCGTGGGAGTCGACTTGGAGGGGATTACCAATCGTGTGAACCAGAAATGGTTTCACGACTTTTTACTAAACCCAGCTGCCCTTAAGTCGCGGACTCGCATGCCAACCTTCTTCCCAAATCGTCGCAGCAACGTGCCATCGATTCTGGACGGAGACGTCGAACGCCAGATCGCGGCCATCTGGACTTATTTGAGCGACATTAACAGGCAACCCTTGCCCCAGAAAATCCAGTCGAGCAAGGTGCATAACTTTGAGCTCGTTCCTGAGGAACGGCCAATCCTATTGCGCACGTTTATGCAAGGGGCGGGAACGCATGCAATTGCAGTCGGCTTTCCTGAGAAAGTTCATTTCGCATTTGATGCCGAATCGGTACGACTCGCGCAGGCTTGGCGCGGAAGATTCGTGGATGCGCACGGCACCTGGTTCGACCGCTTCACACCACCGGCCAAACCGCTGGGCGATGACGTAATTGCTTTTCCAGGCGGAGCGTCCTTTGCGTTGCTGTCCAGTCCCGACTCAAACTGGCTCGCCGAATCAAACGCGACTAGCGATTATCGCTTTCGCGGATATCGGATTGATGAGGCCGGGGTGCCGACATTTTTATATGAGTTCGACCGATTTCGCATCGAAGATCGTGTTACACCGACAGCCGACAAACAGCTGATCAGGCGATTACAGATACGAGAAATAGCAACTTCCCAGGACAAGCGGAGACTTTGGTTTCGCGCCCATATGGGTAATGAATTGCGACCATTGACTCGCTCCTCTTACAGCAGTGAATCCGGTTTGACGGCTACCCTTTCCGAAGATGTTGCCCAGGGAGGGATGATCTTGCGTAGTTCAGAAGGAGTTTCAGCGTGGTTGGTACCGGTCGACGCCGGTTCTGCGACAACGATCGAGGTTAACTACAGGTGGTAGTACAAGTCGCCAGATCCCGAAAAGTTATGCGTGCTCTCACGATTCTGAGTGCGGGCTGTCTGTATGCTTGCGTGCTTCCTGCAAAGGGTGAAGATGAGAACGACTACTACCGAATCGTCTCGATCGTCACTTCGCAAGCTCCGACCGAATCTCGATCCAAGTTCTGGAAGCCAGCTCCAGACGGCCTGGCATTGGAAGTCAGCGGCCTCGCAAGGATTAATGACGAGCGACTGGCTGTCGCGATTCGCAAGGGTGAAGTCTGGCTTTTGGACGGGGTCTACGATGATCCTCCCGAGAACGTGACGTACAAGAAATTTGCTTCTGGGTTGCACGAGCCGCTTGGTTTATTGAAGCACAACGATTCTTTCTATACCGTCCAGCGCAGCGAACTGACACGCCTACGAGACACCAACGGAGATGAAGTCGCAGACGAGTACATCACGGTTGCCAAAGGTTGGGGAACTACCGGCAACTATCACGAATATGCCTATGGCCCGAAGCTAGACCATAGCGGGAATCTGTGGCTGACGCTAAATATCGGCATGGGGATAAAAGGTGACCAGACCGCGCGGCTCGTGCGAGATCCAACGCTCGGTGTGGCCCAAGCTCCGTGGCGTGGTTGGGGAATGAAAGTGACACCGGACGGCAAATTGATTCCGGTGTGCGCTGGCATGAGATCCCCTTGCGGCCTCGGAGCAAATCGAGATGGCGACATGTTCTACACCGACCAGCAAGGTAACTGGGTAGCCACCAACTCGCTGCACCACATGCGCGAAGGTGCGTTCTTTCACCACCCCGAAGCGTTGGCTTCGATGAGTTTGCCCGGTTCCCCCATTAACGACGTCTCCAATGTACCGTCAGGCTTGCCCTTGCCCGAAGCGCTCAAGCGTTTCCCGCAATTGAAACCACCGGCAGTTTGGTTTCCCTACAAGAAGGTTGGACAATCTTCGACGGACATCATGCTGGACAACAGCGGCGGACGTTTCGGTCCATTCGATGGCCAACTGTTCATCGGCGAATTCACATTGTCTTCGATCAACCGCGTGTTTCTCGAACGTGTTGACGGCGAGTATCAAGGAGCTTGCTTCCCGTTCCGCGAAGGGTTTGCATCGGCAGTGATTCGTATGGAGCAGGGCACCGACGGCAGTATCTTCGTCGGACTAAGCAATCGCGGCTGGAGTAGCCTGGGTACTGCTGCCTACGGTTTGCAGCGACTCGTCTGGACGGGTAAGACACCTTTCGAGGTCAAAGAAATGCGAGCAAAACCAGACGGTTTCGAGCTTGTTTTCACAATGCCCGTCGATCCGAAAACCGCGGGTGACACGAGCTCTTATTCATTGAACAGCTACACGTACATGTATCACTCGACCTACGGCAGCGACGAGATCCTGAAACAGTCGCCCAGGATCGAACGCGTCACAGTTTCGGAGGACGGGCTGCGAGTTCGCTTGCTCGTATCCGGATTACGCGAGCTGTTCGTACATGAGTTGGAGGCAACTGGAGTCCGAACAGCCGACGGCCAACCTTTGCTTCACACGCGTGCATACTACACACTGAATCGAGTTCCGAAGACTTGATGGGACGATCACGCCTCGTCGGCGCGGCCCTTTGCCTCACAACGACAACTGTCTTGCGCCGCGTTACCAGAAAACCTCGCAACTCAATCGCACATCGGACAACCGCTCGCCGCAAACCATCCCGGGATTTCGACGAATCCGGCTCCGCGGGCGATCGAGACGAGCCCCGTCAAGATGACGCACCATGCTGCAACGCGATAGATGTTCTTGCGAGCCGCCAGACTTAATAGTGAAGCTCCGCAACCGGTGAGCATCATGATCGGCGTGGTACCGAGGCCGAAGGCGATCATGACGCCTGATCCCGCGAGCAAGTCGCCGGTGCTCGCGGCCAGCGCGACGAAGCCGTAGACCAAGCCGCAGGGCAACATCCCCGTGAACAGTCCTGCCAGGAAGACGTTGTGCAGTCCGGGCGATTTCAGGAACGTCGCGAAGAAGTCTCCGGCCAGGCAAGGCACTCCTGACGCGTTCGGCGAGCGCCGGCGAATCAGTCGCGCTGCCAAGAGCCCCTGGTAGAGTAGAAACAAACCTGAGACGATCGCCAGCAACGCGGCGACGTTGACGAGCGAAGGAATGTTCTGATGCAGATACAAACCGGCGGCTCCCGCTACGGCTCCAAAGACCGCATAGGTGAAGATCCGGCCCACTGAATAGATTGCTTGCCGCCCAAAGTTAGTTTTCCAGTTACCCGCTCCGCTGCCGATCGTCAACGCGAACGGGCCGCACATGCCGATGCAGTGCGACGATCCGAGAATGCCGGCGATGAAAACCAAGGGAAGTGCTGTCATGCAGTTTCGGAGCTAGTGGAACCCGATGAAATAGGTGAGACAATTGGACCATAAACTTCCGGTGATTGCTCGGATTCCTTCCGCTCTAAAGATTGTGAACCGGACAGTCGTAAGGAGTTAGAAATCACAAACAGGCTGCTCCCAACCATTGCAACGGTCGACCAAATGGGATTCAGCAAGCCGATTGCCGCCAGCACGATGCCTATCGTGTTATACGAAAATGCCCAGAACAGGTTTTGACGCACGGTCCGCATCGTCTGCTTGGCTAAATCGATAGACCATTCGATCTGTGCAAGGTCATTCCCCAACAAGCAAAGATCAGCTGAATCTCGTGCTATATCCGCGCCGCAACCCATCGCGATCCCAACGTCAGCTTCGGCGAGGGCAGGGGCGTCGTTAATGCCGTCCCCGACCATAATCACCGGTCCGTGCTGACGCCGCAGATCGCGAATCACAGCGAGCTTCTGGCCTGGCAATAACTCGGCATGGACATCGACGTGCAATGTTCGTTCGAGCATTGCACCGCGTGCTGCATAATCGCCGGTCAAGACCGAGAGATGATAGCCCTTCTCCCGAAAGGAGTCGATTGAAGATTGGGCTTTGTCGCGAAACTGCTCACGAAACGAAAAAACTCCCCGCACTCGACCATTCCACCCAATGCACGCCAGCGGTTTTCCAGCGGCACAAATCCCATCGATGGCTTCGCGAATCAAAGCCGACTGCTCCAGCTTGGCTTCGTCCATCAATGCCAGACTTCCCAAATAGATCGATTCGTCCGATCTGCCTTGTCTAGCCACCAGCCCTCGCCCAGGAATAGTGGTGAGTTCATCGGGGCAAGTTAGCGCGGGATCGCTTAGCCGAACTTGTGCATGATCGCGGATCGCCGCCGAGTAAGCATGAGTCGACGACGCAGCCAACGACAGCGCTCGTTGGAGCAGCTCCTCGGGGGATGATTCGCCATCCACCACAAGCTGATCAACGATCGTATCGCCGGTTGTCAGCGTGCCGGTCTTATCGAAACAAATGACCCGGGTCGAGGCGAGTTGTTGCAAGGCGTCACCATGACGGAACAGCACTCCTGCCGAGGTCGCGCGACCCATCGCAGCCCATACCGCAAGAGGCGTAGCGATTCCCAGGGCGCACGGACAGGCGATTAACAGAACAGCCAGTGCGGCCATCAGCCCATTACCGATCCCGCTTATCGTGGTGTGAGCCACAAATGTGATCGAGGCGATCACGACGACACCGGGAACGAACCAACTCGCTACCCGGTCGGCAATCGATTGCAAACGGCTTTTAGCAGTCGCTGCGGCCGCGACCGCATCCACAATTCGCAACAAGGCGCCACCGCGGGGTGGGGCCGTCACCTTGATCAACAAGTCGCCGTCTTGGTTGAGTGTGCCTGCATGAACAGTATCACCCGATTCCTTGATCGACGGCGTGCTCTCGCCTGTGACAACTTTCTCGTCGACGGCGGCCTGACCACGCGTAATGATGCCGTCCGTGGCAATCCGTTCACCTGGAAGCACTCGAATGATTTGTGAGACTTCGACGTCGTCGATCGCGACAACGGTTTCATGGTTGATGCCTGTATTATTCTCGATTGTGACCACTCGCACCGTGGTTGGCAGCAGCTTTTCCAAGGAACGAATGGCGTTCGTCGTCTTGAGCTTTCCAACAGCCTCGAACCAGCGTCCCAATGTGACGCCAACAAGCACCATGCAACTGACTTCGAAGTAGGTGTGTTCCCCGCCCGTTACGACCGACACCAAAGAGTAGACAAGTGCCGCAACGACGCCGGCGACGATAAGTAAGTCCGTGGTGATCGAGCGGCGACGAAGATGTTCGATCGCATTCTCCAGCAAGGGGCCTCCCAGCAGGATCGCGACCGCCAACGCTAATAGCAGTGAAACGTGCCGCAGCAGATCGAATAAGATGCCAGCCCGCTCAGATGCGAGTGCGGCGTCTTCGTATACGTTCCAGGACCACAGCGCCAGCGTACACACCATGACATTCATGGTGAAGAAAATCGCCAGCCCCAAACGAGTCAATTGCCAACGCGTCTGCCCCTCTTCCCCTCCCTCACTCGTAATGGCCGCAGCAACTCGGCATCCGTAACAGCAATATGCCTTGGTGCTCTTCTCTGTATCCCCACCAACAGGCAGGCCGCAATAGTCACAGCACGGTTGGGTCCATGCCTCACTCATAGCCGCTCAAACAGCTCGACTTGTATCGCGGGAAAGAGATATCGAATGGTGTACACGACCGCAAAGATCCAGAATGCCAACCACATCAACCGGACGTACCACGGAATACGATTTCCGGTGTAGTGGTGGTATTGATGCTCGACTTCGGCGGAAGTGTTTTCAACCTCGGGCATGCTTATTCTTCCCTTTAATTGTGTCCTGCCGGTCGCCAACCGCACGCTTCGCGAGCAGGACTCGACTCACGAAGTGAGACATTTCGTGGGCGCGGCCGTGTTAGATGCGACTCGATTGCTTGTTCAATTCGTCTTCGATTTCCAGCATTCGATACTTGGGTCGTTCGATATCGTGGAACATGCCATTCATGGTTGCCCATGCCAAAAGACAAAGGAACCCCAGACTTGCCAACAAGTAGTTCAACATCGGCGTGATGGCAAACGCTCCGTCGGACTCACCCTGAAACGTATGAATGAACTCCATGAACTTCATCACGAAGCCCGTCATGCTCGGTACGAGGATGACCACAGACATCACGATCAGAACGATGTTCTTCGTACGGCTCGACTTTGGTTTGTCAGTCATCTTCGGCCAGTTCCCCTAAAACGACTCGTCCATGGCAAGCTCTTCCAACTCTTCGTAGTACGGATAAGTTTCGTGCCAAGAACCGAGCCATTGGATATAGGTGATCAGTGCTAGTCCGCGTTTATTCGGCTCGTCGGGCGATCCGTCAAACAACCAGGGATACTCAGGCATCGGCGAGTCGGGTGAAACCATCATCGGCTTGAAAAAGTGAACCGCGTGCCAGTCGCTGCCGCGGCGACCGCCTTCGCGGCTCAAGTCGGGCCCCACGCGTCGAGTGCCAAACATCACGGGGCGTTGCAGTTCGTTCTGATACTCCCAAGTCTCAGACACTGCGCCGAATCGCCGCGAGTCGTTGGAAACTGGACGCACGAACTGGCTGTGACAATGCCAACATCCTTCACCAACATAAACCTGCCGGCCCAACCGCAAGGCTGCAGCATTGGTAGTTTCGTTGGGCTCGCCGAAGTGCTCGCGAAACGACTTGGGATAGCGACGGCTCAATTCGGTGAACTGATACAGAATTCGATCGTTCACGACCTCTTCGGTCGTTTGCTCCGGCAGATCCTTATACATCACCACGGGCACAACCGCATTCGACAGGAACGCGAATGCGAAAAAGCCGATACCTGCGATAAAGAGTATGCCTGCTTTGCTTTCAAACATTGGTCGTAGAAACTCCTCAAGCCGTTGCTGGCGCTAGGTTGCTGGAACAGGCACGGTCGAAGTTGCGGTGCTGGGTCGAGTCGTCATGTATAGATTGCACACAAAACACACGAACCCACCAAAAATCATCAGGCCCGCGAACAATCGCGTAACCCAGAACGGATGCGAACCGTTGACCGAGGCGTCCCAAGGCTGAAGCGAAGACCAGTAGTATCCCTGGAACACGCCAGCCAATCCAAGATCAAGGAACATAATGAACACTCCCACAGCAGAGAGCCAAAAGTGCCATTCGCACAACTTGCGGCTGTGCCATTCGCGATTTAGGAGTCGCGGGAATAGGTAGGTCATCATGCCAAAGATCCACATACTGAACACGCCAAACATCACCAAGTGTGCGTGCCCGACAACCCAATCGGTAAAGTGGATCAACTTCTGAAACGTAAGAGTTACCTGGAGAGCACACTGAAAGCAGGTAATGAAATAGAAAATCATCCCACAATAGAACCAACGCAACGGAATGTTGGTGACCACTTGGCGACCATCACCCCATAGCGTGGCCATGAAGTTGATGACGACCGTGGCGACCACAAACTCAACTGCGATCGTCGAGATAATTGCTCCATACTGCAGGAACATTGGAATCGGTGTATAGAGAAAGTGATGAATGCCTTGCAGCGGGTAGAAGAATGCGAGACCCCAAAATCCAACGAGCGACAGTCCGTGACTCCAAATTGGCTTCTTAAGAATGATCGGCACGATGTAGTACATCGTGCCCCATCCTAGCGGTGTCACGAACAGGCCGACCAAATCGTGAATGAACAATCCACTTACTGCGCCGGCACTGGTTCCGGTCAAGGCATACTCAGGCAGGAAGTTCCCCATGGCATAGGTGAGGAACGTCCACACAAAGGCCGCCATGAAGTACCACAGCGTGACATAGGTGGGCCCCTTGGATTTTGCGATCGGCGTTAGGAAGTTTGCCGCAACTAGTGCCAGCCCGAACAAGGCAACTGGGTCGACCCAAAAAGGCGTTTCCCCCCATTCAAGTCCCTGTGCCCCAAGCCCCATCGGAAGATGGTACTTTTCGGAGAGAGAGGCCACCCACGGCTGGGCTTGCAAGGTTGGACCAATGATGATTGCAGCGGCGGTACTGAGCACAATTGCCTGCCACGCAAAGAAGATAAAATAGGAGAGCTTGCGGCTCATAACGGGTTGCAGCGTCAAACGCGGAACTGCCCACTCCAACACGCCGAGAAACGCACAGGCGATAAAACCATAAGCGACGGCATTTGTGTGAATCATCCGCCAACGACCGGCAGACATCAACTCAATGCCATTGAACGGACTCCAATGAATCAACTGTAGCGCCATGATAATGCCGCCCGTCATCGAGACGGCAATATATAGCAAAGCGGCGAAAAACCACCATCGTACAAGGCGCTCGTCCACTAAATCTTCGTGCCGAGGCAATTGCTCTGCCGTTGCTGCCGAACTCATGCGTACTCCGTTTGTCGTCGATACGGGACATAGAGCCCCAAGGGAAACACGATGGCCATCGTCCAGCCGTAGATCAGATGCGTTATCAGACCGATCCACCAGGGGATCATGTCGACAATCCAGCTACCACCAAACAAAACAGGCTGTAGCCATGACAAGATTAAATAGAAATGCACCAGCCACATTCCGCCGGCAAGCAGCGTCGCGACCCCGATTCGGAATCCAAAAGACGCTTTGTCCGTGATCCAAACCAGCAAGACGTGAAATGGCACTCCCAGCAACATGCCGGTTCCGATGTAAAGACAGCAGCCGATCGTCAACGTCAGCCCACCGTCCAACTCCAGAGCGCGTTCCCCAAGCGGGAAGGTGAGATAGATCTGAATCAGCTGTAGTGGATGACCTCCAACCAGGGCGGAGCCCACGACATTAAATAGCAAGCTAGTGACAGCGCCGAACATTCCGAGGACAAATCCCGTTATCGCATAGTAGCCCGTATAAAACTGAGTTGCTTCCCAGTGCGCGGGCTTATCTTCAAGCTCAGATTCAAGTTGTGCGACGCGTTCGCGTAGTTGCGTGAGTTCAGCTTGCTTCGCTTCACGTTCGGCAGAGTCCATTTCAGTTCTCGCTCTCCGGGTCGCCAGATTGATCACTCACGACTGGTGCCGTGATCTCGTCAAGGCCCTCGACGTGACGGTCTTCAACGACGCTCAAGGCATAATGCACAAGGTGCCAAATTGTTTCTGGTTCAGCCGCCAACGCCTGATTAAACGCTGGCATCGGCGTCCCGTTAATTCCGGTATAGATTCGCCGATAAACATCAATCGGCCTGCGACCTCCGTGCAGCATACCGGCCGTCAAATCGGCTGCTGGTGCCGGCTGCCCCCAAGCATCATAGTTGATTTTCTCGCGTTCAGCCTCAGGCTTGGCCTCTTGCTCCGCAATGAACTCGCGGTTCAACCAGATCGTTTGCCCCCGAGCGTCCTCACCATGACACTTGGAACAACCACGGCTCAGGAACGCTTTACGACCCGCCAAAATCGTTTCGTCGCTGTACTTCGGCTGAGCCGTTACTGGTAAAACGCCCTGATACTCGGCCTGCTGCCAAGTGTCGTGAATGCGGCTGATCGCGTCCGTGAATTCAAAAGAATCCAATTCCTCATCGGGGTCGTAGTCAAGTTGAGCTATCTGAGCAACTGAGCGCTCCAACTCACCGCGATAACTCAGCAAAATGACGTAGTCCACAACGTCCCGAACATCTTCGTCCGGCAGGAAGGGAAACGCAGGCATTGACGTCCCTTTCGCACCTCGGCGCACGACGCGTGTCAGATCGGCACGATTCGGCTTCGCACCGTAAGGCGTCGACGTAAACTTAAAGATCCCGTTGCGATAGTCCCGAGGCTTCGGCTGAAGATACGGAGCGGCCTCGCCGTTCCCATCCCCGGTAATTCCATGACAACCGACACACCGACGGTTAAACACTGCCGCGCCATGCTTGACTCGATCCGGATCGATAACATCGACTAAGGCATCCATGTCTTCGCCCTCGGGGATCACCAATCGCGGATTGATCGGATTCCCGAAGAACTTAGTCAGCACCTCTTTGATCTGCCGCTGTTGTGTTTCGGACAGTGCCTTCAAATCGTCGCTCATCACGAAAACAGGCTCCGCCTGCCGAGCGCACCCAAGAAGAGACGCAACAAGAGTTCCCATCAAAGCGACGCGTTTCAAGGAGAAGGTCGCGCAATCTATGGCTCGCATTAATTCAGATCCGTCAACCAGTACTGAGGCGTTCTGCAAGCCAACGCCTTCGCGCGACTGCAACTATGCAATTGATCGTGTCCCCGTAAGCACATACAGTGCCAAACCTCCACTTCAGGTGAAAACCGGATTTGTTCTGAGATTCCTCTTCGGTCATCCACAGCGGACGTGCCGATTCGCGCGCACACTTCGCACGAACGCACAGTTGAACACGTCGGGAGACCGAGACACAAGTTGCCGCGCTGTTTCGCGATTGATGCTCGATTCGAGAAACACACTGAACTAACACCGAAAGAATTCATCGAAAGTCTGATGATGCAACGGGAGGACCGCGGACTTGCTGCCGCGATGGCCGAAGCGTTGGTCTCGGACGACATATTAGTGACACACAGACGATCTACGCAAGTGCCTAGATCCTACATCGAGACAACTTTTCGAGACGAGAATCTTTCGTTGATCAAAAACGCGTAGCAACCTATCGAGCTCGATAAGGATTTGCTGACAGGCAGATTCGAGCGGCGATGGCGGTTACATATCTCTAAATGCGAAAGAGCTAGTCCCATCTGGAACTAGCTCTTCGCATAGCACTCACCGTTACAGAAAGATCTCTGGCAGTTTAGTAACGCAAGATGCAATCCACGGTCAATCGATTGTCGAGAATGTCGCGGCGCTGTGTCAGGGGAGCCTCCCACGCCACACCAACTTCCATCGAGTTGTCGCCTCGGGGCCGAGCCTTGACACCTATGGCTCCAGTGACGATGTCGTTTCCGGCCACTCCGGTGGATCCCAAGTTGAACAAATCAAGTCCTTCAACACCCGGCGCCAAAGTTTGCTGTCCGGATTTCATCCAGTGGTACCAATTAACTTCGGCGAGCACGTAGAGATAGTCATTTAGCTGACGGTCAAGGTGATTGGACCAATACCACACTTGACTCTCGGCGGTAGTATCCGCTGGCAAACGGAAACCGGAACCGCTGATCCAATGCCAATTGCAACCAAGCTGAGCTGCTGCACTGGCGTAGAGATGAAACTCGCCGTCCCCGTTGCCTTGCAGCGAGCGAGTGCTGCCAACGGGTAACTCATAAGAAGCACCAATACTCAGGAGTCGCTGGGCCTCATAGTCCGCTAGTCCTTAAACAAGCGAACGCCGCGGGCTCGTAGGGCGATTCGCGGCGCGCAGCGTTAGCGAAGCTCCGTCGCGGAGCGGCAAGTAATCGAATTGTGGTTGCTTCATTAGAGTTTGGCGGGGACGGTGGGAGGGTTGCTGAGTGGGGCGACGCGAGCGGACGTACTCGCGACTCTTGTGCGGCGCTGACGCGAGCCGCCGCGTAGCCGATTAACAGCGCCGACGGCGAATGGTCTCCAGCACGCGGAACAGGACTGGCTGCAGCGGCGACCAACTGATGAATCGCACCATCACACGGCGACCGGTATGTGTCACCATGGCCGGTAGACGCATCAAGTAGTTCACAAACGTTTTGAACTCCATCCGTAGCACGCGCTGTTGTTGCGAACGCTGAGTGATTTGCTCGCTCGACGTTCCTGACGGCATGCCCCACAACGCCAACCACGCTTTGAGATTCCACGCCAAGCTGGTCATCACCATGTAGGCCCAATTGCTCACCAGCGTGTGAACGGGTGTCGTCAGCGCACAAACGCCTCCTTTGAGTTGCGCGTTGAGGTTCTCTTGATCGCAACGGTCATTGGCGGAGAATACGATCTGTTGAGAAGTCGCCGTGCGATCGTTCGTGAGATAAAAGAAGTAGCGGTAGTCAGGGAATAGCTCGCCCTGTCCATCCCGGCGAATCAAGTTCTTCCGCACGATGATCAAACGATAAGTCTTGCGACACGCTGTGGGGCGATATTCCATTTCGGCGACATCCTCCGACTTCAACTTCACGTTCTCGAACTGACGCTTTCGCACGATCCGCTCTTTGACCTTGCCGCGTTTGCGGCGGCGGTTCGTCTTGACCGTGTAGCGAGGCGCTCGCCGCAACTTTTTCCAAGCCTTGTCGGGAAGCTCGTCGGCCTGGATTTGCAAGGGAATCCTGGCATCCACGCCGAACACAAACGTCACGTGATCCTCGTCCCAGCGGTCCAAATGCTTGGTCTGCGTGAAGTCTGTATCGCCGCGCAGTCGGATGCGGCGGAAGCCTGCTCGCCGACAGACAGCGATCGCCTTGTCAGCTTCGGCGGCGGCACCTTCGTGACTTGGTCGGTTACCGCTGCGATTCACAACCGACAGCACCTCGCCTGTATTCGCCAGCGAAACGACCAGCGGGTGATAACCCCACACGCCGTTGTAGGAGATATCGATGCCTTGCATCTTTTCGGCGCCGGTCTCGACCAACGTGCCGTCCATATCGATCTGTGCTTCTGCAAAGAACTCCGCGGGCTGGCGCTGCCAAACTTTGAGGCGCGTCTCATCGAAGACTTCCATCAAGGTGCGAACATCGTGTTCTTCAAATCTTCGGCAGAAGTCTCCGGCAGTGGTCGGATCAGGAGTCCGCCGTGCGCCCAATCCATCCAGATAGGCCTCGTCCGTGCGACGCAATTCCATGTCTTCCAAACACGTTCCATCACACAAGGCGTTATAGGCGAAGTTCAAGACATGATCCGATTCATGGTAAGGCTTGTGCCACTTCAATAACTGCAACCGTTGGTCGATCGCTTCAGCCAGTTGTAACTCGCGGACCAATTGGTGCATGACGGCCACGCCGCCATACGCGGTGCCACACTGACGTTCGCCCATCACGCACTGCACGTTCGCGCCTTGCAGCACGGGCCGTTCACCACTGAGGCCGTCATTCGGCTCCCGGTGTTGCTTGTCGAGTCGCCGGGCAATTCGTCGCTGACGCCGTTGCCACTGCTTCCGCCAAGCTTCGTGACAACGAGCGCCGTGCTTGCGAGAACCGGCTGCGGGGCGTATCCTCGTGTTCACTCGAAAGTCCTCCATAACTGGCGAGTCGCGGAAACGGCACCACACCAGAATCACGCGATTCGCTGGGGATTTTCGAGTATTTTTATGCGCTAACCGCGAATCGTGCAGGGGGCTTCGCTTGTTTAAGGGCTAGTACCGCATACTTCAAACCCATCGCGACGTCTGCCCAGCCATCTTGAACTAGTGGATTCTGGGAAACAATGTAGCCATCTTTATCCGCAACAATCGACAGTCGATCAGTCAATGCCGCCTGAACTTGTACGGCATAGAGCTGTGCATCGTTTCCGCCAGCGGCGAGTGGAATCTTTTGCTGTATGAACAGCACCTTGGCCTCGGTCTGAATCCGCGGGTCCTCGAAGAAAACCGGATTGGTCATCGGGCTGATGAAGCTACTGAAGCAACTGCTGGTCGGTTTGATCAATCCACCCAGAAGTCCGGATTTGCAACTGCACGCCGATTTGCCACACCCGCCTTTGCATTCATCATCTCCCGCATATGCGAAGGACGCCAAAACCGGTTCCATTCCATTCACGACCGGCTCGCCATTAAAACCATCGTCGCCAAAGGTGCGAGTGACAGGTGATCCTAGAACCGCCAGCGCAATGGCCGCCACTAATACTTGAAGTTTCATGTTCGTCCTCAAATTCATTGAACCCGGCGTACTCCACGGCATTCGAGCCGCCTCGATCGCCGGTTGGTATTGGAAGCCTAATACAAAACTCAAAATCGGCGCAACTGTCCGACTTCGTGAACTGCCTGGCTGCTGCCCGAATAGTTTGCCCATCAGGAACACACAATCACGGTTCGCACACCTTCGGCGCGCGAATACGCTCGAATCGCGAGTAGAAAACACTCTTAACGCGCGCGGCATCGCGATGCGAGATGTACGCTAATTGCGAGCAAACCTAGCGATAAACTCTGGCGTTCTAAGGCAGAGTCTCCAGGACCGAGTCGAGGTACTGTCTCATCGCGGGATCGAGGCTCTCAAATCCTGCTAGTGATTTCGGCTGCCCCAGGGCGTGGCGCATCGCGTTATGCATCAGGTAACGACCGCTGTCCAACTTCATGTGAATCGCATCGCGGTGCAAATCCACGACATCCTGCAGAGGAATCGAAGCAACCTTTTGTGCTGCGATGTCATCGGCAATCTTGGCCAGCAGATCGATCGCATGGGTCTGACGGAACTGACGATCCGGATACTGCAATCGCAATTCGCCAAGCAACGCTTCAAAGTATGCACGACTATGTGACATGGGCCCCGCTGCATCTTGCTTTGCGTACTCTTCGGCCCGTGTCCCTGCGCGAGCCCAACCGGTGTGGATCACGAAGATCGCCTTCGGTTGCAACACCAGCCAGCGTGAAATTACGGCCAGATCCTCATCGAGCGTCGTGCCATAGTGCGGCTGGACCGAGACGATGTCGTACTGTTTGTCCTCAAATGCCTGAGTCCACAGTGTGGACGTTTTCACGCAAGGACTCTCCGGATGTTCGAATATGTACGGCAAGCTCTTGCCACAATCGACGTGCCACTGGACGTCACCATCCAGCTTTGACGGTACCGTGTCCCAGGTGAGTGAATTGCCGATCAAGTAATAACTTGTCGAATCCTCATCGGCAGCAAGCACATCTCCGAGAGCTAATGACAGGGAGACAACGAACAAACTCAGCAGAATGGAATGTGGCTTCATGGCATGCTTTCTACCGCTAGTCGATTGGTCGCAGTGGAAACTTTTCAGACGGCGTATGTTCCCGAGCCATCAACTTCGCGAGTCTCTCGACGATTTCCGGATGCTCAGCCGCAACGTCGTGCTGCTCGCCGATATCCTCTGCGATGTTATATAACTCAATCTCAAGATTTCCCTTTGTCATGTCCTGACGTACGGCTTTCCAATCGCCGACGCGAATCGTCTGCTGACCGCCGTAGCTAGGAAACTCGCGGTAGAGCAAAGGGCGAGGTTCCTGGCTTTTGCCGATCAAAGTCGGCAGGAGGCTGATGCCGTCGATGTCCGATGGCGTCGCATCTGCCGCTCCTACGACCTCCATTAACGTCGGCATCCAGTCTTCAAAACCGCTTACTCGGTCGCTGCTCGTTCCCGCCGCGACGCGACCGGGAAATCGAACAAGCGTCGGCACTCGAACACCACCCTCGTAAAGCGACCCTTTCAAACCACGGAGTTCACCGACACTGGCAAAGAACTCGTAGTCAACTTCGTCACCCAGGTGAGTCGTTCCATTATCTGAACTGAAGATGACAATTGTGTTGTCGGCAAGCTTTAGGTCGTCAAGCAAATTCAATAGGTTTCCGATGTAGCGATCCATTCGTGAAATCATCGCGGCATAGGCCGCTCGAGGCGTGAAGTGCGGCGTATAGCCGTATCCTTCGCCACGCGTGAAGGGTGGATCTTTCCAACCTAGCGTGAGATACGGCTTAAGTTCTTCGTCGGGCACATGCAAGGCAACGTGCGGGATGATCGTGGGATAATACAAGAAGAAAGGCTTGTCTTTGTTGGCGCGAACGAACTCCAGCACTTGCGCGTTGATCCTATCCGGCGCATAATCCTGCCCCTTGAACTCATCGTAGCTCGTTGGGTTCGCAGGATCGGCGTCCTTGGCGAGACTTGCATGTCCAGGAACAGGCGGCTTGTTGTTGAGTTCGATGTGCTTGTCATCGTTCCAGAGATAAGACGGATAGTAGCTGTGCGCGTGGCTTTGGCAATTGAATCCAAAGAACCGGTTGAAGCCTTGTACGAGCGGACGCCCCGTCGACTCCGGTCCGCCGAGGCCCCACTTGCCGAAAGCACCGGTTACATAACCCTGCTGCTGTAGCAACTCGGCGATTGTGACTTCGCTGTCCGGGATTGGCCATTGACCTTCGGGAGGCGTCGAGGCGTTATTGCGAACGAAGGCATGCCCTGGATGCTTGCCGGTCATCAACACACATCGCGAGGGAGCACAGACAGCATTGCCACAATAATGCTGAGTTAACCGCATTCCTTGGCTCGCAAGTCTGTCGAGATTCGGCGTTCGAATCAGCTTTTGGCCAAAGCTGCCCAATTCGCGATACCCGAGGTCATCGGCCAGAATGAATACGATGTTCGGCTTGCGAACTTCAGCCGCGAAAGCAGCGCTGGTTCCCAAGGTACAGAACAGAATGCCGACAATGGCGATCGACAGGACCGAGATATATTTCACGGAGCGACTCCTCATAGATGCTGACCCATGACTTGTTCCAACGAACGGAAGATGTCAGTTTACGCCACTGGTCCGCCGATTGCTATGTTCGTGCGATGAACGCGGGACCAGTGTCCTATTCCAGGTGCATAAGCTGGCTCGACCGGACGCAGACCAATCAGGAGCTTCGGAATAGATCAACTGCGCAAATACCGGACCGCCATTCGCCCGAATCAGAAAACATCCAAGGTCCATAACTGGTTATCACTTGCCAAGTGATAAGCCCGCGACGAGTGGTCCATTGCCCGCGTCGCATCGCCGAATGTTACGCCTGCAACCAAGCAGGCCCATCACCTGCTGGCGGTAGCTGAATGACCTTCACACGATGCACGGACGGATGCTGCAACACGGCATCGATCGCTTCCTGGGGTGGGACCTCGTCGAGGTTCAACACACCAATTGCGGCTCCGCCCGGTCCAGATCCGGCACGACCGACTGCCATTTGCGCGATATTGACGTTGTGTTTTCCAAACGTCGTGCCTACGGCCCCGATAATGCCGGGAACATCATCGTGTGTGAAGACGAAAAGAATACCGTCCAAGTAAGACTCTAATCGATGTTCGCCCAGAAGGATCAACCGCGGCATGTTGTTGCCGAATAGCGTGCCGGCGGCGTTGTAGGTCTGGCCGTCGCAAACGACTTCGGCGGTTACGGATGAACTAAATGCACCCATCTCGCTGCGTGATTCCGCAACCAGATCAATTCCTCGCTCGCGTAGCAACACTTCCGCATTGACGATGTTCACTTCCTCGTCGAGCGCGCGCTCTAGCAGGCCAGCACAAAACGCGGCAGTGAGCAAACGCGTGTCTTTCTTGGTGACTTCGCCGCGATAATGCAATTTGCATTGCGACGCGCCACCGGGATTCCATTGCGCGAGCAACACACCCAAACGATAGGCCACATCGAGATAGCCTCTCATCGATTGCAGCGTTTTTGGATCGAGCGTCGCAGCGTTCACGGCATGACGAACTTCGCCGTTCAAAAGATAGTTGAGCATCAACTCGACGGCTTCGACCGCAACTTGCGTTTGCGCTTCTTCCGTGCTCGCACCGAGATGTGGCGTGGCGAGCACACCGGGCGTCTTAAACAAGGGGCTGTCAGTGCATGGCTCGTTCTCGTAGACGTCGAGCGCGACACCAGCCAGTTTGCCGCTGGTCAGACCGTCCAGCAAAGCTTGCTCGTTGTAAATGCCACCGCGGGCACAGTTAATCAGTCTCGCCCCCGACTTCAACAAGCCCAGCGATTCCTTGTCAATCAAGTTACGGGTATGTTCGTTCAAGGGCGTGTGTACAGTCAGATAGTCAACTCGCGGCAACATCGCAGGGACGTTATCGACGTGCTCGATCCCCATCTTCGCAGCCTGCTCGGCGGAGACAAACGGATCGAAACCGATCACTCGCATCTGAAACGCGAGCGCGCGTTTAGCGACTTCCTGCCCGATGCGTCCCAGCCCGACGACGCCAAGGGTCTTATCGGCCAACTGAGAACCCATGTATGAGTTACGGTCCCACCGGCCTTCAACCAGGCTCTGATGCGCCGGAGCGATATTTCGCGAGAGGGCCAACATCAATGCAAAAGCATGTTCAGCGGTACTGAGCGTATTGCCAGTGGGCGTATTCATCACGACGATGCCATGACGTGTTGCAGCCACTTTGTCGATGTTGTCCGTGCCGACGCCGGCTCGAGCGATTGCCTTTAAGCGGCGATTGCCTTCAAGCGACTCAGCGGTAATCTTCACGCCGCTGCGGCAAATGGCGCCATCGTATTCCGCCAGCGCGGCTTGCAGATCAGCGCCCTTCAAGCCAGTTCGCACGTCGAATTCAACGCCCTCTGCTCGTTCGAGTAGCGTAAGGCCCTCGGTTGCCAGCTTGTCGAGGACAATAATCCGGATCGGCGAAGCCATTCTTCAATCCTTTACGACGTTGATGCTTCAGTGGGCGTGGCGGTTGCGAAAATCGATCATCAGATCACGAAGTGCTTCCACGCCTTCGATGGGCATGGCGTTATAGATCGAAGCACGTATCCCGCCGACGCTGCGATGGCCGCCGAGCGAATCCAGTTGATGCTTGGCAGCTTCTTCGATGAATTCCTTGGTCAACTCGTCGCTGGGCAGACGAAACGTGACATTCATCAGCGAACGATCACTGACTTGGGCATGTCCTTGATAGAAGTCAGGACTTGCGTCCAAAACGTCATACAGCAACTTGGCCTTGTCGCGATTACGCTGGTACATGTTGGCCAATCCGCCAACTTCCTCCTGCAACCACTTTGCGACGAGGCCGACCATATAGATGCCAAACGTCGGCGGCGTATTATACATGGATCCGGCTTCGTAGTGGGACTTGTAGTTCAAGTAACCCGGTAGCGAGTCGTCGCTTCTGTCCAGCAAGTCGTCACGAATGATGACCACCGTTACGCCCGCCGGTCCAGCGTTCTTCTGAGCACAGGCATAGATCATGCCATAGCGGCGGACATCCACAGGCCGGTGCATAAAGTCCGAAGACATGTCCGAGATAAAAACGGATGCGTCGCGATCCGGGTCACTCGAAAACTGAATGCCCTGAATCGTTTCGTTAGAGGTCAGATGCACGTAGGCAGAATCGCCGTAATCTAATTTATTGAGGTCTGGCAGCCGGTCGTAGTTCGATTCCCTGCCATCCCACAAAACTCGCGTCTCGCCTTCGCGTTTGGCCTCCTGGATGGCATAGTTACCCCACGATCCCGCCACTACATATTCCGCTGGCTTGCCGGTTCCACGCATCAAGTTCATCGGCACCATCGAGAATTGCAATCGCGAACCGCCTTGCAGAAAGAGAACTTTGTAGTTCTGAGGGATCGCGAGCAGATCTCGCAAGCGGCTCTCGGCATCATCCATGATCGCAATGAACTGCTTGCTGCGGTGGCTGATTTCGAGAATCGATGCCCCGCATCCCGGCAGCGACAAAAGATCCCGCTGTGCCTCTTCGAGGACAGGCACGGGCAAAACTGCCGGCCCAGCAGAGAAGTTGTAGACTCGATCAACAACCGTGTTCGTACTCATATTCGTCCTCAACGGAGACAAATTCGTCCACGAAAGGGCATCGGCCTAGTCGCGAAACTGGGGACAAGCGAGATCGGCGATTTTACGCTTCGATACCACTTCTGGGAATGTGGGGAGGTGTTGCAAGGTTGCAGGTCCCGGGCCGATCGTAAAGAATAGCCGTCAGGAGAATAGGTGTGGTAATCATTGAGGACTTCCTCGCGGGGCGGCAAGTTTTTGCACGCCCACCGCGCACAGCATTTCTGCCAGCCCGTGCTCCGTATGTCGTGTAGAAGCTAAAGACCGGTACTAACAGTTGATTGATTTGGCAATGGCGAGACGACGCCTCGAAGAATTTGAACTCGGTCGAGTCCTGGGTGTAGGGACAGCGGGGACGATTTACGAAGCGTTTGACAAAGTCGTCGGCGCGAAGGTCGCATTAAAGATCCTGCTGCCGACTGTATCAGCGGACAAGATTGTGCTGGCCAGGTTCGAACGCGAGATGGTTATTCTGGAAAAACTCTCGCATCCAAATATCGTCCGCTATCATGGCGGTGGGCGGAGCGGTGAGCAACTGTTCTTCGCGATCGAGTTGCTCAACGGAGGAACGCTGAAGGACGAACTCGCCCGAGGCGGTGCGTTCACCTGGGTCGAGGCCGCAACTTGCGGAGCTCAGATCTGCTCCGCGCTTCAACATGCTCACAATCACGGCATCATCCATCGGGACTTGAAGCCCTCGAATCTGATGTTCGATGACGATGGCAACTTGAAACTGCTGGATTTTGGGATTGCTCGCGATACACACGAAGCTGACATCACATCGAAAGGACTGACCGTCGGTTCCTATGCGTACATGTCGCCCGAGCAAATTACGGGAGACAGCACGATCACCGGACAAGCGGATTTATATTCGTTTGGAGCGGTGTTGTACGAAATGCTCACCAATCGGCCTCCATTCGCCGGCGACAACTTTGCTCAGATCTTCAAGCAGCACCTCACTCAGCAACCAGTACCGATTCGTCACTTTGCACCACGGTGTCCCGAAGCGATGGAACGAATCACGCTGCAGTGCCTTTCCAAAAAACCTGAGCAGCGTCCCTTTAATGCTCGGACCGTCCAAGGAACGCTTTTGAGTCTGCTTGATGAAGAGTTAAAGAGCGACACTTCGCAAGACGTCGCTGCGGCAAAGGCGATCGACCTCGGTCGCGCCGTCCTCGTCCAGCGACTACGCGATCGTTCGCGCGAAGTCTCCTGGGTCGCCCTCGGCGGAGTCGGCTTGGCTGCGTGTGTTTTCGCATGGGCGGCGTGGTACTTCGGCGCATAAGCGTTGCAGTAGATTTCGATCAGCAGGAGCGGCTCTGTTCGTTGCCGACAATGCAACGACTCGATAGCCTCCACTACGCCGCGGGCAAATGCGCCAAAGTCTGCTCGCCTGTTAGAATATGCTCATTGGAGCAATTTGGCCGGAAGTGACGTGCGCGACATTCGGCAGCAGCAATCTGCAATGACAAGCTCGTTGCAGCCGATGATTCAACTACACATTTTTTCCCTCTCATCAATCGCTCGGGAACGGACCGCCCGGACTGTACGCTTGGATGCACCATGAAAATACAAAACATTGTCGCAGCTTTTACCGTCATTCTGTCTGTCAGCGTCGCCCGTGCGAGCGAGCCTGAACTTCTGCCAACATATTGGAACTCGGACGATGTTAGCACCGTCAGCTTCAACGGCGCTGGCGAAGTAAGCCAGGATTGGGTCGAACAATTCTGTGACTGCGGCCCGGTGTTCTTCGCAGGGGCGGATCTCATGTACCTCAAGTACTTCAAATCCGGTGGCGTGGGAGCTCCGGCGGGTGGTGTTCTCGGGGACTTTGACTACAAACCGGCTTGGCGGATCAATACTGGTGTCGCAGTACGCGATGGCTGGTTTATCGAAGGCCGATACATGAACTACAGCGGCAATACAACAAACACGACGCCCATCGCCGGTAATCTGTCGGCTGACTTCTACAACGTCGATGCGGTCGGAGGTTGTATCCTTGACTGGGCCTACGGCCTCACGACGCGATTGGAGGGTGGTGTGCGGCATTTTGAATTCGATGAACGAATTGCTGCCGCAGCGGTGAACGGCACCAACGTACAACGCGGCACTGGTCTGATCCTTGGGGTCCAAGTCGATAAGACGTTATTTAACGGTGTCTCGTTGTACGGAAAAGCTCTCGGCGGCAGCCTGTTTGGCAGTGGCGCACAAACCCTTTTTAATTTTACGCGTCCGCATTCCGACACATCCGTCAATGTGCTCGAGTATGGCGTCGGAATCAGTGCGGAGCGTTTGCTGTTCAACGATGTCGTTCTGACCGGCAGCCTTGGCGCAGAATCCGTAACGTACTTCGGAGCCGGTCGTGACCTCACCGTTGCCAACCCGGTCGTGGAAGATGTCAGCCTGTTCGGCCTAATGTTTCACCTCGGCATCTCCCGTTAGGCCAGCACTCGATCGTCAAGACGAAGATATATTCCGCATCAACTGGAATCACCCAGCATTTGGAAATGCTCCAGTAGACGCAGCTCAATTCGTTCGTGTCCGTTCCAGTCGTTCTCGGTAGTCGGTTAGAGTATCTGAGTTCGTCAACTATCGGCGGTCTTCACCTTTGTCATTGCTTTCAACTTTATCCTCGGCGTCGTCATTCCCCTTCTTCTCGGTCGGCTCATCTGTTGCCGCCTTTGCTTCGCTGGCTATTGTCTCGACCGTCGTTGCTTTAGGCCATAATTCTGGATCCCAAACATCAACATGTTGCGCGAGAATATCACTCGCTCGACTAATAGCCTTTTGGAGAGTTTCCGGTTTTAGATTTGAATTGTCGAAGGGATGTTCAAGCCGGTAGCTGCGAGTCTGCGGATTAAATGCAAACCGCATGTATAGGGAACTCCAACCGATCTCTAACATCCGTTGCATGATCTTGGGCGGGATTTCGGCACCTTCCGGCAAGGCTGAAAAATCCGCAGTCACCCATAAATAAGATTTATCGTCGCTCAACTGAACAATAACGAAGTAGGTCCGATCAGCTCGTTTTTCTTCAATCAGATAGTAGGGTAATCCGTTTGATTCAAAGTGTTTAGTTGTGAATGTGTATCCCAATTCTTCTAGGGTCGCCTTTAACGAGTCATAGTCATAATGTTTCGCCTCGCCGCCAACCACGTCGTTCGCTTCGTCGGCATTCCAAGTTTCGTAGTCCCAAAGTTTTACCGTGGCTTGGGCTTTCGAAACGATTTCGTCAATTGTGCGACGTAGAAGTACAGCCTTGAAATCGATGGTTGGAACGGTTCCCGCGAGTCGAATTTGGCGAGTGTTTTCCTCATACGAAAAGAAGACTGACGTGGCCGCAAAATTGGCGTTGAGCAAGCCTCGTAAGACGTGATTTGGGATGTGGGTGGATGCGGGGATGGCTCCCTTCAAATTCATGCCGACAAAGATCACTTTTTCATTGGGATGAGCACTGACGTGGACAACGTGAGTGGCCTCACCAAAACGAATATTGACTTCGTAGTAATTGGTATCAGGAGGATGGTCGCTTGGTTCAGAGTACTCGTATCCCATAGCGTCGAGCACACTTGCCAGGCCAGCATGGTCCAAGGGCATGTCCGCCGCGCATACCATGTTTACCGTGCCGAGGAGTACCAGACTCACAAAAGACGCGTTAACACGTTGCATGCATTTCCCCCAGTACTGAAACATGATGATCTCCTGAACAAATGCCGTAATCTGGACGGTCGTTTGTGACGCCTGGCACAAAGACTCTGACATCCACGATCTTATGGCGAACATTGGCAGGGTAGATTTTACTAAAGTTGATCGATTGAATCTAACATTACTGGCCACCCTTGTGACGAAATAGAATGACATGCCTGACTGGCGATTGCGTCAGTTGTTCCCGCCACGGACCCTGGTTTTTAATTCTTCGATTTGAGATGCTGCGTTTGGCTTTTCCTTCAGAATCTCGCCAAAGACAGCTTCGGCACTCTCGTCTTTCCCCAATCGCAACAACATCTCTCCATAGTAGAGTTTTGCAACCAGCAAACTTGGGTCATAGTCGATCGCCTTGCGAAGATCGGCCTCGCCTGCTTCGAGCAGCTCTCGATTCATGACTCGCTGCGTTGCGAGAGCCCACGTTCCGCGAGACAAGTAAAGCACGGACAGATATCGCTTGGCGAGTGCAGCATCACCCGCGTTAATCGCATTGTCGAGGAGTTTTTCGCCACCTTTGATGCCGAGTGTGAATTCGTCGTAGTCGCCGGCATTCGGCTCTAACAGGAAGGCCCGCTTTCGATGCAGATCAGGAAAGTCGTTGGAAATCTCCAAGCCTCTGTCTAGCAATCGCAAAGCCTTTTCTGCATTGCCCTCGGCACGAGTCTGATCGGACAGGCCAACAAAGTACTGACCCGCCGCACGTTGAAACAAATAAATTGCCGCACGAATTCGCGGCGACTCCGTGGGCGGTTCAATTTTCGCTGCCCGTTGAATGTCGGCATATGCCCCATGCCAATCATCATCCTTGCAACGCACTTCGCCTGTCGCCAATAAACGACTCACTGCCAATCGTTTGTGGTCCAGCGGCGATTGCGAATCCAAAGACTTCTTGGTGTTTTGGACGAAGGTCGCCACGGCATCTTTTTTGTCTAATGCAATCGCTTTGGAAAATGCCGCCTCGGCTTGGTCCTTTCTGCCCACGTAGTAAAGTGTGGAACCTAAATCGGCCCAAGCGATGGCATCATTTGGATTGAGTTCGACAATGTGCTGGCGAGCGTCCAAAGCCGAGAGCGCGTCCCGCTCGTTCAGACAGGCAAAAGCAAGAAGTCCGAGCACCTTCAAGACTACAGACGTATCTGGCTTTTCGATGGTCGTGGTTTGTGAAACGATCTTTCGACCGTCCAACCGTGTTTCGTTGGTTGGCTGAGCACTTCGCGACTCCAGCTCTTTCGCCTTGCGTTCATATTCCAGCAGACTCTCACTGGCGGCTTGCAGGTCGATGATCGCGCGGTGATAGTCCTTTTGCTTGTAGTAAATCGATCCCAACAGATAGCGAATTCGCCACGACCTGCCTTCCGCGGCTTTGCGAGCCGCAAGCAGAAAGTCGAGCGCTGGCGTGTCCTGTCCGCCGTGGAACAACTTTGATCCGCGTTCGTATAAAGCTTGTGCTGCATTGTGTCGAGCTCGCGGCCAAGACTCTATTACATCTACGAACCCTTTCAGGATATCTCGCTGCTTTTCCTGTTCGATATCGAGGCGGCAGATTGAAAGGTCGACGAAGAGGTCTGCGGCTTGAGCGTGGCCACCGACAGGACGCGTCGCGGCGGCAAGTGGATCGGATCGTAAAACGCCGTCTTTGTCCGCGAGGCAATTCTTGACGATGTCGCAGACATTGCCGAACGTATCGCCCGACTTCAACTCATTCACCAACTCGGGCTTGACGACACGCTCGCCGGTGGCCGTGTCTTTGATAGTCACGGCGTCTAGTCGGGATCGTGTGATTTTGACAAGTTCCGGAATCGTGACGTAATACGTATCGATCGCCGCGCGCAGGTCCGCCTCCGCTTGCTCTGCTTTAAGCGTTACTTCTCGCCGTTCTTCCTCGGTCAACATCTGCCACAAAAAGTACTCGTCGGTCTGGTTCGTAATCGTTGCCGACCGCTCATGCTGCTGCTCCTCGTCGAAGGTGCCAGCGGCCAGATTCAGTAACGCCCAACTGGCATAGTCGTCTTGGGCGAGCTGCTGCTGTATCGGACGAAGTATCTGAAATGCTCCCTGAAAGTCGCCCAGCGAAAGCCTGCGAGCAGATCGCGCAACTCGATCCGCGACGTCGTCAGACGATGGATCGGTTGAGCCGTCTTCGTTTGTAAGGCGAATCGGCAGTAATAGAGGCCACGGCAACGGTGCAGTCGCTGACTGGGCTGCCTTGCGTAACTCCAAATAGCATTCTGGGTAATGTCCTTGTGAAAAGAGGATGATCGCGCAGCGCCTGTAGACAGTGTGCAGTCGCGGGTTTTTGTCGAGCGCCTGGCGATAAGCCGCGAGTGCATCTTCCAAATGGCCTTCCGCTTGGAATATGGCCCCTTGGCAGGCCAGGACTTCAGCGGAATCAGGACTCATGTTGCGAGTTTCGATTAGCAGTTCATTCGCCTCGGTTGGTTTTCCTGCCGCGAGCAGTCTCGTCAACGTCCAGCAACGACCGAGAACACTTTTCGGTTCAAGTTGACTCGCGTTTTCGTAGGCTTCAGCCGCACTATTATCTTCCCCCAACCGCGACAACGCATGTCCCTTGGCGACAAACGCCAATGCCTCCGTGCAATTTTGCGTCGCCGACCTGAGCAGTTCGACTTTTTCTACCAATTGCTCGCGCTGGAATGTTGTTGCAATCGTGCCGTGTCCGGACTGATGCAAAGCACCGAGCGACTCGATCAACATTTCGTAGTCCACCAGCGCCCCCGCCAAGTCGTGATGCCTAAATCGGTAATCACCACGCCGCTCTCGAGGTTTGCGAGCTTCGGGAAACTCTTCAATCCAGTCGTCCCATAGTCTTCGAGATGCTTCGATATCGTCCTTGTCGAGATACAATTCGTCCATGACGGCATAGACCGCATACCTTGTCGAATCATCGAGCGTCTTTGTTTGTAGCAGTAACCGGCCTTCGTCGATGGCTGCATTTGTGCCAAGTGAGATGCGACATACTGGTGATACGAATCGACCTGCCCGCAAGAACAAATTGTCGGGCAGCCGTCGCATGAACTCGTCCCACACAAGGGCCGCGACGCCGATTTGTTCGTTACGAACAAATGTCTCCTCAATCGGATTGATCCAATCGAGCAGTTGCTCTGATTGGTTAGGTACCGACTTGCTTGCCTCAATGGCGACATTCACGAATTGATCGATGTCTTTCCGAAAATCATCGAGGACACGGTTTTCGCGATATGCACGAGCGGTAAGGCGGGCGGCATGAACCTCGGGATTGTCAGGCGATTGCCGCAGTAGCTCATCCCAAACGGCAAGTGCCGCCACGGCATCACCTCGGCCGAGTAATTCAGACGACTTTGCGTGAGCGGAGTTTAGGGTTTTCTCATCCAGCCACTGTTGCAGCCGGCTTCGTCCACGGGCTGAGTCAGGTAACACCTCCAGCAACCGTATTGCCTCGGCCTCGCGTTTCCCCGAAGAGACAGATTTTTGGAATGATTTGGAAAAGAAGCGGGCTACGAGCACATCCGGGGCAGCCGCGCTCTTGAGAATTGCGTTGTCCCATATGTCCAATGCGTTATCCATTCGGCTTGCGTCGATGGCCAACCTTTCTGCGGCTATCGCCTGCTGAATTAGTTGCTCGGCATTTTCACGTTGGCTCACGAACGCTTGCAGTTGTTCAGCAATCGAGTTTTTCGCAGATTCCAATTGTTCCGCTACGCTGCTCTTATCCGCACCGTTTGTCGTGGCACCGCGCAGGTCTTCTTCAATGGCCGCAGTCGTGTCTTGAGCTAGTTGCTTGAGCGATTCAGTATCGCGTATTCGGGCACCGACAGTTCGTGCATCACTGAGTTCCCGAACGAACGCCAACAAGCGTACATCGGCCAAGCTTGTCCAGTCCTTGACCGACGTAGGCTCAACCTTTAACGCGTTCGCTATCGCAGACGACAACACTTCGCCTGCGATTTTTTCCGTACCACCAAGTTGTTCCACGACAGAGAGCAACTGAGTGGGAGTCAGCGTAGTTTTCGTCAGCCGAAACAATAGCAATTCCCGATCAAATTCGCGGATCGGTTCAGGCGGATAGACTGCAACGACAATGCCCGGCATGTGCGTACCATGCTTTAGATCGCCCGCTGTCAGGCGATATTGATCTGCCTCATGTTGCGCTAGATCCGCCTCACCAAGCCCATACAGGACATATGCCGAGAATTTGTGCGTAAAGAGTTGTTCAATGTTTTGACCATAAACTGGGATATAGTTCTCTTGTTCGCGAACTTGTTTGTACCTAGATAACGCCTGCGATGCGGCATCCCATAGCTGCAGATTCACCAAACGCACGACTGTTTTCGCCGTCAGCCCAATATCACCGCGATCATCCACAAGCTTCAAGAGAGACTCAACGTCTCCCTGACGCAACATCGTTTGGGACAGCTCGTCCCAATAGGTGCCATCCCCAGGCTTCAATTCAATCGCCTTTTCAAAGTCTCGCCTTGCGCCCAATAAATCGTTTCGCTCGTCGCGCAAGAACATCCCACGAAAGTAATACGGATGAGCCAAGTCGGGGCCAGTGGCGACGGCCTGATTAAATGCCTCTTCTGCCGCATCTAGATGGCCATCAGCCCAGTATCGCTGTGCTGTTTTGATTTGCGTCGCGACTTGTTCCGAGTCAGCAGCGAACGCGGGAATACAGAACGCCACGAATATGGCAGCAGCAACCAATTGTTTCCTCTGCACAACGATGAATGATTGGATGAGCTTGAACGGCGAGCAATTGAGTGAAATCACGTGGCTCTCGCTCCTCTTCAGAGACAGTTCTCGTTTCATTGACTAGCATCCATTGATGCGTTGGTATCGATACAAACCGCGCTCGTCAAAATAAACACAGGTCTTCCCGCTGTTTTGTGACGGCTTGACTTTAGGAACACGTGCCGGTTGTTTGGCGGAGGTAAGGGTACATGAGGAGCTATCCCGGATTATTCGCAACCCGACGCGTCAGCGAGGAACATCGTGTAAATCCCTCGCCAACGCTTCGGGTTGCCATTTGCGAGGTGTTTTGGGCAAGATACCCACAACTCCTTCTCACGAAGCCTTTTTAGATCGTTACAGTAACACTTCATGAATAATCCGGTTAAACATCAACTCAAGGAGAACGCCGCCACGCATGAAGCTACCACGACGACGGTCGAGTTTCCATCCACCGGTTCGCTAAGAGCCTATCCGGAATCTTTCGCCGTGTTTTGTAGGGTTTAGGCCGCGGTGCCGTAATTGAATTGGGGACGATCGACGGGCGCCAAGCGTCTCAGCATCACATGCAGGTGGCTGATTGTTATCATCGCTGCGCCGGAGTCGGGGCGCCGCTCGTAGTCTTTGCTGTTGCGACGACAGCGACCGTGCCAAGCATTGCTGCGTTCCACGGCCCACCGCTTGGCGACCGGTTGAAATCCGCGACTCCCTTCAGGACGCGACTTCACTTCGACCTTCCATCCAGGACGTTCCTTTTCCAAGCAAGCCTGCAAGCTCTTGTTGTGATATTTGTTGTCGCCAGAAATCGTCTCCAAGCGAGGGAACTCCTCCGGCGATACTTGATCGAGCACTCATGGGGCGGCCCCACTCGGCTGCGAGCGACATACACGGCACCGACGCTCATCTTCAATTCATTCGTCACTTTCGGCACGTCTTGCTGCTCGACGCACGTCCTCCAAAACGCCTGCCAGTTGTTCTCGTGAAAACTGTCTCGTATTCTCTGCGCAGCCCGCAGAAGCGGCTGTCGCTTCTGTTCCCGATCGAACTGCACTGACAGTTCCTCGCACGGATCTGGGCATTCGTTCAGCCAACGACGAAAGTCCGAATCGCCAAAAACTTGCGGATGCCGCTTGTGACTCAACAGGCAATTGATCACCAGATTGCGCGTCACGCGGGACAGTCATCCGCGAAAGCTGCCGCAAGTCGGATCGGCCACCCAGCGTTCCATCGCATTCGAAACCGCGACCAAAACTTCCTGCGTCACTCGCAAGCGTCTGCATCTTGCAACCCCTTGCCTCGCGTTAAACGGCAAATCGACGGCTCCTATACCTCGTGAAACTCGGACCAAGCCTCGTAATCACCGCCATCGCGCAAGCGGATCAGCAGGGTGTGCCGAGTTTCTGGGATATTTGCCATGAACCGTCTTCCTCAGTTACACAGTGCTCTAACCAACATCTTACACGGATTTTTTCCAAAAAAGGCTGGCAGATGAACCAACAACGCACGGCTGTTCCGAACTCCATGTCACTTTCGCATGGGGCGTAGTACTTTGGCGCGTCCGGCGACCGATGACTTTTTGTAGTTCCAAGATTCTTGGCCGCTGTCAATGGATCCGCTAGAAGTCCGCTTGAAACGCAACAGTGTTGTTTACTTGGAAAGTGAAGGCTACTGTTTTGTGCGAAGCACCTGGAAAGTGATGGCTACGGTGATGGGCAATTCATCTGGGAAGTGATGGCTACGGTGCGGCGGTTGCGTTGTCGCTGCGAAGTTGAAGTCGGATATTTCATATTTCGACGGATTTCCGCGGAATACTACCGGCGAGGCTTAACGAACAAGACCGACACGCGGTAAGATTTATGTAACCGCACGTTTTGAGACAACGCACTGACCGCTCCCAAATATCGGGCATCTCTCGATGAAGTTCCGAACCAGCCATCAACCGGACGATCGGCCCAGACGTCAAGGACCACCGAATTATTTTGCCAGGTCGACGCAGGTACGAGTGTTGATCATGGTGTTCTCGTTGTTGCTGGTCATGGCCTTGATGATCGAGGCCAGAAAACCCGAAAACTGGGAATGGATGTGGGCAGGCGTGAGGACGCGAACTACGACGTTATCCGTCGACGAGGATATCGATACGAAGCTGCCTCCCCAACCAGAACAAGCGAAGGATCCGCCGGGGACCGTGTACGCAAACGAGCGGACGGCACCTATCACAGCTTCACCCGCGGAACTGATGGAAACAGACGCGGCCGCCGAAGAAGACGAAAACGCTCGCGAGCGGATACGGCGCGATGCTTGGCGTGGTTTGTTGAAACAACTCAACCGTGAAGAGCGAACTGTCTTGGAACGTGTGCTGCGCGCCTCCCGTGGTGGTCCTGAACTGTCGCCCGAAGATCTCGAAAACTGGTCCGTCACGTTTCAACAAATCGATCAAAGTTGGAACGACTATCTCACGAAAGCGAACGACGCCGTCTTGGTGGCCGGCGATAGCCTGCCTTCCGAGCAACGCACGCATCTGTTGAATGTCTTGCGTGAGTTGGAACTTGAATGGAGCAATCTTCTACGCCCCGCGCTGAGTGCCGTGCTAGAAGACCGACCGTGGATGGACTTGGAACGCGATGCATTAGCAAAGCTACAAACGACACTCGATCAGTTAGCGCTTGCGGCGATTCGAGACGATATGGTGTGGCGGCCTGAGGAACAGACCGCGTGGTTCCGCAGCTTCGAGAAACTAAAGTCATTGACGGATCGTGAATTGAAGGAGCAGTCTCTCGGAAGCGTCGGCTTCGTGCAATTGTTTCGTCAGACCAACGAGTATCGAGGTAAATTGGTCACGGTTCGTGGTACGGCTGAATTGGCATACCACGTCCCCGCACCCAAGAACGACTTGGGTATTGAACGCTACTATGTGTTCTGGCTCCGGCCCAGCGACGGAGCCGACGCACCGCTCGTTGCTTATGCGTTGGAGTTACCTCCGGGCTTTCCGAATGTCGGAAGCGATCACACGAACTTGCGCGAGGAAATGACCTTCACTGGCTACTTTTTTAAACGCTGGGCGTATGGCGCTCGCGATGGAATTCGCACCGCGCCGCTGGTATTAGCAAATCGGCCATCTTGGCAACCGGCGAAGCCCATTTTTTCTGCCGAGCGACCTTCTGTCGGGATGATGGTAGTCGCAGTGCTCGCCATCGCCTTGCTTGCCGTCGCTATTGCTTGGTGGGTTTACAAGTCAAGCAACGCGCGAATGGCTCCGCGACAGGCTGAGGGAAAAGAGCCAACGCCCAACCAGTTCGCCGCCATGGCCGCCCACAAGATTGGCCCCACAGTTACTGAAGCGTTACAGAAGCGTTCCGAGCGAGACAAACAAGATTGACGAAAGGATGAGTTCCCGAGTTGATAGACAATTCCCCCAACCGTTCAATGCGTTTGCTCCGAATTCCGATCGCCGCGGTGCTGATTATCGCGTTACTTGCGACAACGCAGCTTTCATGGGCGCAAGATACATCGTCCGTTGGGAAAACTGCGCAAACGCCCAGTTCGAACACTCAACCGGTTGAGAGCTTACCGTGGGCCGATCAACAAGACCACATCGGTGACTTGCCGGCGCGTCGACTTGTCCACGCACGCGAGTTTCTTAACCTGCTGAGCATCGACGAAAGTCAGCTGGCATCGTTTGCGGATGGCGAGCCACTAGGACCTCAAGACGAAGAAACGGTTCGACGCATCTTATATCGTATGCCCCGCTTTGCATTGAACGATTTGCATCGGTGGGCAGAAACGACGAAAGACCTCGAGCCCTTAATTAACTCGCCCGAGGAGCATCGCGCCGACACGTTTTTGCTGCGGGGTCGAACGACCAACATCGAGCGAGTCGAGCTTCTGGCAGAAGCCGTCGAACGACTCGAATTCGATCACTATTTCCGTGTCGGCGTCGATCTTGATGATTCACCGCACCATGCCGTCGTGTGTTGTCGTCGAATTCCGCTCGCATGGGCATCGGGTGAAATCCTCGGTGAACCGATCGTTGCAACCGCGTTGTTCATGAAGCTATGCGGCGGGGATACCAAGCATGCAGAGCTAGCGTTCGCGGCGCCGCACGTCGGATGGTTACCGTCGCAGCAAAACGACTCCGCCGGCATCACATCAGACATGGTGACACTTGCACAATTGGGTATGGACGCCAGCCTGTTCGACGAAGTCCGAAGCTTGAATCGCAAGCCAATTACCCAGGCCGACCGCGAGTGCTTTTATCAATTGCTGTCGGTAGTCGGTCATGCTGATCCGAAAACGATCCGCGAACATGCGAGACCGAATGTTGATCTCGCTCCGTTGCTCCAGGAGCCGACGAAGCAACACGGTCGCCTGATGGTGGTGCGAGGAACGGCGCGACGCGCGATGAACATTCGCGTTGACGACGAAGACATCAAGGAGCGTTTTGGAATTGACCACTACTATCAGATCGATGTATTCATTCCGCTCGGCAATCAAGTCGTGCGACTGGGAAAACAGGACGAGGGCGAAAGCCCAACATTTACCAATACATATCCCACGACAGTCTGTGTGCTGAGGCTGCCACCTGGCCTGCCGGAAGGTACGGACATTCGCGAAGAAGTTTCGATTCCGGCAGCTTGTTTCAAGCTGTGGGCATATCGCTCTCGCTTTGTGTCGGAATTCGACCAAAAGCAACTGCAGGTCAGCCCGATGTTCATCGGTGCCGAACCGCAGGTGATCAAGTTCAGCTCGGCGCCAAACCCGTACTTCGGGTTCGCCGTCGCTGGATTTTTTGTCGCGGCACTGGCCATCACATGGTTCGCTTTGTGGCGAAGCGGCAAGAACGATTCGAAGTTCACGCGCGACGTACTTGCTCGCCGCCGCGAAGCACCGTCCGACCGGTCGTTGAACGACGCAGGAATCGAAGAGCAAGCCGAGCCGGATTTCACGAAGTGGGACTAGGCGGCAATTGAGTGCCGATTCGGGACCGTCGATTCTTCAATTGTGCAAGTTACCGCTGACTTGTCCCTCGGCATTTTTTCTCCCTACTTGACGTCCGGCGTTTGAAGTCGATATTCGAGTGCAGTTGAAGTCCGCCATTGCCACCGCCCAACGGTGGCCTTACTCGCGACCCCTTCGGAGACTTGTCATGCGTCGAGCTAAGATCACAGTCGTAGGTGCTGGAAACGTCGGAGCAACAACCGCACACTGGTGTGCGGCGGCGGAATTGGGTGACGTTGTCTTGGTCGACATTCCACAGGCTGGCGATATGCCCAAGGGCAAAGCGCTCGATTTGATGCAAGCTTCGCCCATTGTCGGTTTTGATTCGAACATTGTTGGTACAACGGACTATGAACCAACACGAGGTAGCGATGTCGTAGTTATAACCGCTGGAATTCCACGTAAGCCCGGCATGAGCCGCGACGATCTGCTCAGCACGAATGCAAAGATCGTAAGCGCAGTCACCGAGCAGATTAAAGAAACAAGCCCAGACGCCATTATTATCGTCGTCAGTAATCCGCTCGACGCGATGGTTCAACAAGCTCAAAAGGTGAGCGGTTTTCCGCCGAACCGCGTGATCGGACAAGCCGGAGTTCTCGATACCGCGCGTTATCGCACATTCCTGGCCATGGAGTTGGGCGTGAGCGTTGAAGATATATCAGCGCTCTTGCTGGGCGGGCACGGAGACACGATGGTTCCGATGCCGAGTTGCACGTCGGTCGGTGGTATCCCAGTGACACAGTTGATCAGCGAAGAGAGACTGGCTGAGATCGTTGATCGCACGCGTAAGGGCGGTGCTGAAATTGTAGGACTTCTGAAAACAGGCAGCGCTTATTACGCGCCCGCGGCGGCCACCGCTCAAATGGTCGAGGCCATCGTTCGAGACAAGAAGCGGCTCATTCCATGTGCAGCCTACTGCGACAAAGAATACGGAGTTGGCGGCTACTACGTTGGCGTACCGGTCATTCTCGGTAGCAACGGTGTCGAGAAGATCATCGAGCTTGAACTATCTACTCAAGAACAAGCCGACTTCAAAAAGAGTGTCGACGCAGTGCATGAACTTGTCTCGACGATGAACGAGCTGATGGGTGACTAGTCGCCCGCTCGCTAGCAGTCCGACGCCTCTTTCTGAGTCGTTGGAGTTGACTTTTGACGATCGCTAACTTACAACGCGACGTCTTAAACCGTGGTGAGTTTGGCTGGAATTTCTCCCATAGCAAAACTCGTTTGACTCATGACAAATTTCGCACATTGCTTCGTGATAGGAACGGAAGCCTTCGCGAAGCCTCTTCCCCCAAGCGATCCAATATGAATCGAATTCAGCTTGCGCCTGAACCAACTGTCCTCACGCCCTCCAAGCCCGTATTTGATTTAAAACAAACTGGTGGCAGTGCCAGTCACCACCCCAGCCAACATTGTTCCTTGTTCACCCCCATGCACTACGAGCGGAAGTATGCGTATCCGCTTTTAATTTGGCTGCACGGCCCCGGCGATGACGAACGACAGCTACAACGTGTCATGCCGTTAATCAGCATGAGAAACTACGCGGCAGTGGGCCCTCGTGGAACGCAACGCATGGAAGCGAAGGGTTACACTTGGGGGGAAGCCGACCAGTCACTCATCTCAGCCGAACAACGTGTCTTTGACTGCCTTGAATCCGCTCGCTCCAAGTTCAACATCGCGCAACATCGAATCTTTCTCGGAGGATTCGAGGCCGGTGGGACGACAGCGTTTCAAATTGGGTTGCGAAATCCGAATCGTTTCGCTGGAGTGTTGTCGCTCGGCGGACCATTCCCGATGAACCGGACACCACTCACACGCTTGGACGAGGCGCGTTCACTGCCCTTGTTCATCGCGCAAGGCAGGGATTCCGAACTCTATCCGATCGATCGCACATGCGATGAGTTGCGTCTTTTTCACGTTGCGGGGCTCTCGGTCACGCTGCGACAGTATCCGTGTGGCGATGAACTGAACACGCAGATGCTGTCGGATATGGATCGCTGGATGATGGAAATTGTCACAGGCATCACTTCCGAAGCAACATCCTCCGACTCTTCCGGCGAGTGGAACTGATCCTATTAGTTTTGGGTCATCGAGCTTGCGCAAGGCGACCTAATTCTCGTCTCGCACCGAATGCACTATCGTCGCGATCGCTGTTAGCTAGCACGGCGATCCGTTGTCACTCGCGTTGACAACCCGGGCGGCTTTCGAGTACAAACTCGCCGCTTTTCTACGGCTCAGCGGTACTTTTTTCGCTGTTGAGAGTTTGTTGGGCATTCGCCGAAACGCATTAGGTTCACATGGCTTCCGAGCAATCTGCGCAACCGAATTCCTCGCCACCAGAAGACGTCAGTTCGTCGCGACTGTGGCAGGTGATGCGCGATGTCTGGACGCACATCCAGCGGAATCCGCTTCAGAACATCACCATCATTCTTGCGGTTGTCACTGCAGTCGTGGGAATGGGTATCGGCTTGCGATTGCTCTCGCCGGAGCCAGAGGTGTCACAACGTGAACCATCTGGCACGTTGGCGGAAGCGCTCGATGCAATGGATGCGGACGATCGAGAAACGGCTCGTTCGATCGCAGCCGATCTACGTTTGATTGACGACCTACCTGAGGAAGACCGCGGTGGCCCCGCTTATGTGCTGGGCGTGGCAATGGCTCACGATGCGGAAGAAGAGTGGAATGAAAGTGAACGACGCGTTCGCTTCCTACTCGCGGCTCGCTATTTAGAAGAGGCCAAGGAGGCGGGCTTTCCGAGCGAGCGAAAAGGGCACGGGTTGTACATGCTTGGCAAATCGCTCCACGATGCGGGGCACTACGCAAAGAGCCTGCCCGCCTTGCAAGAAGCTCTTGATGCCAATTTTTCCCGACGCACCGAGATACTTGGCCTGCTTGCAGATGCACACCTACGCGACGCCAATCCTCGCTATAAGCAGGCTCTCGAATACAACCGCGAATACCTCTCCGACGATGCATTGAGTTTCGACGATCGGTACTCAGCGTTGATGACTCAGGCGGAGATCATGTTCGGATTGGGTGAATTCGCGAACTGTGAGGGATCGATTTCTGCGATTCCGGAAGCTTCGCCGCACTACGCGTCCGCATTGTTACTGAAGAGTCGGTTGCTGTTACGTGATGGTGATCGGTTGGCAACTCAAAGTTCCGATCCCTCGAAGGCCATCGCAGCCATCCAAACCTATGAACAAGTCCGCGAGCTACTAGGGCTCGCGCAAGTTCACGATCCAACGAACCACACGCTAGCCAGGCAAGCACAGTACTTGACGGGCCTGACGTATCGCAAGACAGCTCCGCTGCGGGCGACCGATGCCGAGGAAACCGCTGACTTGCGAGCAGCACTCGATCAGTTCGGGCGGACTCGTCGTTCGCACTTCGATACCGCGGAGGGACTCAGCGCGAGTCTCGAAGAGGCGGAGATCCACCAAATGTTGGGAGACGACAACGCGGCAATCAGCGCATTTCGGCGTACACTCCGTTTCGTCGCGGATGCCGTGGTCTACAATAACCCGTGGGTGCCCGAAGACGAAATGAAGAACCGGATCGATGCAGCATACGCGATCTATCGCGATGCAGGTCAGTTCGAATTTGCAACAAAGCTGGCCTCGGCGATGACAACACTCTTCTCCGAAAGCCACGCGATCCAATTACAGGCCGAGACACGCGAGGCTGCGGCCCGCAAGCTCGCCGCAGACGCGGAGGACTTGCCACTATCGCAGGCGCAGCGACTTCTCGTGGACTCGCGTACGGAGAATCGAAACGCTGGGGCGCTCTATGCCCAACTCGCCAAATTGCGATTTGCGACGAGAAACTATCCAGATGACCTTTGGAAGAGCGCCAACAACTATTTGCGTGGTCAAGACTACGAGCGCGCCGTGCGCTACTTAACACAATTCCTCAACACTCAAAATCGAGCCGGTCGACCGCCCGCATTGACGGCATTGGGAGAGGCGATGTTGGCGCTGCATGAACCCGAAAAAGCGCTGCCGTATCTCACCGAGTGTATTCAATACTATCCTCGCGATCCTCACAGCTATCGAGCGCGTGTGATCGCCGCTCAAGCTCAGCAAGAACTCGGAAATCTTGCTCAGGCCCAAGCATTGCTGGAAGCGAACCTCGACCATGAATCGCTGACACCACAAAGTATTGAATGGCGAGAATCGCTGTTCGCACTCGGTGAACTCTTGTATCTCGATGGTGTTCGGCACGAGACACAGAGTCGCATGGGAGGAATTGCCGCAGAAGACGTAGCCAGCCGTAAGAATGCGATCCGACACCTCGAAGCGGCGCAAAAGGCGTTTCACGAATCAATTGCCAAACTGGATGAGGCGGTAACGCGCGATCCTGACGCCCGCCAGGCAATCGAAGCCCGCTATCGAATCGCCGAGTCGTATCGCCACGCCGCGAAGCTGCCACGCCGGAAACTCGAATACGTGACGATCGATACGACGCGAAAGAAACTTACCGAAGAATTGAATACCGAACTCAAAGCAGCCGAATCCGGCTATCGCGAGTTGATCGCGATCCTGAATAACAAGCAAGAACGATCCGAATTGTCCGGCATCGAACAACGCATCTTGCGTAACTGCTACTTCGCCCGAGCCGATGCCTTGTACGACTGGGAGCGATATGAAGAGGCGATTCAAGCGTATTCCAATGCAACAAACCGTTACCAGCAAGAGCCGGAATCACTCGAAGCTTTCGTCCAAATCGCGAATTGCCATCGACGCAAAAGTCGCGTGGCCGAAGCCCGTGGCACACTGGAACAGGCCAAGGTCATCCTCACACGAATTCGTCCAGACGCGGACTTTACCCAAACGACACGCTACAACCGCGATGAATGGGTCAAGATCCTCAACTGGCTTGGAACGCTCTAATACAACGTCGCATTTGCTATGGAAACTGAAGTACTCGCCAGTTTGATCGAAAAAAAGTTCGAAGTCTTGTCGTTGTTACGACAACTGGCTCGTGCGCAGGTGAACATTGTGCATGACGGCGACACGACGAGATTGATGAAATTGCTCGCAACCAAACAAAACCTCCTGAATCAACTCAAACAGTTAGAACAACAACTCGATCCATTTCGCGATCAAGATCCAGACAGTCGCAGATGGCGATCCCAAGAGTGTCGGGAGCAGGCTCGAGACATGGCAACTCGATGCGAGTCGCTGCTGAGTGAGATCATGCTCATCGAAAAGCAATGCGAAGGCGAATTGATCCTCCGCCGGGACACCGCCGCCACAAGACTACAAGGTATTCACAGCGTCACACAAGCTACCGATGCTTACCTGTCGGATGGCCCCGTTCACAGCCAACTTGACTTGAGTTCTGACCGATGAAAACAAGTACCTCCGAATCGTTTTCCGGCCTTGGCAGTCGTGTCACTCGGACCGCGAGCGGCCTCGAGCTGGGGCCTAACAGCGACCTTGAGATGATTCTCGCGGCCTGGCACGAAGCCACGGAACGCCTGCAACGGACACACGAAGCGCTGCGGTCCGAGGTATCGCGACTAAGCGACGAACTCGAAGCGAAGAATCGCGAACTCGCTCGTAAAAACCGGCTGGCCGACTTAGGCCAAATGGCTTCTCATGTCGCTCATGAAGTACGCAACGGCTTGGCCCCCGTCACACTCTATTTCAGTTTACTGCGCCGCCGCATTCAAGAAGATTCAGGAGGAATCGCCATCATGGACAAACTCGAAGCAGGCTTTACGGCACTCGACACAACCGTCAATGACTTGCTCAGCTTTACGTCTGATCGCCAACCGCAGTACCGGCTATTCGCAATTGGTCAGCTTGTCAGCGAAGTTTGCGACTCGCTGGCCCCTCAGTTGGAGGCGCAAGGCGTCCACGTCGAAATTGATGCCGAACGCAATCTCGCAATCTTCGCGGATCGAGACATGCTTCGTCGCGCGATCATAAATCTGATTCTTAATTCCGTTGATGTCATGGCAGACGGTGGAACGCTTGCCATCACTTGTTGCGAGAGTCACAACGGCATTGAAATCGAAGTCGCCGATAGTGGACCAGGCCTAGGAGAAGAACGGCACCGCATCTTTGAACCGTTCTTTACGACAAAGAGCGATGGTACAGGCTTGGGTCTAGCGATCGTGCAACGAATTGCGGAAGCGCACGAAGGCCGCGTTTGGGCGACGAATTGTCCCGACGGAGGAGCCGCTTTCACGATTCATCTACCACACCGAAGCTTGGAGGCAGCAGCATGACGAATGTGGCAAGACGCAATACGACAGGACGAGTTCTTGTCGTCGATGATCATGCTCGAGCCCGAGAGTCCATGGCAGACATCTTGGAGTGTACCGGACATCACGTGCAATGTTGCTCCAGCGCGATCGAGGCGCTTCGCAAGCTCGACTCCGCAAGTTTCGATGTGGTCATCACCGACCTTCGTATGCCGGGAATGACAGGGTTGGAATTCATTCGCGAACTATCCAAACGCCGTGACGACGCACAAGTGGTGATGGTTACGGCCCACGCTTCCGTTACTACCGCCGTCGACGCGATGCGTCACGGCGCATTCGACTACATTGAAAAGCCCTTTACCGCGGACCAGCTCGAGGATCTTGTCGGTCGGGCTATTCGACACGGAGCCGAGCGCCGTTCGACCGTCCCGGCCGTGGCGGACACTTCAAGCGCCATGGTGGGGTCAAGTCATGTGATGCAGCAGCTGCGGCAGCGCATCGCACAAGTCGCACCGACCAGCGAAACCGTCTTGATCACGGGCGAGAGCGGTGTCGGAAAGGAGCTGGTGGCCAAAGCAATCCACGCGGCGAGCCAGCGTTCGCACGGACCAATGGTGAGCTTGAACTGCCCTGCGCTTTCGCCGCAATTGATGGAAAGCGAGCTGTTTGGCCATGAACGCGGTGCGTTTACCAACGCTGATGCACCGCGCGTCGGTCGCTTCGAACTTGCGGATAAGGGCACGATCTTGCTGGACGAGGTCACCGAAATCAGCCTACCGTTACAGGCGAAACTCTTGCGTGTTTTGCAGGAGAAGTCGTTTGAGCGTGTTGGTTCCAGCGACACTCAGTTTGTCGATGTGCGAGTCTTGGCGACAAGCAACCGCAATTTGCAGGAGTCGGTGCAAGAGGGCGAGTTTCGCGAGGACCTCTACTATCGACTAGCCGTCGTTCCCATTCACGTTCCTCCACTGCGAGCGAGGCGCGAGGACATCCCTGAACTACTCAGCCATTTTTTGCATCAAGCAGCGATGCGTCTTGGCCGGCCACCGTGTGAATTCGCCCCCTCCGCGATGGACTTGCTCCAGAATTACGTCTGGCCCGGTAATGTTCGAGAGGTGGAAAACTTGACAACTCGAGCTAGCGTCTTGAACGACGGAAAGTCCGTAACGGCAGATGAATTGCAAGGCTGGCTTTTGGACTCGTCTTACTCATCAACAGCGGAAGAGGAAGCAAGCCACGACCCTCTGCCTATTGGCACGAATCTAGCAGACATGGAACGTCGCATGATCGAAGCCACTCTGGAACATTATGGCGGCCATCGAGCGCAGACAGCACACGCTCTCGGAATTGGCATCCGAACTTTGACGAACAAAATGCGAGCGTACGGGTATGCACCCAGGACAAAGAGTTTTGCGAAAGCAGCATAAGAAACGCGGAGCCTGCGGCAACGCCTGCCGATAGCACCGGCAAGACCTGCCGATAGCACCCGCGACAAAGCCAGAACAACAAATCATGAACAGCGCAAGGAGAAAGGCGTAACTCCAAATCGCGGTTCAGACTAGAAGAAGCGAACCCGCGTGACAGGTAGCGGGAAACGTATGTGGCGCGCGAATTGCGTCGTCGCGAGAGAGCAGGGGAGTGTAACAACCCACTAACGTGCCAGCCATGAACATCTTTCAATCCACCACGATCCCGGTTCTGCAAGAGGTTATCGGATTTGCCCAGGCTCGACATGAGGTCTTAGCGGGGAATGTTGCCAATGTCGACACACCAGGATATCGACTTCGAGACTTATCGGTCGAAACATTCCAGCAACGGCTACGCGAGGCGATTGACCTTCAAGAAGAAGCGGGTGTGGCGCTCTCGCCAGGCGAGATCAACCAACACCGCGACAAGCAAATGCAGCTCGTACGTGACACGACTCGCGACATTCTCTTTCACGACGGATCGGACGTGGGAATGGAGCAACAAGTACTCGAAATCTCAAAAAACCAATACCTGCACAATATGGCAATCACAATCATGGGAACTCAGTTTCGCATGCTGCAAACCGCCATTAGTGAGCGCGTATAAAAGAGGAGTTGTCGAATGATTACAGCCATGGACATTAGCACGAGCGCACTTGTCGCTCAACGTACCCGTTTGAATGCGATTGCCAGCAACATGGCCAACATGTCCACCACGCGAAACGAAAATGGCGAGGTTGAACCCTACAAGGCTCGGTTCGTCGTGTTCCAAGAAGACCAAAACTTGAAGATGGCAAGCGGGGCAACAGGCGTAAAGGTCGCTTCGGTCGAAACGGAAACTGTGGAACCGAGCTATAAATTTCAACCCGGCCATCCCATGGCCATCAAAGAAGGTCCCCGTAAAGGCTATGTTGCCTATCCCAACATCAACATGACTCGTGAGTTCGTCGACGCCATGGAAGCGTCGCGAGCTTACGAAGCGAACATCGGCGTGATGGAAGTGACGAAAAATATCGGGCAACAGACATTGCGAATCATCGCCTAGGTCGCTACAGAACTACACCACAAAACCCAGTACTCTCGAATTTCCAGTACGACTCGCGAGCCAACGACATGACGCCCATCAATGGTATCTCGATTCCCCCTTCGCTTGCGCGTGGCCTGGAAAGCCTGAGAGGAATCGAAGGATTCGAAGGGATCGGCAACCTTAGCGAGCTTGAGAACGTCAACTCGTCTCAGGAGTCCGCGCCAGCTTTCAAGGAGTTCCTGCTGGATGCCTTAGATCACGTCAACTCGATGCAGCATGATGCGGACCATGCCGTCGAGCAATTGGCGACCGGCGAAGACGTAAACGCCGCTGAGGTGCTAACGGCTGTGCAAAAGGCAGACCTGTCATTTCGCATGATGATGCAAATTCGAAACAAGCTCATGCAAGCGTACCAAGAGATCAAAGAGATTCGCATTTAGGAGAGCGAAGCACAAAACCTCGGATACTTTCGAACTAGTACTCAAATTCGATTCGGAGTTCATGGATGGACTTCCTTCCCAAAGCCTACGGACAACTTTCCGACCTCTTCAGGTCGATGACACCTGCGGCGCGTCTTACGACGGGACTGCTGGTCGCTGCCATCGTGATCAGCCTTCTATTCTTGTTCCGACAGCAAACAGAGCGCGCAGACGAGTTGCTATTCGGCGGTCGAACGCTGACGAACGAAGAAGTCGCCAACATGTCCGCTGCCTTGTCGAAAGCCGGACTGAATGGCTGGGACACGGCAGGCAACATGTTACGAGTTCCCCGAGGACAGCGTCACACGTACATCGCTGCCCTGGTCGAAAACAATGCGTTGCCGCAGGACTCGGGTTCTGCCTGGGAGAAGATGTTCACCGAACACAGTCCTTTCGAAAACCGAAAAATGGGTGAGCTCCGCTCGCGGTATGCATTGGAGAAGGACTTAGCCTTCACGATTCGCGAGTTCACGGGAATTGAAGCAGCGTCCGTGAAGATCCAGGAGATCACAAACGACCAGGTCTTTCCGCCTCGCCTTCAAAAGCGAGCGGCGGTGACGGTTAAGGCGGCAGGAACTCAATCGCTCGATGCAAACCAAATACGAATGATCCGGGACGTCGTCGCGTTTGGTGGAGGGATCGACCGTTCGGATGTCGTCATCGCTGACACAAACGGGCACCGTTCCTACGAAGGTCCGCCAAAGGATGGTGGGCTGTCTGGCGACCAGAACGCTTACGCGGATACCCAGCGTCGCTACGAACAAGAGTTCACTCATAAAATCGTCGACCGGCTCTCGATGTATCCCGATGCTAAAGTGACGGTCTATGTCGAGCTTGACCAGACGTTGGAAGACCGGACAACACTCGTCAAGTACGATGAGAAGCCAACTCCGCTGAAAACTCGCACCACCAGTTCCGACGAGCGCACGACGACCTCTTCGAGCGGCGGGCGTCCCGGCACGGAACCGAACGGAGTAGGCAATCGCTCTGTGGCCGTGAACAGCAGCCCGGAATCTGAAACGACGGTCACCGAGAGCGTGGAAGAGACAGAGAATACATCGGGAGCGACGTACCAAGTCACGCGGAAACCCGGCCTCGTTCCCCGCATTGTCACGGTCTCGGTTGGAATTCCTAAAAGTTATTTCAAGAAGATTTGGAAGCAACAGAATCCTACACCAGAAGGTAGCGATCCGACTGAGCCCACTCCCGCCGAGTTGCAAGCGATCGAAGCACTAGAGATTGCGACAATTCAAGAGGCTGTGACACCGCTAATCCCGAAGGCACCTCCCGGCGAAGATTCCTATCCACGCGTCAAAGTGACGGCCTATACAGATTTGCCTATCCCCGAGCCTCCGACACCAAGCCTCGCGAGTACGGCGGGCGTTTGGTTCGCTTCGAATTGGCAAACGATTGCAATGCTGGGAGTCGCTCTGTTTGGTGTCGTGTTTCTCCGCGGCATGATCCAGTCAGCACAAGACTCTGATCTGGCCGCCATCGACGCCAACAACGACGCGGTGCGGCGTATGGCAGAGCTAAGCGGCAATGAGGATGAAGAAGACGAGGGTTACACCGAGTTCGGAAATTCGTTGCGGGGACGATCCCCACACGCCGGGCGCAGTCTGCGCGATGAACTAACAGAGTTAGTACGCGAGGATCCAGACGCGGCCGCCAGCGTGTTGCAGAACTGGATTACGGAAGCGGTGTAGAGAAAAAAGAGTTTCCCGCACGGACGACTTGCGAGTATTTGCTCCAAAACTTCTAACCAATGAACCACTCAAGCTATGCCACAACAAGAGACGACGAACTTCGATCCGATCCGCAAGGCTGCGATTTTGATTTCGACGCTCGACCATCGCGTAGCTGACGAATTATTGGAACGCATGCCGGAAGAGAAAGCGGCCTTGGTGCGCAGCGTCGCGATGGAGTTGGAGCACATCTCGGAGGAAGAACAAAAACTTGTCATGCGAGAGTTCCTCGGAACGAGTGACTCAGAAGACGAGCAGGCTGAAGAATCAGGCATTGAACTCGACGAGGAACTCGCGAGAAAACTCGCGTCGGAAGAGGGACTTTCCGACGCTTCGCGAACAACGTCCGATTTGGACGAACCGCCGTTCCGATTCTTGCGAGATGCTGAGGCGGCAGCGATCGCAAAGCACCTGCAAGATGAGAATCCGCAGATTATCGCAGTCGTGATCGCTCATTTACCTCCTCGTCAAGCCGCCGACTTGTTGAAGCATTTCGATCCACAACTTCAAGCCAACTTGCTACGAAGAGTTGCGGAGTTGGACAGTACCGACCCCGATGTCGTCCGCGAAGTTGAGAGGCACCTCAAAATGCGATTGCATGACGACCTTCGGGCCGCGAAGAATCGAGCCATCGGATTGTCAACAGTGGCTTCGATACTTACCGCCGCAGGCGCGACACGAGGGCATTTGATGACAAGCCTCACTCAGCATGATCGTCAACTGGCACATCAACTTCGGAAACCACTCCGCGAACCGCATGCCACTCATTTGGACTACAAAGACTCTCTGCGAGAGGAAAACATCACAGCTCAGCCGGAACCTGTGCCGTTCCGCGGGCTGGCACGCCACACACACACGACGAGCGATCGAGCGCCGCACTTCTCCGACCAAGGGCAGGTAAGCGAGAAACCTGACTCAACCGCGATCAGCTTCGAGCAATTATCGAGATTAAGTGATGCAGACTTGGCTCTGGTGTTTCGTGAATCGGATTCAAAGCTCTCACTGTTGGCGCTGGCGGGCGCAACCCCATCGTTCGTCGATCGCTTGCTAAAGCAGTTGCCGTCGCGCGAAGCCAAAGCGCTACAACGACGCATGGAACAGCTAGGGCCACTCCGTCTGAGTGACATCGCTCAGGCGCAAAACGCCGTTGCGGCGATTGCCGACCGTCTAATTTCCATAGGCGCGATTAGGAAACCAGAACCGAAACACTTTGCGGTAGCGGCGTAACTCACTTCGAGCACCGTGGCAGAACAACCATGGCAGGAATCATTAAAGCGGGGAAGATGGAGCGGCCTGCAACGGGGCTGCAATCAACCGCGTTCAATTTCGAAGATCTGTCGGAACGCGCAAACGACTATCTCGCCGTCGTTCGACGCCAGGCCGAACAACTCTTGCAGAATGCCAGGGCCGAGGCCACTCAAATCGCTGCCGCCGCTAAAGCAGAAGGTCGCCAAGCCGCGTTAGTGGAAGCTCAGCGATCGCTGGGTGCTACCCTGGACCAGCAGCTTGCCACCTTGCTGCCTGCACTTCAACAAGCGGTGCAAGACATCCGCCATTCCAAAGCCCTGTGGCTGACTCATTGGGAGTCTCAAATCATCACACTCGCAACGACCATCGCCGAGCGAGTGATTCGCCGCGAAGTCGCAAACGCGCCCGAGATTACGATTGATCTGATTCGCGACGCTTTGGAGTTGTCGATGGGCTCGGGAACGGTCACGATCCAGCTCAATCCGCAAGATTACGAAGCTTTGCGCGATAGAACGCAAGACCTTGCGAAACAAATTGGAAAACTTGGCGCAACAAACCTCGTAGCCGATCCGGAGATCTCCCCCGGCGGTTGTCGCGTCGTCACCGAATTTGGCGTCGTCGACCAAACATTTGAAGCGCAATTGGCACGTATCGCAGAAGAGTTGGCCTGTAATGAATGACCTCGTCGCCCAACTCGACTCGATCCAACCCGCTGCGCTTCGAGGCAGCGTGGTGCGAACGGAAGGCATGATGACGGCGGTTGCCGGTTTGCCCGCTCCGGTGGGAGCCATTGTTGAAATTCAGCGCCAGTCCGGTCCCTCCGTCGAAGGTGAAGTAATCGGCTTTCGCGATGAATTGACACTCGTTTACCCGTTCAGCTCGTTGTTGGGTGTGCGTCGCGGAACCCCGGTTCGCTTAAAACGTACTTCTCGCTATCTTCGCGTTGGTGAGGAATTGCTGGGCCGAGTCATCGACGCTCGCGGTCGTACGACCGATCACTTGCCGAAGCCAGCGCTGCCCGATCGCGTCGCGCTTGACCAACGGCCACCTATCGCCACCGAGAGACCGACGATCGACACGCCTCTATCGACCGGAATACGCGCGATCGACGGGATGCTGACGTGCGGATGCGGCCAACGAGTCGGAGTGTTTGCCGGTTCGGGCGTCGGAAAGAGCGTGACGCTTGGAATGATGGCGCGATATACGTCTGCGGATATCAACGTCATCGCGTTGATTGGCGAACGTGGGCGTGAAGTCAACGAGTTCATAAAACGAGACCTCGGCCCCGAGGGACTGGCGCGAAGCGTCGTGGTCGTTGCAACGAGCGATGAGCCAGCATTGCTGCGACTACAAGCTGCAATGACGGCTACGGCAGTTGCCGAGTACTTTCGCGATCAAGGTAAAGACGTCCTGCTGCTGATGGACTCGTTGACGCGTTTTGCGATGGCGCAACGAGAGATTGGACTCGCCGCAGGTGAACCACCCGCAACGCGAGGCTATCCGCCTTCGATGTTCGGGCTGCTGCCAAAACTTGTTGAGCGAGCGGGGCGCAGTGCGCTGGGGAGTATTACGGCCTTTTACTCCGTGCTGGTCGAGGGAGATGACACAAACGAGCCCGTTAGCGATACCGTCCGCGGGCTGCTCGATGGACACATCATCTTGTCGCGCGAGATTGCTTCTCGCGGCCATTACCCGGCGATAGACATCCTGCAAAGTCTGAGCCGTCTGATGCCCTCGATCACGTCACAAGAACAGCGCGATGCGGCACAAGCGATTCGAGAATTGATGGCCATATATCGAGACCATGAGGACTTGATTTCCATTGGGGCCTATCGACAGGGTTCCAACCGAGCGGTCGACGCGGCCATTTTGCTTCACCAGGAGATCGATCAGTTCTTGCGGCAGCGCGTCGACAATCCGTGTTCGCTCGGCCAAGCCGTCGCCGAGTTGGTCCAGCTCGGTGCGCGTTGCAACGCGGCTAAGTCGATGGGATCGAATGCGAGCAATCAACCTCCAGTAGCGGCGAGGTAACGCATCATGGCTGAGTTCAAATTCAGACTCGAGTCGCTGATGAAATTACGTGAAGCGGACCGCCAGCAACGTCGCGCCGAATTGGCGGAAGCATTTCAAGCCGAATCCGTTTTGCGACAACAGGCCACACAACTCGAACACGACATTCGAGAAATCGAGAAACGCTCACGCATCGCCAGTTCACCCGGGCGAGTGCATGTTGATCGTGTGCTCGACACACATCGCTACAAACTGATATTGAAGTCCCAAGTGATGGTACTTAGCCAGAAGGAGACGCAGCTCCAGGCAGAAATTGAGAAACGCCGCGCCGCGTTGGCCGCAGCGGATCGTGACGTACGCGTTTTAGAAAAGCTGAAAGACCGTCAGCGAGAAGAGCACGCGGCGGCAGAGTCGCAACGTGAGCTGAAGCAGCTAGACGAGATCGCGGCACAGCGTTGGGGCAGAAATAAGGAAGAGCTATGATAGGCATCGTCGCGAAAACACTGGGAGCAGCAAGCGTCGGTTTTGTCTATGCCTGCGTCGCCACCGCTATCGCCGAGACCATCGTTGTCGCGTCACTCTGGCGTGCTGGTGCACTCGAACCCGCCAAACTGCAAAAGTACGCAGCTGTTGTCTACGGCTACGAACTGACGGATCTTCGATTTAGTGACAGAAAGCCGACTGCAGCGGAGACTTCAACGACCATGACTCGAGACGAATTGCTCGACTCACGAGTCAAAAGCAATCCCACGCTCGCCACGCGACAGGAAGCCATTCGCAAGGGTGCCGACGATATCCGCGCTCTCGTACAAACACTTTCCACCAAGCGAGAACGCTACGAAATCGTCAAGCGTGGCTTCGATGATTTGCTACTACAACTCGAAGAAGACGTGGATAACAGCGCGCTGACCGAGGTCCGAAGGACACTTGAGGTTTTACAACCCAAGCAGTCGAAGGATTTGATGATCGACATGCTGCAAGATGGCAATGTCACACCGGAAGATGACGTCGTCGAGGATGTTCTTGCCATGATTCGTGGCATGCCACAAGACAAACTCAAAAAGATCTTTACGGAGTTCAAAACGGAAGAGGAACGAATGGTTTTGAATGACATCCTCCTTGCCATCGGAGAACTCGATACTCCATAACGCTCTATGAAACTCTTACGCTTTCCACTGACGGCGCTCGGCTATTTCAGCGTCGCAACGATCCTTGCTCAAATCGCGATGATGGGCATGTTATACGCGCGAGGAAATTTAACACAGCCGAGGGTGGTCGAGTTGATTGCGATTGCGAATGACGTGGATTTGGAGACGATGTGGCACGAGTTGGAAGCAGCGTCGAAGCCTGTTGAAACGGAACAAGTGTCATTCGAGGAAGTGCAAACCGCACGCAAACGTCTGAGCCTGGATCTCGACCTGCGGGAGATCGCGGCGGACAAGGGATTGATCGACGTTCGGCAACTCGGTTTGCTACTGGAAGAAGAGCGAACACAGTACGACGCGCTAAAGTACGAGTTCGACCAGCGCATCGAAAACGTGCGTCAAGGTGCAGTCGATGAAGGCCTGAAAGAAGTGCAGCGTCAGCTCGAATCAGTCGATGCAAAACTCGCAAAAGACCAAATCTTGAGAATCCTCAGCAATCCGGACATTCCTCCGGATACGTCCATGAACTTCATCGTCACGATATTCAAGAACATGCCGCTGGAACGCAAAAAGAAAATCATGGGTGAATTCAAAAGCCCGGAAGACCGCAAGCAATTGAACGTGATCATGAACCAGATTCGGCTGGGAGTGCCAGATGTCGAAGTAATCCGCCAGACACGAAATCAATTTGAAGCGTTCAATTCGAGAAGCAAATGAGGCTCGGCTATGGTTCCATTTTCATTTGAGAATTTAACTCGCGCCGCGGGACTTGAGACGTTTACGGCGTTACCTGTCTCTGATTCCGCGCGGGCAACTCACGAATCATTCGAGTCGCATCTGCAACGCGCCACAGCTTCAATTCAAGAGAAGTCTCCTCGCGAGGCGCCGCGTCATGACACACCGTCGGCGGCTTCAGATGACCACACTACCGAAGGGAGTCGCAATCCACCCGCGCAACAGAACAACGCCAAGCCTGCGCAAAGCGACGATGGTCCGACCCACGAGGAGACGCCGTCAACCAGCGTGGCTAGCACGCCTGACACAAAGAACAACGACGACGAGAATCAGGAATCTAAAGAGGAAAGCGAAGTGGTCGTCGTCGCGACTGGTGCTGAGCAGCCAGTGGAAGCGACGCCGTTGGAAGTCGATTTTTCAATTGACGTGAATAACGAAGCTGAGGAAGTCACAGCGAACAAGCCGGACGATACCGTAAGCCAGGAAACCGCAACGAAGCGCGACACGAACCTCTCAGCGAATGAACGTGATCAGGAAGTGCCGTCCACGACGGAGCACGCGTCGACCGACTCCAGCCAGAAGCAGAACTCACCCGCCAACGAAGCAACGCAACAGGGCGAGGCGTGGCGAGATATCCAAAGCTCAGAGGAAACCGAAGCGACAACCGACAAAGCCAATCCAGGCATCGACACGACCAAAAACGAGGAAACGGGAGCGGCCGCTTCAGGCGAGATAGCACCGCATATCGACTCCAAGCAGCCTCGTCGTAACACACATGAGGAAGTCGCGCAAAATCAAAATGTGAACAACGATCAGAGCACATTAAACAAGCTCCAGGACGCGGTCGTTGCAGAGGCTACGAATGGTGCGACGTCAGGAGATACGTCTGAGCAGCGTCACAACTCCAAGGATGCCGATCCCACCCCGGTTGTCACGACTTCTGGCAACTCGAATTCGGAGGTTACGGCGACGAATGCGCCGACTCGCTTTGCTCAACACTTGCTCGCGAGAACCGGCACCACGGACTCGCGAGGTTCACACATTAGCGCCGCCGATCAAACGCGATTCGTAGATCGTGTGGCACGTGCCGTCCAGGCAACGGGAGATCGTGGAGGACCGCTGCGTCTACGACTTAGTCCTCCGGAACTTGGGTCTATGACTCTGGAGGTGAAAGTTCAAGGCAGTTCGGTGACGGCACGCATTGAGGCGGACACTCCAGCCGCGCGGGCCTTGTTGCTTGAACATTTGCCCGTGCTTCGTGACCGTTTGGCAGAGCAGGGGATGCGGGTCGACCAATTTGATGTCGACTTGACGGATCGGCAGCCCGGCGGCACACCCGACGGATTGCAACAACAAGATCGGCGACAACAAGATCACACTCAGGCGGAGAATCGCCCTCCTGAGCGGGAAGAAGTGAATCGAACACAACCGCGAGTAACGCAAACAAATGGAAACGAACAGCTGAACGTCATTGTCTGACCAGAGAATCTAACGGCTAAGCAAGACGCGTCACGCCTTTGCAACGCGCGAGCCCATTGCCGCACACGAAGTGCGATAGCACGCAAGTATGCGTGCCGTATCCTCCGTGCGCGTGCGGTGACGCGTCTGCGCATCATTCGACGCCCTCGTTACATAAGGAACGAAAGAATGTCAAGAATTCCAACCACGACGTCGATTGACCAAACGGCGACGAGTAATCAACAAGGACCAGGTCTGAACGATCTTGACGTTGACAAATTCCTCGGACTGATGATCGCAGAACTCCAGAACCAAGATCCACTCAATCCGATGGACAACAGCGAACTTGTACAACAGATCAGCCAGATTCGTACGATCAGTGCCACGAATCAATTAAGCGACACATTGAGTTCCGTATTGTTGGGCCAGAACACATCCACCGCGAGCAGCTTGATCGGGAAGCACATTACGGCACTGACGGACGATTCGGAAAATGTTGAAGGAGTCGTGACGCGAGCGTCGGTCACGGTCAATGAAAGCGATGGGAGTCGCGCGATCCGAGTCCACATTGGTGACAAGAGCGTCAGCTTAGAAAACGTACGAGAAATTGTTGGAGACGAAACAGTCGGCGCATAACACGCAGCACTCCGCTCCTGTGTTTCATGCGTTGTTCGGCCACCTGGCATTTTGCTTGGCCAAGGAGAAATGAATCATGGGACTAGCCTCGGCATTATCCACCGCGTTGACGGGTCTCACCGCCGCGGAAACTCAAATCGATGTGGTCGGCAACAATCTTGCCAACTCACAAACCGTGGGCTTCAAAGAGTCGGGGATTTCGTTCACGACTCAGTTTCTCCAAAATCTCAGCCTTGGTTCACAGCCTACGGCAACCACAGGTGGTACCAACCCACGCCAGACGGGGCTGGGTACACAGGTCGCCGAAATCGCTCCTGTCTTCACTCAAGGCACCATTCAGACAAGTTCTTCGGCATCTGACGTCGCGTTGCAAGGCGACGGATTCTTTGTAGTCCAAAGTTCGACCGGCGAACCGCTCTACACGCGATCCGGAATTTTCAAAACCAACTCTCAAAACGAACTCGTTACGGTCAACGGCAATCGATTGCTCGGTTATGCAGTTGACGACGAGTTTCAGCTTCAAACAACAGAATTGGTCCCCATCGAAGTCCCGGTCGGCTCCGTACGAGTCGCGCAGGCCACGAAAAACGTATACCTCGAAGGCGTCCTTCCTCCGACGGGCGATGTGGCGACTACAGGCGAAGTCATCGACAGCGTCATTCTCGGAACGGCGAGTATCCCACGTCCAGACACGTCGGGTGTATCACTAAACGCAGCCCCGGCGCCAAATGAAGGAGCTGTGGGTATTACGCAAGCCGATTCCGGTGGGACCCATGTCGAAGGTGATACCTATCGGTACCGTTTCGCATACGTAGACGCAAGTGGAGCTGAAGCCACTCCCTCTGAAGAACGGACGGTTACTGTCCAGGGAGCGGATGGAAACCCTAATAACTCGATTACACTGAATTCTCTTCCCGCGCCACCCTCTGGCGAGTACACCCGGTTAAACATCTACCGAACGGAACCTAACGGAAATAGCTTCTATAGATTAGGACAGGTCGATTTAACAACAACGGATAGTTTTGTAGATAGCGATCCGACCGGTATTGATCTTGCACAGCCGCTGGAGGAAGAAGTCCTAACCGGCAATTACAGCTATCTGATAACGTACGCTAACTCGAACGGGGAAACTCGACCCACTCCACTGACGACTTCGGTCAACGTCGCCATCGGGCGCGTCCATCTCCAAAATCTCCCTACACCGCCGACGCCGGGTCCCGGCGATAGTTTCGCCGCTTATGATACTATTCGAATCTATAGAAACCTCGCGACGGATTCGAGCAGCTACTATCTTGTAGATGAAATCGATCCTAGCGTCACCAGCGAGTACACCGATAGTGCTTCTGATGCAGCCATTCAGCTGAACGCAAAGGCGAACCTAGACGGCCCCACGATTAATCCAAATACGCTGCTCACAGATGTACTAGTGCGAGACGAACTCAACTTTGAGCGACTTTTTAAAGTTGGCACGCTTGCCTTCAATGGCCGCAAAGGAGGGCGAGCGCTTCAAACCCGAGACTTTGAGGTAACTGCTACTTCCACAGTCCAGGAATTGCTCGACTTCATCCGTGACACGACTGGCATTCAACGCGCAGCAGAGGACCCAGGTCATCCGATACCAAGTTCAGCGAACAACATCCCCGGTGACGTCTCTGCTCTCGCGCCGGGTGCTACGATTACCGCAGATGGTCGACTCCGATTCGTCTCAAACAACGGCGTCGACAACGCCGTAACAGTTGGACTTTCAGGATTCCTTCTAACTACTCCTGACGGTGAGGTTTCGGCACCAAACCTTGGATTCAGTAGTTCTCAGAAGGCCGTTGGCCAGAGCGCCGTCGCCGACTTTCTCGCGTATGACTCGCTAGGTAGCCCTCTGAACGTACGCGTGACGGCGATTATGGAGTCCCGAACTGGCACGGCAACTACTTACCGTTGGTTCGCGGACTCTGCCGATAACGATCCGCTGAGTGGGGTCGATCTATCTGTCGGAACTGGCTTAGTAACATTCGACGGCCAAGGTAACTTTATTAGCTCAACAAATACTCAGGTCACTATTGAACGACGAAACACTCCTGCAGCTACTCCATTAGATTTCAATTTGGACTTTACTGCTATCAGCGGACTTGAAGGAAAGAACGCAACACTGGCCGCATCTCGACAGGATGGTTCGAGCGCAGGTACGCTTTCGAGCTTTTCTATCGGAGAAGATGGCACGATACGCGGTGCTTTTAGCAATGGCGTTTCCCGAAGCCTCGGTCAGATCAGACTGGCAAAATTCTCGAATCCCGCCGGTCTCGAACAACGAGGCCAAAACATGTTCGCCGTGGGCGCCAACTCGGGCCTGCCAGTCGAAGGAAATCCCGGTGAGAACGGTATCGCGACCCTCGTATCAGGAGCCGTCGAGCTCTCCAACACCGATATTGGATCTAATCTCATCGACCTCGTGTTAGCAACGACCCAGTATCGAGGGAATACTCGCGTGATCACCGCCGCTCAACAACTGCTCGAAGAGTTATTGAACTTGCGACGGTAAATAAGAACCAGATGACAGAATTGGCACCGTTGATTTAACCGCTACGTTTCCGGCGGCAGCCGGGTAGATCAACGGCTCAAAACCGCCATCCGGGTCTAGGGTCTCGAACAGAAACACGAATTCTTATCCTATGTTTTCGCAGACGTTTAACCTCGCAGGCGAGCGATTGCCCGTGCTGCCGGAGGGACGACATGCGCGGAAGGGATGTGACATGATCAAACTTTCCCGCTTGGATGGCGAACAGTTCATTCTGAACGCTGACTTGATCCGTTTTGTCGAAAGCCGCCCGGACACGTTCATCACGCTTACCTCGGGAGAACGTCTGGTTGTCACTCAGTCGATGGACGAAGTTTTGGAATTGGCGGTGCGATATCAGCAAACCAAGCACTTGATTCCACCGCCAAAGGCAAACGCAAACACCTAGATCAAAGAGCAGAACGAACGATGGCTGGCGCACATAATCGCGCCCAGCGATCGATGTCGCCAGGGGCCTGAAGAGAGGCTCCGAGATTCACCGGAAATGAAATCACATGGACATCTCAAGTCTCGTAGGTTTTTTACTCGCCTTCGGCCTGATCCTCGGTTCGATGTTGATGGGCAGCGCCCCCCTAAGTGCCTTCATCGACATACCGTCCGGCATGGTCGTTATCGGAGGTGCGGTAGCCGCAACGATGATGTGTTTCCCGCTGAAAAACATGATCGGGATGCCCGGCGTCATGATGAAAGTTTTTCTGACAAAGCCGGTGGGTGTCAAAGAGATTATTGAGCAGATCGTCAGCCTCGCCGAAACGGCGCGGCGTGACGGGTTGTTGGCGTTGGAAGGACGCATGGACGAAGTATCGAATCCCTTCATCAAACTTGGGATCCAAATGGCAGTTGATGGGACACGTCCGGAAGTCATCGAAGACATCATGCGAACCGAAATTGACGCCATTTCCGGTCGTCATCGGGACGGCAAAGCAGTGATGGATCAGTTGGGACGCTTTGCGCCTGCCTACGGGATGATCGGAACACTAATGGGATTGATCATGATGCTCAGCGACATGTCCGACCCGTCGGGCATCGGTGCTGGTATGGCTGTGGCGTTGATTACTACCTTGTACGGCGCGATCGTTTCGAACGCGATCTTTATGCCGTTTGCAGAGAAGCTGGCGATTAATAACAAGGTCGAGCTAAACTCTCTTGAAATCATCGTCCGCGGTGTGATGGCCATCCAATCCGGCGAGAATCCGCGTGTCATCGAACAAAAGTTGTACACCTTCATCCCCGCCAAGCAGCGCCCCCAGGAGGAAGCTGCCTAGCTTCGTAACCAATGGCTGCTGAAGAAGACGATGCAATGGGCATCCCGGAATGGGTCGTTACCTTCGGGGACATGATGTCGCTATTGCTGACGTTCTTCATCATGCTCGTGTCGCTCAGCGAAATGAAAGAAGAAGAAAAGTACCAAGCGCTCGTAGAATCGATGAAGCAGCAGTTTGGCTATTCGAGTTCGCAGAATAGTCTAATCCCCGGCGATCTACGCCCTCGTAACTCAGCGCTTTCGAAAACGGCGACTATGGGGCGCGCAAAGCGACTCGATACGATGCAAGGGGGAGACAAAGTCCAAGCTCCGGTCGGAGATCATCCACGTGTCGTAATCGTTAGACCCGGCACAAAGACGGGAATTGGAACAGTTGTCTACTTTGCCGAAGATGCGTCAGATTTGACCGAGGAGCATCGAGCAATCCTGTCACAGCAAGGCGACGTCATGCAGGGCAAGTCGCAGAAAATCGAGATTCGCGGCCACACTTCACATAAACCGATCACGCCGAATAGCGGGCTTCGCGACAACTGGGATCTGGCTTATCAACGATCACGAAATGTTATGCAATACTTGATACAGGATCTGAATATTGATCCCCGACGCATACGGATGTCCGTCGCAGGACCGTACGAACCTGCTCATATCGGCACCGATGAGAAGAAACTGCGTCAGAACCCGCGGGTCGAGGTGTATATGCTTGACGAAGTGATCTCCGATACCGTGGGCACCAAAGAAGAACAACAAGAACGATTTACTCCGATCCCGGGCTTGCAGTAATCGTTCGCAGAGGGAGAACTGGGCAATCATGGCCGAAAACAAAGACACTCAAGCAATCGACGCAGCCCCCGCCAAGTCCGGCGGAGGACTAATCGGCAAATTACTGATTGCCGGCTTCATGGGCGCGGTGATCGCCGTCGAATGCCTGCTGGCGTATCTGTTCATCCCCACTCCCGATGAAGTCGCCGCACTCGCGGAAGAGAATATGACGAAAAAGCTCCCGGCGAGCCTGGCGACCGACGAGATCGCCGCTTCGCAGGATGAGATGAAGAATATGGTCGAGATACAACTGGGAGACTACAGTATCACGATCTCTCAACGCAACTCCGCGACAGCTCTCCGCGCCGACTTTACGCTAGCGGGCACGGTGCTAGCCTCGGAGGAATCAACATTTTCAAACCTAATGGAGAAGCACCCCGCTCGATTTCGCGAAATCGTCCTCTACGAATTCAGGAATTCCGAGCGCGAAGATCTCGACGATCCCGAGTTGGGCTTGATCAAAAGACGGATTTTGGAGAGAAGTAACAACCTCTTCGGCAAGCCAATCTTGAAGACGTTGATGTTTCCCGACTTCTCGTATATCGAACAGTAAGGACAAGCGGGCTGTTGCCGTCAGCAACGCTCGTCCTGCCGCACAGGAATGGAATCCGATGGCGGACGACTCGGAACAAATCGGGCCTGACGAAATCGAAAATCTTCTCAACCAAGCGAGAAGTCCTGCTCCTAAGCCTTCAATGAGCCAGGGCTCTTCGAGCGCGCCGCCAAATGCAACCGGCGGCTTGCCGCAGGACGAGATCGACTCGCTGTTAAATGGTATGAGTAACACTCCGGGCGCGCGTCCCAAGACCGCCACTGCTTCAGCAACCGCGAAGCCTCCCGGAGGTGGAGGAACAGCGACCGCAACCCGTCCAGGCAGCAGCTCGTTTGAATCAAAGGGATCCTACGGGACCTCTGGGGCCAGCTCTACGACGGCCGGAGATGACATCCAACTGCTTCTCGATCAGGCGGAACAGGCGATCGCCTCCGTCGACACACCTAGTCCCTCGCCAGCAGACGCACAAGCGTTCCAATTCCGAGATCTGGTCGGTTCGGCGCCCTCTAACGAGAAATCCACAATCGACCTTCTCCGCGACGTCGAACTAGATCTCAAGATCGAACTGGGGCGAACGCACATGGAGTTGGAAGAACTGTTGAAACTACGACGAGGGTCCGTCGTGTCGCTCGACAAACTGGCCGGCGATCCTGTCGACGTCTACGTCAATGGTCGTCTGATCGCACGAGGTGAAGTACTGGTCTTAAACGATAACTTCTGTGTTCGGGTTGCCGAACTCATCTCGGGAGACGACTAAAGATTCGTTCTCACTACGCTGTTATGCATCGGAGATGTGGAAGTATGACGGACTTTTTTCGCCGCTGACCACGACCGCTACAAAACTATTTCAGCACATCAATCATCGGCGATAGTCGCTGCGAACTTAACTCTTTTATTTACAACTCAAATCGCGATCTGGACGACGGGCAAACGACGGCCCAGTGAGACACGGATGTCAAACATCGTTCGAAGTATGTTAGCACTTGCCCTTCTGGGTAGCACTGCGCATGCTCAATCGTCGCAGCCCTACGCCGATCGCGCCGACGCCGACCAAACGCGTATTCTGCAACTGCCACCGGCACGAGCGTCATCCTTTCAAACGGAGCAAGCAACATCATCACACCAAACTGCGATTCGGACTGCCTCACACGCCGAATCCGCTGAGACAATCGACAGCTATACACCCTTACCGTTGCGAACCAGTTCGACCCCACAGCGTCTCTCGCCTGAATCCTCAAACCGATCCAGCGGCCGAGGAGCAACGACTACCGTCATCGGCAGCTTGACCGTCGTGTTGGCTGCCTTCCTTGTCCTCGCTTGGCTTTCGAAGAAGACGGCTCCCAAAGGGATGGCACCGTTACCTGGAGAAGTCTTCGAGCCGCTGGGTCGGGCGCCCCTGAATGGACGCCAGCAAATGCAACTGATTCGACTTGGCAACAAACTTGTGCTGATCAACGTAACGTCGACCGGAGCGGAAACGCTTACGGAAATCACTGACATCGATGAAGTCAATCGACTGTCGGCGCTTTGCCAACAGGGACGTTCGGGAAGTATCTCGGACACTTTCCGCCAAGTGCTATCGCAATATGCCGATGAGCCGGCTCCGGGTGGTTTCGTCGGAGATCCTTCACTTTCCCAAGTCGATATCGCCAACCGCGCCAAACGGCGAGATCGGCGGCGGGAGGATCACCGTGAATAGTAAAACGAGATCCAACGATGTGAACATTCGGCATTGGAAAGCAATGTTGGCGTGGGGAAGCGTTATCGCTGTTTGGCTAACTGTACTTGGGCCTACTCACGCTCAAGAGACCGTGCGGATTCCAGAGATTACGGATTCTCAGTCGCTCGAGAATTTCATAACGGCGGGCCCCGAAACTTGGAAGAGTCGCGAGGGGATGAGTTCGGCGATTCAAGTTATGCTGCTGCTGACCGTGCTGAGCCTCGCGCCGGCAGTATTACTGATGACAACTTCGTTCGTGCGGATTGTCGTCGTGCTCGGCCTATTACGCCAGGCACTGGGTGTGCAGCAGTTGCCGCCCAGTCAGGTGCTGACCTCGATCGCCATGTTCATGACCGCCTTACTCATGACACCCGTATGGACAGACGTTTACAACGATGCAATCGAGCCATACACGGCGGCCAACTCGAACATGTCCATCGAAGAAGCCTGGACTGCGGGCGTGCGTCCCGTACGCAGGTTCATGAGCCGTCAGATCGATATCGCGGGAAACGTCGATGATGTGATGATGTTCTACGAGTACTCCCATCAAGATGGACCGCCCCCAACCACCTACGAAGATGTGCCTTTGCAGGTCCTCTTACCGGCGTTCATGCTGAGCGAGCTAAAGGTCGCATTCCTGATTGGATTCCAAATCTATCTGCCCTTTCTGATTCTGGATGTTGTCATCGCCAGCGTCACGATCTCGATGGGCATGATGATGCTACCACCTGTAATGATTTCGTTGCCCTTCAAGCTGATGCTCTTTGTACTTGTGGATGGCTGGCGGCTGGTCATCGGGATGCTGATGGAAAGCTTCGCGCCGTATTCGTGACGTCCTGCGTACCCGCGCCGCCCCACTTACCACCTCTACAGAAAGTACCTTCATGAACCCGCAAGATGCAATCGACCTTGGTCGCGAAGCGATTCTGACCTCGTTGATGGTTGGCGCTCCCGTGCTCATTGTGGGTGTTGTTGTCGGCTTGTTGATCGGCCTAATTCAAGCAGTCACACAGATCCAAGACCAAACACTTTCGTTCGTTCCCAAGATCATTGCGATGATCGCGGCGTTGGCGATCTGCCTCCCGTGGCTCATCGAAAGAATGATGGAATATTCGCAGGATCTCATCACTAACATTCCGGCGGTCGTCCTTGGCGGCTAGTTATCGTTGCTGTGTCAGCACTCATCGAACTCTACCGCGACCAACTTCTGCTCTTTGTGCTCGTCCTGACACGGATCAGCACGCTGGTGATGACTGCCCCGATTTTTGGGTCTCGCAACGTCCCGATTCGCGTCCGTGCATTTGTCGCGATCGGCTTCGCTCTGATTGTCACACCGCTGCACTTCGACGAAGCCCGCGAGATGCCTGTCGATTTGGTGAATCTCGCTGTCCTGGTCGCACGTGAAGCCGTTTTAGGGCTCGCATTAGGGCTGGCCGTCATGATCCTTTTCACTGGCCTTCACTTGACCGGCCAGGTCATCGGTCAGATGAGCGGCATGGCTCTCGCCGATACTTTCGACCCCACGTTCGATTCCAGCGTACCGGTGTTTACACAATTATTAGACGCGGTCACATTATCGGTGTTCATCGCGATCGGAGGCCATCGTCAGATCATGGCCGCGTTGCTAGACACGTTTCGTTGGCGGCCACCCGGCGTACGAGACTTCCCCACCAGCATCGTCGACACTTTTACCCAAGTCACCAGCGAGAGTTTTGTCGTTGGCATCCGGGCCGGGGCGCCCGTCATGGTGGCGTTATTCCTTGCCGTACTCATTCTCGGACTGATCAGCCGGACGCTCCCTCAGCTGAATGTCATCGCCGTGGGGTTCAGTCTCAACTCAATGGTCATGATGCTCACGCTCGCAGCCGCCATGAGTGGCTTGGCCTGGGTCGTCCAAGATCACGCGGACAGTGTGATCGCGACAATCCGCGATTCCATCGTATTCGACCGGCCGCCAACCTAAGAGGCTGATGCGATGGCCGAGCAATTTGGCGATAAACAACATGAAGCAACCGATCATCGTCGCCAGCAGGCACGCGAGCAGGGACAAGTTGCGAAGAGCCAAGACTTAGCATCGGCGGCGTTGTTGCTGGCCGCTGTCGGAGGCTTGATGCTGTGGGGTGACAATGTCACGAACTTACTGGCAAACTTGATGCGCAGCCATCTGAGTGGCGATGTGCAATTGCAGTTGGATCGCGATACCTTCACAACGCACTCTTACGACACACTGATGGCAGTCGGTATGGCCATGCTACCGCTGCTGGGTCTCTTGGCGTTCGTCGCGATCGCCGCCAACGTGGGGCAAGTCGGATTCCTGTTTCTTCCGGACAAGCTGGCAGTCGACATCAATCGGCTCAATCCATTGCAAGGTCTGACACGCATCTTCTCGATTGCTAACGCCGCGAAACTTGGATTCGGCATCTTCAAGATCGTGATTGTGGCGGCCATTGCCGGTTGGTCCGTCTGGGGTGAGCTCGATCAAATCCTGCGACTTGGCGGTCTGGAGGTCGGCGAGATTGCCGCGTACATATTCAAGATTTCACTCGGCACCTGCTTTAAGATCGGGCTGGCACTCTTCGTTTTGGCAATCATCGACTATGTCTTTCAGCGTTGGAAGCAAGAGCAGGATCTTCGCATGACGACACAGGAAGTTCGCGAAGAAATGAAGACCATGCAAGGCGATCCCCAAATCCAGGCTCGCCGTCGTGCTGTTCAACGACAGCTGGTGCTCAACCGCATCGGCAGCTCCGTCCCCAAAGCAGACGTCGTCGTCACCAACCCGACCGAACTGGCGATTGCGATTCGCTACGATCATGAGACGATGGATGCACCCGTCGTCCAAGCCAAGGGGGCAGGGGTAGTCGCCCAACGCATTCGTCGTATCGCCTTGGAAAATAATATTCCGGTCGTCGAGCGAAAAGAGTTGGCGCGGGCCCTCTACAAGCACGTCGAAATCGGCAAACCGGTTCCGTCGGGGCAGTACGCTGCCATGGCCGAAGTGTTGCGTTATGTGTACCAATTGAAGGGCAAAAAGCTGCCAACAGCTGTAAAAGCAGGTTAGTGTCTCAGCGCACCGACGTCCCCAAAAACTCCCGGCGCATCCTCGCCTGAAGTCTCAACCCACCCGCCGATCGTCACTTCCCGTCACGCCGGCCTCAGGCCATAATGCGGTGTGCCGCCTGCCGACGCCACCCTCCGTTCCTCACCCTGATGGAATCTGCTAAATGACGCGTTTCATGCAGCGTCGTACCTTTCTCAAAGCCGCTGGAATCTCCATCGCGTTACCGACTCTGGAGTCGCTGCCCCATACTGTCGGTGCCGCGGAAACACAGACTCCACAACGCATGGTGTGCATCGGCAATGAATTCGGAATGTACCCCGGCGCGTTCTGGCCTGAGAAGCACGGTGCGGACTACGAGTTGTCGCAACTCCTGCAACCATTAAAAGAACATCGCAAAGACTTCACTTTGTTCTCGCATCTCGATCACGGAGTGAAAGGCGGGCACTTTGCCGTTCACACATTTTTGACCGGTGTGAAGTCGACTGAAGCAAAGGGCATGCCCGAGGGCGGCATCAGCGTTGACCAGCGGGCCGCCGAGTTTGTTGGTTCCCGAACACGCTTTCCGTCGTTGACGATCGGTTCCGAGGACGGGCTTCACGGCGGTTGCATGATGAGCTGGACGCGGACGGGCACGCGAATCCCGCCGATTCCTGGGCCACGCGAATTGTTTCGGGCCCTGTTCGTAGAAAGTAATGCCGAGGCCAAGCGACAAGCAGCGGATCGCATTGAACTTCAGGGCTCGATCCTCGATGCCGTGCTCGGTGACGCGAACGCGTTGAAACGCCGGTTGAACTCCTCCGACCGAGCGAAACTGGACGAGTACCTGTCGTCGGTGCGTGACGTTGAACTTAAGCTTGAACTCGATCGACACTGGCAGAACATCGCAAAGCCAACGGCGCCGATTCACGAACCGGAAAACGAAGGGCTGACACGCGACTTGCCGAAGATCTATGACCTCATCGCGTTGGCCTTGCAATCCGATTCGACACGTGTTGCCACAGTGGAGATCGGCGGATCATTTGCGGCCTCCGATCTGGGCATTCGCAAGGGCTATCATGGTTTGTCGCATCATGGACAACTGCAAGAAAACCTCGATCTGCTCGTACAGATCGAGCTTTATCAGATCGAACAGTTCGCGAGGTTTTTATCCAAGTTGCGTTCCCTTCGTGAAACGAACAGTGACAAGACGCTGCTCGACAGTACGATGGTGCTGCTCGGAAGCGGTATGGGCAACGCAAACTCACATACCAACCACGACTTGCCGATCATTCTCGCTGGCGGCGGTTTCAAGCACGGCGAGCATAAGCAGTATCCGCAGGAGAACCGCCAACGCGTGCCGCTCTGCAATTTGTACGTCTCGATGCTCCAACGCTTTGGCGTCGAGACGGAACAGTTCAGCACCAGCACGGGCACACTAACGGGCTTGGAGTTGGCGTAACGATGACCAACGACATGCTCCGCGCGAGCCGCCCATTTTTGGCGACGATATTCTTGTTTTCGGGTCTGTGCGCTATAGCGGATGAAGTTCCGACGAAGTCCGCCTCTACGGGTTCCAAAAGCGATCCTGCTAGTTTCGAAAGCACTGTACGACCATTTCTGAAATCATACTGCACGAAATGCCATGGAGCGGACCAACAGAAAGGCGAGCGGCGATTTGATCAATTGCCGCCACAGATTCACAGCGACAATACACTTGTCGATTTCCAAGACATCCTGGATCAGTTGAATCTTGCTGAGATGCCGCCACAAGACGCTCGCCAACCACCAACGGAAGAGAGCAGGGCGGCAATCGACTGGCTCACCCAACAGATCGCGGGTTACCACGAGGCGCGTCAAACGACAGACGGGGAAACGATTCTGCGGCGACTTAATGCACGCGAATATCGCAACACCGTTCGCGACTTACTGCGTTTGAATATGACGATGTTCGATCCAACGGCGAGTTTCCCGCGCGATCAAACGACCGAACATCTTGACAACGTCGGCGAGACGCTCGTCACGTCGGGATATCTGCTCGCTAAGTACTTGAGTGCGGCCGACCATGTTGTCAGCAAGGCAATGACGCCCGCGACTCTGCCAGAAGCCCGAACTTGGACATTTCGAGATCGCTTTAGACAGCAACCCGAAATCGATCAAGTACACGGCCGGACAAATGGCTTCAGCCATATCACGTTGTACGACGTCGTCGGAGCCGACAAACCAGAAGGTGCCTATGGCCCGATCTTGGCATTCAAAGAGGGCGTCCCCTACGACGGAATCTATGAACTTCGGATCAAGGCCGAGGCGGTCAACCGCTTGCATCCCTACGATCCGAAGTTTCTTGGTACGGACCCGGCAGAACCACTTCGACTGGGCATCGTCGCTGGAAACTACTTAGCGGGCCCTTTGCACAAACCGCAGCCCATTGAGCCATTACTGGCTGAACTCGACTTGGCGGACGAATCAAAATGGTACACCGTGCGTGTATGGCTTGATGCCGGCTACACACCTCGATTCACGTTCCGCAACGGTTTGATGGATGTTCGCAGTCTGTGGAGCCAGCTTTTGAAGAAGTACGACGACCAGTTTCCGCCGCGAAAGGACTCCGGCATCGTCGAAGCGAGATTCAATGCGATCAAGTACGGCAAGCTGCCTCAAATCCACATTCACGAGATTGAAATTGAAGGTCCGTTCTATGAGGCTTGGCCGACCGATAGCCAGCGCGCCGTGCTTGGGAACGATTGGGGAGATGTCCAGAAATCCGGAGTGCTTTCCGAACAGGTCATGCGAGAGCACTTGACGACGTTCGCATCGCGCGCGTACCGCCGGCCCGCAGCATCTCACGAGGTCGATCGGATCATGCAGGTCGTCAAGTCGCGACTCGACGCAGGACGAACTCCATTAGAGGCCTATACCGATGGCTTGAAAACAGTGCTGTGTTCCCCGAATTTTCTGTTTCTCGAAGGGCGTGGCTCGGTTGGCGAACCGCTCTCGCAATACGCCTTGGCTTCGAGGCTGTCGTATTTCCTGTGGTCGTCGATGCCTGACGACGAACTCCGCGGGTTGGCGGCCCGCGATAAACTCCAAGAACCAGAAGTATTACGATCTCAAGTCGAACGGATGCTCGATGATCCGAAGTCCGCGGCATTTGTCGAGGGTTTCTTGGACAGCTGGCTCACCCTACGAGACTTAGGGTCTTCACCGCCAGATCGGAGCAAATTCGAAGAGTTTTACCATTACGATCTGGGGCAGGCGATGCGAGAAGAGACGCGATTGTTTACGCGCTACTTGCTCGACAACAACTTGAGTATCGTCAACTTTCTCGATTCCGATTTTACTTTCGTCAACAAACGACTCGCCGAGCTTTATGACTGCGAGCTACCTCAGGGAAGTGGGTTTGAACGTGTCTCGCTCACCGATGGTCGCCGCGGCGGGTTGCTGGGACAGTCCAGTGTATTGACTGTGACAGCCAACGGAATTGACACCTCGCCCGTGGTTCGCGGCGTTTGGCTGCTCGAGAACATACTTGGCACTCCACCCGCGCCGCCTCCTCCCAATGTCGAACCGCTTGACCCCGATATTCGCGGAGCGAAGACAATTCGTGACCAACTGAGCAAGCATCGGGATGTCGCCAGTTGTTACGATTGCCATCGCAAGATCGATCCGCTGGGATTTGCTTTGGAGAATTTCGATCCCATCGGAGCTTGGCGCGAGACATACGGGCGAAGTACTAAGATCGACTCGTCCGGGGAACTTCCCAACGGCAAAGCTTTTGTCAACGTCGAAGGTCTGAAGACAATTCTTGTTGATCAGCGCAGCCAATTCGCGAAGGCGCTCACCATAAAGATGATGGCCTATGCGACTGGCCGGCGCACCACACTCGCCGATCGTCCCCACATCGACGCAATCGTCACGCAGTCAGAGGCAAACGGCAACGGCTTTCGCGATCTAGTGACGAGCATCGTGCTAAGCGAACCATTTTGCTCACCTTAGGCGAATGCACATCCCGAGCTAGTCGCCGCGATTTGAAATTCGAGCCATATATAGCCGTTGAACTTCGCGCATGCAGCATTGCCCGTCGGCGGCCAAGACTCGACAGTTTGCCTCGCCCGATTTGGATTTTTCCAAAAGGCCGCGAATGCGAGTCGGCACGCCATCCTCAACATCGGCCTCAAACTCTTCCATCGTGAATTGGAAACACGGGCAGATCGGTGCGCCGGCATCTTTCGGATAGATCGGTGATTGGAGTTCGTCGACCGATACGCGGCTCTCGAACAGGTCGAAGTAGGCGATCTCGCATCGCGCAAACCCGCAGAACCAAGCTGTATCACCCAGCCGTGAGCGGCGTTCCGGTTGCACATGGTGATCGAGTGTCTCTTCCCCAACTCTCGTCCCCAGTGAACCGCACTCCGGACAATACGCCTTACCGTCGAACTCTGGCTCACGAACGAATGCCTTGTTCATATGAGTGACTCGTGGGTTGTGCAACTCGAAGGGGCTACGCGGCTCGAAACAAAGGATGTCGGAATAATTGTACCGTTGCTGGCCGAATGCCGTAGAAGGGCGCATATTGTACCTTGTTGAATCGCGGAAGTTAGCTGAAACGCATATGTCTCGATACCTATCGCCGTCACAATTCTTCTTCCAAAGCACGCTGCTCTCGTTCAGTTGCCTTGCTGTTTGGGCGCAAGACTCCCGTCCAGGATTCACGACGTCCGGTCTGCAACTCGAAACCATGACCCTCAAAGACGGAACGGTTTACGAAGGCGTGCTACAGTCGAAGACAAGTGAGGAAATTGAATTTGTCGAGATCTTCCTCCGTCCTGGAATGCCGATGAGTGCGACCGTTCGCGTGATCGCTCCTGGTCGCGTCCGGCATTACGCTCCGCTCCCAGAACGCGAACGGCAGCTATTGCAAACGCACGTTCATCGGCTTCGCCATCGCTTGGAGATCGAAGTTGGAAATCAACAGCAAGTACAGCTCGCTGCGGCGTCGGAAAACAGTCCTCACAACTGGGAGTACGTTGGTACTTGGTTCCAGTTGGCCAGCACGGCTGATGAAGAATCGACGCGACGCTGCATCGTCCGCATCGAACAAGCTTTTCGCGCATTCCGCCAACTGATCCCGCCAACCGCAACCTCCGATCGTCGCCTGCAAATCGTGCTCTTCGGGTCAGTCGACGAGTACCAGACCACGTTGCGGACAATGGGTGTCGAAATAGAGAACCTTGCGTTCTATGCCGCTCGTGAAAAGACGATCTTCGCCGGTGCCGAGATCGTGAGCTATGCCGAGCGTCTTACAAGGATTCGGACCGCCCATCAGGAGCTGTTGCGCGACCTGGTTACTGAAGCGGAACAAGTTCGAATAAGCCTAAAGGACTATAGTGATAAACTTGCCAAACAGGGGCTTAGCCGCGAACAGATCAAGGAAGAGTTGTCTGTTCGAAACGCTGCCTGGAACCGAGAGAAGCGGTTTCTGGAACGACGGATCAGCGAGACAGATCGAAGAAATGACGCAACATTCCGGGAAATAACCACCCAGATGTTCCGACGCCTGTATCACGAGGCGTTTCATGCGTACTTGGATGGCTATGTCATGGCAGACAGGCCGGCAACTATCGACCGATGGTTGAATGAAGGATTGGCACAGATCTTTGAAAGCGGCCAGTTCGAAGGAGACACACTCCGTATCGACGCACCCAATTCCGTGGCGCTCGCTCACCTACAGCGCGATCTCGCTAGCACGAATCCGCTGTCGCTGTCAGAGCTTCTAATGTCATCCGACAAGGAGTTTCTTGCGGCTCATGCTCGCCCAGCCGCGACTCGGCACTATGCGTATGCATGGGGACTCGCCTACTACCTAAGCATCGAGACGCAAGTCATCAATCGTGGTACGCTAGCAGAGCTCTCCAGTTCTCACCACAGCTCACCGCTCGAGCGTTTTCAGTCAGTCGTCGGAAAACCGCTCGACGAGTTCGAGCGCGAATGGCGCCGCGCCATGCTTGCGCTGCCACTTCGCTAGTCGCTGAGTCGAACACCAAACCGATCTGGACAATTGACACCGGTTTAAGTACCTTCCCGCCCTCTTCTCTGCGGTGATTCGCACCGCTGAATTGAACATTTCGTTCCCTACTAACTAAGTCTCAAACGGCTCACGATGAATCGCCTCGCCGCCTGGAAAGACCTAATTCTTCCGGTCGGGATCATCACCAGTGTTCTGGTGATTCTGGTCCCGTTACCGCCTTCGGTCATGGACCTGCTGCTGGCCGTGAATATCACGGTTTCGGTCATCGTCTTGCTCACGACCGTTTATGTAAAAACGCCTCTGGAATTCAGCATCTTTCCTTCACTGCTACTGGCAACGACGCTCGCACGGCTTGTGCTGAACGTGGCCTCAACGCGTTTGATCCTGACACGTGCTGCGACCGACGACATGTACGCCGCCGGCGGAGTCATCAAGAGTTTCGGCGAGTTTGTTGCTGGTAACGACATCGTAGTCGGTCTAATCATTTTCGTGATTATCATCGTGATACAGTTCGTTGTGATTACGAAGGGTGCGACTCGGATCAGCGAAGTCGCCGCCCGATTCGCCTTAGACGGCATGCCCGGTCGGCAGATGGCAATCGATGCGGATTTGAATGCGGGTGTCATCGACGAACACGAAGCCCAATCGCGACGCAACGAGATCACCCAACAAGCCGACTTCTATGGGGCCATGGATGGTGCCAGCAAGTTCGTTCGAGGGGACGCCGTTGCCGGTATCCTGATCACGCTGATCAATGTCGTTGGCGGCTTGATCATCGGTGTCGCGGAATACGGCATGACATTTACCAACGCAGGAAAACTGTTTACGCAACTCACTATTGGCGATGGACTCGTCAGCCAAGTACCGGCCCTGCTCGTGTCACTCGCGGCCGCGTTATTGGTGACTCGCAGCACGCAAAGAATTAACCTACCTGTACAGTTCCTCGAACAGATTTTCTCGCGACCACAGGCCTTGGTGGTTGCCGGTTCGTTTCTGGGCGTACTCATTTTTACGGGCTTACCCAAGCTTCCGCTGATCGTGATCGCGGGCAGCTGCGCGATGCTGGCGATCCAACTGAGACGCAAGGAAGAAGCTCAAGCCAAGCGGGAAGTTGCCAGCAAACATGCGGCTTCTGAGCAGGCCAACAAGAAAGAAGAGCGAATCGAGGATTATCTGGCGATTGACCCCATGGAGATGGAGATCGGTGTCGGATTGATCCGGCTGGCAGATCCGAATCGAGGTGGCGATCTACTTCCGCGAATCACGGGCGTCCGCCAAGCAGTTGCGAGTGAAATCGGAATCGTGCTGCCGAAAGTTCGCATTCGGGACAACATGCGTCTGGAAGAACGTACTTACCGCGTAAAAATCGCCAACAACACCGTTGCTGAAGGAATTGTGCATCCCGATCGGCTACTGGCGATGGAATCAGGGCTGACCAGTGGAAAGATCGCGGGCGAAGAAACGCGCGACCCGGCCTTCCAGCAGCCGGCGGTATGGATCGACCCGGTCGTTCGCGAACGCGCAGAAATGCTCGGTTACACACCCGTGGAACCAGCCGCTGTACTGGCGACACACCTGAAGGAAGTCGTGCGACAACACGCCGACGAGTTACTCACTCGCGATGCGACGAAGAAGTTGCTGGACGAGCTCAAGACGACGTCGCCCGCCGTGGTCGACGAACTGATTCCGGGGTTAATGAAGATTGGCGACGTTCAACAAGTGCTGCATATGCTGCTCCGCGAACAAGTTTCGATACGTCAATTAGGTGTCATACTAGAAACACTTGGCGATTACGCAGGGCGGACCAAAGACCCTGTCTGGTTGACCGAGTATGTCCGCCATCGGTTGGCCCGCACGATATGCACTCGCTATCGCGACAACGAGAAGCGATTGTTCGTCATCACGCTCGACCCAGCCTTAGAGGATCGAATCGCTGCCGGAATAGAGCATAGTGAACGCGGACTGTTCATTCGCATGTCTCCGCCCGCCATCGAGAAGACGTGCGAGCTGATTGCCGACGAAGTGAAGCGTCTAACACAAACGAGCCGTAAGCCCATCGTCCTTGTCAGCCCCCAGATTCGACCAGGACTTCGGCAGTTGACGTTAACAAATCTGCCGCACCTGATTGTCTTGAGCTACAACGAAATCACCCGCGACACCGTTATTGAATCAGTCGGCCTCGTGACCGACGCGGTACCTCGCAAGTAAGAAATCGCTGACTCTATTTTATTAACACGAAATCGGCATAACGACATGGAAGTCAAAACCTATCGAGCCAGTTCACTGCAAGCTGCTTTGGAGCAGGTTCGTACGGAACTCGGGCCCGACGCATCTGTACTTCATACCCGGGAAGTGAAGCATGGAATGTTGCGTTGGATTGCTGGACGTCAGATCGAAGTGACTGCTTCGGCAACCATCAAAGTGCCCAGCCGATTCCCAACCTCGCACGCCCACACCGCTCCCACGACCACCAAGCCATTACCGCCCGCCGACTATGATGATTTTCGCGCTAAGTACCGCGCCGCCTTAAAAAGAAGCGACGAACACTCCGAATCGCTTGTCGAGCATCTTTCGCTGGAAGCGGACAGAGCGAAGAGCAATGAGTTGCATCAGTCGTTATTTGAACTGTTCACCAAGCTGATCGACGCCGAAGTCAGTGAAGAAGTTGCCCGGGAGATGCTTGAACGTGTCCGTTCGGGACTCTCATCGGCAGATCTCAACGACAGAATGCTTGTGAATTCGCGAGTCTCGCGATTACTCGAAGACGAGCTGAAGTGCTGCGGGCCTATCCGAGTGACTCCGGGAATTCGCCGCATCGTCTCGTTGGTTGGACCGACTGGCGTCGGGAAAACGACAACGATCGCCAAACTTGCGGCGAACTTTCACCTGCGAGAAAAGCAGCGTGTCGGGTTAATCACGGTCGACACATATCGAATCGCGGCAGTTGATCAGCTGCGCACGTACGCCGACATCATCGACTTGCCAATGGAGGTCGTCTCGACACCTCGCGAGATGCGAACCGCGATTGCTCGCTTATCGGGCCTCGATCTAATTCTGATGGATACGGCGGGGCGTAGTCCGCAAGACGACTTACGCATTCAGGAACTGAAGGCCATGCTCGCAGAAGCGCGCCCTGACGAAGTCCACGTCGTACTGAGCAGTGTCGCCAGTACCGCAAGCATGAGACAAGCGACCGAGCGATTTGCGGACGTAGGAGCGACTTCGCTACTGCTCACCAAGCTGGACGAAACGACGGGGCTCGGGAATATTTTGCCTGTGTTACGAAACAGCAAACTGCCAATCAGCTACATCACCAACGGACAGAATGTGCCGGAGGACATCGCGTCGGCGGATAGTCGCAAACTGGCACGGGCAATCCTTAGAACGGAGAGCGATTGAGCGGCGGCAACATGATGCTATTTCTCCGTTAACAATTCGCACCACATCCGTGCTGGCAAGCACATCACTCAATGATTGACCAAGCCACAGAACTTAGAAAGCTTGTGCTTCGCGCTATGCGTGCACAACCGATCGCCACGGGGCCACCGCCACGACTGCTGGCCCTCACGGGCGGCGCTGACGGCGTGGGTGTAACCACAATCGCCGTGAATCTCGCTGTGGCCATGGCCGAGCAAGGCTTGCGAGTCGTCATTGTGGATGCGGATGCGGATCGGTCGGACGTAGCGACTCTCTGTGGTGTACTGGACAAGACTCAAGACACTAAACCGATCGGTTCCCAGGGAGACATTCACGAGGTGCTGTATCCTGGACCTGCCGGAATTCAGATCGTTCCGGGTCTGCGTACCTCTGGCCTGGACGCGTCTGCCACCAACAGGATTTCGCTCCACAACAACGGCCTCAACGAGATCGCTTATGAGCGGTTCCGGCGCCAATTGTCGAGCCTTGGCCGCCACGTGGACACCGTCATCGTTGATCTAGGTAGCGGAGCTGGCGATTTCATTCGCCGCTTTACCGCGACGGCCGACGAAGTGCTGTTGGTCACGGCGACCGAAGACGCTGCGGTGATGGACGCTTACACTCGTATCAAAACAGGCCTTTCGTTATCCACAGAACGACGGTTGCGGCTTGTGGTGAATCGTGAAATCGACGAAGCGAATGCTCTCGATGTTCACCGAAGAATCGATGGATCATGTCGCAAGTTCCTAGGAACAACGATCGAGTTCGGTGGCCACTTACCGCACGACGCCGCAGTAACACGCGGTGCAAGAGATAGTCGGCCATTCGTCCTTATTGACCCGGTCGCACCTGCGTCGCGAGCGCTGACAAAACTGGCAAGGGCCCTCGCTCCACAGTTACATCAAGCCAACACTGCATAGTCGAAACATTCGTGGCAGCGCGATCCAAGAAACTCGCAGAAGCCAGATATTACTCTCAACCCAAACCGAAGGAATGCCGATACAAAGAAAGCGCGTCTTTACGCCACAGTACGTTAAGCTAGTCGGACTAGCGGAACTTTGCGGGCTAGAACGGAGTGAGTCATGGGTCGCACGTATGCAGGCATACTTGGTCCCTTGGCCTTCACAACGATTCTGGCTCGCAGTGTGATCGATACCAGCAGCGTTGAGTCGACATTGATGCTTGCCACAGCTTGCTTGTTCCTGTTCGCAGGAATTGGCTACTTAGTGGGGCAGGTGGCAGACTCGATAATTCTGGAAGCGGTAAAGGCGAACTTCGACAAAGAGTTGCAAGCTCGTGAGACCTTATCAAAGAACGATCGATAGGGATCACGACTTCGTCGCAGGATATAACAACAGCCTTCGGGCAGAACACTCGCATGAGGCGGGTGGTCATCGTCAGTCGCGGCACGGGTCGCCGCAATTGACGAGAGTTCAATCATGGAGGATTGCATGGCTACGATTTACGCACCGAAGCGACACCAAACTCGGTTCCCCATTACTCCTCGCTCGAAGTTTAATGACGAAGAGATCAAGCAGATCTGGTTGGACTATAAAGCCGACCCAAGCCGTAAAGAGCTGCGTAACAAGTTAGTCGAACGCTACCTCTCGTTGGTGCGATACAACGGCGAGCGAATCTGGGCACGCTTGCCGGAGGGCGTCGAGTTGGACGACCTGATCTCCGCTGGCATCTTCGGTCTCATGGACGCCATCGACGCATTTGACATGAATCGGGGCGTCAAGTTCGAGACGTACTGCGTGCCGCGAATTCGTGGTGCAATGCTCGACGAACTGCGAACGATGGATTGGGTGCCGCGTCTCGTTCGCTCGAAGGCCAGCAAGCTCAGCGAAGCGACTAAGACCTTGGAAACAAAACTCGGTCGCGCGCCAACTCCTCAAGAATTGGCTGCACAGATGGAGCTGTCGGTCCCCGAACTCGAGAAGCTGATGACCGAAGCAAATGCCGTCGGCCTGATCAGCCTCAACAAGAAATGGTATGAGACGGACAGCTATAAAGACGTTCGTGAGATTGACATCCTGGAAGACAAGAAGGGTGAAGATCCGACTCGGCGGGTTCAAAAGACAGACCTCATGCGTTTAGTTACGAAGGGGCTGAATCGCAATGAGCGTTTGATCATAATCCTCTATTACTACGAAGAGCTGACGATGAAAGAGATCGGTGCCACGCTTGATCTCAGCGAAAGCCGGGTCAGTCAAATGCACAGCAGCATTGTTCAGCGCCTTCAAACGCAGCTCGGACGACGACGCCCCGAGTTCGGCAACAGATAGCAGTTTTTCAGCTCACTGTTGCCTCACAAACCAAGCCTCGATTCGTCACTTGACCAATCGAGGCTTTTTAAATGCGCGTCGGAAGCAAGCAACAGGAGAACCTGCGGGTCATAGCGCCACGATGCTGCGGATGCTTGGCAGTAACTCAGCGAGCTAGGCGGGAGGTGTAAGCTGGCCCCAACGCTTAAGTCGGTAACCACGAATGACGTAGTACACCAGGTAGTAGGTCGGCACCGCTAAGCACGTCGCTACCAGGAGGCAACCCAGCCACAGCGGCATTGCAATCTCTAACAAGTGCGACCAGTAGAATTCGACGGCCTGCCACCAACCAGCAGGTGGTTTCCGCAATTCGCTCCACCACCTTCTGTCGATCGACTCTCGCCCCAGGATCGTGCAACCGACTATGTAACAAGGGTAATAGATAATCATCATGGTGGCGGGGTTTGAAATCCAGACCACGGGCAAACCGACCGCCTTGTTGGCTCGCAGTAACCACGCCGCAAACACCACGAGAAGCATTTGAATCCCGAATGTGGGTGTAAACGCGAAGAAAACCCCAATCGCCGCTCCCAAGGCGAGACGCCCGGGGGGATCGTCGGCGTGCAGAACGGTATGAAATAGAAAGCGTCGCGTCTTACGCCATGAGCTGCGAAGCCGGCCTTTAACGTGACGTGCGACCATAGAGATTCGGCGAGGACTATTTAGGCTCACGTGTGACGCGCCACCTCGTAGACAGAGCGTACTAAGGCAATTTGACGACAGGAAGCGGAATTGCCATCGGACACCTGAGTTGGTTCGTGATCGGCAGTTTAACCAGATTCGATTCGAATGAATGCGAGAGTATTACTCTTCGTTCGGTTGCGCGGCGAACGGACTTTGGCGAGAACGCTGCGAATTGTGATCGGGCTGGCCGTCTGGAGTTTCGAACGCGCGCAAAAAAAGGCCATGGTACGTCGCTCCGTCGTCATACCATGACCTCTATCCTGAAACGAGATGGCCGGGGCCATCTCGCCCTCCCGGTATCCTTGTAAGAGTTGTATCGGCCCGCCCGATGGATCGGCTGAAGCCGATTTTATCTTTTCTTCGGAAGCGATTGCGATAAAGCCTTTCCGAATCCCCACCAGGTACAGCGACGGAAACGACAAAAAACAGGCGAGCTCCTTCATGGAAACCCGCCTGTTCGAACTCTACTTCACGGCTGCCAAGCCATACTCCCCAGTCTGGCCCAACGCTCGTCGTCGTAGAAAAACGTCTGCTGTCGTTGCCCGCTCCAGGATTCACCGGATGTGGGCGATACAAATCACTTAGTAGTTAAGTGGTCGTGCGAAAGGATTCGTTGGCACTTGTCGCCGCCAAGCGGACCGATCTGAAATCGATGTTGGTTCGACGAGGACTTCTGGCGGCTGAAGCGAAGATTCTTCCTGTGCCTCTGTCGGCACGCCATAGTAGCTTTCGCCGTAGCTCTGAGTCGGAGCATAGTCAATGTAGCCACCTTTGCCGTATCCACCCTTACCGCCACCGCAGCTGCTGCAGCCGACGTCGCCACAAACACCACATGCATATCCGTGACCGAAGTGCAGCCAATCAAACAGTCCTAGCCGACAATGATGCCGTGGCGCACATGGAGCACACGGGTCACAGCCTTTGCTGCCGCAACCGCCTTTGCCACAATATCCGCGGTAGCTCGAGTGGCCAAAGCCACCCTTTCCGCCGCAACCACATGGATCGGCATAACCGCAACCACCCTTGCCGCAACCGCTGTATCCGTAGCCCACCACGGGGCCGCATCCACAGCCACCTTTCGCATAACCGCAGTGGCCAATTCGGCGAGACTTCATTCCGCAGCATTTGCTTCCGCAGTACCCGTCCCACAATCCCTGACAGCAGGATGACTGTTGCTCGCAGCAGCCGCTATAGAAGGGATAGCCGTGCATTGAATTGTCGACAACATTGCTTTGTGTCGGGGCGTAGACGTGCCCATCCATCACTGGCTCAGGGCCATTGTTGGAGGCCAGAAAACCAAAAATGTCCGCATGCGCGGGTGTGCTGAGAGCGATGGCAATCAGCAAGGCCGAGAGAAACTTGTACATTGTTCAAACTCCTGTAGGTGAGGCAGTGCAACTCGCAAAGACGCACAAGGGGACTGAAACCCAAGGTTCGCGGAAACATCATCCGCATCTCACACGCGCTACGCCAATCGTGCGGGGTGATCCCACTTCGTCTTCCGAGGAGGGACCTCGGAAACGAATTACTGTGCGTCTGGAGAAACATGGGATGCAATTGCGTGTATAGCAAATGCAACCGTTGTTTTTTTTCAGACACGCACCACCGGCAGCACCACGACGTATTGCCTAAACCGCGTCTATCCCCTTGCTGTACAGTCGCTTGGATCTATCATCCAGGCTGTTGCCTTTTGGCGACGTCTCGCGAAGCGGCATCCTGGCCAATTGCCGGCTGTGCGGATCGTAACACCTGCAACGAAATGCTATGTCGATATTTGCAAAAGCCGCATTTGTGCCAGCAGCATGGTGGGTGATCTGTATCACGGTAGTGACCTGGTGTCTGCTACTGCGATCCAAGCGATTATTGCACGGTTCGACTTTGATTGGTCCGTGGTGGTGGATGGTTGCGAGCATTAGCGTGATGGGCGGTACCCAGTCGATTCTGCTTGTCGCGAGCCAAATTGCCGGACGTGAATCCGCCCACTGGGAGGCAGCACTTGTTTTCGCAGCCGCATCGAGCAGCTTCTGCCCTCTGATGTCGCTGCTCGGAGCAAAACGACCGCAAGATCGCGGTTGGCACTTCGTGGTGCTCTCGTTGTGGGCAATTTTAATACTTCCCGTCGCTGAAAGCCTGGTTCTTCGTCACGGCCAGATGCCGGATGTGCAAGGTGCGCGATCATGGTTCATGTTGATCCTGATTGCACTTGGCATCACCAACTTTCTGCCGACGCGTTTTGGGATTCCAGCCGCCCTGTTTGGTATTGGACAGCTTCTGATGCTCGCCGATTCCTTGCCGCTGATCCGTGATTTCTTCGACAGCTCGCCCACCGTTACGGGCTTCAGTTGCTGTGCGACTGCGAATATCGTCGCAAGTGCGTTGGGGAGCAGAAGAAACGCTCGCCCCAGATCGCTTGATCGAGTCTGGCGAGACTTCCGCGATGCGTTTGGATTGCTGTGGGGATTGCGTGTTGCAGAGCAAATTAACATCGCAGCACGATCGTCAAAGTGGCCGCTGACCTTACGATGGTGGGGCTTTGTCGGTGACGACGGCAGCAAGCTTGACTTCGACGACTTACCCGACGAAACCCAGAAGCCCCTACTTCAGGTCACTCAAAACCTGTTGCGGCGTTTCGTCTCGTCAAACTGGATTGCCGCAAGACTAGGGGACGGGATAGACTTAGGGATCGACTGATCAAGTCCTCGCGATTCAATACCTTCAATGTTCAAGGACCGAACTGATGCGATTGTTCTCTCTTGGCGTCGTCGCCCTCGTCCTGTTTGTCGTCCCCGCATGTAACTTTCGATCAAGTAACGCGGAGATTGAAGTAGCACCGGCTGCGCCCAACGCGATTCCCGATCAACGTGTGGTCGAGGTAACGAGTGACACGGTCGAAGAAGCAGAACCAATGCTCTTCGCACCTACTACTGAACCTCAATTCGTGAACGACCCCGCGCCGGCTCCACCCACCGAGTCGTGGTCGGAATTCGACGACTCGCTCCCGCGCGAGTCGTCTTCTGCTGAAGCCGTTCTGAAGTCCGTCGCACGCGTTTTGAAGGGTGCCGTCGATGGGGAAGACACCAGCGAACGTGAATCCAACGGATCGGTCCTTGGTTCGATTGGCCGAGCCTTGAGCAAAGGCTTTCAAGAAGCAGCCGACAGCGAGCACACTAGCGAGGAATAGTGGGAGCTACGCACCATCATTCGCGCCGCGACTCTTGGGCAAGAAGGTCTTCCAGCTCTCATACTTCGGATTGCTAAGCTTGACGGTCATGATCGGATTCTGGCTAGGTCGGCCCGGCTCGGTGCGTAAATTCATACGAGCTTCTTGAGGAGTCCGACCGCCTTTCTTTGTGTTGCACTTCACGCACGAGGCCACCACGTTTTCCCAGGTGGTGGGGCCGCCTTTGCTGCGTGGCACGACGTGATCCAAGCTCAATTGACTCGGTGGCAGACTCTGCCCGCAATACTGGCAGCAATGCCCATCGCGGGCGAACAGGGTGCGCCGATTCAAGCGTACATTGGTGGTGTACTGTTTGTCGAAGCGGACTAATCGGATGATTCTCGGCACTTGGATATCAAACTGAACAGCTCGCACCCAATCATCGTCGTGGTGCGGCTCCACCGATCTAAGCTGGCTCAATTCGCACCAAGAATTGAAATCGTAGTTGCAGAACTGTCCATCTTCGATGTCAATGACCTCAGCTGCCTCACGATACAAGAGAATAAAAGCCCGACGCGCTGTTATGACACGCAACGCCATGTAGTGTCTGTTCAATACGAGGACACTTGAGCTCAGAGCTCGCCCTCGTTCCTCTTGACTCATGGGGAGTCTCCGAGAAGTCTCGCCAAGTCGCTCGATCCATTTTCCGGTATCGACTCATCGGCTTACAACGAATGTGCGTCGTTCTCCTCAGACGCGATCGCTGTGATCGGGGCCTCGTCACCGAAATCCGTGTAACGATCTTCACGCTCATTCTAGCCATCACGAATTCGGTGGACCAGCCTGAAAGCAGTGCTTCGAAGGATACTCACAAAAAAATCGCGTACTCGACTTGCCGTGCCGCTCGGATTGGCATTAGGATGAAACGCGAGGTGAGCGTTGGAGCGCTTGCCGCAGATCACCTCTGAAACGATTCCTTAATCAAGGGCCTCAGGATGATTCATCACTCGTGCGACCGCTGTAAGCGAGTCATTGACCCGATCGAAGATTTGCGCTACGTCGTCAAACTGGAAGTGCAAGCAGCGATGGAACCGCTGGATGCCGACGAACTCGAAGACGACCGCGACCACTTGATGGAGATTCAGGAGATCCTCGAACGCTTGGACGATTCCGACAGCGACCTTATTGGCGACGATGTTTATCAAAGGCGTCGCTTCGACCTCTGCCCAGAGTGCTATCGCCAGTTCATCAAAAACCCCGTCGGTCGCGAAACCCCCGCTCATCTCGGCTTTAGTCAGAATTGAGCGGTCGCCAACCGAATCCGCAGTAATTCGACCTACTTGGATAGCCGTGCAGGATTTCGGTCAAGATTTCTGCCGACTCGATCACGCGAGGCCCGGATCGGTTGAAGTACTGGTTGCCGTCAGCCAAAAACACGCGATTGTTTCTGACTGCGTTCAATCGCTGCCAGGATGGATGTTCGGTTAGCAAATGCAATTCACTGACGGTGCGGTGGATGTCAAACCCACACGGCATGATGACGACGTAGTCAGGGTCGCTTTTTAAAAGATCGCCCCACTTGATCCAAGGCGAGTGTTTCCCACTTTCGCACAAGACGGGTTGGCCGCCTGCAAGTTCAACGAGTTCTGGGATCCAGTTACCGGCGACCATCAGGGGGTCAAGCCATTCGATACAAGCCACCGTCGGGAACGGGGACTTTGTGGGACGTGTCGCTGCCAGGTCCGCGAATCGCCTCTGAAGCTTGCCGACCAATCGTTCGCCGGCCGCTTCATCGCCGATGGCATTCGCGACTTGGCGCATGTCCGACAAAATGTCACACAAAGCCATTGGCTGCAACGCGACGATCACTGGCTTTGTCTCTGCGAATTCACAAACGGCCGCTTCGATGTCTCGCAGACTCACCGCACATACATCGCACTGTGTTTGTGTGATGATGATCGTTGGTTGCAATCGATTCAGTTCATCGCTGAACACACGATAGACCGACAAAGCTTCACGAATGGCCCCCGCGACTGCTTTGTCGATTTGGTCGCTCATGCCGCTGACATCGATGCGTGGTTCCGAACACACCGGCAGTGACTTGACGGAAGCGGGGAAGTCACATTCGTGCGAGCGACCGACGAGCGTATGTTCGTACCCCAACGCAGCAACTATTTCAGTCGCGCTGGGAAGCAGTGACACAATTCGATGCTCGATCACGGATCGAACGCCTTACGCAATGTTGCCATTCTGGATCGTCACTCCGGCCAAGGACCGTCAGCAACCAACTCAACACCGGTCTTGCTGCATTTCGTCGCATTCGGTGTCCGATTGATCTGATCCAACGGAGGCAACGGATGCCAGCGCTGACACTTTGGACAATAAAGCCCAGGCATAAGGGTTCGCTTGCCAGTTGCAGGGTTGACCAGCGGAGCCTCACCTTCCACATCACACACCATCGCCTTCATCGTCAAAGTATCAACGTAGACCGCTCGGGGCACTACGTTCGTCGTCGCTTCCTCGGACCCGCCACATCCCGCGATCGAGATGCACGGCAAAAGCAAAAACAAAATCCTCTGTCTCAAGCCTGCGGCCATCCCGCGACCTCCCGTGCAACATGCCAACTTTCAAATCCGGATCGCTAAGCAAACGACTACTCGCGATCGTACAACTCGTCGCGGAGCAGCGGATCATCCAGATGCCCGTCGCTGACGTAGCCCAGATGTTTTTCGTCGATCAAGTCAGCCTGAGCCTGAGACATGAAGTTGGATCCCGGCACGTCAATTTTGAAATGCCGTTCGCGAGTTTCGACGTGGCCATCGAGAAAAGCTACATTTGCAGCATCATGGTGTCGGAAGTGGACAGTTGGGAAGTTACGACTGGGAGGATCCAGAATCCAATTCTCTTCAAAACTGAACGCAGGGGGCGAGAAAGACGTCATCTTGACTTGCGCGCTGTCCGCAAAGGCAATCGTAGCACTCATCGACTCGACTTCTGGAAAACGACGCGTGAGCGGCTCCGGATTCGGAGCAGCAGCCCACGTCGGCGGCAGCCAAGCGACACCAGACGAGCGGGAAAGATAATAGGCATTAAATGCATAGCCTGACGCCGGCTTACCAAATCTCACGATGTCCATCTGAGCCGGGCCAAACTCTGGACATTGAAAGGACCAATAACTGGTTTCGATGTAAGGTGCGAGCGGGCTCTTTGTATAGTCGAGTTGCAAATCGGGATTGGGTTCGTCGTAGTCAATCGTTCCGAACCAAAACTGAGCCGTCCCCTGCGGCCCAGAAAACGTCGAGAGATAGCCGACTCGTGAGCTATCCTCGACGACATACGGAATCATCGTCTCCTTGTAAGTGTCTGCGTAGTTGTGCAGCGCCAAGGTAATCTGTTTCAGCCGATTCTTGCACTGCATTCGCCGCGCCGCGGCACGGGCTTGCTGTACAGCGGGCAACAACAGGGCGACCAAGATTCCGATGATCGCGATGACGACCAACAACTCAACCAATGTAAAACCAGCGGAAGAACTTCCTCGTCTCATAACAATCCTCGTTGTCGCTACGAAGGCAGTCGCCTTCCGCGCAGCACCCCGCAACGTGAGCCGACAGAAAGGTTCTGGCATCCCTTACCGACTGCTGATCGAGCCTACGCCAGCAGCGGTACAAACCATAACCATGACAGTCCCCACTTCCTCGAGGGCGCTACCAAATCCGCAATGACTTTCGGGCAGGTCTTCTGGCTCCCGGTTCGTCCTCGGCTCACGCCTTCCCACGGATACGATTGGCAAATCGCAAAATTCCGTAGTGGCAATTTGTAAGCTTCGTTCCCGGTTACAGCGGCGGGACCGCAACGGATTTACACCGTTTTCCCTATTCTCCGAATTGGTAACAAACCAATTTCGGCACCCGTGTCAGCCGCCGATTCTAACGCGTTGAGATTTCCCGTCAATTGGCGGGCAAACCGCCTTGGCGCTTGCGCTGTTCTCAAATGTTCGTCGCGTTTTGAGATGTGTTGATGGTTTGCTGAGTCGTTTGTTCTAGCCGATTTGCGACGTAAGGGGTCGGGTTGCCGACGTGCAAAGAAGAAGTCGACCAACTGCGGGGTATGGTCCAGACGGCAGACGAAACCGATGTGCATGGCAATGAGTCCTCGATCGCGAGGCAAAAGCGATTTGGGCAAGTCGGCCTCGATCCCTGATTCCCTGATTCAATTTTCAAGTGGCCTGCCAGCCAAGTGGTTGCGGAGGTTGCTCCCATGAGCAACGACGGCAACGTCGCGTGCTACATCCGCGATTACTAGTCGGCGCCGTCACGAAGAATGCCGCGGCATCACAGGGAATTTCCGCACGCGTCCAGACAAAGGTGTAGACAGGGGCTGCGACTTACGGCTATTATAAGGACCGTTTCAAAAAGGCAGTTGGCGGTCAGCGCATACGTAGTTTAACCCACCACTGCGAAATCGTATTCTATAAAATCAATTCAATAAGGAACGAGTCATGACTAAATTTCTAACCCTGCTATCGATGGTTGCGATCGGGCTGGCAGTGGGTTGTGGGCCGAAGGCCGCCGAGCCCGCAACGCAAGCAGAACAAGAGGCAATGCAAACCAGCATGGACAACTATATGAAGAACATGCCGACTTCTTCAGATTCCAAGACGCCTCCCGACATGAGTGGCGCTGGAAAATCCGGCAATTGATTTGTGACTCCAATTTGGCTACGACGCTGATCGAGGCGAGTTCAGTTCTGAACATTCACTTCGCCGTACCAGCGTACTTGGTAGAGTTTTGCGTTTTTTTGACGTCACAATTCGCATTTGTTACTTTGTTAAGGTACTGCACTCTCTCTTCCTCGTCTCAAGTCTTGTTTTCTTAGGAGTAATTGTTATGCCTCTCCGATTTCGAAGGCCGGGTTTTACCTTGGTCGAGCTGTTAGTGGTAATTGCAATCATAGGAATCTTGGTGGCTCTTCTCTTGCCTGCCGTGCAAGCGGCGCGCGAGGCCGCAAGGAGAATGAGTTGTTCCAACAACCTCAAGCAATTGGGAATCGCACTTCACAACTATCACGATACGTACAAGCGATTCCCTTTCAACGGTGCTCAGTGGGGACGTCCGGTGAGCGACCATCGGGGCAGCTACTTTGTCAAACTACTGCCGTTCATTGAGCAAGCCCCTCTCTACGATCAAATCGACTACAACAACAACACGCATGTTCATGACCAAGTTGTCAGCGGTGGCCTGCCGTTGCGGAGTGTGACGATTCCGGGTCTTCGTTGCCCCAGCGATCCTCATGAGCCGATGATTAACGGTGATACGTCCACGGCGAATTACGCCATGTCGATGGGTGCGCAGCGGATGGAGAGCGATGGTGGGACAAACTGCAAGATGAGTCAAGTTATCAATGTCAGCGTTCAGCCGTGGTCAACACCCGATCCTAATTGGCCGGGTGAAAACTGGTTCGGCTCCGGCAATCGCTGGCGAGGTGATCAGGGGACTCGCGGCCAAGACATCTCCGGGATAATAACCCGAGCTGGCAATTACGAGGCAACGGGTGGCCCATCATCGTATGACGCGCCCTGGGCAGCTCGCCTAAGCGACATTACCGATGGCACAGCAAACGTCATCGCGTTCGGCGAGGTGATTCCATGGTGCGGCGACCACAGCCGTAACGGTTGGGCAAGCCCGAATGGTGTCTGGTTTGCGACCACGGCACCGATCAACTGGAATACCTGCCCCGGCGAAGGTGGGTTGGACCGAAATGAAGGCAGCAATCCGCCTTGCAATCGAACGAATGCTTGGAATGCCTCTCTAGGATTCAAGTCAGTGCATGCCGGCGGTGCTCAGTTCACGATGTGCGACGGTTCGGTACATTTCCTTGCAGAGACAATTGACTACGATTTGTATCAGCGTCTTGGTGATCGCCGTGACGGCAACCCGGTCAGTATACCGTAGCGCAGACGCCATCACTCCAAGGATCTAAAGTCGTATACGGGCGCCGGTGGTTCACTCCGAATCGCCGGTGCCCGTTTTTTCCCTATTAGAGCCGTTGGGATAGAATTTCGGTCCGTTGATTTTTCGGCGGATCATTGTGCTGATCTACTGACGGCTCCAATAAGCCGTGAAGAACTCGCCGAGTGGCGCTAATGTTTCGATCTCGCTCTCGCACCTGTCTTTTATTGCTGGGCATTGCCTTGGTAATCGGCCTCGCCGTTCCTGCCAGGAATCGGATCTATCTCGCTGTACGCGTACAGCGAGCTCGTGCGGCACTCGCCGATCGAAGTTTTGCGAAGGCGTTGGAAATCCTGGACGCTTTGAATGAAGCCAATCCGCAACAGAAGGAAGTTTGTTACTTGCTTGGATTGGCACATCGCCGACTCCTCCAGTACGACAAGTCTTTCGAGTATCTACAGCAAGCGGAGCAATTGGGCTGGCCGCTGAGCGACGTGACGCGTCAGCGGTACTTGGCTCGATTTCAAGCCGGTGACATAGAAGCAACTCAAGGCTACTTATACTCGCTGTTACAAGGAGGTGTGGATGATGTCGTCGCCGAGGAGATCTACGAAACTCTGGCGCAAGGCTACTTAAGTGAGGCCAGGTTTCAAGATGCCGGGTTAGTTCTAACACACTGGATCGAGTGGCAGCCTAACGCGGTTCGAGCGCATCTCTGGTTGGCGCAATTCCAAGAAACCTTTGCCGAAGATTGGAACGCGGCGGCAGAGCACTATGCAAAGATCTTAGAAGTTGAGCCGGAGCACCGCGAAGCACGCCTCCGATTCGCAAACGCTCTGTTTAAGGGTCAAAAGTTAGAACAGGCACACGGAGAGTTTCAAGAGTTATTGCGACGATTTCCCGAGGAACCACTCGGGTGGTTGGGACTGGGACATTGCGAGCAACGCCTGGGTAATGGTCCTGAGGCGGCAAAGCTATTTCAAAGGGTCACCACCGCTGACGTCGCGACTGTCTACCGAGCCGAAGCCTGGGCAGCGTTAGGGCAGATGGCCATGAACGACTCGCAATTCGAACGCGCCGTGGAATGTTTCGAGTCTGCGTTGCGTGAGGACCCAAGACAAGTACAAACGCACCACTTATTGGGTAACACTTACGCCCGGCTGGGGCAGCAAGACAAGGCGAAGTTTCACCTTGAGCAATCTCAAAGTGTATTGAGACAAAATCAACGAATGAGTGAGCTCGCGGACGAAATCACGAAGAGCCCGCAAGACGTGGCGCTGCGAATGGAAATGGCTGAGCTAGTAACGGAGTCAGGTGACACGGACGCCGCGATCCGGTGGTTGCAGACTGTTATTCATATTGAACCAACACACGCGGCAGCTCGCGAAGCGTTAGCCAATTTGTTTGTGGAGCGTGGGATGAACGATATGGCTGCTGCGCACCGCCGTTTCGTCACAAGCCCCAGCCCCACGGTCGCTCCGACGACGACCGGCACGACGGAGTAGCGCCGTGCCAGCCCCAACCTTTGCAATGTCCGAATATCGGGTCGCTGCGGCAACTTGCCTTCTGTTGGTTTCGGTCGGATGTAAACCTTCGGCATCGACGTCGACTGGGAACACCCGCATAACTAAAGCCTCCCAAAGTCACACTCTTCACTTTACCGAAGTCACAGGTGACTCAGGTGTCAAGTTCGTCTACCAGAACGCCCGAGAGGCGAACCACAGCGCGATCCTCGAATCGCTTGGTGGCGGCGTTTCATTGCTCGATTTTGATCGCGATGGCCTGCTCGACATCTGTTTGCCTGGGGGCGGCACATTGACCAGTGATGAACAGATCGGAGGTGTGCAAACGGGTTTCTTTCGAAACCTCGGGAGCCTCCGTTTTGAGGAGACGAAGAACTGTAGATTGTCGCCCTGCCAGTTCTTTAGTTTTGGTGCGGCTTCTGGAGATTACAACAACGATGGATTTTCTGATGTGTTGATTACCGGATATGGCGGGGTCGAGTTGTGGACCAATCAAGGTGATGGCACATTCATCGAGTCGGCGAAAGCGGCGAGTATTGAATCCGCGAGTTGGAACACGTCTGCCGCTTGGGGCGACTTAAACGGAGACGGCTCGCTCGACCTTTACCTAGAACACTATGTCAATTGGTCGTTCAGCAACCACCCATTCTGTTCGACGCCGGATGGTCGCCGCGAAATCTGCTCGCCTAAGGACTTCGAGCCGCTCCCTGATCAGATCTACTTTGGGAACGGAGACGGGACTTTTCGCGATGCAACGCAACACGCAGGACTGCGCAGTGATGGCAAGGGTTTAGGTGTCTTGCTCCTGGACGCAGACGATGATGATGATCTTGATATATACGTGGCCAACGACACGGTGGACAATTTCCTCTATCTAAACGGTGGCCACGGACAATTCGAGGAGATCGGAATGCTGCGGGGCGTTGCTGTCGACGATCGAGGTATCGCAAACGGAAGCATGGGTGTGGACGCTCTCGACTACAACGGGGACGGTCGGCTAGACATCTGGGTTGCCAACTATGAAGACGAAACATTTGCTCTCTATCGCAACGACGGTGAAGGTTACTTCTACTTTGTGAGCGATCCGGCAGGTGTAACATCGCTGGGGCAATACTATGTCGGATTCGGTACCGCTGCCGCCGATTTCGATCACGACGGGGATGAAGACCTCTTGGTAGCCAACGGGCACGCCATAAAGTATCCACGCCGCTCATCGAGATCACAGCAACCCGTATTTCTCCGAAACGATAAAGGTCGTTTCTTGCGTGCCGAGTCCATCGGTGCCTACTTTGGAGCAAGCCACGAAGGTCGTGGATTGGCGATCGGAGATTTAGACAACGATGGCGATTTGGACTTCCTTGTTTCTCATGTTGCCGATCCCGTAGGCGTGCTGCGTAACGACCAAGACTCTGGCGACTGGTTCGGTGTGCAATTGACGGGAATCAAGTCTAATCGGGACGCTATTGGCGCCAAACTTACATTGAAAACTACAAAGGGTGATATGGTTCGCCAGATCAAGGGAGGCGGCAGTTATCTATCTACTAATGATCCTCGCGTCTTCTGGGGGCTGCCGGGAGATGCGAAAGTGGAACAACTTGTTATCCGCTGGCCCGACGGTGGTGTTCAAACGATTGCCAAGCCCGCCCAAAGGCAACTGCATCGGGTTGTTGAAAAATTAGAGAGCACAACGATCAATCCGATGATTCCGAACGATGGCAGCGAGGCGGGAGGATAGGCTTTCCAATGACTGCTTCGAATTCTGCCCCCATCACACCGCAATCGCGAGCAGGAGTGCGAGCCAAGTTCTTACTGCTGATATTGACATGCACAGCGGTCGCATTTGTCGCTTTGCGATTTTTCCGTGCGCCGGCCCCCGACAAGACGTTTTCGCGAGCACAGGCGGCTCTGGCTAATGGCGACGTGGATACCGCGATGCAAGCCTTAAAGGTGCTGCGAAATGAGAGAGGATATGTGGGCCATTGCAATCTGCTGGAAGGCGCGATCCTACTGCGAAACGGCGATTACGTACAATCGTTGTATTCACTCCGGACGGCAGCAGAAGAACCCGTTCTAGAAGTCGAAGCGCTGATTCTGGCTGGCCAAGCGCAGTATCAATTGCACCGTGCTGGCGAAGCACATGAACTCTGGAGACGGGCGCTCAAGCTCAATCCTGCGGCAGTGGAAGCTCATCGGTGGATGGGCGTGCTTTACTACGACTTGGGAGCGATGGACCAAGCGATGGAGCACCTAGAAAGAGTCTCTAAACTGGCGCCTCAGGACTACCGTCCTGATCGGCTCATGGGCTTAATCTGCAAAGATTATGAGAAATACCAGACAGCGATAGACCACTACCAAGAATCCCTTAACCGTAATCCAAATCAGCCGAATCGAAATGTCGTTTTGATGGAGTTGGCCGAATCACAAGTAAACGCGACGGATTTCCAGGGCGCTCTGACGACATTGAAGTCGTGTCAGGATTCGATTGAGCGCGCTACGTTAGAGGCAGAATGCCTTTTCGCTACGGGAGACACAGAGCAAGCGTCGGAGTTAACCACACAAGTACTCGACAAAGAACCGGAACACCTATCCGCAGTTCGATTACGCGCGAGAATACTGTTGGCGGGCGGAAAGTTCAACGAGGCGATAGAGCTCCTACGAAGCGCGGCGGATTCGCATCCCAAAGACCATCAGTTGTGGTATCTACTCTCGCAAGCCTGTAGCAAAGCCGGCGACGAGACCAATGCGGCGAAAGCCCTTCAAGAATCCGAAACGCTGAAAAACGCGTGGTTAGAGTTTTCTCGACTGAACACAGAAGCGATCTATCAGCCGCTTAACTCTGATCTCCGTTATCAGCTCGGTGTGCTCGCTTTGGAACTGTCGCGGCCCGATTTAGCGGAAGGATGGTTTCGTGCTACACTGGCACTCGCCCCCGATCATGAGCAAGCTGCCAAGGCTCTGAGGAAGATTGACAAATAAGTCCAACTCGTACAATCAATGTTCAAATTGCTACCTCTACCGACCTGTCTGGTAACACCCCCTACGTGGCCGAAATGTCACGAAACAGTGTTCGTACTTTTGGGTTTGCTAGTTATCTGTCAGTTTGGTTGCAAAAAATCAGAGACCGTCGAACGAACTCCGATCCAAGTCGCTGATTTCAATGCAGAATCGATCCGCCCCAAGGTTGTTGCGTTTTGTGGCGACTGCCATGGGATGCCAGATCCCACCTCTTTTCCTCGAAGAGCCTGGTACGATGAAGTCCAACAAGGCTACTCGTTTTATTGGGATTCGGGCCGAAAAGATTTAGCTGCACCCCCGTTGGGTGAAGTCGTGAGTTTTTTCCAATCGCAGGCGCCGGAGGAGATCGCGCGACGTCCGACTCACCAAGAGCATCCCACTAAGCTCTTTGACATGGAGTATTCGCAAGCGGTGTTTCCCCCAAGTTTGTCGTTTCCGGGCGTGTCCTATATCCGTTGGCAGCCGCAGTCGGGAAAGGCCCCGACAATCCTTTTCTGCGATATGGCCGTCGGTAACCTGCGAAGGATTGAGTTTTCACAAGAATCGCCCCGGCATGGGTTACAAACAACCCTCATGAGCAACATTCCGCACCCAGCCCACGTCGAGCCATGTGACTTAGATGCTGATGGAATTACCGATTATCTCGTGGCCGAGCTTGGTAGCTTTCTACCCGAAGATCATGAACGAGGAAAAGTTCTGTGGTTGCGAACATCTTCGGAGTTCGCGACGTTTGAAACGCATGTCCTGGCCGAGGGTTTGGGCCGGGTCGCCGACGCCCGTCCCGCAGATTTTGATGGAGACGGAGATCTCGACATAGTTGTCGGAGAGTTTGGTTGGCGCAAGTCTGGCAGGGTTCTTATGCTCGATCAAGTCGAGGTCAAGAATGGAATTCCGAAGTTCGACCTCCGAGTACTTGATCCGCGTCATGGCGCGATACACACGGAGATTAGCGACATCGATAACGATGGTTGGTTGGATTTTGTCACTTTGTTTGGTCAAGAGCACGAGTCCGTAGTGGCCTTTCTTAATCAAGGTAATGGTGAATTTGAGATCGAAACTATTTTTGCTGCACAAGATCCCTCATTCGGATCCAGCGGAATCCAACTGGTTGATTGGGATGGAGACGGCGATCAGGATGTGCTGCATACCAATGGCGATACGCTCGATAGCCGACATCTCAAGTCTAGTCATGCCGTGAGATGGTTGGAAAATCAAGGAACTTTTCCTTTTACTGAACATGTTCTAGCGTATCTTCCAGGTGCTATGCGAGCGCTCGCGACTGATATGGATCGTGATGGCGACTTGGATGTTGTGGCAACGGCGTTTATGCCGGGAATTCTTCAGAAGCAACTCGAGGGACAGTTTGATTCACTTGTATGGCTAGAACAGACCTCGGAGCATAACATTGTGCGACATTGCATTGAGCACTCACTGCCCGGCCATATGGCGATGGAAGTCGGCGATTTTGACGGCGACGGTAACATCGACATCATTACCGGCAGCTTTGATAAGGGCGCGGATTCAACGACACCGTGGTTCAAGATCTGGTGGGGAAACGACGCCAATTGATTAGCTACTTTGAGAATGGTCCGTCGTTACACTTCCTTAACTCTGAACACTCCGCCTTAGGAGTATTGCCAATACCTCAATTCAATTGAATTTGAGCGTAGAGTTGTTTCGGGTACGTCCGTGCGTCTTTGCCGGTAAATTGCCAGTCGCTGATGGTTTGTGGTTCGTTGCGATGTTAATCCCAGGCCGTGAATTTTCGTTGGAGCGTATGGGTATCGGGGATGCGCCGCGACATTCCCACGGCGCAATTACGGTCGGCTCAATTTCCACAATGTTCAGCCGTTCGCCGTGCTTTGTTTTGCGGCAGAGGTCAAGCCGTTCGACCGCTCGTTTGGCTTCCGCACGCGGAAATCGTAAGCGGTCGCGGTCTGCGCCGACCTAGGTGATTCCGCAAGTCCTTTGGAGGAAATTTCGCTCTTCCCGGGCTCTCCAAGCCACAACTCCCTTGCCGAAGCCAAACACACCAAAACTACAACGTAAACGCCAAGTTGGTGACGGCTGGATTTCAGGCTCCGTGTCCGCCTAAGTGCTATGTACCCATGAAGTGAATACGCAAACCGTGAACTATCCCTTTAGAGTTCTTTGCGTTACGCCAGGCAAATCGCTAGGATGAAGACGGTCACTCGCGTGCGTCGAGCCGCTTTCAGCTTTTCTTCGCGGTCTCGGAGCACAGGTATCTCGCTTGTCGAGGCCAATCGTCATTTAAGGTCTTGGCAACTTGCCCTTGATCGCGACGCGGACCAATTCACTTCTTTTTTGCGGAGGTGATCATGCTCGGTCGTTTCTGGCACGATCTGCAATGCTCGACGCCAGTCGTTCACGCTCGTCCACCTCCGTTCTCGCGTTAACTCGTCGTTGGTCTCCGGTCTTGTCATACCTATTCGACTCATCGGGAGTTCCGTTATGCAAACAAAAGCCCATTCACTCGCGAGGTTTTTATACAACCACAACCCGTTTTACCTGCTAAGCGCTTGTCTTGTCCTCTACGGCCTGCATCTGGCTTTTGCCGAGAGAGCTGACATCCCCGAGACTGCTTGGTTGCTTGCCACGTCACTCTGCGGATACACACTGCTTCTCGCATTGACGGCATATTTGGTCGTGCGTCTTGGACGCGTTTGGGAAGATGCCCGATCCATTGCGCTACTTGTCATCTTAATGTTCGTTGCAATTTCGGTTAGTTTCGACGAAATATGCAACACCCTTCCGGCAACGGCCAGCCTGGTACTCACATTCGGCTTGATCTTCTCTCTTCTTGTTAGTGAAGGACTCATTCGATCCCTAGAGATCAAGTTCCCCGTGAGCTATCGTGTGCCGTTGTACCTGACGTTGGGATTATTCTTTCTCTATCCCCTGTGGGTCTCGCCAAATCTGAGTGAGCAGACCGACATTGTGACGGCGTGGCGAGTGTTCTCGTTTCCCTCAGCGGCAGGCGTCGTCATGCTGACACTTTTGCCGGCGATTCGACGCGGATCTGCGCTCATGCGAAAAAACGGGACACCTTGGCAATGGCCCTGGTACCCGTGGCCCGTCTTTGTCTTCTTGGCCGTCGGAATCTGCTTTCGGTCGTATGTATTGACGCTTTCATTTCAAGCTGCACACGGGCTCGAAACTTCGTTCAGCACGTACTACCTGACACCCTTTCTGTTCGCCATCCTCGTCCTATTGAGTGAGATTGGATTCGTAGAATCTTCGCGCCGCCTACAACGATTTGTGCTGGCAAGCTCACCGATATTGTTGCTTGTATCTGTGCCTTTTGGGCATGGTCAGCCTTTCCACTCGTTTCTCGGCAGCGTCGTCGAACATGTTGGGTCACCGCTTTGGCTCGCACTCCTCGGCGGGGCGGTGTTCTATGCCTATCTCTGGGCGCGAGGTTTGAAAGAAGCCGAGTTCGCGTGCATGACAATGTTGCTTTTGCTGGTCAATGTGGGACCGAGGACGGTCGACTTCGATAGCGTCGCATTGCCGCAGGGGTGGCCGCTGGTAGCACTGGCCGCGATCCAAGCGGTGCAAACTTTCCTTTTGAAGAGTTCGCTACGGTTTGTCATCACAAGCTGCAGTCTCCTCGCCGCCATGTCTTGCTCAATGTCAACCAGCTGGTTTACATCGCATACCGGTGTCATACCGCTGCACCTAGCGGTCGGCTTGTCAATGCTGGCCGGATTTCTGTTTACCGATCGATTTGCACAATTGATCCGCTGGTCGAGTCCTTTTGCTATGATCTTGCCGGCAATGATTGTCGCTGTCGGTGGTGACAGAATTGGCGCGAGTGAAACGCATCGAGTGATCTATGTTTCTGTACTCTGCGGAATCTCGCTCGGCTTTTGGCTCGCAACACGCGAACGTGGGTGGCAACTGGCCTTACTTGCGAATACCGCAAGCACCGCGATTGCGTTGTCGATCTGGTTGCATACTGGTGTTCAACACGTGATTCCACCGCGAGCGTTAGCGGCGTTAGGTGGAGGCATCGTGTGCTTCCTTGTTGCCGCTCTGATCAGCGCGCTGAAAGGCGGCTTTAGCAAACAGCTGAGACACTGGATTGACGATGTTTGGCGACCGTTTCCGCCGAACTTCGAAGAAGATCAGTCGCTATAGAAACTCGTGAAGACTTGAGTTGATCTCGTCGTTCGACCGCACGTCTTTTGGCGTGCGGCCAGACGGCGGTTCGGGATGTGCTCCAACAGACGCACAAGCCGCTATCCCGGGCAGTTTTAGGCACTTGCGATGGAAATTTGACAGCGAGTCTGGACGGATCTATAACCGTCTCCGCACGGGGTGTTTCTGACCTATCCCTTGCTATCTCGATACTCTTGGCCCGCGTCGGCACCCATCCCTAATACAGCTCCACGGAGATCAAACAATGTCGGATGAACAGCTGTCACAGGAAGAGCTCGATGCACTCGCTCGTCTCGTCGCCGAATCGCTATCCAAAGGCGAGAGCGCCGCCGACATTTCTGCACAACTAGTGAACAGCGGCTGGGAAGTGGGCGAAGCCGATAGCTTTGTGGCTAGAATCGCGCTGCACATGTCCAGTGCCAAGCACAATCGAGCCGCGACTGCGAGCGACGACGGTGGAGGTATGGGCTGGCTGCTCTGGATCGGAGCGCTGCTGTTGATCAACTTTTTGAGTTTTGTTTTCGGCTGGGGTTTCTGGGTTTATTGAAGTGTCACTCGCAGAGAGAGCCTTCAATTTGCTGCTCGGCCTATCGGTCCTCAGTTGGGCGATGCTGGGATTGACGATGACCACTGAGGTGAGACCGCTAGCGATCCGCGCAGCGATCGCTGGACTCAATCTAGTCGTCGGGGCACTCATTTTGATCCGTTCTCGAGCGCAACTGCATGGATCACCAGCGTCTTGCATGGCGGGGATACCAGCTTTGATAATCGCAGGCTGGGCGATTCGCATCGCCCCGACGGATTGGCCTCTTCAGACTCAATGGCTATTTCTCGCAGGCACTTTGCTTGCGATCGCAAGTTTCGTCTACCTAGGACGTAGCTTCGCCATCCTGCCCGCCGTTCGCGATATCGTGACTCGCGGGCCCTATCGATTTGTTCGACACCCAGCATACCTGGGCGAGTTGTTGATGATCTTGGCCTGTTGCCTTGCGGCGCAACACGTGTTTTCCCTTGGACCAATCTTGGCAGCGATTCCGCTGGTTGCCCTGCGAATACATGCCGAGGAAAGAGTCATCGCGACCAGCGAGTCGTACACGAAGTACGCCACCCAAGTTCGCTGGCGACTTGTACCGCTACTATGGTGAATTGTTCCTAGAAGACTTATCGAACGCGGCACTTGAATCGTACCACGCCACCGTCGCCGACCTTCATTGGGTCGGTGATTTCCCAGCGTAGAATCAGCGATTCGCCTTCGTTGGGCTGGGTGAAGAAGTCTGCTTTAAGGCTGCACTCTTGACTGTCTTCGATGTATTCCAGGCGACGGCTCAAGTCGTCAATCACCGTGACGTTGCCGATCACTTGGTCGCCAACATTGTCGAAGCGGATCGTGAAGTCGACCGTATCACCCGGCTTGGCGTTCTGCTTGTCGGCAATCTTGACAACTCGTAGGCGTGACTTGCCTTGGGCCAACTCATAGGTGTGAACCTCTTGCATGCCGACGTCGCTGGTTGCCTCGACGGCGATTTTGCCGTCCATCACGATCTGCAACATCGCATCGTGCGACCAAGCCACTGCGGCTTGAAGCACGGTTGCCAGACGAGCCTTCTCGGTATCGTCGAACACGCCGCGACGGATGATCGAGAACTCTTGATAGGGTTGCAGATTGGTTTCGACGCCGAGTGCGACATCCAACTTGTCGATCCCCACGCCGCGAGTCTGCTCGCGGAAGCTGTTCGCGCCTTTGACGGACAACGTGCGGATCGGTTGCAAAGGTTGAATCGCCGTCGTGGCAATTTGGGTTTCTTCTTGTTGAACGGTGCGCATCGGCAGTTCGACGCCGGCCGAACGTTGATGTTGTTCGTGCAGCAAGACGCCCGACACCCGTCGCACCGAGGCGAACCGTGGCGCGTACAGGCACACGTCGTTGCTGGGCTCGACGTACGTGTGGCCGTCAATCGTGTCGTAGTGGGCGACAGTGTCGCCAGAGTGCAAGCCGACCACTGACCAGTCTTTTCTAACTTCAACCCGAGGCTCACGATCACCGCCGTTGCACAATAGCTCGTCGCGCGCCGCATCTGGCGGCATATTGCTGAATCCAATCGACTCGGGCAACGAAGGCGGGCGGTGAAAGCGACCGGAACAGTTTCCCGAACTACATGTCGTACATGCATGAGTGACGGGCGCATCATGATTGACGAGCACGATCGAACTTTCCGAAGCCGTTCTCGCTTGTTGATTGCTTCCCCGCAGAGTCGCTTGCGGCCCATATGGTCGGGCGGCGAACTGGTTTGCAACCGGGGCAAATGCTGGTGAATAGGTGTTCGGATGCACCGCTGGCGAAGTCGCTGCGCCATGCGATGGCGAAGGCGTCTTCGACGTCATTGTCTGACACGAGCAGAAGAGTAACGAAACGCCGGCAAAGATCGCCAGCGATCGCTTGGGGCAGCGGTTGTCGATGATCTTCGATGCTTTATCGATCATGGTGATTGCGGTACGACAAAAGGAATCTGCGGCGGTCGGCCAATATTTGGAACTTCGACCCGGGGAATGTTGTATCCGGGGCGTTCGATCGCGTTTTTGGCGTCGGTTGAGCCGATCGCGGGTACGGCGGAAGACTCGTAGACGATCGCCGGTGCACCGTGTGCGCCAATGGCGAGATCATCGGGGCTGGGCACTCGCGATCCCATCCTCATGATCAACATTGGGCGGCCAAGCGTATCTGCGACCTGCAGCGGATCTTGGCCCGGTCCCGCCTCAAAGTAACGTTGCTGCGCTGGATCGTCCTGAACAGGCAGAGCCGTATCGCGGTCTTCGAGGTAGACGACTCGCGTCACGTATCGGCCACTCAACGCAAGCTCCAGTTCCTCTTGTGTGAATTGGATGGGAATTGGAAAGCGACCGGCTTTTCCTTCGGGCGGATAAAGTCGATTGATCACTTCGATGGTCGGGAAGATCTCGAATCCTTCGTAGTAAGGGATATTCGAGATCTTGAGTTGATAGACGGGACCAATTTGCATCCCCACCAGAACCGTTGCTTCGTGCGGATCGTCGAACTGACCGCCTACATTCACAGATACGCGAGCTCCCTTCGGAACCGCAACTTCGACGGGCTGATAGTACTCTCGCATCAGCATATGCCGCTGCAACTGCCCGTAGGCGACCGTTCCCGGCGGCAAGTTTGCGTTGTGGAAATAATGCACCGGAGGTTGTGCCTGCGTGCTCGCAACGAACAGACCGAGGATTACCAGCGTCATTGGCAATGCGCAAAGGGACATACGTCCTACGTGTCTTCGGCAGTCGCCTGATGAACCAGACATGGCATCCTCACAGTACAACGCGGCCAGATTCCGCTAAGCAGATACCCGGCACATTTTCGATGCCGGGTATCACTTCTTCTCAACACAACTTTCGTACGTTAGGCCTCCGACTACAGACCGCTGCCCAAGTGGCCGCTCATATAGCCTGTTTCATTCATCGGTATGACTTGCGTCCGGTTGCTGTGCGGTTGCCCGTACGGCAAGCTCGGATGAATGTGTTGCTCGTGAATACTCATGTGACTTGGTGGCCTCGGATAGCTGTAACCCGGGGTCTCCTTGACGTGAATCTTGAACTGCTCGACGCCTCCGGGCAGATGCATGTGCGTATTGTTCCGAATGGAATGGCTCTGCAAACTAGCTGGACCGCCGAATGGAATGTGTGGTGGCCCCGGCAATCCGATTGGCGTTCCGCTGGTCGTCATGCCGTACTGAGGTACGGTGACTCCGGAGACGTAAGGTGGAGTCAAGCCACCGGGACCAAGTGACGATGCGGCCATCGGCATCGCACCCATCGGTACACCGCCTTGCATTTGCTCCATGAACGACGCTGCCATAACTTGATCGCCCATCGCGCCGGGCATCTCGACGTCTTTGTTACCCAGACGAATCACTGCCATGATGGAACCGCGACGATCGGCTTCGACGATGGGGTCGATACCTGGATCAAGCCGCGTACTGACCAAAGTCTCGACACCAGCCAACGCCATCTCTTGGAACTCAGGATCTGGCAGGTAGATGACCTTCGTAACAAAGTTGCCGCTCAGGACTTGGTCGAAATCCTCTTCGGTTAGCTGAACGGGAATCGCATTGTGAGCAAGATACGCTGCCGTGCGAGGCGTCGTTGGGCCAACTTCGAGCGTCGGATATAACTCAACGCCTTCGCGCCCGCCGATGTTGGTAACCTTCAGGCGATAGATTCCGCCCTCGGGGAAATTCTTGCGACCAGGAACAATCAGCGGTTCAGAATCAAACTGCCCGACGCCTGTGACGTCCCACTGGACCTGCATCGATTCGGGCCGGCTGAACAACATCTGAATAGTTTGATGCTGCATCGGCACTCCGCTGGTGTAGCTCACCGGCGACACTGCCGAAGGCATTGCCGGCGGGATCACCCCAGGGCCAGGGCCTCCGACACCGGGACCAGGCTGCATTAGCCGCTCGGCAGGAGGAAGATTATGAGACCTGATGTCCGATGCACAGCCCATCGCAGTGATGGCTGCCACAGAGAACAAAGACCAAAGGGTCAGTCGTACCTTCATGATTTTCCCCCTACGAGCCGCCGACCCGGTAAGGCCGGGCGACGAGAGCCAATTCGTAATCGTTGGTAACTGTTGATTTGCAAATTCGCGGCAGATGACTGCGTCACAGCCCGACGATTGGAGTGGGAACCGCTTGCGAGACTCGCTAGAATCGTGACAGCAAGTCGCTAAATCCCATCACTCCTTGTTCGGCTGCGCGGTCGTCAAACGTCCGCAGAGACTAAGTCCAGGCCACAACGGGGGCGAGAAACTTTTTCCCTGTGGGATATGTTCGGCCTGATACAACACGAATCTTTGGCAAAACCAGCATAACCGCGCGATGAAGTACAAATTGCCTAGTGTTAAAACGACTCGGAGGCCCTCGTGCTGGCGTTGCATACTGGCAATTTCGACAACATTCGTCATCAATTCGACGCTAGCGTTGTCGCAAGAACCGCCCGATCGGACGACGCCGACTGGACAACAGATTGTGACCCAGGCGGCAGCCCAGATGACGCTGCATCCCTCGCTCGAAGCCAAAGTGCGACAGCGCGTGGGTATTCGCGATCAGTACATGGTCGGGTCGGGAGCTTACCTGCAACTGCGATACGGCGAGGACGTCCGCTTTCGATTGGAATTGCGATTGCAAGTTGGCGATCAATTGACGAGCTTGCAGCATATTACAGACAACCGCTACCTCTACATTCGGCGAGATACTGGCAACACCAAGTCGATCAGCCGGATCGATCTCAAGCGTGTTCAGACGGCACGCGGAGAGGCAGATCGCAACAACGCGGCACGTCACTACGGTTCGTTGGGAGTTGGAGGTTTGTCACAGCTGCTGCACGGACTTGCTGAAAACTTTGTGTTCGAGGATCCAGAGTCGGCAACGATCAGCGGCGTCAATGTGTGGCGAATGAACGGAGCTTGGAAGCCGGAGATGCTGGCGAAGTTGTTACCCGAACAGGGTGAGACGATTTTGGCAGGACAACTTCCGACGCCAGGATCGCTGCCGCTGCAGCTCCCGGATCAAGTTTCCCTGGTCGTGGGCCGCGACGAACCATTGCCCTTGTTTCCCTATCGCGTTGAGTTCTCGCGATACGACTCCGACGTGAACCAACGGCGGTCAATGTTAATCATGGAATTGTTCGAAGTCCGCTTGCGTCCCGATCTCGACCCACGCCACTTTGAAGTCCCCGACAACGAACAAGATCTGGTGGACGAGACCGACGCATACTTGCGCAAACATGGGCTAGTCTCGTCGTAGCACCATCGTGGTCGTCGAACTCCGATCGGTGAACGACTACGGTAGTACCATACGATGCCGAGAGTTTTCATGCCGAGCGTGAAGGCTACGATGAGACTTTCAAAGCGGAGCGGAACAGACACGACAACCGACCTGCAATCTAAGTTCAATTGGACTACAATGCTGGGCTTGATAATTGTTAGTCATGCCCGCTGTAGCTATTTGAAGGAGTCACCGGTGAAGAAGTTGCTTAGCGTGATACTTGTCCTCATTGCTTGTCCCGCACTGGGAGTCGAAGACGGATTCGTAAGCCTGTTTAATGGCAAAGACCTGAGCGGTTGGTCCGGCGATACGACATTGTGGTCCGTTGAAGATGGTGCGATTACTGGCAAGACCAACGGGCCAGATCACCTCGAATACAACAAGTTCCTGATCTGGGACGGCACCGCCAGCAACTTTGAGCTGCGTTGCGAATTCCGCTTGGAAGGCGACAATAACTCCGGTGTTCAATACCGCAGCAAGCACGACAAAGAACGCGGTGACTGGGTGGTCGTCGGATATCAGGCCGACATTCATGCGAATCCTCCTTTCCTTGGCATGTTGTATGACGAGAAGGGACGTGGCATTGTCGCGAAACGGGGCGAGAAGGTTACCGTTGGGGCGGACGGCAAGAAGCGGGTGACACCGCTGGATGTGCCCGTCGAGGCAGTGGACCTGACCGAATGGCACGAACTTACGATCATTGCCAGAGGCAAGCGGCTGATCCACAAGTTGGACGGCGTGACGACCGTAGAAGTCATCGACGATCAAGAGTCAGAACGCGAAATGGACGGAGTCATCGCGTTGCAGGTACATCGCGGCAAAGCTATGAAGGTTCAATTTCGCAATATTCGGTTGAGCAAAGAGTCTGCTCAGCAATCGAAAAAGAAAAAAGCCAAACGCCGTCTCGATCCACCAGCAACCGATGCGACGCCGAAGTCAGCAACACTCAAGGCGCCAACGGCCACACCAATCGACGCAATGAAGGTCGCTAAAGACTTCAAGGCAGAGCTACTCTATTCGGTTCCCAAAGAGATTGAAGGCTCTTGGGTGAACTTATGCGTTGACCCTAAGGGTCGTTTGATCGTCTCGGACCAGTACGGCGGCCTGTTTCGAGTGACTCCTCCCGCAATCGGATCGAATGCAGAAGTTGAAATCGAAAAGATCAATGTTGATATCGGTGAAGCCCAGGGGCTGCTCTGGGCCTTCGACAGTCTGTACGTTGTTGTGAACCGCACGGGCAAGTACGAGAGCGGTGTCTATCGTGTCTTCGACAAAGATGGCGACGATCAACTTGATACGTTAACGACGCTCCGCACGTTTACGGGTTCAAGCGGCGAGCACGGCCCCCACGCGGTGCTGTTGACGCCAGACGGAAACTCGTTGTACATCGTCTGCGGCAACAAGACCGCTCCGACCGAGATCACGACGTCGCGCGTGCCGCAGATCTACGACGAAGACCTGCTGCTGCCTCGTCCTTACGGTCGCGGATTTATGAAGGGCACGCGAGCGCCGGGCGGAGTCATTTATCGCATCAATCCGGAGGGTACGGAGTGGGAGATGGTCGCCAGCGGCTTTCGCAACGAGTTTGATGCGGCACTGAACGCTGATGGAGAATTGTTTACGTACGACGCGGATATGGAATGGGATGTGAACACCCCCTGGTATCGCCCCACACGCGTCTGCCACGTGACAAGCGGTGCGGAGTTTGGTTGGCGGAACGGCGGCGGCAAATTGCCGGTACATTATCCCGACAGTCTGCCTGCTGTGATTGATATTGGATTCGGTTCGCCAACCGGCGTGTGTTTTGGCTACGAAGCCCAGTTCCCTGCTCGGTATCAGAATGCATTGTTTATCAGCGATTGGAGCTACGGCAAGCTGTACGCCGTCCATCTCACGCCGTCGGGTTCGACGTATTCGGCAACACTCGAAGAGTTCATCACGGGCACCCCGCTGCCGTTGACCGATGTCGTGATCAATCCGCATGACTGCGCGATGTACTTCACAATTGGCGGTCGAAAGGTTCAATCCGGTTTATATCGAGTGACTTACTCCGGCAACGAGTCGACTGAAGTCGCGAACGCGCATCAGCCAGAAGGCGCTCCAGCTCGCGAAATCCGCCGCAAACTCGAATCGCTGCATATCGGCGATCATCCGGAGGCTGTTGACATCGCGTGGAAGCATCTGGGTGATGAAGACCGCTTCATTCGATTTGCCGCACGAGTTGCTCTCGAACACAGGCCGCTTGCTGAGTGGCAGGACCGAGCTCTAGCCGAGACGAATCCCCAAGCGTCTCTCACAGCACTCCTCGCCTTGGCACGCAAACACGAACGCGTTGACAAAGGTAAGGAGCCGGATATCGATACGCCTCCTCCGACCTGGGATTCCACGGAATTTGCGCCGATCAACGAGACGCTTGATCGCATACTCGAAGCATTAGACCGACTTGAGTGGTCGGAACTCTCTGTCCAACAACAGATCGAAGCCTTGCGAGTCGGCGCTGTTTCGTTTCTCCGCCTGGGACCGCCTGATGACGGAACGCGTCACGAGATTATCCACCGACTGGACAATGTTTATCCGGCGAAGTCGCAGGCATTGAACTCCGACTTGGCGCAGATGCTCGTGTACCTGCAAGCTCCTACAGCAGCGAAAAAAATTGTCACGGCGTTGATGGAAGCGCCGACGCAGGAAGAGCAGATCGATCTCGCGAAATCGTTGCGTCACCTACGAAGTGGGTGGACGCGAGAGTTGCAGCAGCAGTACTTCGAATGGTTTACGAGAGCCGCTGGCTATCGCGGTGGCGCGAGTTTTTCTTTGTTTGTCGACAACATCAAGCAGGACGCCGTTGCCCTACTGAGTGAGGAAGACAAGTTGGCGTTAAAGCCAATCCTCGAAGCTAAGCCCCCAACCGATGCACCTCAACCAGCGCCACCCCGTCCGTTCGTTCATGAATGGAAAATGGAGGAACTGGTGCCACTCGTTGAATCCAAGTTAAAGGACCGTGATTTCGATCACGGTCGACAAATGTTCGGTGCCGCCAATTGCTTTGCCTGCCATCGCTTTGACAACCAAGGAGGAGCCGTCGGGCCGGATCTGACGATCTTATCGGGCCGTTTCAGCGCTCGCGATATTCTTGAATCCGTCGTGGAACCAAGCAAAGTCATAAGTGATCAATATGCCGCGGTAACAATTCTTACCTCGGACGGAAAAGTTGTCACGGGTCGAATCGTGAACCTTTCCGGGGACGAATTCCGTGTTAGTGAGAACATGCTCGATCCAGGCAACTTGACGATGGTCGACCGTAAGTTAATCGAGGAGATGGCGCCGGCGAAACTCTCGATGATGCCGCAAGGCTTGCTGAACACACTGAACGAAGAAGAAGTCCTTGATCTCATGGCGTACTTGCTGTCGCGCGGCGATCGGAATCATCCGATGTTTGGAGACAGTAGCGATTAGACGACACAGCCGGCAAGGCTGCACTCGATACGCGTCCGGGGCTTTGTGCCCCGACGTGATTTTCATCGATCAACGATGTTGGTCCGCTGCTCCGATGCAAACAATTCGACTCAAAGGTCTACTTTGCCGATATCGGCAAGCTGTTGCTGCGAGGGAAATTCACGCACGCGGTAGCGGATCGGATATAGTCCTTTGGCTGGCCGCATCAAATCGCCAACATGTCTCTGGACCGTGTCCCACTTGCCGGACGCCACCAAGCCGTTTTCTGTGGAGAGCATGATGTACTGCGTCTTTGGAAGTAGCGTGTGGACACCTGCTCCCCAAACACAGTAAGACTTAACATCTCCCGCATCGTTTTGCAGTCCGGAAAAGCTCGCAACAAAAGCATCGTCCTCCGAAGTTTGTTCGTTAACGGCATTTAGCAACTCCTTTTGTTCCGCATAGAGTCCGCCGAGGAAGTTCGTCTCTAGCAGTGCAAACTTCGGATAGAGTGGATGATCCCTTTCCGGCATCCAATCCACCCACTCACCCTCGACAAGTTGCATTGGAAGCGGCGACAACGGTCGCGGCTCTTCGGCCAGCGTCTTTTCGGTGAGCGCGAGCATGATCCCCAAACCGCTTTCGTCATCGCTGCCAGTCACATACATCGCGTCACGCTGTGCCACCATTGCAACAGGATTGCCGATGACGTCAAAACTGCGAATTCGATCGAGCAGCAAGACGCGCGACGAATCGTAGTTGTCACCGCTGACTGCTGAATGAAAATTGTCGCCAATCTTCCCCCAGGCAATCGTCGATTCGTCAAGGTTCTGGCAGGCGCATTCCATCGCTTCGTAATAGCTGACGCCCCAGTTTTCCAGCGTCTCGTGCGAGATCGACGCCATTGATGTGGGCAGATCATACACGAGCGACGAGTACAAATGTTCGCCGATCGGATAAAGAGGCAGATCTATGGCCTTCGAACCCTTTAGCTTTGCTTCCAACTCCATGTTGACAAACATCGAACGCAACCAAATCTTGGGCCGCAGATTCGACCGGGCCTGGGAAAAATCGTCGGGGATGCTCTCGTGGTCGATCAACAGCGAGTGAACCAACCGCAACAAATGCGATCGCCGCTCGCTACGCGGCAGAGAACAATGCTCTTGATAAATGTTTGAGAGATTCGTGACGTGCTCTCGGTCTGTGCGGAGCAGCCGAAAGTTTTCAGCGTCGTAAATGATCGTGCCCGTGTCACCAATTCGACGCAGCCCTCCGATGAGGGCCTTTGCGAACTGCTTTTTCGACGGGGGGCCGAAAAACTTATCGAGTATTCCCATAACAGTGGGGGCCAGCAGAATGGGCTGAATCGAAGGCCGTGAGCAAGTCAAGAATTCTATCTGCGAGCACAGGGTTTTACAGGCCTGGACACGAATCGCGCCGACACGTTGGGACTGCCCAAAACACACACTACATGCTCTACTATGGTTCAGCAACCCTCGGAGCTGATCAGACCGATCGGCGAACTCACTTGTATCCTGCGCCCCGTATTCCTGGAGTATAAGAATGAAAAATCTCATCCTCGCCGCAGTTGCTGTTCTTCTGCTAAGTGCTGCAACTTCTACCGCAATGGCAGATCACTTCCGTCGCCAGCATGTGTACCATCATTACGATGCCGGAGTTCACTACGTGGCCCCCGTGGTCCCCTATCACGTTTATCACCGCGCGCCGGCGTACGTCGGGCCGCATTATATTTACGATTCGCCGCGATACTACCAGCATCACCACACTTATCACTACGCACGTCCGGGTTACTCGACGATCGGTGTTTACGGCGGCAACTATTCCGTTTACATCGGCTTTTAGTTGAGTCATCGCGGTCTGAGCAGCACCAGCGAGCAAACCTCACTTTGTGGCGAGGTTGCTTCTGTTCAAGCAAGCAACAATTCGTTGATCAGCTTGCGAGGTGCACCGATGTCAACAACATGGACAGATCCGAGAACCGCTTGTGCAGCCGGGTTCCGAAAGCCGATCTTCTGTGCCACAAACGTGCATGTGTAGTCAGCCAAGAACGTGGGCGAGCCGCACTCGCCCATGTCGCAATCGAGTCCGCTGGGAAGGTCGACTGCAAGTTTCTTAGCTCTGCTCGCATTCATTTCTTGCAATCCAAGGTCAAGAGGAGGTCGAGGGTTTCCGCGACTGCCGGTGCCAAGCATGGCGTCCACGACCCAATCGGCGCCAGCGAGGCGTTGTTTGAGCCATTCCTCAGATTCGCCCTCCGGGCAACGAGCCCAAGCTAACTCCCCAAGGTTGATTGTCTTGAAATTTGCCGCAGCATCACCCGTTAAGCCGGATGGATCACAGAACAAAGAACGCGCACGTCGTAACCTCGCAGGTCAAGATGCCGAGCAATCACAAAGCCATCTCCACCGTTGTTACCTTTCCGCAACAGATCACGACCGGGCCATGGATCCCTTGTTCGCAGAGAAAGTCCGCACACCCACGGCCTGCATTTTCCATCAAAACCAATCCAGTCATGCCGTAATCAGCGACCGCTTTGCGATCCAGGGTGCGGACTTGGTCTCGCGTCAGATATTGCCGAGTTGCTCTCATCTCAAGTACCGGAACTCTGTTCTGATCTTTTGGAAAGGGCGGTGTGTGATGACGTAGAATTAGGTCGTCACGTTGGACTCATGTTATGGAGCAGCATTCATGCCGATCTACGAATACACCTGCGACAAATGCCAAACGGACTTCCGAATTGCTCGTGCGAAGCGCCGAGCAACCCGCTTATCCAACTTGCGGGAGCGCCAATCTCTCGAAACAGTTTAGCGTCCCAGCAGCCCATGTATCAGGCGTTTCACAACTCCCCGTCTGCACACCTCCAATGAATGGCGGCGGCTGTGGCCTTCCGCAGTGCAGGACAGGGCGATGTGGGATGGAAATGAGTCGCCCGATCAAGGCGTCTACGCGAGATGAGCTCGTCAACTCGCACATCAAGAAATGCGAAAGCAGCGAGATCTAACCTGCTCGCTGCTTTCAGCCCAATCGCTCCGGAAAGAGTTTTTGTATTACGGGAGCACGTAGACGCCGCCTACGATCGCACCGGCTTGCATCAGTCCACCGCGGACACTGAGCGGAACTGGTGGCAGTAGCCAGGGCACAATTGCCCGGTCGATAGTAACCAAGTGCGTATTCACACTCGTTCGGCGGGCTCAACCCATCTGATACGGCAGTGTCGCGATATTCAGGAAGAAGTGAGCTCCGGAGAGCACCGGTTGCAACACCGTCCCTGCCGAATGTCCGTAACGTTCAAGTTGCACTTCACTCGAAGTACAATGGTTTGTGGCATAAACCGGAGGCCTTCCAGGTCATGGTCGAAGCCAACCATTCGCGTCGTTGGTACTTGTCATCACCCAACGAACACTCTGTCGGAACACCCCACCAGGCAGCTAGGAAGCACCAATCGTCATCACTAAGCTCGCCAACGGGCACCTTTGCAACCTCACCATCGTCTTCGATGTACACCCGGCCAAACTGCAAGTTGGTAACCTGCCCCCCGAGCAACCACCTCGCCATCACGATTTCGCCACGAACGTATGGCAGACTGAAGCGAGATCGCAGGGTGCCGAGCTTGCTCGACCTCAACCTCCGTCGTAGCATCGGGCTTAAACGATGGAGAGATGTTGAGTGAGATTTTGTCAATCGAATTCTCTCGTACGCGGCGCGAGCATGTTGGCACTGCTCGCCGTCCGTACAGCAGTTTCGTTCGTTATAGATCATGTCACAGTCCGCCGCCGTCTGATAAGGCTGAGCGCGAGGTATAACAGGATCACGAAAACCTCATTCATTTGTCGCGGGTGCAACAGCGCGCGTCTTCGCGAAATGGTTCCGCTTGAGGTTCCAACTCGTTCAGCGGTGCCGGTTCAGGGGCTTCCTCACGGAAGGGTGAAAACTCAGGATCGCGTTGCGGCGCAGTCGGTTCTGGATCGACAGCCGGCAGTGGCAACGGTGTCACCTCGGGTTGCGAAATGAAGGTTCGGCCTCTGCGTTCGTCGAGTTCCGGACTCCGGTCACCGAATGGATCGTCGAAGGGATCAATCTCGCCCAATTGCGTTACCAGTCGGACGTGCGATCCCTTCGGACGTTCTACGTCTTGGCCCCATGACAATACTTTGTGCGTGACTTGCTTGGGCTGAACGGGCTTGGCCAGAGCGGGCTCAGCCTCGACGTGCGATACGGGTTGAACCTGTGTCGCAATGTTCGGTGGTTGCCAGCGGAGCGTCGTTGAAGAAGTGCCAATTCGCCGTTTGCGAACTTCGGCCCATTGAGCGTCTGTGGGTGCCGTCGCTTCGCGGATCGGAGTGGCTTGTGCTGCGACGCTGTTGCGGAAGAGTGAAGGTTGCGGTTGGTCGGCGAAGGTGAGGTTCGGGAGGCAGGTGGTTGTGGCCAGTACTGCCGCGAGAAGACTCTCGCGGCTCAATTTTCGTAGTCTAGCTCTGATCGCCTTTGCCAGGCATTTCGGGGCTGTAATTCGGTGCTTCCTGCGTAATGGCGATGTCATGAGGATGACTCTCTCTTACACTCGCTGCTGAAACTTGGATAAATCGCGAGTCCGTTCGCAATTCTTCGATCGTCGCCGTGCCGCAATAACCCATTCCGGCACGTAATCCACCAACCAACTGATACACATAGTCGCTGAGCGGACCTTTGAACGGTACTCGCCCTTCGACACCTTCCGGCACTAACTTCCCGTTTCCAGCGACGTCCGACTGTCGGTAGCGTTCGCTGGAACCTTTGACCATCGCGCCGAGCGATCCCATGCCGCGATAGGTCTTAAACGTTCGACCTTGGTACAGGATCGTTCTTCCTGGACTCTCGGCGAGTCCCGCGAACAGTCCGCCGATCATAACCACATGGGCACCGGCGGCGATCGCTTTCGTTATGTCTCCCGAAAAGCGGATGCCTCCATCCGCGATAATGACGACGTCCGTTCCCTTCGCAGCCTTCGAGGCTTCGTGAACCGCTGTGATCTGTGGAACGCCGACTCCCGAGATAACTCGCGTCGTGCAGATCGAGCCAGGACCTATCCCAACCTTCACCGCATCGGCTCCCGACTTGATTAGATCAGCGGCTCCCTCCTGCGTGGCTACGTTGCCGGCGATGACATCGATATCCCATCGCCGCTTAATCTCCTTGACCGTATCCATCACGTTCGCCGAGTGGCCGTGAGCGCTGTCGACAACCAACACGTCGACACCACTCTCGATCAGGCTCTCGATTCGTTCATAATCTCGGACACCGACCGCAGCCCCGACTCGCAACCTGCCTTTCCTATCTTTGCAGGCTTCCGGGAACCGCTTCATCATGTCGATGTCTTTGATCGTGATGAGTCCAGTCAAGACGTATGAATCGTCAACCAGCAAAAGTTTCTCCACCTTTTTAGCCGTTAAAATCTTCTCAGCTTCCGCAAGCGATACTTCTCCCGTAACCGTTACAAGGTGATCTTTGGTCATCACCTCTGCTATCAAGGTGTCGCTGGTTTCCAGAAACCGCAGATCCCTTCGTGTCAGAATGCCTACCAATCGGCCATTTTCCTCGGTGATTGGCACTCCCGAGACGTTGTGCTGCTCCATCACCTCGCGAGCCCGCGACACGGGTGCGTCGGGTGGTAACGTCACCGGATCGACGATGATCCCGTTTGCACTCCGCTTCACCTTGCGAACTTCTTCGGTCTGGGCAGCGACCGACATATTTTTGTGAATAACCCCTAATCCACCCACTTTAGCCAGAGCGATGGCCAACCCGCTTTCTGTCACCGTGTCCATCGGCGAGCTGATCAGCGGTAGGTTCAGGCGGATGTTTTTGGTCAGCTGGGTACTGACATCCACTTCGGAGGGGACCACCGCGCTATAACGGGGCTCGAGCAGCACATCGTCGAAGGTGATGGCGGTGGTTCGGACTTTGTCTTCCATGGTCACTCTCGCGGTCTGGGGTCTGTTACTCGGCTCTGCCAAAGTAATCCAGGATTATGGGGATCGAACCGATAGTTGACAACTTGCCAAGGCGGTCTTTTGACTCGAAACATTACGAATTCCAAGCGTCGTCGAGCTAGAAACGCGAGCGTGAGGACTCGCGATTCCAGAGATGCGGCAGACGAACTTCTGAAGTTTCCGAGACATGTTGGAAATCTGGTGAGATTTGGTAGCAATTTATTGCGACACAGCCGTATCGGAAGATAGAATCACCGGAAATGGTAAGTTCGTCTTCTTTAGAACTCTCCGTTTAGCTACGTATGCAAGCCATAGAAGTGCTTCCTCGATTCGCGCCGTGACTTACCTGCGATAGGTAAGACACGCCCTCCAAGTCGATCAGGCAATCTCTTGCCCAAATAGCTCCCCGTAGGTTTTCGCATTGTTGCAAGGTCGCAGTGTGTTGGAGCGCGGTATCCGTGCTGCCTGCAAATAGGAGTTAAAACATGGTTACGAAAGCACGCGCGAGTTGTGCGCGAAAACGGCGGTCTCGTGGTTCTGAGAAGAGGTCGAGGCGATTGATCTTCGAGTATCTCGAATCACGGTTGGCACTAGCGTCGTTGATTCCCATCTCGATCGCGCAGCCGGCTGGTAGTTTGACCGGCGACGCCGCGAGCGGGTCGAGTTCCATAAGCGCTGACGGTCGCTATGTCGCGTTTGTTAGCGAGGCGACGAACCTCGTCGAGGGACAGATCGACACGGTCGTGGGCGGCGTGCATGTGAAAGATGTGTTTCTGTTCGACAGCTTCACGAACACCACCACGCTCGTCAGCCACCGGGTCGGTGTACCGCTAGAGACGGCGGACGGCGAGAGCGACTTTCCCGTCATCAGCGCGGACGGCCAGTACATCGCGTACGTCAGCCGCGCGTCGAATCTCGATTTCGGACAGAGCGAGTCCGAGGCTAATGGCAACGTGGGGCTGCTTGATGTCTTCTTATACAGCGTCGCGGACAACAAGAGCCTGCTTGTCAGCCACAACAGCCTCTCCTTGCCCATTCCCGCCAACGGCGACGTGTTCGAGCAACGGCCCGCAATTAGCGCCGACGGTCGCTACGTGGCGTTCGCCAGTTCCGCGTCGAACATGGTGGATGGCGTCACCGACGGCGGAGGCTTTGACCTCTTCCTGTTTGACCTTTTTCATCCCAAAGACATCCGGCTGATCACCCGATCCGCTTCCTTTCCTGAGTTCGCGGTGGATTCCAGCGTGCAATCGATAACGCTCAGCGCGGACGGTCAGTTTCTGGCCTTTGAAAGTTTCAGCGGGGACTTGGTGCCGAATCAAGATGATGCGAACTTCCACGCTGATATCTTTCTCTATGACGTGGCTCAAGATTCGGTGCGGTTAGTCACCGGCGCGGGAGGTTCGGCTACCGTGACCGGCGATGGCCCTTCCTTCCAGGCAGCCGACATGGCGATTAGCGCTCACGGTCGTTACTTGGCCTTCCGCAGTTTCGCCACAGATCTCGTCGTGGGCCAAATGGACGATAACAACAATGCGGATGTGTTTTTGTTCGACCGACAAGCCACGACGAATACTGAACGATTGAAACTGATCAGTCACGCGCACGACAACCCTCTGACGGCAGCGACGGGGAGTTCGGCGGGGAGCGAGATCCCAGTAATCAACGTGGACCTCGAAAACTACGAGAACAACGGCGACGGGCTGTACGTGGCTTATCAAAGTACGGCACAGAATCTCGTGGCAGGAGTGAACGACAGTGGCGACACTCGCGACTTGTTCCTGTACGACGTCAGTGCCGACAGCAGCGTGTTGATTACTCGCGCCGCAACTCTAAACCCCAACGCGCCCATCACCCCAGCCACGACTTTGATTTCGTTTGCGGTTGAAAACGACCCCGGTGTTACCCCGGTCATCAGCCGCAGCGGGCGCTACGTCGCGTACTCCAGTCCCGCAACCGATCTGGTTCTGAATCAAGCCGACTCGACGCAGACCATCACCAACGACGTCTTTCGCTTCGACCGGCTGACCGGTGACAACGCACTGCTCAGCGGTGTCGCTGGTTCAGCGACGCAAACCGGCGACTCGGAATCGCACGTGAACGCCATCAGCGCGGATGGCTCGACAGTCGCCTTTACAAGCCTGTCCACCAATTTGATCGATGGCGACGATAATCTTGTGCAGGACGTGTTCGTGAGCGTTGGCGAGTTTACACTCACCTACACCGGCCGGCAATTCGATCTGCTCAGCGACAGCCAGCGCAACACGCAAGACGGAATCAACGATGCGATGTTCACATTGACGCGGCGTCAAGGGTTGAGCGACGTCGATATTACGGACTTCGAACTGCGACGTGGCGATGGAACGGTATGGCGATCGACGCCCGGCGCTGGCGAATCCGTGCTGGGAGCGACCGACTCGATTCAGGGACCCAACTTGATTCTGGCAGCCCTCAACGGTTTGAAGGGGGCCGCAAACGTGGTCGGAGGCGGAACGGCCCTCTTGTTCGCGGCGGATGCGGCGGCCACTCGATTCGCCGTGGGAGAACGATTCACGTTGACCGCGCATTTATCCGATGGCTCGGTTGTCACGGCGGAGAGTGAGCCGATCCCAGCTTCGTTCATCCAGCTCGCCTACAACGGCAAGCTGCGCGATCGCGTGGGACGAGACGACGCCTCGCTAACTCCCGACGGCCAGAAAGACGGCACGTTTACGATCACCTTTCCGTTCGGCACCGGAATACTGACGGGACTGGAATTGGATCGGGGCGACGGCAATCACTGGAACACGGTTCCCGGCGATTCCGTGTGGGTACTCGGCGTGGCCCAAGGGCTTGATTTTCAGTTGATTAACGAATCGAACGGTTCGTTGGCTCCCCAGGGATTGTTGCTTGGTGGTGAATTCGTTTTGTTCGCGCCCGAGGACCGTCCCGAAGCGAAGAGCTTCTTTACCGAGGGTAAATCGTTTCGGGTCATCGCGACATTCCAAGACGGCAGCCAGCAGGAAGCCAGCGTGACGTTGTCATCGTTCAACGTCCCACCGCCGCAGCCCGACTTGGCGGTCGGTGTCTCGAACTTGCCGAATACCGTCAATCCGACGGAGAAGTCTGTGTACACCGTGTCGGTACACAACCTCGGCGACGGCGCTGCCACAAACGTTCAGGTTCGCTCGGACCCGTTGCCGTCGGGAGTGCAGTTCGTCGCGGCCGAGAGTCCAGCCAACTGCGAGCAACTGAGTTCGCGCGTGGTTTGTACGCTCGACACGCTCGCCGCGGGAGCTGACAAGTCGGTGGCCCTGCCGTTCAAGTTCAACGACGCGGGCAATGTTCAGCTCGGCTTTGAAGCTTCGGCCACGGAGACCGACGCCAATCCATTGGACAACACGGCTGCGAAGGTGACACACGTGCTCGCCCCGTTGCAGATCACGCTGACCGATTCGCCGGACCCAGTCCATGTCGGCGAGGAACTGACCTATGAGATCAAGGTCACCAACCCGAACAGCATTCCCGCCGCCGACGTTTTCATTTCAAGTCCCGTGCCAAGCGATTCCGCGTTCGTATCGGTATCAACGACTCTGTGCCGCCAGGAAGCCGACTTCTTCCAATGCAATCTGGATCAACTCGATCCCGGCCAGACCCTGCCATTTCGCTTCGTCGTCCACCCGACTAAGGCCGGCACGCTGGAAAACCTCGGCGCAGTTGTGGCACGAGGTGGCGTGCTCGTGGCCAGCGCCGGCGCGGTCCAAACCACCGTGCGTCCCGCGAATGATGACTTCGCCAAAGCGCAGTCGTTTCCAAGTAATCTAAATGTTGCCGGTGGAGTCACTCTGACCGGCACCAATGTCGGTGCAACGGCCGAGATCATCTTCGGCGATCAGGAGCCACATCATGCCGGCGTGCCCAAAGACAAAAACTCCGTTTGGTATTCTTGGACCTCACCCTACACCGCTTGGGCCAAATTCACGACCGATGGAAGCGACTTTGATACGCTGCTCGCCGTGTATAAGAACGAAAACGATTATCTAGTCGAGATAATTTCCGGTGATGATCACCCCGCCCCAATCCCGACAGACCCACGACTCCGCACGGAAGAAATTTCCTTTTTGGCGCGCGAAGGTCAGACGTACTATATCGCCGTGGATGGATTCAATGATGCCACGGGCAATATCCAAATCAACGGTAAACAGAATAACCGTCAAGTATCGGCGGTGATTAATGCCCGACTTACTTCGTACGAACCTGTGATCGTCAGAAGGGGTGAGGCGTTTTCACTGGCCGTCCAAGGCGAACAGTTTGTGGACGGTCATAAGATTCGCGTCAATGGAGAGGTGCTGGATTCGACTATTTTCGTCGACAGCACGCGATTGGAAGTGCAGGTTCCAGCCGAGTTCACTGACAAGGTCGGAGTGCTGGCGGTCGAAGTCGCGTCCAAGACGGAAGTGGCTAGAAACCTGGGACTCATTCGTGTCGTCGACTGGAATGTCGCCCGCGGCGGGGCCGGGGAAACGGTAACTGCGAGCACCTCGTCCGACGCTGGATATCACCTGCTAGCGTCCGCGAGTGCGCAGGCGGATTGTGGATTCTTGAACCTAAACTGCATTGCCTCCGCCGCAGTCTACGCGACGGGACAGGCTGTGCGGGCAGTGAGCGACGCCGCTACTGGGGTCGCCAATGCCGTGGGTGGTGCCATCCAAGGCATCGCCAACACTGTTGGGAGGAGCATCGGCAATCATTCCTATAGCGTCAACGTACAAGGCGCTACGGCCGTTCGAACTACGGTGACACCACAGATTGTCGCTGGTGGCGGGTTGAACAATGAACCAGCGATTCCACCCGATGCTGTACTGATCGCGGTTTCGGGGCCCACTGTAGTTGCTAACGATGGGGCGGGCTTGATCGGCCAGGACGGAGCTGGCGTGGTCGCAAATGACGGAGCCGGGTTGATTGGACAAGACGGGGCCGGCGAGGGTGAGTCTCCGGACGAAGCACAGTGGATGTTCGTTATGGGGAGCGGCGGCACGGCACCCGTGATCACAAACGAGATGCAGGCTGACGGGACGGTAGTCGGTTCGATATCAGTGACCTTTGACGACACCAGTGCGCCGAGCGTTGCTGATCTCGCCAACGGAATGATCTTTATGATTGTCGTCCCGGACAAGCTTCAATTCGACGTGACCGATTACTCCGTGGCCGAGAATGCTGGCAACGCGCTAGTTACAGTTACACGTTCCGGTAGCGGCGATGGACGTGTCAGCGTGCAGTATGCCACCAAGGACGACACGGGCAAAGCCGGCGAGGATTACACGGCCACCTCCGGCACGCTGACCTTTGAGTCTGGAGAATTGATCAAGACGTTCAGCGTTTCCATCCTGCGCGATGCGGTGAATGAAGAAGTCGAAAAAATCAAACTGGCCTTGAGTATGCCTGGCGGCATCGTCCGGCTGGGCGATCAAGTGACCGCCGAGCTGTCGATCACCGCGCCGTTCTGGGCCTGGCAGAACCAGTTAAACCGCCTGGACGTAAACGGAGACTCCAAAGTCTCACCAATCGATGTACTGATTATCATAAACGAATTGAACAACCCGACCGTCATCCTCGCGGGAGGTCTTTTGCCTACTCCGGGCGCAGCGGGCATCACTTTCCACTATGATGTCAGCGGCGATGACATTTTGGCTCCGATCGATGCGCTTCAGGTTATCAACTTCTTGAACAAGGACGCACTGGCAGAAGCTGAATCGCCCGCCTCGGACTTCGCATTCAACCGTTCGTTATCACCTCCGATACAGACGGTGGTCGCGTCAACGGTCACGACCTTTGTCCCGACCGAAGACCTAGCCTTGGTGCGCTGCACGATGCTTCGAAACGGTGTCGTGACGCCCCCCAAAGCTTCACAGACGATGCCCAACCAGACGCAAACATCGGATGGGAGTTCCGAGGATTCGACGCGTCTGAGACGCCTCGCAGGGAACGACAAAACAATTGACGATTTATACGCAAGTATCGGCGAGTGGCTCAACGTAGATGACAACTTGCCGGCAGGCAACCGATAGCTGCCGTTCATCACTTCAATTGTTTGCAATGAAGCGTTTCGCACTTTCCCAAACCTATGCCGCGTCGTCTTCTTCCGTCGTGATGCTGCAGTCCGGCAATTGCTCTTGAAGTTTTTCGAGCGCATCCGGAGTAACCGCTGCTCCAGTCAGGTCGAGGTAGTCGAGATACTCGCAATCCGCCAGGTATTCGAGAGCCCGGTCGTCGATCGCGGTGTAGGCCAGGTTCAATTCTTCCAGGACTGGTAGATCTGCCAGCGGATGCACGGCGGCGGAACCAATTCTTGTTCCCTTGAGCGACAAGCACTCTAGCGACTTGATATTGCTTAGCATTCTGACGCCGGTTTCGGTCAGCGAAGTACTCCGCAATTCCAATACTCGCAGATCTCCCAAATAGGTTAGGAATCTTACGGCCTCATCCGTGATTCCTTTGCCTTTCATTTGCAATTTCTGGAGCGACGAAAATTGAGCGACGATTTCAACGATTCCATCCGTCCCTTCAACGTCGCTCAAATCCACTGAATAGACTTTGTCGTCTCGATGTGCGACGTGCCCGCCCACCTTACCGATCGCTTCTACTAGTTCGCGGTCTTCACCCTGATACCGATTAGCCACTGCCTTCGAGCTGGCAGACGACGATTTCACCTCCGCCTCAGACCACGTCACTCCTAACTCCGCCGATAACGGATCCAAGATAGGAGCGAGCTTGCCGCGAAGATGTTTCTGCTGTTGGCGAGTTACCTCGGTTTCGAGGATCACATACTTGCGACCATCGACTAACAATTCGATTTTGGCAATCTGTTTACTGTTTGCCTCACCAGTCGCAGACGGTGGAGGAGCCAAATAGACAAGGCCTGCAATTTGATTGAACGAGTACTGACGCGCAAACCAACCAACCTGTGCCCGCACGGTGTGAAACCCCCAGTCAATCACAGTATCTCGTCGGCGGTGGGCAATCCCGAACGAGATGCCAAACGCCAAGGCAAGGATTACGGAGACCGCAAGATAAGCTTTCACGACAAACATGAGCCCAAAGCGGTCAAAGAAAAAAATCCCCGCCGGAACCGCACCGATGACAATCCCAAACAACAATCCTACGATCACGCTGGCAATAACAATCGTCGTAAACGTCTCATGGTCACGATGCAAGTGGACGCGACTTCCGGGCTCCCATTCCAAAACTCGTTCTTTGAAAACGACTCCGCTTAAAGTACGAGCCTGTATTTGCTCGGCGTCGCGATCAGTCTTCGGCTCGCCGCGCAGCATTGCCCGTAGCAACAGCGCAGGCACTCCGCAGAAGACTCCGCCAAACAGCAACAACCAACCCGAATTGCCCCAGCGACCGGGTTCGAGAACCGATTGATCGGGCGAGGCTGGGTCGTAGGCAACCGAGACGCCTGCGTCGCGTGGGTACCGGTCGCGTGTGGCACTCGCATCTGCCTGACTGCCACTCTGCCCATCGGTCAACGTGATACGCGTGCCCGTGAAAGATTTGCCATCGACAACGTACTCATAGGTAACGTCCGCATAGTAGTAGGTCGTTGTCCGTTGTCGCCCGTCATCATCGCGCGATGTGCGTTGTTCGGAACGCACACCAGAACTCACAATTCGTCCGGTTGCCTGCGGCCATGCGAGTGTTGCACGGGACTGTAGTACGCCACGAATTCCCATTACCAGCGGTACACTGCCCACCGCGATAAATAGCGATAAGAAGAGAACCGGTGCGGTGCGGCTTTTGGACGTCACATTGAAATTCCGTGGGAGGTAGAGCCAAGCGTACTTGCAAACACACGACGCAAAACTCAATGTGATCGCGACGGAAACTTCTCGCAAGAGAGGTGAGTTCCAGAATCCGGATCGAACGTCACGACAGCATCGCGAAAGATAGCGAAAACCGATTCGAGCGAAACCGAAATCCCACCATCGTTCAGTTCCGTCGGCGTCCCGGAAACAGACGCCTGCGTTCGATGACTGGAACTTTGGCAGGTGGCTTCTCGATCGCTCGATAGTCGAGCAATTCAAGCGTACTTCGCTGGGTGATTCTTCCGTCGGAGTTTAGCTGCTTGGAAGTGTGCGAGACGACACCGCCGGGGACCGATTCGCAATGCACTTCGAGCGTTACCTTGCTCGTTCCGTTTTCGAATGTTTCGATGGTCTTCACATGGGCCGCCGATTTTACTTCGGTTAAGACCTTCTCTGGCATATCGACGGCAAGGACTTCCACCACCGAATGATAATTTCGGGCTTTCGTCTCGTTGTCGATCGATTCGGTTGTCCGTTTCAAGTAGTAAGGGGCCACAGCATCGGAGTACTCTACGGTGCTCGTGCTCTGAGTCGTATCGGTGATGATCACGATTTGACGCGAGCCGGTCGGATACTTGTGGCCGCAGATTTCGGCATGGCTCGGTCCGAGCTGTTTGACTTCGATGGTTTGGCCTAACAGTTCGCCGTGATAGCCATAAGAGACATATTTCGGTTCGGCTTGAAAACGCTTGCCTGCCACCTCAACCGTAACTTCCACATTCAGTGAATAGCCTTGCTCATCAGCCTTGTCGAGCGTCGTCTTCGTCTCGGTGATGCTCACGCTTTCGACCTGTCCGTTCGCTCCGATAGCCTCGGTGTAAACGCGAACCAGCTTCCACGAGCCAATACCAAAGTGAGCCCACGCGTGCTTGTCGCCAATTGAACGGTCCATGGGCGGCTCGGGAGTTTGCGCGACTAGTACGCTCTGCAAACCGAGGACCGCAGTCACAGCACCGAACAAGAGCAGTCGCGGAAAACGAAAATGCACGAAGCACTCCCAGCGGCTTAGAATCTGGAAACCCGAGGTGATATCCCAAGTTTTGATTCTGGTCCGGCGGAGACGCCGTGAGAATACCGCTATTAGGCGAGAGATGACCTTTCTTGGACACGCGGTATCGCTTTTAACGATTGGGCGGACTGTCCGGACTCGATTGGCCTGGCCCCATTTCAAGTCGACTTACCGCCTCTACGATCACTCCATCCTGGTGAGGCAGCACCGAACGCAAATCGAGCAGCAATCGATCCTGCTGAATTCGCCCAACAACCGACGGCGAGCCCATACGAAGCCGCTTACTGAGATCGTCAACATTTAATTCCTCTGGTGTAAGGGCAACACACCAGGTCGGTATCTGTTGGGTGGGGACTGAACCGCCGCCGAGGTAAGTGTTTCCTTCGATCGCCTCGGCTTGCTTGATCACAGCCGTCGCGGCCAACTGAGGTGCAAGGCGCTCCGCGCGATTACGAAGATTCTCAACAGGCGCACTCAGCCTCGCAAGCAACGGCAACGACTCTTCGGCCACCGTCACATCTCGATAGAGTCGCAGCGTGGCAGCCAACGCGGCGAGAATGAGTTTGTCGACGCGCATCGCTCGCATCATCGGGTGCTTAGCGATTTTTTGCACAAGGCTCTTCTTGCCGACGATGATTCCACATTGAGGCCCACCAACAAGCTTGTCTCCGCTGAACAACACAAGGTCCGCACCAGATTTGATACTCACGCTCGCGATCGGTTCGTCGTGGATACCATACTTTCCAAAATCGATAAGCGCCCCAGAGCCTATGTCGTCGATCACCGGCAAGTTCTGCTTGCGTCCCAGGGCGACGAGTTCCGCGAGCGTTGGTTCTTCTGTAAATCCAACCACTTTGAAGTTGCTCGTATGCACACGCATCAATGCCGCAGTCTCCTCACTAATTGCTGCTTCAAAGTCTCCAATTCGAGTTTTGTTGGTTGTGCCAACTTCGCGCAGCTGCGTACCGCTGGCCGACATTACATCCGGCAATCGATAGCTGCCGCCGATTTCGATCAGTTGCCCTCGCGAGACGATCACTTCTTTGTCGCAGCCGAGCGCAGCTAACGTCAATAACGTCGCCGCCGCATTGTTGTTGACCACCGCCGCAGCTTCCGCACCGGTCAGTTCTTTGAGCAGTTTCTCGACCGCAGCTACGCGCTGTGATCGTTCGCCAGTAGCGAGATCCAGTTCGACGCTCGCATACTCCGCGACGTCAGCCATCGCCTGAACAGCCTCCTTCGCCAGCGGAGCGCGACCGAGTCCCGTGTGCAGGAGAATTCCGGTCGCGTTGATGACAGGTCGCAAGGGTAGCTCTTCCCCTTTCACAATCCAATCGGCAATACGTTCGGCCAATTCGCCAGGAGTTGGAATGTTCATCTCGGATGCCGTGGATTGCACATCTTCTCTCAGGCGTTCCAAAAAGCCGCGAACTTCGGTAACGACGACGTTGTGGCTAACGCGATCGACCAGGTTCTTCAGCTCTGGACGTTCGAGCAATTCGTTGACCGATGGGATACTTCGAAGTGGATTTTGCATGGTTCTTTCCGATATGGTGCAGGGACGCCACCGCCAAGTGTAACACACTACCCATTAAATACTTGCCAGTACGCGTAAGTCGCCATGGCGTAACGTAAAGCCTGTGCGATCCAAGTACTCGCAATAGGGAACGGCGTATTTGCGACTTGTCTCCAGGATTTCCCGGATCTGACTCATCGTCAATCCATCTCCGCTGTGGAAGTGGACGGAGAGCTTCTGTTTTGCCGCCTGGTCCACTTCCGTGTGCAGATAGTACTCCGGGTTGACTTCGACCAATTCACCGCTGGCTGCGCCCAGTGCCAGTAGCTGCGGAACAGACTCTTGATTTCGTGCCGCCTGTTGTTGGCATTCTTTCACGGAAGGAGCTTGAATTCCGGCTTGCCGCAATGTTTCGATCAACTGCGACAAAAGCTTCTGCTCATTCTGGGACAGTTTTGGGCCGTGACCAACCAGCGAGATTCCGTTCGGACCAAACTTAATTATCCCGTCCGATGCCATCTGTTTTAGCGCAGTCGTCAAAATATTCTCGTCGTCAAGGTAACGAAACTGATTCGCCACTAATCCCCGGTCAAGAACCGAGCGTAGCGGGTAACGCATGTGGAGTTTCTCAAGCGTCGACTCGATCCGCCGGCACAGTTGCCTTAATACGAGACGATGCAAGCGTATGACTCGCTTGGGAGAAACGGATACCTCCAGTAGGTCGCCGCGATCAGCAAGCGTTCGTCGAACGTCTTCAAAAGCGTCAATGCCAGCCGTGCGGGACAGGCTATCAGGTTGCCAGTCACGAAAGCCTGCGAAGTACAGAGCGGCACTGCCACGTTCGATAATGTCCTTTGACGAAAGCTCCGAAACCATCTGCATAACCTCGTCATCGGCGTGCCGAATCCGCTCGGCATCGGGGTCAAGGACGCGACCACCGCCGATCGTTTGGACGGGCGACTCGCTGCGAACAACGAAAGGTTGCCCCCACACGGTGGCTGCCGCCGCGCTGAGAAAGAGCTGCGCGGAACCCGTCGATCCCGGGTCAATCTGAGCAGCCCCTAGAACTCGGACCGAGGCCAACAACTCTGCCGTGCCGACATGAATCCGGACACGAGTCCGATCCTTCAATGGGCGCGGCGCGGAGGGAAGCAATGTAATTCCGGCGGTGACCAAACGACTCGGCGTCAGATGACCGGGCGAGCAAAGTTCCTGACCTCGACTCGTTTCATCGTGACGGATACCCGCTAAGTTTATGGCGGCGCGCTGCCCACGCTGAACCGATTCCACGGAACGATCGTGATTCTGAATTCCACGCACGCGGACTTTCAAATCTCCGGGTTCGACAAGTAACTCATCCCCAATCGTTGCGCGTCCACTACTGACGCTGCCGGTGACCACCGTGCCGTGCCCAGCAATCGTGAACGTGCGATCGATCGCCATTCGAAACGGAGCATTGAGCCGGCTGGTATGGCTGCCTGCAGCGGCAATCTGAGCAGCTTCGGCAAGCCGCTGTCGAAGCACATCCAAACCTTCGCCGGTCGCGGTGCTCGTCCGTACGATCGGAGCGTCGGCAAGGAACGAGTGGGTGACGAGCTCTCGGATCTCTTCTTCGACCAGTTCCATCCATTCGGGATCGGCCAAGTCGCACTTGGTCAATGCAATTACCCCCGCCTCAAGATCCAAAAGACGCAAGATTTCCAGATGCTCACGCGTTTGAGGCTTAATCGAGTCGTCTGCGGCTACCACCAGCAGTGCCAAATCCATCCCGGTGGCCCCGGCGAGCATGTTTCGCACAAACCGCTCGTGGCCGGGCACGTCGACGATACCAAGTCGAAAGTCGCCCAACGATAGCTCAGCGAACCCAAGTTCGATGGTGATGCCGCGTTTCTTTTCTTCAGGCAACCGATCCGTGTCGACGCCCGTCAGCGCGCGAATGAGCGACGTCTTACCGTGATCAATGTGGCCCGCAGTTCCTAAGATCAAGTCCGTTGTCATGACGGACTATTCTACTGGCGAGCCTAAACTCGTGAATGCGCCACTCAGTCGAACAAAGGTCGTTTCTGTGACAGAAAATCGCTCGTCGTTCGAACCGGTGCCGGCTCAGGTTCGGACGAGGGCAAGATCGAGCTGAAAAACGATTTCTTCTCGCCAGTCGACGAAGAGGCATTCCCGCGATTCGAGGACACTCGCGTGCGGCTAATGCCCGTTGAGGAGCGACTGCCGGTCGCGTGTCGCACCGCAGACGCATCGTCATCAACCGTCCAGGGCATTAGTGTGTCGCGGGTCTTCGAGAGCATGCTCTTCGTTCCGTTATTCAGTTTCTGCCAAGTAGATGGTCCCGTGTTTGGCGTTGAATCTCGCTTAGTCCACTCCGGCATAGAGAGCTTCGGCATTTGCAGCTTTGGCAATGAAAAACTCGGCATGCTGGGTTTCGGGAGGGTAGGGGTCGGCAATTTCGGCAACGAAAGTCTCGGCAGGGAGAAGCCACGTTCTTCCTCCACATCCGTTTCGTCCGAGAAGCTTGCGGTAACGGCGCGATTGCTCGGCGACGGTTGCTCGAAGGGGTTAACTGGCTCCGAATCATCGGCTCCCAAGGCCCCAGCGCTGTGACAAAGAAGTAAACCAGCAAGCGCACATGACACGCCGTAACTTCGCATGAGGAGGACTCCTCTGAACTCAATACAAAATGGCCTTTAACACTGTGCCGAACGGCACCTTTCCCCGGAGATGAGCGGGGAGAATGATACAGGATTGCAATCGTTGGTCCAGGCCAATTTTGCCGTTCACTTGGCCAAATGTTCACCGCTACGGTACTGTCGGCGATGACGTTCTTCGCCCCATCGTCCCACAACCACGCAGGAGATGCACCCGGGTTACTCGGAGTCAGATTCCAGAAGATTCTGAGTTCCCAAAGATTCTGGGACCCGGTCGTGACAGGCGGCGGATGGGTCCCACCCGCCACTTAATAGTTGCCTAAGCATCCCATTCACCTTATTATCTCCAGTTAACCAGATCGCGTGTGGGCAGGGCTTAACCGGGGCACCACTCGACACCGACTAAGCACAGCCTTCACGTCCGCAACAGGAAACCAACTCGATGAGAATACTTCTCGCAGTCATTTTTGTGCTCGGAGTATCGACAGACCTTCAAGCGAATGAGCTGGTTTGGCACTCCGACTACGGAGCAGCTCTGGAACTAGCGAGGTCTTCGGAACGACCAATGCTGTTGGTGATCAGCCGAGGAAATCCTTACGCTGAAGCATCACGACAATCGGCAGCAGGTCAGAGACCATATCCCGCTGAAGAGGCCTTGAAGAGTTACGTACTATGTCGAGTCGACGCAAATTCGGAACACGGGCAGCGTGTTGCCAAAGCGTTTCAAGTTTCGGAGTATCCACACTCGGTTGTCATCGATCGGACCACGACGAGAATCTTGTATCGCAAGACAGGACCGTTCACGAAAGAAACCTGGGCCGCTATGGTGACGAGATACCAGCATAAACAGCCGCTGGTCGAAGTCACCGCACCACAGACGCGAACGCAACCGGCTGCCAGAATTCAATCGCGGCCCACGACCGCAACATTCTTCTTCCGCCAGCCCGCCAACTGCAACACGTGACGTCGATAGCAAGGAGATGCCGGTCGGCATCATCAGTTCACGCCGGAAATACTAACTGATTTGGCGATGCCCCGGTTTTCACGGCGCACCAACTGGCCACATGCTGCGGCGATGTCGTTACCTAGCGAGTAGCGCAGCGTTGTTTTGAAGCCAGCGTCTCGAATTGTTTTGGCAAACGCCAGTCGCGTTTCGCGATCGCTGCCAACTAGCTGGGAGGCGTCTTCAATTGGGTTGTAGGGAATCAAGTTGACGTGGACGCGCAATCCTTGAAGCCAAGTCGCAAGTTCTTTCGCATCATCCTGCGAGTCGTTCACTCCGGCAAGCATGAGGTACTCGATCATCACGGTGCTCGCCTGGCGGCGATTTAGTTCGGCCACGGTGCGATGTAGCTCGTCGAGCGGAAACTTGGTCGCGAGCGGAATTAACCGTTCACGAACTTCCTGCCTGACGCTGTGCAAGCTGAGAGCAAGGTTGACCCGAGGAAAACATTCGACGCAACGAAGCATCGCATCGGTAATGCCGACTGTTGAAACAAGCACCTTCGTTGGCGCAATATTGAAGAACACGGGTGAGATCAAAATTTCAATCGCCCGGTAGAGATTCTCCTCGTTATGAAACGGCTCCCCCATCCCCATAAACACAATATTTCGAAGAGATCGGCCTTCTTCGGCGAGCAGCTGACCGGCGCGAAGCACCTGATCAAGAATCTCCTCGGGGGATAGGTTGCGGGCAACTCCCATCTTACCCGTGGCGCAAAACTCGCAGGCGGCGGCACACCCAACTTGGCTCGAAACACAAAGCGTCGTGCGACCGGTCTCGATCCTCAGGATCACTGCTTCGATCAACATGCCTAACTTGGTGCGCAAAAGCAGTTTCGTCGCTCCATCGATCTTCGAATCGCGGCGACGAAACAACTCGAGTTCATGCAGATGCAAATGATCGGCCGCAGGAAAATCCTCCAATGCGGCTTCGTCGGTCGCGAACCGTTTCAGAAGCGAATTTCGAAATCGACGGACGCATTCCGGATCGAGCTTAAACTCGCGACGGAGGTGCTCAATACCTCGCTTGTCGAAGGGGCTAATTGATGAGTGGGTGCTCATTTAACGCAGCTTGTATCGGGCCGCTATCTCACTGCTTTGTCCGAAATGTCTTTCCGGCACCAGGCACCTTCCCACCGGATGCACTTCACTGCTTCATAGGCGCGGCGTTTGGCGTCAGAAATAGAATCTCCCATCGCAGTCACACCAAGCACTCGGCCTCCGTTCGTAACGACCTGACCATCCAAGGTTGCCGTGCCAGCATGGAAGACTTTTACATCGGAAAGCTTTGCCGCTTCGGCGAGTCCACGAATCGGTTTGCCGCGCTCGTAGGATCCGGGATAACCTTCGCTGGCCATTACGACGCAGACGGAAGGGCGCGGATCCCATTCTAGGCCACCAAACTTGTCAAGTTCGCCGGACACCGTCGCATCGAGTACATCGACAATGTCAGTTTTCAGCCGCATCAGCAGCGGCTGGCACTCGGGGTCGCCAAATCGGACGTTGTATTCCAGCACCTTTGGCCCTTGATTCGTCATCATCAGCCCCGCGTACAAGATCCCTTTGAACGGGTTACGGGAACGCTTCATCGCATGCACGGTCGGCACGAGAACGTGCTCTTCGATCCATCGCAATTTTTCACCGTCGACCAAGGGGGTGGGCGAGTAAGCTCCCATACCGCCTGTGTTGGGTCCTTTGTCACCATCCAACGCGGGCTTGTGGTCTTGCGCGGGCGGCAGCGTGACAATAGTGCGTCCATCGACGATGGCCAGCACGCTCGCTTCCTGACCATCCAGTCGCTCTTCGATGACCAGCCGACTCCCCGCGTCACCGAACTCGCGATCACGGGCAATCCGGTTGATGGCGTCCAAGGCTTCCGACCTAGTCGAGCAGACGATCACGCCCTTACCGGCGGCTAAGCCGTCCGCCTTAACCACCACAGGCACCGCTTGTTTCTCCTCTGGGTAGCGTTCCGTGATGTAAGTAGCAGCGCGATCGGCATCCCTGAACACTTTGTAGTCTGCGGTCGGGATGTTCGCGTTATGGAGCATGTCTTTGCAAAAGACCTTACTCCCCTCAAGCTGAGCGGCGGCTTTGCTAGGGCCAAATACTCTAAGTTTCGCCTTTTCAAAGGCATCAACAATTCCGGCAGTGAGCGGAGCTTCCGGCCCGACGACCGTCAGTTCAACATTGTTATCTTTCGCGAATCGGATCAGCCGAGGAAAGTCGTCGGCCTTGATATCAACATTCTCGCCATCTTCTGCAGTGCCTGCGTTTCCCGGCGCCACAAACACGCGATCGGCCCGCGGGCTCTGATTGATTTTCCAAGCCAATGCATGTTCGCGTCCGCCGTTTCCGACAACTAAGACATTCATCTTCCAACCATTTTCCTTAACTTAGCTAAGCCAACCGGCAAAAGGCGCTGACAATCGGAGCTTGGAATCCAGGCGTCGAGAGGATCGATTCTAGAACGGCTGAGCGATTGCGAAAACCAGCCAGCGTTCGACCGTGTTGCACGAACGCCGAATCGCCTGCGGCTTATTGTCGCACTACGGGGGTAGTTGACAATAAACCCTGGTGAGATACAAATTTGGGCTCGGTTCCGTGAAAAACTTCACAAGCAGGGCTCGCGAAACGACTTCTCGTCTTCAAGCTCTCGGTTGATAACCGTTTGTGGTGGTCCAAGGTTCATGGCTGACAAAGAAAAACTGTCAATAGAACAGATCCTGGCTGCAGCTCGCGGCCAAGACGGCGGTGGTGCGGCTCCAGCGTCTGAGAGCGCGCCCGTAGAAACACCAAAGTCAGAATCCAAGCCTGCTGCGCCGGCCAAGCCTGGTAAGATGAGCGTCGCAGAAATGCTGGCCGCGGCGCGAGCTGGCGCGGGAGGCGGTGGTGCAGGCGAAAGCAGGCCTGCTGCACCGGCACCCGAGAAGCCTGCCGCTCCGGCAAAGAAGCCCGGTCAGATGTCCGTCGCTGAGATGCTGGCCGCTGCTCGAGGCGAGAAAAGTGCTGGTGCCACTGCAGCCAAATCCGCCCCCGCGAAGAAGCCTGTTGCAGCCAAGGCAGCTCCAGTTACGAAGGAGCCCGTCGCGGCGAAGCCTTCCGGCCCGAAAGACACCGCAAGTATTCTGGCCGCGGCGCGAGGAGGGGCTGTAAAACCGGGGCCCATTTCGAAGGCCGAGGCTGCTGCGAGAGCTAAAGAAACTGGTGCGCCGGCCGCGAAAAAGGTGTCGGTCGCTCCGCCCATGCCTTCCAAGCCTGAATATGCCAAGTTTACTGCACCGGCCTCCTCTAAATCGGAGCGGCGTGGTTTTTTCGTCGTTGCGGCGGCAATTTTCGCCGGCACTTTCTTCATGACTTCGTCGTTGGCAATCGGATTCAGC